>NZ_WING01000003.1 GCF_009793335.1 Actinomadura sp. J1-007 | reverse complement strand
GGCGGCGGGCGAGGAGGCCGCCGATCCGGTCGCCCAGCACGGTGTAGAGGGGGGTCGGGAGCGGGTCGATGACGGTGGTGCGGTTGCCCAGGGTGCGGCTGGCCGCGGCGAGTTCGGAGCCGAGCCACCCGGCGCCGATGACGACGACGTGGGCGGCGTCGCGCAGGGCCGTTCCGAGGCGGTCGCTGTCAGCGCGGTCGCGCAGGTAGTGGACGCCGTCGAGGTCGGCGCCCGGCAGGTCGAGGCGGCGGGCACGGGAGCCGGTGGCGATCAGCACCTGGGAGAACGGGAGTTCCGTGCCGTCGGCGATCCGTACCCGTCGGGCGTCGAGGTCGAGGCCGGTGGCGGGGGCGCCGAGGGCGAGGGTGACGTCCTGGTCGGAATAGAACCGCGGTTCCAGGACGTCGAGTTCGCCGGCTTCGGTTGTGCCGAGGAGATACCCCTTGGAAAGGGCGGGACGCTGGTAGGGCAGGTGGGGTTCGTCGCCGATAAGGGTGATCGGCCGGTCGTAGCCGTGGTCGAGGCGTAGGGCCTGCGCGGCTTTCGCTCCGGCCAGGCTCGCTCCGATGATGACGATTCCGGGATCGGTGGTAATGGGAGTACTCCTTCTTGTGAGATGGGTGCGGCGTGGAGAAGTCAGATGACTTCTAGGTTGGCCATCATTCCCATGTCCTCGTGTTCGGCGTTGTGGCAGTGGAAGAGATAGCGCCCGCGGTAGCCGTCGAAACGGGTGATGATCTCCGCCGATTCGCCCGGCCGCAACGAGACGGTGTCCTTGAGGCCCGCGTCGTGCGGCAGCGGCGGCCGGCCGCTGCGCGACAGCACCCGGAAGCCGACCAGATGCAGGTGGACGGGATGGTGGACGTCGGCGACCAGCCGCCACACCTCGACCTCGCCGAGCCCGACGGTGACGTCGGAACGGGCGGGGTCGAACGGCAGCCCGCCGATCAGCCATCCGTGTCCGCCGTGCATGCGCCCCGCGCGGAAGGAGAACTCGCGCACCCGTACGGCCTCCGACCGGCGCCAGTTCGGCAGATCGTTCGACAGGACGCGCGGGACGCGGCTGTCGTCGCGCACGTTGCGCGCGACCCGGAAGGCCATCACGTCGCGGGTGCGCCCGGAGCCCAGCCGGTTGACGATCCGGACGCGGCTGCCGATCGGGACGCCCGCGAAGTCGATGACGACGTCGTAGCGTTCGGCGGGCGCGATCGGCAGGTGCGAATGGGTGACGGGCGCCGCGAGCAGGCCCTGGTCGGCGCCGATCTGGACGAGGTCGAGCCGGCGTCCGTCGTCGCCGACCGCTTCGAGGTCGTAGTGCCGGGCGTTCGAGGCGTTCAGGACGCGCAGCCGGTACCGGGCCGCGTCGACCTCGTGCACCGGCCACGGGGCGCCGTTCACCAGGATCACGTCGCCGAGGACTCCGGCGAGATAGGACCCGCGAACGCCCGGCCGTTCGCGCAGGGTGGGGTCGAGGGCCGGGTAGTCGAGGCGGCCGTCGGCGTCGAACGCGCGGTCCGCGATCATCAGGGGCAGTTCGTGTCGTCCCGCGGGCAGGCCGAGCGCCTCTTCGGCGTCGTCGCGGACGATGTGCGACCCGGCGAGCCCCCGCCAGATCGCCGGCGCGGTGAAGTCCATCCGGTGGTCGTGGTACCACAGCAGCGTCGGCCGCTGGTCCAGCGGGAACGTGTAGTCCCGCGTCAGCCTGGTCACCACCGCCCTCGGATCGTTCATGCCGTGGCCGCCCATGCCGTGGCCGCCTCCGCCGTGCGTTCCGTGGCCGTTCATGGCGGGGTGCGGCTTGGCGGGAGCGGCTTCCGGCCAGCCGGCCGGCAGGACGAGGTCGGTCGGGTACCCGTCGGAGGCCGCCGGGGTCCGTCCGCCGTGCAGGTGCACGACGGTCGGCACGGGCAGTTCGTTGCGGTGGGCCACGGTGACCGGCCGGCCGCGGCGCGACTCGATCGTCGGCCCGGGGAACGTGCCCCCGTACGTCCACAGCGGCGTCCTGACCCCGGGCAGGATCTCCAGGGACGCCTCGCGCTGGGTGATCTCGTAACGGTCGATGCCGCCCGAGGTGCTGACCGGTTTCAGTACGGGGGGAAGTGGCAGCGGCACCTGGAACGGGGGCGGGAGCGGCACGGCGCTGCGCAGCTCGGCGCCGGTGGCCGAGGGACGGCGGGACAGCGCGGCGGCGGTCGACAGCCCGGTGGCCGCCATCAGCCCGAGCGCCCCGCCGATGCCCAGCACCTGGCGCCGGGCCATGCCGCGCGCACTTCTGGATCGTTCGTCGGGCTGCTCACTCATCGTCGGCCTCCTGCTGTTCCGGTTCGTCCGCGGTCTGCGTTCGTTCGCGCGGGGGACGCGGTGCCCGCGGGACGGGGCGCAGGGGCCGGAGCCACACGGCGATGAACAGGACGGCGAGCGCGACGATCGTCATCACTCCCAGGGGGAGGTGCAGCCACAGCGCGCCGTCCAGACCGGCGAAGTACTGCACCGTCTCGGCCGCCACCAGGCCGATCGTGGTGACGAACGGCCAGGCCAGGCGCAGCCGGGACCAGACCGCGATCGCCACGATCACCTGGAGGTAGCCGATGGAGGTGACGGCGTTGGCGCCGGCCGCATGCCAGCTCAGGCCGTCGTAGTCGCCGCTCAGGTACACCCCGGCGAACACCGGCTGACCGAGGATCGCGAGCGCGTGCGCGCTGACGACGGCCCGGAGCACCCACCCGGCGGGGCCCGTCCGTCGCGCGGCGCCGGACCGTTCAGGTACGGCCGGACGGGTTCTGTCGGCTGCCGTGGCCATGGGACGCCCTCCTCGCTCTTCCTCGACTCGCGACCGCCCACGACGTTATGGCTCCAGAGCTATCCTGTCTAAGATCTGTATTGCTATGGCGTTATGTAACGGAAGGCATGATCGTGGCGCCGGGGCCCCCGCACTCCGGCCTCGGGAGGAGGGAAGCGTTGGATCTGGACGTGCGCTCGCGGGCGGGAACGGCCAGCAGGGGACGGTCCAACTCCGGCGCCGGGTGATCGGGGGTGAGCGGGTTTGTGGGCCGGATCACTTTCCTCGGGTGTCACAGGTGACGGTGCGGGCCGCCTCTAGGGAGGAAAGACCGCACAACCCGGAAGGCGCACGCCATGATCATGATCACTGGAGCGACCGGAAGCGTCGGACGACAGGCCGTGGACCTGCTGCTCGGGCAGGGGGCCGAGGTGGTGGCGGTGACCCGCGATCCGTCCGACGCCGCGCTGCCTGAACGGGCCCGGGTGGTGTGCGGCGACCCTTCGCGCCCGCACACGCTGGACGCGGCGCTCCACGACGTGGACGCCGTGCTGATCAGCCCGCGCGCCACAGGATCCGGGCTGAAAGAGCTGCTGGAACTGGCGGCTGAACGGGGCGTACGGCGGGCGGTGCTGCTGTCTGCCATCACCGTCGCGCATCCGGCGGGAGAACCCCGCTTCGCCCAGCAGTACAAGGACGCCGAAGGGCTGGTCATGGGTTCCGGCCTGGAATGGACGATGCTGCGGCTGGCCGACTTCGCCGCGAACGCGCTGGCCTGGGCACCGCAGATCACATCCACTGGCGTGGTGCGGGGCGCCTATGCCCGTGCGGCCACCTCGCCGATCCACGAACGGGACATCGCGACGGTCGCCGTCCAGGCTCTGCGGACCGGCGAGCACGCCGGGGCGGCCTACACCCTCACCGGCCCGCAATCCCTGGACCAGCCCGCCAAGGTACGGCTGATCGCCGAGGCCGTCGGCCAGGACGTGACGTTCGAGGAGATGCCCGCCGAGCACGTGCGCAGAGCCATGATCGCCCAGGGGCTGCCGGAGGAGATCCCCGACCGGCTGCTCGGATCGCTGGCCGACTACGCCAAGAACCCGGGCCCCACGACCGACACCGTGGAGAAGCTGGTCGGACGTCCCGCACTGACGTTCGCCGACTGGGCCCGCGAGAACGCTGCCGCGTTCCGCCGCTGACCCCGGCCCCCGCGTCCCTCCGCCCGCGACGTTGGCGTGAACGAGATCGTCGTGCGGCCGGCCCGCCGACGTTAAGTCCACGACGCCGTACGCGACGAACAATCGCTGGTCAGCTCTCGGCCTCCGAAGGGACCCGTCATAGGATGCGGCGGTGTCGATCACTTATGAATGGCGTGGCGATTTCGAGAACGCGGACCTCAACGCTCTTCACGCGGAAGGGTTCGACCACGTTCCGCTGGACATCGACTGGCACGCCCAGGTGCACCGCCACAGTCTCGGGTGGGTGTGCGCGCGGCGGGACGGCGCGCTGGTCGGCTTCGTGAACGTGGCCTGGGACGGCGGGGTGCACGCGTTCGTCCTCGACACCGTGGTCGCGCGGGAACGGCGCGGGACCGGTATCGGGGCCGGACTCGTCGCCGCCGCGGTCCGGGGCGCCCGTGCGGCGAAGTGCGAATGGCTGCACGTCGACTTCGACGACCACTTGCGGGCGTTCTATTTCGACGCCTGCGGGTTCAAGCCCACGGACGCGGGGCTCATCGACCTTTCCGGCTGAACGAACGGATCGGTGCCCGGAGGGCAGCGCATGGGTGCCGGGCGGGAAAGGGGGACGGGCCCTCGGAGTGTGCGGCGAGGGCCCCGCCGGGGGAGTGGGGGAGGGGTCAGGAGCGTTGGCCGGCGTGGTCGACGATCTTCTGGTCCAGGCGGGCGGACCAGCCGAGGACGGTGCCCGGGCGGGTGGTGATCTTCTTGCCGCCGTCCAGGGTGACCTCCCGGGGGCGCGCGACCTCCTGGCGGGTGCCGAGGTAGCGGTAGGTGCGCGGCTCCAGGATGATGCTGACGCGTTCGCCGAGGCCGTCCACGAAGGCGAACGCCTCGCCGCGGCGGCCCGCGGCGTCGGCCACGTCGTGCCGGAGCCGTACGCCGCGGAGCTTCGGGAGCGCCCGGAACACGGCGGCGCGCAGCTTGGGCGGCGACGGGTCGTCCAGGATGTGGCTCATCATCTCGAAGACGTCCTCGGGGCCCGTTTCGCCGACCTGGTTGGGGTAGCGCGAGTTCTGGAGGCGGCGCAGGAGGGCGTCCGGGTCCGTGGGCAGGGTGTGGTAGTTGCCCAGGTTGTAGAGGGGACCGCCGCCCACCATCGTGGCGGCGGGGCCACCGCTCCCCTTCTTGGCCAGGTCCCCGGACTCGCCGATCACCCGCAACTCGCCCTTCATGGAGATGTAGGCCGAGGACTTCCCGTCGACCCGGTTCCACATCTCGGAGGTCTCCTGCTTCTTGCCGAGGTCCACGCCCTTCCACCAGGTGTTCATGTCGTAGCCGCCCGCGGAGAGGAAGCGGGAGTACACCCACTGCTTCGGTCCCGGCGCCTGGTAGGGCGCCGCCTCGGCGGCTCTGGCGGCGCGGTCGCCGAGTTCGGCGGCGCCGGCGAGCTGTACGCCCGACTTCGAGCCGCCCACGGTCTGCACGACGGTGACGCCGGCCGCGGTCGCCACGGCGAGGCCGCCGACGAGTCCGACGCGCAGCACGGTACGGCGCGCGGCGGGCCGCCGCTCGGGCGGCGCGGGCTCGGCGGCCATCGCCCTGAGGCGGTCGCGGACGGAGTCCTCGACGGCGGCCGGCATCGTCGCCGCGGGGCTCCGCAGCTCCCTGATCATCTTGAGGTCGTCCATCACAGCTCCTCGGCCGTCGGGTCGGTGTCGCCGAACGCGGCCCGGACCTTCCGCCGGGCCCGGTTGAGGCGCGAGCGCACGGTGCCGACCGGCACATCGAGCGCGCACGCGACCTCCTCGTAGGTGAGGTCGGCCCAGGCGACGAGCAGCAGCACGTCGCGGTCCCGCCGGTGCAGGCGCGCGATCGCGCCCGCCAGGCGGCGCTCCTCGGCCTCGGCCGCGACCCGCCGTACGACACGGTCGGCGAGCGGCTCCGGCAGCGGGTCCGCACCGGTGCGTTGCAGGGTCCTGTAGTACTTCTCCTCGGTGCGGCGGTGCCGGGCCATCAGGTTCGTGGCGATCCCGTACAGCCACGGCCGCGCCAGCGAACGGCTCCGGTCGTACGAGGCGCGCTGCCGGAACGCGGCGAAGAACGTCTCGGCGACGATGTCCTCGGCGGCCTGCGCGCCCAGCCGCCGGGCGGCGTAGTCGTAGATCTGCCGGCCGTACCGGTCGAACAGGGCCGAGAAGCACTCCGGCTCGGTCAGGGACCGCGATATCACCCCGGCGTCGTCGAGTTCCCCCGCCGTTTCCGGGCCGATCGCGGCCGCGGTCACGGGGAGCCCCGGTGCTCGTGCGTCATGGTGTCCTTCCGTTTCGGGGACGGGCACTGGTTGTTTCCAAGCACGGGCGAACGGGTTCACGCGCGGGCGGCCGCCGGATGCGTGTGCGGATCCTAAGCGACGTGGAACGGACCGGCTCCGACGGACGGACGGGCCGGGAAGACCTCGGGCGCGGCATGGCCCGCCGCGCCGAAGCGTTCCGCGACAGCGAAGCGTTCCGCGGCGGCGCCCCTTCTCATGGCGGTCCCGCCCGGCGCGGGTGCGCGGGGCGGGACCGTGTCGATCGTTCTCCGGTGCCGCCGGTCAGCGGCCGTCGAAGGCCAGCAGCAGCGCCGCCGACCAGCTGAAGTTGGTGGAGTTCAGCGGCGCGCCGGTGCTCGGGTCGTAGTTCTCCATGATCGGCCGGTCGCCGAGGAGGCCGGACGCGGAGGAGCGCAGCCGGTCGGCGAGCGTCCGCGCGTCGCGGCGGTAGCCGTACTCGCGCAGCCCCGCGAGGGAGAAGTACGCCTGGTCCAGCCAGACCGGCCCGCGCCAGTACTGCGTCGGCCGGAAGTACGGCGAGCTCTTCGCCACGGTCGCGAACGGCACCTTCGTGGCGAACTCCTCCGGGTCCACCAGCCTGCCCCGCACCGCGGCGGCCTGCGGCCGCGACGCGACGCCCGCCCACAGCGGGATCGCGCCCTCGATGCCCCGGCCCCGCGCGGTCAGCGGCTTCCCCGACGCGAGGCCGGAGTCGTAGAAGAACGCGGTGGACGGGTCGTACATGCGCTCCCGGACGAGCGCGGCCAGCTTCCCGGCCTGCTCCTCGTAGCGGCGGGCGGCCTTCCGGTCGCCGAGCCGTGCGGCGATGCGGGCCAGGTAGCGCTTGTCGGCGACCAGGTAGGCGTTGAGGTCCACCGACTCCTGGTCGAGCGAGTAGCCGACCAGCCGCCCGTCCCGGTCCCGGTTCTCGACCATGGCGGCGCCGAGCGCGGCGTCGAAGCGCGGCGCGTTGTCCATGCCGCTCTCCCACGCCGCCGCGAGCCGCCGCTGCTCCGCGCTGTCGTTGGCGGGGTCGACGGTCGCGCCGTACTCGGCGAGCCCGTCGTGGTCGTGGTCCCGGTTGGCGTACCACCAGGCGTGGTAGGCGGCGAGCTTCGGATACATCTCGCGCAGGAACGCCCTGTCGCCGTCGCGCCGGTAGGTCTCCCACACCGCCCAGGCGGCCAGCGGCGGCTTGCTGTTGCGCTCGTTCCAGTTGCCGCCGCCGCGCGCCGGGTCGTTGTAGAAGACGGCGTCGGGCACCATCCCGGCGTCCTGCGGACGGGTCGCGGACGCCGCCGTCACCTGGTGGTCGAACATCGACCTGATCTGCGAACGGGCCAGCGCGGGCGCGAAGCGGCTCACGCCGACCGCCTGCTTCCAGGTGTCCCACGCCCAGAAGCCGCCGGTGAACCACTTGTACGAGATGGACGGGGTGACGCCGTCGTGCTTCAGCATCCCGGCGGCGCTGCGCCAGTTGGTGACGAGCGTCTCGACCGACTTCACGGCGAGCCGCCTGCGGTCCGCCGGGACGCCGCGCGTCGCGCCCGCCACGTACCCCCTCCAGCGCGCGTCCCCGGCCGCGACCGCGCGTTCCGGCGAGCGCAGCAGGCCCGCGACGGCGCGCTGCTCGCCGCGCCGCTCGGCCTCGGTGAACGTGTACGTCTCCGTCCAGGTCAGCGCCGCGCGCCCGTGCGCCGGAACGGTCACGGGCCGGGCCGTCCTCGTCTCGTACGCGTCGCCCTTCACCGTCGTCCGCACGGGGTCCGCGTGGGCGACCTCGAAGCGCTCGGTGCCGTCGGTCAGGTAGTCCCACTGCTCGCGGACCTTCGCGAAGCCGACCGCGACGCCGCGCGGGGTCGCCGCCAGCGACGGCGCGCCCTTCATCGGCTCGGTCGCGGGACGCAGCAGCTCACCCGTCCAGGACACGTCGAGCGAGCGCCTCCCGCGGCCCCGGTTCTCGACGTACGCGCGCACGAGCGCGCTGCGGGCGCTGGCGAAGCGCAGCTCCAGCGTGAGCCGCAGGCCGTCCACGTCGTACGACTGGCGCAGCAGGCCGGGCAGCGCGGTCAGCACCGGGCGGCGCGCCGCGGCGAGGTCGATCGGCCTGCCGCCCTCGCTGAGCCGGATCCTGCTGAACGTCCTGCTCAGCCACCAGGGGTACTCCTGGGCGATGTAGAGGGGCCCGGAGAACCCTCCGTAGGAGGCCGTGTCGCCGACCTTCGGCAGGGCGTACGCGTGCCAGGCGCCCTGGTCGGCGAAGACGTTGACCTCGTTGACCTCGGCGGGCTTCGCCGCCGTCGGCACGCCGTGCATGTCGAGCACGTCGGCGTACGCGCCGTTCGGCCGGTCCGGCCCCGACGCCCGGGCGGGCGCGGGGACAGCGTCGCGGCGAGGACGGAGCCGAGCGCGAGCCCGGTCCCGGCGGCGATCGTGGTGAGGGCGTGGGGGATGTCCTCATGATGACCTTCTGTCGTGGTGGGGCGTTCCGGGCTCCGCCGCCGCGGGCTCCGCCGTTCTGACCACCGCCGCCCGAGCGGGGCGAGCCGCAGCTCGCCGCGCACGGCGGCGCCGGTCAGCAGGTCGGCGCCGTCGAGGCCGCGGACGGTCGCGTGGCCGTCGCCGTGGTTGAGCAGGAACAGGTAGGGGCCGCGCCGCGTCGCCTCGACGCCCGGCGGCACGTCGTGGACGGGCCGGACGCCCGCCGCGTCCAGCGCCGCGCCGAGCACCGCGTCCAGCGCGCCGGGCAGGTGGCAGCTCACGTACCAGGCCGTCCCGGCGCCGTGCGCGTTGCGGGTGACGGCGGGCCGCCCGGCGAGCGGCCCCGAGGCGTACGGGGCGAACGTCTCGGCCGTCGTGGTGTCGAGCCACTCGCTCCACAGCGTCGCGTGCCCGAGCGTCGCGACCTCCACCGACTCCCCGTCGGGGATGGGCCAGAACTCGTCCACGACGATCCCGAGCGCGTCCCGCAGCGGAGCCGGATAGCCGCCGAGGTGGATGTGGTCGTTCTCGTCGACGATCCCGCTGAAGAAGCCGCACACCAGATGGCCGCCGCCCGCGACGTACCGGGTCAGCGACTCGGCCGTCGCGTTCCGCAGCAGGTACAGGTTGGGCGCGAGCACCAGCCGGTACGGCTCCAGGTCCGCGTCCGGCGGGACGAAGTCGACCGCGGCGCCGTTGCGCCACAGCGCCGCGTACCACGCCGACGTCAGCTCCTTCAGGTCGAGCCGCAGCGACGGGTGGTCGTCCTGCTCCAGCGCCCACCAGGAGTCCCAGTCGAGCACGATCGCGGTGTCGGCGGCCGTACGGCTGCCCGCGACCTCCGCGAGCCGGGCCAGCTCCCGGCCGAAGCGCACCGTCTCGGCCCACCCGCGCGAGGCCGTCCCGCCGTGCGGCAGCAGCGCGCTGTGGTACTTCTCCGCGCCCGCCCGGGACGCGCGCCACTGGAAGTACATGACCCCGTCGGCGCCGTGCGCGACCGTCTGCAACGACCACAGCCGTTGCAGGCCGGGGCGCTTCGGCACGTTCACCGGCCGCCAGCTCACCGCCGAGGCGGCCTGCTCCAGCAGCAGCCAGGGGCGCCCGCCCTTGAGCGACCGCATCAGGTCGTAGTTCATCGCCGCCGTGACGTGCGCCTCGGGGTCGGCCGGGTCGGGGTACGCGTCGTCCGATACCAGGTCCTCGTGCGCCGCCCACTCCCAGTAGTCCAGGGGCTTGAACATCGACATGAAGTTGGTCGTGACCGGGACGCCCGGGGAGACCTCGTCCAGCACGGCCTTCTCGGCCATGTGGCAGGCCAGCAGCGCGTCCGAGCAGAACCGGCGCCAGTCGAGCGTCTGGGTCGGGTTGACCGGGCCGGGCGCGGTGCGCGGCGGCTCGATCTCCTCCCACGCGCCGTACCGCTGCGACCAGAAGTCCGTGCCCCACGCGGCGTTCAGCGCGCCGACGTCGCCGTAGCGGTCGCGGAGCCAGCGGCGGAAGTCGGCCGCCGACACCTCGCAGAAGCACTCGGTGACATGGTCGCCGTACTCGTTGTGGATGTGCCACAGGGCCAGCGCGGGGTGGCCCTCGTAGCGTTCGGCGATCGCGCGCGCGAGCCGTACCGCCGCCTCCCGGTACGCGGGGAGGACGGGCAGTAGTGCTGCCGCGAGCCGAACTCCAGCCGCACGCCGTCCGCGGTCACCGGCAGGATCTCCGGGCGCGCGCGGACGAGCCAGGCGGGCGGCGAGGCCGTCGCCGTCGCCAGGTCCACGGCGATGCCGTGCCCGTGCAGCAGGTCCATCAGCCGGTCCAGCCAGCCGAAGTCCCAGGCGTCCGGGCCGGGCTGGAGCCGCGCCCACGAGAACACCCCGACGGTGACCATGGTGACGCCCGCCTCGCGCATCAGCGCGGCGTCCTCCGCCCAGACCTCCTCAGGCCACTGCTCGGGGTTGTAGTCCCCGCCGTACAGCAGCCCCGCCACCCGCGTCAGCGTCTCGCGTGACCGGTGCACCGTTGCCTCACCTCTCATCCCTTGACCGCGCCGCCGAGGAGGCCCGCGATGAACTGCCGCTGGAAGACGAAGAAGACGATCATGATCGGGAGGGTGGCGATGAACGACCCGAGCATCAGCCCCGAGTAGTCCACCCTGGTCAGGCCGATCATCGTGTTGAGCGCGATCGGCACCGTGTACTTGTCCTCGGTGTTGAGCATCAGCAGCGGCCAGATGAAGCTGTTCCACTGCGTCATGAACGTGAAGATGACGAGCGCGCCGAGCTGCGGGCGCACGCCCGGCAGCACGATCCGGTAGAAGATCCGCAGGTCGCCCGCGCCGTCCATCCGGGCCGACTCGATCAGCTCGTCCGGGAAGCCGAGGAACGCCTGGCGCATCAGGAAGATGCCGAACGCGTTCGCCAGGAACGGCAGGATCACGGCCTGGTAGGTGTCGGTCCAGCCGAGGTTCGCCATCATCTGGAACAGCGGGACGAGCAGCACCTGCATCGGGATCATCATCGTCGCGAGGATGACGCCGAGCAGCAGCCCGCGGCCCCGGAAGCGGTACTTGGCCAGGCCGTACCCGCACATCGCGGAGATCAGCCCGCTGAGCACCGTGTAGACGGCGGCGATGCCGACGCTGTTGGCCATCACCCGGGCGAACCCGTGCTCGCTCTCCAGCCGCGACAGGTTGCGCGTCAGCTCCCCGCCGGGGAAGAACGGCGGCGGCGACCGGAACAGCTCGGAGGTGTCGTGGGTGGCCGCGACGGCCATCCAGTAGAACGGCACCAGGCTGACCACGACGCCGGCGGCCAGCAGCGCGTACGCGCCGGCGCGGCCGAGGATGCGGGGGCTGATCACGCGCGCTCCCTTCCGAGCAGCCGGAACTGCACCAGGGAGACCAGGGCGATGAGCGCCACGACCACCCAGGCGATCGCGGCGGCGTAGCCGAAGTCCATCTGGTCGAAGCCGACCTTGTAGAGGTAGAGGACGGGGTCATGGTGGCGTTGTCGGGCCCGCCCCGCGTCAGCACGTAGTTCTCGTCGAAGAGCTGGAGCGTGCCGATCGTCGAGGTGATCGTGCAGAACAGGATCACGGGCCTGAGCTGCGGGACGATCACGCGGGTGAACGTGGTGAACGCCCCGGCCCCGTCGATCGCCGCGGCCTCGTACTGCTCCCGGCCGACGCCCTGGAGCCCGGCCAGCAGGATCACGGCGTTGTAGCCCGTCCACCGCCAGGTGATGGACAGGATCAGCGAGATCCTGGACCAGGCGGTGTCGTTCAGCCAGTCGACCGGCCCGAACCCGAACATCCCGATGAACTGGTTGGCCGCGCCGCCGTCGGTCTTCAGCAGCACCCGGAACACCACCGAGTACGCCACGAGCGTGGTCACCGCGGGCAGGAAGTACATCAGCCGCCACCCGCCGCGGAACCGCAGCCACGAGGCGTTGAGCACTCCGGCCAGCACCAGCGCCAGGCCGATCATCACCGGGACCTGGATCAGCAGCAGCAGGCCGGTGTTGACGAGCGACTGGAGCAGCACGGGGTCGTCGAGCATCCGCCGGTACTGGGCGAGCCCGACCCACACCGTGGCGCCGTCCCGTTCGGACGTGAAGCTCTGCCACAGGCTGGCGCCCAGGGGTAGGCGAAGAAGGCGACGAAGAGGACGGCCGCGGGTCCGGCGAACACCCAGTGCGTGAGCCGGAGGCGGCGCCGTTGCGGGGGCGCGTCGTCGTGGGGCAGGACGGCGCGTGTGCGCGTCTGGACGGCCATGGCCCTAGGCGGCGATCTCGCGGCCGGTGGCGGACGCGATCTGCTCGGCCGTCGAGCCGAGCGTCTTCTTCGGGTCCTTGCCGCGCAGCAGCACGCCGCCGTTGGCCGACCAGACGAGCTCGGCCGCCTTCGCGTGGTCCTTGGTGTAGTCGATCGGGGGATCGACCGGACGAGGTCGGCGAACGTCTTGTTGACCGGCTGCCCGCCGAAGTAGTCGCTGGGCTTGGCCAGGTACGGGTCCTGGAGCGCGGGCAGGAAGGCCGGGAACAGCCCCTCGTGCTGGAGCATCGAGACCTGGTTGGCGCTGTCGGCCAGGATGAACTGGGTGAACGCCCAGGCCGTCCGCGCGTTCCCGGTCTGCGCGGTCACCGCGAGCAGCGAGCCGCCGTTGTTGGACGTGCGGACCCCTCCGGCGTCGAACGCGGGCAGCGGGACGACGCCGAACTTGCCCTTCAGCTCCTTCATCTCGCCGGTCAGCGTCCCGGCCCACCACGCCGCGTACGGCGCGGTCGCGATCTTGCCCTCCTTGGTCGCGGTGACGTAGCCGTCCCAGCCGCGCTCGAACGCGATCAGGTCCTTGTCCCTGAGCGTCTTCAGCAGCGTCATCGCGCGCAGGGCCTGCGGGGTCCCGACCGCGACCTTGCCGTCCTTGAAGTAGCCCTGCCCCTGCTGCTGGAGGAGCAGCAGGAACGTGTTGTCCTCGGCGTTGTCGAGGGCGAGCAGCTTCTTGCCGGTCTTGGCCTTGATCTGCTCGCCCGCGCGGACGTAGTCGTCCCACGTCCGGAGCGCGTTCGGGTCGACGCCCGCCTCCTGGAAGTGGTCGCGGCGGTAGTACAGCGCGCACGGCCCGGTGTCCCAGGGCAGCGCGAGCACCCGCCCTTTCTCGTCGGACGCGGTGCGCCAGGCCGCCTGGTCGAAGCGGTCCTTGTACGGGCCCGCGAGCGCGGTCAGGTCGTAGAAGCCGGACGGGAAGTTGCCGATGAAGCTCTGTACGCGCGGGCCCTCGACCGTGGTGATGTCGGGCAGTCCCTTGCCCGACTTCAGCCCGACCGTGATCTTGTCGTAGGCGTTGTCGTAGCCGATGTCGACGATGTCGACCGTGACACCGGGGTGGCGCCGCTCGAACTCGGGGGCCAGGCGCTTGAGCGCCGTCGCGGCCACGTCCCAGGACCAGACCGTGAGGTGTCCCTTGACCGCGGTCGCAGAGGCCCCGGCGTCCAGCTTCGGGCCGTCCCGCCTCGTTCCCGTGCCTCCCGCGGCGCAGCCGCTCGCGGCCAGGACCGCCGTGGCGGCGCCCGCGACTCCGGCGGCCAGTATCGACCGTCGTGTCGGTTGTATCCGGTTGGTTCGCACCCTTGCCTCCTGACACCGGAATGCTGAATGCTGTATACAGCACACCGAATGCCGTGTTTGCGTCAAGAGTTTGGCGAGAAGGCTTGCGAGAAGCTTTCGGGAAGCGGGGAGCATTGACCGGTCAGCGAGAACCCTTCGTCCATCCGTACATCCCGAACTCGGTCCCCGAGACCAAGCGCGCGATGCTCGCCGAGGTCGGGGCCGCGAGCGTGGAGGAGTTCTACGCGGACGTGCCCGAGAGCATCCGGCTGCGGCGCCCGCTCGACCTGCCCGCGCCGCTGCGCTCGGAGGCGGCGCTCGCCCGGCACGTCGGCGGGCTGCTCGCCCGCAACCGCAGCGCGCGCGACACCCTGAGCTTCCTCGGCGCGGGCGTCTACCAGCACCACGTCCCCGCCGTCGTGGACGAGGTCGTCAACCGCAGCGAGTTCCTGACGGCGTACGCGGGCGAGCCGTACGAGGACCACGGCCGGTTCCAGGCGCTCTGGGAGTACCAGTCGCTCATGGGCGAGCTGCTGGAGGCCGACGTCGTGACCGTTCCGGTCTACGACGGCTTCCAGGCGGCCGGCACCGCGCTGCGCATGGCCGGGCGGATCACCGGCGCCCGGCGGCTGCTGGTCGCGTCGGCGGTCGCGCCGGACAAGCTCTCGAAGATCGAGGACTACGTCCGGCCGGTGCACGACGTCGTGGTCGTCCCGGTGTCGCCCGCGACGGGCCTGGCCGACCTGGACGCCGTCCGCGCCGAGCTGGCCGCGGGCGACGTCGCCGCCGTCTACGCCGAGGCGCCGTCCGCGCTCGGGCTCGTCGACCCGGCGCTGCCCGCGCTCGGCGAGGCCGCGCACGGGGCGGGCGCCCTCTACGTCGTCGGCTGCAACCCCATGTCGCTCGGCGTCGTCGCGCCGCCCGCGTCGTACGGCGCGGACATCGCCTGCGGCGACGTGCAGCCGCTCGGCGTGCACATGAGCTTCGGCGGCGGCAACGCCGGGTTCATCGCGACCCGGGACGAGGAGCGGTTCGTCGCCGAGTTCCCCTCGCGGCTGTTCGGCGTCGCGCCGACCTCGGTCGAGGGCGAGTGGGGCTTCGGCGACGTCGCCTACGACCGCACCTCGTTCGCGCTGCGCGAGGAGGGCAAGGAGTGGGTCGGCACCGCCGCCGCGCTCAACGGCATCACCGCCGGGGTCTACCTCGCGGTGATGGGCCCCCAGGGGATGCGCGAGATCGGAGAGACGATCATGGCGCGCACCCGCTACGCGATGAACCGGCTCGCCGAGGTCCCCGGCGTCGAGCTCCCGTACGCGGGCGCCGCGCACTTCGCCGACTTCGCCGTGCGGTTCACCGGCACGGCGACCGTCGCGGAGATCAACGACGGCCTGCTCGAACGCGGGATCTTCGGCGGCTCCCCCCTGCCCGGCTCCTACGCCCCCGCGCGGGACGGCGCGGCGCCCCGCCGCGGCGCCCCGTCCGAGACCGACGCCCTGTACTGCGTCACCGAAGTCCACAGCAAGGACGACATCGACCGTCTGGCCGCCGCCCTGGAGGAGCTCGTCAAGTGAGGACCGCCCCCGTCTCCGTCACCCCCGCCGACGCGAAGATCGGCCCCAAGCCGCCGCTGCGCCGCTTCCACCAGGCGCGCTGGGACGAGCCGCTGCTGTTCGAGCTGTCCACCCCCGGCGAGCGCGGCGTCCTCGTGCCCGAACCGGAGGTCCCCCTCGACGGCGCCGTGCCGAACGAGCTGCCGGACGCGCTGCGCCGGACGGCCCCGCCCGCCCTGCCGGAGCTGTCGCAGCTGCACGTCCTGCGGCACTACCTGCGGCTCTCCCAGGAGAACCTCGGCGCCGACCTCAACATCGACGTCGGCCAGGGCACCTGCACGATGAAGTACAGCCCGAAGATCAACGAGCAGTTCGCCCGCGACCACCGGGTCGCCGAGCTGCACCCGCTCCAGGACGAGCGGACCGTGCAGGGCGTGCTGGAGATCGTGCACCGGCTGGAGGGGATGCTCGCCGAGATCTCAGGGATGGACCGGGTCTCGCTCCAGCCGGGCGCGGGCTCGGCGGCGATCTACGCCAACGTCGCGATGATCCGCGCGTACTTCGCCGACCGCGGCGAGCTGGACCAGCGCGACGAGGTCATCACCACGATCTTCTCGCACCCGTCCAACGCCGCCTGCGCCAAGACCGCCGGGTTCAAGGTCATCACCCTCTACCCGGACGCCGACGGCTACCCCGACCTGGAGGCCCTCAAGGCCGCGGTCGGCCCCCGGACCGCCGCGCTGCTCATCACCAACCCCGAGGACACCGGGATCTTCAACCCCCGGATCGAGGAGTTCGTCCGGACCGTGCACGAGGCGGGCGGGCTCGCCTGCTACGACCAGGCCAACGCCAACGGCATCCTCGGCATCACCCGCGCCCGCGACGCCGGGTTCGACCTGTGCCACTTCAACCTGCACAAGACGTTCTCGACCCCGCACGGCTGCGGCGGCCCGGGGGCGGGCGCGTGCGGCGTCTCCGAGGCGCTCGTGCCGTACCTGCCGAGGCCGACCGTCGAGTTCGACGGGACCGCGTACCGGCTCGACGACGACCGGCCCGGCTCCGTCGGGAAGGTCCGGCCGTTCTACGGGGTCGTCCCGAACCTCGTCCGCGCGTACGCGTGGATCATGTCGCTCGGCGCCGAGGGGCTGCGCGAGGTGGCCGAGGTCGCGGCGCTCAACAACAACTACCTGATGAAGAAGGTCCTGGAGATCCGCGGCGTGTCCGCCCCGTACGCCGAGGGCCGCCGGCGCGTCGAGCAGGTGCGCTACAGCTGGGCCGAGCTCGCCGAGGACACCGGCGTGCACAGCGAGGAGATCGGCCTGCGCGCCGCCGACTTCGGCACGCACTACTGGACGAGCCACCACCCGTACGTGGTGCCGGAGCCGATGACCCTGGAGCCGACCGAGTCGTACTCCAAGGCCGACCTGGACGAGTACGCCGCGATCCTCGCCGAGGTGGCGCGCGAGGCGTACGACGACGCCGAGGCCGTCCGGACCGCGCCGCACCGCTCCACCGTGCACCGGGTCCGCGAGGAGACGCTGGAGGACCCGGCGACCTGGGCGGTCACCTGGCGCGCGTACCGCAGGAAGATCCTCGGCGCGTGAGGTTCGGTCTGGTGGTCAACCCGGTCGCCGGGCTCGGCGGCCGGGCCGGCCTGAAGGGCAGCGACGGCGCGGCCGTCCAGGCGCGCGCCCGCGCGCTAGGGGCCCGGCCCCGCGCGTCGGAGCGGGCCGCGCTCGCCCTGGCCGAGCTGCGCGCCCGGCTCGGCGGCGTCCCGCCCGTCCTGACCGCCGCCGGGCCCATGGGCGCCGACGCGGCCGGGGCGGCGGGCGCGGCCTTCGAGGTCCGCTACGAGCCGGGCGACCCGACCGCGCCCGCCGACACCCGCGCCGCCGCGCGGGCGCTCGCCCCGCTCGTGGACCTGCTGCTGTTCGCGGGCGGGGACGGGACGGCGCGCGACGTGCTCGACGCCGTGGGCGCGTCCGTGCCCGTCCTCGGCGTGCCGACCGGCGTGAAGATGCACTCGGCGGTGTTCGGGGTGAGCCCGCGCGCCGCCGGGGAGGCCGCGGCGGCCATGGCGTCGGGCGGCGTGCCGCTCCGCGACGCCGAGGTCATGGACCTGGACGAGGAGTCGGTCCGGCAGGGCCGCGTGTCGGCCCGCCTGTACGGGCACCTGCGGGTGCCGGACGTCCCGGTCCGGATCCAGCAGCGCAAGACGGGCAGCTCGGCGCCGTCGCCCGGCTCGGTCGAGGGCATCGCCGCGGAGCTGGCCGCCCGCGTCCCGCCGTCCGACCTGCTCGTCCTCGGGCCCGGGAGCACGACCCGGGCCGTCGCCGCCGCGCTCGGCGCGGACGTCCCCGTGATGGGCGTCAACGCCCTGCGCGGCGGGACGGCGGTGGCGACCGACCTTCCGGCCGAGCCGCTCGCCGCCCTCGCCCGTTCCGGCCCCGCCTGGGTCGCGGTGACCCCGATCGGCGGGCAGGGGTTCCTGCTCGGCCGGGGCAACCAGCAGATCTCCCCGGAGACCCTGCGCGCCGCCGGCCGCGACCGGCTGCTCGTCGTCGCCACCGAGGCGAAGCTCGCCGCGCTCGGCGGCCGCCCGCTCCTGGTCGACACCGGGGACGACGAGCTGGACCGCGAGCTGGCCGGCCATGTCCGCGTCATCACCGGGCGGAGCCGCACCGCCGTGTACCCCGTCCGCTGACACCCGTCCGACGAAGGAGAAGAAATGATCGATCTGTCCGGGAAGCGCGCCATCGTCACCGGCGCCGGGTCGGGCATCGGCCGGGCCACCGCGGGGCTGCTCGCCGAGCTCGGCGCCGCGGTGGTGCTCGCCGACGTCGACGAGGAGCGCGGCGCCGAGGCCGCCGCGGAGATCACCAAGGCGGGCGGCGCGGCGGACTTCGTGCGCTGCGACGTCTCCAAGGCCGCCGACTGCGAACGCGTCGTCGCGACCGCCCGCGACGTCCACGGCGGGGTGGAGATCCTGTTCAACAACGCGGGCATCATCCGCCGCTCGACTGTGTGCGAGATCACCGAGGACGACTGGGACCTGGTGATGGCCGTCAACATCAAGTCGATCATGCTGATGAGCAGCCGGGTGATTCCCCTGATGGAGGCGGCCGGAGGTGGCAGCATCATCAACACCGGTTCCGGTTGGGGCATCAAGGGCGGCGCCCAGGCCGTATCGTACTGTGCGTCCAAGGGAGCGGTGGTCAACATGACCCGGGCGATGGCGATCGACCACGGACCGCGCAACATCCGCGTCAACTGCGTCTGCCCGGGCGACACGGCCACCGGGATGCTCGCCGACGAGGCCCGCCAGCTCGGCGAAACGGTCGACGCGTTCTACCAGGACGCCGCCGACCGGCCCCTCGGCCGCATCGGCCGGCCGCGCGACATCGCGGGCACCGTGGCGTTCCTCGCCGCCGACATGGCCGCCTTCGTGAGCGGCGCGGTGATCGCGGTCGACGGCGCCGGGACAGCGTGAAACCCGAACAGAAGGAAGAGCATGCCGATCGAGCGCCGTCCGCTGCGCGAACAGATCAAGGACGAGCTGCTCGTCCGGCTCGGCCGGGGAGAGTTCGCCGCGGACGAGCCGATCAACGAGAGCCAGCTCTCCACCGAGCTCGGGGTGAGCCGCACCCCGCTGCGTGAGGCGCTGATCTCGCTCGAACGCGAGGGCGTCATCCGCAGCGAGCGGGGCAAGGGGTTCCGGTTCGCGCCGATGAGCAGCAAGGAGTTCCGCGACCTGACGACCATCGTCAGCGAGATGGAGTCGCTCGCGCTGCGGCTGTCCGATCCGGCGTTCCTGAAGTCGATCGCCCCGCGCCTCCTCGCGGAGGCGCGGGCGTTCTCCGAGCCCCAGGCCGCCTACAAGGTCATCGAGCGCTACGACGACGCCTGGCACGACCTGCTGCTGTCGGGCTGCCCCAACGACCGCCTCATGGACCTCATCGCGTCCCTGAAGCTCACGATGCACCGCTACGAACGCGTCGTGGTCGGCGACCAGGACATGCTGGAGCGTTCGGCCGTGGAGCACGAGCGCATCGCCGAGCACCTGCTGACCGCCGACGTCGAGGGCGCCGTCGCGGCCCTGCGGGTCAACTGGACGAGCGGGATGGACCGCATCCTGGAGCGCTTCGTCCCCTGACCCCGCGCCACCGCACCCCTGCGCCCCCGCGCCACCGGGCTCCCGGCGTCCGTACCCCGTTGGCCTGGGGAGACGTCCTCCGGAGGGCGGATAGGATCACTGGCTGTGCGCGGGGGGCGCGATGGCGCGCCGCCCGCTTCGGCTTCTCGGGGAGTGGTGATGACGCGGGTTGCCCGTGCGGTGGCGGCGGTGTGCCTCGTCGCGATGGCCGCGGCGTGCGGCGGATCGGACGGCGGGTCGGACGACGGCTCGGGGGGAGGCCCGGCGTCCCGGTCCCCGGCGGCGCAGGCGCCGTCGGGGGCGCGCGGGGCGGCGTCGTGGTGGCGGCCGAAGGCCGGGGTGTCGTGGCAGTGGCAGCTCAGCGGCAAGATCGACACCTCCGTGCCCGCCGCGGTGTACGACGTGGACCTGTTCGAGACGCCCGCGGCGACGGTCGCCGAGCTGCACCGGGCGGGCCGCAAGGTGATCTGCTACACCGCGATCGGCACGGCCGAGAACTGGCGTCCCGACTACGGCAGGTTCCCGAAGGCGGCGCTCGGCAAGGGCGTGGACGGGTGGCCCGGCGAACGCTGGGTCGACATCCGCCGGATCGACGCGGTGCGGCCCATCTGGGCGTCGCGGCTCGACCAGTGCAAGAGCAAGGGCTTCGACGCGGTCGAGCCCGACTGGATGGACGGCTACCAGAAGGACACCGGCTTCCCGCTGACGTCCGCGCAGCAGCTCGCGTTCAACCGGATGCTCGCGGACGAGGCGCACCGGCGCGGGCTGGCCGTGGGCCTGAAGAACGACCTCGGCCAGATCCCGCAGCTCGTCGGCGACATGGACTTCGCGGTCAACGAGCAGTGCGCCCAGTACGGCGAGTGCGAGCGGCTGACGCCGTTCGTCCGCGCGGGAAAGCCGGTGTTCCACGCCGAGTACGAGATCCCGCCCGGCAGGTTCTGCGCCGAGTCCGAGCGCCTCGGCCTCAGCTCCATCCGCAAGGCGGTCGAGCTCCCGGCCGAGCGCCAGGCGTGCCCCTGACCGGGGCGGCCCGGAACACGGCGGCCCGGAACACGGCGGGCCTGGACGCGGCGGGCCAGACGCGGCGCGGGCCTGGCCGGGGCGGGCCGCGCTACTCGGCGATCTTGGTGCGCATCGTCCAGTGGAACGTGACGGGGGCGGCGGGCTCGTCCACGAGCTCGAAGTGCTCGTAGCCGCCCCGGTAGGGGATCTTGAGCTTGCGGGCGGCGAGGGTGGAGCGCTCGGCGCGGATCACGGCGGGCACGCCGTCGGGGCCGCCTTCGAGCGTGATGTCGATCGTCTGTAAGCGGTCGTTCCTCTGTAAGCGGTCGTTCCTCATGTTCCGGTTCCTCCGGGTCGGGGGCGGCCGGGGCCGGCCGCCGGGTCTCGGACGGGGGACGCGGCGTCGCGCCGCAGCGCTGACCGAAGGTCGAAGCGTCGCACGTTGAGCTTGCGGTACACCTTCGTGAGGTGCTGCTCCACCGTGCTGACCGTGATGTAGAGCTTGCGGGAGATCTCCCGGTTGGTGTAGCCGTCGGCGGCGAGCGCGGCGACCCTGCGCTCGGCGTCGCTCAGTTCGAGCGTGCTCGGGCAGGGCGGCTCCTCGGTGGTGCGCTCCAGAATTCCGCACTTGCGCGCTAGGGAAAGGGACCTGCGCGACAGCAGCGAGGCGCGTTCGGGCTCGCCGAGGATCTCGTAGGCGCGGCTCTGGTCGGCGAGCGCCCGCGACAGTTCGAGCTGGTCGCCGCAGCTCTGGAGCATCTCCACGGCCTGGCCGAGCAGGGCGGGGCGCGACTCCGGGGGGCTCGTCGCCGCCTGCGCGCGCAGCGACATCCCGCGCGCCCGCAGGTGCTCGGGCTCCAGGAGCGCGAGCTGCTCGTCGACGAGCTCCCTCGCCTGGGCGGCGTCGCCCAGGCGCAGGTGGGCCTCGGCGGCGCCGATCCGCCAGGGCTCCACGGCCGGCAGGTCGATGCCCCAGTCGTTCATCAGCTTGCCGCAGGCGCGAAAGTCGCAGGCGGCGGCGTAGAAGCGGCCCTCCGCCAGGTGGTGCCGCCCCCGCGCGTACAGGTAGTGCAGCCCCATCCGCGTCTGGAACATCGTCTGCGGGACGGGGATGTCGAGCAGGGTGGCCGCGCGCTCGACCTTGCCCATGGCCGTCGTGGCGAGCACCATCGCGGCGAGCGGAAGCCCGACCGCGACGCCCCAGCTCTTCGGCGGGATGAGGCTCAGCGCGGCGTCGGCGTGCCGTTCGGCCGCGATCACGTTGCCCTGCCGGACGTGGATCAGGGCGCGTTCGGCCGCGAACAGCGCGTGCCACGTCGGGCTGCGCCGGGCGACCGCCTCGACCAGGAGGGAGTCGCACCAGGAGGCCGCCTGCTCCAGCCGGTCGTTGTACATCAGCACCGCGAGCGCCGTCGTCAGCGGCGCCAGCGTGCGGTTGCTGAGGCGCGAGCGCTGGAGGATGCCCTCGGCCGTGGTGAGGGCGTCGCTCTCGTTCTCGTCGACCAGCTCGGCCGCCAGCATGGTGGCCTCCTGGAGGTCGGGGAGCGCTCCGGTCGGCTCGGGCTCGTGGTGCGCGGGCACCGGCTCGGCCTTGAGGACGCCCGGGTAGAGGTAGGAGAGCCACAGCCGCGGGGTGTCGAGGTCGACGGACGCGGCGGTGCCGGACTCGGCGGCCTCGTCCTGCGTCCGGACGAGGTCGTCCACGATGCCGAGCGCCTCGCCCACCCGCCCGTGCCAGAGCAGGTAGGTGATCGGGGTGAACGTGTCGCACAGCTCGGGCCGTCCGGTGCGGGCGGGCGCGGCGAAGTCGGGGAGGTGGCGCAGGACGGCCGAGGGGTCCACCCGCCATTCGGCGTCGGCCAGGGCGGACGCGATCTCCGGCCGGAGCCGCTCGTCGTCGCACAGCCGGTAGGCGGCGCGCAGGTGGCGGATCGCGGGGCGGACGTCGTCGTTGGCGAGCGCGTGCTCGGCGGCCTCGCGCAGCAGCGGGACGACCCACGGCGCCTCGATCCGTCCGGCGGCGACGATGTGCGCGGCGACGTCGGTGGGGGCGGCGCCCTCGTTGTGCAGCAGGACGGCGGCGCTGCCGTGCATGGCCATCCGCTCGCCGGACGGGGTGGCGTCGAGGATCGCGGCCCGTACGATCTCGCTCCGGAAGTCGCCGTTCTCCAGGATCCGCGCCTTGGTGAGCGCGTTGACCGCCTGGGCGGTGGACTCGGCCGCGAGGTCCAGCAGCCGGCCGAGCAGCGTGGTCGAGGCCGCCTTCCCGAGGATCGCGATGGCGCGGGCGACCTCGCAGACCGGCGGCTCGTACCGGTAGAGGAACGTCATCACCGCGCGGCTGAACTCCATGCCGGAGCCGAGCTCGCCGCGCCCCGCGGCCGCCGCGGCGCGGTGGTCCTCGATCAGCGCCTGCACGAGCGCCGGATATCCGGAGGTCGCCTCGTGGAACGCGGGCGTCAGGTCCTGCGCCGCCGCGTCGCCGAGGCTCCTGCGCAGCAGCCGCGCGACGCCCGCCTTCGTCAACGGCTCGACGCGGATCTGGCGGAAGAACGGCTCGCGGAGGAACTCGCTGCGCAGCAGCGCGTTCGCCGCCTCCAGGTCGCGGCACTCGCTGAAGATCACGTGGAGGCGCGACGAGCGCAGCCTGCGCAGCAGGTACAGCAGGCAGCGCAGCGACGTCTCGTCGGCGTAGTGCACGTCGTCCACGGCGATCACGACCGGCTGCCGTTCGGCGAGGCCGCGCAGCACCTCGCACAGCCCGCGCAGGACGACCGAGGTCACCTGGCCCGAGCCGCCGGGACCGGCGGCGGAGGTGTTGAGGGCGCCGGCGTCGAGCCAGCGCATGGCGCGCTCGGCGTCGCCGGAGGGCAGGTCGGGGTTGCGGAAGAGCTGTTCGAGGACGCCCATCGGCAGGCCGCGCTCGATGCGCGACGCGACGGCGCTCAGGAACAGGGCGCCGTGCTCGACGGCCCGTTCCCCGAACGCGCGCAGCAGGGAGGTCTTGCCGGTCGCCGTGCCCCCGCTGACCACCACCACCCTGCTTCGCGCGCGTGGGAGCTCGGCGAACAGGCCGTCGAGAGCGGCGAGTTCCTCGTCTCGTTCGACCAGGCTCACAGGCACCCCTATGATGATCGCTCAATTGCGCCGACCCGCGTGGCGGTCGCGGGTGTGATCGAGACAGGCGGCGCCCCGGGCGCCGGATTCGAACGAATACTTGCACCCGTTCCGAACAAGTGCAACGAACGGCGTGTTGATGGTTCATTTCGGACGGTGATGATCGCGCGCCTGACCTGCGGGGCCGTGGCCGCCCGGGCGGCCGGTGATCCATCTCTGCACGCACGGGGACTTGCCAGGCCGCGGGCGATCGGTTATATGGCGGGAATGGTCTTGATCGATCACGCGATAAGCCCGCCCCGCGCGGGCGGATTAGGGGTGGGCGGGCACAGGTTAGGAGGGGTAAGGGGTTGCGCCCGGACGGCCCGGAGTATGTAAATCGTGCTTAAAGACAATGTTAACGGAACGTATGGGGCGGGCGGCGTCCGCCGTCACCCTCGGCGCAATTGCCCGGAGCCGCCGCCACCGGGCCGCGGGCACCCCTAGAAGGCTGCGCCGCAGAACCGAAAAGGGCGTGACCGTTATTCGGCGCCGGCCGCCGGCGGGTCCGGACCGTCCGGCCGACCGCTGGTCAGCGGGCTTCCAGGGCATCGCGGAGACGCCCCGTTCGCGCGCGGGCGGCCGGCGGCGGGTCCGCCCGCCGGTCGGTGATCTTCGGAATGTAGGGGAGCCGCCCGGCCGTTAGGGGATGACCCGCGCGACGCGGTCCGCTTAGATTGTGCATTGAACGGGCGGGTGCTCCCCGCCCCGGGCCCCGGTAGCCCAATTCTGGTAGCCAGGCGACGGACTTAAAATCCGTAGAGTGTGGGTTCGAGTCCCACCCGGGGCACGGCGGTGAACGGCCGCGAACGGCCGGAAGGCACCGGGCCGAAGGCTACCGGTCTCCGGCCGCCTGCCTTAGCGGGCCGCTTCCGCAGCAATCCAGAACGGCCTCCGAAGCGGGCAGCACCACCTCGATGTGCTGGAGCGCGGATTTCAGGTCGAAGCGTTTCACGTTGAGCTTCCGGTAGACCTTCGTGAGGTGCTGCTCCACCGTGCTGATGGTGATGTAAAGCTTCTTGGATATTTCCCGGTTGGTGTATCCGCTGGCGGCCAGAACGGCCACCCTGCGCTCGGCGTCGCTCAGCTTCAGGAACCGTTCGGGGTCGGCCGCCGCCACGCCTCCGGCGTCCCGTCCGGCGCTCCCGGCGAGACCGGCGGCGTGCCCGGCCCCCATCCGGTGGCGGCCGGCCAGGTCGTCCGGCCGGACGACGCCGCCCGGGACGTCCGGGCGCTCCCCTTCGCGGGCCGCGGGCCGCCCGCACTGCCGCGCGAGCAGCTCGGCCTGGTGCGCGAGCTCCCGCGCGCAGTCGTGCTCGCCGACCCATCGGCGCACCTCGGCGAGGTCGGCGAGCGCGTACGACAGCTCCAGCCGGTCGCCGCAGCCCTGGAGCAGCTCGATCGCCTCGCCCAGCAGGTCCGGCCGTTCCGGCACGGGATGTGTCGCGGCCTTGACGCGCAGGGCGACGCCGCGCGTCCGGACGTGCTCGGGCGCGGACCTCAGCAGCTGCTCCTCCATCAGCGCCCTCGCCTCCGCCAGGTCGCCGAGCGCGATCAGGGCCTGCGCGGCGCCGAGCCGCCACGGCTCGACCTCGGGCAGGACGACGGCCCAGCCCTCGCGCATCGTTCCGCAGGTGCGGAAGTCGGACAGCGCGGCGTGGAGCCGGTTGGCGGCCAGGTGGTGCCGGCCGCGCGCGTAGAGGTAGTGCGGGCCGAGCGGCGTGCGGAACATCGCCTCGGGCACCGTGATGCTGAGCAGGTCGGCGGCCTCGCGCGGACGTCCCATGGCCGTCTTCGCCAGGATCATGCACGACAGCGGCAGCCCGACGAGGACGCCCCAGCTCTTCGGGGAGATGAGGTTGAGCGCGGTGTCGGCGTGCCGTTCGGCCGCCGGGAGGTCGCCCTGCCGCAGATGGATCAGCGCGCGCAGCGCGGTGAACAGCGCGAGCCAGGTCGGGCTGCGCCGCGCCGTCGCCTCGGCCAGCAGCGCGTCGCACCAGACCGCCGCCCGGCCCGGCCGGTCGTTGTAGATCAGGGTGGCCAGCGCGATCGCGAGCGAGGCGAACGTCCGATGGTTCAAGCGGGAGCGTTCCATGACCCGCTCCGCCGCGACCAGCGCCCCGCGCACGTCCCTGCGGTGCAGCTCGGCCACGAGCATCGCCGCCGCGTCCTGCCCGGGACCGGGCGCCGCCGCCGGGACCGGGCCGAGGGCGGGGGCGGTGTCCGCCGCCGGGCCGTCCTTCGCCAGCTCGGGATACAGGTAGGCCAGGCAGAACCGCGGGGGGATGACGTCCATCGCCGTCCCGGCGTCGCCCGGCAGCGCGGCGGAGGGCCGGCCGCGCCCGAGCGCGTCGAGCATCCGGACGGCCTCGGAGACCCGCCCGTGCCAGAGCAGCGACATGAACGGCGTGCCGGCGTCCCGCCCGTCGAGCAGGCCGTCCTGGATCGCCAGGCTGAACTCGGGCACCCACCGGAGCGCGACCGAGGGATCGACCCGCCACTCCAGGTCGGCGAGCCGCGCGGCGATCGCCGAGCGCTCCCGCCGGTCGCGGCAGATCTGGTGGGCGACGCGCAGGTAGCGGATGCCCGTTCCGAGGTCGTCGCTCGTCAGCGCCTGCTCGGCGGCCTCCCGCAGGACGGGGATCGCCCACGGCGCGCCGTGCCGGTTGGACGCGACGATGTGGGCGGCGACGTCGGTCGCGGCGGCGCCGTCGGAGTGCAGCTGCTCGGCGGCGCGCTCGTGCAGGACGCCGGGGGCGTCGGGCGGGGCGCTGTCGACGACCGCCGCCTGGGCGGCGCCGTGCCGGAAGCTGCCGGCGTCGAGGATCCCCGCGGAGGTCAGCGTGCCGACGGCGCGGGCGGCGGTCTCGGCGTCGATGTCGAGCAGCCGGCCGATCAGGCTCGGCGGGACGGGCTCGTTGAGGATGCCGATGGCGCGGGCGACCTCCAGGACCGGGAACTCGTGCCGCTGGAGCAGCCCGACGACCGCGCGCCCGAACGCGCCGCCCGCGACCAGCTCGGGCGCGATGAACTCCGGCCCCGCGAGGTAGTCGTCGACGAGCGCGTGCACCAGCGCCGGGTTGCCCGCGCTCGCCTCGTGGAACGCGGGCGCGAGGAGCCGCGCGGTCTGGGCGTCGAGGTCCAGCCGGATCAGCGCTTCCACGCCGTCCGGGGAAAGGGGGCCGAGCCTGATCTGGCGGGAATGCGGTTCGCGGAGGAATTCGCTTTGGAACGGCGCGTTCGGCGCCTGGGAACGGGGGCTCACGGTGAGCACCGTGAGCAGGCGCGCCGAACGCAGCCGGCGCAGCAGGTACAGCAGGCACTGCAACGAGATCTCGTCGGCGTGGTGCACGTCGTCGACGGAGATCACCACGGGCCGGCGTTCGGTCAGGTCGCGCAGGACGTCCCAGAGGCCGCGAAAGCGCATGGGATAGGTCAACGCACGCGCGTTGAGCAGCTTCATCGCGCGCTCGGCGATCGCCTCGGGAACCTCCGGGCTGCGAAAGAGCTGTTCGAGCACGCCCATCGGCAGCGCCGTCTCCACCGACGAGGCGACCGCGTTGAGAACGACCGCGCCGGACTCGGCGGCCTGCCTTTCAAAGGCGTCCAGAAGGGAGCTCTTACCGGTGGCGACGTCCCCGCTGATGATCGCCAGTCTGCTGCGCGCCTCCAGGCAGTCCCCGAACAGCCCGTGGAGGACGGCGACTTCCGCGTTCCGTTCTACCAGGCTCACGAACTCCCCCTGAGCTGCACACTCTCTTCCCCGTTTGCGGCACCCCGCCGCATTGAGTCCCAGGTCACCCGTACCCCGTGGTCGTCTACCGGGCAGAATCTAGTCGCGGTCCTGTCGGCGGGCAACGGGCATTGCGTAATCGGACCGTTTCACAGGGTCGCTAATCACGTCCTGACCTGCGCGTGCAGCACCCTTGTGAGATAGGTTATACATCTGTATACTTCGGGGAAGCGAGGGGAGATGTGCGTCCCGCAGAAAGATTTCGTTAATTTTCTGTGATGGGACTGGAGTATCATCTCCGGAACCGCGATGCTCGAAATTCGCCACACCGCAGACCGGCCGCCGCGAGGCGGGCCCGAACGCCGCGAACCCCTCCCGAAGCCCCTCTGGAAGGCCCTCGGCGCGTGCCGCGCGCCGGCCTCGCAGTCGGTGATCTTTGCTCGGCCGTTCGCGGGCCCGCGACCATTTTAGGAGACCCGCCTAAAGGCCCGCCAACGCATAGGGCATGGCCCTTGCATTCCGCCCGAGTGGGCCGGATGATCACTCTGCCGTTCACCGTGCTGAGGGTCGCGAGAATACGTTCCGAACGGTGCGTACTGCACTCTAGGGGCGGTCGGAGAAGACGGCGTTCGGTCGATTAGGGGCCCCTTAACAACCGGCCAGTCATAAGGTCGAAAAGGCGGTTGACCAGGAGGCATTACGTTCCGCATCGTTCCGGATACGCATCGGGCCTTGCTGGTGATCCGGCCGCGGAGCACCCTTGGATCGGCCTCCTTTGGCCCGCCGGCGCACCGGCGACGACCCCGATGGAACGGAACGGAGAGACGGTGGCCGAACTGAAATCCGGGAGGGCGCGCGAGGTGGCCGCATTCCTCCGCCCCCGGCCGACCACGGCGTTATCCCGCGAAACCTCGACATCCCGCGAACCCTCGACGGCGGGTGCGCGATGAAGGGCGTCATCCTCGCGGGCGGAAAGGGCACGCGGCTCCAGCCCGTCACCGCCGTCGGCTCCAAGCAGCTCATGCCCATCTACGACAAGCCGATGGTCTACTACCCGCTGTCCATCCTCATGTTCGCCGGCATCCGCGACGTGCTCGTCATCTGCCGCCCGTCCGAGGTGGCCGTCTTCCGCGGCCTGTTCGGCGACGGGCGGCGGCTCGGGATGAACATCGACTACGCCGCCCAGGACGAGCCGCGCGGGATCCCCGACGCGTTCCTCGTCGGCGCCGACCACATCGGCGGCGACGACTGCGCGCTGATCCTCGGCGACAACCTCTTCCACGGCTCGGGCCTGCCGTCCCTGCTCCGCCAGAGCGCCGAGCGGATGGACGGCTGCGTCCTGTTCGGCCACCAGGTCTCCGATCCCGAGCGCTACGGCGTCGCCGAGATCGACGAGCGGGGCCGGCTGGTGTCCATCGAGGAGAAGCCGTCCGAGCCCCGCTCCAACCTGGCGATCCCCGGCCTGTACTTCTTCGACAACAAGGTCGTCGAGATCGCCCGCGGCCTCGCCCCGTCCGCCCGCGGCGAGCTGGAGATCACCGACGTGCTCCGCGCCTACCTGGAGGCGGGCCGCGCCGACCTGGTCTGGCTCGGCCGCGGCGTCACCTGGCTCGACACCGGCACGCACGAGACGCTGCTCGAGGCGGGCTGCTTCGTGCGCGACGTCCACCAGCGGCAGGGCGCGCGGATCGGCTGCGTCGAGGAGATCGCGCTCTACATGGGGTTCATCGGCCCGGACGAGTGCTACGAGCTGGGCGCGGAGATGGGCAACTCGCCCTACGGCCGGTACGTGATGGACCAGGCCCGCTTCTACGACCGCGTCCGCGACCTGCTGGACTGGCGCGCCACGTTCCTGGAGGGCGCATGAACCTGCTGGTCACCGGCGCCGCCGGGTTCATCGGCTCCACCTACGTGCGGATGCTGCTCGCTCCCGCCGCCCCGGACCCCGCCGCCCCGGACCCGGTTGCGCCCGACCCGGATGCGGCCGACCCGGACGCGTCCGAGGAGATCCGGGTGACGGTCCTGGACAAGCTCACCTACGCCGGCACGCTCGACAACCTGACGCTCAGCCATCCGCGGCTCCGCTTCGTCTACGGCGACATCTGCGACGAGGACCTCGTCGGCAAGCTGATGTCCGAGGCCGACCAGGTCGTGCACTTCGCCGCCGAGTCCCACGTGGACAACTCGATCGCCGCCGCCGGCGACTTCGTCCGCACCAACGTGGTCGGCACCCACACGCTGCTGGAGCAGGCGCTCGCTCATGGCGTGCGGCGGTTCGTCCACGTCTCGACGGACGAGGTGTACGGCTCGGTCGAGACGGGCCGCTCGCACGAGACCGACGCGCTCGACCCCAACTCCCCGTACGCGGCGTCCAAGGCCGCCTCCGACCTGCTCGCGCTCGCCTACCACCGCACCCACGGGCTCGACGTGCGCGTCACCCGGTGCTGCAACAACTACGGGCCCCGGCAGTTCCCCGAGAAGCTCATCCCGCTGTTCATCACGCGCCTGCTCGACGGCCAGAAGGTCCCCCTGTACGGCGACGGGCAGCACAAGCGCGACTGGCTCCACGTCGACGACCACTGCCGCGCGATCGAGCTCGTCCGCACCGCGGGCGCGCCGGGGGAGGTCTACAACATCTCCGGCCACACCGAGCTGACCAACCACCAGATCACCGGCCTGCTCCTGGAGGCGGTCGGCGGCGACTGGGACCAGGTGGCCTACGTGACCGACCGCAAGGCCCACGACCGCCGCTACGCCGTCCACGACGACAAGGCCCGCACCCGCCTCGGCTACCGCCCGCGCCGCGACTTCCCGCGCGGCCTGGCCGAGACCGTCGCCTGGTACCGCCACAACCGCTCCTGGTGGGAGCCCCTGAAACGCCGAGCGGGCCTCTGACCCCGCCGAAGCGCCGCCCGCCCCGCCCCGTGCCCCATCCGAGCGATGGGGCACACCCATGTGCGGGGGGAGGGGGGCGTCGCGGACGGACGGACGAACGAACGGCCGAGCCGGGGCGGCGGGGGCGCCCGTGGCATCGGCCGTGTCGTCGTTCGTGGCGGTAGGCGGGTAGGCGGGTAGGCGGGGTAGGTGGGGACGGGAGTACGTGGAGCGGGCGGGTCAGGCGGGGATGGGCAGGTCCAGCCGGTGGTCCGAGGTGAGGATGGACCGCTGGAGGTTCTGGAGGTCGCGGCACGGTTCGAGCCCGAGCTCCTCGTTGAGCGTCCTGCGCGCGGACTGGTAGGCGTGGAGCGCGTCCGCGCGGCGGCCCGAGCGGTAGAGCGCCAGCATGAGCTGGCGGTGGAGGACCTCCCGCAGCGGGTGCTCGGTGGTGAGCTGGTAGAGGTCGCCGACGAGCTCGCGGTGCCGGCCGAGCATCATGCGCGACTCCATGAGCATCTCCACGCACTCCAGCCGGGTCTCCCGGAGCCAGGTGTGGAACCCCTCCAGGACGGGCCCGTTGCCGAGGTCGTCGGGCAGGTGGTCGGCGGAGAGGTCGAGCGCCTCCTCGAACGCGGCCGACGCCTGGTCGTGGCGGCCCTGCCTGAAGTCGTTGCGGCCCTGGTTCACCAGCAGCTCCAGGCGGCGCAGGTCCAGCTCGTCGGCCCCGAGCCGCAGCAGGTAGCCGGGCGGCCGGGTGAGGACGGGGTCCTCGGCGCCGGGCCGGTGCAGGAACTTGCGGATCTGGGAGATGTAGACGTGCAGCCCGGCGGTGGCCCGGCGGGGCGGCGCCTCCCCCCAGATCTCGGTGATGAGCTGGTCGACCGGCACCACCTGGTCCGCGCGGACCAGCAGCACCGTCAGCAGGACCCGGATCTTCCGCGCCCGGATGGTGTGCTTCCCGTCCTCGTCGACCACCTGGAACGGGCCCAAGATCTCATAGCGCACGGTTCACCCCCGTCGATAAGCGTGCGAACGGACGGCGTCCTAACGGACGCCGGCTTCCTTCCACTGACGCCATGGCTCCCCCCTTTCGTGCGGGCGGACGCGCCGCCGAGGCGGCGGACGGACGGGCCGGGGTCCCGGCGGATCACCGCCGGGCCGGGCGCGTCCGATCACTACCCACTCAACTTAAGAACCGGCCAAGGCGCGCTGAACCCCTGTCCCGTGCCCGCCGACCCCAGTCGAGACCACCGTTCCCCCTACGGGCTCGCGGGCCGGGCCGCGCGGGCGCGCGACGCTCAGGGCGTCCGCCGGGGCGGTGCGGGCGCGCCGTACGGTCCGGCGGGCGCCCGCCCCAGGGGGATCTAGGGGTGGGGGTGAGGTGCGGGGCGCCTCCGGCAGCGGCGCTGGTCGTGCGCCGCTGCCGGAGGTAGCGGCCCGCCCGGGGCGGCGGTCCGCTCTCGGGGGGATCGGGTGGTCCGCGTTGACGGGGGTGAGGCGCGGCCCATCCGGGTCCCCGGGTTCAAGGGGTGAACGGTTCCGGCGGCCGTCGGGGGCGCGGCCGCGGTCGGTGGTCGGGGTCAGCGGGCGGGGTGGGTGGTCGGGGTCAGTGGGCGGGGGCTCTGTCGGGGCGCGGGCGCGGGCGCCGGGGGCGGTGCGCGCCGTAGTGGCGGAGGAACAGCTCCTCAAGGGTCGGTTCGCGGCTGACGAGGTCGCGGATGCCGACGGACGCGAGGTAGCTCATGAGCTTCTCGATGCTGTCGTGGTCCACATCGCATTCGACGTGGTTGTTCCGGACGGTCACGTTGTGTACGCCGGTCATGTGGGCCAGGGCGAACGGCCGGCCGAGGAGCTGGGCGGAGATCGAGGTGCGGGCGCCGAGCCGCATCTCGGCGAGGACGCCGCTCTCGACCGTGCGGCCGTCGCGGATGATGCTGACCCCGTCGCACAGGGCGTCCACCTCCGACAGGATGTGGCTCGACAGCAGGAACGTGCGGTTGGCGCGGGCCTGCTCCTCCAGGACGACGCGCCGGAACGTCCTCTCCATCACCGGGTCGAGGCCGAGGGCCGGCTCGTCGAGCACGAGCAGCTCGGCGTCGGAGGCCAGCGCGGCGACCAGCGCGACCTTCCGCCGCTCGGCGGGCGGGTAGTTGCGGCACCGCTCCCTCGGGTCCAGGTCGAAGCGCCCGATCAGCTCGTTCCTGCGGTCGCCGTCGAGGCCGCCGCGCAGCGCGCCGATCACGTCGATCACCTCGCCGCCGGTGAGGCCGGGCCACAGGGTGACGTCGCCGGGCACGTACGCGACGTGCCGGTGCAGCGCGGGCGCGTCCGCCCAGGGGTCGCCGCCGAGGAGCCGGGCCGTTCCGCCGTCGGCGCGGGTCAGGCCGAGCAGGATTCGGATGAGCGTCGTCTTGCCCGCCCCGTTCGGCCCGAGGAGGCCGTGCACCTCGCCCCGGTGCACGGTCAGGTCGAGGCCGTCCAGCACGCGCGCGCCGCCGAACGACTTCACCAGCCCGGTCGCCGCGATGGCTCTGGTCACTCTACTGTCCACGTGTCTCGTTTGCTATTCATCTGTATAGCCGAGAATACGTGCGTATTGTCCCGGGGGCAAGCGGGCCTGCCCAACGTATTGGCGGGGCTTTAGAGCGGCGACCCACGATGGGCGGCGTGCTCACAACCCAAGCGGGGATGCCGTCCGACCGCCTCCGTTCCCCGGGAACGGACGCGGCCGCGGACGGCGGCGCGGGCGACGGCGCGCGGCGGTGGTTCGGCGGGTTCCTTGAGGCGGTGGACGGGTTCGACGCCGGTTTCTTCGGCATCGCGCCGCGCGAGGCCGTCGCGATGGACCCGCAGCAGCGCCTGATGCTCGAAGTGGCGTGGGAGGCGCTGGAGGACGCGGGGATCCCGCCGGAGACGCTCGCGGGCAGCCGTACCGGCGTGTTCGTGGGGGCGATCTGGGACGAGTACGCGGCGATCCTCCGACGGTCCGGGCCGGGCACGGGCGAACGGCACGCCATGACCGGGTCCCACCGCAGCATCATCGCCAACCGCGTGTCCTACGTCCACGGGCTGCGCGGCCCGAGCATGACCATCGACACCGCCCAGTCGTCCTCGCTGGTCGCCGTGCACGCCGCGTGCGAGAGCATCCGGAACGGGGAGTGCTCGCTGGCGCTCGCCGGCGGCGTCAACCTCATCCTCGGCGAGGACGGCATGGAGGCCGCCGCCGCGCAGTTCGGCGGGCTGTCCCCGGACGGCCGCTGCCACACCTTCGACGCCCGCGCGAACGGCTTCGTCCGCGGCGAGGGCGCCGCGACGGTCGTCCTGAAGCCGCTGGACGCGGCGCTGATCGACGGCGACCCGGTGTACTGCGTGATCCGCGGGAGCGCCGTCAACCACGACGGCGCCGCGGACGGCCTGACGGTGCCGAGCGCCGCCGCGCAGGAGGACGTGCTGCGCCTGGCGTGCGAGCGGGCCCGCGTGGCGCCGGGGGACGTCCAGTACGTCGAGCTGCACGGCACCGGCACCCCGGTCGGCGACCCGGTCGAGGCGGCGGCGGTCGGCGCGGCGCTGGGCGCGTCCCGCGCGCACGGCGCCCCGCTGCGGGTCGGCTCCGCCAAGACGAACGTCGGCCACCTCGAAGGCGCCGCGGGGATCGTCGGGCTGCTCAAGGCGGTCCTCAGCGTCGCGCACCGCGAGCTCCCGCCGAGCCTCAACTTCACCGCGCCGAACCCGCGGATCCCGCTCGCGGAGCTGGGCCTGCGCGTCCAGGACGAGCTGACCGCGTGGCCGTGCCCGGACCGGCCGCTGATCGCGGGCGTCAGCTCGTTCGGCATGGGCGGGACCAACTGCCACGTGGTCCTCACCGAACCGCCCGCGACCGCCGCGGAGGTACCCGCGACCGGCGGCGCGACGCGCGCGGACGAGCCCGGCACCGCCGCCGGGAGGCCGGCGGCGCCCGTACCGTCGAACGAGACGCCCCCGATCGTTCCCTGGACGGTTTCGGGGAAGAGCGCGGCGGCGCTGCGAGCCCAGGCGGACCGGCTGCGCGAGCACGTGGAGGACCGTCCCGGCCTGGACCCGGCGGACGTCGGGCACGCGCTGGGCGCGACCCGTTCCGCGTTCGCCCACCGCGCGGTGGTCCTCGGCGGCGGCGCCGATGAGCTGCTCGGACGGCTGGGCGCGCTGGGACGGGGCGAGGACGCGCCCGGCGTCGTCCACGGGACCGTGAACGGTGGCGGCGTCGCGGTGCTGTTCAGCGGCCAGGGCAGCCAGCGCCCCCGCATGGGCCGCGAACTGTACGACGCGCACCCGGTGTTCGCCGCGGCGCTGGACGAGGCGTTCGCCTGCCTGGACCCGATGCTGGACCGGCCCCTGCGCGAGGTGGTGTGGAGCGGCGACGCCGCGCCGCTGGACCGGACCGCCTACACGCAGCCGGCGCTGTTCGCCGTCGAGGTCGCCCTGTACCGGCTGGCCGAGTCGTGGGGCCTGCGCCCCGGCCACCTGATCGGCCACTCGGTCGGCGAGATCGCCGCCGCGCACGTCGCCGGGGCGCTGTCGCTGCCGGACGCGTGCACGCTGGTCGCCGCGCGCGGACGGCTCATGCAGGCCGTCACCGCGCCCGGCGCGATGGCGGCCCTGCGCGCGACGCCGGACGAGGCGGCCGAGCTCGTCGCGGGCCGCGGCGGCCTCGGCGTCGCCGCCGTCAACGGCCCCGCCTCCGTCGTGATCTCCGGCGACCGCGACGCCGTCCGCGACGCCGCCGCGGCCTGGCGCGACCGCGGCGGGAAGGCCACGCTCCTGCGGGTCAGCCACGCCTTCCACTCGCCCCACATGGACGCGATGCTCGACGAGCTGCGCGCCGTCGCGGCGGGCCTGGCGTTCGCCGCGCCCGCCATCCCGGTCGTGTCCAACGTGACCGGCCTCCCCGCGACCGCCGAACGGCTCGCGTCCCCGGACTACTGGGCCGAGCACGCGCGCCGCGCCGTCCGTTTCATGCCGGGCGTGCGGTACCTGTGCGGCGAGGGCGTCACCACGTTCGTGGAGCTGGGCCCGGACGGGCAACTGGCGGCCATGGCCCGCGAGTCGTTCCCCGGCCCGTCCACCGAGGGACCGGACGGCCGGCCGCGTCCGGCGGCCCGCCCGGTGGCGCTGGCGGCGCTGCGCCGCGACCGCCCCGAGACCGCCACGTTCGCGACGGCGATGGCCGAGGCGTACGTCCGCGGCGGCGTGGACCTCGACTGGGACCGGATCTTCGCGGGACGCGCGCGCACGCGGGTGGACCTGCCGACGTACGCGTTCCAGCGCGAACGCTACTGGCCGGGCTCCCTGCCCCGCCCCGAAGCCGTCCCGGCCGGGCAGCCGGGGCCGGGGCCGGAGGCGGGTCCGGTTCTGGAAGCCGAGCCGCCTTCGCCGCTGGAACGCCTCGCGGGGCTCTCCGAGCCCGAACGGCGGCGCGCCCTGCTGGACCTGGTCCGGACGAACGCGGCCGTCGTCCTCGGGCACGCGTCGGGCACGGCGATCGACGCGGACCTGACGTTCAAGCAGCTCGGCTTCGACTCGATGGCGGCCGGGGAGCTCAGCGAACGGCTCGGCGCGGCCACCGGCCTGCCGCTGCCCGCCACGCTCACGTTCGACCACCCGACCCCGCTGGACGTGGCCGCGCACCTGAACCGGCGCGCCACCGCGACTCCGGACGGGACGTCCCGGCAGGACGCGCCGGCGGCCGGCCGGAGCGCGGCGGACGACCCGATCGCCGTCGTCGCCATGAGCTGCCGCTACCCCGGCGGCGCCACGACGCCCGAAGCCCTGTGGGACCTCGTCGCCGCGGGACGCGACGTGATCGGCGGCTTCCCGGACGACCGCGGCTGGGACCTGGCCGCCCTGTTCGACCCGGACACGGACCGGGCGGGCACCACCTACGCCCGGGAGGGCGGCTTCCTGTACGACGCGGCGGAGTTCGACGCGGAGTTCTTCGGGATCAGCCCCCGCGAGGCGCAGGCCATGGACCCGCAGCAACGCCTGCTGCTGGAGACGTCCTGGGAGGCGTTCGAACGGGCGGGCATCCGCCTCGGCGCACTGAAGGGCAGCCCGACCGGCGTTTTCGTCGGCGCGACCGCCCAGGACTACGGCCCGCGGCTCCATGAGGCCCCCAAGGGACTCGACGGGCACCTGCTGACGGGCGCGACGCCGAGCGTGGCGTCCGGCCGGGTGGCCTTCACCTTCGGCCTGGTCGGACCCGCGGTGACGGTGGACACGGCATGCTCGTCGTCCCTGGTCGCGATGCACCTGGCCGCGCAGGCGCTGCGCCAGGGCGAATGCGACCTGGCCCTGGCCGGCGGAGCGACCGTGCTCGCCGCCCCCGGCATGTTCACGGGTTTCTCGCGTCAGCGCGGCCTGGCTCCGGACGGCCGCTGCAAGCCGTTCGCCGCGGCGGCCGACGGAACGGGCTGGGCGGAGGGCGTCGGCCTCGTACTGCTGGAACGCCTGTCGGACGCCTTGCGAAACGGCCGCCGCGTCCTGGCCGTGATCCGCGGCTCGGCGGTCAATCAGGATGGTGCGAGTAATGGTTTGACGGCTCCGAATGGTCCGTCGCAGGAGCGTGTGATTCGTCAGGCGTTGGCGTCTGCGGGGTTGTCGTCGTCGGATGTGGATGCGGTGGAGGCGCATGGGACGGGGACGACGCTGGGTGATCCGATCGAGGCGGGCGCGTTGTTGGCGACGTATGGGCGGGGTCGTTCGGGTGGTCGGCCGTTGTGGTTGGGGTCGGTGAAGTCGAATATCGGTCATACGCAGGCGGCTGCTGGTGTGGCTGGTGTGATCAAGACGGTGATGGCGATGCGGAACGGTTCGCTTCCGGCGTCCCTGCATATCGATGAGCCGTCCCCGCACGTGGATTGGAAGTCGGGCGCGGTACGTCTGCTGACCGAGCCGATGGAATGGCCGACCGAAGATGACCGTCCGCGTCGGGCCGCGGTGTCGTCATTCGGCATTTCTGGAACGAACGCCCACCTGATTTTGGAAGCACCTCCCGAGCCGGACAGCGAGCCCGAACGACCTGCGCCGATGGACGTCGGCCCGCTCCCGTGGGTGCTGTCAGCGAGAAGCGAAGAGGCGTTGCGGGGGCAGGCGGCGGCGCTGGCGTCCCAGGTGCGCGTGTCGGATGACGCGCCGTTGGATGTGGGTTGGTCGCTGGCGGCGTCCCGTTCGAATTTCGAGCGTCGTGCGGTGGTCGTCGGGACCGGACGCGATGAATTGCTGGCCGGTTTGGAAGCTGTGGCGAGCGGTGAAGTGCGTTCTGTTGCGCCTTCCAGAGTCGGCGCGGGCCCGGTGTTGGTGTTCCCGGGTCAGGGTTCGCAGTGGGCCGGTATGGGTGCGGGGTTGCTGGATTCCTCGCCGGTGTTCGCGGAGCGTGTTGCTGAGTGTGAGCGTGCGTTGGCTCCGTTTGTTGATTGGTCGCTGTCGGACGTCCTGCGTGGCGACGGGGCGGAGTTGGCGCGGGTTGATGTCGTTCAGCCGGTGCTGTGGGCGACGATGGTTTCGCTGGCGGCTGTGTGGGCGTCTTATGGTGTCGTTCCGTCTGCGGTGATTGGTCATTCGCAGGGGGAGATCGCTGCCGCGTGTGTGGCTGGGGCGCTGTCGCTGGAGGCCGGCGCCAGGATCGTGGCGTTGCGGAGTCGGGCGTTGCGGCGGTTGGCCGGTGGCGGTGCGATGGCTTCGCTTGGTGTCGGTGTGGACGCCGCGCAGGAGTTCCTGTCTGCGGATGTAGCGGTGGCGGCGGTGAACGGACCGTCGTCCACGGTGGTGTCGGGCCCGCCTGAGCAGGTCACCGCAGCGGTGGCCCGTGTGGAAGCTGCCGGGTATCGGGCGCGGCTCATCGACGTTGATTACGCCTCGCATGGGCCGCAGGTCGATGAGATCACCGACGAATTGCATGAAGTCCTCGCGGGCATCGAGCCCGCACCGACAACAGAAGTGGCGTTCTATTCGACCGTGTCGGGTGGGCGGATCGACACCACGAGCATGGACACCGGTTATTGGGTGACCAATCTTCGGGAACGGGTGCGGTTCGCGGATGCCGTTCGGGAGTTGGCGGGCGACGGGCATCGGGTGTTCATCGAGGCGAGCCCGCATCCCGTTCTGACGCTCGGCACGCAGGAGACGCTGGAAGAGGCCGGGACCGTTGCCACGGTGGTGCCGACGCTGCGCCGTGACCACGGTGGTCGGCGGCAGCTCGCGGACGCGCTGGGGCAGGCGTTCGCGGCGGGGGTGGAGGTCGACTGGTCGCGGTGGTTCACCGGTGATCGGGCTCCGCGGCTTGTCGAGTTGCCTACGTACGCGTTCCAGCGCAGGCGCTACTGGCTGGACGGCCGGAGCGGGCCCGGCGGCGATCCGGAGAGCCTGGGGCTGGCGTCGGCCGGGCATCGGCTGCTGGGCGCGGCCGTCGAGCACGCGGGCGCGGACGCGTGGCTGCTCACGGGACGGCTCTCGACGCGGACGCAGCCGTGGCTGGCGCAGCACTCGGTCGCCGGGACGGTCGTCGTGCCCGGTGCGGCGCTGGTCGAGTGGGCTTTGCGGGCGGCGGACGAAGCGGGTTGCGGCGGAGTGGACGAGCTGACCCCGCGGGTTCCGCTGGTGCTGGCCGGTCCGGAGCCCGTACGGGTCCAGGTGGCCGTGGACGCGGCGGCGGACGACGGGACTCGCGACGTACGGGTGTACTCCCGGCCCGACGGCGACGAGGAAGCGGAATGGACCTGTCATGCGGAAGGCGTCCTCTCAGCGGGGTCGCCTGAGCCCGCGCCCGAGCCCGAGCCGGGTGGCGGCGGGGCGTGGCCTCCGCCGGGCGCCGAGCCGCTGGCCGCCGATGACGTCTACGAACGGTTGGCGGAGGCGGGATACGACTACGGGCAGGCGTTCCAGGGCGTGCGGGCGCTGTGGCGGCAGGGCGCGGACCTGCTCGCGGACCTCGTGCTGCCCGAGGCGGCCGGGGGGCCGGGAGGGTTCGGGATCCATCCCGCGCTGCTGGACGCCGCGTTGCATCCGTCGCTGCTCGACGCCGGTCCGGCCGGGGACGGCCGGGTGTGGCAGCCGTTCGCTTGGAGCGGGGTGTCGCTGTGGGCGGCGGAGGCGACCGCGGTACGGGTCCGGCTGACCCCGCACCACGGGGAGCAGGGCGTGCAGGTGGCCGTGGCGGTGACGGACGCGCTCGGCGGGCCCGTCCTGGACGTCGCGTCGGTGGTGATGCGCCCGGCGGACGTTCGGTGGCTCCGCGAGGGCGGTCACCGCGCCGGGCGGCGGGCGTCCACGGCCGCCGGGGGCACTACGCGTGTGCGGCGTGCGGTGGCCGCCGGCGGCGGGAACGGTTCGTCCGTCGACTGGGCCGACCGGCTGGCCGGGCTCGCCGAGGACGAACGGCGCCGGCTGGTGCTCGACCTGGTGCGTACACATGCCGCGACCGTGCTGGGCCATGCCGAGCCCGACGCGGTTCCGACCGGGACCAGCTTCAAGGAGATGGGGTTCGAGTCGCTGACGGCCGTCGAGCTGCGCGACCGGCTCGCCGCCGCGACCGGGCTGCGCCTCCCGGCCGCGCTGGTTTTCCGTTATCCGACGCCGGACGGCATCGCCGATCACCTGGTGGAACGCCTCGTCGCGAAGGAGCAGACACCGCCCAACGGACGCAACGGCGGACGCGCGGGCGAAGGCGGAAACGGCGGCGAGCGCGGAAACGGGAACGGGCACCGCTCCGTGACGGGCGTCGGTTCGGTCCTCGGCGAGCTGGACAGGCTGGAGGACACCCTGGCCGGGTTCGTTCCGGAGAACGGCGACTCCGGCGCGGTCACGGCCCGGCTCGAACGGCTGCTGACCAAGTGGAAGGCGGCGGCGCGGAACCCGGCGGGCGAGCCCAGCGCCGCCGAGCGGCTGGAGTCCGCGTCCACGGATCAGGTCCTTGACTTCATCGAGAACGAGCTTGGGGTGTCCTGAATGGCGAACGAAGAGAAGCTGGTCGACTATCTCAAGCGCGTCTCCGCGGAGCTGCACGACACGCGCCGTCGCCTGAGCGAGGTCGAGGACCGGGCCAACGAGCCGATCGCCGTCGTCGGCATGGCGTGCCGGTTCCCCGGCGAGGTCCGTTCGCCCGAGGACCTGTGGGACCTGCTCGTCTCCGGAAAGGACGCCATCGGCGACTTCCCCGACGACCGCGGCTGGGACCTCGACGGCCTCTACCACCCCGATCCCGCGCATCCCGGCACCAGCTCCACGCGGCAGGGCGGATTCCTGTACGACATCGACCGGTTCGACGCGGGATTCTTCGGGATCAGCCCGCGTGAGGCGCTCGCCATGGACCCGCAGCAGCGCGTCCTGCTGGAGACCGCCTGGGAGACGTTCGAACGGGCCGGAATCGACCCGTTCTCCCTGAAGGGCACCTCGACCGGCGTGTACGCGGGGGTGTCCAGCCAGGACTACCTGGCGCGGGCTCCGCGGATCCCCGAGGGCTTCGAGGGGTACGCGACGACGGGCAGCCTGACGAGCGTCGTGTCCGGCCGGGTGGCGTTCACGCTCGGGCTCCAGGGCCCGGCCGTCACCGTCGACACGGCGTGCTCGGCGTCGCTCGTCGCGATCCATCTGGCGTGCCAGGCGCTGCGGCAGGGCGAGTGCACGCTCGCGCTGGGCGGCGGCGTCTGCGGGCTGGCGACCCCGGTCATGTTCACCGAGTTCTCGCGGCAGCGGGCGCTGTCCCCGGACGGGCGGTGCAAGTCGTTCGCGGCGGACGCGGACGGCACCGGGTTCTCCGAGGGCGTCGGGCTCGTCCTGCTGGAACGGCTGTCGGACGCGCGCCGCAACGGCCACCGCGTCCTCGCGGTGGTCCGCGGCTCCGCCGTCAACCAGGACGGCGCGAGCAACGGCCTCACCGCGCCCAACGACGTCGCGCAGGAACAGGTCATCGAGCGGGCGCTCACGGCCGCGCGGCTCGCGCCGTCCGAGGTGGACGCGGTGGAGGCGCACGGGACCGGCACCCGCCTCGGCGACCCGATCGAGGCCGAGGCGCTCATCGCCACCTACGGCCGGGACCGGCCCGCGGAGCGCCCCCTCTGGCTCGGCTCCGTCAAGTCGAACATCGGGCACACGCACGCCGCGGCGGGCGTGGCCGGCCTGATCAAGATGGTGATGGCCCTGCGGAACGAGACGCTCCCGGCCAACCTGCACCTTTCCGAGCCGACCCCGCACGTGGACTGGGACACCGGCGCGGTGCGCCTCCTCACCGCGCCGGTGCCCTGGCCCCGTGACGACCGTCCGCGCCGCGCGGGCGTGTCGTCGTTCGGCATCTCCGGCACGAACGCCCACCTGATCGTGGAAGAGGCCCCCGAGCCGGCGGATCCGTCCGAGGCGGCTGCCCCGCCCGAGCCAGACTCGGGGGCGGTGGTGCCGTGGGTGTTGTCGGGGCGGAGTGAGGAGGCGTTGCGGGGTCAGGCTGCCGCGTTGGCTGCTCGGGTGGGCGGTTCGGAGGGTTGGGCTGCGGCTGATGTGGGCTGGTCGTTGGTGACGACGCGTTCGGTGTTCGAGCACCGTGCCGTGGTCGTCGGCTCGGAACGCGACGAACTGCTGGACGGCTTGAAGGCGCTGGCGGCGGGCGAGGCGCACCCGAACGTGGTCCATCCGGGGAGCCCGGCCGTGAGTGGCGCGAACGCGCGAGGCCCGGTGCTGGTGTTCCCGGGCCAGGGGTCGCAGTGGGCCGGTATGGGCGCGGAGCTGCTGGATTCCTCGCCGGTGTTCGCGGCCCGGATCGCCGAGTGCGAGTGTGCGCTCGCTCCGTTCGTTGACTGGTCGCTGTCGGACGTCCTGCGGGGCGACGGCGCGGAGCTGACGCGCGTCGATGTCGTTCAGCCGGTGCTGTGGGCGACGATGGTGTCTCTCGCGGCCGTGTGGGCGTCGTACGGTGTCGTTCCGTCCGCCGTGATCGGTCACTCGCAAGGGGAGATCGCCGCCGCGTGTGTGGCCGGGGCGCTGTCGTTGGAGGACGGCGCCAGGATCGTCGCCGTGCGCGGCCAGGAGCTGCGGCGGCTCTCCGGGCGGGGCGCCATGGCCTCGCTCGGGGTGGGGGAGGAGCGCGCCGGGGAACTCGTCGAAGGCGACGTCACGGTCGCGGCGGTGAACGGGCCGTCGTCGACGGTGGTGTCGGGCCCGCCCGAGCAGGTCGCCGCGGTGGTGGCCCGCGCGGAGGCCGCCGGGCACCGGGCGCGGACGATCGACGTCGACTACGCCTCGCACGGCCCGCAGATCGAGCTGATCGGCACGGAGCTGACCGAGAAGCTGGCCGGGGTGCGGCCCGTGCGCGCGGACGTGGGGTTCTACTCGACGGTGACGGGCGGCCGGATCGACACCGCCGGGCTCGACACCGTCTACTGGGTGACCAACCTGCGGCTGCGGGTGCGGTTCGCCGAGACCGTCCGGGCGCTGCTGGACGACGGGCACCGCGTGTTCATCGAGGCGAGCCCCCATCCCGTGCTGACGGTCGGCCTGGAGGAGTGCTTCGAGCAGGCCGGGACCGCGGCCGTCGCCGTCCCGACGCTCCGTCGCGGCGACGGCGGCGCGGGGCAGGTGGCGAAGGCGGCCGGGCAGGCGTTCGCCGCCGGGGCGCGGGTGGACTGGACAGGCTGGTTCCGCGGCCGTCCGGCGGCCCCGCGCGTGGTCGATCTGCCGACGTACGCGTTCCAGCGCGAGCGGTACTGGCTGGAGGGCCTGAACGGCGACGGCGGCGATCCCGCCGGGCTCGGGCTCGTCCCGGCCGGGCATCCGCTGCTGGGCGCGGCGGTCGAGGTCGCGGACGGCGACATCCACCTGCTGACCGGCCGCCTTCCGGGCAACGGGAACGCGGGCTGGCTGGCCGACCACCGGGTGCTCGGGACCGTCCTGGTGCCGGGGACGGCGCTGCTGGAGTGGGCGCTGCGCGCCGCCGACGAGGCCGGCTGCGGCTCCGTCGAGGAACTGGTGCTGCACGAGCCGATGGTCCTGCCCGGCGGGAGCGGCGGGAGCGGCGGCCTGCGCGTGCAGGTGGTCGTCGGCGCGGCGGGCGAGGACGGGCGGCGCGAGGTCCGCGTCAGCTCCCGCCCCGGCCAGGAGGACAGCGCAGGCGAACGCGGAGGCGAGGCGCGCGACTGGGTGTGCCACGCGTCCGGCGTGCTCGCCCCGGAAACGACCGTTCCGGCCCCGGGGCTGGACGGGATCTGGCCGCCTCCGGGCGCGGAGGCCGTTGACGTGAGCGACGTCTACGAACGCGTCGCGGCGTCCGGCTACGAGTACGGCCCCGCGTTCCAGGGCCTGCGGGCGCTGTGGCGGCACGGGACGGACCTCCTCGCGGAGGTCGCGCTGCCCGACGCGGCGGGGAAGCCGGACGGTTTCGGCGTCCATCCCGCGCTCCTCGACGCCGCGCTGCACCCGGCGCTGCTGGAGGACGGCGACGACGACGCGGAGGGCGGCGGCGAGCGCCGGGTGTGGCTGCCGTTCGCCTGGAACGGCGTGTCGCTGCGGGCGGACGGGGCGACCGCCGTCCGGGTCCGACTGTCTCCCGAGGGGGACGGCGCGGACGAGCGGAAGGTACGCGTCACGGTCGCGGACGCCGTCGGCGGTCCCGTCCTGGACGCCGAATCCGTGGTGATGCGCCCGGCCGACATCGACCGCTTGAAGTCGGCGGGCCGTCCCGGCGCGGGAGGAGCGGAAGGGCTCTTCACCGTCGAATGGACGGCCCTGCCCGAGCCCGCCGCGGAACCGTCCGCCGAGGACGACACCGACCACGTCACGCTCGCTCCCACCGCCTCCGCCGAAGACGGCGCCTCGTACGCGGGGCTCGACGGGCTGGCGGCGGCGCTGGACGGCGGCCTTCCCGCGCCGTCGGTCGTCCTCGCCGAGGTCGGCGCCGTCGCGGACGCGCTCGCGCTGGTGCAGCGGTGGCTGGCCGAGCCGAGGCTGTCCGAGGCGCGGCTGGCGGTCGTGACGCGCGGAGCGGTCGCGTGCGAGAACCCCGTACCGGACGGCGCGGGGGTGTGGGGCCTGGTCCGCAGCGCCCAGGCGGAGAACCCTGGACGGTTCGTGCTCCTCGACGTCGGCGCCGAAGCCGACGCCGGAGCCGACGCCGGCTCCCGCGCCGAACAGGCTGAGGCCGTGCGGCGGGCCGTCCGGGCGGGCGAGCCTCAGGTCGCGTGGCGCGACGGGCGGCTGCTCGTGCCGCGCTGGGTGCGCGCGGGCGAGCCGGTCGGGATCGTTCCGCCGCCGGGGGAGCGGGCGTGGCGGCTCGGGCTCTCGGGGACGGCGACGCTGGAGAACGTGTCGGCGACGGCGTGCCCGGAGGCGCTGGAGCCGCTGGAGCCCGGTCAGGTGCGCATCGACGTCCACGCGGCCGGGGTCAACTTCCGCGACGTGCTGATCGCGTTGGGGATGTATCCGGGCGACGCGGCGTTCGGCGGCAGCGAGGGCGCGGGCGTGGTGACGGAGGTCGGCCCGGACGTCGCGGGGCTGGCGGCCGGGGACCGGGTGATGGGCCTGTTCGACGGCGCGTTCGGGTCGGTCGCGGTGGCCGACGCGCGGATGGTCGCGCCCGTCCCGGACGGCTGGGACCTCCGGCAGGCCGCGGCGGCGCCGGTGGCGTTCCTGACCGCCTGGTACGGGCTCGTCCACCTGGGCGCGCTGCGGCGCGGCGACAGCGTGCTGGTGCACGCCGCGACCGGCGGCGTCGGCATGGCGGCGGTGCAGGTCGCGCGGCACGTGGGCGCCGAGGTGTACGCGACGGCGGGACCGGCCAAGCACGGCGTGCTGGACGGCATGGGCATCGACGAGGCGCACCGCGCGTCGTCCCGCGACCTGGACTTCGAGGACGCCGTGCGCCGCGCCACGGGCGGCCGGGGCGTGGACGTCGTCCTCAACAGCCTGTCCGGGCCGTTCACCGACGCGTCGCTGCGGCTCCTCGCGGACGGCGGCCGGTTCGTCGAGATGGGCAAGACGGACGTCCGCGCGCCCGACCCCGCGTCCGACGGGATGGCCGAGGGCGTGGCGTACCGGGCGTTCGACCTGCTCGCCGACGCCGGGCCCGACCGGATCGCGGAGATGCTGTCCGAGCTGGCGGGGCTGTTCTCCAGCGGCGCGCTGCGGCCCCTGCCGGTGCGGGCGTGGCCGCTCGGCCGCGCGCGGGACGCGCTGCGGCACATGAGCCAGGCCCGCCACACCGGGAAGCTGGTGCTGGACGTCCCCGCGACGCCGGACCCGGACGGCACCGTCCTCATCACCGGCGGGACGGGCACGATCGGCGGCGAGGTGGCCGTGCACCTGGCGCGCGACTGGCGCGTCCGGCACCTGCTGCTCCTCAGCCGCAGCGGCCCGTCCGCACCGGGCGCGGACGCGCTCGCCGAACGCATCCGGGAGCTCGGGGCCGAGGCCGCCATCAAGGCCGTCGACGTCGCCGACCCCGTCGCGCTGGACGAGGCGATCGCCGCGATCGACCCGGCGCATCCGCTGACCGGGATCGTCCACGCCGCCGGGACGCTCGACAACGCGCTGGTCACCTCCCTCACGCCGGACGCGCTGGCCGGGGTGTGGGACGTGAAGGCCGGAGCCGCCGCGCACCTGCACGCCGCCACCGCCGGGACGCGGCTCGGGCTGTTCGCCGTGTTCTCCTCGTTCGCGTCCACGCTGGGGACGCCGGGCCAGGCCAACTACGCCGCCGCCAACGCGTACTGCGACGCGCTCGCCGCCGCGCGCCGCGCCGAAGGGCTGCCCGGCCTGTCGGTCGCCTGGGGGCTCTGGGCGACGGCGAGCGGACTCACCGGCGGGCTCACCGAGGCCGACACCGCGCGCATCCACCGCTACGGCATCCGCCCGAACGGCACCGAAGAGGGCCTCGCGCTGCTCGACGCCGCCCAACGGCACGGCGGCCCGGAGGTCCTCGCGCTCAACTTCGACGCCCGCGAACTCGCCGGACGGCCCCCGGACACCCTGCCCGCCCCGCTGCGCGGCCTCGCCGCGACGGCCGCCGCCAAGCCGGGCGGCGTGCCGGGCCGTCCCACCGCCGCGGGCGGCGAACGGCCGACCGACTGGACGGCGCGGCTCGCCGGCCTGCCCCCGTCCGAACGGCACCGCACGCTGCTCAACCTCGTGCGGACCCACGCCGCGGCCGTCCTCGGCCACGCCGACGCGGGGCTCGTCCGCGCGGACGCCTCGTTCAAGGAACTCGGCTTCGACTCGCTCACCGGCGTCGAGCTGCGCAACCGCCTGTCCGCCGCGACCGGGCTGCGCCTGCACGCCGCGCTGGTCTTCGACCACCCGGAGGCGGGCGCGCTGGCCGACCACCTCCTCGAACTGCTCGCCCCGGACGGCGCGCCACCCGCCGGCGCGGACGCCACCGCGCCGGTGCTGGGCGAGGTGGCGCGGCTGGAGAGCACCCTGTCCGCCGTCGCCGCCGGGGCCGTGTCCGCCGACGCGGTCACCGCGCGGCTGGAGGACCTGCTCGCGAACTGGAAGGCGGCGCACGCGCCCGACGGCGGCACCGGCGGCGACGGCGACGCGGACGGCGCGGAGGAGAGGCTCCGGGTCGCCGACGCGGGCCAGATCCTCGACTTCATCGACAACGAGCTGGGCGTGAGGCCGTGAACGAAGAGAAGCTGGTCGACTACCTCCGGCGCGTCACCACCGACCTGCACCACACCCGCAAGCGGCTCAGCGAGGTCGAGGACAGGCAGCGCGAGCCGGTGGCCGTGGTGGACATGGCGTGCCGGTTCCCCGGCGGGGTCCGTTCGCCCGAGGACCTGTGGGAGCTGGTCGCGTCGGGCCGGGACGCGATGGGCGCCTTCCCCGAGGACCGCGGCTGGGACCTGGACCGCCTGTTCCACCCCGACCCCGACCATCCGGGGACCAGCTACGCTCGCGCGGGCGGGTTCCTCTACGACGCCGCCGAGTTCGACCCCGAGTTCTTCGGGATCAGCCCGCGCGAGGCGCTGGTCCTCGACCCGCAGCAGCGCCTGCTGCTGGAGGTGTCGTGGGAGGCGATGGAACGGGCGGGCATCGACCCGTCCACGCTGAAGGGCTCCCGCACCGGCGTGTACGCGGGCGCGGCGCTGCCCGGCTTCGGCACCCCGCACATCGACCCGAGCGCCGAAGGCCACCTGGTCACCGGGAACGCCCCGAGCGTCCTGTCGGGCCGCCTCTCCTACACCTTCGGCCTGGAGGGGCCGGCGGTGACGATCGACACGGCCTGCTCGTCGTCGCTCGTCGCGATCCACCTCGCCTGCCACGCGCTGCGGCAGGGCGAGTGCACGCTCGCGCTCGCGGGCGGCGTGACGGTGATGGCCGTCCCGAACGTGTTCACCGAGTTCGCGCGGCAGCGCGGGCTGGCCGCCGACGGGCGCTGCAAGCCGTTCGCGGAGGCCGCCGACGGCACCGCGTTCGCCGAGGGCGCCGGGATGCTGCTGCTGGAGCGGCTGTCGGACGCCCGCCGCAACGGCCACCCCGTCGCGGCGGTGATCCGCGGCTCGGCCGTCAACCAGGACGGCGCCAGCAACGGCCTGACCGCCCCGAACGGCCCGTCCCAGCAGCGGGTGATCCGGCAGGCGCTGGAGGCCGCGCGGCTCGCCCCGTCCGAGGTGGACGCGGTGGAGGCGCACGGGACCGGCACCCGGCTCGGCGACCCGATCGAGGCGAAGGCGCTGCTGTCGGTCTACGGCGCGGACCGGGACGCGGGCCGCCCGCTCCGGCTCGGCTCCTGCAAGTCCAACCTCGGCCACACCCAGGGCGCCGCGGGCGTCGCCGGCGTGATCAAGATGGTGCTGGCGCTGCGGCACGAGCGGCTCCCCGCGACGCTGCACGTGGACCGCCCGACCCCGCACGTGGACTGGGACTCCGGCGCGGTGCGCCTCCTCACCGAGCCCGCCGGGTGGCCGCGCGGCGGCGACCGCGCGCGCCGGGCCGGGGTGTCGTCGTTCGGCATCTCCGGAACGAACGCGCACCTGATCCTCGAAGAGCCCCCCGCCGAGAACGCCCAGGACGCCGAGCACGCCGAGCACGCCGAGCACGCCGACGACGCCCCGGCCGCCTCCGCCGGGCGCGCCGCGAACGAGGCCCGCGGGCCGATCCCGTGGGTGCTGTCGGGACGCACCGGGCCCGCCCTCGCCGAGCAGGCCGCCGCGCTCGCCGAGCACGTCGCCGCCCGTCCCGAGCTGCCCGCCGCCGACGTGGCCTGGTCGCTCGCGCGGACGCGGACGCCGTTCGAGCACCGCGCGGTCGTCCTCGGCGACGACCGGGACGCGCTGCGCGACGGGCTCGCCGCGCTGGCGGACGGCCGGGACCATCCGGACGTGACGCGCGCCGCGGGCCCTGCGGGGCCGGGCGGGACGGCGTTCATGTTCACCGGGCAGGGCAGCCAGCGGCCCGGCATGGGCCGCGACCTGCACCGGACGTTCGCCGCGTTCGCGGAGGCGTTCGACGAGGCCGCCGCGCACCTGGACCCGCTGCTCGGCCGGTCGCTGCGCGACCTGGTGTTCGCCGACGGCGGCACCGCCGAGGCCGCCGACCTGGACCGCACCGGCGTGACCCAGGCGGCGCTGTTCGCGGTGGAGACCGCGCTGTTCCGGCTGGTGGAGTCGTTCGGCGTCGTCCCCGCCTACCTGACGGGCCACTCGGTGGGGGAGATCGTCGCCGCGCACGTCGCGGGCGTGCTGTCCCTCCCGGACGCCTGCGCGCTGGTCGCCGCGCGGGGCGGGCTGATGCAGGCGCTGCCCGAGGGCGGCGCGATGGTCGCCGTCGAGGCCCCCGAGGACGAGGTGGCGCCGCTGCTCGCCGGGCTGGAGGACCGCGTCTCGCTGGCGGCGGTGAACGGCCCCGCCTCCGTCGTCGTGTCGGGCGACGGGACGGCCGTCGAGGAGGCCGTCCGCCCGCTGCGGGAACGCGGCCTGAGGGTCAGGCGGCTGCGCGTCAGCCACGCGTTCCACTCCCCGCTCCTCGGTCCCATGCTGGACGGCTTCCGCGAGGTCGTGAGCGGTCTGGCGTTCGGGCCGCCGGAGATCCCGCTGATCTCCAACCTCACCGGCGAGCCCGCCGACGCCGGACTGCTCGGCGACCCGGAGTACTGGGTGCGGCACGCCCGGCGGACCGTCCGGTTCCACGACGGCCTGCGCACCCTCCGCGCGGAGGGCGTGACGCGCTACCTGGAGCTCGGCCCGGACCCCGTCCTCACCGCCATGGCGCAGAAGTCCCTGGCGGACGACGGCCCCGCCCCGGCGTTCGCCGCCGCCATGCGCAAGGGCCGCGACGAGCCCCGCACGTTCCTCACCGCCCTCGCCGCGACGCACGTCGACGGCGGCGACGCCGACTTCGCCGCCGCGCTCCCGGCGGGCGCGGGACGCGTACCGCTGCCCACCTACCGGTTCCAGCGCAGGCGGTACTGGCGGCCCGTGCAGGACGCGGCGGCGGAGGTGAGCGCGTCCGGCCTGCGCCCGACCGGCCACCCGCTCCTCCAGGCCGCCGTGGAACCGGCGGACGGCGGGCTGCTGCTCGCCGGACGCCTGTCGCCCCGCACGCACGGCTGGCTCGCCGACCACGCCATCGCGGACGGCGCGCCGCTGCCCGCGACGGCGTTCCTGGAGTTCGCGCTGGTCGCGGCCCGGCGGACCGGCTGCGACGCCGTCGAGGACCTCAGCCTGGAGACGCCGCTGCCGCTGCCCGACGCCGAACCCGTGGACCTCCAGGTCGCGGTCGGCGGCCCGGACGGCGCGGGCCGCCGCCCGGTCACCATCTACTCCCGCCCGGTGGACGACGCGCACGACGACCCCGACGCGCCCGCGGCGGCGCGCCTGGACGACCTCGGACCCGCGAACGGCTGGCGCCGCCACGCCGCCGGAACCCTCGCCGGACCCGACCCCGACCCCGACCCCGCCCCGGCCGCGCCCGCGCAGTCCGCCGCTTGGCCCCCGGAGGGCGCGGACGAGATCGACGCGGCGGAGCTGTACGAGCGGCTGGCCGACCAGGGCTACCGGTACGGGCCCGCGTTCCGCGGGGTGCGCGCCGCGTGGCGGCTCGGCGACGAGCTGTTCGCGGAGGTGCGCCTCGCGCCCGACCAGCACGCCGACGCCGCCGCGTACGCCGTCCACCCGGCCCTGCTCGACAGCGCGCTCCACCCCGTGGACGAGCTCTACGAGCACGACGGGAGCACGGTCCGGCTGCCGTTCTCGTTCGGCGGCGTGCGCCTCCACGGAACGGGCCGCACGCGGCTGCGGGTCCGGATCACGCCCGGCGACGCGGACGTGCTGTCGCTCGCGCTCACCGACGACGACGGCGCCGCCGTCGCGTCCATCGGGTCCCTCGGCCTGCGCAAGGTCCCCGCCGGACGGTGGAACGGCGCCGCGCCCGCCGACGACGCCCTGCACCGGCTGGCCTGGCACCCCCTCCCCGTACCGGACGGCGGGCCCGGAACCGCCCGCCCCGCCGACGACTGGGCCGCCATCGCCGCGGCCGGCCCGGACGCGACCGGTCCGGCTGCGGACGGCCTGAGTGCGGACGGCTTGGGTGTGGTCGCGCCGGACGCCGTCCACCCGGACCTCGCCGCGTTGAAGACCGCGCTGGCCGACGGGCGCCCCACTCCCGCCGTCGTCCTCCTCCCGCTCCCGACCGGCGGGCCCGACGCCGCCGAGCCCGTCGCGCGGGCCCACGACGCCGCGCGGCGCGGGCTCGAACTGCTCCAGGAGTGGCTGGAGGAGGAGCGGTTCGCCGCGGCGCGGCTGATCGCGGTGACGCGGGGCGCGGTCGCCGCCACCGGCGACGACCCGCCCTCCGACCTGGCGGGCGCGCCGCTCTGGGGACTGGTCCGCGCGGCGCAGGCCGAGTACCCCGACCGGATCGTCCTCCTCGACCTCGACGGCGAGGACGCCTCCCGCGACGTTCTGCGGGGCGCGGTCGCCGCCGCGATGGAGAACGGTGAGTCGCAGCTCGCGGTGCGTTCGGGAGACGTCCTGGTCCCGCGGCTCGTTGACGCGGCGGAACGGGACGCGGACGGAACCGCGCCGGCACTCGACCCCGACGGGACCGTCCTGGTCACCGGCGGGACGGGGGCGCTCGGACGGCTCGTCGCGCGGCACCTCGTGACCGCGCACGGAGCGCGGCACCTGCTGCTCACCGGGAGGCGCGGCCCCGCCGCGGACGGCGCGGCCGAGCTGGAGGCGGAGCTCGCCGGGCTCGGCGCGGACGTGCGCGTCGCCGCCTGCGACGCCGCCGACCCGGACGCGCTCGCCGCGCTGCTCGCCTCGGTGCCCGCCGCGCACCCGCTGACGGCCGTCGTCCACGCCGCCGGGATCGTGGACGACGGCGTGATCACCTCGCTGACGCCCGGACGCCTCGCCGCCGTGCTGGCGCCGAAGGCCGACGCGGCCTGGCACCTGCACCGGCTGACCGAGGGGGACGACCTCGCGGCGTTCGTGCTGTTCTCGTCCGCCGCGTCCGTCCTCGGCAACGGCGGCCAGGCGAGCTACGGCGCGGCGAACATGTTCCTCAACGCCCTCGCCGAGCACCGCCGGGCCGGCGGGCGTCCCGCGACGTCCCTGGCGTGGGGCCTCTGGGAGGCGTCCGGCGGGATGGCCGAGGACCTCGCCGCCGCCGACCGCGCCCGCATCACCCGCTCCGGCGTCGCCGCGATGCCGCCCGGCCGCGCCCTCGCCCTGCTCGACGCGGCGCTCGCCGCGCCGCACCCGACGCTCGTGCCGGTCGCGTTCGACCGCGCGGCGCTGCGGGAGCAGGCGGCGGCGGGGACGCTGCCGCCCGTCCTGCGCGGCCGGGTCCGCGTGCCGGCCCGGTCGCCGCGCGGGCCCGCGGCGTCCTCCTTCGCGGCGCGCCTCGCCGGGCTGCCCGCCGAGGAACGGGACCGCGCCGTCGCCTCCGCCGTCCGCGACCAGATCGCGACCGTGCTCGCGCACCCCGAACCCGAGGCCATCGACCTCAACCGGGCGTTCCAGGAGCTCGGGTTCGACTCGCTCACCGCCCTGGAGCTGCGCAACCGGCTGAACGCGGCCACGGGCGCGGCCCTGCCCGCCACCGTCATCTTCGACCACCCGACCCCCGAGGCACTGATCCGCGCCGTCCGCACCCGCCTGGACGGCGCGGCGGGCGGGCGCGCCGTCCGGGCCCCGGTGAACGGCGCGCCGCGCGCAGCGGCCGCGGACGACGGCGAACCGATCGCCATCATCGGCATGGGCTGCCGCTACCCGGGCGGCGTGACGTCCCCGGAGGACCTGTGGGAGCTGGTCGCCTCGGGCGCGGACGCGATCGGGGAGTTCCCGGCCGACCGCGGCTGGGACCTGCCGGGCCTGTTCGACCCCGACCCCGACCGGCTCGGCCACAGCTACACGCGCGAGGGCGGGTTCCTGTACGACGCGGCGCGGTTCGACGCCGGGTTCTTCGGGATCAGCCCGCGCGAGGCCGTGGCGATGGACCCGCAGCAGCGGCTGCTGCTGGAGACGGTCTGGGAGGCGTTCGAACGCGCCGGGCTCGACCCCGCGGACCTGCGGGGGAGCCGCACCGGCGTGATCGCGGGCGTGATGTACGACGACTACGGCAGCCGGTTCCTCGGCCGGACGCCGCGCGCCGTCGAGGGCCGCCTCATGACGGGCAGCACGCCGAGCGTCGCGTCCGGCCGCGTCGCCTACACCTTCGGCCTGGAGGGCCCCACCCTGACGGTGGACACCGCGTGCTCGTCGTCGCTGGTGGCGATGCACCTCGCGGCGCAGGCGCTCCGCCGGGACGAGTGCACGCTGGCCGTGGCGGGCGGCGTCACGGTGATGGCGACGCCCAACACGTTCGTGGAGTTCTCGCGCCAGCGCGGCCTGGCCCCGGACGGCCGCTGCAAGTCGTTCGCCGCGTCGGCGGACGGCGTCGGCTGGGGCGAGGGCGCCGGGATGGTCGTGCTGGAACGGCTGTCGGACGCGCGCCGCAACGGCCACCGCGTCCTCGCGGTGCTGCGCGGCTCGGCGGTCAACCAGGACGGCGCGAGCAACGGCCTCACCGCCCCGAACGGCCCGTCGCAGGAACGCGTCATCCGCGCCGCGCTCGCCGGAGCCGGGCTCGCGCCGTCGGACGTGGACGCCGTCGAGGCGCACGGCACCGGCACGACCCTCGGCGACCCGATCGAGGCGCACGCGCTCCTCGCCGCCTACGGGCAGGACCGCCCGGACGGCCGTCCGCTCTGGCTCGGCTCGGTGAAGTCGAACATCGGCCACACCCAGGCCGCCGCGGGCGTCGCCGGCGTCATCAAGATGGTCATGGCCATGCGCGAGGGTTCGCTCCCCGCCTCCCTCCACATCGCCGAACCGTCCCCGCACGTCGACTGGACGGCGGGCGCCGTGCGCCTCCTCACCGAACCCGTCGAATGGCGGAACGGCGACCGTCCGCGCCGCGCCGGGGTGTCGTCGTTCGGCATCTCCGGGACCAACGCCCACCTCATCCTTGAGCAGGCCCCCGACCCCGCGGAGACTCCCGCGCCCGAGGGCCCGGTCATCCTGAACGGCGCGGCGAGCGCCGAGGCGGAGACAGGAACGGGCGATACGGGCGATACCGGGGTGCCGGACCTCGCCCTGGTCCCGTGGACGGTCTCGGCGCGCGACCCGGACGCCTTGCGCGGCCAGGCCGCCGCGCTCGCCGCCCACGTCTCCGCCCGGCCCGGCCTCCCCGTGGCGGACGTGGCGTGGTCGCTGCTGAAGACCCGGTCGTCGTTCCCCCACAAGGCCGTCGTGGTCGGCGAACGCCCCGCGGAACTCGTCGCGGGACTGGAGGCGCTCGCGGCCGGCGCCGACGCCCACCCGGCCCTGACCGGGCCGGGAGCACCGGCGGCCCCCGGCCGGCTCGTGTGGCTGTTCAGCGGCCAGGGAAGCCAGCGCGTCGGGATGGGCGCCGACCTCTACGTGCGGTTCCCGGCGTTCGCGGAGGCGTTCGACGAGGTGTGCGGCCACTTCGACGAACGGCTCGGACGCCCGCTCGGCGAGGTCGTCTTCACCGGCCCGGCGGACGTCCTGGACCACACCACCTACGCGCAGGCGGGCCTGTTCGCCCTCCAGGTCGCGCTGGCCCGCCTGCTCGGCACGGCCGGGATCCGCCCGGACGCCGTGATCGGCCACTCCATCGGCGAGGTCGCGGCGGCGCACGTCGCGGGGGTCCTCGACCTCCCCGATGCCTGCCGCCTCGTCGCGGCCCGCGCCGGGCTGATGGGACGGCTCCCGTCCGGCGGCGCGATGACCGCCGTCGAGGCCACCCCGGACGAGCTCGCGGACGACCTCGAACGGCTCGGCGGCGGCCTGGTCGCGGTCGCCGCGCTCAACACCCCCGGCAGCACGGTGATCTCCGGCCCGGCCGAGCCCGTCGCCCGGATCGGCGCGCGGTGGGCCGAGCGCGGCCGCAGGACCCGTTCGCTCACCGTCAGCCACGCCTTCCACTCGCCGCTGATGGACCCCGTCCTGGACGAGTTCGCGACGGCCATCGACGGCCTCGCCTACCGCGAACCGGCCATCCCGCTGATCAGCAACCTCACCGGGCTGCCCGCCGACGAGCGCATCACCACGCCCGCCTACTGGGCCGAGCACATCCGCCGCCCCGTACGGTTCCACCCCGCGGTCGCGCACGTCGCCGCCGACGCCGCCGCGTTCCTCGAACTCGGCCCCGACCCCGTCCTCGGCACCGCGACCCGGCGCACCCTCGACACCCTCGATGCCGGCGGGGACCCGGCCGGCGGGCCACCGGTCCTGGCGACCCTCACACGGAAGCAGCCGGAGATCCGCTCCCTCGCGAACGCCCTGGCCGGCCTCCACGTCACCGGCGTCCCGGTGGACTGGGCCGCGGCCTGGTTCCCCGCCGAGCCCGCCCCGCGCGCCGTGGACCTGCCCACGTACGCGTTCCAGCGGGAACGGTTCTGGCTCTCCGCCGACGCCGGAGGCGAGGACGCCGCCGGACTCGGCCTGACCCCCGCCGGGCACCCGCTGCTCGGCGCGGCGATGGACCTGGCGGGCGGCGGCGGCCACGTGCTGACCGGCCGCCTGACGCGCCGGTCCGGGGCGTGGCTCGCGGAGCACGTGGTCGCCGGGACGACCCTCCTGCCCGGCGCGGGCGTCGTCGAATGGGCGCTCCGCGCGGCCGACGAGGTCGGCTGCGGCGGAGTGGACGAGCTGACGCTCCGCGCCCCGTTCGTCCTGCCCGACACAGGCGGACTGCGCGTCCAGGTCGTGATCGGCGCGCCCGGTGAGGACGGCCGCCGCGACCTGCACGTCTACTCCCGCCTCGACCAGGACGGCGAGGCCGCGGAATGGCTGTGCAACGCCGAAGGCGTCCTCACCCCGGAAACCCCCGCCGACCCCGGACCGGAACCGGGCGGCCCCTGGCCCCCGCCGCACGCGGAACCCGTTGACGTCGAGGGCTTCTACGAACGCGCCGCGTCCGGCGGCTACGACTACGGACCGTCGTTCCAGGGCCTGCGGGCGCTGTGGCGCGCGGGCGACGACCTGTTCGCCGAAGTGACCCTCCCCGAAGCGGCCGGCGACGTCGCCGGATACGGCATCCACCCCGCTCTACTGGACGCGGCGCTGCACCCGCTGTTCCTCACGGGCCTGTTCGGCGGAGACCCGTCCGGAAACCGCATCTGGCTGCCGTTCACCTGGAACGACGTGTCGCTGCGGGCCGGCGGGGCGACGGCCGTCCGCGTGCGGCTCTCCCCGAACGAGGACGGCGACACCCTGCGCCTGACCGTCACCGACCCGTCCGCCGCGCCGATCCTCACCGTCGGCTCGCTCGTGATGCGCCCCGCCGACGCCGACCAGCTCCGGGCCGCCGCGCGCCAAGGCGACACACGCGGCCTCTTCACAGTCGACTGGACACCCGTCCCCCTGCCGTCCGCCCCTGCGGACGCGCCCGAACGAGACGACGCAGGCGAATGGGCCGCTCTGGGCCCGGACACGCTACCGCCCGGCCTGGACGCCTACCGCGACCTCCCGACCCTCCTGATGGCCCTCGACGCAGGCCAGCCCCCGCCGTCCCACGTCCTGACCACCATCCCCCCGGAGCCCCCGCCCGGCCGCACCGAAACCGACGTCGCGGCGGACACGCTGCTGCTCCTGCAAGCCTGGCTGGACGAGCCGCGCCTGGCGGATGCGCGCCTGGTGGTGGTGACCCGGGGCGCGGTCGCGTCCGACGTCCCCGATCTGGCCGGTGCAGGGGTGTGGGGCTTGGTACGCAGCGCGCAGGCGGAGAACCCCGGTCGCTTCGTCCTCCTCGACCTCGAAACGGCCCCGGACGGCGATGTCCTCGAACTCGTCCGACGCGCCCTGCACACCGACGAACCGCAACTGGCCGTACGCGGCGGCCAAGCGCTCGTACCCCGGCTGGCCAGAGCGGACCGCCCGGCCGAACTGACCGCCCCCGCGACCCGCGCGGGCTGGCGCCTCGGCGCCGAACGCCCGGGAACCGTGGAGAGCGTCACGATCGTCCCCGCCCCCGAGGCCCTCGAACCGCTCGCCCCCGGACAGGTGAGGATCTCCGTCCGCTCCGCCGGACTCAACTTCCGCGACACCCTCATCGCGCTCGGCATGTACCCAGGCGGCGGCGTCTTCCAAGGCAGCGAGGGCGCCGGCGTGGTGACCGAGGTGGGTCCGGGCGTCGCCTCGGGCCTGTCGGTCGGTGATCGTGTGATGGGTCTGTTCGAGGGAGCGTTCGGCCCGGTGGCGGTGGCGGACGAACGAATGGTCGTTCGTCTTCCGGATGGTTGGGATTTCCGTTCCGGTGCCGCTGTGCCGGTGGTGTTCTTGACCGCTTGGTACGGCTTGGTGGAACTGGCCGGGTTGAAGTCGGGTGAGTCGGTGTTGGTTCATGCGGCGACGGGTGGTGTGGGTTCGGCGGCGGTGCAGATCGCCCGCCATCTGGGTGCGGAGGTCTTCGCCACCGCCAGCCCCGGCAAGCACGCCGTCCTTGAGTCGATGGGTATCGATGCGGCCCACCGCGCCAGTTCCCGCGACTTGGACTTCGAGCGGACGTTCCGCGACGCGACGGGTGGTCGTGGTGTTGATGTGGTGCTCAATAGTTTGGCGGGGGAGTTCACCGATGCGTCGTTGAGGTTGGTGGCTGAGGGTGGTCGGTTCCTGGAGATGGGCAAGACCGACATCCGCGAACCCGAACACATCGCCGCGGAGTACCCTGGCCTCTCCTACCGGGCCTTCGACCTCGTCACCGACGCCGGACCCGACCACGTCGGGGAGATGCTGGCACGGCTCACCGAACTGTTCAGCGCCGACACCCTACGGCCGCCGCACGTTGAGGCATGGCCACTGGCCCGCGCTCGCGAGGCTTTGCGGGTGATGAGTCAGGCCAAGCACACCGGCAAGCTCGTTCTGGACATCCCTCCGACTTTGGACCCGGACGGCACCGTGCTGATCACCGGCGGCACGGGAACACTGGGCGGTCTGGTCGCCGAACATGTGGTCGGGACGTGGGGTGTCAAGCGGTTGGTGCTGGCCAGTCGTCGTGGCCTGCAAGCCCCGGGCGCCGACGAACTGGTCGAGCGCCTCACCCGAGAGTTGGGCGCGCAGGTACGGGTCGTCGCGGCCGATGTGTCCGACGCCGACGCCGTCACCGACCTCATCACCGCGACCGACGCCGACCCCGCGCACCCCCTCACCGGCCTCATACACACCGCCGGACTCATCGACGACGCGGTGATCGGCTCCCAGACACCCCAACGCCTCCACCACGTCTGGAACGCCAAAGCCACCGCCGCACACAACCTCCACACCGCCACCCGACACCTCCCCCTCGCCGCGTTCGTCATCTTCTCCTCGGCCGCCGGGACGATCGGGAGCGCCGGGCAGGCCAACTACGCCGCCGCCAACGCGTACTGCGACGCGCTCGCGGTTCGGCGGCGTTCGCTCGGGCTGCCGGGGGTGTCGGTGGCGTGGGGGCTGTGGGAGTCCAGCAGCGGGATCACCGGCCACCTGGGCGACGCCGACCTCGCGCGGATGGGCCGCTCCGGCTTCCGGCCGCTCACGGACCGGCACGGCCTGGCCCTGCTGGACGCGGCGAGCAGGCACGGCGCCGCTCATCTCGTCGCGGTGGACCTCAGGACGAGCGCGCTGGCGGGTCAGCCCGCGGAGAACGTTCCGCCGATGCTGCGGACGCTCGCGGCGACCGCCTCGGCCGGGGGCGCGGCGGCGCGGCCGACGGCGGGCGGTGTGCGGCGGCCCGCCGACCTGGCCGCCCGGCTGGCGGCGCAGTCCCGGACGGAGCAGGAACGCACGCTCCTCGGCCTCGTCCGGACGCAGGCCGCCACCGTCCTCGGCCATCCGAACCCCGACGCCATCCGTCCCGACAACTCGTTCAAGGAGCTGGGCTTTGACTCCCTCACCGCCGTCGAACTGCGCAATCGGCTCGCCGCGAGCACGGGGCTGCGCCTGCCCGCCTCGCTCGTCTTCGACTATCCGGAGGCGGCGGTCCTCGCCGACCATCTGCGACGCAGGCTCGCGCCGAACGGCGAGAGCGCGCCGGCGCAGGACGCCGTCGATCCGCTGCTCGGGGAGCTGGGGCGGATCGAGAGCGCGCTGGCCGCGCTCGCCCTGGACGACGAGGCGCGGAGCAGGGTCGCCAGGCGGCTCAACGGGCTGCTTTCGGCGGTGAACGGCGGTTCGAACGCTTCGGCGGAGACGGGCGGGTTCGACGACGTCGAGTCCGCGTCCGACGACGAGATCTTCGAGCTGATCGACAGGGAGCTCTGAGCGTGCGCATGGAGGGCGGGAACTGATGTCGGAGACCGAGGAGAAGCTCCGCCAATACCTGAAGCGGGTCACGGTCGACCTCGGGCAGACCCGCCAGCGCCTCCGCGAGGCGGAGGAGCGGGGCCGGGAGCCGGTGGCCGTGGTCGGCATGGCGTGCCGCTTCCCGGGCGGCGTCTCGTCCCCCGAAGAGCTGTGGGAGCTGGTCGACTCGGGCGGCGACGCGATCGGCGCGTTCCCGGACGACCGCGGCTGGAACCTGGAAGCCCTTTACAACCCCGACCCCGATCAGCCCGGCGGCAGCTACGTCCGCGAGGGCGGTTTCCTGTACGACGCGGACCTCTTCGACGCGGGGTTCTTCGGCATCAGCCCGCGCGAGGCGCTGGCGATGGAACCGCAGCAGCGGCTGCTGCTGGAGACGTCATGGGAACTGCTGGAACGGGCCGGCATCGAACCGGGCTCGTTGAAGGGCAGCGCCACCGGCGTGTACGCCGGAGCGGGCCTTCCCGGTTTCGGCACCCCGCACATCGAGGAGAGCGCCGAAGGGCACCTGGTGACCGGCAACGCGCTCAGCGTCCTGTCGGGACGCGTCGCGTTCACGCTCGGCCTGGAGGGCCCGGCGGTGTCGGTGGACACCGCGTGCTCGTCGTCGCTCGTCGCCATCCACCTCGCCTGCCAGGCACTGCGACAGGGCGACTGCTCCATGGCGCTCGCGGGCGGCGTGACGGTGATGGCCGTACCGGCCATGTTCACCGAGTTCTCGCGCCAGCGCGGCCTGGCCCCGGACGGCCGATGCAAGCCTTTCGCCGAAGCCGCCGACGGCACCGTCTTCTCCGAAGGCGTGGGCCTGGTGCTGCTGGAACGCTTGTCGGACGCGCTGCGCAATGGCCGCCGGATCCTGGGTGTGGTGCGGGGCTCGGCGGTCAACCAGGACGGCGCGAGCAACGGTCTCACGGCCCCGAACGGCCCGTCGCAGGAGCGGGTGATCCGGCAGGCGCTGGCGTACGCGGGTTTGTCGGGCGTCGAGGTGGACGCGGTGGAAGCCCACGGCACCGGGACCACGCTGGGCGACCCGATCGAGGCGGGCGCGCTGCTCGCGACCTACGGACAGGGCCGCCCGGACGACCGGCCGCTGTGGCTGGGTTCGGTGAAGTCGAACATCGGGCACGCGCAGGGCGCGGCGGGCGTGGCCGGCGTCATCAAGATGCTCATGGCCATGCGGAACGGCCGGCTCCCCGCCACCCTCCGCGTGGACCGCCCCTCGTCGCACGTCGACTGGGAATCCGGCGCGGTGAGCCTGCTGACCGAACCCGTCGAATGGCCGCGCGAGGACCGTCCCCGCCGCGCGGGCGTATCGGCGTTCGGCATGTCCGGCACGAACGCCCACCTGATCCTCGAAGAACCCCCCGAGCCGACCGAACCCGACGACGTGCCCGAACGACCTGCGCCGATGGACGTCGGCCCGCTCCCGTGGGTGCTGTCGGCGAGAAGCGAAGAGGCGTTGCGGGGGCAGGCGGCGGCGCTGGCGTCCCAGGTGCGTGTGTCGGATGACGCGCCGTTGGATGTGGGTTGGTCGCTGGCGGCGTCCCGTTCGAATTTCGAGCGTCGTGCGGTGGTCGTCGGGACCGGACGCGATGAATTGCTGGCCGGTTTGGAAGCTGTGGCGAGCGGTGAAGTGCGTTCTGTTGCGCCTTCTGGAGTAGGTGCGGGTCCGGTGTTGGTTTTTCCGGGTCAGGGTTCGCAGTGGGCCGGTATGGGCGCGGAGCTGTTGGATTCCTCGCCGGTGTTCGCGGAGCGTATTGCTGAGTGCGAGCGTGCCCTCGCTCCGTTCGTGGACTGGTCCCTGTCGGACGTCCTGCGTGGCGATGGCGCGGAGTTGGCGCGCGTTGATGTCGTTCAGCCCGTGCTGTGGGCGACGATGGTGTCTCTGGCGGCTGTGTGGGCGTCGTACGGTGTCGTTCCGTCCGCGGTGATCGGTCATTCGCAAGGGGAGATCGCTGCCGCGTGTGTGGCCGGGGCGCTGTCGTTGGAGGACGGCGCCAGGATCGTTGCGTTGCGGAGTCGGGCGTTGCGGCGGTTGGCCGGTGGCGGTGCGATGGCTTCGCTTGGTGTCGGTGTGGACGCCGCGCAGGAGTTTCTGCCTGAGGGTGTTGCGGTGGCGGCGGTGAACGGGCCGTCGTCGACGGTGGTGTCGGGCCCGCCCGAGCAGGTCACCGCAGCGGTGGCCCGTACCGAGGCTGCTGGGCATCGGGCGCGGTTGATCGATGTTGATTACGCCTCGCATGGTCCGCAGGTCGATGAGATCACCGACGAACTGCATGAAGTCCTCGCAGGCATCGAACCCGTACCGACAACAGAAGTGGCGTTCTATTCCACGGTCCGTGCCGCTGCGATCGACACCGCGACCCTGGACACCGGTTATTGGGTGACCAATCTCCGGGAGCGCGTGCGGTTCGCCGAGACCATTGACGCGCTTCTCGAAGACGGGCACCGGGTCTTCATCGAGGCCAGTCCCCATCCCGTCCTGACGGTCGGGATGGAGGAGACCTTTGAACAGGCCGGGGTCGATGGCACGACCGTTCCCACGCTTCGTCGTGATCACGGTGATCGCAAGCAGCTCGCGGATGCGCTCGGGCAGGCATTCTCGGCGGGTGTGGAGGTCGATTGGACCGGGTGGTTCCCGGCGGAGTGGGCTCCGCGGCTTGTCGAACTGCCTACGTATGCCTTCCAGCGGCAGCGGTACTGGATCGACGCGCAGGGTGGCCGGGGAGGCGATGCCGCGAGTCTCGGGCTGGCGTCCGCCGGGCATCGGCTGCTGGGCGCGGCGATCGAGCAGGCGGAAGGGGACGTCCGCCTTCTGACCGGACGGCTGTCCGCGACGGGCGACGCGAGCTGGCTGGCCGATCACCAGGTCGCGGGAACGGTCGTCGTGCCCGGCGCGGCGCTGCTGGAGTGGGCGTTGCGCGCGGCGGACGAGGCCGGGTGCACGGGTGTGGAGGACCTGGTCCTCCGTTCGCCGCTGGTCCTTCCCGCGTCCGGGAGCGTACGGGTGCAGGTGGTCGTGGGCGCGGCCGGGGAGGACGGGCGCCGCGACGTGCGGGTCTACTCCAAGCCCGGCCAGGACGGCGACTTCGATGACGACGCCGGGTGGACGTGCCACGCGGAAGGAACGCTCGGGCCCGAGACCGGGGACGCCGCCGAGGGCTTGGCCGGGGCCTGGCCTCCGCCGGGCGCGCAGCCCGTGGACGTGAGCGGGTTCTACGACTTCGCGGCGGCGTCCGGGTACGAGTACGGTCCGGCGTTCCAGGGCCTCCGGGCGGCCTGGCGGAACGGGGCGGACGTGCTCGCGGAAGTGGAGTTGCCGGAGGCCGCCGGTGAGCCGGGCGGGTTCGGTGTCCACCCCGCGCTGCTGGACGCCGCCCTTCACGCGGGCCTGCTGGCCGACGGACACGGCGACGACGGGGACGTGTGGCTGCCGTTCGCGTGGAGCGGGGTTTCGTTGTGGGCCACTGACGCGACGGCGGTCCGCGTTCTGCTGTCTCCGCTTCCGGAGGGCGAACGCGGTGTGCGTGTCGTCATGGCCGACGCCGTTGGCGCACCGGTTCTGACGGCCGACGCGGTGGCGTTGCGGCCGATCGACACCGAACGGCTGCGCGCCGAGGACGGTCGCGGTCCTGACGGCCTGTTCGTGCTCGACTGGGTCGCGGTGCAGGAGTCCGCGCCGTCCGCCGAGGCCAACGAACCGGGCGCGCTGTGCGGGCTCGGCGACTTCGATGACTCCGTGCTGCCGTCCGTCCCCGATGTGGACGCGCTGCTGGCACGCCTCGACACCGAGGATCTTCCGACTCCGTTGACGGTGCTGACTGTTCTCCCGCCCGAGGGCGAGGGCGGTGGCCTCGACCTGACCGGGCGCGTGCTCGCTCTGCTGCAAAGGTGGCTGAACGAACCGCGCCTGGACGACGTCCGGCTGGCGCTGGTGACGCAGGGCGCCGTCGCGGTCGAGAACCCGGACGTGGCGGGTGCGGCGGTGTGGGGGCTCGTCCGCAGCGCGCAATCCGAGGAACCGGGCAGGTTCGTTCTGGTCGATGCCGGTCTCCCGGATCCCGGCGCCGCGTTCGCCCAGGACGCCGCCGACGCGGTACGGCGCGCGGTGGAGGCGAACGAGCCGCAGGCGGCCGTGCGTGCGGGGCAGTTGCTCGCGCCACGTCTCGCGAGGACCGACACCCGCGCCCCCGACCCTGCCTACGCGGGCGATCGCGAGGGCGGTCATGGGCTGCCGGTCCTCGATCCTGACGGGGCCGTGCTGGTCACCGGGGGGACGGGCAAGGTCGGCGGCCTGGTCGCCGAGCATCTCGTTCGCGCGTGGGGGGTCACGCACCTCGTGCTGGCCAGCCGCCGGGGCTCCGACGCGCCCGGCGCATCGGAGCTGGAGAGCCGCCTGGCCTCGCTGGGCGCGCACGTTCAGGTGGTCGCGGCCGACCTGGCGGACGCGTCGGCCGTTGACGAACTGGTCGGACGGATCGCCGCCGAACGCCCGCTCACCGGCGTCGTGCACGCGGCCGGCGTCCTGGACGACGCGGTGATCGCCTCGCAGTCGCCGGAGCGGCTGGCGGGGGTGTGGGCGGCCAAGGCCGCCGCCGCGTACAACCTGCACGTGGCGACGGCGGACCTGCCGCTGGGCCTGTTCGTGCTGTTCTCCTCGGCCGCGTCGTGCCTGGGCAGCCCGGGACAGGGCAACTACGCCGCCGCCAACGCGTTCTGCGACGCTCTCGCCGCGCACCGCCGGGCGTCCGGCCTGCCGGGCGTGTCCGTCGCGTGGGGACTGTGGGCGGACGCCAGCGGCATGACCGGGCACATGACCGAAACCGACCTCGCCCGGGTGAGCCGTTCGGGGAACGTCCCGCTCACCAGCGACGAGGCACTGGAACTCTTCGATGCCGCCTGCGGGCACGGCGGCGCCTACCTGCTCGCCCTCCACCTGAACGCGAGCGCCCTCGCCTCCGCCGACCTGCTTCCTCCTCCGCTGCGGGCCTTTGGCGCCCGCCGTGATCGCGGCGGGCGCGTCCGGCGCGCCGCCGCCGCAGGAGGCCGCCAAGGATCGGAGCTGCTCTCGCGGCTCGCCGGACTCGACGCGAACGGCCGGGCCGACGCGGCGCTGGAGGTCGTCTCCGAGTGCGCCGCCGGAGTCCTCGGGCACCGTTCGCCCGACGGCGTACGGGCCGAGGCGAACTTCAAGGACCTCGGGTTCGACTCGTTGATGGCGGTCGAGCTGCGGAACCGCCTGTCGGTGATCTCCGGCGTCCGGCTGCCGGCGACACTGGTGTTCGACTACCCGACCCCGCACGCCCTGGCCGGATACCTGTGTGCGCGCCTGGACGGGCCGGCGACGTCCGTGGCCGGTCCGTCCGCCGGTCCGACGACGGCCACGGCGGACGACCCGGTCGCGATCGTCGCGATGGCGTGCCGGTTCCCCGGCGGCGTCGTCTCCGCCGAGTCCCTCTGGGAGATGGTGGCCGCGGGCGGCGACGCGATCGGCGCGTTCCCCCAGGACCGCGGCTGGGATCTGGACGGGTTGTTCCACCCGGACCCCGACCACCCCGGCACCAGCTACGCCCGCGAGGGCGGCTTCGTCCACGACGCGGCGGAATTCGACGCGGAGTTCTTCGGCGTCAATCCGCGTGAGGCGTTGGCGATGGATCCGCAGCAGCGTTTGTTGTTGGAGGTGTCGTGGGAGTTGTTGGAGCGTGCGGGGCTTGATCCGGTGTCGTTGAAGGGCAGCCGGACGGGCGTGTACGCGGGTGTGATGTACCACGACTACGGGGCCGGGATCGCGGCCGGCGACTCCCGCCTTGAGGGCTACGCGCTGATGTCCAGCTCGGGCAGCGTCGTCTCCGGCCGCGTCGCGTACACCCTGGGCTTCGAGGGCCCGGCGGTGACGGTGGACACGGCGTGCTCGTCGTCCCTGGTCGCGATGCACCTGGCCGCGCAGGCGCTGCGCCAGGGCGAATGCGACCTGGCTTTGGCCGGTGGGGTGACCGTGATGGCCACCCCGGACGTGTTCACGGGTTTCTCGCGTCAGCGCGGCCTGGCTCCGGACGGCCGCTGCAAGCCGTTCGCCGCGGCAGCGGACGGGACGGGTTGGGGCGAGGGCGTTGGGCTGGTGCTGTTGGAGCGCTTGTCGGACGCGCGCCGCCGTGGGCATGAGGTGTTGGCGGTGCTGCGTGGTTCGGCGGTCAATCAGGATGGTGCGAGTAATGGTTTGACGGCTCCGAATGGCCCGTCGCAGGAGCGTGTGATCCGTCAGGCGTTGGCGTCTGCGGGGTTGTCGTCGTCGGATGTGGATGCGGTGGAGGCGCATGGGACGGGGACGACGCTGGGTGATCCGATCGAGGCGGGCGCGTTGCTGGCGACCTATGGGCGGGATCGTTCGGGCGATCGGCCGTTGTGGTTGGGGTCGGTGAAGTCGAATATCGGTCATACGCAGGCGGCTGCTGGTGTGGCTGGTGTGATCAAGACGGTCATGGCGATGCGGAACGGTTCGCTTCCGGCGTCCCTGCATATCGATGAACCAAGCCCGCACGTGGATTGGGAGTCGGGCGCGGTACGTCTGTTGACCGAGCCGATGGAATGGCCGACCGAAGATGACCGTCCGCGTCGGGCTGGGGTGTCGTCATTCGGTGCTTCGGGAACGAACGCACACCTCATCCTGGAACAAGCGCCCGAACCGAAGAACGAACCGGAGGACGAATCCGAGCCGGTGCCGTTCGACGGTGTCCTGCCGTGGGTTCTGTCGGCGCACAATGCCGACGCCTTGCGCGGTCAGGCCGCCGCGCTGGCGGCGCACGTGTCCGCCACGGATGACACGTCCGTCGAAGTGGGCTGGTCGCTGCTGAAGAGCAGGTCGCTGCTCGACCAGCGGGCCGTTGTCCTTGGAGAGGACCGTGCTCAACTGCTCGCGGGTGTCGAGGCATTGGCGGCGGGCGAGCCGCATCCGGCGCTGGTGCGAACCGGTCCCGCCGCTACTGCGAGTGGAAAGTCCGTGTTCCTGTTCAGTGGGCAGGGGAGCCAGCGGGTTGGGATGGGTGCCGGGTTGTATGAGCGGTTCCCTGTGTTCGCGGGTGCGTTCGATGAGGTGTGCGGGCTGCTGGATGAGCATTTGGAGCGTCCGTTGAAGGACGTGGTGTTCACTGGATTGCCCGATCAGCCTGAGCTTTTGGATCACACCACGTATGCGCAGACGGGTTTGTTTGCGTTGCAGGTGGGTTTGGCGCGGTTGTTGGCGTCGTTGGGTGTGGTGCCTGATGTGGTTGTCGGGCATTCGGTGGGTGAGATCGCCGCCGCGCATGTGGCCGGAGTATTCGGTCTGGAGGATGCGTGCCGTTTGGTGGCGGCGCGTGCGACGTTGATGGGTGGGTTGCCGTCGGGTGGGGCCATGGCCGCCATTCAGGCGACCGCCGACGAACTCACCGACGACCTCGCACGTTTCGCCGGACGAGTGGCCATCGCCGCGCTCAACACCCCGGACAGCACGGTCGTCTCCGGACCGGCCGACCTGGTCTCCGAGGTGGCCGCCGCGTGGAAGGAACGGGGCCGCAAGACCAAGGCGCTCGCGGTCAGCCATGCGTTCCATTCGCCGATGATGGACCCGATCCTGGACGAGTTCACCGACGCGATCAGCGATCTGACCTACCGGCGGCCGAACGTGCCGCTGATCAGCAACCTCAGCGGTCTCCCGGCGGACGACCAGATCACCACGCCGGAGTACTGGGCCACGCACATCCGCCGGCCGGTCCGCTTCGCGCCCGCCATCGCTCACCTCGCCCCGCAGGCGGGCGTGTTCCTGGAACTGGGGCCTGATCCGGTACTGGCGACCGCCGCCCAGCACACCCTTCACCACGCCATGGACGAGCACGAGGACGGCGGGACGGATGAGGCCGGTCGGCCCGTTCCCCCGACGCTCTCCACGCTCAATGGCAAGCAGGACGATCCGCACGCGTTCGCGCACGCCATGGCGAGGCTCCACACTTCGGGCGCGGGCGTGGACTGGACGGACTGGTTCCCCGCCAAGCCCGCGCCTCGGGTCGTCGCGCTGCCCACCTATGCGTTCCAGCGCGAGCGGTACTGGCTGGCGCCCGGTCGCGGAGCCGGGGACGTGGCGGCGGTCGGCCTGCGGCGGGTCGAGCACGCGGTGCTGCCCGCGGCCGTCCCGCTCGCGGACGGCGGTCTGCTGCTGACCGGCCGGATGTCGGCGTCCGGCGGCTGGGCGTCCGACCACCGCATGTTGGGAACGACGCTGGTGCCGGGAGCGGCATTGGCGGAGTGGGCGTTGCGGGCCGCCGACGAGACCGGCTGCGGCGCGGTCGAGGAACTGGTGCTGCAAGCGCCGCTCGTACTCCCGCCGACCGGCGCCGCGCAGATCCAGGTCGTGGCCGACGCGCCCGGGTCCGATGGACGCCGCGAGCTGCGTGTCTACTCCCGTCCGGAACACGACGACGGTTCCGTCACCGAGGCGCCGTGGGTCTGCCATGCGATGGGCGTCCTCACGCCCGAGGCGCGGGACGTTCCGGAAGGGCTCGACGGTGCGTGGCCACCTCCCGGTGCGGAACCGGTGGACGTGACCGCCTTCTACGAACGAATGGCCGCGACGGGCTACGAGTACGGACCGTCGTTCCGCGGACTGCGCGCCGCGTGGCGCGACGGGCCCGACATCCTGGCGGAGGTGCAGTTGCCGGAGGCCGCCGGAGACCGCGCCGGCTTCGGCGTCCATCCCGCGCTTCTCGACGCCGTCCTGCACGCCGGCCTGTTGCCGGACGGAGAGGGCGAAGGGGAGCAGGACGGCCGGGTCTGGCTGCCGTTCGCCTGGAACGGGATCTCGCTGTGGGCGAGTGAGGCTGCCACGGTCCGCGTCCGGCTCGCGCCCGTCCACGACGGCGACGGCGAGGGCCGGGACGAACGCGGGGTGCGCGTCACCGTCGCCGACAGCGCGGGCGCGGCGGTCCTGACCGTTGACTCGGTCGTCACACGCCCTGCGGACATCGACAAGCTGAAGGCCGCCGGTGAACCCGACGCGGACGGCCTGTTCGCGCTCGAATGGACGCCCCTGCCCGCTCCGGCGCTCAGTGACCCGACGCTCGGCGACGACGACTGGGCCGTCCTCGGAACGGACGCGTTCGGCCCGGCCGATTGCGCCCGGTTCCCGGACCTGGCGGCACTGTCGGCGGCGCTCGATGCGGACCGGCCGTCCCCGACGCTCGTGCTGGCCGACGCCTCGTACGGCGAGAGCGACGACCTCGACGCGGTCGGGAACGTCCTGTCGCTTCTCCAGGCGTGGCTGGACGAGCCGCGTTTGGCGGATGCGCGCCTGGTGGTGGTGACCCGGGGCGCGGTCGCGTCGGACGTTCCTGATCTGGCCGGTGCAGGGGTGTGGGGCCTGGTCCGCAGCGCGCAGGCGGAGAACCCCGGCCGTTTCGTTCTCCTCGACCTCGAAGCGGACACGTTCCTCTCGACCGGTCTGGCAGACGCCGTGGCGCGTGCCGCCGAGGCCCGCGAGCCGCAGCTCGCCGTCCGGTCGGGCGAACTGCTGATCCCCCGGCTGGTGCGCGCGAGCGAACGGCAAGGCATCGCGGCCCCCACCGGCGAACGCGCCTGGCGGCTGGCCGTCGCCACCCCCGGCACCGTCGAGAACGTGGCACCGGAACCGTTCCCGAAAGCCCTCGAACCGCTGGCCGCCGGCCAGGTCCGCATCGAGGTGCGCGCGGGCGGCATCAACTTCCGCGACGTCCTCGTGACCCTGGGCATGGTGCCCGGTCAGACCGGCCTCGGCGGCGAGGGCGCCGGCGTGGTGACCGAGGTGGGGCCGGGCGTCTTCTCGGGCCTGTCGGTCGGTGATCGTGTGATGGGTCTGTTCGAGGGCGCGTTCGGCCCGGTGACCGTGGCGGACGAACGAATGGTGTCCCCGATCCCCGAGGACTGGGACTTCCGCAGCGCGGCAGCCGTCCCGATCGTCTTCCTGACCGCTTGGTACGGCCTGGTGGAGTTGGCCGGGTTGAAGTCGGGTGAGTCGGTGTTGGTTCATGCGGCGACGGGTGGTGTGGGTTCGGCGGCGGTGCAGATCGCTCGCCATTTGGGTGCGGAGGTTTTCGCCACGGCCAGCCCTGGTAAGCACGCTGTTCTGGAGGCGATGGGTATCGACGCGGCCCATCGCGCCAGTTCCCGCGATCTGGAGTTCGAGCGGACGTTCCGTGATGCGACGGGTGGTCGTGGTGTTGATGTGGTGCTCAATAGTTTGGCGGGGGAGTTCACCGATGCGTCGTTGAGGTTGGTGGCTGAGGGTGGCCGGTTCCTGGAGATGGGCAAGACCGACATCCGCGAACCCGAACACGTCGCCGCAGAGCATCCGGCGGTCGGTTATCAGGTGTTCGATCTGGTGACGGACGCCGGGCCGGTTCGGATCAGTGAAATGTTCCGGGCGTTGGCGGAGCTGTTCGCCGAACAGGTATTGCGGCCTGCTCCGACTCAAGCATGGCCGCTGGCTCGCGCGCGTGAGGCGTTGCGGGTGATGAGTCAGGCCAAGCACACCGGCAAGCTCGTTCTGGACATTCCCCCGGCCCTGGACCCGGACGGGACGGTGCTGATCACCGGCGGCACGGGAACGCTCGGCGGTCTGGTCGCTGAACATGTGGTCGGGACGTGGGGTGTGAAGCGGCTGGTGCTGGCCAGTCGTCGTGGCCTGCAAGCCCCGGGCGCGGATGAGCTGGTCGAGCGTCTCACCCGAGAGTTGGGTGCTGAGGTGCGGGTGGTCGCGGCGGATGTGTCCGACGCCGACGCCGTCACCGACCTGATCACCGCGACCGACGCAGACCCCGCGCACCCCCTCACCGGCCTCGTGCACACCGCCGGACTCATCGACGACGCGGTGATCGGCTCCCAGACACCGGAACGCCTCCACCACGTGTGGGACGCCAAGGCCACCGCCGCACACAACCTCCACACCGCCACTCGACACCTCCCCCTCGCCGCGTTCGTCATCTTCTCTTCGAGTGCGGCGATGCTCGGGAGTCCGGGGCAGGGCAACTATGCCGCCGCCAACGCGTACTGCGACGCGCTCGCCGCACGTCGTCAGGCCGCAGGGCTTCCGGCCGTGTCCGTCGGATGGGGGCTGTGGGAGGCCACCAGCGCGATGACCGGGAGTCTCACCGAAACCGATCGCGCCCGGATGAGCCGTTCGGGTGTCGGCGCGCTGCCGAATGAGCACGGCTTGGCGTTGCTGGACGCGGCGCTCAGGCACGGCGACGCGTCGCTGCTCGCCGCGAACCTCGATCTGCGCGCGCTCGCGGTCCAGCCCGCCGAGTCCCTGCCGGGTGCGCTGCGCGCCCTCGTGTCCGGCGGCGGCGAACGTGTCAGGCGTACCGCGGCCACGGGAAGCGCGCGGCCGGACGACTGGGCCGGGCGGCTGGCCGGAATGTCCGCGGCCGAGCAGCAGCGCGCCATGCTCAACCTGGTGCGCGGTCACGTCGCGACCGTGCTGGGACGTACCGACGCCGACTCCGTACGGGGCGACGCGTCGTTCAAGGAACTCGGGTTCGACTCGCTGACCGGGGTGGAACTGCGGAACCGGCTGGCGGACGCGACGGGCCTGCGCCTGCCTCCCGCCCTGGTGTTCGACTACCCGCAGGCCGGGGTCCTCGCCGAGCACCTGCGCACGCGGCTCGTACCGGAGGGCGCTGACGCCTCGGCCGCCGGCGCGGGCGTCGAGCCCGTCCTGGACGACCTGGCCAGGCTCGAAAGCACCCTGAACGCCGCCGCCGCTCTGGAGGACGGCGATTCCGACGCGGTCACGGCCCGGCTGGAAAGCCTCCTCACCCACTGGAGAGCCGTACGGAGCGGCCGGGCGGCGAACGGACACCACGGGCGCAACGGCCACGCCGAGCCGAGTGGGAACGACGGGCAGAACGGCCACGACGGGCAGGACGGGGAGGACGGCACGGCCGTTGACCGGCTGGAGTCGGCGTCCGCGGACCAGGTTCTCGACTTCATCGACAACGAATTGGGCGTGTCCTGGAACGGGCCGGACGCGACCACGACGCGATAGGGCTGGGTGACTCCGCATGGCGACCGAAGAACGGCTGGTTGAGTACCTCAAGCGCGTCACCGCCGACCTGCACGACACGCGCCTGCGCCTGCGCCGGATGGAGGAGCGCTCCGAGGAGCCCGTGGCCGTGGTGGGCATGGCCTGCCGGTTCCCCGGCGGCGTGGACTCGCCGGAGTCCCTGTGGGACCTGGTCGCCGCGGGCGCCGACGCGATCGGCGACTTCCCGGACGACCGGGGCTGGGACCTCGACGGCCTGTACCACCCCGACCCCGACCACCCCGGTACGACGTACACGCGCAAGGGCGGCTTCGTCGACGACGCCGACCGGTTCGACGCGGCGTTCTTCGGGATCAGCCCGCGCGAGGCGATGGCGACCAGCCCGCAGCAGCGGCTCCTGCTGGAGACGTCCTGGGAGGCGTTCGAACGGGCGGGCATCGACCCCGTCTCGCTGCGCGGCACCCGGACCGGCGTCTACGCGGGGACGGCGACCACGGGCGCGGCGGCGCACGGCGGCTCGTCCCGCAAGGAGGCGGAGGGGTACGCGGGGAACGCCCCGAGCCTGCTGTCCGGCCGCGTCGCGTACACGTTCGGGCTGGAAGGGCCGGCGGTCACGATCGAGACGGCGTGCTCGTCGGCACTGGTCGCGATGCACTTGGCGGGGCAGGCCCTGCGCCAGGGCGAATGCACCCTCGCCTTAGCGGGCGGCGTGACGGTGATGGCGACGCCAGAGGTGTTCACGGGCTTCTCCCGGCAGCGCGGCCTGTCGCCCGACGGCCGCTGCAAGGCGTTCTCCGCGGCGGCCGACGGCACCGGATGGGGCGAGGGCGTCGGCGTCGTCGTGCTGGAACGACTGTCGGACGCGCGCCGCAACGGCCACCGCGTCCTCGCGGTCATCCGCGGCTCCGCCGTCAACCAGGACGGCGCGAGCAACGGATTCACCGCCCCGAACGGCCCGTCCCAGCAGCGCGTGATCCGCCAGGCCCTCACGCAGGGACGGCTGTCGGCCGCCGAGGTGGACGCGGTCGAGGCGCACGGGACCGGCACGGCCCTCGGCGACCCCATCGAGGCGGACGCGCTCATCGCCGCCTACGGCCGCAACCGCCCGCCCGAACGTCCCCTGTGGCTCGGCTCGGTCAAATCGAACATCGGCCACACCCAGGGCGCGGCCGGCGTCGCGGGCGTCATCAAAATGATCATGGCGATGCGGCGCGGCGTACTCCCCGCCTCCCTGCACATCGACCAGCCGACGCCCCACGTCGAATGGGGCGACGGCGCGGTACGCCTCCTCACCGAACCCGTTCCCTGGCCGGACACCGACCGCCCGCGCCGCGCGGGCGTGTCGTCGTTCGGCATCTCCGGCACGAACGCCCACCTGATCCTGGAACAGGCCCCCGAACCCGTCGAGGCGCCCGAGCCGGAGCCAGAGTCGGGGGCGGTGGTGCCGTGGGTGCTGTCGGGGCGAAGTGAAGAGGCGTTGCGTGGCCAGGCTGCCGCGTTGGCCGCTCGGATGGACGGTTCGGAGGGTTGGGCACCCGTCGATGTGGGTTGGTCGTTGGCGACGACGCGTTCGGTATTCGAGCACCGCGCCGTGGTCGTGGGCTCGGAACGCGACGAACTGCTGGACGGCTTGAAGGCGCTGGCAACGGGAGAAATGCATCCCGGACTCGTCGGCCCCGGACTCGCCGCCCACCCCGACGCCTCCGCCCCCGTTTTCGTTTTTCCGGGTCAGGGTTCGCAGTGGGCCGGTATGGGCGCGGAGCTGCTGGATTCCTCGCCGGTGTTCGCGGAGCGTATTGCTGAGTGTGAGCGTGCGCTGGCTCCGTTCGTTGATTGGTCCCTGTCGGATGTGCTGCGTGGTGATGGCGCGGAGTTGGCGCGCGTTGATGTCGTTCAGCCGGTGCTGTGGGCGACGATGGTCTCTCTCGCTGCTGTGTGGGCGTCGTACGGTGTGGTTCCGTCCGCGGTGATCGGTCATTCGCAAGGGGAGATCGCCGCCGCGTGCGTCGCCGGCGCCCTGTCGCTGGAAGACGGCGCGCGGATCGTGGCGCTGCGGAGTCGCGCGTTGCGGCGGCTCGCCGGTGGCGGCGCGATGGCCTCGCTGGGCGTTGGTGTGGACGCCGCGCAGGAATTCCTGCCTGAGGGTGTTGCGGTGGCGGCGGTGAACGGACCGTCGTCCACGGTGGTGTCCGGCCCGCCCGAGCAGGTCACCGCAGCGGTGGCCCGTACCGAGGCTGCCGGGTATCGGGCGCGGCTCATCGACGTCGATTACGCCTCGCATGGGCCGCAAGTCGATGAGATCACCGACGAACTCCACCAAGTCCTCGCAGGCATCGAACCCGCACCGACAACAGAAGTGGCGTTCTATTCCACGGTCCGTGCCGCAGCGATCGACACCGCCACCCTGGACACCGGCTATTGGGTGACCAATCTCCGGGAACGCGTGCGGTTCGCCGACACCATCGACGCGCTTCTCGAAGACGGACACCGGATCTTCATCGAGGCCAGTCCCCATCCCGTCCTCACGGTCGGGATGGAGGAGACCTTTGAACAGGCCGGAACGGGGGCGGTGGCCGTACCGACGCTGCGCCGCGATCACGGTGGTCGGGAGCAGTTCGTACGCGTCGTCGGGCAGGCGTTCGTTGCCGGGGCGCACGCTGATTGGACGGCGTCGTTCGCGCAAGACCCTGCGCCGCGCACGGTGGACCTGCCGACTTACGCGTTCCAGCGGCAGCGGTTCTGGGCGGACGACGACCCCACCGTTCATTCCGGTGATCCGGCCGGGCTCGGGCTGGTGTCGGTCGGGCACCCGTTGCTGGGTGCCGCCGTGGACGTCGCGGACGAGGACACGCGTCTCCTGACCGGGCGCCTGTCGGCATCCGGCGGCGGTACCGGCTGGCTGAACGATCACCGGATAGGCGACACGGTGCTGGTTCCGGGCGCGGCGCTGGTCGAGTGGGCGTTGCGGGCGGCGGACGACGTCGGGTGCGGGGGAGTGGAGGAGCTGGCGCTCCAGGCGCCGCTGGTCCTGCCCGCGTCCGGGAGCGTACGGGTGCAGGTGGTCGTGGGCGCGGCCGGCGAGGACGGACGGCGTGAGGTGCGCGTCCACTCCGTTCCCGATCTCGGCGGCGACGGGGCGTCCGAGGATGTGCGGTGGGAATGCCATGCCGTCGGCGTTCTCAGCCCGGAGCCGACGGCCACGCCGTCCAACGGGCAGAGCGATGACCTCGGTGGTGTGTGGCCTCCTGCGGGTGCGCAGCCGATCGACCTCGAAGGCTTCTACGAACGCGCCGCGGCCGCGGGCTACGGGTACGGTCCCGCCTTCCAAGGGGTACGGGCCGTGTGGCGCGACGGTTCGGATCTGCTGGCGCACGTCGAGTTGCCCGAGGACGCGGCGGACCCGGCCGGGTTCGGTGTCCATCCGGCCCTGCTGGACGCGGCGCTGCACCCCGCCTTGCTCGGCGGCAGCCCGGAAACCGACTCCGAAGCGGGCGTGCTGCTGCCGTTCGTTTGGAACGGGGTCGCGCTGTGGGCGGCCGAGGCGACCAGCGTCCGGGTCAGGCTCTCGCCGCGCCGTGACGGGGAGCGCGGAGTCCGGGTGGTGATGGCCGATGCCGTGGGCGCGCCCGTTCTGAGCGTTGACGAGGTCGTCATGCGTCCTGCGGACACCGAACGGCTCCGGGCCGCGGGTCGGCGGGGCGCGGGAAACCTGTTCGCCCTGGAATGGGCACCGCTTCCCGCGTCCACCCCGGACGCCGCCGCCGGTCGCGGCGTCGGCGAGGGCGAGTGGGCGGTCGTGGGGGCGGAGCCGGTGGCGACGGATCTCGTTCACCACCCGGACCTGGACGGGTTGGTGGCGGCGCTCGACGGCGGCGCTCCCGTTCCTCCGGTCGTGCTCGCGGCCGTGCCGTCCTCGCCGGACGCGCTGGACATGGTGACGGACACGTTGGCGCTGGTGCAGGCGTGGCTGGCCGAACCGCGGCTGGCCGACGCCCGGTTGGCGCTCGTGACGCGGGGCGCGGTAGCCGCGGGGACGGAGCCCGACCTCGGCGGCGCCGCCGTGTGGGGGCTCGTCCGCAGCGCCCAGACGGAGAACCCCGACCGCTTCGTTCTCGTGGACGTCGATGACCTGGACGACGCCGACGCTGACGCCAGCGCCAACGTTGACCGCGATGCCGCGTGCGGCGTCGCCGAGGCCGTGCGGCGTGCGGTGGAGGCGGATGAGCCGCAGGTCGCGGTGCGCGGCGGACGGCTCCTCGTCCCGCGCCTGGCACGGAACGACGACCTCGGCGAACCCTCCGATCAGAGCGGCGACGGTTCACCGCCGCTCGACCCCGAGGGCACGGTCCTGATCACCGGTGGGACGGGCATGGCGGGGTCGCTGGTCGCCGAGCATCTCGTCCGGGCGTGGGGCGTCAGGCGGCTGCTGCTCGCCGGCCGCCGCGGCCCGGACGCGCCGGGCGCGGCGGAACTGGCCGAACGCGTCCGCGAGCTGGGCGGCGAGGTGCGGTTCGCGGCGGCCGACGTGTCGGACGCGGGCGCGGTCGCAGACCTGGTCGCCGGTGTCGATCCGGCGCATCCGCTGACGGGTGTCGTGCACGCGGCCGGCGTCCTGGACGACGGGGTGATCACTTCGCAGTCTGCGGAGCGGCTGGCGGGGGTGTGGGCGGCCAAGGCCGCCGCCGCGTACAACCTGCACGTGGCGACGGCGGCCCTGCCGCTGGGCCTGTTCGTGCTGTTCTCCTCGGCGGCCGGGGTGGTCGGCAACGCCGGGCAGGCGGGTTACGCCGCGGCCAACGCGTTCGTGGACGCGCTCGCGGAACAACGCCGGACCGCGGGCCTGCCGGGGCTGTCGGTGGCGTGGGGCCTGTGGGAGCAGTCCAGCGCCATGACCGGGCACCTCGCCGAAGCGGACCACGCCCGCCTGGCCCGCTCGGGGTTCTCCGCCCTCCGCACCGAACGCGCGCTCGAACTCCTGGACGCCGCGTGCCGTGCGGAACGTTCACCGGTCGTGGCCGCGGGCATCGACGTGCGCGGCCGGTCGGCCGCCGAGGTCCCGGCCCTGCTGCGGGGCCTCGCCGGGCGGCCGGGCCGCCGAACCGCCGCCAGCGCCGAGGCCGGGACCGGGGTGGACGGCGCGCGAGGCCGCGAGCTGGCGGTGCGCCTCGCCCGGATGGACGAGCCCGAACGGCTCGACGCCGTGCTGGAGACGGTCCGGGGATGCGTCGCGGTCGTTCTCGGGTACGCCTCGCCCGCCGACGTGCGGACCGAGGCGCCGTTCAAGGAACTCGGCCTCGACTCGTTGACCGCCGTGGAACTCCGCAACCGCCTGTCGAGGACGACCGGGCTGAGGCTGCCGGCGACGCTGGTGTTCGACTACCCGACGCCGCGGGCGCTGGCCGACCACCTGTGCGCCAAGCTCGTCGGGGACGCCGCGGCGGCCACCGCGACCGCACCCGTGGCGACGGCCATGACGGACGAGCCGGTGGCGATCGTCGCGATGGCCTGCCGGTTCCCCGGCGGAGCCGCCTCACCGGAAGGACTGTGGGATCTCGTCGCGCGGGGCGTGGACGCGATGGCGGAGTTCCCGGAGGACCGCGGCTGGGATCTGGACGGCCTCTTCCACCCGGACCCCGACCACCCCGGCACCAGCTACGCCCGCGAAGGCGCGTTCCTGGACGACGCGGCCGGATTCGACGCGGGCTTCTTCGGGATCAATCCGCGTGAGGCGTTGGCGATGGATCCGCAGCAGCGTTTGTTGCTGGAGGTGTCGTGGGAGTTGTTGGAGCGTGCGGGGCTTGATCCGGTGTCGTTGAAGGGCAGTCGGACGGGTGTGTACGCGGGTGTGATGTATCACGACTACGCGTCCGGCCTGTCCGACAGCGGCGACGCCAAGCTGGAGGGCTACTCCATGCTGGCCAGCGCGGGCAGCGCGATCTGCGGCCGCGTCGCGTACACCCTGGGCCTTGAGGGCCCGGCGGTGACGGTGGACACGGCGTGCTCGTCGTCGTTGGTGGCGATGCACCTGGCCGCGCAGGCGCTACGCCAGGGCGAATGCTCGCTCGCGCTCGCGGGCGGCGTCACGGTCATGGCCACCCCAGAGGTCTTTACCGGCTTCTCCCGTCAGCGCGGCCTGGCTCCGGACGGCCGCTGCAAGCCGTTCGCCGCGGCAGCGGACGGAACGGGCTGGGGCGAAGGCGCCGGCCTGGTCCTGCTGGAGCGCCTCTCGGACGCCCGCCGTAACGGCCACGAGGTGTTGGCGGTGCTGCGGGGTTCGGCGGTCAATCAGGACGGCGCGAGTAATGGGCTGACCGCTCCGAATGGCCCCTCGCAGGAGCGTGTGATTCGTCAGGCGTTGGCGTCTGCGGGGTTGTCGTCGTCGGATGTGGATGCGGTGGAGGCGCATGGGACGGGGACGACGCTGGGTGATCCGATCGAGGCGGGCGCGTTGTTGGCGACGTATGGGCGGGGTCGTTCGGGTGGTCGGCCGTTGTGGTTGGGGTCGGTGAAGTCGAATATCGGTCATACGCAGGCGGCTGCTGGTGTGGCTGGTGTGATCAAGACGGTGATGGCGATGCGGAACGGTTCGCTTCCGGCGTCTCTGCATATCGATGAGCCGTCCCCGCACGTGGACTGGGAGTCGGGCGCGGTTCGGCTGTTGACCGAGCCGATGGAATGGCCGACCGATGATGACCGTCCGCGTCGGGCTGGGGTGTCGTCGTTCGGCGCTTCGGGAACGAATGCTCACCTCATCCTGGAACAAGCGCCCGAACCGAAGAACGAACCGGAGGACGAGTCGGCGCCCGCTTTGGACGGCGTTGTGGTGCCGTGGGTGCTGTCAGCACGCAGCGAAGAGGCGTTGCGCGGACAGGCCGCCGCGCTGGCGGCGCACGTGTCCGGCACCGATGACGCTCCCGCCGATGTGGGCTGGTCGCTGGTCACGTCCCGGTCCGTGTTCGACCATCGTGCAGTTGTGACCGGCACGGATCGGCAGGAACTGCTGAACGGCCTGGGCGTCCTGGCGAACGGCCACGAAAACCCGGAAGTGGTCCGTGCAGTCGCGAATTCCGCATCCGTCTCCGGAAGCACGGTATTTCTGTTCAGTGGGCAGGGGAGTCAGCGGGTTGGGATGGGGGCCGGGTTGTATGAGCGGTTCCCTGTGTTCGCGGGTGCGTTCGATGAGGTGTGCGCGCTACTGGAACCGCGCTTGGAGCATCCGTTGAAGGACGTGGTGTTCACCGGGATTCCGGAGCGAGATGGCCTGCTCGATCACACCACGTATGCGCAGGCGGGTTTGTTTGCGTTGCAGGTGGGTTTGGCGCGGTTGTTGGCGTCGTTGGGTGTGGTGCCTGACGCGGTTGTCGGGCATTCGGTGGGTGAGATCGCCGCCGCGCATGTGGCCGGAGTATTCGGTCTGGAGGACGCGTGCCGTTTGGTGGCGGCGCGTGCGACGTTGATGGGCGGGCTGCCGTCGGGTGGGGCCATGGCCGCCATTCAGGCGACCGCCGACGAACTCACCGACGACCTCGAACGCTTCGCCGGACGAGTCGCGGTCGCCGCGCTCAACACCCCGGACAGCACGGTCGTCTCCGGGCCCGCCGATGAGGTGGACCAGCTCGTCGGGGTCTGGACCGGCAGGGGTCGCAAGTCGAAGCGGCTCGCGGTCAGCCATGCGTTCCATTCGCCGCTGATGGACCCGATCCTGGACGAGTTCACCGACGCGATCAGCGATCTGACCTACCGGCGGCCGGACGTGCCGCTGATCAGCAACCTCACCGGGGAGCCCGCCGAACCCGAGCACATCGCGACGCCCGGCTACTGGGCGGACCACATCCGGCGGCCGGTGCGCTTCGCGCCCGCCATCGCCCACATCGCCCCCCAGGCGGCGACCTTCCTCGAACTCGGGCCCGACCCCGTACTCGCCACCGCCGCCCAGCACACCATCGGCGACGGGTCCGCCGACCGGCCGCAGCCGCTGGTCACGGCCACCCTCACGCAGAAGCGGTCCGACGAACGAGCCTTCGCGCACGCCCTCGCCCAACTCCACACCCACGGTGCGGACGTTGACTGGAAGGCCCTGTTCGACCTCGATCCCGATTCGCGCCGCCGGCCACGCAACGTGGCGCTGCCCACCTACGCGTTCCAGCACCGGCGGTTCTGGCTGGACGCGTTCAACGGGCGCGGCGGCGATCCGGCCGGACTGGGACTGGCCTCGGCGGATCATGCGCTGCTCGGAGCGGCGGTCGAGCTGGCCGACAGCGGCACCTGGCTACTGACCGGGCGGATCTCGGCGCGTTCGCATCGGTGGCTGGGCGAGCACGTCATGGCCGCGACCCCGCTGGCGCCGGGAGCGATGCTGGTGGAGTGGGCGCTCCACGCGGCCGACGCGGTGGGCTGCGGAGGCGTCGAGGAACTCATGCTGCAAGCACCGCTCGTACTGCCGGAGACGGGCGGCGTCCGCGTCCAGGTCGTGGTGGGGCCCGCCGACCCGGACGGACGGCGCGAACTCCAGATCTACTCGCGGCCCGACGAGAACGACGACGACGGCCGTGCGAACGCGGCGTGGGTCTGCCACGCGCAAGGCGTGCTGAGCCCCGCCGAACCCGCCCCCGGGCAGCTGAACGGGTCGCACGGGCCGGACGTGGTGGGCGGGGCATGGCCGCCGCCCGGCGCGCGGCCCGTCGCGATCGACGGCCTCTACGAACGGGCCGCGTCGGCGGGCTACGAGTACGGCCCGGCATTCCAAGGCGTTCGGGCCGTTTGGCAGCACGGCGCGGACGTATTGGCCGAGGTGGAACTGCCCGAGGCCGCCGGAGAGAAGAAGGGCTTCGGCATCCACCCGATCCTTCTGGACGCCGCTCTCCACCCGCTCCTGCTCAGCATGGACGACGCGGGGAGCGGTGCGGCCTGGCTGCCGTTCGCATGGAACGGAGTGACGCTGTGGGCGAGCGAGGCCGGAACGGTGCGCGTGCGGCTGACCCCGCAGGACGGAGCCGAGGGCGACCGCACCGTACGGGTCGCGATCGGTGACACGGTGGGCGCACCGGTCCTCACCGCGGACTCGGTCGTGATGCGCGAGGCCAGCACGGAACACCTCCGCGCGGCCGCCGGAACGAACCGGGACGGCAGCGACACCGACGGACTGTTCACCACACGCTGGACTCCGCTGGACACCGCCGCCACTGGTGACACCGGCAACGGCGACGACGGCGACGACGGCGCGTGGGCGTTCCTCGGCAGCGAGCACATGCGCCCGCAGCAGAACGGCGAGACCCGTCCCGAATGGCTGTGGCACGACGATCTGGCGGCGCTCGTAACGGCGATCGAGGCCGGCGCGCCGGTTCCGCCCGTCGTGTTCGCCGAGGTGTCAGCCGGTGCCGGAGACGGTGGCAACAGTGGTGAGAACGCCGCTGCGCGCGGGCTGGCCACGGCGCGGCGGACCCTGGCGCTGCTCCAGGACTGGCTCGCCGAACCGCACCTGGCCGACGCCCGCCTCGTTCTCGTCACCCGAGGCGCGGTCACCACCGGGGAACTGGACGGACCCGCCGCCGGCGGCGACGCCGAAGCGCCGATCGCCCTGAGCGACGCGGGCGTGTGGGGGCTGGTGCGCACCGCCCAGTCGGAGAACCCCGACCGCTTCGTCCTGCTCGACCTCGATTCCGGTACGGCGGACGCCACCGGCGACGGAGCCGTCCGCGCCGTGTGGGCGGCGATCGCGGCGGACGAACCGCAACTCGCGCTCCGTTCAGGACGCGCGTTCGTCCCCCGCCTGACGCGTACGGGCACCGACGACGGAACGCTGCGGCTACCGCAGCCGGAACGGGCCTGGCACCTGGACGCGGGAGGCACCGGCACCCTCGACGGCATCGCCGCCGTCCCCTGCCCGGACGTCCTCGAACCGCTGGCCGCCGGCCAGGTCCGCATCGAGGTACGTACGGCCGGGATCAACTTCCGCGACGTTCTCGTCAGCCTCGGCATGGCCCCGGGCCAGACCGGCCTGGGCAGCGAAGGCGCCGGAACCGTCGTTGAAGTCGGCCCGGGTGTCTCGGGCCTGTCGGTCGGTGATCGTGTGATGGGTCTGTTCGAGGGCGCGTTCGGCCCGGTGACCGTGGCGGACGAACGAATGGTGGTCCGTCTTCCGGATGGTTGGGATTTCCGTTCAGGTGCCGCTGTTCCGGTGGTGTTCTTGACGGCTTGGTACGGCTTGGTGGAACTGGCTGGGTTGAAGTCGGGTGAGTCGGTGTTGGTTCATGCGGCGACGGGTGGTGTGGGTTCGGCTGCGGTGCAGATCGCCCGCCATTTGGGTGCGGAGGTTTTCGCCACGGCCAGTCCCGGTAAGCACGCTGTTCTGGAGGCGATGGGTATCGACGCGGCCCATCGCGCCAGTTCCCGCGACTTGGAGTTCGAGCGGACGTTCCGCGCCGCGACCGGTGGTCGTGGTGTTGATGTGGTGCTCAATAGTTTGGCGGGGGAGTTCACCGATGCGTCGTTGAGGTTGGTGGCTGAGGGTGGTCGGTTCCTGGAGATGGGCAAGACCGACATCCGCGAACCCGAACACATCGCCGCAGAGCATCCAGCGGTCGGTTATCAGGTGTTCGATCTGGTGACGGACGCCGGGCCGGATCGAATCAGTGAAATGTTCCGAGCGTTGGCGGAGCTGTTCGCCGAAAAGGTATTGCGGCCTGCGCCGACTCAAGCATGGCCGCTGACCCGCGCCCGCGAAGCGCTGCGGGTGATGAGTCAGGCCAAGCACACCGGCAAACTCGTTCTGGACATCCCTCCGGCTCTGGACCCGGACGGCACGGTGCTGATCACCGGCGGCACGGGAACACTCGGCGGCCTGGTCGCCGAGCATCTGGTCCGTTCCGAGCAGGTCCGGTCGTTGGTGCTGGCCAGCCGCAGCGGCCCGGACGCCGCCGGAGCGGCGGAGTTGAAGGCCCGGCTGGAGGAACTGGGCGCGGAGGTACGGATCGTCGCGGCCGACGTGTCGGACGCCGACGCCGTGACCCGTCTGGTCGCGGAGGCGGACGCGGACACCGGACGTCCGCTCACCGGGATCGTGCACACGGCAGGGGTGATCGACGACGCGGTGCTCGCTTCGCAGACGCCTGAACGGCTGGCACGCGTGTGGGACGCCAAAGCCTCCGCCGCGCACCATCTGCACGCCGCCACCGAGCATCTTCGGCTCGGCGCGTTCGTCGTGTTCTCCTCGGCCGCGGGGACGTTCGGGAGCGCGGGACAGGCGAACTACGCCGCCGCCAACGCGTTCTGCGACGCGCTCGCCGCGCATCGCCACGCCAAGGGGCTGCCCGCGGTCTCGGTGGCGTGGGGGCTGTGGGAGGCCACCAGCGGAATGACCGGGGACCTGGCCGACACCGACGTGGCCCGGATGAGCCGCGCCGGGATCAGGCCCCTGAGCGCCCGGCACGGGCTCGCGCTGCTCGACGCCGCATCGCGGCACGGCGCGGCGAACCTGCTCGCCGCCGACCTCGACGTTCGCGCTCTCAACGGTGGATCCGCCGAGGCCGGGCAGGGGGCGGTGCCCGCCTTCCTGCGCGCACTCGCCGGGGGCGGCACCGCGACCCGCCGGACGGCCGCCAACGGGCAGGCCCCCGCCGACTTCGCCGCACGGCTCGCCGCGATGCCCCTGGAGGAACGGCAGCGCGTCCTGCTCGACCTGGTCCGGTCGCACGCGGCGGCGACGCTCGGGCACTCCGACGTGGGCGCCGTCCAGACGGACGCACCGTTCAAGGAACTGGGATTCGACTCGCTCACCGCCGTCGAACTGCGCAACAAACTGTCGGCGAGCACGGGCCTGCGGCTTCCCGCGACGTTCGTGTTCAGCCATCCGACCCCATCCGCCATCGCCACCGAACTGCACGACAAGCTCTGCCCGGACGCGCCGGAGCCCTCCGCGCCCGTCTTCGCCGAGCTGGAACGGCTTGAGGCGGCGATGGCCGGGCTGACGCTCGACGCCGAGACGCGCGGCGGGCTCGTCAAACGCATGCAGACCCTGATGTGGAGGCTGGGCGACGGCGCCGCGGAGGCCGAGCAGGCCACCGCGGACGAGGACCTCGACTCCGCCTCCGACGAAGAGATATTCGCGTTCATCGACAGGGAACTGTGAGTTCCGCCGGAAAGCGAGGACCGATGCCGGGCACGGAAGAGAAGCTGCGCCAGTACCTGAAGCGGGTGACAGTGGACCTCGGGCAGGCACGCCAGCGTCTGCGCGACGTGGAGGAACGGAACCAGGAGCCCATCGCCGTCGTCGCCATGGCGTGCCGCTACCCGGGCGGCGTGCGCGGACCCGAAGACCTCTGGGACCTGGTGGCCTCACGCGGCGACGGCATCACGGAGTTCCCCGACGATCGCGGCTGGGACCTCGACGGCCTCTACCACCCGGACCCCGACCACTCCGGCACCAGCTACGTCCGCGAGGGCGGGTTCCTCGACGACACCGACCGGTTCGACGCGGCGTTCTTCGGCATCAGCCCGCGTGAGGCGATGGCGATGGACCCGCAGCAGCGCATGCTGCTGGAGGTGTCCTGGGAGCTGTTCGAACGCGCGGGCATCGCGCCCGCCGCGTTGAAGGGCACCCCGACCGGCGTGTACGCGGGGATGTCCAGCCAGGACTACATGACCCGTACGCCCCGCATCCCCGAAGGGTTCGAGGGCTACGCCACCACCGGCAGCCTCACCAGCGTCATCTCCGGCCGCGTCGCCTACACGTTCGGGCTGGAGGGCCCGGCCGTGACGGTGGACACCGCCTGCTCGTCCTCCCTGGTCGCCATCCACCTCGCGTGCCAGGCCCTGCGGCAGGACGAGTGCACGCTCGCGCTGGCCGGCGGCGTCACCGCCCTCACCACCCCGACGGCGTTCGCCGAGTTCTCCCGCCAGCGCGGCCTCGCCCCGGACGGCCGCTGCAAAGCCTTCGCCGCCGCCGCCGACGGCACCGGGTTCTCCGAAGGCGTCGGGCTCGTCCTGCTGGAACGGCTGTCGGACGCACGCCGCAACGGACACCACATCCTCGCGGTGCTGCGCGGCTCCGCCGTCAACCAGGACGGGGCGAGCAACGGCCTCACCGCCCCCAACGACGCCTCGCAGGAACGCGTCATCCGCCAGGCCCTCGCCAACGCCCGCCTCGCCCCCGACCAGGTCGACGCGGTCGAGGCGCACGGCACCGGAACGACCCTCGGCGACCCCATCGAAGCGCAGGCGTTACAGGCGACGTACGGGAAGGACCGCCCGGCGGACCGCCCGCTCTGGCTCGGCTCGGTCAAGTCGAACATCGGCCACACCCAGGCCGCCGCGGGCGTCGCCGGCGTCATCAAGATGATCATGGCGATGCGGAACGGCGTCCTGCCCCCCTCGCTGCACATCGACGAGCCGACCTCGCATGTGGACTGGGACTCCGGCGCGGTGCGTCTTCTCACCGAGCCGGTGGAGTGGGTGTGGGGTGGGCGTCCGCGTCGTGCGGGTGTGTCGTCGTTCGGTATTTCGGGGACGAATGCGCATCTGATTGTGGAGCAGGCCCCCGAGTCCGAGGCTGAGGTCGAGGTGTTGGAAGGGGCTGCCGGTCCTGACACGGAGGTGGATGAGTCGGTGCCGGGTGGGGTGGTGCCGTGGGTGGTGTCGGCGCGGTCGGTGGCGGGGTTGCGGGATCAGGCGGCGGTGTTGTCGGCGCATCTGGCCGGGCGGGAGGTGTCGCCGGTGCGGGTGGGGTGGTCGCTGGCGGCCACGCGTTCGGTGTTCGAGCACCGCGCCGTCATCACCGCCCACCACCGCGAGGAGTTCCTGGAGGGGCTCGATGCGCTGGCCGCCGGAGGCCAGCACCCCGGTCTGATCACCTCGCCTGCTGGTGGAGCGGGTGGTGGTGGGGTGGTGTGGATGTTCAGTGGGCAGGGCAGTCAGCGGCCCGGGATGGGCGCGGGACTGTACGCACGGTTCCCGGTGTTCGCCGCCGCCTTCGACGAGATCTGCGGCCTGCTCGACCCGCACCTGCCGCACCCGCTCCGCGAGGTGGTGTTCAACCCCGACCCCCACCAAGACCAGCAGAGCGGGCTGCTGGATCACACCCTGTACACCCAGACCGCGCTGTTCGCCCTGCACATCTCCCTGGCCCGCCTGCTGCACCACCACGACCACACCCCCCACACCCTCATCGGACACTCCATCGGAGAAATCGCCGCCGCCCACATCGCCGGCATCCTCGACCTCCCCGACGCCTGCCACCTCATCACCGCACGCGCCACCCTCATGGCCCAACTCCCCACCGGCGGCACCATGACCGCCATCCAGGCGCGGGAGGACGAGCTCGCGGCCGAGGTCGAGGAGTCGGGCGGGACGGTCGCCATCGCCGCGCTCAACACGCCGGACAGCACGGTGATCTCCGGGCAGGCCGATGAGGTGGCGCGGATCGCCGCCGGGTGGGAGGAGCGGGGGCGCAAGACGAAGGCGCTGGCGGTCAGCCACGCGTTCCACTCGCCGTTGATGGACCCGATGCTGGACGAGTTCCGCGAGGCGATCGAGGGGTTGAGCTTCCGGGCGCCGTCCGTTCCGTTGATCAGCACCTTGACGGGGGAACTGGCGGGTGACGAGATCGCCAGCCCCGCGTACTGGGTGGATCAGGTGCGGCGGGCGGTGCGGTTCGCGCCCGCCGTTGCCCGCGCCGCCGAACGGGGCGGGGCGTTCCTCGAAATCGGGCCCGATCCCGTGCTGGCCACCGCCGCGCAGCACACGCTGTCGGAGCCGGCGTCCGGCCGGGAGCGGCCCGAGCCGCTCGTCACCGCCGTGCTCGACCGGCACCGTCCGGACGACGAGGCGTTCGTGCGCGCGCTCGCCGAGGTGCACACGCACGTGCGGAGCAGCGCGATCGGCTGGGCGCGGCTCTTCCCGGACGACCCGGCGCCTCGCGCGGTCGACCTTCCGACGTACGCGTTCCAGCGGCAGCGGTACTGGATGGCGGACGTGACGCCGCCGGAGTCCGCCGCCGGAGGGGACGCGTCCGAGGAGCGGTTCTGGGGCGCGGTCGAGCGCGGGGACCTGGAGGCGCTGTCCGACACGCTGCGGCTGCCGGACGGCGACGGGCAGCGGGCGTCGCTGGGCGAGATCCTGCCGGTGCTGTCCGGGTGGCGCAGGGAGCGCCGGGAGCGTTCCGCGGTGGACTCCTGGCGTTACCGGGTGACGTGGAAGCGGCTGACCGGCCTCGACGGCGGTACGCCGTCCGGGCCCTGGCTCGTCGTCGCGGCGGGCGGGGCCGACGGGTGGGCGGACGCCTGCGGGCGCGCCCTGGGCGAGGAGGCGCACCGCCTCGACGTGGACGGCGCCGTTGACAGGGAAGGGCTGGCCGAATGGCTGCGGTCCCGGTACGCCGACGGCGCGCCGCCCGCCGGTGTGCTGTCCCTCCTGGCCCTGCGGGACGGGCCGGAAACGGGTGCCGGAGGGGCGGCGGGCACGCTGGCCCTGCTCCAGGCGATGGTGGACACGGGGATCGGCGCGCCGCTGTGGTGCGCCACGCGCGGCGCGGTCTCGGTCGGCGACTCCGACCTGCTGGAGTCCCCTGCGCAGGCGCGGGTGTGGGGGCTCGGCCGGGTGGCCGCGCTGGAGCATCCCGACCTGTGGGGCGGGCTGGTGGACCTTCCGCCGGGTCCGGACGGGTTGGACGCCGCGCGGCTGCGCGCCGTTCTGACCGGGACGGCGGGGGAGGACCAGGTGGCGCTGCGCGCGAACGGCGCGTTCGGGTGCCGGGTGGTGCCGTCGCCCGCCGGGGACGGCGAACCGGGGCGGGAGTGGTCGCCCGAGGGGACCGTCCTCGTCACCGGCGGCCTCGGCGAGCCGGTCGCGCGCATCGCGAGGTGGCTCGCGGAGGGCGGCGCGGAACGCGTGGTCGTTCCGGACCCCGGCGGGACGGATGCGCCCGGTGCTGGAGAGTTGGCGGACGAGCTGTCCGGGCTCGGCGCCGAGCTGATCGTCGCGCGCTGCGGGCCGGACGACCCGGCGGCCGTGAAGGAGCTCGCCGGACGGCTGTCGGCGGCGGGCGCGCGGATCGGGATGATCGTGCACGCGCCCGCTCCGGCCGAGCCGGGCCCGCTGGCGGAGCTGGCGCCCGCCGCGCTGGAGGCGTTCCCGGCCGAGGACGTCGGCGCCTGGCGGCGCGTCGGGGAGCTGTGCGGGATGGAGCCGGACGAGCCGGCGGTGTGCTTCACGTCCGTCGCGGCGCTGTGGGGGAGCACGGGCCAGGGTGCGCACGCCGCCGCGGGCGCCCACCTCGACGCGCTCGCCGGGCCGGGCCGTCCCGAGGGCGTCGTGTCCGTCGCGTGGGGCGCGTGGGACGTGCCCGCCGACACGGACGAACGGGGCGCCCGCGGCGCGGACGGCCTGCGCAGGCAGGGCCTCCAGCCGCTCGACCCGAGGCTGGCGCTGACCGCGCTGGAACGCGTCCTCGGGAACGGCGACCGGCGGATCGCCGTCGCCGACGTCGCGTGGGACCGGTTCGCGCCGCTGTTCACGCTGGCGCGGCCGAGCCGCCTGTTCGAGGACGTCCCGGAGGCGCGGCGGGCGATCGAGGCCGCGCGGGGCCCCAGCGACGACGAGGCCGCGGACCGTACGGCGGAGCTGCGCAGGGAGCTGGCGGCCGTCACCGCGGACGAGCGGGCCGCCCGGCTGCTGGCGATGGTCCGCACGGACGCGGCGGCCGTGCTGCGGTACGAGGCGGCGGACGCCGTGGACCCGGACCTGCCGTTCAAGGACCTCGGGTTCGACTCGATCGCGGCGGTCGGCCTCCGGAACCGGCTGCGCGCCTCGACCGGCCTGCGGCTGCCCGCGACGGTCGGGTTCGACTACCCGACGCCGAGGGCGCTCGCCGGGTACCTGCTGGGGCGCGTCCTGCCGGAGGAGTCCGGGACCGGGCACGCCGCGTTCGGGCACGTCGAGGAGCTGGACGCGGCGCTCGCCGAGCTGCCGCTGGAGGACCCGCGCCGCGCCGGCCTGATGAACCGGATGCGGGCCCTGCTGTGGAAGTACGAGCCCGACAGCGCCGCGAGCGAGGCGGGGGACGGAGACGGCGAAGAGGACCTCGCCGCGGCGTCCGCCGACGACATGTTCGCGCTCATCGACCGCGAACTGGGCACCTGAACGCATGAGAAGGCCCCGGCCTCGCGCGGTGCGCGGGGCCGGGGCCGGTGCGTCGGCGGGACGGCTCAGTTGGCGGTGCGGTCGCCCAGCGCGGCGCGGCGCTGGACGTTGCGGGCCAGGCGGAGGAGGTCCTCCGCGACCTCGTCGGGGTGCTGGGCGTGCAGGTCGTGGTCGCCGCCGACGTACTCGCGGACGGTCGCGTCGGGCAGCGCGGCCACGGCCGGCTCGACGTACGAGCGGACGCGTTCGAAGAGCGGCTCCCACCGCCGGTTCGGCTTCGGGACGGCCGGCATCAGCAGGGTCGGGACGGTGATGGCGGGATACCACTGCGCGGGCGGGTCGTCCCAGATGCTGCGCAGGATCGCGTTGCGCTGCGTCGGGGACAGGCGCGGCGTCAGCGCGCCGTCCTCGTGCACCCGCAGCGAGTGCAGCGACGCCTCGACGGCCTCTGCCGACCAGTCGGGGTAGACGGCGCGCTGGTAGTCGCGCATGGCGTCGAGGGTCGCCCCGTTCAGGTCGACCTCCGACATCGTCAGCAGCCCGGCGAACTGCTCCCACGAGTCGCACACGACGCTCGCGTGCGCCCACCCGCCCTCGATCAGCGCCAGGCCCGCGACCAGGCCCGGACGCCGGGCGGCCAGCCGCAGCGACACCAGGGCGCCCCACGAGTGCCCGGCGACGACCGCGCGGGTCACGCCGAGGGCGTCCGCGACCGCCGCGATGTCGGCGGCGGCGGTCTCGTTGCCGTAGTCGTCGTCGGCGGGGTCGGAGTCGCCGTGGCCGCGCTGGTCCACCGCGTACACCGGGTGGCCCTCGGCGGCGAGCCGGTCCGCGACCAGGTCCCACATCCGGGCGTTGGAGTCCAGGCCGTGCAGGAGCAGGAACGGCGGTCCGCCCGTGCCCTCCCGGTGCCTGACGTGCAGCTTCACCGCGTCGCCCAGCGGTACGGAAATGTCCATGTGAAAGTCGTCCCGAGAGTAGTCCGCCGGAGTGCGGCGCGGAGGAAACGATGTGCCGGAGGGCCCCGCGGCGCGGGGGCGCCCGCGTCAGGCGGGGCCGTGCCGGGCCGCCAGCCTCTCCAGCTCCGGAACCAGCCCGTTCGGGGTCGGCTGGTCGAGCACCTCCCTCCTGATCCGCTCGGCGCCCGCCCGGAACGACGGGTCGTCCAGCAGCCGCGCCAGGCTCTCCCGGACCTTCGGCCCGGTCACCTCGTCCGGCGGGATCGACAGCCCGGCGCCGGTCTCGGCGAGGTAGGCGCGCTTGTGGAGGGCGTCGGGCACCTTGGTGATGAGGAGCTGCGGCGTCCCGGCCAGCAGCGCGTTGTAGAACGTCCCGGCGCCGCCGTGGTGGATCATCGCCGCGCAGGTCGGCAGGACCGCGTGGAACGGCGCGAACTCCACGATCCGCGTGTTCCGGGGAACGCGGTCCAGCTTCTCGCGGAACGCCGTGGGCAGCGTCAGCACCAGCTCCATGTCGAGGCCGGCGACCGAGTCGAGCACCTCCTGCACCCGCTCGATCGACATGACCTGGAGCTCCTGCCAGTCGCTCATCGACACGCCGAGCGTCATCAGGACGCGGGGCGCGGGCGGCGGCTCGTTCAGCCAGTCCGGGATCACGGCGGGGCCGTTGTACGGGACGTAGCGCAGGTTGAGGTGGCTCGCGCCGTAGTCCCCGCCGAACGAGGGCGGGAACTGGTCGATCGTGGCGTGCGCGTTGACGAGCGTCTCGGAGTACTCGTAGCCGAACTTCTCCGTCCACGAGCCGAGCCACTCCGCCAGCGGGTCGCGCCGCCGTTCCGGCGGCTGCTGCGCCATCGTCCAGAGGAAGCCGCTGCGGAGCTGGAAGCTCAGATCCACGGTGAACGTCACGCGCGCGTGCGCAGCGCCGACCGCGCCCGCGGCGACGGGCCCGCGAGGGTGAGGGCGTCCCAGACGACGAGCCGGGGCCGCCACGACCGGCTGAACGCCACCAGGTCGTCGAACAGCGTGTCGTTCGCGATCCTGGCCCCTCGGCACGGCGACGGTCTCGTAGAGCCAGACCATGTCCTCCCAGGAGAGCTTCGCCCGCGGGTCGCCGATGGCACCGCCCGCCTGCCCGCCGCTGCCGGAGGGCTTCGGCGCGGTGGACGTCGCGCCGCCGAGGGCGCCCGCCAGCCGCCCCATGTCGAGCGGCGGCAGCGTCCCGTCCTCCTCCGCGCGCCGCGCCCGGTCCCGGATCGGCTCGTCCGAGCCGACCGGCACGGCCGTCAGCCCGGACCGGGTGACGGTGTCGACCAGCTCGGGCTCGCAGGCGACGCGCACGTCGTGCCCGGCGGTCTGGAGCGACCAGGCCAGCGGCACGAGGTTGAAGAAATGCGTGTGCCAGGTCGGCGTGACGAACAGGACGCGCACGGCCACCGTCTCCTTCGGGGGGAATGGGCTGTCACGGTCACCGGCCGGGCTTGCGCGCCGACGTGATGACGTAGTCCCGCGCCGCCGCCCGCGCCTCCACCTGCCTCAGGTGGTAGCGGATGGTGTTCCTCGGCTGGAACGACCGGTAGCGGGGGTCGCGGAGGAGCCGCGCGCAGTGCGCCCGCGCGAACACGGCGTTGGCCGCGATCGTCCTGTCGGTGACGTCCCGCACGTCGACGTCCACGAACCCGGCCTCGGCGAGCCGTGCGGCGTAGACCGAGCGCGGGTACCAGTTCGCGTCCGGGATGATGCGCCTGCGCCGCACCTCGTCCAGCCGCAGCACCAGGCCGCCCTTGCCGCCCGGCGCCTCGCGCGGCAGCGGGTCGGTCGTCGCGAGGACGCCGCCGGGCCGCAGCACCCGGAACGCCTCCCGGAAGAACACCTGCCGGGTGTTGAAGTGCGCGGACGACTCCAGCGCCACGACCCGGTCGAACGAGCCGTCCTCGAACGGCAGCGAGGTCGCCGACCCGACGCGCAGGTCGAGCCGGTCGTCCAGGTCCAGCTCCCGGGTGCGGCGCCGCGCGGCGTCCACCTGGCCCGGGGTGATGTTCAGGCCGACGATCTCCTTCGGCTCGCGGGTCCGCAGCCAGTGGAAGTCCTGCTCGCCGAAGCCGAAGCCGACGTCCAGGACGCGGTCCCCGGCGGTGATGCCGGCCGCCTCGCCGAGCCGCTCCGCGAGCGCGACGCACGCGGCGTCGTGGTCGGTGCAGCCCGGCTCCCAGTAGCCGTAGTTGAGGTAGCCGTTCTCGATGCCGAGCAGGTTCGGCGCGCCGCCGCTGGAGAGCCGTTCGAGGAGCCGGTACATCGAGCGCACCCACTTCTCGGTGAACGGCGAGGAGCCCCGCGTCCCGGCCGGGCCCGGCCCGGTCCGGGGGCCGTCGCCGCGGCCCTCACTGATCGTTCCGCCGGTCATCGTCAGCCTTCCGCTCTGTCGGGTCCGCCGGGGCCGTGCTCCGCGCGACCGCCCGCGGACGGCGCGTCCGCGGACGGCGGCCCGAGCGTCACGGGCAGCCGGGCGAGCTGGTGGGTGATGGGGATCTGGTCCCGTTCCAGCCGGTCCGGCGGCACGGCGAGCGCCAGCTCCGGGAACCGGGTGAACAGCGCCGAGAACGCGACCTCGGCCTCCTGGTTCGCGAGCGCCGCGCCCAGGCAGTAGTGCGGCCCGCGCGCGTACGCGAGGTGCTGCGCGTCGGCGGCGCCGCACGGCCGCTCGACGTCCAGCCGGTCCCCGTCCGGGAACCGGCGCGGGTCGCGGTTGGCCGAGCCCAGCACGAGCTGGACGCGTTCCCCCTGCCGGATCAGCGTGTCGCCGATCGTGACGTCCTGCGTCGCGTACCGCAGCTTCGCGATGACGACGGGGCTGCCCCAGCGCAGCAGCTCCTGCACCGCGCCGGGCATCAGCGCCGGGTCCTCGCGCAGCCGCGCGAGCTGGCCGGGGTGCGCGAGCAGCGCCGCGATGCCGTTGCCGAGCATGTGCGACGTCGTGGTGTGCCCGGCGATCATCAGGGTGAGCACCATGGTCACCAGCTCGGCGTCCGACAGCCTGCCGCCGCCGTCGTGCGCGCCGGTGAGGGCGGTGAGCAGGTCGTCGGCGGGCTCGGCGCGGCGCCGCTCGACCAGCTCGCGGATGTGCGCGTTCATCTCCGTGACGATCTCGCCGAGCCGCCGCGGCGTGGAGTCGCCGAACCGGCGGCTCCAGGCGTGCCACCGCGGCCGGTCCTCCTCGGGGACGCCGAGCAGCTCGCAGATGACGCTGACCGGCAGCGGGTAGGCGAAGTGCTCGATCAGGTCGACGACGCCGTCCACCGCCCGGTCCGGCAGGGTGTCCAGCAGCTCGCCGGTGATGGCCTCCACCCGCGGCCTCAGCCGCGCGATCCGCCGCGGGGTGAACGCCCGCGCCACCAGCCCGCGCAGCCGCGTGTGGTCGGGCGGGTCGAGGTAGACCAGGTTCCCGGCGAGGTAGGGGACGACGTCCTCGGGGATCCCCACCGTCCGCGCCAGGAACTCGGCGTGCTCGTCGGTCCGGCCCGGCAGCGACCCGGCGTTGCTGGCGAACCGCCGGTCCAGCAGGACGGCGGACACGTCGTCGTGCCGGGTGACGATCCACACCGGGCCGCCGTCCCACAGCCGCCCCCGGGCGACCGGGGCCTCCTCCCTGATGCGGCCGAACGCGCCGTAGGGGTCGGCCACCAGTTCGGGGTCGCTCAGCACGTGCTCGCCGGACGTGCGCGGGCCGGTCGTGCGCTCGGCGGTCATCCAGGGTCTCCTTCGGACGTCGTTGCCGGACCGGGGCGCGCGGCGACCCGGCGTGCCGCTACCGCGCGGCGCCGTCCCCGGACTCGGCGAGCAGCTCGGCCATGAACCGGCCGAGGTGCACCGGCGTCGGGTGCTCGATCACCGCGACGAGGGGGATCTCGATGCCGGTGAGCGACATCAGGTTGCGGGTCAGCTCCAGCGCCTTCAGCGACGTGAGCCCCTTTTCCAGGAAGTTGCTGTCGAGGTCGATGACGGACTGGTCGAGAACGGCGGCGGCCTGCTCGCGGACCGTTTCTCCCAAGATCCGCTCGCGTTCCGGCGGACCGGCGGCGGCAAGCTTCTCCTGGAGTTCGGTGCCGTCGAGAACGGCCTGTCCGTCGCTGTCGTTGGTCGCTTGCTGGTGCATGCGTGCTGTCCCGTCCTGTCGTTGTCGAAGCCGGCCCGCGGCGCCTCGTACCGCCGTCGGCGGGCGGCGCCGCCGTTCCGGCCCGGGTCGTCGCGAGCCTCCCGACCCACTGTGGGGCCGCCCTCTAAAGGCACGCCAAATAGGCCGCCCGCCAGCGCGCACACCCCATTCCGCGGACCCGCGAAGGGCTTTAGCCCCGCATTAACGGAACGGCGGAACATTGAGCGGCGGGGTGAAGTGAGCCTGGAGCCCCGCCGGACGCCGAAACGCTCAGGAGGAGTGTCATGACATCCCAATCGGCTGCGCCGGCGACGGCCGGCCAGATGTCCGACTACTACAGCGCGATGGGCGCGCTGCTACAGATGGCGTGGGGGGACAACTTCCATTTCGGCTACTGGGACGGGCCCTCCGACACGGCCACGATCGACGAGGCCACCGACCGGTTCACCGACATGCTCACCGAACGGCTCCGCGTCGGCCCCGGCGACCGGGTGCTGGACCTCGGCTGCGGCGTCGGCAAGCCCGCGCTGCGCATCGCGGCGAGGACCGGGGCGAGCGTCGTCGGCGTCACCATCAACGCCCGGCACGTCGAGCTGGCCACCGAGCGCGCCCGCGCCGAGGGCCGCGCCGACCAGGTGAGCTTCCGGCACGCCGACGCCATGGACCTGCCGTTCGAGGACGGCTCGTTCGACGCCGTGCTGGCGTTCGAGTCGATCATCCACATGGACCGGCCGACCGTGCTGCGGGAGGTCGAGCGGGTCCTGGTCCCCGGCGGGCGGCTCGCGCTCACCGACCTCACCCCGCTCACCGACGAGTCGAACACCCCGAAGTCGTTCCGCAGCCTCATGGGCGCCTCGCCCGGGGACGAGAGCCCCTCCGGGCAGGGCGGCGACCCCGACATCGCCACGCTCATCTCCGCCGGCGCCTGGCCCGGCCTGCTCAGCGACGCCTCCCTCACGCTCGACGAGCTGAACGACGTCACCGAGCACACGCAGGGCACGTTCATCCGGCTGTTCGAGAACTTCTTCAAGTACCGCCGCGAGTTCGAGCGCGAGCACGGGATCACCGTGGAGCAGGTCCTCGACTCGGCCAAGTCGGGGGCGCCCACGGACGGCGTCGGCTGCCTCGTCGTCGCCGCGCACAAGCCCTGACGCGTCGTCCCGCCCGGCCGCACGCGCGCGGAGGCCGGAGGCCGGTCATCACCGGCCTCCGGCCTCCGCGCGTCCGGCCCGTTCGGCCCTTCACGGGGCGGGCGCGCGAAGGCCCCGCGGCCCTTGGGGCACGCGGGGCGAACGGAGCGGGCGGAGCGCCGGTGTCAGGTGCGGGACGCCGCCCTCAGGCGGGCTCGCCGAGGACCACGGGGACGCGGACGAGCTGCCGGGTCAGCGGGATCGGCCTCCACTCCAGCTCCTCCGGCGCGACGGCGAGCGCGAGGTCCGGGTAGCGGCCGAACAGCGCCGACAGCGCCACCTCGATCTCCTGGTTCGCCAGCCCCGCGCCGAGGCAGTAGTGCGCGCCGCGCGAGTAGCCGAGGTGCTGCACGCCGCCGTCCACGGGCCGGGTGACGTCCAGCAGGTCCGGGGCGGGGAACCGGCGCGGGTCCCGGTTGGCCGACCCCAGCACGAGCTGGACGCGGTCCCCCTGCCTGATCACGGTGTCGCCGAACGCGATGTCCTCCGCCGCGTACCGCAGCATGGCGACGATGCCGGGCCCGCACAGGCGGACCAGCTCGTGCACCGCGCCCGGCCACAGGCCCGGGTCGGCGCGCAGCAGCGCGAGCTGGTCCGGGCGGGCCGCGAGCGCCACGGCCCCGTTCGCGACGAGCTGCGGGGTCGGGAGCTGCGAGGCGATCATCAGGGTGAGCACCATGGCGACCAGCTCGGTGTGCGAGAGCAGGCCGCCGTCGTCGTCGTGGGTGCGGATGAGCGCGCTCACCAGGTCGTCGGCGGGCTCGGCGCGGCGGCGGCCGACCAGCTCGCGCAGGTGCGCGCTCATGTCGGCGAGCATGCGGTTCAGCCGCGCCGGGTCCATGCTGACGTAGTCGTCGCTCCACCCGCGCCACAGCGGCCGGTCCTCCTCGGGCACGCCGAGCAGCTCGCAGATCACGGTGATCGGCAGCGGGTACGCGAAATGCTCGATCAGCTCGACCGCGCCGCCCTCCGCGCGGCCGGGCAGCGCGTCCAGCAGCTCGCGGGCGATGTCCTCCACGCGCGGCCTGAGCCGCGCCACCCGCCGCGCGGTGAACGCCCGCGAGAGCAGCTTGCGCAGCCGCGCGTGGCTCTCCGGGTCCGTCCGCACGAGGTCCCCGGCGAGGTACGGGACGAGCTCCTCGGCGACGCCGATCGCGCGCAGCGCGGCACGGTAGTCGTCGGGGCAGCCCGGCACCGCCGAGGAGTTCGTGGCGAGGCGCCGGTCCATCAGCAGCGCGCTGACGTCCTCGTGCCGCGTCACGATCCAGACCGGCCGGCCGTCCCATGAGCCCTGGACGATCGGGGCCTGCTCGCGGATGCGGCCGAACCCGCTGTACGGGTCGACCATCAGCTCGTGCCAGGTCAGCGCGTAGTCGTCCGTGGTCATCGGGGTCCTCCTTCGGATGCGTACGCCGCGACCGGCGCGCCGTCCGCTGGGGGCGGCTCCTGGAGCCAGAAGCGCCGGCGCTGGAAGGCGTACGTGGGCAGGGGAACGGCGCGCGGGCGCGGCCCGCCGCCGAAGAGGGCGGCCCATCCGACCGTCGCGCCGGAGGTGTGGAGCCGAGCGAGGGCCTCGACCAGGCCGCGGCCGACGGCACGTCCGTCGCCGGGAACGAGCCGTTCGGCAGAACGCGGCGCGTCCGGGAAGGGCTCGGGGCCGAAGTCCAGGAACGCGCCCGCCTCAGCGAACGGCGCGGAGCCCGCGTCGAGCACCGGAACGGTCGGCTTCCCGCCCGTCAGCGCGAGGGCGTCGGAGCCGGGGGCGTCGCGCTGGGCGACGAGGCGGCAGGCGTCCGGCAGGTCGAGCGCGCCCGCGAGGTGCGCGGCGGAGACCTCCCCGACGCCGCGGCCGACCACCGCGCCCGGCCGGAGCTCCGCCGCGAGCAGCAGGCGCGCCAGGGCGACGTGCAGCGCGAAGGTCGCGGCGTCCCCGCCGAGCGCCCCGCCGAACCGTTCGCTCACCTCGTCGTGAGCGGCGGCGAACGCGGGGAAACGTTCGCGGAGGGCGGTGGTCGCCTGCGCGGCCCGTTCGGCGGAGCCGCCGAACGCCCACGTACCGGCGTCGGAGTCCGCGTCGGGACCGGCGGTCGCTCCGGTGCCGCCGATCACGTTCTCGTGGGGCGTGCCGTTCGCGAGGGCGTGCAGCCCGGCGAGCAGCTCCGCGCGGTGCGCGCCCACGACGACCGCGCGGTCCTCGAATACCGAACGGGTCGCGGCGAGCGACCACGCGACGTCCTCCGGCGCGAGGTCCGGGTCGTTCCCGACGTGCGCGGCCAGCGCCGCCGCCTGCGCCCGCAGCGCCGCCGCGCCGCGCGCCGACACCGGCCAGGCCAGCGTCCCGCCCGGAGGCGGGGAGGGGGGCCGGGGCTCGGGCGGCTCGGGCGGCGGCTCCTCCAGGATCACGTGCGCGTTCGTCCCGGAGTTGCCGAACGCCGACACCCCGGCGCGGCGCGGGCGACCGCCGCGCGGCCACGGCGTCGGCTCGGTGACCAGCCGCACCGCGCCCGCCCGCCAGCTCACCAGCGGGGTCGGGCGGTCGATGTTCAGGGTGGCGGGCAGCGTCGCGTGCCGCATCGCCAGCACCGCCTTGATCACGCTCGCCATCCCGGCCGCGGCCTGGGAGTGGCCGATGTTCGGCTTGACCGTGCCGAGCCACAGCGGCCGGTCCGCCGGGCGGTCCTGGCCGTACACCGACAGGACGGCCTGCGCCTCGATCGCGTCGCCGATCGCGGTGCCCGTGCCGTGCGCCTCGACCACGTCCACGTCCGCCGGGGACAGCCGCGCGTCGGCGAGGGCCTCGCGCATGAGCCGCTGCCGGCCGGGGCCGTGCGGCGCGGCCATGCCGCTCACCGCGCCGTCCTGGTTGACGGCCGTGCCGCGCACGAGCGCGAGGACGCGGTGGCCGTTGCGCCGCGCGTCCGCCAGCCGCTCCAGCAGGACGAGCCCGGCGCCCTCGCCCCACACCATGCCGTCGGACGCCGCCGCGAACGGCTTGCAGCGCGCGTCGGGCGCGAGCTGCCGCTGGCTGGACGACAGCAGGAACGTGCTCGGCGTGTACATCACGGCGGCGCCGCCCGCGAGCGCGAGGTCGCACTCGCCGTCGCGGAGCGCCCGCGACGCCAGGTGCATCGCGGTGAGCGAGGAGGAGCACGCGCTGTCCAGCGCGACCGCGGGCCCGACCAGGCCGAGCGTGAACGCCACGCGGCCCGGCGCGCCGCCGCCCGCGTTGCCGGTGCCGAGGTAGGGCATCAGCGCGGCGGGGACCCGCCTCAGCCGGGTGCCGTAGTCGTGCAGCGCGACCCCCGCGTACACGGCGGTGGCGCTGCCGCGCAGCGTCCGCGGGTCGATGCCCGCGCTCTCCACGGCCTCCCACGCGGTCTCCAGCAGCAGCCGCTGCTGCGGCTCGATCGCCTCGGCCTCCTCGTCCCCGATCCCGAAGAACGCCGCGTCGAAGTCGGCGGCGTCGTCGAGGAACCCGCCGCCGCGCGCGTAGGTCGTGCCGTGGTGGTCCGGGTCGGGGTGGAACAGGGCGTCCAGGTCCCAGCCGCGGTCGGCGGGGAAGCCGGTGACGGCCTCGCGCCCCTCCGCGAGCAGGTCCCAGAACCGGTCCGGCGTCCGCGCGCCGCCGGGGAAGCGGCACGCCATCCCGACGACGGCGACCGGCTCGCGCCCGGCGTCCTCGGCCCGCCGCAGCCGCCGCCTCGCCTCATGCAGCTCGGCGGTCGTCCACCTCAGGTACTCGACGAGCTCCGCCTCCCGCCCCGCGCCGCCGCCCGCGCTACCGCCCGCGCCGTTGCCCGCGCCGTTGCCCGTGCGGGCGTCCGCGCCGCCGTTCGCGGGGGAGCGCGGCGCGCCGCCGGAGGTGGGGTCGGTCACCGGGGGACGCTCCTCACGCCCGCGACGGCGCGCCGGTCCAGGTTCACGAGCGCGAGCTCGTGCCGCCGCAGCGGCGGCTCGCCCAGCTCGGGGAGCAGCCGCGCCCCCTGCATCAGCGACATGAACCGCGCCGTGCCGAGCTCCGACTGCGGGACGGTCATGCTCATCACGTCCGTCACCGCGTCGCTCACGTCGGCGGAGCGGATCGCCATCGTCGCGACCATGTCGGCGAAGCCCCGCATGACCGCCGCGCCGCCGTTCAGCCGCGGGTCCTCGGCGTGGTTGCGGCAGTGCACGAACTCGATGTCCTTGGACGTCGCCATGATCCACGGGTCGTCGGCGGCGGCGCTGATCCGCTCCTGCGCCGCCCGCGCCGCGCCCGGCCCGAACGGCTCGGCGAGCCGTTCGTCGAGGACGCGGGCGGCGCGCGCGGCGGCGCTCATCCCGTGCCCGTAGATCGGGTTGAACGCGGCGAGCGAGTCGCCGAGGACGACCAGCCCGTCCGGCCACGTCGCCGCCCGCTCCGGGTACAGCCGCCGGTTCGCGCCGATGTGCGAGGCGAACACCGGCGTCAGCGGCTCGGCCCCGGCGACGAGGTCGGCCACGATCGGGTCGCGCAGCGTCCGCGCGTACGGCAGGAAGTCCTCGTCGCGGGTGGGCAGCTCCCCGCCGCGCGTGCACGACAGCGTCACCATCCACCGGCCGCCCTCCTGCGGGTACACCACGCCGAACCGGCCCGGCCTGCGGACCCGGTGGTCGGCGGCGACGTTGATCGCGGGGAACCCGGCGGTCGCGCCGTCCGGCGCCCGGAACGTCCGCGTCGCGTAGGCGATGCCCGCGTCCACGACGTCCTCGGCGAGCGGCGGCAGGCCGAGCGCGGCGAGCCAGTGCTTCAGGCGCGAGCCCCGGCCGGTGGCGTCCACGACGAGGTCGGCTTCGAGGAGCTCGCGCGCGCCGTCGCGGGCGCCGCGCACGTGGACGCCGGTGACGCGCTTCGCGCCGCCCGCCAGCTCGACGGCCTCGGTGCCCTCCCGCAGCGTGATCCGCTCGTCCGCGAGGATCCGGTCGCGGACGATCCAGTCCAGCAGCGGGCGCCCGCACATGATGGCGTACTGCCGCGGCGGGAACCGGTGCTGCCACCCGTGCGAGGTCAGCGTCACCAGGTCCTCGTGGAACCCGATCCTGCGGGCGCCGGCGGCGAGCAGCCGTTCGGCGGTCCCCGGCAGCAGCTCCTCGACGATGCGGGCGCCGCCCGACCACAGCACGTGGACGTGCCGCGCCTGGGGCAGCCCCCTGCGGTGCTCCGGCCCGCGTGGCAGCACGTCGCGTTCCACCACGGTGACGGCTTCCAGGTGCCGGGCCAGCACGTGGGCGGCGAGCATCCCCGCCCAGCTTCCCCCGAGCACGATCGCGCGTCCGGATCTCGTCACGTTCCCGTCCCTCCATGCACGGCCGGCCGCCCGGCCGGCGCCGCTGCGCCCGCCGCTCAGGAGGAGCCGGCGCGGGCCTCGCTCAACCGCACGTTCTCGATGAGGCGCTCCGTCACGGCCAGCGAGTGCGCCACCCCGGTGAGCCGCGGCGCGTCGGGCAGCGAGACGTCGGTGATGCCCCAGTACGCCTTGAGGCTGCGGGTCAGGCCGTTCCCGTCCACCTCCGAGACGCCGATGACCTGGTACCGCATGTTCGACGGGTACGAGGTCGTCACGACGGACGGCGCCACGACCGTCCGGCCGTCCAGCGCCAGGACGGGCCGCCCCGGCACCTCGTGCACCTTGCACTCGATGGCCCACGCGATGTTCTGGCGGATCGCCGCCTTGCCCCGCACCGGCGGCGAGCCCACCGGGTCCTCGAAGACGATGTCGTCGGTGAACAGCTCCATCACGCCGTCCAGGTCGCCGGCGTTGATGCGCCGCGCGTACTCCAGGGGCGCGTTCTTCCTGACCGCGTCATCCGTCCCGGCCTCGGCCGCCCCCCAGAACGCCCTGAGCTCCTCGATGAGCCCGCCGGCTCCGACGCGCAGCATCAGAACGTACTCGCGCTCGATGGAACGGACGCCGCCCGGCCCCGCCGCCGGGCCGTCCAGGGTGGCGCTGACGGGCACCAGCGCGTGCACGCCGTCCTGGGAGGCGACCGGCTCGCCGGGCACCTCGCGGGCGTTCGCCTCCACGGCCCGCGCGAAGTGCGCCCGCAGCTCCTCGCGGCCGGCGCGCTCGCCCCCGCCGACCGGGTCCTCGAACCGGACGTCCTCCGCGTACAGGTCGAGGAGCCCGCCGACGTCCCCGGCGTTGAGCCGCCGGCAGTGCTCCAGGATGATGCGCTTGCGCGCGCTCTCGTCGGTCAGCATCGGCTGCCCCTTCCGGCCGTGGCCGTCGTCGGTTCCCGGTCCCGGACGCTCATCCGGAGGCGGTCTCGGCGCCCACGGCCGCGCGCGGGCTCAGGTTCACGAGGGCGAGCTCGTCCGGGCTCAGCGGCGGCTCGGTGAGCTCCGGGCGCATCGGGTCGCTGCCGAGCAGCGCCATGAACCGGCTGGAGCCGAGCTCGGACTGCGGGACGGCCAGGCTGGCGGCGTCGGTCACCATCTCGCTCACGCCCGGCGACCGCAGCGAGCGGACCGTGATGACGTCGGCGAAGCGGCGCCGCGCGTCGGCCTCGCCCAGCAGCCGCGGGTCGGTCGCCGTGCTGCGGCAGCCGACGTACTCGATGTCGCGGGCCGCCGCGATGATCCACGGGTCGTCCACCGCCGCGCACACGTCCCGCTGCGCCGCCGCGACCGCCCCGGCGCCGAGGCCCTCCTCCGCGAGGCGCTCGTCCAGCGCCGCGATGCCGCGCGCGGCGGCGCTCATCCCGTGCCCGTAGATCGGGTTGAACACCGCGAGCGCGTCGCCGAGGACGACCAGCCGGTCCGGCCAGCCCGCGAGCCGTTCGGGGTACAGCCGCCGGTTCGCGCCGAAGTGCGAGACGACCAGCGGGGTCAGCGGCTCGGCGCGGGCGATGAGGTCGGCGACGAGCGGGTCGCGCAGCGTCCGCGCGTACTCGTTGAACTCCGCGTCGTCGGTCGGCAGCCGCACGCCCCGCGTCCCGGCGAGCGTGACCATCCACGTGCCGTCCTCCTGCGGGTGGACGACCCCGAAGCGGCCCGGCTCCCGCACCCGCGGGTCGGGCGCGAGGTTGACCGGCGGGAAGCCCGCCGCCGCGCCGGGCGGCGCCTGGTAGATCCGCGAGCAGTACGCCATGCCCGCGTCGACGACGTCCTCCTCCAGCGGCGGCAGCCCGAGCGCCCCGAGCCAGTGCTTGAGCCGGGACCCGCGGCCGGTCGCGTCCACCACCAGGTCCGCCGTCAGCGACGACGCGGCCCCGGTCGCCACGTCGCGGACGTGCACGCCGGTGATCCGGTCGCGGTCGCCCGCGAGGTCGAGCGCCTCGGTCCGCTGCCGCACCTCGACCCGTCCCGACGCCGCCACCTGCTCGCGCACCGCCCAGTCCATCAGCGGGCGGCTGCACATCACGCAGTACTGCTTCGACGGGAACCGGTGCTGCCAGCCGTGCGAGGTCAGCGTCACCAGGTCCCGCTGGAACATGATCCGGCGCGCGCCCAGCGAGAGCAGCCGGTCGATCGTCCCCGGCAGCAGCGCGTCCACGACCCGCGCGCCGCTCGACCACAGGATGTGCCCGTGGCGGGCCTGCGGCTGCCCCTTGCGCTGCCGGGGCCCCTCGGGCAGGACGTCGCGCTCCAGGACGGTGACGGCGTCGAAGCGGCGGGAGAGCGCCTGCGCGGCGAGCATCCCCGCCCAGCCGCCGCCCAGGACGATCGCGTGCTCGGATCTGGTCATGGTCACCCTCTCGTCGTCGCGCCGGAGCGACGCGGCGTCGTCCCTGTGATGATTGCCGTGCCTGCTTAAGCGGCCCTAGCGCCGGTTCCGGCCGAGGTCGTGGTCGATGAAGGCGAGCAGCTCGTCCACCGTGGCGGTCCCGATCCGCTCGGCGCCCATGCCGGACGGCTCGGCGGACGGCTCGCCGGACGGGCCGTCGGGCGCGCCGCCGGGGTGGTCGTCCAGCCTGGCGAGCATGGTCTGGAGGCGTCGCCGCAGTGCCGTCCGCACGCTCGCGTCGCCGTTCACGGCCGCGCCGGCGGGGGAGGCGGCGGCCATCGCGTTGTCCATGCGTTCGAGGCGGGCGAGCAGCGAGGCCGGCGTGCCGTCCTCGTCCGGGTCCGGTCCGCGCGGGGCCAGCTCAGCGTGCAGGTGCTCCGCGAGCGCGGCCGGGCTCGGGTGGTCGAAGACGGCGGTGGTGGGGACGGCCAGCCCGGTCGCGCCGGCGAGCCGTCCCGCGAGGTCGGTCGCGGTGATCGAGTCGAAGCCCATCTCCGAGAACCCGCGCCCGACCGGGACGAGCCCCGGATCGGCGTGGCCGAGGACCGCGGCGGCGTTCGTGCGGACCAGGTCGAGGAGCAGGGGGCCGCGCTGGTCGGCGGGCGCCGCCGCGAGGCGTTCGGCGAGGGACGCCGCGCCCCGGCCGGTGGCCGCGCTCGGCCGCGCCGGGGTCCGTCCGGCGAGGGCGCGCAGAGGAGCGGGCGGCGCGTCGGCTTCGGTGGCGTGCGCGGACGCGAGTGCCCGGACGTCCAGATTCGCGGCGACCAGTCGGGGGGTGGGGCTGTGGCGGGCCGTTTCCAGCAGGGCAAGCGCATGCTCGGCGGTCAGGGCTCCGACGCCCGGCGCGGCGGCGGACGGTCGCGCGGTGTCGTCCAGCCAAGGCCCCCAGGCGATCGACAGCGCCGTTCGCCCAGCCGCTCGGCGGTGGGCGGCCAACGCGTCGTTGAACGCCCCGGCCGCATCGCCGCCGGACGCGCCGAGCGTGGCGGCGGCCGAGGAGAACAGGACGAACGCCTCCAGCGGCAGATCGGCGGTCGCCGCGTGCAGGGCGTACGCCGTCGCGATCCCGTCCGTACGTGCCTCGTCCGGCGGGCACGCGGCGTGGACGACGGCGGCCAGCGGGCGCGCCTCGTCGATCGCGGCGACCACGTCGGCGACGGCGGACGCGTCGGTGAGGTCGCACGCGGCCACGCGGACGTCCGCGCCCAGCGCGGCGGCGCGCTCCGCCGCGTCCCGCACGCCCGGCGACTCGTGGCCGGGGCCGGGGCCGTCCGGGCGGAGCAGCAGCAGGTGCTTGGCCTGCCACGCGCGGACGGCGTGCTCGGCGACCAGCGCCCCGCGCGGACCGCCGTCGAGGGTGATCAGCACGGTCCCGTCCACGGCGAACGGACCGTCCGCCCTGGTGGCTCGCGGCCCGGGGGACGCCGCGCGCGCCAGGCGCGGCACGAGGACCTGCGCCGAACGGATCGCGACCTGCGGTTCGTGCTGCGCGAGCGCGGCCGCCACCGCCTCGCGGAGCCGCGCCTCCTCGGGGTCACTGTCGGTGTCGAGCAGAACGAACCGGTCCGGGCGCTCGGCCTGCGCGCTGTGCACCACGCCCCACACGGCGGCGTCGGCGAGGCTCGGAACGTCGCGTTCGCCGCCGTCCACGCTGACGGCTCCTCGGGTGACCACGACCAGGCGGGAGCCGGACAGGCGCGGCTCGGCCAGCCAGTCCCGCACCAGCGTGGAGGCGGCCTCCGCGGCCCGCCGCGCATCGCCACCGGAGGCGGTGGGCGCGCGGGTGAGAACGACCGGCGGGGCGGGAGCGCCGGGATCGGCGTCGAGCGCGGTGCGCAGCGCGTCCAGCTCGATGTAACGCCCTGAGGCGTCCTCGGTCGGCGCGGGCGCGGGCGTCCAGTCCAGCGTGAACAGGCCGTCCGTCCGCCCGCCGCCGGACGCACGGAGGTCTTCGACGGCGACCGGCTCCAGCGTCACCGAGCCGACCGTCAGCACGGGCGCTCCGGCCGGATCGGTCAGCGTCACGCGTACGCGCCGCGCGTTCCGGCCAGGGTCCCCGGTGGGGGACAGGCGTACTCGTACCGTGGTCGCCTCCGACGCCCACAGCGCCACGTCGTTCCATGCACTGGGCAGCCACACGTCGTCTTCGCGGGCCCGCGCGTCGTCCGGGACGTCCAGGAGCGCCGGGCGGAGCGCCGCTTCGAGCAGTACCGGATGGAGGCCGTAGCCGTCGTGACCACCGGCCTCGTCCGGCAGGGCCACCTCGGCGAGCAGGTCGGAGCCGTCGCGCCAGACCGCGCGGATCCCGTCGAACGCGGGGCCGTCCTCGTAGCCCGCCGCGACGGTGCGCTGACGGAGGCCGTCGAGGTCCACTGGTACGGCCTCGGGTGGTGGCCACGCGCGTGCCCGTTCGTCCTCGGGAGCCGGGGCGGCCGGGCCGGGTGCCGGCGGGGCGAGCGTGCCGTGCGCGTGGCACGTCCAGGCGGGATCATCGGCGGTACGGGGGCCGTGGTCGGGGCGGGAATGCACGCGTACGTCGCGGCGCCCGTCCTCCCGGGCCGCCCCCACGGTCACCTGCACGCGCGGGCCCCGGCCCCGCGCGGGCGGGACGAGCGGATCGCGGACCACCAGCTCTTCCACGCCGCCGCACCCCGCCTCGTCGGCCGCCAGCAGAGCCCACTCCACCAGCGCGGACGAGGGAACGATCGGCAGCCCCGCGACGGCATGCCCTGTCGTCCATGCCGCGCCGTTCGCGGAGATGGTGCCGTTCAGCGCCAGCCCGCCATCGGCCAGCTCGACCGCCGCCGCGAAGAACGGGTGACGGACGCGCCGCGCCCCGGCGGCGGACACGTCGCCCGCGCCGCCGCCCGCGTCGCCCAGCCAGTAGCGCTCGCGCTGGAACGCGTAGGTGGGGAGGCGGACGGTCTCCGGCGCGGAGCCGTCGGGGAAGCAGGCCGTCCAGTCGACGTCGGTCCCGGCGATGTGGAGCCGGGCCAGGGCCCGAACGAACGCGTGCGCGTCGGGCTGCCTGGAGCTGAGGGTGGCGACCGTGCGCGGGGCGGGGCCGTCCGGGCGGACGTGTTCCAGCGTGCGGCGCGCGGCGGCGGTGAGGGTCGAGTCGGGGCCGAGCTCCACGAACGTCCCGGCGTCCGGCGCGACGTGCGCGACGGCGGGGTGGAAGCGCACCGGCCGGCGGATGTGCTCGGCCCAGTACCCCGGGGTGGCGATGCGCTCGTCGGCGGGCTCGCCGGTGAGGTTGCTGATCAGCGGAACGGCCGGCGGCCGGTACGCGAGGTCGCGGACGGCCTCCTCGAACGGGGCGAGCACGGGCTCCATCAGCGGCGAGTGGAAGGCGTGGCTGACGGTCAGCGCCCGGGTCTTCCGCCCGCGCTCCGCCCACGCCTCCGCGATCTCCGCGACGGGTCCGGCGGCGCCCGAGATGACGGTGTTGCCGGGCGTGTTGAGGGCCGCGACGGCGACCCGCCCGCCGTGCGCGTCCAGGTCGGGGGACAGCTCCTCCGGGGTGGCGGCGACGGTCGCCATGGCCCCGCCCTCGGGCAGCCGCCCCATGAGCGTCGCGCGCGCGGCGACCAGCCGGCACGCGTCCGGCAGGTCGAACACCCCGGCGACGTGGGCGGCGGCGATCTCGCCGATCGAGTGGCCGATCACGACGTCGGGCCGCACCCCGGCCGCGCCGAGCAGCCGGGCCAGCGCGACGTGCAGCGCGAACAGCCCGGCCTGGGCGTAGGTGGTGTGGTCGAGCGCGCCGGACCGGTCGGCGAACACCACGTCCCGCACCGGACGGTCGAGATGCTCGTCCAGCAGCGCGCAGACCTCGTCGAACGCGGCGGCGAACGCCGGGAACCGCTCGTACAGCCCGGCGCCCATGCCGGGCCGCTGGCTGCCCTGCCCGCTGAACAGGAACACCGTCTTCCCGGCGGCCGTGCCCGTACCGGCCTCGCCCGCGCCCGCGACGACGACGCCGGGGTGGGCGTCGCCGCGCGCCAGCGCCTCCGTCGCGGCGAGCAGCTCGCCGCGGCCCTCGCCGACGACGACGGCGCGGTGCTCGAACGCCGTACGGGTCGTGGCGAGCGCCAGGCCGACCGCGGCCGGAGACTCCAGCGGCGCACCGGCCGCGTGGTCGGCCAGCGCGCTGGCCTGCGCCCGCAACGCGTCCTCGCCGCGCGCGGACAGCACCCACGGGAGCACCCCCTCCCCGGCGTCGGGCGGCGCGGTCGTCGCGGGCTCCGGGTCTTCCGGGGGCGGGGCCTCCTCCAGGACGAGGTGGGCGTTGGTGCCGGAGATGCCGAAGGACGACACCCCGGCGCGGCGGGGCCGTTCGCCGCGCGGCCACGGGACCGGCTCGGTGAGCAGGCTGACCGCGCCCGCCTCCCAGTCGACGTGCGGGTTCGGCTCGTCGATGTGCAGGGACGCGGGCAGCAGGTCGTTCCGCATCGCCATCACCATCTTGATGACCCCGGCGACGCCCGCCGCCGCCTGGGTGTGGCCGATGTTCGACTTGAGCGACCCGAGCCTCAGCGGCCGTTCCGCCGGTCGGTTCCGCCCGTACGCGGCGAGAACCGCCTGCGCCTCGATCGGGTCGCCGAGGGTCGTCCCAGTGCCGTGCGCCTCGACCGCGTCCACGTCGGCGGGCGACAGCCCGGCGGCGGCGAGCGCCCGCCGGATGACGCGCTGCTGGGACGGCCCGCTCGGCGCGGTCAGTCCGTTGCTGGCGCCGTCCTGGTTGACGGCAGAGCCGCGGATCACCGCGAGGACGCGGCGGCCGTTGCGGCGGGCGTCCGACAGCCGTTCCAGCAGCAGCAGGCCCGCGCCCTCGGCGAGACTCGTCCCGTCGGCCGAGGCCGCGAACGTCTTGCAGCGGCCGTCGGCGGCGAGGCCCCGCTGCCGCGTGAACTCCAGGAACAGCCCCGGCGTCGCCATCACCGTCACGCCGCCCGCCAGCGCGAGGGAGCATTCGCCCTGCCGCAGCGCGCGCGCCGCGAGGTGGGCGGCGACCAGCGACGACGAGCAGGCCGTGTCGACCGTGACGGCCGGCCCCTCCAGCCCGAACGTGTACGCCAGCCGCCCCGACACCGCGCTGCCCGCGTTGCCCGTGGCGAGATGCCCCTCCACCTCGGCGGCCGTCCCGCCCGCGAGGGCCAGGTAGTCCTGCGAGGCGATGCCCGCGAACACGCCGGTGTCGCTGCCGCGCAGGGCGTCGCGCCGCAGCCCGGCGTCCTCGAACGTCTCCCACGCCGTCTCCAGCAGCAGCCGCTGCTGCGGGTCCATGCCGAGCGCCTCGCGCGGGCTGATCCCGAAGAACGCGGCGTCGAAGCGCGGCGCGTCGTGCAGGAACCCGCCCTCCAGGGTGTGGCACGTCCCCGGGCCGCCGCCGGGCGCGCCGAGCTCCTCCAGCGGCCACCCGCGGTCCTCGGGGAACGCGGAGATCGCGTCCGCGCCGTCCGCGACGAGCCGCCACAGGTCGTCCGCGCCGCGCACGCCGCCGGGGAAGCGGCACGCCATCCCGACGATCGCGATCGGCTCCCGCGCCCGGTCCCGTTCCTCCCGCAGCTCCCGCCGGACCTGCCTCAGGTCGGCGGTGGCGTGCTTGAGGTAGCGGCGCAGCTTCTCGTCGTTCGTCATCGCCTCAGCCCCGCTCGGACGGGGCGTCGTGGTCGGCGGGACGGTCCCGTTCGAGCCCGGTCAGCTCGTTGTCGAGCAGGTCGAACAGCTCGTCGTCGGTGGCCGAGTCCAGGTCGTCGCGGCCCGGCCCGTCGTCCGGCGCGGCGCCGTCCGGGACGCCGGTGACGCTGCGCAGCAGCGCGTCCAGGCGGGCCGCGACCAGGCCGCGGCCCTCGTCGCCGTCCGGCAGCGCGGCCACGGCCGCCTCGATCCGGTCCAGCTCGGCGACCAGCGCCGCGGGCTCCGGTCCGGCGCCGTCCGGCGCGACCTCCTCGGCCAGCAGCCCGGCGACCGCGGCGGGCGTCGGATGGTCGAAGATCAGCGTTGCGGGGAGGCGGACGCCGGTCGCGGCGCTGAGCCGGTTGCGCAGCTCCACGCCGGTCAGCGAGTCGAAGCCGAGCTCGCGGAAGTTCTGCTCGGCGGGGATCGACCCCGCCGACTCGTGCGCGACGACCGTCGCCGCCTGCGTGCGCACCAGGTCGAGGAGCGCCTCGCGCCGGTCCGCGTCGTTCAGCGCGGCCAGCGTCCGCGCCAGCGACGGCCCGGCCGCCGTCCCGCCCGGCCGCGGCGCGGAGCCCCGCAGCAGGACCCGCAGGAACGCCGGGACCTCGCCCCCCGCGGTCCGGCGCCGCAGCCCCGGCAGGTCCAGGCGGACGGGCGCGAGCAGCGGCCGGCCGAGGCCGAGCGCCGCGTCGAACAGCGCGAGCGCCCGCTCCGCGCTCAGCCCGAGGTCGCCCGAACGGGCGTTCCGCGCGAGGTCGATGTCGGTGAACCGGCCCGACATCCCGGTGTCCATCTCCCAGAACCCCCACGCGAGGGACGTCGCGGGCAGCCCGCGCGCGTGCCGGTGCTGCGCGAGCGCGTCGAGGAACACGTTCGCCGCCGAGTAGCTGCCCTGCCCCGGGCCGCCCGCGAGACCGGTCACGGACGAGAACAGCACCAGCGCCGCGAGGTTCAGGTCGCGCGTCAGCTCGTGCAGGTGCCACGCCCCGTCCGCCTTGACGCGCAGGACGGCGTCGAGCTGGTCGGGCGTCGCCGTGCGGATCGTCGCGTCCTGGACGATCCCGGCGGTGTGCACGACCGCCGTCAGCGGATGCCGCGCCGGAACGGACGCCAGCAGGTCCGCGAGGGCCGCCCGGTCGCCGGTGTCGCACGCGGCGACGGCGACCTCCGCGCCGAGCGCGGCCAGCTCGGCGGCCAGCGCGTCCGCGCCGGGCGCCTCGGGCCCGCGGCGGCTCGCGAGCAGCAGCCGCCGGACGCCGCGTTCCGCGACGAGGTGCCGGGCCGTCGCCGCGCCGAGAGCCCCGGTGCCGCCGGTGATCAGCACGGTCCCGTCCGGGTCGAGGGGCGGCGGCAGCGACAGGACGGTCCGCCCGGCCGCGCCGTCCGCCCGGCGGAGCGCCTCGCGGACGTCGTACACGTCCCGGACGGTGACGGGCGCCGGAGGCAGCGTCCCGTCCTCGAACAGCGCCGCCAGATCGCTGAGCGTCGAACGGACGCGCTCCACCCGCCCGCCTTCCCCGCGGCCGGTGCCGTCGAGGTCGGCGGGGGTCGGATGGTAGGCGGGCAGGTAGGTGGAGACCGCGCCGGCGGCCTCCGCGTACGACCACCCGGCGGGCATCGGCACGACCAGGCGGTGGTCGGTGAGGGCCACCGGCCCGACGGCGTCGAACGCCCCCATCACCCGGTCGCCCACGGCGAACCCGTCCACGTCCGCGCCGACCCCGGCGACGACGCCCGCGCCGTCGCCCCGCACGTCGCGGACCTCGTCCGGCGCGCCCGGCCCGGCGGCCTGGGCGCTGACGGCGACGGCCCGCAACGCCACGCGCACCTCTCCGGGCGCGAGCGGCCGGCCGTGCTCGGGATCGGGAACGAGCGCGGCCTCGCCGTCCGCGCCGTACACCAGCCGCCACGCCTCCGCGCCCGGCGGCGGGGACAGCCGGTCGCCGGGATCGTAGCGGACGAGCCGCGGCGCGTACGCGCGGCCGTCGCGCAGCGCGATCTGCGGCTCACCCGAGGCGAGCGCGGCGGGCACCGCGTGCGACGAAGCGTCCGGCCCGTCGAGATCGAGCAGGACGATCCGTCCGGGGTTCTCGGACTGCGCGCTGCGCACCAGCCCCCACACCGCCGCCGCGGGCAGGTCGTCCACGCCGTCGCCGGGGCCGGTCGCGACCGCGCCGCGCGTGACGACGACCAGCCGGGACGTGCTCTCGTCGGACGGCCACTCCTGGAGCAGGGCCAGGACGCCCGAGGTGACGGCGTGGAGCCGTTCCTCCACGGGACCGGCGGCGCCGGAGGCGGTGCAGACGGCGAGCACGGTGTCCGGCAGCGGCGTGCCGTCAACGGCCGCGGTCAGGAGCGCGGAGAGGTCCGGATGCCGTTCCGTCCCCGGCAGCGCGCCGCCGAGCGCGTCGGCCAGCTCCGCGTCCGAGCCGGACGCCGCGTCGAGCGCGACGACCGCGAGCCGGGCCGGGGGTGTCCCTTCGGGGTCGGGCAGCGGCGTCCAGTCCATCGCGAACAGCGAGTTCCTGGCCGCCAGGCGGGCCTGCGCGGCGGCGTCGGCCTCGACCGAACGCAGCGTCAGGTCGTCCAGCGACAGGACCGGCGCTCCGGACGCGTCGGCGGCGGCGATCGTGAGCCGGTCCGCCGCCGTCGGCGTGACCCGCACCCGCAGCGACGCCGCGCCGGTGGCGTGGACCCGCAGGCCGCTCCAGGCGAACGGCAGCATGACCGCTCCGGAGTCGCCGTCCGCGCCGTCCGCGCCCAGCGTGCACGCCTGTAACGCGGCGTCGAGGAGAGCGGGATGGATGCCGTATCCGGCGGTTCCGGAGCCGTCCGCCCCGGCGCGGTCCGTTCCGTCCTCGGGCAGGACCACCTCCGCGTAGAGGTGCTCGTCGAGCCGCCACGCGGCGGTGAGCCCCTGGAAGGCCGTCCCGTACGCGGAGCCGCGGTCCGCGAGGTCGTCGTAGAGGTGTTCGGTGGCGAGCGGCTCCGCTCCGGGCGGCGGCCAGGCGCCGTCCAGCGGGTGGGGCTCGGACGGCGTGGCCGTGCTCGCCCCGGGTCCGTTCGCGAGGAGCCCGGTGGCGTGCCGCGTCCACGCGGACTCGCCGTCGTCGGCGTCCGCCGCCGGTCTGGAGTGGATGGCGACGGGACGCCCGCCGCCCTCGCCGTCGGCGGGACCGACCGCGACCTGGAGATCGACCGCGCCGTCCTCCGGGAGCCGCAGCGGCTCGTGCAGGACGAGCTCCGCGACGTGGTCGCAGCCCGTACGGGCCGCCGCGTGCACGGCGAGGTCGGCGAACGCGGCCCCCGGCAGCAGCACCGCCCCGAGCACCTTGTGATCGGCCAGCCACGGCTCCGTCCCCTGGGAGATCCGTCCGGTGAGCAGGTAGGCGTCCCCCTCCGCCTGCTCGATCGCGGCCCCCAGCAGCGGATGCCCCGCCGGAGCGAGCCCGAGCGTCCCCGGTTCGCCGCCGAGCCAGCCGCGCGTGTCCAGCCAGAACCGCTGGTGCTGGAACGGATAGGTGGGCAGGTCGGTCACGGCGGGCGGCGGGTCGGCGGGGTAGTGGCGCGTCCAGTCGGCGGGCGCGGCCGCGGTGTGGAGGCGGGCGAGCGCGTGGACGAGCTGCGTGTGGTCCGCGTGGTCGCGCCGGAGCGTGGAGGTCACGGTGGTACGGGTGTCGGCGTCCTCGGTGATCTGCTCCAGGGCGAGGGTCAGAATCGGATGCGGGCTGGCCTCGATGAAGTCGCGGTGCCCGTCGGCGAGGAGCGCGCGGACGGTGTCGGCGAACCGGACGGGACGGCGCAGGTTGGTCACCCAGTACTCGGTGTCCAGCTCGGCGGCGTCGATCCGCGCGGCCGTCACCGTCGAGTAGAACGGGATCCGCGCCTCGGAGGGACGGACCCCCGCGAGGATCTCGCGCAGTTCGCCGGTGATCCGGTCGATCTGCGGGCCGTGCGAGGCGTAGTCCACGTCGATCATCCGGGCCCGCTGCCCGTTCGCCTCGACCTTGGCGACGATGGCGGCGACCGCGTCCGGCCCCCCGGAGACCACCACGGACCTGGGCCCGTTCACCGCGGCGACCGTCACATCGCCTTCCAGCAGTTCCCCGGCCTCCTCGGGCGTGACGCCGAGGGAGGCCATGGCGCCGTGTCCGGCGAGGTTGCGGAGGGCTTTGCTGCGGAGGGCGGTGATGGTGGCGGCGTCGGTGAGGGTGAGTGCTCCGGCGATGCAGGCGGCGGCGATTTCGCCTTGGCTGTGTCCGATGACGGCTGCGGGTGTGATTCCGTGGTCGGTCCAGACGGCGGCGAGGGAGACCATGGTGGCCCAGAGGACGGGTTGGACGACGTCGACGCGGTTGAGGTCGGCGGCGCCTTCGGTTCCGCGGAGGACGTCGGTGAGGGACCAGTCGATGTGTGGGGCGAGGGCTTGTTCGCATTCGGCGATGCGTGCGGCGAAGACGGGTGAGGTGTCGAGCAGGTCGGCGCCCATGCCGGGCCACTGCGAACCCTGCCCCGGGAACACCAGCACGGGACCCGTCTGCGATACCGCTGCGGGCGTGCCCGGATTGACCAGGCACGGATGCGTCCGGCCGTCGGCCAAGGCTCTCAGGCCGTCCATGAGCTGGTCGCGGTCCTGGCCGATGACGACGGCGCGGTGTTCGAACGTCGAGCGTGTGGTGGCCAGCGACCATCCGACCTCGACCGGTGAGAAGTCCTCGCGTTGTTCGAGGTGTGTCACGAGTGCGGTGGCCTGGTCGCGCAGTGCGGGCGCGTTGCGCGCCGACAGCGCCCACGGCACCACCCCGTCCACGACTTCCGCACGTGGGGCCTGTCCCGCAGGGACCTCGTCCGGCTGCGGTGGCTCCTCCAGGATCAGATGGGCGTTCGTCCCTGAGATCCCGAACGACGACACGCCCGCGCGGCGGGGACGATCACCGCGCGGCCACTCGACCGGGTCGGTGAGGAGGCGGACGGCGCCCGCGTCCCAGTCCACGTGCGGGGACGGCTCGTCGATGTGCAGCGACGCGGGCAGCAGCCCGTTCCGCATCGCCATGAGCATCTTGATCACTCCGGCCACGCCCGCCGCGCCCTGCGAGTGCCCGATGTTCGACTTCACCGACCCCAGCCACAGCGGACGGTCGTCCGGACGGCCCTGCCCGTACGTCGCCAGCAGCGCCTTCGCCTCGATCGGGTCGCCCAGCGTCGTGCCCGTGCCGTGCGCCTCCACCGCGTCCACGTCCGAAGCCGCCAGTCCCGCGCGGACGAGCGCCTGCCGGATCACCCGCTCCTGCGACGGGCCGTTCGGCGCGGTCAGGCCGTTGCTCGCGCCGTCCTGGTTGACCGCCGAGCCCCGCACCACACCCAGGATCCGGCGGCCGTTGCGCTGGGCGTCCGACAGCGGCTCCAGCAGCACCAGCCCGACGCCCTCGCTCCAGCCCGTGCCGTCGGCCGCCGCCGCGAACGACTTGCACCGGCCGTCGGGCGCGTTCGCCCGCTGCCGCGAGAACTCGATGAACGCGTCGGGCGTCGCCAGCACCGACACCCCGCCCGCGAGCGCCATCGTGCACTCGCGCTGCCGGAGCGACTGGCAGGCGAGGTGGATCGCGGTCAGCGACGACGAGCACGCTGTGTCCACCGACACCGCCGGGCCCTCCAGGCCCCAGGTGTAGGCGATCCGGCCCGACGCGACGCTCCCCACGTTGCCGGTGCCCGCGTAGCCGCCGACGTCGCTGGTCGTCCGGCCGATGAGGGAGAGGTAGTCGTGCGAGCTGACCCCGGCGAACACCCCGGTCTCGCTGCCGTGCAGGGCGTCCCGGTCGAGTCCGGCCCGTTCGAACGTCTCCCACGCCGTCTCCAGCAGCAGCCGCTGCTGCGGGTCCATGGCGAGCGCCTCGCGCGGGCTGATGTCGAAGAACGCCGCGTCGAACCCGGGGACGTCGTCGCAGAAGCCGCCCTCCGTCACGTACGTCCTGCCGGGCTTGTCGGGGTCGGGATCGTAGATCCGCTCGACGTCCCACTCCCGGTCGGCGGGGAACGGGGTGATCGCGTCGCGGCCCTCCGCGACGAGCCGCCACAGGTCCTCGGGCGACCGGACGCCGCCGGGGTAGCGGCAGGCGAACCCCACGACCGCGATCGGCTCCGGCTCGGCGGACTCGGCCTCCCGCAGCCGCCGGCGGGCCTGCCGCAGCTCGGCGGTGACCCACTTGAGGTGGTCGAGCAGCTTTTCCTCGTTCGACATCTAGGGCGTACTCCTTGCCGCGACGCGAGGGATCGGGGTCATCGGGCTCACGACTTCACGACTTCCCGAACTCGTCGGCGATCAGGTCGAAGATGTCCTCCGCCGTCGCCGTCTCCAGTTCGTGGTCGGGCGCGGAACGCCCGTCCTCGTCTCCGGTGGCGTTCCACTTGGCCAGCAGCGACTCCAGCCGCTGGGTGACGCGCCGCCGCGCCGCCCCGTCCACCGCGGCCGGGTCGCAGGACGAGTCCCACTGGTCCAGGCCGGACAGGACGCGGCCCTCGTCCACCACGTCCACGTCGAGGAGCTGGACGCGGAGCAGGTCGGCGAGCGCCCCGCACGACGGATGGTCGAAGATCAGGGTGGGCGGCAGCGGGAGCCCGGTCGTCGCCGCGAGCCGGTTGCGGAGCTCGACGGCGCTCAGCGAGTCGAAGCCGAGCTCCTGGAACGGCTGCGCCGCCGGGATCGCGTCCGGGTCCGGATGGCCGAGGACGGCGGCGACGCGGGCCTGGACGTGCCGCAGCAGGATGTGCCGCTGCTCCTCGGGCGTACCGCCCGCGAGCTGCTCGCGGAGCGGATGCCCGCCGCCCTCGGCGGCCTCCTCGACGTCCGCCGCGGCGTCGGGCCGGGCGGGGGCCAGGTCCGCGATGAGCGGGCTGGGGCGCTGCGTGGTGAACGTGGTGGTGAACGCCTCCCATTCGATGTCCGCGACGGTGAGCGTCGTCTCGCCGCGCGTCAGCGCCCGGTGGAGCGCCTTGAGGGCCAGGTCGGGATCGAGCGGCGTCAGCCCGCGGCGGCCGATGTAGGTGATGACGTCGTCCACGGCCGCCATCCCCGCCTGCGCCCAGGGCCCCCAGGCGATGCTGGTCGCGGGGAGCCCGAGGGTGTGCCGGTGTTCGGCGAGGGCGTCGAGGTAGGCGTTGGCGGCGGCATAGGAGGCTTGCTGCCCGCTGCCCCAGGCCGCGGCCCCGGACGAGAACAGCACGAACGCCGTCAGGTCCAGATCCCGGGTCAGCTCGTGCAGATGATCGGCCGCCAGCGCCTTCGACCGCAGCACCTCACCGATATGGGGAACGTCGAGATCGGCGAACGCGGTGAGCTCCGGAATCCCCGCCACGTGGAACACCGCGTTCAGCGGCTGGTCGCCGGGAACGCCGTCGATGACGTTCTTCAGTGCGGAGCGGTCGGAGACGTCGCAGGCGGTGAGGGTGACGGCCGTTCCGAGCGTTTGGAGCTCTTCGGCGAGTTCGCGTGCGCCGGGTGCGTCGGGGCCGCGTCGGCTGGTGAGCAGGAGGTGGGGTGCGCCGTTGTGGGCGAGCCAGCGGGCCAGGTGTGCGCCCAGGCCGCCTGTTCCTCCGGTGATCAGCGTCGTCCCGGACGGCCGCCACGGCGCGTCGCCGTTGGTGCGGTCGGGCGCGCGGCGCATACGGCGCGCGAGGACGGCGGTCGCGCGGATCGCGGCCTGGTCCTCGGGCTGCCCGGGAGCGAGCAGTGCGGCAAGGCGCGCGGGAGTGTGCTGGTCGGGTGTGGTCGGCAGGTCGATGAGACCGCCCCAGCGGGCCGGGTATTCGAGCGCCGCGACGCGTCCGAGCCCCCACGTCTCGGCTTGGAGCGGGTTGAGGAGCGGATCGCTGGGCGACACCGACACCGCTCCCTGCGTCAGGCACCACAGGCGTGCCGGGACGCCGCTGTCATCGAGCGCCTGGACGAGTGCCGTCGTCGCCGCGAGCCCGGCCGGGACCGCCGGATGCGACGGGTGCGGCGTCTCGTCCAAGGCAAGCAGGCTGAGGACGCCTTCCAGCGGAGCGTCCGCGTCCGCATCGGCGAGCTGCCGCGCGAACTCCTCCCGCCCGGCCGTGGTCGCCTCCACGCGCAGAACGTTCGGAACGGCGCCGTGCGCGCGCAGCGCCTGAACGGCGAGGTCCGCAGCGGGCCCCTCAGCGTCGTTCGCGGGAACGAGCACGAGCCACGTGCCCGACAGCACCGGCGCGCTCTCCTCTGGGAGATGCGTCCAGGCGACCTGGTAGCGGTACGAGTCCAGTACGCCCTGCTCGCGGTGCCTGCGCCGCCACCCCGACAGGATCGGCAGAACCTCGCCCAGCGAGGTCTCCTGCTCGGCCGGTGAACCCAGCGTCCGCGCCAGCGACTCCACGTCCTCGCGTTCCACCGCGTCCCAGAACTCGGAGTCGAGCGCGTTCTCCGTCGCCGCCGCCTTCTCCGGCTCGTTCACCAGCCAGTACGACCGGCGCTGGAACGCGTAGTTGGGCAGGTCGGGAGCGGAGCCCGCGCGCCGGCTCGGGAAGTAGGGGGACCAGTCGATCGGCGCGACGTGCGTGTGCAACTGGGCGAGCGCGTCCGTCAGCGCGTGGACGTCCGAGTGGCGGTGGTTGAGCGTCGCCGCGACGACGGGCTCGGGCCGGCCGTCGCCCCCGACGCTCGCGAGAGTGTGCCGCGCCGCGGCGGCCAGCACGGGGTCCGGGCCGAGTTCGAGGTAGGCGGCCGGCGGCGTCGCGCTCCGGGCCAGATACTCGATCGCCGGCTGGAACCGTACCGGCTGCCGGACCTGCTGGATCCAGTAGTCGGGCCCCAGATCCTCCACCGGCCCGCCCGTGAGGTTGGTGATGAGCGGAATGGTCGCCGGACGGTGCGTCAGCCCCCGGACGACCTCGGCGAACGGTTCGAGGACCGGGTCCATGTGCGGCGAGTGGAACGCGTGGCTGACCTTGAGCCGCCGCGTCTTGCGCCCCTTCCCGGCCCAGACGTCCGCGACCTGCGCGACGAGATCCGGATCACCGGAGACCACCGTGCTGTCCGGGGTGTTGAGCGCGGCGATGGCGATGCGCCGCCCGTCGGGATCGACGGTTTGGAGATGGTCGGTGAGTTCGTCGTAGGTGGCCTGGATGGCGGTCATGGTGCCGTCGATGGGGATTTGGTCCATGAGGGTGGCGCGTGCGGTGAGCAGGCGGCAGGCGTCGGGCAGGTCGAGGATCCCGGCGATGTGGGCGGCGGCGATCTCTCCGATGGAGTGCCCGATGAGGGTGTGCGGGGTGTGGCCGTGCTGGTTGAGGAGCCGGGCCAGGGAGACCTGCAACGCGAACAGCGCGGTCTGGGTGTAGAGGGTGTGGTCCAGCAGGTCTGGTTGGTCGGGGTCGGGGTTGAAGACCACGTCGCGTAGCGGGTGGGGGAGGTGGGGGTCGAGCAGATCGCAGATCTGGTCGAAGGTGGTGGCGAACACCGGGAACCGCTCATACAGCCCCGCGCCCATCCCGGGCCGTTGGCTGCCCTGCCCACTGAACATCCACACCACCTCGCCACCCGTGGCACCGGCACTGGGTGAAGCGGTCAGGCACGGGTGGTCGTCTCCAGCGGCCAGCGCGTCCAGCCCTTGGAGGAACTCCTCAGAGTGGTGGCCGGTGATGACGGCGCGGTGCTCGAACACCGAACGCCTCGTAGCCAGCGACCACCCCACCTGAACCGGTGAGACGTCCCGGCCGGACAGGTGCGCCGACAACGCCGCCGCCTGATCCCGCAACCCCGCCACCGACCGCGCCGACACCACCCACGGCACCACCCCACCCGACCCGACCCGAGCCTCGGACTCGGACTCAGCCTCGGGGACGACCTCGGGGTCGGGTTCGGGGGCCTGCTCCACGATCAGATGCGCATTCGTCCCCGAAATACCGAACGACGACACACCCGCACGACGCGGACGCCCACCCCACACCCACTCCACCGGCTCACTCAGCAGCCGCACCGCACCCGCCTCCCAATCCACATGCGGAGACGGCTCGTCAATGTGCAGGGATTCGGGGAGAAGGCCATTTCGCATGGCCATCACCATTTTGATGACGCCGGCGACGCCTGCGGCCATCTGGGTGTGGCCGATGTTGGATTTGATCGAGCCGAGCCACAGGGGACGGTCTTCGGGGCGGTTGCGTCCGTAGGTGGCGAGGAGGGCTTGGGCTTCGATGGGGTCGCCGAGGGTCGTTCCGGTGCCGTGCGCTTCCACCGCGTCCACGTCGGCGGGCTCCAGGCGGGCGTTGGCGAGGGCTTGGCGGATGACGCGTTGCTGGGATGGGCCGTTGGGGGCGGTGAGGCCGTTGCTGGTGCCGTCCTGGTTGACGGCCGAGCCGCGGATCGTGGCGAGGATGTGGTGGCCGTTGCGTTCGGCGTCCGACAGCCGTTCCAGCAGGAGGAGACCGGCGCCTTCGCCCCAGCCGGTTCCGTCGGCAGCCGCCGCGAACGGCTTGCAGCGGCCGTTGGGCGCGAGGCCGCGCTGTCGGGAGAAGCCGATGAACGTGGCGGGCGTCGCCATGACGGTGACGCCGCCGGCGAGCGCGAGGTCGCATTCCCCCTGCGCGAGGGCCTGGCTTGCCAGGTGGATGGCCACCAGCGACGACGAGCACGCGGTGTCGACGGTCACCGCGGGGCCTTCCAGTCCGAATGTGTAGGACACCCGGCCCGACATGACGCTCGCCGTGTTCCCGACGAGGATGTAGCCCTCGATTTCCTTCGCGGGTGTTCCTGTGGCGCTGTAGCCCTGGAAGGTTCCGCCGGTGAAGACGCCGACGTTGCTTCCGCTGAGGGCTTCTTGGGTGAGTCCTGCGTTCTCGAACGTCTCCCATGCGGTTTCCAGGAGGAGACGTTGTTGCGGGTCCATGGCCAACGCTTCACGCGGGCTGATGCCGAAGAATCCGGCATCGAATTCCGGGGCGTCGTAGAGGAACGCGCCCTCGCGCACGTAACTGGTCCCGGGGTGCTCGGGGTCGGGGTGGTAGAGGTTGTCCAGGTCCCAGCTCCGGTTGGTGGGCATTTCCGCGATGGCGTCGCCGCCGGACGCCACCAGGTCCCAGAGCTGCTGCGGGTTCCGCACGCCGCCGGGGAAGCGGCACGCCATCGCCACGATCGCGATCGGCTCGTCCGTCGCGGCGGACGTGATCGACGCGGGGGACCGTACCGCGTCGGCCTGCTGCCCGGTCAGCTCCGCGCGCAGGTACTTGGCGATCGCGTTGGGCGTGGGGTGGTCGAAGACGAGTGTCCGGGGGAGCGAGAGGCCGGTGGCCGAGCCGAGGCGCTTGCTGAGCTCGACGGCCGTGAGGGAGTCGAAGCCCAGCTCCTGGAGCGGCTGCCCGGCCGAGACCGCGTCGGCCCCGGAGTGCCCGAGGATCGTCGCGGCGTGCTCCTGGACGTGCCGCACCAGCAGTTCGAGCTGCTGCTTCGGTGTGCTCCCGGCCAGTTCCCCGCGCAGCGGGTGGTCGTCCGTCCGCCCCTCTTCGGCTCCGGCACCGCCTCCGGTCCCGTCGCCCGTGTCGGACCGCGAGGGCGTGAGGTCCGCGACGAGTCGGCTGGGCCGCTGCGTCGTGAAGGTGGCGGTGAACGTCTCCCAGTGGATGTCGGCGACGGTCAGGGTGGTGTCGCCGTGGGAGACGGCCTGGTGGAGCGACTTGACGGCCAGGTCCGGGTCCATGATCGCCAGGCCGCGGCGGGCGAAGAACGCGATGACGTTCTCGTCCGCCGCCATCCCGGCCTCGCCCCACGGTCCCCAGGCGATGCTGGTCGCGGGGAGTCCGAGGGTGCGGCGGTGTTCGGCGAGGGCGTCGAGGTAGGTGTTGGCGGCGGCGTAGGAGGCTTGCTGTCCGCTGCCCCAGGCGGCGGCCCCGGAGGAGAACAGCACGAACGCCGTCAGGTCGAGGTGCCGGGTCAGCTCGTGCAGGTGTGCGGCGGCCTGTGCCTTGGGAAGCAGGACGTCGCTGATGTGGGGGATGTCGAGTTCGGCGAAGGGATGGAGCTCCGGAATCCCGGCCGCGTGGAAGACCGCGTTCAGCGGCTGGTCGTCGGGCACGCCGTCGATGACGCCCTTCAGCGCGGAACGGTCGGAGACGTCGCAGGCGGTGAGGGTGACGGCCGTTCCGAGCGCGCGTAGTTCGTCGGCGAGTTCGCGCGCGCCGGGTGCGTCGGGGCCGCGTCGGCTGGTGAGCAGGAGGTGCGGTGCGCCGTTGTGGGCGAGCCAGCGGGCCAGGTGCGCGCCCAGACCGCCCGTTCCTCCGGTGATCAACGTCGTCCCGGACGGCGTCCAGGGAGCCCGGCCGTTGCCGGAGGGCGCGGGGGCGCGCCGCATCCGGCGGGCGAGCGTCGCCGTGGCGCGGACCGCGACCTGGTCTTCGGGCTGGCCCGGTGTGAGCAGCGCGGCGAGGCGCGCGGGAGTGTGCTGGTCGGGTGTGGTCGGCAGGTCGATGAGACCGCCCCAGCGAGCGGGATACTCCAGCGCCGCGACGCGTCCGAGCCCCCACGTCTCGGCCTGAACGGGGTTGAGGAGCGGATCGCTGGGCGACACCGCCACGGCCCCTTGCGTGACGCACCACAGGCGGACCGCGATGCCGCTGGCGTCGAGCGCTTGGACGAGTGCCGTCGTCGCCGCGAGCCCGGCCGGGACCGCCGGATGCGACGGATGCGGCGTCTCGTCCAAGGCAAGCAGGCTGAGGATGCCGGACGGGGGCGTCTCCGCCTCCGTGAGGTGCTGGACGAGCTGGTCGCGTTCGACGGCGGCGCAGTCGACGGGCAGCACGGACGCCGTGGCGCCGTGGCTCCGGATCGCCTGCACCGCGGTGTCGATGGCGGAACGTTCGGCCGCGCCCGCGCCGCCGTCCGCGGGAACGAGCACCAGCCACGTGCCCGACAGCACCGGGGCGGCGATCTCCGGGAGATGCGTCCAGCCGATCTGGTAGCGCCAGGAGTCCAGCGTGCTCTGCTCGCGGTGCCGCCGCCGCCACTCCGACAGGATCGGCAGGGCGGGACGCAGATCGTCGAGGGCCGGGCCGTCGCCGTCCAGGTGCAGGGCGGCGCCGAGCGCGTCGACGTCGAGTTCCTCGATCGCGTTCCACAGCTCGGTCTCGGCCTGGTCGTGGCCGGGTCCGCCACCGCCGGACGGGACGGCCGGAGCCAGCCAGTAGGGCCGCCGCTGGAACGCGTACGTGGGCAGGTCCACCGCGCGCCGCCGCGCCGTCCGCCCGAACAGCGCCGTCCAGTCGACCTGGACGCCCGCCGTGAACGCCTCCGCCACCGACCGCGCCACCTGCGCCCGGTCGCCGCGGTCGCGGTGCAGCGTCGGCACCGCGTACGCGTCGGCGCCCGCCTCCTCGAAGATCTCCTCCAGGCCGACCGTCAGCACCGGGTGGGCGCTCGCCTCGATGAACACCCGGTGCCCGTCGTTCAGCAGGGCCTCCACGGTGTCGGCGAACCGCACTTGCTCGCGCAGGTTCGTCACCCAGTACGCGGCGTCCAGGCCGGTCGTGTCGATCCGCCCGGCGTGCACGGTCGAGTAGAACGGGATCTCCGCGTCGAACGGCCGGATACCGGCGAGGACCTCGTGCAGCTCGCCGGTGATCCGGTCGATCTGCGGGCCGTGCGAGGCGTAGTCCACGTCGATCATCCGCGCGCGCAGGCCGGCGGCCTTGGCCGCCGCCACGACGTCCGCGACGGCCTCGGGCGGCCCGGAGACCACCGTGGAGGACGGTCCGTTGAACGCCGCCACGACCACGTCGCCGCCCCGTTCCTCCAGCAGCCGTTCCGCCCCGTCGCGTCCGGTGCCGAGGGAGGCCATGGCGCCGTGTCCGGCGAGGTTGCGGAGGGCTTTGCTGCGGAGGGCGGTGATGGTGGCGGCGTCGGTGAGGGTGAGTGCTCCGGCGATGCAGGCGGCGGCGATTTCGCCTTGGCTGTGTCCGATGACGGCGGCGGGTGTGACGCCGTGGTCGGCCCAGACGGCGGCCAACGAAACCATGGTGGCCCAGAGGACGGGTTGGACGACGTCCACCCGGTTCAGGTCGGCCGCGCCCTCGGTTCCGCGCAGTACGTCGGTGAGGGACCAGTCGATGTGCGGGGCGAGGGCTTGTTCGCATTCGGCGATGCGTGCGGCGAACACGGGTGAGGTGTCGAGCAGCTTCGCGCCCATCCCGGGCCACTGCGAACCCTGCCCCGGGAACACTAGCACCGGACCCGGTTCGGAGGCCGCCGCGGGCGTGCCGGGGGCGACCAGCCCGGGGTGCTGCCCTGCGGTGGCGAGGGCGTCCAGCCCGGCCAGCAGCTCGTCGCGGTCCCGGCCGAGGACCACGGCGCGGTGCTCGAACGTCGAACGCCTCGTCGCCAGCGCCCAGCCGACGTCGCCGGGGGAGTCGTCGCCGCCCGCGAGGTGGGCGGACAGCGCGGCGGCCTGGTCGCGCAACGCGGTGGCGCTGCGGGCGGAGACCACCCACGGCACCGGGCCGCCGGACGCGTCGGGCTCGGCGTCCGCCGCGTCCGGGGCCTCGGAGGCGGTGTCGGGCACGGACGGCTCGGGCGCCTCCTCCAGGATCACGTGCGCGTTCGTCCCGGAGATCCCGAACGCCGACACCCCGGCCCGGCGCGGGCGTTCGCCCTCGGGCCACTCGACGGGTTCGGCGAGGAGGCGGACGGCGCCCGCGTCCCAGTCCACGTGCGGGGACGGCTCGTCGATGTGCAGGGATTCGGGGAGCAGGTCGTTCCGCATCGCCATCACCATCTTGATGACGCCGGCGACGCCCGCGGCCATCTGGGTGTGCCCGATGTTGGACTTGACCGACCCGAGCCACAGCGGCCGGTCCGCTGGCCGGTCCTGCCCGTACGTGGCGAGGAGGGCTTGGGCTTCGATGGGGTCGCCGAGGGTCGTCCCGGTGCCGTGCGCTTCCACCGCGTCGATGTCGGCGGGCTCTAGGCGGGCGTTGGCGAGTGCCTGGCGGATGACGCGTTGCTGGGACGGGCCGTTGGGGGCGGTGAGGCCGTTGCTGGTGCCGTCCTGGTTGACCGCCGAGCCGCGGATCGTCGCGAGCACGTGGTGGCCGTTGCGTTCGGCGTCCGACAGCCGTTCCAGCAGGAGCAGGCCGGCGCCCTCGCCCCAGTTGGTGCCGTCGGCCGCCGCGGCGAACGGCTTGGCGCGGCCGTTGGGGGCGAGGCCGCGCTGGCGGGAGAAGCCGACGAACGTCGCGGGCGTCGCCATGATGGCCACCCCGCCCGCGAGCGCGAGGCTGCACTCGCCCTGCGCGAGGGCCCGGCTCGCCAGGTGGATCGCGACGAGCGACGACGAGCACGCGGTGTCGACGGTGACGGCGGGGCCTTCCAACCCGAACGCGTACGAGACGCGCCCGGAGATGACGCTCGCGGTCGTTCCCGCCAGGGCGTAGCCCTCGCTCTCTTGGGCCGGGTTGCCTGTGGCGCTGTAGCCCTGGAAGGTTCCGCCGGTGAAGACGCCGACGTTGCTTCCGCTGAGGGCTTCTTGGGTGAGTCCGGCGTTCTCGAACGTCTCCCATGCGGTTTCCAGGAGCAGACGTTGCTGCGGGTCCATGGCCAACGCTTCACGCGGGCTGATGCCGAAGAATCCCGCGTCGAATTCCGGGGCGTCGTAGAGGAACGCGCCCTCGCGCACATAGCTGGTGCCGGGGTGCTCGGGATCGGGGTGGTAGAGGTTGTTCAGATCCCAGTAACGGTTGGTGGGCATACCGGCGATCGCGTCGCCGCCGGACGCCACCAGGTCCCAAAGCTGCTGCGGGTTCCGCACGCCGCCCGGATAGCGGCACGCCATCGCCACGATCGCGATCGGCTCGTCGCTCGCCGCCGCCGTGGCGGTACGGGCGGAGCCGCGGGACGCGGCGGCGGGCTGGTCGTCCGCCAGCTCGTTGTGCAGGTACTTGGCGAGCGCGTTGGGCGTCGGCTGGTCGAAGACCAGTGTCCGGGGCAGCGAGAGCCCCGTGCTCGTGCTGAGCTGCTTGCTCAGCTCGACGGCCGTCAGCGAGTCGAACCCCAGCTCCTGGAGCGGCTGCCCCGCCGGGACGGCGTCGATGCTCGTGTGGCCGAGGATCGACGCCGCGTGGGTCCGGACGTGCCGCAGCAGCAGGTCGAGCTGCTGCTTCGGCGCGCTCCCCGCCAGCTCCTGCCGCAGCGGGCTGGCGCCGGGCGAGGCGTCCCGCCGGTCGGCGTCGTCCGGGTCGGTCTCGGCGAGGTCGCTCAGGAACGGGCTCGGGCGCTGCGTCGTCAACGCCGCCGGGAACTTCCGCCAGTGGATGTCGGCGACCGTGAGGGACGTCTCGCCCTGCGTGATCGCCTCGTGGAGCGTCTTCACGGCCAGGCCCGGGTCCATGGGCGTCAGGCCGCGCCGGGCGAAGAACGCGATGACGTTCTCGTCGGCGGACATGCCGGCCTCGCCCCACGGCCCCCACGCCAGGCTGGTGGAGGGCAGCCCGAGACGGCGGCGGTGCTCGGCGAGCGCGTCGAGGTAGACGTTCGCGGCGGCGTAGGCGCCCTGCTGCCCGCTGCCCCAGGCCGCGGCGCCGGAGGAGAACAGCACGAACGCCGTCAGGTCGAGGTGCCGCGTCAGGTCGTGCAGATGCTCCGCCGCCTGCGACTTCGACCGCAGGACCTCGCCCGCGCGGGCCAGGTCCAGGTCGGTGATCGGGGTGAGGTCCGACATCCCGGCGGCGTGGAACACGGCGGTGAGCGGATGCTCGGCGGGCACGGCGTCGATGACGCCCTCCAGCGCGGAACGGTCGGACGCGTCGCAGGCGGCGAGGGTGACGCGGGTCCCGAGCGCTTCGAGCTCCTCGGCTAGCTCCGCGGCGCCGGGGGCGTCCGGGCCGCGGCGGCTGGTGAGCACGAGGTGCGGCGCGCCGTTCCGCGCGAGCCAGCGGGCCAGGTGCGTGCCGAGCCCGCCCGTGCCGCCGGTGACCAGCGTCGTCCCCGTCGGCCGCCAGGGCGCGTCGCCGCCGTCGCGGGCGGGGGCGCGGTCCATGCGGCGCGCGAACGACGCGGTCGTCCGGACGGCCACCTGGTCCTCGGGCCCGCCGGACGCCAGCAGCCCGGCGAGCCGGGCGGCGGTGTTCCGGTCGGGCGCGGCGGGCAGGTCGATCAGGCCGCCCCACCGGGACGGGTACTCCAGGGCGGCGACGCGTCCGAGCCCCCACACCTGCGCCTGCCGGGGGCTGGGCAGCGGATCGGTCGGCGACACCGCGACCGCGCCCTGCGTGAGGCACCACAGCGGCGCGCCCGCGCCGCCGTCCCCGTGCGCCTGGATCAGCGCGATCGTGGCGGCCAGCCCGGCCGGAACCGCGGGTTCGTCCGGATGCGGCGACGCGTCCAGCGCCAGCAGGCTGAGGACGCCCGCCGGCGGCGTCTCGGCGCTCGCCTCGGCGAGGTCCCGCACGAACCGTTCGCGCGTGGCGCCCGCGGTGTCGACGGGCAGCAGCCGCACGTCGCCGCCGTGGCCGCGGATCGCCTGCACGGCGGTGTGGACGGCGGGGCTCCCGCCGTCCTCGTCCGCGGGCGTGATGACGAGCCACGTGCCGGACAGCTCCGGGGCGCGCTCCTCCCGCAGGTGCTTCCACGTGATCTTGTAGCGCCAGGAGTCCAGGACGGTCCGCTCGCGGTGGCGGCGGCGCCACTGCGCCAGGATCGGCAGCGCCGGACGCAGGTCGTCCACGGCCGGGCTGCCGTCCTCCAGCCGCAGGGTGGCGCTCAGCGCGTCGACGTCCAGCTCCTCGATCGCGTGCCACAGCTCGCTCTCGGCCGGGTCGTGCCCGTCCCCGCCCACGCCGGAACGCGCGGCGGGCGCCAGCCAGAACCGCTCGCGCTGGAACGGGTAGGTGGGCAGGTCGGTGGTCGCGGGCGGCGGGGACGCGGGGAAGCAACGGGTCCAGTCGACGGGCGCGGCGAGGGTGTGGGCGTGCGCGAGCGCGCGGGTGAGCTGGGCGTGGTCCCCGTGGTCGCGCCGCAGCGTGGGCACGATCCCGGCCGCGGCGCCGGCGTCCTCGGCGATCTGCTCCAGCGCGAGGGTGAGGATCGGGTGCGGGCTGGCCTCGACGAACGTGCCGTGCCCGTCGTCCAGCAGCGCGTGGACGGCGTCGGCGAACCGGACGGGCCGGCACAGGTTGGCGACCCAGTAGTCCGCGTCCAGCCCGGACGTGTCGATGCGTGCCGCGGTCACCGTCGAGTAGAACGCCACGGACGAGGCGGCGGGCTCGATCCCGGCCAGCGCCTCGCGCAGCTCGTCCGCGACCTCTCCGACGTGCGGGCCGTGCGAGGCGTAGTCCACGTCGATCAGCCGGGCGCGCAGGCCGCGCGCCTTCACCCGGTCGACCACGCCGGCGACCTCGCCGGGCGGACCCGAGACCACGACCGAGGTCGGGCCGTTCACCGCCGCGATCGTCACGCCGCCGTCGAGGAGGCCCTCCGCCTCCTCCGGGCCGGTTTCGAGCGAGGCCATGGCGCCCGTGCCCGCGAGGCGGCGCAGGGCCCGGCTGCGCAGCGCCACGATCTTCGCGCCGTCCTCCAGGCCGAGCGCGCCCGCGACGCACGCGGCGCCGATCTCGCCCTGGCTGTGCCCGACGACCGCCGCGGGCGTGACGCCGTGCTCGGCCCACACGGCGGCCAGCGACACCATGACCGCCCACAGCACGGGCTGGACGACGTCCACCCGTTCGAGGTCGGCGGCGCCGTCGGCCCCGCGGAGCACGTCGGTGAGCGACCAGTCGACGTACGGCGCGAGCGCCCGCTCGCACTCGGCCATCCGCGCGGCGAACACGGGGGAGGAGTCGAGCAGCTCCGCGCCCATGCCGGGCCACTGCGAACCCTGGCCGGGGAACACCATCACCGGCCCGTTCTCGGAATGCGCCGCCGCCACTCCGGGATTGACCAGGTTGGGGTGCTGGGCGCCTGAGGCCAGCGCCTTCAGGCCGTCCATGAGCTGGTCGCGGTCTTGGCCGATGACGACGGCGCGGTGTTCGAACGTCGAGCGTGTGGTGGCCAGTGACCAGCCGACTTCGACCGGTGAGAAGTCGTCGCGTTCTTCGAGGTGCGTTACGAGTGCGGCGGCCTGGTCGCGCAGTGCGGGCGCGTTGCGCGCCGACAGCGCCCACGGCACCACCCCGCCCGCGACCTCTGCGTCCGGGGCCGGGGCCGGTGCCGCCGGAGCCGTGTCGTCCGGCTCCGGTGCCTCCTCCAGGATCACGTGGGCGTTCGTCCCGGAGATCCCGAACGACGACACGCCCGCGCGGCGGGGACGGTCGCCGTTCCGCCACTCGACCGGGTCGGTGAGGAGGCGGACGGCGCCCGCGTCCCAGTCCACGTGCGGGGACGGCTCGTCGATGTGCAGCGACGCGGGGAGGCGGCCGTTCCGCAGCGCCATCACCATCTTGATGACGCCCGCGACGCCCGCCGCCATCTGGGTGTGCCCGATGTTGGACTTGATCGACCCGAGCCACAGCGGCCGGTCGTCCGGGCGGCCTTGCCCGTACGTGGCGAGGAGCGCCTGCGCCTCGATCGGGTCGCCGAGCGCCGTGCCGGTGCCGTGCGCCTCCAGCGCGTCCACGTCGGCGGGGGAGAGGCGGGCGTCGGCGAGCGCGTCCGCGATCACGCGCTGCTGGGACGGGCCGTTCGGCGCGGTCAGGCCGTTGCTCGCGCCGTCCTGGTTCATCGCCGAGCCGCGGATCACGGCCAGCACCCGGTGGCCCGCGCGGCGCGCGTCCGACAGGCGCTCCAGCAGCACCATCCCGGCGCCCTCGGCCATGGTCATGCCGTCCGCGCCCGCCGCGAACGACTTGGACCGGCCGTCCGGGGCGAGCGCGCGGAGCTGGCTGAAGCCGACGAGCGGCGCGGACGACGACATCACGAACACCCCGCCCGCCAGCGCCATGTCGCACTCGCGCTGCCGCAGCGCGCGCGCCGCGAGGTGCAGGGTGACCAGCGACGAGGAGCACGCGGTGTCCACCGTCACCGCCGCGCCCTCCAGGCCGAGCGCGTACGCGACGCGGCCGGAGACGACGCTCGCGGTGTTGCCGATCGTGAAGTAGCCCGCCGACCCCTCGGGCACCTGCGACGGGTCGGAGTAGTAGTCGAGGCGGTCGCAGCCGATGAACGTGCTGGTCGGGCTCGACCGCAGCGACTCGGGGTCGATGCCCGCGTGCTCGACCGCCTCCCACGACGTCTCCAGCGCCAGCCGCTGCTGCGGCGCCATCGCGAGCGCCTCGCGGGGGCCGATGCCGAAGAACGAGGCGTCGAAGCCGGCGACGTCGTCGATGAAGCCGCCCTCGCGCACGTAGCTCGTGCCGGGGTGCTCGGGATCGGGGTCGAAGAGGCCGTCCAGGTCCCAGTTGCGGTCGGCGGGGAAGCCGCCGACGGCGTCCCGCCCCTCGGCGACCAGGTCCCACAGCTCCCCGGGCGACCGCACGCCGCCGGGGAAGCGGCAGGCCATCCCGACGATCGCGATCGGCTCGTGCCCGACCGACTCGACGTCCTTCAGCCGCCGCTGCGCCTGGCGCAGGTCCGTCGTCACGCGCTTGAGGTAGTCGAGGAGCTTCTCTTCGTTACTCGCCATTGCCGGCGCACCCATTTTCCTCCGCGGCACCCGGCGGCCCGCCCGGTGCCTCCGCTGACAGGACAGCTGCTCGACGCGAGCCCGGAAGGCGCGGACCCGCTATTTCCGGCAGTCGTAGAAGTGCTGAACGGAGATCCCGCCGGGCACGCTCGTCGTCTGCGTGTTGGTGTAGTGGTTCCTGCTGAGGATGACCATGTCGTCCTTGACGTTCACCTCGACGCCCTCGGCGTTGCCCGTCGGGCTGGGCTTCTTCACCAGTTTCACCGTTCCGGTGAAGATCAGATGGCCGTTCTTCCAGCCCTCCGAATAGGAGTTGCCCTGCACTCCCCAGTCGTCGTGGTATTCGCTCATGAACCGCCGGTCGACCGGGTTCCAGCCGAAGACCCTGCGGCCCACGACGAGGTCGGGCGTGACCATCGCCGAGTCGAGGTAGTGCCCGCCGATGTCGCGCTTGGTGGTGATGTAGTTCTCGATCTGCTCGCCGCCGCCGGGCGGGGTGTCCATGCACTTGTAGGAGCCCAGCATGAAGTCGAGGGCGCGCATCTGCGGCGGAGCGGGGAGTTTCGTGCCGTGGCCCGGCGGCCTGCCCGCGCCGTCCGCGCGCCCGCCGTCCGCCCGGCCGCCGCCGGTGTCGGCGACCGCCGCGACCGCGCCGGGCACCAGCACGACCAGCGCCGCTCCCGTGGCGGCGAGCGCCCACCGCGCCCGCGGCCCCCGTGCGGCCCGGCCCTGCTGCGCGGCGTTCCGGCGTGATTCCCGCATGTTCATCCTCGCTCCATTGATGGGACGTTCGTCGTCGGGCCGCCTCATCATCGGAACCGCCGCTAAAGCTGGACTAACGCCCGCCCCCGCGATAGGGGCCCCTAAACGCGGCGCGCCGCCCGTGCCGGACTTAGGGGTACGGGGCGGCGGCGGGGCCGCACTATTCTGGCGCCCGAACGGCAGACCGGATGCCGCCTGCCCGGTTTCAGGAAACCCCGAGACGTGAATTCCCCGACCGAAGGAGACGGTGGCCGTGCGGGTCCTGTTCGTGACGCTCCCGTGGAAGACGCACCTTTTCAATTTCGTCCCGCTGGCCTGGGCGTTGCAGACCGCGGGCCACGAGGTGCACGTGGCCGCCGAGCCCGACCTGACCGGCGCCGTCACCGGCGCGGGCCTCACCGCGGTCCCCGTCGGCTCGGGTGAGACCATGGGCGAACGGGTCCGGCGCGCCTGGCGGGAGGGCACCCTGCCGACGCCCGAGGAGGCGCCCCCGCCGGGCCACCCCGTCGAGCTGTACGACCTCGGCCCGGACCGGCAGCGGCTGAGCTGGCAGGAGCTCAACCGCATCCACGACACGCTCGTGGTGCCGAGGGCGTGGCTGTCCAACGACACGATGTTCGACGACCTGGTGGCGTACTGCCGGTCCTGGCGCCCCGACCTCGTCATCTGGAACGCGGTGACCTTCGCCGGCTCCGTCGCCGCCGCCGCGGTGGGCGCGGCGCACGCGCGGTTCCTGTTCTCCGTCGACCTCTACAGCCGGCTGCGCGACGACCAGCTCACCGTGATGGCGCGCCAGCCGCCGCAGGACCGCCGGGACGGGCTGAAGGACTGGTTCGCGCCGTGGGCCGCCAAGTACGGGGTCGAGTTCTCCGAGGAGCTGGTCAACGGGCACTTCTCGATCGACCAGATGCCCGCCTCGTTCCGCCTGGACTTCCCGCACCGGACCGTGTCGATGCGGCACGTCCCCTACAACGGGCCCGCCGTCATCCCCGCGTGGCTGGCCGAGCCGCCGCGCGCGCCGCGCGTCCTCATGACGTTCGGCGTCTCGGTGCGGTCGTGGCCCGAGCTCCAGGTCGTCCCCGTCGAACGGCTCCGGGAGTCCCTCGACTCGCTCGCCGACCTGGACGTCGAGGTCGTCGTGACCCTGCCCGACGACGTGCGCGCCAGCCTGGGCCGCGTCCCGGCGAACGTCCGCGTGGTCGACTTCGTGCCGCTGCACGCCGTCCTGCCCACCTGCTCGGCGGTGGTCCACCACGGGGGAGCGGGCTCGTTCAACGGCTCGCTGCTGAGCGGCGTCCCGCAGCTGCTGGTCAGCACGGCCCTGGACGCGCCGTTCAAGGACCACCACCTCCGCGCGGCCGGGGCCGGGCTGGCGATCACCCCCGACCGGTTCAGCGGCCCGCTGATCAGGGAGAACGTCGTCCGGATGCTGGAGGACCCCGCGTTCCGCGCGGGCGCCGAGACCCTGCGCCGGGAGATCATGTCCTACCCCGCGCCGAACGCCCTCGTGCCCGAGCTCGAAAGGCTCACCGCCGAGCACCGCGCGTGACGCGCCTGAGCGGCGGCCGGGAGGAACGCCCGGCCGCCGCCCGCGAGATCCGTCAGGTGGCGGCGGCGTCCGTACGGCCCGCGCCGCCGGCCACCCCGCCCGCGCCGCTCGGCACCCGGACGGCCGCGAGGTCGTCGGCGAGAGCCTGGATCACGCGCGGGCCGTGCTCGACGAGGTAGAAGTGCCCTCCGGGGAACACCCGCAGGTCGAACGGCCCGGAGCTGTGCTCCGCCCAGGCCAGCGCCTCGTCCCGCGTCACCTGCGGGTCGCGGTCGCCGACGAGCGCGACGACCGGGCACCTCAGCGCGGCGCCGGGAACGTGCCGGTAGGTCTCGACGGCGTGGTAGTCGCTGCGGACGGCGGGCAGGATCATGTCCCGCGCCTCGGGGTCGCCGAGCAGGCTGGAGTCGGTGCCGCTGAGCCGTTGCAGCTCGGCGACGAGCCCCGCGTCGTCCAGCTCGTGCACGTGCTCGGACCGGTGCCTGGACGGCGCGCGCCGCCCCGAGACGTACAGGCGCGCGAGCGGCTCCGCGCCGTCGCGCTCCAGCCGCCGCGCGACCTCGTAGGCGAGCACCGCGCCCATGCTGTGGCCGAAGAACGCCAGCGGCCGGTCGGCCAGCGCCCGCACGGCCGGGAGGACCGCGTCCGCCATCTCCGGGATGGTGCCGATGTTGGCCTCCGCGCGCCGGTCCTGGCGGCCCGGGTACTGCACGGCGGCGACGTCCACGGCCGGGGAGAGCCGTGCCGAGACGGGGAAGAAGAAGCTCGCCGAGCCGCCCGCGTGCGGGAAGCAGACGAGGCGCACGCCGCTGCTCGGCGCCTGGTGGTAGCGGCGGATCCACGCTTCGAAGTCGGTGGACGGCTGTGTCATGACGCCCTTTCGCTCTCGCACGGGTCGTTCCCTCGGCGGGCGGCCGGCGTGCTCGCCGGGCGTCCCGCCGGTGCGTACGGAGCCAGCTTTCATGACCGGGAACGCGTTGGGTACCCGTACCGATCCCCTACGCCCCCTCATCGGGGGACGCAGGGGACGGGGTGCCGGGAGGCCGCCGGACCTCCGCCGGACGGAGCAGGTTCGACGGGGTGAACGCGGTCGCGGGCGGCCTCCCGGCCGTTCTGGGGGGTCAGGCCGTTCCGATGTCCCTGCGCCGGGCGCCGACGAAGCCGACGAGCGTCAGCGCGAGGGAGATGGCCAGCAGCCAGACCACGGGCATCGCCGAGAAGTGCCCGCCGGGGATGCGCGGCGTGTGCGAGAACGGCGACAGGTCCATCAGCGCCTGGTCGAGCTGCATGGCCTCGCCGAGCTGCCCGAGCAGGAAGAACAGCGCGAGCGCGCCCCACACCGCCAGCGACAGCCGCGGCAGGATCCCGAACAGCGCGAGCGCCAGGCCCGTCAGCGTCCACACCGCCGGGAGCTGCACCATGGCGCCGCCGAGGATGCGCGGCACCTGGCCGCCGACGTCCCCGATGTCCGCGCCGTGCACGAGCCCGGTCGTGACGCCCGCCGCCGCGAGCGCGATGGCCGGGCCGACGGCGGCGAACAGCAGGTGGCTCGCCACCCACTTCGCCCGGCTCACCGAGGTCGCCAGCACGTACTCGCCGTGCATGGCCTGCTCCTCCGTGCGCAGCCGCAGCGCCGCCTGGATCCCGTACGCGGACGCGACCAGCCCGACCGTCCCCATGATGGAGGCGAGGTAGGCGTCGATCAGGCCCTGCTGGCCGCCGATCCGCAGGAACATGTCCTTCAGCGTGTCGTTGTCCTCCAGCAGGTCCCCGACGCCCTGGGCGATGCCGCCGAACACCCCGCCGAGCACGATCATCGCGACGGTCCAGGCGAGCAGCAGGCTCCGCTGGAGCCGCCACGCGAGGACGATCGGGTTGCTCAGCGACGGCGCGGCGTCCGCCGGGCCGAGCCGCGCCGCGAGGATCCCCGCGCCGATGTCCCGCCGCGACGAGAACGCGACCGCGACCGCGACCGCCGCGGCGGCGAACGCGACGGCGAGCGCGAGGACCCACCAGCGCTCGTCGGCGAACGGGCGCAGCAGCGTCACCCAGCCGAGCGGCGACAGCCACGACAGCCACGTCAGCCCGCTGTTGTCGCCGCCGGTGTCGGCGGCCAGCCGGACCAGGAAGAACCCGCCGAGCGCGGCGATCGAGAGGCCGCGCGCGCTGCCCGCGTACTCGGTGAGCTGCGCCGCGACGCCCGCGACCGCCGCGAACGTGCAGCCCGCGACCGCGAAGCCCAGCCCGATCGCGAACGCCCCTCCGGCCGGGAGCTGCCCGCTCAGGCCGAGCCCGAGCAGGACGGCGACCACCAGGTTGGCGGTCATCGTCACGATCAGCGCGGCGGCGAGCTGCGCGTGCCGCCCGACCACGGTCGCGGCGAGCAGCTCGCGGCGCCCGGCCTGCTCGTCGGTCCGGGTGTGCCGGATGACGGTCAGGATGCTGACCAGCCCGACGAAGATCGGGATGAAGCCCGCGCGCTGCGCGACGATGCCGCCGAGGCTCACGTCGGGCAGCGGGCCGTACAGCGCGAGGAACGTCGGGTTGCTGCCGCTCGTCGCGGCGTACTCGGCGCGGTCGGCGGCCGTCGGGTACAGGTCCTTGTAGGTGGACACGTAGCTGAGCGGGATCACCACCACCCAGAACATCCACGCCGGCAGCAGCCACCTGTCCCTGCGCAGGATCAGCCTGACCAGCTTGCCGGTGCCCGTGAGCGGGTTCACCGCGCCACCCCCGCGTTCGCGTCGCGCGCGCCGCCGTCCGCGGTGTAGTGCCGCAGGAACAGCTCCTCCAGCGTCGGCGGGCGGCTGACCAGGTTGCGCACGCCCGCGCCGGTGAGCTGCCGCAGCGCCTCGTCCAGGCTCGCCGTCTCGACCTCGCAGCTCACGTGCATGCCGTCGATCTTGAGCTCGTGCACGCCCGGGACGTCCGACAGGCCCGACGGCGGGCGCATCAGCTCGGCGTCGATCGAGGTGCGGGTCAGGTGCCGCATCTCGTCGAGGGTGCCGGTCTCCACGACCCGCCCCTCCCGGATGATGCTCACCCGGTCGCACAGCGCCTCGACCTCGGACAGGATGTGGCTCGACAGCAGGACGGTGCGGCCCGCGCTGCGCTCCTCGGCGATGGCCTCGCGGAACGTCTCCTCCATCAGCGGGTCGAGGCCGGAGGTCGGCTCGTCCAGCAGCAGCAGCTCGACGTCGGAGGCGAGCGCCGCCACCAGCGCGACCTTCTGCCGGTTGCCCTTGGAGTAGGTTCTGGTCTTCTTCCTCGGGTCGAGCTGGAACCGCTCCAGCAGCTCGGTCTTGCGCCGCTTGTCGACCCCGCCGCGCAGCCGGCCGAGCAGGTCGATCACCTCGCCGCCGGACAGGCCCGGCCACAGGTTGACGTCGCCCGGCACGTACGCCAGGCGGCGGTGCAGCGCGGTCGCGTCCTGCCACGGGTCGCCGTCCAGCAGCCCGACCTCGCCCGCGTCCGCGTGCAGGATGCCGAGCAGGACCCGGATGGTCGTCGACTTGCCCGCGCCGTTCGGCCCGAGGAAGCCGTGCACCTCCCCGGTGCGCACGGTGAGGTCGAGGCCGTCCAGCGCGCGCGTCGGACCGAACTTCTTGACCAGTCCCTTCGCCGAGATGGCGTCACTCATGGCGGTGCTCCTCTTGTGAATGGGTGAAGGGTGCGCGGTTGCCGGACCCGCTGCCGGGCTCGTCCAGCCCGTCCCGGAGCGAGGCGGCCGTCTCCGGGCTGATGACGCTGTGGGAGTGGACGTCGAGCAGGGCGAGGGCGACCCGCCGGTCACCCTCGTCGGAGAAGATGTCGGCGCCCACGGCGCGGGAGATGTGCTGGTGGAACGTCGGGATGCCGAGCGCCATGGCCACCATCAGCGCGGCCCGGCTCGCCGCGTCCGCGATGGGCGGGTCGGGCCGCTGCCGGTCGGCCTGGATCAGCGACCGCTCGGTCATCGCCACCAGGTCGTCGAAGATCCGCGCCGCCGCCTCGGACTCGTCGATCAGCGCCCGCGCCAGGTAGCGCTGGAACGGGTGCAGCGTGTGCCGGGCGTCCATGGTGGAGCGCGGATGGCTCAGCCGGTCGCCGTTCAGCGTCTGGTCGTAGAAGCCGTGCAGCGCCTCCAGCGCGTAGGCGTCGCACGCCTGGCGCAGCGCCTCCTTGGAACCGAAGTGGTGGCGGACCAGCCCCGGTGACACGCCGGCGGCGCGGGCTATCTCCCGGATCGTCGCCTGCGTGAACCCGTACTCCGTGAAGTACCGCAGCGCCGCGTCTCTGATCCGGGCGCGGGCGGTCAGATCCTCGAAGGCCGCTCCGCCACGTTCTGCCAGCATCAGGAAGCCCCCCGCTTGTATCGTCCGCTATCTCTCTGTGCAGAGTACAGTACACGTGTATAGGAAGCTATAGATGGCGTACAGCCGAAGCCCAGACGAACGTCCGCCCGGCGGGCGCGCGGCAGGCGCGGGCGGACGCGGGGGACGGGAAAAGGGGAAGGCGCCCGGTCGGGTGGAGGCGGCGCCCTGGGCGGGCGCGGCGTCCTGACCGGGGCGCCTTCGGGCGGTCAACGAACGTTCCGGCTCACCGGCCGGCGGCCGGGGCCGAACCGTTCGCGGCGGGGGACCGCCGGTAGAGGGCCTGCCAGAAGTAGGTCCAGGGCACGGGCCAGCCGTCCGCCGCGCAGGTCCACGCCCCGCCCGGCCGGTACGCCTCGATGAAGTCGGGGACGGCCGCCTCCACGGCGCGGCTGTCGTTGATGTCGACCACCTTGCGGAGCGGGCCGGTCTCCATCGCCATCCGCACGACCTCGTCGCCCTGCGTGTGGCCGTCCAGGCTCTTGTCCATGTACTTGCCGACGGGGTTCTTGACGTAGAACGCGTCGCAGCGGCGGTCGATCAGCGCGAGGTAGTCCCGCACGGTGCCCGGGGGCATCTCGGTGAACGAGTTGATGTTGACGGCCAGGTCGAAGCGCCGCGCGCCGAGCGCGTCCTCGACCTCGTCGACCGTCACGAACGTGATCCGGTCGAACCGCTCCTCGTCCAGCACGGCGCGCAGGTAGCTGCGGCACAGGCCGAGCGTGTTGGGCAGGTCCACGATGTGGTATGAGGCGAGGTCGTGGTTGGACAGCAGCGTGTGGCACGTCCGCCCGTAGCCGGCGCCGATCTCCAGGACGGCGGCGCCCGCGAGGTCGAGCCCCTTCTCGACGAACCCGAGCTCCAGCACGGCCTGGAGGTAGTCCAGGCACACGCTCTCGCCGTCGTAGGTCACGGTGAACGGGTCGCCCACCTCGCGGTTGCGGATCCTGCGCAGCTTCTCCCACTCGGCGGGACCGAGCCCCGACGCGAGGTTGTAGACCAGGGTCTTGAGGTACCTGATCCCGTTCGCCTCCGGATTCCAGATGGCGATCTTGTGGTTGGGCCGCCCGGATTTGAAATCCGCCAGCTCGGCGGACACATCCTCGGTGACCCAGTGTTTGCTAATGTTCTCCCACTGGAGGCTGCTCTGATAACTGGGCCCCATATCGTCCTCCCGGCCGTACCTTCGGATTCAGGGAAAGCGCCAAGAATATCTCGCGGCCGATGCTAATCGAGCGTCCGGCGCCGTCTCAAGGCCCTATTCCGCCGAGCCGCCCCGCTAGGGGCCCCTATGGCCCGCGGCCGTTCCCGGCGGGCGGCTCTTAGGGGTATGGGGCGGGAGGCGCAGGCATTACGTTGGTGCCGCAGCGCTCGGACGGTTATGCGGAAAGAATCGGTGCATTGCGGATTTTTTTGTGGCTTCCAGACCTGTCGGGCGCGGCCCGCCGCGCGGCGCGCGTCCCGGCCCCGGCGGGGACGGGCGGACGGTGAGCGGCGACGGGCTTCACGTCCGGCTCGGCCGCACGGGCCTGACCGTGAGCCGGCTCGGCCTCGGCACGGTCAACTTCGGCGGGCGCGTCGAGGAGCCCGAGGCGCACCGGCTGATGGACCACGCGCTCGCGTGCGGCCTCAACCTCCTCGACACCGCCGACTCCTACGGCTGGCGGGTCCGCAAGGGCCACACCGAGGAGGTCATCGGCCGCTGGCTGGCCCGCGGGAGCCGCCGCGACGACGTCGTCCTCGCCACCAAGGTCGGGTCGGCGATGGGGCCCGGCCCGAACGACCGCGGCCTGTCCGCCCGGCACATCGTCGCGGCGTGCGAGGACTCGCTGCGCAGGCTCGGGACCGACTGGATCGACCTCTACCAGCTCCACAGCATGGACCGGGCCGTCCCGTGGGACGAGATCTGGCGCGCCATGGAGCTGCTGGTGGCCCAGGGGAAGGTCCGGTACGTCGGCTCGTCCAACGCCGCCGGCTGGGACCTCGCCGCCGCGCAGGAGACCGCCGCCCGCCGCGGCGCGCCGGGCCTGGCCTCCGAGCAGTGCCTCTACAACCTGGTCGCGCGGCACCCCGAACTGGAGATCATCCCGGCGGCGCGCGCCTACGGCGTCGCGGTGCTGGTCTGGTCGCCGCTGCACGGCGGGCTGCTCGGCGGGACGCTGCGCAAGGCCGCCGAGGGCACGGCGGTCAAGTCCGCGCAGGGCCGCGCCGCCGCCGCGCTGGACGCCCACCGCGAGACGATCGCCGAGTACGAGCGGTTCTGCGGCGGCCTCGGCCGGGACCCGGCCGAGGTCGGCCTGGCGTGGGCGCTGCGCCGTCCGGGCGTGACCTCGCTGATCATCGGCCCGCGGACGCCCGAGCACGTGGACGGCGCGCTGCGGGCGCTGGACAAGCCCCTGTCCGATCCGGAGCTCGACCGGCTCGACGCGCTGTTCCCGCCCGTCGGGCGGGGCGGGCCCGCGCCGGACGCGTGGATCGGCTGACCGCCCCGACCCCGGAGGAGAGAGCACGCATGTCCATCAGCCAGTACACCGATCCGCGGATCGTCCCGCACGAGTCGGACGGCGAGCGCGAGGCGCGCGAGCGCCTGACCCGGCTGCTGTCCAAGACCCCGATCCAGCCCGAGTACCTGATCGACAACCTCGCGGTCTACCTGCGCCGGCACCAGCTCAGCGACCTGCTGTCGATGGACGCGCTCTACCGCGAGGTCCGCGATGTGCCCGGCGTGATCATGGAGTTCGGGGTGCTGCACGGACGGCACCTGGCGACGCTCACCGCGCTGCGCGGGATCTACGAGCCGTACAACTCGCTGCGCCGGATCATCGGGTTCGACACCTTCACCGGGTTCCCCGACATCAGCCCCGTGGACGAGGTCAGCCCGAGCGCGGTCGTCGGCAGGTTCGAGACGGCGCGGGACTACCCCGACCACCTGCGCGAGGTGCTCGCGGCGCACGAGCTGGGCGAGCCGATGGGCCACGTACAGCGCACGATCGTCATGCAGGGCGACGTGCGCGAGACCGTGCCGCGCTACCTGGAGGAGAACCCGCAGACGGTCATCGCGCTCGCCTACTTCGACATGGACCTGTACGCGCCGACCCGCGAGACGCTGGAGACGATCCGCCCGTACCTGACCAGGGGGAGCATCGTGGCGTTCGACGAGCTCGCCCACCCGAAGTGGCCGGGCGAGACCGCCGCGTTCCGCGAGGTCTGCGGCCAGGACGCCACCCTCCACCAGATCCCCGGCCGCGAGCCCCCCGTCATCTACCTGCGCTGGAACGAGTGACGCCCGCCGGCGGCGGGGCCCGCCGCGCCGCCGCCGGCCGGGCCGTTCCGCGCGTACGACCGCACGCACTGCTCGTAGGTGGGGAGCAGGCCGGCCGCGGCGGCCTCGGACAGGGACGGGGCCGCCGCGTCCTTCGCCGAGCGGATCGGCGGCCCGGTCAGCTTCCACGGCAGGGCCAGTTCGGGGTCCAGCGCGTCGATGTCGATCATCGTGCCGGGGACGTACTCGACCGAGCACAGGTAGCACATGCAGGTGTCGTCGGTCAGCGCCAGGAACGCGTGCCCGATCCCGTCGGGCAGGTAGACGGCGGTGCCCGACTCCGCGTCCTGGCGGGTGACCGCGTAGTGCCCGAACGTCGGCGAGCCCACGCGGATGTCCACGGCGATGTCGAGCGCCGCCCCGCGCACGCACGTGACGAGCTTCGCCTGGCCGGGGGGCAGCGCGGTGCCGTGGATCCCGCGCACGGTGTTCCGCTTGGAGACCGAGTAGTTGACCTGCCGGATCTCCAGCTCGTGGCCCGTGATGCTCCGCAGGGCCTCCGCTCTGATCGCCTCGTAGAAGAAGCCGCGCGAATCGGCGATGCGATCCGGCTCGATCCGGTAGGCGTCGGGGACCGTCATCTCTGAGATGCGCACAGCAAACCTCCTCGCGGAACGCCGCATTTTCCGCGGCCGCGCTTAAGCGGGACTAAAGGGCTCGGCGGCGCGCGGCCGCACTTCCAGGCCGTTCCGGGAAACGATGCCAAATGCGCGGCTGACCGTGCGTGCCTTAGGGGCCCCTGTTTTCCTCATAAACGGTTCGCGGCCTCGGGCGGGGCCGCGGTAAAGCGATACCGTGGTGAACCGGATATGCCCTACAAGGGAGGCAGTCGTGCCCGATCCCGCCCGTCCAGCGCCCTTATCCCCGCGGTCCCCGCAATCCCCGAGAGCCCCCCGGTCCCCGCGCGGACGCCCGGCGCCGGGCGGGCGCTCGCCGCGCGCCCGCGAGGACACCGCCGCGCAGCGCGCGATCGCCGCCTCGGCCGCCGCGCTCGAAGGCCGCGTGCCGGGCGTCGCCGACGTCCGCGCGTGGCTGGGCGAGCGCCGCGACGCCACCCGCTTCCAGGTCGGCCGCATCCCGTTCGCCGAGCTGGACGGCTGGTCGTTCGACGGCCCCACCGGCAACCTCGTCCACGACAGCGGGCGCTTCTTCACCGTGGAGGGGCTGCGCGTCAGCATCGACGGCGACCGGCCCCGGGAGTGGCAGCAGCCGATCATCTGCCAGTTCGAGGTCGGCATCCTCGGCATCCTCGCCAAGCGGTTCGACGGCGTCCTGCACTTCCTCATGCAGGCCAAGATGGAGCCCGGCAACCCCAACCTGCTCCAGCTCTCGCCGACCGTGCAGGCCACCCGCAGCAACTACACCAAGGTGCACCGCGGCGCGTCGGTCCGCTACCTGGAGTACTTCACCGGCGGGGAGCCGGTGCGGGTGCTCGCCGACGTGCTCCAGTCCGAGCACGGCGCCTGGTTCTGCCGCAAGCGCAACCGCAACATGATCGTCGAGGCGACCGGCGACGTCCCCGAGCACGAGGACTTCCGCTGGCTGACCCTCGGCCAGCTCGCCGGGCTCCTGCACCTCGACAACGTCGTCAACATGGACGCCCGGTCCGTGCTCGCGTGCATGCCCGGCGCGGGAGGCCCGACCGCCCTGCACTCCGACGTCGAGCTGCGGTCCTGGATCGCCGCCGAACGGTCCCGGCACATCGTCACGACCGAGCGCGTCCCCCGCGCCGGGCTCCGGCACTGGGTGCAGGGGCCCTGGTCGATCGACCACGAGGAGCGCCGGCACTTCCGCGTCGTGGCCGTGTCCGTGCGGGCGGGCAACCGCGAGGTGACGCGGTGGACCCAGCCGCTGTTCGAGCCGTACGAGACCGGGATCGTCGCCTACGTGACCCGCACGTTCGAGGGCGTGCCGCACGTCCTCGCGCGCGCCCGCGTCGAGGGCGGCTTCCTCGACACCGTCGAGCTCGGCCCGACCGTCCAGGCGATCCCCGGCAACTACGCGCACGTGCCCGCGAGCGAGCGGCCCGCGTTCATCGACCTGGTCTCCTCCGCCGACCCGTCCCGCGTCCGCTACTCGGCCGTCCACTCCGAGGAGGGCGGCCGGTTCCTCAACGCCGAGAGCCGCTACATGGTGGTCGAGGCCGACGAGGACGAGGCCCCGATCGACCCGCCCGCCGGGTTCCGCTGGGTCACCCCGGCCAGCTCACCATGCTCGCCCAGCACAGCCACTACCTCAACGTGCAGGCGCGCAGCCTGCTCGCCTGCCTGAACGCCATGGCCGCCCGCGGCGCGGCCGGCGCGGCGCTCACACCGTGATCCGCCGCGCCCGCTCCTCGATCTCGGACACCAGCCGCGCCTGATGCAGGCTCCCCGCCCCGAACGCCTCCGGCTCCCCGCCCGTACCCGCCTCCGCGCCCGCGCCCGGGCCCGGGGCGGTGCGGGCCGCGCCGGCCGCGCCGGCCACGCGCGCCGCGCCCACCGCGCGGGCGAAGAAGCGCCCCAGGTTGGCCCACTGGTGGTCCGGGGGCAGCGTGATCTCCTCGCGGTGGTCCTGCCGTTCGATCCGTACGACCGGCTGGTACGCCGCGGGAGGCGTGAACGCCCGGTCGGTCAGCAGCCGCCCCGCGCTCCCCGCGAACTCGCAGCCCGTCCGGTAGGAGTGCCGCACCCCGAACGCGAGGTCGGCCGTCACGCCGCCCGGCGTGCAGGCGAGGGCGCGCCCGCCGACCACCATGCCCGTCCCGCCGTCCACGTGCAGCACGGCGGCGGTCACGTCGAGGTCGTTGCCGAGGAAGCGCAGCGCCGCGCGGATCGGGTAGACGCCCTGTTCGAGCAGCGCCCCACCGCCGAGCCCCGGTAGGAACTGCGTGTTCCCGGCGGGCAGCGGCGGGATCGTGAACGCACTCGAAAAGTCCCGCAACTCACCGATCGCGCCGTCCGCGAGCATCTTCTGTACGGCGGTGTGCTGCGAGTGGTGCAGGAACGTCACGTTCTCCAGCAGGACGAGCCCGCGCGTGCGCGCGAGGCGCAGCAGCCGCGCGGTGGTCTCGTAGTCGGTGGTGAGGGGCTTCTCCGCGAGGACGTGCTTCCCCGCGTCCAGGGCCTTCTCCGTCCATTCGGCGTGCAGCGCCGAAGGCAGCGGGATGTAGACGGCGTCGATGTCGTCGGAGGCGAGCAGCGCGCCGTACCCTCCCACGGCGGCGCAGCCGACCTCGGCGGCGAAGCTCTCGGCCCTGCCGGGGTCCCTGCTCGCCACGGCGGTCACGTCCACGCCGTCCGCGGCGAGGAGGGCGGGGACCGTGCGGCGGCGCGCGATGTCCGCGCAGCCCAGCACGCCCAGGCGCAGCGGCGGTTCCTGTCGTTCCACGCCGTCAACGTGCCGCACGTCCTCGCGCCCGGCAAGCCCCTACCGCCGTGCGGGCCGTCGCGGAGGGACGTCCGCGCTGGCCGTGGGCGCGCGACGCCCGCGAGGGCTGGGGCCCCTACCCCGGCGGGCGCCCTCCGGCGGCGGCGCGAAAATGACGTGCGTTCACCAGGGCGCCGTCAGTACCGTTCCAGAGTGGATCAAGAACTCGCCTCTGGACTCGCCTTCCGCGAGGTCCAGGAGGCCGACATCGACGTCGCGCTCGACCACGCCTTCATGGTCTTCAACGAGAAGCCGCCGGGGGCGGCCAGGCTCGAACGGCACCGGGAGGTGCTGCGGGGGAGCCTGCGCATCGGGGCGTACGACGGGCCGCTCCTGGTGGGCCTGCTCGCCGCGCTTCCGTTCACCCTGTCCGTGCCCGGCGGGGACGTGCCGTGCTCGGGCGTCTCGTTCGTGACGGTCTCGCCGACCCACCGCAGGCGCGGCGTGCTCACGGGCATGATGGCCGAGCTGTTCCGGCGGAGCGCCGACCGCCCGCTCGCCGCGCTCTGGGCGTCCGAGGCCGCGATCTACGGCCGCTACGGCTACGGCTACGGCACGTACGCCGCGACCGTGGAGATCGACTCCAGACGCCCGCTCGCGCTGCGGATCGCACCCGACGAGCGGCCCGTGCGGCTGCTCGGCAAGGAGGAGACGGTCAAGCTCCTCGGCCCGTACTACGACGCCACCCGCGCCTCCCGGCCCGGCCGGCCCGCCCGCGACGAGGCGATGTGGCGCGAGGAGTGGCTGGTCGACACCGACGAGGGGGACGACGACCTGACGGCTCCGCGCGTCGTCGCCCTCGGCGACCCCGTGGCCGGGTACGCGGTCTACCGGACCAAGTGCGGCGACGAGGACGCGAGGACCCCCGGCCTCGTCCGCGTGGACGAGCTGGAGGCCGACACCCCGGCCGTCGCGGCGGCGCTGTGGCGCTACCTCGCCGGGATCGACCTCACCGGCGTGGTCCGGGCCTGGGGCCGTCCCGAGGACGACCCGCTTCCGCTCATGGCCGCCGACCGCGACCAGGTCCGGGTGACCTCGCGGTTCCCGGCGATGTGGCTGCGGCTGGTCGACGTGCGCGACGCGATGGAACGGCGCGCGTGGGCCGCCCCCGTCGACCTCGTGCTGGAGGTGCGGGACGACCGGCTGCCCGCCAACGCGGGCGTGCGCCGCCTCGTCGCGGACGGCGGATCCTGCTCGTTCCGCCCCGAGGAGTCCGCCGCCCCCGACCTCACGTTCGACGTGCGGGACCTCGCCACCTGCTACCTCGGCGGCACCCGCGCCGAGCACCTCGTGCGGGCGGGGCTCGTCGCCGAGCACACGCCGGGCGCGGCGGCGGCGCTGGACGCGGCCCTCGCCACCGAGCTGCTCCCGCACACCTCCGAGGAGTTCTAGCGGAGGACTGCTAACGGAGCGCGCAGCGCGAAGGGGGCGCGCGGCGCGCGCCCCCTTCCCGTTCACCGCCGGTCAGCGGGTCTCGTACGAGCCCCTCCACTGCGGGGCGGGCGCCTTGCCCGCCGCGCGCTTCCTGGCCAGCTCGTTGCCGTTCACGGTGAGGGTGCTGTGGGCGAACAGCTCCGTCACCGCGGCGGTGCCGTCGATCATCTCGTCGAAGCCCTTGAGGTTGACGTTGTCGTAGCGGTCGCACGCCTGGTGGTAGCACGGGTCGTACGGCTTCCCGGCCGTGCCGCCGTAGACCTTGGCCTGCTCCGGCGTCTTGATCTTCTCGGCGCCGGTGAAGATGCCGCCGGCCGGGATGCCCGCGACGATGAACGCGTTGTAGTCCGACCGGCCGTCGAACGGCGTCGGGTCGGTCGCCAGCTTCCGGCCCGCGTAGTAGTCGGTGAACGCCTTCTCGATCGCGCCGGTGCCGGCCGGCACGGGCACGTTGTTCTCGCCGGTGCTGTTGTCGCCGTCGTAGACGAACCGCACGTAGTTCGGCGAGGCGAGCATGTCGAAGTCCAGCATCAGCGCGATCTTGTCGAGCTCGGTCCGCGGCAGGGTGTCGACGTAGTGCTGCGAGCCGAGCAGCCCCTCCTCCTCCGCTCCCCAGAACGCGAAGCGCACCTGGTTGCGGACCTTCCCGCCGAGCTTGCCGATCTTCTGGGCCATCGCCAGCAGCGTCGCGGTGCCCGAGCCGTCGTCGTTGATGCCGGGGCCCTCGGTGACGCTGTCGTTGTGCGCGCCGACCACCACGACGTTGTCGGCCCGGCCGCGCTTGGTCTCGGCGAGCACGTTGGAGGTGGTCCGCTTCTCGTTCACGGTGTCGGTCCGCACGCGCAGCGACACCGGGCCCGCCTGCGCCTGCTGGACGAGCTGCACGCCGATCGCGTTCGTCGGGCCGACCACCGGGATGTCGTACGCCTTGCCCAGCGTCCCGTTGACGGGGCCGTCGGTGCCGGGCTGCTGGTAGATGACGACCGCGCTCGCGCCCGCCGCGATCGCGTTGTCGGTCTTGACCGAGAAGAAGCAGCCGCCGCGCTGGATCAGCGCGATGTTGCCCTTGGTGAACCCGGCGAAGTCCGCCGCCTCGCACCCGCTGCCCGTTCCGGACGCGCCCGGGTCCACGGCGGTGGCCGGGGCGGTCACGTCGCCGCTGCCGGAGTACTGGAGGGTCGCGAAGTCGCTGCCGGGCGCGAACGTCTTCGGCGTCGGCGCGGTCTCGGCGAACACCGCCTCCGACCGTTCCTGCCAGAAGTCGAACGTGAAGTTCTGCACGGTCGGCCGGTAGCCGGCGCGCTTGAGCTGGTCGACGATGTACTTGTTGGTGATCACGTTGCCGGGGAGCCCGGCGGCGCGGTTGCCGCCGTTCGCGTCGGCGATCTTCTGCAGGTTGAGCTGGTGGTGCCGGACGTCCTTCAGGGTCACCAGCTTCGCCAGCTCGCCCTGCGCGGCGTCGGCCTGCGTCGCCACGCCAGGGACGATCGCGACCGCCAGTGCCACGAGGGTGGCGAGCGCACCTTTGCGCACCATGTGTCCTCCGCATCAGAAAGACAATGAACGGTGCGCAGCCTGACATTTGCCGCAGAAGCAATCAATGCGTACATCAGCGATGAGAGCGGCCAACGCTGGCCAGAACCGATCGGTAAGAGGAACTTGACGCTCCGAGGCGTGCGATCACGCGGGCGACCGTTCCGGGCAACCGTTCCGGGGGCCGGGCGGTAGTAGTCGGCAGGAACCCGAAGGAGGTCGGATGCGGGAGCGACCCGACTATGCCGCCTACGTGACCGAACGGTCGCCCCGGCTGCTGCGCACGGCGTACCTGCTGTGCCGGGACTGGGGGCTGGCGGAGGATCTGCTGCAAACCGCGCTGGTCAAGGCGTGGCGCGCGTGGCGCCGGATCGGGGACGACCCCGACCCGTACGTCTACCGGATCCTGGTCAACACACACGCGTCGTGGGCCAGGCGGCGCTGGCGCGGGGAGCGTCCGACGGACGAGCCGCCCGAACGGGCCGATCCGGCGGACGCGATGGGGACCGCCGAGGACAAGGCGGTCCTGTGGGCGGCGCTCGGGAGGCTGCCGCGCCGCCAGCGGGCCGTCGTCGTGCTGCGCTATTTCGAGGACCTCACCGAGCCGCAGGCGGCGGCGGTGCTCGGCTGCTCGGTCGGGACGGTGAAGAGCCAGGCCAGCAAGGCCCTCGCCAAGCTCAGGATCGATCCGGAGATCCTCGCCGTCGCGCCCAGGGGAAGGGACTGACCGATGCCGCACACGATGCAGGACCTGCGCGAGCTCATGGAGGACCGCAGCGCCGGAGCGCCCCACCCGCCGGACCGCCTCGGGCAGGTCCGGCGCCGCGTCAGGCGGGGCGCCCGCGTGCGCGCCGCCTCCGCCGCCGTGGGAACGGCCGGGGTCGCCGTGGCGGTCGGGGCGTTCCTCACGGCCGCGCCGGGGGCCGGCGACCGGCCGCGCCCGGCGTCCGGCCCGACGGCGGTGGAGCTGAGCCCGCCGAGGCCCGGGACGCCTCCGAAGGAGGGGATGGCGCCCCTCGGGGACAGGTTCCTGTTCCGGGCCGGGGAGAAGACGCGGCTGCGCATCGTCCCGACCGGCCGGACCACCCTGCTCACGCACCGGTGCTCGGCCGAGGTCGCGATCTACGAGGTGAAGGACGGCGAGCTGTCGGGCGGCGGCTGCTCACCCGGGGGCGAGGGCTTCGCGAGCTACCTGGCGACGGTGCCGGGCCGGCCGGTCACCCTGGACCTCGTCGCGCTGCCGTCCCGGGCCCCGGAACCGTCCGGAACGAAGGACCTCGACGCCTACCTGGCGGCGCACCGCCCGGTCTCCGCCGCGTGGAGCGTCCACGTCTACAGCGGGACGTGCACCAGCGAGACGTGCAAGGCCCCCGAGCGCCGCGCGGGCGTCCAGGGGAGCACGGTGACCGGCTTGAAACGGCTGGCGCGGACGGCCGGCAAGGGGGACGGCCGCGTCCGCACGGCCGCGTTCACCTCCTCGGGCCGTTCGGTGCGGCTGCGCGTCGCCTGCGTCGACGGCACGGCCTGGGCGATCGTGCGGGTCGGCGGCGGAACGCCCAGGATGGTCGGCTGCGAGCGGGCGGAGTCGTTCGGCGTCACGTGGGACCAGAAGGCCAGGGCCGGCGTGCGGACCGACGTGGACGTCCGCGTGCTCCCCGCCGAGGTCGTCCCCGGGAAGCGGACCGACCCCGCCGCGATCGAGAACCTCATGCGCGGCGTCGCCCCGGCCGGGACCTGGACCCTGGAGGTCTACGACCTCCCGTGACCCGGTGAGCCGCCGGGCCGCCGTCTACTACAGTTGTCGCTGTTCTTGGGCGAGGCGGAGGGGTGGGCGCGGATGAGTGCCGAGGGGAGTACGCGGGCCGTCGTCATGGCGCTCGGGCCAATCTGGGGATCGCGGTCACCAAGGTCGTCGCGTTCGCGCTGACGGGCTCGTCCTCGATGCTGGCCGAGGGGATCCACTCGGTCGCCGACTCCAGCAACCAGGCGCTGCTGCTGGTGGGCGGGAAGCGGGCGCAGCGGCGCGCGACGGCCGAGCATCCGTTCGGGTACGGGCGCGAGCGCTACATCTACGCGTTCATCGTGGCGATCGTGCTGTTCACCCTGGGCGGGCTGTTCGCGCTGTACGAGGCGTGGCACAAGATCAGGGACCCGCACCCGATCACGGAGTGGGAGTGGGTGCCGGTCGCCGTGCTGCTCGTGGCGATCGTGCTGGAGGGGTCGGCGCTGCGCACGGCGGTGAAGGAGGCCGACCGGACCCGGGGCGGGGCCGGCTGGGTGCGGTTCGTCCGCCGGTCCAAGGCGCCCGAGCTGCCGGTGATCCTGCTGGAGGACACCGGCGCGCTGGTCGGGCTGGTGTTCGCGCTGGCGGGCGTCGGGCTCACCCTCGCCACGGGCGACGGGGTCTGGGACGGCGTCGGCACCGGGGCGATCGGGCTGCTGCTGACGGTGATCGCGGTCCTGCTGGCCACGGAGGTCAAGAGCCTGCTGGTGGGGAGTCGGCCACCGAGGAGCACGTGCGCGCGATCGAGCGTGCCATCCTCGCGGGCGACGACGTGGACACCGTGATCCACATGCGCACCCTGCACCTCGGGCCGGACGAGCTGCTGGTCGCCGCCAAGATCGCGATCGACCTGGACGACGACGCGCGCGACGTCGCGCACGCCATCAACGGGGCCGAGGCGCGGATCCGGGAGGCCGTCCCGATCGCACGGCTGATCTACATCGAGCCCGACATCTTCCGGGGCGGCGTCTCCACGTCCACGACCGCCGGGCTCCCGGACGCCGCGCGCCGGGCGGGCGGAGCGCCCCGCACCGGCCCGCGGGGGTGAGGGCGGGCACGTCCCCCGCCCGCGCGGGGCCGGCGCGCGGCGGCGCGGCCGGTCAGAGCTCGAACTCGGCGGGGGAGAGGTCGACGGCGAAGCACGCCTCGCGGACGACCGCCTTCTCGGAGTCGTCGAAGACGCCGTCCGCGCCGCCGATGATGATGCCGATCTGGATGACGGCGCGCGCCTCGGCGGGCTTCTTCTTCACCTTGCCGATGTCCTGGAGGACGCTGACCTTCCCGAACGCGAAGTCGGCGCTGAGCTTGTCGACGTAGGCGTTGAACCGGCGCTGGAGGTCGTCGGCCGGGAAGTTCTGGAGCACCTCGTTGCTCGCGATGAGCGAGGCCGTCCGCTGGCGCTCGCTCGGGTCCACCGTGCCGTCGGCCGCGGCGACCAGCGCGCACATCGCCATGCTCGCGTCGCGGAACGCGCCGCTCTTCAGTTCGTTCTTCTTCGCCATGAGCTGGGTCTGCATCGTCTGCGACGACTCGCGCAGCTTGTCCCAGAACGCCATCGGGGCCTTCCTCTCGCGGTATGCCTGACCGGGACTCTAGCCGATCTGCTACAAGTGTCGTAGCACGAGCGCCCCCGGACGGTTCGGCCGGGGCCGGTCCCCTCCCAACGAACGCTCCCGTTCCGCCGTTCCTGGCCCGCCCCCGGCCCGCCCTCCGGCCCGGGGCCCCGGCCCGCCGCTCCCGGGCCGGGAACCGTCCGCGCGTCAGGCGACGTGCCGGGGACGGTAGGCCGCGAGCCAGTCGTGCAGCGCGAGGGCCCGTTCGAGCGGCAGCCGGTCCGGCTGGAGGCTCGCGGCGCCCATCGGCCGGCGCAGCGCCTCGCGGACCGCGCCGACGTCCAGGTACGGCAGGACGGGCGAGGAGGAGTCGGCGACGACCTCCTCCAGGCGGGTGCGGATCATCCGCTCGTAGCCGGGGTTCTGCGTGGCCGGGTACGGGCTCTTGCGGCGGCGCACCACCGACCTCGGCAGCACGTCGGCGACGGCCCCGCGCAGCAGGCTCTTCTCGCGGCCGTCGTACGTCTTGTGCGACCACGGGGTGTTGAAGACGTACTCGACGAGCCGGTGGTCGCAGAACGGCACCCGGACCTCCAGGCCGACCGCCATGCTCATCCGGTCCTTGCGGTCGAGCAGCATCCGCACCATCCGGGTGAGGTGCAGGTAGCAGATCTCCCGCATCCGCCGCTCGCGGGCGTCGGCGCCCGGCACGTGCGGCACCTCGGTGAGCGCCTCGTGGTAGCGCTCGCGCTCGTAGGCGTTCGCCCGGTCGCGCAGCGTCCGGTCGAGCAGCCCGAGGCCCGCGCCGAGCATGGCGCCCGACCAGGGGAACGCGTCGGCCGCCACGGCGTCCGGGTCGTGGAACCAGCGGTAGCCGCCGAACACCTCGTCCGCCGACTCGCCCGACAGGGCCACCGTCGAGTGCCGCCGGATCTCGGCGAACAGCAGGTACAGCGAGCTGTCCATGTCGCCCATCGCGGGCAGGTCGCGGGCGCGCAGGACGCTGTCCATCGACGCCGGGGACGCGAGCTGGTCGTTGCTCAGCACGACGTCGGCGTGGTCGGACCCGACGTGCTTGGCCACGTCGTGCACGTACGGGCCGTCCGGGGTCTCGCGCAGGTCGTCGGGGACGAACCCGCCGGTCTCGTCCGCGAAGTCCACGGCGAACGACCGCACCGGCTCGGCGCCGAGGGCGCGGCCCGCGAGGGCGGTCAGCGCGCTGGAGTCGAGCCCTCCCGACAGCAGCGTGCAGAGCGGCACGTCGGAGATGAGCTGGCGGCGGACGATGTCCTCCATCAGCTCCCGCACGCGCGCGACCGTGGCCGGCACGTCGTCGGTGTGCTCGCGCGCGGACAGCTCCCAGTAGGTCCGGTCGCTGACGCCGCGCCGCGACACCGTGACGGTGTGGCCGGGAACGACCTCGTACATGCCCCGGAAGACGCCGTGCCCGGGGTCTTGGCGTTGGTGAGCATCTCGCTGACGCCCTCGTCGTCGATCTCCGCGTCGAACAGCGGGTTGGCGAGGATCGCCTTCGGCTCGGAGCCGAACAGCACCCCGTGCGGGGTCGGCGCGTAGTAGAGCGGCTTGATGCCCATGCGGTCGCGGGCGAGCAGCAGCTCCTCGGTGCGCCGGTCCCAGACGGCGAAGGCGTACATGCCGTTGAACCGCTCCACGGCCGCCGCGCCCCATTCGAGGTACGCGCGCAGGACGACCTCCGTGTCGCTGCGGGTGCGGAAGGCGTGCCCACGCCCTTCGAGGTCGCGGCGCAGCTCGTCGAAGTTGTACGTCTCGCCGCTGTAGACGATCGTCGCGGGGCCCTCGGACATCGGCTGGACACCGCCCTCGACGTCGATGACCGCGAGCCGGCGATGGCCGAGGGCGGCGTGCGGATCGATCCACAGCCCCTCGTCGTCGGGGCCCCGCAGGGCCATGGTCCGGGTCATCTCCCGGGCCGTGGCACGTTCCCGGGTGAGGTCGCGGTCGTAGTCCACCCAGCCGACGATGCCGCACATGCGCGCCCGCCCTCCTCTTATGTGTGTTCTACAGCTAACTTGATCCTTCCCTGACAGGGGGGCGCAACAAACCGGTAAAAAGCCATCAAAACCCTGCAAAGCCTCAGCTTCACTCCAAAACCGCTGCGCGCACGGGCCCCCGGGGCACCATCCCTCCAGCGGAACGCGGGCGTCCCGTCCCTCTTCGTAGCGAGGCGACCACGAGAACGAACGATTCGGCGGGCCGGCCCTGCGGGCGTGTGTGAGAAGCGTACAAAACGGACTTACTGTGTAAAGGGCTGTGGCGGGATCGACCGGCCGCAGCGGGCCGGGGCGGGCCGTGGCCGGGCGGGAAAGAGGGAATGGCGACAGCGGTGGGAATGCGGAGTTCGGTGGGGCGGTGTTTCAGAGAATGTGGCGTATTACTCAGATCTCGTAGCGGATCACGTCTAGCATGAACGGTGACTTTCGCCCCAGCGCGTCGGCGTGACGACGGCGGCGCGTCCGCCGCACCTCCGTGACGTGGAGTTCGGAATCCGTGAGTTCACCCCCGGCCTCGTACAGGGCGATCATCTGCGTCGATATCGAGCGCTTCTGCGACCCTGAGCGCATCGACCCGCAGCGGCTGGATATGCGCCGCGCGCTCTACGATTCGCTGGCGCGGGCCTTCGAGAGGTCCGGCGTCCCGGCGGAGGGCCGCTACCAGGAGGACCGCGGCGACGGGGCGTTCTTCCTGGTGCCTCCCGAGGGGCCGCAGGCCCGGCTGGTCGAGCCGCTGCCGTTCGAGCTGGCCGCCGAGCTGAGCCGCTACAACCGGGCCGCCGACGCGATGACGCGGATCCGGCTGCGCGTCGCGCTGCACGCCGGGTACGTCCACCACGACTCCGAGGGCGTCGTCGGCACCCCGCTGAACGCGGCGTTCCGGCTGCTGGACGCGCCCGAGCTGAAGAAGGCGCTGCGGGACGCGCCCGGCGACCTGGCGTTCATCGCCTCGGACGAGTTCCACCGGGAGGTCATCCGGCAGCGGCGCGGCTTCGACCCCTCCGACTACCGGGAGGTCCGGGTCCGGGCCAAGGAGACCGACGTCGGCGCGTGGATCTGCGCGTTCGACGCGCAGCTGCGCGCGGGCCGCGACTTCGGCCACCGGCTCGCGCGGGCCGAGGACGCGCTCGCGGAGCTCGCCGCGACGGTCGACGAGGCGCGGCGCGTCCGGGCCGTGACCGCCGCCAAGATCACGCCGGCTCCGCCCGAGGTCCCCGATCCCGCGCCCGGCCTGGGCGAACGGCTCGCGGGGCTGCGCGGCGGGCGCACGGACCGCTGGCCGGAGCTCGCCGCGGAGGTGGCCGACGTCGAACGGGCCGCCGCGGCGGCGCTGGACGCGGCCGGCGCCGGGCTCCGCGCCGCCCGCGAGCCGCTCGAACGGCGCGAGGAGCTGCGCGGGCTGCTCGGGTCGTACCAGGCGATGACGGGCAACCAGAAGCGCGCCGAGTCGCCGCTGCTGGACGAGCTGTACCGGCGGGCGTACGACCTGCTGTGGACGGCGCCGTGCAGCCTGCCGGAGGCGGAGGCGGCGACCGAGCGCTACGTGCGGGCCGTCCAGGAGGAGTCGGCCTGATGATCCGGTGCACCCAGTGCCGTCGGGGCGTCGTGCGTCACGGGTTCTGCGACTTCTGCGGGTTCGCGCCGACCTCGACGGCCGTGCGGGGCGCCGGGGCGACCGGGGCGACGGAGGCGACCGCGCCGTGGGACGGGCCACGCGGGCAGGGCGGGACGGGGCAGCCGCCGCCGGGGCGGCCCACGCCGTACGGTCCGCTGGAGATGACGAGCGTCACGCCCGTCCCGTACCGCGATCCCGAGTCGGCCGTCATGCCCGAGCGGCTGGGGACTGGCCGCCGCCGAAGCTCAAGCGGGGCGAGCTGGTCGGCGGGCAGTACCACGTCCGCGGCTGCCTGCGCCGCGGCGGCCTCGGCTGGATCTACCTCGCGCACGACAACAACGTGGGCCACTGGGTCGTGCTGAAGGGGCTGCTGCACGACGGCGCGGACGTGTCGGACCTGCCGGAGGCCGAGCGCGCCGCGCTCGCCGCGGTCAACCACCCCAACATCGTCAAGATCCACAACTTCGTCCGGCATCCCGCGCCGGCGCCCGGCGCGGGCCCGGAGGAGGCGCGGGAGACGCAGAGCTACATCGTGATGGAGTACGTCGGCGGCCGTTCCCTCAAGGAGCTGCTGGACGACCGGCGGCGCGCGGAGGGGCCGGACGCCGCGCTCCCGATCGACCACGTCATCGCGTACGGGATCGAGATGCTGCGGGCGCTCGGCTACCTCCACACGCAGGGCCTGCTGTACTGCGACCTGAAGCCCGACAACGTCATGCAGTGCGAGCAGCGGCTCACCCTGATCGACCTCGGCGGGACGTGGCGGATGGGCGGTCCGGCGTCCGCCGCGCCGATCTGGGGCACGCCCGGCTTCGGGGCGCCCGAGGTGGGGTGGAGGCGCCGACGGTCAGCTCCGACCTCTACACGGTGGGCCGCACGATGGCCGTCCTCAGCTTCCGGTTCGACTTCACCGGCGACTACGCCACGGGCCTGCCGCCGCGCGAGGACGTGCCGCTGCTGTCCCGGTTCGACTCCTACGACCGGCTGCTGCGGCGCGCGACCCACCCCGACCCGCGCGAGCGGTTCGGGGACGCGGCGGAGATGGCCGAGCAGCTCTTCGGCGTCCTGCGCGAGGTCGTGTCCGTGCCGCGCAACGCCGAGCCGTGGCCGGTGCCGTCCACGCTGTTCGGACGGGAGCGGCGCGCGGTCGGCGCCGAGGTCGCCGCGACCGACGGCACGGGCCCGGTGCTCGGCTCGCCGGACCCGGCCGAGGCCGTGACGGCGCTGCCCGTCCCGGTGGTGTCGGCGCCGGAGGAGGCCGCGGGGCTCGCCGAGCTCGCCGCGCGCGAGCCGAAGGTGATCGTCGAGACGCTGAGCGGCGCCGCGGCGCAGCCGCTGTCGGCCGAGCAGCGGCTGGTCCTCGCCGGCGCCCAGCTCGACCGCGGCCACCACGCCGAGGCGGCCCGGCTGCTGGACGAGCTGGCGGACGGCGCGGACCGTCCCGACGACTGGCGGATCGGCTGGTACCGGGGCGTCGGCGCGATCGCCGTCCGCGACTGCGCGCGGGCCCGGGAGCTGTTCGACCGGCTCTACAGCCGGATGCCGGGGGAGGCGGCGCCGAAGCTCGCGCTGGCGTTCTGCTGCGAGGCCACGGGCGACCGCGCCGAGGCGGCCCGCCTCTACGAGAGCGTCTGGCGTACGGACCGCGGCTATCTCAGCGCGGCGTTCGGGCTGGCCCGCGTCCGCCTGGACGGGGGCGACCGCGACGGCGCGGTGCGGGTGCTGGACGAGGTGCCGTCCCTGTCCACGCACTACGGGGCGGCGCAGCTCGCCGCCATGGCGGTGACGCTGCGCGGGGGTTCGGCCAACCTGACGAAGGAGGCGCTGCGGGCGGCGGCGAGGCGGCTGGAGCAGGCCAGGGTGGACGGCGAGCGCAAGGGGCAGCTCGTCGCCGAGATCCTGGAGGCCGGCCTGGAATGGGTCCGCGCCAACGGCATCGAGGACCCCGGAACGGAGCTGATCGGCACCCCGCTGACCCAGAACGGCCTGCGCGACGAGCTGGAGAGCACCTACCGCATGCTGGTCCGCTTCGCCGACGACACCGACAGCCGCTACGCGCTGGTCGACAAGGCCAACGCCGTCCGCACCAGGACGCTGTTCTGACCATGCCCCCGTTCCCCGGCCACACCACCGAACCCGCGGGCGCCGCCGGGCGCCCGCGGCGGTCCGGCGGGCCCGCCGCGGGCGGGGGGCGCTGAGCGTGGAGACCTCGGGCCGGGGGCCGGTGAACGGGTGCGCCGCGACGACGCGGGGGCGTCGCCGCGCCGCCGGCGGCCCGGCCCGCGCCTCCCTAGACCAGGAAGATGACCGATGAGCGATCGTCCCGACTTCACGATCGAGATCCACCAGAACCCGTACCTCCCGGTGGGCGGCACGCGGGTGCACGCCGTGGCGAGGGTCGCCGCCGAGGGCGGCCCGGCGGCGTCCGCGGCCCGGTCCGCCTCCGCCGCAGAGGTCATCATCGTGGACACCTCGGCGTCCATGGTCGGCGAACGGCTCGTCGCGGCGAAGCGCGCCGCGAAGGGGGCCGTGGACGCCCTGCGCGAGGACGTGGACTTCGCCGTGGTGTCCGGAGCCCACGAGGCCGAGATGGTCTACCCGCGCGATCCGCTGCTCGCGCGGGCGACGGACGAGCGCAAGGCGGACGCGACGGCGGCGATCTCGAAGCTGTCCGCGTCCGGGGGACCCGCATCGGGCGGTGGCTGACGCTGGCCGACACGCTGTTCTCCGGCTACCAGCACGCGATCCGGCACACGGTCCTGCTGACCGACGGGCAGAACGAGCACGAGAGCGCGGAGGAGCTGGACGCCGTGCTGGCGCGCTGCGCGGGCCGGTTCGTCTGCGACTGCCGGGGCGTCGGCGCCGACTGGGAGCCCGCCGAGCTGCGGCGGGTCGCGACCGCGCTGCTGGGCGGCTTCGGGATGGTGGCCGATCCCGCGGACCTGGCCGCCGACTTCGCCGGCATGATCGAGAACGCCATGGGCAAGGCCGTCGCGGACGTGGCGCTGCGGGTCTGGACGCCGCACGGCGCCGAGCTGCACTTCGTCAAGCAGGTGTATCCGACGCGGCGCGACCTGAGCGCCGCCGGGGACGCGGACGGCGATCCACCGCCCGACGGCCCCGCGACCCGCGACTACCCGACGGGGCTGTGGGGCGTGGAACGGCGCGACTACCACCTGTGCGTCTCCGTTCCGGCCGGGCGGCCGGACCAGAACATGCTGGCGGCCCGCGTCTCGCTCGTCCTGCCCGGCGGCGACGTTCCGGAGGACGAGCCGCTCGCCGTCGGCAACGTCGTGGCGAGGTGGACCGACGACAGCGCGCAGTCGACCCGGCGGCATCCGGCGGTGGAGCACTACTCCAAGCAGGGCGAGCTCGCCGACTCGGTGCAGAACTGGCGGGCGGCGTACGAGGGCGGCGACGAGGGCGCCGCGGCCGAGGAGCTGCGGCGCGCCCGCGAGCTCGCCGAGCAGACCGGGAGCAGGATGATCTCCCGGCGGCTCGACCGGCTCATGGACCCGGTGACGGGCGCGGTGCTGCCGAAGAAGGACGTGGACACCGCCGACGTGAAGGGGCTCGACACCGAGTCGAGCGAGTCGGCGGAGCCGCCGGCGACGATCCCGCTGCCCCCCGGCGAGGGCGAGGACGGAGCGTGAGCATCCCTTCCCGGTATCTCCGCCTGCGCACCGTTCCGGGGCGGGTGCGGGCGCTGACCGTCCTCGTGCTGGTGGTGCTGGCCGTGCTGTTCGCCGTGACCGGCGGCGCGCTGCTGGACGCGCGGAGCGCGCTGCGCGCCGTCGGCCACGACGAGGGCCCGATGGTGGTCGCCACCAGCGACGTCTACCTGGCGCTCAGCGACATGGACGCCCAGGTGACCAACGTCCTGCTGAACGGTGAGGAGAACGGCTGGCTCTGCGACCCGGACCAGGACGGCGGGGCGTGCGGCCGGAGCGGCTCCCGCTACTTCTACGACATCCGCCGCGAGGACGCCGAGCGGGCCGCGTTGCAGGCGGCGCGGCTGGCCGAGGACGACCCGGTGCGGCTGCGGACCGTCCAGTCCGTCCTGGACGGGCTGCACCAGTACGACCAGCGGGTGCAGACGGCGATGGAACGCGGCCGGCACGTGTCCCACGCGTTCGGCGCGCTGCCGGAGGACGCGGTGGAGGAGTACCGGGCGGCGACGACGCTGATGACCGAGGACCTGCTCCCGAAGGCCAACAACCTCACCCTCGGCGGCGCGGCGATCGTGGACACGACGTACCGGGAGGAGCGCTCGGGCGTGATGGCCGGCCGGATCCGGGTGCTGGTGTTCGGCGCGGCCGTGCTGCTGGCGCTGGCGGCGCTCCAGCTCTACCTGGCGGTGCGGTTCCGGCGGATGATGAGCCTGTTCCTGGTCGCCGCGGCGGTGGGCACGGTGGCGCTGACCGCGGTGTCGGCGACCGTCCTGGCGAACGAGGGGGTGTACCTGAAGGTCGCCAAGGACGGCGGGTTCGATCCCGTCCTGACGCTGTCGCGGGCGCAGGCGATCGGCAAGAGCCTCGACTCCGACCGGACGCGGTACCTGCTGGACCCGTCCGACTCCGACCGCTACGACCAGACGTACCTGGAGAAGGCCCAGACGATCCTCTACATCAACGACGCCGCCAACCTGGAGGGCTACTACGCCAAGCTCGACGCCCTGCTCGGACGCTACGACGGCGGCGCGGGCGCGGTCGCCTTCAGGGGGGTGTACGGCGACCAGGCGCGCGAGGCCACCGAGGTGCGGGGGCAGCGCAGGACGTACGCGGCGCTGCTGGAGCGGTACCGGGCGTACCAGCGCAACGACCGCCGCGTGCGGGCGCTCGCCGACGCGGGCGACCGGGCCGAGGCGGGCCGGGCCCACATGGACCCGAGGTGGCCGTACCTGCCGCACCCGGCGTTCCGCGAGCACGACGAGGAGCTCGGCGCGCGCATCGGCAGCCACCAGTACGTCGTCGACCGCGCCGTGGCGCGCGGCGAGGGGGCGCTGGGCCCGTGGTCCTGGCTGCTGCCGCTGTCGGTCCTGGCGATCGCCGCCCTGGTCGTGGCCGGGGTCTGGCCGCGCCTGTCGGAGTACCGCTGAGAGGCGGAGAAGGGAGGGGGACATGAGCGCGACCACCCGCAACACCGCCGTCGTCGCCGTCTTCGCGGCGCTGGCCGCGCTGGTCGTCCTGGTCGCCGTCCGCGCCGGCGGCGCGGAGACGGCTTCGGTGGCGGACCGGCACCGGCTCGTGATCGGCGTCAAGGACGACCAGCCGGGGCTCGGGCTGAGGGGGAAGGACGGCTCGTACGCGGGCTTCGACGTGGACGTGGCGTACTACGTCGCGGGCCGGCTCGGCGTCGGCGCGGACGACGTGACGTTCCGCGCGGTCCGTTCGGACGAGCGGGAGAGGGTGCTGCGCGACGGCTCGGTCGACATGGTCATCGCCACGTACTCGATCACACCGGAGCGCGCCGCCGAGATCACCTTCGCCGGGCCGTACTACGTCACGCACCAGGACATCCTGATCCGCGAGGGGGACGCCTCGATCGGCAACGTCCGGGACCTGCGCGGCAAGCGGCTGTGCCAGGTGGCGGGCTCCAACTCGTGGCGGCGCGTCACCGAGGAGCGCCGGGTAGCGGCCACGCTGGTGCCCGCCCGCTCGTACAGCGAGTGCGTCGCCATGCTGGTCGGGCGGGGCGTCGACGCCGTGTCCACCGACGACCTGATCCTCGCCGGCTTCGCCACCGTCAACGAGCCCGGCGTCAAGATGCTCAAGAAGCCGTTCACCAACGAGCGGTACGGCATCGGACTGAAGAAGGGCGATCTGAAGGGGTGCGAGGCCGTCAACCGGATCCTCACCGAGATGTACCAGAACGGCGCCGCCAAGACGCTCCTCAACCAGTGGTTCGGCTCGGTGGACTTCAACATCGCCACGACCGTCCCGCCGTTCGAGGGCTGCGCCTGAACGCCGCCCGCCCGCCGTCCCGGCCCGGCGTCCGGGACGGCGGGCCAGGCCGTTGACACGGCTCTGACCAGCGTGGACACGCGACGGGCGCGGGGCGTTCTGCCAACCTGAGCGGATGAGCGATGACGCACACGCCGCCGCCCAGGCCGGCGACGCGCCCCTGGCCCGCGCCCTCGTCCTCGGGGTGCTGGCCGACGGCAGGCCGCGGGACCTGCCGGAGATCGCGCTGGAGGCGTGCCCCGCTCCCGCGCTCGCCGGCCCGGTGCTGGACCTGGTCGGCGCGGCCGTGCGCCGGGTGCTGCCCGCGATGGTGGAACGGGGCGAGCTGGAGCAGGGCACGACCCCGTACGGCGGCCTCGGCGACCTCGAGGACGCCGGCGTGACGAGCGTGCCGACGTACCGCCTCGCCGTCGAGCTGGCCGAGCTGTTCCCCGGCCGTGCGCGCCGCCCGCGCACCGCGCCCCCGTGACGGGGGCTTCTGGTGGCGGGGGAGGGGCGCGACCTAACCTGTGGGTGACGGCTTCCCTCCCCGAACGAGACGGTGGCGCATGGGCAACCCTCCCGATCCCGGCCAGAGACCCGTTGAGCTGGACACCGGCAAGCCGCACTCCGCCAGGGTCTGGAACTACTGGCTCGGCGGCAAGGACAACTACCCCGTGGACCGGGAGGCCGCCGAACGCTTCCTGGAGACCTATCCGGGGATGGCCGACGTCGCGCGGGCCGTCCGCCACTTCCTCGCCCGGACCGTACGGCACCTGGCCGGCGAGGTCGGCATCCGGCAGTTCCTGGACGTGGGCACCGGCCTGCCCACCGTGGACAACACACACGAGGTGGCGCAGCGCGTCGCGCCCGAGTCGCGCATCGTCTACGTCGACAACGACCCGCTCGTCCTCGTCCACGCGCGGGCGCTGCTCACCAGCACGCCGGGCGGCGCCACCGACTACATCGCCGCCGACGTCCGCGACCCCGACGCGATCCTGCGGCGGGCGCGCGACACCCTCGACCTCGACCGGCCCGTCGCGCTCATGATGCTCGGCGTCATGGGGCACATCGCCGACGAGGAGGACCCGTGGTCGATCGTCCGGCGCCTGCTGGACGGCCTGCCGCCCGGCAGCCACCTGACGCTCAGCGACGGCACCGACGTCAGCGGCGAGCGCGTCGCGGCGCACGAACGGTACTCCGAGACCGGGGCCGTCCCGTACCACCTGCGCGCCCCGGAGCAGATCGGCCGCTACTTCGAGGGCCTGGAGCTGCTCGAACCGGGCCTCGTCCCGGTGTCCCGGTGGCGCCCCGAGCACGGCCCGTTCGGCGACCCGCCCGCCGTGACCACCTTCGGGGCCGTCGCCCGCAAACCCTGACCCGGGGGCGCGTGCGGGGCATGGTCCGCCGCCGCGGCGCGGACGTCCTCGTGCTGGAGGCGCGCGACCGCGTCGACGGCCAGTTCGTCGGCCCGGGCCAAGAACGCGCGTACGCGCTGGCCGAACGGCTGGGCATGAAGGTGTTCGCGACGCACAACGACGGCGCGGTGCGGTCGGGGGAGGCCGCGGCCGGCCAGGTGTTCCGGCGCTGAGCGCGCCGTCCGCGCGATGACGGCCGCCGCCTCCCTTCCGGGCTGGGAGGGGAGGCGGCGGGCCGGGTCAGGCGCGGAGGCGGGCGGCGGCGTCCTCGGGGGCGACGTCGGTGATGAACGCGCCCGCGCCCGACTCGACCGAGGCGAGGTACTTGAGCTTGTCGGCCGTACGGCGCGGGGTGAAGATCTCGACCCAGAGGTGCGCGCGGTCGCGCGCGCCGGTCGGCGCCTGGTGCCAGCAGGCCAGGTACGGGACGGTGCCGGGGAAGAGGCCGTCGAAGCGGCGGAGCGTCTCGGCGTACAGGCCCATCAGCTCGACGGCGAGTTCCTCGCCGAGCGCGGGCAGGTCGGGCACGTGCCGGCGCGGAACGATGCGGACCTGGTAGGGCCAGCGCGCGGCGTACGGGACGTACGCGACGAAGTGCTCATCGGCGGCGACGACTCGTTCGCCGGACGCCTCCCGCGCCACGTCGGCGCACAGGGCGCACTCCTCGTGCGCGAGGACCTGGCGCGCCTTCGGCGTGACGTAGGGGAACGCGTAGATCTGGCCGTGCGGGTGGGTGAGCGTCGCGCCGATCTCCACGCCGCGGTTCTCGAAGACGAACACCTCCTCGACGCCGGGGAGGCGGCCGAGCTCGCGGGTGCGGTCGGTGAACGCGCGCGCCACCGTCGCCAGCCGGTCGTCGGCCAGCCCGGCGAACGAGGCGTCGTGGTCGTCGGTGAAGCAGACCACCTCGCAGCGCCCGCCGGCGGGGCCGCCGAGGGACGGGAACCGGTTCTCGAAGATCGCGACGTGGTAGTCCGGCGCGGGGATCTCGCTGCCGGGCCCGCCGGGGCACAGCGGGCAGGCGCCCTCGGCGGGCAGGAACGTGCGGGTCTGCCGGTGCGCGGCGACCGCGATCCACTCGTCGAACACCTCGTCGCGACGCAGCTCCGGGCGCGGCCGGTGCGGGGGCAGCGGGCGCGGGTCGGGGGCGCCGCGGTCCAGGCCCGGGACGTCGTCGAAGTACAGCAGCTCGCGGCCGTCGGCCAGGTGGACGGCGGTGCGCGCGGCCGCGGATGAGGCGGTGGTCATGAGGGCTCCGTGAGGTGGACGGCGGCGCCGGCGGCGGTGAGCGCGTCGAGCTCGGGCCCGGCGGCGCGCGCGTCGGTGACCAGGTGGGCGATGCGGTCGGGCGGCACGGTCGCGAACAGCGCGTCGCCGCCGACCTTGGTGTGGTCGGCCAGCACGGCGACCTCCCGCGCGCAGCGGGCGAGCGCGCGGTCGACGCCCGCGACCGTGAGGTTGGGGGTGGACAGCCCGCGCTCGGCGGTCAGCCCGTTGCCGGACAGGAACGCGCGGTGCACGCGGACCGTGGACAGGAAGCCCTCGGCGGCCGAGCCGACCAGCGCGTGGATGGACCCGCGCAGCGTCCCGCCGGTGAGCACGACCTCGATGCCCTCGGCGTCCGCGAGGGCGGAGGCGACCAGCAGCGAGTTGGTGATCACCGTGAGGCCCGGGATTCCGGCCAGCCGCAGCGCGAGCCGGTGGGTGGTGGTGCCGGGGCCGAGCGCGACCGCGGTGTCCGGGCGGACGAGCGCGGCGGCCCGTTCGGCGATGGCGGCCTTCTCGGCGACGGCGACGGTGGTCTTGTGCCGGTGGGACGGCTCGCGCGCCGCGCCGCCGAGCGGGACCGCGCCGCCCCGGCTGCGCTCCAGCAGCCCCTGCTCCTCCAGGACCCGCAGGTCGCGGCGGACGGTGACCTCGGACGCGTTCGCCTCCCCGGCGAGCGAGCGCAGCGACATCGCGCCGCGCTCGCGCAGCAGCCGCAGGATCCGCTCGTGCCGTTCGGCCGCGAACCGCGGCGACCCCTCGCCCATCGGCCGCTCCTTCCGTGATCGGAATCGTATCATTGGCGATCGGTAGAGAGCGATAATGATAGCTAGCGATCGGTAACGGGGCGGTGTGCCCGGCCGGGGGAGCCGGGCGGGGCGCGGTGGGCGCCTGCGCGCGGCTCCGGGCCCGCCCGCGTCTGGACAGGTCTCGCGGCCGTCGCGCATGCTGATCACATGAGCGACGAACGGCCGTCCCGGCCCGAGAACGGCAAGTGGCGGTCCCTTCCCCCGCGCACGCCGCTGGACCGGCTGGTGGCGGGGCACGAGGTCCCGCCGAAGCCGCAGGTCATCGCCGAGCCCGGCAACCGGGCGCTGGACGAGGCCACCCGCTACCCCGGCTGACGCCCTCCCGGACCGCGCGGTCCCCCCGGGCCTCGCGATCCGGCGATCCGGCGGGGAATCGCTCGGTCGCCGCCGCGGTGCCGGGCCATTTCGGTCGCCCTTTACGAGAACCGCCGAGTAGCGGCGGCGATATCTTTCACCTCCGCGCCGACCGGGCGGTATTCACCGCCGTGAACGGTCCCGCGCTATGTCCGATCTTGGTCAGCGGGCGCGGCTTGCCGAACGGTTCCGGTGCTGGCACGCTTTCGGCGTATTCGGTTGTGCTCCGATGCGTTCGAGCGGCACGGTGTAGGCGAGGCTGATGATCACCACGGGAGCCGGAGACGGGGTGGACGGGCAGGCGGCGCCCGATCCCCGGGCCGCGACGACGCCGCGCGAGTTCGTGGTCGAGATGCGGCGGCGGAGGGCCTGGTCGGGGCTGACGTTCCGCCAGCTGGAGAGCAGGGCGGCGGCCGCGGGCGACGTGCTCCCCAACAGCACGCTCGGCACCGTCCTGCACCGGTCGACGCTGCCCCGGGAGGAGCTCCTCGCCGCGTTCGTCCGGGCCTGCGGCGGTTCTCCGGAAGAGGTGGAGCTCTGGTGCGCCGTTCGGAAACGGCTCGCCGCAGAGGAGGTCGCCAAGCCCGCCGGAGAACGCGGAGTTCCGCGCGATGAACCGGCCGAGCCGGAAAAGGAAAACACGTCGCGCCCCGTTCGCAAGGTGGTCGTTCTTCTGGCGTTCGTGCTCGCCGCGGGAATTCTGATCGCCGGAATCGCCGTTTGGGAGACGCCACGTTCTTCGCCGGTGAAAGCCGCGGCGCCGGAAGACCGCCCCGACCCGAGATTGGCGGCGTCGAAGACCGGATTCCATCTCGTCCGGTCCGTGCGGACCGGGCTCTGCCTGTCCGCGCGCCGAGGCGTGGACGGCCTGATCGTGCTCGTCGCCTGCGATTCCGCTTTCCCGCAGAGACGCGTCGAAAGGCAGACCGACGGGAGCGACAGGATCGTCACCGACCATCCGACGCTCGGGCGCGGCTGCACGGGCGTCCGCCGCAATGAGGTGCACGACGACTTCTGCGGGGCCAAGGGCGCCAACGAGACCGAGCAGTTCTGGCTCGAACCCGTGAAGAACCGGCCGGGCGCCTACCGGATCCGCGTCGGGCTGGGCGACCGGTGCCTGGGCGTCCGCGGCGCCGTCGAACCGCGCCGTACCCCGGTCGCCCTGCTGCCCTGCGCCCTGCTGAGCCCCGACGAGGACTTCGCCTTCGACCCCGACCCGCGCCAGGGCTGACCGGACGCCGGACCGTCCCGCCCGGACCGCGCCGCGCGCTTGAACGCCCCGCCGGAGGGGATGATCACGCATGCGCGCGGACGCCGGGGCGGGCGACGCGCCGCAGGTCCGCGGCGTCCCCGATACTGGGGCGGGTCGGCCGCCGGGGCCGGTGAACGGCGAGAGGAGAGCCCATGGCCGGCGGCACGCCCATGATCGACGTTCCGGACGCGGAGCTGGACGAGCTGCGCTCGCGCCTGCTCCGCACCCGGTGGCCGGCCCCCTGGCCGGTCGGCGGATGGGAGGCCGGCGCCGACGCCGGCGAGCTGCGGCGCCTCGCCGCGTACTGGGCGTCCGGCTACGACTGGCGGGCCCACGAGGCCGCCGTCAACGCCCTCCCGTCGCACCTCGCGGACCTCGACGGGACCCCGGTCCACTACCTGCGGTACGAGGGGGAGCGACCCGGCGCGCTCCCGATCATCCTGACGAACGGGTGGCCCAGCTCGTTCCTCGAACTGACCGGCCTCGCCGAACGGCTGGCCGCGCCGTCGCGGTACGGGGGCGACGCCGCCGACGCGTTCACCGTGATCGTCCCCTCGCTGCCCGGGTTCGGCTTCTCACCGCAGCGGCCGTCGCTCGCCGCGCCGCCGCAGACGCACGAGCTCTGGCACCGGCTCATGCGCGACGAGCTCGGCTTCGAGCGGTACGCCGCCCACGGCAGCGACCTCGGCGCCGGGATCACCTCCCGGCTCGCCGAAGCCCACCCCGAGGCGCTCGCGGGCATCCACCTGATGGCCGTCGCGTCCCCGCCCGGCTACGACGCCTCCGGCGTGACCCCGCAGGAACGGGCGTACCTCGACTCCGTCGCGGCGTGGACCGCGCAGGAGGGCGGCTACCAGCACGAGCAGAGCACGCGCCCGCTGACCCTGAGCTACGGGCTGTCGGACTCGCCCGTCGGGCTGCTCGCCTGGATCGTCGAGAAGTACCGGGCGTGGAGCGACTGCGGGGGGAACCTGTCGTCCCGGTTCAGCGACGACTTCGTCCTGACGCAGGCGTCGCTGTACTGGTTCACCCAGACCATCTCGACGTCGTTCCGGCCCTACTACGAGTACGGCGCGGGGTACACGAGGCGGGTGGAGCGCGTGGACGTCCCGACGGCCGTCGCCCTGTTCCCCGCCGACCTAACCCAGCCGCCCCGGAGCTGGGCCGAGCGCACCTACAACGTCACCAGATACACCCGGATGCCCCGCGGCGGGCACTTCGCCGCGCACGAGGAGCCGGAACTGCTCGCGCACGACCTCACTGAGTTCTTCCGCGCGTACCGCTGAGCCCGGCCCCGCGCCGCCCAGGGCGGACGGCGCGGGCGGCGCGGGTCGGGGCCGGCGGTCAGCGCGCCAGGAGCGAGCGCAGCGCCTTGACGACCTCGGCCGGGGCCTCCTCGGCCATGAAGTGGCCGCAGCTCACGGTGGAGTGGTCCAGGTCCTCGGCCCACTCCCGCCACAGGCCCGCGGCGTCGAAGCCGAGGGCGTCGCCCCAGTCCTGCTGGAGCACGGTGACCGGCATCCGTAGCCGGTTCCCGGCGTCGCGGTCGGCCTGGTCGTGCCGGATGTCGACGCCCGCGCTCGCCCGGTAGTCGGCGACGATGGACGGCACGGCCGCGCGGGACGCGGCGAGGTAGGCGGCCCGCACGTCGGCGGGGATCGCCTCCGGGTTCCGCGCCCAGATGTCGAGGAAGTAGCCGAAGAAGTCGTCCGGCACCGCGGAGATCATCTTCTCCGGGAGGCCGGGCGGCTGCGCCATCAGGAACAGGTGGAACCCGACGGCGGCGGAGACGCCGCGCATCACGTTCCAGGAGTCCAGGGTCGGCAGGACGTCGAGCGAGGCCAGGTGCGTGATCGCGTCCGGGTGGTCGAGCCCGGCCCGCACCGCGACGAGCGCGCCGCGGTCGTGCCCGGCGAGCGCGAAGCGCTCGTGGCCGAACGCGCGGGCGAGCGCCACGACGTCGGCGGCCATGGTGCGCTTGGAGTAGGTGTCCTCGCCCGCCTCCTCGGGCTTGTCGCTCTCGCCGTAGCCGCGCAGGTCCGGGACGATGACGGTGTGGTCGGCGGCGAGGTCGGCCGCGACGTGCCGCCACATCAGGTGGGTCTGCGGGAATCCGTGCAGCAGCACGACGGGGCTGCCGGAGCCGCCGACCGCCGCGTTCAGCGACACGCCGTCGGCGACGGGGACGCGCTGGTAGCCGAAACCGGTGATCGTGGGTTCCACGATGATCCTCTCAGTGGGTGGGACGGAGCCCGGAGGCCCCTCGGAACGGGAGCGCCGAGGCTCCCTTCCGGGTACGTTCCCCAATCTCCCCTGCCCTGGTCAGCAACGGGTCAGCGGCCGCTGAGCGGCGTACTGAGCGGTTCCCGGCCGGGCCGCGCCGCTGGCTACATTGGGGGCATGACCGGGCGGGCGGGGGTGACCTTCGGCGTCCTCGGGCCCCTGGAGGCCGAGGACGAGCGCGGGCCGGTCGCCCTCAAGGGCCCGCGGCAGCGTGCCGTCCTCGCCCGCCTGCTGATCGCCGGGGGCCGGGTCGTCCCCGTCGAACGGCTCGTCGACGACCTCTGGGAGGCCCCGCCGGACGGGGCGGTCGGGGCGATCCAGACGTTCGTCTCCGACCTGCGCCGCGCCCTCGAACCGGACCGTCCGCCCCGGCAGCCCGCCCGCCTGCTGGTCACGGCCGCCCCGGCTACGCCCTGCGCGCGGCCCCCGACGCGGTCGACGCCCAGCGTTTCGAACGGGCGGTCGGCGAAGCCGGGGAGCTCCTCGCGTCCGGCCGCCCGGGAGAGGCGCTGTCCCGCCTCGACCCGGCCCTCGCCCTGTGGCGCGGCCCCGCCTACGCCGAGTTCGGCGAGGAGCCGTGGGCGCGGGGGGAGATCGGCCGCCTCGACGGCCTGCGGATGCTCGCCGTCGAACGGCGCGCGGCGGCACTGCTGGATCTGGGCCGTTCCGCCGAGGCGGCCTCCGGCCTCGAAGCCCACGTCGCCGCCCACCCGCTGCGCGAGGACGCCTGGGAGCTGCTCGCCAAGGCCCTCTACCGGTCGGGCCGCCAGGGCGACGCGCTCGCCGCGCTGCGCCGCGCCCGCGAGACCCTCGTCAGCGAGCTCGGCGTGGACCCCGGCCCCGGCCTGCGCGGCGTCGAAGCCGACATCCTCGCCCAAGCGTCCCATCTCGCCGCGCCCGCGCGACCCGTCCGGCCCGGTGCAGCGCCCGCGCCCGCACCGCCGCCCGCACCGCCCGCGCCGCCGGACGACGCGCCGTTCGTGGGCCGCGCCGAGGAACTCGCCCGGATGGAGGAGGCCGCCGAGGCCGCCGCGCGGCGTACCGGTGGCGGTCCGGCGTTCGTGCTGGTCTCCGGCGAGGCCGGTGCGGGTAAGACGGCCCTGGCCACGGCCCTCACCGGACGGCTCGCGGCCCGCGGCTGGCTGACCGCCTGGGGCCGCAGCCCCGAGGTCCCGTCCGCCGACCCGCCCTGGGACCAGATCGCCGCCGCCCTCGCGCCCCGCCTCGGCCCCGGCACGCCCGAGGCGCCCGAAGCGCTCCCGGACGAGGATCCCGCCGCCGCCCGCCTGGCCGCGCACCGGGCCGCCGCCGAACGGCTCGCGCGGGCCGGCGCGCTCGGCCCCGTGCTGCTCGTCTTCGACGACCTCCACCAGGCCGGCGAGGGGACGCTGGACCTGCTCGCCGCGCTCGCCGCCGCGCCCGCCGTCGGGCCGGTCCTGATCGTCGGCGCGTACCGGACCACCGACGTCCCCGCGCCGCTGGCCGCGGCCCTCGCCCGGCTCGCCCGGACCGAACCCGCGCGCGTCCACGTGGGCGGCCTGCCCGAGCCCGCGACCGGCGAGCTGGCCGCCGCCCTCGCCCGCCGTCCCGTGGACGAGGCGACCGCCCGCCTGATCCACCGCCGCACCGGCGGCAACCCGTTCTTCGTCCGGGAGCTGGCGCGGCTGTTCGACGCCGAGGGCGGCGCCGCACTCACCGCCGTCCCCCCGGGCGTACGGGACGTCATCCGGCACCGGCTCGCGCGCCTGCCCGACGAGGCGCGGACCGTGCTGCGCCAGGCGGCGGTGGTGGGGGAGGAGATCGACACCGACGTCCTGATCACCCTCAACGGCGACGAGGAGCGGACGCTGGACGCCGTGGAGACCGCCCTGGCCGCCGGGTTCCTCGCCGGCGAGGGCCGCCGCTTCTCCCACGCCCTCGTCCGCGACACCCTGTACGGCGACATCGCCCGTCCGCGCCGCGCCCGCTGGCACGCGGCCGTCGCCGAGACGCTCGAACGCCTCCGCCCCGACGACGCCACCGCGCTCGCCCACCACTTCGCCCGCGCCGAGAGCCGTTCGACCGAGGGCCGCGCCGCCCGCTACGCCCGCCTGGCCGCCGAGCAGGCCGAGCGCCGCTTCGCCCCGCACGAGGCCGCGCGGCTGTGGCGGCAGGCCGCCGACCACCTGCCCGATCCGCGCGAACGGCTGGAGGCCGTCATGGGCCTGGTGCGCGCCCTCGCCGTCACCGGCCACCTCGGCGACGCGCGGGCCCTGCGCGGCGAGGCCGTCGCCACCGCCGAACGGCTCGGCGACCCGGAGCTGGCGGCCGAGGTCATCACCGCCTTCGACGTCCCCGCCAACTGGACCCGCAACGACGACCAGGCCCTGTCCGACCAGGTCGTCCAGGCCGTCGAACGGACCCTGCCCGCGCTGCCCGCCGAGCACCGCGAGCGGCGCAGCCGCCTGCTGACCACCCTCGCCCTGGAACTGCGCGGCACCACCGGCGACCGGGGCCGCCGGGCCGCGATGGAGGCCGAACGGATCGCCCGCGACCTCGGCGACCCGGCGCTCCTCGCGTTCGCCCTCGACGGACGGTTCATGCACACGTTCCAGCGCACCGGGCTGGCGCCCGAACGCGCGCGGATCGCCGCCGAACTGATCGGCCTCGCGTCCCGCGAGCACCTCGTGGTCTTCGAGGTCCTCGGGCACCTCATCGGCCTGCAAGCCCGTTCGGCCCTGGGCGACCTCGCCGCCGCCGACGCGCACGCCGCCGACGCCGACCGCATCGCCGAACGCTACGACCTGCCCCTCGTCGGCGTGTTCACCCAGTGGTACGGCGCGCTGCGGCTGGCCCTCGGAGGCGGCGACGCCGAGGCCGCCGAGGCCGCCTACCGGGCCGCCGCGGCCCGCCTCGCCGGGAGCGGGATGCCCGGCCTCCACGAGGGCCTCCTGCCCCTGGCCCTGCTCTGCCTGCGCCTCACGCACGGCCGCCCCCCGCCCCGCGACCAGGACTGGGGCCCGTACGAACCGTGGGTGGCGCCCCTGCTCCTCCTCGCCGAGGACCGGCGCGCCGACGCGGCCGTCGCCGCCGAGGCCGTCCCCGAGTCCCCCCGCGACCTGCTGACGGAGCTGCGCCTCTGCCTGTCGGCCCGTACCGCCATGGCCCTGGACGACCGGCCCGCCATGGAACGCGTTCACGCCGCCCTCCTCCCCGCCGCGAACGAGCTGGCGGGGGCCGCCACCGGCATGGTCACCCTCGGGCCCGTCGCCCGCACCCTGGGCGACCTGGCCGCGGCCCTGGACCGTCCCGACCAGGCCGCCGACCACCGCCGCCAGGCCGACGCGGTCGCCGAGCGGGCCCGGCCCCGGACCGCCCGCCGCGCTGACCTGCGGCAACGGCACGCAGGCGTCCGCCGCTCCCCGGATAACCAGGTGATCGGCGGCCACGGCTCGGCCAGAATGAGGCGATGCTCGCCGACCACTTCCCGCCGCTCGGGCTGCGCCTGAGGACGCCGCGGCTCGAACTCCGGCTCCCGTCGCCCGAGGAGCTGGCGGCTCTCGCCGACGTCGCGGCCCAGGGCGTCCACGCCCCCGAGACGATGCCGTTCGTGGTCCCGTGGACCGACGCCCCGCCCGCCGAGGCCGCGCGCGGCGTCGTCCAGCACCACTGGGCGCAGCTCGGAGCCTGGACGCCCGAGGACTGGTCGCTCGACCTCGTCGTGTTCCACGACGGCGCCCCCATCGGGACGCAAGGGCTGAGGGGACGCGAGGCGGCGGTCACCCGTGAGGTGTCGTCCGGCTCATGGCTCGGTCGGCGGCACCAGGGGCACGGCCTCGGCACCGAGATGCGCGCCGCCGTGCTGCATCTGGCCTTCGACGGCCTCGGCATGGAGACCGCCGTCACCAGCGCCTTCGAGGACAACCACGCGTCCCTCGCCGTCTCGCGCAAGCTCGGCTACCGGCCCGACGGCCTGAACCGGCGCGTCGTCCGCGGAGCGCCGGTCAACGACCACCGGCTGCGCCTGACCCGCGCCGACTGGGAACGCCACCGCACCGTCCCCGTCACCGTCGAGGGTCTCGCGCCGTGCCTGCCCCTGATGGGACTGCCCGCCGCGTGACGCGGCGGCCGGGCGACACGCCCGTCCCCGGCCAAGTCCCCGCCCCCGATCGCCCCGTGTGGCAAGGTCTCAGGTTCGTCACGAGACGACACGGAACGAACACGGCGAGCGACGAGAGTTGGTGGGCGGCAGTGGTGGCGCGATCGGGACCGACGACCGAACGGCCCGAGGGGATGAGGAACGCGCTGTGGTGGGGGATGCGGGCCATCGCCGTGGGCGCGGGCGGCGCGGTCGCGGGCGTGGCCGCGTGCGGCCTGGCGGTGACGTCGGTCGCCTCCGGCGTGTTCGGGCTGGCCTACCTGCTCCAGGGCACCTGGAGCGAGGGCCTGATGCTGATGGGCGTCTACATGGTCACCGGCTCGCCGTTCCTCGGGCTGGCCTGGTTCGCCAAGCGCCGCACCGCGCGGGCGCGGGCCCGCGCGGCGGCCGCGGTCGGCAGCAAGGTCTGCACCGTGGCCAACCGCACCGTGGCCGCGTCGGGCCGCCTCTACCGCGCCGACGCCGCCCGCCGGAAGCCGTCCCGCGCCGCCGCGCGCACGGCCCACGGCCGAGGACGCCGCTGACCGGCACGTCCACCGCGGCCAGGGCAACGGGCTGACCCCCTTTCGCATGGTTCGCCGTGGGGCCGGGACGTGGTGGTCCTTTCCCGAGCCACTATCGGCGGCATTCATTCGGGCCATTATTTTCCGTCCACCCCCGCCCGAACGCCGTCAATAATTATCAATGGCGGTGTTGTTGGAATGGGTGGCGCCGCCGTAGCGGGTTGCTTACAGTGTGTGGGAATCAGCTCCCGCTCCCGACAAAACCCCAGGTCGCCGAACGTACCGTTGACAGGCTGACCAGTGCCGTCGCCCTCCGGCGCGCCGCGCCTTCCGCGGCCGGGAGGGACGAATCCTGCCCCAACAAAGGAGTGCCGCAAAAAGGGGACAATTGCGGGCTCGTAGTGGGGGAGGTAGGGGTCGGGTCTGGGCATCCCTGCGCCCAGGCCCGACCCTGATTTCACCATTCCCGTCGCGGGACGGCACCGAACGAAGCCTTGCGGCGACCCGCGGCCGACCCCCTGTTCGTCCGCTCCCGGCGGGTGCCCGCGGCACTCCTGCGACGGGCCCGCACGCGCTTCGTACCGAGCCGCGGCGGCCGTCACGGCCCCTGCGCCGGACACCGCCGCCGCGGTCCGCCGGACCCGCCGCCGCCGTCCGTACAGCGATGATCACGTACGGGCGGGGACGGGCGTCCTGGCTGGTTGCCGCGGCGTACGGTAGTCGTGGGTTCTTCGCGGAGTCACATCAACCGGCAGGCGGTCTCCACTGGTGGTCAGCGACGAGCAGACGGCGGCCTGGGGCCTGATCGCCGAGTCCGCGCGCCGGCGCGGCGGGCGGATGGCGGCACAGGACGTGTGCCTCGCGTGCGCCGACTCCATCGCGGTCACCGGCGTGGGGCTCTCGCTGCTCGCCGGAGGCCGCCTCGAACCGACGCACGTGGTCGGCGAACTGGCCCGCCGCCTGCTGGAGGCCCAGCTCACCAGCGGCGACGGCCCGTGCGTCGAGGCGGTGACGACCGGCGCGCCGGTCCTGGCGGCCGACCTGTCCAGCGCGGCGTGCGGCCGGCGGTGGCCGCTGTTCACGGCGGTCGCGCGCAACTCCGAGGTCCGCGCGGTGTTCGCGTTCCCGCTGGCGACCGGCGCGGTGCGGGTCGGCGTGCTCGTGCTGGCGCGAGCCCGTCCCGGCCCGCTGTCGGACGTCGAGCAAGGCCGCGCCTTCTTCTTCGCCGACGCGGCGCTCGCGCTGCTGCTCGACGAGCGCGCCAGGGACACCACGGTCGAGAGCGGCGCCGACGCCGGGGTGCTGCCGGTCGAGTCACTGGCGCTCGGCGCGCAGGTGCACCAGGCGGCGGGAATGGTGTCGGTGCAACTGGACACCGATGTGGAGGAGGCGCTGGTGCGGATGCGCGCCCACGCGTTCGCCCACGACATGGCGCTGTCCGAGGTGGCCCGGCGCGTGGTGGAACGCGCCCTGCGGTTCGCCCCCGACCCCCTCACCCGGCGGCCGAACGGCCGGGATTGACGGGTGCGCCCGGCGCCGCCCGCCTCCCGCGCGCGTCGGTATTCGGTGACTCGCGGTGACGGCAGCCGTTCCAATGCTGGCAGGATCGATGCCACCACCGTGCGTGGCGTAGTCTGCGTGAGTGGAGTCGCACCGTGCCGAGCTGCCGGGAATCAGAGCGTTCGTCGAACTCGCCGACACGCTCGTCTCCGACTTCGACGTCATGGACTTCCTGCACGGTTTGGCGGAGCGCGCTGTGGACCTGCTCGACGTCCAGGCCTCCGGGCTGCTGGTGACCGACCAGCGCGGCAACCTGGCGCTGATGGCGGCCTCCAGCGAGCAGTCCCGCCTGCTGGAGCTGTTCCAGTTGCAGAACGAGCAGGGCCCCTGCCTGGACTGCTTCCGTTCCGGCGAGGCCGTGCACTGCGCCGACCTGACCGGACCCGAGGCCAGGCGGCTGTGGGGACGGTTCGCCGAGGAGGCGGTCGGCTGCGGGTTCTCCGCCGTCAGCGCGCTGCCGATGAGGCTGCGCCACGAGGTGATCGGAGCGCTCAACCTCTTCAGCACCGAGCCCGGGGAGCTGGCTCCCGTCACCGTCGAACTCGGGCAGGCGCTCGCCGACATCGCCACCATCGGGCTGCTGCACGAACGCGCCGTACGCGCGGGCGAGGTGCTGGCCGAGCAGCTCCAGACCGCCCTCACCAGCCGCATCATCATCGAGCAGGCCAAGGGCGTGCTCGCCGAACGGCACGTGTGGTCGATGGAGCGCGCCTTCACCGCGCTACGCGACTACGCCCGCAGCCACAACGGCCGCCTCACCGACATCGCCCACGGCATCGTGACCCGCACCCTCGACCCCGGCGACCTGATCGACCCCCCAGACCACGCCGACCGCTGACCCGAGCGACAGCACCCACCCCACCCCGTCAGCCCCACCCCGCGCCGCGCCGTGCCGTGCCGTCCACGCCGACCTCGCATCGTTCGCTCTTTCGCGCCGCGCAGCCCGCCCCGCCTGCACCACACGTCCATCCCCCCGCCCGGCCACACGTCCATCCCCCCGCCGCGCCGTTCCGCACCGCGCCGCACCGCGCCGCACCGCGCCGCACCGCGCCGCACCGCGCCGCACCGCGCCGCACCGCGCCGCACCGCGCCGCGCTGCTCCGCGCTGCTCCGCGCCGCCCGCGCCGCGCCGTTCCGCATCACTCGCACCGCACCGCGCCGGCCGCGCAGCCTGCGCCGCGTCACTCCGCACCGTCCGCGCCATCCCGCGCCCCGCATCGCTCGCGCCGTCCGCGCCGCCCCCTCCGCTTGCGCCGCGCCACTCCTCGCCGCCTGCGCCATCCCGCGCCGCCCGCATCGCTCGCGTCGTCCGCGCCGCCCGTCCGCGCCGCCTGCGCCATTCGCTCCGCCCGCACCGCCCGCGTCGCTCGCGTCGTTCGTGCCGCGTCGTTCGTTTGGCTCCGGTCCTTGCCAGGTGTTTTGCTGCGCGGGCTGGTGGGGTGGGCGGGGCAGGGGTCAGAGGTGGGGCCGGGCTGCTCGCCGTCTTGAGGGGGAAGGTGCGGCTCACCACCTGGCCGGCGAGGTCGGTGAGGGGCTGTTCGTGCAGGTAGGCGTAGGCGCGCAGGCGGGCGCACGCCTCGTCGACCCCGACCTCCAGTATCGCCGCCAGCATGCCGCACGCCTGGTGGACCACCCGCGGGAACCCGTGGGGCGGTTCGGTGCCGTCCAGTCCGGTCAGCGTCCCGGGCGCCGGGTGGCCTCGGAACGCCACTCCGGCGGCGACGTCGGCGAACGCGACGGCCTCCGCGAACCGGTCCTCGCCCAGCGGTTCCGGCGTGGCGCGGTAGAAGTCGACGACGCCGATCCGTACGCCCGCCACCTGCAACGGGAACGCGAACACGGCGCCGACGTCGCGCCCCGCGACCATCGGCACCCAGCCGGGCCAGCGGTCGCGCGCGGCCTCCACGTCCGGCACCTGGACCGGTTCGAGCGTGGTGTAGGCGTCGGTGCACGGGCCCTCGCCGACCGTGAGCTGCGACTCCTCGACCAACGTCCCGACCGGTCCCGACGTGCCCGCCATCTCCCGCAGGCGCGGACCGACGACCAGGGTCACCCCGAAGCCGTCGACGCCGAGCACCGGGACGGCCACCGCGCACGCCCGCGCCACCGTCACCGGCCACTCGCCGGTCTCGGCCGCCCGCTCGATCGCGTACCGCCAGGCACGCTGTCGACGCTCCACGCCCCAACCGTATGCCCTGCGCACTCCGCCGCCGGGCCGTAGGCCCTAGGGCGCTTCCCGCGCTCCTCCGGCGAGCACCGGATGCGGCAGGCAGCTCCCCGCGGGGAAACGGGCGGGCCGCGCCGGACCGGGGCCATCCGACGCCCGCTGCGAGAACCACACCACCTTCCCGCCCTCGACCCGGTACCACCCGCAGGACGAGGCCATCGCCGCGACCAGCGCCAGGCCCCGGCCGCCTTCCTCGTCGTCGGCCGCGCGGCCGCTGCGGGGCGGGGCCGGGCTCGAATCCCCGACGCCGCACACCACCTCGCCGCGGTCCCGCGCCATGCCCAGGCTCAACGTCACCGTGTCGCCCCCGCCGTGCACGAAGGCGTTGGTGACCAGTTCGCTGGCCATCAGCATCCCCTCGTCGGCCAGCGCCCCCAGCCCCACGCGCGCCAGAGCTCGTGCACGACGACCCGCGCCCGAGCCGCCGCGTCGGCGTGCATCAGGTCCCTGCGCACCAGGTCCGCCGCGTGCCCGGCCGCCGTCCGTGCCAGCCGGGCCTCCAGCGCCGCCGCCCGTGAGGCCGCCTCCAACGGCTCGTCCTCCGGCACGGCGGCCGCTCGCCGCGCCCCGGAGGACGCGGCCTCCACCAGCGCCGTCACCGGCTCGGCCGGCCCGCCGGCGCCGCCCGCGACCGCGACGCCGCCGGCGCCGCACACGTGGGAACGGGTCACCGCGGCTCCCGCGGCGTTCGGGCCCGCCCCGGCCGTCCGGGTGTCGTCCGCGGCGTCCCCGGCCCACGTGTGGCCGGTCGCCTTGGCATCGTCCGGAACGGCGACATCCGCCGTAGCGCCGGGCGAACGAACGCCGAGCGGCTCGTTCTCCGCCGTTTCCGTCGTCCCCGCCGTCGCGAGGTCCTGCCGGGCGCGGGCGAGCGCCACTTGCATGACATAGGCCGAGACGCTTTTCCCGTTCAAGGCCGCGGCGGCCGTGAGCACTTCGAGTTGCGCCTCGTCGGCATTCAGGCGCCACCGTTCGGACCGTTCTTCGGAATTCTCACGCCCGCTCCGTTCCGCGGAGTCGGAACGCGCGCCGTCCGAGCCGGGGACGGCCGCCCCCGACACGTCCGCCGGGCCGGGCATCGGCCTGAGCCGCCTGGGAACCATCACGTCCTCACCTGAGCCGTCAGTCGAACGGACTCGGGCAACACCAGGGGCCGGAGCGATCGCCCGCAATGGACCGACGATGCAGTTCCGCGTCACCGCAATGGGCCCACTGTCGGCAACCGATTTACCCGCGAGGACGTGCTCCAATCGCTCCCGCGAAAGCCGTTCGCGGCCACGTCGGGAACGCGCGCGGAGCCGCGAGCGCCGCACGCGGGAATGGCGCGGCTCCGCCCCAGGTCAGCGGTCCGCGGCGAGCGCCTCGCGCTCGATCCGGTCGAACTGGGCGCCCATGGCCTCCGCGAGGGCCTGGGCCGCCGACAGCGGCCGGACCATCACCGTGAGTTCGTCGATCCTGCCGTCGCCGTCGAAGTGCAGGAAGTCGCAGCCCTCGATCTCCCGGTCGCCGACCTTGGCCTTGAACACCAGCGCGTGGTCGCTCCCCGCCGGGTCGCCGATCTCGCGGACGTAGCGGAAGTCGGTGAAGACCCGGAACACGCCCCGCAGGATCGCCGCGGTGATCGGCTTGCCGGGGTACGGCTTGAACGCGACCGGGCTCGTGAACACGACGTTCTCAGCGAGCAGGGCCACGACCGCGTCCATGTCGCCGGCCTCCACGGCCGCGCGGAAGGGGTTCATCCCGCCACCTCTCCAGGCAAATCGTCGAACGGATGGGTCAGAGACTATGCCCGCGCCGTACAACGTCCGGAAGTGGCCGCCCGGCGCGCGGCGCGAGGCTGTACCTCTGACCAAGCGCTTGTTACTCTCCGGCGCATGATCTCCACGGCTGTCTGGGGCACCGGCAACGTCGGCCGGCTGGCCATCCGCGCCGTCGACGCCCACCCGGCGCTGGAACTCGCGGCCGTGATCGTCCACGACCCGGGCAAGGCGGGCCGCGACGCGGGCGACCTCGCCGGGCTCGGCCGCGACCTCGGCGTCGCGGCGACCCGCGACGCGGACGCGGTGCTGGGCGCCCGGCCGGGCGCGGTGGTGTACGCGGCGTCCGGCGACGTCCGCCCGGACGACGCGCTCGCCGACATCGTCAGGGCGGTCCGCGCGGGCGCGGTCGTCGTCACCCCCGCGCTGTACGCGCTCTACGACCAGCGCGGCGCCCCGCCCGAGACGCGGGACCCGGTCCTCGCCGCCGTGAAGGAGGGCGGCGGCTCGCTGTTCGTGTCCGGCGTGGACCCGGGCTGGGGCAACGACGTGCTGCCGCTGCTGGTCAGCGGGCTCGGCACCACCGTGGACGTGGTCCGCTGCCAGGAGATCTTCGACTACTCGACCTACGACCAGCCGGACTCGGTCCGGTACCTGGTCGGCATGGGCCAGCCGATGGACTACGAGCCGCCGATGCTCGCGCCGACCGTCCCGAGCATGGTGTGGGGCGGCCAGGTGCGGCTGATGGCGCGGGCCCTCGGCGTCGAGCTGGACGAGGTCCGCGAGACCGTCGACCGCCGCCCCCTGGACGCCGCGGTGACCACCCCGTCGATGGGGGAGTTCGAGGCGGGCACGCAGGGCGCGGTGCGCTTCGAGGTGCAGGGCGTCGTGGACGGCGAGCCGCGCATCGTCATCGAGCACGTCACCCGCATCCACGCGTCGTGCGCGCCGGACTGGCCGGTGCCGCCCGGCGGCGGCGACGGCGCGCACCGGGTGGTCATCGAGGGCGTGCCGCGCATCGAGGTCACGGTCGAGGCCACCGACGAGACCGGCAACCGGGCCGCGGGCGGCAACGCCACCGCGGTCGGCCGGCTGGTGAGCGCCATCGACTGGCTCGTGGACGCCGAACCGGGGCTCTACGACGCGCTCGACGTCCCGCTGCGCCCCGCGGCCGGCCGGCTCGGAAGGAGACGACCATGAACATCGACATCCCCGAGGGCAAGGACGCGATCGAGTACGTGTGGGGGGAGATGGTCCCCGGGATCGGGCCCGCCGCCGCGAACTTCTCGCTGGCGGTCTACGCGCACACCACCCTCGGGCTCCGCGAGTTCGAGGCCGCGCGGCTGCGGATCGCGCAGATCAACGGGTGCGTCTTCTGCCTCGACTGGCGGACCGAGCGGGACGGCGAGAAGGTCGAGGAGGGGTTCGCCGACGCGGTGGCCGAGTGGCGGACGACCGAGGCGTTCGACGACCGGACCAGGCTCGCCGCCGAGTACGCCGAACGGTACGCGCTGGACCACCACGGGCTGGACGAGGAGTTCTGGGACCGGATGTCGGCGCGCTACAGCCAGCTGGAGATCGTGGAGCTGAGCATGAGCATCGGCTCGTGGCTGGCGTTCGGCCGGCTCAACCACGTGCTCGGCCTCGACACCATGTGCATGCTCCCCCGCCCCTGAGGCGGCAGGGCCGCCGGGCGTCGTCGGGAGCGTTCGGGCGTCGGGGAGCGGGGCGTCCGGGGAGCGGGGCGTCCGGGGAGCCGGGCGTTCGGCGCGGTCCGGGGCGTTCCGCGCGGCGTTCCGCGGCGGTCCGGGGCGGGGCGGGGCGTTCCGCGGACCGGCCGGCCACACGCGCCCGTGGCCGGCTTCCACATCAGGCCATCGTCACAGGTCGGTGGCGATGATCTTCTCGATGTTCCGTTCGGCGAGCGCCGTGATGGAGACGAACGGGTTGACGCTGGTGTTGCCGGGGATCAGCGCGCCGTCGATGACGTACAGCCCCGGGTGGCCGTGCAGGCGGCCGTAGTTGTCGGTGGCCTTGTTCAGCACCGCGCCGCCGAGCGGGTGGTAGGTGAGGTGGTCGCCCCAGATCTTGTAGGTCCCGAACAGGTCGGTCCGGTAGATCGTGCCCTCCTTCTTGTTGATCTTGTCGAAGATGGTCTTGGCCATGTCGATGGACGGCTGCTTCCAGGACGCCTGCCAGTTCAGGTCGGCCCGGCCCGCCGCGGCGTTCCAGGAGAACTCGGCCCGGTGCGGGTTCTTGGTGATCGACAGGTAGAACGAGGCGTACGTCTCGATCCCGGTCGGCAGCGGCGCGACCTCGGCGAACGCGCCGCCCGCCGCCCAGTTGTCGATGCCGCCCGTCGGGATGGACGCCTGGAGGCTGCCCGTCGGGTCCCACAGGTGGTTGGCGCGGCCGCACATGACGTTGCCGTTGTCGCCCCAGCCCTTGCCGATCTCGCCGTTCAGGCCGGGCAGCGCGCCGGTGGCCTTCAGCTTGACCAGCAGCTTGCTGGTGCCGACGCTGCCCGCCGCGAAGAACACCCGGTCGGCGGTCACGGTCTTGGTGGCCGTCGTCGCGCCGGAGGTGTCGAGCTGGTCGATCGCGACCGTGTAGCCGCCGCCGGCGGCCGGGGACACCGAGGTGACCCGGTGCAGCGGCGAGATGGTGACCTTGCCGGTCGCCCGGATCTGGGCGAGGTAGGTCTTCTGGAGCGACTTCTTGCCGTGGTTGTTGCCGTAGAGGATCTCGCCGGCCAGGGCCGACTTCGGCACCGTTCCCGCCGCCTCCCGCTTCATGTAGTCCCAGTCGTACACGGTCGGCACGAACACGAACGGGAAGCCCGAGCGCTGCGCGTGCTTGCGGCCGACCCGGGCGTACTGGTAGCAGTCGGCGGTGTCGAACCAGGCCGGGTCGATGGTGGCGACGCCGAGGGCGGCGTTGGCGCGCGGGTAGTACGTGCCGTACATCTCGTCGGCGTTCACCGAGGGGAGGATGGCGGCGAAGTTCTCCCGCTTCGGGGTGACCGCCATGCCGCCGTTGACCAGCGACCCGCCGCCGACGCCGCGGCCCTGGTAGACGGTGATGCCGCTGAACTCCTCGGCGTCGAGGATGCCGGTGTGGCGGGGGATGCTCCGGTCGATCGGGAAGCCGAGGAAGTTGCTGAGGGGCTGCTTGGTCTTGGTGCGGAGCCAGTACGACCGGGCGTCCGGGTTGGTGGTGTTGGCGAAGATCTTGCCGTCCGGGCCGGGGGTGTCCCAGGCCATGCCCATCTCGACCATGTGCACGTTGACGCCCGCCTGCGCGAGGCGCAGCGCGGCGACCGAGCCGCCGTACCCGGTGCCGATCACCAGCGCGGGGACGCGGGCGCCGTCGCCGATCGGGGCGGTGGCGGGGACGGCCGTGCGGACCGCGGCGCCGGCGCGCCCGCCGAGCGCCGCGACCCCGAGGATAGAACTCGTTCCAGCAATGAATCCGCGCCGCGATAGGCCGCTGGAGCCCAAGCCTTGCTTGGTGGAGTCACCCATGTGACTTACCTCACTCTCTGTCGAGTGAGAACATGTTCTACATGGTGGTCGGGCAAGTCACTACTTACCCATAAGTAACTTTTGTCCGATCCTGGCCCAGGGCGTAACGGTTTGCTCCGGCGCCCCCGCCGCGCCCCCCGCCGCGCCCCCGCCGCGTCCCGCCGCGCCCCGGTCGGGCTCTCCTCCGGGGCGCCGCCGAATCTCGTTCGCGAAACCGCGTAATGCACCCGGCCCCCGCGCGTCTACTCAGTAGGTGGTCCCTCGGGTCCGGGCGCGTCCGCGAGGCGGCGGATCGTTGCGGATGAGGGTTGTGATGACCGATGAGCGTTGGGTTGGATGGCGTGGTGGTCACGGGCGCGGGGACGGAGTCGGACGCCGACCTGGCGGCGGCGGTCGGCACGGGCGACGAGCGGGCGTCGGGCGAGCTGTACCGGCGGCATCACACGGCGGTGCTGGGGTACGCGCGCGGGCTCGTCCGCGACCAGCACACGGCCGAGGACTTGACGAGCGAGGCGTTCGTCCGCACGTTCGCCGCGCTGCGCCAGGGCAAGGGCCCGCAGGAGGGCTGCCGCCCGTACCTCTACACGGTGGTGCGCAACGCGGCCGTCGACTGGGCCCGCGCGGGGCGGCGCACCGTCGTGACCGACGAGGTCGCCGCGTGGGCCGACGCGAGCACCGACGACCCTCCCGACGTGGACGAGCTCGACGCGGCCGTCCGCGCCTTCCGGTCGCTGCCGGAGCGGTGGCAGACCGTCCTCTGGCACACGGTCGTCGAGGACGAGCCGGCCCAGGAGGTCGCCGAGCTGCTCGGCATGACGTCCGGCGCGGTGGCTCAGCTCTCGTTCCGGGCGCGCGAGGGGCTGCGGCAGGCGTTCCTGGTCGCGAGCTGCGAGGGCCATCCCGACTGCGCCGAGTTCACCGCGCAGCTCGCCGCGAGCCTGCGCCGCCCGGGCCGGCGCCGCAGCCGGGCGCTGCGCGAGCACCTCGACTCCTGCGAGCGCTGCCGGCTCGCGGCGCAGGAGATGGCCGATCTGAACGGGCGGCTGCGGCGCTGCCTCCCGGTCGGCGCCGTGGTGCTCGGCGCGCCCACGGTCTCGCTGGACGCCCTGTCGCATGGCGCGGCGTCCGCGCCCGGGTGGGCCGTGCACGCCGGGGTGGCCGGGACCGCCGCGGTGGTCGTGGTCGTCCTGTTCATGACGTTCGGCGGCGGAGGCGGGACGGCGGGATCGCCGGACGCCGGGGCGCCGCCCGCCTCGGCCGCCGTCCCGCCCGCTCCCGCGCCCACGCCCGCCCCGTCGGCGTCGAAGCGGCAGGAGTCGGCGCGCAGCGACGGCGAACGGCCCGCGGGGCCGAAGGGCATCAAGCCCGCGAAAAAGCGGAAGGGCGGCGCGGCGGCGGCGTCCGGCGGCGGCTACCGCGTGCGCAACACGACCCTGTTCTCCTGCCTGGCGCCCGTCGGCGCGTCGGTCCGGCAGCGCTCCTGCACCGACCCGGCCACCGCGTGGAAGCGCAAGAACGCCGGCGGCGGTTTCACCCTGACGAGCGCGTCCAACGGCAAGTGCCTGGCCCGCGGGAAGCCGTCCGCGTCCGTCCCCTGGGAGGGCAGCACCGAGTACGCCGTGACCACGGCCCCGTGCGGCGGCGCGCACCAGGTCTGGAATCTCGTGCGTTTCGCCCCCGCCGTCTACCGCCTGTCGAACGGCGCCGGCTGGTACCTCCAGGCCAGCTACTCGGGCCTGCAACCGGTGACGCTGAAGTCGTCGTCGTTCTCCGGGATGGCCGCCCAGGGCTGGGCCGTCGAGCAGTCCAAGAAGTGACGCCCCGGCCCGCCCGGCGCCCGGCCGGGGACCCGGCCAGCGCGCGCCCGTCCGCCGCGGAACGGTCCGGGGTCACCCGTAGCTGAGCTGGTCGCCGGCGATGGGCTCGGCGTTGAGGGTGAGCCACGCCTGGAGCACCATGTGCAGCTCCAGGCGCCCGGCGGAGGCGTGGATGGTGTCGCCGAACAGGTTCTCCAACTGCCGGATGCGGTAGCGGACGGTCTGCGCGTGCACGTGGAGCCGCCCGGCGACCTCGGTGGCGTTGAACCCGCACTCCAGGCAGGTCAGCAGCGTCGCGGCGAGCCGGTGGCGCTGCGCCGGGCGGACGCCGAGCAGCGGCCCGAGCCTGCGCTCGATCGCGCGCTCGACCAGCTCGCGCTCCTGCATCATCACGATGATCGGCATGTGCATCTCGGCGGCGATGGGCTTGGCGCCGTCGATCAGCCCCTGGCCGGCCAGCTCCAGCGCGTGCCGGGCCCAGCGCAGCGACTTGGCCACCTCGGTGACGCCCACCGTCGGGCCGATCGAGGCCGTCCAGCCGCGGAGCTGCCGTTCGAGCATCCGGCCGCGGCCGGGACCGTCGGGTCGGGACGATCAGGCAGGGCTCGGGGAGGTGCAGGCCGGGCAGGACGTCGGGCAGCAGCGCGGGGTGCCGGGCGTCGGACCCGCGCTCCTGGAGGGCGACGGCGGCGACGCTGCGGGGCAGCGGCCAGTCCGCCTCGTGCGCCAGGCCCCGCAGGTCCTTGACGTCGGGGCCGCCGAGCAGCAGGTCGACCAGGCGCCGCCTGCGGTCCTCGCGGGTGCCCGCCGCGCGCGCCTCGGCCTCGGCGTGCCCCTCGGCGACGGCCACGGCGAGCTGGTTGAGGTAGCCGAAGACCGCGTTGGTGATGCCCGCGATGGTGGCCGCGCTCGCCCGGTGGCCGAGCCGTTCGGCGCGCTCGGTGAGCCGCTCGACCGCCACCCCGGCCCCGATCCGGGTCGCGGCCTGCCAGGCGTCCAGCGTCCGGCCCTCGCCGGCCTCGCCCGCGCCGACCCGCCGCCAGAACTCCAGGATCTCGCCGGAGTTCGCGTCGGGGTCGGCCATCAGGTCCAGGAAGTGGCCGATGGCGTACGCGACGCCCAGGCCGAGCGCCTTGGAGTACCGGTGGTCCTGCGGCCGGGCGTACTCCGGCAGTTGCCTCTCGATGCGGCGCACCGCCTCGTCCGCGATGCCGGGCACATGCCCGCGAAGGTCGCTGGCGATCCGGGCCGCGTCCTCGAACGAGAAGCCGAGCTCGATCCGGCGCACGGGAAGGCGGACCACCTGACTGCGGTCAGACAATGAGATCTCCTTCGCTGGAACGACGTGTTCCAGAGACGTCGGAACCACAGCGGGATTACGGAGTTTTGGCAAGATTTCTCAGAACCGCAGCGGAAGGACGGTCTCCGGGGCGGACGCCGCCCGGCTTCGATGGCGACCGGACGCGCGGGACCCGGCGGGCGACCGTTTCCGACCGCGGTGTAGTGATCGCGGAGTTGCCGGACATCTGGAGGTGACACGACAACAGGATTGGAGGCACCGTGCCAGATGCGGACAGTAGGTTCGCCGAGCTGTGGGACGCGCACTACGACGACGTCCTCGCCTACGCGGCACGGCGGGTCGACCACGAGACGGCGCGGGACGTCGCCGCGGAGACGTTCCTGGTCGCCTGGCGGCGCCGGGACGACCTCCCGGCCGACCGCCCGTTCCCGTGGTTGCTGCACGTGGCCCGCAACACCCTGGCGAACGAGGCGCGCGGCCACCGCCGGCGCCGCCTGCTCTGGGGCCGGCTGCGGGACGACCGCGGCACGCACGAGCCCGCGGCGGACGTGGCGGCGGGGCTCGCGGAGGGCGGCCGGATCGGCGCGGCCCTCCGGCGGCTCTCCGCCCGCGACCGCGAGGCCCTCCAGCTCGTCGGCTGGGAGGAGCTCGACGCCAAGGACGCCGCGGTCGTGGCCGGATGCTCGGCGAAGACGTTCTCGGTGCGGCTGCACCGCGCCCGGCGGCGCCTCGCGGCCGTCCTCGCCGAACTCGACACCGACGACCAGCGCCTCCACCCGATGACCCTCCAGAGGAGCTCGCAGTCATGAACGACGACGTCCAGGAAGTCCGCCGGCTGCTCGCGCCGGCGAACCCGGTCGCCCGCGACGACGTGGCCGGTTCGGGACGGGACGCGACCGGCCGCGCCGCGTTCGCCCGCGTCACCGCGTCCGCGCCCGGTGCTCCGGCGGGACGGCGCCGGTTCGCGCCCCGCCGCACGGCCGTGCGGCTCGTCGCGGTCGGGGGCCTCGCCGTCGCCGTCGCGGGAGGGGTCACCGTGGTCCAGAACCTCGGCGGGACGGACGGCTCGGGCCGGCCGCGCTCCGGCGTGCCGGGCCTCCCCGGCGCCCCGGCGGCCGACGCCCAGGTCGTGCTGGCGGGCGCCGCGTCCGCCGCGCGGTCCCGCCCGTTCACCGCGCCCCGCCCCGACCAGTGGATCTGCGTCGAGACCAGCTACCGGCGGGCGGACCTGCCCGCCAAGGGCCAGGTGCGGAAGCCCGACGAGCCGTTGAAGAAGACCGTCGAACGGATCTGGACCAGGGCCGACGGCAAGCGGATGGCGTTCATGGAGAAGGGCAGGCTGATGAACTCGCCGTCCGGCGGCGGCATGCCGCCCACCGACTACGCCGGCGTCGCCGCCCTGCCGCGCGACCCGGGCGCGCTGCTGGCGTGGGCCCGCAAGGAGCCGGCGCCCTTCCCCAAGGGGGAGGCCGCGTTCAAGCTGCTGTCCTCCCTGCTGAGCAACAACGGGGTGCTGCCGCCCGCGCAGGAGGCGTCGGTCTACGGCGCGATGGCGAAGATCCCGGGCGTCCGGCTCGACCGCAAGGCGGTGGACGCGCTCGGGCGGCCCGCGCTCGGCCTCTCGCTCGTCATGGAGGGGGCCTTCAAGGAGGAGATCCTCCTGGACCCGGTGAAGTACACCTACCGCGGCCACCGCACGACCGTCGTCAAGGACCACACCTTCCCCAATGGCGGGACGTTCAAGAAGGGCGTGGTCGAGAGCATGTCGGCCCGCCTGAAGGCCGGCGTCGTGGACCGTCCGGGCCAGCGCCTCTGACCGGCGCCGACGGCCGGGGCCCCGCGCCCCGGCCGTCGCGTTCCCGGGCGGCCGGCGGGGCCGTCCCGCCCGAGAACGCGCGACGGTGCGCACGACATCGGTCACGGCTCTGGTCAGAACGGGAAATTAATAGGAAACTTAACTTTCCGAAAGGCTCTCGCCCCCGCCCCCAGGAGCCGTCAGATGCCGCTCGAAACCCCGCTCAGGCCCCCCGCGCACCGCACCGCCGCCCCCACCGCCCGCTACGCGTGGGCGGCCACCCGGATCTTCCTCGGCTGGATCTTCCTCTGGGCCTTCATCGACAAGCTGCTCGGATTCGGGAAGTCGGCCCCCGAGGGCTGGGTGGACGGCACCTCCCCGTCCAAAGGCTTCCTCAGCAGCGTGGACGGCCCGTTCCAGGGCATGTTCCACGCCATGGCGGGCGCCCTCTGGGTCGACGCGCTCTACATGTTCGGGCTGATCGGGCTCGGCGTCGCGCTGGTCCTCGGGATCGGCCTGCGGGCCGCCGCCGTCGGGGGGACGCTGCTGATCGCGATGCTCTGGGCGGCGTCCCTCTGGCCGGAGGCCAACCCGTTCATGGACGAGCACTGGATCTACGCCGGCGTCCTGATCTCGCTCGCGCTCAGCGACGCGGGGGAGACCTGGGGGCTCGCCCGCCCCTGGTCGCGGACCGCCGTCGTGCGCCGCTTCCCCTTCCTGCGCTGACCCGCACCGCCGTACGCCCGCGCCGCGCGCCGTACGAACGGGGCGCGGCGCGGGCGTACGGGCGGATCAGGTGAGGTTGGGACGCAGCCAGGGCTCGACCTCGGCGAGGTCCATGCCCCGGCGGCCGGCGTAGTCGAGGGCCTGGTCCTCGCCGATGCGGCCCACCGTGAAGTACCGCGAACCGGGGTGGGCGAACAGCAGCCCGCTGACGCTCGCGGCCGGGGTCATCGCGAACGACTCGGTCAGCTCCATGCCGAGGCTCGGCGCGTCCAGCAGGCCGAACAGGTCGCGCTTCAGGCTGTGGTCCGGGCTGGCCGGGTAGCCGAACGCGGGCCTGATGCCGCGGAAGCGCTCGGCGTGCAGGTCCTCCAGGGACGGGTCGGCGTCGGGCTCGTACCAGTCGCGGCGGGCCTTCAGGTGGGCGTACTCGGCGAACGCCTCCGCGAGCCGGTCCGCCAGCGCCTTGACCATGATGGCCCGGTAGTCGTCGTAGTCGGCCTGGAAGCCCTCCGCCAGGGTGTCGGCGCCGTGGACGGAGACCGCGAAGCCGCCGACGTGGTCGCCGGCGGGCGCGACGTAGTCGGCCAGGCAGCGGTTCGGGCGGCCCTCGGGCTTGGCGGTCTGCTGCCGCAGCATCGGCATCCGCACGGGGCCGCCGCCGGGCGGCTCGACGACGATGTCGTCCCCCTCGGAGTGCGCGGGCCAGAACCCGTACACGCCGCGCGGGCGCAGCAGCTCGCCCTTCACGATGTCGTCCAGCAGGGCGTTGCCCTCGTCGAACAGCTCGCGCGCCTCCGGCATGTCGAGGATCGCGGGGTACTTGCCCTTCAGCTCCCAGGCGAGGAAGAAGAACTGCCAGTCGATCATGGCGCGCAGCTCGGACAGCGACGGCTCCACCGTGCGCAGGCCGGTGAACGCCGGGACCGGCAGGTCGCCGAACGGCACCCGCTCGGCGTTGGCGCGTGCCCGCTCCAGCGCCAGCAGGGGCGCCGCCGCCTGGTCTCGTGCTGCTCGCGGAGCCGCTGCTGCTCGGTCCGGTTGGCGGCGTCCAGGTCCCGGGCGCGGCCGGGGTCGAGCAGGTCGGACACGACGCCGACGACCCGCGAGGCGTCCAGGACGTGCACCGTGGTCCCGTCGTAGGCGGGCGCGATCCGCACGGCCGTGTGCTGGCGCGAGGTGGTGGCGCCGCCGATCAGCAGCGGCAGGCGCAGGCCGCGGCGGTCCATCTCGGCGGCGACGGTGACCATCTCGTCCAGCGACGGCGTGATCAGCCCGGACAGGCCGACCGCGTCGGCGCCCTCGGCGGCGGCGGTGTCGAGGACCTTCGCGGCGGGGACCATCACGCCGAGGTCGATCACCTCGTAGTTGTTGCAGCCGAGGACGACGCCGACGATGTTCTTGCCGATGTCGTGCACGTCGCCCTTGACGGTCGCCAGCACCACCTTGCCGTTGCCGCGGCGGACGTCGTCGGCCTCCTTCCCGGCCTCGATGAACGGCTCCAGGTAGGCGACCGAGCGCTTCATCACCCGGGCGCTCTTGACCACCTGCGGCAGGAACATCTTGCCCGCGCCGAACAGGTCGCCGACGATCTTCATGCCGTCCATCAGCGGACCCTCGATCACCTCCAGCGGCCGCGCCGCCGCGAGGCGGGCCTCCTCGGTGTCGGCCTCGATGAAGTCGACGATGCCGTGCACGAGCGCGTGCGAGAGCCGCTCCTCCACCGGCGCCTCGCGCCAGGACAGGTCGACGGTGCGGCGCGTCCCGGCGCCGTCCACCGTCCGCGCGAACGCGACCAGCCGGTCGGTGGCGTCCTCCCGGCGGGCGAACAGCACGTCCTCGACCAGTTCGAGCAGGTCGGCGGGGATGTCCTCGTACACCGCGAGCTGGCCGGCGTTGACGATGCCCATGTCCAGCCCGGCGCGCACGGCGTGGAACAGGAACGCCGAGTGCATCGCCTCCCGCACCGCGTCGTTCCCCCGGAACGAGAACGACAGGTTGGAGATCCCGCCGCTCGTCCGCGCCCCGGGCAGCGCTCCTTGATGCGCGGCAGCGCCTCCAGGAACGCCTTCGCGTACCCGTCGTGCTCGGGGATGCCGGTCGCCACGGCCAGCACGTTCGGGTCGAACACGATGTCCTCGGCGGGGAACCCCGCGCGCCCGGTCAGCAGGTCGTAGGCGCGGCCGCAGATCTCCACCTTGCGGTCGGCCGTGTCGGCCTGGCCGTCCTCGTCGAACGCCATGACCACGACCCCGGCGCCGTACGACCTGATCCGCCGGGCCTGCTCCAGGAAGGCGTCCTCGCCCTCCTTGAGGCTGATCGAGTTGACGACGCCCTTGCCCTGGACGACCTTCAGCCCGGCCTCCAGCACGTCCCACTTGGACGAGTCGACCATGACGGGCACGCGGGCGGCCTCGGGCTCGGTCGCGAGCAGGTTCAGGAAGGTGGTCATCGCCTGCGCGCCGTCGAGCAGGTCGGCGTCCATGTTGACGTCGAGCAGGTTGGCGCCGCCGCGCACCTGCTCCATCGCCACGTCCACCGCCGCCTGGTGGTCGTCGGCCTCGATCAGCTTGCGGAACCGGGCCGAGCCCGTCACGTTGGTGCGCTCGCCGACCATCACGAACCCGGTGTCGGGCCCGATCTCGAACGGCTCCAGGCCGCTGAACCGGGCGCGCGGGGCGCGCTCGGGCCTGCGGCGCGGGGCCGCGCCCCGCACGGCGGCGGCGATCCGCTCGGTGTGCTCGGGGGTGGTGCCGCAGCAGCCGCCGACGATGTTGGCCAGCCCCTCGGCGGCGATGCCGCCGATCAGCGCGCCGGTCTCCTCCGGCGTCTGGTCGTACCCGCCGAACGCGTTGGGCAGCCCGGCGTTCGGGTGGCACGCGGTGTAGGCCCCGGCGATCCCGGCCAGCTCCGCCAGGTGCGGGCGGATCTCGGCGGCGCCGAGCGAGCAGTTCACCCCGACCACCAGCGGCTCGGCGTGCGCGACCGACGTCCAGAACGCCTCGACGGTCTGCCCGGACAGCGTCCGGCCGCTCAGGTCCACGATGGTCACCGAGATCCACAGCGGCAGGTCGGGGGCGACCTCGCGGGCGGCGGCGCACGCGGCCTTCGCGTTCAGCGTGTCGAAGATCGTCTCGATCAGCAGCAGATCGACGCCGCCCTCGGCGAGCGCCGCGATCTGCTCGGCGTAGGCGGCCTTGACCCGGTCGAACGTCACGGCCCTGAACGCGGGGTCCTCCACCCGCGGCGACAGCGACAGCGTGACGTTCAGCGGCCCCACCGAACCGGCCACGAACGCGCCCCCGGCCTCGTCGGCCGCCTGCCGCGCGAGCCGCGCGCCCTCCAGGTTCATCTCCCGCACGTACGGCTCCAGGCCGTAGTCGGCCTGGCCGATGGACGTCGCGGTGAACGTGTTGGTGGTGGTGATGTCGGCCCCGGCGGCGAGGTAGCGCCGGTGCACGTCCAGGATCAGGTCCGGACGGGTCAGGTTGAGCAGGTCGGGGTCGCCCGTCACGTCCGACGGATGCCCGCCGAACCGTTCGCCCCGGTAGTCCTCGGGGGTCAGCGACGCGCCCTGCAACACCGTGCCCCAGGCGCCGTCCAGTACCGCGATGCGCTGGTCGAGGACCTCGCGCAGTGCTTGCGCCGACGTGTTCACCCGCCACCTCCCGTGTGTGGGAGGCGCCCTTGGTGATCGACGTCCGGCCGAGCGTGGCGGGCCCGCGGCCCGTTGCAACGCCTCTCGACCGGCGTTCCCGACCTTACCCGACCCGTCCCGCCGCCCTCGAACACCGATCCGTCTCCGTCCGACTCCGGCACCTTCGCACCGCCCCCTCGACTCGCGCTCGACGACCGGAAGGGACGGGCACGGCGGGACGGACGGGCGCGGCGGGACGGGCCGCGACGCGGCGGAACGCGCCGCGGCCGGGGGAGGTCACCGGACGCGGGGGAGGGGGCGGCCGGTGAGGAAGGCCGTGACGGTGCCGCGGAACAGGGCCGGCTGCTCGGCCTCGATCACGTGCCCGGCGTTCGGGAACTGCACGAACGTGGCGTTCGGCAGGGTCTCGTCGTACTCGCGCGCGATCTCCGGCCGCTTGTAGTCGCACTGGCCGCGCAGGACGAGCGCGGGCGTGCGGGAGGCGCGCAGCGCGGGACGCGGATCGCGGGTCTTGAGGGCGTCGTCGGAGGTCTGCTGGTTGGAGTAGAAGCCGCCGCGCGAGGACGCCTCGTGCAGGGGGCGCTCGGGGTGGCAGGTGGCGGCCGAGCCGACCGTCGCCAGGAGCTCGTCGAACAGCGGGTCGATCTCGCGGTCCGGGACCAGCGCGTGCGCGGCGCGGGGCCGGACGCCCATGAGCAGGGACCAGGCGATCAGGCGGGGGCTCGCCTCCAGCTCGTCCATGCGCTTGCGCTGCCGGGGCGTGAGCCGGTCCCAGATGTCACCCTCGCCCTTCTTCTCCCATTCGGGGGCCCAGAGCGCGCCGGGGGAGGTGAACACGGCCTTCTCCACCTTGCCCGGATGCGCGGCCATGTAGTGCGCGGCGAGGGTCGCCCCCACGAGCTGCCGACGAGGATGAGGCGCGCCGCGTTGACGCGCCGCCGGATGGCCTCCAGGTCCGCGAGCTGCCGGGCGACCGTGTAGCCGGCGGGGTCGGACAGGCGCTGCGACCGGCCCGAGCCGAGCTGGTCGTAGGTGTAGACGTCGAAGCCGCGCGCGGCCAGCTCGCGGTCCAGGTCGTCCGGACCGGCGCCGGGCGTGCCCGGCCCGCCGTGCAGGCGGACGACGGGGAACGGCGCGCGCCGTCCGGTACCGGGCGTGTAGGTGTACGCGATGCGCGAGCCTGTCGGCAACTGCCAGTAGCGGGTCGCCTGCGGAGGCAGCGGCACGGGCTTGTAGTCGAGCGGCCGGAAGACCGTCAGGACGGAGGCGACCGTCACGGCGAGCGCGACGCAGCCCGTGGCGACCCCCGCGGCGAGGCCGCGGCGGCGGCGCAGCGCGAGCCGCGCGCCGAGGGCGTTCAGGGCCCCGCACAGGGCCACGGTTGCGGCCATCCCGCCCGCCGTGGCGAGCGGGATGGGCGCGCCGAGCCCGGCGGCCAGGAAGAACGAGACGGCCGCGACGGGGATCCCGAGGATCACCGCGACGGCGACGAGCGTCCAGCCGGCGAAGCGGCGGAACAGCGACGGTGCGGATGCGTTGGTCATGCGGCGACGGTAGGAACGGCGCGGCCGTCCGGGCGTCCCCCGGCGGGCACGCGCCCCGTACCCCTCCGGGGGTACGCGCGGCCCTCCTCACGGGCGATCACGGCGGCGCGGGCGTTCCGTACGCTGAGCGGCGTGAACCTCGATCGGTGGCGGCCGGACCGGACGGCCGACCGCAGGTGGCGGTGGATCGCCGTGGACGCCTTCGTCGCCTACGTGTCGGCGGCCATCCCCGTCGGGCCGTCCGACGTGACCGCCTCGGTCCTGCACGGCCCGGCCGTGGCGCGGATCGCCGCGGTCGTCTGGTTCGCGGCGATCGCGGGCCGCAGGCTCGCCCCGGCGACGGCGCTCGCCGCGTCCGCCGCCGCGACCGTGGCCGTCGCGGTCGCCGGATACCCCCTGACCAACCTGTCGGCGGCGTCCGCGCTGAGCCTGACGATGGTCGCGCAGACCCGGCCGCGGGCGCGGACCGTCCAGCTCATGGTGCTGCCGGTCGCGGCGGCGCTCGCGGCGGTCGGCGCCGGCAGCGGCGAGTCGCTGGTGCTCGCCGCGGTGCTGCACGGCGGCGCGTGGCTGGCCGGGGACGCGGGCCGTTCGCGCTGGGCGGCGGCGCGGGCGCTGCGCGAGCGGGAGGGCGAACGGGCCGAGGCCGACCGGCGCCGCGCGCTGGCGCGCGAGCGCGCCCGGCTGGCGCTCGAACTGCACGACGCGGTCGGGCACGCGGTGACCGTCATGGTCACCCACGCCGGGGCGGCGCGGCTCGCCCTCGGCACCGAACGCGAGGAGATCCGCGCGTCCCTCGGGCGGATCGAGGACGTCGGCCGTACCGCGATGGCCGACCTGGACCAGATCCTCGGCCTGCTCGAAGCCGAGCCGCCCTCGCACGACCTGGCCGCGTCCGTGCGCGGCCTCGTCGCCGGGCTGCCCGCGCACCTGCGGGCCGGGCTGACCGTGGACGGCGACCTACGCGACGTCCCGGACCCGGTGGGGCTGACGGTGCGCAGGGTCGTCCAGGAGTCGCTGACCAACGTCGTGCGGCACTCGTCCGCGACGGCCGTAACCGTGCGGCTGGCCCGCACCGAGGAGGGCATCGTGATCGAGGTGGCCGACGACGGCGACGCCGCGCACCCCCACGTCCCCGGCCGCGGCCTGAACGGGATGCGCGAGCGCGTCCGGCGGCTCGGCGGGACGCTCCGGGCGGGCCCAGCCCCGTCCGGCGGCTGGCGCGTGGACGCCCGGATCCCGGGACGGCCCGCGTGATCACCGTGCTGCTGGCCGACGACGAGGAGCTGATGCGCGGCGGGCTGCGCATGATGCTCGGCACCCAGCCCGACATCACCGTCGTCGGCGAGGCGTCCGACGGGGCGCAGGCCGTCCGGCTCGCCCGGTCGCTGGAGCCCGACGTCGTCCTGATGGACGTCCGGATGCCCATCCTCGACGGCGTGGCCGCTACCACCGAGATCACCGCGCTCGGCACCGCGACGCGGGTGCTGGTGCTGACGACGTTCGAGCTGGACGAGTACGTCTTCGCGGCCGTGCGCGCCGGGGCCAGCGGCTTCCTGCTGAAGCGCACGCCGCCCGAGACGCTGATCGAGGGCGTCCGCACCCTGGCGGCCGGTGACGGCCTGCTCGGCCCGTCGGTGACCCGGCGACTCATGGCGGAGTTCGCCCGCGCGTCGCCCGCGCCGCCCGGACCGCGCGTCAGGCGGCGGCTCGACCGGCTCACCGGCCGCGAGCACGAGGTGCTGCTGCGGATGGCGCGCGGCCTGACCAACGCGGAGATCGCCAAGGAGATCCACGTCGCCGAGGCGACGGCGAAGACGCACGTCAAGCGGATCCTCGCCAAGCTGGAGCTGCGCGACCGCATCCAGGCGGTCGTCTTCGCCTACGACCACGGCCTCGTCCACCCCACCGGCCACGACCCCGCCAACTGACCGGCCCCCCCGCACCGCCCCACCGCGCTGGAGCGCCGCGTCGGATCGCCGGGCCGCGTCAGATCGCCGCGCCGGATCGCCGGGCCGCGCCGGAATGCCGGGCCGGGCCGGAACGCCGCGCCAGAACGCCGCGCACCGCCGCAACGCCGCGCACCGCCGGATCGCCGCGCCGCGCCGGGCCGGATCGCCGCGCCCCGCCGGATCGCCGCGCCCCACCGCGCCGGAACGCCGCGCTGTGGCGCCGGGATCGGCCGGCGCGGAGGGACTCAGTTCCGGCAGCCCATGGATTCCTTGTCGGAGGCCGGGACCGAGGACGAATGGCACCTGTCGATGCGCGTCCGCAGCTCGGCGAGCTTGCTCTCGGCGGCCTTCCGCCCGGTGAAGACCAGCGTGCCCTGGGCGACGGCCGTCGAGTCGGGAACGGTCAGGTCGGCGACGTCGATCGTCGACATCTGGACGGTCGTCGTCGTGCAGCCGGTCTGGCCCTTGCCCCTGATGATCGCGACACGGCCGTTCGCGGCCTGGAGGGAGTGCTTGCAGACCGCGTTCCGCAGTGCCGTCAGGGCGGAGGGGCCCTCCACCTCGTAGGTCTGCGCGACGGCCTGCTGCATCGCCTGCGGCAGGTCTGCCACGGCGATCGGCGGGGACGCCTGGTCCCTCGCGTCCGCCTTGCGGGACGTGCTCAGCCCCAGGACCGGCTTCGCGCTGCCCCGGTACAGGACCACGACGCCCTTGTCCTCGCCCACGTAGTAGTCGTCCCGCACCGCTTGCAGCAACGCGACGCCGCTCACCGTCAGCGCGCCCACCACCAGCGCGCCGGCCAGCGCGAACGTCCGCTTCGGGGCGCGGCGGGACGCGGCCCACGGCCGCCCGGCCACCAGCCGGTCCCCGGGAGGCGCGGTCGCGGCCCGGGTCGGCCGTACCGGAGGGGCGGGCGGCGGAGGAGGAGCGCCGGGGAGGCTCCGCTCCGCGTCCGACCGGGCGTTCGCGTCGGAACGGGCGTCCGTGTCCGACCGGGCGTCCGTGCTCGGCGGCAACGTGTAGTCGCGCGCGGGCAACGGGTTCCCGCCCGGACCCGGGCCCCGCGGCGGGCCCGGCGGAGGCGCCGGGAGGACGGTCGGACGCGGCGGGCTCGGCGCGTCGGGAGAGGCGAGGTCCCGGGCGGAACGCAGCATCTCGTTCAGCGGCGTCCTGCCCGGCGCGCCGATCAGCCGCATGAGGAGCGCGTGCGCGGTCGGCCGGAGCGCCGGGTCCTTGGCGAGGCAGGCCAGCACCAGGTCGCGCATGGGGGCGGGCAGGTCGCCGAGGTCGGGCTCCCCGTGCGCGATCCGGGCGACCACGGCCGGCGGCGGGCCGTCGCCGAACGGCGGGCGGCCGAGCGCGGCGTACGCGATGACCGCGCCCCAGGCGAACACGTCGGCCGCCGGCCCGACCCGGGCCCCGGCGGCCTGCTCGGGGCCATGTAGGCGGGAGTGCCGATCACCCCGTCCGACACGGTGGTGCTCGCCTCGGCGATGCGGGCGATCCCGAAGTCGATGACGCGCGGGCCGTCGGGCCCGATGAGCACGTTCGCCGGCTTGAGGTCGCGGTGGACGATGCCCGCCTCGTGGATCGCCACCAGGGCGGTCGCCGTCGCGACGGCCAGCCGGTGCAGCGCGTTGCCCGTCCGCGGGCCGTCCGACCGGACGGTCTCCCGCAGGGACGGGCCGTCCACGTACTCGCTCGCGACGTACGGCGGATCGGCGTCCAGGTCGGCGGCGACGATCTGGGCCGTGCAGAACGGCGCGACCCGGCGGGCGACCTCCAGTTCCTTCGCCAGCGCGCCGCGGTCCTCGCGGCCGGAGACCAGCCCGTCGTGCAGCACCTTGACCGCGACGATCGTCCCGTCGCCGGCGCGCCCCTGGTACACCACGCCCTGGCCGCCCGCGCCGAGCCTGCCGAGGAGGTCGAAGGCGCCGATCCGACGCGGGTCCCGCGCCCCCAGGGGAACGACTCGTTGCATCACGGCTCCCGGTGCGCTCGCTCGTCGGCGAACTCGACCCGAGGTTAGATGACCGGACGCCCCGGCGGGCTCGGGACGGCCGGCCTTGCCTGTACCGGCCACCTTCCGCCGGGCGAACGCCCGGGAACGCGGGCGTGCCCGTACCGCGGGCAAACAATGAGTTATCGAAAAGTGGCTGTCGGTTACCGTGTGCGGCGGCGGGTATGGCGCGTTACGACCCCCGGTGACAAGGCCGAGCCACCGTGGAGGTCCAGTGCCAGGCGACGACAACGACAAGCAGCGACAGCTCGACCGGTACGTGGTCAAGCAGGACGGCACCCGCTACAGCACCGACCAGGGCGTGCGGATCGACGACACCGACAACTCGCTGTCGGTGGGCGAGCGCGGCCCGACGCTGCTGGAGGACTTCCACTTCCGCGAGAAGGTCACCCGGTTCGACCACGAGCGGATCCCGGAACGGGTGGTGCACGCCCGCGGGTCGGGCGCGCACGGCGAGTTCCAGGTGTACGAGTCGCTGGCCGAGTTCACCTGCGCGGAGTTCCTGTGCGACCCGTCCCTGGTGACGCCGACGTTCGTGCGGTTCTCCACCGTCGCCGGGGAGCGCGGGTCGGCCGACACGGTCCGCGACGTGCGCGGGTTCGCCACCAAGTTCTACACCCGGCAGGGCAACTACGACCTGGTCGGCAACAACATGCCGGTGTTCCCGATCCAGGACGGCATCAAGTTCCTCGACTTCGTGCACGCGGTCAAGCCCGAGCCGCACAACCAGATCCCGCAGGCGCAGTCGGCGCACGACACGTTCTGGGACTTCGTGCAGATGCAGCCGGAGACCATGCACTTCGTCATGTGGCTGATGTCGGACCGGGCGCTGCCGCGCAGCTACCGGATGATGCAGGGCTTCGGCGTGCACACGTTCCGGTTCGTCAACGCCCAGGGCAAGGGCACGTTCGTGAAGTTCCACTGGCGGCCCAAGCTCGGCACGCACTCGCTGGTGTGGGACGAGGTGCTGCGGGTGCAGGGCAACGACCCGGACTTCAACCGGCGGGACCTGTGGGAGGCCATCGAGAGCGGCAATCCCGCCGAGTTCGAGCTGTGCGTGCAGCTCGTGCCGCAGGAGGACGAGCACAGGTTCGACTTCGACCTGCTCGACGCCACCAAGATCATTCCGGAGGAGGAGGTGCCGCTGCGGGCGATCGGGAAGATGACCCTCAACCGCAACCCGCGCAACTTCTTCGCCGAGACCGAGCAGATCGCCTTCTGCACCGCCAACGTCGTGCCCGGCATCGACTTCACCAACGACCCGCTGCTCCAGGCGCGCAACTTCTCCTACCTCGACACCCAGATCACCCGGCTGGGCGGGCCCAACCACCAGCGGATCCCGATCAACCAGCCCGTCGCCCCCGTGCACAACGACCAGCGCGACGGCTTCCACCAGGACATGATCCACGACAGCCGCACCGCGTACTCCAAGAACTCCATCAGCGGCGGATGCCCCGCGACGGGCGTGAACAGCGGCCAGATGGCCGGGGTGTTCCGGCACTACCAGGAGCACGTCTCGGGCGAGAAGATCCGGCGGCGCAGCCCGAGCTTCGGCGACCACTACTCCCAGGCCACCCTGTTCTGGAACAGCATGGCGGGCTGGGAGAAGGAGCACATCGTCAACGCGTTCCTGTTCGAGCTCGGGCACGTCGAGCGCCGCTACATCAAGGAGCGCGTGATCGAGCGCCTGGCGAACGTGGACGCCGAGCTGGCCGCCCGGGTCGCCGAGGGCATCGGGACGTCTCCGCCGACGCAGACGGCCGCGAACCACGGCAGGTCCTCGCCCGCGCTCAGCCAGGAGGGCCAGCCGCAGTCGGTCGCCACCCGAAAGATCGCCGTCCTGGTGGGCGACCGCACCGACGCCGCCGCGCTCCGGCCCGTGCTCCAGGCGCTGCGCGACGAGGGCGCCATCTGCGACGTCGCCGCGCCGCACGAGGGCACCGCCGCGTCGTTCCCGGTGGACAAGCAGATCAGCGCCGCGTCCTCGGTGCTGTACGACGCGGTGCTGCTGGCCGGGGGGCAGGAGCTGACCGCCGACGGCTACGCCGTGCAGTTCGTCCGCGAGGCGTTCAAGCACGGCAAGGCCATCGGCTCGCTGCCCGGCAGCGAACCCCTGCTCGACGCCGCGAACCTGCCCGGTGACCAGGGCGTGGTCACCGCGAGCGCCGGCGACGCGTTCGCCCGGGAGTTCGCCGACGCGGTGGCGGTGCACCGCCACTGGGACCGGGACGTCGCCTCCTTCCCGGCCTGACCGGAGCCGCCCGACCAGCCCGACCAGCCCGAACGGCCCGAACGGCCCTGCCCGCGGCCGGTGCGCACCCGCGCACCGGCCGCGCGCCCGTCCGGTCGGGGGCGAGGTCCCGGCGCCGGTAAAGACCTTTCGACCGCGCGTTGCCCCATCAGAGTGATTTGTACGGGTATCGGTGGAATTCGGCACGACATCGACCACCACGACACCGACACGAAGACGGGGGCGAATCCGGTGGGCTACGTGAAGACCCGTGACGGCGAGGAGATCTACTACAAGGACTGGGGGACCGGACGGCCCGTCCTGTTCATCCACGGCTGGCCGCTGAACGCCGACGCCTGGGACGACCAGATGAAGCTGGTCGCCGAGAACGGGTTCCGCGGCGTCGCCCACGACCGCCGGGGGCACGGCCGGTCCAGCCAGCCCTTCAACGGCTACGACTTCGACTCGTTCGCCGATGACCTCAACGACGTGATGACGGCCCTGGACCTGCGGGACGCCACGCTCGTGGCGCACTCGATGGGCGGCGGCGAGCTCGCCCGCTACATCGGCCGGCACGGCACCGGCCGGGTCGCCCAGGCGGTGCTGCTGTCGGCGGTGCCGCCGTTGATGATCCAGGGCCCCAACAACCCCGAGGGCGTTCCGGAGCAGGTGTTCGACGACATCAAGAACGGCATCCTGGCCGAACGGTCGCAGTACTGGAAGGACACCGCCGAGCCGTTCTTCGGCGCGAACCGTCCGGGCAACAAGGTCACCCAGGGCAACAAGGACGCGTTCTGGTTCATGGCCATGCACCAGTGCGTCCAGGCCGCGGTGAAGTGCGTGGACGCGTTCGCCTACACCGACTTCACCGAGGACCTGCGCAAGTTCGACGTCCCCACGCTCGTGGTGCACGGCGACGACGACCAGATCGTCCCGATCGACGCCACCGGCCGCAAGACGGCGAAGATCGTCCCGGACGCCACGCTGAAGGTGTACGAGGGGGGCTCGCACGGCATCGCGCTGGTGCCGGGCGACAAGGAGCGGTTCAACCAGGACCTGCTCGACTTCCTCAAGAGCTGACCGCGCGTTCCCCAAGAGCCGACCTCGCTCGGTGGACGCTTCCCGGTGCGGCGCCGTCCGTTGGCGGCGCCGCACCGGCGTGCGCGCCGTTCCGGGCGCGGCCCTGCCCGTGGTTCATTTCAGGAAAGGCAATTCAGGCGTTTCGCCGGAAAGACGTGATTGGCCACCCCGAGTGGCGGGAATGGGGCACCTCGGGGGAATAATGAGGATAGTCGTCATCAGTCTTTTCGCGGCTGGAACGGCCGTCATGACCGGTTCGGTCGCCTGCCAGGGCGGTCACGTCGACCACGATTCCGTGCCCGGCGCAGCCGTCAGCGAAGTGGTCAGCGACCAGGCCGGCGCACCCGCCAAGCCCGCCAAGCCCGCCGATCCCGTGGTCGCCACCAGCGCGGACGGCCGGAAGGTGACGCGCGGCCAGGTCGTACGTGAATCCCAGGAGTATTCCAAGCGATCGACCGTTGAAGCGGCCGAGATATGCGCGGCGCTGATGAACAAATTCAAGAACACCGGCGGCAGGTTCACGGACGAGCGGTCCTACAAGAAGAGCTGTATCGACGGCATGAGCAACGGCAGCACCGTCGCTCCCACATCACCGCATCCGTGAGGACCGCCGCTGACCGGACGGCGGACGGCCCGCCGTGCTCGCCGGGCTCGCCGTACTCGCCGGGCTCACCCGGGGATTCCGTGGGACGACCGCTGCGAGCCGGCGCGCACGTGTGCGCGCACTCCTTGCAGGCCGAACAGGATGAGCAGCTCGACCGCGCCGCCGTCCGCGCTGCCCAGCCAGTGCGGCAGGGACGTGTCGAACTCGGCGGCGTCGCCGGGCGGCAGGGTGAGGTCGCGGTCGCCGAGCACCAGCCGCAGCCGGCCGTTGAGCACGTACAGCCACTCGAAGCCCTCGTGGGTCTGCGGGGTCGGCTGGAGGGGCTCGGGCCGGGCCGGAATGATCATCTTGAACGCCTGGGTGCCGCCGGGCCGCCGCGACAGCGGGATGAAGACCATCCCGAACCGCCGGAGCGGCTTCAGGTGGATCCGCGGGTCGCCCGTGCGCGGGGCGCCGACGAGGTCGTCCAGCGGGACGTCGTAGGTGCGCGAGAGCGGCAGCAGCAGCTCCAGGGTCGCCCGGCGCTGCCCGCTCTCCAGCCGGGACAGCGTGCTCTCCGAGACCCCGGTCGTGTCCGCGAGGTCGGCGAGGGTCAGCCCCCGCTCGCGGCGCAGCGCGCGCAGCCGGGGACCCACCGCGTCCAGCACGTCTTCCGTTTCGCCGTCCACGCGGGCCATCTTGCCATAACCGCAAGTTTGCGTGCCATATCGGGGCGGCCCTGGCAAGACTGAGGACGTCCCGACAGGAGGAGACGCGATGAGCACCACCGAAACGACCAGGTTCTGGGACGGCATCTACGCGGCCCGCCCGGCGGCCACCGCGCCGAAGCCGAACGTCCGTCTCGTCGAGGCGGTCGCGGACCTGCCGCCCGGCGACGCGCTCGACCTCGGATGCGGGGGCGGCGGCGACACGCTGTGGCTCGCCCGCCGCGGGTGGCGCGTCACCGCCGTCGACGTCTCGGCCGTGGCGGTCGAACGGCTCGCCGCCCTCGCCCACTCCCACGGCCTGAACGACCGGGTCGCCGCCGAACGGCACGACCTGCACGACTCGTTCCCGGAAGGCGGGTTCGACCTGGTCTCCGCCCACTACCTGCACACACCGTTCGACCTGGACCGGGCGGCCGTCCTGCGCACGGCCGCGCACGCGCTGCGGCCGGGCGGGCGGCTGCTGGTCGTGGACCACGGCTCGACCGCGCCGTGGTCGTGGAACCAGGACCCCGACGCCCGCTACCCGTCCCCGCGGGAGGTCGCCGCGGGCCTCGGCCTGGACCCGGCGGCGTGGACGGTCGAACGGGCCGACGCGCCCCGCCGGACCGCGACCGGGCCGGGCGGGCGCACCGCCGAGGTCACCGACCACGTCCTGATCATCCGCCGTACCGCCTGACCCGGCCGCAGAGCCGCGCACGCGAAGGAGACCGCCATGCCCACCGCATCACGCCGCAAGCGCCGCGACACCCCGCCGCCCCGGACCGGCGGCAGCGAGCTCGACACCCTGCGCGGGTTCCTCGACTACCTGCGGGACTCGATCGCCGCGAAGGTCGACGGCGCCCCCGAACCGCAGGTCCGGACGGCCGGCGTGCCGTCCGGCACGAACCTGCTCGGCCTGGTCAACCACCTGACCCACGTGGAGCGCGCGACGTTCCTCGGCGACACGGTCACCGACTGGCAGGCGACGTTCCAGGCCGCGCCGGAGGACGGCGCGGCCGAGGTCGTCGCCCGCTACCGGGACGCGGTCGCGCGCGCGAACGAAGTCCTCGACGGGTGCGCCGACCCCGGCGCGCCCCTGCCCCGGCCGCGGCCGGGAAAGCCCGCGCCCAGCGTCCGCTGGGCCCTCACCCACATGATCGAGGAGACCGGCCGGCACGCCGGGCACGCCGACATCCTCCGCGAACTGATCGACGGCGCGACCGGGCGCTGACCCACCACCCTCACCAGAACGGGAACACATGACCCCCGCAACGCGGCCGCCCCGGCGCCGCCCCTCCGATCCGCGCGCGCCGCGGCGGCCCTCGCGCTCGCCCTCCTGCTCGCGTTCCTCGCCGCGGCCTGCTCCACCTCGGCCGCCGACGACACCCCCTCCTACGCCGCCGCCACACGGGACGACCCGAAGTTCAAGAGCGCCTTCAAGCACGAGTTCGCCGACGTCGACGGCGTCCGCATGCACTACGTGACCGGCGGGAGCGGGCCGCCGGTGGTGCTGCTGCACGGCTGGCCGCAGACCTGGTACGGCTGGTGGCCGGTCATGCCGGCGCTCGCCGAGCACCACACCGTCTACGCCGTGGACCTGCCCGGACTGGGGGACAGCAAGGGCTCCCCGGCCGGCTACGACAAGGCCACCCTCGCGCGGTACGTGCACTCCCTGATCGCCGGACGGCTCGGCAGGCGCGACGCCCGCGTCATCGGGCACGACCTCGGCGCGGCGGTGGCGTTCCAGTACGCCGCCCAGTTCCCCGCCGAGACCGCGCGCCTCGGCTACCTCGACCTGCCGCTGCCCGGACCGAAGATCGACGCGGCCGCCTACCGCTCGCTGAGCTGGCACATCGCCTTCCACTCCCAGCGCCGGGTCCCCGAGGCGGTGGTCGGCGACGACGTCCGCGAGTACCTGGCGCTGTTCTACCCGCAGGTCTCGTTCGGCGGGACGGCGTTCGGCGGCACCTCCGAGCGGTCCCCGTTCACCGACGCCGAGATCGACGAGTACGCGCGGACCTACCGCCGGCCCGAGGTCCTGTCGGGCGGCTTCGAGCTCTACCGCTCCCTCGACAAGGACGTCCGCGACACCACGGCGGCGGCGCGGGTGCGCGTCCCGACCCTGCTGATGACCGCCCAGGGGCAGCTCAAGCCCGTCCAGGCCACCGCGTCCCCCCGCATGGCCAACATCGTGCGCGCGGTGGACGTGCCCAAGGCGGGGCACTGGCTCGTCGAGGAGAACCCCAAGTTCGTCACTGCGGAACTGCTCCGCTTCCTCGACGGCTGACCACGCCCCCGGCGTGCCGGCGCGGGGTGCCGTGCGGCGCCCCGCGCCCTGGCGCGTCTCGTTCAGCCGGGCGACCGGCTGCCCGCCCGCGCCGGCGGGGTCGGGTCGCCGAGTTGCGGGACGTGCACCGTCCGCGCGTCCGGCCGTTCGCCGCGCAGGAAGTAGGCGTCGAAGTAGGCGTCCACCTCCTTCGAGCCGCGGTGCACGATGCAGTGCGTGCGGTCACCGTCCTGGACGACCAGCCGCGAGCCCCTGAGCCTCCGCTGCATCTCCAGCGCGCCCTCGTAGGGAGCGGCCGCGTCCTCGGTCGCCTGGAACATGAGGATGTCGTCGGGCAGGTCCGGGGTGCGGCCGATGTCGATCGGCTTTCCGGGCTTGGCGGGCCAGGACAGGCAGGGCGCGTTGAACCACGCGTTGCCCCAGGTGTCGAACGGGTGCTCGCGGTGGATCCGGTCCTTGTCACGCTGCCACTTGGCCCAGTTCAGCGGCCACCGCACGTCGGTGCACACGACCGCGAGGTAGACGGCGTTGCCGTTGTCGTCGGCGCCGCCGGCGGTCTGCGCGCCGAAGGTCCGCGCGAACGTCGCCTCGTCGCCCGCCCTGTAGGCCGACAGCCCGGCCGCGTAGCGGTGCCAGACGGACTGGCTGCGCCGGATGACCGCGTTGAGGATCGCGTCGGTCAGCTCGTCCGGCCCCACGGCGACCTCCTGCCCGCCGTTCGGGTCGGTGTGGCGGACCGGGTCGGTCTTCAGCTTCGCGCGCAGGCCGTAGAAGAAGTCGCGCACCTCGCGCTGCCTCTTGCCGAGGCGGTACACCGAATCGTGCCTGGCGATCCAGCCGAGGTAGTACTCGAAGTTCTCGTCGTACCGGACGTCCTCGCTGAGGTTGAGGTCGTACCAGACGTCGGACGGGCCGACGTTGCCGTCCAGCGCCATCTTGCCGACGTTCTTCGGGAACGTGGTGGCGTACGCCGAGCCGAGGTAGGTGCCGTACGAGCCGCCGTAGTAGTCGAGCTCGTCGTTGCCGAGCGCCCGCCGGATCGACTCCAGGTCCCTGACCGAGTCGATCGTCTTCATGTGGTCCAGCAGCCCGATCTCATCGTTCTCGGCGCACTTCGCGGAGTACTCCCTCGCCCGCTTCGACCACGTCGCGACCGACGCGCGGTCGCCGGTGCCGTAGTCGGGACGCGGGGCGTCGGCGTACCCGCGGTCGCAGGTGACCGCCGGGACGCTCATCCCGACGCCGCGCGGGTCGAATCCGATCACGTTGTAGGCGTCGCGCATCGCGGCGGAGTTCTGCGCGAAGAGGGCCGGCCCGAAGTGAGCGCCGCTCTCGCCGGGGCCTCCCGGGTTGACCACCAGATCGCCCTTGGCCTCGCCCCCGCCGGTGTGCGGCGTCCGGGTGAGCCGCAAAGTGATCTTCGTGCCGTCCGGCTCGGCGTAGTCCAGCGGCACCGCCAGCTCGGCGCACTGCACGATCTTGGAGACCGGGTAGGTCGCGTCGTACCGGTCGTGCACCTGCTCGACGAAGTCGGCGGGACAGCCGTGCCACGTCACCGCGGCGGGATCGAAGCCTCCCGCCGGTGCCGCGGACGGGTCCGCGGCCCGCGCGCTCGTGGCGCCCGGTCCGGTGGTGGCGAGCCCGGTCACGGCGGCCACGGCCACGACAACGATCCTCTTCACAGATCCCCCCCAATGCCCCAGACCGCACGAGAGTATCCGCGCCCCATCAATCCAGCGCCGCCTTTCGGAAGATCCGCATATGGCGAGGGGTTGCCACCTACATTTCTAGTGTTGCATGCTACTCCCACTCATCTGCATCTCACCAATGATGAGTAGTCCATCAGGTCGGGCTCTGGGCGGCCCGCATACCCTCGGCGGGAGGACAGATGGTGGGGAGACGGCGAGGCGGGCCGGAGAGCGGCACGCTCCAGGCGCGGACGATGCGAAGGATCACTTTGCGGATCGTCCCGGTCCTCATGCTCGGCTACATCGTCAGCTACATCGACCGCATCAACATCGGCTTCGCCAAGTTCGGGATGGAGGACACGTTCGGCATGAGCGGCGCCGAGTACGGGTTCGCCGCCGGCATCTTCTTCCTCGGCTACGTGCTGGCCGAGGTGCCGAGCAACATCGCCATGGCCCGGTTCGGCGCCAGGATCTGGCTGACGCGGATCATGGTGACCTGGGGGGTCATCGCGGGCTCGCTCGCCTTCGCGGGCAACATCGAGACGGTCTACGGCCTGCGGTTCCTGCTCGGCATCGCCGAGGCGGGGTTCTTCCCCGGCATCCTGCTGTACCTGACCCGCTGGTACCCGAACGCGTACCGGCCGAAGGCCGTCGCCACGGTGATGGTCGCGATCCCGCTGGCGTCCGTCGTCGGGGGCCCGCTGAACGGGTGGATCCTGTCCACGCTGGACGGCGCGCTCGGCCTGGACGGCTGGCGCTGGATCTTCCTGCTGGGCGGCGTTCCGGCGGTGCTGCTCGGCGTGGTGTTCTTCCTGGTCGTGTCGGACCGGCCCGCCGACGCGCGCTGGCTGACGGCCGAGCAGCGCGCGTGGCTGGCCCGGACGCTGGAGGAGGAGGAACGCGAGCGCGCCGCGTCCGCCTCGCCCGCCCGGCACCGCGAGGTGTTCCGCGACCGCCGGGTGATCGGGCTGTGCGCCGCCTACTTCCTGGTGCTGTCCGGCGCGTACCCGCTCGCCTACTGGATGCCGTCGGTGATCGACGACGTCGGCGAGGGCCTGAGCGGCGTCGAGGTCGGCTGGCTGTCGGCGCTGCCGTTCCTGCTCGCGGCCGTCTGCATGTTCGCCACCGGGCGGCTGGTGCGCGACGAGCGCTCCTCGGTCCCGGTCCAGGTCGCGCTCGGGATCTCGGTGGCCGCGTTCACGCTGACCGCGGTGAGCCTCGGGACGCCGGTGGTGGCGCTGGTCGCGGTCTGCGTGGCGACGATGGCCGCGCAGACCGCCAAACCGCTGTTCTGGTCGCTGCCGACGGCGTTCCTCGCCGGCGCCGGGGCGACCAGCGGCCTGGCGCTGATCAACTCGCTGGGCAACCTCGCGGGCTTCGTCAGCCCGTTCGCGGTCGGCTGGATCCAGGACGCCACGGGCGGCGGCGACGGCCTGTCGATGACGGTGATGATCGCCGCCAACGTGCTGGCGATGGCCGTGATCGCCGGGCTGTGGCTGGCGTCGCGGCGGCCGCGGCCGCTGGCCGCCCCCGAGCCCACCGCGCCCGGCGCCTCCCGGCTCTGATCACCGGACGCCGCGGCGGCGCGGGCGAAAGCTATGCTGGGGGCCACTGACCGGGCCATCGGGACGCGCTCCCGGTGGCCCCGCCCGGTTCCCAGGGAGTTCCTTGCCGACGCCAGCCGACTCTTCCAGCCCAGCCGAATCGTCCAGCAGGTCCGAGCAGATCGCGGCGGCCATCCGCGACGCCATCCGGTCCGGCCAGCTCCAGCGCGGCGTGCTGTACTCCTCGCGCGAGCTGGGCGAACGGTTCGGGGCGTCCCGCACGCCGGTGCGCGAGGCGCTGCTGAGGCTCGCCGACCTCGGCCTGGTCAGGATCGAGCGCAACCGCGGCGCGCGGGTGCTCGGGCAGGACGGCCGCGGCATCGTGGAGCTGTGCAGCCTGCGGGTGCTGCTGGAGCCGCCGGCCGCCCGCGGCGCCGCCGCCGTGATGACCGCGCGGGACGACGCGGCCCTCGCCGCCGAGTTCGAGATCATGAAGGAGCGGGCCGACGGCGGCCCCGAGTACTTCGCCGCCGACGAGCGCCTGCACGACCTGATCATGCGGGCCGGCGGCAACCTGCGGCTCGCCAAGTTCGTCTCCGAGCTCCGCCAGACCCTCTCCCTGGACGGCCGCTACAGCGTTCCGGAGCACCAGCCGGTCGAGGTCGCCCTCCAGGACCACCTCGACGTCATCGAGGCGCTGCGCCGCAGGGACGGCCTCGCCGCCGAGCGCGCGATGCGCAGGCACATCGTCCGCTCGGGCGACCTGCTCGTCGCGCACTCCAGCCAGGACAACCGCGGCCTGCTCGCCGAGTGGCGGCGCTGGGTCGAGGTCGCCGCCCCCGAGGGCGAACACATCCGGTTCTGACCCGTTCCCGCGCGCCTCCCCGGCGCGCGGGCGCCTTCGACGACCCTCGCCGCGCGGGAGACGTCTGCCGCAGAGTTGCATGCTACTCAATATGATTTGTATGTTAATTCTCCTCAGTAGTCCGCTGAGTGAGCTGTGAGACGGCGAAGGAGAAGCCTGTGACCTCCCCTTCCGGGCCCGCCGCGGGGCCCGCCGAACGACAGGAGCCGCCGCCGTACGCGGGGGCCGTCGCCCGAGGCGTCTGGGACGCGGGCGCCGATCTGGTCGGCTACGTCCCGTCCGCGAGCGTCGCCCCGGTGATCGGCGCGCTCGTCGCCGCCGACGGGGGCGCGGACGGCGCGTCCGCGCGGGTGTTCCCGCTGTCGCGCGAGGAGGAGGCCATGGGCGTCCTCGGCGCGCTGCCGCTGACCGGCCGGTTCGGCGCGGTGGTGATGCAGGACAACGGCTTCGGGAACGCGCTGACGGCGCTGACCACGTTCAACGCCGCGTACCACCTGCCGCTGCTGGTCGTGGCGAACACCCGCGGCGGCCTCGGCGAGTACAACTCCATGATCCACACGCTGTGCCAGCACGTGCCGGGCCTGCTGGAGCGGACCGGGACCCGGGTGTTCGAGCTGGACCGGCGCAGCTCCCCGGACGACTGGCGGGCCGTCGTCGGCGAGGCGGGCGCGCACGCCCGGATGACGTTCCGCCCGGTCGTCGTCCTGACGCACTTCTGGTCCACCGACGGAAAGGGCGCCTAGCCGTGAAGCGCATCGAGGCACTGGAGATCCTCGCCGCCGCGACCGCGGCGCTGCCGGTGGTGGTGACCTGCGCGGCGACCAGCCGCGAGCTCGCCGCGGTCGCCGACCGGCCCAACCACCTCTACCTGCTGGACGCGATGGGCCTCGCGGGCTCGGTCGCCACCGGCGTCGCGCTCGGGCTGGACCGCGCCCGCCCGCCCGCGGCGCCCGGCGCGCCCGCGTCGTCCGGCGCGCCGGGCCCGCTCAAGGCGGTGGCGATCGAGGGCGACGGATCGCTGCTGATGAACCCGAACGTGCTGCCGACCGGCGGCTTCCTCGCCCCCCGCAACCTGGTGATGGTCCTGCTCGACAACGGCGTGTACGCCTCGACGGCCGGGCTCCCCACCTACGCGTCGCGCGTCGATCTCGGGGCCCTGGCGGGCGCGTCCGGCTGGAACGTGCTGCGCGCCGCCGGGCCCGGCGAGCTGGGCGAGGCGTTCGGCCGGGCGCTGGAGCTCGACGGGCCCGCGTTCCTGCACGTGCGGATCGAGCCCGGCAACGCGCCGGGCGTGCCGAGGCTCCTGGAGGACCCGGTCGTGATCGCCCGCCGGTTCCGGGACTGGCTGGCCGCGCGCGCCGCGACGTCCGGAGAGACGGCCGGACAGGTCGCGTCATGACGGGCGTCACCACCGTCGATCCGGCGACCGGCGAGCGGCTCGCCGGCTACGCGCACACGACGCCCGAACGGCTCGAAGCCGCGCTCGCGGAGGCCGCGGCGGCGGTCCACCGGACGCGCGGGGCGTCCGTCGGCGAACGGGCCGAGCGGCTGCGCGCGCTCGCCGACCGCCTGCGCGCCGGGGCCGACGGCCACGCGGCGCTGATCACCGCCGAGATGGGCAAGCCGCTCGACCAGGCCCGCGCCGAGATCGCCAAGTGCGCCGCGGTCTGCGAGCACTACGCCGCGCGCCTGCCCGCCCTGCTCGCGCCGCGCCCCGTCGCGCTCGGCCGCGACACCGGCCACGTGCGGGCGCTGCCGCTCGGCACGGTGCTGGCGATCATGCCGTGGAACTACCCGTTCTGGCAGGTCTTCCGCGCCATGGTGCCCGCCGTCGCGATCGGCGACACCGTGCTGCTCAAGCACGCCGACAACGTGACCGGCGGCGCGCTCGCCGTCCAGCGGGTGTTCGACGAGGTCTTCGGCCCCGGCACGCTGACGGCCGTCGTCCTGCCGCCCGAACGGATCGGGCCGCTCATCGACGACCCGCGCGTCGCCGCCGTCGCGTTCACCGGCGGCAACCGCGTCGGCGCGATCGTGGCCGCCCGCGCGGGCGCGGCGGTGAAGAAGACCGTGCTGGAGCTCGGCGGCTCCGACCCGTTCGTCGTGCTGGCCGACGCCGACGTGCCCGCGGCGGCCCGCGCCGCGGTCCGCTCCCGCTTCCTCAACAACGGCCAGAGCTGCATCGCCGCCAAGCGCCTCATCGTGGAACGGGCCGTCCGCGACGAGTTCGTGGACGCCTTCACCGAGGCCATGAACGCGCTGGCCGTCGGGGACCCGTCCGCGCCCGGCACCGACGTCGGGCCGATGGCGCGCGTGGACCTGCGCGACGAGCTGCGCCGCCAGCTCGACGCGACCCTGGGCGAGGGCGGGCGGCTGCTCGCCGGCGGCGCGCGCGACGACCGGCCGGGCGCGTGGTTCCCGCCCGCCCTGGTGGAGGTGCCCGGCCCGGACGCGACGGCGTTCCGGCAGGAGACGTTCGGCCCGCTCGGCGCGCTGCACGCCGTCCCGTCCGCCGAGGCCGCGGTCGAGGTCGCCGGGGCGTCGCCGTACGGGCTGAGCTGCTCGGTCTGGAGCCGCGACGCCGAACGCGCGCAGGCGCTCGCCGAACGGATCGACGCCGGCTCGACGTTCGTCAACCGCGTCTCCGAGTCCGATCCCCGCCTGCCCGTCGGCGGCGTCAGGGCCAGCGGCCACGGCCGCGAGCTCGGCGACCAGGGCGCGTACGAACTGGCCAACCTGCGTTCCACCCGCATCGCCCCCACCCCGAGGAGACTCCGTGACGATCAGCAGCATCCGGGCCCGCGCCGTGGCGATCCCGGTCGACCGGCCCACCCGGATGTCCAACCGCGTCCTCGCCGACCGGCACTACGTCCTGGTCGAGGTCGCCGACGACCGGGGCGGCACCGGGCTCGGCTACACCTACGCCGGGACGTCCGGCGGCCCGCTGACCAAGACCGCCGTGGACGACCTGCTCGCGCCCGTCTACCTCGGCGCGGACGAGGACGACCTCACCGGGCTGTGGGGCCGCGCGTACCAGGAGGTCCTGCTCGCCGGACGCCGCGGCGCGGTGATCCGCGCGCTGTCCGCCCTCGACATCGCGCTGTGGGACCTGAAGGCCAAGCGCGCCGGCCAGCCCCTCGCCGTCCTGCTGGGCGGCTCGACCGCGCCGCAGCCCGCCTACGCCTCGGGCGGCTACTACCGCCCCGGCGAGGGGGAGTGGACCGGCGCGGTGGCCCGCGAGATCGCGTTCAACCGGTCCCAGGGCTTCACCGACCACAAGATCAAGGTCGGCGGGCTCGACGTCGCCGAGGACGCCCGGCGGGTCGCCGCCGCCGTCCGGGCGATCGGCGGCGAGGGGCGCCTCGCCCTGGACGCCAACAACGCCTACGCCTCCGTCCACCAGGCGCGGGCCGCGATCGAGGCGTTCGAGCGCGCCGCCGGGGACGCGCCGCTGTGGTGGTTCGAGGAGCCGCTGTCGCCCGAGTCCGTCGCCGGACACGCCGAACTCGCCCGGCGGATCCGCACCCCCGTCGCGACGGGCGAGATCCACCAGACGCGCTGGGAGGCCCGTTCCCTGATCGAAGCGGGGGCCGCGGCCGTGCTGCAGACCGACGCGGGGGTCGCCGGAGGCGTCACCGAATGGCTGCGCATCGCCCACGCCGCCGACGCGTTCGGCCTCCAGATGGCCCCGCACTGGCACCACAACCTGCACGTCCACCTGACCGCGTCCGTCGCCAACACCCTCGTCGTCGAGTACTTCGCCCTGGAGAAGGGCATCTACAACTTCGAACTGCTCGTCACCCCCGACACCCGCCTCCGCTACGGGAACGGCCAGGTCCACCTCCCCGACCGGCCCGGCCTCGGCATCGACCTCGCCGAAGACGTCGTGACGAAGTACGAGATCCCCGCCTGATCCCGCTCCATCGGCCGCCGCCGGACCCCGCGCGAGGTCCGGCGGCGGCCGACGCGCGCCGGAACGAGGCGTCGCGGGGGACGCGGCGTGAAGGGAACAAGGCGGCCTGGGAACGTACCGCCGACTTCGGCCGCGCCGGGCCCGGGAGGGGCCTATCGTCGCGGGCGCACCGCAGTTGACCGCGCGCCACCGCCGCCGGTGGGGCCGGACGAGCCGACAGGGGAGTGCACATGCCCGTCTACGGCGTGGACGTCGCGTCCTACCAGGGCGAGCCGAACTGGTCGAAGGTGCGCGGGGCCGGGATCCGGTTCGCGTTCAGCAAGGTCACCGAGTCCACGGACTACGTCAACCCGACCTGGCCGCACAACCGGTCCGGGATGCTCGGCCTCGGCGGCGGCTTCCTGCCCGGCGCCTACCACTTCCTGCACGGCGGGAACGGCGCGGCGCAGGCGCGGTACTTCCTGTCCAAGGCCGGGACGTGTCCGGGCTGATGGTCGCGCTGGACGTCGAGGCGTCCGGCGCGAACGCGGCGACCGCGCGCGACTGGGTGCGCGAGTTCAAGGACCGCACCGGCGGCCACCCCGTGATCGGCTACTTCCCGCGCTGGTACTGGGAGCGGACCGGCGAGCCGGACCTGACGTTCTTCGACTCGGTCTGGCAGAGCCACTACGTGTCGGGCACCGGCTCGCCGTCGTCGCTGTACGCCAAGGTGCCCTCGTCGTGGTGGGCGCCGTTCGGCGGCGAGGCGATCTCCATACTCCAGTACTCATCGAGCGCGACGGTCTCGGGGATCTCCGGCCGCTGCGACGTCAACGCCTACCGCAGAACACTCGACGACTTGAGGGCGCTCGCCCTCGGGGAGGACGACATGCCGCTGTCCGGCGAGGACCTGAACAAGATCCGCGACATCGTCTGGAACACCGACACCGCGCCCCGCCCGGCGGGCTCGGCGGAGGGCAACGAGACCTGGCGCCACGTCAACATCCTGCGCGACACCTACTCCAGCGTGCAGCAGGTCAAGGCCGCGGTCGGCGCGCTCGCCGCGCGGATGCCCGAGGGCGACGGGGAGGCCGTGGCCGCGGCCGTCCTCGCGCGGCTCGCCCCGGACCGGATCGCCGCCGCGATCCCCGACCACCTCGCCGAGCAGGTCAGGGACGCACTCGCCGAACGCCTCGCCACGCCGGAGGACTGACCCCCCGGCGGCGGTCGCCCCGCTCCGCCGCCGGTCGCCCCGCGCCGCGGCCGGTTGTCCTGCCCCAGCGGCCGGTCGTCCCGCCCTGGCGGCGGTCGTCCCGCTCCGGCGGCCGGTCGCCCCGCTCCTGCGGCGGTCGTCCCGCTCCGCGCCGGTCGCCCCGCCCCGCGGCCGGTCGTCCCGCTCCGGCGGCGGTCGTCCAGCTCCGGCGGCGGCCGTCCCGCACTGCGGCCGGTCGCCGCGCCCCGCCGCCGCTCGCCCCGCCCTGGCGGCGGTCGTCCTGCTCCGCGGCCGGTCGTCCCGCCCTGCCGCCGGTCGTCCCGCACCGGCGGCGGGCGTTCAGCTTGGCGTCCAGACGTAGGGCGTTGTCGTGGTGACCGGGTGGAAGCCGAGGCGGGCGAGGATCGGGCGGCTGGCGTCCGAGGCGTCCACCTGGAGGTAGCGGACGCCCCGCTCCGCCGCCAGGCGGAACCGTTCGGCGACCAGGGCGCGGTAGATGCCGCGCCCGCGCCAGGCGGCGAGGGTCGATCCGCCCCAGAGCGACGCGAACTCCGTTCCCGGGCGGAACACGAGCCAGCCCGAGGCCACGATCCGGCCGTCCGCCTCGGCGGCCAGCACGACGAGGCCGTCCGGCGCCGCGGCGACCCGGGCGGCGAGGTCGTCGGCCAGCCACCCCATGTCGGCGCCCCAGACCTCCGCCTCCATGTCCGCGATCCGGCGCAGGTCCGTGACCGCGTTCACCTCCCGGAACGCCACCCCGGCGGGCGGCCCCGCCGGGGCTGCGGCCGCGCCGTCCGCCACCCGCGCGATCATGACGGTCTCGGTGTCCTCGGTCGCGAACCCGGCGCGCGCGAGCCGTCCGGTGAGGTCGGCCGGGGTGTCGTGCGCCCGCGTCTTCCACTCCACCGCCTCGCCGCGCGCCGCGAAGTAGTCGCGCTGCCGGACGATCAGCGCGTCCAGATCCGGGCCCTCGACGCCGAGGTCGCGGGGGCCGGTCACCAGGCCCCTGCGCTCGCCGACGATCCGTACCACCGGGCCGTCCCGCTCGTAGAAGACGCCCGGCACCACCGGGGCGGGCTCCCCGCGCAACTGCCCGTCGTAGGCGCCCAGAAGGTCCGAGATCATGCCGGGCAGCGTACCGACCGCGCATTCCCAAGGCTCGGTTTCCGTTGTTCCTCCAGGTCACAGGGCACGCGTGTTGAGTGGACCGGCCGGGGGCGCCCGGTCATGCTGGTGCGCGTTGAGTCGACGGTGAGGAGCAGCCTTGACCCGCATGCACCGGCTCGTTCTTCCCGTCCGGCCTCCTGCCCGGCGGGGCGGGCCGCGGCGCCCGGGACCCGTGCCGCCGGTGGCCGCCGCGTTCGCGCTGGCGTGCGCCGCCGCCGCGTGCCAGGCCGCCGACCCGGGCGCCCCGGCCGCCGTGGAGCACGCGACCGTCGGCGGCGCGCACACGCCGACGGGCGAACGGGTGACCGGGAAGCCGTTCGACCCCGCTCGGGGACGCAGGCTCGCCTGGCGCGAGGACTTCACGCGGCGCGACGTCGGGCCCGGACGGCGCTGGGGCTGGAAGACCGCGGCCTACCCCGACTGCCTGAGCAACCCCGGCAACTTCAAGCTCGACGTCCTGTCGGCCGAGGCGCTGTCGGTCCGTTCGGGCGAGCTGGACATCACCGCGACCGACCTCGGCGACGGCCGCTGGCGCACGGGCCTGGTCACCACCGGAGACTCCTGCGACTCGGGAGGCCGCGGCTTCGAGGTCCGGTCCGGCGACGTGATCACCGCGCGGGTGAGGTTCCCGAGCGTCGCCACCGGGGCGTGGCCCAGCATCTGGACGTGGCGGCAGGGCCGCAACGAGATCGACGTCTTCGAATGGCACGCCGACCGCCCCGACACCCTGGAGTTCGTCAACCACGTCAACCACAGCGCGCGCTACTGGAGCTCCTCGCTCGTGCAGGCCGGCAAGTGGCTGGACATCGCCGTGCGCCTCGGCGAACGGCGCCTGACCTGGTACCTGGGGCACCCGCCCGGCCCCATGCGCACCGCCTACGCCGACCGGCGCGGCGTCGGCCCGGACTTCCACGCCCACCTGGTCGCGGCGATGGCCGTGGACGACGGCGACCTGCACGCGCTGCCCGAACGGGCCCGCCCGTTCACCTTCCAGATCGCCTCCCTCACCGTCCACCGCCCGCGCTGACGCGCCGCCGTCCCCGTCACGCGAACGCGTCGACCCCGGTGAGGTCGGCCGAGAGCCGCCACAGCCGGGCGGCCTGCTCCGGGTCGGCCGCCCACGCGCTGACCCCGCCGGCCAGCGCGGCGTCCGGCGCGGCGGGCTCGGCGACGTCGCAGTCCTCGCAGTACACGCCGCCGAGGCCGTCCAGCAGCGGGGACGTCGCCGCCCACACCTGCGTCGCGGCACCCTGCTCGGGCGTCTTCCACTCGGCGTCGATCGCGGCCGTCAGGTCGGTGAGCTCGTCGGCGGACATGTGGCGGCCCAGCGACGTGGCGATGGTGCCCGGATGCGCGGAGAACGCCCGCACGCCCGACGCGGCGCCGAGCGCGTCGAGGTGCACGGCGAACAGGGCGTTGGCGGTCTTGGCCTGCCCGTAGGCGAGCCACTTGTCGTACCCGCGCTCGAACCGCGTGTCGTCCCAGCGGATGCCCGAGAGCTGGTGGCCGTTGGACGACACCGAGACCACGCGGCCGCCGCCCTCGGCGATCGCCGGCCAGAGCCGGTTGACCAGCGCGTAGTGGCCGAGGTGGTTGGTGGCGAACTGGCCCTCCCAGCCGGGGCCGACGCGGAACTCCGGGCTCGCCATGATCCCGGCGTTGCCGATCATCAGGTCGATGGGGCGTCCGGAGGCGAGGAACCGCTCGGCGAAGGACCGCACGCTCCGCTGGTCCGCCAGGTCCAGCTCGTCCACCTCGACGCCGTCGATCCCCTCGGTCGCCTCCAGGGCGGCGGGCGGGCGCCGGGCGGGGACGACGACCCGCGCGCCCGCGCCGGCGAGGGCGCGGGTCGTCGCGAGGCCGAGCCCGGAGTGCCCGCCGGTGACGACGGCGAGCCGTCCCGTCAGGTCGACGCCCCGCAGGACGTCGTGGACGGTGCTGTGGAACCCGAGACCGGAGCCGATCTTGTGCTGTGGAGTGGCCATGGCCCGACGCTACGAACTGGAGCGCACTCCAGGTCAACCCGCCGCGACCGGGGCGGGGTCCGCGCCGGTCGCGGCGGGTGCCGGTCAGGGGACGGGCGCGGCCTCGATGACGGTGATCCCGTGCGCGCCGGTGCCGTGGGACGTGCGGGCGTAGCCGGCCCGGCCGAGCAGCGAGTCGTACTCGCGCAGGGTCCGCTCCCTGCCGCCGAGGAGCACCAGCATGGCCAGGTCGTTGACGACCGAGCGGAGGGTGCCGCCGGTGTCCTCGGCGACGCGTTCGATGACGAGGAGCCGCCCGTCCGGGGCGGACGCGGCGCGGCAGTTGCGCAGGATCGCCGCGGCCTGCTCGTCGTCCCAGTTGTGCAGGACGGCCTTGAGGACGTACAGGTCGGCCCCGGGCGGAACGGCGTCGAAGAAGCTCTCCGCCCTGACCTCGCACCGGTCGGAGACTCCGCGCGACTCCAGCGTGCGGCGCGTGTGGACGGCCATGGCCGGCAGGTCCACGGCGATCGCGCGGAGCCGCGGGTTTCGGACGAGCACCTGCGCGACCAGTTCGCCGTCGCCGGCGCCGAGATCCACCAGCAGCCGGGCGGCCGAGAAATCGTGGACCTCCAGAATGTCGGAAAGGTAATAGCCGGAGGACGAACCCATCGTTCGCGCGAAATGCGCCGCGTCCTCCGGCTGGGCGTCGAGGTATTCCCACAGGCCCTGGCCGTGCACGTTCTCGAAGGCGGGCGAGCCGGTGCGGACGGAGAATTCGAGCCCTCCCCACGCCTCGTACAGGCAGGTGCCCGACATGACGGCGTCCCCATGGAGGGACGATTCGCCGCCCGTTCGGAGCCCCGCGAAAGCGGGGTCGCCTGGTACGTTCCATCGCCGGATTCCCGCGCCAGTCCGAGTACGGCGAGCGCTTTCATCAGCCGCGCCATTCCGGAATGGTCGGCGTTCGCCTTGACCGCGAGTTCGGCCGCGGTCCTGGCCTCCTCGCCGAGCAGGTCGGGCAGGCCGAGCCGGACCGCGGTGGAGACGATCTGCGTGACGATATGGCCGTCGATCAGCTCGCCGAGCCTGTCGCGGGCGGCCCGTTCCGCCGCGTCCATCAGGTCCCGCCGGCGGCCGCGAGCGCTTCCTCCGCCCTGTCGGTGATCGGCCTGGACGCCACCTTCAGCGCGCGCCCCTCGCGCTCGATGAACGTGACCTCCGGCGACGGGCCGGCGGGGGAGAGGTGCACGGTGCGCTCCTCGGTCCAGCCCTCCAGCCTGAACTCCCCGCCGCCGATGTGGACGAGCCCGAAGCGCGGCTCGCCCTCGACCGACAGGACGAGGCGGTCGCCGTCGAGGTCCACGCTCGCGCCCAGGTTCCGCCCGGGGTCGGACTCGGGCGGGTCCGACCATTCGGGGAACGTCGCGGGCATCGGGAACGAGCAGCGGTAGGAGCGCAGCTCGGCCTCGTTCAGCGGCACGGGGTCCCTGGTGAACAGCACGTCGCTCCAGGGCATCTCCCGCCGGTAGTCCTCGGGGAACAGGTTCATGATCGCCGGGGTCGGCACGCAGTCGATCACCATGTGGACGCGCGGGACCGTTCCCTCGTTGCGCACCGAGTGCGGGCGGTCGAAGTCGGCGAACCACAGCCGCCCGGCGTCCCAGTGCCGCTCCACGCCGTCCACCACGACCCACGCGCCGGGATGGGTCGTGATCGGGATGTGCAGCCGGAGGCAGCCCCAGGGGTAGCTGGTCTTCAGGTCGCTGTGGGTGTGGCTCGACACGCCCGGCCCGAGCGAGATCAGCCGGACGCTGTGCAGGGGCGCGGGCAGGCTCGCCAGCACCTCCGCGTGGTACGGGCAGCGCGCGAGATGCGGGGTGTCGGCGTGGCGGTCGAGCCCGGCGCCGCCGGGATCGGTGCGCTCGGGGTCGCCGTTCGGGCCGCGCAGCGGAATGATCTTCCAGTCGATGTCGTGCTCGGGGCCGAGGCCGAGATGGTCGATCGGCTTGTTCAGCCGCCATTGGACGTCCCGGAGCCGCCGGACTTCGGCCGCGAGCCGTTCCGCGTCGAACTCGGCGTTCAGCGGAACCGCTCCGGGCAGGTCGCTCCATTCGCGGTTCCGCGCTGAGGTCTCCATATCGGCGCTCCTTTCGGACGGCTGCCGGGGGCGTTCCAGCGGGCGCCTGTCCGCCGTTTCGAGACGTTAGCACCAGGTTTCGGCGCCGAACGGCGGGCGGGAATGGCGAGGGCGCACCGTTATTGGCCGCCCGGCGTCCGAAAACGCCGTGCCGGACGGCAGGGCGGGGGAGATCCGGCTCAGCCGAAACGGGTCGCCCGGGACCGGCGCGGCGGCCGTTTCCCAGGAGTCACCAGCAAGATCATGAATGTTGAGGGAAGTCAATCGCGCCGCCTGGCCACATCAGGTGGTGGCCGCCGTAACCAAGATTCCTTAGCGTCGGGCCAGCCGTACAAGGCCCGCCGCGACCCGGTGGCGCCCGCTCCGAGCACAGAGGAAAACGTCCGTGCGAGAGAACCTGGCCGACGACCCGCTCCTCGCCCTGGGGGAACCGGACAACCTTGCCGACCCGTACCCCGCCTACCGGCGGATGCGCGAGCACGACCCCGTCCGCTGGCACGAGGGCCTCGGATCGTGGCTGCTGACCCGGCACGCCGACTGCTCGGCCGTGCTGCGCGACAGCGTCTCGTTCGGCTCCGACTTCCGCCGCGTCGGCGAGGAGACCCCCGCCCCGCTGCTCAGCATCCAGTCGCTGGACCCGCCCGAGCACACCGTCATCCGGCACTTCGTGGCCGACGCGTTCCGGGCGCAGGACTTCCGCGCGCAGGAGCGGTCCATCGCCGAACGGACCCGGCGCGGGCTGGCCGCACTGGGCGAGGGACCCGCCGACCTGGTGGCGGGGCTCGCCGAGCCGGTCGCGCTCGGCACCATCACCGAGTTCCTCGGCATCCCCGCGCCGGACCCGGAGTGGTTCGTGCCGATGTCGCACACCATCGCCGACGGGATGGACGCCGGGCTCTGGCCCGAGACCGACGAGCCCGCCGTCCGGGCGCGCGCCGAGCTCGCCGAGCTGGCCGGCGGCTGGCTGGACGATCCGCCCGCGCACGGCCTGGTCGGGTACGTGGCGTCGCGCGAGCTCCCGCCGGGCTTGGAACGCGCCGTTCTGCTGAACAGCCTCCGGGCGCTGCTGCACGCGGGGTTCGAGTCGTGCGCCCGGATGCTCGGCAACGCCCTGGCCGCGCTGCTCGCGCTGCCCGACGGCGTCGAGCGGTGGCGCCGCGCCGACCCCGCCCGCGCCGTGGACGAGCTGATCCGCTTCGACGCGCCGGTGCAGGCCGACGCGCGGGTGTGCGTCGCCGCGGCGACGGTCGGCGGGACGCCGATCGAGCCGGGCCAGGTGATGACGCTGCTGCTCGGCGCCGCCAACCGGGACCCCGCGCGGTTCGAGGACCCCGACGAGATCCGGTTCGACCGCGCGCCCAACCCGCACCTCGGGTTCGGCAGGGGGGCGCACGCGTGCGTCGGCTCCGCGCTCGCGGCGCTCCAGGCCCGCGTCGTGTTCGACGTCCTCGCCGAGGAGCGCCCCGGGACGGCCCTGGCCGCGCCGCCCCGCTTCCGCCGCAACCTCACGTTGCGCGGACCCTACGCCCTGGACGTGGAGCTGCGCTGATCGCGAGCGCGGCCCCGCCGTCCGCGCCAGAGGACCACACGAGGAGGTGCCCCATGCGTTACCGCCACTGAAACGCGCAAAGGACCGTACCAACGACCGCACGACGGCGATCCGGAGCGAAGGGGGTGCCGCAGATGCGTTACCGCCACTGAGCGAATGAGAGGTGGTCGCCGCGCCCGTCGGCGCGGCGGCCACCGCCCGCCGCCCCGTGCCCGTCCCTTCTGGAGGTTCCTTGCGCATCCCGCGTCTTCTCTCCCGGCGGACGGCGGCGTTCGCCGGCATCGCCGGCCTGCTGCTCGCCACCGCCGCGCCGCCCGGCGCCTCGGCCGCGCCCCGGACCGGCGACCGCTGGCTCGCGGACGCCCTCCAGCGTTCGGTGAACGGCGACAGCGCCTTCCGCCACGTCCGGGCCTGGCAGCGGGCGGCCGACACGAGCGGCGGCACGCGCGCCACGGGGACGCCCGGCTTCGCCAAGTCCGCCCGGTACCTGACCGACCGGCTCAGGCGGGCGGGCTACACCGTCCGCAGCCAGCCCGTCCCGTACGAGGACTTCGCGGTCGACGCGGAGAAGGCGGCGCAGACCGCGCCGGCCCGGCGCGACCTCCGCGTCTACGCGATGCGGTGGGCCAAGCCCACACCGGTCGGCGGGTTCGAGGCCCCGGTCGTCTTCCCCGACCTCAGCGACGCCACCCCCGGCTGCCAGCCGGAGGACTACGCGGGCCGGCGCGTCGCCGGCGCGATCGTGGTCGTACCGCGCCTCTACGACGCCTGCCGCTGGGCGGAACAGCAGAAGGTCGTGGCGGCGCTCGGCGCCCGCGCGATGCTGCTGTACGAGCGCACGCCCGAGCCCACCCACCTGTGGCGCACCACCGTCTTCGACCGGGCGGGCGTGACGATCCCCACCGGCGACATCACCCAGCGCGAGGCGGAGCAGCTCGCCGCGCAGCCGCCGGGAACGGTCCGGCTGCACCTGGATTTGCGCGGCCACACCGCGTCCGGCACCACCGAGAACCTCTTCGCCGAGACCCGCGGAGGCCGCGCCGACCGCACCGTGATGACCGGCGCGCACCTCGACAGCGTCGCGGACGGGCCGGGCATCAACGACAACGCCACCAGCGCCGCCGCGCTGCTGGAGGTCGCGCTGCGGCTCGCCCCGCACCAGGACCGCGTCCGCAACAAGGTGCGCTTCGCGTGGTGGGGCGCCGAGGAACTCGTGGACGTCGGGTCGTACCACTACGTCGGGAGCCTGACCCCGCAGGAGCGCGCGTCGATCGCGCTGTACCTCAACTACGAGCTCATCGCGTCGCCCAACTTCGCCCGGTTCATCATCGACGGCGACGACAGCGACCACGGCGGGACCGGCGGCCCCGCCGGGCCTCCGGGCTCGGGCGCGGTCGAGGCCGCCCTCACCGGCTACTTCTCCGGCAACCGCCTGCCGTACGAGCTGGAGGACCTCTCGGCGGTCGGTTCCGACCAGCAGCCGTTCGTGGAGGCGGGCATCCCCGTCGGCGGGATGGACGGCGGCGTGATGGGCATCAAGACCGAGGCCGAGGCGCGCCGGTACGGCGGGCGCGCGGGCCAGATGTACGACCCGTGCTACCACCAGCCCTGCGACCGGGCCGAGGGCGTCGACCGGCGCGCGTTCGCCGAGAACGTCCGCGCGATCGGATGGGTGACCGGCCGGTTCGCGCTCGACGTGGAGGACGTCGCCGCCCTGCGCCGCTGACCGTGCGCCCGGCCTGACGTGCGACCGGCCTGGCGTGCGCCGGGCCCGGCCGGGCGTCCGGCCGCGTTCAGACCGTGCCGCGGTCGATGATGCGCGGCCGGGCGTCGGGGTTGTCGGCGAGCCAGGGCAACTCGGCGATGTGGCGCTCCACGACGGGCCGGTACAGGTCGTGGAAGCTGCGGTGCAGGATGTCGATCTCGCCGGTGGTCACCGCTGAGGTGCGCCAGCGCAGGACGCGGTGGCTGTCGGTGGCGTGCCCGGCGAGCGCGACGACCGCGACCCCGTCGGCGGGCCGCCAGATGGGCGCGACCAGCGCGACGGCGAGCCCGGCGGCGACGAACCCGGTCATGCCGTTCACGTCCACGTCGTGGTAGCAGAAGTGCGGGGTGAAGCCGGCGGCCTCGCAGGCGGCGCGCAGCGTGGCGATGCCGCCGTCGTCGCCGCCCTGCGGCGGGATCCACGACTCGCCGGCGAGCTCCTCCAGGGCGACGCGGCGGCGTCCGGCGAGCGGGTGGGAGGCGGACAGCGCGACGCCGCACGGCTCGATGGTGATGACGCGTTCGGCCGTTCCCGGCGGGCACGGCGGCGCGTGGTGGTCGCCGACCCGGCCCATGAACGCGACGTCGAGCCGGTCGTTCGCCAGCAGGTGGGTGAGCACGGCGCCCGAGTAGTCCAGGGTGGCGCTGACCGCGCGCTGGAGCGGCTCGTCCCGCAGCCGCCGGAGCCACTCGCCGAGCAGGATGGTCGGATGCGTGCCGAGCCGCAGGTCGGCGCGCTCGCCGTCGCGGGCGATCGCGAGCAGGTCGTCGGCCTCCGCGAGCATCGTGCGGGACCGGGCGAGCACCCGCCGCCCGAGCGCGGTCGGCGTGACGCCGCCGGGCCCCCGGACGAACAGCGGCCCGCCGAACGCCCGCTCGATGCGGCGGAGCTGCGCGCTGAGCGTGGGCTGGGAGACGCCCAGGCCCGCGGCGGCGCGCGTGATGCTGCCCTCCTCCGCCAGCCGGTTGAGGATCCTCAGATGCCGCAGCTCGACCTGCATAGCCCGGAAGCTATGCCCAGTTGCGAGGTGCCGCAAGAGTCATCCGATGTCAGTCTCGGCGCAGCAGGCACGACGGTCGCGCGCCTGGCCCGGTGCGTCCCTCCGAATCCCCCGCCGGACCCTCCCCCCCGCACCGGGCCGGGCGTGAAGCGGCGGCCAACGTCGCCCCGCCGCTTCGACGCGGTGCTCGCGCCTGGGCCGCCGTCCCCTCCTCCCGGGGGACGGCGGCAACCCCCGCATCGATGGAGGCAGCCGCCGTGAAACCCGGACCCCCGTGATGGCCGTCCCGGCCTCCCGCCCTCCGGCCAGGGCGCTGCCGCGCCACCGGTGACGTGCCTGGCCCGGCGGGCCTCTACCGGGGACAGACGCCCGCCGGGCCAGGTGCCCACTCCGCCCCCAGAGGAGGTGCACCGTGTTCAGACCGCCCCGCATCCTGCCGTTGGCGATCCCGCTGCTGGCCCTCGCGCTGGTCCCGCCGAGCGCGATGGCGAGCACCGCCGCCCAGCCCCCCGCCGCCACCGCGCAAGCCCCCGCCGCCGCCGCCCAGCCCGCCGCCGCGCAGCCCGCCGCCGCGCCGACCGCGAAGCCCAAGGTCGACGCCGCGGGCGAACGCAAGGCCAAGGACGTCTCGCTGCGCTACTCGTCCACCGCCCGCTCCACCCGCGTCACTCTGCGCGAGCCCGGCTCCAGCTACATCAAGGTGCACTTCGCATCGGTACGGCTCGTCCCCGGTGACCGGATCACGGTCGCCGACCCGTCCGGCCGCGAGGTGCACACCTACCACGGCGACCCGACGAAGGGCGCGGCCCGCGGCGACTCCCCGTACACCGTCCACGGCGGGACGGGCTTCGCCGCGATGTCCGTCGAGGGCGACACGGCCGTGGTCACGCTGCACTCCGCCGCCGTGCGCCGCGACGCCGCGGGACTGGCCCGGCAGGGGTACGGCGCGCGCGTCGACTCGTACTTCCGCGGCTTCACCGAGGCCGAGCACGCCGCCGCCAACCCGCGCCCGTTCAGCGTCTGCGGCGCCGACGGCCGCCGCGACGTGGCCTGCTACCAGACCAGCCACCCCACCGAGTACGCCCGCTCCAACGCCGTCGCCCGCCAGCTCCTCAACGGCCTCGGCTACTGCACCGCGTGGCGCGTCGGCGACACCAACCGGATGCTCACCAACCAGCACTGCATGGAGAGCGCCGCCGACCTCAGGGCGAGCGAGTTCCAGTTCGACTACCAGTGCGCCACGTGCGGCGGCAACGACCCGCGCCCCGGCACCAAGGTCAGCGGCCTCGAACTGGTCAAGTCCAGCTCGCTCCAGGCCCTGGACTACGCCCTGTTCTCCGTCAACGGCTTCGACACGATCCAGCGGTACGGCACCCTGTACCTGGACGCCCGCGAGCCCACCGCCGCCGAGCGCATCTACATCCCCGGCCACGGCGACATCAAGCCGAAGCGCCTGTCCCTCTACGAGGAGCGGGACGGCGGCGCGTACTGCAAGATCGACAACGTGGCGGCCGGCGTGAACACCGGCTACCGCTGCGACTCCTCGGGCGGCAACTCCGGCTCCCCGGTCCTCGCCGCGTCCTCCCACAAGGTGATCGCCCTGCACCACCTCGGCGGCTGCCCCAACTGGGGGACCCGCATCAGCCTGATCTACAAGGAGATCTCCGGCCTCATCGACAACGGCCGCTGACCGCCGCGACCGAGCCGTCCGCCCGGACCGCCGTACCCTCGGACCGCTGGACCGCCGCCGGAAGGGGGCTCACGGGACGAACACGATCCGGCCGTCGCCCTTCGCGCCCGTCCACGCCTCGGCGACGCCGGAGAGCGGAACGGTCTCCACGTCGAGGACCAGCTCGCCCGCGACCGCCTGGTGGAGAAGGTCGGCGAAAGCCTCCGCGCTCTCCGCGAGGGAAGCCCGTCCGCCCCGGCCGCTGCCGACCAGGTGGACGGGCGCCTTGCGCAGCGTCATGGCGGGCAGCGTCGCGTTCTCCCCGGCGGCCATGCCGACGAGGATGTGGCGGATCGGCCGCGCGGGATCGTTCACGCGCATCAGCGCGTCGAACAGCGCCTCCGCCGGAGGGCTCCACAGATAGTCGACGACCAGGTCGTACGGGCCCTCGGCCGCGATGGCGTCGGCCAACTCGCCGTGCGGGCGGTCGACGCCGATCGCGGCGTCGGCGCCGCGCGCCACCAGCTCGTCGAGGACGCGCCGGTCGCGTCCGGCGGCGACGACGCGCGCGCCGCGCCGTTTCGCCACGTGGGCGGCGACGCGGCCGGACGCGCCGGTCGCCCCGAGCACGAGCACCGTCTGCCCGGCGGACAGCCCGCCCTCGGCGACCACGGTCTTCCACGCGGCCATCCCGGGGTTGAGCAGCGCCGCGGCCGTCACGTCGTCGGCCCCCTCCGGGACGGGCAGCCACATGCCCTCGCGGACCACCGTCCGTTCGGCCATCCCGCCGTAGGGCGCCCGCGGGGCGAAGAAGGCCACCCGCGTGCCGTCCTCCAGCCGCCCGACGCCGTCGAGCCCGGCCACGTGGGGGAACGAGGCCGGGGCGTAGTGGACGCCGTCGGCCATCAGGCGGTCGGACGGCTTCAGCGCCGCCGCCGCCACGGTCACGACCGCCTCACCGGCGCCCGCCTCCGGCGCGGGGAACGCCTCGTACCGCGGGGCCCGGCCGACGCGGTGCAGGACGGCGGCGTGGATCTGCTGCGTGCTCACCGGTGGCTCCCTCGTCCGCCTCGTCCGCCGCGGGCGCTCAGGCCCGAACCGATCCGCCCATTATGGACGGATCGCGATCAACGAGGACCGGGGGCGGGAGGCGCCCGCCGCGGGCCGTGCCCGGGGCCGGGCCCCGATGTTTGTGACCGGCTGGTCATAGGCCGGGTTCCCGCCCTACGCTGGCCGCGAAGCGCACACAGCGGCCGTCCCGCAGGCCGCCTCAGCGGGAGGACTCCGTTGCCCTCACCAGCCCCGTCCGCCGCCGCCATGGCGCGCGCGGCCACCGCCGCCGCCGAACGGTTCGCCGCCCTGGTGGAATCGGTCCCCGACCCCGCGGCGCCGATCCCCGCCACACCGCCCTGGACCGTCACCGACGTGTTCGGCCACGTGGCGATGGAACCCGGCCGCTACCGCGACCTCGCGCTCGGCGGCGGCGAGTGGCCGTCCACCGCCGCCGGCCTTCCGGCGTTCAACGACGCGCAGATCGCCGGCCTGCCCAACCGCGACATCGGCGAGCTGGCCGCCGTTCTGCGCCGGGACCTCCAAGCCTTCCTCGAAACGATCGAGGAGCAGGACCCGGAGCGGCTCATGATGTTCGACGGCGACCAGCGCATCCGCGCCGACCGTTCGCTCGGGACGCTGATCGCCGAGTTCGTCGTCCACGGCCACGACATCGCCCGCGCGACGGGGCGTCCCTGGCCCATCGACCCGGCCCTGGTGCCCATGATCCTCACGGGCCTGCACCAGGTCATGCCCGGATGGGTCGACCGCGGCAGCGTCGGCGGCCACACCGCGACCTACCAGATCCGGCTCCGCGGCGGCCCGACGCACGTCTACCGCTTCCGCGCCGGTGAACTGTCCATCGACCCGCCCGAGCCCGGCCGCATCGACGTGCGCGTCTCCGCCGACCCCGTCACCTGGCTGCTGCTCAGCTACGGGCGCGTCGCGCCCTGGCGGCCCGCGCTCACCGGCAAGGTCTTCGCCTACGGACGGCGTCCCTGGCTCGCCCCGCGCCTGACCGCCAACTTCCTGCCCGCCTGACCTTCACGCCCCGGCCTTCGGCCGAGCGCGGGCGCATAACCGAAACCGATGCCCGCGCTTATGACCGCGGGCCCGCCGCCGCCTCCACACTGCGGGCGCACGCTTCGCCGACCCTCCGGACCTGGGACCCCGGAGCCGCGTGGTCCGCCGAAGCGCGGACTCCCCCCGCACCGCTGGAGGCTACACGTGAGAACCAGTCAGAGATTCAAGAGGCTCCTGCCGGCGTCGTTCGCCCTCGCGCTCGGCCTGGGCCTCGTCCACGCGACCGTCCCGCCGGTGAACGCCGCGCCGAGGCCCGCGAGCATCGCGCCGAAGCCGCCGAACGCCGCGCCGAAGCCGCCGCCGCCCGCCCTCTCCGGCGGCGAACGGCACGTCCGGAAATCCCCGCTGCCCGCGAAGGACCGGCCGCCGCTGCCCGCCTCCGCGGACGGCCTGCGGCGCGACCTCGGCAAGCCCCCGGCGGCGTCGGAGCACCGGCGGCCGTCGATGGCACGAGGCGCCGCGAAGGCCGCGCCGTCCTGCGACCCGAGCGACTTCGCGAGCCGTTCGGGAAGCGCGCTCGTCCAGCAGATCAAGGCGTCGGCGACCGACTGCGTCAACACGCTGTTCAGCCTGACCGGCCAGAACGCCTACGGCGCGTTCCGCGAAGCGCAGATGGTCACCGTCGCCTACGCGCTGCGCGACAACGCGGTGAACTATCCGGGGGACAACCGCACGAGCACCGCGCAACTGGTGCTTTACCTGCGCGCCGGTTACTACGTCCAGTGGTATTACCCGTCCACCGTGGGGACGTACGGCCCGGCGCTGAAGACCGCCATCCAATCGGGATTGGACGCGTACTTCGGCAATTCCCGCTCCGCCACCGTCAGCGACGCCAACGGCGAGGTCCTCGCCGAAGCGGTCACGCTGATCGACAGCGCCCAGGAGAACGACCGCTACCTCTACGTCGTCAAAAGGCTGCTCAACGGCTACAACGGCTCGTACGACCCGTACTGGTGGATGCTCAACGCGGTCAACAACGTCTACACCGTGCTCTTCCGCGGCCATCAGGTGCCCGCTTTCGTGACGGCCGTCCAGGCGGATCCGAGCGTTCTCGACACGCTGAGCCGGTTCGCCGGAGCCCACCTCACCCTTCTCGGTACGGACCGTAGTTATCTGGTGTCCAACGCCGGACGCGAACTCGGCCGCTTCCTCCAGCACTCGACGCTGCGGGCCAAAGTGCGTCCCCTGGCGAAGGGGCTGCTCGGAAAGAGCCGGATCACCGGACCGACCGCCCCGCTGTGGGTCGGCGTGGCGGAGATGACGGACGCCTTCGACCAGGCCGCCTGCTCTTATTACGACACCTGCGACCTCCAGCGCAGGCTCGCCGAGAGCGTCCTGACCGTCGACCACGCCTGCGGCCCCAGCATCAGGATCCGGGCGCAGGACATGACGGCGCGCGAACTGTCGGACACTTGCGCGAGCCTGGCGAACCAGGACGCCTATTTCCACGGCCTCGTGAAGGACGGGAACAGGCCGGTCGCGAACGACCGCAACACCACCATCGAGGTCTGCGTCTTCGACTCCAGCACCGACTACCAGACGTACGCGGGCGCGATGTTCGGCATCGACACCAACAACGGCGGCATGTACTTGGAAGGCGACCCCGCCGCCGCGGGCAACCAGCCGAGGTTCATCGCCTACGAGGCGGAATGGACGCGGCCCGCGTTCCAGATCTGGAACCTCAACCACGAGTACACCCATTACCTCGACGGCCGGTTCGACATGTACGGCGACTTCGACGCCAACATCGCCACGCCGACGGTCTGGTGGATCGAGGGCTTCGCCGAATACGTCTCGTACTCCTACCGGAAGGTGGCCAACGACTCCGCGATCGCCGAGGCCGCCAAGGGCACCTACGCCCTCAGCACGCTGTGGGACACCACGTACTCCCATGACACGACCCGCGTCTACTACTGGGGCTACCTGGCGGCGCGGTACATGTTCGAAAGGCATCCGGGCGACATCGCCACCGTTCTCGGCCATTACCGAACGGGCGACTGGAACGCCGCCCGCACGTTCCTGACCCGCACGATCGGGAGCCGCTACGACGGCGACTGGCGTGCGTGGCTGGCGGCCTGCGCCTCCGGCGCGTGCGCCAAGACCCAGGCGCCCGGACGCTGATCCCCTCCATCGCCGGGACCGGAGCGGACGCCCGGTCCGGTCCCGGCACGGCCCGCGTCCCGGCGGCCGTCACACGAGGGGATGCACCTCCGGATGCGCGCGCCACCATGCCGCGAACGCCGGGTTGTCGTCCACGTGCTGCCGGAACGCCGCCGCGATGCCGCGGTAGAGCGCGACCGCGTCCCTGTCGTTCAGCCGGTCCCGCCGCCAGGCCACGACCAGCCGCGCCACCTGCGGCTCGCCGGTCAGCGGGAGGACGACCGTGCCCGGCGACGGCCGCCAGGAAGGATCGACCAGCCGTACCCCGTGGCCCTCCGCGACGAGGGGCTGCGCACCGCCGGTCGGCGCCTCGTACCGCATCTTCGGCTCGAAACCGGCCGCGCGGCAGGACGCCCGCAGGGCCGCGAGCGAGCCGTCGTCCGCGCCGGGCGGGGCGATCCAGAACTCGTCCTCCAGCTCGGCCAGGGCGACCTCCTCGCGGCCCGCCAGCCGGTGGGCCGCGGAGAGCGAGATGAAGATCGGGTACCGGGGGATCAGGGCGCGGCTGACGACGGGCGGCGCCAGCGGGATGTCGAACCCCTCCATGATCCCGATCAGCGCCGCGTCGAGCCGGCCCCGCGCGAGCGCGTCGGCCAGCAGCGTCGAGGACGGTTCGATGCGCATCCTCACCTCGCGGCCGGGAAGGGCGTCGCCGGCGTGCGCGACGATGCTCGCGACGCAGGCGAGATGGACGCAGCCGAGGCCGACGACCTCGTCCGCTCCCGTCCCCGGCCGCAGGTCGCCGAAGAGCGTGTCGACCTCCGACAGCACCGTGCGCGCGCGGGAGATGACCTCGCGCCCCAGCGCCGTGGGCTCCAGCCCGGAACGGCTGCGCACGAACAGCGCGCCGCCGATCACGCCCTCGACCTTCTGCAACTGGCTGCTCATGGCCGGCTGCGACATCCCCATCCGCGCCGCGGCCCCGCTGACGCTGCCCGTTTCGGCCATGGCGCAGACCATGCGCAGATGCCGGATATCGAGGTCCATAACTCGGAATTATGCCCGAGCCGCCCGCCCCCGTTCCGTCCCGAAAACCGGCCGCGCCGTCCGGCAATTTCAAGATCAGCTCAGTGGAGAATCCACGGAATGGCGGAGTTCCGACCCGTCACCCGCCCCCGTTCCGAAACGGACGGCCGATAAGCACGCCGTTGCCGTGTCAGAGGGCGCCGGAGCGGCGTTCGGCCAGGAGGAGCCAGGACAGGTAGACGCCGCCGAGCACGCCCGTGACCACGCCGACCGGGAGGGGGGACGGGCCCGGGAGCCGCTGGGCCGTCCAGTCCGCAGCGGTGACCAGGAGCGCGCCCATGAGCCCGGCGGTGACCGGGCCGGGGGTGCCGGAACGGGTGAGGCGGCGGGCGAGCTGCGGGGACGCCAGCGCGACGAACGGGATCGGCCCGGCGGCGGCGACCGCCATCGCGACGAGGCCGGTGCCGACCGCGAGGAGCGCGAGCCGGTCCCGTTCGGCCCGGACGCCGAGGGCGGACGCGGCGTCGTCGCCCATCTCCAGCATCGCCAGCCGCCGCGCCAGCGGCAGCAGGGCGGGCGCGAGGACGGCGAGGCCGACCGCGGCCACGGTCACGTCGCCCCAGTCCCGGCCGCCGAGGCTCCCGACCATCCACGTGGCGGCCTGCGCGGCCTTGCCGAGGTCCGCGCGGACGAACAGGAACTCGGTCAGCGCGCCGAGGACGGCTGAGACGCCGATGCCGGTGAGGACCAGGCGGTGGCCGTGCACGCCGCCGCGCCACGCCAGCAGGTAGACCGCGAGCGCGGTGAGCAGCCCGCCGGCGAGCGCGCCGGCGGTGGTCTGGACGGCGCCGGCGTCCAGCACGATGATCGCGATCAGCGCGCCGGCCGACGCGCCGTTGCCGAAGCCGACGATGTCCGGGCTGCCGAGCGGGTTGCGGGACAGCGACTGGAAGACCGCGCCGCTCGCGCCCATCGCGAGACCGGCCAGCAGGGCGTCCAGGACGCGGGGGAGCCGCAGGTCCAGCACGACGAGACCGGCTCCGGGCGGGCCGCCGCCGGCCAGGGTCGCGACCACCTCGGCGGGGGAGAGCCGCACGGTGCCGCTGCCGAGGGACAGCACCGCGACGGCGAGCGCGGCGGCGGCGAGAGCCGTCCCGACGAGGAACGGGCGCCGGGGCAGGCGCACGGAGCGGCCGCCGTTCGGCGTGCGCAGGACCACGGCGCCGCGGCGGGGCGGCGCGACGCCTGACGGGTTCACAGGTGCACGGCCTTCCCGCGGCGTACGAGGTAGATGAACAGCAGCCCGCCGGCGAAGGCGGTGACGATCCCGACCTCGATCTCCGCCGGCGGGGTCAGGACCCGTCCGGCGATGTCGGAGGCGAGCAGGAGCGTCGGCGCGTACACCAGGCTGTAGGGGAAGAGCCAGCGCGAGTCCGTTCCGCAGAACAGCCGTACGGCGTGCGGCACCATCAGCCCGATGAAGCCGATCGGCCCGCACACCGCGGTGGCGCCGCCGGCGAGCAGTGTGATGGCGACGACCGACAGCGCGCGGACGCGGGTGACGCGCGCGCCGAGCGAGCGTGCCGAGTCGTCGCCCAGGGCCAGCGCGTCCAGCGAGCGGGCGAGAGCGAGCGCGAGGAGGGCGCCGGCGAGGACGAACGGGAGCGCCTCGGCAAGCAGGCCGCCGCGCCGGCCGTCCAGCGCGCCGACGGACCAGTGGCGCATGGAGTCCAGCGTGCCGGTGTCGGTGAGTTGCAGGCCGTTGACGTAGCCGAACAGCGCGGCGTTGACGGCCGTCCCCGCCAGCGCGAGCCGGACGGGCGTGGCCGCGCGGCTGCCGCCCAGCAGGTTGACGACGAACGCGGCGGCGCCGGCCCCGGCGAACGCGAACCACAGGTAGCCGGAGAAGCCCGTCACGCCGAACACGCCGATCGCGGTCACCACCGCCGCCGACGCGCCGGCGTTCACGCCGAGGAGCCCCGGATCGGCCAGCGGGTTGCGGGTCAGGGTCTGCATCACCGCGCCGGCGAGGCCGAGCGCGGCGCCCGCGACGGCGCCGATCAGCGTGCGCGGCAGCCGCAGGTCGCGGACGATCGCGTCGTTCTCGCTCCCCGCGGCGGCGAACAGGCCGTGCCACACCTCGTCGAGCGGGATCCGCCGGGCGCCCACCACCAGGCTCGCGGCCATCACCGCCGCGAGCAGGAGCACCCCGAGGACCAGGCCGGCGGGGCGTGCGCGCGGGGCGAGGCCCCGCGGTCTCACCATCACCATGTGGTTAGCTTAGGCTTACCTAACTTCCTGAGCCACCTGGGGGCCGCACCATGCCCGTTCCTCGTCCGGGGACCGCCGGTCCGCCGCGCCTGCCCCGGCCCGCGCCGGCCGAACGGGCCGCCAGCGCGCGCCTCGGCGCGCTGGCCGCCGCCGCGCGCGACGGCCGGGCGGCGGCCGAGGAGGAGTTCTGGGCCGAGGTCGCCGAGCGCGGCGCGCCGCTGATCGAACCGATCCCCGGCGACGCCGCGCACCGGGCCGTCACCTTCCTGTGGCGCGGCACCGCTGCCACGCGCCGCGTCCTCGCCCTGGTCAACCGCCTCGCGGACCCGCTCGACCTGAGCGGCAGCCTGATGCGGAACGTTCCCGCGACCGACGTCTGGGGCATCACCTACCGGCTGGGCCTCGACCACAGCGGTTCGTACCGCCTCGCGGAGGGCACCGGCCCCGCCGGGACGGACCTCCGCGGGCTGGCGGCGCGCGCCGTCCACGACCCGCTCAACCCGCGCACCGTCCCGATCCGATGGGACGACGGCCGCGCGTCGGTCTTCGCCCTGCCCGGCGCGCCCGCGCCGCCGTGGCGGCCGTGGGACTCGCCCTCGACCACCGGCACGGCGCCGGAAGGGACCGTGCGGCGGGAACGCGTCCGCAGCGCCGCGCTGGGCGGCGAGCGCGACGTGTGGGTCTACGTCCCGCCCGGACGGCGGTCCGGCGACGGGCCGCTGGACACGCTCGTCCTCCTCGACGGCGACATGTGGTTCGCCAAATGCGGCGTCCGGGAACTGTTCGACCGGCTCATCGCGGACGGGACGGTCCCGCCGCTGGCCGTGCTGGCGCCGCACGCCGTCAGCAACGCGACCCGGATGGCCGAGTTCGGCGGCGATCCGGCCCACACCGAATTCCTCACCTCCGAGCTCATGGCCTGGGCCTCGGAAAGGCTTCCCCTTTCCGCCGACCCGGCGCGAACGGCCATCGCCGGCGAGAGCCTCGGCGGTCTCACCGCGCTCCACGTCGGCCTGGAGGCGCCGGAACGCTTCGGCAAGGTCCTGGCCCAGTCGTCGTCCCTGTGGTGGAACCCGGACGGCGACCCGGCCGCCGACCCCTGGCTCACCGGACGCTACGCCCGTTCCGACCGCCGCGCCCTGCGCATCCACCTCCGGGTCGGACGGCACGAATGGGCCATGGTCGACCAGCACCGGGATCTGCACCGGACGCTGCGCGCCAAGGGCTATCCCGTCGCCTACACCGAGTACAACGGCGGCCACGACTACGTCTGCTGGGCCGCCGGCCTCGCCGCCGGACTCACCGACCTGCTCGGCACGCCCCCTTCCCAACGACAGTCGCGACACCCGAGGAGAACGAATGACATCGCGCCGACCGATGATGATCCTGGCGGCAGCCGCGCTCGCCTGCACCCTGACCGCCGCCGGGTGCGGCGGATCGGACGGCGACGCGAAATCGTCCGGGGCCAAGAGAACCGTCGGCGACGCCGACCGGCGGTCCGTCTCCGTACCGGAGGCCCCGAAGCGCGTCGTCGCGCTGAGTGAGCCCACCATGGACGCGGCCCTCGCGCTCGGCGTCCAGCCGGTCGGGACGACCAGCGGGCGCGGCCAGACGGGCGTCGCCGCCTACCTGGCCCCGCGCGCGAAGAGCGCGCGGATCGTCGCGAACGTCGCGCAGCCGGACCTGGAGAAGATCATCGCCTTGAAGCCCGACCTGATCCTGCTCGACGAGACCGTGGGCGCGAAGACCGTCCGGGACAAGCTGGCGGGCATCGCCCCGACGGTGCTGACCGCCAAGCTCGGGGCCGATTGGCGCGACGCGTTCCTCACCACGGCCGACGCCTTGAACGCCAAGCCGCGGGCGACGCAGTGGCTGGCCGGCTTCGACGGGCGGGTCGCGGCGCTCAAGGGCAGGCTCGGCCGCAACGCCTCCGCCGTCACCAGCGTCGTCCGCTGGCAGAACGGAGCACCGGCCGTGGTCGGCAAGGGCGAGGGGCACGTGGGCGGCACGCTCACCGCCCTCGGGCTGACCCGCCCCAAGGGCCAGCAGGGAGCGGGCGTGGGGCACAGCGAGCCGGTCAGCCTGGAGAAGCTCGACACGATCGACGGCGACTGGCTCTTCTTCGGGGCCCTCGGCGACAAGGCCGCCAGCGCCAAGGCGCTCGCCGAGGCCCGCAGGACGCCCAACTTCACCAAGCTCGGCGCCGAGCGTGAGAAGCACGTCGTTCCCGTGGACGGCTCCGCGTGGAACAGCGCGGGCGGACCCCTCGCGGCCGAAACCGTCCTCAACGACGTCCAGACGGCACTCGCGCACTGAGCCTGCCGGTCCGCTCGGCCGGGGGCGGGCCGGATCGGGCGGCGCGGCCCCGGCCCCCGGCCTCGGCGCCGGTCAGGCGGTGGTGGCCCGCGTGGCGGTGATGGCCACCGTGGCGTAGGGCATCGTGAAGGCGCCTCCCATCCCGTCGATGGCGGCCCCGACGCCCTCCAGCACCTCCGCCAGCTTGTCCGGCGGGAGCTGGGTGAGGGCGCCGGTGGTCGGGAGCTGGTCCAGCCACTCGTCGCGGGTGTAGGTCCGCTCCCAGTCGTAGCGCCACTGCTCCGGCTCGCCGAACTCGGCCGCCTCGCGGATCGGGTCGGAGGCCTTGTCGAACATCGTCTGGTAGACGGCCAAGGTCTGCTTGGTCGCCTGGAGGTTCAGCGGGGAGTCGGGCACCACCCGCTGGTAGACCGCGGCGAAGGCGTCCCCCACGGCGGGCGGCAACTGGAACGCGTTCCAGAACGCGGCGAACAGACCGCCCGGCCGCAGCACCCGCGCCGCCTGGGCGATCCCCTCGGCCGGGTCCACCCAGTGCCAGGCCGTTCCGGAGACGACCGCGTCGAACGTCCGGCCCGCCGGGTCCCAGGACTCGAACGTCGCGACCTCCACATCGGTCCCGCCGCGCCGCGCGAACTCGGCCATCCGCGCGTCGGGCTCCACCCCGAGGACCGTGCAGCCGGCCGCCTGGAACTGCCGGGCCTCGATGCCGGTGCCGCAGCCGGCGTTCAGCAGGTCGCGGCCGGGGCTGGCGGCGATGATCCGTTCCACCAGGGCGTCGGGGTAGCGGGGCCGGGTCCGGTCGTACCGCTCGGCGTCGGTGCCGAACGACTCGGCCATCCCGCGCTGTCGATGGGGCTGGTTATCGTGGGGCCGGACATGCTCCGGCGGCATAGTGGGCATGCGCCCACACTATAGTGGGCACATGCCCACACTGCCAACGGGCGGGCTCCGACGACATGGGGAAGGCGGCGGGTATGCCGACAGGGGTCGCCATGCGCGACGCGCGGGAACAGCTTTTCGACGCCGCCGAGCGGATCCTGGTCCGGGACGGGCCGGGCGCGCTGACCAGCCGGGCGGTCACCGCGGAGGCGGGCTGCGCCAAGGGCGTCCTGCACCGGCACTTCGCCGACTTCGACGCGTTCCTCGCCGAACTCGTGCAAGACCGCATCGCCCGGCTCGGCCGCCAGGACGCCGCCCTGCGCGAGGCCGCCGGGACGGGCACCGTCGCCGGCAACCTCACCGGCGCGCTGATCGAGCTGTTCGGACCGGTCGCCCGAGCGATCCTCCCCCTCGTCACCTCCCGGGACGAGCTGCGCGCCCGGCTGCGCCGGACCACGCCGGTCGGCCTCCCGGTGCTCACGGAGGGCGCGGCCATGATCACGTCCTACCTCGCCGCCGAGCGCGAGCGGGGCCGCGTCGCGGCGGAGGCCGACGTCGACACGCTCGCGCTCACCCTGATCGGAACCTGCCACCTGCTGTTCGCGGGCGGGGACGGCGCGCCGCCCGACCCCGAGGCCGTCCGCAAGGTCGTGGCCACGGCCATCGCCGGAACCGTCCGCGAACCGTCCCCCTGACGCGACGGCCACCGGAGCCGCGTGCGCGCAGGCCCGGCGAACCGGTCGCGTTCTGGGCTCAGTGCTTGTCGGGGTTGCGGATGATGTCGCGGACCCGGTCGGCGATGGCGGCGGCGGGCCCGACCAGCATGTTCTTGGTGGCGGACTCGGTGCCGGGGTGCGGATGCGTGGGCGCCGCGGCCTCGGCGGCGCGGACGGCCGCGGCGAGGCCCTTGCGCTGGGCGTCGCTGAACTGGTCGCCGAGCCGGTCGAACTCGTAGCGCTCCTCGGCGCGGGCGTGGGACAGCACGGCGACGCGCAGCTTGTCGAGCTTGGGAAGGAACTGGGGATCCTCGGGGTCCATGCCGTCCAGCTCGGCCAGCAGCTCCTTGGCCTCGCGCTCCTCGGCGAGGCGGTCGTCGATCATGCCCTGGCCGCCGGGCAGCTTCCGGCGCGCCACCGGGTGGACGATCTCCTCCTCGGCGGTCTCGTGCACGGCGAGCAGCCGCACCAGATGGGTGAACGACTCCCGGCGCTCGGGCCCGGACGAGCCCATCACCAGGTCGAACAGGTCGCGGATCTGGCCGTGCTGGGCGCGCAGCAGGCCGACGACGTCGTCGGTGGACGGCACGTCGATGGAGGTCGAACTCAACTGATGCTCCTCAGATAGGTGGGGCGGCGCCGTCCACGGCCCGGCCGGACGGGATCAGGCGGTCTTCTCGCGGAGCCGTTCGACCGGGTTGGGCCCGTCGGTCTCCAGCCGGTACTCCTGGCCGAACATCTCGCGGTGCTCGTCGATGACCCGCTCGCCCGCGTCCCGCTGCGCGTTGATCTTGTTCTGCATCTTCTCGAACCGCTCGTGGGCCTCGCGGACGTAGCCCGTGCCGAGCGTGGTCAGGTCGAGCTGGGTGGCCAGCAGGTGGCGGACCAGCTCCTTGTTGGGCTCGAACGTCACCGGCTCGGGCAGCGCCGGGGCCAGCACGCTCTCGGGGTCGCGGCCGTCGTGGCGGCGCATCAGGTCGCAGGCCAGCCGAAGGTGCTCCAGCTCCATGTTCAGGTGCAGCTCCCAGATGCCCTTGACGCGCGGGTCGCTCTCGGTCTGCATGAACGAGTAGTACAGGTAGCACTCGTTGTACTCGTGGTTGACCAGCCGCTCCCACCAGGTCTCGCCGGGATCGACCAGCGACTCGTAGTGGGTGACGTGCTCCTCCTCGACCAGCCCGATCTCCTGGTAGAGCTGCCGCGCGATCGGCTCCATGTAGAGCGGGCCGACGTTCATGTAGAAGTTCATCGTCTGCTGCTCAGCCGACATGATCGTCAGCGCGTGCAGCTTGGAGATCGGCTCGGCGGTCCGGCGGTCGTACGGCTCGCGGACGTTGTCGACCGGGTCGCGGTGGTGCAGGTAGGTCGGCCGCCCGGGGGTGATCTCGGTGAGCTGGTCGACGATCTTCTCCGCCTTGCGGTGCTCGATCATCTCGTACAGGTTGGCGTACCGGTACAGGTGGTCGAAGTCCTCCAGCACACCGAACTCGTACGCCTGCTTCAGGTAGGGGTCGGGCTCCATCCGCGCGACCCAGCCGGTGAGGTCCACGGCGACCTGCTCGTAGGCGATCGTGGTCTCCAGCACCGACGCCTGGCCGGGCAGCAGCCAGTTCACGACCTTCTGCTGCTGCTGCTCGATGTAGCGGACCCGGGCGAGCTGCTGCTTGACCTCCAGGTCGGGGCAGATCCGGTTGAAGTGGTGGCTGAACATGACCGCCTCCACCTCGATGCCGTTCATCGTGATGATGCGGCAGCGGGTGTACGGATCGGCCTTGTCCGGGTCGATCGGCGCGACGTCCAGCTCGCTCCAGTCCCGGAGCTGGTCGTCGAGTGGGATACCGCGATGTTCGAGCGGGTTGAACGCCATGGAACGACCTTTCGGATACGCCTGCCGGTTCGATTTCTGCCTTCCCCCAAGGCACGGCCGCGACCATCCCCCTCCCTCTCATGCCGAAACATTTACCCCGGCTCGCCCCGCCCGCAGCCGCTCCGGCCATCTCGGCCGCGGTCGGTGCTCGCGCAGGAACGGCCCAGCTCAGAAGCGTGCCGTAGCGTCCTGTCCGGACCGGCGTACGCCCGTCGTTCCGTGAAAGAACTCCAGGCCGCGACCGGGAATTCAATTCGCGCGACCCGGCCGCCGCACGTTTTCTTGGATGATCACTATCGCCGCGAGTTGTTCGGCCTCATCCGGCGTGCGGCATCGGCGTGGCCGGGGAAAAGGGCGCCGAATGAGTGGTCCGAGTCGGGCCGTCCGCAGGTGGGGCTCACCTGCGTCCCCCGCCCCGGACGGGCGGGCGCTTCCCGAGGGGCGCCTCGTCGCGCCCGCGCACACCATCGCGGGTGGGATGTCCGGAAAAGTGAACACGGTCGGCGCGGTGGGCGTCACAGCACATATGGCAGAGGGCAGCGGGGGAGACCGGCCGGAGGCGGCGCACGCCGTCACCGGCCCGGGGGTGATCGCGCGGGTTCCGCCGGAGCGGGGCCGCACGGGCAGGGCGGCGGGTTTCGGCTATCTGGTGGTGTGCGCGCTGGGCCTGGGCGTGGGGGGCGCCCTGGTGGACTACAGCCTCACCGCGCACGCGATGCACGCGTGCCCGGGCGGGTTCAGCGCCTCGGACGGCTTCACGCTGAACGTCCATCTGATGACGCGGGTGATGCTCATGCCCGCGATCGCGGTGGTCGGCGCGGCCCTCTCGCTGTCCCTCGGGAGGCGGGCGCTCGGGTCGCCGCGCGGACGGCTCCCGTTCGCGCGCGCCGCCGTCGCCGCCGCCATGATCGCCCTGGCCGCCGCCGGGCCGGTGGCCCTCACCCTGTACGACCGCGCCCACGCCGGCTCCGCCGCATGTGTCGGCCTCGAAGGCCCCTGAACGTGCGAGCCCTCTCGACCCGTCACCCGGCGATACACGCACCGGGCCGCCGCAGTCCGGCGGGGGCGTGTCAGTTCGGGAGGGTTATGTCGCCGTTGAGGACGTCGGCGATGATGGCGGCGAGTTCGCCCGCGGTCTCGTGGGACGGTTCGGGGGCGATGACCCTCGTACCGTGGCTGATGTAGATGCCGCCGGGGACCTTGTGGTCGAGGCACCAGGTCCAGGGGCCCGGTTCGTACTCGCCCAGCGGGCCGCCGCCCGACGACGCGATGAGCCTGTCGGCCGCGCGGTCGGGACGGCCGAGGGTGACGACGAGCGGCGCGTCGCCCCGCTTTCCCCAGGCGGGCGTGCCGGGCTGGCGGGGCAGGACGACGTAGGCGACCTCGGCGCGGCAGTCGGCCATCGCCGGACCCTCCAGGGGGCTGAACGGGCCCTCGATCCTGTCCGCGGCGAAGTCGACGGCGGTGTGCAGCAGCGCGATCGGATCGACGCCGGTGGCGTAGTAGCCGTCGAGGGCGAACCGCTCGTGGCAGGCGCTGAGGATCCGGGACGCCAGCGAGCCGAGGCGGCGGCCGAACGGGTCGGCGATGTCGTGCTCTTCGAGCGCGTCCTGGACGGCCTCGAACGCCTCGGCCGCCGCCTGGAGGACGGACGGAGTGTAGAGGTGGACCCGGCTGCCCGCGGCGGCGCGTTCGATCTGCTCGCGGAAGTAGTCCTCGACGGCGCTGTCGATGGCGTCGGTCATGCGCGCTCCCCGTTTCGCGTCGGAACTGGCGCGGACCAGTCTGGCCGACCCGTCCGGCGCGTGACCGGAGTTCCACGGAACGTAGCCGTTCCGGGCCATGCGGCACCACCCCGCCGGGGCATGGGGAGTCAGGCCAGCCGGGCGATGAGCTCCTCGCGGGCGCTGACGCCGGTCTTGCGGTAGATCGCCTTGAGGTGGTCGTTGACGGTGTGCGGCGACACGTCGAGGCGGCGGGCGATCTGCTTGGACGGCATGCCTTCCAGCGCGCGTTCGACGACCGTCTGCTCCCGCGGCGTGAGCCCGTGCCAGGCGGCCATCGCCGGGAGGAGCTCGGTGCCGGTGGTGGGCCGGATCGTGACGGCCATCATGTCGGGGGCCGCGTGGGACCCCGCGCCCTGGAGGGGCTGCGCGTGGAGCGCCACCCAGCCGCTGGCCAGGGGGACCCGTGCGAGCGCCACCGAGCCGTGCGGCCGGGGCAGGTAGGAGAGCGTCCAGAGCAGGCTGTCGAACTCGCCGGCGCAGGCCCGGACCGGTCCGCCGGTGAAGTCGGCGCGCCACTGCTTCGCCGACTCGGTGGCCGAAGCGGACGAGCCGTCGGGCCGGAGGACGACGATGCCCGGAGGCCGGAGCGAGCGGACGGAACGCAGCGGCCTCGCGGTCACGAAGGACCGCAGCGAGTCGACCAGGGCGCCGGCGAGCCGTTCGGCGCACGCCGCCTCGCGCGCGGTGAACGGCCGGCTGCCCGTGCCGCGGAGCAGGGTCAGCGCCCCCCACGCCGAGCGGCCGTCGACCAGCGCGATGCGCAGCTCGCTCCTGATGCCCTCGCCGACCATGACCTCATGGGCACGGGCGCTGTGCCGGTGCCGCGGCGACTCGGCGTCGACCACCGCGACGCGGCGCGGCCCCGCCACCAGGTACTCGAACGGGAACGGATCGGCCTCCACCTCCTCGCCGGTCAGCAGCCGGCGCGCGGCCGGGGAGCTGTAGGCGTTGTGCCTCGTGAACAGGCACAGCGCGCCGGTGAGCGGATCCAGCCCGGTGAACATGTACCCGTCGTGCGGAACGGCCCGCCCCACCTGCCGCGAGACCATCGCGCCGAACTCCGCGACGGTGCCGGTCTCCGCCGCTGCCCCTGTCACCTCGATGCTTATCGCATCAACTCCACCACGCACCTGACGATTATCACTGATCCATTCATCCCCGGCCATCGGTTTTTCCGGAGAGGAATATTCGGCGTGCTCGTGGAGCGATCTACGTTGCAGCGTGCCGGGCCCGTTCCGAGGAAACTGCCGATCATTCTCGCCCGGGTGGAAAGAAGATTTATCGGGACGCGGTGAACGCTGTTTTCCGGTCACGCGCGCGGCCGTGCCACTGCCCGGCCGTGGCCGCCGGATGATCGGCGGCCACGGCCGGGAAGGGCGGGGCGGTCGGCTGACGTCCCCGAGCGTTCGCCTGTTTCACACGCCTTCAAACGCCCCGCGAACGGCCGCCCGTCAGGGGCGGACGAGTGGCTTCACGCCGTTGAGGATGGGGACGGGGTTGTAGTTTCCGTCGCCGTTGCCGCAGGTGGGTGCGGTGTCGGGGGTGTTGGAGATGTTGGTGCCGGCGGCGAATCGTCCGTCCCGGCTGGTGATGATGGTGGAGAAGTGGTTGGTGGTGGTGGGGGAGTAGTACATGCATTGGTGGATGTTGAGGTAGCGCCCGCTGGTCAGGTCGAGCGTTTTCACGCCGTTGAGGATGGGGACGGGGTTGTAGTTTCCGTCGCCGTTGCCGCAGGTGGGTGCGGTGTCGGGGGTGTTGGAGATGTTGGTGCCGGCGGCGAATCGTCCGTCCCGGCTGGTGGTGACGGTGGAGAAGTGGTTGGTGGTGGTGGGGGAGTAGTACATGCATTGGTGGATGTTGAGGTAGCGCCCCGTGCTCAGGGCGAGTGCTTTCACGCCGTTGAGGATGGGGACGGGGTTGTAGTTTCCGTCGCCGTTGCCGCAGGTGGGTGCGGTGTCGGGGGTGTTGGAGATGTTGGTGCCGGCCGCGAACCGCCCGTCCCGGCTGGTGATGTAGGTCGAGAAGTGATTGGTGGCCGAACTGGAGTAGAACATGCACTGGTGCAGGTTCAGGTAACCGCTGTCCAGCCGCTGGGCCTGGCTCTGCGCCAGCCGCTGGGCCTGGGCGGCGGGCACCGGCGCCGGCTGGTCGGCCGGACGGCCGGCGTCCGCCGAGGCGCTGGGAGCGGAGTGGGTCGTGCCGAGCGCCGCCGTCGCGGCCAGCACGCCGATGGCGAGATGGTGGAACGCAGTGGACATGGGAGCATCCCCTTGATCGATTGCCTGGCAGGACCCGCACGCGACGGCCCCCGTTGCTTGCTCCCGACTCTGTCCGGCGGCGGCGAATGGCGACATCCCCAGTCTTGGGGATGGCGGCGCGCGGCCCGGGCAGGTCCGGCCGCCTACCCGGGGCCGCGTTCTCCGGTGGTCAGCCGGATGCCGCGTCGCGAGGCGGGCCGTCCGGACGGGACTTGAAGACGAGGCAGAACAGGGCGGCCACGACGAGGAGCGCGGCCGAGACCAGCAGCGTCAACCGCATCGCGGCCACATATCCTGCCGTGAACGCTTCGTGGCCGACCCGTTCGAAGAGGGCGGCGTGCGCGGGCGGCAGGTCGTGCGGCGCCGACGGCGGGCTGAACCGCCTGCCTCCGGCGACCGTGGACTCGACGAAACGTGTGCGCAGCCCGGCGGGCAGCCGGCCCGCCCGTTCCTCCGCCTCGTGCCGGAGCACCGCCGTCAGCCGCGTGGACAGGACGGCGCCGAGGACCGCGGTGCCGAGCACGCCGCCGATCTGCCGGGTGGTGCTGGACACCCCCGAGGCGGCCCCCGCGAGGCGAGGATCGACGCCTTCCATCGTGACGTGCTGCAACGGTACGAACGTCGCGCCGCTCCCGAGACCGACGATCACCAGCCCCGGCAGCAGCCGCCACGCGCCGGAGTCCTCGCCCGCCGTCACGACGAGGACCGCCAGACCGAGCGCGAGCGTGGCCAGTCCGGCCATGAGGACGTACTTGCCGCCGATCCTGTCGGACAGCCGGCCGGCGACGGCGGAGCCGACCGCGGTGAGGACGGCGTTGGGCAGCAGGACCAGCCCCGCCTGCAAGGGCGAGTACCCGCGCGCCGTCTGGAGGTAGACGACCAGCACCAGGCCGATGCCGATCATGCCGAGCTGGAAGACGAACCCGATCCAGTTGCCGGTCGGGAAGCCGCGCCCGGAGGTGAACAGCTCCAGCGGCATCAGCGGCTCGCCGCGCTGGACGCGCTGCCAGCCGACGAACAGCAGCAGGAGCAGGACGCCCGCGGCGACGAGCGACGCGATCGTGATCGGCCCCGTGACCGTGCCCCAGGCGTAGCGTTCCCCCTCGATGAGGGCGAAGACGATGCCGCTCAGCCCGGCGGTGGCGAGGACCACGCCGGTCAGGTCGAGCTTGTGCGAGCGGTTGGGCCGCGTGTCCGGAACGAACGCGAGGGCCAGGGCCGCGGTGGCGATCCCGATGGGCACGTTGACGAAGAAGATCCAGCGCCAGCTGAGGTGGGCGAGGATGAAGCCTCCGGCGATCGGGCCCACGATCGGCGCGAAGCCCGCGATGGCGCCGAAGACCCCGAACGCGCGTCCGCGCCTGTCCGGCGGGAAGCTCGCCAGGATCGACGAGATCACCTGGGGGAACAGGACGGCTCCGCCGAGCCCCTGGAGCACCCGGGCGGCGAGCAGCTGGGCCGGTGACTGGGCGAGCCCGCACAGGGCGGACGCCACGGTGAAGGTCGAGATGCCGATGAGGAAGAGGCGTCGGTACCCGAAGACGTCTCCGAGCCGCCCGGTCGTGATCAGCAGGGCCGAGAAGACGAGCAGGTACGCGTCGATGACCCAGAGGACCTGGTCGTACGAGGCGTGCAGGCTCGCGATGAGGGTCGGTATCGCGATGTTGACGACGGTTCCGTCCAGCAGCGACATGAAGAAGCCGATGCACAGGATGCCGAGGACCAGCCAGGGCCGTTGCGCGGCCGGCGGCTCGGCGGGATTGGACGCGGACACTCCGATGACCTCCGTGCAGGTGGAGACCGGTCGGTGAGCGCGGCCGGGCGTGCCTCGTCGGCGGGCTCTGGCCCGGGGCCCATGACCGGTTGGGGATGTGCGGCTTTCCTGGGGTTGCGCGTCGAACGCGGAGCGGACGCGCTACCGCCGGAGCACGGATCGCGGCGGGGCGGAAAGCAGGCTTGCTCGCAGAACTGTCACAGCCATCGCGGAACATCCTTCACAGGACGCGGTGGGTGACTCCCACCTTCTCCGTGTCATCGGAACGCGGAGAAGCTGGTTGGCGAGGCCGGAGCCCGACGGTGAGAAGTCGCGCAGGACTGTAGCAAGGCCCCTCAACCCGCGCAAACATGGCCGTCCCGGGCGCTCGGACGGGCGCGCCGCCTTGGGGAGCGGTCTGAGACGGGGGTGCTGCTACGGGTCCGGCGTCGGGGCGGTGGGCGTTCGGACGGGGGACTTCGCGGGGGACGGTTCCAGGGCGGGCGCGGTCGGCAGCAGGAGCGTGAAGACGGTCGGGCCGGTACGGCTGAGGTAGAGGTGCGCCGACTCCGCGCGGGCGAGCGAGCGGGCGAGGGCCAGCCCGATCCGGTGGCGGGGCGCCGCCGGGGCGGGCGGCCGGCGCTCGAACACGTCGTCGCCGGGAACGGGGCCCGGTCCCTCGTCCATGACGTCGATGGCGAGGCCCGGGTCGGCGTGGTACGCGGTGACGGTGATCGCCCCGGCGCCGTGCGCGAGGGCGTTGTCGACCAGGACGTCGAGGATCTGGACGAGCGCGGCGGGGGAGGCGTGCACCGGCGGCAGTGGCGCGTGGACGTTCAGGACGAGGGCGCGTCCGGCGGCGCCGGCGTCGGGGGCGCGGCGGTCCCGGACCTCCCGCAGGAGCGCCGCGAGGTCGAACCGTTCGCGCGCGTGGTCGTCGCGGGCGAGCTGGAGCATCTCCTCGACGGTGTCGACGAGCGACCAGCCGCGGCCGAGGGCCGTGCGGATCGCCGTGCGGGGGTCGCCGGAGCGGTGCAGTCCCGCTTCGAGTCCGAGCAGGAGGCGGGTGAGGGGAGTGCGGAGCTGGTGGGCGACGTCGGTGCTGAACGAGCGCTCCCGAGCCATGATCTCCTCAAGCCGTTCCGCGGCCTCCCGGAGGGCCTGGCCGGTGCGCCGGGCCTCCCGCGTGTCCCACGCGTCGGGGCGTACGGGCTCGCCGGTGCCGAGCCGCCGGACCGCCTTGGCGATCTGCTCGATCGGACGCGTCGCGCGCCCGGCGATGCGGTGGGCGGCAGCGGCGGCGAGCAGGAGCATGAGCAGCGCGGCCATCGCGATGAGGGCCCAGGCGCGTTCGGTGCGGTGCCGGATGCGGGTGTAGGGGACGCCGACCCGTACCACGCTGATCGTCCCGTCCGGGTGCAGGAGCGGCGCGGTCGCGGTGAGCTGGCCGTCCTCGATCGCGTCGTGGATCCGGCCGTCGCGGCTCAGCGCCGCGGTGGGGGAGACGCGCGGGCCGTCGCCGAGGAAGCGGTCGCCTCCGGGCCCGTACAGGCCGATGATCGGGGAGGCGACGTGCGCTCCGGCGGCGGGCTCCCCGGTGGCCGTGCCCGGCCGGACGGTCTGGAGCCCCTGGGCGAAGTGGTCGAGGCTGGTGATCGCCTCGTCGCGGTAGAGGCGCTGGACGGCGATCGTGAGCGGGACGGCGGAGGCGGCGAGCGCGAGCGCCGTGAGGCCGATCACCCAGGCCAGCAGGTAGCGGCGCAGGGGAACGCCCTGCTCGTCGTTCGGAATGCGTGGTCTCATCGTTCCCTCGCGGCTGGGGAGAACCCTGGGGCGGGGCCGTCGGCCGCGGCCGCCGCCGGTTCGGTGGACGGGCCGGGTCTTCGCCGGCGGCGCGCGGCCCTCGACGCGGGCCCGGCCGCAGGCAGGCGCCGCAGCGCGGTGAGGAGCGCCGCGGTGGCGGCCACGGACGCCATGAGCACGGTGAGCTGCCAGGGCGTGCGGAGCAGGCCGAGCGCGACGATCAGCGTGGTCGCCCCGCCGGGCGGGTGGGCGAAGCCGTCGAACGTCATGGCCCCGCACGTCAGCGCCAGGGCCAGCATGACGGCGGCGACGCGGCGGCCGTCCGGATGCGCCAGGTCCGGCCGGGCGCCGGTCAGGCCGGACGCGCACAGGGCCGCGTACCCGGCGAGCGCGCTCACCAGATGGCCGAGCAGGATGTTGCGCGGACGCGCCGCGCGGGCGGTGGGCGAGTGCAGCACCAGGAAGATCGTGGGCCCGAGCGAGGGGAAGACGAACGGCTGGGCGGTGCGCTGCGCGATCAGCGCCGGGACCCCGATGCAGAACGCGGCGCGGGCCGCCACCGACGCGGCCCGGCCGCAACGGCGCACGGCGCGGCGCACGGGCCGCCGGTCAGCCGCGCCGCTGTCCATCGAACGCGTGCGAGGCCGCCGCCGGACGCCCGGCCGCGCGGGCCGATCCGGACCGGCCGCCGTTCCCGGAGCCGGGCCCCGGATCGACCCGCGAGCCGCGCGACCGGTACACGACGTAGGGACGCACGAGGTAGCCGACCGGCGCGGCGAACGCGTGCATCAGGCGGCTGAACGGCCACAGCGCGAACAGCGCCATGCCCGCGAGGGTGTGGATCTGGAACGTCAGCGGCGCGTCGCTCATCGCGGTGACGTCCGGGTCGAGCGCGAACAGGCTGCGGAACCACACCGACACGCCCAGCCGGTAGTCGTAGTCGCCCGAGCGGCTGCCCGCCAGGGTCGCGACCAGCCCGGCGACCAGCACCACCGCGAGCACCGGGTAGAGGGCGCGGTCGCTCGGCCGCGACGAGATCCGCACGGCGCGGGTGCGCAGCCGCCGCCAGACCAGCACGGCGAGGCCCGCGACCGCGGCGAGCCCCGCGGTGCCGCCGACCGCGAGGGCGTTGGCGCGGTAGGCCGACTCGGGGATCATGAGCCGTTCGGTGAGGCTCTCGGGTACGACGAGGCCGATCACGTGCCCGCCGACGACCAGCAGCAGCCCGACGTGGAACAGCGGGCTCGCGACGCGCAGCAGCCTGCTCTCGTGGAGCTGGCTGGACCGCGTGGTGATGCCGAACCGGTCGTAGCGGTAGCGCCAGGCGCTGCCCGCGACGAACAGCAGCAGGACCAGGTAGGGCAGCACGCCCCACAGCGTGATGTTCAGATGCTTCACCGTCGGGCTCCTTCCAGCGGACCGGGCGCCGCGCCCGAGCCTGGCGGCGTGCCCGACCCCGCGGCGGGGAACGCCGGCATTCCGAGGTCGGTGCCGAGGCTCGGGCCGACGCCCACCGACTCGGTCGGCGGCCCCGAACGCGCGAGGTCGCGGGCCGCCTTGCGGTCCCGGGCGCTCGGGCCGGGCAGGACGCCGCACACGGCCCGTACGACGGTCTCGTAGTCGCTGCCGTAGTCGCGCAGGGCGTCGCCGAGCAGGTCCAGGCCGGGCCGGTGGGCGGCGAGGAGCGCGCCGCCCGGCCCGGGGCAGCGCGCCGCGAACTCCAGCATGAGCGGCAGGAAGTCGGGCAGCTCCGCGTCGCCGTGGCTCCAGCCGTGGCGGCGGTAGTGGGCCTTGAGCCCGGCGAGCCGGGCGCCCCGTCCGCGCGTGTCGCCGTCGGTGTAGTACGTCAGGTGCAGGGTGCGGCGGCGGTCGCGATCGAAGGTCTCCACGTACAGCGCGCCGAGTTCCAGCGGCGGAACGGCCGACGCGCGCTCGCAGAACCGCAGGAGGTCCCGCGCCCGCGCGCCCCGGACGCCCGCGAGCGCCCCGGTGACCAGCTCCAGCGTCGCGGGCCAGTCCCGGTCCGGGTACGACAGGAGCAGCGAGGCCGACTGGTAGACGATCCGTTCGTTCACGTCTCCTCCTGCGGCCTGGGCGGGAACAGCCCGTCGGGGCGGCCGTGGCCGTTCCAGTTGAGCAGGTTGACGCGGCGCGGACGGCCCGGCGGATCGTCCCCGCCGGGGCCTGCTGCGTGGACGGGTTCGGCGGCCTGGGGCGGCGGCTTCGGGGGCGCGTGGAACGCGTCGGCGGACGAGCCGTCCGGCATCATGCCGGGCCCGCCCGGCGTGTCGAGGCTGCATCCGCAGCCGTCCCCGCCCGTCCCGGAGGCGGCGCTGTACGCGGTGGGGATGACGTAGCGTTCCTCGTACTTGGCCAGGGCCAGCAGCCGGTACATCCGCTGCATCTCGGCCGTGTCCATGCCGACGCTCCGGGCGATGCCCGGGTCCTCGGGCTCGCCGAGGTTCGCGCGGCGCATGTGCGCGCGCATCGCCGCGAGCCTGCGCAGGGAGTCCCGCACCGGCTCGGGGTCGCCCGCGGTGAACAGCTCCGCGAGGTAGGACACCGGGATCCGCAACGAGTCGATCGCGCCGAACAGGTTCCCGGCGTCCTCGCCGTCGTTGCCGGTGCCCGCCAGCGCGTCCACGATCGGCGACAGCGGCGGGATGTACCAGACCATCGGCATGGTGCGGTACTCCGGGTGCAGCGGCAGCGCGACCCGGTACCGGTTGATCAGGGCGTGCACCGGGGACCGGCGGGCGGCGGTGATCCAGTCGTGCGGGACCCCGGACGCCTCGGCCGCCGCCGCGACGTCCGGGTCGTCCGGGTCGAGGAAGCAGCCGAGCTGCGCCCGGTACAGGTCCCGGTCGTCCTCCACCGACGCGGCCTCGCCGACGAGGTCGGGGTCGTAGAGGATCACGCCGAGGTAGCGCAGCCGCCCCACGCAGGTCTCCGAGCAGACCGTCGGCTCGCCCGCCTCGATCCGCGGGTAGCAGAACGTGCACTTCTCGGCCTTGCCGGTGCGGTGGTTGAAGTAGATCTTCTTGTACGGGCAGCCGCTGACGCACATCCGCCAGCCCCGGCAGCGGTCCTGGTCGACCAGGACGATGCCGTCCTCGATCCGCTTGTAGATCGCGCCGGACGGGCAGGCCGCGACGCACGAGGGGTTGAGGCAGTGCTCGCAGATGCGCGGCAGGTAGAACATGAACGCGTTCTCGTACTCCAGCCGCACGTCGTCGCTGACCTTGCGCAGCACCGGGTCCCCGGCCAGGTGCGCGGGCCCGCCGCCGAGGTCGTCGTCCCAGTTCGGCCCGCCGGTCACCGCGGTCGGCCGCCCGTCGACCAGCGAGCGCGGCGGCGCGGTCGGGACGTCGTCGCCGAGCGGCGCCGCGGTCAGGTTCTCGTAGTCGTAGGTCCAGGGCTCGTAGTAGTCGTCCATCCCGGGCAGGTCGGGGTTGGCGAAGATCCGGGAGAGCCGCTGGAGGCGGCCGCCCGCGCGGGGACGAGCCGCCCGTGCCGCAGCGTCCAGCCGCCCCGCCAGACGTCCTGGTCCTCGTAGCCGCGCAGGTACCCCTGGCCGGGCCGCGTCTCGACGTTGTTGAACCACGCGTACTCGGCGCCGGGACGGTTCGTCCAGGTCTGCTTGCAGGTGACCGAGCAGGTGTGGCAGCCGATGCACTTGTCCAGGTTCATCACCATGGCGACCTGCGCCATCACGCGGCGGGGAGCGGCCCTTCCCGCGCCGGCGGGGGTCTTGCTGCGGGAGAACGGGCGGGGCATCAGTAACGCACCTCCTGGGAGCGGCGGCGGATCACGGTGACGGCGTCGCGCTGGTTGCCGGTCGGGCCGTGGTAGTTGGGCGCGAACGACTGCTGGGCGTAGCCGCCGATGAGGTGCGTGGGCTTGATCAGCAGCTTGGTCAGCGCGTTGTGGACGCCGCCGCGCCGCCCGGTGGCCTCCGAACGCGGCACGTTCACCAGCCGTTCCTGCACGTGGTACATGAAGACCGTGCCGGGCGGCATCCGGTGCGAGACGACCGCGCGGGCGACGACGACGCCGTTGGCGTTGACCGCCTCGATCCAGTCGTTGTCGGCGGCGCCGATCGTCCCGGCGTCCTGGACGCTCATCCAGATCACCGGGCCGCCGCGGGCGAGCGTCTGCATCAGCAGGTTCTCCTGGTACTCCGAGTGGATCGACCACTTGGAGTGCGGCGTGACGTACCGCACCGAGACCGTCCGCGCGCCGTCGCCGGCGTCGCCCGCGGGCGCCGCGCCGCTCTCGCCGAGCGCCGCCAGGTCCAGCGGCGGGCGGTAGACCGGGAGCTGCTCGCCGTACTCGATCATCCAGTCGTGGTCGAGGAAGAAGTGCTGGCGGCCGGTGAGGGTGTGCCAGGGCTTGCCGTGCTCGGTGTTGATCGTGAACGGCGAGTAGCGCCGGTCGGGCGCCTCCTTGCCCGACCACTCGAAGCTCGTCCCGACCTGGACGGGCCGGTCCTGGGTGTCGGAGAACACCACGCGGCGCTCGGCGACCGACGCGCCGAGCTCGGCGAGCCCGGACGCGGGGCCGCACCGTTCACCGAGCCGCCGCAGGCCCTCGGCGGCGACCCGCCCGTTGCTGGTGCCCGACAGCGCGAGGACGGCCTCGCACAGCTTGACGTCGGTGTCCAGCAGCGGGCGGCCGTCCGCCGCGCCGCCCGCGGCCGTGCCGCCGCGCGCGGCCAGCCACTCGTCCTCGGGGACCGGCCGGACGTCCACGCCCTTGACCGCCATGCCCCGCTCCCGGGCCAGCGGCCCGAACGCCGCGAGCCGGTCGGCGATCGCGGTGTAGTCGCGCTCGACCAGCGCGACCGCGGGGAGGTTGCGGCCGGGCCGGGCGGGGTGGCCGTCCCGCCAGTCGGGAACGCCGCCGCCGGGCTGCGCCGTCTCCGCGGCCGTGTCGTGCTGGAGCGCCGTCGCGACCAGGTCGTGGACGACGGCCGTACGCCCCTCGGCCAGCTCCGACAGCCTGCGCGCCAGCCCGTGGAAGATCTCGAAGTCGGTCCGGGCCTGCCAGGGCGGGTTGATCGCGGGCGAGAACGCGTGCACGTACGGGTGCATGTCCGTGCTGGACAGGTCGTGCTTCTCGTACCAGGTCGCGGCCGGCAGGACCAGGTCGGCGAACAGCGTGGTGGAGGTCATCCGGAAGTCCAGGGCCAGCAGCAGGTCGAGCTTGCCGCGCGGCGCGCCGTCCCGCCACGCCACCTCGCGCGGGCGCGATCCGGGCGGCGCCTCGTCCGCGGTCGCGTTGTCCTGCGCGCCCAGCAGGTGCCGCAGGAAGTACTCGTTGCCCTTCGCGGACGAGCCGATCAGGTTGGCGCGCCACACCGTCAGCACGCGCGGCCAGTTCTCCGGCGCGTCGGGGTCCTCGCAGGCGAAGCCGAGCCGCCCGTCCGCGACCCGGGACGCGACCCACTCGGCGGGGTCGCCTCCCGCCTCCCGCGCCTCGCGGCCGAGCTCCAGCGGGTTGGCGGAGAACGTCGGATAGGACGGCATCCAGCCCAGCCGCGCCGACTGCGCCACCAGATCGGCCGTGTGCCGCCCGGCGAACAGGCCGGGTCCCGTCGCGGACGACAGCGCGCCCGCGGAGAAGCCCTCGTAGCGCCACTGGTCGGTGTGGACGTACCAGTACGGCGTCCCGGCCATCTGGCGGGAGGGGCGCGCCCAGTCCGCCGCCGTCGAGAGCTGCTGCCAGCCCGCCAGCGGACGCACCTTCTCCTGCCCGACGTAGTGCGCCCAGCCGCCGCCGTTGACGCCCTGGCACCCGGTGAGCAGCAGCAGCGACAGGAACGACCGGTAGATCGTGTCGGAGTGGAACCAGTGGTTGGCGCCCGCCCCCATCACGATCATCGAACGGCCGCGCGTGCGCTCGGCGTTCTCGGCGAACTCCCGCGCGATCGCCGCGACCCGTCCGGCGGGCACTCCGGTGATCCGCTCCTGCCAGCCCGGCGTGCACGGGAACCGCTGGTCCTCGTACCCCTCCGGCCACCGCCCCGGCAGGCCGGGCCGCTCCACGCCGTACTGCGCGAGCAGCAGGTCGAACACCGTGGTCACCGTCCGCCCGCCCAGCCGCCGCACCGGCACGCCGCAACGGGCCGTCCCGGCGCCATCGACCAGGTCGAAACGGGGCAGCGCCACTTCGACGCCCTCCGTCCCGCCGTCCTCCTGGAAGAAGGTCAGCAGCGGGTCGGTGTCGCCCAGCTCCAGGTTCCAGCGCCCGCGGCCTTCCGGCGCCCAGCGGTCGGCGAGCGTCCCGTTGGGCGCCACCGGCTCACCCGTGCCCGCGTCCACGAGAACGGGCTGCCATCGGCGCTCCTCGGCGCCCGCCGCCGTTTCCAGTCCCAGATCGGAGGCCGTCACGAACTTGCCCGGAACGAACGCGCCGTCGCTTTCCTCGCGCAACTCCACCAGGAAAGGCAGATCCGTGAACCGTTTGACGTAATCCGTGAAATAGGGGGTGTCGCGTTCGACGAAATGCTCGCGCAGGATCACATGCCCCATCGCCATGGCGAGCGCGCCGTCCGTGCCGGGATGCGGATGCAGCCATTCGTCGGCGAACTTGGTCGCGTCGGAGTAGTCCGGCGAGACCACCACCACCTTCTGCCCGCGGTAGCGCGCCTCGGTCATCCAGTGCGCGTCGGGCGTGCGCGTCACCGGAACGTTCGACCCCCACAGCAGCAGGTAGCCCGCGTCCCACCAGTCCGCCGACTCCGGCACGTCGGTCTGGTCGCCGAAGACCTGCGGCGACGCGACGGGCAGGTCGGCGTACCAGTCGTAGAACGACAGCATCGGAGCGCCGATCAGCGCCATGAACCGCGCCCCCACCGCGTGCGACGCCATCGACATCGCCGGGATCGGTGAGAACCCCGCCACCCGGTCCGGCCCGTACTCCAGGATCGTGTGCAGGTGCGCGGCGGCGGCGATCTCCAGCGCCTCGTCCCACCCGATCCGCACCAGCCCGCCGCGCCCCCGCGCCGACTGGTACCGCTCCCGCCGCTCCGGGTCGCACGTGATCTCCGCCCACGCCGCCACCGGGTCCCCGAGCCGCCGCCGCGCCTCCCGGTACATCTCCACCAGCACCCCGCGCGCGTGCGGGTAGCGCACCCGCGTCGGCGAGTAGGTGTACCAGGAGAACGAGGCGCCGCGCGGGCACCCGCGCGGCTCGTACTCCGGCCGGTCGGGCCCCACGCTCGGATAGTCCGTCTGCTGCGTCTCCCAGGTGATCAGCCCGTCCTTGACGTACACCTTCCACGAGCACGACCCCGTGCAGTTCACCCCATGCGTGGACCGCACCACCCGGTCGTGGGCCCACCGCTCCCGGTACGGCGCGTCGTTGACGTCCTGGTCGTCCCGGTACACCACCCGGAGATCGGCCGCCGTCCGCGCGGGACGCAGCAGCCGCCCGGCCTCCAGCAGCCGCGCCTCCGCCTCCGCCGCCACGCGGCCGGCGCGCTCACGCCCTCCCCGAAGAACCACGGCACACTCCTCTGCGACAGCGCCCGAAGGCGTACATCCGCACCGCGAGCGCCCGTCACCGGCAGCCGCCGGACTCGCGTCATCCCTGGGGCGAACCCATCAAGCAATCTCACGCACCTTGACCGCCCAGGTCAATGTTCTTTACCATGCGCTAACCTTGCGCCCGGACGTGATCATCGGCACAGGCCGGGAAGGGCTCATCGGCACAGGCCGGGAAGGGCGCGGAGCCCGCGCGGGACGGTCCGGTCGCCGTTACGAAGGGTCCGCGGTCAGGCGCGCGCGCAGTCGTTGCAGGGCCTGGACGTGCCAGTCGTCCAGCAGCGCCAGGGTCTGGCGGCCCCGTTCCAGGTCGCCGGTCTCCCACGACTCCAGGACCTGCCCCCACCACCACACGTGCTCGGCCGGGTCGGCGTAGAGGGCGTCCAGCACCTCGGGGATCTCGCTGAGCATCGCGCCGAGCGAGTTCAGCACCCCGAGGGTGACGCCGCCGCCGACGGCGGCGCGGCTGGACCGCAGGATCTGGAGCACGCCCTTGTGCACGTCGGCGGCCGGGACGGTCCCGTCGCCGGTGAGGAGTTCGAGGCGTCCGAGCGCGCGGCGCGCCGGGGTGGCGTCGTACGCGGCGGGATCGGCGGCGATCTTCGTCAGCGAGGCGTCGTAGAACAGGCGCAGGGTCTCCAGGATGTCCCGCACGGTCGCGACCGTCAGGTCCGGGAGGCGCCGCGAGAACCGGAACAGGTACCGCCAGGTCTCGATCCCGCCGTACAGCTGGATGTCGCGGACCACGACGCCCACCCCGTGCCGCGCCTCGACGAAGCCCGCGGTCCGCAGCCGGCCCAGCACCAGTTGCACGGTCGAGGGGTTGATGCCGTGCTCGGCGGCCAGCCGCCGGATCGACGGCAGGCTCTCCCCGGCCTCCAGCCTCCCCGAGGCGATCTGGAACGCGATCCGGTCGGTGACCTCGTCGACGACTGTGCTGCGCGCCATGGCTTCCCCGCTACCCCCGGCGTGAGCGACAGGTCCCGTCGACCGGCCGCCTGGTCGGGCCGCTCCCGGATGGACGGCACAGTCTATTGGCGCGAAGCCCGCGGCCCGCCCTCCCCTCTAGGCGTTGAGGGCGCGCATCATCAGGGGCCAGGCCGCGTGCAGCTCCTCGGTCCACTCCGGCCACGCGTGCCAGCCGTCGCCGTAGATGTGGGCGGTGACGGGGATGCGCAGGGCCCGGAGCCGTTCGACGAACGACGCGTTCATCCGGCCGATGAAGATCTCGCTGAGCTGGGTGAGGCGCCACTGCGCGCCCGGCGGCGTGAACGGGCCGTTGAGGCCGGTGGTGCCGCTGGAAACGTACAGTCCCGTCCCGCGCAGCCGCGAGGCCAGCACGTACGGGTCGTGGGCGCGCCAGTTGGCGTCGTCCCGGCCGGGCACGCCGAAGATGCGGAAGGCGTCGGCGCCGGAGTTCAGCAGGTTCACCGCGGTCAGGAAGACCTGCATGCCGTCCATGGTGAGGTGGGTCGAGCCGCTGAACGACGCGGCGTAGGCGAACATCCCGGGATGGCGGGCGGCGTACGACATCGCGCCCTGGCCGCCCGACGAGATGCCGAGCGCGGCGCGCCTGGGCCCGGCGCGGTAGCGCGCGGCCACCTTGAGCAGCTCCGCGGTGTGGAACGTCTCCCAGCGGGGGACGCCGCCCTTCCCGTCGTTCCACCAGTCGGTGTAGCTGCCGTGGTCGCCGCCGGAGGGCATGACGACGATGACGCCGCGGGCCGCGGCCAGCCGCTCGATGTCCGTCTCGCGCGTCCAGGACGTGTAGTCGTCGCGTCCGCCCTGGTAGGCGTACACCACCGGCCAGGTCCGGCGCGCGTTGCGGCTCCAGCCCGCGGGCAGCAGCAGCCGGGCGCTGACTTCCTGCCCCACGGCGGGCGAGCGCCACGTCAGGTCGAGGGTGCGCTTGCCGAGCCACCTCTCGGTGACGCCCGGCGCCGCGGCCGACGCCGGGACGGGGGAGCCGGTCGCGAAGAGGGTCAGACAGACCGCCAGCACGGTCATGAGCTTTCTCATCCTGCCTGCTTTCTCGCCAGAATCCGGTAGGCGTTGCTGTTGCGCCGCGCGATGGGGACGGTCACGGCGTCGGCCGCGATGGCCAGGGCCATCAGCGGGCCCGCCAGCAGCAGCGTGCGGAAGGCCCGCGCGTACTCGGCGCGGCCGGGCGGGCGCGGCCACCACGGCCGGTCGACGTCGAGGCCGAGCCGGTTGAGGACGGCCGCGGCCGAGGCGACGAAGTCGGGGCCCTGGTCGGCCTCGCGGCGCTCGACGGCGAGGATCTCCAGGCCGCGCAGCTCCAGCGCGGCCCGCAGGTTCGGCAGCGGGATCATGTGCAGGTGCTGCGGCGCCAGCCACGGCACCCAGAAGCCGCGCAGCACGCGCCCGAACCACGAGTCCGGGTCGGGCATCTCGATCAGCAGGTGCCCGCCGGACGGCATCACCTTGACCGCGGTGTCGAGCTCGGCCGCCGGGTCGGTGGTGTGCTCCAGGTAGTGGTGCATGCTGATCACGTCGTGGCGTCCGGCGAACCGTTCCGCGAGCGCGGGGAACTCACCGCGGTGGCCCCGGTCGACCCAGCCGCGCGCGGCGGCCTCCTCGATCGCGGCGCTCAGGTCGAGCCCCTCGAACCGCGTTCCGGGCAGCACGGTCCGGGCCGCCCGGCAGAAATGGGCCTTGCCCGTGCCGACGTCCAGCCACGACACCGGTTCGGTGAACCTGCGCACCAGCGCCGCCCGCGCCAGGTACCAGGAGGTGTTCGAGCTGAGGATCCGTTCGGCCAGGACGTCGCCGAGGCCGTCGTAGACGTCCTTGTAGTAGAAGGCCAGGCCCTCGGCGGTCAGCCGCGGGTTCTGGAAGACGTGCCCGCATGCGGCGCAGCGTTCCAGGACGAACCGTCCCGGCTTGCCCTGGAGGATGTCGCGGGCGGTCACGTGCCGGGCCAGGCGGTCCGAACCGCACCACGGGCAGTCGTCGCGGCGCGGGCCCACGAACCGTTCGACACCCTGGTCGATCTGCGCCCGGTACCAGGTGCGCGCCCGTTCCCGCTCGGTGATCAGCCTCCGCTCCCACCGGGTACGCGGCGCGCGCAACGTCCGCCAGATCGACCGCGGGGTGTGCAGCAGCCGGAACGCGGCCACCCGGTGCAGGTCGCGCGGCGTGACGGCGGTACCGGTGAACACCGCGTAGGGCAGCGCGCAGTACAGCCCCGCCACCCCGAGCCCGTACGGCCAGGCCGCCGCCGCGCACGCCAGCATCAGCACGTAGCCGGCGGCGGCCGCCCCGAGCGTCTGCGGCAGCGCCAGCGTCTGCGGGATCACCAGCGCCAGCGACCGCAGCCGCGACCGCCGGAACCGCGTCCGGTCCCACGCCGGAAGGTCGGCCACCGCGAGGTCGGCCGCCCCGGTGTAAAGCCTCAGCCTCGCGGTGGCCTCGCCCAGCTCGTCCGGATCGAGCCCGGTGACAGCACCGATACCGCTGCGCCGCACCGCGCCGGTCTCGGCCAGCAGCGCGTAGCAGGCGCCGCGCCCCATCCTCAGCCGGTCGGCGCGGAAGGCGTCGGCGTCCAGGTGCCGGACCAGGTCGAGCGCCTCGTCCACCGGCAGCTCGGAGGGGACGAGGTCCAGCATCCCCAGCCCGCGCTCCCGGGCGTACGCCTCGGCGGCCTCCCGCACCGGCTCGGGCACGTCCAGCCCGCGCGCGGTGATCAAGCTGTAGGCGGTCCCGCCGCGCCCGGCGTCGGGCCGGGCGCCGCGTGGGGCCTCGCCGGGCCGGGCGTGGCGTCGGGGCCCGCCGGGCCGGGGCGGCTCCGGCAACCGGCCCAGCCTCGCCAGCCGTCTCCGCAGCCGGATCGCGTTGCCGGTCATGCAGGCGGCGACCAGGCAGATCAGCCCTAGCACCATGCTCAACCCTCCTAACGCAGCTCGGCCACGGCCGAACGGGACCTTCCATTGGTTTGGGAACGCAATTCCGGGCAGCCTGAAATGACCACACGAATAGATGTCGAAAAGCGCGGACAGGCTTGAATCAGGGACTCATCCGAACTCATAGGAACGGGCTGTGAGGCCGCGCCATAATCGCGGCCCATGGGTGTTGAGATTCTTGACATGGAGCGGCTGGACGACCGGCTGCACGAATTGACGGTGCGCACCGGCTCGGTGGGCGGCGAACTGCGGATCAGGGTCCTCGTGCCGAGGGGCTGGACGCCGCGCGGCGGGCGAGCCTGGCCGATGCTGACCCTGCACCACGGGGGCCTGGACGACTGCCGCTCGTGGACCCGGGAGACCGACCTGCTCGAACTCGCCCGCGACGACGGCGTGCTGATCGTCATGCCCGACGGCGGCCACGCCGGCGGCTACGCCGACTGGCGCCGGGGCCCGCAGTGGATGACCTTCCACGTCCGGGAGCTGTTCGACCTGATGCGCGACCGGTACGGCGCCGCGCCGGTACGGGCCGTCGCCGGGGTCTCCGGCGGCGGGTACGGGGCCCTGCTGTCCGCCGCGCGCAATCCCGGAACGTTCCGCTACGCGGCGGCGCTGAGCGGCCCGTGCACCATCCGCACCCCGCTCACCGCGGTGGGCCTGCTGGCGGCCACGGCGGTCGCCGGACGCGTCAACCCGCTGCGCATGTGGGGCGTGCCAGTCGTCCAGGACCGGTACTGGCGGGCCGGCGACCCGCTGCACCTGGCCCCGGCGCTGCGCGGAACGGGCCTGTACCTGTCGGCCGGCCTGACCGGCAGGCCCGGCCCGCTCGACCCGCCCGGCCGTCCCTGGAGCCCGGCCAACCTCGCCGAGCCGATCGTCCGCTCCACCGTCCGGCCGTTCCTGCGCCGCCTGCGCGCCCTGGGCATCCAGCCGACGACCCACCTGTACCGCGACGGCACCCATAGCTGGCCCTACTGGGAACGCGAGCTTCACCGCGCCTGGCCCCTGCTCATGCGCTCCCTGACATGAATCACGAGATCCGCGGAACGGACCGCGACCCGCGCCGCCCCGGCATTCCGGAAAGGCTTCCGGCCGTCGAACGATCCATTCTCCGGCCGACCGTTCGCCAGCATCGGTAAACCTCTTCCCGCCCGACGGCCGATTGGCGCACGGCCCCCGCCCCGCTTCGTTTCGACGGGGGGCCGCGCTCCGGCCCGGCGCTCCAGAAGAAGGCGCCGCAACCGCCTCACAGTCTGTGTCATACAGTGCGCCATTGGTACGTCGTCCGGCACTGGTTCGGACGAATCGCTTTAGCAGCGGAGTGAGCGGCCGGCCGGACCCGCGGCCGGCGCAGCCGGATATCCTGGCGCGGTGACCGACCAGACCCCCGCCCCGGTACGGCGGCGCCGCTCCCTGGGGTTCCTCACCCCCGACCGCATCGTGGACGCCGCGATGGAGATCATGGAGCGGGACGGCGCGGAGGCGCTGACGTTCCGGCGGCTGGGCGCGGACCTGGGGGTCGACCACACCGCCGTGCTCCGCCACTTCCGCGGCAAGGACGACCTGCTGCTGGCGCTCACCCACCGGCTGCTGGTCGAGTCTCTGGAGGGCTTCGCCCCCTCCGCCGAATGGCGCGCCACCCTGGCCGACCTCGCCCGGCGGGTGCGCCGGGCCTGCCGCGCCCACCCCCACGCGGCGGCGCTGGTCGCGGGCCGCACCGCCCGCCGCGACGCCGAGTTCGCGGGGGCCGACATCGTGCTCGGGGCGCTGCTGGACGCGGGCCTGCGCGGCCGGGAGGCCGCCTCCTGCTACCGGGCGCTCGTCGACATCACGCTGGCGTACTCGGCCTTCGAGGCGACCCAGCTCACGCTGTCCGACGACGCCATGGCCGGGGACCGCGGGGCCTGGAGGCGCGACTACCTCGCCCTGCCCCCCGACCGCTACCCCAACATCGCCGCGGTCGCCCCCCACCTGGCCGACGTGGACGCCGAGGACCAGTTCGAGGTCGCCCTCGAACTCTTCCTCGACGCCGTCGAACTCCGCGCCGACCGCGCCGACCGCGCCGACCGCGCCTGACGGCACCGCGGAACGTCCCGCACCGCCGTCGGCGACGGCGCCCGGCCAGAGCGGAGGCGGCCGCTTCGCAACGGCCGGGAGGTCAGGGGCGCTGCGGGGCGGGGAGCCAGGTCCGGATCTCGTTCATCAGGGCCACGGGGGCGTCGTAGTGCATCAGGTGGCCGGCGCCGTCGACCAGGTTCAGGTCGGTGCCGGGGATCAGGCCGCGCAGGCGTTCGGCCGTCGTGGTGGGGATCCAGGTGTCCTGGAGGCCCCAGACGATCCGTACCGGCACGTCGATGTTCTCCAGGCGCCGCTCGTTCTCCTCCAGGAAGCGTTCGTCGTACTGGGCGATCTGGCGGTAGAAGGCGGGCTGGCCGTCGCCGTCCGTCCACGGCCGGACGAGGGCGTCGAGGTCCTCGTCGCGGAGGCCGCGGTGGCTCGCGCCCCGGATGTAGGCGCGCACGATGCTCTCGTGGATGTACGCCGGGAGGCCGTCCAGCACCTCGGGGTTGTCCTGGACGAACCTGAAGAACGGCGACCCGCTGGGCGGGATGGCGACGACGTCCACGAGCATGAGCGAGGCGTACGGGACGCCCAGGGTCAGGTGCGTCCGCAGCGACACCGCGCCGCCGAAGTCGTGGGCGATCACGTGCGGCCGCTCCAGGCCCCAGTGCCCGAGCAGCGCCGCGAAGGCGTCGGCCTGGGCGCCGAAGTCGACGGGGTGCTCCGCGTGCTTGGACGAGAGGCCGTAGCCGGGCATGTCCCACAGGTGGACGGTGAAGTCGCGGCTCAGCGCCTCGGCGAACGGCCGCCACAGGACCGAGGAGAACGGCGTGCCGTGGCACAGGACCACGTCCGGCCCGGAACCGGTCCGGCCCCAGGCGATCCGCCGGCCCCGCCATTCGAAACGTTCTGTCAGCTCCATGATCACCGATGGTAGGCGCTGCGGCCGGGCGGACGGTCGTCGCCGAAGACGCGCAGGTAGAGGTCGCGGGCGTGGGCGGTGGGGGACGGCGTGCCCGGGACGATCCGGAACGTGGGCGCGCCGCCGGCGTCCCGCTCGGTGGTGAGGAACAGCCGGTCGTCTCCCGCCTCCGCGTGCAACCGCTGGGCGAGGTCGTACAGGTGCGTCACGAACACCACGCGCACGCCGAGGCCGGTCAGCGCCCCGATGATCTCGGCGGCGATGTCGGAGCCCTCGCGCTCCTCGGTCGAGGCGAACGACTCGTTGCACAGCAGCAGCGCGCCGGGGCGCAGCCGGTCGACGACCGCGCTCATCCGGGCCAGCTCCTCGTCCAGCTTGCCGCTGGTCATCGAGCGGTCCTCCTCGCGCCTGAAGTGCGTGAAGATCCCGTGCGCGACGGGGGCCGCGTAGTGGCGGGCGGCGACGAACATCCCGCACTGCATCATGAGCTGCGCCGTCCCGACGCCGCGCAGGAAGGTCGTCTTCCCGCCCCGGTTCGCGCCGGTGACCATGATCAGCGCGGCCGCGCCCGCGTCGAGGTCGCTGCCGACCGCTCCGCCGCGCAGCAGCGCCAGGCACGGATCGTAGAGGCCGCGCGCGGACGGGGCCGGGCCCGCGGCGGGATGCGCCCGCGGCACGCAGACCGGCAGGCCGAGCCCGGTGAGGGACTCGGCGAGGTTGAGGCAGCCGACGTAGAAGCCCAGCTCGGACCGCAGGGCGAGCAGGAAGTCGCGGACGTGGTCGGCCGACGCCGCGGCGGCCTGCGCGACCTCCTCCACGATCAGGTCGCGGAACGCGGGGAGCGCGCGCCAGGTCTCCTCGTTGTCGGCCGGCACGGCGAACGCCAGCCCGGACTTGCGGAACCGCCGGACGGACGGGTCGCGCCCCTTGCCGGGAGGTTCGTGCAGGCGGAAGCCGACGCTCTTGTTGCCGGGGCCGAGCCGCGCCTCGGCGAGGATCCCGTGCTCGAACTGGAGCTGGTCGAGCAGCGTCTCCGCGCCGCGGAGATACCCCTCGTCCAGTTCGGTGCGCAGCGAGGCGAACAACCGGCTGAACGCGGGGGAGCCGAACGCGCGCGCGTGGCCGGACGCCAAGTCCCGCAGCCGCCGCAGGTACTCGAACGACTGCTCCAGCACCCGCAGCGAACGGTTCAGCAGCACCTCCGGGCGCGCGGCGGGCCCGCGGAAGATCTTCTGGTCGGCGGCGACCGCCTCGTCCGCCAGCGCGTGCAGCTCGCGGACGGCCGCGGCGTTGCCCGTGCAGTCGCGCAGGACCTCCTGCCGATGGGCGATGTCCGCCGGGTCGGTGAGCGGGGCGAGGGTCACCGCCCGCGCCGCGGCGTACAGGCCCTCGTCGCCCCGCGCCATGGCCGCCCACAGCGCGTCGAGCTGGAGATCCTCGGCGTCCACCGCGGCGTGCGGCCGCGCGCCCTCGCCGGCGTAGAGCAGTCCGGGCCTCATGCGCGCATCCGTTCCGTGATCTGCGCGCCGGTCAGCCCGTGCCGTTCGGCGAGGGCGAGCGCGTGGGCGCGGCCGTCGGCGGCCCGCCGGACCACCTTGTACGTACGGGTCGTGCGGTCGTCGTCCGCCACGGTGCTGACCATGCTCACCGCCGTGGGGCTCAGCAGGGACAGCTCGTGGACGAAGCTCACCCACAGGCACGGCGCGTCCAGCCGGACGATCGCGTCGAGCACCGACTCGCTGAGCAGGCGCGCGTCGCCGAACGTCGTGGAGCTGAACGTCTCGTTGAGCACGATGACGCTGCGCGGCGTCGCGCGTTCGAGGATCTCGCGCAGCCGCAGCAGCTCCTCCTCCAGCTTGCTGGCCAGCCCGCCGACGGCCTCGCGCCGTCCGAAATGGGTGAAGATCCGGTCGGGCAGGTGGATCCGCACCTCCCGGCCCGGGACGGGGCAGCCCAGCGCGGCGAGGTGGTGCAGCTGGCCGAACGTGCGCGCCAGCGTCGTCTTGCCGCCCTGGTTGGGCCCGGAGACGACCAGCACGCGCTCGTCGCCGTCCAGGCGCAGGTCGTTCGTCACCACGCGCCCGGCGCGCCCGGCCGGCCTGGCGGCCAGCGCGAGATCGTAGACGTCGAGGGCGAGCAGCTCCTTGCCGGTGGACGAGACCGCTGGATAGCAGGTCGGCAGGCCGGCCTCGCGCACCGGCGCGAGGAACGACGCGTAGCCGAGGCAGAACCGCAGCTCGCGGTCGGCGCGGACGACGTCCGCGGAGACGAAGTCCCGATGGGTCTCGCGGAACGCGGCCAGGTCGGCGAACAGGCGGGGGAACAGCTCGACGACGAGGTCCAGCACGCCGGCCTCGACGGCGTCCAGCCCGTACACCGGCGCACGGTCCACGGGGGCCGCGCGCGGCGGCTGCTGCCGGAACCGCTCGAACCTGGCGAGCACCCGTTCGGCGTAGTCGAACCGGCCGTCCTCGTCGTGCGCGGCGACACTGACCTGGTCGCCGCGCAGGAGCAGGTCGTAGCGGACCTCGCCGAGCCGGTCCCGCAGCCTCGCCGCTCCCTCCCGCAACTCGTTGAACGGGGCGGACGAGGCGAGCGCGGCGATGTCGTCGCGGAGCGTCCGCAGGCCGGGCGAGGCGACGCCGGCCGCGTCGAGCCCTTCGCCGAGCCCCTCCACCGCGGCGGTGTGGTCGAGGACGATCTCCAGGAACCAGCGGTCCGCCTGCGGCGGGTGCTTCCGGCGCGCCAGCGCGTCCAGCCGGGTTCGCGTCCTGGCCATCGACGCGGTGAACCGTTCGGCGACCGCGAGCACCGCCGGGTCCTCCAGGTCGCGGAAGATCCGCTGCCGGTGGACGACCTGCGCGGGGTCGTGCAGCGGCCGGTGGAAGTACGGCGCGACGTCCGGCGAACCGGCCGCCTCCGCGACCGCCCCGGCGACCTGGTCGAGGTTCAGGTCACGGAAGTACTCCGGTTCCGCGCCGCCCGGATCTCCGGCGTCCTCGACGGACCCGAACAGGATGCTGCGAACGCTCATCCGCCCCCCGGTCTCTCGTCCGTGCCGAAGAATCCAGCGGCGCCCAAAGTACAACGGAACATCACCCGCGGCCTATAAGCGACGCCCGCGGTGCCGCCGCGGGCTCGGCCCGCGGGCTCGGGTCAGGCGTGGGCGGGGGCGGCGAGCCAGCGCCGCGCGGCGCTGCGGAGGGAATCGCGTTCCTCCGGACCGGGGCGGGACGCCGACGTCGCCCAGGCGACGTAGCAGTCCGGCCGGAGGAGCAGGGCCGTGGCCGGGGGAGCGGGGGACGGCGGGCGCGCGGTGACGACCTCCACCTGGCCGTCCCAGTCGGACAGCGACGCGGCCGCGGACGCGTCCTCCGTCAGGTCGAGCAGCAGCGGCCGCGCGGACCGGGTCAGCTCCGCCAGCCGTACGGTCCCGTCCGGCGTCCGCAGCTCCAGGTCCGGAGCGAACCGGCCGATGAGCGGGTGCGCGTCGTTCACGCCCATGTCGTAGCGGACGTCGGCACCCGCGATGAGGTCGGCGAGGTGCCGGACGGTGTCCCGGTGGCCGAGCAGCTCGGTGAACAGTTCGCGCAGGGCGGTGACGTCGCCGCCCGGGGCCGTCAGCGCGGCCTGCGCCTGGGCGTTGAGGATCATGCGGCGGGCGGCCTGCCGCCGCTCGGTCTCGTAGCCGTCCAGCAGCCCGGCCGGGGCGCCGCCGCGGATCGCGGCGGCGAGCCGCCAGCCGAGGTTGACCGCGTCCTGAAGGCCGAGGTTGAGCCCCGGCCCGCCGCCGGTGGCGTACACGTGCGCCGCGTCGCCGACCAGGAAGACCCTGCGGTCGGAGAACCGTTCGGCCACCCGGGTGTTGCCGCCGGTCAGGCGGCGCAGCACATGCGGGCCTTCGCCGGACGGCGGCCCGAGCGGGATCTCGGCGCCGAGGACGCGGCGGATGCTCGCCCGCAACTCCTCAAGGCTCATCGGAGCGTCCGTCTCCGGCTGGTCCCATTCCATGGTGCTGACGAGCGGCGGATGGCCGGGCAGCGGCGCGTAGGAGAAGCCCCCGTGCTCGGTGCGCTGCGGAAGGAACGGCGGAACGGGCCCGTAGCCGGGCACGTTCAGCGCGCCGGTCGCGGGATCCAGCCACTCCGCCGGAACGGTGGCGTGCGCCGTCCGCGCGGTCGTCCGGTCGTAGGTGACGCCGGGGAACCCGATGCCCGACAGCTTGCGCGTGAGGCTGTGCGCGCCGTCCGCGCCGACGAGGTAACGGGCTCGCAGCCGGTACGGCGCGTCCGGGGCCTCGACGTCGACGGTCACCGAGCCGCCGTCCTGCGCCAGGCCGACGACCTGGTGGCCCCGCCGGACGTCCACGCCGAGTTCGAGGGCGCGCTCCTCCAGCACCTGCACGATGCGGCGCTGCGGTACCGCAAGCGCGTGGACGGGACTCGCGTCCAGCAGGCTCAGGTCCATGCTCATCGCGGCGAACATGAAGTACGCCGAGTTCGGCTGAGGCGGCCCGGGGCTGCCGCTGAGCCGCTCGTACAGGCCCCGGTGGTCGATCAGCTTCACGACCTGCCCGAGCAGGCCGTTCGCCTTCGGTTCCTCGCTCGGCCGCGGCAGGCGCTCCAGCACGACGGGCCGGACGCCCGCCAGGCTCAGCTCGCAGGCCAGCATCAGCCCGTTCGGGCCGCCTCCGACGATCACCGCATCGGCAAGCATCAGCGTTCTCCTCAACATGAACAAAAGGGCATGCCGAACCGGCCGGACGGCGGCCGGGACGGTCTGGAAACCTCGTTAAGGAACGGGCAGGCCCGCCGCGATCCGCTCGAACACCTCGCGCAGCACCGGAACGAGCGGGACGGGCGGATCGGCGCGCATGCACCGCGTCACGGCCACGGCGCTGCCCGCGCCGACGACGGCGGCGACCAGCTTCGGGTACACGTCGTCCGCTGTGCTGGTGCCGGTGCGTTCGGCGACCGCCTCGGCCAGCGCGTCCTCCGCGGCGGCGTTCGCCTTGGCGACCTCACCGTGCAGCGCCGGCTCGGCCAGCATCAGCCGGAGCCCGTCCCTCCACCGATCGTCGGCGACGGCCCCCTCGCCCGCCCCGCCGCCCGCGTCGTCTCCCGCCTCGAACCGCGCCTGTACGGCGATGGCGATCGAGTCCCACAGGGGTTCGGCGGCGGGCCGCGCGCGCAGCTCGTCCGCGATCGCCAGCATCCGGTCGAGGTGCCTGGCCGCGACCGCTTCGGCCTTGCCGGAGAAGTAGTTGCGGAAGGTGCGCACGGACACGTTCGCCGCCTCGGCGATGTCCTCGATGGTGACGTCGCCCCACCCGCGCTCGACGCACAGCCGGATCGCGGCGAGGCTCAGCGCCGCGCGCGTCTCCCGCTTCTTCCGCTCGCGTAGCCCGAGCCGTTCCCCGCCGTGCGTCCGTTCCCCGCCGTCCGTCATGCCGAGCACGCTAGCAAAGCGTGCCGAAAAAGCAAAGATGCCGTTCCGGCAACTTTCGTGGATCGGACCGCGCTGACGTCCGCGGCGCGGTGTCCGGGGAACGCCCAGGTTTGGGAGGATCGCGGTCATGCGTATCGCCGCCGCGCAAGCCCGCTGCCCCTGGCTGGACCCCGCCGCGGGAACGGCCGCCGTGCTGGACTTCCTCTCGCGCGCCGCCGCCGACGGGGTCGAGGTGCTCGCCTTCCCCGAGACGTTCCTGTCCGGCTATCCGTTCTGGCTCAAGCACACCGGCGGCGCCAGGTTCGACGACCCCGACCAGAAACGCGCGTACGCCGCCTATCTGAACGCCGCCGTCGAACTGGGCGGCCCGGAACTGACCGCGATCACCACGGCCGTCCGCGACCTGAAGGTCTTTACCTACCTGGGCATCACCGAACGGGTCCGCGGAACGGTCTACTGCACCCTGCTCGCGATCTGCCCGGCCGCGGGAATCGTCGGCGTCCACCGCAAGCTGATGCCCACCCACGAGGAACGCCTGGTCTGGGGGACCGGCGACGGACACGGACTGCGCACCCACCGCGTCGGCGGCCTCACCGTGGGCGGTCTGATCTGCTGGGAGAACTGGATGCCGTCGGCCCGCCAAGCCCTCTACGGCCAAGGCGAGGAACTGCACATCTCCGTCTGGCCCGGGTCCTGCCGCAACACGACCGACATCACGAGATTCATCGCCATGGAAGGGCGGGTCTACTCGCTGGCGGCCGGTGCCTTGTTCTCCTATGCCGACGTCCCCACCGACTTTCCGTTCCACGATCAGCTCGCCGACCGCGTTTCCTCCTGCGACGGCGGTTCGGCCATCGCAGGGCCCGACGGAGCATGGATCGTCCCGCCCGTGTCCGGCGAGGAACGCCTGGTCACCGCGGACATCGACCTTGCGGTTCTCCGTGGAGAACGGCAGAACTTCGACCCGACCGGCCACTACGCACGACCGGACGTCTTCCGCCTTGAGGTGGACCGCCGCCGCCACAACCCCACCGAATTCCGGGACGCCTGAACTCGACCTGTCGGAGGAATCGGCGGAAGGCGCGTGTCGCCCGAGCCGATTCGGGCGGACGTTCTGAAGACTTGATCGTCGGGGCCGGGCGCGGCGGCGCGATTCGTTCGATGCGCGGCCCGCCGGCCTTTCCGCGGCCGGGCGATATGCGTGCACGTCGCCTCAGGCTTCGCAAACGATACTTCCTGGAGATAACGATCCGCTCGTCCATTGTGAACGTGGTGGCCTCCGCCGCGGCGCCCCTCTGCGCCACGGCACTCGCCCCAACGGCGGCAGCGCAGGCCGTGTCGTTGCCGCTGGGCAAGGCCAATTTCGCCATCGCCATCGGGCAGTTGAACGCCGCCTCCGCGGCGAACTGGGTCCGCCTGGGCCAGTACAGCTTCTCAGCCGACGGAACCGTATCCGAGCAGCACTGGTATTGGTCCCAGGGAACGCGCGTCGCGCGCGCCGACACAGGGGTCCTCGCGAGGAACTGCACGCCGCGCGACTGCAACGTGCTGACCGCCGGAGGCTGGCAATCCACCGGCGCGCCCCAGACCTACGCGGGGACGTACACCGTGAATGGCACCAGGCTGCACATTTCCTGGGCCGGAGGATTATGGGAGAACTGGACGCTCAGCACCCTGGCGAACGGCAGGCTTGGCAACGTCGAGTTCCGGAACAGCAATTTCGGTGCCACTCACGGCTTCGGAAACGGCAGCAATGCCGCATGGGACGACCGGGTGCCCGCGACCTCCGTCGCGGCGACGGACCATGCAAAGCTGGTTCACCGCTACCACCTGTGGAAGACCAGGCACAGCCCGAAAACCGGATACCAGGGGTACGTCGATCACGGCGACGGCGCACCGTTCTGGGTCACGCGCTGGACCCCCTGCGCGGACGAACGGTGCCTCGGCGCCGAGACGGAGACCGCCGACGGCGCCACGCACACCGTTTACTACATAGCGCCCGCCAACGGTTCCGGCGGCCACCGCCGCGACACCCTCTGGCACTGGCACACCGAACACGCCGATGACCGGGGCGAGTACTGCTACACCGGCAACTCGCACGTCAAGCCCATGATCCAGGTCGTGGACGACCGGGGCGGCTTCCACGGCTGGGTCGGGGTCGAGGCGTCGCTCAACCAGGCCACGCCCGCCGGGGTCAACGACGACGACCTCGGCGTCTACCGCATCCTCGGCTGAGACCTGTGGGGAGACACGTCCGCGAGCGGTCAGCGGCCGGCCAGGCGGCGGAAGAGGCCCTCAAGGTCGGTCTTGCCGGAGGCGCCCGGGTTGATGTCGAACGCCCCGCCGGGAATGGCGTTCATCATCAACGGGGCCATGACCACCTGGTCTCCCACGACGACGGCCACCTTGGCGGCGGGCGCGTTCACGTCCCGGCGGTACGCCGCGGCGGCCTTCTCGGTCAGCTGTACGAACCGCGCGGTGTCGGCGTTCGTGAGCCTCACGGCCAGCAGCGGCGTCGGGGAGCCCTGCCCGGGGTCCGCCGGCCGCATCCTGATCTCGTTGACCGCGGAGACCGCGAAACCGCCGCCCAGCTCGTAGCAGGTGCGGCCGTCGCTGCTCGCCGTCCTCGCGTTCCCGCACGGCGCCGGGCTCTCGGCGCGCACTTCCCGGAGCTGCATCGGTACGTGCAGCCTGCCGCTGTACGCGCCGTTCGAGCCGCCTTCCTTGCCCTTGTGGCCGGAGTCCGACGCCATCCGCACCGCCGCGTACCCGCCCGCGCCGATCAGCACGGCGGCGGCCAACGCCGCTGCCGTCACCAGCACGGCGACCCGCCGCCGCCCCGAAGCCCCCGGCGCCGAACCCGTCGGCACCGGGGGAGGGAACGGCCGCTTGAAAGAGGGCGGCGTTTCAGCGTGCGGGGGCGGGGCCGGGGCCGGCACCACGGGCACCCACGGCTCCTGCGCGGCGCGGGTCAGCAGCTCGTGGAGCCGGTCGGCGGTCAGGCGTTCGGCGGGGTCCTTGCGCAGCAGGCCGGTGAGCGCGGGTTCGAGCGGACCGGCCTTGGACACGGGCAGCGGCGGCTCCGTCGCGATGGCGACGAAGACCGCGCCCGGGTTCCCGCCCTCGAACGGCCGGCGGCCCTCGACGGCCCGGTACAGGGTCGCGCCGAGCGACCACAGGTCGGACGCGGGCGTCGCCGCCTCCCCGCGGATCTGCTCGGGGACATGAACGCGGGCGTCCCGAGCAGCGCCCCCGAACGGGTCAACGTGGCGTCCCCCTCGACGGCGGCGACGCCGAAGTCGGTCAGGATCGCGCGGTCGCCGTCGAGCAGGACGTTCGCGGGCTTGATGTCGCGGTGCGTGATGCCCGCCCGGTGCGTGGCGCGCAGCGCGTCGAGGACCTGGAGGCCGAGCTCGGCGACCCGCCGCGCGGGCAGCGGCCCCTCCGCCCTGAGCAGGTCGTCCAGCGAACGGCCCCGCACGAACTCCATGACGATCCACGGCCGCCCGTCCTCGCCGGTGATCCGGTCGTGCACGGTGATGATGCCCGGATGCGTCAGCCGCGCCGCCGCGCGCGCCTCCCGGTCCAGCCGCGCGATCCACGACGCGCGCTGCGCCTGGTCGAGGCCGTCCGGCAGCCGCACTTCCTTGACGGCGACCTCGCGGTCCAGCTCCGCGTCGTGGGCGCGCCAGACCGCCCCCATGCCGCCCTGCCCCAGCAGTTCGGCCAGCCGGTAACGCCCGGCCAGCACCCGTCCGAGATCCTCAGCCACAGCAAGGAAAACTAGTCCACCCGCCGGAGGACGGCGCCCGCCGTCCGAACCGGCCCGCCCGGACGGGACGCCGCCGTGACCCTCGCGGGCGTTGCGTGACCGATAAGGCGCACAGCGTAACGATCTGGTGTGGAGGGTAGACCTCGGGCGCACCTCCCGATCCCCCCTGGAGCCACCAGTGCATCGAACGATCCTTGTCATGATCACGGACGGTCGCGACGCGGACACGGCGCTCGCCGGGCAGGTCCGCCGCGTGCGCTCGGCGATGGAGGAGTCCGGCTTCCCGACCCGCTGGACGAACCGCGGCGACGACGCCCTGGCGGTGATCGGCTCGGACGCCTCGCTGGGCGCGGTGCTGCTCTCCTGGGACCTGCCCGAGGCCGAGCGGGTGCTGCGGGCGGTGGCCGAGCGCTTCCGCCGCCTGCCGGTGTTCCTGGTGGCCTCCGGCGAGGAGCCCCCGCTGTGGGTGTACGAGGTCATCCAGGGCTACGTCTTCCCGCTGGAGGACACCCCCGGCTTCATCGCCGGGCGCATCACGCACGCGGCCGAGCAGTACGGCGAGCAGCTCCTGCCGCCGTTCTTCGGCGCCCTGCGGCGCATGGAGGACCGCCATCGCTACTCCTGGCACACCCCGGCGCACGCGGGCGGCATCGCGTTCCTGAAATCACCGGTCGGCCGGGCGTTCTTCGACTTCTTCGGAGAGAACCTGCTGCGCGCCGACCTGTCCATCTCCGTCCCCGAACTGGGGTCCCCACTGGACCACACGGGCCCGATCGGCGACGCCGAACGCAACGCCGCCCGGGTCTTCGGCGCGGACCGCACGTTCTTCGTGGTCAACGGCAACTCGACCGCCAACCGCGTCGTCGCGCACCACGCGATCGCGCGGGACGACACCGTGCTGGTCGACCGCAACTGCCACAAGTCGATCCAGCACGCCCTGACCATCACCGGGGCGCGCCCCGTCTACCTGGTCCCCGAGCGCAACGGCCTCGGCCTCGCCGGGCCCGTCCCGCCCGCCGCGCTGGAGCGGGCGGCGGTGCGCGCGCGCCTCGCCGGCCACCCGCTCGCGGCGGGGGACCCCACGTACGCGGTGATCACCAACTCGACGTACGACGGGCTGTGCCACGACGCGGTGCGCGTCGGGGACCTGCTGTCCGCGTCCGTCCCGCGCGTGCACTTCGACGAGGCGTGGTTCGCCTACGCGCGGTTCCACCCGCTGTACGCGCGGCGGTACGGCATGGCGGTGGACGAGCGGACCCTGCCGGGCGAGCGGCGCCCGACCGTGTTCGCGACCCAGTCCACGCACAAGCTGCTCGCCGCCCTCTCGCAGTCCGCGATGCTGCACGTCCGCCCGTCCGAGCGGGCCCCGGTGGACTACGACCGCTTCAACGAGACGTACCTGATGCACGCCTCCACCTCGCCGCTCTACCCGATGATCGCCTCGCTGGACGTCGCGGCGGCGATGATGGACGGCCCGTCCGGGTCGTTCCTCACGGGCGAGGCCATCGTGGAGGCGGTCCGGTTCCGGCAGGCGATGGCGCGGCTGGCCGTCCGCGTCCGCGAGGACGGCGGACGGCCCGGCTGGTTCTTCGGCGTGTGGCAGCCGCCCGGCGTCACCGATCCGCGCACGGGCCGCTCGGCCGCCTTCGCCGACGCCGACCCGGCGCTGCTGGCCGCCGATCCCGGCTGCTGGACGCTGGAGCCGGGGGCCGCCTGGCACGGGTTCGACGGCCTGGAGGACGGCTACTGCCTGCTGGACCCGATCAAGGTGACGATCACCTGCCCCGGCGCGGACGCCGTCACCGGGACCCTCGACGAGGGCGTGCCGGCCCGGATCGTCGCCGCCTACCTCCAGCGGCGCGGCATCGTGGTGGAGAAGACCGGGGACCACACCCTGCTGGTGCTGTTCTCGATGGGCATCACCAAGGGCAAGTGGGGCACGCTGATCGACGCCCTCATCGACTTCAAGAACGCCTACGACGACGGCGTCGCCCTCGACGCCCTGCTGCCGGGCCTCGGTCCGCCCGGCGTCACGCTGCGCGCGTTCTGCGACCGGGTGCACGGCACGCTGCGCGACGCGCACCTCGACCTGCTGCTCGACCAGGTCTTCACCGACCTGCCCGAGCCCGTCCTGACGCCGTCCGACTGCCACCAGGCCCTCATCCGGGACCGCACCGAGCGCGTTCCCCTGGACGGCCTGCCGGGACGGGTCGCCGCCGCCACCGTCGTCGTCACCCCGCCCGGGATCCCGATGCTGATGCCGGGCGAGCTGGCGGGGCCCGCCGAGGGCCCGCTGGTGACCTACCTGCGCGCGCTGGAGTCGTTCGACCTGGCCTTCCCCGAACTGGCCACCGAGATCCACGGAGTCCACCGGGCCCCGGACGGGCGCTACCGCGTGGAGGTCGTGGCACGCTGACCGCCACGGCCACCACGGCGACGCGCTCCGTCCGGGGCGCCGGACCGGGCCGGCCGTTGACCGTGCGCTCCCGGCCCGTTCAGCCGTGACCCGCCGCGGACCCGTCCGGGAGCCGGCGGCGAACCTCGGCCGATCCGCGGATCTCCTCGGCATCGGTCCTGATCCCGAAGCGGTCGAACACCTCCCAGCAGCGGTCGGCGGTGCGGCTCTCCAGCCCGGGCAGGGGCTCGTCGTCGGCTCCGGCGAACTCGGACCAGACGCGCGCACGGAGCTGGAACGGCCCTTCGGTCGACCATCCGCCCCCTTCGGCGATCCGGGCGGAACACCGGTCGAGAAGCACGTTCGCGAACTCCGCCGCGGAGCCCCCGTACATCTCGATCCCGCTGCCCCCATCGCCGGGGACGCGGGCCCACCGCCCGCCGGGCTCCACGGCATGGCACTCGATCACGAACACGTACGGACCCATGCCACGAGTGTGGACCACCCCCTCAACGCGCCGCCACGCGCCCCGTGCGGCGGCCGGGCGCGGGGTCAACGGGCGAACTTCTCCTTGGCCTCCGGAGTGACCGGGGTGAAGAAGTTGACGAGGTTGCCGTCGGGGTCGCGGAACAGCAGCGACCGGTTGCCCCACGGCATCGTGGTGGGCTCGTTGACGAACTCGACGCCGGCCTCGGCCAGGTCCCGGTGCGCGCGGTCAACGTCGTCCACGAGGAACTCGATGATCACGCTGCGGTTGTCGGCCGGGCGTGCGGAGTCCGGCGCGAACAGCGGGACGGTGCGCGTGCTCGCGATCGCGAGGGTGGCGGTCGGGGTCCTCAGCTCGCTGAAGTCCTCGGTGGGCCGCGTCGCCGAGACCCCCGTGGCCCGCTCGTAGAACCCGGTGAGGCGCGCGACGTCGGCGGTGATGACGCGGATCGAGACGAAGTCCATGGCGATCTCCTTGGTCGGTCGTGTATCTGCACGTCACAGGCTAGATCGAATAGTGGACAGAAACAGTCCACTATTCGCATAGACTTCTCCCATGTCCCGTCCCGCCGGCCGCGTGCTGCGACTCCTGGAGCTGCTCCAGTCCGGCGGCACCCGGACGGTGGCCGAGCTCGCCGACCGGCTCGGCGTCGAGGGGCGCACCGTCCGCCGGTACGTGGACCAGCTCGTCGACCTCGACGTGCCCGTGGAGTCGGTGCGCGGCCGCTACGGCGGGTACCGGCTCGCCCGCGGCTACCGGCTGCCCCCGCTCGTGTTCAGCGACGACGAGGCGCTCGCCGTCCTGCTCGGTCTGATCGCCGGCCGCCGGGCGGGACTCGCGACGGCGGAGGGCACGGCGAACGAGACGGCGGCGGCCAAGATCCAGCGCGTGCTGCCCGCGCGCCTCGCCGACCGGCTCGACACCGTCCTGGAGTCGCTGGACTTCACGGCGCCGCCCCGCGAGTTCCCCGCCCCGGACGCCGAGGTGCTGCTCACCGTCGCCGACGCGGTGCGCCACCGCCGGCCGGTCGCGATCCGCTACACCGACCGCGACGGCCGGCGCAGCGACCGGACGCTGCACGCGTACGGGATCGTCGCGCATTCGGGCCGGTGGTACGTCACGGGCGCGGACCCGGAGGCCGGCGAGGACCGGACCTTCCGGCTCGACCGGATCGCGGACGCGAGGGCGCTGCCGGGCTCGTTCGCGGCGCCCGCGGGCCCGGACCCGGCGCAGCGCGTGCTGTCGGGGTTCGCCACGGCCGACTACCGGCACGAGGTGGTTCTGCGGATCCACGGGACGGTCGAGCAGATCCGAGCCCGCCTTCCCGCCGCCGTCGCCCGCGTGGAGGAGGCCGAGCCCGCAGCGGCCGAGGACCCGGCGGCCGAGGACCCGGCGGCCGAGGGCCTGGCGGGCGAGGGCCCGGCGGGCGAGGGCCCGGCGGGCAAGCACCCCGCGGGCGAGGGCCCGGCGGGCGAGCGCTGGTGGCGCGTGGAGATACGGGCGGAACGGCTCGACTGGCTGCCCCCGGTCCTCGCCTCGCTCGACCGGCCGTTCGTCATCGAGCGCCCCGACGAGCTGCGCGACCTCGTCATCGCGCTCGCCGACCGCCTCGCCTCCCACGCCCGCCGCACCTGAGGGCGACGGCCCGGCCGGACCGCGAGCGCCTCCCTACGCCCGCGGTCCGGGGCCGGGTCTGTTCAGTTCCGGTTGATCGTGAACGTGGTGGTCGTGTTGCGGATGTCCTCGTGGTTGTCGCGGAGGCGCAGGCCGGTGAACGTCGCCGACCCGACGGCCGGGCCCTGGCCGGGTTCGGGAAGCTCGTTGACCCAGATGCCGAAGCCGGACTTGGCGTCGAACGCGTCGCCGCTCTTGCGGGCGCCGGTCACGCTGACGTCGTCCAGGACGGTGTCGGTGATGGGGTTGAGCGGCTGCCCGCCGGTGTACTTGGTCTGGAACATGATCCCCGAGTACGTGGGATCGAGGATGTCGACGTCGCTGACGCGGATGCCGCGGAACGGGTACTCGCCGGAGAACAGCCACAGCGCCGGGAAGGTCTGCTGCCCCCAGAAGTGGCCGCCCGCCCGTACCAGGGAGATGTGCTCGAAGCGGGTCTGCGGCGTCGACTCGAAGCCGCGGGCCGGGATGCCCCCGAACCGCAGGGTGCCGATCGTGATGCCGGAGTAGACGAGGGTGTCGGCGATGTGGATGTTCCGGAACGTGTTGCCGCCGCCCCCGTAGACCGCGAGGCCCGCGGCGCGCCAGGTCAGCAGCGACGTGAGGTTCTCGTAGACGTTGCCGGTCTGCTGCTCGTCGTGGTTGTCGGTCGCCGGGAACAGCGCGAAGCTGTCGTCGCCCGTCGTCCGGGTCTCGATATCGGACACGTGGTTGTCGCTGCTGCCGTTGGTGAGGTTGAGGCCGTCCGCCCAGGTGTTCCGGATGCGGGAGTTCCTGATCGTCGAGCCGTCGACGTTGGACCCCCAGAGCAGGCAGACGACGTGCTCGGCCCAGATGTCGTCGATGGTCAGGTCCCGGACGCCGGTGAGGTCGAACACCTTGCCAGGCCCGTCGATGCGCGAGGTGTAGTTGCCGAAGAACGCGAAGCCGGAGAACGTCGAGCCGTTGGCCGTCGCGTCCGGGCGGAACCCGGCGTCGGTGTTCTCCTGCTCGGGCGGCGTGCGGAACCGGGTGAACCACGGGCCTGCGCCGACGACCTTGAGCGCCTTGCCGTAGACCTGGAACTTCTGCGCGGTCGGGTAGTCGCCCGGCGGCAGGTAGACGCCGACCAGGCCGGGGTCCTGGCGCGCCTTGTCGAGCGCGTCCTGGACGTTCTGGTGCGTGAACCCGGCGGGCACCGCGTAGCGGGCGGGATCCGGGTTCGGCTTGGCGGTCGCGAGCTCGGTGTTGACGAAGTCGATGGCGTAGGAGGCGGCGGTGTTGGCGGCGTCCTTCTGCAACCTGATCTTGCTGCCGGCCCGGACGGTCGTGCCGAGCATCAGGCTCGCCTCGTCGTAGATGTGCCGGGGCGCGCCCGCGGACGGCGAGTTGCTCGGATTGGCCTCGTCGCCGTACACCCACGAGTAGCGGGACGTGAGGTCGATGGCCTTGAGGAACGTGCCGTCCACGTAGACGTTCAGCGAGGCGCTTCCCGGCGCGTCCGGGATCGAGAAGCGCGTGACGAGCGTGTTGGTGGCGGCCCTGGTCGTGAACTCGACGCTCGCGCCGGTGGCGGCGAGCCGGACCGCGCGGCGGCCGGACGCCTCGCCCGCGAGGTCGCCGACGGTGCGGTTCGGGCCGACGACGGACGCGCCGCCGCCGAGCACGCCGTCCTCCGCCTCGTACATGTCGTACGGCATGTTCGCGCCGCGTCCGACGGTCATCGCCTGCGTGGCGGTGTTGTTGGCGCGCTTGACGGGCACCTCGGTGGCGTCGTCCGCGATGACCGTCTTCACCGTGTACCGGCCGTTGGCCGCCGTCCACGTGCCGAGGCTGACGGGGGCGGCGGACGCGCCCGGCGCGAGCGAGCCGGTGTGGGCGCCGGTCAGGGTCTTCACGGCCGTGCCGTCGTCGTCCAGGACGGTGAGGGTGACGCCGTGGGACCCGGAAGCGGTCGCCAGGGTGCCGTCGTTGCGCAGCGTCACGGAGAACGAGACGGCGTCGCCGTTCTGCGGGTTGCCGGGGCTCCACGTGACGGCCTGCGCGACCAGGTCCGAGCTCGGCACCGGCCCGACGGTCAGTCTCGTGGACGCGGTGCGCGTGTTGTCGGTCTCGTTGAGTTCGATGTTGGCGTCGTCGGCGTCGGCCGTCGCGCCGACCGTGTAGGAACCGGCGTCCCGGGTGCCGATCGACGCCGACACGGTCGTCGAGGCGCCGGGCTCCAGCGCGCCGACCTGGGCGGACGCCGTCCGCTTGGCACCGACCAGGAAGTCCAGGCGGCTCGGGTCGGCCGCTCCCGTCCCGCCGTTCCTGACCGTGGCCCGGAGGGTGATCTCGTCGGTCTCGATGGGGGACGGCGGCGTCCACGACACGTCGGTGACGGACAGGTCGGGCGTCGGCGCGGGCGTGCCGAGCACTTGGAACTCCGCGGCCTGCGCGCCGGGCGCGCCGGAGTTCGCGGCGAACTTCAGCCGCACCTCCGCCGCGTTCGCGTCCACCGGGATCGTCACGGTGTTCCCGGTGGACGGGGCGAACGTGTAGGCGGCGGACGGCTTGAGGGTGGCGAACGAGGCGTTCGGGCTGCCCCGCCCCTGCACCTCGATGGTCTGGGTACGGGTCGCCCACGCCGCGTCGGGGTTCAGCTTGACGACGACGGCGGAGACCTCGGCCTTGGCGCCGAGGCTCACGGTGAGCGTCGCCGGGTACGCGCCCGCGGCCGACTCCCAGTACGTCGCGGTGCTGCTGTCGTTGGCGTTGCCCGCGACGAAGTCGTACACGTGGGACGAGGCGGTGATGGGCTTCCCGGCAGCGAGGTTGGTCCCGCCGCCTTGGCCCTGCCGGGTGACGACGTTGCTGTCGGGCGAGACGTTGCCCGCGGCGTCCCGCGCCCGCACGTAGTACGAGACGGTCGCCGTGGCGGGCTGCGTGTCGGTGTAGGCGAGGACGTCGCCCGCGACGGTGCCGCGGAGCGCGCCGTTGGCGTACACGTCGTACGCGGTGACGCCCACGGCGTCGGACGCCGCGTTCCACGTCAGCCTGATCTGCCCGGGGGAGGGCGCGGCGAAGGCGAGGCCGGACGGCGCGGTCGGCGGGGTCTGGTCGCCGGTGGACGGCCCGTACACCTCGAACTCCGACAGTTGCGCGGCGGGCCAGCCGGTGTTGGCCGTGACGTGGACGCGCAGGTAGCGGGTGAGCGTGGCGGCGTAGGTCAGCGTCACGGTGTTGCCGGAGGCCGGGTCGAACACCCGTCCCGATGAACCGGCCAGCGTGCTGTAGGAGGTGCCGTCCGTGCTGCCCTGGACCGACAGCGTCTGCGTCCGCTTCGGCCAGTTCGCCGCCGGCAGCTTCAGGACGACCTTGTCGGTGTCGACCGCGGCGCCCAGGTCGACCTGGACCCATTGGGGGAACGCGTCGCCGGTGCTCTCCCAGTAGGTGGACCGGTCGCCGTCGTTGACGTTGGCGGCGGGGTACTCGCGGTGGGACCCGCTGGCGGACACGGACCTGCCCGCCGCCAGGTTCGCCCCGGCCGCCGGGGCCGCCGCGGCGGGGCCGCCGCCGCGCCGAGCACGCCGGTCGCGACCATCGCCACGGCCAGCAGGATGCGCAGGTACTTCTGTCTCATCGCTGGTTCTTCTCCCTGTCGGTGAGTGGGGGTGGAACACCTGCCTGGGAGGAGCGGCAGAAGCCGTCGACCGGCGTGGCCGGACGGTGGGCGGCGATCGTTCAGTGCAGCCAGACGGCCGTGTCGGGCGGCAGACGGCCCCCGTCCAGGGGACCGCTGGCCAGGCGGACCTCCCCGGACACCGGCACGGGCCGGGAGCCGAGGTTGACCACGCAGGTCAGCCCGGAGTCGCGGGTGAACGCGAGCACGCCGTCGTCCGACGGGAGCCAACGCATGGCGCCGTCGCCCAGCTCGGCCGCGCGGATGCGCAGGGCCGCGCGGTAGAGCGACAGCATCGAGGACGGGTCGGACTGCTGGGCCTCCACCGTCAGCTCCTTCCAGTCCGGAGGCTGCGGCAGCCACGGCTCGGCCGACCCGAACCCGAACGGCGGCTCGACGCCCGACCACGGCAGCGGCACGCGGCAGCCGTCCCGCCCCCGGTCGGTGTGGCCGGAACGGCGCCAGATCGGGTCCTGCCGCAGGTCGTCCGGCAGGTCCTCCACCTCGGGCAGCCCCAGCTCCTCGCCCTGGTAGACGTAGGCGCTGCCCGGCAGCGCCAGCGACAGCAGCGCGGCGGCGCGGGCGCGGCGCAGGCCGAGCGCCGGGTCCACGGGCATGCCGTGCTTGCGGTCGTCGTGCGAGAACGAGGTGTCGGCGCGGCCGTAGCGCGTGACCGTACGGGTCACGTCGTGGTTCGCCAGGACCCAGGTCGCCGGGGCGCCGACCGGCGCGAGCGTCGCCAGGGTGTCGTCGATGACGGCGCGCAGCGCGGCGGCGTCCCACGGCGCGCCGAGGAACGGGAAGTTGAACACGGTGTGCATCTCGTCCGGGCGCAGGTACCGGGCCAGGCGGAGCTGGTCGGGCAGCCACACCTCGCCGACCAGCATCCGGCCCGGGTAGGAGTCGGCGAGCCGCCGCCAGCCCCGGTAGATCTCGTGGACGCCGTCGCGGTCGGTGTAGGGGTCCAGGCCGTCGGGCTCCGCGTCCGGGTCCTTGACGAGGACGGCGGCCGAGTCGACGCGGACCCCGTCCACCCCCGGTCGAACCAGAACCGCAGCACGTCCAGGAACTCGGCGTGCACGTCGGGATGCGTCCAGTTGAAGTCGGGCTGCTCGGCGGCGAACAGGTGCAGGTACCACTCGCCGTCCGGCACCCGCGTCCACGCCGGGCCGCCGAAGATCGACTGCCAGTCGTTCGGCGGCTCGCCCGGCGCCGCGCCGCGCCGGAACCAGAACCGGGCGCGCTCGGGCGAGCCCGGCCCCGCGGCCAGCGCCGCGCGGAACCAGGCGCTCCGGTCGGAGGTGTGGTTGGGCACCACGTCCACGACGACCCGGATGCCGAGCGCGTGCGCCTCGCCGATGAACGCCTCGGCCTCCCCGAGGGTGCCGAAGACGGGGTCGATGTCGCGGTAGTCGGCCACGTCGTAGCCGCCGTCGGCCATCGGCGACGGGTACCACGGGTTCATCCAGACGGCGTCGACCCCGAGCTCCGCCAGGTACGGCAGGCGGGAGCGGAGGCCCGCCAGGTCCCCGACGCCGTCGCCGTCGCCGTCGGCGAAGCTGCGCGGGTAGACCTGGTAGATCACGGCACTCCGCCACCATGGTTCAGGCATGCTGCGGCACTCCTCCTGCGTAACGGGTGGGAACGAACGAAGCGGCAGGGCGGTCCGCCCGGATCAGCCTTTGAGGCCGCCCGCGGTCAGGCCCGCCATGATGTGCCGCTGGAAGACGAAGAACACGACGATCGTGGGCAGGCTGGCGATCACCAGTGCGGCGGTCATCGTGGTCTGCGGCATGTTGGCCCGCAGCGAGGCGATCCCGACGCTGATCGTCATCTTCTCCGGGTCCTGGAGCGCGAGCAGCGGCCAGGCGAAGTCGCGCCACACGTTCACCACCGTGAAGATCGACACCACGCCGAGGATCGGCCGCGACACCGGCAGCACGATCGAGCGCAGGATCCGCCACGGCGAGGCCCCGTCGATCTGCGCCGCCTCCAGCAGTTCGGTGGGGATCGAGTCGAAGAAGCGCTTCAGCAGGAAGATGTTGAACCCGTTGGCGACCGCGGGCAGCCAGATCGCCCACGGCGTGTTCAGCAGGTCCAGCCGGACGATCGGCACGTCCTTGACCGTCAGGTACGTCGGCAGCAGCAGCACCGTCGGCGGGATCATCAGCGTCGCCAGCATCATCAGCAGGATCACGTTGCCGAACAGCGGGCGCAGCTTCGACAGCGCGTACGCCGCGCCCACGTCGAACGCCAGCGCGAACGCCCACGCCCCCACCGCGTACTGGAGCGTGTTCAGCATGAACCGGTCCAGGTTCATCAACCGCCACGCGTCCCGGTAGCCGTCCAGGGAGAACCGCGACGGCACGTACGTGGGCGGGATCCGCGCGAACTCCGGGCCGGTCTTCATGGCCCCGGTGACCATCCAGTACAGCGGGAACACGAACACCGCGGTGAACCCGACGACCGTCGCCGCCAGGACCGCCCAGTAGATCCGGCGGCCCCACCGGGAGTTGAGCTGGTGCGAGGAGATGATCGTGCGCTGCTCGGACGTGAAGCGCCCGCCCCGCCCGCGCCGCCGCCGTTCCCGCCGGGTCGCCGGGGCGAGGGGGGAGGCGGGCGGGCGCGGCGAGGCGGTGAGGTTGGTGGACATCGTGGCGTCCCCTTAGGTGTTGTCGCGCGACAGGCGCAGGTACGCGGCGGAGAAGACGATGAGGACGAGCATGAGCATCAGGCCGAGGGCGCTGCCGCCGCCGAAGTTGCCGTAGCTGAACGCGTACCGGTACATCAGGTAGACGACGCTGATCGTCGCGTCCTCCGGGCCGCCGCCGGTGAGCAGGTACGGCTCGATGAACACCTGCATCGTCGCGATGATCTGGAGCAGCAGCATCACCAGCAGGATCAGCCGGGTCTGCGGGATCGTGACGTGCCACACCCGGCGCAGCGCGCCCGCGCCGTCCAGCTCCGCCGCCTCGTACAGCTCGCCCGGGACGGTCTGGAGCGCGGCCAGGTAGATCAGCGTGCCGGTGCCCAGGTTCATCCAGGTGGTCACGATCACCAGCGAGAGCAGCGCGGTGCCGGTCGAGTCGAGCCAGCTCAGCGCTGGCAGGTGCGCCAGCCGCAGGACCTGGTTGAACAGCCCCGGGCCCGGATCGTAGAACCATTTGAACAGCAGCACCGACACCGCCGGCGGCAGCATCACCGGCAGGTACACCACGAACCTGAGGTAGGCGCGGGCGTGCCTCAGCTCGTTCAGCACCAGCGCGATCGCGAACGGGACCAGGTAGCCGAACACCAGCGCTAGCAGCGTGAACGCCACGGTGTTGACCCAGGCGGCGTGGAACGCGGGGTCCTGGAGCACCGTCCGGAAGTTGTCCAGGCCGACCCAGACCGGCGCGTCCACGAAGTTGTTGCGCTGGAAGCTCAGCACGAACTCGCGGATCATCGGGTACCAGGAGAAGAACGCGAAGCAGACCAGGGCCCCGCTCAGGAACCCGTAGGCGCTGATGTTCCGCCGCGCCGCCGGCCCGAGCCGCGCGCCGCGGGACCGGCCGGACCGCCCGCCCCGACCGTGCCGTCCGCCGCCGGGACCGCGGGCGCGCCCGCCGCGGGCCGCGCGGCGGTCACCGCCGCGCGGCGTGCTCTCCAGCATCGTCATGATCGTCCTTGTCCGCGGCCCGGAGCCGCCGTCGCCGTGCCCGGGTCGCTCGTCCGCGACCGGGGCCGCCTCGTCCGCCTTCGTCCGCCCGCGCCGGGAGCCGCGGGAGTGTGCCGTCGCGTGCGCGGTCCGCGCGGCCGGGGGCGCCCGCCGTCCCGCGGGCCGGCCGCCCCCGGCCGCCCGCGGCCTCAGCCGCCGGTACGGGCGAGCACGGCGTTGACCTTCTTCTCCGCCTCGGACAGCAACCGGCCGATGTCGGCGTCCCGCCTGGTCAGCACGGCCGACATGGGGCCGTCGAGGACGGCGTAGACGGCCTGTGCGTTCGGCGGCTCGGTCTTCGGGCGCACGTTCGCCGACCCGTCCTCGTACGGCGCGAAGTGCTCGACCGGCACCGTCGCGTACCGCCTGCGCAGCTCGCGGTCCTCCCGCGCGGCCCCGGCGCCCGAACCCCACAGGATGTTCTCGGGCACGCCGACCGGGCGGCCGAGCGACTTGAGCTGCCGGTGGTCGAACTGCCCCTGGCCGGGCGTGAGGTTGCGGAAGTCCAGCCAGAGCAGCGCGGCCTTGATCCGGTCCGGCCCGGCCTTGGGGTTGATCATGTAGCCGTCGCCGCCCAGCAGGGACGCCGGCGCCTCCGGCAGCGGCGCCGCGCCGATGTCCTCGATCTTCGCGCCGAAGTTGAGCGCGGCCTCCACGGCGACGTCCGGCGCGCCGACCATCATGCCGAGCCTGCCGCCGCCCATCAGCCGCATGAGGTCCTCCCAGCGGTGGAGCTGCTTGGCGCCCATGCTGTCGTCGGTCCAGCGCATGTCCTTGAGGTTCTGGAGGACGGCCCGTCCGGCGGGCCCGTTGAACGCGGCCTTCCTGCCGTCCGGCGTCACCACGTCGCCGCCGCGCCCGTACAGCTCGGAGGTGAAGTGCCACCCGCCGTTGCCGCCCGCGCTGTACTCGCCGTAGCCGACGTGGCCGGGACCGAGCGCGGCGATCTTCTTCGCGGCCTCCCGTACCTGCGCCCACGTCTTCGGCGGCTGGTCGGGGTCGAGGCCCGCCCGCGCGAACAGCTTGCGGTTGTAGACCAGCCCGGTGGTGTAGGCCTTGCGCGGCAGCCCGTAGACGCGGCCCTTGGCGTCCTTGAACGCCTGGAGGTAGGGCGGGTTGATGTCCTTGAGCCGCTTGACGCCGCCCAGGTACGGCGTGATGTCGGCGGCTTGCCGGTTCCTGATGATGTTCTGCGTGTCGGTGTAGTAGACGTAGAACACGTCCTCCATCTGGCCGCCGGCGAGCTTGGCCTGGAAGGTCTCCGGGACGATGCAGGGGAACGCGTCCCTGCTGACGATCGTGATGTTCGGGTACCGAGCCTGGAACGCCTTCACGTCGGCGTCCCACGCGGCGCGTTCGGCCTTGGCGGTCTTCGGGGCTGGCAGCCGACCGTGATCGTCACCTTGGTGTTCGGATCGAGCGGCCCGGCGGAGCCGGCCTTGCCGGAGCCGCTGTCCCGGCTGGACTTGGCGCCGCACGCGGCCGTCGTCCCCGACAGGGTGAGCGCGGCCGACAGCAGGACGGCGAGATGACGGAGTCTCATGGGCGTTCCTCCCGGAGGGCGGTTGCGAGGAACATACAGAGACGTACATCACATGGCAAGAGTCGAGCAGAAAACCACAAATTCACGACAGCCCGTTGCATGATCGGGCGGCCCGAAAACCCGCAGGTAGACGGCCAGCACCCCCGGCCCGCGCGGCTCCACCGACACCGAACCCCGGCGATCAGGTGACGGAATCCGGCCACCCGCGACCCGTTCGACGCCCGCACCGGCCGATCACCGACGAACGCGGGAAAGACCCCGCGTCCCCCGCGCAGCGAGGGCGCGGCGAGGCGCGGCGAAACGTACGGCGGGACGTGTGGTGGGGCGTACGGCGGGCGTGCGATGGGGCGCACGGCGGGGCGCACGGCGGGGCGCGCGGCGGGGCGCGCGGCGGGGTGCGCGGCGGGGTGCGCGGCGGGACGTGCGGGGGGCGCACGGGGGCGCGCGGCGGAGGCTCGACGTTCCCTGCGCGGGCGCGGGCGCGGGCGCGGGGTGGAGGGGGTGGGGGTGGGGGTGGGGGTGGGGCCGTGGGGCGGGGGTCGGGGGTGGCGCCGTTAGGGGGTGGTGGTGCGGGCGGGGGCGGTTGAGCCGCGGACGACCAGTTCGGGCTCGTAGAGCAGTTCCTCGGCGGGCACCGATCCGCGCTCCATCTGGTTGACCAGCATGGTCACGGCGGCGCGGCCCATCGCCTCGATCGGCTGGCGGACGGTCGTCAGCGGGGGGTGCGTGCAGTTGATAAACGCCGAGTCGTCGAACCCCACGACCGACAGGTCCTCCGGGGCCGACAGTCCGGCGCGGCGGACGGCGCGGATCGCGCCCAGCGCGAGCACGTCGCTGGCGCAGATCACGGCGGTGTGGCCCGCCTCGATGATCCGCGAGGTGACCGAGTGGCCGCCCTCCAGCGAGAACATGGCGTGCCGCACCGCGCCGTCCGGCACCTCCAGCCCGCGCGCCGCCGAGGCCGCCTTGAACGCGGCCAGCTTGCGCTGCGACGGGATGTGGTCCTCCGGCCCCAGCAGCAGGGCGATGCGCTCGTGCCCGAGCGACGTCAGATGGGTGAACGCCTGCTCGACGGCCACCGCGTCGTCGGTGGACACCTGCGGGAACGCCAGCTCGGGGACCGCCGCGTTCACCAGCACCACGGGCAGGCCGAGCTCCATGAGGCGGACGTAGTGCTCGTGCGGAGAGTCGGCCTCGGCGTAGTGCCCGCCCGCGAACACCATGCCGGACACGTGCTGGTCGACCAGCATGTCGACGTAGTCGGCCTCCGACAGCCCGCCGGCCGTCCGCGTGCACAGCACGGGCGTGAACCCGCGCTGGGCCAGCGCGCCGCCGATCACCTCGGCGAGCGCCGGGAAGATCGGGTTGCCGAGCTCGGGGAGGACGAGCCCGACCAGGCGGGCCCGCTCGCCGCGCAGCTGCGTCGGCCGCTCGTACCCGAGGACGTCGAGGGCCGTCAGCACGGCCGCCCGGGTGGCGTCCGAGACCCCCGGCCGCTCGTTCAGCACCCGGCTGACCGTGGCCTCGCTGACCCCGACCTTCTTGGCGACCTCCGCCAACCGCCGCGTCTTCGCCGACTCACCGCTCGCCTGACCCATCGCGCAAGTATACGACGTCATCGCGCAAGCCGCTTGCGAAAAGGAGATCAACTAGCTCAACGACCGGACATCGCGATGCCGCCCTTGCGCAAGCCGCGCAAAGCCGCTGGTCAGCCGCACGTCCCGCGGAACGGGCCGTCCCCCAGGGGCTCGCCGCGGTCAGTCGGCCAAGGGGCGGTAGACGGTGATCTCCCGGGAGGCGAGGCGGGCCAGGCAGTCGCCGACCACGTGCTCCTGGAAGTGCGGCGAGGCGCGGTGGGCCTCGAAGGCCGCGGCGTCCACGTACTCCTCGTAGATCAGGAAGCGCCGCGGGTCGCTGTCGGAGACGTGCGCGCGGTAGGTGAGGTTGCCCGGCTCTGCGCGGGAGAGCGGCGTCAGGACGCGGAGGGTCTCGGCCACCGCGGACTCCTCGCCGTCGAGCGCGGTCCACTCGGCCATTACGACATAGGTCATAACCTGCGACTTTAGGACCAACAGCGCGTACGGGCATCTCTGGTGTGTTGCTTGACACACCGGTTGGGTGCGCTTAATCTCCCGTCAACCGGCAGGCACAGACGAAGACATCCCTGTCAGTGGTCTTCGTCTGTGCCTTCAGTCATTCCCGGACCGCTGGCAAGGGTTTCCACACCCCGAAAGGCGGCGGGCATGAACGACGGCCCTGCGAGCACGACACCGGCGGTCATCCGCGGAGCGGGAGACGCGGCCGACCTCATCGACACCCTCAAACGCCTGACCGGCCGGGCCAACGGGATCTGGTTCCTGGCCCTGGCGGGACTGTTCCTGGACGCCTACTCCAACGCGGCGCTCGGAGCGGGCCTGTCGCCCATGGTCAAGCAGCTCGACCTGTCGCCGACGCAGGTCAGCGTGCTCACCGCGCTCGCCCCGGCGATCGCGATCGTCTCCAACCCCTTCGGGGGCTGGCTGGCCGCGCGGATCGGCCGGGTCAAGCCGCTGCTGGCGACCAAGGTCGTGTTCGGGGTCGGCGCGCTGCTGACCGCCGCCGGATCCGACTTCTTCACGGTCTTCGCCGGGCGCGGGCTGGTGGGCATCGCCTACGGCATCGACTTCGCCGTGGCGATGGCCCTGCTGGCGGAGTACACCCCGGCGTCGCTGAAGGGCCGGCTGAACTTCTGGCAGGGCGTCTGGTACACCGCGACGACGACCAACCTGCTGCTCACGCTGGTGTTCTACAAGCTCGACGCGGGCACCGACATCTGGCGCTGGTCCGTCGGCTCCTCCGCCGCGTTCGCGCTGGTCCTGCTGCTGCTCCAGATGGCGTTCCTGGTGGAGAGCCCGACCTGGCTGGCGTCCAAGGGCCGCCTGGCCGAGGCGGTCGCGAACCTGCGGCGCCTGTACGGGCTGCGCGCCGAGGCGGGCCCGGTGGGGGAGGCGCAGGCCGCGCGGGACGGGCGGCAGATCGGGCTGCGGGAGGCGGGCGTGCTGTTCCGCGGCGCCTACCTGCCCCGGACCGTGCTGTCGACCGCGATCTCGCTGACCCAGTCGATGCAGTACTTCGCGGTGGGCTGGTACCTGCCGGTGATCACCCTGGAGCTGTTCGGCGAACGGTTCGAGAAGGCGACCGCGGGCTCGATGGCGTTCAACGCGGTCGGGATCGTCGGCGGCTGCCTGTCGGCGTACTTCGGCCGCCGGATCGGCCTGCGGCTCAGCTCGATGGCGGGGTACGCGGTGGTGTTCGTCGTGCTGCTGGTCATGGGCGCGACGTTCCGGGACCTGCCGATCGCGCTGGCCGCGCTGCTGCCGGTGCTGTTCATCTTCTGCCACTCGGCGGGCCCCGGCGCCAACGGCAAGTCGATCGCCGCGCTGTCGTACCGCAGCGACATCCGCACGCTCGGCACCGGCGTGACCGGGATGCTCGGCAGCCTCGGCTCGGTCGCGGGCCTGTACCTGTTCCCCCAGCTCCAGTCGGGCATCGGCGTCGGCAACAGCCTCATGGTCCTCGCGGTGGTGCCGCTGGCGGGCCTGGTCACGTGCGCGCTGATCAAGTGGGACCCGACCCGCGCCGAAGTGAACCTGGAGCAGGAGACCGTCGGCCCGCGCCCGCGCCGCCCGGTCTCGGCCTGACCGCCGGCACGGCCCGGCACACAGAAGGGACGTTCGCCCATGAGAGCGCCTACGACCGCGCCCGCCGGCGCCCCCACGGGGGCGCGGCCCCGCCGAGGCGTGCTGAGCATCGACGAGGGGACGACGGGGACCCGCGCGGCCGTCGTCCTGGACGACGGCGGCACGGCCGGCGCCGCGTACTCGCCGATCTCGGTCCGTTCACCCGACCACCTGCGCGTCGAGCAGGACGCCGCGGAGATCTGGGAGAAGACGGTCGCCGTCAGCCGACAGGCCCTGGACTGGGCCGCCGCGCACGGGGTGGAGGTCACGGGGGTGTCGGTCTCCACCCAGCGCGCGACCGTGCTGCTGTGGGACACGGTGACCGGCGAGCCGCTCAGCCGGGCGGTGGTCTGGCAGGACCGCCGGTACGCCGCCCGGCTGCGCGAGTGGGAGCCGGACTGGGACGACCGGCTCGTCGAGCACACCGGGCGGCCGGTCGGGTCCCGGGCGCCGCTGCTGTGGGCGGCGGAGGAGCTCGGCCGGGACGGTCCCGCCGCGCGGGCCCACGACCTGGGCCGCGCCGCGTTCGGCTCGATCGACACCTGGCTGGTCTGGAAGCTCACCGCGGGGGCGCGCCACGTCATCGCGGCGACGAACGCCGTGGCGGCGGGCGCGTACGACCTGCGCACCGGCGACTGGCACCTGCCCTGGGTGGAGTTCCTCGGCTGCCCCAAGGACGTGCTGCCGCGGATCGTCGACGAGGACGGCGACTTCGGCGAGACCGACCCGTCGGTCCTCGGCGTCCGGCTGCCGATCCTGTCGGTGATGGGCGACCAGCACGCGGCGATGATCGCGCTCGGCGCCCACCGGCCCGGCCAGGGCATGTGCGTCCACGGGACGGGAACGTTCCTGGACGCCGTGGCGGGCGCCCGACCCGAGGGCCGCCCCGGCGTGCCCGGGGTGCTGACGCTGGTCGGCTGGCGGAGCCGGGGCGTGCCGGTGTTCAGCCTGGAGGGGTACGCGGCGACGACCGGTTCGGCGATGCGCTGGCTGTGCGAGGAGATCGGCCTGTTCGACTCGCCCGGCCAGCTGGCCGCGCTGGCCGCCGAGCACACCGGCCCGACGCGGGTGACGTTCGTGCCCGCGCTGGCCGGGCTGCGCACCCCGGACTGGGTGCCCGAGGCCACCGGCGTCCTCACCGGGCTGAGCCTGTCCACCACCCGCGCCGAACTGGCGCGCGGCATCCTGGAGGGTTTCGCGCACTCGGTGTGCGACCTGCTGGAGGGCGTGGAGCGGGCCATGGGCGCGCCGGTCGGCGACCTGGTGTGCGGCGGCGGCCTGTCCACCAGCGACGTCCTCATGTCCAGCCAGGCCGACCTGATCGGACGGCCCGTACGGCGCGCCCGCGACCACCAGACCGCGAGCCTGCGGGGCACCGCCTACCTCGGCGGCGTACGGGCCGGGCTCTGGCCGGACCTGCCCGCGGCGGTGACCGGGCTGGCCGACGCGCCCGTCTTCGAGCCCGCGCTCCCCGAAAGCCGGCGCCTGGAGGCCCGCGCGCAGTGGCGCGACCTGCTGGCCCGGCACCTGGCGGCTCCCGCCGCACCGCCGCGAACCCCACCCCCGACGGCCCGCCCGACGCTCCCGGCGGGCCCGGGGGACACCGAAACGACTCACCGGAGGAGACGAAGCCGTGATCCGACTTCCCGAACGCAAGGCCAGGTCCGAGACCAGGAACACGATCCGCCGCACCCCCCTGACCCTCGACCGTGACGAGCAGGTCGAACGGCTCGCGTCCCACACGTTCGACGTGCTCGTCGTCGGGGGCGGCGTGACCGGCTGCTACACGGCGCTGGACGCGGCGAGCCGCGGCCTGTCGGTCGCGCTGGTCGAACGCGACGACTTCGCCTCCGGCACGTCCTCCAAGTCCTCGAAGATGGTGCACGGCGGCCTGCGGTACATCGAGCAGGGCAACCTGCCGCTCGTGCGGCGCTCGCTGCTGGAGCGCCAGCGCCTGCGCCGCAACGCGCCGCACTTGGTGCAGCGGCTCCCGTTCGTCTTCCCCGTGCTCTCCCAGGACGGGGTCCTGGACCCGCGCGTCGTCAAGGCGTTCGAGGGGCTGCTGTGGACCTACGACCTGGCCGGGGGATGGCGCATCGGCAGGCTGCACCAGCGGCTCACGGTGCCGGAGGTCCTGGTCCGGGCGCCGCGGCTGCGCGCCGACCGGCTCACCGGCGGCCTGCTGTACTACGACAGCCGCACCGACGACGCGCGCCTGACGCTGACCCTGGCCAGGACCGCCGCGCACTTCGGCGCGACCGTGCTGAACGGCGCCGCCTGCCGCGGCCTGATCCGGGAGCGCGGCCGGGTGCGCGGCGCGACCGTCGAGGTCGGCGACCGCTCGGTGGACGTCCGCGCCGGAGTGGTGATCAACGCCACGGGGGTCTGGGCCGACTCGCTCGGCGCGCTCTCCGACTCCGGCCACCGGCCGAGGATCCGCCCCGCCAAGGGCGTGCACATCGTGGTGCCCTGGACCCGGCTGCCCATCGACGGCACCGTGACCGTGCCCGTTCCCGGGCGGGCCCGGCGCGCCACCTGCACCCGCTGGGGCGACGTGGTCGTCGTCGGAACGACCGACACCGACTACGACGGCCCGCTGGACGAGGTGCTGTGCACCCGGGAGGAGATGGAGTACCTCCTCGACGGGGCCAACACCGCGTTCGACGCCGACCTGTCGGCCGCGGACGTGGTCGGCTCGATCGCGGGGCTGCGGCCCCTGGTCGGCGGCAAGCAGGGCGCCACCCTCGACATGAGCCGCGACCACCACGTGTGGACCGACCCGAACGGGCTGGTCACCATCACCGGGGGCAAGCTCACCACCAGCCGCCACATGGGCGAGCTGGTCGTCGACGAGGCGCTGAAGGTGCTCGGCCGCAAGGCGCGCTGCCGCACCGCGCGGCTGCCGCTGCTCGGCGCCGCCGGGTACGACACCGAGGCGACCGGCGCCACCGGGGCGCCGGCGCGCACCTGGGCGAGCGGTACGGCACCGAGGCCCGCTTCGTCACCGAGCTGATCGCCGCGGACCCGGACCTGGCCGAGCCGATCGTGGAGGGCACCGACCACCTGCGGGCCGAGGTGGTCTACGCGGCCCGCTGCGAGCTGGCCCGGACGGTGGACGACGTGCTGTCGCGGCGCACGCGGATGCGGCTGTTCGCCCGGGACCTGTCGCTGAAGGCGGCCCCGAGGTGGGACGGCTGCTCCAGCGGGAGCTCGGCCTGCCCGACCAGGAGGTCGCGCAGCAGATCGACGACTACCTCGCGGGCATCGACCGCGAGAAGACCGTACTGATGGAGGGACTTTCGTGATCAGCAGGCAGACCATCACCCACCCGTTCAACCGGGGCGACTACGTGGTGGGCGCGCCCACCCCGCCGCGGTGGGCCGCGGACTGCCCGCCCGGCGCGGGGGCCGCCGCCCTCCAGGACGCGCCGGTCCAGGTGCCGGAAGCGGCGCTGGCCGAGCTGCGCGAGGCCGCCGCCGCGGTGCACACCGAGCGCGACGAGGTCGTGCGGCGCACCCGCGACTGGTGGGCCGGCACGTCCATCCCCGAGACCGACGGCCGCCCGGCCACCCCCGACGCGGTCGTCGTGGAGGCGGCCGACGAGGAGCAGGTCGCCGCCGTCGTCCGGATCTGCCGCGCGCACGGCCTGCCGCTGACGGTCTCGGCCGGCCGCAGCAACGTCCTCGGGGCGGCGCTGCCGGTGTTCGGCGGGGTCGTCCTGGACGTGTGCCGCCTCGACCGGATCCTGTCCTTCGACGCCGAGTCGATGATCGTCGAAGTTCAGGCGGGCATGTTCGGGGACCTGCTGGAGAAGCGGCTCCAGGAGGAGTACGGCGTCACCACCGGGCACTGGCCGTCGGCGTTCGCGATCTCCACGGTCGGCGGCTGGGCGGCCTGCCGGGGCGCGGGCCAGCTCTCCACCCGGTACGGCAAGATCGAGGACATGGTCGTCGGGCTGGACGCCGTCCTGGCCGACGGCAGCACCGCGAGCTACGGCACCTACCCCCGCGCCGCGGTCGGCCCGGACCTGCGCCAGCTCCTCATCGGCTCGGAGGGCACCCTCGGCGTGATCACCCGGCTGCGGCTGCGGGTGCACCGGCTGCCCGAGTACGCCAAGGGCCTGGCCTACGGCTTCGCCACGTTCGCCGAGGGCCTGGACGCCTGCCGGGAGATCCTGCAACGGGGCGCGACCCCCGCGGTGCTGCGGCTGTACGACGCGCACGAGAGCGGCACCCACTTCGGCGAGCCGGACACCAACCTGCTGCTCATCGCCGACGAGGGCGACCCGCTGCTGGTGGACGCCGTGATGGCCGTCACCGAGGACGTCTGCGCGCCGCGGGCCAAGGCGACCCTCGACGGCGACGCGGTCCTCGCCCGCTGGCTGGACGAGCGGATGCTGGTCGGCAAGTCCGGCGACGGGTTCGCCAAGGGCCCCGGCTTCGTCGCCGACACCTGCGAGGTCGCCGGGCCGTGGTCGTCGCTCTCGCGCCTCTACGACGAGGTGGTCGCGGCCGTCCAGGCGGTCCCGGGAACGCTGCGGGTCTCGGCGCACCAGTCGCACGCCTACACCGACGGGGCCTGCCTGTACTTCTCGCTGCGCGGCGAGGTGGACCGGTCCCGCCGCGGCGAGTGGTACCGGGCCGCGTGGGACGCCGCCAACCGGGTGCTCATCGAGCACGGCGCGGCGATCAGCCACCACCACGGGATCGGGCTGCTGCGCTCGCCGTACCTGCCGGACGCGCTCGGCAGCGGGTTCGAGACCCTCGCCGCGGTCAAGCGCGCCCTCGACCCGGACGGCATCATGAACCCGGGCAAGCTCGGCCTGCCGTCCCCCTTCGGGACCGGCGTCACCGGGCGGAACTGAGCGTGGCTAAGGTGAACCGGTGAACCCTCGTCCGAAGCGCCCGGTGGATCCGCGCCTGCTGTCCGCCCTGGCAGAGCACCCCGTCATGGCGTCACTGGTCGGCGCCGGAACGGTCCACCGGTTCACCGCCAGCCCGGCCCCGCTCGGCATCCTGGCCTCGGTCCCCCTCGGGGAGCTGGAGGCCACGGTCGAGCGGACCCGTGCGGCGCGCAAGATCGTCTTCGTCAACCTGGACTCCACCCCCGGGCTCGGCCACGATCCCGGCGCCCTGACCTACCTCAAGGGCATCGGGGCCGTCGGGGTCTGCTCCACCCGCGCGGCGATCATCGACCGCGCGGCGGGGCAGGGGCTGCTGACCATGCAGAAGGTCTTCGTGACCGACCGGTCCAACCTCCAGCGCAGCTTCCAGTCGATCTCCCGGTCCCGGCCCGACCTGGTCCAGCTCATGCCCGCGATCATGCTCCGCTACATGGAGCAGGAGGCGCGGGACCTCGGGGTGCCGTACCTGGCCGCCGGGTTCGTCCGGGACGGCGACGACGTGCGGGAGGCGCTGCGGCACGGCGCCGCCGGGGTCTGCACCTCCGACGAGGGGCTCTGGAACCTGCGCCGCTCGGCCCTGCACGCCTCCTGACCCGCCGGGACCCCGCCCGCGCGGCACCCCGCCCGCGCGGCACCCCGCCCGCGCGGCACCCCGCCCGCGCGGCGGCCCGCCCCCGGCCACGCCCTGCACGGAACGCGCCGTTCACAGGCGTGCCGTTCCCGTGGGGCGGGGCCTTCGGGCGGGCCGGCCGCCGCGGGCCCCCAGCCGTCCGCCGACGGCGAGCCGTCCGCCGGCGGGCCCGCTCCCATCGAAGGAACCCACACCATGACCTCGCCGCGGTCAGGCATGCCCGCACCGCAACCCGAACCCGTCACCGTCCCGCCGCCCGGTCCGTCTCGCCACGCTTCGCGGACCGGCGGAACGGGCCGTCCAGCGCCGGACGCGGCGGACGCCCCCAGGCGCGGCGCGCGTCCGGCGGCGCTCGCTCCGGCCGCGTTCATCGTCCTGTGGAGCAGCGCGTTCGTCGCGGGCGTGCCGGGCGTCCACGCCGCCTCCCCGCTGCTGCTGATGTTCGCGCGCTTCGGACTGGCCGGGGTGCTCCTCGCCGCGTACGCCCTGGTCAAGCGGGCTCCGTGGCCGCGCGGACGGGCCCTGGCGCACGTCGCGGTCTGCGGCCTGCTGATCCAGGCGGTGCAGTTCGGCAGCTTCTACACCCTGCTCGGCAAGGGCTACCCGGCCGCGGTCATCTCCCTCGTCCAGGGGCTCAGCCCCGTCGTGATCGCGGTCGCCGGCCGCTTCCTCGGCGAACGGCTCAGCCTCCGCCAGGGCCTCGGCTTCGCCATCGGCGCGACCGGCGCGGTGCTCGCGGTCGCTGACCGCGTGAGCCTGTCGGCCGCGGGCGCCGTCCTGTGCCTGCTCGGGCTGTTCGGCCTCAGCTTCGGCACGCTCTACCAGAAGCGGTTCGTCCCGGACATGGACGTCCGCACCGGCACCGCCGCGCAACTGCTCGTCAGCGCCCTCGCCCTCGGCCCGCTGTGCCTGGTGGCGGGCGAGCCGCGGGTGTCGGACTGGACGGCCTTCGGCGGGTCCGTCGCCTGGATGGTCCTGATCAACTCCATCGCCGCGTTCGTCCTGCTCAACGCGATGCTGCGGCGCATGCCCGCCAACCGGGTCAGCACGGCCTTCTTCCTGACGCCGTCGGTCACCGCGGTGATGGCCTGGCTGGTGGTCGGCCAGGCGCTGAAGCCCCTCGCCATCGTCGGGCTCGTCCTCGGCGGCACCGGCACGCTCCTCGCCACCCGCCGCGTACGCCCCCGGACCTGACCCAGCGGAGGCACCCGCGCGGACGCCGACCCGTCGCCGTCACCCCGGGACCCCTCCCGCGCCCGCCGCACTACCATCCCGACGACGCAGCGAGAGGCGGCGCGCCGGACGCGTTCGGCGCGGGAGCGCGGCATCGGGAGGGCACGGCATGGCGGACGCCCAGGACGACTCCGTCCGCGCGAAGCTCTTCCAGGCCCGCGTGCTGCTGATCAACGGCGACCTCGACGGCGCCGTGGCCAACCGGGTCTGCGCGGACCTGCTCCTGCTCGCGGCGGTCGACCCGGCAGCCGGCATGTTCCTCTACATCGACTCGCCGGGCGGCCGGCTCACCGCGGGCCTGGCGGTACGCGACACGATCAAGTACCTCCAGGCGGACGTCACCACCGTGGTCATCGGCGTCGCGGCCGGGGCGGCGCAACTGGTGTTCTCGGCCGGAACGCCCGGCAGGCGCTGCGCCCTGTCGCACGCCAGGATCCGGCTGACACTTCCCGCAGGAGCGTCCCCGTCCCCGTCCGACCCGTTCGCGCCCGACCCGTTCGCGCCCGACCCGTCCCCGTCCGACCCGTTCGCGCCCGACCCGTCCCCGTCCGACCCGTTCGCGGCCGGAAGCGCCGCCGGAAGCGCCGACGCGGCGTGGGACGACCGCGTCCTGCGGATGATCGCGGAGGATACCGGCCTCCCGTTCGGGCAGGTCGCGATGGACGCCCGGGAGGGACGGTGGTTCACCGCGGGGGAGGCCCTCGCGCACGGCCTGGTGGACCGGATCCTCACCGTCCCCCCGGCCCTCGCCGCCTTCGCACCCGACACGACCCGCGCGAACGGGTCGTCCCCGTTTCCGGCCGCGAACGGGCCCGCGGACACCTCCCCGCCGACGGCACCGCCCACGCCCCCGCCGACCGCCGCGCTGACGCCCCCGCCCGCCGCCTCGCCCGCCGTCCCGCCCGAGGACGTCGCCGCCCCGGCTCGTTCGGCGGCGCCCGACCACAAGGGCCGCGTCCGCACGCTCGGCGCCGCGGTGGAGTCCGTCGTGTTCCCCCGCTACATCCTCGGCGTCTACTTCGCCGAGGACAGGCGGCGGCTGGCCACGGACCTGGCAGAAGTGCTCCTGGAGGCCGTACCGGAATGGCGCGAGGTCGACGCCGCCCACACGGGCGCCACCGACGCCGCCGAGGCCGCCGCGCAGTTGCGGTCATGGCTGGAGACGGTCGCCGAGGCCGACGAACGCCCGGCCCGGCCGTCCGAACGGCTCTCCCTGCGCGAGGTCCTGCACGAGGTGGCGGGCAGGATCGACGAGCTTCCCCTGCTGGGCGACGGCGACCGCCGTTTCGGTTACGAGGCGGGCCTGAGGGCGGCGCGGCGCACCGTCCTGATGCGCGGCGAGCCGACCCCGGGCCAGGACGGCCCGCCCGTCCCGCCCAGGCCCGTCACGCCGTCCCTCCCGCCCGGCCTGCGCGTTGACCGCGCGCGTCCCGGACCCGCTCCCGTCGAGCTGCCCACGGTCCGCGCGCAGACGAGGCGGTTCGCGCGCGTGCTGCGCCACAGGCTGGTCGGCGTGCCCGCCGCCGAGTGCGCCGAGCTGGCCGTACGGCTCCAGCGGTCGGCCGGGGCCCCGGACCCGGACGCCTACGCCCAGGCCCACCGGCAGTGGATCGTGAACGAGGACGTGGTCGCCGACCTGGAGGAACGCTTGCGCGCCCGCGTCGGCCTCACGCCCGGCGAGGCGCACCGGCGGCGCGAGATCGCCCGCGACCTGGACGACCTCGCGGTCTCGCTCGCCCCGGTCGGCGCGGCGACCGGGAGCTTCCCCGCCGCTTTCGAGATGGCGACCCGGCGCGTCGTGGCGATCCTGCGCTCCACCGCCGAACAGCTCCGTCCGCCCTGGACCCCGACCCCGTGACTCCGCCCGGCACCGCCGCAAACCGGCACCGCCGTATCGGAGACGGGCATCAGCCGTCCAGCGGGATATGCGTCGAGCCCGTCGGACTGACCTTCTGGACGGTGTAGTCCTCTGCTCGGCCGGGACGGGTCGAGTCGGTGAACTGGAACACCGCGCGCCGCCGCACCACCTCCGTGCGCAGGTCCGCCGGGTTCACCAGCTCGACACGCTGCGCCTCCGGGCCCCACGCGAAGCGCGGGCACTCGACGTGCGTGCGGTCGCCGGCCGCCTGCCTGCGCAGCAGCGCGTACGCCGCGTCCGTCGCGGGGATCACCGGAGCCTCGACGATGGTGATGTCGAGCCGCACCACGACCGGCTTCACCGGGCCCGAGTCGACGTGCAGAACGAGCCGCAGCCGCTCGCCAGGAGTGAACGGACCGTTCAGCTTCTGGATCGCGGCTAGCGAGAGCTCGTACAGCTTCCCCGGGTCGAGCCGTCGCGGCCCGCCTGCGGCGTTCGGGTCCGCCAGGTCGCGCGGGGTCTGGTCCAGGTCGATCCTCTGGAGCGTCAGCGTGACCTTCGGGCTGCCCGGCGGCGGCGCGTCCCAGTCGAAGCGCAGGGCGAGCGTGCCGTCCGGGTTGCACTCCCGCCGCTCGGCGGAGAGCGTGATGACGCGCTGCGGGCTCGTACCGCCCGCCTGCTGCTGGGGGAACTGCGCCGGGACGCTGGCGTGCGCGGAAGGCGAGGCGAGCCGCCGGTTGTACTCGGGGTCCTCGAAATGGACGTAGCGCGGGACGAGCGGCAGGTACGGCGCGTTCGGGTCGGCCACGCGGAGCGGGAAGCGCAGCACCTGGGCGTACCCGTCGTGGTACGGCTCCGCGCCCGGCAGGTGAGGGGCGAACCGCGCCTTGACCCGCGCGTGGACCGCCGCGCCGGGCGGCATGCCCGCGATCAGCTCGCGGGCCCGGTCGGCGCGGGTCTTCGGGTCGCCGGGCAGTCCGAACTGGCGGATCGCGAGCTTCGCCGTGTCGACGGTGTCGACCTCCGGCCCCGGCAGGGGCACGCCGACCGCGCCGAGCTGGGCCCGCAGGGCCGGTGTCAGCGCCAGCGTCGGAGCGGTGATGTCGGCGAGCGCCGTGACCCGCCCGCCGTCCACCAGCTCCAGGGCGAGGACCCAGTCGAGGATGCCGGTCTCCGGCGTCTCCGGTTCCTGCCCGCCGAGCAGCGTGATGCTCCCGTCCACCCGGTAGACGAAGGTCAGGACGCCGTCCCAGCCCACGTCCAGCGTGTGGCGCTCGACGGCGGCGAGCTGCATCCGCAGGCGCTGGGCGGTCTGCCGGTAGGTCGGGTTCTCCGGCGGGTCCTCGAACCCGGCGCGGAACGCCTCGTCGGCCGGGGACGGCGTGACCAGTGCCGCCTCGTCGGGGGCGAAGTGGCTCGCCCAGGTGCGCAGCGCGACCCCCTGCCGGCCGTCGGCGTTCGCCGGCAGCGGTACGGGACGCGGCGCGCGGTGCTCCACCGGCAGCCCGCCGGAGAGCATGGCGAGGCCGCGCGGGCGCGGGTGCTCCCCGGTCAGGAGCACGCCGCTCTGGCGCAGGACCTGGTTGCGCAGCGTCACGAACACCCCGGCCCGTGCGCCGCTCACCAGGTAGCGGAACCCGCCGGGCAGGACGGGCTGCCAGCGGGCCAGCCCCTCGGGGACCCCCGCCCGCGGACCGTCCGGCTCGGGAAGGGCGGGCTGGTCGAACAAAGGCGCGGTCAGCGCGGGCAGCGGCGGGTCGGGCGGCGCGGGCAGCAAGCTGCTCACGGCCGGTGCGCGGAAGCGCCGCGGCAGGCCGCCCGCCGGGCGGTCGGTGTGCAGCGCCGAGCGGAACTGCACCGTCCGCTGGACCGTCTGCCACCAGAGCGTCTGGCCCGCCGCGCCGGGAGTGGCCGCGCCGACGACGCCCTGCTGCCCCTTGGTGTAGTGCACGCTGACGCGCAGCGCGCTGAGACCCCAGGGCCACGCCGGCAGGTCTCCGCGCACCGGGCGCTGGGTGAGGTGGAGCGGCTGTACGCCGACCGTCTGCGGCGGCGCGAGCTCGAAGTCGTGGGCGTCCGCGGGGATCGCCGCGATACCGCACTGGCCTTCGCGGTAGCGCAGGCCGGAGAGTTCCGGGCGGATGCGGAACAGCCGCCTCGCCAGTGGCGACGCGGACTCCACTCGGACCAGGGCGAAGGCGTAGCCCGTGGTCAGGGCCGCCTCTTCCAGGTCGTCCGGGCGGGTGTTGTCGCTGATGATCCGGTAGCGCAGCACCGCGATCGGCGACTCCGGCGCCAGGAGGCGCTGGGACTGGACGGCCCAGCTCTGGGCCTGGGCGCGCAGGTGCGATTCGTCGGCCAGCTCGGGATTGTCGGGCTGCACGCTCCACATGCGGCTCGCGACGGGGTGCAGCCGCATGGTGCTGGGCGCGAGGCAGAGCAGTTCGGCCAGCAGCAGGCGGGGCCGCAGCGGCGAAGGGCCGGTCTGCGGCACCGGCGGAGCAGGCCGCCACTGGAGCCCCAGGTACGGGCTGACGACGATGTTCAGCGGGCGCGGGTTGCTCGTCCCGTCGAGCGCCAGCGGCGCGGGAATGAGGGTGGCCGCGGGATAGCGGCGCGGTCCTTGGCCACCGGCGGGAGGCCCGCCGAGCAGGCCGCTGCTCGTGATGAGCGCCGCGGCCAGCATCCAGCCGTACGGCGGCTTGCTGGTCGGCGCCAGACTGCTCACGGACTGCGTCAGCAGCAGCCCGTCCTCGCGCCACACGGGATCGGCGTACGGCGATGGTTCTGCCAGTGCCGGCCGGTCGTCCGGCCGTGGCGGGTAGAAGGGGCGACGCGGGTCGAACGCCTGGCGCAGCGCGACCGGGCGGCTGAGCCGGGCCGGCGTCTCAGGAAGGGCCGCGATGACGCTTTGCAGTAGCTCGTCCTGCGGCTCGGGCGACGGGTTCTGCGCGCGGAACCAGCTCTCCTCCAAGGCCAACGGGTCGAGCCGAGCGAAGCTGCGGCCGACAGCGGTGTCCAGGCCGGCGAGGGTGACGGTCAGCGGCGCGCTGTCGGCCCAGCCGCAGAGGGCGAGAGCCAGGCCGGGCAGCGCGGCGGTGGGGGCCGAGGCGCGGAGGCGGGCGACGAGCAGCAGCGGGTCGATTTGCAGCGGGCTGGGCTGCCCGGCGGCCGGCTGAGCCAGGTCGCGCGCCGTGTCCTGGAGCCGTCCGAGGAACGGCATCGTCAGCAGCAGCCAGCGCGGGTCGGTCGGGTCGCTGGGCGCGTAGTCCGCCGGGCTGCTGAGCACGGCGCCCTGACTGCCGGTCGGGAGGAACTGGAGCGTGGTCGCCACGCTCTCCGCGGCGGGAACGAGCCTGATCAGATGATGGGCGCTCGCCTCGATGAGCAGCGTGTCCTTGGGCAGTGCGTCGAGCGCAGCCCCGAGTCGGCGAGCAGCGCCGACAGCCCGGCGCCCAGGTAGCCGCCGCTCACGCTGCCGAGCGGGCTGACGCCCTCGACGGGGTCGGTGGTCTTGAGGGCGGCCATCGCGCGCAGGAACCGCGCGGCGCGCTGGGGCGCGAGCAGGCGCACCTCCTGTACGGCCGTCCACCGCGTCTCCTGGCCCAGCGTCCCGCCGCTCCCGTCGGCCGCCGGCGACACCTGGACGAGCTGGTGCTCGACCAGGGCCAGGGTCTGCCAGCTCCGCCCCTGGGCGAACGTGAACAGCAGCGGGCCGTCCGCGCCGGTCAGCGTGGACGCGGGCAGCTCGTGCTGGTTCAGCAGCACCCTGATCGTGTGGCGCGTATGGGTCAGGGGCGGGGACCCGGCGGTGCGGGCCGCGGGCAGGGTGATGCGCGCGTTGGCCGCGTCGTAGCTGAGCTGCTGCGGCCAGGAGACCAGGTCGGTCGCGGTCAGCATCCCGTTGAGCAGGAACTTCTCCTGCCAGTCCGAGCCCTCCAGACGCGAGGTGTAGCCCACCACGACGTCGCCCGCCGAGGAGCCGTACAGCTCCGCGGCGTCGACGCTCTGGCCGGGCCCGGCGTCGTGCAGCGAACGGCCCCAGTGGGCGACGAGCAGAGCCTCCACGAACGCGCCGGTCAGGGGCAGCTTCGGCAGGTCGTCGGGCCGGGCGGTGGCGCGGAACGTGATCGTCGCGAAGCCGGGGGCGGCGCGTTCGCCGAGGCCGGGCGTCCGGGCGTCGGCCAGGCGCATGCCCGGCAGGAACTGGAGCCCTTCGGGCTGCGGGGCGCTGTAGCCGTTCCAGCCGAATTGCAGCGTCGTGTCGTCGGCCAGGGCCGCGGGCGAACCGTCGGGCAGCGTGACCGCGAGCGTGAGATCGCCGAAGAGGTTCGCGGCGTCGAGCGTGAAACGGTCCTTCCCCCGCGCCATCAGGTCGAAGGTCAGCGAGGCGGTGACGGCCTGGCCTCTGGCCGTGGGGGGCGGCGTCGCCGGACCCGCGCCGAAGCGCGCGGACACCTCCTCGGCGGTGAGCGCGCGGCTGTAGAGGGCGACCATGCGGTAGGTGCCGAGCCAGGCCCGGCCGCCCGTGATCTCGTCGCCGAGGGCCAGTTCGAACCGGTCGTCCCAGGCGTCCAGGCTCCCGCCCACGTTCTGCTCGGCCTTGAGCTGCCCGTTGATGTAGATCCGGGTCCGGCCGTCGGCGGAACGGGTGTAGGCCAGGTGGGTCAGGGACGCGCTGAGCGACCCGGCCGGGGTGGCCAGGTCGGGGGCGCCCTCCTCGTTCGTGGCGTCGGTGCGCAGCCACGCGTCCACGGAGGACGAGTTGAGCAGCCCCTTGCGCTGCTGGACGGTCACGTTCCTGTGCTCGGCGTCGGACGAGACGGTGACGAGGTTGAACTGCCCGCTCGTCAGCAGGCCGGAGACGGGCTCCACCCACGCCTCGACGCTGATCTCGTCGCTGGCCTTCATCGCGGCGTTCAGCTTCGCGGCGGGAGCGCCCGAGCGGATGAGCGTCGGCTTGGTCAGCGTCAGGCCGTTCGGGCCCCAGCTCATGCCCTGGGCCGAGGCCGCGTTCAGGTGCAGCGGCTCGCCCGTGCCGGAGGAGTCGTGGACGGTGGTGCCGCCGCCCTCGTCGAACCGGTAGAGAGCCTCCAGACCCGTCGGCGGCCTGCCGATCCGCACGGCGAGAGTGAGGTTCAGGGTGTGCTCGCCGCCGGTCATGTCGAGGCCGAGGGCGACCCGCTGCGGCACGATCGGGTCCGGGCCGTTCGCCCCGGGCAGGGTGAACGGCGGCGTCGCGGGGTTCGGGAAGCCGATCGGCGGCAGGCCGACCGCCCACTCCACCTGGAACAGGTGGAAGTACAGCCGCGCCTGCTCGACGGTCAGCCCGGCGCCGCCGGACGCCAGCGCGACGCGGCCGACCCGCAGGCGCGGCGCGTCGCCCGCTTCGCCCGCCGAGACGGCCAGCGGCCACTCCAAGGCGTCGCCCTCGATGCCGACGGCGCTGAGGCGCAGTTCGGCGCCGCCGCCGGAGAACGTCAGCCGCACGCAGTTGCTCAGATCGGTCTGCTCGTCGTCGGAGCCGGCCACCGGGAGCTGGAGCCGCCCGATCACCTCGACCGCGGCCACGCCGTCGCCGGAGAACGCCACGCGGTCGAGCACCAGCGGGAAGAAGCGCAGGCCGAACAGGTCGAGGCCGGGCGCGGGCTCGTCGGGGTCGTCGCCCAGCGGGCGCAGCCGCCACTCGTACCCGGTGCGGTGCTCGTAGTCGCTGCTGCGCGCCTCGGGGTCGTTGCCGTCGAGATCGAGTTCGACGGCCTTGGGGGAGCGGGCGGAGGCTTTGGTGAACGCGGCGCCCTGGGCGGGCAGGTCGCGGAACCAGAGCCGCCAGCTCGCCGTCCCGTGGCCGAGGGTGAGCGGCAGGCGGGTGGTGGTGAGCTGCACGTCACCCGCGGTCGGGTGGCTCAGCGGCGTCCTGATCAGGTTGGTCGCGGGCAGGCTCGCGCCGCGTACCAGGCCGCGCTGGTCGGTGTAGCCCGCGTCGCCGGCGAGCCCGGCGGCCATGCTCCCGGCCGTCAACCGGTACTGGGCCGAGTCCGCGGGCGCGCCCGCGGGCAGGCGGCGCAGGCCGCCCGCCCCGCCGGCGAAGTCACCTTGGATTCCGGGCAGGGCAGTCTCGCCCGTCAGCGCCAGAGGAGCGCTCGGGCGGGGGCGGCGTTGTCCAGGCGGAGTTCGCCGGGATAGCCGTCGAGGGCGAACGTGGCGCTGACCGGCCAGGCGTGGACCGAGGCCAGGTGGCGCAGCACCGTACGGCCGTCCTGCCGGGCGAACGCGGTCACGCCGTCGGCGGCGGCGAGGGCGGCGCGCTCGGCGAGACGCCGCCAGTGGGCGGCGTAGTCCGCGCGGGTCAGCGGGCGCGGCGGCTCGGGCCGTGCCGTGTCGGGCAGCGGCGAGCTCTCGCGAGGGTCCTTGGGGATCCGGGGGAGCTGGGCCAGAGCGTGGACCTCGTCGGTGTACGGCAGGTCGTAGCGGTACTGGACGGGCAGGCCGAGCGCGGGATCGTTCTGCGGCGGGTCGCCGTCCGGGCGCGGGTCGAGCACCAGGCCGGGCAGCGACAGCGCCACCAGGGGCAGGTCGTACAGCTTCGCCTCGCCCGCGCCGAGCCATTCGCGGGCGGGCGACGAACCGCCGCCGTAGCGCGGCCAGCCCGCGGCGCCCTCCGCCGTGAAGCGCCAGCCGTCCGGCAGGTCCAGGCCGTCCTGGCGGACCACCGGCAGCTCGAACGGCACGAGCTGCCGCCCGGCGATCGGCACGTTGGGCGGGCTGACGCTCTGCGTGAGCGCGAGGGCCTGCACCATCGGCAGGGCCGGGTGGCGGCGCCAGACCAGGGGCAGCGCGACGCCGAGGAGGTCGGGCGGCAGGACGCCGCCGTCCACCAGGGCCCGCAGCAGCACCCGGTCGACGCCGTACTGGAAGGCCCAGGCGCCGAGGCCGGCCGAGGGGGCGGGCGCGGTCCGCCACGCGAAGGTGATCGCCTCGAAGGCGAGCCGTACGAGGGGCGCGAACAGCTCGCGCCCGGTGACGGTGTGCAGGGGTACGGTCGCCAGGCCGCCGATCCAGTCGTCGAAGCCGGGCAGGGCGTCGGCCGCGGAGGGCGCCTCGGTGCTCAGCCAGAACAGGCCGTTGACCGCCACCTCGGGCGCGTCCAGCGCGAGTTCGGCCGATTGGAGCTCGTACCCCCCGCCGGTCGGGCCGAGCACCCAGGTGCCGGTCATCCGCTGCGCCGCGGCGAGGGTGAGGCTCCAGGGCTGCTCGCCGGGGACCTCGCCGAACACGGCCGGATCGTCGTTGCCGTAGCTGACGGCGCCGCGCAGCAGGTTGACGGGCGCGGGGGCGGGCTCCGCCCGGGCCACGCCCGCGTCGAGGTAGACCTGTTCGGACAGGTTGGGCAGCGGGAGCTGGGCCCAGCCGTCGTCCAACGGCGTGAACCCCCACAGCACCGCCGGAGAGACGTGCTGGGCGTCATCACCGGGCGCCGGCCGGGTCCAGGACGGCTCGGGCACCTGCAAGGTGGCGCGGAGCCGCCGCGCGGCCTCGTTCGGGTCGAACGCGAGCGTCGTGGCGGCGAGGGTGACCCGCTCGTTCCAGCCGGCGCCGTCGCGTCCGGCCTGGTAGCTGAGCGTCCCAGTGGAGCCCGCGGGCGGGCCTCCGGCGGTCAGCTCCACCCGCAGTCTCGTGCCGTCGGCGGCCACGCGCGCACCGGCCGGTGTGATCCGCGCGAGCGTGTCCGGCTGCGCGTTCTGGTCGTACGGGCGGCGGTCGCTGAGGAGCACGCTGAAGTCGTCGCCCGCGAAGCTGATCGGGCGCGTGCCGGGCTGCTCCTGCCACGGCGCGATCTCCCAGAAGAGGCGCGGGACGGCGAGCGGGTCGGCGAGCTCCAGGGTGGCCCACTCCGGCGAGGGCACCGGCTGGACCAGGCCGTTCAACGGGTTGTTCGGGTTGAGGTAGCGATTGAGGCGCCGCCAGGAGGCGATGATCGCCGCCCGTTCGGCCTGCGTCAGCCGCTCGGCCTCGATCGTCATCCGGAAGCCGCGCACCGCGGTCCCCGCCGCCGGCTCGGGGTCGGGGACGGTCCGGGCGAGCTGGAACACGGCGGCGACCGGCGCGCCGTCCCACAGCAGGCGGACCTGGCCGAAGGCCGAGAGGCCGCCGGCGTGGACGGCGAGGGCGCCGAGCAGCCGGGCCGGGCCGGTGCGCTGCCCGATCGCCACCGGCGCGATGCCCAGCGCGGTGTAGAGCTTCTGCGTGGCGCTGGACTGGGCCGTCATCGGGTCGAGGACGATCTCACCGCCGAGGCAGGTGAACGTCGGCAGCTTGCCGGCGATGTTCTCGGGCCAGCCGTCGGCCGGGGCTTGCAGGAGCAGCAGGCTGGCGGTGCCCGCGTTGATCGCGGCCCGGATCGCCTGGGGCGGCAGCTTGCCGTCGGGCTTGTTGCCGCTGCGCTTCCACACGTACTGCGGCGCGCCGCCGTTGGTCGGGCTGATCGTGACGCTGGTGACGTACACCAGCGCCAGCAGCGAGCCCGGCAGCAGCACGCCGTCCTCGCCGACCGCCCGGCGCGGCGTCGTGTCCGCGTACAGGGTGCGGAACGCGAAGTTGGTGGCCGGATCTGCCAGCCGGATCACCTCGGCCTCGGCCGCCCAGAACGGGCCGGCGATCCTCAGCTTCGGCAGCTCGGGAAGTTTCGCCATCTGCTGCTCCTGGTCCGCTCGTGGCCTTGGTGGCCGCCGTCAAAGGCCATTGCGCCTACAGGTCCGAGGGGACGATCGGCCGCGGCCCGCTCGGCGCGGCGCTGCCGCGGCGGGCGCGGACCACCAGCGACCGCCCGCGCATTCCGCTGCCCTGGCTCGCGCGGTGCAGCCGCTTGAGGGCGAGCCGGTCGGGCCGCCCCGGGTAGGACGGCGCCAGCGCCGCCGGATCGTCCGCGCGCATCATGCCGTGGTAGCGCATCAGCGCGGCGCCGAGCAGCAGCTTCCCGGCGAGGACGCCGCTGAGCCCGCCTGGACGGGACGTACCGCGACGGTGAACGGCACCGTGACCGGGGACGCCGGCGCGCCGCCCGCGGCGGCGTCGCGCACGGCGACGATCAGCTTCTCCACGGCGTCGGCGAACTCGGGGAACGCGGCCCAGCGCCGCAGAGCGGCGGCGTCCGCGTCGCTCATCGCGCCGTTCCACCCGAGGGTGGTGTACTGCGTGCCCGCCGCGTTGCGCGCCGGCTCCGCCTTGCCCTGGAGCTCGGCGGGGATCTGCTCCGGCCCGGCGGGGATCTCCACGCGGGTGACGGCGTCCGGGCCCGCGCCCGCGGCCTGCTCGATGATCTTCGCGACGGCCCCGGTGAAGGCGCTGTCGCCGGGCAGCCGCCGCAGGTCCGCCGCGGCGGCGTCCGAGGGCCCCTCCCAGACCAGGGCCAGGGCCGGCGCCGGCAGGAAGTCGATCACCGCTGCGAGCCGGCTCGGCAGGTTCCCCGCGGGGGCGCTCACCGGCTCGGTGACGTACCAGCTCTCGAACAGCTCCCGGATCTTCGCCGCGTCCGGCGCGTTCACCAGCCCGACCAGGGCGTCGCGGTCGGCCCGCGTCATCACCCCGGCGAACAGCAGGCGGCCGTGGTCGTCGATGGCCGCCCGGTTGCGCGTGTCGGGCGGCAGGCCCGCCGTGGAGTAGCCGCTGCCGAGCTGCTCCTCGCTCACCTGGACCAGGTCGACCGCCAGCGGGAAGTCGCCGAGCGCGCCCGCCGGGGGCGACAGCGTGGTCCGCGCCACCAGGAACCGCTTGCCGAGCTGCCGGTGGGCGAACCTCCCGGCGACCGGGTCGAAGAAGCACTCGGCCTGCACCTCGATGTTGCCGCTGAACAGCTCGACGATCTGGTACACCACCTCGGGGTCGGGCAGGGCGCCGAGCTTGCGCGCGGTCGCCGCGCCGTTCGCCGGGTCGGGCTTCTCGCCGGGCCAGCGCGCCTGGGCGTCGTCGGGCAGGCTGTCCCAGAGCGGGCGCAGCGGGATGGTGATCGTGCGCACGCGGGTGTCGGCCTGGAGCTGCGGGCCCGGGGTCTCGGCGGGGAACGGCGGCAGCCGGTGCCACACGATGTCCGCGCCGCTCACGGTCGCGCTCGGCACCGGCGAACGGTACGTCAGGTCGCGCTGGGTGACGCTGTTGACCGGCGAGACGGTCCCGTCGGTCTGGGCGATCACCAGCAGGCGGTGCTCGTAGTAGAACGGCAGGGCGCGCCACTGCAGGGCGAGGACGCCCTGCGAGAAGTCGCCGACGCGTTCGGGCAGGTCCAGCCCGCGCAGCTCGTCCTGATCGGCCGTGCCGTCGAGGACGAGATGGTCCGGCCGGTCCGGCAGGCGGTCGGGGACGCCCGGGTACTCGCCCTCGACGAGCCGTACGGGCAGCTCGCGCTCGTGCTCCTCGGCGAAGTCGCGCACCCAGTGGTACCAGCCCGTGTAGCCGAAGCGGCGCAGCAGGCTGAAGGCGATCTGCCGGAACGCTAGCTGGCGGACGAGGGTCTGGTTGTGCTCGGCCAGGGTCTGCTCGTGGTGCTGGGCGACGATCACCTCCCAGATCGCGCCGGGCGCCGGCGGGCGCGCCGGGGTGGCCGGCTCGTCGAGCCGACGCGAGCCGAGGACGAGCGGGGCGTCGACGGCCTGCGTCCGCCCGATCACCACGTCCAGCCCGCCCGCGGCCGGGTCCACCTCCACCGCCGGGACGCCGGCCTCGGCGGCGGCGCGGCCGGGGAAGAGCGTGGGCGAACGGCGCAGGCTCTGCCAGAGCAGGTCGTACCGGCCGTACGGCTGGAAGTAGTAGCGCAGCGTGTGCGCCCACCGGTCCTCTAGCAGCTGGGTGTACGTCAGGCGTCCGCCGGCGTCGGGCGTGGCCAGCGCGGGCGATCCCGCGCGCGGGTACGCCGCGGCCACCCAGGGCCCGGCGCCCGTCGCGCCCAGCCCGCCCTGCCCCGCCTCCACCGCGCCGCTGGCGTCGAAGAAGCGCGCCGTCCAGGCCAGCACGTCGGGCAGCGCCTTGGCGATCTCGGCCTCGCCGGTGGGCAGGGTGACCTTGCTGGTGTCCGGCACCTTGGGGTCGTTGCTGTTCAGCGTCTCCAGGTAGTACTTGAGCCGCAGCCACTGGACGTGCTCGGGCAGGCCGTCGTCGGCGGTGGCGAACAGCTTGGCCAGCGCCTCGGTCGCGACGGTGAAGTGGTTGGTGCGCTCGTCGGTCGGGCCGAACTCCTCGTTCCGGACCGTCCCGGCCAGGCCCTCCGCGGCCTGGAGGTCGGCCGGGGCGAGGGAGGGGCGCAGCAGCCCCATCTGGGCGGCGCTGAGCATGGTGCCGGCGCTGAGCAGCTTGCGTCCCGCGTCATAGCTGAGCAGGGACGCGATCGCCGGGTCGAACGGCTTCGGATCCACGCTCAGCCTGGCCGACGGACGCACCTCGACCGTCGCGGGGAGGGACGCGCCGCGCAGGAGCAGGGCCGCTTCGCCGTTGAGCGGCAGCCTGACCGTACGGGTGATCGGGGCCGGCTGCGGTTCCAGCTCCGCCTGGCCGGTCCCGCTGTCGGGCCGTTCGACCAGGCTGCACGGCGCGGTGAGGGCGAAGCGCACCTCGACCTCGGTGTTCGAGCGCCCGCTGATCGTGACGGCGCGGTAGCGCAGCCGCTGCCGGACGGCGGGCCGCAGGCTGATCTGGACCAGGGCCAGCAGATCGTCGCCCTCGGCCGGCCGTTCGCTGAGCTGGACGCTGCGTCCCGGCTGGAACAGCAGCTCGACATGGAGGTGCCGTCGGAACGCGGCGAAAGCCGCGGCGTCGGGGTCGGACCCGCCGCCTTCCAACTGAGTGAAGAGCCCTTGGAGCAGCTCCAGCAGCTTCGGACCGCGCACGGTGCCCGTGACGGGGTCGTGGAGGCTGAAGGTCACCGCGAGGCCGAGGCGCTGGAGCGCGCCCCAGCCGTACCGGTCCGCGCCCGGCGGGCAACTGGCCAGGAAGTCGGCGAGGTCGTTCGGCAGCGTCGGCGGGCTGATCTGGAGGGCGGCGGCGTAGCCGTCCGAGATCCGGCCCTGCGGGTCGGTGCCGCTGCCGGGACGCATCCCGCGCAGCCGTTCCACCAGGCGTTCGAGCAGCGGATGCAGCGGGGTCTCACGCTTGCCGCCGGGCCGCGTGACGCCCTCCCACTCCGGCCACTCCAGGTAGGAGTCCTGCCAGGAGTACCAGGGCCCGCGCTCGTCCCGTACGCCCTGGGCAGTGGGATCGGGCCGGCGGCGACGCTGGACGGCTCCCGGGTACCAGGCTTCCCACTGGCTGGTGTTCAACGTGTCGCCGGGAACGAGCGGCAGGTCCTCGGCCGGGAGCATCTGGACCTCTTGCAGCAGCCGCAGTTCCTCGGCGAGCCGGGCCGCGCTGGCGAACGTGTCGGTCGTGGCCGCGTCGATGTTCAGCTCGTACAGCCGGTAGCCGGCGTTGAGTTCGAGCGGGTAGGCGGCGTCGCCGCTCGGGCCCTGGTTCCAGCGGAACCGGATCGCCCGGATGCCCTGGGGATGCGGCCGGAACCCGACGATCGCGCCGATGTCCCCGGTGAAGACGAACGGGACCGGGGCGGCGTTCTCCCCCTCGGATCGGGCGGTGTCCGGGAGCGGCATCGGCGCGTGGGCCACGCCCGGCTCCGCCCGTTCGTCCTCGGGCCGCACCACGCCGAAGGCGGTCGGGCGCGGCAGCCACTCCAGCTCCGCCGGACGGCGTTCCTCGCGCGGGTTGCCCGAGTGCTCGATGCGGTCGTCCGGCGCGGGGGACGTCGGCGGCGCGGCCACCGCCTCGGCGGCGAGCAGGAGCTGCACCGGCGCCAGGGCCGAGGGCACGTCGCGGTCGGAGACCGTCTGGAAGAAGACCCGCCACGCCTCGGGACGCCACGCGCCGTCGGGCAGTACGCCCCGTTCGCGCAGGGTGGCGACCGGGATCACCGCGCCGCGCGCGCCGGGCGGCCCGAAGACGTGCTCAAGGTCGATCTTGATGTCGGTGGGCAGCGGACGGGCGTTCGACGTCGGCAGGCCGGTGGTGCGCCCGCGCTGGGTCGTGCTGTCCAGGCCGTAGGAGCCGATCGGCACGGTGCTCTCGCGGCGGAAGACCAGCCGGTACGTGCGGACCGGCACCGCAGGGCCGCTCTGGCGCGCCGGCTCGCTCCACTCGACGTAGACCTGGCGCGGCGTCATCACCTGGGGCGTCGCCGCGCCTTCCGCCGGTTCGAGGTCGGACGGGGCGATGCTGTAGCTCACCGTGAGGTCGCCGTCCACCGGCACCGCGGGAGGCGTGCTCGGGTAGCGCGTCGCGATCAGCGTCAGCGGGCGCCCGGAGCCGCCCGCGAAGTCGACGGGCGTGATCGTGTAGACGTAGCCGCGGCCCTCGCGCGGCAGCGCGGCGAGGTCGCCCGCGGTGTCGGGGAAGTGGTCGACCACCTGGAAGCGCGGCTGGAGCAGCGAGAGCGTGTCGGTCGGCGTGGCCTGCCCGTCCCCGTCCGCGCCGGCGACGTCGGTCGTGTGGCGGTGCAGCACCTTGACCGGCTTCACCGTCGTGGTGTGCTCGGCCTCGTCGCCGTCGAGGGCGCGCCGGCGCACCAGGTAGTGGGCCAGGTGGTGGTCGGGGTCGTTCTGGGCCCGGGTCGTCCCCGGCGCGGCCTGGCGCCGCCAGCCCAGCTCCCAGGCGAGGGCGATCGTGCTCGCGTCGCTGTACTGCCGCACCTGCTCGAACTCGGGCGGGAACAGGTCGAACCGCGACTGGGCGACGTTGAAGGCGCGCACGGCCTCGCTCTTCGGGCCGGGCCCGGTCGCCTCGGGCCGTTCGCGCTGGCTGATCGACGGCTGGCCGTCCAGTCCGGCCGTCACCTGGTCGAGCCAGGCGGGACGGCGGTCGTCGGCGGTCTTCACCGCGAACACCAGCCCCATCTGGAAGGCCGCCGAACCGGCGACCAGCTTGTCGCGCTCGGCCTGGCTGCTCTCGGCGTGGAACGCGCGCAGGTCGGAGACGAGGTCGTGGATGATCACACCGCGGAGCTGGTGGGCCTGCTGGTCGGCCTGGACCGCGCTGACGGCGCCGGGATCGTCGCCGTCCTGGGCGCCGTCCGCCGCGTAGATCGTCGTACGCGGGTCGAAGGCCGACTCCAGCAGCTGCGCGTACAGCTCCTGCGGGTCGTGCTTGAGGAAGGGCGACCCGCCGAACTGCTCGTACGCTCCCCGCACGGCCGCCTCGAAGGAGCTGTCGGACGGGCTCTGCACCCGCGGGTCGCTGACCGGCGGGCGGTAACCGGGCAGCGCGCCGGGGTCGCCGACCGGGCGGGCGACCGCGGCCTCTCCCGCGCCGGTGTACTGCTGCTTGAAGGCGTTGGCGAGGTGCTGCGCCAGGCTGAGCCCGTCCTCCAGGGGCGCGGGGGCGCCCGGCGCTCCCGTGGCCTGGTTGACGACGCGGCGCTCGGCGGAGCCGTCGGCGTAGACCCGCGCGGCCCAGTTCACCCCCCAGGTGATCGGCTCGCCGGCGGCGACCGCGCCGCTCACGTCGACGAACCGCGGACCGGGTAGCGGGTCGAAGTGCAGGAGCGTGTAGTTCTCGCCGGCCGCCGGCTTCGGCACGCGCAGCGCGAAGTCCTTCGCGACCGCGGTGCCCTCGGCGGGGGGCGGCGGCAGGAAGCCCGGCTCGGGCTCCGCCACCGGGAAGCCCTCCTCGTCGAGGACGAGCCGGCCCTGCGCGTCCCGGTGCGGCCGTTCGCCCTGCGGCAGCAGCACGAAGTAGATCTTGTGCTCGTCGTCCCAGGCGGGCGCGTCGCGCAGCACGAAGATGACGTAGCCGGGCACGTGGAACACGTCGCCTTCGGCGGCCGTCCTCTCGCCGAGCAGGGGCGCGAGGGCGCGCGGCGGCAGGGCGGGACGGCGCGCGGCCAGCAGGCGCGTGAAGGCGGGCGCGGCGTCCAGCGCGCCCCCGGTGCCCGGCACCGGCTCGACCTCGGTGGCCTCCAGCCCGAGCGACAGGAACTCCTTGGTGCGATCGAGGGCGGCCTGGACGTTGTCCTCCTGGAACGCCACCTTGACGTTGGCCTGGAGGCTGTGGCCGCAGCAGGAGACGCCGACGGTGCCCGCGCCGCGCACGCCGGGCACGCTCAGTCCCTTGACGCCGATCTCCAGGCCGGCGCTGAACGTGATCTCTAGGCTGAAGCGGAACGAGAGCTTGATGGTGGTGAAGACCAGCGGGATCTTGATCCAGAACTCGATGGCGAAGGAGATCTGCACCTCCAGCCCGATCGCGCCGTACACCGCCGAGTTGTCCGTCGGGTCGCGGAAGTCGATCACGCCGATGTAGCGCGCGCCGAACGCCACCCGCGCGGTGGCGCTGATCCGCATGCCGACCAGCCCGAGGTCGACGCCGGCGCTCAGTTCGAGCCTGCCGCGGGCCAGGAAGCTCGTTCCGAGCACCATCTCCGTGGTCGAGACGCGGAAGATGAACCCGCCCTCGATCTCCACGGCCAGCGGGCCGAGCTTGGTGTGCCAGCGCAGCATGTTGGGCCAGCCGAGCTCGTAGTGGAACAGCCCCGGCTCGATCAGCAGGGTGGCGGAGAAGCGGCTGTCGGCGATCGCGTCGCGGACGAAGTCGGGCAGCGGCGGATGGACGCCCGGCTTGCCGCCCTCGGGCTTGGAGATGTGGGCCAGGAACCGCTTCTGGCGCGGCGACAGCAGCACGAAGCCGCTCAGGATGGGGTTCTCGCGCGCGCCGTCCCGGTTGGTGACGTAGTCGGCGTAGTTGGTGTTGAACCAGCCGCGCACCGACATGAAGAACGTCAGGTCGCTGCGGAAGGCGATGATCGCGTCGACGAGGAAGATGCAGGCGAGGTCGGCCTCGGCGAACGCCTCGTACCGCAGGGGCGAGGCCGAGGCCGAGGTCTGCGAGATCATCGCGCGCAGCACGATCGTCCAGCGCGGGTCCTGCCCGGCCTCCTCCAGGTCCACCGCCCAGCGGTCGCGCTTGGACAGGTCGCCCTGGGTGCGCGAGAGGCCCTCCAGGGTCTTGAGCAGCTTCTTGACGTCGTTCTCGGCGTCGGCGGCCTTGATCGCGGCGATGGTGAAGCGGTAGCCGAAGCCCATCCCGATCTCGCGCAGGTAGATCTGGATGACCGGGATCATGAAGCTGACCTGGCGGATCTCCAGGTACAGGAACCAGGCCCGCACCCAGGGCGAGCCGGGGCCGCGGCGCACGCGCAGGAACCCGAAGCTGGCCGCGATGGCGGGCAGCCCCTGGATCTGGACGATGCCCTCGCCGACCAGCCCGGCCTGGTCGGGCTCGTCGACGAAGTCGACCACGCCGCTCAGCCGGAAGGCGGCGCCGATGGCGAGGTTCACCGCCAGCCGCGTGAAGTGGATGCGCGGCACGAACTCGCCCGGCAGCGGCAGGCCGATGAACAGCTCGTGGTAGTCGGGCCGCGAGTCCGGCGTGTCGCCGGGCCCCTGGGCGAACCTCAGCTGCCCGGTCACCTGCATGGCCCCGTCGCCGCCGAAGAACTCGCACTGCGGAACGAAGCCGATCGCGCGCAGCTCCATCTCGAAGCAGCCGAGGAAGTTGAACGTCTTCGGCTTGGGCAGCTCGACCAGGAACTTCACATGCTTGCCGATCACCCGGGCGTCGCCGGTGAGCGGGCACTGGACGAGGTCGATGCGGGTCTTGCCGAGCAGGGCCAGCGGCCCGTCCGCGTCGTCGCCCGGAGCCAGCACGAACCGGGCGGAGCCGGTGACGGTGAAGTAGAGGTGGAACGCGCCGTCGTCGACGAACCGCAGGCCGAGCGCGTCGACCGAGAACTGGAAGCGCGTGCCCTTGCAGTCGAGCAGCTTGACGCCGCGCAGGTTCGCGGCGCCCTGCACCAGGGTGAGGTCGCCGCCTTCACGCTGGGCGAACTGCAAGGCGATGTCGGCCGTGGCGTCGCCCACGAGGTCGGGCGGCAGCGGGCCGGAGCCGGCGATGGTGAAGTCGGCGATGCGGTTCTCGCGGATCACGAAGCCGCTGTCGGTGAAGCGGAACCGCGTGCGCAGGCCGTTGAGCCGGGCCGGGCGGTCGGTGACGGTGGCGGCGAGGTTGACGCCCTTCGGCGTGAGCGCGAAGTCCCGCACGCTGAAGGTGATCGGCTCCTCGCTGGCCCGCGTGAAGTCGAGCTCCAGCATCGCCCCTTCGGGCTGCTGGATCTGGTAGTGGTAGTCCTTCGTGGCGATGGTGAAGTAGTGGAAGGACTTGTCGGCCAGCTCCTTGCCCTTGAACCGCCAACGCATCCCGAACAGGTCGGGGAACTCCCGCTCGGCCTCCGGCGCGCGCAGCTCGATCCCCTGGTCGTGGTCGACCTTGAGGGCGAAGGTGCCGAGGCTGAAGGTCAGGCGGCACCGCAGGTCGAAGCTGAGGCTCAGTACGCGCAGCCGCATCCCGATGTCGAAGCCGACCTCCCCCTGGGGCAGCGTGATCGGCAGCCCTTCGAGCGGCGTCGGGGTGTAGAGCTGGAGGAACTGCGCGTCGTCGCCCTGGCCCTGCTTGAGGAAGGGCAGGGTGAACGCCCCGCCGCCCGCGTCGATGTTGACGCTCAGCTTGGCCGTCCAGCCGTCCTGGAGGTCCACGGGGTCGAACGCCACGGGCTTGCAGAGGGACGCCGGGTCGTTGAGGTCGAGCGGGGCGATCGGCGCGGTCAGCTCGCGGAAGAAACCGGGCAGCTTCGGAGCGCCGAGCGCGACGTCCAGCAGCACCAGGCTGCGCGGCCCGTCCGCCGGTTCGAGCGTGACGCTGAAGAGGGGCTTGCCGGGCGGCTGGGGCGGCTCGTCGTTGTGCAGCTCGCGGTCGCCGTCGCGGCCCCACGCGAACGTGCTGCCCGCCGTCACCGGGCCGTCCCCCGCCAGGGTGACGACGAACGCGGCGCGGCCGAGGCCCGCGCCCTGGCGCATCAGCAGCAGCGAGAAGCGGCTGGACGCCGGGACGCCCACGCTGAGGCCGGGGAGCGCGAACGCGGCGCCGGACGCGGCCTGCCAGTCGAGGCGCACCTCTTCGAGCCCGTCGCCGATGATCAGGCGCAGGGTGACCTGCTGCTCGCCCGCCGGGCTGCGGTCGCCCAGGTTGGGAACGAACCGGCCGAGCAGCCGGTTGAGGGCGCCCTCCTTCCATTGCAGCACCAGGCACGCCTTGCCGCCCGCCTGGTGGAAGCCGACCGTGGCGCTGTCGATCACCACGCCCGTGTCGCCGATCTGCACCGGGTACGGCAGGGGAGCGGTGAACGGCGCGTCGGCGCTGAAGCCGTCGCTGCCCGCGCTCCCGCTGAGCTTCGGCACCGTGAACTGGACGAACGGGCGTCCGGGATCGGGCTCGTAGCGCGCGTCGCCGCCGCTCGTCACCTTGCGCATGGGCCGCAGCAGCTCCGGTCCGAAGCGCAGCGCGACGGGCGCGTCGGTCAGGCGCAGGGCGGTCTTCGGCAGCACGTCGATCGCGAAGCCCAGCTGGGCGGGCGCGCTCGGGCTGCTGTCGGGGGCCAGCACCACGCTCACCGCGTCGAAGCCGGGCAGGCCCAGCACGAGTTCCCGCTCGAACAGCAGGCGGGTGGCCAGCCTGCCGTGGTCGACGTCGGCGGTGGTGTGCGGCGGCTCGATCCAGACGTGGTCGAGCACGGCGGGGTCGGACGGCCTCGGCAGGAAGGACGGCCACTTCTCGCGCATGAACTCGTTGACGGTCACGAACATGCTGCTGCTCATGGCAGGCAACCCCCCCACGGGAAGCGCGAGTCGACGTCGTAGTAGCGGTCGTGTTGGTCCTGCTCGCTGTCGGTGAGCCTCGTCTCCGCGGTGGGGAGCGTGAGCGGAACGACGTTGGACGGCAGGGTGACGCCGCTGCCCGCGGTGCCCCACTCGGGCTCCCAGACGTGCAGCGCCTGGTCGAGGTCGGCGATCCTGCTCTGCTCGGCCGGGCCGATCAGGCCGAAGGTGTCGCCCCAGAGTTGCGTCCGGTACTGCCGCACCAGCGCGTCCTCCTCGTCGAGCAGGCCCACCGCGTGCTCGAGGTCGCTGTAGAGGCTGCGCTGGTAGGCGTTGGCCGAGCCGATGAGCGCCCAGTGGTCGTCGACGATCGTGCTCTTGGTGTGCACGAACACGTCGCGGAGGAACGCGCGCACCCGGCCGCGCTGCTGGGGGTTCAGATCGTGGAGCAGGCCGTTCCACAGCGCGACGTTGGCGTACGCGGGGATGGGCGGATCGTTCGGGTCGTTGATCCCCTTGATCAGGACCACCTTGAGATCGTCGCGGATCTTGAGGACGCGGTTCAGCCAGGCCATCACGTCCACCGACCAGAACCCCTGGTCCTCGATGTAGACGTAGCGCTCGGCGGTGAGGACCGCGTTGAACCAGGCGGAGCGCACCTCGAACAGCCCGTCGGGAGCGAACGAGATCTTCTGGTTCTCGGGCAGGAGGTTGGTGCTCTTGTAGTTGAAGCGCGGCACGGTCCGCAGCGACTGGACGTGGTGCTTGCCCACCGGCGTGGTGGGCAGGTTGCGCGTCGGCAGGTAGGGCGTGCCGGGCGTGTGGCTGGCGACCTTCACATTGCCGTCGCGGAAGGACCTGACCTCGCGTGCCCGGAGCTCGTTCCAGATGTTGCGGTAGAACTCGTACATCGCGAGCACCGCCGGGCCCTGGACCTTCGCCTGCACGTCGTGCCACTGCCCGGCGGGGTGCGGCGGGGCGCCGTGCCGGTCGTTCACCAGGTCGAGCCCACCGGTGTAGCCGGTGGCGGTGGTGCCGTTGCCGACGAGCACCAGCTTGGTGTGCGACGCGCCGGCGGAATGGGCGATGATGTTCAGGCAGGCCCTGTCGGCGAGGGCGGGTTCGTTGCGCAACTCGCGGATGGAGGCCATGGTCGACAGGTTGATGTCGGCGATGCCTATCTTGTTCCGGACCGACGAGGTCGCGACGCCGTAGTCGGCCATTCCGGAGAACGAGATCCAGCCCATGACGCGGACGTCCACTCCGGCGCGCGCCTTGGCCTTGAGCACGTCGATCATGAGATTCGAGGCTCCGTAGCCGTCGAGCGAGAACGGGAGCTCCGATCCCCTCGGCGGCCTTCCGGGAGGGGGCGGGTGGCCCAGGAAACCGACCCACCAGCCGGTGATGTAGATGAACTGGGCGCTGTTCTCGCTGGGCGTCCCCGTGCCCAGTGGCGTGATCGCCGCGGCGAGGTCGTTGAAGTAGGCGGCGCCGTCGATCAGTGGAGTGACCAGGCAGCCCGAGAACGTGGCCGGCAGCGGCTCCGAAGGGGGTTCCGTGTCGTCGGGCTGAACGAAGTATTTCTTTCTCAGAGCATCGATGTCAGCCACGGAAAACCCCCGAAGCTATATGCCATTACATGATGGAATCTGGCATTCTGATGGCAGAGAGCGGTGAACGCGTATCGGCCGGGAATGACGGAGAACCCGGCCTGATAAAGGGTGGGAGAAGCGATGGGCCGATTTTCCCACAGGCGGCCACCCTCCACAACTACCCGGCCCGATCCGGTCAGCGCGACTTCCCGTCGCCGGATCATCGGCGCTGTATCGAATACAGCGTCGACATCCATCCCCGATCCGGATCGAACGGCCCGACACGGTGCGTCGCGAGATCGCGGAAACCGGGAGAACTTCCATGCCGCTATGGGCGATTCTCGCCGAATCGCGTCCGAGTGGATCATTCCGAAAATCACGCGGCGTGAAACTGGCCGTGTGAAGCCGGAACGACGCCGGGCCGGCTTGCCGCGCATTCTTTCGCCCGCGCCGCCGCTCGGCGTCCGGCGCGAGCGTGGTACAAGATCGCCTGGTCGTGGGCCGTAAGGAGCCGCTCGTCCCCGGCTATCCGTTTGGCCGCCGCGCGCCTGGAGACGTGTTCGATTCGTCCTTGCTCCGGTGCGGGACCCGGCGCCTCGCCCCGTACGCCAACGGCCTCTCGCCCCGCGCGGTGACGCCGCCTCGGCGCGGAAGTGCGCCGTCAAAAACCTTCGCCTGAGATGGCGGGTAACGCGCTATCCGACTGGCTGTCAAGAGCCTGCCAATATGGCCGAATCGCCCTGTTCTATCCCCTTTGAGCGATCTTGTCGCGGTTCCATTCCGGCGTTTGGATCTAGAGGTGATCTTTCGCAGCGCGCCGCCCGCGGTGCGCTTCGGGCGCCCGCCCGTCGCCGCCGCCGGACCGGTCCCGCGCGGACCGTCCGTCCCGGACGCGTGCCCGGCCTGCGCCGTCCTCCCCGAGAAGGAGCCGTCACCATGCCCAGCCTGCTGAGCTACAGCCTCCACACCGACGCGGCGCCGCTGGAGGTCTCACGGACCGGGGCGCCCTCGCAGGCCACGGTCTACGTGCTGGCCTCCAACCACCACAACCGTTCCGTCACCTGGACCACCATCGACGTCACGGTGCCCGCCGGCGCGAACGCCGCCGACCTGGCCTCCAGCAACGCCTCCATCGCGCCTGAGACCCAGGCCGTGCCGGGCGGCACGCCACCGGCCTTCGCCCGGGACCCGCGCACCGGCGCCTACCGCGCGACCCCCGCCGCCGGCGGCGGAACCCTGCGTTCCGGCGAATCCCTGGTCCTGGTCCTGCGGAAGATCCCGGTCAACGAGACCGAGGGCCTGGCCGTGCTGACGATCAGCGAGACCGCACGCGGCGGCGACGGCAATCTCAAAACCGGCACCCGCCACGCCGCGCAGGGCGTTGTGAAGAAGGCCCCCAGCATTCCGCGCGACTTCCGTCCCGACCGGACCCAGGTGGACAACGGAGACGACATCGTTCTGCGTTGGGACGGGCCCGACACCCTTCAATACGCGATCGGCCTGCCGGACGGATCAAAAACTGCGATCGCACCCGGCGCGCGCGAATGGAAACCCGGCCCCGGCACCGGCCCCAAACGCGACACCACGTACACCCTCATCGCCACCGACCCCGGCACCCAGCGCGAACACCACCTCACCACCACCGTCCAAATCAGCAGGCCCACCTACGAAACCATCACCGCCACCACCGGAATGCACACTCCCTGGATCCAGGGGACCAACACCAACGACGGCTGGATCACGTTCCCTCAAACGGCATCAACGTGTATCGCGACGGTGGGCAGCAGTGGGGGACGGTGGCGGCGGATAAGGCGGATGTCAACGGCGTGAACGCTTCGTGGGTTCAGGGAAGGTCCACGAGTGATGGCTGGATCAGTTTCCCGCAGGGCGGCATCAACGTTTACCGCGACGGCGCGCAGCAGTGGGGGACGGTGGCAGCGGACAAGGCCGACATCAACGGCGTGGACCTCCAGCATTTGAACGTCGCCGGGGAAGTGGTCGCCAGCGGCCTGACCATTTACAAGAACGGGACGCAGTGGCTGCAAACCAATGAGACCACCGACAGCTTCGTCTTCGACAAGCGCATCGACGCGCCGGCCGTGACGACCAGCGAAGCGTACATTACGGACCTCGAAGTGCTGGGCAGGTTCAGGAGATAGGCGGATAGGCCGTTCCCCGTGATGACCGGGCACGCATTCGGTGACGTGGGCGCAGGCGGACGCGCAGGCGCGGGTGCGTCAAGTCCACGTCGCCGAATCCGGGTCGATGCCTTGATCGCGGGCGTTGGCGTCGATGATGTCGCGGAGCCAGCCGGCCAGGCCCGGCTCGATGGCGTCGTAATACGCCGCGAAGCCGGGGTCGGCGGCGTATTTCCTGCCCAGGCAAACGTGCATCGAAAGGGTGCAGTCGAAGTAGACGGCGATGGAGGCTCTGTGCCGTTCCGCCAGCGCGTTGGCTTCGGCACTTCCCGGCTCGACGCCCGTGCGTTCGGCCGCTGCCAGGTCGTTCTCCAGCGTCGCGATGTCGTCGGCGATCCGCTGCCAATCCTCGGGGCCATGCCCGCGGCGCGTTCGGCGTACTGCGCCCATTGGGCCGTGCCGCCCCACCGGTCACGTGCGCCCGCTGCCCATGACGGCTTCCAACGCTGCCCGAAGATCGCGACCTGCTCCTCCGCGGAGAGCAGGATGCCGACGTTCGCAGCTTCGATCAGGCGGTCGACCGCATCGACCATCGCCTGCAACCGGGAGATGCGATCGAGCAGTTGTGTGCGCTGCTGCCTCAGTGGCGCGGTCAGGTCGGCCGTCGGAGCGTCGAGGAGTTCGCCGATGCCGTCGAGGGGCAGGCCGAGCTCGCGGTAGATGAGCACCCGGTGGATGCGTGCGACATCGGCCGCGGAGTAGAGCCGGTAGCCGCCATCCGTTCGCCCGGAGGGGCGGACGAGCCCGATCGCGTCCCAGTGATGGAGGGTGCGGACGGTGACCCCGGCGTGCGACGCCGCGGCCCCGACGGTCAGCCCGCCGGGTCCCGCGGCGTCGTTCATCGCGATGTCGGTCACGCCGTGGAGTCTGGCATGCGCGTCCGACCTGCGCGCTCTCACCGTTCGGGGAGTCGGATGCCGAGCGCCTCAAGGTCGCGCGCCTCGTCGCCGCCGGGGTCGAGGAGCCGGGCCGCGGTCATGATCACGCGCGCGTTCTCCGGCGTGACGACCTCCAGATCCAGGGTGCTCCACGGAGTCCGCCGCGGCCCCGTCGTACATCCCGGCACCAGCGCGGTGCAGGCCCGCGCGATGTCCTCGACCTGGCCGAGCACGCAGGCGAAGCTGACGCTCACCGTCGGAGGGCCGCCGGGGCGCCGGTCGGCACGAGCAGGACATCCTGGAACGCCCACCGTCGAAGGTGCGTGACCTGGCCGGGGATCGTGAACAGGTCGACGAAACCGAGCCCGCGGGTCCAGAAGTCCACGGACCCGGCCAGATCCGACGTCGGCACGCTGACGAACATCGGCATGCCGTAGATGCCCCGGTAGATCTCAGGCGGCGTCGCGTCGGGTCCGGGCGGAGGGACGGGGCTGATCTCGAATGCTTCGTAGTAGTCGGTCACGCGTTCATCGTGAAGCCTGACGCGACGTGAGGGTCAAGCCGTCGCGTCCGAACCGCGGTGGAGCGCCACGGCAGCGGGCCTTGCGGTGAGATGCGCGGTCCCGCTCCTCCCTGAGGGGGAGGGACGGCCGCCGCGGACTGCGGGCGCACCAGGCCCGAATCGATGCGGTGCGACGACGACCGGAGGGTTGTCGGCAGGGATTCTTCAACTGCTCGGCGTCGGCGGCCGTACCGGCGTTCTCAAGCCCGATCCGCGCTCGCTATCAACGACGATGAAAAGGACGTCTATGTCCGAAGCAGTGGTTCTCCCGGTCCGCATGGGGAGGCTGTCGATCGGTGTCCTCGGCGTTCTGGCACTCGCCCTCGGCACCCTGCAATCAGTGGTGGAACCCGCGCTTCCGCTGCTGCAACGGGAATTGGGGGTCAGTCCCGCCGAAGGGGCATTGGTCGGCAACACGCTGCTCATCACGGGCGCGGTCATCACACCCGTCGTGGGCGAACTCGGCGACCGCTACGGCGGAAAGCGGGTGCTGGTCCGGCTGATGGCCGTGGTCTCGGCCGGTGGCCTGCTGGCGAGCCTGGCGCCTAACCTGCCGGCGTTGCTGCTCGGACAGGTCTTGCAGGGCGTGATGGTGGGCGCCCTTCCCCTCTCCTTCATCCTGGTGCGCAAACACCTTCCGATAGGGGAGTCGCAGGCGGCGATGGGACTGGTCGTCGCGCTCTTCGCGGGCGGCGGAATGGTGGGAATACTGATCGCCGGCCCGCTCGCGGAAGGGCTGTCCTGGCATTGGATGTTCGCGCTGCCGACGATCACGATCATCGCGGCGACGCTGGCCGTGACCCGGCTGATGCCGCACGATCCGCCGATCCGTTCGGACGGCGGGATCGACTGGCCCGGCGTCGTTCTGCTGAGCGGCACGCTGCTCGCGTTCATGCTCGGGCTCGTGACGGTGACGAGCACCGACCTGCCGCCGCTCGCGGTCGGCGCCCTCGCGGCGCTCGCGGCCGCACTCGCGGCCGGATGGGTCGCCGTCGAACGCCGCGCGGCCTCGCCGATGGTCGATCCGCGGATGCTGGCGAAGCCTGCGATGTGGAATGCGTGCGTGCTCACGTTCGCCATGACCACCAGTTCGGGAATGGTCGTCTTCCTGCTCCCGCAACTGTTCGCGATATCGGCTGACGGGTACGGCTTCGGAGTCGGCACCACCGATATCGGACTGTTCCTGATGCCCGGCGTCATCGCCGGGGCGGTGAGCGATTCGGTCGGCGGGATCGCGGCGCGGCGTTTCGGCCCGCGTCCCGTGTTCATCGCGGGCGCCATCGTCACGGCGGCCACGATGATCGCCCTGGCGTCCCTGCACGACGCGGAGTGGCAGCTCGTCCTCGCGAAGGCGCTGACCGCGTTCGCCGCGGGCGTCGGAACCACGGCGTTGCTCGCCGGCACCGCCACCGCCGTCGAGGCCGGCGACACCGGCGTCGCCACCGGCCTCCTCATCGTGACGCGCGTGATCGGCGTCGCCCTGGGAGCCCAGATCAGCGGCGCGATCCTCGCCGCCGGCGCCGACCCGGTAACGGACCAGCCGACCGAATCGGCCTTCGTCACGGGATTCGCCGTCGCCGGACTCGTCGCCGCGCTCTCCCTGCTCGTCGTCCGTTTCATGAAGAAAGGAGCGTGGACATGACATCTACCAGCCCGCCGATGGACGTGATGAAGCGAACAGTCCTGATCTCAGGGGCCAGTATCTCCGGACCCGCGCTGGCGTACTGGCTGCACCGGTCCGGATTCGCGGTCACCGTGGTCGAGAAGGCAGGCGCACTGCGCGGCGGCGGTTACCCGATCGACGTCCGCGGCACCGCGATAGAGGTGGCCCGGCGGATGGGAATCCTGCCGCAACTCCAGGAGGCGCATATCGACTCGCGTCGCTGCACCTTCCTCAACGCCGATGGCAGCAGATTGGTCTCGGTCCCCCCGAGCGCCGTTTCCGGCGGCACCGAGGAACAGGACGTCGAGGTACGCCGCGGAGACCTGGCCGCCATCCTCTACGCGCTGGTACGCGACGACGTTGAATTCATGTTCGGCGATTCCATCGACACGCTCGACCAGTCCGAACGGGGAGTCGACGTTGCTTTCCGCAGTGGCCGACGGCGCACGTTCGACCTGGTGATCGGCGCCGACGGTATGCACTCGCATACCCGGGAGGTCCTGTTCGGCCCGAAGAGCGGTTCCACCGCTACCTCGGCTACTGCTTCGCCATATTCACGATGCCGAACACGTTCGGGCTCTCCCACGAGCTCACATTGTGGAACGCCCCCGGAAAAGCCGCCGCCCTCTACGCCGTCGGAGACAACGACGAGCTGCATGCCTTCCTGAACTTCCACCAACCAGACCCGCCGTTCGATGCCCTCCGGAACCCCGACGCCCAGCGGGACTTGGTCGCCACGGTATTCGCGGGCGCTGGATGGGAGGTCCCCGCCATGGTCAACGCCATGCGCGAAGCGGACGACCTGTTCTTCGACACGGCCGGCCAGATCCGCATGCCCCGCTGGTCCAGCGGCCGCGTCGCGCTCGTCGGCGACGCCGCGTACGCACCCTCGTTCCTCACCGGACAAGGGTCGAGCCTCGCCCTGGCCGGCGCCTACATGCTCGCCCACGCCCTGGCCACCGACCGCGACCACACGGCCGCCTTCGCCGCCTACGAACGCGACGTACGCGAATTCGCGGACATGAACCAGGCGCTGGTCGACAACGGCGCGGCCACGCTCTTCCCCACCACAGCGCAGGCCCTGGAGCAACGCGACACCATGCTGCGCGCCCTCGTCACCATGCCTTCCACGCCGCCTCGCCCAGCCCACTCAGCCCTCACCCTCCCGGACCTCGCCCCGCCACCCTGACCCAACCACGCCAACCACCCGCAGCCGACCCATCACGGGCCCGCGGTGGGTCTCCCTGCCTTCTCGGGCGGCGCGGTGACGCCGCCTCGGGTTGTCCGGCGAAGTGCCTGAGGACCATGTGGACCAACGCTTCGACGTCGGCGTTCACCAGGGGCGTCGACGGTGGCGCGGGCGTAGCCGAGCTCGTCCAGCGTGGTCAGCGTCGCGGCGAAGACCAGGTCGTTGACGCCGGAGCGCGGGCGACCGGGCGGTCTGGGGGAGGCGGTCGCTCGGGGCATGTCGACACGGTAGCCCATTGCGCTACCATCGGTAGCGATACTTGCGGTAGCGAAATTCTTCGGGCTGAGGAGGACACATGGGCGAGGCCACCGGTACGGAACGGCCGCCGCTGGGCATCCGGGTGCTGCACGCCCTCGGCAAGGAGCCGGACTGGGCGGCGATGACGGCCGAGGAACTGGTCGCGCTGCGCGAGAAGGTGAACCGCAAGCGGGCGTCACCTCTGGCGCGGCTGATCACCGGGTTTCCGGACCGCGGTGCCGCGGTCCGGTGGCGGGAGGTGGCGCTGCCCGACCGGAGCGTCCCGGTCCGGGTGTACCGGCCCTCGTCCGAGCGCGACGGTACGGGCGCGGGCCTGCCCTTGGTGGTCCACGTGCACGGCGGCGGGTTCGTGGGCACGGCGACGCAGAGCGACTGGGTGAACAGCCACCTCGCCGCGCGACTGCCCGCGGTGGTCGTCTCGGTCGAGCACCGCCTCCTCGACCCGGAGACTCCGCTGGCGGCGGCCGTCGACGACGGCTGGGACGTGCTCCGGCACGTGGTGGCGGACGCCGCGCAGTGGGGAGTCGACCCGGCACGGGCCGCCGTCTTCGGTGAGAGCACCGGCTCGATGGTCACCGCTCTGGCGGCGATCCGCGCCAGGGACTCCGGCCTGCGCCTGCGGGCCCAGGTGCTGGCCAACCCCGTCGCCGACGTGACCCCGGCGGGGTTCGACCACGCCTCGATGAAGCGGTACGCCGACAGTCCGACCCTCAACATGGGGCAGATGCGGCTGTTCGAGCAGCTCGCCGTGCCGCCGGGAACGGACGCTCGCGCGATGTCGCCGCTGCTCGCCGACGACCTGAGCGGGCTGGCCCCGGCGCTGGTGGTGGTGCCGACCATCGACCCGGTGGCCGACCACGGCCGCCGCTACGCCGAACGGCTGCGCGCGGCCGGCACGCCCGCGCGGGTCACCGAACACCCCGGCGCGACGCACGCGTTCCTCAGCATGCCGAACCTGGTGCCCCAGGCCAAGGCCGCACGGACGGAGATCGTCGCCTTCCTCCGGGAGCAGTTCGCGGGATGACGGGCCCCTGGCGCCGGTGCGGCGTGCCTCCGCGTGGTCAGCCAGAGGTGCGGACGGCCCGGCGGTTCGGAGGGTGTACGCGGCGGGGCGCGCTTGGGTGGGGTGATCTTTCGTGCTGTCGGTGCGGGAGGACAAAGTAGCGGACGTGGTGGCGACGGGGTTCTGGCCTAACGGGGTGCCGTCGCCCATCCCGAACGATCAAGGAGTTGTCTATGCCCGTCCCGCCTGAGGAGGAGCTGGTGGCCGATCTGGTGGCGCTCGCTCGCGTGCCGTCGGCGGTGCCGCTCGGTGCGGACACGCTGATCGAGCCGGACCATCCGACGCTGCGGCATTACGTTCAGGAGTGCCTGCGGCCGATGTTCCGGGGGCTCGGGGCCGACGTCATCGACCTGCCGCGCAACCAGTTCGCGGTACGGCTCGGGGACGGCGGCGGGCCCTGCCTCGCGCTCATGGCCTACACGCCCACCCAGCACCACAACCTGATGGCCGAGCCCTGGTCGGGACGCATCCGGACGCCCACCGAGCTCGGCATCGACGAACCGTGCGTGTTCGGCCAAGGCGTCACCCAGAACAAGGCCCACCAGGCGTGCCTCCTCGACCTGGCCCGCTGGATCATCACCGAGCGCGTTCCGCTGCGCGGCACTCTGCTGCTCTGCGTCAACAACGAGGGCCGCAGCAGCCACGACTGCTCGAACGCGATCCTCGACGGCCTTCCGCAGACGCCGGACCTTGTCGTCCAGCTGTTCCCCACCGGATTCGACGTTTCGGTCGGCAACCGGGGACGCGTGGACGTGCTCGTTGACATCCAGGGGACGACGGCGCATTCCTCCGCTCCGCCCGCTCAGGGACGGGTCATCGACGCGGCAGCGGACGTCGTGCGGCGGCTCGGCGAGCTCGATGCCGTCGTACGGACACGTTCGCACCCGGAACTCGGACACGAACAGGTCGTCCCGTACCAGGTGCGGTACGAGCCCCTCGCGCCGCACACCCTCCCCGCCACGGCGCGGATCACCGTTGACCGGCGGTTGCTGCCCGGCAGCGACCCGGACGCGGCGACCAGCGAGATCCGCGCGGCCCTCGAAGGAGCCGGTACCGGCTGCGAGATCAGCGTACGGCCGGGTGTCGCGATGCTCCCGGCCTACCTTCCGCCTGAGCGGCGTGCCGTTCTGGGCCCCCTGGCCGCGTCGATCCGCACGCACCTGGGGGAGCCCCGCTACACGGTCTACGGCGGCAGCTTCGACGCGGGCGGCCCGGCGTCGCGGGGGATCCCCACCGTGATGTTCGGCGTGCCGGAGGAAGGGGACCTCCTCGGCGACGACTACGTCCGCCTGTCCGCGGTACGGCGGCAGGCCGCCATCCTCCGCGACACCGTCACGCGCTTCTTCGAGGCCGAACGAACCCAGGCGCCGAGCTGACACTCCCGTTGCGGTCCGGCGGCGGGTGTGTCCGCTTGGCTGGACGGGGCCCAGGGGCCGGGAGCGCCTACGGAAACGGTACGGAAACAGCCGCGGGTGTACCAATGGCCGTGTTACCCGACGCACGATGTGAGGAGCACGGCATGGCGCCTCCGGCTGATCTCCCCGTACCCGACCGGCGCGCATTCTTGGCCGCGACCGGCCTGGCCGCAGTCGCCGGCGCGGCGTTCTCGCCGACGAGCGCGAGCGCGGACGCGAGTGGGGCCGACGCGTCCGTCGAGGAGCCCGACCGGCTGTTCAAGGAGGGCAGGTTCACCGCGGCCGAACGCGGTTATCGACGCGTGCTGCGCCAGAATCCGCGGGAGGCACGCGCCGCCGCGCAGGTCGGTTACATCGCGCTGCTGTCCAACAGGTTCCGCACGGCCGAGAGCTTCCTGGCACGTGCGGTCCGGTTGAATCCCAGGGACGTCGCCTCGAAACAACGGCTCGCCGAGTGTTTCGTGCGGCAGGACCAGCTCGCGCGCGCTGTGCCGTTGCTCCGGCAGACCGGTGGCCAGCGGGACGCGGCGTACGCCACCGTCTTCGACCATCTCCCCGGTACGCCCTGGCAGATACACGGCCCCGCAGGCACGCGCGTGCCGTTCCACACCCTTGACCCCGTGCCCAGCGTGGAGGCGTCGGTGAACGGCGGGGCGCCGAAGAAGTACCTCCTCGACACGTACGCGACGCTCGACCTGTCGGCGCAGGCGGCGGAGGAGGCGGGGCTGCGCGCGCTGGCCAGCATGTCGGGAGGCGTGGTCGACACCCATCCGGTGACCCTGTACTTCGGCGTCCTGGACTCGTTCAGGATCGGGGATTTCGAGATCCGCGACATCCCGGTCCAGTGGAACGACACGCAGAGGCCGCCCATGCCCGACGGCTCGCAGCCGGCGGGCGCCTTCGGAACGACGATCTTCTATCACTTCCTGACCACGATGGATTACGCCGGCCGGGCCCTGATATTGCGGCGCAAGAGCAGGACTCCGCAAAAGGGATTCCCCAGCCGGAACCGGCTCCCGCTGTGGCTCGCGGGCGACCATTTCCCGTGCACGGTGGGCAGCCTCCGCGATTACGGGCCGCGCATGGTCACCGTCGACACCGGCGGCATCGCCAGCGCCCTCGACACCACGGTGGAGATCGCCGAACGGGTCGGCCTCGCGGTGGACTACGAGCACCCGTCCGACCGGTTCGGGCACAGGACCTACCCGGTCACGGCCGACCGGATCAGCCTCGGCGGGGCGGTCGGGCGGAACGTGCGCGGCCACGCGGCGGAGAAGGCGTTCCCCGGGCTCCCCGGGCCGGCCAGTCCGCGCAGTTCGGCTTCGACCTGATCGCCAACTTCACGCACGAATTCTTCAAGCCGTTCGCCGTCACTTTCGACTACACCGCCATGACCTTGTCCGTCGCCCGCGGCTGAAACGCCTCCCGGTTTCAAAGGTGCGCGGATATCCTGCGCGGATGCCGTTCGAGAACATGAGTCCCGATGCGCGATTGGCCGTGGCGGCGGCGCAGGCGGGAGCCGCCGTCGTCCGCGGTATGTACGGGACGACCCAGGCGAAGTACGGAAAAGGCGGAGGCGATTTCGCCACCGCCGCGGACCTCGAAGCCGAGAGGACCATTGTCGACCTCATCCGGACGGCCCGGCCGGACGACGCCGTGACGGGGAGGAGAGCGGGCGTTCCGGCGGGGACGGCACGGACCGCATGTGGCTGGTCGATCCCCTGTGCGGCACGTTGAACTACGCCGCTGATACCACACTGGTCGCGGTGAACGTCGCCTTGCGCGTCGGGTCCGCCGTGACGGCCGCGGCGTCGGCCGATCCGTTCGCGGGGAGGTCTTCTGGACGGACGGCGAGGGCGCCCGGGTACGGCGCGACGGCCACGACCGGGACCTCGTGCCGTCGCCCGCATCGAACCTGGTGGACGTGCACCTCGATCCGCCGTTCCCCAACGCGCCGGGCTTCCGGGCGGCCGGCCTTCTCGGGACGCGGCGTTCATGGAGCGGTTCCGGCCGCGGGTCGTCTGCACGTCCCTGGCCGTGGCGTGGGTGGCGGCCGGCCGGCGGGCCGCCTACGTCACCGACGGGCACCTGAACGACAGCGTCCACTTCACCAGCGGGATCGCGCTGTGCCGGGCGGCCGGGTGCGTGGTGACCGGCATCCGCGGCCAGCCCCTGCACACCGGCCCCGGCGGGCTCGTCGCCGCGGCCGATCACGGCACCCACGCGGCGCTGCTCAGCATCATCGGCAATCAGGGCAAAAGGGGCGGGTGAGGTCGGCCACAAACTCCTTACCAATAAGTAGCTTACTGACTAGTATCGGCGACCTAGCTGGAAGGAGCCCACCATGGCACGCCATATCGCCCAACGGGACGTCCAGGACCAGCCTGTGGAGAGCGACGTCGCCGGTCGACTGCTCGAATCATCGGCCAAGCTCTCCTACGACCCGAACGTCGAGGTCGACTGGGACACGCCGCTGGACGAGGACTTCCACGGCGCGAGTCCCGAGTGGAGCACCCTTTACGGCACCGCGTACTGGGACGAGCTGACCGAGGCGCAGCGCAAGGAGCTGACGCGCCAGGAGGCGGCGTCGGTGGCCAGCACCGGCATCTGGTTCGAGATGATCCTCCAGCAGATGATGCTGCGCGACGTCTACGGCAAGGACCCCACGGACGAGCGGGTCCAGTGGGCCCTCACCGAGATCGCGGACGAGTGCCGGCACTCGATCATGTTCGCCCGCGGGCCAGGAAGCTGCGGGCGCCCGCCTACCGGCCCCGCCGCCTCGTGGTCGAGCTCGGCCGGGCGTTCAAGACGCTCGCGTTCGGCGAGGCCGCGTACGCCGCGATCCTGGTCGCCGAGGAGGTCCTCGACGTCATGCAGCGCGACTGGATGCGGGACGAGCGCGTCGTGCCGTTCGTGCGCACGATCAACAACATCCACGTCGTGGAGGAGTCGCGGCACATGCGCTTCGCCCGCGACGAGACCCTCAAGCGCCTGGAGAACGCAAGCTGGCTGAGGCTCCAGATCCAGGCGTTCGTCGTCGCGGTCGCCTCGTACGTGATCGTCACCAGCATGGTGACCGAGAAGGTGTACGCCAGGGCCGGCCTCGACGTCGAGCGCGCCGTCCGCGAGGCGAAGGCCAACGAGCACCACAAGGCGATGCTGCGCTCCAGCTGCTCCGGGCTCATGGAGTTCCTGGCCTCGGCGCGGCTGCTCACCAAGCCGTCCCTGAGGTTCTACAAGCGCGCCAACCTGATCTGAGCCCGCGCACATGACCCACGTCATCACCCAGACCTGCTGCGGCGACGCCACGTGCGTCGCCGTGTGCCCGGTCAACTGCATCCACCCGACGCCGCAGGAACCCGGGTTCGCCGCCGCCGAGATGCTCTACATCGACCCGGCGTCCTGCATCGACTGCGGCGCCTGCGTCGACGCCTGCCCGGTGGACGCGATCTACCCGCTGGACACGCTGCCCGGCCCGCAGAAGGAGTACGCGCGGATCAACGCGGACCACTTCGCGGACGCCGGGACGCCCGCCGCCCGCGACGGGAGCCCGATCTTCCATCCGTGGGAGGAGCCGGCGTTCGAGCGCAACCTGCCGTCCGACTTCGCGCCGATCCGCGTCGCGGTCGTCGGCACCGGCCCGGCGGGCATGTACGCCGCCGAGGACCTGCTCCTGCACACCAACGCCGAGGTCACGCTGATCGACCGGCTCCCGGTGGCGGGCGGCCTCGTCCGGTACGGGGTGGCCCCGGACCATCCGGCGACCAAGAGGATCGGCGAGACGTTCGCCCGCTTCCACACCCATCCCCGCGTCCGGATGCTCCTCGGCCTGCACGTCGGCCAGGACGTCACCGTGGACGAGCTCGCCGCGCACCATGACGCGGTCGTCTACGCGGTCGGCGCCTCCCGCGACCGCCGGCTGGGCATCCCGGGTGAGGACCTGCCCGGCAGCACCTCGGCCACCGCGTTCGTCGCCTGGTACAACGCACACCCCGAGACCGCGGCGGACGCCGTCGACCTGTCCACCGAACGCGTGGTCGTGGTCGGCAACGGCAACGTCGCGCTCGACGTCGCCCGCATCCTGGTCGCGGACGACGGCCATCTGGCCGGGACGGACATCGCCGACCACGCCCTGCGGGCACTGCGCGGAAGCGACGTGCGGGAGGTCGTCCTGCTGGGACGGCGGGGCCCGGAGGACGCCGCGTACACCCGTTCCGAACTGCTCGCGCTGACCCACCTGCCCGGCGTGGAGCTCGTCGTGGACGACGGCGACCCGCGGACGGGAGCGGCGATCGACGCGGCCGGACCGCGGGACAAGGCCGGTCTCCTCCGGGACGTCGCCCGCACGAAGGTCGACTGGACGAGCCCGCCTCCGGAGGGCCGCCGCATCGTCTTCCGGTTCCACTCCGCGCCCGTGGAGGTGCTCGGCGGCGACGCGGTCCGCGGCGTGCGCGTGACGTCCGGGTCCGGCGAGGTGGAGATCCCCACGGGGATGCTGCTGCGGGCGATCGGCTACCGGGGCTCCCCGATCCCCGGGCTGCCCTTCGAGGAGGCCACGGGCACCGTCCCGCACGTGGACGGCCGGGTCGTCGGCCGCCCCGGGACCTATGTCGTGGGGTGGATCAAACGCGGGCCGACGGGCGGCATCGGCGCCAACCGCGCCTGCGCCGCGCAGACCGTCGGGACGCTGCTGGCCGACGCCGTCCAGGGCGACCTGCCGGCGCCGACGGGTTCGGCGAAGGCGTTCCGCAGGCTGGTGCGGCACCGCAACCGCCACGTGGTCGACGCGCGCGGCCTCGCCGCGATCGAACGCGCCGAGCTGGCGCGCGGAAGGCGCAGCGGCAGGCCCGCAGCAAACTGGCCACGTTCCCCGAACTCCTGGCCGCCTCCAGGACCCGCCGCCGCCTCCGCTCCTGACACCAGGACGGGCGGCCCGCAGCACCCCTGAAGGCAGCGCGGAACGCCGGACGGCGCCAGCGTCGGCGTCCGGCGATCCGCGTCGGCCGTTCTCGGACCGGCCCGGCGTCAGCCGGCGGCGCGCATCACGGCCGTGATGCCGTCGCCGGTCGTGACGAGCCGCTGGTACTCCGGCTGCCGCAGCTCGCCGCCCATGAACGGGTACGGGTTGCGGTGGACGGCGGGGCTCGGCCGCTCGCTGAGCGCGGCGAAGTGGATCTCGCGGGCGCCGGTCTCCGCGACGATCCGCGCCACGTTGCGGTCGGTGACGCCGCCGCCGGGCATCACGACGATGCGGTCGCCCGCGCGCCGGACCAGCTCGGCGATCAGCGGCGCGCCCTCCAGCGCGCCGGCGTCCTGGCCGGAGGTCAGGACGCGGTCCACGCCGAGGTCGATGAGCGTCTCCAGCGCGGCGAACGGGTCGGCGGCCATGTCGAAGGCCCGGTGGAACGTGATCGGCAGGCCGCCGGCGGCCGCGATGAGCCGTTCGGTGACGCGGCGGTCGATCTCGCCGCCGGGGGTGAGCGCGCCGATCACGATGCCGTGCGCGCCGGCCTCGCGGGCGAGGACGGTGTCGTGCTCCATCGCCGCGACCTCGTGCTCGTCGAAGATGAAGTCGCCGCCGCGCGGGCGGATGATGACGTGCACCCGGATCCGCGACACCGCCGCGAGCGCGGCCCGGACCGTTCCAAGGGTGGGGGTGAGCCCCCCTTCGAACAGCGCCGCGCACAGCTCCACGCGCTGGGCGCCCGCCCGCTCGGCCGCGACGGCGCCCTCGACGCTGTCGATGCAGATCTCGTAGGTGAGGCTCACTGGGGTCCTTCCGGGGTCGTTCGGATCTCGCCGACCGGGCGCCCGCCGCCGAGGACGGGGACGGCGGCGAGGGGAGCGGCGGGGGTGGTGTCGGCGCCGAGCGCGGCGAGCGCGCGCAGCGCGATGGCGGTGGTCGCGCGGGGGCTGCCGTCGATGACCTTCACCGCGACCGCGAGGCCGTCGGCGGTCGCGGCGACGAGCACGCCCTCCGCGCCGCCCTTGGCCACGCAGCCGGGCAGCAGCCGCATGAGCTCGGTGTTGGCGTGGCCGGTCCCGCCGACGTACTCGGGGTGGGCGCGCATGGCGTCGGCGACGGCGCGGTACGGGCCGTCCGCGCGGACGAGGGTGGCGATCGCGCGGGCGAGGCCGGTGAGGGTGAGCCCGAACAGCGGCGCGCCGCAGCCGTCCACCGCGACGGGCGACGGCGTCTCGCCGGCCGCCTCGCCCATGATCCGCGCGACCTCGCGCTGGAGCGGATGCCCGGGGTCGAGGTAGGTGCCGAGGGGCCAGCCGTTGGCGGCGCAGGCGGCCAGCATCGCGGCGTGCTTGCCCGAGCAGTTCATCCGCTCGCGCGACTCGCCCTCGCCCGCCCTGATCAGCGCGGCCTTCGTCGGCTCGTCCTCCGGCCAGGACGGCGGGCAGCGCAGCGCGTCCGCGCCGAGGCCCGCGTCCGCCAGGATCGCCTCCACCGTCTTGACGTGGAAGTCCTCGCCGGTGTGGCTGCCCGCGGCGATCGCGAGGCGCTCGCCCGCCAGGGGAGCGCCCGCGGCCAGGCACGCCGCGGCCTGGAACGGCTTGGTCGTCGAGCGCGGCAGGACGGTCTCGTCCACGTTCCCGCGCGCGTAGGCGACGGTGCCGTCGGAAGCGAGCCCGACGACGCTGCCGTAGTGGCGGCTCTCGACGAAGCCGTTGCGGACGACCTCGGCCAGCACGTCGTACATCGGTCTCCTCATCACGGTCGGGCCGCGCCGGGACCGGCGCCGGGGTCGGCGTCCGGGTCCGCGGTCGGCGCGGCGGTGGGCGCGGCGGCCGGGACGGCCCGGCGGACGGCGCGGGACGGCCGGGTCCGCTGCCGGGCCTCCAGCGTCCGCGCGAGCTTGGCCAGCGACGCGTTGATGACCAGGTAGATCAGCGCGATCACCAGGTACGTCTGGATCAGCAGGTGGTTGTAGTTGGCCAGCACCTTGCCGCTGTAGAGCAGCTCGGAGTAGCTGACCACGTACCCGAGCGAGGTGTCCTTCAGCAGCCCGGCGGACTGGCTGACCAGCGACGGCAGCACCCGGCGCGCGGCCTGCGGCAGGACGACCAGCCGCATCGCCCGGCCGCGGGTGAGGCCGAGCGCGAGGCCCGCCTCCAGCTGGCCGCGTTCCACCGAGCGGATGCCCGCACGGAAGATCTCGGCGAACGCGGCGGCGTTGGACACCGACAGCGGGACGACGAGCTTCCAGAACAGCGGCAGGTCCACGCCGTACCGGGGGAGCGCGAACAGCACCAGGTAGACCAGCAGCAGCGCCGGGATCGTCCGGACGATCTCGACGTACGCGGCGGACGGGACGCGCAGCCACCGGGACGGGGAGATCCGCCCGAGGGCCAGCATGACGCCCGCCGCCGCGGCGAGCGCGATCGACACCGCGGCCGCCTGCGCCGTGGACCGCAGGCCCTCCAGCATGTACCGCCACATCGGCCACGTGCCGTACGGGCGCCACCGGTCGGCGGCGAGCTGGCCGTTGTCGGCGAACTGCTTCAGCGCGAGCGCGACGAGGGCGGCGCCGACCAGGACGGCGAGCGCGGTGGTGGCGCGGATGCGGCGCCGGGCGCGCGGCCCCGGCTCGTCGAACAGCAGCCGCGAGGACGGTGCGCTCATCGCAGGATCGCCCACTTCCGCTCCAGGGCGCCGGACGCCAGGCCGAGCACGCCGGACAGCGCCATGTACGCCAGGCCCGCCGTCACGAAGATCCAGATCGGCTGGGCCTCGGCCAGGTTGACGCGGTTGGCCGCGGCGGTCAGCTCGACCACGCCGACCGCGGCGGCCAGCGCGGTGTTCATCAGGGTCATGATCGCGATGTTGCCGAGCGGCTGCACGACGGTGCGCAGCGCCTGCGGCAGCACCACCAGCCGCAGCGACTGGACGAAGGAGAGCCCGAGCGCGCGGGCGGCTTCGCCCTGCCCCGCCGGCACCGCGTTGATGCCGGACCGGACCGCCTCGGCCATGTACGCCCCCTGGTAGAGGGCGATCACGACGACCGAGGTGGTGAACAGCCCGGCGATCACTCCGATCTCCGGCAGGCCGAACACGGCGATGACGAGCCACACCAGCAGCGGGATGTTCTGGAGGACCTCGACGTAGGCCATCCCCGCCGCGCGCAGCACGCGCACCGGGGAGACCCGCATCGCGGCCACCACGACCCGGCGACGAGCGCGCCGGCGAGCGACAGCAGCGTCAGCTCCACGGTCAGCAGCAGGCCGTGGCCGAGCTCCGACAGGTGGTCGGTGATGACGTTCATGGCGGGACGGGTCTCCCTCTCACTCGAAGGTCACGCTCACTGCGAGCCCGGCGCCGACCCGATCGCGGGCGGCTTCGGCGCCTCGCCCTGCACGACCGTCCCGACCGAGTTCTTCCAGACCTTCGCCCACAGCCCGGACGCCTGGATCTTCTTCAGCCAGTCGTTGACGAACTGCTTCATCTGCGCGTCGCCGTGCTTGAGCCCGATGCCGTACGGGTCGCTGGTCAGCGGCTTGCCCTGGATCTTGATGGCGGGGTCCTGCTTGGCGGTGGCCAGCAGCACCGCCTCGTCCTGCACGTACGCGTCGCCGCGGCCCTGCTTGAGCGCCTGGACGCACTCGGGGTCGCTGCCGAACGTGACGATCTTGGCGCCCGGGGCGAGCTTCTTGATGGCCGGGATCGCCGGGGTGTTGGCGCCCGCGATGACCGTCTTGCCCTTCAGGTCGGCGGGGCGGTGATGCCGGTCTTGTCCTTCTTGGTGGCGATGACCAGCCCCGAGCTGTAGTACGGCCCGGCGAACGCGACCTGCTTGGCACGTTCCGGCGTGATGCTGTAGGTCTGGAGCACCACGTCCACGGTGCCGTTGGACAGCAGCGCCTCGCGGGTCTCGGACGCCGAGTTGACGATCTTCACGTTCGGCTTGCCGATGATGTACTTGGCCAGCAGCCGGCCGAAGTCGGCGTCCAGGCCCTCGACCTTCTTGGTCGAGGGGTTCTGCTGCGACAGCAGCGGCGCGTCCAGCGACCCGCCGACGATGAGCTGCCCGCGCTTGCGGATCTTCTCCATGGTGGAGCCGGCGGGCGGGTCGCCCGCGACCGGCGCCGCGGCGACCAGGTCGTCCTGCTTGCCGCCGCCGGATCCGGGCACGGCCGAATCGGAGTCGCCGCCGGAGCACGCCGTGAGGCCCGCCACCGACAGCGCGGCGACCGCGGCCGGGACCGCCCACCGCATCCCCGCAGGGGTACGCACCATGATCATCAACCTTTCTCGGGCGGCGCGCCGTGGCCGGCGCGCCGGAGGATTACCGCAGTGCCGCTAGTGGCTGAGGACCTTGGCCAGGAAGTCCCGGGCCCGGTCCGTGGCGGGGAGTCGAAGAACGCGGACGGCTCGCCGGTCTCCACGACCTCGCCGTCCGCCATGAACACGACCCGGTCGGCGACCTGGCGGGCGAACCCCATCTCGTGGGTGACGACCACCATCGTCATGCCGTCGCGGGCCAGGCCCGTCATCACGTCCAGGACCTCGCCGACCATCTCCGGGTCGAGCGCGGACGTCGGCTCGTCGAACAGCATCGCCTTCGGCCGCATCGCCAGGGCGCGCGCGATCGCGGCGCGCTGCTGCTGGCCGCCCGAGAGCTGCGCGGGCAGCTTGTCCGCCTGCTCGCCGATGCCGACCCGGTCGAGCAGCTCGCGGGCGTTGCGCTCGGCCTCGGCGCGGGACGTCCCGCGCACCCGGGTGGGCGCGAGCGTCAGGTTCTCCAGGACGGTCTTGTGCTGGAAGAGGTTGAACGACTGGAACACCATGCCCACGTCCGCGCGGAGGCGCGCGAGCGCGCGGCCCTCGGCGGGCAGGTCCGCGCCGTCGAACCGGATCACGCCCGAGTCCGGCGTCTCCAGCCGGTTCAGGCAGCGGCAGAGCGTGGACTTGCCCGACCCGGACGGGCCGATCACCACGACGACCTCGCCGCGCGCGACGTCCAGGTCGACGTCCTTCAGAGCGGTGTGGTCGCCGAAGCGCTTGTGCAGGCTGCGAACCTCGATCATTCGATCATCCTCGATCCAACTTCCTTCGAAATCGAAGTCAGAGAGGACATTAGAACTTCAAATCGTCGTAAGTCAACGGATTGCTGTACCAAGTTCGCGCATGCTATCTATCTGGGGTGCGCAACAGCAGAGACGACGGACCCGCGGCGCTCGTACGCCTGGTCGCCACCGGCCAGGCCGAGTCGCGGGCCGAGCTCGCCCGGCTCTCCGGCCTGGCCGCCTCCAGCGTCTCGCTGCGCGTCGAGCAGCTCATCGAGGCGGGCCTGTTCGCCGAGGGGGGCGCCGGCGTCTCGCGCGGCGGGCGCCGGCCGCGCCGGCTCCGCCTCGCCCGCGCGGCCGGCGTGTTCCTGGTCGCCGACCTCGGCGCGCGCCACGCGAGGCTCGCCGTCGTCGACCTCGCCGGCACGCCGCTCGCGCTCTCCGACCTCGCGTGCGACATCTCCGTCGGCCCGGAGCCCACGCTGACCGCGGTGGTCGACGGCCTGCGCCGCCTCGCCGGCGAGCACGGCCTCGCGGACGTGCCCGTACGGGGCGTCGGCGTGGGGCTGCCGGGCCCGGTCGACCCGGCGACGGGCCAGGTGGTCTCACCGTCGCGGATGCCGGGCTGGAACGACTTCCCCGTCCGCGAGTTCACCGCCGGGCACGCGGGCACCCCCGCCCTGGTGGAGAACGACGCCAACCTCATGGCCGTCGGCGAGCACCGGGCGTCCTGGCCGGACCTCGACAACGTCATGGTCATCAAGCTCGGCAGCGGCATCGGCTGCGGCGTCATCGTGGACGGCCGGCTGCACCGGGGCCGCGGCGCGGCGGGCGACATCAGCCACGTCCGGATCCGCTCCGAGGCCACCGTGGACTGCTCGTGCGGCCATCCCGACTGCCTGGAGGCGCACGCCAGCGGAGCGGCGCTCGCCGCGTCCCTGAACGCCCAGGGCATCGCCGTGGAGACCCCGGCCCAGATCGTCGACCTGGTCACCGACGGCGTTCCCCAGGCCACCAGCGCGGTGCGCAACGCCGGGCGCCTCATCGGCGACGTCCTCACCGCCCTGGTGAACTTCTTCAACCCCGACGCCCTGGTGATCGGGGGCAGCCTGTCCAACGCCGAGCCGCTCGCCGCGACGATCCGCGGCGCCATCTACGAGCGCTGCCTGCCGCTCGCCACCCGCAACCTGCGGATCGCCACGTCCCGCGCCGGACGCGACGCCAGCATCCTCGGAGCCGGGCACCTCCTGCTCGACGAGTCCGGCGAATGGATCGACCAGACCCTCCAGCGCTGACCGCCGTCAACGGAACGACGGTTCCGGCGACCGCCGCGGAGCCCCTCCGAGGTGCGCGACGTTCGGCCGGCGGGCGTGGAGGCCCTCCGAGGCGCGCGACGTTCGGGCGGCCGGCGTGGAGGGCCTCCGAGGCGCGTGACGTTGACGCGGGCCGGTCAGCCGGGGCTGGACCGGCCGTGGCGCCAGTAGCCGAAGAAGGCGATGTCCGACTTCGGCACGCCGCGGTCGTTCACCAGGTGGCGGCGCAGGCCGGTGGCCATCTTGGACTCGCCCGCGACCCAGGCGTAGAACGGGCCGGGCCGCAGGGAAGCCCGCTTGACCGTGTCGAGAGCGAGCGCTCCGGGAAGGCCGCCCGCGCCGTCGCGGGCCAGCCAGTGCACGTTCACCCCGTCGGGGGCGACGACGTCGGGCCGGATGTCGGCCGTCTCCGGCACCTCCAGGAACACCTCGGCGGCCAGCGAGGCGGGCGCGTGTTCGAGGATGGCCAGGATCGCGGGCACGGCGCTCTCCTCACCGACCAGCAACTGCCACCGCGCCCGTTCGGGCGGCAGGTAGGACACCCCCATGTCGAAGATGCCCGCCTGGTCGCCGGGCCGGGCCCGCCGGGCCCAGTCGGAGGCCGGGCCGTCGTCGTGCAGGGTGAACTCGATGTCCACCTCGCCCGCCTCGGGGCGGGCCCGCCGGATCGTGTAGTTGCGGACCCAGGGCCGGCGCGACTTCGGCAGCAGGAGGATCTCGGCCATCCAGGCTTCGTTGGACAGGCTCGGCATCCGCAGCCGCTCCTGGCCGGGGCGGGGAAAGAACAGGCGAACGACCTGGTCGTAGCCCATGGGCCCCAGGTGCTCCAGTTCGGGACCGCCGAGGGTGATCAGCCTGAAGTTGGCCGTCAGCGGGACGTTCTCGCGCACCTCCAAAGTGATCATTTTCCGGGTCTCGGGCTTGCGCAGTTTGGGCAGCATCGCGTGCTCGTACTTCCCTTGCTTCACTCAGAGGTCCAGGACGAGCCTGGATGACAGCGCGCGGGACACGCAGGCGTACATCCGTCCGGGCGCGGCGCCGATGTCGTCGCGGTGCTCGGGCTCGCCTTCGAGGACGGCGATCTCGCAGCTCCCGCAGACGCCCTCGCGGCACCCGGCCGGCACGGGCCGTCCGGCGTGGTTCAACGCGTCCAGGAGCGTTTCCTCCGGCGGCACCTCGACGGTCTGCCCCGACCGCGCGCACGCCACCTCGAACGCGGTGTTGGGCGCGAACGTCTTGACCGCGGGACGGAACCGTTCGACGTGCAGCCGTTCGGCGGGGAACACGGCCTCGGCCTCGGCGGTCATCGACGCCGGGCCGCAGCAGTACACCAGCGCGCGGGGGCCGAGCGCGGCGGCGAGGGCGGCGAGATCGGGCCTGCCCCGCTCCCGCGTGGCGACGAGCCGCACCCGGTCCCCGTACGTGTCGCGCAGCTCCTCGGCGAACGGCATGGTCTCCGCCGACCTCCCCGCGTACACCAGTGTCGCGTCGGCTCCCGCCTCGACGGCGGCGCGCAGCATCGGCACCATCGGCGTGACGCCGATCCCGCCGGCGAGGAACAGGTACTCCGGCGCGGGCAGCAGCGGGAAGTTGTTCCGCGGCGACGACACGTCGAGCGTGCGGCCCGTCCGCAGGAACAGGTGGACGTACTCCGAGCCGCCCCGGCTGAGCGGATCGTGGCGCACCGCGATGCGGTAGCGGTCGCGCTCGCCGGGATCGCCGCACAGCGAGTACTGCCGGGACAGCCAGTTCGGCAGCGCCAGGTCGATGTGCGCTCCCGGCTCCCAGGCCGCCAGCGGCCCGTCGGCGCCGCGCAGGACGAGGGAGACGGCGTCTCCGGCGACCCTGTCGACGCGTTCGAGAATGGTCTGCTGCATGGGATCATCCCTTGTGGCGTGGTCAGTACAGTCGCCGGTAGCCGGCTTCGAGCATGCGGGCGACCGTCTCCGGGTCGACGTCGAGGCCGAGCTGGTCCGCGGCCACCTCGCCCGCCGACGGCAGCTCCTCGGCGAGGGCCTGGCTCGCGGGGTCCCACAGCCGCGATCGGATGAGCGCGCGACCGCAGTGGAAATACACCTCGGCCACCTCGACCACCAGCGCCAGGTCCGGCGTCTTCGCCTCGGTGCGCATCCTCGCCAGCACGTCGGGCTCGTCGGTCGGGTAGGCGCGGCCGTTGACGCGCAGCACCTCCCGCATGCCAGGGACCAGGAACAGCAGCCCGATCCCGTCGTTCTCCGCGAGGTTGCGGAACGAGTCGGCGATCTTGTTGCCGGGCCGGTCGGGGATCGCGAGCGTCCGCTCGTCCAGGACCTTCACGAACCCCGGGTAGTCGCCGCGCGGCGAGCAGTCGGCGCGCCCCTCGGCGTCCGCCGTCGCCATGGTCAGGAACGGCGAATGGGCGATGAAGCGATGGGTGAGCGCGTCGACGCGGTCACCGACCTTGTTCTTGACCATGGCCTCCGGCGCGCCGAGCCGGGCGCGGACCTCTTGCGGGGACACGCGCCGGGGCCGGGCGCGGGCGAGCGTCATGGCTGTCTCCTTCGGGGTCGCGGTACGTGCGCGAGCGGGGCGCCCGGATGTCGGCACGGCACCCCGTTGACCGCATCAGTGCAGGTCGTGGCACTATTATGAGCAATTACTCGCGAATCGCGCTACTCGCTTTCGAGGCGCCGCAAAGGAGGTGCGATGACGTCGGACGACCGCCGGATTCGCCCGCGTAAACAGCCCAGGCAGGTCCGGGCCGAGCTCACCCGGCAGCGCATCCTCACGGCGGCTGCTCACGTTTTCGGCGACCACGGCTACGCCGCGGGCACCACCAACCGGATCGCCGAGCGGGCGGGGATCTCGATCGGCTCGCTGTATCAGTACTTTCCGAACAAGGACGCGATCCTCGCCGAGCTGCTGATCCGGCACATCGACGCCGGGATGGTCGCGTTCGACCGCCAGAAGGCCGACGAGCCGTCCGGTCCCCTCGAAGACGTCCTGCGGGCGCTCGTGAGGACCGTGATCGAGAACCACCACGACGACCCGCGACTGCTCCGCGTCATGATCGAGCAGGCGCCCCGTTCCCTGCGGCTGCTGGACAGGGTCGCCGAGGAGCAGCGGACGCGCGTCGCCTACGTGCGCGACCTGTTCGAGCGCCACCCCGAGGTCCGCGTCGGCGACATGGAGACCGCGGCCCGGCTCGTCGTCGCCACCGTCGAGCTGGTCGTGCACCAGCTCATCGCGGCGCCCGACCCGATCGACGTCACCCGGTTCGAGAACGAGCTCGTCGCCATGCTCACCCGCTACCTCACCGCCGCCCCCGCCGACTGACCCCGGCGTGCGTGCCGCCGCGGCCCGGGGCCCGTCCGGCCGCCGCGTCCCGTCTCGCCGATATCCTCGCTGGCCGTGGACGTTCGTAGCGAGCTCAGCGAGTTCCTGAAGTCGCGGCGCGCCCGGCTCACGCCCGAGGAGGTGGGGCTGGCGAGCCACGGCGGGCAGCGGCGGGTGCGGGGGCTGCGCCGGGAGGAGCTCGCGCTCCTCGCGGGCGTGAGCGTCGCCCACTACACGCGGCTGGAGCAGGGCAACAGCGACAACGTCTCCCCGAAGGTGATCGACGCGATCGCGCGGACGCTGCGGCTGAACGAGGACGAACGGGCCTACCTGCACCGCCTCGCGCACCCGCCGCAGGCCCGGCACGAGGCCCCGCGCGTGCGCGTCCGGGAGGGCCTGCAACGCGTGCTGGACTCTATGGAGCACAACCCGGTGTTCGTCCTCGGGCACCACACCGACATCGTCGCCTGGAACCGGGCGGCCGCGGCGCTGGTCGATCTCGCGGCCTTTCCGCCCGAGCGGCGCACCTGGTCGCATCAGGTCTTCCTCAATGAGGAGTACAGGCTCATGCTCGGCGCGGACTGGCAGCGGTTCGCCGGCGAGCATGTCGCGTACCTGCGGGTGCTCCTGGCGCGCAACCCCGAAGACCCTCGGCTGACGGCGCACGTCCGCGCCATGCGGGACGCCAGCGAGGAGTTCCGGCGGCTGTGGGACGAGCACGACGTGGCCACGTGGAGCCACCGCGACTACCGGTTCGTGCACCCGGTGGCCGGCGAGCTCGAACTCTTCGGCGAGACGATGCTCCTCCCGGGGGACCCCGACCTGAGCGAGCTGGAACTCCTCGTCGCCGAACCGGGCTCCCGTTCAGAGGCCGCGCTGCGGTATCTCGCGTCGACCACCGACCGCAAGGCCAGCGCCGAGCTGACCTGAGCGAGCCTGCTCAACCGCTGAGTACGCAAGACCGGGGGCTGGCTGCCGGGCCTCCCGCCTTCCAAGCTTGCTCTTGCCAGGTCAGACGGGCCTGGCGAGAACAAGCTTCTGCGGAGGTCCCCCATGCCTGTCGTCCCCACCACCGACGGCTCCGTCCACTACGAGGCCGACGGACACGGCCCCGGCCTGGTGCTCGTGCACGGAGTCGGCGGCGACGCCGACAAGGCGTTCGGCCATGTCGTGCACCGCTTCGGCGACGACCGCACCGTCGTGCGCCCCAACCTCAGCGGCAGCGGCAGGACCACCGACGGCGGCGGTGAGCTGACCGTCGACCTGCTCGCCGGACAGGTCGCCGCGGCCGCCCGCGCCGCCGCGGACGGCCCGGTGGACCTGTTCGGCTTCTCCATGGGCGGGGCCGTCGCGGCGGCGACCGCCGCCACCCGGCCCGAGCTCGTGCGCAGGCTCGTCCTCGTGGGCGCCATCGCCGACATGAGCGGCCCGCGGGCCCGGTTCAACTTCGAGCTCTGGCGCGACCTGGCCGCCGCCGACTTCGGCCTGTTCAAGCGGTTCGCCACGCTCCAGGGGTTCAGCCCCGAGGTCGTGGACGGGTTCGGCCACGACGGCCTGGCCCGGTCGCTGGAGGACGAGTGGCCGCCCGGGGTGGCCCGCCAGATCGACCTCGCGGCCAGGATCGACATCCGCGGACTGCTGCCGCGGATCCAGGCTCCGACCCTGGTCATCGGACTCGGCGGCGACCAGATGGCCCCGGTCGGGCAGTCCCGGCTGCTGCACGCGGGCATCGCGGGCTCGCGCCTGGTGGAGCTGGACGGCGACGGGCACATGGACTGGTTCGTCCGGCCCGACGACATCGTCAAGCTCACCCGCGAGTTCCTCGGCGGCGGCGGGAACGGATGCTAGCATCCTAGCAACATGGTGATCAGGGCCAACTGCCCGTGGACGGGGGACCGAGATGACGAGCGGTGATCTGCGAGACGCGGTCAGGGGCCGGGTGCTGGAGCGCGGCGACGACGGGTTCGACGCGGCGCGCCGGGCCTGGAACCTGGCGGTCGAGCAGCCGGTCGCGGCCGTGGTGGAGGCCGAGGACGCCGAGGACGCGGCCGCGCTGGTCCGCTACGCGCGCCGTTCGGGCCTGGCGGTGGCGGCGCAGGCCAGCGGCCACGACGCCTCGGGCGACGTGGACGGCGTGATCCTGCTGCGCACCGGCCGCCTGGACGGCGTGCGCGTCCAGGAGCGGGAGCGGCTCGCCCGCGTCGGCGCGGGGGTGAGCTGGGGCCGGGTGCTGGCGGAGACCGGGCCCTACGGCCTGACCGGGCTGGCGGGCAGCTCCCCGGCGGTGAGCGTGGCCGGGTACACGCTGGGCGGCGGGCTCTCCTGGTTCGGCCGCAAGTACGGCTGGGCCTCCGACAGCCTGCGCGCCCTCGACATCGTCGACGCCGACGGCGAACGGCACCGAGTGGACGAGTCGTCCGATCCCGAGCTGTTCTGGGGGCTGAAGGGCGGCGGAGGCGACTTCGCGCTGGTGACGTCACTGGAGTTCGAGCTGCGTCCGGCGCCGTCCCTGTACGGCGGGCGCGTGGTCTGGCCGGGCGACCGCGGCGCCGCGGTGTTCGAGGTCTTCCGGGAGATCACCGACGGCGCGCCGCGCGAGCTGACCGTCTGGTTCAACCGGTTCGCGTTCCCCGGCGCCCCGCCCATGGTGGCGCTCGACCTGGCCTACCTCGGCGACCCGCGCGAAGGGGCCGACCTGGTGCGCCGCGTCGACGGCGTCGGCGGCGCGATCAGCGACTCCCGCGGCCCCGTGCCGGTCGCCGAGCTGGGCTCGATCACCGACGAGCCGACCACCCCGCGTGCCGCGCTGCCGCGGGCGGAGCTGCTGACCGGCCTGGACGACGGGCTCGCGACCGAGCCGATCGACCCGCTGATCACCATCCAGATCCGGCACCTGGGCGGCGCGCTGGCCGAGCCGGGCTCCGGCGCGAGCGGTGCGCTGGCCGAGCCGTACCTGCTCCAGATGCTCGGCGTCGGATCGAAGCCGGACCTCGCGCGCGAGTCCCGTACCGCGCAGGCCCGGATCGCCGAACGGTTCGGCGCCGTCGTCGCGGGGACCAAGCCGTACACACTGCTGACGCCCGAGGAGACCGCCGCCGACGCCTTCCCCGAGCCGACCCTCGCCCGGTTGCGCGAGCTGAAGCGCTCCCGCGACCCGCGGAACGTGTTCCGCGCCAACCACCCCGTCCTCAAGTAGCGACGCGAGACCGCCCGCCGCGCCGTTACGAGGGCTGCCGTCGGAACAGCAGCAGGGCGGTGTCGTCGGTCGGGGGACGGCGGCCGACCAGCTCCGACATGATCGCGGCGCTCACCTCTTCGGGCGGACCGGCGTACACCGCTTCGCACAGCCGGTCGAGCTCGCCGCCGAGCGACCTGTCGCGCCGTTCCACCAGCCCGTCGGTGTAGAAGCACAGCAGGGCGCCCGGGGCCAGCGGCACGGCCGTGGACTGGCGCGGGATGTCCTCGCCCAGGCCGATCAGCACGTCGGACTTCATGTCGACCATGCACGCCGGGCGTCCGGGCTCGGCGAGGATCGGCGGGAAGTGTCCGGCCGAGGAGATCCGGACCTCCTCCAGGCTTGGGGCGCACACCGCGTAGAGGACGGTCGCCGTCGCGTCGGGCTCGAAGTGCTGCATCTTCCGGTTGAGCTTGTCCAGCACCTCGGCCGGGTCGATGGTCTCCAGCGCGTAGGCCCGCAGCGCGCTGCGCATCCGGCCCATCACGACGGCGGAGCCGAGTCCGTGCCCGGCCACGTCGCCCATCACCAGGCCGACCTCCCCGGACGGGAGCGTGAACACGTCGTACCAGTCGCCGCCGACGTCCGCCTTGCCGGGACGGTAGCGCGCGGCCAGCTCGGCACCCGGAACGGGCGGGAGCGCGGCAGGTATCAGGCTGCGCTGCAACTGGAGGGCTCCGGCGCGTTCCGCCCGGCTGAGCAGGGACTGCACCGCCAGCGCGGCGCGTCCGGCCGCGAGCTGGAGGAACTCGGTCTCCTCGCCGGTGAACCGGCGCGTGGCCAGCGTCCCCACGTGCAGGACGCCCACCAGTGAGCCACCGCCGATCAGCGGGACGCCGAGCAGCGAGCGCAGGCCGCGCCGCACCAGCAGGGGGTTGAACACGTCGGCGTGCGTGACGTCGTCGATGTAGACCGGACGCCGCTCGGCGGCGACCCGCCCGGCGAAGCCCCGGCCGACCGGGACGTGCACCGCCTGGCTGACCTCTTCCTCGATCCCCTTGGCGGCCGTCGCCCTCAGCAGCTGCGCCTTGCGGTCCAGGATCAGCACCGCGGCGGTGTCCACGCCCAGGATGTCGCGGACGCGTTCGAGCAGGGTGTCCAGGAACTCGTCGACGTCCATGTGCGCGAACGCCTCGTCGGTGACCGCCTGGATGTTCTCAAGCCTCCGGGTGGCATCCTCCCCAGCGCCTGCCGCGTTGCTCACGCGTCAACTGTATGTGAGCTATCTGCCGTTCCACTCCCGTCACCCCTGGTGAGCGGCCTGAACACGGGAACGGCCGCGCTGCGCCGCATCATCCGGCGGCAACGGCGGGTCGGTGAACCGCCAAGGGAATGCCAACTCTGATCGGCGGCGCGTCGAACGCGCCCGGCGCGCGGGCCGCGGCCTCAGGGTGGTCCGCGATGGCGGCCGAGCTGCCGGCCGGCGCGGTGATGAGGGCGGAGGTGCTGGTGGTAGCGGCCGTCACGCAGGTGGAACCAGCGCGCCAGCAGGGTCCACCACCAGTCCTGGCCCCGCCTGCGCGCGGACCGTAGCGGCTTCATCGCTCAAGGTTAGACGCTGCGCCTGCCTGCCGGTAGTTTCTGTGCAAGTTTCACGCCAGAGTTCCCATCCTTACAAGACGTGGTCGCCGCTGGGAACGACGATGGCGTGCGTACTCGCCCGATCCTCGTGATCATTTCATTACCGCTTGGAGCCGTCGATGACCGTTCGCCGTGTCATGCCCAACGTCCAGACCGAGGCCGTGCGAGAGAGCCGGGAGTTCTACGGGCTGCTGGGCTTCGAGGAGGTCATGAGCCTCGGCTGGATCACGACGCTCGCCTCCCCGTCCAACCCGACCGCGCAGGTCAGCTTCATCACCGCCGACCGGACCGCGCCGGTCACCCCCGACGTGAGCGTGGAGGTGGACGACGTGGACGCCGTGTACGCGGTCGTGCGCGAGAGCGGCGCGGAGATCGTCCATCCCTTGCAGGACGAGGAGTGGGGAGTGCGCCGGTTCTTCGTCCGCGACCCCAACGGCCGGGTGGTCAACGTGCTGGGCCACCGCTGACCCCGCGACCGGCCGCCCGGCCGCCCGGCGCCCGGCCACCGGAACGGACCGGTGGCCGGGCGCGCGGTCGTGCGGTCGCGCTAGGAGCGGATCTTGAACATCTGGTGGAACGTCTGGGACACGGTGTTGCCGTCGGCGTCCCGCGCCTGGAAGCGCAGCGACACGTTCTGGTGGTTCTCGTCGGCCTGCGGCACCGTCAGGGCCGCGGTGAACGTCCGGTCGTCCTTCCTTTCGGTGGTGATCGGCTGCCAGGTGGTCCCGTTGTCGTACGAGACGGATGCCTGGACGCCGTCGAGGTCCGGGTCGTCCGCCCCGGGCTGGTGGTAGCCGCCGACCGTGATGGCGAGCGGACCGGGCGCCGCCCGGTAGTCCTGGCCGAGCGGGATGCCGTAGTCGAGCAGGAGCAGCGGCGTGGCCGCGCAGTCGCCGCTGCCGCTGCCGCCGGTCCTGCCGCAGACGTAACCGGCCGGGGCGGTGCTCGATCCCGGCCGTTCGGAGTCGAACGCCCAGGTGGTGTCGGTCTTGTAGCCGGGGAGGATCGCGATCTCCGGGGTGTGGACCAGCCGCCATTCGTACCGCGACCGGCCCTGCGGCAGGTCGTAGACGGTCATGGTCCCGTCGGTGCGCGGCTGCACGGGCGTGCCGTCCCGGGTGAGGGTGCTGACGACCTTGGTGCCGTCAGGCAGGAACACCCCGGCGCCGTGCGGTTCGAGCCCCCACGCGTGGTGGCCGTACTCGTGGTGGCCGTCCCCGCTGATCAGGTGGGGGATCGGGTAGAACGTGTCGCCGCGCCGCCCCCGAGCAGCGGCGTCGTGCCGGGCTGCTCGGTCCGGGCGAGCTGGCCGAGGCGCAGCGGCAGCCGTCCGCGCACCTCGGTGCGGCTGCCCGTCGCGGCGAACACGTCCCAGCGCGACCAGGTGACCGCGCCGAAGCTCGCCATGGCCTTGGTCGGGATCACCGTCCGCTGCCAGCGCAGGCCGGCGTCCACCGGGTACGCCTCCAGCCGCTGGACGGGTCCCCAGAACGCCATCGAGGAGATGTAGATGCCGTGCGGCTCGTCCTTGGGCCACACGGCGTTGGCCACCAGGTAGTACTCGTCCTCGTGGGCGGGGTAGGTCGTGTTGACGACCGCCATGGAGCCCGCGGTCATCGTGATCGCCGGGTTGGCCGGGATCTCCTGCTTCCAGAACTTCGCCGGGTTGTAGACCCATGGTGATCTGCGGGTGGAGCTCAGCGCCACCTGCGCGGGCTGGGAGCCGATCGCCTGCTGGAGCGCCAGGCCCTGCTCGCGCGTGACGCCCACGACGGGCAGCTTCTCTCCGCCGTACAGCCCGGTCTGGCCCGTCTGGTAGCCGTCGCGGGACTCGGCGACCACGACGCCGAGCGCCCCGGCGTCGGCGAGCCGCTGGGCCAGGTCCACCGCGGCGTCGTAGTCGTTGGTCGGCCGCCGGACCAGGACGAGCTTCCCGCTCACCTGCACCCCGGCGAGGTCGGCGGCGCTCCCGCTGCCGCCGTACACCATCGGGACGTTCTGGTTGCCGTTGGCGAACATCTTCAGCGGGGCGTCGCCGCCGTACGCGCCTTCGCGGTCGGGTTCCACGTAGCGGCCCTGGACGCTGGTCTGGCCCGCGGTGATGCCCACCTGGTACGCGATCCGCTGGCTTCGCAGGCCGAACGAGAACGTGCCCAGGGTGACGGGCTGCGCGGTCGGCAGCACGTACATCGTGGTCGGGTCCGAGATGAGCTGCGCCCCGCCGCGCAGCGGGAGTCCGGGCGCCGCGCGCCGCCACGCCGGGGTCGCGGCGACCTGGAGGCTGGCGGCCGGAGTGCCGACGGCGACCGGTTTCATCTGCCGCACGTCGAACGTCACGTCCGCGTCGCCCTGCACCTGGTACTGCGGCATGACTGCCATGATCTGCTCGGGGTCGAAGCCGAGCCTCTCGGGATCGTCGGTGGTGTCGCCCTCCAGGGCGAACGTGTACGAGCCCTCGGGGAGGTTCAGCGTGCCGCCACCGCGGATCGTGTACTCGGCCGGCGTCTGGGAGGCGTCGTCGTTGGAGGCGACGGTGAGCGTGCGGTCACCGGTGAGCGGCGCGCCGTCCCGTCCGACCACGTGGAACGCGACCGTCCGGATGGGTTTGGACTTCTCCAGCCCCACGGCCGTGCGGACGGCCTGGTTCCCGGCCGTCGCGGTGACGTGCCCGGTGTAGAGGCCCTTCGCGCCGGCGGCGGTGGAGAGCGTCAGGTTCACCTGCCCGGTCTGCCCGGCGGCGATCGTCAGGCTCGTCGCCGAGAGCTGCACGCTCCCGGAGGGCAGCGGCTGCCCGGACGGCCCGTTCACCGCGGCGGCCAGAGCGAGGGTCACCGGGGCGCTCCCGGTGTTGGTGTAGGTGATGGCCTTGGTGGCCTGCTGCGCGGTGTCGTCCTGCCGGTCGAAGCTGAGGGTCGCCGGGCTCGCGGTCACGGTCTGGTCGATGGCCTTGTCCGCCTGGACCCGTCCCGCGCCGGTCTCGTACGAGGTGCGGCCGACGTCCTTCGCCGAGCCGATGATGGCGGCCTTGAGCTGCGCCCCGCTCCAGGAGGGGTGCTTCTGCTTGAGGAGCGCGGCGACCCCGGCGACGTGCGGGGTGGCCATCGAGGTGCCGCTCATCGAGGTGTACCGGTCGTCGACCGGAGTGCCCTCCGAGGTGCCCGGCGCCCGCGCGGCGACGATGTTCACGCCGGGCGCGGTGATGTCGGGCTTGACCGCGCCGTCGGGGAGCAGGGGCCCGCGGGAGGAGAACGAGGCGAGCTGGTCGTCGCCGTCCACGGCCCCGACCGTGAGCGCGGAGGCGGCCGTTCCCGGCGAGTTGATCGTCCGGGCCGCGCCGCCGTCGTTCCCGGCGGCCACGACGAACAGCGCGCCGGTGGACTGGGACAGGCTGTCGACCGCCTGGTCCATCAGCTCCGTGCCGTCCTGCGGGGCCACCCCGAGGCTCATGCTGACCACGTCGGCGTCCTGGGTGTCGGCCGCCCACGTCATGCCCTCGACGATCTCCGACAACTGCCCGTAGCCGTCGCCGCCCAGCACCTTGCCCACGACGAGCTTGGTCCCGGGCGCCACCCCCTTGCGGGCCGGGGTGCTCCCGACGCCGCGGCTGGCGATGGTCGCGGCGACGTGCGTGCCGTGGCCGTTCCCGTCGAGGACGGACGGCTCGGACGGCACGAAGCTCTTGCCCGTCAGTAGGACGCCGCTGAGGTCGGGATGGCTGTTGATGCCGGTGTCCAGCACGGCGACCTTCACCCCGGTGCCCGTGTAACCGGCCTGCCACGCCTGCGGAGCGCCGATCTGCGGGACGCTCTTGTCGAGGGTCGCCCGTACGCGGACGTCCAGCATCAGCCGCCGCGCATCGGATTTCAGCCTGGGTTTTCCGGTGGACTCGCCCGGCGCCAGGGCCGCCCAGAGGGCCCCCTTCTTCTTGCGGTCCACCTTGAGGGCGACCGCGTCGATCGGGTCGAGGACCCGCTTGGAGCCGCTTCCCGGGAGTCCCTGCGCCCGGGACTTCAGCGTGCTCGCCGAAAGCCGCGACTTCTTCTCGCCGTACCCGACGATGACCGGCAGCGGCTTCCTCTCGTCGGCAAGCCCGTCCCGCACCAGCCGGGTGAGGTTGAACAGCTCCCGGTCGACGGCCTTCGCGCCGATCAGCGGCTGGGCGTCGCTCGGTACAGCGTACCAGTCGTCGCCGTTCTGGGTGAGGCGGTACCTGATCCCTTTCCTGCCCTTCTCCAGCAGGACCGAGCCCCGGGACCTGTCGAAGACGAACGAGTCACCCGTGATCAGGGACACCCGTACGGCCTCGCCGGGCGGGCCCGGTCTCGGCGCGGCGGACGCGCCCGCACCCGCCCCGGCCGGAAGCGCGCCGGTCAGCGAGAGCGGCAGGGCCGCCGCCAGGGAAGCGGCGAGCAGCGCCCGCCGCCTCCCTCGGTGCCATGGAAGAACGGTCACCTGGCCTCCTTGGTTAAAAGCCTTTTTCAGTTATCAATCTTGCTTTTGTTTATGGGACCGTGACAATGATCGCCCATGTCCGTTGCCGGTCAACGAGAAAACCCCGGACAACCCGCAGGAGGAAGGGCTCTTTTATCAGCCGACTGACAAGGCGGAGGGACGGGTTTCGCACGCGGGACGTCGCCCTGCGAGCACCTCATCGGCTACACAGGCGCAGCACCCACGGCCGGCGGATGACAGCGGCCATCGAAAATGCTCATCCAATGCGAACATTCTGAACGCCCGCTCGGCGACGTGTTGAATCCGACCGGAAAACCGTCCAAGACGAGATCCGTCGGCAAATACTGAATGACACAAGCCCTTCCGCGACCCGACGGCGAGCTGACCGGACCTCTTCGTGCCCGGCCGCTGCGGGCACCCCAGGGACGCGGGCGCGTTCGGGGAATCGCGCGGGAGTCCGGGCGACCTGTGCTGATCCGTCCGTTGTGCGAGGATCGTGGTATGCCGATCGATCAGCACCTGCTCGTTGCCTTCACCGTGACGACGATCGTCGCGATGATCACTCCCGGCCCCGACATGCTGTTCATCCTGGGCTGCGGCATGCGCGGCGGGCCGCGGGCCGGGCTGCTCGCCACGGCGGGCGTCGCCACCAGCGAGGTCGTCCACGTCGCGGTGGCGGCGGCGGGGCTGGCCGCGCTGTTCGCGGCGGTGCCGACCGCGTTCGCCGTGGTGCGGATCGTCGGCGCCGCGTACCTGATCTACCTGGGCGTCCAGATGATCCGCCACCGCAAGGGCGTCCAGGACGAGCTGGACGAGCAGACGGGCGGGATGCCCGGGCGCCGGGCGTACCTCAACGGCCTGCTGACCAACCTGCTGAACCCCAAGATGGTCACCTTCACCATCGCGTTCCTGCCCCAGTTCATCGATCCGCGGCTGGGCCACGTGTGGCTCCAGTTCGCGATCCTGGGCGCCGTCCTGGTCGTGGCGGAGTTCATCGTGGACGGCCTGGTGGGCGTGCTGGCGGGCCGGATCGGCGGATGGCTGCGCCGCCGGAAGGCCGCCCGCCGCCGCATCGACACCGCCACCGGCGGCATCTTCATCGGCATCGGCGTCCGCCTGGCCGTCGAGAGCTGACCCGCGCCCCAGCCCGCGCCCCCAGCCCGCGCCAGGCCCGGCCAAGGCCCGCCGCCTCCAGGCCCGGCCGAACCCCCCGCTGACCTGCCACTCTCCCCACCTCCACCCCGCGAAGGCGCGGCCCGTTAGAGGCTATAGCGAACGTTATTGACACTCCCATGTCCTAGGTGTTACAACTTATAACGAACGCGACAGCAACTAACCTGCCCGTCCGGGGCGGTGGAGGTCACCATGAACACCGAAGAACTCGTCGAGGTCGTCCTGCCGGGCAAGGTCGAGCCGGAAGGGCTGGAGATCCGGCGCGGAGACGTCCCCGCCCCGGGCCCGGGCCAGGTCGTGATCCGGATGGAGGCGACCGGCGTCTCGTTCGCCGAGCAGCAGATGCGCCGCGGCCGCTACTACGACCAGCCGGCGTTCCCGTTCGTGCCCGGCTACGACGTCGTCGGCACGGTGCTGGCCGCCGGCGAGGGCGTCGGGCCCGGCCTGGTCGGCGAACGGGTCGCGGCGCTGACCAAGATCGGCGGCTGGGCGAGCCACGTGCTCCTCGACGCCGCGGACGCGGTGCCGGTCCCCGCCGGGATCGGCGCGGCGGAGGCCGAGACCCTCGTCGTCAACGGCATCACCGCGTGGCAGATGCTGCACCGCAAGGCCCGCGTCCGCAACGGGCAGACGATCCTGGTGCACGGCGCCAACGGCGGCGTCGGCTCCGTCCTCGTCCAGCTCGCCCGCGCCGCCGGCGTGAAGGTCATCGGCACCGCCTCGGCGCGCCACCACGACACCCTGCGGGACCAGGGCGTCGTCCCGGTCGACTACCGCGCCGGCGACGTCGCCGCACGCGTCCGGGAGCTCGCGCCCGGCGGCGTGGACGCCGTCTTCGACCACGTCGGCGGCCCCGGCATCGTCGACTCCTGGCGCCTGCTCGCCCCCGGCGGCACGCTCGTGTCGTACGGCACGGCCTCCACCCGCGACGACGAGGGCTCCAAGCAGTGGCCCGTCCTCAAGCTCCTCGCCCGGGTCTGGCTGTGGAACGCCCTGCCCAACCGGCGCCGCGCCTACTTCTTCAACGCCTGGGCCGGACGGGCCCTGTCGAAGGACCGGTTCCGGGCCCGGCTGCGCGCCGACCTCACCGAGGTCTTCACCGCCCTCCAGCGCGGCGACATCAGCGTCCGGATCGCCGCGCGGCTCCCGCTCACCCGCGCCGCCGACGCCCTGCGGCTGGCCGAGTCCGGCACCGTCGCCGGGAAGGTCGTCCTGACCCCGTAGCGCCCCGCACCGAGCCCCTCAGCGCACTCGTCACCCCACGCACCGAGAAACGAGAACTCCGCCATGACCGCCAAGCCCTACCTGATCGGCCACTACGAACCCGTCGCCGACGAGATCACCGCGTCCGGACTCACCGTCGAGGGCGCCCTGCCGCCGGAGCTGAACGGCCGGCTCGTCCGCAACGGACACAACCCCAAGCCCGGCGTCACCCCCGCCCACTGGTTCAAGGGCAGCGGCATGGTCCACGGCATCCGCCTGCGCGACGGGCGCGCCGAGTGGTACCGCAACCGCTGGGTCCGTACCCCCGCCCTCGACGGCGCGCCCTACATGACCGAACGGGGCCCGGACCTCACCGCCAGCACGGCCGGCACGCATGTCATCGAGCACGCCGGCCGCCTCCTCGCCCTGTGCGAGGCCAACTTCCCGTTCGAGCTCACCCGGGACCTCGACACCGTCGGCGCCTACGACTTCCGCGGCAAGCTGCGCAGCGCGATGACCGCGCACCCCAAGGCCGACCCGGTCACCGGCGACCTGCACTTCTTCGGCTCCTCGCCGTTCCCGCCGTACCTGATCTACTACGTCGCCGACGCCGGGGGCGAGATCACCCACAGCGCGGAGATCCCCGGAGCCACCGCCTCCCTCAAGCACGACTTCGCCATCACCGCGCGCCACGTCGTGTTCGTCGAGGGCACCGTCACGTTCGCCCCGGGCGAGCACTCCGGGATCCCGTACGGCTGGGACGACGAGCAGCCGGCCCGCATCGGCGTCATGCCCCGCGGCCGCGCCGACCTCATCCGCTGGTTCCCCGTCGAGCCCGGCAACATGCTGCACGCCGCCAACGCCTACGAGGACGCGCGGGCCGCATCGTCGTGGAGGGCCCGACCGTCGACCGCGAGGGCTTCCGGCTCTCGTGGAACTGGTGGGTCGGCGCCCCCGGCCGCGGCTCCGAGCCCGTCAGCCGCTCCCGCACCCGCCGCTGGGTGATCGACCCGGCCGCCGGGACCGTGGACGAACGGACCGTCGACGACCTCGCGGTCGAGTTCCCCACTGTCAACGACGCGTTCCTCGGCGCCGAGCACCGCTACCAGTACGCCGTGTCGTTCCCCGACGAGAACGGCTTCGGCGGCTACGGCGTCGTCAAGTACGACCGCGCGACCGGCGGCCGCCGCGTCCGCGAGGTCGGTGACGCCCGCCTGCCCAGCGAGGCCGTGTTCGTCCCGGCCGCCGGCTCCGCCGGCGAGGACGACGGCTACCTGCTCACGGTGGTCTCCGACCTCAAGCAGGACGCCTCGCGACTCCTCGTCCTGAACGCCGCCGACCTCGGCCGCGTCGCCGCCGTCCACCTGCCCCGCCGGGTCACCGCGGGCATCCACGGCTCCTGGATCCCCGACGAGACCTGACCTCGTCTACCCGGCGGGGAGGGCGCCGCGTATCGCCCCGACGGCGGCCGTCGGGGCGTACCCCTCGGGAACGCCCTCGACCAGGATGATGTCGCCCTCGATGTGCCGCGAACGCAACGGCGCGATCTCCCGGTACTCCGGCGAGTCCCACCAGGCCCGCGCCTCCGCGATCCCGGGAAACCCGATCATCACGACGTGCCCTGGCCACCCGCCCTCCTTCACCTCGTGCCGCGTCCCGTGAACGAGGTAGCGCCCGCCGTACGCCGCGAACGTCCCGGGCAGACGCTCGATGTACTCCGCGATCTCCGGGTGCGGCGCGGCGTCCTGCAAGTGGGCGATCACATAGGCGGTCATGGCGTCCTCCGGTCGCTCGTTTCGGTGCACCGCCGATCCTGGCACCGGCCGCACGCTCCACACGATGACCCGCCAGGTAAAGCGCCGCCCCCGGAGCGCACCTCGGCCGGAGCACACCCCGGCGACACCGTCGCGGACGCGGCGGGTGGCTTCGGCTCTCCGGGATCGCGAAAGGCCCTGCCTGAGCATCTCGGGCAGGGCCTTGAAAGTGGAGGGAAAGGTGGTGGGCGATACTGGGATTGAACCAGTGGCCTCTACCGTGTCAAGGTAGCGCTCTCCCACTGAGCTAATCGCCCGTCGAGGTGGAGACGGGATTTGAACCCGTGTACACGGCTTTGCAGGCCGTTGCCTCGCCTCTCGGCCACTCCACCAGAGCGAGGTCTCCGGGACCTCTCAGAGCGGACGACGGGATTCGAACCCGCGACCCTCACCTTGGCAAGGTGATGCTCTACCAACTGAGCCACGTCCGCGTGGGCTCCGGGGTTTTCCCCCGGCGCGCACGACAACTCTAGCGGAATCCCGGAGTGGTTGCGTACTCCGTCGTGGTCTCCGCGTGGAGGGAGTTCCAGAAGGCGAGTTCCTCGTCTTCGCGCAGGTGGGCGATGCGGCCCCAGAACTCGCGGTCCTCCGCCTCGTGGGCGGCGGCGAGCGACAGGGCGGGCATGACCGTGGTCGCCGACTCGGCGTGGTCGAGGTCGGCGGGGGTGACGTCGGCGGGGAGCGCGACGGGGGTGGAGGGGCGGTGGTGCTTGCCGCGCTTGCGCACGCGGATGGGCGGCGTGGTGGGCGTGCGGGCCGCGGCGGCGCGGCCGGCGGCGAGGGCGACGGTGCCGCACAGGACGAACGCGAGGATGCCGCCGAGGACGGCCTCCTGGGCGGGGAGGTGGTTGTCCTTGGCGGGTTCCTGCTCGTGGGTGCGCGCGGCGGAGTCGCCGGTGAGGTGCTCGACCTTCGGCGGCGGCGCGGCGTGCTTGGGGGCGTACTTGGTGACGGTGATCTTGGCGGGGTAGCCGAAGCCGACCACGGAGTCCAGGTCGCGCGTCTTGCGCGTGAGCTGGTAGCCGTCGGCGTTGCCCTCGATCGTGTGGATCGTGTGGCCGTCGACCTTCTCGACGATGCCGACGTGGTCGATCTGGTCGATGTCGTCCGAGCCGTTCCAGTCGTAGAAGACGAACGCGCCGGGCTCGGGCTCGGTGCCCCAGGCGTCGTTCTTCTTGAACCACTTGGCGTGCTCGACGGTGGACGCGAACTGGCCCGCCTGGTCGGTGACGCCGGCCTTGTCGGCCGCCCAGGCAAGGAACATGTCGCACCAGGGCGCGGTCTTGAAGTAGCTGTCGTGGTCGCCGTCCACGTTCTTGGCGTACCAGTCGCCGAACTTGGTGTAGCCGTCGCCCTTCTCGGTGTAGCCGAGCTGGGCCTTGGCGACGTCGAGCAGCTTCTTGCCGATCGGGTCCATCTGCCACCGTTCGTTCAAGGTCACGTTCCGGTATCGACGGAATGTAGCCGAGGTAAAGAGCGGTGGGCAAGCCGTTCCGGAGGAAGCGGCCGATTCGGACTAGTCAGTAGTAGCCCCTCGGGAGGACGGTCACCGGGCAGGGGGCGGCGCGCAGGACCTTGAGCGCGACCTCGCCCAGGAAGACGCGGTGGACGCCCGCGTCCTCGCTGCTCGCGCAGACGAGCAGTTCGCCCTCGGGCCAGTCGATCGCGCCGAGGGCGTCGGCGACGTCGTCGCCTTCGGCGAGTTCGGCGGTGAGGGCCTCGGGGGCAGCTTCGCCGCGTCGGAGGCGAGGCGGATCGCCAGCGCGAGGTCGTCGTAGAGGGGCCCCTTGGGGCGTCGCCCAGCGCGAGGGTGACCAGGCGCAGCGGGACGCCGAGCTTCTCCGCGGCCTCGGCCGCGTGGAGCACGGCCTCGTCCGCCTGGGGGCGCCGCACGTACATCACGGTGATGCGGTGCAGGCCCGGGGGAGGGGTGTAGCCGAACGGGGCGAGCATGACCGCCTCGGTCGCGGAGTGCAGCAGGTGGTCGGCGGTCGCGCCGACGCTGATGCGGCCGCGCGCGCCGCCCTCGGGGGAGCCGACGGCGATCAGGTCGGCGCCGATGCGGCTGGCGAGGGTGGTGAGGCCGCGGCCGACGCTGCGTCCCTCGTGGGCGACGTACTCGGCGGGCTGGTCGTCCAGGTGGGCGGCGGCCTGGTCGAGGAGGGTGCGGGCCTCCCCGGCGGCGGCCGGGCGGTCGGGCGGATGGACGTGGGCGACGGTCAGCCGGCCCCCGGTGAGCGCCACGATGGCGCGGGCGAGGTCGAGCGCTTCGCGCCCTCCGGCGTCGTGCGCGTATCCGGCCAGAACGTGTTCTCCGATCATGTACGGATCATTCCCGACGCGGGCGGGTGCCAAGACTCGATGGCCGGTGCCGGAGAGGCGGGGACGGTGGGCGCGGTGCGCGCGGGCGGCGGCCTGACGTGGCGGTTCTCGTGATCTTGTGACCGGATGATCACGCTGCGGGATGTGGTGTTGTGCGGTACATTCTCTGCCTCTGAGTGGATTGTAGATATCTGGGGGATTGTGAGTCAGCGGGCAGCGGTGCCGGGTCTGGTCGCGGGCCGGTGGACCGTCGATCCGGTCCATTCCGAGATCACCTTCACGATCCGGCACCTGATGACGACGGTGCGCGGGTCGTTCACCGACTTCGGCGGCGAGATCCTGATCGGCGAGGACCCGCTGGCCTCCACCGCGCGGGCCGAGATCAGGCTCGCGTCCATCGACACCCGCAGCGCCGAGCGCGACGCGCACGTGCGGTCGGCCGACTTCCTGGACGTCGAGAACCACCCGCTCATGACGTTCGAGGGGACGGGCGTGGAGCCCGCCACGATCGGCCGCCGCGCCCGCCACCCGCGCTACCACCTGGACGGCGGCCTGACCGTCGGGGACGTCACCCGGCCCGTCCGGCTGCTGACCGAGTTCCACGGCGTCGCGCCCGACCCGTGGGGCGGCACCCGCGCCGGCTTCACCGCCACCGCCTCGATCAGCCGCCGCGACTTCGGCATCGAGTTCAACGTGCCGTTGCAGGGCGACAAGGTGATGCTCGGCGACACCATCGCCATCCAGCTGGAGATCCAGGCCGTCCTCGCCACCGAGCCCGCGGCGGCGGAGTAGTCAGCGGCCCTGGCGGGTCAGCGACAGCAGGTCCCGCGCGGGGCCCGCGGGGCGCTGCCCGGCCGGCCAGACCGCGCGCAGCGGACGGCTGAGGTCCAGCTCCGGCACCGGGACGGCGACGAGCCGTCCGGCCGCGATCTCGTCGGCGATGGCCAGCTCGCTCACCACGACCGGGCCCGCGCCCGACACCGCCGCGGCCTTGAGCGCGGTGGTCGAGGCGAGCTGGAGCAGCGGCGGGGCCGTCCCGCCGTACGAGGCGAGCGCCCGGTCGAGGACCTCGCGCGTCCCCGAGCCCTCCTCCCGCAGGACGAGCGGGGTCGCCGCCAGCTCCGCGGCCGTCACGCCCGCGCGGCGTCGCGCCCAGCGGTGCCGGGCTGCGACGGCCACGACGAGGCGGTCGGCCGCGACGACCGTCCCGCTCAGCCCCGACGGGGTCCGCGCGCCCTCCACGAAGCCGACGTCGGCCTCGCCGCCGCGCACCTGCTCGGCGACCGCCGTCGAGTTGGCCGTACGGAGCGTCACCGCGATCCCCGGATGCAGCTCCTTCAACGCGACCAGCCACCCGGGCATGAGGTACTCGGCGACGGTGAGCGACGCCACCACCCGCAACCGCCCGTCGCGGCGTTCGCGCAGGGCCTCGATCCCCGCGTCCAGCGCCTTCGCCGCGTCGAGGACCTGCTGCGCCCATCCGGCGACGAGCGCGCCCGCCTCGGTCGGGTGCGAGCCGCGCGGCGAACGCTCCAGCAGCGCCACCCCGACCTGCCGTTCCATCGCGCGGATCCGGGCGCTCGCGGCGGGCTGGGTGACCCCGACCTCGGCCGCCGCCCGGCCGAGGCTGCCCAGCCGGACGACGGCGAGCAGCAGCTCCAGGGCCCCGAGGTCGGGGACGCGGCTCGCGACGGTCATAACCCCACCTTATGCCCTCATAGCTCCATGACCTCTAGTGACGTCCCCCGGACGGGCGCACGCTGGAACCCATGGGAATCACCACGGCACCGGCGCCGGACTCCCCGGGACGGCTCGCGTTCCCCGGACTCCTCGGCGCGCTCGACCGGCCCGGCGACCTCTTCCGCCATCTCGGGCCCAACTGGTACGCGGCGGTCATGGGCACCGCGATCGTGGCGAACGGGGCGAACGCCCTCCCGGTGTCGGTTCCCGGCCTGCACGCGTTCGCGGTCTGCGTCTGGGCGCTGTCGCTGGCGATGCTCGCCGCGCTCGCCGCCGCGCGCGCCGTCCACCTCGTCCGGCACCGGGACGTGGCGGCCCGGCACCTGCTCGCCGAGCCGGGCGTCGCGGTCTTCTACGGGTGCCCGCCGATGGCGCTGCTGGCCGTCGGGTACGGGACGATCGCGCTCGGCCCCGGGGTGATCGGCGCCGAGGCCGCCGTCGCGATCGACGCCGTCCTCTGGACGGCCGGGACCGTCTACGCCGTGGTCGTCGGCTTCGGCATCCCGTACCTGATGATCACGCGGCACGAGGTGAAGCCGGGCACCGCGAGCCCGACATGGCTGCTGCCCGTCGTCGCGCCCATGGTCGCGGCGGCCCTCGGCCCCGCGCTGATCCCGCACCTGCCGCCGGGCCAGGCGCGCGAGACCATGCTGTACGGGTGCTACGCGCTGTTCGGCGCGAGCCTCGCCGCGACGCTCGTCCTGCTCCCGGGCGTCTGGACGCGGCTGGCCCACGACAAGCTGGCGCCGGTCACGCTGACGCCGACGCTGTTCCTGGTGCTCGGGCCGCTCGGCCAGTCCACCACGGCCGTGAACGCGCTGTCGGACGCGGCGTCCGTCGCCCCCGAGTACGCCGCGGCGATGCGGGCGTTCGCGATCCTCTACGGCGTGCCGGTGATGGGCTTCGCGCTGTTCTGGCTCGCGCTGGCCCTCATGGCGAACGTGCGGGCGCTGCGGAACGGGATGCCGTTCGCGATGACCTGGTGGGCGTACACGTTCCCCGTCGGGACGTGCGTCACCGGCGCCGCGGGGCTGTCCCGCCACACCGGCCTGGACGCCCTGACCGGGGTCGCGGTCGCGCTCTACCTGCTCCTCGTGGCCGCCTGGGCGGTCGCGGGCGCGCAGACCGTGAGAGGCGCGCTCACGGGCCGCCTCTTCCTGCCGCCCGCCCCGGCGCCTGGCCCCGCGTCCGCGCCCGCGTCGGCTCCCGCGCCAGCCCCGGTGGCGGCCTCGGCTCGTTGAGCTGCGGCGCGTCGCGGCGTGGAACGTGCCACGCCGCGACACGCCGCCGCGCCGCCAGGGACGGAGGGTTCCCGGGGGTCGGATGGGACACCCGCACGCCGGGCGGGTAACTTTCCGTGGGTTTCCTTCGGTGAACCTCACGGAGTGTGTGCGTGTCCGAGTCCGAGCAACCCCGCCTCCAGCACAGCCTCAAACAGCGGCACATGACCCTGATCTCGATCGGCGGCGTGATCGGCGCCGGCCTGTTCGTCGGCAGCGGCGTGGTGATCGGGCAGACCGGGCCCGCCGCGATCGTCTCGTTCGCGCTGGCCGGGCTGCTGGCCATCCTGGTCATGCGGGCGCTCGGCGAGATGGCGGTGGCGCGGCCCGCCGTCGGCGCGTTCTACGAGTACTCGCGGATCGCGCTCGGCCCGTTCGCGGGGTTCGTCACCGGCTGGCTCTACTGGTACTTCTGGGTGATCGTCGTCGCGGTCGAGGCGGTCGCCGGAGCCAAGATCGTGCACGGCTGGGTGCCCGGCGCGCCGCTGTGGGTCCTCGCGCTCGGGCTGATGCTCCTGCTCACCGTGACCAACCTGATCTCGGTGCGGTCGTACGGCGAGTTCGAGTACTGGTTCGCCTCGATCAAGGTCGCGGCGATCGTGGTGTTCATCGTGCTCGGGCTGGTGTTCGTGCTGGGGCTGTGGCCCGGCGAGCCGTTCGACCTGTCGCACCTGTCGTCGGACGGCGGGTTCGCGCCGAAGGGGGCCGTCGCGATCCTCGCCGGCGTCGTGCCGTGCGTCGGGTTCTTCACCGGCGCCGAGATCGTGACGATCGCGGCGGCCGAGTCGCGCGAGCCCGCGCGCGCCGTCGCCCGCGCCACCAACTCGGTGATCGTGCGGGTGCTGCTGTTCTACGTCGGGTCGGTCTTCCTGGTCGTCGCGATCCAGCCGTGGAGCGACAAGGGCGTGCAGGACGCCCCGTACGCCAGCGCCCTCGACGCGATGGGCGTGCCCGGCGCGGGCGACATCATGACCGTCGTCATCCTCACCGCCGTGCTGTCGGCGCTGAACTCCGGCATCTACACCGCGTCCCGCATCCTGTTCGCGCTCACCGGGCACGGCGACGCGCCGCGCGGGTTCACCCGGCTCAACCGGCGCGGAGTGCCCGTGCCCGCGATCCTGCTCGCGACGGTCGTCGGCTACCTGTCGGTCGTGATGGCGTACGTGCGGCCGAACGACGTCTTCAAGTTCCTGATCCAGAGCTACGGGACCGTCGCGCTGTTCGTCTACCTGCTGATCGCGGTCTCGCAGCTCCGGATGCGCCGCGCCTTGGAACGTGACGATCCGGACCGGCTGCGGCTGAAGATGTGGGGCTTCCCGTACCTGACGTACGTCACGATCGCCGGGATGGCCGGGGTCATCGTCGCGATGGCGTTCCTCAAGGACACGCGCGCGTCGTTCGTGCTGAGCCTGGTCACGTTCGCCGCGGTGAGCGCCGCCTACCTGCTGCGCCGCCGGTACGGCCCGGACCCGTCCACCGCCGCCCCCGCGGAGTCCCGGAGCGGCGGGTAACGGGACGGTTGCCATCGGTTCAAGGGCGGGTACGATGCTGCCAGGACGGCCCCGGGGAGGCGTCGGCGCCGGCCGGCGGGGGGCCGCGCAGAGGCGGCGGTGTCCCTGACCAGCAGCATGGTGGACGTGCGTTCGGGTCGGCTCCCTGCGGAGCTGACGAGCTTCATCGGCCGGCACGCCGAGCTGGCCGAGATCGTCCGGCTCTTCGACCGGTGCCGCCTGGTGACCCTCATGGGACCGGGCGGGGTGGGCAAGTCGCGGCTCGCGGTGCGCGCCGCCGCGCGCCTCGGCGAGTCGTTCGACGACGGCGTGCGGTTCGCCGACCTGGCGGCGCTGCACGAGCCGAGCCTGCTCGCCGCCGCCGTGGGGGAGGCGGCCGGGATGCCCGACCAGCCGCCCGGCGCCGCCCTCGACGCGCTCGTCCGGCACCTCGCCGACCGGCGGATGCTGCTCGTCCTCGACACCTGCGAGCACCTGGTCGACGCGTGCGCGATGCTCGCCGAGGTGCTGCTGCGCAACGCGCCGGGCCTGCGGATCATCGCGACGTCGCGGCGGCCTTTCGACGTCCCGGGCGAGCACACCCTCGTCGTCGCGCCGCTCGCGCGCCCCGAGCCCGGACGGTACGACCCGGCGGAGCCGTGCGAGTCCGTCACCCTGTTCGCCGACCGCGCCGCGGCCGTCGTGCCCGGCTGGACCCTCACCGACGACAACCGTCCCGCGGTCGCGCTGCTGTGCCACCGCCTCGACGGCATCCCGCTCGCGATCGAGCTGGCCGCCGTGCAGGTCCGGGCGCTGTCGGTCGAGCAGATCGTGACCCGCCTCGACAGCCGCCTGCTGCACGTGCGCGGCCGCCGCTCGGGCCTGCCCCGGCACCAGACGCTGCGCGCCGCGGTCGACTGGAGCCACGAGCTGTGCACGCCCGGCGAGCGGCTGCTGTGGGCGCGGCTGTCGGTGTTCGCGGGCGACTTCGACCTTGAGGCCGCCGAACGCGTCTGCGCCGACGAGGAGCTCCCCTCCACCGAGATCTGCGAGCTGGTCGCCGGGCTCGTCGCCCAGTCGATCGTCATGCGCGTCGACCGGGGCGGCGCCGTCCGCTACCGGATGCTCGACACGATCCGCGAGTACGGCGCCGAACGGCTGGCCGGAGCCGGCGAGACCGAGCGGTTCCGGGCCCGCGCGTTCGACTGGTTCGCGGCGATGGTGCAGGCCGCCGGGCCCGAGCTGGCGACGCCCGCGCAGCCGCACTGGCTCGCGTGGTTCCGCCGCGAGCAGGCCAACGTCCGCGACATGTTCGACTACGGGATCCGCTCGGCCGGCGACGAGGACCTCGCCCGCACCGCGCTCGCGACCGGCCGCGTCTTCGCGCTCCAGGGGCTGATCGGCGAGGCGCGGCACTGGTCCGCGCGGGTGCTGGAGAGCCGGGGCGAGCTGCCCGGCCCCGACGGCACCGAGGTCCTCGCGCTGACCGGGCTGCTGGCCGTCCTGCAGAACGACCTCGACGACGCCCGCGGGCTGCTGCGCCGCGCCGAGGAGCGCGCCGTCCGGCACGAGGACCTGCGCGGGCTCGGCTACGTCCGCGAGGTGCAGGGCGTCGCGGCGCTCTACGCCGACGGGCCGGACGAGGCGACGCGGCTGCTCGCCGAGGCGCACGACCTGCACGCGCGGTCCGGGACGGCCGACGTCCTCGTGCCGATCACCGACGTGTTCCTCGCGGTGGCGTGCGCGCTCGGCGGCGACCCGGCGACGGCCGTCCGGCACGCGGGGGAGGCGCTGCGCGCGACGGAGGCGGCGGGCGAGCTGTGGTGCCGCTCGTACGCCCTGTGCGTGCGGGGCCTCGCCGTCGCGCTCGGCGGCGACCCGGCGGCCGGGCTCTCCGACCTGCGGGCCGGCCTGCGGATGAAGAACGACCTGGACGACCGGCTCGGCGTCGCCCTGGCGTTCGACATGGCCGGCTGCTGCCTGGTCATGCTCGGCGACGCGGCGGGCGGCGCGCGGCTGCTCGGCGCCGCCGACCGCGCCCGCGACTACACCGGGACGAGCCTGTTCGGGCCGCAGCACCGGCTGCTGCGCGGCGTCTACGAGGCGCAGGCCGCCGAGACGCTCGGCGACGGCCTCTACCGCAGGGCGTACGAGTCGGGCGCCGCGCTCGACGCCGGGGTCGCGGTCGCCGAGGCGCTCGGCGACCGGCCCGCGCCCGCGCTCGGCGACGCGGCGCCCGGCGCCCCGCCCGGCACGGCGCGCAGCCCCGAGCAGGGCGGCGGCGCGGGCTCCGGCCAGCCGCTCACCCGCCGCGAGACCGAGATCGCGGCGCTCGTCGCCGAAGGCCGCACCAACCGCGAGATCGCCGAACGGCTCGTCATCGCCAAACGCACCGTCGACTCCCATGTCGAGCACATTCTGGCGAAGCTGGGCTTCTCGTCGCGTACACAGATCGCCGCCTGGTACACCCAGCGGTCCTGAACCCGTCCGCCGTCCCGGTTTCGCGGCGTCCGTGCTCGTAGGGGGCGGTTCGCCGCTCGTCCCGCACGGTCCGCCGCTCGTCCGGCGCCGATCGTCCGCTCGGCGCGGCCCGGCGCGTCCGGGCCGTTTCGGACATCCTTTTCCGGCACGCGACCAGGGATCATCACGCAACGTGAATAGGTAGGCACATAGGTCGGTCTACCCATGTGCCGCCCGCGGCGGCGCGCCTACGCTTCACGCACTGTCGTCGGATCGGCCGCCCTCCAGGGGCGGCCTGGGGAAACCACCATGTCGGTAACACGCCAGAGCACGGCCCGGCCCCGCACCTCGCACGCGGCGGCGAACGGCGCCGAGCAGCGGCCGTGCTTCAGCTGGGAGATCATCGACACCCAGCACGGGCCCCAGGGGCTCGGGTCCTGCGGGGTCAGCCAGAGCAAGCCCGGAGCCCTGCGCGCGCTGTCCGAGGCGCTGCTGAGCGCCCGGCCCGGCACCGTCGGCGAGGTGTGGCGGACGCGGCCCAGCCTGGTCCGTCCGGCCGTGTACGTGTACGAGGGCCTCGTCGCGCGGGGCGTACACGATGGGAGCACCCTGTCGGTCGTCTGGCAGTGAGCCGGACCGCCGACGGGGAAGCCGGGCGGCCGTCCGGCCCGGGCGCGGACCGGGCCGGGCGCCCGCCCGGTGTCAGCTCCGGCACCGGTGCCGGCGCGGGCACCGGTGCCGGTGACGGCGGAGCCCCGCCCTCTCGCCGCCGCACGTGACGCGGGGCTTGATCGGGCGGGGCTCCCACGTTCCTCGACCGGCCGGTGGGCGGCGCGCCGCCCACCGGCCGTTCAGCTCGACGCAGCCGTTCAGCCAGCCGCGGCCGCCGCGAGGCGCGCGGCGGCGAGCTCGGCGTAGAGGGCGGCGCCGTCGGGCAGGACGCCGTCGTCGTAGCGGGCCTCGGGCGAGTGGTTGAACGCCGCGGAGCCCGGGTCGAGGTCGGGCGGGCACGCGCCGAGCGTCAGGAACGTCGAGGGGACCTCGTCGCAGACGAACGAGAAGTCCTCGGAGGCGGGCAGCGGCTGCGGCGCCTCGATGTAGCGGTTCTCGCCGTACACCTCGCGGATCGTGTCCGCGACGAACGCTGCCTCGCCCGCGTCGTTCACGGTGACCGGGTAGTCGACGACGTACTCGACGTCGGCTTCGAGCCCGTGCGCGCGGGCGATGCCGTGGACCACCTCGACGGCCGCCTTCTCCAGGCGTTCGTGCGCGCCGTGCGAGAACGAGCGGACGGTGCCGGTGAAGCGTGCCTCGTCCGGGATGACGTTGTCGCTCGTCCCCGAGTGGAACGAGCCGACCGTCAGCACCACCGGGTCGAACACGTCGAACCGGCGCGTCACCATCGTCTGGAGCGCGGTGACCATCTCGCACGCGGCGGGCAGCGGGTCGCGGGCGAGGTGCGGGGACGAGCCGTGCCCGCCCCGGCCGCGCACCGTGACGCGCAGCCGGTCGGCCGCCGCCATGATCGGGCCGCCCCGGCTCGCGAACAGGCCGTTCGGCAGCCCGGCCGACAGGACGTGCAGCGCGTACGCGGCGACGGGCCGCTCGCCGGCCGCGTCCAGCACCCCCTCGTCGATCATGATCTTGGCGCCGCCGTGGCCCTCCTCGCCGGGCTGGAACATGAAGACCACGTTGCCGGGCAGCCGGTCGCGGCGCGCGGCGAGGAGCCGGGCGGCGCCCGCGAGCATCGCGGTGTGCAGGTCGTGGCCGCACGCGTGCATCGCCCCGGGGACCTTGGAGACCACGGCGGCGTCGCCGCGCTCGGTGACCGGCAGCGCGTCCATGTCGCCGCGCAGCAGCACGGTCGGGCCGGGCAGCGCGCCCCGCAGCACGGCCGTCACCGACGACAGCCGCTCCCCGGTGGCGATCTCCAGCGGCAGCCCGTCGAGCGCGGCCAGCACCTTCTCCTGGGTGCGCGGCAGGTCCAGGCCGAGCTCGGGCTCGTGGTGCAGGGCACCGCGCAGCCGGACGAGGTCGTCGCGCAGCGCGGCGGCGTCGTCGCGCAGGGACCCGGGGACGTGCTGGGCGTGGCTCACCGATGCCTCCTTCGAACGGTTCCGTTCCCGCACGTTATCGCCGCTGTGCTCGCGCGCCCGCGCGCGGGTGGCGTCACTCGCCGACCGCGCCGTCCGCCAGCTCGCGCACGACGTCGAGGTGGCCGAGGTGCCGCGCGTACTCCTGGAGCAGGTGGAACAGGATCCAGATCAGCGACGCGGGCTCGTCCTGGAACCGTTCGCCCGGCTTGGCGGCCTCGTCCAGGGAGGCGGACGCGACGATCCGCCGCGACCGCTCCCACGTCTCGGCGGCCAGTGCCTTGAGGCCGTCGAGGGTCTCGTCCTCGCCGACCTTCCACGGGTTCTCGGGCCGCCCGCCGGGCCCGCGGTCGCCCCAGGGGTCGCCGACGTCCTCGGCCATGAAGCCCCACTGGAGCCAGCGGATCTCCACGTACGTCAGGTGCTTGAACAGCTCCAGCGGCGTCCAGCCGGACGGCAGAACGGCCGCGCGGAGCCGGTCCTCCGGAAAGCCCTCCAGCTTGCGCAGCAGCGCGCTGCGGTAGTAGTCGAGATAGCCCGTCAGCAGCTCGCGCGGGTCGGTGAGGGTGTCCGGCGGCTCGGACGGCATGTCGCTCGGCGTGATCATGGCCACGACCCTAACAATCAGGTGCGCAGCCAGGACGACAGGTTTCTGAGCAGCAGATGCGCGTCGTTCAGGCGCGCCTCGTCCTTCAGCGAGCGGTAGACGCCCCACTTCGGGGAGATGCCGCGCGAGCCCGGGGACCAGGTGGCGAGGCCGCCGCGTTCGACGTCGAGCACCCTGTCGCCGCCGGGCGCGGTGATCGTCCAGTGGACGTGCCCGGCGGGCGCCGGGCGGAACCCGACCTCCAGCTCCACGTCGATCCACCGGGCGCGCAGCGGGCCGAGGGCGGTCGCCCCCGCGATGGTCCGCGAGCGCGGCACGTTCAGCTCGACGGTGTCCCGGCCGTCCCGGTGCCGCAGCGAGATCATCAGGACGGGCTCGCCGCCCTTCCCGGACGGTGCGGACGCGAACATCTGGTGGACGTGGGTGAAGCTCGTCGTCGCGCGCAGCGCGCCCGTCAGGTACCACGACCAGCGGAACCGCCACGTCTCGCCCTCGGCGATCCGCCGCTCGCGGCCGCCGGTCCGCATCCCCCTGACCTCCTGCCGCTGCCGGTCGGGGTAGGTGTCGACGTCGCCGGGATGGTGCACGTCGAAGCGGTACATCGTGCCGAGCGCCCGGACGTGCGGGACGCCCGGATGGACGCCCGCCCGGTCGTCCTCGACGCTCGCGAACGCGTCCAGGCCGTCCCGGCGCGGATCCGGCGCCCACACCCGCCGCCACCCGGACCCGTTCACCGGACGCCCGCCTCTCCGATCATCGGCCGCGCGATCTGGTCCCGCGCGAACGGACGGCACGGCTCGCCCACTAGAAGGCGGTGTGGGACAGCCAGTGGTCGAGGAGGGGGCGGTCGCCGGTGACGGTGACCGCCGGGTCGTCCGGGGGAGGCGGCGGGACAGGACGCGCAGCAGGTCGGCGAGCGAGGCGGACACGTTCACGTCGCCCTCGGCGGACGAGCGCCGCGACGTGACGCCGTCAGGGGTGCGGGTGACCAGCCAGGCGGCGGGCGGGGCGCCGGTCGCGCGCCAGCCGAGGGTCTGCCCCTCGCCGCGCAGCCTGGCCAGTTGGGGCCGCGCCTTCTCGGCCCAGGGGCCCGACAGCATCAGCAGGGCCTCGTCGATCGCGTCGGCGGCGAGGTCGGGCGCGATCGTGAACGCGCCGCCCGTCGTCGCGGCGGCGTCGGCCTGGTGGACGGAGGTGTCGTTCAGCATCCGCCGCAGCCAGAACGCCGGCGGCTGCGGCCCGACGAACGACCACAGCGTCGCGTCCGGGCCCGCCTCCTCGGCCGCCGCGACCAGCAGATCCGCGCCCTCCAGCAGCCAGTCGCGCCAGGGCTCGGAGCCGTCCACCGGGACGCGGGACGGGCCGCCGGCCACCTCCTGCGAACGGGTCCGGACGAGCTCGGCCGCCCAGCGGTGCGCGCGCCCGACGTGGGCGACCAGGTCGCGCAGCGTCCATTCCGGGCAGGTGGGCACGCGGGCGTCCGGGTCGCCGCCGTCCACGTGGGCGGCGAACGCGGCGGTCTGCTCCCGGAGTCCTTCCGCGAGCCGCTCGGGGGTCGGCGCGGTGTCCACGTCCCTGTTCATGTCCATGCTCACGTCCTTGTCCATGTGCATGCTCCTCCGGTCCAAGTGTCTGTGAACGACGGGACGCGCTGCCACGCCTCGCGGTCGTGCGTCAGGGGGCTCCGGCGATGAGGGAGCGGTGGGACGGCATGAGGTCGGCCGGGAGGGCGCCGGGCTCGAACCAGCCCGCCTCCAGGATCTCGCGCCGGTCGACGCGCAGCGTCCCGCCGACCAGCTCGGCCTCGAACGCGACCTCCGCGCGGAGCCGGTAGCCGCTGGTGAGGCGGACGAGGCGGCCGGTCCGCACCTCCAGCGCCGTCTCCTCGCGGACCTCCCGGACGACGGTGTCCTCGAACGTCTCGCCGCGCTCGGCGTAGCCGGACGGCAGCCCCCACTGGCGTCCGTCCGGCCAGAGGCGGTGGCGCAGCAGCAGCACCCGGCCGTCGGCGTCGCGGACGACGCCGGTGACGCCGATCATGAACGTGGCCTGGCGCAGGAAGGCGAGCCGCCACTGGACGCGCCCGGAGAGCGACTTCCACAGGCGTGCGGTCAGATCGTCCATGAGTCCTTTGTCCGGTGGCGCCGTCAGGGGGCCGCCCGCTTCGGCGGCCTGGACCACCCTACGGAGCGGCGCGCGGCGGCGGGGCGCGGCGGGGGAATAGCGGCGGGAGGGGGGCCGTTCCGCTAGGGTAGTTGAACGTTCTACTAACGGAGGCGGGCATGCAGTTCGGGATCTTCAGCGTCGGCGACGTGACGCCCGACCCGACCACCGGGCGCGCCCCGACCGAGCACGAGCGGATCAAGGCCATGGTCGCGATCGCGGAGAAGGCCGAGGAGGTCGGGCTGGACGTCTTCGCGACCGGCGAGCACCACAACCCGCCGTTCGTGCCCTCGTCCCCGACGACCATGCTCGGCTACGTCGCGGCCCGCACCGAGCGGCTCGTGCTGTCCACCGCGACCACGCTGATCACCACGAACGACCCGGTCAAGATCGCCGAGGACTTCGCGATGCTCCAGCACCTCGCGGACGGCCGGGTCGACCTGACGATGGGGCGCGGCAACACCGGGCCCGTTTACCCGTGGTTCGGCAAGGACATCCGGGACGGCATCCCGCTCGCCGTCGAGAACTACGCCCTGCTGCACCGGCTCTGGCGCGAGGACGTCGTGGACTGGGAGGGCCGGCACCGCACGCCGCTCCAGTCGTTCACCTCGGCCCCGCGGCCCCTGGACGGTGTGCCGCCGTTCGTCTGGCACGGCTCGATCCGCAGCCCGGAGATCGCCGAGCAGGCCGCCTACTACGGCGACGGGTTCTTCCACAACAACATCTTCTGGCCCGCCGAGCACACCCGGCGGCTCGTGGAGCTGTACCGGCGGCGCTTCGAGCACTACGGCCACGGCTCCGCCGACCAGGCCATCGTGGGCCTCGGCGGCCAGGTGTTCATGCGCAGGAACTCGCAGGACGCGGTCCGCGAGTTCCGGCCCTACTTCGACAACGCCCCGGTGTACGGGCACGGGCCGTCCATGGAGGAGTTCACCGCCGAGACGCCGCTGACCGTCGGCAGCCCGCAGCAGGTGATCGAGCGCACGCTGTCGTTCCGCGAGTACGCGGGCGACTACCAGCGCCAGCTCTTCCTGATGGACCACGCGGGGCTGCCGCTCAAGACCGTGCTGGAGCAGCTCGACCTGCTCGGCGAGGAGGTCGTCCCGGTGCTGCGCAGGGAGTTCGGGATCGGACGTCCGGCGCACGTCCCGGACGCGCCCACCCACGCCTCGCTCCTCGCCGCCCGCCGCACCGCGGCCGCGACCGCCGCCGCGACCGCGGAGAAGGAGGGCGCGCGATGACCGGGACCCGCACGCTCGCCGTCGTCTCGGCCGGTCTCGGGCAGCCGTCCTCGACCCGCCTGCTGGCCGACCGGCTCGCCGCCGCGACCGCCGACGCCCTGCGCGAGCGGGGCTCCGGCGTCGTGGTGGAGCCGGTCGAGCTGCGCGACCACGCGCACGAGCTGACCGACAACCTGCTCACCGGCTTCCCGGCCGCGCCGCTGCGCGAGGTGATCGAGACGGTCACCGGCGCGGACGGGCTGATCGCGGTCACGCCGCTCTTCAACGCCTCGTACAGCGGCCTGTTCAAGACGTTCTTCGACGTCCTGGAGAAGGACGCGCTGGAGGGGCGGCCGGTGCTCGCGGGCGCGACCGGCGGCACGGCCCGCCACTCGCTCGCGCTCGACCACGCGGTCCGGCCGCTGCTGGCCTACCTGCGCGCGACCGTCGTCCCGACCGCGGTGTACGCCGCGTCCGAGGACTGGGGGAGCGCGGACGGCTCGAACGCCCTGGCCGGACGCGTCGCGCGGGCGGGCGCCGAGCTGGCCGCGCTGATCGCGGGCGGCGCTCCGGCCGTGCGCGCCGACCCGTACGAGGACCCGACGCCGTTCGAGCAGCTCCTCGCGTCCGGAGGGGCCTGACCTCGTTATTTTCGGCTTGACTTATATAAGTGCCCGCCGTATCTTCGCGGGGTGCACGCCTTCGACGTCCTCGGCGACCCCGTCCGGCGGCGGATCCTGGAGTTGCTCGCCGACGGCGAGATGAGCTCCGGGGCCGTCGGCGAGGTCGTCCAGCGGGAGTTCGGCATCTCGCAGCCCGCCGTGTCGCAGCATCTGAAGGTGCTGCGCGACGGCGGGTTCGCGACCGTGCGGCCGGAGGGCGCCCGGCGGCTCTACAGCGTCGCGCCCGAGCCGCTGCGCGAGATCGACGCGTGGCTGGACCGGTTCCGCCGCTTCTGGACGCCGCACCTCGACGCGCTCGCGACCGAGCTGGCGCGCGGCAGGCGTGCGCGCCGCGCCGGCGGACGACCGCCGGCCACCGACGACGAACCGGGGAGCAGTGGATGATCGAGGTCAGCGAGCAGGTCAACGCCGTACGGCGCAGGGTCGGCGAGCGCGTGCTGGAGGCCGGCGACGCGCGCACCGTGACCCTCGAACGGGTCTACGACGCCGAGGTCGAGGACGTCTGGGACGCGGTCACCAACCCCGAGCGGATCCCGCGCTGGTTCCTGCCGGTCTCGGGCGACCTGCGCCTCGGCGGGCGCTACCAGCTCGAAGGCAACGCGGGCGGGACGATCGAGAGGTGCGAGCCGCCCACGGCCTTCTTCGCCACCTGGGAGTTCAACGGCGAGGTGAGCTGGATCGACGTACGGCTCGCCGCCGAGCCCGACGGCCGCACGCGCCTCGTCCTGGAGCACATCGCGCACGTGGACGACGAGCGGTGGGCCGAGTTCGGGCCGGGCGCGGTCGGCATCGGCTGGGACATGACGCTGTACGGCCTCTCCAACCATCTCGCGACCGGCGTGTCCATGGACCCCGAGGAGGCGGCGGCCTGGGCGGAGTCCGAGGACGGCGTCCGGCTCATGAGGCTCAGCGGTGAGGCGTGGTACGAGGCGCACGCCGAGTCGGGCGCCGACAAGGCGTTCGCCCGCGCGGTCGCCGACCGCACCATCGCCGCCTACACCGCCGCTCCCGAGTCCTGACCGGTCCGCGGGGGCCTCAGGTGGCGGCCTCGTCCACCAGCAGGGTCTGGAGGACGCGGCCGAGGTCGCCGTCGCGGTCGGCCAGGGTCGCCTCGACCAGGCCGCTGCCGCCCGGGTCGGCGTGCAGCGCCGCCCACATCCGCAGCCACTCGCCGGACGGGTCGCGGTGCAGCGCGACGGTCAGGTCGGTGTTGATGACCAGCCACTTGGCGAAGTCGAGCTCGCTGCCGAGCCCGGACGCGCTGTCGGCGAGCAGGAGCGCCCGTTGCAGCGGCGAGACGGCCTCGCCCGCGACGAGCGGGATCCGGGTGCGCGCCCACACCGCGCCGGGCCCGGGACGTCCGAACGACCCTTCGGTGAACCGCCACTCCATCGCCGCGATGTAGCCGTCCACGTGCGCGCCGGACCAGGCGGTGCTCCGCGTGCGGGCGTCCGGGCCGAGGTCGGGCAGCGGCGGCGGCGCGGGCGCGTTCGCGGTCGGTTCGAGCGCGGCGGGCGCGGCGGCGATCCGCCAGGCCGAGGCGCGCGCGACCGGCCGCCCCTCGTGGGTCATCTCGGCTTCGAGCAGCGTGATCCGCCGTCCCGGCCGTACGGTCCGGGCGGTGACGCGCAGCTCCGCCACCGGCACGGGGCCGAGGATCTCCAGCGTCACGCGCGCGACCCGCGTGCCCGGCGCCGGCTCGTGCCGTTCGAACGCGCGGCCCATCAGCGCCGCGACGGGGCCCGCGTGCTGGAAGTCCGGCGACCAGGGGCCCGCCGTGGCCACCGTGCTCGCGAACGCGCCGTCCTCGCCGAGCGGCTCGTAAAACGCGTTGGCGGGGAAATCGGCCGATGCCATCCTGGTTCTCCTCTCGACCCGGTACCGTCCCATGCTTCCAGAACGGTCGGCCCGGAACGCGAAAGGGGACACCCATAACCACGGTCCTGCACGGCCTCGACGCGATCGGCTGGGACGCCCTGCGCCACGCCTACGGCGCCGCCGGCGACGTCCCCGCCCTGCTCCGCGCCATCGCGGACGGTGACGACCCGCTGGGCGCGGTGGACGAGCTCGACGTCAAGATCTACCACCAGGGCGGCGCGGTCTTCTCCGCGGCGGCGGCCGCCCTGCCGTTCCTCACCGGCCTCGCCGCGAGCGCCGAGACCGATGCCGGCGTCCGCGCCGCGATCCTCGACACGGTCGGACGGCTCGCCGACGAGGCGCGGCTCGCGGACGCCCGCGCCATCGCCCGGGAGTGGCCCGCCGCGTGGGACGCCGCTCTTCCCCGGCTCCTCGCCCTCCTCGCCGACCCCGACGCCGTCGTGCGGCGGGCGGCGGTCAGCGCCCTGGACGGCGCGGCGGCCGACGCCGACACCGTGACCATGGCGCTGCGCGCCCGCCGCCCGGACGAGGACGATCCCGCCGCCCGCCTCGAAGCCGTCCTCGTCGTCGGGGCCTCGCCAAGGCCGCGACCGCCGCCGTCCTGCCCGAGACCCTGGCCTGGCTCCGCGACCTGTGCGGCGACCCCGACCCCGACACCCGGCTCGCTGCGCTGCTCGCGCTCGCGGAGGCCGTCCCGGCGCAGCGCCTCGGGGACGACCTGGACGCCGTCGTCGCCGCGGCCCGCCAGGCCGAGCCGGACGTGTGGCGGGACGTCCCGCACGTCGGAGACATGCCGGACGACCTGGTCGCGACGTACGGCGGCATGCCCGCACGCCTCGTCACGTGGATCGGCGCGCACCTGGAGGACGAGGTGCCCGCGCGGACGCGCCTCTGCCTGGCGTTCGGCGGCGACCGCGACGCCGACCGGCGCATCGGCGCCGTGCGGAACGCCGCCGACCTCCTCAGCGCCTGGCGTTCCCCGGCCGGACGGCTCGTGCCCCTGCTCGCCGAACGCACCGCCGACGGCGGCGGGCCCGCCCGCGCCTACGCCACCCACGTCCTCGCCGCGATGGCCGGGGGACCGGACGGCGCGCGCGACGGCGAGGTGTTCGCCGCGCGCCTGGACGACCCGCACCGCCTGGCGCGGCACAACGAGCAGACCGTCGCGGACGTCGCCGCCTGGGGCCTCGCCCGGCTCGGCGACGCGCGCTGCGTCCCGTACCTCGCCGAACGGCTCGCCGCGCCGAACCTCGGCTACGGGACGGCGGTCGTCGGGGGCACCGGCGGCGCCGGGTACTCGACGTGGCTGCCGGCGGCCCAGCAGGTGCTGGAGCCGCTGCGCGACCACGCCGGCGTCCTGCTCCCGGTCGTCCGCGAACGCCTCCGGAACGGCACGGCAAGCGACCAGCGGGCCTTGGCCGACCTGCTCGAACGATGGGGGAGCGCGTCGTCCCCGGCCGTCCCCGAGCTGATCCCGCTGCTCGGCACGCAAGCGCACATCGCGGCGGTGAACGCGCTCGCGGCGATCGGCCCCGCCGCCGCCGAGGCCGCGCCCGTCCTGGAGGAGATGTGGCACCGGCCGCCCGAAGGGCTGCCGGAATGGAGCCGGAGGCAGTCCGCGTGCGCGCTGCCGTGGGCGCTCTGGAAGATCGCCGGTGACGCGGCGGCGGCGCGCGCGGTGGCGGACGCCGCGTTCGCAGGCGCGCCCCGCGATGTGGCCTGGGGGTACGTCGCGGACGTCGGCGGCCACGCGGACACCTGCACCGGTCGCCTGCGCACGCTGCTCGACCACCGCGACGACTGGACGCGCGTCCGCGCGGCGCACGCGCTCTTCCGGGTGACCGGCGATCCGAGCGGGGCGTCCGAGACGCTGTACCACGAGATCTATCCGATCACCCGCGGCGAGTACCTGCCGGTCAGATGGGCCGCGGCCCGCCACCTCGCGGAGATCGGACCCGCCCCCGAACCCGTCCACTGGGCGCTGCGCGACATCCTCGACTCCGACCGCCGCCACCACGTGAACACCGGCTGGCAGGCGTTCGCCGAGGACCGCGAACTCCGCGACCTCGCCGCCCGCCTGCTCGCGGACACCGAGAATCACTGAGGCGGCCTCGGCCACGGCGCGAGTGCGTTAACTGTCCGGGGAAGGCGAAGCCGAAGGCGAGCCTTCCCCGGACAGATCCCGAAGCGATGCAGCACTCGCAAAGCAACGGTCAGGCCGCGAGCCGTTAGGCGAGCGGCCTGGGCCGGGGCTTAATCAACACCGTCCTCCAGGTCGCCTTCGATCTGGAGGTAGAGGCTCTTGAGAGCTTCGAGCGTCTCCGGCTCCGGGTGCTCCCACAGGTCGCGGTCGGCGGCTTCGAGGAGCCGCTCGGTGATGCCGTGCAGCGCCCACGGGTTGGACTGCTTGAAGAACTCCTGGTTCTCGGGGTCGAGCGCGTACGTGCGGGCGAGCTTCTCGTACATCCAGTCGGCCACCACGCCCGCCGTCGCGTCGTACCCGAACAGGTAGTCGACGGTCGCGGCCAGCTCGAACGCGCCCTTGTAGCCGTGCCGGCGCATCGCGGCGAGCCAGCGCGGGTTGACGACGCGGGCGCGGAAGACGCGAGAGGTCTCCTCGTTGAGCGTGCGGGTGCGGACCGCGTCCGGGCGGGTGCTGTCGCCGATGTACGCCTTCGGCGCGGAACCGGTCAGCGCCCGCACGGTCGCGATCATGCCGCCGTGGTACTGGAAGTAGTCGTCGGAGTCGGCGATGTCGTGCTCGCGGGTGTCGGTGTTCTTCGCCGCGACGCTGATCCGCCGGTACGCGGTCTCCATGTCGCCGCGCGCGGGACGCCGTCGAGCCCCCGCCCGTACGCGAACCCGCCCCACACCGCGTACACCTCGGCGAGGTCGGAGTCGTCGCGCCAGTTGCGGCTGTCGATCAGCGGCAGGATGCCCGCGCCGTACGCGCCGGGCCGCGACCCGAACACGCGCATCGTGGCGCGGCGCTCGTCGCCGTGCTCGGCCCGGTCCGCCCGGACGTGCGCGCGCACGTAGTTGGCCTCGTCCGGCTCGTCCTGCTCGGCGGCGAGCCGTACCGCGTCGTCCAGCATGGTCACCGCGTGCGGGAACGCGTCGCGGAAGAACCCGCTGATCCGCACCGTCACGTCGATGCGCGGGCGGCCGAGCTCGTCCGGCGCGATCGCCTCCAGGCCCGTCACCCGCCGGGACGCCTCGTCCCACACGGGCCGGACGCCGAGCAGCGCGAGCACCTCGGCGATGTCGTCGCCGGACGTGCGCATGGCGCTCGTCCCCCAGACCGACAGGCCGACCGAGCGCGGCCACTCGCCGGTGTCCTCGCGGTACCGGGCGAGCAGCGAGTCGGCCATCGCCCGGCCCGTCTCCCAGGCCAGGCGGCTCGGGACGGCCTTCGGGTCGACGGAGTAGAAGTTGCGGCCGGTCGGCAGCACGTTGATCAGCCCGCGCAGCGGCGACCCCGACGGGCCCGCCGGAACGTACCCGCCGTCCAGCGCGTGCAGCACCATGCCGATCTCGTCGCGCGTGCGGTCCAGCCGCGGCACGACCTCGGTGGCGGCGAACCGCAGCACGTCGGCGACCACCGGCGCGTTCGCGGTCTTGGCGGTCTCGGCGACCGCGGCCGCCTCCGCCGGGTCCCAGCCGCGCTCCTCCATCGCCGCGACCAGCGACCGCGCCCGCTCCTCGAACGCGTCGACCTCGCCGCGGTCGGTGCTGTCCTCGTCCATGCCGAGCGCCTCGCGCAGGCCGGGCAGCGTCACCGCGCCGCCCCACATCTGCCGGGCGCGCAGCATCGCCAGCACCAGGTCGACGCGCGTGTCGCCCTCCGGCGCGGCGCCGAGGACGTGCAGGCCGTCGCGGATCTGGACGTCCTTGATCTCGCACAGCCAGCCGTCCACGTGCAGCAGGAAGTCGTCGAACTCGGCGTCGTGCGGCCGGTCGTCCAGCCCGAGGTCGTGGTCGAGCCGCGCGGCCTGGATCAGCGTCCAGATCTGCGCGCGGATCGCGGGGAGCTTCGCCGGGTCGAGCGCGGCGATGTTGGCGTGCTCGTCCATGAGCTGTTCGAGCCGCGCGATGTCGCCGTAGCTCTCCGCCCGCGCCATCGGCGGGATCAGGTGGTCGACCAGCGTCGCGTGCGCGCGCCGCTTGGCCTGCGTGCCCTCGCCCGGGTCGTTCACCAGGAACGGGTAGATCAGCGGCAGGTCCCGAGCGCGGCGTCCGGCCCGCAGCTCGCCGACATCCCGGCGGCCTTGCCGGGCAGCCACTCCAGGTTGCCGTGCTTGCCGACGTGGACGACCGCGTGCGCGCCGAACGCGTCCTCCAGCCACCGGTACGCGGCCAGGTAGTGGTGGCTCGGCGGCAGGTCGGGGTCGTGGTAGATCGCCACCGGGTTCTCGCCGAACCCGCGGGGCGGCTGCACCATGACGACCACGTTGCCCGAACGCAGCGCGGCGAGCACGATCTCGCCGTCCGGGTCGCGCGAGTCGTCCACGAACAGCTCGCCGGGCGGCGGGCCCCAGTGCCGTTCGATCCCCTCGCGGAGATCCTGCGGCAGCGTCGCGTACCACGCCCGGTACCGCGCGGCCGGGATGCGCACCGGGTTGCCGGTGAGCTGCTCCTCGGTCAGCCACTCGGCGTCCTGCCCGCCCGCCGCGATCAGCGCGTGCATCAGCGCGTCGCCTTCGGCGGGCAGCTCGTCGCCGATGTCGTAGCCGCGCCCGCGCATCTCCGCGAGCAGCTTCACGACGCTCGCGGGCGTGTCGAGCCCGACCGCGTTGCCGATCCGCGCGTGCTTGGTCGGGTAGGCCGACAGCATCAGCGCGACGCGCCGTTCGCCCGGCGCGACGTGCCGGAGCGCGCCGTGCCGCACCGCGATCCCGGCGACCCTGAGCGCCCGCTCCTCGTCGGCGACGTAGACGCTGAGGCCGTCCTCGTCGATCTGCTTGAACGAGAACGGGACCGTGATCAGCCGGCCGTCGAACTCGGGCACCGCCACCTGCGTGGCCGTGTCCAGGGGCGACAGCCCGTCGTCGTTGCGCTCCCAGGCCGAACGCTCGCTGGTCAGGCACAGCCCTTGCAGGATCGGGACGTCCAGGTCCGCCAGCGCGCCCACGTCCCACGCCTCGTCGTCGCCGCCCGCCCCGGCGAACGCGGGCTTCGTCCCACCGGCCGCGAGTACCGTCACCACCAGCGCGTCCGCGCGGCCGAGCGTCTCCAGCAGCCCGGCGTCGGCCGTGCGCAGCGACGCGCAGAACACCGGCAGCGCCCGCCCGCCCTTCGCCTCGATCGCCCGGCACAGCGCCTCGACGAACGCGGTGTTGCCGGCCAGGTGGTGGGCCCGGTAGTACAGGACCCCGACGAGCGGGCCCCCGTTGTCGTCCGCGTCCCGTTCCAGCACGCCCCATGTCGGCGTGGCGGCGGGCGGACCGAAACCGTGCCCCGTCAGCAGCACGGTGTCCGACAGGAACCGGAACAGCTCCCCGAGGTTGCCCGGCCCGCCGTGCGCCAGGTACGCGTGCGCCTCCGCCGCGACCCCGGCCGGAACGGTCGAGAGCTCCATCAGCTCCGCGTCGGGAGCCTGCTCCCCGCTGAGCACGACCACGGGCCGCGGCCCGGCCAGCAGCGCGTCGAGCCCCTCTTCCCAGGCCCGCCGCCCGCCGAGCAGCCGCACGACCACCAGGTCGGTGCCGTCCACCAAGGCGGGAAGGTCGTCGAGCGCCACCCGCGCGGGGTTGGCCAGGCGGAACCCGGCGCCGCTCGCACGGGCGCTGAGCAGGTCGGTGTCCGAGGTGGACAGCAGCAAGATCACGTGGATCGAGTCCTCACCCGGGGTCCTCGCCCCGAATCGCAGAGTCCAACGGCGGCGGCACGGAGTCTCCTGGCTCCCGGATCAACGCTCGCCCCGGCCTTCCCGCTCGCACGGTGGCCTTCGACGGGGTCCGCTCCCCGGTGACAGTGGCGGGACCGCGCCGGATTCGCACCGGCTTCCTCCCTTGTCGCCGCACACACCCTAACCCGACCGCGCCACGGCCACGCCCTCGCACTCCGCCCACACGACCTTCCCGCCCTCCGCCAGCGGCCGCGCCCCCCACCTCCGCACGAGCGCCCCGATCAGGAGCAGCCCCCGCCCGTTCTCCGCCCCGGGATCGAACGGCCGCACCACCGGCGGCGCGTCCGACCGATCCCACACCTCGATCACCGGCCGACCGTCCAGGGCGAACACCCGCACCACCACCGGGTCCCCGTCCCGCGACCCGTGCCGGATCGCGTTGGTGACCAACTCGCTCACCACCGTCCGCGCCACGTGATCGTCCAGCCCCCACTCCCCGAACACGAGCGCCACGAATTCCCGCGCTTCCTTGACCGCCTCGGGAACCGCCTTCACCACGACCGCCGCCGCCTCCGCCATAGCCGTTCACCTCCCGAAAGATTCGCTGAGTCACCGGCCAATCTCCCTCGAAGTCCAGCCTGTGGAATCTCATCGCGTTCTACCTGCGGCTTCTCCGCACCCAGCACGGCCAGTCAGGCGAGGCGCTCGGCCGGATCATGAACTCCGGCAAGGCGACTGTTTCGCGCATCGAGAACGGCGAGGCCCGTCTGGACGGAACCCGCGCCGCGCTCGTGGACAAGGGCTGGAATACCGGCGGCCTCTTCGGCTTCCTGGTCTGGTACGCCTCGCTCGGCCACGACCCCGAGTGGTTCGGCCGCTACGTGACGTTCGAGCAGCGCGCCCGCCTCATCCGCATCTTCGAGCCGCTCACCGTCCCCGGCCTCTTCCAGCAGGAGGACTACGCCCGCGCCCTCCTCGCCTCCGGCGGCGCGGCGGATCCTGAAGCCGTTTTCCGCGAACGCATGGAGCGGCAAGCGATACTTGAGCGGGCCTTTATCACCGCAGTGGTGAGCGAAGCGGCACTGCGGTGGCCGGTCGGCACTCCCGAGATCATGCGCTCCCAACTCCAGCATCTGCTGGAGTTGGCGGAACGGCCGAACGTCGTGATCCTTGTGGTCCCCATGTCATTCGACACCGGGGCGTACGCGGGTTTGAATGGTCCCATGATGTTGCTCTCCGGCGATGGTTTCGGGGAGTTGGCGTACGCCGATTCGCCGCTCGGCGGACGGCTCGTATCGTCACCGTCCGACGTAGGCGAATTCGCGGTCATGTACGCGCGGATCAGCGCGAAGGCGCTGCCTCAAGGGTTGTCGAAGAACCTGATTGAGACGGTATTGGAGGCGTTCAGTGACGACGTGGCGTAAGAGCAGTCACAGCGGCACTCAGCACAGCGACTGTGTCGAGGTCACTGCCCTTGCCCCCGCCGTTTGGCGTAAGAGCTGGCATAGCGGTGATGACGGCGGCAACTGTGTGGAGTTGGCGTCCTCGTCCGGCAAGGTCGGAGTGCGGGACAGTAAGGATGCGGCGGGTGGGGTGCTCGTCTTCGCGCGTTCGGACTTCCGGGTGTTCGTCGAGGTCGTGAAGCGGCGGTAGGGCGGGTGTCGCTACCGGTGACCAGTCGGGTGCGCGTCACGCGCCGGGGCCGGCGCGTCGGCGGGCGGCTTCGGTCAGGGGACGTGCACGGTCGTCTGCGGGCCGCCGGGCGTGGTGCCGATGGCGAAGTGGAAAACGATCTCCGCGGGGTGTTTGTTCTTCTCGATCGGGACGCAGACCGGGTGGGGTGAGGTCACTACGCCGTCGCGGGGGATTCTCGCGCCGGGGCGGTCGGTCACGCAGGTGTCGCGGGAACGGATCTGCCGGGTGAGGTCCACGACGCTCGCCATGTCCTCGCCGTTGAGGTCGAGCATGTCGAAACCGACGGGCTCACCGCCGGGGTTCTCGATGCGCCAGCCGAAGCGGTAACCGCGGGCGCCGTCGGAGCCCGTCCAGGGTTCGTAGCCGGTGACCTTGACCGTGAGCCGGCCGTTCTGGCCGCAGGGGCGCGGGGCGCACGGCTTCGGCACGCCGAAGCAGACGCGGTACTTGCCGCTTTTCGTGGGCGTCGGAACGGGCGGGCAGGACCATGTCTGGCCGGGGGCAGGGGTGCGTCCGAGGGGGAGGCGGCCGTCCGGGGCGGCTGCTCGGTGCCGCAGGCGGTCGCGAGGCAGAGCAGCGCCGGGAGCGTCAGGAGGGGCGTCCAGCGGGGCATGCGCGGCAGCGTAACGGCGTATTTCGGGCGGTGTCGGGCGTTCGGCGGGGAGAGGTGGAGGAACGGGCCGGGTTAGAGTCGCGTTGGGGGTTGTTCGCGCTGGTCCTTAGGATCCGTCCCGTGTCTTCACCTTCGCGTACTGGGCCGGACAGGTGTCCGGGAACGCTGCGGGTCCACGCCGCGGCCGATGGCGGGCTCGCCCGCGTGCGGCTGCCGGGCGGGACGTTGAGCGGGGCGCAGGCGGGCGCGCTCGCCGACGCCTCGCGGGATCTCGGGGACGGGCATCTTGAGCTCACGTCCCGGGCCAACGTGCAGATCCGCGGGCTCCGGGACGGTGTCGAGGGGGAGCTGAGCGAACGGCTCCACGACGCCGGGCTGCTGCCCTCGTTCACGCATGAGCGGGTGCGGAACATCCTGGCCAGCGTCCTGTCCGGGCGCGATGGGGGCTTCGCCGACGTGCGGCCCCTGGTGAACGAGCTGGACGCCGAGTTGTGCGCCGATCCGGAGCTGGCCGGGCTGCCGGGACGGTTCCTGTTCGCGTTGGACGACGGGCGCGGGGACGTCATCGCGCAGGGCGCCGATGTCGCGCTCTATGGGATCGAAGGCGGGTTCGCGCTCGTGCTCGCGGGGCGCGACAGCGGGCGACGGGCTTCGCCCGCGGGCGCCGTCGCGTTGATGGTCGAGGCCGCTCGGGCGTTCCTGCGGGTGCGGGACGGCGAGTGGCGGCTGAACGAGCTGGACGACCTCGGGGCGCTCGGGATGGGCGGGGACGCCGAACGGGTCGCGGTGCCGGAGACGGTGCGGCGGGTGCCGGTCGGGGTGCTGCCGCAGTCGGACGGGCGCGCGGCGGTCTCGGGGCTGGTGCCGTTCGGGCGGCTGGGGCCGGACGCGCTGGGGGAGCTGCGGGCGTGCGGGGAGATCATCGTCACTCCGTGGCGGGGCTGGTGATCCCCGACTTGACGGACGTGCCAGACTTCCATGGCCTGGTCACCGCGCCGTCCTCCGGTTGGGAGGGGCTCACCTCCTGCGCCGGGCGGCCCGGCTGCGCCAAGTCCCTCACCGACGTGCGCGCCGACGCCGCGCGCGTCCGCGAGGCGGGCGCCGCGGACGGCGGCCCGCCGGTGCACTGGGCGGGCTGCGAGCGGCGATGCGGGCGCCCCGCGGACCGGCACGTCGCCGTCGTGGCCACCCCCGGCGGCTACGAGGTGCGGCTCGGCGACGAGGTCCGCGCGCGGTCCCACGACCTGACCGCGACGGCCGCCGCCGTCGCGACGACACGGAGGAGTACGTGATCGACTACGTGCGCGACGGCGCGGAGATCTACCGGCGGTCGTTCGCGACCATCCGGGCCGAGGCGGACCTTGGCGGGCTGCCGGAGGACGTCGCCCGGGTCGCGGTCCGCATGATCCACTCGTGCGGGATGACGGACCTGGTGCGCGACCTGGCGTACTCGCCCGGCGTCGTCGCGGCGGCGCGGGACGCGCTGGTGGCCGGACGGCCCGTGCTGTGCGACGCCCGCATGGTCGCGGCGGGCGTGACCCGCAAGCGGCTGCCCGCGGACAACGAGGTCGTCTGCACGCTGGCCGACGAGCGGGTCCCGGACCTGGCGGCGAAGCTCGGCACGACGCGCAGCGCCGCGGCGATGGAATTGTGGCGCGGACGGATCGAGGGGCCGTGGTCGCGATCGGCAACGCGCCGACCTCGCTGTTCCGGCTGCTGGAGATGGTGCGGGAGGGGGCCGGGACCCCGGCCGCCGTGCTCGGCATCCCGGTCGGGTTCATCGGCGCGGCCGAGTCGAAGGCGGCCCTCGCGGAGTCGGGCCTGCCGTTCCTGGCCGTCCACGGGCGGCGCGGCGGGTCGGCGATGACGGCCGCCGCGGTCAACGCCATCGCCAGCGAGGAAGAGTGATGACCGGACGTCTGTACGGCGTGGGCCTCGGCCCCGGCGACCCCGAGCTGATCACGATCAAGGCGGCCCGGCTGATCGGGGCCGCCGACGTGGTCGTCCACCACGCGGCCCGGCACGGCCGCAGCATCGCGCGGTCGATCGCGGCATCGCACCTGCGGGACGGGCAGATCGAGGAGGCGCTCGTCTACCCGGTGACGACGGAGGCGACCGACGATTACCGGGGCGTTCTCGAAGCGTTCTACGAACGGTGCGCGGAACGGCTCGCCGACCATTTGGACGCCGGTCGCGACGTGGTCGTGCTCTGCGAAGGCGATCCGTTCTTCTACGGCTCGTACATGCATTTGCACAAACGGCTCTCGGGGCGTTATGAAACGACGGTCGTGCCGGGAGTGACGTCGGTCAGCGGCGCATCGGCGGAACTGGGGCGGCCCCTCGTGGAACGCGACGAGGTGCTGACCGTCCTGCCGGGCACGCTGCCGAGCGAGGAACTGGCCGAACGGCTCGCGCGGACCGACTCGGCGGCGGTCCTCAAGCTCGGGCGGACGTTCGGGGGCGTGCGGGACGCGCTGGAGCGGGCGGGGCGGCTGGACGAGGCGTGGTACGTCGAGCGCGCCACGTCCGACCGGCAGAGGGCCCTGCCCCTGGGAGACGTCGATCCGGCGAGCGTTCCGTACATGTCGGTGGCCGTCGTACCGAGCCGCGTGCACGAGGAGACGCGGCGGTCCCTTCCGAAGCCGGAGGCGGGCGGCGAGGGCGAGGTCGTCATCGTCGGCCTCGGGCCGGCGGGGCGGGAATGGCTGACGCCCGAGGCGCAGGACGCGCTGGCCGGAGCCGACGACCTGGTGGGGTACGTGACGTACCTGGACCGGGTGCCCGCCAATCCGCGGCAGCGGCGGCACGCGTCCGACAACCGCGTCGAGTCGGAACGCGCGGAATTCGCGCTGGCGCTCGCCGAGAAAGGCCGCCGGGTCGCGGTCGTGTCGTCGGGCGATCCCGGGGTTTTCGCGATGGCGGCGGCCGTTCTGGAAATAGCGGCCGAGGAACGGTGGAAGCACGTTCCCGTGCGGGTCCTGCCGGGTCTCACGGCGGCCAACGCGGTCGCGTCGCGGATCGGCGCGCCGCTCGGGCACGACTACTGCGTGCTGTCGCTGTCGGACCGGCTGAAGCCCTGGGACGTCATCGAGGCGCGGTTGGACGCGGCGGCGGCGGCCGACCTGGTGATCGCGATCTACAACCCGGCGTCGAGGAGCCGCGTCGAGCAGGTCGCGCGGGCGCGGGACGTCCTGCTGCGGCACCGCTCGCCGGACACGCCCGTCGTGATCGGCCGCGACGTCGGCGGCGACGGCGAGAGCGTGCGGGTCGTCCGGCTCGGCGACCTGGACGCGTCGGCGGGCGTCGACATGCGGTGCCTGCTGCTCGTCGGGTCGTCGCGCACGCGCGTGGCCGAACGCGGCGACGGCCGCACGACCGTGTTCACGCCGCGCCGCTACCCGACGGCGTGACGCGCGAGCCAGGCCGCGGCCTCCTCGACCGTCGCGGCCGCGGCGACGTCCGGGGGAGGGGCGGGCGGTCCACCATCACGACGGGCACGCCGAGGGTGCGGGCGGCGGCGAGCTTCGCGGCGGTCATCGCGCTCCCGCTGTCCTTGGTGACCAGGACGTCGATCGCGTGCTCGCGCATCAGCGCCAGCTCCTCGTCCACCGTGAACGGGCCGCGCGCGAGCACGGCCGCCATGCGGGGCGGCAGCGGCGGCTCCGGCGGGTCGACGGAGCGGACCAGGTACCAGCGGCGCTCGTCGCCCGCGAACGCGGCGAGGTGCTTGCGGCCCGTCGTGAGGAACACGCGCTCGCCCGGCAGGTCCGCGGCGGCGGCCTCCAGCGTCGGGACGCGGCGCCAGTCGTCGCCGGGCCCCTCCGTCCAGCCCGGACGGCGCAGCACGAGGAGCGGGAGGCCGGTGCGTTCGGCGGCGGTGACGGCCGAGTCGGTCATCACGGCGGCGAACGGGTGCGTGGCGTCCACCACGGCCCCGATGCCCTGGGTCTCCAGCCAGTCGGCGAGGCCGTCGGGGCCGCCGAACCCGCCGATCCTGACCAGGCCCGCGGGCAGCGCCGGATCGGCGGTGCGCCCGGCCAGCGAGCTGATCACCTCGTACGCGGGATCGGCGTCGAGGCGCGCGGCGAGCAGCCGCGACTCGCCGGTGCCGCCCAGCAGCAGTACACGCAACGTCACGAGAGCATGCTAGAGCCGTGAGCGAGCTGCGTTACGGATGGACGACCGGCGCGTGCGCCACGGCCGCGACCAAGGCCGCCCACACCGCGCTGCTGACCGGCGAGTTCCCCGACCCGGTGGAGATCGTCCTGCCGAAGGGGCAACGTCCCGCGTTCGCCCTGGCCGTCGAGGAGCTCGGCGACGGCGTCGCGACCGCCGGGATCGTCAAGGACGCCGGAGACGACCCCGACGTCACGCACGGCGCGCTGGTCCGTTCGACGGTGCGGCTCGGCGAGCCGGGGACCGGCGTGGTGTTCCGCGCCGGGCCGGGCGTCGGGACGGTCACCAAGCCGGGCCTGCCGCTGGACGTGGGGGAGCCCGCGATCAACCCCGTCCCGCGCCGGATGATGCGCGAGGTGCTCGGCGGCGCCGACGCCGTCGTGGAGATCTCCGTGGACGGCGGCGAGGAGCTGGCCCGCAGGACGTGGAACCCGCGGCTCGGCATCCTCGGGGGCCTGTCGATCCTCGGCACGACGGGCGTCGTCGTCCCGTACTCGTGCTCGGCGTGGATCGACAGCATCCGGCGCGGCGTGGACGTCGCCCTCGCGGCGGGCCGCGCGCACGTCGCGGGCGCGACCGGCTCGACGTCGGAGCGGGTGGCCGCCGAGCTGCACGGGCTGCCGGACGACGCGCTGCTCGACATGGGCGACTTCGCGGGCGCGGTGCTGAAGTACGTGCGGCGCCACCCCGTTCCGCGGCTGACGATCGCGGGCGGCATCGGGAAGCTCGCCAAGCTCGCGAACGGGCACCTGGACCTGCACTCCAAGCGCTCCCAGGTCGATTTCGGCGCGCTCGCCGCGCTGGTCGGCGAGGGGAGACCGCCGAACGGGTCCGGCACGCCAACACCGCGCTCGACGCGCTGCGCATCTGCCAGGCGGCCGGGCTGCCGCTCGGGGACCTGGTGGCCGCGCGCGCCCGCGCGGTCGCGCTCGACGTCCTGCGCGGCGCGCCCGTCGAGGTCGACGTCGTCGTCATCGACCGCGCCGGAACGATCGTCGGCCGCGCCCCCTGAACCCCTGGCTTCCTGTTCCCGGCGTGCCGGTCAGTCGCGGCGGCGGGCCGCCGAGTACAGGTGGCTGTCGGTGAAGTGCTCGGCGGTGAGGGCGCGGCCGACGATGATGACGGCCGTCCGCCGGATCCCGGCCTCGCGGACCCTGGCGGCGATGTCGGCGAGCGTGCCGCGCAGCACGACCTCGTCGGGACGGCTGGCGTACGCGACGACGGCGGCGGGGCAGTCCGCCCCGTAGTTCGGGACCAGCTCGTCCACCACGGCCTCGACGCGCTGCACCGCGAGGTGCAGCACGAGCGTGGCGCGGCTGCGGCCGAGCGTCGCGAGGTCCTCGCCCGGCGGCATCGGCGTCGCGCGCGCGGACGTGCGGGTCAGCACGACCGTCTGCGCGACCTCCGGAACGGTCAGCTCCCGCCCGAGCGACGCGGCCGCCGCCGCGAACGCGGGCACGCCCGGCGTGACCCGGTACGGGACGCCGGCCGCGTCCAGCCGTCGCATCTGCTCGGCCATCGCGCTGAACACCGACGGGTCGCCCGAGTGCAGCCGCGCGACGTCCAGCCCGTCGGCGTGCGCGGCGACCATCTCGGCGACGATGTCGTCCAGCACCATCCGCGCGGTGTCGACGAGGCGGGCGCCCGGCGGGCACCACTCCAGGACCTCGCGGGGACGAGGCTCCCCGCGTACAGGCACACCGGCGACGCGGCGACCAGGTCCCGGCCGCGCACCGTGATCAGGTCGGCGGCGCCCGGCCCGGCGCCGACGAAGTGCACCGTCACCGCGTCACCGCCCACTGCGTCACCGGCATCATCGTCCTCCATCCCGTGAACCCGCCGACCGGCGCGCCCCTGCTGATCGCGACGCGCGTGAGCTCGCCGCCGAACCGTCCGTACGCCTCGGCGACCACGCGTTCCGACTCGACGGTGACCGCGTTGACCACGAGCCGCCCGCCGGGGCGCAGGGCGTCCCAGCAGGCGTCCAGGACGCCGGGGACGGTCACGCCGCCGCCGATGAAGACCGCGTCGGGGGCGGGCAGGCCCGCGAGCGCGTCGGGCGCGCGGCCGGTCACCACGCGGAGCGCGGGAACGCCCAGCTCCGCGGCGTTCGCGGCGGCGCGCGCGGCGCGGTCGGGCTGGGACTCGACGGCCACGGCCCGGCAGGAGCGGTGCGCGCGCATCCACTCGATCGCGATGCTGCCCGCGCCCGCCCCGACGTCCCAGAGCAGCTCCCCGGGGACGGGCGCGAGGCGCGCCAGCGTGACGGCGCGGACCTCGCGCTTGGTGAGCTGGCCGTCGTGGTCGTACGCGCCGTCCGGCAGGCCCGGGACGGCCGCGTACCCCGCCGCGCCCGCGCCGGCGTCCTCGGGGTTCGCGGGCGGGCAGCGGATCGCGACGATGTTGAGCGGGTCGGGGTCGGGCGGCGGCGGGCCGATCCGCTCGCCGGGGGCCCCGAGGCGTTCGAGCACGGTGACCTCGGCGCCGCCGAGGCCGCGCCGGTCGAGCAGGGCCGCGACCTCGGCGGGCGTGGACGCGCCCGCGCTGAGGACCAGGATCCTGCGGCCGGGCGCGAGCGCCGCGTTCAGCGCGGGGAGCGGGCGGCCGACCGCGCTGACCACCTCGACGTCCTCCACCGGCCAGCCGAGCCGCGCGCACGCCAGCGACACCGACGACGGGTGCGGCAGGACGCGCAGGCGGCCGGGGCCGAGGAGCCGGGCGAGCGCGGCGCCGACCCCGTAGAACATCGGGTCGCCGCTCGCCAGCACGGCGACCCGCCGCCCCGCGTGCTCCTCGAACAGGCCGGGCAGCGCGGGCATCATCGGCGACGGCCACGCGACCCGTTCGCCCGCCACCCCTTCCCCGGCGGGGGCAGGAGCGCCAGGTGGCGCGGGCCGCCCATGACCACCTCGGCGGAACGGAGCGCGGCGCGGGCCGGTTCGGCGAGGCCCGCCCAGCCGTCCGCGCCGATCCCGACGACCGCGACGCGTTCGTCGCGGGAGCCCGCGAGGTCAGACATTGCCGAGGGCCCGGGTGACCGCGATCTCGATGACGACCCGGGACGGGTTGGCGCGCGGCGGCTTGTAGCGGTCGGTGTAGCGGCGCTCGGCGTCGGCGACGGACGCGGCGTCGGTGCGCAGGACGGCGCGGCCCTCCAGGGACGCCCAGCGGCGGCCGTCCACCTGCGTGACGGCGACGGGCAGCCCGTCCGGGCCCGCCGCCGCGACGTGCCGCGCCTTCGCCGAGCCGGCCGAGGTGATCACCCGGACGAGTCCGGCGGCGGCGTCGAGCGTCGCGCCGACCGGCACCACGTGCGGCGTGCCGTCCGGGCGGAGCGTGGCGAGCGCGCACACGTGCCGTTCCCGCCAGAACGCTAGGAGGCGCTCGTCGTCCAGCCCCAGCCGGTGCCGTGTCCCCTGCTGCATCTCATCCCCTCGTCCGCGTGACCAGCAGGATCCCAGAAACCGGGCATCGACCCCGAATCGGGACCGGCCGCCGGGCCGCCGGGGTCAGCCGGGCGCGGCGACCGGGTGGCCGAAGACCGCGTCGCGTGCGCCGTCGAGCGCGGTCAGCACGGCGCCCTGGAGGATCGCGTTGCCGTCCACGGTGCTCGCGCGGACCTCGGTCGGCGCGGGGACAGGGCTTGGAGCTGCTCGGCGACCCGTACGGCCAGGTCGTCGCCGCCCGCGCGGGCCGTCGAGCCGGCGAGCACGACCAGGCCGGGATCGAGGACGGCGACGAGCAGGAACGCGGCCTGCGCGACGCGCCGCGCGGCCTCGTCCGGGGAACGGCCGCCGAGCGCCTCGGGCAGCAGCAGGTCGCAGATCGTCGTGCCGTCCACGCTGAGCAGGCCGACCTCGCCCGCGCCCCCGGACGCGCCGCGCCGCAGCCGCCCGCCGAGCACGACGGCGCCGCCGATGCCGTTGTCGAGCCACAGCAGCGCGAAGTCGTCGCGGCCCGCCGCCGTCCCGGTGCGGTGCTCGGCGATCGCGGCGAGGTTGACCTCGTTCTCCAGGACGACCGGGACGCCGAGCCGCCGCGCGACGTCCTCGCGCAGCCCCGGATGCCAGCCGGGAACGGCGTTGTCGGCGGCCAGCTCGCCGGTGGACGGCGCGACGAGGCCCGGCGCGCCGATCACGACCGTGTGCGGCGTATGCGCGCCCGCGGCCTCGCTGACCGTGTCGGCGAGGAACGCCGGCAGACCGCCCCCGGCGGACGGCCGGGACCCGGCGGAACCGCCCGCGCCGGGGAGGGGGCGGCGGGCGGAGCCGACGACCGTGCCGGTGATGTCGGCGACCGTGACCTGGACGGCGTCGCGGCGCAGGTCGACCCCGGCGACGTGGGCGCGGCCCGCGACGATGCCGTACAGGCGGGCGTTCGGGCCGCGGCGGTCGCTGCCGCGCTCGCCGGTCACCTCGATCAGGCCGCCGTCGCGGAGCCGTTCGACGAGGTCGGACACCGTGGGCGGGACAGGCCGGTGAGCGCGCGCAGCTGCGGCGCGGTCAGCGGGCCCTGCTCCAGCAGCAGGTCGAGGGCCAGGCGGTCGTTGATCGCCCGCGCCATCGCGGGGGTCGCGGTCTGCACCCGGCCCATATTAGTCAGGAACCCTGCCTGATATCTCTTTTCATCAGGAAGCCTTCCTGTTAATTTGCTCGGCATGCACCACCACCGCGCCATAGCGATCGTGTTCGCCGTCCACGGGGCCGTCAGCGGCAGCCTCGCGACGCGCCTGCCCTGGATCCAGGACCACCTCGGCCTCACCCCCGGCATGCTCGGCTTCGCCCTGCTCTGCGCGCCGATCGGATCGTTCGTCGGGATGCCGATGGCGAGCCGCCTCGCCTACCGGATCGGCGCGCGGACCGCCGTGCGCCTGCTCCTCGCCCTGTGGTGCGCGGGCCTCGCGCTGCCCGCCCTCGCGCCCGTGCAGGTCGCGCTGTTCGGCGCGTTCGTGCTGTACGGGGCGACGGCCGGGATGTGCGACGTGGTGATGAACGGGCACGCCGTCTCGCTCGAACGGCGCCTCGGCCGGTCGATCATGTCCGGGCTGCACGGGATGTGGTGCCTCGGCAGCCTCGCGGCCGGGGGCGTCGGCGTGCTCGCCGCGCACAACGGCGTGGACGCCCGGCTCCACCTCGGCGGGGCCGCGCTCGTCCTGCTCGGCCTCGGCGCGCTCGCCGGGCGCGGCCTGTGGGCCGAGCCGCCCGCGCCGGGCGCGGCCGCCCCGCGCCGCTACGCGCTGCCGCCCCGCTCGATCCTGCTGGTCGGCCTGGTCGGGTTCGCCGGGACGTTCGCCGAGGGGTCCAGCGCGGACTGGGCCGCCGTCTACGTCACCGACGTCGCGGGCGCAGGACCGGGCCTCGCCGCCGCGACCTACACCGTCTTCATGCTGTGCATGGCGTCCGCGCGCCTCGCGGGCGACCTGCTCGTGCGCCGGTTCGGGCCCGTCGCGGTCGTCCGGGCGGGGGAGTCGCGGCCGTGCTCGGCGGCGCGGTCGTCGTCGCGTCCCGGACGCCCGTGCTGTGCACGGCCGGGTTCGCGCTGATCGGGCTCGGCGTCGCGGCGGTCGTGCCGCTGGTCTTCGCCGCGGCGGGCAACCGGGGGACGACACCGGGCGAGGGCGTCGCGGGCGTCGCGACGATCACGTACATGTCCGCGCTGATCGCGCCCGCCGTCACCGGCTGGGTCGCGGGCGCCACGTCCTACCCGGTCGCGTTCGCGGTCATCACCTGCGTCGTGGCGCTGATGACCGTGCTCGCCGGGGCGATGCGCCCGCCCGCGCCCGCCGCGACGGCCGACGCGGCGTCCCTGAGGGAGGTCGGCGCCTGACGCGCCCCGTCCGCCCGGCCCGCCGCGCGGTCAGTGCAGGCTGCGGACGTCGAGCTGGTAGAGCAGCCGGTCCACGACCTCGGGATCGACGCCCGGCTCGTTGCGCGCCGACAGGACGGCGCGCCGCGCGGCCGACATCATCTCCGACTGCACGCGCCGGAACGTCCGGATCTGCTCCGACCTCTGCTCGACGGCGCGGCGGCGCTCCTCGTCGGCCAGCTCCGGGCTCGCGCGGGCGCCGAGCGCCTGCACCTGCCTGTTCAGGACGTCCAGCATCTCGTCGGGCAGCACGCCCTCGCCGGCGATCTCGCGCAGCCGGTCGCGGGCGGCGCCCGCCGCGCGCAGGGCCAGGTCGCGCTCCAGGGCCCGTTCGGCGGCGGTGTCGGCCCGCACGCCGAGCCGCCGCACCAGCCACGGCAGCGTCAGCCCCTGGAGCACGAGCGTCGCGAGCACGACGGAGAACGCGATGAACACGATGGCGTCGCGGGCGGGGAACGGCCCGTCGTCCGTCCGCAGCGGGATCGCGAGGGCGAGCGCGATGGACGCCACGCCGCGCATCCCGGCCCACCACATCACGATGGTCTCCCGCCACGTCGCGGGCAGGTCGGCGTCGGCGTCCATCGCGCGGCGCGCCCGCCGGGCCGCCCACGCGGCGGGCATCAGCCACGCGAGCCGTACGGCGAGGACGACGCCGGTGATCGCCGCGCCCCAGACCAGCAGGTCGCCCCGGTCGCCCCCGGCCTCGCCGAACAGGTTGTGCAGCTCCAGCCCGATCAGCCCGAACGCGACGCCGGTGACCAGGGTGTCGACGACGTCCCAGAAGCTGCTCCCGGCGAGGCGGCCGAGCACGTCGTCGGCGTCGGCGTCCACCTCCGACAGGTACAGCGCGGTCGTCAGGACCGCGAGCACGCCCGACCCGGCGAACTCCTCCGCCAGCGCGTAGCTCGCGAACGGCAGGATCAGCGACAGGCCCGTCCGGGTGTTCGCGTCGCCGAGCAGGCCCATCAGCCGTCCGCCCGCCCAGCCGATCGCGAGCCCCGCCGCGACCGCCACCACCGCCGACAGCACCAGCCGGCCGAGCCCCTCCGGCCAGGAGAACGCGCCCGTCACGGCCGCCGCGATGGCCACGTGGTACAGCACGATCGCCGTGACGTCGTTGAACAGGCCCTCGCCCTCCAGGATCGACACCAGCCGCCGGGGCAGCCCGAGCGGCCCCGCGACCGCCGTCGCCGCCACCGGGTCGGGCGGGGCGATCAGCGCGCCGAGCGCGACGGCGGCGGCGACCGGCAGGCCCGGCACGAGCGCCTGCGCGGCGGCGGCCACCACCGCGGTCGTCACGAACACCAGGGCGACCGCGAGCAGCACGATCGGCTGCCAGTTCGCCGCGAACTGCCGCCACGACGTGCGCTTCACCGCCGCGTACAGCAGCGGCGGCAGGACGAGCGGCAGGATCAGCTCGGGCTCGATCCGCACGTTCGGGACGAACGGCAGCAGCGCCAGCACGATCCCGATCAGGGTCATCAGCACCGGCGAGGGCAGCCCGAGCCGGTCCCCGAGCGGCACCGTCAGCACGGCGCCGAGCAGGAGGAACAGCAGCAGCACGAACTGGTCCATCGCAGTGCGGATGCCCGCGCCCGGGCCCCGCCGCCCCCGCCCGCCGAACCTTGACCGCTCGATGATCACCTCGTGACGTACACTGGCCGCATGTCCACGCCCCGGATCTCCTAGCTCAGGACACCGCCTCCACGCCACACGTGTGTCCTGAACCGATCCGGAGCGTCACCCAATGATCACCCTTCGCGGCGCCGACGTGCGCGCCGGCGCCCGCCTCCTGCTCTCGGGCGCCACCGCCCATGTCGGCCCCGGCGACCGCGTCGGCCTCGTCGGCCGCAACGGCGCCGGCAAGACGACCCTGCTCACCGTCCTCGCCGGCCTCGCCCGTCCCTCCGCGGGGACGGTCACCCGCACCGGCCCCGTCGGCTACCTGCCGCAGGACCCGGCCGCCGCCGATCCCGCCGCCACCGTCACCGGGCGCATCCTGTCCGCCCGCGGCCTGGACGAGGCGGTCCGTTCGCTGCGGGCCGCCGAGACCGAGATGGCCGAGGCGCGCGGCCCGTCCGCCCAGGACCGCGCGATGCGCCGCTACGCCCGCGCGGAGGCCGCCTTCCAGGCCGCCGGAGGGTACGGCGCGGAGGCCGAGGCCGCCCGCATCGCCGCCGGGCTCGGCCTGCCGGACCGCGCCATGGCGCGGCCGGTCGGCGACCTGTCCGGCGGGCAGCGGCGGCGGGTCGAGCTGGCCCGCGTCCTGTTCGGCGAGCGCGGCGTCCTGCTGCTCGACGAGCCCACCAACCACTTGGACGCCGACTCGGTCGCGTGGCTGCGCGGGTTCCTGGCGTCCCACGCCGGAGGGCTCGTGCTGATCAGCCACGACACCGGCCTGCTCGACGCCGTCGTCAACCGCGTCTGGCACCTCGACCCGGCGCGCGCCGCGCTGGAGGTCCACAACACCGGCTGGGCGACGTACCTCGCCGACCGCGACGCCGACGAGCGGCGGCGGGCCAGGCTGCGCGCCGCCGCCGAGCGCAAGGCCGCCGCGCTGCACGCGCAGGCCGACAAGATGCGCGCCCGCTCCGCGACCGCCGTGCGCGCCAAGGACATGGCCCGCCGCGCCGACCGGATGCTCGCGGGCCTCGAACCCGTCCGCCGCGCCGGGAAGGTCGCCCGCATCCGGCTGCCCGAGCCAGCCCCCTGCGGGCGCACGCCGCTCGGCGCGGTCAGCCTCGCCAAGGCGTACGGGCCGCTGCCCGTCCTGACCGGCGTGGACCTCGCCGTGGACCGGGGGAGCCGGCTCGCCGTCCTCGGGCTGAACGGCGCGGGCAAGACCACGCTGCTGAAGATCCTCGCCGGACGGGAGGCGCCCGACTCCGGGCGCGTCGTCCGCGGGCACGGCCTGCGCCTCGGCTACTTCGCGCAGGAGCACGACACCCTCGACCCGGAGCGGACCGTCCGGCAGAACCTCGCCGCCGCCGCGCCCGGCCTGGCGGACGCCGAGGCCCGGCACATCCTCGGCTCGTTCCTGTTCACCGGGGACGACGCCGACAAGCCCGCCGCCGTCCTGTCCGGGGGCGAGAAGACGCGGCTCGCCCTCGCCGGGCTGGTCGCGTCCCGCGCGAACGTCCTGCTCCTGGACGAGCCGACCAACAACCTCGACCCGGAGTCGCGCGAGGAGGTCCTCGCGGCGGTGGACGCCTACCGGGGCGCGGTCGTCATGGTCACCCACGACGAGAGCGCGATCGAGGCCCTGCGCCCCGACCGCGTCCTGCTCCTGCCCGACGCCGTCGAGGACCTCTGGAACCCCGGCTACGCCGACCTCGTCACCCTGTCCTGAACGACGTCTAGGACGTCTAGGAGGTCGGAACGGGGCAGGAGGTGGGCGAGGCGGTGGGGTGGGGGAGGGGGAGCGGGGTTCGCTGCTGGGCGGGGAGTCGCCGGGGAGGCCGTAGACGCGGACCCAGTCGACGTTCATGGTGACCCACTTGGGCGTGTCGCGGGTGCGGCAGAAACCCTTGCCGCGGTCGCAGACCTGGTCGTTCTGGAGGGCGAGGCCCATCTTGGTCTGCTTGGGAAGGAGGGGGCCGGTGTAGGTCCACACCTTGCGGCCGTCGATCCAGAAGACGAGCTTTTCCGGACGCCAGTCCAGGGCGACGGTGTGCCAGCGGGTGAAATCGACCTTGACGGTCCGCTGCGCTTGGGCGTCGTTCTCGCCCTGGTGGACGAACAGGCCGGTGGACTTGCGGGTGGGGTCGATGACCTCGGCGAAGTTGATCTCGGCTTTCTCGGGCCGGCCGAAGTGCTCGGGCCAGAGGAGCGCGACGGCGGAGTAGCCCGTGCCGGCGTCGGCGCGCATCCGGACCTCCCAGCGTCCGTAGCGCTGGTTGAGGTGGGACGCGATGCCGCCGGAGAGGTCCTTGCCGTCGTAGAGGCCGCCGGTCAGGTGCAGCATGCCGTCCTTGACGGTGGTCGCCTTGGCGGTGCGGGGGTTGACCTTGGCCGCGGGGGAGTCGTACACGAGCCACTTGCTCGTGTCGACCTCGGTCCCGTCGAAGTCCTCGGAGACGACGGGCCGTCCCCAGCCGCTCGTTCCCCCGCCCGGCGAACGGCTCGGGCCGCCGCCTGGCCCGCGCGTCGGCGGAGAGGCCGGGGCGGGGCCGCGCCGGCGGGTGTTGTGGGCCTTCATGACGGCTTGCAGTTCGGGGTGGTCGGCGAGGGCGGGGCAGGCCCACGCGTCCTGGCGGCCCAGGAGTAGGAGACGTCGAACGCCGGGGACGGGGCGTGACGGTCCCAGCGGTCGAGCATGGCCCGGAGCTGCGCCGGTCTCGGCATCCGCCAGGTCTTCTCGCCGTCCGCGCAGGTCTGCCCGAACGTCTGGAACACCGGGACGATCATGCGGCGGGGGAACCCGGCGGCGTCGGCCTGCCGCACCATCCGGTCGATGACCCCGAGGTCGCAGCCGTCGCCGTCCACGCGGCACGGGTACGGGTCGACCCCGATCAGGTCCAGGTGCGTCTCGGACGGCCGGAGCGGCGACATCTCCCAGTCGGTCAGCGACGCGAACGCCTTCTGCCCGGGCGCGCGCTCGTGGACGATGTCGGCCCGCTCACGGATCTTGGCGGCGATCCCCGGGCACTCCTTGGGGTTCGGCTCGTCGGACAGGTACCAGCCGTACACGCGCGGGTCGTCCGCCAGGCGCTCGACGGTCTCGGCGAACGCGCCGGTGTCGGCGATCTCGAAGTCGCCGCAGGTGGTGTTGCCGACCCACAGCATCGCCTTGGCGCCCTTCGGCAGCGACGCGATCTCGTCCTCGTCGGGATCGACGTCGAACAGGTCGTAGCCGAGGCCCGCCGCCTTGGCCCGGTCGCCGGCGGGCATGTTCAGCGCCAGGTGCCGGGGGCCGGCGGCGAGCGAGGACGCGGCCCGGCGCGCGTCGGCGCCGCCGGGCGAGGGGGCGGCCAGGTAGCCGGTGAGCGCTCCGCCCAGGGCGGCGACTGCGGCGACGGCGGCGAGGTGCGTTCTCATCTGCTCTCCCGGCATCGGTGATGCGGGCGGAACGGTCTCGCCCAGTATCGGCCGGGAGGGGGCGGTGCGTCCGGCGTTGACGGAAAGCGGCCACACGTTAGGATGATGACGTTGACGTCAGTGTCAATGCGCAGGTGGGAGGCTTGGTGAGCGGCATTCTGGTGGCCAACCGCGGGGAGATCGCCGTCCGCGTGATCCGCGCCGCGAGCGAGCTCGGCCTGCGGACCGTCGCGGTGCACGCCCGCGACGACGCGGCCTCGCTGCACACCCGGCGCGCCGACGAGGCCCGCGAGCTGCCCGGCGAGGGCGTGCCCGCCTACCTCGACGGCGAGGCCGTCATCGCCGCCGCCCGCGCGTCCGGCTGCGCCGCCGTCCACCCCGGCTACGGCTTCCTCAGCGAGAACGCCGCGTTCGCCCGGCGCTGCGCCGAGGAGGGCCTGGTGTTCGTCGGGCCGCGCCCGGAGGTGCTGGAGCTGTTCGGCGACAAGGTCCGCGCCCGCGCGCTCGCGGAGGAGCTCGGCGTCCCCGTCATGCCCGGCACGGCGGGGCCGACGAGCCTGGACGAGGCGCGCGCGTTCGCGGACCGGCACGGCGCGGTGATGCTGAAGGCGCTCGCGGGCGGCGGCGGGCGCGGGATGCGCGCGGTCCTCGACCCCGCCGAGCTGGACGAGGCGTACGAGCGGTGCCGCTCCGAGGCGCTCCAGGCGTTCGGCGACGGCGGCCTGTACGTCGAGAGGCTGCTGGCCTCCGCACGCCACATCGAGGTCCAGGTCGTCGGCGACGGCGACGGGAACGTGCGCCACCTGTGGGAGCGCGACTGCGGCGTCCAGCGCCGCCACCAGAAGCTGGTCGAGGTCGCGCCGAGCCCGTCCCTGGACGACGCGGTGCGCGACCGGCTGCTCGGGGCCGCGCTCCGGCTCGCGGGCGAGGTCCGGTACGGGGGCCTCGGCACGTTCGAGTTCCTCGTCGGCGCGGACGGGTTCTGGTTCATCGAGGCCAACCCGCGGCTCCAGGTCGAGCACACCGTCACCGAGGAGATCACCGGGATCGACCTCGTCCAGGCGCAGATCCGGCTGGCGTGGGGCGCGTCGCTCGCGGACGCCGGCGTGGACCGCACGCCGCCGCCGCGCGGGTTCGCCGTGCAGGCGCGCGTCAACCTGGAGACCCTCGCCGAGGACGGCACGCCCCGTCCGGGCGCGGGCACCCTCACCGCGTTCGCGCCGCCGTCGGGGCCGGGCGTCCGGGTCGACTCGTACGGCTACGCGGGCTACCGGGCGAGCCCCCGCTACGACTCGCTGCTCGCCAAGGTCATCGCGCACGCCCCCGACTTCGCGGGCGCCACCGCCAAGGCGTACGCGGCGCTCGGCGAGTTCCAGGTGGAGGGCGTCCCGACCAACATCCCGCTGTTGCAGAGCATCCTCGCCCACCCCGGCTTCGCGGCGGGCGAGTGGGACACCTCGTTCGTCGCCGCGCACCTCGGTGAGCTGCTGCACGGCGCGCACCGCCGCCTCTACTTCGACGCGCCCGCGCCCGGGACCGCGCGCGAGCCGGACGGGGCGGACGCGCCGGTCGCGGCCGAGGGCGACGCGACCGTGACCGCGCCGATGCAGGGCATGGTGATGAGCCTGGACGTGGCGGAGGGCGACACCGTCCCCGCGGGCGGCCGGCTGATGGTGCTCGAAGCGATGAAGATGGAGCACGTCGTCCGCGCCGGCCGCGCCCTGACCGTCACCGCCGTCCTCCCGGCGGCGGGCGACCTGGTCGAGGAGGGCGCGCCACTGCTGTTCGGGACGCCCGCGGACGGACTCGGCGCGGAGCCTGAGAACGACGACGGGGCCGACAGGGCTGACAGGGCTGACAGGGCTGACAGGGCCGACGGGGCCGACGGGGCCGACTGGTCCGCGGAGGTCGCAGAGATCCGCCGCCGCCACGAGCTGGCCCGCGCGATGGGCGGCCCGGCGAAGGTCGCCAGGCAGCACGGCGCGGGCCGCCTCACGGTGCGCGAACGGATCGCGGCGCTCGCCGACGCCGGCAGCTTCCGCGAGATCGGCGCCATGACCGGCTTCGCCGAGTACGGCTCGGACGGGAACGCGGCCTCGGTCCTGCCCGCCAACTTCGTCGCCGGCACCGCCCGGATCGACGGCCGCAAGGTCGTCCTCGGCGCCGACGACTTCACCGTGCGCGGCGGGTCGGGCGACGCCGCGATCCACGACAAGCAGGTCTTCTCCGAACGGTACGCCCGCGAGACGCGGCTCCCGGTCGTCCGCCTCCTCGACGGCGCGAGCGGCGGCGGCAGCGTCAAGATGGCGCAGGAGGCCGGGTTCACGTACGTGCCCGTCAACCCCGGCTGGGACGCGGTGGTCGACAACCTCTCGCTCGTCCCGGTCGTCGCGGCCTGCCTCGGCCCGACGGTCGGGCTCGGCGCGGCCCGGCTGGTCATGTCGCACCTCGCCGTCATGGTCGAGGGCGTCGGCCAGCTCTTCACCGCCGGGCCGCCCGTCGTCCTCGGCGGGACGGGCGAGGACCTGACCAAGGAGGAGCTCGGCGGCGCCGAGGTGCACCGGGGCAACGGCGCGGTCGAACGGTTCGTCCGCACCGAGGAGGAGGCGTTCGGCGTCGTCCGCGCGTTCCTGTCGTACCTGCCGGGCAGCGCGTTCGAGCTCCCGCCGGTCGCGCCCTGCGACGACCCGGCGGAACGGCGCGAGGAGTCCCTCCTCCGGGCCGTCCCGCGCGACCGCCGCCGCCCGTACCGGATCGAGCCGGTCCTCGACGCGGTCTTCGACGCGGGGTCGGTGTTCCGGTACGCCGAGTACGGGGCGGGACGGTCACCGCCCTCGCCCGGCTGGACGGCCACCCCGTGGGCGTCATCGCGGCCGACCCGTTCAAGGGCGCCACGATGTCGGTCGAGGGGGCGCAGGCCGTCACCCGCCTCGCCGACCTGTGCGAGACGTTCCACCTGCCGATCGTCAGCCTCACCGACCAGGCGGGGATGACGATCGGCAGGGCCGCCGAGCGGCGCGCGACGATCCGGCACGGGGCCCGCGCCATCGCCGCCGTCTACCAGGCCCGCGTGCCGCAGGCCGAGCTGGTGCTGCGCCGCGTGTACGGGGTCGGCGGCGCGGGCATCGTCAACCGGCACCGGCCCGGCCGGAGCTGGGCCTGGCCGTCCGGCGACTGGGGGTCGCTGCCGGTGCGGGGCGGCGTCGAGGCCGCGTTCCGCGCGGAGCTCGAAGGCGCCGCCGACCCCGAACGGGAGGTCGAGCGGATCCGCCGGGAGCTGGAGGCCGTCGCGTCCCCGTTCCGCACGGCGGAGCACTTCGGGATCCAGGACATCATCGACCCGCGCGACAGCAGGGCCCTGCTGTGCGACTGGGTACGCGACGCCTACCGGCTGCTGCCCGAGCAGACCGGTCGGCCCTCGTTCGGCACCCGCCCGTAAGGAGAGGACATGAACGAACGGGACCTGGCCGCGCCGCTGCGCGCCGGGGGCGAGATGGTCGTCGAACGGCTCGACCACTGGGCCGCGGCGGCGGGCGACCGGCCGTTCTTCCACTACGGCGAGGACGGCGTGACGCTGACCTACCGCGAGTTCGGCCGCCGTACCGACGCGATCGCCGGGAACCTCGCCGCGAACGGCATCGGCAAGGGCGGCCGGGTCAGCGTGTTCTGCGTCAACCCGCTGGCCGCCGCCCTCGTCATGTTCGGCGCGTGGAAGGCGGGCGCGCTCTACTGCCCGTCAACTTCGGCTACACCGGGCGGCTGCTGGCTTACCAGCTCGCCGACACCGCGCCGGACGCGATCGTCACCGAACCCGCGCTGCTGCCCGCGCTCAACGAGGTCGCCGGCGGCCTCGCCGAGCCTCCCGCCGTCGCGGTGTACGAGGCGCCGCCCGGCGCGCACGACCACGGCGCGGAACGGCCCGCGGCGCACCCCGCGCTGCGGGAGATCCCGTGGGCGGACCTGACGCGCGACGCGCCCCGGCCGGACGTGACCCTCGCGTACGACGACCCCGCCAACGTCATCTACACCTCCGGGACGACCGGCCCGGCGAAGGGCGTCGTGCAGCCGTTCCGCTGGCTCGCCCAGTACACCTTCAACCTGCGCCTGCCGGTCACCCGCGACGACGTCATCTACAACGACCTGCCCATGTACCACGTGGGCGGCGCCATCGCCAACGTCGCGCGGGCCGCTTGGGCCGGCTGCGAGGTCGCCGTCTGGAACCGGTTCAGCCCGAACGACTTCTGGCGGCGCGTCGAGTCGCGCGGCGTGACGACCGCGATCCTGCTCGACGTGATGATCCCCTGGCTGGCGAAGGCGCCGCAGACGCCCGGCGACCGCCGCAACACGCTCACCAAGGCGCACATGCAGCCGCTCCCGGCCGGGCACGCGGAGTTCGCGCGGCGCTTCGGCATCGACTTCGTGACCGCCGGGTTCGGGCAGACCGAGTCGGGCGCCCCGCTCGGCGTGATCATCGAGGAGACGGCGGCGGGCGAGGGCACCCCCGCCGACCTGTACCGCGGCCTGACGCACGCCGAGGTCGCCGCGCTCGCCGCCGAGCACGGCGTGCCGTTCCTGCGGGGCGCGGACGCCTCGCGCAAGGGCCTGATGGGACGGCCGAGCCGGTTCGTGGAGGCCGCCGTCCTCAACGAGCGCGACGAGGAGTGCGCCGACGAGGAGCCCGGCCAGCTCGCGCTGCGGCCCCGGCTGCCCGCCCTCTTCATGGACGGGTACCTCGGCAGGCCCGAGGCGACGGCCGCGGCGTTCCGCAACCTGTGGTTCCACACCGGCGACGCCGCGGTCCGTTCGGCGGACGGGCTCTTCTACTTCGTGGACCGGCTCGGCGACCGCATCCGGGTGCGCGGCGAGAACCTCTCGTCGTTCCAGGTCGAGGACCTGCTGAACCAGCATCCCGGCGTGCGGTACTGCGCGGCGTTCGCCGTCCGGAGCGGGGAGGGCGACGAGGACGACGTGGTCGCCTACGTGGTGCCCGCCGAGGACGACGGCGCGCTCACCGAGGACGACGTGCACGCGTTCGCGCTGGAGACCATGCCGAAGTTCATGCGCCCCCGGCACGTCCGGATCGTCCCGGACCTCCCGCGCACCCCCACCAACAAGATCGAGAAGTACCGGCTGCGGGCGCGGATCCTGGAAGAGCTCGGCGGATGAACGCGGAGCAGGCGGAGCAGGCGCCGCAGGCGGCGTGGGCGGCGGCGCGGACGTCGCGCGAGGGCAGGGAGCACGAGACGCGCTCCCTGCTGGTCGGCTGCGCCTCGCGGGTGTTCGCGCGGCGCGGCTACGCCCGGACGACCATCGCCGACATCACCGCCGAGGCGCGGGTCGCCCGCGCGACGTTCTACGTCTACTTCGCGTCGAAGGAGGACGTGTTCCGCGCCGTCGCGCTGGGCGTGCGCGACGCGTTCCTGGCCGCGCACGAGATCCCCGGCGTGGACGAGGACGACCCGTACGAGCTGGCCCGCGAGTCCAGCGCCGCGTTCCTCGCCGCGTACGCCGCGAACCTCGACCTCATGACCGTCATCGAGCACCAGGCCCTCGCCGACCCCGGGATACGCGACGTCTGGCACGAGATCCAGGAACGGCCCCTGCGCCGCACGGCCCGCTACATCGAGCGCATGACCGCGCAGGGGCTCGCGCGCCCGGCCGCGCCCGCCCGCGCGGTGGCGGAGGCGACGATCGGGATGTTCGCGCGGTTCGCCCGCACGGCCCCGCCGACCGCGAGGGCTTCGACCGGACCGTCGACCAGCTCACCGCGATGTACCTGCGGCTCCTCGGCATCCCGGAGGCGCCGCCCGGGGCCGGAGGTGACCGTGCGCGCGGAACGGGGATGACTGGGCGCGCGGAACAGGGGTGACAGGGCGCGTGGAACGGGCCACGGTGGGTGCGTGGACGAACACAGCGGACCGATCGCGCGCCTGACCGAGATCCGGGCGACGCGGCCCGAGGCGATCGCGGAGGCGGCGGCGCGCCGGGCCAGGCGCCCCGCCCTGCTCGAACCGGGCGGGCGGCTCATGCTCGTCGCCGCCGACCATCCCGCGCGCGGCGCGCTCGCGGCGGGCGGCGACCCGTACGCGATGGCCGACCGCCGGGACCTGCTCCGCCGGCTGTGCGTCGCGCTCGGGCGGCCCGGCGTGGACGGCGTGCTCGGCACCCCGGACGTGATCGAGGACCTGCTGCTCCTCGGCGTCCTGGACGGCAAGGTCGTGCTCGGCTCGATGAACCGGGGCGGGCTCGCCGGCTCGGTCTTCGAGGTCGACGACCGGTTCACCGCGTACGACGCCGAGGCGATCGCCGCGTCCGGGCTCGACGGCGGCAAGATGCTCCTGCGCGTCGACGACCGCGACGGCGCCACCGCGCGCACGCTGGAGAGCTGCGGGCGCGCGGTGACGGCGCTCGCCGCGCGCGGCCTGACGGCCCTGATCGAACCGTTCGTGGCGCGCCGGGAGCCCGCCGCCCCGTCCGGCGGGAGGCTGCGCAACGAGCTGACGCCCGAGGCCATGGTCCGCGCGGTCTCCGTGGCGTCCGGGCTCGGCGCCACGTCCGCCCGGACGTGGCTCAAGGTGCCCGTCGTGCCCGACATGGAGCGCGTCATGGCCGCCTCGACGCTGCCCGCGCTGCTGCTCGGCGGGGAGGTCGCCGACGACCCGCGCGCGGCCCTCGCGGGATGGCGCGCGGCGCTGCGCCTCCCGTCCGTGCTGGGCCTGGTCGCCGGCCGGTCGCTGCTCTACCCGGCGGGCGGCGACGTGGCGTCCGCCGTGGACGCCGCCGTCGACGTCCTCTGAGCGCCGCGGTCCGGCGCGGACGGCCGGGACGCGGCGGCGCCGTCCGTCCGGGCGGGCGCCGCGGTCTCGGGCGCGGCGTCCTGGCCGCTCTCGGAGGCGGGGTTGTCGGCGAGCCACGCGCGCAGCACCATCTGGAGTTCGAGCGAGTGCGCGGGGTCGTAGATCACCTGGCCGAACAGGTCCTCCAGCGTGCGGAGCCGGTAGCGGACGGTCTGCGGGTGCAGGTGGACGCGCTCGGCGACCCGCGCCGAGTTGAACCCGCACTCCAGGCACGCCACGAGCGTCTCGGCCAGCAGGCGCCGCCGCTGCCGCGACCGGACCCTCTCCAGCGGCGCGAGGCGGCGCGCCGCGACCCGACCGACCAGGTCGTGGCCCTGCGTGATGACCAGCGTGGGCATGTGGTCGGCGACGTCGAGCAGGCCGTCCGACGGCAGGGCGCCCCGGCGCGCCAGCGACAGCGCGTGCCGCGCCCACCGCAGCGACGGGCCGAGCTCGGTGACGGCCCCGGCCGGGCCGAGGACCGCGATCCAGCCGCGCAGCGCGGCCTCCAGCGCCTGCCGCCGTCCCGGGCCCTCCGGGTCCGGGACGATCAGGCAGGGCTGGTTGAGGTGCAGGCCGTCCAGCACGTCCGGACCGAGCGGCGGCGTCGCGGGCGTCCGGTCGCCGCGCGGGTGCAGCGCGACGGCGGCCACGGTGCGGGCGGGATGCCAGCCCGCCCACCGCGCCTGCGCGCGGACGGACCGTTCCGTCGGGGCGGGTCGGCGATCAGCAGGTCGAGCAGCAGCCGCCGGTGCCGCCGCAGGCCGTGCTCGGTGCGCGCCTCGCCCTCGGCGTGGCCGCGCGCGGCGGCGGCGTCGAGCAGGTCGAGGTACGGGAAGATCGCGTCGATCACCTGGCTGTAGACCGGGGACGGCAGGTCGGGCTCGCGCCCGGACGCGGCCTCGCTGAGCCGCCGGACGGCGGTCTTCGCGCCGCGCCGCACCGCGAGCCGGAGCGGCTCCAGGCTGCGGCCCTCCAGCGCCTCGCCGTAGCCGACGTCGCGGAAGAAGGCGACCACCTCGTCGGTGGGGGCGGACGGATCGTTCACCAGCTCGACGAACTGCCCGATCGCGTACCGCACGCCGAGCTCCAGCGTGGCGGCGTAGCGGGCGTCGTGCGGCCGGACGTACTCGGGCAGCTCCCGCCGGATGTCGAGGACCGTCTCCTCGGCGATCGACGGGACGGACGCGCGCAGGGCGTCCGCCGTCGCGCGGTGGCCGTCCGGCCAGGGCAGGAACGGGCCGGCCGTCGCGAGGGTTCCCATGGAGCCTCCTCCGTCGCGGAGGGGTGCAACGGCCGGACCCCGAACGCCGTTCCACGCACTTCCATCGAGTTATGCGCCATCAATCGATGGGACAATAGTGTGGTTAAGATCCGGTACCGTCAAGGGCGACCTCCGGCGTACAGAGCGGTGCCATGTCCGTGTTCCGAATCGACGAGCTGGCTCGGGCAGCGGGCCTCACCGCGCGCAACGTGCGCGCCTACCAGGAGCGGGGCCTCCTGCCGCCGCCGCGGCTGCGGGGCCGCACCGGCCTCTACGACGAGTCGCACCTGGCGCGGCTCCGGCTGATCGGCCAGCTCCTCGGCCGCGGCTACACCCTCGCCGTCATCGCCGACCTGCTGTCGGCGTGGGAGCGCGGCCGCGACCTCGGCGACCTGCTCGGTCTGGAGAAGGTGCTGACCGACCCCTGGTCGGACGAGCTCCCCGCCTACCTCACCGACCGCGAGCTGATCGAGATGTTCGGGCTCGACCCGGAGGCGGACGACCTGCCCGGACTGCTCGCCGAGGCGCAGGAGCGCGGCTTCCTCGAACGCGAGGGCGACCGCTACAGGGTGCCGAGCCCGCAGCTCCTCCAGATCGGCGCCGACCTGGCCGCCGCCGGGATCCCGCTGCGGGACGTGTTCGCGATGTCCGACCGCCTGCACGAGGACCTCGCCGTCGTCGCCCGCCGCTTCGTCCGGTTCGCCATCGACCACGGCAGCCAGGGCCCCGGGCGGTTCCTCACCCGCGACGACGTCCCCGAACTGGCCGCCTTCATCCAGCGCCTGCGCCCCTGGCGTTCAGCGGGGTGGAGGTCATCCTCGCGCGCAGCATGCAGAACGAGATGCGCGGCGCGGTCGGCGACCAGATCGCGCTGGAGATCCGCCGCGCGATCCAGTCCGCCGCCCCCGGCGAGCAGGCGGAGCCGGGGGGCTGACACCGCGGCGGCGCGGTCCCATGAGCCCCCGCCGCCGCGCGGCGGCGGGGGCCTGGCGGGGCGAGGGTCAGGCGCTCAGGTGGGCCTCGGCCGGCCGGGCGGGTTCGCCGAGCTGCTGGACGGCGAGTCGCGCGGCGGCGATCCCGACCTCGGCGAGCAGCCCGGGTGCGGCGGACTGGTCCGTGGCCACGGCGAGGGTGTCGCCGCGCCGGACGGCCGGACGGTCGTTCGCAGTGGTTCCGGGCAGGTCCAGGGCCCCGGTGCAGGCTGTGCGGAGAGCGCCGGCGTTCCACCGCACCGCGGAGCGCCAGCCGGGCCAGGCGTGGTCGAGAAGGCGCTGCACTCGCCGTTCGGCGTCGCTCTTACGCTCGCCGGGAGCGCACGCGGCGGAGATCTGGACGAGTTCGTGCCCGGGAGGAGCCAGGGTGGGGTCGGCGAGGCTGTAGCGGGCGGCGTAGATCCGGTCGTCGAGGTCCATCACCCGGAACCAGTCCGGCCCGCCGCCCGCCCGCAGGCCCAGGTCGAACGTCGCGACGCGGGCGCTGGGCCAGGTGAGCGAGTCGTCGCCGGTCAGCCGGCGCGCCGCCGCGAGGCTGGTGGCCAGGATCGTCGGGCCCTCGGGCGGGGCGGCCGTCCGGGTGCGGGTGCTGATCCGTACGCCCAGACCGGCGGCCCGTTCGGCGAGGAGATCGACCAGGGTGGACCACCCGCCGGCCACGTACCGGGCGCCGCCGGCGAACGCCCGGCCGAGGCCCTGGCGGGCGAACGCGGCCGAGAGCCGTCCGGGGTCGTGGTCGAAGGTGAAGACGAACGCCGCGCCGATGATCGCCTCGGCCGTCCTCGCGTCGACGTGCCGGAGCAGCCAGCCGCGGAAGGTCTCCTCCGCCGGGGCCTCGGCGGGCAGCGCACTGACGGCCCGGCTGAGTTCGGCCGGCCACGGGCCGTACCGTCCGTCCGCCCGGACGAGGGCGGGACGAGACGGCGCCTCCACGATCGGCGGCGTGAGCCCGCGGCGCTCCAGCCAGGCCCACCAGGGCCCGTCCACGTAGACGGCGTGGGGACCGGCGTTGGCCCGGTACGGGCCCGCGAGCGAGCGCGCCCGCCCGCCCGGCCGGGAATGCGCCTCGGCCACGGTCACCGTTCGGCCGCGTTCGGCGGCCTCGATGGCCGCGGTGAGGCCGGTGAGGCCCGCGCCGACGATCGTCAGGTCTGGTTTCACGAGTCAGGCCCTCCTGTGTGGTGTCCTCTCGTCCGGAAAGTGGCGGGGAACCTTTGGAAGGTTCCGCTTAACCTTCCTGGCGTGGACCCGGAGATCGTCGCGGCGGCTCAGCAGGGGGACGCGCTCGCGCTGGACCGGCTTCTGGACGAGCTCGCCCCCTACGTCCGCCGGCTGTGCGCGCGGACCGCACCGGCGGCGGCCGACGACGCGACCCAGGAGGCCCTGCTGGCGATCTTCAAGGGGCTGCCCGCGCTGCGCGCCCCCGAGGCGATCATGACCTGGGCGCGGTCGGTCACCGTCCGGACGGCGATCCGCGTCGCCCGCCGCCAGGACGTGGAGGTCGCCGCGGAGGAGGCGCGCGTGGACCGCCACGACTCCTCGCCCGAGGGGCTGGTGGACATCGACGACGCCCTGGCGCGGCTGCCGGTCTCCCAGCGCGTCGTTCTGGTGCTGCGCACCCGGGAGGGGCTCAGCGAACAGGAGATCGCCACCACTCTGGGAATCCCGATGGGGACCGTGAAATCCCGGCTGCATCGGGCCAGGGCCGCGTTCCGGGAGGTGTGGGAATCATGAACGACCCCGTGGCGCTCCCGGGCATCGACCCGGTCGACCGCCTCGCCGTTCTCGCGGCGGCCCTGCCGGGCGCGGCCGTCGGGCAGCGCCGCCTGGCCGCCCCGTTCGACGCCGTGTGGCAGGTCATCGCCGACCTCGAACACGCCCTGCCGCGCTACGAGCCCGGCGTCGCGCAGGTGCGCGTCATCGAGCGGAGCGGCGAGTTCCTGCGCCTGCTGGTCGAGGACGACGCCGGGCGCGAGGACGCGATGGAGGCCCGGCTCCGTCCGGGCTGGTGCGTGATGCAGTCCGCCGAGGTCGTCGTCGCCTTCGCCGCCCGCCGCCTGGGCGACGAGACCCTGCTGGCCCATCTCGAACACCGGCGCGCGCAGGCCCCTGCGTCCGGCCGGAGCGGGCCGGGGGACCGCCGCGCCGCCCTCGCGAAGATCGACCAGGAGCTTCGAGCGGTCGAACGGCTCGCCACCTACAACCGCTGACCTCGCGGGCCAACGCGCGCCGGCTCTCGCGGGCGCCGAGCCGGACGTCAGCCGCCCGCGCCGGTGCGTTCCGCCTCGGGGCCGGAGAGGATGCCGTCGACGAGGCGGTCGAGGCCCGCCTTGACGCGGGCGAGGGCCATGCCCTGCTCCTGCCGGTGGTGGACGAACATCCCGGCGGAGAGCGGGGCGAGCAGCGCGTCGGCGAAGTAGTGCGCGTCGAGGTCGGGGCGCGCCTCCGCGACCAGCCGGGCCAGGTGCACGTGGTGCACCGCGTACGCGCCGCCCCGGTACCTGCCGGTCGGCGACGTCGCCTCCGCCACCGCCATCAGCGGCGCGTAGTTGTCGAGCAGGTCGGCGTACGCGTGCAGGAACCCCTTGATCCGGTCGGCCGGGGAGGCGTCCGGGCCGAGCGGCGGCGCGCCGGTGAGGCACGCCTCCTGGAGCTGGCGCTCCCGCTCGTCCATCACCGCCGCGATGAGGCCCGCGAGGTCGCCGAACCGCCGGTAGACCGTGCCCACGCCGACGCCCGCCGCCGCGGCGACCTCGTTCATGGTCAGCGCGTCGACGCCGCGCGTCGCCACGATCTCCTCGGCGACGGCGAGGATCTTGCGCCGGTTGCGGGCGGCGTCGGCCCGTTCGGGCGCCGCGGCGCCGGCGATCGGCAGCCGCCACCCCAGGTCGGGCCGCACGGGCTCGGACTTTTCCATCATCGTTCACGCTACCGGACGCCGACCGGCGCGAGGCGGTGATCGGAGGACCCTCCGGTTAACCGCCGTCGCGGACGACGGCGGCCATCGCGCGCTCGGCCAGCGCGGCGATGGACAGCGACGGGTTCGCGCCGCCGACCGTGCCGGGGATCAGCGAGCCGTCCAGCACGTACAGCCCCGAGGGCCCTTGACGCGGCCGTACAGGTCGGTCGATCGGCCCAGGACCACGCCGCCGAGCGGGTGCGCGGTGAGGGTGAACGGCCACGTCAGCGAGAACGGCACCACCCCGGGGTTGGCGGCGATCACCTTGGCGTTCAGCGCGGCGCCCGCGTCGGCGGACGGCCTGGACTTGTCCCGGGTCCAGTCGGCGAGCCGCACCCTCCCGCGGAGGCGGTCGTAGGCGAACGTGCCGCGGTTGTCGAAGTCGGCGGTCATGGTGAGAGTGTGGATCACCGGCAGGCCGTGCGCGCCGAGCAGCTGCCAGCTCTCGGCCCGCATCGGGATCCCGAACTCGGAGTCGTGGAACGTGCCGCTCGCGCACGGCGACCCCTGCGACGGGCCCGCGGGCAGGTCGGTGTAGGCGTACAGGTTGAACTGGTCGCCGTTGTCGCCGAAGCCGGTGCCGATCTCGGCGGGCAGGTCGGGCAGCGCGCCCGTCTCCCGCGCCGCGACCAGCAGCCGGTTGGTGTTCAGGGTGCCCGCGCAGACGAACAGCCGGTCGCAGAGCAGGGACTCCGCGCCGTGCGCCGAGCCGTCCGCCGCGAGCCGGCGCACCTCCACGGTGTAGCGGCCCGAGGCGGTGCGGCCGAGCCCGGTGACCTCGGTGAGCGGGCGCAGCGAGACCTTGCCGGTCGCGAGCGCCGACGGCAGGTAGTTGCGGGTGAGGCTCCGCTTGGCGCCGTCGCTGCACGCGAAGTCGGTCTCGCCCGCGATGGCCGACGGCCGTACGGACCCGGCGAGTTCCCTGCGCACCACGCCCCAGTCGAACGTCGAGTCGAGCGGCGCGGGGGCGTGGCCCGCCTTCCGCATGTGCGCGTCCCAGACCCGCGAGTGCGTGAACGGGGCGGAGCCGTAGACGTCGGGCGGCATCGGCGAGGCGTTCAGCGTCGCCCGCACCTTGGGGAACCAGACGGTCGCGAACTCGTCCCAGCTCAGCCCGGGGTAGAGCCGCTCGAAGTAGCGGCGCGGCGGCGGCACGGTGACGCCGGTGTAGACGATCGACCCGCCGCCGACCGCGGCGCCGCAGGCGATGTTGAGGTGGGCCTCGCTGGACAGCTCCATGACGCCGGGCACCGGCGAGATCAGCGTCGGCACGACGGCGGGCCAGTCGGTGATGTGCCGCATCCAGAACATGTCGCTGTTGGGGCGGTCCTGGTTGCCGATCACGAGTTCGGTGTCGTTCGGGATGGGCCACTCCCGCCCGCGCTCCACGACGAGGGTCTCGACACCGGCGCGGCCGAGCCGCAGCGCGGCGACCGAGCCGCCGAACCCGGACCCGATCACGATGGCGGGGAAGTCGGTGCGGGTCCCGGCGGACGCGCGGGCCCGGCGCCCGAGCGACTCGGCCTTCGCGGCGGTGAGCGCCGCCAGGGCGCCCCCCGCTGAGAGGCCGAGGAACTCGCGTCGGCCGACGCCGTCCCCTGCCCGTGCCCTGGTCTCGTACCCGGTTCCGTCCTGGTCCGTGCCCTGGTGTCACGGCTTCCTCCACTGGCTGCGCGGAGACGTGGAGCGCCAGTGTGAGCTGCGTCATAGCGCGGTGCTATGCGGTCGGCGACGGAAACCGGGGGCCCGTTCTGTCAACGGAGTACGGAGAAACTGGACCAGACGTCCAATATCGTGGCCGGGCCGCGACCGAAGGTGATGGACGTGTCGGACGAGCCTCAGAGGGAACGCCGCGCCGTGCTGGGAACGGCCGGCCTGCTGGCCGCCGCGACGGCCGTGCCCGGCCTCGCAAGCCCCGCGCGGGCCGGAGCCGCCGGACCCCCGGCCGCCGGGACCGGAATCGCTGAGTCCCAAACCGGCGGGCCCGGGGCGGCGGCGCGTGACGCGCTGACCCTGGACACCATGCGCGGCCTCGCCGTGTTCGTCATGCCGGGCCCGGACGCCTATTCCCGCGCCCAGGGCACGCCCGCCCGGGAGCCCGGCGGATCGAGGCGCGGCTGCCGGAGTTCCTGGTGGACGCCCTCGACCGCTACCTTCCGGCGCCCGACCTGCCCGCCGTCCCGCTCGTCCGCGCGCTGCGGGACGGCGTCCCCGGCCTGCTGCGCGAACCGGTGCCGGACGCCGCGCTCCGCGCCGGTCTCGGAGTGGACGCCCTGCTGGAGAGCGACGCCACGATCCCGCTGTCGCCCCTGGTGGCGCTGCTGCTCAACGCGGAGGCCCTGCGGGTCGATCCGCGCACGGTCGCCGGGCCTTTCCTCGCGCCGTTCTCCCGGCTGGCGTTCGGGCGGAAGGCCGACGTGTTCGAGCTGCTGGAGGGCGCCGACCCCGACCTGGTCGAGCTGCTGGACGCCCGGCTGCCCGAGCCCCTGAAGCGCACCGCGTCCGGCCTGCTCCGCTTCCTCGGGGGCGCCCTGCTGGAGCTCGCGGCGCTCGGCGGCTACTCCGAATGGGCGGTGTTCGACCCGGCCTCCCGGCGGCTGCGGGACCGCCCGGTCGGCTGGCGGATCAGCGGCTACACGCCCGCCGCCGAGGGACGGCCCGAGTTCCGCGGCTACTACCAGGGCCGCACGGAGGTGACCGGATGAGCCGGGACGTGATCGTCGTCGGAGCCGGCGGGGGCGGCCCCGTCGTGGCCAAGGAGCTGGCCGCGCGCGGGCTGGACGTCCTGCTGCTGGAGGCCGGGGCGCGGCACGCCGACCCGCGCCGCGAGTGGACGCACCTGGAGAACGACGCCAACAACCCGCTCACCGGGTTCCTGCGCGTCGGCCCCGCCGACCGGAGCAAGCCCGCCTGGCTGCGGGAGGAGCCGCAGAACTCCTACCTGCTCCAGGCGTCCGGCGTCGGCGGCACCACCCTGCACTACTACGGCAACTCGCCGCGCGCGTACCGGGGCGTCTTCCAGGGGTACGAGGGCCCCGACAAGGGCGCCTACGACAGCGCCCACGCGTTCCCGTTCACCTACGACGAGCTCGTTCCGTACTACCGGTGGGTGGAGGCGACGCTGCCCGTGCAGACGGCGGCGATGGGCGTCAAGGAGACGGTCTTCCTGTCCGGCGCCGAACGCCTCGGCCTCCCGGTGCAGACCACCAAGGACACCACGCGCTGGTCGTACCGCCCGCAGGAGAACGCGATCCTGCAACCGGGCGGCACCGCCGGGCGGACCGGCGACCCCGAGCGGCTGCGCTACCCGCGGGCCACCGGATGCACGTTCTGCGGCTACTGCCTTCAGGGGTGCATGGAACCGGCGGGAGCGCCCCGGAACCAGGCCGCCAAGCGCTCCACCGACAACAGCTACGTCCCGATGGCGCTCACCGCGCCGGCGTGGTCGCCGCACGGCAAGGCCGTCACGCTCCTCGCCGACTCCTACGCCGTCAAGGTGCACACCGCCCGGCGCGACGGCGGGCTCGTCGCGACCGGGGTGACGTGGCGGAACGGCGCGTCCGGCGACCGGCACCGCGAGGACGCCGAGGTGGTCGTGCTGGCGGGCGGCACCACCGAGACCCCGCGGCTCTGGCTGAACAGCGGCCTCCCCGACCCCAACGGCTGGGTGGGCCGCGGCTACACCGACCACTTCCTGGACGGCGTGACCGGGCTGTTCGACCACGACACCGGCTCCTCGCGCGGGCCGAGCTCGGCGGCCCGCTGCGACTTCCCCGGCTACGGCGCGCTGGAGAACATCGGCCTGCCGCCGGCGATGCAGGCGTTCAGCATGTCCCTGTCCGACAGCGGCATCCGGGGCCGGTACCGCAACGGGCGGGGGCTGACGGGGCCGTGGGACGGGCGGACGGGCCGCCTCGGCGGACCCGAGCTGAAGGAGGTCCTCGCGCACGGGATCGACCGGCTGCTGAACGTCCTGATCCTGACCGGCGACGACGTGGAGCCCCACAACCGGGCGACCCTGTCCGCGCTTCCGCCCGACGAGCACGGCGCGGTGCCGAAGGTGGTGTTCCGGTCGCGGCGGCGGACGCGCCGTACGCTGGCCGCCCGCGAGTTCCTCGCCCGCCGCGCCACCGAGCTGCTGCGCCGCGCGGGCGCCACGCGGGTCTACCGGTTCGACTGGGCGCCGCTGCTGCTGCACGTCCACTCCTCGATGCGGATGGGCCTGTCCGCGGACGACTCGGTGCTCGACGCCGACGCCGCGAGCCGCTGGGTCGGACGCCTCTACGTCGCCGACAACTCGGCGCTCGCGAACAGCCTCGGCGGCCCCAACCCCACCCTCACCACGCAGGCCCTCGCGACCCGTACCGCGGAGAGGATCTTCGTCCGGCACTTCGGCGGGGACCCCTGGGTGGGCGACGAGACCCCCGTCCCCTCGACCGACCACCGCGTCACCGACGCGCTCTGAGGCCCTCCGGACTCAAGCGCGGCCAGCTACTCCGGGCGGCGTACGGCGCGGGCCCGGCGTACGCCCGGGGCCGCAGCGCGGGTGACGCCGGCTGTGCGACGACGGCCACCGCGTGCCGTTCGGATCATTGGGTGCGACACGGCGCCGGCCGCGAGGCCGGCGCGGACGCACGCGGTGAACCGGAGGAGAGCGGATGAGCGAGGACAGGGAACAGCACGCGGGCGACGAGGGGCGCGCGCGGCGGCGGGTGGCGCGATGGGCGGCGCCCGCGGCGGTCCTCGGGGCCGTCGGGCTCGGCGCGACCGGCCTGGCCGCCGCGTCGAGCGGCGCGTCGGAGCCGTCGCCCGGCCCGAGCGCGTCGTCGTCGCACGGCACCGAGCACGGGAACGGCTGGCGCGGCGGCTGGGGCGGTCAGGGCGGTTGGGGCGGGCACTGGGGCGGGCCCGGCGCGGGGCGCTTCCAGGGCGCGCTGCACGGGGAGTGCGTCATGGCCAAGGACGGGGGCGGCACCGAGACGCGGGTGTTCCAGCGGGGCACGGTCACCGGGGTGAACGGGTCGTCGTTCACCGTGCGCAGCTCGGACGGGTTCACCCAGCGCTACGGCGCGGCCAAGGACCTGACGGTGAACGGGGAGAAGAAGGGGCCGGGCGCCGTACCCCAGGGCAAGGAGGTCATGGTGATCGCGCTCAAGGGCGGCGGCGACCCGGCCGCGCAGCGCGTGTTCTCCTGGTCCCACTGACGGGCTCCCGGTCCCGCCGGACTCCTCCCGGTCCCGTTGGACGCCCGCGGCGGCTAGCCTGACCGGCATCGCAGGCCAACCCGGCTTCGCACACTTTCCGGAAGGTGCCCGGATGAACAGGACCGAGCTGATCGAGGCGGTCGCGGCGCGGGCGGGGAGCGACCAGGCCGCGGCCCGGCGCCACGTGGACGCCGTGTTCGACGCCATCATGGACAACGTCGCCGCGGGCGAGCGGGTGCTCGTCACCGGCTTCGGCACGTTCGAGCGGCTCACCAGGCCCGCCCGCAAGGTCCGCAACCCGCGCACCGGCGTGCCCATGGACGTCCCGGCCGCCGAGGTGCCGCGCTTCCGCGTCGGCCAGACGTTCCGGCACCGGGTCGCCGGGGACCCGGCCGTCGCCCTCGCCGAACTGGACGAGGCCGACGCCCCGGCCCCGGAGGCCGAGAAGAAGCCGAAGAAGGACAAGGGCAAGAAGTCCAAGAAGGACGCCGCGGCGAAGGGGGCGTCCGCCTCCGCCAAGAAGCCGAAGGCCAATGCCAAGCCGAAGGCCAATGCCAAGGCCAAGGCGAAGGCCAAGGGCAAGGGGAAGAAGGCCGGAAAGTAGGCGCGGCGGGGCCGGGCCGCCGCGTTTCCCCCCGGATCGGACGACGCGGGTGGTACCCGGGTCCTACGCCGGGTCCGCCCGGGGGATGAGGGTGTGGGGCCGGGGGCTTCTACTCTCAGGACCATGGAGCCCGAGGCGAGACCGCGTCACCGCGACGGCCCGGCGCGGCGCGCCCGGAGGGCCCTCGCGGCGGTGCGTCGGCGGTGGAGCCCGTCGGCGCGGTCGCGCGCGCTCGACGGCCTGGTGGTGCTGCTGGCGCTCCTGGTGGTGGCGAACGACGTCCTCCAGCACGGGCCGCGCGAGGAGCTCGTGATCGGGCTCCCGCTCGGGATCGTGCAGGCCGGCGCGCTGATGCTGCGGCGCAGCCGCCCGGTGGGGGTGCTGGCCCTGGTGGCCGGGACCGACGCGTTCGGGTGGCTCCTGCTGCCGGGCCTGTGGTTCTCCCCGGCCAGCCTGGCGAGCGTCTTCGCGCTCTACGCCCTCGGCAAGTACCGCCCGTACGCGACCGGCTGGGTGGCGGGGGCGGGCCAGCTCGTCCTGGCCGCGGCCTGCTACCTCCTGCGGACCACGCCGGCCGACAAGGTCTCCAACGTGGTCCTGTGCGCGCTCACGGTCGTGCTCGGCCAGTACGTCCGGCTGCGGCGCGAGATGACCGAGCGCCGCCGGGCGGCGCGGGCGCACGAGGCGGTCCAGGCCGAGCGGCGCCGGATCGCGCGGGAGCTGCACGACGTGGTCGCCCACCACATCAGCGTGATGAACGTGCTCGTCGGCGCCGCGCGGACGACGATGCGGCTCGACCCGGAGCGGGCCGAGGAGGCCCTGACCACGACCGAGCGGACGGCGCGCGAGGCGATGGCCGAGATGCGCCAGCTCCTCGCGGTGCTGCGCGCCGACGACCGGGTGGAGGACCCCGAGCCGGGCGCCCGCACGTCGCGGCTGCCCGAGCTGGTGGAACGGGCCCGCGCCGCCGGGGTCCGGCGGAGCTGAGCGTCGAGGGCGAGCCGCTGCCGCTGCCCGCTGCCGCGGACCTGGCCGTCTACCGGACGGTCCAGGAGGCGCTGACCAACGCGCACAAGCACGCGTTCGGCGTCCGGACCCGCGTGTCGCTCCGCTACGCGGACGCGGCGGTGGTGGTCGAGGTGGTGAACGGCCCCGCGGCGGGCGGTCCCGCCGCGGGCGGCCCGGCGCGGGGTCCGGCGCGCGGGCCCGCGCGCGGCTCGGCCCACGGCGAGGGCTACGGCCTGCGCGGCATGGCGGAACGGGTCGCCCTGTGCGGCGGTGAGCTGACGGCCGGGCCCAGGGAGGACGGCGGTTTCGGGGTGCGCGCGCGCATCCCGCTCTCCGCGCCGGCCCGGCCCGCGGCGCCCGGCGGCGAACCGCCCGCGGCCCCGGAGGGCGAGGCCCCGGGGGACGCGGGGCGGCGCTCTGGACTGCTGGACGGGCCCGTACGGCACGGGCCCGGGTGAACGCGATCGAGGAGGGGGCCCGTGGCGATCTCGGTGCTGCTCGTTGACGACCACGCGCTGGTCCGGACGGGCTTCCGGATGATCATCGGGGCGCAGCCGGACATGGACGTGGTGGGCGAGGCGGCCGACGGCGCGCAGGCCGTGGAGCGCGCCGCCGAGCTGTGCCCGGACGTGGTCCTGATGGACATCCACATGCCCGGCCTGGACGGCGTCGCCGCGACCGAGCGGATCATGGCCGCGCGGTCGGCGGCGCGGGTGCTGGCGCTCAGCACGTTCGACCTCGACGCGTACGTGCTCGGCGCGCTGCGGGCGGGCGCGGCGGGCTTCCTGCCCAAGGACGTCTCGCCGGAGGAGCTGGTGGAGGCGATCAGGGTCGTGCACCGGGGCGAGGCCGCCGTCGCGCCGCGCCTGCTCACCCGGCTGATCAGCACGTTCGTGCGGGCGTCGGCGCCGGCCCCGGGCGGGGCCGGGCGCGGGCGGGCCGACCTGCGCGCGCTGACCGACCGGGAGCGCGAGGTGCTGGTGCTGATCGCGCGCGGCCGGTCGAACGTGGAGATCGCGGCGGCCCTGGCGATCACGGCGTCCACGGTGAAGAACCACGTGACGAGCGTGTTCGCCAAGACCGGCGTGCGCGACCGGGCGCAGGCCGTGATCGCCGCGTACGAGGCGGGCCTGGTCACCCCGGGCGGGGATTAGGAACACGGTCCCAGCCCGCGGGGGCGCGTCGTCCCGCGGGCACGGTCGCAAAGCGTCCGCGCGGACGACGAAACCCGTCCGATCAGGCGAAACCGTTGGGGCATGAACTTTCTGACCCGGCTCAGCCTGGCGAACAGGGCGCTGGTCGCCCTCGCGGCCGTGGGGGTCCTGCTGTTCGGCGCGTTCACCGCGACGTCGCTGAAGCGGGAGCTGTTCCCCTCGATCAACGAACCGGCGTTGACCGTCACCACCGCCTACCCCGGGGCGGCCCCCGCGATCGTGGAGTCCGCGCTGACGCGCAAGGTCGAGGACGCGGTGAAGGGCGCCGAGCGCCAGACCGAGGTCACCTCGGTCTCCGCCAAGGGCGTCTCCAGCGTGCAGGTCTCCTACGAGTTCGGCGTGGACCTCGACAAGGCCACCTCGGAGCTCCAGCAGCGGATCGCACGGATCCAGCCTGACCTGCCCGAACGCGTCACGCCGTCCGTCGCGGGGTTCAAGACCGAGGACCTGCCCGCGATCGTGCTGACCGTCGCCGGCCCCGGCGACCAGCAGGCCCTCGCCCGGCGGCTGGAGAGCGTCGCGGTGCCGCGGCTGTCCGGGCTCGCGGGCGTCCGCGAGGTGAAGGTGGACGGCGCCCGCGACGACCGGATCGAGGTGGACGTCGACCCGGCGAGGCTGAGGCGCGCGGGCGGCACCACGGAGGCCGTCGCGAACGCGCTGAAGGGCGCGGGCGTGCCGGTGCCCGCCGGGAGCGTCCGGAACGGCGCGCTGTCGCTGCCCGTCCAGGTCGGCGAGACGCTGGCGTCCGCCGAGGCGGTCCGCGACCTGCGGCTCGTCGGCGCGGAGCGTCCCGCGCGGCTGGGCGACGTGGCGTCGGTCCGGGTCGGGCCCGAGGAGCCGGAGTCGCTGATCCGGGTCGGCGGGCGCCGGGCGCTCGCGCTCAGCGTGCTGCCCGCCGCCGACGGCAACACGGTCGGGATCTCGCACCGGGTCCGGGACGAGCTGCCCGCGCTGGCGAAGGCGATGGGCGGCGGCGTGACGTTCACCGCGGTGTTCGACGGCGCCCCGGCGATCGAGGAGGCGATCGGCGACCTGACGACCGAGGGCCTGCTCGGGCTGGCGTTCTCGGCGCTGGTCATCCTGGTGTTCCTGTTCTCGCTGCGGTCCACGCTGGTGACGCTCGTGTCGATCCCGGTGTCGCTGCTGATCGCGCTGATCGGCCTCGGCGCGGGCGGGTTCTCGCTCAACCTGCTGACGCTGAGCGCGCTCACCGTCGCGATCGGGCGGGTCGTGGACGACTCGATCGTGGTCATCGAGAACATCAAGCGCCACCTCGGCTACGGGGAGGAGAAGCGCTCGGCGATCCTCGGCGGCGTCCGCGAGGTCGCGGGCGCCGTGGTCGCCTCGACGCTGACGACCGTCGCGGTGTTCCTGCCCATCGCGTTCACGGGCGGGATCGTCGGGGCGCTGTTCTCCTCGTTCTCGCTGACGGTCACGATCGCGCTGCTCGCCTCGCTGCTGGTGTCGCTGACCCTCGTCCCGGTGCTGGCGTACTGGTTCCTGAAGGCGCCCGCCGCCGCGTCCCGCGCCGCGTCCCGCCGCGAGGCCGAGGACGGCGAGCGGAGCGGGCGGCTCCAGCGCGCGTACGTCCCGGTGATCCGGTTCGCGGTGCGGCGCCGGTGGGTGACGCTGGGCGCGGCGCTCGCGGTGTTCGTGCTCACGGCGGGCCTCGGCACGCAGCTCAAGACGAGCTTCCTGGACGACATCGGCGGACGGCGGTTCACCGTCAGGCAGGAGATGCCGCCGGGCACCGGCCTGGAGGCGACCGAGGCCGCGTCCGGACGGATCGAGGCCGTCGTCAGGGGCCTGCCCCACGTGAAGAACTCCTGGGCCGAGGTCGGCTCGTCCGACGAGGACCCGAGCGGCGGCGGGACCGCCACCGTCACGGTCGAGCTGACGAAGGACGCCGACTCCGAGGCGCTCCAGAACCGTGTCCGCGACCGGCTGCGCGCCCAGGGCGCGGCGGGCCGCGTCACGGTGGACGAGGGCGAGGGCAGCGGGAGCACGGCCGAGATCACCGTGTTCGCCGCCGGGGCCGTCCCCGAGCAGGCGCTGCGCGGGGCGGCCGACCGGGTGGTCCGCGTGATGCGGGAGACGTCCGGCACCGCGGACGTGCGCAGCGACCTCGGCGAGGCCGCGCAGGAGCTGCGGGTCCGCGTGGACCCGGCCAAGGCCGCCGCGCTCGGCCTCACCGAGACTCAGGTCGGCCAGGCCGTCGCGCAGGCGACGCAGGGCGAGCCGGTCGCCAAGGCCGACCTCGGAGGCCGCCAGGGCGACGTCGTCCTGCGCGTCGGCGCGGGAGGCTCCGGTGGACGGCCCGCAGGCGACGGGGCGGCGGGCGGCGGCGCGCCGCAGGGCGACGCGCGGACGCTCGCGGCGCTGGAGATCCCGACGCCGGCGGGCAGGAGCGTCCGGCTCGGCGCGGTGGCGGCCGTCACGACGGAGCGCGCGCCGGTCACCCTGACGCGGATCGACGGCAGGCGCGCCGTGACCGTGAAGGCCAAGGTCACCGGCGGCGACCTCGGCAAGGTGAACGGCGCGATCGAGCGCCGCGTCAAGGCGCTGCCGCTGCCGGAGGGCGTCACCACCGACGTCGGCGGGACGGGCGAGGAGCAGGACGACTCGTTCGCCGACCTCGCGCTCGCGCTCGGCGCCGCGATCCTCATCGTCTACCTGGTGATGGTCGGGACGTTCCGCAGCCTGGTCCACCCGCTGACGCTGCTGGTGTCGGTGCCGTTCGCCGCGACCGGCGCGATCGGGCTGCTGGTGGTGACCGGGACCCCGCTCGGCCTGCCCGCGCTGATCGGCGCGCTGATGCTCGTCGGCATCGTCGTCACCAACGCGATCGTGCTGCTCGACCTCGTCCGGCAGTACCGGGAGGCGGGCATGAGCGCCCGGGACGCGGTCGTGGAGGGCGGCCGGCACCGCGTCAGGCCGGTGCTGATGACCGCGCTCGCGACGGTGTTCGCGCTCGTCCCGATGGCGCTCGGCCTGACCGGCGAGGGCGGCTTCATCTCCAGGCCGCTGGCCGTCGTCGTCATCGGCGGGCTGACGACCTCGACCGTCCTCACGCTCGTGCTGATCCCGACGCTCTACACCATCGTGGAGGACGTCAAGGACCGGTTCCGCCGCCGCCGGGGCGCCGGGGACGCGCCGGAACGCGACCCCGAGGCGCAGCCGGTCGGATGACCTCCTCGCCGAAGCGGGGCCCGGCGCGCCCGCCCGGTCCCGTCCGCGAACCCGTCCGCGAGCCCGCGGGGGCCGCCGGGCGGGGCCGCGGCACGGGGCGGGCGCGCCGGATCCGCCGCGTCGTGGCCGTCCTGCTGCTGATCATCGCGCTCGGCATGCTGCTCCCCGCCGCCGGGCGCGAGCGCCCGCACCGCGGTGACCCGTGCCGCCCCTGGTTCTCGCCGGTGTCGGGCCGGGTCCAGCGCCTTCTGCCCGGTCGGCTGCCCGGCTGCCACGGCGCGCGCGACGAGAGTCCGGCGCCGTCGCGTCCGCGCGATCCGGGGGACCGCGGCGACCGCCCGTGACAGCGAAGGGGTCCGCCGGTCCGCTGGTCAGGTGAGGACGCAGCGCGTCCCGCTGAAGATCGTCGGCATGCACTTGTTGCAGTGGATGCACAGGGAGGGCGTGCCCGCGTCCCGTTGGACGCGGTTGACGAGGTCGGGCTCGCGCAGCAGCGCGCGGGCCATCGCCACGAACTCGAACCCCTCGGCCATCGCCAGGTCCATCGTCCGCCGGCCGGTGATGCCGCCGAGCAGGACGAGCGGCAGGTCCAGCGCCGCGCGGAACTGCCGGGCGTCTTTCAGCAGGTACGCGTCCTCGTACGGGTAGTCCCGGATGAACCGCTTCCCGACGAGCCGGATGCCCAGCCGCTGCGGCCTCGGGAACGCCGCGGCGAACTCGCGTACCGGCGCGTCCCCCTTGAACAGGTACATCGGGTTGAGCAGCGAGCTGCCGGCCGTCAGCTCCAGCGCGTCGACCGAGCCGTCCTCCTCCAGCCACTCCGCCACCCGCAGGCTCTCGTCCAGCCAGAGCCCGCCGGGCACGCCGTCGTCCATGTTGAACTTGGCGAGGATCGCGATCCGGTCGCCGACCGCGTCCCGCACCGCCCGCGCGACGCCCCGCGCGACCTTGGCGCGGTTGGCGAGCGACCCGCCGTACCCGTCCTCGCGCCGGTTGACCCTCGGGCTGAGGAACGAGCTGGCCAGGTAGTTGTGGCCGAGGTGGATCTCGACCGCGTCGAAGCCCGACTCGATCGCCAGCCGCGCCGCGTTCGCGTGCGCCTCGGTCACCCGGGCGATGTCGGCCGCGGTCGCCGCGCGGACCCTCCGCATGCTCTGCGGGTTGAGCATCGGCGAGGGCCCGAGCGCGGGCACGCCGTTGGAGCGGGCGTTCGCGACCGGCCCCGCGTGCCCGATCTGCGCGGACGCGGCGGCGCCCTCGGCGTGCACGGCGTCGGTGAGGCGGCGCAGCCCCGGCACGGCCTCGGGCCGCATCCAGATCTGGTGGAACTGGGTCGTCCCCTCGCGGGCGACGGCGCAGTACGCCACCGTCGTCATGCCGACCCCGCCCGCGGCGTGCCGCCGGTGGAACTCGACCAGCTCGTCGCCGGCCAGCGCGCCGCGGCACCTCCCCTCGAACGTGGCGGACTTGATGATCCGGTTGCGCAGGGTCAGCGGGCCCAGCCTGGCGGGCCCGAACACGTCGGGAACGGTCCTGCTCTTCCCAGGGGTCGCCATCGCGTCTCCAGCTCAGAAGGTCATCGGGGTCGGGTAGCCGTCGGGCCGCATGGCCGCGTCCGTCCCGCCGTCGACGAACAGGACGGCGCCCGTCGCGAACCGGGCCTCGGGCCGGAGGAACTGGTGCACCCAGAACGCGATGTCCTCGGGCTCGCCGAAGACGCCGAGCGGCATCGGCGTCGGGAACTCGTCCACGTCGCGGTCGGCGGCGCCGTCGGTGGAGCCGCGCATGAGCGGGGTCAGGACGGCCCCGGGCGCGATGGCGTTCAGCAGGACGCCCTCGCGCGCCCACGCGGGCGTCACGGCGGTGCGCCGCACCCAGCGGGCGAGCGCCAGCTTGGACGTGGCGTACGCGGTGATGCTCGGCGCGCTCGCGGCCAGCTCCGGCGGGAGCCCGGCCTGCGCGGCGCGGGCCCGGTCGCGGGCGGCGTGCTCGTCGCCGGCGAGCGCGAGGCCCGCGAGCTCCTCGTCCACGAGCGGGACGGTGCTCGCCGAGTTGGAGCTGATCGCCACGGCGCGGCCCGCGCCGGTCGCGGCGAGCGCGGGCCGCAGCCCGTCCAGCAGGGCCACCGGGCCGAAGTAGTTGATCGACATGACGGCCCCGGCGTCCTTCAGGTCGGGGCCGACGCCCGCGATCGCGGCGACGCCGTCGAGCGTCCCGCCGCTGACCGACAGGATCCCGTCCACGGCGGCCCGGCGGCCCGCGGCCGTCCCGAGGTCGGCCTCGATCCGCGCGTTCCGCAGGTCGACGCCGATGACGGTGTGGCCCGCGTCCTCCAGCAGCCGGGCGGTGGCGGCGCCGATGCCGGACGCGGCCCCGGTGACGGCGAAGGTTCCCATGCTGTCCTCCCTTGCGTGGTGGTTCCGGGACCCGCCCGCCGGGCAGGCCCGCATACACCAGTCAATCACTGATTGATGCCTATTTGGAATATATGTGATGGGATGGGCCGATGGCCGACGAGACGACGACCGAGGGCACCAGGGACCGGCTGCTCGCCGCGGCCGAACGGCTCTTCCTGGAGAAGGGCGCCGACCGGGTGTCGGTCCGGGCGATCAACGCCGCGGCGGGCCTCAACCCCGGCGCCGTGCACTACCACTTCGGCGCGAAGGAGGGCCTGATCGCGGCCCTCCTCGAACAGGACCTGCGGCCCTACTGGGAGGACCGCCTGGAGGACCTCGCCGGACGGTCCCGGCGCGGGGCCGAGACGGGCGAGCCGTTCCCGATCGGCGAGCTGGTCGCCGCGATCGTCGAGCCGTTCGAGGAGCTGACGAGCACCGAGAAGGGCCGGATGCTCTGCACCCTGCTCGCCCGCTCCGTGCTGCCGTCGTGGCGGCTGCCGAGCGCGTCCGCCTGGTTCGGCTCGGCGCCGTTCGAGGTGATGCTCGGCCGCGCGCTGCCCGAGCTGTCGGCCCGCGAGGTCGCCGAACGGTGGCGCCTGGCGTTCACCCTCCTGCTGGAGGTCTACGGGCGCCCCCAGGCCCCCGCCTCCGCCCGAGCCGGGACCTATCCCGAGACCGCGACCGTCATCGCGTTCGTCACCGCCGGGCTCACCGCGCCGCCTCCGCCCGACCGCCGCTGACACCGGGCCGGAAGCGCCCGGCACGTCCGCTCTCGCCGGTGCCGCCGTGCCGCCGTCCGGCTCCGATTCCCGTCCGGAGGCGGTGTCCGGTCTGTGCCATGTGCACTGGTATGCGGGATCGGCGCGCCTATCGTGAGGCGATGGCCGCGGACCCGCTGCTGAAGCTGCTGCCGTACGGGCTGGGCGGCACGGCGGTGCTGGCCGTGTCGCTGTGGGCGGCCAAGCTGTACTTCGGGAAGCTGATCGACACGCTCGCCTCCCGTACCCCCGACGGCCTCGCCCGGCTGGCCGGCCGCCGCCCGTCCCCGCTCGGCCGCCGCTACAAGCGCTACCGGCGGGCCGTCCAGGCGCGGTACGCGACGCACTCCATCGGGTTCGGCGAGAGCGGCACGATCGACATCCGCGAGGTCTACGTCCCGCTCCAGTACGACCACGCGGGCCGCCGCGAGGACATCTACGAGCGGATCCGCGGCGAGACCCGCACGGTCGTGCTCGGCCCCGCCGGCGCGGGCAAGTCGCTGCTGCTCAAGAACTCCATGCTGCTGTGGGCCGCCGACCGGGACCGGGGCCGCCTGCCCGTGCTCATCGAGCTGCACCGCTACTCGGGCGCGGCGACGGCCGCCGGCGGCGACGGCGACGGCGACGGGGCGACGGGCGGCGCCGACCTCGTCTCGCTCGTGGTGGAGGAGCTGTGCCGCCCGCGCACCCGGGCGGCCGGCCGCGTCCGCGCGTTCGTCGCGCGGGCCCTGGAGGAGGGGCGGCTGCGGCTGCTGTTCGACGGGCTGGACGAGGTGAGCCGCGACGACCACGACCGGGTCGTGCTCGCCCTGCGCGACTTCGCCGCGTCCTACCCCGACTGCCAGATGATCGTGACGTGCCGCAACGCCGCGTACTACGGGGAGCTGGCGCCCGAGTTCGGGCACGTCGTGCGGGTGGCGCCGCTCGACGACGCGTCCATCCGCCGGTTCCTGTGGCACTGGCCGGGGATCGGGGCCGCCACCGACGCCGACCGCGTGTTCGGGACGCTGCGCCGCAGCGCGCCGCTGATCCGCCTCGCCCGCAACCCGCTGCTGCTGACGATCATCGCGCACCTCCAGACCGGCAGCCTCGACCCGGTCGGCGGGACGCTGCCGAACTCGCGGCCCGAGTTCTACCAGCGGGCGATCTCCCACCTGCTCGCCCGCGACCGGGTGATGGGCCGCCCGATCACCTCGGTCTACAAGCCGTCCGACAAGCTCGCCGTCCTCCAGCGGGTCGCGCTCGCCGTCCAGGAGCAGGTGGACGGCGACCGCCTCACGATCGGCCGCGCCCGGCTCATCGCCATCACCGCCGAGCTGCTCGCCTCCACCCTGAACCTCGGCCCCGAGCACGTGGACCCGCTGCTGGACGAGATCATCGACCGCAGCCAGCTCCTCGAACGGGCCGACGAGGCGGGCTCGCGGTTCCGCTTCCCGCACCTCACCCTCCAGGAGTTCCTGGCCGCGCAGGCGCTCGCCCGCGACGTCGACGGCCTGCTCGGCCGCTACACCGCCGACCCCGACTCGTGGCGCGACACCGTGCGGCTGTGGTGCGCGGAAGGCAGCGCCGACTGCACGGAGGTCGTCCGCGCGGTCTTCGCGATGGACGGCACGCGGCACCGCGTGCTCGCCCTGGAGTGCCTCGCCGACGCCGCGCGGATCGACGCCGCGTTCGGGGCGGAGGTCATCGCCTCCTGCCTGGCGTCCATCGACGCCGCCGGGGGAGCGGTCTGGCGGGCGTTCGCCGCGGTCGCCGCCGACGGCCGCCCGCGCGGCAACGCCGTGCTGGAGCTGCTCACCGGCACCGCCGAGCAGGGCCCGCCCGCCGCGCGCGAGGCCGCGCTGTCGGCGCTGTCGGCGTCGGGCCGCCCCGAGGCGGCCGACTACCTCGCGGCGCACGCGGACGGGTCGCCGGTCGTCCAGGCGTGCCTGCGGGAGATGGGCGAGCCCGCCGTCGAGGCGCTGAGCGCGGCGGCGCTGGACGGCGCGCTGTGGGCCGTGGACGCGCTCGCGGGCGTCGCGACCCCGGCGGCGGCGCAGCGGCTCGCCGGCCTGCTGTGGCACGCCGCGCCGACCGCGACCCGCGCCGCCTGGCGGCTCGCCGCGCTGCTCCCGTACCCCGACGTCGAGGAGGCGCTACGCGGCGAGCCCGGCCTCGCCGCGCCCGCCGATCCGCCGCTCGGCCCCGAGAACTGGTGGTACCCCTGGATCTGGGCCCCGTTCGCCGGTCCGGACGACGGCGCCCTGCCCCAGATCGCCGGACGGATCGCGTACCTGATCGACGGCGGCCGCAACGGCGGCCCGCTCCGCCCCCTCGACGTGCCCGCCGACGCCGGGACGATCGACACCCGCGTCGGGCTGCCCGTCGCGGGCATCAGCGCCTCGGCCCACCGGATCCTGTTCGCGCTCGTCCAGCACAGCCGCCTCGACCCGCTGGCGCAGGACGTGCTGGACGAGGCGCACCGCCAGCGGCCCGGCCTGACCAGGGCGACCGGGATCGGGCCGCGCGTGCTGACGACGCCGGAGGTGCTGGTCACCGCGCCCGGCGCCGCCGTCGCCGCGCTGCGCGCCGAGCTGTTCGCGATCAACGACCTGCCCGCGGACGACCGGCGGACGATCGAGGCACTGCGCTGGCCCGTCCAGGCCACGCTGCTGGCCACCATCCTCGGCGTGTTCGAGAAGCCGCACCTCGACCCGGGGACGTGGCGCACCGTCCGGCAGGCGCCCCGCCCCTCGGCGTGGCTCTGGTGGACCGCCCGGGTCGGCGCGGCGGCGTCCGTCGCGCTCATCGCGCTCGTCGGGACGTTCCGCGCGGTCGCGACCATCGCGGGCACGTGGCCGACCGGCCCGCTCCTGGCGAGCTGGGCCGTGGCGGTGCTCACGGCGGGCCTGCTCGCCGCGCTGCCCGTCCGCTGGTGGCTGCTGCGCAGGCACCTCGCCCTGGAGACCCCGGTGAACGTCCCGCTCGCGCTCGGGAGCCTGGTCTACCTGTCCGGGTACGACTTCGTGCTGACGCTCGTGACGTGCGCCGAGCGCGCCGGGTGGCCCGCGACGCTGCTCGGCCTCGCGGCGCTCGGCGCGCTGACCGCCGTCCCCGCCGCCGCGGCGTACGTCCGGGACGGCAGGAGCGCGAACCCCCTGCGCGAGTGCCTGGCGGCCGACGCGCTGGCGGTCTCCGGCCGCACGTCCGTGCTCGCCGCCGCGCCGCCCGCGACCGCCTGAGGCGAACGCCCCGCGCGGGAACGGCGGACGGCCTGCGCGTTCGGGCTCCCGGCGGCCCGTGACGCGCGGCGGTGAACGGGTATGGCCGATGCCATGCGCGTACTGACGATCAACCCCGGGTCCAGCAGCCTGAAGCTCGCCCTGCTGGACGAGGACGGCACCGCGCCGCACCGCGCCGAGGCGCCCATCGAGTCCGGCGCCCGCGAGGGCGAGCGGCTCGCCGCGATGGTCGCGGACCTGCCGCGGCCCGACGCCGTCGGCCTGCGGTTCGTGCACGGCGGCCCGGACTTCGCGGGCCCCGTCGTGGTCGACGACGCGGTGGCCGAGCGCCTGCGCGGCCTGGTCGACCTCGCGCCGCTGCACCAGCCGCACTCCCTCTACGCGCTCGGGGAGGTCCGCCGGGCCCTGCCGGACGTCCCGGTCGTCGCGTGCTTCGACACCGCGTTCCACGCAGGGCTGCCGGACGAGGCGTCCACCTACGCGATCCCGGGGGAGTGGCGGGAGCGGTACGGACTGCGTCGCTACGGCTTCCACGGTCTCTCGTACGCGTACGCCGTCCGGCGCACCGCCGAGCTGCTGCCGCCGGACGCCCCGTCCGAGCCGCGCACGGTCCTGTGCCACCTCGGCTCGGGCGCCTCCCTCGCGGCCGTGCGCGGCGGCCGTCCCGTCGACACGACCATGGGTTTCACGCCGCTCGAAGGGCTCGTCATGGCGAGCCGCGCGGGCAGCGTGGACCCCGGGATCCCGCTGTGGCTCATCGACCACGGCGTCCCGCCGAAGGAGGTCTCCGACGCCCTTGAGAACCGTTCCGGCCTGACCGCCCTCGCCGGGACGGGCGACATGCGGGAGCTCCGGGAGCGGGCGGGCCGGGGCGACCGCGCCGCGTCGTTCGCCCTGGACGTCTACCACCACCGCCTGCGCGCCTGCGCCGCCGCCATGGCCGCGTCGCTGGGCGGGCTCGACGTGCTGGTCTTCACCGGCGGCGTCGGCGAGCACGACCCCGAGACCCGCCGCCGCGCCGCCGCCGACCTGGCGTTCCTCGGCGCCGCCGTCGACGGCGAGGCCAACGCGGCGGCGCGCGGCGACGCCGACGTCACGGCCCCGGGCGCCGCCGTCCGCTCCCTCGTCGTGACGGCCCGCGAGGACCTGGAGATCGCCGCCGGGACCCGCGCCGCCCTCGCGCGCTGACCCCGCCGCCTCGCCCGCGGGCCGCGCGGCTCGGCGTTCAGAGGTCGGAGTGCTCCTCGGGCAGCGCGAGGTCGTTGACGACGACCGCGGCGAAGCCGCCGCGCGCCGCCACGCCCAGCCAGAGCACGGGCAGGACGGCGGCGGCCCCGACCCACCCGACGCCGTGGACGAGCAGGCTCAGCAGGACGGCGGTCGCGGCGACGCCCCCGCGACCACCGCGCCCACGAACCCGGCCCGGATCACGCCGGGGCCCTCGGCTCCGGCGTCGGTCAGCCCGAACTGGTGCAGCACACCCATGATCAGCACCAGCGCGCCGACCGCGGGCGCGCCCGCGAGGCAGAGCGCGACCGCGACGTCCGAGCCGAGGAACGCCAGCACGTGCCTAGCCACGGGCCCAGCGTCGCCGAGGTCGGTGTAGTCGGGGAAGCGGGCGAGGTCGGCGCGGTCCGCCGAGACGAAGCGGCGCCAGCCGTCGCCGTCCGGGCCGTGCACGACGGCGCACGCCATCACCAGGCACGCGCCGATCACCTGGACGGCCGCGAGCCTGATCCGTCCCCGCACCAGGAGGCCGCGCGCGACGAGGAAGCCCGCCGCGACGAGAGCCAGTTCGGCGGCGGCCAGAAGGACGAGGTCGTTCCGCGACAGCGACCCCTTGTACTGCATCGTCGCCCACTCGGGGTGGGCCCGCGCGACGGCGAGGCTCGTGGGAACGAAGACCAGCGCGCCGTACACCAGGGCCAGCGCCAGGTGGCGGCCGGTGGCCGCCCCCTTCACCCGCGGCGCCCGCCCGACGCGGGGCTCGTCCCCGGCGGACGCGTGCCGGGGCGACGCGGGCACGGGCCTGGTCGGTGACGCCGCGCGGGCCAGGGGCCGGGCGCCGCGGAGCTGGTGCGCGGCGGACAGCGCGATCCCCGCACCCGCGCCGTACGCCCAGGGGAGGTCGGTGTAGACGCCCAGCATGGCTGCTCCTCTCCAGGGCTCAGCGCGAACGGGAACGGGACCGCGAACGGGCGCGGCGGTTCCGGTCCAGGCGCCGTTCGACGCGGCGGGTGGCGAGCCGCGCCAGCACGCGGCGGGGCGGGCGGCGGAGCGGGCCGGGCGTCAGGTGGTACAGGTCGGTCGCGGCGCGCAGGAAGACGTCCGCGGCGCGCTGCCGCCCGTGGCTCCAGCCGAAGCCGTACTGGCGGCGCAGCGGCTCGGGCAGCAGCGCGAACGTCACCAGCCGGAACACCCACAGCGCGGGGGACAGGTACCAGAGCCGGCGCGGCCACATCACCGCGCGCGCGACCTCCCGCGCGGTGTCGCTCACCTCCAGCTCGTTGACCATGCGGTCCATGTACGCGCGGAACGAGGCGAGGTCCGGGGGCTGCGCGTCCGGCGGGGCGCCGAGCACCTCGGCGACCAGCCGCGCCTGCCGGTAGTAGGCGGGCGCGAGGTCCTCCTCGTCGTCGCCGGGCCGCATGACGTGCCGGTACACGTGCAGCGCCGAGTCGATGAGCGTGGCGTTCACCCAGACCTGGAGACCGGTGTCCGTGCCGGAGTAGCCGTCGCCCTTCACGCGCTGGTGGACGCCGCGCACCCGCGCCGCGAACCGCGCGATCTCGTCCTCGTCGCCGAACGTGACGACCAGCAGGAAGTCGAGCGTCCCGAAGAGGCGGGCGAGGGGCCGGTCCTCGAAGTCGCTGTGGCCGGCGACGCCCGCGGCCACCTTCGGGTGGGCGAGCTGCATGAGCAGCGCGCGGCCCGCGCCGAGGCCGACGAGCGGCTCGGACGCGAGCCTGCGCAGGACGTCCCGGTCGCCGAGGGCCTCGCGGACCGAGTCGTTCGGGAACGGCGGCGCGGCGGGCATGGCGACCTCCGGAAGCGGCGGGCCGGTGCGGCTACCGACCGTTCTACCCCCTTGTTGGCGCTGTGCCAATAGGTTCGGGTCAGCGTTCCTCCGCCTCCAGCAGGCGGGGGACGACCTGGTCGATGAGGTTGACCAGCACCTCTTCCAGCAGCAGCTGCACCTGGGCGCGCGACAGCAGCCCGTGCTTCAGCCACTCGCGCGTCGTCGCCTCGGCGAGCGCCGCGTACCCGCGGAACGCCGAGCGGACCTCCGCGCGCTCCTCGGCGAGCGGGGACAGCCCGACCACCTCGGTCATGTGGTCGACCGCGCGGTCGCGGCCCTCCCCGAGGATCCGGTCCAGCTCGGGGTCGCCGCCGGGCGCGGTCAGGTCCAGCGCGGCGACCCACGTCTCGCGGTTGCGTTCGAGCAGTTCGAGCCAGGCCGACACGCTCTGGGTGATGCGGTCGCGGACCGTCGCGCCCTCGACGAACGCCGGGACGGGGATCGGCGGCACGCTCATCATCTCGCTGACGGCGGCCAGGTACAGCTCGCGCTTGGTGCCGAAGTAGTGGTTGAGCAGGCCGCGGCTGACCCCGGCCGCCGCCGCGATCTCGGTGTTGGACACCGTCCCGTACGGGCGGCGGCTGAACAGCGCCCGCGCGGTCTCCAGGATCTGGCCGCGCCGCTCGTCCGGCTCCTTGCGGACCCGGCGCGGCGCGGCCCCCGCGTCCGCAGGGGCGTCCGCGTCCGCAGGGGCCGCCGCGTCCGGAGGGACGGCCGCGCGCGGGCGGGAGGCCGTGCTGTGCTCGCTGGTCATCGTTCCTCGCGCTGGTCGGCGGGCGGCACCGGGCCGGACGCCCTGTCGGCATCCCGACAATAGCGGCCGCCCGTTCGCCAACAGGCCGCCGGCGGTTCGCCGCCGGGAGGCCGCCGGCGGCGGACGGAGCGCCGGCCTTCACGGGGACAGCTCGGGGTAGTAGTCGCGGCGGCGGTGCGAGGAGTCGCGCAGCCGCCGCAGCAGCGCCGCCGGGTACTCGATCGCCCAGTACGACGCCGCCGCGGCGGGCAGCGCGACGGCGAGGACGACCAGCAGCGCGGGCCCGAACCCGCCGGGCCCGCCGGGCAGCGCGCCCGCCCCGTCCAGCCAGATCATGATCGGCTCGTGCCACAGGTAGAGGCTGTAGCTGACCAGGCCGACGCCGGTCAGCCACCGCGCCCGCAGGCAGCGGTGCCAGAGCCCGCCGCGCCGGACCTGCACCGTCGTGTGGATCAGCACCGTCCACAGCAGCGCCGCCAGCGGATGGTAGAAGACCGACGCCGCGCCCGCGTGGTCCTTCGACAGCCACGCCAGCGCGAGCAGCGCGCCGACGGCCGCCGCCCGCGCGAGCGCGGAGGCGCGCGCGCCGAGCCGCCCGCGCTCGCCGAGCGCGACCGTCACGACGGCGAGGAGCATCCCGGCGGCGAACGCGTGGAAGCGGGCGTGCGGCCCGTAGTACGCGGGCCAGTCCGTCACCGGGACGCGCAGCCCGTAGTGCGCGACCGCCAGCCACGCCACCGGGCCCGCGAACAGCAGCGCGCACCCGGACGCGCAGACGGCGACCCGCGCCCCGCGCCGCGCGAACGGGCGGCACGCGCGCGCGGCGAGCGGCCCGAGCACGACCAGCGCCCCGTAGAACATGATCTCCAGCGACATCGACCAGGACGCGCCGATCGTGTAGAAGATCCGCTCGCCGTCGAAGACCTGGGTGAACGTCAGGTGCTCGGCGAGGTCGCGCCAGTCGCCGGGCAGGCCCGGGTTGCGCGCCGTCCAGACCACGAGGATCGCGGTCCAGTACAGCGGCAGGATCCGCACCGCCCGCCGGAACAGGAACGTCCGCGCCGGATGCCCCGGCTCCCGGTCGATCGCCGCCCGCGCGTACGACAGCGTGAGCAGGTACGCCGACAGCACGAAGAACAGGTCGACGACCTCGAACGAGAAGAACGCCCGCGCGAACCCGTTCGCCAGCGGCGGCCTCGCCCCCTCCGGCCCGTACGTCGTGTAGTGCTGCCAGACGTGGAACACGACCGTGCTGAGCGCCGCCACGCCCCGGTAGCCCTCCAGCTCGCGGACCCGCCCGCTCCTCGCGGGCGCCCCCTCCGGCGGATGCGCGCGGGAGCCGTCGGCGGCGGTCACGGGCCGTTGCCCTTCCGCGCCGTACGGGGCGTCACGCGCCACTGGCGGTCGCCCAGGAACTCCTTCAGGTGCGCGTTGCGGGCCACCAGGTTCTTGAAATGGCCGTAGAACAGCATCGACAGCAGCAGGTACCGCCAGAACCAGCCGCCGCGCCGCCGCACCTCGGGCACGGCGAGACGCCACGCGAACGCGGCCTGGACCGGCCCCGTCGCCACGGTGAACACCGTCGCGAGCAGGAACGCGGGCACCGCCCAGTCGAGCCGGTCCACGCCGCCCGCGCGCCACGCCGAGTACAGCAGGATGGGCAGGATCTGGAGCGTCAGCCACGGCTGGGCCTCCCGCCAGCCGAGCAGCACCAGGAACCCGAGCTTCTGCCGCCGCGTGAACGTCCGCGACGCGAGCACGGCCCGCAGATGCCGCAACGAGACCTGGAGCCAGCCCTGCGCCCACCGCGACCGCTGGTTCCACAGCGCGCGCAGCGTCGTCGGCGCCAGTTCCCGCGACACGATCTCCCGGTCCACCGCGATCCGCGCCCCGGCGCTCAGCGCCCGCAGCGTGGAGTCGATGTCCTCCGTCAGCATCGAGCCGTGCATCCGGGTCGAGGCGAGCCGGTCGGTCGTCCAGAACCCGTTCGACCCGCCGAACAGCCCGAACCCGAACATCCGCGTCCGGCCCGGGTGGCTCACCGCGTAGATGGCCTCGAACTCCACCGCGACCATCCGCGCCACCCACGAGCTGTCGCCGTTCCGGACGACGCAGTGCCCCTGGACGACGTCGTAGCCGTTCGACAGCCAGTGCCAGGCCAGGCGGAACGCGTTCGGATGCGGATGGTGGTCGGCGTCGAACACCCCGACGAACTCCCCGCGCACGCGGGTCACGGCGGCGTTCAGGTTCTGCGCCTTGGACGTGCTGCCCGGCACCGGCAGCAGCACGAGCCGCTCGTCGCGGCGCGCGATCTCCCTCAGCACGTCCTCCACCGGCAGCGGGCGCGGCGTGTTGTAGGCGAGCACCACCTCCAGCCCGCCCGGGTAGTCCACGCGCAGGAACGACTCGATCGTGTCGACGATCGTCGCGGCCTCGTTCGGCAGGTACGCGGCGATCACCGCGCTCGCGGGCGGGTACGGCCTGGACGGGCCCGCCGGTCTCGGCACCGCGTCCAGCGTGAACAGGCACTCCAGCACGATCAGCGCGGCGGCCGTCACCAGCGCCGCCACGACCGCCCAGTACACGACGGGCCCGGCGTCCACGCCGAGCCGGTACGCCAGCAGGTACGCGGCGAGCGGCGCGCCGACGCCGAGCAGCAGCATCAGCGCCGGAGACAGCACGGGCACCAGGGCGTCGGCGAGCGCGCGGGCGACGGACCGGCGGCGCGGCGTCCCGCGCATCCACGCCTCGTAGCGGACGGGCCGCAGGTCGCGGTGGCGGCCCGCCTCCCGCACCGCGTCCAGCGCCGCCGACACGGCGGGGGTGTGGCCCGAGCACTCCTCCAGCGGCACCCAGCCGATCAGCGGCGTGAGCAGGACGTGCTCGTTCGCCACGACGAACCGGGTCCCGGCCACGGCGTCGGCGAACTCGCTCAGCCCGCGCCGCGCGGTCTCGCCGTCGATCCCGGGCAGCAGCATCAGCAGGCGGCCGTCGCCGTCCCACCCGAACCGGTCGCACGCCCGGCCGAGCCGTTCGGCGACGCCGGCCATCCGCTCGGCCACCTCCCGGTGCACGCGCGGGCCGAGCCGGGCCTCCAGCGTCGCCATCTCCGCGACGCCGACGACCGCGACCGCGCCGCCGCGCCGCGACGGCGCGGGCCGTTGCAGCTCGCGGTCGATCTCGTCCAGGAAGTGCGGGCGCGAGTACAGCCCGGTGCCCGGATCCAGCGGCAGGTGCTCGACCGGGACCGGGACGCGGCGCAGCTTCGCGTCGATCCTGGCCAGCAGCTCGCCGGGGTCGGACGAGTCGGGCACGCAGTCGTCCGCGCCGCTGCGCAGGCCCTCCACGACGCCCGCCGGGCCGGGCGCCCGCGTCACGACGAGCAGCGGGGCGGCGCGGCCCGCCGGGGCCCGGCGGATCTCCTGGATCATCTCCCGCCCGCCGCGTTCGTCCGCGAGCGCGACGACCGCGTCCGGCGGGGACAGCCTGACCCGGGCGCGCACCTCGCCGGGCTCGGCGTGCTGCACCTGGTGGCCCGCCGAACGCAGCGTCGCGCTGAGCCGGTCGAGCCGGGGGCCGGGCGCCCCGACGGCGAGCACCTGCGCGCCCGCCGGGGCGGGCGTCTTGAGATGCGAGGGAGCGGCCGATGGGAGCGGCGAAGGCGGCTGGGGGAGCTGCGGAGGCGGCGGGGATGGGACGGACTGGGAGGACTGCGTGGACTGGGAGGACTGCGTGTTCGGCGGGTGGGGGCGGGGGCGGGGGCGGTGAACCGTGCTCAAGCGAGGTCACCCGGAAAAGCATGGAAGAGACCAATGGGGTTTTTGATCCCCCTCGGAGCAAAATTCACTGCCGTGAATCCGTCTTTAACCGATAGGTAACGACACGGTCACCGCCCGCCGCCGCCGGAACCGGCCCCGCCGAACGGCGCGCCGGCGGTCGGGCTCGGCCGGCGACGCCTCCGGGACCCCACGGATCGCAGGGATGTCGTTGATCACTCCAATATCGGACAAAAAGGTCTGTAGAGGTCTATATCGGTAACCGTGCGCGGAACGTAACGGCGAATGCCCCACCAGAGGCCGCCGGAATGGATAGTCTCGCCACCGATCACCTATGAACGCGAAAGAGACTCCGGGAGCACACCCCACATGACCGTCGCTAACCGGGCACAGGCCATCACACGCTGGGGAGCCGTGGCGTTCATGGCGACCGCGGTCCTGACCGCGACGGCGGGTGGTTTCGCCCAGTCCTACGCCGGGCTGTACCACTGGGCCCTCGAACACGGCCTGCACGGCTGGAAGGCCGAGTCCTTCCCCCTGCTGGTCGACCTGTTCATCATCGTCGGCGAGCTCGGGCTGTTCCTGCTCGCCATAGACGCCTTCGTGCTCAAGCGCCGCGCGCTGCTGAGCTGGCTCGACTTCTGCCTGCCGCTCACCATCGCCCTCGCCGGCTGGACGGCCAGCCTCATCTTCAACGTCGGCCACGTCGGCCACCGCCAGTTCTCCTACCAGGCGACCGCGGCCGTCCCGCCGATCGTGTCGATGCTCGGCCTGTTCGTCCTGCTGCGCACCCTGCACCGGTACGTGTCGCGCGAGAACGAGGAGCCGGAGGGCAAGGGCGAGGGCCCGCGCGCCATCGCCGCGCCCGTCACCCTGCACCAGATCACCCTGATGCCGCTGCGCTCCACCGGCCCGTTCCCGCAGATCCCGCTGCGCCCCGACAAGGCCCTGGAGCCGGGCGCCGAGGGCGAGCGCGCGAGCCGTACGGCCACCGAGGACCGCGCCGAGCCCGCGACCAACGGCGCCGCCCGCACCAACGGCGCGCCCCGTACGAACGGCACGCCCCGCGCCAACGGAACGCCCCGCGCCGACGGCGCCGAGCCGAGCGGCAAGCGGCGCGGCTCGGCGCAGGGCAAGCGGCGCAAGCCCGCCCGCGCGCCCGAGCCCGAGCCCGCCCCGGAGCCGGCCCCCGAGCCCGAGCCCGCCGTCGTCAGCGCCGCGGCCCGGACCGGCCTGAACGGCCACGGCAGCCTCAGCACGACCGCGCTGGACGAGCCGATCATGCGCGAGACCATGCCGGAGAACCTGCGCACCCGGATCATCGAGATCCTGGAGCGGCACCAGGGCGACATCGCCGCGACCGCCGCCGACGTCGCCGCCGAGGGCCACGTCTGCGACGAGAGCGAGATCCGCCGGATCAGCGACAACCACTGGTTCCCGTACGCGGTCTACCGCCTGCTCGCCAAGCACGACGGCGACGGCGCGCTGGTCGCCCAGGAGCTGACCGGGCGCGGCGTCGTCTACGACCAGGCCGCGCTGGACGAGCTCGTCAAGTCCTGGCGCGTCTGACCGCCCCCGCGCGCCCCGCTCCCGCGGCGGCGCGCCGCGTGCGCCCCGCGTTCCGCGCTTGCGGCCCCGTGCCCGTGATCACCACGGCACGGGGCCGTCCTCGTTGAAGAACCCCCGCTCGGACCGTCCGCGGGCAGCGTGGCCAGCCGCACGATGACCCGTGCGCCCTCGGCGACGGTGCGGGTGCCCCGTCCCCGCGTCAGGTCGGTCGCGACGTATCCGGGCGTCGCCGCGTTCACCTTGATGTGGGCGAGCGCGGGGTCGTCCGCGAACGCCCGCGCGTACTGCACGGTCAGCATGTTGAGCGCCGTCTTGGACGTCGAGTAGGCCGCGCGCACCGCGGCGTCCCCGCCGAAGTCCCTGCCCCGCTGGTGAGCGCCAGCGACGCGGTCGTGCTCGACACGTTGACCACGCGCGCCGCGGGCGAACGGCGCAGCAGCGGCAGCAGCGTCCCGACGGCGGTCGCGGCGCCGAAGACGTTCACCTCGAACGTGCGCCGCAGGACGTCCGCCGTCATCTCGGCCGCCGCCGACTCGACGACCGTCCCGGCGTTGTTGACCAGGACGTCGAGCCGCCCGTGCTCGCGTGCGATCCGTTCGCCGGCGGCCTCGATGGACGCCGCGTCGGTGACGTCCAGCCGGATCGGGGTGACCGGCGCGCCCTCGGCGGCGAGGCGGCGCGCGGCGGCGGCCCCGCGCTCGGCGTCGCGGCTGCCCAGCAGCACCGCCATGCCCCGCTCCGCGAGGCTACGGGCGGTCTCCCGGCCCAGGCCCTTGTTCGCTCCGGTCACCAGCGCCACCGCGTCCATGGGAGCCCTCCGCTCGTTCGTGATACAGCCTGTATCCCAATATACAGGTTGTATCATCAACGCCATGGTCGAGAAGCCGGGCCTGCGGGCCGCCGCGGCGGAGCGCACCCGCCGCGCCATCGTCGCCGCCGCGCGCCGCCACCTGGTCGAGTCCGGCTACGCGGGGTTCGGCATGGAGCGCGTCGCCGAGGAGGCGGGGGTGACCCGCGTGACGATCTACCGGCGGTTCGGGTCCAAGCTCGGCCTGCTCGAAGCGGTCGCCGACGACCTCGCCGCGCGGTCGCGCGTCGTCCCGCTCCTGGCGGACGCCGAGGCGGGCGACGCGGCCGCCGCGTTCCGCGCGATGGTGTCGGGCCTGTGCGCCTTCTGGGGTACGGACCCGGACCTGTTCCGGCGGCTCATCAGCCTCGCCGCCGTCGATCCCGAGGCGCAGGAGCTGCTCGGCTCCCGCGAGCGCTGGCGGTACGGCCGGATCACCGCGTTCGTCGAACGGCTCGCCGCGGCCGGCCGCGTCCGCGCGCCGTTCGACGCCCTCGGCGCCGCCGCCGTGGTCGGCGCCGTGACGTCCTTCCCGGCCTGCGACGAGATGGCCGCCCGCCTCGGCGTCGGCTTCGCGGAGCTGGACGGTCCGCTCACCGCGCTCCTCGCGTCCGTCGCCGACCTGGACGCCCGCGGCGGTGCCGACGGCGGCGGTACGGACGGCGGCGGGGGGACGGGCCCGGCGCGCTGAACGTCAGCGAACGGTCGTCCATGTGGTGAAAAACGGGGACGTGCCGTGGTGCGACCCGCCAGGATGATGATCGACGGACCGGGAGCACACGGCCACGGGGAGACGGCATGAGCGGTGGCAGCAATACCTACCTCGACCAGGTCGTGGCGCAGCAGGCCGAGCTGGAGGGCGACCTGCGGGGAAGGCGCAGTCGGGGCGCGCCGCCCGCCCCCGGCGCGGCGCCCCCGCCTCAGGGGCCGCTCGCGAAGCGCGACCGCGCGCTCGGCGGCGGGGGAGGGGACGCGGGCGACCGCGCCCCGCACGGCCCCGTCGACGTGCGGATCAGCGGGTTCTGGCGCTGGAAGAACGTGCTCGTCCCGCCGAACGCGTTCGTCGTGCACACGCGGCGCGGCCGGGAGGACCCGCTGCACATCGGGCTCGGCGTGTCGTTCCGGTTCAACCCGGCGACGGACGCGTTCCTCGTGGTGCCGGGCGCGACGCAGACGATCCTGATCAACGCCTACTGCATCTGCCGCGAGCTCCAGGGCGTGCTCGTCCAGGGGTACGTCCAGTGGATCATCCAGGACTTCTCGATCGCGTACCGCAAGCTGGACTTCGGTGACGCCGACGACCCGATGCGGCTGGTGAACCTCCAGCTCAAGGAGCAGGCCGAGGCCGCGATCAAGGACAAGGTCTCGACCATGGGCGTCCGCGACGTGCTGAGCGACAAGCAGCCGATCATCGAGGAGCTGACCGCGCGGCTGCGCGCGGTCGCCGAGGGCGAGGAGTCCGGCGACGAGGGCCTCGGGCTGCGGATCGTGACCGTCCAGATCAAGGAGGCCGTGGTCAGCTCCTCGCGGCTCTGGGAGAACCTCCAGAAGCCGTACCGGTCCGAGCAGGGGCAGATCGCGCGGCTCGCCGAGCTCCAGGCCGAGGAGGCGATCGCGCAGCGGGAGATGGCCGCGGACCGGCTGAAGCAGACGCAGCGGCTGGAGCACGAGCGGGAGCTGGCCGAGCTGCGCTCCCGCAACGAGGCGCAGCGCTTCGACACCGAGACCGCCGAGCGGCTGCGCCGCGCGCGGCGCGAGCACGACGACCGCCGCGAGGTCGCCGAGCTGGAGACCGAGACGACCCGGCACGCGCTGCGGATGGAACGCGAGCGGCACGGCGAGGAGGCCGAGACCGGGCGGCTCCGCGTCCAGCGCGAGCAGGAGCTCAAGCGCCTGGAGGCGGACGGCGAGCTGGCCCTCGCCCGCGCCCGCGCGCAGGCGGGCCACGATGAGGAGCTGCTCGCCCTCGAACGGGAGCGCGCCCGCTCGTCCGTCGCGAACGACCGCACGCCCGCCGGGATCCAGTCCGAGCTGATCGCGTCCCTGCCCGCGATCCTGGAACGGCTGCCGAAGCCCGACGAGCTGCGCACCGTCACGATCGGCGGCGCCGACCAGACCACCGTCGCCGGGCTGCTCGCCCAGCTCGCCGCCGTCGCCGGGGCCCTGCGCGCGGCGGCCGACGCCGAGCCGCCGCAGCGCGCCTAGCGCCGCGGACCCAGCGGCGCGGGGCTAGCGGCCCAGCGGCGCGGGCCGGCGGCGCGGGGCTGGCCGTTCCCGGGGCTACGCCGCGTCGTGGAAGACCAGGCCGAGGGTGCGGCGCCGTCCCGACCGGACGGTGCTGACCCCGTGCCGTACGGGTGAGGCCGACCAGCCCCGCGCGGACCGCACGGGCCGGTCGCGGGTGGTGAAGACGAGCCCGTGCCCCCGTTCGAGCAGCACGGAGGTGCCCCGCGACTGCGCCCGGGGCCGCTGCTCGACCAGAAGGAACTCCCCGCCCCGGTAGTCGGCGCGCGGCTCGTCCAGCCCGATCACCACCTGGAGCGGGAACACCAGGTCGCCGTACAGGTCGCGGTGCAGCGCGTTCCAGTCGCCCTCGCCGTACTTGAGCAGGATCGGCGTCGGCCTGGTCTGCCCGGCCGCGTGGCACATCTCCAGCCACTCCTCCAGGTCGTCCGGCCACGGCGCGGGCCGTCCGAGCCGCGCGGCCCAGTCCCGCGCGATCGGCAGCAGCCGCGGGTAGAACGCCTCCCGCAGCTCCCTCACCGCGTCGGGGAACGGCCGCGCGAAGTAGCGGTACTCGCCCTCCCCGAACCGGTACCGCGCCATGTCGACGGTCGAGCGGAACCGCCCGGCGTCCTCGTACATCTCCGCGAGCTCGGCGCACTGCGCGTCCGTGAGCACCCGCGGCGTCAGCGCGCACCCGTGCTCGTCCACCTCCGCCGCCAGGCCCGGCCAGTCGGCCGCGGCGACCCGCCCGGCCGCCGTCGCGGCGCCCGCTCCGAGCCGGGTGTCGTGGTCGTTCGCGGTGTCCATGTCAACGTCCATGCCGGTACAACACCGGAGGCCCCCGAACGGGTTGGCGGATTTCCGACGCGACGTTCGCGGCGTCCGCGGCGTCCGCGCGGCGGTCAGAGCACCGCCTCAGCCAGCGACCAGGCCGCCAGCCCCAGCATCACGACGCCGCCCACGCGCTGGACCGTCCGCAGGGGGACGCGGTCGGCGATGAAGCGGCCCGCGACCAGGGCGAGGGCGGACACGGCCATGAGCGCGAGGAGGGCGCCGAGCGCCACCGGCAGGGGCCCGCGCGTGGCGGCCAGGTTGGCGGTGGTGATCTGCGTGAGATCGCCCCACTCGCCGATGAACACCACCGTGAACGCGGTCAGGTACGTGGGCCAGAGCCCCGTGACCCGCTTGGCGGGGGACTCGTCCTCGTCCCCGTCATCGCCGCCCCGCAGCAGCGTGTAGGCGCCGAAGGCGAACAGCGCCGCGGCGACGGCCTGCACGACCGGCTTCGGCAGCAGGGAGAACGCGCTGCCCGCGGCGACCGCGATCAGCACGTGGACGACGAACGCGCTGGAGGTGCCGAACCACACCCAGAGCGGGCGCATCCGCGTCCCCATCGCGAGGGAGGCGAACATGGTCTTGTCCGGCAGCTCGGCCAGGAAGATCACGGCGAAGGTGGTCGCGAACGTGGCGAGGTCGAACGGCAACGGGCGGCCTTCCGTACGGACCGGACCCGGGCGGCCGCCGGCTGGACGGGGAGGACCGCTCGGCCCGGCAAGTCGTCGGCGCCCGGCGGTCGCCGGGCACCCTTACCAGACCGAAGGTCTCGTCCACCGCGCGAACGCGGCCTGAGCGCCGGGCCCCTCCGAGGAGGGCGCCAGTATGTCGACCACTCAGCGACGGACTACTCCCCTTCGCGCCACCAGGGTACCCCGGCCGATGATTTTCCGGTTCCGGCGCGGTCTCCATGTCCGAACCAGATGAAAAGGGGATGAAGTGACAGATATTCAGCGGGACGTCCAGGACGCCGTCGACCGGCTGGTGGCCTCGGGCGCCGAACGGGGCCTCCAGGTGCACGTCCGCGTGCACGGCGAGCCGGTCGTGGACGCGGTGGCGGGCGTCGCCGACCCGGCGTCCCGGCGGGAGATGACCCCCGCGACCCCGGTCTACGGCTGGTCGATGGGCAAGGCCCTGACGGCGACGATCGTGCACATCCTCGCCGAGCGCCGCCTGTTCGGGTACGACACGCCGGTCGCCGAGCTCTGGCCGGAGTTCGCCGCGCGCGGCAAGGGGGGCGTGACCCTCCGGCACGTCCTGAACCACACCGCGGGCGTCCCCGGCCTCCCGCCCGGAACGACCGTCGAGGACGTCTGCGACTGGGACGCGATCTGCGCCGGCATCGCGGACCTCGAACCGTGGTGGGAGCCCGGCAAGGAGATCGGCTACCACGCCTACACCTTCGGCCACATCCTGGGCGAGGTCGTCCGGCGCGCCACCGGCAAGCCGATCTCGCGGGTCCTCCGGGAGGAGATCACCGAGCCGCTCGACCTGGACGGCGAGCTGTACTTCGGGATGCCCGAGTCCGAGCAGCACCGGCTCGCGGTGCTGGAGGACGCGGTGCCGCCCGAGCAGGCCGCCGCCGCGATGGCGGACCTCCCGCCGGACCTGCCGATGTTCCGCGCCGCGCCGATGGAGCTGTATCCGACCGCCGCGCTCGGCAACCGGGCCGACGTCCTCGCCGCCGACATCCCGGCGGGCGGCAAGATGTCCGCGCGGGCGATGGCGCGCGTGTACGCCGCGCTGCTCGCCGGGGAACTCGTCCCGCTGGAACGGGTCCGCGAGGCGACGGCCGACCCCGTGTCCGGCACCGACCAGGTCTTCTCCGTGCCGTCCACCCTGGGCCTCGGCTACTCCATCGGCTTCCCCGGCGTGGAGGAGCTGGCCGGGTCGTTCGGGTTCGGCGGCGCCGGCGGCAGCTACGCCTGCGCCGACCCCGGCACCGGCCTGGCCTTCGCGTTCACCAAGAACCGCCTGACCGACGGCTTCGACGCGGCCGTCGAGATCGGCGGCATCGTCGCCCGGCACCTCGCCGTCTGAGCCCCTGCACCTCGCAGCCTGAGCCCGGCGCCTCGCCGCCCGGAGCCGGTGGCGGTGGTCAGGCGTCCGCCCCGTCCGCCCGCACCACCGCCACCGGGCACGCGGCGCGCCGCAGGAGCGTCATCGTCGTGATGCCGGTGTCGAGCGGGTGCGGGTCCGCCGACCCGCGCGCGCCGACCACGATCAGGTCCGCTCCCGACGCGGCCTCCATCAGGGCGCTGCGCGGCTGGGACGGCACGAGCGACGTCCGCACGGGCACCCGCGGGTAGCGGTCCCGCCAGGGCGCGACGGCCCGTTCGAGCCGCGCGCCGCTCGCCCGCCTCAGCTCCTCCAGGTCGGAGTACAGCGACAGGTCCTCGGACACGCCCGGGTCCCAGTAGCCGTAGACGGCCTGCACGCACCACCCGCGGAGCTCCGCCTCCCCGAACGCGAAGCCGAGCGCCGCGTCGCCGCCGGGGGAGCCGTCGGCGCCCGCGACGATCCTGCGCTCCGCCGAGCCCGCGCGCCGCACCACGATCACCGGCCCCGGCGCCCGGCCGGGGAGCTGGAGCGCCGTCGAGCCGATCGGGACGGCGTCCGGGTCGTGCGAGCCGATCACGATGAGGGACGCCTCGTCGGACTCGGTGAGCAGGCCCGCGCACGCCGGGCCGTCCACCAGCAGCGTCCGCACCTCCAGGCCGGGCGCCAGGTCCCCGGCGACCGCGCCGCCGCGCTCCAGGATGTTGCGCCCCATCCGCTGGACGATCGTCTTGGTGTCGCGGTCCGCGTACTCGGCGGGGTAGGGCCAGCGCCAAGCGTGGCAGAGCATCAGCGGCAGCCGCCGCGCGCACGCCTCGTCCACGCCCCAGTGGAGCGCGGCCTCGCTCTCCGCCGAGCCGTCGTAGCCGACGATCACCAGCTCCGTCATCCGCCCTCCCGCGCCCCGGACCGCCATGGAAGTCCTCTAGGGAGTCCCCGCGAGGGTCGGCCGGGGCCCGCGCGGGGAGAGAGATTCATCACTGCTTTGCCGAGACTTTCCGGCGCGCGGCGGACGCGGCGCGCCGCGCGGGCGCGCCCGCCCGGGGTGAGGTCACCCCGTGGCGGGCGCGTCCGTGTGGTCGTGGGGCTCGTGCTCGCCGCCGCCCTCCGACGCGTCCGCGTCGTCCCGGCCGGTGTTCGCCTGGCCCTGGTCGGGGACGTCCTGCGCTCGTTCGCCGTCCTGCTCCTGCTGCTGCTCGACCCCGTTGACCACGAGCTGGATGCCCGCGCGCGGCGGGACGGCGGCCTGCCCGCCGCGGCGCCCTCCGCCCTTCCGGCCCTTGCCGTTCCCGGCGCCCCCGCCGCCCTTGCCGTTCTTGCCGCTCTTCCGCGCCTTGCCGTTCCCGCCGCCCTTGCCCTTGCCGTTCTTCCGGGCCTTCGCGGGCTTCCCGCCGCCCGCGCCCCCGTCCGGAACGGCCCCGGGCCGGTCGCCTCCCGCGTCGCGTTCGGGCAGGTGAACGGTCTCGGTCAGCTCCTGGATGCCGCTCTCCTTGAGGGTCGACAGCACCGACAGCGCGTCCCCGCGCGGCCCCTCGGCCGACCGGAACGACGGCAGTCGCGACGTCGCCGTCCTGGTCGTGCGGGTCAGGGCCCTGCTGTACCCGCGCGCCAGCTCCATCTGCGCCCGGTAGGGCAGCGCGTCGCGGCGGGTGCGCTCGCGCTCGATCAGGTACGTCGCCAGCAGGACCGTGAGCGCGGTGATCACGGCCAGGCCGATGATCAGCCTGACGTCGTCGGTGACCAGGGCCGCGCCCACGCCGGTGACCGGGCCGGGGACGAACCGCCCGCCCCAGCCCGCGGCGGTCGACCAGCCGCCGGCGATCATCCGTCCGGCCCCATCGCTGCGCGCACGGCGGCGCGGACGGCGCGGGCGGCGCGCACGCCGGGGCGTGCGGCGCCGGGTCCCGCGGCGCGCGGGGAGGGCCCCCGCGCGGCTTGCCAGGAGTCGCCTCTTGGCCTCACAGTTGGTTGTGTAAACAGCGGACTCCCCTCCAAGGGAATCGGGAGAACCGTCCCAGGGCCGGAGCGTCTTCGGCTTGGCGGCAGTGGCGCTCTGGCCCTAGGGGACGGCCCTCGGGCGCGAAGGTGCCGGTGAGCGGGGGTCCGGCGGTCGAACGTTCGGCACGGGCCGGTGGGTGGCCCGTCAGTACGGGTGGATGCCCGCGATGTACGCGCGTTTCAGCCAGGTCCTGGCGATCTGGATGCTCACCCCCGGACGGCGCGCCAGGAACGCCTCGAACTCCTCCGGCGGGACCTTGAGCGTGTGCACCGGCTCCAGGGCCCGCACGGTCGCGGACCTGGGCCCCCGCACGACGGCCGACAGCTCCCCGAGCAGCGACCCGGGCCCATGCAGGGCGGGGACGAGCGCGTCGCCCGCGTCGCCCTCCCGCGCCGCGCCGCCCGGCTCGTCGGTGTCGGCCTCGACCCAGCCCTCCAGCAGCACGAGCACCGAGGTCGTCTCGCCGTTCTCGGTGAACAGGGTCGCGCCCGCGGGCCGGCGCTCGCGCACCCCGAGCGCGAGGAGCTCCTCGCGCTCGGCGGGGCCGAGCGCGGCGAGGAACGTGCCCGGTTCCGGGGGCGTGGTCTCGGATGTCATCTGTCCCGTCCTCCTTGCGGTGGGGGCGCGGCGACGGGCGCCGCTAGCCGACGAACCGCGGCCGTATGCAGGTGGCGCGGCTCTCGACGGGCTGGGCCTCGCCGCGCTGCTCGCGGTCCCGCCGCCACTCCTGGATCGCCGCCACGTCGGGCTCGTCCTTGTCGCGCTTCAGCTTCTCGTCGGCGATGAGCATGAGCTTGTAGCGCTCGACGTCGTCCACCGGCGCGAACCGCAGCCCGCCGATGATCTCGGAGCGGGCGATCAGGTCCTCGGTGTCCCAGCCGTCGAAGATCCACTTCTGGGAGAACTCGATCCGCCCGTGCGCGGTCTCCAGGCACCGCGTCGGCGCCCCGCTGATGTCGCCGGTCGACGGCCTGCTGATGCGCACGACCCGGTCCCAGGCGCTCTTGCGGACGACGACGTCGAGGTCGCTGATGTCGTCCCGGATCCCGCAGGCCAGCAGGGGGCCGCTGCCGAAGATGACGAAGTCGTCGCGGTCGAGCGGCAGCCTCGTCAGCTCGCGGATCAGCGGGTGCCGGAGAAGGTCGACGGTCTTCGACTTCGGGCGCTTGAACATGTCGGCGCAACTCGCTCTCGTCAGTCCAGGGCCGTGCGGTCGCCCTTGGCGATCTCGCGCAGCGCCCCGGGGTCGAGGATGATCGTGGCCTGCCGGGAGGTGGCGACGATCCCGTGCTCCTTGAAGGTTCGGATGATCTTCTTCACGGAGGCGAGGGAGCCGCCGTTGAACGCCCGGATGCCGTCCTGGCTGAGCTTGACGACCAGGCCGCGCGCGGACGGCTTGGCGAAGCCGCTCTCGATCAGCCGGACGAACGTCTTCGCGAGCCGCTGCTCGGCGGCCAGCTCCGACGAGTCGGCCGCCTGCTGGTCGGCCTCGGACAGCCGCTCGTACACCGCCCGCAGCAGCGAGATCGCCGCCCGGGGGTGCTCGCCAAGGAACTGCCGGTACCGGCGTCCCGACAGGCGCAGGACCTCGACGGAGTCGAGCGCCTCGATGGTCGCCGACCGGGGCATGCCCGCGATGGCGGCGGTCTCGCCGACCACCTCGCCCTCGCCCCGGATGGCCTGGATCCTCCTGAGCGCGGGGTTCCACACGATGACGTGGCCCTTGCGGATCAGGAGCATGAAGTCGGTCTTCTCGTCCTGCTCGATGAAGCGGTGCCCGGCCTCCCGGTGCAGCGCCTGCCCGTACCGCTCGAAGAACTCCAGCTCGGGGCCCGTGAGCAGGGTCTTCGAGTCCTCGAAGAGATAGTCGTACTCGTCCACGTTCACGAGTGTAATTATCTACTTAGCTTCGGGCAAGAGGAACTCTCTAAGAAAGTGGAAATCGACCCGTCCGAGGTGTGGACTGACCGCCGCTGCCGAGCGTACGACACCCTGCCGGAGTCGCGCCTGGACTCTGGGGGAGCCGTGTCTGGACTCTGCCGGGGCCGCCCCTGCACCTTGGCGAGGCGGCTTCTGCACCCTTCAAAGGTCTCTCCTGGTCCCTGCAAGGGATGCTCCTGCTCTCTGCCGGGACGCGTGCCAGGGCCTCCGCGTGTTCCCGAGGACGGCCTTCGCGGCGCCGTCCCCGCCATGCCGATCATGGGAGAATGCGCACGCGTGCGACGGGAGGGGCGATGGGCGATGACGGTTCGGGGCCGCGCGGCGCGCGGGCGCTGACCGCCGCGTACGTCCTCTGCGTCGCCGCGGTGTTCGCCCTGTCGCGGGCCCGCTACTTCGGCTTCTCGTGGACGAGCGCCGCGTACCTCGCCGCCGTGGCCCCGGTCGTCGTCCTGCAAGTCGTCCTGCTCGGGCCCCGCGCCCGGCCCCGGCTCCTGCTCCCCGCGCTGGCCGCGTTCACCTACCTGCCCTTCCTGGTCTTCGGCGGGATCTGGATCGGCCTCCCGGCGTTCCTCGCGGGCTCGTTCCTGATCACGGTGCGGGGCCGCGCCCGGTGGGCGCTGTTCGCGGCGGCGGCGGCGAGCGCCGCGGCGTCCGGCGGAGCCTACGGCGGCGGTGCCGGGGGGATGTTCTACGCGGTCACCTCCACGCTGGAAGTGGGCCTCGTCCTGTACGCGGTCTCCCATCTCGCGCGGATGGGCGCGCGCATGCACGCCACCCGCGACGAGCTGGCCGCGATCGCGGTGACGTCCGAACGACTCCGGGCGGGGGAGGACCTGGACCACCTGCTCGGCGGCGGCCTCTCCGACATCGCCCGGCGCGCCGCCGCCGCGGCGGAGCGCTCTCCCGAACGGATGGCCGCCGCCCTCCCGGAACTCGTCCGCACCGCCCGGGCCACGCTGGACGGCGCGCGCTCGCTCGCCGCCGCCTACCGCGTCCGGGAGTCGGGGGCGGCGGCCGACCGGCGCGAGGAGCGCCGGGCGCTGTGGGCCATGCTCCTCATCGCGGGCGGCTACCTGACGTCGTCCGCCCAGTACCTCGCCGGCGTCGGCGCGGGCCCGCGCGAGTGGACGCTCCTGCTGGGCGGCCAGGCCCTGGTCCTCGCGCTCCAGCTCCACCACATGGCCCTGCGGCTCCAGGCCCGCCGGATGCCGTACGGCTACCTCGCCGCCCAGGCCGCCGTCGTCTACCTGCCGATCCTCGGCGACCTCCAGTGGTACATGACGGTGGGGCCGCTGGCCGCGTCCGTGCTCCTGCTGTTCCGCGGCCGCGCCGCCTGGGCAGGCGCGGCGCTCGTCCTCGGGAGTGCGCCGGTGATCGCCGTGCTCGACGGCGCGTGGCCGCCGACCGAGAGCCTCTACCTCGGCGTCTCCCAGGTGACCACGGCCGTGGCGTTCTTCGCGCTGGTCAGGCTGGCCGAGATCGCGGGCGACCTGCGCGCCGTACGCGCCCGGGTGGCCCGGATGGCGGTCCACGCCGAACGGGTCCGCCTCGCGGGCGACGTCCACGACCTGCTCGGGTACGGCCTGTCGGCCATCGCGTTGAAGTCCGAGCTGGCCCTCCGCGTGCTGCCCGGCGACCCGGAACGGGCCCGCCGCGAGCTGGCCGAGGCGGCCGAGCTGGCCCGCCGCTCCCTGGCCGAGCTGCGCGGCGTCGTGGACGCCTCCGGCGACGTGTCGCTGGCGGCGGAGCTCGCGTCCGCCCGCGCGACGCTGACCGCCCTCGGCGTCCGGGTCGCCGTCGAGGCCGACCCCACGCCCGTCCGCGTCGAGGTCGACAGGACGCTGGCCATCGTGCTCCGGGAGGCCGTGGCCAACGTCCTGCGGCACAGCAGCCCGCGCCGGGTCGCCATCACCGTCCGCACGACGCCCGCGGCGGCCCGGATCGAGATCACGAACGACGGCCCGTGCCGCGCCCCCGGCTCCGCCGCGCCCTCTCCGGGCGTTCCGGCGCCCGGCGGTCCCGTCTCAGGCGGCAGCGGCCTCAGGAACCTGACCGTGCGGGTGAACGATCTGGGCGGGCACCTGACCACCCGTCCGACGCCTTCCTCCTACACCCTCGAAGCCGAGATCCCGTTGAACCTCCTCGCGCAGCCGGTGAAGCCGTAGGAGTAACGGACGGCGGCCTGGGCCGCGCGGTCAGAAAAGGGCGGGAGGCTCGGCCGGGACGGGCTCGGGCAGCGGATCGACCCCGGGGACACGCGCCCTGACCTCGTCGTGGAAGCGGCGCGCGAGCGCCAGCGCCTCCGCGTTGTCGGGCGTGTGGACGAACACGGTGGGCGAACGGCCCTCGCGCAGCCACTCCGCGACCGCGCCGACCCAGTGCCCCCAGCCCTCGACCGTCCGCTCGACGTCGTCGCGGCCGAGGTAGCGGACGATCGGGCGGCCGGTCAGGGCGGACGACCGGCGCGGCACGCGCGGCTTCTTCATCCACGCGTCCCGTTCGGCGTCGGTGCTCGGAGGGCTCTGGAACAGCGTGACGGTGTCGAACGGGACCCACTCGGCGCCGGCGTCGCCGAGGACCCGTTCGAGCAGCCGCTCGGACCGCGCGTCCTCGAAGAACGCCCGGTGCCTGACCTCCACGGCGTACCGGTGGGAGCGGGGGAGGCGGCGCAGGAAGGCCGCGAGGGCGCCGACGTCGTTCGGCCCGAACGAGCCCGGCAGCTGCACCCACAGCGCGTGGACGCGCGGGCCGAGCGGCTCGACCGCCTCCAGGAACGAGCGGACCTCCTCGTCGGCGCCGGTGAGGCGGTGCTCGTGCGTGACGGTCTTCGGCAGCTTCACGACGAAGCGGAAGTCAGGGGAGGTCTGCGCCGCCCACGACTCCACGGCCGATCTCGCCGGGGTCGCATAGAACGTCGTGTTGCCCTCGACGGCGTTGCACCAGGACGCGTAGGCGCGGAGCCGTTCCTTCGGGGCAGCGGATGGGGCAGGAAACGCCCCTGCCATGGCGCGTGAGTCCACATCGCGCATCCCACGTGAAGCCGCATGGCTTGACCGTACCGAAGGCGCGGCGCGGGCGCCGCCCGGTGGTCCGCGGGCGCGGGCGGGAGGCGCCGTTCTAGCCGTTCTGAACGGCGGGTGGATTTCGACGGGCGCCTTTATGGAACGATCCGCCCGTTCGCCCGCCGGGTCCTTGAAAATTGAACGGCACGTTCGCCCAGATCGAACGGGGTCACTAGACCAGTTTACTTTCTCCGATCCGGCCGGCCGGGAAATGTGGAAAAGTGTTCGTTGACCATTCTTTGGGGTGAAGTTAATCTTTGCGCGAGGTCCTCGAACAGGCGCCCACCCGCCCCGTAGAGAGGCAAATCATGCGAAAAGGGCTCGCAATTACCGCTGCCGTCGCCCTGGCGCTCACCGCCGCCGCCGGCCGCCCCGCCTCCGCCTCCCCCGTCCCGCGCGGCCCAGGCCCCGACGGGGTCACCATCGAGATCGCGACCGTCATCGGCTCCGGCTGCCCGACCGGGACCGCGGCGGTGGCCGTGTCGGACGACAAGGAGGCGTTCACCGTCACCTACAGCGACTACATGGCGCAGGTGGGCGGGACCTCGGGCCCGACCGACTTCCGCAAGAACTGCCAGATCAACATGAAGGTGCACGTCCCCCAGGGCTTCACCTACGCGATCGCGTCGGCCGACTACCGGGGGTTCGCGCACCTGGAGCCCGGCGCCACCGGCACCGAGAAGGCCAGCTACTACTTCCAGGGGATGCCGCAGACCACCGCGATCAGCCACAACCTGCGCGGGCGGTTCTCCGACAACTGGCAGTTCGACGACGTGAACGACGTCACCCAGCTCGTTTACAAGCCCTGCGGCGAGGAGCGCAACTTCAACATCAACACCGAACTGCGCGTGAACAAGGGCACCTCCGATGCCACCAAGACGAGTTTCATGGCCATGGACTCCGTCGACGGCAGCATCAAGACGACCTATCACTTCGCCTGGAAGCGGTGCCCGTAAAGGGCCGCTTCCTTATTGAGACCCCGGCGGCGCGCCAATGTGATGAGTTTGCCGGCCCCCAGAAGAGAGGGAACCATGCGTAAGAAACTGACCGCCTCGGCGGCGTGCCTCGCCGCCCTGGCCGCGGGCGGATCCCTGGCCCCGGCGGCCTCCGCGCAGGCGAAGGAGCCGCCCCCGCCGGACCGCATCGTCATCGACGTGCTCACCGTGAACGGCTCGGGCTGCCAGTCGGGGACGGCGGCGGTGGCCACGGCCAGCGACAACACCGCCTTCACCGTCACCTACAGCGACTACCTGGCGCGTGCGGGCGGCGACTCCGACCCGACCGCCTTCCGGAAGAACTGCCAGATCAACCTCCGCGTGCACGTCCCGCAGGGCTTCACGTACGCGATCGCCGGGGCGGACTACCGGGGCTTCGCCAGCCTGGAGCCCGGGGCGTCCGGTATGCAACGGGCGAACTACTACCACCAGGGCATGTCGCAGACCACCCCGATCAGCCACGTGATCCGCGGGCGCTACTCCGACAACTGGCAGTTCTCCGACCGCACCGACGTGGCCGACCTGGTCTACAAGCCGTGCGGCGAGGACCGGAACTTCAACATCAACACCGAGCTGCGCGTCAGCAAGGGCAGCTCCGACCCCGGCAAGACGAGCTTCATGGCGTTCGACTCCACCGACGGCAGCGTCAACACGGTCTACCACTTCCACTGGAAGCGCTGCCCGGGCGCCTGACGCCCGCGACCCCCTCCGGCCGGGCCGAGTCCACAGCGGAGAAGGACGAGGCCCGGCCCCACCCTTGCCCGGCCGTCCGCCCGGCGAGGTGCGACCCCGGTCGCGGCGCCCGAAGCCGCCGCGACCGGGGTCGCTGTCGTGCGCCCGCCGGGCCCGCCCGGATCAGCCCGGGTCAGCCCGGACCCGGCGTCCGGAAGGTCACTCCCGACAGCGCTTGCGCGAACGTTGCTCATTTGTGGATGATTAGCAACAGTTTCGAACCAAAACGCGCAACGCGTTGGAGGGGGTGCGGTGACGAAGACCTTCGACCTGCTCGTGCTCGGCGACGCCAACCCGGACGTCGTGCTGGTGGGCGCGCCCCGCCGGCCGGCCTTCGGCCAGCGGGAGGAGCTGGTCCGGCACGGCGAGCTGGTGCTCGGCGGGTCCGCGGCGATCACGGCGTGCGGCGCCGCCCGGCTGGGCCTGCGCACGGCGTTCGCCGGCCGGGTCGGCGACGACGCGGCCGGGCGGTTCGTGCTGGACGCGCTCGCCGCGCGGGACGTGGACGTGTCGGCCTGCACGGTCGACCCGTCCTGCCCGACCGGCCTGACCGTCGTCCTCACCGACGGCGACGACCGCGCGATCCTGACCGCGCCCGGGACGCTGCCGCGCACGGCGCCCGGCGACGTGCCCGAACGGGCGCTGCGGGACGCCCGGCACGTGCACGCCGCGTCGTACTTCCTGCAACCGGCGCTGGCCGCGGGCCTGCCGGAGCTGTTCGCGGCGGCGCGGGCGGCGGGGGCCACCACCTCCCTCGACACCAACGACGACCCGTCCGGGCGGTGGGAGGGGCTGGACGCCGTGCTCGCCGCGACGGACGTCCTGCTGCCGAACGCCGCCGAGGCCAGGGCGCTCGGCGGGACCGCCGACCTCGCCGAGGCGGCCCGGCGGATCGCCGCCCGGGGACCGCTGCCGGTCGTCAAGCGCGGACCTGAGGGGGCGCTCGCCTGGGCGGACGGCGCGGCCGTGCTCGCCGCGCCCGTCCCCGCCGACCCGCTCGACACCGTCGGCGCGGGCGACAGCTTCGACGCCGGCTTCCTGGCCGGACGGCTGAACGGCCTCGACCTGCCCGGCAGCCTGGCCCTGGCGGCCGCGGCCGGCGCGCTGTCCACCCGGGCGAACGGCGGCACGGCCGCGCAGCCCACCTGGCGGGAGGCCGCCGCGGCGGCCGGACTCGCCCGCAACGAGAGGATCGTCCGATGACCAAGATCGTTTTTGTCGGTGCCGGGAGCGTGGTGTTCACCCAGGCGCTGCTCGCCGACCTGCTGGGCTTCCCCGAGCTCGCGGACGCCGAGATCGCGCTGCACGACATCGACCCCGAGCGGCTGGAGGTCGCCGCGGCGGCCGCCGCGCGGATCGCCGAGTCCCGGTCCGCCCGGCCCCGGATCTCCGCGCACCCGGACCGGCGGGCGGCGCTGGAGGGCGCCGACTTCGTGATCAACATGATCCAGGTCGGCGGGCACGCCTCGACGCTCACCGACTTCGAGATCCCGGCCAGGTACGGGCTGCGGCAGACCATCGCCGACACGATCGGGGTCGGCGGCGTGTTCCGGGCGCTGCGCACGTTCCCCGTGCTGGACGGCATCGCCGCCGACATGGCGGAGGTCTGCCCGGACGCCTGGCTGCTGAACTACACCAACCCGATGGCCATGAACGTCTGGTACCTCTCGGCGGCCACGCCCGTCCGCAACGTCGTCGGCCTCTGCCACTCGGTGTACTGGACGACCCGGGGCCTCGCCGACCTCGTCGGCGTCCCGCACGAGGAGGTCTCCTACACCGCGGCGGGCGTCAACCATCAGGCGTGGGTGCTGCGGCTGGAGCACGACGGGGCGGACCTGTACCCGCGGCTGGACGAGGCGATCGAGCGCGACCCCGAGCTGCGCCGCAGGGTGCGGGTCGAGATGTACCGGCGGCTCGGCTACTACCCGACCGAGACGAGCGAGCACTCCGCCGAGTACGTGCCGTGGTTCATGCGGCACGACGAGGAGCTGCGCAGGCTGCGCGTCCCCGTCGGGGAGTACATCAAGGTCAGCGAGGAGAACCTGAGCGAGTACGCGACCACGCGGGACAACCTGGCCGCGGGCCGTCCCATCCCCGTCGAGGGGAGCATGGAGTACGCGCCGCAGATCATCCACAGCATGGTCACCGGCACGCCGCGGGTCGTCTACGGCAACGTGATGAACCACGGCCTGATCGGCAACCTGCCCCAGGGCTGCGCGGTGGAGGTGCCGTGCCTGGTGGACGCGCAGGGCGTGCAGCCGACCGCGGTGGGGGACCTCCCGGTCCAGTGCGCCGCGCTCAACCGCTCGTTCGTCAACGTGGGGGAGCTGACCGTCCGCGCCGCGATGGAGGGCCGCCCGGACCACATCCGGCACGCGGTCATGGCCGACCCGAACGCCGCCGCGACGCTCACCCTGGACGAGATCTGGCGGCTGTGCGACGACATGGTCAAGGCGCACGGCGACCTGCTCCCCGAGCCGCTCCGCGCCACCGGCCTCCGCTGAGCCCCCGCCCGGCGGGGACGGCCCGCGCCCAGGGATCCGGCGCGGGCCGCCCCGCCGAGCGGTGTCACGCTCCGAGCAGGCGGCGGGCGTTCTCGGAGTACACCTTCTCCAGGACGTCCGCCGGGAGGTCGAGGGCGGAGACGGCCCACCGGCCCTGCGGCGGCACCTCCTCCTCGGGGCGTACGGGAAGTGCTCGTCGGCCGTCTCCAGGAAGCGGAAGTGCGTGCGGTAGGCCGACGCCGTGACCGGGAACGCGTCGGTGCCGAACAGCACCCGGTCCCGATGGCGCGTCAGCAGCGCCGCCGTCTCGCGGGGACGCCGTCCCAGCTCGGCGAGCCGTCCGGCGATGTCGACGTGGAAGTTGGCGTGCTCGTCCAGCATCCGGCCGACCCAGCCGAGGTCCTCGGCGTTGCAGCCCACGTGCGCGCCGATGAACGTGGTGCCCGGGTGGGCCGCCACGAGCCCCTCCAGCGCGTCCATGAGGCGGTCGAACGTCGGCAGCCCGGGGCGGCCGAAGTGCCAGTCGGGCTGGGACAGCAGCTCCTCCAGCCGCTCGTTGTGCCGGTCGAGCGGCGCGAAGAACGCCACCGGGTCGGCGGTGTGGATCAGCACCGGGAGGCCGAGCTCCCCGGCCGCCGCGAAGACCGGGCCGAGGCGCGGGTCGTCGGGCAGGACCAGCCGCCCGTCCGGGCCGGTGTAGTGCAGTCCGAGGGTCTTCCAGACCTTCAGGCCGCGGGCGCCGAGCATCCGGGAGTGCTCAAGACTTCGCACCAGACGCTCGATCCCGTCGCGTTCGCGCAGCAGGTTCCAGTCGAGCTGGCAGAATGTGAGGAAGCGGCCGGGGTGGGCGCGGTCGTACCGGTCGAGGTTGGCCGCCAGCTCCTCGCCCCACATCCCGTCCAGGTTCACGATGGAGCGCACGTCGTGCCCGTCCATCAGCGCGAGCAGCCCCGACACGTCCGGGACCATCCACTTTCCGTCCTCGGCGAGCCAGCGGCCGAGGTGGTTGTGCGCGTCGACGCAGCGGTGCCGGGGCCGTTCGACGCGGTTCTCCGGCAGCCGCGCGCTCGGCCGGGGGGCGAAGTCGCGCAGCCGCAGATCGGTGACATCGGGCATCTGGTCCCCATATCCGTGATGTTTTCTGCTTGTTCTACTTCTATTTCGAGCAGAAACAAGCATAGAGTCTCAGACCACACGAATCACTCGGGAGGGCCGATGGCCAACAGACTGCGCGGCGCGGCCGCGCTGGCGGCGGCGGCGCTGCTCACCCTGACGGCCGCCGCGTGCGGCGGTGGCGGCTCGGACGGCGGCAAGGTCAAGCTGACCTGGTGGCACGGGCAGGCCGCGCCGTACGACAAGCCGCTCAAGCAGCTCGCCGCCGAGTACACCCGGACGCATCCGGGCGTCGAGATCGTTCCGCAGCTCGGCACCAGCAACGTCGACAACATGCTGCAGAAGGTCCAGGCCGCGCTCGCCGGCGGGGACGCCCCCGACATGGCGTACATGTACGGGTCGTGGACGGCGTCCATGGCCCGCAGCCACAAGGTGGTCGACCTGGCGGAGACCGTCCGGGACCCCGCCTTCGGCTGGAACGACTTCTGGCCGTCCGAGCGCGCCGCCGCGACGGTCAAGGGCAAGGTCGTGGGCCTGCCCGCCGTGGTGGACAACCTCGGCGTGGTCTACAACAAGAAGCTCTTCGACGCCGCGGGCGTCCCGTACCCGAAGTCCGACTGGACGTGGCAGGACTTCCGCGAGACCGCCAAGAGGCTGACCGACCACGGCAAGAACGTCTACGGCACCACCTACCCCGTGAGCGGCGCCGAGGACACCGTGTGGCGCTACTGGCCGATGCTGTGGCAGCAGGGCGGGCAGATCCTCGACCCCGCGGGGAAGAAGGCCGCGTTCGACACCCCGCAGGCCGTGGCCGCCCTCGACCTGTGGCGCGGGATGGCCCGCGACGACAAGTCGGTCTACCTCGACCAGAACGGCGAGAAGTTCCTCCCGCTCTTCCAGTCCGGCAAGGTGGCCATGGTGGTCACCGGGCCGTTCGCCCTGCTGGACATCCGCGCGCACCACGTCGACTACGGCGTGACCGGGCTCCCCGGCTACAACGGCGACCACCAGACGATCTCGGGCCCCGACTACTGGGTGATGTTCGACAACGGGTCGCGCCGCCGCAAGGCGGTCGTCGACTTCGCGACCTGGCTGTCGCGGCCCGAGCAGGACGCCCGCTGGTCGCTCGCGGTCGGCAACATGCCGCTGCGCAAGGCCACCATGGGCCTGCCCGCCTACCGCACGTACGTGAAGGACTTCCCCGGCGCGGCCGAGTTCGTCGCCAACCTCGCCAACGCCAAGCAGGCCCGGCCGACCACCCCCGTGTACTCCAAGTTCTCCGAGGCGGTCGGCAACGCCATCACCAGGTCCCTCATCGGCGGCGACCCCGCGGCCAAGACGCTCGGCGACGCGGCCGACCGCACCGATGATCTGCTCGCCAAGGACAAGTGACATGACCGTGAGCACCGCTCCGCCCGCGCCGCGAGCACCCCCCGCGCGGAACGGCGCGCCGGGTCGATGCGCCGGCGGATCGCCCCGCACCTCGTCGGCTGGGGCTTCGTCGGACCCGCCACCCTCATCGTCGTCGGGCTGTCCCTCTTCCCGGCGGTCTGGGCGCTCTGGCTGTCGCTGCGCGACAGCGACCTCGCCACCTCGGGCGAGTTCGTCGGGCTCGCCAACTACCGCGACATGGTCCACGACCCGGCGCTGCGCGACGCGGCCTGGCACACGCTGGTCTACAGCCTGCTGTACGTCCCCGGGTCCGTCCTGGTCGGGCTTCCCCTCGCGGTGGCGCTCAACCAGCGCATCCGGTTCATCGGCTTCTACCGGACCTGCATCTTCATCCCGTACGTCACCTCCGCCGCGGCCGTCGGCATCCTGTCCAACTTCGTGCTGGACCCCGAGTTCGGCATCGTCAACAGCGGGATACGCGGCCTCGGCCTGCCGGTCCAGGGCTTCCTCCAGGACCCCGACCAGGCCCTGTACGTGCTGGTCGCGGTCTCGCTGTGGTGGTCGATCGGGCTGCCCGTCGTGATCTACCTCGCCGCCCTCCAGGACGTGCCGGGCGAGCTCAAGGAGGCGGCGCTCGTGGACGGCGCCAACCCGTGGCAGGCGTTCAGGAACGTGACGCTGCCGCAGCTGCGGCCCGCCACCACGTTCGTCGTGATCTGGCAGATGATCACCGCGCTCCAGCTCTTCGACCTCGTCTTCACCACCACCAAGGGGCAGCCCCTGGACTCCACCTCGGTGATCGTCTACTACCTCTACGACCAGGCGTTCAAGCAGTTCGACGCCGGATACGGAGCGGCCGTGGCCTACGTGCTCTTCCTCGTCACCCTGGTGGTCTCCGCCCTGATGCTGCGGCGCGGGAGCGGGAACGGGCGGGGGCCGGCGCGTGAGCGGCGCGACGGCGGGCGCGGGCCGGGACCGGCGCCGGCTGCTGCACCTGTTCCTGCTGCCCGTGGCGCTGCTGTTCGCGGCGCCGCTGGTGTGGATGCTGCTGACCTCGCTGATGCCCGACGCGGACATCAACCGGCTGCCGCCCCGGCTGTGGCCCGACCACGCGACGCTCGGCGGCTACCGCAAGGTGCTCACCGAGAACGACTACCCGCGCTGGTTCCTGAACACGGTGATCGTCGCGGCGGTGGCCGTGGCGTCCCACGTGGTGCTCTGCTCGCTGGCGGGGTACGGGTTCGCCCGGCTGAGGTTCGCGGGCAGCCGGCTCGGCTTCCTCGCCGTGATGGTCACCATCATGATCCCGGTGCAGCTCCTGATGATCCCCACGTTCCTGATGTTCCGGATGATGGGCCTCATCGACACCCTCGGCGCCGCGTTCGTGCCCTGGCTGGCCAGCGCCTTCGGCATCTTCCTGATGCGGCAGTTCTTCCTGTCGGTGCCGCCGGAGCTGGAGGAGGCCGCGCGGATCGACGGCTGCGGGCGGCTCGGCGTGTTCTTCCGCATCGTGCTGCCGCTCGCGCGCCCCGCGGTCGCGACCCTCGTGGTCTTCACGCTGCTCGGCTCCTGGAACGACCTGATCTGGCCGCTGATCGCGATCAACTCCGAGAACCAGTTCACCCTCCAGATGGGGCTGTCGACGTTCTCGGGCACCCGGCACACCGAGTGGTCGTCGCTGATGGCGGGCAACACCCTCGCCACCGCGCCGCTGCTCGTCGCGTTCCTGTTCGCGCAGCGGCACTTCGTCGCGACGATGTCGTTCAGCGGGCTGAAGGGCTGAGCGGGCGGAGGGCGGAGCGTCCCGAACGCTGGGCCCGACGACCCGTGCCCGGCCCGGCCGCCCAGAGCGGCCGGGCCGCTTCGCGTCCGGAAGCCGAGATCCGCTGAAATCCGCCCAACGTTCGCCGCAACGTTAAGGGCCGATTAGATAACCGGCGGTTCGCTTCGCTCCCGCCGCCTCCCGGGGGACGCTCACCGGCAACGGCTCCAGGCGGGAGGCAGGACGATGGCGGCTCGGAAACCGGGGCGGACGCCCTGGAAAGCGATCATCGGCGGTTCGATCGGCAATCTGATCGAATGGTATGACTGGTTCGTCTACGCGAGTTTCGCGGTGTACTTCGCGGGCTCGTTCTTCCCCAAGGGCGACGCGACGGCGCAGCTGCTCAACACCGCCGGCATCTTCGCGGTGGGCTTCTTCATGCGGCCGGTCGGCGGCTGGCTGCTCGGCCGGTTCGCCGACCGGCGGGGCCGCAAGGCGGCGCTCACGCTGACGGTGTCGATGATGTCCGGCAGCGCGCTGCTGATCGCCGTCGCCCCCTCCTACGACGTCGCCGGCTACTTCGGCGCCCTGGTGCTGCTCGCGGCGCGGCTGCTCCAGGGCCTGTCGGTCGGCGGCGAGTACGCGGCGAGCGCCACGTACCTGACCGAGGCGACGCCGCCCGGCCGGCGCGGCTTCGCCTCCAGCTTCCAGTACGTCTCGATGACGGCGGGGCAGCTCCTCGGGCTCGGCCTCCAGATCCTGCTCCAGCACACGATGTCGGGTGAGGCCCTGCACTCCTACGGCTGGCGGATCCCATTCGTCATCGGCGCCCTCGGCGCGGCGGTGGTGCTGTACCTGCGGCGGAACCTGCTGGAGACCGAGGTCTACGACGCGGACCTGCGGCGCAACTCGGCCGAGCGCGGGACGCTCCGCGAGCTGCTGCGCCACCGGCGGCAGTTCATGCTGGTCATCGCGCTCACCATGGGCGGGACGCTGGCGTACTACACCTTCACCACCTACCTCACCAAGTACCTGTCCAACACCGCGGGGCTCCCCAAGACGACCGCGTCGCTGGTGAGCTTCTGCGTGCTGTTCATCTTCATGCTGCTCCAGCCGCTCGCCGGGGCGCTGTCGGACGTGATCGGCCGCCGCCCGCTGCTGATCTCGTTCGGCGCGGGCGCGACGCTGAGCACGGTGCCGCTGATGACGGCGCTCGCGTCGGCGGGCGGCTTCGGCGCGGCCCTCGGGCTGTCGCTGATCGGGCTCGTCGTCGTCACCGGCTACACCTCGATCAACGCGGTGGTGAAGGTCGAGCTGTTCCCCACGCACGTGCGGGCCCTCGGCGTCGCCCTCCCGTACGCCATCTCCAACGCGCTGTTCGGCGGCACCGCCGAGTACGTCGCGCTGTGGTTCAAGAAGGCGGGACTGGAGACCGGCTTCTACTGGTACGTCGCGGCCTGCGCCGCCGTCTCCCTCACCGTCTACGTGTTCATGAACGAGACCCGCGACGCGGCGCTCACACCGGACGAGAACGCCCCTGACGCCGAACCGGTCCGAGTTTAGGCTGGCGCCATGCGAGTTCTCGTCGTCGAGGATGACGACCGCTTCGCCGAAGCCCTGGCGTCGGCCCTGACCGACCACCGGCACAAGGTCGTCCGGGCGGGACGCGCCGACGACGGCCTGCGCCTCGCCAGGCACGCCGACATCGTGCTGCTCGACCTCGGACTGCCCGACAGGCCCGGGTTGACCGCCTTGGCCGAGCTGCGGCGCGTCTCGTCCGTCCCGCTGATCGTGGTGACGTGCAGCGGCGAGGACCACCTCGTCCTGCGCGGGCTGCGGGCGGGCGCCGACGACTACCTCGTCAAGCCCTTCCGGACCGACGTCCTGCTGGCCCGCATGGACGCGGTCATGCGGCGCGGCGGCCGGCCCAGGCGCGGCGGGTGCCCGGTCGTCGAGGTCGGCGACGTCCGCGTCGACCTGGACGCCCGGCGGGTCACCGTCGCGGGCGCGCCGGCGGCGCTGACCCACCGCGAGTTCGACGTGCTCGCGCTGCTCGCCGAGGACCCCGGCGTCGTGTGCACGCGGGAGAAGCTCCTCAGCACCCTGTGGCGCGACACGATGCCGTCCTCGTCCTGCTCGCTGAACGTGCACGTGGCCAACCTGCGCTCCAAGACCGGGCGCCCCGGCCTGATCGTGACGCTGCGCGGCGTCGGTTACCGGCTGGGCGGGTGAGGTCCCGCCTGGTCCTCACGTTCGCGACGCTGATGGCCCTCGCGATCGCGCTGCTGGCCGTCCCGCTCGCGCGGGACTACTCCTCGCACCGGACGGGGCGGCTGCTGCTCGACCGGCGCGCCGACGCCACCCGCTTCGCCGACCTGGCCGACCAGGCCGCGCGGGACGGCGACCGGGCGACGCTGAACGACGAGATCCGCCGCTACGCCGACCTGTACGGCGCGGCGGTGCGGGTCCGCAACCGGGACGGCGTCCTGGTCGCCTCGGCGGGGGACATGGCCGCCGACGACCGGGACGCCGTGCGGCTGGCGCTGTCCGGCCGCACCACCGAGGACCTGCCCGAGGTCACCCCGTTCGGGCCGCGCGCCGTGCTGGTCGCCGAGCCCGCCGGACGGGACGCGCAGGTGACCGGCGTGGTGCTGGTCGAGTCGCCCGCCGGCGCGGCCCGCGCGGACGTCGCCGCCGTCTGGGGCGCGCTCGCGCTCGGCGCGCTCGCCGGGCTCGGCTGCGCGGTGCTCGCCGCCCGGCGGCTCGCGTGGTGGGTGCTGCGCCCGGTGACCGAGCTGGACGAGCTCACGCGGGCGATGGCGCGGGGACGCCGCGACGTGCGGGCCGTCCCCCGCACCGGGCCCGGCGAGCTGCGGCGGCTGGAGGAGCGCTTCAACGCGATGGCCGACGCGGTCTCCGGCTCGTTCGAACGGCAGCGGACGTTCGTCCACGCCGCGTCGCACGAGCTGCGCAACCCCCTCGGCACCGTGATCATGCAGGTGGAGAACGGCCGGAACGAGGCGGCGCTCGCCGAGCTGGAACGGCTGGTCACGCTGGTGGATGGCCTGCTGCGCCTCGCCCGCGTCGAGCACCGCCCGGTGGTCGAGGACGTCGACGTGGCCGCCGAGCTCCGCACCCGCGCGGAGGGATGGCGCGAGCCGTACACGGCCAAGGGCCTGGACCTCGTGCTCGACCTCCCGGACTCGCCGCGGCGGCCCGCCGTGCCCGGCGCCGTGGCGCAGATCGCCGACATCGCGTTGGAGAACGCGGTGAAGTTCCTGCCGCCGGGCCGCCGGGTGGTCGTCAGCCTGGACGGGCCGGTGCTGCGGATCGCCGACGACGGCCCCGGCCTCCCCGCCAACGAGCACGACCGGGCGCTCGGCCACTTCTGGCGTTCCCGGACGCACACCAACGTGCCCGGCAACGGCCTCGGCCTCGCCATCGCCGCCGAACTGGCCCGCGCCTGCGGCGGCGCGCTCGCCGTCCTGCCGAACGAGCCGCACGGCCTCATCGTGGAGCTGCGGCTCCCGGATCAGTCGTAGACCGACCGGTAGTAGCGGACCGCCCCGGCGTGCAGCGGTACGCCTCCCGTCCCGACCGCGTAGCGCCGGTCGAGCCGGGCGCCGGGCGCGTCGGGCACCCGCAGCCGGTCCCGGCTGGAGAACAGCACCTCCGTCGCCCGGAACGCCGTCCCGGCCCCGAGCGCTCGGCGGCACACCAGGTAGCTCGCCGTTCCGATGGTCGACACCGGCGCCGTGCCCCCGTAGGCGCCGGCCGGGACCGGCACCGGCTCGTACATCGGCCCGTACGAACGGCGCATCCGCCGCACCAGGCCGCTGAGCGCGACCAGCCGGATCGGCGCGGCCCGGCCGAGCGCGTCCACCGCCGGGGTGGGCACGCCCCCCGACCAGAAGAACGCCTCGATCCGGCCGTCGCGCAGCGCCGCGATCGACTCCTCCAGCCCGAGCCGGAGCGTGCGGGCGGGACGCACCGGGCCCGCGGCGGCCAGCACCCGCTCCGCCGTGACGGCGGTCCCCGACCCCTCGGCGCCGATCGACACCGCGCGGCCGTCGAGGTCGGCGGGCGCCCGCACCTTCGAGCCGTCCGGGACGACCAGGTGCACGTAGTTCAGGTACATGCGGGCCAGCGCGCAGATGGGGCGGCGCCGGACCCGTACCGCGTCCTCGGCGCTGTCGGCCAGCGCGAACCCGAGGTCGGCGCGCCCGGCCGCGAGCAGCTCCAGGTTCTCCACGCTGGCGGCCGTCTTGGTGACCTGGACCCGCAGGCCGCGGCGGCGCAGCTCCGCGGCGAAGCGGTCGCCGAGCACCCCGTAGGCGCCGCCCGCGGGCCCGGTCGCGAGGCGCAGCGGGGCGGCGTCCCCGCCGCCGGACCGGCACCCGGCCGCCGCCGCGCCGAGCAGCAGCAGGGCCCGGCGGCTCAGCCGCCCGCCTCTGGACGTCACCAGGTCCATGACCGGATCCTAGGTTCCCGCGCCCCGCCCATGAAGGCGTCCGGCCGAACCGCCGCACGGAACGCGGCGGTCAGCCGCGCCGGGAGAGGACCGCCAGGCCGCCCATGAAGCTGAAGCCGCCCACCGCGGCGATCGCCGCCCAGGGCATCCCGTCGCCCCCGCGCGCGAGGTCGACCACGAAGCCCGCCACGACGAAGACCGCGACGACGTTGGCGGAGAAGTAGCCCGCGCGCGTCTGGAGCGAACGGCGGCGCTCGTCCTCCCCCTCGCCGCCGAGCAGCGCGACGGGTTCCGCGCCGCGGAACAGCAGCAGGACCGCCGCGTACACGACCATGATCCCGAGCAGGAGGAAGCCGAGCCACCACGTGCCGTTCAGCCCCACCGCCAGGCACATCACCACCCCGATGCCCACCGAGACGGCCGGTACGGCCCAGCGCTCATTCATCGTCGACATGGAAGACCTCCTCGACCGCACGCCCGAAGAAGCGCGCCAATGTGATCGCCAGCGGGAGGGACGGGCTGTACCTGCCCGTCTCGATCGCGTTGACCGTCTGACGGGACACGCCAAGGACCTTCCCCAGCTCTGCCTGGGAGAGGCCCTTGGCGAGCCTCAGCCCGCGGACGTCGTTCCGCATGTGTCAAGCGTGCTTTACATCCGCCTGCGGTGTCAAGCTCGCTTTACATCATCGCGTGCGCGCCGTCCCGGGCTCCTCGGAGCGCGGGCTCTCAGAGGGCGTCGGCCAGGCGGTCGACCTGGTCCGGGTCCCGGCCGTAGCAGTAGAAGACGACCTCGTCGGCGCCGAGATCGGTGAACGCGGTGATCGCGTCGCGGATCTCGGCGGGCGTGGTGAGCATCCCGGCGACCATCTGGTCGGACATGCCGGTGAAGGCGTAGTACGCGTGCATGCCGGCGCGCGCGTCGTCGATCACGTCCTGGGAGCCGAGCGCGGCGTTGACCTGCGCGACGATCCGCGGCTCGCCGTCGCGGCCGTACTCCTTCCAGAACGTGCGGACGGTGTCGAACAGGCCGCCCGCCCACGAGGGCGCCGCGGCGGACAGGAAGCCGTCGCCCGACCGCGCGACGCGTTCGAGCGCGGGAGGCTTGAAGCCGCCGAACAGCACCTCGGGACCGCCGGGACGGGCGGGCGCGGGGCCGATCGGGCCGGCGCCGTCGCCGTACGGCTCGCCGGACCAGATCCGGCGCATCAGCGCCATCTGCTCGTCCAGGCGGCGGCCCCGGGTGCGGAGGTCGACGCCCGCGACCTGGTGGTCGTCGTCCCGGCCGCCGACGCCGAGGCCGAGGACGAGGCGCCCGCCGGTCATCCGGTCGAGGGTGGCGGCCTGCTTGGCGAGCAGGGCGGTCTCGCGCAGCGGCGCGAGGAGCACCTCGGTCTGCACGCGGACGCGGGACGTGGCGCCCGCGAGGACGGCCAGCGCGACCAGCGGCTCGGGGTTGTCGTAGACGAGCCGGTCGAGCAGGGCGAGGGAGGCGAACGGCCCGGCGTCCGCGCGCCGCGCCCAGTCGGGCAGGGCGGCGGGGTCGCTGATGGGCAGGCCGATACCGATGTTCATGGGTGGACTCCTCCGTGATGAGGGCTGGACAGAAGCGCGCCGCCCCTCCGGCACCTCGTCGAGGTGGGACGTTCCCGCACTGCGGCCTACTTCTGGAGAGCGTCTCGTCGGAGTGATCGAACTCTAGGACGAACGTCGTTCGCCTCGCAAATAGCCCCCCGGACGTACGCCGGGTCCGCGCGCCGTCGGGGGTTGCACTCAACCCGGGTTGAGTTAGGAGGGTGGCGTTCCGCCGCCTGCGAGAGGCGGCGCTGACGGAGGTGGAACGTGACCGAAGCGCTGACCGCGCAAGCGGCGCTGGCCGCGCAAACGACGCCGGCCGCGCAAGCGGCGCCGACCGTGGCCGAGGCCGCCGAGGCGTTGCGGAACGGGACGCTGACCAGCGTCGAACTCACCGAGGCCGCCCTCGCGGCGGCCGACCGTTCCGACCGGACGCTCGGGGTCTACCTGGCGCGTTTCGACGAACGGGCCCTCGCGGCGGCCGAACGCGCGGACGAGGAGCTGAGGCGCGGAACGGACCGCGGGCCCCTGCACGGGATCCCGTTCGGCGTCAAGGACACCATCGCGGCGGCCGACGGCCCGACCACCGCGCAGAGCCTCGTCCTCGACCGCGCCTGGGGCGAGGGGCGCGACGCCCTCGCGGTGGCGCGGCTGCGCGCGGCCGGCGCGGTGATCACCGGAAAGACGACCACGATGGAGTTCGGGTGCGGGCTGCCTGAGGAGGGCGGACCGTTCCCCGTCCCGCGCAACCCGTGGCGGCCCGAGCTGTGGGCCGGCGGTTCCAGCTCCGGCGCCGCCAGCGGCGTCGCGTCCGGGATGTTCCTCGCCGGGCTCGGCGGCGACACCGCCGGGAGCATCCGCATGCCCGCCGCGTTCTGCGGGGTGAGCGGGCTAATGCCGACGTACGGCCGCGTCCCCGCGGAGGGGTGCGTGCCGCTCGCCTACAGCCTCGACCGCGTCGGCCCGCTGGCCCGTACCGCGCGGGACTGCTCCGCCGTGCTGGCCGTGATCGCCGGAGCGCCGGGCGGCCTCCCGCCGTTCGCCGAGCCCCGCTTCGGCGGGGACCTGGCCGGGCTGCGCGTCGGGGTCGTCCGCGAGCACCACTTCCCGGACGACCGGGACCCGGCGCTGGACGAGGCGTTCGACGCGGCCGTGTCGGTGCTCACCGGGCTCGGGGCCGCGACGGCGGACGTCACGCTGCCGTACTGGCGCGAACTGATCGCCGCCCTGTTCGTGACCGCCGCCAGCGAGGGGCTCGCCTACCACCGCGCCGACCTGCCGCGCCGCTGGGACGACTACACCGCGGCGTCGCGCGGGCTGCTGGCGATGGGCGCGCTGGTGTCGGGCGCCGAGTACGTCCAGGCGCAGCGGGTCCGGAGGGTCGCGCAGGAGGCGGTGGACGCGCTGTTCGGCGAGGTGGACGCGATCGTCTGCCCGACCGCGTCGGTGGGCGCGCCGCCGTTCGACGCGCTGGCCGACGAGGCGGGCCACCAGGACAACGCGGGCGTGTTCGGAAAGATCTACACGCCGTACTGGAACCCGCTGGCCAACCCGGTGCTGGCGGTGCCCATGGGCCGCACCGCGGCCGGGCTGCCGCTGTCGATGCAGATCGCGGGCCCGGTCGCGGGCGAGGCGGCGATCCTCCGCGTCGGCGACGCGTTCCAGCGCCGCACCGAATGGCACCGGCACGCGCCCGTCGCCGCCGCCCGCCCCTCCGCCGCAACGGACGGGGAGGTGAACGCGTGACCGCTCCGCGCGAGGAAACCGCCCCGTCCGAGCCGTTCAGCCTGGAAGCCCGCGTGCGGACCCTGCTGGACGCGGCCGGGCTCCCGGCGAACGAACGGGAACTCGCCGGGCTCGTGGCGGCCTACACGACGCAGCGCCCGGCGGTGGACGGACTGTTCAACGTGGCCGCGGCCCGGTACGCCGAGCCCGTCCTCACCCCCGACGTGCCCGTGCGGGCCACCGGCCGTGCGGCGGACGGGAGGCCCGCGTGAGCACGCAGATCCACGCGGAGTCCGCCGCGCCGCCGCCGGATCCGAGCGTCCGGCGGCACGAGCGCCTCGTGATGGCCCTGGCCTGCGTGGGCTCGTTCGTCGTCATCCTGGACGCCACGATCGTCTCGGTCGCGCTACCCGGCATCCGCGCCTCGCTCGGGTTCTCCGCGGCGACGCTGCCCTGGGCGGTCAACGCGTACACCCTCGCGTTCGCGGGGTTCCTGCTGCTCGGCGGCCGGTGCGCGGACGTGTTCGGCCGCCGCGCGATGATGCTGACCGGGATGGCCGTCTTCACCGCCGCGCGGACGGTCGGCGGCCTGGCCGCCACGCCGGAGATGCTGCTGGCCGCCAGGGCGGTGCAGGGGTTCGGCGGGGCGCTGCTGATGCCGGTGACGCTGTCGCTGCTGACCGCGACGTTCACCGAGCCGGCGCGGCGCGCGCGGATGCTCGGCACGTGGAGCGCGGTCGGCGCGGTCGGCGCCGCGTCCGGGCCGGTGATCGGCGGCGTGCTCACCGAGTGGGCCGGGTGGCGCTGGGTGTTCTTCGTGACCGTCCCGATCGGGGTGCTCGCCCTCGCCGGCACGGTGCGCGCGCTGCCCCGCCACGACGCCCCCGGCCGCCGCCCCCGGCTGGACGCGGTGGGCGCCGCGCTGGCCACCGCCGGGCTGACCGGCGTGGTGTACGCGGTGATGCGCGCCGCCGTCGCGGGCTGGACGAGCCCGCGGGTCGTCGGGCCGCTGGCCGCCGGCGCCGCCCTGCTGGCGGTGTTCCTCCTGCACCAGGCGCGGTGGGCCCGCGAGCCGCTGGTGTCCTTGACGATCTTCCGGCTGCGCGCGGTGAGCAGCGGCAACGCGGTGATGTTCCTGCTCGGCCTCGGCTTCTTCGCCAGCCCGATCCTGCTGTCGCTGTACCTCCAGGACGTGCACCACTGGTCGCCCCTGCGCGCGGGCCTCGGCTACCTGCCGGTCGGGGTCGCGATGTTCGCGGGCGCCCAGGCCGCCGGGCCGCTGACGGTGCGGCTCGGCCCGCGCCGCGCGACCGTGGCGTGCTGCCTCGTCGGCGCGGCCGGGTTCGCGGGCGTGGCGGCGTTCCTCGGCGTGGACGGCTCGTACCCGCTGACGGTCGTGGTGTCGGGCGGGGTGTTCGGGTTCGGGACGGCCGCGGCGTTCACCCCGATCACGGTGGCGGCCACCAGCGGCGTGCCCCCGGCGCGGAACGGGCTGGCCGCGGGCGTGCTGAACACCGTCCGGCAGACCAGCGGGGCGATCGGGCTCGCCGCCATCAGCACGGTCTCGGCCTCGGCGGCGGACGGCTGGGCCGCCGCGCACCCCGGCCGGGGCGGCGGGGAGGCGCCGCCCGCGCTCGCGCACGGCCACACCGTCGCGTTCCTCGTCTCGGCGGGCTGCGTGGCCGCCGCCGCGCTCGTCGCCGCGCTGACCATGCCGCGCGACGGCCGGCGGCCAGGCGGGGCGGACCGTGACGGGGGCGGACCGTGACGGCGGGCGCCGGGCGGCGCGGGTCAGGAGTGCACGGGGACGGTCGCGCGGAACTGCGGGCACTGCTCCAGATCGTCCCCGTGCGCGCAGGTCAGGAGGTGGCCGAGGTACGTGCGCGCCGCCTCCAGCCGGTCGATGTGCGCGCCCAGCGCGGCGATGCGGCCGTGCACGGCCTCCTGCCACTCGCGGCCCGGCCCCCGGCGGCGCAGGAGCGTGTCGATCTCCTCGATGGACATCAGCCCGGTCTCCCGCCACAGCTTGATCAGCGCCACCCGGTAGACCTGCTCGGAGTCGAAGTACCGCCGCCCGGACCGCCGGTGCGGCGCCAGCAGGCCCCGCCGCTCCCAGTAGTGCAGCGTCGAGATGGGCAGCCCGAACCGGTCGGCCACCTCCCGGATCGCAGTCAGGTCGTCCATACCGCCATCTTCCCGGACGGCCCGCGCCCGGACGGCCCGGACGGCCCGCGCCCGGACGGCCCGGACGGCCCGCGCCCGGACGGCCCGCTGCGGGTCGCGCCGGCCGCGCCGGCCGCGCCGGCCGCACCGGCCCCGTCCTCGCAACGCGGGCTGCGAGGGCGGGGCCGGGGAAGGGGGAGGGGGTCAGACGCCGCGGCAGGGGACCCGGTAGGCGTCCAGGTCGTACTTCTTCTTGAGGGAATTGAAGTTCTGCGCGTTGGACTTCGCGCAGAAGGCGGACGTGGCGAGGTTGTACTCGACGTTGAAGACGGCCTTGCCCGCCGCCACGTACTTGTCGTATCCGTAACCGGCCTGGGCGCTGGTGCACTCCTTCTGCTCCCAGCACTCCTCGTTGAGGGCCCAGTCGAAGTACGGCTGGAGCTGCTTCAACTGCGGGACGTCGTTCTTGAGTCCCGCCGAGAGGCCCCGGGCGTGCGCCTCGTTCGCCAGCCAGGTGTTGAAGGCGAGCTGGTCATCGGCCTTGAGAGGGAATCCGGTGTCGTTGCCGTAGCCGTCGACGTTGTCGAACTCGATCGCGTCGAAGCCCTTGCTCTTGCACATGTCCATGCGCTTCTTCAGGACGGTGCCGAGCGGCCCGTTGAACGCCCGGATGTCCAGCCAGCGTTCGCCCTCCCAGTCGTCCAGTTGCTTTCCGAGCACGGCGGAGGGGAATTCGGCGGCGTCGGGTCGCCAGTTCTCGTGGCTTCCCGCGCTGATATAGCAGACGACCTTGCGGTCCTTCTTCGTGGCGTGCAGCCGCTGGACCGTGGCGGCCGAGGCGTTGAAGCCGTCGATGTCGTACATCGCGACGTCCAGGAACGGCTCGGTCGGCACCGTGAAGAGCTGCCACTGCCAGCTCGTGTTGAGCGCCGGCTTCCAGCAGCCGGGACAGGAGACGGGCTTCGGGAGTTCGCGGGCCGAGGCCGGCGGGGCGAGCCCCAGCCAGCCGACGAGGGCGGCGAAGAGGATGAGGACGAGTCGTTTCGGATCGCGCATGGGCGCTCCTCGCGGGACGTGGTGACGGCGCGGGGCGAGCATGCGTGCTGTTCCGCACTCCCCGTACCGGCCGGCCCCGAACGTTCGGCGGCGGGCACGGGGTGGCGTCGCCCAGTGGGGTCCGTAGGACCGACGCCAGCACGAGGAAGGAACCTCCCGTCACTCGACACTCGGCACCCGGCCAAGAATTGCTCATAGCTGCCCGATAATCAACACTTACGAACCAAAACGAGCACCGACCTGCGGCGCGACCACAGGCGGTGAAAGCGACGGGCTCTCAGTGATCAGGGGGCCAGCGGCGGGTAGCGCACCGCGCCCTCGGCGACGATCCGTCCGTTGGTGATCGTCATCAGGCGGGTGGCGCCGGCGATCCGGTCGGGGCGACCGTCAGCGGGTTCTCCCTGAGAACGACGAGGTCGGCGTACTTCCCCGGTTCGATCGTCCCGCGCTCGTGCTCTTCCAGCGACGCGAACGCGGCCCTGGAGGTGATCAGCCGCAACGCCGTCGGGACGTCGAGGCGCTGGTCGGGCAGCCAGCCGCCCGGGGGAGTGCCGTCGAACTCCGTGCGCGTCACGACCCGTTGCAGACCCCACAGCGGATCGAGCACCTCGTTGGCGAAATCGCTCCCGCCCACCATCGGCACCCGCGCCCTCAGCATGTCGCGCCACCGGTAGGCGTGCCGGAGCCGGTGCCGTCCGAGCGCCCGCTCGGCGAACCGCTGGTCCGTCGTGGCGAAGCTGAACTGGATGCTCGCGATCACGCCGCGCCGGATCATCCGCTCGATCAGGTCGTCCTCGGCGACCTGGACGTGTTCGAGCGCCCAGCGGTCGCGCGGGGACACCCCGTTGCGCTCGTAGGCGGTCAGCGCGACCCGCACCCCGCGGTCTCCGATGGCGTGCGTCGTGACGTTGAACCCCAGTTCGCGGGCGCGCGCCACGTCGCGGTCGGCGCGCTCCTGGTCCAGGAACAGGATGCCGCCGCGCGGGAAGCCGTACGGATCGTCGCTGTACGGCTTCCGGAGCGCGGCCGTACGGGGCCCGAGCCAGCCGTCGGAGTAGAGCTTCACCCCGAGGACCTTGACCCACTCGTTCCCCACGCCGGTGCGCAGCCCCATCCGGGCCGCCTCCTCGATGCAGCCCCACGCCACCCGTACCAGGAAGCGGACCTTCAGCCTGCCCTCCTCGGCGAGCTGGAACAGCGCGTCCAGCGCGCCGAGGTCGCGCAGCCCCGCCTCCACGACCGTGCTGACGCCCTGCTTGGCGACCTCCTCCTGCATCACCAGCAGGTCGTTCTTGAGCTTCTCGGTCACCGGGCTGTGCGCGCCCCGGTCCACCGGCGTCTCGCCGCGCGCGTGGATCTCCACGTGCCGCTGCCCGTTGCGGCGCCGCGCCTCGAACGCCTCCCGCTCGTCGTAGGGCGTGAACACCGGCCGGTACGCCTGCGCGCCCGCACCGCCGACCGCGGTCTGGATCAGATGGGTGTGCTGGTCGCGGAAGCCGGGCGCGACGAACGCGCCGCGCAGGTCGATCCGCCGCGTGCGGGGCCCGGCCCAGCGGAGCACCCGGCGGTCGGAGCCGACCGCGACGATCCGCGCGCCCTTGACCGCCACCGCCTGCGCCGTGCCGTTCCCGTGCTCACCGGTCCAGACGACACCGGAATGCAGCACCAGGTCGGCGTGGCCGGGGGAGTCCGGCGCCGCCACGGCCAGGGAACCGGTGGCCGCGCCGGCCAGGGCCAACGCGGAACGGCGGCTCATCGGAGGGATCGCGTCCACAGCGTGCTCCTCGTGCACTCGGTGACATCCCCGCCCCCAGCCCAGAAGATCAGTGTGCCTCCGCCCCGCGAGCCGTCCAACCCCGCGTCCGTTCCCGGACACCGGCGAGACCTCCGCGGGCGTCACCGCGTGACGCGGGCGTCCCAGTCGATGTGGTGGTGGTACATCCAGGTCATCTTGGCCATGGCCTCGGGCCTGTCGGCCTTGCGGAGGATGAACGGCAGCGCCAGGTCGCGCAGGACGCGTCCGGCCGCGCCCTGCTTCTTGGTGTTGTTCATCCCGGAGCCCCACTTGACGATCCGTTCCACGCGGGAACGGCGCAGGGCCTCGTAGCGCTCCAAGGCGGCCGGAACGGCGGGCAGGTCGCGCAGGCAGCGCGCGAGGACCACCGCGTCCTCGGCCGCCAGCGAGGCGCCCTGCCCGGACGCGGGGGAGACCGCGTGGGCCGCGTCCCCGATCACCACCATGGCCCCGTCGTGCCAGGTCGGAACGTTCGGCAGGTCGTACTGGTTGGTCAGGCCGATGTCGGCGGTGGTGGCGGCGACGATCCGCGCGCCGGGCGTGCGGTCGGCGGCCAGCAGCCCGGCGAGCCGTTCCTTGACGTCGCGGCCGGTGAGGCGGCGCAGCTCCTCGCGGGACGGCTCGCGCCGCGCGGGCGGGTTGGCGAACCACCAGACCTGGCCGTCGGGCGCGACCGTGTAGCCGAAGAAGCAGTCGCGGCCCCAGATCATCACGTAGTCGCCGGGCTCGGCGTCGACGCCCGCCGCGCGGGTGAAGCCGCCGGTGTTGCCGAGGCCGGTGTAGCGGGGGCGGGGGTTGGCCGGGTCGATGAGGCCGCGGGTGGCCGAGTGCACGCCGTCCGCGCCGATCAGGACGTCCCCCTCGGCGGTCGTGCCGTCGGCGAACGCGGCCCGCACACCGCCGCCCGGCAGCTTCTCAGCGCCGGTGAGGCGCTTGCCGTGGTGGACGGGCACGCCGCGCTTGACCACCAGGTCGTACAGCCCGCCGTACAGGGCGTCGCGGCGCAGCGTGTGGGTGACGGTGCCGTCGTCCAGCGTCGGGCCCAACGTGATCGAGCCCAACTGCTTGCCCGTGCCGCTGCGGAACCGGATCCGGCCCGTCGGGAAGCCCGCGTCCAGCACCACGTGGTGGGCGTCCACCGCCCGCAGCGCGTCCAGCCCGTTCACCGCGACGGTCAGGAAGACGCCGTGGTCGAGGCCCGCGCTGTGGTCGTACGCCTCGAACAGCTCCGGCTCCAGCCCGGCCCTGTGCGCGGCCAGCGCCGCCACGGTGCCGGCGACCCCGCCGCCGATGATCAGAACGCGCATGGCAGATCCCCTCCAATTATTTCGTTCGGTCGAACGAAACATAGGTGGCGCTCCCGCCGCCCGTCAACTGTTTCGTTCGGTCGAACTAACTGGTTATGCTGGCTCCCATGACCGACCGGGAGGACCTGACCGCGCGGATGCTCGCCGCGGGCCGGGAGCTGAGCACGGCCGCGGTGATGTTCCACACCGCGCTGGCCGCCCGCCAGGGCCTGTCCGCCACCGAGGAGAAGGCCCTGGATCTGCTGGACCGCCTCGGCCCGCTGACCGCCCGGCAGCTCGCGGCCCACGCGAGCCTCGCCCCCGCGTCGGTCACCGGCCTGGTCGACCGGCTGGAGCGCAAGGGCTTCGCGCGGCGCGTCCCCAACCCCGCCGACAAGCGCAGCGTCCTCGTCGAGACCGTCCCCGACCGCCTGACGGGCCTCGCCCCGCTCTTCGACCACTACGTGGCGTCGCTGACCGAGCTGGTCACCCGCTACAACGACATCGAACTGGCCGCCATCGTCGACTTCCTCACCGAAGCCGCCGCCCGCCAGCGCGACGCCACCCGCCTACTGAAAGACGACGGAGAGACTTTCGCGCCCGACTCCCGGTAGGACCCTGCCTCTCCGCCCGTGCCGCAGTCGGTCACCGGCCTTCTTCGGCGCGGACGGTCTGGAGGGCCGCGGTCACGGTGTCGGGAAGCGTCCGGCGGACCGGGACTCCCAGGCGGTGCGCGACACGGACCAGGTAGCGGTTGCGTTCGGGGTTCGGGCAGTCGGGCGGGCAGCCCAGCACGGCGCGGCCGGTCGGCGCGTCGAGCCCGAACTCGACGTTCGTGGTGAACCCCGGCATCGTCTCCAGGCACCGCGGGATCCAGAAGAGGACGGCGTTCGCGGCCGCTCGCGCCTCGGTCTCCCAGTCGACCTGGTCGTCGTACTCGCGGGCGCGCAGCCCGTTGCGGGATTCGGGCGTGAAGACCGTCAGCGGCTCGGGGCCCGTCCACTGGGCTTCCAGTTCGGCGACGGCGGCGGGACGCCACGACGGGACGTCCGCGCGGCGCGGAGTGGGCCCGGCGAGGAACACCGTCCGCCCACCTGCGGGGATGGGTTCACGGGCCCACACCAGGACGATGCTCACTCTGGCTCCCTCGAACGTCGGGCGCGGTTGAACGTCGGGCGCGGTTGAACGTCGGGCGCGGCTGGACGTCGGGCGCGGCGTCCTCCGCAGCGTAAGCCCGTCGCCCTCGGCGCGCGGGTGGGCGGGCCGACCGTCCCCGAGGCCGACCCGCGTACCGCCTGAGCGGGGACGGATCCGCGGTGCCGGGCATCGTTCCGACGGGCCAGGCGAGTGATGCGAATCGTGGCGAGCGATGCGCATCGTTGAGCCGCCTACCTGGCGTAATGCGGGCGGTCCGGTGCCGCGGTGGGAGGCGGCTCCTGCGAGCGTGCCGACTCCAGCTCGGTGACCAGGGTCTCCACGTCGGCTTCCGTTGTGGCGAGGTTGGTGATGCAGGCCCGCAGGGCGGGGGTCCCGGCGATGGCGGTCGTGGAGATCCACGCGTGGCCCGCGCGCAGCACCCGTTCGGCGACGGCCTCCAGGCGGGCGGCGTTCCCGGCCTCGCCGCCGTGGGCGTCGTCGGTGAAGCAGACCACCGGGAGCGGGGTGCGGTTGAGGACGCGCCACCCGGCGTCGGCCAGGCGGCGCCGCAGCAGGTCCCCGAGGTCGGTCTGCCGCTCGATCATGCGCGCGTACCCGGCGCGGCCGACGGCGGCGAGGGTGACGAACAGCTTGAGCCCGATCGCCCGCCGGGACCACTGCGCGGACGCCGCGTACGGATCGACGGCGCCGGGCGTGCTCGCGGGCATGTAGGCCGTGGTGATGCGGAACGTCTCCAGCAGCCCTTCGGCGTCCCGCGTCAGGAACGTGCCCGCTCCCATCGGCATGGCCAGCCACTTGTGCGCGTCCAGGGTCACCGAGTCCGCCCGCTCGATCCCCGCGAGCACGGGCCGCAGCCGGTCCGACAGCGCGGCGGCGCCCGCCCACGCGGCGTCGACGTGGAACCTCAGCCCCTCGGCTCCGGCGAGGTCGGCCAGTTCGCCGAGCGGGTCGATCACCCCGGCGCTGGTCGTGCCCGCCGTGCCGACGACCAGGAACGGCAGCAGGCCCGCGCGCCGGTCCTCGGCGATCCGCTCGGTGAGCGCCCGCAGGTCCATCCGCAGGTCGGGCAGCACCGGCACCAGCCGTACGGCGCGGCGCCCCAGCCCGCACATGTGCGCGATCTTCAGCCACGCCAGGTGGCTCTCCGCGCTGGCGTACAGGACGGGCCGTCCGGGGAGGGCGGCGAGCCCGTCCTCGCCGACCTGGGGGAACGCGCGCGTGAGGGCGAGCAGGACGCCCGTCAGGTTCGCCTCGGCGCCGCCGCTGGTGAAGTGGCCGGCCACCCGCCCGGACGGCAGCCCGAGCCGTTCGCCGAGGAAGCCGGTCACGTGCCGTTCGATCTCCACCGCGCCCGGCGCGTGCGACCAGGCCGCCAATTGCGGGTTGAACGCCGCCGCCAGCAGGTCGCCGAGCACGCCCAGCGCGGCCGGGTTGGGATTGAACAGCCCGAAATATCCGGGGTGCGTCGTGTGCACGGTCCAGCGCCGCAGCATCGCGGCCGTGTCCGCGAGCACCCCTTCCGGCTCCAGCGGGCCGTCGAAGTCGTAGCGCTCCAGATGCCGCCGTACGGTCTCGGGCGTGACGTCGGGCGTCACGGGCAGATCGCGCACCCCGCGCGCGTGCTCCTCGACCAGATCGAAGACCTGCCCGAACAGCCGCCGCCGCTCCTGCGGGCCGAGATCGAACGCCGTCCCCGCCACTGATCCGTCCATACCGTCCATGGTTGGACGCTATCGAGCGGAAGCCCCCGCCCTACAGGCAGATTTGAAGGCACTTCCCGCTTTTGCCTTTGAGAACCGCTGTTACTGTCGGCCTGTGCCTGATGATGTGAAGGTCAAGCTGGACGCCACGGACTGGCAGATCGTCGCGGAGCTGCAACGGGACGCCCGCGTCAGCTTCAGCGAACTCGGCCGCCGGGTCTCCCTCACACCGCCCGCCGTCGCCGAACGGGTCCGCCGCCTGCGGGACCGCGGCGTCATCGAGGGGTTCACCGCGCGGATCGACCTGGAACGCGTCGGGCTCCCCATCCTGGCCTTCGTGACGATCCGCTTCCCGGGCAGCGACTACCGCGAGTACATCCGCCGGATCCGCGGCATCGACGAGATCGTGGAGTGCCATCACGTCACCGGGGACGACTGCTTCATCGCCAAGGTCGCCGCCCGGTCGATGCGGCACCTGGAAGAGGTGGTCGCGGGCCTCGCGCGGTTCGGCTCGACGTCCACCACCGTCGTCTACTCCACCATCGTGCGCGACCGCGCCCTGACCGGCGACCTGGCCGACGGCCACCCCCGAGGCCCCGCGGCGCCGTGATGCCCGGCCGCTGAACAAGGGCCTCAACGCACCGAACGCGCCGGTCCGCGCCGGTCCGCGCCCGTCCGCGCCCGTCGGCACCCGTCCGCACGCGCCCGCGCCGGTCTGCGCCCGTCCGCACCCGCCCGCCTTCGTCGGTCATATCCACTCATCACTCAGATACAGCGATGTATGCGGATACCATGATGTATGTTTGCCGCATGGTGGTGCGGGAGACGCGGGCCGAGCGACGCCGGCGGACGCGCGAGGAGCTCGTGGCGTCGGCGATACGGCTGTTCGCCGAGTCCGGGGTGGCCGCGACCTCGGTCGAGGCGATCGCGGAGACGGCCGGGTACAGCCGGGGCGCCTACCACAGCAACTTCGACACCAGGGACGAGATCCTCGACGCCGTCGTCTCCCACGTGGTCGGCAGCCTGGAGCCGGACCTCGTCGCCGCCCTGCATGCTCCGGGCGGCGCGCTGGAACGGCTCGCGGCCTATATCCGCACGTTCCTCCAGTACTGCGCGCAGCGGCAGGTGGAGACGCGGGCGCTGATCGCCGTCATCGCCCACCGCACGGCAGCGGCGGCGGACGTCTACGACGAACTCGTGGCGGCCTCTCTCGCCGACATCGTCGCGTTGTTCGAGGAAGGGCAGCGCAGCGGCGAGATGCGTGAGTTCGACCCCGTCATGATGGCCTCGCTCCTCCGCCGCGCCCTCGATGCCGAAGGGCTGCGGGTCGCGGGCGGCGCGCCCGTGCACGCAGTGACCAACGAGCTGATCGCGACGTTCGGCCAAGCGACGCGTTCCGTCCCCGAAAGGACGACCTGACTTCATGCCCGCCCGGACCTTCCGACAGCTCGTGCTCCGTGAACGCCCGACCGGCGGCATCACACCCGGCACGTTCGAAGAGCAGAGCGTTCCCTTTCCCGCGCTCGACGACGGTGAAGCCTTGGTCGAGGTCGTCTGGCTCGGAATCGACGCCACGCAACGCACGTGGCTCAATCCCGGCACCACCTATACGGCGCCCATGGGTGTCGGCGAAGTGATGCGCGGCAGCGGCGTCGGACGTGTGGTCGCCTCCCGCAATGAGACGCTGCCGGAAGGGCAATGGGTCTACGGCGATCTGGGCTGGCGGGAATATGTCGTTGCGCGGGACGGAGGGCTTTTCGGCGTCAATCCGGTGCCGGAAGGAGTCGATCCGCGGCACATGCTCACGGTCTTCGGCGTGAGCGGATTGACGGCGTTCATCGGAATGACTCACGTGCTCGACGTCGCGGACGGAGACACGGTCCTGGTCACCGGTGCGGCCGGCAGCGTGGGCTCGCTGGCAGGGCAGATCGCGCGGCTTCTGGGCGCCCGCGTCATCGGCACCGCCGGATCGGCGGAGAAAGTCGCCTGGGTGACGGACGTCGCACGATTCGACGCGTGCACGAACTACCGCACCGACAACGTCCCGGACGCGTTGTCCGAGTTCGCTCCCGATGGGCTCACCGCCGTTTTCGACAACGTCGGTGGCGTTCTGCTGGAGCACGCGCTCGACCGCCTCGCCGTCCGCGCGCGCATCGCCCTGTGCGGGTCGATCTCGTCCGGTTACACGGCGGCGGGGTACGGCACCGGGCCCGCCAACTACATGCAACTGGCGTTCAGGCGAGCACGCATGGAGGGCTTCATATTCACCGACTACCTGCCCCATTTCCCAGAAGCGTTCAAGCGTCTCACCGGCTGGGTGTCCGCAGGCGAACTGCGCTGGGCCGAGGACATCGCCGACGGCCTCCGCAACGCCCCCACCGCGCTCCAGCGGCTCTTCGACGGCGCCAACCTCGGCAAGCAGCTCGTCCAAGTGAGCTCCGCCGGAACGGAGGCGGACTGAAACCCCCGCGCCGGACTTCCTCATCTCCGCATGCACGGAATCTCCGCATGCACGGAAGCCGGCGACTGGTCAGGAGTCCGACCGGTCGTCCGGCTCTGATCGGGGCGAGGCGTCTCTCAGGTGCCTGCGTGAGGCCGCCACGGACAGGCGGCCCACGACCATCAGGACGAGGGGGCCCAGCCACAGCCGCGCGTCGTCCAACCACGCGATCAGCCTGCCCCACGGCGACGCGGCGACGATCACCATGGCGGTCGCCCACACCAGGTAGAGCCGCGCCCTGTACTCAGGGCCCACGGCGACCTGGAGCTCCAACAGCACTGCGGCTGACAGAAAGAGCAGGGCGGTGACCAGGATCTCGCCGTCCGCGCCGCTGAACAGTATCCCCACGCCGCCCGCGGCGAAGGCGAGGCCGACGCTTGCTTTCAGCGCGTCCTGCCAGTCCTCCGCGCCCATGGGTATGACCAGCATGACCAGGATCAGCAGGGCGTCGAGGAAAACCGGCCACGACCATGTCACCTGCATGTCCCACCGTCCTCACTCGCGCGGCAGGTCGTCGGTCGCGGTCCCGCATCCGAACCGGGTCTCAGGCCACCACCGCGATGTCGGCGAACTCCCTCGTGCGGTCGACCTTAGAGAGAGACCTTTGGGAGGGGTCCCGACGGAATACGCGACGGAACGGCGTGAGGGGCCCGCGCCGCGGCCGGATTGGCGGCGATGACGCGATCAGAGCCAATTCGACAAAGGGTGGGGAGGCTGCCAGGGAGGCGGGCCGAAACCGGGGTTGTCGAGCGCCGCCTCTTTCCAGGCCAGGTCGGCTTTGCAGGGGGTGGAGTCGACGCGGCGGGCGGTGAGCCGAACGAGATGGGGCCGGCCGCGCGCCTTGCCTGTGGCGAGGCTCCCTCCGGTCACCTTGATCTTGTCCTGGTGGAGGCGTTTCACCTCCAGGTCGGCGCGAATGGTCCCGGCCGCGACCACGGCTCCGTCCAGACGCACGGCCCATTCCATCCGTACGCCGCCGATCGCCTTGGGGCAGCGCCCGTCCTCGCCGTGCTCGGGGGACACAAGGGTCAGGGAGCCGTTGAGAGCGCGGATGTCCGCACTGGGAGCGGCGCTCCAGGTCGTGTCGACGCGTCCCGCCGGACCGGTCGTCCACGTCGCGGCCGGGACGCCGCTGTTCGCGTCTCCGTTGTGCGAGATCGTCCGCTGCCGGGGACGGTCCCCGGAACGGTAGGTCAGGGGCACGTCAGGTAGGGCGAAGGCGACCATGGTGAACACGCTGGAGATGACCAGGACCATGGCCCCGGCGAAGACCGACACCATGAGGACGGCCCTTTCCGGCTTCTGCTCAGGCTCCCGCTCGTCCCCGTCCCCGTCCCCGCCCCTGCCCCCGTCCTCGTCCTCGTCCTCGGCCAGGTCTGCTTCCTTCGGGAACGCCTCGCCGTCCTCAACGGAATCCACCGGGTCCGCGGGGCTTTCGCCATTGTCCGCGAGTTGTCCGCGGACAATGCGAGGCCCGTCTGAGCTGGGAGTCCGCGGGGATGGCGGGTCGTCGAGTTCGAGGCGGCGCCGCAGCTCGGCGAGGCTGCGTCCCGTCTCCTGAAGGACGGCCGTGCTCTGCTCCAGCGCGGCGTCGTACTCCTCCAGCGGCGCCCCCGCCCGCGGTGAAGAGGCCGAGCCGGGTTCCGGGGGCTCGGGGCCGTCGGTCGCGGCGGGCGCGTCGCCCTGGGCGAGTTCGCGGCGGTACCGCGTGACCCGTTCGACGGCCTCCTGCCGCAGGGCCTCGGCCTCGTCCTGCCGCCGGCGGGCCTCGGTGAGCTGGCGGTCGGCTTCGCGCAGGCGGTCCTGGTAGTAGCGCAGCTCCTGGAGCGAGGCGTCCTGGCGGCTTTCCAGCTCCGCGCAACGCGCCCGCAGCGTCTCGACCGCCTCGGACAGGTTCTGCACTTCGGCGGTGCGCAGTTCCTGCCGGTGCCCCTCCAACTCCTGGACGGTGGCCTGGTGGCGGCGCTCCAGCTCCGCCCACCGGCGGGACAGCGTGACGTTCATGACCAGCAGGACCGACACCAGCCGGTTCATGGTCAGGAGCCCGTCCTGGGCCTGGATGGTGTCGCGCTGGGCGTCTTCGAGATGCTGCCGCAGGTCGCTTTCCCTGTCGCGATGCTCCTGCTCCAGACGGCGCAGCCGCTCCTGCTCGGTCAGCCGCTTGCGGTCCTGCGCGGACGGCTTCCCGGCGGCGGCCCGTTCGGCGCGGCCCCAGAGCTCCCTGCCCTCGGCCAGCAGCGCCTCCTGCCTGCGAGGTTCGCGGACCAGTCCCCGTACCAGCAGCTCCAGGTAGTGCAGCGGGATCAGCTTGGTGCCGTTGAGGTACTCGGTCCACAGGCTCTTGCCGGGCCCGCCCTGCGGCCGGAAGCGCGCCTCAAGCGCGCGAACGGTCAGACCGGCGTCATGGACGAGGCCGACGACCCACACGCCGAGCGCTTCGGCCTCCGCGCTGTCGTAACGGCCCTTGCGCGTACGGCCCCGAGTCTGGCCCACCGCCGTTCCTTCCGGTACGCGTTCCCCGCCCATTGTCCGCGGTCTTCCTGGGAAGACGCATTCTTCCGGGAGTGGACAACGCGCGCAGGCGACACGGTGAACCCACCGCGATGCGGCTGGACCGGGACGGCCCCGTTCCCCGTCCGCACCGGAGGGAGGACGCGATGGACATGTCCACGATCGTGACCCTGGCCGGCGCCGGGTCGCAACTGGTGTGCGCGGTGCTGTCGCTCGCGGTGCAGATCCGCCACGGCCGGCGTCGGCACTGCGCGTCGCACCACCCCCGAAAGCACGCGGACGCGGTCGAGCCCGCCGCCCCGCCGCCGACGCGCCCACCGCGCTCCGCCGACGCCGATTCGGACCAGGGCGGCGGCCCCATAGGAAACCCCTATGGACCCTGCTGACATTTCGTCTTTGCCTCTCACTCTTTTCCGGCCGTACCGTGAAACAGCTCGACGAAGCGCACACCGCGAATTGCCTGAACAATCGCTCTGCGCACCTCACCTCTTTTCCGTCGAGCGAACGAACACGCAACCGAGAGGACCAATGGCATGACCACGATCGAGAACGGACCGGGAACGCGGGAACTCGCGGGAAAGCGGGCTCTGGTCACGGGTGGTTCTCGCGGAATCGGAGCGGCCGTCGTGCGCCAGCTCCTGGACGCGGGCGCCGAGGTGGTCGCGGCCGCCAGGTCGGCGACGGGCACGGTGCCGGAGGGCGCCGCGTTCGTGGAGGCGGACGTGCGGACCCGGGCCGGTGCGCAAACCCTCGCCGCGGCCGCGCAGGAAATGCTCGGCGGGGTGGACATTCTCGTCCACAACGCGGGCGGGGCGCGCCCGCACGAGGGCAGCTCGGCCATTTCCGACGAGGAATGGCAGGACGCGCTGGACCTGAACTACCTGGCGTCGGTACGGCTCGACGCGCTGCTGGTCCCGGGGATGCGGGAACGGCGTTCGGGGATGATCGTGCACGTCTCCTCGGCCGTCGTCCTCACCCCGGTGGCGCCGTTCCTCCACTACACGGCGGCGAAGGCGGCGCTGGAGAACTACAGCAGGGGTCTGGCCCTTGAACTGGCCCCGTTCGGCATCCGGGTCAACACCGTGTCGCCCGGCAGAACCGCCACCCCGGGCGGCGAAGCGACACGAGAGCAGTGGGCGGAGGTGGCCGCGCGCATGGACGCGACGCCGAGCCGGAACGCCGTTGTTCCGTTGGGGCGCGATGGCCGGCCGGACGACATCGCCCACGCCGTGCGGTTCCTCGTGTCCGGCCGGGCGAGCTGGCTGACGGGCAGGAATCTCATCCTGGACGGCGGCGAATTCCCCATGGGGTAAGGACTGCGGTGCCCGCTTTCTCAGCCGTTCAGGAAACCGGCGAGAACGAACCGGACCAGCTCTCCTGACGCAGCAGTTCGAGCAGGGCCGTTTCCGCCGGGCCCGCGCTGTGCCGGACCACGGCGATGACGGGCTGGGACACGGCCGGGAGCACCGGGCGAACGAGGTGCTCGTAACCGTGGGGCACCGCGGAGACCGGGACGAGCGTCACCCCCAGCCCGTGGGCGGCCCACCGCACGGCCGTCGCCGTCTGGGACACGCGGGCGACCGTGTTCGGAGCCAGACCGTTGTCCCGCAGCACGTTCAGCAGCACGCCGTCGAGCGCGCTGTCGCGGTCGAACCGCACCCACGGTTCCCCCTCCAGCTCGCGCAGCCCGACCCGTTCCGCGGCGAGCAGCCGGTGCCCGGCGCCCAGCACCACGACGAACTCCTCGTCGCCGAGATGGTGGGCGTCGGCGGGGCTCCGCTCGCACGCCGCCATCAGCGCCAGGTCCAGCACGCCCCGGCGACCGAGCCGTTCCAGCTCGGCGGAGCTCGGCTCCTCGAAGACGGTGACCTCCAACCGCGGGAAGCGGCCGCGCAGCGCACCTAGCGCCCCCGGAAGCTGCCGCGTGCCGAAGCCCATCTGCACCGCGACCACCAGCTCGCCCACCAGCTCGTCGGCGCCGGCCCGCGCCGTCGCCCGAGCCCGCCGCGACGCGTTCACCGCGACCTCCGCCTCCCGCAGGAACGCGCGGCCGACCACGGTGGGCACCAGCCCGGTCGGCGTACGGGCGAACAGCCTCACCCCGAGTTCCCGCTCCAGGCCGCGGATCTGCTGGGACACCGACGGCTGAGCGACGCGCAGCAGCTCCGCCGCCGCCGTCACCGAGCCCTCCTCGGCAACGGCCAGCGCGTACTCGTACTGCCGAAGACTCATCGACTCCCGCCCCTCCCACGGCGCCCCGCGCCCCACCCCACGCCGTCCCGCCGTAATCCCTGTAACAACAATTACACTACGCCCCCGGCTATGCGCCGTCGCTCAGCTGGCTCCGTCCCGCCCGACCCGCCCACCGTGCAGCGGCCAGATCTGTACGAGGTGCTGCTCCATGCCGGCGGTCGCGGTGACGGCGAGCCGTACCCGGTAGACGACATGCGGCCAGACACGTGCGGACAGCGTCCCCACCTGCTCGTAGCGTCCGCCGGGAATCACGCACATGAGTTCGGAATGGGGATAGCTGGTCCATTGCTGACTGGCTTCCGCGACCGTTCCGCCGGTGAGCGTCTCGGGCGCGGTCGGAAGGACGTGAAGGTCGAGATCCACTTCTTGTGCCTGCGCCGTGACGAGCAGGGCCGCTCCGCGGAAGGTGCCGCCGATCCGTGTCGCGCGGGGTCGTCGTGGGCGGGCATGGTGTCGATGGCGACGTGTTTCCCGCGCCATGCGGGTTGGCGCAGCACGTAGCCGGTGGCGCCGCCGAGACCCAAGCGCAGCTTCGCGTGCTGCGGCGGCTCGGCATCGTGCGCCGGTAGCTGTATCTGGCCGAGGATGCTGTCGCGGACGTGCAGACAGGCGTCGGCTTCTTCGGCTTCTTCGGGCTCACCGGTGTTGGAGAGGGTGAGCGCGGTCCGGTCGAGTTCGGCGACGGCGACGTCCCATTGCCGCGCGGTGAGTGCTACCTGGACCTGCGGCCGGGTCTCGTCGTGCCAGCCGATGGATTGGCTGATGGCCGAACAGTCGTCGGCGATGCCACGCGGGTCGCCCCGCTGGGGTTCGATGGCGGTCCCGGAATCCATGTGCAGGGCGATGGTGTTGGCCTGCGCGCCGGTGAGCGTCACAGGCAGGAGTACGGGGCGCATGGTGATCCTCGGTGGGTCGAGTGCGCGGGGGAGCGGTCAGCGTACCCACCCCCAACGGACGGGCGCCGCGGCGTCGATACATCCGACGGACCGGCCCCACCGTCGAAGCCACCCGAGATCAGCGACGGCGGGGGGCGGACGGCCTTGGAACGGGGACATGTATAGTCCCGGTTATGCGTATGAGTGAGGGCGCGGAGTGGGGACTGCACTGCTGCGTCACGCTGGGCTGGCTGGCTGACGAGGCCCCGGTGTCGATCCGCCGGCTGGCCGCCTGGTTCGACCTTCCGCAGGAGTACCTGAAAAAGCGCCTTCAGTCGCTGAGCAGGGCGGGCATCCTGGCGTCGAGCCCTGGTGCGCTGGGCGGCTGGTCGCTGGCCCGGTCGCCCGAGAAGATCACCGTGATGGAGGTCGTCGCGGCCATGGAGGGCGGCCTTGAGCTGTTCCACTGCACCGAGGTGCGACAGCGCGGGGTGGGCGGACAAGGGGCTGGTGCGGAGTTCGTGCGGCCGTGCGGCATCTCCGCGGTGATGCGCCGCGCCGAGTTGGCGTGGCGGCAGGAACTGGCCGCCCACACCATCGCCGACCTGATGGCCCGAAGCCCCAAGGGCGCTGAACGGACGCACCGCAACTACCGGCGCATGACCGGCTGATCCTCGTCCGTTCCACCTGACCTCTCTGATCGTTCGCCCGGCCGGGCATCCTCTGGGAAGGAATGGGGATGAAGAATGTCCCGATAGCTCGTAGCGTGGACCAGTACCGCGCCGAAGCCGCTCGTCAGGAGAGCGCACCGCGCGGGCTGGGGGCCACCGCGATCCTGGCGCTCGGCACGTTCGCGGTCGGAACCGATGCCTACGTGGTGGCCGGGTTCCTGCCCGCGATGGCGCGCTCGCTGCACATCTCGCAGTCGGCCGCCGGGCAGTCGGCCACGGTGTTCGCCGTCACGTACGCGCTGCTGTCCCCGGTCCTGGCGACGGTCCTGGCGCGCGTGCCCCGCCGGGCGCTGCTGGTCGGCGCGCTGGTCGTTCTGGCGGCGGCCAACCTGGGCTCGGCGCTGGCACCCGACTTCGCGACGCTGATGGCCACGCGCGTGGTGGCCGCCGCGGGCGCGGCCGCCTTCACCCCCAACGCCGGAGCGGCCGCCTCCATCCTGGTCGCCCCCGCGCAACGGGCCCGTGCCCTCGCCATGGTGGTCGGCGGGCTGACGGTCGCCACCGCGCTGGGCGTCCCGTTGGGCAACCTCGCCGAGAAGGCCCTGGACTGGCGCGCGGCGCTCGGACTGGTCGCGGCGCTGTGCGCGGTCGCGGCGGCGGGCGTGTCCACGGTCATGCCCGCCCTGGCGGGGGCCGAGCCCATCGCGCTGCGGCAACGCCTGGCGGCACTGCGCAACCCCGGCGTGCTGGCGATCCTTCCCCTGACCGTGGTCGGGATCGCCGCCGGGTACGGGCTGTACGCCTTCGCGGTGCCGGTGCTGCACGCGCTGGGAGCCGGCCCGGCGCAGGAGGCGTGGCTGTTGTTCCTGTACGGCATCGGAGCGGTCGCGGGCAACCTGGTGGCCGGAGCCAGGGTCGACCGGCACGGCCCCGTTCGTGTCCAGGCCGTCGGTTTCGCCGGGCTCACCGTGACCTTGGCCGGCTTCGCCTGGACGGCGGGCGCCGGAGTGCACTGGCTGCCACTGACCGCCCTGCTGATGGCGGCCTGGGGCGCCGCCACCTGGTTCCAGACCCCCGCCCAGCAGGTCCGGCTGATCAACGCGGCCCCCCAGGACACCGCCGTGGTCATCGGCCTGAACGCCGCCGCACTCTACGGCGGGATCGCCCTGGGCACCGCACTCGGCAGCCTCCTGCTCCCCATCAGCGCCCCTTTGGCACTGGGCACGTGCGCCGCCCTTGCCCTGCTCTGCCTGCTCTACCTCAAAGCCACCCGCCGCTATGGCTAACCCTTACCGCCCCTCCAGCACCTCTCGCCCAAGCGCAGTATGGGCCCCCACCGCGACACGTAACCGACCACCCCCTCGGTGAACGCCGCGCGAGCCCTGAGAACCGGACGGTGTTGCGGTGCCGAAGCCGCAGGTGACGTACGGCCCCATCTGCCCACGGCCCCGTGTCTGCGACGTCACTGGGTCCGCCTTGCGGTACGGGCATAGAGTGTTGCCTATGGCGCGAGACGATGACGAGTTGGATGGCCTCGTACGTCAACGCATCCGCGCCCTGCGGGTGGCTCAGGGCTGGTCCCTGGAGGAACTGGCCGGTCGCGCGCACCTCAGTCAGTCCTCGCTGAGCCGCATCGAGAACGGCCGGCGCCGCCTGGCCCTCGACCAACTCGTCACGCTGGCCCGCGCTTTGGACACCACGCTCGACCAACTCGTGGAGAACGCGTCCGACGACGTGGTCATCAGTCCGATGATCGACGGCGCCCACGGGCTCATGCGCTGGCCCATCAAGGGCGATCCCGGCATGAGCGTCGTACGGCAGCGCATGACCGATCCGCCGCCGGACAATCCCGCGCGCATGCGAGCGCACCCCGGGCGCGAATGGCTCGTCGTTCTGTCCGGCACGGCGGTCCTCATGCTGGGCCATCACCGCTATCGCGTCGAGACCAACCAGGCGGCCGAGTTCCCCACCATGCTGCCGCACGCCATCGGCGCTGAAGGAGGCCCCTGCGAGATCCTGGGCATTTTCGACCGCGACGCCCGCCGCGGCCACCAACGCGAGAGCCGACGATCCGGAGACGGCCGCGAATCGGACGGCTCCACCACATGACCGTTCCGAACGTGTAGGCCAGGCATAGTTCCGCGGCTCATCGCCATTGTTGTCGGACTCACTCTCGGGGGCCGGGCGTTCCCAAAACCCCGTTCACTATCGTCCGGGCCAGGGTGCGAGTGGTCTCGGTGGTGATCGGTTGGGGCGGCCCGGTCACGAGTGTGAACAGGGCGCCGCTGTAGAGCGCCGTGAGGGTTCGCACTTGTTCTGGGGAGGTCTCCAGGCCCAGGGCGCGGTGGTGGGCGATGGTGGTTCGCAGCGTCGCTGTAGAGATCTCGGACAACGTGTGGCCGAGTGCAGGTGTGCGGGTGGCTTCCAGGAGGAGTTCGAAGATGGCCTGGAAGCGTACGCGCCGTTGCGTCGCCGCCTGGTACAGGGACTGGCCGATGAGGTCGGCGAGCCCGTTCTGGTCGAGTCGTTCGGCGGCGGTCGCGGGGACATCGCCGATGTCTCGCGCCATGTCCTCCAGGTGCAGGTCCACGATGCGGCGGGCGGTGGCCTGGAGCAGCCCGTCCCGATTGCGGAAGTAGTTCGACGTCGTTCCGCTGGGAACGCCCGCCGACTCGTCGACCGCGCGGTGGCTGAGCCGGTGGATGCCGCAGGTACCGAGGATTTCGATCGCGGCGTCGGCCAGGGCGTGCCGACGGAGCAGATTCGCTGGAGGCGTCACGCGTCCTGCTCTACCAGATTTCCACGGTCGGAGCGGACCGTGGCACCCCGCGTCCGCAAACCACTGCTCTGATAGTACTATCAACGTAGTGATCAAGACGGCGGACGAGGATGGGAGCGCGCATGGCCGAGCGGTTGACGGCGACGGTGGTCGGTGGAGGGATCGCGGGGCTGGCGTCGGCCACGGCGCTGCTCCAGGCCGGGTGGAACGTCACCGTGCTGGAACGCGCCCCCGCGTTCACCGAGGTCGGCGCGGGTGTCGCGTTCACCCGCAACGGCATGGCCGCCCTGGAGGCCCTCGGGGCGGACGGCCTTGTCCGGGCGGCCGGTCACATGGTCCATACGGCGGGTGCCCAGGACACCCGGGGCCGATGGATCATGCGCCTGCCCGAAGCGCCCATCGAGCAGGACCCGACGGCGTGGGTGTGCTCGATCCACCGGCAGCGGCTGCACGCCGTCCTGCTCGGCACCGCCGAGGGGGCCGAACTGCTGAACGGCGCCCGGGTCACCGCCGTCGAGCCGGGCGAACCCGGTGCGGCGCCCGCCCGCGTGACGTGGACCTCGGACCAGGGCGGGGGGACCGTCGAGTCCGATCTCGTGGTGGCGGCCGACGGCGTCCACAGCGCCGTCAGGGGATGCCTGTTCCCCGGCGTACGGGCGCGGTACGCGGGTGCCACGAGCTGGCGCGCGGTGATCGAGGACACCGCGGTCATCGACGACCGGTACATCGCGATCTGGGGGCCGGGCGCCGAGTTCGGCGCGCTGCGGGTCAGCGCCACCGAGGTCTACTGGTACGGCTACTTCCTCAGCCCGCCGAACGCGGTCTTCGACGACGAGGTGGCCACGGCCCGTGCGATGTTCGCGGACTGGCCTCGTGCGGTCACCGCCACGCTGGCGGCGACCCGTCCCAGCGAGCTGATGCGCCACGACGTCCACCACCTGCCGCAGGGGCTGCCCTCGTACACCCGCGGGCGGGTCGTCATGGTCGGCGACGCCGCGCACGCGATCATGCCGACCGTGGGCCAGGGCGTGGCGACGTCGCTGGAGGACGCCGCCTGCGTCGGACGCCTGATCGCCGCCCCGGCCGCTCAGGCGAAAGCGCTGGGCCCCGCCCTCGCCGCGTACGACCGGGCCCGCCGACCCCGGTGCCGAAAGATCGCCCGCCAGGCGATCATGGTGGGCCGCGTCGCCTCGCACCTGGGCGGCGGCCGACGCCAGTCCGTACGCAACGCCCTCCTGCGGTCCGTCCCCGCCGGACGACTCGCCAACGTTTTCGCCGCCGAACTCGTGAACTGGACCCCACCCCCGCCCACCAGCCAGCTACCGCACCCCTGACGCCGCCCACTCCGCCGCGCTGCGGGCCGGCGAACTCAACACGTTCACCGCCCGAGCCAGAACCGAACAATGCCCGATGACCTGAGCTGGGGCGTCCATGGCGGGGGCGCGCGTCAGCGGCCGCCGGGGAAGGCTAGGCGCAGCACCTTCGACCAGTGTCCGGTGACCTGGCGGGGGAACGAGGCGGAGCGGTACGGCAGGCCGTAGCGGTCGCACACTTCGCGGATGCGCGGGGCGATCGCGGCGAGGCGGTTGCTGGGGACGTCCGGGAACAGGTGGTGCTCGATCTGGTGGGACAGGTTGCCGGTGAGCAGGTGCAGGAGCGGGCCGCCGCTGATGTCGGCGGAGCCGAGCAACTGCCGCAGGTACCAGTGCCCGCGGGTCTCGGCCTCTATGGTCTCTTCGGGGAAGACGTCGACGTCGCCTGGGAAGTGGCCGCAGAAGATGACGGTGTGCACCCAGATGTTGCGCAGGATGTTGGCGGCGAGGTTGGCCGTCAGTACGTGGCGGGCGTTGCGGCCGCCCATCAACGGGAAGGCGACGTAGTCCTTGAGGGCCTGGCGGGCGAACTTGCGGCCGATGTCGGCGAGCCCGGCTTTGAGCTCCGCCTCGGTCTTCTCACCGGATTCGAGTTGGGCGCCCAGGTCGTAGACGGCGTTGCCGAACTCGAAGAGGGCGGCGAAAGCCAGGTTGTAGACGGGCTGGGCGAGGTAGACCGGGCGCCAGTCCTGTGCGGGGTTGATCCGCAGGATCGTATAGCCGAGGTCGCGGTCCTTGCCGAGGACGTTGGTGTAGGTGTGGTGGAGCACGTTGTGGGCGTGCTTCCACTGGTCGGAGGGGCAGGCGTTGTCCCATTCCCAGGTGGTGGAGTGGATTTTGGGATCCCGCATCCAATCCCACTGGCCGTGCATGACGTTGTGGCCGATCTCCATGTTCTCCAGCGCTTTCGCCACTGTGAGAAAGGCCGTTCCTGTCCACCAGGCCCAGCGCCGGGACGCGCCCATCAGAATTCCCCGGCCCGCGACCTCCAGCCCGCGTTGCAGGGCGATCACGCGCCGGATGTAGCGGGCGTCCGCCTCTCCCAGGTCGGCCATCACCTCCTGGCGGAGCGCGTCCAGTTCGTTCCCGAGCTTCTCCAGTTCCGCGTCGGTCAGGTGTGCGCCGCTGGCGGGCGCCGTTCGCGGGAGCGCGGGCTTGTCGGCTGTCAGGGTCATGGTGATCACTCCGGTTCGGTGCCCGCGAAGACGCCGCCGTTGAGCTGCTTGCCCGCGGCCTTGAGGTCGGCCGGGACGCCGCCCGTCGTCGGCCTGGCCGACAGGACCGGGGCGATCGCGGTCGCGGACCTGGACTCGGTGCGGCGAGGGCACCGGCGATCTTCACACGCTCCTCCTCGAAGAATCAGAGACGGTGGCGTCTCCGATTCTCTGGAGGCCAATGTGGCAGACGGCGCGCGGCGGGCCCATGGAGCCGAGGACGAAAATCCCGGCACGGCTCCAGCGACCGCGGCTAAGAAACGTCCCTACCGGCGGGCGGCGCGGCGCGAACGCCTGCTGGAGCTGTTCCGAAGGCCGGCGGTCCCGCGGGCCGGGGAGCGCGGGTGAACCGGAGCGGGGGAGTGGGGCGTCCCATAGGCCATGACCGATGCGCTCGCTCCCGGGGACCCGCGGCAGCTCGGTGACTACTGGCTCGCCGGGCGGCTCGGCGCGGGCGGCCAGGGCGTGGTGTACGAGGCGTACGGGCCGGACGGCGCGCGCGTGGCGATCAAGGCGCTGCACGGCGCGTTCACCGGCGCGGGGCAGCGCGACATGCTGGCCCGCGAGGTCGGCGCGGTGGCGCGGGTGTCGTCGTTCTGCACGGCGCGGGTGCTGGCGTCCGACCTGGAGGGCACGCCGCCGTACGTGGTGAGCGAGTACGTCCCCGGCCCCGATCTCCAGAAGTCGGTGGAGGCGGGCGGCCCGTACGCGCCGGGCCCGCTGTACCGGCTCGCGATCGGGGTCGCGACGGCGCTCGTGGCGGTGCACCGGGCCGGGATCGTGCACCGCGACCTCAAGCCGGGCAATGTCCTGTTGGGTCCGGACGGGCCGCGCGTGATCGACTTCGGGATCGCGCGCGGCGAGGAGATGACCCGCAGCGCGACCGGCGTGAAGGGGACGCCGCCCTACATGGCGCCGGAGCTCTTCGCGGGGGAGCGGGCGAGTGCCGCGTCGGACGTGTGGGCGTGGGGCGCGGTGGTGCTGTTCGCCGCGCTCGGACGGCATCCGTTCGGAAGCGGCTCGATGGTGCAGGTCGCCCACCGCGTCCGCACGCTGGAGCCGGACGTCGCCGGGCTCGCCGAGCCGCTGCGCTCGGTCGTCGCCGCGGCGCTGGCCAAGGACCCGGCGGCGCGCCCGTCCGCGCACGAGGTGCTGCTCGGCCTGATCGGCGGCGAGGACGAGGCGGGCCGCCTGCTGGACGAGGGCAGCCGCGTCGCCGCGGACGTGCGCGCGCCGCACGCGCCGCCGCCGTCGCTGGCCGAGGTCGCGGAGGCCGCCTACCTGGACCTCGACGCGGCGGCCCGCGAGGCCGTTCCGGCGGTGCTGCTGCGCATGGTGCTGCCCGGCGAGGGCGCGGACGACACGCTGCGCCGCGCCGACGTGCGGGAGTTCGACGGCGCGGGCGCCGATGGCGGGAACGGCACGGACGGCACTCCGGCGGGACGCGTCGTCGAGGCGTTCTCGCGGGCCGGGCTGCTGGTCCGGGAGAGCGGGCGGATCGGGATCGCCAGCGCCGCGCTGCTGCGCGCCTGGCCGCGGCTGCGCGAATGGGTGGACGCCGAGCGCGACGGGCTCGCGGCGCACCGTTCGCTGGCGGACGCCGCGGCCGTGTGGGACGGGAACGGCAGGCGTCCCGGCGACCTGCTCCAGGGCAGCGTCCTGCGCCGCGCCGTGCAGTGGGCCGCGACCGGCCGCCGCCACCTGACGCTGAACGCGGTCGAGCGCGCGTTCCTGGACGCCTGCGCCGCGCTCACCCGGCGGCGCGCGCGCCTGCGCGGCACGGTGACCGGCGTGCTGGCCGTCCTGCTGGTGGTCGCGGTCGGCGCCGCGGCGGTCGCCGTCCGGCAGAGCCGCGTCGTGGCCGACCAGCGGGACCGGGCGGTGGCCGACCGGCTCGCCGTGCTGTCCTCGGCGCTGCACCGCGACGACCCGCGCACCGGCCGCCGCCTGGCGCTCGCCGCGGCCCGGATCGCGGACGACGACCAGACCCGGCAGGCCGCGCTGAGCGCGATGTACCAGTGGGAGGACGACGCGTTCGCACCGCGCGGGGCCGGCGACCCCGGGGTCCCGTCGCTGGACCCCGGCGGCCGCACCGCGACGCTGGACGACCACGTCCAGGTGACGCGCTGGGACCTGAGCACGCACGAGCGGCTGCCCGTCCCGGCGTCGGCGCGGGCGAAGTCCAGGACGGCGTTCAGCCCGGACGGGCGGCGCATGGCGCAACTGCTTCCGGTCGGCGACCCCGGCGAGTCGCCGTTGCTGCTGCGCCGCGTCCAGCGGTACGACGCGTCCAGCGGGAAACCGGTGGGGGCGCCGATGGGAGGCTCGGGCGAATCGTTCACCGAGCTGGCCTTCAGCCGCAGCGGCAACCTGCTGATGGCCGACAGCGGGCCGCAGGAGCCCGGGTTGATGCCGCGCTCCATCCATCCGGTCGCGGCGCTGTGGGACGCGCGGGACGGGCACCTCGTCAAGCGCTGGAAGCGGAGCCCGGACTCCTGGTCGGTCAGCGCCGACGACCGCTACGTGGCGATGACCGACCCGGACGGCCTGCGGATCTGGGACACCACCACGCGCAAGCCCGTTGCCGCGTCGTGGCTGAAGAACAACCTGGCGAACCCGAAGGAACGCGCCCGCCAGGTCTCGTTCGGCCCGGTCGGGCACCGGCTAGCGATCACCGCCGGGACCGAGGTGGTCGTCGCGGATCTCGACGCGGGCGCCGAGGCGCTGTCGGCCATGTCCGGGGCGAGGACGCTGAGCGGCGCCCCGCGGCACAACCTGCTCCAGCGCGGTCTGGACGAGCCGGTCTTCAGCCCCGACGGACGGTTCCTGGCCATCGGCTTCACGCTCTGGCAGCTCGACGGCCGTACCACCCGTCCGGTTCTGGACCGCAGGTCGGTCGAGTACCCGAGCGGCTGCCGTTTCTCCCCGGACGCCGCCGTCCTGCGCTGCGCGACCGACGACGACCGGGTCGTCGCCACGAGCGTCGGTCCCTACACCGGCCGCGCCGGGACGCCTCTCGGCACGCAGTCGGTCGTGCTCAGCCCGCACGGCGACCGCGCCGTGCTCGTCCAGGACGCCGGCTTCGCCGTCTGGGACGTCGCGCGTCGCCGCGCGTCGCCGCCGATCCGGGTGCCGGGCGTGGTGCCGGGCCTCGACTCCGCCGCCCCGCCGACGTTCAGCCCGGACGGCGGCGTGCTCGCCCTGCCCGCCAAGGGCGCCGGCTACACCCTCTGGGACGTCCGCGGCGACGTCCGCCGGCCCGCGCGCCAGCTCGCCCGGCTCGACTGGCCGAAGGACGTCACGTCCAACACCCCCGTCACGTTCTCCCCAGACGGCCGGACGCTGGCGGCGGTGCTCCACACCGACCGGTTGGACGACCCGGCCCCGTCACGGCTCCACGTCTGGGACGCGCGCACCGGCCGGCGCGTCCGTTCGACCCCCGTCGAGACAGGCTCGGCCGGCCCGCTCGTGTACGCCGCCGACGGCGAGAGCATGGCGATCAACACCGCGGAGCTGGAGATGCCGTCCGGCCGGGTGCGCCACAAGCTGGACGGCGCGACGATCGAACACGTCCTGGCGCTCGACGGCGCGGGCGCAACAGCGCTGGTGTGGGCACGTCCCGGAGAGGCGCTGCTGTGGGACGTCCGGACGAACAGGCGCAAGGGCCCCGCACTCGCCGGAGCGTCCGACATCAACCACGAGGAGCCGCCCGCCGCGTTCTCCCCGGACGGGAAACTGGTCGCGACGGGCGGCGCGAAGGGCGACATCCACCTGTACGACGTCGCGACGGGCCGCGAGTACGGGCTCCCCCTCCCCGGCCACGCCGACGGGACGGACGCCCTGGCGTTCTCCCGCGACGGCCGGACCCTCTACAGCACGGGCGGCGACAGCTCCATCCAGGCCATCGCCCTCGACCCGGAACGCATCGCGTCCCGCCTGTGCGCGCAGGTCGGACCGCTGACCCGAGCCGAATGGAAGCAGTACGTCGACGACCTTCCCTACCGCCGCACCTGCCCCTGACCCTGCCCGGCCGAACGCGCCCTCCGACACGGCAGTAGTTTTGGGCGGCGTGCCCACGGCGTCCTCCCAGAACGGACCCCTCGATGCTTGCCGAACTGCGCGGACTGACCGTCCACATCGACACGGGCCGGTGGAACGAGACCGTCCTCGACGCCGTCGACCTCCTGGTGCCGCCCGGAGAGATCACCGCTCTGCTGGGCGAGTCAGGATGCGGCAAGTCCATGGCCGCCGCGGCGCTCACCGGCTCGCTCCCCGACTCCGCCCACACCACCGGTCAGGTGCGCATCGACGGCGAACCGGTGCGGGAGTGGCGAAGCCTTCGCGGCGGCACCGTCGGGCTGCTGCCCCAGGCAGGCGTAACGGCCTTCCACAGCGAGGACACCGTGGGCGCGCAGTTGCGCGCACTGGAACGCCGGTACAACCGTTGGAGCGTCGAACGCGCCTGCTCGGCCGCCCGCTACCCGGCCGAGCTGACCGACCTCTACCCGCACCAGCATTCGGGCGGCCAGATCCAACGAGCCGCGCTCGCCGCCGCCCTCCTGCCCGAACCACCCGTCCTCGTCGCGGACGAACCGACGGCCTCCCTGGACACCGCGACCGCCTACGGCGTATGGGCCACCCTCCGCCGCTACGCCGACGCCGGAGCCGCGGTCCTGGCGATCACCCACGACATACCGATGCTCGCCTCGGCCCGGATCGCCGACCGCGCCGTCCTCATGCGCGCCGGAAAGATCACCGCCACGGGCCGCCTGTCCGACCTGGCCGCCCTCGACGACCCGTACGTGCGCGGCTTCTTCCAGCCCACCGCCCCTCGCCCTTGAGCCCTTGCCACGCCGCGTCGCTGCGGGGGCCACGTACACGTGTGACCAGGCGTCCAGCGCTCAGATGGGCCCAGGCGTCGCTTAGGCGAGCGCTTCGCGGAGAAGGCGAACGGCCTTCGGGCCGACTCCGTGCATCGCCAGGAGTTCGGCGTCGGTCAGCTCGGCGACCTGCGCGAGCGTGGTGATGCCTGCACCGGTCAGGGCCCGGGTGGCGGGACTTCCGATGGCCTTGGGCAGGTCGCCGACCTCACCGGGCGTCGCGGCGTCCCCGGCGGCCGCTTGCGCCGCCAGCCGCTTCGGCGCCTGCGAAATCCACGCGCGACGCACCCAGTGGTTGAGCTGCTGACCGTTGATGTCGCTGATCGGGACACGGACACCGACCGGCGTCGCGCCGCGTTCCAGCCGTTGCGCCGTCGGATGCGCGGCAAGGGCCTCGTCCGCATCCGGCGCGGGAAGCCGCAGTTCCACCAGCTCGTCTTTGCCCATCGACGCGAACCATTTCTCGCCCACAGTGTATGCGACGATTCCCGAGTCGCCGACTTGCTCGGCGGTCTCGGGAAGGGAAAGGGCGGTCTTGCGAAGCTGGGCGAGAGTCGTCATAGACCTAACCTAACTATGCCGAGATCATCGCGTGCAGTGGCGCAGATCGTCGGGGCCGCACAAGCCGTACCGAGGTCGGCGCGCCGGCGTCATGCCGGCCGAAGCACGCGGTCCCTTCCAGGTCGGTGCCGGGGCAGTGCCGGACGACCCCGCACCGTTGCAGCGAGGCGTTCAGGACGACCGACAGCCTCCCCGCCAGGACTGCCGTTCCACCATCAAGTGCTCTCCCAGCGCCCGGTGCCTGGACCCGGCCAAGGGCTCGCCGACTGCGTCGGACCGCGTACGCCGCCCGCGTTACCCTTCACGGAGATCACCCGCCGGGTCTCCCGGTAATATGCCAACCGGTCCGAATTGACTGTGCGCGGCGATGGTCGTACCTCAGGCGAGAAGCCGTACCGAGGCGAGAACAGGGGAAGTATGGCGGACGCCAGACGCCGAGGGCGTCGCCGGCCGGGCGAGCGCCGGACGGTGGTGCGCAATCCGGAGGCCGCGCGCAAGGCGCTCCTGAAGAGCGCATTGGAGCTGTTCGAGCGGAACGGCTTCGCCGGGACGTCGGTGCAGAGCGTGGTCGACGGCGCCAACCTCACCAAGGGCGCGTTCTACCACCACTTCGAGAGCAAAGAGGAGCTCCTCCTCGAACTGCACGACGCGTTCATCGACGACCAGCTCGAACGCGCGCGGCGGATCGTCTCCCGCGACGACCTCCCGGCCGACGTGATGCTGCGCCGCCTGGTGGCCGAGGCGCTGCTACAGCCGATGCTGATCTACAAGTCCGAGATCACGGTGTTCATCCAGGAGCGCCGGTTCATGACGAGCGAGATCTTCGAGGAGGTCCGCGGCAAGCGCGACCGGTTCGAGCGCTACTTCGTGGACGTCATCGAGCGCGGCATGCGCGACGGCGTGTTCCGCGAGGTCGGCCCGGCCCGGCTGGTGGCGTTCGGGATCATCGGGATGGGCGCCTGGTCGTACGTGTGGCTCGACGTCGACGGCCCGCTGACGCCCGCCGAGATCGGCGACATCTACGCGGAGCTCGTCATGAACGGGCTCGCGTCGCCGGCCTCCGCGGCGACCTGAGCGAAGCCCCTTACAGGTCCGGGAACCGGACGTCCGCACCGCCGGCTCCGGCACGCGCCTCGCGGCGCTCGCATCCGCGCGCCTATGGTGGGATGGGCGGATGCGTGCCGTTACGTTCACTGCCCTCGTCGGTGCCTTGTTCTTGACGGCGTGCGGTACGCAGGGCGAGTCGCCGCCCAGCGGTGTGAACGTCGCCGCGCCCGGCAGTTCGGCTCTTCCCGGCGCCACTGAGGACCTCGCGCAGGACGGGGTGAGGATCACCGCCATCAGCGGCTGGTCCCGCCACGAGACCCCACCGGTGATCTCCGCTGAATTCGAGGTCGCCAATCGCGAGAGCGAACCGTTCACCTACACCATCACCTTTGACGCGCTTTCCGGCTCCGGTGCGGTGCTGGAGAACACCAAGCAGACGGTGCCCGCCGTGGGGCCCGGCCAGACCGTCAAGCGCACCGTTCGCCTGAACGGCTCATCGCCGGACCTGCGGGGCGACAAAGGGCGTGTGCGCATCGCCAAAGTCCGGCGGGTCCCCTCCGCCGAGGCTCCGACCGAGAACGGCCCGTGCCCATCTTCCGGGGTGCGACTGACGGTCGACGACGGAGATGCCGCCATGGGACTGCGCGTAGTAGGGCTCCATCTGACCAATTGCGGGACCCGCGCCTACCGCCTCGACGGCTTCCCGCTCCTTCAACTTCTGGACGAGGACAGGAAACCCGTACCCGCCGTCAAGGTATTCAAGGGCAGCGGCGGCATCGCCACCATGCCCGACTTCGACGCCCCGGCCCGGCCGGTGGTCTTGGAGCCGGGCCAGACCGCCAACACCGCCCTGATGTGGCGCAACACCACCGACACCAGCGGCGCACCGGTCAACATCCCCTACGTCAGGGTCAGGGCCAAGCCCGGAGCCGGGCCCATCATGGTCACACCGGAACTCGATCTGGGAACCACCGGAAAACTCGCAGTCAGCCCCTGGAAGAAAGACCCGCCACGCTGACTCCAAGCCGCCCGCCGGCATTACTGGCAGCTACGGCAGTTGAGCAGGTGGGGGTCATTCCCGTTCTTCTGCGTGGTGTGCGGCCAGGTACCTTTCGACCATGTGGCCGGGGATGCGGCCGAACTCGTTGATCGGGATTCCCTGGCCTTCGTACCAGGCCCGGATGTCGGCCGCGTGTGCCGCCTCCCATGCATCGTTGGTGTTCTCGTCGATGGGGATGCCCTGGTTCCTCGCCCAGGCGTGGACGGTGTCGAGGTACCGTTCGGTTTCGGCGTCGGTGGAGGCCCGCGGCTCGGTGATGGGTTCGAGAGGGGCTGGCCAGAAGCGGGCGACGTACAGTTCGGTGCCTTGGGCCTGTTCCCATTCCTCATCGTCGGCGTTGTGTGCTTGGAGGTCGCGTTCCTTGGCGACGGCGAGCGAGCGCCGGTAGCCGAGCAGCTGGAGGTGGTAGCGGCCTGGGGGGATGTCGAACACGCCGGGTTCGGCTCCGGCGGCGGCCGCCATCAAGCCCAGGGTTCCCTCTCCGTTGATTTCGAAGTGGAGCGTGGCCGCGACTTCGGGCAGGTCGAGCTTGTCGTAGACGTCGTGCGTCGGCAGTTGGTCCCAGCGTTCGAAGCGGATGGCGGGTGCGGGCTGCTGGCAGGCCGGGTAGATGTGAACGTCGCCGCTGGAGGCGGTGTACCACTCGTCGCCGTGCCAGGGCGGGGGCGCGGGGTGGGTGCCTTCTTTGTCGTAGAAGCCGAACATGCCGTGGCCGGTGGCGGCGATTTCGGTACGGCGGTTGAGCAGGTGGGGGGCCATTCGCGTTCCTCTGCTCGGCGTGCGTCCTCGTACATCTCGGGTGCCGACGGTGCCCGTCACAGCTGGATCAGGTGCTGTTCTGCGGCATGACACCCCTCGGTTCTCCCCGGCGATGGGTTCGGTCCGTCCGCCCCAGGGATCACGCCAGAACTTACCGAGATCGGGCCCTGCTCCACGGACCTAGCGATCCAGGACGTTCGGGGGAGGGGCGTCCTGGCGAGGTGCTCGGGCGAGTGTCTGCGGCGGGTCTGTAGGGAGTGTGGGGGCGTCGCCAGGCCAGATGGAACGGCTGCTGACAGGGGCTTGGACGGCTCGTTCGGCGTTGGCGGCGGCACGTCGGGGTCGCCGGTGCCCGGGGGGTCGGTTCGTTCGCGCTCATCCCGGTTTGTTGACGGTGCTTACATTGCTGGATAGGGTCATGTATACAACGCTAACATTGATGTGGGGGCCTACTCCGATGCCACCGATCCAGCAGCAGGACACGGTCGAGGTCGACCTGGGCGGGCGCGCGGTCGCGGTTCCGAAGGGCGGCCTTTACGACCGTTACCGGATGGGCACCGATCTCGACGTGGTCGACCGCGATCCCCGCGTCAGCGGTGTGGACTTCTTCCGGGGAATGCCCAAGACCAGGGTCGATTCCCCGATCGGCGCCACGTTCACCCCGAACTTCTACTACCGCATCTCGACCGCCCGGATCACGATGCTCGCCCGGTCCCGTGCCATCCGTTCCCGCCTGCCCGGGGAACTGGCGCCGCTGGAGGTCGCGCCGGGCCTCGGGCTGGTCTCGGTCATGTTCTTCCGGTACGAGGTGTGCGATATCGACTTCTATACCGAGGCCGCCGTCGGGATCGCCGTGAGACCGGCCCGGCACGGCCGGCTCGGGTTCGTGGACCTCGTCGCCGCGCTCAAGAACGAGCGTCTCGATTCCTATGTGCTGTCGTTGCCGGTGAGCACCGAGATCGCGCAGGTCCGCGGCCGCGACGGCTACGGCTTTCCCAAATGGGTCACCGAGCTCGATGTCGATATCGATGCCGATCGAACGGTGGCACGTGTGGCCAACGATGCCGGCGGGACGGACCTGTCGTTCTCGGCGGCGACACCGGCCCAGACGGCTTATCCGAGCGGCCGGCGCGTCTCGACCCTCAACGCGTACACGACGATCAACGGCGCGTGGCATTCGACGCTGAGCCAGACGAACGTGCTGGCGGCGGGGAGCGCGAGCCTCCCGCGGGACGCCGCTCTCCGTGTCGGCGCGGGCCGTATGGCCGACGACCTGCGCTCGCTCGACCCCGTCAGGACCGTCCGGCTCGATGTCGTCACCGAAGGGCAGCTCGCCCTGCACATGCCGGTCCCCACCTCGGTCCCGCCCGGGGGCCGGGTGCGACGAGACGAGAGGTAAGGAACCCTGCCATGGTCACCGACCACGCCCGCCCGTCATCCGCCGTCCGCGGTTCCGCCCTGCCGCCCTCGCTGACCCCTGCGCTCGTCAAGCGGCTGGTGCGGCGGGTCACCGCCGCGGCGAACGCCGCCCGGGTCACCACCGACGCCCCGTACACCGGAGACCCGCTGGCCGACCTGCCGGTCTCGACGCCCGCGGACGTCGAGGGCGCGTTCGCGCGCGCCCGCGCCGCCCAGGGGGAGTGGGCGGCCATGTCCGTCCGGGAGCGGAAGAAGATCCTCCTTCGCTTCCACGACCTCGTCCTCGCGCGCCAGGACGAGGCGCTGGACCTGATGCAGGCCGAGAGCGGCAAGACCCGCCGGGACGCGTTCCTGGAGGTCACCGATATCGCGATCACGGCCCGGTACTACGCGCGCAGCGCCGCCCGGCTCCTCGGGCCGAAGCGCCGCCGCGGCGCGGTCCCGGTGCTGACCCGCACCACCGAGCTGCGCCATCCCAAGGGCGCCGTCGCCGTCGTCTCGCCGTGGAACTACCCCCTGAGCATGGCCGCCGGCGACGCGATCCCGGCGCTCATGGCGGGCAACGCCGTCGTCCAGAAGCCCGACACGCAGACCGCGCTCACCGCGCTGTGGGCGCTGGATCTGATGTACGAGGCCGGCCTGCCGTTCGGCGTGTGGCAGATGGTGATCGGGCGGGGCGAGTCCATCGGCGGCGCGCTGATGGCGGGCGCCGACTACATGATGTTCACCGGCTCCACCGCCAGCGGCCGCCGGATCGCGCGCGACGCCGGCGAACGCCTCATCGGCTCCTCCCTTGAGCTCGGCGGCAAGAACGCCATGCTCGTCCTGGACGACGCCGACATCGACCGGGCGGCCGACGGCGCCGTCGCCGCGTGCTTCCCCTCGGCCGGCCAGCTCTGCGTCTCCATCGAACGCCTCTACGTGGACGAGGCCGTCCACGACCGGTTCGTCGCCGCGTTCGTCGCCCGCACCGAGAAGCTCCGGATGGGCGCCTCGTACGACTACAGCGCCGATGTCGGCAGCCTCACCACCCAGGCCCAGCTCAACACCGTCACCGCGCACGTGGACGACGCCGTCACCAAGGGCGCGACCGTCCTGGCCGGCGGCGGGGCCCGGCCCGACCTCGGGCCGCTGTTCTACGAGCCGACCATCCTCACCGGCGTCACCCCCGACATGACGCTGTACGACAACGAGACCTTCGGCCCCGTCGTCTCGGTCTACCCCGTGCGCGACGCCGACGAGGCGATCGACCGGGCCAACGCCACGCCCTACGGGCTCAACGCCAGTGTCTGGACCGGTGACGGCGCCCGGGGCCGGGCCGTCGCCGCCCGCCTGCACGCCGGCACCGTCAACGTCAACGAGGGCTTCGCCGCCGCGTGGGGAAGCATCGACGCACCGATGGGCGGCATGGGCGAGTCGGGCATCGGCCGCCGTCACGGGGCCGACGGGATCCTCAAGTACACCGAGCCCCAGACCGTCGCCCACCAGCGCGTCCACGGGTTCACCCCGCCGGCTCGTGTGTCGCACCGGACGTGGAACCTCGCCATGACCGCCGCGCTGATGGCCATGAGGAAGGCCGGCGTCCGCTGAGGCACGGCGCCCCAGCCGCGGGCGCGCTCATCTCACCCCTGTGAACGGAGCATCATGAGAGCAGTATCGATCAAGGAGCCCGGGGGCCCCGAGGTCCTGGACTGGACGCGGGTCGAGGACCCGTCGCCCGCCGCCGGCGAGGTGGTCGTCGATGTGGCGGCCAGCGCCCTGAACCGGGCCGACGTCATGCAGCGAATGGGGCTCTACCCGGTGCCGCCGGGGGCTTCGCCGTATCCGGGCCTGGAGGTCTCCGGCCGCATCAGCGCACTCGGGCAGGGCGTGACCGGCCGGCAGGTCGGTGACGAGGTCTGCGCGCTGCTGACGGGGGGCGGCTACGCGCAGAAGGTCGCCGTCCCCGCGGGGCAGTTGCTCCCGATCCCCAAGGGGATCGACCTGGTCGACGCCGCGGCGCTGCCCGAAGCGGCCGCCACGGTGTGGTCCAACGTCGTCATGACCGCGCGGCTCAAGGAGGGCGAGACGTTCCTCATGCACGGCGGAGCCGGGGGCGTCGGCACCATGGCGCTCCAGATCGCCAAAGCGCTGGGGGCCCGCGTCGTCACCACGGTCGGCGGTCCCGAGAAAGCCGCTCTGGCGCGGGAACTGGGCGCGGACCTGGCGATCGACTACCGCACGGAGGACTTCGCCGAGCACGGCCCGTACGACGTCATCCTCGACGTCATCGGCGGCCGTTACTTGGAACGCAACGTCCGGTCCCTGGCCGCCGACGGGCGCCTGGCCGTCATCGGCTTGCAGGACGGGCTGGAGGCCCCGCTCAACCTCGCCGAGTTGGTCGTCAAGCGGGCATCGGTGCACGGCACGACCCTGCGCACCCGGTCCGCCGCGCAGAAGGCCGCCGTGGTCGCCGGAGTGCGGGAGCACGTCTGGCCGATGATCGAGAGCGGAGCCGTGCGGCCGATCATCGACCAGAGGCTGCCCATGGCCGAGGCCGGCGAGGCCCATCGGCTCATGGAGGCGGGCCGGCACACGGGCAAGATCCTGCTGGTGAACGGCTGAACGCCGACATTCTAGAATCATATTCTAATATTGTGCCTTCCTGGGCCGTGCGAAGGGACGAGCGTGAGCCGTACCCCGCGAGCCGACACCGACCGTCCCCCTCCGCCGGGCCCTCGCGCAACGCCTGGTGGACGCTGTCGGTGGTGACCATGGCCAGCGTCCTGATGGGCCTCGGCGCTAACTCGCTCAACGTCGCGCTGCCCGCGGTGGTCCGCCATTTCCGCGCCGGGCCGGTGGAGGCGAGCTGGATCCTGCTGGCCTTCATGCTGGCCAACACGGTGCTGATCATCGTCTTCGGCCGCTTCGCCGACATGTTCGGGCGCCGCGCGATGTACCTGGCCGGGCTCGGCGCCTACACGCTGGGCAGCCTCCTGCTCGGCTTCGCGCCGACGGCCTGGACCGTGGTGGCGCTGCGGGTGCTCCAGGCCGCCGGGGCCGCGATGCTGCTGGCCAACAGCGCGGCCATCCTCACCGACGTGTTCCCGCGCGAGCACCTCGGCCGCGCCTTGGGCGTCTACACCGCCGGCTTCTCCATCGCCCAGCTCGCCGGGCCCACCCTCGGCGGCTTCCTGGTCGACGACTTCGGCTGGCGCTGGGTGTTCTGGTACAACGTCCCGTTCGGCGTGCTGTGCCTGGCCTGGGGCGCGGCCGTCCTGCGGCCGGTCGAACCCGCCCGCGGCGAACGCGGCGTCGACGTGCCGGGCAACGTCCTGATCCTGGCCGGGCTCGGCGGGCTGCTGTTCGGCCTGTCCCAGGTCGGCGACCTCGGCTGGACGAGCCCGCCCGTGCTGGGCGGCGCCGCCGTGTTCGCGGTCCTGCTGCCGGTCTTCATCGCCGTCGAGCGGCGCAGCCCGCACCCCGTCATCGACACCGCCCTCTTCCGCGACCCGCCGTTCGCCTTCGGCATCCTCGCCACGTTCCTGGACGCGACCGCCCGGATCGGCGCCGTCCTGCTCATGGCCCTGTTCTTTCAGGCCGTCCAGGGGGACGACGCCGTCACTGCCGGGCTGAAGGTCCTCGCCATGCCGGCCGTCGCGGTCGTCGCCTCCACCGGGTCGGGCTTCGTGCAGCGCGGCATGGACGCCCGCACCATGGCCGCGCTCGCGTCGGCGCTGACGACGCTCGGCTTGGCGGTGCTGCTGGCCGCGGTGTCGCCGCGGCCCGGCTACTGGCCGATCATGCTGGGCCTGATGCTCATGGGCGCCGGGTCGGGGGCCTTCCTCCCCGCGAACGCCACGGCCCTGCTGCGCGGGCTCCCGTCCCACCGCGTCGGCATCGTCAACGCGATGCGCCTGATGATCATGAACGTGGGCATCGTCGTCAGCACCGCGCTGGCCTTCCCCGTCATCACGGCCCCCGTGGCGGCGTCCCTGCGCGACCGCGTCTTCGCCGGGACGCTGTCGCGGGTCTCCGAGCCGGGCGTGGCCCAGCTCGTCACCGGCTACCGGTACGCCCTGGGCCTGATGGCGGTCCTCTCGGCCCTGGCCGTGCTCTCCAGCTACGCCGCGCGCCGCACCGGCGAGACGGCGTCATAGGCGCGCGGGCCGTTCGGGGAAGGTCTTCAGGAACTCCCGCGTACGGGCCCGGTCCTCGCCGCGCATGAACTCACCGGCCACGAAGTCGGTGACGCCCGCCGCGGCCAGCCGGTCCAGCGTCGCCCGCACCGCCTGCTCGTCGCCGACGACCGCCAGGTCGGCCGGGCCCTCGGCGCCCTCCCGGTCCATCATGGCCCGGTAGGACGGCAGCGCCCCGTAGGGCCCGAAGATCTCCGCCGCCCGCTTCCGCGCGCCCTCGGCGTCGTCGGTCACGGCCACGGGCAGCATGCACACCACGCGCGGCCGGGGACGGCCCGCGCTCTCGGCCGCGGCGGTGATGGTCGGCACGATGTGGTCGCGGACGGTCCGGGGCCCCGTCATCCACAGGACGGTCCCGTCCGCGCGCTCGCCGGCCAGCTTCAGCATCCTCGGGCCGAGCGCCGCCATGAGCAGCGGCACCCGCTCCCGGTTGGGCACCGAGAGGCCGATCCGCGCGCGGACGGTGTCGCCGTCGAACGCGACGCTCTCGCCGTTCAGCAGCGGCACCAGGACCGACAGGTACTCCTGCATGTGCCGTACGGGCCGGTCGAAGTCATAACCGTAGGCGTTCTCCACCACGATCTTGTGCGACGTCCCGACGCCCAGGGTCAGCCGTCCGGGCCCCAGCGCGAACGCGGCCGTCCTGGCCTGCTGCGCGAGCGCGGCCGGGTGGCGGGGGTAGGTCGGGACCACCGCGGGCACCAGCTCGATGCCGGGCACCCGCGTTCCGACGACCGCCAGCGCGGTGAGCATGTCCATCCCGGCGCCGTTCGGAATCCATATCGAGGCCAGCCCGTCCTCGGCCGCGCGCCGCACGTCGCCGATGAGCCGTTCCAGCGCGTCGGGGCCGTTCCGCTCGGCCAGCGCCACACCGATTCTCATGAGCACCTCTCCGTCCATTCCGTGAGCCACGGCGAAAAGCGCCGCGACATACAAGATAAATCTTATTTACACCGTACGTAGCGTGGCATCGTTGCTCGGAGCCTGTCAACGCCGCGTTCCCGAGCCCGGAGAGTCCTGGCAGGCGGCCGGCCCGCCGGCGGTCCCGCCGCCGCACGAGCTGGAGCCCGCGGGCCTGTCCCGCCTGTTCGGGGACGACCGGCCCTTCGAACTGCGTCCCGCCGATCCGTCCAAGGACGGCGCCCCCTTCGCCCATCCCTTCTGGGTGCGCGTGACCGAGCCCGTCGCGGACGACCCGGCGCTGCACGCCGGCCTGCTCACCTTCCTGTCCGACATCGCCGTGGTGAACGCCGCTCGCGCGCCGCTGTCGCGGACCAGGTACGGCCTGCTCGTGAGCCTCGACCACTCGATCTGGTTCCACCGGCCGCCACGCGTCGACCAATGGCTGCTGTACGACATGGGCTCCGTCGCCCACGTCGGCAGCCGCGGCCTGGCCACGGGTTCGATGCGCACAACCGACGGAACGCTGATCGCCTCGATCGTCCAAGAAGTACTCCTGCGCCGATGACATGGCGCGGACCAGCGGACGGGCGCACCTGACGGTACGGTCGAACGCCGGGTTCAACGTCGCGCACTGCTACGACACTCCCCATGACGCTCTGCGCGCGTAGGCCCAGATGGCCGCTCAATTCTCCACGGGTCCCGCTGAGGATCCGGCCGGACGAGGACGGCGGCCCGGCGGGGGCACGGGTCGTTCAGCGGCGGCCGCGGTCGGCGACCCGTGCCAGGTGGTGCAGCAGGATCAGCAGTTCGATCCGGCGCGCCGGGTCATGGATGGCGTCGCCCAGAACGGTCTCGACGTCGCGGATCCGGTTGCGGACGGTCTGCTTGTGCACTCGCAGGCGTTCGGCGGCGATGACCGCGTTGTCCCGGCTCTCCAGGTACACCAGCAGCGTGTCCGTGAGCACGCGCCGGCGTTTCGGCCGGAGCCGGAGAAGCGGGCCGAAGCGTGCGGGCAGGGCGGCGCCGATGAGTTCCTCGCCCATGTCGGTGAGCAGGCTGGGGAGGTGGTCGAGGCAGCGGACCGGGCGCTCGCCCGTGATCGCGCCTCGCTCGACCAGCGCGAGAACCCGGCGCGCCCACCGCAGTGACATGGCGCCCTTCTCCAACGGCACGGTCGGGCCGATGGCCACCGGTACCGCGACGCCGTGCAGGGGGAGCGGCGGCTCTCCCGGCCCGTCGGGATCAGGCCAGATCAGGTACGGCTCGGGCGCCGTCCACCTGGCCAGGAAGGCCGGCGGCAGCACGGGCGGCGGCGCGTCCCGCGGTGTCCGGACGGCGACGGCGGCGAGGCTGCGGACCGGCCCCCAGCCGGCCCGCTCGGCGAGGCCGCTGATGGCGTCCGCCCCGGCCGGCGGGTCCTGAACCAGCAGGTCCGCCAGCGTGCGCCGCAGGTGCTCCCGCTCGTCGGCCATCTCCCTTCTCGCGCGCGCGTGCCCGTCGGCCGCGGCCGCGGTCATCTCGTCGATGAAGAGGAAGAGATCCTCCAGGGCCGTCGTGAGGTTCTCCAGGGTCGCGCCCAGCCGCCTGGCCTCCTTGACGAGGTGCCGGCACGCGGCGTTGCCGCCGGCGTTGAGCGCCGTCTGTAGGCCGTCCGGGTCGCGCCGCCCGGCTTCGCACGCTCCGAGGTTCTCGAAGAGCTCCCGCCCGCTCCGCAGCCCGTCGCGCTTCTCGCGCTGCGACCCGCAGACCGACTGCCGTACCGCCTGCTCGATCGTCCGTTGCAGGCTTGCGGCGGCCGTGCCCTCCGTTCCGTAGTGCTCAGGAACCGCTCGCTGGACCGCCACCGTGATCTCGGTGGCGGCCGCTCCGAGTGCCGGGAGCAGTAACCGGGGGTCGTCGGCAGCCGGTGGGCCGGGCGAGTGATGGTTCGCCGTAGGAGAAAGACCCATGCACCCTCCTGATCTTCTCAGGAATCCTTCTTCCGGACCGTCAAAGCAATTGCGCCTTCACACCGGTCACGCTTTCACCGTCTGCGAGCCGTCCTCGGAACGGGCTATTTCCGATCGGAGGTCGCGGAACTCCTTCGGCCGGTTGAAGCAGACCGCCCCGCAGAGCGCGCCGTCGTGGACGAACGAGATCGCCGCGTCATGGCGCGCCGGGTCACCGGAGGTCTCGGGCGTTCCGACGAGCCGGCCGCAGATCTGGATTTTCAGGCCGTACTGGTCGGACCAGCACCACGGGACCGCGGTGTGGGCGACGTCCTGCCCGAGCATGTTCCGTGCCGCTGTGGCGCCCTGCTCCTGGGCGTCGGCCCAGTGCTCGCCCCGGCCGCGGGGAAGGCGGGCGGCGTCCCCCGCCGCGTACACGGCGGCGTCAAAGGTGGCGAGCCGGTCGTCGACGACGATCCCGTCGTCCACGGCCAGCCCTCCTTCGGCGGCCAGGGCGGTGTCGGGCGCCACCCCGACGGCGGCCAGCACGTGGTCGCCGTTCCACCGCGCGGACTCGCCCGCCACCCGGTAGCCGCCGGACGTGTGAGAGACCGCCTCCACCGGGGTCCCGGTGCGCAGATCGACGCCGCGACGCAGATGAGCGGCCGCGACATGGGCGGCGAGCCATCCGGGGAGCACCCGTCCGAGGACGTGATCGCCTGCTTCCCACACGGTCACCTCGCATCCGGCGGACCGCGCCGTGGCGGCGGCCTCCAACCCGATGAGCCCGCCGCCGACGACCAGGAGCCGCCCTCCCTCGTCCAAACGGGCCCGGAGGGCGAGCGCGTCGGCGAGCGTCCGCAGGGTCGGCGCGCCGGGTATCCGGAGCGGCCTGCCGCCCGTCGCCAGCAGGAGCCGGTCGTAGCCGAGCTCGCCGCCGTCGGACAGGCGCACCCTCCTGCGCCCGCGGTCCAAGGCCACCGCGCTGATCCCCGTGCGGAGGGCGATGCCCTGGTCCGCCCAGGCCGCGGGAGGTTTCAGCCGCACCCGCTCCGGCGGTATGCGGCCGGCGAGCAGTTCCTTGGACAAGGGGGGACGCCGGTACGGCTCGTGAGGCTCAGCGCCGATCAGGTCCACTCCGCCCTGGTAGCCCTCGGCGCGCAGGGTCAGCGCGGCGGTCGTCCCGGCGATGCCGGTCCCGACGATGACGACGCGGTCGATCCGCTCAGGCACGGCTGATCTCGGTCATCCGGAAGTCCGCCTTGGCCGCGCCGCACTCGGGGCAGGACCAGTCGTCGGGGATGTCCTCCCAGCGGGTGCCCGGCGGGATGTCCTCTTCGGGCCAGCCCTCGGCCTCGTCGTAGACGAAGCCGCAGACCATGCATTCCCAGACGCGGTATTCCATTCCTTCACACCTTCTCGAAATCGATCTTCTCGCGGACGCCGCAGTCGGGGCAGCACCAGTCATCGGGGACGTCCGCCCAAGCGGTTCCCGGCGGGAAGCCCTCGCGGGGCTCCCCGGCCTCCTCGTCGTACTCGTAGTCGCAGACGGGACAGCGGTAGGTCATGCCGGCTCTCTGGGAATCGTGGTGGACGGCAGATCGCGGTAGACGGGCAGAGGGACGCGGCGTCTCACGGCCGCGCCTTGGGTTCGGGGTCGCGGGGGAGGCCGAGGAGGCGTTCGCCGATGATGTTGAGCTGCACCTCGGTGGTGCCGCCGTAGATCGTCATCGCGCGGCTGAACAGCATCGCGCGCGCGACGATGCCGCTCTCGGCCATCGGCACCTCGGTGGTCGCGGCCGTGCCCTGGGCCGCCCAGCAGTAGTCGGCGACGTCCTGGTTGAACTGCACGCCGAGCAGTTTGCGGACGCTCGCCTCGGCGCCCGGCTCCACGCCGCTCAGCTGTTTCAACGTGGTGCGCAGCCCGAGCAGGTCGATCGACTGGCCCTGCGCCACCAGCCGTCCGATCTCCGCGGTGGTGACCGGGTCGCGGTCGCGGCCGGCGAAGAACCTCAGCAGCTCCGGCACGCCCATCCCGATGCCGCTTCCAGTGGAGATGGAGACGCGCTCGTTGGACAGGGTGTTGCGGGCGACCTGCCAGCCCTGGTCCACCTCGCCGACCACGCGGTCGTCCGGAACGAACACCCCGTCCAGGAACACCTCGTTGAACAGCGCGTCACCGGTCAGCTCCCGCAGCGGCCGCACGTCCACGCCCGGCGATTTCATGTCGACCAGGAAGTAGGTGATGCCGTCGTGCTTGGGCGCGTCCGGGTCCGTGCGGGCGATGCAGAAGCCCCAGTCGGCGAACTGGGCGACGGTCGTCCAGATCTTCTGGCCGGTGAGCTTCCAGCCGCCCTCGACGCGTTCGGCCTTCATCGACAGGGACGCGAGGTCCGAACCGGCGCCGGGCTCGGAGAACAGCTGGCACCACACCATCTGCCCGCGCAGCGTCGGCCGCAGGAACCGCTCCTTCTGCTCCTCGGACCCGTAGCGGACCAGCGACGGCACCAGCCACGTCCCGATCCTCAGATCTGGTGCCGCCACACCGGCGGCCTTCAGCTCCTGCTGGATGAGGATCTGCTCGACCGGGCCCGCGCCCTTGCCCCACGGCTCGGGGAAGTGCGGGACGGTCCAGCCGTCGTCGCCCATCCGGGCGTTCAGCTCGTTCTTGTCCTTGATCGCCGCCAACTCGGCGACCTGGGCGCGGATGCGCTCACGCAGCGGCTGGGTGCCCTCGTCCAGCTCCAGCTCCACCTCGCGGCGCCCACCGTCCAGCGCCAGCCCCGCCACCTTGGCCGCCCAGCCCTCAGACGACCCCAGCAGCGCCCGCAGCGTCAGCGCCCGACGCAGGTACACGTGTACGTCGTGCTCCCAGGTGAACCCGATCCCACCCAGGATCTGGATCGCGTCCCGGGCCGTGCGCACCCCCGCGTCCGCCGCGACCACCGCGGCCACGGCGGCCGCGAACCCGGCCTCCTTCGCCCCCTCGTCCAGCGCACGGGCCGCGTCCCACGCGGCGGCGCGGGCCTGCTCCAGCCGGATCAGCATCCGGGCGGCCTTGTGCTTGACCCCCTGGAACTGCCCGATCGGACGACCGAACTGCTCACGCACCTTGGCGTACTGCGACGCCGTCGCCACCAGCCAGCCCGCCAGACCCGCGGCCTCCGCACCGAACAACGCCGCAGCCAGGTCGCGGACCCGGCCGCCGGTCACACCGTCCAGCACCCGGTCAGCGGCCACCGCCACCTCGGGAACCTCGACGGTCGCGACGCGCCGCACCCGGTCCAGGCTCTCGACCGGCGTGACCTTCAGCGCGGACGCGTCGACCGCGACCCACTGCTCGCCGTCGTCGGTCGCGACCGGCAGGACGACCACGTCGGCGAGCACCGCGCCCAGCACCGTCGCGGCCGTGCCGCCGACGACGAGCGCGCCGCCGTCGCGGCGGCCGGTCAATGCGGCGTCCAGCGCCACCGCCGCCGTCCTCGACCCGTCCGCCAGCCCCGGCAGCAGCTCCGCGCGCGCCTTGGCGTTGCTGGAGGCGTCCACCACCGCGCTCGCCAGCACCGTCGGAAGGAACGGACCCGGCGCAGCGGCACGACCCAACTCCTCCACGACGATCGCCAGCTCCAGCAGGCCGTAGCCCTGCCCGCCCTGCTCCTCCTCCAGATGCAGCCCGAGCAGGCCCTGCTCGGCCAGAGCCGACCAGAACGGCGGCCTGGACTCCTCATCGGCCTCCAACGCCGCCCGTACGACACTCGCCGGAACGTAGCGCTCGGCGAAACCGCGCACCGACTCGGCCAGCGCCTCATGCTCCTCGGTCAGCCCGATGCCCATCGCGTCAATCCCTCTCTCAGACCGCTTGTCGGTGATCGGTATGCGAGCCGGTCAGATCACACGGTGATCTCCTCCGTCTCCGAGCCGGGCGGGGTGACGCCGTAGCGGGCGTGCTTCCCGGGCTGGATGTGCGCCAGCGAGGCGTCGCCCCCGTAGTGGGCGATGACCCGCTTGTCCATCACGCGCCGCCACAACCAGGGGAACTGGGCGAGACGGAACATGACGAAATAGCCGGCGGGCAACTGCGGGGATTCGTCGAAGTGCCGCAGTGCCTGGTATCGCCGGGTCGGGTTGGCGTGATGGTCGCTGTGGCGCTGCAAGTTGTAGATCAGGATGTTCGAGGCGATGGTGTTGCTGTTCCAGGCGTGTCGGGGAGTGCAGCGCTCGTAACGGCCCGTGGCCGTCTTCTGGCGGAGCAGGCCATAGTGCTCCACGTAATTCGCGAGTTCCAGCACCGTGAATCCAAGGGGAACCTGCAACAGCAGGTACGGAGTGATGCCGAGGCCGAAGACACCGATCAGGGCGCCGAACAGCACGACGGTCATGGCCCAGGAATTGAGGACGTCGTTGCGCGGCGTCCACGGGCCCTTCCCCAGGCGTGCCAGCCGAGCCTTCTCCAGCCGCCAGGCCGACTTCAGACTGCCCCATACGCTGCGGGGCCAGAACCGCCAGAAGCTCTCGCCGAGCCGCGCGCTGGCCGGGTCCTCGGGGGTGGCCACGCGGACGTGGTGGCCGCGGTTGTGCTCGATGTAGAAGTGCCCGTAGGCGGTCTGCGCCAGGACGACCTTCGACATCCAGCGCTCCACCGACTCCTTCTTGTGGCCCAGTTCATGGGCGGTGTTGATGCCGATGCCGCCGACGAGCGAGATGGTGAAGACCACGCCGATCTTGCCGAGGACCGAGACGTCCGGACGCGACCACGTCCAGGCGGCCAGCACCAGACCCGCGTACTGCAACGGCACGTACAGGTAGGTGCACCAGCGGTAGTAGCGCTGGTCCTCCAGCCAGGCCAGCAGGCTCTCCGGCGGGTTCGTGGAGTCCTGTCCGAAGATCTTGTCCAGCACCTGGGTGAGGACGCCCAGCAGGACGGGCATGACGAACCACATCGCCCCCCAACCGGTCGCCTCGACCAGCCCCCAGCCCATGAAGGGCGCCAGCGGGACGACCAATCCCAGCAGCCACAGGTATTTCTTCTTGTCGACCCATTCGACGCCGAGCGCGTCATTCTTCGCCGTTGTCATGGCACCTCCTGTGAACCGAGCGCCTCTCGTTCAGATGCGCCGGGCGTTCTCCTGCCAGTACGGATCGCGCAGGACGCGTTTGGGGAGCTTGCCTGACGGCGTCCGCGGCAAGCGGGGGACGAAGTCGACCGAACGGGGGACCTTGTAGCCGGCGAGCGCCTCCCGGCAGTGCGCGAGCAGCGCCTCGGCCAGCCCGTCGCGTTCGAAGGCGTCGCCCGTCGGCTGGACGACGGCTTTGACCTGCTCCCCGAACTCCTCGTCCGGTATTCCGAACACCGCCACGTCCGCGACCGCCGGATGGGCGATCAGCACGCCCTCGATCTCGGCGGGATAGATGTTCACCCCGCCACTGATGATCATGTCGATGGCGCGGTCGGACAGGAACAGGTAGCCGTCCTCGTCGAAGTGGCCGATGTCGCCCGTGGTGAACAGGCCGCCGTGGCCGTGCACCGAGGCGGTCTTCTCCTCGTCGCCCCAGTACTCGATGTCGTCGCCGCTGGTGTAGCGGAACCAGATCTTTCCCGGCGTCCCCGGGGCGGCGGGCGAACCGTCCTCCAGGAGCACGCTGATCTCGGTCGTGGGCAGCGGACGGCCGACGCTCCCCGGCTTCTCCAGCCATTCGGCCGCGGTGATGACCGTGTTCACCGACGCCTCGGTGGAGCCGTAGTACTCGTGCACCACCGGGCCCAGCCAGTCGATCATCTGCCGCTTGACCGTCGGCGCGCAGGGCGCGGCCCCGTGCCACACCGCGGCCAGGCTCGTCCCCGAGAACGCGCGCCTGGTGGACGGGTCCAGCCGCAGCAGCCGGACGAACTGGGTCGGCACCAGGTGCACGTTGGTGATCACGTGCCGGTCGATCAGCCGCAGCGTCTCCGCCGGGTCGAACCCGCGGCGCATGACGACCGGCCGGCCTCCCATCAGCGGCATGAAGGAGAACAGCCACTGAGCCGAGTGGTAGACCGGGCCGACCAGCAGCGTCCGCCCGTCCTCGGGGACGAGGAAGGTCTGCGCGAACACCTCCGAGACCAGCGCCAGCGTCTCGGCCGGCAGGCCGGCGTCGAACAGCCTGCGGCTGACGCCCTTGGGCCGCCCCGTGGTCCCCGAGGTGTAGAACATCGGGGAACCCATGACCGGCTCCGCCGGCTCGTCCGCCGACGCACCGGCGACCAGGTCGCCGTAGCCGGTGAAACCGCTCATGCCGTCGTCGAAGGACACGCGCGCCAGCGAATCGAGCCCGTTCACCGCCTGCGTCACCGTCGAGGCGAACTCGGATTCGGAGAACAGCACCCGAACGCCCGCGTCCCGCAGCACGTAGCCCAGCTCATCGGCGGTCCAGTGCCAGTTGAGCAGCACATACCGGAGCCCGATGTGGCTCGCCGCCGCCATCACCTCGAAATGCTCGCGCCGGTTCCCGGCGTGGATCGCGACGACGTCGCCCGTTCCCAGCCCGAGGTCGCGCAGCGCGTTCGAGACCCTGTTCACGCGCTCGTCGAACTCCGCCCAGCCGGTCGTTCCGCGCTCGTCGACCAGTGCCGGCTCGTGCGGGCGGGCTTCGGCGAAACGTCGCAGGAGCTGGGCCATGGGCGATCTCCACTTCCGGTCATCGACGGGCGCCGGTGCGCAGGGACACCGTCACGGCCACCATGCCACGTTACGTACAACGTAAACAAGATTTATGCCGTACCTAACATCGAGGGGCCGGCCCCCGGGCTCCGCCCGCCGCTCCGCGGCACCGGACGGCTATGGTTGAACGCGAGATCACGCGTGGCCGCCGCGCGGTGACGGCGCGGGCCGGCGGGCGACCCGGAGAGAACGGTGATGGGGAAGAAGACGGCCGATCACGCCGAGCGGCGACCGCTGACCCGGGAGCTCATCGTCCAGACGTCCATCGCGATCATCGAGCGGGACGGGGCCAAGGCCCTGACCATGCGCAAGATCGCCACCGAGCTCGGCGTCGGCGTGATGTCGCTCTACAACCACGTCCCGAACAAGGACGAACTCCTGGCCGCCGTGGCCGAGTCCGTCCTCGCGGGACTGGACGTCCCCGAGCGCGAGGCCGGCCCGGACCAGGACTGGAAGCTGCACGCCCGCGCCATGGCCGGCGCCTTCCGCGCCGTCGCCCACCGCTACCCGCGCAGCATGCACCTGGTGCTCACCAGCCCGGCCGGCCGGATGGCCGGAGGGCGGACGGCGGAACGGGCCCTGGCGCTCTTCGCGGCGGCCGGATTCGACGCCGCCACCGCCGTGAACGCGCTGTGCGCCTTCATGTCCTACATGATCGGAGCGCAGATGCTGGAGGAAGGCGCGCTCTCGATGACCGGCCGACCGCCGGAAGACCACCTGGACGCGGACGCCGAGATCGATCTGGACGAGATCCCCCGCGTCGTCGAACTCGCCGACGAGCTGATGCGGGTGGATCCGGACGCGGATTTCGAGTACGGCCTGGAGATGCTGCTGTGCGCGCTCGACCGGCTCCCGCGCGGCGCGTCCAAGGTCTGACCGCCCGGACCGCCGCCGGTGTCAGTCGGCGCGCCGCGCCCTCATCTCGACCGCCGACAGGAACAGTTCGAGACCGAAGTCGAACGACGCGTCGGGATCGTGCTCTGCCGTTTCGGCGGGATGGACGGCCATGTGCGGAAACCCGGCGGCCTCCAGATGCCGCAGTTCATCGGTGAGGTCCCCCTCCTTCTCCCGCAGGATCCTCTTCAGGCCCGCTTCGCGGAGCTGGGAGCCGAGCGTGTAGGCCATCAGCGCACGCACGACGCGGACCGGCTCGACGCCCGTCAGCCCCGCCGCGGCGCAGAGGTCCAGAGCCCGTTCGATGACGCGCAGCCCGACCGGGAGCGCCGTCTTGTTCACCACCACCAGGGCCATGCACCGCGGGTACTCGTCGGCCGTCCTGCGGAAGGCGTGGGCCAGCTCGCGCGCGCCCGCCCGCCAGCCGTCCGGCTTCGGCTCGGGCAGGTCCAGCGTCCCCATGACGTACTCGGCGATGCCCCGAACGAGCGCCTCCTTGTTCGGCACGTGGTTGTACATGGCCATCGCGGTCACGCCCAGTTCGGCCCCGACCGCGCGCATCGACAGCGCCTTGGCGCCCTCCCGTTCGACCAGGTCCACGGCGGTGTGCACGATCAGCTCGCGGGTCAGCACCACTCGCATGACCCGCTCCGGTGCGCGCTTGGGCATGGCCCGGCCTCCTCCTCCCGCCGGTGCCGTCCACCAGGCGATCCCCGCAAGACTACGCGCCCGCCGACTCCCTGACCTCGCCCGGAACGGCGGCGCCGGCTCCGCGCTCCGCGAAGGCGCGCGCATCGTCCGGACGGCCCCCGTCGCCGACCCGCCCGACATCGCCGCCCCCGCCCACAAACTGGCGTCCGCCATCTCTCCCGGCGACGTGGCCATGTCCCTGCACACCCTGTCGAACGGCCTGACCGGCACCGGACCGGGCGCCCCCAGCGTCCACGAGCACCCCGACGAAGTCTCACGGCTCCTGGACACCACCGCAGAGCTCAGCGACCGGGTGTCCACCACCTTGCGCGGCCACGGAGCCAACATCGGGCACCTCATCGACGGCGCCGGCCGAACGCTCGCCGCGATGCGCCCGCAACGACAGCACATCCCCACACTCATCGAGTCGCTGGACGAACTCTTCGGCAGCCTGGCCGGCCTCATCCGCATTCCAGGCCCAGAGGGAAGACTGCTCACCTACGGCACCGCTCCGCTACCGCTCGCCCCCTGCCAGACCTTCATCGACCTGTGCACACCCTGAAGTCGCGACACATCCCCAGCCCCACCAACGCCGTCGCGCGGACCCGCTCACTACGGCGGCGCCTCACGGTGGGCAGCCCTGTGCGGTAGCCGTGCCCCGCCACTGCCCACTCGGGAAACGACTCCAACGGCGCGGCGTCGGACACGGCGGCACCTGTCCGCAGCGCAGGGACAACGGCGATAATGGTTCGCTGGTCATCCCTTTCCCCTTCCGGCCGCCGGCGCCTATCATGTATGCACTGCACACATTTGTCGGGCTGTGCAGGGCCGCGAACACAGAGAGTGTGATCCATGCCGCGAGCGAGCGCCCCGTACCACCACGGCGATCTCCGTGCCGCCTGCCTCCAGGCGGCGCGGGAGCTGCTTGAGGAGGACGGCAGTGCCGCGCTGTCGCTGCGGGCGGTGGCGCGCCGGGCCGGGGTGTCGGCGACGGCCCCCTACCGCCACTACGCGGACCGCGACGCGCTGGTCTCCGCGGTCGCCGCGCAGGGATACCGCGAACTCGCCGAACATCTGGCCGCCGCCCACCCCTCGCCCGAGAGCCCCGAAGACCTCGCGGCGGTCGCCGTCGCCTACGTCCGCTTCGCCCTCGACCACCCGGCGCTGTTCCGGGTGATGTTCGCCGAGCCCTGCGACCCGGACAGCGAGGAACGGGTCAGCGCGACCATCGCCATCTGGGAATACGTCTGCGGCATCGTCCGCAGCGTCTTCCCCCACGCCGACCCGGACGCGCTGTCGACCACGATCTGGGCGTTCGTCCACGGCCTGGCGTTCCTGCACCTGGACGGCAAACTCGACGCCTCCACCCCCGACGTGGTCGCCGCCAAGGTCCGCGCCGCGGTCCGCGCGCTCTTCGTCGCATCCCCGGTGATGTCGCAGACGGCGCCCCCCTCGCCCGCCCCGGGAACCTGACGCAGACCAAGGCCACCCCACGTTGAACGCGGTCCGCGCACCGGACGCGTTCTCCCGCCGACCACCTCAACGGCGCGCCTGCGCCCCCACTCCGGCTGCGCCATCCCAAGGCCGGTCGGTGACATCAGCGATCGCGGCGTCCTGGGTGACGGCGAGGTCCTCGTCGCGGGACGTGCCGTCTGCCCGCTGCACTTCCGCGGGCGCTGTCGCTGCGGTGCTTCAACCGATCGTCGCCGTTCTCCGACGTAGCGGCGGCGCGCGTGTGCAGGGGTATTGGTAGGGCCAATCTATGGACAGGGGGTCGTTGCGTGCATATCATGCCGCGATCCCTCCTGTGTTGAGGGAATTGGATGGGCCAATCGATGGACGGTGTCATGGCAGCGAGCAGGTCCAGGCGGCGCGCGGCGGCGGCGAGCATGGTCGGGAGCGTCGTGGAGTACTACGACTTCACGCTCTTCGGCCTGGCCGCCGCGCTGGTGTTCGGCGACCAGTTCTTTCCGGAGACGTCGAGCACGGCGGGCACCCTCGCCTCGCTCGCCACCTTCGCGGTCGGCTTCGGCGCGCGGCCGATCGGCGGTGTGGTGTTCAGCCACGTCGGCGACCGGCTCGGCCGCAAGCCGATGATGGTGATGACCCTGGTCCTGATGGGCGTCGCGACGGCGGGGATCGGGCTGCTGCCGAGCTATCGGACGATCGGTCTGGCCGCTCCGGTGCTGCTGGTGACGCTGAGGCTGCTCCAGGGGTTCGGCGCCGGGGCCGAGTACGTGGGCGCGCTGGTGGTGGCCGCTGAGGCCGGCGACCGGCGGCGGCGCGGGCTGCTGACCGCGCTGCCCGGGACCGGAGTGTTCCTCGGCATCCTCGTCGCCACGGTGGTCTTCGCCGGCGTCTCCGCCCTGCCCGACGAGCAGTTCGACTCCTGGGGCTGGCGGGTGCCGTTCCTGCTGAGCCTCGCGGCCGTGCTGGTCGGCCTCTACTTCAGGTCGCGGGTCGAGGAGACCCCCGTGTTCGAGGAGGCCGTCGCGGACCGCGCCCCGGAGGGCCTGCCGATCGTCGAGGTCGTACGGCGGCAGCCGCGGATGCTGCTGCTGGCGATGGCCGCCAACGGGCCGTTCGTGGCCATCTCGTACCTCATCCAGGTGTTCGTCCTGTCGTACGTGACCAAGGAGCTGGACATGGGCGACGCGATGGGGCTGACCGCCAACGTCACCGCGTCCGCGCTCGCGATCGTGGCGACCCCGCTGTTCGGAGCGCTGTCGGACCGCGTCGGCCGGCGGCCGGTCTGGCTCGGCGGCGCCGCCTTCCTGGCGGTGTTCGCGTTCCCGATGTTCTGGCTGATCGACACCGAGATCCCCGTCCTGGTGGTGACCGCGGTCGTGCTGGGCCTGGCCGTGGGGATCTCCTCGATGTACGCGGCGCAGGCGTCGCTGCTGGCGGAGATGTTCGAGGCGCGCTTCCGGCTCAGCGGGATCGCGCTGTCCCGCGAGTCCACCTCCGCCCTCATCGGCGGGCCGGCGCCGCTGGTCGCCTCCGCCCTGCTCAACTGGTCGGACGGCGCGTCCTGGCCGATCGCGCTGCTCGTCCTGCTGTTCGCCCTCGTCTCGTTCCTGGCCGTGCTGGCGGTGCCGGAGACGCGCGGCGCGGACCTCGGCGGGGAGAAGGCCGCCGTCCCGGGGAGCCGTCTAGTGTTGACGGGTGACCGTCGAAAGCCCCTCCCGTGAGTCCGTCACCAACGCGACGATCAGACAGATCAAGACGATGATCGCGACCGGCGAGTTCCCGCCCGGCCACCGGCTGCCGACCGAGCGGGAACTCGCCGTGCGGCTGGGCGTCTCCCGGAACTCCCTGAGGGAGGCGATCCGCGCGCTGACCCTGGTGGGCATGCTGGAGTCGCGGCAGGGCGACGGCACCTACGTCAGGGCGCTGGTCCCCGCCGTGCTGCTGGACGCGTTCTCGATGATGGTGGAGCTGTCGCAGGACACCACGGTGCTGGATCTGCTCGCCGTGCGCAGGGTCCTGGAGGCTGCCGCCGCGGCCCAGGCCGCCTCCCGGATCACCGAGGAGCAGCTCGCTGGCCTCGCGGCCTCCCTGGAGGAGATGCGGCGCGACCCCCAGCGCGGTGACGGCCGCGTGGACGAGGTGGTGGACGCCGACATGCGGTTCCACTCGATCATCGCCGAGGCGGCGGGCAACCCGGTCCTCAGCGCCCTGATCGGCTCGCTCAACGGCCGGACGCTGAGCGCCCGGCTCTGGCGCGGGCACCTGGACCGCGGCGTGTTCGAGCGGGCGGGGGACGAGCACGAGGCGATCTACAACGCGCTGCGCGATCGTGATCCGACGCGCGCGGCCGCCGTGGCCGCGGCGCACATCGACGGCGTGGAGAGCTTCTTCCGCCGCTGAGACCGCACGCCGAGCCCCCCCGGCCCGGGGGCGCTCCGGGCCGGGGGCTCACTCCGCGGGTCGGTCAGAGGACGCCGTGGCGCTCCCAGACGGTGCGCAGGCCGTCCCCGGCGAGCAGTTCCTCCAGAACGGTCGACTCGGTCTCGACTCGCGCGCGCGCCCGCGCGAGCACCTGCTCCTCGACGGACGCGGGCACCACCGCGACGCCGTCGTCGTCGGCCATCACCAGCTCGCCCGGACGGATCGTCACGCCGCCCAGCACCACCGGCTGCGCCCGAGCGACGACGCGCATCCGGGCGCGGTAGTCGAGCGGACGGCGGCCGCGCGCGAAGGCGGGGAAGCCCAGCGCGGCGATCTTCGGGGAGTCGCGCAGGCAGCCGTCGGTGACGATGCCGGCGGCGCCGCGGCCGATCGCGGCCGCGCTGAACAGCTCGCCCCAGAAGGCCGAGCGCGCGCTGTCGCCCGTCGCCACCACCGCCACCTCCCGGGACGCAGTCCGTCGATGAAGGCGATGGCGTCCTCGTAGGGGTCGGGGCCGTCCTCGGTGACCGGGGCGAACTGCACCGTGGCGGCCCGGCCCAGCAGACGCGAGCCGGGCACGAGGGGCTCGATGCCCGGGGCGAGGACCTGCCCGCGCCGTCCGGCCGCGTCCAGCGAGTCGGAGATGACCGGGGAGGTGAACCGGTCGTCGGTCATGGTCACGTCCTTTCCCGGGCGCCGATGACGTGCCCGCCACCCGGTACGTACGGGAACCGCTGCTCGGTCTCGGGCGTGAGCCGGACACCGAGGCCCGGCGTGTCCGGAACGGCCAGCCGGCCGTCCTCCAGGCGGAGCTCGCGGTCGAGCAGCGCCTCGCGCAGCGGGTTCGGGAGCGTGCAGTACTCGAACAGGTCGACGTGCGGGTGGGCGGCGCTCGTGTGCAGGTTCGCCATCAGCGTCACGCCGCTGCCCCAGACGTGCGGCACGCAGGCGGCTCCCGCCTTCGCGGCGAGGTCGGCGACCCTGCCGAACGCCACGGGGCCGCCGACGAACGTGACGTCCGGCTGGGCGATGTCGACGCCCCCGGCGTCCAGCAGGACCCGGAAGTCCTCGACGCTGCCGTGCGACTCGACACCGGAGACGGGCACGTCCAGCGCGGCCCGCACCGCCGCGTACCCGGCGGGGTTCTCCGCGCGGCAGGGCTCCTCGAACCATCGGGCGCCGTACTCCGCGCACACCTCGCCGACCCGGACGGCGTCCTCGATCGCCCAGGGTTCGCTGGCGCAGCCCTGCACGGCGTCGAGGACGAAGCGGACACCGGACGGGAGCCGCGGTACGACGTGGCGGATCAGCGCGATCGTGGTGTCGGGGTCGCGCATGGCGCGGAACTTCACCGTGCGCAGCCCCGCGGCGACCTGGTCCAGCGCCCAGGCGGTGACCTGCGCGAAGCTGGAGCCCAGCCCGCCGGACGCGTACGCCTCGATGTGCGTGCTCCGGCGGCCGCCGAGCAGCTCGTGCGCGGGCACGCCGCGGCGCTTGGCGACCGCGTCGAGGCAGGCCGTCTCGACCGCGCCGAGGGTGCCGGACGCGATGCCGCCGCGGGACCAGAACGCCGTGCGGTCCCGCAGGTGGTCGCCGACCTCGCGGGGGTCGCCGAAGCGGTGGCCGAGGAGGTAGGGCCGCAGGGACTCGACGATGCCGGGGACGGCGGCGGGCGCCATGATGCCGGCGCCCGCCTCGCCGAGCCCGGTGGCGCCGTCGTCCAGCGTGACCTCGACGAGGGCGGCGTCCCAGGAGCGGATGACGCCGCCGACCCAGGAGAGCTCCTCGCCCGGCGGGTAGACCGCCGAGAGCAGGACCGGGCGCAGCGCTGCGACGCGTAGGGAGTTGTCGTTCATGCTTCCTTCCATCACCCCTAAGAGGTCGGACCAATAGTCGGGATCCAGCCATCCTGTCGAGCAGGATCCGAAAAGTCCAGCCCGGTGGATGTGAGATGGTCGGACCAATGCGCGCCTCGGGAGGTGACGCCCTCCCGAGGCGCGCCCGGCCGGAGGCCCGGCCTACCTCTCCAGCGTCGCCGCGAGGACGTACGCCGCGGCCTGCGCCTGGGGCCCGGAGGCTTTCCGGAAGGTGACCGAGGCCAGCCGCTTGGACGGGTCGACCGGCAGCCGCAGCCCGTAGACCTTCACGGCGCCGTCGTCCCGCTTGCCGTACAGCCAGCGGTAGCGGGCCCGGATCGGCGCGTCGCCCGCCCCGGTGACCCAGTCGTCGGCCCGTACGGTCACCGTGTTCGTCGAGCCGTCGGCATACGCGAGCTTCACCGGCAGGTCCGCGGGCCCGTACGCGGCGGAGGCGAGCAGGTCGAGCGAGCCGTACCTGCCGTCGGGGGCCTGCACCGTACGGTCGTCGGCCGCGAGCACGGCGTTCTTCGAGCCCTTGGCACCCGACGGCCAGTCGTAGCGCACGAGGTCGTGCGTGTAAGGGCCCGCCTGCGGCAGTTCCTCGGCGGGGTAGCCGATCCCGCGTCCGGCGAAGTCGGTGTCCTGCGGGTCGTCGGCCCCGGCGATGACGTCCGCCGTACGGGCCGGAGCCAGGTTCAGAGGCACGCTCTCACCGACGACGCGCAGCTCTCCACTGCCGGTGTAACCCTGGTCCCGCACCTTGGCCGTGGCCGTCACGGTGGCGCTGCCGCTCGCCGTCGAAGCGGGTACGGCGAGGTCGAAGTCGGTGTGCATCCGCTGGTGCGGCTTCAGCGCCGGGACGGCAACGGTGACCGGCTCGGCGCCCGGCCACGACGGCTGGACGACGGCGCTGCCCGGGACCGTGGGGCGGTCGCCGCGGTTGGCCAGGGTGAGGGTGACTCCCGAGGCGCCGCCCGGCCTGGTGCTCGTCGCCTTGACGCCGACGTCGAGGAGGTCGGCCGTGGCGGGGTCGTATCCCGCCTTGGCGATGCGGAACGTCCAGGCGTTCTTGGACGGGGTGGCCGCCTGCCCCTCGGCGGGCATGTCGACGACGAGCCGGCCCGCGGAGTCCCGGTGCCAGGAGAGCGGCTTGCCGTACCCGAGCAGCCGGACCTCGTCGCCGGGGCCGACGCCGACCGGGGCGGTGAGGACGAGCTGGTCGCCGGGCCACTCCGTGGCCGTGGCGTACAGCGCCTTGGGCTGCCGGGTGAACCGGACCGGGACGTTCGCGCCCTTGTCCTCGGCCTGCGTCCAGTAGCCGGAGCCGTAGACGGCCTCGCCGTTGGTCCTCAGCCAGGCGCCCAGCGCCCGGACCCGCTGCGCTTGCAGGTCGGGAATGGTGCCGTCGGCCTTCGGCCCCACGTCGAGGAGCAGGTTGCCGCCCTTGGAGACGATGTCGATGAACGAGGTGACGAGCTGCTTGTCGGTGAGGTAGTCGCCCGCGTCCTCAAGCTGGTTGTAGCCGTAGGAGCGGCCGATGCCGCGGCTGGCCTCCCAGCTCGACTTCCTGATGTCCGGCTCGACGGAGTACTCGGGTGTGGTGAAGTCGTGGTGCTCGTTGCCGCACCGGTTGTCGACGACGACGTCCTTGGGCGCGGCGCGGTCCTTGGCCTTGTTGTAGTAGCGGGCCATGAAGGCGTCGCTGTTGTTGACGCCGCCGATGTCGCACCAGACGATGTCGGGGTCGTAGCCGTCGACCAGCTCGTTCATCTGCTGGTACTGGTAGTTCTCGACCCAGTCGGCGACGGTCTTGTAACCGGTGTAGGGCACCTGGGCGCCGGTGTAGGGGTTCTTCGGCGCGCCGCGCCCGAACCAGCCGCTCCACTGCACCGGCTCGTCGGGGCTGTACCACTCGGGCATGGAGAAGTAGACGCCGTTCTTCAGCCCGTACCGGCCGCTCCTGTTGACGTCGACGAGCGAACGGACGATGTCGCGCTTGGGGCCGTGGACGACGGTGTTGCGGTCGGAGACCTTGGAGTCCCACAGGGCGACGCCGTCGTGGTGCTTGGCGACCAGCACGTAGTACTTGGACCCGCCGTCCTTGAACAGCTTCAGCCACTCGTCCGGGTCGAACTTCTCGGCCTTCCACTGGCCCAGGAAGTCGTCGTAGGCGAAGTTCTCGCCGTACGTCTGGCGGTGGTGCTGGTAGGTCGGAGAGTCCTTCCGGTTCATCTCCGACCAGTACCACTCGGCGTAGGCGTTGCCCGACTGGCGGTCCTTCGGAGCCCAGGCGGGCACGGAGTAGGCGCCCCAGGTGATGAACGTGCCGAGCTTGGCGTCCGAGAACCACTGCGGCGCCTTGTGCCGGGACAGTGACGCGGTGTCGGGCGTGTAGTCGGAGATGTCGGTGTCGTCGTGCCACGTGACCGCGAGCCGCTTGCCGGCGGCTCCGGCCTCGGGCACCGCGGCGGCCTGCGCCGCCGCGAGCGCGAGGAGGAGCCCGGCGGCGACCGCGACGGTGCGCCGGGCTCTCCCGGGACGGGTGAAGGTGGGGGCTTGCACGGAGGTCTCCCCTCACACAGAAATGTGCTTACGGCAGGGACCATCCGTGGTCAGGCGGGTTCCGGGCAAGGGGCGAGCGGAGACTGCTCGGAAGATTGGCAGGACCATTGCCGGTTCAGTGCTGCCGTTTGGCAGCTTCTGCCCGTAGATAACGACATATGGGTCCGACCAATCGGGTCGCTGCTGATCGCCGCGCCCCTCAGCCCGCGTCCAGCTGCGCCCGCAGCCACTCCTCGACCGCGCCGACGTGCGCGGCGGCCGCGGTCCTCGCCGCCTCGGGGTCCCGGGCGCACAGCGACCGGTAGATGCGGCCGTGCTCGGTGCGCGCCCGGGCGAACGCGGCCGCGTCCTGCTCCCCGCGCCGGATCCGGGCGCGGAACGTCCGCGAGGAGAGCCCCTCCACGATCGCCGCCAGCGCCTCGTTGCCCGCGGCCTGCGCGATCGTGCGGTGGAAGGCCATGTCGGCGACCAGGAACTCCTCCGGGTCGTCGGCGCCGTCCATCGCCTTCAGCCAACGCTCGACCTCGGCCAGCTCCTCCTCGCCGATGCGGGCGGCGGCCATCGCGGTCGCGCTCGCCTCCAGGATCCGGCGCACCTCCAGGAGCTCGGCCAGCCGGGACGCCGGCGAGATCTCCGCGACCATGCCGAAGGTCTCCAGGAGCTCACCGGTCTCCAGGCTGGTCACGTAGATCCCCGAGCCGTGCCGGGACTCCAGCACGCCCAGCACGGTCAGCGCGCGGATCGCCTCCCGCATCGAACTGCGCGAGATGCCGAGCCGCACCGCCAGCTCCCGCTCGGTGGGCAGCCGCTGCCCGGGACCGAGCCTGCCGTCGGCGATCATCGCCTTGATCTGGCCTATGGCGCGCTGGGTCACCGACCCGCTCGCCGGACTGTCCTCGGCCATGGCGCCCCCTCTCAGCCGGACACTGTCGCGGCAGTCTATCCAGGCAAGTAGTCAGACCAATCCGTTGCTTATCTCGAACTTCTCCCTGGTTTGGGCTGTTCTACGAGCTAAGAGGTCTGATAAATATTCGGGCACGGCACGTGGACGGGACCGGTCGCGTGTCGCCCACCCCCTACGTCGAAGGAGCTGTCAGATGACCGGCACGACAGCGCGTTTCAGGTCCGGGACGATGTGGACGGCGGCCCTCACGGCCTGCGCCGCCCTGGCGCTCTCCGCCTGCGGCAGCACGAAGGACGGCTCCGGGACGGCGTCCGGAGGCGGGTCCGGCGAGTCCGGCAAGGCCGGCGTGATCCTGCCGCTGCTCACCTCGCCGTTCTGGCAGGCGTACAACGGCTACGTGCCGAGGATGGCCGCCGAGGAGGGCGTCGGCACGCTCAAGACCGTCAACTCCAACAGCGATCCCGCCCAGCAGATCACCGACATCAACAACCAGCTCAACCAGGGGGTCCGGGGCCTGGTCGTCGCCCCGCTGGACAGCGCCGCCATCGCCGCCGGCCTCGCCCAGGCCGAACGCAAGGGCGTCCCGGTGGTCGCCGTGGACGTCGCGCCCGAGAAGGGCAAGGTCGCCATGATCGTGCGCGCGAACAACGTCGCGTACGGCGAGAAGGCGTGCGACTACCTCGGCGGCACCGTCAAGAAGGGCAAGGTCGTCCAGATCATGGGCGATCTGGCGTCGGTGAACGGCCGGGAGCGGTCCGAGGCGTTCCGCGCCTGCGTCGGCAAGAAGTACCCGGGCCTGAAGGTGCTGGAGGTCCCGCGAAGTGGGAGTCCGACGCCGCGGCCGCCAAGCTCGACACGCTGCTCAACGCCGACCCCGACATCAAGGGGATCTACATGCAGGCCGGCGGCGTCTACCTCGCCCCGACCCTCCAGACCCTCAAGTCCAAGGGAATGCTGAAGAAGGCCGGGGAGGACGGCCACATCGCGATCGTCTCCAACGACGGCATCCCGCAGGAGTTCGCGGCCATCCGCGAGGGCCAGATCGACGCGACCGTGTCCCAGCCCGCCGACGCCTACGCCAAGTACGCCCTGCGGTACATCAAGCGGGCCATGGCGGGCGAGACGTTCGAGCCGGGCGCGACCGACCACGGCTCGACGATCGTCCGGTTGCCCAACGGCCTGCTGGAGGACCAGCTGCCCGCGCCGCTGGTCACCGAGCGGAACGTCGACGACCCCGCGCTGTGGGGCAACACCGCCAAATGAGCGCGACCGACACACCGCCCCGGCCGCTGCTCGCGGCCGAGGGGATCACCAAACGGTACGGGACGACCGTGGCCCTCGCGGACGGGCGGCTGACCGTGATGCCCGGCGAGTCCCACGCGCTCGTCGGCCGGAACGGCGCCGGCAAGTCCACGCTGGTGTCCATCGTCACCGGCCTCCAGACGCCGGACTCCGGCGCCGTCGCCTTCGACGGCGAGCCCGCCCCGCCGGCCGCCGACCGCGACGCGTGGCGCCGCAAGGTCGCCTGCGTCTACCAGAAGCCGACCGTCGTGCCCGGCCTCACCGTCGCCGAGAACCTCTTCCTCAACCGGCAGCCGACGGGGCGCGGCGGCTTCCTCAGCTGGAGGCGGCTGCGCGAGCGGGCCGCCGAGCTGCTCGACGCCTGGGACATCCGGATCTCGCCGGACGCGGTCACCGCCGACCTCAAGGTCGAGGACCGGCAGATGGTGGAGATCGCCCGCGCGCTGTCGTACGGCACGCGCCTCATCGTGCTGGACGAGCCGACCGCGCAGCTCGACAACCGCGAGATCGAGCGGCTCTTCGCCCGCATGGGGGCCCTCCAGGAGTCCGGGGTGACGTTCCTGTTCATCTCGCACCACCTCCAGGAGGTGTACGAGGTGTGCCAGACCGTCACCGTCCTGCGCGACGCCCGCTGGATCACCACCGCCTCCGTGGCGGACCTGCCGTACGACGCGCTGGTCGAGGCGATGGCGGGCGAGGCCGCCACCGGCCGGGCCGGGCAAGGGCCGGAGGCCGCCGCCCGCCCCGGGCCGCCGGCGGACGCGCCCGTCCGGCTGGCGGTGCGCGGCCTCACCGGGTCCCGCGGCGCGTACGCGGACGTCTCGTTCACGATCCGCCGCGGCGAGGTCGTCGGCCTCGCCGGGAGCAGCGCCAGCGGAAAGGTCGAGCTCGCCGAGACCTTCGCGGGGCTGCACACCCCGACCGCCGGCGAGGCCGAGCTCGACGGCGCGGCGCTGCCGTTCGGGGACGTCAGGTCCGCGCTCGACGCCGGTGTCGGCTGCGTCCCCCGGGACCGGCACGAGCAGGGCCTCGTCGCCGGGATGACCATCGCCGACAACGCCACGCTGAGCGTGCTCGACCGGCTCGGCCGGTTCGGGTTCGTCGGGACCGGCGCCCGGCGGAACGTCGCCGGCGAGCTGATCGAGCGCCTGGACGTCCACGCCGAGGGGAGCGAGCAGCAGGTCGCCGCGCTGTCGGGCGGCAACGCCCAGAAGGTGGTCATGGCCCGCGCGCTCGCCTCGGACCCCAAGCTGCTCGTGCTCATCAACCCCACCGCCGGGGTGGACGTGAAGTCCAAGCAGTCCCTGCTCGCCCGCGTGGACAGCGCCCGCGAGGACGGCACCGCGCTGCTCGTCGTCTCCGACGAACTCGACGATCTGCGCCGCTGCGACCGGGTGCTCGTCCTGTTCCACGGCCGCGTGGTCGCCGAGCACCCCGCGGGCTGGCGGGACCGCGACCTGATCGCCTCGATCGAAGGAGCGCACCGTGGCTGACACCAAGACCGCCGCACCCGGGACGGCGGCGGGGAGCCCGCGCGGCTCCGCGACCTCCCGCGGACCCGGGAACGTGCTGCTGCGCCGCGCGCGGGAGCTCACCCTCGTCCCCGCGCTGATCCTGCTGCTCGTGCTCGGCGCGGTGCTCAACGACTCGTTCCTCACCGAACGCAACCTGATCTCGATCCTCGGCGCGTCGGCCGCCCTCGCGATGGTGGTGCTGGCGGAGTCGCTGGTACTGATCGTCGGGAAGTTCGACCTGTCCCTGGAGTCGGTGGTCGGCATGGCGCCGGCGTTCGGGGCGCTGCTGGTGCTGCCCGCCGCGTCCTCGGGGTTCGGCACCGAGTGGCCGGCGTGGGCGGGGCTGCTCGCCATCGTCCTCGCGGGAGCCGTGCTGGGCGCGGTCAACGGCGTGCTGGTGGTGCGGTTCAAGCTCAACGCCTTCATCGTCACCCTCGCCATGCTGATCGTGCTCCGCGGCGTGCTGGTCGGCACGACCGAGGGCAAGACCCTCTTCGGCATGCCCGAGTCGTTCTACTCGCTCGCCACCACGACGTTCCTCACCATCCCGATGTCGGTGTGGTGCGCGGCCGCCGCCTTCGGCGTCGCCGGGTTCCTGCTCAAGTACCACCGCTGGGGCCGCGCGCTGTACGCGGTCGGCGGCAACGCGGAGGCGGCGCGGGCGGCCGGGATCCGGGTGGAGCGCGTGATGCTCGGCGTCTTCGTCGTCGCCGGGACGCTGGCGGCGCTCGGCGGCCTGATGCAGACCGGCTACGTCGGCGCCATCAACGCCAACCAGGGCCAGAACATGATCTTCACGGTGTTCGCCGCGGCCGTCATCGGCGGCATCAGCCTCGACGGCGGCAGGGGCACCATGTTCGGCGCGCTGACCGGCGTGCTGCTGCTCGGCGTCGTGCAGAACCTGCTGACCCTCGCCCAGGTGCCGTCGTTCTGGATCCAGGCCATCTACGGCGGGATCATCCTCGTCGCCCTCATGATCGCGCGGCTCACCTCGGGCCGCGCGCAGGACTAGCCGCAACACACGGAGGAGAAGCCGTACATGAAACTGATGCGCGTCGGCGACCGCGGTGGCGAACGGCCCGCCGTCCGCACCGGCGACGGACGGGTGCTCGGCCTGGCCGCCCTCACGCCGGACATCGACGGCGCCTTCCTCGCCGGCGGCGGGCTCGACCGGGTCCGCGCCGCGCTGGAGGAGGGCGGGCTACCGGAGATGGAGGTCGAGGGCGTGCGCGTCGGCGCCCCCGTCGCCCGTCCGGGCAAGGTCGTCTGCGTCGGCCTCAACTACCGCGACCACGCGGCCGAGACGGGAGCGCCGATCCCGGAGCGCCCGGTGGTCTTCATGAAGGACCCGGGCACCGTCGTGGGTCCGTACGACGGGGTGCTCATCCCGCGCGGCTCGACCCGTACCGACTGGGAGGTCGAACTCGGCGTCGTCATCGGGCGCCGGGCCCGCTACCTGGAGGACGCGGAGGAGGCGCTGGCCTGCGTGGCGGGCTACGCCGTCAGCCACGACGTCTCCGAACGGGAGTTCCAGCTCGACTACTCCCCGCAGTGGGACCTCGGCAAGTCCTGCGAGACGTTCAACCCGCTCGGCCCCTGGCTCGTCACCGCCGACGAGGTCCCCGATCCGCAGAGCCTGACGCTGCGGCTGTCGGTGAACGGCGCCCGCCGCCAGCACGGCCGCACCCACGACATGATCTTCCCGGTGGGGGAGATCGTCCGCTATCTCAGCCGGTACATGGTGCTCGAACCCGGAGACCTCATCAACACCGGCACCCCGGCCGGCGTCGCGCTCGGCCTGCCCGGCACGCCCTACCTGCGCGCCGGCGACACCGTGGAACTGTCCATCGACGGTCTCGGCGGCCAGCGCCAGACACTGGCGAACGCATGAAAGGCGGCTCCTTGCCCCCGGCTCCACCGTCCCCGCCGTCCGGGAACCCGGTCATCACGGCGGTCGACACCTACGACATCCGGTTCCCCACGTCGCGGCGGCTCGCGGGTTCGGACGCGATGAACCCCGATCCCGACTACTCCGCGGCCTACCTCGTCCTGCGGACGGACGCGGGCGACGGGCTGGAGGGCCACGGCTTCGCCTTCACCATCGGCCGCGGCAACGACGTGCAGGTCGCGGCGATCGAGGCGCTGCGCCCGCACGTGGTGGGCCGGTCCGTCGAGGAGGTCTGCGGGGATCCCGGCACGCTGAGCCGCGTCCTGGTCGGAGACAGCCAGCTGCGGTGGCTCGGCCCCGAGAAGGGCGTCATGCACATGGCGATCGGCGCCGTCGTGAACGCCGTGTGGGACCTGGCCGCCAAACGGGCGGGGGAGCCGCTGTGGCGGCTGCTCGCGCACGCGGACCCCGAATGGCTGGTGAGCCAGGTCGACTTCCGCTACCTGACGGACGCGCTCACCCCCGAGGAGGCGCTGGAGCTGCTGCGCCGCGGCAAGGACGGCGCGGATACGCGCGAGGCCGCGCTGCGCGAGCGCGGATACCCCGCCTACACCACCTCTCCGGGCTGGCTCGGCTACTCCGACGAGAAGCTGACCAGGCTGGCCGAGCAGGCCGTCGCGGACGGGTTCTCCCAGATCAAGCTGAAGGTCGGCGCGGACCTCGACGAGGACGTCCGGCGGCTGCGCCTCGCCCGGCAGGCGGTCGGCCCCGACGTCCGCATCGCCGTCGACGCCAACCAGCGGTGGGGCGTGGCCGAGGCGATCACGTGGACGCGGGCGCTGGCCGATTCCGACCCGTACTGGATCGAGGAGCCCACGAGCCCCGACGACATCCTCGGGCACGCGGCGGTGCGCAGGGGAGTGGCCCCGGTGAAGGTGGCGACCGGCGAGCACGTGCACAACCGCGTCGTGTTCAAGCAGCTGCTCCAGGCGGGCGCCGTCGACGTGGTGCAGATCGACGCGGCCCGGGTCGGCGGGGTCAACGAGAACCTCGCGATCCTGCTGCTGGCGGCGAAGTTCGGGGTGCCGGTGTGCCCGCACGCCGGAGGCGTCGGGCTGTGCGAGCTGGTGCAGCACCTGTCGATGTTCGACTACGTCGCGCTGTCCGGCACGACCCGGAACCGCGTCATCGAGTACGTCGACCACCTGCACGAGCACTTCGTGACGCCGGTCCTGGTCCGCGGCGGCCACTACACGGCGCCCACGGCGCCCGGCTTCTCGGCGCAGCTGCGCGCCGAGGCCATCGCCGAGCACAGCTATCCGGACGGAACGTTCTGGGCCGCGGAACGCGCGGCACGAGCGGAGGAGGCGGCATGACCGATCTCAAGGGCCTCAAGGCCGTGGTCACCGGCGGGGCGTCGGGCATCGGCCTCGCCACCGCGCGGCTGCTGGCCGAGCGGGGCGCGGACGTGGCGGTCCTGGACCTGCGCCCCGAATCCCTGCCCGGACCGCTGCGCGGCCATCGCGCGGACGTGGCCGACGACGCCTCGGTGAGGGCCGCCGTCGAGGCCGCCGCCGAGGACCTGGGCGGCATCGACGTCCTGGTCAACAACGCCGGGATCGGAGCGGTCGGCACGGTGGAGGACAACGGCGACGACGAGTGGCGACGCCTCTGGGAGGTCAACGTCCTCGGCATCGTCCGCGTCTCCCGGGCGGCGCTGCCGCACCTGCGCCGGGCGGCGCAGACCCCTCCGCACAGCGCGGCGATCGTCAACACCTGCTCCATCGCCGCCACCGCCGGGCTGCCGCAGCGCGCCGCCTACTCGGCCAGCAAGGGTGCCGTGCTGTCGCTGACCCTGGCGATGGCGGCCGACCACGTGACCGAGGGCGTCCGGGTCAACTGCGTCACCCCGGGCACCGTGGACACCCCGTGGGTGGGACGGCTGCTCGGCCAGGCCGCGGACCCGGAGGCGGAACGGGCCGCGCTGAACGCCCGCCAGCCGACAGGGCGGCTCGTCACCCCCGGCGAGGTGGCGGCGGCCATCGCCTACCTGGCGTCCCCGGAGGCGGGTGCCGTCACCGGCACCGCGCTCGCCGTCGACGGCGGCATGCACGGCCTGCGGCTCCGCTCGCCGGAGCGGCGATGAGGCCGCCCGCGCGCACGAGCGTGCCCCGGCCCGCAGCGGCACGCACGCCCTTCCCGCAGGTGAGGGAACCATGAGGCGGCGCACGCTCGGCCGCGGTGTGGAGATCACCGAACTCGGCTTCGGCGGGGCCGCGCTGGGAGGGCTCTACACGGCCGTGGACGACGGCACCGCCGCCGCGACGGTCGACGCGGCGTGGGCGGAGGGCGTCCGCTACTTCGACACCGCGCCGCACTACGGACTCGGCCTGTCCGAACGGCGGCTCGGCGCGGCGCTGCGCGACCGGCCGCGACCGTCGTTCGCCGTCTCCACCAAGGTGGGGCGGCTGCTCGTGCCGTACGCGCGGAACGATCCCGGCCGTCCCGCCGACGACCGCGCCGCCGGCTTCGCCGTGCCGGCCACCCACCGGCGGGTGTGGGACTTCAGCGCCGACGGGGTGCGCCGTTCGCTGGCCGGGAGCCTGGAACGGCTCGGCCTCGACCGGATCGACGTCGTCTACCTGCACGACCCGGACGATCACGCGGAACAGGCGTTCGGCGAGGCGTACCCGGCGCTGGAGCGGCTGCGCGGCGAGGGCGCCGTCGGGGCGATCGGCGCGGGCATGAACCAGGTGGAGATGCTGGCCCGGTTCGTCCGCGACACCGACGTCGACGTCGTGCTGTGCGCCGGCCGCTACACGCTGATGGAGCAGCCGGCGCTCACCGGACTGCTGCCCGCGGCGGCCGAGCGCGGCAAGAGCGTCGTGGTCGGCGGCGTCTTCAACTCGGGCCTGCTGGCCGATCCCCGGCGCGAGGCGACGTACGACTACGCGCGTGCGCCGCGTCCCGTACTGGACAGGGCCCTGGCCATGAAGGCCGTCACCGAACGGCATGGCGTCCCGCTGCGGGCGGCGGCACTGCGCTTCCCGTTCGGGCACCCGGCTGTGGCCGCCGTCCTGACGGGCGCCCGCAGTCCGGCCGAGGTGGCGGACGCGGCGGCGCTGCTGGCCCGTCCCGTCCCCGGGGCCGTGTGGGCGGAGCTGCGTGCGGAGGGCCTCCTGCCTGAGGACGTCCCCGTGCCGGAGGACGAGGCGGGACCGCCGTGCGCATAGCCCTGTTCATCACGTGCTTCAACGACACGATGTTCCCCGGGACCGGCAAGGCCGTCGTCCGGCTCCTCGAACGGCTCGGCCACACCGTCGACTTCCCGCAGGAGCAGGGCTGCTGCGGGCAGATGCACTTCAACACCGGCTACCGCCGCGAAGCGGTGCCGCTGGCGCGCCGCTTCGCCGAGGTGTTCAGGGGGTACGAGGCGGTGGTCACGCCGTCCGGCTCGTGTGCGGCGATGGTCCGCGACCACCACCGCGTCCTCCAGCCGGACCTCGCGCCACCGCCGGTCTACGAACTGTCCGAGCTGCTGGTCGACGTGCTCGGCGTCACGGACGTCGGCGCCTGGTTCCCGCATCGGGTCACCTACCACCCCACCTGCCATTCGATGCGGATGCTGCGCGTCGGCGACAGGCCGCTCCGGCTGCTGCGCGCGGTCCGCGGCATCGACCTCGTCGAGCTGCCCGCCGCCGAATCCTGCTGCGGCTTCGGCGGCACGTTCGCGCTGAAGAACCCGGACACCTCGAACGCGATGCTGGCCGACAAGGTCCATCACGTGCGGGCCACCGGCGCCGAGGTGCTGTGCGCGGGCGACAACTCCTGCCTGATGCACATCGGCGGCGCGTTGAGCAGGACGCGCACGGGCATCGCCACCCGGCACCTGGCCGAGATCCTGGCCGCGACGGAAGAGGACGCCGATGAACACCCCTCATGACAGCGTGGTCTGGCTGGGCGCCCCGGCGTTCCCCGAAGCGGCGCGCAGCGCCCTGGCCGACACCCGGCTACGGAAGAACCTGCGCAAGGCCACCGGGACGATCCGCGAAAAACGCCTCGCCGCCACCGGAGAGCTCGACGATTGGGAAGAACTGCGCGCCGCGGGGGCGGCCGTCAAACGGCGTACGCTCCGCCACCTCGACCGCTACCTGGAACAGTTGGAGGAATCCGTCGCGCGCGCGGGCGGCACGGTGCACTGGGCCGCGGACGCGGCCGAGGCCAACCGCATCGTCACCGAGCTGGTCACGGCCACCGGCGAACGCGAGGTCGTCAAGGTCAAATCGATGGCCACCCAGGAGATCGGCCTGAACGAGGCCCTGGCCGCCGCGGGGATCAGCGCCTACGAGACGGACCTCGCCGAACTCATCGTGCAACTCGCCGGGGACCATCCGTCGCACATCCTCGTCCCGGCGATCCACCGCGGCCGCGCCGAGATCCGCGAGATCTTCCGGCGCGGGATGGGCGACCGTGGGCGTCCGGCCCCGGACGGCCTGTCCGACGAGCCCGCCGCCCTGGCGGAGGCGGCGCGGCTGCACCTGCGGGACAAGTTCCTGCGCGCGAAGGTCGCCGTGTCCGGTGCCAACTTCGCCTGCGCCGACACCGGAACGATCGGCGTCGTCGAGTCCGAGGGGAACGGCCGGATGTGCCTCACCCTGCCCGACACCCTGATCACCGTCATGGGCATCGAGAAGGTGCTCCCGTCCTTCGCCGACCTGGAGGTCTTCCTCCAGCTGCTGCCCCGCTCCTCGACCGGCGAGCGGATGAACCCCTACACCAGCATGTGGACCGGGACCGTCGCGGGCGACGGGCCGCGCGCCTTCCACCTCGTCCTGCTGGACAACGGGCGGACGGCGACGCTGCGCGACCCGGTGGGACGCCAGGCGCTGGCCTGCATCCGCTGCTCGGCCTGCCTCAACGTCTGCCCCGTGTACGAACGGACCGGCGGGCACGCCTACGGCTCGGTGTACCCCGGCCCCATCGGCGCGGTGCTCACGCCGCAGCTCATGGGCGTGGGGCAGGCGTCGTCGCTGCCGTTCGCCTCGACCCTGTGCGGAGCGTGCTACGACGCCTGCCCAGTGAAGATCGACATCCCCGAGGTGCTCGTGCATCTGCGGGCGGCGGAGGTCGATGCCAAGCGCGGCGGGGTGCCCACCCCGGAGGCGCTCGCGATGAAGGCGGCGGCGGGCGTGCTGGGATCGCCCCGCCGCCTGGCCGCGGCACAGCGGGCCGCCGCCGCGACCGGTCGGCTGTCGGCGCGCCGCGGCTCGATACGCCGCCTGCCGGGCCCCCTGTCCCGCTGGTCGGACACCCGGGACACGCCCGCTCCGCCGCGCGAGTCGTTCCGCGCGTGGTGGCGGCGGACCCGTACCGGCCCCACCGCGGAGGACGAACGATGAGCGGCGCCCGCGACACCGTGCTGCGGCGGGTCCGCGCCGCACTGGCCGACGTGCCGGCGGGCGAACGCCCGGACGATGTGCCCGTGCCCCGCGCCTACCGCCGCAGCCACGCTGGCGGAGACGTCGTCGGCCTGTTCGCCGACCGGCTATCCGACTACGGAGCCGGCGTCACGCGCACCGGCGACCCCGCGACCGCCATCACCGCCGCGCTGACCCGAAGGGGAGTGGACGGCCTGGTCGTCCCCGACGGCCTGCCCTCCGGATGGCTGCGCCCCGGCCCTTGGAGCGTGCTGCGCGACGACCCGCCGCTGCCGGTGGCCGCGCTGGACGACGCCTCGGGCGTGCTGACCACCGCGACGGCCGGGATCGCCGTCACCGGCACGCTCGTGCTCGACGCGGGCCCCGGGCAGGGACGCCGCGCGCTGACCCTGTTGCCCGACTACCACCTGTGCGTCGTCCCGTCCGCCAGGATCGTCGGCGACGTCCCCGAGGCGCTGGCGCGGCTGGCACCGGACGCCCCGCTGACGTTCGTCTCCGGACCGTCCGCGACCAGCGACATCGAACTCGACCGTGTCGAGGGCGTGCACGGCCCGCGCGTCCTTGAGGTCATCATCGTCGAAGACGACAAGGAGCCGCCCGCATGAGGATCGCCCTGCACACCAAGGTCCGCGCCGACCGCGTCGAGCAGTACGAGAGCGCCCATCGCGCGGTGCCCGACGAGCTGACCGCGGCCATCCGCGCCGCCGGAGCCGAATCCTGGACGATCTGGCGCAGCGGAACCGACCTCTTCCACGTGATCGAGTGCGAGGACTACGCGAGGCTCCTCGCGGAGCTCGAACACCACCCGGTCAACGTCGCCTGGCAGGCGCGCATGGCCGGGCTGCTGGACGTCGAGCACGACTATTCAGAGACGGGGGCCGCGAGCGGACTGCCCGTGGTCTGGGAACTGTGAGGCACCGTGGACATCATCGACGCCCACCACCACGTCTGGGACCTGGCCGTTCGCGACCAGGACTGGATCACCGGGCCCCGGCTCGCGCCGATCCGGCGCGACTTCTCCCTCGCCGACCTGGCGGCGGACGCCCGCCGCACCCCGTTGCGGGCCAGCGTGCTCGTCCAGACGGTGGCGGCCGCGGAGGAGACGCCGGAGTTCCTGTCCCTCGCAGCCCGCGGTGACCTGGTCGCGGGCGTCGTCGGCTGGACCGACCTCACCGCGCCGGACGTGGCCGACCGGCTGGCGGCGCTGCGCGAAGCCCCGGAGGGCGGCACCTCGTCGGCATCCGCCACCAGGTCCAGGCCGAACCGGACCCCGAGTGGCTGCTGCGTCCCGACGTCGCCCGCGGCCTGACCGCGGTGGCCGCGGCCGGACTCGTCTACGACCTGGTCGTCCTCCCGCACCAGCTGCCCGCCTGCGCCGAGGCCGCCGCCGCCCACCCGGAGCTGACGTTCGTCCTGGACCACCTCGGCAAGCCCGGCATCGCCGCTGGTGAGCTCTCCCCGTGGACGGCGGGCCTGCGGGCCCTGGCCGCCCTGCCGAACACCACCGCCAAGCTCTCCGGCCTGGTCACCGAGGCCGACTGGGACGCTTGGACGACGGCCGACCTGCGCCCGTACACCGAGGAGGCCCTGGAGCTCTACGGCCCCGACCGGCTCATGTTCGGCTCGGACTGGCCCGTCTGCCGCCTGGCCGCCTCCTACGAAACCGTGCTGGAGACCGCCCGGGAGCTGACCCGCCACCTCGCCCCACCGAACGCGCAGCCGTCTTCTCCACCACCGCGCTCCGCGTCTACGGCCTTGACGGCCTCCTCCCCACCCCGCGCCCCGCCGCCGGATGACGTCCGCCCCGGAACGCACCACCTCCCACGCGGAGGTCTACGGATGCGCGGGTTGTCGTGAATTTGACGCTTTGCTGTGATTGGTGACACGTCCCGGCGGGACACAATACCTGGTACATCGAACGATTCATCTCGCGAGGAGGTCAAAAGGCGGCGAAGCGCGCTCACGCGTGCCTTGGCGGGCGCCAGATCAGAAGGTGAGGCGTCACGTTGCCGCGCCATTTTCGCGCAACGCCGGCGTCCATTCGCATTGGCTGTGGCGGGACGTGCATTCGCACGGCCGACAGGCGTCTCGCCTGATTCGCATTCACTTTCTCGCGGGGGATCGAGTGAACGGTGTGCGTCTCAGCACGGTGATCATGGCGCATCCCGCCCGTGCCGCGCTGCTGCCCGCGCTGATCGACGCCTGTGCCGGGCTGGCGCCCCGGATCGTCTTCGATCCGGACCCCGCCGGGCCGCCGAGCCCGTTGCGGACCGCGAAGCGAGCCTGGGCCGCTGTCGCGTCCGGAGCCACCCACCACCTGGTGCTCCAGGACGACGTGATCCCCGTGGCGGGGTTCGTCGAGCAGGTATGCCGGGCGATCGAGGCGAAGCCGGAGCACGGTCTCGCGCTGTGCGTCAACTGGAACAGCCCGCACAACTCCTACTACGCCCGCCGCGCGGCGGCGGTCGGGTCGCCGTGGGCGCCCCTGTCGACCACCGAGTGGATGCCGACCCTCGGCCTGGTCCTCCCCGCCGACGCCGCGCTCGGCCTCGCCGCCCATCTGCACCGGGTGCCGGACGATTTCGTCGATGAGGACGAGGTCGTGGTGGAGTTCTGCCGAATCCGCGGGCTTCCGGTCGTCGCGGCCCTGCCGAACCTCGTCGATCACGCAGGGGTCCCGTCCCTCACCGCGCACTACCTGGTCAGCCACGCGATCACGCTTCCCGCCGATGTCCCTCCCCTGGAGGAGGGGCACTGGTCGGCGATGGCCGCCGCGGAACCGTTCCTCACCGAACGCGTCACCGACGTGTCGCGGCGCCGGTACACCGTGGAGTTGTGGGACTCCGAATGCTCCCTGCGCTTCGTCCGCGACGAGGCCGGAGAGGCGGTCGAGCACCCCTTCAGTTGGTACTGGTACGACTGGTGCCCGCTGGCAGGGATCGACCCACGCGAGATCGTGGCGGCCTACCGGGAGGACGCCACGCCCGGCGTTCCTCCTGAGATCGGGCTTGAGGTGTGGGCCGCGGGCTTTCTTCTGGGATCGGACGCCGCCACGACGATGCGCGACGCGCCGGCCGAGGCGCTCTCGCCGGCGTTGCCGCCCGCGACGGCGGCGGGCCTGCTGCGCGGGGTCGTCGCGTCGTGGGTCCGGTCCGGACTGGTCCCGGAGGACCTGGCCGATCTCGATGATCCGGCGCGGGCCGCCCTGGTGGACCTCGGGGTCGCCGCCGTCGCCGCCGCGCGTACGGGTCGGCGGCGGGTGCCCACCGCGGCGGCCGGCCGATGACCGAAGCGATCGTCGAGCGGATGGCCGGACGCGAGGCCGCAGCGCTGGTGCTGGCCGCCCCGTGGGTGCCCAACGCGCCGTACCTCCCGCCGCTGGTCATGTACGTCCGGCGCTGCCAGGAGTGCGGCGCGGACGAGCGCGCCGCGGCGCGACGCCCGGACGCGCTGCCCCTGCGCGGCTGGCCGCTTGCCGCGACCGGCGACCGGACCGGGCCGGTGTCGAGTCTCACGGTGCTCGGGTGTGAGCGGCTGGCACCCCGTTCGGTGCTGCCGATCGTGGTGGCGCTGACCGGCGGCGCCCCGGGCCCGGTCGCGTTCCGGAGCCGGGCGGTGGCCTGGGCCGACCACTCGGGCGAGAGCCTGCCCGCGACGCTGGCCCTCATAGACGAGTCCGAGCGCTGGGCGGACGGCTGCTCGGCCCCCGAGCCGTACGGCGACCCGGTCACGCTTCCCGCCTGCACGCGCCCCCGCCGCACGCCGGGACGCACGGGTCCGCGCGCCGCGCACTTCCTGACGCCGCACCCGCACGGCCTGCGGCTCGACCGCCTCAACGCCCACTACCTGCGCTACCGCCTGACCATGGTCGATCTCCTGCTGAACGGGTCACCGCGGTGACCCGGCACCCCGGCGTCGCCGCCGCTCCCCAGGACCCAAGGCAAGGACCCATGCCGCGGGCCCCTCGGTGATCGTCGTCTCGCCGCACCTGGACGACGCGGCGCTGTCGGCGTGGGCCAGGCTGGCCGCGGGGAACGTCATGGTGATCACGGTGTTCACCGGCCGTCCGCCCGCGGCGTTCACCGTGAGCTCCTGGGACCTGGAGACCGGTGCCACCTGCTCCCACCAGCGCATGCGCGAACGCCTGGCCGAGGACGACCGGGCGCTCGGCGGCCTGGGCGTGCCGACCGTCCGCCTGGGTCAGGTCGAGTTCGAGTACCGGAGCGGAGGCGACGCGGACGTGGCCGCGATCGCCGAGGGGCTCCGCCGCTACCTCGCCGGCTGCGGCGAACTGTGGCTGCCCGCCGGGATCGGCGCCCATCCTGATCACATCGCGGCGCGAGACGCCGGCCTCCTGGCGCTGATGGCGGCGCCCGGCCTCGCAGCCCGCTTCTACGCCGACTTCCCCTACGTCGCCGAGGACGGCTGGCCGTCCTGGATCACGACCGCGACCCGCCACGGCACCCACGCGCTCGTCTGCCCCGAATCGACCGAGCTGTGCCCACTCCGCTTCGGGGACGTGCGTCCGACGGCCCGGATCACCGTCCTGGATCCGGACGAGCGGGCGGCGAAGACCAGCACGCTGCGCAACTACCGGTCGCAACTCTGCGCGCTCGGGCTCACGGACGAGGAACTGGCCCGATCATCGCGAATGCTCAACTACGAACTGAGCTGGTCGGCATGAGCCCCACCCACACGCCGCCACCACCCGCGACTCCTGCCCTGCGGGTCCAGCCAACGACACCACGACCGTGAAAGGCCGACCGTGCTCGACACCTTGAGGTGCGAGCCGGAACGGCCCTCGGTCCGACTCGGTCAGCAGGAGTCGCCGCCACCTCCGAAGAAGTCGCCGTGACGGTACCCGGGACGCCTTCTCGCTGGAGTGGGCGCTCTGCGCGGACGGGGACGGGCACGGTGGCTGGACGGCGACGTCCGTGGGGAGTCGCTGTAGAACATCGTGCCGAGACCGGCGAAATTCTGGGGCGCGTCCTTCTCCGGCCCGTCGTAGTGGTACCAGTCGGGGGGCGTTTCGTTGGCCGTCCTGTACTTGCGCAGATCCCCGGCGCGCCCACGTGCCACGCTGTAGGGCAGGTCGTCCGCGGTAGGGAGGCGCTGGTCCAGGCGCGCGAAGTAGTCCTCCACCTCGGCGCGGAGCCGCTGGGCGTCGGGCGTGAGCGGGTCGACGCGCCGGGACCACCGCCACGTGGCCGCCGCCGCCACCAGCAGGCCGAGACCGCAGGCGGTCAGATCGGTCACGGACCGGGCGACGGCCGGGTCGCGGACCAGCAGAACGAACCCGATCACTCCCGTGAGCACGGCCATGAACCGCGGCAGGGGAGCGCCCGACTCGTTCGCCCAGTCCCGCCGCCAGCCGCGGGCGGCGATGGCCTCCTCGACGAGCGGCCTCACGGACCGCTGAAGGCTCCATCCGCCGACTGCCTTGACGAGCGCCGAGTCCAGGTCGCCGAAGACCGTTCTCAGGAACTCCTTCTCGTAAGGACGCAGGTCCGCCGGGTCGCCCTGCCCGGTCAGCCGGAGCGCGACGCCCCCCGGCCTGCGGTCGACAATCCGCAGGTGCCCCGAACGGCGAGGTCGAACGCCAGGATCGCGCCGAGGTCGGGCCATCCCCAGTCGGCACGCAGGCCGACGAGTTCGGCGGGCGGGACCTCGGCGCCCGGCGTGGTCGGCGTCCGGTCCGCCCGGCGTTCGCGGCGCACCCCGGACACCGAGACCCCCGCCAGCACGACCGCGAGAGCGAGCCAGCCGACCACGCCGACCCGCCACGCCGGACCGCCCCGGGACCGTCCCACCGCGCCGTCCGGCAGGTGAGCGCTGATCGCGATGCCCCGCCCCGCCGCCAGCCGCTGTTCGAAGCCGGACGGCGCCTTGAGCCGTACGGTCGCCGCGGGCGCGGCCGAAGCGGTAGGGGCGGGAGCGGCGAACGGGACGGCGAGGCAGGCGACCGCCGCCCGAGCAGGATCGGGCGCATGACAGGTTGGACTATCCGAGCGATCGGAGAGTTCTCGACCCGAAGGAATCGAAACCGTCGCGCCGGGCCACCCGAACCAGCGTTCGCCGCGCCAGCAATGGACCTCGTAGGTGCCCGCGTCCACTAGAGCAATGCTGATGGATTTCGCGTCGAAAGACGCGGACCAAGCACATTGGATGCGGCAAAGGGGCGTGATAAACCACTCAGACCAGGGAAACGGATCTGACCCCTCACCTGGCTCAGGAGGCAGACCATGGCCATCAAGCACGCCATCGCGGCGGGCGCCGCCGTCATCACCGCCCTCGGCATCACCACCGCGGCCGCCGACCCGGCCACCGCCGCAACCACCGCCATCACCTGCACCACCGGCCTGTTCACCGAGCAAGGCGCTGGAATCCTGTTGGCCAGCGGATGCCGCCCGGCCCAAGGCGGCGACGCCCCCTACACTTTCCAGATCCAGAAGGAACTGGGCACCCAGACGCCCCGGACCGTCGTTTGCCAAAGCGCCAACCGGCTCACCCTCGAAGAGTTCGATCAAGGCATCAGCCTGCTCTACTTCGTCTTCGGTCCGATCCTGGTGGTGCGGGCGCCGGAGCTGAGAGCCGCCGGGCCGGACTACTGGGGCGGCGGACAGCAGTGCACGAGCCGCCCAGGCTGACCCGCGAAAGGGGGAAGTGGTGGGTCCTGCCGGGGGTGGACTCCTGCCGGTACTGACACGGTCTCACCGTCGTCCGGCGGTCGCCTCGATCAGTTCGTAGGCCAGGTCGAAGTGGACGCCGTCGGGATTGCTCAGGTCCTTGTCCGCATACCAGGAGGCGTCGGCCTCCGGGTGGGGGCCGCTCACCCCGACCCGGCCCTTGCCGTACGGGGCGACGACGACGGCGGCCGTCTTGTTGGGATAGGTCGCCAGGACGGTGGCATCGGCGCCGGGGTCCAGGAAGAAGGCCGGGCCGTCCTGGAAGTACATGTGCCGGGGCCTGCCCTGCCAGTTCACCGGCACCACGGTGTCGCGCCCGTCGGTGACCGTGGCACCGGGGGAGTCGATGTATCCGTTGGTGTCGCCGGGCAGCAGGTCGAAGCCCGGGTTGCGCCCGGCCAGGTAGGCGCCGAAGCACAGGCCCAGGAAGCCGCCTCCCTCCCGGACCCAGTTGCGGATCGCCCCGGCCGAGCCCTCCAGATGCCGCCAGGTTCCCTTCAGGTCGGCGCCGCCGCCGGGCTGGACGTACAGCCGCGCGTCGGCCAGGGCGGCAGCGGTCAGAGGCGTCTCGCCGCCCACGTACTCGACCCGGTACGGCCGTGGCGCCCCGCGCAGCAGGGCGGCCACGGTCTCCGGGCACGCGGGGCAGCCCTGCGGGCCGTTGTAGACCAACGCGAGGGGCGGCCGAGCGCTACGCCCGCCGTCCGACCGGTCGTCGTTCGACCGGCCGCAGCCGGCGGCCAGCAGGGCGGCGGCCGGGAGGACGCCGAAGACCAGCCGGCGCCGGTCCACAACGGTCGGACCGGGGACGGCACTCGGGTCCATACCGGACATGGGATCTCTCCTCTGTTCACCTGCCGCGCACTGGGCCTTCGCGGACTCGCGACGCCCGTACGGTCCGCCGCGCTGGGGCCATCGCTCGCGGGGACGCCTCCGTCCCCGCCGGTCACACCCGACACGTTACGCAGCGCCGCCTACGGTCCTGACGGCCGCACCCGCCATGCCGGGAACGCCCTGCCGCCAGCGGAAACGGGTCCGATGCGTTCGCTGCGCCATGTCGCCGACGTTCGCCGTGCAGCCCCGTCTGTGCGGCGATACGCGCTAGCGTCCCGTGCCGGCCCAGGCGTGGAGTGCGGCATGGCGGGCGTCCGGGTCGGTCGTACGGGCGGCCCAGGCGATGTGCCCGTCCGGTCGTACGAGGATCTCGGTCACTCCGTCGAGATCCGGGCGCTTGTCGTGGTCGGTGACGGTCACGGCGGTGACCCGCGTACCCCACCCGCTGTGAACGGTCTCACGCGTGTCCGGGTTCCCTGCGAGATCGAGCAGGACGAAGCGCGCGTCGTGAAACAGGTCGTACACCCGTGTCGCCTGCGAGTCGGCGGCGGTGAGGGCGATGTCGGGCATCCGCCGTCCCACCAGGGGATCCGCGTCCGCCGAGGCGGGTGGGTAGACCGTGCCCAGGGCGGAGACCATCTCGGCTAGCCGGCGATTCACCTGCTCCATGCCGAGCAGTTCGTCGAGGAGTCCGCGCAGGGCCGCCGCGGGGCGCTGGTACTGCGGGACGAGTGTCAGCTCCAGCAGCAGGGTCTGTATCTCGGTGTTCTCCGTGACGGCCCGCCCGACCGGGCGGCGCTCGGCGTCGTAGGTGTCGAGAAGGCCGGGCGGCGCCGAGCCGTTGACCTGCGCGGCGAGTTTCCAGCCCAGGTTCATGGCGTCCTGGAGACCGGTGTTGAGCCCCTGCCCGGCCATCGGGAAGTGAATGTGAGCGGCGTCCCCGGCGAGGAAGAGGCGGCCTGACCGGTAGCTCGCCGCGAGCCGGGTGGCATTGCCGAACCGCGACAGCCACCGGGGCTCGGCGATCCCGCAGTCAGAACCGAAGACCCGGGCCAGCGACGTGCGGAACTCCTCCAGGGTCACCGGCTCGGCGGAGGGCACCCGCATGCGCTCGGGGTCCGTGAAGACCAGGCGCGTCAGTCCCCGGTCGAGCGGCACCACCAGCAGGCCGCGGTCTCGCGCTCCCGCCGCGGCTTCGCGGTCGACCACCGCGAAGTCGCCGAGCACCCCGGTCAGGGTCTCGTCGGTCCCGGGGAAGTCGATGCCGGCCGCCTGCCGTACGACACTGCGCCCGCCGTCGCATCCGACCGCGTACCGGGCCCGTACGGTCTCGACCGCGTCACCGGGCCCGCGCACCCGCAGCTGGACCGCATCGGCGTCCTGGCTCAGGCCGACCACCTCGTGGCCGCGGCTGATGTGCACGCCCAACTCGTGCGCGCGCCGCTCCAGCAGTTCCTCGGTCCGGGCCTGGGCGAGGAACAGGGTGTAGCCGTGGCGGCTGTCCAGGGCCGAGAAGTCGAGTTCGGTGTCGAGGGAGGCGAAGTGCCAGCCCGGCAGGGGCCTGCCCCGTTCGAGGAAGCGGGAGGCCAGGCCGCGCTGGTCCATCAGTTCCAGGCTGCGCGGGTGCAGGGTCAGCGCCCGCGAGTCGGCCTGCGGTTCGGTCCGCCGCTCGACGATCCGGGTCCGTGCCCCGGCCAGCGCCAGCTCGCAGCCGAGCATCAGCCCGCTCGGCCCGGCGCCCACGACGATCACGTCGAAGTCCATCGGGTTCGCCCTCCTTAATTTGTGAACGTCGTTCACGTGAACGTTGTTCACTATAATGCGGGCCATGAGTCCCACGTCAAGAGGCCGGCCTCCGCGGCTCGACCACGGCCGCACCGTCGAGACCGCGTTGAGGCTGCTGGACGAGTCCGGTCTCGAAGCGCTCACCATGCGGCGGCTGGCCGACGCGATGGACGTCCAGGCCGGGGCGCTCTACCGCTACTTCGCCACCAAGCAGGACCTGCTCACCGCGATGGCCGAACGGATCCTCGCCGGCGTCACCCCGCCTCCCGCCGGCCCCTGGACCGAGCGGCTGACCGGCCTGGCGAGGGCGACGCGCACGGCCCTGCTCTCCCACCGCGACGGCGCGCGCGTTTACGCCGGTACGCACTCGACCGGCCCGAACACCCTGGGCCTCGCCGACGCGTTCATCGGGGTCCTTCGCGACGCGGGCTTCTCCTCCGACGACGCCGCTCGCGCGACCATGACCGTCATCGACTTCACGACCGGCCACACCCTTGAGGAGCAGGCCGTGCTCCGGCCGAACCCCGAAAACCCCGCGGACCCCGAACGCCTACGCCAAGCTGTGACGCCCCAGCGGTTCCCTCACCTGGCAGCGGCCGTATCCGTTCTCACCAGCACCGACTTCGCGGCCCGCTTCGAATTCGGCTTGCATGTGCTCGTCGCCGGACTCAGCACTGCGAATCGCGGAACCGGCGATAACACAGGCGCGCGCTAGTCGCCGATTTCCGCAATTCCCTGCACTGGCGCTTCGGTGCTCAGCGGCTGAGGCCCGCGGTGCTCTCGCGGATCTTGAGTGTGAAGGGCGTCTGGACGTCCTGGGGCTCGGCGGACGTGGCGCGGCCGGGTCCGGTGCGCTGGTGGGCCAGGCTCACGGCCGCCTCGGCGATCGCCGCCTTGTCCGGCGCGATGGTCGTCAGCGAGGGGTAGCCGTGGGCGCCCTCGGCGATGTCGTCGAAGCCCGCGACGGCGATGCGGTCGGGGATCGCGACGCCGCGCTTCAGGGCGGCGTGCATGGCGCCGACCGCGAGCAGGTCGTTGCAGCAGAACACCGCGTCGGGCGGTTCGGGGAGCTGGAGCAGGTGGGCCATGGCGGCGGCGCCCCGGGACCGTTCGTAGTGCTTGACCGGGACGACGAGCGCCGGGTCGTAGGGGAGTCCGGCGGCGGCCAGGGCCTGGCGGTACCCGGCGGTGCGCAGCGAGGAGGTGCCGGTCGCCTTTCCCGGTTCGTCTCCGATGAGCGCGATCCTGCGCCGCCCCAGGCCGATCAGGTGCTCGACGGCGGTCCGGGAGGCGGCGACGTTGTCGATCATCACATGGTCGGCGGGGCCCGCGATGTCGCGCTCGCCGAGCAGGACCAGCGGCGCCGACGACGACGCCTGGAGCAGGTCCTCCGGCTCGATCGCGAGCGGGCTGAGGATCGCGGCGTCGATCCGCTGGGGGCCCATCGAGGTGATGACCGCCTGCTCCAGCTCGCGCGAGCCGAGGGTCTGCTCGACCAGCACCGTCCATTCGCGCCGGCGCGCGGCGGTTATCACGAGCCCGGTGAGCTCCGCGAAATAGGGATTCTCCAGCTCGGGGACGGCGAGGATGATGAAGCCCGTCCGGCCCCTGCGCAGATTGCGCGCGCCGACGTTGGGCCGGTAGCCCGTCTCCTCGATCGCCCGCTGGACTCTCGCCCGGGTCTCCGCCGTGACGAACGGGTAGTCGTTGATGACGTTCGAGACCGTCTTGATCGAGACACTGGCCCGTTCGGCCACGTCCTTGAGCGTTACGGGCACGCGTGTCGACCCCTCTCCGGAGGCTGCTTGTGGGAGGGAGCCTAGCCATTTCCAACGTTGGAGACAACGTTGGAAAAAACATGGGCGAACTCTTTACAACGTTGAAGACAACGTTGTAGAACTGATCCGCACCAGCCGTTCGTGTGGCTCGGGTCACATGCGTGGCCGCGTACCCCACCCACCACAGGCCCCGGGAAGATCATGAAAATGCGTGTGAAGGCGGCCGCGGCCCTCGCGGCCCTCGGCCTGCTCGCGAGTTCGAGCTGCGGCGGTTCCGGATCGGACTCGTCGGGGCCGGTGAAACTGTCCTTGCTGACCGGCTTCACCGGGCCGGACGCTCCCGCCTACCGGGCCCTGGTCGACGCGTTCAACGCCTCCCACCCCGGGATCCGGGTCAGCATGGACGTGCAGCCCTGGGACGCCATCGGACAGAAACTGCCCGCCGCGTGGGCGACGGGCCAGGGCCCCGACCTCGCCACTCCGAGCTTCGATCCCGGCGCCATCTTCAACTACATCAAGACCAACTCGGTGCTGCCCCTGGAGTCCGCCGCCGGCGACGGCGACGCGAAGATCAACGCCTCCGCGATCCCGCCCGCCGTCACCAAGGCGTTCACGGTCGACGGGCACCTGTACGCCGTGCCCGCCAACCTCGCCTCGGTGGCGCTCTACTACAACAAGGCGATGTTCAAGGCCGCGGGCATCGCGCGCCCGCCCAAGACCGCCGAGGAGTTCATCGCGGACGCCAGGAAGCTGACGACCGGCGGACCCAAGCCGACGCAGTACGGCATCTCGCTGGCCGACCACCAGACCATCCAGATGTGGCCGATCCTCCAGTGGATGAACGGCGGGGACATCGTCGGCGCGGACGGGTGCGCGACGGTCAACTCCCGCGCGAGCGTGCAGTCCCTCCGGACCTGGGCCGACCTCGTCAGGAACGACCACGTCAGCCCGCCCGGGCAGACCGGCGCGGACGCCGACACCCTGTTCTCGGCCAAGAAGGCCGCGATGGAGCTGAACGGTCCGTGGGCCGCGGAGGGCTTCCGCAAGGCGGGCGTCGATCTCGGCATCGCCCCGGTCCCGGTCGGCTCGGCCGGCCCGGTCACCGTCGCCTCGACGGCGCCGCTGATGGCCGCCAGGAACACCGGGCACAAGGCCGAGGCACTCCAGTTCCTGAGCTGGTGGACGGGCAGGACCGCGCAGGCGGAGTTCTCGAAGAAGTCCGGCTTCCCGCCCGCGCGGACCGACCTCACCGTCGCCGACCCCGCCGTCGCCGTCTTCGCGAAGGGGCTGCCGACCGCGCGCCTCTACCTCGCCGGGCTCGAAGCCTCGACCAAGATCGACACCGACGCCTACGCGCCCCTGATCGGCCAGATCACCCGCGGCGCCGAGGTGCAGAGGTCGGCCGACACGGCGGCCAAGACGATCAACGGCCTCACCGGCTGCAAGAACTGACGCCGGGGCGACCGACGAGGAACAGGACGGTCCCGGATGACACGTTTCGCCGAACCCATGACGACCGCGCCGCCGCGGCGACGGCCGGCCCGCGCGCGCCGCCGGAAGGCGCGCCTCAACCCGGCCTACCTGTTCGTCGCGCCGGCGTTCGCCCTCGCCGCCGTGTTCATCCTGTGGCCGATCCTGCGGTCGGGCTGGATGAGCCTGCACGACTGGAGGATCGGCGAGACCTCGCACACCTGGCGCGGCCTCGGCAACTACACCGAGCTCTGGCACGACTCGCGGTTCTGGAACGCGCTCAAGGTGACGTGCGTGTACGCCGTCTGCGTCGTCGTCGGCCAGGTGGCGATCGGCCTGGCGCTCGCGCAGTGGCTGCGCCGCACCACCTGGTTCACGATGCTGCTGCGGTCGGCGTTCTTCTTCCCGACGATCGCCTCGCTCGCGGTCACCGGCATCGTCTGGAAGTTCCTGCTGGACCCGCAGGTGGGCCTCGTCGACGGCTGGCTCGGCAAGCTCGGTCTCGACGGCCCGGCCTGGCTCCAGGACACCAGGCTCGCGCTGCCCTCGCTGATCGCCGTGGGCATCTGGAAGAACTTCGGGTTCTCGATGTTCGTCCTGCTCGCCGGGGTGCAGGGGGTCCGCAGGGACCTGCTGGAGGCCGCGATGCTCGACGGCGCCAACGCCGTGCAGCGGTTCTGGCACGTGACCCTGCCCGCGCTGCGCCCGGCGCTGCTGTTCACCACGGTGATCGGCACCGTCAACGCGCTCCAGCTGTTCGACCTGAACTACGTGATGACCAATGGCGGGCCCGTGTTCCACACCGAGTCGATCGTCATGTACCTCTACCAGCGCGGATTCGTCGACTTCCGGCTCGGCTACGCCAGCGCCGTCGCCTGGGTGCTGTTCCTGCTCATCCTCGCGGTCTCCGTCCTCCAACTGCGATTGCTGAGGTATCGCGATGACGACTGACCTCGCCACGTCCGGGCCCCCGCCCTGGGCCGGCCCGCTGCTGCGCTCCGCCAGGCTCGGCGGACGGCTGCTGTCGTGGACCCTGCTGACCGTCGCCGCCGTCGCCACGATCGTCCCGTTCGTGTGGATGCTGGGCGTCGCCTTCCGCACCCCGGCCGACCTGTACGCCGATCCCGCGCGGCTGTGGCCGGGGAACTGGACCGGCGACGGCTTCCACGCCGTCCTCACCCAGCTGCCGTTCGCGCGGCTCGCGGTCAACAGCGTCGTGTTCGCTGGCGGCACCACGGTCCTGCTGCTGCTCGTCGACTCGCTGTGCGCCTATGCCCTGGCCCGGCTGCGCTTCCGCGGACGGAACGTGCTGCTGTGGATCGTCCTGCTGTCGCTGATGGTGCCGTTCCAGGTGATGCTCATCCCGCTGTTCCTCACCCTGTTCCGTCTCGACTGGCTGAACACCTTCCAGGGACTGATCATCCCCAGGTCGGTGAGCGCGCTCGGGATCTTCATGCTGCGCCAGTTCTTCGTGAAGATCCCCAGGGAGCTGGACGAGGCGGCCCGGGTGGACGGCGCCGGGCCGCTGCGGATCTACTGGCAGATCATCCTGCCGCTGGCCAAGCCGGCGCTGGCCTCCCTGTTCGTCATCCAGTTCATGGCCCTGTGGAACGACTTCCTGTGGCCGCTGGTCGTCTCCAGCAGCACGGACATGCGGACGCTGCCGTCGGCGCTGACCCTGTTCTCCAGCCAGTCGGGGGTCGACCACGCCGCGCTGATGGCAGGGGCCGCGATCTCGCTCGCCCCGCTCGCGCTCGCGTTCCTGCTCGCCCAACGCTTCTTCACCGAGGGAATCGCCACGACCGGCATCAAATAGCCGATCCCTCGACCCGCCAATCCCTCGACGCGCCGGACCACCCAGTACACCGCGCCGCGATTTCTAAGGAACGCCCTTGCTGACCGCACATGTTTCCCTCGACCCCAGCTTCCGGATCGCACCGGTCGGACGGCGCCTGTTCGGCTCGTTCGTCGAACACATGGGCCGGTGCGTCTACGGCGGCATCTACGAGCCCGGTCACGCCGAGTCCGACGCCGACGGCAACCGGCTCGACGTGCTCAGGCTCGTCCGGGAGCTGGGGGTCGGCGTCGTCCGCTACCCCGGCGGGAACTTCGTGTCGGGATACCGGTGGGAGGACGGCGTCGGACCGGTCCAGGACCGTCCGCGCCGCCTCGACCTGGCCTGGCGGTCGATCGAGACCAACGACTTCGGCCTGAACGAGTTCGTCGCCTGGACCAGACTCGCCCAGCTGGAGCCCATGCTGGCGGTGAACCTCGGGACCCGGGGCATCCAGGAGGCGTGCGACCTGCTGGAGTACGCCAACCATCCGGGCGGCACGCACCTGTCGGATCTGCGGAGGGCGCACGGCGCCCCGAGCCGCACGGCGTCCGGCTCTGGTGCCTGGGCAACGAGATGGACGGCCCCTGGCAGATCGGCCACACCACCGCCGAGGACTACGGACGCCTCGCGGCCGAGACGGCCAAGGCCATGCGGCAGGTCGACCCGGACATCGAACTGGTCGCGTGCGGCAGCTCCAACGCCTCGATGCCGACGTTCGGCGCCTGGGAGGCCACCGTGCTGGACCACGCCTTCGAGCACGTCGACTACCTCTCCCTGCACGCCTACTACGAGCAGCACGGCGACGACCGCGCGAGCTTCCTCGCGGCCTCCGCAGGAATGGACCGCTTCATCGACGGGGTCGTGGCCACCGCCGACCACGTGGCGGCCAAGAAGAGGTCCCGCAAGAAGCTCATGCTCTCCTTCGACGAGTGGAACCTGTGGCAGGAGAGCCGCTTCGCCGGCCACACCAACCTGGAGTGGGAGCGGGCGCCCCGGCTGATCGAGGACACCTACACCGTCCAGGACGCCGTCGTCTTCGGCAGCCTGCTGATGTCGCTCCTGCGCCACAGCGACCGCGTCGCGATCGCGTGCCTGGCCCAGCTGGTGAACGTGATCGGGCCGATCCGCGCCGAGCCCGACCGCCCGGCCTGGGCCCAGACGATCTTCTACCCGTTCGCGCTCACCGCCCGGCACGCCCGCGGCGACGTGCTCCGCGTCCAGACCGCCACCGGCCTGTACGACACCACCGAACACGGCGAGGTGCCGCTGGTCGACGTCGTCGCCACCCACGACGCCGAGACCGGCGACGTCACGGTCTTCGCGATGAACCGCCACGTGAGCGAACCGGCGCTGCTCGACATCGACCTGAGGGCCTTCGGCGACCTGGTGGTCGCCGAGCACCTCTACCTCGGCGGCGACGAACTGGACGCCGCCAACTCGATCGAGACGCCCGAGAGGATCGCGCCGAGCCGCGGGGGCGGGCACGACACCGACGGGCGGCGGCTCCGCGCCTCGCTGCCGCCGGTCTCGTGGAACATGCTCCGGCTCGTGCCGCGCTCCTGACCGACCGCGGGGTCCCCGCGCCGCCGCATTCGACCGCGCCCGTGCCGTACGGCCATCGCGAAGACCGCACCACCAGGTGACGCGCGCCGCCCATGCCCGGACCCGCCGTCGCACCATCCCGCACGCGGCAGCCGCCGAACCGGCGACCCGCCGTGTGTTCGGATGTTGGTTTGTGTGGGATCCTCGGAGGCGCCGGCGGTCCAGTGGGAAGGCGCAGGCCGGCTTCTCACCGGAAGGGGGCCGGGATGCTGGCCGGACATCGGCGGCAGGAGATCGCCGCCCTGGTACGGCGGCGGGGGTCGGTCCGGGTCGCGGACCTCGTCGAGCGGTTCGGGGTCTCCGACATGACCGTGCGGCGCGACCTCGAAGTGCTCGCCGAGCAGGCCGTGCTGCTCAAGGTGCACGGAGGCGCGACCGCGATCGGCGCCCCGGTGACCGACGAGCCGGGGTTCGAGGCGAAGTCGCTGGTGCAGCGGGCGGAGAAGGAGGCGATCGCGGCGCGGGCCGCGGCGCTGGTCGCGCCGGGCACGGCGGTCGCGGTGTCGGCGGGGACGACGACGTGGGCGCTGGCCCGTGAGCTGCTGGAGATCCCCCGCCTGACGGTGGTCACCAACTCGCTGCGGGTGGGTGAGATGTTCCATCGCCGCAAGCGCGCCGACCAGGAAGTGGTGCTGACCGGAGGCGTCCCCACGCCCTCCGACGCGCTGGTGGGTCCCGTCGCGGTGGCCGCGATCGGTTCGCTGAACGTCGATCTGCTGCTGCTGGGCGTCCACGGGATGAGCACGCACGCCGGGTTCACCACGCCGAACCTGCTGGAGGCCGAGACGAACCGCGCGCTCGCGGCCACGGCCCGCCGACTGGTCGTGCTGGCCGATCACACCAAGTGGGGGGTGATCGGCGTGGGCACGATCGCCGCGTTGGAGGACGCCGACGTCCTGGTCACCGACCAGGGGCTCGGCGAGGCGGAACGCGCGCTGCTGGCCGAGCGCGTCGGGGACCTGGTGATCGCCCCCAGCCCTTAGAGGGCGCGGGCCGCGGGACCGGCGGTCGTCTCAAGGAAGCCGGGCACGGTCCAGCCCCGCTCGGCGAACGCCTTGCCGACGGCGTCGGAGACGGCGGCGATGGCGTCCCGGTGGGCCAAGGCGAGAACCGAGCCGCCGAAGCCTCCGCCGAACATGCGGGCTCCGAGCGCACCGGCGGCGAGCGCCGCTTCCACGGCGACGTCGGCCTCGGCCCAGGACACCTCATAGTCGTCGCGCAGCGACACGTGGCTCTCGGTCAGCAGGGCCCCGACCTCGGCGAGCGCGCCCTTCTCCAGTAGATCAGCGGCCGTCCGCACGCGCTGGTTCTCGGTCACCACATGCCGGGCCCGGCGCCGGAGCACGGGATCGGGCAGGGACATGACGGCGCGGGGTCGGTAACGTCACACAGGAACTCGACCCCGAGGTGCTCGGCCGCCCGCTCACAGGAGGCCCGCCGGTCGGCGTATCCGCCTCCGGCGTGCCGATGCTCGGCACGGGTGTCGACGACCAGGACACGGTGCTCGCCGAGCCGGAGCGGGATGTGGGCGCTCTCCCCGGTGCGGCAGTCGAGCAGGAGCGCGTGGTCGGCGCGGCACAGCAGGGACGCCGACTGGTCGAGGATCCCGCAGGGGACGCCCGCGTAGTCGCGCTCGGCCCGTTGCGTGATCTCCACGAGGTCCTCGCGGGGGACGTCCAGGCCGTAGAGGCCGGTGAGCGCGATGGCGGTGGCGCATTCGAGGGCCGCGCTGGAGGACACGCCGGCGCCTTGCGGCAGATCCGAGGAGAACCGCAGGACCGCGCCGCCGACCGGATGCCCGGCGGCGCGCAGGCAGCCCGCGACCCCGGCGACGTAGGCCGCCCAGCCGGTCACGGCCCCGGGCGCGGCCTCGCCCAGGTCGACGGTGCGCGTCTCGCCCTGAGAATGGATCTCAAGCAGGTCGTCGTCGCGGCGGGTCCCGGCCACGGTGACGCCCTGGGGGAGGGCGTACGGCAGGACGAGGCCGCCGTTGTAGTCGGTGTGCTCGCCGATCAGGTTGACCCGTCCGGGAGCGTGCCAGCGCCCGCCCATCGCACGACCCGCGTCGCGCCCGTCAGCCGGCACCGCAGCCGCCCGGCAGCCCACCGCGCCGACGTCGGATCATCATCCTCGCGACCCCCGCCCTCGAACACTAACGAACGTCCAACCACGTTCAATCATGTTTGGATACGTCGGTTTTGTCCACCCCCAGAGCCATGACTCTGCGAACGCACCACCCCTGCGAACGACCGGGCAGCACAGGCGGGCTGATCTTGCTCAGGGTCGCCCCGCACCGCCTGGAACACGCCTGCCCGGCCCCGACACCTCCGACCGGCGGTGTCGGGGCCGGCGCTTCGCAGAGCTCAACGCAGCCGTCATCCGGCGACGTCGGCGTAGACCGCGCGGACGAGCGGTGCGAACGGGTGCTGGGCGTGGTGGCGTTCATCGAAGAACTTGTTGTGGCAGATCATGACGGCGAGTTCCGCGTCCAGGTCGGCGAAGCCGAGGGCGCCCCCCGCGCCGGGGTGCCAGAGGACGCGGCCGCCTCCGAACCCCAGGACCTCCCGGTGGGCGGGAACCGGTCCGCCCACCATGAGCCCGCCGGCCCCGATCACCGCTCGCGGACCGGCGATCGACCCGGCCTCGAAGGTGCACGCCCGCCGGTCGAGGAACGTTTCGATGCGGTCGGCGGCCAGCAGACGCGTTCCGTCGAGCGCACCGCCCTGGGCGTACGCGGCCCACAGCCGCGCGGCCTCCCGCGCGGTCACCCACGCGCCGCTCGGGTCGATCCGATCCCGATACTCCGGGGTGTTGATCTCGTGATCCGCCCTGACCGTGAACGTCGCGGGCTCGCCGCTGAGGATGTCGCCCCGCATGATGGCGACGCGTTCCTCCACGCCGGCGGGAAGCCGGTGCCACACCCCCGAGACGCCGAGGGGCGCGTGAACCTCGTCGCGCACGAGATCTTCGAACGACCGGCCAGCCGGGTCCGCCCGGCGAGCGATCTCTCCGACGACGTAGCCCCACGTCCGTGCGTGATAGGCGTTGCGCCGGGCCGGATCGTCGCTCGGCGCCGAGCGCGCCAACCGGTCCGCCATCCACTCCCAGTCGCCCAGGAATTCAGGAGTGGCGTCGCCGGGGAGCTCGGCCAGGCCGACACGGTGCGTGAGGGCGTCGCGGACCGTGAACGAGTCCTTTCCCCGCACGCCGAACTCCGGCCAGATCGACGCGATGGTCTGGTCGTAGTCGATCAGGCCGCGCTCGACCTGCACATGGAGCGCGGTGGCCGTCGACACCTTCCCCGCTGACGCGACCCAGAAGATCGTGTCGGAGTCGACCTTCCGCCCGCCCACCGACATCGCACCGGCACTGACATCGAGGACCGGTTCGCCGCGGTGGTAAGCGGCGACCTGCAAACCCACCTCGCCCCTGGAGAGCGCCTCGTCGATCGCGCTTCGCACTGCACTGCCCATCGCGGGTTCCATCCTGTTCATCGTCGCGGTCACGCGGCCGTATGCGAGTTCGTCGTAGCACTACTGGGCGAGGCGGATCGGAACCGGACCAGGGCGGCCACGCGGCTTCGACGGCGGCGGCGGTGCCGCGGAGTCGTCCCTCAGCCCGCCGCCGCCGTTCCGTGGCAGCGTCGCTGTGTTCTCATCGCTGCTCCATGGTCCTCAGGGACGCGGAAGTCCTGCGGCCGAGCATCGTCCGATGCGCCCGAACCGCTGCGTCGCCTGTCTGCTCTCCAGAACATGATCTGTAATGTAGATCTCTTCCAGGGAACGACACAAGCCTCCCAGGTCGTTCACCCTGGGCGCGTGCGTCAGGACATGGCCACTCTGATTGACAGAACGCATTCTGTTGAACAGAATCGATGCTGCTTAGCCCGAGGACCTCGTGGCGCGAGCCCGCCGCGGCCCGTCGGTTGCGGATTCAGTCGATGGACGGCAAGGCGAAAGGCTGCGGACATGACCTTCTCCGAGGACTCCGGCACCCACGCGGACGCCGACGTGCTCATCGTGGGCCTCGGCCCCGTCGGCCAGACCCTGGCCGCCCTCCTAGGGACGTCCGGCCACCGCGTCGTCGTGTGCGAACGGCGCCAGGGCCGCTACGAGACTCCCCGCGCGGGCCACTTCGACCACGAGATCATGCGCGTCTTCCAGTCCCTGCGCATCGCCCGCCAGGTCGAGCGCATCGCCGACCCGGCGCGGCTGTACGAGTTCCTCGACCCCGGCGGGGAGGTGCTCGCGCGCCTGCCGCGCGAGTGGGACGCCCCGTCCGGCTGGGACGCGTCGTACCACTTCTACCAGCCGGAACTGGAGGAGGTCCTGGACGCGGCCATCCGGGAGATCCCCACGGTCGACGTGCGGTTCGGCGCGGCGGTGGTCGATCTCCGCCAGGAGGCCGGCCACGTGGCGGTGACCCTGGAGGACGGGTCGGTCGTCACCGCGCGCCACGTCGTCGGCGCGGACGGCGCCAACAGCACGGTCCGCCGCCTGTGCGGGATCCGGACCGAGGACCTCGGCTTCCGGGGCGACTGGCTGGTCGTCGACGTCCGCCCGCGGCCGGGCGCCCGCCCCCTGGACATCCCGCACACGGGCCAGGTGCTGAACCCGGCCAGGCCGAGCCACATGGGCCGTGTGGCTCAGCGCTACTTCCGCTGGGAGTTCATGCTCGTCGACGGCGACGACCCCGCCGAGATGGTGACGGCGCGGCACGTCTGGAAGCTGCTAGAGCGGTGGATCGGTCCGGACGAGGGAGAGCTGATCCGCCAGGCCGTCTACCAGTTCAGGTCCATCGTGGCCGACACGTTCCGCGCCGGATCGGTACTGCTGGCCGGTGACGCCGCGCATGTCATGCCGCCGTTCCTCGGGCAGGGCATGAGTTCCGGCATCCGCGACGCCGCGACCCTCGCGTGGATGCTCGATCTCGTGCTGAGCGGTGCCGCGGACCCGCGGCTCCTCGACCTGTACACGGACTCCCGGCGGCCGCAGGTCACGGCCTACATCGAGGAGTCGGTGCGGATCGGGACGGTCGTCTGCGAGACCGACCCCGCCCGCGCGGCGGAGCGCCGCAAGGCCCTCCAGTCGTCCACCGAGCTCCCGCCCCCGTTCGAGCCGCCCGTCGGGGCGGGTTTCATCGCCGGGCAAGCGCTGGCGGGGCGCCTCGGCGTCCAGCCGCTCCTGCACACGGACGGCGGCACGATCGAACGGGCCGACGACGTCCTGGGGGCCGGGTTCACCCTGTTCAGCCTCGTGGATCTCGACGAGGCGGCGAGGGCCCTGGCCGCCGAGCTGGAAGACGCGATCGGGCTGCGGACGGCGGTCGTCGGCACCGCGCGGGGCCTCCGGGAGGAGGGCGAAGCGCTCAGCGGCTGGATGAAGGAGGCCGGCGTCGTGGCCGTGCTGGTCCGTCCGGACTTCTACGTCTACGGCACCGCGGCCGACGCCGGTGAACTGCCCGACCTGCTCGCGTCCCTCCGTCCAGCCCTGTCACTGACCTGACCATCCGCCGACCGGACGTCGGCCGGACGTCGCCACGGACCTGTTCGGCCTACGGCGGGCACCGCCTGCCATACCGGCGGCTTGCGACGATCTAACTCAGTGACGCGCCCAGCTGATCGGCGGCCTGTAGCAGCACTGGCACATGCTCGGTGAGCTTGTCCTCGGTCAGGCGCACCGACGGTCCGGAGACGCTGATGGCGGCACGTGCGTTCCCGGCGGAGTCGCGCACCGGAACGGCCAGGGCGTGCAATCCGATCTCGCTCTCGCCGAGGTTCACGGCATGCCCCTGACTCCGGACGATCTCGAGCTCGTCCTCCAGCATGCGGCGGCTCTTCTTGGCCGCGGTCGTGCCTCCGCGGAGCCGACTGCTCGGATAGCGCTCACGTAGCTGCTCGCGGGTCAACGATGCGAGGAGGACCTTCCCGGCGGCGGACGGGTGCGCGGGCGCTCGGTCACCGGTGCGTTCCGCGGCCCGGATGGCGAAGGTGCCCTCCACGCCGTCCAGGAACACGATCGTCGAGCCGTCCAGGATGATGAGGTGGACGGTCTCGCCCAGATGCCGGCGGAGCCGTTCGAGCGTGGGCCGCGCGACGGCCCGCAGGTCGGTCGCGCCGATGACCGCCACGCCGATCTGCACGAGCTGCGGGCCCGCCGCGTAAACACGCGTGGGCTTCTGTTGCAGCAGTCCTTGGGACTGGAGCGTCGTCAGCATGCGGTGAGCGCTGGATCGCGCGATGCCCAGTTCCACGGCGACGTCGGCGACCCGCAGGTCGCGCCTGTCGCGAAGCATCAACAGAACACGTGCGGCGTTCTCGACCGACTCGATCGGATAGTTCGCTGGCGCCGACATGGGGCCCCCTGGTCGTGGAGAAGGAACGCCACGGACGCGGTGGCCGCACCAGAGTAGCACCAGACGACCGATTCGTTCCGCAGTGCAGAACTTTCCCTGGTCGTTCTATGGATGAGACGCACCTGACGGGCGCTCGTGCCGACCTTGAGGTCATGCCGGAGGGGCGGATCTGGCGCAGTTGCTGAGTGGAGTTCTGTTGCATGGAACGTTGACCGTAGGACAGAATAGCGACAGAGCACGGTCGCGGCGTACCGGAAATGCCGAGCCGCAGCGTTCTGAGGTTCAGCTCGCCGGCCCGACCGGCCCATCGCCGTAGCCCTCAGCGCACCAGCAGGACCGATGGCGGAAGGACGCCAGTGGCATGAACAAGTCCGCAAACCCCGTCCGGCGGAAGGTCGCCGAACTCGGCCACGTCGGCATCCGATGCTTCGACGTGGAGAAGCAACTCGCGTTCTACACCGAGGTCCTGGGACTGGTCGTCACCGATCACGACCCCGCCCTCGGCAACTACTTCCTCTCCGCCCGTCCCGACGACGAGCACCACGAGCTCCTGCTGGCGAAGGGCCGCGACGTCGCTCCGGACGGCCGGCTGCTCCAGCAAGTCTCCTTTCGCTGCGAGAGCTTCGAGGACGTTGTCGGCCTGTACCGCCAGTTGAAGGAGTACGGGGCGGCGTTCGACATGATCGTGTCTCACGGCAACGCCGTCGGGGTGTACTTCTTCGACCCGGAAGGCAACCGGGCCGAGGTCTACTGGCGGACGGGCCTCGTCGCCCGCCAGCCGTTCATCGAGAACATCGACATCGAGACCCCGGCGGACCGGCTGATGGACGCCATCCGTGCCTCGGTCGAGAAGTTCGGCGCGAGCGGCTTCACCGAGGAGAGCTACGTGCGTTGGACGCGTGACCAGGCAGGCCGGACCGATGCCGCCACTACAGGGGAGACGACCAAGTGAAGTTCGTCCGATTCTCAGGTCCTGACGACCGGATCCAGGTGGCGGTCGTCGTCAGGGACCGCTTCCGCGTCCTCGCCGGCGTCGAGGACCTGCTCCCGCTGATCGAGTCCGGCGAAAGCGCGCTCCTGGACGCAGGCCGCGCGGCCGAGAAGTCCGGCGAGGAGATCGACCCGGCGGAGACGCAGATCCTCTCGCCGCTCGCGACCCCGCCGACGTTCCGTGATTTCTATGCGTTCGAGCAGCACGTTCGCGCGGGCAGGGCCTGGCGCGGACTGGAGATGGACCCGACGTGGTACCAGATCCCCGTCTTCTATTTCTCGAACCCCTACGCCTTCCGGGCGGACGGTGACATTCCGATGACGCCGGGAGCGTCGAAGTTCGACTTCGAACTGGAGGTGGCCGCCATCGTCGGCAAGGCCGGTTCGAATCTCACCGTCGAGGAGGCCGAGGAGCACATCATCGGCTATTGCGTGCTGAACGACTGGAGCGGCCGCGACGTTCAGCATCGCGAGATGACGCTCTCCATGGGCCCGGTCAAGGGCAAGGACACCGCGACGGGCCTTGGACCGTACCTGGTGACAAAGGACGAACTCGCCCCGTACGCCACGGCCACCGGTTTCGACCGCGCCATGACCCTCACCGTCAACGGACGTCCGTACGCCGAGGCGAACTGGTCCGATGTCCACTGGTCCTTCCCGCAGATGATCGCGTACGCCGCACGCGGAACCGAGGTCCGGCCGGGGGACGTCATCGGCTCGGGCACGTGCGGCACAGGATGCATCCTGGAGCTGTCGCGGACGCACGGCGAGGAGAAATACCCGTGGCTGGAGCCCGGTGACGAGGTGGTCGCGACCATCGAAGGACTCGGAAGCCTGCGCAACACGATCGTTGACGCCGCCCCCGTGCACCCGCTGGACCGTCCCTAGAGCGGCTCCGCCCGCCCCGCCCGCGAGCGGGGACTTGGAAGACTTGGAAGACGCGGAATCGGAGCGCGAGAAAAATTGAGCGCCCCACCAAAGTGGTGAGCTCGAACAACCGCGCGGGGTGGAGCTCGTCGAATGCCCAGGGACCGACAGGTCCCCGTCGTCCGCTCCTCACAAGGACCTCTTGCGGCTCCGGCCATAGGACGCCGCGCCGATGCAACAAAGCACATGCCATTCCCCGCCAACCCTAGGAGTTTCCGTGCGTGTCACCGAGCGGATGACGTCCTGATGGGCGTCCCAGATGAGCCAGAGGACGCGGCCAAACTGCGCGCCGCTCTGCTCCGATCGATGCCCCTGACACGAATGCTGGACTACGGCATGGACCATTGGGACGCCGCCGCGCTGACCGGCGCCCCGGCGTCCCAGCCCTGGGACGAGGCCGCGGCCCTGCTGGCCGACGCCCAACTCGGGCGGGCGCGAGCGGCCGCCGCGCGAGGCGACGTCGAGACCGCGGTGAGCTGCTACCGCCGGGCGACCGCAGCCCTGGTCTTCGCGCAGATGGCCTACAACCACGACACTGCCGAGAAGCGTTCGCTGTACGGGCGACTCTCCCGCGCCTACCAGGACGCGGCCGAACTCGACACCGATCTGCGCGTCGAACGCCTGGCGGTGCCGTTCGGCACGAGCCACTGCAACGCCTGGCTCGTCCGCCCCACAACGGAGGGCCCGGAACCGACGGTCGTCATTGTGGGAGGTCAGAGCGGATGGGGCCCGGCCTTCCACCGCCAGGCCGACGCGCTCGCCCGACGCGGACTCTCGACCGTGCTACTTGAGGCCCCCGGTCAGGGCGAGACGCGGATCCTCAACGGTCTTCATTTCGACAAGCACTCCGATGGCGCCTTCAGCGCAACGCTCGACCTCGTGCAGAAGCGCACCGGTTTCGATGGCCCGTTCGGCGTTTGGGGAAACAGCTTCGGGGGCCTGATGGCCGCGCGCGCCGCGGTTCACGACAGCCGCTTCGGTGCCTGCTGCGTCAACGGAGCGCCCGCACGCCCGGTGCCGGCACCGTTCCGCACGGCCAGCGAACAATCGCAGGCGCTCCTGGGCGTCGGCAGCGACGAGGACGTCGCGACCGTCTTCCGCACGCTCTGGCTCGACCCCGATGTCGACCGGATGCCAGCGGCCTTGCTGGTCCTGCATGGCGCCAACGACCCCCTGATCACGCTCGACCAGCAGAAGGAGTTCCTGGAACTGTCGCCCCAGTCCTCGCTGCGCGTGTGGGACGACGGCGAGCACACCATCTACAACCATTCCGCCGAACGCACGGAGTTCGTCAGCGACTGGTTCCGTACCCGACTCGCCCGCAGCTGAGACCGGCGACGAAGAACCGTCCACCAGAGCCTGCCTGGTGGTTCGTATCGCCGCGACGAAGGAGGGCGGCAGTTCTTCCTTGCTGAAGGTTCGAAGGCGATTTAGGGTCTCGACATGAATAGGTCCACTTTTGCGACCTTGGTCGCATTGATAGTGATGATCTTGAGCATCGGAGCTGCGCCGTCCAGCGCGACGTCCCGCGCCCCAGATCTGGGCGGTATCGACTGGCGTCCTTGTCCGGAGCGAGCGGACATCGACTGCGCGACGGTCCCGGTCCCGATCGAGTGGGACCGGCCGGGCGGGGCGACGATTGACATAGCGATCGCCAGGCTCAAAGCCACCGACCCCGGGCGGCGCATCGGTTCTCTGCTGATCAACCCGGGAGGCCCCGGCCATTCCGGTGTGCAAGCGGTCTTCGAGTCGGAAGGCTACTTCTCGGCGGACCTGCGTCGGCAGTTCGACATCGTGGGGTTCGACCCGCGCGGAGTGGCGCGCAGCAAGCCCGTCCTTTGCGACGCGACGCTGAAAGAACAGCAGTACGCCAAGCTGTTCCCGACCGACCAGGCAGAGCTGGACGACCTCACCGCGACCACCCGCAAGCTCGGCGCGGACTGCCGCGGTCACACCGGTCCGCTGATCGACCACGTCGACACCGTCAACGTGGCGCGCGACATGGATGCGATCCGCGTTGCACTCGGCGAGTCGAAGATCTCCTACTGGGGTGTCTCCTACGGCACCCTGCTCGGGCAGATGTACGCCGAGCGGTACCCCGCCCGTATCCGGGCCATGGTGTTGGACTCCAACATGGACCACAGCCTGACCGGCTACCAGATCCAGTCCGACGGGACGGCTGAGCTGGAGGCGTCCTTGGGACAGTTCGCCGACTGGTGCGCGCGCACCGCGGACTGCGCCCTGCACGGTAAGGACGTGCACGAGGTCTTCGACAGCCTCTACGCCAAGGCGGAACGCGGTGAACTGACAGACAACGGACGCAAACTCACGCCGCCGTTCTTCGTCTGGGACGTGGCGGATTCGATGGCCTACCCGCTGGACGCCAACACTGGCTGGTACCACCTCGCCGAATGGCTGCGTTCCCTGCACGAGAACAGCCGCGTAGGAGGCCGGAGCGCACACGATGACCTCGTCGAAGGCACGCCAGGGGCCGTTACCTGCCAGGATTACAGCGAGCGGGCGACCTCTTACCAGATGCTGGAGAACTACCGCCGCAAGCTCGCAAGGCTGGCCCCGCACACCCGAATGAACCCGTCCACCTGGGCAATGCTCACAGGCTGCACCCAGTGGCCGACCAAGGTCACCAACCCCGAGCATCGGCTGAAGGTGAGCGGCGCCCCGCCGATCCTGGTCACCACCAGCCGCTACGACGTCCTGACCCCGCACCCCTGGGCCGCCAACGTGCAACGCCAGATTCCCGGGTCGGTACTGCTGACCTACGACGGCGTCGGCCACGAAACCTACCTGCACAGCCCCTGCGGCCGAGCAGCCACCGACCGATACCTGCTCACGCTGAACACTCCCGCCCCAGGCACCCACTGCCCCGCCGTCTGGCCCAGCAAGTAACGCCCCCGTGGTGGCGCCAGCGACCACGCCGGCGCCACCACGCAGCGGCCGGTGAGCAACCCCCACCCCCCGACCCGCACGGAAACCCCAAGCCTCTCGAAACCAACGAACATGGGTGTGCGCCTCCATCTGAGTGGCGCGCACGGTCGGCTCGACTACCAGGGGGAGGCTCCTGCGCACGAGGGAGCCCGTGCGTAGCACACGACCGCCTACCGTTCTGCCCGCGATCAGCGGCCGTACGCGCGGATCGTCCCCTGCCCACGCGATAATCGAGGGAACGCCATTCCGAAAAGATCTGCCCAGAGCCGGTGCAGCAGGATGTGAACGACGAAGTCGGCTTCTACACGCCTGCTGGCTCAACGGGCTAACCCGTTCGTCATCCACTCGGACCCCGCGGCTCGTGCACGCGATCTCGAACGTGCAATCCCTCAAGCGCAGGCGCGGGACATGGTCGTACGGAACAGAGTCGAACTGGTCAAGCCCCCAGAGCCTGGCCGGGCGTCCGAGCCGGGCGCTCACACTAGACCAGACCCAAGCCGTTCTCGAGCGGCTAAGCCAACGCGACTGCACGCATACGTCGAGCTCAGCCCCCTGACCGATGTCCGCACCGGAGAGGCGCGGGCTCTGCAATGGGACCACACCGTGGTGTGGGACGACGCCGAAGAATGGCGCCGGGTGGTCAGATGGGGGCGGCCCCGCACTCCGACGATGGGGGTGGCCGCAGCGGGACCAGGTCTTGCGGGTGGGCGGCGTCATCGAAAATCCGGCCTCGTCTTCGACGACGGTCCAGGTCTTGAGCGCCGCCGCCGTCCTTCCACGCGTGGCCAGGTCTCCTTCACCCAACCCGCCACCAGCGCATCGTCGCGTTCGACCGCACGGCGGGCCGGGGCCTGATGGCTCCAGCCGTGCCGGCGCAGCATCTGGCAGATGCCCGCCAGGCTGACGGTCTTGTGGAAACCACGGCCGATCAGCGTCTGGATCCGCGACAAAGTCCAAATCTGATCCGGCCACCCGTGCGCCATCGGGCCCTTGTCGGGCTCGGCTTCCAGCGCCGCCACAATGCCGGGCTCAGATTCGGGCCCCCTGGCGACCCCTTCGAGCGCAGCGCCCGTGCTCCGGCCTGCGCCCAGGCCCTTACGCCACCGCTGCACCGACCAAACGCTGCCCCGCAGCCGCTGGGCGACTGCGGCGTTGTCCACCTCGCTGACGAACAACTCCGCCGCCCTGAACCGAACCTGCTCACGCGCCGCCCGCCGATGAGCAGTCAACCTCCACCTTGCGGATACCTCGTAACCCGGCCTACACCGCCGAGCCCACCCCGACAACATCACACCTAAAACCTCGTTAGCGAGCCACTAACAAACGACCATTCGGGGGAGTGGCGTAGGGGTACGTGTTCAAGCGCATCAACCGCCACGGCAAGCCGCGCTACACCGCCTGCTACGAAGATCTCAAGGGCAAGATCGCGTCGGCGGAGACCTTCTCGTCCAAGAAGGAGACCGACCGGGCCTGGCAGCGCGCCGAGGCCGAGTCGGCAAGGGCCGGGACCTCAACCTCAAGCGAGGCCGGCAGACCTTCAAGACGTACGTCGAGGAGATCTGGCTGACGAACCACGAGGTCGAGCCGAGCACCATGCAGAGCTACCACTACTCGATCTCCAAGCACGTCATGCCCGAGTTCGGCGCCATGCGGAGGATGGACATCCTCCCCGAGCACGTCCGCGCCTGGATCAGCAGCATGAAGAAGAACGGCATCTCGGCCGCGACCATCCGCTACCACAAGGTCGTCCTCAGCGCTATCTTCACCACCGCCCTGAACGACCAGGTGACCTACGTCCACTCCTGCAAAGGAGACCGCACCCCCGTCCCCGAAAAGCCGCTGGAAATCATCAGCTCCGAACAGTTCGACGCCCTCTACCACGGCCTGCCGGGCACCCACTCCAAATTCGTACTTCGAGGGCCTGTATCTCGTCTCCCGGCTTCGGGCACGGTGGATCAACCGCCCCGGCAACATGCTGTGCCTGTGTGCGACCTGCTGCGCGAAGCTCCAGTACGGAAGCTTGGGAGGGCCGGACGTCGTCGAGCAGGTCAGGAATTGGCGTGCGGCCGTGGAAGACGGCGGGCCCGCTGCGCTTTCCCTCACTCTCTGTGGCAAGCCGGTACGCGTGCGCTTCACCGAGAAGCACCTTCTCGAGCTTCAAGCGATCATCGAAAGTGCGACGGTTCCTGCGGAGACTCCGAGTCAGGAAACAGCGACCCGGTGACCCCAGCCTCGCTCCTTTGTGCGCAGCGGCGTGATCGGCGACGGCCAGTGGGGTGATCTCAGGGATTTCGAACGCGGGCACGGTAGGGCAGGCCGTGGCGGTGTATTACCCGCGTCAAGGCGACCGGCGTGAATTTCTGTGCTCCGAGAGGTTAGCGAAGAATACCTGACGAGTACCTTCAAGGTTCGTGGCTGTCGACGGACGATGCGTTCTCTGCCGCTCGTACCCTGCGGAGGGCGCATGACGACGACCACGGTACGTACTGGCCATAGCGGGGCTTGCGAGCGAGCCCGGAAGCCTCCATGCGCATGCTCATGCGGGGGTGCCGAGCACGGCTGGCAGGGTGCCCTCGCCATCGCCGCCGCTCCATCCGACGGAGAGCTTCGAGATCTTGAGCGGGGTGCCGACGAATCCTGGTACGCGGCCAAGAGGCAGGCGGAAAGGTCCAGGGCTCGCCGGCGAAAGCCGTGGCCGGAGACCGAGCGGGGGCAGTCGGCAGCGATCGGATCCTTTATCGCCGATCTCGTCCGATGGCTGCGACGTAACCAGAACATGTACGAGGCCACCAAGCAGGTCGGCGAGCCGTTCCGCGTCTCCCGCGACAAGAATCCGGACATCCCTCTCCGACCTCCCACCCACAAGGATCACGAACGGTTCGTCGAAGATCACGTGATCCCGCGACTGCGCCGCGAGTTCGGTGACCGGAGCATCGATGCTTTCCAGGCCAAGGCTCGCGCTGCGCATTTCTGGTGCGAGCTCCTGGCGCAGACCGCCAATGCCCTGCACATGTTCAAGGAGCGGTACGAGCAGGCGCAGGAGGCGGTCGTCAGGGCGCTCACCCGCGACGACGAACAGCGGCCGGACGGCTGGACCGCCCTACTCGCCGAGGAGGCCGTGATCAAGCGAGCGGTGGCGCTGGTCTTCGAGCACCTACCGAGGATTGTGACCGGCGGTTTCGTCGCCGAGGACGTCTTTCCGCTGGTCTGGCCGGTCCGTGCTTTGGCCGTGCTGATGTGCCGAGAACCCCGCCGTCATGAGGCCGTCCGCGTGTACTGCGTCAACCCGATCGTCGAGTACGGATCGGCGGAGATCCGGGAGCAGGTCAAGGAACGCCTTCGGCAGGCGTTCCCGTTCGACTGGACCGCGCCCCCCACAGCAGGTGGCCTGTGATGGCGGCGCCCCTTGCGGATTGCGGTGTCTCTGCGTCGCGGCGCGTGGCGGGTGACGAACTTGTCGGCTTGGCCGCGGCCGCTGACGTCACCAGCGGGACGGCCAGGACTCAGCGGTCGGAGGCGGACAGGTTGCCCAGACAGTGTTGAACCGCCTCCGAGCCAGCGACTGTGTCTCATTGGCGACGCTGGTGTGGGCGGACGTCTGGGATGCGTGGGGGTTACGGGGTGTGGGTGGCCGGTATCTGACACCGGGGCGGCCCGAAAACGCTCCGGGGCAGGGGTTGGGCGTCGGCGCGATCTAGGCCGGTCCGGGGATCGGCGGGCATAGGGGAGTGCGGGGAGCGGAGGGGGGATGTCGGGGTCCGGCAGGCCGGTTTCGAGGCCGCCGAGGCCCGTCCAACGGTGGTTCCAGGAGGGGCTGGACCACGTCAAGGCGCTGATGCCGGACGTGGAGCCGTACCGCGCGTGGGCCTTGTTCTCCTTCGTCGCCCCGTCGGGGCGGGTCCACGAATTCGACCTGTTCGTCGCGACGCCCGGGGGGCTGTATCTCGTTGAGTTGAAGGCGCGTCCCGGCCGCGTCGTCAACAACGGGGCGACGTGGACGTTCAACGGCCCGGACCGCCCGAGGACGATCCGCAACCCGCTCCCACTGACTGACTGGAAGTCCAAGGAACTGAGGAGTCGGCTGTCCTGGGGGGCCAGAGAGCCCGGATTCTTTAGCGTTCGGGTCCCGAGGGCCGAGCCGGCGGTGTTCCTCACCGCCGAACCTGGTCTCGGACCTGGACGACGTCCAGCGCACCCGCGTGTACGGCCGAGACGACCGACAAACCGGTCTCGGCCGCATCTGGCACGACCTGTTGGGCCCCGGAGAACGAGCAGCGCAGGGTCGCCGCCGATTCCCAAGGCCGCGCGCGGATGGGGTCTGCTCCTCCCCGGCGGCAAACCCCTCTCGCTCTATCACCAGCTCCACGACTGCGCGGCGCTCCTGGCCGACGCCCGGCTCTCGGAGCGGTGCGGAGAGAGCCACGGCGTCCGGCGTGTGAGGCTCGACGAGCTCGGCTCCCGGCAGGATTGCGTCGCCTGCCTGCTGTGTATCAGGAGACGGATTACTCCAAGTTCAGAAGCTGCGCAGTGGACACCGGGGCCGAACGTCACAAAGGCACGCGCCTTGTATGGCGAGCGGACCCGGTAGCAGGGTGGAGCGCGGTGGTGATCTACAAGCTGCGGAACCGCCTCGTCGCGGATATCCGAACGGAGGGGGAGCTGGAGGAGCTGTTCGACCCGTAAGGGGCTCTCTGTTCGGGCAGGAGCGGCAAACGCCGGTGGCTTCTGCCCGAGCGTGAGATAACACTTCGGTGTGTTATGTCCCATCGAGATGGGCTTGAGCGGCTAGCCTGCCTAAGCTCTGGGGCGAAACCGCGAAGGGGGCGCATGGCTTCGGTGGAGGGTCCCGAATGGTCACTGAGGGGAATCGAGCAACGGTCGGGACGGTATCCGCTGCGTGTGGAGGCGCCGGTCCTGCGCGCGATCGAACTGCTGGTACCGGGGATCTCCTCGGTGACCCGGTACGTCCGCTACTACGCCCTGTACGCGGCACTCGGCGCCCACGCCGCCGACCATGACCTGGACGGTGCGGCGAGCCTGCGGCTGTTGCGGCGCAGTGAAGTCGTTCTCGCCGCGGTGTCGCGCTTGCACGACGATCCGGACGCGTGGCCCGGCATGGGACACGCGGTCGACGAGGTCAGGCACGCGCTCGACGGAGACGTCCTGCGCACCGATGCGGCGGCGCGCATGGAGGACGCCGACCATCCGTACTCGCCGCGGCGCTCGGGGTTCTGGTCCCAGTACCTCGGCCCGAGCACGGTACTCGGCACGGCGGTCAACGAAGGCGACGTGCCGCGCCCCGGCAAGCATGCGTGCCCCCCGGAGGTCGAGGCGCTGTTCGCGCCTGTGCTGAGCGCCGCCGACGCCGACGTCCTCGACGGGGCGCGCCTGCGGGCGCTCGCCCCGCTGGCGATGCAGGCTCCCGAACGTCCCGAGGTCCCCTGGATGCGCGGACTGTTCACCGCGACCCGCAACGGGCGCCACGATCCGGAGGAGTGGGGACCCGACGATCGGCGGCGCCGGGCAACCTTCCGGATGCTCGGCCGCGCCGTGGTCCTTCACGGCGGAGACGCCGTCCTCGGCTGGGAGGAGTACGCCCGGTCCGCCGTGGCCTTCGGGCCCGAGGCTGAGACCGACCCGGTGCTGCGTGGCGTCGACAACGTCCTCGGATGGCGCGGGCTGCTGCTGCGCAACTACTCGGTCAGCGCGTGGCGGCGGCTGTGGGCGGCATTGGTCCGCTCGATCGGCTCGCAGGATGGTGAAGCGGACCGGAGCCTCGACGAACTCCGCGCGTGGCTGGCCGACCCCATGCCCGCCACGTCCTTGCGGGCCTGCCTTGAGGAACTGCCCGACACGATGAGCGGCGGGCACCCGGCATCTGCCGAACGGCAGATCATGCAGGACGCCGACCGGCGCGACCCGGTGGTGAACGTGAAGCTGCTCCTGGTCGGTGGGCGCCGCGCCGGCGAGCTCTCCGGCGAGGCTCGCACCACGTTCTTGGGGACGCAGCACGACATCCTCAACCCGCTGTGGGTGGCCCGGCTGATCGACGACTTCGCGAACCGGCCGATGCGGGACCTGGCCGTCCGGTTGGTGGACGACATGCTCGCGCAGGCCCGCCGCATCGCGCTGGCCAAGACCCAGCCCGACGCGAACGGGCGGATGAAAGTCTTCTCCCGCGTGCACGAACGCGGAGGCCGTTACTACAAGACCGGTGACGAGGGCGACGGCGACATCGGCACCCGCCTGCACCAGGCCGGGGACTTCGCCGAGCAACTCGGCCTCCTCACCCGCGCCGACGACGGGAGGGCGTCCCTCACGCCCCCGGGAGCCGAACTGCTGGAGGTGGGGGAGTGACCTGGGAGTTCAGCTCGCCGCTCACCCTGCTCGGCGAATGGCGCGACCGCACCGACGAGGCCGAGCTGCACGAGCTCCTGCTGCTCGGCTTCACCGTCGACCTGCCGTTCCTGGAGAAGACGGCGATCCCGACCGCGCGGGCGCTCGGCGCCCGCATCACGGTGATCGGCGACGCCGGGCAAGGTCTGTACGACCCGGTCGACGTGCGGATGGCTGGAAGGTCCTACTTCCACGGCCTGGCCGCCTGCCGCGGCTCGTTCCACCCGAAGCTCGCCCTGCTGATCGGCGCGCATGAGGCCGTCGCGGCGATCGGCTCGGGCAATCCGACCATGGCCGGCTGGGGGTACAACGATGAACTGTGGACCGTCCTGCGCGGCCACGAGACCGACGCACCCGAGCCGTTCCGAGAACTGAGCCGATGGCTGGCCGCCTTGAGTGACCAGGTCCCCGTCCCGCAGTATGCGGCGGAGTTGCTGAAGGAAACCGCGGCCAGGCTTGCGGACTTCCAGACCGTCCCGCACCCGGCGCGGGTGCTGCACAACCTCGAAACCGGATTGCTCGATCAGCTCCCTGCGGGGCCCGTCGACGAACTGCACCTGTACGCGCCGTTCATCGGCCGAGACGGCCGCGCCCTGGCCCGGATCGTCAAGCGCCTCGCCCCCACCCGGGTCGTCCTCGGCGTCCAGGAGCGCTGGAGCAGCTACGACGGCGACGCGGTCCTGCGCTCGCTCGTCGACGCGGCGGACACAGAGTTGCGGCTCCTCGCCGAGCAGCGGCCGCGCCACGGCAAGCTGCTGGAATGGCGGACCGGTGACCGGTGGACAGCCTTGACCGGCAGCGCCAACCTCACCGGCGCCGCGCTGCTGGACGCCGTCGCAGGCGGTGGCAACTGCGAACTGGGCGTCCTCGCCCCGGTCCCGTCACCGCTCATGCCGAAGGGCACCGCCACGGCCGTCATGCACCTGAAAGGGCGACGCACCGTCCGACCTGTGGAAGGACGGCCGGGGCTGCTGGTCATCGGTGCCCTGCTCACCGGGGCGGGGCTGCTCCAGGTCACCCTGGCGCATTCCTATGACGTGGACGTCGCCGTCGAGGTGTCGCCGGACGGCTCACCGGGGTCGTGGACCAGGATCGGTACGGTCTCGGCCGGGCGCACTGCCCAGGAGTTTGCCGTCCCCGAGTTCGCGGGCGCGGTGGTGCGCATCGTCGACCCGCGCGTCGACGGCCGGACCGAGTCGCCCCCGGTCTTCGTCGTCCATCCCGCCCGCTGCGCGCGCCGCCAGACGGACGAGAACCGGCCCCGCCTCCGCCACGGCTACACGGAAGAGGAGATCTTCACCGACGAGGAGCTGGCCCGCCGCTTCCGCTACGACCTGCTCCGCCTGTCCGACCAGCTCGCCGGACACCGCACCGTGCAGCCCGCCCGGACGACCTCGCCTTCGCAGACGTCCGCCGTCCACGACCGCTACGCGTCCTACCTGGAGGATTGCGAGCGGACCATCGGTCGGCCCCTCACTCTGAAGCTGTTCGGCGGGACGGCCACACCCGGCCTCACCCTGGGCCCGCGTTGGGGGCCGGCCGCCGACGACGTCCTCGACGAGGATCTGGACGCGTCAGACGGCGCCCCCGAGGACACCGACCAGGAGGAGATGCCGCCCGATCGCAAGCGGGAGTGGCGTCAGTGGACCGCCCGGGCCGTGGAGCAGACCGTACCCCGCGAAGGGGAATCAGGACCGCTGATGCTGCGCGTGCTCGTGGCCCGGCTGTTCGTCCAACTGCTCGGCCACGGTGTCTGGAGATTCGACGACGACTCCTGGCGTGCGCCGCTCGCCCGGCTGACAGAAGGTCTGGTGCCCCGCGCCCAGGACGAGATACCGGACGAGGCCGTCCAGCACGTGACGGCGGTCACCGCGGTCTGCATGGGACTGCTGCTCAGCGAGGCCTCCCTCACAGGCGGTGCTCCCCATGACCTGCTTGCGGCTCGCACCTGGGAGGCCGTCAAAGAGCGGGTCGCGGAGGCGGAGACCGACATTGCCGAGGATCTGCTCATCCCGCCGAGGCTGGCGCACGCGCATGTGCTGGGCCGCTCCGGTTGGGAACGGCTACTCGACCTGGCGCACTCGGACGATCCGGTGGCCCTCATCGCCGCCGAGCTCGCCGATGAGCAACTGACACTGGAATCCGACCACGGGATCTACCTGGTCACCGGGAAGTTCAGCAACCCGGTCCCGGTCGCGGCCCGCGTCGCCGCCCTCCTCGGACGACACCTGGAGAACGTCCTCGTGCACGCCGTCACGGACGGCCGGTGGACCTTCGTGGCGTGGCAGCGGCCCCACCTCGCCGTCGCCGGTTCCCGCGCCATGTGGCCGGGATGGCGCGTGTACCGCGTCCCGCCGTCGGGCACGCCGGAGTCGCGGCTGACCGGCGGCGAGGGACCGCCGAGGGCCGGTCTCGTCGCCGGACCGGTGCCCCTCGGGCGGACGCCGCCGGGAGCGCTGGAACTCCTGGAACGGGCCGGGGTGGACCCCACCGACCTCCTTCGGAGGCTCCTCGACCATGGACCATGACCGGCTTCGGCCAGTCAGGTCCGGCAGGTGGGCGGGTGACCTGGAATCGGGCGCGGGGCTCGGGACGGCCCCGCGCGGCAGGGGTGTGCGCGCAGGTGAGCCGAGGGGAGTCGACGAGCGGCGGAACTGTACCTGCGGGACGTCCTGGACATCCCCGAAGAGGTCCTCGCCGGTGACTACAAGGCCGAGCTGACCGGCGGGTTCGACGAGGCCGACCAGCGCATCGACGAGTACGTCGTCACCGACCAGCTCAAGCAAGGCTTCCGCGACTCGCTGAGCCTGGTGAAGGCGCCGGTGCGGGGTGGCAAGTCGAACGCCGCCTACCTGCACGGGTCGTTCGGCTCCGGTAAGAGTCACTTCATAACCGTGCTTCACGCGCACCCCCCTCGTCCAAGCCCTCGCGGACGCCGACTACGACATCTCCGACCAGGAGCTCGCATCCGCCCTCGTCTCCGCCTCGGCCGTGCTGCGCTGCCTCGAAGGCGTCCAATGGGGAGTGCTGGACGGCGTCGCCGCCTTCGCTGGCCGCGGAGACTCTGTCGGCGCACGCGCCGAACGGCTCGTGCAGGATGTCACCAGGGCGGCGCGGGCGGACGAGTTCGTCCAGACTCTCCCGCCCGTGCTGGAGGCGGCGAACGAGCGTGCCGCAGCCGCGAACGCCCGCCGGAAGCCCACCCAGTCATGGGCGCAGGCGCGTCGAGCCGACACACCTCGAACACGCGCTTAGCGAAGCCGTCGCGGAGATCCAGGCGGAAATCCGGGCGTTCGCCGCGGCCAACCCGGGCGTGCCCATCGACATCGCCTGGCAGCCCGCCGGGGCAGGCTCCTCCGACGGTGCCGACGGAGAACGCGCCGACGGCGGCGACGAAGCGCCTGGCAGGTGAGCACGCCCCCCCGTGATACATCGGCGGGTGCTGGAGGCGTTGCTCGACATCGAACTGCCGAGGAGGAACGCCGGCGACACCCGCCAGGCTCGTCGTCGTCCACGGCAGGTACCGGGACGGCGCTCCACCGAGTTCGGCATCCGGTTCGGTGAGCGGCAGCGTCGCGTCCGGGTGAGCGACCAGACGTCCGTTCTCGGCGTCATTAACGCATGGGAGAAACACACCTCCGGTAACGGCGACGGCTCCAAGGCCATCCCCGTCGTTACTACCGGAGTGGACGACCACCAGCTTGGCGCGGACCTGCGCGCCCACGCCCTCGGCCGCCGCGCGCTCAGCGTCGACCGGGCGGAGATAGCCAAGCAGCGGTTCGGCGCGGCGGACCTCGACCCGCGCATCCGCCAGGAACCGTGGCTGATCGACGTTCTGCTGGACGCCGAGTCCTCCGACTGCTCCGCGTTCGCCGGGAGTCGCCGAGATCTCCAGTCAGCGCCCGCCGCGGGCCGCCCGTGCGCTCGGTCTCCCTCGCACGTACGCCTACCACCTCGCAAAACACGGAGACTTCCCCTGCAAGGTCATTCGAATCGGTACCTGTAACCGAGTTCCCACCGCAGCTCTTCGAGCCCTGCTCGATGCTGAGGAAGACCGGGAGGAGCATTTGCTCCCTCTGATGGTCGCCGCCCCAGCTGCTCCCGGCCGGGGCAGCTGCCTGCGAAGGATTCTCGGCGGCAACGGGGGGTCTCGGTAGTGGCCGGGCTGGATGTCTCCGAAGCTTGCGGAGAAGCGACTGTCGGCGGGTTTGAACGCCGCTAGATGCGCCGCTGGCGCTGGTGGCGAATGAACTGGCTACTCGCGGCGGGACGTGGGCTCGTCGCTCGCGGCGACGGCGCTGGGGCCGGGGTCGTCCGGCCTCGGGCTCCGATGGTGCTCCGGATCGGTGAGGATCATGGGGGAGCGGTGGGACCGGGAGTGTGAACATCTGGTGGGCTGGAGCGGGCCGGGGCCGGTTCTTCTGGTCCCGTGTGAACCGGGCGAGTGCCGCCAGGGGCGGCTGAGTTCGCTAACGAACGGCTAACTAACGATCAAGAGGCCGGTCCTCCGTGGGGAGGAAACGGCCTCTTAGCTGGTACATCTCTGTCGGGACGGCGGGATTTGAACCCACGACCCCTTGACCCCAGGACGGCGGGGGAGCGGTCGGCGCAGCTCAGAATAACTTTCGAACGTGTGTGCGAAGTGCTGTGATCGGGGGCGTGTTCGCCGTGAGGCATAGTGTGTGGTCCCTGCGTGGTCCCCGGCGTTGAGGTCAGGACAGTGAGGTACCTGTCCGCAGCATAAGACGGGGTCATGTTCGCTGCGCGTGGCATCGCATGGCTTCCACGATCAACCTGTAGGACGGATTTTTCCAGTCCGTCCCAGGCTACACGGCACCTTGAAACATGAACATCAATTGTTCAAGACTGTTGGCCTCGGGCCAAAAATGGTCAGACGCCCCTTCATAGTCCGGTCTGCACGCTAGACTGCTCGAAGCGGAATGCGTAACACTTGAGGACAGTACACGAAAGGCGGAAAACTGTGAGCAACGGTGCTATTGAATGGTTCGACTCAACCTTGCCTCTCTTCTCTAGGCTGAAGATCGAGGTTGATTTTATCCTAGAGCATTCAATCAATGATGCTGCACTGAAAGTTCATTCCATTTCTAGTAGAGTAAAAGAAAGGAGTAGTTTTGTCGAGAAAATCGAGAGGAAGGCTTATAGGCAACCTCAGAATGAGATCGAAGATTGCGTTGGATTTCGCATAGTATGCCTCTTTCTTGCCGATCTTAAGCGATTGGATGACCTAATTCACCAAAATTTCAAGGTATTGCGCTCTGAGAATAAAATAGAAGGTAGTGTTGATGATTCCTCGGAGTTTGGATACATGTCTCATCACTACATATGCGGTCTGCCGGAGAGGTATTCCGGACCAAGGTATGACGATCTCAAGGAAATCGTCTTTGAGGTCCAATGTCGCACGATTTTGATGGATGCATGGGCTAATGTGTCGCATTATCTGGACTATAAAGGCGAGGCAAGTATTCCTAGTCATCTAAAGCGAGATTTCCATGCATTGAGTGGTCTGTTTTATGTTGCAGACAAACACTTCCAAGTCTTCTTTGAAGAGGCTGTAGAGTCTCGCCGAGTAGCTGTGATGGATGTTTCGCGCGGGGACAATACAGTTGAGCTCAACGCGGACACTGTAGCCGCGCTATTGGTCGAGCTTTATCCGGATCGAAATGTTTCGCCGACGAAAGATGTGTCTGAGTTTGTGGAAGAGTTGGCGCACCTTGGCATGCATGAAACAATTGGCCAATTGAGATCGGATCTACTCAAGGGGATAAGGGCGGCCGAAGCGTCCGAGCGAGATAATCCTCCCGAGCTTAAAGTGGGTAATCGATACACAGGGGTTGGGATAGCTCGGACCGTTATCCAGATCATCTATCCTCAATTTAGGCAAGAAAAAAGAGACCCTAGCGACGATTTTGATCCTTATTACAATCCTTATAGAGAACTGTTGGATAACAGTTCTCAATAGTTGATAGGGAGCTGGATGGTTCCGGACTTGTGTGGGGGCGGGGCCTCGTAGCCTGGTGCGGCGGACGGGCGGCACCTGCCTGCCCGCACTGGCCCGTCGCGAGGCCCCGCGCGGGGTCCCGCGCAAGTCGGGAACCGGCCAGCGGCACCCGGCCAGAGTGCGCAACCTCGTGTGACTGGACCCGTCTGCGAGCGGTCCCGCGGTACCTGATGCTTTCGCGCCTGCCGACCGGCGCCGGCCTGGTCCTGTCGCCGGCGCCTGAGCAGAGGTGTCAGGGCCAGGCGCCGAGTCGGCGGCGCGTGCGGCCCGGTTCTCGGGCCGCCTTGAAGACGTACAGAAAGTTTGCACAGTGCAGCAAGCGCGGGATGGACCTGGACGAAGCTTTCTGGTGCAGTGGCTGGTGCTCAGCCGAGAGAACGAAGCACCTCGCGAAACTCGGTAGTCGCTGGTTCGTCGGGGAACCGCTGCTCCAGCTCGGAGTCGAGTTCACTGGCGACCATCAAGAGAGATGGCAGGGACTTTCGGCTGGTGCTTAGAGCAGTCTGGCCGAGCGAGACAGCTCGCTCTAGATCGCCCGCACGGGCTGCGGAGACACCGAGGGTGAGTCTCGCTTCGGCCATACGCATCGGTGAACGCTCGGAACCATCGGGCGCCGTAGCAGACGCGATGACTTCTTCGGCGTGGGCTACGGCAAGTGCGTCTTCACCGGCTAGCCGGTAAACATCCGTGGCGTAGAAGTCCCACTTGGCCGGATCCACGATGAAGTGGTTGTCCGTGTTCTCCGGTTCTGGGAACTTGCTGAGGATGCTTTGACCATGCTCTAGCCTTTGTCGCAACTCTTCGGTCTTGCCCATACGAGCCAAAGCTTTGCTCTCCTGGGCGACGAGTTGGACGACGACAGGATGGTTTTGGGCACCATCCTGAGTGGCACACGCAGCGGAAATGACGTCTCGATAGCGCCCCTGGTTTAGCGCAAACCAGGCTGACATTTCATGAGACCAGCCAATGATCTCGTTGTTGCCTGCCTCGGTTCCGAGCTTGTGAGCGGCTGCGCGCGTCACTTCCGCTGCCGTTCGAAGGCCCATGTCGTATTCCAGGCATCCGACGAGCAGGGCAAGCCACCCGGTAGCCGTGAGAAGTTCAGAATGAGCCTTAAGGCAAACAGGCCTGCGAGTCATGTCGGATATACGCCGCAGCCACGCATGTGCGTCGTTTCGGAGATCATCCGCATCGCGGTACGGATACTCGCAGCCGAGTTGAAACACAGTCGCATTGAGTGCTTCAAACGTGGTTGCATCGGTGTCGGATTTTTGAATCCGGCCTATGAGCTCTGCAGTTTGCCACGGCCGCAGATCACGACTTGCCGAAATATCGGCGTGGGCCGCCGAGATCAGCTCACCTCGGGCTTGCAGGGCTACGTCACATGTGCGAGCCACGTCCTCAGACGGAGTTTTTTCCTGTCTCTAGTTTGGAGAGATAGCCCTTGTCGTAGCGAACCAACTGGGCAAACGCGTTAGAGACAGCTCCCGCTCTTGGTGGAGTTGCCTCAGCATGTCTCCGAACACCGTCATGCCTGTCACCTTACGTGCGGTGTTGCTGTTGCCTCAATTGCCCCGTTGCCTTGGGCAACGGAGTGCATCGGACAACACCTTCAAGTCTACGTGTGAGTGTCGTCTCATGGTGATCACGCACAGGGGAAGCGCACCGAGAGGCGGTGCGGCCCTGGATCGGAAGGGGAGCTTGATGAAGCTCTACGTGGACACCAGTGCGAAGCAGGTCATGGTGTCGAAGGAGCCGGTCGAGAAGACGGACCAGAACGGTCGTCAGCGGACCGAGCGGAACACCGGCCGGCCGATGTGGTCGACGCACGTGTTCGTCCAGGACGACGACGGCGGCGAGGTCATCACCGTCACCACGGCGGGTGAGAAGCCGAGCGTGAAGGTGGGACAGTTCGTCACCGTGTCCAGGTTGGAGGCCCTGCCGTGGGCGACCAATGGGCGCAACGGCGTGGCGTTCCGCGCGGAGGAGATCAAGGAGGAGATCAAGACGGCCGGTCCGGTGGCCAAGTCGGCCTGACCGGGGCTCCTGGCTCCAGCATCGCAAGTCTGCTGCATCTGGTGACTCACGGAGGGGCCGAACCGATGGCTCCGAAGATCGAACCGTCCCCGAAGCGGGACGCCGCACCCGGATGCCGCTTCGATCAGCGCGGCCGGAGAGGCTCTGAGCGTCCATCTGAGGGCCCGTAGGTCCCCGGATGGTCCCCGGCTCCGGGCCGTCTAGATCATGACGGCTACGGCCACCAGGAACACAAAAGCCCTGTTGACCTCGGATTACTCCGTGATCGACATGGCTTCCTGTTCTGTCGGGACGGCGGGATTTGAACCCACGACCCCTTGACCCCCAGTCAAGTGCGCTGCCAAACTGCGCTACGTCCCGGTGCCCGCCGCAGCAGGCGTGATAACTCTAGCGCAGTCTGGAGGGTCCTGCGTACAGGGTTTGGGGGGCGGCGGTGCCGGGTGGGGGATGGGGGCGCGGGTTCGTGGCGGGCGTGGTGCTCGTCGGGGGCTGGTGTGCGGGTGCGGGGGCGGGGACGAGGCGCCCAAGCGGGCGGGGACGACGTCGGCGCGGGCTTCGGAGCGGCCTTCCCAAGGAGCGGTGAGGCCGTCGCGGAGGGGCGTTCGGGTGCCTGCGGGGGTCGCTGCGGGGTACGTGGTGGTGCGGCGGGGGAAGGTCGTTCTGAGGTATCGGGAACGGGCGGTGTTCCGGTCGGCGTCGGTGGTGAAGCTGCTCATCGCGCTCGATCATCTGCGGGGCGGGAAGAGGGACGTGCGGCTGCTGGAGCCGATGCTGCGGTCGAGCGATGACCGGGCGGCCACCGAACTGTGGCGGCGGGGCGGGCGCGGGGAGATCATCGAGCGGATGGTCCGGCTGGTGGGGTTGAGGGACACGGCGCCGCCGCCGGCGGACAAGCCCGGGTTCTGGGGGTACACGGCGCTGAGCGCGGGGACGTGGCCCGGGTCTACCGGTACTTGATGAGGGTTCCGGAGGGCAAGGTCGTTCTGGGGTACCTCCGGAAGTCCACGCGGTGCGGGGCCGACGGGTTCGATCAGAGCTTCGGGATCCCGCGGCTGGGACGGGACGCGGCCGTCAAGCAGGGGTGGTCCGGGTTCGGCGACGTTCCCGCGGTGCGGTGCCGGGGAACGCGGTTAGGGTCGCGGCACCGCTGGGGATCGGACGGCCCGTGCTGCATACGACCGGGGTCGTCGGAGACCGGATCGTGGTCGTTCTGACACTCCAGCCGGCGGGGTCGGGCTTCGAGGCCGGAGCGAAGCGGGTCACGGCGTTGACCCGGCAGGTGTACGCGGCGAGCTAGGCCATGCGCCGTGGTCGTTCGGGGGTGGCGAGGTGATGTGCTTGATCCAGATGGGAACGGTCCCGCAGAGGTGTGGACGACCGTCCGCCGGTGGGGCGAAGCGGTCGTTCCGCACTTCGTGAGAAGGAGGTCGCATGGTGGTGTCCGGGAGGCCCGAGCCGAGGCTGGACGGGAAGGTCGCGATCGTCACGGGCGCTGCGCGCGGGCAGGGCGAGAGTGAGGCGCGGCTGTTCGCCGCGGCCGGGGCGCGCGTCGTCCTGACCGACCTGCTGGCGGACGAGGGGGAGGCCGTCGCCGCGTCGATCGGCGAGGCCGCGGTGTTCGTCCGGCACGACGTGACGTCGGCGGACGGCTGGGCCGAGGTGGCGGAACGGGCGCGCGAGGCGTTCGGCCGGATCGACGTGCTGGTCAACAACGCCGGGATCTGGCGGACGGCGCCCGTCGACCAGGAGACCGAGGAGCGCTTCGAACGGATCCTGCGGATCAATCTCGTCGGACCGTTCCTCGGGATCCGGGCGGTGGTGCCGTCGATGCGCGAGGCGGGCGGCGGGTCGATCGTCAACATCTCCTCGACGGCGGGTCTGCGCGGGATCCCGGGGCACGCGGCGTACGGGTCGTCGAAGTTCGGGCTGCGGGGGCTGACCCGTTCGTCCGCGCTGGACCTGGCGGCCGACGGGATCCGGGTCAACTCGGTGCACCCGGGCGCGATCGACACGCCGATGATCGCGGCAGCCGGGTACGAGCGCGGCGCGGGCGGGTTCGACCGCGCGCCGCTGCACAGGGTCGGCGTGCCGGAGGACGTGGCGGAACTGGTGCTGTTCCTCGCCTCAGATGCCTCCTCGTACATCACCGGGACGGAGTTCGCGATCGACGGCGGGCTGACTACTGGCTGACAATGCGGCAGGTCAGGAGGGACCTGATCCGCGCCGGACGGGTCCGGAGGTCAGTCCCAGTGGTCGCCCCAGCCCCACGGGCCGGCCAGTGCCCAGTCCGCCGCGGACGGGGCGGGCGCGGAGGGTTCGAGGCCGAAACCTCCCCGGAAGAACACGAGTGGGGCCGGGCCCGTCTCGGTCTCCAGTTCCAGCACCCGCCCGATCACCACGTCGTGGTCCCCGGCGACGTGCACCGCGTCGACCTCCGCGTGTACGCGCAGCAGGACGCCTGGGAGCGCCGGGGTGCCCCAGCGGGACGTCTCCCACGCGAGCCCGTCGAACTTCTCGCCGTTGCTCGACCCGAACCGGCGGCACAGGTCGTCCTGGTGCTCGCCCAGGACGTTCACGCAGAACTGTCCGACCGCGCGGATCCTGGGCCAGCTCCGTCCGCTGTGACCGGCGCAGAACAGCACGAGCGGCGGATCGAGCGACACCGAGGCGAACGACTGGCACGCGAAGCCGACCGGCCCTTCGGCGTCCGCGGCCGTGATCACGGTGACGCCGGTCGCGAACTCGCCGAGCGCGCGCCGGAACTCAGGGGCGGACGGCGGGATCGTGCGGGACGCAGACGCCCGGCCGGCGCCCGTCGCCTGCCGGGCCTGTGCGGAGCCGGTCGCGGCGCTCTCGCCGTGCTCGGTGGCCTCCGCGGTTTCTGCGTGATCGGCGGTCATGGGCGTTCACCTCGGGGTGCGTCGGTCCGGTCGGGGGTGCCGGGGCTCGTCCTTCGACCGTAGGCCGCGGAACGGGCGGCGCAAGTCGGGCGTCCCCGACGAGTGGGAACGGAACCCCCGCCCCCAGGATCCCGCTGTCCGGGATCCCGCCCGCCACCGGCCCCGTTCCGCTGGCGCGGTGGGGCGGCACCCGACCGGCCGGAGGCCCTGCTGTTGTTGTACGGCTCGGTGGTCGGTGTTACCGGCTGGCGAAACTTCCGCGGCAGAGTGTGCGTGCTTGTGGCCGCCGGACGGTTCCGCTCTCTGATCCCGGAATTCTTCGGCGCCGGCGCGTGGAGCGACTTGCGGCAGAGCGCCCGATGGGTGTCGTCGCGTGTGGATCGATTCGGGGCGGTGGGTTGGACGCGTCGCAGCGCCGGGGCTGACGCGCTTGTGTGTTGCGGTGGTGGCTCGGCGGGCCTTCTGATCGCCGGGGGTGTTCGGGGGTGCGGGGGGCGGGCTAGTTTCCCGCCATGGCGACTTCCAGACTGAACGGCCGGGTCATCGTGATCACTGGGGCCGCGAGCGGCATCGGGTCCGCGACCGCGGGCCGCCTGGCGGACCGGGGCGCGCGGGTGGTGCTGCTCGACCGCGACGGCGAGGCGGTCCGCCGGCGCGCGGCGGAGCTCGGCGATCCCGCCGCCGCGTTCGAGGTGGACGTGACCGACGCCGACGGCCTGCGCCGCGTCATGGACGAGGTCGCGGAACGGCGGGGCCGCATCGACGCGGTCGTGGCGAACGCGGGTGTCAGCGGTCCCGTCGCGACCGTCGCCGCTGTGGCGCCCGCCGAGTTCGAGCGAGTGATCGAGGTGGACCTCCTCGGCGTCTGGCGGACGGTCCGCGCCGCCCTCCCGCACGTCCGGGCCCGGCGCGGCTACGTGCTGATGACGTCCTCGATCGCCGCCGCGATCCCGTGCCCGACCGTCGCGGCGTACGCGGCGGCGAAAGCGGGCATCGAGGCGTTCGGCCGGGCGCTGCGGATCGAGCTGGCGCACACCGGCACGCAGGTCGGCATCGCCTACTTCGGCGCCGTGGACACCGGGCTCGTCCGCGGCCTCATGGCGGACCGGCCCGCGCTGGCCGGTCTGGACAGGATGCCGCGCCGCCTCGGCGCGCCGATCTCCGTCGAGCGCGCGGGCGCCGCGATGGCCGCCGGGATCGAGCACCGCTCCCGTACCGTCCACGCGCCCTGGTGGGTGCCCGCGCTGCTCGCCGCCCGTTCGCCGCTCGCCCTCGCGGACCCGTTCGCGGCGCGCGTCCCCGCGCTGGCCAGGCTCATCGCCGACGCGGGCCGGCCCGGCTGAGCGCGGGACCGCGGAGGGCTCCGACTGGGGCGCGCGCCGGTCAAACCGGCAAAGGACGCCGATCTTGGGTGAGGGGGTTTGCCGGGGATTCCCAATAGGCGTGATCAGGGCTTCGTGTCATCTTGATGCCAATCATCCGGTGATCCTGGTCGGTGGCACGGCAATCCCCGCCCGTCCCGCTCCGTGCTCTCGCTGCGGTCCAGGGCCGATCGCAAGGGAGAGCACATGAATTGGCGCCGAAAGGTGCTGGCCTCCGCGACCGCTCTCGTGATGGCCGGGGCCGGGCTGGCCGCCTTCCAGGCACCCGCGTCCGCCACGCCGTTGGAGCTGGTCAACTTCCAGCTCCGTCCCGCGAGCAACGCCGCCGAGCTGCGGCAGCGGGTCGCCGAGCTCGACCAGACGCTGGTCAGGAAGGGCGTCGGCGACATCATGAACGACCTCAACCGCCAGGACGACAGGCCGATCACGTACGGCGCGCCCTGCGAGGAGGCGGCCGTGGACGACGACGTCCCGCGGCCGGCCATCACCAGGAGCCTGTGCTTCAACGACGCCGACAACGTGATCCCCATCTGGTACCCGCAGGGCGTGACGACGGTCGCGGACGCGCAGGCCGACCAGGTCTGGGGGACCTCCAGCAAGCCCGTCCTCGTCACGTGGTACGACCACAACGACGACGACGGCGTGGACAGCGACGGCGACGGCTACGACACCGACGAGCAGATCAGAGGCGTCCGCGTCTCGTTCATGAACCCCGACACCGGCGCGTACCGGCACGTGCTGCTGGTCTACCCGTTCACCAACGCCTCGGGGAACGTCAGCTACATGAGCCTGCGCACGGCGCAGACCGGCGAGTCGCTGTCGCTGCACGCGGGCGGCATCGTCTGGTACGGCAACTTCCTCTACGTCGCCGACACCGCGCGCGGGTTCCGGGTGTTCGACATGCGCCACATCTACGACCTCGGCGACTCCGAGAACGGCACGACCGCCGAGGAGGGGAAGATCGGCAGGCAGGACGGCACGTACTACGGGCACGGCTACCGCTACATCATGCCGGAGGTCAACGCCTGGACCCACACGGCGCCGACCGGCGAGAAGTGCACCGTGCGGGACGGCTCGCCGCAGTTCTCCTACGTCGGCCTCGACCGCAGCGGGACCGACCACCTCACCGCCGGCGAGTACTGCGACAAGGACGAGGAGGTCAACGGCCGCGTCGCCGCGTGGCCCATCGCGGGCGCCACCTCCAACGGCGAGCAGAACATCTCCTCGACGTACCGCTGGAACGCCGATGCCACGTACAACCTGCCCGCCTCCAACATCCAGGGGGCCGTCAGGTTCAACGGCAAGTGGTACCTGAGCCAGAGCAACGGGCAGAACGCGGGAAGCCTGCTCAAGACCAAGGCCGTCAGCTCCGCCACGGGGACCCTTGAGACCGATGTGCAGAAACCGCTGAGCATCGGTCCCGAGGACCTCTCGCACTGGCCGGGCGGGACCGAGACCAGCCCGACGCTATCCACCCTCTGGACCGTGAGCGAGCACCCGGGCAAACGCATGGTGTACGGCGTCTACGCCCCTGCCGACTGACGATCGTTCCGCGGCGCCCCCAGTACGACTGGGGGCGCCCTCTCTTGCGGTGGTCGTCGGTGGAGGCCGAGCCCGCACCGGCCCGGCGGCGCCTGCCGGGTGGTGGGCTGGAAGGTGACGGGGGGTTCTCGGGAAGGTGAACGCGGGGTCCCCAACGGAAAACCGGGGCAAAGATATGGACTGCGAACGAAGATAACAAGAATCGTCGTACGCGACTCTATGTACCTTTTCTCTTTCGGGGGCATGAACCGCCGAATGGGGGATTCGGGTGACGGAAGGGCCGGAGACGCGTGGTGAGCTGGGGGCCGACACGGCGCCGGAGCTGGCCGACCTGCGGGGGGCCGCGCACGATCGCGCGATGCTCGCCGAGGCGCGGGTCGTCCTCGCGGGACGGCTCGGCGTCCCGCCGGGCGAGGCGCTCCAGCATCTGATCTGGCTGGCCCGCGACCTCGACCTGGAGCTGCGGGAGGCGGCGGAGCTGGTGGTCGGGGTCCGCGCCCCGGAGGAGAGCCGGGCCGGGGAGATCGCGGGCACGCAGGCGCCCGCGCCCCGTACGGCCGAGACGGTGCAGGAGGAGCCGACCCCGGAGGCCGAGGAGATCCTGCGGCAGATCACCGCGGTGGACACCCGCGGCGACGCCGAGATCGTCTCCGCGCTGCCCGACGACCCCGAGGCGCGGGCGGTGCTGGACTCCTCGATCGACGGCGCGGCGCACCTGGTGCCCGTCCGCGACGAGGAGGGCCGCGTCGTGGACCTGCTGTACGCGAACCTGAACTCGGGGGCGCGGGACCTGTTCGGCCGGGGCGCCGCCGAGCTGTCCGGGCTGCGGCTGCTGCGCACCGACCCGGGCGCGGCGCTGAGCGGCCTGTTCGAGGAGTACGTGAACGTGATGGAGACCGGCGTGCCGCACGAGCGGGAGCCGTTCCTCTACTCGACCGCGCAGGAGGGCCTGTCCCGCACGTCCCGGATGAGCGTGCGCTGCGCCCCCGTCCCGACCGGCGTGTGCGTGGTGTGGCGCTACCACCACGACGAGGACCGGCTGCACCGGAGGCTGGAACGGGTCGAGCGGCTCGCCCAGCTCGGCTTCGGCGAGTGGGACCTGGTCACCGGCGAGGCCGACTGGACGCCGCAGATGGCGGCGAACTACGGGCTGGACCTGACCGAGGAGCCGCCGCTCCCGCACGACCTGCCGAAGGTCGTCGCCGAGGAGGACATGCCGCTGGTCGAGGAGGCCGTGCAGACGCTGTTCTCCCGCAAGGAGCCGGTCGAGTTCGAGCACCGCGTCACCACGTCGGAGGGCCGCCGCAACCTGTGGGTGTTCGCCGAGCCCGTGCTGGACGAGTCGGGCCTGCCCGTCTCGATCAACATCGTGTCCCAGGACATCACCCGGCGGCGCGGCGTCGAGCAGGCGCTCGCCGAGACGCGCCGCGAGATGCTCCGCCAGCAGGCCAGCATCGCGCAGGAGCGCCGCGTCGCGGTCACCCTGCGCCGCGCGATCCTGCCGGACGTCCACCAGGTCGAGCAGATCCCCGGCCTGGAGATCGGGATCCGCAGCCTCTCGGCGGAGAGCGCCGCGCGGATCGGCGGCGACTGGTTCGCGACCCGCGCGCTGCCGGACGGCCGCGGCCTGTTCGCCATCGGCGACGCCGCCGGGCACGGACTGCCCGCGGCGGCGAACATGGCGAGGACCCGCAACGGCCTGCTCGGCCTCGCCTACACCGGGCAGCCCGCGGGGCAGCTCCTCGGCTACCTGAACGAGCTCGTCAGCGACCTCCAGTCGGCCACCGGGACCGCGATCATCGCGTACTTCGACCCGCGCCGCCGGCTCGTGCAGTGGAGCTGCGCCGGGCACCCGCCGCCGATCCTCGTGCGGGACGGGATGGCGGCCCCCCTGGAGGTCGACCCGGAGCCGATGCTCGGGGCGTTCTCCGGCTTCGACTACTCGACGCTGTCGACCCGGCTGGTGAGCGGCGACCTGCTGTTCCTCTACACCGACGGGCTGGTCGAGCGCCGGGACGCCGACCTGGACAAGCGGATCGAGCGGCTCACCACCATCCTGCGGGACACCGCGGGCGACCCCGACGCCGTCCTGGACGAGGTCCTGGACCGGATGGACTTCGACAGGGCCGCCGACGACACCACCCTGTTCGCCCTGCGCGTCGACTGAGCCCCCGCGGCGATGGCGTGTGGCGTACGTCACCATGGGGCGCCCGGGGGTGAGTGGTGTGGTGCTGGTCACGTGACGCCCGGCCCTAAGGGCCGGGGCGGCCTTTCCGCCGGTGCCGCGGAAAGGCGATCTTGGTTGCGCGCAATGCGTCCGCTCGCCCTTCCTCCGCGCGGTTCCAGAAGATCGGGAAGGTCCGGAGGGGGCGGGGCGTTGAAGGTTTCTTGATGGGGCTTTAGGTCCCCGAGGGCATCCTTGATGCCTGGTTTGCATTTTGCGCGAAGGTTGATACCTTCTGTCCCGAATCTGCGGCGCGTTCCATGCGCCGCCGCGGTCATCCAGTTGACCGCAGGTCGCGAGGCGAAGTGGCCCGCGACGCGCGAGCGATCCACGCCGCGCCCAGCTCACTGAGATCAATCCGAAAAAGCCGGTGCCGCGCCTGCGGCACCAAGGCCGAGTCCGCGTTCTCCGCCACGGCGGGGGACGGGGAGCCGGGGACCCAGTTCATTGGGGTGAATCGGCGCTCCATCGCGTGCGCCGTAGGGCTCTTCCATGCCCGAATCCGTCAGCTAACCCGGTAGGCGTCATGGGAGACAAGGAGATTCTCTGCATGCCCGTGCTCAAGAGCTTCAACCCCCTGTCCAGTGAAGAGCGCGCCATCGGCATCGGCGTCGGCGCCGTTCTCGCCGGAACCCTCGGTTTCGCCCTGATCAACCCGTTCAGCGCGAACGCCGAGACCCCCGCTCTCGCGGCCGAGGCCGCGAAGGCCCCCGCCAGCGCCGGGAAGGCCGCTGGAAAGGACGCCTCCGCCAAGGAGAAGGGCGGCGAGAAGCTGTCGCGGCTCGCCGAGGCCCGCAAGGAGGGCTACGCGGTCGTACCGCACCGCGTGAAGCCGTCCGCCGTGGTCAAGCTGGCCGAGGAGCAGGTCGGCACCAAGGAGGGCAAGGGCGGCCAGACCAAGTACCACCGCTGGTACGTCTCGACCCCGAACGCCGAGCGCACCGCCCGCCGCGACGGCGGCAGCGTCTCCGAGTACAACGGCGCCGAATGGTGCAACATGTTCGTCTCCTGGGTCGGCGCCCAGCTCGGCGTCAAGGACATGGGCTGGGACGCCTACACCGTCGAGCACGCCAAGTGGCTGGAGCGCAACGGCCGCTGGGGCCACACCGCCAGGCCCGGCGCGGTCGTGTTCTTCGACTGGCAGAACGGCTCGCGCGGCGGCATCGACGACATCGACCACGTCGGCCTCGTCGCCAAGGACAACGGCGACGGCACGATCAGCACGGTCGAGGGCAACACCGACAACCAGGTCCAGCGCAAGGTCCGCGACAAGTCGCAGGTGGTCGGCTACGGCTACCCCGACTACGCCAAGTAGGACCGGCGAACCCCGCGCACCGCGCGGGAGCGATTCCCACGAACCATCCTGGAATCCCGCAAGGGAAGGCGCCCGGCACCCCCGCCGGGCGCCTTCCCGCGTTTCAGGGCTTCTGACTGGTTCATCGCCCTTTCCCGGGTGAGGGCGGGTAATGCCAAACGTTGAGAGGTTTTGGGTGCTCTTGCCGCGCCGTCCGCCGGTTCCTGGAAAGGGATCGGGTGTACGCCGGACTTGCGGAGGGGATGCCGATGCGGGCGCGCCCGGATGTCAGCGTCGTGGTGATCGCCTACAACGACGAGCGGCGGCTGCCCCGGGCGGTGGGCTCGGCGCTCGGGCAGTCCCTCGGGGGCGTCGAGGTGGTCGTGGTGGACGACGCGAGCACCGACGGGACGGGCGACGTGGCCGAACGGCTCGCGGCCGAGCACCCGGGCCGGGTCCGCGCCGAGCGGCTCCCCGTCAACTCCGGGGGCTGCGGCCGTCCGCGCAACGTCGGGGTCGAGCGCTCCAGCGGCCGGTACGTGATGTTCCTCGACAGCGACGACCTGCTGGACCGGCACGCCTGCCTCAATCTGCTGTCGGCCGCCGAGGAGACCGGCGCCGACCTCGTCTCGGGCCTGTGCGCCCGCGTCCACCTGGACCGGGGGAGCGGGCGGGTGCGCCCCTGGTACCCGTGGCTGTACGAGCGCCGCGCCGTGTACGGCTCGCTCCGCGACAACCCCGACATGCTCTACGACACCCTGTCCACCAACAAGGCGTACCGGCGGGGGTTCCTGGAGGGGCGCGGCCTGCGCTTCGTGGAGCGGCTGCACTACGAGGACCTGCTGTTCACCGCCGAGGCGTACCTCGCCGCGGACCGTACCGCCGTGATCCCGCACCGCGTCTACAACTGGCTGGTGGAACGGCGCGAGGGCGCCCAGTCGATCTCCAACCGGCGCGCCGAGCTGGCCAACTTCGCCGACCGGCTGGAGATCCACCGGCGCATCGACGGGCTGTTCGCCGAGCGCGGCGCGGGGGAGCTGAAGCTCGCCAAGGACGCCAAGTTCGTCAACCACGACCTGCTGCTGTACCTGCGGGAGCTGCGCAACCGCGACCCGGAGTACCGGGACGGCTTCCTCGACCTGGCGGCCGGGTACCTGGCCGAGCTGGACCCGCGCGTGTACGAGGCCGCGAACCCGATGCCCGCGATCGCCGCGTACCTGGTGCGGGAGGGCGACCGCGAGGGGGCCCTCGCCGCCGCCGAGTACGGCCGCGGCAGGCGCCCGGAGATCCGCGCCGCGCTGGCGGAGCGCGGCGGGCGGATCTACTGGGGCGGGGCCCGCCCGCTGGAGCCGGTCGGGCGGCGCGTGCTCGACGTCACCGGCTTCGGGTTCCACCGCCGGCCGCTCGCCGAGCTGCGCCCGGCCAACACGGTGACGGAGCTGGAGGCGCGGGGCCGCCGCGCCCGCGTCGCCGGGCGCGTCCTCAACCCGCTCGGGCGCGTCGCCGAAGGAGCCGAGCTGCGCGGGACGGTCGAGTTCTACGACCGGCGCCGCCCGTCCCGTTCGGGCGCGGTCCGTGCGGACGTCGCGCACGAGGGCGACCGGCTCGCGTGGAGCGCCGACCTGGACCCGGCGCGGCGGATCCGCCCGCTCGGGTTCGCCGATCCGGTCTGGGACCTGCGGGTGCGGATCTCGGCGGACGGCCAGGAGATGGTCACCCGCCCGAGCGAGGGGCCGGAGTCGCCCGGCCTGGACGGCGTCGTGCTGCCCGTGCGGCCCCGGCTGACGCGGCTCGCCGGCGACGGGCTCCGCTCGTACGTCACCGAGGCGGGGCACGTCGCGTTCCGCCTCGAAGGGCGGCGCCCGCTGAGCAGGCTCGCGCAGGCCGCGGTGCACCGCGCCGCCCGCTCGCGCGCGGGACGTTCCGCCTGGCGGCGCGTCCGCCGGGCGCGGCACACCGCCCGCCGCGCCCTGACGTCACGCGGGACGAAGGTCATGCTGTTCAACCGGGTGCTGACGCGGCTGCCGGTCCGTACCGGCTCGGTCGTGTTCGAGAGCCATCTCGGCACGAGGTACGCCGACAACCCCAAGTACATCCACCGGGAGCTGCGGCGTTCGGGACGGCCGGTCCGGGCGATCTGGTCGTACGCCGCGTCGCCGAAGGGGTTCCCGAAGGACGCCGAGCTCGTACGGCGCGGATCGTGGGCCTACTACCTGGCGCTGGCGCGCGCGGAGTTCTGGATCGACAACCAGGGGTTCCCGGACGGCCTGCGCAAGCGGCGCGCGACCACCTACCTCCAGACCTGGCACGGCTCGGCGTTCAAGCCGATGGGGTACGACCAGCAGCACCTGAAGGAGGGTGCGGAGGGGGAGCGGGCGCGGCTGCGCCGCATGGTCGACCGGTACGACTGCTTCCTCGTCCGCTCCGACCACGACGTCGGCACCCTCGCGCGGGGCCTCGGCGTCCGCTCCGAGCTGCTCGCCGCCGGTTATCCGCGCAACGACCCGCTCGTCAACGGCGTGGACGGCGACCCGGAACTCGCCGCGGAGGTGGACGAGCTGCGCCGCACCCTCCGCCTCGGAGACGACGGCCGCCGCGCCGTGCTGTACGCGCCGACGTTCCGGCGGGGCCCGGACGGGCGACCGGTCAGGGAGACGCAGGTCCCGATCGACCCCGAACGGTTCGCCCGCGAGCTCGGCCGGGACCTGGTCCTGCTGGTCCGCCCCCACTACCTGTGCGGCGCGGACCTCCCGCCGTCGGCCCGCTGCGCGATCCGCGACGTCGGCGCCGTACCGGACGTGACGCCGCTGCTGCTGATCGCGGACGCGCTGATCACCGACCATTCGTCGATCATGTTCGACTACGCGCTGCTCGACCGGCCGATGCTGTTCCACCTGCCGGACGAGGAGGCGTTCGGCACCGGCTACTTCGACCTCACCGCGCACGCCCCCGGACCGATCACCCGCACCGAGGGCGAGCTGGTCACCGCGCTGTCGCGGCTGGAGGCCGACGCCCCGGCGCACGCCGCGCGCCGCCGCGCGTTCGTCGCGCGGTTCGGCGAGCACGACCGGGGGACCGCCGCCCGCACGATCGTCGACCGCTACTTCCCCGAACGGCCCGCCCGCGGGCACGGCCGCGCCGCCGGCGGGCGCCGCCGCGCGCGGGACGGCGGCACCGAGAGCAGGAGGACCGGACGTGCCCGAACCCCGTGACGTGTTCATCGTCTGCAACAACATCGACGGCATGGGCGGCCTCCAGCGGTGGGCCCGCCACATCGCGGGCCTGTTCGCCGCGCGCGGCCACCGCGTCACGCTCGTCGGCGTGACCCGCGCGCCCGAACCCCACCCGTACGAACCGGACGGCTCGTTCACCGAGGTCGTCCTGCACGACGAGTGGCGGCCTCCCGCGCTCGCCTGGCGCGCCGGGACGCTCCGCAAGCGGCTGAACGTCGCGGCGCGCGGGCGCGACCTGTGGCGCACGGCCGGCGTGCGGCGCGGCGCGGGCCGGCTCTCGGAACTGTTCGCGCGGGCGGAGCCGGGCGCGGTCGTGATCGTCGCGCAGGTCTGGGCGATGGAGTGGGTACGCAGCGCCGACACGACCGGCCTGAAGGTCGTCGGGATGAGCCACGAGTCGTACGCGGCGTCGCGCTCCTCGTCCCGGCACCGCAGGGTGAAGGAGCACTTCACGGGCGCGGACCGGTTCCTCGCGCTCACCGCCGAGGACGCCGACGCGTGGGCGCGCGCCGGGATGACCAACGCCGACCACATGCCGAACCCGCTGCACGTCGCGCCCGGCTTCCTCGCCCCCGGCTCGGTGACGCCCGGCGCCGCCGCGCCGCTCGGCTCGCCGGTGGTGGCGTCCGTCGGGCGGCTGTCGCGCGAGAAGGGCAACGAGCTGCTGCTGGAGGCGTGGGAACGCGCCGACGCCCGGCACCGCGGCTGGAGCCTGCACGTGTACGGCGGCGGCCCCCAGGAGGACGAGTTGCGCGCGCAGGCCGACGCGGCGGGCATCGCCGGATCGGTCGAGTTCCGGGGCGTCACCTCCGACGTGGAGGCCGCGCTGACGGGGGCGTCGGTGTTCGCGCTGCCGTCGCGGGCCGAGGGGTTCCCGATGTCGGTGCTGGAGTCGATGGCGTTCGGGCTGCCGACGGTCGCGTTCGACTGCGCGCCGGGCGTGCGCGAGCTGCTCGACGACGGGGAGACGGGCCTGCTGGTGCGGCCCGGCGACACCGCCGCGTTCGCCGCGGCGCTCGACCGCCTGGTGGACGACGCCGAGCTGCGCCGCCGCATGGGCGCGGCGGCGCGCGGCTCGGTGCAGCGGTTCCGCCCCGACCGGGTGCTCGACCGCTGGGAGCGCCTCTTCTCCCTGCTGCACAGCGACGTCCCACCGCAGCGCTCCCCGGCGGGCGGTGAGGCGGAGGCGTCCCGGATCGCTCGACCGGTCCAGTGAATACGATGTGAAGTGGTCTAAGCGATTGGTCCGGTGGGGCCGTAGCGTCGTGGCATGACCAGCGACACGAACGTTTCGAACACCGTCCTGACGACCCTGCTGCACCTCGTTCCGCCGTTCCTGCCGGAGGGGGCGGAGGTGATGACGATGACGGTCGAGCTGCCGCCCGGCGACGCGGGGACGCCGCCGCACCGGCACTCCGGGCCCGTGTTCGGCTACCTCACCGAGGGCGAGATGGTCTTCGAGCTGGAGGGCGAGCCGGAGCGGGTCATCCGGGCCGGCGAGGCGTTCTGGGAGCCCGGCGGCGACGTGATCCACTACCAGGCGGCCAACAACCTGGCCGACGCGTGGACCCGGTTCGTCGTGGTGATGATCGGCGTCCCCGGGAGCCGATGCTCACCCTCGTCGGAGCGGACGAGCTGGAGGCCCGCAGCGACCGCCGCGCTCCGCGTCCGGTGAAGGGGGCCTGACCGTGCACGTGTTCCTGGCCGGGGCGACCGGCGTCCTCGGGCGGCGGATCGTTCCGCGGCTGCTGGCGGACGGGCACCGCGTCACCGCCCTGGTACGCGACGACGCGGGGGCGGCGGCCGTGGAGGCGGCGGGCGCGACGCCTGCCCGCGCGGACGCGTTCGACGCGGGCGCGCTCGCCCGCGCCGTCGCCGGAGCCGCGCCCGACGCCGTGATGCACCAGCTCACCGACCTCGCCCGGGGCGACAGCTCGGCGAACGCCCACATGCGCCGGACCGGCACGCGCAACCTCGTGGACGCCGCCAAGGCCGCGGGCGTCCGCCGCGTCGTGGCCCAGAGCATCGCGTGGGTGTACGAGCCGGGGCCCGGACCGGCGGACGAGGCGACCCCGCTCGACCTCGGCGCGGCGCCCCCCAGGCGGACGACGGTCGAGGGCGTCGCGGCGCTGGAGACGGCGGTCCGCGAACTGCCCGAGTGGGTCGTTCTGCGCTACGGGCTGCTGTACGGGCCGGACACCTGGTACACGCCCGGGGGGCTGATGGCCGCCAAGGCGAAGGCGGGGGAACTGGTCGCGGGCGGCGACGTCAGCAGCTTCGTCCACGTGGACGACGCCGCCGACGCCGCGGTCCGCGCGCTCGGCTGGCCGTCCGGTCCCGTGAACGTCTGCGACGACGAGCCGCTGGCCGCGCGGGAGTGGCTCCCCGCGTTCTGCCGGGCGGTCGGCGCGCCCCCGCCTCCCGCGTCGGACGCCCCCGCGACGGCGCGGCGCGCGGCGCGAGCAACCGGTACGCGCGCGAACGGCTCGGCTGGACGCCCGCGCACCCGGTGTTCAGCCCGTGAGGCCGTGGACCTCGACCAGCTTGGCCAGCGCGTCGAGGGCACGGCGCCACGCGTGCGGCGGCGGGGCCGCGTAACCGAGCACGAGCGCCGCCGGCCGCTCGACTGGGCGCGCACCGGACGCCCCGGTGGGCGTCCCGGCAGGGGAGTCGTGCCAGTAGCCGAGGGTGTGCAGGCCGTGCAGCCGGATCCCGGCGGACGCACCGGCCTCGACCAGCCGCCGTTCGTGGGCCGCCGACCCGACCGGGAGCAGGGCGTGCAGGCCCGCCGGCACGCCGTGCAGCGGGACGGGCAGCCGCCGGGCCAGCTCCGCGCGGCGGCGCCGGTGCGCCAGCCGGGCGCGCCGGATGTGGCGGTCGTAGCCGCCGTTGCCGACCAGCTCGGCGAACGCGAGCTGCTCGGCCACCGGCGCACCGGTCCCGGCCTCCTCGGCGGCCAGGGCCAGCGGCTCGCGCAGGTCCGGCGGCACGACCAGCCACGCCAGCCGCATCCCCGGGGCGAGGGTCTTGCTGGCGCTGCCCGCGAACACGACCCGTTCGGGCGCGAGCGCCTGCAACGCGCCGACCGGCTGCTGGTCGTAGCGGAACTCGCCGTCGTAGTCGTCCTCGATCAGGTACGCGCCGCGCCGCCGCGCCCACCCGGCGAAGGCCGCCCGGCGCTCCGGCGCCAGCACGACGCCCATCGGATGCTGGTGGGCCGGGGTGAGCAGGGCCGCGCCGGTGCCGGCGGTCAGCCCGCCCGGGTCCGCCCCGCCGGCGTCCACCGGCAGCGGGACCGTCGCCATGCCCGCCGCGCGCAGCAGCTCCCGGTGGCGGCCGAGGCCGGGGTCCTCGGTCGCCACCTCCCGGACGCCGAGCGTCCGCAGCGCCCGCGCGAGCAGCGCGAGCCCGCCCGCGAAGCCGCCGCCGACGACGGCCACGCCGCGCGGGTCGGCCCGGACGCCCCGGGCCCGCGCGACGTACTCCGCGATCGCCTCGCGGACCGCGGGCAGGCCGAGGGGCGGCGGGTAGTCCCACACCTCGGGCCCCGCCGCCGCGAGGGCCCGGCGCACGGCCGCGACCCACGCCGTACGGGGGAACGAGGTGAGATCGGGGCGGCCGGGCCGCAGGTCGACCAGGTCCGGGGGGCGTTCCCCGGCGGCGTCGCGGCGGGGCTCGTCGCCGCCGCCGACCGTCGGCGCGGCGGACACGCGCGTGCCGGAACCGGGCGTGCCGACCAGCCAGCCCTCGGCGACGAGCTGGGTGTACGCCTGGACGACCGTCCCCCGCGAGATCCCGAGGTCGGCGGCCAGGGTGCGGGTGCCGGGCAGCGGCGTCCCCGCGGGCAGCCGCCCGGAGCGCACCGCGTCGCGCAGCGCCGCCTCCAGCGAGCGCCCGACGCCGCCGCGCCCGCGCTCGACGCCGAGCAGGAGGTCGAGCCCCGCCCCGCCAGGATTGCCCACGGGACGATCCTAGGCCGCGGCACGATTCTTTCTAACAACTGTTTGGTAGAGTCTGCGGGGTGAAGCAGAACGAGACCCCCGAGGACGCGGCCTTCCGGGCCGAGGTCCGCGACTGGCTCGAATCCAACCTGTCGGGCGACTTCGCGCACGCGCGCGGGCTCGGCGGGCCGGGCCGGGAGCACGAGGCGTTCGAGGAACGGCTCGCCTGGGAGCGGCGCATGGCCGCCGCCGGGTGGACGTGCGTCGGCTGGCCGAAGGAGCACGGCGGCCGGGGCGCGAGCATCGCGCAGCAGGTCATCTTCCACGAGGAGTACGCGCTCGCCGACGCGCCCGCGCGGGTCAACCACATCGGCGAGAACCTGCTCGGCCCGACGATCATCGCGTTCGGCACGGACGCGCAGAAGGCCCGCTTCCTGCCGCCGATCGTCGCGGTCGAGGAGCTGTGGTGCCAGGGCTACTCCGAGCCCGGCGCCGGATCCGACCTCGCCAACGTGCAGACCCGCGCCGTCCTGGAGGACGGCGGCTGGCGGATCGACGGGCAGAAGGTGTGGACCTCCCTCGCGGTCGAGTCCGACTGGTGCTTCGCCGTGTGCCGCACCGAGCCCGGCTCGTCCCGCCACCACGGCCTGTCGTACCTGCTCGTCCCGATGCGGCAGGACGGCGTGGACGTCCGCCCGATCGTCCAGCTCACGGGCACCTCGGAGTTCAACGAGGTCTTCTTCGACGGCGCCCGGACCGACGCCGCGCACATCGTCGGCGCGCCGGGCGACGGCTGGAGGATCGCGATGGCCACACTCGGGTTCGAGCGCGGCGTCGCGACGCTCGGCCAGCAGGTCGGGTTCCGCCGCGAGCTGGAGGGCGTCGTCGAGCTCGCGCGCCGGACCGGCGCGATCGAGGACCCGCTGCTGCGCGACCGCCTCACCCGCGCCTGGATGGGCCTGGAGATCATGCGGCTGAACGCCGCGCGCACGATGGCGGGCGTCGCCGCGGGAGCGCCCGGCCCCGAGTCGTCCATCTCCAAGCTCGTGTGGGGGCAGTGGCACCGCGACCTCGGCGAGCTCGCCATGGACGTCCTCGGCGCCGCCGGGATGGTCGCCGACGGCGAGCCGTACGACCTGAACGACTGGCAGCGGCTGTTCCTGTTCTCGCGCTCCGACACCATCTACGCCGGGTCGAACGAGATCCAGCGCAACATCATCGCCGAACGCGTCCTCGGCCTCCCGCGCGAGCCGCGCCCGTGAACGGGACGCCGCCGCCGGGAGCGGCGGGCCGCGTCCGGCGCCGCGTCCGACAGCAGGGAGCACGTCCGATGAACAGGGAGGCGCGCCGATGACCCCGCCCAGCTACGTGCCCGGCCACGGGCTGCTCGACGGCCGGTCCGTGGTGATCACCGCCGCGGCCGGGGCCGGGATCGGCGGCGCGACCGCGCGCCGCTGCCTGGAGGAGGGCGCCAGCGTCCTCGTCTCGGACGCGCACGAACGGCGGCTGCGCGAGTCGGCGCGGGCGCTGGAGAAGGAGTTCGGCGCCGAACGGGTCGCGGCCCTGCCGTGCGACGTCACCGACGAGGACGGCGTGCGGGCCCTGTACGGCCTCGCGGTCGAGCGGTTCGGCCGGATCGACGTCGCGGTCAACAACGCCGGCCTCGGCGGCACCGCCGACCTGGTCGACATGGCCGACGAGCAGTGGGACCGCGTCATCGACATCACGCTGAACGGCACGATGCGCTGCACCCGCGCCGCGCTGCGGATCATGCGGGACCAGGGCGCGGGCGTGATCGTCAACAACGCCTCGGTGATCGGCTGGCGGGCGCAGAAGGGCCAGTCGCACTACGCCGCCGCGAAGGCCGGGGTGATGGCCCTCACCCGCTGCGCCGCGCTGGAGGCCGCCGACCACGGCGTGCGGATCAACGCCGTCTCGCCGTCGCTGGCCATGCACCCGCACCTGGTCAAGGTGACCTCGGAGGAGCTGCTGGACGAGCTGACGCGCCGCGAGGCGTTCGGCCGCTACGCCGAGCCGTGGGAGGTGGCCAACGTTATCGTCTTCCTGGCCAGCGACTACTCCTCGTACATGACCGGCGAGGTCGTCTCCGTGTCCTCCCAGAGAGCCTGATCAGATGAGTCCACGACGGCGCGACGCCGAAGGCACCGCCGCCGCCCGCGCGGTGCGGCGGGCCGAGCTGCTCGCCACCGCCGCGGAGGTGTTCGCCTCCCAGGGGTACGCCGCCACCACGGTCCGGAAGGTGGCCGACGCCGCCGGGATCCTCGGCGGCAGCCTCTACTACCACTTCGACTCCAAGGAGTCGATGGCCGACGAGATCCTGTCGACGTTCCTCGACGACATGTGGGCCGGCTACGACCGAGTGCTCGCCGCCGGGCTCGGCGCGCGGGAGACCCTGGAGGCCCTCATCGTCGAGTCGTTCCGCTCGATCGACCGGCACCGGCCCGCCGTCGTGCTCTACCAGAACGAGTCCAAGCACCTCGCGACGAGCGAGCGCTTCCACTACCTGCTCGACTCGCAGCGCCGGTTCGAGGAGATGTGGACCGCGCTGCTCGCGCGGGGCGCGTCGGAGGGCGCGTTCCGCGCCGACCTCGACCCGACCCTCATCTACCGGTTCATCCGCGACACCGTGTGGGTCGCGGCGAACTGGTACCAGCGGGGCGGGCGGCTGTCCGCCGACGACATCGCCAAGCAGTACCTCGCCATGGTCCTGGAAGGGATCCAGGCGGGGTAGGGCGCCGGGACATCCCCCGGCCCCGGGGCCCGCCCGCCGCAACTCGTACGAAGGAGAACCCCGAAATGGCCGAGGCTTACATCGTCGACGCCGTCCGCCTCCCGGTCGGGCGGCGCGGCGGCGGGTTCGCGTCCGCGCACCCCGCCGACATGGGCGCGCACGTGCTGTCCGCGCTGATGGGCCGGTCGCCCGCCGACCCCGCGGCGGTGGAGGACGTGGTGTTCGGCTGCGTCGACAACGTCGGCCCGCAGGCCGGCGACATCGCCCGCACCTGCTGGCTCGCCGCCGGGCTGCCCGAGGAGGTCCCCGGCGTCACGGTCGACCGGCAGTGCGGCTCGTCCCAGCAGGCCGTGCACTTCGCCGCGCAGGCCGTGCTGTCCGGCACGTCCGATCTGGTCGTGGCGGGCGGCGTGCAGAACATGTCGCAGATCCCGATCGCGTACGCGATGACGGCGGCCGAGCCGCTCGGGTTCGACCGGGGCCCGTTCGTCGGGTCCGAGGGCTGGGTGAAGCGGTACGGCGACGGCGAGGTCACGCAGTTCGCCGGCGCCGAGATGATCGCCCGCGACTGGGACCTGTCCCGCGAGGACATGGAGGCGTGGTCGTACCAGTCGCACCGGCGGGCCATCCGCGCGATCGACGAGGGCCGCTTCGAGCGCGAGATCGTCCCGTTCGGCGACGTCACCACCGACGAGGGGCCGCGCCGCGACACCACGCCGGAGAAGATGGCGGGCCTGAAGACCCTGGTGGAGGGGGGCCGCCTCACCGCCGCGGTGTCGTCGCAGATCTCCGACTCCGCCGCCGCGCTGCTCATCGCGTCCGAGCGGGCGGTCAAGGACCACGGGCTCACGCCCCGCGCGCGCATCCACCACATCTCGGCGCGCGGCGAGGACCCGATCCGGATGCTGTCCGCGCCGATCCCCGCCACCGCGTACGCGCTGAAGAAGTCCGGCATGACGATCGGCGACTTCGACGCCGTCGAGATCAACGAGGCGTTCGCGTCCGTCGTGCTGTCGTGGCTGAAGGAGACCGGCGCCGACCCGAGCGCGTCAACCCGAACGGCGGCGCGATCGCGCTCGGCCACCCGCTCGGCGCGACCGGCGCCCGGCTGATGACCACGCTGCTGCACGAGCTGGAGCGCACCGGCGGCCGGTACGGCCTCCAGACCATGTGCGAGGGCGGCGGCCAGGCCAACGTCACGATCATCGAGCGGCTCTGAGCCGTGCCCCGGCCGCGGGCCGTCCCCCGGCCGCGGCGAAGACCTGAACTTTTCTCATAGTTCAGCGGGACGCCGCGAACGGTCCATTCACGATCGCCCCTGCTCCGGCACAGTGCCACCGGATCAGTTCTGGATCATTGAAAGGTCGTTCCGCATGGCCACGCTCGATCGGCGCCGTTTCCTGCAAGCAGGCGGCGCGACCGCCGCAGCCGCGGCCGGTGCCGCCGCGTTCCCGCCCGCGATCGCGAGGGCCCTCGCGGTGCCCGCCGCGTCGCGGACGCGGTCCATCAGGGACGTCGAGCACGTCGTGATCCTGATGCAGGAGAACCGCTCGTTCGACCACTACTTCGGCACGCTGCGCGGGGTGCGGGGCTTCGGCGACCCGCGCCCCGCGCTGCTGCCGAACGGCAAGCCCGTCTGGCACCAGCCCGCCGCGTCCACGCGCACGTCCCGCTACCAGAGCCGGGGCCTGCCGGACGACGTCCGCGAGGTGCTGCCGTTCTACATCGACCCGCGCGACACCACCGAGTACATCGCCGGGACCGACCACGGCTGGAGCAGCGGCCACCTGGCCTGGAACCAGGGCCGCCACGACCAGTGGGTGAACCAGAAGCAGGACGTGTTCACCATGGGCTACCTGGAGCGGCGGGACCTCGCCTACCACTTCGCGCTGGCCGAGGCGTTCACGGTCTGCGACTCCTACTTCTGCTCGGTGCACGCCGACACCGCCCCCAACCGGATCATGCTGTGGACCGGCACGGTCGACACCCGCAACGTCCTCGGGACCAAGCCGAACGGCCCGGGACTCGGCGAGCGCAACGGCACCAACGGCTACACCTGGACGACCTACCCCGAACGGCTCGAAGCCGCCAAGGTGAGCTGGAAGGTCTACCAGGGGGGCTCGGGCATCCCCGGCACCCCGACCGACAACTACACCGACAACTCGCTGGAGTTCTTCCGCAAGTACCAGCGGGCCGAGGGCGCGACGGGCGCCCTGCCCGACAAGGGCGCCTCGACGCACACGCTCAAGGAACTGCGGGCCGACGTCCAGAAGGGGACGCTGCCGCAGGTGAGCTGGGTCGTCCCGCCCTACAAGTACTCCGAGCACCCGAGTGCCTCGCCGACCGACGGCGCGTACTACATCAACCTCGTCCTGGAGGCCCTCACCTCCGACCCCGAGGTGTGGGCGAAGACCGTCCTCATCGTCAACTACGACGAGAACGACGGGCTGTTCGACCACGTCGTCCCGCCGATGCCGCCGCTGACGAGCGAGCCGGGCAAGCAGGGCATGGTGTCGCGCGGGATCGCGCGCAGCCTGGCGGACGAGCTCCTCGACCTCGACAAGCATCCCGAGGAGATGGGCCCGCTGGTGCCCGGCGCGGACCCCGGCGGGCTCCAGCCGCTCGGGCTCGGCCCGCGCGTCCCGCTGCTGGTCATCTCGCCCTGGTCGCGCGGCGGATGGGTCTGCTCGGAGACGTTCGACCACACGTCCGTGCTGCGGTTCCTGGAGGAGCGCTTCGGCGTCCACGAGCCCAACATCAGCGCGTGGCGCCGGTCGATCTGCGGCGACCTCACCTCGGCGCTGGACTTCGGCGGGCGCGCCGACACCCGGCCCGTGTCGTTCGAGGTGCCGAAGCCGATCGCGTCCGCCGGGCGCCCGTACCACGTGGACCTGCCGCAGGCCATGCCGCGGCAGGAGCCCGGCACCCGCCGGGCGAGGCCGCTGCCGTACCGGTTCCTGGTGAACGAGGACCCGAGGCGCGGCGACGGGACCGACCGGCTGCGGCTCACGCTGCGCAACCGCGGCGAGGCGGGCGCCTGGTTCTACGTCTACGACCGCAACGAGCCGTCGTCCGCGCCGCGCCGCTACGCCGTCTCGGCGAACGACAGCCTCGGCGACCACTGGGACCGCAAGGGCGGCGGCCACCACCTCGCCGTCTACGGGCCGAACGGGAGCCTCGCCGAGTTCAAGGGCGGCTCGGACGGGCTGCGCGCCGAGGTCGCGGAGAAGGGGCGCGACCGGATCCGCGTCACCGTCCGCAACGCCGGGACGGCCGTCCGGGAGGTCGAGGCGTGGGACGCGTACGCGAAGGGCGGGCGGCGGACCCGCAGGCTCCGGCCCGGCGCCTCGGCGGAGTTCACCTTCGGCGTGCGGCCCGCCTCCGGCTGGTACGACATCTCGGTGGCCGAACGGGGGAGCGGCGCGTTCCTGCGCCGGTACGCCGGGCACCTGGAGGACGGCCGCCCGAGCCAGAGCGACCCCGGCCCCGCGGTGTGAGCGCGCGGGCCGCCTAGGGCATACTCATACAAAATATATGAGAGGCGGTCTCCATGCCCGAGGCGGTAGCGGTCGGCGGGGAGGGCCTGCTGGAGGGCCTGCGGGTCGTGGAGATCTCCAGCTTCGTCGCCGCGCCGCTCGGCGGCATGACCCTCGCCCAGCTCGGCGCGGACGTCGTCCGCGTCGATCCGGTCGGCGGGTCCGCCGACCTCGGGCGCTGGCCGCTCGCGCCGTCCGGCGCGAGCCTGATGTGGACGGGCATGAACAAGGGCAAGCGGTCGGTCACCGCCGACTTCCGCTCGCCCGAGGGCCGCGACGCGGTCACCCGCCTCGCGGCCGACGCCGGGATCGTGCTGACCAACGCGGTCGGGCGCGGCTGGCTGGCGTACGAGGCGCTCGCACGGGCGCGGCCCGACCTGATCCACCTCCAGATCGAGGGCCGTCCCGACGGCTCGCCCGCCGTGGACTACACCGTGAACGCCGAGATCGGGTTCCCGCTGGTCACCGGGCCGCCCGAGCACGGCGGCCCGGTCGGCCACGTCCTGCCCGCGTGGGACGTGGCGTGCGGCCTGTACGCCGCCGTCGGGCTGCTCGCGGCCGAGCGCCGCCGGTCCCGCACGGGCGAGGGCGCCCGGATCAGGCTGCCGCTGTACGACGTGGCGCTCGCGACCGCGGGCAACCTCGGGTTCCTCGCCGAGGCGCAGCTCGGCGGCGAACGGCCGCGCGTCGGCAACCACCTGTTCGGCGGGTTCGGCCGCGACTTCGCCCTCGCGGACGGCGAGCGCGTCATGGTCGTCGCGCTGACCGGGCGGCACTTCGCGGACCTGTGCGGGGCGGCGGGCCTCACCGGGACCGTCGCCGAGCTGGAACGCCTCCTCGGCGCCGACTTCGCCGTGGACGGCGACCGCTACCGCCACCGCGAGGTGCTGGCGTCGCTGCTGGAGCCGTGGTTCGGGGCGCGCGGCCTGCCGGAGGTCGAGGAGGCGTTCGCGGGCACGTCCGTCCTGTGGTCCCGTTACACGCGCTTCTCCGAGATCGACCTCGCGGCGAGCCCGCTCATGGGCGAGATCGACCAGCCCGGCGTCGGGCGGCTGCGCGCGCCCGCGTCGCCGCTCGACACCGGCGCGCGCACGCACGCGGCGGCGCCCACGCTGGGGGAGCACAGCGCGGAGGTGTTCGCCGCGCTCGGCCTCGACGCCGAGGCGCTGCTGGAGAAGGGGGTGATCGCGTGACCGGCGGCATCGACGTCTCGGGCTGGGCGCCCGAACCCGAGGAGGTCACCGAGACCATCGGCCCCGGGCCGTCCGCCGCGCTCGCCGGAGTCCTCGACGCCGAGGCTCCGGCCGGGGAGCTGCCGCCGCTGTGGCAGTGGCTCCACTTCCTCGAACGTCCCGCGCAGCGCGAGCTCGGACCGGACGGGCATCCGCTGGAAGGCCGGTTCCTGCCGCCGATCCCCGACCGCAGCCGCATGTTCGCGGGCGGCCGGTTCACCGTCCGCGACCCGATCCGGTACGGCGACACCGTCACCCGCCGGGCCGAGCTGGCGTCCACGGCCGTCAAGAACGGCCGCAGCGGCGAGATGCTCTTCGTCACCGTCCGGCACACGTTCCTGCGGGACGGCGCGGAGATCGCGGTGGAGGAGCAGGACCTGGTGTACCGGAGCGGGGCCAAGGCCGCGCGCCCGCCGGAGGTGTCGTTCGAGACCCCTGAGGTACGGGCGCCGTGGACGCTGCCGATGGTCGCGGACCCGGTGCTGCTGTTCCGGTTCAGCGCCCTCACCTACAACGCGCACCGCATCCACTACGACGAGGCGTACGCGACGGAGGTCGAGGGGCACGGCGGCCTCGTCGTGCACGGGCCGCTGCTCGCGATGCTCTGCCTGGAACTGCCCCGCCGCGCCGGGCGCACGGTGGCGAGCCTGTCGTTCCGCGCTCGCCGGCCCGTGTACGCCCGGCAGCCGTTCACCGCGACCGGCTCCGCGGACGACGGCACCCTCGCGATCGAGGCCCCCGGCGCCACGGCCATGACCGCGACCTTCGCCTGACCTGCGCGGGCGCGGGCCCGGCCGCGCCGCTTCTCAGCCGACCCTGTAGAGGCGGGCCACACCGTCGCGGGTCGCGTGCAGCTCGCGCCAGCCGGGTCCGGGCCGTACGGGGTCGCCCCACGCCGCCCGGGCGGACGCGCGGCACAGCGGGCAGACCCGGCCGCGCTCGGTGTCGTACAGCAGGACCAGGTCGCCCGGCGCGGGCCGGTCGCCGCCCGGCCGGGCCGCGAGCAGGCGGCCGGGCCACGGCGCGCCGCCCCACGCGCCCTCGCGGTAGACGGTGAGGACCTTGCGGGTGTGCGGGTCCGACCAGAGCCGCCGGTCCGGTGCGCCCTCGGCGCGCATCCAGGAGCGCACGTCCTCCATCTGGGTGGCGCCGCCGAGCCGGGTGGACGGCGCGCCCCACCACGACCGCGCGGCGGTGCCCACGCCGACGGCGGCGACCGCCACGACGACGGCGGCGGGCAGCGCGGCGCGCAGCCGTCCGCGCCCCGGCAGCCTCGCCGCGGCGAGCCACAGCAGGCCGAGCCCGCCGAGCACGAAGCCCGGGAAGACCGGGAACCAGTAGCGGATGAGCTGGAGCCGCAGCTTCGGCGCCGCCGGGTCGATCACGCCGCCGAGCAGGGTGAGCGGCACCCACAGCAGCGCGCACGTGGCGAACAGCAGCGTGACCCGGCGCACCCGCAGCGCCGCCCCGGCCACGGTCAGCACGAGCAGCCCGACGAGCACCCTGCCCTCCGGGTACGTGCCGAGCGTGTCGGGCAGCCGCATCACGTACGTCATCCGGGGCTTGTCGCGGTAGCTCGCCGCGACGGCGGGCGTCGAGGGCCGCTGCCCGTGCCCGCTGACCGCGAGCAGCCGGGCGAGCGGATCGCCGTACAGCCGCCAGCACAGCAGCGTCTCGGCGGCGAACAGCACGGCGACCGGGACCGCGGCCCAGGCCAGGCCCCGCCATCCGACCCGCCGGTACAGCAGCGCCGGGACGACCGGCCAGAGGAAGACGATGAACTCGCGGGCCAGGTACGACCAGCCGAGCAGAGCGCCCAGCAGGAGCAGCACCGGGACGCCCGGCGGGCCCGGCCGCCGCCGCAGCGCCACCGCCAGCGCGAGCGCGGACGTGAACAGGCCCACCGCGAGGATGTCGGGCAGCAGGTCGGTCGAGTCGGTGAACACCGGCGTCGCCGCGACGACGAGCAGCGCGCCCGCCGCGCCGACAGTCCGCGCGAACAGCAGCGTCCCGAGCGCGTACGTGCCCGCGAGCAGCGCCAGCGTCGCGAGGACCGGGACCGTCGCGTACGCGGCCTGCGAGTGGCCGAACACCGCGATCGCCAGCCGCGCCGGAACGATCAGCCCGAACCGGGTCATCTGATGCATCTCGGTCGTCGGCTCGACCCGGTGCGGGAACCGTTCCGCCGCCAGCATGTAGTTGAGCTGGTCGGACGGGACGGGCGCGCGCAGATGGGCGAGCAGCACCGCCGCCCAGGCCGCGGCGAGGACGGCGGGGATCAGCCAGGGCGGGACGGCGCGCCGCCCCGGCGGCGGGGGCGCCGCGCCGCCGGGCTCGTCCTCGCCCTCGGAGACGGTCGCGTCGATGCTGGTGGACACGGCGTCAACCTGGCACCGGCCACCCCCGATCCGGGTGTCCCCGACATGACGGCGAGATGAATTCGCGCGCCGGACCTCAGGACGCGGCCGGCAGCGGCGCGCCCTCCGCCTCCGCGGGAGCGTCCGCGCCCTGCCGCTCGCTGCGGACCTGGAGCACGTAGCGCTCGGTCTCCGCCGCCGTCCGGTCCTCGTCCCACCGCAGGAACGGCGCGATCAGCCGGGCGACGTGGCCCGCCGCCGCGAGCCCGCCGTCGCGCTCCTCGAACGAGATCCGGGTCCGCCGCGCCAGCACGTCCTCCAGGTGCAGCGCGCCCTCGTGCGTGACCGCGTACACCGCCTCGGCGCGCAGGTAGTCCGACGTGCCCGGGACCGGCTCGCCGAGGGCCGGGTCGGCGGCCACGAGGTCGAGCACCTCGTGCACGCACGCGCCGTACCGCTGGAGCAGGTGCTCGACGCGCGCCACGTGCAGCCCGGAACGGGCCGCGAGCCGCCGCCGCTCGTTCCACAGCACCTCGAACCCGACCGCGCCCATGAGCGGCAGCCGGTCGGTGGGGGAGGCGGGCACCGGCTCCTCCAGCCCGCGCGCGACCGCGTCCACCGCGTCCCGCGCCATCACCCGGTAGGTGGTGAACTTCCCGCCGGTGACCACCACCAGGCCCGGCACCGGCTCGGCGACCGCGTGCTCGCGGGACAGGCGCGCGGTGTCGTCCGACTCGCCCGACAGCAGGGGCCGCAGGCCCGCGTACACGCCCTCGATGTCGTCCCTGGTCAGCGGGATCCGCAGGTGCGCGTTCGCCTGCTCCAGCAGGAAGTCCACGTCGGCGTCGTCGGCGAGCGGCTCGTCCGGGCCCTGCGCCCACGGCGTGTCGGTGGTCCCGATGACCCAGTGCCGGCCCCACGGGATGATCAGCAGGACGCTCCGGTCGGTACGGGTGATCAGGCCCGTGTCCATCCGGATCCGGTCGCGCGGCACCACCAGGTGCACGCCCTTGGACGCCCGCACGGTGAACGGCGCGCGGGCCCCGGTCATCGCCTGCGAGCCGTCGGTCCACACGCCCGTCGCGTTCACCACGCGCCGGGCCCGGACCGCGATCTCCCGGCCGCTCTCCAGGTCGAGCACGTGCGCGCCGGTCACCCGCTCGCCCTCGCGCAGGAACCCGGTCACCTCGGCGCGGGTCGCGACGCGCGCCCCGTACAGCGCGGCCGTCCGCGCCACCGTCATCGTGTAGCGCGCGTCGTCCACCTGCGCGTCGTAGTACTGCACCGCCCCGACCAGCGAGTCCGGCCGCAGCGCCGGGGCCTCGCGCAGCGCGCCCCGCCGGGTGAGCTGCCGGTGCCGGGGCAGCGCGCGGGCGCCGCCCATCGTGTCGTACAGGGTGACGCCCGCGCTGACGTACGCCCGCTCCCAGGCCCGGTGCCGCAGCGGGTACAGGAACCGGACCGGCCGCACCAGGTGCGGGGCCAGGCTGCCGAGCAGCAGGCTCCGCTCGCGCAGCGCCTCCCGGACGAGCCCGAAGTCCCGCTGCTCGAGGTAGCGCAGGCCGCCGTGGATCAGCTTGCTCGACCGGCTCGACGTGCCGGCGGCCCAGTCGCGGGCCTCCACGAGGGCGACCGACAGGCCCCGCGCGACCGCGTCGAGCGCGGTGCCCGCGCCGACGATGCCGCCGCCGACCACCAGGACGTCGAACTCGTTCTCCGCGAGGTCGCGCAGGGTCGCCTCGCGGTACTGCGGTGTCAGGGCTAGGGATGTCACTGCTCGCTCCTGTGTTCTACGGGTGCCGTCGTCAGCCGACGTCGACCCAGTCGAGTGTCCGGTTGACGGCCTTTTTCCAGGCCGCGTAGCCCGTCTCGCGCTGGTCGCCGTCCCACGCGGGGGTCCACTGCTTGTCCTCGTTCCAGTTCTGGCGTAGTTCGTCGGTGTCGTTCCAGAAGCCGACGGCGAGGCCGGCGGCGTAGGCGGCGCCGAGGGCGGTGGTTTCGGCGACGACGGGGCGGGAGACGGGGACGCCGAGGATGTCGGCTTGCATCTGCATGCACAGTTCGTTGGCGGTGACGCCGCCGTCGACCTTGAGCACGTCCAGGGAGACGCCGGAGTCCTCGCGCATGGCCTCGACGACGTCGCGGCTCTGGTAGCAGATGGATTCCAGGGTGGCGCGGGCCAGATGCGCGTTGGTGTTGTAGCGCGAGAGCCCGACGATGGCGCCGCGGGCGTCGGAGCGCCAGTAGGGGGCGAACAGTCCGGAGAACGCGGGGACGAAGTAGACGCCGCCGTTGTCTTCTACTTGTGCGGCGAGGGATTCGCTTTGGGCGGCGCCGGAGATGATGCCGAGCTGGTCGCGCAGCCACTGCACGGCCGAGCCGGTGACGGCGATGGAGCCTTCCAGGGCGTAGACGGGTTTGTCGTCGGCGAACTGGTAGCAGACGGTGGTGAGCAGTCCGTTCTTGGAGCGGACGAGTTCTTCGCCGGTGTTGAGGAGCAGGAAGTTGCCGGTGCCGTAGGTGTTCTTGGCCTCGCCCGGCGCGAAGCACACCTGCCCGACCGTGGCGGCCTGCTGGTCGCCGAGCGCGGCGGTGAGGGGGACCTCGCCGCCCAGCGGTCCGTCGGCGCGCGTGACGCCGTAGCCGCCGGGGGCGGAGGACGGCTTGATGGCCGGGAGCATGGCGCGGGGGATGCCGAAGAACGACAGGAGTTCGTCGTCCCAGTCGAGGGTCTCCAGGTCCATCAGCATGGTGCGGGAGGCGTTGGTGGGGTCGGTGACGTGCACGCCGCCGTCGGGGCCGCCGGTGAGGTTCCACAGCACCCAGGTGTCGGTCGTTCCGAAGATCGCCTCGCCGTTCTCGGCGGCCTCGCGGACGCCGTCGACGTTCTCCAGGATCCATTGGATCTTGCCGCCGGAGAAGTAGGTGGCGGGCGGGAGGCCGGCCCGGTGCCGGATGGTGTCGCCGCGGCCGTCGCGGTCCAGCGCGGAGGCGATGCGGTCGGTGCGGGTGTCCTGCCACACGATCGCGTTGTAGTAGGGGCGGCCGGTCTTCGGGTTCCACACCACGGTGGTCTCGCGCTGGTTGGTGATGCCCAGCGCGGCCAGGTCGGTGTGGGTGAGGTTGGCTTTGGTGAGGGTGGACTGGATGACCGCGCGGGTGCGTTCCCAGATCTCGGTGGGATTGTGCTCGACCCATCCGGCCTGGGGCAGGATCTGCTGGTGTTCGAGCTGGTGGCGGGCGATCTCGTTCCCGCCGTGGTCGAACACCATGAAACGGGTGCTGGTCGTGCCCTGGTCGAGCGCTCCGACGAAGTCGGCCATGTGCGAAGTCTCCTGGAGAGGGGTGGGGGTGGTCCGGCGCCCGCGGCTCCGGCCCCGGCGGAACGGGTCAGGCCTTCTCGAGCTCCGGCTCGGTCGACGCGACCGGGCCGTGCTCCTCGCCGTCGGGCAGGAACCGCCCGATCATGGCCTTGTAGAGGCCGGTGCCGACGATCGCGCCGATGACGGGCCCGACGATCGGCACCCAGAAGTACAGGTCGCCGTACTGGTCCCGCCACGCGCCGTCGTACCCGGTGATGAACTGCGCGAGCCGCGGCCCGAAGTCGCGCGCCGGGTTGATCGCGTAGCCGGCGTCGCTGCCCCACGCCATCCCGATCGCGACGACGACGAGGCCGATCAGCAGCGGGGCGAGGTTGGACAGCGGGCCGTTGTTGCGCACGTCGGTGAGGACCAGGATCAGGAACAGCAGGATCGCGGTGCCGATGACCTGGTCGCGCAGCGCGCCCCACGAGCTGACGGGCAGCGTGCCGTTGCCCGGCAGCGTCGAGAACACGCCCTGCGACTTCAGCGTGTGCCCGGGGTCGAACTTGGCGAGCGCCTCGCTGTAGTTCCACCGGACGATCAGCGCGCCGACGAACGCCCCGGCGGTCTGCGCCGCGATGTAGGGCCCGGCCTTGCGCCAGGAGAAGTCCCGGAACACCGCGAACGCGAGCGTGATGGCCGGGTTGAGGTGGGCGCCGCTGACCCGCATCGCGGTGTACGCGCCGAGGGTGACGCCGAGGCCCCAGGCCCAGGTGATGCTGTCGTGGTCGCCGATCCCCGCGGCGTTCACCTGGGCGACGACGCCCACCCCGAACAGGATGATGATCATCGTTCCGGCGAACTCGGCGGCCATCTCGCCCGCCAGCGGCGGGAACCTCGTCGGTCTGCTCATGGGCACTCCTCGACAGGGGGTGGGGCTCGGACGCTAGGCGGCCACGCGCGGGCGGACAACGGGCAGGTGCCGACAATGTCGGCACTTTCCCCGCCGCCGGACGGCCGTTACCCTCCACCCTGTGCACCAGATCACACGATTGCGCCAGTTCGGGGCACCGTGGTGGGCGATGGCGACGGGCGCCGACATTGTCGGCAGCGCGTTCATCGGCCTACCATCGGGTCCATGCCGGGACCCGTACAGTCGATCGAGCGGGCGGCCGCGATCCTTCGGCTGCTCGCCGCGAGCCCGGGCCGCCTCGGCGCGGGCGAGATCGCGGGCTCGCTCGGCCTCGCCCGCGGCACCGCCCACGGCATCCTGCGCACCCTGGAGCTCGTCGGGTTCGTCGAGCGCGACGAGGCCACCGGCAAGTACCAGCTCGGCGCGGCCCTGCTGCACCTCGGCACGAGCTACCTCGACGTCAACGAGCTGCGCTCCCGCGCGATCAACTGGGCCGACGCGCTCGCGTCGCGCAGCGGCGAGGCGGTCCGCATCGGCACGCTGCTGGACGGCCGGGTGCTGGTCGTCCACCACGTGTTCCGGCCGGACGACTCGCTCCAGGCCATGGACGTCGGCACGCTGCTGCCGCTGCACGCCACCGCGCTCGGCAAGGTGCTGCTCGCCCACGACGCGCACGCCGCCGCGTCCGTCCGCGACGCCGTCCTGGAACCGTACTGCCGCCGCACCGTCACCGACCACAAGGAGCTCGGCCGCGCGCTCGCCCGGGTCCGCGACAACGGCTGGGCCTCCGAGGTCGAGGAGCTGTCCATCGGGGAGGCCGCCGTCGCCGCGCCGATCCGCGGGCACGGCGGCCTCGTCGTCGGCGCCATCGGCGTCTCCGGCGCGGTCGAGCGCGTCTGCGACGCCCGCCGCGTGCCCGTCCCCGCCCTCGTCGCGTACGTGCGCGACGCGGCCCGGGCCGTCTCCAGGGACCTCGGTGGAACGCGCTGGTGAGGCCCGCCCCGGCGGACGGGGCCGGCGCGGGGAGGGCACGCCGTGACCGAACGCTACGTGATGTCCATCGACCAGGGCACCACCTCCACCCGCTGCATCCTGTTCGACCACGGCGGACGGCTCGTGTCGGTCGCGCAGCGCGAGCACCGCCAGCACTTCCCGCGCCCCGGCTGGGTCGAGCACGACCCCGTGGAGATCTGGCGCAACCTGGAGCGCATCGCCCCTGAGGCGCTCGCCCAGGCGGGCGTCACCGCCAGGCAGGTCGCAGCCGTCGGCATCGCCAACCAGCGCGAGACGACCGTGCTGTGGGACCGCATCACCGGCGTCCCGATCGGCCGCGCCATCGTCTGGCAGGACACCCGGACGAGCGCCCTGGTCGACGAGCTCGGCCGGGGGCCGGGCGCCTCGATCGTGCCGGAGCGCAGCGGCCTGCCGCTCGCCACCTACTTCTCCGCTCCGCGCATCCGCTGGACCCTCGACCACACGCCCGGCCTGCGCGAGCGCGCCGAACGCGGCGAGGTGCTGTTCGGCACGATGGAGAGCTGGCTGATCTGGAACCTCAGCGGCGGCCCGGACGGCGGCGTCCACGTCACCGACGTCACCAACGCCAGCCGCACGCTGCTCATGGACCTGCGGACGCTCGCGTGGGACGACGGCCTGCTGTCCTTCTTCGATGTCCCGCGCGCGATGCTGCCGGAGATCCGCTCGTCCACCGAGACGTACGGGACGGCGCGCCGGGTGTTCCCCGGCGTGCGGATCGGCGCGGCGCTCGGCGACCAGCAGGCCGCGCTGTTCGGGCAGACCTGCTTCGCGCCCGGCGAGACCAAGTGCACCTACGGCACCGGCGCGTTCCTGCTCATGAACACCGGCACCACGCCCGTCCGGTCCGGCAACGGGCTGCTCACCACGGTCGGCTACAAGATCGGCGACGAGGACGCGGTGTACGCGCTGGAGGGCTCCATCGCCGTCACCGGCGCGCTCGTCCAGTGGTTCCGCGACGGGCTCGGCCTGATCGGCACCGCGCCCGAGATCGAGACCCTCGCCCGCTCGGTGGACGACAACGGCGGCTGCTACATCGTGCCCGCGTTCTCCGGCCTGTTCGCGCCGCACTGGCGCGGCGAGGCGCGCGGCATCATCGTCGGCCTCACCTCCTACATCACCAAGAACCACCTGGCCCGCGCCGTGCTGGAGGCGACCGGCTGGCAGACCCGCGAGGTCGTGGACGCGATGAACCGCGACTCGGGCCTCAGCCTGCGCGAGCTGAAGGCCGACGGCGGGATGACCTCCGACAACCTGCTCATGCAGATCGTCGCCGACGTGCTGAACGTGCCGGTCGAGCGGCCGATGGTCGTCGAGACCGTCTCGCTCGGCGCGGCGTACGCGGCCGGCCTCGCCGTCGGCTACTGGGCCGACCTGGAGGGGCTGCGCCGCAACTGGCACCGCGCGGCCCGCTGGGTCCCCGCGATGGACACCCGGCGGCGCGACGCCGAGTACGACAACTGGCGCCGCGCCGTCGAGCGCACGTTCGGCTGGATCCGCCCCGGGGAGGACGGCGACGGCACGGCGCCCGCCTGACCCGGGTGGAACGCGCTCAGCAGAGCACGTGGTCCATCAGGGCGTTCGCGGCCTTGAACTGCTTGAGGCGGTCCTCGGTGGTGGCCGGGGTCGTGGGGATCATGATCTGCACGGCGGTGCGCCCGTCGGGCGACACCGAGTTGACGCTCGACACGCCCGCCATGGACCCGCCGTGGAACCACGCCCACGTCCCGCACCCGAGCCGCCTCTTGGCGAGCCCGAGCCCGTACTCGGCGTCCTTGTAGACGATCCGCCAGTCCCGCGCCGGGACGGTCCGCCGCATCTCCGCGAGCTGCGCGGGGCGCAGCAGCCGCCCGCCGAGCAGCGCCCGGTGGAACCGGTTCATGTCGGCGCCGGTGCTGATCACGCCCCCGTCCGCGTAGCCGTCGGCCTGGATCGACACGTCCACCAGCGGGCCGCCCGGCTCGAACCGCTGGTAGAACGTGGCGCGCGGCCGGGGCGCGTACGCCGAGGTGCCCGAGATCATCGTGTGGTCGAGGCCCAGCGGCGCGATGATCCGCTCGTGCACCTCGTGCTCCCAGGGGTTGCCGGTCGCCTTCTCGACGATCATCCCGGCGAGGATGTAGTTGGTGTTGGAGTACTCCCACCGTGCGCCCGGCTCGAACACCGGGGCGTGCCGCATCGCCATCGCCACGAGCCGCGCGGGCGTGTACGACCGGAACCGGTACCTGCGGTACGACTCGGGGCTGTGGTCCTGGTCCTGCGGCAGGTAGGCGCTGTAGTCGTAGACGCCGCTCGTCTGCCGCAGCAGGTCCCGGACGGTGATCTTCGATCCGTCGTTGCCGTGGCCCGCCACCACGCCGGGCAGCCAGTGCCCGACCGTGTCGGTGAGCCTGATCCGCCCCTCGGCGGCGAGCTGGAGGACGACGGTCGCGACGAACGTCTTGGTGTCGCTCCCGACGCGGTAGTAGGCGTCCCAGGGGACGGGCCCGCGCGTGCGCAGGTCGGCGACGCCGCTGCGGGCCCGCAGCGTCCGGCCGCCCGTGCTCACCTCCGCCAGCACACCGGTCGTGCCCGCGTCGCGGATCGCGTCGGTGTCCCGTTGCAGCCGCTCCCGGTCGGCGGACGCCGACGCCGGGCCGGTCGGGACCGCCGCCGCCGACGCCGCGACCGCCAGCGCGGCGGCCCCCGCGCCGCACAGGGTGATGGTTCGCTTCAGCATGGACGCCATCGTCGCCGCGGGGGGACGGGCCGGTCGATCGGGCAGCCCCCACAGTCCGGGGTGGGGATGGCGGGGTGGCGGGGGCGGCGGGCGGCGGCTAGATCCGGTTGCGCTCGATGAGCTGTCTGGCGATGACGTTCCGCTGGATCTCGTTGGTGCCCTCGCCGACGATCATCAGTGGCGCGTCGCGGAAGTAGCGCTCGATGTCGAACTCGGTGGAGTACCCGGCCGCGCCGTGGATGCGGACGGCGTCCAGGGCGGTCTGCATCGCCGCCTCCGACGCGTACAGCTTGGCCATGCCCGCCTCCAGGTCGCACCGCTCGCCGGCGTCGAGCCGTTCGGCGGCGTCGAGGGTGAGCAGCCGGGCCGCGCGCAGCCGGGTCGCCATGTCGGCGAGGTAGTTGCCGACCGACTGGTGCCGCCAGATGGGCTTGCCGAACGCCTCGCGCTCCTGCGCGTACCGGATCGAGTCCTCCAGCGCGGCCCGGCCGACGCCGAGGGCGCGCGCGGCGACCTGGATGCGGCCGACCTCCAGGCCCCGCATCATCTGCGCGAACCCGCGGCCCTCCTCGCCGCCGAGCAGCGCGGACGCCGGCGCCTCGTACCCGTCGAACGACAGCTCGCAGCTCTCCACGCCCTTGTAGCCGAGCTTCGGCAGGTCGCGGGAGACGGTGAGGCCGGGCCCCGGCTCCGCCAGCAGGACGCTGACGCCCTTGTGGCGCGGCGAGGCGTCCGGATCGGTCTTGCACAGCAGCGCGATCAGCCCCGAGCGGCGCGCGTTGGAGATCCACGTCTTCGCGCCGTCGACCACGTACCGGTCGCCCTCGCGCCGCGCGGACGTCGTGATCGCCTGGAGGTCCGAGCCCCCGCCGGGCTCGGTCAGCGCCATCGTGGCGCGCAGCGCGCCGGTCGCCATGCGGGGGAGGTAGCGCCGCTTCTGCTCCTCGGTGCCGAACACCGCGAGCAGGTGCGACACCACCGTGTGCCCGCCGAACGCGCCCGCCAGCGACATCCACCCGCGGGCCAGCTCCTCGGTGACCATCGCGTAGCACGCCTTCGACACTCCGGACTCGCCGTACGGCTCGGGCACCGCCAGCCCGTACACGCCGAGCTCCTTCATACGCTCGATGAGCCGCTCGGGGTACGCGTCGGCGTGCTCCAGCTCGCGGGCGGCGGGCCGCACCTCCCTGTCGACGAAGTCCGCGACGACCTCGACGATGGCGCGCTCCTCATCGGACAGCTCGAACACGGGCGCTCTCCTCCCACAGACGGCGCGACCGAGTGTTTCATATATTTGATTTGATGCCGATGGCAGCCGGGCGTTCGGCAGGGGCGCCCCGCCGGTCACGGCCGTACCGGGAGCCGCCTCCCTCCATAATGTGTCGAGCACGCCGAACCCTGGGGAGACGATGACTGTGGCCCGTTCCGGCGACCGGCCCCTCGGCAGGCGGCGGCAGCTCAGCGACGAGGTGGCGGCGTACGTCCGCGAGCTGATCATGTCCGGGCAGGTCAGGCACGGGGAGTTCCTGCGGCTGGAACGGATCGCGGGCGACCTCGGGATCAGCGTGACCCCGGTCCGCGAGGCGCTGCTGTCGCTGCGCGGCGAGGGCTTCGTGACGCTGGAGGCCCGCCGCGGCTTCATGCCCGCGCCGCTGTCCCGGCGGGACGTCCAGGACCTGTTCGAGGCGCAGGCGTACTTCGCGGGCGAGCTGGCCGCCAGGGCCGCCGAACGGATCACCGAGGAGCAGCTCGCCGCGCTCGACCGGACCCAGGAGGAGCTGGAGAAGGCGTCCAGGGCCGGGGACCCCGAAGGCATCGAGCGCGCCAACCACCGGTTCCACAGGGCCGTCAACCTGACGGCCGGATCGCCGAAGACCGCGTGGCTGCTCCAGCTCGTCGCCCGCTACGCGCCGCGCCGCTTCTACGCCAACATCCCCGGCTGGAGCCAGGCGTCGGTGGACGACCACCACCTCGTGCTCGCCGCGCTCCGGGCCGGCGACGCCGAAGCGGCGCGGCAGGCGATGCGCACGCACATCCGGCACGCCGGGGCGCTGCTCGTCGTCCACCTGGAGGCGCAGGGCTTCTGGGCGGGCCCGGACGCCTGACCGCGCCCTCCCGGCGAAGCCGGCATCGGCCGCCCCTTCCGTTCCCGGTCCCGAACCTCATATCGTATAAAAAATTTGCACGCCCGGACTCGACGCGGCCATCCGGGAAGGGTGAGGACTTGAGCAGGTTGCAGCAGACGTACGGGCTGTCGCGGGAGCAGCGGGAGATCGTCGCGACGGTCCGCTCGTTCGTGGACAAGGAGATCCTCCCGGTCGCGACCGAACTGGAGCACGCCGACGAGTACCCGCAGGCGATCGTCGACGGGATGAGGGACCTCGGCCTGTTCGGGCTGATGATCGGCGAGGAGTACGGCGGGCTCGGGGAGTCGCTGCTGACCTACGCCCTCGCCGTCGAGGAGCTGTCGCGCGGCTGGATGAGCGTCTCCGGGATCGTCAACACGCACTTCATCGTCGCGTGGATGGTCGCCCACCACGGCACCGAGGAGCAGAAGGCGCACTACCTGCCGAAGATGGCCGCGGGCGAGGTCCGGGGCGCGTTCTCCATGTCGGAGCCGGGCTGCGGCTCGGACGTGTCGGCCATCCGGACCCGCGCCGTGCCCGACGGCGACGGCGGCTACGTGATCGACGGGCAGAAGATGTGGCTGACCAACGGCGGCTCGGCCAACCTCGTCGCCGTCCTCGTCAAGACGGACCCGGCGGCGGGCCACAAGGGCATGACGACGTTCCTGGTGGACAAGGAGCCCGGGTTCGGCGAGGTCGCGCCGGGCCTGACCGTCCCCGGGAAGATCGAGAAGATGGGCTACAAGGGCGTCGACACGACCGAGCTGCTGTTCGACGGCTTCCGGATCCCCGCCGCGCAGGTCCTGGGCGGCGCGACCGGCCGGGGCTTCTACCAGATGATGGACGGCGTCGAGGTCGGCCGCGTGAACGTGGCGGCGCGCGGCTGCGGCGTGGCCCGCCGCGCGTACGAGCTGGGACTCGCGTACGCCCGGCGGCGCGAGGCGTTCGGCAGGCCGATCGCGGAGCACCAGGCGGTGCTGTTCCGCCTCGCGGAGATGGCGACGAAGGTCGAGGCGGCGCACCAGATGATGGTGATGGCCGCCCGCCGCAAGGACTCCGGCGAGCGCAACGACCTCGAAGCGGGCATGGCCAAGTACCTCGCCAGCGAGTACTGCAAGGAGGTGGTCGAGGACTCGTTCCGCATCCACGGCGGCTACGGCTACTCCAAGGAGTACGAGATCGAGCGGCTCTACCGGGAGGCGCCCATGCTGCTGATCGGCGAGGGCACCGCCGACATCCAGAAGATGATCGTCGGCCGCAGGCTGCTGGAGGGCTGACCGGATGCTCCCCCCGAACCCGGCCGTCCCCGGGCCCCCGCCCCTGGCGGGGATCACCGTCGTCGCCCTCGAACAGGCCGTCGCCGCGCCGTTCGCCACCCGCCAGCTCGCCGACCTCGGCGCCCGCGTCGTCAAGGTCGAGCGGCCGGACGGCGGCGACTTCGCCCGCGCGTACGACAGCGCGGTGCGCGGCGGGCTCGGCACGCACTTCGCCTGGCTCAACCGGTCCAAGGAGTCCGTCGCGCTCGACCTGAAACGGGACGAGGGGCGCGCGGTCCTGCGCGACCTGGTCGCCCGCGCCGACGTGTTCGTGCAGAACCTCGCGCCCGGCGCCGCCCTCCGGCTCGGCTTCGGCGCCGCGGAGCTGCGCGCCCGCGACCCGCGCCTCATCGTGATCGACATGTCCGGGTACGGGTCGCGCGGCCCGTACCGCGACAAGCGCGCGTACGACATGCTCGTGCAGGCCGAGGCGGGGCTGGTCTCCGTCACCGGCACGCCCGAGACGCCGGTCAAGGCGGGCTCGCCGCTCGCCGACATCGCCGCCGGGATGTACGCGTTCTCCGGCGCGCTCGCCGCGCTCGTCCGGCGCGGCACGACGGGGGAGGGCGCGGCGGTCGAGGTCGCGATGTTCGACGCGGTCGCCGAGTGGATGGGCCAGGCCATGTACACCACGATCTACACCGGCTCCCCGCCGCCGCGCGCGACGCTCGGCCACCCGGTCATCGCCCCGTACGACCGGTACCCGACCGCGGACGGCGCCGACGTCGTGATCGGCGTGCAGAACGACCGGGGCTGGGCGGCGCTCGCCACCGGCGTCCTCGGCCGGCCGGACCTCGTCACCGATCCGGAGTACGCCACGAACGTCGCCCGCGTCCGCAACCGCGAGAAGGTCGACGCCGCCGTCTCCGCGGCGACGTCCCGGATGGGCCGCGACGAGCTGCTGCGCCGGCTGGACGAGGCGGGCGTCCCCAACGCGTCGCTGAACGACGGCCACGGCCTCGTCGCGCACCCCGTCCTCAGCGGCCGGGACCGGTGGCGGGAGGTGGGCTCGCCGGTCGGCGCGCTGCGCGCGATCCTGCCGCCGATCACGTTCGCCGACGTCGAGGCCCGCATGGGCCCGGTGCCCGCGCTCGGCGCGCACACCGACGCGGTCCTCGCCGAGCTGGGCCTCGACGCGGACACCATCGCGCGCCTACGCGCCGAGGGCACGGTCGCCTGAACGGCACCGGCCAAGGCCGAGACCGAGACCGAGACCGCTCAGGCGACCGCCGGCGGCCGTCACCTGGAACGCCCGCTACCCGAGCGACGCGACCGCGATGTGGGGGCGGCCGGTGATCGGGTGCGCGCCGATGTGGGCGCGCACCCCGAACACCTCGGCGACGAACTCCGGGGTCAGCACCTCCAGGGGCGGGCCCGCCGCCCGCACCGCGCCGCGTTCCAGCACGACCACGTGGTCGCAGTAGGCGGCGGCGTGGTCCAGGTCGTGCAACGCGGCGAGCACCGTCAGCCCGAGCGACCGGATCAGGTCGAGCAGGCCGAGCCGCGCCCGGACGTCCAGGTGGTTCGTCGGCTCGTCCAGCACGAGCAGCGGCGCGCGCTGCGCGAGCGCCCGCGCGAGCAGGACGCGCTGGCGCTCGCCGCCCGACAGCGTGGAGAACAGCCGGTCGGCCGCGCCGCCCATGGCCACCCGCTCCAGCGACTCGGCGACGATGGCGCGGTCGGCGGCGTTCTCGCGTTCGAGGACGCCCTTGTGCGGTGCGCGGCCCATCGCGACGACCTCGGCCGCCGAGAACTCGCCGGACAGGTCGCCGTGCTGGGTGACGACCGCGCGCCGCCGCGCCGCGTCCCGCGCCCGCATCCGCCACAGGTCGTCGCCGTCCAGCGTGACGGCCCCGGCGGACGGGCGGAGCGACCGGTAGACGGTCCGCAGCAGCGTCGACTTGCCGCTGCCGTTCGGCCCGATCAGTCCGACGAACGCGCCGGGCTCGGCGACCAGGTCGGCGTCCGACACGATCGCGGTCCCCTCGATCTCCGCGGTGACCCCCGCGAGCACGAGCCGCATCAGCCCTCGCTCCCCGCGCTCGCGCGGCGCCGCAGCAGCCACAGGAAGAACGGCACCCCGAGGCCCGTCGTGAAGATCCCGATGGGCAGCTCGTTCGGCCGGTCCGCGGTGCGCGCCGCGATGTCGACCGCGACGAGGAACACCGCGCCGAGCAGCGTCGCGACCGGCAGCACCCGCCGGTGGTCGGCGCCGACCGCGAACCGGGTCGCGTGCGGCACCATCAGCCCGACGAACCCGATCCCGCCGACGACGCTGACCGCCGTCGCGGTGAGCAGCGACCCGACGACCAGCAGCGCGATCCGCAGCGTCCGCACGGACGTGCCGAGCCCGGCCGCCGCGTCCTCCCCGGCCATCAGCGCGTTCAGGTTGCGGCCCTGCGGCAGCAGGAACGCCGCGCACACCGCGATCACGGCGGCGGGCAGGCCGAGGTCGGGCCACGTCGCGCCCGCGACGCTGCCCATCAGCCAGAACATCAGCCCGTGCAGCTCGGTCGGGTTCACCTGGAGCTGCACGTAGCTCGTCGCGGCCGTGCACAGGTAGCCGATCGCGACGCCCGCGAGGACGAGCCGCGAGTCCAGCAGCCGTCCGCCGCGCTGCGCGAGGACGTACACCGCGACGACGGTCAGCAGCGCGGTCGTGAACGCCGCGCCCGTGACGCCGAGCCCGCCGAACGCCGTCGCCCCGGACGACACGACCAGCACCGCGCCGAGCGACGCCCCGGACGAGACGCCGAGGATGTACGGGTCGGCGAGCGGGTTGCGGACGAGCGCCTGGAACGCGACGCCCGCGACGCTCAGCCCCGCCCCGGCGAGCGCCGCCACCAGCACGCGCGGCGCCCGCAGGTCCCAGATGACCTGGTCGCGCAGCGGGTCCGGGGACGCCGACCCGGTGAGGTGCGCGCCGACGACCCTCCACACGGCGCCGACCGGGAGGTTCACCGACCCGATCGAGACCGCCGCGACCGACACCAGGACGAGCGCGGCGGCGAGCACCGCGAGCAGCAGGCCGGTCGCCCGCCCCGACACCAGGTGCGGGCCCCGCCCCGCGCGGGCCTCAGCCATGGGACCGCACCGCCCCGGCGAGCTTCTCGACGGCCGCGGCGTTGAGCGGGCCGAGGAAGACGCCGTCGGCGACGGTGACGTAGCGCTTCGTCCGCGACGCCTTCCACTGCGGGTAGGCGGCGAACAGCTTCCGCGCCTCCGCCGCCGGGTCCTCGCGCGGCTCGAACGCCCCGACGGCGAGCACGTCCACCTGCGCGGCGGCGAGCTGCTCCTTGCTGAGCGTGCTGGTCATGTCGCGCGAGCGCCCCGCGAACGCGTTGACGCCCCCGGCCGCCTTGATCACGTCGTCGGTGATGCGGCCGGTCATCACGGCGGGCAGCCCGTTGGCGTTCATCATCGACATGCCCGGGTAGGCGATCAGCACCTTCGGCCTGGGCCCGGCCGAGGTCCGCGCCCGCACCGCGTCCACGCGCCGCCGCAGGTCCGCGGTGACCTGCGCCGCCTTGCGCTGGACGTCGAAGACCTTGCCGAGCAGCGTCAGGAACTCATGCGACGACTCGATCGACAGCGCCTCGTACGCGTCGCGCTCGGCCCGCGACGCGCCGGGCTTGCCGTACGCGCAGTTCACCGGGTTGACGAGCGTCGCGGCACCGGCCGCCGCGAGCTGCTCGCGGGTCGCGAGCCCGCGCTTCGGATCGAACCCGCCCGACCACGTGGACAGCACGAGGTCGGGCTTCGCGGCGAGCACCTGCTCGGCGGGGACCTCGAAGTTCTTGTTCATGGTGAGCCCGCGCCTCGGCAGCGCCCTGATCGCGGCGACCATGGACGGGTCGTCCGACACCCCGTAGGACTGGGCGTTGGCGAGCACGGAGCGTTGCAGGCCGAGGAGGATCACGCTCTCCACCTCGGCGACGGACGTGCCGTTCAGGATGAGGACGCGGCGCGGCGGGCGGGTGAACGTCACCTTCTGCCCGCAGTTGGTGATCGTGAGCGGGTACGACGTCGGACCGGGCGCGGCGGAGGGCCGCGTCCCGGTGTCGCCCTCCGCCGCCGACCCGGACGAGCATCCGGAGGCGGCGGCGAGCGCGGCGAGCGTCGCGGCGGCGCACGCGGAGAGCAGGGCGCGCCGCGCTGGTGTGCGTACAGACATGGGGAATCCCTTGGAGGAACCGGTGGTCGATGGCGTGCGGGCGCACGCGGACCGCCCGCCGGCCCCGTTCGGGAACGCGGAGGGGAGGCGGGTTCAGGCCACGGCGTGCGAAGGCGCGGCCGGCGGTCCCCTCCGCCGTACGGACCGCGCGAGCACGACGCCGAGGCGCGGCGCGGGATCGTCCTGGACGACCACGGTCCAGGGTGCGCGGCGGACCGGCGCGGGACGCGTGAGGAGCCGGGCGAACGCGACGGCGAAGACCGCCCCGCACAGCCACCACAGCGCCCGTTCGGCGCCGGCGAGCAGCACGGCGGCGGCGACCGCGGCGAGGGCGTGCCCGGCGAGCATCGACGGGCCCATCGCGAACGGGCCCGCGACGCCGCCCGCGGCTCCGGGCGCCGGGGCGCCCATGTGGTGCCCGGGGCCCGGCGCGGCCACGGTGAACGAGAAGTGGAACGCGACCTGCGCCCAGCCCACCACGGCCAGGATCCGGCGGAACGACATCATCCGCCGCGCGAGCGCGACGCACAGCGCGCCGACCACGGCGCCGGTGACGGCGACGGCCTGCCACGGCGGGACGCAGCAGTCGCCGGCCCCGCCGAGGACGTGCCCGCCGAGCGACAGCAGGGTGCACACGGCGGCGAGGAACGCGCCTCGCGCGCATCGCGGCAGCGTCGCCCCGGGACCCGTCACGACCGCCAGCCTAGAGGGCCCTTCCGATACCCCCGCGGGGACCCCCGCGCGGCGTTTGTGAGGCGCCTGCCAAACGCCCGCGCGGAGTCCTGCCCCGGCGCCGTATCGCCGCGCCCGCCCGGACGGAAGAGTTCGGTCGTCGGGCAGCGCGGGCGAGGGAGAGCGGGGACGGGATGCTGGCGTACGAGCGCATCGGATCGGGCGAGCCCCTGGTCCTCCTGCACGGGATCGCCCACCGGAGGCAGGCGTGGTACCCGGTCGTGGACCGGCTCGCCCCGCACCGCGAGCTCATCCTGGTGGACCTGCCGGGGCACGGCGAGTCCCCGCGCCTGGACACCCGTGGCCGGTCCGCGCCGCAGGCCATGCGGGACGAGCTGCTCGCCCTGTTCGACGCGCTGCGGCTCGACCGCCCCCACGTCGCCGGGAACTCGATCGGCGGGCGGTTCGCCCTCGAACTCGCCGAGGCCGGGGCGGTGCGCAGCGTGACGGCGCTGTCGCCGGGCGGGTTCTGGTACTCCTACGCCGACTTCGTCTACACGTGCGGGCTGTTCGGCACCGTCATGGGCGCCGCGACCGTGCTCGCGCCCCTCGCCAAGCCGCTGACGGCGACCCGGGCGGGCCGCGCCATGCTGTTCTTCTGGATCAACAACCGGCCCGCGGCGGCCGACCCCGAACGCGCCCTCGGCGACTTCCGCGGCCTGCTCCGCGCCCGGACGACGCTGCTGCGGTTCCTCGCCGCGGGCGCGCCGTTCCGCGGCACCGTCCCGGAGGACGTCCCCGTCACGATCGCCTGGGCGCGCCGCGACATGGTGCTGCCGCCCTACCAGGCGCGGGTCGCCCGGAAGTTCGTGCCGCAGGCCGAGCACCTGCCGCTGCCGCGCTGCGGCCACGTCCCGATGGGGGACGACCCCGAGCTCGTCGCGAAGATCATCCTGGCGGGCAGCGAGCCCGGACCGGCCCGCACCGGCACCGCCAGCGCCTCGGCGTAGCGCCCCGCCCGGAGCGCGCCGCGGGCGCACCGCCCGGCGGCCGTATCGTGGGGCCATGACCACTGACACCCCCGCGACCTCCCGTGACCGGCGCCGCGAGGAGCTGCGCGACTTCCTGCGCGGCCGGCGGGCGCGGCTCGCGCCCGCCGACGTCGGCATGCCGGACGCCGGGCGGCGCCGCACCCCCGGGCTGCGCCGCGAGGAGGTCGCGGTGCTCGCCGGGGTCGGGGTGTCCTGGTACACGTGGCTGGAGCAGGGCCGCGACATCAAGGTCTCCGGCGCGGTGCTTGACGCGGTCGCGCGGGCCCTGCGCCTGGACGCGGCCGAGCGCGAGCACCTCTACCTGCTGGCCGGGCTGAACCCGCCGCGCGCCGAGGCGGGACCGGCCGTGCCGATCACCCCGGAGCTGCGGCGCGTCCTGGACGCCTGGCTGCCGCGCCCCGCGTACGTGCGCGACCGGCACTGGAACTTCGTCGCGATCAACGACGCGGCGCGGGCGGTGTTCGGGTACGGCGACGACGACCACAACTGCCTGGTCTCGTTCTTCACCAACGCCCGCTACCGGGCGCAGCACGCGGCGTGGGCCGAGGCCGCGCCCGGCGTCGTCGCCCGGTTCCGCGCCGACGCGGCCCGCTACCCGGACGACCCGGAGTTCGACCGGCTGGTCGCCGACCTGACCGCGGCGAGCCCGGAGTTCGGCGAGCTGTGGGCCCGGCACGAGGTGGCCGCGGACGCCCAGGCGGTCAAGGCGGTCGAGCACCCGGAGGCGGGGCGGCTGGTGTTCGAGGCCACGCTGCTGCCGCTCGCCGACCGGCCGGGGCACTCGCTGGTGCTGCACAACCCGCGGCCGGGCAGCGGGACGGACGCCCGGCTCGAACGGCTGATGAGCCGCGTCCGCCTGGTGGAGGCGAGCTGACCGCGGTCCGGCGCGTCACCTGCGGGGGTTGCGTGTAACCCCCACTAGGGGTACACATGGGGGTAGAGATCGACGACCCCGCAGGGAGCCCCCATGCCCAAGATCAACGTCTACCTGCCCGACGAGCTGGCCCAGGCGGTCAAGGAGTCCGGCGTGCCGGTGTCCGCCATCTGCCAGCGCGCGCTCGACCAGGCCGTGCGCCGGATCACCGCGATCAGGTCCGCCGCGCTCGCCGACCTCACCCGCGAGGACCTGGCCGCCACGTTCCCGAACGTCACCGCCCGCGCCCGCGACGCCATCGCGCACGCGGTCGAGGCGGCCGCGAGCGCGGCGCGGCCCTGGCCGGCACCGGCGACCTGCTCGCCGGGGTCCTCGCCCAGGAGGGCAACCTGGCCCTGCGCGTCCTGGAGCTGATGGAGATCGACCCCGCCGTCGCCCGCGCCCGGCTGGACGGCGGGGACGCGGACGGCGAGGGGGACGTGCCGGGCGGGCCCGGCCGGGGCGACGGCCTGCGCTGGGGCGGTCCCGCCGCCGCCGCGCTGGAGCTCGCCGCGACCGAGGCGATCGCGTCCGGCCACAACTACATCGGCTGCGAGCACCTGCTCGTCGGCCTGGTCACCGAGCCCGACGGGACGGCGGGGCGCGTCCTGCGCGACCTCGGGGCCGAGCAGCGCGCCGTCCGGCGCACCGTCGAGTCGGCCCTGATGGGCTACACCCATCTGCGGGCGCAGCAGGCCGCGACCCAGGGCGCCGCGGGCGGCCAGAACCCGGCGCAGGCCGTCGCGGCGCTCGTCCGGGCCGAGCTCCAGCCGCTGCTCCAGCGCCTCGACCGCCTCGAACGGCACGCCGGGCTCGACCCCGAGGCCCCCGGAGGCGACGCCGACCGGTGACCCGCGCCGATCCACGCCGCGCGGCACCCGCGCGGCACCCGCGCCAGGGTGGTGCTGCCAGACCCAGGATGAGCTGAGTCTGTCTCCAATCGCGGCCAGGGGGCAGCATCGTCCCCACAGGCAAGAACGGAAGGAACGACGATGCGCACTCGCGAATTCGCAGGAACCCAGGTCGGCGCGATAGGGCTCGGCTGCATGGGCATGAGCTGGGCCTACGGGACGTCCGAACGGGACGACACGGCCTCGGCCGCACTGATCGGGGAGGCCCTCGACCTCGGCGTGACGTTCCTCGACACCGCCCAGGTCTACGGCGACGGCGACAACGAGGCGCTGGTCGGCCGGGCCCTCGGCGGGCGCAGGGACGAGGCCGTCCTCGCGACCAAGACCGGCCTGGTCGTCGAGGACCGCGCCACCCTGGCGATGCGCCGGGACGGCAGCCCCGAGCACGTCAAGCGGTCCGCCGAGGCGAGCCTGCGCAGGCTCGGCACCGACGTGATCGACCTGTACTACCTGCACCGCGTGGACCCCGAGGTGCCGCTCGCCGACACCTGGGGCGCGATGGCCGAACTGGTCGCCGAGGGCAAGGTGCGGCACCTCGGCCTGTCGGAGGTCACGGTCGCGCAGGCCGCCGAGGCGCACGCCGTCCACCCGGTCGCGGCGGTCCAGTCCGAGCTGTCGCTGTGGACGCGGGACGCCATGGGCGCGACGAGCAGCGCGGTCGGCACCATGCCGGGCGAGCGCGGCGGCGAGGGGCCGGGCGACGTGGTCGGCTGGTGCGCCGCGAACGGCGCGGCGTTCGTGCCGTTCTCCCCGCTCGGGCGCGGCTTCCTCACCGGCGCGGTCACGACGGCCGACTTCGAGGACGACGACTTCCGGGGCCGCAACCCGCGCTTCCAGGAGGAGGCGCTGAAGGCCAACCTGCGGATCGTGGACGTCGTCAAGGCCGTCGCCGCGCGGCACGGCGCCACCGCCGCGCAGGTCGCGATCGCGTGGACGCTCGCGCAGGGCGACCACGTCCTCCCGATCCCCGGCACGAAGAAGTCCGCCTACCTGCGCGACAACGCGGGCGCGGCCGGCCTCGACCTCACCGCCGCCGACCTGGCCGAGCTGGACGGCGTGCCCGCGCCGGTGGGGGAGCGGTACTGATGCGCGCGATCACCGTTCCCGCGTTCGGCGGCCCCGAGGTGCTGCGCGCCGCCGAGGTCGGGCCTCCGGAGCCGAAGCCCGGCGAGGTCTCGATCGACGTGGCGTACGCGGGCGCCAACTTCGCCGAGATCCTCTACCGGCGGGGCGTGGTGGACGTGCCGCTGCCGTACGTCCCCGGGATCGAGGTGTCCGGCCGCGTCCGGGCCCTCGGCCCCGGCGTGGAGGGACTCCGCGTCGGCGAGCCCGTCGCCGCCCTCACCATCGTGGACGGCGGCGGGTACGCCGAGGTGGTCACCGCCTCCGCCGACCTCGTCGCCCCGCTCGGCGGCCTCGGGCTCGGCCTCGACGTCGCGGCGGCCGTCCCGTCGAACGGCGCGACCGCGTTCCTCGTCCTGGACCGGGTGGCGCGGATCGAGCCGGGCGAGAGCGTCCTCGTGCACGCCGCCGCCGGGGGAGTGGGCAGCCAGCTCGGGCAGGCCGCCCGCCTCCTCGGCGCCGGGACCGTCGCCGGAACGGTCGGCTCCCCGGCCAAGGCGGAGGCGGCGCGCGGCTTCGGCTACGACGACGTGCGGCTGCGCGACGACCCGTACGGCGGGCCGTACGACATCGTCGTGGACATGGTCGGAGGACCCGCCCGCCAGCGGAGCCTGGACGCGCTCGCGCCGATGGGCCGCCTCGTCGTGATGGGCAACGCGTCCGGCGCGGACGACGTGGCCGTCGCGGCGAACGAGCTGTGGTTCACCAACCGCACGGTGTCGGGGTTCAACCTGGCGGCGTTCTCCGCCGCCGATCCGGCGGGCGCCGGGCGCGCGCTGCGCCGCGCGCTCGCCGCCGCCGCGTCCGGCGACCTGCGGGTCCAGGTGGAGGCGCTGCCGCTGGACGAGGCGGCCGAGGCGCACCGCCGCATCGAGTCGGGCGCGACGACGGGCAAGCTCGTCCTCGCCGTCAACCCCTGACGGCCCGGCGGGCCCCGCCTCCGGGCGGGGCCCGCCAAGCCCTAGGGGACGCGGGCCACGGCGCAGAGCATGGACACGTCGCCGATGGACGGGCTCGCGCCGCGCGGCCCGTCCGGACGCCACTCCAGGACGGAGGTGATCCCGGGTTCGAGGACGTCCAGCCCCTCGAAGAACCTCGCGAACTCGTCCCGGGACCGTAGCCGGAACGGCACGCCGCTGCGCCGGTTGGCCTCGTCGTTCACCTCGCGCTCCTCGGGCGTGAGGTGGTCGCCGGTCGCGTGCGTCATCACCAGGTGGCTGCCGGACGGCAGCCGCGACAGCAGGTGCCGGACGATGCCGTACGGGTCGTCGCCGTCCTCGATGAAGTGCATGATCGCGACCAGCATCAGCGCGACCGGCCGGGTCAGGTCCAGGGTCCGGTGCAGGTCGGGATGCCCGGTGATCTTCTCGGGTTCGCGCAGGTCGGCGTCCAGATACGCGGTCGCGCCCTCGGGGCTGCTGGTCAGCAGCGCCCGCGCGTGCACGAGCACGATCGGGTCGTTGTCGACGTAGACGATCCGGGCCTCGGGCGCGATCTCCTGCGCCGCCTCGTGCACGTTGCCCGCCGAGGGCAGCCCCGTGCCGATGTCCAGGAACTGGCGGATGCCGGTCTCGCCCGCGAGGTAGGTCACGGCGCGCCGCATGAACCGGCGGTTCTCCCGCGCGGCGAGGTGGACGGTCGGGAACGCCGACGCGACCACGTCGGCCGACTCGCGGTCGACCGCGAAGTTGTCCTTGCCGCCCAGCCAGTAGTTGTACCGGCGCGCCGGATGCGCCTTGGACGTGTCGATGCCGAGCGGGGGCCGCTCGGCGCTCGCGGCGTTCTCAGAGTCCACGTCGACCTCTCGAATCGGCCCACCGGGGGAACGGAATGGAGCGGTCCCCGTACGTTCCGATCACATTTCTCCGGTAACGGTGAACCGGTGGCGTCCTCATATGAAACTGGTTCATGATCGTACCCCGTGCGGCGGTGACGATCGGAGAGGCGACCCACGTGGACCTGTTCTACAGCCCTTATGACTTCGGAATTCAGAATGATCCGTACCCGGTGTACGCGAGGCTGCGCGAAGAGTCGCCGGTTTATCGGAACGAGGCCGACGACATTTGGGCGGTGTCACGGCACGCTGACGTTCTGTCAGCACTGAAGGATTCGGCGCGGTTCTCCTCGGTGAACGGACTGCGCATCGAACCGGCGTTCTGGGGCCCGGACGCGGAGCGGTTCTTCTCGTTCGTGGCGATGGACCCGCCGAAGCACACGCGGATGCGCGGGCTGGTGTCGCGGGCGTTCACCCGCAAGCGCGTCGAGGCGCTGGAGCCCCGGCTCCGGGAGATCGCGCGCGGGCACCTGCGGCCGCTGCTGGAGGCCGGGTCGTTCGACCTGATGCGCGACTTCGCGGCGTGCTTCCCGACCGACGTGATCTCCGAGCTGGTCGGCGTCCCGGAGCGGGACCGGGAGCTGGTCCGCGACCTCGGCATGGCGATCATGTACCGGGACGAGGAGTCCGGCGACCTGCCGCCCGAGGCGCTGGAGGCGATCGGCAGGCTCGTCGGCTACTACACCGAGCTGACCGTCGAACGGGCCGGAAAGCGCCGCGACGACCTGCTGTCCGGGCTGCTGGACGCGTCCGAGGGCGACGACCGGCTCACCCCCGAGGAGATCGTCGGGGTGCTGATCCTGCTCGTCGGCGCGGGCATCGAGACGTCCATGCTGCTGCTCGGCAACGCCTGGCACGCCGCCTGGCGGCACCCGGAGGCGCGCGCCGAGGCGTTCGCCGGGCGCGTGGACGACTGGATCGAGGAGACGCTGCGGTACGACCCGCCGACGCAGGCGCTCGCCCGCAGCACCACCGAGGCCGTCGAGCTGCACGGCGAGACGATCCCCGCCGGGGGGCGGGTGCTGCTGCTCACCGGGTCGGCCAACCGCGACCCGGAGGTGTTCGCCGACCCGGACCGGTTCGTCCTCGGCCGCGACACCGGCGCGTCGCTGGCGTTCGGCAACGGGCGGCACCACTGCCTCGGCGCGAGCCTCGGCCGGCTGGAGGCGCGCGTCGCGCTCAGTGAGATCGTCGCGGCCGTCGCCGACTTCGAGCTGGACGAGGACCGCGCCGAGCGCGTGCACTCGTCCAACGACCGCGGGTTCGCGTCGCTGCCGACGACCGTCACCCCGCGCTGACGTCCCCGGGAGGGGCGGCGTGCCGCCCCTCCCGGATCACTCCGCGACCAGGTACGAGCGCTGGGCGGCGATCGCCTCGGCCGCCCGCGCCACGATCCCCTCGATCAGCTCCGCGCACGTCGGCAGGTCGTCGATGACCGCGACGGCCTGCCCGGACGCCATCACGCCGAGGTCGGGGCGGCCGTCCACCATCGCCGCCTTCAGCAGCATCGGGGTGTTGGCGGCCATCAGCACCTGCGACCACGACAGGTCCTTGCCGTGCTTCATCGCCTTCCCGTCGGCGATCATCGCGCGCCACGACATGCCCGACAGCTTCCTGAACCGCGCGCCGTTCCGCACGGCCCGCGCGAGGCCGCCGACGCGCCCGGACCGTTCGAGCGCGTCGACCAGCTCGCTGCGCAGCACGCGGTGCGGCATCCCGTCCACCTGCCGGGTCACCACGGTCTCGCGGGTGCCGAGGTAGACCCGCTTGACCTCCTCGGGGACGGAGGAGTCGGACGTCAGCAGGAAGCGGGTGCCCATCGCGACGCCCGCCGCCCCGTACGCGAGCGCGGCGGCGAGGCCGCGCCCGTCGAAGAAGCCGCCCGCCGCGATGACCGGGATGTCCACCGCGTCCACGACCTGCGGCAGCAGCAGCGTCGTCGCGACCGCGCCGGTGTGCCCGCCGCCCTCGCCGCCCTGCACGAGCACCGCGTCCGCGCCCCAGGCCGCGACCTTCTCCGCGTGCCGCCGCGCGCCGACGGAGGGGATCACGACCACGCCCGCGTCCTTGAGCCTGGCGATCAGCTCCTTCTTCGGCGCGAGCGCGAACGAGGCGACCTTCACGCCCTCCTTGACGAGCAGGTCGATCCGCTCGCCCGCGTCCGACGCGTCCGCCCGCAGGTTCACCCCGAACGGCGCGTCCGTCCGGTCCTTCACCTCGTGGATCGCGTCGGCGAGCTGCGCGGGCGTCATCGTCGCCGACGCCAGGATCCCGAGCCCGCCCGCGTCGGCGACGGCCGTCACCAGGCGCGGCCCGGCGACCCAGCCCATCCCGGTCTGCACGACCGGATGCCGTACCCCGGCGAGCCGGGTCAGGGGCGTGTCGAGGACCCGCCCGCCGGTCACGAGGGGACCTCGCGCTCGCGCAGCCCCTTCGGGTCGAGGACGTCGCGCATGATGCGCAGCTCCTCGGCGGTCGGGAGCCGCGTCTCCGGGACGTCGCCGGGCACGGCCAGCTCGAACCCGGTGTTCTGGACGACCTCGTCCACGGTCACGCCCGGATGCACCGAACGCAGCCGCATCCGCTTGTCCGGCGTCGCGAAGTCGAGCACGGCGAGGTTGGTCACCACCACGCGGATCTCGTGCGCGCCGTTGTCGTGCCCGACGCCGCTGACGAAGTCGACCTTGCCGGTGAACACCCGCGGCGAGTGCTTCGGCACCCAGTAGCTCGTGGTGTTGAGCAGGGTGTTGCCGGGCCCGCCGCGCACGCCGAGGAGCTGCCGCTTCGGCCGCTCCCAGTCGCCGATGCACGAGATGTTGGTGTTGCCGTACGGGTCGATCTGGCTCGGCCCCATGATCACGTGGCGGCGGCCGTTCAGCACCAGCCACAGGTGGTCGCGGAACGGGAGCCAGCCCTCCACCTCGGCCGCCGCCGCGCCGAGCGGCACCGCCTCGGCGCTCAGCGAGGGCCCGCCGTCGGTGGTCAGCAGGTCCGGCTCGAACGTCGAGCGCGCGAGCCGCGAGCCCAGCATCGGGACGAACCCGGCGACCGCCGCCGCCACGATCTCGCCGTCGCCGCGGAACGCCTCGGCGCACGCGACCGCGCACACCTCCGCCCTCGTGGCGGTGACCGTGCCGCTCGTGCCGTTCGTGCCGCTCACTTGCCCTCCTCCCGCCACGCGCGGACGGCGTCCTGGTAGGCGGCCTCGTCGCCGGACAGGAACCGCTCGCGGAACTCCGCCCACTTCTCCGGGTCGCCCGCCGCCTGCGCGTAGTGCCGCTGGAACGCCTCGTCCCGCCCGTGGTCGGGCGAGCAGTCGGTGAAGTGGCCGCCGTTCGGCGCCTCCACGACCCCGGCCACCTGCGCGCGGCTGATCAGCAGCGACTGCACCGGGCCCTCCTTGAGCAGGTCGCCGGTGTCCACGAGCCGCTCGCACGAGACGTACGTGCGGTCCGCCGCCTTGGCGTACAGGTCGTCCATGTACGGGTCGGGCCCGAGGTACTGGGCGTTGCCGCGCGCGTCGGCGCGGTTCATGTGCACGAGCGCGGCGTCCATCTCCAGCGCGGGGACGGCGACGAGCTCCCGCCCGTCCGCGTACGGCGAGCGGACCGTCCTCAGCTCCGGGTTGACCCGCATCACGTCCGAGCCGAGCCCGGCCGGGGTGGGCAGGAACGGCAGGTTGTGCGCCGCCGCGTACAGGCCGAACATGAACATGCCCTCGTCGTACTCGGTCAGCTCGACCGCCCCGTCCTGCCGGGCCCGCCGGAAGTGCGGCTCCAGCGGCACCGAGTCGAGCGTGACGAACGCCGTGACGAGCCTGCGCACCTTGCCGTACGCGCACAGCAGCCCGACGTCCGGCCCGCCGTACGACACGACCGTCAGGTCCGTCAGCGGGGACCGGCAGATCGCGCGGACGAGGGCCATCGGCTTGCGCCGCGAGCCCCAGCCGCCGATCCCGAGCGTCATCCCGCTCTCCAGCGACCCGACGACCTCCTCGGCCGTCATGACCTTGGACATCAGCGCGCCCCCTTCCGCACGAACGCGTCGCGGTGCTCGTCGCCCGCTCCGACGAGGTTGAGCTCGAACGTGAAGCCCTGCTCGTATCGGTAGCTGCGCTTGACGTCGACCGGGTCGATCCCGTTCAGCGACTCCTTGGCGCGCCGGATCACGTAGGGGTCCTTGGCGGCGATGTTCTCCGCGACCCCCATCGCCGCGTCCCGCAGCCCCTCCGCCGGGACGACCTCCAGCACCGACCCGTGCCGGTGCAGCTCGTCCGCGCCGACGTTGCGGCACGTGTAGACCATCGCGCGCATCAGGTGCTGCGGGACGAGCCGCGCGAGGTGCGTCGCGGCGCCGAGCGCGCCGCGGTCCACCTCGGGGAGCCCGAAGTACGCGTCGTCCGAGGCCACGACGATGTCGGCGTTGCCCGCCAGGCCGATCCCGCCGCCGAGGCAGAACCCGTGCACGGCCGCGACGACCGGGACCTCGCAGTCGTACACCGCGGCGAACGCGGCGAAGCAGCCCCGGTTGGCGCCGACCAGCGCGCCGTGCCCCTCGCTGCTCTGCATCTCCTTGATGTCGACGCCGGCGTTGAACCCGCGGCCCTCGGCGCGCAGCACGACGGCGCCGACCCGCGGGTCGCGCCCCGCCGCCGTGACCGCGTCCGCCAGCTCGAACCAGCCCGCCACGGTCAGCGCGTTGACCGGCGGCGCCGCCACGACGATCTCGGCGACCCCGCCCTCGTGGGTCGTGGTGGAGACTCCCATGCGCTACCTTTCCACCAAACATTTGTTAGAACAGAACGGTAGCAGAGGGGAGAGACGTGCTGACGCTGGATCTGAGCGGCCGGACCGTCGTGGTCACGGGAGGCGTCCGGGGCGTCGGCGCCGGCATCAGCCGGTCCTTCCTGGAGGCCGGCGCCGACGTGGTCGCGGTCGCCCGGCGCGAGCCCGAGACCCTGCCGGAGGCGAACGGCCGGACCGCCCGGTTCGCCTCCCTCGACGTGCGCGACCCCGACGCGGTCCAGGCGTTCATGGACGGCCTGGACCGGCTCGACGTGCTGGTCAACAACGCCGGCGGCGCGCCGTTCCTGCCCGTCGCGGACGGCCCGCTGCGCACCCATCTCAAGATCCTCGAACTCAACCTGAGCGCGCCACTGATCATGGCCCGCGCCGCGCACGCGGTCATGGACCGGCAGCCCGAGGGCGGCTCGGTCATCATGATCGGCAGCGTCTCCGGCGCGCGGCCCTCGCCCGGCACCGCCGCGTACGGCGCGGCCAAGGCCGGCCTCGCCAGCCTGACCACTTCGCTCGCCGTCGAGTGGGCGCCCCGGGTGCGGGTCAACAGCCTCACCCTCGGCATGGTCCGCACCGAGCAGACCCACCTGCACTACGGCGACGAGGACGGCGTGCGCGCCGTCGAGCGGACCGTCCCGCTCGGACGGCTCGCCGAGCCGTCCGACGTCGGCGCCGCCTGCGTGTTCCTCGCCTCGCCGCTCGCGGCCTACGTCACCGGCTCGGCGCTGCTCGTCCACGGCGGCGGCGAGCGCCCCGCCTTCCTCGACGCCGCCACCGTGAACCAGGACGCCACCGTGAACAAGGAGGACCCCAAGTGATCTGCAAGGACCGTGTCGTCGCCGTCACCGGGGCCGGGCGCGGGCTCGGCCGCGCGCACGCGCTGGAGTTCGCCCGGCAGGGCGCCGCCGTCGTGGTGAACGACCTCGGCGTCGCCCGCGACGGGACCGGCGAGGCGTCCGGCGGGCCCGCCCACGACGTCGTGGCGGAGATCGCCGCGCTCGGCGGCCGGGCCGTCGCCAGCACGCACGACATCGCGACCGACGCGGGCGCCGCCGCGCTCGTCGCCACCGGCGTCGAGGCGTTCGGACGGCTCGACGTGCTGGTCAACAACGCCGGGTTCCTCCGCGACCGGATGCTCGTCAACCTGGGCGAGGACGAGTGGGACGCCGTCATGCGCGTCCACCTGAAGGGGCACTTCCTCCCGCTCAAGCACGCCGGCCGGTACTGGCGCGGCGAGAGCAAGGCGGGCCGCCCCGTGGACGCGCGCGTGGTCAACACCTCGTCCGGCGCGGGCCTGCTCGGCAGCGTCGGCCAGGGCAACTACTCCGCGGCCAAGGCCGGGATCGTCGGCCTCACCCTCGTCGCGTCCGCCGAGCTCGGCCGCTACGGCGTCACGGTCAACGCCATCGCGCCCGCCGCCCGCACCCGGATGACCGAGGAGGTCTTCGCGCAGACGATGGCCGCGCCCGCCGAGGGCGAGTTCGACGCGATGGCCCCCGAGAACGTCTCGCCGCTCGTCGTCTGGCTCGGCTCGGCCGACTCGGCCGGCGTCACCGGCCGGGTCTTCGAGGCCGAGGGCGGCCGGATCTGCGTGATGGACGCGTTCCGCCACGGCCCCGCCGTCGACAAGGGCGCCCGCTGGGACCCCGCCGACGTCGGCGCCGCCGTCAAGGACCTGCTGGCCCAGGCCCCCGCGCCCGAGCCGGTCTACGGGGCGGGCTGACCGCAAGCGGAGCCGGCGGCCCCCCGGCTCCGCACAGCGGCCCGCGGCGGGGACGGTTCAGCGGGGGCGGTAGTCCCGCAGGTAGCGCGCGACCTTCTCGGTGTACGGCCGGTACTTCGCCGGGACGCCGCGCGACTGGACGACCCGCTTGGACGACGTCCGGTACATCGCCGCCAGGTTGAGCGCCGGGTCGCCGGGGACGCCCTTCAGGTCCTTGCCCCAGTAGCACAGGTAGCGGCCCATCGCCGGGATCGACAGCTCGGGCGTGATCTGCGCGGGCTTCGGCTCGGGGTTGTTGAGCCCGCCGGGCTGCCAGAACACCAGCACCTTCGGCGTCCACCGCGCGATCCCGTACTCGTCCATCCGCGGATCGGACAGGTGCGGGTCGAAGCCGCTCTCCGCCTTCAGCATCGCGGCGATCAGCGCCGGGCTCAGCCCGTCCATCCGGCACCACGTGCCCGCCTGGACGATCAGCGGGCGGTACTGGCGCGGGACGTCGGACTCGGCGCGCAGCCAGCGGTCGGGGTCGTTCGCCGCCCGCGCGCCCGCCGCGCCCCTCCCGCCGGACGAGCCGTCCGATCCGGCGAACGCCCAGTACGCGCCGCCCGCGCCGAGCGCGATCACGGCCGCCGCGCCCGCCGCCAGAGCGGCGACGCGGCCCCGGCCCAGGCCCCGCAGCGCGCCGCGTCCCGCGCCCGCCGGGGGCGCCTCCGGCAGCGGATCGGTGTCGATCTTGCTGGTGGCCTGCGACAGGGCCCGGCCGAACTCCGCCGCCGACGGCCACCGCCGCTCGCGGTCGGGTTCGAGGGCGCGCAGCACCACCGCGTCCACCGCGGCCGGGACGGCCGGCTGCGACTCGCTCGGCGGCCGCCGCGCCTGCCCGGGCGGCTCGCCGGCCAGCAGGTGGTAGGTCAGCGCGCCGAGCCCGTACACGTCGGCGCGCCGGTCCGGGGCCCCGTCGACCTGCGACTGCTCGGGCGCCATGTAGCCGGGCGACCCGGCGGGCAGCGTGAGGCTCGACAGGCGGTCGCCGGTGCGCGCGACGCCGAGGTCGGAGATCATGATCCGCTCCCCGTCCCCGCCGCCGGGCGCCGAGCGCACCAGCACGTTGGACGGCTTCAGGTCGCGGTGCACGATGCCGAGGTCGTGCAGGTCCTGGACGCCCCGGACGATCTCCCGGGCGACGCGCAGCGCCTCGTTGACCGGCAGCGCGCCCGCCGCGAGCCGCTCCTCCAGCGTGCCGCGGTCGGCGTAGGTCATCACGAAGTACGGCCGCCCGTCGTCCAGCTCGCCGATGTCGAACACCTGGACGAGCCGGTGCGAGTCGACCTGGCGCAGCAGACGCGCCTCCTGGACGAACCGCTCCCGCACGTCGGCCCGGAGCGCCCAGTGCTCGGCCAGGATCTTGATCGCGACCGGCGAGTCCAGCTCCTCGTCGCGGCCGAGCCACACCGAGGCGAACCCGCCGGACCCGAGGAGCCGGTCGATCCGGTAGCGTCCTGCCGCGCTCGGGGTCCCCATGTGGCCCCATGATGGGGGATGTCCGCGCCGCCCGGCAGTGCTTTCGGTGATCGAATCGTGGCCCCGCGTCGCGGAATGCCGCCTCCCCGCGGGGCGTTGTACCTGCGTGCGGGCGCGGGCCCGCTCCCGGCGGTGAGGGAAAATGGATCGCCGGACCTCCGCGCAGGAGGCTACGGTTCGAAGGTTGCGGGCAGGGGAGCCCCCCGGCCGCACCGCGCCGCCGATGAACGATGGGAACGCCTGTGAGATCGCCGCTCGCCGACCTGCGCGCGCGCCTGCCCGAGCTGACGGCCCGCGACGCGCACCGGCTGCGCCGCCGCATCGACGGGACAGAGAGGCTGCGCGACGAGGGGCGGCGGCGCGCGGCCGCCGACGAGATCGCCGCCGACATCGAGGCCGCCGAGCGGCGGGTCGAGCGGCGCCGCGCCGCGGTGCCGCCGATCGCCTACCCGGCCGAGCTGCCGGTCAGCCAGAAGAAGGACGACATCCTCGCCGCGGTCCGCGACCACCAGGTCGTGATCGTCGCCGGCGAGACCGGGTCCGGCAAGACCACCCAGATCCCCAAGATCTGCCTGGAGCTCGGCCGCGGCGTCCGCGGCTCGATCGGGCACACCCAGCCGCGCCGGATCGCCGCCCGCACCGTCGCCGACCGCATCGCCGAGGAGCTCGGCACCGAGCTCGGCGAGGCCGTCGGCTACAAGGTCCGCTTCACCGACCGCTCCAGCGACGAGACGCTCGTCAAGCTGATGACCGACGGCATCCTGCTCGCCGAGATCCAGACCGACCGGCTGCTCCGCCAGTACGACACCCTGATCATCGACGAGGCGCACGAGCGCAGCCTCAACATCGACTTCCTGCTCGGGTACGTCCGGGAGATCCTGCCGCGCCGCCCCGACCTCAAGGTGATCATCACCTCGGCGACGATCGACCCCGAGCGGTTCTCCCGGCACTTCGGGGACGCGCCGATCGTCGAGGTGTCCGGCCGCACCTACCCCGTCGAGGTGCGCTACCGGCCCGTCACCGACCCCGAGGACCCGGCCGCCGACCCCGACCGCGACCAGATCCAGGCGATCCTCGACGCGGTGGACGAGCTGGCGCTGGAGGCGCCCGGCGACGTCCTGGTGTTCCTCAGCGGCGAACGGGAGATCCGCGACACCGCCGACGCGCTCACCAAGCACCTCCAGGGCGGCGCGGGCAGCAGACCGAGGTGCTCCCGCTCTACGCGCGCCTGTCGGCGGCCGAGCAGCACCGCGTCTTCCAGGCGCACCGCGGGCGGCGCGTCGTCCTCGCCACCAACGTCGCCGAGACGTCGCTGACCGTTCCCGGCATCAAGTACGTGGTCGACCCCGGCACCGCCCGCATCTCGCGCTACAGCCACCGGCTCAAGGTGCAGCGGCTCCCGATCGAGGCGGTCTCGCAGGCGTCGGCCAACCAGCGCAAGGGCCGCTGCGGGCGCGTGTCCGAGGGCATCTGCATCCGGCTGTACTCGGAGGAGGACTTCGAGTCCCGGCCCGAGTTCACCGACCCCGAGATCCTGCGCACCAACCTCGCGTCGGTCATCCTCCAGATGACCTCGCTCGGGCTCGGCGACATCGCCGCGTTCCCGTTCGTCGAGCCGCCCGACCGGCGCAACGTCAAGGCGGGCGTCGACCTGCTGCACGAGCTCGGCGCGATCGACCCCGCCGAGCAGGACCCGCGCAAGCGCCTCACCCCGCTCGGCCGCCGCCTCGCCCAGCTCCCCGTCGACCCGCGGCTCGGCCGGATGGTGCTGGAGGCCGAGAAGAACGGCTGCGTCCGCGAGGTCCTCGTCATCGCCGCCGCGCTGTCCATCCAGGACCCCCGCGAACGGCCCGCCGAGCACCAGCAGGCCGCCGACGAGCTGCACCGCCGCTTCGCCGACCCGACCTCGGACTTCCTCGCCTACCTCAACCTGTGGAACCACCTGCGCGAGCAGCAGCGCGAGCTGTCGGGCAACCAGTTCCGCCGCATGTGCAAGAACGAGTTCCTGCACTTCCTGCGCGTCCGCGAATGGCAGGACCTGCACAGCCAGCTCAAGCAGGTCGCCAAGCAGCTCGGGGTCGCGGTCAACACCGCCGACGCCCCGCCCGACCGCGTCCACGTGTCGCTGCTGTCCGGCCTGCTCTCCCACATCGGGCTGATGGACGCCGACGCCAAGGACAAGGGCGGCGACAAGAAGGACGGCGGCCCGAGGCGCAGGCAGCAGGAGTACGTCGGGGCGCGCGGCGCGCGGTTCGCCGTCTTCCCCGGGTCGGCGCTGTTCAAGAAGCCCCCGCGCTGGATCATGTCGGCCGAGCTGGTCGAGACGTCCCGCCTCTGGGCCCGCGTCAACGCCAGGATCGAACCCGAGTGGGTCGAGCCGCTCGCCGAGCACCTCGTCAAACGGTCCTACAGCGAGCCGCACTGGTCCAAGAAGCAGGCCGCCGTCATGGCGTACGAGAAGGTCACCCTCTACGGCGTCCCGATCGTCGCGCAGCGCCGCGTCAACTACGGCCGCATCGACCCGCCGCTCGCGCGCGAGCTGTTCATCCGGCACGCGCTGGTCGAGGGCGACTGGCAGACCCACCACCGGTTCTTCCACGACAACCGCGCGCTGCTCGACGAGGTCGAGGAGCTGGAGCACCGCGCCCGCCGCCGCGACATCCTCGTGGACGACGAGACGCTGTTCGACTTCTACGACGAGCGCGTTCCCGACGACGTCGTCTCCGGCCGCCACTTCGACGCCTGGTGGAAGAAGGCCCGGCACGCCGAGCCCGACCTGCTGAGCTTCGAGAAGTCGATGCTCATCAACGAGAGCGCGGGCGGCGTCTCCGAGGCCGACTACCCCGACGCGTGGCGGCAGGGGCCGCTGCGCCTCCGCCTCACCTACCAGTTCGAGCCCGGCGCCGACGCCGACGGCGTGACCGTGCACATCCCCGTGCAGATCCTCAACCAGGTCAGGCCGTCCGGGTTCGAGTGGCAGGTGCCGGGCCTGCGCGTGGAGCTGGTCACCGAGCTGATCCGCTCGCTGCCGAAGCAGCTGCGCGTCAACTTCGTCCCGGCGCCCGACTACGCCCGCAAGGTCCTCGACCGGGTGTCGCCGCGCACCGAGCCGCTGCTGGACGCCCTCGAACGCGAGCTGACCGCGATGACGAGCGTCCCCGTCGCCCGCGAGGCGTGGGACCCGTCCCGGCTCCCCGCCCACCTGCGCATCACGTTCCGCGTCGCCGACGACCGCGGGCGGGTGCTCGGCGAGGACACCGACCTCGACGCGCTGAAGCGCCGCCTCGCCGGGACCGTCCGCGGCACCCTCGCCAAGGCCGCGTCCGCCGAGGGCCTCGAACGGGCCGGGCTGCGCGCCTGGACGATCGGCGAGCTGCCGAAGACCTACGAGCGCAGCCAGGCCGGCTACGACGTCAAGGCGTACCCCGCGCTGACCGACGAGGGCGACTCGGTCGCCGTCCGGATGTACGAGACCGAGGCCGAGCAGCGGCGCGCCATGTGGCGCGGCACCCGCCGCCTCGTCCTGCTGAACGCGCCGTCCCCGCCAAGCAGATCCAGGGCGGACTGACCAACCAGGGCAAGCTCGCCCTCAGCCACAACCCGCACGGCTCGGTCGCCGCGCTCTTCGACGACTGCGTGACCGCCGCCGCCGACCGCCTGATCGCCGCCGCCGGGGGACCGGCCTGGGACGAGGCGGGCTTCACCCGGCTGTACGACCTCGTCCGCGCCGACCTGTACGACGCGACCGCCGCGATCGTCGCCCTGGTCGAACGGATCCTCGCCGAGGCCCACGAGATCGACCGGCGCCTGCGCGGCACGGCGAGCCTCACGCTCGTCCCGGCGCTCACCGGCATCCGGGAGCATCTCGGCACGCTGGTCCGGCCCGGGTTCGTCACCGAGACCGGCTGGCAGCGCCTCCCCGACCTGCCCCGCTACCTGCGCGCCCTCGCGGTGCGGCTCGACAAGCTCCCCGAGAACCCCGGCCGCGACCGCCAGCTCTCCCACCAGGTCGAGGTGCTCCGGCAGGAGTACGAGCAGGCGCTGCGGCGGCTCCCGCCCGCCCGCCGCGACGACGAGCCGGCCCGCCAGGTCGGCTGGATGCTGGAGGAGCTGCGCGTCAGCCTCTTCGCCCAGCAGCTCGGCACCCGGTACCCCGTGTCCGACAAGCGCATCCGCAAGGCCCTCGCCCAGCTCTCCTGAACGCCGCCCGGTCCGCCCCGGCCGTCCGGTCCGTCCCGTCCCGCATCCCGAAAATGATCAAAGGGGGCGGGACGTCGGGTAGTACTGATGTGCATGGGTTTCAAGGAGCTGTACCCGCCTGTCGAGCCGTACGACCACGGCATGCTCGCCGTCGGCGACGGCAACGAGATCTACTGGGAGACGTGCGGCGATCCCGACGGCGCACCGGTGGTGTTCGTGCACGGGGGCCCGGGGGGCGGGGTGCTGCCGGGGTTCCGCCGCTACTTCGACCCCGCCGCGTACCGCGTCGTCCTGTTCGACCAGCGCAACTGCGGCAGGAGCCTGCCGCACGCCTCCGGCCCCGACGTGGCGTGGGAGGCCAACACCACCCCGCACCTGGTCGCCGACATGGAGGCGCTGCGCGAGCACCTCGGCATCGAGCGCTGGCTCGTGTTCGGCGGGAGCTGGGGCACCACCCTCGGCCTCGCGTACGGCCAGGCGCACCCCGAGCGCGTCACCGGGTTCGTCCTGCGCGGCGTCTACCTCGCCCGCCCGGAGGACGAGGCGTGGACGTTCGGCCCGACGGGCCTCGCGCGGCTGTTCCCGGACGAGTGGGCGCCGTTCCGCGGCCACATTCCCGAGGCCGAGCGCGACGACCTCGTGGCCGCGTACGGGCGGCGGCTGTTCGACGCCGACCCGGCCGTGCACCTGGCGGCGGCCAAGGCGTGGCTGGGATGGGAGCTGTCGGCCAACACGCTCGTCCCCGCGCCGCCGCCGACCGGGCTGGACGACCGCCTGCTGGTCGCGATGGCGCGCATCCAGCAGCACTACCTCGGCCACGACTCGTTCCTCGGCGACGGCCTCCTCGCGGGCGTCGACCGGATCCGGCACCTCCCCGCCGTGATCGTCCACGGGCGGTACGACATGAAGTGCCCGGTCGAGCAGGCGTGGGCCCTGCACCTCGCCTGGCCCGAGGCCGAGTTCCACATCGTCGAGGACGCCGGGCACGCGAGCACCGAACCCGGCACGCTGCACCACATCATCGAGGCCACCGACCGCTTCCGCCCTGACCACGGCCCGCACGCCCCGCTTCCGACGCGAAGCGCCGGAGGGACCCCCTGAAAGTCCCTCCGGCGCAGGGTGGATCAGGCCGTCACGTCGCGGCGGCGGAAGCCGTAGAGGCCCGCGCCGACCAGCGCCGCCACGATCGCCGTGAGGACGACCAGCGGCGTCGCCCGCATGTCGCCGCCCGGCAGCTTCGGCACGTGGGTGAACGGCGACAGGTCCATCACGGCCTGCCCGAGGTCGAGCAGCGGCCCGAGCTGGCCGAGCAGCAGGAACAGCCCGACCATCGCCCACGCCCCGAGCGCCAGCCGGGGCGCCAGCCCGAACAGCGCGACCGCGATGCCCGTGGCGACCCACGCGGCGGGCACCTGCACCAGCACCGCGCCGAGCGCCTCGGCCGTCTTGCCGCCCACGTCGCCCGCGGCCGCGCCGTACGTGACGCCGATGGCGAGGCCGGACACCAGCATCATGACCGCGGTCCCGGCGAGCGCGATGAGCAGGTGCCCGGCCGCCCAGCGGACCCGGCCGACGGCCGCGACGAGGACCGGCTCGGCCCGCTGCTGCGTCTCCTCCGCGCGCAGCCGCAGCGCCGCCTGCACCCCGTACGTCGACGCGAGGATCGCCATGATCCCGATGCACGTCACGAGGAACGCGTCGACCAGGCCGTTCTGCCCGCCCATCTTGGTGATGACGTCGGTGGTGCCGGAATTCCCGTCGACCAGGTCGCCGATGCCGTTGGCGAGACCGCCGATCACCAGGCCGTACACCAGGAACCCGGCCGCCCACGCCGCCATCGACCCGCGCTGGAGCCGCCACGCGAGCGCGAGCGGGCTGCGCAGGCCCGGCGCGGCGGTCGCGGGACCGGGCCGGGAGGGGACGAGTCCGGCGCCGAGGTCGCGCCGCTCGATCAGCGCGTACGCGCAGCCGGCGACGAGGGCCGCCGCCGCGAGCGGCAGCAGCGCCACCCAGTAGCGGTCGCCGCCGTACGGCCGGATCTGCTCGACCCACCCGACCGGCGACAGCCACGTCACCCACCCGGCCCCGACGACGCGTCGCCGATCGCGCGGATCAGGTACGACACCCCGATCACGCAGACGGCGATGCCGCGCGCGACGCGGGCGTTCTCGGAGACCTGGGCGGCGACGGCCGCGACGGCGGCGAAGAACGCCCCGGCGCCGATCCAGCCGACGCCGGTCGCGACCGCGCCCGCGGCGCCCTCCTTGGCGAGCACGGCCGTGACGAGCAGGGCGAGCGCGACGTTGGCGACCATGGTCAGCAGCAGCGCGGAGGTGAGCGGCGCGCGGCGGCCGACGACCCCGGCCCCGACCAGCTCCAGCCGCCCGTCCTCCTCCTCGGCGCGGGTGTGCCGGATCACCAGCAGCACGCAGAACACGCCCACGAACGCGGCGCCGAGCGCGCCCATCCGCCACGCGGTCAGGCCGCCGACGGAGGTGTCGTGCAGCCGCCCGTAGAACGCGAGGGTCGAGGCCTGGTCGTTGACCCCGTCGGCGAACTTCTGCCGTTCGGCCTCGGTCTTGTAGAGGCCCGCGTATCCGGCGAGGGTGCTGTAGACCGAGGACAGCAGCAGCAGGATCCACACCGGGATCATGACGCGGTCGCGGCGCAGCCCGAGGCGCAGCAGCGTCCGGGTGCCGGCGAGGGTGGTCATCGGTTCGCCTTCTCCATCCTGGCGTCGCTCGCGCCGTCGCTCTCGTAGTGGCGCAGGAACAGCTCCTCCAGCGTGGGCGGCTGGCTGACGAGCCCGCGCACCCCGACCTGCGTGAGCCGCCGCAGCACCGCGTCGAGCTGCGGGGTGTCGACCTCCAGCCGGACCCGCGTGCCCTCGACCGCGACGTCGTGCACGCCCGGCAGGGACCCGATGCCCTCGGGCGGGGCGGCCAGCTCGGCCTGGATCGAGGTGCGGGTGAGGTGGCGCAGCTCGGTGAGCGTGCCGGACTCGACCGTGCGGCCCTTGCGGATGATCGTGACGCGGTCGCAGAGGGCCTCGACCTCGCTCAGGATGTGGCTGGACAGCAGGACGGTGCGCCCGCGGTCGCGCTCCTCGCGCACGCACTCCTGGAAGACCTCCTCCATCAGGGGGTCGAGGCCCGACGTCGGCTCGTCCAGGATGAGCAGCTCGGCGTCGGAGGCGAGCGCGGCGACGAGCGCGACCTTCTGCCGGTTGCCCTTGGAGTAGGCGCGGCCCTTCTTCTTCGGGTCCAGCTCGAACCGGTCGAGCAGCTCGTCGCGGCGCGTCCGGTCGAGCCCGCCGCGCAGCCGGCCGAGCAGGTCGATCACCTCGCCGCCGGACAGGTTGGGCCAGAGCGTCACGTCGCCCGGCACGTAGGCGATGCGCCGGTGCAGGGAGGTCGCGTCGCGCCACGGGTCGCCGCCGAGCAGCTCGGCGGAGCCGGAGTCGGCCCGCATCAGCCCGAGCAGGATCCGGATGGTCGTGGACTTGCCCGCCCCGTTCGGGCCGAGGAAGCCGTGCACCTCCCCGGCGGCGACGGTGAGGTCGAGCGCGTCGAGCGCGCGTGTCCGGCCGAACGTCTTGACCAGGCCGGACACGGTGAGAGCGGTCGTCATGGTTCACAAGCTACACTAGTTTCACAATTGCGTGAACTCTATGAAGCGTATGAAGCGCATATAGACTGTGCCTGCCGATCTGACCAGGGAGTTGATGCGCAGTGGCGGGGCCGAACACAGCGTGGCCGGAGGAACAGCGCGAGGAGGTCCTGCGGTTCATCGAGCGCTTCGCGTCCCAGATGGCCGACGCGGGGTGGCAGCGGATGCCCGCGCGCGTCGTCGCCGCCCTCATGGCGACCGACTCCGGTGCGCTCACCGCGGCCGAGCTGGCCGAGATGCTCCGGGTGAGCCCGGCGGCCGTCTCCGGGGCCGTCCGCCACCTGACCCGCCTCCACATGGCGGTGCGGGAGCGCGAGCCCGGCTCGCGGCGCGACGTGTTCTACGTCCGCGATGACCTCTGGCAGGACGTGATCGCCGGCCGCGACCGCCTTCTGGACAACTTCGAGGAGAGTCTGACGATGGGCGTCGCCGCCGTCGGGCACGACACGCCCGCGGGCCGGCGCCTCGCGGAGTCGGCCGAGTTCTTCAGCTTCCTGCAGAAGGAGATGGTCGAGGTGCTGGATCGCTGGCGCGAGCATCGGGAGGCCCTACGGGAAGGCCACTCCGGCTCCTGACGGCGTCCGGCGGAACGCCGCGGGCAGGGCCCGCGGAGGCCGTCGCGGGGGAGTGGCGGGGCCCACATGAAGCCCCCAAGTCTCTGCGGTCACGGGGGTAAGCCCGTAAGGTGCATTCCATGCCTAAGAGCGATGAGCGCGACAATCGCGGCGCAGAGGACCACGCCGCGACGTCCGAAGCCGCGGTTCCCGGGGGCATGGAGCCGCAGGACGACGCTTCGGCCACGCGGGAGGGCCCGGCCGGGGACGGGCCGGGCGGGCACGGCGAGGCCGGCGCGGGCTCCGGCGGCGGGACGGGTGCCAAGGGCGACCCGGGCACCGCGGTCGCCCGCATGGGCGAGCCCGTCACCGTCTGGCCGTGCGCCAACTGCGGGCGCCCCGTGCCGCAGCCGATGGGCACCGTCCGCGCCGTCCGCTACTGCCAGGACAACGACGGCGCCTGCGCCCGCGAGGCGCGCGACCGCCGCGAGCGCGGCCGGGACGCGCCGGGCCTCACCGGGCAGGTCGCGTCCACCTGGGAGATGGTCGAACGGCTGGAGAAGGCCGCCGACGTCCTCGCCGACTCGCTGACCTCCGAGCTCAGCGTCGCGGGCGTCGAACGGCGCGTCTCGGAGGTCCGCGCCGAGGCCGCCCGCGAGCTCGCCAGCGCGCAGACCGAGCGCGACGCCTCGCAGCGCAAGGCCGAGGAGGCGTGGCAGGAGGCCGCCACGTCCCGCCAGCGCGCCGAGACCGCCGAGGACGAGGCCGCCCGCGCCCGCGAGGAGGCCAAGCTCGCCACCGCCAAGCGCGACGCCGCCCAGCAGGCGTGGGAGGAGGCCCACCAGATCGCGCAGCAGGCGGTGACCGCCAAGCTCGCCGCCGAGAGCGAGCGCGACCGCATCGCCGCCCGCGAGACCGAGCTGCTCGCCGCGCTGGAGACCGCCCGCGCCGAGCTCGTCGGCCTGCACTCCAAGCTCGCCGAGGCCGAGGGCGCGGCCGAGGCGCAGCGCGTCGAGGCCGCCGTCGCCAAGCAGGGCGCCGAGGACCTGCGCAACGCCATGCGCGACACCGAGGCGCAGCGGCAGCGCGCCATGCAGGCCGCCAGCAAGGCCGAGGCCGAGCGCACCACCGCGCTGCGCGCCCAGTCGGAGGCGGAGGCCGAGGTGGTCCGCGCCAACGCCCGCGCCGACGAGGCCACCAAGGAGCGCGACGCCGCGCAGGCCCAGGCGCAGGCCGCCGTCGCCGAACGCGACGAGATGGCGGCCAAGGTCAACGACCAGTCGGTCCAGCTCCGGCAGCTCTCCCAGTCGGTCGCCGAGCAGCAGGCCGCGCTCACCGCCCTCGCCGAGGAGCGCGACGCCGCCCGCGCCGAGGCCGACCGCGCCCGCCGCCAGATAGACCACTTCACGCACAACACGCTGTCGTCCAACATCCCGCCCGGCGGCCGGATGCCGGGCGGCGGGCAGGGCCCCGCGCCGGGCCTGCCCGGCGGTTCGCTGTCCAGCGGCCCGATCCCGAACGGCTCGCTCAGCGACGGCGCGCCGCTGAGCGCCCCGATCCCCGGCGGCCCCAACACCAGCGGCCCGATCCCGAACGTCCCGGGTCCCGGCTCCCCGATTCCGCCCGGCCCCGGCACGAGCGGCCCCATCCCGAGCATCCCGAACGCCCAGGGCGGCCCCATCCCGTCCGGGCCCATGCCGCCGCAGAACGGTTCGGCCCAGTCGGGAGACCACCCGATGCCGGGCGGCCCGACCGGCGAGCACCGCCCGATCAACGGCACCGACCGGGAGGACCCCCTCTTCACCGGCCCGTGAACCGCCGCGCCCCCGCGCTGGACGACGCGGCCGCGAACGGCTCGGCCGCGTTCAGCGCCCGTTGCGCGTTCATCCGCGCCTGCCGGGCCGGACGCCGAGCGGGGCTGTCGCCCGGCGTCCGGCCCGGCCCGCGCCGCCACCGTCCACGCCCCGGCGGCCCGTCAGGTCAACGGCGCCGCGAGCACGCCGCGGGCGGCGCACACGCCGGCTACTTGCCGAACGTGTCGGGATCGACCTCGATCCAGATCTGCTCGGCGCGGCCGAGGAGGCGCCCGCCGGAGCCGTACAGGGCGGTCGCCGTGTGGAGCTTGCGGCCCTCGCGGCTGCGGGCCAGGCCCATCACCACGCACGGTTCGCCCTGCTCGGGCAGGTCGGCGACCTGCGCGGTCATCGTGCCGAGCACGGCGGGACGCCCCGGCAGCCCGAACGACCAGCCGCCCGGGCAGTCCATCGCGGCCCACACCAGCTCGCGGCCCGGAACCTCGCGCGGCGTCCAGGGCGCCGCGACCGTCCCCTCGGCCACCGGGCCGGGCTCCAGCCGCAGCCCGTCGCCGGGCTCCCGTTCGGGGCCGCACACGAAGCAGCGCGGGAACGGGTGGTTCTCCAGCGCGCGGAACTTCTCGGCCGCCTCCAGCGCCTCCTCGTACGGCACGGCCGGGACCGGCGGGACGACGATCGCCCCGGCGAGCCCCTCGGCCACCAGGTCCTCGCCGTCCCACAGCCGGACGCGGTGCCCGCGCTCGTCCTCCACCGACACCCGCAGCCCGGTCTCCAGCGGCGGCGGTCGACGCAGCGTCACCGTCACCGTGTCGGACGCCACGTGCCCGGCCAGGACCCCGGCCACGTAGCCGCCGTTGCCCGACCCGTCCGGGCCGTGGAACCGTCTCTCTATGATCACTCGCATCCCCGTCGTCACGTCCCCGTCGTCGCTTCCGTCCAGCGGTGGTCAGGGGCCACCGCCCAAAACGGGACCGATCTTAATGAGGCCGTCCGACAGACCTGGAAGGAGGGTTCAGTTCCGGCCGCCCGCCGCGCCCGGTGACACCCCGTGACGAACGCCGTCAGACGGCGCGGGACGGCTGGGGGCGGCCGGGGCGGGTCGTGAAGAAGACCGACAGCGAGCCCGTCAGGCGGGCGCGGACCGTCTCCTCGCCGACCGGGCCGTCGTCGGGGACGGGGGTGCGCTCCAGCGCGCGGGCGATCAGCACGTCGATGTTGCGGTCGGCGACCAGGACCGAGCACGTGTCGCAGCCGTACCAGGGGTAGAGCATGTTGAGCACGGCGACGGCGGTGTCGTCGTCCGACAGGTGGGTGGTGTCGAGCTCCACCTCGAACATGTCGGTGTCCTCGGGGTCGAGGGTCGGATAGTAGAGCCAGCTCGGCTCCTCCGCACCGCAGAAGTCGCACGCCTGCTCGGCCGGGGCCGCCGTGCCGACGGCGAGCTCGAGCTCGTGGTCCCACGGTTCGACCCGCCGGTTGTGGCGGTAGCCCACGCCGTCGAGCGACCCCTCGCGGTTGTGCGTGACGTCGTGCACTTCGCCGCCGCAGCGGGCGCACATGAGGCCGATGTCCTCCATGTCCCCCTCCTGATCGCTGAGGCACCGCTTCTCACAGTATCCGGCCGGGCGGCTCCGGCGTACCAGGCGCCGCGATCCGGACGATCATCGCGTGCGGCGGCGGTGGCGGCCGACCCCGGGGCACCGCCCGTCCCGCGCGGTCGGATAGCGTGGTGCCTTCCCCCGGCGCACGTGCCCCGGCGATCCCGGCCGCCCCGCGCCCCCCACGTCTTCGCCTGCCGTGCCGACGCATGACCGCGTCCCCGCGCGCCCGCCGACACCACGAACGGGAGGTTCCGTTGCCCACCGCCCCACGCCCCAGTCCGACGTCGTCCTCAACGCCGACAAGATCGACCTCGTCCGGGAGGGCAGGCTCCTCCTCGACCAGGTCACCGTGACGGTGCTGACCGGCGAGCACTGGGCCCTGCTCGGCCCGAACGGCGCGGGGAAGAGCACGCTGCTGGGCATTCTCGGCGCGTACACCCACCCCACCCGGGGCGCGGCGGAGATCCTCGGCCACCGGCTCGGCCGGGTGGACGTCCACGCGCTGCGCAAGCTGATCGGCCAGGTCAACCCCGCCACCCGCTGGAGTCGGCCCGCACCGTACGCGAGATCGTGCTGACGGGCGTGACCGGCACGATCGAGCTCGTACCGCGCTGGACGCCGTCGCAGGACGACCTGCGCCGCGCCGGCGAGCTGATCGAGCTGATGGGCCTCACCCCGCGCGTCGACGCGCGCTGGCCCAACCTGTCGCAGGGCGAGCGGGGCCGCGCGCTGATCGCGCGCGCCCTGATGGCCGACCCGCGCCTGCTCCTGCTGGACGAGCCCGCGACCGGCCTGGACGTCGCCGCCCGCGAACGCCTCCTCGCCGCGATCGACGAGCTGCGCGAGAACCGTCCTGGGCTGACCACCGTGCTCGTCACCCACCACCTGGAGGAGCTGCCCACGAGCACCAGCCACGCGCTCCTGCTGCGCGACGGCCGGGTGCTCGCCGCGGGCCCCGCCGACGAGGTCGTGACGACCGACCTGGTCAGCGCCTGCTTCGACCACCCGATCGCGATCACCCGCCGCAACGGCCGCTGGGCCGCCACCGCCGCCCCGCCCACTGACCCACCGCCCCGCCGGCGGTCCCGTGCCGCCGGCCCGGGGCGGTCAGAACGGCGCGGTCAGAACGGGGCGGCCTCGATCCGGTGGCGGGCCAGGTGGGCCAGGACGGACTGGTTGGCCTCCCAGCCGTCGGGGAACTTGACCGGGACGCCCAGGTGGACCGGCTCGGTGGACGGGTGGGCGTCGAGCAGCTCGGGGATGCCCGCCCGCGCCACCACCACGCACGCGTGCCGGTGCCGCGACGCCAGCACGCACAGCCGTCCCGACTCCAGGTGGAACGCCGTGGCGTCGCGGCGGCCCGACAGCGGGTGCAGGACGACCGTCACGTCGTACTCGCGGCCCTGGAGGCGGTTGGCGGTGTCGACCGTGATGCCCTCGCCGTGGGAGCCGAGCGCGGCGCGGATCGCGGCGACCTGGTCGCGGTGCGCGGCGCCGATCGCGACGCGGTCGGCGCCGACCGGGCCCGACCCGTGCTCGGAGTGCGCGACCGGGCCGCGCTGGAGCAGCCGGACGGCGAGCGCGGCCGTCGCGCGGACGGCCTCGGCGTCGGTGCGCAGCGTGTGCCGCGCGGGCAGCTCGTAGAGCGCCCAGCCGGACGCCGCGGCCTCGTCGAGCGCGTGGTCGAAGCTCGTGCCCATGCCGCGCGCCGCGTACTCCAGCCGCCGCTCGCCCGGCCCCGTGCCCGACCGGAAGCCGGTGAACGGGTAGAACGCGTCGGACACCACCGGCGCGGCGGACGCGGGCAGCCGCCACGACACCGGCAGCCGGTGCACCGGCAGGTCGGGGTTGTGGGCGAGCAGGACGGACACGGCGCTGCGCATCGGGTCCCAGGTGAGGCCCGCCCAGCGTTCGACCTCGACGGTGGAGAACGGGTCGAGCTGGCCCGGGTCGCCCACGAACAGCGCCCGCTCGAACCGTCCCGCGATGCGCAGCAGCATGTCGGAACGCATCTGGTACGCCTCGTCGACGATCGCCCACGGCCACGAGCCCTCGGACAGCGTGGCCCACTTGGCCGCCGTCGCGATCACCACGGCGCGTTCGGCGAGGTCGTCGGCCTTGGTCGCGACGCGCACCTGCGGCCGGGCGAGGACGCGCTCGGACGGGGTGTAGCCGGAGGCCGACAGCCGACCGAGCGACACGTCGGGGTGCTTGCCCGCGAGCCGTTCGATGAGGTCGTCGACCTGCTCGTTGGTCTGCGCGACGATCATCAGCCGCTCGCCCGCGGCGGCCAGGTGCGCGGCGGCCCGCACCACCAGCGTGGACTTGCCGGCGCCGGGCGGGGAGTCGACGACCACGCCGCGGTGGGCGCCCGCGAGGTCGGCCAGCACCGCGTCGACCACGCGGCCCGCCGCGGCGGCCGGGTCGAGGCCGTCCGCCGGGCCCGCGGGGAGGGGACGGGCGCGGACGGGACGGCGAACAGCGTCGCGGTCCCGGTGCCGGTCGGGCGTTCGGTCATGACCAGTCCTCTTCGGCGTCCTCGTCGGTCGGCACGTACTCCTCGGGCGGCCCGCCGTGCGTCCACGGCGTGTCCTCCCGGTCGGGGAACCGCGCCGCGCCGAACGAACCGTCCGTCAGCGACGTGAAGCAGACGCCGTCGCCGACCCCGGGGACGCTACCGGGCTCCGGTGACAGTTTGCGCCCCATCCCGCCCGTCAGCTCCACCAGCACGGAACCGTCACCGATCTCCACGACCTTCCCTTTGAGCGCGGGACGCGCCGCGTTGCACACGGTGGCGCCCGGTTCCAGCCTGACCGGGTCGTCGGTCCGCACCCGCAGGTGCGGGCGGAGCCGCGGGCGCTTGCCGGTCTCGTCCAGCCGGGCCGGGTCGCATTCGCTGACGACCCCGCCGAAGGCCTGGCCCGACAGGCGGTGCTCGGCCATGACCAGGGGATCGTCGAACGCCCGCTGCGCGTCGTAGGCGTCCTGCGCGCGTTCGAGGTCGTGCAGGCGCTTGGCGGCGCGGACGGGCGAGTCGACGCGCGCCTGCGGGTACGCCTCGCCGAACGTCTGGTGGTAGTAGGTGAACGCGTCGCGGTCCCGTTCCCAGCGGCGCGCCACGCTCGCGCCCTCGGGCAGCGCCCGCAGGACGCCGATCGCGTGCCACATCGTGTCCCAGGTGGGGGTGAGCTGCCCGGCGAGGACGGTACGGAGCCGTTCCTCCGCGCGCGGCTCCCCGCCCGACTCGTGGTAGGCGGCGATGGCGGGGCGAGGACCTCGTTGTCGAACGTCGGGTCGGTGACAGGACCGGCGGGCGGCGTCGTGACCGGGTCCTCGGCGCGCGCCGCGGCGGCGGGGCCGTCGAGCCCGTCCGGCGGGTCGATCCAGCCGACGAGCGCGGCGAGGTTGCCGTCCTCCAGCGCGCTCTGCCCGGTCGCCCAGTGCAGCCGCAGCGCCTCGGTCATCGCCATCAGCAGCGACGACCCGGGCCGGTCGTGCCGGTCGGCCAGCCAGGTCAGCCACCGGCCGAGCACGGGGACGGCCGGCTCCACCGCGTACGGGCCCTCGGTGCTGCGGAACCGCGTGGACCGCCCCAGCATCCGCAGGAAGCCGACCCCGCCGCGGTTGGGCACGAGGAACTGCGGCGCGTCGGAGTAGCGGATCCGCTCCTCGCCGTCCTTGCCGGGCGGCAGCTCCTCGACGGCGCCGCGGCTCGTCTCGATGTGGTTGAGGACGAGCTTGGCCAGCTCGGCCGCGAACGCGAACCGCAGGTCGCGGTTGCGCGGCTGCGCGACGATCAGCAGCGACGGGTCGTCCGGCCCGCTGCCCAGCATGACCGCGAGCGGCGCCGCCGCCTCCCCGGCGAGCTTCAGCGGGACGAGCACGAGCGGCGCGTCCGACAGGTGGCAGTGCCGGACGGTGGCGAGAGGCTGCGCGACTCCGGCGGCCGACGCCTGGAGCTGCGCCAGGGACGTGAGCGCGCTCATGCGCGGGACCGCCCGGCGCGCGCCGTCGGCAGGACCGAGGCCGTACGGACGCCCGGCGGCGCGACGGCGGGGAGGCGAACGGAACGGGAGGGACGGGCGGGACGTGCCGGCAGCGTCACGCGGCGCCGCCCAGGGCCTCGGCGCCGCTCAGGGCCTCGGCGCGGAGCCGGGCGGCGGTACGGAGCTGGGCGGCCGTCTCGGCGAGGTCGTCCGACGGGCGAGCGAACCGTCCGCCAGCGCGAGCGCCGTCTGGACCGAGTCGACCCCGCCGAGGTCGTCCCGGACGGAACGGCCGAGCGCGCCCGTCGCCCCGCACGCGCGCGCCTCGTCGCGGCAGAACAGCGCCATCTCGCAGGTCGCCATGCAGTCGGGCGCGTACCGGGCCTCCACGGTGCGGACCGACTCGGCCAGGCCGTCGCCCTCCTCGAACGTCAGGTCGCCGGGGAGCGCGGCGAGGATCCGGTCGACGCGGGTGAGGCGGGCGAGCTGCCGTTCGAGCACCGCGAGCTGCGGCCGGACGTCCAGCGGCGTCGCGGTCGGCCGGTTGGAGAAGTTCTCCGGGCAGACGAGGAAGATGTCGTGCGACACGCGCGCCGGGTCGTGGCCGAGCTCGCCCACCAGGCGGCGCAGCGCCAGCACGTACACCGCGGCCTGCCGGGCCGCCGCCGCGACCTGCTCCGGCTCGGCCTGGCCGTCCACCACCGCGAACGACTTGATCTCGATGATGTGCAGGCGCCCTTCGAGCTGGAACGCGATCACGTCCGGCTCCAGGTAGGCGGGCTGCCCGGCGATCTCCAGCCGCAGCAGCGGATGGTCGAACAGCGTGCCCTCGCCCGAGTCCAGCGCGCGGCCGAGCAGCCGCCGGGTGCGGGCGTGCCGCACCTCGCGGCCCTCGTTGCCCGCGACCACCTCCAGGTCGTCGTAGGCGACCTCCGGCACCGCTAGGCCGAGGCGGTCGCGCAGCAGCGTCAGCAGCTCGGCGCACCCGTCGGCCTTCACCTGCGCCTCGAACGCGTTCCCGCGCGTGATCGCGAACTGCGACTGCCCGAACGGCGCCCCGAACCCGAGGTACCGCGCCACCGCGTCCTTGTCCACGCCCGCGGCGTCCATCACGCCCCGCCGGGCGCAGCCCGGATTGGCGGTCAGCGCCGCGATCGTTCGGGCGTCGTGGTTGCGCGGGGGAGTGCCGCCGCGCAGCCGGTCCAGGTCCGGCGCGGTCTCGGTCATCGCTCGTCTTCTCCGTGGGTGGCGCTGCCGTTCGCGGCCCGGCGCAGGGCGCGCAACGGGCTGCCGAACAGCCGCTCGGCGTCGTCGAGCTGGGCGCGGGCGCGGCGGGCGGCCCGTTCGCGCAGCTCGCGGTCGGCGTCCCGGTGCACGTCCAGCTCCGCCCGCGCGGCCTCGATCAGAACGGCCGGATCGACTGTACCGACCGTATCGCCCGTCGCACCCGGAATGTTGGACGCGAACCGCCACAGCAGCCGCTGCGCGTCGGGCGCCACCGGGCGCCCGCCCCGCACGGCGTGCTCGGCGAGGCGGACGGCGGCGGTCAGGAAGTCGGCGCGGGCGCTCAGCGGACCGGCGACCCGCAGCTCCAGCGGCCAGGTGCTGATGGCGAGCAGCCCGCGCGCGGGCGCGAGCAGGTCGGCCGTCAGCACCGCGCACATGTAGTAGGGACGCGCGTACGGGGCGGTACGGAACGAACGCTCCTCGTCGCGGCGCAGGCTCGTCAGCCGCGCCCCGGGGATCTCGCCCGGGAGGAACGCCGCGTACACCGAGCCGATGAGTTTCGGCGCGGCGGGAACGCCGAGCAGCGTGAGCGCCTGGTGGACGCGCTCGCGCACGGGGAGCATGCCGCGCCGCGCCGCCGCGGGCCTGTCGGCGGGCGGACCCGCGGGCCGCGCCGGGGAGCGGGGCGGGCTCCCCAGAACGGCGTCGTCCCAGGAGCGTTCGGCGTCGCGCAACTGCGCGCGGAGGTCCCGCGCGGCGTCCCGTTCGCCCGCCGCCATCGCCCGGCGGACGGCCGCGCGCAGCTCGCCGATGCGCGCTTCGAGCGCGTCGGGCGTCGCCGGCGGGCCGGGGGGCTGGGACATGCGCAGGAGCGTAGCGCAGCTTCCAGACATTTCCAGTCTTTTCCAGCCGCCCCCGCCTGCGCCCGGAAGCGCGCCCGCTCCGCGGGACCGGGCGACGGGCGGGGGACGGTCAGCCGGGGAAACTGGCGTAGTAGGTCGCCGCCATGTCCTCGTCGCCGTGGCCCTGGGCGAGGGCGCGCCGGAACCGTTCGCCCGCCGCGTCGTTCATGTCGACGCGGACGTTCCCGGACTCGGCGGCCTCGTGGATCAGGCGGGTGTCCTTCTCGGCGTTGCGGACCGCGAAGCTGGTCTCGAAGTCCTCGCCGAGGATCGCCTTCAGCTTCGCCTGGAGGTACGGGCTGGCCATCGGCCCGCCGCCGACGACCTCGCCGAACAGCGCCGGGTCGATGCCGAGGCCCTTGGCCAGCGCCAGCGACTCCGCGAGGATCGACGTCATCGAGATGCCGAAGCCGACGGCCGCGAGCTTGAGTCGCGTGCCGTTCCCCTGCGCGCCGTCCTCGCCGAGCCACATCGTCTTGCCGCCGACCGAGCCGAACACCGGCTCCACCGCGGCCCGCGCCGCCGAGGGCCCGGCGGCGAGGACGACGAGCGTTCCCTGTTCGGCGGGCTGCCTGGTGCCTTGAACGGGCGCGTCCACGAACGTCAGGCCCTGCTCGGACGCGAAGTCGGCGAGCAGCCGCAGCGACGCCACCCCGACCGTGCTCATCTGCGCCCACACCTGCCCCGGGCGCAGCCCGGCGGCGGCCTCCGTCATCGCCGACAGCACCGTGTCTCCGTCGTTCAGCATGGTGACGATGACGTCGGCGCCCTCCACGGCCTCGGCCGGGGAGCCCGCCACCGTCGCGCCGTCCGCGGCCAACGGCTCCGCGCGCGAGCGGGTGCGGTTCCAGACCGTGAGGGCGAGGCCGTCCTTGAGGACGTTGCGGGCCATCGCGGCGCCCATGATCCCCGTACCGAGGATCGCGACCTTGGTCATGGCGGTGCTCCTTGTCCGTGTACTTTCTTGACTGGTCATTACAGATTCGGCGGTGCGGCAGGACGTCTCAGCGGAGGGGCAGGACGCGCAGTGCCGTGTCCACCACCGAGGCCAGGCGGCGGCGGTCCGCCCCGGTCCTGCCCTGCACGCGCAGGCCCTGCACGAGGGTCGTGAAGTAGTCGGCCAACGCCGTGACGTCGGCGTCGGCGCGCAGCTCCCCGCGGTCCCGCGCCCGCCGCAGCGCCGCCGCCACCGACTCCGCGATCCGGTCGAACGCGTCGCCGACGATCCGTCCCGCCGCGCGGTCGCGCGGCAGCCGCTCCACCGCCGTGTTGGTCATCAGGCAGCCGCGCCGGTGCGGGTGGCCGACGGTCTCGTCCACCAGGCCGAGCAGCACGTCGCGCAGCACCTCGCGCACGGGCTCGTCGCGGGCGAGCCGCGCGGCCATCCCCTCCGCCGACCGGTCCGCGTACAGTCGCAGCGCCGCCTCGTACAGGCCGTCCTTGCTCCCGAACGCCGCGTACAGCGACCCGCGCCCGACGCCGGTCGCCGCCACGAGGTCCCGGACCGACGTCGCCTCGTAGCCGCGGTCCCAGAACACCTCCATCGCGGCGGCCACCGCCGCCCCGGTGTCGAACTCCCTCGTGCGCGCCATGCCGCCGACGCTAGTAATTCTGTAACGCCCGGTCAACTTAGAGGCGGACCGACCCGCCGGAACGGTCGCGGAAACGGCACCGACCGTGCGCGGGCGCGTCAGCCGTACGCGCCCGACGGGTCGGCGTGGGAGGCCGCCGGAGGATCGGTGTAGGGGGCGGCGAAGAGGTCGAGGGTGCGCTCCAGATGCGCCGACCACCACGACACCAGCGCCGCGGCGCCCGCGTCGCCCCGTTCGCCCGGCCCCTCTTCGCCCAGGTAGCGGTGCCGCAGCGGCGCGACGTCGCACAGCCGCTCCCACCACGCGCGGTGCACGGCCGACTGGATCTGCTCGGCGTCCAACGGGAACGCGGCCCGATGGCCGCGGACGAACGCCTGGACCCGGTCGAGATCGAGCCCCCGGTCGTCCTCCCCGGCGAACAGCCGCGCCGCGGCCCGCACCACCTCGCCCGCGATCGGCCCGGTCGTCAGCCCGTCCCACCCGAGGACCGCGGTGACGTGCCCCGACCCGCCGTAGCGCAGGTGGTCGGCGTGGAACGACCCGTGCAGATGGCCGAACGTGCTCACCTCCACCTCGGGCGGCTGGTGGTCGGCCATCTCCGCCAGCAGCGCGCGCCGCTCGCTCAGCCGCCGCGCCGACAGCGCGTCGAAGTCGTTCCCGTCGCCCGGGACGGCCTCCAGCATCCGGTCGATCGCGGCGACCGCGTCGGCGGCGCGCGGCGTGGGGATCAGCAGGCTCTGCTGTACGGGCGAGGTCAGCCGGTCCATCGCCGCGTGCAGGCGCCCGAGCAGCTCCCCGACCGCCTCGCACTGCCCGAACGTCAACTCCAGCCCGCCGCGCCGCCGCCCCGAGATCCACGGATAGAGCACGTAGCCGCGCCCGCCCGCCGTGACGAGCGTGCGCCCGCCCCGCGCCGGAACGGGGGCCATGACGGGCAGCCCGTCCTCGTCCAGCGCCGCCGTGACGGTGTGCTGGAACAGCACGCCGCGCCGGTCCGGCCGCGCGCCCTCCTCGAAGCGGTACTCCTTGAGGAAGAACGGCCCGTCGGCGGCGTCCACCCGCCAGCAGCGCCCGCCCGGAGCGTCCCGGACGGCCTCGGCCTCACCCTCCCGCCCGGCGTCCCATCGCCTCAGGAGCCGCGGTGGAAGCGGCTCGGTGTCGCGAGCACTCTGTGACGTCGGCACCTCAGCACCTCGGCGGCCTCGGACGGACAGTCGGTCGAACGGATGTTCCCCACCGACGCTACACGCCCCCGAGCCCGCCGCGAAAGAGAACACCCCGACCCGCCCCCGCAACGCCCGACGTCCCAACGCCGCCCGGCGCGCACGAGGACGGGGACCGGCGCGCGCGAGGACGGCGGCCTGGAACGCGAGACCCGTCCGGCGGAGAGGTCCGCCGGACGGATCAGGGTGTCGCCGGTATCGCCGGTGTCGCGGGTCAGGCGCGTTCGAGGATGACGACCTGGATGTCGCGGTCCGTCTTCTGCTGGTACTCGTTGTAGGCGGGCCAGGTCGCGGCCATCTTCTCCCACAGCGGGGGCTTCTCCTCGGGCGTCGCCGTGCGGGCGCGCGCCTCGAACCTGTCGCCCTGCACCTGGACCTTCACCGACGGGTCCGCCTCGATGTTGCGGTACCAGAGCGGCGGCTCGTCCGTGCCGCCGTTGGACGCCACGATGAGATAGCGGTCGCCGTCGCGCTGGTAGATCAGCGGCGTCGTGCGCTCCTTGCCGCTGCGCCGGCCCTTCGTGGTCAGCAGCAGCGTGACGGTGCCCTGCCACTCGTGGCCCTCCGCGCCGTCCGTCTCGCGGTAGCGCTGCACGTGCTCCTTGCCGAATAGCATCCGGTCTTCCCCCTCAGGTGATCGTTCGCATGGGGTGTTCCCCAGGACGTGGAGATCAATACGCTGGCACGGTGAGCGAAGCGACGGAACCGGCCGACCTGGCGCGGCGGTGCGCGCGGGCCATGTACGGCGAGGACCGCGTGGCGCAGGACCTCGGCATGGAGATCGCCGACGTCGCGCCGGGACGCGCGGTGCTGCGCATGGCGGTCGCGCCCGCGATGGTGAACGGGTTCGGGATCGCGCACGGCGGCTACCTGTTCCTGCTGGCCGACTCGGCGTTCGCGTACGCGTGCAACTCCCGCGACGTCGTGACGGTGGCGGCGGCGGGCGACGTGGTGTTCGTCGCGCCCGCCCGCGCGGGCGACGTCCTGGAGGCGGAGGCGGCGGAACGCGCGCGGTTCGGGCGCAGCGGCGTCTACGACGTGACCGTCCGCCGCGTCCCCGACGGCGAGGTGATCGCCGAGTTCCGCGGAACGAGCCGTACGATCGGCAAGGCCCAGGGCACGGTCACCGGCACCGCGCCGAATGCTCCCGCGCCGGACGCTCCCGCACCGAACGCTCCCGCACCGGACGGACCCGCGTCGAACGGTCCGGACCCGGGATGACAAGGCGCGCCTGGACCGGGGACGTGGGCCGCGGTCGCCGTGGGGGGCGGGGTCGGGCGGTCAGGTCTCGTTGAGGATCTCGGTGAGGAGGCCCGGGGTGTCGTCGGGGCGGGCCGCGGTGATGCACAGGTTGTTCATCGCCCGCATGTAGGTGTCGACGTCGGTCGGCTTGTCGAGGTAGAGCGCGCTGGTGAGCTGCTCCAGGTAGACGACGTCCGACAGGCCGGGCTCGGCGAAGCGCAGGATGGTGAACGGCCCGCCGGCGGCGGCGTGGCCTCCCGCGCCGAACCGCACGATCTGCAACGTCACGTTCGGCAGCTCGGACATCGCGATGAGGTGCCGGAGCTGGGCGCGCATGACGTCGCGCCCGCCGAGGGGGCGGCGCACCACGGCCTCGTCGACGACCGCCCACAGCGTCGGCGCGCCCGGCGCGGTGAACCGCTCCTGCCGGGTGCGGCGCAGGCCGACGCGGCGTTCGACCTCGTCCTCGGAGGCGTCGGGGAAGCCGAGCCGTACGACGGCCGCGGCGTAGTCCTCGGTCTGGAGCAGGCCGGGCACGAACTGGAGCTCGTACGTCCGCAGCAGCGAGGCGGCCTCTTCGAGCCCGAGGTAGACCTCGAACCAGGACGGCAGCACGTCGCCGTAGCGGTGCGACCAGCCCGGGGTGTTGGCCTCCCTGGCCAGTTCCAGCAGCGGGGCGCGCTCGGCGGGGTCGGTGACGCCGTAGAGCGTCAGCAGGTCGGCGACGTCGCGCTCCTTGAACCCGACGCGGCCCAGCTCCATCCGGCTGATCTTCGAGTGCGAGCCGCGGATCTCGTACCCCGCCTGCTCGGTCGAGATCTGGCGCTCCTCCCGCAACCGGCGCAGCTGCGCACCCAGCAGGATGCGCAGGACGGTGGGGCCACCGCGCCTCGGGATGTCGAGGACGCGGCCACCGGCCGGATCGTCCTCGGCCGGAGGCGTGGGGGCAGATGCTTCCTGGGGCAAGAGGTCACCAGCCAGTCGACGGGCCCGCCCTCGGGCGGAACGGCACGGCCCATGGTAGAGGATCCCCGGCCCTTTTTGGGAAGTATGAAATAACGTGTCCCCTTAGAACCGACGTATCGACGGCGAGAGGCCGCGTTGCGGCGCGGGAAGGCGCATGGAGCGGCGCGGTCACGTGACGGACGGTGAGCGCGCGCGCCGCTCCACGGGCGGGTCGGAGGCGCGCCGGTGCGATTCCAGGTCCTCACGGTCGGTCACGGTCATCGGCGCCTGCCGAAGTAATTGCCCGCCGCTGGAATGAGCCGAGCGGTTTTGTCGTTGGGGACCGTCGCGCATTGCCATGGAATGGCCATGGTCCTTATAACATGCACGAATTCGGCCGTACGACCCGACCAGGAGGTCCTTGTGGGCAAGCTCTCCGAAGACGCCAAGAAGCTGCTCGGCCGTCCGATCCCCGCGTGGGTGACGACGCTGCGCCCGGACGGATCGCTCCAGGGCACCGTCGTGTGGATCGACGTGGACGGCGACGAGGTGCTGTTCAACACCGCCGTCGGGCGCGTCAAGGAACGGCACCTCAGGGAGGACGCCCGCGTCTCGATCAGCGTCCTGGACCCCGACGACCCGTACCACTGGATCAACGTCTCGGGCACCGCGCGCCTCGACACCGAAGGCGCCGAGGACACCATCGACGCCCTCGCCAAGAAGTACCTGGGCGTCGACAGCTACCCGGGGCGCACGCCCGACGAGGTGCGCGTCAACGTCCGCGTGACGCCCGATCACGTCATCTACAACAGCGGTCAGTGACGAAGCTCTCGTAGCGTCCGGTGAACTCCGGGTACGCCGAATCGGTCTTCATTCATAGGGGGTGCCGTCGCACGCGGCGGCGCGGCGGCACCGGCCCATGACGACCATTCGACGACCGCCGCCGCGTATCTGGGGAGAAGATGCACTCGACCATGCGTGAACTGCCAGAGATCCGTTTCCTGACCTCGGGCGACGTCACCGGGGCCGAGAAGTCCACCGCCGAGACCGCCGTGCGCTCCGCTCTCGCGGGCGCGCAGGGCACCGTGACGGCGATCAGGGTGACGCTCAGCGTCGTGGCGGACCCGGCGCTGCCGCGTCCCGCCCTGGCGCAGGCCATCGTGGACGTCGACGGCCGCAGGCTCCGCGCCCAGGCCGCCGCGCCCGCCCTGCCGGAGGCGATCGAACTCCTGCGAGACCGCCTGTCCGTCAGAGCCGCTTACCTCCGAGCCAGCTAACTCGCACCCCGAAGCCCCGCTCGCCGTACGGAGCGGGGCGTACCGCACAGGCGGAACGGCGGCGTGTCCCTGACCAGGGGACGCGCCGCCGATCCGTTCGTGCACCTCCGTATGAGGCTGTACGGGTCCGCGGCCCGTGACGTTCAACGCTCGGACTCGCCGTGTTCAGGCGTCCCGGCGCGTGAGGACGATCGCCGCAGCCGCCAGCGGGACGACGGCGTACGCGAGCAGGACCAGCGCGGCGGCGCCGGGCGGGAGCAACTCGCCGTAGATGCTGTTCTGGTCCTTGCGGCCGATCTGCGCCGGAAGGCCGCCGAGCATGAACGAGCCGATCCGGTCGTTCCACGGCGCGGGCAGGTTGCCGACCATCACCGGTACGACGTGCCAGACGAGGGCGAGCGACACGATCGAACCCGCCGTCGACCGCAGGACGAACGCCAGCCCGACACCGAACAGCGCGAACGCGGCGACCGACGCCCCGGCGGCGGCCAGTTCCACCGCCTCGTCCCCGAACGCCGAGGTGTAGCCGCTGATGGGACGGTCGCCGATCACGCCCCGGGTGGCGAGGAACGTCGTGAAGGCGACCGCCTCCCCGGCGGCGAGCGCGACGGCCGCGACGACGGCGGCCTTCGCCGCGAGGACGGTACGGCGCGCCGGAACCGCGGCCAGCGTGACGCGGATCATGCCCGTCCGGTACTCCGATGTGACGGAGAGGACGCCGAGCACACCGAGGCACAGCGCCGCGGCCCACGCCGCGAGATCGGCCAGCGACGCCAGGCCGAACCCCTCCCGCCGTTCGGCGGAGAGCCCGTCCCAGATGTGCGCCGCCTGCATCGCGAGCAGGACCGAGAGCGGCACGAACGCCACCGCCACCGCGACCGTCCAGTACGCCGACCGCATGGACCGCAGCTTCCGCCACTCGGCCGCGACGACTGCCGAGGCCCGGCCATACCGACCGGGGGCGGCCGTGCGGCGCGTCACGCGTCCCTCCGCGTGAGGCAGAACGCGCCGGCGCCGAGAGCGACCGCGACGTACAGGACGAGCAGCGCGGACGCGGCCACGGGGGAGAGGGCCCCGACGTCCGGACGCGAGCCCGGCGTCGTCGCGATCTGCTCCGGCAGGCTGGCGGGCATGAACGACCAGAGCCGTTCGCCCCAGGGCGCCGGGATCACGTTCATCATGTTCGGGACGACGAGCATCCCCACGAGCACCGCCGTGATCGTCGCCGCCGTCGATCTGAGCACCGCTCCGAGGCCGAGCGCCATCAGCGCGGACGCCGCCGCGAAGATCCCGACGCTGAGCAGGTGCGGCGCCTGGTCGGACAGGGGCGCGTGGAACGACGGGACGGCCCGCCCCCCGACGACCGCCCGGCCCGCGAGGACGGCGGCCGCCGCGCTCACCAGCGCCGCGACCAGCATCACGCCCGACGAGACCGCCGCCTTCGCCGCGAACAGGTTCCGGCGGCGCGGTACGGCGGCCAGGCTCGTACGGATCATCCCGGTCCCGTACTCGGAGGTGATGCTGAGCGCGCCCAGCACGGCGGCGCACACGGGCAGCACCAGCAGGAGCGGCTGGTCGGCCGCCGCCGTCCGGAGACCCGCGCGCCGTTCCGCCGACAGCCCGTCCCAGTAGCCGCGCACGTACCACGACCACAGCACGCACAGCGCGAAGAACACCACGACGACGCCCAGCACGTTCAACGTCGAACGGATCGCCCAGAGCTTCCGCCACTCAGCCGCGACGACATCGTTCACAGCGCCTCCCCCACTTCACACCCGCCGAACGCCCAAGCCCCTCCAACTCACCCCGCCCACTTCCACCGCCCCACCCGCCGTAGCGCCCACCACCACCGCCGCCACCACCGCCGTCGCGCCCGCCGCCACCACCACCGCCGTCGCGCCCGCCGCCACCACCACCGCCGCCACCACCGCCGTCGCGCCCACCACCACCACCGCCACCATCGCCGCCGCCGTCGCGCCCGCCACCGCCGCCGTCGCGCCCACTACCCCCGTCACCGCCGCCGTTGGCACTGCCGCCACCGCTACCACCTCTGCGTCCGCCAGCGCCCGCTTCGTAGTCGGTGCTGGTGGCGGTCAGTTCCATGTACGCCTCCTCCAGGGACGCGCTGCGTGGCGTGACCTCGTACAGGGGGAGGCCGTGCGCCGCCGCCTCGTCCCCGATCCGGGCGACGTCCAGTCCCAGGACCGTCAGGACCCCCACACCGTCCGCGCCCGGAGCGCCGGCGGTCCCGGGGAGTGTTTCCACGGTGCCGCCCGCGGCGGCGAGCACGGCCGCCAGGTCGGCGGGACGGGGCGAGCGCACGAGGACGCCGCGCCGGAAGCGTTCGGCCAGCTCGCGGACGGACGTGTCGGCGATCAGCCGGCCGCGCCCGATGATGACGAGCCGGTCGGCGGTCAGCTCCATCTCGCTCATGAGATGGCTGGAGATCAGCACCGTCCGGCCCTCGGCGGCGAGGGCCCGCATCAGCTCGCGGATCCAGCGGACGCCGTCGGGGTCCAGGCCGTTCACCGGCTCGTCGAACAGAAGCACCCCGGGATCGCCGAGCAGCGCCGCCGCGATCCCGAGCCGCTGCCGCATGCCGAGCGAGAACCCGCGGACGCGCTTGCGCGCTACCCCGGCGAGCCCGACCTGTTCGAGCACGGCCGCCACGCGCGCCCGCCCGATCCCGTTGCTGCGCGCCAGCCACGACAGATGGTCGAACGCGGTGAGCCCGCCGTGCACCGCGCCCGCGTCCAGCAGCGCGCCCACCGCGTGCATCGGACGCCGCAGGGCCGTGTAGGGGCGGCCATTGACCAGCGCCTCGCCGGACGAGGGCGCGTCCAGGCCGAGCAGGCAGCGCATCGTCGTCGACTTGCCCGCGCCGTTCGGGCCGAGGAACCCCGTCACCGCGCCGGGACCGACGCGGAACGACAGGCCGTCCACGGCGACCGTCCGGCCGAACCGCTTGGTCAGCTCACGTACTTCGATCATGCCGTCCACGGTCGTACGCCGGGCCCCGCCGCACATCGGAACCCGGTCCGGAAACGGGCGTCCGCCCCAGGGCCGGTGTTCGGCCTCCCCGCCGCCCCGCGTCAGCCCCAGGTCTGACGCCCGCGGGGCCGAGGTGAGCGGTCCGGCGCGGCGGATACGGTTCGTGGCGTGGACGACCCCGAGCTGCGCAACCTGTTCGCCCGGCGGCTCGGCAGGCGCCAGCTCGCCGGGCTGGACGCCGCGTTCGCCGTGGTCATGATCATGCTGATGCTGGCGGTCACCGGGAACCGCGCGGGCTCCGGCGGCGCGGCGCCCGCCGAGATCGCGATCACCGTCGCGACCTGGCTGCCCCTCGCCGTCCGGCGGCTGTGGCCGCGCCCCGTCTGCGCCGCCGTCCTCGCGATGACGGCCGTCTCCGTGATCGCGGGCCTCCCGCCCGAGGCGCTCGGCGCCGCCGCGTACGCCGTCTACCCCGTCGCGCTCGACGTCCCGCGCCGCCGCTGGCTCCCGACCCCGGTGATCGGCGTGGTCAGCTGCGTCGTCCTGTTCGGCGGGACACTCGCCGGGCCGGTCGGCGGCGGCGCCGACCAGGCCGTCACGCTCGTGTTCGGCGCCGCCGTGCTCGGCGGCTCCTGGACGATCGGCCGCGCCGTCCGCGAGCGCCGCGCCTACGCCGCGCGCTCCGCCCGCCAGCTCGCCGACCGCGCCGTCACCGACGAACGCCTCCGCATCGCCCGCGAGCTCCACGACGTCGTCGCGCACAGCATGAGCCTGATCGCCGTGAAGGCGGGCGTCGCCGTCCACGTCGCGGACGCCCGCCCGCAAGAGGCCCTTGACGCGCTGCGCGTGATCGAGACGACCAGCCGCGGCACGCTCGCCGAGATGCGCCACCTCCTCGGCGTCCTGCGGGAGGGCTCCATGCCCGACGCCCCCGACCTCGCGCCGGTCCCGGACCTGTCGGCCCTGCCCGCGCTCGCCGAACGCGCCGCGATGGCCGGCGTACGGGTCGACCTGGACGTCCGCGCCCCCGACCTGCCCGAGAGCCTCGCCGTCTCCGCCTACCGGATCGTCCAGGAGGCGGTCACGAACGTCGTCAAGCACGCCGCGCCCGCCCGCTGCCGCGTCACCGTCGCCGCCGACGGCGGCGCCCTCCGGATCCACGTGGCCGACGACGGCCCCGGCACGCGCGTCCTCCCGGGCGGCCCGCCGCCCGGCGCCGGCCACGGTCTCGTCGGCATGCGCGAACGCGTCATGATGTACGGCGGCGACTTCTCCGCCGGCCCCGGCGCGAGCGGAGGCTTCGAGGTCGCCGCCACCATGCCGTACGAGACGGGAGCCACCACGTGACGGACGTCCGCGTCCTCGTCGCCGACGACCAGGCGCTGCTGCGCGGCAGCTTCCGCGTCCTGCTCGACACCGCGCCGGGCCTCGCGGTCGTCGGCGAGGCCGGAACCGGCGCCGAGGCCGTCGACCTCGCCGCCCGCGAACGCCCCGACGTCGTCCTCATGGACGTCCGCATGCCCGAGATGGACGGCATCGAGGCCACCCGCCGCATCTGCGCCCCGGACGGCCCGCCGGGGGTCCGCGTCCTCATCCTCACCACGTTCGACCTGGACGCCTACGTCTACTCGGCGCTGCACGCGGGCGCGAGCGGCTTCCTGCTGAAGGACACCCCGCCCGCCGACCTGCTCTCCGCCGTCCGGACGGTCGCGGACGGCGAAGCGCTCCTCGCCCCGTCCGTCACCCGCCGCCTCATCACCGAGTTCGTCCGCCACGGCGGATCCGCGCACCCCCCGCCGCGTTCCCTCGACGGCCTCACCGAGCGCGAACGCGAAGTCCTCACCCTCATCGCCCGCGGCCTCTCCAACGCCGAACTCGCCGACCACCTCCACCTCAGCCCCGCGACCGTGAAAACCCACATCGGCCGCCTCCTGGCCAAGCTCCAGGCCCGCGACCGGCCCAACTCGTCATAGCCGCGTACGAATCCGGCCTGATCCGCCCCGCTGAGGCCGCTTTCCGTCCCACCGCGCTATGGGCGCGCCCTCAGACGAGGGTCTTGAGGGCGGGGGAGAGGCGTTCGAGCTGCTCCGCCGTCGAAGCGAGGTCCGGCGCGAAGACGTTCACGCAAATGTGGTCGGCCCCGGCATCGAGGTGAGCCTGGAGTTTGGCAGCGATCGCGGCCTCGTCTCCCCAGGGAAAACGGGCATCGATCAGTTCGTCAGAGCCCTCGTTCTCCAAATCGGCGTCCGTGTACCCCATTTCGAGGAGCGCGCGGCGGTAAGGGGAGCCGGGCGCCGAAGAACGCACGGCGGCGCCCCTGGCCACCGAACGCGCGGCCGACGGATCGGTTTCCAGGATGACGCCCTGCATGACGACCAGGAGCTTGTCCGGGCCGAGGATCTCCCTGGCACGCCGGGTGTGCTCGACGGGCATCGTCGCGGGGAGCGCCCCGTCCGCCCGCTCCCGCGCGAGCCCTATCATCTTCGGGCCCAGCGCGGCCAGGATTCGCGGGAACGGCACGTCCGGCCGCGGCGCCCGCTCCGCCGAAGCGTCCATACGGTCCAGATACTCGCGCATGTGCTGGAGAGGAGGCCGCCATTCCTGCCCGCTGCCCTCCACGATGTCGCTCATGCTCACACCGGCGCCCAGCACGAAACGCCCCGGATAGGCGTCGGCCAACCCCGCCGCCGCGCCCTGCGCCGTCGCGGGATGGCGCGCCCACACGTTGGCGACCCCGGTCCCGGCGACGAGCCGTCCGGTGGCCGCGAGCAGCATCCCGAGGTGGGTGAACGCCTTCCGTCCGCCGACCGCCTCGTTCACCCAGACCGAGCCGTACCCGGCCTCCTCCACCCGAACGGCCGCGCGCCGCCACTCGTCCGCCGGCGCGAGCGGAACCATCAACCCGGCCCCGAACCTCCCCAGACGCCGCCGCGCCTCGCTGACCGCGCTCTCTGTCATCCCGTCCTCCCCAGTGCCGTCGGCAACGGGCGCGACCCGTCCCGATACAATCGGAACGGGCGACCCGCTTACGACCATAGCGGAACGCTCACTCCGCTTGTCAATCTCCAAGGAGCCCGGTGGAACGCCGACCCCGCGCCGACGCGCGCCGCAACCGCGAGCGCATCCTCCAGGCCGCGCTGGAGGCGTTCGCGGCCGAGGGCGAACTCGTGCCCCTGGACGAGATCGCGCGCCGCGCCGGCGTCGGCGCCGGAACGGTCTACCGGCACTTCACCACCAAGGAGAAGCTGTTCCAGGCGGTCATCGAGGACCGCATCGGACGCATCGTCGAGGAGGCCCGGGCCCTCGCCTCCTCCGACGAGCCGGGCCAGGCGTTCTACGGCTACCTCGAATGGGTCGTCGAACGCGCGATGTTCAACCACGCCCTCTGCGAGGGGCTCGGCCAGGCCGGACACGGCCGCCGTTTCCAGGACGAGTTCGACGCGGCCCTCGCCGTCATCCTGCGGCGCGCCCAAGAGGCCGGCGCGGTCAGGCGCGACCTGGACGTGGACGACGTCCGCGCCCTGCTGAACGGCTGCATGCTCATGGAACGCCAGCGCCGCACGACCGGCCCGCCCGGCCGGATGACCGCCCTGGCCTTCACCGCCCTCCACCCGCCCGTCACGAAACCCACCCCACCTCATAACGAAACCCGCGACGAAACCGCACGCCGCTGCGAAACCTGCGGCACCCCCCTCACCCCGGCCCCCACCGGCCGCCCACCCCGCTTCTGCGGCCCACCTGCCGCCAGAAAGCCCACCGCCGCCGCAGCCCCGCTCCTGACCCCGCACATCCCTCCGCCAGAGACCGACGAGCCAGGCCACGCGGCGTTCGGCCGGCCTGCGCGGCGATCCGCCCAGCCGGGTTTCGGATGCGGCGGACGGGCCGACCAGCTTCAACTGCGGCGGACGGGCCGGCCAAATTCAGACGCGGTGGACGGGCCAGTCAGTTTCGGGTGCGGCGGATCGTTCCGCCAGGTTCAGATGCGGCGGGGCCGACCAGTTTCATGTGCGGCGGACGGGCCGCCCAGATTCACGTGCGGCAGACGGGCCAGCCAAATTCATGTGTGGCGGATGGGCCGACCAGTTTCAGGTGCGGTGGACGGGCTGGCCAAATTCAGGCGCGGTGGATCGTTCCCGCCAAGTTCAGATGCGGAGCACGGTTAGCCCGAACCAGCGCGGCAGGGGGTCGGCCAAGGGCAGGCGCGGCAGACCGGTGGGACGGTGGGCCAGATCCAGTCGCGGCGGGCGGGGACGGTCAGCCGGGTTCAGGCACCGCGAACTCGACGACCCGCTCCTTCACCCGCTCCTTGGCGTTGTCCGCCAGGAAGGCCAGCACCCCACGGGCCTCCCGTTCGACATCCTCTTCCTCCGACGACGTCAGCTTCCGAAACGGCCGGACGCGCAACGTCGCCGTGCCCTTCGACTTCGTGACCCGCCAGGTCGCCGCGACAGAACCGTCCACCAGAACGGTGGACGGTGCCTCGCCGTTCTTGCCTTCAAACCCCTGTGCGGCGAACTTCACCATCATGACCCGGGAGATGTCGGCATGGGATCGCAGCAGATTGTCGTAGTCATAGATGAACCTCACCGGCGCAGGGGTGTCCGCATCTGGGCGAGGCGCGTCCGGCAAGTCGAACAGTTCCCGACCACCCTCATCGCGGAACGACATCAGGCGATGGCGCAGGCCCTCCACGACCTCGTTCAATCGCGTCAGCCCGCACCAATGCTGCACATCCCGTATGGACGCGGGCCCGAAAGCGGCGAGATACCTGAGCACCATCTCCTCCAGCGCGTTCGGCACCTCCCTTACCTCCGCGGAACCGCCGATCCAGATGTCGGCGGGTTTATGCGCCGCAGGCCCGCTCTCGCCCCACACCCCACGCGGCGGCACTTGCGCCAGCGGCACATGCGCCCGCACCGTCTGTGCCATTGAAGGCCCGTCATGGTCGGGGAACCGTTCCGCGAGCCGCCGTCCCAGTTCGCTGAACGTCAACGCCTCGGCGGTCATGAGCTCGCGGGCCACGGTGACGAGTTCCGTGACATCCAGGCCGACGACTCCGCGTCCCCAGCTCGTCCTCGTCATCCGCTGGATCATCGGCTCCAGGACGGGTCGCAGCCACAGGCAGTCCGCAGCCGTCACCAAATGAATGGTCGACCGCATCAACGCGATGCGGACGATCCCGCCTTCCCGCAGCAGCTCCGCCGTCGCGTCCGGCGTGTAGCCGTTCAGGCGCGACCACAGCCCGAGATACCACGTGTGCGGCGTCTGAGCCTGGAGCCCGACGAGCCGTTCGAGCGCTTCCGTGACGCCCGCGTCGGAACGTTCGAGCAACATCTGCCGGTCCAAGGTGGCCCGGTTGAGGGCCCGGCGACTGAGCAGGACGGCGTCTCCCATGCCGGTCAGCCTGCCACCTCGCCGACCTCACCGGAAATCCGTTTGATCGTCGTCCCTTCCTCCGCCACCGTAACCATCACCCACGCCCGGCCCCCGCCGCCTTCGGACAGGTCCCACAAGGCCGGGCGAGATCCCCAACCCACCGTCCCATCCACCGCTGAGGCCGATAAAGCCGGGCACTGCCCCCAGCCCAGCCGCTCCCCGAACGAACCCGATATCCAGCAACCACACCACCCTCAAGGAGTAGGCGTCATTGCGAACACGTGAGATCCGCGCCGAATACGACCGTGAAACGATCACGGTCTACCAGGCGTACCGTCCCGATATCGCCGTCCCGGCGCTTGAACACGGCACCTTCGTCGCTCCGTTCTCCCGCGGCCGGATGACATGGATCAAGCCGTCGTTCCTCTGGCTGATGGCACGCAGCGACTGGGCGCGCAAGCCGGGGCAGGAGATGATTCTCGCCGTACGGATCTCACGGTCCGGCTGGGAGGAGGCGCTCTCCGAGGCCGTCCCGACCGATCCCGACCGCCGTGTCTTCCGCAACGCGGACGAGTGGCGGGCCCGCTTCCGCGAAGCGACCGTTCGCGTCCAGTGGGATCCCGAACGCAGTCTGCGGGGCGAGAAGCTGGAGGCCCGAAGCATCCAGATCGGGCTGAGCCGCCACATCGTCGATCGCTATGTCGATGACTGGATCGTCGCGATCGAGGACCGCACGCCGCTCGCGCGCAAGATCCACCGGCTCGTGCAGGACGGATGTGCGGCAAAGGCGAGAACCTTCCTTCCCGAGAACGCGCCTACCCGTTGAACGACAGCTTGCTCCGCCGCATCGGAGCCGACTGACTCCCATCGAGGATTCAGGCGAACAGCAAAGAGAGCGACGCAGCGCGAAGCTACTCACTCGCGCCTCCGTACTCGGACTCATGCGAACCCGGTTCTCTGCGCCAAAAATAGACGGAGAACGCGGGCTTTCGCGCATTCGCCCGCCTCCAAGACGGGATCTCGAACGTGTCCAAAAACCTCTCTTCCCTCGCCGTCCTGGCCGCCATCGGGCGGTCGTCCTGTATTTCGTCGCAGACGTGCCGCTCTCCACACTCCTGTCGCTCGGAGCCGGAGCGCTGTGCCTCATCTGGCTCGTGGTGCTCCTGACCGTTCCGTGGAACGTCTACTTCCAAGCTCGCGGCCTCCTCCAAGAGATTCACGACAGCCGTGACCGGGCCTGACCGTCACAGAGGAGCGCGAGGCCGAAGCATGCAGGATCGCCGGCCGGAGCCGAACGGCCGCCGTCGGGGCCCATCTCCTCTCCGCCGCCCTCATCGCCGTCATCGCCTACTTCTCCGGAGCGGTCGTCGGCTACTACTTCGTCGCGTTCTACCTCGTCAGCACCTTCTTCCGACCCGTTCACGCATGGTTCGTCCACCTGCGCCGGAGGCTCGGCACGCTGCTCCAAGAAGTGCGTCACCCGCGCGACGACGTCCTCGCCCTCCTCGAACGGGTCACCTTCCTGGAGGCGCAGGCCGAGAACCTACGGAGCACGACCGAACAACTCCACGAGGCCGACCTCCGCCTCGACCACCGCCTGGAAATCATCGACACCACCACCTCGAACCGAAGCGACGAACTGAACGGCAAGATCAACGCGCTGGGCCGCCGCTTCGAGGACACCGTCGCACGCCTCACCGACAATCAGGAGGTGATCACCGGCATCAAGGCATTCCTGCGACTCCTCAAGACCGATCCGGCCTGACCACTCCCCACCATTCGTCCTGATTACTCAGGCAGGCTTGAGCCTTCGTACTCAAGCGCCGCGGCCGAGCCGTCCGCAGACTTATCGGCATGACGACCTCCCCACCGGCCAAATCGGCCAGCACCACCGCCTTCTTCATCCAGGCGGCCATCTCCTTCGCCGTCTCCAGCGCCGCCGTCGCCGGCGGCATCGTGTACCTCCCGGTCAGCAGCTGGGTCCGCGCCTTCCTCGCCCTGGGCCTGCTGTACGTCATCACCTCCACGTTCACCCTCGCCAAATGCGTGCGCGACAAGCAGGAGACCGAGGCCATCACGAACCGTGTCGACCAGGCCCGGCTGGACAAACTGCTGGCAGAGCACGACCCGTTCTCAACCCAATCCCTCTGACCAAAAACCCGAGCCGGGGCGACGCCCCCTCCCCGCCGCCCGGCCCCTCTCCACCCCAGCCCCCACGCCCCTCCCACATCCACCCCTGACCTCTCTCCCTCCGGGGCCACGCCTCTCCCTCCAGGGCCACGCCCCCCACACCTCAGCTCAGCCCCCACAAGCCCCCTCCCATTGAGCACACAGCACGACCCTCTCCCCTCCAGGCCCAGCGCCCGTCGCCCGCCCACAGCGCACGCCCCTCCACGCCCGCACGCCCGCACCGTGCCCCCCCTCCGCGCCCGCACCGCGCGCCTCCTCCGCGCTCGTAGGGCGACACCCCCGTTCGCCCCCAGCGCGGCGCCTCCGTCGCGCTCGCAGGGCGCCCCTCCGCGCCCGCAGCGCGGCGCTCCCTTCGCGCCCGCAGCGCGGTGCCTGCTCTGCGTCCGCAGGACGGTGCTTGCTCCACGCCCGTAGCGCAGTGCCTCCTTCGCGTCCACAGCGCGGCGCTCCCTTCGCGCCCGCAGCGCGGCGCCTGCTCCGCGCCCGCAGGGTGACGCTCCCTTCGCGCCCGCAGCGCGGCGCCTCCTTCGCGTCCGCAGCGCGGCGCTTGCTCCGCGTCCGCAGCGCGGTGTCTGCTTCGCGCCCGCAACGCGACGCCCCCTACGCGCCCCAGCGCGGCGCCCGACGCATCCCCGCTTCATGTTGGGGTGTGGCCCTGCGTTGAGCCCGCGATTCGGCCTTCGCTCGGCACCGCAGCGCGGACGCTCGTCCTCGGGAGGGCGGCACCGACTTCGCGCTGCGGTCAGCCCGCCGCTCGTCCTGCGATGCGGCCCACTTCGTCCTGCGGTGCGGGTCCTGCACTATGCCGCGATGCCGTTCTGCATTGGGATCATGAGTGGCACCCCACTTCGTGTTGCGATGTAGCCCTCGGCCCCGGAAGCCAAAGCCCGCTTCGCACTCCGGGCCGGGCTCTGCTTCACAAAGCGTTGCGGCCCCTCTTCGCGCTGCGGGACCGACTTCGCGCCCGCCGCACGCTGCCGCTTAGCGCCACTGCGAGGGCCCCGCTTCGCCGCACTGCGGGGCGCCGCTTCGCACCACGGCGCGGGATTCGCTTCGTGCCCGCGGCACGGGCTCGCTTGCGCATCGCAACGTGGTTGCCGCCGCGCACCATGGCGCAGTCCCGGCTTCCCCGCCGCAACCTGGACTCCACTTCGCACTGCGATCCGGACCCGCCCACACTGTGGTGCGCGCCTTCGCCCGCCGATACGGGTCCTGCCCTGCACTGCGATCCAGGCTCCGCTTCCCCCCACCCTCCCCGGCGGGCGCGGGTCTCACCACACGCCCCGAGGCGGGCCCCTTCACACCACACTGGCGCGTCTCGTCCAACTCTGGCGAGTGCTCCGCGCGGCGACTTTTATCGAACTGGTGTTCGGTCTAGGGTGTGGTCCCGTGCTGATCGACGAACCCGTCTCTGCGGAGACCACCCCCACCGGCCGTCCCGTCCAACTGTCCGGCCCGCGCGGTCACTTTCGGGTCCGGCGCGTTCTCGAGGAATGGCAAGCGCCGGGTCAGGCAAGGTTCTACCGCTTGCAGGTCACGACTCCGGACGGCCCGGCGATCGCCGAGGTGATGGGTCCCCTGTCCGTGAGTGCTGGTGGCTGGACGCTGCATCGCGTCTGGGGCTGAACGGCGCGCAGCACCAGATGTCGAGATAATGCCGCATGGCTGGGATCTCACGAACGACCTTGAGAAGTACGTCCGCGTAACCACTCCCTTCCTCCGGTCGGATCGTGCTGGGAACACCGTTCTCCTCAGCGTTCTGGAGACCCTCAAGCTGCACGGCGCCAATGCGTACGGGGAGAACGCCCTGTTCGGCTGGTGGCGCAACGGGCGAGGGGACGTGGAGGGCGCTTTCCTGCAAACTCCACCGCGCCCTCTGCTGCTCAGCGCCATGCCGGTGCGAGCGGCTCGGCAACTCGCTGATGCTGTGCCGACCCATGGCATTACGGGGGTCAATGCCGACAACGAGGCGGCCGAAGTCTTCGCGAACGCCTGGCAGCTCCGCACCGGCATCGAGAACCGGCTTCAGATGCGTCAACGCTTGTACCGCCTCGAACATTTGGTGGAACCAAAGCCGTTGCCACCAGGCGCGCCCCGTCTCGCCTCAGACCATGATTTCCCCTTATCTACAAATGGTTCGGAGCGTTTCGTGACGAGGCGGCTGCTTCCGGCCCAGTCAACGCCGCCTTGGTGCGGAGCAAGGTGGCCGATCGCGGGATCGTCCTCTGGGATGTCGACGGAACCACCGTCGCGCTGGTCGGCCGTACCCGTGTGATCGCGGGCATGACCTGCATCTCACCCGTCTACACGGCCCCGGAGCACCGTCGCCGCGGGTACGGCACGGCCGCGACGGCGGCGATGACGCGTTCGGCGCTTGAGTCCGCCGACGTCGTGGTGCTCTTCACCGACCTGGCCAACCCCACGAGCAACAGCATCTACCAGCACATCGGCTATCGCCCGGTCAAGGACAAGGTCGTGCTCTCCTTCCTGTAAGAGGGACGGTCCGCGGACGTGCGGCGGCGGGCGTAGCGGCCGACTCGTTCGGCACGACGCAGGGGCGGCGGCCGTGTTCGAGAACGCCTCGCAGACGGGACGCCCTCCGTCATCAGGCGTGACGGGCGGCGGACGAGACGAGACTGAACGGGCTCGCAAGTTGGCCGCGCCCAGACGAGCGAACGGATGCGCGAGAGTGCGATGGGACTGTGTGAAGGCGGCGGACGGGGTGTAAGGCTGTGGTGTCTCCGCGGTCACACGAGGCGTAGGACTACGCGGTCATTGAAACCCCCGCGTTCAGCGGATTTGGCGGCTCTCATCTCCTCCAGGTCGGCGGGGCCCAGGCCGTGGACGGCGGCCAGGGCTTGGACGACTTCCAGGACGTCCGCGAGCTCTTCTGGATCGCCTCCGGTGATGTACTCGCCGGCCTCCTCGTAGAGCTTCGCGCGAAGGAGGGCCTTGTACTCGGGGTCGTTGGCGATGCGGGTTTCCGGCTCCCTCCCGCCGTTTCGGATGATGTCGGGGATGCGGTCGCGGACGAGCTTCTCCTCATGTCCGTTTTCGTTGGTGCGGTGTGCGACGGGGCCGTGCCGGCGGTCGAGTGCCTGGATCCATTTGACCGCCACCGCGGCCGTCTGGACGAGTTCGGTGCGGAGACGTTCGGGATCCTCTTCGGCCAACGCCTCATAGAACTCCTCCGTGAGGATGTGCCGCCAGGTCAACTCTCCGCGGGACCAGGCCGCGGAGCACTGTTGCTTGGCCTCCTCCGCATGTGCGGCGTAGGCGGAGCCGCTGCCGTCCGGGAACTCCTGGACGCCGAACCTGCGGTCTTGGGCTGCTCGCTCGTCAGCGACGTCGGAGAGGACTTTCCGCAGCGAGGCCGGTATCTCGTCGTGCTCCATGCCGGACGACGTTAGCCAGCGCGGGCGTCTGCCGCGTCGGATACCGGTCAGGGCGGATCGGGTTCGCAGCCGAGCAACTCGTAGAGGATGGGCGGGAGTTCGTCCCAGAGCCAGTCGTTCAGGCTGTCGGGGAAGTCGACGGGCGGGCCGATCGACAGCATGTCCGGCTGCGGTTGGGTGAGTCGGACGGGAACGGGCCCGTCGTGCCACAGCGGCTCACGGGTGCCCCAGAAGGCGGCGAAGTCGTGGCTCTCCAGGGGAAGTTCGGACGGAAGGAGATGGTCGCCTGGACGGGTGCCCAAGGGGAGTAACCGTTGTGCGGTCGTTCGGATGACGTTGAGCGCGGCCAGATCGTGAGCGCAGGCCGCACCGGCGATGCGCAGTTCGGGTAGACCGAACCGGCGGAGCCCTCGGGTGGCGAGGTCGACGCACGAGCAGGAGTCGGGAACGTCCTCGTCGGCGGTGCATCGCCCGCCGTCGCGGTGGGGAGGGAGCCACGCGCCGATCCAGCCGTCGGCAAGGGTGAACCGTGCGGGGCCGCGAGGCCGCGGAGGCGGGATCTGGCCCGTGTCGAGATCGACCACGATCCCCGCGACGGAGGCGGCGACCGCGTGTGCGACCGAGCGGGCGACCTCAAGGCCGAACGGCAGGTCGGAGACGGGCAGGTCGCAGGTGATGCCGATGTGGCGCGCGGCCTTGCCGACGCGGGCGAACGACTCGTGGGCGGTCTCGCCGTCGGCGGCCGCGATGCCCGCGAGGTCCCACGGCGAGTCGGCGGCGCGATGGTCGCTGATCCGCAGCCTCGGGGTGCCGATCCGCTCGGCGGCGGCCATCGCGAACGTGCCGGTCAGGTGCCGGCGGACGGCGACCGGCAGGTCGGCGGGGGAGACGTCGGTGGCGACGGCGAACCCCGCGGTGATCTTGGCGGGAACGGTGATGGTGACGGACATGGCGGCCTCCTCTGACCGGTGCCGAACGGCGTGTGCCATCCAGGTTCGGCCGGGACCGCGACGGAAGAAACTCGAATCTCGTTCTGGGGATAACTCGGTTCAGAAGGCGCAGAGAAGTGATCTCACGCCGTTGATGAAGCTGGCGCGCTGCCGTTCGGGCGCGGCGGTGGCGTGCAGATCCGGAAGGCGCGTGAACAGTTCCCGCAGCAGGACGGTCACTTCCCGACGGGCGAGGTGCGCTCCCAGGCAGAAATGCGGCCCTGGAGCCCCGAAACCGAAGTGGGCGTTGGGTGAACGGCCGATGTCGAAGGCGTACGGATCCTTGAACACGCTCTCGTCGCGGTTGGCCGAGTTGTAGTAGAGGATCACCCGGTCACCCGCGCTGTAGACGTGGCCGAGCAACTCGTGGTCGCGAGTCAGCGTGCGGCGCATCCACGTGACGGGCGTCGCGTAGCGGACGACCTCCTCCACCGCGCCGGGAAGGCGGGCGTCCAGATCGTCCAGCAGCAGGGAACGCTGGTCGGGATTGTCGGTGAACAGCGCGAGCGCGTGCGTGAGCGCGTTGCGAGTGGTCTCGTTGCCGGCGACCACGAGGAGGCTGAAGAAACGCCCCAACTCCAGGTCGGTCAGCGCCTCGCCGTCCACGTTCGCGGTCGTCAACGCGGTGACGAGGTCGTCCGACGGGTGGTCGCGGCGCCTGCGCCCGAGATCGGACATCAGCACGTGCAGCTTGGAGAACTTCTCCTCCAGCACGGTTCCGCGGTCCTGCCCCTCCGGGCCGACGTACTCGGGGTCGCCGATCGCGAGGATCGCGGTCGTCGCGTCGATGACGTCGTCGTACGCCGAGTCGGGGATCCCCATCATCGAGCAGATGATCCGCAACGGCATCGGCATCGCGACGTGCTCGACGAAGTCGCAGGGCCCGCGTTCGACGAGGTCGTCCACGATGCGGCCGGCGAGCGCCGTCACGTCGCCGGTGAAGCGCTGGATCATGCGCGGGGTGAACGAGCGGGACACGATCCGGCGCAGGCGCGCGTGCCGGGGATCGTCCAGGCTGATCATGGACCCGGAGTACTCGAGGATCTCCGGCGGCGGATCGATGAGGCTGACCGCCGTCGGCTGCGAACTGAACACCTCCGGATGGCGGCTCGCCTCGGCCACCTGCTCGTACCGCGTCAGCGCGTAGAAACCCGGTTCGTTCGGCAGTGGACAGAACACCGGGCCGTCGGCGGCCCGCAGGGATGCGAAGTGCTCGTCTCGTTCAGCCTGTGGTTTCGCCCAGAAATCCAGGCTGGCAAGGTCAGTCTCAACCATGGAGGGCATTGCCGGAGCCTTCCGCCGGGGAGCCGCCGTCGACCAAGGCTAACCCGCGCGCCCCTGGGAGGCGATCAGGTTCCTCGCATGTACGCGTGCGGGAGAAGAGAGAGACCGATTTTCTCGATCCGGCCCGGAAACGCGATCAGGGCCGGTGCCAGGATGCGGATTCCTGGCATCGGCCCTGGAGCCGCGTCGTCCCGGCCCTTCCAGACCGATTCCTGCGGCACGATCGTCGTGCGCCACCGCCACGCGCGACGGCGGCGTCGGATCAGCGTGCGGAGACGTCCACGTAGTGGCGCTCGCCCGGACCCACGTAGACCTGGCGCGGACGCCCGATCTTCGTCGCGGGATCGTTCATCATCTCTCGCCACTGGGCGATCCAGCCCGGCAGCCGCCCGAGCGCGAAGAGGACGGTGAACGCGTTGGTCGGGAAGCCCATCGCCTTGTAGATGACGCCGGTGTAGAAGTCGACGTTCGGGTACAGCTTGCGCTCGATGAAGTAGTCGTCGCTGAGCGCGACCTCTTCCAGGCGCATCGCGAGGTCCAGCAGGGGGTCGGCCTTGCCCATCGCGTCGAGGACCTTGCGGGTGGCCTTCTTCACCACGGCCGCGCGCGGGTCGTAGTTGCGGTACACCCGGTGGCCGAAGCCCATGAGCTTCACCCCGGGCTCCTTGTTCTTGACCCGCTCCACGAACGACTTGACGTCGTCGCCGTTCTCGTGGATGCGCTCCAGCATCTCCAGAACGGCCTGGTTGGCGCCGCCGTGCAGCGGACCGAACAGCGCGTCGACGCCGGCGGACACCGACGAGAACAGGTTGGCCTGGCTGGACCCGACCAGCCGCACCGTCGAGGTGGAGCAGTTCTGCTCGTGGTCGGCGTGCAGGATGAACAGCATGTCGAGGACCCGCACGATCTCCGGGTCGATCTCGTACGGCTGCGTGGGGAGGCCGAACGTCATGCGCAGGAAGTTCTCCACGTACCCGAGAGAGTTGTCGGGGTACAGGAGCGGCTGGCCGATGGAGGTCTTGTACGCGTACGCGGCGATCGTCGGCAGCTTGGCGATGAGCCGGATGCTGGACGCCTCCACCTGCTCGGCGTCGAACGGGTCGAGGCTGTCCTGGTAGAAGGTCGACAGGGCGCTGACCGCCGACGACAGGACCGCCATCGGGTGCGCGCGACGCGGGAACGCCGAGAAGAACGCGCGGAACTTCTCGTCCAGCAGGGTGTGGTTCCGAATCTTGTCGGTGAACTCCCACAGCTGGTCGGCCGCCGGCAGCTCGCCGTAGATCAGTAGGTACGCGACCTCCAGGAAGGAGGATTTCTCCGCCAGTTCGTTGATCGGGTACCCGCGGTACCGCAGGATGCCCGCCTCACCGTCGATGTAGGTGATCTCCGACGTGGTGGAGGCGGTGTTGGTGAAACCCGTGTCCAGGGTGACGGTCCCCGTCTCCTTGAGCAGGCTTCCGACGTTCAGGCCTGACGGGCCTTCGGTCGCCTGTGTCACCTCGAGGGGCATCCGGCCACCCGCGTGCTTGAGTTCGAAATCCGACATCCCAGCTCGCTCCCAACTCCGTCCACACCTGCGTAGACGCTCCACTTTGCATCGTATCCGCGTGATCACGCAGGCTAATCCGGGCCTGGTCCGTTGACTCCGCCCACCCCCCGATGTTGCGCTGTGCGCATGGCCGAACACATCGCACGCGACCTCGCCGGCGCCGCGCGCAGGGAGATCGCCGCAGCCTCCGCCGGCAACCGGTTCCTGGACCTGCTCGAAGCCGGGCAGGTCCCTCGGGAACGCCTTGCCTGGCTGGCCGGGGAGGAGTACCGGATCGTCACGAGCGACCGGCGCAGCTTCGCCCTCCTGGCCGCCCGCTACCCCGAACCGCCCGCCGGGGAGATGTTCCTGTCGCTCGCCCAGGGCGAGCTTCGGGCTCTGGAACTCCTCCGGGACTTCGCAGGCGCGCTAGGAGAGAGTGAGAAGGATCTCATTCGATACGAGCCGATGCCGGAGGCCCAGGCGTACCCGGCGTACCTCGCCCAGCGGGCCGCCTTCGGCACGTCCAGTGAGGTGGCCCTCGCCATGCTCGCCAACCTTGAGGAATGGGGCTCCTATTGCGGCCGGACGGCGGAAGCCCTGCGCACACGCTACGGGCTCAGCGAGGAGGCGGTCGGCTTCTTCCGGTTCTTCGCCGAATCGCCTCCCGGCTTCGAGGACCAGGCACTGGCCGTCGTCGTCGGCGGGCTCGCGGCAGGTGAGGACCCGCAGGACGCGGCACGTGCGGCGCGTATGCTCCACGCCTACGAATCGGCCTTCTGGAACGCCCTGGCGAACGGCCTCTAGAGAACTCCCGTTCAGGCCCCACAAGCGCGTTCCGCCCCAGGAGTTTCCCTCGGCCCGACCAGCTCAGGGCAGTGATTCGAACGGCGAGGACAGCTTCTTCGTGACCTGCACCAGGGTTTCGTCTTGCGCGCCGATGAGCGCCTCCACGTCCGGAAGGAGCCACTCCTCGCCGTAGTGCGCGTCCAGCAGAGTGGAAAGAGCCGTCAGCACCTGCTCCGGGGACGGACGCTCCTCAGGTTCCTTGAGCAGGCACCGGGTGACGAGCCCGCGCAACGGATCCGGCAGGCGCGACAGGTCCGGCTCGCCGTAGACAATGCGTCCTCGCACCTTGTGGTCGATACCGAACGGTGCGGCCCCGGTCGCCGCGCATACGAGTGTCGCTCCCAGGGAGAACGCGTCGCTCTGCGGGGTCACGGCTTCTCCGAGTGCCTGTTCCGGCGACATGTACGCAGGCGTGCCCAGGATCTCCGAGCGAGACAAGGGAAGAGCGTCCAGCGGCCTGGCGATGCCGAAGTCGATGACGCGCGGTCCGTCGGAGGCGAGAAGCACATTCGAGGGTTTGAGATCGCGGTGCACGATCCCCGCGCGATGGATGGCGATGAGCGCTTCCGCCAGGCCGGCTCCCAGCTTGCACGCGGCCTGCTCGGGCAGCGGCCCTTTCTCCCGTACGACGGCCGCGAGACTCACTCCGCGGATGTACTGGGTCGCGAGCCACGGCTGTTCAGCGTCAGGATCGGCGTCCACGACCGGAGCCGTGTAGAAACCGCTGACGGACTGCGCGGACGTCACCTCGCGCCGGAAACGCGCTCGCCATTGAGGGTCGCCCAAGAGCTCCGGCCGGATCACCTTCACGGCGACCAGGCGGCGGCTGGGCGAGGACGCGAGGAACACCTCGCCCATCCCGCCCGACCCCAGCCGCGCGACCACGCGGTAGGGGCCGATCATCTGCGGGGAGTCTGGCTGCGGCGACTGCATGGGCACGCTTTCCGATCATGGTGGGGCGTGCCTCATCGTTCCATGCCCCGGGGACAACGCGTTCGTTCCCCAGCGCCCTTACGCGGCCCCGGTCACGCACAAGGCCGTCGTGCTCCGTCGCCGTTCTTTCCGGTCAGGGGCGGTGAGGCTTTCAGGTCCAGGGCAGCGCCGCCCGGTCGGACCAGTAGCGAGCCGGCGGCATGGCCAACGACTCGACCTTCGGCAGATCTCTCCTTCCCAGGACGACGCGGGCGGCCGCCAGGTTCGACCGCAACTGGTGCGGGCTGACCGCGCCCACGAGGACCGTGTCCGCCCACGGCTGCGCCAGCGCCGCCGCGATGGCCACGGCGTCCGGCCGTACGCGGTGCTCGAACGCGAGGCGCCGCATGAGCGTCGGCGGCCTCACCGCCAGTTTCCCGTTGGCGAGGACCTCTTTCAGCAACACATGCAAGCCCTGCTCGTGTGCTTCCCGGAGGGCTTCACCCGCGGACTGCTCGAAGACGTTCCACGTCGACTGGACGGTGCTGAACAGCCGTTGGCCGGACACCTCCAAATCGAGAGCTCTCCGGATGGTGTCCGGTTGAGCGGGCCCCGAGGTGGAGAATCCGACCCTAATTCCGCTCGCAGCCGCCTCGGCGATGGCCTCCTGCAAGGGAACGTCTTCGAACAACGGGCTGTCCGCCGTCAGCGAGTGCACCTGGTACACGTCGAGGTGGTCGCCCAGCAGCGTTCGGCTTTCTTCGTACTGGGCGCGATACCGGTTGAGGCTGTGCTCCTTGACCTCGTGCACGGGGGCGTCCACCCGCCACTCGCCGACGTAGGCGTAACCCCATTTGCTGGAGACCGTCAGATCCTGCGGCGAGCGCGCCCCTAGCCAGCCGCCCAGGAACTCCTCGGCTCTCCCGTACGAGCGCGCCGCGTCCACCCATCGGATGCCCGCGGCATACGCCGCGTCCAGCACGCCCCACGTCGCCTTGCACAACTGCTCCGGGCTGCGACTGAAAGGAAGCGCGTCCGCCCGGCCCATGTTGATGTACGCCGGCCGCCCCAGCGCCGCCAGCCCGAGCCCCAGCCGTTGCATCGCAGTCATGCCTCCCACCTTGGCACGTCTCCCTCATCGCACAGAACACCGACTCCGATCACCCTGCTTTGCCGCCGATATTGCAGTACGCCCAAAATGGTCTTTTCCTTTGTCTCGGGGTTCGGCGTTATCCACAGAATCAGATTCCAGTTTTCTGGTGCTCGCGTTTGAAGCAGGCTGTCGTCACATCACGGATCGCCCGCGACAAAGGAGCACCATGGAACAGAAGATCGCCGGCGGACACGGCACCACGCGGTTCGCCGCCATGATCGGCCTCTCCGGCTGGCAGGTACGTCTCGGCAGGGAGCACGGGCTGCTTCCCGACCCCGACCTCGACGGCGAACGCTGGTCTCCGGAACTGGCCGAGGAGGCCCGGGCGAAGGCCGCGCACGTGATCGCCGCGTTCGGGAACGACCCGCCGATCGGGGCCGCCCGGGCCGCCGACCGGCTCGCCGTGACCCTCGGTCTCGACGTCGAACGCCCCGACGTCGAGGTTCTCGTCACCCGCGGGGACCTCAGAGTCGTCAGCCACTACCGGGAGTACCCCGTCTACCTTCGACGCGACGTCGACGCCCTCGCTCCGGAGGCCGTCGCGGAGGTCGTCGCGGCCCGCAAGGGCCCCCTGAACGACACGGTCGACGCCAAGGGCGCGGCCCGGATCCTCGGCTGGCCGAGGAGGGCCTTCGACCGCATCGCCGCCGAACGCGAAGTCACGCCCGACCAACTGGGCCGATTCCGGCTCTCCGACATCCGCGCTCTCGGCGCCGACGAGCAACTCGCCGCCCGGATCCTCGACGAACGCCGGCGCGCAGCCCACGCCAAAGCCCTCAAGGAGGAGACACGCATCGAGGACGATGTCCGCGGGTGGCTGCTGCGCTGCACCGCCTACGTCGACCGTGACGCCGACGAACCCCCTGACCTCACCGCCGCACGGCGCGCCCTCCGCGCCCTGAGTGAGGCCCGAGCCCGCACCGACGCGACCAGCTCACCTCACTGAACGAGGCCGCCAGGGTCGGCGCCGTCGGCGAGAGCCCAGAACCTGAGCACGAGGGGTGGGACACGACTCGCCCTGCACCGTCCGCCCTTCTGCCCTCACATCCGCGCAAGGCACTCGGGCGACGCGCCCGCAAGGGCGTCCCCGCAAAGCGGCGCAGGTGCCAGAGAGCGGAAGAGACGACAAGTTCAGCGGGGACGGCCACCCCCACACCCCAACGGACAAGGTGCCGCAGGGCCTCTGCACTGGTGGTTCTACTGTTCCGCGGTGCGCCCGTGGGGGAGTCGGCGCAAAGTACGGAACTTGGAGGGCAAGCGACGGAAGGCCGCCCATGAGTGAAGGAACGAAAAGCCGCCCATGAGCGAAAGAGAGTAGAGGGGGAACAGGCGGAGGGGGAGTGGAGGGAGGGGCAGAGCTGGCTCAGGAGCGTTTCTGGCCGGACGCGGAACGGCGTCCGGACTTCTGGGGGCGCAGATTCCGGCGGATGGCGGCATGCAGACGGTCGCGGGCCTCAGTGCGGGACATCGCCGGGAGCCGCTTGGGGAGAGCGGCGGCCATGGTGGGCGGCGCGACGACCAGGCCGTCGGCGTCGATCGTGGCTTGGCCGCCCGTCCAGTCGCCGAGGAGCAGGACCGAAACGCCGTCGGGATGCCGGGTGACGAGGCGGTGGATGCGGTCGGACTCCTCTTCCGTGTCGGCGACGAGCAGGAGCCGGCGGGCCTTGGGATCGGGATCGCCCTGGCGGACGACGAGCTCGGTCTCGAGGTAGGCGAGAGCGGCGTCGAGGTTGCCGGGGATGAACAGCTCGGCGGTGTTCTCGTCGAGGAGCTCGTCCTCGGTGAGGCCGAAGAGCATCGTCGCGTCCGGTCGCGGGATCACAACGAGTGCGGTGTCCCGGTGGTCCTCGAGCGCGGCGAGGGTCATCACCCGCGCGGCGCCGACGGCCCCCGGGCCGGTCAGAGCGAGAACGGAGGTGGCGAACGGGTCGATCGTCGGCCGGTAGGTGAAATGGACCGTCTGATGCGTGGGCTCGTCGGCGGGAGGGGGCGGAGCGAGTAGGGCCGTTCCGGCGGCGGCGTAGATGTGGCGCCGGAACGGATAGCCGATCGCGGCCGCGAGGGGCAGGAGGAGACCGAGGAGAAACATGGGTGGGAGGGAACTCGCTTTCGAATTCTGTTCATCGGCCTTTCGCGGGCCTGGAACGGGAGTCGGAACGGGAGCAGGGGTGCCCTGAGGAGGGGGCTTGCGCTTCGGAGCCGCCGGCGCGGGGCGCGGAGGGCGGGCGTGTACCGGCTTCCGGGGAGGCGGAGTGGCGCGTGCATGCGGACGGGTTCCCTTCCTTCGGGAACGCTCTGCGGGCGCGTCGCCTCCTGGCCTCTGCAAGCGTTTGCCGTACATCGCGCGCAGCGCTTCCCGACACATCCGGGCCGTGTAGCGGTCGTCGATGAGCAGGCCCTGCCGGCAGACGGCCGGGAGAGAGTCACGCGGTCTCGGGTCTGCTAGAGCTTCGGCCGGCGCCACCAGGCCGAACGAGACCGCGCCTACCACGGCTGCGCAGCCGAGCACGCCGCACGCACAGCGGAACGTTTCGCCGACCGAGCCGGCGGGTGTGGGATCTGCAGAACGGTTCATCTTCGCCCCGGGGATCGCGGTGGTCACCGTCAGGAAGCCGATCGTAGTCAATTTGGCTACAGAGCGTTGAAAGTTGGTCACAGTAGGGGGTGGAGATTCTGGTTGGTATCCCGCCTCCGACGCCACCTTCCGCGCCGCGCTGGATCGGAAGCGGCCTGGTAGGCGGGGGACTTATGGATATTTGGAAGGGCGTATCCGGCTCTACATGACCGCGGGCGGCACCAAGAGGAAATGAGGGGGTTGATGCGCTGAAGAGAGAAGGTCACTCTCGGTTGTCGCCGATCGGCGGCACCGGTGACCGTGCCCGAAAACCGTTCGTGTGGGGTGGGCACGCGATCTAGGGTCGCGGCATGGGAGACCTTGCGGTCGATACAGCGGTGATCGGCGATGAGGGCCGTTACGCCGCCCGCCTGTCGCCGGACTGGGAAGCATGGGGCCCGAACGGCGGCTACATTGCCGCGGTGCTGCTCCGTGCCGCCGTTGCGCACGGCTCGTTCCACCGCGTGGCGAGCATCGCGTGCCACTTCCTCTCGGTGGGCCGCTTCGCGCCGGTGGACCTCAACGTGACGACGTTGCGCCGGACGAAGCGTGCGGAGTCCGTGCGCGTTGTGATGTCCCAGGAGGGGCGGCCGATCGCGGAGGGGTTGGTCTGGCTTGTGGCGGACCACCTCCCCGGACTGGAGCACGACGTCGCGCGCATGCCGGAAGTGCCCCCGCCGGACCAACTGCCGTCGTTCGCGGAACTGACCTCCGAGGACGCGTCCCCCGCGCCGCCCATGTGGGACAACATCGAAGGCAGGCCCACCGTTCTGTACGACGACTGGGACGCACGTCCGCTCGGCAACCCGTACACGAACGGTTGGTACCGGTTTCCGGCGCACACGACCGAGGACGCGGCACGGCAACTCGTCCTGCTGGACGTCCTGGCCTGGTCGGCGGCCTGGACCGCCTACCCGCCGGACAACGGATTCGTCGCGCCGAACCTCGACCTGAACGTCCAGTTCCACCGGTCGGACGCCAAGTCCGAGTGGCTGTTCGCCGAGGGACGGGCCGACGTGGCCAAGGACGGGCTGATCGGCTTCCACACCAAGGTCTGGTCGCAGCAAGGGCTACTCCTGGCCTCTGGATCAGGCCAACTCCTCTGCCGCGCCGTCTGAACAGCACCCGGCACGTTGAGCAGCGACCAGGACGTGGGGCGGCACCCGGCACGTTGGGCGGCGTCCGGCACGCTGTGCAGCACCTGCATGTTGAGCGGTAACGGCACGTTGAGTAGCACTCGGCGCGTTGAGCGCCGTCGGGGAGGTTGAGCGGCGTCCGGGAGGCTGTGCAGCGCCCGCATGTTGAGCCGCATCGGCACGTTGAGTAGCACCCGGGACGCTGGGCGGCGCCCGGGACGTTGGGCGGTGCTCGGCACGCTGTGCAGCACCCCGGGGCGTTGGGCGGCACCCGGCACGTTGGGCGGCGCCCGGCGCCGGGCGCGTTGAGCGGTGGCCGGGACGTTGGGCAGCATCCCGGGACGTCGAGCGGCGTCCGGGACGCTGTGCAGCGCCCGCATGTTGAGCGGCATCGGCACGTTGAGTAGCACTCGGCACGGCAGCGATCCAACGCTCACACACCGCCATCGCGACACCGACTCGTCCCTCAAACGCCCGTGGGCGCGTGGCCCGATGACGCGCGTGCGTCAGGCAGCTAGCGGTGCCGCCTTGACCGGCTAAAGGCAGGGGCGGCGGTGGAGACTTGGGATTGGGCGAGCGGAGGCTGTTGGGGTGGGGGAGAGGGCTGGAGTTGGGTGGGAGTAAGGCTGGCTGGGGCGGGGTTACGGGGCTGGGGTTGGTTGGTGGGCGAGGGGGTGTAGGTCTTCGTCGGCGGGGGAGCTGAGGAGGTCGTACATGCCTGGGGGGAGGGTGCCGGACCAGAGCCAGTCGTTGACCGTGCCGTGGAAGTCGTTCGGTGGGGTGATCGCGAGGAGGCGGGGGTGATCGAGGTGAGGCGTACCTGGAACGAGGAGGGGGCTGGGGAGTGGTCTCGTCGTGTGGAGCCCCAGAATCCGTCGAAGTCGGTGGCGCTTAGGGTGAGGTTCGCGTCCATGGCGCGCGTGCGGGTGGCGGGGCCGGTGGCGAGCCAGGACCAATGGTCGCTGAGGAGGCGGCGGGCGGTCGTGCGCAGGACGTTGAGGGCCGCTACGTCGTGGGGGCAGGCGACGTCGCTGATCGCGAGTTCGGGGAGGCCGAAGCGGCGGAGCCCGGAGGTGAGCAGGCGTACGCATGAGCAGCCGTTGACGCCCTCCGGGTCCTGGTCCGGGTCGGCGGCCGTGCATCGGCCGTTGGAGCGGACCGGCGGCAGGGCGTCGGCCAGCCATTGGTCGGCGAGGACGAAGCGCGCGCGTTCGGTGGAGAGGCCCTCGGTGTCGGCCGTGTAGAAGATGTGCCCGGTCACGAGGTCTGCGGCGACGCCGTCGATGGCCCTGGCCAGGGAGTACGCGGCGGCTCGCGCGACCTGGACTCCGCGCGGCTGGTCGGTGATCGGCCCGAAGGCGGTCACGACCGCGAACTCGCAGGCTCGGTGCAGTGTCGCTTCGGCCGCGCGATGTCGGGGATGGACGGCTTTGAGGCGGCGGGGGTCCCAGCGGAGGCCCGCGGGTTCGCGGGCGAGGGCGAGCTGGGGAGTGCCGAGGCGGCCGGTGATGTGCGACCTGTACGCGTCGGTGGCGTGCGTGATCGCGAGGGCGGGGAGGTTCTTCGGGATCGTCCGGCCCGCCACGACGAAGCGTGAGGTGGACGTCATCGGCACGGGGAACGTGAGCGTCGCGGACATGATCGCCCTTTCTGGCGTCGGAGATGCCAACCAGGATCTGCGAGCGCTCCAAGGGCGTCGACTCGAATCGCCTTCTGTGGATAACCGCGCGGGAGCGTGTCACGTTCTGGGGGCGTGGACGCGTCTGTGGGGGTGAGTTGGAGGTCGTACGGACGTGAGGAGAGGACGCGATGCTCATCCTGGTGACGGGCGGGACCGGGGCGCTGGGAACGGTGACGGTGCCGAGGCTGGTGGAGGACGGGCACACCGTGCGCGTCCTGACGCGCCGGCCGCGGACCGAGCGGGACGTGCGCGGGGATCTGGAGACCGGCGAAGGGCTCGAGGCCGCCGTCAACGGGGTGGACGCGATCGTCCATCTGGCGTCCGCGCCGCACAAGTGGAACACCCCCCGCGTGGACGTGCAGGGCACGCGGCGGCTGCTCGGGGAGGCGGCGCAGGCGGGGTGGGGCACCTGGTGTACGTGTCGATCGTCGGCGTCGGCACCGTGCCCAGCCGGTACTTCCGGTTCAAGCGGCAGGCCGAGGAACTCGTCGTCGAGGGGCAGGTGCCGTGGTCGATCCTGCGCGCCACGCCGTTCCCCGAGTTCACGGAGGGGATGCTGCGGACGTTCAGCCGGCTGGGGCCGGTCGTGGTCCCGGCCCGGACGCCCTGGCAGGTCGTGGACGCGGGGGAGGTGGCGGACGGGCTGGTGTCGATGGTCGGACACGGGCCGAGCTACGCGGTCGATGAGCTGGGCGGGCCGGAGGTCAGGCCGTTCGACGAGTACGCGCGGGCCTGGCTGCGTGCGAGGGGCTCGCGGCGGCCGATCATGCCGGTGTGGCTGATGGGTAGGACGGGACGCACGCAGCGCCAGGGGCATCTCACCACTCTGGACGGCGCGAACGGCCGCAAGAGCTGGCAGGACTATCTGGACGAGTGCTATGGGACCTCGGGCGCGAAGGGCGTATCCGAGAAAAATCCGTCTTGACATCAGGCTGTCACGTACTTGTTTCTTGCCGTAACCGCCCGCACGCCGTCGCGACCGTCGGTAAAATCACCGTCACCATCGGTTAAGATCTTGCCTGCGCCTGGAACCACCCCGCGCTCTCGGGCCAGAGGCGATATGAGTGAGGGGCGACGGCATGTGCCGACTGTTCGGTATGAGTACTGGAGGCCCGCGGGTCAGGGCTTCGCGCTGGCTGCTGGACGCGCCGAGCAGCCTGCGGGCGCAGAGCCACCGGATGCAGCACGGGGCGGGGCTCGGCTGGTTCTCGCTCGGTGGCGAGCCGATCCGCGACCGGGCGCCGGTCGCGGCGTTCGAGAACGCCGATTTCGACCTGCACGCGCGCAACGTCGTGTCCCACACGTTCGTCGCGCACGTGCGGGACGCCTCGGTCGGAGGGTTGACGGTGCGCAACTGCCATCCGTTCGTGATGAACGACCGGCTGTTCGCGCACAACGGGGTCGTGAAGGGGCAGGACGCGATGCGGTCCTGGCTGAGTGAGATCGACCGCGCGCCCGTGGTGGGGGAGACCGACTCGGAACTGGTCTTCGCGTATCTCACCGCGGAGATCCGTCGGCACGGCGACACGACTGCGGGGATCGTGGAGGCCGTCCGGCGGATCGGCGCGGAACTTCCGCTGTTCTCCCTCAATTTCCTGCTCGCGGAGGCGGGACGGCTGTGGGCGCTGCGCTATCCGGAGTCCAACGAGCTGTGGGTGCTGTCGCCGCGCGACGGCGGGATGAGCGGGGAAGAGCCGTCCGCCGACGCGTACGGCTCGGTGCCCGCCGTCGTCGTGGCCAGCGAACCCATGGACGACGATCCGGGCTGGCGGCCTCTCGGGCCGGGCGAGCTGCTCGTCGTGGACGGCGTCGAGGAGACCTCGATGTTCCCGTTCGTACCGCCGCGCCTGCCGCTGCGCCGTTCGGACCTCTCGCTCCGCGAGGCGGCCTCCCAGGGGGTCGAGGGTGCCGGGAACGGCGGGCCGGAGGCGGACGGGCCTCCGTTCACGGCGGAATCGGCGGGGATGGCGGTCGTTTCGAGACCGTCTGTCTAGTTCCGACACGCCGAGCGCCGTGGAAAAGACCAGCATCGGCCGCTCTTGTGACGATTCGCGCGGCATTGGCGGGAGGTTTGTGGGGAATGTGTACCTTGGGTAGATCAACAGTGCTGTGAGCTGCGGGGACCGCCCCGCCGCCCAGCGTCCGACCCAGGAGGTACCAGTGGCCCGCACCCTGGCGAGAGGCACCCGCGTGACCGGTGCCGAGCGCACGCAGCTTGCGGCGGAGCTCGCTCCGCGCTACGCGGCGGGCGAGAGCATTCGCGACCTGGCCGCCGAGACCGGACGGTCCTACGGCTTCATCTACAACGTGCTCAAGGAGGCGGGCGTGCCGCTGCGCGGCCGGGGCGGCAACACCAGGCGCAAGAAGGGCTGACCGCCGCCGCGACGCCCGGCACCACCGCGCCGGGACGGTCGGCACAACGTCGTGCCGATCGCCACCGCCCGTAAGGCCGCCGACCGAACCGGACCTCACGGCTCCGGAACGGCCGGGAACGGCACGAAACGGAGGGCCCGCGCAGGCGACGACCATCCGCGCCGGAACGAGTCGCATCGTTCCACGAACTGGGAGTGGGCACGGATGGGCGAGACCGCGGCGGGCGGCGCACCGTCACGAAACGGAGGACGCCGCGCCCGAACGGACGGCACCGCTCGCTGGAGGGCGGTAACGCCGCCGGGTAACGTCATCGCTTACGGAACGACACCATCGACGAGTCCGGTCGTCCCCCTCGCCCCCCGGGGGACCCCGAGAACGCTAACGTCCGCGGAACGCCTCGGTGACCTCGGAGCGTCCGTTGAGGCTGGCGAGGTCGGCGGCCGCCCGCCCGGCCACCCAGCCCTCGTAGTTGGAGACCGACCCGGCACGGCCCCTGGACAGATTGGGGAACAGCGCGCCGACGGCCTGATCGACGGCCAGGTCGCGCGCGGCCAGCACGGGAAGCAGATCCTTTCCGCCGGCCCCCTCCGCCGCCGCCCGGTCCCTCGCCTCGCCCGCCGCCTCACGCAGCCGCTCCCCGACGCGGGCCGCGTAGGCGTTGAGGAACGCGTGCCGGAACGAGCGCGTGCGCGATTTTCCCCGCGCGTCCCTGCGGGGACCCGCGTGCACCATCGCGGACGTCGCCTGTACCAGCAGCGAGGTGAACAGCATCTCCACCGCCGCCAGGTCCGCCGGGAAGCCCAGCACCGTCGAGAACCCGAGCTCCCTGTGCCAGACGGCCCGGCACCGGTTGGCCTCGGCGACCACGGTCAGCAGAACCGCCTTCGGCGCGTCGTACGGGTTGTCGACGGCGACGCGCCGCCCGCACGGCTCGCTCGCAAATCCCGACTCCGCGGCGAGCAGCGCGTGGTCGATGCTGTGCCGCGCCATCAGTTCCTGCGCGCGGGCGCTCAGCGCCTCCGCCTCTTCCGGGAACTCCGTCGATTCCGCCTTGGCCAGCAGCGCCCTGACCTTGCCGAGCATCCGCTGGTCGACCTCGCGCGCGGGCTCCGGCGGAGGCGCGCTCGCGTCGCGTACGGTCCCGGGCCGGGGACCGATCCGTGCCAGCAGCGGCAGGCCGCCCAGGAGCTGAACGAGTTCGACGGCGCAGGCGATGACGTCGGCGCGGCTGATTTCCTCACGATCGCGCCACGATTCCAGGTACCGGTCGTCGCCGTCCCACCACACCTCGGCGCCGAGCGCGGCGAGCTGCTCGCGCCACTGGTCGTCCACCGTCGCGGCCGAATAGGAGCGCATTTCGGAGGCGATCGCGTCGACGACGAGGCGCTGATGCCGCGCGCCCCGCCTGCGCCCGGTGAACCGTACGACGTCGGCGGGCTGCCAGCCCCGGTCCCAGGCGGCCGAGACTCCCTCCCGCAGCCGGGTGAGGAGAACCTGGTCTATGACGCGCCGCCACCCGTCCGCGTCCAGCGAACGGCGCCCCGAGGGCTCCGGCGGCGCGGCGAGACCGTCCACGCGGTGCCGGAATAGAGCGTCGTCCGCGCGGGCGAGCGCGAGCACCGCCTCTCCCACCAGAGCCGAGGCCGCCTCGGCGGCCTCCTCCACTCCGCTCGCCGGTGCGGAACCGGGCGCGAAACCCGGCCTCCACCACGCCTTCCGCACTCGGGGCCTCCCTCCCGGAACGCGCTTCAGTCCGTGCATCCTGCCACTTCCGGACGCCGCGGGTGAGCAAGAGGACAAGGCGTTCACCCCCACGCCACCCACCCCGCCCAGCCCCCACGAACCCGCCAGACTGCCGGCCTGCCGACCGCCGGCCTGCCGACCGCCGGTCGCCGCGCCGTCGAGCCGCCGAGCCGCTGGGGGCGGACGACTGGCGCATGCGGACGATGGGCAGGTGACGGACGGCGGGTGGCGCCGGGCTCAGGGGGCGGGGGCGCGGGGAGGCAGTTGGCTCAGCGGGCGGACAGGGGTGGCGGCGGCAGTGGGCTCAGCGGGCGGCGACCGGCAGGGGAACGGCGGGCTCAGCGGGTGGCACGGGACGGCGAGCGGCGGCGGTGTCAGCGGGCGGCGGGCGGCAGCGGACCTGAGTACGCCCGCCGTCTGCGGCATCCGCCACCTACCGGGGCCCGCGCCGCCTGCCGGTGCCTACCGCCTGCCGGTGCGCACATTGCCCGCCGTCCGCCGCTACCCACGCCGTCCGCCGTTCGTGCCGACCGACCCCGCCGTCCGTCGTTCGTGCCGTCCGACCCCGCCGCGCATCGTCCGCGTCGTCCGTCGGCCGCGCTGCCGAACTCCCGCCGCCGCTTGCGCTGTCCGCCGCGCGCCGTTCGCCCGACGCCCGACGCCCGTCATCGTTCGCGCCGTCCGCGCCGCCGCGCCGCCGCGCCGCCGCACTGTCCAATGTCCACCGTCGCTGGTGCTGCTCGCCGCCATTCGCGCTGTCCGCCGTTGGTGCCGTCCGACTCCGCCGCTCGTCGTCCGCGTCGTCTGTCGGCCGCGTTGCCGGACGCCGCCGCTTGCGGTGCCTGCCGTTCGCCAGCCTTCCGCTGCTGCGCGTCGTTCGTCCACCGCCTGCCATTGCTCGCGCTCTCCGCGCCACCCAACGTCCGCGGTCGCTCGTGCTGCCCGTTGCCGTTTGTGTCGTTCGTTGCTGGTGGCGATGCTTAACGCTCGCTGGCGCTCGGGTTGGTCCGGTCTCTGGGGGGCGGGTGGGGGTTAGTCCTTGTCGTCCCAGATGTGGAGGGCTCGCCAGATCTGTTTGCTGACGGGGTTGATGAGGCCGATGTCGGCGCACAGGTCGCGTACGTTCGACACGGCGCGGGCGATCAGGCGCTGGGAGTCGTCGGCGCCCCAGTACGTCTGCCGCAGTACGTCGTCGGGGATCTGGAAGCGGCGGCCCATCGCCGCGGGCGGGGTGAGGATGAACCACGCGCCCAGCTTCATCGACGGCGGCACCGCCAGGCTCAGCGCGAACCGCTGCGGCGCCGCCATGCGCGGCACGCGCCGCCGCAGGAACTGGTGGGCGAACGAGATGTGCCGCGCCTCCTCCGCCACGTGGATCGACATGATCCTGGTCAGCAGCGGGTGGCGTGCCGAGCCGTCGCGCAGCATGCGCCGCTGGACGTGGTCGATCGGCTCCTCGCCCGCGAGCACCCAGAAGAAGAACAGCGAGGGCGCGAGGACGCTGAACGGCTGGGTGAGCTCACCGACGAGGCGGACGATTCGCGGCATCCCCTCCACAGGAGTGCCGCTGCGGTTGACGAACTCCTGGAACATCATGCCGTGATGACCTTCCTCGATCATCTCGTGGTAGATGTACCGGAACTCGGCCGAGGCGTTCGGGAGCCGGTAGGCGTAGGTCATGAGCCCGCGCTTCAGCAGGTTCTCGAACTGCATCCCCACCTTGCACACGTTCGCCTGCCGCCAGAGGCCGATCCGCGCCCGGACGGCCTCCGGCTGCGCGAGGTACCAGGGGTGCGCCCCGAGTGGGTCCATTTTCGGCAGGATCCAGCGCGGGTCCTCGGGATCGATCGCGCATTCGGCGTCGTCCCAGGGGATGTCGGTGTACGGCTCCCAATGCTTGTTGACCGAAGCCTTGGACAGTCGCCGCAGCGTCTTCTCGTAGGCGGCGTCCTGCTCGCGGCGCTCGTCCGGGATGTCTCCGACGAGTCGTACGTCGCGGATCTCACGTACGCCGCGAACGGCTCGTCCCTCAGGGACGCCCCTGCGGCGAGGCGCCGGACGATTGTCGCGCGTGCCTCGTGGTGACGCCGTGCGCGACGGTTTCGACGATCGCTTCCCTGAACGGGGCGGTGCCTTGCGCAAATTCGTTGTTGGCGCGTCTGTACGAGGGGGAGCGTTGCGCGAGTCTGCGGCGGGTTCTTGAGCGGCCGCGCGCGCCGGAGGGGTGTGCTCGGGAGCCGGCGCGGGGGTGGGCTCGGGGTCGTCTCGCTGCTCGCGGCCGTGCTCGGGCTTCCGGTCGTCGCGGGTCGTGTTCGTCCCTCGGGGCATGACCGTTCCCTTCACCGTGAGGAGGGGGACGCGGGCCGCGGCGGGGGGACCGCCGGGCCTTGGCGTGGGGTGTGGTGCGCCCTGACCGCGTGGTGCGCGCGCCTGTCAGGGGGACGCCCGCACGCCTGTCAACGTAGGCACGCGGCTACCGACCGGTCAACATCGCCGTGCCCTCTGCGGACGCGGTGAGGGGGTCATTGAACTGCGGCGACGCCGGGGGTGTGGCGCGGCGGCCCGGACGAGATGGCCGGGGGCGGACACGGGGTGGAATGGCCGTAACACGCCGTTCACATCGAGGGTGTGAGGTGTCGGACGGCCTGTCAGGACGCGCTGTCGCGCATCTCCTCCACCACGACACTCTGGTACGCGCGGGAGGTGTCGGGGACGTAGGTGAGCCGCGCGAGGGCCTTGCCCGCCTCGTCGCGGATCTCGAAGTGGTAGCCGTCGTGGACCTGGCCGATCTGCGCCAGCGCCTGGTCGTGCCGGAGGCGGCACATCGTGTCGACCTTCTCCAGGGCGACCTTGAGGCTGCCCGCGTCGCTGATGAGCCTGGCGGGTTCGCTGGTCTCCCAGATCTCGAACATGGGGTTCGTGTCCTGTCGGCGATGGGGTGGGGCTGGTGCGGGGGTTTCGCGGCGTTCCCAGTGTGGGGGACAGCTTGCGCCGATTTGGTGGATCTTTCAATCAGCGCAGGTCTCGGATTGATCACTATTCGGAGCCGGGTGGGGCCGCAGAGTCATGGTGGATCCTGTCTCGCAGTCATGGCGCTTGTGATGTCGGTCACGTGCGCGGGGCCGTCCCGGCGTGCTTCCCGCCGGTCCGGCGGTGTGGGTAGGGTCACGGGACCAGAGCCGAATGGTGTTCGGAAGGGGCCGGAGTGGACTACCGGGTCGTGTCGATCGTCCGAGACCATGCTCGCGAACGGGGCGAGGCCCCCGCCGTCACCGGCGACGGCCGCACCGTCACCTACGCCGAGCTCGACGCGCGGTCGAGCCGCGCCGCGCGGGCGCTGCTCGCCGCCGGGCTCGGGCCGGGCGCGCGCGTCGCGTACGTCGGGCGGAACGCGCCGGAGTACTTCGACGTGCTGTTCGGCGCGGCCAAGATCGGCGCGGTCGCGGCCCCGGTGAACTGGCGGCTGACCCCGGCCGAGATCACCGCGATCGTCGCCGACGCGCGCGCGGAGGTCACCGTCCTCGACGCCGAGTTCGCCGGGCTCGCGGACGACCTGCCGGGCCGCGCCGTCGTGACGGGCCCCGGGTACGAGGCGTGGCTCGCCGCGCACCCGGCCGACGACCCGGGCTTCACGGGCGAGCCGGACGACATCGTCGTGCAGCTCTACACGTCCGGGACGACGGGCGTCCCGAAGGGCGTCCAGCTCAGCAACGCCAACTTCTCCGTGGGGGAGCGGATGGCGCGGCGCTGGCGGCTCGACGGGTCGGCCGTGAGCCTCGTCCCGATGCCGCTGTTCCACATCGGCGGCACCGGCTGGGCGCTCGCCGGACTGTACGCGGGCTGCCGCCAGGTACTGGTCCGCGACATCGACCCGGTCGCCCTGGTCGACACGTTCGAACGAGAGCGGATCACCAACGCGTTCATCGTCCCGGCGGTGCTCCAGTTCATGTGCCAGGTGCCGGGCGCCCGCGACCGCGACTACTCGGCGCTGCGCGCCATCACCTACGGCGCGTCCCCGATCACGTCCGAAGTGCTGCGGACCGCGCTGGAGACCTTCAGGGCCCCGCTGTTCCAGCTCTACGGCATGACAGAGACGACCGGCGCGATCGTGCAGCTCGACCCCGAGGACCACGATCCCGGCGGCTCCCGCGCCCATCTGATGCGGTCCGCGGGCCGTCCGTACGACTGGGTGGAGGTCAGGATCGCCGACCCGGCGGGCGAGGGCGACCGGGGGCCCGGCGAGGTCGGGGAGGTGCTCGTCCGCTCGGCGCAGAACACCCCCGGCTACTGGGCGCGCCCGGCCGAGACCGCCGCGCTCCTCACCGGGGACGGCTGGCTGCGCACCGGCGACGCGGGCTACCTCGACGCCGACGGCTACCTGTTCCTCACCGACCGGATCAAGGACATGATCGTCACCGGCGCGGAGAACGTGTACCCGATCGAGGTCGAGGAGGTCCTCGCCGCCCATCCCGGCATCGCGGACGTCGCGGTGATCGGCGTCCCCGACGAGCGGTGGGGCGAGACGGTCAAGGCCGTCGTCGTCGCCCGCCCGGACGCGTCCCCGACCGAGGAGGAGATCCTCGCGTACGCCAGGGAGCGGCTCGCCGGGTTCAAGCGCCCCCGCTCGGTCGACTTCGTGGACGCGCTCCCCCGCAACCCCAGCGGCAAGATCCTCAAGAAGGACCTGCGCGCCCCGTACTGGGACGGCCTCGACCGCGCCATCGGCTGAACGCCGTCGCCCCATCGTCCCCGCCCCCGTTCCGCCCGGTGTGCGCCCGACCGGGCCTCTCCGCCTCTCCGCTTCCTCTGGCCGCCTCTGAGGCGGCCTGTACGGCCGGTCAGGCTTCCGCGGCGACGGTGACCAGGTGTTCCTTGGCTTCGGGCTCCGCGAAGCGCAGGAGGGCGTCGCCTTCCGTGGTGAGCGCCCGGAGCGCCTCCCGGGGAGCCGGTCGAACGGGCGCAGGCGGAGGGTGGCGGTCTTGCGCTTGGTCTCGATCTCCCAGACGCCGCGCGCGAAGCCGTCCCAGAGGAACGTGGCGCGGACGCGGAGGTTCTTGGTGGTGAGGGCGGGGCGGTGCTCGTCGGAGATGATCCGCGTGCGGTCGGCGTGCGCGAGGACCAGGTTGTCGAACTCGGGCAGGAACCGGGCCGGGACGGGGCGTCCTCGTCGGGGCGCGGGGCGTCGGGCAGGTCGAACAGCTCGCGCCCGCGCTCGTCGGCGAAGACCCGGAGCCTCGGGCGCAGCGCGTCGAGGACCTCGCCGAGCGCGGGCAGCCCGGACCAGGTCTGCGCGTCGGCGGCCGTGGCGGGGCCGAACGCCGCGAGGTAGCGCAGCACGAGCGCCTCGGCGGCGGTGGACGCGTCGGGCGGCGCGCCGAGCCACGCCTCGGCGAGCGTGAACTCCGAGGTGCGCGGGAAGCCCCAGCGCTCGGCGGTCGGGACCATCACCAGCGGCAGCCACATCCGCACGGCGTAGCCGAGCGCGCGGTCGTCGGCGTCGGGGAACCTCTCCTGGAGCAGCGCGCGGATCTCGTTGAACGTGCGGGGGCGTTCGAGCAGGAGCTCGCGCGCCGCCGGGACGAGGGCCGCGCGGTCGAGGCCCTCGGCGCGCTTGCCCAGCACCCGCAGCGCGGAGTCGAGCATGGGCTGTATCGGCGCGCGGAACGCGGCGTAGTCGGCGGCGGACACCAGGTGCAGCGTGCCGCGCATCATCGTCGCCCGGACCACCGAGCGGTCGTGCAGCGCCGCGCGCAGGTCGTCCGCGCGGAACCCGGCGAGCCTGGACCACAGCCCGAGGTACGGCGGGCGCGGCTCCTGCGCCTGCATGCCGGCCAGCCGTTCGACGGCGTCGGCGACCGTCGCGTCCTCCCGCGCCAGCAGCATCTGCCGCGCGAGCGTGGCGCGGTTGAGCGCCCGCGTGCCGAGGATGTCCGCCATGGTGACCGCTTTCGACAAGACCTGCCCGCCGCCGGGTGGCAACGTACGGAATGCGACACTAGCGAGGGGGGATGACAATGATGCGTCCGCAGGTCAACCTGGTCACGCTCGGCGTTCCGGACCTGGCCGCCGCCCGCCGTTTCTACGTGGACGGGCTGGGCTGGGAGCCGGTGGTGGAGGTGGAGAACGAGATCGTCTTCATCCCGCTGGCGCCCGGCCTGCTGCTGGGCCTGTTCGGAGCCGAGGACCTGGAGCGCGACATCGGAGGCGGGGAGCCCGCCGCCGGTCCCGGCGCGATGACGCTGGCCTACAACGTCAACGCGCGCGGCGACGTGGTCAAGGCGCTGGAGGCGGCGAGGGCGGCCGGTGCGACGGTGCTCAAGGAGCCGAGGGAGACCGACTTCGGCGGATTCCACGCCTACTTCGCCGACCCGGCCGGGTTCCGCTGGGAGGTCTGCCACAACCCGGGCTTCACGGTCAACGCGGACGGCACGCTCACCATCAACCACGGCCAGCCCGGCGCCCCCCTCTGACAGCCCCACCGCTCCACCGCCCTACCGCCGCGCCCCGACCGGACCAGCGGACCGGGCGCCCGCTCGCATCGAGCGGCGGACGCGCCCCGGTCAGATCGGCTGTTCGGGGCGTCCCGGTCGGATCGGGCGGTCGAGGCGTCCCCGCAGGACCAGTGCGTCGGGAACTCGAACGGGTCGGGCGGTCGGGTGTCCCGTGTCGGGGTGGCCGGTCGCGGTGTGCCGGTCGGATCAGTGTGTGGGGGCGTCCGGTGAGGGTTGGGTCTTTGGGGTGTTCTGTCTGTGGGACTTGGTGGTGTGGGCCCAGACGCTCAGGGCGATCAGGAGGGCCATCAGGGCGCCGATCACGGGTACGGGCGCGGCGTTAGGGACGCCGGGAGGGTGAGCAGGCCGACGAGCGGCATTCCCCAGGCGTACGGGGCGTTCGCGCCGTGCGGGCGGACGAGAAGCCACCACACGACCGTCAGGTAGCAGAGCACGGGGACGGCGAGCGCCAGGCCCGCCGCCGTGCGCGAGACGTGCGCGTGGTGCGTGGCGAGGGCGGCGTTGACGGCGATGCCCGCGCCCGCGGCGGCACCGGACGCGAACACGACGTAGTGCCCGTAGCCCCAGAGGATCGCGGCGCGCGTGCGGGTCAGCAGGCCGGCGGACGGCAGGGAGAAGTACACCCACCACAGCGCGAACACCGTGACCAGGCCGCCCGCCGCGACGAGGTAGAGGTCCAGGCGCGCCTCGTCCGCGATGCCCTCCTGGACGGCGCGGGACGCCGAAAGGATGGTCTCGCCCAGCACGATGATGGTGAACAGGCCGTACCGCTCGGTGATGTGGTGCGGGTGCCAGGGGATCGAGCGGGCGCGTTCGGCCCACGGCGGAACGAGCAGTTCGGCGGCGGCGGCGACCAGCCACACCGGGAGCCGCCAGCCGTCCGGGACGGCGAAGATCGCCACCGCCCAGAGCACCATGCAGCCGCTCTCGCCCGCCGCGTAGCGCATCAGGGAGGCGCGCCGTTCAGGGTCGGCGGCGGCGGCGCGGAGCCGCTGCGACTCCAGCCCGATCCGCATCACCAGGTAGCCCGCGAAGACGACGGCGAAGTCGCGGTCGTCGAAGGCCCTCGGCACGCCCGCCGCGAGGATCAGCACCCCGGCCATGACCACCATGGTGGCCAGCCGGTACGGCGTGTCGTCGGCGTCGTAGGCGGACGCGAACCAGGTGAAGTTCATCCACGCCCACCAGACGGCGAAGAACACCAGGAGGAAGCTCGCGATCCCGCTCCCGGTGTGCCCTTCGGCCAGCGACTCCTCCAGGCGCGCCGAGTCCGTGCCGATCGCGACGACGAAGCACAGGTCGAAGAGCAGTTCCAGCGGGGTGGAGACCCGCTGCGTCTCCTCCGGGTCGCGGGGCCGCATGCGCCTCCGCCAGGACCAGGGCGTGACGGCCGGGTGATCACTCATGCGCGTATCGTACGGCCGCACTCACCCAACGTCGCGGCGCGGCCCGCGAGCGGCCGGGTGCTACTCAGAGCGAGGCGTAGAGGGCGTCCATCAGGGCGCGGTTGCGGGGGTTCTGCCAGCGCGGGCCCATCTCGTTCATGACGTAGCCGAACGCGACGCCGCAGTCCGGATCGCAGAAGCCGAGGGAGCCGCCGGCGCCGAAGTGGCCGAACGAGCGGGGATTGGGTCCGAAGGGCCGTTCGGGCTGCGTGAGTTGGAATCCGAGGGCGAACCGCGACGGCCGACGCAGGACGAGGTCTTGGCCGGAGACCTGTTCGGTGGTCGCGGCGGCGAGCGCGTCCTTACTGACGACGCGCGTGCCGTTCAGGCCGCCGCCGGCCGCGAGCGCGGTGTAGACGCGTGCCACCCCGCGCGCGCTCGCGTGGGCGTTGGTGGACGGCAGTTCCGCCTCCCGCCAGGCCCGGGTGTTGATGACTCCCATGCCGGACAGGCCGCCGGGGTTGAAATACGCGTTGTACTCCATGAGGCGGTCGTCATCGAGGTCGCCCGAACGGTCGTCCTCGGGCGGAGCGTCCTGCCAGCCGAATTCCGCCACCCGGTGGTGTTCCGAGTGCGGAAGGCCGATGTGCACGTCGGCTGCCAGCGGCGCCGCGATCTCCTCGCGCAGAAGAGCGCCCACGGTACGGCCCGTGGCGCGCCGCACGATCTCCCCGAGCAGGAACCCGAACGTGTTGACGTGGTAGCCGTGCGCCGTACCGGGCTCCCACCAGGGTTCCTGTTCGGCGAGCGCGGCGGCCATGGCGGCGTGGTCGAGCATCGTCCCCGGGGCCATCCGGCGGCGCAGGGCAGGCAGCCCGGCCTGGTGGGACAGGACGTGCCGTACCGTCAGCGCCTCCTTGCCCGCCTTGCCGAACTCGGGCCAGTAGCGGACCACGGGCGCGTCCGCGTCGAGCCGCCCGTCGTCCATCAGCCGCGCCGCGAGGAGCGCCGACAGGCCCTTGCCGACGGAGAAGACGTTGACGAGCGTGTCCGGCCCCCACGGGCGCGCGCGGGAGGGATCGTCGGCGGCCGTACCGCCCCACAGGTCGGCGACGACGCGGCCTCCGACGGAGACGCAGACGGCGGCGCCGCGTTCGCCCCGTTCGGCGAAGTTGGCGGCGAACGCCTCGCGTACGGGCGCGAAGCGGGCATCGCACGTTCCCTCGATCATCGTGGCCGCCCCTCGATCCGAATGTGGTTCTAGTGGGGCACGCTAGCGGACCGGGTCGGCGGCCGTCAGCTCCTTGGCGGCCTCCCGCACGAGCCCGCGCAGCCAGGAGTGCCCGGCGTCGGCGTCGTAGCGGGCGTGCCAGCCGAGCGACAGGCGCAGCGGCGGCAGGTCGAGCGGGACGGGGAAGGACACCAGGCCGAGCCGTTCGACCAGCGCCCGGTGCCACCGTTCGGCGGCGAAGCCCACCAGGTCGGTCTCCAGGAGGATGAACAGCGACGTGGTCACGGTCGGCACCGAACCGGCCAGCCAGCGTGTCATGTCCCTCTCCGCCAGCATCTCGTCGATGGGACCCGCGAGCCTTCCCCGTCGGGACGAGGTGAGCTGCTTGGCGGACACCCACTTCTCCAGCGTCACGTCCCCGTCCGCCAGCGGATGCCCCGGGCGCACCACGCACACGAAGCGGTCGTCCATGAGGTGCTCGGTACGGGTTTCCGGGCCGTGCTCGCTGATGACGCCGATTTCCAGATCGACGGTGTCGCGGCGCAGGGAATGAGTGTCGCGCGGCCCCTCGCCGAGGAATCGCAGCGTCACGCCAGGGGCCTCGCGCGCGATCCGCTCCAAGAGCGGGCCGGCGAGGACGGCCACCGTGCCCTCGTCGGCCTGGAGGGTGAAGCTCGTACGCAACGACGCGGGATCGAGCTCGTCCTCCGCCGCGAAGAGCGTCTCCGCCCGCTGGACGAGCTCGTGCACCTCGGCGCGCAGCGCGCTCGCGCGGGGCGTGGGCACCATGCCGCGCCCGGAGCGGACGAGCACGGGGTCGCCCAGCGCCTTGCGGATGCGGCCGAGCGTACGGCTCATGGCCGGGCCCGACAGGTGCAGGCGCTCGGCCGCGCCCGCGACGCTGCCCTCCTCCAGCAGGGCGTCGAGCGCGACCAGCAGGTTGAGGTCCAGTTTGGACTGCACGAAACGCACTCCTCGACTGCAAAAGATGCATTTGAAAGCAAGTCACCCTCAGCCTACGTTGGGACCACGGAGGCGGCGCGCGCGGCTGGATATCCCCCTCCGTCCCTGTACCAGGCCCCCCTTCCCGGACGACGCATGTGTTCCCCTGCTCGGGCACCGGCGGCGGCGGGACGGGCGGCTCACGTCCGAAAACGCTAAGGAACCTCATGACAGTCGATGCCGCCCGCGACGCCGCGCGGTCCGGGCCTCCGGGAACGACGCCGTCCGCCCCCGTGGCGCGCACGCGATGGATGACGCCGCTGATGTCGGGCTGCGTGGTCCTCGTCGTGGCGATGGTCGCCGCGATCAACCTCTCCATCCCCAAGCTGTCGGCGAGCGGCCTGCACCCCTCGTCCACGCAGATGCTCTGGATCGTCGACGCGTACGTGCTGGTGTTCGGATGCCTGCTCATCCCCGCGGGGGCGCTCGGCGACCGGTTCGGGCGCAAGGGCGTCCTGATGGCCGGGCTCGGCGCCTTCGCGGCGGGCTGCCTGGTGTCGGCCGCCGCGCCCGGCGTCGGCGTCCTGGTCGGAGGGCGGCTGTTCACCGGCCTGGCCGCCGCCCTCATCATGCCCGCCACCCTCTCCCTGCTGCTCCAGGTGACCGAGCCGGCGCGCAGGCCGCAGGCCATCGCCGCCTGGACGGCCGCCACGGGCGTCGCGGGCGCCGTCGGCAACCTCGGCGGCGGAGCCGTCCTCCAGTGGCTGCCCTGGCAGGCCCTGTTCCTGGCGGGCGCCGCCGCCGCGATCGCGCTCCTGGCGCTGGTGGCGTGGCTGTCCCCGCGCGGCGAGCGGCATCCCGCCAACCTCGACCTGGTCGGCGCTGCGCTGCTCACCGCCGCCCTCTTCGCGCTGCTGTTCGGCATCATCGAGGGCCCGGAGAAGGGCTGGGGAGCCCTGCCCGTGCTGGGCTCGTTCGCCGCCGCCTGCGTCCTGCTGGCCGCGTTCGCCGGCTACGCGCTGCGGGCGGCGCACCCGCTGCTCGACCCGCGCCTGTTCGCGAACGCCCGGCTGCGCGGCGGGGTGCTCGGCGTGGCGGTCGCGTTCTTCGGGCTGTTCGCGCTGTTCTTCGTCAACGCGCAGTACCTCCAGTACGCCAAGGGGTACTCGCCGCTGCTGACCGGCGCGGCGATCGCGCCGCTCGTCCTCGGCATGATCGCCACGACCAGGGGGAGCATCCCCTGAGCCGCCGGTTCGGCGCGCGGCCGGTCGTGGGGACCGGGCTGTTCACGCTCGCGGCGGGACTCTTCCTGCTGTCGTTCGCGGACGCCTCCACCCTCTACGGCCTGTACGCGGGCGCCCTGCTGATCATGGCGGCCGGGATGGGGCTGTGCATGCCCGCGCTCTCCGTGGGCGTCATGGCGGCGCTCCCGCCCGCCCGCGCGGGCTCGGGTCCGGGCTGAACAGCGCGGCCCGGGAGATCGGCAGCGCGCTCGGCGTCGCCGTCCTCGGGACCGTCCTCGCCGGGCGGTTCGCCGACGGGCTGCCGCCCGCGCTCGCCGGGCACGCGCACTCGGCGGGCGAGGCGCTCTCCGCGGCGGGGGACGGGGGCGCGGCCGTGCACGACCAGGTCGTCACCGCCTTCACGGACGCGATGTCGCTCGGCTACCGGACGGTCGCGCTGGTCGTCTGCGTGGCGGCGGTCGCGGTCGTGGCGGGCTTCCGCGAGGGCAAGTGAAGATATATCGTGACTTCGGCCAAGACGAGATATATCTCTTTGGAGGGTAAGAGCGTGGCCGCCAATGCCGAACAGACCGCGGGCCCGGGAACGGGAGCGATCCGCGGACGCCTGCTCGACCTCATGTTCACCCGCGGCCGGGTGGAGGAGGTCCGGTCCCTCACGCCCCGGATGCGGCTGGTCCGCGTCGGCGGCGTCCCCGGCCTCTCCTGGCGGCCGGGGCAGCACGTCCGCCTGCACGTGGCGGACCTGCTCGCCGCCCGCACCTGGCTGAGCGGCGCGATCCGCGACATCCTGCGCACCTACTCCGTCTGGGCGTACGACCCTGACGCGGGCGTTCTCGACCTGTGCGTGTACGACCACGACGGCGCCTCCAGCGGAACTGACGGCGCTGGAGGGGCGAACTCCGAGGCCGGGCGTGGCGGAGCACCCGGTGGGCCCGGGCCCGGTGGGCGCGCGAGGCGCGGCCTGGGCAGGAGGTCGTGTTCGGCGGGCCGGAGGGCGGGTTCACCCTGAAACCCGCGCCGTACCACCTGTTCGTGGGGGAGGAGACGGCGTCGGTGGCGTTCGGCGCGATGCTGCGGGCCGTACCGCCGGACGAGGGGGTGTACGGGGCGATCGAGGTCGCGGGCCCGGAGGACCGGCTGCCGCTGCCCCGCGCCGACGAACTCGCCTGGCGGTACCGGGGCGGCGCGCCCGCCGCGTCGTCGCCGACGCTCACGGAGGCGGTACGTGATCTGAATCTCCCGGCCGAACCGGGGGTCGCCTACGTGGCCGGGGAGGCACGCTCCGTGCAGGCCGTCCGCGCCCACCTCGTCCGCGAACGCGGCTGGCCCCGCAGGTCGGTGCTGGTCAAACCGTTCTGGACGCCGGGAAAGCGCGGGATGGAGTGACCGGTCCGCGGGTCGCAACGAGCGGCGGGGGACGGGGTTACGCCCGATTTCGATGTGATCTGCACGTGCATCAGCCCTTGCACCTGCACGCCATTCCTAGCAGGATTGCCCCGGACCCCCGCACGTGAACTCCCCGGAGATCGCGATGACCGCACACTTGAACGACAGTGACCGACAGGCGCTGCGGCTTGCCCACGAGCTCCGCGAGGAGCTGCGGGCGGCCCTGCCGCCGCAGGGCGCCGCCCCTTCGGTCTCTCCCTTCGTCGACCCGTCGGGGACGCCCAGCGTTCTGATGCGGATGGACGCCGAGACGGCCCGGGCGCTGATGGCCGTGCTCGCGGAACGGCGCGCGGAGCGGACCGCCGCCCCGCCCGCCGAGCCGAGACGCGCCGACGGCTCCCACGTGCCGCCGCCGGTGCCGCCCCAGAGCGCGCCGCCGCAGGCCGCGCCGCCGTTCGCCGAGGTGACCGCGGTGCAGCCCGCGGTGCCGGTGACGGCGGTCCAGCCCGCGGTGCCGCAGGCGGCCCCGCCGTTCGGCGAGCCGGCGTTCGCCGAGCCGTTCGCGGACCCGGCGTTCGCCCAGCCCCCGGTCTCCGGCGCGCCGATGTACACCTCGGCGCCGCTGCTCCCCACCTCGTTCCCGGCGCGCTGATCCAGCCCCGGCGCCCGTCCGGTCCGCCCCGCGAGGCGGGGCCTTCCGGAGGCGGGCGCTCCGGCGCTGACGGCGTGCCGACGGAAGGTCGAGGGCGGAGGCGGTCCCGGCGGAGGGGTGCGGGCCCGGGGGTCACCGCGGTCGCGCGGGCGGCGGGTCCTCGACCGCGATGCCGAGGGCGTCGGCGAGCATCGGCGCCAGATCGGCGAGCTGGGCGGGGGTGACGACAGCCCCCCGCAGCGAGGCCGGATCGACCTTCACGCCGAGCTCCGCGCCGCGCAGGTCGGCGCGTTCGAGGGTCGCGCCCGCCAGAACGGTCTCGGCCAGCCTGGTCCCGGGGAACTCCACGCGCGTCAGGCGGGCACCGCCGAAATCGGCCTCCCGCAAGAGGCAGTCCTCGAACGTCACGTCGGTGAGCTCGCAGTCGCGGAAATTGATCCCGTCGAGCTTGCAGCTCCGGAACACCACCCGCGACAGGGACGATCCGAAGATCTGGATGCCCGCCGCGACCGATCCCAGCAGCACCGAGTCCTGCCATTCGGTCTCGGCCAGGTCCGTGCCGACGATGTGGAACTCGTTCGCCCACACGTCGATGAACCGCGACCGGCGCATCCCGCCGCCCTCCAGCGCCACGCCCGTGAACGCGCACTCCAGGAACCGGGAGCCCGGCGCGTCGACGCCGGCGACGCGTCCGCCGTCGAAATGGACGCTGTCGTGATCGCCGTCCGGGCCCCAGACGCCGTCGTGCGGCCGCAGCGCCCCGGCGTACGGCAGGTCTTCCAGGCTCTCGGGCACCGGCCCGTTGGCGGGCGCGGAACGTCTGGCCATGCGCTCTCCTCGGTCGGGGACTACTCGTAGGGGTTGCGCGGCTTGCCGACGCGCCGGACGGACGTCCCCTGGATCTCGTGGACGCCCGTCGCGGACGTCCCGGGCGCCGGAGGCTTCCAGGTGCCCACCACCTGCACCCAGGCGTCGGCGGGCGGACGGCGCAGGCCCTTGACGATCACCGGGAACGGTATCGCGTCCCCCGCGCAGCAGGCCATCTTCAGCCGCGTCACCTGCCAGCCGTCCTCGCCGCGCGGCGTCACGAACCCGGTGAGCCGCACCGGGATCCCCTCCAGCGTCGCGGCCTGGCCGGTCTGCGCCTCGTACGACCGCCCGATGAACTCGCCCATGGTCATCGCGACCGGCCCGCCGTCGCGCGGCAGCGCCCCGAAGCCCTGCGGCGGCGGGGCGGGCGGCGGCGCGGCGCGCCCGGTGTCGCGGGCGGCGGTGAACGAGCCGAGCGCCGGGGGAGCCACCACGAAGATCGCCAGGACGGGCAGGCAGAGCAGCCACGCCACCCTCGGCCCGCCCCCCGAATGATCGTGCCCGTGGTCGGCGGGGCCTTTGGACGAGGCGGGGCCCTCGGGCGAGGTGGCCGGGAGGTCGTCGGGGGACGGCGCGCGCCACTCGCGGCGGAGGCCGGCGGCGCCCAGCAGGACGAGCGCCGCTCCGGCGGGCACCAGGAGGTAGCGGAAGCCGGGCTTGACGTAGTTGACGTACTCGCCGCTGCCGAGCGTGATCCAGAGCACGGCGGCCCGATGGTGATCAGCAGCAGGTTCTGCGCGGGCCGCGTCACAGCAGCACCTCTCCCACGGCGGCGCTGACCGCCACCGCGAGGGCGAACGTCAGCGGGATGAAGCGGACGGCGAAGCGGCGGCCGAAGAAGCCCGCCTGGAGGGCGATCAGCTTGAGGTCGACCATCGGCCCGACGACGAGGAACGCCAGCCGGGCCGTCGGGGAGAACTGGGTCAGGCTGGCCGCCACGAACGCGTCCGCCTCCGAGCAGATCGACATCAGCACGGCGAGGAACGCCAGGACCAGGACCGACGCCCACGGGATCCCGGCGACGCCGTTCACCCAGTCGGACGGCACGACCACGTTGATCGTGGCGGCGGCGAGCCCGCCGACCACCAGGAAGCCGCCCGCGTGCATGATGTCGTGCCGCATGGCCTGCCGGAACGCCTCCAGCCTGCCGCCGTCCCCGTCGTGCGGACGGGACGGGATCCGCAGCCACTCGCCCTTGCCGAACAGCGCCCAGGTCCATCCGGCCAGCACCGCCACCAGCAGCGACGCCGCGAACCGTCCGGCGACCATCTCCAGGGCGCCGGGGAACGCCACGGCCGTGGCGACCAGCACGACGGGGTTCACCGCGGGGGCGGCCAGGAGGAAGGTCAGGGCGGCGGCGGGCGCGACGCCGCGCGCCATCAGGCCGCCGGCCACGGGCACCGACGCGCACTCGCAGCCGGGCAGCACCGCGCCGAGCGCGCCCGCGACGGGCACGGCGGCGCCGGGGCGGGAGGGCAGGGCCCGCCGCCAGAACGACGCGGGCACGAACGCGGTGATCGCGGCGGACAGCACCACCCCGAAGACCAGGAACGGCAGGGCCTGGACGCAGATCGCCACGAAGATCGTCGTCCAGGCGTCCAGCTCGCGGGCCCCGATCCGCGGCGCGGCCCAGAGCCGGCCGAGGACGAGCGCGGCGGCCAGCGCGGCGAAACCGAACGCGGCTCGGGTGCCGGGCGCGAGGGTGCGGCCTGGGGCCCAGTCGGGCGGTGGGAGGAGGTCGTCGTCGGCCGTCCGAAGGCCGGCGGGCTCGGTCATGCCGGTCATCGTGCCATAGCCCGGGGGACGCGCTCGCGCCGTTCCGGGGGGCGCGGCGCGCGCGATTCCGGAGCGTCCGGAGAGGCCCTGACGGAAAGGCGGGCGGTAACCCGGCGCCAAAAAGATCTACCTAAGAACGGGCTTTGAATGCGCCGTTTTGGCGTTGTCATGGTATCGGCGTATATAGTCATCGCCAGGTCAGGGTCAAAGAAGCCTTGACCCTGCCAATCACATAGCCGTCGCGCCCCGCCCGCCAGGCGGGAACCCCCGAGCCGTTCAGCGGCCGTCCATGCAGCGGTCGCCCCGGGAAGTGCCAGAGAGCCCCCGGTCGGCATAACCCCGCAACACCGAGTCCGTGCCATTGGCATGCCCGCAGCCGGTCATGCCCTTCCAGGCGCGGGCGCGGCCCGTGCTGCCCAGCAGGGCGGCGCCGGCCGATTCGCGTGGGTCTTCTTCGCGGCGGTCCCATCCCGAGCTCGACGACTCGGTGCCGTTTCCCCTGCCCTGCGGAGCCTTCCCTGATTCCGCGCCCCGGCGTGAGAAACGGCGGTCCTGTAAGCCGAACTAAGGATTCTCATGCATCAGCGAGCGCTCAATGTCGCACTCACCGCGGTCACCGGAAGCTGCCTGGCCGGGATGATGGTGGCCGGTGTGGCCGCCGCGAGCGACGGTTCCGCTCCTAAGCAGACGACGCTGGAGGCCGAGGCGCCTGCGGCGGCGAAGCACAGCACCCCCAAGAAGGCCGAGAAGGTCGAGAAGAAGTCCGAGTCCAGGTCCTCAGCGAAGAAGTCCGACAAGGACAGCAAGGCCATCCTGAGCGGCAGGACGACGGCGTCCTACTTCTGGGACGACGGTTCGGGCGTCAACGGCGACACCGGCGCCCCCGCCGGTGGAACGCCGATGCAGAAGGGCCTGTTCGCCAGCCCGAGCTGGCCCCTGCACACCAAGGTGAAGGTGACCTACAAGGGCCGCAGCGTCGTCGGATTCATCGGCGACCGCGGGCCCGGCGCGCCGTCCCACAATGGCGTGATGCTGGACCTCGACACCTACACCTTCCGCTACCTGCTGGACGGCGAGAAGCCGAGCAGCAAGTACGAGGCGGGCACCGGCGAGGGCCACATCAGCGGCGTCCGGTACGAGGTTCTCAAGTGGGGTTCCGGCCCCGGGACCAAGGGCGCTCCGGAGCCTCTCTGACCGAGACTTCCGAGTAAAGTCCCTGTGTAAAGTCGGGCCCGTTCCCGTCCGCGCCGAGGGTGCGGAAGGGCGGGATCCGGCACGGGAACGGGGACGCCCCGGTGATCGAAAAGACCACCGGGGCGTCCCCGTTCCGCATTTCTTTACCTTTGTGGCGGCCCCTGCCGCCGGGCTCACTTGGCGGAGCCGAGCGCCTTCTCGACGTCCGCGATGACGGACTCGGCGGCGGCGGGCCCGCCGCGCGAGGTCCAGATCGCGCCGTCCACGTTGACCACGTGCCCGGCCTTGGTGACGCCGAGGTTCTTGAACGCCGGGATCTTCTTGGCCTCGGCGAGGGCGGCGTCGGCGTCCGGGTTGAGGGTGCCGAGGAACATCCAGTCGCCGTCGAGCACCTTCAGGTTCTCCAGGCTGAGCGCGTCGCTCGGTGAGACGCCGGCGGGGGTGAGCTGGCCCGCGGGGCGGCCGAGGCCGAGATCCTTGATCACCACGCTGGAGAAGTGGTCCTTGAGCATGTAGCTCGGGCCGGTCGCGTTCCAGCGGACGATGCTGACCTTGGCGCCCTTGTTGGAGCCCAGCTTGCCCTTCACGTCGGCCAGCCGCTTGTCGTAGGCCGCCAGCACGGTCCTGGCCTGCTCCTGCTTGCCGAGGACGTCGGCGGTGCGGGTGAACGTGGCCTTCCAGTCCTCGGTCATCTTCGTGGTGAGCACGGTGGCCGGGGTGATCTTCTTGAGCTGCTCGATGACCTTCTTGTCCGGGATGAACCCGGCCAGGATCAGGTCGGGCTGCGCCTGGGTCACCTTCTCCAGCACCGGGGTGCTGAGGTCGCCGACCACCGTGTACTTCCCGGTCAGCTTGCTCTTGAGGTAGCCGGGCACGTCCTTGGCGAACCGGCCGTTGGTGACGCCGACCGGCTGGACGCCGAGCGCGAGGGCGGAGTCGAGGTCGGTCTCGTTCAGCACGACGACCCGCTTCGGCGCGACGGGCACCTGGACCGTCGCGCCGGTCGCGTCGACGATCGCGCGGGTCTTGCCGCCGCTGCCGCCGTCGCCGTCGTCCCCGTCACCGCCGCACGCGGCGAGTCCCAGGCTGAGGGTGAGCAGGCCCGCGGCGAGGCCGGTGATGGCGCGGCGCCCGCGGGCGCGGGCGGGGCGATGGTGGACGACATTGGTACTCCCGTCGGATGGCATGGTACGGCGGGAGACTTTAGGTTAGCCTCACCTAATTTGTCACCCGATGTGTCGTAGATCGCTCTTGCCCGGTTCGGCACGCGAGGCCGTTGACCGCCCGTACCGGCGGTGCTTAGCTTTGCCTTACCTAAGGGAACTTAGGCAACCCTAAGTTGGCGCGCCGCGCCGACTGGCCCGCTCACCGACGGCCGGGCCCTCCGGCCGCAGATCCAGGAGGCGACGTGCGCAGCTCGGGCACCGAACCGGCACCGCAGAACGGCGAGTACACCCGCGAGATCCGCGAGGGGCTCGGCCCGGCCGTGCTGGCGGCGGGCCGCCCCGGTGCCGGTCCTCGCGCCCCCGTTCTCCGCCCGGGTCGCCCGGCCGCACGGCGAGGACCTCGACCTGGTGCACCGGTGGATGAACCTGCCGCACGTCGCCGAGAGCTACGACCAGGCGTGGACGCGGGAGCGCTGGGCGGACGAGATCGCCGGGCAGCTCGCCGGGGACTACGCCCGCCCGTTCATCGTCGAGCTCGACGGCCGGCCCATCGCCTACGTCGAGCTGTACCGCGCCGCCCGCGACGTCCTCGCCGGGACCTACCCGGCGCGCTCCCACGACGTCGGCTTCCACATCGCCATCGGCGAGACCGACAGCGTCGGCCGCGGCGTCGGCGGCCGGATCTTCCGCGCGTTCATCGACGGGGTGTTCGCCGCCGAGCCCGAGTGCACCCGCCTGATGTCCGAGCCGGACTTCCGCAACCAGGCCGCCCGCCGCCTCGACACCAAGCTCGGCCTGCGGTTCCTGGGCGAGGTGGACCTGCCGCACAAGCGCGCGGCGCTGTTCGTCTACCCGCGCGCCGAGGCCGACGTCCCGAACCTGTCCGCATGACCGCGTCCCGTCCCGCGGCCCCCGCACCGTCCGCGGGGACCGCTCCCTCCGCCGCGCGCGAGGCCCCGGGCGACCGGCCGGCGCGATGCCGCTGACCGGCGCGCAGGAAGGGGTCTGGTACGGCCAGCGGCTCGACCCGGCCAGCCCGGCGTACAACACCGCCGAGTACGTGGAGATCCACGGGCCGGTGGACCCCGCCCTGTTCGAACGGTCCCTGCGCCTCGCGATCGGCGAGATCGACGCGCTGAACGTCCGGTTCGGGCAGGAGCAGGGGGCCGGGGACGACGCCGGGGGCGGGCCGGGTCCGCCGCGGACCGCGACCGGCCGTACCAGGTCGTCGAGCCGACGGACTGGCCGCTGCACCGCCTCGACGTGGCCGGGGCGCCCGACCCGCGCGCCGCCGCCGAGGAGTGGATGCGCGCCGACCTCGCCCGCCCCGTACGGCCCGAGGCGGGCCCGCTGTTCACCCAGGCGCTGATCACGGCCGGTCCCGGGCGCGCGTTCTGGTACCAGCGCTGCCACCACATCGTCCTGGACGCCTACGGGTTCTCGCAGGTCGCGCGGCGGACCGCCGAGGTCTACACGGCGCTGGCGGGCGCGCCTGGAGAAGGGGCGGGCGCCGGCCCGTTCCTGCCGCTGCGTGCGCTGGTGGACGAGGAGGTCGCGTACCGCGCGTCCGAACGGTTCGCGGCCGACCGCGCGTACTGGGGGGACCTGTTCGCCGACGAGCCCGAGGTGGTCGGCCTCGCGGACGGCGTCCCCCTGCCCGCGCCGACCTTCCTGCGCCGTACGGCGAGCGTCCCGGCGGCCGGGCCCGCCGCGCTCGCCGAGGCGTCCGGGGCGACCTGGCCCGAGGCCGTGATCGCGGGCGCCGCCGCGTACGCGCACCGCCGCACCGGGACCCGCGACGTGGTGCTCGGGCTGCCCCTCATGGGACGGCTCGGCGGCGCCGCCGCGCGCGTGCCGGGGATGGTCGTCAACGTCGTCCCGCTGCGGCTGGACGTGCGGCCCGGCATGACCGCGGGCGAGCTGGTCGCCGCGACGGCGGCCCGGCTCCGCGAGACCCGCCGGCACGGCCGGTACCGGGGCGAGGACCTGCGGCGCGACCTGCGCCTGCTCGGGGAGCGGCGCCGCCTCACCGGGCCGCTGGTCAACATCAAGCCGTTCACCCCCGGCCTGCGCTTCGGGGACAGCCCGGCGTCCACGCACTACCTGTCGGCGGGCCCGGTGGACGACCTGACGATCACCGTCCACGGCGCCGGGGGCGGGCCGGGCGCGCGGGACGGCGCGCTCCCGCTGGAGCTCGACGCCAACCCGCGCCTCTACGCCCCCGCCGACCTCGACGATCACACGCGGAGCCTCACCGGCCTGCTCGCGGCGTTCGCCGAGGGAGGGCCGGGCCGGCCGGTCGGACGGCTGCGCGTGGCGGACGAGCCGGCGGTCCACGCCGTGCCGGGGCCCGTACGGGCGAAGGCCGCCCCGCCGGGGCCCGTACCGGCGGCGTCCGCCTCGCCGGGGACGCTGACGGGGATCTTCGAGGCCCGGGCCGCCGAGACTCCCGACGCGGTCGCGGTGACCGTCCCCGGCGACGGGCCCGGCCTGACCTACGGGGAGCTGAACGCCTCCGCCAACCGCCTCGCCCGGCTGCTGGCCGAACGCGGCGCAGGGCCCGGACGGCTCGTGGCGCTCGCCCTGCCCCGCTCCGCCGATCTGGTGACCGCGGTCCTGGCCGTGCTGAAGACCGGCGCGGCGTACGTGCCGATCGACCCGGGCTACCCGGAGGAACGGATCGCCGCGACGCTCGCCGACGCCCGGCCCGCGCTGACGGTCACGGAGGACGTGGTGGGGGAGGACCTCTCCGCGTACTCCGGCGACGACCTCGGCGCCGGGCCCGCCCCGGACGCGCCCGCCTACGTGATCTACACGTCCGGCTCCACCGGGGCGCCGAAGGGCGTCGTCGTCCCGCACCGCAACGTCGTGCGGCTGTTCTCGGCGACGGACCACTGGTTCGGGTTCACCGGCGAGGACGTGTGGACGCTGTTCCACTCCTACGCCTTCGACTTCTCGGTCTGGGAGCTGTGGGGCGCGCTGCTGCACGGCGGGCGGCTCGTCGTCGTCCCGCACGAGGTCAGCCGTTCGCCCGAGGCGTTCCTACGGCTGCTCGCGGACGAGCGCGTGACCGTGCTCAACCAGACGCCGTCGGCGTTCTACCAGCTCGCGCGCGCCGACCGTGAGGAGCCGGGGCACGACCTGGAGGCGCTGCGGTACGTGGTGTTCGGCGGCGAGGCCCTCGAACCCGCCCGCCTCGCCTCCTGGTACGAGCGGCATCCGGCGGACGCCCCGCGCCTGGTCAACATGTACGGCATCACCGAGACGACCGTCCACGTCACGTTCGCCGAACTCGGCCCGGACGCGCTCGGCGGCGGCAGCGTCATCGGCCGCCCCATCCCGGACCTGCGCGTGTACCTGCTGGACGACGCGCTGCAACCCGCCGGCCCGGGACGCACCGCCGAGATGTACGTCGCGGGCGCGGGACTCGCGGACGGCTACCTCGGGCGGCCGGACCTCACCGCGCAGCGGTTCGTCGCCGACCCGTACGGCCCGCCCGGCTCGCGCATGTACCGCTCCGGCGACCTCGCCCGGCGGACCGCGGACGGGGAGCTGGAGTTCCTCGGCCGCGCCGACGACCAGGTCAAGGTCCGCGGGTTCCGGGTGGAGCCCGGCGAGATCGAGGCCGCGCTGCTCGCGCACCCGGAGGTGGCCGACGCCGCCGTGATCGTCCGCGAGGACCGTCCCGGCGACCGCCGCCTGGTCGCCTACACCGTGCCGCGTGCGGGCGACGCGGGCGGCGCGGGCGGCGCGCCGCGGATCGACGACGGGCTGCGGACGTACCTGGGGGAGCGGCTGCCCTCGCACATGGTGCCCTCGGCCGTGGTCCGCCTGGACGCGCTGCCGCTGACCGTCAACGGCAAGCTCGACCGGCGGGCGCTGCCCGCGCCGGACCTCGGCGCCGCGGTCTCGGGCGCCGCGCCGCGCACCGCGCGGGAGGAGAAGCTGTGCGGGCTGTTCGCCGAGGTGCTCGGCCTGCCCTCGGTGGGGGTGGACGACGGGTTCTTCGACCTCGGCGGCGACTCGCTGCTGGCCGCGCGGCTCGCGGGCCGGGTCCGGGCGGTGCTGGGCGCGGAGCTCGGCATCCGCACCGTGTTCGAGTCGCCGACCGTCGCGGGGATCGCGGCGGCGCTCGGCGCCGAGGACACGGACCGGCCGCGGCTCGTCCCGCGGCCCCGCCCGCCGCGCGTCCCCCTGTCGTCCGCGCAGCGCGGGCTGTGGTTCCTGCACCGGACCGGGGACCGCACGGCCTACAACGTGCCGATCGCGCTGCGGCTCACCGGCCCGCTGGACGTCCCGGCGCTCGCCGCCGCGCTCGGCGACCTGACGGCGCGGCACGAGATCCTGCGGACGCTGTTCCCCGACGACGACGGCACCCCGTACCAGCACGTCCTGGACGCCTCCGCGGCGCCGGAGCTGCGCGTGGCCGCCGGGCGGGACGAGTTCGACGCGGCGGCGCGGCACGCGTTCGACCTGGCCGCCGAGCCGCCGTTCCGCGCCACGCTGCTGGAGGAGGGGCCGGACGCGCACGTCCTGCTGCTGCTCCTGCACCACATCGCGGGCGACGAATGGTCGCAGGACCGCCTGCTCGCCGACCTCGCCGCCGCGTACGCCGCGCGGCACGGCGGCGGGCCCGGCGGGGCGGCGGGCGGACCGCCCGGGTGGGAGCCGCTGCCCGTCCAGTACGCCGACTACACGCTCTGGCAGCGGGACCTGCTCGGCGACGAGGACGACCCCGGGTCGCTCGCCGCGCGGCAGCTCGCCCATTGGGAGAAAACCCTGGACGGCCTGCCGGTCGAGCTGGAGCTCCCGGCCGACCGGCCCCGCCCCGCCGTCGCCAGCCACCGGGGCGAGGTCGTCCCGTTCGAGATCGGGCCCGGCCTGCACCGGGCGCTCGCCGGGCTCGCGCGGGACGCGCGGGCGAGCCTGTTCATGACCGTGCAGGCGGGGATCGCGGCGCTGCTGACCCGGCTCGGCGCGGGCACCGACATCCCGATCGGCACGCCCGCCGCCGGACGGACCGACGACGCGCTCGGCTCCCTCGTCGGCTGCTTCGTCAACTCCCTCGTGCTGCGCGCCGACACCTCGGGCGCGCCCGGCTTCGCCGAGCTGCTCGGCCGCGTCCGCGAGGCCGACCTCGCCGCGTTCGAGCACCAGGACCTGCCGTTCGAACGGCTCGTGGAGGCCCTCGCCCCGCCGCGCTCCCTCGCCCGGCACCCGCTGTTCCAGATCATGCTGACGTACTGGAACGACGCGGGCGGCGCGCCGTCGCTGCCCGGCCTGGACGCCGAGGTCGCGACCGTGCCGACGGGCGCCGCGAAGTTCGACCTGGCGTTCCGCCTCGCGGAACGGTCGGGGCGGGACGGGGTGCGCGGCGTCGTCGAGTACAGCACCGACCTGTTCGACCGGGCGACCGTCGAGGCGCTCGTCGGGCGGCTGCTGCGCCTGCTGGAGGGCGCGGCGGCGGACCCGTCGCGGCCGATCACCGAGCTGGACGTGCTCGGCGAGGACGAGCGGCACACCATCCTGCACGGCTGGAACGACACCGCCCACGACGTGCCGCCCGCGACGCTGCCCGCGCTGTTCGAGGCGCGGGTGCGGCGCGCGCCGGACGCGACCGCGCTGGTCCTCGGCGACGAGGAGCTGACGTACGCGCAGCTCAACGCCCGCGCCAACCGGCTCGCGCACCGGCTCGCGGGCGAGCACGGCGTGGACCGCGAGGACATCGTCGGGATCGCGCTGCCCCGTTCCGTCGACATGGTCGTCGCGGTCCTCGGGGTGCTCAAGGCGGGCGCCGCGTACCTGCCGCTCGACCCCGAGTACCCGGCGGACCGGCTCGCGTTCATGGTCGAGGACGCCCGCCCCGCCTGCGTGGTGACCGCGCGCGGGACCCGTCCGCCCGGCGCGGTCGCCGAGCTGGTCATCGACGACGAGCGCGACCTCGCCGGGGCCCCGTGTCCCGACGTCGACCCGCCCGGCCCGCTCTCGGTGCGCGACGCGGCGTACGTCATCTACACCTCGGGCTCGACCGGCAGGCCGAAGGGCGTCGTCGTCACCCACGCGGGGATCGCCGACCTGGTCGCCACCCAGGAACGGCGGTTCGGCGTCGGGCCGCACAGCCGGGTCCTGCACTTCGCGTCGCTGAGCTTCGACGCCGCGCTCTGGCAGATGTGCATCGCGCTGCTGTCGGGCGGGACGCTCGTGATCTGCCCGTCCGACCTGCGCACGCCCGGCGCGCCGCTCGCCGACTACGCGCGGCGGCACCGCGTCGACCTGCTCGGCCTGCCGCCGTCGGTGCTGGCGATGTTCCCCGACGGCGTGGAGCTGCCGCGCGGCTCGACGCTCGCGATCGGCGCCGAGAAGGTCCCGCCCGAGCTGGTCGCGCGCTGGGGCCGCCGGCACCGGGTCGTCAACGCCTACGGACCGACCGAGGCCACGGTCAACGCGACGCTGTGGGACTGCGACCCGGACGCGTCCGGGCCCGTCCCGATCGGTATCCCCGACCCGGGCACGCGCGCGTACGTGCTGGACGCGGCGCTGCGCCCCGTACCGCCCGGCGTCGTCGGCGAGCTGTACCTCGCCGGGACGGGCTGGCGCGCGGCTACCTCGGCCGCCCCGCCCAGACCGCCGAACGGTTCGTCGCCGACCCGCACGGGCCGGCCGGCTCCCGCATGTACCGGACGGGCGACCTCGCCCGCTGGACCCCCGAGGGCGTCCTGCACTTCGCCGGGCGCGCCGACGACCAGGTCAAGGTGCGCGGGTTCCGGATCGAGCCGGGGGAGATCGAGACGGTGCTGGCGCGGCGGGACGGCGTGGCGCAGGCCGCCGTGGTCGTCCGCGAGGACCGGCCCGGCGACGCCCGCCTCGTCGCGTACGTCGCCGTCCCGGGCGCGCGGACCGGCGCCGACGCCGGCACCGGTGCGGGCACCGGCACCGGCGCGGGCACCGGCATCGGCGCGGGCGCAGAGGCGGCGGGCGCGATCGAGCGGGAGCTGCGGCGCGCGGTGGCGGCCGAGCTGCCCGGCCACATGGTCCCCTCGGCGGTCGTCGTCCTCGACGCGCTGCCCCTCACGCCGAACGGCAAGATCGACCGCAGGGCGCTGCCCGCGCCCGCCCGGTCGCGGCGTCGCCCGGCCGCGGCCCGCGCGACCGGCAGGAGGAGATGCTCTGCGAGCTGTACGCCGAGGTGCTCGGCGTGCCGCGGGTCGGCATCGACGACTCGTTCTTCGACCTCGGCGGGCACTCGCTGCTCGCCGCCCGGCTGATCGGCCGCGTCCAGGCCGAGTTCGGCGCCGAGATCAGCGTCGGGACGATCTTCGCCGCGCCGACCCCCGCGGAGCTGGCCGCGCGGCTGGAGACCGGCGGCGAGGACGAGGCGCTGGAGATCCTGCTGCCGTTCCGGACGTCGGGGAGGGGACGCCGCTGTTCTGCTTCCACCCGGCGGGCGGCATCGCGTGGTGCTTCTCCGGGCTGATGAAGCACGTCCACGACGTGCCGATCTACGGCGTGCAGGCCCGCAACCTCGCGCGCCGCGTCGCCCCGGCGGACACCCTGGAGGAGATGGCGGCCGAGTACATCGCCGAGATGCGCAAGGCCCGCCCGCACGGCCCGTACGCCCTGCTCGGCTGGTCGTTCGGCGGCGTCATCGCCCACCACGTGGCGGTCGCGCTCCAGGAGCAGGGCGAGAAGGTCGAGCTGGTCGTGATGCTCGACTCGTACCCGAGCGGCGTGTGGGACCGGCTGCCGAGCGAGGAGGACGCCCTGCGCGCCCTGCTCTACATGGTCGGGCACGACATGGGCGCGGACGGCGGGGAGCCGGTCACGCGCGAGCGGGTCATGGAGATCCTGCGGGCCGAGGGCAGCGCCCTCGCCAACCTGAAGGACTTCACCCCCGCCGCGATGATCGACAACTTCGCGGTCAGCGCCCGGCTGGAGAAGGACGCCGCGTTCGGCCGGTACGACGGCGACCTGCTGTTCTTCACCGCCGCGCTCGACCCGGCCGCGCTCGGGCCCGGCGCGACGCCGCCCACGTACCGCCTCTGGGAGCCGTACGTCGGCGGCGCGGTCGACAACCACGACCTGGACTGCGCGCACAAGGACATGACGCAGCCCGGCCCGATCGCCGAGATCGGCGCGATCGTCGGCGCCCGCCTCCGCGGCGCCGCCGCACCGCCCGCCGCCGCACCGCCCGCCGCCGCACCGCGCGCCGCCACCGGACCGCGCGCCGCCGGGTCGAGCGCTGACGGGCCGCGGGCCGCCGGACCGCCCGGCGGCGTCCCGCACGCCGCCGGGCCCGAGGGCCGCCGGTGAGCGGCGGCCCGACCGGGAGCGCGGCGGCGGACGGACCCGCCGCCGCGCCGCGCGGCCGGTTCATGGTGTGCGTGGTGTACGTGACCGTGGTGTTCATGGTCGGCATGGACACCACCATCGTGAACCTGGCCCTGCCCGCCATCGCCCGCGACTTCGGCGTCGCGCCCGCCGCGACCGGCGCCGTGGACGTCGCGTACCTGGTCAGCGTGGCGGTGTGCATCCCGCTGTCGGGATGGCTGAGCGACCGGTTCGGCGCCAAGCGCGTCTTCCTCACCGCGCTCACCGCGTTCACCTGCGCGTCGGTGCTGTGCGGCGTCGCCGGGGACCTGCACGTGCTCGTCGCGTCCCGCGTGCTCCAGGGCGCGGCGGGCGGCGTGCTCGCGCCGGTCGGCCTCACCCTGCTCTACCTCGCCTACCCGCCCGAGGACCGCATCCGGCTCGCCCGCGCGATCGTCCTGCCCGGCGCTCTCGCGCCGACGCTCGGCCCGGTCGCCGGCGGGTTCCTGGTCGAGCACCTGTCGTGGCGGTGGGGCTTCGCGATCAACGTCCCGGTCGGCGCGGCGGCGCTGGTCGCGGGCGCGCTCGCGCTGTCGGCGGGCACCGGGCACCGCGGGCGCCGCTTCGACCTGTGCGGCTTCCTGCTCATCACGCCCGGCGCGGGCCTGCTGATGTACGCGCTGAACGCGGGCGCCACGCACGGCTGGTGGCCCGCCCCGCTCTGCCTCGGCGCGCTCGGCGCCGCGCTGATCGCCGCGTTCGTCGGCGTCGAACGGCGCGTCGCGCAGCCGCTCGTCGACCTCGGCGTGTTCCGGGACGCGGCGTTCCGCACGGCCGGGGCGTCGATGGTGTTCCTCGTCGCGGGGTTCATGGCCGCCGGGTACGCGTTCACGCTGCTGTTCCAGCAGGGGCTCGGGGCCTCGCCGTCGCACGCGGGCCTCGCGGTCTTCCCGAAGGCGGTCGGGCTGATGTGCGCCTCGCAGGTCGCCGGGCGGCTCCGCGACCGGTTTGGCCCCGGACGCGTCGTCACCGGCTGCATGCTCGGCGCCGCCGCGACCATCGCCGGGACCGACCTCATCGGCGCGGGCACGCCGCTGTGGGCGGTCGGCGCGCTGCACCTGGTGATGGGCTTCTGCGTCGGGCAGTCGTCCATCCAGCTCCAGGTCACCGCGTTCGCCACGATCGGGACGGCCGCGACCGCCGCGGCGTCCACCCTCTACAACGCGCAGCGGCAGCTCGCGTCGGCGCTCGGCGTGTCGATGGCCGCGGGCGTGCTCGCCGCCGCGCAGTCGGGCGGCGGCCTCGTCCCGTACCGCGCCGCGATGGCCGCCGCGGCGGGCTGCGCGCTCGTCGCCGCGTTCTTCGCGTTCCGGCTCATCGCGGTCGCGCGCCCGGCGCCCGCCGTGCCCGCCGCCGCGGCGGCCGAGCGCTCCTGACCACCGTCCCGTCCCACCAGGACCATCCAGATCAGTCCAGAACAATCCAGACCCCATGAAGGCGAACACCACGAGGAGGCGTTCCATTGTCGGCGCAGAACGAGGCCCCCGTACGGCTGCCCGGACTCCGGGTCCTGACGGTGCTGCGGGCCGAGCGGATCACCCCGCTGATGCGGCGGATCACGCTGGGCGGACCGGAGCTGGAGGGCTTCGGCACCGGGCCCAACATCAAGATCCTCGTCCCGCCGCCGGGCGACCCCGACCCGCAGTGGCCGGTGCTCGGGCCGGACGGCCGCAAGGTCTGGCCGCCCGCCGGCCGCCGCCCGGTGATGCGCACCTACACCGCCCGCCGGTACGACCCGGACGCCGGTGAGCTCGACGTCGACTTCGTGCTGCACGGCGACCACGGGCCCGCGTCCCGCTGGGCCGCCGCCGCGCGGCCCGGGGACGTGCTGGGCGTCGCCGGGCCCGGCGGGCGCGAGATCGGCCGCGCCGACCGGTACCTGGTCGCGGGCGACCACACCGCGCTGCCCGCCATCGCCAAGATCGTCGAGGGGCTGCCGGACGACGCGCGCGGCCACGTCCTGGTGGAGGTCCCCGGCCCGGACGAGGCGCAGGACCTCAAGCCGCCGCCCGGCGTGGAGCTGACCTGGCTGTTCCGGCGCGGCGCCGAGGCGGGCACGACCACGCTGCTGTGCGACGCCGTGCTGGACGTGCCGTGGCCGGACGGCGGGGAGTCGGTGTTCGCGTGGATCGCCGGGGAGTCGTCGGCCGTCCGCGCGATCCGCACGTACGTCCGCGACGACCGGGGCCTGCACCGCCGCGGCTTCCTGGCGATCGGCTACTGGAAGCACGGCATGACCGAGACCGCCTACCACGACGAGCACGACAACGACCGGGACAAGGACTACTACGCCGCCGGCAAGGAGGAGCTCGCTGAGCGCGAGCGCGCCTCCGCCGCGGGAACCGCGTAGCCCCGTGCCGTACCGCCCCATTTCACCAACCGACGAGCCAACGACCCTAGGAGGGTCCGTGTCCCAGCCGGGAGACCGACCGTACGATTTCGTCGGCGTGGGCTTCGGCCCCGCCAACCTCGCCCTCGCGATCGCCCTGGAGGACCACAACGCGCGGTCCGTCCGCGAGGAGCGCCTGACCGCCCTGTTCGTCGAGCGGCAGCCGACCTTCGGCTGGCACCGCGGGATGCTCATCGACGGCGCGACCATGCAGGTGTCGTTCCTCAAGGACCTGGTCACGATGCGCGACCCGACCAGCGACTTCTCGTTCCTCGCCTACCTCGCCGACCGGGGGCGCCTGGTCGACTTCATCAACCACAAGACGTTCTTCCCGACGCGCGTCGAGTTTCACGACTACTTCTCGTGGGCCGCGGCCCGCCTCGACCACCTCGTCCGGTACGACGCGGAGGCGGTGTCCGTCGAGCCGGTCGAAAACGCCGGGTCCGCCGGCGGCGAGACGACCGCGTTCGACGTGACCGTGCGGGACGCGGCGGGGAACCCGGTGACGGTGCGGGCGCGGAACCTGGTGATCAGCGGCGGGCTCCAGCCGTGCATGCCGCCCGGCGTCGAGGAGTCCGAGCGGGTCTGGCACAACCAGCGGCTGATGACCAGGCTCGCCGCGTACGCCGGCCCCGAGCCGAAGCGCTGGACCGTGATCGGCGCGGGGCAGAGCGCCGCCGAGGTCACCGAGTACCTGCACCGCACCCGGCCGGACGCCGAGGTGTGCTCGGTGTTCGCCCGCTACGGCTACAGCCCCGCCGACGACAGCCCGTTCGCCAACCGGATCTTCGACCCGGAGGCGGTGGACCTGTTCCACGGCGCGCCCGAGCAGGTCAAGCGGCGGCTGTTCGACTACCACCGGGGGACGAACTACTCGGTCGTCGACCTCGACCTCATCGAGGAGCTGTACCGGCGGGCGTACGAGGAGAAGGTGCAGGGCCGCGAGCGGCTGCGGATGCTGAACGCCTGCGAGGTGATCGACGTCCGGGAGGTCCCGGGCGGGGCCCGCACGACCTACGAGTTCCTGCCGACCGGCGAGCGGACCGTCCTGGACTCCGACATCGTCGTGTGCGCCACCGGCTACCGCCCGTTCGACGCGCTCGGACTCCTCGGCCCCGTCGCCGCCCTGGTCGAGCGCGACGACCGGGACCGGGCGCGGGTGGACCGCGACTACCGGGTGCGGACGGACCCGGCGGTGACCGCCGGCATCTACCTCCAGGGCGGGACGGAGCACAGCCACGGCATCACGTCGTCGCTGCTGTCCAACGGCGCGGTCAGGGCCGGCGAGATCCTCGACAGCATCCTGGCCCACCACCGGGCGAAGGAGCCCGCCCCCGTGTCCTGACCACCCGCCCGCCCCCGCCGACCCGCGCCGCCCCGCCCCGCCACACGAGCCCCCACCGCGAACGCGCCCCACGGCCCGGCGTGCGCGGTCGGGCGGCGCGATCCGGGGGGTGCGGTCCCGGCGGCGTGGCCCGGCGTGCGTGGCCCGGCGTGTGCGGTCCTGGCGGCGTGGTCTGGCGTTCGTGGTCTGGCGTGCGTGATCTGGCGTGCGTGGTCCGGCGTGCGCGGCCTGGCATGCGCGATCTGGCGTGCGCAGGCTCGGCCGCCCGGCGGCGTGGTCCGGTGTGCGCGGTCCTGGCGGCGCGGTCCGGCGTGCGTAGGCCCGGCGGTGCGGGGCGGGTGGGGCGGATGGGCGTGGGTGGCGGGGGGTCAGCGGAGGAGGAGGGCGGTGAGGGCGTCGGCCGTACGGCCGATGGCCGCCGCCTCGCAGGTCTCGTCGGTGACGTGGGCCTGCGCCGGGTCCCCGGGACCGTAAACGATTACAGCGGGATCGCCGAGCTTGGCGGTCAGGACGCTGGCGTCGGTGAAGTAGGTGGCGTACTCGGGCGGCCGGCGCGTCGAGCCCGGCTCCAGCAGCTCCATGGCCTCCGCGACGCCCGGCGCCGCGGGGTCGGTGGCCACGCCCGGCAGGTCCACGATCCGTTCGGCCTCGACGCCGGGTCCGCAGAGCCGGAGGATCTCGGCGGCGGCCTCGTCGGAGCCGAAGCCCGGGACGGTGCGGACGTCGACCCGCATCTCGGCGCGGTCGGGGACCAGGTTCGGCTGGACGCCGGAACGGAACGTCCCGATGTTGACCGTCGCCGGGCCGTGGGTGGGGCTGACCGGCCAGCCGTCGTGGCCGTGCACCCGCAGCGCGGCGGCGGCGAGCTCGGCGAGCGCGCTGCGGCCGAGCTCGGGCCGGGAGCCGTGCGCGGACACCCCGCGCGCCGTCAGGCTGAGCCACAGCGTGCCCTTGTGGCCGAGGACGGTCCGCCCGGCGGTCGGCTCGGCGACGATCAGCAGGTCGGTGGGGCGGAGCGCGGCGCCGTCCAGGAGCGCCGCGCCGTCGCAGCCGGTCTCCTCGCCGAACGTGAAGACGAGCTGCACCGGGGTCGCGGGCCGTTCGCGGACGGCCCGCAGCGCGGCGTCCACCTGCGCGGCGACGCCCGCCTTCATGTCGCTGCCGCCGCGCCCGAGCAGCAGGCCGTCGCGGATGTCGCCGCAGAGCGGGTCGAACGACCAGCCGGACGGGTCGGCGGGGACGGTGTCCAGGTGCCCGGTGAACGTGACGGGCACCCGCCCGCCGTCCGGGCCGCGGTACGCGACGACGTTGGCGCGGCCGGGCACCGGCTCGTGGATCGCGACGCGGAAGCCGGCGCCGTCGAGGACGTCGGCGACCAGGTCGGCGGCGGGGCGCTCCCCGCCGCCGCGCGTGTCGGTCCGGACGAGGCGCTGTGCCAGGTCGAGTGCCCGTTCCATGGGGTTCCTCCCGTTCAGCCGGTGGTGGCCGGGGCCCGGGTGCTGTCGCGGACGACCAGCTCGGGCACCAGCGCGATGTGGGCGGACGCCCCCCGCTCGCCGTCGCCGCGCGCGCCGGCGGCGGCCAGCAGCCGCACCGCCTCGGCGGCGATCCGGGCGCAGGGCTGGTCGATGGTGGTCAGCGCGGGCTCGCCCAGCCGCGCGAACTCGATGTTGTCGAACCCGGTGACCTGCACCCGGTCCGGAACGGGCACGCCGTGCGCGCGGCAGGCCCGGGTGACGCCGAGCGCGATCAGGTCGTCCGCGCAGACGATCGCGTCCGGCAGGCCGCCGCCCTCGATCAGCCGGGCCGCGGCCGTCTCGCCCCAGTCCACGCTGTAGTCGCCGAGCAGGACGTGGGCGGGGTCGTGGGCCACGCCGAGCTCCTCGGCGCGGCGCCGGAACCCGGCGAACCGCTGCTCGGTCGAGGAGTTGGTGAGGTGGGAGCCGACGAACGCGGCCGACCGCGCGCCGCCCGCGTGCAGGTGGTCGACGACCTGCCGCATCGCCGCGACGTCGTCCACGCCCACCCAGTCGGTGTTGGTGCCGCCGACGAACCGGTCGAGCTGGACGAGCGGCAGCCGGTCCGCGGTGGCCTGCACGGCCGGGCCGCTGTCGGTGCCGTGGCTCGGGCTGACGATGATCCCGTCCACGTTGCGGGCGACGAGGGAGGCGAGCCGCCGCGCCTCCACCTCCGGATCGGACCGGGCGTCGCAGAGGAACAGCTCCTTGCCCTCGCGGCCGAGGGCGTGCTCGACGTTCTCCACCAGCGAGGTGAAGAACGGGTTGGTGATGCTCGGGACCACCATCCCGACGGTGTCGGTGCGGCTGTTGCGCAGGGCCCGCGCGGCGTGGTTGACCTGGTAGCCGAGGTCGTCCGCGGCGCGCCTGACCCTGCGCCGGACCTCGGCCGACACCGGGCCGCGCCCGGACAGCACGCGCGACACCGTCGCGGTGGACACCCCGGCCCGCGCGGCGACCTGGGCGATGGTGACCCGCTGCAATCGTTTACCTCTCTGAAGGGCCGACAACCGGCCTGTCACGGTACGTCCAGCACTTTGCCGAGTATAGGCCCTTGACTACCTGCGGATATATACCTACAGTCCATTCAAATTTCACTGCAATCGATTACACAGGAGACGACATGACGCTGGGCGTGTTCCCGCCGAAGCCGAACGCGATCGAGGAGCTGTTCGGGACCGCCAAGGTCGTCATCGGGGTCGTGCACCTGCCGCCGCTGCCCGGCAGCCCGCACTACGAGGGCGTCCCGCTGGACGAGATCGCGACGTTCGCGATCGAGGAGGCGAAGGCGTACCTGGAGGGCGGCGTCCACGGGCTGATCGTGGAGAACCACTGGGACATCCCGTTCCTCAAGCCCGGCGAGCACGGCTACGAGACCTCCGCCGCGATGGCCGTGGTCACCGACCGGGTCCGGCACGCGACCGGCGGGCGGCTCGGCGTGAGCGTCCTGTCGAACGCCGCCGAGTGCTCGATCGCGTCGGCGTGGGGCGGCGGCGCCGGGTTCGTCCGCGTCAACCAGTGGGCCAACGCGTACGTGGCGAACGAGGGGATCATCGAGGGCCAGTCGGCGCACGCGACCCGCTACCGCAGCCGGATCGGCGCGGACCCGGTGAAGGTGTTCGCCGACGTGCACGTCAAGCACGGCTCGCACGCGATCGTCGCCGACCGCACCCTCGCCGAGCAGACCGAGGACGCCGAGTTCTTCGGCGCCGACGTGCTGATCGCGACCGGCTCGCGCACCGGCGACGCCGCCGCGCTGGACGAGGTCGAGGGCATCGCGGCGCACACCACCCTGCCCGTCGTGATCGGCTCGGGCATCACCGCCGCCAACATCGGCGGCCTGCTGCCCGCCTGCGACGGCGTGATCGTCGCGTCCTCGGTGAAGGACAACGGCCGCTGGTGGGGCCGGGCCGACGCCGCGAAGGTCCGCGAGCTGACCGCCGCGGCCGCGAAGGCCGGCGTGGTCCTGCCGTGATCGTCTTCTGTGGCTACGCCAACGGCGACCTGACCGTGAGCGTCCCGGAGCTGCCCGGCCCCGGCGCCCGCGTGCAGGCCACCGCGGTCCGGCGCGGCGAGGGCGGGATGGCCGCCAACGCGTCGGTCGCCGCCGCCCGGATGGGCGCCGACTCCCGGTTCGCCGGCGTCGTCGGCTCCGACCCGCTGAGCACGGCGTTCCTGCAGACTCTCGCCGCCGACGGGGTCGACACGGCCTGGACGGCGCGCACCGGCACGCTCACCACCGCCGTCGTCCTGCTGACGCCGGACGGCGAGCGGTCGATCATCAGCCAGGACGACGAGGTGGACGGCGCGCACATCGAGGCGCTCGCCCGCACCGCCCGCGCGGCGGGCGCGGACTGGCTCTACCTGGACGGATATCGTTTCCCCGAGGCCGCCCGGCTGCTGGACGGCCTCCGCGGCCCGGGGGTCCCCGGCGGCGGGCGCACCGGCGTGGTCGTCGACCTCGATGGCGCGGACGGCGCGGACGCGATGCGCGCGGCCCTCGCCGCCGCCGACCACGCGGTCGTCGGCCGCGCGCAGGCGACCGCCGCGCTCGGCGGCGACGAGGCGCTCGCCGCGGCGGCCGCCCGGTACGGGGTCCACCTGGTCGTCACCGACGGCGCCCGCGGCTGGACGCTGCTCGCGCCGGACGGGACGCGGCACGACGGCGCCGCGATCACGGTCGAGGCCGTGGACGCGACGGGCGCGGGCGACTGCTTCGCCGGCACCTACTGCGCCGAGCTCGACCGCGGCGCGGCGCCGCTGGACGCCGCCCGGTTCGCCGCCGTCGCCGCCGGGCTGTCCTGCACCCGGCCCGGCGCGCGCGACGGGATGCCCCGCCGCGCGGACGTCGCGGCCTACATCGACGCGAAAGCGCCACACCTGCTCACCCGCTCCGAAGGAGAGGAGTAACGATGCGACGAACGGTGACGGCCGTGGCCGCGCTCGGCGTCCTGCTGAGCACGACGGCCGCGTGCGACGTGGCGGCCCGGCGCGAGATCGACGCGGAGAAGAAGGCGACCGAGCAGGGGCCGCCGCCGCCCCAGAAGGTCGCCCAGCCGTGCAAGGTGCAGGGCCGGGCGCCGAAGATCGGGATCGTTCCGATCAACCTCCAGGCGCTGTTCTTCAACCAGATCAACACCGGCGCCAAGACGGTCGCCGCCAAGACCGGCGCCCAGGTGCAGGTCGTCAACGGCAACGACGACTCCCAGACGCAGGCCAACGCGATCGACGACCTGGTCGCCAACCACTACGACGCGATCATCGTGGACGCGGTGGACACCGAGGGCATCAAGCCCGCGGTCCGCCGCGCGAAGGCGGCCGGGGTCCCGGTCGTCGCGGTGGACGCCACCGTGGACGACCCGGCGGTCGCCACGCAGGTCGGCACCGCCAACGCGCAGGGCGGCAAGCTGCTCGGCGACGCGCTGACCAAGCTGACCGGCGGCAAGGGCGACATCGGGGTGGTCGGCGCGCTCAACAGCACCATCCAGAACGAGCGCCAGAAGGGCTTCACCGACGAGGTCACCGCCAAGGGCATGAAGATCAAGAACGTGGTGGACGGCCGCAACATCCAGGAGAACGCCCAGACCGCCGCCGAGAACCTGCTCACCGGCAACCCGGACCTGCCCTACGCCTACGCGACGGGGGAGCCCGCGCTGATCGGCCTCGCCGCCGCGGTGGTCAGCCAGCAGCGCACCAAGGACCTCAAGGTCGTCGGCTGGGACCTGTCCTCGCAGGCGGTGGACGGGCTGAAGGCCGGCTGGATCGTCGGCGTCGTCCAGCAGAACACCTTCCAGTTCGGCTACGAGGCGATGAACGCCGCCCTCGACCACGCCTGCGGCCGGTCCGCGCCGAAGGACGTGCCCGTCCCGACCCAGATCGTGACCCCCGCCAACGTCAAGAACTACCTCTACTACCTGGAGAAGTGATGAGCGATCAGTCGCTGGTCACCCTGACCGGGATCACCAAGTCCTTCGGCGCCGTCCGCTCGCTACAGGGCGTCGACCTCACCCTCGCGCCCGGCGAGGTGCTCGGCCTCGTCGGCGACAACGGCGCCGGGAAGTCGACCCTCATGAAGGTCCTCGCGGGCGCCATCCAGCACGACACGGGCCAGATCACGATCGACGGCCGCGACGTGCGGTTCGCCAGCCCCGCCGACGCGCGGCGCGAACGGATCGGCATCGTCTACCAGGACCTCGCGCTCTGCGACACGCTCGACGTCGCGAGCAACCTGTTCCTCGGCCGCGAGCCGCGCAAGGGCCCGTTCATCGACCGCAAGGCGATGCACCACAGGGCCGCGCAGACGCTGTCGGAGCTGCACGTCCGGGTGAAGTCCACCTACCAGGAGATCGGGCAGCTGTCCGGCGGGCAGCGGCAGGCGGTCGCGATCGCGCGCGCCGTGTCGTTCCAGCCGCGGGTGCTGATCCTGGACGAGCCGACCGCCGCGCTCGCCGTCGCCGAGGTCCGGCAGGTGCTCAAGATGATCCGCGACGTCGCCGCCCAGGGCGTCGGGGTCATCCTGATCACCCACCGGCTCCAGGACCTGTTCGAGGTCTGCGACCGCATCACGGTCATGTACGAGGGCCGCAGCGTCGAGGACCGCGCGGTCGCCGACCTGGACATCGAGACGCTCGTCGCCATGATCACCCGTTCCAACGCGGAGGAGGCGGCGTGAACGGGCCGCGCGGAACCACCGCACACACCGAGGAGGCGGCCTGACATGGCAGCCCAGGCACCTGCCGCGCCCACCGTCCTGGCCGAGACGCCGAACCGGTGGGAACGCGCCAACAAGGCGACGCTCGCGATGGCCGGCGTCACCGTCGCGCTGTTCCTGGTCTTCGGGATCGCCGCCGACAACTTCCTGTCCTTCGCCAACCTGTCCAACCTGCTGACGCAGGTGGCGATCACGCTGATCGTCGCGGTGGCGATGACGTTCGTGATCACCACCGGGCAGATCGACCTGTCGGTCGGCTCGACGCTGGCGTTCGTGGCCACGCTCACCGCCGAGATGCTCAAGGCGGGCTGGGACTCGTCCGTCGTGATCGTCGCCGGGCTGCTCGCGGGGCTGCTCTGGGGCGCGGTGAACGGCTGGTTCGCCGCGTACCAGAAGATCCCGCCGTTCATCGTCACGCTCGCGACGATGTCGGTGATCCGCGGCCTCGCCCAGCTCTGGACGCAGGGCTTCTCGGTGCCGATCGACCGGCGGCTGTTCGTCGCCAGGATCGGCGAGGCGAAGTTCCTCGGCTTCTCGGCGCTGGCGTGGATCGCGGTGGCCGTGGTGGTCGTCGCGGCGGTCCTGCTGGCCAAGATGCGGTTCGGCAGCTACGTCAACGGCATCGGGTCGCAGGAGGAGTCGGTGCGGCGCGCGGGCGTCAACACCGACCGGATCAAGATGATCACGCTGATGCTGGCGGGGCTCGCGGCGGGCGCCGCGGGGCTGCTCACCGCCGCGCGGCTCGGGTCCGGCTCGGCCAACTCCGGGCAGGGCTTCGAGCTGACGGTGATCGCCGCGGTCGTGCTCGGCGGCACCAACCTGTTCGGCGGGCGCGGCACGATGGTCGGCACGGTCATCGGCGCGCTGATCACCGGACTGATCGCCAACGGCCTGACGCTGCTCGGCGTCAGCCCGTTCCTCACCCCGATCGTGACCGGGGGCGTGCTGCTCGCCGCGATCTGGATCAACCTGCGCGGCCGGAGCCTCGCGGACGTGTTCACGCACCTGGTGCGCAGACCGTGAGCGGGGCCGCCGGGACGGCCGTCACGACGGTGACCGGGCCGGTGGACGCCTCGGACCTCGGGCTGACCCTCACCCACGAGCACCTGCGCAACGACGTGCGGGCCGCCGTCGGCGAGCCCGGTGACCACGGCGACCCGGAGCTGCGCCGGCTGCGGGACGCGCGGGTGACGCCCGAGCTGGCCTGGCTGCTGCGCGAACGGCCGTACGACTGCCTGGACCACTGCGTCCTGGACGACGCGGACGCGATGCTCGCGGACCTGAAGGCGTTCGCGGCGGCCGGGGGCGGCACGGTCGTGGACGTCACCCCCGGCGGCCTCGGCCGCGACCCGCTCGCGCTGGTCTCGTTCGCCGAGCGCAGCGGCCTGCGGATCGTCATGGGCTCCGGCTGGTACCTCGAACGGTTCCATCCGGCGCACCTGGCGGACGCGGGGGAGCGGCGGCTCGCGGACGAGCTGGTCGCCGAGTTCGCCCGCGGCGCGGACGGCACCGGCGTCCGGCCCGGCGTCATCGGGGAGATCGGCGTCTCGCCGGACTTCACGCCCGCCGAGCGCACCGCGCTGCGCGCCGCCGCCCGCGCGCAGCGCGAGACCGGCGTCCCGCTGTACGTGCACCTGCCCGGCTGGCAGCGGCGCGCCCACGAGGTCCTCGACATCGTCCTGGACGGGTACGGGGTGCCGCCGGGCGCGGTGGTGCTGTGCCACATGGACCCCTCGCACGACGACCCGGACTACCAGGACGCCGTCGCCGGACGCGGCGTCTGGCTGGAGTTCGACATGGTCGGGATGCCGTTCCGGTATCCCGGCGAGGGCCAGTCCCCGGCGCCGCACGAGACCGCCCGCGCCGTCGCCGGGCTCGTCGCGCGCGGGCACGGCGACCGGCTGCTGCTCAGCCACGACGTGTTCCTCAAGAGCATGCTGACCGCGTACGGCGGCAACGGGTTCCGGTACGTGCCCGAGCTGTTCACCGGGCGGCTCGTCGACGAGGGCGTCCCGCCCGAGACGGCCCGGGACCTGCTGCGCGGCAACCCCGCCCGCCTTTTCGAACGCGCCGCCTCCGCGGCGTCCTGACCTGACCGACCTTCCGAAGGGAATGAGACAAGTGAGCCGCGTCCTGATCGCCGGCGAGAGCTGGGTCACCCAGTCCACCCACATCAAGGGGGTGGACTCGTTCACCACCAGCTCGTACGTCGTCGGAGTGGAGCCGCTGCGGCGCGCCCTGGAGGGGCGGGGCCACCAGGTGACGCACCTGCCCGCGCACCTGGCGCCCGCGCAGTTCCCCGGCGACGCCGCCGCGCTCGCCGAGTACGACGTGGTCGTGCTGTCCGACATCGGGGCCAACTCGCTCCAGCTCGCGCCCGAGGTGTTCGAGCGCGCCCGCCGCGGCGCCGACCGCCTCGAAGCGCTGCGCGGCTGGGTCGGCGAGGGCGGCGGCCTGCTGATGATCGGCGGGTACCTGTCGTTCACCGGGTTCGAGGCCAAGGCCGCCTTCCGCAACACCGTGCTGCACGAGGTGCTGCCGGTCGAGCTGCTGCCCGAGGACGACCGGGTCGAACTGCCCGCCGGGGCCCGCGCGGAGGTCGCGGACGCGGCGCACCCGGCGCTCGGCGGCGTGGACGGCGCGTGGCCGCACCTGCTCGGCTACAACCGCGTCCGCCCCCGCGCGGGCGCGGAGGTCCTCGCCACCCTCAACGCCGACCCGCTCGTGGCCGTCGGCGCGTACGGCTCGGGCCGGTCGGCGGTGTTCACCTCCGACTGCTCGCCGCACTGGGCGCCCGAGCCGTTCTGCGAGGAGTGGGACGGCTACGCCGAGGTGTTCGGCGGCCTCGTCGAGTGGCTGGCGGGATGACCCGGTCGCGGCGGCTGCTCGACGCGTGCGCGCCCGCCCTGGACCGCGCGCTGGAGATGCGGTTCGTCCGCGAGGTGGCGGACGGCACGGTCGGGGACGCCGCGTACGCCGACTACCTGGAGATCGAGGCGGCGTTCGTGGAGACGGCGGCGCGGCTGCACGGCCTCGCCGCCTGGGACGCCCCCGGCTGGACGGCCATCGGCCGCAACGCGCGCGCCGCGTACGCCCTGGTCACGGGGCAGGCGGACTACTTCGAGGCCGCGCGCGCCGCGTGGCCCGTCCCGGCCCGGCTGGACCGGGACGCGGCGCGCGGCGCGGGCGGGCTGTCGCGGTACGCGCTGGACGCCGCCCGCGAGGGCGGCTACCCGGCGGTCATGACGGTGCTGTTCGCCGCCGAGACGCTCTACCTCACCTGGTGCTCGCGCGCCCACCGGGAGGGCCGCGTCCGGCCGGGGCCGATCGCCGACTGGGTCGCGCTGCACGCCGACGAGGCGTTCCGCGCGGGCGTGGACGCGCTCGCCCGCGAGGTCGACGGGCTGCCCGAGACCGTCCCGGACGAACGGCTCGAACGCTGGTTCACCGGGATGCTCGACGCGGAGATCGCGTTCCACGACGCCGTCTACGCCTGAGGCCGCGAGCCGTCCGCGCCCTCGCGCGGACGGCGGACCCCGGGCCCGTGCTCCGCTACGGTCAGCGGCGCACGGGCCCGCCGGCGCTCTCCCGGGCCAGCTCCCGGGAGAGCGCCCGCGCGGCGGTGCGGACGGCCGGCGCGAGGCGGTCCAGGTCGAGCCGGTACGTGCTGCCGGTGATGGAGATCGCCGCGATCGGGCGGCGGTCGCGGCCGAGGATCGGCGCGGCGACGGCCGACACCCCCGCCTCCGACTCCTCCCGGTTGACGCCGTACCCGCGGTCGAGCGTGCGGGCCAGCTCCCGCTGGAGCAGACCCGGCAGGATGATCGTGTGCGGGGTGTGCCGCCGCAGCCCGGCCGACACGGCGCGGTCGAGCCGGTCGGGCGGGCCCATCGCGAGGAACAGCTTGCCCGTCGCCGTGCAGTACGCGGGCAGCCGCCCGCCGACGCGGGACACGATCGGCATCGACCGGCGCCCGTTCACCTTCTCCAGGAACAGGGTGTCGGTGCCGTCGAGGACGGCGAGGTGGATGTTCTCGTGCGTCGCCTCGTACAGGTCCTCCATGTACGGCAGCGCCGCCTCGCGCAGGCCGCGCGGCGACGGCGCCCGCTGCCCGAGGACGAACAGCCGCAGGCTCAGCCGGTAGCCGGTCTCGGTGCGCTCCACCCCGCCCCAGCGCACCAGCTCGCCGAGCAGGCGGTGCGCGGTCGGCCTCGGCAGGCCGGTGCGCGCGGCCAGCTCCGTCAGCGTCAGCTCGGCGTCGCCCGAGCCGAACGCGTCCATCAGGCTGAGGCCGCGCGCGAGCACCGATTTCGGCGGCCCGGCCGCGTCGGGACCGGGCGGCTCGGCTTCCCTGCGGGCGTCACGGCCGGACGGCCTGGAGTCGTTCATGCTCCGATCGTCACGGTACGGGGGCGCGTGGGCAAGTCCGGCCGGACGGTTCATCCGCCGTTCCCCGCCGCGCCGCCCCCGCTCCCGCCGCCGCGGCCGCCGCGCGGGCCCGCCTCCGGCGTGCCGTGCCCGGTGATCGGCACCTCGATGACCAGGGGCCCGTCCAGGTCCTTGCCCGCCGCGACCGCGTCGCGCAGCGCGTCGGCGGTCTCCACCCGCAGCGAGTCGATCCCGAAGAACCGGGCGGCGTGCCGCCAGTCCAGATGCGGCGGCGCGAGGTCCATCCCGACGTACCGGCCCGTCGCGGCGGACGTGCCGCCCCCGGCGTCGAGCGTGTCCTTCAGGGTGCGGTACTCGCCGTTGTTCATCACGACGAACGCGACCGGCGTCCGGTAGCGGGCGGCGCTCCACAGCCCCTGGAGCCCGAACATCGCGCAGCCGTCGCCGAGCACCGCGACGACCGGGCGGTCCGGGTCGCCGAGGTGCGTGCCGACGGCGGCGCCGATGCCCCAGCCGAGCCCGCCGCCGACCGTGTGCACGTACGAGCCGGGCAGGTCCTGGCGCAGGACGGAGCGGAGCTTCAGCCCGGCGGTGATGGCCTCCTCGACGACCACGGCGTCGGCGGGCAGCCCGGACGCGACCGCGTGCGCGGCGGCCAGCGGGTCCAGCGGCGACCCGCCGTACGCGGCGCGCGCGGTCGCGTCCAGCCGCTCGCGCTCGCGCGCGTGCTCGGCGGCGGCCCGCTCGATCCGGACGCGGGCGTCGGGGACGCGGCCCCGCAGCCGGTCGGCGAGCGACCAGAGCGTCTCGGCGAGGTCGCCGGTCAGGCCGACCCGCACGGGGAAGTTGCGGCCGGGCTCCGCGGGGTCGTCGTCGATCTGCACGATCGGCAGCCCGTCGGGGACGGCGGGCCCGGGGGAGTAGTGGTGCGGCATGAACGCCCGGCAGCCGACGATCAGCGCCGCGTCGTACCGGGCGAGCGTCTCCCTGATGACCTCGTTGCGGGGCGGGACCATCCCGGCGTAGAGGGGATGCGTGCCGGGGAAGTCGATCCCGTCGTTCATCGGCTGGTGGTAGACCGTCGCGCCGAGCCGTTCGGCGACCGCGACCAGCTCGGCGACCGCGCCCGCGCGGCCGACGCCGTCCCCGGCGATCACGACCGGGCGCTCGGCGGCGATCAGCAGCTCCGCGGCCTCCTCGGTCATCGCCGCGCCTGGGCCCGACACCGGCGAGCGGGCCGGGACGGCGACCTCGCCGTCCTCCTCCAGCAGGTCCATCGGGATCGACACCAGCACCGGCCCGGCGGGCGGCCGGGCGGCCAGCGCGAACGCGCGGCGCAGCACCACCGGCAGGTCGCGGGCGTGCTGGACCTCCACCGCGTGCTTGGTCGCCGCCGACGCGAGGCCGACCAGGTCGCCCGACAGCATCGGGTCCTGGAGCAGGTGCCGCCGGTCCTGCTGGCCCGCCGCGATCACCATCGGGGTCCGCGACCGCGTCGCGTTCAGCATCCCGATCAGGCCGTTCGCGACGCCCGCCGCGACGTGCAGGCTGGCGAACGAGGTGCGGCGCGACGCGCGGGCGTACCCGTCGGCCATCGCGACCACCGAGCCCTCCTGGAGCCCGAGCACGTACTCCAGGTCGTCCGCGCCCGCGAGCGCGTCCATCAGCGGCAGCTCCGTCGTGCCCGGATTGCCGAAGATCCTCGTGACGCCCTCGTCCCGCAGGATCTCCAGCATCGCCTCGATCGGCCGCATAGCGCTCCTCGTCAATGTTTCGCCGATCCGCCGTCGACGTTGATGGTCTGCCCGGTGAGGAAGCCGCTGCCCTCGTCGCACACGTACAGCAGCGTGGACACCAGGTCGCCGGGCTCCTCCACGGCCCGGACGACCTGCATGTCGCGGACCCGTTCGAATCCGCCGTCCGCGCCCGTCGTCCGCGCCGCCGTGGCGGTGCGGACCAGGCCGGGCGAGATCGCGTTCACGGTGATCCCGTACCCGCCGGTCGCGCTCGCGAGCGCCCGGGTGAACCCGACCAGCCCCGACTTGGAGGTGGTGTAGGCGACCAGGTCGGGCGGGCCGAGGAAGACGACCGCCGAGACGATGTTGACGATCCGCCCCCAGCCGGCCTCCTTCAGGTGCGGCAGGGCCGAGCGCGACACCAGGAACGGGCCGTCCAGGTTGACCCGCATGATCCGGCGCCAGTCGTCCAGCGTGGTCTTCTCGAACTCCAGGGGCGGGTAGACGCCCGCGTTGTTGACCACGATGTGCAGCGCGCCGAAGCGCGCGACGACCTCCTCGACCGCCGCGTCCACCTCGTCCGGGTCGGTCACGTCGGCGCGCACCGGCAGGAACCGGCCGCCGTCGCCGCGCCCCCCGCCGCCGGGGCCGGCGGCGATCCGGCCGGCGGTGGCCGACTGGTCCGCCAGGTCCAGGCCCGCCACCGCGTGCCCGCGCGCGGCGAGGGCGGAGGCGAACTCCTGCCCGAGCCCGCCCGCGGCCCCGGTCACGAGGGCGACCCGCTGTGTCTCGCTCATGGACCGCAGCGTGCGCCCGCCCGCGCGAGGGCGACAAGCGGGCGCTTCCACTCACCGGAACGTTTTCACTCACCGGAATCCGCCGCTTGTCGGGCCGTGACGCCGGTCACATGCTCGCCGCATGTCCGTACCACGACCGCCGGACCCGCCCCCGTCCGCGCCGGCCCCCGCGAACGACGAGGACGCGGCGACCGCCCCGCGCCCGCGCGCACGCCGGCGCCGCCGGCCCGTCCCGGACGAGGCCGGCGTCGTCGGCGTGCTGGTCCTCCTCGTCGCGGCGGTCGGCCTCCTCCAGCCCGACTTCCTGCGCACCGACAACCTGCTGACCACCGCGCACAACTCCGTCTACGTCGGGCTGATGGCGTGCGGGATGGTGTTCGCCCTCGCGATGCGCGAGGTGGACCTGTCGGTCGGCGGGATGTACGCGATGGGCGTCGTCGTCGGCGCGCTGCTGATCCGCGAGGGCACGCCCACCTGGGCGGCGGCGGTGGCGGTGCTGGCCCTCACCGCGCTGCTCGGCGCGGTCAACGGGGCCGTGACGACCTACCTGCGGCTGCCGTCCTTCATCGTCACCCTCGCGACGGCGATGCTGCTGCGCGGGGTCGGCCTCGCGCTGGCGGAGGGCAAGCAGATCACCGACCTGCCGCCGGACGACGCGTTCTTCCGGGTGCTCGGTGGAGGCGAGCTGCTCGGGGTGCCGAACGCGGTGTGGGTGTTCGCGGCCGCCGTGGCCGCGCTGACCGTGCTGTTCACCCGGACCAGGTTCGGCGCCCGGGTGCGGGCGATCGGGTCCAACCCGGAGGCCGCCGAGTTCGGCGGCCTGCCGATCGCCCGCACCCGGATCGCCGCGCTCGCCCTGTCGGGGCTGATGGCGGGGTTCGCGGCGGTGCTCGCGCTCGCGTTCTTCATCGCGGGCGACCCCACCATCGGCCAGGGGTACGAGCTGACCGCGATCGCCGCGGCGATCATCGGCGGCACCCCGCTCAAGGGCGGCCTCGGCTCGGTGCTCGGCGCCGCCGCCGGGTGCCTGATCCTCGGCGTCGTCACGGCGGCGCTGGTGTTCTTCGAGGTCCCCATCAACTGGACGACGTTCGCGACCGGCGGGGTGATCCTCGTCGCCGTCGGCGCCGCGCCGCTGCTGCGCCGCGTCCGTGAACTGCGCGGCCCCCGGACGGCGCGGCCGTGACCCGCGCGGACCGCGTCCCGCGCCCTCAGGGAGGAACCCCATGATCCGCCGTTCCCGCGCGCCGCTCGCCGCGGCCCTCGCGCTCGCGCTCGGCGCCGCGTCCACCGTCTCGTCCTGCGGGGACGACGGCGGCGGGGCGGCTCGGGCAAGCGCCTGAAGATGGGCATCGCCGTCGCCAACTACAGCCTCAACTTCGCCCGCGAGATGTACGAGGGCGCGACCGAGGCCGCCGGGCACGCGGGCGGCGTCGACTTCAAGGTGGTCGGGCCGCCCAACACCGACGGCCCGGCCGAGCAGCAGCTCTTCCAGAACCTCACCGTCACCCACCGCGACGGCATCGTGCTGGAGAACCTCGACCCGCCGATCTTCACCCGGCCCGCCGCGCAGGCGGTCTCGCGCGGCATCCCGATCGTCGCGCTCGACACCGCCCCGACGGACGGCAGCAAGGTCGAGTTCTACGTCGGCAACGACAACTACGAGCTGGGCGCGCTGCTGGCGGCCGAGACGGTGAAGCGGCTCGGCAAGGACGCGAAGGGCACGGTCGTGCTCGGCGTGCCGAACCCGGGGACGCCCGTGCTCGACAGCCGCGCGAACGGCGTCAAGGAGGGGCTGGCGAAGCTCGCCCCCGGCATCAGGGTGCTCGGCCCGTTCCAGACCTACAGCGACCCGGCGCAGAGCTACGCGGCGTGGCAGTCGCAGGTCAACGCCAACCCGAACGCGCTGGCGTTCCTCGGCGTCGGCGACGCCGACAGCTACAACCTCGCGCGGCTGAAGGAGCAGCGGAAGGGCCGGTACCTCACGGCGGGGTTCGACGTGGACCCGAAGACCCTCCAGGCCGTCAAGAAGGGCACCAACTTCGTCGCGATCGACCCCGAGCACTTCCTCAAGGGGTACGTCTCCACGTCCGTCCTCATCACGTCGGTGCGCGACGACGGGGGCAAGCTGCCGAAGGGCTGGTTCAAGACGCCCGGACTCGTCATCGACAAGGGCAACATCGACCAGATCCTCCAGCGGCAGAAGTCGCCGCAGGAGGCGTACAAGTGGTACAAGCCGCAGCTCGACAAGCTCCTCGCGGACCCGAAGGCGGGCATCCGGCCGCTCAAGGAGGCCCGCTGAGATGCTGGTCGCCGAGGGCCTCGCCAAGCACTACGGCGGCGTCACCGCCCTGGACGGCGTCGGCATCACCCTGGAGGCCGGGGAGGTGCACGCCCTCGTCGGCGAGAACGGCGCGGGCAAGTCCACCCTCGTCAAGATCATCTCCGGGGTGGTGCGGCCCGACGGCGGGACGATCGAGCTGGACGGCGCGCCCGTCCGGTTCGCCGACGCCCGGCAGGCCGCCCGGCAGGGCGTCGCGATCGTCTCCCAGGAGCTGATGACCTACGACGACCTGACCGTCCTGGAGAACCTCTTCCCGTACGGCGCGCCCCTGCGGCGCGGGCTGGTCAGCAACCGCGAGATGCGCCGCCTGGCCCGGCCCGTCCTCAGCGAACTCGGCCTCGACCCCGCCCCGTACGCCCGCGTGGGAAGCCTGCCGCTCGCCGACCGGCAGCTCCTTGAGATCTGCCGCGCGCTGCTCCAGGAGCCCCGCGTCCTGATCCTCGACGAGCCGACGTCCGCGCTGCCGCGCGAGGCCGCCGACCGCCTCGCCGCCACCACGCGCCGCCTCGCGGACCGCGGCCTCGCCGTCCTGTACATCTCGCACTTCCTCGAAGAGGTCATGCGCGTCGCGGACCGCGTCACCGTCCTGCGCGACGGCCACGCCGTCCTGCCCGCCGCGCCGGCGAGCGGCGTCGGCCTGGACTCCCTGGTCACCGCCATGCTCGGCGCCGCCGCGCCCGCCGCGGCGGACCCGCGGCGCGTCCGCCGCGCGCGGACGGGCGGCGCGCCGGTGGCGTTCACGGACGTGACGGTCCCCGGCCGCCTGCGCGAGGTGTCGCTGAACGCGGCCGGGGGCGAGATCGTCGGGCTCGCCGGCCTCCAGGGGTCCGGGCACCTCGCGGTCCTCGACGCCGTCTGCGGGCGCGTCCGCCCGTCGCGCGGGGCCGTCCGCCTGCCGAACGGCGTGACGCCGCGCAGCGCCCGCCACGCCGTCACGGCCGGGGTCGCCTACGTCTCCGGCGACCGCAAGGGCCGGGGGCTGATGCTCGACAAGCCCCTCTGGGAGAACGTCACGTCCGTCACCTGGCTCGGGCAGGGCCGCGACGGGGCCCTCCCGCGCCGCTCCCGCCTGGTCGAACGGGCCCGTACCGGCCTGGAGCGCCTGCGCGTCCGCGGCGACGTGCACGCCCGCGCCGGGGACCTGTCGGGCGGCAACCAGCAGAAGGCCGTGCTCGCCAAGTGGCTCGACGCCGGGCCCGCCGTCCTCGCCCTGGACGACCCGACCCGCGGCGTGGACGTCGGGGCCCGCGCCGAGCTGCACCGCATCGTCCGCGACCTCGCCGCCGAGGGCAAGGTCGTGCTCGTCGCGTCGTCCGACCTCGCCGAGCTGGTCGACCTGTGCGACCGCGTCCTGGTGTTCCAGCACGGGAAGGTGGTCGACACCCTGGCCGCCGAGCGCCTGACCGAGCCCGGCCTCAGCCTGGCGATGAACGCGGGCTTCGCCGCTCCCGCGCCCTGACCCCGGCGCCCCCGGCCCGGGTCGCGGCCCGGGTTCGCCCCGGGGCGGGGCACGCCCTGGTCATGGGGCGGTCCGCAACGCCAACACGCCGCGGAAGAACGCGCGTCCACCGCGGGCCGGCGGGCTAGTGTGACGGACCGTCACCGATCGATCTCGCCGGGGAGTCATGCTCCTGTTGTTCGCCGCGCACTGCGCGGCCGCGGCGGTGGCTCCACTGCTCGTCCGGTGGCTCGGCCGCAACGCGTTCCTGCCGCTCGCACTCGTGCCCGCGGCCGCGGCCGCCTGGGCGCTCCCGCCCTGGCTCGGCGGCGGCGCGGCGCGGGAGCTGACCCGCGCCTGGATCCCGGGGCTGCACCTCGGGTTCGCGTTCCGGGCCGACCCGCTGAGCTGGATGATGGTCCTCATCGTCGGCGGCGTCGGCGCGCTGATCGTCGCCTACTGCGCCCGCTACTTCCGCGCCCGGGACGAGGGGCTCGGGGCGTTCGCCGGGGAGCTGCTCGCGTTCGCCGCCGCGATGCTCGGCCTCGTCCTCGCCGACGACCTGTTCCTGCTGTACGTCTTCTGGGAGCTCACGACCGTCTTCTCGTACCTGCTCATCGGGTTCGAGCCCGGACGCGCCTCGGCCCGGCGCGCCGCCACCCGCGCGATCGTGATCACGACGTTCGGCGGGCTGGCCATGCTGATCGGGTTCATCATGCTGGGGCGGGCCGCGGGGACGCACCGGATCTCCGAGATCGTCGAGCACCCGCCCGGCGGCACGGGCGTCGCGGTCGCGCTCGCGCTCGTCCTCGTGGGGGCGCTGTCGAAGTCGGCGATCGCGCCGTTCGGGCTGTGGCTGCCGGGCGCGATGGCCGCGCCGACGCCGGTCAGCGCGTTCCTGCACGCCGCGGCGATGGTCAAGGCCGGGGTCTACCTCGTCGCGCGGCTCGCGCCCGCGTTCGCCGCCGTCCCCGTGTGGCGGCCGGCCGTGTTCGTGCTCGGCGCCGCCACCATGGTCCTCGCGGGCTGGCGCGCGCTGCGCGAGCGCGACCTGAAGCTCCTGCTGGCGTACGGGACGGTCAGCCAGCTCGGCTTCATGATCGTGCTGGTCGGGGCGGGGAGCCGGGACGCCGCGCTCGCGGGCGTCGCGGTCCTGCTCGCGCACGCGCTGTTCAAGGCCGCGCTGTTCATGGTCGTCGGGATCGTCGACCACGCCACCGGCACCCGCGACCTGCGGGACCTGTCCGGGCTCGGCCGCGCCTCGCCGCTGCTGTGCGCGACCGCGGTCGCCGCCGCCGCGTCCATGGCGGGCGTCCCCGCCACGCTCGGGTTCGCGGGCAAGGAGGCGGCGTACGAGGCGTTCCTCGGCGGGCGGCCCGTCCTGCTCGCGTTCCTCGTGCTCGGGTCGGCGTTCACCGCCGCCTACAGCCTGCGGTTCCTGTGGGGCGCGTTCGCCCGCAAGCCCGGCGTCGAGCCCGTCGCCGTCCGGGGCCCGGCCGGGCCGCTGCTGCTCGGGCCGCCGCTGCTGCTCGCGTTCGGAGGGGTCGTGCTCGGCGTCCTCGCCGGGCCGCTGAACGTGCCGCTCGCCCGGGAGACCGCGCCGTACCCGGCCGAGCACGGCGGCGGCTACGAGCTGTCGGCGTGGCACGGGTTCGGGACCGCGCTGGCGCTGACCGCGGGGTCGCTCGCCGCCGGCCTCGCGCTGTTCCTCGCCGGGCGCAGGGTCGCCGGGCTCCAGCGGCGCCTCGCGCGGATCGAGCCCGACGACGTCTACCGGGCCCTGATGGGCGGCCTGGACGATCTCGCGCTCCAGGTCACCGGCACCGTCCAGCGCGGCTCGCTGCCCGGCTACCTCGCCGTGATCCTGCTGACCGCCGTCGTCCTCGCCGGGACCGCGCTCGGCCTCGCCGGGCCCTGGCCGGAGCCGTCGGCGTGGCGGTGGTGGGACGGCCCGGCGCAGGTGATGGTCGCCGTCCTCACCGTCGCGGCGGGGATCGCGGCCGTGCTCGCGCACGGGCGGGCGCGCACCGTCGTGCTCGCCGGCGCGTCCGGCTACGGGGTGGCGATGCTGTTCGTCCTGCAAGGGGCGCCCGACCTCGCGCTGACGCAGTTCCTCGTGGAGACCACGAGCCTGGTGGTGTTCGCGCTGGTGCTGCGCAGGCTGCCGCCCGGGTTCCCGCGCCCGCTGCCCACCTGGCGGCGCAGGCTGCACATCGCCATCGGCGTGTTCGGCGGCGCGACGGCCGCCGCCGTGACGCTGCTCGCCGCGCACGCCCGGCTCGCCGTGCCGGTGTCCGCCGCGTACCCGGCCGCGGCGGAGGAGGCGGGCGGCTCCAACATCGTCGCGACCGCGCTCGTGGACATCCGCGCCTGGGACACCCTCGGCGAGAGCTCGGTCGTCGCGCTCGCCGCGCTCGGCGTGACCAGCATGGTCTTCGCCCGCCGCCGCGCGTCCGCCCGCCGCGCGCCGCCGAGGCGGCCGAGGACACCACGGTGTGGGCCGTGGAGGGCCTGACCTCGGTGGACGAGGCGTTCCCCGAGGACGCCGCGCCCGCGGACGAGCGCCGGTGGCTCGCCGCGGCCGGGACGACCCTCGCCTCCGAGCGCCGTTCGATCATCTTCGAGGTCGTCGCACGGATGATCTTCCACACCGTGCTGCTGTTCTCGGTGTTCCTGCTGTTCACCGCGCATTCCGCACCGGGCGGCGGGTTCGCGGGCGGGATCGTGGCGGGGCTCGCGCTCGCCATCCGCTACCTCGCCGGAGGGCCGTTCGAGCTGGCCGAGGCCGCGCCCGTCGCCGTCGGGCTGCTGCTCGGCGTCGGGCTGCTCATCGCGTCGGCCACCGCGCTCTGCCCTCCGCTGTGGGGCGCGGACACGCTGGAGGCCGCGAGCTGGGACGGGCGCCTCCCCCTGATCGGGCACCTGCACCTGTCCACGTCGCTGCTGTTCGACGTCGGCGTCTACCTGATCGTGGTCGGCCTCGTCCTGGACATCCTCAACTCCCTCGGCGCCGAGGTCGACCGGCAGGCGGACGCCGGATGAGCGCGGGCGCGGGGCTCCTCGCCGCCGGGGGCGGCGGCGCGTCCGGAGGGACGGTCGCCCTCGCGGTCACCGGCGGCGCGCTCGTCACGGCGGGCATCGCGATGCTGCTGGAGCGCAGCCTGACCCGCCTCGTCGTCGGCATCCTCCTGCTCGGCAACGGCGTGAACCTGCTGATCCTCACCGGCGGCGGGCCCGCGGGGCGCGCGCCGATCCTGCACGGCGGGCCGCCCGAGGCGGCGCACCGGCCGATGGCCGACCCGCTGCCGCAGATCATGATCCTCACCGCGATCGTCATCGCGCTCGCGTCCGCCGCGTTCGTCCTCGCGATCGCCTACCGCAGCGGACGGCTCGGAGGCGAGGACGAGGTCCGCGACGACATCGAGGACCGCCGCGTCGCGCGCCGCCGCGGCGGGATGCGCGCCGAACGGGAACGCCGCGCCATCGCCGGTCCGGCCGACCCCATCGACCCGGACGAGCTCGGCGCCCCGGAAGCCCCGGACGCGGCGGACGGCCGCGACGCCGCGGACGGCCGGGACGGCGGCGCGGGGGAGGGGGGCCGGTGAACGAGCTGCTGCCCCTGCCGGTGCTGCTGCCGCTGCTCGCCGCCGCCGTGAAGATCATCCTCGGGCCGCGCCACCCGCGGCTGCAACGGACGATCAGCGTGGCGGTGCTCGCCGCCGTCCTCGCCGTCGCGGTGGCCCTCCTGCTCGACGCCGACCGCTCCGGGGCGCAGGTCCTCCAGATGGGCGGTTGGCCCGCGCCGGTCGGGATCACGCTGGTCGCCGACCGGCTGTCGGCGCTGATGCTCGTCGTCTCGTCCGCCGTGACGCTGTGCGTGATGGTGTACGCGATCGGGCAGGGCACGGCCGACCGCGACCACCTGACGCCGCTGTCGGTGTTCCACCCGACGTACCTGCTGCTGGTCGCGGGCGTCGCGGACGCGTTCCTCGCCGGGGACCTGTTCAACATGTTCGTCGGCTTCGAGATCATGCTGATGGCCAGCTACGTGCTGATCACGCTCGGCGGGACCCTGCCCCGGATCCGCGCCGGGACGACCTACATCATGGTCGCGCTGTCGTCCTCGATGCTGTTCCTCGTCGCGATCGCCGTGCTGTACGCGGCGACCGGCACGGTCAACCTGGCCCAGCTCTCCGACCGCATCGCGGCGCTGCCGCCCGGCACCTCGCTCGTCGCCGAGCTGGTGCTGCTGACCGCGTTCGGCGTGAAGGCGGCGGTGTTCCCGCTGTCGATGTGGCTGCCCGACTCGTACCCGACCGCGCCCGCGCCCGTGACGGCGGTGTTCGCGGGCCTGCTCACCAAGATCGGCATCTACGGGCTGATCCGCGCCGAGACGCTGCTGTTCCCCGACGACCGCGCGCGGGACCTGCTGCTGGTCGCCGCGATGCTCAGCATGGTCGTCGGCGTGCTCGGCGCGCTGGTGCAGGTCGACGTCAAGCGGCTGGTGTCGTTCACCCTGGTCAGCCATGTCGGCTACATGGTCTTCGGGGTGGCGCTCCAGTCGGCCGCGGCGCTCACCGCGACGGTGTTCTACGTGCTGCACCACATCACCGTCCAGACCACGCTGTTCCTCGTCACCGGGCTCGTCGAGCGGCGCGGCGGGAGCACCTCGCTCGAACGGCTCGGCGGCCTCGCCCGCACCGCACCGCTGGTCGGGCTGCTGTTCTTCGTCCCGGCGATGAACCTCGGCGGCCTCCCGCCGCTGCCGGGGTTCCTCGGCAAGCTCGGCCTCTTCCAGGCCGGCCTGGAGGACGGCGGCCCCCTCGCGCTCACCCTCGTCGCCACGGCGGTCGTGACGAGCCTGCTCACGCTGTACGCGCTGGTGAAGGTCTGGAACCGGGCGTTCTGGCGGGCGCCCGCCGCGCCCGGCCCGCCCTCCGGGGCCGGGTCGTTCTCGGGGGCCGCCCCGCTCTACGAGGCCGTCTCGCCCGCCGCGGCCTCCCGTGCGGGCGGCGCGGGGCCGGGCGGCGCGGACGGCGGCGAGGACGATCCGGGCGAGGGGCTCGCGCACCGGACCGCGCGCCTGCCCGCGCCGATGGTCGGCGCCTCCATGGCGCTGATCGCGCTCGGCCTGTCCTACACCATCGGCGGCGGCCCCTCGTGGCGCTGACCGGCCGCGTCGCCGCCGAATTGCTCGCCCCCCGCGACTACGTCCAGGCCGTGGACCCGTACTCACCGGGAGGAAAGTCATGAGCGATCTGCCGCCGTTCAGCGTGCGGGTCGGCCGGCGGGTGGTGCAGCTCCCGCTGGTCGTCTGGCTCACCGTGATCTGGCTGCTGATGTGGGACGGGCCGTCGGCCGCGAACGTGGCGTCGGGCGTCGCGGTCGCGCTGGTCCTCGTGCTGGTCTTCCCGCTCCCGCCGCTGGACCCCGGGCTGCGGATCCGGCCGGTCGGGCTGGTGGTGTTCGCCGTGCGGTTCGCGTTCGACCTGCTGCGCAGCGCGGGGCCGCTGACCTGGCAGGCGTTCGGCTCGGCGGGCCGCGACACCGTCAACTCGGTCATCGGCGTCACGCTGCGGACCCGCTCCGACCTGATCCTCGCCGGCACCGCGATCGCGCTGTCGGCCGTCCCCGGCACCCTGGTGGTGGACGCGCGGCTCGCCACCTCGACGCTGTTCCTGCACGTGCTCGGCGGCGCCGACGACGCCCAGCTCGACCGGGCGCGGGCGGCGGTGCTCGCGCTCGAACGGCGCGTCGTGCGCGCGTTCGGCACCCGCGAGGACCTGCGCGCGATCGCCGGGGACGCGCGGTGAGCGCCGTGCTCGGCGCGGCGGCGGCCCTGCTCGGCCTCGCCGCCGCGCTCTCCCTCGCCCGGCTGGTGCGCGGCCCGTCCATGCTCGACCGCGCGGTCGCCCTGGACGTCCTCGTCGCGACCATGATGGCGGGCCTCGGCGTGGAGGCGATCGCGGCGGACGACCCGTGGGTGCTGACGACGATGCTGGCGCTGTCGCTGGTCGGGTTCGTCGGCTCGGTGTCGATCGCCCGGTTCCTGGTCTACCGGGCCCCGGGCGCGGAGGAGGACGCGTGATCGCCACCGTGCTCACCGGGGCGTGCGTGCTCGCCGGGGCCGGGGCCGCGCTCAGCGCCGGGCTCGGGCTGCTGCGGCTGCCCGACCTGCTCAGCCGGATGCACGCCGCCACGAAGCCGCAGGCCGTCGGCCTGCTGATGGTCCTGGTCGCCGTCGGCGTCCGCTTCCCGACCGGCGGTGTGATCACGACGCTGCTGCTGGTCGCGCTGCTCCAGCTGACCACCGTGCCGATCGCGGCCCACATGGTCGGCCGCGCCGCGTACCGCACCGGCCGCGTCCCCCGGCACCTGCTGTACGTCGACGAGCTGGACGAGGCGCTCAGCCCCGTGCCGCCCGGCGCCGGAGAGCGGCCGTCCGGCAGGGGCCCCGACTCCGGCGGGGAAGAGCCCGACGCGGAGCACTGATCCGGGGGGCGAACCGCGGTCCGGGCCCGCAGCGTCCGGGCCCCCGCGCCGGGCGCGCGGCGGCCATAGGGGGACGCGCGCCTCCACGGCGGGCCGTTCGGTGCTGTACTGGTCACTCCCCGCGCACTCGAAACCCCCCGCATCGGGCGAAGGAGACGGGCGATGGGCAAGGTACTGCTGGACGTGTCGATGTCACTGGACGGCTGCGTCGCGGGGCCCGACGTCGGCGAGGACGCGCCGATGGGCACCGGAGGCGAGCGCCTCCACGACTGGATGTTCAACGGCCCGTCGCGGTCGCCCGCCAGCGACGTGGACGCCCAGATGGTCCGCGCCCTGAACGCGTCGGCGGGCGCCGTCATGATGGGCCGCCGGACGTTCGACGTGGGCGTGGGCCCATGGGGCGACACCCCGTTCAGGGCACCGTGCTTCGTGGTCACGCACCGCCCGATGGGGGACATCGTCAAGGCCGGCGGGACGTTCGCGTTCGTCCCCGGCATCGGCGACGCGCTGGAACGGGCCCGCGACGCGGCGGGCGCCAGGGACATCCTCGTCATGGGCGCGGACCTCGCCGGACGGCTCCTGGACGCCCGCCTGCTCGACGAGGTGCACGTCCACCTCGTCCCGGTCCTGCTGGGCGACGGCGTCCGCATCTCGGGCCTCGCCGAGCTGGAGCGCATCGGCCTCGCGCTCTCCCCCTACGTCACCCATCTCCACTACCGCGTCGCCCGGTGAGAACGGCCTCCGGGCCCCGCCGATCCGCCTCCGCCGTGAGAAAGGCGGCGCGGGCGAGCAACAAACCAGGGCCCGGCCCGTCTATTGGGCATGGAAAGAGTTGATACGCCGCTGGCCGAGCCCGCCGGTGCCGCCGAGGAGAGGGTCACCGCCCTCTTCCGGCGGCACCGGCTCGCGCTGCTCCGCCTCGCCGTGCTGCTGGTCGGCGACGAGCCCACCGCCGAGGACGTCGTGCAGGACGCCTTCATGGGCCTGCACCGCCGCTGGGCCGGGCTGGAGGACGAGGGCAAGGCGCTGGCGTACGCGCGGGCGTCGGTGGTCAACGGGTCCCGGTCGGTGCTGCGGCGGCGGTCCGTCGCGCGCAGGTTCGGGATCGCGCACGAGCCGCCGATCTGGTCCGCGGAGTCCGAGGCGATCCTCGGCGAGGACCGCCGCAGGGTCATGGAGGCCCTGCGGCGCCTGCCGCGCAGGCGCCGCGAGGTCCTGGTCCTGCGGTTCTACGCCGGACTCGGCGACGCCGAGATCGCCGAGGCGCTGGGCATCGCGCCCGTCACCGTCCGCACCACCGCCGCCCGGGGCCTGACCGCCCTGGCACGTCTGCTGGGGAACGAGGAATGACCACGACCGAGGAGCAGCTCCGCGACGCGCTGAACGCCGTCGCCGAACTCGTCACCGAGCCGTCCACCGAGCCGTCCACCGAGCCGTCCGCCGAGCCGTCCGGGAAGCCCGTGCCGCTGAGGGCGCGGCAGCCGTCCGCGCGCGCCTGGGTCGCGCCGTTCGCCGTGGCCGCCGCCGTCCTGCTGGTGATCGCCGCCGCCGTCACGGCCGTGTCGCTGCGACCGTCCGACGAGCCGCGTCCCGCCCTCGCGCGCGGGCAGAGCGGGTACTTCGTCGCGATGGTCGCCGAGGGCACCGGGCCCGGCGGCGACGGCGCGACCGTCCGGGACGCCGCCACCGGCGAGATCACCGCGAACGTGCCGATGCCGAAGGGCGTCACCGAGTGGAGCGCCGTCGGCGGCACCGCGAAGGCGTCGCTGTTCTACCTGGCGGGCATGGAACGCGACGGCCGCGCGAGGCTCTTCCGGCTCCGCCTCTCCGGCGGCGCGGTCGGGAGGCTGGAGCCGGTGGACGTCCCCGTCACCGGATCCGGCCGGATGGCGGTCTCGCCGGACGGCGCGCGCATCGCGTTCCCGAAGGAGGCCCCGCCCGGCCGGATGATCCGGGACGACGGCCGGATCGACGTCGTCACCGTCTCCACCGGGAAGCGCACCACCTACCGGACGTCCGCGTTCACCTCGGTGGAGAGCCTGAGCTGGTCGGCGGACGGCCGGTACCTGGCGTTCGAGGCGGCCGGGCCCGCCCGGGAGGTGAACGGCATCCGCGTCCTGGACACCGCGCGCGGCGGCCGCGACCTGCGCGCGGCGTCCCGCAGGGTCGCGGTGTCGGAGGGCGGCCCGCTCGGCATGCTCACCACGCCGGTGCTCAGCGCCGACGGGACGAAGGTCTACACGATCGCGGCGCAGCGGCCCGCGGGCGGCGGCCCGTCGTGGAGCCGCCTGATCGAGGTGGACGTCGCGACGCGGGCCCAGCGCCGCGTGCTGTTCCAGCAGCGGTACGAGGGGGACCCGGGCAACACCGTGTGGATGTTCACCTCGCTGGTGAGGGACCCGTCCGGCGGGCGGCTGCTCGTCGTCTCGAACGGCTACGGCTACCGGATCGACACCGCCACCGGACGCGCCGAGCGGATCCCGTTCCCCGGCGGCGACCCGCACTCCCTGGCCTGGTGAACCCGGGAGGGCCGCCGGACCGCCGTACGCGGCCCGGCGGCCCTCCGGCGGCTCAGCGGCCGTTCAGCAGGGCGACGACCGGGGCGAACGCCTCCATGTCGGCGTCGGAGACCAGGTAGTAGGAGAACCCGAAGCGCTCGCGGCGGGCCGCCATCTGCTCGGCGATGTGCTCGGGCGGCCCGACGAACTGCGACGGCATGTCGAGGACGAGGCCGGCCGACGAGGCGCCCCAGCCGCGCAGGACCGCGACCTTCGCGGCGGCCCGGCGCGGGTCGGGGCCGAACGCCGGGTACACGAGCATGCTGAGCTCGACGTCGCGGCCTCCGGCCGCCTCGGCGGCCTCCCTCACCCAGCCGACCTTGCGGGCGATGGTGTCCGGGAGCCGCTCGGTCAGCTCGTCGGAGATCGTCCCGTTCGGCAGGGCCCGGGGGAGGACGCCCGCGATGTCGGCGTACCGTCCGGCGAGGCCGAGCATGCGGCGGCTGCCCGCCCCGACGAGCAGGGGCGGGCGGCGCGGGGGCACCGGGTGCACGGTGAGGCCGTCCACCCGGTAGTGCTCGCCCGCGAAGGTCGTCTTCTCGCCGTCCAGGAGGCTCGTGACGATCCGGAGCGACTCCTCCAGGCGGTCCACCCTGACGCGGGCCGGGTCGAACGGGAGGCCCGCCCGCTCGTACTCCTCGCGCAGCCAGCCCGCGCCGAGCCCGAGCTCGAAACGGCCGCCGGAGACGGCGTCGAGCGTCGCGGCCTCCTTGGCGACGAAGGCGGGGTGGCGGTAGTCGTTGGCGAGCACGAGCGTCCCCACCCGCAGCCGCGTGGTCGCGGCGGCGGCGGCCGTCAGCGCGACCATCGGGGCGAGCTGGTCGCCGAAGCCGTCCGGGATGAGGTGGTCACGCAGCGTCAGCGTGGCGTAGTCCAGCTCCTCGGCGCGGCGCGCCGTGGAGAGCAGGTCGCCGGCGGTGCGGACCGACTCGCCGACGACACCGAAACGGAAGTCCATGCCTCCAGGATGCGGTGCGGGGACGCGGGCCCGCTGGCGGAAAACCGACGGCAGGTTCCGGCCACGGTCGGCGTATCCGGGCGGAACGGCTCCCGAAGATCGCTACTGTTGTCCCCTTCCGCGCCGAGAAGTGGGAGTCCCCCGTGAAGTCCTGCGCCATTCTCGCCGCCGCGCTTTTCGCCGTCGCCGCCTGCGGAGATTCGGGCTCGTCGGAATCGAACGGCGGGGCCGGTACGAGCACGGCTCCGAGCGCCGCCCCGAGCACGCCCGCGAACGGCTCGGCGCCGGCCGGTCCCGCTGCCCGGCCTCCCAAGCCCGAGCCGCTGCCCAAGGGGTACGACCCCGACCGTGACCCGAAGGCCGACATCGCCGCGGCGCTCGCGAAGGCCAAGGCCGACAAGCGTCCCGTCCTGCTCGATTTCGGCGCGGATTGGTGCCCCGACTGCGTCGTGCTCGAACGGTACTTCCGCACGGCGACGGTAAGGCCCGTCATCGGCGGCTTCCACGTCGTCGCCATTGACGTCGGCCGGTTCGACCGCAACCTCGCGGTGGCGAGAAAGTACCGGATCGACCTCCAGAAGAGCGGCATTCCCGCGCTGGTCGTGCTCACCCCGTCCGGCCGGGTCCGCGCCACGACGAACGACGGGTCGTTCGCCACCGCCGCCACGATGACGCCCCGCCAGGTCGCCCGCCACCTCAAGCGCTGGCGGTGAGGCGCGATGACCGGACGCCGACCGTTGACGGGACGCCGACCGTTGAAGGGACGCCGGACGTGAGGCGGACGGCGCGCGCCGCCGCGCCGGCGCTGGTCCTCGGCGCGCTCGCGGTGCTCACCCCCGCGTGCGGGGACGGAGGGGACGGCGGGGAGCGGCGGGACGCGCGGCCCGCGACCGCCCGCTTCGTCGAGAGCGGCGTCGAGGTGTCGATCACCGTGACCGGGGCGCGGGTCGAGGCGGTGTTCCGGCCGACGCGGGCGGGCTTCCACGTCTACAGCGTCGACCTTCCGTCCGGCGGCGTGGACGGGCTCGGCGTCCCGACCCGGCTCGGCGTGCGCTCGGGCCTGACCGCCACGGGCCGTCCCACGGCGGACCGGGCGGCGCGGACGCTCGCCCTGCCCGCGCTGAAGGTCAGCCTGCCGGTCTACCCGGACGGGCCGGTCACGCTGTCGCTTCCGGTGCGGCGCACGGGTCCCGCGGCCGAGGTGGTGGTGTCGTACGGCGCGTGCAGCAGCGGCGCGTGCCTGGCGCCGGTGACCGACCGCGTCACCCGGATCGACCTCTGAGGACGCCGGGCCGGGGCGGAGGCGCCGCCCGCGGGCGGGGGCGGTAACGAAGATCGCCTAGGGGCGATGTCCTTCACGTCGGCCGTCCCAGCTCCCGGAGGTCCGTCCATGAGCACGACGCCACGCGCCCGCGTCCCCGCCGCCCGGCGGGCGGCGGCGGGCGTGCTGCTCGCGGTCCCGTTCGCCGTCTACCTGGCCGTCCCGAGCTACGCGAGGGAGGACCCGCGGATCGCGGGCTTCCCGTTCTTCTACTGGTGGCAGCTCGTGTGGGTGGTGCTGACGGCGGCCTGCATCGGCGGCTCGCACCTCCTCACACGGACGCGCGCGCGGCCCGAGCCTCCAGCGCCTCCCGCGGGCTCCGCGGGTCCCGAGGGCCCCGCGGGCTCCGAGCGGGGTGAGGAGGAGTGAAGGACGTCAACGGCGTCGAGCTCGGCATCTTCGTCTTCTTCTTCGCGGCCGTCACCGTGGTCGGGTTCGCCGCCGCCCGATGGCGGCGCGGGCAGACCCTCATGCACCTGGACGAGTGGGGGCTCGGCGGGCGCAGCTTCGGGACGTTCGTCACGTGGTTCCTGCTCGGCGGCGACCTCTACAGCGCCTACACGTTCGTCGCGGTCCCGGCGGCGGTGTTCGCGGGCGGCGCGATGGGGTTCTGGTCGGTGCCGTACGGCGCGATCGCGTACCCGATCGTGTTCCTGATCGGGCCGCGGCTGTGGTCGGTGGCGCAGCGCCACGGGTACGTGACGGCCGCCGACTTCGTGCGCGGGCGGTACGGCTCGCGGGCGCTCGGGCTCGCGGTCGCGCTGACCGGGATCCTCGCGATGATGCCGTACATCGCGCTCCAGCTCGTCGGCATCCAGGCGGTGCTGACGGTCATGGGCGTCACCGGGTCGGGCCTCGCCAAGGACCTGCCGCTGTTCATCGCGTTCGCGCTGCTCGCCGCGTACACCTACACCTCGGGGCTGCGGGCGCCCGCGCTGATCGCGTTCGTCAAGGACGCGCTGATCTACATCGTGATCATCGTGGCGGTCGTCTACATCCCGACGCGGCTCGGCGGGTGGGGGAGCGTCTTCGACGACGCGGGAGCGGCGCTCGCCAAGCCGAACCCGGCGACCGGCAAGCCGTCCGGGTCGCTGCTCACCACCGACATGACGCACTGGGCGTACGGGACGCTCGCGCTCGGGTCGTCGCTCGCGCTGTTCATCTACCCGCACAGCGTGACCGGCGCGCTCGCCGCCGGGCGGCGCGAGGTGATCAAGAGGAACGCCGCGCTGCTGCCCGCGTACTCGCTGATGCTCGGCCTGCTCGCGCTGCTCGGCTACATGGCGCTGGCGCACCCGGGCGTGTCGGCCGCCGTGCGGAAGGCCGGCAACCCGCAGCTCGCCGTCCCCGAGCTGTTCGACCAGGTCTTCCCGGACTGGTTCGCGGGCGTCGCGTTCGCCGCGATCGGCGTCGGCGCGCTGGTGCCGGCGGCCATCATGTCGATCGCCGCGTCCAACCTGTTCACCCGCAACGTCTACACCGCGTTCGTCCGGCCGGACGCCACGCCGGAGGAGGAGACGCGGGTCTCGCAGCTCGTGTCGCTGCTGGTCAAGCTGGGGGCGCTGGTGTTCGTGCTGGGGTTCGACAAGTCCCTGGCGATCAACCTCCAGCTGCTCGGCGGGATCTGGGTCGTGCAGACGTTCCCGGCCATCGCGATCGGCGTCTACACGCGCTGGATGCACCGCTGGGCGCTGCTCGCGGGCTGGGCGGCCGGGATGGTCTACGGGACGGTCACCGCGTACGGCACCTCGTCGCCGACGCAGGAGCACTTCGGCGCGCCCATCGCCGACATGCCGTTCATCGGGCGGACGGGCTACATCGCGCTGACGGCGTTCGTGCTGAACATGCTCGTGGCGGTCGTCCTCACCGTCGCGCTCCGGCTGCTGAACGTGCCGGGCGGCGACGACGAGACCGAGGCGGACGACTACACGGCGGACGCGCCGGAACGGCTCGCCGCGCCGGAGGACCCGGGCCGCTCCCTCACCGGCCGGGCCGCCTGAGGGACCGCGCGGTGGGGCGGGGCGAGAGGCACGGTCGCCGACCAGTACGGCGCAAGGGCGTCACCGTCTGCCCCGCCCTCACCGGACCCCCTCATGCTGAACGCCGGTCCCCGGACGCGCAAGGGCGCGGAGGGCGTCGGCGAGGCCGCCGCGCCAGCAGGCGAGGTCGTGGCCGCCGGTGTACTCGCGGTACGCCGCGTCGTGCCCGGTCGCGCGCAGCGCGTCGCGGAAGCGCAGCACCGCGGGCCGCAGCCGCCACTCGCAGCGCCCGACCTCCAGGTGGAAGCGGACGGGCGAGGGCCGGACCCCGCGGGTGAGCGACTCGCCGTCCAGCCAGAACGCGCCCGACTGCGCGATCACTCGGCCGTACCGGCCGGGCGCGCGGAGCGCCGCTGCCGCCGCCGCGCGCCCGCCGAGGCTCTGCCCGCGATCACCGACCGGCCGGGGTCGGCGGTGACCGGCAGGCGCGCCGCCGCCCACTCCGGCAGCTCGCGCGTGAGGAACTCCAGGAACGCCTCGTCGCCGCCCAGCTCGGCGTTGCGGGCGGTGTAGCCGCCGGAGGCGGGCATCAGCGCGACGGCCGGCGGGATGCGGCCCTCGGCGATCAGGTTGTCGAGTGTCGGCGCGAACGGCACCGCGCCCGTCCACAGGTCGCCGTCCAGGAGGACGATCAGGTCGTACGGCTCGCCGCCCGCGGGCCCGGCCGCCGGGACGTACACGTGCACGGTCCGGTCGCCGCCCAGCGCCGCGCTCGGCACCCGGTGCCCGGTGACCGCGCCCGCCGGGACGCCGGGCCGGGGCCGCAGCCAGGGCTGCGGCGGCGCGCCGGGCAGTTCCAGCACCGACGTCACCGCCCCGGGGATCCACGACGGGAGGCGGTCCGGGTTCAGCGGGTCGGGGATCGCGCGGCGCCGCACGTGCGCCCAGACCTCCGGGTCGGCGGCGTCGACCGGGCCGTGCGCGGGATAGAGCTGGTACGTGGCGCGCAGGTCGGAACGGCACCGGAACGTGCGGTGCCACACGTCGGTCCCCTCGATCCGTTCCATCGAGACGGGCCCGAGGTCGTCGCGGTGCCCCTCGGCGACCGTGTTGACCAGCACGAGGACCCGTTCGGCCTCGCCGTGCCAGAGGAACGTCACGGCGTGGTGCCCGTCGCCGAGGTCCCGCACGAGCGGCGTCCGCGCGGGCCGCGTCTCCTCCGGCACGCACGGCACGACCGGCAGCGGCTCGAACGGCTCGATCTGCGCGGCGGACGGCCCGATCACCGGACGTCGGCCACGGCGCCCGCCTGCGCGCCCTCCACGGCGTCCACGGCGTCCACGGCGTCGTCCCTGCCGCCGTCCCGCTCACCGTTCACCCGGCCGGGCTCCGCGTCCGCCGCCGGGACAGTCGACGTGGCGGACGGGACGACGAGCGGAGCGCCGTCGCCGGGCGCCGCCAGGATGTCGGCGTCCACGTCGTACAGCTCGCGGATCAGGGCGGAGTCGACGACGTCCTTCGGCGCGCCCGACGCGACGACCTTGCCGGAACGCATCGCGACGAGCACGTCGGCGTAGCGCGCGGCGGAGGCGATGTCGTGCAGCACCATGACGACCGTCCGGCCGCCCCGCGCCACCGAGCGGACCAGCTCCAGCACCTCCACCTGGTGCCCGAGGTCGAGCGCGCTGGTCGGCTCGTCCAGCAGGGTCACCGGCGTCTGCTGGGCGAGGACCATCGCGAGCCAGCAGCGCTGCCGCTGCCCGCCCGAGAGCTGGTCGACGCGGCGGCCCGCGAGTCCGGTGACGCCGGTCGCGGCCATCGACTCGGCGGCGATCCGCTCGTCCTCCCGCGACCACTGGCGGAACAGGCCCTGGTGGGGGTGGCGGCCGTATGCGACGAGCCCGGCGACGGTGATGCCCTCGGGCGAGACCGGCGACTGGGGGAGCAGGGTGACGTGGTGCGCGGCCTGCCGGGGCCGCAGCCGCCAGATGTCGTGGCCGCCGACGGTGATCCGCCCGGCGAGGGGCTTGTGGATGCGCGCCATGCCGCGCAGCAGCGTGGACTTGCCGCAGCCGTTCGGGCCGACGATCGCGACCACCCGCCCCGGCGGCACCCGCAGGTCCACGCCGTCCACGGCGACGAGCCCGGGGTACCCGGACCGGACCCCCTCGACCACCAGTTCCACTTCGTCTCCTCCCGGCTCTCCTCGCCCCGGTCGGGGCGCGGTCAGGTGCGCTGCTCGCGCAGCAGGACGTACAGCAGGAACGGCCCCGCGACGATCCCGGCGATCGCGCCGACCGGGATCTCGGTGTCGCCGGCCGCGGTGCGCCCGACGGTGTCGGCGACCGCCACGAGGACCGCGCCGACCAGCGCGGACGCGACGAGCGGCACGCGCGCGGGCCCGGCGATGCGGGCGGCGATGACCGGGGCGCTGAGCGCGATGAACCCGATCGGCCCGCCGACGCCGACGGCGAGCCCCGCGAGCGCGGTCGCGACGGCGAGGACGAGCAGCCGGGTCCGCGCGGGGTCGGTGCCGAGCACGGTCACGACGTCCTCGCCGAAGCGCAGCAGCCGCAGCCGCCGCCCGGCGAGCAGCGCGGCCGGCAGCAGCACCGCGAGCCCGATCGCGAGCGCGGTGATCGACGAGTAGCCGCGGCCGTTGAGGCTGCCGACGCTCCAGGTGAACATCGCCTGCGCGATGTCGAGGTCCTTCTTGGCGAGCAGCAGCTCGGTCAGCGAGCGCAGCACCGCCGCGAACGCGAAGCCGACGATCAGCACCCGGTAGCCCTGCGCGCCGCCGCGGCCCGCGACGAGCAGGATCGTCCCGGCGGCGAGCAGCGCGCCGAGCGGCCCGGACCACCAGGCGCCGAACGTGGCGGTGCTGCTGCCGAGCACGGTGAGCAGCACGGCGAACGTCGCGCCCTCGTTCACGCCGAGGAAGTCGGGGGTGGCGAGCCGGTTGCGGGCCATCGTCTGCGTGAGGCAGCCCGCGACGCCGAGCGCCGCGCCGACCAGCAGGCCGGCGACGATCCGCGGCAGGCTGAACTCGCGCACCATCAGGACGGCGGCGTGCGTGCCGTGGCCGAACAGCGCGTTCAGCGCCTGCGACGGCGTCAGCACGGCCGAGCCGAGCACGACGCACAGGCCGAGCGCGGCGGCGGTCAGGACGGCGAGGCCGGCCACGGCGGCGGCGCCCCGGCGCGGCACGAGCATCGACAGCCCGCCCGCGCGGAGCACGAGGCTGTCGTCGGGCCCGCCGTCGCCGCCCCGGTGCGCGCGCGCCGGGGCCCGCCGCCCGCCCGGGCCGCCGGAGACGGCGGCGGGGCCGCCGAGCAGCAGCACGTTCCTCGACCGGACCATGAGGATCAGCAGCGGCCCGCCGATCAGCGCGAGCACGAGCGCGACCGACGTCTCGTACGGCTTGATCACGACGCGGGCGGCGAGGTCGGCGGTGAGCAGCACGGCCGCGCCGACCAGGGCGGACGCGGCGAGCTGCGCGCCGGTGCGCGGGCCCATCAGGCGGCGCGCGACGTACCCGGCGACGAGGCCGAGGAACGTCAGCGGACCGGCGAGCGCGACCGACCCGGCGGCGAGCAGGGTGACCGCGGCCGCGACGACGACGCGGGTGACCGCGGGCCGGTGCCCGAGCGCGCGGGCGGCGTCGTCGCCGAGGGCGAGCGCCGACAGCGGGCGGATCGCGGGCAGCGCGGCGAGCGCGCCGAGGGCCAGCACCGGCAGCACGCCGGTGAGCGAGCGCGACGTGACGCCCGACAGCGAGCCGAGCACCCAGAACCGGTACTCGTCGTAGGTCTTGCCCGACCCGAGCACGATGAAGTTGATCAGGCCCGTCACGGTGAACGTCATCGCGGCGCCGGCGAGGACCAGGCGCAGCGGCGAGGCGCCCGCGCGCCCGGCGCCCGCGAGCAGCAGCACGAGCAGGCTCGCGGCGAGCGCGCCCCCGAGGGCCCAGGGGATGTAGCCGAAGCCCGAGCCGACGCCGAAGTAGGAGATGCCGACGACCACGCCGAGCGCGGCCCCGCCGTTCACGCCGAGCAGCCCGGTCTCGGCGAGCGGGTTGCGGGTGGCGGCCTGGAGCAGCGCGCCCGCGAGCCCGAGCGCGGCGCCGATCGCGAGCCCGGCGAGGGTGCGGGGCAGCCGCAGCGTCGCGACGACGGTGTGGAGCTGGCCGTCGGCGCGGGCGCCGGAACGATCCAGCAGGAAGTCGAGCACCCGGCCGGGGCGGGTGTCGCCCGCGCCGACGAACAGCGAGGCGACGGCGAGCGCGGCGACCAGGACGGCGAGGCCCCCGAGGACCGCGAGCACGGGCGTCACGCGGGGCGCCGGGGGTCGTCCGGCGGGGGAGAGGGGCGTCGCGCGCGGGTCGGCGGACACGGCGGACGGCGATGGCATGAGGCAAGGCTAACCTAACCGAACTGCGGGTCCCAGTGATCACCGTCACCCGGGGCCGGGGCTTGACGGGCGCGCCGAGATCCAGGAATTTAGGTAAGGCATTCCTAACTTAGGTTTGCCTAAGTCACCTGCGTGGAGGGTGGGCGCGTGAGCCGTCCGGAGCCGACCGAGGAGCCGCAGTGAACCGTACCGGGATCGAGGGCACGGCCGCCGTGGTGACCGGCGCGGGACGCGGCATCGGCGCCGCGGTCGCCCGCGCGCTGGCCGAGGACGGGGCGAGCGTCGCCGTCGTCGACCGCGACGGGGCGAACGCGAAGGCCGTCGCCGCGGGACTCCCCGGCCCCGCGCTCGCCTGCCCCGCCGACGTGTCCGACCCCGCCGCCGTCGAGGACCTCACCGAACGGGCCGAACGCGAGCTCGGCCCCGTCGGGATCCTGGTCAACGTCGCGGGGATCCTGCGCCCCGGCTCCGCCCTCGACCTCGACGACCGCGACTGGGCCGAGCACCTCGCGGTCAACGCCGGGGGCGTCCTGCACGCCTGCCGCGCCGTCGCCCGCCGGATGGTGCCGCGCCGCTCGGGCGCGATCGTGACCGTCGCGTCCAACGCGGCGCGCGTCCCGCGCACCCGGCTCGCCGCGTACGCCGCGTCGAAGGCGGCGGCCGTGCAGTACACCAAGTGCCTCGGCCTGGAGCTGGCCGAGCACGGCATCCGCTGCAACGTCGTCTCGCCGGGCTCCACCGACACCGCCATGCAGCGCGACCTGTGGGCCGACCCGGACGAGGGCGCCCGCTCCGCCATCGACGGCGACCTCGCCGCGTACCGGTCCGGCATCCCCCTGCGGCGCATCGGCGCGCCCGAGGACGTCGCCGACGCCGTCCGCTTCCTGGTGTCCGACCGGGCCAGGCACATCACGCTGCACGACCTGTACGTCGACGGCGGCGCGTCCCTGCGCGGCTGAACGCCGCGCCCGCCCCGCATCGTCCCCTACCGAAAGGGCACCACGTGAGCACCGCCCCCGGTGTGACCGCCGACGCGGCCGGACTGCTGGCCGACTACCGCCCGGGCTCCTCGTTCTTCTTCTCCTCTCCCGAACGCACCGTCCTCGCCCAGGGGACCTGGGCCGACGTGCCCCCCGCCCCGTACGCCCCGAGGACGCTCCCCGGCCGCGCCGCCGCCGCGATGGACGCGGCGGCCGGGTCCGGCCACGACGACCCGATGATCGCCGGCGCGCTGCCGTTCCGGCCCGACGCGCCCGCGCGCCTGTTCGTGCCCGCCGCCGCGCAGCGCGCCGAGGGCGCGGGCTTCGCGCACGAGCGCGTCTCCGGCCCGGTGCCGAGCGTGGCCGTCCGGCCCGTACCGCCGCCGGAGGAGTACGAGCGCGCGGTGGAGAAGGCCCTCGCCAGGCTCGCCGAGACCGACCTGGACAAGGTCGTGCTCGCCCGCGCCCTGCACCTCACCGCGAACGGCCGCGTGGACGCCGCCCGCCTGCTCCGCAACCTCGCCGCGGGGGACCCGCACGGCCACGTGTACGCCGTGACCGTGCCCGGCCACCCGTGCTGCCGCACGCTGCTCGGCGCGAGCCCCGAACTGCTCGTCTCCCGGTACGGCCGGGACGTCGCCTCGCACCCGCTCGCCGGGTCGGCGGCCCGCAGCCTCGACCCGGTGGAGGACGAGCTGCGCGCGGAGGCGCTGCTGGAGTCGGCCAAGGACCTGCACGAGCACGCGTTCGTCGTGGAGGCCGTCGCCGAGGGCCTGCGCCCGTACTGCGCGACCCTGGACGTGCCGGACGGGCCGGAGCTCGTCCGCACGGCCACGATGTGGCACCTCGGCACGCGCGTCACCGGGCGGCTCGCCGACCCGGACGTCACCGCGCTCGACCTCGCCGCCGCGCTGCACCCGACGCCCGCCGTGTGCGGCACCCCGACCGGCACCGCCCGGGACGTGATCGCCGAGCTGGAGCCGTTCGACCGCGGGTTCTACGGCGGCGCGGTCGGCTGGTGCGACGCCTCCGGCGACGGGGAGTGGGCCGTCACGATCCGCTGCGCGGAGGTGCAGGGCCACGCGCTGCGGCTGTTCGCGGGCGCGGGCATCGTGCCCGGCTCGGTGCCCGCCGCCGAGCTGGCCGAGACGAGCGCGAAGTTCCGCACGCTGCTGAGGGCCATGGGCCTGGAAACGGAGACCCCCTGATGCTGCCGGGCGCCACCCCGTGGCCGGAGGAGTACGCCGCCCGCTACCGCGCGGCCGGGCACTGGCGCGGCCAGACGTTCGGGACGCTGCTGCGCGAGGCCGCCGCCGAGCACGGCGAACGGGTCGCCGTCGTCGGCGAGGGCGCGGCGGGCGCGGTCCGCTGGACCTACGCCGAGCTGGACCGGCGGGCGGACCGGCTCGCCGCCGGGCTGCGCGCCCTCGGCCTCCGCGACCGCGACCGCGTCGTCGTGCAGCTCCCGAACGTCCCCGAGTTCTTCGAGGTCTGCTTCGCGCTGTTCCGGATCGGCGCCATCCCCGTGTTCGCGCTGCCCGCGCACCGCGCCGCCGAGATCGGCTACTTCCTGCGCCACGCCGAGGCCGCCGCGTACGTGATCCCCGACCGGCACGCCGGGTTCGACCACCGCGCCCTCGCCCGCGAGCTGAAGGACGACGTGCCGCCCGAACGGGTGCTCGTCGCGGGCGAGGCCGAGGAGTTCACCGCCCTCGGCGGCCTGCCCGCCGACCCGGTGGACCTCCCCGACGGCGACCCGTCCGACGTCGCGCTCATGCAGCTCTCCGGCGGGACGACCGGCACGCCGAAGCTGATCCCGCGCACCCACGACGACTACATCTACAGCTTCCGCGCGAGCGCCGAGATCTGCGGCCTGCGGCCCGGCGGTGTGTACCTGTGCGCGCTGCCCGTCTCGCACAACTTCCCGATGAGCTCGCCCGGCGTGTTCGGCGCGCTCGCGGCCGGGGCGACGAGCGTGCTCGCGCCGCTGCCCAGCCCGGACGTGGCGTTCCCGCTGATCGAGCGCGAGCGCGTCACCATCACCGGCCTCGTCCCCCCGCTCGCGCTGGTCTGGCTGGAGGCCGCGCGGACCACCCGGCACGACCTGTCGAGCCTGGAGGTCCTCCAGGTCGGCGGCGCGAAGTTCAGCGCCGAGGCCGCCGCGCGGGTCCGGCCCGTGCTGGGCTGCGACGTGCAGCAGGTGTTCGGCATGGCCGAGGGCCTGGTCAACTACACCCGCCTGGACGACCCGGAGGACGTGCGCGTCGGCACGCAGGGCCGGCCGATCTCCGAGCACGACGAGGTACGGGTCGTGGACGACGACGGCCGCGACGTCCCGCCGGGGGAGACCGGCCACCTGCTCACCCGGGGCCCGTACACCATCCGCGGCTACTACCGCGCGGACGAGCACAACGCCGCCGCGTTCACCCCGGACGGCTTCTACCGGACCGGCGACGTCGTGCGGCGCACCGCGGACGGCGACCTTGTCGTCGAGGGGCGCGCCAAGGACCAGATCAACCGCGGCGGCGAGAAGATCGCCGCCGAGGAGGTCGAGAACCACCTGCTCGCCCACCCGGCCGTCCACGACGCCGCCGTCGTCGCCGTCCCCGACGCGATGCTCGGCGAGCGCACCTGCGCCGTCGTCATCCCGCGCGGCGAGCCGCCGAGGGCGCTCGCGCTGAAGGCGTTCCTGCGCGAGCGCGGCATCGCCTCCTACAAGATCCCCGACCGGATCGTGTTCACCGACCGCTACCCGCACACCGGCGTCGGCAAGGTCAGCAAGCGCGACCTGCGCGCCGCCCTCGCCGACCGGCTCGCCCGCGACCGGGCCGCAGACTAGGAGCTCCTCATGGCCATCCCCGCCATCGCCCCGTACCCGATGCCGACCGCCCGCGAGCTGCCCGAGCCGCGCGTCGGCTGGACGCCCGACCCGCGCCGCGCCGTCCTGCTGATCCACGACATGCAGAACTACTTCCTCGACGCGTTCGCGGGCGACCCGCTCCCGGCGCTGCTCGCCAACATCGCGCGGCTGCGCCGGGCCGCCGCGGACGCCGGGATGCCCGTCGTCTACACCGCCCAGCCCGGCGCGCAGACCAGGGAGCAGCGCGGGCTGCTGCTGGACTTCTGGGGCGACGGCATCGGACCCGCCGACCGCGAGCGCCGCGTCGTGGACGCCCTCGCGCCCGCGGGCGGCGACATCGTCCTCACCAAGTGGCGCTACAGCGCGTTCCTGCGCACCGAGCTCGCCGACCTGCTGCTGCCCGCCGGGCGCGACCAGCTCATCGTCACCGGCGTGTACGCCCACATCGGCTGCCAGACGACCGCCGTCGAGGCGTTCTCCCGCGACGTGCAGCCGTTCTTCGTCGCCGACGCGGTCGCGGACTTCTCCGAGCGCCACCACCGCGACGCTGTCACCTACGCCGCGCAGCGCTGCGCGGTCACGCTCACCACCGACGCCCTCGCCGCCGCGCTCGCCGCTCCGCCCGCGGACGCGCCCGCGCCCGCGCGCCCGGCCGCCGCCGTCCGCACCACCGCCTGACCGACCGACCGGGAAAGGACCGCCATGCACCAGACGCGCGACGAGCTGCGCTCCGAGGTGGCCGAGCTGCTCGCCGTCGAGCCCGCCGAGATCGGCTTCGACGACAACCTCATCGACGCCGGGCTCGACTCGATCCGGGTGATGATGCTGATCGAGCGGTGGCGCGCCCGCGGCACCGACGTCGGCTTCGCCGAGCTGGCGGAGGTGCCGAGCCTCGCGGGCTGGCACGACGTGCTGGCCGCGAAGGCGGGGTCCCGGTGAACGGCCCGGCCCCGACCAACCCGTTCGAGGACCTGGACGGCTCGTACCTCACGCTGGCCAACGACGAGGCGCAGTACTCGCTGTGGCCCGCGTTCGTCCCCGTCCCGGCGGGGTGGACGGCCGTGCACGGGCCCGACACCCGCGAGTCCTGCCTGGAGCACGTGACGGCCCGCTGGACGTGACCGCCCGCTGGACGTGACCGCCCGCTGGACGTGACCGCGCGCCGCGTCCGGCCGGGGTCGACACGGCGGGCGCCCTCGCCGATAGTGAGGGTGATCCAGCCGCGCGGCCCCGGGGGTGCGCATGTCGAAGGTGTCCCGGCGGCTCCGGCTGGCCCGCGCCGCGCTCGCGTTCGGCGGCCCGGACGGGCGGCCGTTCCGGCGCGCCTGGCGACGCCTCGTCCGGGTGTGGCCGCGCGGCCCCGGCGGCGAGGAGCTGATCGGGACGCTCCTGCGCCTCGCCGCCGACGACCCCGGCCCGCTCGGACGCGCCGCGCGCGCCGAGGCGTACAGGCTGTGGGACCGGACGCGCGATCCGCGGCTCCGCGCGCTGGTGCTGCGCGACGGCCTCCGGCACGCGGGCCCGTTCGCGCCGCCGGCCGCCTACGCGCTGTCCGGCGCGCTGCTGAGCGGATGGCGCGACGCGTGGACCGGCACGCTGCACCACCTCGTCGCCGACCCCGACGAGGACGTGCGCGCGGGCGCGGTACGGGTGTGCGTCGAGTCCGCCGAGCCGCTGCTCGGCAGGCTGTGGCACGCCGCCGCCCACGCGCGGGAACCCGGATGGCCGGCCGTACGGGCCGAGCTGGCGCGCAACCCGAACCCCATGGCCCCGGCCACCCGCGACCTGGTGTGGCGGCTGTGGCTGGACGATCCGTCCCTCGTGGACGTGCTGCGCCGCCACGGACGTCCCGCCACGAGCGGCCCGCTGCTGCGCGTCAGCAGGCTCGCCCTGGACTTCCCGTCGTGGCCGGAACGGTGCGCCGGCGCGGTCGCGGAGGACGTTCCGGACCACCTCCGCGCGCGGCTCATCGCCGACTGCCGCGAGCACGGGGCGCAGCCCGAGGACCCCGTGCGGCGCGCCGCGTTCTGGGCGCTCGCGGGCGACGCGCGCCGCCTCCGCGAGGCCGATCCGGACGGCGCGCACCTGGCCGAGGCGTACCGCGCCGCCTCGGAACGCCACCGCGCCCGGTTGCGCACGGCCATGGCGGGGCTCGACGGCATCGACCCGGTCCCGCTCCTCACGCGCGCGCACGGGCACGACCGCGTCCACGAGATGAACGCGGCCGAACGCGCCTTCGCCGTCCAGCGCCTCGCGGACCGTTCGGCGTGGGACGAGCTGTGGCGAACGGCCCTCGGCCTCCCCCTGGCCGAGGCGATCGCCGCAGCGCACCTCTGCGCGGAGGCCGGATGGACGCCGTCCGACGACATCGGGCACGACCTGTTCACGGCCCTGCGCGGAACCTCGCCGGACCTGGCCGCCGAGGCCGTCGCCGCCGCGCTCCGGGACGAGCCGCGGCGCGTGCCCGTCCCGCTGGACGCCTACGGGGCCACGCTGCTGGGCTGCGCGCTCTCGCCGGACGGCTCGCGCCTCGCGGCGGTCACGCACCCGTTCGGAGAGGAGCGGTGCTCGGCCACGGAGATCGCGCTGCCGTCCGGCGAACGGACCGGCCGCTGGGAGATCGCCGGCGTGCACGCGCCCACGATGTCGCTCCTGCACACCGGGACGGCTCCGGTGGCGGCCCGGAGCCGGGGCCCGCTGGAACGGTTCGACCCCGGCGGCGGGTCGACCGTCCTCACGCGTTCCGCCGTCGTGTCGCTCGCCCACGTCCCCGGCGGGTTCGCGGCCCTCACCGCCGACCACGAGCTGCTCGGCTTCGCCTCCGACGGCGCGCCGGGCGAACGCCTGTCCCTGCTCAGCGACCTTCGCCTCGGCCTGCACCCCGCGCCGGTCGTTCCGCGGATCCTGGCCGCCGCCCCGGACGCGCCGGTGGTCGCGCTGGCCACCGGCGAACTCGCCGTCGTGGACATGGCCGAGGCGCGGGTGCTCGCCCGCGCGCACGGCGCGCCGGGCACGCTGGTGGCGCCCCGCTCGGCGGCCTTCACCGCCGCGGACCGCCTCGTGACCGCCCTGCCGTCCGCGGTGTGGCGGATCCGGGACGGCGGGTTCGAGGGCGAGCCGTTCGGCGGATGGGGCGGCGGGTTCCACCGGTACGCCGCCCAGGTCGCCGCGTTCCCCGTGCACGGCCAGGTGGCCGTGGAAGGGGCGCGGGGATGGACGTGCCGGGACGCGGTGTCGGGCGGCCCGGCGGTGCCGGCGGTGTCCGGCGAGGACCCGCGGGCGCGCGACGAGGACGATCCGAGCGCGATGGGGCACTGGTCGCGTGTCGTGCCGACGCCTTCGGGACGGCACGCGCTGCTCTGCGGCCCGGGCGGCGCGGAGGTCCACGGCCACTGGCCGGGCCCCGCCGAACGGCTCCTCGCCCGTCCGCTCGGCTCGCTGTCCCGCGACGACCTGCGGGCGCTGGGCGAGGGGCTTCCGTTCCCGATCTTCATGCGATAAGCATGGACTTACCATGGTGAACACGGAGAAACTGATCGTCCACGGCCCCGAGACCGTGTCCTGGCGGGTGGTGCTGGACCCGCTGATGATGATCGCCGGGGTGCGCGCGCTGATGCTCCAGGCGCTCCAGCCGAGCACGATGCGGGGCGTCTGGCAGAACTCCAACTTCCTGGACGAGCCGTTCGACCGGCTGTTCAACACGGCCAACTTCGTCGCCGTCACCGCCGTCGGCACCCCCGAGCAGGCGGACGAGCTCGGCGCGCGCGTGCGCGGCGTGCACAGGCGGCTGCGGATCACCGACCCCGACGGCGGGCCCGTCCGCCGCGTCGACGACCCGAGCTGCTGCTGTGGGTGCACTGCGCCGAGGTCGCCTCGTACCTGGAGGTCATCGAGCGCGGCGGGCTGCGCCTGACCCCCGCCGAGCGCGACCGCTACTACGACGAGCAGCGCCACACCGCCACCTACGTCGGCCTGCACGCCGACGAGGTGCCCGGCAGCGTCGCGGAGATGCGGGAGTACTTCGCGGCGGCGCGCGCCGACCTGGACCTGCGGGTCATCCCGGAGTCGCGGGCGACGATGCGGTTCCTGCTGTGGCCGAAGGTGCCCCGCAAACTCCGCGTGCTCGCGCCGCTGAAGCCGCTGTGGTTCCCGGTCGGGATGCTCGCCTACTACACGCTGCCGCGCTGGGCGCGCGACCACTACCGGGCGCTGCCGGAGGTCCGCGCCGTCCAGCTGCTGGTCACGCTCGGGCTGAAGCTCGCCCGCGTCGCGATCCTCGCCGTCCCGCCGGAGATCCGCAGCCGCGCGTTCAAGCCCGAGACCCGCGAGCTGATGGCCGACCTGCACCGGCGCCTCGCCGCGTGCGGCGTCCGGCCGCGCCGCAACCTGCTGAAGGTCCGCGCCGTCCGCGACTCAGCGGGCGGGGAGCACGCGCTGGGATAGGAGCTGGCCGGGCCAGTCGCCCACCGTGAACCTGCGCACCGGCTCGAAGCCGTTGCCCTCGTAGTACCGGACCAGGCGGCCGTCGTCCCCGGCGTAGCAGTCCACCCGGAGCAGGGCGGCGCCCGCGCGGGACGCCTCCTCGCGGGCCCGCCCGATCAGCGCGCCGCCGACTCCGCGCCCCGCGTACGCCCGGTCGGTGACCAGCAGCGTGATGTACAGCTCCGGCTCGGACGCCGCGGTGACGTAGCGCGGCGGGACCGGCGAGGTGGCCATGGCGCCCGCCGGGGCGCCGTCCACCCGCGCGATCCAGACGGCGTCGTCCCGCGCGATCGCCGCGACGCGCTCGGCGCGCGCCGGGTCGGCCGACCAGGGCTCGGTGCCCCACTGGCCCGGCCGCCCGTTCGCGACCAGCCACTCGACCGCGCCGTCCAGCATCGCCAGGATCAGCGGCGCGTCCCCGGCGCCGCCTCGGCTGATCTCCATGCCCACCTCCGCTGGACCCGATGCTCGCACACCTTGATCACCCTCGCGAGACCGCCCCGGACCGGTCCACCGCCCCGGCCGCCGCCCCGCCCAACGGGCGGCCGGGAGCCCTGGTACCTTGATCGGCTCACGACGCGGGAGGCCGTATGAGCATCGAGTTCCTGGTGACGACACTCGTCATCGTCGCCACGCCCGGGACGGGCGTCCTCTACACCCTGGCAGCGGGCCTCTCGCGCGGGGCGCGCGCGAGCGTCGTCGCCGCCGTCGGCTGCACGCTCGGGATCGTCCCGCACGTCCTCGCGGCCGTCACGGGGCTCGCCGCGGTCCTGCACACCAGCGCCGTCGCGTTCCAGACGCTGAAGTACCTCGGCGTCGCCTACCTGCTCTACATGGCGTGGGCGACGTTCCGCGACAAGGGGACGCTCGCCGTCGAGGAGGACGGCGACGAGGCGCCGAGGTCCGCGCTGCGCGTCATCGGCTCCGGCGTCCTGATCAACATCCTCAACCCCAAGCTGACGATCTTCTTCTTCGCGTTCCTGCCGCAGTTCGTCAGCACCGGCTCGGCCGACGCGCTGCCGGAGATGCTCGGTCTGAGCGGCGTGTTCATGCTCGCGACGTTCGCCGTCTTCGCGGTGTACGGGGTGTTCGCCGCCGCCGTCCGCAACCAGGTGATCACGCGTCCGCGCGTCATGGCCTGGATGCGCCGGGTCTTCGCCGGCTCGTTCGTCGCCCTCGCCGGCCGCCTCGCCGTGCAGAGCCGCTGATGCACTTCCAGCACGCGCCCGCCCTCTGGGCCGCCTTCCCCGAACTCGTCCCCGGCGCCCTGCACGCCACCGGCATCACCCCCGGCGCGTCCGTCGCGCCGCAGGTCGCGAAGTACGGCGCGATCGCCGAAGCCCGCCTGGCCGAGTCGCCGGAGTCGGAGTTCCCCGAGATCCAGGCGTGGCGGCGCACGTTCTCCAAGATGGGCCTCAAGCCGACGCAGTACCGCTGCGCCTCCGAATCGCTGCTGCGCCGCTTCCGCAAGGAGAAGTCGCTCCCTTCGATCCACCCGCTGATCGACCTGTGCAACGCGGTGTCCCTGGCGTACGCGACGCCCATCGCCGTCTTCGACCTCGCCCACGTGGACGGGCACCTGGAGGTACGGCACGCGTCCGGCGACGAGTCGTACCTGACGTTCTCCGGGGAGACCGAGCACCCGGCCGAGGGCGAGGTCGTCTTCGCCGACGCGGCGGGCCGCGCGCACGCCCGCCGCTGGACCAACCGCCAGAGCGGCCTGTCGGCCGTGCGCGAGACCACGGCCGACGTCCTCATCGTCGCCGAGGCCGTCCATCCCGGGGCCGACGCCGGTCCGCTCATGGACGCCCTCGCCGCCGAGCTGGCCGCAGTCTGGCCGGTGGCCCCGCGGACCGCGCTGCTCACCGCGTCCGACCCGCGCTTCACCTTCTAGCGCGGCCTCGCGTCCGCGTGCCGGCCTCGCGCCTTCGCGCCCGGCCTCGCGTCCGCGTGCCCGGTCTCGCCGGTCAGGACGTCAGCGTGACCGGGAGGCGCGACAGGCCGCGCAGCGCGCTGTTGGTGTTCCACGCGTACGGCCCGGTGACCTCGACGCGGGACACGCGGTCGATCAGCTCGCGCAGGACGGCCTGGCCTTCCGCGCGCGCGAGGTGCGCCCCGAGGCACAGGTGGATGCCCGAGCCGAACGCCAGGTGGCCCGCGGCGTCCCGCTGGACGTCGAAGGCGTCGGGGTCGGGGAACTGCCGCGGGTCCCGGTTGGCGGCGCCGAACAGCAGGAGCACGCGCGACCCGGCCGGGATCGTCGCGGGCCCGATCTGGTGGTCGGCGACCGCCGTCCGGTAGAAGCCCTGGATCGGCGAGCTGTAGCGGAGCTGCTCCTCGATCGCGGACGGGACGAGCTCGGGCCGCTCGCGGAGCAGCTCGTACTGCTCGGGGTCGCGGGACAGGGTGAGCAGCATCGTGGACAGCAGGTTCGTGGTCGTCTCGTTGCCCGCCACCAGCAGCAGGACCGCGAACCAGAACAGCTCCTCGCCGGTGATCCCGCCCTCCTCGTTGGTGCCGTGCAGGTCGCCGAGCACGCCGTCCATGAGGCGCCCGCTCCTGATCTGGCGCTGGAGGTAGCCGTTCAGGCGCAGCAGGGCGGTGACGGTGCGCGCGAAGCGGGCCGGGAGGTCGCGGCCGAGTTCGAGCTGGAAGCCCTCGATGATGCCGTCCGACCAGCGCCGGAAGTCGTCCTGGTCCTCGGGCGGGACGCCGAGGATGTGGGCGATGATCCGTACCGGCATCGGCACGGCCAGCCGGGAGACCGCGTCCGCGCCCGGGCGGCGGCGAGGTCCGCGACCAGGTCGGCGGCGAGCCCGTCGATCACCGGGTGCCAGCGCTGGAGCGAGGGCCGGGTGAACGCGGGCAGCGCCAGCCGCCGCAGCCGGGTGTGGTCGGGGCGGTCGGTGGTGATCAGCAGCGGCAGGTTCACCCGCGTGCGGGTGATGCCCTGCGCGGAGGACAGCGCGCCGTCGGCGCGGGCGGCGGCGCGCACGGCCTCGTAGTGGCTGACGACGTAGAGGTCGCGGCGGGGTTGTAGGCGACGGGGCCGCCGTCCAGGAGCCGCCGGTACGCCGGGTACGGGTCCGCGATCACGGCGGGGTCGAGGGGGTCGTAGGCGGTCAGGTCCGCGCCGGAGGGCGCGCGGCCGCCCCGGCGGGCGCGGCGCGCGGCGACCGTGGCGCGGGCGTTGGTCACCGCGATGTCGGCGGTGGTGGTCAGGACGTTGCGGGCCTTGTCGACGGCCGTCGCGTCCTGGAGCGGCTTGCCCTGGTTGCTCATCAGTCGCACGACTGCGATCCCCCTCCGAGTTATTTACATTTATAGCGAGACTGTAAAAGCACGGGCGAGGATCGGTCAAGAGCGCCGCCTTCTACAATCGAAGCCCGACCGACCGAGCAGACGAGGGGACGCGTGCCCGAGCCGCAGGCGCCGCCACAGCCGCCCGCCCCGCCCGCACCGCCGGCGCCGCCCGCGGCGGGGCGCCGTCCGGCCGCGCGCCGCTCGCCCGAGGAGATCCGCGCGCGGATCCTCGACGCCGCCGCCGAGTGCCTGACCGACGGCGGGTTCGGCTCCGACCGGCTGCTGTCGGCCATCGCGCGCCGCGCGGGGGTCTCGCGGCCGACGCTCTACAAGTACGGCGGCAGCGTCGAGGACATCAAGGAGGCCCTGATCCAGCGCGAGCTGACCACCTTCATCGAGGTGGCCAGGCCGTGGCTGGACGAGATGACCTGGTCGGCCGACTACTTCGCCGACCTGCTGGTGTTCGTGATCGGCTACTCCCGCGAGCACCCGCTGCTGAAGGCGGCGCTGCGGACGGCGCCGCAGAACGTCCTGCCGATGTTCACCGTCCGCGCCGACCTGACGATCGACCGCGTCGCCGAGATCGCCGCCCCGGTCATCCAGGACAAGATCGACCGCGGCCGGCTGCCCCCGGTGGACGTCGACATCCTCATCGACCTGCTGTGCCGTGTCGCCCTGTCGATGGTCTTCACGCACAGCCGGGTCGACGCCGACGACCCCGAGGCCCTGCGCCGCTACCTGCGCACCGCCGTCAACTTCGCCGCCTACCTCCAGCCCGCCCCTACCCGTTGACAACAGTGAGGCAGACTGTCAATGAAAGTGGCGATGACCATGCCGGCGCGGCCACCCTCGCCGGCATGATCGCGGACGAGCGGCGCCTGCTGGCCCTGGAGGTGGACGCGGTCTTCGGGCTCGTCCCCGCCCCCGGTGGCCGGCCCGCACTGCGCGACGGGCCGGTGCGCGCGGTGCTCGCGTGGTCGCCCGGCGCGCGGCTGCTCGCCCTGGCCCGGGCACGCTCGTCCCGGGCACGCTCGTCCCGGACACGACCGTCCCGGGCACGGCCGCCCCGGACACGACCGTTCCGGGCACGGCCGCGCCGGGAACGGCCGCGCTCGACGGCGACGGCCAGGACTACGTGCCGGGCGAACGGCCGGACGTTCTCGTCCGCCTCGCCGAGGCCCTCGGCGGCGGCGCGGCCCTGGAAGGCGGCCCGAGCTACGTCTTCCCGAACGGCTCGCGGCCGTGCGGCCGTCCCCGCTGCCCGTCATCGTGTCCGACACCGCGGGCCGCGCGGCGGCCCGCCGCCTCGTCCGGCCCGGCAACTGGCCGCCCGGCGAGTGGCACGAGCTGATCGAGGGGCGGTTCGGCCAGTGGGCGATGGCCGTCCACGGCGACGAGGCCGTGTCGATCTGCCACTCGCCCGCGGCGAACGCCTCCGCCGCCGAGGCCGGGATCTGGACGCGCGAGGACTTCCGCGGCCGCCGCCTGGCCCCCGCCGTCGTGGCGGCCTGGTCCGAACGCGAGCGCCGCCGCAGGGACGTCCTCTTCTACAGCACGTCCGCCGCCAACCATGCGTCCCAAGCCGTTGCGCGCGCCCTCGGGCTGGCGCCGCTCGGCTGGATCTGGAAGGTCGTCACGACCACCTGACGAGCCGTTCAGGCGGGTCGCACCGGCTCGGTCTCGGGGTGTGCGGAGCGTTCGCGCGACGGACGCAGGACGCCGGCCGCGCAGGCGGCGACGGCGCAGCAGGCGACGGGGAGGAAGAACGTGAGGTTCAGCGGCAGGACGCCGGTCATCGGCCCGATGACGGCGGGTCCGGCGAGCATGCCGAGGTAGCCGAGCCCGGCGACGCGGGAGACGTTCGCACCGGCAGCGCCCTGGTCGGCGTGCCCGGCGGCGCTGAAGAGCTGCGGGACGCAGCCCGACAGCCCGGCCCCGAACACGGCCCATCCCGCGATGGCCGGCGGGACCCAGGGCGAGGCGGCCGCCGCGGCGAGGCCGAGCGCGGCGGCGGACGCGCCGTAGCGCAGGACGGCCACCGGCCCGACGCGCGCGGCGACCCGGTCGGCGAGCAGCCGGCCGGCGGTCATGGCCGTGGCGAACGCCCCGTACGCGAGGGCGGCCGTCGAGGCGGGCGCGTCCAGGACGTTCCGCAGGTGCAGCGCGCTCCAGTCGTTGGCCACGCCCTCGCACAGCATGATCATCAACGCCAGCGCGGCCAGCAGCCAGACGCGCCGGGACGTTCCGCGACGCGCTCCGGCGGTCGGCGCGGCGGGCGTGGTGGGCGCGGCGGGCGGGGCGGTGGCCGGCGGGCGGACGTGCTCGGGGCGCAGGAGCGCGGGGGCGGCGAGCGCGGCGGCGGCCAGTCCGAAGACCGCCGCCCGCCGAGGGTCGCCGCCGGGCTCCAGCCCCAGCCGAGCGTGCGGGCGCCGGTCAGCGCCGCGAGGACGCCGCCGATGGAGAAGGCCGCGTGGAACGCCGACATCACGGGCCGCCGGTAACCGCGCTCGACCTGGATCGCGTGGGCGTTCATGCCGACGTCCAGGCAGCCGTTGCCGAGGCCGAGGACCAGGAGCGCCGCCCCCAGCGTCCAGGCGTCCACCGCCAGGCCGGGCAGGACGACGGCCGCGCTGCACGCCGCCGCGCTGAGCGGCACGACGGCGCGGGCCCCGAAGCGGTCGGTGAGCGGGCCCACGGCCTGCATGCCCGCGAAGGCCCCCGCGCCGAGCAGCAGCAGGAGCCAGCCGAACACCGCGTGGCCGACGCCCACGCGGTGCTCGACGCTCGGGATGTGGACGATCCACATCCCCATGAGGTAGCCGTTCAGAACGAAGTAGGCGAAGGTGGCCAGCCGCCCGGCCCGCAGATGTCGTTCCACCCAACGAACGTACCGAACATTATCAAGTTGCGAAATATTGCTAAACGAACAGCAATGTTGTTCAATACGGGCCATGTCAGGCACAGATCGACTGAGGCGGATCACCGAGGCCGTCCGCGAGGCGGGCAGCGTCGGCGTCGCGGAGCTGGCCGGGCTCACCGGCGCCTCGGAGATGACCATCCGCCGCGACCTGGAGGTCCTGGCCTCCCAGGGGGTCCTCGAACGCTACCGGGGAGGCGCCAGGAGCCTGCTGCTGCGCGGCGAGGAGCCCCCCTTCGCACTGCGGGCCCGCGAGGGCCTGGAGGTCAAGCGGCGCATCGCCGCCGAGGCCGCCGGGCTGGTCGCCGACGGCGAGTCCGTGGTGCTCGACAGCGGCACCACCTGCCTGGAGGTGGCGCGGGAGCTGGAGCGGCGCAGGGTGACCGTGGCGCCGCTGTCGCTGCACGCCGTGAACGCGCTCGCCGCGGGGCCGCGCGTCACGCTGCTCGTGCCCGGCGGCCGGCCGCGTCCCGGCGAGCTGGCGCTGACCGGCCCGCTGACCGAGGCGTCGCTGGCCGCCCTGCGCTTCGACACCGCGATCATCGGCTGCTGCGGCCTCACCGCGGCGGACGGCCTGACCGCCCACGACCTGGACGACGCCGCCGTCAAGCGCGCCGCGATCTCCTCGGCCCGCCGCGTCGTCGCCGTCGCGGAGGCCGCCAAGCTCGTCCGGACCGCCCTCGCGTTCGTCGTGCCCGCCTCCGCCCTCCACGCCGTCGTCACGGACGCGACGGCCCCGGGCGACGAGACGGACCGGCTGGCCGCGGCGGGCGTGACGGTAAGGAAGGTGTGACCCCATGACCGCAACGGTGCTGTTCGACCTCTTCGGCGTCATCGCGAGCCACCAGACCAGCGAGGGCAAGGACCTGCTGGTCCGGACGGCGGGCGCGCCCGCGCCGGACTTCTGGGACGCCTACTGGGCGCTGCGCCCGCCCTACGACCGCGGGGAGGTGAGCGGGCCCGGCTACTGGCGCGAGGTCGCGGGCGCGCTGGGCACGCGCTTCGACGACGAACGGATCGCGCGGCTCGTCGCGGCCGACCTCGACGGCTGGAGCGGCGTGGACGCCGCCATGGTCGGCCTCGTCGAGGAGCTCGCCGCGCGGGGCGGCGGATCGCGCTGCTGTCCAACATCCCCGAGGAGCTGGCCTGCCGCTACGAGGAGCGCCACGCGTGGCTCGGGCACTTCGAGGTGCGGGCGTTCTCCTGCCGCATCGGCCACGCCAAGCCCGAGCCGGGCGCCTACCGGTGGTGCCAGGAGGCCCTGGGCGACCGTCCCGACCGGATCCTGTTCGTGGACGACCGCGAGGAGAACATCCGCGCGGCCGAGGCGGCGGGCATGCGCGGCCACCTCTTCACCACCCCGGACCGGCTGAGGGAGCACCTCGCCCGAGAGGACGCCCCGCAGAGCCCGCGGTGAGCACACGCGCGCGGGGGCCGCACGCGCTCAGGGAGCCGCCGTGACGGTGAGGGCGGGCCGCAGGACGGGCGGGGCGGTCAGCCCGCTCGGGTCCAGGCCCTTCTGCTGGGACGTGCCCGCGTAGTAGCGGTTCGCCGCCGACGAGGCGACCAGGACGTGGAGGACGTTGCCGGACGGGCGGAGGAGCCCGGCGGGGACCGGGCACGTGATCGGGCCCCACCCGAAGCGGCCGAGCGACGTCCCGTTGAGGACGATCTCGGCGCTCGTGCAGACCTCGGGCACGTGCAGCTCCCACCCGGCCCCGTCGGCCCCATCCGCCCCGCGAGCCCCGTCGAGCCAGTCGGTCCGGCCGTCCGGGACGTCGAACGCGGTCGCGTAGTCGCCGACGCCGGAGAAGCGCGGGAGGCCCTGCCGTTCCCAGCCCTCGTCCACCCGCACCGGACGGGCCGGGCCGCCGGCGGCGAGCGTCCAGCCGGAGTCCAGGACCAGGTCGCGGGGGACCTCGGCCGGGCCGTCCGCCAGGTGGAGGCAGGCGAGCTCCCACGGGCCGAGCGTCAGGCGGAGCGCGCCGCCGAGCGGGACCGGCGGGTCGATCTCGCCGGTGTCGGCGTGCCAGCGGGTCAGCCTGGACGGCAGCGACGGCGGACGGACCGTGACGGTCTGCGGGACGCCGGTGTCGTTGAACAGGGCCAGCCGCGTGCCGTCCGCGTCGCGGGCCTCGTCGCGCCAGACGGTGCGGGACGGGTCGTCCGCCTCGACCGTGCGCGGCAGGTACGAGCGCAGCCGCGCGTCCGCCTCGGCGGCCGTGGGGAGGGCCGGCCAGGACGCGGTGGGGGAGAGCGGGCCGGCGTCGCCCGACCGCTGGGTCCGCTCGGGCGGGCCGCCCGAGACGAGCAGGACGCCTCCGGCGTCCGTGAAGGCGTTCACGGCGGCGATCGTCGCGTCGTCCTCGACCACCGACGCGGCGGGCAGCACCAGCACGCGGTAGCGGCGGTCGCCCAGGACGAGGCGCCCGTCCGCCGACCGGGCCGAACGCAGGTCGCGCTCGTCGATGAGGTGGAACCCGTAGCCCTCGCGGGCCAGGTGCTCGGTCCAGAACGCGACGTGCCCGCCGTACGGGTGCGACGGGCCGCCCGCCCACGCGGTGCGCAGCGGGTAGAGGACCGCGACGTCCGTGCGGGGCCGCACGCCGTCCAGGAAGGCGGACAGGCGGCCGGACTCCTCGGCGAACGCCCGGTGGTACGGGAACCAGGGCTCGTAGTTCACGCCGGGCGCGAAGTCGAAGCGCGGGTTGGCGAAGATCTCCTCGCGGTCGTCGCCGTCCGTCTGCCAGAACGCGTGCATGAGGATCTGGCGCGCGCCGAGGAGGTGGTGCCGGATCGCGGCGGCGCGCAGGTCGCGCAGCGTCAGCTCCCACCGGCCCGCGCCGAAGTGCGTCCCGGCGAGGGTGCGGGCGAAGTACTGCTCGACGATCGTGCGGTCGCGCCCGCTGGAACGGGCGACCGAGTCGCCGAACGCCGCGCTGACCTGCGGGTGCTCGTTGCGGGCGTCCACGGCGGTGCGGTCGCGGAAGCGGTCGAGGCCGAAGTGGTCGGCGCCGAAGTTGGCGCGCGCGTCGTCCGCGACGATCGTGGACGTCGGGTCCCAGGTCGAGACGTAGCCGAGCACCTCGTGCCCCGACAGCTCGATGCCGTGCTCGCGGCACCAGCGCGAGAGCGTGCCGAAGAACGACTCGATGCCCCGCGCCGCGTACGCCTCGAAGAAGTCGCAGCGGCGGGCCGCCGTCCCGGGCCCGACGTCGTACACCAGGTCCAGGAGGGACGTGCGGGAGGAGACCAGGCCCGGCGCGTACATCAGGGACGAGCCGACGTGCCCTCGTGCTGCCGCCACCGGAAGAAGCACGCGTGCGGCTGGTCGAAGAAGGCGTACCTGACCGTCGTCCCGAAGTGCGGCCCGAACGCCTCGGCGTACGGCTCGTAGCTCACGTCGAGGAAGCGCTCGGCCGCCTCGGGGAGCAGGTAGTTGATCATCCGGCTGGTGGCGCAGCGGGCGGCGAGGAAGACGGTGAGGGAGGAGCCCGGCGGCACGGCGCCGGGCGGTACCGCGGCCGTCGCGCCCTCGCCGGACGCCGCGGTGAGGCGGGCGTCGGCGGTCACGTCGCGGACGTCGGCGCCGTCGTGGACGAGGGCGGCGACGATCTCCCACTCGTCCCAGCGCGGCGCGCCGCCCTCGAAGACCCAGTTCATGCCGGGGTCGAGGAGGTACTCCACGTCGGTCGGGCGGATGCCGTCCACCGTGCACTCGGGCCCGCGCGACGTCGACCAGAACAGGTGCCGCTCGCGCAGCTCGCCGCGGCCCTCGACCGTCCGCCCGCCCGCGTGCCCGGACAGCCAGTTGTACTCGTCGTACACGCCGATCGTCAGCCCGCGCCGCGCCGCCTCGTCGGCGGCAAGGCGGCAGGCGGCGAGGTAGGCGGGGCCCAGGTAGTCCGCGAGCGGGAACGCCATACGCGCCTGGATCTGGAACGCCTTGTACCCGGCGTCCGCGATCCGGCCGACCTGCGCGCGGACCTCGTCCGGCGTCGGGACGCGGTGCCAGAACCAGTACGTGGCGGGGGCGTGCCACTCGTCCGGCTCCGCCCACGAGGACGGCGGGACGGGCGCGCCCGGCGCCGGGCCCGGGGCGGTCATCGGACGACCGCCTCCCGCTGCTCGGGTTCGGCCGGCTTGGACCGGTCGCCCGGCACCTGGAACCTGAGCCCGTACGTCAGCAGCGCGTAGAGCGCCGCACCGATGATCATCGCGATCACGACGCCGAGGTTGGTCTTGGCGACGATGCCGTCCTGCGCGCCGGACGGCAGCAGGAACCCGACCACCTCGCCGATGTTGGGGTCGGACGAGGTGACCAGGCCGAGCCCGACCACCGAGGCGGCGACCAGCGACACCAGCGCGGTCCAGCGGCCCGAGCGGCCGCCGTACCCGGCGGGCAGGGCCATCGAGACGTCCCAGCCGAGGCGGCGCTGCCGGACGAAGTCCAGGAGCTGGATGCCGCCCATCGTGCCCATCGGCACCGCGATCAGCGCGAGGAACGCCTGGAACGTCGCCAGGAACGAGTCCGAGACGAACAGCAGGTAGAACGCGCCCGCCGAGATCAGCACCATGTTGATCACGGTCGTCCCGGCGCGGGAGGTCGGCACGCCGATCGCGAGCAGCGCGAGACCGGAGGAGTACAGGCCCGTGATCGCCGCCGCGACGAGCGAGATGACGATGACCACCGAGAACGGGATGAAGAACCAGAGCGGCAGCAGCTCGGTCAGCGCCGCGATCGGCGCGTCGGCGGCCTTGGCGCCGAGCGAGGGGTTGGTGCCGGCGAGCAGCACGCCGAGCACCAGCAGCACGGCGACGGGCAGGGTGATGCCCCCGGCCGTCCAGCCGATCACGCCGCGGGCCCGCGTGCCGCGCGGCAGGTAGCGGGCGAAGTCGCCGCCGTAGTTGAGGAACCCGAGGCCGACCATGGTCATCGCCATGATGACGCCGCCGACGAACGTCCAGAACGAGCCGTTTCCGGTGTCGCCGAGCCGCGACCAGTGCACGTGCGGGATGATCAGCCCGATGAACACGAGCGTGAAGGCGCCGGTGACCCAGGCGATCCAGTTCTCGATCCGGACGATGAACCGGTGCCCGAACACCGCCGCGACCACCGTCGCGGCCAGCACCACCACGAACCACAGCACGATCGCCGGGGTGGTGCCCGTCCCGTCGGACTTCGCGAACGCCGACGGCCACAGCCGGGCGAACAGCGCCGCGCCCGTCGTGGACGCGAGCGTGATGATCGTGACCTTCCAGCCGACGTTCGACAGGTAGGCGAAGAACGCCGGGACGCGGTTGCCGTGCAGCCCGAACGCGAACCGCGTCTGCGTCAGCGTCGGCAGCCCGGTCCGGGGCCCGCCGACCGCCAGTACGCCGACCAGCAGGGACGACAGCACGTAGCCGAGGATCCCGGCCACGATGGCCTGCCACGCGCTCAGCCCGAGGCCGAACACGAAGATCCCGTAGCCGACGCCCATGATGGACACGTTCCAGGAGAACCAGACCCCGAACAGCCCGCGCGGCGTGCCGCCGCGCTCGGCGTCCGGAACCGGGTTGACCCCGTTCTTCTCGATGGTGCTCGCGGAGGGATTCCGTGGCGCCGCACCCTGTTCGCTCATGCCCGTTGGAACCGGCGTCACCGTCCGTCTCTTCCCGTTACGGACTGTCCGATATGCCACGCGTCACGCGACGCACGTCACTGCGGTGGCCTCCGTCACACGGCCCGCCGCGCCCGGATGCGCGGTCAGGACGCGATGAACGCCTCGGCCCGGCGGAACAGCCCCAGGGTGATGCCGTGCAGCAGGTCGCCGGTCTCCTTCGGCGCCTTCCCGGCGAAGGCGCGCGCGTGCGTGCCCTCCAGGACGATGCCGAGCTTGAAGCACGCCAGCACCGCGTACCAGGTGATGGACGACAGGTCGCGGCCCGCCGTCGCCGCGCCCCGTTCGGCGTAGGCGGCGACCAGCTCGGCCCCCGAGGGCAGGCCGCCCGCCGCGCCGAGCGGCCCGGCGAGCCGCGCGCTCTCGTCGCCGTGGTCCGGCCAGGTCGCCAGGAGCCAGCCGAGGTCGAGCAGCGGGTCGCCGATCGTGCACATCTCCCAGTCGACGATCGCGGCGACCTTGGGCCCGCCGAACCCGTACATGAGGTTGGCCAGGTGGTAATCGCCGTGCATGATCCCGGGGCGCCAGACGGCGGGACGGTTCGCCTCCAGCCACGCCGCGACCTTGTCGAGGCCGGGGATGTCGGGCCGGGGTAGCCGTCGAGCGCGGAGTAGGACTCCAGCTCCGACGTCCAGCGGCCGACCTGGCGCTCCAGGAACCCGTCCGGCCTGCCGAAGTCGCCGAGGCCGGCGGCCTCGTGGTCCACCGCGCCGAGCGCGGACAGGGCGCGGGCGGCGTTCAGCCCCATCGCGTGGCGGACGGCGGCGTCGGAGGCGTGCGGCTCGGGCAGGCTCACCGAGGCGTTGAAGCCCTCGACCGGTGTCATCAGGTAGAACACCGCGCCGCCCATGACCTTCTCGTCCGGGCAGGACGCGATGATCCGCGGCGCGGGGACGCCGGTGCCGTCCAGCGCCGACAGCACGCGCGCCTCGCGGCGGAGCACCTCGTTGGTCTTCGCGCGCAGGTGCTCGGGCCCGCGCCGCAGCACGTAGCCGGCGCCGCCGCGCCGGAACCGGACCAGGGTGTTCTGCGTGCCGCCGGTCAGCCTCGCGACGTCCTCGAACGGCCCGCCGGGCAGACCCCGCTCGTCCATCCACGCGGCCAGGACGGCGAAGTCGACGAGCGCGGGGTCGATGTCCTCTGGCTGCTGCACGGCGGCTTCCTCACTGGCTGGCGCGCGGTCCTCGCCGGGCGCGTGGTCGTACTGGAGGGTAACAGTCATGCGCTTGCATTAATCCTTCAAGTGCGCTCATTATGTCGTTCAGCGACGCCGCCAGCACCGGGAGGCCGACATGGCGTGGGACTTCGAGACCGACCCCGGCTACCAGGAGCTGCTCGACTGGGCCGACGCGTTCGTCCGCGAGGAGGTCGAGCCGCTCGACCTCGTGCTCGGCGACCCGTACGACAAGGCCGACCCCCGCTACAAGGCGCTCGTGCGCCCCCTCCAGGAGCAGGTCAGGGAGCGCGGCCTGTGGGCGTGCCACCTCGGCCCCGACCTCGGCGGCCAGGGCTACGGGCAGGTCAAGCTGGCCCTGCTCAACGAGATCATCGGCCGTTCCCGCTGGGCGCCCTCGGTGTTCGGGTGCCAGGCGCCCGACTCCGGCAACGCCGAGATCCTCGCCCACTTCGGCACGCCCGAGCAGAGGGAGCGCTACCTGCGCCCCCTGCTGGACGGCGAGATCTCCTCGTCCTACTCGATGACCGAGCCGCACGGCGGCGCCGACCCGACCCTGTTCACCACCCGCGCCGAACGCGACGGCGACGGCTGGGTGATCAACGGGGAGAAGTGGTTCTCCTCCAACGCCCGGCACGCCGAGTTCCTCATCGTCATGGCCGTCACCAACCCGGACGTGAGCGCCTACCAGGGCATGTCGATGTTCATCGTCCCCGCCGGGACGCCCGGCCTGACCACCGTCCGCAACGTCGGCGTCGGCCCCGAGCGCGACGGCGGCGGCTCGCACGGCTACCTGCGGTACGAGAACGTCCGCGTCCCCGCCGCGAACCTGCTCGGCGAGGAGGGCGGCGCGTTCGCCATCGCCCAGACCCGGCTCGGCGGCGGCCGGATCCACCACGCCATGCGCACGATCGCGCAGGTCCGCGCCGCGTTCGACATGATGTGCGAACGGGCCGTGTCGCGCGAGACCCGGTTCGGGCCGCTCGCCAAGCTCCAGATGACCCAGGAGAAGATCGCCGACAGCTGGATCGAGATCGAGCAGTTCCGGCTGCTCGTGCTGCGCACCGCCTGGCTCATCGACCGGCACGGCGACTACCGGCGGGTCCGCAAGGACATCGCCGCCGTGAAGGCCGCCATGCCGAAGGTCCTGCACGACGTGGTGCAGCGCGCGATGCACCTGCACGGCGCGCTCGGCGTGTCGAACGAGATGCCGTTCGCCGGGATGCTGCTCGGCGCCGAGGCCCTCGGCATCGCCGACGGCCCCACCGAGGTCCACAAGATCACCGTGGCGCGGCAGCTCCTGCGCGGCCACAGGCCCGTCGAGGGCCTGTGGCCGAGCGCGCACCTGCCGACGCGCCGCGCCGCCGCCCGCGAGCGCTACGCCGAGGCGCTCGAACGCGCCGTGGGCGACGAGTGAACGACACCCGGGAGCGCCTGCTGGCCGCCGCCCGGCGGCTCTACGCCGAACGCGGCCTGGACGCCGTCAGCCTGCGCGAGATCAACCAGGCCGCCGGGGCCCGCAACGCGACCGCCGTCCAGTACCACTTCGGCGACCGCGCCGGGATCGTCAGGGCGATCTTCGAACGGCACGGCCCCGAGGTGGAGGCGCGGCGGCACGCGCTGCTGGACGCCTGGGAGGCGGCGGGCGAGCCCGACGTCCGCGGGCTCGCCGCCGCGCTCGTCCGCCCCATGGCCGCCCGGCTCGCCGACCCCGGCGGCCGGGAGTTCCTCCAGCTCTGGGCCGACGCGGTCAACCGGCCCGAGCCGCTCATCCCGTCCGCCGCGTTCGACGACCCCGGCGACAGCCTGTGCCGCTGGCGCGCCCTGGTCGGGCCGCTGCTGGAGGAGGACGCGGCCCGGCTGCACCGCCGCTTCACCGCGATCCAGTACGCGCTGATCGAGCTCGGCCGCCGGGCCCGCTCCGGCCCGCACGCCGACGACCGGCTGTTCACCAGCTACCTGATCGACGTGGTCGCCGCCATGCTGTCCGCGCCCGTCTCGGCCGAGACCCGCCGCCTCGCCGCCGAACGCGACGCCGCCCGCGGCCTCCCGTCCCGTCCCGCCCGGTAGGGGAGCGGCGGATCAGATCGTGCCGTCGGCGGCGAGCGCCCGGACCGCGCCCGGCGTCTCCGACAGCTTCGGGAACACGTTCTGCATCGGGACGTCGCCCCCCGCCCTCCTCGGCCGCGCGGGCGGATTCCCGGGGGCGACGGCGTACGACCGCGCCTGATCCGGCCTCGTGGGAATGCGGGGTCCGCTGGGGCCGAGTCGTACGCCCTTTCGCCGCTGCTTTTCTTCTCCGGCACGGCCGCATCGACGCGGCGAGAACAGTGCGGTGAACGGCTGCGAAGGAATGCGGTGAAGCACGGCGCAGGCGCGGGAACGGCGGAGGCGGGCGACCCGTTCCCCCTCGGGGCCCGGGACGAAATGGCCGGGTACGGGCGATGCCATTGACCGGAGTGTCTTCTTTGCGGCGGCGCGGTCTTCGGTCGGCTTGACTGCTCGGGGTGATCATGGGTACATCGAAGGCGTACATTGAGAACAGCGGCCTTCGCCGGCATGGCGCGGCCTCACTCGCGGCTCCGCATTCGCGAAGACGCGCGGGAGGCGGGTGTTTCGACATGGCCAACGGATCCGCAGCGTGATCGGCTACTGTTCTTCGAACGGCGACAACGAGAAGGAGCAAGGCATGGCCCAGAAGGTGCAAGTCTCACTGGTCGATGATCTGGACGGCGGAACGGCGGCGGAGACGGTGTCGTTCGCGCTCGACGGGCGCTCGTACGAGATCGATCTCAGTAAAAAGAACGCCAAGAAACTGCGCGCGGCCGTCGCGCCGTTCAAAGACCGCGCCCGCAAGGCGCGCTCCTCCCGTCCGCAGGCAGGGCGCGCGGCCCGCAGCCGCGAGCGCAGCGCCGAGATCCGCGAGTGGGCGAAGTCGGCGGGCATCAAGGTCAACGAACGCGGCCGTATCCCGGCGAACGTGGTCGAGAAGTACGAAGCGGCGCACTGAATGCGGTGAAATCCCGGCCTGCCGCCCCGCGGTTCCAAGCGGCAATGGCAGCATTTCCCGCACGCGGGCCTTCCCCAATGGCGGTCCCGTTCGCCCGCGCGGGCCGCGCGCCCGGCGGCGGGACGGACCGATGGGTGCGAGCGGACGCCGCAAGCGCGGGGCCGCCGGCATGGGGTGGGCGGCGGAAGGCGGCGGCGGCTTCGGGCGGTGGCCGCGCGCCGCGGCGTTCGGCGCTGTGGTTCCGGAGCAAATTCTTCCTTGCGGTCCTTCCGGACTTGTCACCGCCATGACAAGCGAACCGCCCGCCACAACGACAACTGAGTGATCGTTTCCGGGGCCTTGTCGGAAGTCGATAGAATTGCGGCGAATCTCACCTCCGGGCTTGCTTTCTCTGATCTCCGGAGTAGAAACATTGAGTATTCCGGGTGGTCAAGGAGAGTGTCACCGCCGCCGGAGTCGGGGGCGCGCGCGGGTCGGCCGCGCGCGAACGCAGCACCGCCCTCGTCGAGGAGGACCCCCCATGAAACGTCCGTTCAAGGCGGTCGCGCCGCTCGCCGCGGCAGCCGCGCTGGCCGCGGCGGCGGCGCTCCCGGCCGCCGCCGCGGGCACCGCCACGATCCACGAGGACACGGCCGCCGGAGCGCCGTACTCGGGAACTACCAGGTCTCCACCGTCGGCCCGCTGAACTTCGCCATCACGTTCCTCGGCTTCAAGATCACCTCAGTGTGCGAGGGCGCCACCCTGCGCGGCACCCTCACCTCCAGCGGCGGCGGCGCTCTGACCGCCGCCTCGATCGGCGCGTGCCGCACGTCCAACGGGATGAGCTCGCCGGCGATCACGCTGGAGAACATCCCCGCCAACACCGGGCAGGTCACCTACGCCCCGGTCGCCGGCGGCCGGGACGGCGTGCTCGCCATCCAGGGCGATCTCACGTTCAAGCTGGAGGGCGAGTTCCTCGGACGCGTCCGCACCTGCTACTACGGGTTCCGCACCGGCGGCGCCGACGGGCTCGCCTTCGACATCTACAACCGCGACAACCCCAACCGCCCCCTGCCGGACGACGACGCGCAGGGCCGCATCGTCAACGTGACCCTGGTGAAGCTGCCGGGCAGCGACGGCCTCTGCGCGTCCAACGGCACCGGCGCCGGCAACGCGGTGGCCCGCGGTGAGACGGCGCCGGGCTCCGGCGTCTTCGACCGCAAGCTGTACGTCACCGAATAGCCGCGACGCGTTCCCGCCCCAGGTACGCCGAGGAGACGGGTCCGGGAGAACGATCCGGGCCCGTCTCCTCCGCCGCCTTCAGAGGCGCCTGAGCCGTTCGAGGCGGGCGGGCGCCGCGCGGGACGGACGGCTCACGAGGCGGACGCGGTGGGCGCGGTGGGAGCCGGTTCCTGTGCGGCGGGCGCCGTGGGCTTCCCCCGCAGCGGGACCTCCTTGACGAGCAGGGACGCGACGAACGCGACGGCGCAGAGGGCGGCGGCGACCAGGAAGATGTGCCGCGTCCCCTCCGCGGTGCCGGCGGCGGTGAGGTGGGAGCCGGGCATCGAACGGGAGAACAGCGCCCCGAACACCGCGACGGCGAGCGAGCCGCCGAGCGTCCGGAACAGCGTGACCGCGGCCGAGGCCGCGCCGAGGTCGCGCATCTCGACGCTGTTCTGCGCGATGGTCATCGTCATCTGCATCGTGAAGCCGAGGCCCGCGCCGACCACCGCCATGAACGCCCCCGTCGCCACCCGCCCGGTGCCGGCGCCCATGGTGGCCAGCAGCAGGGTCCCCGCGGTCAGCAGCGCCGTGCCCGCGACGGGAAGACCTTGTAGCGGCCCGTGCGGGTCATCACCTTCCCGGCGATCTGCGACCCCAGCGGTATGGGAAGCAGCAGCGGCAGCAGCAGCGCGCCGGAGCCGGACGCCGTGGCGTGCTGGACGGTCTGCTGGAACAGCGGCAGGTACAGCGAGCAGCCGAACATGACCGCGCCGGTCGCGGCCACCACCACCGAGGCGACCGGCAGGTTGCGGTCGGAGAAGATCCGCGGCGGCAGCACCGGCTCGGCGGCCCGCCGCTGCGAGCGGGCGAACGCCGCGAGTCCCGCGACCGCCGCGGCGGCGAGCCCGAGGATCTGCGGGGACGTCCACGCGTAGCGGACGCCGGCCCAGGAGGCGGCCAGCACGGTCGCGCCGATCGTGACGGTCAGCAGCGCGATGCCGGTCCAGTCGATGCGCACCCGGGCCGTACGGGCGGGCAGCCGCAGCATGACCTGGACCCAGGCGAAAGCGATCAGCCCGAGCGGGACGTTGATGTAGAACGCCCACCGCCAGCCGAGGTGGCCGGTGACGAGCCCGCCGACCAGCGGCCCGCCGATGGTGCCGACCGCCATCATGGCGGCCGTCATGCCCTGGTAGCGGCCGCGCTCGCGGGGCGGCACGAGGTCCGCGATCACAGCGAACGCGCCGACGGCCAGACCGCCCGCGCCGAAGCCCTGCACGGCCCGCAAGCCGATCAGCTGGCCCATCGACTGGGCCGCGCCCGAGGCGACCGAGCCGACGAGGAACACGGCGATCGCCAGGAGGAACACCCGCTTGCGGCCCTTCAGATCGCCGATCTTGCCCCACAGCGGCGTGCCGACCGCGGTGGCGAGCGTGTAGGCCGTGACCACCCAGGACAGGTGGTCGGCCCCGCCGAGGTCGCGGACGATCGTCGGCATCGCGGGGCCGACGATCGTGTTGTCGAGCATCGCCAGCAGCATCCCGAGCATCACGCCCAGCAGCGTCAGGCGGACGTGCCGCGGCCCGGCGGCGGTGTCGTCGTTCGCGGACATGGCGCATCACTCCTTCCAAGGGAGTCGAGGGGGGTCGAGCGGAGCGGAGGCCGGAGCGGGGAGCCGCGAGTGGCTCCGGGTCCGGCCCGTCCACCGTAAGTGAAACCGCTGAGAAGATGCAACCGTTCAATTTTTCCATCCGTTCCATGTTGGCGCTACGATGGGCGGGTGACCGAGACGATGGGGCGCCGCGAGCGCAAGAAGGCCGCCACCCGCAAGGCTCTGGCGGACGCCGCGCTGGACCTGTTCCTGGAGCGCGGCTACGACGCGGTCGGCGTGCGGGAGGTCGCCGAGGCCGCCGACGTGTCGGTGACCACGCTGTTCAAGCACTTCCCGGACGGCAAGGAGGCGCTGGTGTTCGACATGGACGCCGAGCGCGAGGCCGACCTCGTCGCCGCCGTCCGCGACCGCCCGGAGGGCGAGTCGATCCCGCGCGCGCTCCGCCGGCGGCTGCACAGCGCCGAGGCCGAACGGCGCCGCGCCCATCCGCGCTTCGACGACTTCCACGCCCTCACCGACAGCACCCCCGCGCTGCGCGACTACGCCCGCCGCATGTGGCTGCGGCACGAGGCCGCGCTGGCCGCCGCGATCGCCGAGGACGTCGGCGTTCCCGCCGACGATCCCGTCTGCGCCGCGCTCGCCCACTTCGCCCTGGAGACCGTCGCGCTCAGCGGCGTCCGCGGCGATCCGGAGAGCATCGACCGCGTCTTCGCCCTCCTGGAGAACGGCTGGACCGCCACCATGGGCGACCCCGGCAAGCCCTCCCCGCCCTGAACAAGCCCGACCCACCCCCGCCCCCGGCGTCCCGGTATCCGCGGACGCGTCCCCCGAGCAGAGGTTGGCAGTGACCGAGATCCCGGTGCTGGAGATCGGCGGCACGCACGTGAGCGCCGCCGTCATCGACACCTCCACCTGGCGGCCCGTGCGGCCCGCGACGCGGCGGCCTCTCCAGGCGGACGGTTCGCGGGAGGAGTTCCTCGCGGCCGTCGCGGGCGCCGCCGCGCACGCGGCCCCGGAACGCCCGGCCACCTGGGGCGTCGCGATGCCCGACCCGTTCGACTACGCGCGCGGCATCGCGCTGTTCGCGGGCGTCGGCAAGTTCGACGCGCTGTACGGCCTCGACGTCGGGGCCGCGTTCGCGCGACGGCTGGGCGCCGGTCACCGCTTCGCCTTCCTGAACGACGCCGACGCGTTCACCCTCGGCGAGTGGGCGCACGGCGCGGGCGCGGGAGCGGGCCGCTGCGCGGGCCTGACGCTCGGGACCGGCGTCGGCTCCGGCTGGGTCGTGGACGGGCGGATCGTGGCCGAGGGCCCCGGAGTCCCGCCGGGCGGGCGCGCGCACCGCCTGTCGGTCGACGGGGTGCCGCTTGAGGACGTCATGTCGCGCCGCGCGATCCTCGCCGCCCACCGCGCGTCCGGAGGTGCGCCCTCCGCCGACGTCGCCGACGTCGCCGAGGCGTGCCGGGCGGGCGACGCCGCCGCGACGGCCGTGCTGAGGACGGCCGTGTCGGCGCTCGGCACGGCGCTCGGCCCCTGCGTCCGCCGGTTCGGCGCCGACGTGCTCGTCGTCGGCGGGTCGATGGCGGGCTCCTGGGACCTGTTCGAGCCCTGGTTCCGCGAGGCCGCGCCGGGCCTGCCGCCCGTACGGCCCGCCGCCGACCCGGAGGGCGCGGCGCTCACCGGCGCCGCCCTCCACGCCCTCGCCTCCGCCTGACCCGCGGGAACGGAGACGGCCGCGCGGGGCCTCCTCCCTGAGAACGACGAGTACCACCGGAGTGGCGGCCCCCGATGTCGTACCCGGCGGTGATGAGCGCGCACGGTCGGTGCCGTTAGCGTCGATCCCCATGAGAAGCACTCGGCTGCTGGCCGCCTCCGGGCTCGTGGGTGTCGCGCTGATGGTCCCCGTTCCGGCTCAGGCCCGTTCCGCGGGCGTGCGGGTGAGCCTGCCCACCCCGTCTGGGCCGTACCGGATCGGCACGGTGTCGGTGCGCCTGGTCGACCGCTCCCGGCCCGATCCGTGGGTGGGCGCGCGGCCGTACCGGGAGCTGATGGCCGGCGTCTGGTACCCGGCGCGGGACACCGGAGGGCGCCGCCTCGCGCCCCACATGCCGCGGCGCGCGGCCGAACGGTTCGGCGCCGTCCGCGGCCCCGGCCTCGGGATCGCGCCCGGCACGGTCGACTGGGCCGCGACGCGCACCCACGCGTACGAGGGGGCGCCGCCCGACACGCGCGGCGGCCGGCGTCCGGTGGTGCTGTACTCGCCGGGGGCGGGCGACCCGCGCACGTGGGGCACCGCCCTGGTCGAGGAACTGGCGAGCCGCGGGTACGTCGTGGTGACCCTCGACCACACGTACGACTCCCCGGCCGTGGAGTTCCCCGACGGCTCGGTCAGGGGGAACGAGCCGATGTTCGAGGAGTACGCGCGGGCCGAGAAGGCGGGGAAGGTCCCGGCGTTCCTGGAGAAGGTGCTGCGCGTCCGGGTCGCCGACACCCGGTTCGTGCTCGACCGGCTGGCGAGGCTGCCGCACGGGCTCGGCCGGGTGGCCGACCCGGGCCGGGTGGGCATGTTCGGCCAGTCCGCGGGCGGCATCGCCGCCGCCGAGGGCATGCACGAGGACCGGCGGATCAGGGCGGGCGTCGACATGGACGGCACGCTGGAGTACAACCAGGAGCCCAAGGGGACGAACTTGACGCCGGTCGCCGAGCACGGCCTGCGCCGCCCGTTCCTGCTCATGGGCAGCGCGGGCAACGACCACAGGACCGAGCCGTCGTGGCGGGCGTTCTGGGCGAGCAGCCGCGGCTGGCACCGCGACCTGACGCTGCTCGGCTCCGCGCACCAGAGCTACACCGACCTCGAAGCGATCATGCCGCAGACCGGGCTGCCCGCGGGCGCCGTCCGGGAGCAGATCGGCACGGTCGACCCCGTCCGCGCCGTCGCCGCGGAACGGGCGTACGTCACCTCGTTCTTCGACCGCTGGCTGCGCGGTCGCGACGACCACCTGCTGGACGGGCCGTCTCCGCGCCATCCCGACGTCGCGTTCGTCCCCTGACGCCCGCGCGCCCGCGGCCCCTCGCTCTCCGCCCCCCTCACGCCGGGGCCCCGGCCTGGGCTTACGGCGATGCCGGGACCCGGCCGGGACGGGACGAGGGTGGCTTCGTAGTCTCTAGGCATGACTGATGTGCCGAGTTTGACGGCTCGACAAGCGTTCGACGCTCTGCTGGAGGGCAACCACCGGTTCGTCACCGGAGATCCGCACCATCCGAACCAGGACGCGGCGCGGCGCGCGAAGATCGCGCCGGCCCAGCACCCGTTCGCGGTGCTGTTCGGCTGCTCGGACTCCCGGCTCGCGGCCGAGATCATCTTCGACCAGGGGCTCGGCGACCTGTTCGTGGTCCGCACGGCGGGGCACGTGGCGGGCTCGGAGGTCCTCGGCAGCATCGAGTACGGCCTGAACGTCCTCGACTGCCCGCTGGTCGTGGTGCTCGGCCACGACGCGTGCGGCGCCGTCGCCGCCGCGCGCTCCGCCCTGGACGGGGGCGTCGGCGCGACGGGCTACGTGCGCGACGTCATCGAGCGGGTGACGCCCAGCGTCCTCGCGGCGCGCGCCGCCGGCCTCTCGGAGGAGGACGACATCATCGCCGAGCACATCCGGCACACCGTGGACCTGCTCCTCGAACGCTCCAGGGTCCTCGCCGACCAGGTCGCCGCCGGAAGGGCCGCGATCGTGGGCCTCTCCTACCGGCTGGCCGACGGCAGCGCCCGCCTCGTCGCGTCCCACGGCCTGGACGAGGTGCTCGACCCGGCCTCCTGAGGCCGCGCCAGGCAGCGCCTGAACGGGCCGCCACCACCGCGACCGCCGCGAGCCGCGCGGAATCGCGGCGGTGCCGGCCCGCGCGCCGTGGTCCGCGCGCCGTGGGCCGGTCCGATGGGCTCAGTCCTCGGGGAGCGGCAGGCGGAGGGCGAAGCGGGCGCCGCGGTCGGAGTCCTCGACGCAGAGCGTGCCCCCGTGCGCCTCGACGACGGCGCGGGAGATGGCGAGGCCGAGGCCGCTGCCCCGGGGATCGCGGCGCGTCCCCTCCGCCAGCCGGACGAACGGCTCGAAGACGCGCTCGCGGTTCTCGGGCTCGATGCCGTCGCCGTCGTCCACGACCGTCACCAGCGCCTTCCCGTCCGAGCGGACGACCGCGATCTCGACGACCTCGCGGGCGTGCCGCTGGGCGTTGGCGAGGAGGTTCGTCAGCGCGCCGCCGAGCTGGAGCCGGTTGGCGAGGACCTCCACCTCGTCGTCCACCCGGACCTTGACCGGGATGTCCGGCGGCTGGCTCGCCGCCGACTCGCGCGCCAGTTCGCCGAGGTCGAACCGGTCGGGCGGCTCCGGCGCCTCGGTGCGGATGCGCGCGAACACCAGCATCTCGTCGATGATCGACTGGAACCGCTCGGTGGTCGACAGCGCCGACCTGATGGCCTCGTACGGGTCGCCGTCCGGGTCGAGCAGGGCCTCCTCCAGCTGCGCGTGCAGCCCGGTCAGCGGCGAGCGCAGCTCGTGGGAGACGAGGGAGGCGAACCGCCGCTGCTGCCCGACGGCCTCCTCCAGCCGCGAGAGCGTCTCGTTCGCGGTGGTGGCGAGGCCCGCGATCGCGTCGTGGCCCGGCGGCGCGGGCACCCGCAGGCTCAGGTCGCTCACCGTGATCTCGGCGATCCGGGCGCGCATCGCCGCCACCGGGCGCAGCGTCCGCCGCACCACGAGCCAGGTCGCCCACCCGGTCAGCGTGCCGGCGAGCAGCACCCCGATCCCCACGTAGAGGTCGAGCCGGTGCGAGGCCAGGAGCGACGGCTCGTCCATCCCCGCGTAGACGGTGTGGGGCTCGCCCGCCCACAGCAGGCCGGCCTCCTGCGGGGAGACGCGGCTGGCGGTCACGAGCACGCACCGGCCGCCGGAGCACTCCTTCCGGTACTGGATCCGGTCGTGCTCCGGGGGGTGCGCGCCGCTCAGCGGCCCCCGCCCGGCCGCGGCCCGGCTCGCGACGACGATCCGCCCGCGGGAGTCGACGAGCTGGAGCAGCGGCACCCGCGACGACGTGATCGGCTCCGGGGGCCGCGCCTGCCGCATCGACCCGATCCAGTCCGTCGCGGCGCGCTCGGTGTCGGCGAACGCGCCGTTCTCGATCCTGTCGCGGATCACCAGGTCCAGGCCGGCCCCGGTCACCGCGAACCCGGCCAGCGCGAGCAGGCCCGCCACCGACGTCAGGCGCGCCTGGACCGAGGCCGGGCGGAGACGGAATGACAGGGCCTGCCTCCCACTGTGCTGGAGCCAGGGGATGATTCCCGCTCGTTCTCCACCCGACCCGGCGGGTAACGCAAAACCCGGGCAAACGGCCGTCCGGCGCGAGCGCGGCGTCAGGCTTCGGGCAGTTCCACGGACTGGCGGTGCCGGAAGACGTTGAGCGGGTCCCAGCGGTTCTTCACGCGCTGGAGGCGGCTGTAGGAGTCCTTGTAGTAGAGCTTCGACCAGCGGTCCGCGGAGGTGTTCCACGCGGGGTCGCTCAGGTCGGCGTCGGGGTAGTTGATGTAGCAGCCGTCGGTGACGTCGCCGATGGCCGGGACCCCGCCGGTCGTGGCGAACGTGTTCTTGTAGGTGTCGCGGATCCAGGCAATGTGCTCGGCCTCCTTGGGGTCGCCCGCGGTCCAGTACACCTGGTACTGCATCTTGAGGATCGAGTCGCGCTGCGGCACGGCGGTCTCGCGCGGCGGCCGGTTGATGGCCGAGCCGTACGAGTCCACCTGGATGAGCGCCTCCTTGTTGACGTACTCGGTGTACCTCTCGTTTCCGAGGTAGTCCCACATCGCGTTGAGGTGCTGGTCGGTGAACGGCTTGCGCAGGTACGCCGACTTGTACTTCCCGCAGCGGTTCTCGCCGGACGCGTTGAGCGCCTGCGTGGCCGTCAGCCACGGCATCAGGCGCGGCGTCTTCGCCTCGGCCACCGGGCCGTGCTCGCCCATCCCCGCGGTCATCGCCGCCGACGTCGGGACGTCCTTGCCGTCCACCGCGCCGAGGAAGTCGTCCATGGCCTCCTTGGCGCCCGGGACGTCGGCGTCGATCTGCGCGAGGAGGCCGATCTCCCCGTTGCTGCGGTGGGTGAGCTTGAGCATCGCGAAGAGCTTGCCCGCCGGGGTGGACGGGTCCTGGTGCGCCGCGAACCACGTCCCGTAGGCGGTGACGAGCCGTGCGAAGGAGGCCCGGTCGAAGTCGGCCCATTTCCAGACGCGGCCGGTGATGAGGACCCGGCGGGGCGGTTCGGGCAGGTCGCGGAACCAGAACCGGGTGACGACGCCGAAGTTGCCGCCGCCCCCGCCGGTGTGCGCCCACAGCAGCTCGCGGCGGTCGGGGTCGGGGTCGTCGCGGGACGCGGTGACGAGCTCGACGGTCCGCCGCCCGGTCACCACGGCGACCTCCACCGCGTACAGGTAGTCGACCGTGAGGCCGGACTGGCGCGACAGCAGGCCGAAACCGCCGCCGGCGACGTGCCCGCCGATGCCCACGGAGTAGCAGGAGCCGCCGGGCAGGGCCCTGCCGCTGAGCGGGTAGAGGTGGCTGTAGCCGTGCCAGTTGGTGGCGCCCGCGTCGATGCGGTACGCCTCCATGCCGGGGTCGTAGGCGACGCCGCACATCGGGCTGATGTCGAGGATCACGCGGACGTCGGGGCCGCAGACGAAGTCCTCGTAGCAGTGGCCGCCGGACCGGACGGTGACACGGCGGCGCGCCGGGTCGGCGGCGGGCTGGTTGACCGCCTCGGTGAGCGCCCGCACGACCCCCGCGGGCGTGGCGGCCATCCGCACGTACTCCGGCTCGGCGATCCAGCGCTGGTTGAACCCGCGGCTGAGCGAGGGGTACCGCTTGTCGTCGGGCCGTACGGTGGTCACGGGCGGGAGCGGGAACGCGTCGTCCACGGGGCACCTCACATCTCGCGGGCCGGATGGACCCCGAAACCTATCCGCGGCGGCGGCCGCGCGAGGGGTGCTCCCGCGCTTCGGCGGGCCACGGTGGAGGCGCCTCCGGGCAACCCCCGCCTCCCCGTCCGGTCAGTCCTCCAGCCAGCCGTGCCGGTGCGCGATCTTGACCAGGGAGTCCCGCACCGCGACGATCTGCGTGCCCGTCAGCGTCGGGGCGCCCGCCAGGATCGACTCGGTGACCTCCTGGACGTACTCCTCCCGCGACAGCACGTCGCAGAGGGTGTCGTCGTCGGGGCCGAGCGGCCTCGACGGCGCCTGGTGGCCGTTGGCGCCCGCGTGCTGCGGGCCGCCCACGACCCGTACCGCGAACGCCTTCAGCCCGCGTTCGCCCTCGGTCACCTCGAACTCGACCTGCGTGCCCGGCGGGTAGGGCCCCCGGCCCTCCAGGAAGTCGTTCGTGTGCACGAAGACGTCCTCGCCGCCGCCGTCCGGCACGATGAACCCGTACCCGCGAACCTCGTCGAACTTGAGAATCCGGCCCGTACGCAACCGTTCCACCTCCACCAACAACCCTGCCTGAACGCCCCGAAGCCCCGTGCCCGCCCTCGCGGCCGGCCCGGGAAAAGAGTACAGCCGGGATGCCCGTCCGCCGCCCGGTCCGGCGAGTCGCGCCGCGCGTCCGCGCGAAAAGGCCGCCGCAAGCGCGCGAACGGCTTTTCGTCGCCCATGGCTACCGCCATTGCGGGCAGAGCGCGGCGAGGCTCTCGGAAGATCTACCCATGGCGGCCATTCGATTACACAAAGTGGAGGACGAAATGTGCGACGGAAGGTGTGGGACGGCGCGCCGGGAACGCGCGGCGGCGTCCTACCGCAGCCGCTGGAGGGCCTTCTCGCGGCGTTCGGCGACGCTCGATCCCGATTCGCGGCGCGCCATCCGGCGCAGGAGGAACGGCGCCGCCAGCAGGCCGGCCACCGCCCAGGCGGTGAGGACCCCGGCGGTTTCGAGGTGCCGCCAGGAGTCGCCGATCTCGACGGCGGCCGCGTCGCCGGGCAGCAGTGCCGAGCGCATGCCGAGCCCGAGCCAGTAGACCGGGAAGACCTGCGCGAGCCCTTGCAGCCAGCCCGGCATCGCGGAGACCGGGTAGAAGATCCCGAGACGGCGGTCATGCCGAGGATCGGCAGCAGGATCAGCCCCTGCGCCCGCGGGGTCGCGAACACCGAGCCCAGCACCGCGCCGATCGGCAGCGACGCCGCCATGCCGAGCAGCAGCACCCACGCCAGCGTCGGCCAGGAGCCCGCGCCGACCGAGAGGCCGTCGACGACGAGCAGGCCGGGAACGAGGAAGACCGCCAGCTCGGCGAGCAGCCCGGCCGACACCGAGACGAGCTTGCCGACCAGGTACGCGGGCATCCCGTTCGGCGTCGCCTTGGCGCGCAGCAGCGTCCCGTCCTCGCGGTCGGCGGTGAGGTGCTGGCTCACGCTCACCATCCCGAACGCGACGTTCATGCCGAGGATGCTCGGCAGCGCGAGCGTGCCGAGCGGGAACCCGCTGGACCCGAACGCCACGTCCCGCGTGAAGTACGTGACGGCGAGCATCAGCACCGGCCAGGTGGCGTGGCTCCACAGGTCCGCGCCGTTGGTGAACGACTGCCGCGTCTCGATCAGCCCGCGCGCCCAGCCCAGCCGGAGGGCGGTGGCGGCCGGACTCACCGGGGCACCTCTTCGGCCTGGTGGACGAGCGCGAGATAAGTGTCCTCCAGTGAGGAACGCCGCACTTCCAGATCGGCGAGCGATTCGCCGTACCGCTGGAAAAGGCCGTGGACGAATCTCGTGGATTCCCGGGTCGATTGTTCGAAACGGCGCCCGCCGACGGTCCAGCTCACCTGGTCCTCGCCCGTGATCCGCTTGGCGAGTTCCGGGGCGGTGCCGTCCGCGACGATCCGGCCGCCGTTGAGGATCGCGATGCGGTCGGCCAGCTTCTCCGCCTCGGCCAGGTCGTGGGTGGTCAGCAGGATCGTGGTGTCCTGCTCGGCGGCGAGCCCGCGCACGAGGTCGTGGAAGCCGTGCCTGGCCTCGGGGTCGAAACCGGCCGTGGGCTCGTCCAGGAACAGCAGTTCGGGGCGGCCGACGATGCCGATCGCCACGTCCAGCCGGCGCCGCTGGCCGCCGGACAGCGTCCTGATCTTGCTGCCCGCGTGCTCGGACAGGCCGACCGCCGCGATCAGCTCGTCCGCGTCCCACGGCCGCCGGATCCGTTCGGTGGAGTAGCGCGCGTAGTAGCGGCCGAGGTGCGCCAGCAGCTCGCGCACCCGCCATTTGCCGTGGTCGCGCCACGACTGGAGGACGACGCCGAGCCGCGCCCGCCACCGCTCGCCGCCGTGCGCCGGGTCGGCGCCGAGCACCTCGACCCGTCCCGCCGACCGCATCCGGAACCCTTCGAGGATCTCGATCGTGGTGCTCTTGCCCGCGCCGTTCGGCCCGAGCAGCGCCCGCACCTCGCCCCGGCCCACCCGGAACGTGACGTCGTGCAGGACGTCCGTCGTCCCGTAACGCATCCGCAGCCCCTCGACGGCGAGCACGGCATCACCGCTCGTCGCCATCGTCCCCCCTTTCCTGAAAACTCCGCCGCACCGCTTCGGACAATGGTGGAGGCTACGTTTCGTTTCATATTCGGTCAACGTGAATCCGCGCGCCGCAAGCCGTTGTGCTGGGCATTCTCGAACAAAAATTGCAACAGCGCTGAACGTTAATGCAACGCCCGTGCCGGCGGTCGTTGCAATGCGCTGCCGGTGAAAGCACACTGGGGCCGTTCGGCGACCGGGGAGGCGCGGGAATGCCGGGGACCAGGCTGACGGAGAACGACCGGCACGAGATCGCGGCGGGGCTGCGGGAGGGGCTCGGCTACGCGGAGATCGCCCGGCGGCTGGGCAGGCCGACGTCCACCGTCAGCCGGGAGGTGTCCCGCAACGGCGGCCCCGGCGGCTACCGGGCCGGCCGCGCCCACGCGGCGGCCGGGCGCCGCGCCCGCCGCGCCGGGTCCGCCCCGCCGGCCGTCCGCCCGGCGGCGCTCGGCGCGCACGGGCGCGACCCGAGGCGGTGCGCCGGTACGTCGAGGAGTTCGCCGCGCTGATGGTCCGCACGGGAGTCCCGCCGATGGCGGCGCGGGTGCTCACCGGGCTGTTCACGGCCGACTCCGGGTCCCTGACCGCCGCCGAGCTCGTCCGGCTCCTGCGGGTGAGCCCCGCGTCGGTGTCGAAGGCCGTCGGCTACCTGGAGAAGCTGGAGCTGGTGCGGCGCGAGCGCGGCCGGCGGCGCGAACGCTACGTCATCGACGACGACGTGTGGTATCGCACCTGGACGACGAGCGCCCGCGCGCACGAGGAGTTGGCGGAGTCGTCCGCGCGCGGGGTCGCGATCCTCGGCGCCGCCACGCCCGCCGGAGCCCGGCTGAACGGCATGGGCCGCTTCTTCGCGCGCCTCGGCGAGGACATGTCCGGCGGTCCCTCGATCGCCGCGGGCGGCGACGCGCTGACGGTCATGGCCGCGCTCGTGCACGCCCGCGCGCCGCTCACCGCCGACCGGCTGGCGGGCGCGCTCGGCTGGTCCGCCGACCGGGTCGCCGGGGCGCTGGAGGACGCCGCGCGCCACCCCGAGAGCCTCGACCCGCTGACGCTCCGGCGCTCCGGGGTCGGCGCGTACGAGGCCGTCGCCGTGCCCGGCCGCCTGACCGCCGCCCAGCGCGACCGCCTCCGCCGCACCGCGCACCCGGTGGACGCCTGACCGCCGCGCCCCCGCGCCGCCGCGCCGCCGCGCGCTCCGGGACGCCCGGGGCGCGGGGGAGCCGGCGGGCTTGCCATCCTTGGGGGATGCCCGGCGCGGACGTCTCCGCGCCGGGACTTGACGGAATGTGACAGGCCACGGCTGGCATGGAAGGAGGAAGCGGCGATCGGGCGCGCGCCACGGCCGCGCGGGACGCCGCGACCTGGGATGGAGACGGATGTGACAACGGAGTTGTATCCGCGCGAGCGGCTCGCGCAGGTGAGGGAGGCGACGGCCCGCGCGGGGCTCGGCGCCGTGTTCCTGACGCCCGGGCCCGACCTGCGGTACGTGACCGGCTACGACGCGCTGCCGCTGGAACGGCTGACGTGCCTGGTCGTCCCGGCGGACGACGAGCCGTTCCTCGTCGTGCCGCGGCTGGAGCTGGCCGCCGCGCGGGAGTCGCCCGCGGGCGGCCTCGGCGTGGAGATGGTGCCGTGGGACGAGACGGACGACCCGTTCGCGCTCGCCACCGGCCGGCTGCCCCGCGGCGTCGCGAAGGTCGGCGTGGCCGACCGGATGTGGGCCGTGATGGCGCTGCGGTTCCGCGCCGCGCTGCCGGACGCCGAGCAGGTCGCGGCCGGGACGGTGATGCGCGGGCTGCGCGTCCGCAAGAGCCCGGCCGAGGTCGCCGCGCTGCGCGAGGCGGGGGCGGCGATCGACCGGGTGCACCGCCGCGTCCCCGAGCTGATCAAGGCGGGCCGCACCGAGCGGGAGGTCGGCCGCGACATCCACGATGCGATCCTGGAGGAGGGCCACGCGCTGGTCGACTTCGTGATCGTCGGGTCCGGGCCGAACGGCGCGAGCCCGCACGCCGAGCTGTCGGACCGCGTGATCCGCCCCGGCGAGCCCGTCGTCGTCGACATCGGCGGGACGATGCCGAGCGGCTACTGCTCCGACTCGACCCGCGACTACTGCGTCGGCGAGCCGCCCGCCGACTACGCCGCGTACTACGCGGTGCTGAAGGAGGCGCAGCAGGCGTCGTGCGACGCGGTCCGCCCCGGCGCCACGCCCGAGGCCGTCGACGCCGCCGGGCGCGACGTCATCGCCGCCGCCGGGTACGGCGAGCTGTTCATCCACCGGACCGGGCACGGCATCGGCCTGGAGACCCACGAGGACCCCTACATCGTCTCGGGCAACACCGAGCCGCTGGAGCCCGGCATGGCGTTCTCCATCGAGCCGGGCATCTACCCCGGCCCGCACGGCGCCCGCATCGAGGACATCGTCGTCTGCACCGAGGACGGCGTGGAGCGCATGAACAACACCGACCGCGACCTCGTCCTCATCGACTGAACGGGACGCCCGGCGCGGCGCGGCGCGCGGCGGGCGGGGGAGAGGGCGGGGGCGCGCGCTCCCGCCCACTCCGCGTTCCCGGGCCGGTCCGCGGCGTGCGGGCCGCCCCGTCCTTCCGGCGCGTTACGGTCGGGTCCTCCGCATGTCCGAAGTCGCTCCATATAACGATCTCTTCACCAATCGTGTCAGCGGACGCTGTTCATGTTGCGGTGCCGCCGTCCGGCCCTGTACGACACTGTTCCGACGGGGTTACCAGCGAGTTGCGCTCCGGTGGCCGGGCCGTTCCGGCCGTCCCCGGAGAGCCGTCGCGCCCGCGCCCGCGGGAGCGCGGAACGCAGTGCCGGACGAAGAGGAGACGCCGTGGCAGAGGTCGCCCTGAAGGGCGTCGGGAAGGTGTACCCCGACGGGACCCGGGCCGTGACCGGCCTGTCCCTCGACATCGCCGACGGGGAGTTCCTCGTCCTGGTCGGGCCCTCCGGCTGCGGCAAGACCACCGCGCTGCGGATGGTCGCCGGGCTGGAGGAGATCTCCGAGGGCGAGGTGGTCATCGGCGAGCGGACCGTCAACCGCGTCCCCTCCCGCGACCGCGACGTCGCGATGGTCTTCCAGAGCTACGCGCTCTACCCGCACCTGTCCGTGCGCGACAACATCGGCTTCGGCCTGTCGCTGCGCAAGCTCCCGAAGGCGGAGATCCGGGCGAAGGTCGACCGCGCCGCGGAGATCCTCGGCCTCACCGAGCACCTGTCCCGCAAGCCCCGCAACCTGTCGGGCGGGCAGCGGCAGCGGGTCGCGATGGGGCGCGCGATCGTCCGCGAGCCGCAGGCGTTCCTGATGGACGAGCCGCTGTCCAACCTCGACGCCAAGCTCCGCGTCCAGATGCGCGCCGAGATCGCCCGCCTCCAGCGCGACCTCGGCGTCACCACGATCTACGTCACCCACGACCAGACCGAGGCGATGACGCTCGGCGACCGGGTCGCGGTGATGAAGAAGGGCGAGCTCCAGCAGGTCGCGCCGCCGCAGGAGCTCTACGACCGGCCGGCGAACCTGTTCGTGGCCGGCTTCATCGGCTCGCCCGCCATGAACCTGATCCAGGGGACGCTGACCGGCGACGCGGACAACCCGCTGCTGGAGATCGGCGGCCAGACCCTCGCCCTGCCGGGCGAGCTCATGGCCGCGCGGCCCGCCCTGGCCGCGCGCCTCGGGAGCGACGTCGTCGTCGGCGTCCGCCCCGAGGACATGGAGGACGCCGAGCTGGTCGAGACCCATGACCTGGCCTCCCTGACGTCCACCGCCGACCTGGTGGAGGCGATGGGCTCGGACGTCCTGGTGCACTTCGCGGTCGAGGCGGCCCAGGTCGTCACCGAGGACACCAAGGAGCTCGCCCGCGACGCGGGGACCGACGTGCTGGGGCGCCTGGAGGCGCCCCGCACCGACCTGGTCGCGCGGTTCAGCCCGCGCACCCGCGTGAAGGTCGGCGACCCGGTGACGATCCACGTCGACACCGGGCGCCTGCACTTCTTCGATATCGAGACCGGCGCGTCGATCTGGGAGTCGGCCGCCGGTTCGCCCAAGGAGGATTCGGCATGAGGGTCAGGATGAACCGGCGGGTGGCGAGCGCCGTCGTCGCGGCGGGCCTGCTCGCGTCCGCCGCCGCGTGCGGCGGCGGGGACGACGACAAGGGCGACGACAAGCCCGAGGGCGGCACCGCGCTCAAGGGCGTCAAGATCGAGGTCGCCGCCAAGTGGACCGGCCCGAGGAGGCCAACTTCCGCAAGGTCCTCAAGGCGTTCGAGGCCAAGACGGGCGCGACCGTGCAGTACGCGTCCACCGGCGAGAACACCGACGCCTACCTCGGCCCGCGCATCTCGGCGAAGAACCCGCCGGACGTCGCGATCCTGCCGCAGCCGGGCCTGATGCAGCAGTACGCGGCGAAGGGGAGCCTGAAGCCGCTGTCCGCCGACGTCGTCGCCGAGGTCGACAAGAACTTCGCGCCGTACTGGAAGGACCTCGGCTCCGCCAAGGGCCAGACGTACGGCGTGATGACCAAGGCCGCCTACAAGTCCATCCTGTGGTACCGGACGAAGGCGTTCGAGGACGCGGGCGTGCAGCCCCGGCGACGTTCGACGACCTGGTGAAGGCCGCGGGCACCATCCAGGACTCCGGCACCACGCCGTTCACCCTCGCGGCCGGGCCGCAGGACTCCTGGACGCTCACCGACTGGTTCGAGAACGTCTACCTCTCGCAGGCCGGGCCGGACAGCTACGACAAGCTCGCCAAGCACGAGATCAAGTGGACCGACCCGACCGTCGGCAAGGCCCTCACCACCCTGGCGCAGATCTGGGGCAAGCCCGACCTGATCGCGGGCGGCGTCGCGGCCGCCACCAAGACCAAGTTCGACGAGTCGGTCACCCAGACGTTCGGGCAGCAGAAGTCGGCGATGGTGTACGGCGGGGACTTCGCCGCCGCCAACATCGCCACCACCAAGGCCAAGGTCGGCGCGGACGCCAAGGTCTTCCCCTTCCCGAAGGCGGGCGCCACCGACCCGGCCGTGCTCGGCGGCGACATCGCCGTCGCGCTCAAGGACGGCAAGGGCGCGCAGGAGCTGATGAAGTTCTTCGCCTCGCCGGAGGCGGGCAAGACCTGGGCCGGGCTCGGCGGCTACCTGACGCCGAACAAGAACGTGAGCCCCGAGGCGTACAGCGACCCGATCGCCAAGCAGTTCGCCGCGCAGATCCAGAAGTCCGGCGACGCGGCCCGCTACGACCTGTCCGACCTGGCGCCCGCCGCGTTCGGCGCGACGCCCGGCAAGGGCGAGTGGGAGGCCCTGCGCACCTTCGTGCAGAAGCCGACGGACGTGAAGGGCACGCAGGAGAGGCTGGAGGCCGAGGCGGCCAAGGCGTACAAGGGCTGACCCAGCGTCCGGACCGGGAGAGCACGAGCAAAAGGGACCCTGGATGAACGCTCCAGACAGCGCGCCGAACGACGACGTTCCGCCGGACCGGGCACCGCGCGAGGAGGCGCCGCCCGCCGCGGCGGGCGGCGCCGCCGCGGTCCCCGACCCCCGGCCCGCGCCCGGTGCGGCGGACAGCGGAAGCGGTGGCGGCGACGGGGGCGGCAAGGCGGGCAGGGCCGGCAAGGCCGGGATCGCGCCGCCGTCCTGGCTGGCGATGGCGTTCCTGCTGCCCGCGCTGGTGCTGCTCGGGTTCCTGGTCGTCTACCCGATCGTGTACTCGGTGATCCGCAGCCTCCTGGACGCGTCCGGCGACTCGTTCGCGGGGCTCGACAACTACACCGGGATCTTCAAGGGCCACGACAACCTGGTCTCGGTCCGCAACACCGTGGTCTGGGTCCTGGTCGCGCCGACGGTCGTGACGATCGTCGGGCTGCTGTTCGCCGTCCTCACCGAGCGGGTCCGGTGGGCGACGGCGTTCAAGCTCGTGGTGTTCATGCCGATGGCGATCTCGTTCCTCGCCTCCGGCGTGATCTTCCGGCTGGTGTACCAGCAGGACCCCGACAAGGGCGTCGCGAACGCCGTGATGGTGTCGGTGCACGACATGTTCGCCCCGGGCGAGGCGTACCCGGGGGCCGGGCCGCGCGCGGGCTCGAACCAGCCGGTCAGGGCGGACGGCGGCGCGGTCGTCACCACCGCCGCCGTCGGCCCGGGGCAGACCGCGCTGCTCCCGCTGCTGCGCGTCAAGCCCGAGGACCTGCCGAAGGGCGCCGGGCCCGCGGTGAAGCCGCCCGCCGCCCGTCCGGGCGAGGTGAACGGCGCGGTCTGGTTCGACTTCACCAAGGGCGGGGGCGGCGCGCCCAACGCGCCGAACGCCGGCGAGTCCGCGCTCCCCGGCGTCCGCGTCGAGGCGGTCAAGGACGGCAAGGTCGTGGCCAAGGCCACCACCGCGTCCGACGGGACGTTCCGGCTCAAGAAGGTGCCGGGCCCCGTCACGGTCCGGTTGCCGAAGGACAACTTCACCGCCGCGTACGGCGGGGCGGAGTGGCTCGGCGGCACGCTCATCACGCCCGCGATCATCGTGTCGTACCTGTGGGTGTGGTCCGGGTTCGCGATGGTGCTGATCGCCGCCGGGCTCGCCGCGATCCCGCGCGACGCGCTGGAGGCCGCGCGGGTGGACGGCGCGACGGAGTGGCAGGTGTTCCGGCGCGTCACGATCCCGCTGCTCGCGCCCGTCCTCGTCGTGGTCCTGGTGACGCTCGTCATCAACGTGCTGAAGGTGTTCGACCTGGTGTTCATCATCGGCGGCGGCGATCCGAACGCCAGCGTGCTGGCGTTGCAGATGTGGACCGAGTCGTTCGGCGGGGGCAACGACCCGGGGCGGGCAGCGCGATCTCCGTGCTGCTGTTCCTGCTGGTCGTCCCGGCCATGCTGTTCAACATCCGGCGACTGCGGCAGGAGCGCGCATGAGTACCGCGGGCACAGCGGACGGCCCGGCCGGCGGCGGGACGGGCGGGACGAGCCCGACCGCCGCCGGAGCCGAGGACAAGGCGAGCGGGGCGAACGGGGCGTCGGGCGCGCCGCGCCGCGGGATCGGCGCGCGGATCGTCGGACGCCTCGGCGGCGGCGCCGCGCAGGCGCTGCTCGCCGTCGTCGCGCTGTTCTGGCTGGTGCCGACGTTCGGGCTGCTCATGGCCTCGCTGCGGTCCAACGAGGACAACAACGCGAGCGGCTGGTGGAAGGTGTTCGGCGCGCCGTCGCAGCTCACCTTCGACTCCTACTCCAGGCTGCTCGACAAGCCCGACTTCGTCGACTCGTTCTGGAACACCGTGCTCATCACGGTGCCCGCGACCGTCCTCGTCGTCGCGATCGCCTCGCTGGCGGCGTACGCGTTCGCGTGGCTGGAGTTCCCCGGCCGCGACTGGCTGTTCCTGCTCGTGGTCGCGCTGCTGGTCGTCCCGGTCCAGGTCGCGCTGATCCCCGTCGCCAAGCTGTACGGGAAGATCGACTTCGGCGGGTTCACGATGTTCGGCTCGGTCACCGGCGTGGTGCTGTTCCATGTCGCGTTCGGGCTGCCGTTCGCCATCTTCCTGCTGCGCAACTTCTTCGCCGCGATCCCGCGCGACCTGCTGGAGGCGGCGCGGATGGACGGCGGGTCCGAGTGGACGATCTTCCGCCGGGTGATCTTCCCGCTCGGTGGGCCCGCGATCGCGTCGCTCGGGATCTTCCAGTTCCTGTGGGTGTGGAACGACCTGCTCGTCGCGCTGGTGTTCGCCGACACCGGCTCGCAGCCGATGACCAAGTGGCTCCAGTCGCAGATGCGGCAGTTCACCGGCAACATCGACATCCTGGCGCCCGGCGCGTTCCTGTCGCTGATCGTCCCGCTGGCGGTGTTCTTCGCCTTCCAGCGCTACTTCGTGCAGGGCGTGCTCGCGGGCTCGGTCAAGTAGCGGACCGGCGCACCGCCGCCCGGTCACTCAGCGTCACGTTACCCACAGCCTGGGGACGGACCTGTGGGCAACGTGTACGCAGAGTGACCGGCGGGACCCGGCGTACCGGCGGAGCGGCTCCGGCTACAGCGCCTTCTTCGCCGCCGGCTCGTCCGCCCGGGCGTCCTCCGCGGCCGGCGCGGCGGCGTGGCCGATCGCCAGGCCGCTGGACGGGTCGAAGAAGTGCAGGCGGCGGGTGTCGACGGCGAGGTCGATCTCCTGCCCCGGCCGCACGTGCGAGCGGGAGTTGACCCGCGCCGTCCACAGCGCCTTGTTCTCGATCAGCGGGATCGCCATGTCGCTCTCGCCCTCGGCCGCGTCCTCGGCGAGGTCGGCGGTGTCCTTGTGCTCGACCGGCGGCGCGTCGATCGTGAAGATCACGTTGATCTCGCTGCCCAGCTCCTCGGTGACGCTGCTCTTGGCCCGCATCGGCGCCCACTCGGGCTTGGCGTGCGCGGCGTCCTCGAAGTCCGAGGGGCGGACGCCGAGGATGAGCTTCTTGCCGATCCAGCCGTCCAGGCCCGGCTTGGCCTCGATCACCTCGTCCGGCACCGGCAGGGTGTAGCCGGCGAACGCGACGTGCGCGCCGCCGTCGCCGCGGGCCAGCTCGGCGGTCACGAAGTTCATCGCGGGCGAGCCGATGAAGCCGGCCACGAACAGGTTGACCGGGTTGTCGAACAGCCGCTGCGGCGTGTCGACCTGCTGGAGCCTGCCCTCGCGCAGCACGCACACCCGCGACCCGAGCGTCATCGCCTCGACCTGGTCGTGGGTGACGTACACGGTGGTGACGCCGAGCCGCTCGTGGAGCTGGCTGAGCGAGGCGCGCATCGACACGCGCAGCTTGGCGTCGAGGTTGGACAGCGGCTCGTCCATCAGGAACGCCTGCGGCTCGCGGACGATCGCGCGCCCCATCGCCACGCGCTGGCGCTGGCCGCCGGACAGCGCCGCCGGCTTGCGGGACAGGAACTGGTCGAGCCCGAGCATCTTGGCGGCCTCGCGGACCTTCTCCTTGATCTCCGCCTTCGGCGTGCCGCGCAGCTTCAGCCCGAACGCGAGGTTCTGCTCGACGGTCATGTGCGGGTAGAGGGCGTAGTTCTGGAAGACCATCGCGATGTCGCGGTCCTTCGGCGCCAGGTCGTTGACCACCCGGTCGCCGATGGCGATCTTGCCGCCGCTGATCTCCTCCAGCCCCGCGATCATCCGCAGCGCGGTGGACTTGCCGCAGCCGGACGGGCCGACCAGCACCATGAACTCGCCGTCCCGGATCTCCAGGTCCAGGCCGTCCACGGCCTTGACGCCGCCCGAGTACACCTTGTCCACGCCGTCCAGCACGATCTTGGCCATCAGGTCCCCTCTCGCCGGAAACGATGGAAACGTTTCCCGTGAACCCTGCCGAGCAGGGCATATGTCGCAATGCGTGGATTAAACAATATGGAAACGTTTCCAGAGAAAGGTCGTTCATGAGAAGATGACCCGGATCCCTGGTCACGGCGGCGGACGGAGGCGGAGCGTGGCGGCGGAACGGCGGACGGCGACGATCAAGGACGTCGCGGCGGCGGCGGGCGTCGGCATCGCCACGGTGTCGCGCGTGTTCACCGGAGGCGGGCCGGTCGGCGCGGAGACCCGCGAGCGCGTGCTCGCCGCCGCGAGCGCCCTGGACTACCGCCCGAGCGCGCTCGGGCGCGGCCTGAAGCTGCGGCGCAGCGGCGGGATCGGGCTGGTCGTCCCGGACGTCGCCGACCCGTTCTGCGCCGAGCTGGCCGCCGGGGTGCTCGCCTGCGCGCGCAGCCTCGGCGAGCACGTCATCGTGGACGCCGCGCACGGCGACCCGGCCCGCGAGGCCGAGATCGTCGACCGGCTCGCCGAGCAGCGCGTCGACGGCATCATCGCCGTCCCCGCCGGGGAGGCCGCCGCGTGGCGGGCCCTCGCGGGGGTCGGGGCCAGCGTGGTGTTCGCCGACCGCGTCCTGCCGGCGCTGCCGGAGATCCCGTCGGTGCTCGCCGACGACGGCGCGGGCGTCCGCGCCCTCGCCGAGTACCTCGTCGGGCTCGGGCACCGCCGCATCGGCTTCCTCGGCGCCGCCGCGCCCGGCGGGGCGCCCGGCACCCGGGAGCGGGCGTTCCGGGCCGCCCTGGACGAACTGGGCGTCCCGGCGGACGAGGACCTCGTCGTCACGTCCCGGCCCTCCCGCGACAGCGCGTACGCCGCCGCCGCGGGGCTGCTCCAGCGCCGCGCCGACGCGACCGCGCTCCTGGCCGCCGGGCACCTGCACGGCGAGGCCGCCGTGCTCGTCTCGCGCGAGCTCGACCTGCGCGTCCCCGCGGACGTGTCGATCGGCATGGTGGACGACGTGGCGTGGGCCGAGCTGTGCGACCCGCCGCTCACCGCCGTCGCGCGTCCCGCCCGCGACATGGGCTACCGGGCGTGCGAGATGCTGCTGCGCGACCGCAGCCGCCGGGGGAGGGGCCGCCCGGTGCTGCTGCCCACCGAGCTCATCGTCCGGGGGAGCTGCGGGCCGCCCCGGACGGCCCGCGCGTCGGCCCGCGCGTCGGCGCGCGGGGTGCGCGGCGGTGGCCGGGCCGGACCGTGATGGCGCGGGGGTCGGCACCGGTGCCCCGGGCGCGCTAGATTTCCGGGGTGGAGGAGATCGATCGCCAGATCCTTGCGCTGCTCGCGGGCGACGGGCGTATGAGCTTCACCGATCTGGCCAAGGAGACGGGCCTGTCGGTGTCGGCCGTGCACCAGCGCGTGCGGCGGCTTCAGAAGCGCGGGGTCATCAAGGGGTTCACCGCCCTGCTCGACCACGAGGAGGTCGGCCTGCCGCTCACCGCGTTCGTGTCGATCAAGCCGATCGACCCGTCCGCGCCCGACGACGCCCCCGACCGGCTCGCCCACCTCACCGCGATCGAGGCGTGCCACTCGGTCGCCGGAGACGAGAGCTACATCCTCAAGGTGCGGGTGGCCTCGCCGAACGAGCTGGAGGACCTCCTCCAGCGGATCCGGGCCGCGGCGAACGTCGCGACCCGCACGACGGTCGTCCTCAGCACCCCGTGGGAGGGCCGCGGCCCCACCCTCTGACCGCCCCCGCGGGCGGGGACGGCCGGAGCGGCGGCGGCGCAGACCAGGACCGGAGGGCCCGGGTCAGGCCCGGACGGCCCCGGTCGGGACCGGAGGGCCCGGGTCGGGACCGGGCGCGCGGGTCAGGGCTGGAGGCGCGGCGGCGCGAACGCCTCCAGGGCCTCGCGCGCGATGTACATCGAGTCCCACGGGTCGGCGTCCGGGCCGGTGAGCTCGGGGTCGAAGTTGAGGTCGACGAACAGCTCGGTCACGCCCTGCTCCTCCAGCGCGTCGAAGTCGGACCGGATCTGCTCGTAGGTCCCGGTCAGGGGCCGCCGGCCCGCGCCGCCGGCGGCCGGGGGAGCGTCGTCCTCGGTGCGGATCCGCACCGCGCCCCGGCACACGAACCGCAGCGCGGACGAGTCGCGCCCGGCCTTGTCGGCGGCCTCGCGGACGATGTCGATCGACCGGCCGATCTCGGCGAGCTCGGCGCGGCTGGAGCTGACCCAGCCCGCCGACAGCCGCCCGGCGCGCCGCAGCGCCGCCTCCGACGTGCCGCCCATCAGGATCGGCGGCTCGGGGTGCTGGAGCGGCTTCGGGTCGAGCATGACGGGCGGGAAGTCGTAGAACTCGCCGTGGAACTCGCTGACCTCCTCGGCCCACAGCGAGCGCAGCGCCGCGACGAACTCCTCGGCGCGCGCGCCCCGGCGCTCCATCGGGACGCCCGACGCGGCGAACTCGGCGGGCATCCAGCCGAGGCCGAGCCCGAGGTCGAGCCGCCCGCCGGTCACGTGGTCGAGCGTCGCGGCCTGCTTGGCGAGCATCGGCGGGGTGGTGAACGGGACGTTGACGATGGCCACGCCGAGCCGGACCTGCTGGGTGTACCCGGCGAGGTAGGCCAGGGTGATCAGCGGGTCGGCCACGTTGCGGTACGTCGTGTCGGTGGTGTCGGCCGGGTTGAGCAGGCGTTGCAGCGTCCACAGCGAGTGGTAGCCGAGTTCCTCGGCGCGCTGGGCGATCAGCACCTGGTTGGCCGGGGTGGCCCACGCCCCCGACACCGGCACGGCGAACCCGATGAGCACGGCGGCTCCTCCTCGTCATCGTCGGATGTCCGACCCTATCCCCCTGCCCGGCCGCACCTTACAACGTCAAGGCCCGCGCCTTGAGGCGTCCGACCCCGCTCGCCTTCGCGCGCCGTCGCGGGAGGGACGTCTTCCGAGGTCGGAGCCCGTTACGCTGGCCTGGTCGGATTCCTGTTCGGATCCGCCGCGCGCGGGCGCGGCGCTCGGAGCGGAGGAGGTGCCGGTGCGGCGACCGGTGGAACTCGCGCAGGCCGTCAAGCCGGAGCTGCGCGGCTGGCTGCACGCCGGGGCGTTCCCGCTCGCGCTGGTCGCGGGCATGGTGCTGGTCGCGCTCGGGCCGACGCTCGCCGCGCGGCTGTGCGCGATGGTGTACGCGCTGACGTCGGCGATGCTGTTCGGCGTGTCGGCGGCCTACCACCGCGGCCGGTGGTCGCAGCGGGTGTCGGACCGGCTGCGCCGCTTCGACCACGCCAACATCTACCTCATCATCGCGGGCACCTACACGCCGTTCGCCTACCTGATCCTGGACGGCGCGGCGCGGGCGCTCGTGCTGTCGGTCGTGTGGTCGGGGGCCGTCGCGGGCGTGCTGTTCCGGGTGCTGTGGATCCGGGCGCCGCGCTGGCTCTACACGGCCCTCTACATCGGGCTCGGCTGGGTCGCGGCGTTCTTCGTCCCGCAGTTCATCAGGGGGACGAGCGTCACCGTCGCCGTGCTCGCGGCGCTCGGCGGCGTGCTCTACAGCCTCGGCGGGCTCGTGTACGGGCTGAGGCGGCCCGACCCGTCGCCGCGCTGGTTCGGGTTCCACGAGGTGTTCCACGCGCTGACCGTCGCCGCGTACGTGCTCCAGTACATCGCGGTCTCGTTCGTCATCTACCGCGCGGGAACGGTCTGAGGCCCTCCGGTCGCGTCGCGGAGGGAGGTCCGCGCGGGGGAGGGGCGGCTCTTTCCGGTCAGCGGCGGCGGGGGAACGTGGCGCGGAGGCGCGCGTAGGCGTCCGGCGGGGAGTCCCGGTGGTCGAGGGCGAGGAGCGCGGCGCCGAGGAGCGGGGGCTCGTCGGGGACGACCAGGCGGGCCCTCGGGGCCGTACGGGCGTAGCGCTCCCGGACGGCGTCCATGAGGACGGGATGGCGGGCGGCGAGGACCCCTCCGCCGAGCACGACGTCCGCCGGGACGTCCAGGAGGTCCAGGCGGCGGAGGGCGACCGTTCCGAGGAGCTCCACCTCCTCGGCCTGCCGGTGGACGAGGCGGAGCGCGACCGGGTCCCCGCCGGCCGCCGCCGCGAGGACGGCCGGGGCGAGCCCGAGCAGCCGGTCGGCGTCGAACTCGCCGCGGTGGATGCCGAGGCCCGCGTCGATGGCACGGTCCACGCCGAAGTGCCGCGCCACCGCCGCCGCGAGGGCGGTATGCGGGCCGCGGCCGTCCTCGGCGCGGACCCCGTGCCACAGCGCGGCGCGGCCGAGCTCGCCGCCCCCGCCCCAGTCGCCGGTCAGCGGGCCGAGGGAGGGGAACCGCGCGACGCGGCCGTCGGGTCCGACGCCCGCGCAGTTGATGCCCGCGCCGCACACGACCGCGACGCCCCAGCCCTCCGTCGCGGCGCTGCGGAGCAGGGCGAACGTGTCGTTCCCCGCGGTGACGGTGGGGGCGGCGCCGCGCGTGAGGAGCGCCTTCTCCAGGCGCTCCTCCTCGTCGGGCAGGTCGACGTTGGCGAGGTAGGCGGCGAGGTGCGCGACGGCGGACGCGGGCGCGCCCGCGTCCGCCAGGGCCGCGTCGAGCAGGCCCGCGAGGCCGTCGAGCGCGGCGTCCTCGCCGACCGTCTGGGGGCGGAACCCGTCGCCGCGCGCGGTCGTGAGCACCGTCCCGTCCGCCGCGAGGACGGCCACGTCGGTCTTGCTGTTGCCGCCGTCGGCGGCGAGCAGCACGTCCATCAGGCGGCCCAGGGGAGGTGGTCGCGGTTGGCGGCGACCAGGTCGCGGGCGAGCCGGTCGGCGACGTCGAGCTGCCCGACGAGCGGGTGCGCGAGCAGCGCCTTGGCGACCCGGTCGACGCCGCCGCGCAGCGCCGCGTCCAGGGCCAGCTCCTCGTACGCCGACACGTGCGCGATCAGGCCCGCGTACAGCGGCTCCATCGGCGGTACGGGCAGGGGGACGGGCCCGGAGGAGGTGATCCGGGCCGGGACCTCGATGACGGCCTCCGGCGCGAGGAACGGGAACGTGCCCCCGTTGCGGACGTTGACGACCTGGGTGTCGCCGGTGCCGCCGAGCAGCGAGGCGACGAGCTGGACGGCGGCCTCGGAGTAGTACGCGCCGCCGCGTTCGGAGAGCCGTTCCGGCTTGGTGTCCAGGGCCGGGTCGGCGTACGCGGCGAGCAGGTCCCGTTCGAGGTCGGCGACCTGCTCGGCCCGCGACCGCGACCCGCGCAGCTCCTCCACGACCCGGTCGTGCTCGTAGAAGTAGTGCAGGTAGTAGGACGGGACGGCGCCCAGCCTGCGCAGGAACGAGGCGGGCAGCGACGCCGACGCGGCCAGCTCGTCGGGATGCTCGGCCAGCAGCCGCGGCAGCACGTCCCCGCCCGCGTCGCGCCCGCCGCCGTCCTCGCCGTCCTCGCCGTCCAAGTGCACCGAGCGGACCCAGGTCAGGTGGTTGAGGCCCGCGTGCCCGAGCCGCACCCGCTCCGGCGGGACGCCCAGCAGCGCGGCCGTCCTCCGCTGCACGCCGATCGCGACGTTGCACAGCCCGGCGGCGCGGTGCCCGGCGTCCAGCAGCGCGCGCGTGACGATCCCGACCGGGTTGGTGAAGTCCACGATCCACGCGTCCGGCGCGCGGGCGGCGACGCGTTCGGCGATGTCCAGCACGACCGGGACGGTCCGCAGCGCCTTGGCGAGCCCGCCCGCGCCCGTCGTCTCCTGGCCGACGCATCCGCACGCGAGCGGCAGCGTCTCGTCGACGTGCCGGGCGGCCTGCCCGCCGACCCTGAGCTGGAGCAGGACGACCGCGGCGCCGTCGAGCGCCTCGTCCAGCCGGGTGGTCGTGCGGACCGCGCCGGGATGGCCCGCCCGCGCGAGCATCCGCGCGGCGAGGCCGCCGACGAGCGCGAGCCGCTCCCGGTCCGGGTCGGCCAGCACCAGCTCGGCGACCGGCAGCGCGGCGCGCATGCGGGCCAGCCCGTCCACCAGCTCCGGGGTGTAGGTCGAGCCACCCCCGACGACGACCAGCTTCAACCCTTCACTCCCGTCAGTGTGACGCCCCGCACGAACGCGCGCTGGGCGAGGAGGAACACGATGATCACCGGTAGCACGGTGAGGAGCGTCGCGGCCATCGTCAGGTTCCACTCGACGTTGTGCGCCGCGCGGAACGTGGCGATGCCGACGGCGAGGGGCCAGGAGTCCGGCTTGGCGTACACCAGCGGCCCGTAGTAGTCGTTCCAGCAGAAGAAGAACTGGAACAGCGCGACGGCGGCGAGCGCCGGCCGCGCCATCGGCAGGATCACCCGCACCATGGTCGTGAACTCGCCGCAGCCGTCCACCCGGGCGGCGTCGGCGTAGTCGCGCGGGATCGTCACCAGGAACTGCCGCAGCAGGAAGATCGAGAACGCGTCGCCGAACAGCAGCGGCAGGATCAGCGGCCACAGCGTCCCGGTCAGCTCGAACCGGGCCCACACGATGTACAGCGGCACGACCGTGATCTGCGGCGGCAGCATCATCGCCGTGATGACCAGCACGAACGCGACCTTGCGCCCGCGGAACCTGAAGCGCGCCAGCGCGTACGCGACCGGCACGCTCGACACCAGCATGAACACCGTGCCGAGCACCGCGTACAGCAGGCTGTTGCCGAGCCAGCGCAGCATGTCGCCGCTCAGCACCTCGGCGAAGTTGCCCCAGTGCCAGGACGTCGGCCACAGGTCGCCGCTGAGCGTCTGCTCGTCCGACATCACGGCGGTGAGGAACATGAACAGCAGCGGCGCCATGAACATGATCGCCAGCGCGATCGCGACGGCGTGCGTGCCGAACCAGATCAGCGCGCGGCGTCCGGTGGCGGCGCGCGGACGGCCCGCGGGCCCCTTCGCGCGCCCGGCCCCGGCGGCGCGGCGGTCGGCGGTGAGCAGGCTCATGACGCCTCCCCGTCGGTGAACGCGCGGAACTGCCGCAGCAGCACCAGCGTGAACAGCATCGCGACGCCGAACATCACCAGCGCCAGCACGCACGCGTAACCCATGTTGAACTGCCGGAACCCCTCGTCGTACAGCCACTGCGGGAACGTCAGCGTGGACCCGCCCGGGTAGCCGGGGACGGTCTGCGTCCCCGGCTGGTCGCTCTGGCCCGCCGCGACCTTCCCCGCCACCATCGCCTGCGTGAAGTACTGGAGGGTCTGGATGACGCCCGTGACCGCCGCGAACGCCAGCACGGGCGAGATCGTCGGCAGCGTGATGTGCCGGAACCGCTGCCACCCGTTCGCGCCGTCGATCTCGGCGGCCTCGTAGAGGTGCTTCGGGACGTCCAGGACGGCGGCCAGCAGGATGATCATCACGTCGCCGACCGCCCACAGCCCGAGCAGCGCGAGGCCCGGCTTGCTCCACTCCGGCTCGTTGAACCAGTCGGGCATCGGCAGGCCGACCATGTCGGCGAGGTGCTCGACGGGGCCGGTCCCCGGGTTCAGCACGAACACGAACGCGACCGTCGCCGACACCGGCGGCACCAGGTACGGCAGGTAGAACACCGACCGGAACACCGCGCCGCCGCGCTTCAGGTGGGTGAGGAGCTGCGCGATGCCGAGCCCGAACAGCACCCGCAGCGGCACCGTCACCGCGACCAGCCACAGCGTGTTGCGCATCGCGTGCCAGGCGTCCTCGTCCTGGAACAGGAACCGGTAGTTGGTGAGCCCGACGTACTCCAGGTTGAACAGGTCGTACCGGGTGAACGAGAAGTACACCGTGGCCAGCAGCGGGTACCCGAAGAACATCGCGAAGCCGATCAGCCACGGCGACAGGAAGGCCAGCACGCGCAGCCGCCGCCGGCGGCGCGCCCGCGCCCCGATCGCGCTCCACCCGCCGCGCGCGCCGGGTCCGCCGCCGGGCCCGCCGTCGCCGCGCTCCCCGCGGCGCCGTTCCCGGCCGGCCGCGGTCCAGGCAGCCAGGCCCGTCACCTCAGCCGCCCGCCAGCTTCAGCGCCTTGTCGACCTTCTCGTCGAGCGCCTTCAGCGCCCGCGCCGGGTCCTGCGCCTTGCCGGGCTCCCACTCGTCCTGCACGAACTTCTGGAGCTGGACGAGGTAGTCGCCGCCGTTCGGGCTGGACGGGCTGGTGGTCGTCCCCGGGTGCTTGAAGACGTTGAGGAACGTGCCGAACTGGGCGGGCAGCCGCAGGTCCGGCGACGACAGCGCCTGGAGCGTGCTCGGGACGTTGCCGAGCGCGTTGGCGAGCGTGACGAGCGAGCCGGTGTCGGTCGTCAGGTAGCGGACGAACTCCCAGGCCGCGTCGGCGTGCTTGGAGCCGCGCGGGATGCCCATGATCGTGCCGAGCGTGAACCCGCCGCCGTACTGCGCGGCGCGGGCGTCGGAGACGGGCGGCGGCGCGGTCCCGTAGTCCAGGCCGGGCGCCTCCTTCTCGATGAACTTGGTGCGCCACTCGCCGTCCACGGCCATGGCGACCTTGCCCTTCTGGAACGGGTTGGACGCCTCGAACTCCTGGCCCATCGTCCGCATGAACCGCTTGGCCTCGTCGTAGCCGTACCAGTCGAGCAGGTCCTTCTCCCACTTCAGGTACTCGGTGAACGCCGGGTCGCGGGAGAAGTTGGCCTTGCCGTCGGCGCCGAGCCACTTGACGCCGAAGCTCGTCGCGATGTGCTGCGGGGTGTGCTCGTAGTACTGCACCGACGGCATGAACCCGGCGACCTTGATCCTCCCGTCCCGGTCGCGCACCGTGAGCTTCTTGGCGAGCGCCGCGAGCTCGCTCATCGTCTTCGGCGGCGCGTTGCCCTTCATCAGCTTCTTGTTGAAGTACAGCCCGTACGCGTCGGCGAGCAGCGGCAGCGCGCACCGCTTGCCGCGGAACTGCGTGTAGTCCTGGACGGCCTTCGGGAAGATGTTCAGGTCCACCCCGGACTTCTTCAGCCGCGGCGTCAGCTCCTGCCACGCGCCGCTCTGGCAGAACTGCCCGAGGTTGTCGGTGGTGAACGAGGCGACGACGTCGGGCGGCGTGCCGCCCCGGATCGCGTTGGTGATCTGGTCGTCGGTCTGGTTGCCGGTGACCTTCACGGTGATGTTGGGGTGCAGTTTGCGGAAGCCGTTGACGGCGTCCTCGAACCCCTTCACCTCGTGGTCGGCGCTCCAGCCGTGCCACACCTGGATCGTCTGCTTGTCTTCGGCCTTCGGGCCGCCGTCGTCGGAACCGCCGCCGCCCGCCGTGCAGGCTGACGTGAGGCCGAGCGCCGCGGCGGCGATGGCCGCCGCGATCCGGCGCGGTGTGGTGGTGCGCACTCCGGTTCTCCTTCGGGGAGGGGGGTGAACGGGTCAGGCGGTGGAGAAGACCTCGTCGCGGGTCTCTCGCAGTGCTTGCTGGAGCGCCCCGGCCAGCACCGGGTTGCCCCGTACGGAGCTGAGCCGCACCGCGGGGCGCGGGATGGACAGCGAGTGGAGCTGCCGCTCGACCCGGGCGCGCAGCGGCTCGCCGCCCGCGCGCAGCACGTCGCCGGTGAGCACGACGAGCGCCGGGTCGATCACGGCGACGACGGTGGCGAGCGTCGCCCCGAGCCGTGTCGCGAGCTCCCGCAGCGCCTCCCCGCCGCGCCCCGCGCCGCCGTCCTCGCCGTGCCCGTGCGGCCCTGTCTCGCGCGGCCCTCCCGCGTGCCGCGCGCCGGCGTGCCGTGCGTCGGGACGGGCCGCGCCGTCCTCCGCCTCGGCGTCCGCGGCGGCGCGGGCGAGGGCGGAGGCGGCGTCGCGGCCCCGGTACCCGTGCTCGCGCATCAGCCGCAGCACCGCCGCGCCGCCGGTCAGGCTGTGCACGCCGCCGGTGTGCGTGCGCCGGACGTCGCGCATCAGCGGCGCGCCGACCGCGGGCATGTAGCCGATCTCGCCCGCGCCCCCGGTTGCGCCGCGGTGCAGCGCCCCGTTCAGCACCACGGCCATGCCGACGCCGTCGGCGACCCACAGCAGCACGAAGTCGCGGACGCCGGCCGCCTCCCGCCGGCCTGCTCGGCGAGCGCGGACAGGTTCACGTCGTTCTCGATGCGGACCCGGACGCCGAGGCCCTCCGACAGCGTCCCCGCGACGTCCGGCACGTGCCAGCCGGGGATGTGCGCCGCGTACCCGAGCCTCCCCGTGCCCGGGTCGACCGCGCCCTGGATGCCGATCACCGCGCGGCGCAGCCTCGCCCGCGCGAGCCCGGCCGCCTCCGCCGCGCCGTCCAGCGCGGCGCCCGTCCGGGCGACGATGTCGACGCCCGTCCGCTCCGGCGTCGGCAGCGTGTGCTCGGCGACGGTCGTCCCGGCGAGGTCGGCGACGGCGACGCGGATCCGCGCGGGCGTCACGTCCACCCCGGCGACGTGCGCGGCGGCGCCGTTGATCCGGTACAGCTCGGCGGTCCGGCCCGGGAGCCCTCCCGCACGCCGTCCTGGACGACCAGTCCGGCCTCGACCAGCCGGGCCAGCAGCTGCGAGGCGGTGGGCTTGGAGATCCCGGTCAGGTCCGACAGCCGCGGGCGGGTCAGCGGCCCCTCGGCCAGCAGGGCCTCCAGGGCGGCGCGGTCGTTGATGGCCCGCAGCATGCTGGGGGTCCCGGGGGTGGGCGTCGCCACGGGCGCGGTCTCCCTCCTGAGTTAAGAAAGTTTCCTAACTTGGAGGTGAAAGTAAAGAGCCCTAACGAACGCGTCAAGGGTCCGCGGCTGGCCGGGACCGGCCGCCCCGAGCCCGTCACCCCCGCGCGCGGCGAGCACGGCGGAACGTCGGACGGGGCGGCAGGCGGAACGTCAGGCGGGAACGGCCGCGGTTCAGGGGGCGGCGACGATGAAGCTGGAGTTGCCGAAGCCGACCTCGTCGCCGGGGCGGACGCGGGCGGGGCCGGTGAGCCGCCAGCCGTTCACGCGGGTGCCGTTCATCGAGCCGAGGTCGGAGATCATCCAGCCCTCGCCGGCCTGGTAGATCTCCGCGTGGAACCGCGAGACGGTGAGGTCGGTGAGGATGAACTGGCAGCCGGGGGCGCGGCCGACGACGATCCGCGCCAGCCCGGCCGGCGGGAGCACGAACCGCGGCAGCCGCGGCGCGCGCCAGGCGGCCTCGATGCGCGCGGTCACCTGCGACACCGAGGAGATGATGCCGGTCAGCCGGTTGACGACGCGGCTGGCGGGCGGGAGGTCGTGCACGATGTCGGCGAGCTCGGCCTGGCTCTTGGCGCGCAGCACCTGGTCGACGCGCCGCTCGAACGTCTCGTTCGACATCCGGCCCTCGGCGACCCTGTCGCTGAGGACGCGCAGGGCCCGGTCCCGCTCCATGTCGGACGCTCTCACCGGATATGAGGGCTGACCGTCCATAGCTGTGAGTATCCAGATCCTGTCGTCGCCTGTCCAGAAGGACCCCGAGCGGAGGACGGGCGCGCGCACCCGCCCCCCGCCTACGTTCGACGCCGCCCGGTCACCGGAAGTTCGGGGCCGGTTCACCGGCCGCCGCGGGCCCTTCGCGGATCAGCGGGACAGCAGGTCGCGGGCGATGTGGGTCACCTGGATCTCGTCGGTGCCGGCGTAGATCTGGAACGACTTGGCGTCGCGCGCGAGCTGCTCCACACGGTACTCGCTCATGTAGCCGTTCCCGCCGAAGAGCTGGACGGCCTCCATCGCGACCTCGTTCGCGGCCTGCGCGGCGTACAGCTTCATCGCCGACGCCTCCGCCAGCGTCGGGGTGCGGCCGGTCCGCTGCATCTCCACGTGCCGGAACACGAGGTTCTGCACGTTCAGGCGGGCGACCTCCATCTTGGCGAGCTTGAGCTGGATGAGCTGGAAGTCGCCGATCCGCTGGCCCCACAGCTCGCGCGCCTTGGCGTACTCGACCGACAGCCTCAGGCACTCCTCGATGACGCCGAGCGCCATCGCGGCGACGCCGGCGCGCTCGGTCACGAAGTTCTGCTTGGCCGACTCGCGGCCGCCGCCCGACCCGCCGCTGAGCAGCCGGTCGGGGCCGACGCGCACGTCGTTCAGGAACAGCTCGCCGGTGGGGGAGGAGTGCAGGCCCATCTTGCGCAGCGGCCTGCTCTGCTCCAGCCCCGGCATCCCGCGGTCGAGCACGAACGTGAGGATCTCGCGGTCGCGCGGGTCGGAGCCGTCGTCCAGCTTGCAGTAGAAGACGATCGTGTCGGCGTACGGCCCGTTGGTGATGAACGTCTTGGAGCCGTTCACCACGTACTCGTCGCCGGCCTTCCTCGCGGTCGCCTGCATGCCGCCGAACGCGTCGGACCCCGAGTTGGGCTCGGTGATGGCCCACGCGCCGACCTTCTCCATGGTGAGCAGGTCGAGCCCCCAGCGCTCCTTCTGCTCGGGGTGCCCCGCTTCATGATCGTCCCGGCGGCGAGGCCGAGGCTGACGCCCATCGCGGTGACCAGGCCGGGGGAGACCTTGCACAGCTCGATGATCGGCAGCATGTTCATGGCCGCGTCGCCGCCGCCGGGCCGCTCCTCGTCGGAGCCGGACCCGCTCGCGCCGGGCCCGCCCGCGCCGCCCTCGCGCTCCCTGGCCAGCCGCTTCTGGAACGACGAGCGCGCCATCTCGTCCATGCCGAACGTCTTGTAGAGGCTCCGGATGAGGTCGTACGGGGGCAGTTCGCCCGCGTCCAGGGCGTCCAGGTTGGGGCGGACCTCCGCGTCGATCCAGCCGCGCACCGCGTCCCGGATCATCAGGTCTTCCTCGGACCACTCGATCATTCTCGCCTCGCCTTTCGACTCCTGCCGGGGTTGCGCGTCCATCCTGGCAGAGGCCGAAAGCGAGCGCTTATTCGGGGAGGTCGCGGGGGTCCGGAGCGGTCGGGGTGGCCGGCCGCGCCGGGTCAGGGCGCGAGGACGACGACGTCGGCGAGGACGCCGCCGCCGGGGGTGAGCCGTTCGGCGGACGGGCTGTCGTAGACCACCAGCAGCCGCGTGCCGCCGCCCTCCGGCGCGTCCAGCACCGCGATGCCCTCGGCGTGGTCGTCGCCGTCGCCGTACGGCAGCTCGCCCAGGACCTCCAGCTCGCCCGCCGGGACGACGTCCGGGGCGTCCACCTTCGCCGCGCCCTTCCAGCGCACGACCCGCACCGGCCCGTCCAGGTCCATGGTGGGGCCGGTGAGGACGAGCAGGTCGTCGCCGTGCGGGCACAGGTCGCGGATGCCGAGCCCGCCGAGGTCCAGGAAGTGCGTGCGGTAGCGGGCGCCGTCGCCGAGGGGCCGCGGCCGCAGGCGCGCCGGGTCGTCCGGGTGCGTCTCGGGGCGGATCTCGACCAGCACCGCCCAGCCGCGCAGCACCGGCCCGCGCAGCCCGATGTAGAGCCGGTCGCCGTGCACGGCGATGCCCTCCACGTCGATGCCGTTGTCCTTGCTCGGGATCGCGAGGAACGGCGCGAGGTGCGGGTCGTCCGCCAGCAGGTCGGTGATCGAGTCGCCGTGCCCGCCGAGCACCGCGGCGGTGCGGTCCCCGTCCTCGGCGACCGCCTCCGGCAGTCCGTCGCCGCCGGTCACCAGGGGGAGCCTCGCGAGGACGAACCGGTTGTCCTCGCGGACGACCGTGGCGAGCCGCTTGCGGGCCTTGCCCTCGGACTGGCCCGGCTTGATCTTCTTGCGCTTGAGGCTGTGCGAGCCGATCGCCCACAGCCAGCCGCCGCCGCGCGCGAGGCCCTCGATGTCGGCCTCCTCGTCGCGGCCGGCGGGGAGCGGGACCAGGTCGGCGAGCGCGACCGTGCGCTGCGCCCCGTACCCGGCGAGCCGCCCCCGCTCGTCGGTGCGCGCGGTGAGCCGCTCGACGGTGGCCGTCTCGTCGCCGGCCACCCACAGGCAGCGGCCGTCCTGCCGCACGGCCGACAGGTTGGTGTGCGTCCCCGCTTCCCGGCTGTCGCGCCCGAAGCTGAGCTCGACCCGGCGTTCCACGATCATGCCCGGCATCGTCCCACAGAACGGCCCGTACGGGACGCGCCGCCGGTGCACCGGACGGCCGGGGGCACCGGACGGCCCGGGGGACCGGGACGGCCGGGCGTCCGGGGGACGTTCGCTCAGACGTCCCAGACGACGTGCAGCTCCGTCGGCTTGCGGAAGACCAGCCCGCGCGCCGCGGCGTCGCGGTCCGGATCGAGGCGCAGTCCGGGCAGCCGTTCGAGCAGCGCGGCCAGCGCGGTGCGCGCCTCCAGCCGCGCCAGGTGCGCGCCGAAGCAGAAGTGCGGCCCGTGCGCGAACGCCAGGTGGTCCGCCGCGTTCGACCGCCGCACGTCGAACAGGTCGGGCTCGGGGAACACCGCCGGGTCGCGGTTGGCCCCGGCGATCGACACCCGCACCAGGTCGCCCTTCCGGACGGGCGCCCCGCCGATCTCCACGTCGCGGGTCGCGTACCGGTCCACGACCGACGCCGACGGCTCCAGCCGCAGCGACTCCTCGATCGCGTTGTCCAGCGGCGCGCGGTCGGCCCGGACGGCGTCCAGGCCGGCCGGGTCGCCCAGCAGGTGCAGCGCCGCGTTGGCGATCATGCCCTCGGTGGTGTCGATGCCGCCGAACATCAGCACCGCCGCGTTCGACACGACCTCCGCGGGGGTCAGGCCCTCCTCCTGGTGCGCGGCCTCGGCCAGCAGCGAGGCCGAGCCCGGCACGGCGATCGCGGCCTCGACCGCCTCCCGCAGCCGCCCGTACGCCTCGCGGCTCGGCTCCGGGACGCCGCCGCCCGCGGTGAGCTCGGACACCGCGTCGACGAACGTGCCGTACCAGGAGCGGATCGTCGCGGCGTCCACCCCGTCCAGCCCGAGCGCCTCGGCGACGACGCCGACCGCGAGCGGCCCGGCGAACGCGCCGCGCAGCTCGGCCCGGCCCGCCGGGGCGAGCCCGGTGACGAGCCGTTCGACCTCGGCCTCGACGAACGCGGTGAACCGCTCGCGGGTGCGCGCCGGGCGGAACGGCCGCGCGAACGGCTCGCGGTGCCGGGTGTGCGTGCGGCCGTCCAGGGACAGCATGCTCGGCCCGACCAGCCGCGAGGTCGAGAAGCGCGGGTCGTCCACGGTGAACGCCGCCGCGTCGCGCATCACCCGCACCGCGAGCGCGTGCGAGGTCACCAGCCACCCGTCGAGGGCGGGCAGCCACGACACCGGCTCGTCCGCGCGCAGCCGCGCGAGGAGCGGGTGCGGGTCGCCCTCCAGCGCGGCGACGGTCGCGGTGCGCCCGATCGGGAAACGGGAGGTCGGCTCGTCCATCACTCGAACGAGCATATCGCCACGAAACCGGCATGGATCATCGCCGCCGCGCCCGCGCGCGCCCCAGTTGATGATCTACAATGTAAAGGCGGGCGGCGATGCGCCGTCCGCCCGACGCGTCTACGCGGCCGACTCGGCCCGCCACCAGGAGCGGCCCGCCTCGGGGAGCGTGTGGATCGGGTCGTAGTACTCGTAGCGCCTGGTGAGCGCGTCGGGGTCGGACGCCTCCAGGGCGGTGCGGTAGTTCTTCGTCCAGTACGAGATGCCGCGCTCGCGGTCGTAGTCGGCGAGCTGGTGCACCCAGCGCTTGCCGACGTAGGGGACGTCGCACACGATGCGGGGGGTCGCGAAGCCCGGCAGGTAGCCCATGATCGCGTGCTGGAGCTCCTGCGCCTCCCAGACCGCGAGGCGCCAGTGCTCGCTGGAGGGGATCATGTCGCACATGTAGAGGTAGTACGGCATGATGCCGGCCTCGTCGAGCAGGGCGAACGACAGGTCGAGCAGGGCCTCGGGGGTGTCGTTGACGCCGCGCAGCAGGACGCCCTGGTTGCGGACGTCGCGGACGCCGGTGTCGAGCATGGCGCGGGCGGCCTTGGCGACCAGGGGCGTCACCGAGCCCGCGGCGTTCACGTGCGTGTGGATCGCGATGTGGACCCCGCGCTCCTGCGCCTTGGCCGCGAGGCGCTCCATGCCCGCGCGGACCTCGTCCTGGAGCCAGTGCTGGGGCAGGCCCATGAGGGCCTTGCTGGCCAGGCGGATGTCGCGGATGTTGTCGATGTCCAGGAGGGCCGACAGGAACGACTCCAGCCGCGGCCACGGTAGGTTGGCGACGTCGCCTCCGGAGACCACCACGTCGCGGACGCCGGGCGTGCGGCGCAGGTATCCGAGCATGGCCTCGTGCCGGTCGGTCGGCTTGACCGTGAACTTGTGCTTGTCGACGGACGGAGTGGAGTTGCCGACCAGGTCCATGCGCGTGCAGTGCCCGCAGTACTGCGGGCACGTGGGCAGCAGCTCGGCGAGGACCTTGGTCGGGTAGCGGTGGGTGAGCCCTTCGACCGCCCACATCTCCGCCTCGTGCAGGGAGTCGCGCGTGGCGTACGGGTGCGAGGGCCAGTCGGTGCGCCGGTCGCCGAACACCGGGATCATGTAGCGCCGCACCGGGTCGGCGTAGAACGCCTCGGTCGACGACACGTCCATGGTGTTGAGCATCTGCGGTGTGACCAGCATCGACATCGTGGCGCGTTCGGCCTGGTCGCGCTCCAGGTCGGCGTAGAACGCCTCGTCCAGCAGGCCGCCCATGACCGTGCGGAGCTGCCGCACGTTCTTGACGCAGTGGGCGCGCTGCCACTGGGCCGACTCCCACTCGGCGGCGCCGACGTCCCGCCAGCCCGGCAGGCGGCGCCAGTCGGGCTCCTCCAGGGGCCGCCGGCGGTAGGCGTACGGCTGTGGCGTGGCGGGACGGGCGGCGGCGCCCGTCCCGGGGTGCAGGGCAGTGGTCATCGTCGACCCCTCCTCGCGCAACGATTTGGTCAGACAAAAGTCTTGTATGGGGCCGACGTTACGGGAAGACTTTCGATGAAACCAGGGCGGTCCGCACATTTTGCGGTACAGCGATTCAGACATTCAGGGCGAGAGGGGACGTTGGATGACCGGCGGCGGTGCAAGAGGCGGCGTGGCGGGCCCCGCGGCGGGCGACGCGGCGGGGCTCCGGCGCGTGCTGGATCCGCCGGGGGTGCTGCCGCAGGCGGCGCGGCGGCTCGACACCGACCCCCGGATCCGCCCGGACGAGGTCCGGGTGCGCGTGGAGCGGCTCAACCTGGACGCCGCGTCGTACCGGCAGCTCCACACCGCGCACGGGGGAGACCCGGACGCGATCCGCCGCGAGGTGCTGGAGATCGTCGCCGAGCGCGGCAAGATGCACAACCCGGTGACCGGGTCGGGCGGGATGCTGGTGGGCGTGGTCGAGGAGGCGGGGCCGGAGTCGCCGCTCGGGCTGCGGCGCGGCGACCGGATCGCGACGCTGGTGTCCCTCACCCTGACGCCGCTCGCCATCACCGACGGGCTGGCGCGCTGGGACGGTCTGTCGGAGCAGGTCCCGGCGGAGGGGCACGCGATCCTGTTCGCCCGTTCGATCGCCGCCGTCCTGCCCGACGACCTGCCGGTGCCGCTCGCGCTGTCGGTCATGGACGTGTGCGGCGCGCCCGCGCTCACGCACCGCGTGGTGACCCGCGCCGCCGAACGGCCCGACGCCGAACGGCCGCCGGTCCAGCGGCTCGCCGCCGAGCGGGCCGCCGTGGCGTCGGCGGCCAGGCGCGGCGGCGAGCGCGCCGCCGGGCGTCCGGGGCCGGTCGTGGCGGTGCTGGGCGCGGCGGGCAAGAGCGGGTCGCTGTCGCTGGCCGCCGCGCGCCGCGCCGGGGCGGGCCGCACGATCGGGCTGGTCCCGACGCAGGCGGAGGAGGAGGCGCTCGCGGCGACGGGCCTCGCCGACCGGGTCGTACGGGCCGACGCGCGGGACCCGGTGGCGGTGGCGGCGGCGATCGGGGAGCCCGCCGACGTGACGGTGGTGTGCGTGGACGTGCCGGGGTGCGAGCACGGCGCGATCCTCGCGACGGCTCCGGGCGGGACGGTGGTGTTCTTCTCGATGGCGACGTCGTTCCCGGCGGCGGCCCTCGGCGCGGAGGGGCTGGCGGCCGACGTGACGATGCTGATCGGCAACGGGTACGTGCCGGGCCACGCCGAGATGGCGCTCGGGCTCGTCCGGGAGGTGCCGGAGGTTCGTGGGCTGTTCACCGCCCGGGTGGGTGCGGATTCGGCAGAATGACCCGGAACGCCGCACCGCGCGGGCCGGTGGCGCGCGCGGTGCGGCGACGTCCGTTCATCGAGGGAGAGGGCCAGATGGCGAGCATCACCGAGGACCTGCGGCGGCGGGACCCGAAGGACCGGCGGGCGCAGATCGTGGACGTGCTGGTCGGGGCGTTCTCGGACCTGATGGAGCGCAGCCCCGCCGAGTTCCGCCGCCGGTTCCGCAAGATGGCCTCGGACCCGTTCGCGTTCTACCGGGGCAGCGCGTGCCTGTTCTACGCCGACATCGTGGACGACGAGGACCCGTGGGCCGACGAGCGCACGAGCCGCGTCTGGATCCAGGGCGACCTGCACGCGCAGAACTTCGGCACGTACATGAGCGACGGCGGGGTGTTCGTCTTCGACGTCAACGACTTCGACGAGGCGTACGTCGGGCACTTCACCTGGGACGTCAAGCGGCTGGTGGCGAGCCTGGCGCTGCTGGCGTGGAGCAAGGCGATCTCCGACTCCGACATCCGGCGGCTGATCGAGACGTACGTGCGGGCCTACGTCGACCAGGTGCGGGTGTTCGCGGAGCACGAGGGCGACGACGGGTTCGCGCTGACGCTCGACACGACCGACGGGTACGTGCGGGACGTGCTGATCGCCGCGCTGTCGTCCACGCGGGTCAAGCTGCTGGACAGCATGACGCTGGTGGACCAGCACGAGCGGCGGTTCCGCGCGCGCACGGGCGTGCGGCGGCTCGGCGAGGGCGAGCGCGCGAAGGTCGAGGCGGCCTACCAGGAGTACCTGAGGACGATCCCTGAGGAGAAGCGGTTCGGGTCGCTCACCTACGGGGTGAAGGACATCGTCGGCGCCTCGGGGTTCGGGATCGGCTCGGCCGGGCTGTCGGCGTACAACCTGCTGGTGGAGGGCCACAGCCAGGCGCTGGAGAACGACGTGGTCCTGTCCATGAAGCAGGGCAACGTCGCCGCGGCGAGCCGCGTGGTCGACGACGCGCGGATCCGCGACTACTTCGAGCACCACGGGCACCGCACGGCGGTGTCGCGGCGGGCGCTCCAGGCCAACACCGACCCGTGGCTCGGCCACACGCAGATCGACGGGGTCGGCTACGTCGTCCAGGAGCTGTCGCCGTACGAGGAGGACCTGGACTGGTCGGGCCTGACCGAGCCGGACGAGATGCTGTCGGTGCTGGACGACCTCGGCCGCGCCACCGCCAAGATCCACTGCGTGTCGGACAGCGACTCCGACCACACCCTGGTCGGCTTCCAGGTCGAGGACGCGATCAGCGCGGTGATCGGCGCGGACGAGTCCGCCTTCGTGGAGGCGATGGTCGCGTTCGGGATGGAGTACGCGTCGGTCGTCCGCGACGACCATCGCCTCTTCGTCGACGCGTTCCGCAACGGCGAGATCCCCGGACTCTGACCGTCCGCCGCCCGGGACCGGCCGCGCCGCGCGCCGGTCCCGGACGCGCGCCGTTCAGCGGGACCGCGGCGCGCCGCCGGCGCGCCTTGACCTCGACCGCGGTGGAGGTTCCATGCTGGTGGCCTCGCTCGTCGTCGCGTGTCGGAGGAGGCCACGGTGGTGCAGGTCGACGAGGGCAGGGCGCCCGATCCCGCCGATGCCGCGTTCCTGGTGCTGGGCTCCTGGAAGGCCGGCGCGCCTGACCGGCAGCGGGCCGCCGCGGCCGCGATCGGGCGCGCGTGGCGGGCGCGGCCCTGGCCCGGGGACGGGCTGCGCGGCTACGGGCTCCTGGCGTGCGACGACGGGACCACGCTGGCGCACCTGTCGCCGGCCGACGCGCCGGACGCGGCCGCCGGGCAGGACCCGTCGTGGAAGGGGGAGGTCGACGCGGCGGTGCCGGGCATCGAGCGGGCCGGGGTGGTCGCCTGGCGGCGGCACCGCAGCACCCCGTCCCACCGGGACCCGGCCGAGGCCGGGTGCGCGGTGCTGGTCACCCGCACCTTCGACGGTCCCGACCCCGACCGCGCCCGGGACCTGGTCGACGCCCTGTTCACCGCCGGCGACAAGGTCCCGCCGCCGACGGGCTGGTCGCCGCGCACTTCTACCTCGGCCTGGACGGCGCGCAGGTGCTCAACTACGCGCTGTGGACCTCGTCCCAGGCCCACCACGACGCCGTCGCCCACCGCCCGCCGCGACTGGCCGACGACTCGGACTGGCAGCACGCCCACACCGTGCCCGGACTGCGCTCCACGACCGTCCAGCGCTTCGAGCCGCTGCTGCTCCTGCGGCCCTGAGAGCCGCGTGGTCGGACGGCCGGATGGGGCGGGCCCCACCCGGAGGGGGTGGGGCCCGGCGGCGAGGCGGGGGTCAGGCGGAGCAGTTGCCCTGGACGGGCTTGCCGGCGAAGCGGTCGGCGAGGAACGTCGCGGAGTCCGGCTCGGCCCACAGGGCGCCGAGGAGGTGCTCGGCGAACGCGTAGGTCTTCCAGGTGATGTTCGCGCCCTTGGCGCACCAGTCCTTGTGCAGGGCGTCGGCCTGCTGCAACGGGATGATCTCGTCGAACACGGCCTGCGACTGGAAGACCGGCATGGACGGCGCGGTGCCGCCGAGCTTGTTCTCGGCCAGCCTCGCCTGCCAGTCGGGCTGGTCGAGCGGGTTCCTGGTGGTGAAGTCGCCGATCTTCTTGAAGGCGGTGCCGAACAGGGTGGAGACGCCGTCGAAGCTCAGCAGGCAGACGTCCTGGCTGCTCTTGAGCAGCTTCCTGCCCGCGTCGTTGAGGTAGCCGTCCAAGTTCAGCTCGGGGTACGCGGCGTCGTAGCCGACGGCCGCCATGTACATCAGGGCGGCGAACGGGCCCGTGTCCAGGTTCTTGGCCACCGCCAGGAGGTCGGCCGGGACGCCTCCCGCGGCGGCGCCCTTCACCTGGAGTTCCGGCGCGTACGACTGCGCGAGCTGGGCGGCCCATCCCGCCGACGTCCCGCCCTGCGAGTAGCCCCACAGGCCGACGGGGCCGCCGGTGCCGATCCCCGCGTCGCCCAGGCGTTCCGCGGCGCGGGCGACGTCCAGCACCGCCTTGCCCTGCGACCGGCCGACCTCGTAGGTGTGCTGGCCGGGGGTGCCGAGGCCCTCCATGTCGGTGACCGCGACCGACCAGCCGCGGCTGAGCGCGTCGGCGATGAACAGCTCCTCGTAGTCGAGCCCGAGCGCGAGGGTGTACGACGGCGCGCACGCGTCGCCGAGGCCGCGGGTGCCGACGGTGTACGAGACGAGGGGGCGCTTGCCCGGGCCCTTCCAGGGCTTGGTGGGGACGACCACCGTCCCGGACACCGCGATCGGGTCGCCCTTCGCCGACTCGGACCGGTAGAGGACCTGCCACGCCTTCGCGTCGCCGAACGACGGGTACGGCGACGGCCGCGACCTGATGACGTCGCCGGGCCCGCCCGCGGGCAGCGGGGACGGCGGCGTGTAGAAGGGGTCCTGGGCGGGCGGCTTGACCTCGGCGGGCGCGGCGTCGGCGGGGCCCTGGAGGGCCGCGGCCGACACGGCGAGGCCGGCGCAGGAGGCGAGTACCGTCCGCAGGACGCGTCTGACACGGGTGGACATCGTTCTGGCCCTTCGTCATCCCCCTGTGCCGTCCGGGTGACGACGTCCCGACCCTAGGATCGGCGCGCCCGGAGTCCCATAGGCGCGAACGCACATTCGGGACGCGGATTTGTGCCCGCGGCAACGGACGGCTCCGGGCGCGCCGGTCGTCAGGCGGGCACGAGGACGGCGTGGTCGGGTGACCAGTGGACGGTGACGCGGTCGCCGGGGGCGATGTCGGACAGGGCGCCGATGGCCTCGCGGACGCAGCCGGCGCCGCCGTTGCCGAAGCGGATCAGGACCTTGCGGAAGGCGCCCTGGTAGACGATGTCGGTGACGTCGGCCGAGACGGCGTTGTCGCCGGAGCCCGGCGCGCCGGAGAGGCGCAGGCGTTCGGGGCGGACGATCAGCGCGGCGCGGGAGCCGTCCGGGAGGTCGGTGGCGGGGGCCCGCAGGTCGAGGCCGTCGCCGGCGAGCCGGCCGCCGGACAGGGTGCCCTCGAAGGCGTTGGAGTCGCCGAGGAACGCCGCGACGAACCGGGTGGCGGGCCGTTCGTAGAGGTCGGAGGCGGTGCCGACCTGCTCGATGCGGCCCTCGTTGAACACCGCGATCCGGTCGGAGAGGGCGAGGGCCTCCTCCTGGTCGTGGGTGACGAAGATGACGGTGACGCCGAGCTCGCGGTGCAGCCGGGCGATCTCGATCTGGAGCTGCTCGCGCAGCTTCTTGTCCAGGGCGCCGAGCGGCTCGTCCATCAGCAGGACGCGGGGGTCGAACACGATGGCGCGGGCGAGGGCGACGCGCTGCTGCTGGCCGCCCGACAGCTTGCGGGGGAGCCGGTCGGCGTGGTCGCCGAGCCGGACGAGGTCCAGGGTGCGGGCGACGCGCTCGGCGATCTCGGCCTTCGGCAGCTTGCGGCGGCGCAGCGGGAACGCGACGTTCTGCGCGGCGGTCATGTGCGGGAACAGCGCGTACTGCTGGAAGACGACGCCGAGGTCGCGGCGGTGCGCGGGGAGGGCGGCGACGTCGCGGTCGCCGATGCGGATCTCGCCGCCGGTGACGCCCTCCAACCCGGCGATCATGTTGAGGGTGGTGGTCTTGCCGGAGCCGGACGGGCCGAGGAACGTCATGAACTCGCCGGGGCGCACGTCGAGGGACACCGCGTCCACGGCGGGCCGCGCGGCGCTCCCGAAGCGCTTGGTGAGGTCGCGGACGCGGACGCCGGCGCCGGGGGAGTGGTCAGGCATGGTCGGTGTTCCGCCTCAGCAGTTGGGGGAGAAGGATCAGCGCCGTGGTGATGGCCACGACGACGGTGGAGGCCGCCGCGATGGTCGGGTCGACCTCGTTGGTGACGCCGGAGAACATCCGCACCGGCAGCGTCTGGAGCTCGGGCGACTGGATGAACAGCGACACCACGACCTCGTCGAACGAGGTGACGAACGCGAAGACGGCGCCGGACGCGACGCCGGGCAGGATCAGCGGGAGCGTGACGTGCCGCAGCGTCGCCCAGGGGGTGGCGCCGAGGCTGGCCGCGGCGCGTTCGAGCCGGCGGTCGAACGTGCGCAGCGCGGAGGTGACCGTGACGATCACGTACGGGGTGGCGAGGACGGTGTGCGCGAGCACGAACCCGGCGGCCGTGCCGACCAGCCCCCAGCGCAGGAACGTCGCGTACACCGCGATCGCCACGATGATCGTCGGGACGACGATCGGGGCCATCAGCAGGCCGTTCAGCGCGCCCGCGCCCCGGAACCGCGACCGGACGAGCGCGAACGAGGCGGCGCTGCCGAGCGCGGTCGCGACGACGGTGACGATCAGCGCGAGCTGCGCGGAGTTGAACAGCGCGATCAGCCACCCCGAGTCGGTGAAGAACCGCTCGTAGTAGCGCAGCGACCAGCCCTTCGGCGGGAACGCGAAGCTCGCCCGGTCGGTGAACGACAGCGGGATCACGATCAGCGTCGGGACGACGAGCCAGACCGCGACGAGGGCGGTGACGGCGCGCAGCGGCCAGGACACCCTGCTCATCGGCGGTCCCCCTCGTCGGACATGCCGAGCGCGGCGCCGGGCCGGACGAAGCGGGCGACGAGCCCGAGCAGCGCGAGCGCCACGACGAGCAGGGTGAGCGACAGCGCGCCGCCGGCGCCGAAGTCCAGCACGTCCTGCACCTTGACGGCGATCAACTGGGCGATCATGGATTCCTTGGGCGAGCCGAGCAGCGCGGGGGTGACGTAGAAGCCGAGCGACAGGACCGCGACGAGGGTCGTCCCGGCGGCGACGCCCGGCAGGGTGAGCGGCAGGTAGACGCGCAGGAACGCGACGGCGGGGCGGGCGCCGAGGCTCAGCGCAGCGGGCACGAGGGCGCGGTCCACGTCGCGCATGGACGAGTAGAGGGGCAGCACCATGAACGGCAGCATCACCTGCGCCATCGCGATGGTGACGCCGGTCGCCGAGCCCGCGAGCCGCACGTCGCCGAGCCCGAGCGCGGCGAGCGCGTCGTTGACCGGGCCGCCCTTCTGGAGCAGGACGACCCAGGCGAACGTGCGGGCCATGAGGCTCGTCCAGAACGGCAGCAGGACGATCGTGGTGAGCACCGCGCGGGTGCGGGGCGGCACGACCGTCATGACGTAGGCGTAGGGGTAGGCGAACAGCAGGCAGACGGCGGTGACGACGAGCATCATCCGCAGCGTCCGCCAGATGACGGTGAGGCTGACGCCGTCGGTCAGCACGTCCCGGTAGTTGGCGAGGCCCGTCTCGGGCGTGGTGACGCTGAGCCAGGCCAGCCGCGCCATCGGCACGACGAACACGACGGCGACCACCACCAGGCCGGGCAGCAGCAGGGCGGCGCCCCTGCCGGACGGGCCGCGGCGGCGCCGTGCCGCCGGGGCGCCGCCGCGGCGTCGGGGGGCGGGCCGAGCGCGGTCGCTTCAGCCATCCGCATCTCACCTTTCATCCGGCTACCGCGAAGCACGCCGCAGCGTTTCATAATGCGATATACGCACCGTATTGCGATAAACGTAGGGTGGCGCTCGTCTCACCGCCATGTCAAGAGGCTCTCCGCGCGGCGGCCCCGAGGTGATCGTCCCGGCCGTCCGCGGGCGGGGCGTTCCGGTGATCTCGCAGGTGCGCGGGCCGGGCGGAGTCTTGACAGCGGGGAGCGCGGCCCAGCATTCTCGAACCGTTCCGTTATACGGGGAAGATTCCGCGATACGGAACGCACGGTGCGGCCCGCCGCCACCGGCAACCCCTGGGCATCCTCTGGGAGGGACGAAGCGTGACATCCGACATCCGCCGCCGGGGCCGGTGGCTGGCCGCGGGGCTGTGCGCGCCGCTGCTCGCCTCCGCCTGCACCCTCGCCAGCGCCGAGAACCCCGTGGTCTTCGCCGGCACCGGCGGCAGCATGAACGAGGCGCTGCGCACCGCCGCGTTCGAGCCGCTGCGCGAGCGCGAGGGCGTCACGGTCCTGGACGACTCGCCGAACAACGAGGCCAAGCTGAAGGCCATGGTCGACTCCGGGCACCCGACCTGGGACGTGTTCTACTCCAGCCCGTACCGGTCGATCGCGATGTGCGGCAAGCTCTTCGAGAAGATCGACTACTCGGTGGTGGACCGGTCCGCGCTCGACCCGTCCACCGTCAGCCCGTGCGGCGTGCCGTTCATCAAGTCGGCCTTCCTGCTGGTCTACAACCGGAAGAAGTACGGCGACCGCCCGCCGCGGTCGTGGGCCGACTACTACGACACCCGCCGCTTCCCCGGCCGGCGCGGGATCATGAACTACGCCAAGGACGCCGGGATGGAGACGGCCCTGCTCGCCGACGGCGTCCGCCCCGACCGGCTCTACCCGCTCGACTACGCGCGCGCGTTCCGCAAGCTCGACACCATCCGCGAGGACCTGACGTTCTTCACGACCGGCGCCCAGCAGACCCAGGCGCTGGAGACCGGGCAGATCGACATGATGCTCGCCTGGCCCGGCCGCGCCTACGACGCCAAGCGCAACGGCGCCGACCTCGGCGTGACCTGGAACGGCGCGCTGCGCTACTCCGACACCCTCAGCGTCGTGAAGGGCTCCAAGCACAAGGACCGCGCGATGCGGCTCATCAACCAGATCGTCAGCGCCCCGGCGCAGACCGCCCTCGCCCAGGCCCTGCCGTACACGCCCGCCAACACCGCCGCCAGACCCGCCCCGACCCCGCTGCTGCGCGAGTTCATGCCGAGCTACCACACCGGCGGGACGGTCGTCTCCCGCGACAACGGCTGGTGGGCGCGCAACCTCGACGAGGCCACCCGGCAGTGGACCACCTGGGCCAACTCGTAGCACCGTAAGGAGACCACGTGAAGATCGTCGGCTATGCCGACCGGCTGTCCGCCGCCCCCGGCGACGTCGTCGAGTTCAAGATCAGCACCACCCTGCCGCGGTACCGCGCGCGGCTGGTCCGGCTCGTGCGCGGCGGCGCCCCCGGCCGCACCCACGACATGGTCGAACGGGCCGTCCCGTCCGCGCTCGACGGCGCCTACCCCGGCCGCGAGCAGACCGCGCGCGCCGGATCGTACGCGCGGGCCGCACTGCCCGAGCCGGTACCCGCGGACGGCTTCGGCGCCGCGGCCTGGATCTGGCCGACGCTGCCCGGACTCGACCGGCCGCAGGCGGTCCTCACGGCGTCCGCGCCCGGCGGCCGGTCGTTCTCGCTCGCGCTGACCCGCGACGGGCTCGCCCTCCTCGGCCCCGGCGGCGACGTCCTCGCCGCGACGGGCACCGCCCCGCGCGAACGCGAGTGGTGCTTCGCGGCGGCCGGGTACGACCCGTCCACCGGCGAGGCCGTCCTCCTCCAGGCGCCGCGCCGCGGACCGGCCGCCGAGACGCGCGTCCGGCTCACCGCCGCCGTCCCCGCGCCCGCGCCGGTCACCGAGGTGCTGGCCGCCGCGGCGCCCGGAGGCGGCGCGCCGTTCAACGGGAAGATCTCCCACCCCGCCCTGCTGACCCGCGCGCCGTCCCGCGACGAGGCCGAACGGCTCCGCGCCGGCGGCGACCCCGCCGCGGTCCTCGGGGACGCGCTGCTCGCCGCCTGGGACTTCTCCCGCGACCAGCACTCCGTCCGCGTCCCCGGGCGCGGGCCGCGCCCCGTCACCGCGACGCTGGTCAACATGCCGACCCGCGCCATGACCGGCCCGCACTGGACGGGCCGCGAGATGGACTTCCGGGCCGCGCCCGAGGAGTTCTCCGCGATCCACTTCCACGACGACGACCTCGCCGACGCCGGCTGGGACACCGACCTGCGCTTCACCGTCCCGGACGACCTGCCGAGCGGCGTCTACGCCCTGCACGTCCGCGCGGACGGCTCCGGGCCGGACGCCGAGGACGGACCGGAGGAGCGGACGGAGGACCGGATCCCGTTTGTCGTGCGCGAGGCGCCCGAGGCGGGCCCCGCGCCCGTGCTGCTCGTCCTGCCGACCTGGACGTACCTGGCGTACGCGAACTGGCGCACCTACGTCGAGCTGCGCGAGCAGCGCAGGGAGATGTACGGCGAGGACCGCGCCCCCGACCCGGTGGACGAGTTCCTCGTCGAGCACCCCGAGTACGGCCGGTCCCTGTACGACCACCACTCCGACGGCAGCGGCGTCGCGTACTCCTCCCGGCTGCGCCCGATCCCCAACATGCGGCCCACCTACTTCACCCCGACCACCAAGGGCCTGCGCCACTTCGCCGCCGACCTCTACATCGTGCACTGGCTGGAGGCGCTGGGCGTCCGGTACGCCGTCGCCACCGACGACGACGTGCACGAGCGCGGCGCCGAGCTGCTGAACCGGCACCGCGTCGTGCTCACCGGCACCCACCCCGAGTACCTGTCGGGCGCGATGCTCGACGCGTACGAGGAGCACACCTGGTCCGGCGGGCGGCTGATGTACCTCGGCGGCAACGGGTTCTACTGGGTGACCGGCCGCCACGCCGAGGCCCCGCACGTCGTGGAGATCCGGCGCGGCAACGCGGGCGTGCGCGTGTGGGACTCCGACCCCGGCGAGGTGCACCTGAGCACCACCGGCGAGCCGGGCGGCCTGTGGCGGTACCGGGGCCGCGCCCCGCAGCGCGTCGCCGGCGTCGGGTTCACCGCGCAGGGCTTCGACAAGGCGTCCCCCTACCGCCGTACGGACGACTCGCGCGACCCGGCCGTGGCGTGGGTGTTCGACGGCGTGGACGCCGACGAGTTCGGCGCGGTCGGACTCGGCCTCGGCGGCGCCGCCGGCGACGAGATCGACCGCGCCGACCCGCTGCTCGGCACCCCCGGCGACGCGTGGATCCTGGCGGGCTCGTTCGGCCACTCCGAGAAGATCGTGCTCGCGCCGGACGAGCTGACCCGCAAGGTGTCGGGGGCGGCGGCGCCCGCGTTCGGCGACCCGAAGGTCCGCTCCGACGTGGTCCTGCTGCGCCGTCCCGGCGGGGGAGCGGTGTTCTCCGTCGGGTCGATCGCCTGGATGAGCGCGGTCGCCTACGACGACTGCGACAACGACACCGCCCGCATCACCGGCAACGTCCTGCGGGCGTTCATCGACAAGGACGACCCCGTCCCGCCCCGCGACCCGCGCTGACCGCCACGGAAAAGGAGGCGCCCCCTGGTGGGGGGCGCCTCCTTTCGCGGTCGGTGCGCGGTCCTCGGGTCAGCGGCGGGCGAGCGCGGCGAACGCGTCGTCGGTGCGCTCCAACGCGTCGTCGATGTCGGCGTCGCCGTGCGCGGCGCTCATGAACCAGTTGTGCCACGGGTGCAGGTACACGCCGCGGCGGGCCGCCTCGTCCGTCCACGCCCGCGTGAGCGCGAAGTCCTCGTCGCCCGCGAAGCGCAGCACCGGCATCTGCACCGGCCCCGTCTGGACGACCTCGAAGCCGTGCGCGCGCGCCTGGGCGTCCAGGCCCGCGCGCAGCCGCGTCCCGGCGCGCTCGATGCGCGCCAGCGCGTCGGTGTCGCGCAGCTCGGTGATCGTCGCGATCGCCGCCGCCATCGCGGCCGCCGAGTACCAGAACGACCCGGTGGTGTAGATCCGCTCGGCGCCCGCCCGGAAGCGGTCCGAGCCGGTCACGGCGGCCAAGGCGTGCCCGTTCGCGATGGCCTTCGACCACGCCGACAGGTCGGGGCGGATCCCGAGCGGCTCCCAGCTCCCCGCCAGGTCCAGCCGGAACCCGGCGCGCACGTCGTCCAGGACCAGCGCGGCGCCCGTCGCGTCGCACAGCTCCCGCACCCCCTTGGCGAACGCCGGGTCGGGCGGTTCCTGGTCGCGCCGCAGGTCGTGCCGGAACGGGCACACCACGACCGCCGCCAGGTCGTCGCCGGCGTCGGCGACGGCGGCGCGCAGCGAGTCCAGGTCGTTGTACTCGAAGTGCCGCAGGTGCGCGCGGTCCTCGGGCAGCACGCCCGCGTCGCGCGGCGTGCACCACGGCGCCGCCCCGTGGTACGCGCCGCGCGCGGTCAGCACGCGGCGCCTCCCGGTCGCGGCGCGCGCGATCGTCACGCACGTGGTCGTCGCGTCGGTGCCGTTCTTGGCGAGCATCGCCCAGTCGGCGTGCGCGACCGTGCCCACCAGCAGCTCGGCCAGCTCGACCATCGGCGGCGACCCGCCGTTCAGGCAGTCGCCGAGCGCCTGCTGCGCCGCGACGGCCTCCTGCACGCGCGGGTGCCGGTGGCCGAGCACGATCGGCCCCCACCCGCACATGAAGTCCAGGAACGTGCGGCCGTCCACGTCGGTGATCCGGCAGCCGTCGCCGCCCGCCATGAACTGCGGGTGCGCGTCGCCGAACGCCCGCACGTCCATGTGCCCGTACATCCCGCCGGGGATGACGGCCTCGGCCCGGCCGCGCAGTTCGGCGTCGATCGTCGTCATCCGAGGACCTCCCTGGCGACGGCCGCGATCCCGGCGGCGTCCAGACGGTAGTGGGCGTACAGCGCGGCGGGCGGCCCGACCGGGACGTACTCGTCGGGGACGCCGTGCCTGCGGAACGGTACCCGCGGCGCGCCCGACTCCAGCAGCGTCTCGGCGACCGCCGTGCCGAGCCCGCCGGTCACGTTGTGCTCCTCCACGGTCAGCACCGCGCCGGTCTCGCGGGCCGCCGCGACGACCTCCTCGCGGTCCAGCGGCGCGATCGTGTGCATGTCCACGACGCGCGCCGCGATCCCGTCGGCGGCGAGCGCCTCGGCGGCGTCCAGGGACGGCCGGACCTCCGTGCCCGTCGCGATGATCGTCAGGTCGGCGCCCTCGCGCAGCCGCACCGCCCGGCCGATCTCCAGCTCCGGGACCTCCGGGTACACCTCCGGGTCGCGGCCCCGGCCGAGCCGGATGTACATCGCGCCGGGGCGGTCCATCGACAGCCGCAGCAGCGCCCGCAGGTGGTTGGCGTCGGTCGCGCACACCACCGTCAGGTCCGCCATGGTCCGCAGGATGCCGAGGTCCTCCAGCGCGTGGTGGCTGGTGCCGTAGAACCCCATCGACATGCCGGCGTGGTGCCCGACGACCCGTACCGGCATCTTCGGGTACGCGCAGTCGGTGCGGATCTGCTCGTAGCACAGCAGCGCCGAGAACGACGCGAACGTCGCCGCGAACGGCACCAGCCCCGTCGAGGCCAGCCCGGCCGCGGCGGTCACCATGTTCTTCTCGGCGATGCCGAGGTTGTAGAAGCGGCCGGGGTGCCGCTCGGCGAAGTCGCCCGCCCGGTTGGAGCGCGCGAGGTCGGCGGTCAGCACGACCACCCGCTCGTCGCGGTCGGCGATGTCGGCCAGCTCCTCGCCGAACACGAACGCCGGGATCGCCCGCGTGTCCGTCCCGTCGAACGACTTGGCGTCCTTCAGCGAGGTGACGCCGCTCGCCGTCCCCCGGAAGATCTCCGCCTGGTCCTGCGCGTCGAATCCCGCGGTCATCGCGCCGCCCCTTCCGTCCCGGCCGCCGCGGGCTCGACCGGGCGCAGCCCGGCGGCCAGCTCGGCGACCACGTCGTCGTAGTCCTGGCCGACGAGGTTGCCCACGTGCCAGTCGGCGCTGTACTCCATCCGGCGGACGCCGCGGCCCTTGACCGTGTCCGCCACGATCACCGTCGGCGGCCCGTCCGGCTCGTCGGGCAGCGCGCCGAACGCGTCGAGCAGCGCGTCGAGGTCGTGGCCGTCCACGCGCCGCGTCCGCCAGCCGAACGCCGCGAAGCGGTCCTCGATCGGCTCGACGCCCATGATGTCGTCGGTCAGCCCGTCGATGCACAGCCGGTTGCGGTCCACCAGCGCGACCAGCCGCCCGAGCCGGTAGTGCCCGGCCGCCATCGCGGCCTCCCAGATCTGCCCCTCGTGCAGCTCGCCGTCGCCGAGCATGCACCACGTCCGGTACGGCAGCCCCGCGCGGTGCCCGGCGAGCGCCATCCCGAGCGCGACCGACAGGCCGTGCCCGAGCGACCCGGAGCTGAAGTCGATCCCGGGGATCCGCTTCATGTCCGGGTGGTCGCCGAACGGGCTGCCGAGCCGGGTGTAGGTGTCCAGGTCGGACGCCGGGAAGAAGCCGACGTCGGCCAGCAGCGGGTACAGGCCGATCGCCGCGTGGCCCTTGCTCAGCACGAACCGGTCGCGTCCGGGCAGGTCGGGGCGGGACGGGTCGTAGCGCAGCGCCGCGTAGTACAGCGCCGCGAACATCTCCGCCGCGGAGAACGCCGCGGTGTAGTGGCCGGCGCCCGCGATCCGCGACAGCCGCACCGTCTCCAGCCGGACGAACCGCGCCCGCTCGGTGAGGCGGCCGACCAGTTCGGCGCGCCCGGCCGTGCCGGGGGTGGGATGGTCATCCTTCGAGCTCCTCCATCGTCGCCGTGTGGGCCTCGGCGAGCACGTCGCCGAGATGCGTCAGCTCCGCCTCGGACACGACGAACGGCGGCGCGAGCGCCACCGTCCCGCCGTCCGCGAGGGGCCGTACGATCAGTCCGAGCCGCCGGCAGTGCCCGGCGAACCGCGCCGCCGCGCCCGTCTCCGGCGGGTACGGCTCGCCGGTCGCCACGTCCTTCACCAGCTCCACGCCGCCGATCAGCCCGAACGTCCGGACGTCGCCGACGCCGGGCCGGCCCTCCAGCCGCCGCAGCCGCGCGGCGAACAGCGGCGCGAGCTCCGCGACCCGTTCGACCAGCCGCTCGTTCTCCAGCGCGTCGAGGGTGGCGAGCGCGGCGGCGCAGGACGGCGGGTGCCCGTCCCAGGTGTTGCCGGTCGGGAACTCGGCGCCGGCGGTGTCGCGGCCGGTGACGGCCTCGTAGACCGCGTCGGTGGTGACGGTCGCGGCGAGCGGCATGTAGCCGCCGGTCAGGCCCTTGGCCATCAGCAGCACGTCCGGGACGACCCCGAAGTGGTCGACCGCGAACCAGCGGCCCGTGCGCCCGAGGCCGGTCATCACCTCGTCGGCGACCAGCAGCACCTCGTGCCGGTCGCACAGCTCGCGCAGCCGCCGCAGGTAGCCGTCCGGCGGCGGGATCACCCCGCCCGACCCCATGACGGGCTCGACGATCACCGCGGCGATCCGGTCGCGGCCCTCCCGTTCGACCAGCGTCTCCAGCTCGTCCGCGCAGGCCAGCGTGCAGGACGCGGGGCGCGGGCCCGCGCAGGACCGGCAGCGGTACGGGTGCGGCGCGCCGATCCGCCGAACGCCGGGCAGCGTCGGCTCGAACGGCAGCCGGTTGGCCGCGATGCCCTGGAGGCTCGTCCCGCCGTACGCGGTGCCGTGGTACGCGCGGTCCCGCGTCACGATGATCGTCTTGTCGGTCCGGCCGCGGGCCCGCCAGTACAGCCGCGCCAGCTTCATCGCGGTCTCGACGGCCTGCGCGCCCTGGAGCGACAGGAACACCCGGTTCAGCCCGCCGGGCGACAGCGCGGCGATCCTCTCCGCGAGCCGCGCCGCCGTCGGGTGCCCCTGCCCGAACAGCGACGCCGACGGCAGCGTCTCCAGCTGCCGGTGGATCGCCGCGACGATGTCGGCGCGGCCGTAGCCGAGGTTGACCGACCACAGCCCGGAGAACCCGTCGAGCAGCCTGCGCCCGTCGAGGTCGGTCACCCAGGCGCCGTCGCCGGAGGCCACCATCCGGGCCGGGTCGTGGTCCCGCTGCCGGGTGAACGGATGCCACAGGTGCGCCGCGTCGGCCGCCACCACATCGCTCATAAGATTTCACAATCCGAAACGGAATCTGTAATACGGAACAGGATGAGGATGTAACGCCCCGACAACCCGTGTCAAGTGACGCCGAAACCGCCACCGCCCGCACACGCGCAGCGCGCGGCGGCCCATGCCGGGCCGCCGCGCGCGAAGCGTCGGGAACGTGTGTCGGTGTGCGTCGGAAGCGAAGGAGGGGAGCGGGGGAGGGGGTGCGGGTCAGGGGCGGGGCGGTGGCCCATCGCGGCGGACGCCTCGTCCGCCGCCGCCGCGACCGCGTCCAGGACGTCCGTCTCGGCCTCGTCGGCGATGTGCGCGGCCATCCCGCTCAGGCTGAGCGCCGCCACGACACGTCCGGTGTGGTCGCGCACCGGCGCGCCGAACGCCTTGACCCCCGGGACCACGTCGTCGCGGCTCACCGCGCGGCCCGCCGCGCGGATCCGGGTGATCTCCGGCCACAGCTCCGTCGCCGTCGCCGGCGTGTCGGGGGTGTTGCGCTCCAGCGGGCGGGCCAGGTAGGCGTCGACCTCCGCGTCCGGCAGGGCCGCGAGCAGCACGCGCGGCGCCGCGCCGATGTGCAGGGGCAGCGCCCCGCCGAGGCGCAGGAAGTGCGTCGAGGCGTACCGGCCGTCCAGCCGCTCCACGCAGACCGCCTCGCCGTCGCGCGGCACGCACAGGAACACGGTCTCGCCCGTCGTGCGGTGCAGGCCCTCCATCGCGGGCAGCGAACGCTCCCGGACGTCCAGGTGCCGGGCCATCGCGCTGCCGACCCGGAACACCCCGATCCCGAGCCGGTAGCTGCCGGGCGCCGCGCGCTCGACGAACGTCCCGCCGACGAGGGTGTTGAGGATCCGGTGGCAGGTGCTCTTGTTGAGCCCGAGCCGCGCCGAGATCTCGTTCAGCGGCACCGGCCCCTCGGACTCGGCCAGCAGTTCCAGGACGGCCATGGCCTTGGTGAGCACGCGGACCGAGTCCGGCTGGCCCTTCGGCTTGTCGGCGTCCATGGCCCGACCACCCCGGCTTCCCGTTCGATCCCGCTCGTCCGCACCGTCGTGTTTCAGCATACGGAACCTGAACCGTATAACGGAAGCGCCGTGCGGATGGCGGGAACGGGCGGGAACGGGGGCGGGCCCCGGGGACTGCCCATGCCCCGGGGCCCTGGGTCTCCCGCTCGACTGCACACGCCGGCGGCTTTTAAGGGAACGGATCAGTCGTCATGTCGCCGCGTCTTTCCTTTAGACCACCGCCGCACGAAGAGCGGCGAGCCAGAATTGAACTGGCATCTCGGCGAACCCCGCCCGTTCCCGTTCGATCCGGCGATGAACGGAAGGAATGCTGAATCTGGAGCGAGAGCCTGAAGTTGACCCGGCCCGCCTCTACCTGCTTGGGCTATCCGGGCCCGAATGCCCGGAGGAGGATTCGAACCTCCACTGACGGCCGTTGAATCAGACTGAGCCTCATCCTCAGCTTCACGCCCCGTGAATCCTGTGGGGCGCGCCCCCGCGCTCCAGCGGGGGAGTTCGTGGGTTCAGGAGAAAAGGTACGCGAACACCGCTTCGCCCACATGCCGTTCGGGCGCCTCGGCCGCGTTCGCCTCCTCCCTGGCGTACTTGACCGCCGACTGGAGCTTCTCGACGCGGTCGCGCAGCTCGTTGACGCGCCGCGCGGGCAGCGCCCCGGAGAACGCCACCTTGGTCCAGGTGCCGACGATGACGTCCTCGGTGTAGGTCTCGACCTGCGCCGGGTGCTTGTCGGTCGCCTCGTACAGCACGTGCGCCCGCGGGATCTTCTTGGTCCGCGCGGTCTCGACCGCTTCGGTCCGCCACACGTCCTGGCCCTCGTCGTAGGACCACGACTCGGCGGCGTCCAGCACGGGCAGCTTGCCGACCAGCGTGTGCAGGTCGGTGAGCTGCTTCTCCAGGAACAGCAGGTACGTCACGGGGACCGACTCCACGATCGTGCGGCCGTCGACCACCACGTCCGCCCGCGCCTCGCGGTTGGCCCAGTCCTTGGTCGCGACCACGTCGAACAGCCGGGTCAGCGCCTTCGCGGCGTCGCGCAGCGCGTCCTCCGCCTTCACCTGCACCTTGGTCGACTCGGGCGGCAGCGTCTCGCCCTCCTCGTCCTTCGGCCGGTACGTCCGCGAGATGCCCGACAGCAGCGCGGGCTTCTGGAGGGCGTGGTAAATGTCGGTCAGCTCGCGCTGGCTGCGCGTCTTGGCGCCCTTCTCCACCGCGATGATCTGATTGAGCCTGGCCATCGGCGACCTCCCCGTGATCGAACAGAGGAAACCGTACTGTCCCCGGCCCCACACCGCATTCCGAATTTCCAACGCCGAACCGGACACCGGGCGCGGAACGGCGCGTGACGGTCTGTAATGATCGGAACATGCAGCCCGACCACCCAGCCGGACCGCCCGCCGAACGGCCCGCCCGACCGCCCGCCGAGCCGTTCGCCGGATCGCCCGACGGACCGTTCGCCGAGCCGTTCGCGCAGGGGGCCTCCGACCCGTACGTCCGGGTGCGCGGCGCGCGCGAGCACAACCTGCGCGGCGTCGACACCGCGATCCCCCGCGACGCGCTCGTGGCGTTCACCGGCGTGTCCGGGTCGGGGAAGTCGTCGCTGGCGTTCGGCACCCTGTACGCCGAGGCGCAGCGCCGCTACCTGGAGTCCGTCGCCCCCTACGCGCGGCGGCTGCTGCACCAGGTCGCCGCGCCCGCCGTCGACGAGATCACCGGCCTGCCGCCCGCGGTCGCCCTCGAACAGCGCCGCTCCGTCCCCTCCTCGCGATCGTCCGTCGGAACGGTCACCACCCTGTCCAACTCGCTGCGGATGCTCATGTCCCGCGCGGGCGACCACCCGCCCGGCGCCGAACGGCTCGACTCCGACGCGTTCTCGCCCAACACCGCCGCCGGCGCGTGCCCGCGCTGCCACGGCCTCGGCGAGGTCCACGAGGTGACCGAGGAGTCCCTGGTGCCCGACCCGTCGCTGAGCATCCGCGACGGCGCGATCGCGTCCTGGCCCGGCGCCTGGCAGGGCAAGAACCTGCGCGACGTCCTCGACGCGCTCGGCTACGACATCGACCGGCCCTGGCGCGACCTGCCGCGGGAGCAGCGCGACTGGATCCTGTTCACCGACGAGCAGCCGGTCGTGACCGTCCACCCCGTCCGCGAGGCGCACCGCATCCACCGGCCCTACCAGGGCACCTACTCCAGCGCCCGGCGCCTGGTGCTGCGCACCTACGCCGAGAGCAGGAGCGAGCCGGCCCGCCGCCGCGCCGCCGGATACCTGGTCAGCGGCGTCTGCCCGCTGTGCGGCGGGCGCCGGCTGCGGCCCGAGGCCCTCGCCGTCACGTTCGCCGGGCGCGACATCGCCGAGCTGGCCGCCCTGCCGCTGTCCGAGCTCGGCGCCGTCCTGCGCCCGTTCACCGGCGGCGACGGCCCGGCCGGGGCGCTGGCGCGCGACCTGACCGCCCGCGTCGCCGTCCTCACCGAGCTCGGGCTCGGCTACCTGAGCGTCTCGCGCGCCGCCCCCACCCTCTCGTCCGGCGAGCTCCAGCGGCTGCGGCTCGCGACCCAGCTCCGCTCCGGCCTGTTCGGCGTCGTGTACGTGCTGGACGAGCCGTCCGCCGGGCTCCACCCCGCCGACACCGAGTCGCTGATGGAGGTCCTCGAACGGCTCAAGGCCGCGGGCAACACCGTCTTCCTCATCGAGCACGACATGGAGATCGTCCGCCGCGCCGACTGGATCGTGGACGTCGGCCCCGCCGCGGGCGCCGCCGGCGGCCGCGTCCTGCACAGCGGCCCCGTGCCGGGCCTGCGCGACGTCCCGGAGTCGGTCACGCGCCGCCACCTCTTCGGCGAGGTCCCGCGCCCCGCGCGCACCCCCCGCGAACCCGCCGGATGGCTCCGCCTGCGCGGCGTCACCCGCCACAACCTGCGCGGGCTGGACGCCGACGTGCCGCTCGGCGCGTTCACCGCCGTCACCGGCGTCTCCGGCTCAGGCAAGTCCACCCTGGTCGACGTCCTCGCCGAACGAGCCGCCGCCGACGACGGCCGACAGGACGAGCCATCGGACGGCGGGGAGGCCCGCGTCGAACGGGTCGTACGCGTCGACCAGCGGCCGATCGGACGCACGCCCCGCTCGAACCTGGCCACCTACACCGGGCTGTTCGACGCCGTGCGCAAGCTCTTCGCCGCGACGGACGAGGCCAGGGCGCGCGGGTACGGGGCGTCGCGGTTCTCGTTCAACGTGCCCGGCGGGCGCTGCGAGCACTGCCAGGGCGAGGGCCACATCAGCGTCGAGCTGCTGTTCCTGCCGACCACGTACGCGGTGTGCGACGTCTGCCACGGCGCCCGCTACAACCCCGAGACGCTGGAGGTCGCCTACCGGGGCGCGAGCATCGCCGACGTGCTCGGCATGACCGTGGACGAGGCCGCAGCGTTCCTGGACGACGTGCCCCCGGCGGCCCGCCCGCTCGGCACGTTGCGCCAGGTCGGGCTCGGCTACCTGCGGCTCGGGCAGCCCGCGACCGAGCTGTCGGGCGGCGAGGCGCAGCGCGTCAAGCTCGCCGCCGAGCTCCAGCGCGCCCGCCGGGGCCGCACCCTCTACCTCCTCGACGAGCCGACGACCGGGCTGCACCCCGCCGACTCCGACCTGCTGATGCGCCAGCTCCACACGCTGGTGGACGGCGGCGCGACCGTCGTCGTCGTGGAGCACGACCTGGACGTCGTGGCCGCCGCCGACCACGTCATCGACCTCGGACCGGGCGGCGGCGACGAGGGCGGACGCGTCGTCGCGCGGGGCACCCCGGCCGAGGTCGCCGCCGCGCCCGGCAGCCGCACCGCCCCGTACCTCAAGGGCCGCCTGCGGTGAACGCCGTCCGCCCGCCCGCCGGCCGTTCAGCCGACGGACGGGCGGCCGGCGGGCGGGCGGACGGCGGGCGGGCGGACGGCGCGCCGCTGGTCAGCGGCCGAACGCGATGGCCGTCCCAGCGCTCACCACGACCGCCACCACGACGAGGACGAGCGTGGTGCCGAGCGGGTCGCGGCGCTCCGGCAGCGGCTTCGCCGCGTGCGCCCGCGTGTGCGGGGTGGCCTTCGGCCGGGGACGCGGCTTCGGTTTCGGTTTCGGTTTCGGTTTCGGAGGGACGGGTGGGGGAGCGGGCACCGCCGCCGGGGGTTTCGCGGCGGGCGGAGGCTGCGGCCGGGGCGGGGCCGGCGGCGGCTGAACGGGCGGAACCTGCGGCGGCCTCGGAGGCTTGGGCGGAACGATGTGCGGAGGCTTGGGGGGCTTGGGCGGGACGATGTGCGGCGGTTTCGGAGGCACCGGGTGCGGCGGCTTCGGAGGCTTCGGAGGAACGGGATGCGGCGGCTTCGGCGGGACGGGCGGCTCGGGCTTGGGCGGCACCGGGACGGGCGGCGGCGGATGCCCGGGCCGTGCCCTCGACCGGCAGGCGGAGCCCGTACCGCCCAGTTCGACGTCCACGCTGAGGACGGAGCCGACGCCGAGGCACAGGCCCACCCCGCCCACCGCGCCGGAACGGGGCCCGGCCCTCTCGGCCGCCCCCGCCCCGGCACCCGTCCCCGCCGTCAGCGCGATGCCCGGCCGCGGTGACGCCCGGTCGCCCCGCCGCTCGCCCCGCGGCACGGCCCCGCGTTCAGGCCCGGCCGCGGGCGGAGCGGGCGCGTCCTGCGGCCTGACCACCGGCGTACGCCCCGAGGCGGCGCCGGACGAGGCGCCGGGCGGAGCTCCGGACGAGGCACGGCGCGGTTCGGGGGCCGGCGCGGAGGTGGACATCGCGAGGACGGCGGTCGGCAGGGCCAGCGCCCCCGCGAGGAACCCGGCGGCGACGAGCGGGACGGTGCGCCGCCTCGGGATGCGGCGCACGGTCAGCCACCCCCGGAGATGCGCCGCAGCTCGGCCTGGACGCCGTCGAACGCGTCCGGATGGACCGCGAGGGCCCCGGAGAACACGTGCGAGATGTCGATCGTCAGGTACGTGCCCGCGGCCAGCAGCGCCGCCATCAGCGCCAGCGGGATCAGCGCCATGCCGCGCGGCCGCGCCCCCGCCAGGAACGGCAGCAGCACCACGACGACGCCGGTCAGGATCGTCACCCAGAGCAGCGCGGACGGCGGCGTCACCCGGGCGTCCATCGCGCGCTGGTGCCGCGCGGCCGAGATCTCGGTCAGGTGGTCGAGGACGGACGCGCGCGCGTCCTTGGCCTCGTCCTTGTCGCCGGGGTCCACCGCGATCACCTCGCGGCGCATCCGGTCGATCCGCGCCCAGCCCTCCGAGCTGAGGTCGCCGTGCCGCATCCTCGGCCACTCGGTCTCGCGGACGAGCCGCACGTAGTCGCGCAGCCCCTGCTGCGTTCGGGTCGAGGCGGGCGCGGGCAGGCGCGACGCCGACCAGAACGCCTCCACGACGGCCTGGCTCTCGGAGTAGGTGTTGGAACGGGCCGAGTCGGCGTTGGTCCACGGCACCACGACCGCGATCGCGAACGCCAGCAGGAACAGCGCCGACAGCATCGCGCCGGTGTGCGCGGCGGTCGGGCCGTCCGGTTCGCCGTCGTCGGTCGCCTGCCTGAGCCGGCGCATCATGACGCTCGCGACCAGCACCACTCCGACCGCGCACGCGGCGGCCAGCAGATAGAGGAGCATGGCCCTCCCTTCGACTCGTTCGTGACGAGACGTGATTCTAGTTTTACTTACAGTGATCAACGGTGGGTTTGCCGTGACTCGTCCGTGGGGCAGGCTGAAGGGAAAAGAGCGGCTGGATAGTTCTTGCGGTTCGCGGCTTCCATACCGGAAGATCTTCCGTAAGGAACTCGCTAAGACGGACGATTGTTCGCGATCGTCCGCCGCAGTGCGCACGAGGGTGAGGGGAGGCGGCAATGGCGCCGCAGGGGAAGCTCGATCTCGATCCGGAGGCGGTGCGCGCCGCCCGGCGGCTCGCCGCCCGGGCCGCCGAACCGGTCATCCGGATGGCCCGCACCCACACGACCGTCTCCGTCGAACGGGCCCTGCTGCGGCTCGCCGGCCTGACCGGCGCCGACGACGGCGGCCGGCCCTGGGTCAACCACCTCGCCGACGCGGTCCGCGACCAGGTCGGCCTGGAGGGCGGCGTCGCCCTGCCCGTCTGGGACGCGCTGCTGAACGGCCCGTACGGCACGCTGCGCGACCTGGCGGAGGCGACCGCGCGCGGGCGCGTCACGTTCCGGCACCCCGGCGGGGCCGACGCCGGGCACGCCCGCGACGCCGCCCGCGCCGCGGCGCGGGGCGGCATGGACCGCGTCGACCGGCGCCGCGCCGAGCGCGACCGGATGCTGCGCGAGGTCGGCGACCCGCCCCAGCCGTGGATCTACCTCATCGTCGCGACCGGCGACATCTACGAGGACATCCCGCAGGCGCAGGCCGCCGCCCGCGAGGGCGCCGACGTCGTCGCGGTGATCCGCTCGACCGGGCAGTCGCTGCTGGACTTCGTCCCCGAGGGCGCGACCCGCGAGGGCTACGCGGGCACCTACGCCACGCAGGAGAACTTCCGGCTGATGCGGTCGGCGCTGGACGACGTGTCGCGCGAGCTCGGCCGCTACGTCCGGCTGACCAACTACGCGTCCGGGCTGTGCATGCCGGAGATCGCGACGCTCGCCGGGCTGGAGCGCCTGGACATGATGCTGAACGACTGCATGTACGGGATCATCTTCCGCGACATCAACCCGCGCCGCACGTTCATCGACCAGCGGTTCTCCCGGCAGATCCACGCGCGCGCCGGGATCGTCATCAACACCGGCGAGGACAACTACCTCACCACCGCCGACGCGGTGGACGCCGCGCACACCGTGGTCGTCAGCCAGCTCCTGAACGAGCGGTTCGGGCACGAGGCGGGCCTCGCCGACGGGCAGCTCGGCCTCGGCCACGCCTTCGAGATCAACCCGTCGGTGCCGCAGTCGTTCCGCATGGAGCTCGCCCACGCCCAGCTCGTGCGGGAGCTGTTCCCGGACGCGCCGCTGAAGTACATGCCGCCGACCAAGCACATGACCGGCAACATCTTCGCCGGGTACCTCCTCGACGCGTTCTTCAACCTCGCCGGCGTCATGACCGGGCAGTCGATCATCCTGATCGGGATGATGACCGAGGGCATCCACACGCCGTGGCTGTCGGACCGCGACCTGGCCCTGGAGAACGTCCGCTACGTCCGCGACGCGTGCGGGTCCCTCGCCGAGGACTTCGTGCCGCGCCCCGACGGGTTCGTCGCCGAGCGCGCCCGGCGCGTCCTCGCCGAGTCGGTCGACCTCCTCGAACGCGTCGCCGACGACGGCCTGCTCGACGCCATCGCCCAGGGCACGTTCGGCGTGACGCGCCGCCCCGCCGACGGCGGCAAGGGCCTCGACGGCGTCGTCGAGCGCGCCGACGGCTACTTCAACCCCGCCATCGAGATCCTCGACAGCGAGGACCCGCACACCGCGCACGCGCAGGAGGAGGTGCCCGCATGACGATCCAGAGCCCAGCGGGGAACGCCGCGGCCCCGGCCGGCTCGGGCGAGGCGCCGGCCGAGCCCGCCGACACCCGCCAGGTCATCCGCCCGTACGGGGACACCACCGGCGACGGCATGGTCCAGATGTCGTTCACCCTGCCCGTCCCCGCGGGCAAGCGCGCCGAGGCCGCCGCGCTGCAACTCGCCGGGAAGATGGGCCTCGAACCCGCCAGCGTCGTGCACGCCAAGCCGATGGGCCCCGACTTCACGTTCTTCATCGTGTACGGGCGCGCGCAGCACCTCATCGACTACGCGAGCATCCCGGCGCCGCCCGAGCGCGAGTTCCCGCTGCTGAGCGCGAAGGAGGCCGACCTCGCGATCCGCGGCGCCCTCAACCGGCGGCTCGTCGTGGTCGGCGCCTGCATCGGCACCGACGCCCACACCGTCGGCATCGACGCCATCCTCAACGTCAAGGGCTTCGCCGGGGAGAAGGGGCTGGAGTACTACCGGGAGATCGAGGTGGTGAACATGGGCGCCCAGGTCACCGTCGCCGAGCTCGTCGAGCGCGCCAAGGAGCGCGACGCCGACGCCGTCCTGGTCTCCCAGGTCGTCACCCAGCGCAACGCGCACCTGCACAACACCAAGCAGATGGCCGCCGCGTTCCACGCCGAGTACCCGACCGCCGTCGCCGCCGGGATGGGCCGCCCCCTCCTGGTCGTCGGCGGCCCCCGCTTCGACACCGTGTCCGCCGAGGACCTCGGCGTCGACCGCATCTTCGGCAAGGGCACCACGCCCGCCGAGGTCGCGAGCTACCTGGTCCACGCCCTGCTGCCCCGTGAGGAGAACCGATGACCGACGCGCCCGCGGACCGCGACCCGCGCGAGGGCCTGACCGTCACCCACCGCCGCTACGTGCCGTACTCCCACGCCCACTACGCCGGGAACCTGGTGGACGGCGCGTACGTGCTCGTCGCGTTCGGCGACGTGGCGACGGAGGTCTGCGTGCGGACCGACGGCGACGAGGGGCTGTTCGCCTCGTACTCCGACGTGCAGTTCAAGGCGCCCGTCCGGGCCGGGGACGTCCTGGAGACGACCGCGAGGGTCGTCCGGGTGGGCCGGCGCAGCCGCACCCTGGAGTTCGAGGCGCGCGTGGTGTGCCGGGGACGTCCCGACAAGGGCGAGTCGTCCGCCGAGGTGCTCGCCGAGCCGATCGTGGCGGTCACCGCGACGGGAACGGTCGTGGTCCCGCCCGCCGAGTGAGCCCCGCCGGACGCCCCGGCGCGTGCGCGCGTTCGCCGCGCGGGCGTGCGCGAACGCGCGGGACGGCTGTTGCCGGTGTGCCGCCGGGGATTTCCGGAGAAGGCTCGATCATGGCTCCGACCTGGTGAAACAGGGAGTCGCCGCAGGGCATGCGGCGGTTGACAAGGACGTGGAAGTCGGTAGTTTTGCTTGCAGTCCAGCACGGGACTCACCGATCGGCCGCTCCAGGCGCCACCGGACACCGCGCCGCGACGGGGGCGAGAGCGGGATTTCCACCGGATTCCCCGTCCGAGCCAGTGCGGCGACCGGCCGCCGCGTCGGAGCGGAGCCGCCCGATCGCGCGGGGGGTTGGACCCGGGAAGGGCCCGGACATCCAGTAGAAAACGGAGCACTGTTCTCACCGCCTGTGGGACGACTCCGGCCCGACGGATGTCACGGGCCCTCTTCCGCGCCTTCCAGGCCACCGCTTCCACGCCGCTCCACGCCGCTCCGGGGGCGCCGCCGAGCCGATGGCCCTCCCTTCCTCGTGCACCTGGCCCGCCCTCCCGTTCACAGGCGGAGCGAATGAACGACAATGGGCCAGGTCAGTCGCGGTCGGTCCCGGCCTACGGGGGCGCGGCCGCCGGCGATCATCGAATGGTCGCTCCGGAGGGCCCGGGCCGGTAGCGTTCCCGCCAGTGGCCCGAACGAACGAGGTGGCGAGTTGGCGCAGGAGACGCTCCCGGAACGGCCGCCGGCCGCCGAGCCGGCGGACGGCCGCGCCCGCCCGCCGCGAACGGTCCGCGCCGCCGCCTGGCTGAGGGCCGGAGGCCGCGCCGGATGGCCCCGCACCCTGACCGCCCTCGCCGCCGGCCTCGTCATGTGGCTGGCGTTCCCGCCCGCCGACCTGACCCCGCTCGCGCCGCTCGGCGTCGCCGCGCTCACCCTCGCGCTGCGCGGCCTGGGCGCCCGCACCGGCGCGTGGCTCGGCTTCGTGTCCGGCGCCGCGTTCTTCATCCCCGTCCTCGACGGCATCGTCAAGATCGGCCCGGACGGCTGGATCCTGCTCAGCCTCGTCCAGGCCCTCTACTTCGTCCCCCTCGGCGCCGGCGTCGCCCTGGTCGCCCGGCTCCCCGGCTGGCCCGTCTGGACCGCCGCGCTCTGGGTCGCGGAGGAGTACCTGCGCGGCCGGGTGCCGTTCGGCGGGTTCCCCTGGGCGCGGCTCGCGTTCAGCCAGACCGCCACCCCGCTCACGCCGTACGCCTCGCTCGGCGGCGCCCCGTTCGTCACCTTCCTCACCGCCCTGGTCGCGGCGCTCGCCGCGTACGGCGCGCTCGCCGTCTGGCGCGCCCGCCCCCGCCCCGCCGCGCCCGCCACCGGAACCGACGCGCCCACGCCGGCCGCCGACGGAGGCACGCCCCACGGACCGCAGGGCGCCAGGAAGGCGATCAAGCCCGTGGCCATCGCCGCGGCCGCCATCGCGGCGATCATCGGCGGGGGACTGGCGCTCCCCACGCCGACCGACGGCAGGCCCGTCACGGTCGCGGTCGTCCAGGGCAACGTCCCGCGCCTCGGCCTCGACTTCCAGGGCCAGCGCGAGGCCGTCCTCAACAACCACGTCGCCCGCACCCACGAGCTGGCCCAGCGGGTCCGCGCCGGGAAGCTCGCCAAGCCCGAGCTCGTCGTCTGGCCCGAGAACGCCAGCGACGTCGACCCCTACAGCGACCCCGAGGCGTACGGCCGCATCGACGGGGCGGTCAAGGACATCGGGGTCCCCGTCCTCGTCGGCGCCCTCACCGACACCCCCGACGGCGAGAAGGTCGAGAACCGCGGCATCGTCTGGGACCCGCGCACCGGCCCCGGCGACTACTACGTCAAGCGCCACCCGGTGCCGTTCGGCGAGTACATCCCGTTCCGCGACATCCTCACCAAGCTGATCACCCGGTTCGAGCGCGTTCCGCGCGACTTCGCCAAGGGCACCCGCAGCGGCGTCATGGGTCTCGGTCCGATCACGATCGGCGACGTCATCTGCTTCGAGGTGGCCTACGACGAGGAGGTCCGCGACGTCGCGGGCGGGCAGGTCCTGGTCGTCCAGACCAACAACGCCACCTACGGCCGGACGAGCCTGCCGCCGCAGCAGATCGCCATGTCCCGGCTGCGCGCCGTGGAACATGGCCGTACGATCTTGGTGGCGGCGACCAGCGGCATCAGCGCGATCGTCGCCCCGGACGGGCGGATGGTCGCGCGGTCGCGGGAGTTCGTGCCCGACATCCAGGTCGCGCGCGTCCCCGCCCGCACATCGCGTACGCTGTCCGACCGGTTGGGCGCCCTCCCGGAGTGGACGCTCGCCGCGCTGGCGCTGGGGGCGGCCGGTGCGGCCGCATGGTCAGCACGCAGGAAGCAGAACGAGGGGAACTGACACCGATGGAGATCCCAGCCGACCTCGGCCGGGTGCTCGTGATCATCCCGACGTACAACGAGCGGGAGAACATCGAGGACATCACCCGCCGAGTGCGCGAGGCCACCCCGTCGGTGGACGTGCTGGTCGTCGACGACAACAGCCCCGACGGCACCGGCGACCTCGCCGACGCCCTGGCGGAGGCGGACGAGCGCGTCAAGGTGCTGCACCGCACCGGCAAGAGCGGCCTCGGCACCGCCTACATCGCCGGTTTCCGCTGGGCCGCCGAGCACGGCTACGACGTCATGGTCGAGATGGACGCCGACGGCTCGCACCAGCCCGAGGAGCTGCCGCGGCTGCTGTCGGCCCTGGAGGACGCCGACCTCGTCATCGGGGCCCGCTGGGTGCCCGGCGGCCGGGTCCGCAACTGGCCGAAGCGGCGCGAGGCCCTCTCCCGCGGCGCCAACACCTACGCCCGCCTCATCCTCGGCATCCCCATCCACGACGCCACCGGCGGCTACCGCGCCTTCCGCGCCGCCACCCTCGACAAGATCGGCCTCGACGGCGTCAACTCCCGCGGCTACTGCTTCCAGATCGACCTCGCCCTGCGCGCCCTGCGCGAGGGCCTGCGGGTCGTGGAGGTCCCGATCACCTTCGTCGACCGCGCCCACGGCGTCAGCAAGATGAGCCGCGACGTCGTCGCCGAGTCCATGTGGCGGGTCACCGAGTGGGGCGTCAACGACCGGCTGGACCGCCTCCGCGCACGCCGCTGACCGGCGCTCCCCGGCGGGCTCTGCGCCCTGGGCGGAACGGCCCGCCCGCGCCGCCGCCGGGGAAACGTTCGGGGCGCCGGGGGCGTTGAGAAAGGCAGAGGTCACACCGCTACGCGAAGATGGAGCCATGCTGCCGCTCGTTATGGTCCTGGCGTTCCTGCTGACGCCGGTCCTGGAGATCTACCTGCTCGTCCAGCTCGGGCAGGTGATCGGCGGCTGGTGGACGGTGCTGCTCCTGCTCGCCGAGACCCTGCTCGGCGTCTGGATCGTCCGCCGCGAGGGCCGCCGCGCCTGGCGCGCGTTGCAGGAGACCCTGCAACGCGGCGTCATGCCCGAGAAGGAGATCGCGGACGCCGCGCTCGTGCTGTCGGGAGGCGTCCTCATCGTCGTCCCCGGCCTGATCACCGACGTCGTCGGCCTGGTGTTCGTGCTGCCGTTCACCCGGCCGCTCGTACGGTCGCTGATGTCCCGCTGGGCCGCGCGCCGAGTCCGGCAGGCGGAGGCCCGCGGCGTCGGCCCGATGTTCCCGCCCGGCCTCGGCCCGTTCGGGCCGCAGGGACGCGATGAGGGCTCCGCGGGCGTCGGCGTCCCCAAGGGCCCGGTCGTCCGCGGCGAGGTCGTCGACGAGGACCCGCCCAAGAACCCCTGACCACCGCCATCGGCCACCCCCGCCCCGCAGTCCGGGACGGGGGTGGCCGGGGCTGAGACGGGCGTGGGCGTACGAACGGGCCCGCACCGCCGTGGCGGTACGGGCCCGTCCCCCAAAAGCCCTCAGTCGATCATGCGGTCTTCCTGCGGCCAGCCCGCAGGATCGCCAGGCGCTCGGCGAGGACCTCTTCGAGGTCCTCGAGCGTCCGGCGCTCCATGAGCATGTCCCAGTGGGTACGCGGCGGCTTCCCCTTCTTGGCTTGGGGAAGTTCGCCGTCGACCCGCAGGGCCGTGGCGCCGCAGCTGCGGCATTCCCAGGTCATCGGCACCTCGGCCTCAGCCGCGAGCGTCACGGTGAACCGGTGGCCCTTCGTGCAGGTATAGTCCACCTCTTGCCGAGGGGCCAGATCGGTGTTGCGATCGTTCTCGTAGCTCGTCGCTCCGAGTCGGGTGCCGCGAAGTGCGCGCTCGGCCATCGTCACGTGCCTCCCAGACGGCTTGCGTTCTCGTCCTGACCAACGCTGTTGACCGTCACAAGATTCCCGTCCCCGGCCCGATCCAACCCTGCTCTTTGCGGCCCGCACGCGCCACCGGCGGGAAACCCGCGCCCGCCGTTCCCGGCGGGGTTCTCAGCGGGTGGTGAGGACCGCGTCGATCAGCCCGTAGTCCTTGGCCTCCTCCGCCGTGAAGTAGCGTTCGCGGTCGAGGTCCCGGCGCACGGTGTCCTGGTCGCGGCCCGTCGCCTCGGCGAGCATCGCCTCCATCTGGTCCCGCAGCCGCAGCACCTCCCGGGCCTGGATCTCCAGGTCGCTGGACTGGCCCCGGGAGACGTCGATCGCCGGTTCGTGCAGCAGGATCCGGGCGTTGGCGAGGGCCCCGCGCCGGCCCCGCGTGCCGACGGCCAGCAGGATCGCCGCCGCCGATCCGGCCTGCCCGACGCACGTGGTCTCGACCTCCGGCTTGATGTAGAGCATGGTGTCGGCGATCGCCATCATGGAGGTCAGCGACCCGCCGGGCGAGTTGATGTACAGGGAGATCGGCCGGTCGGGGTCCATGCCCTCCAGGGCCAGCATCTGGGCGGTGACGTCGTTGGCGCTGGTGTCGTCGACGGGCGTGCCGAGCCAGATGATGCGTTCCTCGAACAGCTTGTTGTAGGGCGAGCTCTCCTTGACCCCGTACGAGGTCCGCTCCACGAACGACGGGAGCACGTAGCGGGCCTCGGCCATCACGACCCCACCCGGTCGGTGCTCTCGACCACGTGGTCGACGAAGCCGTACTCGCGGGCCTGCTCGGCGGTGAACCAGCGGTCCCGGTCGCCGTCGGCCTCGATCTTCTCGATCGGCTGGCCGGTGTGGAACGCGGTCCGCTCGGCCAGGGTCCGCTTGAGGTAGAGCGACTGCTCGGCCTGGATCTTGATGTCGGACGCGGTGCCGCCGATGCCGCCGTGCGGCTGGTGCATCATCACCCGGGCGTGCCGGAGCGCGTACCGCTTGCCCGCGGTGCCCGCGCACAGCAGCGTCTGCCCCATGGACGCGGCCATGCCCATCGCGACGGTCGAGATGTCGTTCGGGACGAACTGCATCATGTCGTAGATCGCCATTCCGGCGTCCACGACGCCCCCGGGCGAGTTGATGTAGATCGTGATGTCCCGGCGGGCGTCCTGCGCGGCCAGCAGCAGGAGCTGCCCGTTGACCCGGTTGGCGACCTCGTCGTCGATCTCCTGGCCGAGGAACACGATCCGCTGCGCCAGGAGCCGTTCGTAGAGCTGCGCCTGCGCCAGCACCGGGGCCTCCGCCACCCGGGCCGTCGACCTGCCCACGTACGTCTCCGGCTGGAACCGCCCGAACTCGGGCCTTGGCTCTTCCCGCATGAACCCTCCTTGGTCAGAATAGGTAGAGCGTACATTTTGAGTGCTTGCCGCGGCGAGGGGGCGGGGGCGGCGTTCGCTATAGGATGAACGTGTGGAAATCGCGGTGACCAAGGCCCGGAAGATCTTCGCCGAGCTGCTCAACCGGGTCATCTATGGCGGTGAGGAGGTCGTGCTCACCCGCCATGGCAAGCCGGTGGCGGCGCTCGTCACGGCCGACGACCTGGAACTGCTCCGCCAGGTGCGGGCGGCGCGGATCGACCTCAGGTCGGCCTCGGCGCCCGCGGTCGACGACGGGACGCGGCAGCCGCCGGAGAGCTCCCCGCTGCGCATCGCGGCCCACTACCGCCCTCCGGGCCCGTCCGGCCCGCAGCGCCCGCCCGGCTTCGGCCGCTGACGCGAACGTCCATGGGAGCCGTTCCCGGGCTCCGGTGATCCATGCCCGGCGGGCGTCCGCGATGTTGGCGGGGGAGGGGCCGTTCAGGACGCGGTGGGCTGGGGCCAGAGGTCGCGGGCGGCCATGACGTGGCGGAGGGTGACCAGCTCGTCGGTCATGATGCCGTCGATGCCGAGGTCGAGGAGCCGGTCCATCGGGCCGGGCTCGTTGACCGTCCAGGCGTGCACCTTGAGGCCCAGCTCGTGCGCGTGCGCGATGAACGACTCGGTGACGAACGGGACGGGCCCGAGGCCGTAGGGGACCTGGGCGCAGGCGACGCCGGTGGCGGCGAGGCGCACGAGCTTCGCCGTCGGCCCGCCGTACGACCTCGCGCGCAGCGCCATCACGCCGCGGGGCCGAGGGCCGTGCACACGTCCTGGTCGGTGAACAGCGGGAGCCGTGCGCGCATCTGGGCCAGCCGCCGGGTCGAGAACGAGGTGATGCAGACCCGGTTCCAGGCGTTGGTGCGGTGCAGGGCCGCGGCCAGGGGGCCGATGACGGGGGCGTCCTTGATGTCGATGTTGACGCGTGCGTCGGGCCAGGCGCCGAGGATGTCCTCCAGGCGGGGATGGGCTCCAGACCGCCGATGCGGGCCTTGGCGACCTCGGCGTAGGGGAGGCGGGCGATGGCGCCGGTGCGGTCGGTGACGCGGTCGAGGGTGCGGTCGTGGAACGCCACGACGACGCCGTCGGCGGTGGCGTGGGCGTCGGTCTCCAGGTAGCGGTAGCCGAGCTCGCGGGCGCGCTGGAACGCGGCCATGGAGTTCTCGGGACGGCCTCCCGCGCCGCCCCGGTGGGCGAACGGGATCGGTCCCGGATGGTCGAGGAATTCGTACGAGCGCGGCACTCACCCGATTATGGCGGGCCACCGCGCCTCCCGCGATCCAGGGGCAACCTTACAATGTCAAGGCGGTCGGCCGAGTGCTATCGTCCTCGCACTCATCAACGACGAGAGGTGGCTCCCGTGGCCGACGTGAACGAGTACAAGGCGACCTTCGAGATGGTCGACACCGACGGGGACGGCTACGTCTCGACGTCCGAGCTGAAGGGCCTGATGCGCGCGCTCGGCCAGGAGATCAGCGACACCCGCGCCGTCGAGGTCGTGGTCGCCGCGGACCAGAACCACGACGGCAAGGTGTCCCTGGAGGAGTTCGCGGCCCTCATGGAGCAGCACAAGCACGCGTGACGCCGGCCCTGGCGTCGTAGTCGCTCCGGGCGTCACCGGCCGCGGCTCGCGGTCATCGATACGCGCGCAGGAACTCCCGCAGGAATTCGCGCAGATCGTCCGCCAGCAGGTCGGGCACCTCCAGCGCGAGGAAGCGGCCGCCGCGGTGGAACTCGGTCCAGTGCGCTGCCGACCCGCGCTGATGCCGGCCGTACTATTTCGGGCTTCTGGACGCCGACATGACGGTGGACGGCCCGCCTGAACTCGTGGCCGAGCTCGCGAGACTCGCCGACCGCTGCTGCATGCTGAGCCGGTTCGGCGCCCGCGTCGGCGCCGTCATGTTGGCGTTGCCTGAGTGCTGAGGCCGTTGTGTGGGCTAGGCGGTGGTCAGGGGGTGGTCCATTCGCGGCGGCGGGCTTCGGCCAGGGCTACGGCTGTGGCCACGGCGACGTTGAGGGAGCCGACGCGGCCGATCTGGGGGATGTAGGCGACGGCGTCGGCGGCGGCGAGGAGGGCGGGGGAGCAGCCGTGGTCCTCGCCGCCGACGGCGAGGCAGACGTCGCCGTCGAGAGGGGCCTCGTGCAGGGGAACGGCGTCGGTGGTGAGTTCGATGGCGACGAGGCGGAGGCCCTGCTTGCGGATCGCCGCGGCGGCCTCGGCGGGCGTGCCGGCGTGTTCCCAGGGGACGAGCCGTTCGGTGCCGAGGGCGGTCTTGCTGACGTTGCGGTGGGTCGGGGGAGTGGCGTTGCCGGCGAGCCACAGGTGCTCGACGCCGAAGACGGCGGCGCTGCGGATGATCGAGCCCATGTTGAACGGCTGGGTGACCGATTCGACGAGGAGGCCGAGGCGGTCGCACGTGCGGCGGCGCCAGTCGCGGTTGAGGCGCTTGACGTCGGTGGGGCGCAGCTGCCTGCGGCCCTGCGCCGGCTCTGACGGTTCGCCGGGGCGGCCGGGCTGCGGGGTGCTCATCGGGGCTGACCTTCCGTGCGGGCGGAGACGGCGAGGACTCGGTAGGCGGACCTGGAGGCGATCCGCTCGGTGGGGAAGCCCTGGTCGTTCAGCCACCGCTGGAGGGAGTCGGAGCCGAGGTGCTTCTGGACGACGAGGTGGGCGAGGCCGGTGGGGGTGAGGCGGGGGAGCCAGGTGAGGAGGAGGTCGTGCAGGGCGCTCTTGCCGATGCGGATCGGGGGGTTGGACCAGATCGCGTCGAAGCGGGCGCCGGCGTCGATCTCCTCCGCCAGTACGAACCTTACATTGTCAAGGTCGGCGGCTTGAGAGTTTTCCACAGCCAAATCCAGCGCTCGCTGATTCACGTCAACGCCCCATACACTCGCCCGAGGCGAGCGGCGAGCCATGGTGAGGGCGATCGGGCCGTAGCCGCAGCCCAGGTCGAGGAGGTCGCCTTCGGGCGGGGGAGGGGGAACGGTGTCGAGGAGGATGCGGGTGCCCGGGTCGACGCGGTCGGGCGAGAACATGCCCCGGTCGGTGGTGAGCCGCAGATGCAGGTCTCGCAGGACGAGGTCGACGGTGCCGCGGCGGCTGGCGGCCTCGGGCCGTTCGGCGAAGTAGTGATCCCCCACGTCGGCCGACCGTATCAGCGTCCGGTGAGTGTCGGTGCCGGGCGGCGGGTGCGCGGGGTGGGAAGGTGCCGGTGACGACGGGTCCATGAGCGCGGGGGCGTGATGGTCGTTGCGTGTGCGGTGGTCGTGGCGCTGGCGTGGTACGCGCTGTGCGGGCTCGGCGTGTGGTGGGAGCGCGCGGCCGTCCTGGTGGAGCGGTGGTCACCGCGTACGCGGGCGTTGCACGCGTGGGTGCTGTCGGCGCCGGCGACGTTCGTCTACATCGCGGTGTTCACGGCGTCGACGCTGGTGCAGGTGTCGGCGCCGCCGTCGCTGGTGGATCTGCTGACGACGCTGGCGAGCAGCAATCTCGCCAACCTGCATCGGGCGCCGTTGCGGGCGCTGCTGGACAGCGCGCTGTGGGTGGCCGACAAGGGCGAGGGGCTGAGCCTGTACATCCTGGCGTTCGCGACGGTGGTGGCGTGGGCGGAGCGGCGGTACGGGACGCCGCGGATCATCATCGTCGGGCTGTCGGGGCACGTGCTCGGTTCGCTGCTGACGGCGCTGGTGGAGAGGCGGGCGCTGGAGACGGGGCGGGCTCCGGCGCGGCTGGCGGTGCAGACGGACGTGGGTGTCAGCTACATCATGGTGGCGGGGTGCGCGGCGGCGGTGCTGCTGATGCGGGGCCGGTGGCTGTGGGCGGGGGTGTCGGCGCTGGCGGTGGGGTGCTGGGGCCGGTGGTGTGGAGCCGTACGTTGTGGGATCTCGGGCATCTGCTGGCGACGCTGTGCGGGTTCCTGGCGGCGTTGGCGGTGTTGCGGACGGGGCCGCCTCGGCCGCCGCCGGATCTGGCGGGTTGCCTGCCGCGTCCGTCGGAGGGGTCCCGGCGCCGGGGCGCGGGCTGACCCGTCCGGGAGGCTGGCGGGGCTGGCGGAGGGCCGGGTGTCAGGGGAGGCGGGAGAACCAGGCGAGGGAGACGCCGCCGGCGGCGAGGGCGAGAAGGAGGGCGATGCCGGTGAAGCGGGCGGCGACGTCGCGGTGCTCGATCTTGAAGCCGAGGGAGCTGCCGATGTTGGCGTAGACGTCGGTGAGCTGGCCGGCGTCGGCGGCTTCGTAGGACTTGCCGTCGGTGTTGTCGGCGAGGGTGCGCAGGGTCTCCTTGTTGACCGAGACGCTGGTGGTCTCGCCTTCGATGTCGACGGTGCCGTAGGGGGTGCCGAACGCGATGGTGGAGACGGGGATGTGGGCGGCGCGGCTGGCGTCGATGGCTTCCTGGACGGTGCGGCCGGTGGTGTTGTCCCCGTCGGACAGCAGGACGATGTGGGCGGGTGGCGGGTCCTGGCTGGCCTGGGCGTCGAAGGAGCGTACGCCTTGGAGGGAGGTGAAGACGGCTTCGCCGATGGCGGTGCGTTTGGCGAGGACGAGCTGGTCGATGGAGGCGGTGGCGGCCTCGCGGTCGGCGGAGGGGGCGGAGACGAGGTTGGCGTTGCCGGCGAAGGAGACGACGCCGACGTTGAAGCGGGAGGGCAGGTCGCGGATGAACTTCTTGGCGGCGGACTTGGCGGCTTCGAAGCGGGTGGGGGGGACGTCCTTGGCCATCATCGAGAGGGAGACGTCGATGGCGACCATGACGGTGGCGCGGTCGCGGGGGACCTTGACGGAGCTGGCGGGGCGGGCGAAGCCGACCATCATGAGGATGATCATGGCGAGGAAGAGGAGGGCGGCGACGTGGCGGCGCCAGCCGGGCCGTTTGGGGGCGACCTGGGCGAGGAGGGAGAGGTTGGTGAAGCGGACGGCGTACTGGCGGCGGCGCATCTGGAGGATGATGTAGGCGCCGGCGAGGAGGGGGACGAGGGCGAGGAGCCAGAGGCGTTCGGGTGACAGGAAGGTCATGCCGGCCCCCCGGGTGCGGCGGTGCCGGCGCTGACGGGTCGTCCGGCGGCGCGGCGCTGGCGGAGGGCGAAGCGGGCGATGTCGGCGATCCAGTCGCGGTCGGTGCGGAGGACGAGGTGGTGGGCGCCGCAGCGGCGGAGTGCTTCGCGGGTGCGGAGGCGTTGTGCGGCGGCGGCTTCGGCGTAGGCCTTGCGGACGCGTTTGTTGAGGACGATCTCGTGGACGGCGCCGGTTTCGGGGTCGGTCATCTCGACGAGGCCGATGTCGGGGAGGTCGAGTTCGCGGGGGTCGATGATCTCGACGGCGAGGACCTGGTGGCGGGTGGCGAGGCGGCGCAGGGGCCGTTCCCAGGCGGGTGGTGTGGCGGCGTCGGTGGTGGTGTCGAGGAAGTCGGAGATGACGACGCGGAGGCCGCGGCGGGTCTGGCCGCGGTGCAGGGAGGTGAGGCCGGTGGTGAGGCCGTCGGGGCGGGGGCGTGGGGGTGGCGTTCGTCGCCTGAGGGGGTGTCGAGGACGGTGTGGAGGAGGCGGTAGAGGTTGGCTTTGCCGGTGCGGGCGGGCCAGCGGCGGAGGCCGTCGTTGTGGAGGAGGTAGGCGCCGACGCGGTCGCCGAGGCGGACGGTGAGGAAGCCGACGGCGGCGAGGGCGGCGACGGCGAGTTCGCGTTTGACGCGGTCGGCGGTGCCGAAGTCCATGCTGGGGGTGATGTCGACGAGGGCCCAGGCTTCGAGTTCGTGGTCGGCGATGATGTCGCGGACGTGGGGGGTGGTGGTGCGTGCGGTGACGGCCCAGTCCATGTGGCGGACGTCGTCTTCGCCGGGTTGGTAGAGGCGGGCTTCGGCGAGTTCGGTGCCGGGTCCGGGGATGAGGCCGAGGTGTTCGCCGTTGAGGAGGCCGTCGAGGCGTCGGGTGACGGAGAGTTCGAGGCGGCGCAGGGTGCGTTCGGGGGCGAGTTCGGCGATCTTGGCGTTGCGGCGTGCGGGCGGGGGCGGGGCGCCGGCGGGTTCGGGGGCGACCATGTGGGGCGCCGGATGCTGCGGCGCCGGATGCTCGGGCGTGGGTTGCTGCTGCGGGTGCTGCTGCGCCGGGTGTGGGGGTGCCGGGGCGTTCGCCGGGCCGGTGGGGCCGGGGCCGCCGGTGGGGTCGGGGCCGGGGTGCGGGTCGGGCGTGGCTGGGCCTGTCATGGGCGGTCCCGTCATCCCTGGGCTGTCGCGGTGCCGTGGTTCCAGACCACGCGGGGCGGGGGGACGGCGGTGAGGATCTGGGTGATGATGTCGCCGGTGTCGACGCCGTCGGCGAGGGCGTCGAAGGTGAGGACGACGCGGTGGGACATGACGTCGCGGGCGACGGCGCGGACGTCGTCGGGCAGGACGTAGTCGCGGCCGGAGAGCAGGGCGAGGGCGCGGGCGGCGGAGACGAGGCCGAGGGTGGCGCGGGGTGAGGCGCCGATCTCGATGACCTGGGCGAGGTCGGGGAGGCGGTACTGGTCGGGTTCGCGGGTGGCCATGACGAGGCGGACGATGTAGTCGGCGACCAGTTCGTGGACGGAGACCTCTTCGGCGGCGCGCTGGAGGGTGGCGAGGCGGTCGGTGTCGAGGATCTCGGTGGCCTCGGGCGGGTCGACGCTCATCCGCTGGAGGATCTGGAGTTCCTCGTGGGCGGCGGGGTAGCGGACGTCGATCTTCATGAGGAAGCGGTCGCGCTGGGCTTCGGGGAGGGGGTAGACGCCTTCGGACTCGATGGGGTTCTGGGTGGCGAGGACGATGAAGGGTCTCGGGAGGCGGTAGGTGTTGCCGCCGAGGGAGACCTGGCGTTCGGCCATGACCTCCAGGAGGGCGGACTGGACCTTGGCGGGGGCGCGGTTGATCTCGTCGGCGAGGACGAAGTTGACGAAGACGGGGCCGAGTTCGACGTCGAACTGCTCGGTGGAGGGGTGGTAGATGCGGGTGCCGACGATGTCGGAGGGGACGAGGTCGGGGGTGAACTGGAGGCGGGCGAAGGTGCCTCCGACGACCTGGGCGAGGGTGCCGACGGCGAGGGTCTTGGCGACGCCGGGGACGCCTTCGATGAGGCAGTGGCCTTTGGCGAGGAGCGCGACGACCATGCGCTCGACCATGTGGTCCTGGCCGACGATGACCTTCTTGACCTCGGCCACGGTGTGCTGGAGCAGGGCGGCGCCTGGTCGACATCGTGGGCGGCGATGGTCATCTGGGCGTTCCTCACTGTCCTCCGGGTGCAGGTCGGCGCCTTCCGACCCTACGCGATCACTTGTACCCCGTCGTGCGGGAGAGCTGCGTACGCGGGGGGATCGGTTTGCTCGGGGGTGGTGCGGGCCTGGGCCTGGGGGGTCGGTTTTGGGTTGTGCGTGCGGGGCCGATGCTAGGGGTGGTTGTTAGTCTGGCGGCCATGTCGAGGCCGTTGCCCCCGGGGGATCCTGCGCAGTTGGGGCCGTTCCGTCTGTCGGCGCGGTTGTCGGAGACGCCGGCGGGGATCGTGTATCTGGGGGTGGACGGGGCGGGCGCCGGGCGTCGGTGGCGGTGTTGACGCGGGGTGCGGCGGGTGACGCGGCGGCGCGTGACCGGTTCCGGGCGGCGATCGCGGCGGCGGTGCCGCGTACGGGGCGGGAGCCGGATGTGGGCCGGGTGATCCGGCGCCGGTGGTGGCGGCGTTGCTGGAGGGCCGGCGCCGTGGGTGGCGACGTCGTACGAGTCGGAGCGGGTGGGGGCGGAGCGTTTCCTGGATTCGGTGGCGTTGCAGGGGCTTTGCAGGGTCGTTCCTGGGCGGTTCGGTCGGGGCGGGCGGCGGCATGGGCCGCAGTTCCAGCCGTACTGGCTGGGGTCGGGGAGCCGGCGTTGGCGCGTCCTCCGGTGGCGCCGGTGGTGGAGCCGGGCGGGGTGGCGGTGGGGAGCGTCCTCCCGAGCGCGGGTTGGTGGGGGCGGTTCTGACGTTGGCGGCGGTGCTGGTGGCGGTGGCGTTGCTGATGATGGTGCTGTTCGCGTGTCAGCCGAAGGTGAAGGAGCCGCCGCCGTTGCCGCCGGAGCCGACGCCGACGGTGCGGGTTCCGTCGACGGGTCCGGATCCGGGGGCGACGTCGGTACCGCCGTCTCCGCCTCCGTCGCGTGCGCCGACGTCTCCGGGGTCGCCCGGTTCTCCTGGTTCGCCGAGTCCTGGGCCGTCGGGGGGCGGCGGTGACGAGGGAGATCCTGTCTGACGAGGGAGATCCTGTCTGAGCCGGATGCGGCGCCGTGGGATGCGGGGGATGCGGGGGATGCGGGGGGATGCGGGGGGATGCGGAGGATTAAGTGTTGCGGGTGGGGTGGCGCGGGTGAGCATGGGGGATGCTGGGAACTCTGATCGCTTTTGTGGGCGCGGCGGTGCTGATCGCGGTGGCGCCGGGCCGAGCACCGTCGTCATCATGCGTCAGTCGTTGCGTTCGGGCGGCGTGCGGGACTGGCGACCGTGCTGGGGAACGAGACGGGCGTGCTGGCGTGGGGTGTGGCGGCGGCGGTGGGTTGTCGGCGCTGCTGTCGGCGTCGCGGCTGGCGTATGACGGGTTCCGGATCGCGGGTGCGGTGGTGTTGGTGTGGTTCGGTGTGCGGGCGTTGCGGGAGGCGCGGCGTGGCGGGCCGGGTGGGCGGGCGTGGTGGAGCGGCTGGTTCGGGTTGTCGGGTCGTTCGCGCGGGACGCGGGCGCGGGGCGGCCGGGTTGAGGGCGAGGTTGACGGTGCGGGCGGTGCAGCGGGTGCGGGCGGTGCGGAGCGGCCGCAGGTTTTGGGCGGACCGGGGACGCGGCGGCTCTGGAGGCCGCAGGTGCGGCGAGGGACGCGGTGGGTGTGGACGCTGCGAGGGATGCAGGGAATGCGGGGGATGCGGCGGGACCGGACGCTGCGGGCGTGGGTGTGGGTGGCGTGGGAGAGGGGCGTCGTTGTGGCGATCGTTCCGGCTGGGGCTGATCACGAACTTCGCCAACCCGAAGGCGGGGGTGTTCGCGGTGTCGTTCCTGCCGCAGTTCGTGCCGCCGGGGTGGCCGGTGCTGGCGACGCTGGTGGCGTTGTCGGTGCTGTGGGCGCTGATCGACCTGCTCTGGTACGCGGTGGTGGTGTGGCTGGTCGGCGCGGCACGGCGGCTGGTGGAGCGGCCGATCGTGCGGCGGCGGCTGGAGCAGGTGTCGGGTGTGGTGCTGGTGGCCTGGGCGTACGGCTGGCGGCGGAGTCGCGCTGAGTGGCGGAGTCGCGCCGAGTGGATGGCGGCTAGGGCCTGTTTTGCGGATCTGGATCTTTGGGCTGTGGCTTGATGGTGGCCATGGTGCGTCGACACGAGTTGACCGACGCGGCCTGGGCGCGGATCGAGCCGTTGCTGCCGGTCGCGTCCGGGCCTGGCGGGCGGTGGCGTGATCACCGGCAAGTGATCAATGGGATCTTGTGGAAGATCCGCACCGGTGCCGACTGGCGGGACGTCCCGGACCGGTACGGGCCCTGGCAGACCCTCTACCAGCGGTTCCGCCGCTGGAGCGCCGACGGGACCTGGGAGCGGCTGCTGGCCCACGTCCAGGTCCACGACGATGCGGTCGGTGCGGTGGACTGGTCGGCGGTATGCGTGGACTCCACCATCGTGCGGGCCCACCAGCACGCCGCCGGCGCCCGCAAAAAGGGGAACACCCGGGGACGAAACCGGCATCGCTCGCAGCAGAGCAGGCACTGGGGCGATCCCGCGGCGGGCTGACCACCAAAGTCCACCTGGCCTGCGATGGGCGCGGCCTGCCTCTGGCATTCACCCTCACCGCCGGCAACATCAACGACTGCACCCGGCTCATCGAGGTCGTCGAAGCCATCGAGGTCCGACGCGCCGGCCCGGGCCGTCCACGGGTGCGGCCCGGGCACCTGATCGCCGACAAGGGCTACTCCACTGGCATCATCCGCGGCTATCTGCGGCGACGGCGCATCCCGCACACCATCCCTGAGCGCAGCGATCAGCTGGCCGCCCGCGCTCGCCGCGGGCATCGCCGCTGCGGCTTCGACTCCGACCGCTACCGGCGCCGCAACGTCGTCGAACGCTGCTTCAACCAGCTCAAACGCTTCCGCGGTCTGGCCACCCGCTACGAGAAGCTCGCCGCGCACTACCGCGCCGTCGTCACCATCGCCAGCCTCGTCCTGTGGCTCAACCACGATCCACAAAACACGGCCTAGGCGGTGGGCTTGCCGGTGACCCTGGAGATGGGGTCGAGGGACGGGGTGATGGCTGGGACCTCGTTGCCGCCGCGCTGGGCAGGCCGCGGTCGCCTCCGCGCTGGGCAGGCCGCGCTGGGCAGGCCGCGCTGGGCAGCTCGTGGGAGGAGGGCCATGGGGGCAGCCCGTGGGAGGACCGTGGATGCGGTGGGTTCCCGGGGTGTAGTTCATGGGAGCGGGTCGCGGGGGAGCGGGCCGCGGGGGCGGATGGGGTGGATTTTGCGGAGGGGTTTCGGGGGGTGGATCACTAGGGTTGGTGCGGGATCGCTGAGACGTTGAGGAGCATCGCCATGGCCAGGCCCCGTGACCCGCATCGCCGTACGGAGCTGCTGGACGGGGTGATCGGGTATCTGGCGGAGTACGGGCTGCTGATGCTGTCGATGCGTCCGCTGGCCGAGCATCTGGGGCACAGCACGCGGGTGCTGACGCATCATTTCGCCGACAAGCAGGAGTTGCTGGGGCGGTGCTGGCGCGGCTGGACGAGCGGCAGCGCGCGTGGCTGCGGGCGATGCCGGGCTGGGACGGTGAGCGCGGGATGGGCGACATCGTGCGGGCGACGTGGGAGGCGCAGCTCGCGGAGGAGAACCTGCCGTTCACGCGGCTGGTGCACGAGATCGAGGGGCTGGCGGCCGGGGGCGGTTGGCGGGGCAGGTGACGACGCTGCTGGCCGACCGGATCGCGTTCGTGGCCGAGTCGTTCCGGGTGCGGGGGTGCCGTGGGACGCGGCGCGGCGGTACGCGACGGTGCAGAACGCGGCGTTCGCGGGGTTGCAGCTCGATTTCCTGAACACCGGGGAGCGGGAGCGGGCGGAGGAGGGTGTCGCGTGGCTGGCGGCGCAGGCCGACCGGTGGGTCGCGGAGGCGGCGGGGTGGCGGGTCTCGGTGCCGACACATGATCGTAAAGGCTTCGACAGGGTCGGGGACGGTCCGTAGCCTGGCCCGGTGAGCGCTCTGGATGATCTTGCCGATCGTTATGTGGACGACTTCGCCGCGCTGGAACCGTGCATGGCGGCGCTGATGGGGATCGCCGGTCAGGAGGCGAACCTCACCGACTACGGTCCTGAAGGCCATGCGGCCCGCGCGGACCTGGCGCGCCGTACGCTCGCCGAGCTCAACGCCCTGACCGCCGGCGACTCGGCCGCTGCGGACGGCAACGCGGCAGGCGGGGACGCGGCCGGGGGCGGTGTGCCGGGCGATGCGTCCTCAGGGCCGTCCGCAAGCGGCGCGCCGGGAGGCGGAGGCGCGGGCGGCGGGGACGGGGCGCGTGCGCGGGCGGCGCGGATCGCCGCGCAGGTGCTGCGCGAACGGTTGGAGACCGACCTCGCGTTGGACGCCGCCGGTGTACGCGAGGGGTATCTGGACACCATCGACGGGCCCGTGCAGCGGCTCCAGCAGGCGATCGAGCTGCTGGACCAGGGGGCCGACACGCCGTGGGAGGCGATGCGTTCGCGGCTGGCGGGGCTGCCGGGCGCGCTGGAGGGGCTGCGGGACGGGCTGGTGCGGGCGCGTGAGCACGGGCGGGTCGCGGCGCGGACGCAGGTGCTGCGCAACGTCGAGGACTGCCGTCACCTGCCGCGCTACCTGCGGTCGCTGCCGCCCCGGTACGGCGAGGGTCCGTTGCGGGCCGCGCTGGACGTGGCGGCGGACGCCGCGTCGGCGGCGGTTTCGGCGTTCGGGGCGTTCCTGCGCGATGACCTGGCGGCGCACGCGCCCGAACGCGACGCGCTGGGCGCCGACCGGTACGCCCTCGGCGTGAGGGACTTTTTGGGGACGCGGCTGGATCTGGAGGCCACGTACGCGTGGGGCTGGGAGGAGCTGGCGCGCGTGGAGCGGGAGATGGCCGCGGTCGGCGCGGAGATCCTGCCGGGCGAGCCGGTCGAGGCGGTGCGGGCGGCGCTGGACGCCGATCCGGCGCACCGGGTGCACGGCGCGGAGGCGTTCCGCGACTGGATCCAGGAGCTGGCCGACCGGGCGATCGCGGAGCTGGACGGGACGCACTTCGACATCCCGGCGCCGCTGCGGCGCGTCGACTGCCGCATCCCGCCGGCGGAGGCGGGGATCTACTACCTGGCGCCCGCCGAGGACCTGTCCCGGCCGGGGACGGTGTGGTGGACGGTGACCGATCCCGACATCGTGACCTGGACGGTCCCGGCGACGATGTTCCACGAGGGGGCGCCGGGCCATCATCTCCAGTGCGGCGGGGCCACCTTGAACACCGCGACGCTCAACCGGTACCAGCGGACCTCCAGCGAGCTGTATCCGGGGGCGTGCGAGGGGTGGGCGCTGTACGCCGAGCGGCTGATGGACGAGCTCGGCCACTACCGCGACCCGGGGCACCGGTTCGGGATGCTGGCCGGGGGGCAGCGGTTCCGGGCGGCGCGGATCGTGCTGGACATCGGCCTGCACCTGGAGCTGCCGATCCCGGCGGGGACGGGTTTCCACGAGGGCGAGCGGTGGACGCCGGCGCTGGCGCGCGAGTTCCTGCGGGCGCACACCGGTCCGGAGACCGACGCGATGATCGCGTTCGAGATCGACCGTTATCTGGGGCGTCCCGCGCAGGCCATCGCCTACAAGCTGGGGGAGCGGGTGTGGCTGGAGGCGCGTGAGACGGCGCGGCGCCGCGACGGCGCGGCGTTCGACCTCAAGGCGTTCCACCGCGACGCCCTGGATCTTGGCCCGATGGGGCTGGATCTGCTGCGCGCCGAGCTCACCCGCCCCTGACCTCCCCCGCGCGCCCCGCGCGGCCAGCGCGGCCCGGGTCCGCGCGGGGTCAGAGGGGTTGGAGGACGTCGAACTCCAGGCCGTCGGCGACGGCGAGGAACACCGGCTGGCGCAGGTGCCGGTCGCGGAGCTCGACCGGGCCGCGCGGGCCGTCGTAGCCGAGGCCGTCCGACACCGCGGTCATGGTGCGGGCGTCGACGGTGCCGGCGCGGCGGGCCAGGGCGTCCAGGAGCCGTACGCCCTCGTAGCAGGACTCGCCGAGGCTGTTGAGCATGGGGGCGTCCACGCCGAACCGGCGGTGGTAGCGGGCGCCGAAGTCCAGGCCGCCGGCGGTCGGGAGCGCCTCGAAGTAGCCGGCCGCCGCGTACAGGCCGCGGGTGCTGGCGGCGCCGGTGGCCAGCAGCATGTTCTCGTCCATCAGCGGGGAGAACCGGATCCGGTCGTCGTCGAGGCCGGCGGCGGCGAACGCGCGGTTGAACGCGACGGCGTCGTCGCCGACCAGCAGCATCAGCACCCCCTCGCCGGTGCCGGCCGCGATGCGGCGCAGCGCGCCGGAGAAGTCCTGCGTGCCGTAGGGGACGAACAGCTCCTCGCTGACCGTTCCGCCGACCTCGGCGAGGTAGCGGCGGATCGCGCGGGCCGAGCGGCGCGGCCACACGTAGTCGTCGCCGACGACCGACCAGCGCCGCACGCCGAGCTCGTCGGCGAACCAGCGCAGCGCGGGCCGCAGCTGCCGTCCGGGCGTCTCCCCGGCGAGGAACACCCACGGGGTCCGTTCGCCGCCCTCGTACAGCGGGGTGTAGACGTAGGGGACGCGGCCGGCGATGCGGGGCGCGACGACCTGCCGTACGGCGGAGATGTGCCAGCCGGTGACCGCGTCGACCTCGCCCGCCGAGACCAGCGCGCCGACGGCGGCGGCGACGTCGGGCGGCGGGGCGCCGCCGTCGACCACGCGCAGCCGCACCCGGCGTCCGAGGGTGCCCGCGCCGGCGTTGAGCTCCTCGACGGCGAGTTCGGCGCACAGCTCGCAGCTCGGCCCGAAGATCCCCGCCGGGCCCTGCAACGGCACCACCAGCGCGATCGTCAGCGTCTCCGGGGACGTCCGCACGGCCACCACCCCGGTCCCGAAGCTTTCCGCGGGAACAATTGGTCGGTGAACGGTAACCTGGGGCCACAGATGAAGGCAACAGACACCGCGCGCGGCGCCGACCGCACCCCGGCGCCCGGACCCGCGGACACCGGCCCAGGAGCTCCCCGGGTGCCGCTCCCGCACCGGCGCGCCCGCCCGCGCCCGACCTGGCGTACCTGCTGACCTCGCTGGAACGGCGGATCGCCGCCCGCCTCGCCGCCGCGCTCGCCGCGACCGGCTGCACCCCCGACGAGTGGCGGGTCCTGGCGCTGCTCGCCGACGGCGCCGGGCACCCGATGACCGAGATCGCCGAGTACGCCCTGCTGCCCCCGCCGACCCTCACCAAGCTCGTCGACCGGATGGTCGCCGCCAACCGCGTCTACCGCCGCGCCGACACCGCCGACCGCCGCCGCATCCTGGTGTTCCTGTCCGCCCGCGGCCGCCGCGAGCAGCAGGCCGTCGCCGCCGCCGTCGACGCCGAACGCGACGCCCTCGCCGCCCGCGCGGGCAAAGAGGAACTCGACCTCCTCGCCGCCCTCCTCACCCGCCTCACCGAACGCCTCACCACCGACTGACCCACCGACTGACCCGCCGGCTGGCCCCGCTCCGGTCCGCCCGCCCGCGCCTGAGCCAGCTCGTCCCGTCCGAACCAGCCTTGACCAGCTTTAGCCAGCCTTAACCTGCCTGAACGCGTCCGAATCGGCCTGACCGCGCCCGACTCCGTCCGGGCCGCGGCCCGGCGGGACCGCGGTCAGCCGGGCGGCGGAGCGGGCGGACCGGGGCGGAGCAGCCCGGGCGGCGGCGGGGCCGGGGGCTCAGCAGGGATGTGGCGAACAGAGGCGTGGCGAACAGACCGCCCGGCTGGATCGAGGTCAGCGGGACCTGCCAGCAAGGGCCGTCCAGCAAGGGCCGTCCAGCAAGGGCCTGCCCAGCAGGGACCCACTCAGCACGGGTGCGCCCAGCAGGGGTGCGCCCAGCAGGGACGGGACCGCGCGGGGACAGAACCGCGTAGGGACGGGGACCGCGCGCGTGGTCAGGAGGCGAGCAGGTCCCGCAGGGCCGCGTCGATGAACGCGGTGTCCTCCGGATTGCTGCCGTGCCCGGCGAAATGGCCCCACACGCCCGGGATCACCCGCAGTTCCGCGCCAGGGATGTGCCGCACGGCCCACGCCTCGTCCTCCGGCGGGAAGTACAGGTCCTTCTCCGCCGGCATCACCAGTGACCTGGCCTTGATCGACGCCAGCGCCTTGACCGTGTCGCCGCCGAACCCCGGTGTCAGGCCCACGTCGCCGTTCTGCCACGTGTCGGCCATCGTCACCAGGTTGTTGGCGTCCCGGTCGTCCAGGAAGAACCCCTCCCAGAACCCCACCAGGAAGTCCTCCAGCGACGTGTACCCCATCCGCTCGTACACCCGGTCCCAGTAGAACGCCTGCGAGAACCCCCACCCCGCGTACACGCGGGCCGCCGCCCGCAGGCCCCGCGTGGGCGGCGAGTCGTACCAGCCCTCCTGGAACGCCGCGTCCGCCCGCAGCGCCGCCTTCACACCCTCCAGGAACACCTTGTTGTGCAGGCTCGTCCGCGACGACCCGCAGAACGGCGCCATCCGCCGCACCATCTCCGGATGCGACACCGCCCACTGGTAGGTCTGCCCCGCGCCCATCGACCAGCCCGTGACCAGCTCCAGCCGCTCGATCCCGAACCGCTCGGTCACCAGTTTGTGCTGCGCCGCCACGTTGTCGCGCACCGTGATCGCCGGGAACCGCGCCCGGTCGTACGGCGGCGGCGTGTTGCTCGGAGAGCTCGACAGCCCGTTGCCCAGCATGTTGGGCACGATGATGAAGTACCGCTCCGGATCCAGCGCCATGCCGGGCCCGATCAGCCACTCGTTGTCCCAGTGCCGCCCCGAGTACCACGTCGGGTACACGATCGCGTTCCCGCGATCGGGCGCCAGTTCCCCGTAGGTCTGGAACGCCAGCCGCGCCCCGCGCAGCGTCGCCCCGCACTCGACGGTGAAATCGCCCAACTCGAACACCTGATGGTCGCCCACCGGCCACCCCTCCCCACGCGAACGAACACACACGCGCCCCTCCGCACCTGCGAAGACACGCCTAACGACCCTAAACACACCGCCCGACGGCCAGGAACGCCGGGGACCGCCCGGACCGTTCGGGGGACTGCCTGGAGGCCGCCCGCGGCTGCCCGGGGAGGCCCCGCACGGCCGCGCCCGTACAAGGACCCCCGGACACGCCCCCCGGACCTCGGCCCCGGCGGTGACTCTGACCCGGGCTCCGGCGGCGATCGGTGCCCGCGTCCGCTCCGTCCCACTGCGGGGCCGGGACGGAGCGGACGCGGGAGGCGACGGAGCGGCGAACGCAGCGGAGGGCGCAGCGGGCGCGCAGCGGCGAGGCGGAACGCGTCCGTCCCGCGCAGGAGCGGCCACGGCCCGCGCGCACCGACGGCCCGCGCGCACCGTTCGCCCGGCTCCCGCCAGCACCGGCGCCGCCCACCCGGGAGGCCGGGCCGCTGGTTGCCGTCCGACCGCCCCGGGGCCCGACCGGGACGTACCGGGACGCGTCGCCGGGCGGACGGACCGGGCCGGACGCGTCGCAGGGGCGCGACCGCCGGACAGTCCGCACGGGGCGCACAGGCCGGACGGTCCGCACGAAACGCACAGCGCCGGGCGGGACGGGGGTCAGGAGGAGACGGCGCACGTTCCGCGGTCGGCGCGGCGGGGGCCCTCGGCCGTGGGGCGGATGTCGAAGTCGAAGATGGCCGTCGGCAGGTACAGCGAGCAGCAGGCGTTGGGGATGTCGACCACGCCGCTGACCCGGCCCTCGATCGGCGCCGCGCCCAGCAGCAGGTACGCCTGCTCGCCGCTGTACCCGAACGTCTTCAGGTACTCCACCGCGTTCAGGCACGCGTTGCGGTACGCCACCGTCGCGTCGTTGTAGAGGTTGGTGTCGGTGTCGTGGTCGACCGAGATCCCGATGAACGACACGAACTCGGTGTAGCGCGGCTCGACGTTGCCCGGCATGAAGATCGGGTTGGTCGTGACGCCGTACTTGGCCATCCCGCCCTTGATGAGGTCGACGTGCATGTCGATGAAGCCGCCCATCTCGATCGCGCCGCAGAACGTGATCTCCCCGTCGCCCTGGCTGAAGTGCAGGTCGCCGCCCGACAGCAGCGCGCCGGGCACGTGCACGGGATAGAACACCCGGGCGCCGCGCGTGAAGTTCTTGATGTCGTGGTTGCCGCCGTTCTCGCGGGGCGGGACGGTGCGGGCGCCGTCGCGGCCGACGGCGGCCAGGCCCTCCCCGGTCAGCGACCCGCCCAGCACGCCCTCGGCGAGCGGCGGCAGTGCCAGCGGCGGCACCCGGTCCGGGTCGGTCGCGATCAGCGCGCGCTCGCGCGCGTTCCAGCGGGCCAGCAGGTCCGCCGACGGCGCCGTCCCGAACAGCCCCGGGTGCGTGATCCCGGTGAACCGTACGCCCGGGATGTGCCGGGACGTGGCCTGCTGTCCGTGGAAGTCCCAGATCGCCTTGTAGGCGTCGGGGAAGCGGTCGGTGAGGAACCCGCCGCCGTTGTGCTTGGCGAAGATCCCGGTGTACCCCCAGCCCTGGCCGGGAGCGGGCCCGCGCGCCGGCTCGTTCGGCCCGTGCGGCACCGGACCCAGGTCCAGGATGTCCACGATGAGCAGGTCGCCGGGTTCGGCGCCCTCCACCGCGATCGGCCCGGACAGCATGTGCGCGACCGACAGGTCGACGTCGCGCACGTCGTTGGCCGAGTCGTTGTCGCCGATCTGCCCGTCGGTCCACTCGCGGCACTCCACCCGGATCTCCTGCCCCGGCCGCACCGTGATCGCCGGGGGACGTCCGGATGCCACCGGTTGTGCCCGGGGCCTTCTGATCGCGCATCGAACGCGCCTGGTCGACGGTGAACACCACATCCGGCATGACGTACCTCCCAGAATCCCGCCGGCCCGCGCGGGCCGTACGGACAACCGAAACCCAACGATCGATCCACCCCGGCCGACGGCGCGGGGGCTCTTCCGCCGGGGCCGCCCCGCGCCCCGGCGGCGTTCCCTGGTCCCTGCGGATCACGGCGCTGGAGCCGCGCCCCCCGCCGCTCCCGCCTCGCCCGGCCCGCCGGCGCCCGGTGCGGTCGTGCGCGCCGGCCCGGCGAACCGCCACAGCACCGCGAACGCCGCCACGCACACCGCGCCCAGCCCGGCCGCGAACCACCCCGACGTCGTGTACCGGTCGGTGAGCAGCAGGAACGCGGGCAGCACCGCGGTCAGCCACGCCTCCACCAGCGTCACCCACGCCGCGTACCCGGTGAGGCGCTCGCGTTTGAGGCCGAACACCGCGAAGTACAGCAGCCACAGGAACGACCACAGCAGCCAGATGACGCCCAGCGGGTAGTCGTGCTCGTCCACGAAGCTGACCAGCCCGAACCCGACCGCGGCGACCGCGACGAACAGCGAGAACCACCCCACCCCGGAGGTGTCCAGCCCCGCCAGCGTCCCGATCCCCACGTACAGGTAGGTGAACCCGAACAGGTACAGCCCCGCCGACGCGCCGATCTGCCCGGTGTCGCCGTCCGCCGCCACCAGCAGCAGCGTGGGCAGCACCACCTGGAGCGTCCCGACGAACAGGTTGAGGACCGCCGCCGACCGCGGTTCGACCCGTCCCAGCAGCATCAGCGCGTTGACGAACAGCACCGCTCCGACGTACAGCAACCCCACGCTCGCCATCGCCGCCTCCAGTCCGCGCTCAGGGCCTGGGCAGCCGGGCGCGGCGGGGATCGGGCGCCGGGCCCGGCCGCCGCCGCGCGGGCGGCACCGCGTTCACCACCCGCGGCTCGTGCGCGGACGCCTCCTGCGCCGCCAGCGCCCGCCCGAGCGCGCCCGGCGTCCGCCGCACGCCCGGCGCGGTGAACACCCGCCGCGCCGCGCCCGCGCACGCCGGGCACCGCTCCGTCCCGCCCGCCTCGCCCATCGGCCTGGCCACCCCGAACGGCCCGCACTCCGGGCACCGGTACTCGTAGACCACCACGAAGACGCCTCCCGCCGGTTCCGGCACGACCGAATTACTTCCCGTAGAAACTATTTCCATGGGAAGCGTTCCGTCAATGCCCCGGGCCCCGCCGCTTCCCGCCCCGGCACGCGCGGCGGGAAGCGGATCAGGGCGGATCAGGGACGCGGCGGGGGAGCGGCGGGCAGGCCGAACAGCGCGCGGACGGCCGCGCCGATCTCCGCCACCGCCTCCGCCGGACGCCGCGCGAACGAACCCCACCCCAGGTAGCCGTGGTCCAGGCCCGTCCCCGCGACCAGCGCCACGGGAACCCCCGCCTCCCGCAGCCGCGCCGCGTACGCCTCGCCCTGGGGCCGCAACCGGTCGTACTCCGCGGTCGCGACCACCGCCGGCGGCAGCCCCCGCACCGTTCCCGCCAGCAGCGGCGACACCTCCGGCGAACCCCGGTCCGCGTCCCGCACGTACATCGCCAGGACCCGTTCGACGCCCGACGGCCCGAACACCAGCCCGTCCGGATCCGGAGCGGCGGGCGGCACCTCCCGCAGATCCAGCGCCGGATACACCAGCACCTGCGCCGCGAGGCCCTCCCCGCGCAGCCGCGCCGCCGTCACCGCCGCGATCTGCCCGCCCGCGCTGTCGCCCGCCACCCCCACGCGCCCGGCGTCGAACCCCAGCCCGGCGGCGTGCGCGGCCACCCACCGCGTCGCCGCCGCCGCGTCGTCCACCGCCGCGGGGAACGGATCCTCCGGAGGCCGCCGGTAATCCACCGACACCACCCCCACCCCGCACGCCGCCACCAGCGCCCGCACCACCGGGTCGTAGCACTCCACATCGCCCAGCACCCAACCGCCGCCGTGGAAGTACACCAGCCCCGGAACCGGCCCCGGCGCCGGACCGCCCTCCCGCCCGGCGGGCAGGTACGACCGCGCGTGCAACGGCCCCGCCGCCCCGTCCACGACCAGATCCCGAACGGCACCGACCGGCACCCGCGGAACCGCGGCCAGATCAGCGGCATGCGCCCGCCGCGCCTCCGCCACCGCCCCCCGCCCACCCCGCTCCGCGGCGCGCGCCCCCGCCTCGTCCCGTTCCCCCGCGTGCCCGTGCGCCTCTGCCTGCGCTTGCGCGGCCAGGCGGTGCCGCATGAACGCCAGGTACTCCGGATCCCGTCCCATGGCACTCCCTCCCACCCCACGCCCCCCACTCGGGACCGAGAACCCGAACGCCGGTGGCCGACTCCCGGCACCACACCAGTCGCCCCCTGTCGCGCACAAGACAGCAGGACACAAAAACCAAGCCCAGCAGCAGCACACCCCGCGCACGCGGCCTAGCTGACGCGGCCCCGCTGGACGAGCACGGCCACCACCCCGCACCGGCCCGGGGCAACCGCCAGGCCCGCTCGCCCCCTCCGACCTTGCCCAAGCCGCCCCCCTTCCGTGCCGGCACCGTCGTCCTCGCCGTCGCCTGCCACACCGAAGCCGACACCGACAACTCCGGCCTACGCCCGCACCGCTCCCGCTCCCGCGCTCGCAGGCGAGTGGCCTCGGCGCGAGGTGGGCCGCTTGGGGCGGACCGAGCAGAAGCGGACACTCGGTCATCCGCAGATGACGCGACGGAAACGCGTGCGCCGGGCTGCACGACGGCCCGGCGATCACCGTCGGGGCGACGAGAACCACGCCGTGGTCGCCTGGGCCTGCGAACCGGCGAGGTGCTCAGGAGGGGAAGGCGGACGACGACCCCGCCACCGCGGTGACGGCGGTGCGGATCGACGGACGCCTGAGTTTCGCCTCCGGCGGCACCATCGCCCTGTGGGAACCGTTTCAGGACGAGCCCGTGGAACTGGCCGTCGCCCCGACGAGGCCGTCCTCGACCCGAGCACCGAGACCGCCGACGACCGTCTCGCGCTGATCGCGAAAGGCAACGACGGGCGGGGTCTGGGACCCGCGATCCGGGCAGGGGACGGCCTGGTGGACGACCGTGCGACGGCCCCCGGGGAATCCTCACGTCGGGGGAGCCTCAGACCAGAGGGAGCGGGGAAGCCTCGGGCCCGGAGCCTCAGGGGGGAGAGGGGCGGGCGGTGGAGAGGGGCGGGTGGGAGGAAGGGCGTCGGGTGGAAAAGGGATGGCGCGGGTGGACGGGGCCGCCCTACGATCGGGCGCCATGTGTTCAAGCGTGACGAACCACGCGGTCCAGGCGACCGCGTGCGCCCTGCCGTTCATGCGGATGCGCGAGCGTCGCCCCGCCCTGGACCGGCCAGAGCGCGCCGGCGCCTGACACCGACCTCTCTCGCGGACCATTGCTGTCCGCCGCCGTGCCGCGCCGCGCCTGTGTGACCCGGCACGGCCGATACACCCGTGAATTCGATTCACGGGCCGTCGCGTTGTTGTGCCGCGCCACGCCCGCAGGGGCGCGTGTCCAGGGCCTCCGAGTGTTCCCACGACCAACTCGGACGGAACCCCACCGGGCACGCCCGCACGCCGCGCGTCCGCACGCGCGAACGCCTGCACAGGCTCGCTGAACACGCGCGCACGCCGTCTTCAAGGGCACGCCGCCCGGTGCCGGACCGTCCGGCAGCCCAAGGACGGCACCATGCCCCAGCGGCACCACACCACCACGCCCGCCGGCCGTACGGCGCAAGACCGCGCCCGACGCGCCCTGTCCCAGAACTTCCTCGCCGACCCGGCCGCCATCCGGCGGTTCGCACGCAGCGTCCCCGGGAATCCACCCGGCCTCGTCGTCGAGATCGGCGCGGGCGACGGCCGCATCACCACCGCCCTGGCCGAGCACGCCGAACACGTCATCGCCTACGAGATCGACCCCCGCCTCGCCCGGCGCCTGCGGGCACGCTGCGACGACCTGCCCAACGTCCGCTGCGTTCAGCAGGATTTCCTGAAAGTGCGTGCTCCGCGCGAGCCGTTCCACCTCGCCGGCAACATCCCCTACAGCGCCACGTCCCGCATCGTGTCCTGGACGCTGAACGCCCCCGGCGTCCTCACCGCCACGTTCATCACCCAACTGGAGTACGCGCGCAAACGCACCGGCGACTACGGGCGCTGGAGTCTGCTCACCGTCCAGAACTGGCCCGAGTTCACCTGGCGGCTGGGTGAACGCATCGACCGCGGCCGGTTCCGTCCCGTGCCACGTGTCGACGCGGGGATCCTGCGCCTGGACCGCCGCGCCCGGCCCCTCATCCCGCCGACCGCGCTGGACGACTACCGCGCCTGCGTCGCCCTCGGATTCCAGGGCAAAGGCGGAACCCTCCGCGCCTCCCTGCGCCGCGCCTACCCGCACGCCCGCGTGGACGCCGCGTTCCGCGCAGCCCGCCTGCACCCCGGAACGGTCGTCGCCCACGCCCACCCCGATCAGTGGATCACCCTCTTCCGCGCCCTCCACCAGATCGGACCATCGTCGGCCAGGGCGAGCGACGGCTAAGCCGATGTGACACGTGCGGGCACACACGAAACGTCCCGTACCCCTCGCACCGTACGCGTCGCCCGCGTTGGCTCACCCCCCGGCCCAGGTCCATGCGACTGCCTTCCGCAGGCGCACGGACCTGGGCATCCACGCCGCTGGCACCGGACGGCCACCGCTCCCTCGGCCACCGCTCCCTCGGCCATCGGCGGTTCGTGCTCCCGGTCGTGCGCAGGACAGGACGCACCACCGCCTGTTCGCCGGTCCGCCCGCGATGACCGTCCGGCCGTCCGGCCCGCCACGACCCCCGGCCCGCCGCGCCCCCGCCCGCGACGACCCGTCCGGGCCGTGATGGCGGGCCGGCCGCGGCAATCGGCCGGCTCACGGTGACCGGTTCGCCCGCAGGCATCGCCCGGCACGCGGTGGTCGACTGACCGGCGGGCGGGGCACAGCGGGCAACGCACGGCGGGAGATCAGCAGGAAGCGTCGAGGCCCGATTCGCGCAGGGTGAGGTTGAGGCGGCCTCCACCGTCCAGGCCGATACCGCCCGGCCCCGAACCCGGAACGATCCTGGTCACCCCGTGGTACGCCAGCCGCGACGGCCCGCCGAACACCACCAGGTCACCCGACTCCAGCTCCACGTCCACCCACGGACGACCGCGCGACTCGGTGTTCCCGAACCGGAAAACCCCGGTGTCGCCCAGGCTCAGCGACACCACCGGCGCGCGGCTGCGCTCGTCGCGGTCCTGATGCAGGCCCATCCGCGCGTCCGCGTCGTAGAAGTTCACCAGCGCCACATCGGGGGCGTACGAACGCGCGGCATCCCGCGTCCCGTTCGGCGAGCCGCCCAGGGGGCCGCCCGCCGGCCCGTCGTCGTTCGGTTCGTCGAACGGGACGGGCCCGGGGGCGTACGCCTCGGCGACGGCGCGGCGGCCCAGGTCCGCCAGCCATCCCGGGAACGCCTTGACCGGATGCCCGTCCACCTGCCGCACGTACCGGTACGGCTCCCAATGCCACCCGAGGCACACCGTCTGCACCGACATCACGCCACCGCCCGGCAGCCGCGTGCGCCGCATCCCCGCGGGCGGACGCGCCCACTCCCGGCACGCCTGCACCAGCCGCCGCTGCTCCCGCTCGTCCAGCCACCCGGGAACATGCACGGCCCCCGGCGCCAGAACCGACCGCGGGCGCGGAATCAGCGCTGTCATGGCCCCCACCGTACGACCCCGCCGCACCACCCCGCCGACCCGGACGAGGCCGCGCCCCGTCCACGCCACCCCTCAAGGCGGGCGGCGCCCTGCTCGACACCGCCAGCCAGCCGTACGGACAGAGAGCTCGCGAGGAAGCTCCGCCGCCGCGCCTTCCCTGGCGGTCACTAGCCCTCGTCCGCGTCCTGCACCGCCGCTCGCGGCGTCACCTCCGGCCAGCTCGACGCGGCATGGCTTCTCTCGGGCGGCGTCCGCGTCGTACCCGTTCCCGGCACTGCACTCCGCCCCCACATCCGCCTTCGAGGGCCGCACCGGGCGCGATGGCACCCGGACCGTCCGCGACGACGCCCTGGAAGAGGGACGCCGACGTCCGCGGTGCGCGGCCCCTCCCCGGAGAAGGCGCGAAGGGGACTGAAGATCGCGGGCGGGGAGCCATAGAATGCGGTTCGGTCTAGGAGAGGACGGACGGGATGCGGGAGATCGCGGCGGCGGTGGCGGGGCCGGTCGGACGGCTGGGCGGAGCGTTCATGGCCTCCAGGGAGGCGAAGGCGTACTCGGCGGAGACCGGGCTGACCGGCTGGACGCCGTACTTCCGAGGCCGCTTCGGAGTCCTCGGCGAGGTGGACGCGGACGTCGTCGCCTCCGCAGCCGGGTTCTTCCCGCTCGAGACCGTACGGCAGGCATGGGAAGCGGGCGCCGGCCTGCCCGCGGCGACCGCCGCCGACCGGTACGCCGCCGTGGCCCACGACTTCGGCCGCCGCACACTCGCCGACTTCGCCGAGTCGGCGCGCCTGGCCGACCTCCTCAAGCTCGTCGCGGACGGCGCGGACGTGGTCGGCGCGCCGCTGTTCGGCGGCTGGCGGGCGATGCCGCTGCCCGAGGACGACCGGGCCCGCGTGATCCACCTCGCCCACGTCGTACGCGAACTCCGCGGCGGCCTGCACATCGTCGCGGTCCTCGCCAGCGGGCTCAGCCCCCTGGAGGCGGTCCTCAGCGGCAAGTCGGCGATCCTCCCCGACGGCGAACCGAACGCCGAGTACTTCGGCTGGCCGCGCCCGTACCCCGAGGTCACCGAAGACGTACGCCGACGGCACGACGACGCCGAACGGCTCACCGACGAACTGATGGCCCCCGCCTTCACCGCCCTCGACAAGCCCCAGGCCGACGAACTGGTCACCCTCCTCGAAAAGGCAGAACGAGCCGTCTTCACCTGAGCCCCCACCAGAACGGCCCCAAGGCCGATGCATCCGCCCCACCGCGCCTACCGCGCCCGCGCACTGCGCACCGGCCGTCGACGGCCGCCTTTCGTCCGGCCGATGCCCGGCCGGGCATCGGCCGGGCCTGTGCGGCGATCCCGGCGGCGGCGCGGGAGGTGTTCGCCGGTCCGGTGGCGCCGATGAGCGAGGTGGGGCAGAGCCGCGCGGGTCGACGCAACGACGCTGTACGGCTTTCCGTCGGCCCGTCCCTACGCCTGCACAGGACGGCGCGTCCGCTGAGGCGGGGTGCTGGCCCTGGCGCGGCCCGGGAGCCAGGGCCGCCGTCAGCGCCACGCCGTCAGCGCCGGTCGCGGCGCGGAGCGACCGGCCGGTCGGTCGGCCGCGCCTCGGACTAGCGGCGGCTTGCGTACTGCCCAGCGTGGCTGCGCCGTGCGGCCCCGTCGCGGCATACGCGTCCCGTCGCCCCGCCGCGCCCGCCCGAACGTAGAGTCCCGCCGACCCGTCCGCGTCCGATCCCGTACCCGCATCTGCTCCCGTTCCCGGACCCGTCCCGCATTCGGCCCGCCGTTCAGGCATCGGGGCGGTCGGTGGTGTGAGGGCGGGACGGGTGTGGGTGGGCCGACAGTGGTCGGCGGCTGGATTGTCGGCGGGGCGCCGGGTGCCGGGTCGCGTGAGAGGAGTGGTCAGCGGGGAGTGGTGGTGGGGGAGGTGGGTGGGCGCCAGTTGAAGATGGCGTCGCCCTGGCGGATCACGGCGCCGGGGCCCAGGCGGCCGCCGAGCCACAGGGCGGTGTCGCGCGCCGTCACCGGGAGGACGCCGCGCAGGCGCGTGAGGCGGGAGATGGCGCTCGAACGTTGCATGATCCTGGTTGTTCGGGGCAGGCGCGCCGCCGTGTACGCGGGCAGGCCGCCGCCGTCGGTCACCTCGTGCGCCAGAACGATCGCGTCCTCGATGGCCTGGCAGGCGCCCTGGCCCAGGTTCGGGGTCATCGGATGCGCGGCGTCCCCGAGCAGCGCCACCCGCCGGTGGTGGAACTCGGGCAGCGGACGTTCCAGCGCGTAAACGTCGTTGCGCAGGATCGCTTCGGGCGACGCCTGCGCCAGCAACTCGGGGATCGGGTCGTGCCACGCGCCGAACAGGCGGCGCAGCAACGCCAGTTCGTCGTCCGCGCGGGCGTCCGGCGCGGACGGCGCGGTCGCGTAGCAGTACACGTTCCGGTCCGCCAGCGGCGTCACGCCGAAGACCAGCCGGCGGCCCCACGTCTCCGACGCCCGCCCGTTCACATCGACGCCGGGAACGACCACCCGCCACGCGGTCACGCCTGAGTACGCGGGCCGCGGATGGTCCGGGAACAAGGTGTCGCGCGTGGCGGAGTGGATACCGTCCGCCGCGACGACGAGGTCCGCCTGCTCGCGGTCGCCCGCCTCCGTGGTGACCGTTCCGTCGGCGGGGGAGACCGAGGCGATCGTCGTGCCGAGCCGTACCGAGTCGTCGGGCAGCCGCGCGGCCAGCAGGTCCACCAGCGCGCTGCGCAGCAGCGTCAGGATCGGATCGCCGAAACGGGCGGCCGCGGCTTCGGCGCTGGTGCGGTTGAGCCACGTCCCCCCGGGACGGCGCAGGCCCCCGTCGCCCCGGAATGCCGCCAGCGCCCGTACGGCGTCACCGACGCCCCCGAGCGTGTCCAGGGCGCGCAGCGCGTTCGGTCCCAACGCCAGACCCGAACCGATCGGCTCCAGCGACCCCGCCCTCTCGTACAGCGTGACCGTCCAGCCCTTGCCGCTCAGCGCGGCGGCGGCCGTGAGCCCTCCGATGCCCCCGCCGATCACGATCGCGTGCCGTGCCATCCCCGGAACCTCCGTAACTACATCCGTAGTGCGACCATACTACGGATGAAGTATCACTACGCCGGTAGTATCCACGGGTGATCTCCAGCCGTGCGGAACTCGTCGCCGAAGCCGCCATCACCCTGCTCGCCGAACGCGGCATGCGCGGCCTCACCCACCGCGCCGTCGACGAGGCCGCCGGGCTCCCCACCGGCTCCACGTCCAACCTGGCCCGCACGCGCGCCGCCCTCTTGGAGCTCGCGCTCGTCCGGCTCACGGAACTGGAGGAACGCCACTTCGCCGCCCTGGACGACCTCGTCCTCGGCCAGGACTCCGCGGCAGGGACCGTCACTCACGCCGGGACCGCCCCCCACGCCGCAACCGGGGCCGGGCCGGGGCCGCCGCAGACTCCGGGCCACGCAGCACCGACACCGGCACCGGTGACGACGACGAGACCGGCTCCGGTACTGGAACCGGTGCTGGCGCTCATGCCGGGGCCGGCTCCGGCGGCAGGTCCGGCACCAGCTCTGATCTGGCGGCGGCTGGAGGCGGGGCTGGGGCCGGCATCGGCAGGTCCGGCACAGATACCGGGCCTGGCGCCCGCTCCGGCCTGGCAGCCGGGGCCGGGGCCGGAGTCAGGGCTGGGACCGGAGCCGGGGCCGGGGTCGGGGACGCGTCCAACCTTCACTCCGGGGGCGGGAAAGGGCTCGGCGGGGGGACGGGGGCGGGGCATCCGGTGGGGCTGCGGCGGCCCATGCCGGTGGCGGAGGTCGCCGAGCTCGCCGCGCGGCTCGTGCACGCCGAGCTGCGCGAGGACCGGCGGCGGACCCTCGCCCGGTACGAACTGGCGCTGGAGGCCACGCGCCGCCCGGAACTGCGGGCCCTCTACGACGCGCGCGGCAGGCACTTCCGGCGGACCGCCGTCGCCCTCCTCGCCGCCGCCGGGTCCAACGACCCCGAACGCCACGGCGACCGCCTCGTCGCGTTCGCCGAAGGGCTGATGTTCTACGCGCTCGCCGGCGCCGGGGCCGAGCCCGGCCTCGACGACCTGCGCACCGCCGTCCGCGACTTCCTCAACGGCGTGCTGCGCTGAACGAGGCGTTCCAGCGCTCCGCGCCGATCCGCCACAGCACATGGGGGCGCAGCGGATGCCCGGCGGGCAGTCCCGGATGGTCGAAGTCGCCGTCGGCGTCGCGGACCATCCCGATGCGCCGCATCACGGCCTGCGACCGGACGTTCCGGGCGACGGTGAACGCCACGACCTCCTCCAGCCCCGCCTCCTCGAAGCCGAACGCCAGCGCCCGCCGCGCCGCCTCGGACGCGTACCCGCGCCCCCACGCCGACCGCGCCAGCCGCCAGCCGATCTCCACGCCCGGCAGGAAGGGGGCCTCGAACGCCGGCACCTGCAAGCCCGCGACGCCGATGAGCTCGCCCGACGCCTCCACCGCCCACAGCCCGAACCCGTCGCGCTCGAACCCCGCCTCGATCCGTTCGATCATCGCGTCGCTCTCCGCCCGCGACAGCGGCGCCGGGAAGTGCTCCATCACCTCCGCGTCGGCGTTCAGCGCCGCGAACGGCGCCCGGTCCTCCTCGCGCCAGCGCCGCAGCACCAGCCGTTCGCTCTCCAGCCGCTCAGCCACCATGCGCCCATTCTCCGCTCCCGCCCCCGCCCGCCACCCCGTCCCGCCGGGTCGTCCCAACCCGGCCGCCCCGTCAGAACGGGTGGGGGGCGATCTCGCCGCGCATCGTCAGCCACTGCGTCTCGGTGAACGCGTCGATGTTGGCCTCCGGGCCGCCGAACCGCGAGCCGTTGCCCGACGCCGCCAGGCCCCGAACGGCACGACCGGCTCGTCGTTCACCGTCTGGTCGTTGATGTGGACCAGGCCCGTCGGGACCGCGTCGGCGATCCGCATCGCCTGCCCCACGTCGCCGAGGATCCCCAGCGACAGCCCGTACTCGCTGTCGGCCGCCAGCTCGACCGCCTCGTCCACCGTCGAGAACGGGACCACCGGCGCCACCGGACCGAACACCTCGCCCGCGTACGCGGGCATCGACGGCGTCACCTCCGCCAGCACCGTCGGCCGGTAGAACAGCCCCTCGTGCGTGCCGCCCGCCGCCAGCCGCGCGCCCGCCGCCACCGTGTCGCGGACCAGCGCGTCCACGTGCGCGAGCTGCCGCTCGTCGATGATCGGGCCCAGCGCGACCTTCCCGGACGCCGGGTCGCCCACCGGCAGCCCGTCGGCCTTGTCGGCCAGCGCCGCCACGTACTCCTCGTGCAGGCTCTCGTGCACCAGGTGCCGCCCGGTCGTCATGCAGATCTGCCCCTGGTGCAGGAACGACCCCCACGCGCCCGCCGACACCGCCTTGGGCACCTCCGCGCCCGGCAGGACGATCAGCGCGTTATTGCCGCCCAGCTCCAGATGCGCGCGCTTAAGCAGCCGCCCGCACACCTCGCCGATCTTCCGCCCCGCCGCCGTGGACCCGGTGAACGACACCACCCGCACCTCCGGCGCCGCCACGACCGCCTCACCGGCCTCCGCGCCGCCCGGCAGCAGGTGCAGCAGCCCCGCCGGCAGCCCCGCCTCCTCGAAGACCCGCGCGAGCACCACGCCGCCGCACACCGCCGTCCGCGGGTCCGGCTTGAGCAGCACCGCGTTCCCCAGCGCCAGCGCCGGAGCCACCGAACGCATCGACAGGATCAGCGGGAAGTTGAACGGCGCGATCACGCTCACCACCCCGGCCGGGCGCCGCCGCGCCAGGCTCCACCGCGGCTGCGCCGACGGGAGCACCAGCCCCTGCGGATGCGACGCCAGCCCCGCGGCCTCGTAGCACAGCCCCGCCGCGAACCGCGCCTCCAGCTCCGCCTTCGCCGGCACCGACCCCGCCTCGCGGACGACCCACCCCCGGACCTCCTCGGCGTGCTCCTCGAACAGCCGCCCGGCCGCCCGCAGCACCGCCGCCCGCTCCTCGTACGTGCGCGCCGCCCAGTCCCACTGCGCCCGCGCCGCGGCCCGCGCCGCCCGCGCCACGTCCTCGCCGTCCGCCCGCCCGAGCACGCCGAGCGTCCCCCCGGTCGCGGGCTCGGTGACGTCGTACGACCCGTCCCCGCCCGCGATCCAGCCGCCATCGAAGATCTTTCCCGTCCAGATGCCGGGATCGAGCAGCGTCATCGTTCCTCCTCAAAGCACGCCCCGTCGGCGCACGCCGGACCGCCCGCCCACCCGGGCACAAGTCCCCCGGTAAGCCTCGCCACCCCGAGCCCCGCACGAAACCCTCCCCTTCCACTCACCGAAAACCCTCTGGCAGAGCGGCGGAACGGCGATCGCCCAGCACCACCGGGCCTCAGCCCCCGGAACGCCGCCGAGCGGACTGAGCGGGCCGGGCGGGACGGGCTGGGTGGGCTGGTGGAAGGGGAGGAGGAGAGCTGAGCGGGCTGGCGGGGGACCGGCGGGCGATGGCGCGGCGGGCCAGCAGGACCACGGCCGCGCCCGCCAGCGAGATCGCCCCGGCCACGACCGCGATCGTCCGCAGGCCCGTCACGAACGCGTCTCCCGACTCCGCGCCGCCGCTGCGCGCCGCCAGGACCGCGCCCAGCACCGCGATCCCCAGCGACGTGCCCGTCTGCCGCACCGCGTTCACCGTCGCCGCCGCAGCGCCCGAACGCTCCCGCGGGACGGCCGCCAGCGCCGAGGCGTTCAGCGGCGGCAGGACGACCCCGATGCCCGCGCCCAGCGCCAGCAGCAGCACCGCCACCACCCCGTACGGGACGTCCGCGTCCAGCAGCGCCCCCATCCCAGCAGCGCCGCCGCCATCAGCCCGAACGCGCCGCCCATCGGCCCGTACGGCCCGAACCGCGCGGTCAGCCGACCCGCCAGCGCGCCCAGCAGGCTCATCCCCACCGCCATCGGCACCATCCGCAGGCCCGCACCGGTCGCCGAGTACCCGCGCACGTGCTGGAGGTAGGGCGACAGGTAGAAGAACATCCCGTACGCGCCCAGCCCCAGCAGCAGCGCCCCCGCGTTCGCCGCCGCGAACGGCGCCCGGCCCAGCAGCCGGATCGGCAGCATCGGCCGTTCGGCCCGCAGTTCCACCGCCACGAACGCCGCCAGCGCGACCGCCGCGACCGCCAGCGCCGCCACCACCCCCGCCGACGACCAGCCGCGGTGGCCGCCCTCCACCAGCCCGTAGCTCAGCGCGCCCAGCCACGCCACGCCCAGCACCTGACCCGGCAGGTCCAGCGCGGCGTGCGACGGGTCGCTGCTCTCCGGCAGCGCCCACGCCCCCAGCGCGACCACCGCGACGCCCACCGGGACCACCACCCAGAACACCGCCGGCCAGCCGCCCGAGGCGTCCACCAGCAGCCCGCCCAGCAGCGGCCCCGCGCCCACCGACACGCTCGCCGTCACGCTCCACCAGCCGATGACCCGCGCGCGGGCCGCCGCGTCCGGGTACGCCTGCGCCAGCAGCGACATCGACCCCGGCACGATCACCGCCGCCGCCGCGCCCTGCACGACCCGCCCGCCGACCAGCGCTGCGGGCGACGACGCCGCCGCGCACAGCACCGACCCCAGCGTGAACGCCCCCACCGCCCCCACGAACACCCGCCGCCGCCCGTAACGGTCGCCCAGCACCCCGCCCGACAGCATCAACGCCGACAGGCACAGCGTGTACGCGTCCAGCACCCACCGCAGGCCCGCCGCGTCCGTCCCCAGGTCCGCCGCCATCCTCGGCAGCGCGACCGTCGCCACGCTCATGTTCAGCAACGCGACGAACGACCCGCGAACACCGCCGCGAGCACCGCCGCCCGCCGCCCCCCGACACCACGCATGCCCGTCCGGCCCCTTTCCGTTCCTCCAACCGGGATCGGACTTACCCTGGATGTTCCAGCGGACTTGAGGTCAAGCCCGAAGATCGGCCGGGGGAGCGGCGCATGGACGAGGAACTGCTGAGCATCGGCGAGGTCGCCCGCCGCCTGGGCACCAGCGTCTCCACCATCCGCTACTACGACGAACGCGGACTGGTCAGCCCCGAGACCCGGGCGTCCGGGCAGCGCCGCTACCGGCCCGCCGAGGTCCGCCGCCTGGCGTTCGCCCGGATGTGGCAGGAGACCGGCCACTTCAGCCTGGAGGACCTGCGGACGTTCATGGCCCCCGCCACCCGCGCCGAATGGCGCGCCGTCGCCCGCCGCCGCATCGCCGACCTGGAGGAATGCATCCGCGCCGCCCAGGCCGCCCAGCGCTACATCGAATGGATGCTGCAATGCTCCCGCCACGACATCACCGAATGCCGCGTCTGCGGAGAAGACCTCGACGGATGGCTCGCCCTCCGCGCCCGTGACGAAAACCCTGACGCGAATCGTGATGAAAACCCGGCCCCGCTCTGCGAGCACTGCCGCGCACCCCTCCCGACCGGAGGACGCGGCCGCCCCCGCCGCTACTGCTCGCCCCGATGCCGCCAAGGCGCGTACCGCCGACGCTGCGCCCCCGCACCCCACCCGCGCGCCACCACCGGAAAACCCGTTGAACCCGCCACCGCCCGTCCGCCACTCTGAACGAACACGACACCCCCACCCCACCATCCGCCGGATGCAGCGGACGGACCCGCGGACCGGACCCCGTCGGCCGGACGCTGCGGACCGCGAACCGACCGAGGCCGTGGACCCGCCCGTACAGGCAGGTCCACGCCCCGCCGCCCGCTCCGCCGCTCGCCCCGCCCATCCGGTTGAACGGTCAGACTCCCCGTAGCTCAGAGGAGAGAGCAATGGCCTCCGAAGCCGTGCGCGCAGGTTCGATCCCTGCCGGGGAGACGCCGCACCGCACCGCCCGCGAAAGTGACACCCTGATCCCGTGACCCGCCACAACAAGCCCCGCGCCGACGTTCCCCCTGAGATTCGCGACGACGCTCGCGCCGAGCCCTCAAGGACGCCAGCGCCGAGGCCCGCCCTGTTGCCGGCGCCGACGCACTCGTCGCGGCTCGCGTACGGATCGAGCCTTGGACGGACGGCGATCTGGAACTCCTGTGGCGCGTCAACACACCGGAGATGAAGGCCCACCTGGGCGGCCCGGAAACCGACGAGCAGGTCCTCGCCCGGCACCGCAAGTACCTCAACGGGCCCGTCCCGGGCGGCGTCGAGGCCGGGCAGATGTACCGCATCGCCCTGCTCCCGGGCGGCGAGCCCGTCGGGACGATCGGCTACTGGGAACGCCGCTGGGAGGGCGAGACCGTCTACGAGACCGGCTGGAGCGTCCTGCCCGAGCACCAGGGGCGCGGCCTCGCGTCCGAGGCGGCGCGCCTCGTCATCGCCGCCGCGGCGGGCCACCGCCGCAACCGCTACCTGCACGCCTTCCCGTCCGTCGGCAACCCGGCGTCCAACGCCATCTGCCGACGCGCCGGCTTCACGTTCGTGTCCGAATGCGACTTCGAGTTCCCGCCCGGCCACCACATGCGCTGCAACAACTGGCGCATCGACCTCACGGCCCCGGCGCCCTCAACACCGACGGCACCGCCCGCACCGCCCGAACCGCCAACAGCCCCGTCGCCGACCGCACACTAGACGTCCCGACCGCGCCTTAGCGCCCCCGGACGCTGGCGTTCCGTCGCCGGCGGTGGGCCTGGGGGCGTCCGTTGGTGACGTCGGGCAGGGGCGGGGGCAGGGCAGGGGCGGGGGCAGGGCGCGGGGCTAGGCGTGGCCGCCTACGGTTACCTCGCCGATCGTCAGGGTCGGGCGGGCCTCCAGGATCTCCCCGACGCGGGCGACCTGGTCGTCCAGGGCCGAACGCCGCGCCCGGGACAGCGGGGCCAGCGGCTCCACCGTCACCTCGATCCGGCGGCCCGAACGCCGCTGATGCCACAGCCCCGCGACCTCGCCGTCCACCAGCAGGACCTGGAAGTTGCCGCGCAGCACGCGTTCGGAGGCGCGTCCCGGATACAGCAGCGCGGGCGGCTGGTTCCCGACGCGGTAGGCGTAGACGTCGAAGTACGGCAGCAGCCGCACCCCGCGCGGGACGTCCGCCGCGACGTCCCGGGGCCGGGGGACCGCGAACGCCGAGGCGGACGCGTCGGGCGCCAGCCACTGCGGCGCGTCCACCCCCTCCACCTCGACCCGCTCCAGCTCCGCCTCCAGCGACGCGAACAGCTCCGACGCCCACGTCGCTGGCGCGTTCAGCCAATGCGCGAACCGCTGCGGCGTCGACGGCCCGTACGCGCGCAGGTAGCTCCGCACCACCCCGCGCAACGCGGCCTCCGGCTCCTCCGCGGCGAACCCCGGCAGGAAACGGCGCGGGCTGGTGTAGGTGACCTTGCGGCCCCGGCCCGCGCCGAAGCACAGCAGCCCCCGGATCCCCGCCTCGTGCATCGACTGCCGCCATCGCGGCCACATCCCCTGGAACGCCGGCATCACCAGGTCGCCCGCCCACGGCCCGGTCCGCGCCACGACCTCCTCGGTCAGCTCGTCGATCGTCAGCTCCGCGTCGCGCAGCGCGTCGCCGACCGCCGCGATCACCTGCTCGCTCTGCTCCGGCGCCATCCGGACCCCGTCGGCGTGGGGCGACGACGGCCGCGGCAGCGCCGACAGCGCCCCACCCACATCGGCAGCTCACGCGCGGGCAGCAGATGCACCGTCCCGCGCGGCCCGAACGTCTTGATCAAACTGTGCTCGCCCCACACCGCCTCGCGTACGTCCGCCCGCGTCGCGCCGTCCATCCGCAGCGCGATGCCGAGCTCGGCCGCCGACATCATCTGCGCGTGCGTGCCCGCCATCGCCGACGCGACGTCCGCCGGACCCGCGCCCTTCAACGGCTCGGCCAGCCCGTGCCAGGCCAGCCGCCGCGCCCGCACCTGCGCCCACGACAGCCTCCGCGCCTCCGCCGGACCAACGGTCATCGCACACCCTTCCCTCACCACGACCCGCACCCGCGACGGGCCGTTCCCCCGTCGCGCCACCAACTGAACGGTACGCGGCGTATAGGTCAGCTTCTGTCCTGCACTTCGGGCATGCTGGGACGCATGGCCGTCACCTCCCAGCGGTTGCTGAACCTGCTGTCCCTGCTCCAGACGCCCCGCGAATGGGCCGGCAGCGAACTCGCCGCCCGCCTCGGCGTCAGCGGCCGGACCATCCGGCGCGACATCGAACGGCTCCGCGAACTCGGCTACCCCGTCGAGACCGCCATGGGCCCCGACGGCGGCTACCGGCTGGTCGCCGGCACCGCCATGCCGCCGCTGCTGCTGGACGACGAGGAGGCCGTCGCCATCGCCGTCGGCCTGCGCACCGCCGCCGGGAACGCCGTCGAAGGCATCGGCGAGGCGTCCGTACGGGCCCTGGCCAAACTCCAGCAGGTCCTGCCGTCCCGCCTGCGGCACCGCGTCAGCGCCCTCAACGCCGCGACCGTCCCCCTGTACGCGGCGGACGGACCCGCAGTCGACCCCGCCGACCTCGCCGTCATCGCCGCGGCCGCCGCCAACCACGAACGCCTCCGGTTCGCCTACCGCGCCGCCGACGGCGCCGAGACCCGCCGCCACGCCGAACCGCACCGCCTCGTCGCCGCCGGACGCCGCTGGTACCTCATCGCCCACGACCTCGACCGCGGCGACTGGCGCGTGTTCCGCGCCGACCGGATCAGCGGGCCCCGCCCGACCGGCCAGCGCCACACCCCCCGCGAACTGCCCGGCGGCGACGCCGCCGCGTTCCTCACCGCCAAGCTCCACTCCCTCGCCGCCACCTACCGCGCCGTCGTCACTCTCCACCTGCCCGCCGCGCAGGCCGCCGCCCGGCTCGGCGCCGACCCACGCGACCTGCACCCGATCGACGAGAACACCTGCCGCCTCGACGGCCACGCCGACACCCTCGGCTGGCTCGCCGCCCGGCTGATCATGCTCGGCTGCGAGTTCCGCGTCCACGAACCCCCGAACTCATCGAACGCCTCCGCGACATCACCGCCCGCACCGCCCGAGCCACCACCCCACCGTCCACGGCGGACGCGCCGAACGCGACGTCCGCGGCGACCTCGACGTCCGCGGCGGACGCGCCGACCTCGCCGTCCGCGCCGGACGCGCCGTCCGCGCCGGACGCGCCGTCCGCGCCGGACGCGCCGACACCGACGTCCGAGCCGACCTCGCGCGCCTCGACGCCCGACCCGCCGCCCGCCGTCACCTGAGCCGCCCCGCCGCTCGACGCGCGCCCGCTGTGCGTAGGCGTTTCGCGTGCGCGCGTTCGATGAGGCGGCCCGGGACGCATCGCTGACTGCGAGGGCGCACCGGCCCCGGCGGCCCACGTCCCATGCGGCCCCTCGTCCGGCTACACGTCCAGTTTCGCGCCCGGGTTTCCGCTGCGGCCCGGCTCGCTGTCCGGGTCTGCGCTCGACTCGGCGTCCGAGGCTCCGCCGCCGCTCGGCTGTGCGCGGGCGCGGGCGCGGGCGTGGGCCGGGGGGCGGGGGTCGGTGGGAGGGCCGCGGCTATGCAGTCCAGGACGCGGTCCAGGCCGTACCGGAACTGCTGCTCGTCGTCCATGTGCGGCTGGCGCGCGTGGGTGATGACCCGCGCGAAGAGCGGATGGTCGCCGTCCGCCAGGAGCCGCTTGACGTACGGGATGCTGCGCCGCATCCACTCCTCCATCGTGAGCCCGGTGCGGCGGGCCTCCTCCGTGAACGCCACGCGGGAGCGCGCGACGCTCTCCACGTAGCCGTTCAGGACGCCCGCCAGCACCATCATCTCGTCGATCGGGATGCCCACGTCGAGCGCGCCGAGCTGGAACTCCAGCAGCCGCAGCTCGTTCGGGCCGAACGCCGGCCTGGCGCGCATCAGCCGCACCAGCCACGGGTGCCGCCGCGACAGCGCCAGCGACCGCTCCGCGACCAGCGTCAGGTCCGCCCGCCAGTCGCCGGACGGGCGGTCCGGGAGGTCCAGCTCGCCGAGCACCCGGTCGTGCATCAGGTCGACCAGGTCCTGGCGGCTCGGGACGTACCGGTAGATCGACATCGCGCCGGTGCCGATCTCGGCCGCGATCCGGCGCATCGACGCCGCCTCCAGGCCGTCGGCGTCGGCGATCCGCACCGCGGCCTCCACGATCTGGTCGCGGCTGTAGGCCGGGCGCGGCCCCTCGCCGGGCGCTCCGGGCGCATCCAGATGCTGATCTGCTCGGCGTCCCCCGGCTCGGTCTCCATCCCCGCATCCTAGTTGCGTACGGCGTACCCGGTTGTCTAGCCTGGGCCGCATCAACCGCGTACGGCGTACCCAGTGGAGGGCAGCGTGACCGCCGAACCCATCGTGGTCGCCGAGGGGCTGCACAAGCGCTTCGGCGACACCCGCGCGCTCGCGGGCCTGGACCTGGACGTCCCCGCCGGGACCGTCTGCGGCGTCCTCGGCCCGAACGGCGCCGGCAAGACCACCCTCATCCGCGTCCTCGCGACCCTGTCCGACCCCGACGAGGGCCGCGCCCGCATCGCCGGGCACGACGTCACCCGCGACGCCGACCGGGTCCGCGGCCTCATCGGCCTCGCCGGGCAGCACGCCGCCGTGGACGAGAAGCTCACCGGCCGCGGCAACCTGCGCATGTTCGGGCGGCTCTACCACCTGTCGCGCCGCGACGCGCACCGCAGGGCCGACGAGCTGCTCGAACGGTTCGGGCTCGCCGAGGCCGGCGACCGCCAGGTCCAGGGCTACTCCGGCGGGATGCGCCGCCGCCTCGACCTGATCACCAGCCTGATCCTGCGGCCCCGGGTGCTGTTCCTGGACGAGCCGACCACCGGCCTCGACCCGCGCAGCCGCAACGAGATCTGGGACAGCATCCGCGCGCTCGTCGCCGACGGCACCACCGTCCTGCTCACCACCCAGTACCTGGACGAGGCCGACCGGCTCGCCGACGACATCGCGGTGGTCGACCACGGCCGCGTCATCGCCACCGGCACCCCCGACCGGCTCAAGTCCTCGATCGGCGACCGCCTCGACGTCGTCGTGGAGGACCCCGGCATGACCACCGCCGCCGCCGGCGTGCTCGCCCGCCTCGCCGGAGCCGAACCCGCCCGCGGCGAGGACCCGCGGCGCCTCAGCGTCCCCCTGCTGCGCGGCCCCGTCCGCCTCGTGGACGTCGTCCGCGAGCTCGACCGCGCCGGCGCCGCCGCCGCCGACGTCGGCCTGCGCCGCCCCACCCTCGACGAGGTGTTCCTCCGCCTCACCGGCGGCCCCGCCGCACCGCCGCCCGACACCGGCATGGAGCCCGCCGCCGCGTCCGAGAAGGAGACCGCCCGATGACCGCACCGGCCCACCCGGCCCCGCCGGCCGTCCCGCCGCCGCCCGCCACGCTCGCCGGCCGCCTGCGCTGGACGGCCGCCGACGGCCTCACCCTGGTCGGCCGCGAGTTCTCCCGCCTGCGCCAGGAACCCGGCGAGCTCGTCGGCCAGCTCGTCTTCCCCGCCATCATGGTCGTGCTGTTCGGGTACGTGTTCGGCAGCGCCATCAAGGTCCCCGGCGGCGGCGACTACCGCGAGTACCTGATGCCCGGCCTGTTCGCCATGGTCACCTTCACCGCGCTCATGGGCGTCACGATGCGGATCGCCACCGACGCCTCGCGCGGCGTCATGGACCGCTTCCGCTCCATGCCGATGGCCCGCTCGGCGGTGCCGTTCGGCCAGGTCGGCGCCGACGTGCCCACCGCCCTGCTGGCCATGCTGATCATGGCGCTGATCGGGCTGCTGGTCGGCTGGCAGCCGCACCGCGGGGCGCTCCCCACCGCCGAGGCGTTCGCCCTGCTGCTGCTCATGCGGTACGCGCTGTGCTGGGTCGGCTGCTACGTCGGCCTCGTCGTCAAGAACGAGCAGACCGCTGACCAGCTCGTCCCGCTCGTCTTCCCCGTCGCCATGCTGTCGAACTCGTTCGTCCCGACCGGCGGGATGCCCGCCTGGCTCCAGTCGATCGCCGACTGGAACCCCGTCAGCGCCCTCACCGCCGCCTGCCGCGACCTGTTCGGCAACCCCGGCGCCCCGACCGGCGACCTCGCCTGGCCCATCGCCCACCCCGCCACGGCCGTCCTGCTCTGGTCGGTCGGACTGCTGATCGTGTTCGTCCCCCTCTCCGTCCGCACCTTCCAGCGCAAAGGCCGCTAACCCCGCCCCCGCGCCCCGGCCGGGCGGCCGACCGGGGCGCGGGGTCAGACGGCGCGGGCGCCGTCCGGCTCGGGAGGTGTCAGCGGTCTCGGCCGCGCAGCTTGTACATCTGGCGCTGCGAGCGCGAGATCGCCTTCCACCGGTTGGCCCGCTCCGAACGCAGCCGGGCGTCGCCGCGCGAGGCGATCCACTCGTTCTCGCGCACCAGCTTGCGGTAGCTGTCCAGCCGCCGGCGCGGCAGCGCGCCGGCCTCGACGGCGGCCAGCACCGCGCACCCCGGCTCGGCCTCGTGCGCGCAGTCGCCGAACCGGCACGACTCCGCCAGCTCCTCGATCTCGGCGAACGTCCGCTGGAGGCCGTCCGAGGCGTCGAACAGCCCGACCCCCCGCAGCCCCGGCGTGTCGATCAGCACCCCGCCGCCCGGCAGCGGCAGCAGCTCCCGCCGTACGGTCGTGTGCCTGCCCTTGCCGTCCTGCGCCCGCACGGCGCCGGTGGCCAGCGGCCCGGCCGCCGGGTCCGCGTCGCCGAGCAGGGCGTTGGCGAGCGTGGACTTGCCCGCGCCGGACGGGCCCACCAGCACCACCGTGCCGGTGAGGACGGCCGCCGCGACGTCCACGCCGTCGCCCGTCGCCGCGCTCACCGTCACGATCTCCACGCCCGGCGCGGCCTCGGCGACCCGCGCCTCGGCCTCCGCCGGATCGGGCACGGTGTCGGACTTGGTCAGCACCACCACCGGCCGGGCCCCGCTCTCCCAGCCGAGCGCCAGGAACCGCTCCACCCGGCCGAGGTCCAGCGGCGCCGCGAGCGACACGGTGATCGCGACGGTGTCGACGTTGGCGGCCAGGACCTGGCCGTGCGAGTCGCGCGAGGCCGACGACCGGACGATCGCCGTACGGCGGGGGAGCAGCGCCACCAGCGCCGGATGCCCACCGCCGCGCAGCGCGGCCCAGTCGCCGGTGCACGGGCCCAGCACCGGATCACCGGGCGACGCCACCGGCGCCGTGTCGGCCCGGACCGGGCCGTCCGCGGTGACGACGTCGCAGCAGCCGCGGTCCACGGCCACCACGCGGGCCGGGACCAGCCCGGCCCCACGGTGCGGGGCGAACGCTTCGTGCAGGCTCTCGTCCCAGCCATAGGCGACGAGAGCCGAAGAGAATTCTGAGGACAACGGATCGAACCCTTGCGTCTGAGGGGCCCGGCCGGCGCGGGCGCCCGCGCACGTCCCGAACGGAGACGGGACGGGAAGCGAGGGGCGGCGTCAGCCGACGGCCCGGGAAATGAGGGAGGCTCGGATGCTGCGCGCAGCAGCCATCACCGCGACGGCCATCGACCCCACCCCTCCCGTGACGCTCCTCGAAGTTCCGCTGTCGGCGGCAAGGCTACAGCGGCCCTCCGCCACCGCGCCAACCGTTTAAACCCCCGCCGGGAGCGCGGAAGGCCGGGCCGATGCCGAGGTTCGCGCGGCAGATCGCCTCGGCCGCAGGGGTCGATGCCCTTCACCCGGGCGGGGGAACGGGATCGGCCTCGCAGGGGAGGGGCCCGGCGGGGCTGCGCCAGCAGGATCGTCGGCATGGTCACGACCACCCGCGAACCACGTCCCCGCGCCCACGGCGCCCGCACGGCGCGGCCCGCCCGGCTGACGGCCGCCGCGCTCGCCCTCCTGGTGCCGTACGGGGCCGTACGGCTGTACTGGCTGCTCGGCCACCCGCCCGGCCGCATGTCGCCGATCGGCGGGGACCTCGTCGCGTTCACCGGATGGGGCGCCCTCGCGCTGTGCGGCACCGCCGCGCTCACCCTCGTCGCCCTGCGGGCCACGCGCCCGGCCAGGATGAACGGGCCCGCGGGACGGGCGCTGCGGGCGGCGGGCTGGGCGGCCGGGGGAGCGCTGGTGGCGTCCGGCGCGCTGCTGCTGCTCGACGTGGTCGGCGGCATCCTGCCGGGCCTGGGCATCCGCTTCTTCCCGTACGGCGCGCTGAGCAGGGCCGTGTGCGTCGGCGCGGGCGTCCTGACCGTCCTCGCGGCGCGCGCTCACCGGCCGCCCGGCCGGGGTCACTGTTGCGCGTGCGGACGCGACGCGTCCAGCCCCGGGGCGCTGACCCGCGTCCCCGCCTGGGCATACGCGGCGGCGTACGCGTCCGTCGCCGGATGCCTGGTCCGCATCGCCGCCCAGGCGGCCGTCGGGTTCGACGCCTCGCCGCTCGCCGCCGGACCCTCGGTCGTCCTGTTCGAGGCGGGCTTCGTGCTCGGCGGCAGCCTGCTGCCGCTCTCCCAGGTCCACCGGTGGGGCCGGACGTGGCCCGGCTGGGTCCCGCGCCTCGCGGGCCGCCGCGTCCCCCGCCCCCTGGTGCTCTGGCCCGCCGCGGGCGTCTCCGGCGGCCTGGTCGTCTACTTCGGGCTCATGCAACTCCAGATGATCTGGGAGCGCCTGACCGGCCGCGACCCGTTCCCGCCCGAAGGCGGCCTCGATCTGCCCGAGACGTTCTTCTGGTTCGCCGTCCCGGGCTACCTGGTCTGGGGGATCGGGCTGGCCGTCGCGAGCGCCGCCTACGCGCGCCGTACCCGCACGCCCTGCCCGGCCTGCCGCCGCTGAAGCGCCGCGCCCCGGCCGACAGGCGCGGGGCGGCCGGGCAGGGGATGAATCGGGTGAACGCCGGTTATGGTGATTTGAGTAGCTCGGACCGTGTGAGGGGCGTGGTCGTGGACCAGAACATCGGGGATGCCGACGGCGAGCCGACGCACGCGATCGAGCCGACCGACGTGATCAAGCCCGCCGACGCCGAGCCCGCCGACCCGGCCCGGCCCGCCCGGACGATCGAGCCCGCCGACGCGGCACGGCCCGCCGGCCTCGAACGGCCCGGCTCGGCGGTCGAGCCGGCGGCGGCCGAGCCGGGGCCCGGGCTCGCCGCGACGCTCGACCAGACCGCCGCCGCGTGGCTCGAAGAGGCGTGGAACGGGCTGGCCCCCACCGCCGCCGGAGCCGCCCGCCTCGCCGCGACCGCGAGCGGCCCCGCCCGGCAGGTCGCCCGCGACGCCGCCGAACGCGCCGCGGCGCGCATCGTCGAGCAGGTCTCCGGAACGCCCGTGATGAAGGCCGTCGAGCAGGCCGCCCGCGACGCCGCCGTCAAGATCGCCGTCTCGGCCGCCGAACGCGCCGTCGCCGAGGCCCGCGCCGCCGCCGGGACCAACCCCGTCACCGGCACCGCGTTCGAGATGACCACGACCGCGATGACGCTCGCCGAGCAGGCCGCCTCCCACCCGATGGCCGCCGCCGCGCGCCGCCTCGCCGCCCGCAACCCGTTCGCCCGCGCCGCCACCGCGACCGCGCTGGACGTCGCCGGGCGCACCGCCTCCGCGCCGGTCGTCCAGGCCGCCACCAAGGTCGTCGTCGACACCGCCCTGGACGCGGTCGCCGACGTCGCCGTGGAGGTCGCCCTCGACGTCGGCCGCCCCGTCGTCGTACGGGTCGTCAAGGAGGTCGCCCGCGAGACCGCCCGCGACCTCGCCGGAACGGCCCGCGACCGGGCCCGCGACGCCGCCGGGATCGCCGAGCTGGCGCCCCTCACCACCGCGGCCGCGGACCTCGCCAGGAGCGCCGCCGGAAGCGAGGCCGCCCGCTCGGTCGGCGGCCTGCTGACGGCCGCCGCGGGCAGCGCCGTCGCCCGCACCGCCCGCGGCCTCGCCGGCCGCGCCGCCGACCGCGCCGTCGCCGCCGCCATCGAGACGATCATGGCGGAGCTGATGCGCGAGGCCCTCAAGCTCGCGATGAAGGAGGCCCTGCGCGGGCTGATGCGCGATGTCGCCAAGGACGTCGTGGTCGACGTCATGCGCACCACCTGGGTCTCCGCCACCCGCCCCGCGCCGTCCACCGCGGACCCGCGCGGCGCGCGCCCACCGGCCGCCGACCCCGCGCCCGCCGACGCGGCCGCGAAGGCCGCCGCGGACGCCGCAGCGGACGCCGAGCCGGCCTCGTTCACCGCGCTGGTCGCCCGCGCCGCCCGCGCCACCGCCACCCTCGTCGTCGCCGACCCCGCCACCGGGTCCGTCTGGGAGTCCGCCACCGGCGCCGCCGCCCGCGTCACCGTCCGCGCCGCGCCCCGCGTCGTTCCCGAGGCCGCCGTCTCCACCCTCAGCAACGCCTCCCGCTACCGGCCCGGGACCCGCCGCGAACGGCTGCGCACCGGCCCCGGGCTCGCCGAGGCCATCACCGACGGCGCGGCCCGCGCCGCGGCCGGCCTCGGCCGCCGCGCCTCCTGAGACGCCCCTCAGAAGTTCCTGAAGGAATCATGAGAAACGCAGGTCGGCGGCCTGCGGCGGGACCGGCGGTGGCTACCGTTAACGCATGGAGCCTGGGACGCAGGGGGCGGCGCCCGCGCGGATACTGATCGTCGACGACGAGCCGGCCGTCCGCGAATCGCTCGCCAGCAGCCTGGAGTTCGAGGGCTACCGCGTCGCCGAGGCCGCCGACGGCGTCACCGCCCTCGAACGGGTCGGCGCCGAACCCCCCGACCTGGTCGTCCTCGACGTCCTGATGCCCCGCATGGACGGCCTGACCGCCTGCCGCCGCCTGCGCGCGCGGGGCGCCACCATGCCCGTGCTCATGCTCACCGCCCGCGACATGGTCGGCGACCGCGTCACCGGCCTGGACGCCGGCGCCGACGACTACCTCGCCAAGCCGTTCGAGCTGGACGAGCTGCTCGCCCGCGTCCGCGCCCTGCTGCGCCGCGGCGCCATGGCCGCCGCCGGACCGCCCCGCGAGGACGTCCTCGCGTTCGGCGACCTGCGCATGGACACCCTGACCCGCGAGGTCAGCCGCGCCGGCGCGCCCCTGGAGCTCACCCGCACCGAGTACATGCTGCTGGAGCTGTTCCTCGCCCACCCCCGCCAGGTCCTCACCCGCGAGCAGATCCTGGAGACCGTGTGGGGGTTCGACTTCGAACCCGCCTCCAACTCCCTGGACGTGTACGTGATGTACCTGCGCCGCAAGACCGAGGCCGGGGGACGGCCGCGCCTGCTCCACACCGTCCGCGGCGTCGGCTACGTCCTGCGCGCGGACGCGGCGGCGCCATGACGCCCCGCCGCCCCCGCCGGGCGCGCCTCGCCCGCGGGCTGCGGGCGCGGCTCGCCCTGCTGGTCGCGGCGGCGGTCGCGCTCGCCGTCGCCGCCTGCGCCGTCGCGAGCTGGTACATCACCCGCGACCGCCTCTACCAGGAGCTCGACCGCAGGCTCACCGCGATCAGCGGCCCCCTCGCGCCCGGCGACGGCGCCCGCCCCGGCGACGCGACCCGGCCCGGCGACGGCCCGCCGCCCCGCCCGCAGCGCCACACCCGCGAACTCCTCGGCGCCCTGGACGCCTGCACCCCCGAGCCCACCAGCACGCCCGTCGGGACGCGCCCGCCCGGCCCGTACGAGATCATGCAGGTCGTCGACGCCGCCGGGAACGCCTGCACCGTCCCGAACGCCGGATCCCTCACCGTCACCGCCGCCGACCGGGCCGCCGCCCGCGGCGAACGCGGCACCGCCCGCCACGACGGCGGCGGCGTCAACGCCGCCGGGAACCGGGTCGACGTCCGCGTCCTCACCCGCCACTTCACCGCCCCCGACGGCACCTCCGCCGCCGTGTCGTTCGCGCTGTCCCTGGACGAGGTGCGCGGCCCCCTCGACGGCCTCGCGCTGCTGCTCACCGCCGTCGCCGCGCTCGGCGTGCTCGTCTCCGCCGGAGCCGGACTCGCCGTCGCCCGCGCCGCGCTGCGCCCCGTCGACCGGCTCACCGGCGCGGTCGAGCACATCGCCCGCACCGGGGACCTGCGCACCCGCATCCCCGACGAGGGCGCCGACGAGATCGCCCGCCTCGGCCGCGCGTTCAACACCATGACCGCCGCGCTCGCCGCGTCCGACGACCGGCAGCGGCAGCTCATCGCCGACGCCGGGCACGAGCTGCGCACCCCCCTCACCAGCCTGCGCACCAACATCGACCTGCTGCTGCGCTCGGAGGCGACCGGCCGCCCCCTCGCCCCCGGCACCCGGCGCAACCTGCTGGCCAGCGTCAAGGCGCAGATGCGCGAACTGTCCAGCCTGGTCGGCGACCTCCTCGAACTCGCCCGCCCCGCCGAGGCCGAACCCGTCCGCGAGACCGTCGCCCTGCACGAGGTCGTGGACCGCGCCTTCGAACGCGCCCGGCTCCGCGGCCCCGGCCTGACCGTCCGCGCCCGCACCGCCCCCTGGTACGTCTCCGGCGACCCCGCCTCCCTCGAACGCGCCGTCGTCAACCTGCTCGACAACGCCGTGAAGTTCAGCCCGCCCGGCGGCGGCGTCGACGTCCGCCTCACCGGCGACGGCGAGCTGACCGTCCGCGACCACGGCCCCGGCATCCCCGCCGCCGACCTGCCCCACGTGTTCGAACGGTTCTGGCGCTCCCCGTCCGCCCGCAGCCTCCCCGGCTCCGGCCTCGGCCTGTCGATCGTCGCGCGCGTCGTCGGCGAGAGCGGCGGCGACGTCGACCTCCGGCCCGCCGACGGCGGCGGCACCCTCGCCCGCGTCCGCCTCCCCGGCACCCCCCGCCCCACCGACTGAACGGCCCGGCACCACGGGCCCGGCGGGGCCGAACGGGCCAGCCTGAACGGGCCGCCGCCATTTCTCATCCGGCGTTCATGAACGACTCAGCCCCCTCCCACACCCCCTGGCGAACGTTGCCGCATGAGTCACCTGGTCACCGAACGGGGCACCCCCGCGCCGCCCCCGCCCGAGCCGGAGCGCGGCGGGCGGGAACGGCTGGTCGAGGTGGTCGTGCCCGTCCACAACGAGCAGCGCGTCCTCGCCGCCAGCGTCGAACGCCTCCACGCCTACCTCACCGGCAACCTGCCCTACCCGTTCCGCATCACCATCGCCGACAACGCCAGCACCGACCTCACCTGGCACGAGGCCGAGGAACTGGCGGCCCGGCTCCCGCACGTCCACGCCGTCCACCTGGACCGCAAGGGCCGCGGCCGGGCGCTGCGGCGGGTGTGGGGCGCCAGCGACGCCGACGTGGTCGCCTACATGGACGTCGACCTGTCCACCGACCTCGGCGCGTTCCTCCCGCTCGTCGCGCCGCTCATCTCCGGGCACAGCGACCTGGCCATCGGCAGCCGCCTCACCCGCGGCTCCGCCGTCGTGCGCGGACCCCGCCGCGAGGCCGTCTCCCGCTGCTACAACCTGCTGCTGCGCGCCGCCCTCGCCGCCCGCTTCACCGACGCCCAGTGCGGCTTCAAGGCCGCCCGCACCGAGATCGTCCAGGCGCTGCTGCCGTCCGTCGAGGACGAGGAGTGGTTCTTCGACACCGAGCTGCTCCTGCTCGCCGAACGCAACGGCCTGCGCATCCACGAGGTCCCCGTCGACTGGATCGACGACCCCGACAGCCGCGTCGACGTCCTGCGCACCGCCCGCGACGACCTGCGCGGCATGGCCCGCGTCGGCCGCCGCATGCTGACCGGCGCGTTCCGCGCGCCCGTCGGCGGACGCCCCCGCCCCGGCATCCCCGCGACCGGCGGCCCGTCCGCCGGAACGGACCGGCTGCCCGCGGGGATGGCCCGCCAGCTCCCTGCCTTCGCGGCCGTCGGCGCCGTCAGCACCCTCGCGCAGCTCGCGCTGTTCGTCCTGCTGCGCACCGCCATGGGACCGCTGTGGGCCAACGCCCTGTCCCTGACCGCCACCACGATCGGCAACACCGCCGCCAACCGCCGCTTCACCTTCGGCGTCACCGGCGCCGAGCGCGCGTTCCGCCAGCACCTCGAAGGCGGCCTGGCGTTCCTGCTCGGCCTCGCCCTCAGCACCGGCGGCCTCGCCCTCCTGCACGCCGCCGCCCCCGGCGCCTCCCGCACCGTCGAACTCGCCGCGCTGGTCGGCGCCAACGCGCTGTCCACCCTCGTCCGGTTCCTGCTCATGCGCGCCTGGATCTTCCACCCCCGCCGCCTCCGCGCCCGCACCCGCGCCCGGCCCGAGCCGCCGACACCACCGACGCGGCGGTCACGCGCGAAGCGACCGCGGCGGCCGACACCGCCCGCGCGGCCGGGACACCCGACGGCGTACGAGAGGAGAACGCCTCGTGACGTCCGCCCCGACCGTCCCCACCGCCGCCTCGCCCCGCGAACGGCCCCGAACGCACGGCCGGGCGCGCCGCCTGCTCCTCGGCCGCCCCGAGGACCCGCGCTGGTCGCGGCCCGCGCTGTGGGCCGTGCTGCTGGCCGCGCTCGCCCTGTACGCCTGGGACCTGCCGTCCGGCGGCTACGCCAACTCCTACTACTCGGCGGCGGTGAAGAGCGGCACCCAGAGCTGGAAGGCGTTCTTCTTCGGCTCCCTGGACGCCGGATCGTTCATCACCGTCGACAAGCCGCCCGGCGCGCTGTGGGTGATGGGCCTGTCCGGACGGATCCTCGGATTCGGCACCTGGAGCCTGCTGCTCCCGCAGGCCCTCGCGGGAGTCGCCGCCGTCGCCGTCCTGCACGCGACCGTACGGCGCGCGTTCGGGCACCCCGCCGCGCTCATCGCCGCCGTCGCCCTCGCCCTCACCCCGATCACCGTGGCGATCGACCGCGACAACAACCCCGACACGCTCCTCGTCCTGCTCCTGGTGCTGGCCGCGTGGGCGTGCCAGCGCGCCGTCCAGGACGGCCGGGCGCGGTGGCTGCTCGCCGCCGCGTTCTTCGTCGGCTGCGGCTTCAACACCAAGATGCTCCAGGCGTACCTGGTCGTCCCCGCGCTCGCCCTCGCCTACCTGGTCGCCGCCCGGCCCGGCCTCGTCCGCCGGATCGCGCACCTGCTCGCCGCGGGCGCCGTGCTCGCGGTGTCGAGCTTCTGGTGGATGGTCGCCGTCGACCTCATCCCCGCCTCCCGCCGCCCCTACATCGGCGGCAGCACCGACGGAACGGTGTGGGACCTGGTCATCGGCTACAACGGCCTCGGCCGCGTCTTCGGCGAGCACAACGCCCCCGGACGCGGCGGGCCCGGCGGAGGCGGCGGGCCGGGCGGCGGCTTCGGCGGCGCTTCCGGAGCGGGACGGCTGTTCAACGACACCCTCGGCGGCCAGATCTCATGGCTGCTGCCGTTCGCCGCCATCGCCCTGATCGCCGGGCTGGCCCTGCTCGCCAAACGCCCCCGCGTCGACCCGGCCCGCGCCGGACTGCTGCTGTGGGGCGGCTGGCTCGCCGTGCACGCCGTGGTGTTCAGCTTCGCCGAGGGCACCTTCCACCCGTACTACACCACCGCGATGGCACCGGCCATCGCCGCCCTCACCGGCGCCGGAACCGTCCTGCTGTACGGCGCGTACCGGCGCTCCGCCGCATGGGCGTGGACACCTCCCGCCGCCGTCGCGATCACCGGCGCCTGGGCGTTCGCCCTGCTCGACCGCACACCGGACTGGCACCCGTGGCTGCGCTGGGCCGTCGCCGCCGCCACCGTCCTCGCCGTACTCAACCTGCTCGCCGGACGCCTCGCCCGCGCCGCCGGACGCCCCGCGACCGTCGCCGGGCTCGTCCTCGCCCTCGTCGCGGGCCTCACCGGGCCGTCCGCGTACGCGCTGTCCGCCGCCTCCGCGCCGACCAACGGCGTCAACCCGCTGGCCGGCCCCTCCACCGGCACGGGCTTCGGCGGACCGCGCGGACCCGGCGGCGAGCGCGCCCCGGGCGCCGGGGAACGGATGCGCGGAGGACCTCCCGGGCAACGCGGCGACACGCCCCGTTCCATGCAGCCTCCCGAAGCGCGGGCACCACCGCGCCCGGCGGACCCGGCGAACCCGGCGGGCGCGTCGACGCCAAGATGGTCTCCTACCTGGAGGAACGCCAGGGCGACGCCGACTGGCTCCTCGCCGTCGGCAGCGCGCAGGAAGCGTCCGCGCTGATCCTCCAGACCGGCAGGCCCGTCATCGCCATGGGCGGCTTCACCGGCTCCGACCCGGCCATGACCGTCCGCGAACTCCAGCGGTACGCCAAGGAGGGACGCCTGCACTACGTCCTGGTCAACGGCGACGGCGACGGCGACGGCGGCTTCGGCCCCCGCCGCGGCGGCTCCGAGGTCACCGACTGGGTCAGGAAGAACGGGACCGCGGTCCCCGCCACCGCCTACGGCGGGATCGCGACCACCTCAGGCGCGCAGCTCTACTACCTCGCATAGGACCCCGCATGACGTTGCTCGACACGCCCGCACGGCCCCGCCGGCCCCGCCGGCCACGTCGGCCCCGGCGGACGCGCCGCCCGCGCACCGCCCGGAACCCGTCCTGGGAACGGCCCGCGCTGGCCGCCCTCCTGCTCGCCACCGCCGTCCTGTACCTGTGGGACCTCGGCGGGTCCGGCTGGGCCAACTCGTTCTACTCCGCCGCCGTCCAGGCCGGGGCGACGAGCTGGAAGGCGTTCTTCTTCGGCTCCTCCGACGCGGCCAACTCCATCACCGTGGACAAGACACCGGCGGCGCTGTGGCCGATGGCGCTGTCCGCCCGGATCTTCGGCGTGAACGCCTGGAGCATCCTCGTCCCGCAGGCGCTGATGGGCGTCGCCGCGGTCGGTGCCCTCTACGCGACCGTCCGCCGCCGCTTCTCCGCCGGCTCCGCACTGCTGGCGGGTACTGCGCTCGCGCTCACACCGGTCGCCGCGCTGATGTTCCGCTTCAACAACCCCGACGCGCTGCTGGTGCTGACGCTCACCTTCGCGGCGTACGGGATGGTCAGGGCGCAGGAGAACGCGAGCACGCGGTGGCTGCTGTTCGCCGCGTCGTGCGTCGGGTTCGGGTTCCTGGCCAAGATGCTCCAGGCGTTCCTGGTCGTGCCGGTGTTCGCGCTGGTCTACCTCGCCGCCGCGCCCGCCTCCGTACGGCGCCGCGTCCGGCAGCTCGTCCTCGCCGGGCTCGCGCTGCTGGTCTCCGCCGGATGGTGGGTCGCGGTCGTCGCGCTCGTACCGGCCGGGTCGCGCCCCTACATCGGCGGGTCGCAGCACGACAGCGTCCTGGAACTCGCCCTCGGCTACAACGGCCTCGGGCGCCTCAACGGCGACGAGACCGGCGGCCTCGGCAACCTCGACCAGGACGCCGGATGGGCCCGCCTGTTCGGCGACGGCCTCGGCGGGCACATCGCCTGGCTGCTGCCCGCCGCGCTGATCCTGCTCGCCGCGGGCCTGTGGACGACGCGCCGCGCGCCCCGCGCCGACCCCGCCCGCGCGGCGTTCGCGCTGTGGGGCGGCTGGCTGCTGGTCACCGGCGTGACGTTCAGCCTCATGCGCGGGATCTTCCACGAGTACTACACCGTCGCCCTCGCCCCGGCCATCGCCGCACTGATCGGGATGGGCGCGGGCGTGCTGTGGGAACGCCGCCGCCACCCCGTGCTCGCGGCGGCCGTCGCCGTCACCGCCGTGTGGTCGTACGTCCTGCTGCGCCGTACGCCCGGCTGGCATCCCTGGCTCGCCCCGACCGTCCTGATCGCGGGGCTGCTCCTCGCGGCCTGCCTGCCGTTGCGCCATCGGCTGCCCGCCCGGGTCGGCGTCCCGATCGCCGCGTCGGCGTGCGCGGCCGTGCTCCTCGGCCCGGCCGCGTACGCGCTGGAGACCGCCGCGACCCCGCACACCGGCTCCATCGTGACCGCCGGACCGTCCACCGGACGCGGCTTCGGCCCCGGCGGCCGAGGCCCGCGCGGAGCGCGCCCGCCCGGCGGAACGCGCGGCGCCCGGCCAGGTGCCGCACCAGGTGCCCCGCCGGGCGCGCGGCCCGGGGGACAGGCGGGCGGGGCGCGGCAACCGTCCGGCGCGTTCGGGCCCGGCGGCCCGGCGCGGCCCGGCACGCGCCAGGGCCCCGGTGGAGCGCCCGGTGGAGCGCCGAACGGGGCGCGGGGCGGCGGGCCCGGCGGCCTGCTGAACGGCACCGAGCCCAGCGCGGCGGTCACCTCCGCCCTCAAGACCGGCGCGAACGCGTACACCTGGGTCGCGGCGGCGGTCGGATCCAACAACGCGTCCGGCTACCAGCTCGCCACCGGCAGGCCGGTGATGGCCGTCGGCGGGTTCAACGGCACCGACCCCGCGCCGACGCTGGAGCGGTTCAAGGCGTACGTCGCGGCCGGACGGATCCACTACTTCATCGGCGGCGGCATGGGCGGCCCCGGCCGCCCCGGAAGGAGCGGCGGCGGGAGTGACGAGGCGCAGCGGATCAGCGTCTGGGTCCAGCAGACGTTCACGGCCAGGACCGTGGACGGCACCACCCTGTACGACCTCACCCCCGGCAAGGCCGGGAAGGGGTGAGCCAGTCGCTCAGCGGTCGCCGGCCTCGCGCGCCGCGCGCTCCAGCCGTTCGAGGTAGTCCGCCCACCAGGTCGGGCCGCCGGGCGGCATGTTGCCGTGGCTCGGCCGCAGGCCCACGGTCCCGTCGACGAGCTCGCGGACGATGTCGGCGTGCCCGGCGTGCCGATGCGTCTCGGCGGTCACGTGCACCAGGACGCGGTGCAGCGTGACCTCGGCCCGCTCGGCGGGCCACCACGGCACCCGGCCCGCCGCCTCCAGCGGCAGCGCCTCGATCGTCGCGTCCGCGTGCGCCCAGGCCCGGCGGTAGAGGCCGATGACGTCCTCGCGGGACTCGTCCGCGGTGGCCCACATGTCCGCGTTCGGCTCGGCGCCCTCCGCGAGCTGCGGCAGCGGCTCGGCGGAGGGCCGCCCGAACGTCTCGCCGAAGTAGCCCAGCTCCACCCCGGCCACGTGCTTGACCAGCCCCAGCAGGTTGGTGCCGGTCGGCGTCATCGGGCGGCGCACGTCGTACTCGGGCAGGCCCTCCATCTTCCACAGCAGGGCCTCGCGGGCGTTCTGGAGGTAGCGGTGCAGGTCCGACTTCGCATCCGGCGCGATCATGGCCGCAGTCTCCCACGGCGCCGGCCGGGATCACATCTCGTCGAGAACGGCCTGGAGCGGGCGCAGGACGGCCGTCCGCCGGCCGCCGCCCATGATGCCCCGCGCCCGCCGCTGGACGGGGTCGTCCGGGTCGAAGCCCTCGTGCGTCAGGAACAGCCGCGTGCCCCGGCCCCCCGGTTCGAACGCCAGCACCTCCGCCCCGACCGTCCCGGAGAAGCCGGTGGCGGGCACCGCCATGCCGTCCATGGTCTCCTACCTGTCCAGTGGTGCGGGCGCGCGGCGGGTGTACGGGCGGGCCCAGCGGGAAGCGTTCAACGCAGAGGGGCGTACGCCCTGACCTGCGCGAAGGGTGGTCCTGTGGCCGAACTGCTGGATGACGCGGCGGTCTCCGCGAGGCTGGCGGGCCTGAACGGCTGGACCCGCGAGGGCGGCGAGATCCGCCGGACCGTGCGGGCCCCGTCGTTCATGGCCGGGATCGGGCTGGTCGGCGCGGTGGCCGGGGCCGCCGAGGACGCCGACCACCATCCCGACATCGACATCCGCTGGCGGACGGTGACGTTCGCCCTGTCCACGCACAGCGCCGGCGGGCTGACGGCCAAGGACTTCGACCTGGCCGGACGGATCGACGCCATGGCGGCCGAGCATGGGGCGGCGTAAGCAGGTCGCGGTCTGCGGGCCGCGCGAGTGCACCGAGGAGGAGTGGTCGCACGCCTACGAGGTCGGGCGGCTGCTCGCCGAACGGGACGCGGTGCTGGTCTGCGGCGGGCACGGGGGCGTGATGGCCGGGGCCTCGGCGGGCGCGCGGGCGGGCGGCGGGATCGTGGTCGGCGTGCTGCCCGAGGCCGACCGGGTCAACGCCAACGGCGACCTGACCGTGGCGCTGCCCACCGGACTCGGGGAGGCCCGCAACGCGCTGGTCGTGAACGCGGGCGACGCGGTGATCGTGGTCGGCGGCTCGTGGGGGACCCTCTCGGAGCTGGCCCTCGCGATGCGCGCCGGGCGCGTGCCCGTCGTCCAGCTCGGCGGGTGGCGGGTCCTGGACGCCCACGGGCGACCGCCGGGCGACGTGCTGCACGCGCGCGATCCGGGCGAGGCCGTCGCGATGACCGGGCTCTGGACCTGACGGGGGGACCACCTCATGAGCGTCGCGCACGCCACGTTCACGCTGGAGCGCTTCTACCGGACGCCGGTGGCGAGGGTGTTCGCCGCCTGGGCCGATCCGGCCGCCAAGGCCCGCTGGTGCGGCACCGGGGGAGGGGAGCGCCGGTTCGACTTCCGCGTCGGCGGGGTGGAGGTCGGCCGCGTGAACCGCGAGGACGGGACACCGCTGATCTTCGAGTCCCGCTACCAGGACATCGTCGAGAACGAGCGCATCCTCTACAGCACCACCCTGTCGGAAGGGGACGCCCTCGCCACGGTGTCGCTGACCACCGTCGAGTTCCTCGGCGCGGACGACGGCGCCCGGCTCGTCCTCACCGAGCAGGGCACGTATCTGGAGGGGCGCGAGGAGCCGGCCTGGCGCGAGCGCGGCACCGCCGACTGGCTCGACGCCCTGTCCGCCGAACTGCACAAGGACGACCGGTGACCGCCCCAGCCCGCCGCCGCGCGCCCGGGTCCGCGCGACCGGGCGGTCAATGGGCGGAGAAGCCGCCGTCCACGAACACCGCCTGGCCGGTGACGTAGGCGGACGACGGGCCCGCCAGGTAGACGGCGGCGCCCGCGAAGTCCTCCGTCCGGCCGTTGCGGCCGGTCATCGTGCGGGCCGCCAGCGCGCTCACCCGGTCGGGGTCCGACGACAGCCGCGCGTTCAGCGGCGTCATGACGAAGCCGGGCACGAGCGCGTTGGCCGTCACCCCGCGCGGCGACCACGCCTCCGCCTGCGAGCGGGCGAGCGCGACCAGGCCCGCCTTCGACACCCCGTACGCGCCGCTGGTGACGAACGCCCGGAACGCCTGCTGCGACGCCACGTGGATCAGACGTCCGTAGCCGCGCTCGGCCATGCCCGGCCCGAACCGCTGCCCGAGCAGGAACGGCGCGTCCAGGTTGACGGCCATCGTGGTGTCCCAGACCGCCTCGCCGATCTCCTCCATCGGGGGCCGCAGGTTGATCCCGGCGCAGTTGACCACGATGTCGGGCTCGCCGAACGGCCGCGCGGCCCGTTCTGCGGCCTCCCGGACACCCGGCCGGGAGGCGAGGTCGGCGCTGACCGAGGCCGCGCGGCAGCCGTACGACTCCAGCGCGGCGACCGTCTCGGCCAGCTCGGGCTCGCGCCGCGCGATCACCACGACGCTCGCGCCCGCGCGGCCGAGCGCCTCGGCGATCGCCCGGCCGATGCCGGAACTGCCGCCGGTCACCACCGCGACACGGCCTTCGAGCGAGAACAGCTCGGACAGGTAGGAGGACATCCCCGCAGCCTAGAGCCGTCCCGCCGTCATGTCCGTCCGGACCGCCGCGCCTGCGCGCCCTCCGCGCCGTCTTCGCCCTCCCCGGACGCCTGGTCGCCCCCGGCCGGACCGTTCTCGGAAGGGCCGTTCTCGGACGGGTCGTCGTCGCGGTGGCGGTCGCGCCAGATCACCACGGCGATCACCGCGACGACGACGAACGTGGGCACGAAGAACGGCACCGCGCTGATGATCGGATGGGTGGCGAGGACGCCGTCCGCCGCCGTCACGTGCCGACCCTCTCGCGCGGCGAGGACGGGAGGCCGGCCTCCTCCGGCAGCAGCCTGGACGCGCGCGCGACGCCCCAGCCGAGCGCGACGATCAGGATCAGCGTGCACGCCAGCACGACCGCCGAGCACGCCGCCCACAGCCAGCCCGGCACGTCCGACTTCAGCTCGCGCTGGAGGATGCGGCGCTCGCTCTGCACGTCGCGGGTGAAGCTCTGCGGGGCCGGGAGCCGCTGCGCGCCGATCGCCGGGTCCGCGGGCAGGTAGATCGGCACGCCCGACAGCGAACGGCCGTCATGCAGCCGGATCAGCGTCTTCCACTCGCCGTGCAGCGGCATCGGGGCGCTGGTGCGGTAGACGCCCTCGCGCTCCCTGACCATCGGCTCGACGTGCAGGCCCTCGCCCTGCCAGCCGGTGACCGCCACCCACGACGGGTCGGACACCGCGTTCGCGGGGGAGAACGTGACACGGGCGTCGGCGGTGCGGTCGTTCTCGCCGCCCCGGATCCCGGTGAGCGTCACGGTCGCCCTGGCGTGCTGCGGCACGTCGATCATCAGGCCGTTGGCGACGCAGGCGGCGACCGCGACGAGCGCGCCGGCGAACGCCGTGCGGGCCACGGCCGGGCGCGGCAGCCTGCCCTCCAGCCCCTCGGCGAGCAGCGCCCCGCACAGCCCGCCCGCGACCCCTCCCGCGACCGCCATGATCATGCCCTCGGCCGCGATGTCGCCCGTCCAGGGCAGCGTGAACGCCACATCGCTCCAGGCGAACTCCGCGCCGAACCCGGCCGTTCCGATCAGCAGCCCCGACACCGCCCCGAGCGCGAGCGGGCGGCGCGCCAGCGCGAGCGCCGCGAGCTCGACGCACAGCGCCTCGGCGAAGTACAGCGGGACCGCCGCCCACAGCTCCCCGATCACCGGGCCGACCAGCACCGACACCCCGCCGCGCACCACCATGTAGAACGCGACGGCGAAGACCGCGCCGCCGCGCCCCGTCCACAGCCGCGCCGCGACCAGCGCGCAGCCCGCCGCGAGCGCGATCAGCATCGGCTGGTGCACGAGCCTGAACTGCGGCACCCCGAAGTCGTACTCGGCCTGGAACACCGACAGCCCGATCAGCAGCCCGCCGCCGAGCATCCCGCGCCGCACGTACCGCGCCCAGGCGGGAGGCGGCTCGACGGCGGCCGGTCGTTCACCGGGTGCCCCGGACGGCCCGGACGAGGCGGCGGCGGAGGCGGCGAGGTCGCTTCCGGCGCGGCGGCCCTCGCGCTCCAGGATCATCATCGCGACCAGCGACAGCCCGGCGCCGCCGATCAGCATCAGGTGCGTCGGTCCCCACAGCGTGACGTCCTGGCCGAAGATCCGGTGCCACACGTCGTCGAGCGGGAAGCCGAGCAGCGCGTAGAACCCGGCGCCCGCCAGCAGCACCCCGCCCACCGGCGCGTACCAGTCGCGCGTGATCCGGACGGCGGCGCGGCCCGGCCGCTCGCCCTTCGGGAGCACCACGGCGAGGACGCCGGAGGTGAAGATGCCGAACAGCCCGATCAGGATCGGGTAGTGCGCGATGTTGGCGAGCGGCCCCTCGTCGCGTCCGTGCGAGATGTGCAGCGAGATGTCCCAGTACATCCCGAGCAGCGCGGTGAGCAGCGAGAGCAGCGCGACGACGGTCGGGAGCGCGGTCCAGCCGGGCAGCCCGCGCGAGGGTCCGCGCTCGGAGAGGCGTGCGAGCCGGGCGAGCAGGGTGACGCGCCCGCTGCGGTGGCCCCAGCCGAGCACCAGCAGCGCGGCCGTGAGCACGCCCGCCCCGCCCGAGGCGATGAGGATCTGGTCGAGCGCGGCGCCGCCCGCCGGCTTCGACTCCTGCTGGGCGGCGATCCGGAGGACCGCGTCGTTCAGCGCGTGGTTGCCCAGGGCGGCGTCCCAACCGGTATTCGTCACTCGGTCCAACACGGGTGCTCCCATTGCCGACAAAACGGGGTACAAACCACTTCCTGGGCGGAGTATGTCATCCTTTAATGTGTCATTGTCCAGTGTCACGTTCTGTGGTGCACGACACGGGCGGGAAGGGAGAGAGATGAGGCCACCCCTGTGGCGAACGGCTGTGGCGGTCGTGACGGCCGGGACCCTGGTGACGGCGGCCGGATGCGGCGAGCCCGCCGAGGATTCCGGCCCGTCCGCGCGCCCCTCCGGGAACGGCGCCTCTGAGCAGGCCACCTCCCCGGGCGGCGGCATCGGCCCCTCAGGTAAGAGTGCCGTTGCGATCGTCACGGCGACCGTGACCAAAGGTAAGGTCAGGATCGACGAGAGCCGCGTCAAGGTGGACCGCGGCACCGCCGTGCACATCACCGTCACCAGCGACGCCGCCGACGAGTTCCACCTGCACGGCTACGACCGCACCGTCGAACTCGCCCCCGGCCGCCCCGGCACGCTCGACCTCGTCGCCGACCGGCCCGGCGTCTTCGAGGCCGAGCTCCACCACTCCGGCGCCCGCGTCTTCGAGTTGCAGGTGAACTGACCCGTGCCGCTCCTCGCGCAGGCCGGCGCGCACGCCGCCGCGCTCGCGGACCTGCCGCGGCTCGCCGGCGGGCCCGGCGCCGCGCACGCGCCCGTCCTCGCGCACGGCCTCGGCGGGCGGACGGACCTGCCGCTCGACGCCGTCGCCGCGATCGTCGGAGGCGGCGCCGCGGTGGCCGCGTCGTTCCTCGCGCTCACCGCGGCGTGGAAGCGGCCGAGGCTGAGCCCCGACGGCGGACGGCCCCTGCCCGCGCGGCTCGCCGCCGTCCTCGACTCACGCGCCCTCACCTGGACGGGGCGCGTGCTCGCCCTCGCCGCGTCCGCGTTCGTCGTCGCCGTCGCGTTCGCCGGGCCGCCGGACGACACGTCCAACCTGGCGCCGTGGGCGCTGTTCGACACGTTCTGGGTCGGACTGGTCCCCGCCAGCGTCCTGCTCGGCCCCGTCTGGCGGCGCGTCAACCCGCTGCGCACGCTGCACGCGGGGCTGTGCCGGATCGCCCGCGCCGACCCGGCCGCCGAACGCCGCCCGCTCCCCGACGGCGTCGGCTACTGGCCCGCTGCCGCCTGGCTCACCGCGTTCGTCTGGCTCGAACTCGTCGCCCCCGACCGCTCCGACCCGCGCGTCGTCGGCGTCCTGATCCTGGCGTACGCCGCGGTCAACCTCGCGGCGGCCGGGCGGTACGGGCGCGACTGGTTCACCCGCGGCGACGGCTTCGAGGCGTACTCCAGCCTGCTCGCGCGCATGTGCCCGATCGGGCGGCGCGGCGACGGCGCGCTCGTCCTGCGCACTCCGCTGACCGGCCTCGTGCGCGCCCGCGCCGAACCCGGCCTCGCCGCCACCGCCTGCGCGCTGATCGGCTCCACCGGCTTCGACGGCATCACCCGCACCACGTACTGGCGCGACAACGTCGACCCGGGCAGCCTCGTCGCGGGCACCCTCGGCCTGGCCGCCGCCATCGGCGCCGTCACCGCCCTGTACGTCGCGGCGCTGCGGACCACCGCCCGCCTCACCGGCGGCGACCCCGCCGCGCTGCCCGGACGGTTCGCGGCCACGCTCCTGCCGATCGCGCTCGGCTACACCCTCGCGCACTACTTCTCGTTCTTCATGATCGAGGGGCAGACGACGTTCATCCTCGCCAGCGACCCGTTCGGCACGGGCCTGAACCTGCTCGGCTCCACCGGCAACCGCGTCGACTACGACCTGGCCGGACCCACCCTCACCGCTCAGGTCCAGGTCAACGCCATCGTCCTCGGCCACATCGCCGGCACCATCGCCGCGCACGACCTGGCCCTGCGCACCCAGCCCCCCGAACGCGCCCCGCGCGGCCAGCTCCCCATCGCCGCGGTCATGGTCGCGCTGACGTGCGCGGGGCTGTTCGCCCTGCTCAGCGGCTGACCTCGGCGTAGAGCGGCGCCCTTGAGATCACCTCCCGGCACGGTCCTTGGCGCTGGTGGCCGCGGACACCCACATCAGCACCACGGCGGACGGGTCGGATGCGGGCGGGCGGAGCGCGGTGTCCGTCTTCCCCCGGAGCGGGGTCGTCGGCCCCAGATCGATGACGTGGCCGATGAACGCTCCCACCGTCGGCGGTGACGGTCCCGCCGTCGTCGGCGTGACGGACCGTGGGAGCGCGTCGGCTCGCAGCAGCTCCGTGTGGATCTGACGGATTCGGGCGTCGGGCTCGGTGCCCAGCTCGTCGGCCAGGCGCTCGCGGAGCCGCTGGTAGTCGGCCAGGGCCTCGGCGCGCCGGCCGCTGCGCCCCAGCGCGACCAGCAGGCGTGCCCACAGCGATTCGCGCAGCGGGTGGCGGACGGCCAGTTCCCTCAGCTCCGCGATCACCTCCCTCGGACGGTCGCAGGCCAGGTCCAGGTCGACCCGTCGTTCCACCGCACCCAGGTACAGCTCCAGCAGGTACGCCGATTCGGCCTCCCAGCACTCCCGCACGTCCACACCCTGGAAAGGCGAGCCGCGCCAGAGTTCCAGAGCCCGCCGCAGCAGGAGATGCTCGGTGGCGGCGTCCCGCGCCCGGCCGGCCGCGGCCAACAGCCTGCGGAAGCGCAGCACATCGACCGCATCGGGCGCGACGTCCAGCCGGTATCCGCCGGGGACGGTGCGCACCGCCGCAGAGCCGAGGGCGCCGCGCAACCGGGTGAGGTTGGTGTGGACGCTGCGGCGCACGTTGACCGGCTCGTCACGCCCCCACATCACCTGTGCCAGGCGCTCCACCGGCAACGTCCGGCCGGCCGACAGGGCCAGCGCGGCCAGCAGCGACCGCAGCCGGCCCGCGGTCACCTCGATCGGCGCGCCGCCGTCGCGCACCTCCAGCGGCCCCAGCAGGGCGATGGTCAGTCCTGAATCGTTCACCGGGCCACCGTCGCCCGCCGGCACCGCCCCCCGCATCCGCCCGCCGGCGGCCGGCAATCTACGCCACCCGCCGCAGAACCCGCCTCACCGCCTGCCGCCGACGCGGTACATCGGCCGGGAGCCGGAGCCGCCCGGACGACGGGCCGCCGCCCGCGCGTCCCGCCCGGTGGTGGCCCCGCGCTCGCTCGACCCGGAGATCCCCACCTGCCGTGAAGCAGCCGTGAAACAGGCGTGAAAGAGAAATCGATGCGTGACTTGATATGCAGATACCGCGACCCGCCGAACATTTTCGAACGGAAAGGAAATACGGCAGGGCGCGTGCAAGCCCACCGGAACCGCGTCACGAAGGAGATCACTGACATGTCGCAGCAGACGCAAACGGACTCCGCCCGCCGCGCGCCGCACGGAGGGGGCCGAACGAGGGCCGCGAAGCGGTGGCTCCCCGGCGCCGCCGGCGCCGCGATCATCATGCTGGCGCCCGTCCTGGCGGCCGGCTCGGCCCAGGCATCGCCCTCCGGCTCCTCCACCGGCGCCGCCCGCCAGGCGGCGGCCGTCCGCGGCATCCACGTCTTCGACGGCGAGCACTTCACGGGCCCGAACACCTGGCTCAACGGAAACGTCGGCCAGTGCTACTACGTCGGCAGCGGCTGGAACGACGCGATCAACTCCGCCCGTACCGAGAGCGGCCGCCTGGTGGAACTGTGGGACAACGCCAACTGCACCGGCGGTGCGATCGTCGTCGACAGAACCGGCTACAGCAAGATCGGCAACTGGGTCAGCGCCTACCGCATCCGCTAGCACTTCAGCCACGGGGACCGCCTGACCCGCTGTGCCGTGGAGCGGCCGCGAGGCCGGCCCCCGCGGTAGCCGGGCGCTGACAGATCGTTCAGGTCGCCTGCGCGGGCGCACTCCGCCCGCGCGGGCGACCACGCAAAGACGCACCCCGCGCTTTTCGGCAGCTGCGCTGAAAATGAATTGAACGGCCCTGAGACTCGCCAGATCAACAGTTGCGGCAGAGGTCGTTCACGAAGCCGTCCTCCGGGGAGGAATTATCATGCAGGGAATCCAGAAACGGCTCGCCGGGCTCTCCGTCGTCGGCCTGGCGCTGGGCCTCGTCGCGGGTTCCGCGGGCACGGCCACGGCCGCCGGAGCCGGCGTCGCCCAGACCGGCTCAGTGTTCTTCTATGAGAACTCCGACTTCACCGGGCGGACGATTTCGATCAGGTACACCGGCTGCTCCATGGTGGTCCGTGATCCATTCCCAACGCACACGATCGGGTCCTTCGACAACCGCCCACCGGCGGGCTGCCAGGTCGCGCTGCTCGACCGGGTGGCCGGGTCCACGGTGCTGTGCGCGGGACGCGGGCAGGTCCCGGCCCCGTTCCGGCGGCCGTCCACGGTACTGATCAAGCCGGGGGTTTCACGCCCCTGCGGCATCGGCGCCTGAACGGCCGGAGAGGATCGGCCACCTCCGTCTCCTGCGCTCAGCCTCCCCGCGGGCTGCCCCCTCGGGCCCGTTCGGCCGCGGACTCCGGCCTCCCGCCGCCCGTCCCCGTGGCGCCGTCCTCGCGCTGTTCCGCGCGAACGGTCTCGGCGGCGCCCTCGCCGTCCGGCTCATCGCGGGCCTTGTCGGCGGGGGCGTCCTCGGCCTGCGCGCCGCGCTTGGCGCGCTGCTTCTTGCGGCGGCCCGCCTCCTGCATCGCGACCCCGGCCGCGATCAGGATCGGCAGCCAGAACTTGGTCGTGGCGAGGACCGCCTTCAGCCAGGCGGGCAGCGTGACGTCGGGGAACGGAACGTCGGGCCACGGGACGTCCGGCCACGGGATCGACGGAACGTCCACCTCGGGGAGGTCCACGCTCGGCCACGGGATGAGCCCGATCAGCATCCGGACCAGGAGCCCGACGCCGAGCAGGCCGAACACCACCTTGCCCGTGGCGGCCACCACGTGCCGCGACGCGTACAGGTTCGGATGCCTGCGCGCCAGCTCCTCGCGCTTGGCGGCCCGCGAGCCCTCCGGCGGCTCGAACCGGATCTTCTCGGGCTTCTCCTCCTCGCCCGCCTCGCCCTCGTCGCCCTTCTCGTTCGCCTCGCCTTCCGCCGCGCCCTTCGCGGGCTTTTCCTGGTCCCCCTCCTCCTGCTCGTCCTTCGGTTCGGGCGGGGCCAGCTCGCAGCGGGCCGCCTGCCCGTCCACCAGGCCGATCGTGTCGAACGCGACGTTCACGCTGAGGTCGCCGTACGGGAGTTCGGCCAGCAGGATCCAGCCGCCCTTCTCTCCGGCCTGCTCCCCGTCCACGAAGAGGCGCGCCGACCGGTGCCAACCGTCGCGCCCCGTCTCGACCTCCAGGCGGTGCCCGTCGTGGTCGAGCGTCCACCGGCCCTTCGGCGCGCCGTTCATCGAGATGCCCCACATGCTTCGAGCGTCGCCGACCGAACGAGACGCGGGCATCACCCGAAAGCCGACACCGCATAGACCAAAGTCGCCATCGCGGGCCGAGTCGGCGCTTCGCCTAGGGCAGCGGCGGGCGGCCGGGGGAGTAGAGCCAGGTGGTGAAGAACCCGCTGAGGTCCTGGCCGGAGACCTGCTGGGCGAGGGCCGTGAACTGCTCGGTCACGACGTTCCCGCCCGCGTTCTGGGCGTACCAGGTGCGCAGCAGCTTGAAGAACTTCTCGTCGCCGATCCTCTCGCGCAGGAACTGGAGCACCATGGCGCCGCCGTGGTACTCGCGGTTGTGGAACATCGTGTCGCGCTTCGGATCGGCGATGACCACGTTCCACCACGGGTCGTCCGCCGGGTGCAGGTTGTAGGTGTTGCGGGCCTCGGTCGCGACGGTGTTGCCGCCCTGGAGCTCGGTCCAGTACCAGTTGGACCAGCGGGCGAAACTCTCGTTCAGCCAGATCTGCTGCCAGTTCTTCGGCGCGACCGCGTTGCCGAACCACTGGTGCGCCATCTCGTGCGCGATGGTCCGGTCGGGGCGGATCGCCGAGTAGACCGGCTTGCCGTTGGTCTCCAGGGAGAACCCGAGCGGCTCCCCGTTGAACCGGGCGTCGTCGACGATCGCGCCCGCCGTGCTGAACGGGTACCTGCCGTACGTCCTGACCCACAGGTCCGTGGACTTGGCCGTGGTGTCGTAGTAGTAGTCGAGCGGGTCCACGCCGCCGGGCGCGGGCAGCTTGCGCACCTCGGGGTCGATCGCCACGTACATCGGCACGCCGCCCGGAGTCCTGCCCGTCTTGACGTCCCACTTCCCGATGTCGATCGTCGCCAGGTACGTCGCCATCTGGTCGGCGGAGTGCCAGCCGTACGTGGTCGCCTTCGTCGCGGCGCGGCGGCGGCTGAACGACGCCAAGCCCTTGCGCGGCTCGGCGGGCACGCCGTTCGCGACGGCGCCGAGGCCCTCCGGCACGGTGATCGAGAAGTCGTAGCTCGCCTTGTCGGACGGGTGGTCGTTGGACGGGAACCACGTCGAGGCCCCGTCCGGCTCCGCGCCGACGTACGCGCCGTCCTCGGTGTGCAGGAACCCGTACGGCGAGCCGAACACGATCGGCGACCCCACGATCGTCCGCGGCACGCCCCCGTAGGTGACGGCGACCGTGAACGTCGTGCCGGACCGCAGCCCGTGGCGCGGCGTCACGGTCAGCTCCGTGCCGCGCCGCTTGTGGTTCGCCTTCCGGCCGTCGACCGTGACCTTCTCGACGTCCATCCCGGACAGGTCCAGGTTGAACGCCGACAGGTCCTGCGTGGCCCGCGCGGTGAGCGTCGCGGTGCCGTCGAGCTGGTCGTAGCCGGGGTCGTACGCCAGGTCGAGCCGGTAGTGGCCCACGTCGTACCCGCCGTTGCCGAGGCCCGGGAAGTACGGGTCGCCGACGCCGGGCGCGCCCGGCGTGAAGCGGGCGGACGGCGCGGTCCCGGCGGACGCGGCGGGCGCCAGCGCGACGGCCGCGACGGCGGCGACCGCGACCGGCAGCAGCCGTCCGGGGAGGCGGCGGCGGGCGCGCGGGGGACGGGCGGGCGGGAGGTGGGGGACGCCATGCTCGGATCCTCTCCATGGAGTGATCGACACGCGCGCCCACGATCTCCCGGTAACGGCGGGTTGTCGATGATCGTGCCGCATCCGGTCACCGGCCGTCCGGACCCGGCCCGCCTCCCGCCCGAGGTGCACAAGCGTTTACCCTAGGAGGTGAACGCTCGTACACCCCCGCCCGCACACCCACGGAGACCCATGACCGGCCCGACGCCCGAGCCCGCCGATCCCGCCCCCAACGACCCGGCCCGCACCGATCCGGCCCGCGACGCCGCCGCCGCGTCCCCGCCCGAGGCTCCGTCCGAGACCGCGCCGCCGGTCGCGGCCGCGGCCGAGGGGGCGGGCCGCGGCATCCGCGGGCGTTCGTCGGCGTCCTGGCGTTCTGCGGGGTCGTCGTCGCGGTGATGCAGACGCTCGTCGTCCCGCTGCTGCCGCACGTCCCGGCCCTCACCGGCAGCACGCCGTCCGAGGCGAGCTGGCTGATCACCGTCACCCTGCTGACCGGCGCGGTCTGCACCCCGGTGCTCGGACGGGTCGGCGACATGTACGGCAAGCGGCGCGTGCTGCTCGCCTCGCTCGGCCTGCTGGTCGCCGGCTCGGTGCTGTGCGCGGTCAGCTCGCACATCGGCGTGCTCATCGCCGGGCGCGCGCTCCAGGGCGCCGCGATGGCCGTGATGCCGCTCGGCATCAGCATCATGCGCGACGAGCTGCCGCCCGCCCGGATGCTGTCGGCGGTCGCGATGATGAGCTCCACGATGGGCATCGGCGCGGCGGTCGGCCTGCCGATCGCGGCGCTGGTCATCGAGAACGCCGACTGGCACACCATGTTCTGGGTGTCGGCCGCCATCGGCGTGCTGGACGTCGTGCTGGTGCTGTGCTTCGTCCCCGAGTCGCCGCTGCGCACGCGCGGCCGGTTCGACGTGCTCGGCACCGCCGGGCTGACCGCCGCGCTGCTGGCCCTGCTGCTCGCGGTCACGCAGGGCGGCGCGTGGGGCTGGACGTCCGGCCGCACGCTCGGCCTGCTCGCCGCCGCCGCGGTCGTCGCCGCGCTGTGGGCCCGGTACGAGCTGCGCGTCCCGAGCCCCATGGTCGACCTGCGGGTCTCCGCCCGGCCCGCGGTGCTGCTGGCGAACCTCGCCGCGCTGCTCATCGGGTTCGCCTACTACGCCAACTCCCTGGTCACCGCGCAGATGGTGCAGGAGCCCACGAGCACCGGGTACGGCCTCGGCGCGTCCATCGTCGTCAGCGGCCTGTGCCTGCTGCCCGGCGGCGTGATGATGGTGCTGCTGTCGCCGGTGTCGGCCCGGATCTCCGCCGCGTACGGGCCGAAGGTCACCCTGGCGATCGCCTCGTCCTGCATCGCCGCCGGATACGTCGTGCGGTACTTCACCAGCCACCACCTGTGGACGATCATCCTCGGCGCGACCGTCGTCGCGGCCGGGACGGCGATCGCCTACTCGGCCCTGCCCGCGCTCGTGATGCGCGCGGTCCCGGTCGCCGAGACCGGGGCGGCGAACGGCCTCAACACGCTGATGCGCTCGATCGGCGCGGCGTTCTGCAGCGCGGTCGTCGCGGCGGTCCTCGCCAACATCACCTTCCGGGTCGGCGGGCGCACCGCGCCGACGCTGGACGCGTACCTGCTGGTCTTCCTGATCGCCGGGGCCGCGGCCCTGCTCGCCCTGCTCGTCACGCTGTGCCTGCCGGGACGCCGGGCGTCCGGCCCGGATAACGTTCGGGGCGAGCGCGCGGCGGCCGTGCCGGAGCGCACGCCGTCCGCCCTGGCCGAGGAGAGCACATGACCGGGCACGCCACGGACGCCGCACCCGCGGCGCCGGACCGCCGCGCAGCGTCCGACCCGCGAGCGGCGCGACCGCCGGGCCCCACCCGGAGGGCGGGGACGACGCCGCGACCGGGCGGGGCGCGATCCTGCGCGCGGCGCGGCGCGCGTTCGTCCGGCGGCCCTACGCCGAGGTGACGATGCGCGGGATCGCGGCGGACGCCGGGGTCAGCGCGTCGCTGATCGTCAAGCACTTCGGCAGCAAGGACCAGCTCTTCGCGATCGTCGCCGACTTCGGCGCGGCGGCCGACGAGCTGCTCGCCGCCCCCGCGGACGAGCTCGGCCGCCACCTGGTGCTGACGCTCGTGCGGAGCCGCCGCGTCCACCAGGCCGACCCGCTGCTGCGCGTGGTGTTCTCGCTCGGCAACACCGACGAGCGCTCGCTGCTGCGCAGCCGGTTCCGCGAGCAGATCACCGAACGGCTCGCGGAGCTGCTCACCGGCGCCGACCGGGAGCTGCGCGCCGAACTGATCGCCGGGCAGCTCATCGGCCTCGGCGTCACCCTCAGCCTGCACAGCGACGGCGCCGGAGCGCGGACGAGCCCGAACGGCTCGCCGACCTGTGCGCGCCCGCGCTCCAGCGCCTCATCACCGGCGCCACCGGCTGAACGACCCGGCCGCGCGCCTCACGCGGACGCGGCGGCAGGCCGGGCGGCTCAGGTGTTGGCGGGCTCCTCGGTGCCCGCGCCCCGCCGCCGGATGGCGACCAGGTCGCGGCGGGCGCCCGGCAGCGTCGCCTCGTCCGCGCCCTCGATCGTGAACCCCGCGTCGGCGATCATCTGCCGGTCGTCGGCCCCGGGCCGCCCCTCGCTGGTCAGGTAGTCGCCGAGGAACACCGAGTTGGCCAGATGCAGGGCGAGCGGCTGGAGCGAGCGCAGGTGGATCTCCCGGCCGCCCGCGAGCCGTACCTCCACGTCGGGGAAGCAGAAGCGGAACAGCGCGAGGATGCGCAGGCAGCGGTCCGGCGTCAGCTCCCAGCGGTCCCGAGCGGCGTCCCTCGAACGGGATGAGGAAGTTGACCGGCACCGAGTCGGGGTCCAGCTCGCGCAGCGCGAACGCCAGGTCCACGATGTCGCCGTCCGACTCGCCCATGCCGAAGATGGCGCCGGAGCAGGGCGACAGGCCGGACGCGGCGGCGCGCTGGAGCGTGTCCACCCGGTCGGCGAACGTGTGGGTGGTGCAGATCTCGCTGTAGCGCTCCTCGCTGGTGTTGAGGTTGTGGCTGTAGGCGTGCGCGCCCGCCTCGCGCAGCCGCTCGGCCTGCCCCTCCTGGAGCAGCCCGAGGCACACGCAGATCTCCGCCTCCGGCCGGCCGTTCTCCGCCGCGTCCTCGCGGATCGCGGCGATCGTGTCCTCGATGCGGCGGACGTCCCGGTCGCCCGGCCCGCGGCCGCTCGCCACCAGGCAGACCCGCTTGACCCCGGCGTCGACCGCCCGGCCCGCCGTCCGCGCCGCGTCCTCGGGCGTGATCCACGAGTACTTCAGGATCTCGGCGGTCGAGCCGAGCCGCTGCGAGCAGTACGAGCAGTCCTCGGGGCACAGCCCGCTCTTCATGTTGATGATCGTGTTGAGTTTCACCCGGCGGCCGAAGAAGCGGCGGCGGACGCGGGCGCCCGCCGCCACCACCTCCAGCAGCTCGTCCTCCCCGGCGAGCACGGCGAGCGCCTCCTCGCGGGTGGGCCGCTCGCGCCGCAGCGCCTTGCGGGTCAGTTCGTCCAGGAGATCAGCCATGGCCACGACTCTCGCGCCGGCGCGGCCCGGCGGCCATGAGCGCGCCCTACAAGATCAGCCCGCCGCGTTTGTGGCGGCGGCGGGAGCGGCCGGGCGAGCGGCGGCGCGGGCGTCGTCCGCGCGCAGGAACGCGCCGGTGATCGAGCCGGACGCCTCCAGCAGCTCGGCCGGCGTGCCGGTGAACACGATCTCGCCGCCGTGCTTGCCGCCGTCCGGCCCGAGGTCCACGACCCAGTCCGCGTGCCGCACCACGTCCAGGTCGTGCTCGATCACGATCACGCTGTTGCCCGCGTCCACCAGCCGGTCCAGCAGGGCGAGCAGCACGTCCACGTCGGCCATGTGCAGGCCCGTCGTCGGCTCGTCCAGCACGTACACCCGCCCGGTGCGGTGCAGCTCGTTCGCCAGCTTGAGGCGCTGCCGCTCGCCGCCCGACAGCGAGCTGACCGGGCGGCCGAGCCCGAGGTAGGTCAGGCCCACGTCGTTCAGGGCGCGCAGCCGCGTCGCGATCGTCCGCTCGCCGCGCTCGCCGGACCCGTCGAAGAACGCCAGCGCCTCCTCGGCGGTCATCGCCAGCACGTCCACGATCGAACGGCCCCGCAGCGTGTGCGCGAGCACCTCGGGCCGGTAGCGGCCGCCGCCGCACGCCTCGCACGTGGTGGTCACCGGGTCCATGAACGCCAGATCGGTGAAGATCACGCCGTTGCCCTCGCACGCGGGGCACGCGCCCTTGGAGTTGAAGCTGAACAGCCCCATGTCCACGCCGTTCGCCCGCGCGAACAGCCGCCGGACCGGGTCCATGATCCCGATGAACGTGGCCGGGCTGGAACGCCGCGACGCCCCGATCGCGGACTGGTCCACCACCACCGCCTCCTCGTGCGCCGCCGCGAACTCGCCCATGACCAGCGTGCTCTTGCCCGACCCCGCGACGCCGGTGACGGCGGTCAGCACGCCGAGCGGGAAGCTCGCGGTGACGTTCTTGAGGTTGTGCGCGTCGGCGTCCTTGACCGTCAGCCACCCCTGCGGCTCGCGGAACGCCTCCTTGACCCGCGGCGCGCGGCGCAGGCACCGGCCCGTCGGGGTGTCGGCGGCGCGCAGCCCGGCCACGGTTCCGGCGAACACCACCTCGCCGCCGCGCGACCCCGCGCCCGGCCCATGTCGATCACGTGGTCGGCGACCGCGATCACGTCCGGGTCGTGCTCGACGACCAGCACCGTGTTGCCCTTGTCGCGGAGCTGGACGAGCAGCGCGTTCAGCCGGTCCACGTCGCGCGGGTGCATGCCGACGCTCGGCTCGTCGAAGATGTAGGTCATCCCGGTCAGGCTGGAGCCGAGGTGCCGGACGACCTTGAGCCGCTGCGCCTCGCCGCCCGACACCGTCCGCGTCTCGCGGTCCAGGCTGAGGTAGCCGAGCCCGATCGCCTCCAGCCGCCGCAGCCGCGTCACCGCCGACGCGGCGATCGGCGTCGCCACCGGGTCGTCGATCTCCTCCAGCACGCCGATCAGGTCGCCGATCTCCATCCGGCACAGCTCGGCGATGTTGCGCCCGCCGATCCTCGACGCGAGCGCGGCCCCGTTCAGCCTCGCCCCGCCGCACACCGGGCATACCGCCTCGCTGGTCACGCCCCGCGCGACCTCCCGGTTGCGCTCGGTCAGGCCGCTCATGTCCCGCTTGATGTAGAGCCGGTCGAACCGTTCGACGATGCCCTCGTAGGTGTTGGTGCCCGTCGAGCCGTTCTGGCTGCGGCGCGGCACGCGGAACCCCTTGCCGTACAGCAGCAGATCCCAGTCGTCCTTGGAGAAGTCGCGCAGCGGCTTGTCGGGGTCGAACAGGCCCGACTGGGCGTAGATCTGCCACTGCCCCGTCCCCACCCCGAACGGCGGGAACCGTATCGCCCCCTCGTTGAGCGACTTGGACGTGTCGAGGAGCTTGTCCAGGTCGAGCCGTACGACGCGGCCGATCCCGTCGCACTCGGTGCACATGCCCTGCGGGTCGTTGAACGAGTAGACGGACGACTCGCCCGCGCTCGGCGTCCCGTACCGCGAGAACAGCACCCGCATCACCGAGTAGATGTCGGTCATCGTGCCGACCGTGGAGCGCGAGTTGCCGCCGATCGGCCGCTGGTCGACCACGACCGCCGGGGCGAGGTTCTCGATCGCGTCCGCGCTCGGGCGCTCGTACTTGGGCAGCCGGTTGCGGATGAACCAGGTGAACGTCTCGTTGAGCTGCCGCTGCGACTCGACCGCCACCGTGTCGAACACGATCGACGACTTGCCGGAGCCGGACACCCCGGTGAACACCACGATCCGGTTCTTCGGGATGCGCAGGGAGACGTCCTTGAGGTTGTTCTCCCGGGCGCCGGCGATCAGAATGCTCTCCTCGTGCTCGGTCATGCGCCCACGCTAGATATCAATGAGGCCAGGTTATGACCTCATTGGCGGGGCATACTGGGGGCGTGACCGACACCTCAGCCCGGCTGCTCCAGCTCCTGTCGATCCTCCAGACCCGCCGCGAGTGGACCGGCCCCGAGCTGTGCGAACGGCTCGGGGTCAGCGCCCGCACCGTCCGCCGCGACATCGAGCGGCTGCGCGACCTCGGCTACCCCGTGCACGCCACGCTCGGCTCGGTCGGCGGCTACAGCCTGGAGGCGGGCACCGCGATGCCGCCGCTGCTGCTGGACGACGAGGAGGCCGTCGCGATCGCGATCGGGCTGCGCGGCGCGGCCGGGGGAGCGGTCGAGGGCATCGAGGAGACCTCCGTGCGCGCCCTCGCCAAGCTCGAACAGGTGCTCCCCGACCGGCTCCGCCGCCGCGTGAACGCCCTGCACACCGCCACCATGCCGTTGAGCGCGCCGGCCGCCGGGCCGACCGTGGACCCCGAGACCCTGACCGTCCTCGCCTCGGCCGTCCGCGACCGCGAGCGGCTGCGCTTCTCCTACCGCGCCAAGGACGACACCGAGACCGGCCGCCTGATCGAGCCGTACGGCCTCGTCTCGGCCGGGCGCCGCTGGTACCTGGTCGCCTGGGACGCCGACCGCGAGGACTGGCGCACGTTCCGCGTCGACCGGATGGACGCGCCGCGGCTGACCGGTGTGCGGTTCGCGGTCCGCGAGCTGCCCGCCGAGAACGCCGCCGCCTACGTGACGCGCTCGCTCGGCGCCGCGCGCCCGCAGCTCCAGGCAGTGCTGACGGTGCACGCCTCCGCCGAACGGCTGACCGACCGGTTCCGGGTGACCGGGACCGAGGTCGAGCCGATCGACGAGCACACCTGCACGCTGCGCACCGTGGCCGACTCCCTCGAATGGCTGGCGATGCGGATCGCGTTCCTGGACCTGGAGTTCGAGGTCCGCGAACCGCCCGAGCTGCGCGACGTCCTGCGCGACCTCGCCCGCAAGCTCGTCCGCGCCGCCGGGCCGCCGGAAGGCGGGGACCAGGCCACCTGACCGTACGGCCGGCCGTCCGTCCGTCCGCAATGGCGTGCTCCGCCCGGCATGTTCCCAACCTCTGTGACGTGTGTTACACACGGATCAGTGATCGGAACGGACGGCGACGGGAGAGGGCCATGTCCACCAGGTCAGCCAGGTCTGTCACACGACGTCAGATCCTCGCCGGCACCGGCGCGGTGGGCGCGGGCATCGCGTTCTCCGGCGCGGTCGACGAGCTGTTCGCGGGCGACGGCGCCGTGGCCCGGGCCGACGGGCCCGCCGGGCTCGGCGACGCGGGCGCGGCGGCCGGCGCCGGGCGGGCCGGGTACGGGCCGCTCGTCGAGGACCCGGCCGGGATCCTCGACCTTCCGCACGGGTTCCGCTACACCGTGCTGTCGCGCGAGGGCGAGCCGCTGCGCTCGGGCGAGGGCCCCGTCCCGAGCCACTGCGACGGCATGGCCGCGTTCCCAGGCCGGCACGGCTCGGTCCACCTGGTCCGCAACCACGAGAACCGGCGCGACGCCGAACACCGCGTGCCCGCGATCCAGGACGTGACGTACGACCCCGAGGGCCTCGGCGGGTGCACGGCGCTGGAGGTCTCCGGCGGGCGGCTGCGCTCCGAACGCGTCGCGATCGCCGGGACGGCCGTCAACTGCGCGGGCGGCCCGACCCCGTGGCGGACATGGCTGACCTGCGAGGAGACCGAGGACCTGGCCGGCACGAACGGCTACACCAAGGACCACGGCTTCATCTTCGAGGTCGACCCGTACCGGCGGGACCGGACCGTCCCCGAGCCGCTCACCGCGATGGGCCGCTTCCAGCACGAGGCGATCGCGGTCGACCCGCGCGACGGCACGGTGTACGAGACCGAGGACGCGTTCGACAAGCCGTTCGGGCTGTTCTACCGGTTCCTGCCGAAGCGGCCGATGGGCGGGGCCGGGAGCCTGCGCGCGGGCGGACGGCTGGAGGCGCTGCGCGTCCCGGACGTCCCGGACCTGTCGGCCGTGCGGGAGCCGGGCACGGTGTTCGAACGCGTCGAGTGGGCGAAGGTCCCCGACCCCCTGGCGCGCCGTACGCCGATCCGGTTCCAGGACTTCGGCGCGCGCGGCATCACGCACGCGCAGAAGCTGGAGGGCTGCTACTGGGGCGGCGACCGCGTGTACTTCGTCTCCAGCTACGCCCGTACCAAGGAGGGCTCGCGGGCCGACCACTTCGGGCAGGTCTGGTCGTACGAGCCGCGCGCCCGCCGGCTCGCCCTCGTCATCGTGTTCGGCCCGTCCACCGACGTGGGCAAGCCGGGCGAGTCGCCCGACAACATCTGCCTCGCCCGCGCGGCGGGCTGATGGTGTGCGAGGACGGCGCGGGCGCGCAGCACGTGTTCGGCGTGACGCGGCGGCGCGAGGTCTACCCGATGGCGCGCAACCGGCAGAACATCGGCACCGGTTCCGACCCGGAGTGGGGCGAGTTCGCGGGCGTGACGTTCGCGCCGGACGGCCGCACGATGTTCGTCAACGTGTACGAGCCCGGCACGACGTTCGCGGTCACCGGCCCTGGCACCGCACCTGAGGCGGGCCGCGGGGGAGCGCCGCGTCAGTCGAGGACGAAGGCGCGGACGGTCTCGACCAGCTCGTCCGGCCGCTCGTGCAGCACCAGGTGGCCGCTGTCGATCTCGACGTAGCGGCTGCCGGCGATGCCCTCGTGCAGCGCGACCGGGCCCGACGGCGGCACGATCTGGTCCTGGGCGAGGCCGACGACCAGCGTCGGCGCGGTGATCGCGGGCAGCAGGCCGCGGATGTCGACGCGCAGGTCCAGGTCGATCTGCCGGTCCATGCCCGGCTCGGGCGCGGAGACGGCGAGGGCCGCGTCGATGGCCCGGCCGCCGAGCGCCTCCAGGAAGCCGGGGCTGAACCCGGTCAGCATCGCCATCCGGTTGAACAGCCCGAAGTCGGCGCGCGCCAGGTCGCTCCACAGCTCGAACATCAGGCGCTGGCGGGCGTCGCCGGTGTGCGGCCAGCCCGCGACCAGCACCAGCCGCCGCACGAGGCCGGGGTGCAGCGCCGCGGCGGCCGCGGCGACGACCGCGCCGAGCGAGAACCCGACGACGTCCACCGGGCCCTCGACGGCGTCGCGGGCCGCGGCGGCCACCTGCCCGGCGAGCGTCTCGACGGTCAGCGGCCCGCCCGGGTCGGCGGTCCGGCCGCTGCCGCTGTAGTCGGGCCGGATCACCGTGCGGTCGCCCGCGAACCGTTCGACCAGGTGCCCCCAATTGGTCGCGCCGCTGCCCTGGGTGCCGTGCACGAGCACCAGGCCCGTGCCGCTCCCGTCGGCCTCGTAGTGGACGGTGGCGTCGCCGGCGGCGATCGAGGGCATGGACGGGGTCCTTCCTGCTCGGCCGGAGGCGGGGGACCCTAGTGATCATAAGCGGGGGATCGATCGTAAGCGCGGGCCACCGCGACCAGCTCGTCCAGCAGGGCGGAGACGGCGGGCGGGCGCGGACCCGCCGGGACGAGCGCCGCGACGCGCCGTTCCTCCAGCTCGGGCGCGGGCGGCAGCGCGACGCCCGGCTCACGGTGCAGGGCGAACGCCAGGCCCGGCAGCGCCGTGACCGCGACGCCGCGCGCGACGAGCCGCTGCACCGCGATGTGGTCGTCGGTCGCGAACGCGACGCGCGGCTCGAACCCGGCCCGCGCGCACGCCCACACCAGGTGGTCGCGGCAGCGCTCGCAGCCCGACGCCCACGTCTCGTCCGCCAGGTCGGCCAGCGCCGCCTTCTCCGCGCCCGCCAGGGGATGGTCCTCGGGTACGCCGAGCCGGATCGGGTCCACGCCCAGCGGGATCTCCCGGAAGCGGGAGTCGGCGTCGGACGGGACGCCGGGATGGGCGAACACCACGGCGAGGTCGGCCTCGCCCGCCCGCAGCGCCGCGACCGCGCGCGGCGGCTCGGCCTCGACCAGCGTCACGCTCACGTCCGGGGCGCGGTCGCGCAGGGCGGCCAGCGCGTCGGGCAGCAGCGCGGCCGTCGCCGTCGGGAACATCGCGATCCGGACCCGTCCGGCGCGCAGCCCGGCCACGGCGGCGATGCGCTCCTCGGCGTCGGCCATCCGCGCGAGGACGTCCTCGACGTGCTCCACCAGGATCCGGCCCGCCTCGGTCAGCCGCACGCCCCGCCCGTGCCTGATCACCAGCGGCGTGCCCGCCTCGGCCTCCAGCCGCGCGATGTGGTGGGACACGGCGGGCTGGGTGTAGGCGAGGGCCTTCGCGGCGGCCGTCATCGACCCGAGCCGCGCGACCTCCCGCAGGACGCGTCCCCGTTGCAGATCCAGCATCCCCACAAGGTATCAACGGAATTTATGGGTTCTGAAGACATCTGTACTTTGTGCTATGGGCGGTGGGTGGCCGACCATCGGACCATGAGCAGTCTTCCGATCGAGGAGGCGCGGCGCGAGTTCGCCCACGACGTCGCCTACCTCAACACCGCGTCCTACGGGCTGCCGCCGCGGGCGGCGCACGAGGCGATGCTCGCGGCCGAACGCGACCGGGCCTCCGGCCTGCTCGCCATCGGCGCGATGGACGAGGCGGTCGCCCGTTCCCGCGCCGCGTTCGCCCGCCTGCTCGGCCTGCCCGCCGAACGGGTCGCGGTCGGCGCGCAGGTGTCGTACTTCGTCGGGCTGGTGGCCGCGTCGCTGCCCGAGGGGGCCACCGTCCTCACCGCCGACGGCGACTTCACCTCGCTGCTGTTCCCGTTCCTCGCGAGGCCCGGGCTGGAGGTGCGGTCCGTCCCGCTGGAACGGATCGCGGGCGCCGTCCGGGACGACGTGGACCTGGTCGCGGTGTCGGCCGTCCAGTCGGCCGACGGGCGGATCGCCCCGATGGACGACCTGATCGAGGCGTCCCGCGCCCAGCGCGCGCGGCTGCTGCTGGACGCGACGCAGGCGGCGGGCTGGCTGCCGCTGCCCGCCGACCGCGTCGACCTCATCGTCGCGGGCGGCTACAAGTGGCTGCTGGGGCCGCGCGGCACCTGCTTCCTCGCCGGTACCGACGAGGCCCTGGCCGGGCTGCCCGCGATCGGCGCCGGCTGGTACGCCGGCGCCGACGTCTGGGACTCGATCTACGGAGCCCCGCTGCGGCTGGCGTCCGACGCCCGCCGCCTGGACCTGTCGCCCGCCTGGCAGGCGTGGGCCGGGCACGCGCCCGCGCTGGACCTGCTCGAACGCGTCGGCGTGCCCGCCGTCCACGCCCACAACGTCGCGCTCGCCCGCCGGTTCCAGGCCGGGCTCGGCCTGCCCACGGGGGACTCGGCGATCGTGTCGGTCCCCGTCCCGGACGGGACCGCCGAACGGCTGCGGGCGGGCGGCGTCGTCGCCGCGGTCCGCGCCGGCCGCCTGCGTTGCGCGTTCCATCTGACGACGACCGAGGAGGACGTCGACAGGGCGCTGGATCTCCTCGCCCCGCACGTTTCCGTCGTCGCCTCGTAACCCTCACGCCCCTCCCGCGCGTCCTGTACGGGATGACGGCTCTCGCCCATGGGCCTAGGGAGGGACGCGGTGAAAGCGACCGTTCGGCAGAGCTGCCCCGACTGCGGCGGATCCGTCGAGGACGACCCCGGCTTCGTGACCTGGTGCACCCGGTGCGAATGGGGTTTGGGCGGCCCCGCCGAGGCCCCGCCGCCCGCCGGGCGCTCCGACCGCGCGGCGGCCCGCACCGTCACCCGGATGTACGAGGAGGTCGCCGCCTCCGGCGCGGAGCCGGCCTCGCGCCCGGCCGGCCGCGACCTCGCCCGAACCGCCGCCTGCGCGTTCGCCGTCGGCGTGCACGTCCTGTCGGTGGTTCCGGCGGTCGGCGGGATCGTGCTGGTCGCGTTCGTCCCCAACGCGGTCACGGCGGTCTTCGCGGCGCTCCTGCTGCTGAGCCTGGTCCCGCTGCGGCCCCGGCTGGGACGCGTCCCGGCGGGCGCGCTGACGGCGGACGACGCCCCCGAACTGCTGGGCCTGCTGGAACGGATCGCGCGGGAGGCCGGCGCGCCGCCCGTCCGCCACGTCGTCTTCTCCACCGGTTTCCACGCCGGGTACGCGGTCGTCGGGGCGCGCCGCACGCCGGTCCTCGTGATCGGCCTGCGGCTGTGGAGCGTCCTGCCGGGCCCGCAGCGGGTCGCGCTGCTCGCCCACGAGCTCGGCCACGGCGCGAACGGCGACCCCCGCCACACGGTGGCCACCTGCACGGCGCTGGACACGCTCGCCCGCCTGCACCACGCCTGCCGTCCCAGGGACCGGGACCGGCGCGGGCCCGCGGGCCCGGCCGGCTCGCTCGTACGGGCGGTCACGCTGCTCGCCTCCGGCGTCGCCGCCGCGGCCCGCTCGGCGGGACGCGGCGTGTTCGGCGTCCTGCGCCGGGCGCTGCTGCTGCTGACGCTGCGCGCCGCGCAGCGGGCCGAGTACCTCGCCGACGAGCGCGCGGCGCGGGTCGCGTCCGCCGCCGAGACCGCCCGGATGCTCGACGCGCTCGTGGTCGCCGGCGACACCTGCGAGACGGCGGCCCGGCGGCACGCCTTCTCCCGCGAACGCGGCGACCTGTGGGAGCACCTCCGCGACGCGGTCGCGGCGCTGCCGGTCGGCGAGCGCGAGCGCAGGCGGCGCATCGCCGAACGGCAACGGGCCCGCGTGGACGACTCCCACCCGCCGACCCACCTGCGGCACGCGTTCGTCGCCTGCCTGCCGTTCGAGGAGCCGGCGGTACGCGTCGAGCCCGCGCGTTGGGACGCGATCGAGCGGGAGCTGTCGGCCGAGTACCGGCGCGCCGCCGCCTGCCTGGCCGCCGACCTCCGCCGAACGGCCGGAACGTAGCCGTCCCGCCTCAGACCGGGCCCGCGTCAGACCGGGCCCGCGTCAGCGTGCGCCGGTGAGGTCGTGCCCGGTTGTGGCGTCCACGTGGCCCGGCACCGCCTCGTGCCGGTCGCCCACCGACGACGTACCCGACGGCTCGAACATCAGGATCGACGCCCCGTCCCGCGACGACGGCCGGTGCTCGACCCCGCGCGGCACGACGAACACCGACCCCTTCGGCAACGTCACCGTCCGCTCCCCGCCGCCGTTCTCGCCGCCGTTCCCGTTCCCGTCGCGCAGGGCGATCTCCAGCTCGCCCTCCAGAACGAGGAAGAACTCGTCGGTGCCGTCGTGGGCGTGCCACACGTGCTCGCCGGCCACCTTCGCGACCCGCACGTCGTAGTCGTTCACCCGGGTCACGATCCGGGGGCTCCAGAGCTGCTCGAACGTGCCCAGCGCCTCGGCCAGCGCCACCGGAACGGCCGGGCGCGCCGTTCCGGACGAGGCGTCCCCGCCCGGCCGCGCGCCGCTGTCCTGATCATGTCGTTCGCTCATGCCCCCATCCTTCCCAACTGCGGGTTCCGCCCGACAGTGATAGGAATCGCATATGCCGCAAGGATCCTCGCACCGCGTGGTGATGATCGTCGATGAGGGCTCCAACCCGTTCGAGATGGGCGTCGCGACCGAGCTGTTCGGGCTGCGCCGCCCCGAGCTGGACCGCCCCTGGTACGACTTCGCGCTCTGCTCCGCCGCGCCCGCCGTCCGCATGCACCACGGGTTCTTCACCCTCACCGGCGCGGGCGACCTCTCCGCCGCCGACGGCGCCGACACCCTCATCGTCCCGAACCGGCCCGACCCGCTGACCCCGCCCGCGCCCGCCGTGCTGGACGCGGTCCGCCGGGCCGCGGACCGCGGCGCGCGCCTCGTCAGCTTCTGCACCGGCGCGTTCACCCTCGCCGCCGCGGGCGTCCTGGACGGCCGCCGCGCCACCACCCACTGGCGCTGGGCGGACGAACTCGCCGCCGCGCACCCGGGCGTGCGCCTGGAGCCCGACGTGCTGTTCGTCGACGACGGCGACGTCCTCACCGCCGCGGGCAGCGCCGCCGCGCTCGACCTCGGCCTGCACCTGATCCGCCGCGACCACGGCGCCGAGACGGCCAACGCCGTCGCGCGGCGCCTGGTGTTCGCCGCGCACCGCGACGGCGGCCAGCGCCAGTTCGTCGAACGGCCCGTGCCCGCCGTCCCCGACACCTCCCTCGCGCCCGTGCTGGACTGGGCCCGCCGCCGCCTGCACCGCCCGCTGGCCGTCGCCGACCTCGCCGCCCGCGCCGCCGTCAGCCCCGCGACCCTGCACCGCCGGTTCCAGGCCGAGACCGGCACCACGCCGCTCGCCTGGCTCACCGCCGAACGCGTCGCGCTCGCCTGCCGCCTCATCGAACGCGGCGAGACCCGCATGGACGCCGTCGCCCGCGCCGCCGGCCTCGGCACCGCCGCCAACCTGCGCGCCCAGCTCGTACGGCGGACCGGCCTCACCCCGTCCGCCTACCGGGCCCGCTTCGGCCCCGCGCCCGCCGCCGTGCGATCGCGGCGCCCCCGCGGGAACAGCCCTTCACCCACGGATGTTGCCGTGTAACGATGTAATCATCGGGAGGTGCGATGAGCCCCCAACCACACGACCCCACCCACCCTGACCACCCCGCCCAGCCCGAACGGCCCGCCCAGCCCGAGCGGTCCGCCGACCGCGCGGCCGGGCAGCCGCCGCTGGACGCCTACTCCCAGGCGGTCTCCGCCGTCGCCCGCGAGCTCACACCCCGCGTCGCCGCCCTGCGCGTCCGCCACCGGGGCCGCGAGGGCGGCGGCTCGGCCGTCGTGTTCACCGGCGACGGGTTCCTGCTCACCAACGCCCACGTCGTCGGATCCGCCCGCGGCGGCCAGGCCGCGTTCGCCGACGGCACCACCACCTCGTTCACCGTCGCGGGCACCGACCCGCTCTCCGACCTCGCCGTCGTCCGCGCGGACGGCCCCACACCCGGCCCCGCGTCCCTCGGCGACAGCGACGCCCTGGTCGTCGGCCAGCTCGTCGTCGCCGTCGGCAACCCGCTCGGCCTCGCCGGGTCGGTCACCGCCGGCGTCGTCAGCGCCCTCGGCCGCTCGCTGCCCACCCGCAGCGGCAACGCCGTACGCGTCATCGAGGACGTCATCCAGACCGACGCCGCCCTCAACCCCGGCAACTCCGGCGGCGCCCTCGCCGACTCCGCCGGACGCGTCGTCGGCGTCAACACCGCCGTCGCCGGCATCGGCCTCGGCCTCGCCGTCCCGATCAACGCCACCACGCGCCGCATCATCGCCGCCCTGATGCGCGACGGCCGCGTGCGCCGCGCGTTCCTCGGCCTGGTCGCCGCGCCCGTGCCCGTCCCCGCCCAGCTGCGCGAACGCCTCGGCCAGAACGACGCGCTGCGCGTCGCCGAGGTCGTCCCCGACAGCCCCGCCGCCCGCGCCGGCCTGCGCCGCGGCGACCTGGTCCTCACCGCAGCCGGGGCCCCGGTCGACCAGGCTCAGAGCCTGCAACGCCTGATGTTCGCGGACGCCATCGGACGCCCGCTGGCCATCACCGTCCTGCGCAACGGCGCCATGGTCGACGTCATCGCCGAACCCACCGAACTGGACTCCGAGCACGCCTGACGCCGCGATCCCGCGCGCCCCGGCGTCCACCACGGCGCTCATGCGGAATCGTCGCGGCCGGAGCGGACGCCGCGGAACGTCGCGCGGTAGGCGCTGGGGGAGACACCGAGGGCCGCGTGCAGATGCTGCCGCAGCGACGTGCCCGTTCCGAAGCCCGCGCGTTCGGCCACCCGGTCCACCGGCAGGTCGGTCTCCTCCAGCAACTGCCGGGCGCGCTCGATCCGCTGCTCGGCCAGCCACCGCGCCGTCGACATCCCCGCCTCCTCCCGGAACCGCCGGGTGAACGTCCGCACGCTCATCGACTCGCGCGCCGCCAGCTCCCGCAGCGACAGCGGACGGTCCAGATGCTCCAGCGCCCACGCCCGCGCCGCCCCCGTCGAGGAGACCCCCGGCTCCGGCACCGGCCGCGCGATGAACTGCGCCTGGCCGCCCTCGCGGTGCGGCGGAACCACCGTCCGCCTCGCCACGTCGTTGGCGACGCCCGCGCCGTGGTCGCGGCGGATCATGTGCAGGCACAGGTCGATCCCCGCGGCCTCCCCGGCGGAGGTCAGCACGTCGCCCTCGTCGGCGTACAGGACGTCCGGATCGAGGTCCACGCCCGCGAACCGCTCCCGGAACCGTTCCGCCGACAGCCAGTGCGTCGTCGCCCGCCGCCCCTCCAGCAGGCCCGCCGCGGCCAGCACGAACGCCCCGGTGCAGATCGACGCGATCCGCGTCGCGCGCCCGTCCCGGCGCAGCTCGCGCAGGGTCCGCACCGCCAACGCGTCCGGGGCGCAGTCCTCGTCCTCGTCGTGCGACGCGGGGACGATCACTGTGTCGGCGTCCTCCAGCGTCTCCAGCCCCCGTTCCACCGACACCTCGAAATCGGCGTCCGTACGGACCAGGCCGGGCTTCGGTGCGCACGACACCACCTCGTACAGCCGTTCGCCGCCCGCCGACACCGCAGCCCCGAACAGCTGGTGAACGAGCCCCAGCTCCAGCGGCAGCACCCCGGGCCGCACCAGCACCGCCACCCGATGCCGCCCAGCGGGCCGTTCCGCCCCGGCGGGCCGCCGCGTCGCGTCAGCGCTCATGGCCCGATTCTTACACATGATGGCCAACGGGCCACTGGTGACCGGACGCCCCGCCTCGCAGGATCGGAACCATGAACGCACCGCACCCGGTTTCCTCATCCGCCCCTCGGCGCAAGGTCCTCTGGCTCTTCGCGCATCCCGAGCCCCGCTCCCTCAACGCCTCGCTGCGCGACGAGGGCCTGCACACCCTCAAGGAACTCGGCCACGACGTACAGGAGTCCGACCTCTACGCCATGGGCTGGAACCCCGTCGTCACCGCCGCGGACTTCGCCCGCGACCCGGCCGGCCGCCTCCGCGTCGGCGACGCCTCCGAACGCGCCCACGCCACCGGACGCCTCAGCGACGACATCCTCGCCGAGCAGCGCAAGCTCGCCTGGGCCGACACCGTCGTCCTCCAGTTCCCGCTGTGGTGGCACGGGCCGCCCGCCATCCTCAAGGGCTGGTTCGACCGCGTCCTCGTCCAGGGCTTCGCGTTCGGCCTCACCGACGGCGAGGGCCGTCCCCGCCGCTACGGCGACGGCGGCCTCGCCGGGAAGCGCGCCCTGGCCATCACCACCGTCGGCGCCCGCCCCACCGGCTTCGGTCCGCGCGGCATCCACGGCGACGCCGAGGAGGTCCTGTTCCCCCTCCTGCACGGCACCCTCTGGTACACCGGCATGGACGTCCTGCCGCCGCTGGTCGTCCCCGGCGCCGACCGCCTCGACGCCGACGGCTACACCGACGCCAGTGCCGAACTGCGCGAACGGCTCCGTACCCTCTCCACCGCCGAGCCGATCCCGTACCGCAGCGAACGCGGCGGCGACTACGGCTCCGACCTCACCCTGCGCCCCGGCCTGGCCCCGGGCGGCACCGGCCTCACCATCCACCGCCACGACCGCCCCGCCGGACCGGCGCGCGTCCCCGCGCGGCCGGTCACCTCCCGAGGCCGCGCCTGATCGCCGTCTCGACCGGCGAGTAGGCCCCGTCCGCGCGGTCGGTCCGGAGCGGCTCGGACGGGCTGAGCTTCGGCTGGCCCAGGAAGCGCGGCACCGTCCCGTGGTGCGGCTGCCCGGCGTGCACCAGGAACGGGTGGCACAGGTACACGTCGCCGGCGCGGCCCGTGGCGAGAGCCGTCGGACGGTGCGCGGTGGCTGCCTCCGCGCGCCGGGCCAGTTCCCTGGCGTCCAGGCCGTCGTCGCCCTCGGGTTCGAGGACCCGCGCCACGTCCAGGTGGGAGCCGGCGCGCAGGCGGGTGGGGGCGTCGCGTTCCCCCACGTCGGAGAGCAGGAAGAACATCAGCAGCGCGCGGTCCCTGGACACGGCGTTCGCCCGCCAGGTCATGTAGTCGCCGGGCACGGAGCCCTCGCCGGGAAAGCTCACATCGACGTGCCATCCGTCGACCACGGCCGGTTCGTCACCGGGAAAGCGGATCACGAAGCCGCCGAGGCTCGTGCGCGGCGTCCAGCGTCCCTTCCCCACCAGTACGTCGAACGCCGCGCGCAGCCGCGGCGTGTTGGCCGCGGCCACGAACGGCGCCTGCGCGCAGTCGGGCCGCGCCGCCACCGGCCGCGGCCAGGTGGCCGCGTCTCCGGGATCAGCGCCCAGGTCACGCCAGATGATCGCGCGGCACTCGTCCGCGAGCTCCCGGGGGAACGCGCCCTCGACCCGGACGAACCCGTCCTCGACGAAGGCGTCCACCCGCACGTCATCGAACATGATCACAGGATGGCCGCCCGCGCCGCACCCCCGCCAACCAATATCCGGGCCGTCCCCGCGGTGGGGGAGCGGTCAGGGGGCGGCGACCAGGGCCATGGCCTCGGCGTGCAGGGACGGGGTCGCGGCGGCGATCACGAAGCCGCCTCCGGACGGGGTCGAGCCGTCCGGGCCCGTGATCACACCGCCCGCCGCGCGCACGATCGGGATCAGCGCTCCGACGTCGTACGGCTCAAGGCTCGCCTCGACCACCAGGTCGATGTGCCCGAGCGCCAGCAGCCCGTAGGAGTAGCAGTCGCCTCCGAACCGTTGCAGCCGCACCGCGCCCGCCAGCCTCTCGAACGCCGCCCGCTCACCGTCCGCCGCGAACATCGAGGGATGCGTGCTGTACATGACCGCGTCGCCCAGCGCTCCGGTCCGCCGCGCCCGCAAGGGGACGCGCCCGCCCGGCCCCTCGAACGTCCCGTCGCCGCCGACCGCGCCGAACGTCTCGCGCAGGTACGGCTGCCGCAACCAACCCGCCACCGGCTCGCCGTCCACCGAGAGCCCGAGCAGCACGCCCCACATCGGGACCCCGCTGACGAACGCCTTGGTCCCGTCGATCGGGTCGATCAGCCACGTCCGCCCGCTCGTCCCCGGACCGCTCGTGCCCGCCTCCTCCCCGACGATCCGGTCGTCGGGGAACATCGCGGCCAGTTCCGAACGGAGCAGCCCCTCGACGGCGCGATCGGCCTCCGTCACCGGGTCGTACCCGCCCGGGCCGCCCTTGTCGAGCTCGCCCAGCCGCGCCGGATCGGCCCGGAACCAGCGAAGCGCCAGTTCCCCCGCCCTGACCATCAGATCCGGCACCGCCTCGATGCCGTCCAGAGAAGCGTCCACCCAGGGAGTAAACCAAACCCCTGCGGCCCCGAACGCCCGTACCGTCCGCTACACGCGCGGAGACAGCACGGCGAACGCGCGGTCCAGCAGCGCCGCACGGTCCGCCGTGCCACCGGCACGCAGCCACTCCCGGGACGCCGCGTCCAGCGCCGCGCCCGCCGCCGCGGTCAGCAGGTCCGCGGTGAACGCGTCGAGATCCGCACCCGGGCGTTCCCGCAGCGCGGCCGCGATCGACGTCCGCATCTCGTCGCGCTTGGCGTGCAGCCGCGCCCGCAGCGCGGGCGTCGACTCGATCAGCCGCAGCCCCGCCAGCTCCCGCTGGGAGGCGTGGATGCGCCCCTCCCACTCCCGCAGAACGACGCGCAGGCACGTCCACGCGGGCTCCCCGGCCGGACGGGCCCGTACGGCCTCGGCGATCCCGGCCGCCACCTCCTCCACGTCGCCGAACACCACGTCCTCCTTGGACGGGAAGTAGCGGAAGAAGCTGCGTTTGGACAGCCCCGCCGCGGCGGCGATGTCCTCGACGGTCGTCTCCTCGAACCCCCGTTCGGCGAACATCCCCACCGCAAGCTCCGCCAGCTCCGTGCGCACGGCCCGACGCGTCCGCTCCCGCAGCCCCGACCCGCCCCCGCGCGTGCCCGTGCCATCCCCTTGAGTCATGCACCGACACTACATTTATGCCCCTGATGCCTAACTTGGCACTCGGTGTCATAGCCTGGTGCCGTCCGCACCGCCCCGACCACACCCGCAGGGGGACTCCTATGCGCGCCGACGACAACCCGCCCACTCCCGCGAACGAGCCGTCATCCACGTCCGCACCGTCCATGCAGGGCAAGACCGTCCTGGTGACCGGCAGCACGTCCGGCATCGGCAACGAGACCGCGCGAACCCTCGCCGCCCTGGGCGCGCACGTGATCCTCACCGGCCGCGATCCCGACCGCGCCGCCGACGCCGTCCGCCGGATCACCTCCGTCGGCGGACGGGCCGAAGCCATCACCGCCGACCTCGCCCTCCAGTCCGGCCTGCGCGACCTCGCCCGCCGGCTCGCCGAACGGCACGGCAGGCTCGATGTCCTCGTCAACAACGCAGGCGGCATGGCGGCGTCCCGGACCCTCACATCCGACGGAGTCGAACGCACCTTCGCCGTCAACGTCCTCGCCCCGTACACCCTGACCTGCCTGCTGCTCCCGCTCCTCCGCGCCGCCCCCGCCGCGCGCGTCGTCAACCTCACCGGAGGCATCCCCGGCGGCCCCATCGACCCCGCCGGCCTCCAGGCCGAGAAACGCTTCCTCGGCTGGACGTTCTCGCAGTACAACCACGCCAAGACAGCCGTCCTGGCCCTGACCTACGACCTGGCCGACCACCTCGCCGCGACCGAACGGGCCAACGTCAACGCCGCTGCGGGCGCTTGCGCGGAGAGTGCCGGTGTCACTGTCAACGTGGCCTATCCCGGGCACGCCTACACTCCCGGCAACCGCTCCTTGGGATTCAGGGCCTTCCCCTACGCCTACCGTCCCCTCGTTCCCCTGCTCCACCTGCTCGGCCCGCGCCTGATGAACGACCTCTCCAAAGCGGCCCGGACCAGCGTCTACCTGGCCTCCGAACCGGCCTTGCGCGACGTCACCGGCGCCTACTTCACCACCAGGCTCCAGCGCGCGCCTTGGCCCGAGAGCGTCCTCGACCCCGGCAACCGCGCCGCCGTCTGGGACCTGTGCCAACGACTCAGCGGCCTGACCCCCTCCTGACCGGTACGGCCGGCCCGGGCGCGGCGGGGTGCGGGCAGCCGAACCCCGGATGCACGGGTTGCCCGCATTACGGGGCGGGAGGTCGGTGACGAGGATGAACTCCCTGGTGAGCTGGAGGGGGTTCGGATGTCGGAGCCGGTGGTTCGGCTGGTGGGCGTGTCCAAGCGGTACGGCGACGGGCCGGGGGCGGTGGACGCGCTGCGGGGCCTCAGCATGGACTTCGCCATGGGCACGTTCACGGCGGTGATGGGGCCGTCCGGGTCGGGGAAGAGCACGTTCCTCCAGTGCGCGGCGGGCTTGGACCGTCCGAGTTCGGGCGGCGTGCTGCTGGGCGGCGTCGACGTCGGAGCCCTGCGCGAGCCGGCGCTGACGAAAGTGCGGCGCGAGCGGGTCGGGTTCGTGTTCCAGGCGTTCAACCTCGTGCCGTCCCTGACGGTCTGGCAGAACGTGACGCTGCCGCTTCGGCTGGCCGGGGTCAGGGGCGGTGAGGCGGCGGCGAGGGACCTGATCGAACGGGTCGGGCTGGGCGGGCGCGCCGGGCACCGGCCCGCCGAGCTGTCGGGCGGGCAGCAGCAGCGCGCCGCGGTGGCGCGGGCCCTGGTCACCCGGCCGCGCGTGGTCTTCGCCGACGAGCCGACCGGCAATCTCGACACCCGCAGCGGCCACGGCGTGCTGCGGCTGCTCCGCGAGTCGGCGGGCGGAGCCGCGGTGATCATGGTGACGCACGATCCGGTGGCCGCGTCGTACGCCGACCGGGCGCTGTTCCTGGTGGACGGACGGTTCGTCGACGCGATGGAGCGGCCGGACGCCGCGGGGGTCGCGCACCGGATGGCGCACCTGGAGGAGGCCCGATGAGGCGCGGCCCGGCGGAACCCGGCTCGGCAGACGACGCCCCGGCGCGAGGCGCGACGTTCGGGCGCGGGGCGGTCGGGCGGTGGCTGAGGAGGCCGGGGACGGTCGGCTCCCTGGTCGTGGTGGTGCTGGCCGGGGTGCTGGTCGGCGCGTTCGCCTCGCTCGCCGGGGCGGGCCGCTACCTGAGGCCGGACGCGCCGCGTCTGGCGGGCGCGGTGGCGATGGTGCAGCGGGACGCGACGGTGACCAGTCCGGCCGCGCCCGGCTCCCGGCCCGGACGGGCGCGGCCGCCGCAGCGCCCGCGGATGGACGCCGCGCAGGTCGCGAAGGTCATGGCGGTGCCGGGCGTGGTCGCGGTCGCCGACCGTTCGGTGCCCGCGCAGGTGTTCGGACGGCACGGCCCGGCGGGCGCTCCCTCCTACGGTCATCCTTGGCCGAGTTCCAGGCTCACGCCGTCCCGGTTGAGGGGGCGGCCGCCGGGCCCGGGGCAGGTGGTGCTGGGCGCGGGGCTGGCGCGGCGGGCCGGTGTCGCGGAGGGCGGCCGCGTCCGCGTGCAGACTCCGGACGGGCCGGCGCGCTGGTACGCGGTCGCCGGGACGGTGACGCCCGAGCCGGACGGGCAGGAGGCTGTGTACTTCGACGCCGCGTTCGGCGGGCCGGGCGCCGACGCGGTCGGCGTGCTGAAGGGGCCCGGGATCCAGCGGCTCCGCGACGCGCTGAAGGGCACCGGCCTGCGGGTCCTGCCGCCGCGCGACGCGGCGCGGGCGGAGGCGCCGGGCGTGGCGGCCGAGTACTCGACGGCCGGCTTCGTCCTGCCCGCCGGCCTCGCGGGGCTCGTCGCGGCGCTGGGCGTGGCCGGGACGTTCAACCTCGCGCTCGCGCAGCGCCGCCGCGAGTTCGGGCTGCTGCGCGCGGTGGGGCGACGCCGAGGCAGGTCCGGCGGACGGTCGCCAAGGAGGCCCTGGCCGTCTCGCTCGCGGGCGGTGTTCCGGGCGCGCTGGCGGGGACGGCCCTGGCCGCCGTGATCGGCCGCGCGCTCGTCCGCGCGGGCGTGTACGAGGACGGCTTCCACGTTCGGCCGGACCCGGCGGCCTTCGCCGGGACGGTCGCGTTCCTGGTGGTGCTGACGCAGGCGGCGGTGTGGGCGACGGCCTCGCGGGCCGCGCGGGTGCACCCGGCCGAGGCGATGCGCGAGGCGACACTGGAGGGACGCGGCCTCACTCGGCGGCGGCTCGCGGCGGGGCTGGTAGCGCTCGCCGGAGCGGCGGCACTGCTGGTCGCCTCGCTGGTGACCGGCGGTGACCGCGGCGCCGAGCAGGGTTTCCTGCTGACGCTCGCGCTCATGCTCGCCTGCGCGCTGCTCGCGCCGCTCGCGGCGCGCCCGGTGACGGCGCCGCTGCAGGTCCGTTCGGCGGAGGGAATGCTCGCGGTCGCGGCGATCCGGACCGCGCCGCGCCGGCTCGCGTCGGCGGTCACGCCGATCGTCATGGTCGCGGCGGTGTCGGGCGCGCTGATGGGAGCGGGCGCGGCGGGCGCGCGCGCCGACCGGCGGGACGCGGCGGACCGCGTGACGTCCGACGTGGTGGTCCGCGCCGAGGGCGGGCTACCACCGGACGCGGCGGCCCGCGCGGCGGCGACGCCCGGGGTGCGGGCCGCGTTCGCGCTGAAGCGCAGCACCGTGCTGGCGGGGCAGGGAACGTCGCTACAGTCGGCGTCCGCCGTGGGCGTCGATCCCGAAGCGTTCGGGACGGTGCTGCGGCTGCGGCCGGCGGACGGCTCGGCGGAACGGCTGCGCGGCGACTGGATCATCGCGCCCGCCGCGCAGGCGAGCCTGTTCGGCTGGCGGGTCGGCCGTCCCGCGACGCTGTGGCTCGCGGACGGCACGACGTACACCGCTCCGCTGGTCGCCGTCACGCCGCGCAACGGCGGGTGGGCCGGCGCAATCGTGCCGAGGACGGTGCTCGCGAGGGTGAGCCCGATGGACGCCGAGATTCACGTGCGGACGTCCGGCGACGGCGCTCGGGCGCGGGCGGGACTCGCGGCGCTCGCCGAGGACTATCCCGGGCTGCGGACGTCCGACCGCGCCGCCTACCTGCGCGGGCTCGGCCGGGGCGATCCTGCCGCGGCGGCGTTCGGCTACCTGGTGCTCGGGCTGATCGTGCTGTTCGCGGCCGTGTCGGCGATCAACACGCTGGCGATGGCGGCGGCGCGGCGCACCGGGGAGTTCGCGCTGCTGCGGCTGTGCGGCGCGACGCCCCGCCAGGTCTCCCGGGCGGTACGGGCGGAGAGCCTCATCGTGACGGCCCTGGCGCTGGTCCTCGGCGGGGCCATCACGTGGCTGTCGATCGGGGCGGCCTCGTTCGCGCTGGGCGGCCCGTTCCTGCCGGTCCTCCCGGTCGGCCAGGCGGCGGCGCTGGTCGCCGGCTGCGTCGCGATCGGCGTGCTGTCGGCGGTCGTCCCCGCCCGCCTGGCATTGCGCGCGGACCCGCTCGCGGCCTCCCAGAGGACGTGATCGGACACAATGGGCGGATGCGGGACTGGGCGCGGGCGGCGGCGTACCTGCTGCTGGGCGGTCCACTCGGCGCGCTGTGGTGGGGGACGCTGACCTGCGGCGTGCTCGCCGGCGTCCTGCTCGCCCCGCTGTGGATCGGCGTGGTGTTCCTCGCGCTGACCGCCGTGGCCCTGCGGCTCGGCGGCCGGCTGGAGCGCGCGCTCGCCCGGCACCTGCTCGGAGCCGAGATCGCGGTGCCCTACCGGCCGTGGCCGGACGGCCTACGGGCGCAGGCCAGCACGCTCCTGACCGACCCCGCCACCTGGCGGGACCTGCTGTTCCTGCTGCTGCGGCTGCCCGTGGCGGGAGCCGAGGCCCTCCTGCTCGCACCCGTTGCGGTCGGGCTGACCCTGGCGGGACTGCCGGTACGTGCCGTCCTGACCGAGGGAGACGTGACCGCCAGGTTCAACGGGCGGCGGCTGTTCACGGTGGACGAACTGTCCTCGCTGCCGTACGCGCTGGCGGGGGCCGCCCTGCTGGTCGCGGTCGCGTACACGGTCGGGCCGTTGGGACGGGCGCACCGGCGGCTCGCCGAGAGCCTTCTGCGCCCGACGGCAGGTTCGCGGGCGCGGCGGCTGCGGACCGCGCTGGACGCCGAACGCGGACGGCGCGCCGCGACGCTGCGGATCGCGGCGGCCGAACGGCGGCGCCTCGAACGGGACCTGCACGACGGCGCGCAGCAGCACCTGGCTGGCCTCGCGCTGGACCTCGGCATGGCACTGCGCGCGATGGGCGACGACGCGCCGGAGGCCAGGCGGCTGGTCGCCGGCGCCCGCGACCAGGCCGTCCGGACGCTGGAGGAGATCCGCACGCTCGCCCGCGGCCTGCATCCGGCGATCCTCGCCGAGCAGGGCCTGGACGCGGCGATGTCCGCGCTCGCCGGGCGGTGCCCCGTACCGGTGGACGTGCGGGTGGACTGCCCGCACCGTCCACCGCCCGAGGCCGAGACCGTCGCGTACTTCGTGGTCAGCGAGGCGCTCGCCAACGTCGCGCGGCACTCGGGCGCGACCGGCGCGCGGGTGACGGTCGGATGCGCGCGGGGCGTGCTCGTCGCGGAGGTGCGCGACGACGGACGAGGCGGCGCGCGGGCCGGCGACGGCACGGGACTGGCCGGGCTGCGCGACCGCGTCGCGGCACTCGCGGGGTCCTTCACCGTGGACAGCCCCGAAGGCGGGCCCACGGTCGTCCGGGCGGAGCTGCCGTGCGGGTCGTGATCGCCGAGGACTCGGTGCTGCTGCGCACCGGCCTGGAGCGGATGCTCGCGGGCGACGGCATCGAGGTCGCCGCGTCCGTCGGCGACGGCGAGGCGCTGCTGGAAGCCGTGCGCGCGACGCGGCCCGACCTCGCGCTGGTGGACGTCCGGATGCCGCCGTCCCACACCGACGAGGGCCTGCGCGCGGCGGTCCGGATCCGGGCCGAACTGCCCGCGACCGCGATCCTCGTCCTGTCCCAGTACGTGGAGGAGCACCACGCCGTCAACCTCGTCGCGGGCGACGCGCGCGGCATCGGGTACCTGATCAAGGACCGGGTGGCGTACGTGGAGGAGTTCCTGGAGGCGGTACGGGCCGTCGCCGCGGGCGGAACCCGGCTGGACCCGCAGGTCGTCGCGCAGCTGCTCAACCGGCGGCGCCAGGGCGGCCCGCTCAGCGCGCTGTCGCCGCGCGAGCGCGAGGTCCTGGCGCTGATGGCCGAGGGCCGCAGCAACGCCGCGATCCGCGCCGAACTCGGCATCGGGACCCGCGCCGTGGAGAAGCACGTGACCGCCATCTTCGCCAAACTGCGGCTGCCCGACTCCGAAGCCGACCACCGCCGCGTCCTGGCCGTCATGACCTACCTGCGCCACCGCTGAACCCAAAACCGCCCAGCGCCCCGCCCCGCCGCCCCTCGCTTGCCGTCACCCCTCACTTGCCGCCGCCCCTCGCTTGCCATCGGCGCACGGCCATCACGTTCGGCGCACGGCCATCGGCATCGGGAACGAACCTGGCCGGAGCCGGAGAGCATCGAAGCGATGCCGTCAGAGCAGGCTGAGCTGCTCAGCCCCCACACCTGCCCCCGCATCTGCGGACGCGCCTGGGCTCGTACGGGCCGGGGTTCGGCGCGGCTCGGCGCGCCCCGCCGGGGCCCGCGGCCGATGCCGTCAGAGCAGGGTGAGCTGCTCAGCCCCCACGCCCACACCCGCCCCCGCACCCGCACCCGGGGACGCGCCTGGGCTCGTACGGGCCGGGGGGCGGCGTGGCTCGATGCCCCGCCGGGGGCCGCGGCCGATGCCGTACTCGGCGGCCAGTTCGCGGACGCGCCCCGTGATCCGCTCCTGGTACCACTTCGGTGCGTACGCGCGGCCCCCGTACAGCCTCGCGTACGGCTCCACCAGCTCAGGACGGTGCTCGCGCAGCCACGCCAGGAACCACTCTCGCGCCCCGGGCCGCAGATGCAACGGGATTGCCCCGATCGACGTCGCTCCCGCCTGCGCCGCCTGGCGCACCACCTCCTCCAACTGTCGCGGGGAGTCGGTCAGGTACGGCAGAACGGGGCCCATCAGCACCGAGCACCGCACCCCCGCCTCGTTGAGCCGCGCGCACACCTCCAGCCGTTTGCGCGGCGCGGGCGTGCCCGGCTCCACCAGCCGCCACAGGTCCGGATCGGTCGACCCGACCGACACCGCCGTGCTCACGTCGGCCCGTTCCGCCGCGTCCATCAGCAACGGCAGGTCGCGCAGGATCAGCGACCCCTTGGTCAGGATCGAGAACGGGTTGGACGCGTCGCGCAGGGCCCCCAGGATCTCCGGCATCAGCCGGTAGCGGCCCTCGGCCCGCTGGTAGCAGTCGACGTTCGTGCCCATCGCCACGGGCTCGCCGCGCCATCGCGGCGCGGCCAGCTCCCGCCGGACCAGCTCGCCCGCGTTGACCTTCACCACGATCCGCGAGTCGAAGTCGGCGCCGGAATCCATCTCCAGGTACTCGTGCGTCTTGCGCGCGAAGCAGTAGAGGCACGCGTGCGTGCACCCCCGGTAGGGGTTGACCGTCCACGTGAACGGGACGTGCGAGGCGGCCGGGACCTTGTTGATGATGGACTTCGCGCGCACCTCGTAGAACGTCATCCCGCGGAACTCCGGCGTGTCGAACGTACGCTCCACCGCACCGCGCTCGATCAGGGGCAGCGCCCCGCCCGGCGCGCCGCCGTCGAGTCTCAGATGATCCCAGCGCACGTCCCGCCCACCCCCGATCGTTCGAACGTCTGCACGATAGTGACCTGCCCGAACAGCATGGAACACACGTTCGATGATCGCAAGTCAGCGGCGGTTTCCGGCGAACTCGGACCACACGGGCACCCGCGTTCCGTACGTAGCACGGCAACGAGTACGTAACAATGGCTCGCTATGTCATGGCGATCGGGGACATCCATCCGGGTACTGGCGGCCACCGTCTCGGCGGGGGCGCTGGCCGCCTGCGGCGTGCCGGCCCTCGGCGGCACCGACGAACGCGACGCGGGCGGCAAGGCCCCCGTGCCCGCCGACGCGCGCGCCGAGTGCGCCGCGATCGCCGCGCCCGGCGACTCCGCGGAACGCCGGCTGCGCGGCATGTGGATCGCGACCGTCGCCGGCATCGACTGGCCGAAGGGCAAGACCAGGGAACGGCAGCAGGACGACTACCGAAAGCTCCTCGACACCGCCCAGGCCATGCGCCTCAACGCGGTGTTCGTGCAGATCCGTCCCAACTCCGACGCGTTCTACCCGTCCCCGTACGAGCCGTGGTCGCAGTGGATCACCGGCAAGCAGGGCAAGGACCCCGGCTACGACGTCCTCGGGTTCATGCTCAAGGAGGCGCACGCCCGCAACCTGGAGTTCCACGCCTGGTTCAACCCGTACCGCGTCAGCCGCGACCCCGACCTGAAGAAGCTCGCGCCCAACAGCCCCGCCCGGCAGCACCCCGACTGGGTCCGCAAGTACGGCACCGGGCTGTGGTACGACCCGGGCCTGCCCCAGGTCCGCGACCTGGCCACCAAGGCCGTCATGGACGTCGTCAACAAGTACGACATCGACGCCGTCCACTTCGACGACTACTTCTACCCCTATCCCGAGGACGGCCGCGACTACCCCGACCAGGCCACGTACAAGACGTACGGCAAGGGCATGGGCAAGGCCGCGTGGCGCCGCCAGAACGTCGACACCCTCGTGCGGTCCCTGTCGCAGAACATCCACAAGGCCAAGCCGTGGGTGCGGTTCGGAATCTCGCCGTTCGGCGTGTGGCGCAACAAGTCCACCGACCCCGCCGGATCGGACACCCACGCGCTTGAGAGCTACGACGCCCAGTACGCCGACACCCGCAAATGGATCAAGGAGGGCTGGCTCGACTACGTCACCCCCAGCTCTACTGGCCCATCGGGGACCGCCGCGCCGACTACGCCACGCTCGTCGACTGGTGGTCCAAGCAGGTCGCCGGAACCAAGGTGCAGCTCACCATCGGACAGGCCGCCTACCGCGTCGGCGAGGACGCCACCTGGAAGAAGCCCGCCGAGCTGTCCCGGCACCTGACGCTCAACCGCAAGTACCCCGCCGTGCGCGGCGACGTCTTCTTCAGCGCCGCCGACCTGGCCGCCAACCGCCACGGCTTCGCCGCGCGCGTCCGCGATGACCACTACCCGCGCCCCGCCGTCCCGCCCGTCGTCCAGGACCGCGGCGGCGAGGCGCCCCCGTCCACCCAGGACCTGCGCGCCGAACCCGCGGGCAAGGGCGTCAAGGTCCAGTGGCGGCCCGCCAAGGGCGCCACCGCCTACGCCGTCTACCGCGTGGACGGCAAGCGCCCCGGCTGCGCCCCCGTCGATCCGCAGCGCCTGATCGCGAACGTGCGCGGCGGCGGCATCGTCGACCCGTCCGCCAAGCCGGGCAAGAGCTACACCTACTACGTCACCGCTCTGGACCGCCTCCACCACGAGAGCGCCCCGGGCCGAGGCTCAACGGTTACCGTCCCCCGGGGATAATGATCTTGAAGCCGGGGCAGGAACCAGTCACCTTGGAACGCCCCCCGGAGGTATGAGCATGGCGCTGTCGATGGAGGAGCAGCGGATCCTCACCCAGATCGAGGTCCGTCTCAGCGAGGACGACCCACGCCTCGCCCATCGCTTGTCAGCACTCGGCAACGGCGCCCGGCGCCGCCGCGTCCGCATCATCGCGGCCGTCGCCGTCGCCGCGATCGGCATCGCGACGATCGTCGCCGCCGCCGTCATCACAACGGTCACCTAGGAGGGCGGGCGCCGTGGACGGCGCCGGGTCCCGCCCGGCGTCTCCACAGTGCCCGCCCTCCCCACCACCCCAGCTCCCGCCCTTCCGCGCCACGACCGCCTCCGCGCCCGGCTCCGGAGCCGCTCACGCACGCCCGCCCTCCCGCCCGTCCAGGGCCCCATCGGCGTGTGCCGCCCAGCGCCCCCGAGCCAGTCCGTTCCCGGTACCGCATCACCCGCATGTCGATCAGTGCTGGGAAGTGCTGGGAAGGGTCGGCGCGGCGTCCGGGCTGGCCCCCCTAATGAGGTGGCGGATGGTAGCCGTTCGTTCACGCGGTGGATGAGAGTGGGCCTTGCGTCCAGCGAGCGGTCGCTGGAGAACACGCAACGTCCGAAGGAGATCTCACATGCGGAAGACCGGTTCCCGGTTCGCCACGATCGCGGCTCTGGCCCTCGCGGCTCTGGCGGCCCTCATCCCGCTTCAGGCCGCGCAGGCGGCTGGCCCGGCGCGTACCGCCGGCGTCTCGGCCGCCGCCCCCATGGCCGCCCCCTGCTGTCCGTACTGCGGTCTTCCCTGCGGGGAGAAGCACTGAGGACGGAAGTCCCAGCAATCTCGATGGGCACGTAGCGGTTCTTGACCATCCGCCCGGGACGGGGCTCGCAGCTTCGTCCCGGGCTCGTTGTTTGCTCGACTTGCCTGCGGGACGGGGACGTCAGGCGGGACGGAGAAACGCCGAGGCCCGGCGAGAGTGAGACTCTCGCCGGGCCTCGGCGTTAGCGCCGGTGTGGTGGTCGCCTCACGGCGAAAGGCACAACGAAACTCCGGCCCGGGCGAGGCCCGGCGGTATTCCTCGAAGGCGTTGGGTAGAGCCCGGGGGACACATGCCACACCGACGGCACCTAGCTTAACTGCATTCCGATGGTGCACCTCCCACATGGGGCGGCGTGTTCTCGATCACCTCACCCCGGAGTGAGGGTTGTGTGCGCCCGTGCACCCGCTCCGCGGGCGCCGCGTCCACAACAGTGAACGGACGCGGGGAAGCCAGGGAACCGCGGCAGGACGGCGCCGACAGCGCCCCGGGGCACGTCCCCCGGGAGGACTGGGCGGACGGGACAGGAACCCGGCCGCCGCCGGTACGGGGAACTCCCGGTTCGGCCAGATCTTTCCGCCGGGACCCATCGCGCGGCGCTGGCCGGGAACAAGCCCTGGTACAGCCGCTGACCTGCGGAAACCGGCACAGGTGAGGAGTCGGGGCATTGGACACTGACGGGCTGGGCGGAACCGGCGATCTCGACGCCGAATCGCTCGCGCACCGCGAGCCGGGGGCCGACGCGCTCGTGCCTCCCGAGCCGAAGGCCGCACCTCCCGCACCCCCCCGGCCCGAGGCCCGCGACGTTCGCTCAGGGCGGGCCGGTGCCCGTGGTCCCCGGGCAAGGCGTACCGGACGGGCTGGGACAGGTGATGGCCGAAGCGCTGGCGCACGGAGGGGCAGCGGGCGGGGCGACCGTTCCAAGCGAGACGGGGGCCGTGACACTTGTGCCGCCCGCTCCCGAAACGGTGGTGGGTGAGGCGGCCGCGGCGACGCGTGAACGCGACGAGGCGGAGCGCGAGGCGTTCGAACGCGGCGGTGCGGTGGACGAGGCTTGGGATCTGCCCGCGGAGATCCGTGCGGCGGCGCGAGCACGGGAACTCACGGGCCGGGCGCTGCGCGGCTGGCACGTGTCCGACCCGACGGACGTCGACGACATCGTTCTCATGGTCGACGAGCTCATCACCAACGCCGTCGTGCACGGCGGCGGCCCCGTACGGCTGCGGCTGCGCCTCGACGGCTCCCGCGTCATCGGCGAGGTCAGCGACGCCAACCCCGCCGGACCCCCGCGCCGAAGACCCCCGATCCGCTCGACTGGGCCGAGGCCGGACGCGGGCTGCTGCTCGTCGGCGCCCTCTCCTCCGACTTCGGCACCAGACCCGACGCGGTAGGCAAGACCGTCTGGTTCTCGCGCGTCCTGCACGGGACACGCGGCGCGGCGCACGACGCACCCACCCCGGCCACCGCGCGCGGGACCAATCCCCTCGTGAACCCCGAGCGCATCTCCCCCCGCCCCTCCTGACGGTCCGCCGTCCTGCGACCGGCCCGCGCCGCCCAGCGGCGCGGGCCGAGCCGTCAACGAGGCGCGTGACCGCCAACGACGGCACGTCCGTCAACGAGACGCGTTCGGCGATGGCGGCAACGATGGCGCGGGTCAGGGTTGCAGGGGGCAGCGGTCGACGATCCAGATGGCCTCCTCGTCATCGGCGCCCGGGGGGACGGGTGGTTCGTCGGTCAGGCGGTCGAGGTGCCACTCGATGTGGGCGAGCGGCCCGCGCCAGCCCGCGAGCAGGTCCGCGAGTGGGCGGGGCGGGCCCGGTGCGCCGAACGGCCGGGGGTCGGGGAGGGGCTCCTCCCACAGGGCGTCGTCGCAGTCGGCCGCCCAGTGCGCCACCGCCTCCAGTACGGCGCTGAGGTCGCGTGCCAGTTCGCCGAGTGAGCGCGGCGCCATCGCGTCCTGGATCATCTGCTCCCGCGTCTCGTACGGCAGCTCGGGGCCTGCGGCGTCGAACTCCGGCGGGAACGCGGGGCGCCGTCCCTCCAGGACCGGGTCGTCGCCGGTCGCCGCGGCGCGGATCGCCGCGACCTGCCAGCGGGTCCATTCCGCCAGGTGCCCGAGGACGCCTCGCAGCGCCGCCGCGCCCTCGGCTCCCGAACGGACCTCGGCCGTCGCCTCGCGCAGCCGCGACCGCACGTGCTCGACGCGGTCGAGCGTCCACGCTCGCGCACGCGTCGCTCCCGCGGGGCCGCGGGGGCTCGACTCCGCGGGCGGGCGGGGGAGCGGGATGCGCAGCGCCGCCAGCAGGTCGTCGAGGTCGCGGGCGCCCGCTCCCCGGCCCGACAGGTAGGCGGCGCCGATCCGGTCGAGCCGGAACATGCGCGGCCCGTCGCGCATCCGGCACCAGCCCACCAGGTATTCGGCGTAGGGGGCGGTCACCAGCCCGTGCGCCTCGACGTCGCGGAACGTGCGGTGGCCCGACTGGTCGTCGTAGGCGAGCCGGACGATCCGGCGCGTCCGCACCGCCTCCGACAGCGTGTCGCGCAACGGGCCCGTCAGCGACGCCGCCTCCGACAGCGCGGGCGGCGCGGGGTCGGGCGTCAGCACGTAGCCCTGCCCGCGGTCGGTCCGCACCGGCAGCCCGCCGTGGACGAGAAGCTCCAGGTCACGGCGGACGGTACGTTCGCTCACCCCGAGACGCGCGGCGAGGGCTTTCGGCTCCAGCGGCTCGGGGGCGGCCGCGCGGAGCTCCGCGACCAGTGCCAGCAGCCGGTCTACGCGATCCACCCCACCATGGTGACCCGAGCCTCCGACATTATGCGGCGCGCCCCGTCACCCCCCGGTGACACCCCGCATACCCGACCGGGCCACGGCGTACGGGCCGAGTCGCGGGGAACGGACGGGGATCACGGGGAGGACAGGTGGCCGGCCACTCCCTCGAAGTCCGCGCGGGTGAGGGTGAGCGACGAGGCGTTGCCGATCGCCTGGGTCTCCTCGGCGCGGCTCAGGTGCGCGGTCGCCGCGCGGTCCAGGTACGCCTCCACCAGGCGCGCGCCGGTCAGTCGGCCTCGGCCGCGCAGTGAGGCGAGGTCGGCGTGCACCAGGTCCCACGCGTCCGGGCCGACGCGCAGCCGCCGCTCCTCGGCGAGCAGCATCAGCAGTGCCGCGCGTGCTCGGGCGTCGGCCAGGTCCGGCAGGCGTACGGCGCGGAGGTCCGGCATCAGCTCCGGCGAGGACGCCGACAGCTCGCCCACGCGGTCGGGTTCGCAGGTGGCGAGCAGCGCGGTGTCGCTGACGCCTTCCAGGCGCGCGCGGTAGAGGACGGACGCGTACGACGAGCCGCGCGTCTCGTCCAGGATCAGCCCGTCCAGGCCGTCCAAGAGGAGCGTGTGGCCCGTGTGCCGGTCGAGCGCCTCGCGCAGCGCGTCGGGGCCGCCGTCGCGCAGGTCCTCGGCGTGGACGGTGCGGACCTCGCCGCTGGACACCTCGACCTCCGCCAGCGCGCGCGCCACCATCCGGGCGAAGCGGCGCTGCCCGCTGGACGGCGCGCCGATCAGCAGGAGCGCCGGCGCCGAAGCGCTCGACACCTCCTGGCCGCGCAGCCGCCGCGCCCACTTGCCGCGCCTGCGCACCTCGGTGACGACGCGTTCGATGTCGTCGGCGCCGCACAGGAACCGGATGCCGTACGCCTCGGCGATCTGCGTCCCCGGTTCGGGTACGGGGCCGGGCGGCATCGGCGGGGGCGGCTCGGACACCGGCGCGGGCGGCGGCGGCAAGTCGGGCTGCGCCGCCGGCGCGGGCGCCGGCGACGAACCCGTGTCGAGCTGCGTGCGGTACGGGTCGCTGTCGAGCTGGGTGGCCGGTTCGGAGGGCCACACCGGTGCCGCGCCCGGTGCCGCGCCCGGTTCCGGCGCGGCGTCGTCGTGCGGCCACGAGGGCGCGGGCGGCGCGGCTTCCGCTTCCGGCGCGCCGGACGGAGGCGGGGGAGGGGGCGGAGGCGCGATGCGCGGCGGCGGTCCCTGGGCGGCGTACGGGTCGAGCGGCGCGGGGCCTGCGTCCTGTCGCGGCTGGTTCCACTGGTCCGGTGCACCAGCGCCCGCGTTCGCAGCGTTCGGCAGGTCGGGGAGGGGCGTGCCCGACGGAGGTGAGCCGTGCACGCCGGGCACGGGCCCTCCCGAGGCGGCGGGCGGCGGAACGGGCGGCGCGGCCGGAGGTTCGGACGGGGCGACGGCCGGGGGCGGGCCGGGCGCCTCCTCCTGCGGTTGCGGAACGGGGGCCACGGGCTGGTCGCCGCCCTGCGCCTCGCGTTCGGCGGCGAGGTGGGCGCGCGCGGCCTTGATGATGTCCCACGCGCTCAGCTCGTCGGTGGACGGCGGCGTGTGCATCGCCGGGGAGGTCAGCTCCGCCGCGACCGCCTGCGGCATCGCGAAGCCCGTCGCGGGCGGCGGGACCTGCGCGAGCCTGCACCAGGTGAGGCCGATCGTGTACGTGGTGGTCAGCAGCGCGGCCAGCGCGTCGGCGTCGTCGCTGCGCAGCGCGTCCGGGAGGCGGCCGTCGCGCGGCCACAGGGAGCGCAGCGGGTGCGCCGGGTCGGTCAGGACGGCCTGGAGCGTGCGTCCGCTGTCGGGGTCGAGCCAGCGCTGGAGCGCGGGCAGGGCGTTCGGCGCCGTTTGCAGGTCGGCGGCCAGCACGGCGACGCCGGCGCGGCGCACCTCGTCGTGGCTGCGGCCGCCGGTCGCCTGGCGGGGACCGGTCAGCCCGGCGACGATCTGTTGCAGGTCGTACAGGGCGAGGCGCAGGTACTCGCCGGGCGCGGTGTCGCGCACCATCGGCGTGGCGAACTCGGCGGGGCAGCGGCGCCGCCATTCCTGGAGGATCGCCTCGGGCCCGTACCGGACGGTGGCCATGTCGTGCTGCGCCATCCGCAGCGAGGCGCCGGTCACCGCGGCGAGCGCGTCGGCGCCCGGCCGGAACCGCTCGTCGCCCTGGAGCCCGGACGCGACCTCGTACATCACGCGCGCGATGTGCGCGGCGCCGCCGACGTCGCCCGCGCCGAGCCGGTTGATGTAGTAGCCGGCGAGGGTGCTGAAGTCGGGCGGCATCATCCAGTGGAGCTGCTCGGCCGACGTCGTCAGGAACGGCACGAACGACTCGATCAGCGGGTGCTCGACCAGCGCGACGGGCGATCCCGCGCACCACAGCAGGGACCCCCACGCGGCGGCGACGGTGCTGGGCGTGCCGGGCTGGAACATCGGGTCGCGCTGCGCGAACTGCGCCGGGTTCACCGCCAGCGCGGTGGTGAGCGCCTGCGAGATGCGGGCGACCACGGCGGTCTCGGGCGCCGGGCCGAGGAACCCGGGGGAGGCCATGCGCCCGGCCGCCAGGTCGGGGCCGGTCGGGTACATCTGCGGCGGCACCGGCGGCGTCCCGGCTCCGCGCGGCGCGGGAACGGCCACGGCGCGGTCCTCGGGGGCGGGCGGCGGCGGGCAGGGGTGCCAGGCGCCGTCGAGGCCGCAGCGGTACCAGCGGCCCCACGCGCCGTACAGCCACCACTCGCCGGAGCCCCACAGCATCCGCGCGACGATCTGCTCGGCGCGCTGCTGCGGCGTGGCCGTACGCCACCACGGCGCGGCCACCAGCTCGCGCACGTTGGTCTCGACCGCAGCGAACAGGTCCCCGCCGGCCGCGCCTCCGGTTCCGCCGGGTCCCGCCCCGGCCGCTTGCCAGCTCACCCGGCGAATAGTAGTGGCCCACCGATCATCCCATCGACGTGTAAGGAGTGTTATGGCACGATGCTCATGAAATCGGGGGGTCCGGGCGGCGGCGGAGACGGGGAACGGGGGACGCGGCGATGGGCGGCGTGGTCGGCGGCGACGCGGCGCGGACGCGGGCGTGGGGGCTCGGGCTCGCGGTCTTCTCCTCGGTGTGCTTCGGCGGTTCCGGGCCGTTCGGCAAGGCGCTGATCGGTGCCGGGCTCAGCCCGCTCCAGGCGGTGTGGCTGCGGCTCGCGGGGGCCGCGCTGGTGCTGGCCCCGCTCGTGCTCGTGCTGCGCGGACGGGCCGCGGCGCGCGGGGTCCGCCCGCATCTCGGGCGGCTCGTCCTGTACGGGCTGACCGGCGTGGCGGGCTGCCAGGCGTTCTACTTCGTGGCCGCGTCGCGGCTGCCGGTCGGCGTGGCGATCCTGCTGGAGTTCACCGGCCCGGTCATGGTGCTGTGCTGGCTCCGGCTGGTGCGCCGCTCGCCCGTGCACCGCACCGCCGCGGTCGGCGTCGCCGTCGCGATGGCCGGCCTCGCGCTGGTCGTCGAGGTCTGGACCGGGCTGCGGCTGGACGCCCTCGGCCTCGCCGCCGGGCTCGGCGCCGCCGCCTGCCAGGCCGCCTACTTCCTGCTCATCGACCGGCTCGCGGGCCAGGTGGACGCGCTGGTCATGACCGCCGCCGGGAGTGTGGTCGCCGCCGTCGCGCTCACCGCAGCGGCCGCGCCCTGGACCCTCCCCTGGGACGTGCTGCCCGCTTCGGTGCCGATCGCCGGGCACACCGCCCCCGCCTGGACGCTCGCCGCCTGGATCATCCTGGTCAGCACCGTCCTGGCGTACGTGACCGGTGTCGCGGGCGTACAGCGTCTGTCGGCGCAGGTCGCGGGGGCGATCTGCTACGTGGAGGCGGTGGCGGCGACGCTCATCGCCTGGGCGGCGCTCGGAGAACGGCTCGCGCCCATCCAGATGGCAGGCGGCGCGATCGTCCTCGCGGGCGCGTTCATCGCGCAGCGCGCCGTCGCCGCCCCGGCCGTCGCCACCGGAACCCGCGCCGAGCCCGCTTCCGTCCCCGCCGCCTGACGCGCGCGGCGGCGGTCAGGCGTTCTCGCGGCGGAAGCGGTGCGCGCCCAGCACCACCGACAGCACCAGCATGGCCGCCATCACGGCCGCGCCCTCCAGCACCGCCGCCGAGGAGTACCGGCCCTGGAACGCCGCGCGCGCCGCGTCCACCACGTACCGGAACGGCGTGAAGCGCGACACCACGTCCAGCCAGCCGGGGGCCATGCTCATCGGCAGCAGGATGCCCGACAGCAGCATCAGCGGCAGCGTCACCGTCGACAGCAGCGGCGCGAACGCGTCCTCCCGCCGGGTCATCAGCGCCAGCACGTACGACAGCGAGGCGATGCTGAGCGCGAGCAGCACCACGAACGCCAGCCCGAGCACGATCCCGCCGAACGGCGCGCGCAGCCCGAGCGCGATCCCGACCGCGAGCAGCATCACCGCCTGGACGACCAGCACCAGCGTGTCGCGCAGCACCCGGCCGAGCAGCAGCGCGACCCGGCTGACGGGCGTGACCCGCAGCCGTTCCAGCACGCCGGAACGCAGCTCGGCGATCAGCCCGAACCCGACGAACCCCGCGCCGAACAGCGCGAGCTGGATGAGGATGCCCGGCACCAGCACCCGCCAGGCGTCGTCGCCGCCGAACCCCGCGACCCCGGGCAGCTCGGTCAGCAGCGGGCCGAACAGCACCAGGTACAGCAGCGGTTGCAGCGCGCCGAACACGACCGCGACCTTGCTGCGCAGCGTCTGCCGTACGCACCGCACGAAGATCAGCCGCGTGTCGCGCACCGCGCGGCCGAACGACGCCGTACGCGGTGGCCGCGCCGGGCCCCGCGACGTTCCTCCGGCTTCGGCGGCCTGCGGCACCGTGGACGAGTAGGACATCGAACGCACCTCCGGAAGGTTTCGGGGTTCAGGCGGCGTCGCGGAGCGAGCGGCCGGTGACGGTGAGGAACACGTCGTCCAGGGACGGGCGCGTCAGGTGCAGCGCGGCGAGTTCGACCCCGGCCGCGTCCAGCGTGCGGACGAGGGTCATCAGCTCCCGGTCGCCGTTCTCCACGGTGAGCCTGAGGGTGTCGCCGGTGACGGCGGCCTCCCTGATGCCGGGATGGCCGGACAGGGCGTCGCGCGCCCGCGCCGCGGCGTCGGGCCCGTCGCCGAGTTCGAGGGTGACGACGTCCCCGGCGATGCGGCGCTTCAGCTCGGCGGGCGTCCCCGCGGCGACGATCCGGCCCCGGTCGATGATCAGGATGCGGTCGCACAGCGCGTCGGCCTCGTCCAGGTAGTGCGTCGTCAGGAAGACGGTCGTGCCGTCCTCGGCGCGCATCCGGCGGATGTGCTCCCACAGGTTGCCGCGGCTCTGCGGGTCCAGTCCGGTCGTCGGCTCGTCCAGGAACAGCAGCGGCGGGCGGTGCACGAGGCCGAGCGCGAGGTCCAGCCGCCGCCGCTGCCCGCCCGACAGCTCCGCGGTCAGCCGCCCGTCCAGGCCGTCCAGGTCCAGGCGCCCGCACAGCCGGGCGATCCGCTCGCCGCGGTCCGGCACGTCGTACAGCCGCGCCTGGAGGTCCAGTTCCTCGCGCACGGGGACGAGCGGGTCGGCCCCGCCGCCCTGCGCCACGTACCCGATCCGGCGCCGCACCGCGGCCGGGTCCGAGCGCAGGTCGTGCCCGGCGACCGTCGCGCTGCCGGCCGTCGGCGCCAGCAGCGTCGTCAGCATCCGCAGGGTCGTGGTCTTGCCCGCGCCGTTCGGGCCGAGGAACCCGACGATCTCGCCGGGCGCGACGGTCAGGTCGACGCCGCACACGGCCTCGACCGCGCCGTGCTTGGTGGTGAAGGTGCGGGCGAGCCCGCGCGTCTCGATCACTGAAGCCTCCTGGGGGAACGGGCCGTTACAGTAACACCAATATTTAAGTGACCCCAAGTTTGGTGCCACTCCGGCGAAGGTAGGATCTCCGTCATGGCGGAACGCGACGTCCCGAGCACGACCGGCCTCGCCGAGAGCGGCGAGCACAGCGACCGAGGCGGCGGACGAGGCGGCGACGCGGCCACGAGGGAGCTCGGGCTGCGCGAGCGCAAGAAGCTGGAGACCCGGCGGCGGATCTCCGACATCGCCACCGGGCTGTTCATGATGCGCGGCTTCGACCAGGTCACCGTCGCCGACGTCGCGCGCACCGCCGACGTGTCGGTCAACACGGTCTTCAACTACTTCAAGACCAAGGAGGACCTGTTCTTCGACCGCGACGCCGAGATGACCGCGCAGGCCGCCGACGCGTTCAGCGAGCGCCGCCCCGGCGAGACCGCCGCCGCGGCGTTCCGCCGCTCGTTCATGGAGGGGCTGGACGCCCGTTCCATCCACACCGGCTTCCACGAGGGCTCGGAGACCTGGGCGAAGACCGTCCAGGCCAGCCCCGCCCTCGTCGCCCGCCAGCGCGAGATCGGCCAGCGGGCCGAGGACACCCTGGCCGAACGGATCGCCGAGGAGACCGGAGCGGGCGCCGACGACACCGCCCCCCGCATCGCCGCCGCCATGATCTTCGCCGTCTACCGCGGCCTGGTGAACGACATCGTCCGCCGGAAGATCGCGGGGGAGACCCTCGAAGAGATGAGCCGGAGCGTCCACGCCAACGCGCGGCGGGCGTTCGACCTGCTCGAGAACGGCCTCGGCGACTACGCCGCCAGACCCGCCGACCCGGCCGCCTAGAATCCCGCACCTGAAAAACGAGTGTCGAACCTTCCACGAAGATTCCTAAACTCGGTGGGTGCGGAGGCCGAAACAGATGGATACCCCCACGCTCCTTGCCCACCTAGAGACGCACGGCGACGCCCTGACCCTGCCCCGGGGCGGCACCCTGTGCTGGGACGACGCGGACCTGCACCGCGCCGCCTACACCGACGACCCCGAGGGCTACGCCCTCCTCGCCCTGGCGCCCGGCGTCCGGCCCTGGCAGCGCGCCCGCGTGCTGCTCCAGGTCCTCGCCGCGTCCCAGGCCGGGCTGGACGACACGACCCGCGCGACCCTCGCGCGCGTCACCCGCGTGCTGACCCTCGCGCTGCCGCCCGCCCACGTCATCACCGTGCTGCTCGGGCTGCGGCGCCTGCGCGCCAACCACAAGCACACCACCCGCGCCGCGCTGCGGTTCGTCCTCGAGCACCCCGAGGCCGACGCGCTCATCGCCGCCCGCCGTCCCGCGCTCGTGGACTGCTTCGAGCACGCGCTCGGCAAGGCGACCGCCCGCGGCGTCGCCCGGCGCGTCGGGACCGGCGACACCGGGTCCGACTACCTCCAGCGGCGGCTGCTGCGGTTCCTCGCCGCGCCGGACGCCGCCCTGCCCCGCGTGCTCGCGCTGTACGCGGGCGGCGAGCCGGGGACGGCCGCGCCCTACGAGCCCGTCCTCAGCGTCGACGCCAAGAGGGAACGGCCGCCGACCGTCACCGCGACCAACCGCGGCGACATCGCCGCCACGCTCGTGCACCTCTACCGCGGCGGCCCGGCCGAGGAGCTGTACGTCGCGCTCGGCCGCTACCTCAGCGCCGCCGTCGTCGCGTTCCCGCGCTTCGAGGGCACCGTCGCGCTCGTCATGGACGCCTCGGCGTCCATGCGCGGCTACGGCGAACGCGAGTGGGCGGTGCTGTCCCAGGCCGCCGCGCTGCGGATGGTGCTGTCGGAGGTCTGCGCCCGCCTGGAGGTCGTGGAGGTCGGCGGGGACGAACGCACTCCGCACGGCGCCACCGACCTCGCCACCGGCGTCCTCGACGCGCTCGGCGCCGCCCCCGACCTGGTCGCGGTCGTCTCCGACGGCTACGAGAACCTGTTCCCGGGCGACCTGGCCCGCGTCGTCGCCACCCTGCCCCGCGCCGGCGTCACCACCCCGGTGGTGTTCTGCCACGCGATGTTCACCGGCAGCGACGACCTGTCCGCGCGCCGTCCCGCGCCCGCTCTGCCGCAGCGCGGGTTCTGGCACCAGGACGACTTCGCCGAGCTGCTGCCCTGGATGTTCGGGCACTGCGAGGCCGGGGCCCCCTGGCTCCGTACCGCCCTGCACTCGCGGCTCGAAGCCCTCGACCGGCAGGCCGGGCTCCTCGGCGACCTCGCCGCCTGATCCGTCCCCCGCCCCCGCCCCACCCCGCAACCGCACAACGCACAACCCGACCGTGCCGCCGCACGACGAAGGGACGCCCATGAGGGAGACGACGGCGCTCGAAACGCTCGTCCCCGGTCCGCTCAGCCTCGCGGGGCACCGCCTCGGCACGCCGCAGAGCGCCGGGGCGCTGACCATGGTCCCGATCTCCGGGCCCGCCTACCCGGGAATCGTGCCGCCGCGCACCGGCCTCAAGCTGTCCAGGGTCGTCGGCTACGGCCAGGTCGAGCTGCGCAACGGCGCCCCGGAGGGCGTCGCGATCGTCCCGCTGCACATCGGCTACGTCCAGGACGCCGCGCAGAACCACGCGCTGTGCCGCTCGGCGTTCCTCGCCGCCGGGCAGAGCCTGCTGTTCGACGACGCGTGCTGCGTCCAGGAGTCGCAGGGCGGCTACCTCACCGAACGCGACCAGTGGTTCTTCGTGCTGCCCGCGGAGCTGCGCGACCGCGCCCTGGAGCTGCGCGGCGTCCAGGGTTACAGCAAGCTGTGGAGGGACATCGCCGACCTCAACGCCCGCTACGGCCTGCCCCGGCGCGGCCACCTGGAGCAGATCCTGTCGCGCAAGAGGCCGGTGCTCACCCAGTTCCAGAGCCGCCTGGAACTGCTGCCCGGACAGCTCGGCGCGCTGTTCTTCGTCGGCGGACGCTTCGCCGGGCTGGAGATCGCGCCCGACCCGCGCTACTTCGCCGAGATGTGGACGGCCCTCGTCTGCTTCGCCTACGGCGTCGCCGCCTGGCACGCCGAGCCCGACGCCGCGGCCGGGCCCGCCGAGCCGTACGAGGCGGACAGCCTGCCCGAGCTGCGCGCCGCCCTCGACCTCGACCGGGCCGAACGGCTCGCCGCGATCGCGGGCTGGCTCGCCGACGTGCCGACCGGCCCGGTCGAGGCCGTCGAGGAGGAGCGTTACCTCAGCCTGCGCCTGTCCACCCTCACGGGGCCCCACCTGGCCGGACAGGTCGTCAGCGACGGCGACCGCGCCGTCTACGCGTCCCTGTTCGCCCGCACCCCGGCCGTCGCCGCCGCGCGCTGACAAGCGGCGGCAACGGCACCCGACGGGCCGCGCAGCGGTGAACGTTCCCGGGGCGATCGATTAAATCGGTTGCCCCGGGCGGCCCCGCCCACTTCAATCAGAACCACGGGAACTGTGCCGGGCACGTCAGGCGGAACCCTGATTCCAAGTCAGGACGTCGTCATAGAAACGAACTTGAGCCTGACGAAGCGCCGGCCGCCTGTCCCGCTCCGCGTCAGCCCTCCACCGCCAGGTACGGGCGCAGCGCCGAACGGACGTCCTCCGGGATCTCCCGCTTGGCCTTGGTCGCCGGGTCGATGAACACGTGCGCCACCTCCCCCTCCGCGATCAGCCGCTCGCCCACGCGGAACTCCGGCCGCACCACCATGCTCGTCCGGCCGAGCCGCGCCACCGGCATCCGCACGTCCAGCAGCTCGTCGAACCGCGCGCCCTCCCGGTAGCGGATCCGCGCCTCGACCACCACCAGGTCGTACCCCTGCGCCACCATCTCGGAGTAATCGCCCACCGCCGCCCGCCAGAGCTCCGTCAGCGCGACGTCGTACATGAACAGGTAGTGGCCGTTGAACACCACGCCCTGCTGGTCGCACTCGCTGTAACGCACCCGCAGCCGATGCGTGAAGATCTCTCCCATACCGGCATCCTCGCCCACGCGGCCCGTACGGCACACCCCTCCCGCGAGCGGTCCTGAAGAGTCGGCAAAGGATGCGCCCGCCCGGGAGCGTGCGCCCCGTCCCCCGCATCCCTCGCGGCTAGCGTGCCGACCATGCCGCAACCGCCCGGCGACACCCCGCCCGGCACCCCGCAGGAGCCGCCGCGCAACGAGCCGCCGACGGACGAGCTTCCCGCCGCCGACTCCGCCGCCAGTGCGAGCGTCGGCGCTCTCGGACGGGACGGACGGCACATGCCGCCCTGGCTGCCGAAGGCGTTCCTGCTCGCCGGATGCGTCGTGCTGCTGTTCATGGTGGGCGTCTGGCTGCTCGAACGGCTGCGCGGGCTGCTGCTCCTGCTGGTGACCTCCCTGTTCCTGGCGTTCTCCATCGAACCCGCCGTGAACCGGCTCGCCGCCCGGGGCTGGCGGCGCGGCCTCGCGACCGGCGCGATGTTCATCCTCATCGCGGTCGTCGGCGGCGCGTTCGCCGCCGTCCTCGGCTCGCTGCTGGTCAGCCAGACCACCCACCTGATCGACGGCTTCCCGGGCTACGTCGACGACGTCATCGACTGGGTCAACGACGCCTTCGGCACGCACCTGTCGCAGCACACGCTGTTCACCAAGCTGCCGAACGTCACCGACCAGCTCTCCCAGCACCTGTCGTCGCTCGCGGGGAACGTGTGGGGGATCGGCGCGACGGCGCTCGGCCTGCTGTTCCAGGCGCTCGGCATCGTGCTGTTCACGTTCTACCTGTCCGCGCAGGGGCCGCAGTTCCGGCGCGCGGTCTGCACGCTGCTCCCGCCGCGCCGCCAGCGCGAGGTCCTGCGCGCCTGGGACATCGCCATCGACAAGACCGGCGGCTACATCTACTCGCGGGCCCTGCTGGCGCTGGTCTCCGCCGTCGCCCACTACGTCGCCCTGTACCTGCTGGACGTCCCGTACGCGGTGACGCTCGCGCTGTGGGTCGGCGTCGTCTCCCAGTTCATCCCCACCGTCGGGACGTACCTGGCGGGCGCCGTCCCGGTGCTCATCGCGCTCGCCAAGTCGCCGTCCACGGCGCTGTGGGTGCTGGCCGTCATCGCCGCCTACCAGCAGTTCGAGAACTACGTCCTCCAGCCGCGCATCACGGCCCGTACGCTCGACATGCACCCCGCCGTCGCGTTCGGGATCGTCCTCGCCGGAACGGCGATCATCGGGCCGCTCGGGCGTTGCTGGCACTGCCCGTCGGTGCCAGCCTCCAGGCGTTCCTCAGCGCCTACATCCGCCGGTACGACGTGGAGGAGCACCCCTTGACCGCTCTCGCCGCACCAGCCTCCGCCGCGCCCGGACGGCTCCGCGTCCGCTTCCGCAGGCGCCGCGACCGATGAACGACCCGCAGCCGCCGGACGTCCGGCGCATGACGCTGGAGGACAAGGCCGCCCAGCTCTTCGTCCTACGCGTCACAGGCGCGGACCCCGACGCGGCCGAGCTCGTCGCGCGGTACGGGATCGGCGGCGTCATCTACTTCGCGCCGCGTTCCGGAACGCCCGACACCCCGGCCGCGCTCGCGGAGTTCGCGGGCGCGGTCCAGCGCGCCGCCCTCGCCCGCCCCGTCCCGATCCCGGCCACGATCGGCGTCGACCAGGAGGGCGGACCGGTCGAACGACTCCCGCCGCCGTTCACCGAGATGCCCGGGGCCATGGCCCTCGCCGCCGGGCGCGACACCGGCGACGCGCGCGACCTCGCCGCCGTCACCGCGCGCGAACTGCGCGCCGCCGGGTTCACGCAGAACTACGCGCCCGACGCCGACGTCAACACCGACCCGGCCAACCCCGTCATCGGCGTCCGCTCGTTCGGCGCCGACCCGGCCCTGGCCGCCCGGATGGCCGCCGCGCAGGTCGAGGGGCTGCGCGCCGGGGGAGTGGCCGCGACGGCCAAGCACTTCCCCGGCCACGGCGACACCTCCGTGGACAGCCACACCGGCCTGCCCGTCATCACCCGCGACCGCGCCGCGTGGGAACGCGTCGACCTGCCGCCGTTCGCCGCCGCGATCGCCGCCGGAACCGACGCCGTCATGACCGGCCACCTCGCCGTCCCGGCGCTGGACCCGACCGGGACGCCCGCGACGCTGTCCCACCCGATCCTCACCGGCCTGCTGCGCCACCGGCTCGGCTTCGACGGCGCGATCGTCACCGACGCCCTGGACATGCGCGGCATCCGCGACGGCCACGACGACGAACGGATCCCGCTGCTCGCCCTCAAGGCCGGCGCCGACGTCCTGCTCAGCCCGCCGAACGAGGCGTTCCCCGCCCAGCTCGCCGCGATCGTCCGCGCCGTCCGCGACGGCGAACTGCCCGAAGACCGCCTCGACGCGTCCGTCCGCCGCGTCCTGCGCCTCAAGCGCCCGCTGTTCGGCGCGCCCGCGACGGACCCGGACGCGGCCGAGGCCGCCATCGGAACGCCCGCGCACCGCGACGCCGTCCGCGCCGCCACCGAACGCACCACCACCCTCGTCGCCGACCGCGACGCGTTCCTCCCGCTCGCTCCCGGTCCCCGGACCGTTCTGGTCACCGGCCCCGGCCCCGCCACGACCCGTACGCTCGCCGACGCGATCGCCGAACGCGGCGCGACCGTCAACGCGCACGAGACCGGACCCGACCCCGCGCCGGACAGCATCGCGCAGGCCGTGTCAGCGGCACGCGGCGCGGACCTCGTCATCGCCGCGACCTCCCACGCGGGCGCTCTGAGGCCCGGCGACGGCGCGCGGGGCGGGCAGGCCGAACTGGTCAAGGCGCTCGCCGCCACGGGACGTCCGGTCGTCGTCATCGCCGTCCGCGCCCCTACGACATCGCGCGCTTCCCCGACGCGCCCCGCGCCTACCTCGCCACCTACTCCACCGCGCCGGTCGCCCTGCGCGCCGCCGTCAGGACGGTCTTCGGCGAGAACGATCCACGAGGCCGCCTGCCCGTTCCCATTCCCACGCCCGGCCGCGACGCCGCGCCCCTCTACCCCTTCGGGCACGGCCTGTCCTACCGGCGCTGACCGCCCGCCGTCCCGGTCCGCCGCCCCGGACCGCCGCGTGGGTGCTCGCGCCCTTGACGCGGTGAGCGTTCTTGTCAACGGAACGCACAACGCGCACCGCAACTGGTGCGATGGCGCAGAAGCCCCGCCCGCGCCCGGCCCGTACGGTCGTGGCCACGCGCGGCGGCCGCGTCCCCGGCCGCCCCACCGTGACCTCCAACGACCGTGACTCGCGAAGGAGCCTCCATGACAGCGGGTGTCGCCGACGTGGGCAGCAGAGCCCCGCAGCCGGACATCTCCCCGAAGCCCGTCCCGCTCGTGGAACGGATCAGCGTCGTCGTGTTCGTGGTCGCCCCGTCGTCGGGGTCGCGGCGGCCGTCCCGTTCTTCTGGGGCTGGGGGCTCGGCTGGACCGACGTCGCCATCTTCGCCTTCCTCTACCCGTTCAACGCGCTCGGCATCACCGTCGGCTACCACCGGCACTTCACGCACGGCGGCTTCAAGGCCAAGCGCTGGCTGCGGATCGTCCTCGCGATCCTCGGCGGGCAGGCGTGGCAGGGCTCGGTCATCTTCTGGGTGAGCGACCACCGGCGCCATCACAAGTACGCCGACCAGGAGGGCGACCCGCACTCGCCGTGGGCGTACGGGCCGGGCGTGTGGGGGCTGACCAAGGGCCTCTACCACGCGCACATGGGCTGGCTGTTCCGCAAGGAGCGCACCTCGCGCAGCAAGTACGCGCCCGACCTGCTCAAGGACAAGGACCTGGTGCTGCTCGGGCGCAACGACGTGTACGCGCTGATCACCCTGACCACGCTGCTGGTCCCGATGGGCCTCGGCGCGCTGCTCACCTGGTCGTGGCACGGCGCCGTCACCGCGGTGTTCTGGGCCGGGCTGCTGCGCGTGTTCGCCGGAGACCACATCACGTTCTCGATCAACTCCATCTGCCACGTGTTCGGCAAGGAGGACTTCAAGACCCGCGACCACTCCCGCAACGTGTGGTGGCTCGCGATCCCCTCGTTCGGCGAGTCGTGGCACAACCTCCACCACGCCGACCCGACCTGCGCCCGCCACGGCGTCCTCAAGGGCCAGCTCGACATCAGCGCCCGCGTCATCTGGCTGATGGAGAAGGCCGGGTGGGTCTGGGACGTCCGCTGGCCGGACGAGCAGCGCCTCGCCTCCCGCCGCGTCCCCTGACCCCGTTCCCGCACGACCGCCCACCCCGTGAACCAGGAGCCATCGACGATGACGTCCCTGTCCGAACTGGACCGCACCCCCTGATCGACCGGCTCGGACGCTGGGCCGAGCAGTACCCCGACGACCGCGCCTACACCTACATGGACTACGCCACCGACATCGACGGCGTCGGCGTGGACATCACCTGGGGCGAGCTCGACCGCCGCTCCCGCGCCGTCGCGGCGTCCCTGCGCGCCGTCACCGACGCCGGGCAGCGCGTCGCGATCCTCGCCCGCAGACCCTCGACTACATCATCGGGTTCCTCGGCGCGATGTACGCCCGCGTGATCGCCGTCCCGCTGTTCTCGCCCGACCTGCCCGGCCACGCCGACCGGCTCCTCGCCGTCTACGGCGACTCCGAGCCGAGTGCGTGCTCACCACCACCGAGGCGCTCCCGCACGTCGAGACGTTCTTCGACGCCAACACCGTCCGCGGCCGAAGCAGATCCTCACCATCGACACCGTCGACACCTCCCTCACCTGGGAGTACGAGCCCGTCGGGCCGGACGACCTGGCCTATCTCCAGTACACCTCGGGGTCCACGCGCACCCCGCCGGGGTGATGGTCACCCACGGCAACATCGCCGTGAACGCCGAGCAGTGCTGGGGCACCTTCGACGGCATCCCCCGCGTGTCGTCCGGCGTGAACTGGCTCCCGCTCTTCCACGACATGGGCCTGGTCACCGCCGTCGCGCTGCCGCTCGCCTACGCCAGCCCCGCCGTCCTGATGGACCCCGTCGCGTTCATCATGCGGCCCATGCGCTGGCTGGAGCTGCTCAGCAAGCAGAGCCACGCGTTCACCTGCGCGCCGAACTTCGCCTACGAGTACCTCGCCGCCAAGGTCACGCCCGAGGAGAAGGCCACGCTCGACCTCAGCGGCGTGCAGGTCTTCATGAACGGCGCCGAGACGATCCGCGAGGGCACCATCAGCCGCTTCCTCGACGCGTTCCGCGAATGCGGCCTGCGCCCCGAGGTGCAGGTCCCCGCCTACGGGCTCGCCGAGGCGACCGTCTACGTCTCCTCGTCCTCGCGCTACCTGACGCCCACGATGACCTCGTTCGACCGCGACGCCCTGAACCGCGGCGTCGCCGAGCCGTGCGCCGCCGACGCCGAGCGCGCGTCGCTGCTCGTCGGCTGCGGCACGCCCTACGGGCAGCACCTGGCGATCGTGGACCCGGCGACCCGCGTGCGCGTCCCGGACGGGCGCGTCGGTGAGATCTGGGTGCACGGCCCGAACGTCACGGCCGGCTACTGGAAGCGGCCCGAGGACACCGCCGAGACGTTCGCCTGCTCCCTCGCCGGAACGCTCGGCGACCTGCCCGAACGGCCCTGGCTGCGCACCGGCGACCTCGGCGTCTGGTACGACGGTGAGCTGTACGTCACCGGCCGGATCAAGGACCTGATCATCGTCGACGGCCGCAACCACTACCCGCAGGACATCGAGCACACCGCCTACAGCGCGCACGAGGGCGTCCGCCGCGAGTACGTCGCCGCGTTCTCCGTCGCCGACGAGGAGACCGAGCGCCTCATCGTGGTCGCCGAGCGCAACCGCCGCATCCCGATCCGCAGGCTCGACCCCGAGGCCGTCGCCGACACCGTCCGCGCCGCCGTCAAGCACCACCACGACGTCGCGCTGCACGAGTTCGTCCTCATCGAGCCGGGCGGCCTGCCCCGCACCAGCAGCGGCAAGATCTCCCGCGCCGCCTGCCGCGCCGCGCACCTGAACGGCACGCTGCCGCTCACGCCGCTCGACCAGACCGCCGCCTCCGCCTGACCCGCCCCACCGAAAAGCCCCGGAGCGATGCTCCGGGGCTTTTCACGTCGAACGCCTCGCGGCGGGCGCGGCGGGTGCGGCGCGCGGGATCGCGCGGACGGTCAGCGGCGCGCCGCGGCTGCGGTGGTCTGCGCGTTCACCGCCTGCATCAGCTTCGGCCAAACGAACTGCGCCTCGCGGATCCACGCCGGCCAGTTGTGCCGGCCGTCGTCGTAGATGTGCGCGGTGTAGGGGACGTTCAGCTCGTCCAGGCGCTTCTTGAACTCCTTGTTGTTCGCGCCGATCGCGATCTCGCTCAGCAGGCCGATGTCCCACGGCGCCACGTCCGGGTCGCCCGGTCCGGGACGGCCGGTCGTGCCCGCGGAGAAGAACAGGCCCACGCCGCGCAGCTTGTCGGCCAGCGCGTACGGGTCGTGCGCCGCCCAGTTGGCGTCGTCGGCGCGCGGGACGCCCCAGATCGCGAACGGGTCCTGGCCGTTGCCCGCGTTGGTGAACATCAGCATCGCCGGGATGCCGATGCCGCGCATCGACAGGATGCCGCTCAGCGACGCCGCGTACTTGAACAGGCCCGGGTGCCGCGCGGCGTAGGAGAACGCGCCCTGCGCGCCCGAGGAGTTGCCGATCGCGGCGCGCAGCCCGCCCGCGCCGTAGTTGCGCTCGATGAGCTGGCGGACCTCGGCGGTGTGGAACGTCTCCCACTTGGGGAGCCGCCCTTGCCGTAGTTGTACCAGTCGGTGTACGAGCCGTCGGCGCCCTCGGGCATCACCACGATGACGTTGTACTTGGCCGCCCACGCCTCGATGTCGGTGTTGCGCGTCCAGGAGGTGTAGTTGTCCTGGCCGCCGTGGAAGGCGTAGACGACGGGCCAGTTGCCCTTCGCGCCGCGCTGCCAGTTCTTCGGCAGCAGCAGCCGCGTCTTGACCGACTTGCCGCCGAGGGCGGGGGAGTCGATGGTGATGTCCACCTCGCCGGCGGCGATCGGCTTCTCGTCGGTGATCTTCGCCCCGTCGTCGGCGGGCTGCGGCGCCGCCGCGAGCCTGGCCGCCGCGGCGCGGACCGCGCCGGGGGACGCCGCGGCCTGCGCGGTGGCCACGCCCGCCGTTCCCGTTCCGGCGACCGCGGCGGCGGTGATCGCCCCGATCGCGACCGAGCGGCGCCATCGGGAGGACGCATCGAGGGCCTCTCGACGGACCGAGCGTGTCATTGTCTCCACCTCGCGACAGTGCGCGGCCCCGGGTGGCCGCACGGCTGCCGCCGAGTGTCCCGTTCCAGAGAAAATGATCTACATGAGCAAGTAACAAGAAACGGGGGTCACTCCTGTGCCGAAGTGAGTCTTTCGGGGCTCAGGAGCGACCGGCGCGCCCCAGGAACTTGGCCAGGTGCCCGAACGTCCGCATGTCGAACGTGCCCGCCAGCCCGCGGACCAGCGCCCCGAACGGCGCGTCCGCCGGCTCGACCTCCATCAGCCACGCCACCCGCCCCGCCGCGGCCGGGTCCATCACCGCCGCGCCGAGCAGCATGGTCGCGAACTGCGCGGCCGCCAGGTGCTCCACGAACGGCCGCTCGGGCCGCCGCGTGCGCAGCCACTCGCCGCCCGACCACTCGACGCCGGCGATCCACGCCCGCACGGTGGCGCGCAGCACCTCGCCCGGCTCCTCGATCCGCAACGTCCGGAACGTCATCGCGCAGATCTCTTCTCGAACCTGCTGGGCGGCGGCCAGCGCCCCCTCCGGGGCCTGCGCGCCGCCCATGCCGAGCAGGCTCGCGAAGCCCGACTCGTAGTGCTCCAGGAAGTCGAAGTACAGCCCGATCCGCACCGCCATCTGCATCGACGGCGACCCGGCCGTCACCTCGTTCAGCCGTCCGATCAGCTCCGAGCTCACCCGTTCGGCCGCCGCCGCGTACAGGTCCTGCTTGCTGTCGAAGTACCGGTACAGCGACGAACGGGACGTGCCCGCCAGCGCCGCGATGTCGTCGATCGACACCTCCGGCTCGGGCCGCCGGCCGAAGCTCTCGATCGCCGCGGCGATGATGTCCTGGCGCCGCCGGTCCTGCGACAGCCGCCGGAACGGGGGACGCCGCCGTACGCCCGGCTCCAGCCCGCCCGGCTCCGCCCCGCCGGGCTCCGCATCGGCCATGGCAGTCACCTTAGCCGCGTCCCGCGCGCGTTCCCGCCCCTCCGACGCGGCCCGCGCTGGGGGGACGCGGGCCCTGCTCGTCGGGTGATCGCCCTCTCGACGGGGCGGGCGCCGGGATGGTAGGCACGTTTATGAGCACCCCCACGCAGCCAGGGCCCCGGCGGTTCGGCATCTTCCTCGCCCCGTTCCACCCGCCCGGCCAGAACCCGACCCTCGCCCTCGAACGCGACCTGGACCTCGTCGCCCACCTGGACGCGCTCGGCTTCGACGAGGCGTGGATCGGCGAGCACCATTCCGCCGGGTACGAGATCATCGCCTCGCCCGAGGTGTTCATCGGGATCGCCGCCGAGCGCACCCGCCACATCCGGCTGGGCACCGGCGTGTCGTCCCTGCCGTACCACCACCCGCTGATGCTCGCCGACCGGATGTCGCTGCTGTCGCACCTCACCCGCGGGCGCGTCATGCTCGGGGCCGGTCCGGGCGCGCTGCCGTCCGACGCGCACATGATGGGCATCGAGGTCGCCCGCCAGCGCGACATGATGGAGGAGGCCCTGGAGGCGATCCTGCTCCTGCTGCGCGGCGGCGAGCCCGTCACGATGGAGACCGACTGGTTCACGCTGCGCGACGCCCGGCTCCAGCTCCGCCCCTACCGGGACGAGCTGGAGGTCGCCGTCGCGGCGATGGTCTCGCCGAGCGGGCCCCGCGCCGCCGGGCGGTTCGGCTGCGGGCTGCTGTCGCTCGGCGCCACGCAGGCCGCCGGGTTCGACGCCCTCGGCTACCACTGGGGCGTGATGGAGGAGCGCGCCGCCGAGTACGGCACGGTCGCCGACCGGTCGAGCTGGCGGCTGGTCGGTCCCATGCACCTCGCCGAGACCCGCGAGCAGGCGGCCCGCGACGTCGCGTTCGGCCTTCCCGACTGGGTCGCCTACTTCCAGAAGGTCGCCGCCCTGCCGATCGCGCCCGACACCGAGGACCCCGCCGCGCTGGTGGAGGCCGTCAACGCCACCGGCCTCGGCGTGATCGGCACCCCCGACGACGCCGCCGCCCAGATCGAACGGCTCGCGGCGCAGTCCGGCGGGTTCGGCACGTACCTGCTGATGGGCCACGACTGGGCCGACACCGCCCAGACCCGCCGGTCCTACGAGCTGTTCGCCCGCCATGTCGCGCCGGCGTTCCAGGGGTCGGCGCGGTCGCTGGCCGCCAGCCGCGACTGGGCCGCCGCGAACCGGCCCGAGTTCATCGGCGCCACCACCGACGCCATCATGTCCAAGATCAAGCAGCAGGAGGAGGAGTCGGCCGCCAAGCCCGACCGCCCCGCGCCCTGACCCGGCGCGGCCCGCCGCCCGGCGAACCCGCGCGAAACGTCCCCGACCGGAGCACAACGGCCGGTGAGGCAGGATCGAGGACATGCAGGTGCTCCGATCGGGGGGCGGGCGCCTTCCCCTCCCGCCTTGGCGTCCCGCCCGGCCGCGGGCGTACGCGCTGCCCGTCCTCGCCGCCCTCGCCGCGGTCGCGGCCACCGCCGACGTCCTCGCCGGCGGCCCGCTGCGCCACCTCGACCACTGGACGTTCGAGGACGGGCTGCCCGCCCCCACGGGGGCCTGGCACTGGTTCTGGCGGACGGTCGTCAACGGCGGCCAGCACTCGCTGGTCGCCCCCGCCTTCGGCCTGGTCGCGGCCGTGGTCGCGTGGCGCCGCCGGAGCGCGTGGCTGCTGCTGCGGGCGGGCGTCTGGCTCGCCTGCACCGAGGCGCTCGTGCGCGGGGCGCAGATCTTCTTCGCGCGGACGCCGCCGCACAGCGAACGCGACGCGCTGTTCGACGGCGACCACCTGTCGTACCCGTCCGGGCACGCCGCCAACGCCGCGGCCTGCCTGCTGGTCATCGCCGCGCTCGCCGGCGCGCGCCGCGGCTGGACGATCGCCGCGCACGTCCTGGCCGCCGGCGTCGCCGTCGCGGTCGTCACGCTCGGCTACCACTGGCCGACCGACGCCCTCGCCGGCTGGGGGATCGGCGCGCTGCTGGCGTGCGCGGGCCGGATCCTCGTTCCGTGGGGCTCCGCGGGCGACCGCCGGACCTCCTCTGGGCGGAACACCCCGGAGTGTCCTGGGTCACAGCCTTCTTCCACCCATTGACCGTAAGCGTCTGGTTACCAAAGCATGGGCGGCAGGTGACGAGGAGCGGAGGCAGCCGTGACCATCCAGCACGCGGGCGGAGGGCTCGACGGGATCGACCTGAGCGATCTCAACTTCTGGGGGCGTCCGCTGGAGGAACGGGCCGCCGCGTTCGCCGTCCTGCGCGCCCAGGACGGGCCGGTCCGCTTCGACGACCCGCCCGTCCCGTTCACCAAGCGGGGCAACGGCTACTGGGCGCTGGTCCGGCACGCCGACGTCACCGAGGCCAGCCGCAACCCGCAGATCTTCAGCAGCGAGCCGAACGCGACCAGCATCATCGACTCGCCCGGCTTCCTCGACCGCTACGTCAACTCCATGATCAACATGGACGACCCGCGGCACGCCAAGATCCGCCGGATCGTGTCGCGGGCGTTCAGCCCGAAGATGCTCGCCAAGACCGACGAGGACGTGCGGCGCCGCGCCGCCCGCATCGTCGACGAGCTGATCGAGTCCGGGCCGGGCGACTTCGTGTCCAAGGTCGCGATCCGGCTGCCCGTCGAGATCATCTGCGACATGCTCGGCATCCCCGCCGAGATGTATCCGCGGGTGATCCGGCTGACCAACACCGTGCTCGGCAACACCGATCCCGAGTACACCGGCATCACCCCCGACATGGGGCGGATCCGCACCGGCCTCGGGCTCGCCAAGGTCGCCCTCGCCAGCCGCGAGCTGCACGTCATCGCGTCCAAGCTCGGCAGGGAGCGGATGGCCCGCCCGACCGGCGACCTCACCTCCGCCCTGGTCAACGCCAACGTCGACGGCGAGAAGCTGACCACCCGCGAGTTCGGCACGTTCTTCCTGCTGCTCGTGGTCGCCGGGAACGAGACGACCCGTACGGCCATCGCGCACGGGCTGAAGCTGTTCACCGACAACCCCGAGCAGCGCGACCTGCTCCTGGAGGACTTCGACGGCCGCATCGCCGGCGCCGTCGAGGAGATCGTCCGCTACTCCACGCCGGTCATCGTGTTCCGCCGCAACCTCACCCGCGACCACGAGATGAACGGCCACCAGTACAAGGCCGGGGACAAGGTCGTGCTGTTCTACAACTCGGCCAACCGCGACGAGGACGTCTTCAAGGACCCCGACGCGTTCGACATCACCCGTTCGCCCAACCCGCACGTCGGGTTCGGCGGCCCCGGCCCGCACTTCTGCCTCGGCGCCAACCTCGCCCGCCGCGAGATCACCGTGATGTTCCGCGAGCTGTTCACCCGCCTGCCCGACATCCGCGCCGACGGCGAGCCCGACCGCCTGATGTCGAGCTTCATCAACGGCTTCAAGCGCCTGCCCTGCACCTTCACCGCGCCCTGAGCCGCGGTTCGCCGTCGCCCGGCGCCTGCCGGTGACGGCGAACCGCGGCTCGTCCGGGCGTCAGGCGTCCTCGGCGAGCGCGGCGGCCAGCGCCGAGGGCTCGGAGAACATCGGCCAGTGGCCCGTCGGCAGCTCCCGGTACGTCCAGTCCGGGCCCGCCATCAGCGCGAACACCGGATTGCCGCTCGCCGCCATCTGCTCCACGGCCGGCAGCGGGATCGTGTTGAGGATCAGCGTCTTCGGCACGTCCGGCAGCGGTTCGGGCCGTACCAGCGGCTGCGTCGCCGTCCCGAACGGCTGCGGCGTGCCGCGCTCGCGCATCGCCGCCAGGTGCTCCTCGCTCAGCCCCGCGAGGTTGGCCGGGTCCTCGGCCGCGTCGAACGGCGGGACGGGCAGCATCCAGCCCTCACCCTCGTCGGCCACCCGCTTCTCCCAGTGCGCCCGGCTCTCGGGGTCCTGGAAGTCGATCCCCGCCATCCCGGACGGCAGCGGGCCGCTGTCGACGTAGACGACCCGGGCGATCCGTTCGGGGATCCGGTCGGCCGCGCCCGTGACCGGCATGTTGGCGCCGCTGTGCGCGACGAGCACCACGTCCCGCAGCCCGCCGTCCTCGATCACCCGGACGATGTCGGCGACGTGGGCGTCCACGTTCACCTCGGGGGACGCCTCGTCCGCCCGTTCGGCCATCCCCGTGAGCGTCACCGCGTGCGCGCCGTGCCCCGCGGCGTGCAGCTCCGCCGCCACCGCGTCCCACGCCCACGCGCCCAGCCAGAACCCCGGGACCAGTACGAACGTCGCCATGGGCACCCCCTTCTCCGAAGATCTCCTCGTTCCGACGGGTCTCACGCTACGGTGAATACTGGACGGAACCCGCCCGGATTGAGTGAGTGTCCCTTGTCACACCCGACGACCCGCATCCTGACCATGCTCGAACTGCTCCAGGCCGGGCAGCGCGTCGGCGGCGCCGACCTCGCGCGCCGCCTCGGCGTGGACGAGCGCACCGTCCGGCGCTACGCCGCGCGGCTGGACGAACTCGGCATCCCCGTCGTCGCCGAGCGCGGCCGGTACGGCGGCTACCGGCTCATGCCCGGCTACAAGCTGCCGCCCCTGATGCTCACCGACGACGAGGCCACCGCCGTCGTCCTGGGCCTGCTCGCCGGACGCCGCCTCGGGCTGCCCGGCCAGGCCACCGAGAGCGCCCTCGCCAAGATCCAGCGCGTCCTGCCCGCCGCGCTGCGCGAACGCGTCCAGGCCCTCCAGGACACCCTCGGCTTCACCCTCGCCGCCCGTGACGCCGCCGCCCCGGCCACGGCGGCGCTGCTCACCCTCGCGGCGGCGGCCCGGGCCCGCCGCCGCGTCCGGCTGCGCTACCGGTCCTGGCGCGGCGACGCCAGCGAACGCGACCTCGACCCGTACGGGCTGGTCTTCCACTCGGGCCGCTGGTACGTCACCGGGCACGACCACCGCAGCGGCGAGGTCCGCACGTTCCGCGTGGACCGGGTCGAGTCGGCCGAGCCGGGCACCGCCACGTTCGAGGACCCGGGCGACACCGACCCCGTCGGGCACGTCACCCGCTCCCTCGCCAACGTCCCGTACGCGCACGACGTCGAAGTGCTGCTGGAAACGACCCTGGACGAGGCCCGCCGCCGCATCCCCGCCGCCGTCGCGACCCTCACCGAGACCGCCGGCGGCGTGCTGATGACCACCGGCGCGGAACACCTGGACGGGATGGCGCGGATGCTCGCCGGGCTCGGCTGGCCGTTCGTCGTCCACCGCCCGGACTCGCTGCGCGACCACGTCCGCGACCTGGCCCGCACCCTGGACGAGCAGGCCGGCCGGAACCCGTGACGCTCAGCCGTTCGCGCGGGACTCCCACTCGTGGCGGAGCATCGCGTAGACGATCTCGTCAGTCCACTCGCCCTTGACGATCTCGTTCTGGAGCAGGTGCGCCTCGCGCCGCATCCCGAGCCGTTCGAGCACCCGCGCCGACGCCGCGTTGCGGGCGTCCAGCCGCCCGACCACGCGGTGCAGGCCGAGGCCCTCGAACCCGAGCCGCAGCACCACCGCGGCCGCCTCGGTCGCGAACCCCCGCCCGTGGTAGGCGGGATTGAGGATGTAGCCGAGCTCGCCCTGCCGGTGCTCGCGGCTGCGCCACTGGAGGTTGACCTCGCCGACCAGCGCGCCCGTCTCCCGCCACACGACCGCGAGGACGAGCCAGTCGCCCTCCCGCTCGACCGTCGACGCGCCGATCTTCTGCTTGAGGAACGCGCGGGACTCCTCCAGGTTGCGCGGCTCCCAGTACAGGAACCGGGCCACGTCCGGAAGCGACTGGTACGCGTACAACCCGCCCAGATCGTCCTCGTGGAACGGGCGCAGGGTCAGGCGCTCGGTCTCGATCGGGTAGGTGGGACGCAGCACATAATGATCCTATTCGGGCCACGCCCCGTTATGCGACTCGTCACACCCGAGGAGGCCCCATGGCCGGACCGCCGCGGCTGGCGCTGCTGATCGGCCTCCAGGCGTCCGGCAAGACCACCTTCTACCGGCGCCACCTGTCCGCCACGCACCTGCACGTCAGCAAGGACGCCTTCGGCCGTTCGCGCCGCAAGCAGGCCCGCCAGACGCGCCTGGTCGCCGAGGCGCTGGAGTCCGGACGCGACGTCGCCGTGGACAACACCAACCCGGCGCCCGAGGAGTGGGAGCCCCTGATCGCCCTCGCCCGCCGCCACGGCGCCCGCGTCACCGGGTACTGGTTCCCGCCGGACGTGCCGGGCTCGCTGCGCCGCAACGCCGCGCGGCCGGACGATATCCGCGTGCCCGACGTCGGCATCTATGCCACCCTCAAGCGTCTGCGCCGCCCCCGTCCCGCCGACGGCTTCGACGAGCTGCACGCCGTGCGCTTCGACGGTACGGGCGGCTTCGCCGTCACCGGCATGGGAGCCGAGGATGAACCTGAAGGATCTTGACGCCCGGATGCGCGCACGTGAGTGGTTCCACGCCCAGACCCTGCTCCCGGGCGCGTGGGCGATCGTGCGCGTCGACGGCCGCTCGTTCTCCCGCTTCACCGCCGAACACTTCACCAAGCCGTTCGACGCCCGCTTCTCCGACCTGATGGAACGGGCCGCGCGGACCCTGCTCACCGAGCTCGGCGGCCGGTACGCCTACACCGAGAGCGACGAGATCTCCGTCGTGCTCGACCCCTCGTTCGAACTGTTCGGACGCGAGGCGGAGAAGCTGGTGTCGCTGTCGGCGGGCATCGCCACCGCGGCGTTCACCCACGCGGCGGGGGAGCCCGCCGTGTTCGACGGCCGCGTGTGGATGGGCTCCGGCGTCCAGGACGTCGTCGACTACCTGGCCTGGCGGCAGGCCGACGCCGCCCGTTGCGCCCTCAACGGCTGGTGCTACTGGACCTTGCGCCACGAGGGCGCGTCCGCCCGAGCGGCCACCCGCGCGCTGGAGGGGACCACGGCCGCGGGCAAGAACGAGCTGCTGTTCGAGCGCGGCGTCAACTTCAACGAGGTGCCCGCCTGGCAGCGCCGCGGCGTCGGGCTGTGGTGGGAGACCTACGACAAGACGGGCCACGACCCGATCCGTGACAGGGCCGTCAGTGCCAGCCGGCGGCGGGTTCGCGTGGAGCGGCACCTGCCCATGAGGGACGGCTATCGGGAGCTTGTTCGCCGCGTGGTCGCCCAGGGGCGTTGAACGGGTGGGGTTTTGTGGTGAGGTGGGTGGGGTTAGGGTACGGGCGCACGGGGGGTGAGCGCCTATCGAGGGAGCGGCTCCGTGGCTGACACGACCGACCGTTTCGAAGAGCTGGACGACGCCTTCTTCGCCGATCCGTACCGGGCCTACCGGCGGTGGGGCGAGCGTGGAGTCGTGCACAAGGTGCGCTTCTCGGACGGGCGGTGGGGGTGGGTGGTCACCGGGTACGAGGAGGGCCGTGCGGCGCTCGCCGACCCGCGGCTGCGCAAGTCGGGTGCGAACGCGCGTTGGTTCGGCGGGGAGGCGCCTTCCAACAGCCACATGCTGGATTCGGACCCGCCTGACCACACCCGGCTGCGCAGGCTGGTGAATAAGGCGTTCACGCCTCGCGCCGTGGAGAGGCTCCGGCCGCGCGTGGAGGAGATCACCGGGACGCTGCTCGACGGCATGGCCAGCGAGCGGCGGGTGGATCTGGTGGCGTCGTTCGCGGTGCCGCTGCCGATCACGGTGATCGGCGAGGTGCTCGGGGTTCCGGCGGGCGAACGGATCGAGTTCCGGCGCCGGGCCGCGGCGATGTTCCAGTCGGGCGGGAGCAGGGCCGTCGCGCAGGAGCTGATGGGGTTCCTGGGCACGCTGGTGCAGTCCAAGCGGGAGCGCCCGGCGGACGACCTGCTGTCGGACCTGGTGCGGGCCCGCGACGACGGCGACCGGCTCACCGAGCGCGAACTCGTCGCGACGGCGTTCCTGCTGCTGTTCGCCGGGCACGAGACCACGGTCAGCCTCATCGGGAACGGCACGTACGCGCTGCTGCGCAACCCGGACCAGCTCAAGGCCCTGCGGGCGGACCCGGAGCTGCTGCCCGCCGCGATCGAGGAGTTCCTGCGCTACGACGGGCCGGTGGGGTTCGCGACGCTCCGCTACGCGGCGGAGCCGATGGCGATCGGCGGTCAGGAGATCGCGGCGGGGGAGTTCGTGCACGTCGCCATCGGCGCGGCCAACCGCGACCCGGCGAAGTACGCCGAGCCCGACCGTCTCGACATCACGCGCGACACGGCGGGGCACGTCGCCTTCGGGCACGGCATCCACTACTGCGTGGGAGCGCCCCTGGCGCGGATGGAGGGGACGATCGCGTTCTCCCGGATGCTGGAGCGCTTCCCCGCGTTGAGATTGGCGGACGAGGCGCAGACGCCGCGATGGCACGAGGCGTTCCGGATCCGGGGTCTGGTCAGCCTCCCGGTGGCCCTCTCCTGATCAGCCTCGGCCGACGAAGGAGGGCATGGCGGTGGCCATCACGGTGAGGAACTGCACGTTGGCGTCCAGCGGCAGCCCGGCCATGTAGACGACGGCGTCGACGACGTGCCGCACGTCCATCACCGGTTCGGCCTTGACGGATCCGTCGGCCTGGAGCGTCCCCGAGCCGAACGCGGTCGTCATGTCGGTCGCGGCGTTGCCGATGTCGATCTGCCCGCACGCGATCCGGTACGGGCGGCCCTCCAGCGACAGCGACTTGGTCAGGCCCGTCACCGCGTGCTTGCTGGCGGTGTAGGCGGCCGACCGGGGACGGGGCGTGTGCGCCGACAGCGAGCCGTTGTTGATGATCCGGCCGCCTCGCGGGTCCTGGTCGCGCATCATCCGGAACGCCCGCTGCGCGCACAGGAACGACCCGGTCAGGTTCGTTCCGATGACCTTCTCCCACTCGTCGTGCGGGACGTCCTCGACGGGCGCGGGAGCGCCGAACGTGCCGGCGTTGTTGACCAGCAGGTCCAGCCGGCCCCAGCGGTCGCGGACCGCCGCGAACAGCGCGTCGGCCGAGGCGGGCGAGGTGACGTCGGCGGTCACGGGCATCGCGTCGCCTTCCGCGGCCTCGTCCGCGGTCCGCTGGAGTGTGTCCGCGCGGCGTCCGGCGAGCGCGACCCGCCATCCGTCCCGCAGGAACGCGGTCGCGACCGCGGCCCCGATCCCCGAACCCGCGCCCGTCACCAGCGCCACCCGACCCGAGCCGTTCACGGCATCTCTCCCTTCGCTCGTCGCCCAGAGTCTGCCAGGCCGCGCATCACGGGCCCTGGAAGCGGTTGATCGCCCACGAATCGTGCAATAACAGCTACATAACGTAATCGACGCGGATCGGGTGCCGACTCGGGGGGCGTGGTGGGCGAACGGCTGAAGGTCCTGGTGACGGGGGCGAGCGGCTACATCGGGGGACGGCTGGTCCCCGAGCTGCTGGACGCCGGGCACGCGGTGCGGTGCGCCGTGCGGCGGCCCGGCTCGCTGCGCGGCCTGCCCTGGGCGGACCGGGTCGAGACGGTGGTGGCCGACGTGACCGACGGCGCGGCGATCCGCGCGGCGCTGGAGGGGATCGACGTCGCGTACTACCTGGTGCACGGCCTGACGAGCGGGCGCGACTTCGCCGCGTCCGACCGCGAGGCGGCCCGCACGTTCGCGGACGCCGCCGGCCGCGCGGGGGCTGGACGGGTCGTCTACCTCGGCGGTCTCGCCTCGGGCGGGAAGGTCTCGCCGCACCTGCGCTCCCGCAACGAGGTCGGCGAGATCCTGCTGGCGGGCGAGGCCCCCGCGATCGTGCTGCGCGCCGCGGTGATCATCGGTTCGGGTTCGGCGTCGTTCGAGATGCTGCGCTACCTCACCGAACGGCTGCCCGCCATGGTGACGCCGCACTGGGTCGACACCCGCATCCAGCCCATCGCCATCCGGGACGTGCTGCGCTATCTCGCCGCATGCGCCGTCCTGCCCGCGGGCACCAGCGGAACGTTCGACATCGGCGGCCCCGACGTGCTGACCTACCGCGAGATGATGCGCCGGTACGCGGCGGTCGCGGGCCTGAACCACCGGATCGTCTTCGGCGTGCCGATCCTCACCCCGAAGCTGTCGAGCCTGTGGGTCGGCCTGGTCACCCCGATCCCGTCGTCCATCGCGCGGCCCCTGGTGGAGTCGCTGCGCACCGAGGTGGTGTGCCGCGATCACCGGATCGCCGGCCTGGTCCCCGATCCGCCCGGCGGGCTGATCGGCTTCGACCAGGCGGTCGAGCTCGCGCTCCGCAAGATCCGCGAGGCGGACGTCGCGACCCGCTGGACGTCGGCGTCCACGCCGGGCCGCCCGAGCGACCCGCTGCCCTCCGACCCCGACTGGGCGGGAGGCAGCCTCTTCATCGACGAGCGGACGGCCACCGCGGACGCGCCCGCCTCGGCGGTCTGGCGGGTGATCGAGGGCCTCGGCGGGGAGAACGGCTGGTACTCGCTGCCGGTCGCGTGGCGGCTGCGCGGCTGGATCGACCGGGTCACCGGCGGGGTCGGGCTGCGGCGCGGGCGCCGCGACCCCGAGCACCTGCGCGTCGGCGACGCCGTCGACTTCTGGCGCGTCGAGGAGGTCGAGCCGGGCCGCCTGCTCAGGCTCCGCGCCGAGATGCGGCTGCCGGGCCTCGCCTGGCTGGAGCTCTCGGTGACGCCCGAGGACGGCCGGACGGTCCTGCACCAGCGGGCGATCTTCCACCCGCAGGGACTGCCGGGCCACCTGTACTGGCGGGCGATCTCCCCGTTCCACGCCCTGATCTTCGGCCGGATGCCGCGCAACATCGCCGCCGCGGCGCGGGGCGACGGTTCCGATGAGCCTCCGGCGCCGCGGCCCTCGCCCGGCGACCGGGCACCGGCCGCCCGCTGAGGCCCGGCCCCGGGACCGGGGGGGGACGGCGGCGGGCCGCGGGTCAGCCGGTGCGCCGCCAGTAGACCGATTCGGGGTCGATGCGGACGATGGCGTCCTCGATGCCCCGGCGCTTGCGGAACTCGGTGACGGCCTTCCGGCACGAGCCGATGGAGTAGTCGTCGATGATGACGTAGCCGCCGACCGACAGCTTGTCGTAGAGGTGGGTCAGCGCGTCCATCGTGGAGTCGTACAGGTCGCCGTCCAGCCGCATGATCGCCAGCTTCTCGATCGGCGCGTCCGGCAGCGAGTCGCGGAACCAGCCGGGCAGGAACGCCACCTGGTCGTCCAGCAGCTCGTAGCGGGCGAAGTTGGCGCGGACGGTCTCCTCCGGCACGCCGAGCACGTCGTTGAACGAGTCGAGCCTCATCCACCGGTCGAGCGGGTTGGCCGCCTCGGCCGTCGGCGGGATGCCCTGGAACGAGTCGGCGACCCAGACGCGGCGGTCGCTCACCTGGTGGGCGGCGAGCATCCCGCGCATGAAGATGCACGCGCCGCCGCGCCACACCCCCGTCTCGATGAAGTCTCCGGGCACGCCGTCGGCGAGCACGCTCTCGATGCGGCGCTGGAGGTCGTCCAGCCGGGTCATGCCGACCATCGTGTGCGCGCGGGTCGGCCAGTCGGTGCCGCTGACGCGCTTGGCGAGGTCGAACTCCGTCCCCTCGGCCAGCGGGAACCGGGGGTCCTGCTCGTCCTCGTAGATCAGGTTGACGAGGACCCTCTTCAGAAGGTCGATGTAAAGGTCGCGCGGTCGCTTGTGCACGGAGCTCCCCTCGGGGTGAAGAGTGCCGGGACCCGGCCCGTTCAGGTGGCGGTGACGCCCGCGTCCGCCGCGCGCTGGGCCTCCTCGAACCAGGCGATGGTCCATTTCAGGCCCTGGACGACGTCGACGGACGGTTCCCAGCCGAGCAGCGTGCGGGCGAGCGTGATGTCGGGCCGCCGCACCGCGGGGTCGTCGACCGGGCGGGGGACGAACTCGATCGCCGACGCCGAGCCGGTCAGGTCGATGACGAGGCGGGCGAGGTCGCGGATGGACGTCTCGCGGGGGCCGCCGATGTTCACCGGGCCCGGCGCGTCGTGCTCGGCGAGCCGGATGATCCCCTCGACGGTGTCGTCCACGTAGCACAGCGAACGGGTCTGCGAGCCGTCCCCGGTGACCGGGAGCGGAGCGCCGGCGAGCGCCCGCCGGACGAACGTCGGGACGGCCCGCCCGTCGTCCGGCCGCATCCGCGGACCGAAGGTGTTGAAGACGCGGGCGACCGCGGTGCTCATCCCGTGGCTGTCGCGGTAGGCGAACGTGAGGGCCTCGGCGAACCGCTTCGCCTCGTCGTAGACGCTGCGCGGGCCGACGGGGTTGACGTGGCCCCAGTAGCTCTCCGGCTGCGGGTGCACCTGCGGGTCCCCGTACACCTCGGACGTCGAGGCGAGGACGTACCGGGCGTTCCGTTCGCGGGCGAGGCCGAGCGTGCGCAGGGTGCCGAGGGAGCCGGCCTTGAGCGTCTCGATGGGGTACCTGAGGTAGTCGGCCGGCGACGCCGGCGACGCCAGGTGCAGGACCAGGTCCACCCGCCCGCTCACGTGCACGTACTCGGTGACGTCCCGCCGGACGAGGTGGAACGGCCCGATGTCGGCGAGGCGGGCCACGTTGGCCGGCCCGCCGGTGAGGAAGCTGTCCAGGCACAGCACTTCGTAACCGCGAACCAGCAGCCGTTCGCAAAGGTTCGAGCCGATAAACCCGGCACCGCCCGTCACGACGGCGCGTCTTATCGCCATACTTGTTTACCTCGCTACTTTCGGACGCGGCCGCCCGGTCATGCTGAAATGAATGCCACAGCGCCTTGAAAGGCTACTCAATAGCGCCGCGACAAGCGCTTGACCGGTTATCGACCACGTGTTATGCGTGCTGGTCGAATTCATCGAACAACGACTATTGACCTCCGTCATCACGATCACTAGCATCGGCTGCTGACATCACGTTCGTTCCGGACGTGCGAGCGAGACAGGGGAGTGTCAAGTCATGGCCACGACTACCGACCAGACCCGCCGCGACCTGCTCGAAACCGGTTACTCCCTGATGGAGCTCGACGCCGTCGGCGCCGACCGGCTCGCGACCGTGCTGCGCCGCGGAAAGGATTTCTTCGCCCGCTCCTTCGAGGACAAGTCCCGGCATTCCTCGGACGATCCGAATTTCGGCTTCCTGCCCATGGGCATGGAGTATTCCATCACTCCGGAGCGGCCCGACCTGAACGAGCGGTTCGCGCTCTGGTCCGATCGCGTCGACCGCATTCCGGGGTCGTCCGAGATCGCGCCGTTCACCGATGCGCTGCTGGCGTGGCGCGACGTTCTGATCCCGTTCGTGACGCGTTTGCTGGACGGCCTGTCCCGGCATTTCGGAGCCGATGGCGCCCCGGCGTTCGAGGCGGCTTCCTACCTCCAGCTCAACAATTACGTCGAGGCGCCGTCGGACCGGGAGTTCCTCCAGGACCGGCATGAGGACGGGCACCTGCTGACCGTGATCCACACGACCGGGCCGGGGCTGGAGATCTTCCCGAGCGGGGACGCGCCGGTGCCGGTGCGGACCTCTCCCGGGCAGGTGCTGGTCATGCCCGCGTCCGTGCTCAGCGGCCTCACGGGCGGGGCCGTCGGGGCCCTCGACCACCAGGTCCGCAACCTCGCGCTGCCCGAGCGCATGGCGCTGATGTACTTCGTCAACCCCGAGCTGTCCGAGCCGCTGCACCCCTGGGTCGGCGACCGGTCCGTCGACCTGCGCGACGAGGCCAGGACCAACCCGGCCGCGTTCGGGCTGCCCGAGGTGCCGGTGCTCTGAGCGCCGGTTCATGCGGACCCGAGGGCGCCGGCGTTGGAGTAGCCGCCCATGAAGTAGTTGAGGGTCGCGCGCCGGGACGGCACGACCTCGATGCCGCGGCGGTACAGAACCTGGGCGTACGCCACGTCCTCGGTGATCTCCAGCCGCCGCTTGGCCGCGGAGAAGCGCTCCGGGAACGGCACGTCCTCGAACACGGTCCGCCGCACCAGGAACTCGCTCGTGTCGACCCGCGCGACCAGCCTGCCGCCCGCGACGAACACGTCGCGGACCACGTTCGAGCCCGGCTCGAAGACGCCGTGCGCGCTGAGCTGGGCGAACGAGCGGGCCCTGCGGTCCGGGTCCGGGTGCCACGGGTCCTCGCCCGCGAGGAGGTAGGGCGTCCCGTCGGGATTCCAGACGCGCCGCCAGCTGTGGGCCGCGCCCGCGCCGGGAGCGGCCCGCAGGGCGGCGACGAGCGTCTCCAGATGGTCGGGCTCGAAGGTGTTGTCGTCGTCGAGCTGCGCGACGAACTCGCCGCTCCCCAGCCGGGCGCCCTTGTTGCGCAGGTACGCGAGCCGGGCGGGCCGGTAGTCCATCGGCAGGTCCGGGTCGCTCTCCAGCGTGACGTTCCTGACCAGCGCCTCAGGGAACCGCTCCGCCAGCTCGCCGCGCAGCGCCGCCAGCTCCAGGCAGCGGTCTCCGAGGACGATGTGCTCGACGTGGACGTTCCTTTGCGCCGCCGCCGACTCCATGGCGCGCACGAGGAGGTCCGTCCTGCCCCGGGTGGGCGTCACCACGGTCACGGTCGGCAGGGGACCCGCCTGTCGGGACTCGCTCATCCGTGCTCACTCTCCCGCCGGCGGGTCAGCACCAGCGCGGCGCTGTTGCCCGCGAATCCGAAGCTGTCGACCAGCACCGACGTCGCGTCGCACGGCGCCGCGCCGCCCAGCAGGCGCAACCGCCGGGTCGGCTCGGGATCGGCGAGGCCCGGTGTGCCGGGCGCCAGCCGTTCGCGCAGTGCGTAGACGCCGGCCGTCACGGCGGGGAACGCCGAGGCGTGCATCAGGTGCCCGATGGCGCCCTTGTGCGAGCTGACCGGAACACCGTCCCACCCCATCCGTTCGGCCAGGCGCTCCAGGCCCGCGATCTCGGCCTCGTCGCCCTGGACGGTACCGGTCGCGTGCGCGTGGACGTACGGCGGCGCGGTCAGCCCCGCCTCGCGCACGGCGCGGAGCGCGCAGTCGGTGACGACCTCCGGATCGGTGGACGAGGCGTCGCCCGCGGCGACCCGGGAGACGGCCCCGGCGAGGTCGATGTCCGTCGCCGCGCCCCGGCGGGCCGCGTGCCCGGCGGCCTCCAGGACCAGCGCGCCCGCGCCGTCCCCGAGGGCGATGCCCGAACGGGCCCGGTCGAACGGCTGCGGCCTGCTCGCCGTCAGGGCGCGGCTGACGTGCATGCCGAGGAGCTCGTAGCCGTTCAGAGCGGACGCTCCGGCGATGACGGCGACCTCGGCCAGGCCGCCCGAGAGCCAGTCCCGGGCGAGGCCGGCCGCCACCGCGCCGGACGCGCAGGCGTGGGACAGGTGGACCTGCTCGCACGACGCGGGGATCAGCGGGTGCTCCCACGGCCACGCGTCCAGCATCTCCGCGGCGTGGTCGTCGGGCGGCCGTCCCGGTTCCGGGCCCTGGCCGACGCGGATCACGAGCGCGCCGTCCGGTACGGAGGGCAGGCGCGCGTCGGCGAGGGCCTCCCGCAGCGCCAGGTCGAGCATCGCGAGCCGCCGCGGGGAGCCCTCGATCTCGTACGAGATCCCCCGCACGGGGAACGGCGCGGTGCCCGGCCGGTCGCGCACGGGCGGAAGGGCGTTGCCGAGGAGGCCGTCCCAGAAGCGCCGCGTGCCCGGTCCGTACGGCGTGACGAGGCCGGTGCCGGTGATGAGGACGCTCATGGACGGGGCTCCCGTTCGATCGCCTCCGCGAGCCGCCGGAGCCGGCGGCGGTCCATCTTCTGCGAGCGGAGGCGGGGAAGCTCGGGGACCACCATGACGCGCCGGGGGACGAACTGCGGCGGCAGCACGGCGGCCCCGCCTCCCGGACGCGCCGTTCCTCCTCGGCGCCGCCTACGCCGGTGCAGGTCTCCACGAAGGCGATGATGTGGTCGCCCTGCGGCCGGCCCGTATGCAGGCCGACGACGCCCGACGCCTTGACGCCGGGACAGGAGTCGAGGGCCGATTCGAGCGTCTCGGGCGGGAAGGTCTCGCCGTGAACGATGATCGTCTCCTTCCGCCTGCCGAGGATCCGCAGGTGCCCGCCGGGTTCGACGGCGCCCGCGTCGCCCGTCCGCAGCCAGCCGTCCCCGTCGAGGCCGGAAGGGGCGTCGCCGGGCGCGCCGAGGTAGCCGATCATGAGGCTGGGGCTACGGACCAGCACCTCGCCGGTCTCGCCGGTCTCGCCGTCGATCCGCACCCGGGTTCCGGGCAGGGGGCGGCCGACCGTTCCGGCCTTGTGGTCCGACGGCGAACCGATCGCCACGTTGGGCCCGGCCTCCGTGAGCCCGTAGCCGTCGTGGAGCGGCGCGCCGACGTCCCGGAGGAACCGCTCGGCGAACGGCTCGGGCAGGACGTCGCCTCCGCATCCGCGCACCCGCAGCGAGGCGAGGGCCCGCCGCAGGTCGGGGTCGGAACGTGCCATCCGCAGCAGGAGCACGTAGCTGGTGGGAACGCCGTCGAGCGTGGTCACGCCGTCCTCCAGCAGGGCGCGCGCGACCGGTTCGGCGCGGAACCCGTTCTGGACGTGCAGCGCGGCCCCGCTGCGCAGCCAGGTCAGCATCACGCTGTGCCCGTAGGAGTGGGTGAGGGGGAGGGGCAGCAGCAGGCCGTCGTCCTTCGCGATGGCGAGCCGCTCGGCGGTCGCCCTCGCCTGGTAGTCCATGGCCGCGGCGTGGTGCAGGACCGCCTTCGGCTCCCCTGAGGTGCCCGACGTCCAGAACACGACCGCGGTCTCCTCGGGCACCGGCGTTCCGGTCGGCTCCGGATTGCGGTGGGCCTCGACCTTCCCCGAGCGGACGAGCAGCCGCGCACCCACGCGCGGCGCGTCGGCGGCCCCGCCGAAGGGCGCGTCGCCGAGCATCACGGGGACGCCCGTACTGCGCGCGGCGAGGACGGTGACCAGGACGGTGAGCGGGTCGTCGGAAGCGCAGGCCAGGGTGTCACCGGCGGCCATCGGCGGCACGGCCGCCGCGGCGTCGTCGGCGAGACGCCGCAGCGTCGCCGCGTCCACCGGTTCCCGGTCGATCGTCAGGGGCCCGTACCGCGCCGTCATGCCGGCCCGACCAGCGTGACGTCCAGGACGAACCGGCCGGGCTCGGGGCTTACGGTCACGACCAGGGCGGGACGTCCCGCGGCGGCGGCCCACCGCTCCGCTTGGCGCGTGTCGGCGCCGGGCGTGCAGATGGCGTAGCAGGGGCCGTGCCATCCGGTGCGTTCGACGAAGGGCTGGAGGAGCCGCACGGGTTCGAGCCCGAGCGACGTGGACGGCAGCATTCGCGCGCCGCGCGCCTCGGCGGCCGTGAGGAACGACTCGACGCGCGACCGCACGTAGGCGCCCACGACCATGGCGACCGGCGTGCGGGCGGGCTCGGCGCCGCAGTCGTGCAGGTGCCTTTCGAGCAGCCCGGCCAATTCCGCGGCGAGCGCGGCGACCAGTCCGCGCTCGCCGCGCGCGCCCCCTTCGCGAACGACCTCGATGGATTCTTTCGCCAAAACAGCCGATGGTGCGGCCATCCGTCCTCCGCTGTTCACCGGACGTTTTCGGGACGAACTCGCTTCCTCGGATCATAACTCGCGGGTTACCATGGGTCCATACCGAGAAGGAGTTCTCATGGGGCGATGGAGTGCCTTCCTGCTCGACGAGGCCGAACTCGATGAGATGCCGGGCGTCCCCCTCGGGGAAATCGCCGGGCACGCGGACGCCGTGCTGGCCGGAAGGCCCGACGCCCGCGGCCTTTACCGCCGTTGGGAACGGCAGCAGTGGTCCGCCGAAGAGGTCGAACTCGGACCCGACGGCGAGGAATGGGCGCACCGTATGCCGCGAGTCCTGCGCGACCGGCTCACGCGCGTCATGCACACCTTCGTCGTCGGCGAGTACACCGGCCTTGAGCTGCTAGGACCCATCCTCGCGTCCTGTCCGGGCGAGCACGACCTGCTCTTCCTGGGAACGCAGGTCGCGGACGAGTCACGGCATACCGCGATGATGGCGAGAATTGCCGATGAGGTGCTCGGCAAGAGCGGGGGACTCGCCGCCCAACTGCCCACGGCATGGTCCGACCTGCCGCCCGCCTATCGCCAGATCAGCATTGTCGAGGCAGAGATAGTCAAGGAACTGTCGCGCAATCCCGGCGACCACGCGCGATGGCTCCGAGCGGTCACCGTCTTCCATTTCGTGACCGAGGGCCTCCTCGCGCTGGACGGTCAGCGCACGCTCGTTCAAGGGCTCGGGCGCGTCTCCTTTCTCCAAGGCATAAAAACGGGATTCACGGCGATGCTCCGCGACGAGGCACGCCATGTCGGCTACGGAATGCACGCGCTTCGACGAGGGCTCGCCGACGGATATCACGACGAGATGTTCGACCTCCTGGAGGAGATGCTCCCGCTGGCCGTCCACATCGATTTCGCGGCGACCGGCGGCGACCGGGAAGCCCCGCAGCGGCGGGACGTTCCGCCGAGGCGGAACGGCGGCGGCGCGGCGGGAGCCGAGCAGACCGCGGAACGGCTCAGGCGGCTGGCGCGGCGCCGCCTCCGCGAGATCGGCTTCGGATCAGCGGCCGTCGACCACCTGATGGACCGCTGCCGAGAGGTCCCGGCCTCCCTGACGACCGCGCCCCCCGGCGGCACAACCGGGTAGGGCTGAACCGCGCGCCGGGCCGAGACCGGGCACGGCTGAACCGCAGCCCACGTCCAGATCGGGCAGGGCTGAACCGCAGGCCGCGCCGCGACCGAGCAGGACTGAGCCGCGCGCCGGGCCGAGACCGGGCAGAGCTGAACCGCAGACCGCGTCCAGACCGGGCTCGGCTCAGCCGCAGGCCGCGCCGCGACCGGGCAGGGCTGAGCCGCAGGCGGCGCTGCGACCGGGCACGGCCGAGCTGTGGGCGGCGCCGAGATCGGGGGCGGCTGGTGCGCGGGTCGCGCCGAGGTCGGCTCTGACGGCGGGGCGTCGGTCGCGGCCCGCTGTGGGTGACGGCGGCATCCGGGCGTGGCGTTCATGGTGCGGCGTACCTCTGTCGGGGCGTGCTCGCGTGCGGAGCCACCGGCCGTTCGAGCGTGTACGTCCTCAACGGCGGGAATCCGTTGAACCCCGACGACGCGTATGTGGCGGTGTACGCGCCGGCCGACAGGATGTCCACGTGGTCGCCGTCCGCGAGGCTCAACGGCAGGCGGTAACCGGCCGTGTCGTAGAGCACGTCGGCGCTGTCGCAGGTCGGTCCGGCGATCACCACCGGCCCGGCCGGGCGGCCGTCGTGCCCGGTCACCAGCGGGTACCGGATCGCCTCGCCCTCCGTCTCGGCCAGGCCGCCGAACCTGCCGATGTCGAGGTACACCCAGCGGCGCCCGTCGCCGTGGGCCCGGTGCGTCACGAGCACCACCTGCGAGCGGATGACCCCGGCCTCCGCGGTGACCGAACGCCCCGGTTCCAGCATCAGCGCGGGGACCCGGCCGCCGAAGTGCCGCCGCAGCGAGTCGTGGACGCGGTCCGCGTAGTGCTCGATCGGCGGCACCGGGGCGGTGTAGCGGGCCGGGAAGCCGCCGCCCAGGTTGAGCAGTTCCAGCCGCAGCCCGCGCCGGGCGGACGCGCGGAACGTCTGCGCGGCGAGCTGGATCCCGCGGTCCCAACTGCACGGATCGAGCTGCTGCGAGCCGACGTGGAACGACACGCCGACGGGGCGCAGGCCGCGTCGTCGGCCCTCGTCCAGGATCTCCACCGCCGTCTCCGGCGAGCAGCCGAACTTGCGGCCGAGCGGCCACTGCGCGCCGGCGTTGTCGACGAGGAGCCGGCAGAAGACCGACGCCCCCGGCGCGTTCCGTGCGATCTTGTCCAGCTCGCCGGGGCTGTCGAAGGCGAACAGCCGTACTCCGAGCTCGTGCGCGAAGCCGATGTCGGCGGGCTTCTTGATGGTGCTGCCGTAGCAGAGCGCGGACGCGGGCGCTCCCGCGGCCAGGCACGCGCGCACCTCGGCCGGGCTCGCCACGTCGAACGACGCGCCGAGGTCCGCGAGCTCTTCGAGCACCGCGCGTTCGGGATTGGCCTTCACCGCGTAGTACACCCGCGCCCCGGGGAACGCGTCGCCGATGCGCCGGAACCGGTCCGCGGCGATCGCCGGATCGGTCACGAGGTACGGTGTCGCCCGCTGCTCGGAGTCGAGGAACGCCCGGATCCGCTCGTACTCGCGCCCGCCCCAGACCGTAGCGGCCCCAGCCTCGGCCTCGCCGCTCGTCCGGTCCGTGCCGTCCACCCCGGTCCTACCTGCCATTCATGGCCGCCAGGGCGTCGTCGATGGCCCGGCCCAGCCCCGCGAGCTTCTCGGTGAACTGCACCTGCCCGGGGTAGGACGCCGGCAGCCTCGTGAACCCGGCGAACCTGGGATCGGCGAACCTGATGCCGAGGTTCGAGAGCGCGACCACGACGTAGCGCCGCCACGGGCTGCCCGGCAGCGACCTGACGATCCCGGCGTCGGCTCCGCTGTTGAACGTCTGGCCGATCTTGTGGGCGAACGTGACCTCCGCGGCCCCCTGCCAGGGGCGCACGTCCCGTCCGTAGGCGAGGTCCGGCATGGTCACCGTGCCGTCCGCCGGATCGACCCAGCGGGACGACACGGCGTGCGGGATGCCCGGTGCGGGATAGTCGGCCCTGCCCCAGTTCGCCGTGGACAGCACCTCGTTGTACCCCTGGTCCAGGAGCAGCCCGACGAGGAACGCGCGGGAGTCCGCCGACAGCAGCCCGCCGTCCACGGGCGCGCCGGAGGCCGTGTGCCACAGCGTCCCGCGGGCCCCGTTGACGATCGTCAGCAGCCGGGCGGTGTCCAGCGCCGTCATGGTGACCCGGCCCGGCCGCCACCGCCCTCCGCTGCGCGGGTTGGTGCCGTCGAGCCGCAGCGTCCGCAGCCCGAGGCCGGCGAGTTCGGCGTGCATGGCGTCGATCTCGCCGCGGTCGTGCAGCAGCTTGATCAGCGCGCAGCCCGCCTGGTTCTCGGAGATGGAGATCATGCGGTCCAGCCAGTCGCGGAGCGTGCGCGTGCCGGGCCGGCAGGAGCCGGGCGGCCGGTCGTCCTCCTCGGGCTCGTAGGTGTGGCTCGCGTCGAGGTCGAGGACGCCCTCGTCGACGAGGCGCAGCACGCGGAAGGCGACCATCAGCTTGTGCAGGCAGGCGGGATAGGGCGACATGAAGCGGTACGGGCCGTCCGCGCTGCCGCCTTCGGCGTCCTCGGTCCCGCAGTCGGCCGTCTCCCACGCCCGGCCGTCCCACCGCTTCCACCGGACCGAGGACGTGCCCCAGTCGTCGTCGATCTCCACGGCGACCGGGTCGGGGTAGTCCGGGGAGAGCAGGGCGTTGGCGGCGGCCACGGGCCGGTCGTCGGCGCCGAGTTCGATGACGGCGAGATCGAGGTAGGGCATGGTGCGGATCCGCTCGCCCTTGACCGGATGCTCGATCTCGTCCGGCCCGAAGTCGATGATCTCCTCGAACCGCTGGGCGCGGACCGACTCGCACAGCACCTTGGCCAGGTGGGCGGAGCGCGTCTCGCGCGACGGAGGCGTTCGTGCCATCGGTGACTCCTTGGGAGGCCGGGGTCAGATGCGGCGCATGGCCGCGGCCAGCTCGGCGAGGGGCGTGAGCGTGGCGAGATCGAGATGGGTGAGGCCGGTGAACCCCCGCTCGCGCACCAGCCGTACGACCTCGCCCGCCTTCCCGAGGTCGCCGGAGCACTCCGGGTAAGAACGGGCGAGGTCCACGGCGGTCTCGCCGCAGCCCTGCGCGACCGCGTCGGAGAGGGCTCGTTCGGCGGCCGTGCGGGCAGGCCGCGGCGGGCCCGTCCGGCCCGTGCCGTCATACCGGTCGCGGCCGTCGCCCTCGCCGCTGTCGCCCTCGCGGTCCGCCGCCGTCCAGGCGTCCAGCCGTCCCGGGTCCCGCGGCGGGCGGCGGCGCACGATGAAGCGGTCGGGCATGACGACCGACGGGTCGGCCTCCATCGCCGCCAGCATCCCGCGGCGTACGGCGCGTACCGCGGCCTCGTCCGGATCGTCCGCCAGGCAGGCGACGAGCCGTTCCTCGCCGGACGGCGCGCGGTCGCACAGGACCTCGATCGCGGACGCGGACGGCGCGGCGGAGGCCAGGCCGCGCCCGACCGCCGCCAGATCGACCGGGCGGCCCTGGTAGCGGGCGGGAACGGCGTCCGGCGGCAGTTCGATGCGCGGGACGCTTTCGCTCAACGAGGCGAGACCGGCGGCGTCGAGGCTCCGCGTGCCCGAGGCGAGGTCGAGGACCGCCGTCTCCAGCCAGTCGAGCAGCTCGCGGCATCGCGTCCGGTCGGCGACGGCGGTGTTGGTGCCGAGGCGGACGTCGACGACGCCCTCGGCCTTGTGGTTGACGAATCGGATGCTGAACAGGTCCGGTAGCGGGTCCTCCTGGCTGAGCGCCCAGCGGAAACGCGTCGCCGGTGCCGCCTCGGCGGCGCGCCGGGGCGTGGCGCCGCGTTCGGCCTTGGGGACGCCGGGCGGGCCCGCGGTGTTGCGGCTGGGCACCACGTAGTTGAACTCCACGCGATGGAACAGGTTGCGCGACGTCTCCGCCTGCTTGCGGAGCACCAGCGCGAGCCGTTCGATGAGGTCGTAGCGGCCGTGCAGCATCAGCGCCCTCGCCTCGTCGCGCGTGCGCTCCAGCAGCTCCCGCAGGTCGCCCGCCGCGCCGGGTTCCAGCGCGACCGGGACGATCTGGAACGCGCACGACGCCGAGGGCGGCGCGGTGAACCGGTTGGAGACCAGGCAGTGCACCACGCACCCGCTCGTACGCGTGTACGCGGTGTAGAGCAGGGCCGTGAGCGCGAGGCACAGGTGGGACTCGGGCACCCGGGCGCGCCGCGACAGCCGCGCGAGCGCGGGCCCGAGGACGTGCGAGGTGAGCTCCGCCGTGCAGTTCTCGCCCTCGGGGAACGGCACGCGGCAGAACGGCAGCGGCGTCGGCGGGCAGCGTTCCAGCGTCGCGTCCCAGTGCCGCAGGCTCCGGGCGTTGCGCGCGCCGCCCTCGGCGGACGACTCGTACCGCGCCCTGTCGCTCGGCTGCTCGACACGCCGCGCGTTGCCGCGCGTCCGCGCCGCGGCGTCGGAGGCCAGGAGCGAGGTGAGGTCGTCCCAGAGGAACTGGACGCCCCAGTCGTCCACCACGATGTGGTGGACGAAGAAGCAGAGCTCCCGCACGCGGCCGTCGTCCGCGCGCACCACCGTGAACCGCACCGGCGGACGCGCGCCGATGTCGAACGGCAGCTCACCGGTCCGTTCCACGTAGGCCGCCACGGACCCGAACTCCGCGACCAGCGCCTTCCCGTCGGCGACCTCGACGCACGGCCCGCCTCGTCCTGGATCGACTGGTACGGCTCGCCGGTCGAGGCCGAGGTCGGGTAGCTGGTGCGCAGCGCCTCGTGCCTGGCGGTCAGGCGCTCGATCGCGCGAAGGCACGCCCGCTCGGTCACGGGCTCGGGCAGGGACCAGTGGTAGCTCAGGTTGTTGCGGTTCAGCAGTTCGGGAGCGGCGACCGCGTTGGCGGCGTCGAGGCGCCACGGGCTGAGCTGCCCCCAGGTCAACGGTGCGGTGCGTGCTCGCGGCCCCATCACGCGCCGTCCGTCATCCGGCGAGGGCGTGGCCGATGTAGTCGGCCGCGTCGCCGAGCGTGCGGAACCTGGTGAGGTCCTCCTCAGGGATCCGCACGCCGAACGTGTCCTCCGCCGTCAGGTAGATCTCCACGACGGACAGGGAGTCCACGAGGAGGTCCTCGGTGAGCGACGCCTCCGGGGTCGCGTCGCCGAGGTCCACCTCCGCGACCTCGTGCACGATGCGGGCGAGTTCCTGGACGATCTCAGTTTGCGTCACCGTTCCTCCTTGCCTCGGCGAAGTGGCGTTCGACACCGGGCGGGACGTCGGTGTCGAAGGTGGGGACGTGCACCACGGCGGCGGTGCCCGCGCGGACGAGCGGGAGCGCCTCGTCCAGGTACGCGTCGAGTTCGGCCGCGGAACGCACGGTCCGCGCGAGGGCGCCGTGCGCGCGGGCCAGCTCCACGACGGGAAGCGGGGTGGGGAAGCGGGTGAGGCTCTGCTCCCCGCCCTCGTGCCGGCGCACGGCCCGGGGCCACCCGAACCCCTCGTCGTCGAAGACGAGCACGACCAGCCGGCAGCCGTGCTCCGCCGCGGTGAACAGCGCCGGAAGGCCCATGGAGAACGCGCCGTCGCCGCATGTCGCGAGCACCGGCCGTTCGGGCTCGGCCAAGGCGGCGCCGACCGCGGCACCCAGCCCGAAGCCCATCATCGTCTGCTCGCCGGGCGTGATGGCCGTGCTCGCCGGGCCGATCCGGACGAGCGGGAAGTGGTAGCCCCAGATGTCGTGGAGCCCGTTGTCCTGGGCGAGGACGAACGACTCTCCCAGGCGTTCGGCCACGCGCCGCAGCGCCGCGCCGGTAGGGCTGCTCTGGAAGTCCACCTCGCAGTTCTGGCGGGCCTTCTCGCGCGCGACGGCCACCGTTTCCCGCCACGCCCTGCCGCCCTGTGGATCGGCGAGCGGCTCCGGCTCGGGCATGCGCGCCAGCAGGGCCCGGACGGTCGCGGCGGCGTCTCCGAGGAGGGCCACGTCGGCGGGCACCGAACGGTCGAAGGCGGTGACGTCGCGATCCACGTGGACGACGGACGCGCCGGCGAGGCCGGGCCAGTCCATCGTCGCGGTCTCCTCCCAGCGCGTTCCGACGGCGAGGACCACGTCGGCGTCGTTCAGCACCTCGTCCAGCGGCGGCGTCGCGTACAGGCCGACGAGGCCGCAGGACAGGGGGTGGTTCTCGTCCACGCCGCCCCGGCCGGACGCCGTCGTGGCGAGCGCGGCGTCCCAGACCTCCGCGAGCCGTTCCAGCTCGCGTCCGGCCGACCGCGCGCCGCCGCCCGCCACGATCAGCGGCCTGCGGGCGCCCCGCATCAGCCGTACGGCGCGGTCGAGGTCGTCGTCGAACGGCACGCAGCCGGGCGGCGGACCGGGGTCGCGCGGGGACGGCGGGATGTCGGCGCCGGCCAGCTCGTCGGTGATCTCCAGCAGGGACACCGACGGGCGGCACCGGGCCGCGAGGGCGGTCGCCCTCCGGACCGCCCAGGCCAGCCGGTCCGCTCGCTCGACCCGGTAGCTCCAGCCGACGACGGGCCCGGCGACGCCGAGCTGGTCGAGCTCCTGGAACCCTCCCCGGGCGATGCCCTCGTTCGGCGTCCGGGTGGTCACCACCACGATCGGGGCCCCGACCGACGCGGCCTCGGACACGCCGACGAGCGCGTTGAGGAACGCGGGGCCGGACGAGAGCTCGATCACCACGGGCCGTCCGGCGGCCTGCGCGTACCCGATGGCCTGGCACGCTCCCGAACGCTGGTCGCGCACCGCGAACGCCCGGGGCCGTCCGAGCACGGCGGCGGCGTCGAGCAGCCCGCGCTCGTCGCGCGGCAGCCCGAAGACCGCGGCGGCGCCCGCGTCGGCGAACGTCTCCGCGACCGCCGTCCAGAGATCAGCCACCGCCGGCGCCCCTTCCGCCGGACGTGCCGACCGCCGATCCCGCGGCCGTCCCCGGTGGTCCCACCGGCCCCGGTGGTCCAGATGAGCGCGGGCCGCCCGCCGTGACGGCGCTGGAGGCGCGCGGCGGACTCGCGTGGCGCGCCTCCGCGGCGGGGCGCCGGGCCAGCCGCGCGGCCTGCTCGGAGAGCAGCAGCGGACCGGTCCACACGCGGCCGTCCTGGTGGACGCTGCTCGCCGCCACGCCGTGGCCGCCGAACGGCCGGTTGCCGTCCTCGACGTCGAACGCCGTCGCGTCGCGGCACACGACCGCGGAGCCGACGACGTCGTGCGGCAGGGCGGGCTCGCCGTAGTTGGACAGGTACATCCCGCGCTGGACCTCGCGCGCGTCCTCGGCCCAGCGGGTGATCACGCTCGCGTCGCCGTACGGGACGATCGGGAACACGGGGGAGAACAGCTCGGGCGGATGGACCTCGGCGTCCTGCTCGAACATCAGGACCGTCGGCTCCACCACCCCCGCCTCGGCCTCCACCGCGCCGCCGTGGCGGACGCGGGCGCGGTGCTCGCGCAGGAAGCCGGCGGCGGTCTCCACGGCGTCGGGGTACACCAGGGGCGCGACCGTGGTGCGCGGGTCGGCGCGCTCTCCCACGCGCGTGTCGGCCAGGACCGCGGCGATCTCGTCGGCCAGCCGTTCGGCGACGCTCGCGTGGGCGAAGATCAGGTCCGGGCACAGGCAGTCCTGGCCGGAGTTGTAGAGGCGCGCCCGCAGGACGTCCTTGGCGGCGACGGCGGGGTCGGCGGCCGGGCCGACGACGACGGGGTTCGGCCCGGATCCGAACAGCAGCATCCGCGGCCGGCCGCCGATCCGGTCCGCGATGGACAGGCCGTTCTGGTACTGGCCGGTGAAGGCGACGATGTCCGCGTCCCTCGCCAGCTCGACCATGCGCACCTGCGTGGTGGGGAGCAGGGCGACCCGGCGGGTGAGCCCTCGCGGCAGCAGTTCGGTCATCTCCCGGTGGACCGCTTCGGCGGCGGCCATGCTGCGCGTGGACGGCCGGAGAATGACCTGCTCGGCATAGAGGGCCGGGATAAGCCCGAAGAGGACGTAGGAGTAGAGGACATTGTTGGAAGGCAGGAAGACGACGACCCGGTCGAGCCGCATCGGATCCTGGGCGCGCAGTTCCCAGCGCGCTCCCGCGAGAGTGGCGATGGAGCGGTGGACCTCGTCGGTCGCCGCGTCCGCCGTCGCTATCCCGGTCAGCGTGTCCACCAGGCGATTGCGATGGCCGGCCAATGTCCGCGCGGCGTCAAGGGAGATTTCCGTTACCTCGTCCGATGGCATGGTCGCTTTCATGCACACTCCCGCCGACGGCGTTCATCGGCCGCTGCTCGGTTCAGCGACCGCCGCTGAGGTGGCCGTCTCTCCGTGGCGGCGCGCAGGCGGCGCTTCCAATCCGCGCCGGTACGCGCACAAGGTCCCAATATGAATATCGCCGCGAAAGAATGCAATGTGATCTACATCACATGATTTCCTTAGTTCGCGTTGCTACTGTGCTGAGTCGTGGCCAGTGATTCCGACAAGCCTCCCGCCTGGTCGTACAGCAGCCCGAACCCGCCCCGGCTCAGCACCCACACCAAGATCATTCAGGCCGCGGACTGTGCGCTTTTGACAAATGTGGTCACCGGTCGGCGCATCGTGGTGACGAACCAGGTCGCCGAGGCGCTGAAGGCGCTCGGCGAGGACGGCGCGCCCCGCGCGGCGGGCGGCGGCGCCGGCCGCGACGGCGTCGACATGCCCGCTGTACTGGCGCTTCTCGCCTCGCGGGGGATGCTCGCGAGCGAGGACGACGGCGCGCTCGCGGAGCGGGCCGTGGCCGGGCTCGCCGGCGCGGCCGAGGCGCCGGAGCCGCTCGCGGGCCCGGGGCCAGAGGGATGGACGGAACGGCCGTACTGGCAGTCCGACCCGGTCGGAGTGGACGATTTCGCAAACGGCCCGCCGCTTTCGTCTTTGTCGATGCTCATCGTCGGAGGATGTGTCGGGCAGTTCACGGCCGAGAGCCTCGTACGGGCCGGGCTGCGCCGGAGAATCGACGTGCAGGTGACGCACCGCTGGCCCGCCGGTCCGGGCGCGTTGGAGCAGGACGTCGCCGCCTGCGATCCGGATATCGTCGTCTTGCAGTTCCCTGGTGAGCTATATCTGTCGCGCCTGTGGGACCACGGTGCGCTGGTGCCGCACGAAGTGCGGAAACGGCGACTTGAAGCGCTCAAACGTTCCATCGCCGGAAGAATTGGCGAACTCGACGCGGTGGCGGCGGGGCGCTTGGCGCTCGTGCACAACCTGGCCCCACCCGCATTTTCCCCGTTCGGCCGCCTCGATTACCGGGAGCCGGTCAACTTCCGGCAGATCGTCGCCGAGGTCAACTGCCATATCGACGCGCTCGCGGCGGGCGCGGAGTCCGGCCGCGTCATGGTCGTGGACGAGGAGCGCCTCGCCGTCCGCGCCGGCGCCGCGCGCCTGTTCGACGACACGGTCTTCCCTTTCGCGCACCACGGCGGAATGGTCGATCCGGAGATCGGCGAGGTGCACCAGTTGCCGGCGCTGGGCCGCGCGCTCGCCGAGGAGTACCTCGCCTGCTGGGAGATCCACCGCGGCATCGGCAGGGTCAAGTGCGTCGCCGTGGACCTGGACGGCACGCTGTGGCCCGGCGTCCTGGCCGACGACGGCCCCGAGTGGCTGGACTCCGACGGAACGGACCGCTGGATGCGTCTCGGCCTCCACCAGGCGCTCCGCCTCCTCAAGGAGCGCGGGATCCTGCTGAGCACGTGCAGCAAGGGCGACCGGGACGCGACGACGCGGGCGTGGGAGAAGCTGGCGCACCCGCTCGCCCTGCGACCGGAGGACTTCGTGACGCATCAGATCAACTGGGACGCCAAGTCGGAGAACCTGCGGACCCTGTGCGCCCGCCTCGGCCTCACCCCGACCAGGTCCTCTTCCTCGACGACCACCCGGTGGAACGTGCCGAGGTCCGCCGCAACCTGCCGGGAGTCCAGATCCTCGACGCGCCCGTGCACGAGTTCCGCGCGCGGCTCCTCGCCATGCCGGGGTGCGAGCCGCGCGCGGCCACCACGGAGGCGAGGACCCGCACCGAGACGACGCGGGCGATGCTCGACCGGGAGGACCGCGCCGGCGCGGCGAGCCCCGCCGACTTCCTGACCGACCTGCGGGTGGTGCTGGAGGTCGGTGCGCCGCCCGATCGCGGCCTCGCCCGGATCGCCGAGCTGCTGTCGCGTACGACGCAGTTCACCACCACCGGCCTGAGGGCCGACGAGCAGGACCTGCTCGCGATGGTCGAGCGCGGCTGCCGCCTGTACGCGGGATGGGTCCGGGACCGGTTCGCCGACTACGGGCTGGCGTGCGCCTGCGTGCTCGACGGGAGCACCGTCTCGGCCCTGGCGGTGAGCTGCCGGGTGATCGGCCTCGACGTCGGCCCCGTCTTCCTCGCGGCGGCATTGGAGGCGGCCGGACTCGTCCGCCGGGGAACGGTCGGCCTTCTCGTCGAGACCCCCCGCAACACCCCCGCGCGCGACGTCTTCGTGCGGGCCGGGTTCCGGCCGGACGGGGCCGGACGGTTCGTCCTGGACGACCCCGATGCCGTGCCGCGCGCGGGCACGACGCCGCACGACGTCCGCGCCGCCGGGGCGGGCCGGTGAGCGCGGTGCTCTCCCGGGCCACCGCTCCGATCACCAGGCTGGCCGGGTCGATCTTCATCCTGGGCCTCGGCACCGGCCTGGTCCTGGTCGGCCTGCCGCTGCTGATCCTGCACGAGTACGGCACCGGGCTCGGACTGGGGCTGGTGATCGGCCTGCGGATCCTGCCGAACTTCCTGCTCGGGCCCTCGGTCGGCGGGTACATCGACGCGCGGGACCCGCGGCGGATCGCCATCGTCGCGTCGCTGGCGTCCGCGGCGTTCACCGTGCTCATGCCGCTCACCTCGGCGCTGTGGCAGCTCTGCGTGCTGGCCGTGGCGCTCGGGCTGACCTCGATGTTCACCGGCCCCGCCCGGATGGCCCTGCGGAGCTGGCTGATCCCCGAGGGGCGGGAGATGGACGGCAACGCCTCGATCGTCACCGCCGAGCGCGTCCCCGACGTCCTCGGTCCCGCGATGGTCGGGCCGCTCCTGGTCGTCGGCGATCTGGACTGGCTGTTCTACGGCGGCGGGCTGCTCACCGTGCTGGCGTGCGTGCCGCTCCTCGGCCTCGGCCGGATGCCCCGTTCCTCCGCGCCCGAACCCGCCGCCCGCGCCTCGGGGGCCGGCCTGCTGTCGCTGCGGGGGATCGTCGGACGGCTGTTCACCGACAACGCCCGCAGCCTCGCGGAGGTCGTACGGGTGGACGGCACGCTGAGCGCCCTCACCATCACGGGGTTCACCTACGTCTTCGCGCTCGGGGTCGGCCGGATCTTCCTGTCGGAGTACTCGATCAGGCATTTCCCCTCCCTGCACGGCGCCCTCGGCTACCTGATGGCGGCCATGGCGTTCGGCGGGATCCTCGGGAGCATCGCCGCCCCCGGCTGAAACGGATCCAGCCGAACCGGCTCTACTTCATCGGCAACATCCTCGAAGGGGTGTGCTGGCTCCTGCTGCCGTTCACGCCGGGCTTCGCGTCCGCCTGCGCCCTCATGGTGGTCGCCGGGGTCCTGGAGTCGGCCGCGACGGTCGTGTTCTTCGCGGAGGTCCAGATCCGGTTGCCCGACTCCTTCTCCGGCCGCTACTACGCGATGCTGCTGCCCCTGACGGACGCGTGCATGCTGCTCGGCGCGGTCGTCGGCGGCACCGTGGTGCTCGCGGGCCTGCCCTGGGCGGCGGTGGTGATCTGCCTGGCCATGGCGGCCCCGATCGTCCTGCTCGGCAGGCTGTTCCTCCAGCCCACCACGCCCGCGACCACGCGGGCGCCGCAGAAGCAGGCGACCTAGCGCGGGCCCGCGATGGAGAGCCAGAGGATGCCGCGACTCAGCGTTCGGACCCAGCTCGCGTTGCTGACCGGGACCATGGCGAGCTACCTCTACCGCAAGACCTCCCGCGCCGGGGCCGGGACCGTCCTCGGCAGGACGGCCCTGGCGCTCGCACCCAACGCGCTCCGGGAACTCACCGGACCGCTGCACGTCGTACTCGTCAGCGGGACGAACGGCAAGACCACCACCACGCGCCTCATCGCCGCGATCCTGGCGGGGGAGGGCGGCGCCGTCAGCAACGCCACGGGCGCCAACATGCCCGCCGGCATCGTCAACGCGCTCGCGGGCCGCGGTCGCACCGCCCGCTACAGCGTGCTGGAGGTGGACGAACGCTACCTGCCTGGCCTGCGGGACGAGACCCGGGCCGACACCGTGGTCCTGCTCAACCTGAGCAGGGACCAGCTCGACCGCAGCCCCGAGACGTTCCTGATCGCCAAGCGCTGGCGGGAGGCCCTCGGCCGGGCGCCGCGGACGACCGTGGTCGCCAACTGCAACGACGCCCAGGTCTGCTGGGCCGCGTCCGCCGCCCGGCACGTGGTGTGGGTCGCGGTCGAGGGCAGGTGGGAGCGGGACTCGCGATGGTGCCCGGCGTGCCGGGGGCTGCTCGACCACCCGCCCGGCGGCGCCTGGCGCTGCGACGGCTGCGGCCTGGAACGCCCCGCCCCGACTGGGCGCTGGTCGGCGACCGGCTCGTCTCCGGCAGGACGGACGAGGCCACCGCGATCGGGCTCGCACTGCCCGGCCGGATCAACGTCTCCAACGCGGCCATGGCGCTCGCCACGGCGGCGTCCTTGGGCGTCGCGCCCGCCGCCGGCTCGGTACGGCTGCGGGACGTCCGCTCCGTCGCCGGACGGTACGAGATCGTCGACGTCGCCGGGCGGCGCGTGCGGCTGCTGCTGGCCAAGAACCCGGCGAGCTGGGCCGAGACGTTCTGCGTGGTGCGGGGCGCGGCGGCGGTCCTGCTCGTGCTGAACGCCCGGCAGCTCGACGGCCGGGACACCTCCTGGATCTGGGACGTGGACTTCGCCGCCCTGCGCGGGTCGGCGGTCTTCGTCGCGGGCGAGCGCCATCTGGACCTCGCGGTGCGGCTGGACCTCAACGGGATCGCCTTCACGGTCGTCTCCTCGCTGCGCGAAGCCTGCGCCGCCGCGCCGCCGGGCCTGCTGGAGGTCGTCGCCAACTACACCGGGTTCCTCGACCTCGTCCGGGCCATCAGGGAGGAGGCCGTCGGTGCCTGAGCCGCCCGTGGGCGGGCCGTCCGTGCTGGCCATCGGCGCGGCGCGCGCGGCGTTCACCGACCGCCGCGCCGGGATCAGCCTCACCCCGGAGGAGGTCGAACGGCTCGGTCCGAAGACGGCCGCGCGGGTCCGCGGCGACGCGCGGGCCAAGGTCGCCGCCTCGTTCGGGCTGGCGAGCGGCCGGGTCGTCTACATGCGCCAGACGCACGGAACGGAGGTGCGGCACGTCTCCGCGCCGTGCGCCGCGGAGGCGCCGTCCGTGGACGGGGTGTGCACCACCGACGTCTCGCTGGCGCTGGCCGTGCTGGTGGCCGACTGCGCGCCCGTCCTGCTGGCCGATCCGGTCGGCGGCGTCGTCGGCGCCGCCCACGCGGGACGGCCGGGCGTCGCCGGGGGGATCGTCCCGCGGCTGCTGGAGCTGATGACCGCGCACGGGGCCGAACGGCCGCGCGTCACCGCGCTCGTCGGTCCCGCCGTGTGCGGGCTGTGCTACGAGGTGCCCGCGCGCCTGCGCGAGGAGACCGCCGCCGCCGCGCCGGGCGCCTGGGCCACGACCCGGCGAGGCACCCCGTCCGTCGACCTGCGTGCCGCGATCGAGGTCCAGCTCCGTTCGGCGGGCGTGTCCGACGTCCGCCACGACCGGCGCTGCACGTACGAGTCGCCGGAGCTGTTCTCCTACCGGCGCGAAGGGCCGACGGGCGACTTCGCCGGCTACGTGTGGCTCGAACCGTGAACGTCGCGTTCCGCCGCGCCTCGTTCGGCGCGGGCACCGTCCAGGGCGCGGTGGTGCGGGACGGTGTGGGGTTCGGCGCTCCGGCCGGTCGTTCCGGCGCATGGGAGTACGCCCGGTGGGTCGGCCCTGAGACCGCCGTCGCGTTCGGCGCCACCGAGCTGGTCCTGTCGTGGACGGCGGACACGCCGCCCGGCACCTGGATCGAGATCGGGCTTCGCGGCACGTGCCCGTCCACCCCCTGGTACGTGCTCGGCCGGTGGGCGTACGGCGACGGGGACGTACGCCGCGCCTCGGTGCCCGCGCAGGCCGACGAGCACGCGCGAGTCGCGGTGGACACGCTCGTCGCGGCGCCCGGCAGGCCGTGGCACGCCTACCAGACCCGTCTCACCCTCTTCCGCAGGCCCGGGATGTCGTCCGGTCCGCGCGTGCTGACCCAGGGGACGATGGCCTCCGCCGTCTATCGCCGCCGTACAACACGGCCCGACGGCTTTGACGGGATCGAGCTGGAGGTGCCCAGGCGTTCGCAGTACGCGCACCGGCACCCGCACTGGGGCGGCGGCGCGGCTTGGTGCAGTCCTACCTGCATGGCGATGGTGCTCTCCTACTGGAATGCCGGGCCGGACCCCGTCGAGGAGCGGTGCCCGTCCGGTGCCGCCGCGGACGTGGACCACGCGGCCCGGCACGTCTACGACCACGCTTTCGCCGGGACGGGGAACTGGCCGTTCAACACCGCCTACGCGGGCCGGTTCGGGTTGGACGGCTTCGTCACCCGGCTCCGCGGCCTGCCCGAGGCCGAAGTCCTGCTGCGCGCGGGCGTCCCGCTCGTCGCCTCGCTCGCCTTCGGCCGGGGCGACCTGCCCGGTGCCGGATACGCCACCGGCGGTCACCTTCTCGTCATCACCGGTGTCACCCCGGACGGCGACGTGATCGTCAACGACCCCGCCGCTCCCGACCACCACGGCGTGCGCCGCGTCTACCCCCGCGAACCGTTCGAACGATGCTGGCACGCGGCGAGCGGCGGCGTCGTCTACGTCATCCACCCGCCCGGCCACGCGCTGCCCCCGCCTCCCGACCCCGCCAACTGGTGACGGCCGGGCGCCCTCGCCGTTGGGTCTCGAAAAGGCCGGGACGCGGTGCCAGGCTCGAAGCCATGGCGATCCCAGGCTTGCTCATCGACCAGGACGTGGCGGACGAGACCCGGCGCGGCAACGGGCTGCTCGCGGAGGCGCTGGCCGCCGCGCCCCTCCCGCACGAGGCCGACGACGCCCCCGCGATCCGCGCCGCCCGCGAGAACGGCGAGAGCGTCTTCCCCGCCCCCGTCCGCCTGCCCGAGGCCGTCGACCGGGCCGTTCCCGGGCGCGACGGCGACGTCCGGGTGAGGGTCCTGCCGCCGTACGGCGCGGCGCGCGGCGTCCTGCTGCACCTGCACGGCGGCGGCTGGACGCTCGGGACGGCCGACAGCCAGGACCCCGACCTGGTGAACCTCGCGCGGGCCGCGGCGGTCGCCGTCGTGAGCGTCGACTACCGGCTCGCGCCCGAGCATCCGCACCCGGCCGGACCCGACGACTGCGAGGACGCCGCGCGCTGGCTCGTCGAGAACGCGGCGGCCGAGTTCGGCACCGACCGGCTCGCGATCGCGGGGGAGTCGGCGGGCGCGCACCTGGCGGCCCTGACGCTGCTGCGCCTGGGCGAACGGGCGCGCGCGTTCCGGGCCGCGCAGTTCACCTACGGCGTGTTCGACCTGTCGATGACGCCGAGCCAGCGCGCGGGCGTCGACAAGCTGGTGATCCCGACGGCGACGATGCGCTGGTTCTACGAGCAGTTCCTCCCGGGAACGGGCCTGGAGGAACGCCGCGATCCCGCGATCTCCCCGCTGTACGCGGACCTGCGGGGCCTGCCGCCCGCGCGGTTCGTCGTCGGCACCGAGGACCCGCTGCTGGACGACTCGCTGTTCATGGCCGCGCGGTGGCGGGCCGCCGGGAACGCGGCCGAGCTCGACATCGTCGCGGAGGGGGCGCACGGGTTCGCCTCGTTCCCCTTCGTCGCGGGGCGGCGCGAGCGGGAACGGCAGGCCGCGTTCATCGGCAAGGCCGTCACCTCCTGCTGAACGCCCGTCGCCGCTACCCGCGCCGCGCGAGGGTCAGGCGGTGGAGAGCCAGCGCACCCGGTGGCCCTCGGTCGGGTCGGGCGTCTCCCAGCGGCGGACGAGCCGGTCGACGACCGCGTCCGGGACGGGCGCCTCGCGCGCCCGGTTGCGTTCCCGCAGGACGCGCGGCGGCGCCTCCAGCGCCACCAGCTCGACGCGTCCCCGGTAGTCGGCGATCGGGCCGGTGCACTGCTCGCGCAGCATCCGCGACACGTTGGTGGCGTTCCACACGAACGAGCGGCCCGCCCGCAGGTGCTCGCGCGCCAGCGCGTGCGCGGCGGCGGCCACCGGCCGCTGGTCGCCCGCGGGGGAGACGCCCATCGAGGCGCGCAGCCGGTCCAGGCTGACGACGGGCAGACCGGGACGGTTCTCGGCGATCCAGTGGTCCTTGCCGACACCGGGCAGGCCCGACAGCACCGTGACGGTCAGGCGCGTGTCGTCGTAGGCGGCGTAGTCGGGGTCGCGGTCAGGCTTGCGGAAGAACCAGAACCGGGCGTGGTCGGACGGGAACGCGCGCGGCCGGTCGAGGCAGCGCTGCTCGGCGCAGTACTCCGCGTACAGCGCGACGTTGTCGAGGATCTCCCCGGTGTCGCCGCAGACGCGACCGAGGATGTCGGCGGTGGCGAGCAGCGCCAGGTCGTCGTTGCGGGCGAGCAGGCTCACCCGGAACGCGATCTGCCGCAGGTCGGGCCGTTCCAGCGCCCAGAACGGCACCTGGTGGTGCCGCACCAGCGCCGCGACGTGCTCGCGCCACGCGACCGGGGCGCCGAGCTCCCACAGGATCCGCCGCACCATCAGGTCGCCGCGCCGCGAGTGGCCGCGCGCGGTGATCCGCCCGTCCGCGTCGGTCTGCGTGCAGGAGGGCTTGGCGACGTCGTGCATCAGGACCGCCGCGAACAGCCGGACCCGTTCGCTCGCGGGACGCTCCCGCCACTCCGGCAGCGACGCGAGGGCCTCGCACGCCATCCGCGTGTGCACCTCGACGTCGCCCTCGGCGTGGTGGACGGCGTCCTGCGGCACGCCGCTGAGGCTCCGCACCCAGCCGAACGCCTCGCGGATCTCCGGCCATGGCACCTGCCAGTGCGGCGGCGCCGGGCACAGGTCAGCGAACACCCGCATACAGCACCTCCGGGTCGGCGAGGCCGTTCGCGACGATCGGACGGTCCTGCCAGTGCGTTCCCGAGTCGAGGATCGCGGTCAGGAAGCTCGGCCGCACCCACTTGCAGCGGCCGACCGTCCGCCCGTCCTCCTCGACCTTGATGTAGAGGCCCTCCATGTCGTCGGACCGGTCGGTCTCGTCCGCGACGCGCGCGGGGTCGGCGCCGCCCGCGACGGCCGCCTCGCGCAGCGCGTCGCGCCACGCGCCGGTGCGGCAGGTGGACGGCCCGGCGAACGCGGTCAGCGCGGCGAGATCGGCGAGCGGCCCCTCGTGCAGGACCGGCACCGACACGACCGGCGCGCCGTCCAGCAGCTCACGGCGGCGGGCCGTGGACAGGAACGTCCCGTCGGACCGGTCGAGGACGTCGAACGCGCAGAAGTAGTGGGGGAGCGCGTCGTAGAACATCGTGTGCTTGGCGTACAGCCACTCCCCGTACAGCACGTAGCGGTCGCCGAGCCGTTCCCGCAGGACGTGCTGGACGGACGAGGCCCACGCCTTCAGCGGCCCGAACTGCCGCTCGCGCGGGCCGCCCGCCAGGAAGTGCCCGCGGCTCTGCAACCGCAGCCCGCCGTCGGAGGAGAAGCTGATCCCGGCGTTGGCGCCGTCCAGCTTCTCCTCCACGACCAGGTACCGCCCGGCGATCTCGCGGAACGGCACGCTGGCGAGATCGTGGTCCCCCGGCTGGAGCCGGGAGCCCTCGATGTGCCGGGTCCGGGGGTATTTGCGGAGCATGCCGACCGTTCTAACGAACGGCCGGGAACCTGCCAAGCCATTTACCGGCCGTCAGCGCCAGCGCCGCCGCCCACAGCCCCGCGCTCACCCACGCCAGCGCGTGCACGCCGGAGTGGAACGCGGGCGTCCGCGCCGCCGGGCTCGCCGGGCCCGCGATCGCGCCGTACACCGCGACGCCGAGCGCGGTCCCGACCTGCCGGGCGGTGTTGTTGAACCCTCCGGCGAGGCCCGCCCGCCCCGGCGGGGCCGACCGCATCGCGGCCGCGACCACCGCGGAGACGATCAGCCCGTCCCCGACGCCGATCCCGACCATGACGGGCAGCAGCGCCGCGTACGACCCGTCCGGCCCGACCGCGAGCAGCCCGAACGCGCCCGCGCCGGCGACCACCACGCCCGCGCCGATGGGCGCCGACGTGCCGAAGCGCGCGGCGAGCCGTCCGCTCACCGGCGCGACCAGCGCCAGCGGCACGGCCATCGGCAGCAGCAGCGCGCCCGCGGCGAGGGCGGAGCGGTGCTCGACCTGCTGGAGTTGCAGCGTCAGGACGAACAGCGTGCCGTTCGTCACCAGGTTCATGATCAGCGCGACGCCGTTCGCGCCGAGGAACGCCGGGGCGCGCAGTACCGCGCCGGGCAGCAGCGGCGCGGCGGCGCGCCGTTCGGCGGCGACCAGCGCCACCGCCGCCACGGCCGCGGCCGCCCCGGCGGCGACGGCCGTGCCGCGCTGGCCGTGCCCCGCCGCGATCACCGTCCAGACCAGCGAGCCGAGCGCGAGGGGCGCGAGGGCCATGCCGGCCCGGTCCAGCGGCGGCCGCCCGGCTGCCCCGCCCGCGCGGGCCGCGGTGGTTCCGGACGCTCCGGAACGGGCGGGCTCGTGGACGAACGCCAGCACGCCCGCGACGGCCAGGGCCACGATCGGCACGTTCAGCAGGAAGATCCACCGCCAGCCGGCCGAGTCGACCAGCACGCCGCCGAGCAGCGGCCCGGCGGGCAGCGCGGTGGACGAGACCCCCGCCCACACGCCGAGCGCCCGCGCCTGCTCGGCCCGGCCCGGATAGATCGCCGTGATCACCGCGAGGCTGCCGGGCAGCAGCAGCGCCGCGCCCGCCCCCTGCGCGACCCGGGCCGCGATCAGGGCCTCCGGGCCGGGCGCGAGCCCGCAGCCGAGCGAGGCGGCGCCGAACAGCCCGAGCCCGGCCAGCGCCATCCGGCGGTGCCCGATCCGGTCGCCGAGCGCGCCGCCGCCGAGCAGCAGCCCGGCGATCGCGACGGCGTAGCCGTCCACCACGCCCTGGAGGCCGGGCAGGCCGGTGCCGAGCGCGGCCCCGATGCCGGGCAGCGCGACGTTGACGATGGTCACGTCCAGCAGGACCAGGAACATGCCCGCGCACAGCACGGCCAGGGTCAGGCCGCGCCGTCCCGCGCCCGGGGCCGCGGAACCGTTCTCCACGGGGGTCTTCGTCGTCGCAGAAGCCATGGCCTCAGGGTGGCCCGCGATCGTTTCGTCCAGGCTCGAAGCGTCGTCCCCACTGACCGCCGCGCGGCGGCGGGCCGGGCCGCCGCCGCGAGCGGGCCCTCAGGACGTGGCGACCAGCAGCCGCGCGGGCGCCCGGGTGAGGAGGCCCGTTTCGGAGGGGCGAAATCCGGGGCCCACCGGAGGGTCGGGAGCGTCTCCAGCAGCACCCGCACCCCGATCTCCACCTCGGCCTGCGCGAGCCGCGCCCCGAGGCAGAAGTGCCGGCCCGCGCCGAACGCCAGGTGCGTCGCCGCGCCGGTGAACTCCCGCTCCACCGCCCCGTCGGTCCGGAACGGATCGAACCGGTCGGGGTCGGAGAACCGCTCGGGGTCGCGGTTGGCCGCCCCGACCAGGCACGCGACCGTCGCGCCCGCCGGGATCCGGCCCGAGGGCAGCTCCGCGGTCCCGGCCGTCTGCCGCAGGACGACCTGGACCGGCGGGTCGCGGCGCAGCGACTCGGCCCACGCCCGCGTGGCGAGGCCCGGCTCGTCCCGTACGGCCGCCAGCAGCTCGGGGTCGTCCAGCAGGCTGCGCAGCAGCGACGACAGCGACTTGTCGGTGGTCTCGCCGCCCGCGCCGAGCAGCGTCCCGCAGAACCCCATGATCATCTCGTCGGGCAGCGGGGCGCCGTCCACCTCGGCCTCGCACAGCACCGACAGCAGGTCGTCCGCCGGGCGGGCGCGCCGCTCGCGCACGAACGGGGCGAGGTAGGCGTAGAGCTCGTCGCGGGAGCTGAGGCCCCGCGCGAGCGTCGCCGGGTCCTGCCGGTAGTTGCCGAGGTAGGAGAAGCCCGCCCGGTACCAGTCCTGGAACAGCGGCGCGTCCTCGGCGGGCAGCCCGAGCGCGGTGACCACCACGGAGATCGGGAACCGGTTGCAGAACCCCGCCACGAGGTCCGCCTCGTCCCGGTCGCGGAGCGGCGCGGCGAGCGCGGCGGCGGACCGCTCGATCGACTCCGTCAGCCGCGCGAGCGCCCTGCCCCGGAACGCCGGCGTGAGGAACGCCCGGTGCGCGGCGTGCTCGCGGCCGTCCATCTGGAGCACCGTCCGCCCGAACATGGGCGCGAGCTGCCAGCCGTAGTTGCGCGAGGTGAACCGCGAGTCGGTCAGCGCGATCCGCACGTCGGCGTACCGGCTGACGAGCCAGGCGTCCAGCGGCTCGTCCCGCACGACGGGGAACTCCTCGCGCAGCCTGCGGTACAGCGGGTACGGGTCGCGCTCGAACTCCGGCCACAGCAGGCTCGGCGGCGTCCGCCGCGTGTCGACCGCGCCGCCGCCCGCGCCGGGCCCGGCCGCGTGCTGGAAGTTGTAGCGGCGCACCGAGCGGTGCCAGTCCAGCGAGGAGCGCATCGCCGCCTGGAGCCGGTCGGCGAAGACCATCGCGTCCCAGGACGGCAGCGCCGCGCGCGCCTGCTGGAAGTCCCGGAAGCGCCGCTCGACCATCTCGTGCGCGGTGTCGATCGCGTCCTGCCACGTTCCGGACCGCTCCCGCTGGAGCAGCAGCACGAGGTTGGCCCGTTCGCGGAACGCCAGGTCCTTCTCCACCGAATAGACGTCGTTGGTCCAGGCGATCACGTCGGCGGCGGCGTCGCGCAGCGCCGGCGGACGGTCCTCGTCGGCGAGCGCGAGCCCGTCCACCGCCTCGAACAGGTCGAAGAAGACGTCAGCGCCGAACAGGTCCCGCCGCAGCGCCACGTACTCCGGCACGTCCAGCTCGCGGCCGTCGCGCAGGTCCACCAGCGCGCACAGAGCCGACAGGTGCCGCGCCAGCGACCTGGCGAACCGCGCCTGCCAGCGCTCGTCCGCGAGCTCCGCCGTGCGGGGCCACAGGTCCTCGGCCAGCGTGCGCAACATCGGATCCTCCTGCGGGAGGCGCCGGTCCCGGCGCGGTCCCGGCAGGACGATCGCGGACGCGGACGCGGCGAAACCGGCGATGACCCCGCCGTCCGCCCACGGTCCGTCGTCGACCCGGTCGTCCAGCAGCAGCATCCACAGGAACCAGCCGAGCAGCACCGGCGCCCGCTCCGCCCGCGCCCCGCACGCGAGCCCGAGCCCGAGGTCCAGCAGCCGCGAGGTCATCAGGCGGGTCCGGCCGCGCGGGCCGATCAGTCCCTGCTCCTCCGCCCACCGGCACAGCCCGTCCCGCAGCTCGCCCGCGTCGCCGCGGGGCCGCGGCGCCGGGAACGGCAGCGACAGGTCGGGCAGCCTGAACTCGGCCACCGGTTTCATCTTGGCCGTGCAGTCCGTGGACACTACGGACATCTCCACCCCCGTGTGCGCGTGTCCGGCGCCGTGCGCGCCGGCACTGCTCGGATGCTCGCGGGTTCCCGGGTTCCGGACATCCCTATTGACCATCCCTTTAACCCGGATCACCCATAGCCGGAGCGAGCGGGGGCGGCCGGGCGCCCCGCGAACCGCGGAACCGTACGGGAGGAGAGGCGCTCCCATCCTTCCGTGCCGCCCCTCTCCGGCGAAGGAGGCTCGCATGACCGATTCCATGGCCGCCGCTGACCTGCCGGTGGCCTTCATCCCGTACGTCTCGTTCGTCCGGCTACTTCCGCGCGGGACTCGGAGCGGCCTCGGGGCCTGACGCCGACACGCCCGGCGGGGGAGTGGACGTCATCGACGACTTCCCGCGCGGCATCAGGAACAGCGCGAACAGCAGCGCGGCGAAACCGAAGCAGGCCGCCGACAGGAACGCGTCGTGGTTCGCCGCCGCGTGCACGTCGCGGACGCCCAGCGGGTCCAGGCCCGCCCGGGCGAGTTCGCCGCCGATCCCGTTGTAGGCGATGGTCGAGATCACGGCGAGGCCGAGCGCGCCGCCCGCCTCCTGGCTGGTGTTGATCAGCCCGGCGCCGAGACCGGCCTCCTCGTCGCCGATCCCCACGAACGCCGCGATCTGCAACGTGACGAAGCACATGCCGCACCCGAGCCCGAGCGCCACGAACGCCGGCAGCAGATGCACCGCGTAACCGCCGTCCGCCGGGGCCCGCCACAGCATGAGCAGGCCCCCGACCGTGACCGCGAGCCCGGCGACCAGCACCGGCCGCGCCGCGACCTTGGTGATCAGGGCGGAGGCGAGCCCCGACCCGACCGCCACGGACACCGCCAGCGGCACGTACGCGAACCCGGCCTTCAGCGGCGAGTAGCCGTAGACGTCCTGCATGAACAGGCTGGCGAAGTAGAACAGCGCGCCGAACGTGCCGAAGACGAGCACGGCGGAGATGTTCGCGGTCCGCAGCGTCTTCAGCCGGAACACCTTGAGCGGCATCATCGGCGCGCTCGCCCGCGACTCGACGAGCACGAACACCACCAGCAGCGCCACCACGCCGGCCAGGCTCCCGAGCGTGCGGACCGTTCCCCAGCCGACCCGGGTCGCCTCGCCGAGCGTGAAGATCAGCAATAGCAGCGCGGCGGTGAGCGTCGCCGCCCCGGCCGCGTCGAACGGCCGCCGCGCCCCGGCGTCCCCGGGCTCGCCCCGGCCGTCCCGGACGACGCGCGGGGCCAGCAGCGCGACCCCGAGCCCGATCGGCACGTTGATCCAGAAGATCCACTCCCAGCCGGGCCCGTCCGCGAGGACCCCGCCGAGGATGACGCCGGCGATCGACGCGATCCCGGCCAGCGAGCCCCAGACGCCGAGCGCCCTGTTGCGCGCCGGGCCCTCGGCGAACGTGGCGGTCAGGATCGACAGCGCGGCCGGCGCGATCATGGACGACCCGAGCCCCTGGAACCCGCGGGCGGTGATCAGCGTCGCGGCGTTCTCCGCGAGCCCCGACGCCAGGGACGCCGCGGCGAACAGCACGAAGCCGGCCTGGAGCACCCGCCTGCGCCCGAGCCGGTCGGCGAGCCGCCCGCCGAGCAGCAGGAACCCGCCGAGAACGGTCGAGTAGGCCGTGACGATGTAGTTCAGGCTGACGTCGGACATGCCGAGGCCGTCCTGGATGGACGGCAACGCCAGGTTCACGATCGAGACGTCGATGAAGACCATGAACTGGCCCACGCACAGGAAGGCCAGGATCAGCCCGGGGCCGATGCCCGCGCGGGGGCCTGGCCGTGAGCCGGATGCACGCATGACGCAACTCCTCGAAGACACGTGGAAGGGAGGAACGGAACGGGCCCGCGCCGGCGGCGCCTGTCACAACGGCCGCGTCCGATCCGTCACCGCACTGACGGACCGAGACGAACGGATGTGACCGATGACCGAGACCGAATTCCTGGCCGAGCGCTTCGAGGCCCACCGCACGCACCTGCGGGCCGTCGCCTACCGGATGCTCGGCTCGCTGAGCGAGGCCGAGGACGCCGTGCAGGAGGCGTGGTTCAAGCTGGAGCGTTCGGACACCAGCGGCGTGCGGAACCTCGGCGGATGGCTCACGACCGTCGTCGGCCGGGTCTGCCTGGACATGCTCCGTTCGCGCACCTCGCGCCGCGAGGACCCGCTGGAGGCGCGGATGCCCGACCCGATCATCAGCGCCGCGGACGGCGCGGACCCCGAGCAGGAGGCGCTGCTGGCCGACTCGGTCGGGCTCGCGCTGCTGGTCGTCCTGGAGACGCTGGGCCCGGCCGAACGGCTCGCGTTCGTGCTGCACGACCTGTTCGGCGTGCCGTTCGACGAGATCGCGCCCATCGTCGGCCGCAACCCGGCCGCCGTCCGGCAGCTCGCCAGCCGCGCCCGCCGCCGCGTCCAGGGCGCGGCGCCCGTCCCCGACGCCGACCTCGCCCGCCAGCGCCGGGTGGTCGAGGCGTTCCTCGCCGCCGCCCGCGACGGCGACTTCGACGCCCTGGTCGCCGTCCTCGACCCCGACGTCGTCGCGCGCGCCGACACCGGCCCCCTGCGTCCGGCCACCGTCGCACGCGGCGCGGAGGCGGTGGCCCGGCAGGCGCTCACGTTCGCGCGGACGGCTCCGCTCGCCCGCCACGCCCTGGTCAACGGCGCCGCCGGGATCGTCTCGGCCAAGGGCGGGCGCCTGGTCTCGGTCATGGCCTTCGCGATCCGCGACGGCAGGATCGCCGAGATCGACATCCTCGCCGACCCCGAGCGGCTGGACCGCCTCGACCTGAGCGACCTCGACTGAACGCGGAGGAGCGGGCGCGGCCCGGCGCGGAACGGCGCAGTCAGGCTTCCGCGAAGCGGGCGGCCATGCTGTGCAGCAGCTCGCGCAGCTCAGGCGGGTCGAGCACGGTGAACGGGACGTCCAGGCGTCCGAGGAAGACGGCCAGGTCGTGCAGGGTGTCGGCGCCCGTCTCCAGCACGCCGTCGTCATGCAGGAGGCCGGCGGCGGGCGGCAGGACGTCCGCGATCCGCGCCGCCGGAGCGTGCAGGCGGATGCGGGCCTGATGTTTCCACGCGGTCGAGCCGACACCGCGCACGACGTGCGTGCCGGCGTCCTCGGGGGGACGGCGCGGCGTGAAGCGCGGGCCGTTCGGCGTGCGGAGCCGGATGCGGTCGGCGCGGAACGTCCGCCAGTCCTCGCGGGCGTTGTCCCAGGCCAGCAGGTACCAGCGGCGGCCGGTGTAGACGAGCCGGTGCGGCTCCGCCGTGCGCGCGCCGGTCGTTCCGTCGCGCCCCTCGTAGTCGAACCGCAGGCCCTCGTGGTCGCGGACGGCGGCGGCGATCGCCGCGAGCGTCTCGGCGTCGACCGTGGGGCCCCGACCCGCCACCGACACCGTGGCCGCGCCCACCGCCTCGACGCGCCGCCGCAGTCGGGGAGGGAGCATCTGCCGGAGCTTGGTGAACGCCCGCAGCGAGGTCTCCTCGATGCCGGTCACGGACCCGCCGGCCGCCGCGTGCAGGCTGACGGCCACGGCCACCGCCTCCTCGTCGTCCAGCATCAGCGGCGGCAGCGCCGCTCCCGCCCCGAGCCGGTAACCGCCGGCCGCCCCCGTCGTGGAGTGGATCTGGTAGCCGAGGATGCGCAGCCGCTCGACGTCGTTGCGGACCGTACGGGTCGTCACGCCGAGCCGTTCGGCCAGCTCGGGGCCCGGCCAGTCGGGACGCGACTGCAACAGGGACAGCAGGCGGAGGAGCCGGACCGAGGTTTCCAACATGGCTTCATCCTGCCAGCCATTGCGGAACCGTACGTTCCTCAATGGCCTCTAGCCTTCCAGAAGAGGAAGGGAGCAGCGCATGTTGCGAGGACCGTGCACCATCAACTTCTGGGCCGACGACCTGGAGGCCGCCAAGGACTGGTACGTCGAACTCCTGGGCATCGACCCGTACTTCGAGCGGCCGGGCGGGGGCCTGCCCGCCGCCTACTACGAGTTCCGCATCGGCGACCACCAGACCGAACTCGGTCTCATCGACTCCGCCTACGCGCCGCAGGACGCGACCGCCGGACCCGGCGGCGCGGTGATCCACTGGCACGTCGACGACGTGCGGGCCGCGCTGGACCGGCTGCTGGCCATGGGCGCCAAGCCGTACACGCCGCTCACCGAGTACGGCGAGGGCTTCGTCACCGCCTCGGTGATCGACCCGTTCGGCAACGTCCTCGGCGTGATGTTCAACCAGCACTACCTGGACACCCTCGCCCGGTGATGCACTTCGAGGACGCCTCCGGCTGGGAGACGTGGCTGGCCGGGCACCACGAGGCGGAGGGCGGCGTCTGGCTGAAGATCGCCAAGAGGCGCTCGGCGCTCGTCTCGGTCACGATCGAGGAGGCCCTCCAGGTCGCGCTGTGCTACGGCTGGATCGACAGCCAGCGCAAGTCCTGCGACGAGCACAGCTACCTTCAGCGGTACTCGCGCCGCCGCAAGGGGAGTCCTTGGTCGCGGGAGAACGTCGAGCGGGTGGAGGCGCTGACCGCCGCCGGGCGCATGCGGCCGTCCGGGCTGGCGGAGGTCGAGGCCGCCAAGGCGGACGGCCGCTGGGACGCCGCCTACGCCGCCCAGCGCAACGCGACCGTCCCGCCCGACCTGGCGGCGGCGCTGGCGGCGCGCCCGGAGGCCGCCGCCCGGTTCGAGGCGCTCGACAAGACGGGCCGCTACCTGGTGATCCTGTCGCTGCTCAAGGCCCGGACCCCGGCCGGACGCGCGGCCCGCCTGGAGAAGGCCGTGACCGCCCTGCTCACCCGGTAGCAGGCCCTCCGGCGTCCTGTCCCCTTGCGTTCACCCCGGTGCCCCTTGTTCCGCGGGGCCGGGGTGAACGGGGTCGGCGAGCGCGGTCGCGGTGAGGGTGAGGTGCTGGATCAGCGTCTCTGCGGCGGCGTCGGCGTCGCGGGCGAGTGCGGCTTCCTCCAGCCGGCGGTGCTCGGCGATTCCGTCGCGGCCGGGGTTGCGCTGGGCGGACCAGCGGCGGGCGAGCTCGCTGGCCGTCCAGAGCCGGTCGAAGGTGTCCAGGAGGACGGGGTTGGCGCAGCCTTCCAGCAGCGTGCGGTGGAAGTCCCGGTGGGCCTGGGCCCAGGTCTCGGTGTAGTGCTCGTCGTGTCCGGGCGCGTACGGGGGCGTGCGGGCCAGGCGGTGGTGCGCGGCTCGTACGCGGGTCTCCCAGTCCAGGTCGCCTCGCTCGATGGACAGGCGCAGCATGACCGGCTCGATGCTGCGGCGGGCCTCGGCGATCTGCTGCCAGCGCTGGTCGGAGAAGGCCGGGACGGCGAAGCCGCGGTTGGGCAGCCGGTCGGCGAGGCCGTCGCCGACCACCCGTACGAGCGCCTCGCGGACCACGGCCAGGCTCACGCCCTGCTCCTTGGCCAGGTCCTGCGGTTTGAGGGCGTCGCCGGGCGCGTACTCGCCGCGCATGATCGCGTCCCGCAGGCGCGCGTAGACCTGCTCGGAGAGCATCTGCTTCCCCGAGGCGACCGGGGTGGGGGAGGTCCAACTCATGGCGTCATCATAGACGATTGGGCAAATAATCGATTCTTCGTGCTATGGTTGATTTATCCGACAGCACGGCTTGAAAGGAACTCGCCTTGAGCGTCAACGACCCCTTCGCACGCCTCCCCGAGGCGGCCGCCTTCACCCTGACCAGCGACTCCGTCGCCGACGGCGCCGCCTGGCCGCCCGAGCAGTGGTCCTCGGGCGTTCCCGGCGGCAAGGACCTCTCCCCGCAGCTCTCCTGGAGCGGCGCGCCGGACGGCACCAAGAGCTACGCCGTCACCGTCTACGACCCCGACGCCCCCACCGGCTCAGGGTTCTGGCACTGGGCGGTCGCCGACATCCCCGCCACCGTCACCGACCTGCCCGAGGGCGCCGGGGACGACACCGGCACGGGCCTGCCCGAGGGCGCCTACCAGCTGCCCAACGACGCCCGCGCGCCCCGCTACCTCGGCGCCGCCCCGCCGGCCGGGCACGGCCCGCACCGCTACTTCGTGGTGGTGCACGCCCTCGACGTCGAGTCCATCGGCGTCCCGGCCGACGCCACGCCCGCCGTCCTCGGCTTCACCATGGCCGGCCACATCCTCGGCCGCGCGGTCCTGACCGCCACCGCCGAGACCCCCGCCTGACCGACGGCATGTCCGCACTCGTCGACACCGCGGAGATGTACCTCCGCACCATCCTGGAGCTCGAAGAGGAAGGCGTGGTCCCGATGCGGGCCCGCATCGCCGAGCGCCTGAACCACAGCGGCCCGACCGTCAGCCAGACGGTCGCCCGCATGGAGCGCAACGGCCTGCTGCGCGTCACCGGCGACCGGCGCCTGGAGCTGGAGGAGGAGGGCAGGCGGATCGCCACACGCGTGATGCGCAAGCACCGGCTCGCGGAGTGCCTGCTCGTCGACGTGATCGGGCTGGAGTGGGAACACGTCCACGCCGAGGCCTCCCGCTGGCAGCACGTGATGAGCGAGTCCGCCGAACGGCACGTTCTGGAGCTGCTGCGGCACCCGACGGTGTCGCCCTACGGCAACCCGATCCCGGGCCTGGAGGAGCTCGGGGAGGAGAGCGCCGCGGACCCGTTCCCCGCCGAGAGAACGGTCAGCCTCCGCGACCTCGAGCCCGGCCCGGACGGCGCGAGCGCCGTCGTACGGCGCATCGGGGAGCCGGTCCAGACCGACCCGCGGCTGATGCACACCCTGCGGCACGCGGGGGTGCGGCCCGGCGCGGTGGTGAGCGTGACGTCGTCGCCTGGCGGCGTCATGGTCGGCAGCGGCGGGGAGGCCGCCGAACTGCCCGCGCGGACCGCCGCGCACGTCTTCGTGGCCAAGCGCTGAGCCACTGCGCCCGGCCGGGCGCGGGACCGTTGCCACGGCCCTTGCGGGATGGCCCCCGACCACGACCGTGGTCGGGGGCCATCGTGCCGTTCGGCCGCGCGCCTTTGCCTTCACTCGTCGGGGCGCGACAGGTAACGGTCCACTTCGTCGTCGAGCAGCGACAGGAGGGCCGCCAGCGGCGCGGCCGGGCGGCGGTCCGACGAGGTGGCGAGCGAGAACGACCATATGAGCGCGCGCCCGCGCGGGTGCAGCACGCTGAGGTGCTGCTGCTGCGGCTTGAGGAGGAACTCGGGGAGGAACGCGCTTCCGAGCCCGTGCCGGACGAACGCGGCGGTGGTGTTGAGGTCGGTCACTTCGAGCGTCACCCGGCGGCTCACCCCGGCCCCGGCGAAGGCGCGGTCGACCAGGTCGCGGTTGCCGTAGCCGACGGGCGAGTCGACGAACGGCTCGTCGGCCAGCTCCGGGAAGGCGAACCCCTTGCGTCCGGCCAGCCGGTGCTCCGGCGGCACCACCAGCGGCAGGCGGCTCGACGCGAGCCGCCTGACGTTCAGCCCCGGTGGGACGCGGCCGGACGGGGAGACGAACGCGGCGTCCAGGTCCCCCATGAGCAGGCTCTGGAAGTGGCCGACGGTGCCGCTGGGCGAGGTGTGCAGCCGCAGCTCGACATCCGGGTGCAGGCGGTGGTAGCGGCCGAGCAGTCCGGGGACGTCGACCAGCCCGATCCCGACCGCGGTCATGGCGCCGAGGTTCAACGTCCCGTAGACCCGGCCCTGCGTGGCCAGGACCGCGTCGCGCGCCTCCCTGGCGGCGTCCAGCGTGGCGACGGCCCTGGGCAGCAGCGCCTCGCCCGCCCCCGTGAGCGCCACGCGCTGCCCCGACCGGTCGAACAGCTCGGCGCCCAGCTCCTTCTCCAGCGCGCGGACGCCCGCGGAGACGGCGGACTGGACGACGTACAGCCGTTGCGCCGCGCGCGTGAAGTTCCGCTCGGCCGCGACGGTGACGAAGTAGCGGAGATGCTGGAGGTTCACCCCCTATCACTATCACCATTCGTGATGGGGATCAGCGAAAAGATTCGTTGGACGCGATGGAGTGGGCGGCCCGACCCTGGAGGCATGCCTATCGAAAGAAACACCCTTGTGACGTCCAGGACCAGTGCCGCGCCTCCGTCCACGCGCGCGGACGAGAGTGGCCACCGGCCCCGCCGACGGACGACCGGCGCGCCCCAGGTGTCGCATGGGGTCGGGTTCTGGTTCGCCGCCATCTCTTTCGCCGTGCTGATGGCCTTCGGAACGGCACCCGTCCCCCTTTGGCCGCTGTACGAGCAGCGCGACGGCTTCGGTGCCACGACCGTGACCGTGGCCTTCGCCATCCTCGTCGTCGGCGCTTCCGCCGGGTTCGTGGTGCTGGGCCACCTGTCGGACCATCTCGGGCGGCGCAGGGTCGTGGTGCCGGCCCTCGGCGTGGCGCTCGTGGCGGCGCTCGTGCTGGCGTTCTGGACGGACCTTGCGGGGCTGCTGGCCGGACGGCTCCTCAACGGCGTCGCCATCGGCCTCATGGCGTCGACGGCCACCGCCTACCTGCACGACCTGTACCGGCAGGAGCATCCGGACCGGGCGCGTTCCCGGCTGCCGGGCCTCGTCGCGACGACGGCGAACCTGGGCGGCCTCGCCCTCGGTCCGCTGATCGCCGGCATGATCGCGCGGTGGGCGCCGCATCCGCTCACCGTCACGCAGGTCGGGTTCGCGGCGGCGATGGCGCTGTGCCTGGTCATGGCGGTGTCCACGCCGGAGACGGTCGATCGCCGGGCGGGGGCGGCGCGGCCGCGGCGGTTCGCGCTCCGGCCCGGCGCGGGCGCGCTGTTCGGTTCGGCGTCGGCGCTCGGCTTCTTCTCCTTCGCCCTGTTCGGCCTGGTCAGCTCGCTGGGGGCGATCATCCTGCGGTCCTCGCTGGGCATCTCCTCGCCCCTGGTCGCGGGCGTCGCGCCGTTCGCGATGTTCATCGCGTCCGCCGTGGCGCAGCTGGTCCTCGGCAGGTTCGGCGCCGCGGCCACGGCCGCCGTGGGCACGATCGCCTTCCCCCTGGGGCTGGGCTTGGCGGCGCTGTCCCTGTACGAGCCGGCGCTGTGGCTGTTCCTGCTCGCCGTGTCGGTGGCCGGAGCCGGAGCCGGAGCGCTGTTCAAGACCGGCATCACGCGGGCCGGTGAGAGCGCCGTGGACAGCTCGCGGGCCGGGGTGCTGGCCGTGTACTTCGTGGCCGGGTACGTCGGCATGGGACTTCCGTCGATCCTGTTCAGCCTCGTGGTGAAGCACGTGGCCGTCGGTCCCGCGATGATCGGCTTCTCCGCGGTGCTGTCCGCCGGAGCGGTGATCGCCGTGACGCTGGCCCAGCGTACGGGCTCCCACTCGAACCGGTAGAAGGGGCCTGGCCAGGCCCGAAACGCTTTCTGTCCCGCTCGTCCTCCGCGCCGCCGGGCCGCTGTCCGCATTGCCTCGGCGCACTTACGTGGTGGAAACACGGGTTCGTGTTACCTGATCAACCGTCGGGAGCGCCACCATGCTCCGCCACCGGACACGGGACAGAAAGCGAGACCGCATCATGACGTTCGCGAGGCAGAGCGGCGATCCTGACGAAGTCTTCAAGGCGGGCAGGTTCAGGGAGGCCGACCGGGCCTATGCGCGCATCCTCGAAAAGGACCCGGACAATGCCCGTGCGAACGCGCAGCGAGGTTATATCGCACTGCTGTCCAACAAGTTCGCGACGGCGGAGAAGTTTCTGACCAAGGCCGTTCGTCTGGCGCCTGACGACAGGTTCTCGAAGGAGCAGTTGGCGGACTGTTTCGTGCGGCAGGACCAGCTCGCTCGCGCAGTGCCGTTGCTGCGGGCGGCGAGGGTCGAGGCGTACGCCAAGCAGTACGAGAGCGTGACCGGCACGCCCTACGAGGTGCGCGGCGCGCAGAGCACCCGGATTCCCTTCGTCGCGCTCAATCCCGGACCCGCCATCGAGGCGTCGGTGAACGGGGCCGAACCGGTGACGTTCGGCCTCGATACCGGCGCGCCGCTGGCGTTCACCATGGAGACGGCCGAAAAGGCGGGCCTCCGTGCGGTGGCCACCAGCAAGGGGCGCACCAGCGAAGAGGTCCTCACCATCTACCACGGCGTCGTGGAGTCGTTGAGGATGGGCGGCATCGAACTGCGGAACGTCCCGGTCGTCTGGCACGACGCCGAAATGCCGCATCCACTCGGGGTCGAGCAGCCGAAGGGCGTCATCGGCACCACGATCTTCTACCACTTCCTGACGACGATGGATTTCGCGAACCAGGCGCTCGTCCTGCGGCGGAAGACGGAGGCGCAACTGCGGAAGTTCCGCGCCGAGGCCGAACGCGCGGGAGCCGAGCGCCTGCCGCTGTGGCTCGCGGACACCCACCTTCCCCACACGCTGGGCAGTATCAACGGCTACGGCCCGAGAGTGGTGTCCCTCGACACCGGTGTCGAGGGCGCCGCCCAGGTCACCGCGGACGAGAAGACGGCCAAGCGGGCGGGCCTCACGGTCGATTACGAACGTCCGGTCACGCTCACCGCCATGGACAAGTCCTTTCCCTTCGTCGCCCCTGAGGTGAGCCTCGGGCGCGCGACCTCGCGGAACGTCTACGGAATCGCGATCCAGGATTCGGCGCTCAACAACCGGGTCGGGTTCGAGACGATCGGCAACTTCTCGCAGGAGTTCTTCAAGGCGTTCACCGTCACCTTCGACTACGTCGGCATGCACCTCTACATCGCCCGCACGTGACCGCGCCTGTCCGCGCGTTCTCGCCCCATGCCCCCTGCCGCCCGTGAGGAGCACGCACAATGAGCACTGAGAACACCGACCGGCGAAAGTTCCTGCGACAGGCCGGTCTGACCGTTGGAGCCGCCACGGTCCTTCCGCTGCTGGGAGCCGAAACGGCCGAAGCCGCCGGAGCGGGTGCCGCGACCTCCGGTTCGTCTCCCGACCGGCTGTTCAGGGACGGCAGGTTCAAGGAGGCGGATCAGGGCTATGCGAGGATTCTGAGCAAGGACCCGAACAATGCCCGCGCTAATGCGCAGCGAGGGTATATCGCGTTGCTCTCCAACAGGTTCGCCGATGCCGAGAAGTTCCTGATGAAGGCCATCGGCCTAGCGCCCGGTGACGTCTTCTCCAAACAGCAGCTCGCGGACTGCTACGTTCGGCAGGACCAGTTCGCCCAGGCGGTACCGCTCCTGCGCGCGATCGGTCAGGACGCGTACGCCAAGCAGTACGCGAGCCTGTCCGGCAAACCCTACGAAGTGCGTGGCGCGCAGAGCACGCGGCTTCCGTTCAAAGCCCTCAACCCCCTGCCTCTCATCGAGGCTTCGGTGAACGGGGGACCGGCGGCGAAGTTCATCATCGACACCGGCGCTCCACTGGCGTTCACCATGGAAACGGCCAAGAAAGCCGGGCTCCGCTCGGTGGCCACCAGCACGGAGGCCGTCGGATACCAGACGGTCACCATGCATCACGGGGTGGTGGAGTCGATCCGTTTCGGCGACATCGAGTTGCGCAACGTCCCCGTCGTCTGGCACGACGGCGAACTGCCCCATCCGCTCGGGAAGCCGCAGCCGGCGGGCACCTTCGGCAGTACGCTCTTCTACCATTTCCTGACGACGATCGACTTCGGCGACCAGACGTTCACGTTGCGTCAGAAGACCAGCGCGCAACTGAACGCGTTCCAGGCCGAGGCCAGGCGCGCCAATACCGACCGCCTGCCGTTGTGGCTGGCGGACACCCGCATCCCATGCTCGCTGGGAAGCCTCAACGGCTACGGCCCGAAAGTCGTGTCCCTGAACGCCGGGATCGAAGGCGCGGCAGGCGCCGCGAGCGTCTTCACGACCGAGGCGATAGCCAAGCGCGCGGGCGCGCGACTCGACGACACACGACCGAACCTGTACGGCACCAAGGACGACGCCACCCCGTTCGTCGTGCACAGGACGAGCCTCGGACGCATGACCGCCCGGAACCTCTACGGCTTCGCCCTCAAGAAACCGCTGATGGACGACCGCTTCCGTTTCCAGACGCTGGGCAACTTCTCGATGGAGTTCCTCAAGCCGTTCGCGCTCACCTTCGATTACGCCGGCATGAGCGTCTACGTCTCGCACACGTAGCCGGCCGCCCCCCGTCCTGTCCGCTTTCGGCGTACATGATCGACATCTCGGGCCCGGCGCGGTCGGATCGTGTCCGTTCCACGAGTGATCGTTCGACTCGACGGAGAGGACACCCGATGGCGACTCCCAGGTCCGCCCACCGGCTCGCGCTGGCCGCGGCCGGCGCCGCGGCGCTCGGACTGCTCGCGCCCGCCGCCCCCGGCGCGGCCGCCGACGTCCGGTACGAGCCCGGCGCGGCAGGGATCGGCGACCCGTACTTCCCCGATCTCGGCAACGGCGGATACGACGTCAAGCGCTACCACCTGAAGACCGCCTACGAACCCGGCACCGACCAGCTCACCGGCACGGCCACCATCAGGGCCACCGCCACGCAGAACCTGTCCCGCTTCAACCTCGACCTCTACAAGCTGAACGTGCGGTCGGTGCGGGTGAACGGCCGCGACGCCCCGTTCGCCCGCACCGGCGAGCGCGAGCTGGAGATCACACCGCCGAGGGGCCTGCGCAAGAACAGCCCGTTCAGCGTGGTCGTCCGCTACGACGGCGTGCCGCAGACGCTGAGCGGCCCGATCATCTTCGACCTGCCGTACGGGTTCCTGCACACCAGGGACGGCGCCACGATCGTCTCCGAGCCCGACGGCGCCTCCACCTGGTTCCCGGCCAACGACCACCCGAGCGACAAGGCGCTGTTCACGATCGAGACGACCGTTCCACGGGGGCTCAAGGCGATCGCCAACGGCCGCCTCGTCAAGAAGTGGAGCGCCCACGGCAAGGACACGTTCCTGTGGCGGGAGGACCGGCCGATGGCGCCGTACCTCGCGACCAACTCGATCGGACGGTTCAACGTCTCCACGACCACCACCGGCACGGGCGTCCCGCAGCTCGACGCGGTCGATCCGGAGGTTGCGTCGGACCCCGATTCGCTCAGCACCCCGCGCAACACCACGCGGGCGGTCGACGAGCTGTCCGGCTACTTCGGCGCGTACCCGTTCGGCAGCACCGGCTCGATCATCGAGAACAACGCCGTCCCGCCGCTCAACGTCGACAACGCGCTGGAGACCCAGACCCGCCCGACGTACCAGAAGCAGCCCATCGAGAAGGGCGTGGTGCACGAGATCAGCCACCAGTGGTTCGGCGACAGCGTCTCCGTCCGCCGCTGGAAGGACACCTGGCTGAACGAGGGCTTCGCGGTGTGGGTCGAGTGGTACTGGGCCGAGAAGCACGGCGGCCAGCCCGCGCGGGCGTCGTTCCAGAAGTTCTACGACGACCCGCCGTCCATGCCGCCGGGACGGCCCGCGTTCTGGGACGTCGTGGTCGCCGACCCGACCCGCGACCAGATCTTCCACCGCGCGATCTACTTCCGCGGCGCCATGACGCTCCAGGCGCTCCGGCAGAAGATCGGTGACGAGCGGTTCCTGCGGCTGGTGCGCACGTGGGTGGCGGAGCACAAGTACGGGAACGCCACCACCGAGGAGTTCGAGGCGCTCGCCGAGAAGATCTCCGGACAGGATCTCGACCCGTTCTTCAAGGTCTGGCTCCACACGCCGGGCAAGCCCACCACCTGGTGATCGTTTCCCGGGACCGGCGGCCCCGCACCGCCGGTCCCGGGCCGCCGGTCCCGGAACGCGGCGGACCGGTGGGCCGTTCGGCCAAGTCGCCCCGCCTTCCGGCTAACGGACGTCCGACTTAGGTCGGGCGCGGTCGCGACCTCTGCCCGTTACGGCGCTGGTGCACGGCTGCCTAGCGTGGTCACCGTGATCGACGTTGAAGGACTGACCAAGCGATACGGGGACAAGACGGTCGTCGACCGGGCGACGTTCACCGTCCGGCCGGGCCGGGTGACCGGCTTCCTCGGGCCGAACGGCGCGGGCAAGTCCACCACGATGCGGATGATGCTGGGGCTGGACCACCCCACGGCGGGGACGGTCGCCGTCAACGGCCGCCGCTACCGGGATCTGGCCGCGCCGCTGTGCGAGGTCGGCGCGCTGATCGACGCCAAGGCGGTCCACGGGGCCGGAGCGCGTACGACCACCTGCGGTTCCTGGCGCGCAGCAACGGCATCGGCCGGCGGCGCGTGGACGAGGTGCTGGAGACGGTCGGGTTGCGGGACGCGGCGCGCAAGGCGCCCAAGGGCTTCTCCCTCGGCATGGGGCAGCGGCTGGGGATCGCCGCGGCGCTGCTCGGCGACCCGGGCATCCTGCTGTTCGACGAGCCGGTGAACGGGCTGGACCCCGACGGGATCCTGTGGATCCGGACGCTGATGCGGCAACTGGCCGCCGAGGGCCGAGCCGTGTTCGTCTCCAGCCACCTGATGTCGGAGATGGCGCTGACCGCCGACCACCTCGTCGTGATCGGCCGCGGCCGCATCCTGGCCGACACCGGGATGAACGAGTTCATCGACGCCAACGCCGCCGGGCACGTCCACGTGGTCTCTCCCGAGCAGGACCGGCTCAACCGGCTGCTCGCCGGGCGGCGCCTGCGCCTGCGGCCCGACCCCGAGGGCGGCGTCCGCGTCTACGGGGCCACCGCCGAGCAGATCGGCGAGCTGACGGCCGCCGAGGGCCTGCGCCTGCACCAGCTCGCCACGGTCCGGCCGTCGCTGGAAGAGGCGTTCATGCGCCTGACCGGCGACTCCGTCGAGTACCACGCGGGCCCGGCGAACCCGGCGTCCGCGCAGCACCCGAACGCGCAGCACCCGTCCGCGCAGCCCCCGGACGGCGCGCGGCGTCCGAACGACACCCGAGTCTCGGAGGTACGAACGTGACCGCCGGCGTTTCCGAGCACGTCCCCGGGCAGCGCGCGCCGCGGATCGCGGGCCGCGCGTCGTTCGGCAACATCCTGGCCGCCGAGCTGATCAAGATCCGGACCGTCCGCTCGACGATGTGGACGCTGCTGTCGGGCGTGGTCGTCTCGGTCGGGCTGAGCGTGCTGCTGGCCCTGGTGACCGCCAACCAGTTCGACTCGATGAAGGCGCGGGACAGGGCGGAGTTCGACCCGACGTCCAACGCGCTGGCGGGGCTGAACCTGGGCGTGGTCGCCTTCGGGGTCCTCGGCGTCCTGGCGATCACGTCCGAGTACGCGAGCGGGCTGATCCGCACCTGCCTGGCCGCGGTCGCGCGCCGTTCGCACTACCTGGCGGCCAAGGCGCTGACGGTGGGCGTGGTCGTGCTCGTCGTCGGCGAGGTGGTGTCGCTGGTCTCGTTCGGCCTCGGTCAGGCCGTCTTCGACGGGAAGGGCATCGCCGCCGGGCTGACCGACCCGGGCGTGACGCGCGCCGTGCTCGGCGCCGGGGTCTACCTGGCCGCGACCGCCCTGCTCGGCCTGGCGCTGGGCGCGCTGCTGCGGCACACCGCCGGTGCGGTGACCACGCTGCTCGGGCTGCTGTTCGTGCTGCCGGTGATCGGCAGCTTCCTGCCCGGCGACCTCGGCGAGACCGTCAACAAGCTCCTGCCGTCCAACGCCGGGTCGGCGGTCATGTCGGCCACGACCGCCGACGGCTCCCTGTCGCCCTGGACGGGACTGGGCGTGTTCTGCCTCTACCTCGCCGCCGTTCTGGCAGCGGCGTTCTGGCGGCTGCGCACCACCGACGTGTGACGGAGCCGGGCGTCAGCCGGCGGTCAGGGCGCGCCGGACGCTCTCGCGGAGCAGGGTCCGGCGCTGCTCGTGCACGTCCGAAGGCTCCTCGGCGGTCGCCGCGTAGACGTTGCTGACCGGCGACCACGCCATGGACATGGCGATGACCAGGGCCATCACGTCGAACGGGTCGCCGTCGCGCACCAGGCCGGCGGCCTGCGCGTTGGCGATGGCGCGCAGCTTGCCGTCGTCGAGGCGGCCGCCGTCGTCGACGAGGTGGCCCTCCGGGCGCCGTTCGAGGCGTGCCCAGGTCGCCAGCCGGATGAGGTCGGGGCGGCGGAGGTACTCGTCGTAGAGGCGCACGGCCCAGTCGGCGAGGTCGGTGGCGTCGATCGGGACGACGTTGACGATCCGTTCCAGCGAGCCGGAGAAGATGGCGTCGAAGAGCCCTTCCTTGCTCCCGAAGTACGCGTAGAGCTGGGCCTTGTTGGTGCGGGCGGCGGCCACGATCCGTTCGACGCGCGCCCCGGCGATCCCGTGCTCGGCGAACTCCTTCGTGGCCACGTCGAGGATGCGCTGGCGCGTCGCGGCTCCGCGCGAGGTCAGGGGCCGATCTGCCATGCCCTCAACATAACAGACAGAACGTTCGGTTTGCTTTGCGGCAGGCCCGCGCCTACCTTGAAACAGACCGAACAGTCTGTCTGGAACGAGGGCCCATGAGAACCACGGTCGGCTGGCAAGCGGCGGGACCGGCGACGCCCCTCCTGCGGGCGCCGCTGGAGCGGCGCGACCTGCGCCCCGACGACCTCGCGGTCCGGGTGGACTATTGCGGCGTCTGCCACAGCGATCTGCACGCCATCCGCGCCCATGACGGCGCGGAGCGTCCGCCCCTGGTGCCGGGGCACGAGTTCACGGGGACGGTGACCGAGGCCGGAGCCGAGGTCACCGGTTTCAGCGTCGGGGACCGGGTGGCGGTGGGCAACATCGTCGATTCGTGCGGCGAGTGCGCCATGTGCCGGGCCGGTCAGGAGAACTTCTGCCATACGTTCCCGACCCTGACCTACGGCGGCGTCGACCGGCGGGACGGATCGACCACCCTCGGGGGCTACTCCCGCGAGTACGTGGTCCGCGACCGGTTCGCCTATCCGCTGCCCGCCGGTCTGGATCCGGCCGCCGCCGCTCCTCTGCTCTGCGCCGGGATCACCGTCTGGGAGCCCCTGCACACCCTGGAGGTGGGGCCCGGCAGCCGCGTCGCCGTCGCGGGGCTGGGCGGCCTGGGCCATCTCGCGGTCAAGCTGGCCGTCGCGCTCGGCGCCGAGACCACGGTCATCAGCCGTTCGCCCGACAAGGCGGACGACGCACGCCGTCTCGGCGCACGCGCGCTCATCGTCTCCACGGACGAGCAGCGGATGGCCGAGGCGCGGGACCGGTTCGACGTCGTCATCGACACCATCTCCGCTCCGCACGACCTCGGCCCGTACCTGCGGCTCGTCGCGCTGGACGGCACGCTCAGCCACCTCGGCCATCTCGGCCCCGTCACCGTGGACGCCATGGACCTGCTCGTGGGGCGCAAGAGGCTCAGCTCCGCGGGGAGCGGCGGCAGGCCCGCGACCGCGGCCATGCTGGACTTCTGTGCCGCCACGGGCGTCGCCGCCGAGATCGAACTGCTCCCGTCGGCCCAGGTGAACGAGGCCCTCGACCGCCTCGAACGCAACGACGTCCGCTACCGCTTCGTGCTCGACATGTCCGACCTGGACTGAGCACCGCGCGGGCCGTTCGGCTAGGAGACCCTGTCCGCGTCGCGGGACGGCGCGGGCGCCGGGGCCGCCGCGGGGCGCATCCGGAACGCGATGAACGCCGCGAGGACGACGACCCCGGCCACGGCCAGGAACGCGTCCGAGTAGGCGGCCGCGTGGTGTCCGGAGTGAAGCGGGTTGACGGCGTCGCCGCCGCTCCGCTCGCGTGCCGTCACCAGCACGCCGAGCAGGGCCGGGCCCGCGCCCGCGCCGAGGAACTGGGCTCCCTGGAGGATGCCGAGGCCGACGCCGACCTCTTCGGGCGGGAGCGCCCCGGCGGCGGCGCTGATGATCGGGGTGACCACGAGGATGAAGCCGACGCTGAGCCCGAACATCCCGATCGCCGCGGGGACCGCCGAAGCGCCGCCCGCGAAGGTCGAGAGCGACAGCGTGAACAGCCCCATGGCCGCCAGGCCCGCCAGTACCAGGGGCCGGGTGCCGATGCCGTCGGCGAGGCGGCCGATGAACGGCGAGAGGACCGCGACGGCGGCCCCGGCCGGGATCATGACGAGGGCGCCCTCGCCCGCGCTGAGCCCGTTGACGTCGACCACCAGCAGCGGAACGAACACCAGCCCGCCGAGATTGACGATCATGGCCAGGAACGCGACGAGCACCGCCGTCCGGTAGACCCGGTTGGCGAACAGCGCGGGCGGGACGAACGGCTCCGCAACGCGGACCGAGCGCCACCCGAAGAGGGCGAGCGCCGCGGCCGCCGCCACCAGGCTGCCCCACGAGGAGGGAGCGGCGAAGCCGGAGACCTGCGCCTGGGTGATGCCGAACAGCACCAGCCCGGCGCCGAGCCCGAGGAGGATCCCGCCGGGAAGGTCGAACCGGGCCGTACCGGCCGGGACGTCGCCCGGCAGCACGCGCAGCGCCGCGGGCAGCAGCACCAGAGCGGCCGCGAGCATGAGCCAGAACAGCGCGGGCCAGCCGAGGAGCTCGCCGATCCCGCCGCCGACGGCCGGTCCCGCGGCGGTGCCGACGCCGGTGGCGGCGGAGACGACGCCGATTCCCGTTCCGCGCTTGTCCGCCGGCATCAGCCTGGTGACGGCGATGATCGACAGCACGGGGATGCCCGCCGCTCCGACCCCCATCACGATCCGTCCGAGCACGAGGACGAGCAGGTCCGGCGCGACCGCGCAGACCAGGCCGCCGACGGCGTAGGTCGGCAGCGCGAAGCCGAAGAGCCGCCGCAGGCTCACCCGGTCGGAGACGCGCCCGTACAGGGGGATGCCGATCGAGAACACCAGCAGGAAGCCGGTGACGACCCACGCGAGCTCCGCCTCCGAGGCCCTGAACTCCGTGCCGATCGACGGGAGCACGAGGTTGACCATGTCGCTGGCGATGACCGTGACCAGCATCGCCGGGGTGAGCACCGCCAGCAGGGCCGGCCCTGAGCGGGCCCGTTCGGTCGTGGTCGGCGTGGGGTCCATTCGCGCATCCTCCGCACGGCAGATACTGCCACCGATTTAGTTACAGTTTGGGTGAAAGGAACGGCGGAGGACCCGCCTCCGCCGCCGGTCGGCTAGCGCTTCGACTCCGCGACCTCGCGCTCCCGGTCGAGCACCTGCCGGACCAGGTGGGCGATGGTCGTCCGGCCGAGCCGTTCCTCCATGGCCTGCTCGGCGTCCCGGAACTCCGCCTCCAGCAGGTCCTGCATGTGGCGCCCGACCGGGCACGCGTCGCTGGGCGGATGGGCGTGCCGCGCCAGGACCGGCCCCGCCTCGACGGCGGTGTAGGCGTCGTAGAGCGTGATCTCGCGCGGAGCGCGGGCGAGGGACCAGCCGCCGCCGCGCCCCTCGGTGGACCACACCAGCCCGGCGTCCCTGAGGCTTCCGAGAACGCGCCGCACGAGGACCGGGTTGCTCGCCAGGCTGTCCGCGATCTCCGCGGAGGTCAGCGAGTGGACGCCCGAGCGCCCCAGCATCGTGAGCGCGTGGATCGCGACCGCGCTCCTGCTGCTGAGACCCACCGTGCCCCCTTCGCACTCCGCCGCGGCGGCGGGCCGCGGCACCGATCGAACTGCAACAAAGCTAGTTGCAGTTCGATCGCCCCGTCAACCGTCCGCCCCGTACAGGCAGAACGGTGGCCGCGCCCGCGGCCGCGCCCGAACCGGGGACCACCTCCACAGCATCAAAGCCCTGAAGACGGTCATACGTGCCGTCCATCTGATAGGACCATGAACTGGTTCACGACCAGTGGGAGGTTGCGTGCGTTCGCTGGCCTTGCGGTTGCTCGTTCCGCTCGTCACCGCCGGATGCCTGGTCGCGTGCCAGGCGGGGGAGTCGGACAGGACGCGGGCCGGGGAGCCCGGCCGGAAGACCGGGCAGCAGGGGGCCGCGGCGCCGACGACCGGGCTGATGCATGCGCTGTCGCAGATCGAGGCCACCGAGGGCACCAGGCGGTACGTCGCGTTCACCGATCTGGCGGCCCTGCGGGCCCTCGCCGGCGCGGAGCCGGGCCGGTCGCCGTACGGCGGGCTGATGCTCGGGCTCAGCGAACTCGTCCCGTACGCCGACCGCATCGCCGAGCCGACCGGCATCGACGTCAAGCGCGCCGAACGGGCCTTCCAGGCAGGGCAGCCGCCCACGGCCGTCAACCGGCTCACCGGCGGCCTCGACACCGCGGCCGTCGGGCGCAAGCTCACCGCGCTCGGCTACCGGCTCGTCCCGGGCGCGGAGAACGCCTGGGCCGCGGGCCCGGACGGCGCGCTCGGTCTGGACGGGCCGTTGGCCAAGCTCGGCGTGAACGGCCCGAACGGTCTGAACACCGTCCGCGCGGCGTCCGACGGGATCACGTACGCCAGCAGGTCCACCTCCCTGACCCTGGCGCCAGCGGCGGACGGACGCCCGGTCCTGGCCGCCGACCCGGACTTCCGCGCGGTCGGCGGCTGCCTCGGACCTGTCGTGGCCGCCCAGTTGGTCCGCGCGCAGGGCGAGCCGGACCTCGCCGCGGCCGGCTTCCGGGGCCGTACCGCCGCCGAGGAACGCGAGGTGATGTGCGTCAAGGTGCCCGGGAACGACGCGGCGGCCGCGGTCTCCCGGCTCAGGTCGGCGGTCGCCACCGGCGCTTCACGCACCGGGCAGCCGTGGGCGGACCTGCTCCGGGAGGCGACCGTGGAGAACGCCGGTCCCGGCCTGGTGCGGCTGACGGCCCGTCCCGGGGACGGGGCCCGGAAGGGGCTTCTGATCAGCGGCTTCGTCCGCAACGACCTCCCGCGCTGGCGCTGACGCCGACTCGCTGGCACCGGCTCGCTGGCACCGGCTCGCTGACGCCGACTCGACGGACGTCGCCTCGGGCGCGCGGTCAGGTTGTCCGGGCGCGAGTGGTGTGGCCCCGCGCGTACAGCACGCGTCGGGCGACGGTGCATCGCGCCAGCGCGTCCGGCAGGACGTTCACGCCGGAACCCGGCCCGTCGGGGACGGAGAGGTGACCGTCCTCGAGTTCGAACGCCGCGGTGATGTCCTCGGCGTAGTAGCGGCCGGAGGCGGAGATGTCGCCCGGGAGCACGAACCCGGGGAGCGCGGCGAGCGCGAGGTTCTGCGCGCGTCCGATGCCGGTCTCCAGCATCCCGCCGCACCACACCGGGATGCCGTGCGCGGCGCAGACGTCGTGGATCCGCCGCGCCTCCAGGTATCCGCCCACCCGGGCGGGCTTGACGTTGACGATGCGGCACGCCCGCAGCGCGATCGCGGTCGCGGCGTCGCGGGCGGAACGGATCGACTCGTCGAGGCAGATCGGCGTGCCGAGCATCGCCGCGAGTTCGGCATGGCCGCGCAGGTCGTCCTCGGCGAGCGGCTGCTCGATCTGGACCAGCCCGAAGTCGTCCAGCCGGCGCAGGCGCTCGGCGTCGGTGAGGGAGTAGGCGGTGTTCGCGTCGACCTGGAGCGGCAGGTCGGGGCCGAACTCCTCGCGGACCGCGCGGACGGGTTCGAGGTCCCATCCCGGCTCGATCTTCAGCTTGATCCGTACGTAGCCCTCGTCCAGGTGGGCCGCGACCGTTTCCAGCAGTTCTCCGACCGTGTCGGTGATGCCCACGGACACGCCGACCGGCACCCGGTCGCGGACGGCGCCGAGGCCGGTCGCGAACGACATCCCGTGGGCGCGCAGTTCGGCGTCCAGGATCGCGGTCTCGAGCACGGCCTTGGCCAGGTGGTTTCCCTTGACCCCGGCGGCCGCCGGGCCGACGCGGGCCGCGCTCACCCGGTCGAGCCCGGTGATCCGGGGCAGCAGGTGGTCCGCGAGGACCCGCTCGGTCCCGGCCGCGAACTCCGCGCAGTACGACGGCTCCGGGTCACCGCCGTACTCGGCCCATCCCTCGGCACGGTCGGTGACGACGCGCAGCAGGAACGTCCGCCGTTCGGTGTCGCCGGAGACCGAGGTACGGAAGGGGCGGACCAGAGGCAGGCGGACGTCGACCAGTTCGACGAGCTCGATCCTCATGCCTGCTCCCTCCGCGTCAGGCGGTACCAGCCGTCCCGGCTGAATCCCGTGGCGACGAAGCCGGCGCGGAACGCCGGGTCCAGCACCTCGCGGACGGCCGCGCGCCACCGCACGGCGAGGGGCTGGTCCTCGCGGCGCAACGCGACGATGTCCGGCGGGACCCGGCACCAGAGGCCGTCGGCGGCCCGCGCGACGAACGGCTCGCCGTCCGGTGCGCGGCGCGGGTCGATCTCGGCCGCGGCGAGGTCGGGACCGGGGAGTCGAGGGGACGGCCCGCAGCGGCGGCTCCGGTGCGGGCGTGGGCCAGCGACCAGGCCGCGGTGAGCCGGTCGGTCTCGCCGTCGCCTTCGATGCCGTCGTCCATGCGGCCGTAGAAGTCCGTCTCGTACGCGACGGCGGTCGCGCCGAGCTTGACCAGGTTGAACCGCGCGTTGCGGCTCACCAGCGGGTCGAACGTCCACAGCATGGAGGTCGCGCCCTGCTGGAGCGCCCAGGCCCGCTGCGCCTGCTTGACCGCGAAGCCGACGCCGCGGTCGCGGGTGCGCGCCGCGGCGATCATCGAGTAGACGGCGCGCGACCCCGGCGCGCAGAAGGTCAGCACCGAGGCGCCGACGAGGCCGGTCCCGTCGTCCGCGCAGTGCACGGCGCCTCCCGCGTGCACGATGGCCCGCAGCACGTCCACGCCGAACGGGGGCCGGGACTCGGGGGTCCGCCACACCTCGGCGAGGAACCGCGCGACCCGTTCGAGCCGGGGCACGTCGCCGGCCAGGTCGATGCGCACCCCCGGGCCGGCCGCGGCGCGCGCGGCGTCCTCGGCGGCCGTCGCGACCGCCGCGGGCGCGGCGTCTCGGGGCGTCTGCGTCACATTGGCTGGAGAGTGCATGGTGCAAGCGTGCCGCCCGTACCGGCCGCCGCGCTTTTGTAGAGCACGCAGACATTCGGCGAATGTATTGTGTGCCCGGCTAAAGAGGCGGTGATGCTCGCGATGGAGACACCTCTGCTCAGGCAGCTCCTCGACGCGTTGGGGCCCTCGCTGTTGCGGCCGCTGCCGGCGCGCGGTGAGGCGGCCGTCCCGGTGTCGGGGACGGTCGTCTACGAACGGCGCGTGCCGCTGCCGCCCGCCCGGGACGCCGTTCTCCTCGCCGTCGGCGTGGGGACGGCGGGCGACGAGGCGGAGGACCTCGTCCGGCGGGCCGCGGAAGCGGGCTACGCGTGCGTGGTGATCAAGCGCTTCGGCGAACCGGCCGCCGAGCTGGAGGCGGTCGCCGAACGGGCGGGCATCACCCTGCTGGCCGCGGACGAGGCCGTCGGCTGGCACCACCTGGACGCCATGATCTCGTCGGCGCTCGCGACCGCGGCACGTCCCGCCGACGCGGCGAGCCCGGCCGTGGGCGACCTGTTCGCCCTGGCGAACGCGATCGCGGGCATGGTCGGCGGCGCCACCGCGATCGAGGACCCCCACCGGCGGATCCTCGCCTACTCCACCCTGCCGGACCAGCCCATCGACCAGGGCCGGCGCCAGGGCATCCTCGGCCTCCAGGTCCCGGACGCCCCGGCCTACGACGAGCAGTACGCCGCGCTCGCGCGGTCGCACGGAGTGTGCCGGTTCCCGACCCACCCGAGCGGCCTGCCCCGCCTCGGCATCGCGGTCCGCGCGGGCAGCGAGCTGCTCGGTTCGATCTGGGTCGTCGACGCCGAGAGCGACCTGGACGCGGCCGCCGAGCAGGCGCTCCGCGACGCGGCCGACATCGCCGCGCTGCACCTGCTGGCCGCCCGTACGGCCGCGGACGTCGCCCGGCGGCACCGCGCCGACCTGCTGCGGCGGCTCCTCGCCACCCCGGCCGGCGCCTCGGTGGTGGCTCCGCAGCTCGGGCTGAGCGCGGGCGCGCCGGTGGCCGTCGCCGCGTTCCTCGTCGCGCCGGACGAGCCCGACGGCGCCGTCGCCGCCCACACCGCCGCGCGCCTCGCCGACCTGGTCGGCCTGCACTGCGAGGCGCACTACGGACGGCACGGCTGCGCGCTGATCGACGGGACGGTGTACGCGCTGCTGCCCGCCGGCCATGCCGGGAGTTCGCACCGGGAGCTCGTCGCCGACATCGCCCGGCGCGCCCACGGCGCGCTGCGGGTGCGCGTCCACGCGGGGATCGGGTCGCTCGTCGGGAGCCTGCACTCGGCCGCGACCTCGCGGGAGGACGCCGACCTCGTGCTGCGCGCCCTCGCCGACCGGCCCGGCGACCCGGGCCCGTGCCTGGTCGCCACGATCGACGAGGTCCGGGCGAGCGCGACACTGGCCGCGCTGTCGCAGACCCTCTCCGGGCACGCGCGGATGGCGCAGGGACTCGGCCCGGCGATCAGCGCCCACGATGTCGAGCACGGCACGACCTACGTGGGCACGATCCGCGCCTACCTGGACGCCAACAGCGACATCCCCGCCGCGTCCGCCCGCCTCGGCGTCCACCCGAACACCGTGAGGTACCGGCTGTCCCGCGCTGAGGAGATCTTCGGCTTCGACCTCGCCGACCCGGACGAACGCCTCGTTCTGTGGCTACAGCTCCGGCTACGCGCCGCGCCGTAGGGCGCGACCGGCGAGCGCCCCCGTCGGCACGCCGTCGCGGAACGCGACCCGGCCGTTGACCAGCACGTGGCGCATGCCCCCGGCATAGCGGTGCGGGTCGAGGTAGGTGGCGTTGTCCCGGACGTCCTCCGGCACGAAGATCGCCAGGTCCGCGAACGCGCCCTCGCGGATCACCCCGCGGTCGGGGAGCCGGAGGTTCTCGGCGGGCAGGCCCGTCATCCGCCGCACGGCGTCCTCCAGGGTGAGCACTCCCGCGCGGACGTACGGCCCGAGGACCCTGGCGAACGCCCCGTACGCGCGGGGATGCGTGGACGTCGCGGTGAACGGCGGCTCTGCGGCGGCGGCCTCCGAGTCCGAGCAGACCGACACCCAGGGGTGCTGGAGCGCGCGGTGCACGTTCGGCTCAGAGGCGCAGAACTCGGCGACCAACTGTTGCGGGTACGCCGCCGCCAGGTCGAGCAGGGTGTCCACCGGATCGCCGTCGCCGCGGGCTTCGCTGACCTCGGCCAGGGTCCGGCCGCTGAGCTCCGGCGCGCCGTCGCCGAGCAGCAGGACCCCCGCCGCGCCGCCCGCGTCGAGATACAGGTTCTCCCAGTCGTCCCCGGGCCGGAGGATGGCCGATTTCATCGCGGCCCGCGCCTCGGCGTCCCCGATCCTCGCCACCAGCTCGCGCTCGCCGCCCGCGTGGAACCGCGGCGGGACGAACGCCGCGAGGAACGTCGATCCGGCCGCGTACGGGTAGACGTCGGCCGTCACCGTGATCCCGTTCGCCCTGGCCTTCTCGACGCGGTCGAGCACGGTGCCCATCAGCGGCCAGTTCCGCCGGCCCGTCGCCTTCAGGTGGTAGATCTCCGCGCGGGCCGAGGACTCCTCGGCGATCCGGACGAGCTCGTCCACCGCGTCCAGGAGCCGGTCGGACTCCCCTCGGATGTGCGAGATGTAGAGCGCGTCGTGCTCGGCGAGCACGCGCGCGTAGGCGATCAGCTCCTCGGTGGACGCGTAGCTGCCCGGCGCGTAGATCAGCGCGGAGCCCACGCCGAGCGCGCCGTCCGCGAGCTCCTCGTCGAGCAGCCGGCAGGCGGCGGCCAGCTCCCGGCCGGTGAGCGGGCGGTCGTCGGCGCCCGCGTGCGCCATCCGCAGGTTGTCCGCGCCGACGAAGCTCCCGATGTTGGGCCCGACGCCCGCCTTCACCAGGTCGTCGAGGAAGTCGCCGAGCCGCGACCAGCTAATCCGCACGCCGTCGTCCCGCTGCTCGGCGGCGACGGCGTCGACCATCCTCCCGGTGACCGGTCCGAGCGAGAACCCCTCGCCGAAGATCTCGGAGGTCACCCCCTGGTACAGGTCGGACAGGCCGCGCGGGTCTAGCTGCAACGACTCGTAGGCGTGGCTGAGGACGTTGATGAATCCCGGCGCCACCGCGCAGCCGTCGGCGTCCAGCTCCGGGCAGTCGAGCGCGGGCAGCTCGCCGACGGCCGCGACGCGGTCGCCCGCGATCGCCACGTCCGCGCGGCGGGCCGCGGCTCCCGTGCCGTCGACGACCGCGCCGCCTCGTACGACAAGATCGAAAGACATCGTGCTCCTCCGTGGGGTCCAGCGGTCGGGTCGGTGGTTCACACGAGCAGGCAGGCCGCCTGGTGTCCGGCGGTCGCGCCGCCCGCGCCGCCCGCGTCGGGCCGCAGGCTCGGATCGGTGCCCGCGCAGACGTCCCCGGCGACCGGGCAGCGGGGCCGGAACCGGCATCCGGACGGGATGTCGACGGGATCCGGCGTCTCGCCCTTGAGGACCTGCGGCGCCGTCCGCTTCCGCGGGTCCCGTTCGGGCACCGCGGACAGCAGCGCCTTGGTGTACGGGTGCAGGGGAGCGCGGACCACGTCGCGGGCGGGCCCCTGCTCGACGATCCTGCCGAGGTACATCACGATGATCCGGTCGGCGAAGTGCGCGGCCGTCGACAGATCGTGCGTGATCATCAGGATGCCCAGGTCGCGGGTCCTGCGCAGCGTGTCCAGCAGGGACAGCACCCCCGCGCGGACCGACACGTCGAGCATGGAGACGGGCTCGTCGGCGAGCAGCACGTCCGGTTCGAGGACGAGGGCGGCGGCGATCGAGACCCGCTGGCGCTGCCCGCCGGACAGCTCGTGCGGGTACCGGTCCAGGAACGCCCGCGCGGGGGAGAGCCCGCTGCGTTCCAGAGCCTCTTCGGCGAGCGCGGCCCGTCCGGCCCGGGAACCGCCGATGCCGTGGATCAGCATCGGCTCCTCCAGCGTCCGCCGGACCCGGAACAGCGGGTCCAGCGACTCGTACGGGTCCTGGTAGATCATCTGGACCCGGCGGCGGACGGGCCGCAGCCGGCGCTGGGACAGCCCGGTGATCTCGGCTCCGTCGAGCCGTACGGTGCCGGTCGTGGGCGCGGCCATGCCGCAGATCGCCTGGGCCGTGGTCGATTTCCCGCAGCCCGACTCGCCGACCACCGCCACCATCTCGCCGCGGCCCAGGCCGAAGCTCACGCCGTCGACCGCGCGGACGACGCGGCGGGCGCGCCCGGTCAGCGCCTGGAGCGGGCCGCGCCGCATCGGGTAGTGGACGGAGAGGTCCTCGACGTCCAGCAGGGTCCCGCTCACATCGGCTCCTGGGGCTCGTTGCGGAAGCAGGCGGCCTGGTGGCCGGGCCCGGCCGGACGCAGCGCCGGGTGCTCGTCGGCGCAGCGGTCCGTCGGCACGTCGCACCGCGGCCGGAACGGGCAGCCGGTGATCTCGGCGTCCAGCCGCGGCGGCGACCCGGGGATGGTCGCGAGCCGTTCCTCCCCGTACAGGTCGGGCGTGGCCGCGAACAGCAGCCGCGTGTAGGGGTGGCGGGCGGCCAGGCCGAGCCGTTCGGCCGGCCCGTCCTCCACCTTCTCCCCGGCGTACATCACCGCGGCCCGGTCGCAGACCTGCGACACCACGGGCAGGTCGTGGGTGACGAGGACCAGGGCCATGCCGAGCTCGCCGGTCAGCCGGGTGAGCAGTTCGAGGATCTGCGCCTGGACCATCACGTCCAGCGCCGTCGTCGGCTCGTCGGCGAGCAGGATCTTCGGCTCGCACGCCAGGGCCATCGCGATCGACAGCCGCTGCCGCATGCCGCCGGAGAACTCGTGCGGGTACCGGTCGGCGGCGGACGCCGGGATGCCGACCAGTTCGAGCAGCTCGCCGACGCGTGCGCGGGCCCGCGCGCCGCGGGCGGTGCCGTGGTACGCCATCGGCTCGGCGATCTGCCAGCCGACCGTCTTGACGGGGTTGAGCGCGTTCATCGCGCCCTGGAACACCATCGCGATGTCCCGCCAGCGGTGCCGCCGGACCGAGTCCTCACCGCCCGCGAGGATGTCGGCGCCGTTCAGCAGCACCCGACCGGACACCGTGGCGGACGACGGCAGCAGCCCCATCAGCGCCAGGATCGTCGTGGACTTCCCGCAGCCCGACTCGCCGACCAGTCCGAACCGTTCGCCGGGGTCCAGCGCGAAGCCCACCCCGTTCACCGCGTGGACCCGACCGCCGTGCGGCAGGTCGAACCAGACGTGCAGGTCGACGCATTCGAGCAGGCTCATCGGGCGTCCGCCCCCTTTCCGGCGAGTGTGCGGAGCCGCCAGCGGCGCGCCGAGAGGTGCGCCACCTTCAGCCGCGGGTTCAGCGCGTCCTCGATGGCCTGGCCCAGCAGGAAGCACCCGACGCTCACCGCGGCGATCACGAACCCGTCCGGAACGATCGCCCACCAGGCGTTCGAGCTGATGGCGGTACGGGCGAAGGCGTGCTGGAGGATCGTCCCCCAGGTCGTGACGCCGGGGTCCTCCAGGCCGAGGAACGCGAGCGCGGTCTCCATGTAGATCGCGGCCGAGACCGTCAGCACGGTGTTGGCGATCAGCAGCGGGCCCACGTGCGGAAGGACGTGCCGGACGATCACCCGCGCGTCGCCCGCGCCGAGCCCCCGCGCCCGCTTGACGTAGGCCCGTTCGCGCAGCGACATGACCTCCGCGCGGACGATCCTCGCGGTGGCCGTCCACTCCAGCAGGCCGATCACCAGGATCACGTGGAACAGGCTCGGCCCCCACACCGCGGCGATCACCATCGCGAGCACCAGGTCGGGGAGCACCAGCAGGCAGTCGGTGACGCGCATCAGGGCGACGTCCGTCCAGCCGCCGAAGTAGCCCGACGCGAGCCCGACCGCGCCGCCGATCAGGATCGAGACCAGCGTCGCGGTGAACCCGACGACGAGGGACGTCTGCCCGCCCCGCATCAGCAGGGACAGCATGTCCACGCCGCCGTCGTCGCAGCCGAGCCAGTGCCGCGGCGACGGCGGCGCGTAGACGGCGCACGTGCCGTCCGTGGTGCTGTACGGCGCGAGGTAGGGCGCGAACACCGAGAGCACCACGAAGACGGCGAGGATGCCGAGGCCGACCGCGGCGCCCCTGCGTTCGCGCGTCACCGTGCGGAACAGCCCGGCCGGGCGCCGTCCGGCGACCGCCGCCGGCGCGGCCTCGCCGATGTGGACGCTCATGCGGTCACCCTCCGGTCGAGGCGGAAGCAGAGCAGGTCGGCGAGGAAGTTCAGCAGGATGACCGACACGGTCAGGATCAGCAGGCAGCCCTGGACCATCGGGTAGTCCCGCTGGCTCAGCGCGGTGTAGGTGGCCATCCCGATGCCGGGCCAGCTGAAGATCACCTCGACCAGCACCGCGCCGCCGACGACGAACCCGAGGTCGAGCGCGACCATCGTGACCATCGGCAGCATCGCGTTGCGCGCGGCGTGCCGCCACACGATCCGGCGGTCCGGCAGGCCCTTGGCCCGCGCGGTGAGCACGTAGTCCTGGCCGAGCGTCTCCAGCATCGACGACCGCACGACGAGCGTGTAGCCGCCGTACGCGGTGAGGATCAGGGTCGCCGCCGGCAGCGCCATGTGGGCGGCCACGTCCGCCGCGTGCCGCCAGAACGGCGGGCTCTGGAACAGGAACTGGTCCGACATCCCGCCCGCGGGGAGCACGCCCGCGAAGACGATCAGCAGCACCAGGCCGAGCCACTGAGCGGGGAACGAGTAGGTGAGGATCGCCAGGCTGGTGTTGAGGTGGTCGAGCGCGGACGACCTCCGCCAGGCCGCCACCACACCGGAGAGGACGCCCAGCGCGATCGCGCCGAGCGTGCCCGCGCCCGCCAGCAGCACCGTGTTCTGGAGGTCGGAGAGCAGCAGGTGGCTCACCGGCCGCTGGTAGGTGAAGGACACCCCGAGGTCGCCGTGGAGCAGGTTCTTCAGGTAGAGCACGTACTGGTCCCATTCGGACCTGTCGAGGCCGAACCGCACCGTCAGCGCGTGCTGGAGCTCCGGGCTGGAGTCCGGCACCCTGGCCAGGTTGGACACCGCGCTGCCGGGCAGCGCGCGGAACAGGAAGAAGTTGAGGGTGACCGCGAGGAAGACCGTCACCACCGTGAAGATCCCTCTCCGGACCGCGTACTCCAGGCTCCGCACGGGTCAGCCCGCCCGTCGCACGGACTGGAGCGGGATCTTCGACTCCGCGGAGAACGACTCGCCGCCCACCAGCGGCAGGTCCGTCCACGACCGGGAGTGCGCCTCGATCTTGTCGGCGTAGTCCAGGACCAGCAGGATCCGCTGCCGCGCGGCCATCCGCTGCATCCGGTCGACGATCCGGCGCCGCGCGGCGGGGTCCATCGCCGCGCCCTGCTCCGCGTACAGCCGGTCCCACTCCCTGCCGCAGTACCCGGTGTCGTTGAGGGTGCCCCAGCTCCGGCAGGTGAGGTAGTTGAGCGTGTCGTCCGGGTCGCTCGCCGCCCCGCTCCAGGCCCACATGGACATCGTGAACTCCTTCGAGTCGTCGGCGGCGAGGGCGTCGTTGGCCGCGGCGTTGTCCAGCAGCCGCGGCGTGAGCCGGACGCCGATCCTGGCGAAGTCGGACCGGACGATCTGGAACGACCGCAGGCCGTACCCGCTGGAGGTGTCGTCGGGCAGGATCATCGGGTAGCGCATCGGATGGCCGTTCGCGATCCGCACGCCGCCCGGCCCCCTGCGGTAGCCGGCCTGGTCGAGCAGCCGGTTCGCGGCTTCCGGGTCGTACGGCGTCGGGGTGACCGTCCGGTCGTACCAGTGCGCGGTCCCCGGCGGGATGATCGAGGAGCCCGGTCTGCCCCGTCCGAGCAGGGAGGTCCTGACGATCTCGTCGCGGTTGATCGCACGGTCGAGCGCCTCGCGCACCCGCGGGTCGGCCAGCTCCCGGTGCGCGGCGCGCTGCTTCGGGTTCGCGTTGACGGTGAGGCTGTCGAAGCTCAGCCCCGGCGAGGACACCACCTCGAACCCGGCCGCCTCCAGATTCTCGACCGAGGTGTTCGGCACGTTCTGCACCCCGTCGAGCTGGTGGCTCTTCAACGCCAGGATCATCGCGTCGTCGGTGCCGAAGAACTGGATGCCGAAGCCCGCGATGCGCGGCTTGGTTCCGTAGTACTCCGGATTGCGCCGGAACAGCGCGACCTGCTTCGGCACGTACTTGACCAGCGTGAACGGCCCGCCGCAGACGACGGGGGCGGAGTTGGTGAAGGTGGTCAGCGCCCCGCCGTCCCCGCCGGCGTACTTCTTCCAGACGTGCTCGGGCAGGATCGGAACGCTCGTGACCTGGGTCAGCACGTTCGCGACCGGGCGCGAGTACGTGAGCACCACGGTGCGCGCGTCCGGCGCGGTCGCGCTGACCAGGCCCGTCACATGGCTGGCCATGCTGGCCGCCGGCCCGTCCTGGAACTTCTTGATCGTGCTCAGGGTCCAGGCGGCGTCGGCGGCCGTGAGCGGACGACCGTCCGACCACGTCGCGCCCGCATGGGTGTGGAACGTCCACGTCCGCCCGTCCCGCGAGGTGGTCCAGTCCGTCGCGAACTCCGGCACGTACCTGTCGCCGGGGCCGAGCTGCACGAGGTTCGGATAGATCTGCTGGAACACGGAGAACGACTCGCTCACCACGGCGACGAAGGGGTTCAGCGAGTCGATGGGCTGATCGGAGCCGAGGCGGAACATCCCGCCTTCAGCGGCCTCGCCGAGGGAGCTCTCGCAGGCGACGACCCCGCAACCGACCGCCACCGCGACACCAAGGGCGGTGGCCCCACGGCGGATACGGCGGATACGGCCCGGGCGTCGCTCCTCGTCCAGCGCCTTCAGCATGAGACTGCCACCTCCGCGGTTGGTCGACGGTGGCAAGTCTGAGTTCTGAGCGCGCCGGTGTTCCTTGGATCACACTCCAGAGAATCCTCGGCGACCTCGTGGCGACGGCTAAACGAACCCGCAACCTGAGCGGACCGGCCGGCCCGCGCGGCGTACCACCCGTTTGGAGGTGGGGCCAAAGGCAGCGCCGGGACGTCGTCCGGCACGCCAGTGCGGGCGCGCGACGTGCGAGGAATGCTTCGGGGGAGTGGGGCCGATCCACGGCCCCCTCAGAACCTCCACCCTCCAGAGCCTTTCCAGGAAGCAGAGATCGTGCGAGAGACAACGGCCCAGGACTGCCGGTGCGCGGACCCCGCCTCGCCGGAATGCAACCTCCCGCGGATCGGGAACGCGCTGCGGTTCGTACTGGAGCTCGGTGTGCCGGGCGTCGCCGCCACCGTGAAGAGCCCTCACTGCGGCCTCTGGACCGGCGGCGCCGGCGTCGCCGACCTCGAAACCGGCCGGAAGGCGCGCGGCGATGAGCACGGCCGTATCGGCAGTGACACCAAGACGTGGACGGCCACGGTGGTGCTTCAACTCGTGGGCGAAGGCAAGGTCAAGCTGGAAGACACCGTCGATCACTATCTGCCGGGGCTGGTCCGTACCAAGGACTACGACGGGCGGAAGATCACTGTGCGGCAGCTCTTGCAGCACACCAGCGGCCTGCCCGACTATCTGGACGCGCCGTTCTGGGAGGACGAGGAGGCGCACCGCTGGGACCACATCGAGCCATTGCAGACCGTCCAACAGGCACTACGCCTGCCCCCGCCCGATGACCGCGCCCGTTCCGGCTTCGCCTATTCCAACACCAACTACAACCTGGCCGGGCTGATCGTCCAGAAGGTCACCGGCCACGACATCGGCACCGAGATCACCCGACGGATCATCCAACCCCTCGGGCTCCGCGAAACCTACTGGCCCGGCGACAGCGTCACCATTCGCGACCCCCACCTGCGCTGCCACAAGAAGTCGCCGGACGGCGTCCTGTCCGACACGACCGACTGGAACACCTCCGAGGCCGACGCGTCCGGAGTGCTGATCTCCACCGCCGCGGACGCGACGGCCTTCTGGATCGCGCTGCTGACCGGGAAGCTGCTGGCCCCCGCCCAGCTCGCCGAGATGAAGGCGACCGTCCCGGCCGACGATGACGAGCAGTACGGCCTGGGCGTGATCCGCCAGCCGCCCGCGGCCGGTGGAACCGTCACCTGGGGACATTCCGGGAGCATGGCCAGCGGCCACGGATTCCTGAACTCGATCACCGCGGACGGCGAACGCGCGGTGACCCTTCTGATCAACACCGATGACTACGACCGGCGCAGGACGCAGGCGCTCGTCGACGCCCTCGTGGACGAACTGCACTGACCGGCGGAAACAGAAGGAGACATCATGCTGGGCAGAACGAGTGCCGTCGTGGCCCTGGCGATCGCGGCCTCTCTGGGAACGGCCTCCACCGCGCCCGCCGCCGCGCACGCCGCCCCCGCCGCGTCGGCCGGGCGAGGGTGCGACACCAAGCCCATCCAGACCGCGCTGAACGCACTGAAAGGCGTCGGCGCTCCCGGAATCGTCATGACGGTGAAGAGTCCGAACTGCGGCGTCTGGAACGGCGGCGTCGGCCTGGCCGACCGCGCGACGGGCCGCGAGGTCGCGGGCGACGAGCACAGCCGTATCGGCAGTGACACCAAGACGTGGACGGCCACGGTGGTGCTTCAACTGGTGGGCGAAGGCAAGGTCAAGCTCCAAGACACCGTCGACTACTACCTGCCGGGTCTGGTCCGTACCAAGGACTACGACGGCCGGAAGATCACTGTGCGGCAGCTTTTGCAGCACACCAGCGGCCTGCCCGACTATCTGGACGCGCCGTTCTGGGAGGACGAGGAGGCGCACCGCTGGGACCACATCGAACCCTTGCAGACCGTCCAGCAGGCGCTGCCCCTGCCCCCGCCCGATGACCGCGCCCCCTCCGGCTTCGCCTACGCCAACACCAACTACAACCTGGCCGGGCTGATCGTCCAGAAGGTCACCGGCCACGACATCGGCACCGAGATCACCCAGCGGATCATCCAACCCCTCGGACTCCGCGAAACCTACTGGCCCGGCGACCAGACCACGATCCGCAAGCCGGACCTGCGGAGCTACAAGAAGCTGGGCCGTTCCCTGGTGGACAGGACGGAGTGGAACACCTCCGAGGCCGACGCGTCCGGGGAGCTGATCTCCACCGGAGCCGACACGACCGCCTTCTGGATCGCGCTGCTGACCGAGAAGCTGCTGGCCCCCGCCCAGCTCGCCGAGATGAAACGGACCGTTGCGGACGGCTCCGGCGAGGGCTACGGCCTGGGCATCCAGCGCTTCAACCTCACCCCGGGCGTCGCCACGTGGGGTCACAGCGGCGGCATGCCCAGCGGCCACGAGTTCATGAACGCCGTCACCGAGGACGGCCGGCGGGCCGTGACCCTGCTGATCGACACGGACGCCTACGACACCGGCAAGGTCGACGCCGCCCTCGGCGACCTCATCCGCGACCTGCGCTGACGCACCGCGCCGGTGTCCGTGCGCGCTCCGGGCGTTCTCATCGGTTCGGTCGGCGCAGTCCCGCGATGAGGATCTCGACCAGTCGCCGCGCGTCGTAGCGGAGGTTGCCGCCGCCTCCTGCGCACAGGCCCCCGATGCCGCGCATGAGTTCGTACGCGTCCAGGTCGGAACGGATCTCACCCGAACCCGCCGCGGCGTCGAGCAGCTCGGCGCACACGGGCACGAGCCGTTCGAGGAAGTAGAAGTGCAGCGGGTCGAAGCAGGGGTCGTCGGATTGCAGCACGGCGGCGAGGCCCTGCTTGGTGACGACGAAGTCGACGAAGTGGTCGATCCATCGTTCCAGCGCGGCGTAGGGGGTCGCGCTGGTCGCCAGCAGGGAGGGGCCCTCCTCGGCGAGGGCCTCGACCTGGTGCCGGTAGACGGCGACGATGAGATCCGCCCGGGTCGGGAAGTGGCGGTAGATCGTCGCCGTCCCGACCCCGGCCTTCGCCGCGATGTCGCGGATCGGCGCCTCCACGCCCGACGTGACGAAGACCGCGGCCGCCGAGTCGAGCAGGGCCTGCTCGTTGCGTCGCGCGTCCGCCCGCTTGGTCCGGGGCGCGCGCCCCGCGTTCCGATCGTCGCCGCTCACCGCGCCGCCCTTCCCCTGGCTTGCTAAACGGGACACTGTCCCATATCTTCGAATCGGGACAACGTCCCGTTTTCATTATGCCAGGTCCAGGACCCGGCGACCGCTGAAGGAAGAGCTGCCATGAACGCATCAGACAGGGCGACGGCGGGACCGGCCCTCCCCGCGCCCAGCCCCGTCGTCTCGGTGAAGCCGGTGGTACTGCGAGCACCCGGCCGCGGTGACGACCTGGAGGTCAGGATCTCCGCGCCGGCGACCGGGAGCGAACTGCCGATCATCGTGTTCTCGCACGGCTTCGGCTCGTCGCTGAACGGCTACGGCCCGCTGGCCGACTTCTGGGCCGCGCACGGCTTCGTGGTGATCCAGCCCACCCATCTCGACTCCAGGACGGCGGGGCTTTCCCAGGACGATCCCCGCACACCGCGGATCTGGCGTTTCCGCGTCGAGGACATGAAGCGCGTCCTCGACCGGCTCGACGTGCTGGAGGCCGCCGTTCCCGGGCTCAGCGGACGGCTCGACCGGAGCCGCATCGCCGCCGCCGGGCACTCCTTCGGCGGGCAGACGGCGGGCAACCTGCTCGGCCTGCGCGTCCTCGACCCCGTGAGCCAAGAGGAGAAGGACCTGTCGGACGCGCGAATCAAGGCGGGCGTGCTCATCGCCACGGCCGGAAAGGGCGGGGCCGACCTGACGCCGTACGCGGCCGAGCACTTCCCGTTCATGAACCCGAGCTTCGCGAACATGACCACGCCGGCGCTCGTGGTCATGGGAGACAAGGACGACCTTCCGCTGTCGGTCCGGGGACCGGAGTGGCTCGCCGACCCGTACCACCTGAGCCCGGGGCCCAAGAGCCTGCTCACCCTGTTCGGCGGGGAGCACTCGCTCGGCGGGATCGCCGGCTACGAGGTCCAGGAGACGACGGACGAGAACCCCGAGCGCGTCGCCCTGATCCAGCGGACCACCTGGGCCTACCTCCGCCATGCGCTCGGCATCGAGGACACCAGTTGGACCGCCGCACAGAAGGCACTGTCGGAGAGCCCCGCCCCCTTGGGCCGACTCGAATCCAAGTAAGGGCCTGCACCTGAGTCTGGAGCGGTTCGGGTGACGCCGTCGAGCTGCACCGTCGGACCGTGGCGGGAACGGCCGGCCGCTCCCGCCACCCACGCGGCTCCGCGCCCGCCGGACTGGACGGCGCGGCGGTCCGGCGTCAGTCCCAGCGCGTCCCGGCGGGCACCCGGAGAGTGGTGTTGATGCGGTTGAAGAAGTTGGTGATCGCCACCATCAGCACCAGGGCGCCGAGCTGCCGCTCGTCGTAGTGCTTCGCCGCCTCGGCCCAGATCTCGTCGGTGACCGCGCCGGGCCGGTCGGCGAGCCGGGTCGCGGCCTCGGTGAGCGCCAGCGCGGCCCGCTCGGCATCGTCGAAGAGCGGGTTCTCGTACCAGGCGGCGAGGTTGATCAGCTTCTCGGGGGCGACACCGGCCTGCGCCGCGCTCGTGGCGCCGGCATCGACGCAGGCGCTACAGCCGTTGATCTGGCTGGCGCGCAGGTGCACCAGCTCAAGCGTCTGGCGCGGTGCGCCGCCTGCGTACACGGCTTTGTAGAGGTTCTGGATGCCCGGCATGATGTCGGGCTGGCTCTCCGGGTTCTGGATGCGTGTCATCATCTCTCCTTCATGGTCGGTGGACGGCACTACGACGTCCGGCCGCCGCAGGAGGTAACGGAGCCCGGGGCGTTACCTCACCGGCGCGCGGTACGTCCTGGTGGTGACACCCCCGCAGACCAAGGAGAACCGTGACCGAAGAGGAAGAGCTCGCCGCGGAGTTCGAGACCCACCGCTCCTACCTCCACGCGATCGCCTTTCGCATGCTCGGCTCGCACGCCGACGCGGACGACGCCGTCCAGGAGGCGTGGCTGCGGCTCGCGCGGACCGGCCGCGAGGGGATCGAGGATCTGCGCGGCTGGCTCACCACGGTCACCGGCCGGGTCTGCCTGGACGCGCTCCGAAAGCGCGGGGTGCGGGGCGAGCAGCCGCTCGTCCTCGACGTCGGCGCTCTCCCGCGGGAGGCGATGGGCGACGCCCGGACCGACCCCGAGGAAGAGGCTCTGCTCGCCGACTCCGTCGGCCTCGCGCTCTACGTCGTCATGGACGCCCTCACCCCGGCCGAACGCGTGTCGTTCGTGCTGCACGACATCTTCGAGATCCCGTTCAGCACGATCGCGGCCATTCTCGGCCGGAGCACCGCGGCCACCAAGATGCTCGCCAGCCGGGCCCGGGGCCGGCTGCGGTCGGGCACCTCCGCCGCCGACGCCCACGCCGCGGCCAGGAACGTGGTGGACGCGTTCCTCGCGGCGGCGGGCAGGGGCGACGTCGCCGCGCTGCTGTCCGTGCTCGCCCCCGATGTCGAGCTGCGGGCACAGAGCCCAGATGGGACCTTCGTCGTCCGCGGCGCGGGGGAGGTCGCGGCCCAGGCTCGCAGGTTCGCGCGCCCGGACGCGAAGGCGTACCCGGCGCTCGTGGACGGCGTCCCGGGCGTCCTCATCACCGTCGGCGGGCGTCCCGTCACGGTCATGGCCTTCACGGTCGCGGACGGTGCCGTCACGGTCATCCGAGGGCTCACCGACCCGGTCCGGCTGGGCAAGGCCGTCCCATCGTGGGTCGTGTAGAAGCGAATTCTTCGAGATCTGTGCGCTCGGGTGTCGAGAAGGCCGTACCGGCTCCGTCCCAGGGGTGCGAGCGGCCGAGAGGGGCCGCGGCAGCGGACGTGGCGAACGACAGTGGGAGAGATGACCGTGCGACAGAACGAGATCACCGAGGTCCTGAACCGGCCGATCAGCCAGGAACTGCTGGCCCGCGACCTGACCCGCCTGGCGTACGTCGCGAAGGACGGCACGCCCCGCAACGTTCCGATCGGGTTCACCTGGAACGGCTCGCAGGTCGTCATGTGCACCTCGACGAACGCGCCGAAGCTCCACTCGCTGCGCGCGAACCCGGCGGTGGCCCTGACGATCGACACCGAGGTGCACCCGCCCAAGCTCCTGCTCATCCGCGGACGCGCCGAACTGGACGCCGTCGAAGGCATCCCGGACGAGTACCTCCAGATGAACGGCAGCTACCAGATGACGCCCGAGCAGCGCGTCGAGTGGGAGGCGCAGGTGCGTTCGCTCTACGACGGCATGGTCCGGATCGTCGTCACCCCGACCTGGGTGAAGCTGATCGACTTCGAGACGAACCTGCCGAGCGCGGTCGAGGAGCTGATCCAGCAGCAGGAGCGGCAGCGCACATGAGTGCGCGGCCCCACCCCGCCGGCAGCCTCGCCAAAACCATCCGCGCGCTGAAAGGACTCATTGGACGCTGCGCGGCGCGCTATTGGCCGATTCTCTGCCTGTGGCAAGATCGCCTGATGATCCAACTCACGGATTTCATCATCGACTGCCCGAACCCGATGAAGCTGGCGGCCTTCTATGCCGCGGTGACAGGCCGTCCCATCAAGGAGAGCCACGACAAGGACAACTGGGCCGGCATCGCCTTCGGCGAGATCGAGCTGGCCTTCCAGCGGGTGGACGACTACCGTCCCCCGCGCTGGCCCGACAGCGAACACCCCAAGCAGTTCCACCTCGACTTCGAAGTGGACGAGATCGAGCCCGAACAGCGCCGCGTCCTCGAACTCGGCGCGACGCTACAGAAGGACTTCATCGGACCCGAGGGCTACGGCTGGCGGGTCTACACCGACCCGATCGGACACCCCTTCTGCCTGTGCCGCAACAAAGGGGTCACGTGGATCGATAAAAGGGCGGTGTTCCCCTACTAAGGAGCTCGTGGCCGACTCGCCGCCCACCTCGCCGAGATCCGATCAGCGGGTGTGGCGCTGACCGCCGCGTTCTGCACTGAGGCAAGGCTTGAACCTGCGGTGCCCTTCTCTCCAACCAGGTCATCCGGAGCCTCGCTCACTAGAGGGTGTCTGAAAAGGGTCAGGGTGGGGCGTGCTGGCCGTTGTCGTGCCTTGAGTGTGGAGACCGTGGTTGGCCGGGCGTGGCCTCCTGCCCGACCGTTCTGTTCGATGTCGGAGAAGAAGGCCGGGACGCGTGGCCGAGTGCGGGGATCATCGACGGCCAGAGCGTTAAGGCCACCGACCGCGGTGGCCTGCACGGCCGGGATGGCGCCACGTCCTCGTCCGCCGCCTGGCCGCTGTGGACCGGTCCCGGTGCGGCCTGTTGCACGACGGGCGGGCGCGGCGCTGCGGCTGGGCGACCGGCTCAGGGGCGCGCGGCGGGTAGGCCGGGCTGGACGCCAGGCGTTCGCGGATCGTGTCGGCGATCGTCGTTCGACATAGCAAAGATAAACAAGATCCATTTCCTTGAGCACGTCACGATAGAACAACTGGCCAAGGCCGCGTCGGAGTATTTCAGCCTGCACTCCAGTTCCACCGGCCTGGCGTTTTGTATTGTCCAGCGAACCCGGTGACAACGCGGAGTGCCCTGCGGACGTTCTCAAAGCTGAGACCCTGACTAAAAACCCATCGGTGATCAGGGCTCCCGACAGCGCTCACCTTGTCGGCCCGCAGGGTTCGCCGCCTTCACCGCGCGGTCGCCCGCGAAATGTTCCACCAGGTGGCCGTAGTTCGTGGCGGCGTCCAGGCTTGTGCCGTGGACGAGGCCGGGACCGTTGCCGGTGATGGCGTAGTGCACGTCGGTGCCGGAGGCGACTATCGGCATGGGACTCCTTCAGTCGGTGCGGCGGGGAGGCCGAACAGGGCGATGGCGGCGCCCGCGAGGGGGATCAGGGTGACGGTGATGGCGCCGAGTCGTACGGCGTGCAGGGCCGCCTCTGGAGCGATGGTGCTAGCGGTCTGGCCGTGGAGCCCTCCCGAGACAGCGGCCGCGACAGCGGCGAGGCCGATGCCGCCGCCGAGTTGGAGGGCGGTGTTGTTCAGTCCGGCCGCCGTGCCGTGGTCGGCGGGTTCGATCCGGGACACGCCACCGACGGTGGCGGCCGGGTAGGCCAGGCCCATGCCGATCCCGAAGGAGACCAGGGTGGCCGTTATGACCAGCGGGTCCGCCCGGTCGGGGGCGAGCACGATGAGCGGCGCGTTGCCGACGGCGACGATGACCAGGGCCGTGGAGTAGACGGCCCGTAGACCGAACCTGTCCAGTGCCCGTGGAGCCGTGTAGCGGCCGATCAGCGCGGACGCGATGCTGCCCGGCAGCAGCGTGAGCGCCGCGTGCATCGGCGAGTGGTGCAGCACGTCCTGGAGATACAGCGTGACGATGTACGAGACGCCGAAGGGCGCCGCGAGGATCGCGAGAGCGGCGGTGTCGGCGGCGGCCACCGCCGGGACGATCCGTGGCGGGAGCAGCGGGGACTCGCTGCGGGTCTCGATGAGGACGAAGGCGGTCAGGAGCAGCAGGGCGGCGACCAGCGGGACGGCCGTGGCGGAGGTTCCCGCCGTGGGGTTTCCGGCCTGGGTGATGCCGTAGAGGAGGAGGACCGCCCCGGCAGTCCCGGTCAAGGCCCCGGCGACGTCGTATCCGCCGCGGCGGCGCGGTCCGGAGCGGGGTACGGATCGGACGGCGGCGACCAGGGTGACCGCGACCAGGGGCACCTTGGCGAGGAAGATCCAGCGCCAGGACAGCCCACTGGTGATCAGTCCGCCCAGCACCAGACCGGCGCTGAATCCGCTGGCCGCCGCGGCGGTGAACGTGGCGAACGCGCGGTTGCGCGCCGGCCCCTCGGGGAACGCGGCGGCGAGCGTGGCGACGGCGGTCGGGACGGTCAGCGCGGCGCCGACCCCCTGGACCGCCCGGGCGCCGATGAGGACGCCGCCGCCGCCCGCGATCCCGCACACCAGCGAGGCGGCACCGAAGATCGCCAGCCCGGTGAGGAAGACCGGCCGGGCGCCGAGCAGGTCGCCCGCCCGGCCGCCGAGCAGCAGGAAGCCGCCGTACGTCACGACGTAGGCGGTCGCGACCCAGGGCAGGGCGCTCGTGGAGATGCCCAGACCTTCTTGGATGCTCGGCAGGGCTATCTGGGTGATGGACAGGTCGAGCGCGTCGAAGAAGATGGTCGCGCAGACGACCGCCAGCAACAGCCCGGTCCGCGACGCGGCTGCCGGAGTGGACTTCTGAAGGCGTTCGACGCGGCTCATGGAGTCTCGACCGGGTAGTCGGTGCCGCGGGCCAGGTCCTCCCAGGCGTCGATCTCGTTCAGCCGGGACCTGTATTCGGCCCGGAACTCCTCCACCGCGTACGCGCCGAGCGGGAGGCGCAGCGGTGGCTTGTCGTCGTCGACGACGGCGAGAATCGCCTGCGCGGCCCGGTCCGGGTCGCCCGGTTGCCGAGTGAAGCTCTCCATGAAGGCCCTGGTCTGGCCGACCGACTCTGCGTAGTCCGGCGAGGGGAGCGAACGCACCATGGACCGGGTGAAGAAGTCGGTCTTGAACGGGCCGGGTTCGACGATGGTCACCTTGATGCCGAGATGGGCCACCTCGCCGGCCAGGCTGGAGGAGAAGCCCTCGACGGCGTGTTTGGTGGCCACATAGAGGCTGAACCCCACCCATGGCTGCGCGCCGGAGATGCTGGACATCTGAAGGAGATGACCACCGCGCTGGGCGCGCAGGACGGGCAGCACGGCCCGGGTGACCGTCAGCGCGCCGAACAGGTTCACGTCGACCTGGCGCCGGGCCTGGTCGTCGGTCAGTTCCTCCAGGGCGCCGAGCACTGCGTAGCCGGCGTTGTTGACGACGACGTCGATGCGGCCGCCGTCCGCGACGGCCAGCTCGACGGCGGCACGGACGGAGCCGGGGTCGGTCACGTCGACCTCGGCGGCGCGGACACGGTCCGGATATCGGCGAACGAGACCGTCGAGCGTCGAGGCGCGGCGGGCGGTGGCGAGGACGCGGTCGCCGCGTTCGGCGGCCGCGGCGGCGACGGCGCGACCGAAACCGCTGGACGCACCGGTGATGAACCAGGCCAAGGGCATGATGGGCGTTCCCCGTTCAGTGGTGTGAATGAGGGCCGAATCGGCCCATGCGGGGAATCTAGGTCGGCGCACCAGTCGTGCGGAAACACCGATCGTGCGGCCATTGACACGCCGGCGTTGTCAATCCGCGAGCGGTGCCAGCCAGTTCTCCATGGTGCTCAGCGCGCGCACGGACTGCTGGAACGCCTGGAGCTCCGGCCGTTCCCCGGCTGCCGGCGAGGTCATCACGGCCCAGGCGAAAAGGGGTGTCGGCGTCACGAGCGGGCGGAAGACCAGGTCGGCGGGTGGGGCGTCCCAGGCGGTCGTCGGGGTGAGGCAGTCGGTCATGCGCAGCAGGTCCGCGGCGGCCGCCGAACCGTGGGTGGCGGCAGGCGAGCGGCGCGGGCGGACGCCGGCTTGGGCACAGAAGTGGGAGACGAACTCGACCCACTCGGCGGCGGCGGCGTTCGAGGGAAGCAGCAGGTCGTTCTCCGCGAGCCGGGCGACCGGCACGGCCTCGAGCGCGGCGAGCTCGTGGTGCCCGCCCATGCCGACGAGGACGGGCTCGCGGCAGATCAGCTCGGCGTTCAGTTCCGCCGGGCAGTGCGTGGCGAGTCCGAGCAGGGCGTCGAGGCGGCCCTCCAGCAGCGCGTCCAGTCCGCGCGGGACGCCGTCCTCGGTGAGCTCGACGGGCAGCTCGGGATGATCGTGCCGCAGCCGCCGCAGGATCTTCGCCGCCGTCCGCAGGCTGGTGGCGGACAGGTCGAGCCTCAGCGGGCGCGGCCGGTCGCCGTCCGCGGCACGGCGCGCGGCGCCTACGGCCTCGTCCGCGGCGGCGGCCGATCGCCGGGCCCAGCCGAGCATGGCCTCACCCGCCGGGGTGAGCCGCACCGAACGCGTGGTCCGCTCGAACAGCGCGACGCCGACCTCGCGTTCGAGTTGCTGGATCACGCGGCTGAGCGCCTGCTGCGACACGTACAACCGGCGCGCGGCGGCGGAGAAGTTGAGCTCCTCGGCAACCGCCACAAAGTAACGCAGATGCCGCAGCTCGGGATTCATGCCCCAAGACTATTCGCGAGCTGCCTCTCAAAATCGTCGTCGACGACCGGCTCACCACCTTTGACGCCGCCGTGTACGCGGCGGGGGACGCCGCCCGCCTTCCCCGCGGCCGGGGCGAGCACTGGGCCGACGCCCAGGAGCAGGGCGCCACAGCGGCGCGGAACATGCTCGGACAGGACGTCGCCCACACCACGGTCCCGTGGTGCTGGTCCGACCAGTACGGCCTGAAAATCCAGATCTGCGGCAGCCTCGTCGGAACGCCCGAGACCTCCGGTGACCCGGCGCGCCACGACGCGGCGATCTCGTTCGTCCACGACGGCGCGCTCTGCGGTGCGGTCTGCTTCAACCGGCCGAAGGAGTTCCGCGACCTCCGATCGGAAATAGCCCGCTCCGAAGACGGCCCGGAGACGGTGAAAGCGCGACCGGTGTGAAGGCGCAATTGCTTTGACGTTCCAGAAGAAGGATTCCTGAGAAGATCAGGAGGGTACATGGGTCTTTCTCCTACGGCGAACCATCACTCGCCCGGCCCACCGCCGGCGGACGACCCCCGGTTACTGCTCCCGGCGCTCGAAGCGGCCGCCGCCGAAATCACGATGGCGATCCAGCGAGCGGTTCCTGAGCACTACGGGGCGGAGTACTCCTCAGTTCGTCGTTGGTTTGATCGTCCTTTTCCACCCTATGCCGGAGGGCAGTAGGTGAGGAACGAGTCGGCCTTGTTGTAAGCCGTCGTGCCGACGTTGGCTGAGGCAGTGCTGGGGCTCTCCGTCCAGAGGTGTTTGCGCGGGGTCACCTCCTCGTCGTAGACCTGGACCGTGTTCCTTGTTGCGTTCGTCCACGATGAGGTCTTGTTGCCGAAGCCATAGTCGGTGAGGTACTGCCAGCCTCCACAGCCGCGGGAGGTGAGTTTCCGGCTGGTGAAGTTGGCGCCGTCGTAGAAGCAGTAGGCGACCGTCGCGCACGGATCGGCCGCTGCCGACCGACTGCCTGCCTGGGATGGTGAGCACGACGCGGCCGTGCTTGTAGGCCACCTCGTTGGGGCTGATCTGCACGCCGCCGGGGTAGTTGCGGAGCTGCTCGTTGACCTGCGCCTGGAGGCTGACGGGCTGGACATACTGACTCTAGGTGGCCAGTTCGGATCACTTCAGTAGTGAGTTCGAGTAAAGAAACTTCAAGCGCGCTTACCAGGGGCGTCTATATCTGGCCGCTGTGTTTGGCAAATCGAGTCCACCTTGCAGACGTCACCAAGTACCCGCACAGGCCGCTACCTGCCTGCTTTATATAGAGCAACGGGAAGATCACGGCGAAACTCCGGCGGGATGGCGGCAGCGTCCTTGGGCTCAGTATCGAGAATCCGGTTCAAAACGGATGCCGTCGTTCACCTGCGCCGCAGCTGCGTCAGCAGGTCAGCGATCGTAGGGGGTGACGCTCGCTAGGTACGGTCGATGAGCACTTGGACGCCGTCGAGGATGCGGTCAAGGCCGAAGTCGAGTGGATCGAGCTCCGTGGAGGTGAATGCGCCGCCGGCGATCGCCTTGGTCAGGGCGGGGAAGCTTTTGCTGTGGCGGTTGAGTAGTTCGCTGGTCAGGCGGCCCCATTCGCGGTTGTGGTCTTCGTCGAAGTCGGCCAGTTGCTGGGCGAGGTTGCGTACCTGCCCGGCGATCAGGAGGAAGACCTGGTGGCGTTGCCCGGCGGTCAGGCCGGTCGGTTCCAGGGCGGCAAGTGCGGCGTCCATCCAGGCGAGCTGGTGGGGGCCCATGATCTGCCGGCGCATGGCGGTGGCGGTCAGCAGCCAGGGATGGGCCTGGTAGACCCCCCACTGGCGGTGGGCCCACGCGGAGAGCCGGGGTCGCCAGCCGGAGCCGGCGGCCGACAGGTCGGGAGGTTCGGCGAGGACGGCTTCGACCATCAATTCGATGAGTTCGGTCTTGCCGGGCACATAGCGGTACAGGGCCATGGCCGAGACGCCGAATTCGGTGGCGACCTTGTTCATCGAGACGGTCTCCAGCCCTTCGGCGTCGGCGAGGGCCACGGCGGCTTCGGCGATGCGCTGGGGGGTGAGGCTGGGCTTGGGGCCGCGGGCCGGCTGGTCCTGTTCGCCCCACAGCAGCGCGATGCCCGTCGGCAGGTCGCGCGCCTTCTTGTCTTTGTTCTCGCGCGGCTTGGCTGCCCTGGCCATGGTCGCTCCCCTTGGTGAGGTCGTTCGCGGACGTCGGTTGACATCCTCTCGTAACTGTATATAGCATAAACGTACTTGTTACTACTATAAACAGTTTAGGGAAGTAACCGATGCTCGGCATCGCCATCGCCGCGACCGTCGCCGCGGTCATCACCGTCCCCGCCGCAGGTCTGCTCGGCTACCGCCAGCTCAGGCGCACCGCCCACGCCAAACGACTACGCATCACCAGCCCGCACGGCATCGAGGAATCCGGGTTCGTCCGCATCGGCGGCATCGATCAGTGGGTCACCATCCGCGGCGAAGACCGCCGCAACCCGGTGATCTTGGAACTCCACGGCGGCCCCGGCGCCAGCAACCTGATCTTCGCCTCGCGCACCCGCGCCTGGGAACGGCACTTCACGGTCGTGCGGTGGGACATGCGCGGCGCCGGCAAGACCTTCGCTCGCGGCGGGCCCGACGGGCAGGGCGCCATGAGCCTGCCGCGTCTTGAACGCGACGCCCTGGAGGTCACCCAGCACATCCGCGCCCGGCTCGGCGTCGACAAAGTCGTGCTGCTCGGCTGCTCCTTCGGTTCCTTCGTCGGGCTGCGCCTGGCCCGCAACCACCCGGAGCTGTACTGCGCCTACGTCGGCACCGACCAGAACATCAACGCCGGCGGCCGCGACCACACCGCCTACCGCGCGCTGCTGGACCGGCTCGGCGCGGCCGACAAGCGCAAGGAATTGGCCGCCGTCACCACGATGGGCGCGGACAGGACGGCCTGGGGCGTCGAGGACTGGTCGCGGTACAACAAGCACAGTGTCGGCTCCGACCCGCTCACCTTCGACACCATCAAGACCGTCGTGGTCGGCTCCCTGCTGTCCTCGCCCCTGCACTCCCTGCGCGAGCTGCCTGCCTACACAAAGGCCATGAGCTTCTCCGAGCGCGTCGCGCCCGAGTCCTCGACCATCGACGAATGGGCCGAAGGCACCACGTTCGCCATCCCGTTCTTCATCTTCCAGGGCGAGCGCGACGTGATCACCCCGCCCGAGCCGGTCCGGCGGTTCTTCGACGACGTCACCGCGCCCGTCAAGAACCTCGCCCTCATCCAGGACGCGAGCCACTTCGCCTCCTTCCGCCACCCCGACCGGTTCCTCGACCTGATGCTCACCAAAGTCCGGCCCCTGCTCACCGGCCAACCGATCACCTGGTGAAGCGCCGGCCGCTACGCCCGGCGCGGCTGCGTCACCTCGGCCTGACCCCGTGACCAGCACCACCAGGACGGGCCCCGCCGGTCCGCGTATGAACAAGATCCCTGAGTGATGAGGAAGGCCGCATGCGATTCTCGCTGAACGATCTGATTGCTGACCTACCGGCGGAGCAGGTCGATGAAGCTCGGTGCTTCTACAGTTCGAGGGCAGCCGGTCGTGGCCCCAGCACTCCGGAGGAGTTGAAGGAGGTACGCGCGAAGAGGTCCGCTCCTCCTTCGGCCGATCCACCGGCCATCGAAGAGACAGCCGAGGCCACGGGTGCGCGTGTCCCGGTGCGCGTCTTCGCTCCCTCCGACGGGCGAGCGCGAGGCGTCTATCTGGACATACACGGAGGCGGCTTCTACATGGACTCCGCAGCGCGAGGAGACGTGCGCAACCGTCGGCTCGCAGACGCCCTGCACCTCGCGGTCGTTAGTGTCGACTATCGGCTGGCCCCCGAGCATCCCTGGCCGAGCGCACCTGACGACTGTGAAACGGCGGCACTCTGGCTCGTCGAACAAGCTCGTGACCGTTTCGGAACAGCCCGACTGGTCATCGGCGGGAGCTCGGCGGGAGCGACACTTGCACTGGCGACTCTGCTCCGGCTGAGGGACAGAGGGGCCGTCGACGGATTCGTAGGTGCCGCGCTCCAGTTCGGCACCTACGACTTGAGCGCGCAGACGCCGGCCGGACGCCAAATCGCAGACGAGTACTTCATCCAGGCCTACGCCGGCCACGTCGCAGACCGCACTGTTCCAGATATCTCTCCCGTCTTCGGCGACCTCCGCGGCCTTCCTCCAGCGCTACTGGTCGTCGGAAGCGCAGACGTGCTCTTGGAAGACAACCTCGCGCTGGCAGGTCGGCTTTCCGCCGCCGGGAATCGCGTCGAACTCCGGGTCTACCCGGAGGCACCCCACGGCTTCACAGGGCACCCCACAGCAATGGCTCAGACAGCGCTCAGCGGCATCGAGTCCTGGCTGCTCGACCACATCGCCCAGCCGTGAAGGGCCTCGACCGCGATCAAGGCGCCTCCGGCCTACTACGCCAGCCCACCGCACGCCGGCGCAGCCCCGCCCGGCAACGCACCGAGGCCCCGCGCTGCGGCATCACCGCAGGTCGTGGCTATGAACGGTCGCGGCGTCCCGGGGCTTGGTGCGGCGGCTTCCATCGTGCATGGCGTCCTACTCCCGAAGCTGACCCCAGCCCCAAAGTGTCGTCCTGCTGCCTAGGCCGCCTGGTCGCCCGCCATCGCTCAGTCAGCGTCTTCCAGGAAGGCGAGGAGGGCAGCGGTGAGTTCGGCGGGGCGGTCTTCGGGCAGCAGGTGGCCTGCGGTCTCGATGATGTGGAGTTGAGCGCCTGGGATGAGTTCGGCCAGTTCGCGGCCGCGGGCGGCGGGAACCCAAGTGTCGTCGGCGCCCCAGCACACCAGGACGGGAAGGTCGATGGTCGCGTAGCCGTCTTGGATGCGGTCGGTGTAGGACTGGTCGGCGCGGCGCTGGGTGAGCTGGCGGTAGAAGGCGGCCTGTCCGTCCGCACTGAGCCATGGGGCGGTGAGGGCGTCCATCACGTCCGGGTGCAGACCCGGGGAGCTCGCCGTGGCGACGTACTCGCGCAGCAGGGCTCGGTGCAGCGGTCCCGGCAGTCGTCGGAATACTTCGGTGTGTTCTGCGACCAGCGCGAAGAACTCGCTTCCCCACGGCGGCAGCGACACCGCGTCGACCAGGGCCAGACGCTTGTAGGGAACCCCGCGGTCGACGTGCGCGCCCAGTGCGACGGCGCCGCCTGAGTCGTGCGCGATGACATCCGGGCAGGTCAGCTCCCAATGCCGGAGAAGTTCGGCGAAGACCCCGGCGAGTGCGTCCAGGGACAGTTCCTGCCCCTGGTACATGGCGGAGGAGCCGTAGCCGGGCATGTCGAAGACGTACACCGAACGGCTGATGGCCATGGCTCGGGCGATGTCACGCCAGATAAACGAGGAGAACGGCGTACCGTGAAGCAGAACCAGGGGATCGGCACGGGGATCGCCCAGCCGCTCCCACCGGACCTCTCCCAAACCGCTTTTGTAACCCCTGCTCAGCGTCCACTCGCACATCGACTCGCGCCTCCAGTCTGGTGACCGATCGGCCGATCCAGCCCCGGCCGTGTTCCAGTCTGCCGAAAGTTGCCTCAAAAGACCTGAGGGAGCTGCTGGCGGTCCGGCCCGAGGAGAGCGGGGGCAACACTGCCTGGAGTGCGGGGAGTCGATGACGACGGTGGAAACCGCCGCCTCGCGGGCCCACAACTGGCACGGGCGATGCGCCGACTGCCAGGCCGAGCACCTCGCGCAAGCCGCTGACGCCGCGAACCAGGACTGACCGCCGCTCAACACCGCTACGCCACCGACGCCCGACCCGAACGCTCGGGCGTCGGTGCATCTCCCCGTCCAGGAGTTCAAAACCCAGCTGCCGTGCGGCCGAGCCCCACTTTGGGCTGGGGTCAGCTTCGGGAGTAGGACGCCTGGTCGGCCGGATCAGGCGACCCGGCGGGGGCGGTGTTCCCTCGCGTTCCAGCCCCGGACACTGCGGATACAAAACAGCCCCCGCCGTGTGGGGCGGGGGCTGAGCCCTGAAGGGGCCGTTCAGATCATTGTGTCCCCTCACAGGGTCACTACCGGCGTTCTACCTGCTCCTGGATGTTGTCGGGGGTGCCTTCAACGGCGCTGCTAGCTTGAGACGCGGAATCGGTGGACGGCCTCGGCCGCCATCGTTCGCCCCGATGCACAGCTGCATGGCTCACGTCCGTCGTTCGGAAAAGGAGAAGATGATGGCCAAGTACCTGCTGCTCAAGCATTACCGGGGTGCTCCGGCGTCGGTGAACGACGTGCCGATGGAGCAGTGGACGCCGGAGGAGATCTCGGCCCACATGCAGTACATGCGGGACTTCGCCGCTCGGCTGGCGGGCACCGGCGAGCTGGTCGACCATCAGGCGCTGTTGCCGGAGGGCACGTTCGTGCGTTCGGACGGGGAGGGCCGGCCGCCGGTCACCGACGGCCCGTTCGCCGAGACCAAGGACCTGATCGCCGGGTGGATGGTGATCGACGTCGAAAGTTACGAACGAGCGGTCGAGCTGGCCGGGGAGCTGTCCGCGGCTCCCGGGGCGGGCGGCGAGCCGATCCACGAGTGGCTCGAACTGCGCCCCTTCATGTCCGAGCGGCTCCTGGCGACCGAGTGAACGAGTCGCTGCTGCGGGAGCTGGTGCCCGCGGTGATTGGTGTCATCGTCCGCCGCGGGGCCGACTTCGCGGCGGCCGAGGACGCCGTGCAGGACGCCCTGGTCGAGGCCGTGCGCGTGTGGCCGGACGACCCGCCGCGGGACCCGAAGGGCTGGCTGGTCACGGCGGCGTGGCGCAAGTTCCTCGACGCCGCCCGCGCGGAGACGTCCCGGCGGCACCGCGAGGAGCGGGTGGACGGCGAGCCGGAGCCCGGCCAGGGCGGGGCGGTGGACGACACGCTCCAGCTCTACTTCCTGTGCGCGCACCCGTCCCTGACCCCGGCGTCGGCCGTCGCGCTTACGCTGCGCGCCGTCGGCGGCCTGACGACGCGCCAGATCGCGCAGGCGTACCTCGTGCCGGAGGCGACCATGGCCCAGCGGATCAGCAGGGCCAAGCGGACCGTGTCGGGCGTCCGGTTCAACCAGACCGGCGACGTCGCCACGGTGCTGCGCGTGCTGTACCTGGTGTTCAACGAGGGCTACTCCGGCGACGTCGACCTCGCCGCGGAGGCGATCCGGCTGACCCGCCAGCTCGCGGTCAGGACCCACCACGAGGAGGTCGCGGGCCTGCTCGCGCTGATGCTGCTGCACCACGCGCGGCGTCCGGCGCGGACCGGCCCGGACGGCAGGCTCGTGCCGCTCGCCGAGCAGGACCGCGGACTGTGGGACACCCGCCTGATCGCCGAGGGCCTCGACGTGCTCCAGGCCGCCCTCGCCCGCGACCGCCTGGGCGAGTTCCAGGCCCAGGCCGCCATCGCCGCCCTTCACGCCGACGCCCAGAAGGCCGAGGAGACCGACTGGGTGCAGATCGTCGAGTGGTACGACGAACTGGTCCGCCTCACCGGCAGCCCGGTGGCCCGCCTCAACAGGGCCGTCGCGGTCGGCGAGGCCGACGGCGCGCGGGCCGGTCTGGCCGCCCTGGCGGGCCTCGACCCCGCCCTGCCCAGGTACACCGCCGTCGAGGCGTACCTGCGCGAACGCGACGGCGACCCGGTGGCCGCGGCGCGGCTCTACGCCGAAGCCGCCCGATCGGCGTCCAGCCTGCCCGAACGCGACCACCTCACGCGGCAGGCCGCACGGCTCAACGCGCGACTGCGCGGTTGAGCCCGCGGCCGAGATCCGGGCGGACGCGTTCCGTCCGAACCGCATCGCCGCTCCCGGTCAGCTCGACTTGGGGAAGGCGGCGCGCGGGCCGGGGGAACGGGTCAGGAAGGCGACCGCGATCAGGGGAAGGGCCCCTATGGCCTGCATCACCGCGTACCAGGCCGGGCAGAGGCCGGGGATCAGGTCGACGCCGACGATCGCGATCGGCATGATCACGGTGATCGCGCGAACGCGCTCGTAGCTGCGCCGTTCCCCCTGCGCAGCGCGGACGGTCAGGCGGTGGAGCACCGGGGCGGCGGCGAGCAGGACGACCGCCCGGATCCACATGAACGCGGTCACCGTCTGGCCGCTGATCGACAGCAGGACGACGGTCGCGAGCACGATGGCGCAGACCACGCCGTAGAGCGTGACGCACTTCTTCGCCGTTTCGAACGCTTCACGGGTGCGGGGATCGTCGAGGCGTGTCGTGGCGTCGCTGGTGTTGAGCATGTCCTTCTTCCTCCGTCTCGTTGCGGTCTCGACGCTACGGAGCGCGAGGACGGCCCGGTATGGGCCTGGACCCACGGGTGGGTGGGGCTAGCCACACACCCGGGCTGACCAGGGGTGCGGCGGGTTCCGTTCGGTGCAGAGTGGGATCATCGAGTGGAAAGGCGGGGAACGATGCGACAGGTGGGCTCGTGGGCGGTCCGTGCCGGTGCGGGGTTCGTGCGGGCGTGCGTGGTGGCGGCCGTCAGCATGCTCGTCCCGGCCGTCTGGGCCGCCGCCGTGGTGCTGGGGGTCTGGTGGGGAGCCCTGGTCGGCGATCCCGCTGGCGGTGTGGACGTCCATCGGCACGCTCGTTCTGGCCCGCCCGGTCTGCCGGATGGCGCGGTCCCTCGTCGCGAGGTGGACGGGCACCGTGATCCCCGCCGGGTACTGGGAGGCCGGGCCGGTGACGCGGATGTCCACCGGCTACTGGTGGAACGGCTTCACCTACGCGAGCAGCAAGCGTCAGGCGCGCCAGGAGCAGGAGTGGCGGGTCAGGTGGAAGGACCCCGCCAACTGGCGTGACCTGCGGTTCACGGGCATCGTGCCGTTCACCGCGGGACTGGTCGCGCTGGTCCCGCCGGCCGGGGTGGCCGCGGCGGTCCTCGGGCTGGGACGGGAAGGGCTCGCCGCGCGCCTGGCCGGGGCGTTCGGCCTGGTCGTGGCCGTCGCCGCGGCGCCGTACGCCTGGCGGCCGCTCGAACCCGTGGCCGTCCGCTTCCTGCGCCCGTCGCCCGCGATGGCGCTGGCGGACCGGGTGGACGAGCTGACCGCCCAGCGCGCGGACATGACGGTCGCGCAGGCCGCCGAGCTCCGCCGGATCGAGCGGGACCTGCACGACGGGGCGCAGGCCCGGCTGGTCGCGCTCGGGCTGTCCCTGGTGACCGCGGAGAAGCTGATCGAGGCTGACCCCGAGCAGGCCAAGGCGCTGCTGCGGGACGCGCGGGGCGGCGCCACCGCCTCGCTGGCCGAGCTGCGCGAGCTGGTGCAGGGCATCAGCCCGCCGGTGCTCACCGAACGGGGGCTCGTGGACGCCGTCCGGCTCCTCGCCCTGGACCTCCCGCTCGACGTCGAGGTCAGCGCCGACGTCCGGCAGCCCCTGGACGCCCCGATCGAGTCGGCCGTCTACTTCGGCGTCGCCGAGCTGCTGACCAACGCGGTCCGGCATGCCGGGGCGTCCCGGGCGCGGGTCTCGCTCGTCCGGGACGAGGCCGGGATCGCGGTCGAGGTCGAGGACGACGGCCGGGGCGGGGCCGACCCGCGGTCCGGCGGCGGGCTCGCGGGCCTGCGCCGCCGCCTCGCGGTCTTCGACGGCACCCTGGAGATCGCCAGCCCGCCGGGCGGCCCGACCCGTGTGAGGATGGCGGTGCCATGCGAATCGTCGTAGCCGAAGACCTCTACCTGCTGCGCGACGGCATGGTCCGCCTGATCGAGGCGTGCGGGCACGAGGTGGTGGCGACGGCGGCCACCGGGCCCGAGACGCTCGACGCGCTGCGGACGTGGCGTCCGGACGTGTCCGTCATCGACGTCCGGATGCCGCCGACCCAGACCGACGAGGGCCTGAAGGCCGCCCTCGCCGCGCGCGCCGAGATGCCCGGCCTGCCGGTCCTGATCCTCTCCCAGCACGTCCAGCAGCTCTACGCCCGGGAGCTCCTGGCCGACGGGTCCGGCGGCGTCGGCTACCTGCTCAAGGAGAGCGTGTTCGACGCCGACCAGTTCATCGGCGCGCTGGAACGCGTCGCGTCCGGCGGAACCGCCATGGACCCGGCCGTCATCGCCAAACTGCTGAGCGGCGGCTCCCCGGGCCGGATGCTCGACCGACTTACCGAACGCGAGCGCTCCGTGCTGGCCCTGATGGCCGAGGGCCTGTCCAACCAGGCCATCAGCCGCCGCCTCTTCCTCAGCGAGAGCGCGGTCGGCAAGTACACGACGTCCATGTTCGGCAAGCTCGGCATCACCGACGACGAGGACGGCAACCGCCGCGTCCTCGCCGTCCTCACCTACCTGAACGAGCACTGAGCCTGAACGGACACCGAGGGCCGGGCCAATGGTCCGGCGCGGTAGCGGCTGATACCAACGCGTTCCGTGACCAATCGATAATCTGAGCGTCATGGTGTTCGACTCCACGCTGCTGGATCTCCAGCCTTATGTCGGGTTTGACGCGGATCTTTACGTCCGGCGGACGCGTTGCAGCTGGGAGGACCTCGGCTGGCGGTCCCTGCTCGTCCACCGGTTCGAGCACGTCCCGGTCGTCGAGCACATGGAGCTGCCCGGCAAGGCGGACCCGCAACTGGTGCTGCCGGTCGCGGGACGGGCGGAGATGGAGGAACGAGGCGCCGGGGGAGTGAGGCGCTTCACGTGGGCTCCGGGACGGCTCGAATTGCAGATCCCGGATCAGCCCCTCACCTGCCGATATCGCGGGGACGGGACGATGCGGAGCGTTCAGGTCCACATTCCGCGCGGCACGTTCGACGTGGTCGCGGAACAGATGGGCGGACGGCCGGTGGACTACGAGGCCATGGCCGCGTCCCTGGCCGCAGGTGATCCGCTGATCGAGGAGGCCGTCCGGGCGGCCGGCGGCCTCGGCGAGGCCAGCGATCTGTACGCCGAGTCCGTGGCCGCCTTTCTGGCGGTGCACCTGCTGACCCGCCATTCGCCTGCCGCGGATCCGCGCCCGCCGGCGCGGGAGGACGCACGCGTCCACGCCGCCGTCGCGGTGATGCGCGACCGGCTGGCGGACCAGGTCACCCTGGCCGACATCGCCGACGAGGTGCACCTCAGCGTCTACCACCTCGTCCGGGTCTTCAAGGAGTCGACCGGGACGACACCGCACCGGTTCCTCACCCGGCTGCGGATCGAGGAGGCGAAGCGGCTGCTGCGCGTCACCGATCTGGCCATCGCCCAGATCGCGCCGCGGTGCGGTTTCGCCAGTCCGGGCGCGCTGTCGGCCGCCTTCTTGCGGCACACCGGAGAGCGTCCCTCGGACTACCGCAATTCCTGACCGCTGCTCCGCAATCTCGCGCATTGGGGCGGCGGCGGCCCGCGCCTAGGGTCTCTTCCATGATCGACATTCCTGGGGACGAGGCCGCGGCGGCGCCTGGAGTCGAGCCGTTCGCCGTCCGCATTCCCGACCGCGACTTGGCTGATCTGCGCACCCGCCTGGACCGGGTCCGGCTTCCCGAGCCGGAGACGGTTCCGGACGCGACGCAGGGATTGGAGCTGGAGCGGCTCACGGCGTTGTTGGACGTGTGGCGGCAGCACGATTGGCGTGCGACGGAAGCCCGCTGGAACGCGATTCCGCATTACCGGACGCTCATCGACGGGCTCGGCATCGCGTTCTGGCACGTTCGCTCGCCGGAGCCGACGGCTCTGCCCCTGCTGATGACGCATGGCTGGCCCGGGTCGGTGCTCGAGTTCGAGAACGTGCTCGGGCCGCTCACCGACCCGGTCGCGTACGGCGGTTCCGCACGCGACGCCTTCCACGTGGTCGTTCCGGCGCTGCCGGGCTTCGGGTTCAGCGACCGTCCACGCGAACAGGGCTGGAATCCGGGCCGTACGGCTCGCGCGTGGGCCGAGTTGATGACCGTCCTCGGCTACGAGCGGTTCGGGGCGCACGGCGGCGACTGGGGCGCGTACGTCAGCAACGAGCTCGCGCTCATCGCGCCCGAGCGCGTCGCGGGCCTGCACCTGACGATGCCGCTGGCCTCGCCGCTGCCGGAGGACCGGGACTCCGCCGACCCGGCCGAGCAGCGCCTGCTGGACCGGCGCGACCTGCACATGTCGGACGGCTACGGCTTCGGGCTGCTGATGGGCACCCGTCCGCAGACGCTCGGCTACTCCCTGCTCGACTCGCCCGCCGGGCTCGCCGCCTGGCTCGGCGAGAAGTTCGCCGCCTACTCCGACACCCGGCCCGAGACCGGCGGCGGCGTGAGCCTGGCGCGGCAGGTCGACAACATCGCGCTGTACTGGCTGACCGGCACCGGCGCCTCCAGCGCCCGGTGGTACTGGGAGGCGATGCGGTGGGTGCCGCGCAGCGCGGAGGCCGAGAACGCGCAACCGGTGTCCGTCCCGACCGCCTGCTCGCTGTTCCCGGCCGACCCCTGGCCGACCGCGCGCCGCTGGGCCCAGCGCCGCTACCAGGATCTGCGCTCGTGGAACGAGCTGGACCGCGGCGGCCATTTCCCCGGCCTCGAACAGCCCGACCTCCTGGTCTCGGAAATCAGAGACGCGTTCCGTCACGCACGAGATGTGGTCCCCATTTCCTGAACGGCATCACGGCAGGGCAGCGGGCCTGGAATCCCGCGGCCTTTCACGACGGAACACGGTCGAGGAGATCGGATTCTTGCGCGCCCAAGGGGAGTCGACGTTCGTCCCGTTCGTCGAAGGGAAACTCGATGACGCCCCGGAGCACTTCTGATCGCGGTCGCCCACCTCGACGGTGACGCCGCCTGGTGGAGCGAGGGCCCCGAAGGAACGGACCCGTACCTGGCGGACTGGTGTCATGTCACGGGTCGTCGGGCGTGGGCACGTTCCTGCTGCTGCTCTGGCAGATCACCGGGGACGCCCGCTACCTCGACCACGCGCGGAAGGCCGCGGTCGCCGTCCTCGAAGACGCGCCGCGTTCCTACCACGGCGCCTGCCACGGGCTTTCCGCCAACGGCCATCTCCTGCTCGACCTCGCGCAGGCCCTCGGCGAGGACGCCTACGCCCGGCAGGCCGAGGACCTGGCCACCGGCCTCGCAGTCCGTTCCGCGCGGCGGGCCGGACGGCACCTGTTCGGCAACCCGCTGGGACGCCGCGCGACCTTCGGGCACGCGGACGGCATCGCGGGCGCGCTGGGGTTCCTGCTGCGGCTGCGCCACGGCGGTCCCCGCCCTTCACGCCCGTCCCGCCGGCGCCGGCGGCGGGCCCCGAGTCCTGCGGCAGTCAGCCGCAGCCCGCACGCATAACCACGGAGGAGGTGAACCGGACATGAGCAACAGCCAGATCCTGATCGCGCTGCAAAAGATGCGCGACGAGCAGAAGACGGTCGCGCACCCGAACCAGGGGAACGCGCCGGGCGGCTCCCGCGCCAGCCGCCCCTGGACGATCTGATCCAGGCGGACCCCCGTGGGGCGCGCCACCGGCTCGGCTCGGTCGCGCGTGCGGATCTGACGATCGTCATGGACGGGGCCCGCCCTGAGATCGGGACGCACGACGAACTGCTGACCCGTTCGGTCTGCTACATCCACCTGGTGAACCACTGGCTCGCCCGCACGGCCCCCGAACAGCAGGAAGCGTCCCACTGACCCAAGGACCACGGGCGGGAACGGGTCTCGCGCGGCGGCTCTGGAGCGCTACTTCCGGCGGGCTTCGAGCGCGTCCAGGATCAAGTCCAGGCCGTAGCCGAACTCGCCGGTGTGGTCGTAGCCGGGCCGCAGGGCGTGGTCCACGATCATCTCCGTGAGGTACGGCAAGTCGTCCGCCGGCAGGTGCTCAAGGATGCCGCCCGCGACCTCGCCCACGTCGTCCGGCGTCGTCACCGGCAGGTTCGCCTCCTGGAGAACGAAGCCGCCGACGTAGCTGTCGATGAGCGAGACTGCGTGCGCGGCCATCGGCAGCGAGAACCCCGCCCGCCGGAGGACGCCGAGGACGGCGTCGTGGTGGCGCAGCGTCGCGGGCCCCGGGTTGCGACGGGAGTCCATGAGGCCGAGCGCCCAGCTGTGCCGCGCCAGGACCTCCCGCGCGGACGCGGCGCGCGCACGGATCGCGTCGCGCCAGTCGTCCGACCCGTCCCGGGGCAGCTCGATCGCCGCGAACACCACGTCCACCACGCCGTCGAGGATCGCCTCCTTGTTCCGTACGTGGTGGTAGAGCGACATCGCCTCCACACCGAGCTCCTGCGCGACCCGCCGCATCGTGATCGCGTCCACGCCGCCGCGGTCCGCGACCCGGACGGCGGCCTCCAGCACGCGCGCTCTGCTGAGCGGCCGCCGGGTCGGTGGCGAGGGTGGCACGGCGGCTCCCGGGGACGGGCGTATTGACAGGCTTACGAGTGTAAGCCACCCTTACGACCGTAAGCCAACTTACGCTTGTAAGTGGGCTGGAACCCGTTCGACGTCCGACACGCCCCCAGGGGCACGGAGGGAGACCCTCATGCCGATGCCGAGGTGGTGGGGGCACATCAACAAGCGGGTGTTCAATCCCCGCGCGATCGCGGGCGGGAAGTGGCCGGTGCTGATCCACGTGGGCCGCGTCTCCGGCGCGACGTACCGCACTCCGCTCGACGCGCATCCCGTCGAGGGCGGCTACCTGTTCATCCTGGTCTATGGATCGGGCTCCGACTGGGTGCGGAACGTCCTGGCCGCCGACGGCGCGCGGCTGCGGGTCGAGGGACGTGACGTGGAACTCGCCGCCCCGCGCCTCGTCGGGAAAGACGAGGCGTGGCAGGCCCTCCCCGACGGGGTGACCCGTCCACCGAAACTGCTCCGCATCACCGAGTTCCTCCGCATGGACCTGGCCGCGGGCTGACGCGGGCAGTTCGTTCGACCGCACCTCGGACGACCGACTTCCCTCACCTTGTGGCCGACGGTTTGCTGCGCGGGCGGAGATGCGCGCAGGCTGGAGGCACCGCTCTGAGGATTCTCGCGCCCGCTGGCCAGACGGGCCGTCCCATGGTGTGAAGTGAAACGCGACCGCGCTGGAACGAGCGGCGCAGTGAGGCCCGGCGTCCCATGGCCGACGACACGTCCCCGCACGATTCCTTCTGGCACGATCCCGCGCCCGGTGCTCTGGACGACCCCGAAACCGTGAGCGGCCAAGCCGAAGATGCCGAGTACTGGCTGCCAGGTGACGCGGTGGTCGAATTGCAGGATCTGCTGCTGGCCGCCGACGGCGTCGAAGGATTCATGCAGGACATGGCGTACTTGGCCGCCGGAACGGTCGGCGACGGCCTATCGTGCGGGATCACGTTGAAGACGGACGATCAGCCGGTGACGGCGGCGTCCTCCGACGCGCTCGCGCGGAAGGTGGACGAGGTCCAGTACGAGCTGCGGCATGGGCCGTGCCTGCATTCGATGCGTACCGGACAGCGGGTGCTCCTCAACGATCTGCGGCACGCGGACGAGTGGACCGACTACGCCGCCCACGCCCTGGAGCACGGTGTCGGCGCATCGCTGTCGGTCCCGCTGCATCCCGGCCGGGACACCGGCGCGCAGGGGGCGCTGAACCTGTACGCTCCCGTCGCCGACGCCTTCGGGCCCGACCAGATCCGCCGGGCCGAACGGTACGCGCAGGTGGTCTCGGGCGCGGTGGCGGTGGCCATCCGCATCGCCGGCCAGGCCGCGCTGACCGCCAATCTCCAGACGGCGCTCGCCTCGCGCGCCGCGATCGACCAGGCCATCGGCGTCATCATGGCCCGCCGCCGGTGCCCGCCCGGCCAGGCGTTCGAGATCCTGCGGCAGACCTCGCAGAACACCAACGTCAAGCTCCGCGACGTCGCCGCGGCCCTGCTCGCCGACGCGGCCCGCCGTCCGCCCCGCCCTCCCGGCTCCCCGCCCAACGACCACCGATAGCGGAGAGGGCCTGCCGTTTGACGTCGCGGCCTCCAGGCGCGCATCCTGGCTCACAGGTCCGCGGCTTCGCGCCCGGATCCGGGTCCGACAGCGCTAGGCCCTCCCGCACCGATGGATGCTGCCCGGAGGCCCGCAATGCGCGATCGTCCGACCGAAGAAGTCGAATTCCGCTCCGAAGCCGGATCTGAAGACCAGGCGGTACTGGTGTTCCCCGACCAGGTGGACATCGCCAACGCCTCGGAAGTGCGCGCCCACGCGCTGCGTCTGCTCGATCAGGGCGTGCACAGCCTGGAACTGGATCTGACGCAATGCCGGTTCTGCGACTCCAGCGGTGTGAACGTCATCCTGCGCTCGCACATCCGCGCCAAGGCCCTCGGCGTCCACCTCGCGGTCCGGCTGCCACCCACCGGCGTCGTCGCACGCGTCTGCCAGGTCGCCGGCGTCACCCGCGTCGTCCCTCAAGCCCCCGCCCGCTGAACGACCCGGACGCGCCCGCAGCGACGGGCTAGGAATCCGAGGGCGCGGAGTCCTGGGTGAGGGGAGCGAGCGCGGCCAGGAAATGGTCGAAAGCCTGATCGGCTCGCGGTGTGTCACCTGTCGCCTCGATGTCCATGATGAGGCCGCGGACGACCGCGAGCACGAGGGTGCCGAGTTCGGGACGGCCGATGCTTCGCATGCCGTCTTCAAGTGGACGCAGCCAGTCCGTGGTGGCCTCCCGGCGGAAACCCGGCCACAACCGCTGCTCGGCGTCCTCGCGGAGCTTGCCGAACATGCTGAGATACGGCCGACCGGTCGGCCCGGTCATGGCCTGCCAAGCCCGCCGCAGGGTGACCGGATACGGCTCGTCCGCCCGCGGGGCCACGAGTTCCCCGAAGAAGTCGCGCTGGCGGCGGCGCGCCCGTTCCAAGGTCTCCCGCAGCAGCGCGTCCCGGGTCCCGAAGTGGTAGATCAGCATCCGGGTCGAGGTGCCGGAGGCCGTCGCGAACGGCTCCAGGCGGTCGGGCAGCCCGTGCGCGAGCGCGTGATCGACGCACGCGTCGAGGATTCGGTCGCGGATCTCTGGCTGCTTGTGCCGTCCCATCACCGTACTTTTTCACGTAACTGGCGGTACGTCTATCGTTGAGCCAGGTGATATCCCGATCGAGGAGGCAGAGATGCGTGTGGTGTTCGTCCATGGGGCGTGCGTTCGGGACGGGTCGTGGTGGTGGCACCTGGCCGCCGAGGCGCTGCGCGAGCGCGGCATCGGCAGCGCCGCCCCGGCGCTGCCGAGCTGCGGTGAAGGCGACCGGCCGGCCGGGCCGCAGGGCCCCGGGCTGCCCGAGGACGTCGCAGCGGTGCGCGCCGTCCTGAGCGAGGGGGACGAGCCGACCGTGGTCGTGGCGCACAGCTACGGCGGCATCGTCGCCGCCGAGGCGGCGGCGGGCGTGGCGGCGGTGCGGCACCTGGTGCTGGTGTCGAGCTACCTGCCCGAGCCGGGGGAGTCGCTGTCGACGTTCGGCGCCGAGACGCCGCCGCCGTTCCTGGACTTCGACCCCGACGGCGGCACGTTCGGCGCCCGTCCCGAACTGTTCGCCGAGACGTTCGTCCAGGACTGCCCGCCCGACATCGCCCGCGGCGCGGCGGACCTCCTGACCCGGCAGACCCTGGCCGTGACCCAGCAGCCCGTACGGGCGGCGGCGTGGCGCGACGTACCCACGACGTATGTGGTGTGCACCGAGGACCGGGGCACCCCGGCGGCGGCACAACGCGAGTTCTCCCGCCGCGCGGACAAGGTCATCGAGGTGAACGCGGGCCACCACCCGTTCCTGTCACAGCCGCACACCATCGCCGGCATCATCGCGAACCTGCTTTGAACCCCCCACGCCGATTCGCCGTCGTCCGTCGCTGACCTGGGGGGACGGCGCGCTCGAACAAACTCGAACAAACGCGAACGGGGGTGGCGGTTGCCCGCGCCGACCGGGGCGATCAAGTGTCAGGCGATCGCACATTCGGCGACGTTCCTTGAAAGGGGAACCATGACAAGGGCACGCAGAATCGCACTCACGGCGACGGTGCTGGCCGGGGTCAGCTCCATCGCCGGCATCGCCCAGGCCGACGCCACACCACAGCCCGAGACCGCGGCGGGACCGAGCTGCGGCTGGCAGCCCAGCACCAACGGCGGCGGGTCCATGCGCACCAACAAGCCGATGTTCCTGAGGGACGGCCCTGCCGCGGCCTGCGACACGATGGGCTGGGACCCCATGTCCACCGGACAGCTGCTGTGGGTCCGGTGCAAGACCCGCAACGACTCGGGCAACACCTGGTACTACGTCCGTCCGGAACCGCCGGCCGGAGAATACTGGGACCCCGGATGGATCTACTCCGGAAACGTCACCAGCGTCCCCTCCGGAATTCCTTCGTGCTGAAAGACGGCCCAGTCGCGCCGCACGTCCAGCCTGGATCCCGGCCGACAGCATCGACGTTCACGGAGAGAAAGGGGAATGCGTGACTTCGCGAATCCGAACGGCTGCGGCCGTCGCGCTGGGCGGGATCGTCCTGGCGCTGGGGGCCGGCGCGCTGCCCGCCCAGGCGGCGACCTCCGCGCCCCAGGCCCAGCAGCGGGAGGCTGTCTGCGACTGGACCCCGGGTGGGTCCGGCTGGGGAACGGCGTACACCACCAAGGAGATCCGCCTGCGGACCGGACCCTACGCCTCCTGTGACTTCATCGGACTGAGTGACATGGACGTCCATACACAGCTGGTCGTCTGGTGCAAGTTCCGCAATTCCTCCGGCAACACCTGGTACTACGTCGCCGTGCCCGGCACGAGCTGGAAACCGGGCTGGATCTATTCCGGGAACATGGGCAGCGTCGACAGAACGATGCCCACCTGCACCCTGAACTGATCAGGTGATCGACGTGTGACCGGTGGCGGGGCCGTCCTACGGGGGTCGGTCCCGCCACCGCGTTCCACTGCGCCGGACGTTCCCAAGGGCCGCGGAACGTCCGGCGGCATTTTCGCTGAGAGTGGGGTCAGGGCAGCATCCGCGCCAGATCGGTGAGCGCGTCGGCGCGCGGCTGGAGGTTCTGCGGGGTCGGCGCGTCGGAGTAGGCCGAGATCAGGACGCCGGAGGAGATCTCCCAGGCGGGTGCCCGGCCGTCCGTCATCGCCTCCCGTATCGCGGGGGTGAGCAGGCGCGCCGCCTCGTGCTCGCCGGGTCCTCGGACCAGGAACCTCTTGTCGAACGCCAGGTCGCCCGTGCCGACACCGCGTACCGGCATGAAGAGCGCGCCGATGCTCGTACGCCTGACGACCTCGACGTCCGGGTACTCCGCGCCGAGCGACAGGAAGTAGCGGGTCAGGTTGCGGGTCTTCGAAGGGCCGTCGGAATTCGCGGCCGACCTCTCGCTCCACTGATGCCAGACCAGCCATATCGCGTACGGCTGCTCGGTGGCGAACACCAGCTTGGCACGCCTGGAACGTGCGGCCTCCGCCACCGGTTCCGGCATCGACCCGGAGACCGCGACCGGTCGCCAGCCGAGCTCGGCCGCGTGCGTGCGGAGCCGTTCCTTGCGCCTGCCGTCGCTCACCACCGTCCAGACGATGCCCACCGCCACCAGGGCCACGAAGCCCACGACCACGCCGTTGAAGACGGGCAGGTGCTCGGACCAGACGGCCGACGGTGCGATGAGCGGAAGGGATTCTGGGAGCCGGGAACCTGCGATCATGCTCGTTTTCGATGCGTTCGCGCGGCGGCGGGTTCGCTGCGAACGCGGGGACCGGTTCAGCCGAGCGCGATGTCGCCCGACCGGGATTCGACGGCGTCCAGCGCGGCCAGTGCGGCGTCGTCGAGTTCGATCGTTCCGGCGGCGACGTTGGCCTCCAGATGCCCGGCGTTCGCGGTGCCGGGGATGAGCAGCGTGTTCGGCGCGTGGTGGAGCAGCCAGGCGAGGCCGATCTGCGAGGGCGTACGGCCGAGGGACCGCGCGACGGCGGCGACGGCGGGATCGTCGGTCACCTTCGGCATGGTGGGGAAGGCGCCGCCGAGCGGGAAGAACGGCACCCAGGCGATCTGCTCCTGGGCGCAGAGCCGCAGCAGTTCCTCGTCGCCGCGGGACACCAGGCTGTAGGAGTTCTGGACGCAGGCGATGCCGGCGGGCAGGGCCCGGCGCAGCCCGTCGAGGGTGACCGAGCCCAGGCCGATCGCGCCGATCTTCCCCTCGTCCCGCAGGGCGGTCATCACCGCGAGCTGGTCGTCGAGGTCCACCACCTGGTCGCCCTCGGCGCGCAGGCCCGGCCCGGCGTCCAGGCGGCGCAGGTTCACCACCGGGATCTGGTCGAGGCCGAGTGCCGCGAGGTTGTCCTCGACGCTCGCCCGCAGCTGCTCGGGCCGCTGGGCGGGACGCAGCGGAACGGCGCCGCCCGGGTCGGGATCGGCGCCGACCTTGCTGACGACCGTGACGCCGTCCCCGGGCCGGAACGCGTCGCGGATGAGCCCGTTCACGAACCCGTCGCCGTAGAACTGGGCGGTGTCGACGTGGTCGACGCCGAGCTCGACCGCTCGCCGAAGGAGCGCGATCGCGGCGTCGCGGTCGGCGTGCAGGCGTTCCAGTTGCATCGCGCCGTACCCGACGCGGGAGACCGTGCGGCCCGCGATCGTCCCGGCCCCGCCGGGCCGCGGGACGCCGGTGGCCGTGAGCTGCGAGGAGGAAGTGCCGGACAGGGGCATGACAGGTCCAATCCATGTGGGACGATAAAGGAGCGGAGGCACCTCCGCTTTCCTCGACCGACTGTAGCACTTTTACCGGAGGGCCCTCCGCTTTGCCGTCCCGAAGCCCGAGACCCGCACGCGGCGAACCCGGCGAGCAGGAGCGCGCCCCTCGCGCGGACGCCCTGCGCAACCGGGACAAGCTCCTCCAGTCCGCGCGCGCCGCGTTCGCCGCCGCCGAAGGCGCCGTCTCGCTCGAAGGCGTCGCCAGGGAAGCCGGTGTCGGCATCGGCACGCTGTACCGCCACTTCCCGACCCGCGAGGCCCTGGTGGAGGCCGTGTACGCCGCCGAGCTCGATGACGTGGTCGGCAGCGCCCCCGCACTGCTCCAGAAGTTCCCGCCGGACGTGGCCTTCCGGGCCTGGATGGAGCGCTACGCCGCCTTCATCGCGACCAAGCGCGGCATGGCCGACACTCTCCGCGCGAGCCTGGCCTCAGGGCGGATCGTCCGAGCGGCCACCCGGGAACGCATCACCGCCGCCATCGGCACGCTTCTCGCTGACGGGGCCGAGCACGGGACGCTACGCGCCGACGTCGAGCCGGATGACATCACCGTGATGCTGCTGGGGGCCTTCCTCGCCGCCGACACCGCCGAGCAGACCGGACGGCTGATCGACCTGGTCATGGACGCCCTGCGCCCGGCACCGGCAGGCTGACGCCCCCCGGCCAGGGGCCCCGCGCGGCGCGGCGTTCACCAGCCGATACCGGCCGCCACCGGCCGGTGGTCGCTGCCGGTTGCCGGCAGTACCCACGAACTCTTCGGCTCCACGCCGCGGGTCAGGATCTGGTCGATCCGCGCTATCGGGAAGGACGCCGGCCAGGTGAAGCCGAAGCCGGCACCGGCCGCCTCCTGCGCCGAGCGGAGCCGTGACATGAGGCCGGCGAACGCGCGGTCGTCCATGGTGCCGTTCAGGTCGCCGAGCACCACCACCCGCTTGTTCTGCTCGGCGGCGACGGCCTCGCCGAGCGCCTGCGCGTTCCTGTCCCGGTGGCCCGTCGTGAAGCCCCCTCTGGGATTGACCCGTGCGGAGCCCAGGTGGGCCACGTACACCGCGAGCGGCCCGTGCTTCGTGGCCACCGTCGTGCGCAGCGCCCGGGTGTAGGGCAACGTGGCCTCGGCCGACTTGGTGGCCGCCAGCGGCCCGTAGTCCATCTTGGTGTCGACCGGCTTGCTGTCCGACAGCGGCAGCTTGCTCCACAGCCCGACCGTGCCCTGCACCGTGTGGTGCGGGTACGCCTTCGCCAGTTCCTTCTCGTACGTGCCGCGGGCCTGCGGGGTCAGCTCCTCCAGCGCGAGCACGTCCGCCTTGGAGGCGATCAGGTCGCGGGCGGTGCCGGCCGGATCGGGGTTGTCGGCGCCGACGTTGTGGCTGGCCACCGTGAGGTCGCCGCCCCCGCCCGACTTGTCGGTGAGCAGCCCGCCGAACAGGCCCAGCCACACCGCGACCGGCAGCAGCAGCGCCACCGCCGCGGACGCGGAGCGGCGCCACAGCGCCCCGACCAGCAGCACCGGAACGCCCACGCCGAACCAGGGCAGGAACGTCTCCACCAGGCTGCCGAGGTTCCCGATCCGGTTCGGGACGTACGAGTGCAGCAGCATGAACAGGCCCAGCAGCAGCGCCAGCGCGGCGAGCACCAGGCCGCGCTTCCAGGCCCCCGGCCCGGAGCAGGACCGGACCGCCCGGTGGATGCCCGCGCGCCGCGTACCGGAGCCGGTCTCGGTGCCCCCGGCGTCGGCCCTTTCGGCCTCCGCCGTGTCAACCGGTGCCAACGTCTGTCCTCGCTCGCTGCTGGTCACTGCTTCTACCACCTCACAGAATCCTTCTGATCTCCTGGAACTCAGGCTCACAGCACTCGACCGCGCACGCGCCCACGACAGGAAACCTGTGCGCGCCGGGTTGCCGGTCGCCGTTCGTCAGCGCCGGCCCGTGACGGCCCGGGTCTCCTGCTCGACGATCTCCCACAGCGGCGCGCCGTCGGCGTTGACGAGGATGGCGCCGACCCAGCCGGTGTCGGGATAGATGCTCCAGTTGGCGCCGACTCCGGGGTTGGCGCCAGCGCGGCTCCACAGCCACTGGCCGCCGATGAGGCTGATCGGCATCTGGTACGCCCCGAACGACGCGTCGGCGGGAACCGTCCGGCGCGAGGCCGTCCGGCGGGCGCTCGCCCGGCGGGCCAGGCCGCCTCCTCCCTCGGGAGCGAGGGGGATCTTGGGCCCGGTGAACAGCTCGGCGTAGTGCCTGTCCAGCAACGTACCGTCGCCCAGCGCACGCGCGAACCGCACCAGATCCGGCGCGGTGGCGAAACCGCCGTCCCCGGGCGCGTCGATGAAGGCGCGCCCCGGGTTCTTGCCCAGGACGTACGGGTCCGGGCTGCCCTTGTCCAGGTTGCGGACCGCGTCCACGTGGCTGCCGTCGGCCAGTGCCATGTACGGGTGCGCGATGTGTTCGTCGCTGAGCCACTGCGGCCGGGTGTAGAACCCCGAGCCGGTCATGCCGCAGCGCTTGAAGATGTTCTCCTGGACGTAGTCCCAGTACGTCATGCCCGTCACGGCCTCGATGATCTGCGCGGGGATGGCGACCTCGGCGCCGGAGTGGCTGCTGGGCGTTCCGGGAGGGGCCTCCGGCGTCGCCTGCCGGGCCCACTGCTCGTAGAACTCGTGCACTTCCTTCTGGCTCTGGAAGACGCGCCGCACGTCCTCATCCGGGGTCTTCATCCCGGAGGTGCCGGTGAGCATGTGGTGGATGGTCACCTTCTCGGCGATCTCCTTGGCGTAGCCCTTCAGGTGGGCGCCCACCGTGTCCGAGAGCTGTAGTTTGCCCTCCTGCGCCAGTTGCAGGATGGCCACCGCGTGGAACGGCTTGCCCGCCGAGCTGAGGCTGAAGGCGATGTTCTCGCCGTTGGGGACCTTCTTCTCCTTGTCGGCCATGCCGTAGCTGCGCGACAGCACCGTCCGGCCCCGGTACGACAGCATCACCACGCCGGAGAACTTGCCCTCGGCGGCCAGCTTCGCCACGTACCGGTCGTACGCCCCGCCGGGCTTGGTGTCCGGCGGGATGTCGGAGCGCCTCGGGGCCGAGGCGGCGTGGCCGGGCCGGGCGCCCGCCAGCGACCCGCCGGCCGCCACCACGCCGGCGGCGGCCAACCCGCCGCCCCACCCCAGCAGCCGCCGCCGCTCGACGCCACTCACCGAATCCGAGCCCATGCACCCAGTCCTCTCCTGATCGGCGAACCGCGGCCGTTGACGCGCTGCGGTCCGTCCCTCCAGTCAAGGCGGAAGACTGTTGCGACGGCGTATGCGGTTTTCGATATGCCCGCGATACATCCCGAGCCTTAGGATCAAGGACGCGCGCACAGCGCGGTGTCGGCGACCTTCAGGATGCGCCGGAAATCGTCCATGTCGGCGGGCTCGGCGGTGACCGACAGCGCGACGGCCGCACCGAGGCGCGCCCGCCCCCGTGCCCGGCCCCGGTCGAGAACGCCCGCGAGCATCGAGTAGCCGTGCATCTGACCCGCATGGCCGACGAGATCGCCGCAGGACAGGCGGTTGACCTCCAGGCCGAGCCCGTACTCGTCCACGGCGCCGCTCGCGGGGACCGTCCGGCGCATCTCGGCCAGCACGGCGGGACGCAGCAGCCGTCCCGCAGCAGGGCGCCGAAGAACCGGTCGATCTCGGCGGGCGTGGACACCATGTCCCCGGCCGCGTCGAGGTAGCCGGTGTCCTGCTCGGTCACGTCGATCAGGCCGGGCGCCCTCAGGTACCCGCGCGGGTGCGGGCCCCGGATGCGGTACTCCGACGGCTCCGGCGAGTAGGTGTGCCGCAGCCCGAGCGGCCGGACGATCCGGCGGGCGACCTCGTCGCGCCAGCTCCGCGCCTTCGTGACCTTCTCGATCAGCTCGCCGAGCAGCAGGTAGCCGGTGTTGGTGTACGACCAGCGCGCCGTGGTGGGCTCCAGCGACAGCGCGTACCGGATCAGCTCGCCGCGGTCGCGGTGCCGGAACCTGCGTTCCGCCCACGCGCGCCCGCTCGGCAGCAGCGTCCCGGGGTCGGGCAGGCCGCTGGTGTGCTGGAGCAGCTGCCGGACGGTGATCGTCCGCCCGTCGCCGCCGCGCCCGCGGACCACGCCGGGCAGGTACGTCTCGACCGGCGCGTCCAGTGCGACCCGCCCCTCGCCGACCAGTTGGAGAACGACGGTCGCGACGAACGCCTTGGTCGTCGAGCCGACGCGCACCATCGCGTGCCGGGGGACCGGGCGGCCGGTCCGCACGTCCCCGACGCCGCTGCGCACCGTCACCTCCGCGCGCCCGGCCCTGGTCATGATCGCGCCCGGCATCCCGGTGTCGCGCACCGCCCCGTCCAGCTCCCGCTGAAGCGGGGTGGACGAGGCGCGGGCCGCGGGGACGAACGCGGGGCCGAACGTGGGGGCGAGCCCGCAGAGTGCCGTGGTCGCCATGGTCATCGTCGCCAGCCGCCGGAAGCGCACACCGGTTCCTCTCGTTCGGGGGCGGGGCCATCGCGTGGACGCGCCGCCCTCTGCCGTTCCGCCGTCAAAAGTACGGACGGGCGGCGCGCTCGACCGGCAGGCCAGGCGGTGTATCCGGCTACGTGCCCGCTTCCCCCTCGCCCCCCGCCTGGCTACACCTCGGAGATGCCGAACACGTTCATCATCTGCGCGAGGGTCCGGTAGTAGCCGGCGAGGACGACCAGCTCCAGGACGCCTTCGCGTCCGAGCGCGGCGGCGGCCTCGCGGTACTCGGCGTCCGTCAGGGCGTCGTCGCCGTCCAGCAGGCGGGCGCACAACGCGTGGGCCATGGCTTCGGCCGGGTCGCCGCCGGTGAACGTGCCGTCGCGCAGGCCCGCCAGTTCGGCGTCGGTCAGCCCGGCGGCGCGTGCGATCGGCTCGTGCGCGTGCCGTTCGAACGCGCTGCCGGTGGCGGTGGCGACCGTGAGGACCGCGATCTCGCGGACGCGGTCGCTGAGGGTCGTGCGGTAGCGGATCGCGGCCCCGAGCTCCTGGAGCGGGTCGCCGAGCGCGGGGCCGTGCAGCATGACGCCGAACGGGCCGTTGAGGGCGCCGTCGCGGTCCTGGAGGGCGAAGTGCTGCGGCCCGCCGGCGCGGGGCCCGGAGACGATGCGGTGGTAGAGGGCGAGCTGGTCCTCGTCCAGGTCGGCCGGGGTGAGCTTGGGCAGGCGTGGTGCGGTCACGGTGTCCTCGGCGGTGGGGCGGGAGCGGGGACGCGCGGGCGTCCGGCGGGCGCGGCTTCGGGCGCGGCTTCGGGCGGGGCGGCGGGTGCGTCGGTGGCGCAGCGGATGAGCAACCGGGCCGTGAGCGTGATGTGGGCGGCGAGCCGTTCGGCGGCGAGGTCGGGGTCGCGGGCGAGCGCGGGCTCCATCAGCGCGCGGTGGTCGGACGCGGCGGTCTCGGGGGAGCGGCGGCCGAGCGAGACCGACCACTGCCGGTAGAGCTCGGCCTCCTCGCGGTGGGCGCGGGCGACCGCGACGAGGCGCCGGTTGCCGCAGCCCGCGATCAGCGCGTGGTGGAACGCGGCGTGCGCGGCGTTCCACGCGTCGGACGGGTGGCCTGGCTCGCCGCCCGGACGGTCGGCGGCGTCCAGCAGAGGGGTGCGTTCGAGCACGTGGAACGCCGCGACCACGCCGGCCTCCCATGCGGTGTCGCCGTCGCGGACCGACAGCCACAGCGCGCGCGTCTCGACCACCAGGCGGGCCTCGACGAGCTCGGCCAGGTCGCGGTGCGAGAGCGGGACGACGTGGAAGCCCTGGTGCGGGCGGGAGACGACCAGCCCCTCGGAGGTCAGGGCGACCAGCGCCTCGCGGATCGCTCCGGCGCTGGCGGCGTAGCGCTCGCGCAGCTCGCCGAACTTGAGGCGGCGGCCCGGAGCGAGCCGGCCGCCGAAGATGTCGGCGCGCAGCCGGGCGTACACCTCGCGGGCACGCGTCGAGCCGTCTTCGTCCCGGACCATGCGAGCACCGTAGCAGTTTACGACTCTCAGAAAAACTTTCGAAACATTGTTGACGTGTTGAATCTGTCTCCGTAACGATGCTGGGACACCCGAACCCCCTCGGACCTGCGAAGACGGGAGAGCACCGTGGACAGACCTCATGGCGCGGGCCGCGCGTGGCTCATGACCGTCCTGCTCATGGCCGCCATGGCGCTGACGTTCTGGGACAAGGCCGTCCTCGGGCTCGCGGCCGTCCCGATCATGAAGGAGCTGGGGCTGAGCAACGCGGCGTACGGCGCCGCGAGCAGCAGTTTCTACCTGCTGTTCAGCGTGGCCGCCGTGCTGGTCGGGCTGATGACCGACCGGGTCCGCAGCAGGTGGGTCTTCGTCGTGCTGGCGCTGCTGTGGGCCGTCGCGCAGGGCTCGGTGCTGCTCGCCGGAACGGTGGCGGGCCTGTTCGCGAGCCGGGTGATGATCGGCGCGGCCGAGGGGCCGGCCAACCCGCTGGCCGTCCACACGGTGCACGGCTGGTTCCCGCCCGAGCGCCGCAGCCTGCCGACCGCGCTCACCCAGATCGCGTCCGGCATCGGGGCGCTGACCTCGGCGCCCGTCCTCACCTGGGTGATCGTCGAGCACGGCTGGCGGTGGGGGTTCCTCACCACCGCCCTGCTGAGCGCCTGCTGGGCGGTGCTGTACGCGGTCTTCGGGAAGGACCGCCCCGCCGAGCCCGTCCCGGAACGCGTCCCCGCTCCCGTCACGGAGGCCGCGTCCGCGGAGGGCGTGCCCGTCGCCGCGGGGGAGGGGGCCACGTACCGGCGGATCCTGCTCAGCCGCACGTTCGCCGGGGCGGTCGCGATGACGTTCGCCGCCGCGTGGTGCCTGGCGGTCGTGCTGGCGTGGCTGGTCCCGTACTTCGTGAAGGTCGTCGGGTACGACGCGCAGGCGGCCGGCAACATGATCATCCCGCCGAACCTCGTCAGCATCGCCGCGATCCTCGCCCTCGGCGCCGCGTCCGGGCGGCTGCTGAACCGGGGCGTCCCCGACCGGCTGCCGCTCGGCGTCCTCACCGGCGCGACGGTCGCGGCGGGCGGCCTGTGCGCGCTGCTCGTACCGCACCTCGGCACCGGCGCGGCGCTGCTGTGCGGGGTGAGCCTGGCCGCCGGGCTGCCGATGGTGGCGATGACCTCGGCGTTCAACGCCGTCGGGCGGATCTGCCCGCCCGGCCGGCGGGGCGCGGTGATGGGCACGCTGAACGGCCTGTACTCCCTCGGCAGCGTCGGCGGCCCGTACGCGATGGGCCTGATCCTGGACGCCGCGCCCGACGCCGCGACCGGCTACGGCCGGGGCTTCACGATCACCGGCCTGATCGTCGTCGCGGGCGGCGTCTGCGCCGCGCTGTGCGTGGACCCGGGAGGCGACCGCGCCCGGCTCACCGGAACCGGCCCGGGCAGGACCCGCGAGCACCCGGCCGGGCCGCCGTCCCGGCCGCTGAACCAGACAGGAGTCTGAACATGACCGACGTCCATGACGTGATCGTCGTCGGGGGAGGCCCCTCCGGGCTGACCGTGGCGAGCGAGCTGGCCCTCGCCGGCGTGCGGGTCGCCGTGCTGGAGCGCCGCACCGCGCCGGTGGAGTCGCGGGCCGGGACCGTCCTGCCGCGCGTGCTGGAGCTGTTCGACGCGCGCGGGATCGCCGGCCGCTTCCTCGAACGCGCGCGGACGATCAAGGACAACCCGTTGATTCCCGTGCACATCTGGGCCGGGATGAAGCCGGTGCACTGGCACCACCTGGACTCCCGGTTCGGGTTCCGCCTGATCATGCCGCAGAACATGACGGAGGAGCTGCTGCTGGAGTACGCCCGCGAGCTGGGCGTGGACGTCCGGCGGGGCGCGCTGGTGGAACGGGTCGTCCAGGACGGCGCCGGCGTGCGCGTCACCGTCGCGGACGGCACGGGACGCACCGAGCTGCGCGCCCGCTACGCGGTCGGCGCGGACGGCGGGCGCAGCCTGGTGCGGCGCGAGGCGGGGATCGGGTTCGAGGGGCACGGCGCGACGTTCACCGGGATCGTCGCCGACCTGCGCACCGGCGGCCTGGGCGCGGACGGGCGGCTGATGACCGACAACGAGCACGGCTGGGTCACCTCGTTCCCCTTCGGCCACGACGAGGACGGCACGCCGGTGACGCGGTTCAACATCGTGCACGCCGAGCGGCGCCGCGCCCCGCAGGACGAGCCGGTGACCGAGGCGGAGGTGCTCGGCTGCCTGCGCGACGTCCTGGAACGGGACGTGCCGTGCGACGGGCTGCGGTGGGCGTCCCGGTTCACCGACGCGCTCCGGCTGGCCACCGCGTTCCGGGACCGGCGGATCCTGCTGGTCGGCGAGTCGGCCCGCATCCACTACCCGTCGAGCGGCGTCGGGATGAACTTCTGCATCCAGGACGCGTTCAACCTGGGCTGGAAGCTCGCGGCGGTCGTGAACGGGCACGCCGGCGAGGACCTGCTCGACACCTACGAGCAGGAGCGCCGTCCGGTCGCCGAGGAACTGCTGCGCAGTGTGGAGTCCCAGTGCGCGGTGCAGTTCGACTTCACCCGCGAGGGCGTGGCGTTCAAGCGGATGTTCCAGACGCACCTGCTGCCGATGCCGGACGTCAACCGCCGCATCGCGCTGGAGCTGAACGGCCTGACGGTCGGCTACCCGGCCGAGCCCGGCGCCCACCCGCTGACCGGGCGGCGCGCACCCGACCTCGAACTGGTCACGCCGGACGGCGTCCGGCGGGTCGGGGAGCTGCTGCGCGACCAGCGGTTCCTGCTGATCGACTGCACCGGCGACGGCGCCTACGCGGGCCTGGAGACCGGCGCGCCGCCGGTCCGCGCCGTCAGCGGCGTGCCGGTCATGACCGGGCCGGAGCTGCGGGCGGTGCGCAGCCTGCTGATCCGTCCCGACGCGTACGTGGCGTGGGCGGACGAGGGCGATCCCGATCCGAAGGCGGCGTCCGCCCAGGTCGAGCGGTGGATCGGGGACGGCGATGAGCGAGCGGATCCTCGTGCGCGGCGGCCACGTCCTCAGCCTGGACCCGGCGGTCGGCGACCTGCCGCAGGGCGACGTCCTGGTGGAGGACGGCGTGATCCGCGCGATCGCGCCCGCCATCGACCTCGGCGGCGACGCCTCCGGGACCCGGGTCGTGGACGCCACGTCCATGATCGTGATGCCGGGGTTCGTGGACACCCACCGGCACACGTGGCAGACGGCCGTCCGCCACTTCTACGCCGACACCGACCCGCTCCAGTACTTCGCCGAGATGCTCGGCCCGGTCGGCGCGGGATACCGGCCGGACGACGTGTACGCGGGCAACCTGCTCGGCGCGGTGTCGGCGGTCGACTCCGGCGTCACCACGCTGGTCGACTGGTCGCACGTCCAGAACACGCCGGAGCACTCCGACGCCGCGATCGCGGCGCTGGCCGACTCCGGCATCCGCGGGGTCTTCGCCCACGGCTGGCCGCTCGCGCCGGAGTGGACCCGCGACAGCGCGCTCGGCCACCCCGAGGACATCCGCCGCCTGCGCGAGCGCTACTTCGCCTCCGACGACCAGCTCCTCACCCTGGCGATGGCGGCGCGCGGCCCCGAGATGGCGCGGCGGGACGTGTGGCTCGGCGACCTGCGCCTCGCGCGCGAGCTCGGCATCCGCACGACCGTCCACGTCGGCGCGTACGCGCACAACGCCCACCACCGGGCCGTCGCGCAGATGCGGGACGCGGGCGTGCTCGGCGCGGACATGACGTTCGTGCACTGCTGCCAGAGCCACGACGACGAGATCGAGATGATCGGCGAGGCGGGGGCGAGCGTGTCGCTCGGCGTCCAGTGCGAGCTGAACTCGCCGGGCATGGGGGACGTCCCGCTCGACCGGCTGCTCGCGGCGGGCGTCCGGCCGAGCCTGAGCGGCGACACCGAGACCAAGTGCGCGGGCGACATGTTCACGCAGATGCGGGTGCTGCTGGCCTACCACCGCTCGTGGACGGGCGGCGGCCACTCCCGCACGCCCGCTCCGGCGCCGCTCGGGACGCGCGACGTGCTGGAGTTCGCGACGCTCGCCGGCGCGCGGGCGGCGGGGCTCGACCGCCGGACCGGCTCGCTCACTCCGGGCAAGCAGGCCGACCTGATCCTCGTCCGCGGCTCCGACCTCAACCTGGCGCCGGTGTCGGACCCGGCGGGCGCGCTCGTCCTCGCCGCCCATCCCGGCAACGTCGACACCGTCCTGGTCGGCGGCCGGATCCTCAAGCGGGACGGGAAGCTGGTGGGCCTCGACGTCGACCGGGTGCGCGACCTCGCGCGGGTCTCGCAGCGGCGGGTCCTGGCGGCCATCGAGGCGGGCCGCCGGTGACGCCGCGGAGCGGCGCACGGCCGCAGGCGCGGGTGCGCGCCCAGGCGCGGATGCGCGTGCGGTCAGGCCACCGGGGCGTCGGTGGCGTTGCGGATCAGCAGCCCGGCGGTGTGCGCGATGTGCTCGCGGAGCCGTTCGGCGGCCAGGTCGCCGTCGCGTGCGATCGCCGCGTCCAGCAGGGCCCGGTGCTCGCCCGCGATGTCGCGGTCGGGTTCCTGGCCGAACGACACCGACCACTGCCGGTACAGCTCGGCCTCCTCGCGCATGGCGCGCGCGGTCGCCAGCAGCCTGCGGTTGCGGCAGCCTTCGAGCAGCGCCAGGTGGAACGCGGCGTGCGCGGCCGCCCAGTCGTCGGAGGGCCGGTCGGTGTCGTCCGGGCCGAAGAACGGCGTGCGGTCCAGGACGTGGTGGGCGGCCACGGCGCGCGACTCCCACGCCATGTCGCCGTCGCGCACCGACAGCCGGAACACCAGCGACTCGATCTCGACCCGCGCGTCGGTGAGGTCGGCGAGGTCCTCGTGCGACAGCGGAACGACCATGAACCCATGGTGCGACTGGGTCGTCACGAACCCTTCGCTGACGAGCCTGGTCAGCGCCTCGCGCGCGCCTCCGACGCTGCATCCGTACCGTTCGCACAGCTCGGGGAACTTCAGCCGCTGGCCGGGCGCCAGGCGTCCGCCCAGGATGTCGCCGCGCAGCCGCCCGTAGACCTCTCCGGCGCGGGTCGTCCCGCCCTCTCGCTTGGCCATGGCCCCCAACCTAGCAGTCTGCGAATAACCTCCATGCTTTCGAAAACCGGTCGGTCCGTCCGATGAGCCGGCGCCATGCCGTCCGCGTGAAGGAGGGGCTGCGCTACGCCTCTCCCCAGGGGACGGACCTCTTCCTCGATCTCTACATCCCCGAGCCCGCGCCCGCGCCGGGCGACGGACCCGAGCCAGGCGGCGGGTCCGAGCCGGGCGGCGGGCCCGGTGCGCCGCCCGTCGTGCTCTACCTGCACGGCGGCGGCTGGCTGACCGGTGCCCGCGGGGACCATGCCGAACGGCTCGTCCGGCTCGCCGAGCACGGGGTCGCCGTCGCCAGCGCCGACTACCGGTTCGCCCACGTCGCGCCCTTCCCCGCCCAGCTCCACGACGTCCGGACCGCGGTCCGCTGGCTGCGCCGCGAGGGTCCGGCGCACGGGCTCGCGGCCGGACGGGTCGGGGTCTGGGGCGCGTCCGCCGGAGCCCAGCTCGCCGCCCACCTGGCCGTGGCCTCCGCCGGTGACGACCCCGGCGGCGACTACGGCCACGGCGACGGCTGCGAGGACGGCGCGGTGCAGGCGATGGCGGGCTACTTCGGCGCGTACGACGTCACGGCTCGTTCCGCCGAGGCGGTGCCGAATCCCGCGCTGCCCGTTCCCGAGGAGATACGCGCGGCGGTCTGGCCTGCGGGCCTGCCCGTTCCGCCGAGCGCGCGGTTGCGTCACGCGCTGCTCGCGGGCGTTGCGGAAGCCGACCTCGGCGAGGAGCATCTGCGCGCCCTGAGCCCCGTCCACCACGTCGGGCGGGGGTGCCCGCCGCTGTTCCTCCTGCACGGGACGGGGGACGCGATCGTGTCTGCGCAGCAGAGCCGCTGGCTGGCGGAGGCGGCGCGGCAGGCCGGGGCCACCGCCCGAGTCGTCCTCCTGGACGGCGCCAACCATGAGGACCCCGCCTTCGACGCCCACGAGATCGTCGCCTCCGTCGCGGAATTCTTCCTCGGGCATCTCGTTTGTTAACTTTCGAATCTATGACTCACATTCGCAAGCTGATAGGTTACTGACATGCGCATCGCCAATCTCTCCGGCCGCCTCGTCCTGGTCCGCCCCGACGGGACCGCGGTCGACGTCGAACGGGCCAGTGCCGGACGCTTCGCCTCCGAGCCCCAGCGGATCTACGAACGCTGGGCCGAGTTCGCCGAGTGGGCCGCGGACGCCGACCTCCCGAACGGCGTCGCGTTCGACCCCGCGGAGCTGGGCTCGCCCGCGCCCGCCCCGCGCCAGGTGCTCGCCATCGGCCTGAACTACCGCGCGCACGCGGGGGAGTCGGGCTTCGAGGTCCCGGACCGCACGCCGCCGGTGTTCACCAAGTACGTCAGCAGCATCAGCGGCCCGGTCACCACCGTCCGCCTGCCCGAGGGCGGCCACACCGACTGGGAGGTCGAGCTCGTCGCCGTCATCGGGACGGGCGGGTACCGGGTGGCCGAGGCCGACGCGTGGTCGCACGTCGCCGGGCTCGCCGTCGGGCAGGACCTGTCCGAACGGATCACCCAGCTCGACGGGCCCGCGCCGCAGTTCAGCCTGGGCAAGTCGTTCCCCGGCTTCGCGCCCGTCGGCCCCTGGCTGGTGACGCCGGACGAGCTCGCCGACCCCGACGACCTGGAGCTCGGCTGCGCGATCAACGGCGAGGAGGTGCAGAAGGGCCGCACCCGCGACCTGATCTTCCCCGTGCCCGCACTGATCGCCAAGCTGTCGGCCGTCCTGCCGCTGCTCCCCGGAGACGTGATCTTCACCGGGACGCCCGCCGGGGTCGGGCAGGGCCGCGACCCCCAGCGCTTCCTCGCGCCCGGAGACGTGCTGGTCAGCCACGTCGAGGGCATCGGCGAACTCCGCCAGACCTTCACCGCCTGACGAACGGAGCGGTCACCATGGCTCTGCACCGACTGTCATCGGTCACGATGGGCGTCCCCGACCCCGCCGCGACCGCGTCCTACTACACCGAGTTCGGCCTCGCGCCCGACGGCGACGGCTGGTTCGCCACCCGGGACGGCGGGCGCCAGCTCCGGATCGTCCACGCGCCCACCCGGCGGCTGGTCGAGGTGCGGATCGGCGTGGACGATCCCGACGACCTCACCGCCGCGGCGTACCGGCTGAGCCGCTTCGGCATCGACGCGTCCGTGTCGCCGGGCGCGTCCCTGACGGCAGTGGAGATCGCCACGGGCGTCCGCGCGGTGCTCCAGGTGGAGCCGCGCCTCGTCCAGCCTCCGGTGCCGCCCACCCCGTACAACGGGCCGGGCCGGGTCGAACGGCCCGGAGTGCGCGCGCCCGGCATCCTGCGCACCGACCCGGTCCGTCCGCGCAAGCTCGGCCACGCCGTCCTCGGCACCACCGACCTCGCCATCACGATGGGCTTCTTCCGCGACGGCCTCGGCTTCCGGACCAGCGATCTGATGGGCGACGCCGGGGCGTTCCTGCGCTGCTCGACCGACCACCACAACATCCTCGTCCTGACGGCGCCCGTCGCGTTCCTGCACCACACCTCCTGGCAGGTGGACGACGTGGACGACATCGGACGCGGCGCGACGGCCATGCTGGAGGACCATCCCGAACGGCACGTCTGGGGCCTCGGCCGCCACCACGCCGGGTCCAACTTCTTCTGGTACCTCAAGGACCCGGCGGGCAACTTCAGCGAGTACTACTCCGACATGGACTCCATCCCCGACGACCGCCCCTGGACGCCCGAGGTGTTCGAGGGCGCGAAGGGCCTGTTCAACTGGGGCCCGCCGCCCCCGCCCTCCTTCATCAAGCCCGACGACCTCGCCGGACTGATGACCGGCGCGCACACCACCGCCTGAGGACCCATGGACAAAGTGATCGCTTCCGCCGCCCTCGCGGTGGCGGACATCGGGGACGGCGCGTCCCTCGCCGTCGGGGGCTTCGGCCTCTGCGGCGTCCCGGAGACCCTGATCAGGGCCCTGTACGACGCGGGCCCGGCCGGGCTGCGGCTCGCGTCCAACAACTGCGGCGTGGACGGCCGCGGCCTCGGCGTCCTCCTGGAGGCCGGCCGGGTCGCCCGCGTCACGGCGTCGTACGTGGGGGAGAACAAGGAGTTCGCGCGGCAGTACCTCGCCGGTGAGCTGGAGGTCGAGCTGATCCCGCAGGGCACCCTGGCCGAACGGCTGCGCGCGGGCGGCGCGGGGATTCCCGCCTTCTACACGCCCGCGGGCGTCGGCACGCAGATCGCCGACGGCGGGCTGCCCTGGCGCCACGCGGCGGACGGGACGGTGGCGGCGGCCTCGCCCGCCAGGGAGACGCGCGTGATCGACGGCCGCGAGTACGTCCTGGAGAACGCCATCACGTGCGACTTCGCCCTCGTGCACGCCGCGCGCGGCGACCGGCACGGCAACCTGGTCTTCCACCGTTCTGCGGCGAACTTCAACCCGCTCGCCGCGATGGCCGGCCGCGTCACCGTCGCCGAGGTCGAGGAACTCGTCGAGCCGGGCGACCTGGACCCCGACCAGATCCACCTGCCCGGCGTGTTCGTCCAGCGGGTGGTCGCCCTCAGCCCCGCCGAGGCCGCCGACAAGCCCATCGAGAAGAGGACGGTGTCGGCCTGATGCCCTGGAACCGCGACGAGATGGCGGCCCGCGCCGCCGCCGAGCTGGCCGACGGAACCTACGTCAACCTGGGCATCGGCCTGCCGACGCTCGTCCCCAACCACATCCCGCCCGGCGTGCACGTCGTGCTGCACTCAGAGAACGGCATCCTCGGCACGGGCCCGTACCCCCGAGAGGACGGGATCGACCCGGACCTGATCAACGCGGGCAAGGAGACCGTCACGGCGCTCCCCGGCGCCGCGTTCTTCGACTCCGCGCTGTCGTTCGGCATGATCCGCGGCGGGCACCTCGACGTCGCCGTGCTCGGCGCCATGCAGGTCTCCGCCCGCGGGGACCTGGCCAACTGGATGATCCCCGGCAGGATGGTCAAGGGCATGGGCGGCGCCATGGACCTCGTCCACGGCGCCCGCCGCGTCATCGTCCTCACCGAGCACACCGCCAAGGACGGCACGCCCAAGATCGTTGAGGAGTGCGCGCTGCCGCTCACCGGCCGCGCCTGCGTGCACCGCGTCATCACCGACCTGGCCGTTCTCGACGTCACTCCGGACGGCCTGCGGCTCGCCGAGACCGCGCCGGGCGTCACCGAGGACGACGTCCGCGCCGCCACGGCCGCGCCGCTCCTCACCGGAAGCACCGCAGCCCTTCAGCCCTCGTCCTGAACACCGGCTCAACGATCGGGCCCGGCCACCGCGCTCGCGGTGGCCGGGCCCTGGCGTGTCACGGGGCCGTCACGGGTTGACGACCGTCATCCAGATCGGCTCGCTGCGGCTCTGCATGGCCGCCACGGCCTGCGCAGCCTCGGCGAGCGGGAACCGGTGGGTGATCAGCTCATCGGCGTTCAGGACACCGCGCTCCAGAAGGCCGAGCACGTGCTCGGCGTCGGTGCGGGTGCAGGCGCGGGTGCCGACGATCCGCCAGCAGTTGGTCATCAGGACCCGGGCCGGGACGCGCACCACGCCGGGGTTGCCGCCCATGTGCACCATCGTTCCGCCGGTGGCCAGCGCGGCGGTCGCCTGCTCCGCCACCGCCCCGGCGGGCACGTAGTCCAGGACGGCGTGCGCGCCGCCCGGCGCCAGGTCCCGCAGGCGGCGGGTCAGGTCCTGCGAGGTCTCCCAGTCTTCGGGGAGCTCTTCGAGCGCGAGCGTCTCGGTGGGCAGCGGGCCCGCGAGGCGGCGCACGTCGCGGAGCCGTTCGGCACTGCGGCCGACGAGGACGAGCCGGGCCACGCCGAAGTGGGGCGCCAGCTTGACGGTGGCCGTGCCCATCGCGCCGGTGGCGGCGGTGACGACCAGCGTCGCCCCGAGCGGCAGGTCGGCGAGCTTGAGCGCGCGCACGGCGTTGGCCAGGTCGTGCACCTTGGCGGCCACGTCGAAGCCGACCGCGTCGGGCAGCGGGTCCAGGAGCCAGTGCGGCACGCGGACGTACTCGGCGAGGCCGCCGTCGTGGTACTCCTCGTACAGCGGCATCGGCACGTGGCCGAAGGCGGCATGGCCGACCATGGCCTGCTCGGCGCACATCATCTCCCGGTCGGTGCGGCAGTACACGCAGGACCGGCACGTCAGGTTGGGGTGCACGCGCACCCGGTCGCCGAGCGCGAACCCCGGCACGTCCGCGCCGACGGCGGCGACGGTGCCGGCGGCCTCGTGGCCGAGCGTGGTGGGCAGGTGCTTGAACGCGCCCGCCTCCAGCAGCCGCATCATCCCGGGCGCGATGCCGGCCGAGGCGACCTTGACCAGCACGTCGAACGGGCCGGGCTCGGGCACGGGGATCGTGGTGAGGTGCAGCTCGGTGGAGCCCTGGTGGGCGCGGGCTGCGAGCATGGCGTTCATCGGGCTCGTCTCTCTTCGGCGGCGGGCAAGCGGCGGTCGAGGAACGCGTGGGTGCGGCCCCAGGCGGTCGCGGCGGCCTCCTCCCGGTACAGGTGCGGGCGGGCGTCACAGGCGAAGGCGTGCCCGGCGCCCGGGTAGAGATGCTGCTCGAAGTCGGCTCCGGCCTCGCGGAGCGCGGCCTGGATCGCGGCGACGTCGTCCGGCGGGATGACCGGGTCCTCGGCCCCGACATGCAGCATCAGCGGCGCGTCGATCGCCTCGGCGCGGTCCAGGACGGCGTGCGGCCCGGCCGCGATGCCGGGGCCGTAGAACACGACGGCCGCGGCGAGGCCCGGGATCGCGGTGGCCGCCGTGAACGCCGCGCGGCCCCCGAAGCAGAAGCCGACGAGAGCGGCGGCGCCCGGCGCGATGCCTTCTGAGGCGGCCAGGTGGTCCAGGACGGCGCGGACGTCGGTCGCGATGGCGTCCGGTCCGATGGCGCCGATCAACGGCATCGCCTCGGCGTGCCGGTCGTAGCCGAGAACCCCGGCGCCGTTGCGGTGGAACAGGTCGGGCGCGAGGGCGAGACGGCCGCGCGCGGCGAAGCGCCGGGTGATGTCCTGGACGTGGTCGTTGACGCCGAAGGCTTCCTGGAGGACGACGACGGCGCTCCCGGCCCGCGCCCCGGACCCGCCCGCGGGGACGGGCTCGGCCGTGTAGACGCGCATCGGCCCGTCGGCGGTGTCGAGGGTGATCCACGACGCCGTGGTGGGACGGCTCGTGTCCGCGTGGTTCATGCGGGTGCTCCTTCAGGTGGCGGGCAGGGCGTCGTAGTACGCGGCGGCGCCGGGGTGCAGCGGGATCGGAGCGCGGCCCATCGCGGCCGGGTCCAGCGGGTACGTGACCGGGCTGCGTTCGGGGGAAGGTGGCGGTACTGGCGCTCGATGGTGCCGCGCGTCTCGCCGAGCACCCAGGCGATGGCGTAGGCGACGTCGTCGGGGAGATCGGAGCGCGTCATCACCAGGAAGTCGGAGAAGTCCAGAGTGCGAAAGCGCGGGCTCCCGGGGAAGTGGCCCTCCTCGACGATGGCCTCGGGCCAGGAGAAGTCGCCGCGCAGCCCGTCCAGGACGTCCCGCTCGACCTCCAGGAAGTGCAGGTCGCCGCCGAACTCCTGCCAGTGCGGCAGCATCACCGCCTCGTGGATCACCGCGTCCGCGCGGCCGGCCTTCACGTGGGCGAACGTCTCGAACGGCCGCTCGTCCGACAGGAACCGTCCGCCCCAGCCGAGGACGTCGACGCCGGACCGGTCCAGCAGCGCGTGCGCGGCGAGCCCGACGTGGTTCTCCCCGTCGTTGACCGAGGTCGCCAGCGTCAGGGCCGGCCTGCGCGCACGCAACCGCTCGAACGAGGTGATGTCCCACGACCGGTGCACGCCCATCACCAGGCGGTCCCGTTGCGGTACGACGCCGAGCGCCCTCAGCTCCGGGAAGCCCTCGCCGGCGTAGACGCCGCGCCCGTCCAGCGCGGCGGCGGCGAACGCGGCGGGGGTGGTCAGGGCCACGTGGACCTCCCCGCGCCCGACCGCCCGCACCGCGTCGACGCAGCCCCGGCCGTTCCACACGGCCATCCTGGTGTGCGGTCCGCAGCGGTCGGTGAGCTCTTGCGAGATCCAGCCGCAGACCCGGTGCAGGTTCGCCGTCCCCCAGTCGCCGCGCAGGTGCAGCGTGACGGACCGGCCGATCTTCGGCTCGGGCGGGCGCCCGCCCGCCGTGTCGTCTCCCATGGTTCCCCGCTTCACTCTGCCGTCCGCCGGAGCCGCTCGATCTCGTCGGCCGGGAGCCGCTCGGCCGTTCCGGTGGCCTCGGCGACCTGCGGGACCTCCCGCGCGGACACGACGGTGATGTGCGCGCTCGGCCCGCGGTGGATGCTGGTGAACGCCACGCCCACGGGGATCCGGGCGAAGTCGCCGGGCTCCAGCCGGACCGTTCCACGCTGGGTGACCAGGGTCCGGTGCCCGCGGAGCTGGTAGTCGATCTGCTCGGCATTGCGGATCCTGCGGTAGACGCGGCCGTCGGACGACTCGGCGAAGGTACGGCCGATGAGCACGTCCGCCGACCGGTACAGCCAGGTGGTCCCGGGCTCGTCGCCGGGACGCAGGATCTGGAGCCGTTCATCGTGCTCTTCGGCGTACTCCAGCAGCGCGAGCTCGTCGGCCCGGGCGGGGACGATGTCGTGGCCGGGGCCGCCGAGGCACTCGGTGACCAGCTCGTTGACCACGGCGGGCTCCCAGCCCGGGAACGGCGGGATCGCCGGCCGCGAGGTGCGGTCGGCGGGCCGTTCCTCGGTGACGGGTGCGGGCACGTAGAACAGCACGTGGATGTCCTGGCGCCCGTAGTTGTCATGCGCGACCCCGACCGGCAGCCGGGAGAAGTCGCCCGGCTCCAGATCGACGCTGCCGGCCTCCGACATCAGGGTCCGCGCGCCCGTCACCTGGTAGGAGATCTCGTCCACGTCGCAGTTGCGGTGGTAGAACGGCTGCCGTCCCACCATCGACTGCCATTCCAGGCGCATGAAGTCGCTCTCGTAGACGCCGCGCGGCGGTCCGAAGGAGTGCTCCTGGTATTCGGGGTTGAAATGGACGACCTCGATCGGCGGATGGTCGCGCCAGTACTTGCGTCCGCTCGGGCCCGTCGACGGCTCGGCGAGCAGCAGTTCCTCCTGCCGTCGCAGGACGCGGGGAGCGGTATTGAAAGGGAACGTCTCGAAGTGTTCGTGAACGGTGCCCAAGGCCGGTTCTCCTTAACGGTCAAGCCTGGTCGGCGGTGGGGGCGTGCCGTGCGTGTGGAACGACTCGATCGTCCGCAGCCCCCACGCCTGGCCCTTCGCCCGTTCTTCCTGCGACCAGGTGATGGGCTTCCGGTCGGGCGCGAGCACCAGCCGCGCGCCCGCGTTGACCAGCTCGATCCGGTTGCCGCCGGGCTCGTAGACGTAGAGGAAGAAGGTCTGCTGGATCGCGTGCTTGTGCGGGCCGGTCTCGATGAACACGCCCTGGTCCAGCGCGATGTCGGCGGCGCGCAGGATGTCCTCGCGGGTGTCGAGCGCGAAGGCGATGTGGTGCAGCCGCCCGTTGCCGCCGGTCCAGTCCTCGGTGTAGACGGCGTCGTAGCCCTTGTTGGTGAAGGTGAGCCAACTGCCGCTGGTGGTGCCGTCCTCCAGAACGATCTCCTCGGTCACCAGTCCGCCGAGCACGTCGCGCAGGAAGTCGCGGTTGCGTCCGACGTCGGCGCCGAGGTAATTGACATGGTCGAGGCGGCGCACGCTCGCGCCCCGGGCCGGATATGCCTGGGCCTGGTTCTTCAGTGCCGGGCGCAGTTCGGGCGGCGCCTCGTACGGCTCGCTCTCCCAGTACAGGCCCAGTTCGTGCCCGTCGGGATCACGGAACACATAGGTGGGGCCGTAACCGGAATCGCCGTCCCGCCACCCGATGCCGAGCCCGGCGTCCTCGATGGCCCGCGCCCGGCTGTCCAACGCCTCCTGGCTGCTCGCCCGGAAGGTCGTACGGCCGATGCCCGAGGTGCGGTGGGCGGTGAGTTTGACGGTGTGGTGCTCGTAGTCGTCCCATGCGCGCAGGAACACCGAGTCCCCGTGCGCGCCGTTCACGGTCATGCCGAGAAAGGTGGTGAAGAACTCCAGGCTGCGTTCCGGCTGCGGCGTGTAGAGCTCCAGGTTTCCCAGATGGGCTATCTCGTGTCGCAAAGGCATGTCGTTCTCCTTGTGTCCTGTGAAACCGCCGAACGCTGAACGTCGAACGCCGGCCGTTACGCGGAGGCCGTGCCGTCGAACAGCTTCCGGGCGGTGCGGACCACGCCCGAACGCAGCACGCGGGGCGGATCGGCGCGCGTGTCCAGCTCCACCTCGACCGTCAGGTGGCCGGAGGGGTGCTCGATGTCCACCCGCGAGGTGCCGGGCGGCCAGGACGAGGTCAGCTCGTGGCCCACGGCGCCGGGCATCAGCAGTCCGGTGGCGGCGCTGATGGCGGCGAGCACGCCGAGCGCGGCGTGCGGGCGTACGGGGATGAACGAGCGGACGCACAGCATCCCGCCGTCCGCGGGCGGCGCCACCAGCACGGTCTTGGGGACCGAGCCGCCGGAGACGTCGCCGAGCCCCATCAGTTCGGCGGCGCGCGTGCGCAGCGCGTCGATCCGTTCCAGCAGCCGATCGTCGGCGGCCAGGGCGGCGTGCGGTTCGCGGCCGGTCAGGCCGAACGCGTCCGCGGTCGCGACGACCACCGGCATCCCGTTGTCCACGCAGGTGACCTCGATGCCGTCCACCAGGTCGCGCAGCCGCCCGGTGGGCAGCGGCGCGGCGTCCGCGGCGGGGAAGTCCAGCACGATCGGCGCGGCGGTGCCGGGCACGCCGGAGATCGCCGTGTCGCCGTCGTAGCGGACGCCGCCGCCCGGCGTGGCGAACCGCGCCGTGGCGGTGCCGCCGGAGTTGACCATCCGGATCCGCACCGAGGTGTCGGAGCCGCCGGGGCGGACCAGGCCGCGTTCCACCGCGAACGGGCCGACGCCGGCGAGGATGTTGCCGCAGTTCTGCCGGTCGGTGACGGTCGCCTCGCCCACCCCGACCTGGAGGAAGAGGTAGTCGACGTCGGCGTCCGGGGCGGTCGAGGGGGAGACCACCGCGACCTTGCTGGTCAGCGAGTCCGCGCCGCCGAGGCCGTCGATCTGCCGGGGGTCGGGGCTGCCCATGATCCGCAGCAGCGTCGCGTCCCGCTCCGCCCGGTCGGCGGGCAGGTCGCCGGCCAGGAAGTACAGGCCCTTGGAGGTGCCGCCCCGCATCATCATGCAGCGGACGCCCGCGGCGCCGCGGTCAGCGGGCGGCACGGCCGGGCCCTTGCTCGGGACGTTCACCGCGTCCGGCGTCCTCGGTCTCGGACGGCCGGGCGGTGTGCTCGGCGTGGCTGACGTAGGAGATGCCGAAGCCGGCGAGCCGGTCGCGCAGCCCGTACCGGTCGAGGCCGAGCTCGCCGCGCTGGAACGCGGCGCGGCTGGCGGCCTCCTTGTCGGCCCTGGCCCGCGCCGCGCTCAGCGCCCGTCCGACGTCCTCGCGGGGAACGCACAGCACGCCGTCCTCGTCGGCGAGCACCGCGTCGCCGGGCCGGACGAGCCGGCCGCCGATCACGACGGGCACGTTGACCGATCCGGCGGTGGCCTTGACGGTGCCCTGCGCGCTGACGGCGGCCGACCACGCGGGGAAGCCCATCGCCCGCAGCTCGGCCACGTCCCGGACGCCGGTGGACAGGACGGCGCCGCGCACTCCGCGTCGCCGCAGCGCGGTCGCGAACAGCTCGCCGAACAGGCCGTCGGTGCAGGGCGAGGTGGTGGTCACGACCAGCACGTCGCCCTCCCGGCACTGCTCCACCGCGACGTGGATCATCAGGTTGTCGCCGGGCCAGCACAGCACGGTCACGGCGGTGCCGCCGATCCGCGCGCCGGGCCAGACCGGCCGCAGGCCGGGGCCGAGGTAGCCGGTGCGGCCCATCGCCTCGTGCACGGTCGCCACGCCGAACGCGCCGAGCCGTTCGACCTCGCCGATGTCGGCCCGCGGCGGGTCGGTGACCACGACCGCGTTCACGACAGCTCCGCCGTGACCTGCGGGTACAGCCTCATGTACGCCTCGCCCATGGTGGCGTGGGCCAGGCCGAGGTTCGGACCGGCGTTGCGCTTGAGCTGCACGCCGCGCCGCTTGGCCAGGTCGGTGTAGTAGTCCCACATGTGCTGCTGCGCGGGCAGGCACCGCATCGCCTCGCGCTTGCGCTCGAACACCGGCGTGACGTCCAGCAGAACGTTCGGGGTGAAGCCCGACATCTCCGGCTGGTGCGGCTCGAAGCAGAACACCGGCGGAGCCCCGAGCGGCTCGCCCGGCGCCTCGTACCCGATGGCCTGGGCGAGCACGCGGGCCTGCAACGCCATCCGCGCCGCCGCCGGGTGGTCGCCGTTGTAGGGGTCGACCAGGGTGTGGGTCAGCACCGTGGTGGGCGTGACCTCCCGGTAGATCCGTACGAGCCGGTCGACCAGTTCCCGCGACTCCAGCAGCGGGTAGTCGCCGGCGTCCAGGAACACCGTCGTCGCGCCGAGCGCCGCGGCGGCCGCCTCGGCCTCGGCCCGCCGCAGCTCCTTGATCTCCTCCAGTTTCCTGCCCTCGCGCCAGGCGCGCGCCGATTCGCCGCGCTCGCCGTAGCTCAGGCACACCACGGTGACCTCGTCGCCGCGTTCGGCCGCCAGCGCGATGGCGCCGCCCGCGCGCCACACGAAGTCGCCGGCGTGCGCGCTGACCACGAGCAGGGACCCGCGGTCCCCTCCTCGGTCCGGTGCGGTCATCGTCTCTCTCCTTAGCCGGTGGAACGTTGTGGAGACGATGCGAACCTAGAAGTCTGTCGCCGAAATTGTCAATAGTTTTGGCGACAATCTAGAATGCCTGGTCAGCGCGCATTTCCGGGCAGGCGAACGCCGGGCGCCCGCGCGAGGCGCCGAGGGGGACGGGCGTCGTTCCGGCTAGCCGACCGACACGGCCTTGGCGGTCGCTCCCGGATCGGCCGAGGCGGAGGGCTCGCGGCCGAGCATCGCGATGGTGGCGGCGCCGAGCACGGCGGGGACCATGAAGGCGAAGAACCCCGCCCGGTGCGAGGAGAACGTGTCGGTGGCGATGGACAGGTAGGTGGGGCCGACGATGGCGCCCAGCCGTCCGACGCCCAGGCCCACACCGAGGCCGGTGCCGCGCAGCCGCGGCGGGTAGAAGGCGGTCATGCAGGCGATGACCATGTTCTGGCAGCCGAGCGAGCCGAGCCCCGCCAGGGCCGACATCACCAGCAGCAGCGGGCGCGGCTGCGGCGTGCTGAGGACGAACAGCGCGACCGCCGCGAGCAGGAAGCAGCCGAAGGTGACGAGCTTGAGCCGGCCGCGGTCGCCGAGCAGCGAGACGCCGAGGCCGCCGAAGCTGGCGCCGAGCGTGAACGCGATCGAGAACTCCAGGGACGAGCCGAGGTCGTAGCCCGACTTCATCATCACCGTGGGCAGCCAGGCGGTGGTGCTGAAGACCAGCGCCATGCTCATGAACGCCGCGACCCAGAACAGGACCGTGGTGCGCCGGCTCTCGGGGACGAGGAGCTGGAGCACCCGGTTGCGTCCGGCGGGGGTCCTGCCGTGGGCCGCATCGTGCGACGGCGGGCCCGCCGGGATGACCCGCCAGATCAGCGGGACCAGGATGATCGGCACGGCGCCGAACAGGAACAGCCGCTGGAACGGCGTCTCCGGCAGCAGCAGCCGGCCCAGCAGGGCGGACACGGTGCCGCCGACGCCGATGGCGCCCATGGTGATGGCCAGGTGCAGGGTGCGGCGGTTGGCCGGGGCCGAGTCGGTGACGTACGCGCCGACCAGCGGGGCCAGCGCGCCGATGCCGACGCCGGTGCAGAACCGCGCCGCGGCGAACGACGACAGGTCCGGGACGAGCCCCGCGACCAGCATCGACAGCGAGATCCACGTGACCGCGGCGGCGATCGGGGTGCGCCGTCCCCAGCGGTCTGCGGCCCAGCCCGCCAGGATCGACCCGAACGGCATGCCGAGGGCCGTCACGCTGCCGAGCATGCCCAGCGTTCCGGAGTCGGGATGCCATTCGCGGTGGTGCATCAGGCTGGGGCCGATGGTCCCGATGGCGAACAGGTCGTAGCCGTCCACGAACAGGATGAGGCAGGCCAAGGCGAGGACGCCCGCCTGTCCTCTCCCGCGGGCGGACGGTGCGGTTGCGGTCATGGGATCTCCTTACGCTGGTCAGCGCGGCCTTCGGCCGGTGCGGTCGAGGGCCTGGACGTACGGGGCCGAGGGGGTGGGAGCCCGATCCATGCGGAGGCGACCGGACGGCGGGGGAGCCGGTCGAGACGGACCCGCTGAGAGGGCGAACGGGTCGGAAGAACGAGCGGGGCAGAAGGGCGGGCCCGTCAGGGGTGGCCCACGGCCTTGCGCAGCACGTCCCGCGGAACGGCTCCGTCGCCGTCCCGCCAGGCCAGATGCTGGTCGGGCCGTACCAGTGCCAGCTTGGAGCCGGGGATGTCGAAGGTGTCCAGGGGGACGCCGCCCTCGTCGGCCGCCTTGGCGAACTCCGCGGCGGCCGGAGCCGTCAGGTCGCCGACCAGGGTGAAGCCGCGGCCGAGGTGGTCGTAGAGGGAGTCGCCGGGCCCCAGCCATCGGTGCGGCAGCCGTTCGCCCGCCGTCCCGGTGACGATCGGGGAGCCGGCGTAGGTGTGCCCGAGCACCAGGTCCAGGCTGTGGAACTCGCCGTCCTTGGCGCGGTGCACGGCGGCGGCGACGGCCGGGCGGGCGGCGGCGAACGCGGCGTCGTCCCCGGCCAGGCGCGGATCGGCCAGCTCGGGCGCGAGCGTGGCCATGTTGCGCGCGGCCTCCGCGATCGTCGCCTCGGCGACCGGCCGGCGCTCGGCCTGGTAGCTGTCCAGCAGGGCGGCGGGGGCCCAGCCGTTCAGCACGGCGGCGAGCTTCCAGCCGAGGTTGACCGCGTCGCCGATGCCGGTGTTGAAGCCGTGGCCGCCCCAGGGCGGGTTCTGGTGCGCGGAGTCTCCGGCGAGGAAGACGCGGCCGCGCGCGTACCGGTCGGCCAGCAGCATCCGCGCCGTCCACGGGTCGGTGGCCAGGATCTCGGCCTCGATGTCCGCGCCGACCAGGTTGCGGACGAGGCCGAGCGGGTCGGCCTCGCCGGCCGCCTGCGTGACGCCCTGCCCGATGCACCACCAGGTGTCGGCCAGGTCCAGCCGTCCGACCAGGCCGGGCTGGGCCGGGTTCAGGACCCAGTAGTGGACCGCCGGGCCGTGCGGGACGCGCTCGGCGAGGCCGGGCGCGCGGAAGACGACGTTGAAGTTGGGTCGTGAGTCGTTCGCGCCCTCGTAGCGGGAGCCGATGTGCGCGCGGGTCACGCTGCGCGAGCCGTCGCCGCCCACGGCGTACCCGGCCCTGATCTCGCGAACGGCGCCGCCGGGGCCCGCGAGCGCGACCGTGACGCCCTCGGCGCCGTCGGCCATGCCGGTCACCCGCCACCCGGTCAGCAGCGCGGCGTGCGGCGACGCCTCGACGGCCTCCCGGAGCACCTGCTCCACCAGCGGCTGCGGCACCTGCTGCCCGGGTTCGGCGACCAGGTCGTCGCCCGCCAGGTCCAGGCCGAAGCAGCGGTCGAACCGGGTGATCTCCCGGCCGAGCAGGGTCGTGGCGAACACAGCCTCGTCCGACCAGGCGACGGGCAGCGCGGCGCGCTCGCGGATCACCCGGGCCAGACCCCATCGGCGGAACAGCTCCATGGTGCGCGCCGAGGTGGTCTTGGCGCGCGGACGGAGCCAGGAGACCTCCTCGCGGGGCTCGACGACCAGGCTGCGCACGCCGTGGTGGGCCAGTTCCAGCGCGGTCGCCAGCCCTACCGGGCCGCCGCCGGCGACCAGCACGGGCACCGGGTCGGCGAGGTCGGCACTGAGCATCCCCAACTCCTAATTCAGCATGATGATTGCGGTGATAGTGCTCCCAGCACAGCGGACACGTCAAGGGCTCAGCACGATAATGTGCATGATGATTATGGGGAATCGGTTCCGGGGGAGGAGCCGGAGGCTCGCGCGCACCGGCCGGCTGGTGTCGGCAACGGCCGGGCAGATGGTCGATACGATTATCAACAATCTCGTGGCTAATCTATGGCCCGCGGACGGTCCCGGGCCATGGCCGGCGGCACAGTGGCGACACAGCGGCAGGAGAGACCCGACATGCCCCTTGACGGCAAGGCCGGTACGGCCGATCAGCGCAACGCGGCCGCGCAGCAGCGGGCCCTGGACGGCGTGCGCGCGTGCATCCACAGCGGCGAGTACGCGCCGGGGCAGCGGCTGGTGGAGTCGGACCTCATGGAACGCTTCGGCGTCACCCGCGCGGCCGTACGGCTCGCCCTCGCGGACCTGACGACCGAGGGCCTGGTGGAACGGGTCCCCAACAAGGGCGCCCGGGTCCGCGTGGTCAGCGTGGCCGAGGCCGTCGAGATCACCGAGTGCCGGATGGCGCTGGAGGGCCTGTGCGCCGCCAAGGCCGCCGCGCGCGCCACCTCCGCCGACCACGCCGCGCTGCGCGAGCTGGTCGAGCGCATGCGCGCCGCGATCGCCGCCGGCGACCTGCTCGGCTACTCGGATCTGAACCACCTCATGCACCGCCGGATCCTGGACATCTCGGCCCAGCGCACCGCCATCTCGACCATCGAACGGCTCCGCGGGCAGCTCGTCCGCTACCAGTTCCGCCTCGCGTTGCAGCCCGGACGCCCGCAGACCTCGCTGGCCGAGCACGAGAGGATCGTGGAGGCGGTGGTCGCGGGAGACGCCGCCGCGGCCGAGCACGCCATGCGCGAGCACCTGCGGCAAGTGATCGCCGGCCTCGCCACGCCCCCCGCGCCCTGAGGAACGTCCGCCGCGTCCGGTGACCGCGCCGCGGTCCCCCTGCCGGGTCTGATGCCCGGCCCAACCGCCGCGCCAGCCGCCGCGGGGTCCGGCGGCGGCTAGGCATCGATGACTCCGAGCTTCTCGGTGATCTCCGTTCCGGCCTGCTCGACCGCCGCGACCACCCGGGGCACCCGCTCGTCGGGCACCCGGTGGGACAGGGCGGCGACGCTGACCGCCGCGACCACCTCGCCGTCGGCGTTGCGGATCGGCGCGGCGACGCCGAGCACGTCGGCGTCCAGCTCGCCGCGCGAGACCGCCGTCCCGCGCTCGCGGATCGCCGCCAGCCGCTCGCGCAGCACCCCGGCGTCGGTGACGGTGGCTCCGGTGAACTTGGGAAGGCCGCTGTGCAGCAGGATCTCGTCGATCTCCGCGTCCGGCGCCCAGGCCAGCAGGACCATCGCGGACGCTCCCGCGTTGACCGGCAGGACGTGGCCCCGCTCGTAGGAGAGCCGGACGGGACGGTCGGTCTCCTCCCGTTCCAGGCAGACCACCGTGGCGCCGGTCCGGCGGGTCAGCAGCACCGCCTCGCCGACCCGGTCGGCCAGCTCCCGCATCACCGGCCGAGCGATCTCCGACAGCCCGAGCCCCTTGCGGGCCAGCCGCGCCAGCTCGAACACGCGCGGCCCGAGCCGGTAGCCCGCCGGCCGGTGCTCCTCGATGAGGCCCGAGGACACCAGGCTCTGGAGATACCGGTACGCGGTCGACCGGGCGACGCCGAGGTGGTCGGCGACCTCCTGCCCGCCGACCGTGAGCCGGGCGTCCTCGAACAGCAGCAAGATGTCCAGCGCGCGGTCGGCGGTGGAGTTGCGCTCGCGGTAGCCGCCCGCCTGCTCGGCTCGTTGTCCTGCCATACAGGAGAAGCTACATGAGATGCAGGTCTCCGTCTGCGCCGGTCACTCGATTATTCTCATCTCTCAGGACACTAGTCACAATATACGAGACAGGCTAGGCTGCCTGGACTTTCGCAAGCGTCAGGAGAGCGCAGTGGTCGATCTCAAGCTTCTTTGCCCTGGCGGTAACTTCACCAACGTCGGCAGCCTGATCGCGCACGGCATGGCCCGCGGGGGACTGCCGCGCGGTTCGACGGTCTCGGTGGTCACCGGCACGCCGTACGCCGAACTGGCCCTGAACGGCCCCGACCTGGTCAGGCAGGGCCGCTACCAGGTGGCGATCACCACCCCGGCGTGGCATCTGGCCGGTCAGGAAGGGCTGCGCACGCTGGCTCGCTTCGCGCACGACGACCAGCTCGTGCTGGCGGTGCGCAAGGAGCACGGCGTGCGCAGCCTGCACGACGTGCGCGAACGCCGCCTGGGGTTGAAGATCTCGATGCCGACGCGGGACTCGGGCCATCCGGCCGCGATCGCGCTGGAACGGCTGTTCGGCCTGTACGGCTTCACGGTCGCCGACCTGGAGTCGTGGGGCGGACGGATCCTTCACGACCGGCCCAAGTACCCCAACCTGCCCGAGTCGGTCCCGGTCGACCCGTCGTTCGACGCGGTCTTCGACGAGGCCGTCATGACCTGGCGGTGGAAGCGGATCAGCGAGACCTACGACCTGGACTACCTGCCGATCGAGCAGGACGTCCTGGCCCGCTGCGCCGAGCTCGGCATGTGGCCGGGAGTGCTGCGCGAGGGGCGGCTGCGAGGCGTCGAACGGGACGTGCCGACGATCGACTTCTCCGGCTGGATCCTCTACTGCGGCGAGGACCTGCCGGACGGTACCGCGCGCGGCGCCCTGGAGGCGCTGGAGGAGCAGAGGGACCAGATCTCCGGGCGGTTCACCGGGCCCACGGCCGCGATGACCAGCCCGATCGACATGCGCCGGCTGCCGCTGGATCCGCCGGTGCCGCTGCACCCCGGCGCCGCGGCCTTCTACACCGAGAGGGGCTACCTCTGACATGGGCATCGTGCACGAGCACCTGGACGCCTTCCCGTTCACCGAACCTCCCATGGTCCTGGAACGCCGGGAGGAGCTGCTGATCGGCGAACCGCTGCCGATCCGCGCCCGCGCCCTGCGCGACCACGACCCCCTGGAGGTCGTCCACTTCAGTCCCGAGTACGTCGACCGCGGCCGCACCCATCCGAAGGGCCTGTTCCAGAGCGACTCCCTGCGGATGGAGATCCAGACGATGACGGGGCGGCAGGGCTTCTACCACCGCAACGCCGACGTGGAGGAGTTCTCCTACCAGGTGACCGGCAGCCGGGTCCTGATCAGCGAACTCGGAACGATCACCCACACCGCCGGCGACTTCTCCCGCATCCCGACCGGGGTGGCGCACGACAACCTCGGCGACGGCGACATCCACCTGCTCTTCTACAGCCCCGGCCCGGTCGTCGAGCGCCTCCCCGCGACCCGTACCGCCGAGTACCTGGCCACCCCGTTCCCCGGCTGGGAACCGGCCGTCCAGAACGAGATGATCACCGAGATGCGCGGCGGGCAGGGCGAGGGCATCCACGTCGCGGCCGCCGACGAACGGCTGCTCATCGACCGGGCCAAGCGCACCGACGCCCGCCTGCGCCTCGTGCGCTGCGGGCAGACGGCCTGGCTGTACGAGACGCCGCGGATCCTGATCGGGCAGGTCGTGGCCGAGTCGTCCGACGGGCGCGTCTTCCGCCGCCACCTCGACGCCGACGAGATCCAGTACCAGGCCGGCGGGACCCGCACCCTCGTCACGCAGCGCGGAACGGTCGAGCTCGTCCCGGGCGACTTCGTCCGCATCCCGCGCGGGGTCGCCTTCACCGGCGTCCACTCCGAGCCGAGCACCCACCTCGCGGTGGCCACCGCCGAGGCGATGCCGCAGGTGGCCGAGGCGGCGAAGAAGGCCCGCGCCATCACCCCCGCCGAACTGGAGGCCCTGCGGTGACCGACATGCTCGCGGTCCGCGTCCGGGAAGGCTCCCTCGACCTGCACCTGGAGAAGGTGCCGGTGCCCGAGCCGGGCCCCCGGGACGTCCTGGTCAAGGTCGCCTCCGCGGGGCTGGCGCCCAGCATCACCAAGCACCTGGCGCGCGGACGGTTCACGCACCTGCCCAGCACGCCCGGACACGAGGTGGCGGGCACGGTGGTCGAGGCGGGGGCCGACGCGCGGACCGGCTCCGGCCGGCCGCTACCGGGCGCGCGCGTCCGGGTGCATCCGATGCTGTCGTGCGGGATGTGCCGGTACTGCACGACCGCGCGGCAGCAGATGTGCGCCGAGGCCGCGATGATCGGGAACGCCGCGTTCGGCACCGGCCCCATGGAGCTGTACGCCCGCTACCACGACGGCGGGCTCGCCGAGTACGTCCGGGTGCCGGACCGGCTGGTCGACCCGCTGCCCGACCACGTCGGCTTCGACGTCGCCGCCAAGCTCCACGAGCTGGGCAACGCCCACCGCGCGCTGAACGGCGCGGACCTGCACCCCGGCGCGGCCGTCGTGGTCACCGCGGCGACCGGCGCGATGGGCACCGCGACCGTCAAGCTGGCTGAGTCGTTCCAGGTCGGCGAGCTGGTCCTGGTCGGCAGGTCGGCCGAGCGGCTGGAGGCGGTGCGGCCTCTCGCCGGCTCCGTGCCCGTCCGCACGGTCGCCCTGGAGGACCTCGGGCCCGGCTGGGCGGAGACGGGCGCGCTGACCGCCCGGCTCCGCGAGCTGCTGCCCGGCGGCGCGGACGCGGTGCTGGACTACCTGCCGGGCGGCCCCGGCACGGCGCAGGCGGCGGAGGCGCTGGCGACCGGCGGCGCCCTGGTCCACATGGGCGGCAGCGGCGACGTCCTGCCGTTCCCCATCCGCGTCATCATGACCCGGTGCTGGAAGGTCGTCGGAACGCGCGGCTGCACCCGTGAGGACACCTCCGCGGTGCTCGGGCTGCTGGACTCCGGACGGCTCCGGGCGGACGAGCTGATCACTCACCGCTTCGCGCTCCGCGACGCCCCCGAGGCGATGGCGGCCGTCCTCGGCCGCGCCGAACCGATGTGGATGGCCGTCGTCAACCCGTAACCCCGACCCCGGCTCCGAAGGGACCCGGTCGGCCGCCGCGCCGACCGGGCCTTCGGCGCACCCTCAGGAGGGCTCGGGCCACCCGTACAAGGTTGATTCGATTTGCAGGACAAAAGTCTTGACCAGCAGGACTGTGAGTTGGAAACTCGCTGTGACCTGCAACACCACAGTCGAGGAGCCGATCATGTCCAGAGCACCCAGCCCGGTGCCCGCCCCGCGTCGGCGGGGCCCGGCGCACCTGACCGGCCGGCGCGGATGACCGGGCCGAGAGCGCGCGCCGCGTGGCGCGGGGGGCTCGGGCTCGCGGCGCTGGCGCTGATCGTCCAGGCGCTCGCGTGGTGGGGCCCGCGCCGGTGGGCCGTGCCCGGACTGGGCCGGCTCGCCTCCCAGGTGGGCGAGCTGGTCACCGCGGAAGGGTTCGCCACCGCCGCCCTGGCGACGGTCACGGCGGTCGTGATGGCGGTGGTGGCCGGCCTGGCCGCGGCCGTGGTCATCGGCATCGCCTTCGGGTCCAGCCGCCTGGCCTACCGCGCCTTCGGGCTTCCCTTCGAGATCCTGCGTCCCGTCCCGGCGGTCGCGTTCATCCCGCTGGCGATCCTGGCGCTCGGCCAGGGCCGGACCATGGAGGTGGCGGTCGGCGCGTTCGGCTGCTGGTGGCCGATGCTGTTCAACACGATCTACGGTGTCGGGCAGGTCGACTCCCAGGCCCGCGACGCCGGCCGCGTCCTCGGCTGCGGGCGCTTCGCGCTGGTCGCGCGGGTGGTGCTGCCGTCGATGCTGCCGTTCTTGATGGCGGGCCTGCGCACCGCCGCGCCGCTCGCGCTGATCATCGTGATCGGCGCCGAGTACCTGGCCTCGGCCGGGCACGGGCTCGGCGGCGTGCTGATCCAGGCGACCTCCACCGGTGACATCGACGTGCTGTGGGCCACCGCCGTGCTGACCGGCGTCCTCGGCATCCTGATCGGGGCCGTCGTCGCGCTGGCGTCCAGGCTCGCCTGCCCCTGGGCCGCGGAGCAGGCCCGATGAGGCGCGCCGCCGGAATGCTGAGCGGCGCCGCGGTGATGGCCGTGATCCTCGCGGTGTGGCAGTGGCGGGTGACCGCACGGCCGGTGTTCTTCCTGCCCGCGCCGTCGGCGATCTGGGACCGGCTGCGCGCCGACTGGCTGTCGGGCCCCGACGCGCACCTGTTCGTCTCCGAGGCGGCCTGGGCGGCCGTCCGCCAGACGTTCGAGACCGCCCTGGCGGGCTGGCTCATCGCCTCCTGCGCCGGGATCGTCGCCGGCGCGGTGATCGGCGCGCTGCCCGCCGCCCGCGACTACACCGGAGCGCCGCTCCTGCTGCTGCGCAGCACGCCGCCGATCGTGGTGGTGCCGCTGTCCATCGCCGTCCTCGGAGTCGGCACCGCGATGCACCTGACCGTGGTCGTGTTCAGCTGCGTCTGGCCCGTGCTGCTCAACACCGCCGCCGGTGTCGCCCAGATCGAGCCGCTCCAGGTGGACGTGGCCAGGCTAAACCACCTCGGCCCGGTCAGGCGCTTCTTCCGCGTGCTGCTGCCGGCCGCGTCGCCGAAGATGTTCGCCGGGCTGCGGGTGGCGATGTCGCTGGCCATCGTCCTGTCGGTCGGCTCGGAGATGTTCGCCGGCGCGGGCGGCCTGGGCGGCGCCGCGCTCCAGGCCCAGAACACCTTCGACGTCTCCGCGCTGTGGGCGACCCTCGCCGTGCTGGCGTTCTTCGGCGTGCTGTTCAACGCCCTGTTCCTGCTCATCGAGAAATACGCCCTGCGCTGGCATGTCCTAAGGAGCACCCAGTGACCCCTCCCATCCTCGCGGTCGAGGGACTAGAGCACCGCTACGGGACCGGTGAACGGTCACACCAGGCGATCGCCTCCGTCGACTTCGAACTCCAGGCGGCGCAGGCCATGTCCATCGTCGGCCCGTCCGGCGCCGGCAAGACGACCCTGCTGCGCTGCCTCACCGGGCTCATCACCCCCACCGGCGGCACCGTGAGCTTCGAGGGCGAAGCGATCCGCGGGATCCCCAACGGCATCGGGGTCGTGTTCCAGGACTACAGCCGTTCGCTGTTCCCTTGGTTGAGCGTCCTGCGCAACGTGGAGTTCCCGCTGCGCGGCGGGCTCGGCAGAGCCGAACGGCACGAACGCGCCCGCGAGGCGCTGTCGATGGTCGGGCTCTCCGACGCGGCCCGCAAGTACCCCTGGCAACTGTCGGGAGGGATGCAGCAGCGCGTCGCGATCGCCCGCGCCCTGGTCACCCGGCCCCGGCTGCTGCTGATGGACGAGCCGTTCGCCTCCGTGGACGCCCAGACCCGCGCCGACCTGGAGGACCTGGTCCTGACCATCCGGGCCGAGACCGACACCAGCATCGTCGTCGTCACCCACGACATCGACGAGAGCGTCTACCTCGCCGACACCGTCCTCGTCCTGTCCGGCAGCCCCTCGCACGTCATGGCGACCGTCGCCGTCCACCTGCCCTACCCCCGCGACCAGGTCGGCACCAAGCGGCTTGAGGAGTACCTCGACACCCGCGCGAAGATCTACGACCTGATCCACAGCTGCTGAACGCCTTCCCCTTCGCAACGCCTTCCCCTTCGCAACGCCTTCCCCTTCGCCACGTCCCTGGAGCCGTCATGCGTTCTGTTCCCCATGCCCGAACGGCCTGCGTCCTCGCCGTGGCCGGAGCACTGGCCATCTCCGCCTCGGCCTGCTCCGGCTCCGACTCGGCCGGAAAGTCGGGCGACGCCAAACTGAAGATCCTGGTGTCGCCGCAGCCCAATGTCACCCCGATCTACATCGCCAAGCAGAAGGGCATCTTCGCCAAGCACGGGTTGGACGTGACCATCATGGCCGGGCAATCCGGCTCCTCCATCGTCGCCGCCCTGCAATCCGGCGGTGCCAACATCGGAATGGTCAATTACGTCACGGTCTTCTCCGGCGCCTCGCACGGCCTGAAACTGAAGTTCGTCGCGCAGTCGCGGGTGGGCCAGCCCGGGGCGGACGGGCTGTTCACCAAGAAGGGCAGCGCTATCCGTTCCATGGCCGACCTCAAGGGCAAGAAGATCGGCGTCCCCGGCATGGGGTCCGTCGCCGACCTGGTCACCGGCCTCCGGCTCGCCGAAGCCGGCATCGGCCCCAAGGACGTCAAGTTCGTCCAGGTGCCCGTGCCCAACGCCCTGTCCGCCCTCAACAACGGCCAGGTCGACGCGTCCTGGCTCACCGGCACCCAGGAGAGCCAGGCCAAGACGGCGGGCAACCCCCGGGTCGTCGACGTCTGGGCGGGCAGCGCCACCGGCTTCCCGATCGCCGGCTGGGCCGGAACGGACACCTGGATCAACGGCCACCGCAGCGCCGTCACCAAATTCCAGACCGCCCTGAAGGAAGCCTCCCAGCTCGCTCAGAACGACCCGCAACTCGTTCGCAAGACACTGCCCACGTTCATGCACCTCACCCCGGCGCAGGCGACGTCGATCGCCATTCCCACGACCTGGCCGACCGGCAACGACCCCGCCGCCATGAAACGCGTCGGCGACACGATGACCAAGCTCGGATTCCTCGACAAGCCAATCCAGCCGCAATCCGTCCTGGCCCAATCCGCCTGACACCGGAACGGGCACCGGACCGGTCCAGCCGAACCTCCGCGGAGCGCTGGCGGGGGAGGCCCAGCCCGCTCTAGCCTGTCCCGATGCGGTGGTGGACGGCCGGATGCCCGTCGGCGCTGGCCGCGCCCCGACCGGAATTCGTGGCCCAAGGCGAAGGAGGCCGATGAGCACGCAACTCACGATCTACAGCGTGAGCATCCAGAACGCGCAGTTCTGGGTCCGGCACCCGGCACCGGGCTCGGTGGAGGAGACCCGGCGGCGCGCCGAGGCCGTTGACGCGCAAGGGGAGGTGGACGCGTCCCGGACGATGGTCGAGGCCGTCGACGACATCTTCGGCGACCGTCCCAAGCATCCGGAGGGCGGCGACGCCTATGCCCGCGTCTGGCAGGACGTGATCGAGTACGGCGAGTCGACCCGCTTCGATTTCGGGCCTCTGCGGCGGGGCGCGCGTTATCTGGCGGAGGCGAGCGAGGAGTTCCAGGGCGCCGGAGTGCCTCGGGAGCTCACGCCCATGGGATTCATGTACGACAACCCGTTCACCGATACGCCGCAGGCGAGGAACGCTCCGATCATCGGCCACGTAAAGGCTGATCAGGTACCGCCCATGCGCGAGGCGTACGCCGCGATCGTCGACCAGGTCGAGGCGGCCGACCTGGTCAAGGTCCTGTTGGCCGCAGTGGACGAGACGCTCAACTTCAACGCGTTCGCACGCGATTTCCCCGAAGGACCACTGCCGCTCCAGGACCTGGTCACCTTCTACGGCTGACCCGAACCACACCGAGCCCGTGCCCGCCTCCGAAAAGGCGGGCACGGGCTTCTCGTTGTACTACTCAGCTCCGGAACGCGCGATCGTTCTGGAGGCGTGCCGCATGGTCAATACCACCACTGCTGGTTCCATGGGCCACAGTCCCACAACTGCACCTTGCCGCCATTGCCGCCGGTATTGGTGTCCGCATCCAGACACCGCTGGAAACGCACATTGTAAACCGAACCATCCGGGCGGAGAACCCACCACTGCTGGTTCCAGGGACCGCAGTCCCAGAGCTGGACCTTGCCTCCGTTGCCGCCGGTGTTGATGTCCGCGTCCAGGCACCGCTGGAAACGCATGTTGTAGATCGAGCCGTCCGGCCGGACGTCCCAGTCCTGCTGGTTCCAGGGACCGCAGTCCCACAGTTGGACCACGCCGCCGTTGCCGCCGGTGTTGATGTCCGCATCCAGACACCGCTGGAATCGCGCGTTATAGAAGTGCCGTATCCCTAGCGCGCTTTTGGCGCCCTGACCACCCGACGCGGCCGGACGCGGCGCCGGGGTGGGGGCCGGGACCGGAGCCGCCGATGCCACCGCGGTCGGAGCCGCCAGGCCGCCGACCACGAGGCCGATAACGGCCGACAGCGCGGCGATCCGCCTTGGTCTGCCCATAAGAACTCCATCAGAGGACATCGAGGGCCGATGGGGGAGCGGCGCGTTCATCCCGGGGCCCCACCGGAATGCACAAACGCCACGAACAATCATTAAGCGCAGCCACTACGCTCGAAGCGCTACGACCGAAACGCTATGGCTGTTGCGCTACACGCAGAAGGTAAACCGCGCCTTCCGCACCGGCAAGAGCCCAAGAATTCCGGGAAGGCGGAGACGGGAAAGGACGATGGCGCGGACGAACGGCGCATCCTTCCTAGGCGCGGCGATCGAACTGCTGCCCAGCGCGGCGCCCGCAGCGTCACCTCCCGGACGCTGGACGCCCGGGCCGGCGTGCCCACCGGCACCGCGCCGCACCGTTTCCGCAACCGAACAGAACTGTTCCGCCGGCTTGCCCACCGCGCCCTGGAGCGCTACCGGCAGCGCGACCACCGCCCCGTTCCGTCAGGCGGGGGAGTCGGACACATGGACGTGGGCGCCGATGTCGTCGCTGTGGGCGGCGTCCAGGACGGAGTCCAAGAGGCCGGGGAAGCGGGCGTCCAGGTCGTCGCGGCGTAGTTCGACGAAGCAGCGGGTGCCCTCTTGGCGGGTACGGGTGAGACCGGCGTCGCGCAGGACCCGCAGGTGGTGGCTGAGGGTCGATTTGGCCACGGGGGCGTGGAGTTGGCCCCATCCGCGTTCGCGGCCGTCGGCCAGCACGCGCACCAGTCCGACCCGGATCGGGTCGCTGAGTGCTCCCAGGACCGCGACCAGAGTCATCTCGCCCGGTTCCGGATGGCGTGCCTGCTTCATACCGCCGATGCTACCTTGTTCGATGTTTGACGAACATCGAACAATGGAGATGGGCAGTGACCGTTCGGCTTCACGACGGCGTCGAGGGGGAGTTCGCGGGGAAGGTCGTGGTCGTCACCGGCGCGGGCTCGGGGATCGGCCGCGCCGCGGCCGGGGCGTTCGCGGCCGCCGGGGCCAGGGTGCTGGGCGTCGGCCGCCGCAAGGACGCGCTGGAGGAGACGGCGGCCGGCCATCCGCGGATCGAAGCGCATCCGGCGGACCTGCGCGTGCCCGAGGCCGCCGGGCAGGTGGTCGAAGCCGCGGTCGCGCGGTGGGGCGGGGTGGACGTCCTGGTCAACAACGCCGGCGCGACCAAGATGATGCCGTTGGACCAGACCACGGCCGACGGCATCGGCGAGGTGTTCGACCTCAACGTCACCGCGCCCAGCCTGCTGGCCCGTGCCGCGCTGCCGCACCTGCGCCGCGGCGCGGGTTCGATCGTCAACGTCTCCAGCACCTACGGGCACCGGCCGCTGCCGGGCGCCGCGCATTACGCCGCTTCCAAGGCCGCGCTGGAGCAGTTGACCCGGAGCTGGGCGGTGGAGCTGGCCGCGGACGGAATCCGCGTGAACGCGCTGGCCCCCGGCCCCACCGAGAGCCAGGCGCTGGCCGCCGCCGGGCTGGACGAGCCGTCCATCGCCCGGATCAAGGCCGAGGAGGCCGCCCGCATCCCGCTGGGGCGCCGCGGCGAACCCGCGGAGGTCGCGGTGTGGATCCTGCGGCTGGCCGACCCGGCCTCGACCTGGCTCACCGGCCAGGTCCTCACCATCGACGGCGGCCTGGAACTCTCCTGACCGCGCCCCCGCCCCCGCCTGGCACGGCCGGACGGGGACGGCTGGAGCGTGCGGGTCCGTTCCCGCGCGCCGACCGAAACGCGCGCCGGCCAGCCCGCCGACCTGGTACTGCCCGCGCTCCGCGCTAGCGCCGGGTGACCGAGCGGATCCAGGTGAGCTGCTGGGCGATCTCGCCGGCCTCGGCGATCTTGGCCCGGTCGGAGCCGTCGAAGACGCCGAGGAGGGTTTCGGTACCGCGCGGGGAGATGCTCATCACCGGGCCTCCGGAGTCGCCGCCGGCGGGGATCCCCGACACCTTCTCCATGCAGAAGTCCGAGCCGCCCGGGGTGGTGTAGCCCTTGCAACGCGGGTCGTTCGGCCGTACGACCCGCAGGTCCGACTGCTTGAGCACGGGGGACTGGCAGGCGTTCTCGTCCCGGGTGCAGGTGGCGCCCCACCCGTACTGCCGGACGACTTGACCGCGTTGGACGCGGGCCGTGGCCAGGCGCGCCGTACGGACCTTCATCGGCGGGACCTTGATGAGCATCATGTCGGCGCGCGCACTCCCCACGCGCCGGCCGCGCACCGGGCGCACCGTGGTGCCCTTCCGCATGTCGAGGTTGCCGACCCTGAACGAGATCCGCTTGTCGGCGATCGGCTGCGCCTGCTCGTAGAAGCAGTGCGAGGCGCTGATGATCCACTGGCGTGTGACCGCCGTCCCGGTGCACGCCGGTTTGCCGTCGACGAGCATGCGCACCGCCCACGGGCCGTAGGTGCTCTTCGACCCGCCGATGACGGCGGAGGCCGGCGCGGCGGTCATCACCGAACCGGTCACCAGCACCAGTGCGGTCGGCAGCAGCACACGAACGCGAGACATCATGCGGAACAGTTCCTCTCCTCGGTCACGGACGTACGGGTGGTGAGATACTCCGCCGCACCGAAAAGTTCCGAAGAGCTGTCCGTAAACCCGGGCAACGCTGGTGGCTCCCGCAGCGCGCCTCCCGCCACCCGGCCCGCGTGCCCGCGTGCCCGCTCTGAGACCACCGCGCGTTCGGGGAGAACGGGGGGCTGTGTGCTTTCTCAGGTGGTGTGGAGAGTGCGGAAGCGGTCGGGGCTCGCGGGGTCTCTGTCGACGACTTGGATCGGCGTCCTGGACCATTGCCAAACGCTGATGCCCGGCGTGCGGAAGAACTGAATCCGCCCGCGGGTGCCCTCCACTGCAACGCGCGGCCAGGAATCGGCAATGCGCGCCCGGTCCGTACCCTGTGAACGGAGCACATCGGCGAGAACGGTCACCGTGTCGTATCCCTCGAAGGCGACGAACGAGGGCGCTTCCGCAAGCCGTTCACGGAGGGTCGCCTCGACTCGTGCGCCGAGCGGGCTGAGGCGTTCGGGCAGATAGCGCAAGAACGGAATCGCGGCGCCGTCGCCGCCCAGCAGGCTTGCCCATTCGGCGAATTCAGGCTGCCCGGCCGGAGCACCGATCAAGACCTCGCTGAGGCGCTGGTCGCGGCGTACGGATTTGACGATCGACACCGCCGGCTCCGGAGCCCCGACCAGAAGGAGAAGGGCTGTCGCGCGATGTTCGACCAGTTCATCGCACACGGCCGAGGGGGAGAGCGCGCGCATGTCGAGCTCGATGACCGTGCCGCCGCGTGGAGCGAGGTAGTCCCGCAGAACGCGGGTTCCAGACGCCCAGTAGACGCTCGGTTCGGCCGCTACGGCGATTCGGCTGTGACCCGCGCTGAGGAGGAATTCCGCGTAGATCTGCCAGCCGCGTGACTGCGCCGGAGCGAGGCGCGCCACCCAATCCGTCGGCTGTTCGGTGAGCGCGTCGAGAACGGCCGACGAGCAGAGGAACGGAAATCCCAGAGCGTCGGCCCTGGTGGCGGCGGCGCGGGCGACGACGCTGTGATATTCCCCCGCCAAAGCGGCCACGCCCAGCCGCGCCAATTCCTCTACGGCCGCCTCGGCCCTTCGCGGATCGGCCGCGGTGTCTCGGACCACCAGCTCCAGTGGCTTTCCGGCGATCCCGCCAGTGTCATTGACCTCGCGAACGGCCAGTTCGAGCCCAGCGAGCAAGTGCCGGCCCGCCTCGACCCACCCAGGACGAGCCAGCGGAACGAGCGCGCCGATCTGAACGGGTGATCCGTCAGTCCGTTCCGCTCCGGGCGGCGATGGGGGCGTGGTCATGCGCTGGCGTCTCCGTTTGGCGATTCGGTTTAGTTAGCCCAGCTCGCGAAGTGGCGAGGCCCGATGCTACGCGTTCCTCCGAACGCGGGCATCCGGATGAGGCCCCGCGGCCTCTTGAATCGGAGGCTCGCGTGTGTCTTGATGGGCATGGTGCCGCGCCCCCGCCGTTGTGGTCCTTCTTTGCGTTCGTCCACTCGCCGCAGGCGCGGACGACGACCCGCCGGCCCGGATACCGGGCGCCGGAGCTCCGGCAAGGTCACTGCTCAGCCCGGGCGTGTCGTCCCGCCCCGAGAGCGGCGGGGACGGCGCCCTCGCGGTATCGCCGCGCGGGCGCCTCGGAACGAGATGCCCCCTGTGTCCGTACCCCGAACGGGAGGCGTTCCGATGAGAAGGACCCGCATGATCCTCGCCTCGCTGGCACTGGTCGCGTGCTCCGCACCCGGCACGGCCGCCGGCGTTGCCGACAAACCAGACCCGGCCCCGGCGGTCGCCGCGCCCAGCGCTCCCCGCGAGCTGGTCACCGGCCTGAACGTGCCGTGGGGCATCGCGTTCCTCCCGGGCGGCGACGCGCTCGTCACCGAACGCGGCACCGCCCGGCTCCTCCGCGTCACCCCGCAGGGCGGCGTGACCACCGTCGGAACGATCGCGGGCGTCGTGCCGCGCGGCGAGGGCGGCCTGATGGGCGTCGCGGTCTCTCCCGACTACGCCACCGACAAGGCGATCTTCGTCCACTTCACGGCCGCGTCCGACAACCGGGTGGTGCGCTACCGCTACGACACGACGCTCAGCGACGCCACCCCGATCATCACCGGTATCGAGAAGGGCGCCAACCACAACGGCGGCCGCCTGGCGTTCGGGCCCGACGGCTACCTGTACGTCGCCACCGGCGAGGTCTACCGGCGCGAACTGGCCCAGGACAAGAACTCCATGGCCGGGAAGATCCTGCGCGTCACCAAGGACGGCCGGCCCGCCCCCGGCAACCCGTTCGGCTCCCGGCTCTGGACGCTCGGCCACCGCAACGTGCAGGGCCTGGCGTGGGACGAGCAGGGCCGCATGTTCGCCACCGAGTTCGGCCAGGACCTGTACGACGAGGTCAACCGGATCGAGAAGGGCGGCAACTACGGCTGGCCCGTCGTCGAGGGCAACGGCGGCGACCCGAGGTTCGTCAACCCGCTCATCACCTGGCGCACGTCCGAGGCGTCCCCGTCCGGCCTCGCCTACACCCCCGGCTCCCTCTGGGCGGCCGCCCTCGGCGGCCGTCGCCTCTGGCAGGTTCCCGTGACGAACGGCCAGGTCGGCACACCCGTCGCGCACTTCCAGAACACCTATGGCCGCCTGCGCGCCGCCGTCCGCGCCCCGGACGGGTCGGTGTGGATCAGCACCAGCAACCGCGAGAGCCGAGGCACCCCCGGCCCGAACGACGACAGGATCCTCGTCTTCACTCCCTGACACACCCCCGCCGGAGCCCCGCGGCACACCGCCACCGGTGTGCCGCGGCAGTGCGGCCCGTCACCTTCCTGACGGACACCCCCGCGCTCCGCACACCAGGCCAGGCCGATCCCGAACACATGGCCGCCGACCCCATGGGCACGGTGGAGTCTCCGGTCATGCGGCCAGCCGGGTCAGAGATCTCGACGTAGCCCGCGACCTGTCCGGCTGGTCCGGCTCATAGTGGATCGGCACCGCGCGCCGGGCGTCGAGGATCTCCGCGGCCGCGGCGGCCTGCCTCAGGTCCAGCGCGGCGGGCAGTGGGCTCAACGGCTGGCGGTACGGCGCGTCGACCACCGCGCCGCCCCCCGGGGCAGGACCCCGTCCTGACCGCACGCCAGAACGGGCACCGACCGAGCGCGCCGAGCAGGCCGAGCAGGCCGAGCGCGCCCCGGCGCGCAGGTCAGCGGGCTTCGGCGTTGTCGGGTGGGGTGCTGGTGAGGATGTGCGTGGCCCGTTCGAGTAGGTCGCGGAGCTGGTCGAGTTCGTCGGGGGTGTAGGCGTCGACGAGGCGCTGTTCGACGGCCACGGCGGCGGCGTCGGCCTTGCGCAGCAGTGACCGGCCGGCGCGGGACAGGCGGGTGACCAGCACCTGGGAGTGGTCCGGTGAGGGGCGGCGTTCGATCAGGCCGCGGGACTCCAGGGTCTTGAGGACGGTGGTCATGCTCTGCGGGGTGACCGCGCAGAAGCGGGCGAGCCGCGCGCCGGAGATGCCGGGGGACAGCGACAGCGCGTACATCGCGGCGTACTGCGGAACGGTCAGGCCGTAGGGGCGCAGCACGCGCGTCTTCTCCGCGATGAGCGCCTGCTCGGCGCGCTTGATCGTGTTGCCGGGGCGCCATGCCACCGACTCGTCGACCTGCTCCTCGGCTCCCACGCGCGCCTCCGCGTCCCGCGACCATCAGGCCCCTGATGTGCAGCCGAACTCTACCACCCGACTTGACGCGCTCCCCGACATGCAGCCATGCTCTGATGTCCATCAAGGTATTGATGGTTGTGGAACGGGAGGGGTCGAGCTTGTTCACCGAGGTAGCCGCGGTGCGGGGGAGGCCGGGGCCGACGCTCGCCGTGGTCTGCGCGGCCGTGTCGGTCCTGCCGGTGACCGCCACCGGCGCGGCGGAGGCGCAGGCGGACATCGGCGCCGACCTGCACGCCGGCCTGGCCGGCACGCAGTGGGTGGTGAACGCGTTCTTCCTGACCTTCGCCGCGTTCATGGCGTCCACCGGAGCGCTCGCCGACCGCGTCGGACGGCGCAGGATGTTCACCGGCGGGCTGGCCGTGTTCGCGGTGTCGATGCTGATGGCGGCGCTGGCACCGGACATCGGCCTGGTCGTGGCGGCCCGCGCGCTCGCGGGTGCGGGCGCGGCGGCGGCCACCACCGGCGGCAGCGCACTGCTCGCGCACGCGTTCCCCGGCGCCGCCGGGCGGGCCAAGGCGTTCGCCTTGTACGGCACGGTCCTCGGGCTCGGTCTCGCGTTCGGGCCGGTGCTCGCCGGGCTGCTGATCACCACGCTGGGGTGGCGGAGCCTGTTCGCCATCCCGGCGTTCGCGCTGCTGCCGAGCCTGCTGGCCGCGCCGCTGCTGAACGAGTCGCGGCGACCCGGCGGCGGGCCGATGGACTGGGGCGGCGCGGTCACGTTCACCCTCGGGCTCGGCGGCTTCACCCTCGGCGTGGTCGAGGGCCCGGAGCTGGGCTGGGGGCATCCGGTCGTGCTGGCGGGCCTGGCCGGGTGCGTGGTCCTGCTGGCCGCGTTCGGCGTGGTCGAACGGCGCCACCCGGCCCCGCTGGTGGACCTGTCGCTGCTGGCCCGGCCGCGTTTCGTGGCGATCTCGGCGATGCCGTTCCTGCTCGCCTTCGGCTTCCTCGCGCCGACCATCGTGCTGCCGCCGTACTTGATGGCCACCTTGGGCTACACCGCCCAGCAGGCCGGGCTCGCGCTGATGCTGCTCACCGGACCGACGCTGATCATGCCGCCGCTCACCGGCGCCCTGGCGCGCCGCCTCTCCCAGCGAAGCCTGCTGGTGGCCACGTTGCTGCTGGTCGCGGCCGGTACCGCGCTGCTGGCCCTGGTTCCGGGCGGCGCGGGTCCCGCGGCGCTCGCCGGGCCGCTGATCCTCATCGGGACCGGGTTCGGCATCTCGCTGGCGATCATGGACGGAGCCGCGGTCTCCGCCGTCCACGCCTCCCAGGCGGGCATGGCGGCCGGGCTGTTCAACACCGTGCGGATCACCGGGGAGGTCATCGCCATCTCGGTGCTCGGCGCCCTGCTGTCCGCGCTGACCCGAGCGAACCTCACCGCCCGCTACGGGACGACCGCCGCGGCGGCGGCGACCGCGCACCTGCTCCAGGGCGACATGGCCGGTGCGGTCCCGGCCGGTGCCGACCCGACGGCCTTCGGCCGCGCCGCCACCAGCGGATACACCGGCGCTCTGCACGCCGCGCTCTGGAGCCTGAGCGCGCTGTCCCTGCTCGGCGCGCTGGCGGTCGGCCGCATGATGCGCCGACCCGACGCCGGGCCCGTCGCCCCCGGCGGCGACACCCGCCTCCCTGATGACCGGGCTCCAGCCCTCCGCGGGCGGCCGTACGGGGGTGTGAGCGGAGAGGAGGACATCGATGGCAACGCGTAAATGGATCCTGCTGGTCCTGTGCGGCGCGGAGCTCCTCGTCGGTGTCGACTTCGCGATCGTGAACGTCGCGCTCCCGGCCGTTCAGAAGGGGCTGGGCTTCTCCGGCGACGGGCTCCAGTGGGTGGTCACCGCGCTCGCCTTGCCGTTCGGCGGCTTCCTGCTGGTGGGCGGACGGGCCGCCGACCTGTTCGGACGCAAGCGCGTCTTGGTGGTCGGGTTGGCGCTGTTGACGGCGTCCTCGCTGGTGGCCGGGCTCGCCGTCGCACCGTGGATGCTGGTCGCCATGCGGGCGGTGCAGGGACTGGGGTCGGCGCTGGTCGCCCCGGCCGCCCTGTCCCTAATCACGACAGCCTTTCCGGAGGGCCGCGAACGGGAGCGGGCGCTCGGGGTCGCCGGTGCGGTGCTCCCGTTCGGATTCGTGGCCGGGATGGTCCTGGGCGGCCTGCTCACCGCGGTGAGCTGGCGGGCGACGATGCTCGTCAACGTGCCCGCGGGGGCGTTGGTCCTGCTCGGCGCGGTCCGTTCGCTGCCGGCCGACCGCGGCGGGTCCGCCCCGCGACGGCTGGACGTTCCAGGAGCCGTGAGCGGTACGGCCGCGCTGGTGGCCCTGATCTACGGGATCACCAAGATCGGTCCTACGGGGCCGTTCGCCGGGGAGGTCGTGGTGAGCCTCGCGGCGGGCGCGGCCCTCGGCGTGGTGTTCCTGGTGATCGAAGCGCGCACGCCCGCGCCGCTGGTGCCGCTCCGGGTGCTCGTCCAGAGGACGGTGTGGGCGTCGAACGTCCCCGGACTGATCACGTTCGCCGTCTCAGTCGGAGTGATCTACACCCTCAGCCTCTACCTTCAACGGGTCCTGGCCTGCACTCCATGGCAGACCGGGCTGGTCTTCGTGCTGATGGGGCTGGCGTCCATCGCGGCCGGCCGTCTGGCGCCCCGGGCTATCGCCCGGTTCGGCCCGCGGGCGACGCTGGCGGGAGGGTTGCTCGTCCAGGCCGCCGGAACGGTCCTGCTCGTCCTCCTGTCGCCGAACGCGACGAGCCTGGCGATCGTGCTGCCCGGATGCGGGGTCATCGGGTTCGGGCACATCACGTCCGTCGTCGCGTTCCGGACCGCCGCCACCGCCGGACAGCCCGACCACGAACAGGGCCTCGCCACCGCGCTCACGAACCTCGCCCAGCAGATCGGCGCGTCCGTCGGCGTCGCATTCTTCACCGCTATGGCGCAGTCGACCGAACCGGCGAAGAACGCCGAGGCGCGGCTGGTCAGCGGGACCCGCGACGCCGCCGTTCTCAGCGCCGCCCTCCTGTGCCTCGCCGCCCTCTTCACCGTCGTGGCCCTACGCGGGACGAGCACGCGTTCCCGTTCCCAAGGCAAGGCCACGCGAGCCGACCGCCGCGTGCCGACCTGACGCCCTCACGACCGGGACGGCGACGCCCGCCGCAGGGTCATGGTCACCCGCGATCGACCGCAGGGCCTTGCCGTTCAACGCCGCGGGCGGCTGGATGGTCCGGCTGGTCAGGGCTTGCGGGCGACGGCGCAGAACTGGTCGATCGGTTCGGGCGGCCCGAAGGGGGTGGCTTCCGGACGCCACAGTGGACAGGACACGACACCCGGCTCGACCAGGTCCAGGCCGTTGAACAGCTCCGCGATCTGGGCGGGGGAGCGGTGGACGCCGGGCGGTTTGCCGAACCGGTTCCACTGGCGGATCGCCTCGGCCATGCGCTCGCCGGTCACCTCGATCGTCGGGTGGGCGATCGCCAGGTAGCTGCCGGAGGGCACCGCGGCCATCAGGGTGTCGATGATGCCGCGGGCCTTGGCGTCGTCGGTGACGTGCCAGAGCACTCCCAGCAGCGTGATCGCCACCGGCCGGGTGAAGTCCAGGACCTGTGCGGCGCCGGACAGGATCGACTCGGGGTCGTTCATGTCGGCGTCGAGGTAGTGGGTGGCGCCCTCGGGGGCACTGGCCAGCAGCGCCCGCGCGTGCGTCAGCACCAGCGGGTCGTTGTCGACGTAGACGATCTTCGCGTCGGGCGCGAGGCGCTGCGCGACCTCGTGGGTGTTGTCCACGGTCGGCAGCCCCGTTCCGATGTCCAGGAACTGCCGGATGCCCGCCTCGCCGGCCAGGAACCGCACCGCCCGCCCCAGGAACAGGCGGTCGGCGCGAGCCTGGACGACGATGTCGGGCAGCGTCGCGGCGATCTGGTCGCCCAGCTCGCGGTCGACGGGATAATTCTCCCGCCCGCCCAGCCAGTAATCCCAGATCCGTGCTGAATGCGAAACGGTCGTGTCGATCTCGGGCGACGGCGGAACATCCGGCACAGGCGAGTCGGCGGCCATAATCCGTCTGCCTCCATTCGGCGGCGAACTCGGGGCGTGCCCCACCCTAAGGCTTATGCCACCGCAGGTCATTCGGCCTCGCAGCCCACTGCGACTTCACCACTCCACCCATTTCAACCGCGAGAACCTACAGGTCAACGACATCATTGCGCCTCCGTGCGGGGACGGCCGGGGGTGATGATGGCTGCGATCAGAGCTGCGGCGGTCGCCGCGACCGCCGCCAGGACGAAGCCGTCGGTGAATCCCGTCAAAGTCTCCCCGGCCAGGCTGGCCGCCGCGGCGCTGGAGATGACGGCGGCGCCGACGGAAGCGCCGAACTCGTGGAAAGTGCTGACGATGCCCGAGGCGATCCCCGATTCGTGCGGCGCCACCTGGCCCAGGGCGGTGGCGGAGGCGACGACGAAGAGCGCGCCCGTTCCCGCGCCCGCGATCGCCGTGCCGACCGTCACGCTGACCGGATGCAGCGACACGGCGGGAACGGCCATGCCGATCGCGGCGACCAGCAGGCCGCCCACCGCCAGCGGCCGCGTCCCGACGGTGGCGACGGCCCCTCCGGTGAGATGGGCCGCGAGCATCGTCGCCACCGCCACCGGCAGGAACAGCAGGCCCGTTCGCAGCGCGCCGTAGTCTTCGGCGTGCTGGAAGTAGAAGGTGCCCAGGAAGAACACCGCGATCATCAGCGCCGTCGCCATCACGATGAGGAAGGTGCCCGTGGCCACCGGCCGCCGTACCAGCAGGGCCACGTTCATCAAGGGCGACCTGACCGTCTTCTGCCAGACCGCGAACGCCGCGTAGCCGACCACGGCCGCCAGCACCAGCGTCCCGGTGGCGGCGGTGAGCCAGCCGTGGTCACCGGCGCGGATGAACGCGTAGATCAGGGCGACCGACGAGGCGGTGACCAGCACCGCGCCCGGCACGTCCAGCCGCGGCCGGTCCGAGGCCGTGCGCTGGTGCGGCAGCAGGCGGGCCAGGGCGACGAGGATGACCAGCCCGATGGGCACGTTGACGTAGAAGACCCACGGCCAGCCGGGTCCGGACGTGAGCACTCCGCCGAGGAGCACGCCCAGCGCCGCGCCTCCGCCGCCGAGCGCTGACCAGACGCCGAGCGCCTTGTTTCGTTCCTCCCCGTCGAACAGGCCCACCACCAGTGACAACGCCGACGGCGACAGCAGCGCCGCGCCGACGCCTTGGGCGATGCGGCCGCCCAGCAGCAGGCCCGGCGAGTCCGCCGCGTCGGCGATCCCGGTCGCCAGCGACGCCAGCGTGAACACCAGCAGGCCCGCCAGGACCACCCGCTTGGCGCCGAGCAGGTCGGCCAGCCGTCCGCCGAGCAGCATCAGGCCGCCGAACGTCAGGGTGTAGGCGCTGACCGTCCAGGTCACCGCCTGACGGCTCAGGCCGAGGTCGGTCTCGATGTGCGGCAGCGCGATGGCCACCACGGTGACGTCCAGGATCAGCATCAACTGCGCCACCCCGAGGAACCCCAGGATGCGCCATCGCAGCGGATGGACCCCGGGCCGCTGGCCGGTCGGTTCAGAGGTTGTTGAGGTCATGCCGACTCTCCTCGATCAACTCGTACGTCCATGTACGACTTATGAAGGGAGAGTAACACGTACTTTGCTGTACGAGTTATGATGTGGATCATGCCCGCCACCACCGGCCCGCGCCGCCGCGCAGACGCCGAACGCAACATCGCCCGCATCGTCTCCGCGGCCCGTTCCACCCTGAGCGCCGACCCGAACGCCAGCGTCGACGACATCGCCAAGGCCGCGGGCGTCGGCCGGATGACGCTGTACGGCCACTTCCGCACCCGGGCCGACCTGGTGGAGGCCGCGCTGGCCGACGCGCTCCGCGCCGGCGACCAGACGCTGGCGACGGTCGACCTCACCGGAGACCCGCGCCAGGCGCTGGCCCGGCTGCTGGAGTCCAGCTGGTCCCTGGTGGCGGAGTCCGCGGCCCTGCTGACCGCCGCCCAGGAGGTACTTCCGGCCGGTCGCGTCCGCGAGCTCCACACCGCCCCCGCCGAACGCGTCGAAGAGCTCGTCCGCCGGGGCCAGCGCGACGGCGTCTTCCGCACCGACCTGCCGATCACCTGGCTGGTGGGCGTCGTGCACTACGTCCTGAAGGGCGCCGCCGAGGAGAACCGCGCCGGCCGCATCAAAACCGCGGACATCGCCCACCTCGTCACAGCGACCGTCCTCCCGGCCCTGACCGCCTCCACACCAGCCCCCACCAACCGACCTAACGCACCCGCCCCTTGTCCCGCCAACCCCCGAGGTCTGCGCCCAACGCTCACCCGCCTTGGCCCAGGTCCCCGCAGTACCCGCCGAACATCGGGCGGATATGGCCGAGTTGGGGAGGTCGTTCGCGGCGACGCAGGTGTTCGCGGGCGAGGAACTGGAGCGCCTGCGAGGGTTCCCGGAGATCGGCCGGGACGAGGAGAAGAGGCATGCCCCGTTCCTCAACGAGGTGGACTCGCTTTATCAGGCTGGCAGGGCGATCACAGGACGAGCATGAGTTTGCCGCCGGGGCGGCGGGATTGGCTGAGCTCGGCCGCTTCCTGGATCTGGTCGAGGGTGTAGGTGCGGGCGACCGGTACGACCAGGATGCCTTCACCGGCGAGCCGGGCGAACTCATTGAACTGGTCGTAGCGGATCTCGGTGGTGATCCGGACGCCCAGTTCGGCTGCGGCGGCGAAGTCCGAGACGGTGAGGACACGGTCGGGATCCCCGGTCAGCTCGATCAAGGTCGGTAGCGAGCCGCCGGCCGGGCTGGGCTGGTCGGCGCGGTCGATCCGGCCCCGGTCGGCGCGGTGTCCAGGGCGCGGTCGACGTGGCCTCCGGCCAGTGCGCTGACGCGTTCGGCCATGCCCTCGCCGTAGGCGGTCACCTGGGCGCCGATCTCTTCCAGGGCTGCCGCCCGAGTCGGCCCGGCTGTGGCGATCACCCGAATACCCCGGTGCAGCGCGAAGCGCACCGCCGCCTCACCCACGGTGGTGCCCGCGCCGTGGACGAGCAGCAGCTCGCCCGGCTGGGCACCGAGGTCGTCGAGCGCGCGCCACGCCGTCTCGGCCGCCATCGGCAGCGCGGCGGCCTGCTCGGCGGTCACGCCCTCGGGGATGCGTGCCCATGCCGGCATCAGCGCGTACTCGGCGGCGCCGGCCGTCGGCCGTCGAAGGTGGCCGGGCCGAACACGCGGTCGCCGATCTGGACGCCGGTGACGCCCTCGCCGAGCGCGTCGACGGTGCCCGCGACCTCAAGGCCGAGCCCGCGCGGCAGCGGCGGCAGATGGTCGGCGAGGAGACCGTCGACGATGTGCCAGTCGGCCGGTGTCAGGCCGCACGCCCGCACGGCGATCCGGACCTGGCCGGGTCCCGGCTCCGGCTGTGGGACGTCGCGGAGCACGATCACGTCCGGGGAGCCGAACCGGTCGAATTGCAGAGCCTTCATGACGATCTCCTGGCTGATGACAGCATCTGTTGTCATCGACCGTACCAGCTGATGACAGCTCCTGTTGTCGTACCCTGGTGGGTATGCCGCGATGGGAATCTGACGCACAGGGCCGGCTCAAACGCGCGGCGCTCGAGCTGTTCGAGACGCAGGGGTTCGACCGCACCACGGTCGCGCAGATCGCAGGCGCCGCCGGCCTGAAGGAGCGCTCCTTCTATCGCTACTTCTCCGACAAGCGGGAAGTCCTCTTCGCCGGCAACGAACTCGAGGCCCACCTCGTCGCCCAGGTCGAGGCGGCCGACCCGGACCTCGCCCCGATCGAGGCGCTGCTGACCGCGCTGGGAACCGCCGAGGAGGTCTTCCGCCCACGCGAGTTCCTGCTGCGACGGGGAAGAGTGATCGCCGCCAACCCGGCACTGGCCGAGCGCGATCTGATCAAGCTCGCCGCCATCGCCGACGCGCTGGCACCGGCGCTCGAGCGCCGCGGCGTCGAGCCCGGCAAGGCTCGCTTCCTCATCGACGTGGTGCTGGCGATCCACCGGCGCGCCATGCCCCGCTGGCTGGCCGAGCCGGACACCACCCTCGCTCAGCTCATGACCCAGGCCGCCGCCGAGCTGCGCGAGGCGGTCACGCCGCCGGCTCCGACAGGCCGCTGAGTCCGCGGATAGCGCCACATCACGGCAGGTCAGGCATAACCGCCCGTTGTTCGGCGAGCACTACGGGGACCTCTACTCCGTGGTACTGTATAGTGGTACTCGGTAGTACGAGGTACTGGGAGGTGGGGAGGGTCCGCGATGGACGACCTGACGGAGATGTTGAAGGGCACGCTCGAAGGCTGCGTGCTCGAAATCATCGGCAGCGAGGAGACCTACGGGTACGCCATCACGCGCCGGCTGAACGAACTCGGCTTCGCCGACGTCGTCGAGGGGACGGTTTACACCATCCTGCTGCGGCTGGAGAAGAACGGTCTCGTCCAGGTGACGAAACGGCCGTCCGGGCAGGGGCCGCCGCGCAAGTTCTATGCGCTCAACGACGCGGGGCGCAAAGAACTCGCGACGTTCTGGGCCAAATGGGAGTACGTCACTTCACGGATCGACAAGCTCAAGGAGGGCGGGAGATGAACTTCTGGGAGACCGTGACGGGCAGCGATATCACCAGGGAATGGAAGGCGTTCGAAGCCCGAGCCGAGACGTTGCCGGCCGACTACCGGGCGGCGTGGGAAGAGATCAAGGGTCATCTCTTTCCCTACGCGGGCTTCACAGGTCGAAACCTGATGCCGATTCTCGACAATGCTCTGGGTCTGCTCGAAGAGACGGCGTCCGATGGGCAGAGCATTCACGAGGTGCTTGGCGACGACATCGGAGGCTTCTGTGCGGCGCTGGCCGGCGGGGAAGGGGCCCGGACCTATCGCGACCGGTGGCGCGACCAGTTGAACAGGAACGTCGCAAGGAAACTGGCCCGGCTGGGAGGCTGACGTGGGCATCCAGGACATCATCGAGGGCAAGAAGCAGTGGCGGGCGCACATGGCGCGGGTCAAGGCGCTCCCGCCGGACTACCAGATCGTCTACAAAGAGCTTCAGCGGTACATCTTCAAGGTCGGGCCGGTCGACCTGCTCAACGGGCCCCTGCTCTCAGAGATCATCGATTTCTTCGAAGAGGGCGTCGCGTCCAACAAAGGAGTCCTGGAACTCATCGGCAACGATGTCGCCGCCTTCTGCGACGACCTGATCAAGGACTCCCGCACCTACGCGGACCTCTATCAGGAATCCCTCAGCGCCAAACCCGGCACGCCCGAGAAGTAACACCCGCCGCGACCGCTGCCGAACGGCACCGCGAGAACGTCCACCACACCAAGGCCGAACTGAACGGCTGCCGTCCCGCCGCGACCGCCCCCTCCCGGATGCTGTACGAAACCGCCGACCGGGCCACCGGGCTTCTCCCGCTCAACGTCGAGGACGTGGTGTCCAGGGGTCAGTCGTCTGCGGGCTCGGCCGTCGTCGCGCGGGCGAGGGTGTCGGCCACTGTTGTGCAGGCGAGGCGGGCCACGGATCGCAGTTCGGCGTCGGGGGAGCCGGCGCGGCTGAGCACGGCCAGCGACTGGATGATGGCGACGACGAACGTGGCCAACTCGTCCAGGACGCGCGGATCGGCCGGCGCGGACGCCAGAGCCCCGCGGACCCGTCGGCGCTGGGCGTCGAGCAGGGCGCGCACATGGCCGCCGCTCTCCTCCCCGAGGATCGCCGACTGCGCGGCGGACTGGGCGATGAGGCACCCCGCGGGAACGGACGGGTCGGCGATGCGCGCCAGGACGATGTCCAGGAACGCCTCGACGGCCCGCACCGGATCGTCGGAGTGCGCGGCGAGCGCCTCCTCGTACTGAGCGCCGTAGATGGCCGCGTAGCGGTCGAGGCACTGGCGGAACAGGGCGTCCTTGCCGCCGAACGAGCCGTAGATCGAGCCTCGGCCCAGGCCCGTGGCGGCGCCCAGGGCGTCGAGTGAGGCGTCGGTGTACCCGCGCTGCCAGAACACGCGCATCGCCTGGTCCAGGGCAACGTCGACGTCGAACTGCTTGCGGCCTGACATGCCACACCTCCCGGATTCGTGGGCCGCCGTGATTCTACCCACATGTTGGACTGAACGGTCAAACTATCTTTGACCGTTCAGTCCATGATGGTTTAACGTGCTGGACGTACGCGCGAGGGAGAACCACCTAATCGAAGGGAAACGCCGTGAAGGCATCCATGGTCGAAGGTCCCGGATCGGTCAGCGGAGCGCCGCACCTGCCGCCCGGCTTCACCGACACCTTCACCAGTCGCTATGTCGACACCGGCGACGTGCGGCTGCACGCGGTCACCGGCGGCCAGGGCCCCGCGCTGCTGCTGCTGGCGGGCTGGCCGCAGAGCTGGTACGCCTGGCGACTGATCATGCCCGCGCTGGCCGCGGACTTCCAGGTCGTCGCGGTCGACCCCCGCGGCGTCGGGCTGTCGGACAAGCCGCGGGACGGCTACGACACCGGCACCCTCGCCGCCGACATGGTGGCGTTGATGGCGGCGCTCGGGCACCGGCGTTTCTCCATGGTCGGTCACGACGTCGGCATGTGGACCGGCTACGCGCTGGCCGCCGACCACCCCGAGCGGCTCGAACGCCTCGCCGTCGCCGAGGCCGCCATCCCGGGACTGTCCCCCTCACCGCCGCTCTTCCACGGCACCCAGGCCAACGACCGGCTCTGGCACTTCGCCTTCAACCGCCTCAGCGAGCTGAACGAGCTGCTCATCCAGGGCAAGGAGCGCGTCTTCTTCGGGCACCAGTTCGCCACCAAGGCCGTGCGCAAACTCCCCGACCACGCCGTCGAGCACTACGTCGGCCCCTCGCCACCGACCCCGACGCCCTGCGCGCCAGCTTCGCGTTCTACCGCGCCCTCGACACCACCATCGCGCAGAACGAGCGGCGCCAGACCCGGCGGCTGGCCATTCCCGTCCTGGCGATCGCCGGTGCGGGCAACTCCGGAGACCTGGTCGAGAAGACCATGCGGCTCGCCGCCGACGACGTGGAAAGCGTGATCATCCCCGACTGCGGCCACTACCCGGCCGAAGAGGCCCCGAGGAGATGCTGGCAGCCCTCAAACCGTTCCTGACCTCCACCGCGAGCCCGTCGCGCGGAGCCGCTTGACCTGCGCACCACCGGGCCCTCGCCCCGAACGAGCCAGCCGACCTGGCCCTGGTGCCCGGCCTCCAGGGTCACCGCCGAGCGCCGCACCCGCCAGGCAGAGCGCCGCCCCTGAAGAACCTGCTCCCGCACGCCCTGACGCACCAGGGGTTCCAGGCGGGGGAGTGACGCCCATGGCCCTGGTGCAGCGGGCGGCGTCGGCCCCGGCTCGCCAGCGGAGGGCCCCTGTCGCCGCTGCTTTGCGGCAGTTCCTTGACGGCGGTGGAACGGTATATCGCGGGCATATCAAAATTCGCATACGCCACCGCAACGGCCTTACGTCTTCTGTGGAGGTATGAACCACAGTGCATCACTGACAGCGCCAACTCGTCGCACGGGCAGGATCGTACTCGTCGGCCTAGGGATTCTCGGTGTAGCGATCGCTGCGTTCGTCGTTCGCCAATCGCTCGTGACGCTCGCCCCTTCGAGTTCGTCGGTCGGATTCGGCCAGGGGAACGGTAAGCAGAGCGCGCTGAACGAGGATGAGGGCGCCATTCCCGCCGGGAGGGCGGTCTCGGTGTTCGACGATGAAGTACCGGGGGTGGGCAGGCTCGATCCAGACCTTCTCGATGCCTTGCGACGGGCGGCAAAGCACGCGGAGGCCGACGGCATCAGGCTTCGGGTCAACAGCGGTTGGCGGTCGCCCGAGTATCAGCAGCGGTTGTTGCAGGACGCTGTCGCCAAGTACGGCTCGCAGGAAGAGGCCGCGCGGTGGGTGGCCACCGCGGACACGTCCGCCCATGTGTCCGGTAAGGCGGTCGACATCGGCCCGCCCGCTGCCGCGGCCTGGCTGTCTGAGAACGGCGCCGCGTACGGGCTGTGTCAGATCTACGCCAACGAGTCGTGGCATTACGAACTGCGTCCCGAAGCCGCCACCGACGGCTGCCCGCCAATGTATGCGGACCCGACCGAGGACCCGAGGATGCAGCGGTGAATCGGCTCGCTACCGTGCTTCGGCACCGTTCCGGCACCTTTCGGCCGCCGACTCTGCAGACGCTGCCTGCGGCGGTGACGGCGAACGTGGCGGAAGTCCGCGCGCGGACGCGGAGCACGATCATGGCCGTGGTCAAAGCCGACGGTTACGGCCACGGGGCCGTCACGGTCGCCAGAGCGGCCGTTGCCGCCGGTGCCGGGTGGCTCGGGACGACGAGCGTCGCGGAGGCTACAGCGTTGCGCGCCGCGGGGTTGGCGGTGCCGATCCTCACCTGGCTGCACCCCTCCGGGATCGACGCCGAGGAGGCGGCGGACGCCAGGGTCGACGTCGCGGTCGGGTCAGTGGACGAACTCGGCGCGCTCCTTGCGCAAGCCGCGCCGAGGGCTCCTGCGGCGGTGCGGGTTCATCTGCACATGGACACCGGAATGTCCCGTGGCGGCTGCCCCCGCAGGCAGTGGAACGACCTGATCGGACTCGCCCAGCAGGGGCAACAGGCTCGCAGAATCCGTGTCGCCGGGGTCATGGGGCACCTTCCGTTGGCCGACCGAGCCGATCCCGCGGCGAACGCACCGGCGGTCGCCTGTATGCGCGACGCGCAGAAGGCGGTCCAGGCGGCAGGGCTCGGTTCGCCGCTGGCCCATCTTGCGGCCACATCCGGGGCGCTGACCGACCCGGCGACACATTTCGGCATGGTCCGCGTCGGAGCGGGGCTCGTCGGCATCGACCCCTCCGAGACCGTGGAGTTGTACGGGGCGTCCCGGCTGACCGCGCCGATCGTTCACACGACGGCGGTCGGGGCCCGCACGCCGGTCGGTTACGCCGGCACGTACGTCACCGACCGTCCCACCCATCTGAGCGTCCTGCCCGTCGGCTACGCGGACGGGATCCCGCGTGAGTGCTCGCCCCAGGCGGGCGTAGAGATCGGCGGGCGCCGCTTCCCCGTCGCCGGACGGGTCTCGATGGACCAGATCGTCATCGACACCGGCGCCGAATCGTTCCCGGTCGGCACGTCCGCGACCGTGTTCGGCCCGGACGGGGGAGCGGTCCCGACCGTCCACGACTGGGCTCGCTGGGCCGGGACCATTCCGCACACCATCGTCACCGGCATCGGGCCGCGTGTGAGAAGGAGCACCGTATGACACGGCGAATCGTGGTGATCGGCGGCGGAGAGAACGCCGAGCACGACGTGTCCCTGGCCACGGCCGCAGCGGTCGCGGAGGCGCTGCGTTCCAGCGGGTTCCGCGTTGACGAGCTGACCATCGACCGCGACGGGACGTGGCGGCGAGGAGCCGATGCGCTCGGGCCGCAGGCCATCAGTTCCCTGGCGGCGGCACTGAACGCCATCGAACGCGCCGACGCCGTCTTCCCCGCAATCCACGGCCCGTGCGGCGAGGACGGGACCCTCGCGGCGTTGTGCGCCCTCACGCACACGCCGATGGTCGGCTCCGGCCTGCGCGCCGGAGCGCTCGGCATGGACAAATGGGCTACCAAGCTCGTGGCCGAGGCCGTCGGGATCCGCACCGCTCCCGGCCGGCTGGTGGCGGCGGCAGAGATCACCGACGTCGAGTTCGAGAAGGACGTGGTGGTGAAACCGGCCTCGGCCGGATCGAGCTACGGCGTCACCTTGGCCCGCGACGCCTCCCAGCTACGCGACGCGCTGGACTGCGCGGCGCGGTTCGACGACCGGGTCATGATCGAGGAAGTCGTCGCGGGCAGGGAGATCGACGTGGCCGTCCTGCGCGAGGCGGACGGCCGTCGATGGGCGGCGCCACCGCTGGAGATCCACACCGAGGGCCCCTTCGACACCGTGTCGAAGTACGACGGTTCGGCCCGGTTCGGTGTGCCCGCCGACGTCCACGGCGCGGAGCTGGCGGCCCTGACCGGGGCGGCGCTGCGGATGTTCGACGCGCTCGGCTGCGCGGGGGTCGCCCGCGTCGACTTCTTCCTCACCGACCAGGGCCCCGTCCTCAACGAGATCAACACCATGCCGGGAATGACGGCCGAGTCCCAGGTGCCGAGGATGTTCGCCGCCGCCGGGCTGCCGTACGAGCGGCTGGTGGCCCGCCTGGTCGACGCCGCCACCGTCCCCGGCCCCCCGGAAACCGCGAGTTGATCGCACAAGTCCATGCCCCGTCCGGCCGTCCGGCCCGTACGAGGTCGACCAGGAGGGCGCGAACGGACAGCCGACGCTGTTTTGACTCGCACCCCGACGATCGCCGCTCCCAACGGCCGACCGCGCCGGGCCTCGGGTCCGGGACTCGGGTCCGTGATCACCGGCCCCGGTGTCCCGGCCCCGAGTCCCGGCCCGACGGTCACCTCTCCGTCCCGACGCGCCCTGCGCGCCGCCGATGGCGAACGGCACGCCGTTGCGCTTGCTGAAGCGGCAAAGAACTTTGCTGTCGAGGGCGCGGATGGCGCACTCTCTGAGCATGACGAACAACCAGGAAGCCGCACTGCTGTCCGCCGCGCCGGACACGGCGGACGTGGCGGCGGAAGTCGACGTTCTCGTGGTCGGTGGCGGACTGTCCGGTTTGGGGGCGGCGCTCACGCTGGTCCGGGCGCGCCGTTCGGTCCTTGTCGTGGACGCGGGCCAGCCGCGCAACGCTCCGGCGGCCCACTCGCACGGTTTCCTCACCCGCGACGGCGTTTCCCCGCTCAAGCTGTTGGAGATCGGTCGGCTCGAAGTACGCGGCTACGGCGGCACGATCGTCGAGGGCGAGGTCGTTTCGGTGGAGCGGACGGCGGACGGCGGGTTCGAGGCCGTCCTGTCGGACGGCAGCTCCCGCCGTGCGCGCCGGGTGCTGGTGACCACCGGCCTGGTTGACGAGCTGCCCGACATCCCGGGGCTGCGCGAGCGGTGGGGCCGCGACGTGGTGCACTGCCCCTACTGCTTCGGCTGGGAGGTGCGCGACCGCCCGCTCGGTGTGCTGGCCACCGGCCCGCTGGCCGCGGCGCAGGCGCTGATGTGGCGGCAGTGGAGCGATGATGTGATCTTGCTGCGGCACACCGCGCCCGATCTGACCGATGAGCAGCGGAGGCAGTTGGGCGCCCGCGGCATCGGCGTCGTGGACGGCGAGGTGGTCGGAATCGAGGTCAAAGGCGAGAACATCACCGGCGTTCGCCTGGCCTCGGGGGAGGTCGTTCCGCGTGGCGTGGTGGTGGTCGGCCCGTGGTTCGCCGCCCGGCACGGCCTGCTCGACGGGCTGGGCGCCGCCGTGATCGAGCATTCGGCCGGCATCGGTGACCAGGTGCAGGCCGATCCCGCCGGGCTGGCGGCGCCCGGGGTGTACGTCGCGGGCAATGTCACCGACGTCACCGCCGGTGTGATGCAGTCCGCCGCGTCCGGTGTGACCGCCGCGGCCGCGATCAACGCCGACCTGACCGCCGAGGACACCGCCCGCGCCGTCACGGCACACGCAGGCGCCGCCCGCGCCTGACGCTCGGCGCCGCTCGCCCGCCTCTTCACGTCCGGACGCCCGCCGCTTCACGTCCAGACGCCCGGCAGCTCACCCCGACGTTCCTTCAGCTCCATTGCGAGCCGTGCCGCGTCCAATGACAACGGTCTCGTCCCGGACGCGCCGGCCGCGAAAACGCGTTCCCATCGATTGGAGAAACGCATGACCGAGACAACGACCAGCACCGGCGCTCTGTTCGAGCAGGAGTGGCGCGAATGGCGGGCCGGCTGGGAGCAGTTCCTGACGCAGCCCTTCGGCTGGCTCGCCGTGACGTCCACGACCTGGGTGGAACCGGAACCGGGCCACTACCCCGGCCTGCCTGGGCTGTGGTGGCAGGAAGGCGACGAACTCCACATCGATCCGCAAGGGCTGGCGATGTCGTACGGCGGTGAGTCCTTCACCACCGTCCGCGCATTGAACCTGAGTGATGCTCCAGACGACGTCCGGATAACCGCCAGGGACCTGCAAATCGGAGTCACCTACCGGGACCAATATCTGCTCGTCGTCTACGATCCCCGCGCTCTGGCCCGGACCGGTTTCCGGGGTGTGCCGACCTACGCCCCCGATCCTCGCTGGGTACTGGAAGGACGGTTTGAAGCCCACGGCGCGGCGAAGACGGTTTCGCTCGACAGCGTGGGAACCGACAGCCACACCTATGCCTCGCCCGGCATCGTCAGATTCGCCCACGCGGGCCAGGAGCACACCCTCGTCCTCACCAGTTCCGCGAACGGCATGGCCACCGTGTTCAGCGACACGACCAGCGGTGACACCACCTACGGCGCGGGCCGCTCGCTGACGATCCCCAAGCCGGACCGGAACGGGACCGTGGTGCTGGACTTCAACCGCGCGCTGAACCTCCCGTGCGCGTTCAACGACGTGCCCGTCTGCCCGGTGGCTCCGCCGCAGAACCGGCTTCCCTTCGCCGTCGAAGCAGGCGAGAAGACCCCGCCGGACTCGCCCGCATGATCCCCGGGCCAGTTCGCTTCCGAGGCGGCGAACGAGCTCTTAGCGAACTCACCGCCGGAACCAACTAGTGTTCTGCGGCCCCTGCGAACAGAGCGGCACGTTCAAACGGGGGAACGCCCCCTGCACGCCGGTACGGCGTCCTACTCCCGAAGCTGTCCCCAGCCCAAAGTAGGCTCAGATGATCGCGGACTCGCAGGTCGCGTGGTGTCCGGCGCATTCGTCTAACGACCGTCTGATGAACGCGGCCGGGAGCACCTTCAGACGGGCCGCCGTGTCCGGTTCAACCGTTCATCTTGCCGTTCATTTTCCCATAGCGTTCAGCTACCTCACGCGACACGTTTGATGAACGGAGGCGCTCTTCGATGGCGCTCATCGGCCTGGTCCGGGTCAGCACCGACAAGCAGAACATTTAGCGGCAGCACGACGCTCTCGACCCAAGACCTACTGGGGCGTCTCATCAGGAAGCTCGGATTTCGTGGCTCACGGCCTCGAGGTAGTCGTTGATGGCTCGGTGGTTTTTCGTGAGGCATTCGATCTTCTCTGCCATGCGGTCGCGTTCGTGTTCGAGTGTCGCAATCATGTCTGGGGTGACGTACGGCAGGTAGATCTCCCTTGAGCTGTCCAGGCAGGGAAGGATCTGCTTGATGATCCGGGTGGGCAGGCCGACTTCGAGGAGGCCCCGCACTTGCCGCACCCGGTCGACAACGTAGGCCTCGTAGCTCCGGTACCCGTTGGGGAGCCGTTCGGAGTGGATCAGCCCCTGTTCCTCGTAGTAGCGAAGCATCCGCACCGGCGTGTCCGTGCGCTGGGAGAGCTCACCGATCTTCATCCCCACACCCTTCGTGTCTGGCCTCCGATGCAGCCGGACTTGACCCTCACACTAATGTCACACATTGATGGTGAGGGTATGACACGAACGGATTCACCACCATCCCCTTCCGCCGCCGACGCACGGTTCCCTCTCGCGGGTCTGCTGGCTCTGGCTGTCACGGGGTTCATCACGCTCCTGACGGAGACGATGCCCGCTGGGTTGCTGTCGCAGATGAGCCGCGGCCTGGGAGTGAGCGAGGCGGCTGCGGGGCAGAGCGTCACGGTCTTCGCGATCGGGGCGATTCTCGCGGCGGTCCCTCTCACGAGAGCCACGATCGGCTGGCGACGCAAGCACCTGCTGCTGTTCGCGATCTCCGGGTTCGCGGTCGCCAACACGGTCACGGCCTTTTCCGACAGTTTCGCGCTCACCCTGGCCGCGCGGTTCCTCGGCGGGATCGTCGGCGGCATGCTCTGGGCGCTCCTTGCCGGTTACGCCCGGAGGATGGTTCCCGCGCACCAGCGCGGCAAGGCCATGGCCATCGCGATGGCGGGCGCTATCGTTGCATTGTCCGTCGGGGTCCCCGCAGCCGCGTTCCTCGCCAAGGCCGTCGAATGGCGATTCGCGTTCGGGATCATCACGCTGGTCACTCTCGCACTGATCGCATGGGTGATCGCCGCCGTTCCGAACTTCCCCGGCCAATCCAAGGGCGCACGACTGCCGCTGGCCCACACGTTCCGTCTGCCCGGAGTCGCCCCGATCCTCGTCGTGACGTTGACGTTCGTGTTCGCACACAACATCCTCTTCACCTACATCGCCCCGTTCCTGGCCCCGCTCGGCATGGCGGGTCAGATCGATTCGGTGCTGCTCACCTTCGGCCTGGTCTCGCTCGTGAGCATCTGGCTCACCGGCGTACTCATCGACAGGCACCTGCGCATGCTCATGATCCTGGCCTGCGCGCTCCTAGCCACAGCCGCTCTCATCCTGAGCGTCTTCTCTGGCACCCCCGCCCTCGTGTACGCCAGTGCAGCCCTGTGGGGACTCGCGTTCGGCGGTGCGTCAACCCTGCTGCAAACCGCGATCGCTGACGCCGCAGGCGCAGCGGGCGACGTCGCACAAGCACTCCTCACCACATGCTGGAACATCGCGATCGCCGCAGGCGGGATCATCGGCGGTATCACCCTCAACGTGCTGGGACCCCCCTCCTTGAGCTGGATCACACTCGCGCTCCTGCTCCCGGCGCTCGCTATCGTCATCGGCGCACGTCGACACGGATTCACCAACCGCACATTCGAACGCGAGACCGCTTCTGAACCGGACGCGCGACACCAGACAGCCGAAAACGGCGCGCTGGCGTGATCGGTGGCGTCGCCTCTTGCATCCGCCGCCTTGTGGCGAGGACGAGGCGCAAGTCCTTCGATTTTCCCGGTAGAGGCCGCGGAGCGCCACCGCGCTCCTAATGCAGAGTTGTGGAGCTGCGACGATTCGTGACAACTCCCTGCGCTTTGAAGCTGGACGGTTCCGGACTTGTGCGGGGGCGGGGCCTCGTAGCCTTGGTCGGCGGACGGGCCGCACCTGCCCGCAATGGCCCCGTCGCGAGGCCCCGCGCGGGGTCCCCGTACAAGTCGGGAACCGGCCAGCGGCATCGATCCCGGCCGCCCGAGCGGCTCGACGGAACCGACCTCCGCGCGCTGATCATGCCCTGGCCGCCCTCTCGACACCGTCAGACGGCGAGGTCGACGTCGAGGTCCAGGTGCGCCTCCATGTCGATTTCGATGGTTCCGTACAGGTTGGCGTGCGACCAGAACAGCGGGGACAGGGCGCGACGGTCGGCATCGGTGAGCCGGCCGGCCCATGCGGGGTCCTTCAGGATCGACTGGACCAGCAGCGTGTTGATGAACACCAGCGCCGACCGCAGCAGGTGCAGGCAGAGCATGGACACCTCCTGGTTCTCCCGGTCGGTGCCGGTCAGCCTGCCGTCCTTGCCGTAGAACAGGTCGGTGTTGGCGCTGTTCCAGTTCTCCACCACCTGCAGGCCCTCGTGGATCTCCCGGCGCAGATCCTCCGAGGCCATGTACTCGGCGATGAACACGCTCTTGACCGCGCGGCCGACCCCATCGATCGCCCCGTAGGTGGGGTGCTTGGGGCCGCCGCGAGTGAAGCGGCGCAGTCTTAACTCATCGCTACTTTGGGGCTGGGGACAGCTTCGGGAGTAGGACGCCGGTACGCGCGATTCGTGGCGGCCACGAACCGTAACGGTGGTCTAGCTCGTCGCTACTTCGGGGTTGGGGACACGTTCGGGGGCGGGGGGCCGCGGCGGGCAGAGGGCGCCATGGCCCCGCGCCCGGGTTTGCATATGTCAGCGATATGCCGTGCCGCATAACCTTCAGGGATGCGCGTGCTGATCGTGGAGGACGAGCCCTACCTGGCCGAAGCCGTCCGTGACGGCCTCCGGCTGGAGGCCATCGCCGCCGACATCGCCGGCGACGGCGACTCCGCCCTGGAGCTGCTCAGTGTCAACTCCTACGATCTCGCGGTCCTGGACCGTGACATCCCCGGGCCCTCCGGGGACGAGGTCGCCCGGCGGATCGTCGCCTCCGGCAGCGGCATCCCGATCCTCATGCTCACCGCCGCCGACCGGATCGACGACAAGGCCACCGGATTCGAACTCGGCGCCGACGACTACCTCACCAAACCCTTCGACCTCCGCGAACTCGTCCTGCGGCTGCGGGCCCTGGACCGCAGGCGCGCCCACGCCAGGCCCCCGATCAGCGAGATCGCGGGCCTGCGGCTGGACCCGTTCCGCCGGGAGGTGTTCCGCGATGGACGGTACGTCGCGCTCACCCGCAAGCAGTTCGCCGTGCTGGAGGTCCTCGTCGCCGCCGGCGGCGGTGTCGTCAGCGCCGAAGAGCTCCTGGAACGGGCTTGGGACGCCAACGCCGACCCGTTCACCAACGCCGTCCGCATCACCGTCTCGGCCCTGCGCAAACGACTCGGCGAACCATGGCTGATCGCCACGGTGCCCGGCGTCGGCTACCGGATCGACACCACCCACCCAGGCAGTACCGATGAATAGACGCCCGGGGCTCAGCGCCCGGCTGAAACTCACCCTCAGCTACGCGGGCTTCCTGCTCCTCGTCGGCGCTCTCCTGCTGGCCGTGGTGTGGGTGTTCCTGCTGCGCTACGTTCCCGACGGTACGACTCCGGGCGGGCCGCAGGGCTTTCGGCACGGGGGGCCGCCCCCGCTGGTGTCTCCCGACCGTTCCGCCCTCCAGCGCGCGTTCGTCCCCCGCGCGGCCCAGGCGATGACCGTCCTCCTGTTGTTCGGCCTGCTGGGAGGATGGCTCCTCGCCGGCCGGATGCTCGCGCCACTCAGGCGGATCGCGGACGCGGCGCGGTTGGCCGCGGACGGGTCGCTGTCCCACCGGATCCGGATGGAGGGCCCCAGCGACGAGTTCCGCGAGCTGGCCGACGTGTTCGACAACATGCTCGAACAGCTCCAGTCCCACGTCGCCGAGCAGCAGAGGTTCGCCGCGAACGCCTCGCACGAACTGCGCACCCCGCTGGCGATCTCGCGGACGCTCCTGGACGTCGCCCGCAACGACCCCGCGGGCGACCAGGAGGAACTCATCGAACGCCTCCACATCGTCAACACGCGGGCGATCGACCTCATCGAGGCCCTCCTGCTGCTCAGCCGAGGCGACCGCAGGAGCTTCGCCCGCGAGCCCGTCGATCTGTCCCTCCTCGCCGAAGAGGCCGCCGAGACGCTGCTTCCCCTCGCCGAACAGCGCCGGATCGCCCTCGACGTCACCGGCGAGACGACCCAGACCGTCGGGTCCGCGGAACTCCTGCTGCGGGTGGTGACCAACCTCGTGCAGAACGCCATCGTCCACAATCTGCCCGTTCGCGGCACCGTGACGGTCCACACCGAGTCGCAGCCCCACGCGAGCGTGCTCCGCGTCGAGAACACCGGTTATCCGATCCCGCCGGACCTGATTCCGACGCTCACCGAGCCCTTCCAACGCGGAACGCAACGCATACGCATCGACGAGCACGCCGGTGTCGGCCTCGGACTGGCCATCGTGCACAGCATCGTCCGAGCCCACGACGGGACGCTGGATCTCACCCCCCGTCCCGCCGGCGGCCTTCTCGTCACGATCCGCCTGCCCCACCCGCCGCAAGGACCGCTCCCGCCCCGGGTCCGCTGACCCGTCGCTCGGAAATCCGGCCAAGGCCAAAGGCACGTCCGCGACGCGTGCTGGGCCGCGCGGCGATGGCACGTCGTCAACGGGCGGGATGGCTCACTTGGCGGTCCCGTCCGGCGCCGTACCCGGCACCCGCCATGGCGATGCTGAGGACGACCAGGACCACGAGCGGAAGCGCCCAGCCGTTCGCGCTGTCGTGCAGGATGCCGAGCAGGAGAGGCCCGGCCGCCGCCACGAGGTAGCCGACGGACTGCGCCATGCCTGCCAGCGCGGCGGCCTCGCCGGGGCCGGCGGCGCGTTCACTCTGGAAGGTCAGCGCCAGGACGAGGCACACGCCGCCGCCCAGACCGAGCAGCGTGCACGCCAGGACGGACAGCGCGGGGGCGGACAGCAGCACGGCGAAGCCGCCCGCCATGAGGACCGAGGCCCCGGCCGCCGTCCAGCGCTGGTCGAGACGCCCCCGGGTGAGCAGGGGCAGAAGGCCGCTGGCCGCCAGCGCGATCAACTGGTAGTAGAAGAGCATCCATCCGGCCGCGGTACTGGACGTTCCATGGTGGATCAGGATGCTGGGCAGCCACGCGACGGCGGTGTAGAAGGCCAGGGATTGCAGGCCCATGAAGACGCTGACCTGCCATGCGACCCGCGACCGCCAGGGGACCGGACTGTGGGTCGCGCCGCTGGACGCTTGGGGCCTGTCGCCCCGGATCCGGGGCAGCCAGAAGAGGAACGCCGCGACGGTGAAGGCGACACCCCATGCCAGGGCGGTGTGCCAGGAACCCGGCAAGGTGTGGGCGAGCGGCGCGGAGATCCCGGAGGAGACCGCGGCCGTGACGCCCATGACGGTGACGTAGAGGGCGCTGACGCCGTGAATGCGGTGCGCGGGCACGCTCCGCCTGATCAGTGCGGGCAGCAGGACGTTGCCGAACGCGATGGCGGCGGAGAGGATCACCGTCCCCGCGAACAGGCAGACCACGGAGGGAAGCGACCGGACCACCGTTCCGACGGCCAGCGCGCCGAGGGCCGCCACCAGCAGGCGCGCGCTGCCGAACCGGTGAGAGGCCCGCGCCACCAGAGGCGACGTCGCGGCGAACGTCAGCAGGGGCAGGGTGCTCAGCAGCCCGCCCCAGCTCGACGACAGGCCGCTGTCGCGCTCGATCGCCGGGAGCAGCGTGCCGACACCGGTGAGACCGGTACGCAGGTTCGCCGCCACGAGGCAGATCGCGAAGACGAGCCCGATCGTCACGGCGGGACGGTCGCCGTCAGCGGCCCGCCGCGTCGAGGTGGAGTGCTGATCGGATACCGACGTCCGCTCCGGACTCACCGCCCCTCCGCCTCTCGTGGTGCCTTGGCCTCGTGGTCGCGAGTGAGCCGGACGATGGCGGCCGCCGCCTCGCGGGCGCCGTTCGCATCCCGGGCCTCGATCGCGTCGACGAGCCGCCTGTGCAGTCCGGCATGCTCCTCGGCTCCGACGGCGTCCCACGGCAGGCCCCCCAGGGCCGAGCTGAGAGCCGTACCGAGGTAGTCGTACACCTCGATCAGCAGGTCGTTCCCGCTCGCCCGGACGACGGCCCGATGGAACAGGGCGTCGACCTTTCCGGCCGCGGCCATGTCCTCCCCGGCACAGGCCGCGTCGGCTTCGGCCAGCAGCTCTCTCAGCTGGTGCAACTCGTCCTCGCTGCGGCGCAGGGCGGCGGCTCCCGAGGCGTACTCCTCAAGGACGGTCCGCAGTTCGAGAACGTTGTCCCGCTGCGCCGAACTCGCGCGCCGCACCATGACCGACTGGAGCTCACTCGACGAGCGGACGTACGTGCCGTCCCCGACCCGGGGCTCCAGCAGCCCCAGGTGCACGAGCGCGCCGAGCGCCTCCCGCAGCGTGCTGCGGCCGACCCCGAGCTCCTCGATGAGGGTCTGCTCCGGCGGGATCCGCGTCCCCACGGGCCATCCCCCTGCCTCTATGTGCGAACGGAGGCTGTCCACGAGCTGCGAGGACAGACTCGCCGACCTCCGCGGCGTACTGATGCGCTTCATGGTGGACAGCATACATACATCAGACATTTGAACATCACATGGCCGGCCTCCGGGCTGCCGTACGAGCGGCCGGTCGCCCGCCTGGACGACGCCGCCCTCCGCGCCCGCACCCGCGCGCCCGGGACTTGAGCCTGTGAAGCCATGACCCCGCGCCCGAGAAGGCTGGGGCGACGTCGTGAGAAGCAGAGGAGATCGCGGCCACCGTGCCGGGGCGCGGGTCCCGTTTGGATATGTCGGCGATATGCCGTACTGCTTAGGCTTCGGGTATATGGGTGCTGATCGCGGAGGACGGGTCCTGCCCAGCTTGCGGTCTTGGACCGTGACATCCCGGGCACTCCGGGGACGAGGTCGCCCGGCCAATGCCGATCCGTTCACCAACGCCGTCCGCATAACCGTCTCAGCCTTGCGCGAAAAGCTCGGCAAACGATGGCTCATCGCCACGGTGCCCGGCGCCGGGCACCGCACCGGCATTCGACCGGACACCGGACGTGAGGGAGGAGATCGTGGATAGAGCCCCCGGTTTGAGTGTTCGCCTCAAACTCACTCTCAGCTACGTCGGCTTCGTCATGCTCGCGGGTGCCTTGCTGCTCGCGGCCTCGTGGCTGTTCCTCCTGCGAGGCACGTCCGCCGTTTACCGCGTTCCCGAACTCTCCGATTTCCAGCGTGTCTTCTCCCTCGGCAGCTTCGGCCCAGCCGTCTTCGTCCCAGCGGCAGCCGTAGTGCTGGCGTTCCTGCTCGTGTTCGGCCTGGTGGGAGGGTGGATCCTCGCCGGACGGATGCTCGCGCCGCTGACTCGTGTCACGGACGCAACGCACATGGCCGCGAACGGGTCGCTCGCCCACCGGATCCGGCTACCCGGCCGCAGAGACGAGTTCCGTCAACTCGCCGACGCCTTCGACACCATGCTCGAACAGCTCGAATCCCACGTCGCCGAGCAGCAGAGGTTCGCCGCGAACGCCTCGCACGAACTGCGCACCCCGCTGGCGATCTCCAAGACACTCCTGGACGTCGCCCGCAACGACACGGAGCGGGAGCAGGACGAGCTCATCGAACGCCTCCACACCGTCAATTCCCGGGCGATCGATCTGATCGAGGCCCTTCTCCTGCTCAGCCGCGGCGACCGCCAGAACTTCACTCGCGAGCCCGTCGACCTGTCCCTCATCGCCGAAGAGGCCACCGAGACGCTGCTTCCCCTCGCCGAACAGCGCCAGATCACCCTCGACGTCACCGGCGAGGCAACACCCACCGTCGGCTCCGCGGCGCTCATCCTGCGGATGGTGACCAACCTGGTCCAGAACGCCATCGTCCACAATCTCGCCACCGGCGGCACTGTAACGGTCCACACCGAATCGCAGCCCGACGCGAGCGTGCTGAGGGTCGAGAACACCGGCCATCAGGTCCCATCGGAACTCATACCGACGCTCACCGAGCCCTTCCAACGCGGAACGCAACGCATACGCACCGACGAGCACGCCGGTGTCGGCCTCGGACTGGCCATCGTGCACAGCATCGTCCGAGCCCACGACGGGACCATCGACCTCACCCCCCGTCCCACCGGCGGCCTCCTCGTCACGATCCGCCTGCCTCGCACATCGCACGGATCGTCCCCGAACGGCGCCGCCAGATCGTCGATCGAAAACACGGCGGCCGGCTCCACGGGGGAGACCCCGCCGGTGGCGTAGCGTCCCCGGAACGGCCGCTACACGGATCCGGGAAGCCCGGGCTCCTGCCTTTGAGTTCGCCTTTGCGCTTGGCCAGAGGCAGGCGTATCGCGGGCGTATCGAAATACGCATACGCCGCCGCAACATTCTTCCGTCTTCAGTGGAGGCATGGACCGCACCGGTCCGTGCCGAGGGCAATGGCGTCCCGGCCTCAGAAGGTGACCCACGAAAAGGGGAGAAGGCCATGGATAACGACGGAGCATGGGACCGGCGTTCGCTGCTTCGGGGCGCCGCCGTGGTGGCCGGCGCCGCCGCGACCACACCGCTGCTGGGGGAGGCGGCCAGGGCGCAGGCCAGTAGCAGGGACGCGGACGCGCTGTTCAGGGCCGGGAAGTTCGAGCAGGCCGGCCGCGCGTACGAGGAGATCCTCAAGACAGACCCCGCGAACCTGCACGCGGCCCGCCAGCGCGGCTACGTCGGGCTGCTGGGCAACAAGTTCCCCGACGCGGAGAAGTACCTCACGATGGCCCTCGAACTGGCGCCCGACGACAAGCAGACCAACCGGTTCCTGGGCGACTGCTATACCCGGCAGGACAAACTCTCCCTCGCCGTACCGCGCTGGCGGGCGGCCGGCCAGGAAACCCGGGCCGAATGGTTCGCGGCGGTCCGCGGCAAGCCGTATCAGATCCACGGCGACATCGGCCGTGTGCCGTGGAAGCAGATGGACCCGTCACCACTGGTGGAGGTCTCGGTCAACGGCGGTCCCCCGAAACGCTTCATGTTCTACACCGGCGCCCCGTGGCTGGGCATGTCCGCCAAAACGGCCGAGGAAGCCGGACTGCGCGCCGTGGCCAAGCAGCAGATCGAGTACAAGAACGGCACCGCATGGATGTACTTCGGGGTGGCGGACTCGTTCAAGCTGGGCGGCATCGAACTGCGCAACGTCCCCGTCGAGTGGACGCAGACCGACCAGGACGATCCCGCGTCCGGCGACGGCATCATCGGCACGTGGATCTTCTACCACTTCCTGACCACCTTCGACTACGCGGGCCGGTCGCTGATCCTGCGCCGCCGGACCCCCGAGGCGGCCAGGAAAGTACGCGCCGACGCCGTCCGGGCGGGTGCGAAACCCCTGCCGCTGTGGCTGGCCCGCGAGCAGTACGTGCACAGCACGGGCAGTTTCGCCGGCTCCGGCCCACGGATGGTGGGCGTCAACATCGGCGGAGTCAGCGAGTGCGCCGCCGTCATGAAGGGGGAGGTGGCCAAGCGGTTGCGGATCCGCACCGACTACGACCGCCCGCTCGAAACCTTCGGCCATAGCCACCCAACGGTCGTCTACCCCTGCTACCCGTCGGAGATCCGCATCGGCAACGCCGTCGCCAAGGACGTCTACTGCAACGCGGCCCCACAGATGCAGGCCGACGAATACGGATTCGAAACGCTGGGCGGCTTCTTCCACTCCTTCTTCAAGCCGTACAACATCACCCTCGACTTCACCGACATGAACATCTACATCGCCCGCGGCAAAGCCACCTGAACGCCATGCGCCGACACACCGACCCAATACATAACTCATTCTTAAGCTTCTTGCAGTAAAGAGTAACTGGACCTTCCTCTTGCGGTACGGAACGTTGGGCGGCATGATCTCGCGCATCGGTTCCGCTCACGTTCTCGCTCTGGCGGGCACCGTCGTGCTGTGGGCCTCGGCATTCCCCGCCATCCGGGTCGGCATCGACGGTCTGGGAGTGGCGGCGCTGTCGTTCCTGAGGATCGTGGTCGCGGCGATGGCGCTGGCGCTGGTGGCGCCGTTGGCCAAGGTGCGCCTGCCCAGGCGCCGCGACCTGCCGATGATCGCTTTGTGCGGGGCCACCGGCGTCACCGCCTACCAGGCCCTGCTCAACTGGGGCGAGGTCCAGGTGGCGGCCGGGACCGCGAGTCTGCTGATCGCGATCGCGCCCGTTTTCAGCGTCCTGCTGGGAAGTGCGTTCCTCGGCGAACGGCTGACCCGCGACATCATCGTCGGCAGCACCATCGCACTCGTCGGCGCGGCGATGGTCAGCCTGGCCAAGGGCACCAGCGGATTCACCGTCTCCGCCCTCATCGTCCTGGCCGCCGCCGCCGTCCAAGGGACCTACCACTTCGCCACCAAGCCCCTGCTCCGCCGCTACACCGGCCTGGAGGTCGCCACCTACGCGATGGTCGCGGGAACCCTCTTCGCCCTGCCCCTGGTCCCCGCCGCGTGGTCCGCCACCCTCCACGCGCCGGCGGGCGCGTTGGCGTCCGCGATCTACCTCGGCCTGCTGCCGTCCGCGCTCGGCTTCGTCATCTGGGCCTACGCCGTCGCCCGCCTGCCGCTCGCGACCTCCACGGCGGCCCTGTACCTGGTGCCGCCGGTGGCGCTGATCGTCTCGTTCGTCTGGCTCGGCGAGGTGCCCCACCTCGTCGAGCTGATGGGCGGCGCGGTCAGCGTGGCAGGGGTGATCCTCATCAACCGGCACAGGCGGCAGGCTCCGCCTCCTTCCGGAACCTCGTACGGCGACGCGCCCGAGGCCGCCTTCGACCAGGCGGCGAGCCGTCCGGCGCCGACACGGTGAGGATTCTGCTGGTCGAAGGCATCAGGGACACACTTGGAACCCTCGACCCGTTCCGAGCCATCCGAGTAAGGAGCCGTCCGTGCTCGACGTACGCCGCCTGCGGATCCTCCAGCACCTGGCCGCCTACGGCACCGTCGCGGCCACCGCCGAGGCCCTGCACCTGACGCCACCGGCGGTCTCCCAGCATCTCGCCGCCTTGCAGAAGGAAGCGGGCACGCCCGTGGTGGAGAAGGTGGGCCGCACGCTGCGGCTGACCGCGGCCGGGGAACTGCTGGTGGCCCACGCCGAGATCATCCTCGCGGAGCTCGCGGCGGCCGAGGCCGGCCTGGCAGCCCTGCAAACCGGCCGCCGCGGCATCGTACGGATCACCGCCTTCGCCTCCGCCGCCCGCGCCCTCATCGCGCCCCTGTGGCAGCGCCTGGCCGCCACGGACGCCGATCCGGCCCCTTCCCTGCGCCTCTCCGTCCAGGAACCCGACGAAGCCCTCGACCAACTGCGCAAGCGCTCCACCGATCTCGCCCTGGTGCACAGCTACACCGTGCTGCCGCGCAACTTCCCCGCCGCGTGCGAGCAAGCCGTACTGATGGAGGAGCCGGTGCTGCTCGCCCTGCACCCCGCCCAGGCCGAGGCGCTGCACCTGGCCACCGGGCAGCCCGCGGACCTCTCGCGCCTGTCAGATGTGCCGTGGCTGACGCCCGGGCCGGAGACCTCGTGCTACGAGATGGTCCAGCGAGCCTGCGGCACCGCCGGCTTCGTCCCGGACATCCGCGCCCGCAGCAGCGACTTCGCCGTACTGGCCGCCCTGGTCGCGGCAGGAGCGGGCGCCGCCCTGATCCCTCGCATGGCGTTGCCGGAAACCACCGCGCCCCTCAGCCTCCACCCCCTGACCCACCCCGTGTCCCGGACCATCTTCACCGTCAGCCGAGCGGGAACCACCAAGCGCCCCGACGTACGCCGCGTGCTCGAACTGCTACACACCTCGGCCGCCGGTGAACGTTCCTGGATGCGGCGCTAGGGGGTGGTGGTGGGGAGGGGGATGGCGGAGAAGACGGCGTCGGGGTCGATGGTGCTCTTGAGCTTGAGCAGGCGGGCGGTGTTGGGGCCGTAGGCGTGGGCTGTCTGGGCGGTGTCGTCCGGGCCCAGGAGGTTGGGGTAGCCGCCGGGGAGGGCGTACGGGGCGAGGGCCGCGGACGCCGACTCGATCCATCGGCGGTGCGCTTCGCCGCCGGCGGCATCGGTGCGGACGGCGATGAGTTCGACCATCAGGTGCGGCTCGCGTGCCGCGAAGGCGGTGGCGGACGCCGGGATCCGGGCGGCGGCGCCGTGGAAGTGGTGCAGCGAGAGCGCCGACAGCGGTGACGGCAGCGCCGCGCCGTGCTGGGTGAGCGCCGCGACGACCTCGGGCGTCAGCTCGCGCACCGAACGGGTGCCCATGGTGATGTGCCGTCCGGGCGGGAACATGGCCTCGCGTGCGGCGATCGCGGCCGCCAGCGGACCGCTGTCCAGTTGGACGGCCAGCGGCGTGCCCAGCCGGGTCAGCGCCTGCAACGGCGCGTCGTCGGCGTCGGCCGCGCCGGACCAGGTGGGCAGGACCATCACGGCCGGTTCACCGTCCGGGCCGGCGCCCACGGCGGACTGGACGGTCAGCTCGTCCGGTGAGGCCGCCAGGGCTTCACGGAGCCCGCCGAACACCTGCTCCGCCTGCGTCCGCGGGTAGAGCACCACGCCCGTCACGACGGACGGCACCGCGTGCAACCGGATCCGGGCCGAGACCACCACGCCGAAGTTGCCCCCGCCGCCGCGGAGCGCCCAGAACAGGTCGGGCTCGTGTTCGGCGTCGGTGTCCACCACGGAACCGTCGGCCAGCACCACCTCGGCGCCGACCAGGTTGTCGGCGGCCAGGCCGGCGCGTCCGGCCAGCGGCCCGTAGCCGCCGCCGAGGGTCAGGCCGACGATGCCCACCGAGCCGATGGTGCCGGTCGCAGCGACGAGGCCGAACGGCTCGGCCGCCGCGAGGACGTCGCCGGCCGTGGCACCGCCGCCGACCACGGCGTGGCGCCGCTCCGGATCGACCCGAACGTCGCGCATCCCGGACAGGTCCAGCGTCAGCCCGCCGTCGCGCAGGGCGCTTCCGGCCCAGTCGTGGCCGCCTCCCCGCACCGTCAGCGGCAGCCCGAACTCGCGCGCCGTCCGCACGCCCGCCTGGACGTCGGCCACGTCCGCGCACCGGACGACCACCGCGGGACGGCGGACGACCGCCGCGTTCCACAGCGCCACCGCGGCGGCGTACCCGGGCCCCTCGGTCAGCACCCGTTCTGCCGGGATCAGCGCCCGTAGCGCTCGGGCGGCGTCCTGCGCAGCCCGTCCAGCGGCTTCGCTCTGCATCGTCATGGCGTGGCCCCCGATTGTTGAGTTGATCGTCCGGTGGGGAGAGTACAAATCCATTCATCAGAGTGCAACTCTGATGAATGGACAAGTGGCCTGACCTGGGCGGTAGGATTCCGTGGTGCCTTCGACCTCCACCGGCCGCCGCGCCGAGTACGCCGAGCTGACCCGCGAGGCGATCATCACCGCCGCGCGGGAGCTGTTCGCCGAACGCGGGTACTTCGCGACGTCCGTCAACCAGATCGCCGAGCGCGCCAGGGTGGCGCCCGCGACCGTCTACGCCGTCACCGGCGGCAAGCACGGCCTCATCGCGACCCTGGTGGAGCGGTGGAGCGTCGCGCCGATCGTCGCCGAGCGCGGCGCCCTGATCACCGCGTCCCGCGACGCGCGCGAGGTGCTGCGGCTCACCGCCGAGGTCGTCCGGGACATGCGCGTCGAGTACGGCGACATCATGCGCACGGCGCGCAGCGTGGCCCCGCACGACGAGGCCGTCGCCGAGTCCCTGCGCACCGCGACCCGCCGCTACCGGTCAGCGCTGGACGCCGTCGCCGACCACCTCCACGCCATCGGCGCGCTCGGCGTCGACACCGCCCTCGCCGCCGACGTCCTGTGGTTCCACTTCGGCTTCACCGGCTACGAGACCCTGGTCCAAGAGAACGGCTGGCCCTACGACCGCGCCGCCGCCTGGCTGGCGGCCCAAGCCGAACACGCCCTCGGAATACGCCTGTCCTGACCCGGCCGGGCCCCGTACGGGCGAGAACGCGAACGGTCATCTGACGTCCTCCCGTACCGCGTGAGGACGGCGGCGCCGACCTGCTCGGCCGACAGGCACTCCAGGTAGGCGGGTGACCCGCCGCCGGGGAAGAGCCGCTCGCCGGCGCCGACGTCGAACCGCGCGTCGGGGAACGGCTGGAGCCACACGACATCGAGGGCCGGGGTGAGCGGTACCCCGGGATCGTCGCTCGGTGCGCCCAGCCCGGACGGCAACGGCCGCCGCCTACGCCCGCCCAGCGCGGTCAGGCAGACGTTGGTGACGAGCCGGTAGCAGTACGCGACCAGCTCACCTCAATAAGCCTCAAAATCCACGCCCCCATCATGGGGCCACGCGGCAGATCAGCCGCCGTCGCCAAGAGCACACCCGCTCTCGAATCGTTCAACAATTCTTCTAGCCCTTGCATAGTTGTCGGGGTCATCTGGCCCAATGCGTCGCGACCACGAGGGCGATACTCGGGGGTGGGACAGCCTGCGTTCTCGGCTTGGATGTGGGTGCTGACCTGGTGAGTTGCCCTCGGTGCCTGGAAGCCCGAGGGCAACTCGCGTTTGTGGTGGACGTGGTGCCTCTTCCGCCACCGGTGAAGGGCGCATAGCGTCCCAATCACTGGTCGTCGATGCGTTGGGCTGGGCTTCCAGGAACGACACGCACCGGCCCGTTGCTGATCGGCTATCGGTGCATCAACAACACCACATCCAAGCCGTGATCGTTGCAGGGAGCAGATTCACATGCCTGCCCATGCGCTGTCCCTCGCCGTCGGAGGACTCACCGTCCTGGCGTTCGTCGGGCTCACCATGTTCATCGTCCACGCCACTCCCGTCGGGGCGCGGGCGCGGGTGCTGACCGCGACGGCGTCGTTGATGGCGTGCGTGCCGGCCATCCTGTTCGCCCTCTACGGCCGGTGAGTCTCATGGCCGTCGGAGGCGACGCGCGGGGGACCGGCCCGCACGCGGCACACGTCCGCGACTACTGGGGGATGCTCTCCCGCGAGGAGCAGAGCACCCTTCGCGCCCGTACCGCCACCGGCCTCGCCATCCAAGGTGAGGACATCCATGTCGAAGGCGCACCGGTGGACCAGGTGGCCATCATCCGCAGCGGCTGGGCCAAGGCCACGGTGAACAAGGCCGGGCGGAGCCCCGTCCTGCGCCTGTACGGCCCCGGCGAACTCATCGGTGTGGCGGCCGTGCTCACCGGGGCCGACTCGGCCGAGACCGTCACCGTCATCTCCGGCGGGCTGCACATGATGAGCCTGCCCGCGCGCAGCTTCGCCGACTTCCTGCACCGCGCGCCCCACGCCTCGTCCGCCCTGCATCACGTGCAGCTGGCCCGGCTGCTGGAGGCCGATCGGCTCCGTACGATCCGCGACTATCCCACCGCCTCGCAACGCCTGGCCGGCCTGCTGGTGGAACTGTGCCGCCCCGAGAACGGCCCGATCCACCATTCCGACGGCCTACGGATCACCGTTCCCGGCGGGGAGCTGTCCCAGGGAGAGCTCGGCGGTTGGATCGGCGACTCCCGCAAAACCGTGGTCCGGGCCCTTGCCGAACTGCGTGCCGCGGGCCTGGTGTCATGCCATCTGCGTCGCCACGTCACCATTGAGGACACCAGTACGCTCCGCCGGTTCGCCGACGCGGCCGACGACGGCTCAGCCCTGCCCGCGTGACCGCGATGCCCCCCTGCGCGAACTCCCCATCATCCGTTCGACACCGGGTTGCGGGGGAGTTGCCAGTTGCCGCCGCGGTCCGCCTTGGAGAAGCGTGCGGCGAGGTCGGGGACGTGCAGGAAGCAGGCCAGTGCGGTGGCGGCCTGGAAGGCGTCGATGGCACGTTGGGACATCGGCATGCCCAGACGCAGCAGGCGCGGATTGACCTCACCCTGGATCTCGCTGACGAACGGCCGTAGCACGGTGTCGTAGTTCGCCAGCGCCGTCGGCAGATCGTCCGGATGCCGGTTGATCTCACCCGCCAGAACGTGGGCGCCGACCAGGCCGCCCGAGATTCCCATGCCGCTGTAGGGGGAGGCGCAGTGCGCGGCGTCCCCGGCCAGGACCACACGCCCGCTGGACCAGATGTCGGCGCGTACCTGGACGATCTCCTGCGAGTAGAAGAACGGGCTCGTGCTCATCCCGTCGATGAAGCGCTCGGCCTGCCATCCGGCGTCGCGGAACCTGTCGGCCCAGAACTCCTGCTGCCGCTCGACGGGCGCGCGATGGATCGCCGAGGACTCCTCGGAGTCGTCCCGCATCACGAAGTACGCCTGGGTCTCGGTCGGGTTGTGGCTGCGGCGCATGATCTGGCGTCCGCCCGGGGCCATGTAGGTGTCCCGGATGTTGCTGTCGGACGCGATGCGCGGGACGAACCAGTAGGCCATGTGGATTCCGACCCGCCAGTACGGGTCGGAGCCTTCGGGGAGGAGCGCCCGCCGGATCCGCGATCCCTGGCCGTCCGCGCCGACCAGGAGGTCGAACTCGCCGGAGGACCCGTCGGAGAAGTGCGCGACGACCCTGTCCCCGTCCTGCTCGTAGCCGTCGACGCTCTTGCCGAAGACGTACTCGGCGTCGTCCTTCGTCGCGTCGTGCAGGATGCGCACCAGATCGCCGCGCATGATCTCGTACTCGGACGTCAGGGTCTGCCGGCCCCGCCCCGAGGTGTTGGCCATGATCGTCGCCTTGGCCCTGCCGCGGGCGTCGACGAACGCGACGCCCGCCTCGTCCACGAGCTTGCCTCGGACGGCGTCCAGGAGACCCATGGCAGCGATGGCCTGGATGCCCTGCCCCCGGAGGTCGACCTGGGCTCCACTGGCCCGAAGCGCCGGGAAGCGTTCGACAACGGTCACCCGGTGGCCGCCCCGGGCGAGCCAGTAGGCCAGAGCCTGCCCCGTGACCCCGCCACCGGCGACGAGTACCCGCAGCGACCGCGTTCCCGATCCGCCTGCCATGGCCACCACCCCAAAATCTATCGCTGAAAGGTTCCTTTCCACCGTCACCTATCAGCGATAGATTGTCAAAGTGACAAAGATCAACCGTGAGACGGTCATCGCCGAGGCGCTCGATCTGCTCGACGAGGTCGGACTGGACGCCGTCAGCACGAGACGGCTCGCGAAGCGGCTCGGCGTCGAGCAGCCATCGCTCTACTGGCACTTCCGCACCAAGAACGAGCTCCTCGCCGCCATGGCGGAGGCAGCGATGGCACCCCACGCCACCGCGGCCCTGCCGACGCCCGACGACGACTGGCGCGACTGGTTCCTGGACAACACGCGCAACTTCAGGCGCACCCTGCTGATGCGCCGGGACGGCGCACGCCTCCACGCCGGCAGCACCCCCACCGGAGACCTCGACCGGATCCGCCGCAAGATGAACTTCCTCGTCGCCTCCGGCGTCCCCGAGCACGACGCGCAGATGGCCATGCTCACCGCCAGCCGTTTCACGGTCGGCAGCGTCCTGGAGGAGCAGGCGGACACCGCCCACCCGGACACCGGTTCCGACCTACCGGCTGACGTGCCGGCGATCGATCACGAGTCGGCGTTCGAGGCGGGCCTCGCCCTCATCCTGAACGGCCTGCTATCCCGCACCACGCCGTAGACCGCGCACCACGCCGTAGACCGCGCAGCACGTCGTAGACCCCGCACCACGTCGTAGACCGCGCAGCACGTGCTGTACGTCCGGCAACCCGTCCGCCTCGCCCTGCACGTCCACGGCGGCGTATGAGCACGGGTGTACGGTCGGTCGCTCCGTTCCTACAGCGAACCGCTCCGCAGAACGTGATCGAGCGCTGCCCGGCCTGCGGGCCCCCACGTCGGCTTGCCGCCAGGCAGGCCCCGGTCTCCGTTCTGGCCGATCTGCATGAGGACCAGGCTTTTCAGAGCAGCCAGCCCGCGGGCGCGCCGGATCGTCCCCTCGTCCGCACACGCATAGACGTCGAAGAAACGTGAGGCGGTGCCCTCAGGAAGGATCACCCACGCGGCCGCGAGGTCCCATGCAGGGTCGCCGGCGAACATGTCACCGAAGTCGATCACACCTGAGAGCGTCCCGTCCGAGACGACGACATTCGCGGGATGAAGGTCGCCGTGCACCCACACCGGCGGCCCCTGCCACTCGGGCGCAGCAACGGCGCCGTTCCAGACTGCCCGCACGTCGTCGGCGATGTCGCCGGGGACAACGGCTTCAAAGAATTGGTCGAAGCCGTCCGTGTATTCCTTGGGGTGGGCGCCGCGGTCCGTACTGATCGGCGCCTCGCTGGGCGCTTCCACGTGAAGTGCCTTGAGGAACACTGCCAGCGCGTCGGCAGCGTGGTCGCCGCGGCTGATCGAGGAGTGGTCCAGCGGCTCGCCGGGAATCCACGCCATCACGGTCCAGGGCTTGGGGAAGCGCGCGGACGGTTCGCCGAGCCGCACCGGGGTCGGGATCGGGAGCGGCAGGCGCGGAGCCAGGACGGGCAGCCACCGACGTTCCTTGTGCTGGAGGTCCGGAGCCCGTTCCGTGCGCGGCATGCGTACGACCAACTCGTCCCGAGGCGCCACTGCTGGTTGTCCCAGCCACCCGAAACCTCGCGGATGGCCAACCCGGCAAGATCCGGATGCTGCTCCTGGAGCAGGTCGCGGACCAGGTCTGCGGTGATCTCGATTTCGGAGTCGATCATGTGAATCCACTGTACCGGGGGAGGCGAAACGGCTCTCCAACAGCAGCCGGTGGTGCGTTTGCCTCAGGGATGACTGGCACCACCCGCTGGGGGAGCGCCGACCGGGACGGGTCCCGGCGTCGCGGCACTACCGTCTGCCGGGATACGAGACGAGCCAAGCCCCCGTTGCGGGAGGCGAAATGGGCGAGCAGCCGCAGGACGCGGGATTCGGGAACGACCGGCCGCCAGCCGAAGGTGACCGCTCTGGCCAGGAGCCGACGGCTCCCGCCGGAAAGCGACCCGGCCTCCCGCGCCCCACGCTGCCGACCGACCCACAAGCAGAGCGGCAGGCAGCACCGGGGGAGTCCTCCGGTGTGGCGGCGCTGTGGGCCACGCGGCGCCGTCTCCTCCTCGGGGTGGGCGGCCTCCTGGTGGCCGCCGCCGTTCCCGCGGGGATCCTGGCCGCCCGCGACCGCTCCGCCCTGCGAGCGCTCGGCACCCTCCAGCACGGCAACGTGATCAGTGCCCTCAGCTTCAGCCCGGACGGTAAGACCCTTGCCTCCACCGAAACCGGAGGCGGCGCGGTGCGGGTGTGGGACGTGGCGGACCGCAAGGAGCGGGCCAGGACCGTCCCGAGCTCGATGGTCTTCACCCTGGCCTTCAGCCCCGACGGCCGCACGCTGACGACGGGCGGCATCGAAGGGGCCCAGTTCTGGGACGCCGCCACGCTGAACCTGCTGGGGGAGATCACCAGTCCCGGCGGCACCCCAGAAGAGACCTTCGTGACGATCGCCTTCAGCCCGAACGGAAGGTCATTCGCCGCGAGCGGTTTCGACGACAACCAGATTCGCTTCTACAATCCGGACACCCGTGAGCTGGACGGCCCGCCCTTGCCGGGGGCCGCACCTCCACCATGGCGTTCAGCCGGGACGGCGGCACACTCGTCAGCGACTATCAGTCCGTCTCGGGAGGCGACGCCAACAGCAGCGATGTTCTCGATCCGGGCAGCCTGCTGTTCTGGGACGTGGCCGCCCGCAAGCTGCGTTTCGTGCAGCCACTCAACGTCTCCATGGGTGCCGAGAACCTCGTGTTCAGCCCGGACGGCGCCATGGTCGCCGCCAGCGTCGGCCCTCCGACCAACGACGTCCGCCTCTTCAGGACCGCCACAGGCAACGCGCTCGTTCAAACGCTGGGCGGCAACGGCGGCACCATTACCGGCCTGGCGTACGGCGACGACGGCCACACCGTCGTGGTCTCCGACTGGACGGACCTGCACTTCTGGGACACGGCCACCCTCACCAAGCGGAACACCGTCACCATTCCAGAGGCCCCGCCCGCCAAGGGGCGGCAGCACGACGGGGCCACCGCCAAGCCCGGAAACAGAACCATCGGCCTGTTCGCCCAAAGCCCCGACGGCCACACTGTGGCCACCACCAACTCCCAGAACACCATCGCCCTCTGGCACCTGGGGTGAACCCGTACGGCGGGCCGCGTACTGAACGACGACGAACGCGTCCGAAAGCCAGGTCACCAGGGGACGGCCCCGTTGTCGCCGAACAACTGGCCGGTCGGGCCGTCGTCCGGCAGGGACGCCAGCCGGACGGCGATCGCCGCGACGCAGCTCTTCCAACTGATCGCGCTCGGGCGTACCACCGTGGTCGTTCCCGAGTCAGCCGGCGCCGACCTGCGCCGCGACCTCGCCGCCGTGCCGGTCCTGGACGCCCCGCCCGTGACGACGGTGATCGCCCGGCCACCGCACAGCCGCCTCCCTTCCCGCCCGGCCGGACGAAAACACTCGGGCAAGACGAGCCACTAGCCGTCCGAACCGGTGGCCGACTTCGGTGCTTCGACCACGAAGAACAGGAAGTTGGGATGGGTCGAAAGTTCCTGGAAGCCGTCCGGGAACAGCTCACGGGCCGCCGGATCGGGCTGCGGCTCGCTGATCGCAGCAAGGCGGAACCCGGCCGTAATGAAAGCGTCGGTCATCGCGTGCAACGGCCTGCGCCAGAGCTGGATCGGGACGGACCGTCCGTTGAGCATCCAGTCGAAGGTATAGCTGGTGGTCGCGTGGTAGTCGGGCCGAGGATCCCGGTGTGCGTAGGCGGTGAACGGGTGACTCACCGAGGCGATCAGCCGCCCGCCGGGCCGGAGCACACGTCGAAACTCGGCCAGCGTCGGCCCCCAGTCCTCCAGATAATGCAGAACGAGCGACGCCACCACGTCATCGAACGATTCGTCCTCGAACGGCAGGGGGTCGTTCAGATCGACCACGTGCAAGCAGGCGTCGTCACCAAGCCGCCTCCTAGCCATCGCCAGCATTCCGGCGCTGGCGTCAATACCGGTGACGACCGCGCCACGGTCGCGCAGGGCAGCGGTAAGTGGACCCGAACCGCAGCCGGCGTCCAGAATCCGACGGCCAGTCACGTCTCCCGCGAGCGCCAACATCGCAGGCCGCTCGTAGTAAGCGTTCACGAGGCTGTTCTCGTTCTCCGCCGAGTACGTTGCCGCGAAGCTGTCGTAGTCGTTCGTCCGGCCTGCAAACTGCATCGTTGCAGCCTAGATGTACTGGCGCGTAGTCACCATCGCCGCAGCCTCCGCCGACAACGCCTGCGCGCCGGAAGGCGACGATGCCGGGGGAGTGCGTGGACCGGCCGATCGATCACCGCCGGGGTGCGTGTGGCGGGTACCGAACACCTTCGCCGTGCGCGAGGGCGATCAGTGGTTTTGACCGACGCAGGAACGCCCGCCTCTCGGGACGGGCGTTCCTGGTATCGCGGTCGGTCAAGAGTGCTGGGTGATATTGACCATCCAGGTGATCCCGAACTGGTCCACGAGCGAGCCGGCTTCGTCACCCCACGACTGCTTCTCCAGAGGCAACGTCACGGTGCCGCCGACGGACAGCCTCTCGAAGTAGCCACGAAGTGCGGCGTCGTCGCCGCCGAGGAAGACCGCGACGTTGTTGCCCGGGGTGTGGGGCATCTCTTCCCGAACGTCCCACGCCATCAGCGTGTAGCCGTCCGGCGTGCGGAGCGTGGCGTGCATGATGTTGTCGGGGTGAGACACGTCCGGCGAGCCGTATTCGGCGTACGTGCCCATTTCCAGCTCGCCGCCGAGGACAGCCCGATAGAACTCGATCGCCTGCCGCGCGTTCCCGTTAAAGGCGAGGCACGGGTTGAGCTGAGACGCCATCTGATACTCCTTTGTGTAGGTGAATAACGACTGGGATCGCAGAAGCGGACACCGACAGGCGCCCGAACCAGGCAGCGCTAGACCACCGACGTTCGGCCTGCGGGAACTACCTGCGCGCCCAGACCGTATGGAGTGACCGCTCAGGGAAGCTGAAAGATCACTCCGTTAAGCGTCCCAACGAATCACGACATCCTGTGTCGTGTATTCCGTAGAGTTCTCGGAAGCACGCCGATCGGCTGGGCTCACTGGTGCTGCTGCTGCGCCAGCGCGGTCGGCTGTCGGCGGCCACGCTGGCTGGCTGCTCCCCGCACTAGCCGAACATCCTGAGACCACTCGTTGCCCGACCAGCGGCCAACTGCTCGTACAGGCCCGTCGCGGTTGTCGTAGACATACGGCGACACGAACCACACTCCGACGAGGTCCGCGAACGCGAGCCCCAGACCGCACCACAGTCACAAGCACATCGCGCGAACGCCCCGCCCAGCCCTCGGGGACTGCGACCAACGGTCCGTCGCCGCAGGATGGAAAGGGCCCGTGGCAGTTCAACAGGCGCTTTTCGCGTGCAGCCTATTCAGCATTCATCATCAACCCAGTCCGGTAGATGCCTCGTGACCGCTTGTGGTCGTTCTAACGGCTGCAATGGATCTTGTTACAGGTGACACTACTTACTGAGTCAGGTGTGGTTAGTTAGCGAGTTTCCAGCCAATCCGATCCGGCTTGCGGGTGCCGAATTGAAGGGCTACGCCCGCCGCCGGCGGTGACGAGCGCCAGAAAGGGGCCAGCACATGACAAAAATGATCAAAAAAGTGACCGTCGCACTCCGGACGAGCAAGAAGGAGGACGCCGCCAAGATACTCGACCGCGTCGAGCCCCAGACAGCGCACGGCAGTCGGGTCTTTCTCGGCCTTGCGGGCCGTGAACTGCGCTGTTCCCGCCGCGAAGGAAGCACGCTGGAAGCCGGCTCGACCGAGACGTTCGTCTTCGGCCAGGGCGCCACTGTCACATCCGCTGCGGCCAACGACCCGACGACTCGCACGATGGCGGACGTCCACTCCTATCCCGTGTACATCCGTTTCTATCCCATACCCAACGCGAGCGACCCCGGTGAGGACGACTGGTGCCTAGAGCATGTAAGAGTCGTCGTCGAGAGCAGCAAGGGCAGGAAGGTCGAACTCGTTGGGCTAGAAGGATCGGCGCGGATCTTCCTGGGCAGCGAGGGCGGGTATCTCCTGTACCTTCAGCCCGGCGGGCGGGGTCCCACCGTCGTGCGCGGCAGCGTCAACAGGCAGGGCCACCGGGTCGCGGGCAACGGCTTCACGGTGGCCAAGATCGACCCTGCCACCAACAAGGGCACATTCAAGGTCACGTTCAGTACCGCGTTCCTCGAACTGCCCATCGTCGTAGCCACCATCTTCGGCCCGTACCGGCCGCGCGCCAACGCTCATGTCGTCGAGGTCGCCACCACGCACGCCGTCGTCAGCACGGGCGACGACAACGGCAAGCCCGTCCATCGAGACTTCCATTTCACAGCCACGGCCGTGTCCGACAATTGATTCCGGGCCGCGCGCCACGCCTCCGACTCCCGCAGCCTCTCCTGCGCGACGACGTAGTCGCCGAGGTCCGCGTCGAGCGGTGCAGACACCGCGTTTCAGTCTGCGGCGAAGGCCAGCAGCTCGCGGTTCAACAGCGTCGCCGACCAGTCGCCCAGGGTGACCCTGCTTATTGCGGTGTGCAGCCGTCCGCGCCCGCCCGGCAGCAGGCTGAGACGCACGTCGATCCCGGGACCGGTGAGCGGATCGGTCCCGGTGGTGCTCATCTCGGCCCGTACAGCCTGCATCGTGGCGTCCACCTCGGTCTCGTCCGCCTCGCGCAGGCCGGCACGCCGAACCGCGGAACGGTGCCGGGTGCGTCGGGCGGCGGCACGCGCTGCATGCCGTCCCGAATGACCCGGGTGCGCAGCACGGGTGGAGTGCGAGCCGCCGCAGCGCGTCCCGCAGCGCTGCTGCGGCCTCTTCCTCGGTCCGTTCCGGTGAGCGCCACGTCGGCGTAGAAGTGCGCCGGGTACTACGACAAGCTCCCACATGCCCTGCTGCAACGGCAGCAGGGGAACGGGCGTCCAGGGCGGCGCGGCGCTCGATGTCGACCGGCAGCGCCCGCGCAGGTCCGTCCGACCGCCACGCCACCAGCGCCGGCAGCTCCGCCAGGGTGCTTTCCACCGTCACGTCCGCCGGCGCCAGTTCGACCGCGAGCCGTTTGCGGAGTAGCGCTGACATCCGCACGGCCAGCACCGAGTCCCCGCCCCGCGCAGGAAGCCGATGTCGTCGGGGACGGGGCCCGGCTCCGGCCCGAGCAGTTCGCCCCAGATCGTTTCCAGTTCCGCTGCAACTTGGGATCTTCTACCGACCCGCTCTGGGTGACCTGCCTGACCAGAACGGCTGGCGGATCAGCGCTGACGCCGGCTACGGGCCCTTGAACACCCTCGCCCGGGGGGGACCGCGACGGATCAGAGCGACCCGGGCCGAGGGGAGTCGCGGGTGGACTCTGCTGCCCGAGATTGCGTCGTGGCCGCCCAGCTGGCGAGGAGTTTGAGCCGGTCTTCGGATGCGGTGCCGGGTTCGGCGGTGTATGTGATCAGGTCGTGCACGGCTCGGCCGGGGAGGGGCAGGTCGAGGGACTGGAAGGTCAGTTCCAGGTGGCCGACGTCGGGGTGCTGGAGCCGTTTGATGCCGTCGTGGCGGATCAGGACGTCGTGCGCGGCCCACAGGCCGCGGAACTCGGGGCTGAGGGTGGACAGCTCGCCGACGAGTTCGCGCAGGGCCCGGTCGCGGGGCTCGCGCCCGGCCTCGGCGCGCAGCAGGGCGGCGGTGGCATTGCCGGCGGCGTCCCAGTCGACGAAGAAGTCAGGTGCGCCGGGGTCGAGGAAGACGTAGCGGGCGATGTTGGGGCGGCCGCGCTGGTCGGTGGTGGCGCTGTCGAACATCGGCGCGTACAGGGCTCGGGCCAGGGAGTTGCTGGCGACGACGTCTGTGCGGCCGTTGCGTACGAACGCCGAGGACATCGTCATGGAGTCGAGCAGCCACTGGACCTGGGGCGGGACCTCGACGTCCCTGCGACGCGACGGCGTACGGCTCGCGGGCCGCGATGACCGGGCCAGGTCGAACAGATAGGTGCGTTCGTCGTGGTCCAGTCGCAGGGCGCGAGCGACCGCGTCAAGGACGTCTTCGGACACGCCGCCGATGTGGCCCTTCTCCAGCCGCGTGTACCACTCCGTGCTCACGCCGGCGAGGACGGCGACCTCCTCGCGCCGCAGCCCGGCGACCCTGCGCCGGGCGCTGGTCGGCAGTCCGACCTGCGCCGGGGTGATCTTGGCGCGCCGGCTGGCGAGGAAGTGCCGGATCTCGTCGCGGTGTCCGGGCTGCTGATCCATGTCATTCACGGTATCCGCTGGTCCCAGCGCGAGGGGGGTCGAGGTCATACCCCCATAAGCGCGACCTTCTCCGGTGGCGGCGATCGCGGTCTCCTGGGATCGAACGATCCGAGTGGTGATGAGAAATGAGCACGACTGCGGGACGTTATCGACGGCCCTGGCGAGCCGCAGCAGGGCCGGCGCACCGTCTTCGCGGTCGGGGTGATCGTCAAGGCACCGCTGACGGCGATGCCGACACTGCGCCTGCCGAGCCGGTTGACGCCGCGGCCGACCGGGGCGTTCACCACAAGGCGCCACGGCCGAAGAACATGCAATGGAGGTAGGGGACATGACGAGCAAGACGCTGACAGCTCCGGCGGTGGCGCTGGGCACGTGGGCCTGGGGAGACAGCGGCGAGCTGGGCGACGGCTATTTCGGCAGTCAGCTGACCGCGCCCGGCCTGCGAGAGGTCGTCGAGAAAGCGCAATCGAACGGCTTCACCCTGTGGGACACCGCGGTGGTGTACGGCATGGGCCACTCGGAGACGGTGCTCGCTCAGGCGCTGAAGGGCTACGACCGGAGCGAGTACCAGCTGTCGACGAAGTTCACCCCGCAGATCGCGGGCGACGGCGACGATCCGGTCGCGGACATGCTGGAGCAGAGCCTCGACCGGATGGGCACCGACTACGTAGATCTGTACTGGATCCACAACCCCGCCGACGTGGCCCGTTGGACGCCGCTTCTGATTCCGCTGCTGGAAAGCGGCAGGATCAAGCATGTCGGCGTCTCGAACCACAACCTGAAAGAGATCGCTCTCGCCGATCAGATCCTCGGCGAGGCCGGCTTCCGTGTGGAGGCGGTCCAGAACCACTACAGCCTCCTGTACCGGAGCTCTGAGCGCGCGGGCATTCTCGACCACTGCCGCGAGCACGACGTGCGGTTCTTCTCCTACATGGTCCTTGAGCAAGGGGCGCTGACCGGCAGGTACAGCCCGGCCCATCCGTTGCCGGAGGGCAGCAGCCGGGCGGCCGTCTACAACGGCATCCTGCCCCAGCTTCAGACGCTGACGGACAGGATGCGGGCGATCGGCGAGGACCGAGGCGCGTCCGCCGCCGACGTCGCCACCGCCTGGGCCATCGCCAAGGGGGCCACCCCGATCATCGGGGTCACGAAGGCGAGTTACATCGACGGGCTGGTCCGAGCTCGCGGCATCGAGCTCGCCGACGAGGAGATCGCAGAGCTGGAGGCGCTGGCGGACGCGGCGGACGTCGACACGCGCGGCAGTTGGGAGCACGCCATGTAGCAGCCGTCGCCGGACCGACCGCGTGGGAAAGGAGGGGGAGATTCGTCCGCCGCTTCTGACGGCCGAACTCTCCCTCCCGGCCGGTACGAGTCGTTCCACGAGACCCCTCGCGGGTGAAGCTGGAGAGGTACTTCTCCCGGAGGGCCGGCGGCACGCCCCACCCTTGACGACTAATCCCCATCCCGGCATATCATCACGATATGGCGATTGATTCTGATTGTGGAATGACTTCGTTGGACGGGCTGGCGCCGGCGGCGGCGTTGTTCCACTCGCTGGCCGATCCGGTGCGGCTGTCGATCGTGCAGCGGCTGGCGCGGGGGGAGGCGCGGGTGGTGGACCTGACCCGCGAGCTGGGGCTGGCGCAGTCGACGGTGTCCAAGCATCTGGGCTGCCTGCGCGGCTGCAAGCTGGTCGCCTACCGCGCCGAGGGCCGTCAGTCGTTCTACTTCATCGCCGCCCCTGAACTGCTGGATCTGCTGCGCGCGGCCGAGCACCTGCTGGCCGCGACCGGCCGCGCCGTGGCGCTGTGCCCCACCTACGGCGCCACCGGCACCGGCCAGGTCGGGGCCTGCGCACCGCAGACCGCGGGGGCGGGGCGGTCATGACGGCCCTGTCGCTGGGGCCCTCGCCGCGGCGCCGGGCGGTACTGGCCCGCCGGGTGCGCCTGCTGGTGGCCGCCACCATCGCCTACAACCTGGGCGAGGCCGGCGTCGCGATCAGCGTCGGGACGGTGGCGTCCTCGGGCGCGTTGGTGGCGTTCGGCCTGGACTCGGTGATCGAGGTCGCCTCCGCGGCCGCGGTCGCCTGGCAGTTCTCGGCCCGGACCCCGAGCTGGTCGAGCGGCGCGAGAAGCGGGCGCTGCGGATCATCGCGGTCTCGTTCTTCGCGCTCGCCGCCTACGTGGCCGCCGACTCGGTCCGAGCGCTGGTCGGCGGGGGCGAGGCCGGACACTCCACCCCCGGCCTGGTGCTGGCCGCGCTCAGCCTGGTGATCATGCCGTTCCTCTCGCACGCGCAGCGGCGGGCGGGCCGCGAGCTGGGCTCGGCCAGCGCGGTCGCCGACTCCAAGCAGACCCTGCTGTGCACCTACCTGTCGGGCGTGCTGCTGGTCGGCCTGGCGGTCAACAGCCTGTTCGGCTGGACCTGGGCCGACCCGGTCGCAGCGCTGGTCATCGCCGCCGTCGCGGTCAAGGAAGGGCGCGAAGCCTGGCGCGGCGACACCTGCTGCGCCGTCCCCGCCGCGGCCGGGTCCACCGCCGCCGCGGCGGCCACCGGCGCCGACGCCGACTGCCTGTCCTGCCCGCCCGGGTGCGTCTGCTGCTCCTGATCGCGTCCCTTGACCTGCTTTCCCCTCAACGAACTCGGAGGACAACGTGGCGATCGCCGCGCTGGTCATTTCCCTGCTCTGGGTCGTGCTGGCGTTTGGGGCTGCGCAGTTTGCCGCAGTTCGAGTCCGGCGCGCTCGCCCGGCGGGCCCGGGCGTCTGCGTCTCGCGCGGCAGGTCCCCTTGGCGGTCGGCGAGTCGGGGTCAGCCGGTGAGTTCGATGGCGAACTTTTCGATGCGGGTGCGGATCTGGTCGCGGATGGGACGGACGGCGTCGATGCCTTGCCCGGCGGGGGCGTCGCGGTGTCCCGTCGGCGCCCGGGTTGGTCTGGCTCAGGGGTCGGTCTGGCCGTGTCTTCTGTTCGCGGGCCGGTACTTCAAGTCGGATCAGCGGTAGATCAGCATTCCGTGGTGGGTGCCGCCGATGCAGAAGAGGACGGGCCAGCCGGAAGTTTTGGTGTGCGACCGCGAGCGAGGTGCGGCCGTCCGGTGCGGTCCGCCCCTGCTTGCCGCAGGGGCGGACCGTCCTTCCTACGACAGATGCGTGATGGACACGGCGTTGACCCTGCCCCACGGGCAGTAGACGTAGGGGGAGGAGCCCAGTCCTCTCATCGTGCCGCTCGAGTTCGAGGCGCCCAGCGTGCACCACACCTCGACCTTCCACAGGTAGTTGCCGCGTGTGGTGCAGTGGCCGCGGCCCCACGTCCGCCCCTTGGTGGAGTAGCAGTCGGGAGTGGCGGCCTTGCTCTCTGCCGCAACAGCGACGGGGGCCGCAGCCAAGCTGACGGTCCCGGCCGCGGCCAGGGCAAGGGCGATCCCTGCGGCCTTGGTGCGTTGGGTGCGCATACAGACTCCATTCGTCCGGTGGTGCCTTCGATGGCGCTGCGCTTGGAGTTGCGCTGCCAGTAATGAGGCTCAGTCGCGGCTGCGCGGCCGACAAGATTCCCGACTGTTCGAGAACGTACGGGTTCGTACGGAGCGATATTCGCGCACCTCAATAGGGGTGTGTGAAACAGCGCACTCCGCGGACGGGAGTGGCGATCGCGGGCCCGAACGCCCGCCCCCCGCACCCGCCACAGCGCGCGCGGCGGGCCCCTGCGGTGGCAGCGGGGCGCGGCAGCGTCACCGCGTCCGGCACGGGACGAAGGCGAAGGCGACGGCGACCAGTGTGCCCTTGAGCCAGTGAACGGCATAAATGGCTCCGCATGAGGTGACGTGTCCGGCGTGGTGCCGGGATGGTTCACCAGCCCTTGGCCTCGCACTTGCGTGCGGTGTCGATGACCAAGCCCGAGACGACCGCGCACCAGGCCTGGTCTCCCGTTCTGTTCGGATGAAGTCTCAAGTCGGAACAGGTCGACGTTCCTGAGCAGTCCCGGTAGGTATCCGCCACTGACCGATGTCCGCACCTACCAGCCCTGCCCTCGCATCGCTGCGCGAACGCCACACTTGTCGCGACGAACCGTGTGCACCAGCGTTGATTTCCGGCACGGTTCGGGTAGAACCCGGTAGCCCAGCAGGAAGACGCGCTGAAGCAGTTGGCTATCGTGCCCCGCCACCGCGGACCCGTCCATGAGCAGGTCCACTTCCGCCTCCAGGAGCTCCTTGGAGTCGCGTTTGATGCCGCCGCTGTAGACGATGCTGCCGCGGATACATGTGGACGAAGCAGTTGGTGGCATTCGCTGAGGCGGACGGAGCGCCTCCCGGCATGAACAACGCCGTGGCGGTAAGTGAAGTTGATATCACGGCTCTCGTTCTGGAAGATTCCATTGGCTCCTTTGGCGCTCGTCTGCCCGGTTTCCTTGCCGAGTCGGTGCCCCGAGCCTCACCGCCGGGCGAACGAACGGGAAGGGTTCGCCGTGTAGGCCCCTGACCGACCTTGTCCGAGAACGTATTTTCGCAGGTCACAATCCAGTGCGGGCGGCTGTGACGACCCAGCGCCAGGGAAGTCCACCGTGTGTGAGCGGCCATGCGGGCGCAGGCCATCAAGGGCAGCTCGCAGGTAGGATGCGCAGTGTTCCGCACGTGCTTCGAGTCATTCCCTGACGGAAAGAACTGCCATGGGATCTGAGGATTCTTTTCCTTCTCCCCGCTGCCCGCAGGACGTCTCTGATTTCAAGAACGACCTGCGACGACTGAAGGCATGGTCGGGATTCTCGTACCGTGAATTGGAGCGGAGGGTCCAGGCCGCCGGAGATGTTCTGCCCGCCGCGACCATCGCCGACATGCTCAACCCCGCTCGCCCTCGGCTGCCACGAGAAGGACAGGTCCGGTCATTCGCCCGCGCCTGTGGAGGCACCGAGGAGGACCTCGAACCCTGGGTCTTGGCGCGCCGCCGGATCGCGATGAGCGATGCCGCACCCTCGTTGGCGGGGGAAGCGGCCAACGGGAATGGCGCGGGCTCTGCTGGCGAGAAGGCCCCGCCCACCGGTCGTCCCCGCCCGCAGGCCGATTCGACGACCATTCCTCCGAGCGGCCGAACCCCCGATCAGCGCCGACCGTCCGCTGCTCACCGTATGGCCTCGATCGCCGGATGCTGCACGGTGGGCGCCGCGTTAATGTTGACCGCGACAGCCAGCACCCCTCACCCTGGGGCGGCCTCCGGCCAGAAAGCCCGCCTGGCGTACGACCCGTCCTCCGTCGAATCCTCGCCTCGCTCGCCGGCACCGAGCCTGCCCGTCGCGGGACCGTACCGCATTCGCGCAGCGCATTCGGGTTTGTGCCTCTCCGAGCGTCGAGGCGCCAACAGCGGTCTCGTCCTACAGACCTCGTGCGCCCGGGTGTTCCCGCCAATGGCCCTGGAGCGACAGGCATCCGCCCGCTACCGCGTCATCATCGAACACCCTGGGTTCGGGCGGGGCTGCATGGGCATCTCCGAGGCACGCGAGACCCCCGGAGCCTATGTTTTCAACGATCACTGCGGAGATGAGAACAAGGGCGCAGAGGACTTCTCTTTCACACCTGTTAGCAGCCCCAGGCCCGGCTACACCATTCGTGTAGTCCGCAACGGGCTATGTCTTGGATTCCCTGAGAACACTCTGTGAGACGGTGCGCCACTGTTCCAGATGCCGTGTGACGGCAGCACCGGCCAGGTGTTCACCGTAATACGGCGATAAGTGCCTGTGTCACAACCCGAACCATCGCGAATCGCACCTTGGATGCGTTGCCGGCAAGCGATAGGTGACCGGTCTGGCGAGGGTGTTGGGGCTGGCTGGGTCGTGCCGGTGGTGCTTGCATGGATGGGGGGTGCCGCGCCTTGGACCGGTGAGTTGGCGATGGTGCATGCGGCAGGCGCGGGACGTGGCGAACGGGCTGGTGGGCTGCGGTGTTGTCCGAGTTGCGGGCGGGACTTGCCGGGGTGGATGCGAGCTGATGCGAGGTACCGCAGTTCGGCTTGTCGGGCGCGGCACTGGCGGTGGGTGCGCAGTAGTCGGGAAGTGGTGGCGAAGCTGTTGGACGTCTCGCCGGAGTCACGGGCGCGGTGTCCGGAGTGCGGAACCGAATGGGTGATCGGTGCTGAGCGGCAGAGCAGCGCGATCTATTGCAGTCCGGCGTGCCGCACCCGGGCCTGGAGATCGCGGTTAGCCGTTCGCCGCGGCGTCACCGTGACGGAGTTGCGAACGGTTGAATGATCCTCGAACGCCCCGGTCTGACCTGGGGGAAACGGTCCTATATCCAGCCTGTTGTTACTTGTCGCGATCAAGCACACACTCACGGTCAAGCGTTTCCGGGCGGTCCGGGAACCCCGTGAAGGGAGCAGGGATGGACGTCCCTGCTAGCAAGGTAGGGCAGGTGAGCGCCGACCGATACGAGCAGTTGGTGGCCGAGGCGCGGGAGCTGGTCACTGCAGCGACCGCTGCGCAGTTCGGGATCGGTGACCGGGCGCTGGAGATCGAGCCGATGACGGCGGCCGGCTCGGGCGGGACCAGCGACGAGGCATGGGGCGTGACCCGGTCGCTGCAGCGGTTCGCCGACGACATCGGGATGGGCTTCCACTCGATCAAGGAGTATCGGTGGACGGCCTCGCGCTGGCCCAAGCAGTACCGTCGGTCTCACCGAGCTGGCATCGGTGGACACGATGGTCGACGACACACCGGCCGGACGGCTGAAGGCCGCCGCGATCGCACTCGGCTGCGCCGAGACCCAGGCCATGAACGCGACCACCGAAGCAGCCAAAGCCGGGCAGAGTGACGCGGCCCCGATCGCGGCCGAGACCGTCGCGCAGATGGTCGACCCGACCGGCCAGAACGGATGCGTGCAGGCAGGCTGGTGGCTCTGGCACGCCGACCGGCTCCGGCACGTCATGAACGGTCGCGCCGAGCCCGGCACCCTGGCCTGGGCCGCGACCGGAACCGCAGCCGCGCTATGGCGGTTGCTCGCCGCCCACGCCCATGCCGTCCACGGCGCCGTCGACCAGGCCGAGCACACCGCACACCGTGCCACCGAAACCCTTCACGACGTCCTAGGCTTCCTCAAAGACCTGGACGACACCGACTTCCTCAGCGGATACAAACCACCCGAGCAAGACCGAACCACTCACCCCGAAGAGCCCCGCCGTCATGGACGGCGGGGCTCGGCCGTCTCCACACACAACTCACCGAAGATCATTCACCCCAGGGCGCTACTGACGCCATCGCGTATCGAAGGGTCGTGAGTTCGTCGCCCTGACGCGGGTTGGAAGCCCGTAACTGGCCGCGGTGATGGATGGCATGGCAGGCTCCTCTTCGTGGACCACCCGAGACCTCAGTCGCCGATGCGTCTTCGGGGACTTGTGGTGCCGGCCCTGCTGGTGGAGATGCTGGGCGATGGACGTTGGCGTCACCCCAGCGAGCAGGCACTCGACAGGGTCGTGCCCTGGAGGGACGAGCCAGTGCAGTTGTTCATGACGATCGACCAGATGGAGAGGGAAACGGCAGGGCTCTCCCGCGAAACTGAGGACGGCGAACTCGCGCGGATGTTCTGGGTGGCCCGGAGAGGCGCTCAGCCCGAGCCCGTCGAGTTGCCCTGGCTCGACCTCGACCGCGCTCTCCTGGTCGGCGGAGCCCGATACTCCGACTGCATCGCGATCGCGCTGGACTATCGCACCGACGCGGAGGACCCTCAGGTGGTCGTCTTCGGCGAGGAGATGGTCGACCTCCACCAAGGAAGTCGGGGGTTTGTGGGATGGCGCGTCGTCGCGCCGACCTTCCCGGCATTCGTTGCGGCCCTGAACCTGTCGGAGCCGGCGGACTGAATCACCACCCCGGGGCTGGCAGCCCGGGTTGTGACACAGGCACTAAGGACCCGCGCCAAGGATCTCTGGCGTGTGGGGAGGTCGAGCCCGACGGCTCCGAGATCGTTAGATTGGCATGGTTGAGGGTGTGGCGTTCGGTGCGTTCTCGCCCCACCGGCCAGATCACGGCCGATCCACCCTGTGCGTCCGGTCGGGTTGAGCGGCCACCCGTCGGCGTCGACGGGGAACGGGATGAGCGCGTTCGCGCGGCGCGTGGGCAGGTCGGGCAGCGCGGCCGGGGCGATGCACGGCTCGGCCCAGCCCGCGTGCACGGAGGCGTCCAGGCCCGCGCCGGGGCGCAGCTCGGGCGGGGTGATGTCCACTGGCGCGTACGCCGGGTACGGCGTCTCCCACGACCGCAACTCCACCTGCGGCGTGCTCGGCGCGGACGGCGCGGACGGCGCGGGCGGCAGGGTCGGCGCGGCGTCGCGGCCGCGGTGGATGACGGGCTTGTCCAGGTCCCGGTGCGTCAAGGCGACGGGCAGACCGTCCTCCTCCGCCAGGATCGTGGCCACCAGATCCCCCACGCAGGCGTGGTCTCCGCCTCGCATCCAACTCTTCCGTCACGTTAGAGTAGAGATCGTTCGACGGTCCGCCGCCGGCCACGGTCACGCGGGGTGGACCTTCCGGCAGACGACCCGGCGATCTGGACGCTGTCGTCCCCGTTGCCTGCCGCCTTGGGGTGTGCCGCTGACCGGCGCGCCCTGGTTCCCTGTGTCTGGAGTGTCTTGTCTCTGCCTGTCGTGCTGTCCCGCCACGTGGCGTCCGGGATCCCGATCACGCCTCGGCTGCTGCGCACCGAGGTACTGGCCGGGCTGGTGGTCGCGCTCGCGCTGATCCCCGAGGCGATCTCGTTCTCGATCATCGCCGGGGTGGATCCGACCGTCGGGCTGTCCGCCTCGTTCACCATGGCCGTCACCATCGCCATCGTCGGCGGGCGACCCGCGATGATCTCCGCCGCCACCGGTGCGATCGCCCTGGTCGTCGCGCCGCTGACCCGCGAGCACGGCCTCGGGTACCTGATCGCCGCGGTCATCCTCGGCGGCGTGTTCCAGGTGCTGCTCGGGGCGCTGGGCGTGGCGCGGCTGATGCGGTTCGTGCCCCGGTCGGTGATGGTCGGCTTCATCAACGCGCTGGCCATCCTGATCTTCATGGCGCAGGTACCCGAACTGCGGGACGTGCCCTGGCCGGTCTACCCGCTGGTCGCCGCCGGACTGACGCTCATGGTGCTGTTCCCGCGCCTCACCAGGGCCGTCCCGGCGCCGCTGGTGTCGATCGTCATCCTCACCACCATCACCCTGGCCGCCGGGATCGCCGTGCCCACGGTCGGCGACAAGGGCGCCCTGCCGTCCTCACTGCCCACCCCGGGCCTGCCGGACGTGCCGTTCACCCTCGACACCCTCACCCTCATCGCGCCCTACGCCCTGGCGCTCGCGCTCGTCGGCCTGATGGAGTCGCTGATGACCGCCAAACTGGTGGACGACCTCACCGACACCCACTCGGGCAAGACCCGCGAGTCCATCGGGCAGGGCATCGCCAACATCGTCACCGGCTTCTTCGGCGGCATGGGCGGCTGCGCGATGATCGGCCAAACGATGATCAACGTCAAGAACGGCGCCCTCACCCGGATCTCCACCTTCCTGGCCGGGGTGTTCCTGATGGTCGGCTGTATCGTCTTCGGCCCGATCGTCTCCGACATCCCCATGGCCGCGCTGGTCGCCGTCATGATCCTGGTCTCGGTCGGCACCTTCGACTGGCACTCGATCCGGCCCGCCACCCTGCGCCGCATGCCGCTCGGCGAGACGTCCGTGATGGTGATCACCGTGGCCGCGGTGGTCGCCACGCACAACCTGGCCATCGGCGTGGTCGTCGGCTCCATCACCGCCATGGTCATCTTCGCGCGGCGGGTGTCGCGGCTGGTGAACGTCTCGGCCGTGGTCGACCCCGACGGCGGCCAAGCCGTCTACGCGGTCACCGGCGAACTCTTCTTCGCCTCCAGCAACGACCTGGTCACCCAGTTCGACTACGCCGGCGACCCCGGCCACGTCGTCATCGACCTGACCGACGCCCACATCTGGGACGCCTCCAGCGTCGCCACCCTGGACGCCGTCACCGCCAAGTACGCCCAACGCGGCAAGACCGTCGAGATCATCGGCCTCAACCAGCCCAGCGCCCACATGCACGGCACCCTGTCCGGCGAGCTGACCGCAAGCCATTGATCGGCGAACAGGACCGCGCTCCTCTCGGCCCTAAGATGTTCCCGCTGAAAGGGGGCGCAATGGGGCAGGTGCGGATGCAGATCGGCGAGGTCGCCGAACAGACCGGCCTGAGCCTGCGCACCATCCGCTACTACGGCGAGGTCGGACTGGCCCCGCCCACCGCCCGCTCATCGGGCGGATTCCGCCTCTACACCGACGACGACGTCGCCCGCCTCCGGGTCATCATGCGGATGAAACCCCTCGACTTCAGCCTGGAGGAAATGCGCGACCTGCTGGAGATCCTCGACCGGCTCAGCGCCCCCGACACCTCCGGCACCGAACGCGCCGGCCTGCTCGACCGGCTGGCCGACTACCACCATTTGGTCCAGGAACGCACCGCCAAGATCCGCGCTCGCCTCACCGACGCCGAACAGTTCACCGCCGAACTGTCGGCCGAACTCGACAGCCACCGCTGCTGACCACAGCTTCTGAACAGCCCGGCGGCGAGGGCACGATCCGTGGCTGCTTGTTTCACAGGCGAGGACCTATGAAACACCTCGCCCGGCGGAAACCCTCCAGGACGAGCACCGTTTCACGGGTTGCTCCATACGAGTGGATACGCGAAACGCTCACATGTTCCGCTCGCGGTTGAACGATGCCGACTCCACTCGCGTGAAACCCCACGTCTGCCCCATGTCCACCTGCGCCGCCCCGCCCGTATCGCCGGGCCGCACCGGCAAGGGCAAGGTGGCCGTCCAGCACCACACCGCACGGTTCCAGCTCGTGCCGTCCCTTGGCCAAGGCCCTGGGCGTTCCCACCCCGCCGTGCGCAAGCCCGGCATGGTCCGGGTCGAACCGCCGTGCCCTGCGGCCGCCGGTACCGAACCGGCCGGGCGCCTGCGGATCGGCCACACCCGCGCCTCAACCGCCCGCCAATCCCTGGACGCCCAGCTCGACTCGGCTCCGGAAGGAAGGAGTCACCCGGATCTTCCACGAGAAGATCTCCACCCGCGCCACCAAACGGCCCGAGCGTCGAGCCATAGGGCTCGCACGAACCGTCCGGGATCGTGTTCATCGTGCTAGCGGGCATGTCGGGGATGGAACGCGAGTACATCCGCGACCGCACCCTGGAAGGCCACGAATCCGCCCGCACCCGCGGCAAGACCATCGGCGGAGCCAGCGGCACCGACGACGCCATGCTGTCGCACGCCCTCCACCTGCGAGACCAGAACATGAGCCTGCGCGACATCGCCGCCTGCCTGGTCATCACCAAAGGAAAGAAGAAGGGCCAGCACTCATCACCCGCCATCGTCCTGCGCATGCTCCGCGAGCACGGCCAGCAGGCAGCAAATGCCGGCGCGCTCTCATCCCGCAGCACTGACCAGGCTCAACTCACTCGCGTGTACCTGGTGACAGCTTCATTAACGACAGGCCTACTCAGGGGGCCGACCACGGCCGGTGTGTCACCGCCGTCGAAAACGGCCCCCGAAGAGACGACGTCAATTTGCTTCGGATGCGCCGTCCGGTGGGTCAGGGGTGCCGCGGAGGGCGGCGAGTTCGCGTTCCAGTAGGGCGGCGTGGTGTTGGGCCGCGCGGGTGCGTTCTTGTTCGGCTGCGGCGCGTTCGCGTTGCTGGGCGGCGTCGAGCCGCAGGGCTTCCAGGTCGGCACGAACAGTGTCCAGAACCGCGGTAGCGGCGCTGGCCTCCGCAGTGGCGGCGGCCGCACGTTCGCGGTCGTTGGCGGCTTGTTCGGTGGTTGCGGCGAGTTCGCGTTGGGTGGCCCGCAGTTGCGTACGCAGGGTGGCGAGTTCGGACGCGGCGGTCTGTGCCGCGTCGCGGGCCTGCTGTGCCGCGGCCTCGGCGGCGGTACGCACCTCGGCGAGCGCTGCCTCGGCTCGTTCGGCGCGGGCGTTGGCCTCGGCGAGTTCGCTCTCGCGGGCTTGCAGGGCGGCCTTGTCCTTGGCGTGGTCTCGGGCGAGGCGGTCGCGTTCCGCTGTGACCGCGTGTAGTCCGCGTTCGGCGGTCTGCTGTCCGGCGCGGGCGGTTTCGGCGTCCCGGGCGGCCTGAGCGGCCTGCTGCTCGGCGCGGCCGCGGGCCAGGTCGTGCTCGGCGACCCGCGCGTCTGCCTCCCGCTGCGCCTTGGCGACACGTTCATCGGCAAGCCGGTGCGCCTCGGCGGCCCGCCCATCGGCGGCCTCAGCGAGGGCCAGCGCCGTCTCGGCGCGCTGGTCGGCCGCGCGGATCCGGCGGGCGGCGGCCTCGGTGGCCTTCCGGTCCGCCTCGTCGGCGCGTTGCTCGGCGTCGGCGACGCGCTCCAGCAGTTCGGCGTTGATCTGCTCCAAGCCGTCTTCGGCATCCAACGCGGCCTGGAGCGACCGGGCCTGCTCGGTGTGCTCGGCGAGCAGTCGGGCCAACGTGTCCAGGGCAGGCCCGGCCTCGTCGGCCAAGACCTGCCGGCGCCGCTCGGTCGCGGCGCTCGCGCGGCGGCGGGCGTCACGGCGGGCGTTGCTGGCCTGAACCGCACAGGTACGGGGCGCCGGGCAGTACTTCAGCGGCTTCCCCCACGCCTCAGCCGGGCGGCAGATCCCGGCCGCAGAAACCGCACCGGCCGTACGGGGCGGGATCAGCCTGCGAGGCCGATGTGCCCCGCTCGGCGTCCGGCCGCGCGGCCGACTTGGAGCCGGGGCCGGTTTCTCCCTCTTCCCGCGCCTGGTCGAGTACGGCGCTGGCCGGCTCTTGCCGGGTTCCGGGGACGCTCGCCAGTACTTCACCTGCGCCGTCGGCTGCGCGGCCCCCACCTGGCTGTTCGGGCCTCTCATCGCCATCAGACATGATCACAAGCCTAGCATTCGATCAGATTAATCAATCACATCAAGATTGGATCGAATTGATGGGATAGTTGAGGAAGGCCTGAGACCACTTAAGGGTTATTAAGCGGTCTGCTATGGTCTCCGTTCGGAGGGGAGGGGAGGTGACCGTGAGATGCCCTGCCGACGCGAAGGGGACCGAAGCGAGCGCGCGGGCCCGTGGCCGCGCCTCATAACGATGCTCACCTGGACGCCAAGCATCCCTGCATCAAGAGCAGTTCCCGCGATGCCCGGACGCCTTGCTTCCGCGCTCCACTTGCTCCGCGATCGGTGCGGCGGTCCGTACGTGCGTGCAAGGCGCGCGGAAACGAGTCAGTCGACCTGCACCCGTTCGTTCCTGCTCAGCGCTCACCGGAGGTTCTGCACAGCCATGACCGGCACCATGTCCCGAACGGGGACGTCGTTCGCCGCGCACCGGCCCGAGATACTGCGGCCGTCCTCCACGAGGACCTCGCAATGGCGATGGTGCCATCTGGTGCGCCGTCCGACGTTCGGCCTGGAAGGTCCTGGAGGCGTTGACCTGCGGGTGCGGATGATCGACGGGACGACCGGCGTACGGCCCGCGGAGGACGGATGCTGACCGGACGGCTCCTCGCCGCTGGGAGCGGGAACGGCGAACTGGCCCGCGAGATCCCGCCGCTGCTGCACGATGCGCTCAGCACCTTGGATGCCGACCTCGGCGACCGCTTCGTCGGCTGGGTGCCGTCCCCGAACGGCCCGAAGACCCGCCGCTACCGACGCCGCCTGGAACTGCTGGCCGAAGCGGTCGAGCCGGACACCCTTCAGGTGGTGATCCGGTGGCTGGCCTCGGCGCATCGCGGTTCCACCGCCACCCGCCGCGGCTACTGCGACGACCTGCTGGCGGTGTGGGCACCGCTGGCCCGCGAACTGGGCCACCAGCAGTGGGCGTTCGGGCAATTGACAACCGCGCACCTGGAGATGTGGCGGCTGCGGATGAGCGAACGCGGCATCGCGCCGCGCACCATCAACCGGTACGTCGCCACGCTGTCCAGCCTGTACAGCTACGCCGCCGGAGTGCTGGACCCGCCGCCGCGCAACCCGGTCACCGAGGACGTACGCCCCCGGATCGACCAGGCCGACGCCTCCACAGCCACCCCGATCCTGGAGAAGGAAGAGGTCGCCAAGGTCGCCGCCCAGGCGAGCCGGCTGGCCGACCTGGTCCTGATCGTTCTGCTGTACGTGCTGGCTGGACGGGTCACCGAGATCTGCCGGGCCGATGCGAACGATCTGCGCATCCAGGGCCGCCGCACGTTCCTGCGAGTGCGCCGCAAGGGCGGTGAGGTCCGCGACCTGGAGATCCCGCACTTCCTCGCCGACCTGCTCGAACTCTATCTGGACGGCCGTACCGAGGGCCCACTGCTGCGCAACAGCCAGGGCGGACGGCTGGACCGGCACGGAGCCCTGTGGATCAGCAAGAGCCTCGGCCGCGCCGCCGGCGTGCTGAACGGCCACGCCACCGCCGACGGGGTGGACGGCCGCGACCTGACCCCGCATGTCTGGCGCGCCTCCCGCATCACCCACATGCTGGACGCCCTCTACCAGCAATCCGGCGAACAAGGAGTCATGGCCGGACTCGCCCAGGTGATGGTCTTCGCCAACCACAAGAGCCCCCAGACCACACTGCGCTATTGGGTCCGCCGCTCCCAGGCCGACCGCAACGCCGAACTCGCCCACAGCGGTGAACAAGTCCTAGCCAACGTCCTCCAGCAGTGGCTCAACCAGACCAACGACGCCCATAGCGCAGCCCACCTGTTCGCCAGTTCACCGGCCCCCACCGCCCCACACCCGGACCGCGACAACACCCGGACTGACCCGATCCACAACCGAAACAGCGATCCGCGCTGACGGGGGGGGCGGCTGGAAGGCATCAGAAAGGGAGCACGGCCTGACGGTTGGTCGTGGGGTGATCGGCGCCGGGATGGGCGGTCCTGGGGATTGCGGGTGACCTCGATCCAAGGACAAGCCGGCCGGCCTGGTCAACACTGCGGAGCGTTATCAAGGGCGGTGTCGGGGGGCTTGGCCTGCCGACGCGGGTGAGGGGTTTCAGGAGGGGCTTGGGGTTGCGCTGGCTCGGGTCTGGGCGAGGGCGTTGCTCCATGGCAGGAGCTGGTCGAGCATCGCCGCAAGGGCGGGGCCCTGGTGCTCGCCGGGGGTGAACTTGGCGCCGAAGTCGGCGAAGTCGGTGCGCATGTTCAGGGTGACCTGTGGGGCGACGTCGGCGAGTTGCAGGGCGCCCAGGACCGGACGCAGGGCCTCGACGGCGCGCACTCCGCCGTCCATGCCGTAGGAGACCAGACCGACGGCCTTGTTGTTCCATTCGGCGTAGACGCGGTCGAGGGCGTTCTTCAGCACGCCGGGGAAGGAGCGGTTGTACTCGGGGGTGATGATCACATAGCCGTCGTAGGCGGCGACGGTCCGGGCCCATTGCTGGGTGTAGGGGTGGGTGTAGCGGCCCATGGCGGGCGGGAACGGTTCGTCGATCTGTGGCAGGTCGACCTCGGCGAGGTCGATCAGTTCGTAGTCCGCGTCGCCGCGCTGTCGTGCCTGCTCCAGAACCCAGTGCGCGACGCGTTCGCCGGCTCGTCCGGTGCGGGTGCTGCCGAGAATGATGCCGATCTTCGTCATGATGCCTCCGATGGCTTGAGGGGGACCGTCGGACGGGTCGTCAGCGGTCGGTGGACGCGAGGAAGGTGTCGAGGGCGGCGAAGACCGCCTCCGGCTCCTCACGGAGGGGGAGGTGTCCCGCGCCGGGGATGAGGTGGAACCGCGAGTGCGGGAACGCGGCGGCGTACGCGCGGCCGTACTCGGGGGTGGCGACGGTGTCGTTCCCGCCCCAGATCACCAGCACCGGATGGGTGACGGCGGCGAGGCGGGGCAGCAGGTCGGGGTCGGCCAGGTCCGGACCGGCGTAGGTGCGCAGGGCCGCCATCGACGCGGGGGACGGCCCGCGCCCCGGGGCCTCCGCAGGGGCGGGGGCTCCTGGCGGTGGCCCGGTGGGCGCGGTGACCGGGTGCCCGGGCACGGCGGGGCCGATGGCGTCCATGAGGACGAGCCGGGAGATCCGGCCCTGCCGGTCGTCCAGGGCGGTCTGGGTGGCGACCCAGCCGCCGAAGGACGTGCCGATCACCGTCACGCCGGTGAGGTCGAGGTGGTCGAGCAGGTCCAGGTAGGCGGCGGCGAGACCGGGCACGGAGTCCAGGTCGTCGGGCCGCGCGGTGCCGTCCCAGCCCGGATGGGTGGGCGCCACGACGGTGTGCGTCGCCGCGAGGTGGTCCGCCAGGGGCGCGACGCCGGCGGGGCCGGGGCCGCCGTGCAGCAGCAGGACCGGGCTGCCGCGGCCGGCCTCGCGCACGTCGAGGTCGAGGCCGGGCCGCACGGGGACGGAACGGGGAGCGGGCATCGTCATCAACTCCTTTGTCAGGACGGGTCCGTGTCGGGCTCGGAGTGCGAGGCGAAGAAGGCGACCATGTCCTGCATGGCTCGCTCGCCGAACATCGTGTCCAGGCTGGTGGCGGACTCCAGGGCGACCTCGGCGCTGCGCGGGAAGAGCGTCTTCTCGTACGCGGTCAGGGCGGCCTCGGTGTCGCCGGGCTGCGCGGCGACGGCCAGGGCGAGTTCGGCGCCGTCGAGCATGGCCAGGTTGGCGCCCTCTCCCGCGAACGGGGACATCAGGTGCGCCGCGTCGCCGAGCAGCGTCACGCCCGGCACCCGGTCCCAGCGGTGCCCGACGGGCAGGGCGTGGATCCGGCGCGGGCCGATGGTGTCGGCGTCGGCGATCAGACCTCGCAGGTCCTCGGACCAGCCGTCGAAACGGGCGAGGATGGCGGCCTTGGCGGCGGCCGGGTCGGTGAAGTCGACCGTGTCCAGCCAGCCTTCGCCGACCTTGAGCGCGGCGTAGGCGTGCAGGCTGTCGTCGCTCTCCCGGTGCGCGAGGATGCCGCGTTCGTCGCCCAGGGCCATGAAGAACCCGCCGCCGACGACCGCCGCGCTGCGCGGGTGGCGGGCGTCGGCCTCGAACAGGTCGGTCTCGGCGAAGGAGACGCCGGTGTAGGCGGGCCGGGCGTCGGAGACCAGCGGCCGGACGCGGGACCAGGCGCCGTCCGCGCCGATCAGCAGGTCGGTGGTGATGGTCGCGCCGTCGGCGAACTCCACCTCGTGGCGGCCGTCGCCGAGCGCCCGCGCGCGGGCGACCCGCCGACCCCAGTGGACGGTGCCGGCGGGCAGCGAGCCGAGCAGCAGGTCGCGCAGGTCGCCCCGGTCCACCTCCGGGCGGCCTCGGGCATCGTCGTCCGGCTCGTCGACGAGCACGGTGGCGTCGGGGCTGAGCAGGCGCATCGCCTGCCCGCCCGCATGGATGATCTTGCGGAACCCGTCGTGGAGGCGGGCGGCGTGCAGCGCCTGCTGCCCGTTCTCCTCGTGGATGTCGAGCATTCCGCCCTGGGTCCGGGCGGCCGGCGAGTCCTCCAGCTCGAAGATCGCCGACTCGATGCCGTGGACGTGCAGGACGCGGGCGGCGGTCAGGCCGCCGAGCCCGGCTCCGATGATCGCGATCGGGACGTGATGGGTGCTCATGATTGCCTCCGATGGGACGGGAACGGTCTGCGGGCACCGGCGGAAATGGCGCCGGGACCGCGCGGAACGGCGAGGATCTGTGCGCACGGACCGGACGCACCGGAACGGTCGGCCGGGTGCGTACGTCACCCTCACCATAACGAACGCGTTCGTGCCGAACAAATTCCCAACGAACGTGTTCGCTTCGGCGCGTCCCGCACCCGGTGGCAGCGGACGGGCAGCCGGCCCGGACCTCAGCCCTGCGCGCCGGGGACGGGCGTTCCCACGATCCCGTTGACCAGGACGTCGAAGCTCCAGCGAAGCCGCTCCTCCGGGGAGCCGCCGACCAGGGCGGGCATGTGCGCGGCGATCGCCGGGTGCGTGTCCGCGGCGGCGTCCAACGCGTGTACGGCGGCGCTCCAGTCGTCCTCGGCGGCCGGGTCACGGTCCCGCGTCGACTGCTCGGCGGCGGTGGCCGTGGCGTCCTGGAGCAGCTTGTCCACGCCCCAGGCGACCTGCTCGGGCGTGGCGCCGCTGCGCGACAGCAGGTCGAGGATGCGGTTCACCAGGCGCAGGTAGTTCTCCCCGCTCGGCCGGGCGACCAGTGCGGACCGTGCGAGCTGCGGATGCTCCAGCAGCACCAGGGTGTAGGACCGCATCACCGCGCGGAGCCGCTCACGCCAGCCCTCGCCGCCGTCCCGGCCCGTCAGGTCGACCTCGCCGAGCAGGGCGTCCAGGACCGCCGCGTGCACCTCGGCGGTGTTGGCGACATAGACGTACAGCGACGCCGGGCCGGTGTCCAGTTCCTGGGCCAGGCGGCGCATCGTCACCTTCTCCAGCCCCTCCGACCGCATGACCCGGACCGCGGTCTCGATGATCCACCTGCGGGACAGGGCGGGCTTCGCCGGACGGTCCCGGCGGCTGATCGGCTCTCTCCTCGCACTCATGACGACGATCGTAACGAACGCGTTCGCCGGATCGGCGCTCCGTTCTGGGTGGAATCCGCCCACATACCCCCCTGTGAACGTGCAGGACCGGCCGACGTCGGCCATCGGGGTCGTCGGCCGCACGGAAACGGCCAGCGCGGACAGGATGGAGATCGGGAACCCAGCCGCCCGGATCGGAGCGCCCCCATGGCCGACAGCGCCGACCCGCCAGCGATCGACACGACCGTGCCGAGCTCGGCCCGCATCACCAACTACTGGCTGGGCGGGAAAGACCACTACCCGGTGGACCGCGAAGTCGGCGAAGCCATCGCCCGCATCCACCCCGACATCGTCGCGCTGGCACGCCAGGACCGGGCGTTCATCGGCCGTGCCGTCCGATTCCTCGCGCGGGACGCCGGTGTCCGCCAGTTCCTCGATATCGGCACCGGCCTTCCGACGATGGACAACACCCACCAGGTCGCGCAGCGCGTCGCTCCCGACGCGAAGATCGTGTACGTCGACAACGACCCGCTCGTCCTCGCGCACGCCCGCGCGCTGCTCACCAGCGCCCCGCAGGGGCGTACCGCCTACGTCGACGCCGACCTGCGCGAACCCGAGAACGTGCTCCATGCCGCGCGCGGCACGCTGGACCTGTCCGAACCGGTCGCCGTCATGCTGATCGGCGTCCTCCAGCACATCGTGGATGACGACGAAGCGACCTCCATCGTCCGGCGGCTCCTGGCGCCGCTCGCGCCCGGCAGCCACTTCGTCCTGGTCCACGACACCGCCGACTTCCACGGCCGCCGGGTCCTGGACGCCATGGACCGGTTCATGCAGGACGGCGGCCTCCCCATCTGCGCACGCGACCGCCGTCAGATGGAACGGCTCGTGGAGGGCCTGGAAATCCTGGAGCCCGGCATCGTCTCGACGTCCAGGTGGCGTATGGAGATCAACAGCCCCTGGGGCACGCCCGAACAGGTCGCCCACTACAGCGTCGTCGCCCGCAAACCCTGACCTCCGTCGTGATCACCGGAGCGGGGCGACCCGCTGGGCTGCGGCGGCGCGCCGCCGTGCTCGGCCTTGCCGCGCTGCTCGGCGTGCTCGCCGCGGCCCCGGCGGCCCTCGCCGCCCCGGACCCGGCCACCGCCCCGGCCCGTCCCGACCGCGCTGCCGGCAGCCGCCTGTGCGACGTGCGCGTCCTCGCCCACTTCGATCGGGCGGCGGGCCAGGTCGCCGAGAGCATCGCGCTGGAGCCCGGCGGCAGCGTGGTCATCGGCATGATCCCCGCCCGCCAGGTGGTACGGGTCGCGCGGGACGGGGCCGTCCGGGTACTCGCCACCATGCCGCTGCCTCCGGGCGGCGGCACCACTACCCCGATCGTCGGGGCCCCGGATGTCACCGGGGTAGCCCGGTCGGGCAGCGGCGCCGTGTACTTCCTCTACTCCTCCGGGCAGGGCGGCCTGACCGGGATCTGGCGGCTGAGCCGGTCCGGTGAGCCCCGGCTCGTCGTGCCGCTGCCCGCCGACTCGTTCCCCAACGCACTGGTCATCGACGGTGAGCGGCACCGCTTCCTGGTCACCGACTCCGCCGGCGGGCGCATCTGGCAGGCTCCGCTGAGCGGCGGCCGGGCCTCGGTGTGGTCGGCGGACCCGGCCCTGGCGCCCGCCGGCTTCTTCGGCGCCAACGGCATGAAGATCCACCACGGCGCCGTGTGGGCGTCCAACTCCGACCACGGCACCGTCGTCCGCATCCCGATGACCAAGGACGGTGGTTCCGGCCGTGCCGAGGTCCGGGCCACCGGGCTGGAGGGCATCGACGACTTCGACTTCACCGGCCGGGGCAACGAGATCCTCGCCGCGATCAACCAGAGCAGCGAGTTCGTGCGCGTGGACGCCGGCGGCGCCCGCGAGACCCTGCTGGACGCCGATGACGGCATGCAGGGGACCACAGCTGTCATCGTTCGAGGAAACCGGGTCTATGTGACCAACGGCGCGAACCTCGCCGGAAACGACCCGACCCTGATGCTCGCGAAGCTACAGCGGCACTGACGCGCCTGCGCGGGACCAGGGGACAGGTCCCATCCTCCAGCCGGTCGCCCTGACACGACCACTGGAGTCGGCTCGGTGGACCCTGGCTCAGAAGGCGGGTCGGTGGCCACGGACGGGGCTGACCTCCTCCAGGCGTTCCGCGAGGTCGAGGAGGAGGGACTCGGCCCACCATCGGCTGACCAGCTGGACGCCGAGAGGCAGGCCGTCGTGCGTGGCGCCGAACGGGAGCGCGACGGCGGGCAGGCCGGTCAGGTTGAACGGTACGGTCGCGCGCATCACCGCGCGGGCCGGCAGGGAGACACCGTCCACGTCGAGGCGGCTGCGGCCGTGAGGCGGCGCGGGAACGGGCGTCACGGGGCACAGCAGGACGTCGTGGTCGGCGAACCATGCGGCGAATCGCGTGCGCAGTCGCTCCACTTCGTGTTCGGCGGCGATGTAGTCGGCCAGCGGGACCTCGGCGGACTCCAGCGTGGCCGCGATGACCGGGTGCACCTCCGCCTCGCGGCCAGAGGTGACGGTGCGCAGGGCGGGCCGTACCTCTGCGGGGAACAGCGTCGCCGACAGCAGGGTGCAGTCTCGCTCGGCGAGCCATGGAAGCTCGGCCTCTCGGACGTCGTGCCCGAGCTCGGTCAGGGCCGTGGCCGCCGCGGCGACCGTGGCGGCGACCTGTTGACTGACCGGGCCGAACGCCGCGGTGGTCCAGCCGATGCGCAGCCGATGCCTGGCGCGGGTGCGGCCCGCGGTGGGCAGCGCCACGGCGTAGGGGTCGCTGCCGTCGGGCCCTTCCATGAGGGAGAGCGCCAAGCGCAGGTCGCGCACGCTGCGGGCCATCGGGCCGGCGTGCCACCAGCGGCGCGGCACGGTGGGAAAGTGGCCGGTCATCGGCACCCGGCCGTGGGTGGGTTTGATCGAGGCGATCCCTGTGTCGGCGGCGGGCCCGCGCACGGAGATGGCGACGTCGCTCCCGATGCCGAGGGGCGAGAGGCCGCTCGCGATGGCCGCCGACTCGCCGCCGCTGGAGCCCCCGGGAGTGCGCTGCGGGTCGTACGGGTTCAGGGACCTGCCGGTCAGGCGGTTGTCCGTCTCGGTCCAGTAGGACATCTCCGGCAGGTTCGTCTTGGCCAGCAGGATGCCGCCGGCCTGCCGGAGGCGGGCCACCGGGGTGGCATCGGTTTCGGGCACCCGGTCGGCGAAGAGCCTCGACCCCCAGGTGGTGGGCGCCCCGGCGGTGTCGAAGGAGTCCTTGACCGTGAAGGGGACTCCGCTGAGCGGGCCGCGGGCCGGTCGCGCCGCGGCGTGCAGAGCCTGCTCACCGAGAACGGTCACGAAGGCGTTCACTCGGTCTGCGACCGCCTCGATCCGGTCGAGATGGGCGGCCACCACCTCGACGGCGCTCACCGTGCCCGCTGAGATCAGGTTCGCGAGGCCGATCGCGTCGTGCCATACGAGATCGTTCGGCTCCATCGGTCCCAGGCCCTTCCTCCGTGACGAGCCGTTCTATGTCAGTCGTGTTCTTGTGCTGAGCCGGGCTGGGGTGTTCCGGCGCCGGTGAGGGTCCACATGGCCAGGAGGTCGAGTGCCTGCCTGGACGACGAGCCGGGCTCCGCGGTGTAGACGAAGAGGGTCGTGTCGGGGTCTCCCGGCGGGACCAACGTCTCGTACTGCACCGTCAGCTCACCGACCAGGGTGTGGTGGAGGCGTTTGGAGCCGTGCGTGCGCTGGTGGACCCGGTGCTTCTCCCACCAGTGATCGAATTCGGCGCTCTTTTCGCGCAGCTCTGCGATGAGCTCGTTCGTGACCTGATCGTCCGGGTCCCGTCCCGCCTCCAGACGCAGGCTCTCCACCGCGGCCCGTGCCTGGTCCTCCCAGTCGACGAACAAGGACTGGGGTTCCTCGCTGAGGAACATCCAGCGCGCGTAGTTGCGGTGGCGGACGGGCATCTGGTCGAAGTCGGTGAACAGCGCCTTGGCCATCCGGTTGCCCCCAGGACGTCGCTGCGGCGGCCGAGGACCAGCACCGGTTCGCCGTTGAGCGCGTCGATGAACTGGCGGAGACCGGGGCGGAGTCTCTGGACGCTTCGGTTGCGACGCCGCGACGGCGCGTCCGTCACTCCGACGAGGGTGTGCAGGTAAGCGCGCCCCGCCTCGTCGAGGCCCAGGGCGCGGCAGAGCGCGTCCACGACACCGGGTGAAGGGGAGACCGGGCGTCCTTGCTCCAGCCGGGCGTAATAGTCGGTCGATACTCCGGCCAGGCGGGCGACCTCTTCACGGCGCAGGCCCGGAACGCGCCGTGGACGGCTGTCCGGCGGAAGGCCGGCCTGCTCGGGATCCACTTGACCGCGGGCTTTCCGCAGGAAGTTCCCCAGCTCACGGTTGTTTCTGGCCATGCCAAGCAGTATCGCGGACGTGGGTGATTCCCGCGTGGCTCTCTCAGTCCTAGTCTTCCGCGTCCGCTGTCGCGTAGGGCCTGCTAGGGGCGTCCGTGAGGGCCGGGGGAGAGCCATGCTGGATGTACGGCCTCAGGGCGAGTGACAGGGGCGCGCTTATGTCCTCTGCCGCAATCGCGTAATGCCGGACCAACGGTTTTCCCGGAGTAAGCCGCCGCTTGCTCCGGACGGTTTTCCATGGGGAAGGAACTCGTATGAGTAAGGGCAAGGTTCTAATCGTCATGTCGGCTGCCGACGTGTGGGAGCGCACCGACGGATCGAAGTACCCGACGGGTTACTGGGCGGAGGAACTGGCCGCTCCGCACGAGAAGTTCGTGGAGGCCGATTACACGGTCGACTTCGCTTCTCCGGGCGGAGTGCTTCAGCCGCTGGACGAGCACAGCGCCGACCCGGAGGTCGCGGGGGAGGAGTGCGGTCGCCACGTGGCGCACGCCCAGAACGCGCTGAAGGAGTTCGGCCCGCTGCTGAAGCTCGACGAGATCGACATCGACGACTACGCCGCGGTGGTGCTGCCCGGCGGCCACGGCCCGGTCGTCGACCTCTTCCAGGACGCCGACCTGGGCCGTCTGCTGGCGAAGGCGGACAAGGACGGCAAGCCCATCGGCGCGGTCTGCCACGGGCCGGCCGCGCTGCTGAGCGCCAGGGACGAGGACGGCGGCTGGCTCTTCGCCGGCCGCAGGATGACGGCGTTCACCGACGAGGAGGAGCGGATGTTCGGCACGGCCGAGGGCGCTCCGTGGCTGCTCGCCTCCCGCCTGCGGGAACTGGGCGGGGTCCACGTCGAAGGGGCGGCCTACCAGCAGCACAACATCATCGACGGCAACCTCTTCACCGGCCAGAACCCCGCCTCCAGCGCCCGACTGGCCGAGGACATGATCGCCGCGCTGCGCTGACGCACCACGCGGCGCACGAAGGGCGGTCCGTTCACCCGTACGAGGTCCGCCCTTCGTGCGCCACCGGTGAACCAGCCAGACGGCGCACCGCAGAAGGAAGGGTTCCATGAAGACGATCACGCCGGACGACGTCATCGGCCGTGTGGAGAAGGGGCTGCTCATCGCCGGTCGGTGGCGGCCCGCGGCGGACGACGCCACGTTCGCGGTGCACGATCCGGCCACGGGCCGGCCGCTGTGCGAGGTGGCCGACGCCACGCCGGCCGACGCGGCGGCCGCCCTCGACGCCGCGCACGCGGCCCAGGCCGAGTGGGCGGCGGTCCCTCCCCGTCGCCGGGCCGAGATCCTGCGCCGCGCCCACGACCTCCTGCTGGAGCGCGTCGAGGAGTTCGCGCTGCTGATCACCGCGGAGATGGGCAAGTCCCTGGACGAGTCCCGGGCGGAGGTCCGCTACGGCGCCGGCTACCTGCGCTGGTTCGGCGAGGAGGCGGTGCGGATCGACGGCACCTGGAAGGTCAGCGAGGACGGCACCGCCCGCGTCCTGGTCACCCGCCAGCCGGTGGGGCCCTGCCTGCTGATCACCCCGTGGAACGCGCCGCTGGCGATGCCGGCCCGCAAGATCGGGCCTGCCGTGGCGGCCGGCTGCACCATGGTCGTCAAGCCCGCCCCGCAGACGCCGCTCACGACGGCGGCGCTCGCCGGCGTGCTCGCCGAGGCCGGCCTGCCCGACGGTGTGCTCAACGTCGTCCCCACCACCCGGGCCGCCGCGGTCACCGAACCTCTCCTCCGGGACGGCAGGCTGCGCAAACTGTCCTTCACCGGATCCACCCCCGTCGGGCGCCTCCTGCTCGCGCAGGCGGCCGGCACCGTGCTGCGCACCTCGATGGAGCTCGGCGGCAACGCACCGTTCATCGTGTGCGAGGACGCCGACCTCGATGCCGCGGTCGACGGCGCGATGACCGCCAAGCTGCGCAACATCGGAGAGGCGTGCATCGCCGCCAACCGCTTCCACGTCCACGCCGGTGTCGCCGAGGAGTTCACCCGGAGGCTGACCGCGCGCATGGAGGCGCTCACCCTCGGTCCGGGCACCGACCCGGCCACCGACCTCGGACCGCTGATCGACGAGCGCCAGCGCCGCCGCGTCGCCGGCCTGGTCGGCGACGCGATCGCCGCCGGCGCCCGGGTGCGGACGGGAGCGGTGCTGCCGGACGGCCCCGGCTACTTCTATCCCCCCACCGTGCTCACCGGCGTCCCCTCCGACACGCGGATCACCCGCGAGGAGATCTTCGGCCCGGTCGCGGCGATCCAGACCTTCACCACCGAGGACGAGGCGCTCCGCGCGGCCAACGACACCGAGTTCGGCCTCGTCGGCTACCTCTACACCCGGGACGTGAACCGGGCCCTGCGCATGAGCGAGCGGCTGGAGACCGGCATGGTCGGCCTCAACCGCGGCTACGTGTCCGATCCCAGCGCCCCGTTCGGCGGCATGAAGCAGTCCGGCATCGGCCGGGAAGGCGGCAACACCGGCATCGACGAGTACCTGGAGCAGAAGTACCTCGCCATCGACATGGCGCCTACCACGCGGGGGACCGGCGCCGCCGAGGACCGCGCGGAACCGGAGCACAGCCGATGAGCAGCACCGTCTTCGACTCCGCGCTGTTCCGCGACATGTTCGGAACGCCCCGGATGCGGGCCGTCTTCAGCGATGACACGTACCTGGAGACGGTGACCCGCGTCGAGGTGGCCCTGGCGCGGGCACAGGCCCGCGTCGGAGTCATCCCCGAAGCGCCGCGGACGCCATCGCCGCGGCCTGCGACCCCCAGCGGCTCGACCGTGAACGGCTGCGCCGCGAGGCCGACAACGTCGGATACCCGATCCTTCCCCTCGTCACCCAGCTCTCCGAGCAGTGCGGCGACGACGGCGGATACCTGCACTGGGGCGCCACCACCCAGGACATCATGGACACGGCGACCATGGTGCAGTGCGCCGACGGACTGTCCCTGATCAGCGACGCACTCGACGAACTCCGCGAACGGCTGCGCCGGCTGGCCGCCGCGCACATCGACACCGTCACCGCCGGACGGACCCACCTCCAGCACGCCCTGCCCATCACCTTCGGCTACCGTGCCGCGGTCTGGCTCTCCGCGCTGGACCGGCACGCCGAACGCCTCGCCGAGGTGCGACGACGCGACCTCATGGTGCAGTTCGGCGGCGCCGCCGGCACCCTGGCCTCCCTCGGTCCCGGCCCCGAGGGGCTGCGCGTGCGCGCCGAGCTCGCCGCGGAGCTGGGCCTGCGGGATCCGGAGATCACCTGGCACGTCGCACGCGACGGCCTCGCCTCGATCGTCGGACTCCTCGCCGCGATCGGCGCGTCCGTCGGCAAGATCGGCACGGACCTCGCCCTCATGTGCTCGACCGAGATCGCGGAGGCGGCGGAGCCCTACGCCCCCGGGCGGGGCGCCAGCTCCACCATGCCCCAGAAGCGCAACCCCATCTCCAGCGAGCTCATGATCGCCGCTGCCGGGCTTCTCCGGGAAAGGTCCTCGGCCATGCTGGACGCGGCGCTCCAGGACTTCGAGCGCGCCACGGGCCCCTGGCACATCGAATGGGCCGTCGTCCCGGAGACGTTCCTCCTCCTGTCCTCTTCTCTCGCCCAAGCCGTGCACGCCGTGTCCGGCCTGCGGATCGACACCGGGCGCATGCGTTCCAACGTCGACGCGACGGGAGGGCTCATCATGGCCGAGGCCGTCATGATGGCCCTCGCGCCTCAACTCGGCCGTCAGCGCGCCCATCACCTCGTCTACGCGGTATGCGCCCAGGCCGCGGAGAACTCGACCCCGCTCGTCGATGCGCTGCTGGAGCACCGGGACATCGTCGCGAGCCTCGGTGAACAGCGGATACGCGAGCTGTGCGACCCCGCCGCCTACCTCGGCAGCGCGAGGGCCATGACCCGTTCCGTCATAACCCGCTCCGACCGTCCCGAACCAGCGGACACAGCAGAACCTGCATAGCGCGCAGTTTCCATGGGTTCGCGCACGAAAGTGCATCCACTGCCGGGCCATATCCGGGTCAGCAGCTACCGCTGACTAACGTCCGCTGTCTCCCCGGGGGACGACTCTCGCCGGGACGACCCAGTCGGCGGCTACCGGCCGTTCGTCGGTGAGGGCCTCGCTCACTCGGGCTCCACGATGGGATCAGACGGTGAGGACGAGTTTGCCCTGGAGGTGGCCGGCGTCCAGCATCCGGTGCGCGTCGGCGACACGGTCGAACGGGAACGTTTCCTGCACGTGGACTTGGAGCTTGCCCTTTTCGACGAGTTCGACGAGACCTCGCAGGGCGACGGGATCGGGGTCGACCGCGATGCCGCTGAAACGCATACCGGCCGCCTCGTACTTGGCGATGAGCTCGGAGTCTCCCTCGGCGACCGCCGTCACCAGGTGGCCGCCTGGGCGTAGCACTCCGAGCGACCGTTCGACGGTGCCGCCGCCGAGCGTGTCGAGCACGACGTCGATGTCGCGGACCGCCTCGCTGAAGTCGACCGCCGTGTAATCGATCACCTCGTCGGCGCCGAGCCCCTCAACGAACTCGCGCTTGCTCCCGCCGGCGGTCGCGATCACGTACGCACCGAGCGCTTTCGCGAGCTGGATCGCGACGTGGCCGACCCCGCCGCCACCGCCGTGGACCAGCACACGGTCGCCCTTGGACACGCCGCCGAGGTCGACCAGGCCCTGCCACGCCGTCAGCCCGACGACCGGCAGCGCCGCCGCCTCGGCGTGCGAGAGCGACGCGGGCTTGCGTGCCAGGTGCAGCGCCGGCGCCGACACGACCTCGGCGTACGCGTTCGCCGCCCGGGGGAACAGCGGCATCCCGAACACCTCGTCGCCGGCCCTGAACCGCCACGTCTGCGGCGCCTCGACCACGCCGCTGATGTCCCAACCGAGGACGAACGGCGGCCGGCCGATCAGCGGGAACTCGCCGGCGCGCAGGCGCGCCTCCAGCGGGTTCAGCCCGATCGCCTTGACGCGTACCAGGACCTCGGTCGGGAGCGGCCGGGGCTCGGGCGCGTCCGCGATGGTGAGCACCTCGGGACCGCCGACCGTCTGCTGGGTGATGATTCGCATGACTCTCCTGGTTCTGATGGGGGAGAGGACCAGGCTATTTTTCCGATAGGAACCCGGAGGTACCTTGGCGTCATGAGCGGTTTCGGTCCGGGGGACCCCTTTCTCGCCGACTGCCCGGGGCGTCTGGCGGTCGAGTTGATCGCCGAGAAGTGGACGGTGGTCGTGCTCTACGGCCTCAGCAAGGGCCCGGTGCGCCACGGCGAACTGATCGAGTTGATCGGCGGCATCTCCCGCAAGATGCTCACCCAGACGCTCCGACGGCTTGAGGCGCACGGACTCGTCCGCCGCCACGCCTACGCCGAGGCGCCGCCCCGCGTCGAGTACGAACTCACCCCGCTCGGGGAGACGCTGATCGACCCGATCCACATGCTGACCGAGTGGGCGATGGCGAACGGCGACGCAGTACTCGATGCACTGGACGCCGCCTCCGAGCCGCTAGCCCATACCGACTGAAGCCCCCACCAGGGCACGGAACATCCTCTCCGCCACCGGCCCTACCGCGCGCACGGCTCCAGCACGAAGACGGGGATCAGGCGGTCGGTCGCCTCCTGGTATTCCGCGTACGCCGGATACGCGGCGACCGCGCGCTCCCACCACTCGGCCCTTTCGTCCCCGGATACCTCACGGGCCGTCATGTCCTGGCGTACGGCACCGTCCTGGAGTTCCACGTGCGGGTCGGACCTGACGTTGAAATACCAGTCCGGATGACGCGGAAAGCCGCCCTTCGACGCCACGGCCGCATACCGTCCCTCGTACTCCACGCGCATCAGCGGAATCTTACGAATCCTGCCGCTCCGCGCACCGCGCGTCGTGAGAATGACGACGGGAAGGCCCGTGTCCCAAAGCGTCGTTCCCCGCGTGCCGCCGGAACTCTCGTACAGCTCGACCTGTTCGCGTATCCACTGAGCCGGACTCGGCCCGTACTCGCCCTCAAGAGGCATGGCGGCCACCCCGTCGTCGCTTGCGGATGATGCTGCACAGTCCAGCCGTTCCACCGCAAGTGCCCTGGTCCGAGCGCTCTGACGCGAGCCCTTAACGGAACACCTTTCCCAAGGTCGCTCTTAGCGCCACCGACTCCTGCCAGCCTCCGAATTCGGAGAAGAAGTCGGAGCGAACGGGGGCGTCCCGGTTGGGCCCGTGGCGTCGCGGTTTACGCCGTCCCAGGTGGATCAACCGCTGCGGCCCAGGTGGCGTCCAGGATGTCGAAGGCACGGTGGGCGGCGGCCAGCGCGGCGGGGTGGGCGGCGTCGGCGCTCAGTCCCTCGTCCAGCCGCCGCCAGTTGTCGCGCGCCAGGACGCGGATCACCGCGACGATCTGGGCTGCGGCCAGCCTGGCGGTCAGGTCGTCGAGGTCGGCGCCGGGATGTTCGGGGAGAGCGGCGGCCAGGGCCTCCTGCTCGGCGTCGGCGTGCTGGGACAGGCGGGCCAGCAGGCTCGGCGTGGAGAAGACCATCCGGTGGTAGCCGAGCACCTGAGGGTGGTCGTTGAGCCCGGTGACGGCATCGCGCCGCGCGAGGCCGTCGGTGAAGTGGCGGCGCAGGGCCACCAGCGGCGGGTCGGCGGGCGCGGCCCGGACGACCCTGGCGTACTCGCCCCGGTGGTCGGTGATCCGGTGCAGGACCAGATCCTCCTTGGTGGCGAAGTACTTGAACAGCGTCGGCTTGGAGACCTCGGCGGCCGCGGCGATGTCCGCCACGGGCACCCGTTCGAAACCGCGTTCCAGGAAGAGCGCGATCGCCGCGTCCGAGATCGCCTGATGAGTACGCATCCGCTTGCGCTCGCGCAGCCCCGGCTCGCCCGTCATGCGCCCAACTTAGCAGTCTTGAAACTCGGTAAGCTATTTGACTCAGTATATACATTGACCGAGTTAAGCAACCTCGAACCAGGAGGCTTCAGTGACCGACGACGGGCTGGAGGCGGAGCGCGCGCATGCAGCCGCCGCACGCGACGGGCTCGAACGCATGGTGGAAGCGGCCCGTCACCAGGTAGAGATCGGCCAAGGGGCGGGCGCGGACCGGTACGCGCTCGAATCCCTGGGCCGTCTGCTGAAGAGCAACCTCAAACGGCTCGCGGAGGAGCCGGACGGGCCGCCCTTCTTCGGACGGCTCGACTTCAGCCCAGACGCCGCCACCGGTGACGCGGGCCATGCAGGCCGCCGGTACTACATCGGGCGGCGGCACGTTCCGGGCGGTCCGGAGCGTCCGCCGCTCGTCCTCGACTGGCGTGCGCCGGTGGCGAGGGCGTTCTACCAGGCGAGCCCGGGGGAGCCGCAGGGTGTGGCGCTGCGTCGCAGGTTCGGCTGGGACCTCAGCGGTCCTGCGGTGCTCACCGGGTTCGAGGACGAACGGCTCGACGGCGGCGAGCATCATCGGCGCAGCGGCATCGTGCACGCGGAGGTCGCGCGTCCTCGGCAGGGGCCGATGCGCGACATCGTCGCCACGATCCAGCCGGAGCAGGACGAACTCGTCCGAGCGGACCTCGATGAGTCGATCTGCATCCAGGGCGCGCCGGGCACGGGCAAGACCGCCGTCGGTCTGCACCGCGCCGCGTTCCTCCTCTACAACCACCGCAAGCGGCTGGAACGCAGCGGTGTGCTCATCGTCGGGCCCAACCCGGCGTTCCTGCGCTACATCGCCGCCGTTCTCCCGGCTCTCGGCGAGACAGACGTGGAACAGACCACCCTGAACGGGCTCCTCTCGCGCACACCCGTCCGAGCCGAGGACACGGAGGCCGCGGCGCTCGTCAAGCACGACGCACGGATGGCGGACGTGCTCCACCGGGCGCTGTACGCCGGAGTGGTCGCCCCTGAGGAAACACTCGTCGTACCGGATGGCGCCTATCGCTGGCGGATCTCGACCGAGGAACTGTGTGCGATCGTCACCGACGTTCGCAGCGAACAGGTTCCCTACGGGACCGGACGCGAGCGCGTGCGGGCCCGCGTCGTCGCGCTTGTGCAGCGGCAGGCGGAACGCCGCGGCCGTCCAGTGAACGGGGCGTGGCAGCGCAAGCTGGGCCGAAGCGCCCCCGTGAGCGCCTTCCTCGATCGGGTCTGGCCACGCGTCAAGCCAGAGGATCTCGTCGCGGCTCTGCTCGGCGACGGGCAAGGGCTCGCGCGAGCGGCGGACGGCGTCCTCACGACGGCGGAACAAGCGGCGATCCGTTGGAACCGTCGCCGTTCCGCCAGGTCAGCGCGCTGGACGGCGGCGGACGCGGTGCTCGTGGACGAGGCCGCCGGCCTCATCGAACCTGATCGCGGCGCGGGACACGTCATCGTCGACGAGGCTCAGGACCTGTCGCCGATGGAGTGCCGGGTGATCGCCCGGCGAACCGGGCGCGGGTCCATGACCGTCCTCGGCGACCTGGCGCAGGGCACCACACCGTGGGCCGCGCGCGGCTGGACCGAACAGCTCACGCACCTGGGCGTGCCGAAGGCGCGGATCGTTCCCCTGGCCGAGGGGTTCCGGGTGCCGGGTGCCGTCCTCGCCCTGGCCAACCGGGTCCTTTCCGCACTGGACGCCGACGTGCCGCCCGGCCGGTCCATGCGCGACGACGGCGAAGTCAGTTACCGCAAGGCGACCGTCCTCGCAGAGGAAGTGGTCGCCGCCGCCCGTGACGCCCTCGCGCGCGACGGCGCGGTCGGCGTGATCGCCGCCGACGACACGATCGGGCCGCTCGAAACGGCGCTCCGCGCGGCAGGGCTCGATCCGGGGGAGCCGGCCGGCGAGGCCCGGCTGTCACTGGTCCCCGCGAGCGTCGCGAAGGGCCTGGAGTACGACCACGTGATCGTCGCGGAACCCGCCGGGATCGTCACCGCAGAGCCGCGCGGCGCCAACCGCCTCTACGTGGTGCTCACCCGAGCAGTGTCACGCCTCGACATCGTCCATGCCCAGCCCCTCCCCGCGCCCCTCACCACCTGAGCCCGCCCCGCCCCGGGCCAAGCGAAGACGCACTCGAACGGCCCCGTACCTCCCAACCCCGCCGACAATCTCCCAGCCGACCAACCGCGATGCGCCTGAGGGGACTGCCGGGTCGGCCATATTGTCCGCCCCCGCCCGCTCCCTCGCCCCCGCCCGCGCGGTCGCAGCCGGGCGCTGCCGAACCGCCAGCCCTCCCCGCACTAGATCGGCTGGCCCTATCCGTCGCGGCCCCGGTCTGCGGCGGTTGGACGGGCCGCTGAGGCCCGTGTTAATCCCTGGATCCGGCAGGCCGTACGCGGGAAGGGATCGCCGTGGACGAGGCGCACTGCGAGACACCGACCCGTGCGATCAGTGCGCGGAGACCGATCAGTTCCCCAGTGGTACGGGCCCGTCTGGCAGTGAGCCTGCTGTACGTGATCATGGGCCTGATGGTCGGCGGTTGGGGTGCCCGCGTTCCGGAGATCAGGGAACGGGTGGGCGCCGGCGAGGCCAGTTGGGGTCTGGCGAACAGCGTGTCCGCGGTCGGGGATGTCGTCGCCCTGGGCCTGGTGGTCGTTCTGGTCGGCCGCGTGAACGCCCGCCGGATGTCGCTGGTCGGAGCCATGGGCGTGGTGCTGAGCGCTCCGTTCCTCGGGTTCGCCCCCACCCTGTCGGCCGTCGTGGCCGCCCTTCTCGGCTGGTATTCGTGTGCCCAGTTGATGGCGACGCCGATGGGCGCACAGGCCGTGGAGGTACAGCGGCGATATGGCAGGCCGCTGCTCGCCTCGTTCAACGCCTGCTTCAGCATCGCGGTGTTCGCAGGCGCGGGTCTGGGGGCCGGTGCGGCGGCGATCGGGTTGCGGCCGGGTATCCAGTTCGCCGTGACCGGTGCCGTTCTGGGGGTTCTTCTGTTGATCACTGGGCGCTGGCTGCCGGGTGAGCCTCCTCCGCCGGCGCGCCGCGGGACGCGCCGCACGCGGATCCGCGATCGTCTCACCCCTCAACTGCGCCTGATCGCCCTGCTGTCGTTCCTGTCCGGCTTCGTCATGAGCGTCAGCACACAGTGGAGTGCGCTGTACGTCGCGGACGAAGCCAGGGCGGGGGCGGCGTTGGGCGGGGCTTGCTACGCGGTTATGTCCGTAGCGGGAGTCCTGGCTCTGCTGGCCGGTGACAGGCTGACCGCACGCGTCGACCGGCGAGTGCTCTTACGGGGGACCTCCCTCCTCGCGGCGGGTGGGCTGGCGCTCGCCATCGTCGCCGGCACGCCGGTGGCCGCTATGGCCGGCCTGACGGTGTTCGCGATCGGCATCGCGGGTACCAGCCCGATCATCGACGGGTTCGCCGCACAGCAGCCGAACGTGACGGCCACCGAGGGGATCTCGGTCTCGGAAGCGGGCCAGATGCCCGGCTTCTTCATCTCCCCGGCGCTGATCGGAGCCCTCGCCGGAACGGTGGGCCTGAAATACGCGCTAATACTGCCCGTGCTGACACTGACCGGCACAGCACTGCTCGCCGCCCGTCTCAAAGCCACCCCTGGTTCGGTGTACTCCGACGGCGCAAGCACCAGCGGCCGCTGACAGGCCTGGGTGGCGGGTTAGGGGCGCAGACTCTCGGTCTGTGGGTCGTAACAGACGAGGCCGTGCTGTTGGGCGAGCTCGGCGACGAACACGGAGGCCTCGTCGGCCAAGCTGTGAACCATGTTGAGGTAGGCGATCGGGCCGTTGGCCTGGTCCATCAGGGGACTCATCGCCCAGGGAACCTCTTCGGCTTTCCCGGTTTCAGGCCAGCGCGCCAAGAGAGCGTGGACGTAGGCGCGGATGCGCGGCGTGGGCGGTTCGTCGTTGAGGTCCATCACGTCCATATGCGCCTGGAAGACCATATGCGCCTGGAAGACAATGCCGGCTATCGCATCGTCGGAGGGACGCTCGCCCTCCCAGATCGCCACATCGTAAGTCATGTGCCGTCTCCGGAGCCGAGGTGTTCACGTCATGTCGCCCTGATTGTCCCCGGCTAGGGTGACGGAATGGGAGCCGGTAGAAGCCGCCGTCTGCTGATCGGTGACGAGGTCTACCGCTGGCGGGTCGGGCATCGGCACGCGCGTGGGACGGATGAGACGGGCAGTCCGGGATACGACTGCGCGGAGACACTCGCGATCTGGCGCGAGGGCGAGCGCGGGAAGATCCGGTTCGTCTTCGAGAACGGGCCGGGACGGCTCGTTCCCGACGGATCCTTGCACTCGGGCGCCGTCCTGCGTCTCACCGGGCAGGGCAGGCCCGACACCTACCTGAACCTCAACCGGCCCGGAACCGTCCGCGCGCTGCTGGACGAGGCATTGGCGTGCGGCGCGACGTTCGACGCCCCTGTCGACCTCGACGGCTGGAACCTGATCCATCTCGTAGCGGCACGTCTCGGCCCGACCTGACCCGACGGCGGGCGCCCCGATCTCTGTCCGCACTCCGGACGCGATGTTCTGGAACGAGACGCGGAGCCTGGAGGGGCGCGATGTCTGCCCGACACAAGTCATCGGCGCCTGGCACGTCCCCACGAATGCCCAGGTGGGAACGTTCTATATGCGGAGTCGGCCGGATCCGCCCTACCGTCCTTGGCAGCGGGCCCGCACCCATCGTTCGTTCCACAGAGAGAGGTTTGTCCATGACCATCCTGGTTACTGGAGCGACCGGCACCGTGGGCAGGCACGTGGTCGATCGGCTCGTCGAGGCCGGACGGCCGGTGCGGGCGCTCACCCGCAACCCGCAGATGGCCGGGCTGCCCGACGGTGTCGACGTCGTCAAGGGCGACCTGAACCGTCCGGGCGACCTGGCGTTCGACGGTGTGCAGGGCGTGTTCCTGATCCCGGGCATATTCGGCCCAGAGGACGCGACCGGCCCGGCGGAGGCGTTCGTCAACCGCGCCGCGGCGGCAGGGGTCAGCCGGATCGTGTCGCTGACCAGCTCTGGCATCACGAGCCGACGGGCCGGCTTCTACGCGACGCTGCGGGCGGTGGAGGAGCTCGTCGAGAAGTCCGGAGCCGCTTGGACCCACGTACGGCCCGGCGAGTTCGCCATCAACAAGCTCGACTTCTGGGCCGAGTCCATCCGCACGGAGAACGTCGTCCGCAATGCCTATCCCGACGGCGTCGGCGTGCCGATCCACGAGGCCGACATCGCCGAGGTCGCCACGATCGCCCTGCTGGAGGACGGGCACGCGGGCCGGGCGTACGACCTGACGGGACCGGAGGCGCTCACGCACCGGGAGCAGGTGGAGGCGATCGGCACCGGGCTCGGCCGTGCGATCGCGTTCGAGGGACTGACGTACGGGCAGGCCCGCCACGCCTACATCGAGGCCGGGCTCCCAGCGGAGGTCGCCGACTTCATCTTGGGCTACCAGGCCGAGTACGCCGAGGAACCCCCATCGGTCTCACCCACGTTCGAACAGGTCACCGGCAGAAAGGGCCGCACGCTCGCGCAGTGGGCGGCCGACCACGCGGCTGAACTGGCCCCAGCCGCCTGACGATCGGGGGAGAAGGCCGGGGCGGTGCTGCGGGGTCACGGCCCGCCGCACCGCCCCGCCCGTTGGCGCCTCCTGCGAGCGTTGGGCCTTCGTCACGGCGTGCGGCGTTGGCGCTGATGGGGCCTGTTGCAGTCGAGCCGTGTTGGTTAGGGAGCCGTTCTAGCGAGTGCGGGCAGGGGCTGACCGTCCCGAACGGACGGCGACCGGTGTGGCGCGCGAGCAGAGGGGTCATGCCGATAGGAGTGCGTTCGCTGCTAGTGCGCCGATGGCCAGGCTGGAAACGAGGCCCGTTACGACGCGGCCGCGGTGCCCTGTGATGAACCGTCCCAGCATGGCCCCGCTGACGGCCAGCAGGACGAACCAGCTGGCCGATGCGGTGAAGATCGCTGCGATGTAACCGCACTGGGTGGCGGCGGTGACGTTGGCGGTGTCGTCGCGGCTGAGCACGAGGCTGGTGAAGTAGATGATCGTGTACGGGTTGAGCAGCGTCATCCCGAGGAAGCCGGCGTAGGCGCCTGCGGAGCGGGTCAGGACGGCGGGGTGGATCGGCGCTTGGGCGCTGCTTTCCTGGCGGCGTCGGAAGGTCGTTATGGCGATGCGGACGGCCAGGGTGGAGAGCACTAGGGCGGCGAGCCATTTCAGGGGCTGGGTAATGGGTTCGACCAGGTGCGCGGCGGCTGCGCCGCCCAGGACCGCTGTCAGCGCGTAGAGGCCGTCCGCGGTGGCGATGCCCAGGGCCGCTGCGATGCCCACACGAAGTGAGGTGTGAGCGGCCAGGCTCACCATCAGCGCCGCGATGGCGCCGATGGGAAGCGCGAGCGCGTAGCCGGCGGCGAGGCCAGAGAGGATCGATTCGGTCATGTTGTGCACGCGGTCCCTGTCTTTGATCGGCGCGGTTCCGTACGGGTGGTGCCAGGGCGTTGGAGCCGCGTGCTTCATGGGGACGAATCGTCGGCCGGGGTGGCGTTTGGGGCGCGGGTTGGTCGCTTGCGTCGTCCGGCAATGAGCGGGGAGGTGATCGTCAGCGCGTATATGCCGAGGGTCGGCCAGCAGAGGCGGCCGTGCCCGTGGTGGTGCAGCGGCAGGAAGACGGGTGGACGGCGTCCGCAGCCGCGGGAGGACCCCGCAAAGAGCAGGGACGCCAGCAGATCATGCGCCGACAGCACCGAGGCCAGGTGGGAACGTGACGGTGGCCGGACGGCACCCGGCGGGTACGGCGGGCGCGGATTGCGGGTGGATGCGGCCGCTACCGCGGCGTGCATGTGGAATGCGTCCGGGCGGGTTCGGCCCGTTCGGACGTGGTCAGCGCAGGAGTTTTCAGGCACTGCGGTGGTCTCCCATAGCGGGACGCGCCCACCGCGAGCCAGCAGGTCAGCCGGTGGGCGAAGCGAAGTGGTCGGCGTCTGGCGCGCATGCCAAGGCGCGCCGCAGAGTTGCGGCGTTCACCAGCAGCGCCTCCAACACTTCGCCGGGAAACCACCCGGCACCTCAGGCCATCCTCACCCGCGCTTTCCCGGCCTTCAACCCCTGCCGTTCCGAGGACCAGGCGAGCGCACCGGTTCCTTTTATGCGGTGACGAGGGTTACCTGGGGACGCGCCGTTGCCTGCGGGGCAGATGGCCCTGGGGTGCAGAGGTGTCCGGTTCGGTTCGGGGGCCTGGTGGAGGTGGGAGGTTGGCGGGAAGGGGGTTGGGGGGAGGGGGCCCAGCGGGGCTTGATGATCTTGTTGGTACTGTCGCGGCAAGAGCGAGCAGCGGACGGTATGGGTCACATGATCTTGACGAACATCACCCGGCGCTACACCCGCATCGACTCCTGGTTCTACGACCGTTTCATCGCCGATGCCGTGCTGGCCGGCACGGCGTCTCTCGTCGAGGACATCGTCGCCGCGGTCCCTGCTGGCGGTTCGGTTCTGGAGGTCGGTTCCGGCGGTGGTCAGTTCGCCGTACGGCTCGCCGAGGCCGCTCCCGCTCTGCGCATCACCGGCGTGGACCTGTCCCGCGAGCAGGTGAGCCGGGCCGCGCAGCGTGCTCGGCACCAGCCCAATGTCAGCTTTCAGGCGGGGTCGGCGCTTGACCTCTCCTTTCCCGCCGACCGTTTCGACGCCGCCGTCAGCATCGGGTCCATCAAGCACTGGCCCGACCAGGCCAAGGGCGTCGCCGAGATGCTCCGCGTCCTGCGTCCTGGCGGCCTGCTCCTGGTCGTGGAGGTCGATCGCGGGTGCACGTTGCGTGATGCCCGGTCGTTCGTGGCGCGGTTCAGGACCCCTCGCCCCCTGCGTGCTCCCGCCCTGATGGGGTTCCGTACCTATATCGCAGGTCAAGGGCTTGATCTGGACGATGCGCGCAAGCTCGTCGCACCGCTTGCGTTCACCGATTCGCGCGTCGAACGCACACCCGCCGATCCGATGCTCCTCATCTCCGGCACCAAGGCGGGCTCGTCATGAGGCTCGCCGTGTTCGGGGCCACCGGCCGGACGGGGCGGTGCGTCCTTCAGCAGGCCCTGGACGGCGGTCACCAGGTGACCGCGTTCGTCCGCGATCCGTCGAAGCTGTCGATCGACCATCCCGCCCTGACGGTGTCGACGCAGCCGCTCGACGATCCGACGGCCCTCGCCGCTGCCTTGGCCGACCACGACGCCGCGGCCTCCGCGCTGGGACCGAACACGTCCCGCCAAGCCCGCGCCGCGATCACCACTACGCTGACCCGGCACATCATCAAGGCCCTGACCGAGTCCGGCACCCGGCGTTTCGTGGCCGTCAGCGCCGCGCCGGTGGGTCCCGTTCCTCCCGATGAGCCCTTCCTGGGCCGCAAGCTCTTCATTCCCTTGATCAAGGCGGCATTCGCCCCTGTCTACGCCGATCTGGCGACCATGGAGGCCGAGATCCGCGCCAGCGCCCTTGCGTGGACGATCGTTCGCCCGCCGCGCCTGACCAACGGCCGTGGCCGCAACTCCTACCGTCAGGCCTCGAAGCCAACCTGCCCAAGGGCCATCAGATCTCCCGCTCCGACCTGGCCCACGCCGTCCTGGCCTTCATCCAAGACCCGCCACAACGGAACAGACCATCGGCATCGCCTACTGACCAGGCAGCATCCCCGTGGTGCTCTTCCGCCACCTCGTACGCCGAGCCTGGCGGTAGAGCACCACGGCTGATGCTTCCGTTGGTCAGTCGCTGTGCCTCACGGGCCTTTTCGGTTGCTCAGGCGAAGTCACGCCGGGGCTTGCCGAACCAGCGGGAGAGGTGGTCGTCCAGGTCCCGCTGGTCGTCGCCGATCCAGGCGACGTGGCCGTCGGGACGGAGCAGGAGGCACGGAACGTCCAGTGCCGCAGTGGGATCGGCGAGGTAGTCGACCCGGTCCGACCAGCCGCCGACGGTCAGGCGTTCGGTGCGGTCCAGCAGCAGGCCGCGGCCGCGGTGCATCAGGTCGTAGAGGCGGCCCTGTTTCACGTCGATGTCGCGCAGGCGGCGGCCGAGCAGGTCGGGTCCTTCGCCGAAGTCGTAGCGGATGCCGGTCGCGGTGATCTTCTCGATCAGGTGGCGGTTCACCTCGTCGAAGTCCATCAGTTCGGTGAGCAGCCTGCGCACGGCCTGCGGGCCCGGTTCGGTGGACGACAGTTCCATCTGGGCGCGTGTGTTGTCGAGCACGTCCTCGGCGACCGGATGGCGTTCGGCGTGATAGGTGTCCAGGAGTGTTTCCGGCGCCCAGCCGCGGATCTGCGCGGCCAGTTTCCAGCCGAGGTTGAACGCGTCCTGAACGCCCAGATTGAGGCCCTGTCCGCCGGTGGGCGGGTGGATGTGCGCCGCGTCGCCGGCCAGCAGCACCCGGCCGACCCGGTAACGTTCGGCCAGCCGGGTCGCGTCGCCGAAACGGGACAGCCAGCGCGGGGAGTGCACGCCGAAATCGGTTCCGGCGATGGCGCGCAACTGTTGTTTGAAATCCTCAAGGGTGGGCGGTTCCGTGCGGTCGCTGACTCCCGCGGCGGGGACCACGACGCTGTAGACGCCTTCGCCGAAGGGCCGGAGCCAGAATCGCTGATGGGTCTCTTTGAGTTCGGCGACTTTGGCGGCGATCTCCTCCTGCGGCACTCCCACTTTCATCTCGCCCATCAGCGTGTCGGTACGCGAGGGCTCGCCGGGGAAGCCGACGCCGAGCAGTTTGCGCACCGTACTGCGCGCGCCGTCACAGCCGACGAGGTAGCGCGAACGCAGCCGTTCGCCGTCGGACAGTTCGACGGTCACGCCCTCGTCGTCCTGCGCGAAGCCGGCCACGGCGCAACCGTGCCGGACCTGCGCCCCGAGTTCGGACGCGTGTTCTTCAAGCAGGCGTTCGATGACCGGCTGGCGGATGCCCAGCAGGTAGGCGTGCGCGGAATCCAGGTCCTTGGGCGCGGGCTTGGCGATGGCGGCGAAGAAGCCGGCGGCCGGACGCTTCCTTCCGTGTGGGAGAACGCGGTCCAGCAGCCCGCGCATCGCCATCAGTTCGAGACTGCGGATGTGCAGGCCGACTATGCGGACGAACGACTTGGGCTCGGTCTCCTTCTCCAGAACGAGTACCCGCACGCCGTGCAGCCGTAGTTCGGCGGCCAGCATCGCACCGGTCGGCCCGCACCCGGCGATGATCACGTCGAATACGAGGGGAGTGCGATCGGTGCCGGAGGTCCGCGACCGGGTTTCGGGGACGTCGCCCGCTGTGGAGTCGCGCTCGACCGTGTCGTTCGACGACGGCTCGGCGGTGAACTGCGGAGAGTGCATAGGTGTTGCCTTTCGGGAGTGCCTTGTTGGCGGGGCGCTCCCGGCGACACCTATGTCAATCGCCCGTCCGTGACCGGAAGGGGGAGCACCCACATCGCTACAGCGTTCATGGGTCTCACCTCCTCGGGCGGCGTCACGGACGACTGCAAGCTACAAGCCCGATCCTCATCCCGTCCAACCCTTTTCCGGCAACGTCGATCACGCTCCTCGAACGGGGCCCGTTGTCGGCCGCGTCACCCGTCACGCGCACACCGTCGGCCATGTGAGCGATGAGCGGCGGAGCCGTGAACGGCTCGTCGCCAGGGGTGGCGCAGGGCCCGCGGGCTGGGTTCGTACGGGCCCTCTACCTGGGCCTATGATCGGAAAAATGGCATTGCAACTTGTTCACGTGAACATCAAGGCTCGGAACGACTCGGCGCTCGGCCGGTTCTGGGCGGACGTCCTCGGCTGGGGTATGTCCAGTGAGGGTCCCGGTGTGACCAACCTGGAGCCCAAGGGCTTCGTCTGGCCGGACCCCGCCGCTTTCTACATCGACTTCGTCACCGTCCCGGACCCCGAAACGGTGAAGTACCGCGCGCGCCTCGATCTCGCCACCACCTCCGAGGCCCACCACGCGGAGTTGGTCGCGCGTTTGAAGGAACTCGGTGCGACGCCCGCGGACGTGGGGCAGGGCGATGTCGCGTGGACGGCCCTGACCGACCCGGAGGGCAACCTGTTCGGCGTGCTGGAGCCCCAGGAGATCTACAAGGACACCGGGCAGATCGCCCGCGTGGCGGTCGCCTGCTCGGATCCGCGGGCGATGGCCCGGTTCTGGGACGAGGCGATCGACTGGACCCTGCACGAGGTGACCGACGAGCGCGCGGTGTTCCGTTCGCCCTTGGGGGTCGGCCCGTACCTGGAGTTCGTCCGCACGCCCGACGCGCAGATCGTGTGGAACCGCGTCCATCTCGACGTGCTGCCGCACACCGGTGGTGACCAGGCGGCGGAGGTGGCCCGGCTGGAGGGGCTCGGCGCGAGGTTCGCCGACGTCGGCCAGGGCGATGTCTCGTGGAAGGTCATGGCCGACCCGGAGGGCAACGAGTTCTGCGTGCTCGGACGGGGCTGACCGGGGATCTCGGTCGGAAAGCCGTTTGAGCCCTTCCCTGCCGTTGCCGTAGATTGCCTGCGGCCTGTCGCAGTGAAGACAAAGGACGAAACCGCGTGACCCCGCCTGCTCTTCAGATCTGACACCTTCTTCCGCTCACCCGTAGCCGACGCTCCCGTCGGCTCTGCCGGGCTGCCCATGTGCGCCCAGGCATTCAGCGCTTGAGGCCGCGCGCAATCGGCCTCGTGTCAGGTCTTGAGAGAGCATGTCTTCACAACCTCATACCGTGCTGCCCTGGACCGTTCGCCGGACCAGGCTGCCCCTGCTGTCGCTGCGGTGCGCGGACTGCCGTTCGGAGTCCGCCACCACCGGCGAGGGCAGGTTCCGCGTCAACGCCAACGGCAAGCTGCTGGACGCGTGGCTGCTGGTCCGCTGCGTGTCCTGCGAACGGACCAGCAAGCTCACCGTGCACGAGCGAACACCGGTCAGGTCGTTCGATCAGGCCGTGCTCCACGGCTACCGCGTCAACGATCCGGAATTGGTGGCGTCCACGCTGCTGGATCCGGTGCTCGCCCGCCGCAACCGCTTCACGCTGGACTGGACGGGCGCCTGGCGGCTGGACGTCCCGTCCACCTGGCTGGACGATGCGTGGCCGTTCAAGGTGGAGGTCGTCTTCGACGATCCGGTACCGGTCCGCCCCGAACGGCTCATCGCGCAAGGGCTCGGCCTCAGCAGGAACGAGGTGCTGCGCCGGGTCAAGAGCGACGTTCCGCTGCGTCGTTCGAGAACCGCCGGATTCACCTTCACCGTGCTGGCGGGGGACTAGCGGGGATATAGCCGCGGCGGGCCACTCGGGCCCGCCGCGGCTTCACTTCCCGGGCCAGAAAGCGAAGGGCTTGCCGCCCGGTCGTCAGTGCGGGGTCAGGAGGCGTAGGTGGTGACCTTCCACAGGTAGCCGTCCGGGTCGCTGAAATAGCCGAAGTACCCGCCCCACGGTGCGGCGGCCGCCTCCTTGACCACGCTGCCGCCGGCGGCCACCGCATTGCGCATCATCTCGTCCACGACCTCCCTGGAGTCGGGGCTGAAGTGGAACGAAGCGCCGCGGAACCCGGAGCCCTGCGCGGAGACACCGGCGTCCTGCGCCGCTGCCTCCCATTCGTAGAGCGCCAGCCGCGATGATCCCTCGCCCAGGTCGAACGAGACGAAATGGCGGGCCTCCTTGTCGGCCTTGCAGCCCAGCGCCTCATAGAACTCCTTGGCGCGGGCCAGATCCTTGACGCCGAGCATGATGGTGCTCATTCGCAGTGACACGGTTCTCTCCCAGTGGTCTCGGTGGAGGCACCCGCCGCCCGAACGGGCCGGGCGGGGGCTATTCCGCGTACGGCTGGTCGGTTCCGTGGGCGCTGTAGCCGAGGCTCCAGATGTAGCCGTCCGGGTCCGCGAAGGTGCCGCCGTACCCGCCCCAGGGCAGGGCGCCGGCGGGCTTGAGGATCGTGGCGCCGGCCTTCCGCGCCTCGGCGATGATCTCGTCCACCCGCGCCTCGCTGCGGACGACGTAGGTGAGGACCAGTCCGCTGAAGCCGCTGCCCTCGGGGCTGGTGCCCACCTGGTCGGCCAGTCCGTCGCGGCTGTAGAACCCGACGGGCGAGGCTCCATCCGACTCGAAGAACACCGAGATGCCGTAGTCGTCCTTGACCTTCCAGCCGAGCCCTTCGGTGTAGAACCGCTTGGACGCCTCCATGTCCCGGACGCCCAGGAGGATCGAACTGACGTGCGCTTTCATGGCCTGTCTCCTTGATGCTCGATGTGGTCGTACCGTCTGGACCGGCAGGCCGGACGGCCAGGGCCGTCACATCGGCGCCTGTTCACCGGTCAATCAGTAATGACCGGCCGAACGGAGGAATGTGACAGATGGACGAGCAGGATTGGGTGCGCGAGCGGTTCGCCGAGCACCAGGACCGCTTGCACGCGGTGGCGTACCGGATGCTCGGCTCGCCCGGCGAGGCCGAGGACGCGGTGCAGGAGGCGTGGCTGCGGGTCAGCCGCGCCGACACCGGCCAGGTGGAGAACCCGGGAGGGTGGCTGACGACGATCGTCGCCCGGGTCTGCCTGAACATGCTCGAAGCACGCCGGATCCGGCCCGAGGAGCCCGCCGGGGCGCTGCCGGCCGAACCGCACGCGCGGCACGCGAGCATCCGTCCGAACGGGCAGGACGGCCCTGAGGACGAGGCGCTGCTGGCCGATTCGGTCGGCGTCGCGCTGATGGTGGTGCTGGACGCGCTGGCTCCGGCCGAACGGCTCGCGTTCGTCCTGCACGACGTCTTCGCCGTGTCGTTCGCCGAGATCGGCGGCATCATCGACCGTTCCCCGACGGCGGCCCGGCAGATCGCCAGCCGCGCCCGGCGCCGGGTGCAAGGGGCGGCGGGCGCGTCCGACGCCGCGCGATCGGCGAAGCGGGAGATCATCGAAGCCTTCCTCGCCGCCTCCCGGGGCGGGGATTTCGCCGCCCTGCTCGAACTGCTCGATCCGGACGCCGTCGCCGGCGACCTCCGCGGCGGCCAGGAGGTGGCGGCCTTCTTCGCCGGACGGGCCCAGGCCGCCCGGCTCGCGCTGGTGGACGGCGTTCCGGCGGCCGTTTGGTCGCACCTGGGCCGACCCAAGGCGGTCATCACCTTCACCGTCGACGAGAAGATCACCCGCATCGACATCGACACCGACCCCGAACGCGTCCGGACCCTCGACATCGTCGTTCTCCCCGCCGACGCGCCAACGGACCGGCGGCCGATGGAGGACGGTCCTCACCAGGCGGAACGCCGATCCGCGGGCCCGGCTCAGCCTGCCGCGCGATCCTCTGACGCGGCGGGGAACGGCTCGTAGTCGTCGATGGCCATGGAGTTGAAGACGCGTGCGCTCTTGGTGGTGAGGCGGAGGAGGGCGCGGCTGGGGCCGGCGGGCAGGGCGGAGATCAGCCGGGCGCCCTGGGCCAGTCCCCAGACGCCGAGGCGGGAGGTGGGGATCAGGGTCTTCGCGGCGCTCAGCGCGGCCGCGCGGCTGCCGCGTGCGTGCTCGGCCATCGCGCGCTCGTAGGCGGGGAACGCGCGCTCGTGGTCGCCGCCCGCCCGTGCCAGCTCCCCGGCGAGGACGTACGCGCCGACGACGGCCAGGGTGGTGCTGCCGCCGACGGCCGGGCCGGGGCAGTAGCCGGCGTCGCCGACGAGCGCCGTCCTTCCCCGCGACCAGGTGTCCAGGCGGAGCTGGGTGATCGAGTCGAAGTAGAACGCCGGGGTGCGGTCGAGCTCGTCCAGCCAGCGGTCCACGTCGGGGTGCATCCCGGCGAACGCGCCGCGCAGCAGCTCCTTCTGCCGGGGCACGTCGCGGTGGTGGCAGTCGAGTTCGCGCTCGCTGCGGAACAGGAACAGCGCCCGCGCGTCGCCGCGGTGCCGCGCGCCGTACATGCCGGCGGTGCGGCCGACGCCGACGTGGAGGAGCAGCTCCCCGTCGAGGCCGGAGAGGTTGGGCAGGGTCAGCACCCCGAGGTAGGCCCCGATGAAGGCGCTGAAGGCGGACTCCTCGCCGAAGACGAGGCGGCGCACGTTGGAGTGCAGCCCGTCCGCGCCGACGACGAGGTCGAAGCGGCGCGGCGCGGCGTTCTCGAACCGCACCTCGCCGTCGGGGGAGATCGCGGTGATCGAGTCGTCGAAGACGTACTCGACGCCGTCGCGCCCGGCGTCGTAGTAGATCTCGCTCAGGTCGTCCCGCATGATCTCGACGTGCCGGTCGGACGCGGCGCCGAAGATCTTGGACAGGTCCACCCGGACGGGACGCCGCGAGCCCTCCCGGTGGACGGTCATCCGGTCGGCGCCGGTGGCCCGTTCCTCGACGCGCGGGAGCACGCCCATCTTCTCGGAGATGTCCATGGCGGGCCGGAACAGGTCGACCGCGTGGCCGCCGGTCTTGCGCAGGGCCGGGGCGCGTTCGACGACGGTGACGGAGAAGCCGTGCCTGGTGAGCCAGTACGCCAGGACCGGACCGGCGACGCTGGCGCCGGAGATGAGGATCCGCATGAGCCTGCCTCCTTACTTAACGATAGGTAAGTATAGGCCAGGACTTACCTATCGTTAAGTCAGATAGGCTGGCCGCATGCGGCGGCCCTCTGACACCAAGCAGCGGATCCAGGAGGTCGCGCGCGAGCTGTTCGCCAAGCAGGGCGTGCAGCGGACGAGCCTTCAGGACATCGCCGACCGGCTGGGCATCACCAAACCGGCGCTCTACTACCACTTCTCCTCGCGCGAGGAACTCGTCCGCAGCATCGTGCAGCCGATCCTCGACGAGGAGAAGGCGTTCCTGGCGGGTCAGGAGGCGCTGGCCGAGGTCAAGCCCCGCGCCCTGCTGGAGGGCTACTTCGACTTCCACTACCGCCACCGCAAAGAGATCGTCCTCATGCTCAGCGAGCTGACCACCCTCGCCGACCTCGGCGTGATCGATCTCGTGCTGGACTGGCGCGAACGGCTGGTCAAGCTGCTGTACGGCCCCGAACCCACGCTGGCGCAGGCCACCCGCGCCGTGATCGCCTTCGGCGGCATCCAGGACTGCACGATCCAGTTCCCCGACGTACCGGAGGACGAGCTCCGCCGCGCGGCCGTCGACGGCGCCTGCGCGGCCCTGGGCATCGCCCCGTAACGGCACACGGCCCGGCGGAAGCGGCCCCAGCCGTCCGGCCGGGGACGGGTGTCAGTGGGTATCAGCCGCGGTCCTGCCAGGTGCAGAGGCAGACTCGGTTGCCTTCGGGGTTGGCGAGCACCCAGAAGCTCGGCGCCTCCGCGTCGCTGACCAGGCTGACCAGCGTGCCGCCTGCGGCGAGCGCCGCGTCGATCTCGCGCGGAGCCCATCTTCACGGGCCCGGTGAAGGCGGCAGGCCGATCCGGCTGCGCGATACCGCGCGGCTAGGTGCGGGCGACGGCTTCGCTCTCCGTTGTGTCGGCGGGGGCGGGCGGCTTGGGGCGGCCGGGCAGGAGCAGGCACAGCGGGACGGCGACGGTGGTGAACGCGACCGACCACCAGAAGGCGTCGTCGAAGCCGTCGGCCATGGCGCTCTGGGTGCGGGCGCCGCCGGTGGTGTGCTGGAGGATGACGGCGAGCACGGCGGTGCCCACCGAGCCGCCGACCTGCTGGGCGACGCGGGAGATGATGCTGGCGTCGGGGATGTCCCGGTGCCCGAGGCCGAAGAAGGCGGCGCCGGTGAGCGGGACGACCGCGGTGGCCACGCCGATGCCGCGTACGACCAGCGCGGCCATGAGCAGCACCTTGCTGGTGTCGGCGGTGGCGAAGGCGAACGGCACGGTGCCCGCGGTGGCCAGGGCGAATCCGGCGAACGCGACCCAGCGGGGGCCGAGCTGGTCGGTGTAGTGGCCGGCCCGGGTGCGTGCGATGAGCGCGCCGATGCCCTGCGGGATGAGGAGCATCCCGGCGCCGAGGGCGTCCTGTCCGCGTACCTGCTGGAAGTACAGCGGCAGCAGCAGCATCGCCCCGTACAGGGTGGCCCCGGACAGGAACCCCAGGGCGGAGGCGGAGGCCAGCGCGCGGTGGCGGAACAGCCGCAGGTTGACCAGGGCGCCGGAGGTGCGGGTCAGCGCCCAGGCGGTGAAGCCGCCGACCAGGGCGAGCCCGCCGACCAGCGGTACGAGCACCTCGGCGCTGGCGAAGCCGCCCGTGCTGCCCTCGACCCGCGACAGCCCGTAGACGACGGCGGCGACGCCGGGGGAGAGCAGGAGCAGGCCGACGACGTCCAGGCGGGCGCGGGGACGGTCCGAGGCGGGACGGTCGTCGGGCAGGTTGCGCCAGGCGAGCCAGCCGCCGACGACGCAGAACGGGATGTTGACCAGGAAGATCCAGCGCCAGTCGGCCAGGCTCAGGATGGCGCCCCCAGCACCGGGCCGAGGATGGGGCCGAGCGCGGTGGGCAGGGTGACCGTGGCCATGATCTTGCCGATGTTGCGGCCCTTGGCGGCCTGCATGACCAGCGTGGCCATGAGCGGCATCATGACGCCGCCGCCGACGCCCTGGACGGCGCGGAAGGCGATGAGGCTGGTGGCGTTCCACGCCACCGCGCACAGGACCGAGCCGAGCAGGAACAGGCCCAGCGCGGCGATCCACAGCCGCTTGCCGCCGAGCCGCGACTGGGCCCATCCGGCGATCGGGATGGTGACGAACAGGGCCAGCAGGTAGGCGGTGCTGACCCACTGGATCGTGGCCAGCGGGGCGTGGAACGCCTTGGCCAGGTCGTTCAGGGCGACGGTGACGATGGTGGAGTCGAAGACGACGGCGAGGGTGCCGACGATGATCGTGAACGCCATCCGCCACAGGGCGGGATCTATGCGGTCCGGGTCCGCCTGCGCGGGTCCGGGCCCGTGGGAAGTGCTCATCGGGCAGCTCCTAAGAGAGACGACTCTATCTTATGCCGCCAGCGTAGGGCGCTACGTTAAGATAGGCAAATCTATCCAAGGGAGGTACGGATGCCGGAGCGGCGCCGCGGGGCGGTACTGGAGAAGGCGCTCCTCGATGCGGCCTGGGAAGAGCTCACCGAGAGCGGTTACGCCAGGTTCACCATGGACGCCGTCGTCCAGCGGGCGGGCACCAGCCCTTCGGTCCTCTACCGCCGCTGGTCCGACCGCGACCAGCTCGTGCGGGCGGCCATCGCCCACATCCTGGAGGAGTCCCGCATCGACGCGCCCGACACGGGCAGCCTGCGGGAGGACGTCCTCACCCTGATGCGGGAGATCAACGCCACCCGCGTCCAGCTCGTGACGGTCATGAGCGTGCAGCTCGCCGGCTACTACCAGGAGACCGGCGCCGGCCCCGGCGACCTGTTCGCCGCGGCCCGCGACAAGACCGCCGACACCCTCTTCGAACGCGCCGTCGACCGCGGCGAGATCAGACCGGAACGCCTCACCCGGCGCATCAAGTCGCTGCCCTTCGACCTGCTGCGCCACGAGTTCCTCACGACCTTCGCCCCGTGCCCGACCACGTCCTCGAAGAGATCGTCGACACGATCTTCCTCCCCCTCCTCCGCTGACCACGGTCCCCACCCGGCCCCCGGCCCGGCCCCGGGCCGCGCTTCGCCGAAGCGGGACATCGATCGAAAGGACGCAGGACAGTGACGTCCGAGCAGACCGACGTGTTCGACTACGACGCGGAGTTGCGTCAGCACAACGAACTGTTCCGCGCCGCCGCCCGCGTCGGCTCCCACGACCGTGTGCTCGACATCGGCTGCGGGACGGGCCAGTCCACACGCGAGGCCGCCCGCGCCGCCGTCAACGGAAGCGCGGTGGGCGTCGACCCGTCCGCGCGAATGCTCGAACGGGCCCGTCGGCTGAGTGATGGCCAGGGGCTGACCAACATCGCCTACCAGCAGGCGGACGCCCAGGTTCACCCTTTCCCGCCGGCGCACTACGATCTCGCCATCAGCAGGTTCGGGACGATGTTCTTCGCTGATCCGGTCGCCGCGTTCACCAATATCGCCCGTGCTCTGCGCCCCGCAGCGCGTCTGGTGCTGCTGGTCTGGCAGGACCGCGAACGCAACGAATGGGCCTCCGCGATCCGCCAGCCCCGTCCCGCCGCGATGCCCGAACCCGCCCCTCCCGCCCGCGTTCCAGACCCGTTCTCGCTCGCGGACCCGTCCATCACCGAAGGCACTCTGACGGCGGCAGGATTCACGGAAGTCGGCTTCACCGACGTGCGCGAACCCGTTTACTACGGCCCGGACACCGCCACCGCGTTCGATAACGTGCTCCGCCTCTGGGACAAGGAACTGCTCGCCACCCTCGATGCCGCGACGGTCGAGCAGGCACGCGCGCGACTACACGCCACCCTCGCCGCCCACAGCACCGACAGCGGCGTGTATTTCGACTCGCGCGCCTGGATCGTCACAGCCCACCGCGCCTGACCATCCGCTTCGTTGGACGCCGCGGATCACGTGTATCGCGGGCGTATCGAAAAACGCATACGCCACCGCAATGGTCTTCCGTCTTGGGTGGAGGCGCGGACCACGGCGGTCCGTACCGAAGTCATGCTGCTTCGGTCGCGGAGGGGAACACGAAAGGGAGCGCGTCTTGTCGCAGAAGAACGTTCGTCGGCCGCTGAGGAGGGCGGGGCTGGCGGCCGGGGCCGCCATGCTGATGGTGGCCTCGGCCTGGCCCGCCGCCGCCGACCCGGCGCCCACCGCGCGAATACGGGCGGGAACGTGCAGAAGGCGATGGAGGATCTGGCCAAAGCCCACGGCGTAGTGGGGTCCGTCGGCGGGGCCTACGTCGACGGCAAACCCATCGGGGTGGGCAGCGCCGGCTCCCGGCTGCTGGGCGGCAAGGGCGGAAAAATACCGGCGAACTCCCGCTTCCGGATCGGGTCGCAGACCAAGGAAATGGTGGCGACCGTTGTGCTGCAACTGGTCGGGGAAGGCAGGTTGGGCGTGGACGACAAGCTCGCCGACCTGCTGCCGGAGGTGGCGGAGAACGACCTGGTGGAACGGGCCGGCGAGATCACGGTACGGCAGATGATCCGGCACACCTCAGGAATTCCTGACTGGTACGCCGGAAAGCCGAACCCGGACGGGAGCGAGGGAGAGGACCCCTCGTTCGACGTGTTCGACTTCACCACCCACTACCGGCCGCTCGATCTGGTGAAGTGGAGCCGCGCCCGTCCCCGGACCGGGGAACCGGGCGAGAAGTGGTCCTACTCCAACACCAACTACACCCTTCTCGGCATGGTCGTCGAGAGGGTGACCGGCCACGACCTGGCCGCCGAACTGCACGGGCGCCTGTTCGGCCCGCTCGGGATGACCAAGACGTACCTTCCCCTCAAGCCGCCGGAGGCATCAAGGGGCCGCACGGCCACGGCTACTACCCCGACGCCAACGGCAGGCCGCGCGACGTCGACCGGTTCAACGCCAGCATCGCCGGGGCGGCCGGGGGAGTGGTGTCCACCGCGCACGACGTCAGCGCGTACAAGCGGGCGTTCACCCAGGGCAAGCTGCTGCCGCCGGAACTCCAGCGAATCCTGACCGACCGGCCGCCCGGTGATCGGCGGCCCCTGGACAGGACCCGCGGCGTCTGCGGCGACGATCTCTACATCATGGGCGGGAACGGCCCCGGCTTCCTCGCCATGACCTTCTACTCGGAAGACGGCCGCCGCCAGTTCGCGGTGTCGGCCACCCTGAGCGGCAAGGACACCTCCGGGGCGGGCCAAGCCATGGGCAAGGCCATGGAGACCGTCTTCTGCCCGTCCTCGTAGCGGCGCCTCCAGGCCCCTGCGCTGAACCCGCGCGCCCGCTCGGCCGGCACCTGACCCGGAAATGCGCTCGACCGTACCCACCGGTCGCGAACTGCCGGGCTGGGCGCCGGGCCGGGCGGGACGTGCGGGCGAAGCCCTGGTGACCCCTCGCCACCTGGCCGTCTCGTCCCATATCGTGTGCCGGATGCCGAACGCCGACAACCGGGGGAAAACGCGCAGGCCCGGTCCCGAGGCTTTCCAGATCGCGATCAAGCGGATTCCACGCGAACGCCGCCGCGAGCTCAGCCGCCGGTCGTGGCGGCGGATGAGCCGCACGCAGTGGATCATCGCGAGCCCGTTCCTGCTGCTCGTGGCGTTCGTGATGCTGGGCCTGACGATCTGTCCGCCGCTGTACGCGCTGTTCGGAACGGACGTCCCCGGCATGGTCAACGCGGCCGGGAACAAGGGCCCGGCGCCGACGAGCGAACGGGTCACGGCGGTGGTCATCTGGGTGCCCTGGATGGCGTTCTTCGGTTTCGCGGTCTGGCGGAACGTGCGCGTACGGCTGCTCGCTCCGTGCCTGGCCGTGGACCCGGAAGGACTGTGGCCGGTGTTCGGCGGGCGCGTCCAGGGCGGGCTGGAGTGGAAGCGCCTCGCGGCGGTCGGCTTCGCCGACGGGAGGCACGTGGAGCTGTTCCCCGTCGATCCCATCAAGGACGCGCCTCATCCGACGTTGCTGGACGGCCTGGTCGTCAACGGCAGGCCGCCCGCGCGCGGCCTGCGCGGCAAACGCTACGTCGTCGAACTCGCCGACGACGTGGAGCCGTCCGAGCTCAACGCCCTGCGCGAGGCGATCGCGAGGTTCGGCGGCCCCGGCAAGATCCTGGTCCCTGAAGGCCCCGCTCCTGAACGCGTCCCCGCCCCGCCGGTCGTCCGGGAACAGGCGGCCGCTCGGGCGGGGCGTGCGATGACCGGTCATCGGCTGCGCGCGGTGGCGACGGCCGCCGGCACGATGACCAGTGCCAGGATGCCGCCGCCGATGGTAAGGAGCGGGTAGCCGGCAGCGGCGACGACGAGGCCCGAGGCCATGCCGCCGGTGGCGCCGGCGATCGCGATGGCGACATCGACCAGGCCCTGGGTCCTGGCGCGGGCGGCCAGGGGAACGGCGTCGGTGATGATCGCCGTTCCGGCGACGATGCCGAAGTTCCAGCCCAGCCCCAGCAGCGCGAGGGCCGCCACGAGCGGGGTGACGGAGTCGCTGGGGGCGTTGGCGGCGACGATCCCGGCGGCGAGCAGCGTCAGCCCGGAGGCGGCGGCGATCGTGAGGCGGCCATGGCGGTCCACGAGTCGGCCGGTCAGGGGCGAGGGCAGGTACATCGCGGCGATGTGGACGGCGATGACGAGGCCGGAGGCGCCGGTGCCGTGGCCGTGGTCGTGCATGTGGACGGGGGTCATCGTCATGATCGCGACCATGACCAGCTGGGTGAGCACCATGACCAGCGCGCCGGTCAGCAGGAGGGAGCGGTGTCCTTCGACCGCCGGCCCAGGCCGGCCGGCGGCGTCGCCCGGCCGCGCCGCCTCTGCGGCGGTGCGTTCGGCTTCCAGGGCGCCGGCCAGCAGCAACGGGTCGGGGCGCAGCCAGATGGCCAGGATCAGGGCGGCCATCGCGTAGGCGGCGCCGGCGAGAAGGAACGGCCCGGCCAGGTAGGGGATGCCGAGGGTGTGAGCGAGGTCGCCGGTGGGTGCGGCGAGGCTGGGGCCGACCACGCCGCCCAGGGTGGTGGCGACGAGCACGGTGGACACGGCGCTGGCGCGGTGCGCGGGGGATGCCAGATCGGCTCCGGCGTAGCGGGCTTGCAGGTTGGTGGCCGTACCGGCGCCGTAGACGAACAGCGAGAGGAACAGCAGGACGGCGTTGCCGGCGACGGCCGCGGCGATGACGCCCGCGCTGCCGACGGCACCGGCCAGGTAGCCGGCGGCGAGGCCGGGGCGGCGGCCGCGGGCTTGCGAGAGGCGCCCGACGGCGAGGGCCGCCAGCGCGGAACCGGCGGTGCCCAGCGCGCTGGGCAGACCGGCAAGGCCGGTGGAGCCGAGCATCTCCTGCGCGAGCAGGGCGCCGACCGCCACCCCGGCCGCCAGTCCAGCGCCGCTGAGGACCTGGGCGGCGACCAGGACGATCAGGATGCGGCGCTGCACCTGGGCATGGGAGAGGTCCTCGGTCCGGGCGGGCACGGTGTTGGTCACAGGAGGGTGTTCCTTCGATAGACCCGCCCGGACGGCGCCACCGTCGCGATCGCGACGGTGCGGCGGGCGTCGGGGGAGCGGCGTCGGGGGCCGAGGAGATCATGGAGGCCGGGTTCGGGCGGCGTCGGCGGGCCGGGCGCCGGTCCGCCGACGCCGCCCGGTCAGCGGGGGTCGCCGAAGTCCAGGCGGTCGGCCAGCCCGGCGGCGGTGAAGGCGGCCAGCAGTTCGTCACGGCCCTCGGTGAAGTGCGCCCAGCCGTCGTAGTGGACGGGAACCACCCGGCGGGCGCCGAGGATCGTGGCGGCCTCGGCGGCCTGGGCGCTGTCGAGGACGATGAGCGCGTTGTCGAAGAGGACGGTGAAGCGGGGGGCCCCGGCGAAGAGGATCGCGGTGTCCACCGGGCCGAACCGTTCGGCGATCTGCCCGACCAGGTCGAGCGAGGCGTTGTCGCCGCTGACGTAGATCGTGGGCAGGCCGTCACCGGTCAGGACGAATCCGACGACCTGGCCGGTGATCGGTTCGACCTCCTCGCGCGTGCCGGGCCCGTGGACGGCCGGCACGCCCGTCACGGTGACCGTGCCGCCGCCGGGACGGTCCAGCTCGACCGGCTCCCAGTCGGCCAGTCCCTTGGCCCCGTTCCCGAGACGCCGCCCGCCCCGAGCGTGGTGAGGGTGAGCGGGACGTCGGCGAGCAGTGCCCGGCCGGCGTCGTCGAGGTTGTCCGGGTGCTCGTCGTGAGAGAGCAGGACCACGTCAATACGGCCGAGGTCGTCCGGTGCGGCGCGGGAGGGGGCCACCTTGGTCAGCCGGCCGCCCGGCACGCGGTACTCGCGGGGAGGGTCGAACGTCGGGTCCGTCAGGAACCGCAGGCCACCGTACTCGAAGAGGGCGGTCGGGCCGCCGAGGGCGCGGACGGGGATCTGCTCGGTGGTCGCGCTGGTACCGGCCATACAACACCTCACGGATGACAAGGGGCTTATCCGTGAAGCACGGTAACGACTTCTCACGGAAGAGTGCAACCCCTACCATGAGAGCCATGAGCGAGCCCCTGACCGCCGAGTCCGCGTTGCCGCCCGCGCCGGGGGCGGAGGACCATCTCGCCCTCGACTTCGTCAACAGCGCCATCGCGCTGCCCGCGGGGCACTTCGTCGATCTCCTCGGCACCCCCGCGGCGACGAACCGGTGGCTCACCGAACGCGGCCTCGCCCCGGCCGATGCCGGGGTGCAGGAGATGTGCGCGGCGCAGTTGCGCTCGCTGCGTGAACACCTCAAGGCCCTGTTCGCCGCTCACGTCGCCGGGCTGCCCGCTCTGCCCGCGGCCCTGTCCGCCGTCAACGACGCGTTGAGCCGGGCCCCCACGGCCGCCCTGCTGTACTGGGACGAGAAGGACGGCCCCTACCGCGCGACCCCTTGCCCCACCAACGAGATCCTCGACCACGCCCTCGCGACCCTCGCGGCCAACGCGGCCGACCTCCTGACCGGTCCCGATGCCGAGCGCCTCACCGCCTGCGGTTCGCCCCCGTGCAACCGCTACCTGCTGCGCCACGGCCGCCGCCACTGGTGCTCCATCCGCTGCGGCGACCGTGCCCGCGCCGCACGCGCCTACGCCCGGCGCGCCCAGCCGAACGCGGACTGACGAACGCGGACCGGCGAACATGCCGGCCCGAGGCGCGCCGTCCATGTCCGGCTTCCTTGGACGCTCTAGCGGGAGCGCCAGACGGTGCCGCGCCGTTCGTACTCCAGGACCTGCTCGGTGTACAGCGCCGTCTGGGGGCCGTAGAAGCGTTCGATCAGCCACAGGGCGAGGTCGATGCCCGAGGTGACGCCGCCGGAGGTGATCAGGTTCCCGTCGTCGACGACCCGGGCCGCGACGATCTTGCCGCCCTGGGCTTCGAGGAGCTTGACGGCGGCGTGGTGGGTCGTGCAGGGCCGCCCGGCGGTGATCTTCGCGGCGGCCAGCAGGAGGGCTCCGGTGCACACCGACGCGATGATCATTCCGGGGCGGTCGGCGGCGTCCGCCAGGGCTTTGGGCAGGACGCCGCGGCGGATCTCCTCGGCCACCGCGGACCCGGGGCCCAGCCCACCGCCGGGCACGACGATCATGTCCGCGGAACGGGGCGACCACGGAGTGCGGACGGCGATGTCGATCCCGGCGGCGGTGGTGACCGTGCGGGGGCCGTCGGCGGTCACGAAGCTCTGCTTGATCGGGTGCTGGTCGTGGGGGACGATGCCGAAGGTCTCCACCGGGCCGGCGAAGTCCTGCTCCTCCACGCCGTCGTACAGGACGGTGTGCACCCGCAGGAGCCTGCCGGGCGGGCGGGGCGCCGACGAGGCCGGGGACGCGGCGCCGAGCACGCCGAAGCCGAGGCCGGTCGTGGCGACCGTGCCTGAGCGGAGAACGTCACGCCTGTTCATGCGGTAACTCCTTCGGTGAGGTTGGCGGGGGCCGGTGGCGGGGTCATGGGGTCCTCATCGTGTGATCCGATGGCGCCGGTTCGGCGGCCGGTGAGCGGCGCTGTAGCCGGCGCAGTGCGAGCAGGCCGCCCACGCCGGGGATGAGTGCGCGCCATACGGCTCCCCGCGCGCCCTCGTCGGCGGCGTGCCACGTGGTGGCGATGGCGACCAGGTAGGCGGTGCCGTGCAGCGGCCCGCCGAGGGAGGTGACCGGCTGGGCGTGCACGAGGGCGAGGTTGGCCAGCAGCACCAGCAGGGTGGCGGCCTCGGCGGCGGCGGCGATCCGCAGCGTGCGCATCGCGCTCACGCTCCCGTGGTGGAGCCGGGACGGACGATCATCAGCACCACCACGACCGCCCAGAGCAGGTTGAAGACCCCGGTGATCATGGTCAGCCGCCGCGCCGCCGCGCGCTCGGCACCGGCGGGCTCGCCGGCCGTTCCGCCTGCCGTTCGGCGGGCCGCGGTCAGGGAGAGCAGCCGCCGCTGGCCGGGCAGGATGCCCAGGGCCAGCACGCCGGCCGCGAGGACGGTGAGCGCGATGGAGGCGACCAGCCAGGCGTCGCCGAGGACGCCGAGCCGGGCGCCGGTGGCGAACCCGAAGACCGGAACGGCGATGCCCACCACGGTGTAGCCGCGGCAGACCCGGTGCAGGAACACGGTCGGCCGCGCCTCCCGGGCCGCGGGGGCGGTGGCGTGGCGGGGGAACAGCGAGGCGGCGACGGCGATCGGCCCGACCGCCAGGATCGCCGCGAGGACATGGACCGACAACAGCAGCTTGGTCACGGCACGGAACCTTCCAAAGGATTGGCTGCCAATAGGTAGGCAGCGTACCCGTCACTTCTGGTGGGTAGGCTACCAACCATGAGGACGGACGCCGTACGGGGGCATCTGGACGGGCTGCTGCTGTCGGTGCTGGAAGACGGCCCGCTGCACGGTTACGCGATCATCACCGCGGTCCAGGAACGCAGCGAGGGAGCGCTGGAGCTGCGCAAGGGCACCGTCTATCCGGCGCTCAACCGGCTGGAGCGGATCGGCCTGCTGCGCAGCACCTGGCAGACAGCGGGCGAACGGCGGCGCCGCTGCTACGAGCTCACCGACGCGGGCCGCCGCGGCCTGGCCACCGAGCGGACCGCGTGGCGAGAGTTCACCACCGCGATCGGCGCCGTCCTGAACCCCGCCCCCGAGCCGGGGAACGCGACGTGACCGCGCCGCACGTCCGCGCCGACCCGATCGAGGAGTACCTCACCGACCTGTCCGCGGCGCTGCACGGCCCCGCCCGGGCCAAGGCACGGATGGTCGGTGAGCTGCGCGAAGGGCTCATGGACGCCGCCGCGGACCTGTCGCCCGAGCAGCCGGGCGGGCAGGCGTACGGTGAGCGGGCGACCCGTCAGGCCATCGGCGAGTTCGGCACGGTCGCCGAGCTCGCCCCGCATTTCCAGCGCGAGCTCACCATCGCGCAGACCCGGCACACCGCCGGGGCCATCGCGCTCCTGGTGCCGCTGCTGTTCGCCTGCTGGAACCTGGCGGAGATCACGGACGGCTCCGCCGACGGCCGCCTCCCCGGGCTCGTCCAGACGGCGGCCGCGCACCTGGGAGGCGTGGCGGCCGCCACCGCGCTGCTGGGCGCGGCGTGCCTCGCCGCCACCGGCACGCTCGCGCGGCGCGTGCCCACCCCGCGGCGGCTGCCCGCCGTGATGGCCTGGACCGGCACCACGGCCGCCACCGCGCTGGCGATCAGCGCGCTCACCCTCACCGTCGCCTCGCTTCTGGTGTCCGACCTGCCGATGACCGTGCTCGCCGGCGCGCTCACCTTCCTCTGCCACGCCAAGATCGCCGCCTCCGCCCGGCTCTGCCGCCACTGCGCCCGGCTGTCGCCGAGCGGCGCTGTCGCGGGCGGCCGGGACGAAGCCTGATCCGGCCGGAACGGAGGCGGAGGCGGACATGCCTGAAACCTCGGGGCCACGGTCGGGCCCGTTCCCGGAAACCGGCGTGTTGTCAGTCGACGACGATCGCGACCTTGCCGCGTACGTGACCGGTGTCCATCAGGCGGTGTGCCTCGGCGGCCTGGTCCAGGGGGAACGTGTGCGAGATCTCCACGCGCAGCTTGCCCTCGACGTACCAGTTGGCGAGTTCGGCCAGGCGTTCGGCGGAACGCTGCGTGCTGATGGCTGAGACCCCCAGCTCCGGCGCCCGGTCGAAGTCGGTGACGGTGCCGATCCGTCCCCGGTCGGCGACGAGCTCCAGCGACGCGTCCAGCGCCGGGCCGCCGACGCAGTCGAGGGCGGCCGTGACCTGGCCGGGGGCCGCCTTCCGTACGCGTTCGACCAGTCCTTCGCCGTAGGCGACCGGGAGGGCCCCGAGCGAACGCAGGTAGTCGTGGTTGCGCGGGCTGGCGGTGCCGATGACGGCGGCCCCGCGGATCCTGGCGAGCTGGACGGCCACGGTGCCGACGCCACCGGCCGCCGCGTGGACGAGCAGGGTGTCCTCGGCGCCGACCCGCAGCGACTCGACGGCGGTGTACGCGGTCTGGGCGGAGGCCGAGAACGCGCCGGCGGCCTCCCACGGCATCTGCGGCGGCTTGGCCGCGACCTGATCGACCGGGACCACCACGTACTCGGCGTGGCAGGCCAGCAGCGCCCAGCCCAGCACCTCACTGCCCACCGGGAAACCGGCGGCTCCCTCGCCGACCTGGTCGACGATCCCCGCGAAATCGTTGCCGATCTTCCTGGGGAAGGACGGGTCCTGGCCGGGCAGCGTCAGGCCGCGGCGGACCGCGCCGTCGAACGGCTGGATGCCCGCGGCCTTGACCCGCACCCGGATCTGCCCCGGCCCCGCCTGCGGAGTCTCGACCTCGAGCAGTTCCACGACCTCCGGGCCGCCGAACGAGTTGACTGCTGCCGCCTTCATGACCGTGGCTCTCCTCCGGGTTCGCGCGGCGCCGTACGGCGGGTCCGCCGGCGCGTCCGGCCATCCTCCGACCTCAACACTGCTTGAGGTCAAACCCCGCGAGGGCGTCGCCGGCGCCTCACACGTGGGCGGCGTCACTTTCGTTTGACTTCACACTCAAATGAATATAGGTATTGCTCCATGGAAAGTGGGAGCAGGCGTCCGTACCGCATGGGCGCCCGTACCGCGGCCATGGAGGCCACACGTGCGCGGGTGATGAAGGCGGCGGCCGCGCTGTGGACGCGCCGGTGGTACGACGACGTCACGTTGCAGCACATCGCCGACGAGGCCGGTGTGTCGGTGCAGACGGTCGTCAACCACTTCGGCGGCAAGGACGGCCTGGCCGACGCCGTCGCCGACCGGGCGGCGTCGCAGGCGGAGGTCAGCCGCCAGGCGCCGGTCGGGGACGTGGCGGCGATCGTGGCCGCGCTGTTCGAGGACTACGAACGGCACGGCGACGCCAACGCGCTCTGGACCGCGCAGATCGACCGCGTCCCGGCGATCGCACGGGCGGCCGCCCACGCGCGCGGCCAGCACCGGGAGTGGCTGGAACGGGTCTTCGCCGACCGGCTCCCGGCCTCGGGCCCCGCCCGCGAGCACGCGCTGAACCTGCACTACGCCGCCACCGACGTCTACCTGTGGAAGCTGTGGCGGCGCGATCTCGGCCTGTCGCGCGAGGACGCCGAACGTGCCATGCGCGACCTGCTGACCTCAATCGACCCGCGAAAGAGAGACCATGAGTAGCAATTTCCTGTTCGCCACCTGGTCCGGCGGCGGAGCCGTGCCGCCGACCCTCTCGGTCGCCCGCGCGCTGCGCGAACGGGGCCACGGCGTCCGGGTGCTGGCCGACAGGTCGCTGCACGACGAGGTCGCCGCCACCGGCGCGGAACCGGTCGCCTGGACGACGGCGCCCCAGGGCGACACCACGGACCCGGTCAAGGACATCCTCAAGGACTTCGAGGCCCGCACGCCGATGGGCGCGTTCGCGCGGCTGCGGGACCGCCTCGTGTGCGGGCCCGCGGCCGATTTCGCCCGGGACACCCTGGCCGAACTGCACGCCCGTTCGGCCGACGTGCTGGTCACCGACTTCTCGCTGCTCGGTACGGTCACTGCCGGAGAAGCCGCCGGGATCCCCGTCGCCGGTCTCGGGACGACCCTGTATCCGTTCGCCACTCCGGGAGCGCCGCCGTTCGGTCCGGGCCTCAAGCCCGCCACCGGCGCGCTGGGACGCGTGCGCGATCGGGTCCTGACGACGCTGACCACCAAGCCGTGGGCCAAGGGACTGCCCGCGCTCAACGCCGCCCGTGTCGCCAACGGCCTCGCGCCGCTGGACTCGGTCATGGACGCGTTCGGCCGCGTCGACCGGTTCCTCGTGCTGTCCCCCCGCGCGCTCGACTACCCCAGCCGACGCTTCCCGTCCTACGTTCGCCACGTCGGGCCGCGGCTCGACGACCCCGCCTGGGTCGGGGAGCTGGAGCTGCCGGAGGGGGACGCGCCGCTGGCGCTGGCGAGCCTGAGCTCGACGTTCATGGACCAGCGCGCGTTGCTCCAACGCATCGCCGAGGCCCTCGGCACGCTGCCGGTGCGCGGGCTGCTGACCACCGGCCCGGCCGTGGACCCGGCGACGGTCCCCGCGCCCGGCAACGTCCTGGTCACCGCGGCCGCCCCGCACAGCGCCGCGCTGTCCCACGCCGCGGTGACGGTCACGCACGCCGGCCACGGAACGGTCGTCAAGTCCCTGGCCGCGGGCGTTCCCCTGGTCTGCATGCCGTTGGGACGGGACCAGGGCGAGGTGGCGCGGCGCGTCGACCTCGCCGGCGCGGGGATCACCGTGGGCAAGGGCGCCTCACCTCGTACGATCGCCCGCGCGGTCGAGAAGGTCCTGCACGACCCGTCCTACCGTCGCGAAGCGCGGCGGCTGGCGGACGAGATCGCCGCCGAGACGGCCACCGACCGCGCGGTCGCCGAACTCGAAGCCCTCGCCGAACGAGCCGGACGCGGAGACTCGGTCATCAGCAAAGGCTGACGGCGGGTTCCGGCGCGGTTCACGGCGCGGGCCGCCGCCCGGGGGCCTCGCCGAGGGGCGTTGACGCCGCCGGCTCGGGGCGTCGTGCGGTGGGGGACGGCCGCGCGGACAGCAGCAGGGCGGGGAGCAGCCCGAGCGCGGCGAGGACGGCGAGGGCCAGCAGGGCCGATCGGGACGCATGGACGGACGCGGACAGCGTTCCGAGCGGTCCGGCGCCCGCCGTCTGCATCAGGCTCGCGGCGACCGCGATGCCGAGCGTCGGACCGATGTTCACGGCGGTCTGCTTGAGCCCGCCGACGGCCCCCGCGTACCCCGCCGGCGCGTCGCCGACGACCGTGCCGGTGGCGGTGACCATCACGGCGGCGAAGCCGACGCCCAGCAGCGCGAACGCCGCGCTCGTCGCACCCCAGACGGCGGTCGGGACGCCGGCGGACGCGTCGGCGGAGGGGAGGCCGCACATGCCGAGGATTCCGAGAACGACCAGGACCGAGCCGGTCGCGGCGGTGCGGCGCGGCCCGTACCGGCGCAGCGCCATGCCCGTGGCCGGCGCGCCCAGCACCATGAACACGGTCAGCGGGAGGACGTGCAGCGCCGCGGCCAGCGGGCCCAGCCCGAGCGCGTCCTGGAGCAGGAAGCTGACGACGAACAGCGCGCCGAACATGCCGCCCGTGGTGACGAGCAGGATCGCCATGGCCGCCGTCACCGGGGCCGGACGTGCGACGGCGGGCGGCACGATCGGATGCGCGGCCCGGCGTTCGTGGACGATCAGGAACGCCGCGCCGCCCGCCGTAAAGGCCAGGCCCGCGAGCGTCGGCCGTCCCGTCCAGCCGTGCGCCGGTACGCCGACCAGGGTGTGGACCCCGATCGCGAGAACGGCCGCGACCAGTACCGCGCCCGTGGCGTTGAGCCGCTGCGCCGCGCGGCGCGCCGGCGCGGGCACGCGCACCGCCACGGCCACCGCGGCGATCGCCAGCGCGACGGGCACGTTGATCGCGAAGACGCCGCGCCAGCCCGACTGCGCCACCAGGACCCCGCCGAGCAGCGGCCCGGCCGCGCCCGCCACCCCGATGGCGCTGGTGCGTACGGCCACGGCGCTCCCCAGCCGGTCGGCCGGGTAGGCCAGGCGCAGCAACGCCAGCGTCGCCGGTTGCAGCAGGGCCCCGAACACGCCCTGCACCACGCGCAGGGCGATGACCCAGCCGATCCCCGGCGCGAACGCGATCCCGGCCGAGGAGGCCGCGAAACCGGCCAGGCCGCACACCAGCAGCCGCCGGTGGCCGTACCGGTCGCCCAGGCGTCCGGCGATGACCAGCAGCGCGGCCACGGCCAGCAGGTACCCGGTGCTGGTCCACTGCATCTGCGCCACGCTCGCGCCGAGATCCTCCCGGACGCTCGGCTGCGCGACCATCAGGACCGTTCCGTCCAGCGCGACGAGCATCGCGCCCGCCGCGCTGACCAGCAGGGCCAGGCGCCGCCGCCGCTCCGTCCCGCTCACGCGCCCACTTCGCCCAGGTGCGCGTCGAGGACCGCATCGAGGAGCCGGTCGAGCTGGTCGAACGACTCGGGCCTGTCGGGCGCGTCGGGTCCGCCGGGCCCGTCGGCGGAACGCGGCGAATCGTCCGTGCCCAGCGCCAGCCCGATGCTGCCCCAGCTCCAGAGCTGGGTGAGGCCGTGCACGTTGCTCCACAGCGCGACCGCGGTCGTCTCGGCGGGAACGCCTCGGCGCGCCCCGTTCTCCTCCTGATGCCGGGCGACGAGTTCGGTGACCCGCCTGAACAGCGGCAGGCTCGCCTCCCGCAACGGGGTCCGGCCCGCCGCCCGTTCCTGTCCGCGCAGCAGGTCGTGCCGGAACATCAACTCGAACATGCCGGGCCGGTCCTGCGCGTACCGCACGTACGCGCAGGCCAGCGCGCGCAACCGCGCCCGCGGCGACCGCGCCCCGTCCAGGGCCTCGGCGGAACGTTCGGCAAGGTCAGCGAAGCCGCGCCGGGCGATCGCCGACAGCAGCGCCTGGTGCGAGGGGAAGTACCGGCGCGGCGCGCCATGCGAGACCCCCGCCCGGCGGGCGATCTCCCGCAGCCCGAGCGCCGCGACGCCCTCGGTCAGGACGAGCTCCACCCCGACGTCCACCAGCCGTTCCCGAAGCGACCCCTCAGTCTCCATAGACATTGTCTACCACTGAGTTGTAGACAATGTCTACGCCCCTGCCACACGGGGCGCCGGTTCTGATCAAGTACCTCGCTGCGCTTCGGCTCAGGCCGGGGTTGGCGGGCCGATGAGTCGGGGGCGCGACGCGAGCGTTCCGACGACCAGTTGGCAGCAGGTGACGACGCCGAGGATGAGCAGAGGGGCCGTCCAGTCATGGGTCATGTCATGCAGCAGGCCGATCGCGGGGGCCCGAGGGCGGCCACGGCGTATCCAAGGCATTGGGCCATTCCCGAGAGCGCCGCGGCGGAGTGATGGTCTCGCGTCCGGAGCCCGAAGAGGGAGAGCGCGAGCACGAGGTTGACGCCGCTGGCCAGACCGGCGGCCCATGACCATATCCAGCCCAGTTGCGGTGCGCCCACCAGACCGAGGATCGAGGCGAGCATGAGAGCGCCGCCGCTGATCGCGATGGGTCGCTGGTCCCGCAGCCGGTGGAGGAGCCACGAGCAGACCAGGCTTCCGGCCAAGCTGCCGAAGTTGAGGAACGACTGGTGGAGGCCGGCTTCGACGGGGGAGGCTCCGGCCGCCTGTTCTATGGGCGACAACCAGGCCAGAAGCACATAGAAGAACATCGACTGCAACCCCATGGCGATCGTGACCTGCCACCCGATGGCGCTACGCCAGGGGCTTGCCCGGCGGTCGCGCTCCGGCCGCGGGGCCGGCGGTTCGGCCGCGAGTCCCGGGCGGAGCAGGAGCGGGACGAAGCCGAGGAACGCCACGGCGGCGAGGACGGCCCAGACGCCGATGGCGAGTCGCCAGCCTGCTTCCGTATGCGTGGCGATCGGTGCGGCGAGGCCGGCGGCGCCTGCGGCGAGACAGGACTGCACCGCGGAGTACGCGCCTGTGATGGGGCCGATCCGAGTCGGGAAGTCCCGCTTGACCAGCGAGGGCAGAGCCACGTTGAGCACGGCGATGGCGGCACCGACCATGGCGGTGCCCCACCACAGGAGCCAGCCGGGCTGAAGCGAGCGGATGACGGTGCCGATGGCCAGGAGCAGGACGGCTCCTGCCAGTGTGCGTTCGAGCCCCAGCCGCTTGGCGACCGACGGCGCGACGGGTGAGACGAGCGCGAAGGCGAGCAGCGGGACGCTGGTGAGCGCCGACACCGAGAACGCTGAGAGCCGGAGATCGTCCCGGACGTCGTTCACGACCGGTCCGACGGAGGTGAGCGGCGCTCGAAGGTTGGCGGCGACCAAGAGGACGCCGAAGAGCGCGAACGCCCGCCGGCGCGCGAGCGCCGTGCGGGACGCCAGGGCGGACGTGCTCATCGGGGCGTCTCGGGAGGGGGCTCGACGCTGGGCAGCTCTTCGGACAGGAGCACCGACCGCAGCGCCGCTTGCGCGGCGGCCTCGTCGTTCCCGGCTTCCACCGCGGCCACGACCGCTTCGTGGGCGGCGTCCAGTTCACCCCGCCGCCGGGCGAACTGCTCGTAGGTGGCGTCCGCGGGGGTGACGCGGTGGACGCTCTCCTCGATGCCCCCGGTGCCCCGGTAGAGGTCGCACAGGAGCGGATTGCCCGAAGCCTCCATCAGGACGTGGTGGAACGTCAGGTCGGCTTCCATGTATTCGGCGCCCGACTTGGCCTTCAGACGTGCGGTGTGCGCCTCGCGAAGGGCGACACGTTGCTCCGGAGTCGCGCGCAGCGCGGCCAGTCGCGCGCCCTCGCGTTCGAGGAGGCGGCGGACCTCTTCGACGTGAACCGCCCGTTCGGTGGTGGCTCGACGCCGCAGAGCGGGAGCCAGGGCGTCAGAGGCGGTGACGTACGTGCCGTCGCCGGCACGCGCGCGCAGCATGCCGGCGTGCACCAAGGCTCGAATGCCCTCACGAACGCTGTTGCGGCTGACGCCGAGTTCCTGGGCGAGCTGAAGTTCGGTTGGCAGCTTCGTCCCGACGGTGAACTCGCCGGAGCCGATCCGCTGACGCAACTGCTCCGCGACTCGCGCGGCCAGGGGAATGTTGCTCTCGATCCTCGCCACGGAGCGATGCTAACACGAAAGGGCCAAATGTTGGACATTAGGATAATGTGTGCCCGCGTAAGCCCGAAGGCACGTCGGGAGGCGGCGGACGCGGGGACGGCCTCAGACCAGGGGCCCGTTCCCGCCGTTCCATCCGAACGAGGTGTCCGGTGAGCATGCCGTGCAGGTGCTGGACTGATTGAAGGGAGCCTCATGACACGGCGTAGGGCAGACGGCAGCGCGGGTGACGCGGACTACGGCACGATCGGCGGCGCGTACGCCGCCTACCGGCGGCCGGAACCGCGTATCGCCGCCCTCATCGAGGAAGCGCTGGCCGGTGCGCGCACTGTGGTCAACGTGGGCGCCGGCGCCGGATCCTATGAGTCGGCGGCATTCGAGGTCACCCCGGTGGAACCGTCGGCGTCCATGCGGGCCCAGCGGCCGGCGCACCTCGCCGAGGCGGTCGACGCGGTCGCTGAGCATCTGCCGTTCGGCGATGACGCCTTCGACGCCGCGATGGCCACCTTCAGCGTGCACCAGTGGAGCGACCTGAAGGCCGGGCTGCTGGAGATGCGGCGGGTCGCACGCGGCCCGGTCGTCATCCTCACCTGCGACCCGGACCGGGTCCGCGACTTCTGGCTGTACGAGTACGCACCGCGGGTGCTCGACACCGAGGCCCGGCGCTACCCGCCGATCCGCGACATCACCGGAACCCTGGGCGGACGCTGCGCGGTCACCACGGTGCCGATCCCCGCCGACTGCGTCGACGGGTTCAACGAGGCGTACTACGCCCGTCCCGAGCGCCTGCTCGACCCGGCCGCCCGCCAGTCCTGCTCGGCATGGAGCTTCGTCGAACCGGAGGCGGCCCGCCGATACGCCGAGCACCTGAGGCAGGACCTGGCCTCCGGCGCCTGGGACGAACGGCACGGCCACCTACGCCATCAGCCGTACCTGAACGGCTCGCTCGTCCTGATCCGCGCCGACTGACACGCACCGCGGCCCATCTGTCAGACGGCGGGATCGGCGGGCGGGTGATCGGCACCCACGTTGGTGCCGTCAGGGCTGGGTTTCGAGCCATTCCTGGAAAGTGGGGCCGGCGAGCTTGGCGTGCGGGCCGGGCAGGAACGCGCCGTCGGCCGCGATCTCGGCATCGGGGATGTCGGGGTTGTCGATGCCGACGACCTTGACGCCCCGGCGGGCACCGAGGAGTCTGGCCGCCTCGACCATGGTCTCCTTGCGCGGTCCGGCGATCTCGGGGATCGGTGTTCCGGGAGCGGGTCGGTCGGGCGCGTCGGGCGCGTCGGCGGCGGTGGCCAGGTCGGCCAGTTCCTCGGCCACGGTGCGGCAGGCCACGAGTTGCGTCGGCACGGCCGGGATGTAGGCGACGTCGCCCTGCTGCCAGTCCAGGAGCTGGCCGACGAATTCGTGGAACTGCGCTGCCCGGAGAATGCGGGCGGGCAGGGGGCCGGACAGGTTCGCCTCCTCGTGCACCTGCTGGGAGGCGATGAAACCGGCGGTGGCCTTGTCGGCGCCGATGATGGACACGGCGACGATCCGGCCGACTCCCGCCTTCTCACCGAACTCGTGCAGATTGCGCGTCGCCGTGCGGAAGAACTCCGTGGCGGCCTCCTGATCGGAGCCGTGCCACGACGCGGCGTCGATGATGACATCGACCCCGGCGAGCGCCTCGGCCAGGCCCTCGCGGGTGATGATGTCCACGCCGGTGGCCCGGGACATCGGAACGACCTGGTGCCCCCGTTCGGCGAGAACGTCCACGACGTGGCGTCCCAGCCGCCCGGTCGCTCCCGCCACCGCGAACTTACTGATGCTCATGTTGCAGACCTTTCTGGATGTCGAACGGCTCTCACTCGGCTTCTGACGACCACGAGACGACGGCGCCCCGCCCCCTGTGACAGCGCGGTCGTGTGACGTGGGCCACCGGCCTCGGGCGTCACAAAGCGCTGGACCGCGACGTCTCGTGCGTGTGGAAGAGCTGAGAAAGAACGGGCAGGAGCCAGGCATGAGTCATCGCAGCGAACGAAGCGCGGACACGGCAAAGTCGCTCGATGATCGGACGGACTCGGTGGATTCCGCCACCGAGGTGTTCGTCGCGCATCGCAATCTGCTGTTCACCGTTGCTTACGAGATGCTCGGTTCGGCGGCGGATGCCGAGGACGTCTTGCAGGAGACCTGGTTGCGGTGGGTGGGCGTCGACCTGGCCACGGTGCGGGAGCGGCGCGCCTATCTGGTGCGGATCACCACTCGGCAGGCGCTGGACCGGCTTCGTGCGCTCGGCCGCCGCAAGGAGTCCTACGTCGGCCCCTGGTTGCCTGAGCCGTTGTTGACGGCGCCTGATGTGGCGGAGGATGTGGAGTTGGCGGAGAGTGTGTCGTTGGCGATGTTGTTGGTGTTGGAGACGCTTGCGCCGGTGGAGCGGGCGGTGTTCGTGTTGCGTGAGGTTTTCGGTGTGGAGTATGAGGAGATCGCGGGTGCGGTGGACAAGTCGCCTGCGGCGGTGCGGCAGATCGCGCACCGGGCGCGGGCCCATGTCGCCGCCCGCCGTCCACGTGGAGCGGTGTCCCCGGACGAATCCCGAGCCGCACTCAAAGCGTTCCAGACCGCGGTCGAGACCGGCGAGTTGCAGGATCTGCTCGACATCCTCGCGCCGGACGTCGTCGCACTGAGCGACGGCGGCGGAGTCAAGCACGCCCTGTTGCAGCCCATCGTGGGCGCGGACAAGGTGGCCCGCCTGCTGGCCGTCGGCTGGTGGAACCGCGACGCCGAGAGGAAGGTCGAGCAGGTACAGGTCAACGGCGGTCCGGGGCTGCTCGTCCGGATCAACGGGGAGATCGACGGCGTGGTGGCCGTGCGCGTCGACAACGGCTACGTCACCGGCTTCTACCATGTCCGCAACCCCGAGAAGCTGTCGCATGTGGACCGGGAGACCGCCGTGAGCCGCTGAGTCCGGGCCCGGCGTCCGGGCATTTAGTCACGAATCTTGACTATCCATGATCGTGACTATATGGTGGACGCAGTCGATCCCGCCCCCCAACCGGGATCACCGGCCAAGGAGACGAGCCATGACCAGCTTCGACTACACCCTCACCCGTACCGTGGACGCCCCCGTCGGAAAGGTCTGGGCCGCCTGGACCGTCGCCGAGGACTACGGCAAGTGGGCCAGCGCCGAGGACGTCGTCCTCGACGTGCGGCCCGGCGGCGCGTGGAGCGCGGTCATGGTCATCCCGGGCGGCGCCCGCTTCCCGCTGTCCGGCGCCTACACCGAGGTCGTTCCCGACAAGCGCCTGGTGATGGGCATGAACGTCCCCGGCCGCGACGAGCCCGTCCTCATGACCCTCGAACTGGAAGCCGAGGGCGACCGCACGCGGGTCACCCTCTCGCAGACCTTCGACTCCGCCGAAGAGCGCGACCAGGCCGAGCAGGGCAGCAACATGCTCCTAGACGGCCTGACCGGCTTCCTGGCCGCCGCCTAGGCCGTCCGGAACGCATCCGCGGCTCGTCCGTCCGGCTGTGCGGGCTCCGAGCGACCTGGCTCGGAGCCCGTACAGCCGGATCGCGGCGCGGCGGCGCGGCAAGGCGGCGCGGCGCGGCGGGGAGCGGCGGGGTCAGCGGCTGACGGCGGTCTCCCGCTCGACGCGCGACAGCTTCTCGGGGTTGCGCACGACGTAGAGCCCGGTGATCAGCCCGTCGTCGACCCGTACCGCGACGACGTCGTCGATCTCCCCGTCGACCCGGACGATCAGGGCCGGGCCGCCGTTGATCTGCACCGGCTCGACCTCCAGCCCGCCGGCGAACCTGGGCATGCCGGCGGTCAGCAGGCGGGCCACCCGGTCGGCCCCCACGATGGGCCGGACCACGGCCTGCTTGACTCCGCCGCCGTCGCCCAGCAGGACGACGTCCGGGGCGAGCATGTCGAGCAGGCTTTGCAGGTCGCCCGTTTCGATCGCCCGCTGGAACGCTTTGAGTGCGGCTCGGGATTCGTCCGGGGACACCGCTCCACGTGGACGGCGGGCGGCGACATGGGCCCGCGCCCGGTGCGCGATCTGCCGCACCGCCGCAGGCGACTTGTCCACCGCACCCGCGATCTCCTCATACTCCACACCGAAAACCTCACGCAACACGAACACCGCCCGCTCCACCGGCGCAAGCGTCTCCAACACCAACAACATCGCCAACGACACACTCTCCGCCAACTCCACATCCTCCGCCACATCAGGCGCCGTCAACAACGGCTCAGGCAACCAGGGGCCGACGTAGGACTCCTTGCGGCGGCGGAGTGTGCGCAGACGGCTCAACGCTTGGCGGGTGGTGATCCGGACGAGGTAGGCGCGCTGGTCGCGCACGGTTTCGAGGTCGACGTCCACCCACCGCAGCCAGGTCTCCTGCAAGACGTCCTCGGCATCCGCCGCCGAACCGAGCATCTCGTAAGCAACGGTGAACAGCAGATTGCGATGCGCGACGAACGGCTCGGTGGCGGAGTCCATGCGGCCTCCTTCAGCGGACGGTTCCGCCGTGTCCGTGGTCCGTTCGCTCATGTCCGGCTCCTACCTGCTCGTTCTCGTCCGTGCCATCCACAAGACACCGGTCCCGGCCGTTCTGTGACACCCGCGGTCGGTGGCGTACGTCACTCGGTCGCGCTGTCACAGGGGCCGGGGCGGCGGCATCTCCATGTTCGTCAGACGCCGCGCGGACGATCCGGGCGGCGCGCGTCACCACGAGTGAGGACGAAGTCATGGGAACCCGTTTCGACCTGATGACCAACGCGTTGGGCGCCAAGCTCGCCAAGCGGATCGCCGGCATCAACTCGGTGATCGAGCAGTCGTCGCTGCCGAAGACCGTTCAGCATCTGGCGATGCTGCGCGCCAGCCAGATCAACGGCTGCGGCTTCTGCGTCGACCTCCACACCAAGGAGGCCGCGGCGGACGGCGAGACCGCGGTCCGGCTCAACCTGGTCGCCGTCTGGCGCGAGTCCACGGTGTTCACAGGCGCCGAGCGGGCCGCGCTGGCGCTCGCCGAGGAGGGCACCCGGATCGCCGACGCGCACCCCGGCGTGTCCGACCGGACCTGGGCCGAGGTGCGCGAGCACTACGACGACGACCAGATCGCCATGCTGGTCTCCCTCATCGCCCTGATCAACGCCACGAACCGGCTCAACGTGATCGTGTGCAACCCGGGAGGCTCCTACGAGGCCGGCATGCTCGCCGCCGCGTCGAGCTGATCGCCGGTCCCGGCCATGCCCGGCCCGGATCGTACGATCCGGGCCGGGCATGGCGCGGCTCGTCCGCGAGACCCCCGTCAGGCGCCGACGTACTCGGCGAGGTGCTCGCCGGTGACGGTGGAACGGGCGGCGACGAGCTCGGCGGGGGTGCCCTCGAACACGATCCGGCCGCCGTCGTGGCCCGCGCCGGGGCCGAGGTCGATGATCCAGTCGGCGTGCGCCATGACGGCCTGGTGGTGCTCGATGACGATCACCGACTTGCCGGAGTCGACGAGCCGGTCGAGCAGCCCGAGGAGCTGCTCGACGTCGGCGAGGTGCAGGCCGGTCGTGGGCTCGTCCAGCACGTAGACGCCGCCCTTCTCGGCCATGTGGGTGGCCAGCTTGAGCCGCTGCCGCTCGCCGCCGGACAGGGTGGTGAGCGGCTGGCCGAGGCTGAGGTAGCCGAGCCCGACGTCGGCGAGCCGGCCGAGAATGGCGTGCGCGGCCGGCGTGCGGGCCTCGCCCGCGCCGAAGAACTCCTCGGCCTCGACCACCGACATCGCGAGCACCTCGCTGATGTCGCGCCCGCCGAGGTGGTGGTCGAGCACCGACGCCTCGAACCGCTTGCCCTCGCACTCCTCGCAGGTGGTGGCGACGCCGGCCATCATCGCCAGGTCGGTGTAGATGACGCCGGCGCCGTTGCAGTTGGGGCAGGCGCCCTCGGAGTTGGCGCTGAACAGCGCCGGCTTCACGCCGTTGGCCTTGGCGAACGCCTTGCGGATCGGGTCGAGCAGCCCGGTGTAGGTCGCCGGGTTGCTGCGCCGCGAGCCGCGGATCGCGCTCTGGTCGATCGACACCACGCCCGCGCCGGCCGGGATCGATCCGTGCACCAGCGAGCTCTTGCCCGAGCCGGCGACTCCGGTGATGACGGTGAGGACGCCGAGGGGGATGTCCACGTCGACGTCGCGCAGGTTGTTGGCCGTCGCGCCGCGGATCTCCAGCGCGCCGGTGGGCTTGCGCACGTCCTCCTTGAGGACGGCCCGGTCGTCGAGGTGGCGGCCGGTGACGGTGTCGCTGGCCCGCAGCCCCTCGACGGTGCCCTCGAAGCAGACGGAGCCGCCCGCCGTACCCGCGCCGGGGCCGAGGTCCACGACGTGGTCGGCGATCGCGATGGTCTCCGGCTTGTGCTCCACGACGAGCACCGTGTTGCCCTTGTCCCGCAGCCGCAGCAGCAGGTTGTTCATCCGCTGGATGTCGTGGGGGTGCAGGCCGATGGTGGGCTCGTCGAACACGTAGGTGGTGTCGGTGAGCGAGGACCCGAGGTGGCGGATCATCTTGACGCGCTGCGCCTCGCCGCCCGACAGCGTGCCCGCCGGCCGGTCGAGCGAGAGGTAGCCGAGCCCGATCTCCACGAACGAGTCGAGGGTGTGCCGCAGCGAGGCGAGCAGCGGCGCCACCGACGGCTCGTCCAGGCCGCCGACCCATTCGGCCAGGTCGCTGATCTGCATCGCGCAGGCGTCGGCGATGCTGACCCCGCCGATGCGCGAGGAACGGGCCGCCTCGCCGAGCCGGGTGCCGCCGCACTCGGGCAGGCGGTGAAGGTGACCGCCCGGTCCACGAACGCCCGGATGTGCGGCTGCATCGCCTCGCGGTCCTTGGCCAGGAACGACTTCTGGATCTTCGGGACGAGCCCCTCGTAGGTGAGGTTGATGCCCTCGACCTTGACCTTGGTCGGCTCGCGGTAGAGGAAGTCGTGCATCTCGGTCTCGGTGAACTCGCGGATCGGCTTGTTCGGGTCGAGGAAGCCCGACTCGGTGAAGATCCGCACCGTCCAGTGGCCGTCCGCCTTGTAGCCGGGGATAGTGATCGCGCCCTCGGCGATCGACTTGGAGTCGTCGAAGAACTGGGTGAGGTCGAAGTCGGAGACCTTGCCCCGGCCCTCGCAGCGGGTGCACATGCCGCCGGTGCGGCTGAAGGTCTGCTTCACGGTCTTGCGGGCGCCGCGTTCGACGGTGATCGCGCCGCTCGCCCGGACGGAGGGGACGTTGAACGAGAACGCGCCGGGCGGCCCGATGTGCGGCTGCCCGAGGCGGCTGAACAGGATGCGCAGCATCGCGTTGGCGTCGGTGGCGGTGCCGACCGTGGAGCGGGGGTCGGCGCCCATCCGCTGCTGGTCGACGATGATCGCGGTGGTCAGCCCGTCGAGCACGTCGACCTCGGGCCGCGCCAGCGTCGGCATGAAGCCCTGCACGAACGCGCTGTACGTCTCGTTGATCATCCGCTGCGACTCGGCGGCGATCGTGCTGAACACCAGCGAGCTCTTGCCCGAGCCGGAGACGCCGGTGAACACCGTCAGCCGGCGCTTGGGGAGCTCGACGCTGACGTCCTTGAGGTTGTTCTCGCGGGCGCCGTGCACGCGGATGAGGTCGTGGCTGTCGGCGACGTGCGGCGCAGGCGACTGCGCGTCCGTGTCCGTGGTCTTGCCCATCGTGTCTCCATCTGTTGGCGGGAACGGCCTCCGCGGTCCCCGTCGGCGTCGCCTGGCGCGATCCGCTCCGAGCAGTATGTCGGGTTTCTCTCCGTGCTCCGGCCCACCTGACCTGCGGCGCGCCGCCCGTCCGCACGCCGCGCGCCGGAGCGTGCGCCGCGCGCCGTGAACCGTGGTGTCAGGTCGGCCTGCGGCCGTCGCGCATCGGCTCGGGGCCCGGCGGTCCGTCCACCTCCCGCCACGCCTGGACGCGGCGCCGCGCGCGGGCGCGAGGGAGCGCGGGGCCCTCACTCCACGGGCCGGAAGCGGCTCGGCGGTGGTATCCATGGCGATCACGCTAGCGGGGGCCGGTGCGGGCCGCTTCTCGAATCCTGACCGGTCCGGCCGCCTCTCGCGGGCCGCCCCGGTGGGTGAGCTGCTTGACCATGCGGAGCATGGTGGTGGTCTCCATGCGCTCCATCCCGGACAGGCGGCCGAGCCTGCCGCTGAGGTAGGCGTAGAGGCTCGGGATGTCGGGGGTCGTGGCCGCGGCCACGAGGTTGGACGGGCCGCCGGTGGCGCAGGCGAAGCAGATCTCGCGGTGGGTGGCGAGGGTGCGTCCCAGGCGGTCCAGCTCGCCGGGCGCGGCCGTGATCCAGAGCAGGGCGGTCACGCCGTAGCCGAAGCGTCCGGGGTCGTAGTCCACGTCGATGTAGAGGGCTCCGGAGCCGAGCAGTTCCCGGAGGCGCCGCTTGACGGTGAACTCCGAGAACCCGGTGGCCTTGCGCAGCTCGGGGTAGGTGGCTCGGCCATCGTGTTCCAGGGCGGCGACGAGCGCCTCATCGTCGGGCGCGATGCGGGCGGGCCCGTTCGGGGCGGACGGGCCGCGCAGCGCGGCGGCCTCGGCGGGGGCGAGGGCGCCGCGCTTGTTGAACCATCCCGCCGGGCCGCCGTAGAAGCGGTGCAGGAGCTGCTGGGCGTGGATCTGCACGATGCTCGGCGTTCGGGGCAGCCTGCCGAGCAGCAGGTCGTCCTGATCGGCCGGGGTGCGCGGGCGGGTCAGGCAGATGATCTCGGTCCCGCCGGAGCCGAGGCCGATATAGGCGGTGTCGGGGCGCTGGGCGAGGGCGTCGGCGATCGGCTCGGCGGCGGCGGGCGCGCATCGCAGCCGCAGGATCCACTGGTCCTCGCCGAGCCGCATGCCGTCGCGCATGCCGACGACGCGCAGCCCCGCCTCGGCGCGCAGCCGGTTGAAGCGGCGGGCGACGGTCCGGTCGGAGACGCCGAGGACGCCGCCGATCCGGCTGAACGACGCCCTGGAGTCGAGTTCCAGCGCGTGGACGAGCTTGCGGTCCAGATCATCGAAGTTGACGGGTTTCATCGCGGATATGGGCCGATACGTCGGATTCCGGTGAGCATGGAGCAAGGTTAGGCCGGATCGGCCGCCGCTCTCCCAGAGTCGGGGAACGGGTTCCCGTCGCGAGAGGAGAGCGGAATGCACCAGGGTGCCGGCTGTCGCAGGGGGCGCGGCCATGGCGGTTGAACCGGGCCGGGAGGCCGATCAGGTACGGGCCGTACGGACCCGCGCGTCGCCCCGGCCGCCGTCCGCCGCCGCGGCGTCTTCGGGTGCGCTGGCGGTGTGGGGCGTGCTGCTGATCGCGGCGAACCTGCGGGCGGGGCTGACGGTCGTGGGTCCGCTGCTGGACACCGTTCAGGCGGAGCTGGGCCTGTCGCCGGTCTCGGCCGGACTGCTGAACTCGTTGCCGCTGCTGGCGTTCGCCGTCGTCTCGCCGCTCGTGCCCGCGGTGGGCGCGCGGCTCGGACCGGAACGGGCGCTGGCGTGGGCGATGGTGACGCTGGCGGCGGGGACCGTCCTGCGCAGCGTGCCGTCCCCGGCGGCGCTGTTCGCCGGGACGGTACTGATGGGGGCGGGGATCGCGGTCGGCAACGTCCTGCTGCCCAGCCTGATCAAGCGGGACTTCCCCCACTCGATCGGGATGATGACCGGGGCGTACGCCGCGGTGATGGGCGGCGCGGCGGCCGTGACCTCGGGTGTCGCGGTCCCGCTCGGCCACGCGGTCGGCGGCTGGCAGGGCGCCTGGGGGAGCTGGGCGGTGGCGGCGGTCGCGGCGCTGGCCGTGTGGCGGCCGCAGGTGCCGGGCCGCCCGGCCGGCCCGCCCGCCGGCGCGCGCGCCGCGCGGCCCCGGCTGCCCTGGCGGTCGGGCCGGGCGTGGGCGGTGACGGGCTTCATGGGGCTCCAGTCGTTCGCCTTCTACACCGTGGTGGGGTGGCTGCCGAGCCTGCTGCACGATCACGGGGTCGGCGGGACGGCGGCCGGGTGGCTGCTGTTCCTGTTCCAGGCCGTGGCGGTCGCCGTCGGCCTGGTCGTCCCCGCGTTCCTGCGGCGGACCCGCGACCAGCGGCTGCCGGCCGCGGTCAGCTCGCTGGTCTGCCTGGGCGGCTACGCGGGCCTGCTCCTGGCCCCGCAGTGGGCGCCGGTCTGGAGCGTCGTGCTCGGCCTGGGCGGCGGTACGTGCCTGGTGCTGGCCCTGAGCTTCCTGAGCCTGCGCGCCGCGGACCACGCCTCGGCGGGCGGCCTGTCTGCGATGGCCCAGTCCGGCGGCTACCTGGTCGCCGCCGCGGGGCCCCCGGTGTTCGGCGCGCTGCACTCCGCGACGGGGGGCTGGGGCGCTTCGCTGACGCTGCTGTGCGGGGCCGGGGCCGTCCAGGTCCTGCTCGCCCTGGCCGCCGGCCGCGGCACCGTCGCCGCCGTCCGACAGCCGCCGCGCAGCCGCCGGTGACGGATGCGGAGGCCGGACGGTGCCCTCAGTCGGGCGTGAGGAGATCGGCCAGCCGGAGGGTGTCTTCGAGGTAGCGGTCGTAGGGGAAGCCGGCCGCGACGAGCTTGGCGCGGAACTCGTCGTAGAGCGGCTTTCCGGCGGTGTGGAAGGCGTTGCGGCCCGCGTCGGTGAGCCTGACCAGGCGCCGGCGCGCGTGTGCGGGGTCGACGGTGACCTGGACCAGGCCGTCCGCTTCGAGCGGTCGCAGCGCCCGGCTGATCGCGGGGTCGGACACCGACAGCGCCTGCGCCAGCCGGTGCTGCGTCGCCGGCTCGATGTCCTCCAGCGTTCCCAGCAGCCGTATCTGGCTGTAGGTGAGGCCGTCCCGGTCGTCGGTGCGCCGCCGGGTCGCCTCGCCCAGCAGCATGACCACGCGGTGCAGCAGGTCTGCGAGTCCTTCGTCCACGGAGCCAGCATAGCAGTGTGTTGACAAGTTAATATTAACTGCGCAAGATTGAGGGCATGGACAACGTCAGTTACCTCGCCCAGTCGGCCTTTCCCCTGGTCTGGATCGCGGTCCCGGCCATCGGCGCCCACCTGCGGGCCCGCCGCGCCACCTCCCCCGGGAACGGCTGGAGATCTGGCAGCGCTGGTGGGCCATCGGCGCGTTCGGCATCGGCAGCCTGTGGATGACGGTCGCGTTCCTCGCCTTCCCGGACGTCATGGCCACCGCGATCGGCTTCCACCGGACGCCCTTCCTGTTCGAGATCGCCTTCGCCAACCTCGGGCTGGCCGTCATGGGCTTCCGCGCCGCCTCCGCCTCGGCGCGCGAGCGCATCACCATCGGGCTCGGCGGCGGGATGTTCCTCTGGGGTGCCGTGGTCGGCCACCTCTACCAGTGGTTCGCCAACGGCGACCACGCCCCCGGCAACACCGGGGGCGTCCTCGCCAACGACATCCTGATCCCGGCGGTCATGATCATCCTGGCGGTGCGGTCCCAGCGGCTCGCGGCCGCGCCCCGGCCGAGGCCGGCCTCCGCGCCCGGCGCGTCGGCCACGGCGTGAGCCGCGCCTCAGGCCAGGTCGCGCAGGACCCGGTCGTCCGGACTGCCCGGCTCGGGGAAGTACACGTACAGAACGTGTCCTTCGGGGCCGGCGAGGGAGAGGGTCTCGAAGTCCAGGCGCAGGACGCCGACCCCGTCGACGCGCAGCCTCTTGTGGCCGACCACCCGGTCGTACACCTCGTGGGAGTCCCACAGCGACCGGAACGTCTCGCTGCGGGCGCGCATGCTCGCCACGAAGCCGTCCAGCTCCGTACGGCGCGCCGCCACGGTGGCGCGCAGGCCCGCGACGGCCTGCACGGTGATCTCGGTCCAGTCGGGGTAGACGTCCCGCGCGCGGGGGTCGAGGAAGGTGAACTCGATCAGGTTGCGGCCCGGGCTCCAGGCCGGGTTGACCCGGGCGGCCAGGGGTGTGCCGGCGAGGACGTCGCGGCGCGGGCCGACGACGAAGGCGGGCAGGTCGGCCCACCGCTCCAGCAGGTGCAGCACCCCAGGCCGTACGGAACGGGTGAGCGCGGCGGCGCCGTCGGCCGGGTCCAGCGACGGCATCGCCAGGGACCACAGGTAGGACCGCTCGGTATCGTCCAGCCGCAGCGCGCGGGCCAGGGCCTCAAGGATCTCGCGGGAGGGGTGCCGGTCGCGTCCCTGCTCGATCCTGGTGTAGTAGGACGGGCTGACTCCGGCCAGCAGCGCCAGCTCCTCACGGCGGAGCCCCTTGACCCGCCGCCGGGTGGTGCTCACGACACCGGCGGAGGCCGCGTCGACCTTCTCCCTGCGGCTGCGCAGGAAGGAGCCGAGCTCGTTGCCACTACCCACCCGACGACTTTACCGCTGGTCGGCGGGGCCCCGCCCTCGGCCGCCCCGGAGGCTGACCCTGCGAGAGCCACCCTCAGGAGGGAATGGCACGTTCCGAGCGGGGCGGTGAGGATGGCGGCATGTCGAACGAAACAACCCGTACCCCGGTGTGGATGATCACCGGATGCTCCAGCGGCCTGGGCCGCGCCCTGGCCGAACACGCCCTCGAACGCGGCGACCGGGTGGCCGTCACCGCCCGCGACCGCGATACCGTGACCGATCTCGCCGCCCGCCACCCCGGCCGGGCGCTGGCGCTGGCGCTGGACGTCACCGACCCCGCCTCGGTGAACGCGGCCGTCCGGGCGTGCGAGGCTGAGTTCGGCCGCGTCGACGTCCTGGTCAACAACGCCGGGTACGGCTACCTGGCCGCGATCGAGGAGGGCGAGGACCCCGCGGTCCGCGCGCTCTTCGACACCAACGTGCACGGCGTGGTGACGGTGCTCAAGGCGGTGCTGCCCGGTATGCGGGCCCGCCGCGCGGGCCGGATCGTCAACGTCTCGTCCTTCGGCGGCCTGGCGGCCTTCGCCGCGACCGGGTACTACCACGCCACCAAGTTCGCCGTCGAAGGGCTGTCGGAGTCGCTCGCGGCGGAGGTCGCGCCGCTCGGGATCGCGGTGACGATCGTCGAGCCCGGCGGCCTGCGCACGCGGTGGGCGGGGGCCTCGATGCAGCAGTCGCCCGTCCGCCTGGACGACTACGAGCAGACCGCGGGCAAGCGCCGCGACTCCACCCTGGCGGTGTCCGGCCGCCAGCCCGGAGACCCGGTCCGGGCCGCCGCCGCGATCGCCGCGGTCGTGGACGCGGACGCGCCGCCGCTGCGCCTGCTGCTCGGCTCGGACGCCCTGGCCGGAGCACGCGCCCGCATGGACCGCGTCCGCCAGGAGATCGACGCCAACCAGGCCCTGACCGAAAGCGCGGACCTGGAGAAGGCGTCGGCGCGTTCGTCGTGACCGGAGCCGAACCGCTCAGTCGGCGAGTTCGGCGGCCTCCTGCCTGAGGGCGCGGACCAGCGCGTTCGTGGAGGCCGTGGCGGGGCCGGGCGGCCGGACGAGGCTGACGCGCCTCACCTCCTCGGTGACGCCTTCGACCACGACGAGCCGCACGCCGGGCGGGACGGCGGGGAGCAGCGTCGACGGGGCGGTGGTGACGCCCGCTCCGGCGGCGACCAGGTGCAGTTTGGTGAGCCAGTCGCGGACGGCATGGCAGGTCCGCGGCCGTCCCGGCAGGCCGGGCCAGACGCCGAGCAGCGGCTCGTCCGCGGTGGCCGGGCTGGAGATCCGGGGCTCGCCGGCGATCTCCTCGGCGGCGACGGTGTCGCGTCCGGCGAACCGGCCGCCCGCCGGCACGGCCACCGCCAGGCGGACCTCCAGCAGCGGCTCGGCACGCAGCGGCGGGTCGTCGGTGTCGGGGGGAGCGGTGCGGCGGCCGGGAGGAGAGCAGGGCGAGGTCGAGGGTGCCGCTGCGCAGCACCCGTACCAGCGAGGGCGCGGTGCCCTCCCGCGTGGACACCCGGACGTGGGGGTGTTCGCGGCGCAGGGCCGCCAGCGCGCGGGACACGATCACCGCCCCGACGCTGAGGGGGAGAACCCGAGCCGGACGCGGCCGTCCTCGCCCTCCGCGCCGCGCAGCTCCCGGTCGGCCGCGTCGAGCGCGTCCAGCGCGACGACGGCGTGCCGCAGCAGGGCGCGGCCTGCTGCGGTGAGCCGCACGCCGCCGGGGTGGCGGTCGAAGAGCCTGGCGCCGGACGCCTGCTGCTCCAGCACGGCCACCTGCCGGGACAACGTCTACGTGCGCGAGGGAACGACCCCCGAGCACCGCCGGAACGTCTCGCTGGGCATCCACCGGTCCATGGTGGACGTGCTGAAGATCCGGAGGGCGACCAGTTCCACTTCATCCTCGAACTCAAGCCCGAGAACGGCCAGATGCAGCCCGTGTTCTTCGGGATCGAGTGCGGCGACCGCACGCTGGCCATCCAGTTGTTCCTCAACCACCGCGAACCCGGGGTGAAGGCGGACCTGTTCGCGGCCGTCCGCGAGAACCTCCGGCTGCTCGCGGACGTGCTGGAGGAGGACATCCTGCTGTGCGTGGTCGAGACGAACAGCGAGAACTGGTGGGCCGCCGGACGGATCGTCAACCCCGAGACCGGCTACGACGAGCGCATGCCCCAGATCGTCACCGACGCCCCCGCCCCCGAACTGAAACCCCGCCCGCCCGACCGTCGAAGGACCTGAGTTTGAGGCTTTCTTTCGCTCTTCCTCCCCACAACCGCCACATCTGCCGCCGAAAGGTTCAATTAGCACTTCAATGAGATGATTGAACCTAGCGGAGAGCGGTCCAGAAAGGAGCGGTGGGTGAAGTTCTTTCTTGAAGTCGACATGGGTGAGACGGCCTTCGACGGCCACGCCGTCGAGGAGCTGGGGCGGATCATGCGGTATTGGGGCGGGAACGTGCGGCACTACGAGATGAGGCCCGGCGCCGGTTCGGTCGTGTACGACTCGTCGTACAACGATGTCGGGCGCTGGGGCATCGTCGAGGACGCTGGGGCGCAGTAACGAACGGCCGCCGTCGCGGAGTCCACCGGCGTGCAGCCCTCAGGAAAAAGGTCGGGGCCCGTGGCGTACCGCTGGAGCACCAGGACCTCCGCTGCTGGAACCGTGTGCGAGTTGTTCTCGAACAAAGTGCTGCCGTGCCCCGGGCGTTCCAGAGGAACGCCCGGGGCACCGCTTACGGGAGGCCGTTGACCTGGACGGGCTTGTTGGTGTCGGTAATGCCTCCAACACCGAGTTGGCCGCTGTTGTTAGAGCCCCACGTCCACACCGATCCGTCTGGCCGGATGCAGGCCGAGTGTCCGGTGCCGCCGGTGATGCCTGTTCCAGCGGTGAGCCCGGGTATTTCGACAGGAGTCGCGGAGTTCCCTTCTGTGGAACCGCTACCGAGCTGGCCGGCGTCATTCCGTCCCCACGCGTAGATGCCGCTGCCGGGACGGAGGGCCAGACTGTGCCAGATTCCGGCCCCCACGCTGCCCACCCCGGTCAGCTCGCTTACCCGGATGGGAGTGTTGTGCTGGATGGTGGTGCCGTCGCCGAGCTGGCCATTGGAGTTGCCACCCCAAGCCCACACACTGCCATCGGTTTTCACGGCGAGCGAGTGAGTCACTCCGGCGGCGACTGCATCCGGACGCGTGGAGACGCCTGATAGCCCGCTCACCTGGACGGGTGCGCTCCTCGCGGTGGTGGTGCCGTCGCCGAGCTGCCCGTTCTGGTTCAAGCCCCAAGCCCAGACTGTGCCATCCGACTTGACCGCCAAAGAGTGGTTGAACCCTGCGGCCAGGCTCTTGATGTCGCTGAGGCCGCTGACCTTGCTGGCGACGGATGTGCCATTGCCCCAGCTCCATACGGTCCCGTCGCCTTTGAGGGCCAGTGACAGGTCGCGCCGGGTCGCGACCGCAGTCACCTGGTCGAGGCCGCTGACTCGAATGGGGCTCGCCCTTGTGGTCGTGGTCCCGTCACCGAGCTGTCCCTGGTTGTTGGCACCCCACGCCCATACCGTTCCATCGGACTTCACCGCCAGGGAGTGATGGTCTCCGGCCGCGATGCTGCCGGACGTCCTGGCGACCCCGGTCAGCCCGTTGACCCGCACGGGGGTGCTGCTGCTGACCGTGCTCGCGTTGCCGAGCTGACCGGTGGAGTTGGCGCCCCAAGCCCATAGCGTGCCGTCGTTCTTGACGGCGACGGTGTGGTTGCTGCCCGCGGCGATCCCGTGGCTTTCACGCAGTGTGACGACGTTCTTGAACGTCTGGCTGACGGCTTTGCCGACCGAGTCCTGAGCCGTGAAGCGCAGAGTGACCTTGACGCCGGGCTGGTTGGGGGTGCTAAGGGCGGCGACGAAGTCATCGCCCGAGCTGCGGGTGGTGGACACCGGCTGCCACGTCTCGCCGCCGTCGTAGGACGCCGAGGTCTGCACCCCGGTCAGTCCTGACTGGGCTGCGCCCGGCTGGTGGTAGCCGTTCACATGAAGTGACGTGATGGTGTTGGCAGGGATCGTATAGCCGATGTCGTGCGGCAGCGAGTAATCCAGGAGCAGCAGGGGCGTGGCGGCGCAGCCCTCGGTGTTCGGACTGCCGGCGTCTCCGCAGGCATACCCGGACGGAGCCGCGTCACCGCCGGGGGCTTTCGAAGTGAACTCCCAGGTGGTGTCCACTTCGTAGTCGGTGAACCGAGGGAGCGGCGACTTGTAGACCAGCCGGTACTGGTATGTCGAGTCATCGGACGGCACGTCGTACAACGGCAGTTTCGTCTCCGGGTCGACGCGGGGCTGCACCGCGGTCCCGCCACGACTGAGCGTCGCGGTCAGGGAGGTGCCCGGAGCCATAGTCCCGTTGTCGGAGAGGGCGGGGCCGCCCATCTCACTGTGGCCCTCCCCGCCAAGGATCACCGGCGCCGAGTAGAGGGTGTTGCCTTGCCGACCCAAGAAAAGGGGTGTGGGACGAGCGCCGAAGCCTTCCCTCGGTCGATTCGACCGTGCGTACTGCCCGGGCCGCATCGGCGCGGCGCCCCGGGTCTCGGTGCGCGAGGAGCCTTCCGCGAAGCTGTCCCAGCGCGTCCATGCCCAGTACGCCTGGGTGTCGTCGTAGGGCATCACGGCGCGTTGCCAGCGCAGACCGGAATCGACCGGATAATACTCTCGTCTGGTGATCGGCCCCAGTATCCGTATCCCGACACCTGGATGCTGTGCCGCATGTCGGTGGGGCTTGGAACATTGGTCTCGAAGTGCCGTGAAGCCTTGGTCGCAGGCAGGACGACGTTGCGCACGGCGGTGTTGGAGGCGGTCATGGTGATCTGGGGATCGCTCGGGATCTGGCCGCGCCAGAACTTGGCGACGTTCCACACCTCGTCGAGCTTGGGAGAGCTGGTCAGCCGGATCTCGGCCGACTGCCCGACCTGAAGCCCGGTGGCCCGCAGCAGTGCGAGGCCGTCCGCTCGGGACAGCGTGGCGACCGGCAGGATCTCTCCGCCGGCGGCAAGCTCGGTGCGGCTGTCGTACCCGTCGCGTGCATCGAGGACGAGGGCCCGGCGTAGCCTGCGTCCTTCAATCGCCGGGCGAGGGTGGTCCCGGCCTCTCCCGTTGCGGGGCGCTGGATGAGCGCGACTCTTCCGCCGCCCTGGGCGGGCAGTTGCCCGGGACCGCCGTCACCTGCGTAGACCAGGCCGGCCTGGTACTGGCCTGCCGCGAACATCTCCAGCTTGGGCTCCAAGCGTGTCGCGAACTCACGGTCGAAGGCAAGGTAGGTGGCGTGCTGTCTGAGGTTGCCGTAATCCAGTGTGACCTGGGGCTTGAGCCACTGGCCGTAGTACCCGAAGCTGAAGGTGCCGGTAGTCAGCGGTGTGGAGGTCGGCAGAACGTACACCTGTTCGGCGGCATTCAACGTGCTGACGCCCATCGGCGCGTGGTCGTCAGAGGTGCGCAGCCAACTGAGACCCGATTTCGCCATGAGGCTCGGGTTCGCGGTGTTCACACGGATGGGTGTGGTCTTTCGGGCGTCGAAATCGACCGTCACGTCGCTAACGATGCGCATCTCCGGATGGATGGCATACATATCGCCCGCGCCGGTGGCTCCCGTGGCACCGAGCCGCCCGTTGAGCCCGAAGGCGTACCGTCCTTCCGGCAGATACAGCGCACCGTTGCCGTTCAAAACATACTCCGCCGATTCCCGGTCGGGATCGTCCAGCGGGAAGACGGTGAGGGCCTGACCGCCGAGCGCGGTGCCGTCGCGGTCGATCGCCCTGAAGGTCACCTTCCGGGTGGGCTTGACCATTTCTAGGCCGAGTGCCGTGGTCACGGTCTGCTCGCCCGTTCTGGCGATGAGCTTGCCCTGGTAGCGGCCGAAGGCGCCGGTAGGAGTCGATGCCGTGAGTTGCACCTGGCCGGTCCCCTCGGCGGGGACCGTCAGCGTCGAGGCGCTGAGTTGGATGTCGAGCACGACGCCTTTGGCGTTCCTGGCCGAGGCGCTGAGCGTGAGTGTCACTGGAGCATTGCCGGTGTTCCTGTAGGTCACGGTCCTGCTGAACTGGCGGGGCTGCTCGCTGGTCGATTTACCGAGGTTCAGCGTGTCCGGTTCCGCGAGGACGGTCTGTGTGACGGCCTTGTCGACCTGGACGCGCCCTGCGCCGGACTGATAGGCCGTGAGGCCGATGTCCTTGGCCGACCCGACGAGTGCCGCTTTGATGCGCGTTCCGTTCCAGTCGGGGTGCTGCTGCTTGAGAAGGGCGGCGGATCCGGCGACGTGCGGAGTGGCCATCGAGGTTCCCGAGGCGGAGGTGTAGTTGGCGTCGACCGGGTTGCCCATCGACGTGCCCTCCGCGCGGGCGGCGACGATGTCGACACCGGGAGCGGAGATCTCTGGCTTGACGCCGCCGTCGCTCTTACGCGGCCCCACCGACGAGTAACCCCAGCCTTGGTCGGACTTGGTGACCGCGCCGACGGTCAGAGCCGAGGGGGCGATGCCCGGTGATTCGATCGTCTGCGCGCGCGGCCCTGAGTTCCCGGCGGCGACGACGAACAGTGCGCCAGTGGACTCCGACAGGTCTTCCACGGCCTGGGCCATGACATCACTGCTCTCGTCTTCGACGGCCCCGCCCAGGCTCATGTTGACGATGTCGGCGTGCTTCTCCTCGGCGGCCCATCGCATACCGGCGATGATGTCGGACGTCGGACCACTGCCCTGGCTGTCGAAGACCTTCCCGATGAGCAGGTCGGCCTCCGGGGCGACGCCCCTGCGCGTCGGCGTGCCCGCCAGCCCCCGGCCACCGATGATGGAGGCCACATGCGTACCGTGCCCATGCCCGTCCGTAAGCGGACTGGTGTCGCCGGGGACGAAACTCTTGCCGCCGACCACCGAGTTCCCGAAGTCAAGGCCGGGATCGAGGCCGGTGTCAAGAACGGCCACCTTGACGCCCTGGCCCTTGAAACCGGCCTCCCAAGCCTTGGGCGATCCTATCCGGGGGACGCTTTGGTCCAGGGTGGCGTGCACAGTGGCATCGAGTAGAAGTCGCCGTGCTTCCCCACGAAGCGCCGGCTTCGTTCCATTGCGCGCGACCTCGGCGTTGGTAAGCGCAGACCAGGCGGTTCCGCGCTTCTTCCGGTCCACGGCGAAGGACACCAAATCTGTGCCTTCGATCGCCCGCCGTGTCTTGCCGCCGGGAATCGCTTTCGCGTGCCGACGAAGCGTTGACTCCGATAGACGCTTCTTGCCTTTCCGGCGATCGCGATAGTCAATGATAACCGGCAGTGGCTTGCCGGAGTCCGCCAGCCCTTCACGAGCCAGCCGGGTGACATTGAACAGTTCTCGGTCAGCGAGTTTGGCGGCGACCAATGGCTGGGCGTCACTGGGGACGACATAACGTTTGGCGCCGTCGATCGTCATCCGATAGCTGATACCGGGCCGCGGATCGTTGATGACGACGTCACCGGAGGCTGCGTCGTACAGGACTGTGTCGCCAGTGATCAGCGCGACGGGCCGCCGCGGGGAGGGGGTGTGCGGGGAGGCAGATGGTGCGCTGGGCGGCTCGGCGGCCACCGGCGTCGCCAGTGCGGCCGAGAGCATGACGAGGCAACCGGACAGGAGAGCGAACGCGCGCTTCGATGGTCGAGGGTTCACCACTACTCCGCTGGACGAGGGGGCCGCGCAAATCCACGGCCCTTGGCGGTTCCGATAAACCAGGCCGACATCGCCATTTGGGGGTCCTGGAGATCAACCCACAAGCCGTCTGGCCACAATCGGTCGATGACCTACAAAAAGGGTCGAGGTGTTTGTCAACACGGCAACGTTTTTGGATACAGCTCAGTCAAAAACTGGTTATCATCCAGCAATACTTATTGTCACGATACAGTGACTTTCTGTGTATGCCCCGTCAATGTTCTTCGAGCTGATCGGCTTCCGCACTACCAGCGGGGCGCAGGCGCCGCCGATATTCCCGGTGAGGTGCGGTGTCCGGCTTAATGAAGCGGTGGGCTGGTCACAATGCCCCAGCAGCGCAGGCCGCATCGCACTCCTGAGCGCCGACGTCAGGACCGCCTAAGGACCACCGCTCTTTGGCGGATCATGCGGTATTGGGGCGGACCCCGTTGTGCGGCGAGTCGTTCACGGCCGCCCCGACGCCGGACCTCGTTTCGTAGTGGCGCAGGTTCTCCGCTGGAGCGGACACCGGGGCGCGGTAGCGGGCGGACGGCCGTCGGCGCGGAGTTCTCGGAGTTCTCGGAGAAAGGTCGGCGGTCGTGTCGATCCGGGGCGTTCCCGCTCGACCTAGGGGTGAGAGGGTCCTGAGGGAGGGCCCGGACGAGCCAGGGAGACGCGACCGTGAAGTACATGCTGATCATGCGGGCCACCGAGGAGGCGTACGCCGGGATGGCGGACGTCGACTTCGGCGCGATGCTGGAGACCGTCGGCCGGTACAACGACGAGATGATCCGGGCCGGAGTGCTGGTCGCCGCGGAGGGGCTGGCCGACGCCGCCGAGGGCGTGGTCGTCGACTACTCCGCCGAGCCGCCCGTGGTCACCGACGGGCCGTACGGCGAGACCAAGGAGCTGTTCGGCGGGTTCTACATCCTCAACGTGGCCTCGAAGGAGGAGGCCGTCGAGTGGGCCAAGCGGTCGCCGATGACGGGGCCCGGGCTGAAGACCGAGATCCGCAGGGTCACCACGATCGACGAGTTCCCGCAGGACAACGAGTGGATCCGGAAGGAGCGGGCGTGGCGCGAGGCGACCGGCCAGCTCTGAGCGGGGCGGGGGATGGCCGGCCGCACGGGCCGTGAGGCCGTCGCCGCGGTCTGGCGGATCGAGTCGGCGCGGATCGTCGGCGCGCTCGCGCGGTACACCGGCGACTTCGCGCTGGCCGAGGACCTCGCGCAGGAGGCGCTGGCCGAGGCGCTGGTGTCCTGGCCGCGCGACGGCGTGCCGCGCAGTCCCGCGGGGTGGCTGCTCACCGCCGGGCGGCGGCGGGCGATCGACGCGTTCCGCAGGCGGTCGGCCCTTGACGAGCGGTACGCCGCCCTCGCCCGCGGGCTGGGGGAGGGCGGCGCCGCCTCGGGCGGCGCGCCCGCCGATCCGGTCCGGGACGCCCCGGACGTTCCGTGGGACCCGGACCGGATCGACGACGACGTGCTGGCGCTGATGTTCGTCTCCTGCCATCCGGTGCTGTCGCGGGAGGCGCGGGTGGCGCTGACGCTGAGGGTGGTCGGCGGCCTGACGAGCGACGAGATCGCCAGGGCGTTCCTGGTGCCGACCGCGACCGTGCAGGCGCGGATCACGCGGGCGAAGAGGACGCTCGGCGCGGCCCGGGTGCCGTTCGAGGTCCCTCCGGCGCGGGAACGGGCCGGACGGCTCGGCTCCGTCCTCAACGTGGTCTACCTCGTCTTCACCGAGGGTTCGTCGGCGAGCTCGGGCGGCGACCTGATCCGGTTCGACCTGGCGGGCGAGGCGCAGCGCCTCGCGCGGGTGCTGAGCCGGCTGATGCCGGACGAGCCCGAGGTGCACGGCCTGCTGGCGCTGCTGGAGCTGACCGCGGCGCGGTTCCCGGCCCGTACCGGGCCGGACGGGCGGCCGGTGCTGCTGGAGCACCAGGACCGCCGCCGCTGGGACCGCGCCGCGATCCGCCGCGGCCGGGCGGCCCTGGCGCGCGCGGAGCGGGCGGGCCGGGGCCTGGGCGCGTACGGCCTCCAGGCGGCGATCGCCGAATGCCATGCCGTCGCCCCGTCGGTCGAGGCGACGGACTGGGAGCGCGTCGTGCTCGTCTACGAGGCGCTCGGCCGGCTCGCGCCGTCGCCGGTGGTCGATCTGAACCGGGCGGTGGCGGTGTCCATGGCGCGGGGGCCGGCCGCGGCGCTGCCGATCGTGGACGGGCTCGCGGCCGCCGGGGCGCTGCCGGGTTCGCACCTGCTGCCGAGCGTCCGCGGGGAGCTGCTCATCCGCCTGGGCCGTGCCGGGGAGGCGCGCTCCGAGCTGGAGCGCGCCGTACGGCTGTGCGGCAACGAGCCTGAGCGTGCGGTGCTGGAGCGCAAACTCGCCGACCTGGGCTGAGAGGCCCGTCACCGGCGGTCTCCCGCGCCGTGGGCGGCGGCGAGGTCCTCGCGCGCGTCGTTCCCGGGCGGCTCGGCGGGCTCGGTCCTGGCGGGGCGGACGAGGAGGAGGACCAGGGCCGCGGCGGCGAGGGCCGTGAGGCCGGCGGCGGTGAAGACGCGGTCGAGGCCGGAGGCGAAGGCTTCGCGGACGAGCGCGGACAGCTCGGGGCGGCGGGCGGTGATCTCCGCGGCCCGGCCGCCGGCGAGGGCGGCCGCGGTGCCGTCCGGGAGTCCGGCGGCGGAGGCGGCGGCCGAGAGCCGCGCGGTGAACAGGGTGCCGAACGCGGCGAGGCCGACGGCGAGGCCGAGCTGGCGGAACGTGTTGACCGCGGCCCCGGCCATCCCGGCGCGGCGGGCGGGCACGGCGGCGAGGGCCGCCGAGACCAGGACGGGGGTGGCGGCCCCGACGCCGAGCCCGGTGGTGACCATGCCGGCGAGGAGCGTCCACGGCCCGGAGCCGGGCCCGACGAGGGTCATCAGGAGCGCGCCGGCGCCGATGAGGGCGAGCCCGCCGCCGATCGGGTAGGCGGGGGAGGCGCGGTGGAGCCACCGCCCGGCGGCGAGGGACACCGCGAAGGCCGAGAGGGACATCGGGACCGTGACCAGGCCCGCCTCGATCGCGCCGAGCCCGAGCACGGACTGGAGCCAGATCGAGGTGAACGCCAGGTGCGCGAACGCCCCGCCGCTCAGCACCGCCGCGGCGGTCATCAGCGCCGTGAACGATCCCCGGCGGAACAGGCGCAGGTCCAGCATCGGGGCGGTCCGGGCGCGTTCGACGGCGAGGAAGACGCCGAGCGCGCAGGCCCCGCCGATCAGCGCGGCGAGGGTCCGCGGGGCGCTCCAGCCGTGCTCGCCGCCGGAGATCAGCCCGTAGACCAGGGCGGACGCGGCGACCGTGAACGTCAGCGCGCCCGCCAGGTCGACGGGACCGGCGGCGGGGTCGGCGGACTCGGTGACCACGGCGCGGGTGAGGGCCACGGCCGCGACGGCGACGGGGACGTTGACCAGGAAGATCGCGGGCCAGCCGAACCCCTCGGTGAGGAGCCCGCCGAGCAGGGGGCCGGACGCGGCGGCGAGGCCGTTGACCGCGCCCCACACGCCGAAGGCGATGCCGCGGCGGCGGCCGTGGTAGACGGTGGCGATCAGGGCGGCGGTGGTGGCGAACATGGCCGCGCCGCCGGCGCCCTGGACGGCGCGCGCGGCGACGAGGGCGCCGGCGTTGGGCGACAGGCCGCAGGCCAGGGACGCGGCGGTGAACACCGCGAGCCCGAGCAGGTAGAGCCGGCGGCGTCCGAAGCGGTCGGCCAGCGAGCCGGTGAGCATCAGCAGCGCGGCCAGCGCGAGCGCGTAGCCGTCGATGACCCATTGCAGGCCGGCGAACGACGAGTGCAGCGACGTCGCGATGTCGGGCAGCGCGACGTTCACGATCGTCACGTCGACCAGCAGCATGAACGTGCCGAGGCAGATCGCCACCAGGGGCCACCACGGCCAGGACGAGCGGGTCGGCGGCATGGGAGTCTCCTTCCATCGGGTTCTGCGCCCACTGTCGACAACATCCGGCCCGGGTCCGAAGGGAACCGACGGCCTTCGACGTGATCCGACATCCCGTATCCTCCGGATGGTGACTCTCGACAGTTTCGATGACCTCGACCGCGGCCTGCTGCACGCCTTGCAGATCGACGGGCGGGCCCCGTTCCGGCGGATCGGGGAGGTGCTGGGGGTCTCCGACCAGACCGTGGCCCGCCGCTACGCCCGGCTGCGGCGGAGCCGGTCGCTGCGGGTGCTCGGGCTCAGCGACCCGGCCGTGGTGAACCAGGTGCAGTGGACGGTGCGCGTGCGGGCCACGCCGGAGGCGGCGGCGGAGATCGCCGACGCCCTGGCCCGGCGCTCGGACACGAGCTGGATCAGCCTGTGCTCGGGCGGGACGGAGATCTTCTGCACGGCCTTCGGCGACGGCGTCGATCCGCTGCTGCTCGAAGCGCTGCCGCGGACCCGCCACGTCCTCGACGTCCGCGCCCACCAGGTCCTGCACGTCTTCGACGGGGGAGCCGGTAAGCCGTTCACCAAGCACGGGCCGCTCACGGCGTCCCAGGTCGCCCGGCTCAGCGAGCACCTGCCCGTCCCGTCCGGGCCGGCCCCGCGGCTGGACGGCGCCGACCGGCGCATCCTGGAGGTGCTGCGCGAGGACGGCCGCGCCACGGTGGAGGAGCTGATGGCCGCCGCGCGGGTCTCGGCGAGCACCGCGCGCCGGCGGCTGCACGACCTGCGCGCCGGCGGCGTGCTGCACTTCGACGTGGACGTCGACCTCCGCGTCTTCGAGCTGCCGGTGCGCACGATGCTCTGGCTCACCGCCCGGGCCGCCGACCTCGACGCGGTCGGGCGGGCGCTGGCGACGCACGCCGAGGTGGCGTTCGCGGCGGCGACCACGGGGCCGGGCAACGTCCTCGCCAGCGTGTCCACCCGCGACACCGCGGCCCTGTACCGCTACCTCACCACCGAGGTCGCGGCCCTTCCCGGCGTCGGCGCGGTCGAGACCGCGCCGGTCGTGCGCAACGTCAAGGCGGCCGTCACCCACTACGGCGCCCGCCTCCCGCGGGCCCGCGGCGGCGGTCAGGGCGGCGTCGGACGGGGACAGGGTTTGGTTACTTAGCGTTGTTTTGGCTGGTCAGGGCGTTGTACGTTGGGCCGCGTCGAAGCCCGTGCCGGACGGGGGGGATCCCGCCTCGCGGGGTTGATGGGGCGCCGTGCGCCCCGTGACCGAGAGGTGGTGGATCGTTGCGGGGATCCGTCAGGTGGCGCCGGTTCGCGTTGTTCCTGGTTCCTTCGCTCGCCGCGCTGGCCGTGCTGGGGTTCGGGATGGCCGAGGGGGCGGTGCCGGTGTCGTTCGCGCTGTCGGGCCGGCAGATGCAGGTGTCGGCCGACCGGCTCTCGGGGCGGGGGTTCGGGCTGTACCCGGTCGTGGTGCGTTCGGCGAACGGCCGCAGGCACCAGGTGATGATGCTGACGATGCGCACGGCCGAGATCTACGGGCTCTGCCAGTCGGCGACCGTGGACACGCCGCTCGGCCGCTACGTGCTGCGGCTGAGCGCCGCCGACCGCGCCCGGCCCGCGCCGGTCAGCGGGCTCGGCATCTCGGCCACCGACGTCAAGGCCGATGTCGACTTCGGGTCGCTGGTGCTCAACGAGGACGCGCGGACGCTTGGGTCGGCGGGCTCCCGCGGCGACTACGGCGTGGGCGCCGCGGAGTTCACGGTGAAACGGGTCCGGGTCCACGCGTGGATGGTCGCGGGCGGCACGCTCCGGGTGAAGGGGCTGAAAGTGGCGATCGGACGTGACGTTCCAACATGCTTCTAGCCGATTGGGGCCGGCGGGCCGCAGCGTTCGGCGAGTGGGCGCGCGGGCGGCCGTTCGCGGCGGGGTGCCTGCTGGTGGCGTCGGGTGCGGAGATCATGCTCATGCCGGTGGTGAGGGCGCGGCTGGTGGTGCACACCGGCGTGGGCGGGTACGCGGGGTTCCTGCTGGGGCTGTTCCTGATCGCGATGGGCGCGGCGGTGTGCTTCGCGGTGGACCAGCGGTCGGTCATCGCGGTGCTCGCGGTGCTGGCCGCGCTCGCGGCGTTCGTGCTGACGAACCTGGGCGGCATGCTGATCGGGTCGCTGACGGCGATCGTGGGCGCCGCGCTGGCGTTCGCGTGGACGCCGCGCGCGGACGGGTAGCGAGCGGCCGCCCGGGGCGCTAGTCGCGCAGGAAGTCGCGGAGCGCGATCAGGAACTGGTAGCCGGTGTCCTCCAGGACGAAGTGCCCGGCGTTCCGGTAGAGGTGGACCTGCGCGGCCGGGAAGTGCTTGCGCCATCGGCGCAGGAACGCCCGGTCGAAGACGGGGTCGAGACCTCCCCAGCCGATCAGCATCGGGAGCTGGGAGAACCGGCCGAGCGATGCGCCGGTGTCCCGGAGGACGGGCCAGGCGGGGTCGCCGGGGCCGAGCGGGATGTCCTGGACGAACCGCTGGATGGGGCGGCGCTGCTCGGGCGTGCCGTACGGCGCGAGGTACGCCGCGCGGACGGGTTTGGGCAGCATGCGCCGCATTCCGAGCGGCGGGCAGGTCGCGAGCCTGAGGAAGGCGTTGTGGCGCAGGAACAGCCGTTCGCCGAGGCGCGTGTCGCGCAGCACCCAGAACGGGACGCGCAGGACGGGCCGTACCTTGCCGCCGTGGGGGTTGGGGAACGCCGCGGTGTTGAGGACGACCAGGCGGGAGACGCGTTCGGGATGGCGGCAGGCCCAGGCCATGCCGATCGGGCCGCCCCAGTCGTGCATCACGAGCGTCCAGCCGCGGTCGGGCGCGCCCCGCTCGGCGATCAGGTGCCCGGTGAGCGCGTCCAGGTCGTCGACGCGTGAGGCGAGCGTGTAGGTGTAGCGGTCCTCGCCGGGGGTGTCGGACAGGCCCATCCCGATGTGGTCGGGCGCGACGCAGCGGTACCGGTCGCGCAGGGCCAGGACGGGGCGCCGCCACAGGTAGCTCCAGGTGGGGTTGCCGTGCACGAACAGCACGGGGTCCCCGTTCCCCTCGTCCAGGTAGTGCTGGCGGACGCCGTGGCCGTCCGGATGGTCGTACCAGTGGGAGTCGAACGGGTACTCGGGGAAGTCGGTCACCGTGCGGCTCCTCGGTGCGGGTCGGCGAGATGGACGGCGAGGCGGGCCATGCCGTCGTGCGTGGTCACGTGCGGGCGGTAGCCGAGGTCGCGGCGCGCGGCGGACAGGTCGAACCAGTGCGCGGTCGACGCGTGCCTCACCAGGAACCGGGTGAGCGGCGGTTCCCAGGGGACGCCGGGCAGGCGGTACGCGTACTCCAGCAGGGCGCCCGCCGCCAGGGCTGGCCAGACCGGCATCCGCCGCGTCACCGGGGGCAGTCCGGCCGCCTCCAGCAGGGAGTTGACCCAGACGCCCAGGCCGCAGGGCTCGCCCTGGGCGATGAAGTAGACGCGGCCGTTGATCGGCGAATCGGGCCCGAGCCGGTCCAGGGCCAGCAGGTGGGCGTCGGCGGCGTTGTCGATGTAGACGGTGTCGACGGGCTTGTCGGCCGCGCCCAGCAGGAACAGCAGGCGGTGCCGCGCGACGAGCCGGGGCAGGAAGTGCGGGTCGCCGGGGCCCCAGATCATGTGCGGGCGCAGCGCGACCGCGGGCACGAGCCGTCCGGCGGCGCCCAGCACGAGCCCTTCGGCCGCGGCCTTGGTGCGGGAGTAGGGGTCGGGCTGGCGGCGCGAGTAGGGGACGGACTCGTCCACGCCCTCCAGGTCCCGGCCGCCGTGGACCACGCTCGGCGAGGAGGTGTGGACGAGCCGGGCGCCGATGCGGGAGCAGGCGGCCAGCACGTTGCGGGTGCCCTCCACGTTGATCTGCCGGAACTCGCGGGTCGGGCCTTTCGCGACCGTCTTGGCGGCGCAGTGGACGACCGCGTCGCACCCGTCGGCCGCGGCCCGTACCGCCGCCGCGTCGCGGACGTCGGCCTGGTGCTGGGTGACGCCGAGGCCGTCCAGGGCCGCGGACCGGCGGCGGTTCAGCGAGACGACGGTGTCGCCGCGTGCGGCGAGCCGCCGGCAGACGGCCTGCCCCAGGAAGCCGGCGCCGCCGGTCACCAGCACCTTCATGCCCGTCCCCGTCCGGTCGGGAGGCGGCCGGCCGCCCAGACGGCCAGCTCGGCGCGGCGGATCTTGGAGTTGTGCCGGGCGTCCACGGGGAAGCGGCGGGCGAACAGCACGCGCAGGCCCGGGACCGGCCGGCGTTCGGCGGCCAGCGCCGAGATGTCGTCGGCGATGCGGCGCCGTTCGCGGGGCGAGGGCTTGCCTTCGGGTTCGACGCAGAGGACGGGGATCTGCGCGCCCGGCGGTCCGACGCCGACCAGCGCGGTGCGGTGGACGCCCGGCACGGCGGCGAGGACGGGCTCGACCTGGTCGGTGTAGAGCTCGCCGTCGGCGGTGCGGACCCGTTCGGACGCGCGCCCGGCGAACCACAGCCGTCCCCGCTCGTCGAACCGGCCGAGGTCGCCCATGCGGTGCACGATCCGTTCGCCGTCGACGATGCGGGCGCGGCGGGTGGCCGCGGGCTGGTGGAGGTAGGGGTCGCTGACGGCGGGGGAGGCGACGGTGATCTCGCCGAGGGTGCCGGGCGGCACCATCAGCTCGTCGCTCCACCGGTGGACGGGCTGGTCGCCGACGCCGATGACGCGGACGAGGACGCCGGGCAGCGGCGCGCCGAGGCAGGTGCCGTCGCCGCGCGCGGTGGCGGCGCCGGTCTCGGCGAGCTCGCGGGCCTCGATCGCGGCCACCGGCATGCACTCGGTGGCCCCGTACACCGACAGCAGCCGCGCCTCGCCGGTCAGGTTGCGGCGCAGCCGTTCGGCCACCGCGAGCGGCAGGGGGGCGCCGGCGGTCAGCACCTCGGTGACCGAGTCGAGCGTGACGCCGCGGGCGTCGCAGTACCGGGCGATCTTGTCGAGCAGCGCGGGGGCGGCGAACAGCCCGGCGACCCGGTGCCGCCGGAGGTCGCGGACGAGCGCGGCCGGGTCGGCGCGGGCGGGGTGGCGCGGGTCCATGTCGGGGATCACCGCGGTGGCGCCGAACGCCGCGCAGGCCAGCGTGAACGGCGGGAACGTCGACATCACCGGTGTTCCGGGCCGCCACACCTCCAGCGGCGCCATCAGCTCGAACTGCGCGGCCAGATGCCGGTACCGCAGCGGCACGCCCTTGGGCGGCCCGGTGGACCCGGACGTGTAGGCGATCACGGCGAGCCGGTCGGGGGTGGGCAGCGTCCAGTCGCCGGCGCGCGGCGGTGTGGCGGCGCGCAGCCCGGCGAGGGTGTGGCCGAGCCAGAACCGGCGGGGCCCGACGGTGACGGCGACGCGCGTCTCGCGGCGCGCCCAGCCGAGCAGCAGGCGGGCGGCCTGCGCCCGCGGGACGCCGATGAACGCCTCGGGCGCCGCCTCCCGCAGGCACGCCCGTACCGCCGCAGGCGCGAGGCCGGGATCGACCACCACCGGGACGGCGCGTATCCGGAACACCGCCAGGACGAGCGTCACCAGTTCGTCGCCGGGCGGCACGAGGATGACGGTGCGGGTGCCGGGGCGCAGGCCCGCCCGTTCCAGGACCAGCGCGGTGTGGTCCACGCTCTCGGCCATCTGCGCGTAGGTGGTCGCGGTGGGCGTGCGGCCGGTGGTGAGGCAGGCGGTTACGTCGGGCCGCTCGCGCAGCTGCTCCTCCACGAGGGCCGCGATGTCGGTCACCATCGCAGCACCATGAAGCTGACGCTGACGCCGCTGGCCAGGCCGATCAGCGCGACCAGGTCGCCGGCGCGCACCCGGCCCGCGGCGGTGGCCTGCGCCAGTTGCAGGGGGAGGCTGGCGGTGGCGACGTTGCCGTGGTCGGCGATGGTGACGACGACCTTGTCCTTGGGGACGCCGAAGTACTCGCAGAACCTCCAGGTGCTGTCCAGGCTCGCCTGGTGCATGCAGACCGCGGCGAGGTCGTCCCAGGCCAGCCCCATCCCGGTCAGGACGCCGGTGAACGTGTCGCGTTCGATGGTGATGAACGCCTGGGCGAGCCGCGTCCCGTCGACGGTGAAGGACCCGATGCGGATGTCGCCGTCGCGGTAGACGATCGGGACGGTGGCGGCCGGCCAGGCCGACGAGCGGGCGAGGGTGTGGTGGGTCAGCAGGCCGGGCTCCTCGCCGGCCTCCAGCAGCAGCGCGACCCCGGCGTCCGAGACGGTGTAGGAGGCGACGGCGTCGGTGAACGCCGCCTCGCCGTCCAGGACGCGCGGCATGGTCCTGGTGCCGGTCTCGCCGGAGACGATCAGCACGGTGCGGTAGCGGCCGGCGGCGATGAACGCGTCGGCCGCCTCGATGGCGTTGCACACGCTGTTGCAGGCGTTGCGGGTCTCGAAGACCGGGCAGTTCATGCCCAGCTCGCAGGCCACCAGGTGGGCGGTGGCGGGCTCGACGAAGTCGAGGCTGAGCCCCGCGTACAGCAGCAAGTCGATCCGGGCGGGGTCGGTGCCGGTGCGTTTGAGGAGCTTGCCCGCGGCGGTGACGGCCAGGTCGGAGGGGCGCTGGGTCGCGGCGGCCACGTGGCGGCGCTGGACGCCGCTGTACTTGGCGATCAGTCCGCGGGGGAAGTCCAGTCCGGGGTTGTCGGCGGCGATCCGGTCTTCGAGCTGGGCGGTGGTGAGGGTGCGTTCGGGGAGGTGGGCGGTGACGCCGGTGATCCGGGTGTGCACGGTCCTGGCGTGCGCGGCCGGGGTGTGCGCGGCCGGGGTGTGCGCGCCGTTCACGTCGGGGTTCCCGCGGTCGTCGAGGTCGGCATCGCGTCGGCGTCTCCAGATCCGTTGGGGTCGGCGGGGTCGGGGACGTGCGGGCCGCCGGGCAGGCCGCCGGCGCGGGGGCCGGGCGGCGGTGGCCCGGCCCCGAGGGCGGCCGGGCGAGGGCGATCTGCTCCTGGACGAACTGGGCGAGCCCGGCGATGGTGCCGCCCCTGTTGAGCAGCTCCATCGGTGAGATGTCCAGGTCGAACAGGTCGCCGAGGGAGGTGATCAGTTCGGCGGCCATCAGGGAGTCCAGGCCGTACTCGTCCAGGCGGCGGTTGCGGTCGAGGCGGTCGGGGTCGATGTGCAGGACGGCGCCGATGCGCCCGGCCAGTTCGTCGGCGATGGCCGCCAGGGCCTGGCCGCTGGGCAGCGCGGCGAGTTCGGACCGGAGCCGCTCGGTGGCCCGGCCGCCGTCGTGCCCGGCGGGAACGAGCCGTCCGCAGCGCGGCGCCCGAACGACGCGGAAGAACTTGCCCGCCGTTCCCCAGCTCATGTGGCCCGCCGAGGCGACGTCGGCGCCCGCGGCCGCCAGCTCGTCGAGGGTGGCCAGCGCCTGGACGGAGGTGATGCCCTCCAGGCCGAGGGAGCCGAGGAACGCGCCGAGGTCGTTGCGGTCGACGTAGCCGGTGTCGCTGATGGCGCCCCAGGCCACGGCCAGTCCGGCGGCGCCGTCACCGCGCCGCCGGCGCACGAGCGCCTCCATGAACAGGTTTCCGGCGACGTAGGCGGACTGGCGGACGTTCCCGACGCAGGCGGCCATGGAGGAGTAGACGCAGAACAGCTCCAGGTCCCGGTCGCGCGTGAGGGCGTCCAGGACGAGGGTTCCGGCCATCTTGGGCACCAGCACGGCGGCGAGCCGTTCGTCGGGCAGGTCGGTCAGCGCCTCGTCGTCCAGGTGCATGGCCGCGTGGACGACGCCCCGCAGCCGGTGCCCGGAGCCGTCGCCGCCGGAGCCGCCGGAGCCGTCGGTATGGGCGCGGTCGATCTGCTCCACGATGCGCGCTATCGCGGCGGCGTCGCCGCAGTCGGCGGCGTGGACGGTCGCCTCGACGCCCCGTTCGGCGAGCGCGGACACCAGCGCGGACGCGCCGGGCGCGTCGCCGCCGCGCCGGGAGACCAGCGCCAGGCGGCGGGCGCCCCGGTCGGCCAGGTGCCGGGCGGTGGCGGCGCCGAAGCCGCTCAGCCCGCCGGTGACCAGGTAGGCGCCGTCGGGGTCGAGGCGCGGGGGAGCGGGGCGCCGTTCGACCGGAATCGGGTCGTCGGACGGGTCGAGCTCCACGATGACCTTGCCGATGTGCCGCGAGTGCTGGAGGCACTCGAACGCCTCGGCCACGCGCGCGGCGGGGAAGACGGTGTGCGGCAGGGGCCGGTAGCGCCCGGCGCGGACGTGTTCGGCGACGTCCTCGAACAGGGCCTCGGCCTCGGCGGGCCGGTGCAGCAGGGTGCTGAGGTCCACCACGGCGAACAGGGCGTTGCCGCTGAGCGGGTGCAGGGGCAGCGAGCCGTCCTCCACCAGGTCGCGCTTGCCGAGCTCGATGAACCGGCCGCCGGGCGCCAGCAGTTCGGTGCTGCGGGTCAGGCCCTCCCCGGCGAGCGAGTTGACCACCACGTCCACCCCGCGCCCGCCGGTGGCCCGCGTGACGTCGGCGGCGAAGTCCAGGGTGCGCGAGTTGAACACGTGCCGGACGCCCAGGCAGCGCAGCAGGTCGCGCTTGATGTCGGAGCCGGCCGTGGCGATGACGCGGGCGCCGCGCAGGCGCGCGTGCTGGACGACGGCCAGCCCGACCGCGCCCGCGCCCCCGTGCACCAGCACGGTCTCGCCTTCCCGGAGCCGCGCGACCGTCTCCAGGGCGTGGTGCACGGTGGCGAACGCGACCGGCATGGTGGCGGCTCCGGCGAGGCTCGTGCCGTCCGGGACGGGGAAGACCGCGCCCGCGTGGGTGGTGAGCGAGGACGCCAGCGCACCGGACGCGAACCCCGCGACCCGGTCTCCGGCCGCCAGGCCCGCGACGCCTTCTCCGACGGCGGTGACGGTCCCGGCGAACTCGAAGCCCACGCCGTCCTGGGTGAGGCCGCCCTCGATGGCCTCGGCGGGCAGCAGCCCGGTGGCCTGCATGATGTCGCGGTAGTTCAGCGCGGCGGCGCGTACCGCGACCGTGACCGCGCCCGGTCCGGGCGGGCCCGGCGGGTCGGCCTCGGTCCAGGCGAGCCGGTAGGACAGCCCGCCGCCGCGGACCTCGATGCGGAACGAGTCGCCTTCGGCGGCGGGGACGGTCCTCGGGCCGTACGGGACTTCCCGGGGCACGAAACGCCCGTTCGCCGTCAGGGCGACCTCGTCCTCCTCGGCGCCGTCCTCGCCGCCGGGGCGAGCAGTTCCAGCACCAGCCGATGGGCGTCCGCCGCGACGGCCGCGTCCGCCGCGGGGGTGGTGCGTTCGAGGCTGATCCTGCGCGTGTCCACGGTCGTGTGCTCGTTGGCCAGGGTCCGTACGAGTCCCCAGACGGCCGCGTCGGTGGGGGCCACGGGCCGTTCGGGTGCGGGCAGGGCTCCGCTGGGGCGGGTGACCAGCACCAGCGAGCGGCCGGTCCGTTCAGGGATGCGGCGGTAGGCCAGCGCGATGGCGCGCAGGATCGCGGCGCGCCGTACGGTCTGCTCGACCGCCTGTGCGCCGGGGCCGTCGCCGGACGCGGCCGGTGGTGTGTCAGGGTCGCCGAGGAGCAGCGTGACCGTGACCGGGCCGCCGTGGTCGCCGTGGTCGCCGTGGTCGCCGTCGTCGTCTCCGCGCAGCAGCGCTTCCCACAGTGCGGGGTCGGTGCCGGCCTGCGCGGCGTGCGCCGCCCGCACGGCCGCGGCGCCGTGCCGGTCGAGGAGCGCCGCGGTGGCGCGGGCGAGCGGGAGTTCGCCGGTGGTCTCGGCGACGACCACGTGCCGGCCGCGCGCCGAGGGGACGGCTTCGGGGGACGGCTCGGCCGCGGGGGCGGCGTCCGCGGCGGTGCGGGCCAGCAGCACGGACGCGTCGGCGGCGGCGGGCCCCCGGTCGTCGCCGGTCTGGACGAGGTCGGGGAAGCCGCAGTCCCGCAGCAGCGCGGGCCACCGCTCCCGGTCGATCATCACGGCGGCGTCCCGGTCGGGGTCGCCGGCGGCGGCCCAGAAGCTGTCCAGCGTGCCGAACAGCGGGAGCAGCATGGTCGGTGCGTGGTACTCGAAGGCGAGCAGGTGGCCGCCCGGAGCCAGCAGCGCTGCGGCGCGCCGCAGCGCGGCCCGGATCTCCGTGCCGGTGTGCAGGGCGTTGCCGGCGACCAGCAGGTCGTAGCCGCCGGGCGTGAAGCCCTGCGGCGCCGGGTCGGCGTCCAGGTCGAACGTGCGGTAGTCGAGGAAGTCGTAGCCGGTGAAGCGCTGCTGGGCGCCGTCGAGGAAGAACGCCGAGACGTCGGTGAAGGTGTAGCGGGCGCGTTCGGGCGGCAGGACCGGCAGCAGCGCGGCGGTCAGGCCGCCGGTGCCCGCGCCGACCTCCAGGATCCGCAGCGGCCGGTCGGCGGGCCAGGCGGCCACGATCTGCTCCAGCAGCGCGCGGGCGACGCGGTTGTGGAAGCGGCACACCGGGTGGAGGTCGTAGAACCGCCGTAGCTGTTCGGCCGCCCCGCCGTCCAGGAGCATCTGCAACGGGTCGCGTTCCCCGTCCAGGATGGCGGGCAGGTTCCGCATCAGGTGCGCGCCCGGCGCGATGTGGGAGATCCACGCGGGTTGGCCCTCCACGGACTCCCGCCACAGGTCGGCCATCCGCGCGTCGTCGGGAGCAGCCGCCACCGTTCGTTCCGTGCCACGGGCGGCTTCCCGGGCGGCGCCCCGGCCGGTGCTTCGAGCTGGGCCGCGAGGTCGTGGTCGCGCATGAGCGGCAGGGCCAGAGCCGCCCACCTTCCCAGCCACGGGGCCGTCCGCCCGTCGGTCAGGTCGGCGAGGGTGAACGGGGCGGTCGCGTCGTCCAGCAGTCCGGCGATCAGGTCGCGGGTGACGTGGGCGAGCATCGCGGTGCTCTCCTGGCGGGCCCGCTCGTAGTCGAAGCCGTGCCAGGCGCTCCGCAGCCGGTCGATCTGGTCGGCCGCGCCCGCGGCGAGCCGTTCGGGGACGGCAGCGGGCTCGGGGCGGCGGGCCGGTGCTCGTGCGGGGCGGCGCGCATCACGGTGCGGTAGGTCTGGACGGTGGACGGGTCGCGTCCCGGCAGACGGCGCAGGCGGACGCCGCGCAGTTCGGCGGTCACCGTGCCGTCGGGGTCGGTGACGGTGATGTCCCAGCACTTCTCGTCGGCCATCAGGGTCCGGTCGCGCACGTGCACCCATCCCTGCGCGGACGGTGCGCGCCAGACGCGGACGGCGCCGAACTTCGCCGGCAGGAACGTCGGGCCCGCGGCGGCGTGGGCGGCGAGCAGCGGCGCTCCGGCCTGGAGCGCGCCGTCCAGCAGCGCGGGGTGCACCTCCAGGCCCGCCGCCGATCCCGCGGTCGGGTGGGTGTGGCGGTACGCGGCCAGGACTTCGCCGGCGCCGGCCCACAGTTCCTCAAGGACCTGGAAGGCGGGGCCGTAGCTCAGTCCGGCCTGTTCGCACGCCTGGTAGTGCTGTTCGCGGTCCACGCGCCGTCCGCAGCGTTCCCGGACGGCGGGGATGTCGATCGGGTCGGGCGCCCGGCCTTGCAGTGTGCGGACGCGTCCGCGTGCGTGCTGCCGGGGAGGGCTCGGCGCGTCGCCGGTGTCGGCGCCCGTGCGGGTGCTGGTGATGTCGATCGCGCCGTCCCGCTGGGCCACGGAGGTCTGGAGGCGCACGTCGGTCGCGTTCGCCCAGTCCACGACGAGCATCCGGGTCAGGTCCAGGCGGACGACCTCGGCGGGTCCGCCGAGCGCGCGCCGTCCGGCCGCCAGGGCCATCTCCACGTAGCCGGTCCCGGGCCAGACGATCGCGCCTCCCACCCGGTGGTCGGGCAGCCAGGGCGCGAGGACGGGTTCGACCGGGCCCTGCCAGCACGGGGCGGCGGCGGGGAGCCGTTCGCCCAGGAGGGGGTGGTCCAGGCGGCCGTCTCCGCTGGTGCGCATCCACACCTGGGGGTTGAGCCGCCAGTGCCGTTCGCGCTGCCACGGGTAGGCGGGCAGCGACACCACCCGGCCCGGGCACGGGAAGAAGGCGTCCCAGGCGGGCTCCGCGCCGGACGCGAGCAGGTCGGTCACCGCCCGTTCCATGGCGTCGGGCCCGGCGGCGTCGCGGCGCAGGGTCGCCGTCGCGGGCGCGGGGTCGGCGGGGCGCCGGACGCGTCCGTACGGCCGATCCGCGTCAGGTAGGCGTGCAGGACCGGGTGGGGGCCGACCTCCACCAGAACGTCCACGTCCTCGGCCAGCAGCCGCTGGACGGCCGGGGCGAACAGGACCGGCTCGCGGACGTTGCGCCACCAGTACCCGGCGTCGAGATCGGGGCCGGTCACCAGCTCGCCGGTGACGGTGGAGGCGAGGGGCGTCTCGGGCGCCGAGGGCGCAGCGCGGTCAACGCACTGGTCAGCGGGGCCCGTACGGGGTCCATGGCGGGGCTGTGGAAGGCGTGGTCCAGGTCGAGCATCCGGAAGAAGACGTTCGCGGCGGCCAGCTCGCGGCCGAGGGCCCGCAGCCGTTCCTCGGGGCCGGTGACCGTGACGTCGTGGTCGCTGTTGACCGCGGCCAGGTGCAGGCCGTCGTGCGCGGCCAGCGCCTGTGCGGCGTCGTCGGGGGCGAGGCCGACGGCGGCCATGCGTCCGTTCCCGGCGGTGGGGGCCTGGGCCCGGCTGCGCGCGGCGACCACCAGGGCCGCGTCCTCCAGCGTCAGCGCGCCGGCCGCCCATGCGGCGGCGGTCTCGCCGACGCTGTGCCCGACCGCGCCGGCCGGTACGATGCCGCGGGCGCGCAGCATCGCGGTCAGGCCCACCTGCACCGCGAACAGCAGCGGTTGGGCGACCTCGGTGGCCTCCAGCCGCCATGCGCCGGGCGGGGCGGCCAGCCGCTCGGCCACCGACCAGCCGAGGTGGGGGAGCAGCGCGGCGTCGGCCCGTTCGACGGTCTCCGCGAACCCGGCGTCGGCGGTGAGCAGGTCGGCGCCCATCCCCGCCCACTGCGACCCGTTGCCGCAGTACACGAGCCCGACCCGGCCCCGGTCGGCCGCACGCGCGCGGGGTCCGTCGCCGGAGGCCGCCAGCAGCCGTTCGGCGGCCTCGGCGGGGTCGCGGGCCGTCACCGCTGCGCGGTACGGGTGCTTGCCTCGCCGGACGCAGCTCGTGTACGCCAGATCGTAGAAGTCCCGCGGCGGGGTGTCGGCCAGCCGGTCCGCCATCCGCTGGACCGCGTCGTTCAGCGCCTCGGGCGATCCGGCCGACACGATCACCGGCAGGGCCGGCGGCGTCCCGGCCTCCGCGTCCGGCGCGGCCCGTACGGCGCGTTCCGCGATCGTCGCCTCCGGGCGCGGGCGCGGCGGCGCGGCCGGTCGCGGCTGGGGCGGTGCGGAGGTCACGATGACGTGGGCGTTGGCGCCTCCGAATCCTGCGGAGCTGACGCCCACGTACGGGGGCTCGCCGCCGTCCAGGGGCCGCGGCGGGTGACGATCTCCAGGCCCAGCCGTCGAAGTCGATGTCGGGGTTGGGGGAGCCGGCGTGCAGGGACGCCGGGATCCGCCGGTGCCGTACGACCAGCAGCGCCTTGAGCAGGCCCGCCATGCCCGACGCGGGTTCCAGGTGCCCGAGGTTGGTCTTCACCGATCCGATCGGCAGGGCCCGCCGGTACGGCGCGCGCCGAGGGCGCGGCCGATCGCCAGGCATTCGGCGGCGTCCCCGGCGCGGGTGCCGGTGCCGTGGGCCTCCAGGTAGGCGAGTTCGTCGGGGGCGATCCCGGCCTGCCCGTACACCCGCCGCAGCAGTGCTTCCTGGGCGTGCGGGTTGGGCCGTGCGAGCCCGGTGGTGCGGCCGTCGCAGTTGCCGCCCCACCCGGCGATCACCCCGTGCACGCGGTCGCCGTCGGCGAGCGCGTCGGACAGCCGTTTGAGCACGACGACCGCGCCGCCCTCGCCTCGTACGAACCCGTCGGCCTCGGCGGAGAACGAGGCGCACCGTCCCGCGCGCGACAGCATCGACGCCTGCGAGAAGCCGACGTACGACATGGGGCCCAGCAGCAGGTTCACCCCGCCGGCCAGCGCGACCCGCCCGCCGCGCGCGCCGTTGCCGCTGCGCCCCTGGTCGTGGTCGCGCTCGGGATCGGCGGTGTCGGCGGGGTCGGCGGGGTCGGCGGTGAGTTCCCGGCAGGCGCGTTCGAGGGCGGTCAGGGAGGAGGAGCACGCGGTGTCGATCGCCATGCTCGGTCCGCGCAGGTCGAAGGCGTGCGAGACCCGGTTCGCCGCGATCGACAGCGCCCCGCCGGCGATGGTGTAGGCGTTCATCCCGCCCGGCGCGTAGACGTTCGCCAGGCCGTAGGAGGTGTCGGAGACGCCGATGAACACTGCGGTGTCGGTCCCGGCCAGGCGCGCCGGGTCGAGGCCCGCGTCGTCCAGCGCCTCGGCGGTGGTCTCCAGCAGCAGCCGTTGCTGGGGGTCGATCTCGACGGCCTCCTTGGGGGAGATCCCGAAGTAGGCGGCGTCGAAGGCCGTCAGGTCGTCCAGGAACGCGCCGGCGGCGGTGTAGCTCTTGCCCGGCCGGGGCGCGGCCTCGTCGACGAAGCGTTCCACCTCGAAGCGGTCCCGCGGGACCCGTCCCACCAGGTCGCGACCGGCCGCCAGCGCCGACCACAGCGCGTCGAGGTCGTTGACGCCGCCCGGCAGCCGGCACCCGACCCCGACGATCGCCACCGACCGGTCACCGCTGCTGTTCGTCCGCCGCATACCCGTGTCGCCCTTCTCGCCGGTACGGCCGAAATCGACACCCCGCCGGCCACGCGAGATCACCGACAACTACGGAGTGTGACCGGTCGTCCCTAACCGAGGGTGACGGCGGCGAGGAGAAACACAAAGGCCGTCCCGCCTCGATCACCTCTCCGCGAAGGGGGCATAAAGTCACCCTCTTCCGCGGGTGGAGGCCGCATCCCCGCGCGGTGCGGCCCGGCGCGCGGCGCGCGGGGCGTTCAGGCGAGGGGCACGGGGCGTGGCCTCGCGGCGAGTTCAGCGTGGCCGCCCGGACATGCGGCCGGACGGGCGGGCGGCGGGCGGGCGGCGGGCAGGCGGGCGACGGGCAGGCGGGCGACGGCCGAAGCACGGCGGCGCGGCCGGGCGCGGGCGACGCGGCCGCCCGTGCCCGGCCGCGCTCCGCCGGTGCGTGGTCGGGTCAGCGGCTCCCTTCCACAGGTGACAGGCCGTGACGGCGGGCGCCGATCGCCTGCTCGCTCGCGCGGGCCTCGGACGCGGCCGAGAACGGTTCGCGGCGGGCCTCGACCGCCAGGCGGGTCTCCTCGGCGATGAGGTCGGCGTTGATCTGGGCCGCGGCGCCGGCGGCGGCCGCGGCGGCGGAGCCGACCTGGGCGGCCAGGTCGGCGACGTTGCCCGCGAGCCACACGCCGGCCGCGCCGGAACGGCCGGTCGCGTCGGCGGGGAAGTACTCGCCGGCGCCCGAGGGGTGAGGGGCCGGGGTGAGGCCGAGGTCGGTGAGGAAGCCGGCGCGCGCCGCCATCCGCGGCGCGACCGTGACGACCTGGCGGGCGACCACCGTGCCGTCGCTCAGGCGCAGTCCCACCAGGCGGTCGCCGTCGATCTCCAGGGACGCGACCTGGCCGTCCACCACGCCGATGCCGCGGGCGGCGAGCTGCTCGGCCTCCTCCGCGGTCGGGGGCGCCATGGTGTGGGTGAAGAACGTGACGTCGGCGCTCCACTGCCGGAACAGCAGCGCCTGGTGCACCGACATCGGGCCGCTGGCGAGCACGCCGACGGCCTGGTCGCGGACCTCCCAGCCGTGGCAGTACGGGCAGTGCACCACGTCGCGGCCCCATCGGGACCGCAGGCCGGGCACGTCCGGCAGCTCGTCCACCAGGCCGGTCGCGACCAGCAGCCGGCGCGCGCGGACGCCGCGGCCGTCGGCCAGCGCCACCGCGAACCCGCCGCTCTCGCGGGCCGCGGCGCGGACCTCGCCGGTCACCACGTGGCCGCCGTAGCGGCGGACCTCGGTACGGCCGCGTTCCAGCAGTTCCAGGGGCGGGACGCCGTCGTGGCCGAGCAGCCCGTGCACGCCGTCGGCCGGGGCGTTGCGGGGGGTGCCCGCGTCGAGCACCACCACCGACCGGCGCGCCCGTGCGAGCATCAGCGCGCCGCTCAGTCCGGCGGCGCCGCCGCCGACCACCACCACGTCATAGCGGTCGTTCAGTACATCGGTCATCGTGACCACCTCCCGGGACACCTTGCGCCAGCGCGTCCGAATCTGCAAACCTCTTTGCCGTTATGACAAACTCGGGGGATGGACGACGATCTCGACGAGGCGCTCGACGCGGTCGGGCCGCGGCTGCGCGCGCTGCGGCAGCGGCGCGAGACCACGCTGACCGAGCTGTCGGCGGCGACCGGCATCTCGGTGAGCACGCTGTCGCGGCTGGAGTCCGGCGGCCGGCGGCCGACCCTCGAACTGCTGCTCCCGCTGGCCAGGGCGCACGGCGTCACGCTGGACGAGCTGGTGGACGCCCCGCCCACGGGCGACCCGCGCATCCACCTGCGCCCGGTGACCCGCCACGGCATGACGATGCTGCCGCTGACCCGCCGGGCGGGCGGCATCCAGGCGTACAAGCTGGTGATCGAGCCCGGGAGCCGGTCCGCTGAGCCCGATCCGCAGACGCACGAGGGCTACGAGTGGCTGTACGTCCTCAACGGGCGGCTGCGGGTCGTTCTCGGCGAGCACGACCTGGTGCTCGCGCCGGGGGAGGCCGCCGAGTTCGACACCCGCGTGCCGCACTGGTTCGGGGCCGCCGACGCCGAGCCGGTGGAGTTCCTCAGCCTGTTCGGCAAGCAGGGGGAGCGCGCGCACCTGCGCGCCCGCCCGAAGGCGAAGGGCTCCCCAAGGCCCGAACGGCGGCGAAACCGGCTGATTCAGGGTCCCGTGCCGCAACCCGGACGGCTCGTGGGGGGTCTCATGAGTGGGGGCGGATCACGGCAGGGGGCGCTTCATGCAGTTCATCGAGTCGAGTGTGGTCGGCGTGCGGTCGGCCGTCCTGACCCTGGGATGCCGGACCTCGCCGTTGCGGTTCGTGCTGTTTCCCATGGTCCACGTGGGGAGCGCGGCTTCTACGACGAGGTCGCCGAGCGCGTCGCGCGGTGCGCGCTGATCGTGGCGGAGGGCGCGCCGTCCGGCAGCGCCCCCGTCCAGGAGCGGATGGCGAGGCTCCGCTGGGACGGCCTGGTCGACCAGTCGGCCGCCCTGGACCTGGAGTCGCTGGGCGTGCCGGTCGTCTTCGAGAGCGGGCGCCCCGGGCCCGCGCGGTCGAGCGCGGAACGGCTGCTGGACGGCGCGGTGGACTCGGCGGCGGCCGTCGGCCTGCGCCTGCTCGGCCGCTACCGGGACCCGCGCGGCCTGCCGAGCCTGGACGAGGCCGGCGAGCACGACGACCGCTGGGTGCAGGGCCGGGTGGCCGGCGCGATCCGCCGGACGGTCGTCGACGACCGCGACGAACGGCTCGTCGCGACGCTGGCGGACGTCCACCGGGAGCGCCGCGGCGAGCCGGTCTCGGTGGCCGTCGTGTACGGCGCCGCGCACATGTACGCCGTCGTCGCGGCGCTGCGCGCGAGGTTCCGCTACTACGTCCAGGACGCCGAATGGCTGATGGTCCGCGGCGGCTGACGCCGCGCCGCGGGTCTCCATGCCCGCGGCGGGCCGGATCGCCCTCGGTGGGCGGTCCGGCCCGTTCCGGCGGGCTAGCAGGGGGCGGTGGTGCTCCACAGGTCGGTGCTGTGGGAGCCGGTCAGGGCGGCGATGCGGGCCAGGACGTCGCGGGCGGGCCGCGAGGGGATGCGGCGCCCGTCGCGGAGGCGGAGGGCGACGTGGTCGCCGCCGGCTTCGGCGGGGCCGATGACCGCCTGGTACGGCACGAGTCGGACCCGGCGGACGCGCGCGCCCAGGCCGCCGTCCTCGGGCCCGGTGACCTCGGCGCGCAGGCCGAGGTCGGCGCAGCGCCGGGCGAGGTCCTCGGCGTTCGGCAGCTCGGCGGCGGTGACGGGCAGGACGGCCACCTGGACGGGGGCGAGCCAGGCGGGGAGCGCGCCGCCGTGGGTGTCGAGGAGGTGGGCGACGGCCCGTTCGACGCTGCCGATCACGCTACGGTGGATCATGACGGGCCGGTGCGCGCCGCCGTCCGCGCCGACGTAGCGCAGGCCGAACCGTTCGGGCTGGTGGAAGTCGACCTGGACGGTGGACAGGGTGGACTCGCGGCCGGCGCCGTCGGCGATCTGGACGTCGATCTTGGGGCCGTAGAAGGCGGCCTCGCCCTCGGCCGCCTCGTAGGGCAGGCCGGAGCCGTCGAGGACGGCGGTCAGCAGGGCGGTGGCGCGCCGCCACATCTCCGGGTCGGCGACGTACTTGCCGCCGGGGCCGGGCAGGGAGAGCCGGTAGCGGGCGGCGCTGATGCCGAGCGCCTCGTACGCCCGGCGGATCATCTCCAGCGCGGCGCCGGCCTCCCCGGCCGCCTGGTCGGGGTGCAGAAGACGTGCGCGTCGTTGAGGTGGATGGCGCGGACGCGGGTGAGGCCGCCGAGGACGCCGGAGGGCTCGGAGCGGTACATGGCTCCGAGCTCGGCCATGCGCAGGGGCAGTTCGCGGTGGCTGCGGGAGCGGGAACGGTAGATCACCGCGTGGTGGGGGCACAGGCTCGGCCGCAGGACGAACTGCTCGCCGCCGACGTCCATCGCGGGGAACATGTCGCCGCCGTAGTGGGAAAGGTGCCCCGATATCTCGTACAGCTCCCGTTTGCCGAGCACGGGGGAGTGAACGTGCCGGTAGCCCGCGCGCCGTTCGGCGGTGCGGACGTACTCCTCCAGCGCGTGCCGCACGGCGGCGCCGTCGGGGAGCCAGTACGGCAGTCCCGCGCCGATGAGCGGGTCGGTGCCGAACAGGCCGAGTTCGCGGCCGAGCTTGCGGTGGTCGTGCATGGCGGTCTCCTCGCGTTCCTCGCGTCCGTCGCGGGACGGGGCGAGTGACCGCGAGACGAAGCCCGGGGCACTCGCCCGGGGCTTCGGATCAGGTCGTCTGTCAGCGCGCCGGGACACTCTCCGGCGTCGTCGTCATCGCGGCGCGCTTCATGCGGCTCAGGCTAACAGCCGCCCCGCCCCCGCCCAGGCCCGCAGCGGCGGGGACGGTCCGGGCGGGGTCCGGCGGTTCAGCGGAAGTCGTCGGCGTGGTCGCGGGCCCAGGTCCGGAACGTGCGGGCGGGGCGGCCGAGGAGGCGTTCGACGGTGTCGGTGACCCGTTCGGGGGTGTCGACGAACGACTTCCACGCGCGGAGCCTGGCGTCCACGAAGGCGGGGTCGCCCCACGCGGCCGTGAGGCGTTCGCGCGCGGTCTCGGCGGGGAGCTCGTCCAGCGGACGTCGCGGCCGACGGCCTCGCCGATGATCTTCACCTGGTCGGCGTGCGTGACCGCTCGGGGCCGGTGACGAGGTAGCGGGCGCCGTCGTGCCCGGCGGAGGTGAGCACGTGCACGGCCACGTCGGCGATGTCGCGCTCGTGGACGAGGGACCGCGCGGCCGCCCGTAGGGCATGCTGACCACGCCGGCGCGGACCTGGTCCGCCCAGGCCAGGGTGTTGGTGGCGAAGTCGATCGCCCGCACGAACGTCCAGCGCAGCCCGGTGCGCCTGATCAGCCGTTCGATCTCCTGGTGGTAGATCACGGGCTCCTCGCCCTCGGCGAGGTCGGGGACGTCGGCCGACAGGTACACCACGCGGCGGGCGTGCGCGGCGATCAGCTCGATGACGCGGGGGTCGGCCGGGAGGCCGGGCCACATCAGGTAGACGCTCTCCACGCCGCGCAGCGCGGGTTCCAGCGTCTCGGGCGAGGCGAGGTCCCGGCCACGGCCTCGGCGCGCGCGGGCAGTTCGGCGCGGCGGGGGTCGCGGACCAGCGCCCGCACGGGCAGTCCCGCGCGCGCCAGGCTGGAGACGATGTGCTTGCCCACGTTGCCGGTCGCGCCGGTCACCAGAGTCGTGCTCACGCACCGACCCTAAAACCTCAAGTGCGGTAGAGGTAAAGCGGCGGCGCGGGCGGGAGAGCGCGTAGCGGTGCGGGCGCGCGGGGGCCGCCGCCGTGCGCGATCATGTCCTGCGGGACGCCGCGCTCGCCACGGCGGCGCGGGAGACGACGAGAGGGGGCCGGGATGACCGGCACCGCAGGACGGCCCGTGTGGACGGCGCGTCCGGAGACGCCCGGCGATCTCGCCGACGTCGCCGCGATCCGCGCGATCAACCTCGCCGCGTTCCCCACGCCGGAGGAGGCCGACCTGGTCGACGCGCTGCGCGCCGACCCGGACGCGTGGATCGGCGGGCTGTCGATGCTCGCCGAGCCGCCGGGCGGCGCGCCCGCCGGGTACGCGCTGCTGACCCGCTGCACGGTCGGCGGCGACCCGGCGCTCGCGCTGGGCCCGTGCGCGGTCCTGCCCGCCCGGCAGCGGACGGGCGCCGGGTCGGCCGCGATCCGGGCGGCGCTGGACGCCGCGCGGGCGATGGGCGAGAACCTCGTGGTCGTCCTCGGGCACGCCGCGTACTACCCGAGGTTCGGTTTCCGGCGGGCCTCCCTGTCCGGGATCGCGACGGCGTTCGAGGTGCCGGACGAGGCGCTGATGGCGTTGCACCTGGACCCCTCGCGGCCCGCCCCGTCGGGCGTCATCCGCTACGCCGACGCGTTCGGCGTCTGAGCCGGGCCTGCCGTCCGGGCCTGCCGTCCGGGCCTGCCGTCCGGGCCTGCCGTCCGGGCCTGCCGTCCGGGCCTGCCGTCCGGGCCTGCCGTCCGGGCCTGCCGTCCGGGCCTGCCGTCCGGGCCTGCCGTCCGGGCCTGCCGTCCGGGCCCGCCGTCCGGGCCCGCCGTTGGGGTCGGCCGTGGCCGCCTTCCGGCGGTGCTCGGGAGGCGGCCACGGCGGGCGGCCACGGCGGGCGGGCCCGGCGCGGCGTGTCGGGGACGTGTTCGGCGGGGCGCGGGTCAGGGGTGGGCGGGGGCGGGGGCGGTGTAGGCGCGCAGGTGTTCGGCGGTCAGGGTGGCGCCGTTGGCGACGAGGTCGGCGGGGGTGCCCTCGAAGACGACGCGTCCGCCGTCGTGGCCGGCGCCGGGGCCGAGGTCGATGATCCAGTCGGCGTGCGCCATGACGGCCTGGTGGTGCTCGATGACGATGACGGTGTTGCCGTCGTCGACGAGGCGGTCGAGCAGGGCGAGGAGCTGGTCGACGTCGGCGAGGTGCAGGCCGGTGGTGGGCTCGTCCAGGATGTAGGTGGTGCCGTTGCGGGCCATGTTGATGGCGAGCTTGAGGCGCTGGCGCTCGCCGCCGGACAGGGTGGTGAGCGGCTGGCCGAGGCCGAGGTAGCCGAGGCCGACCGCGGTGAGGCGGTCGAGGATCGTGCGGGCCTGGCCGGTGGTGAAGAACTCGCGGGCCTCGGCGACGCGCATGGCGAGCACCTCGCTGATGTCGCGGCCGCGCAGCCGGTAGGCCAGCACCTCGGGGGTGAAGCGCTTGCCGTCGCACGTGTCGCAGACGGAGGCGACCTCGGCCATCATCTGGAGGTCGGTGTAGACCAGGCCGATGCCCTTGCAGGCGGGGCAGGCGCCGACGGAGTTGGCGCTGAACAGGCCGGGTTTGACGCCGTTGGCCTTGGCGAACGCGGCGCGGATCGGGTCGAGCAGGCCGGTGTAGGTGGCGGGGTTGCTGCGCTTGGAGCCGCGGATGGCCGACTGGTCGGCGACGATGACGCCGTCGCGGCCGGGCAGCGTGCCGTGGATGAGCGAGCTCTTGCCCGACCCGGCGACGCCGGTGACGACGGTGAGGACGCCGAGGGGGACGTCCACGTCGACGTCGCGCAGGTTGTGCAGGTTCGCGCCGCGGATCGGGATGTGGCCGGACGGCTCGCGGGGCTTGTCGCGCAGGGCGGCGCGGTGGCCGAGGTAGCGGCCGGTGAGGGTGCCGGAGGCGCGCAGGCCGGGCAGGTCGCCGGCGTAGCAGAGCCGTCCGCCGGCGGTTCCGGCGCCGGGGCCGAGGTCCACGACGTGGTCGGCGATCTCGATGGTCTCGGGCTTGTGCTCGACGACCAGGACGGTGTTGCCCTTGTCGCGCAGCTTGAGCAGCAGCTCGTTCATCCGCTGGATGTCGTGGGGGTGCAGGCCGATGGTGGGCTCGTCGAACACGTAGGTGACGTCGGTGAGCGGGGAGCCGAGGTGGCGGACCATGCGGACGCGCTGCGCCTCGCCGCCCGAGAGGGTGGAGGACTCGCGGTCCAGGCTGAGGTAGCCGAGGCCGATCTCCACGAGGGAGTCGAGGGTCTCGCGCAGGGTGTCCAGGACGGGCCCGACCGAGGCGTCGCCGATGCCCCGGACGAACGCGGCCAGGTCGCTGATCTGCATCGCCGAGCACTGGGCGATGGTGCGGCCGTCGATCTCGGCGGTACGGGCGGCGCGGTTGAGCCGGGAGCCGCCGCATTCGGGGCAGCGGGCCCGGGTGAAGGCGCGGTCGGCGAACGCGCGCGCCTGGGGCTGCATCGACTCGCGGTCCTTGGCCAGGTAGAGCCGGCGGACCTTGGTGACCAGGCCCTCGTAGGTGAGGTTGCTCCGCCCGATCTTGATCTTGGTGGCGGGCTTGTGGAGCAGGTCGTCCCACTGCTCGGGGGTGTAGTCGGCGAGCCTGGCGTCGGGGTCGAACAGGCCCGAGTGCGCCATGAGCTGCCAGTGGTAGGTGTCGACGCCGAAGCCGGGGACGGTGACGGCGCCCTCGTTCAGCGACCTGCCGGTGTCGACGAGCGCGGCGACGTCGATGTCGGTGACCTTGCCGAGGCCCTCGCATCCGGGGCACATCCCCTCGGCGCGGTTGAAGCTGAAGCAGAACGGCGGGCCGACGTGCGGAGCGCCGAGCCGGCTGAACAGAATCCGCAGCAGGGTGTGGGCGTCGGTGGCGGTGCCGACGGTGGAGCGGGCGTTGGCGCCCATCCGCTCCTGGTCGACGATGATCGCGGCGCTGAGGTTGCGCAGCGCGTCGACCTCGGGACGGGCCTGGCTCGGCATGAAGTTCTGCACGAACGCGGTGTAGGTCTCGTTGATCAGGCGGCGGGACTCGGCGGCGATCGTGTCGAAGACCAGCGAGGACTTGCCGGACCCGGACACGCCGGTGAACACGGTGAGGCGGCGCTTGGGCAGGTCGAGGGAGACGCCGGTCAGGTTGTTCTCGCGCGCGCCCCGTACCTGGATGGCGTCGTGGCCGTCGGCGGCGGCGTGCCGGGGGTCGCGGAGGTCCGTGGCGCCGGGCGATCCCTGCCCGCCGCCGGTGCCTGTGCCTGTGCCTGGAGCGTCGGTGGCGTCGTCGTCGCGGCGGATGGTGTCGGTCTGGTGGGCGGCGTTGATGGCGGATTCCTTTCGGTCGTGGAAGGTGAGCGGTACGGCGGGGCCGGTTCGGGCGGCGCTCTACGGCGCCGTGCGGCGGGCGCCTTCGCGGGTCGCGGGTCCGGAGGGCAGGCTCCGCCTCGGCGGCTCGTTCCCGCCGGGCCTCCTGCCTTCAAGTATTTCATTGAAGTACCACTGGATAGTTGGCCGATCAGCGTCCCTGCCAGCGCGGATGCGAGTGGCGGTAACCTTAAAGTCGCCGTGAGGGTTATGGGGGAGGGGGAGCGGCGATGGGCGGGGAGAGCAGGGCGCTGCGGCCCGTCGACCTGGCGAGGGCGGCGGGGATCTCGACGCAGCAGGTCCGCAACTACCTGGACGCGGGGTGCTGCCCCCGCGGGACGGACCGCGGCGGGGTACCGGGTGTTCGCGGCGGTGCACCGGGACGCGCTGCTGACCTACCGGGCGCTGGCGCGGGGTTCGGGACGGGACGCGCGCAGGAGGTCATGCTGGCGGTGCACGGGGGCGACGTCGCGGAGGCGCTCGCGCTGGTGGACGCCGGGCACGCGGCGCTGCACGAGGAGCGGCTGTCGCTGCGGGCGGCGGGCGAGGCGCTGGAGGCGGTGGCGTCCGGGCGCGCGCCGGACGAGGCGTTCCCGGCGCGGGCGGGGATGCGGATCGGCGAGGTCGCGCGCCTGCTCGGCGTTCGGACGTCGGCGCTGCGCGTGTGGGAGGACGCCGGGCTGCTGGCGCCCGGCCGGGAGCCGGGCACGGGCTACCGGGTCTTCGGCCCCGCCGACGTGCGCGACGCCCGCATGGTCGACCTGCTGCGGCGCAGCCGCCATCCGGTGCCGCTGATCCGCCCGATCCTGGACGGGCTGCGCCGTACGGGCAGCAGCGACGCGCTCCGCGAGGCCATCGCCCAGCGCGGGCAGGCCCTGACGCGCCGGGCGTCGGCGATGCTGGCCGCCTGCGCCCTGCTGCACGCCTACCTCTCCCGCGAGGACGTCACGGCCCCCGTCCCCCGGACCCGCACGACCCGGCCTTCGCGGGTTGCGCGCCCGACCCGGTGAATGCGCCGGGCCTGGTGGATGCGCCGGGCCTGGTGGATGCGGTGGCCGCGACGGGCGCGACGGGCGCGGTGGGCGCGGTAGGTGCGGGGGATCCGACGGACGCGGTGGGCGCGGTGGACTCGCTGGAGGCGGGAGAAGCGGAAACGCGGCGGACGCGGCGTGCGCCTGGCCGGTAGGCGGCGCACCGGTACGGCTCCGGCCTGACGTCGCGAGCGGTCGCGGTTGCGGCCGGGCTCCGGGCGGCGGGGTGTTCCGGAGGAGGTCGCGGCGGACGCCGTCGTGCCGTTCGCCCAGGTCGGGGCGGTCGGCGGGGGTCTCGCGGTCGACGGTCGTGGGCTCGTGCGGACGTCCAGCAGGCCGGTTAGCAAGTTAGTCAGCTAGTTTGCTAGCATCGTCGTCATGGGCGATGAGGAGGTCAAGCAGTTCAACGTGTATCTGCCGGTGGGGCTGATCAAGCAGGTCAAGCATCACGCCATCGAGTCGGGCATGTCCCTGTCGGCGCTGGTCGCCGACGCGTTGCGCGCCTACCTCGACGACGCCCACCCGCAGGGTTCATCTGGAAAGGAGACGTGACATGGCGACCGACGGGATCGAGGCGGTCTTCCTGGAGACGCACAACTGGGGGAGGTCCGCGAAGTTCTTCCAGGCGCTGGGGTACGAGCTGGAGGTCACCGCGGGAGACGGTTCGGGGGTGCTCCGCAACGGCGAGGGCCCGTACCTGGTGGTGTCGGAGGTCCCCGCGGACCGCGAGCCGCGGGTGCAGGTGGCGCTGAAGGTGGCCGACGCGGAGGGGTTCAGCCCCGACCCGGTCGTCGAGGTGGTCGCGCCGTTCGAGGACACCCACTACGGGACCAAGGAGATGACCGTCCGTGATCCGGACGGGCGGCTGTGGAGTCTCCAGGCCCCGGGCAAGGGCTGAGGCAGGTCTTCCGGGACCGGGCCGCGCGGGCGTCCGGCGCGTGCCCGTCCCGGGGCCCGGCCGGTGCGCCCGTCCGATCGGTCGTCCGGCCGTCCGCCGTCGCGCGCAGTCGCGCAGTCGCCGCGCGGAGTTTTCGGCGGCGGGAGGGGCCCGATCGAGCGAGGCGGCCGGGGACGGCCAAGGGACGGTGAGGGGCGGGGCGGGGTCGGTGTCCGGCTGGTGAGGTGAGGAGGGGTGGGGATGAGTAGGTGGCGCGGGAATCCGTGGGCGGTGCTGTTGACGCTCAGCCTGGGGTTCTTCATGACGTTGCTGGACATGACGGTCGTCAACGTCGCCATTCCCAGCATGATCGAGGGTCTGGGCGCGTCGCTGGACGAGGCGCTGTGGGTGATCAACGTGTACGTCCTGGTCGTGGCGGCGCTGCTGATCGCGTCCGGCCGGATGGGTGATCTTCGCGGGCCGCGCACGATGTTCGTGTGGGGGCTGGTGCTGTTCACGGCGGCGTCGGTGCTGTGCGGGCTGGCGCAGGATCCGGGGCAGCTGATCGCCGCGCGGGCCGTGCAGGGGCTGGGCGCGGCGGCGATGGTGCCGCAGACGATGACGATCATCATCGGCACGTTCCCGGCCGAGCGCCGGGGCGCGGCGCTCGGGGTGTGGGGCGCGGTCGCGGGCGCGGCGACGATCGCGGGGCCGACGCTCGGCGGGTTCCTGGTCGGCGCCGCGGGGTGGCGGTGGATCTTCTTCGTGAACGTCCCGATCGGCGCGGTCGTGCTCGTGATGGCCGTGACGCTGGTGCCCGACTCGCGGCCGGGTGTGCGCCGCGGGCTGGACGTGCCGGGCGTCGGGCTCGTGACGGCGGCGCTGTTCTGCCTGGCGTTCGGGCTCACCGAGGGGCAGCGGTACCGCTGGGGCGCGGGGATCTGGGCGCTGCTGGGCGCGGCGGTCGTGCTGCTGGCGGTGTTCCTGGTCTACCAGGGGGCCCGGCAGCGCGGTGAGCCGCTGCTGCCGTTCGCGCTCTTCCGCGACCGCGACTACGCGGTGATGAACGTGGTGTCGGCGGCCGTCCAGGTCGGGATGCTCGGGCTGTTCCTGCCGGTGATGCTCTACCTCCAGTCGGTGCTGGGCTTCGGCGCGCTGGAGGCGGGGCTGGTGATGGCGCCGGCGATGGTGGTGTCGGCGGTGCTGTCGCCGGTCGCGGGGCGGCTGGCGGACCGGGTCGGCGGCAAGTACGTGCTGATGGGCGGCCTGGCGCTGTTCGCGGCCGGGCTGGCGTGGCTGGCGGCGGTGGTCGACGTCGGCCGTGCGTGGTACGAGTTCCAGCCGCCGCTGCTCGTGGCCGGGTTCGGGATCGGCTGCGTGTTCGGCCCGATGGTCACGGTCGCGATGTACGGGGTGGAGCCCCGGATGGCCGGGGCCGCGTCCGGCGTGCTGAACACGGTCCGGCAGATCGGCACGATCGTAGGCAGCGCCGCGGTCGGCGCGGTGCTCCAGAACCGTCTGGCCGCCTCGCTCCGGGAGGAGGCCGCCGCGCGGGCCGCCTCGCTTCCGCCGGGTGTGCGCGGCGGGTTCCTGGCCGGGTTCGATGACGCGGCCGGGGCGGCCTGGACGTCGGGGCCGGGCGGGGCGGCGCGCCGGTCCGGGTGCCGCCGGGAACGCCGCCGGACGTCGCCGAGCACCTGCGGCGGGTGGCGGCGTCGACGTTCGAGCACGGGTTCGTCCACGCGATGCTGCCGACGCTCGCGCTCCCCATCGCCGTGATCGCGCTCGGCGCCGCCGCCTGCGTCCTGGTGCGCCGCCGCCCGGCGGGCGCGCCGCACGCGGCCCCGGCCGCGGCTCCCACCGACGTCGGCACCCCGTCCTGACGAGCGCGACGCCGCCCGCCGCCTCCCCGGCCGGCGGCCGTGCTCATGAGCGCGGCGGAGGGCGTCCGGCGCACTCATGACCGCGCCGGCGGATGCGCGGCGGGGTCAGGTGACCAGGGGGATGAAGATGGTGTCGACGATCTCCTGGATGTCCGCCGGGGACATCGGCTCCAGGTTCATGAGCACCTCGTGCCTGAGCAGGTCGTAGGGCAGGCGCGTGATCCGCGGGGTGAGTCTCGCGCCGTCGATCTCTCCTCGTTCGACGGCGCGGCGCGTCACGGACTCGATCAGCGACCATCTCTGGTCGATCAGGGTCGAGCGCAGTTCGGCGGGGGTGGTCCCGGTCTCCTCGAAGTAGGCGGCCAGCTGCGCGGTCATGGCCGCGGCGAACATCGTGAACGACTCGTTGAGCCGTTCGAGCAGCGCGACGGTGTCGTCGCGCAGGGACCCGGTGTCGGGGTCGGCGAGCGTGAACCGGTCGCTGGCGCGGACGATCGCGTCGCGGACGAGCGTGTCCTTGGTGGCCCAGTGGCGGTTGACGACCGGCCGGCTGGTGCCGGCGCGCTGCGCGACGGCGGCGAAGGTGAGCGCGGCGTACCCGCGTTCCATCAGCTCGTCCCACGCGGCGTCCAGCAGCGCGGCCTTCAGTTCCGCGCCGTGCCGGCGGCGCCGGGGGCCGGGGTCCGGACTTGTACGATGCATGCTTGCATCTTACACTCGCTGGGCCTGCGGCGGGCGGGCGGCGCGCCTCTGCGCCGGTCGGGTTCGCCGGCCTCGCCCGCGCCGCCGCCGAACCATGGGAGGGAATGCGATGAGCGCCAACGCCGAGGTCCGGTCGCCTGACCGGGTGACGGTCGATGTGCACACGATGGGCCGCACGTTCGACGAGTCCGCGGTCGACCGGTGGGAGCTGGAGGCCGCGCGGCGGGCCCTGAGGAACCTGAAGTCCGTCGCCGGCGGCCGGGTGATGATGGATCTCCTGGCCGAGCAGATCGAGGCGGGGGACCGCTTCCAGAAGGCGCTCGTCGAGGCTTCGGGCGGCGCCTACCGCGAGTCGCGCACCGGGTTCACGGTCCGCGGGCTGAGCGGCACCGACCTGGCGGCCTGGTTTCAGGGGCAGGCGGCCACCGGCCGGTTCCAGGACAAGACGCTGCTGCTCAACGCCCACCCCGAGCACTACGTCGAGCCGCCGGACTACACCGGCGGGATGGTGGAGACGATCGGCGGTCACCTCACGCGGTTCACGGTGTCGGTGGCGCGCGAGCTGCCGGCGCGGGTCGCCGCGTTCCTCGACCCGTCCTACCCGGTGACGCTGATGAACGCCCTGCTCGGCCTGGACGACGGGACGCCGTTCGCGTACTGCCTGCACCAGGCGCGCGACACCGCCGCCGGCGCGGACGTGGTGGTGCGCGTCGTCTACCCGTCCGCCGCCCCGGACTCGATGATCGAGGGGCACTGCGAGCACCTGGCGATCGAGTTCCGCAGCTGGATCCGGAACGCGGCGGCCGCGACCCGGTGAGGCCGGGGTCCGGCATCGGTCGTCCCCCGGTCCCCGGGGCGGCGAGGGTTCTCCCGGCATGCGCCGGTCGGAGGAAGGACGTGCTCATGGAATTCACGGGAAAGAGGGCGCTGGTGACCGGCTCCGGTGCGATCGGCGGCCTGGGGCACGCGGTGGCAAGGATCCTCGCCGCCCGCGGCGCGGAGGTGCTGATCACCGGACGCGACTCGGAACGCGGCGCCCGGGTGGTCGAGGACATCGGCGGCCGCGCCCGCTTCCTGCGCGCCGACCTGCGCGACGGCGAGGGCGCGCGGCGGCTCGCCGACGAGGCCGGGCCGGTGGACGTCCTGGTCAACAACGCGGCGGTCCTGCTCGGCGCGGCGCGGGACCTGGACGCCTACGACGAGGCGTTCGCGGTCAACGTGCGGGCGCCGTTCGTGCTCACCGAGGCCCTGGCGCCGGGGATGGCCGCGAACGGGGGCGGCAGCGTCGTCAACATCTCCTCGACGGCCGCCGGGATCGGCATGCCCGGCATGGCGGTCTACGGCGCGACCAAGGCGGCGCTGGAGTCCCTGACGCGCGCGTGGGCGGCGGAGCTCGCCGCGGCGAAGGTCCGCGTCAACGCGGTGTCGCCGGGCCCGATGCGTTCCTCGAAGGCGACCGCGACGCTGGGCCCGGACGTCGGCGGCTTCGGCGAGACGGTGCCGATGGCGCGCGCCGCCGACCCGGCCGAGGTCGCCGAGGTGGTCGCCTTCGTGGCCGGCGACCGGGCCGGTTTCATGACCGGCGCGACCGTCGCGGCCGACGGGGGCCGGTCCGCGATCTGACCCCCGCCGCGCCGCCCCCGTGTCGCCCCGTGTCGCCTCCGTGGTGCGTTCGCGCTCGCGGCCGGGGGAGAGGCGTTGCCGGGGCCGGTCCGCGCAGGCCGTCGGGCCGCGCGGGTGGTCAGGAGTGCGGGTGGTCAGGGGGTGAGGGGCGGCAGGTCGAGGCGGGCGAGCCGGGACGGGTCGGCGAGGATGTCGATCCGTTGGACGCGTCCGCCGGTGATGGCGAACGCCATGACGGCCACGGGCCGCCCGTCGCGGACGGTGACCAGGCCGAGCGCGCCGTTGACCAGCGCGGGCCGGGCGTGGGCGGCGAACCTGCGGAAGGCCAGCGCGCGGCCCGCGACGGCCGCGGCGCCGCGGACGGGCCCGCCTGCGCCGGCCGTTCCGGCCGTTCCGGCGAGGGCCGCGCCGGTGTCGGCGCGCAGGACGACGTCGGGGTCCAGGACGGCGACCAGGGCGTCGAAGTCGCCGCCGCGCGCCGCGGCGAGGAACGCCTCGACGACCTTCCGGCGGCGGGCGGGGTCGTCCTCGGGCGCGGGCGCCGCCTCCCGCACGCGGCGGCGGGCGCGGCTGGCGAGCTGGCGGGCGGCGGCCGGGGACCGGCCGAGGACGGAGGCGATGTCGGCGAACGGCACGGCGAACATGTCGTGCAGGACGAACGCGAGCCGTTCGGCGGGGTCCAGCGTGTCCAGGACGACCAGCAGGGCGAGACCGACCGAGTCGGTCAGCAGCGCCGCGTGCTCGGGGTCGGCGTCCCAGGCGCCGCCGCCCGCGTCCGCACCGTTCACCCCATACGTCTCGTACGGCCCGTACGGTCCGTGCTGGGGGCGGGGTGGTCGGCGCGGGTGACGATCGGGTCGGGGACGTGCGCGGCGAGGGGTTCCTCGCGGCGGGCGCGGCGGGCGCGGAGCAGGTCCAGGCAGATCCGGCCGACGACGGTGGTGAGCCATCCGGCGAGGTTGGCGATGTCGCGGGTGTCGGTGCGGCTGAGCCGCAGCCAGCCTTCCTGGACGGCGTCGTCGGCCTCGCTGAGCGAGCCCAGCATCCGGTAGGCGACGGTCCGCAGGCGGGGGCGCTGCTCCTCGAAGAACGCGGCCAGCCGCTGGTGATCGTCGTGCATCGTTCGCGTGCTCCCCCGTGACATCCTGGCTGCCCGCTCCAGTGTGCCCGGGCGGCCGGCGGACCGGCGCGGGCGGGTCCCGGGCGGGCGGGCCCTGGGCGGTGGGATCGTGTTCGCGCCCGGCGGGGAGGCGTTCCGCCGGGCGCGGCGTGGAGGGAGTGGTGCGTGTGGCGCTGTCGAGGCGCGGGGCGGTTCGGGTCAGGGCCCTGGCCGATCCGGGGCCGGACGCGGCCGGGCGGCGGCTGGTGTGGCTGGCGTCGGGCGAGGAGGGGTTCCGCTGGGCGCGGCGTTCCTGCGGCTGCCGGATCGCGGCGGGCGAAGGGAGCCGGGCGAACTGGACGTCCAGGTCCACCCGGCCGAGCGGCGCCGCGGCGTCGGTTCGCTGCTGCTGGAGGCGGCGGTGGAGGCCGCCCGGCGGGACGGGCGCGGCGCGGTCGTCGCGGAGGCGCGGACCGCCTCGGCGGGTCCGGGAGGCGCGGCGGGGTCGGTGGGGGCGGCGGGGTCGGGCGGTGGTGCGTCGGTGGGCGCGGTCCCGGGTGGCGGTCCGGCCGGACCGGTCGGGCGGTCGGGGCGGTTCCGGGTGCGGGTGGGGGCGACGCGGGGTTCGTGGAGGCGGGGGGCGGTTCGCCGTCCGGTGCGGAGCGGGATGCGGCCGCGACCGGTGCGGGCTTGGTGGACGCGAAGACGGGGCCGCGCAGGGGCGCGGAGCCGGGTTCGGCGGCGCGCGGCGCGAGTGCGGTGGACGCGGTGTCGG
>NZ_WING01000002.1 GCF_009793335.1 Actinomadura sp. J1-007 | reverse complement strand
GGGAGGCCGTGCGGCGCTGCACGGTCCCGGCGGGACGGACGCTGGTCGCGCCGCTGGTCAACCAGGTGGGCGACTCGGAGGCCGCCTGCGTGCGGTTCCTGTCGGGCGCGACGGGCCGGATGACGGTGGACGGGCCGCGCGGCCGGTGCTGCGGTGGCGCGGCGTTCCGGTGCGGGCGTCGGGTGTGCCGCGCAATCCGGTGACGCGGGAGGGCGGCGCGTTCGGCGGGTACGGCTGCGGGCTGTGGGCGTCGGCGCCGCCGCTGTCGCCGGGTACGCACCGGGTCGCGATCCGAGGGACGAACGAGACCCTCCGGGTGTCGGTCGACTATGTGCTGACGGTCCCCGGAGCCTGACCGCCGCTCCGCCCGCTCCGCCGCTCCGCCCGCTCCGCCCGCTCCGCCCGCTCCGCCCGCTCCGCCCGCTCCGCCCGCCGCGTCCGCCTCGCCCGGGGGACGCCGCGTCCGGGGGACGCCGCGCGGGTCGGGGTGCCGGGTGAGGGGGCGCGGCCCGGGGTAGGGGCGGGTGATGATCGGGATGGTGCATTGGGCGGCGTTCGTTCCCGCCGCGGTGCTGGTCGCCGCGGCGCCGGGCGCCAACCAGCTTCTGGCGCTGCGCAACGGCTTCCGGTACGGGCCGGGGGCGGCGATCGGCGCGTCGGCGGGACGGTTCGCGGCGTTCGCGCTGATGGTGGTGGCGGTCGCGGCCGGGCTGGGGGCGCTGCTGGCGGCGTCGGCGGTGGTGTTCGCGGTGCTGAAGTGGTGCGGGGTGGCGTACCTGGGGTGGCTCGGGCTGCGGACGATCCGCACGGCCGGGCGCGGGCCCGAGGACGGCGGCGCGGCGGCAGACGGGGCGTCGGCGTGGCGGCTGGCGCGGCAGGAGTTCGTGGTGGCGGCGGCCAACCCGAAGGCGCTGATCCTGTTCACGGTGTTCCTGCCGCAGTTCGTGGCGGCCCCGGGGACGGCGCGGCGGGCGGCGCCGCGGCAGGCGGCGGTGTCGCGGGCGCGTTGCTGGCGCTGGGCGCGGCGTACATCGCGGTGGAGTTCGGGTGCGCGTGCTGCTACGCGGCGGCGGGCGGACGGCTGGGCGCGCTGGCCCTGGGACGGCGCGTACGGCGGTGGGTGGACGTGGCGGCGGGTTCGGTGATGCTGGGGCTCGCGGGGTGGCTGGCGGCCGAGCCCGCGCCGGGCCGCTGACCGGACGGACCCTTGACCGGACGGGCCGCTGACCGGACGGGTTTTGCTGGATCGGCAAGCGGGTTTGTCGTTCGGTGCCGGGTGCGCGCAGTATCTCCATGGGCGGCGGCGAGGCCGCGGACGACTGCGAGCAGGAGGCGACGATGAGCGTCGACAACCAGGACGCACACGCACACGGGCATGGGGGTTCGGGCGGGAGGCGGCAGGAGAACGGCTCGGCCGAGGAGATGTGGGACGCCCGCTACAGCGAGAGCGAGCGGGTCTGGAGCGGGGAGCCCAACGCCACGCTCGTCCGCGAGGCCGGTGACCTGAGGCCTGGCACGGCGCTGGACCTGGGCAGCGGCGAGGGCGGCGACGCGATCTGGCTGGCCGGGCGCGGCTGGCGGGTGACCGCGGTGGACGTCTCGGGCGTCGCCCTGGACCGTGCGGCGCGGCACGCCGAGGACGCGGGCGTCGCGGAACGGATCGAGTGGCGGCGCCACGACCTCGCCGAGTCGTTCCCGGACGGACGGTACGACCTGGTGTCGGCGCATTTCCTGCACTCGTGGGGCGACATGCCCCGCGAGCGGATCCTGCGCGACGCCGCCGCGGCCGTCGCGCCCGGCGGGGTGCTGCTGGTGGTCGGGCACTCGGGGCCCCCGCCGTGGGAGCAGGACGGCCACGGCGCCGTGCTGCCGTCGCCGCGGGAGGTCCTGGAGGCGCTGGAACTGCCGGAGGGGGAGTGGGAGGTGCTGCGCTGCGAGGAGCACGACCGCACGCAGACCGCTCCCGACGGGACCACCGTGACGCGCACCGACAACACGGTGAAGGTACGGCGCGTCACGGACCGTTGACGGCGCGCTCCGTTCCGTCGTCCCCTCGCGCCGTCCGTTTCCCCCGATGATGTTTGGCGTCGCGGCGCCGGGTACTGGGCGGGGCGGAAGGAGAGCGGCAATGGATACTTCCTCGGACTCGGGCAAGGGTTCTGAGCAGACGAGCAAGGGCGCCGGTCGGGCGCGGCGGAGCGCGGGACGCGCGGCGAGCGGCGCGCGCGGAGGCGCGGCCGGTGCCGGACGCGGCGCACGCAAGGCGGCCGGGTCCGCGGACAAGGCGGCCGGGGCGGCGAAGGGTTCGGCGAACGACGCGGCCGGCGGCTCGGCGGCGCGGGCGTCGAACGCGGCCAAGGGCGCGGCCGGATCGGCGGGCTCGGCGGCGAAGGCCGCGGGCAAGGCCGGCGGCGCCGCGGCCGAGCGCGTCGGGCAGGGCGCGAGCCGTGCCGCCGAGGGCGCGCGGCACGGCGCGGAACGGACCGCCGGGCAGGTCGCGGCGATGCCGGGCCGCGCGGTGCGGGTGGTGCGGCTGATGAACATGCGGCGCTTCCTGCGCGCGGCCCCGGTCGTGGTGGTGGCGGGAGCCGGACTCCTCATCGGCCGCCGCGTCCTGAAGAACCGCTGACGGCCCACCCGCGGACGCCGCGGCGTCCCGCCCGTTCCGGTCACCCCGTTCCCCGGCCTCGATCCCGGGCCTCGTTCCCCGGTCTCGATCCCCCGCTCAGGGCCCTGCCATGGACTCACGTCCCGGCAGGGCCCTGTTCTTTCTCACACGTGTTCCGGAGATCCGCGCGGACGTGTCGTCGGCGGTCGTTCGGCGCGTCGCTCGGCGCGGCTGCGGGCGGGTTGCTCGGCGCGGCTGCGGCGGGTCGCTGGAGGCCCGTTCGGAGCGGGGCTCGCGGGGCTTCCGCCGGGCCTCGCGGCGGGGCTGAACACCGTCTGAACGGCGTCCGGGCGGCGTCCGAGAAGGGGGTGGAGTCGGAGTCGTGGCAGGTGGTGGGTGGATGACCGAAAAGGGACGCCCCGTTTACGTGGATCGGTGCGGGTAGGTGGGGGGCTGTACGCCACAACCACACCGACCCCCATACCAAGGAGTGGTGACATGACTGGGCCGATCGCCCAGCAGACCTCGGGCACCAGCAGCTACCAGCGCGGCGGGTCCGGTAGCGGCCTCGCCGACGTCGTCGACCTGATCCTCGAAAAGGGCCTGGTCATCGACCTGTACGCGCGGGTGTCCCTGGTCGGCATCGAAATCCTCACGGTGGACGTGCGGATCGTCGTCGCCAGCGTCGACACCTATCTGCGCTTCGCCGAGGCCTGCAACCGGCTCGACATCGCCCACGACGGCACCTCGCAGGGGCTGCCGCAGTTCGTGGGCGGCATGCAGGAGTCGGGTGCGAAGAAGAAGACGCGCGGCGCTCTGGAAGGAGCCCAGGAACGGCTGAAGGAGACCTTCGGCTCGTCCGAGGAAGGCGGCGAGGACGAGGACAAGCAGCCGTCGCGGCGCCGCGCCTCCCGTAAGAAGGAGGACGACGACCAGTGACGAATCCGCAGACCCCCCAGTCCCAGGCCCCCGCCGCCGGCGGCGCGCAGTACGTCTACGGCGTCACCCGCGCCGACGCGTCCCTGCCCGAGAACCTCACCGGGCTCGAGGACGGGCCGGTCGGCCTGATCGCCCACGAACGCTGCGCGGCGCTGACCAGCGACCTGCCGCAGGGCCGCGCCCTCGGCGAGCGCGCCGACCTCGTCGCCCACCAGCGCGTCCTGGACGCCCTGGTCGAGAGCGGGGTGGTGGTGCTGCCGTTCCGGTTCGGCGCGGCGCTCAGCAGCCGCGACGCCGTCCGCGACGAGCTACTGGCCTCCAACTCCGACCGCCTCGGCCAGGTCCTGGACCAGCTCGACGGCCGCGTCGAGCTGCGCCTCAAGGGCACCTACGTGCAGGAGGTCGTGCTGCGCGAGGTGATGAACGACGAGCCGCAGATCGCCGAGCTCAACCAGCGGCTGCGCGACATTCCCCCCGAGGCCGCCGACGCCGCGTACTACGACCGCGTCCGGCTCGGCGAGCTGATCGCCCAGGCGCTCGAGCAGCGCCGCGAGGACGACGGGCAGGTGCTCCTGGAGGCGCTGGCCCCGGCCGCCGAGGCGATCGTGCGGCGCAGCCCCATGCGCGAGGAGGACGTCCTGGACGCCTCGTTCCTCGTCGAACGCGACCGCGTCACCGAGTTCGAGCAGTCGGTCGACAAGCTCGGCAAGATCCACGGTGAGCGCATCCGGATCCGGCTGATCGGGCCGCTGGCGCCGTACGACTTCGTCCCGGAGGCCTGAGGTGGGAATGTTCACCGGCCTGGTGACGCTCCCGCTCGCCCCGGTCCGGGGCGTGGTGTGGCTCGCCGAGGTCCTCAAGGAGCAGGCCGAGGCTCAGCTGTACGACCCGGGCCGCATCGCCGCGGAGATGCAGGGCATCGCCGACGCCGTCGCCTCCGGCGAGATGTCGGAGGAGGAGGCCGCCGAGCGGGAGGAGGACCTGATCCGGCGCCTCAACGAGGGCCGCGCCCTCGCGCAGGAGCAGGCCCCCGCCCCGCCGCCCGACGCTCCCGTGGCCTCCGCCGAGGCCGGGGCCGCCAGCGCCCCGCGGGGGACGCGGCGGCCCCCGCGCCCGGCGCGCCCGCCGCACCGGCGAACGGTGGGGCGGCGCCCGGCACCGGGGCGGGCGCCGAGACCGACGCCCCGGCCGCCGCGCAGCCCGAGCCCGCCGCGCAGCCCGGCGCGCAGCCCGATGAACGACCCGAGGAACGACCCGACGAACAGCCCGGCAGGGACGCCGCGGACGCCATGGACGCCCGGGACGGGGCCGGGGCCGACCAGGAAGGCGGCGCCGACCGGCGCGGGGACCGGGACAGACGCCTTCAGGGAGGCTGACCATGCTGTCCGCGTCAGAGGCCGCCAAGCAGGCCGTACGGCACGTCACCGACATGACCGGCCGCGACGCCGAGGGCGTCGTCGGCATCGAGCGCACCGGCGACGGCTGGCAGGTGACCGTGGAGATCGTCGAGACCCACCGAATCCCCGACTCGGCCGACATCCTCGCGATCTACGAGACCCAGGTCGACGACGAGGGCGAACTGGTCGCGTACCGGCGCGCGAGCCGCTACGCGCGCGGACGAGTGGAGAGGAGCTGAACCGTTGAGCGACATCTCCTGGACCGGAGGCCGTTCCCCGGCCCGCAGCGTGTCGGGACAGCAGCCGCAGGGCGGCGCCAACCTGGCCGACCTGCTGGAACGCATCCTGGACAAGGGCATCGTGATCGTCGGCGACATCCGGGTGAACCTCCTGGACATCGAGCTGCTGACGATCAAACTGCGGCTCCTGGTCGCCTCGGTCGACCGCGCCAAGGAGATGGGCATCGACTGGTGGGAGCACGACCCGTCGCTGTCCTCGGGCGCCCGCAAGAACCAGGCCGCCGCCGACGGAGGCGGCGCGGCGGCCGTCCAGGCCGAGGCCGAACCGGCCGGGCTCACCGCCCCGGACGGGCACGGCGAACACGACGAGCTCCTGCGCGAGAACCGGCTGCTGCGCGAACGCCTGGCCGCCCTGGAGGCCGCCGCCGAACCCGGGGACGACCCGCCCGCCGCGCCCGCGGAGCCCGCCGCGGCGCGCAAGACCGCGGCGAGAACGAAGAAGACGTCGAAGGCGTCCGAGGCGTCCGACGAACGTGACGCGCCCGACGGCCCCGCCGACCGGGGGCGCGCTTGACCAGGGGAGGGCGAACGACCGTGACCGACGACACCGCCGTCGACACCGCCGTGTACCTGTACGGGGTCGCGCGCGGGCTGGACCCCGCCGTGCTGGAGGGCGCCGAGGGCGTGGCGGGCGCCCCCGTCCGCGCCCTCGACGCCGCCGGGCTGACCGCGCTGATCAGCACCGTACGGCTGGAGGAGTTCGGCGAACGGGCCCTGCGCGAGCGCCTGGAGGACCTCGACTGGCTGGAGGCCACCGCCCGCGCCCACCACGAGGTCGTCGACCGCGCCGCCCGCGCCGCGCCCACCGCGCCCGTGCGGATCGCGACGATCTACCGCGACGAGGAACGCGTCGGGCAGGTGCTCGCCGAGGACCGCGAGCGGTTCGCGCTGGTGCTGGACCGCATCCGGGGCCGTTCGGAATGGGGCGTCAAGGCGTACGCCTACGCCGAGGCCCTCCAGGGAGACGACCCGGCCGAGCCCGCCGAGCCCGCGCCGCCATCCCCGCCCGCCGCCCCCGACGCGGCGGGCGGAAGCACGGGCGGCGAGAGCGCGGGCGGCGGGGCGGAGGGCGCCGGGACCGCGTACCTGCGCCGCAGGCAGAGCCAGCGACGCCGCCGCGAGGACGCCGGCCGCCGCGTCACCGCCCAGGCGCAGGAGATCCACGCCGAACTCGGCGACCACGCCGTGGCGTCCCGCCAGCACCCCGCGCAGGACCCCCGCCTGTCCGGCCACGACGGCACCCAGATCCTCAACGTCGCGTACCTGCTGGACGACGAGCGGGTCGAGGCGTTCGCGGACGCCGCGCGCCGCATCGACGCGCGGCTGCCCGGCATCGGGATCGAGCTGACCGGCCCCTGGCCGCCGTACTCGTTCATCGACACCGACGAGACCACCCCCGCCGCGGGCCGTCCGGCATGACCGTCGACCTCGACACCGGCCGCGCCGGGGCGCCGATGGAGCGCGTCGCGCTGGTCGACCTGCTGGACCGGCTGCTGGCCGGGGAGTGGTCCTGACCGGCGATCTGGTCATCTCGATCGCCGAGGTCGACCTGGTGCACGTGTCGCTGCGCGCCCTCATCACCGCCGTCCGCGACGAACTGCTGTGCGACGAGGAGGACCTGTGAACCGTTCACCCCACCACCGCCCCGCCACCGACGACCGCCGCCCCGGGACCGCCGCCGACACGCGCCGCGAACCAGCGCGCCGCGACCGGGACCCGGTGTCGGGCGAGGTGTCGGTGCACGACCTCGGGACCGGCGACCCGCTCACCGACGACCTGCTCGCCGGCCGGACCCCCGCCGCCGGCGGCGCCGCGCCCGTACGGGCCTCGCCGGTGCGCTCGACCCCGGCGTCCAGCCGGACGATGCAGCGGTTGCAGTCCGACCCCGAGACCGTCGAACGCGACCTGGTCAAGCTGGTGCTGACCCTGGTGGAGCTCATCCGCCAGCTCATGGAACGCCAGGCCCTGCGCCGCGTCGAGGGCGGCGGCCTGGACCCCGAGCAGGTCGAACGGCTCGGACTCGCGCTGATGCGCCTGGAAGAGGCCATGACGCGCCTCAAGGACCACTTCGACCTGGACGACAGCGACCTCAACCTGGATCTCGGCCCCTCGGCCCCCTCCTCCCGAATGACCGGGACCGGCGGCCGGGACGGGCCGTCCGGGGACGGGCCGTCCGGACGGGGGTCAGGCGGCCGGGAGGGCGGGGGGCGGCGCGGCGGTGAGCCGCTCGGCCTCCCACAGATCGCGGTACGGGCCCGGTCCGGCGAGCAGCCGGTCGTGGGGCCGCGCTGCACGATCCGGCCCCGGTCCATCACCACCACCTCGTCGGCGCGGCCGAGCGCCGCGAGCCGGTGCGTCACCAGCAGCAGCGTCCCGCCGCCCGGCGCCGTCAGCAGGTCACCGGTGATCGCGTCCGCGGTGGCCGGGTCGAGCGCCTCGGTCGGCTCGTCCAGAACGAGCACCGGCGGATCGGCCAGCAGCGCCCGCGCCAGCAGCAGCCGCTGCCGCTGCCCGCCCGACAGGCCGCGCCCGCCCGCGCCCACGACCGTGTCCCACCCCTCGGGCAGCCCGTCGACGACCTCCAGCAGCCGCGCCCGCCGCGCCGCCGCCCGTACCTGAGCGTCGGTGGCGTCCGGACGGGCCAGCAGGAGGTTCGCGCGCACCGACCCGGCGAACACGTGGGCGTCCTGCGTCAGCCCCCGCACCGCCGCCCGAACGTCCTCGGGGGAGTACTCGGCCAGATCGTGCCCGGCGAGCATCACCGCCCCCGACTCCGGCGCCACCGCACCCGCCACAACGGCCAGCAGCGTGCTCTTGCCCGCGCCGCTCGCCCCCACGATCGCGATCCTGCGCCCGCGTTCCACGGCCAGGTCCACCCCGTCCAGCGCGGCCCCCCGAACGACCGCCTCCCCACCAAGAGGGGTGCCGGCCGGATAGGTGACGCCGACCCCCAGCAGCTCGACCCCGAGCGGGCCGGGCGGCGCCTTCCGCGGGCGCGACGTCCGCGGCGGCGGGGGAGTGCGCAGCAGCGCCTCCACCCGGCGCGACGCGGGCAGCACCTCGCGCAGCCGCTGCGCCGCGCCCGCCAGCGGCAGCACCGCCTCCACGGTGACCAGCGCCGTCAACGCCAGTACCGCGACCGCGACCTCGTCCAGCCCGGCGCCCAGGCCCGTCCACGCGACCGCCGCCACCGCGACGCCCTGTACCAGGTACCCCGCTCCGGACACACCCGCCGCGACGCGCGCCGCGGCCCGTTCCGCCCGTTCCAGCCGCGCCGCCGACTCCCGCGCCGCACCGGTGAACCGTTCCGTCGCGCCGAACACCGCCAGGTCATCCGCGCCCTCCAGCACGTCCAGCGCCCGCACGGCCAGCCCCTGCCGCTCGGCCGCCGCCCTCGCCGACGCGCGCCCGCCCGCGAACGCCGCGACCACCGGCAGCGCCAGCCCCGCCGCCGCCACCCCGCCCGCCAGGACCAGCGCCCCCGCGGGCAGCACGACCGCGCACACCGCCAGCCCCGCCGCACCGCACGCCACCGCCGCCACCGCGGGCAGCAGGCACCGCAGCAGCAGGTCCTGAACGGCGTCGACGTCGGACACCATCCGCGTCAGCGCGTCCCCCTCCGCAGCACCTCCCCGCGCCGTCCGGCCCCGTCGCCCCCGTCGCCCCCGTCGCCCCCCTCGCCCCCTCGCTTCCGTCGCCTCGCCCGGCCGTTCCGCGCCGCCTCTCGCGGACGGCCCGCCGCCCGCCCGCCCCGGACCGGCGTGGGGGAGCGGACCGGGCGCCGGCGGCTCGAGCGGGCCCGCCGCGGCGAGCGCGTCGAAGACCCGCCCGCGCAGCTCCGCCAGCGCACGCAACGCCACATCGTGGCCCGCGAGCCGCTCCAGATACCGCAGCGCGCCCTTGGCCAGCGCGAACCCGCGCACCGCCACGATCGCCAGCGACAACGCCGCCAGCGGCGGCTGCTGCGCCGCCCGCGCGATCAGCCACGCCGCCGCCGCGATCAGCCCGAGCCCCGACAGCTCCGCCGCGACCCCCGCCAGCGCCGCCGCCACCAGCCGCGCCGAGTACGGACGGACCGCGCCCCACACGCCGTTCACGCCACCGCCTCCCGTCCCCGCCGCACCACATCCGCACCGCCCGCGCCGTCCGCGGCACCGACCCCGAGGCCGAGATCGGTGGTGAGGTGGCCGTCCTCCAGGCGTACGACGCGGTCCGCCGCGCTCAGCAGCGCCGGGCGGTGGGCCACGATGACCGCGGTACGGTCCGCCAGCAACCGCGCCGCCGCGTCCACCAGGACACGTTCGCTGTGCAGGTCCAGCCGGGCGGTCGGCTCGTCCAGCAGCATCACCGGCGCGCCGGTCAGGTACGCGCGCGCGATCGCGACACGCTGCCGCTGGCCCGCCGACAGGCCCGCGCCCCGTTCACCCAGCACCGTCGCGTACCCCTCGGGCAGCGCCCGGACGAACTCATCGGCCGCCGCCGCCCGCGCCGCCTCGACGACCCGTTCGTCGTCGGCGTCCGGCGCCCCGAGGCGGATGTTGTCGGCCACCGACGCCGCGAACAGGTGCGGGCGCTGCGGCACCCAACCCAGCCGCGCCCGCCACGCCTCGGCGTCCAGCTCCGCCAGGTCCGTCCCGTCGACCAGCACCCGCCCCGACTCCGGCCGCACCAGCCCGAGCAGGACGAGCAGCAGCGTCGACTTGCCCGCGCCCGACGGCCCGGTCACCGCCACCCGCTCGCCCGCCGCCACCCGCAGCGACACCCGGTCCAGCGCCGCGGCCTCCGACCCCGGGTACCGGACCGTCACCTCCTCCAGAACGATCTCCGGCACCGCCGCCACCTCCACCGGACGCCCCCCGCACGCGCCGCGCGGGCGTCCAGCGCGGCGAACGCCTCCCGCGCCGCCGCGACGCCCTCCGCGCTCGCGTGGAACCGCGCGCCCAGCGCCCGCAGCGGCAGATACACCTCCGGCGTCAGGATCAGCACCAGCAGACCCGTCGCCAACGCCATCTCCCCGTCCATCAGCCGCAACCCGACCGGCACCGCCACCAGCGCCACCGACAACGCGCACACCAGCTCCAGCACCAGCGACGACAGGAACGCCACCCGCAGCGCCCCCACCGTCGCCCGCCGGTGCTCATCGGCCAGCTCCCGCACCACCACCGACTGATGCCCCGTACGCCCGAACGCCCGCAGCGTCGACAGACCCGCCAGCACGTCCCGGAAATGCCCGCCCAGCCGGTGCAGCAGCCCCCACTGCCGGCCCGTCAGCGCGGCCGTCCGCATCCCCACCAGCGCCCCGAACACCGGCACCAGCGGCACCGTCAACGCGACCACCAGCGCCGACGCCCAGTCCGCCACCGCCAGCCGCGCCAGCACCAGCACCGGCACCACGCACGCCGCCAGCAACTGCGGCACGTACCCGGTGAAGAACGGGTCCAGCGCGTCCAGCCCCCGCGTCAGCAACGTGACCCGCGCACCCGCGCCCCGCACCCCCGCGCCCGAAGCCGCCCGCCGGGCCCACCGCGTCCGCGTCTGCGTCCGCGTCTGCGGCCGCCGCGGCCGGACCGGCCGCCGGGACGGCCAGCAGCGCCTCACGCAGACCCCGCTTCACCGACGCCGACGCGCGCCCCGCCACCGACGTCCCCACCCACGCCAGCACCGCACGCCCGCCACCGCCCCCGCCAGCCACGGCAACGGCCCCGCGTCCAGATCCGCCACCGCACGCGCCAGCAGACCCGCCTGCACCACCAGCAGGACCCCCTGCCCCACCACCAGCGCCAGCAGCACCGCCAGCACCCGGCGCGGCAGGAAACGCAGCAACCGCCGCTCCACAGTCTTCACACCACGCCCCTACAGGTACGAAGGCGACTCGACCCGCCCCGGAACGTCCACCACACCAGCGACTGCGCCCCCACCAGCAACGGCAGCAGCACCGCCGCCGTCACCACCGTCAACGACAGCCCGACCCCGGCGCCGCGAGCTGCGACCACGGCAGCCGCAACCCGCCACCACCGGAACCACCATCAGCACCGCCGCCGTCGCCGGATACTGCCCCGGCACCCGCCGCGCCCGCTCCGCCAACCCACCCGTCAACCGCAGCCCGCGAACGCCGCCCCATGCAGAACGAACAGCAGCGCCAACGGCAGCCCCAGCACACTGCCCGCGTTCAGCCCCTCACCACCGAACAGCACCGAACCCAGCACCGACGCCCACGCCAGCCCCAGCGTCCAACTCCCCGCCACGATCGCCCCATCGCACACCGAACGCCACCGGACCCCGTCCACCCGGCCCCGCAGCCACAGCCCCATGTCCCGCACCACCCAGCCGAACACCAGCGCCGCGAACACCGGATACAGCCCCTCCAGCAGCCGGTGCTCCAACCCCGGGAACGCCCCGGCCGCCAGACCGACCGCCGACACCAGCCACACCTCGTTCCCCAGGAAGAACGGCGCGAACGACGCGATCACCAACCGCCGCTCCCGCTGATCACGCCCCAGCCACGGCAGCACCATCCCCACACCGATGTCCGCCCCGGCCAGCACCAGGTACCCGACCGTGAACACGGCCATCAACAGCACAGCGAGAGATTCCATCGATCCGGCTCCTGTTCCGACCTACGCACGTACGGAAAGCTCGACACCCGCCCCGCGGCCCCGGCCACCACCGGAACCCGCGAAACCCGACCCCACACACGGACCCGCACCCGAGCCCGCACCCCGCGACCCGCCCATCAGAACGTCGGCGTCAACGACGGCGCCGACGCCTCCGGAGCCGGCGGCGCCGGCGGAGCCGCACCCAGCCCCGCACCCTCGGGCCCCCGCCGCGCGAACCGCGCCAGCAGCCACGCGTTCACCCCGATCAGCACCGCGAACAGACCCGTGAACGCCACGAACGACGCCACCACCGTCCCCGACCCCACATCCGAGATCGCATCCCGCGTCTTCAGCACCCCGTACACCATCCACGGCTGCCGCCCCACCTCACGGAACACCCACCCCGCGATCATCGCCACGTACGGCAGCGGCACCGCCACCATCATCACCACGTGGAACACCCGCCCCCGCTCCAGCCACCGACCGAACGGGAACTTCACCAGCGCCACCAGCCCCAGCAACAGCATCACCGACCACACCGACACCATCACCACCTGGCCCGCCTCCGCCAGCTTCGGCGCCTCGTAGTCGTCCGGCCCGAACCGCGCCGTGAAATCCGCCACCGCCGCCGCCAGATCGTCCCCGCCCGTCTTCGTCGGCTGCGCGTACTCGAACTGCGCACCCCCGAACGCCACCACCGGGAACACCGACAGCACCAACGTCAGCAACCCGATCCGCATCGACCGCCGGAAGAACTCCACCTCCGCCGTACGGCGCAGCAGGTGGTAACCGCTCACACCCGCCATGAAGAACGCCGCCGTCAGCAACCCACCGAACAGCACGTGCAAGAACGCCAGAATCGCCGTCGGATTCGTCAGCAGCGCCCCCGCGTCCGTCAGCCGCGCCACCCCGTCCACCATCTCGTAACCCACCGGACGCTGAAGCCACCCGTTCGCCACCAGCACGAAATACGCCGACAGATACGCCGTCAACGTCACCACCCAGATCAGCCCCAGATGCACCCACCGGTTCAGCCGATCCCACCCGAAAATCCACAACCCCAGAAACGTCGACTCGATGAAGAACGCCACGATCGTCTCCATCGCCAACGGAGCACCGAACACCCCGCCGACCATCCGCGACATCCCACTCCAGTTCAGACCGAACTGGAACTCCATCACCAGCCCGTGACGATCCCCACCGCATAATTGATCACATACAACTGCCCCCAGAACCGCGTCATCCGCGCGTGCACGGCACTGCCCGACACCGTCGCCCGCGTCTGCATCAACGCCACCAGCGTCGCCAGCCCAACGTCAACGCCACGAACAGGAAATGCGAGCCCGCCGTCAACGCGAACTGCACCCGGGCCAGCATCAGCGCGTCCATGCGCCCCTCCAGACGGATCGTCCACCGGTACCGCACGCATCCTGGGCCCACCGCCCGCCCCCACGAATCGGGCGCGAGCGTGCACCCGCACTGCGCCTTTCGCGTACCGCCGCGCCCCCGCCTACATCCCGAGGTGTAGACGAACGCCCCCCGCCTCCTCACCGACGCCGACCCCGCCCCGCACTAACCAGGCCCGCACTCCCGCGCCAACCGCCCCGCCACCTCACGCACCCGCCCCGCGACCTCCTCCGACGCCTCCACCGAGAAATCCGCCCCCAACGCCGCCACCGCCAACACCGACTGCACCACCAACTCCACCGAATCCGCACTCAACCGCACCACACACCCCTCCGCCCCGACATCCTCCACCTCACCCAGAACCGGCCCGAACACCCCGCCCGCACCCGCTCCGCCGACAACGCCACCCGCACCCGCGCCGAATACCGATACGACGCCCGCGCGAACGAACGCGTCAGAAAACCCGCCGCATCCTCCGCCGGCAACTCCCGCGCCTCAAAACGCCGATGCGTCCCACTCGGCCCCTCGATCCGATCCACCCGGAACGTCCGCCACCCCTCCCGCCCCGGGTCGTACGCCACCAGATACCACCGCCCCGCCATCGTCACCAGACTGTGCGGCTCCACCCGCCGCACACTCACCTCCTCCACCCGGCTCCGGTAACCGAACGACACCACCACCCGGTCACGGCAGCACGACGCCAGCGCCGCCAGCACACCCGGATCCACCCGCGGCGCGTCCCGCCGCGGCACCGCCACCGTCACCCCGCCCAACGCCGCCAGCCTCGGACGCAACCGCGCCGGAAGCACCCGCTCCAGCTTCGCCAGCGCCCGCATCGAACTCTCCTCGATGCCCGCCACGCTGCCGCCCGCCCCCGTCATCAACCCCACCGCCACCGCGACCGCCTCGTCGTCGTCCAGCAGCAGCGGCGGCACGTTCCGACCCGACATCAACCGGTAACCGCCCGCCGTCCCCGTCGTGCCCTCCACCGGATAGTCCAGCGCACGCAACCGCTCGACATCGCGCCGCACCGTACGGCCCGTCACCCCGAGCCGCTCCGCCAGCTCCGCCCCCGACCACTCACGCCTGCTCTGCAACAACGACAGCAACCGCAGCAACCGCCCCGGCAGGTCCTTGCGCGCCGACTCCTCACTCACACCCACCAGACTCCCACCCCTTGAGGACACGATCCGTCCTCAACACCCGGCGGCCATCACGGCGGGGGAGCGGGGGCCCGGCAGCGGCGGCGGGGGAGCGCTACCTGCCCATCACAGCGAATCCAAGGCCACCGCCTGCGCGATGTAGTCACGGAACGCCTCGCGATCCAGATCCTCCGGCCTCCTCAGCTTGACGTGCCGCGTCGCCTTGCCCACACCCTCCAGCGCACCATGGGCGTCGGCGAACTCGGCGCCGCGCGCGAACGCGAACGTCAGATGGGTCTTGCTCACGCTGATGACCGCCAGCGTCTTCGCGCCCTTCCAGGCGGGCGAACCGTAGGCGATGACCTCCCGGGCGTCCGGAGCGCACTCGGCCATCAGCGCGCGCAGGTCGGCGACGATGGGCCGGTGGGCGGGGGAGACCTTCGCGTTCACGTACTCGTCCACGGCGTCGCTGCTCATCGGGCCCTCCCAGGGGGTCGCGTACCGGTCGGCGGCGGGATTCGCCTTCGACGCGCCCCGACGGTATAGTCCAGATCGTTGATAGTCAATATTCATGACTAAAAGACGGAGGAGAACCACCATGGCCGACCCCGACCTGGGGATGCTCACCGGCAGACTGCTGTTCTCCATCCAGCAGGAACTCTTCGACACCCTCGCCGAACAGGGCCACCCCGACGTCCGCCCCCGCCACGGCGCCGTCCTCGCCTACCTCGACACCGAAGGCACCCGCGCCACCGACCTCGCCCAGCGATCCGGCCAGCACAAGCAGATCATCGGCACCATAGCCGACGAACTGGAGAAACTCGGCTACGTCCAACGCCGCCCCGACCCCCGCGACCGCCGCGCCAAACTCATCGTCCCCAGCGAACGCGGCATCGACGAGATCACCAAAGCCCGCGCCATCCTCGCCGGCGTCGAACACCGCCACCGCACCGCACTCGGCGACGACGCCTACACCACCTTCAAAGACACCTTCCAGCAGGTCACCCGCCTCCAACGCGCCTGGCGCGACAACCCCGCACCCACCGGCGAATGACACCCGCCGGCACCCGGCGCGGGGGAGTACCCGCTTGATTTCCACCACCCGCCCGTGCGCACAGTGCCGGTATGACCCATGATCGAGTCCTCTACCTGATCTGCTGCGGATCACCCGGCGCCCGCGACGCGCACACCATGGTCGAACTCGCCCAGGCCCAGGGATGGACCGTCTGCGTACTGACCACCCCGTACGGCCGACGCTTCGTCGACGTGCCGCGCCTGGAGAAACTCACCGGCCACCCCGTACGCAGCGACTACAAGCAGCCCGACGAACCCGACGTCCTGCCGATGCCCACCGCCCTCGCCGTCGCACCCGCCACCGTCAACACCATCAACAAATGGGCGGCGGGCATCTGCGACACCGTCCCCCTCGGCTACCTCGTCGAAGCCCACGGCCTCGGTCTGCCGACCGTCGCGCTGCCGTACAGCAACCAGGCGCACCTGTCGCACCCGAAGTTCCAGGAGAACGTGGCGGCACTGCGCTCGTGGGGCGTCACCGTCCTGACCGGCACCGACCTGCCCGAAGACCATGCCCTCCGAGGCGGCCCGTCCACGACCATCCCGTGGCAACTCATCCTGGACGCCCTCCCACCCGCCTGACACCCCAACAAGCCCGGAAGCGCCGCCACCCGTACCCCGCGCGCGGGCAGTGGCCGTACGGGGGAACCGGCGAGGCCGGGGGCCGGGCGCGCTTCGCCCCCGCCTCCACGACTTACTTAACATAATGTACATTATCGACCATCCAAACGATCACCAGAAGAAGGGGCGAACCGGACGCCGAACACCGCCGTCCGGCACGTCCGCCGCCCTCGCGCGCGCACCATGGCGGCTACGGCGGTAACGACGACGGCTGCGGCGGTTATGGCGTCGCGCGGTGCGGTTCCAGGGCGCGCATGTACTCGACCAGGCGGACGCCGATCTCGAACGCGACGTCGGTGCCGTCCAGGTCGGGATCGAGCCAGAGCTCCGAGACGCGCCGCCAGGCGGCCGGGCCGACGAACGGGCCGATCACCGCGTCGTCGCCGAGCTCCGGGCGCCAGCGTTCCTCCGCGGCTTGGAGCCGTTCGACGGCCGCGGCGTTGTCGGCCTCCTTGCGGTGCTCGGCGTGGAAGCCGATCTCGAGCGCGCGCGTCCGCGCGCCGGCGACGATGTCGGCGCCGATGAGCTGGGCCTCGTAGTGCTCCCTGGCGGATTCGGGATCGCCGAACCACGCCTTGACGCCGTTGTGGCGCACCCTCAGCCGCAGCTCGCCGAGCCCGGCCGGGACCGATCCCCTGACCACCTCGCCGACCTGGTCGAACAGCTCCCAATCAGCCACCGCCCACGCACCTCCGGGCGAAATCCTAAGCGGCCCCTCCGACAGCCTCCGCATCACTGATTCCGACAAAACAACACAAACCAGACAGAAGGTGGATTCTGTTCGGTTTGTTCAACCTGATCGGACGCGGTGACACGACCCGCGCCGGAGCCATCTCTTGGACCGTGCGCGCCGTTAACGCAGACCGGCCGCGCGGTACGCCCCGGGACGCGAGCTCGATCCCCCGGGCCGTACTTCGCCTTGCAGCGGCTGATCCACCTGCCCAGGTCTCCCCTCCTCCCCCGGCGGATGCCGGAGATGTTGCGTTGCGTCTCGTTCGTCGGGTGGGCGGGAGGTTTTGTCGGTGGGCGGTTGTAGCGTCCGGTGGGTGCGTCCCTCTGATGTTCAGCGGCTCACCGTGGCCGAGACTGTTGACCGTTACGCGGAGATGGTCCGCGCGAAGACGTCCACGGGTGCGCTGGCGCCCGGTACGGCGGAGGTGTACGCGCGTGACGTGCACACGTTCGCGGGGTTGGCGGGCCCGGAGCGTGTGCTGGACGACCTGTCGGGTGAGGACGTCGACGAGGTGCTGCTGCGGTTCGCGCGCAAGCCGGATGGGCGGCGGGTGCGGCCGCCGCGTGGCGAGGGCGGGGCCGCTCCTTTGCAGAGTGCCGCGTCGCAGGCGCGTTTCCGCAGGTCGGTGTCGGCGTTCTTCCAGTACGCGACGATCGCGGGGTGGGTGCAGCTCAATCCGATGCTGGCGGTGACGTTGAAGCCGAAGCAGCGGGGCGGGTTGCGGGCGGAGCGGCGCGCGTTGACGGCTGAGCAGGCGGAGGGGTTGCTGGGGGCGGCGCGCGGGCTGGTGGAGGCCGGGCCGGACGAGGGTCGGCGGGTGGATCAGCGGACCGAGTTGCGGGACGGGTTGATCGTTCTGTTGCTGGCGGCGGTGGGTCCTCGGGTGTCGGAGCTGACGCGGGCGAACGCGGAGGACTTCTTCGTCAACGGCGGGACGCGCTACTGGCGGGTGTTCGGCAAGGGTGGGCGTACGCGTGATGTGCCTCTCCCCCGGCCTGTCGCGGAGGTTCTGGACGCGTATTTGGCGGAGGGGCGGCCGCGGTTGGATCGGGGGCGTGAGCCGAAGGCGTTGCTGTTGTCGTGGCGGGGTCGGCGGTTGGCGCGGGGTGATGTGCAGGCGGTGATCGATCGGGTGCAGGCGCGGGTGGAGCCGGGGCGGCGGCGGAGTGTGACGCCGCATGGATTGCGGCATACGACGGCGACGCATCTGCTGGCGGCGGCGACCGACATGGACGCGGTGCGGCGGGTGCTGGGGCATTCGGACTTGTCGACGTTGGGCCGTTACCGGGACGAGTTGCCGGGCGAGTTGGAGGCCGCGATGCGCGTTCACCCGTTGCTGGGCCCGGTGCAGCACCGTCCCTAGTCCGTCTCCTGTCGTCGCTGGTCCGTGTGCGCGGGTCCGCGGCCGGTTCGTGGTCGCTTGTGTTCGTCGTGCGGCTTCGGTGCTCGCACGGAGTCTCGCCGGCGTCCCGTCTGGGGCTGGTTCCGGTCTCGTCGCTGAGCTCTGTCTGTCACCGGGTTTGGCGCGGGTCCCTTTTCGGCCGTACGGGTTGGTGCCCAGTGGCCGGTATCGCGCTCCTCCGGTCCGGTCATCGCGTCCGGGGGCGTCCGGCGGGGCGTGATCGTCCGCGTAGGGTCGTCTTTGAGGGAACCGGCGTCGCGGAGCGGACACCTGGTGGGTATGAACCCGCACACCCCCACGGATGTCGAGTTGTGGCGCCGGGCATGTGACGGAGACGAGCGGGCCTTCGGGGCGCTTTTCGACCGGCATGCGCGGACGGTCTACAACTACTGCTTCCGGCGTACGGCGAGCTGGTCGGAGGCGGAGGATCTCACCTCGGTCGTCTTCCTGGAGACCTGGCGGCGCCGCGCGCACGTCTCCATGCCGTCGGAGTCGCTGTTGCCCTGGCTGTACGGCGTCGCCACCAATGTCCTACAGAACCATCGCCGGAGTCTGCGTCGGCATCGCGAGGCGCTGTCTCGGCTGCCCGCGCCGGAGCCGCAGCCGGACGGCGCGGAGGAGGCTTCGGAACGGCTGGACGCCGAGCGGCGTATGCGGCGGGTGATGGCTTCGATCGAGCGGTTGTCGCGCCGTGACCGCGAGGTGCTCGTCCTGTGCGTGTGGGAGGGGCTCGGGTACGCGGAGGCGGCGGAGGCGCTGGGCGTCCCGGTCGGGACCGTTCGGTCGCGGTTGGCTCGCGCCCGGTCGCGTCTGCGCGGCATCTCCGCCGACCCCGAGCCCGAGCCCGACCTCGACGAAGCGTCTCCGGTGGGGCGTCTTGCGGAGGGTCCGCAAGAGCCTTGGCCGGATCGGGTGCAGGGTCCGTTGCCCGGTCGTCTGCCGGAACCCGGTCCGGTGGCCGGACACAGGAAGGGTGAACGTCCCACGCCGTTCGTTTCGGAGGAGTCCTCATGAACGACCTCGTCCCCCCGTCCGGCCTGCCCGTGCGCAGGGATCTGCCTGCGGGCCGCCATGAGGCTCGCCGCGCGCATCTGATGTCCGAGCTGTCCGCGCCGCGCCGGTCGTTTCGGTCTCGTGCGTATCGGCGCCGGGTCGTGTTCGGCGGGCTCGCCGCGGGTGGTCTGGCGGCCGGTGTCGCGGTCGCGGTCGTCGTGCCCGCGGGGTCGGGGCATCGTGCTCCGGCGCTGGTGAACGTCGGCGCCACGGAGGTGCTCACGCGTGCCTCCCGGGCCGCGGCCGCGCGGCCGGATCTCAGGCCGCGTCCGGATCAGTTCCTTTACGTGGAGTCCAGGGTGTATCAGCGTCCTGGTCCGGATCCCAAGGTGGAGCCGGGTCAGGCCGGTGTGCGGCGGGCGTGGCAGTCGATCGACGGCCGTCGTGCCGGGCTGGTCCGCGGTTCGGGGGTCTCGGGGTCGGGGGTGGGGCGGGGAGCTGGTTGTGTACGGGTTCGGAGGCGTTGCGGAGGCGGGAGATCGCGGCGATCCGGAAGGGGCGGGACCTGCGGGTCGATCTCGCTCACCCGCCCACGGGCTGCCGTGATGAGCCGGCGCGCCTGTCCGGTATGCCGACGGGGGTCGAGGGCATGCGCCGCTGGCTCTACGAGCGTTCGCGGGGCAGCAATCCGCCGGACGTGCAGGCTTTCGTCACGGTGGGCGATTCCATCCGGGAGCGCTATGTCGAGCCTCGGACGCTGTCGCTTCTGTTCGCCGCGGCGGCGCGCGTGCCGGGCGTCACGGTCACGCGCGGTGTCACGGACATGGTCGGGCGTAAGGGGGTCGCCGTCGGGCAGACGTGGCAGGGCGTCCGCCACGAGTTGGTGTTCGATGCCCGTACGTACGCGTATCTGGGTGAGCGGGAGGTCGTGGACCTGCGGAGCACGTGGCGGCCGGCCGGTGCGTCGCCGTCGCCGTCGCCGTCCGGTCGGGTGGGGGCGTTGGGTGAGCACGGGGCGCTGGTGTACGCGTCGGCGGAGGTCAGGGTGGCGGTGACCGACAGGGCGGGTCAGTTGCCTCGCTGACCAGTGTCCATGGGAGGTGCGGAGGGGCGGTCCCGGTCGGGGCTGCCCTTTTCGTGCGCGGGTCAGTCGGCGTGCACGGGCCGGCGTGCGCGGGTCGTGGGCCGTTCGGTCCGGGGTTGCCGGTGGCGCGGTAGCGCGGTGTCGCGTGGTCCTTTGTGTCAGACCCAGCCGATGTCGGAGGGTTCGGGGAAGCCGTGGTGCCAGATGCCGTAGCCGGTGAGCATGATCAGGGCGGGGGCGAAGGCGAGGATCAGGGTGCGTCCGAAGGTGCGGCGGGTGAGGAGGCCCCAGAGGGTGAACGCGGCGGCGAGGGCGATGCCGGGGATGGCGTACCGGCCTTCGAGCGCGTTGCTGGTCCAGGTGAAGGCGGTGGTGGCGCAGAGCAGTGCGGTGGTGAGGGCGGGGAGGGCGCCGTGGACGGGCGGGCGGCGGGCGAGGGTCGCGGCGAGGGCGGTGAGGACGAGGGCGAGGCCGGTGTACCAGAGGTAGTGGCCGACGGTCTCGTCCCAGAGGTGGGCGGTGTCGCTGGGGGCGACGTTGCCGACGGAGTTGGCGGCGAGGTGGATGCCGTGGCCTTCGGCGTAGGTGATGGCGCCGGTGAGGTAGAGGGCCCAGGCGCGGCGTGCGGCGTGGGCGGTGTGGAGGGTGGCGGCGGCGGTGAGGAGGAGGGTGTAGGGGGTGGTGAGGTCGATCCAGTCGGCCCAGCGGGTCTCGCCGGTGGTGCCAGTGGTGCCAGTGGTGCCGAGTCCGGCGAGTCCGAAGCCGATGTGGTGGGTGAGGGCGTAGGCGGCGGCGGTGGCGGCGAGCCAGAGCAGGGGACGTCCGGTGGGGACGGTGGTGTGGGTGGGGGTGGGGGTTTTGGGGGGTGTGGGGGTCATGGAGCCTCCGTGGTGGGGTTGTCCATGATGTCGTGGGGGTGGGTTCGGGGTCGCGGGACGGGTTCCGGTCGTCCACAATGGGCGGATCGTGGCTACCTTGCATATTTTCGACATGGACGGGACGTTGCTCGCGGGGTCGACGGCGAACCTGGAGGTCGCCCGTCACCTGGGCACGCTGCCCGAGCTGCTGGTGCTGGAGGAGCGGCTGGCGGCCGGGGAGATCGACACGCGGGGTTTCTCGGCGGAGATCCACCGGATGTGGGGGCATCTGACGGCGGAGGTCGTCGCGGCGGCGTACGGGTCGGCGACGTGGTTGCGCGGTATCGCGGAGGTGTGCGCGGACATCCGGGCGCGGGGCGAGCATTCGGTGGTGATCACGATGTCGCCGGACTTCTTCGCGCGGCATCTGCTGGCGCTGGGGTTCGACGAGGTGGTGGCGTCGCGTTTTCCGGAGCTGCCGTTCAGCGTGCCGTTGGAGCCGGACGGGATCTTGACGCCCGCGGACAAGGTGCGCGTGGCGGAGGAGCTGCGCGTTCGCCACGGCCTGCCGGTGGGGCGCTGCGTGGCGTACGGGGACTCGATGTCGGACGCGCCGCTGTTCCGTCACCTGGTGAACACGGTGGCGGTGAACGCGGATCATCATCTGGCCGGGCTCGCGGCGGTGGACTACCGGGGTGACGATCTGGCCCAGGCGTACGCGCTGGGCCGTTCGCTGCTCGCCGGCTGAACGCTTCCTACGGTGCGGGGCGGCCCGGGTCGGTGGGGTCAGGGGTTCTTGCGGTCGGGCCAGAGGGCGTAGGAGATCAGGACGATGGCCCAGATGGCGAGCGGGAGCGCGGGCCAGTAGAACTTCAGGTCGCCGTCCTTGAGGCAGGTGTAGCCCCAGATGGCGTTCATGATGAGCGCGCCGCCGGCCCAGTAGCCCCATTCGTTGAGCCATGCGCGTTTGTCGGCCTGCTGCTGGGCGGTCCTGCGGGCGACCTCGGCTTTGGCCTGGGCGGCGCGGGAGACGGGCAGGTCGGCGGTGAGGGCGCGGAGTTCGGCGAGGGTGGCGGCCTGGGCGGCCCGTTCGAGGCGGCGGTTGTACTCGGCGGTGTCGAGGGCGCCTTCGGCGAGGGCGTCGCCGAGCCGTTCGATGGCGGTGTCGCGGTCGGCGTCGGCGGCGCGGACGCCGGGGACCCCGGGCGCGCCGGGCGCGCCGGGGACGTCAAGAGCGCCGTGGGCGGCGGCCTCGGTGTGGCGGTGCGGTTCCATGGCGGGTCCTCCCCCGGGTTCGCGCTGGTGTCTCCAGCTTGGCGCTGCGTGCGGGCGGGTTCGTCCTCCAGGGTGAGGAAACCGGCGTACATCGTTCGCAGGACGCAGGGCCGTCCTGATCGAAAGTCGGGGGCGGCGGTGGCCGTACGTCCGATGTCCGGGTGGTGATCGTTTTCTAGCGTTGGACGCATGGACGCTGTCATCGATCTGTTGCACACGGCTGTCACGTCGCCGTGGTTCTACCTCGCCCTGTTCGCGGTGGCGGTGATCGACGGGTTCTTCCCGGTGGTGCCGAGCGAGAGCATGGTGATCACGGGGGGCGTGTACGCGGCGTCGGGCGAGCCCGAGGTGGGACTGGTGGTGGCGCTGGCGGCGCTGGGGGCGTTCATCGGTGATCACGTGGCGTACGGGATCGGGCGGCTGTCGGGCGGGCGGGTGGAGCGCGGGCTGCGCGCGGGGACGCGGCGGCACGGGGCGTTCGTGTGGGCGCGGCGGACGATGGCGGAGCGGGGCGGGCTGATCCTGGTGGTGGCGCGTTACGTGCCCGGGGGCCGTACGGCGGTGACGATGACGATGGGGGTGGTCGGGTACCGCCTGCGTTCGTTCTCGCTGTTCGCGGGATCGCGGCGCTGTCGTGGGCGCTGTACGGGACGCTGCTGGGCTATGTGGGCGGGATGGCGTTCGAGAACGACCCGGTGAAGGGCGTCGGGGTCGGGTTGGGGTTGGCGCTGGGCGTGACGGGTGTGGTGGAGGGCGTTCGCTACGTGCGGGGCCGTCGGCGTCGGCGCCGTTCGGAGGGGGACGGCGAGGTGCCGCCCGGTGGCGTGCGGTCCGACGGCGAGCGGGAGGCGGTGGCGGCCGGTGTGGCGGGTGCGGGACCCGCGGACGCGTCCGGGGAGTCCGGGACGCTCTCGGCGTCCGAGGTGGCGGACCGCGGTTCGCGCTGAACGGCTCGCCGCGCCGGGCGTCCGGACGCCCGCCCGAGCACCCGCCCGGACGGACGTCTGGGCGGGTGCTCTGCCGTTGATGCGGCGGTCCTAGGGGCCTGGGGGAACGAATCGCCGGTCGGTCGCGAGCCGCGTGGGGCGGGCGGGGCCGATCTGCCGCCTGATCGCGCCGTTACATGACATTCTCTACAGATTCGTGAACGTAGGGTGAACTTCGGCGGTCCAGGCCGGGTCTGATCTGATGCCGGACCGCCTTGAGCGTGAGGGAGAGTATGCAAGCGCCTGAGTTCAGTGCCGACTGGTATCGCGATGTCACCGAATGGGCGCACGGCACGCCGTCGTGGTTGCATTCGGTGGCCGACGTCGGTACGGATGCGGGGCTGCTGCTGTTCGCCGTGCTGTTCGCGGCGGGCTGGTGGCGGGCGCGCGGCGGGGACGAGCGGGCGATGGGGCTGGCGTTGCTGGCGCCGTTCGCGATGGTCGGGGCGTACCTGGTCAGCGAGGTCTCCAAGAGCTTCCTCCAGGAGGAGCGGCCGTGCCGGGCCGTGGCGGGCGCGATGAACATCGCGGCGTGCCCGTCGCCGGGCGACTGGTCGTTCCCGAGCAACCACGCGACGATCGCGGCGGCGTCGGCGGCGGCGATCGTGGTGGCGTGGCGGAGGATGGCGCCGCTGGTGCTGCCATTGGCGGCGCTGATGGCGTTCTCGCGGGTGTTCGTGGGCGTGCACTACCCGCACGATGTCGCGGCGGGGTTCGTGGTGGGCGTGGTGGTGGCGCTGCTGGTGGCGCTGGTGCTGGTCCGGGCGGCCGCGCCGCTGGTGGCGGCGTTGCGGCGGGTCCCGGTGGGCGTGCTGGCGCTGGGCGCGGGTCCGGTGGCGCACGGAGCGCCCGTTCCGGCGGGAACGGTCCCCGCGGGAACGGTCCCGCGGGGGCCGCCGCGGCGGGACGGCATGCGGCGCCCGTGATGGCCGCCGGTGTCCCGGCCGCCGGTGGCGGCGCGATGCCGGGCCAGCCCGGGATGCCCAGCCCGGCCGGAATGGCAGGACAGCCGGGAATGCCGGGGCCTGCCGGCGCGATGGGCCAGGCGCCCGCGCACGGTGCCGGTGCCGGTGGCGTAGGCGGCTACGGTCAGCCGGGCGTCCAAGGCGCTCCCGGCGCTCCCGGCGCTCCCGCGGGTGGACCGGGTGCGAGGGGTGCCGCCGGGCCGGGTGGCCAGGCCGCCGAGACGATGCCGGACGTGATGGCGAACTCGGGCAAGCACCGCCGCCCGCCCGCCTGACACGTCCTCGCCGGTGCTCCCCCGGCGTGGCGTGCGCCGCGCTTTTGCCGTTACGGGCCGTTCCCCTGCTGCTCCGGCAGGTGGGGAACGGCCCGTAACGCGTTCACGCCCTCCCCTTCCCCCGGGGCCGTCGCGGCGTTCCGGGGCCGCTTCGGCCTTGACGAAAGTCAGGGGTCAGGGGTGGCGTTCGCGCACTGCGGGGGCCGGGGCGCGCTGCCTAGGTTCGTGGACGACGGGGGCCGCGAACGAGCGCGGGCTCCGCTGGAGCGGCGCGGAGGTTCGATGATCACGTTGCGGGGCCTGACGAAGCGGTACGGCGACAAGGTCGCGGTGCGGGATCTGTCGCTGGAGGTCGCGCCGGGGCGGGTGACGGGGTTCCTCGGGCCGAACGGCGCGGGCAAGTCGACCACGATGCGGATGATCCTGGGGCTGGACCGGCCGTCGGCCGGGGAGGCGCTGATCGGGGGCCGCCGGTACGAGACGTTGCGGCATCCGCTGCGCGAGGTCGGGGCGCTGCTGGACGCCAAGGCGGTGCATCCGGGCCGTTCGGCGCGGGCGCACCTGGTCGCGATGGCGCGCAGCAACGGGATCGCGGTGCGGCGGGTGGACGAGGTGCTGGAGACGGTGGGGCTGACGGCGGTCGCGGGCAAGCGGGCCGGGTCGTTCTCGCTGGGATGGGGCAGCGGCTGGGGATCGCGGGGGCGCTGCTGGGCGATCCGCGGGTGGTGATGTTCGACGAGCCGGTGAACGGGCTGGACCCGGACGGGGTGCTGTGGGTGCGGCGGCTGATGCGGTCGCTGGCGGCGGAGGGGCGGACGGTGTTCGTCTCCAGCCATCTGATGAGCGAGATGCAGCTCACCGCGGACCGGCTCGTGGTGATCGGGAAGGGGCGGCTGATCACCGACGCGCCGGTCGCCGAGGTGATCGCGGGCAGTTCGCGGAACGCGGTGAAGGTCCGCAGCCCGCGGGCCGGCGAGCTGCTGGCGCTGCTGTCCGGTGAGGGCGTGGAGGTGTCGCGGGTGGCCGAGGAGGAGCTGCTGGTGGTCGGTGTCCCGCTGGAACGGGTCGGGACGGCCGCGCACCGGGCCGGGCTGCCGCTGTTCGAGCTGAGCGTCCGCGAGGCGTCGCTGGAGGAGGCGTACATGGAGTTGACGGGGACGAGCGTGGAGTACGGGGTGTCCGAGGGCGCCGCCGGCATGGGGGCCGGGACGTCCGGGCGGCGGCGCGGCGCGCGAAGGCGGGGATGTGACGATGGCGAACGGCATGGCGACGGGCGGCACGCCGACCACGGCCGCTCCCCCGGCCGGAGGCCCCGCCGGCGACGGGGACGGCGGCGGCTCGGCGTCGGGGCTCGGCCGGGTGGTGGACGCCCGGATGCGCGGGCGGTGGCGGCGGAGTGGACGAAGCTGTGGTCGGTGCGTTCGACCTGGTGGGGCCTCGTCGCGGCGTTCGGGCTGATGGGGGTGATGTCGATGATGCTGGCCAGCTCGGTGGTGTCCAACAACACCAACGACCTGGCCAACGACGACCAGGGGGTGGCCTCGGTCAGCGGCGTCGCGGTCAACGCGATGGACATGGTCCAGTTCGTGGTGCTGGCGCTGGCGATGCTGATGATCACGGGCGAGTACTCGACCGGCAGCGTCCGCTCGACGTTGCAGTGCACGCCGTCGCGGGCCCGGATGCTGCTGTCCAAGGCGGTGGTCGTGGTGGCGGTGATGTTCCCCGCCGGGACGCTGATGGGGCTGCTGGGCACGGCGGTCGCGGCGCCGACGCTGGGCGAGTGGGGCCGGTTCTCGGCGGGCGACGCGGTGTGGCACGTGACGGGCTGCGGCGTGTACCTGGCGTTGATCAGCGTGTTCGTGGTCGGGATCGGCACGCTGCTGCGCAGCACCGCCGCGACGCTCACCACGGCGTTCCTGTCGCTGATGGTGCTGCCGATCATGCTGGGGAGCGCGAGCGTGACGCCGCTGAGGCGCATCTCCGACTCGCTGCCCAGCAGCGCGGGACGGCACTACATGAACGACGACGCGCACCCGTACCCGGCGCTCGCGGGCCTGGCGATTCTGCTGGCCTGGACGGCCGCCGGACTGCTCGCCGGCCACACCGTCCTGCGCAAGCGCGACGCCTGACCCCCCGCCCCCCGGCACCGTCCCCGCACGAACACCACCCGCGCCCCTCTCCCAGCGCACTGGTGCACCGACCGGGCGCGGGCCGTACGCGGGGTGGGAGCTGTGCGGCAGCCGGAACGGAAAGGCACGGCCCGTACGCCGGACCGGAGCCGGGCGGCAACCCGACGGGAACCGGACGGGGAACCGGGCGGGAGGCCGATCGCGGAGCGCACAGCGGGCGCACGTTGCCGAGGGCCCCGGATCCACTCCGGGGCCCTCAACGCCTACCGCACGCCCACCGCACACCTGCCGAATATCTGCCGAACGGCGGGCGGTGGCGGGACGGGGGGCGGCGACCGGACGCGGGCGTTCTCCGCGGCCGGTCGACAGGGGTGGCGGCGGCGGGGGGTCAGGGGCGGGCGGCGTCGTCGACCAGGCCCGCCTCGTAGGCGACGATCGCGGCCTGGACGCGGTTCCTGACCTCCAGGCGGGTGAGGATGGCGCTGACGTACGCCTTGACGGTTCCCTCGACGACGTGCAGGCGGCCGGCGATCTCCGCGTTCGACAGGCCGGAGCCGAGCAGGGCGAGGACCTCGCGTTCGCGGGGCGTGAGGGCGGCGGTGCGGCGGCGGGCCTCGGCGCCGTGCTCCATCCGCCCGCCGCTCAGCTCGGTGATGACGCGGTGGGCGACCTTGGGCGACAGGTAGGCGGCGCCGCCCGCGACGGCGTGGACCCCGGCGAGGAGCTCGTGCGGGTCGCCGGACTTGAGCAGGAACCCGCTGGCGCCGCCGGACAGGGCGCGGGCGATGTACTCGTCCTCCCCGAAGGTGGTGAGGATGATGACACCGGTCTCGGGGGCGGTGCGGCGCAGCTCGGTCGCGGCGGCCAGGCCGTCCAGGCGGGGCATCCGGATGTCGAGCAGGACGACGTCGGGACGGTGCGACTGAGTGAGGGCGACGGCCTCGCGCCCGTCGCCGGCCTCGGCGACCACCTCGATGCCGGGGTCGGCGGACAGGATGGCCCGTACCCCGGCGCGGATCATGGCCTCGTCGTCGGCGAGCAGTACGCGGATCAAGCCTGCTGGTCCTTCCGGTCGTCGGTGCGCCGCTGCGGCACCGGTGTTCTGGCGTGGGATCGCCGTGGTCAGGGGGTCGGGGCGCCGCCGCTGCGGTCGGGGTCCCGGGGATGCAGGATGTTCTTGTACATGAGCCGTCCCTGGACGAAGCACAGCCGGTAGACGCGCCCCGACGTGCCGAGCAGGCTGGCGTTCGGCCGGTAGTAGCGGCAGTCGGCGCCGGCGGGCTCGGGCTCCTGGACGCGGACGGTGCCGGCGCTCATCGACTCCATGCTGGGCAGGGACCGTTCGACGTCGGCTTCGGGCGCGCCGATGCGCAGTTCGGCGAACCGGTCGGGAGGCAGGACCGAGTTGAACGTCACGATGACGTAGTAGCCGACCATGACCGCCGACAGCACGGCCAGGAGCGCGGCCGGGACGGCGATGGCGGTGATCAGACCGCGCTGGACCTGGCGGCGTCCGCGCGCCAGCCGCAGGGCCGATTCCGACGCGATCTCCGACGCGATGCCCGCCTCGGCGCCGTCCGGTGTAGCGGGGGCGTCGGTGAGGTGGGCGGGCCGGATGCCGGTGACGGGGTCGGCGCCGGAGGCGGAGTGGGAGGTGTCGAGGGCGGCGTCGGTGCCGGGGAGCTCGGCGGCGACCCGGAAGCCGCCCTCGGCGGTGGGACCGGTGGTCAGGGCGCCGCCGACGAGCCGGACCCGTTCGGCGAGGCCGGTCAGCCCGTGGCCACCGCTCACCCCGCCGTGGCCGTGGGCGTGGGCGCCGGCGGTGTCGGTCGGCGGGTGGAGGGGGCGGCCGGTGCGGGGCGCGGGGCCGTTGCGGACCGTGACGGTGAGCGCGCCGTCCGCGGCGTGGTCGAGCCGTACGGTCACCTCGGCGCCGGGGGCGTGCTTGGCGGCGTTGGTGATCGCCTCCTGGACGACGCGGTGCGCGGCGATAGCGACCATGGGCGCGGCCGTTCCCGGGACGTCCCGCCCGACGAGGCGGACGGGGATGCCCGAGGCGGCGGCCCGCGCGACCAGGTCGGTGATGCGTTCACGGGCGGGCCGCATCGGCGCGCCGCCCCGACCGTCCGCGCCGTCCCGACCGTCCGCGCCGTCCCGACCGTCCGCGCCGTCCCGACCGTCCGGGGCGTCCGGGGCGTCCGCGTCGTTCGCCAGGCGCGGGCCCGGAGCGGGGCCGGGGCGGGCGGCCGAGGGGGCGCCGGACGGGGGTGCTTCGGTGGCGGGGGCGGTGTCCACCCGCAGGACGCCGATGATCCTTCGGAGCTGGTCGGTGGCGTCGGCGGCGCCCGCGCGCAGTTCGGCGGCGGCCTTGCGGTGCCGTTCGTCCAGGCCGGGCGCGACCTGGAGGGCGCCGGCGCGGACCGCGATCAGGGCCAGCTCGTGGCCGAGGGAGTCGTGCATGTCCTGGGCGATGCGGGACCGCTCGCGGAGGCGTTCGCGTTCGGCGACGATGCGGTGCTCGCGTTCGAGCTGCTCGGCGCGTTCCCATCCGGCGTGGACGAGTTCCTGGTACTGCCGCCAGTACCGTCCGGCGAGCCAGGGCAGCACGCCGATGAGCACGAGCCAGATGGTGGTGGGGAACCAGACGGTCACGTCGGTGCCGCGGACCAGGTTCAGCGCGGTGCCGCCCACCAGCACGCCGGTGAACCCCCACAGCACCGGCCGCGCGTGGACCATGCGGCGGCCGGTGAGGTAGGCCATGACCGGCAGGCCGAACGCGAAGTTCCCATGGATCACGATCAGGGCGGTGACCGTCAGCATCGACGCCAGCGGCACGGAGCGGCTGACCGCGACCGCCCCGGCCAGCGCCGCCATGCCGCCGACCATCGTCCACCAGGACCCGTCGGCGAACCGGGGCGGGATCATGTCGCCCGCCAGCACCGGAACCCACAGCGCCAGCCCAGCAGCACGTCCAGCAGCACCGCGCGCCGCGACGGCCGCCGCACCAGGCGCCGCAGCCCTCCGCGCACGTCCACCCGCAGGCCCGGACCAGTGCCCGCCCGTTCCGTCCAGCCCGCCCGGTCGATCCAGCCGGTCCAAGCCGTCCGCGCCGTCCGCCTCATCCGCCTCAGACGAGCCGTTCGACCCGTTCCGGCCGGTCGCGTTCGGGCGGGGCGGGGCGCGGCGGCGAGGCCCGGCGCGGACAGGCCCTCGGACGCGGAGGAACGGTCCGGCGCGGAGGGACCCTCGGACGGGGGGCCCTCGGACACGGACGGACGGTCCGGCGCGGGCAGGCCGTCGGGTGCGCGGTCCTGGGCCGGGTCCGGGGCGGGGTCGGACGTGGACGGGCGGGCGTCCCGGTGTGCGGCCGGGGCGCCGTCGTGGTGCGGGAGGGGCGGGAGCGGGCCGCCGAGTCGTTCACCCCTCCCACGCTACAAGCGGGTGAACTGCGCCGATACTGACGAAAGTCAGGTCCGCCGCGTTCGCCCGGGACGCCGGGAACGGTACGGTGATCGTCGGGACGGTGCGGGGCGGCCCGCTGGATTACGGTGGGGCGGTGAGCGTGACCCGGACGCGGTGGCGTCCCGGCGGCCGGTGGGCGGCCGGGCGGGGCGGCGACGTCGCGCTGGCGGCCGGGGCCGCACTGGTCACCCTGGTGATGTCGGCGCTGGCGGCCAAGCCGCACGACACCCCGCTGTGGCCGGGCGGCGCGGCGCTGATCCTGGTCGCGACGCTGCCGCTGGCGGTCCGGCGGCGGCACCCGGTCGTGGTGCTGGCGATCTCCGGGGTGGTCTCGCCGCTGTACTACCCGATGGGGTTCCCGGACGGGCCGGTCGCGTTCGTGTTCCTGGTGGCGCTGTTCACCGCGGCGGTCGAGTGCCGGATGATCGTGTCGCTGCTCGCGGTGATCGGGGTGGACGCCGCGTTCGTGGTCGTGCGCGTCGTCCGCGGCGGGACGACCGACGACCCGGCCGCGATCGACGACTCGGGGACGGTCGCGAGCCTGAGCGCGTTCCTGCTGATCACGGTGGCGGCCGGGCAGTACGTGCGCAGCCGCCGCGACCGCGTGGAGGCCGCCGAGCGGCGCGCGGCCCAGGCCGAGCGGGGACGCGAGGAGGAGGCGCGGCGGCGCGCCACCGAGGAGCGGCTGCGGATCGCCCGCGAGCTGCACGACGTGCTGGCCCACCAGATCTCGCTGATCAACGTCCAGGCCGGCGCCGCGCTGCACCGCCGCGACGACCCCGCGCAGGCGTACGCGTCGCTGGAGGCGATCAAGCACGCGAGCAAGGAGACGCTGCGGGAGCTGCGCGGCGTCCTCGGGGTGCTGCGGCAGGTCGACGAGGACGACGGCGGGGCCGCTCCCCCGGTGTCGCCCGCGCCGTCCCTGTCGCGGCTGGACGAGCTGCTGGAGCAGACCTCCGCGGCCGGCCTGACCGTCCTGCGCGCCGGCGACCTCGCCGCACACACCCCGGCGCCCTCGCCCGCGCCCGCTCCCGCCCCGGCGTCAGCGGGCGTGGCGAGCGCGGGAGCGGCGGACCCGGAAGCGGACGAGCGGCCGGAAGCGATGCCCGTCCCGCCCCCCGCAGCCGCAGCCGTACACGAAACGACCGCACACGAAACGACCCGCGAAACGACCAGACACGGAACGACCGCGCGCGGAACGAGCGCGTACGGGACGGACCGCGGGGCCGGGCACGCGGGGGTCCCGGTACCGTTGCCCGCGCCCGTGGACCTGGCGGGATACCGGATCGTGCAGGAGGCGCTGACCAACGTGGTCCGGCACGCCGGCGCGGTGACGGCCACCGTCGACATCCGCCGCACGGCGGACGCGGTGATCGTCCAGATCGACGACGACGGCGCGGGCCCGGCCGACCCGGGGGCGCTGGAGCGGGGCAACGGGCTGCGCGGCATGCGGGAGCGGGCCGCGGCGGTCGGCGGCGAGATGACTGCGGGGGCGGGCCCGTCGGGCGGCTTCCGGGTATGGGCACGGCTACCGCTGGAGGGTCCGGCGGGACGGACGGAGGAGATCGCGTGATCCGGGTGGTTCTGGCCGACGACCAGACGCTGGTACGGGCGGGGTTCCGCTCGATCCTGGAGGGCGAGGACGACATCTCGATCGTCGCCGAGGCCGGGGACGGGGAGCAGGCGATACGGCTCGCGGCCGAACTGCTGCCCGACGTGGTGCTGATGGACATCCGGATGCCCGTGCTGGACGGCCTGGAGGCCACCCGCAGGATCATGACCGACCCCCGGCTGGCGTCGGTGCGCGTGGTCATCCTCACCACGTTCGACCTGGACGACTACGTCTACGGCGCGATCAAGGCCGGGGCCAGCGGCTTCCTGGTCAAGGACACCGAGCCCCCGGAGCTGATCCACGGCGTGCGGGTCGTGGCGCGCGGAGACGCGCTGCTGGCCCCGACCGTGACGCGGCGCCTGATCGCCGAGTTCGCGTCCCGGATCACCGCGCCGCCGCCCGCCGCCGAGCTGAACGCCCTCACCGACCGCGAGCGCGAGGTCCTCGAACTGGTCGCCGCCGGGCTGTCCAACGAGGAGATCGCCGCCCGGCTCGTGCTCTCCCCCGCCACGGCCAAGACCCACGTCAGCCGCATCCTGGCCAAGCTCGGCGCCCGCGACCGCGCCCAGCTCGTCGTCCTGGCCTACGAGACCGGCATGATCCGCCCCGGCTGGCTGAGCTGACCCGCCCCGCGCCACCACCCGCCGCCCCCTCCGCTCCCCCGCCATGGAGCAGAATGTGACGCGTCCCCGTCCTGGAAACCGGGGTGCAACCAGGCGGGACGCCACGGGGTTGAGGGGATGTGACGGCTACGACGGACGAACGACCCAGCACGGCGGCCGGACCCCCGACGGCGCCCGCACGGCCGCCCCCGGCGGCCCGCGCCCCGCTCCGCGCCCCGGCACCGCGAACGGTGAGGCCCGCGCGGCGACCGGAGACGACGCGCAGGCGGGGGCCGGCACCGTAGACCAGCCGGCCGGCGGGGCGGACGGCCGGACGGACGGCGCGGCGGCGGTCACCGAGGCGGTCCTGGCGGCGCTCGCCGACGACCTGGACGGCGGGTTCGCCGCGCTGTACGAGGCGTACCGGAACGCGGTGTTCTCCACCGCGCTGCGGCTGACGGGCCGCTGGGCCGAGGCCGAGGACCTGGCCGCCGAGGCGTTCCTGCGCGCCTACCGCGCCCTGTGCGGGTACGGGCCGGACCGGATCGCGTCCCTCAAGCCCCGCGCGTGGCTGCTGACCATCGTCACCAACGTGTGGCGCAACAGCCTGCGCACCGCGGCCCGCCGCCCGCCGCCGGGCCCGCTGGAGGACGCCCCCGACCCCCTCGCCCCCGGCGAGGCCGTCGAGGACACCGCCGCCCGGCACGAGACCGGCCGCGAACTGGCCGGTCTGCTGGGGGCGCTGCCGGAGTCCCAGCGCGCCGCGGTCGTCCTCCGCCATGTCGCCGACCTGCCCGTCGCCGAGATCGCCACCGTGATGGGCGTGCCGCAGGGCACCGTCAAATCCCACATCTCCCGGGGCCTGGCCCGGCTCCGGGCGCTCCACGCCGCGCAAGGGGGCACCTCATGACACGCACCGACCCGCCCACCGGGCCCCAGGACCAGGACCGCGACGGCGGCCCCGGCGCGTTCGACGACCTGCCCGCGGGACTCGCCGGGCTGGCCGCCGACGCGCCCGCCACGCTGCTGGACCGCATCGCCGCCCGCCGCGTCCACGTGCCCGGCCCGCTCACCGGCCCGGACGAGGACGACGCGCTGTCCGACCTTCAGGTCGCCTACACCGACCAGGGCGTCGCGTTCGTCCGCGCGGGCCTGGACGAGCGGGAGTTCGCCGCGGCGTTCCGCGAACGGTTCGCCCGGCCGCTGCTGCCCTCCGACCGCCTGCCCGCCGGGCTCCTGCCCGCGCTGCGCAACGGCCGGCTGGGCGGGCTGCGTCTGGACCTGCGCGGACTCAGCCCGTTCGAGGCCGCCGTCCTGCGCGCCACCGCGACGATCCCGCGCGGGCAGACCCGCCCGTACGCGTGGGTCGCCCGGCAGGCCGGCAACCCCAAGGCCGTCCGCGCGGCCGGGTCGGCGCTCGGCCGCAACCCGGTGCCGCTGCTGATCCCCTGCCACCGCGTCACCCGTTCCGACGGGACGCCGGGGCAGTACGTGTTCGGCGCCCCGGCCAAGGAACGGCTCCTGCGCGCCGAGAACGTCGACCTGGACGGCGTCGCCGACCTCGCCCGCCAGGGCGTGTTCTTCATCGGCAGCGACACCACCGGCATCGTCTGCTACCCCACCTGCGTCGACGCCCGCCGGATCACCCCGGCGCACCGGCACGGGTTCCGCACCGTCGCCGCCGCCGAGGCCGCCGGCTACCGCCCCTGCGAACACTGCCGCCCCGCCCTCCCCCAGTCCGCCTAACCCACCAGAACGGCCGACCACCCGGACGGCTGAACGGCTGAACGGGCCGTTGGCCGACGGCTAACGGCCGAAGCCAACCCCGCCCAGGGGCCCGCGCGACGTCCGGCTCAAGGACCAGTACCAGGACCAGGCGGGCCCCGGCGTCCAGCAACGGTCCAGCCAGCGACGACGCGGGCAGTAACGGGCGAGCAGAAACTGGGCGGGCAGCGACGGCCCAGATCAGGAGGGTCGGGTCAGCGGCGGCGGTCGGGGCCTGAACGGGAGGAGGCCGAGGCGCAGGCGATGCACCGGGACGTTCCGGGGCGGGCCTCCAGCCGTCCCGCCCCGATCGGGCCCCCGCACGCCGCGCACACTCCGTAGGCGCCGGCGTCGAGCCGTTCGACCGCGCGGTCCAGCTCGGCCAGGCGCCGGCGGGCCGCGTCCAGCAGTCCCTCCACGTGCGCCCGCTCGAATCCGAGCGTCACGCCCTCGGGGTCATGCTCGTCGTCCACCGCGACCAGCGACGCCGATTCGACGATCCCGGCCCGGTCCCGCGCCAGCGCCGCGATCCGCGTCCGGACGCGCTCGCGCTCGGCGTCCAGGACCGCCCGCACGTCGGCGTTGTCCTCCCCGCCCGCGGCGTGCCCCTCGTCCATGACCATCCGAACGGCCCGCCACCCGCCGCCCATTCCCTCACCACCCCTTTCGGGCCCCCGGCACCGGACGTTCACGCCGCGAGCAAAAAATATCGCGGTACTATTTTTTCATGACACGGCATGCCGATCCGGACACGCGTCGCCAGCAGATCGCCGAGGCGCTGGTGAGCACTCTTGCCGAGCGCGGGCTCGGCCGCACCACGCTCGCCGACGTCGCGGCGGCGGCGCAGGTGTCGGTGGGTCTGGTGCAGCGGTACTTCCGTTCCAAGGACGAACTGCTGGTCTTCGGGATCGAGCACATCTACCGGCGGGCCACAGAACGCGCCCGCAGCGTGCCGCTCGCCGTGCCCGTGCGCGGCATCGTGACCCGGCTGATGGAGACGTTCCTCCCGCTGGACGAGGAACGCGAACGAGAGCTCCGCGTCTGGCTGAACTTCCTCCAGGCATCGCTCACCAACCCCGAGATGGCCGCCATCCACGGGGCCGCCACCGCCGACCTGATGAACGGCATCGTCGAAGCCCTGACCGCCGCCCGGCGTACGGGCGAGCTGCCCTCCGGCCTCGACCCCGAACGGGAGGCCGCGGCGCTGATCGCGTTCACCGACGGGCTGTGCCTGCACCACGCCACGACCGGTACCGGCTACGGCACCGCCGACATCCGCGCGGCGCTCGGCGCGTACATCGCGCGGCTGTTCGGCGAGCGGGCGCCGACGTGACCCCGGCGCTCGCACTGGTCCTGGCCGGGCTCGCGCTGGTGGACAGCACCAGCTTCGGCACCCTGCTGATCCCCGTCTGGCTGCTGCTGGCCCCCGGACGGCTGCGCCCCGGCCGCATCGCCGCGTACCTGGCGGTGGTCGCCGCGTTCTACTTCTGCGCGGGGGCGCTGCTGGCGCTGGGCGCCGAGCCGGTGCTGAACGCCGCGCGGACGGCCGCCGCGGCCGTTCCGCCCTCGGTGCTGAAGTCGGGGCAGCTCGCCCTCGGCATCGCGATCATCGCGTTGAGCTACCGACTGGAGGCCCGCGCCCGCCGCCGGGAGGGCGCCGAGGGCAGGGTCCAGCGGTGGCGGGCGCAAACGATGTCGGGCAGCGGCGGCACCGGGGCGCTGATGAGCCTGGCGCTGCTGGCGGCCCTGCTGGAGGCGGCCACGATGCTGCCCTACCTGGCGGCCGTGGGCCTGATCGCCGACGCCGACCTCGGCTGGCGCCTGACCGGCGCCACGCTCGCCGCATACTGCCTGGTGATGACCCTGCCCGCCGCCGTACTGGCCGTCGTACGCCTGACCGCCCACCGGATGGTGGAACCGCCGCTGCGGCGGATCAACGACTGGCTGACCCGCAACACCCCGCGGGCCCTGGGGTGGACCGTGGGCGGCATCGGCATCTCCGTGACCCTGAACGCCGCGGCCGGCCTCCTCCTGGAACACTGAAGCCGAAGCAACACCAGACGGCATCCCCCCGGACGGCGTCCCCGGTCCGGGACGGCGGTTGCGCGGACGATCAGCGGGTAGCCCGGCGGGCATGTTCGAGGGATTCGCGCTGGAGCACATCGAGGTCGGCGACGTCCGCCTGCGGGTACGGCACGGCGGGTCCGGGCCGGCCGTGCTGCTCGTCCACGGGCATCCGCGGACGCACACCACCTGGCACCGGGTGGCGCCTCTGCTCGCCGACGCCGGGTACACCGTCGTCTGCCCGGACCTGCGCGGGTACGGCGGCTCCACCGCGCCGCCCGACCGTCCCGACCACTCGCAGGCGAGCAAGCGCGCGATGGCCGGCGACCTGGTCGGCCTGATGCGGGCCCTCGGCCACGAGCGGTTCGTCCCGGTCGGGCACGACCGCGGCGGCTACGCCGTCCAGCGCCTGGCCCTCGACCATCCCGGCGCCGTCGAACGCGTCGTCGTGCTGGGCGACGTCCCGATCGGCGAGGCGCTGGCCCGCTGCGACGCCCGCTTCGCCCAAGCCTGGTACCACTGGTTCTTCATGGGCCAGGACGCCCCGCTCGCCGAACGCCTCATCGCCGCCGACGTGGACGCCTGGTACGGCCTGGACCCCGAGCGCATGGGCGCCGGGAACCACGCCGACGCCCTGCGCGCCGTCCACGACCCGGCCGTCCAGCACGCGATGTGCGAGGACTACCGCGCGGGCCTGGGCCCGGACCGCGCCGCCGACGACGCCGACCGCACCGCCGGCCGCCGGATCTCCGCTCCGCTGCTGGTCCTGTGGGGCGTACGCGACGACCTGGCCGAACTGTACGACGACGACGTCCTCGGCGTCTGGCGCCCCTGGGCCGACCGCCTCACCGGCCACGCGATCGACAGCGGACACCACATGAGCGAGGAGTCCCCGCACGAACTGGCCGACGCCCTGCTGACCTTCCTCACCACCGACCCCACCGACTCCACCGCCTCCCCCACCGCCACGTAGCGAACCCCGCGCCACGCGGCGGCACCCGCGTGCGCGGCGAAGCCCGCGGTAGTTACGTTACGGGGACCGCGGCATACGGCGGGGACGGCGCCGCCCGCTACCGAACGAGCCTTGCGGCGCGTCGCGAGGCTCGCGGCGCGTCATCCGGTGGCGGCGCGGCGGGCGATGCCGAAGGTGAGCTCGCGGTTGATCTCCGGGAGGTCCCAGCGGCCCTCCCGGGTGGCCTCGTTGGTGATCCAGAAGACCATGACGCCCCGGTCGAGGAACCGCGCGTACTCCCGAACGACCAGTCGTTGCCGCCGTCGTGCTCCACCACCCGGCCGAGCTCCGAGCGCGGCAGCACGCCCCAGCCGTACCCGTAGTAGAGCTTGCCCTCGGGCCCCTCGCCGGCGACGGCGTACGGGGTGAACATCTTCCTCTTCGCGGCGGCCGGGAGGACGGCGTCGCCGTTCAGCGCGCGGTGCCAGCGGTACATGTCGCGCGGGGTGGACAGCAGCCCGCCGTTGCCGCGCAGGTACCAGTACGGCCCGTCGGCGGCCCACGGGTGCTCGAAGGGCCGGCCCATCCGCCGTCCGCGAGAGTCGTACTCGACCGCGACCTGCCCCCGCCGCCAGCGCGGAAGCACGTACCCGGTGTGCGCCATCCCCGCGGGCCCGAACAGGTGACGGCGCAGGAACCGTTCGTACGGCATCCCGGACACCTTCTCCACGATCGCGGCCAGCACGCTGTATCCGAGGTTGGAGTAGCGCATCTCCGCGCCCGGGACCGAGGCCGGCCGGGACCCGAGCGCGGCCCGCAGCATGGCGTCGCGGGAGACGGGGTCGTAGTCGTCGCCGACGTCCTCCAGCCCGGAGGTGTGCGTCAGCAGGTGGTGCAGCGTGATCCGGCGCTTGTCGGCCGGCACCGGCCCGAGGTACCGGCCCATGCGGTCGCCGGTCCGCAGCCGTCCCATCAGTTCCAGCTTCATGACCGCGGCGGCGGTGAACTGCTTGGTCATCGACATGATGTCGTACGCGGTGTCGCACCCGGCGGGGATCCTGCGCTCCCGATCGGCCCAGCCGAAGCCCGCGCAATGCACCAGCCGCCCACCCCGAGCCGCCGCGACACTACCGCCGGGCCCCTTCGGCAACGTCCGTTCCAGATACTCCTGAACCGGCCAATGCACAGGATCCCCCGACAACGATCCCCCGCCCCGACCTCCCCGGCAGGAGCGGGCCCTGCGGACAGCTCGGACAGCTCGGGCAACGCGACCCGGGCGACCGGCGCGGGCCGAGCGGGCACGCGGACCGGAGCGAACGACGCAGGCCGAGCAGGACGGACCACCGGAGCGAACGGCGCGGGCAGGACGGCCAGGCCAGACGGCGCAGACGGCGCAGGCCGTTCGGACAGGGCAGACGGTTTGACCGAAGCAGGCAGGGCTGACAGTACGAGCCGTGCGGACGGAGCGAGCAAGACAGACGGCGGGGCGGACAGCGCGGGCCGGGTGGACCGGATGGACCGGATGGCCGGGGCGGGCGAGCCGGCCGGTGCAGACGGGGCGGCCAGCGCAGACGGTGCAGACGCTGCAGAGGGCGGGGCCGATGCAGAGGGCGCGGCCGGAACGGACGGGGCCGCGATCGCCTGCGGCCCGCACGTCAGGAACGCCGGCCCGGCCACCATCCCCGCGGCGGCGATGCGAAACGTCCGGCCCATGGAACCTCCCGATGAACGACGCGACGGAAACCGCGTCCTATCGTGATCGCGAACGGCTCGCCGCCGCGTCCCCGCCGCGCGTGATCCCCCCGTCCCCTCCACGAGGGACCCGAACGAACACGGCGCCCGACATACCCGCCCCGCCCCAACATCAAGCCAGGCGGCTGCTCGCGAAAGCCTCCGAGGGGCCGTACGAAACGCGCGCAACGCCCTCGCCCCCGACCGCCAACACCGACACCGGCAGCGGCAGCGGCCCCGCACCTGACCGCCGACCGTCGATGCCGCTACCGGCGGTGGAGAGGCAACGGCCTCAGCACCGTTCCACGGCTCGTGCGCGGCCGGTGCGCCACCCCCTCACCACCAACATTCACCAAGATCCCTCCCGCTGGCGCGCCCTCACCATCAGCACCCTCACCATCAGCACCCTCACCATCAGCACCCTCACCATCAGCACCCTCACCATCAGCACCCTCACCATCAGCACCCTCAGCGTCAGCACCCTCAGCGTCAGCACCCTTGGCATCAGCCTCCGCTGCGTCAGGGACTGGGCACCGAAGGCATGGCATCAGCCAGCACACTCGGCACCAGGGCCGGCCGGCGTCAGGAAGGCGGTCGGCGTAAGCGATGGTCGGCGTCAGCGGCGGTTGGCGAGGAGGACGCCGGCGGCGCCGAGCACCAAACCCATCAGCGCCAGCGGGTGCAGCGCCTGCCCGACCAGGGCGAACGCCATGAGGGCGGTGACCGAGGGGGTCAGGAAGAACAGGGTGCTGACGCGGCTGGCCGACGAGCGCCGCAGCATGGTGTTCAGCAGGACGAACGCGCCGATCGAGTTCACCGCGACCATCCATCCTAGGGAGCCGCCGAACGCGCCCCAGTCCGACACGCGCGGCGTCTCCAGCAGCAGCGCCAGCAGGCCGAGCGGCGGCGCGGCCACCAGGAACTGCACCGCCGTCCCGCTCCGCACGTCCATCTCCGGGACGAACCGCTTCTGGTAGAGCGTGCCCAGGCTCAGTCCGAGCAGCCCGATCGCGCACAGCACCACGCCCCAGGGGGAGAACGCCACGCGGTCCGCGACCGCCAGCAGGACGCCCGCGGCGCCGAGGCCGAACCCGACCCACTGCCGCCCGTTCACCCGCTCCCCCAGCAGGCGGGCGGCGAGGACGGCGATCACCACCGGGTTCAGGCCCTGGACCAGCGCGACGACCGCGGCGGGCAGGCCCATGCCGAGCGCGCTGTAGAGGGCGCCGAACTGCACGGCCTGGACCAGCAGTCCCGACACCGCCACGTGGGCGAGCGTGCGCCCGCGCGGCCACGGCGCCCGTACCGCCCGGGCGAACGCCGCCAGCAGCAGACCGGCCGCGGCGAACCGCGAGAACATCAGCAGCAGCGGAGGCGCTGCGTCCACTCCGATCACCCCGGCGATGAACGCGCTGCTCCACAGCACCACGAACACCCCGGGCACCGCCGCGCCGGACGCCGCCGGCAAGCGCCGCAACAGCCGCGACGGCCGTGAACCGGGTTCACGCGTGATCTTGCTGTGGATCTCGCGTTCGGCGTCCAGCGCCATGAAGCACCCCTACCCCGGATAACCGTCGAAGCCGGTTATCCAGTCTGCGAACCGGCCGCATAACCTGTCAAGACGGTTACCATGGGTTTCATGAGCTTCACCTTCGTCAGCGGGGCCCTCGCCCTCGACTTCGCGGGGACCGTCAAGCACCGGAGGCTCGACCGCGTCGACCTCCTCGTAGCTCCCGCCGACCTCGCCCGCTGGACCGTCGAGGCGGGCCTGCTGACCACGGCCCCGCCCGCCGACGACGCCGGCCTCGCCCGAGCCGTCGAGCTGCGCGAGGCGATCTACCGTTCGGCCACCGCCGCCCTGCACGGCGCCCCGCCCGCCCCCGGCGACCGCGACCTGATCAACGAATCCGCCGCGGACGCCCCGCCCGTCCCCCGCCTCGCCCCCACCTCCGACGGCCCCGACACCGCCGAACGCGCCGGCGACCTGGCCTCCGCCCTCGCGGCCGTGGCGCGTTCCGCCGTCGACCTGCTCGGCGGCCCGTCCGCCGCCGCCCTCAAGGAGTGCGAGGCCCCCACCTGCACCCGCGTCTACCTCGACACCTCACGCCGCCGTTCCCGCCGCTGGTGCGACATGCGCGAATGCGGCAACCGCGCCAAGGCCGCCGCCTTCCGCGCCCGCCACCGCACCCCCACCCACTGACCCCCGCCTCCCCCGCCGCCGCGTCCGTCTCCCCGCCGCCCGCGTCCACGCCGCCCCCAGGCCCTCGTCGCGATCGACCGGTCGGCGAGCCTCGTGAACGGCTCTGTTCGCCCCTATCCTGGCGGGATGTCCGCGACGCCGGGCTGCGGCGCGTGCGGCGGGACCGTCGCCCCGACGGCCATTGCTGGGACTGCGGCACCGCGCAGCCGTCGTTCCGCGCGCACGTGGAGGCCACCGCCGGCCCGGGCGCGGCGGCCGTCAGCGACCGCGGCCTGCGGCGCGCCGTCAACGCCGACGCGATGGCGCTGGTCACGGCCGGTCCCTGGACGATCGGCGTGGTCTGCGACGGCGTGTCCATGTCCCCCCGTTCCGAACGGGCCGCCCGGGTCGCCGCGCAGACCGGCGCGGCCACCCTCGCCGCGCGACTGGAGGCGGGAGCGCTCCCCGAGGACGCCCACCACCGTGCCGCGGTCCGCGCCGGACGCGCGGTCGCCGCCCTCGCCGCGTCCGTCGACGCGGCACCGGCCTGCACCTACGTCGCCGCGACCGCCGGACCGCAGGGCCTCTGGTGCGGCTCGGTCGGCGACAGCCGCGCCTACTGGCTCCCCGACCACGGCCCCGGCATGGCGCTCACCGAGGACGACACCGGCGAACACGACGCCCTCGCCGCCTGGCTCGGCGCCGACGCCCCCGAACCCGAACCGCACATCCGCAGCTACCGTCCGCCCGGACCAGGCCGCCTACTGCTGTGCACCGACGGTCTGTGGCGCTACCTGCCCGACCCCGACTCCCTGCGCGTCCACCTCACCCCGCACCCCTCCGCCATTCGCGCGACCACTGCCCGGCTCTCCGACATCCAGCCGCCCGCCAGCCGTCCGCCCAACGTCCGGCAAAGCGACGACCTCGCAGACCGTACGCGGCTGGACGGCTCCCGACTGGCCAGCTCCCCACTGGGCGATGCCCGACCGGACGGGGCCTCGCACCCGGACGACGCCGGGATCCCGGACGGAGGCGAGCTTCTGGACGGAGGCGGACTTCTGGACGAGGCGCGAGCACTGGTGGCGCATGCACTCGACGCGGGCGGCCACGACAACGTCACCGCGTTGCTCATCGCCGTCCCCGCGCCGATGGCCCGCGACGTGTCTGGCCCGTTCGGCCCCCGCGCCGTCCCCCGAACATGTTGAGCGAACGCCCGACACAACGCCGCCCCCGCACGCCACGCACGCCGTACCCGTACGGACGCACGGCCCCATGAAGGCGTGGACGCGCAACGCAGCACGAACGCGCGCGGCCCAACGTAGCGGCGCACCCGCACTCCATACCCGCGCGAACGCACCGACGTGGAGTAACGCGCGGGCGAACACGCAGGCCCGCGCGAACGGACGCGCGAGCAATGCAGCGCACTCGTACCCCGCGCCCACATGGACGCGTGGACGCACAGCTCGGCACACACGAATGCGCGACGCGACGCAACACACTCGTACACCGCACCCGCACGACGCGCGGCACAGCGCGGACGAACGCGCCCGCAGCGCAACCCAACCGCGCACGTGCACCACCCCCGCACGCTGCACTCCGCGCGGACGCACGGACACCCGCGGCCGTACAGACACCTGCGGAGATCCGGCTCGGCGCGCACAAACGCGCGACGCATTGCGAGCCGACGCATTGCGAGCCGACGCGTTGCGAGCGGCACACAGCGCGCGAACGGGCGCGCGGCGCACCCCAGTCCCCAGCGCACCGGCGCGCACCAGCACCCCCGCGCACCAACGTACCAACGCACCAGGACGAGGCGCTCCCAGGGAAACGTTCCCTGGGAGACGCTCCCCCGGGGGACAAAGTCAAGGGTGGAGGTCGGTTACGCCCTTGCCGGTGGTGATGTCGAACGGCACCGAGACCTGGTCGTGGGTGACCAGCCAGGTGCCGTCGGTCTTGCGGAAGCCGAACGTGGCCCTGACCCACATGCCGTTCGTCGCCGGCCCGTCCTTCAGGGTGCCGCTGAGACGGCCGAAGGCGTGCCCGAACGCCACGGTGTCGCCGACGGTGAGGACCAGGTCGCGGAGCTCGTAGGACACCTCCTCGAAGAACGCGAAGACGTTCGACCAGTTCTTGAGCTTTGCGTCTATGCCCACGTGCTGGAGCGGGGGCTCGACGTCGAACGACACCACGTCCGGTGCGTACGCCTGCCGCAGGCCGTCGAGGTCCTTGGCCCGGATACCTTCGATGATCTTGTCGACCTGCCGGCGGATCTCGGCTTCGTCCGTCTCGCGTTGCGTGGGCATCGCCATCCCTGCCTGCCCTTCCCCAGCGGAACCCTGGCTTCTCACGCGCCCGACACTATGGCTCGTCGGTTATCTTGTCCAAGACCACTATCGCTATCCGGTTATGCGCGTGGGGGCATGGGCCGTCATGGATCTGAACTCGCTCAAGCAGTTCCTCGTGGTGGCGCGGCTGGAGCACCTCAGCCGGGCGGCCGAGGAGCTGCACATCGCCCAGCCGTCGCTGAGCCGTACCATCGCGCGGCTGGAGGGCGAGCTGGGCGTGCCGCTGTTCGACCGGGGCGGGCGGCTCCGGCTGAACGACACGGGCAGGATCTTCCGCGAGCACGTCGAACGCGCCCTCGGCGAGCTCGACGCGGGACGGCGCGCCGTCGCCGAGTCCACCAGCCGGGGCCTTGGCACGGTTCGGCTGGCGTCGGAGACCTTCCTGACCCTCACCGGGCCGCTGGCCGCCTACAAGCGCGCCCACCCCACCGTCGACACCGAGCTCCAGTGGTCGCCGCCGGAGGACATGGCCCGCCGCCTGCGCGCGCAGGAGGTGGACCTGTGCGTCGCCTCGCAGCCGATCCACGCGGAGGGGCTGGCGTCCGCGCGGCTGTTCGACGAGGCGGTGGGGGCGTGCACGCCCCTGGACCACCCGCTCGCGGGCCGTACGTCCGTGACCATCGACGAGCTGGCCGACCAGCCGTTCGTCACCGCCCGCAAGGGGCACTGGGCGCGGCGGCTGCTCGAACGGCTCTTCGCCGCCCGCGGGCTCACCCCGAGGATCGTCTGCGAGAGCGACGAGCACAGCTCCATCGCCGACCTGATCAGCGCTGGACTCGGCATCGGCCTCGTGCCCGCCTTCGCGCGCCGCAGCGCCACGCGCGCCCCCGTCGCCTGGATGTCCGTCGACAGCCCCGACTGCCGCCGCACGGTCACCCTGTACTGGGGCGCCGACAGCCACCTGTCGACCGCCGCCCGGCTGATGCGCACCACGATCACCGGCTGGGACTGGATCAACGGCGACCCCCAAGAGAAGCGCTGACGAACGGCCCGCGCGGCGAGCACAGCCGGCCCCGGCGCACACGGTGCGAGACGGCGCACACGGCGGCACGCGACGGGGACGCGACGGGACGCGGCGTGGGTCCCGGCGTGGGCCCCGGCGTGGGGTCCGGCGTGGGGTCCCGGCCCAGCGGCCGCCCCGCCCCGGAGGGACGAAGCCTCCAAAATGTGACCGGATCGGTCCGGGAGGAGGCGCGATCGTGTCTGCCCGCGAGCGGTCCGGGACGGCACGATCGGGTCATGGACAGAGCACTTCTCGTCATCGACGTCCAGGAGTCGTTCCGGCGCCGCCCGGCCTGGGAGGCGGTGTCGGACCCCGGCGTCGCGGACAAGGCGGCGCGGCTGGTGGACGCCGCGCGCGCCGCCGGGGACCTGGTCGTGTGGGTCCTGCACGCCGAGCCCGGGTCGGGCACCCCGTTCGACCCGCCGCTCGGGCACGTGCGGCTCATAGACGGCCTGGACCCCGCCGACGGCGAACCCGTCCTGGTCAAGACCTCCCGCAACGCGTTCACCACCACCTCGCTGCACCGCACGCTCACCGCCGCCGGCGTCCGGGAGGTCGTGATCTGCGGGATCCAGACCGAGCAGTGCTGCGAGACCACCGCGCGGCTGGCCGCCGACCTCGGGTTCCAGGTGACGTTCGTGACGGACGCGACCGCGACGTTCCCGATCCCGCACCGCGACGCCCCGCCGGACCGGCCCCTCGCCGAGGTCCTCGCCGACCCCCGCACCCTGCCGGTCGGGCGGTCATCGACCGCACCGAGTACGCCCTGGCCGGACGGTTCGCGACGCTCGCGTCGGTGGACGACCTGGCGCCCGCGCGGAGGCCGGTAGGCTGACCGGATCGTGACCCGCATCGTCTTCGCGCTCGTCCCCGGCGTGCACCTGCTCGACCTGGCGGGGCCCGCCCAGGTGTTCTCCACGGCCGCCGGGCTCGGCCACCCGTACGAGCTGTGCCACGTGTCCGAGCGGGCGGACGTGCCGAGCGCGCAGGGCCTGACCCTGCGGGCCTCCACGCACTGGCCCGCGCTCGGCGCCGGCGACATCGTCGTGGTCCCCGGCTGGCGGCGAGCCCCCGGGCACCCGCCCGCCCCGTCGTCGCCCCGGCCACCGCCCGCCGCATCGCCGCGCACCACGCGGCGGGCGGCCTGGTCGCGAGCGTCTGCGCCGGCGCGTTCGCCCTCGGCCAGGCCGGGCTGCTGGACGGCCGCCGCTGCACCACCCACCACGAACTCCAGGACGACCTGGCGCGCCACCACCGCAGCGCCACCGTCGTACGCGACGTCCTGTACGTCACCGACGACCGTGTGGTCACCTCGGCGGGCATCGCCAGCGGCATCGATCTCGCGCTGCACCTGGTGGCCGCCCGGCACGGACCCGCGACCGCCGCCCGCACCGCCCGCGCCATGGTCGTCTACGCCCGCCGCAACGGCGACGCGCCGCAGGCCGGGGCGATGCTGCGTCACCGCGCGCACCTCAGCGACGCCGTCCACCGCGCCCAGGACCTCATCGACGCCCGCTACACCTCCCCGCTGCGGCTCACCGACCTGGCCGCCGCCGCGGGCGTCAGCGAACGAACCCTGACCCGCAGGTTCACCGCCGCGACCGGCCTCACCCCCCTGCGCTACCAGCAGGAGCTCCGCCTCGAACACGCCGAGCGCCTCATCGGCCAAGGCACCACCGTCGAGGCCGCCGCCCACGCCGTCGGCTTCACCGACGCCCGAATGCTCCGCCGCCTCCGCCTCCGTTCCCGTATCCCCGCCGCCCCGACCGCCGCACCCGCCGCCACCGCCGACTCCGTCGTCCTCGCCGCTTCCACCTGACCCCGGCTTCCGGCTGACCCCCGCCTCACGCAGCCGACGTCGAAGACGAAGACCCGGACCTTCCCACCGCCGCCGTCGATCTCCACCGCGCCATCCCGCCCGCGCGGACGACCTTGGAGCCGCCCGGCTTCCCGCGCCTTCACCGTTCGAACGGCCACCGTCGTCCCTTCAGGCCCTCACCGCCGTACGGCCCATCGGGCACGGCGCCCAAGAACGCGTTCGCGACAACGCGCCTGCCAGAACGACCTGGCAGACCACCATCGCCCCCGCAGCGCTCGCCGCCGCGTACCCAAGCAACCGCCCTCCCCGGCCCGTTCGCGACAACGCGTCCGCCGGAACGCCCCGGCAGATCGCCGCAGCGCCGCCCGCAGCCACCCGAGCCGGCACTCCACGTAAACGCACCCGATCCCCGACTTCACGGAACGCGCTTGAGCGCCGCCCTCCGTACTCCGGCCAAACGAGCCACGCGAACGCGTCTGAACGCCGCCGTCCACACGAACGCGCTGGGACACCGCACTCCGCGCGAACGCGCCACATAAGCGCCCCTGAACGCCGCCGCCTCCCCCGCGAGCGCTTCAGGAATCGCCTTCCGCGTTCCGCGCAAGCGCACTCCGCGCGAACGCGCTTGAACGCGCCGTCCACACCAACTCGGCGGCGTATCCGGCGCTGCGGTCGATCGTCCCGGCTGGGCCGTCCCCGCAGCGCCCATGCGCCTATGCGCCCATGCGCCTATGCGCCCATGCGCCCGTGACTTGTGCGCAGCATCGTGCGGCATCGAGACCAGCAGTTTCAGCAGTTTCAGCAGGCTCAGGGAGCCGTCCGGGGCGGTGCGCCGGTCCTGCCGTTCGCCCGCCTCCTTGCCGGTGCCGAGCACGGGGAGCGACGGCCCTCGTACGGCGTTGTCGGTGCGGTCACTCCTGGACGGGGATCTCGATGTGGCCTGCGGCGCCGCGCCGCAGGCGGGCGCGGCCCGCGGTGGCCTCGGCGGCCCACGCCTCGAAGTCCACCAGGTCCGCGAGCGGGACCGGGACGTCGGCCTGCACCTCGTCCCCGTACCGCACGTCGGACGGATGCGCGCCGCGTCCGTGCAGGTCGCCCAGGAACCGGCCGGCCAGCGCGTGGTCGAGGCCGACCGTCACCGTCACGACCGGCCGCAGCTCCACCACCCCGACCGCGTCGACCGCGCCCGCGACGGCCTGCCCGTACGCGCGCACCAGGCCGCCCGCGCCGAGCTTCACCCCGCCGAAGTGGCGGGTCACCACGGCGACCACGCCGGTCAGGCCGCGTCGGACGAGGACCTCCAGCATGGGGATGCCCGCGGTACCGGCCGGTTCGCCGTCGTCGCTGCTCTTGGTGATCTCGCCGCGTTCGCCCACCACGTACGCGGTGCAGTTGTGGGTCGCGTCGCGGTGGGCCCTGCGGTGCCGCGCGATGAACTCCACCGCCTCGGCCTCGTCGCGGACGCGGGCGAGCGTGCAGACGAACCGGGACCGGCGGATCTCCAGCTCCCGCGAGCCCGCTTCCTTGATCATGCGCATGGTGTCCCCCGAGTCTAGAGGCCGCCGAGCCACCGGCGTCCGCACGGCCCGGCGGATGCGCCCGCGGGCGCGGCATGGCGGATGCGGCCCGCGGCGCGGGTCGTACGGGGCGCGATGACAGACTTCTGAACGTGAACGAATCCGTCGTCCCGCAAGCGCCACCCCCGGCGCCGGCCGCGAGAACGCCACCGGCGACACCGCCGACACCTCCGCCGAGACCGCCCCCGCGGACACCGGCCAGGCCCCTGCCGCCGCCGTCCAGCCCGGTGACGACCAGGCGCAGAGCGACGGTCCCGGCCGCGACGACGGCGACGGCGACGGACGCGGGAAGCGTGCCCAAGGCGGGCGTGATGTCCCCGCCGGTCGAGGGGAACGGACGCCCGGGAGAGACAAAAAGACGCGCGGCGCCGGGAAGGGCGAGGCGACGCGCGGTACCGCGAGGGGTAAGGGGACGCGGGGGCGTCCGGCTCGGCTCTCGCGTGAACGGGTGGTGGACGCCGCGCTGGAGATCGTCACCCGCGAAGGCGGCGACGCGCTGTCCATGCGCCGTGTCGCCGACGCGCTGGGCAGCGCGCCCATGAGTATCTACCGGCACGTACGCGACAAGGACGAGCTGCTCACGCTGCTGATGGAACGGGTCGTGGCCGGGCTGCCCCGCCCCGATCCCCCGGCCCCGCCCCGGGCGCGCCTGCTCGCGCTGCTGACCTGGCAGCACGACGAACTCGGCGCCCATCCCTGGATCGTGGACGTGCTGGCCAAGGGCGACCTGATGGCCCCTTCCATCCTGTGGCTGCTGGAGGACGTCTACGCCGCCTGGCTCGACTGCGGCCTCACCCTCCCGCAGGCCGCCGACGCCAACCGCATCGCCTGGAACCTCATCATCGGCGACCTCGTCCAGCGCACCGCCCGCGCCGCGTCCCCCGCCGACAAGCCCCGCGACGGAAAACCTGGTGGCACGCAGCCCGCCGGGGACCAGCCGGGTGGGAAAGGGCCCGAGCGCGAACGGGCGGCCGGAGCCGGGGGCACGGCCCCCGCTTCCGGGGACGGGCCGGGGGCCGGGCGGGTGGAGCGTCAGGTGAGCGTGCCCGCCGCCGCGGATCCGGCCGTGTACCCGACGCTCGCCGCGCTCGGCGCGTACTGGACGGCGCCCGACCGCCGCGACCGGTTCCGCGACGATCTCGCCACGCTGGTGAACGCGCTGGTGGACGCCATGGCCGGGCCGGACGGCACCGGCGTTTGACATTAAGCGTACGCGTACGCACCATGGGGTCCATGAACCCGATCGAGACGCTCTACCGCCGTTGGCTGTTCGACCTGTGGCACGGCGACTTCGCCGTCGCGGACGAGATCCTCGCCCCGGACGCGCTCGGGCACTGGCCGGAACGCGAGGTGCACGGCCCGGACGGCTTCGTCGAGCAGGTCCGCCAGTCCCACGCGGTCTTCGACGACATCCGCAACACCCTGGACGTCGGCCCGGTCGTCGGCGACGGCATGGTCGCGGCCCGCTGGACCTTCCACGGCGCGTACCGCGAGGGGATCCCCGGCGCCACCGCCGCGCCCGGAACGCCCATCGCGTTCACCGGCCAGGACATCTTCCGCGTCCGCGACGGAAGGCTCGCCGAGTACTGGGTCGTGTCCGACGCCCTCGGCCTCATGACCGCGCTCGGCGCCGTCAAGCCCTGAACGCCCGCGGTCCCGTCCCTCGCGGAACGCGCGTCAAGTCCCGGCCGGTTCCGGCGTCCGTTCCTCGCGCCGCCCGCGATCGCGCGAACGGTGAACGCGGGCGCACGGACGGCGAACGGCCGACAGAGGGAAGCACCAGGACCGGCGAACGGGACGTCAGGGGTCGATCATGTCGATCACGTCGGCGATGGACGGGACCACGTGGGAGGGGCGGAACGGGAAGCGTTCGACCTCGTCCTTGCGGGTGACGCCGCTGAGGACCAGGATCGTCTCCAGCCCGGCCTCGACGCCCGCGACGATGTCGGTGTCCATGCGGTCGCCGATCATGGCGGTGCTCTCGCTGTGGCCGCCGACGCGGTTGAGCGCGGTGCGCATCATCAGCGGGTTGGGCTTGCCGACGAAGTACGGTTCCACGCCGGTCGCCCGGGTGATCATCGCGGCGACCGCGCCGCAGGCGGGCAGGGACCCTTCGGGGGACGGGCCGATCGGGTCGGGGTTGGTCGCGACGAACCGGGCGCCGCGTTCGATCAGCCGGATCGCGCGGGTGATGGACGAGAAGCTGTAGGTGCGGGTCTCGCCGAGGACCACGTAGTCGGGGTTCAGGTCGGTCAGCACGTAGTCGGCCTCGTGCAGCGCGGTGGTCAGGCCGGCCTCCCCGATCACGTACGCCGTGCCCTCCGGCCGCTGGTCGGCCAGGAACCGCGCCGCCGCGAGCGCGGAGGTCCAGATCGCCTCGGCGGGGACGTCCAGGCCGAGCTGGCCCAGCCGCGCCGACAGGTCGCGGCGGGTGTAGATGGAGTTGTTGGTCAGCACCAGGAACGGCCGCCCGGACGCCGACAGCCGCCGGATGAACTCGTCGGCGCCGGGGACGGGCCGGCCCTCGTGGACCAGCACCCCGTCCATGTCCGACAGCCAGTACTCGATCGGCTTGCGCTCCGTCATGCCCCCATTGTCGCAGGTCGCGATCTCCAACGGGAACGCGCGCGCCCGGCCCCGCCCCATCCGCGCACGGCTGAGCGCCCCACCGCAGCGCCCCACCGCAGCGACCCACCGCAGGGACGCACCGCAGGGACGCACCGCAGGGACGCAGCCGGAGCGCGCGCCCGCCTCGCGGCCTGCTCCCGCAGGCCCGGCGGTGCCCCCCTCACACCCGAGGAACGCGTCGAAAGCACGCGCCACCAGAACGTGCCGGAGCGGACCCGCAGCGCGCCCCGCGCAGGGGCGCCGCAGACGGAAGAGAGTCCCGCCAGGACGGCCCAGAGCGCCGCACCGGATCCGGACGGACGCGGCCAGCGGGGACGCACCCCGAGCGCGCGCCGTCGGAGCGCCGCACGGATGGACGCACCAGGCGGACCCCACCGGGCGGACGCGGCGCAGGGCAAGAATGCGGGCGGCGGGCAAAGGAGCAGGGGCGGCGAAGCGCGCGCGGGAGGCACAAGGACCCCACGGACAACGGTGCAGCGGGGTAGGAGGGAACCGCGGAAACCACCGAGGCGAGTGGTGGGTGGGCGTTGACCGGGGATCCGGAGGGATCGTAGATTCGGGCAGGGCGGGCCGAACCTCGTTCGGTGTACGGGCGCGGGAGCGCGGCGCCGCCGGGATCGCCGGAGGTGCGCATGCGGAGCGTCGCCGAGGTCCGGGCCGCGATCACCGCGCCCGGCCTGCCCTTCGAGATGGACGAGATCGACGTGCGCGGGGTGCGGACCCGCGTCTGGAAGCACGCCCCGCCCACACTGCGGGCCGTCCTGGAGCAGTCGGCCGGGTACGGGGACGCGCCGTTCCTCGTGTACGAGGGCGAGCGGGTGTCGTTCGCCGAGCATTTCGCGCAGGCCGCCGCGTTCGCCCGTGCGCTGGTCGAGCGGTACGGGATCGTCAAGGGCGACCGGGTCGCGATCGCGATGCGCAACTATCCGGAGTGGCCGGTGGCGTTCTTCGGCGCGGCCGTCGCGGGCGCGGTGGCGGTGCCGCTCAACGCCTGGTGGAGCGCCGCCGAACTGGAGTACGGGCTGCGCGACAGCGGCGCCAGGGTCCTGGTCGCCGACGCCGAGCGCGCGGAACGCCTCGCGGCGGCGCTTCCCGGCCTCGGCATCCCGGTCATCGTCGTGCGCGGCGAACCGGCCGGCGCCAACGCCGCACCGCCGGGTGCGGGCGGCGGAGCGGCCGGCGCGGGCACCGAAGCAGCGCGGACGGGCGGCGCGGGCAGCGGACCGGCGGACGCGGGCCGCGGAGCGGCGGACGCGCGTCCGGGGAAGGGCAAAGCGGGGCCTGCGGGTGTGGACGCCTACGAGGACGTGCTCGGGGACGTCCGGGCGGGGGGCGAGCCGGTCCTGCCGGACGTGCCGTTGGAGCCGGACGACGACGCCACGATCTTCTACACCTCCGGTACGACGGGGCGCGCCAAGGGGGCGCTGGGCACCCATCGCAACATCACCACCAACCCGGTCAGCCTCGCCTACGGGCTGGTGTCGGCGGACGTGCGGGCGGGCGGCGATCCGGAGCGGGCAGCGGCGGCGGCGCGGCGGGTCACGTTGCTCAGCGTGCCGTTCTTCCACGCCACCGGCTGCCACTCGGCGCTGGTGTCCAGCGCCTTGCAGGGCGGCACGATCGTGCTGATGCGCAAGTGGGACGCCGAACGGGCCCTGGAGCTGATCCAGCGCGAGCGGGTCACCTCGTTCGGCGGCGTGCCGAGCATGGCGTGGCAGGCGCTCACCCATCCGCGGTTCGCCGAGTACGACACCTCCAGCCTCACCGGCGTCAGCTACGGCGGCGCGCCCGCGCCGCCGAGGCTGCTCGGCACGATCACCGAGCGGCTGCCGGAGCGGGTGGCCGGCAACGGCTACGGGCTCACCGAGACCTCCTCGGTCACCACCTACAACGCGGGGGTCAACTACCTGGAGCGTCCCGACAGCGTGGGCCCGCCCGTCGCGGTCTGCGACGTGCGGGTCGTCGGCCCGGACGGCGGCGAGTTGCCCGCCGGGGAGGTCGGCGAGCTGCTGATCAAGGGCCGAACGTCATCAAGGGCTACTGGAACAATCCGGAGGCGACCGCGCGGGCGTTCCGGGACGGCTGGTTCCGCAGCGGGGACCTGGCGCGGGTGGACGCCGACGGGTTCGTCTACATCGTCGACCGGGCCAAGGACATGCTGATCCGCGGCGGCGAGAACGTCTACTGCGCCGAGGTCGAGGCGGCCCTCTACGAGCATCCGGACGTGCTGGACTGCGCGGTCATCGGCGTCCCGCACGAGGTGCTGGGCGAGGAGGTCGGCGCCGTCGTCCGCCTGCGCCCCGGCGCGGCGGCCGGGCCGGACGGGCTGCGCGCGTTCCTCGCCGAGCGGATCGCCGCGTTCAAGGTCCCCGCCCACCTGTGGTTCCGCGACGAGGAGCTGCCGCGCAACCCGAGCGGCAAACTCCTGAAGACCCGCCTGCGCACCGAACTCCTCACCTGACCCCACCCCCGCCCCCATCGCCGCCAGCGCCAGCGGCGACACCTGGGGGGCCGCGGCGTCCCGGTGACGGTGCCCGGGACAGCGGTAACCCGGTGACGGTGCCGGGGCGCGGCGGTTGAAGGGCGAGCACCGAAGGCCGGTGGCCGAGGGCCGGTGGCCGAGGGGCTGCGGCCGAGGGGCGGCGACCCGTGGGTGACTGCGAGCGCGTGACGTTGACGAGGGGCGGTGTCCGGGGAGGGAGCGTGTTGGCGTGGGGTGGGCGGGTGTGCATACCCTGGCCATCGATGATCGAGAACGACTCCGCCGTACGGCTCGCCACCCCGGACGACCTGCCCGCCATCGCCGACACGCTCGCCGCCGCGTTCCACGACTACCCGTGGATGCGCTGGACCGTCGCGGCCGACGGCCACACCAACCGCGTTCGCTGCCTCCAGCTCTACTTCACCGAACGGATCGGCCTGCCCTACGGCCGCGTCTGGGTCGCCGAGTCCCCCGGCGCGCCGGACGGGATCGCCGCCGTCGCGGTGTGGACGACGCCTGCGACGCGCGTTCCGGCCGAGTTGTTCACCGCGCCGGAGCTGGACGCCTACTACGGCGACCGGGCGGCGCACGCGGTCGCCGCCGAGCAGGCCGTCGCGCCGTACCGGCCGTCCGCGCCGAGCTGGTTCCTGGCGACGATCGGGGTGCGTCCCGAGCATCAGGGCCGGGGCCTCGGCGCCGCGGTCCTGCGCCCGGGGCTGGCCGAGGCCGACGCGGAGGGGTCCGCCGCCTACCTGGAGACCGCCGACGAACGCAACGTGCGCTTCTACGCCCACCACGGGTTCGAGGTCACCGGCGAGGCGGACGTGCCCGACGGCGGCCCGCACGCGTGGTGCATGACGCGCCGCCCCGCGCCGACCGGATGACCGGGCCGTTCCACGCGGGCGGGATGAACGAGCCGTCCCGTGCCGGCCGGATGATCTGGCCGTCCGTGTCCGGCGCTACGTTGATCACATGACCGACCAGCACTCACGCGGCGGCGGCGTCCGCCGGATCGCCGCGCCGGGCCTCGCGCCCGGCCCGGCTACAGCCATGTCGTCTCCGTGGACGTTCCCGGACGGCTCGTCGTCGTCAGCGGCCAGATCGCGCTGGACGGGCGCGGCGAGCTCGTCGGCCCGGGAGACCTGGAGGCGCAGACGCGGCAGGTGTTCACCAATCTCGGCGCCGCGCTGGACGCCGCGTCCGCCGGGTGGGAGCACGTGATCCGCCTGGGCTACTTCCTGCGGGACGCGGATCAGGTCGGCGTGGTCCGCGCGGTGCGCGACGCGATGCTGCCGCGGGGCGTCGAACCGGCCAGCACGCTGGTGGAGGTGTCCCGGCTGGTCCGCGACGACCTGCTCATCGAGGTCGAGGCCCTCGCCGTCGTCCCCCTGCCCTGATCCGACCTGAGACGCCGACCGCGCCAAGCGAAGCGCCAAGGCGCGAGGCGCGAGGGCGCGTAGTAATGCCGTGCGGACGTCGTGCAAGGCCGTGCGGTCGCAGAGCGGTGGCCCGCGGGCGTGGTGCGGTGGCGTGCGGACGAACGCGGTGCCGTGCCGCGCGGGCGGCGAACGGGAACGGCGAACGGGTGCGGGTGCGGAAAAGGGCGGGCGGCCCGCGCGTCATGCGCGGGCCGCCCGCCCGTTCCGTCTGCGGAACCGGTCCTCGGAGCGGGACCGGTCGGTCAGACGTTCACCCCGAAGTCGGACGCGATGCCCGACAGGCCCGAGGCGTAGCCCTGGCCGACCGCGCGGAACTTCCACTCCGCGCCGTTGCGGTACAGCTCGCCGAAGACCATGGCGGTCTCGGTCGAGGCGTCCTCGGACAGGTCGTAGCGGGCGAGCTCGCTGTTGTCGGCCTGGTTGACGACGCGGATGAACGCGTTGCGGACCTGGCCGAAGCTCTGCTGGCGGCCGTCGGCGTCGTAGATCGACACCGGGAACACGATCTTGGCGACGTCGGCGGGGACCGTCGCGAGGTTCACCTTGATCTGCTCGTCGTCGCCCTCGCCCTCACCGGTGAGGTTGTCGCCGGTGTGCTCGACGGACCCGTCGGGGCTCTTCAGGTTGTTGAAGAACACGAAGTCCTGGTCCGACCGCACCTTGTTCTCCGCCGAGCACAGCAGGGCGCTGGCGTCCAGGTCGAAGTCCGTTCCGGTCGTGGTCCGCACGTCCCAGCCCAGACCCACCACCACCGCGGTCAGTCCGGGAGCCTCCTTGGTCAACGAGACGTTGCCGCCCTTGCTCAGACTGACTCCCACTGTGTCTACCTCCGTATCGACCTCCGAGCGGGCTCCTGTGCCCGCGCGGTCTGTAACGAGAACGGTAGCCATCTTGCACTGGTTCCCCAGCTCCTTGTGAAAGTACGGGCGTGGCGTGCGGCTCCGCCGCGCAAAACACCCCACATACCCCCAGGGGCGGACGTTTGAAGGGCCTTCCAGGGGCCTTCGGGGGCTGCGTGGGGCGGGTCGCGTACGACGGTCGCGGGGCCGGGGCGTTCGCCAGGACGCGCCACCGGGGCGGGCGAGGACGAGCCGGGACGGGCCCCGGGGTCAGGGGCGCGTCGCCGGTGCCGTCATGCGGGCGGCGTGCCGAACGGACCGCCGGCGGACGGATCGCCCGCGGACGGGCTGCCGGACGGACCACCAGAGGGGTCGGGGGCGGGGTGGTGAGGAAGGCGGTGGGGGCGGCGGTGATGTCGGTGGGGAGTTCGAACGCGGCGGCCAGGGCGGCGGCGTGGGGGGTGAGCTCGTCGCAGACGGCGCGGCGCAGGGCCCACACCTCGTCGAGGACGCCGGGCGGGACGACGCCCTCGTTCAGCAGGTTCCCGGCGCGGCGGTCCAGCCAGCCGAGGGCGTGCAGGCGCAGGGCGGGGCGCAGGAGCGCGGGGCCGGTGTCGTGGGCGGCGGTGAGGATCTCCAGGACGGTGCGGTCGGCGCAGGCGGTAGCGGTGCGGGTGGCCAGGGCCAGGTTGTCGTTCCAGGCGGTGAACGGGTCGTGGCCGCGGGCGCGGGCGGCGGCGACGCGTTCGGCCAGGCGGTCGCGCATCCGGCGTTCGCAGTCGCGGGCCAGGTGCAGCCAGACGCGGGGCGAGGCGAGGTCGCCGCCGTCGGGCGGCCCGGCCGCGGGCGGGGGCGGGGGCGGCTGGTAGCCGTCCAGGTCGGCCATGGCGCGGGCGGTGTCGAACAGGATCAGCTCGTTGTCGCCGCCGGCGCTGGTGTAGGCGTGGGCGAGGCCGCGGTAGGCGTTCAGCCGGTCGGTCGCGGCGAAGCCGGGCGCGCCGCTGTGCGTGCGGCAGCGGGACACGGTGTCGTGGGCCTGGGCGGTGGCGGCGGCCTTGAGCAGCGCGAGGTCGCGGTCGACGGCGGACCAGGGCGCCCACGCGGTCGCGGGGCCGCCGGTCCCGGTCGCGGGCGGCGGGGCGGCGCGGCGGGACTTGGCGTGTCCGGCGACGGCGGTCAGCGCGTACGCGGAGGCGAGCGCGCCGAGGACCGCCTCGTTCTGGTTGCGGTAGTCGGTCAGCAGGCGGCGGGGCGCGAGGCGGCCGAGGGTGGTGCGGCCGGTCGAGTGGGCGAGCAGCACGCCGGCGGACGCGCGGGTGATCGCGGCGGAGGCGGAGACGACGGCGCGCCACACCGCGGGCGCGACGGCCATGGAGCGGGTCAGGCGCTGCGCCGGGCCGCCGGCGGGGTCGTGGAACGAGCCGTCCTCGCCGATGCGGGCGCCGTCGCGCAGCCACGCCTCGCGGGGGACCCACAGGCCGTCGAGCCGGACGGCCGCGTAGTCGACCTGGAGGCCGGTGGTCTCGGGCGCGGGGGTGATCCGGACGCCCTGCGGGATCCGTCCGTTCTCGCCGCGCAGCGGCACCACGAACACGAACACGCCGCGTTCGCTGCCGCCGTGGACGAGCGTCGCGTACACCGCGGCGGTCTTGGGGACCTGCGGGTGCGCGGTGTTGGTGGGGAACTTGGCGGCCTCGGCGTCGGGGGTGGTGAGGACGAACCCGCCGGTCCCGGGGTCGTGGCGGGCGATGGTGCGGGGCGACAGGTGGCTGTTGCTGCGTCCGGCCTCGGTCATCAGCAGGGTGCCGAACGAGGCCATCGTCTCCAGCGCGTCCCGTGCCTCGCGCGGCCCTTCCCGGTCCGCGCCGAACCGCAGGATCGGCCCGAGCGCGAGGGTGTAGTGCAGCAGCATGACGTGGAACAGGGCGGGGTCGGCGATTGCGGCGCGGTCCAGCAGCGCGCACAGGGCGGGCGGGTCGTCCAGCAGTTCGGGGCGGGCGGGCGGCGAGCCCGGCGCGGCGCAGCCGGGCGTAGGTGAGGGCCTGGTGCTCGCGCGCGGTGAGCCCGCCCGGGTAGGAGAAGAAGCCGGGCGGGACGGCGTCGGCGACGCGCAGCCGCGTCTTGGCGTCGAGCGCGTCCCGCGCACGAACTCCAGCAATTCCGGATCCGCCGCCCCGCCGCCGGCCGCTGCGCGCCCCCGCCGCCGCCACCGGCCGTCGCAGGCCCGGTCCCCGATCCGTCGGCCTGTGCGCTATCCCCTGCCGTGCCCGGTCCGGTGCCTGAGCCGGTGTCTGTGCCGGTGGGCGGTCCTGTGGGCGGTTCGTTGTCTCGTCCGGTGGCGGGGTGGCGTCGCTGGGGCCGGTTGCGGGTTCGGGGGCGTTGGGGGTGTGGCCGTTCATCACGATGCTCCCCTCAGGCGTTGGTCCGGGCCGCGGTTCGCTTGGCCGTCCGGGGTGCGGCCCGTGTGGGCGTCCGCGCGGCTGGTCGTGCGGCCGTCCGCTGGGCCGTCCGTCCGAGGGTCCGGCCGGGAGGCGGTCGGGGTGTTCGCGGGGGTGGGCGGGGTGTGGTGAGCGTTGCCATCGCCGTCCGGGCCGGTGAGCGGGGCGGCTGCGGCGGAGGGGGTGCGGTGGGCGGGGTTTGAGAGTCTCCGGGAACGGTCCCGGGTGGGGGCGCGCAGGGGTGCGAGGGTGCGGGTGCCGGGGAGGGTGAGGCGGGCGCATTGGCAGAGCGCGTCGCCGGCGCCCGCTTCGGCGAACGCGGTGGCGCCGGCGGCGCGGACGGCGCGCAGGGTGGCGGGGAGGCGTACGGGTCTGACGATGCAGTCGGCGAGGGCGCGGTGCAGGTCGTCGTCGTCGCGGTAGGCGCGGCCGCGGACCGGGGAGTGCACGGGCAGTTCGAGGGGGCGCTGCGGGAGGGGGCGGATCAGTTCGTACCACTCGTCGTCGGCGCCGCTCATCGCCGGGTGGTGCGCCAGGTAGGGCACGGCGAGGCGGACGGCGCGCACGCCGGTGGCGCGGGCGGTCCGCAGGACGTGTTCGAGGGGGCCGTCGGGTCCGCTGATCACGGTGGCGGCGGGGGCGTTGAGGCAGGCGACGACGACGTCGGGTTCGGCGGCGCGGCGGATGCGGTCGCGGGCGGCGTCCTCGCCGGCCTCCAGCAGGCCCATGCCGCCGCCGCGGCCGCGGCGGGCGAGGACCTCGACCAGGGCGGCGGCCATGCGGGCGCCGTCGGTGACGGTGAACGCGCCGGCGCAGACCAGGGCGGCGATCTCTCCGAAGCTCTGCCCGACCGCGTACGCGGGGGTGACGCCGGAGGCGCGCAGGACGCGGTCCACGGCGACCGAGGCGGTGTAGGAGGCGAGCTGGGCGACGCCGGGCGCGCGGGCGGCCTCGCGGTAGCGGGCGGGCCGTTCCAGCAGCAGGTCGCGCAGCGGGGGCGCGGCGGGCGGCAGTCCCTCCTGGACGGCGTCGGCGACGTCGGCGGCGAGGCGGCGGGCCGCGGGCCCGGCCGCGGTCAGCGTCCGCAGGTCGGGGGTGCCGCCGAGCCCGTCCCGGGGAACAGGAAGGCGCAGGCGTCGTCGGGCCCGATGTCCTGGGGCCAGGGGGCGGGTACGGGCACGCGGGTCTCCTTACCTCGACGGAAGGCTCACTTTCCTTAACCGACAAAGCCCGCTTTACCGAACGTTATGGATAAAAAGTCATGAAATGGGATTATTCGCTCAAGGGATCGGTCTGGCAACCATCCGTGGCGATACAGCGCCGGACCAGGCCCGACGGCCACACGCCCCGGCCCGGCGGGCCGGGGAACGGGAACGAGCACCCCCGGGCGCCGGCCGGCGCCGCCGGGGGGTGGGGAGCGACGCATGACCGAGCAGTCGTTCGACGGGCGGCGATGGGCGATCCGCGGGACCGGGGCGTACCTGCCCGGCCGCCGCGTCGGCAGCGAGGACCTCTCGCGCGCGATGGGCCTGGACCCGGGCTGGATCGAGGCGCGCACCGGGATCCGGCACCGGCACGTCGCGGCGGCCGGGCAGGCCGCCTCGGACCTGGCCGCCGGGGCCGCCCGGGACGCGCTGGAACGGGCCGGGCTGCGGCCGGCCGACCTCGGGCTGATCGTCCTCGGCACCTCCACCCCGACGAGCTCGGCCCGTCCACGGCGTGCCGGGTGCAGGCGCTGATCGGCGCGCGGCGGGCCGCCGCGTTCGACGTCGCCGCCGCCTGCACCGGGTTCGTGTACGGGCTCCAGGCGGCGGTCGGCTGGCTGTCCACCCAGCGCGGCGGGTCCCCGTACGCGCTGGTGATCGGCGTGGAGGTCTACTCCAGGTTCCTCAACGGCCGGGACCGGGCGACCGCGGCGCTGTTCGGCGACGGCGCCTCGGCGGCGGTGGTCGGGCCGGCGCCCGCCCCGTACGGGATCGGGACGGTCGCGCTCGGGTCGGACGGCTCGCGCGCGGGCGACGTGCTCATCCCGGCGGGCGGCAGCCGCGCGCCCGCGAGCGCGGGCACGCTGGCCGGGCTCGGGCACACCATCCACATGGACGGCCGCGCGGTGCGCGACTTCATCGCCGACATCTTCCCCGGCTGGTCGCCGAGGCGGCGGACGCGGCCGGGATCAAGCCGTCGGACCTGGCGCTGGTCGTCCCGCACCAGCCGAACCCGCGGCTGGTCGCCTCCCTCGCCGCGGACGCGGGCCTGGACCCGTCCCAGCTCGCCATCGCCGGGCACGAGGTCGGCAACATCGGCGCCGCGAGCCTGCCGTACGCGCTGGACCGCGCCGTGCGCACCCGCGGCGTCGAGCCGGGCGAGCTGGTGCTGCTGGCCGGCTTCGGCGCGGGCCTCACCTGGGGCCACGTCCTGATCACCTGGCCTCCGCCCACCGCCCCGCCCCGCGTCCCGGCCCGCCACCCCGCCGCCCTCGCCACCTGACACGGCGCGCACGGGGCCGTACGGCCCGTACCGCCCGTCCCCCCCGCCGGGCCGCGGGGTGGAGGGGACCCGGGGGTCAGGGGCGGGGGTTGAGGGTGAGGTAGGCGGTCAGGGTGAGGGCGCCGGTGGCGGCCTGGGCGGCGGCGAGGGACGGGGACGGGCCGTCCGCCAGGGCTTGGAGGGCGGGGGCGCAGCCGAGCGCGGCGAGGTCGGCGCCGGTCAAAGCCCACAGCAGGGGGCCGGTGGGCAGGGAGCCGATCGGGCTCAGGAGCACGGGCAGGGCGTGGTCGACGGGGCGGCGCCGCGCCATCCGCAGGGCTCCGGCGGCGAGTGCGGGCGCGCACAGGGCGCCGAACGGCCACCAGGGGCCGGGCGGGAGCGCTCCGGCGGCGTTCAGCGCGGTGAGCGCGAGGGTCAGCCAGGCGCCGCCGAGCAGGGCGGGCAGGAGGGCGCGGGCGGCGAGGACGGCGCGGCGGGGCGCTCGGGTCAGGCGGGCCAGTGCGGGGTCGTCGGCGTCGCGCCGCGCGCCGGTGGTGGCCGCGGCCGCGGCGGCCAGGGCTCCGGCGGCGAGGACCGCGACCGCCGCGGCGGGGACGGCGTGCGCGTGGGGGGCGAACGCGCGGGCGGTCAGGGCGGGGACGGCGCAGGCGGCGGCGAGCAGGGCCAGGCGGACGGGACGGCGCGACAGCCTGCGCCATTCCTGCCAGGCCACCGCGAGGGCGCCGCGCACGCGCACGGGGCCGAACGCGGCGGGCCAGGGGCGGGAGCGCAGGCGGCGGCCCCGCCAGCGGGCGTCCTCGGCGATCCAGGTCAGCGTCGCGGGGTCCAGGTTGAGCGCGGCGGCGGTGGCGTTGCCGGAACGGGTGGAGGCGTCCAGCAGGACCCGCGCGGGGATGCGGCCGAGCGCCGTCCAGGCGCGTGCGGCGACCGCGGCGGCGGCCGCCGACGCGGACGCGGCGGCGAGCCATGCCGGGACGGGCGCGGCGGCGATGGCGGTGGTGAGGTGGCGGCCGGGTCCCATGCTCGTGACCGCGGCGAGGGCCGCGGCGGCCAGCGCGACGCCGATCGCGGCCAGCAGCCAGGCGTCCCACCGGTGCGACGCCTGCGCCAGCACGGCCGCCGACGTCCCGCCGACCGCCGTGGCGGCGCCCACCGCCAGCGCGGCCAGCAGCCGCAGCGTGGCGTGGTCGGGCGCGCCGAGCGCGGCGAGCAGCGCCACCCCGAGCGCCACGCCGGCCACCGCGGACACCGCCAGCAGGATCAGCGCGCTGCGGCGCAGTACCGCGCGGCGCGGCAGCGGCGACAGCAGCAGCCACGCCGCGTCCGCCGGTGACAACGCCACCGGCCCGAACGCCCGCGCCGCTGCCAGCGCCCCGGCGACCAGCAGCGCGATCAGGGCGAGTCCCGCGCCCGCCCGCGCCGGGTCCGCCGCGCCGGGGACCGCGCCCACCGCCCGCCCGGCCGCGGGCGCGGCCAGCACGAACGCCACCGCGGCCCCGAACAGGATCGTGTACCGGTCGGTCCAGGTCCGTTCCCGCCGCCGCGACCGCACCAGCCCCCGCACCGCCGCCACCCCGACACCGACGTCGGGCCCGCGAGCGCCGCCAGCGCTGGGACCAGGACCCGGACCGGGTGGGGGTGGGGGGCCGGTGGGGCGGTCCGCGGGGTCATGCGGGCTCCAGGGTGAGGACGCGGGCGCCGGTGGCCTCGGCGAGGCGGGGGTCGTGGGTGGCCATCACCACCGTGCCGCCGTCGGCCGCGTACCGGGTGAGGAGGTCGGCGAGCCGGGTGCGGAACGCGGCGTCCAGGCCGCGTTCGGGCTCGTCGAGCAGGAGCAGGCGGCTCGGCCGCAGCAGGGCCATGGCCAGCGACAGCCGCTGGCGCTGCCCGGTCGACAGGGAGAGCGGCGCCAGGTCGGCCCGCCCGGTGAGCTCGAACAGCTCCAGCGCCGCGGCGGCGTCCATCCGGGCGGGCCCGTGGACGGCGCGCATCAGTTCCAGGTGTTCGCGGGTGCTGAGCCCGGGGTACCAGGAGGGTTCGTCGGCGACCAGGACGACGTCGCGCCAGAACCCGGGTTCGTCGGCGGGCGCCCGGCCGAACACGCCGATCCGCCCGTCCGCGCGCTGGAGCCCGGCCAGGCAGCGCAGCAGGGTGCTCTTGCCGACGCCGTTCGGGCCGACGACCGCGACGAGGTCGCCGGGGGCCGCGGTCAGGTCCACCGCGCGCAGGATCGGCGCGCCGCCGAGCTCGACGCCGACGCCGCGCGCCTCGATGACCGCCTCGATCGTCTCCGCCATGCGCCCGACCCTAACGGGGACGGCCCGCGCGTCCTGCGCGGGCCGTTCCCGTCCGTTCTGCCGTGCGCGTCCGTCCTGCCGTGCGCGTTGGCTCCGCGCGGGGGTCAGCGCTTGAGGGTGCGGAGGAGGGCGCGGGTCTCGGCGCGGCGGTCGCGGGCGATGAGCGCGAACACGGCGGCGAACGCGGCGGGCAGCGCCGCCCAGGCGGGTTCCAGCACGAGGATCTGGGTGAGCGCGGCGCCGGCCATGAGGCCGATGAGGGCGGTCGCGGCGACGCCGGCGAGCCGCGGGATCAGCAGGCCGATCGCCCCGGCCGCCTCGGCGGCGCCGGTCACGTACCGGAGCCACTGGCCCCAGCCGATCTGGTTGAACGTCTCGATCGCGTCCTTCTGCCCGGCGAACTTCGGCATGGCCGACCCGATGAGCAGGAACGCCGCCAGCAGGATCTGCGCCGCCCACAGCACCCGCCGCGCGGTGCGGTTGGAGGAGGCGGAGGTGCCGGCGGTGGGGGTGGCGGTGGTGTGCGTGGTGGCGGTCATGGTGGCGTTCCTTCCGTGCCGGGTCGTTGCCTTCTGCTGACGCGTCGCACGGGCGGTCGCCGATTCGACATCGCCGCCGATTTTTCTCCGACTTTTTTCTGGGACCGGTCTTTCCGCAGGTCAGGCGGGTGCGTGGGGTGGGGTGGTCACCTGAGGAGGAGGCCGTGGCCGTCGCGGACGGCCGCGCGGAGCCAGCGCAGGCAGTCGTCGAGCCACGGGTCGTCCACGGCGGCGGCGAGGAACTCCTCGAAGTCGGGCGGCAGCGTCACGCGGACCTTCTGCCCGTGGGGGACGCGGCGGTTCCACTCGCGGGCGAGGCGGGCGTAGGGGGCGGCGTCGACGGTCCGCGCCGCGGCGCCCTCCGCCCCGTACGAGCCGTCCGCCCCGTACGGGGTGCCCGCGGTCTCGGGGCGGTGCGCGGGGGTGGCGGGCCAGGACGGGGCGGGCGGGGTGGGCGGTGGCGGTTCGGTGAGGACGCGGTCGCGGATCTCGACCAGTTCGGGGCGCGCCGCCCACTCGTCGGCGCTGCCGCGTGCGGTCAGGGCGCGTTGGCGCAGGGGTTCCCATTCGTGCGCGAGGGTCCGGGCGGTGCTGTGGGCGTACCAGGCGCGCAGGTACGGGCGGTGCCGTCCGTCGCGTACGGCGGCGAGGTGCTCGGTCCAGCGGCGCAGGCGGCCGGGGAGTTCGTCGGGCAGGTGGGTGCGGTAGGCGGCGAGCCGCCATTCGGCGGGCAGGACGGGGCTCAGGCCGACGGTGTTGACGCGGCGGGCGCTGTCGGGTCCCGGGTCGATCTCGACGTGGTCCCACAGCGGGTCCCTGCCGTCCGCGCCGCTGGCCCCGTCCGCGCCGGGCGCGTCGTGCGCGGTGGGGGGCGGTGGGGCGGTCAGGTGGTGGAGGTCGCCGGGCAGCCGTCCGCCGCCGGCGTACCGGGCGGCCTGGTCGTGGACCAGGGCCTCCAGTACGGCGCGGGGCACGGCGGGCCGCGGCCGCATCCGGATCCAGTCGATGCCCACCGTCGGCTCCTTGGGCGCCCGTTCCCCGACAACGCGAGTGGCCAGCGTAGCCGGAGCGGGTCCGGGGCGCGGCTCACCATTCCGACAGGACGAGCGCCTGGACGGCGAGCGCGGTGAGCGCCTGCGCGGCGAGCCAGGTCCGGGCGGGCGGGCGGTGGGGGGCGGCGGCCACGACGATCCACATCGCGTACGGGATCCAGATCCGTTCGACCTCGCCGCGTGTCACCCCTGAGGCGTCCAGGACGAGCGTGCCCAGCAGCGCCGCCGCGGCGAGCAGCGTCCCGGCGGGGATCGCGGACGGTGCGCGGGCGCCGCGCCGCAGGGTGCGCAGCAGGTCGGGCAGCGCGTGGGCGACCGCGGGCCCGGTGAGCAGCCCCAGCACGGCCAGGTCGCCGAACAGGAAGTAGGCGTAGGACCGCTGCGCCGAGCCGCGGCTGACCAGGTAGGTGTCGAGCGTGGCGCGCACACCGTCCGGCCACCAGAACCCGGTGAGGGTGAACGCCGCCGGGACGACGGCCAGCCCGCACGCCAGCAGCGCCAGCGTCCGCCATCGGGGCCGTGCCATCAGCAGCACCGCCAGGGGAACGGCCCCGAACGGCAGCATCCCGTAGTTGAGGTAGGGCAGCGCCCCGAGCAGCAGCCCGCCCCCGAGGGCCGCGCCCCCGGCCGCGACCGCGGGAAGCCGACCGGAGGCGGGACCGGCCGCGGCGAAGGACCTGTCGGCGCGGCGTCGGGGGCGGGCGGTGAGGGCGAGGAGGGCGGTGCCCAGGCGGCGACGCCGAGGAAGAACGCGTCCATCGTGGTCGCGATCCACAGGGCGGCCGGGGCCAGCACCAGGTACGGGAGGGCGCGGCGGGCGGTGTCCTCGCCGGCGAGGCGCCGCAGGGTGATCGTGATCGCGGCGACCGACGAGGTCCCGGCGGCGATCACGAACGCGGCGGCCCAGCCGGTGCCGCCGAACCCGGCGGCTTCCAGCGCCCACACGACCAGAGTGGGGAGCGGGGGGTGGCCGCGCACGTGGGTGGGGTAGCCGCCGAGGCGTTCGGTGAACGTGCGGAGCCATTCGGCGGGGTCGGGCCGTACGGCGGGCAGGCCGGCGGCGTACTCGGTGGGGGCGTCGAACGGACGGGCGAGGGCGCCGAGCCCGTCGGCGGCGGCCAGCGCGACCGCCCACGCGGCCGAGCACGCCCATCCGGCGGCCGGGAGGAGCCTCCAGGGCAGCCGTGCCGCCAGCGGGGGCAGCGCGGCCACGGCGAGGGCGGCGGTGCAGGCGGCGGGCAGGATCCGCCAGGTGGGTGCGCGGAGTTCGGCGTGCAGGGGCGGGAGCCGGTCCTCGGTGGCGATTCCTGCGCGGCGCAGCCACCAGCCGACCGCGAACACCGCGGCGATCCCCGCGGCCCACACCGCGACGGCGATCCATCCGCCGCGCCCGCGCGTCCCGGTACGGCCGCGGTCTGGTGCGCGGCGCCCGTCGGAGCGTCCGCCCTCCCGGTCCCGGCGGTCTCGGGGCCGGGGCCCCGTTCGGCTCGCCGGGGTGGGTTTCGGGCGCGGGTTCGGGCGGAGGTTCGGGTGCGGGTTCGCGCAGGGCGTGGTCGGGGTCGTTGGGGTCGGGGTGGGGGGCCGTCATCGCCGGGTGCCTCCCTTCGCCGTCGCGCGGCGGGCGGCGCGGCGGTGGGTGCGGCGGCGGGTGGTGTGGTGGCGGGCGAGGGCGTGGGCGGCGGCGGTCAGCGCGGCGATGGTGGTGACGGCGGCGAGGATGATCAGCAGGTTGCGGCCGTACGGGAGGGGGAGGCGGGAGGGGGTGTCGGCGCGGCGTCCGTATCCGAGGACGAGCGGGAGGGAGACCAGGGTGAGGGTTCCGCCGGTCAGGAGGGCGGCCTGGACGATCCGCCGGTACGGGGGGCGCAGGCGGGTGGTGGCGAGTCCGGCGGCGAGGACGGCCGGGGCCAGGACGCCGTCGTGGGCGATGGCGGCGCCGGCGAACCAGACGGCCCATCCGGGCAGGTCCAGGTGCGTGGCGAGGCCGTGCGCGCCGAAGCCCATCAGGGCGAGGCCGGCGAGGGCGACGGTCAGGCGGCCTTTCGCGGCGGCGGCCCTCTCCCCCGCGGCGCGGACGCGCCCCGCCGCGCGGCCCGCGCCGTGCCGCCCGCCGCGGGTGCGGGTGGTGGGGCGGGTCATGGCAGGACCACCAGGCGGTGCACCCATTTGGTCTGCATGACGCCGGGGCGGTTGGGGGCGATGAGGCGGCAGGGGTGGCCGTGGTCGGGGTGGAGCGGCGCGCCGTTCACCCCGTAGGCGAGCAGGGTCAGCGGGTCGTGCCAGTGGGGCGGCGCGACGAGGGAGGTGCGGTACGGGCCGGCGGGTTCCAGGGACTCGACCCGTACGCGGGCGTCGTCGGGGGTCCCGGCGAGCCGCAGGACGTCGCGGAGCCGTACGCCGTGCCAGGTCGCCTCGGCGCTCCAGCCTTCGACGCAGGCGATCGGGAGCCGGGCCCGGTGGGCGGGCATGGCGTGCAGGTCCGCGAGGGTGAGGGCCACCTCGTGGTCGACGTCGCCGGTGACGGTGAGGCGCCAGCGGGGGTCGCGGGCGGCGGCGGTGACGCCGGCGGCGACGGCGGACTTGTTGACGGGCAGCCGCTGCGGTCCGTTGCCGGGGCGGCGGGGCGCGAGGACCGCGAGCCGCGCCAGGGGGGTGAACGTCTCGCCGGCGGTGGTGAGGGTGACGGCGCCGGCGGCCGCGGTGACCGTCGCGAGGAACGCCCGCCGGGCGGTGGTGTCGGCGGGGGGTTCGGCGGGGACGGCGTCGCGGGGGCGGGTCATCACGGTGCGGCGCGCTTTCGGCCATTGGTGGGCGAGGTGGACGAGCATCGCGCCGGCCAGCACGTAGGAGGTCCAGTAGTGCGCGGTGGGGAAGAAGAACGGGAACGGGTACCAGTAGGCGATGTTCAGCACGCCGGTGAGGACCTGGAACAGCGCGCCGGCGACCAGCGCGAACGTCAGCGCGCGGGTGAGGGCGTGCCCGGCGGACCGTACGGGGGGCCAGCGCAGCAGCTCGGGGTAGACGGTCCAGAGTTTGGCGAGCAGCGGCGGCACGGCCGCCAGCCCGCCGATCACGTGCAGGCCCTGCGTGACCCGGTACAGGCCGGCCGGCCGCGGCGGCCAGTCCGCCCAGCCGGGCGGATGCTGCATGAAGTGGCTGATCAGGCCGGTGACGAACGCGGTGGTGAACGCGGCGCCGAGCCAGATCCCGAGCCAGGACGCCGTGCGTTCGCCGTGCAGGGGGCTGGTGAACCGGCGCTGGAGCGCCGCGGGACCGGGCGGCCGGGCGGGGCCGTTCAGAAGCGCAGGTCGGCGAACCATCGGCCGGCCTCCCCCCACAGGTCGGCGGTGGTGGCCGCGGTCGCGGCGGCGATGGCGGGGACGGCGTCGGCCGACACCCGCGCCCACGCGAACCAGGCGCCGACCGCGCCGGGCGCGCGCAGCCGCAGCGGCCCGGTGCCGGTCGCGGCGCCGGGCGGTTCGACCTCGACCAGGGCGCGTCCGCCGGGCGCGGTGAGTGCGCGGACGCGGCGCAGCAGCGCGGCGGGGTCGCCGCCGATGCCGATGTTGCCGTCGGCGAGCAGGACGGTGCGCCAGCGGCCCGCGCCCGGCACGCGGCCGAACACGTCGCGGACCAGCGCCGGGCCGCCCGCCGCGCGGGTGAGTGCGACGGCGTAGGGGGCGATGTCGATGCCGAGGACGGGGACGCCGCGTCCGGCGAGCGCGACCGTCAGCCGCCCGGGGCCGGACCCGACGTCCAGGGTGGGGCCGTCGCACCGGTCGAGCAGGCCGGTGTCGCCGGGGCGGAGCGCCAGCCAGTCCCCCACGGGCAGGGGGCGGCGGTGTCCCTGCGCGTCCTCGATCTCGACGGCGGAACGGCCTTGCAGCGCCTCCTCGTACAGTTCGCCGATCACGCGGTCGCCTCCCGCAGCGCGCCGCCCCGCCCGCCGGGAGGCGCGACCGCGGCCACGGCGCGCCGGGAGGCGCGGGGCGTGGTGTGCAGGGCGCGCAGGGCGAAGGCGAAGCGGCCGTCGGGGCGGACGCGGCGACGGCGGCGGCGTCCTCGGCGGTGTCGACGTCGGTGAGCTCGGGCAGGATCGCGACGGTCAGCCCGGCGGCGCGCAGGCGGCCGAGCTGGAGGTGCCCGGTGTCGGGCCGCGACATCGGCACCCCGCGCAGCAGCGCGGCGTCGGGCCGCCGCAGGCCGAGCAGCCAGAACCCGCCGTCGGAGGCGGGCCCGATCACCGCGTCGCTTCCGGTCAGGGCGCGGGCGGCGCCGTCCAGGAGGGCGGGGGTGAGCTGCGGGGTGTCCATGCCGATGAGGACGAGGGGGCGGGGGCCGGCGGCATGCTCGGCGGCGCGGTGGGCGTCGTCGAACGCGGCGGCGATCCGTTCGTCCAGGCCGTCGCCGCGCTGGGGGACGACGGCGAACCCCGGCGGCAGCCACGGCCCGGGGCGTCCGGCCAGGGCGAGCGTGCGCCGCCGGACGGTGCGCGCCGCGACCGCCGTGTCGAGGGTGTCGGTGAGCGCGGCCTCGGCGAGCAGCGCGGCCTGCTCGGGGGTGTAGGGCGGGGTGAGGCGGGTCTTGACCCGTCCGGGCACCGGCTCCTTGGCGATCACGATCAGGTCGCACAGGTCCCCGCCGCCCCCGCCGCGCCCCGCGCCCGTACCGGCCGGGGTGTCCGGGGTGTTCGCGGGGGTCATGGGGCGACCCGGGCGAGGACGCGGCGCATGTCGCGGACGGCGCGGACGGTGCCGCCGACGGTGCCGGTGACCTTGGACGCGCCGGTGCGCGGCCGGTACGCCACGTCGAGCTCGGTGACGCGCCAGCCCGCGAGGGCGGCGCGCAGCACCATCTCCAGCGGGTAGCCGAAGCGGCGGTCGGCCAGGTCCAGGTCCAGCAGGTCGGCGCGGCGCGCGGCGCGCATCGGGCCGAGGTCGCGCAGGCGGGTTCCGGCGCGGCGGTTGAGGGACCGGGCCAGGACGGCGTTGCCGAGGCGGGCGTGCGGCGGCCACGCGCCGCGCCCGACGGGGCGGCGCCGTCCGAGCACCAGCCCCGGAACCGTCCCGCGCCCCGCGCCGAAGGCCGTCCCGTCGGAGGGTGCGACCGCCGGTCCGAGCACCGGTCCGAGCGCCGTGCCGGGGAACGGATCGGAGACCGTGCCGAGCGCCGGATCGGAGGCCGGGGTGGGCACAGCGCCGGGGGCCGGTCCGGCGGCGGGGGTGGGGAGGGCGGCGACCAGGCGGGGGAGGTCGGCGGGGTCGAGGGAGGCGTCGGCGTCCATCACGCACACGACCTCGGTGCGGGCGGCGAGCAGGCCCGCGTGGCAGGCGGCGCCGAAGCCGCGCTGGGTGGCGGGGACGACCCGGGCGCCGTGTTTGGCGGCGACCCGCGCGGAGTCGTCGGTGGAGGCGTTGTCGACCACGAGGGGCCGGTAGCCGGCGGGCATGCGGGACAGGACCCAGGGCAGCGCCTCGGCCTCGTCGAGGCAGGGAAGGACTACGTCGATCACGGTGCTGACGCTACTTTCGGTGACGGTCGGACGACCCTTACGAACCGGTGACGGGCGCCGCGGCGAACTCGGCCATCCCGTCGGCGAACGCGACGGAGGCGCAGAAGCCCAGTTCGCGGCGGGCCCGGTCGGGGCGGCGACGATGTGCCGCACGTCGCCGAGCCGGTAGCCGCCGGTGACGCGGGGTTCGGGTCCGCCGTGGGCGAGGGCGAGGGCGGCGGCGAGGTCCCCGATCGTGCGGGGCTCGCCCGAGGCGATGTTGTACGCCCGCGGGCCGCCGCGGCCGGGGCCGTCGTGGGCGTGTTCGAGGGCGAGGACGTTGGCGCGGGCGACGTCGCGGACGTGCACGAAGTCGCGGCGCTGCCGGCCGTCCTCGAACACCAGCGGGGCCTCGCCGCGCGCCAGCCGCGACCGGAACAGCGCGGCGACTCCGGCGTACGGGGTGTCGCGCGGCATCCGCGGCCCGTAGACGTTGTGGTAGCGCAGGGCGGTGACCGTCGCGCCGGTCGTCCTCGCCCAGGACGCGGCGAGGTGTTCCTGGGCGAGTTTGGTGTCGGCGTAGGCGTTGCGGGGGTCGGGGGCGGCGTCCTCGGCGACGGCGCCCGGGGCGAGGGGCCGCCCGCAGGTGGGGCAGCCGGGTTCGTACCGTCCGGCCCGCAGGGCGTCCTCGGGGCGGGGCCCGGGGCGTACGGGGCCGTGCTCGGGGCAGGTGTAGGCGCCCTCCCCGTACACGACCATGGAGGACGCCAGGACGAGCGCGCCGACGCCGGCGCGGGCCATCTCCGCCAGCAGGACGGCGGTTCCGTGCACGTTGACCGAGGCGTAGTCGGGCAGGTCGTGCACGTCGACGCCGAGGCCGACCATGGCGGCCTGGTGGCAGACGGCGTCGATGCCGCACAGCAGGTCGGCGACGCGTCCGGCGTCGCGGACGTCGGAGCGGTCGGGGGCGGCGAGGTCCAGTTCCCTGACCTGGTGCCCGGCGGCGGTCAGGGCCTCGGCGATGTGCGACCCGATGAATCCGGCGGAGCCGGTGAGCAGTACTCGCATGCGACCGAACGTAGGCCGCGGGACGCCCCCCGAACGGCCGCGACGCCTCCCGGGGCCCGTCTCGTACGGGACTCGTAAGATTTGCCCCCGCCGGCCCGCCCCCGGCGGGGGCCGGGGCGTTCAGCGCAGGGTGGACAGGCCGCCGTCGACGTGCAGGACCTGCCCGGTGATGTACCCGGCGCGGGACGACAGCAGGAACACCGCGGCGTCGGCGACCTCCCACGCGGTGCCCTGCCGGTGCATGGGGATGAGGCGGGCGACGCGGTCGCGGTCGGCGTTCCCGGCGGACGCGGCGCGGCCCATGACGGTGTCGATGAGGCCCGGCGCGACGACGTTGGCGCGGACGCCGCGCGCGGCGCCCTCGGCGGCGATGTGGCGGACCAGCCCGGTCAGGCCCGCCTTGGACGCGTCGTACGACGGCGAGCGGCTGCCGGGCTTGGTCCCGGCCAGGGACCCGATGAACACCAGCGCGGCGCCGTCGTCCAGCAGCGGCAGCGCCGCCTTGCCGACCATGAACGGGCCGCGCAGGTTGAGGCGCAGGACGCGGTCCCAGTCCTCGACGCCCGTTCCCTCCAGCCCGTAGCCGGAGCCGATCCCGGCGTTGAACACCACGCCGTCCAGCCCGCCGAGGGCCTCGGCGGCGGACGCGACCATCCGTTCGACCGCGCCGGGGTCGGCGGCGTCGGCGGTGAGGGCGTGCGCGGCGCCGCCCTCGCGCGCGATCCAGTCGGCGGTGGCGGACGCGGCGGAGGCGTCGAGGTCGGCGCAGGCGACCCCGGCGCCCTCGCGGGCGGCGGCGACCGCGATGGCGCGGCCGTTGCCGACGGGCGGGTCGGGGTCGTCGCTGGGGGCGGTCCCGGCGCCCACGACCAGGATCCGGCGTCCGCTCAGCAGTCCGTGCTCGGCCATGCCCGGCACCGTAGCGGCAACGCCCCCGCCGCCCAGACCCAAGATCGCGCCGCGCCCCTCGCGGACGGCGGGCCGGGCGCGGGCGCGGTGAGAAGTCCGGACCGGGCGGGGTCCGGGGTGGTTAGGGTCGGGGGATGCGAGTTCTTCCGGGCGCCGAGGAGCCGGCGGTGGTGGTGGAGCGTGCCGAGGGGCACGGCGGGGAGCTGGCGCTGCGGCGCGCCGGCGCCGACTTCGAGATCATCAGCAACGGGGTGTTCCTGATGGACACCCGCAACGGCGAATCCGAGCGGCTGCTGGTCCGTACGGCCGTCCAGTGGCTCACCTCCCCCGCCGCTCGGGGACCGGGCGGCGCGAGCGCCGGGGCCGGCGCGGGTCCGGGCGGGCTTCGGGTGCTGGTCGGGGGGCTCGGGGTCGGGTTCTCGCTGGCCGAGGCGGTGCGGCTGCCGGAGGTCGCGGCGGTGACGGTGGTCGAACGGGAACCGGCGGTGATCGCCTGGCACGACACGTTCCTGCGCCCGTACTCCGAAGGGGCGCTGGAGGACCCCCGCGTGTCGGTGGTGTGCGCCGACCTGGTGGCCTGGCTGGAACGCGCCCCCGAGCCGGACGGCGCGGACCCGGCGCCCCCGGGCGCGGGCGGGGCGTTCGACGTGGTGTGCCTCGACATCGACAACGGGCCGGAGTGGACGGTCACGCCCGGGAACGCGCGCCTGTACGGGGAGTCGGGGCTGGCGCTGGTGGGGCGGCGGCTCGCGTCGGGCGGCGTGCTGGCGGTGTGGAGCGCGGGGGCCGCGCCGGTGTTCGAGGAACTGCTCCGCGGCCGCTTCGGGCGGGTCGGGGCCGTACCGGTGGAGGTCCCCCGCGGGGAGCCGGACGTGGTCTACCTCGCCTCCCTCCCCCGCCCCTGAACGGACGTCCCCGAGCGGCTCCCGGACGGCTCCCCGGACGGAGCGGCGGGCGTCCGGCGGTGGTCGGCGGGGCCGAAGCCCGTGGCGGCTCGGAGCGGTGGGTGGGCTTGGGGCGACCGCGCGATCCGTGCGTCTGGAGCGATTCGCTAGGTTTCTGGGCTAGAGAGGATCTTTAGGAGGATTCGTGGCTACTGCTCATGCTGCCCGGCGGCGTTCGGCCGTTCTGGGCGATCTGCTCCCCGGGTCGCTGGCCCGCGACGCGGCGCTGGTCGTCGGCGCGGCCGTGTTCGTCGGGGTCGCCGCGCAGGTCTCGGTGCCGCTGCCGGGCACGCCGGTGCCGGTGTCGGGCCAGCCGTTCGCGGTGCTGCTGGCCGGCGCGGCGCTCGGCGGGGGCCGCGCGGCGCTCGGAATGGTGATCTACCTGCTGGCGGGCATGGCGGGGATGCCGTGGTTCGTGGACGGCGCGTCGGGCACGGGCGCGCCGTCGCTGGGGTACGTGGCCGGGTTCGTGGTGGCGGCCGCGGTGGTCGGGCGGCTGGCCGAGCGGGGCGGCGACCGGACCCCGGCGCGGACGGTCGGGACGATGCTGGTCGGGACGGCGCTGATGTACGCGGCGGGCGTCCCGTACCTGATGGCGTCGCTGCACGTCGGCTTCGGCCGGGCGCTGGAACTGGGCGTGACGCCGTTCCTCGCGGGCGACGGCCTGAAGGTGCTGCTGGCGGCGGGCCTGCTGCCGGCGGCGTGGAAGCTGGTCGGCTCGGAACGCGGCCGTTCGGCCTGACCGGCCCCGGCGGCCCGTGCGCGCGGCCCGCGACGGAACGCTCCGTCGCGGGCCGCGCTCCGTTGCCCCGGCGCCCGGTCCGCGGGTCCGCGCCCGTACGTTCGGATGCGTCCGGACATCGCCTGCGGCCGGACGTTGAGGCGCGCCGGGACGGGGAACGGTAGGCCGGACGGGGCGCCCGGGCGGCCGGCCCGTCCGGGGGCCCGGGTGTGGCGGACGCCTCATCGGGAGCCGGGACCCCGACTGTTTGAACAGGTTCAATTCTCCCGTACAGTGGCTCACGTGAAGCTGGCCGTGACCGCACCCGACCGCCTGGTCGTGCGAACCGTGCGGGTCGCCGACCCCGGCGACCTGATCTCCCGTCTCCCCCACCCGTCCGCGCTGGCCTGGGTCCGGCACGGCGAGGGCCTGGTCGGCTGGGGCGAGGCCGCCCGGCTGCACGTGCCCGGCGGCGCCGGACGGTTCGCCGCCGCCGACCGGTGGCTGCGCGAGCTGTTCGGCTCGGCGCGGATCGACGACCCGGTGGGCGTCCCCGGCTCGGGCCCGGTCGCGTTCGGCGGATTCGGATTCGACCCGAAATCACCGGACTCGGTGCTGATCGTCCCGCGCCGGATCCTCGGCCGCCGGGACGGGCAGGCGTGGCTGACGACCGTCGGCGAACCCGACGAGCCCCTGTCGATCGTCCGCGACCCCCGCGCCCCGAACGGCTGAGCTGGAGCGACGGCGCCCTCACCGCCCCGGCTGGCAGAACGCCGTCGGCGCGGCGGTCGAACGGATCCGCGGGGGACGGCTCGGCAAGGTCGTCCTGGCCCGCGACCTGTACGCGCACGCCGCCGAGCCCATCGACGCGCGGGTGCTGCTGCGCCGCCTCGCCGACCGCTACCCCGGCTGCTACACCTTCGCCCACGCGGGCCTGGTCGGCGCGACCCCCGAACTGCTGATCCGCCGCACGGGCGGGCGGATCGGCTCCCTGGTCCTCGCGGGCACCACCGCCCGCGGCACCGACGACGCCGACGACCGCGACCGCGCCGCCCGGCTGTTCGCCTCCGCCAAGGACCGCCAGGAGCACGCCTACGCCGCCGAGATGGTCCGCGACGCCCTCGCCCCGCTGTGCGCGGAACTGGAGGTGCCCGCCGAGCCCGAACTGCTGCGCCTGGCCAACCTGATGCACCTGGCCTCCCCCGTGCGGGGACGGCTGCTGGAGGAGCGCTCGGTCCTGGACGTGGTCGCGGCGCTGCACCCCACGCCCGCGGTCGGCGGCACGCCCACCGACGTGGCGATGGACCTGATCCGCGAACTGGAGGGCATGGACCGCGGACGCTACGCCGGCCCGGTCGGCTGGATCGACGCCCGCGGCGACGGCGAGTGGGGCATCGCGCTGCGCTGCGCCGAGCTCGACGGGACGCGCGCGCGGCTGTTCGCCGGATGCGGGATCGTCGCCGACTCCGACCCGGCCGCCGAACTCGTGGAGGCCCAGACCAAGTTCCGCGCCATGCGCCACGCCCTCGAAGGCTGAGCCCAGCCCGGACCGCGCCCGAGCGCGGGCCGTGCCCCAGCCGGACCCGAGCCGAACCCAAATCGTGATCTTGGTCGCGGGCGGCGGCCCCACCCCCTTCCCCAAGGGCACGGACGGGCTCCAGAGGCGCGTACGGGACCCGACGCGCATGCCGTGACCTGGACCGGAACGCCCGGAACGGTCAGGTCCGCGGTCAATGCCCGACACGCCCCACCGGCCTCGCGGAGCACCGCCCAGGGGTGCAATGATCGGATCCGTGTCTCAAGACGATCCGAGGACCCCGCCCGGCATGGACGTCATCTGGCCCTCGCCGGCACGCACCTACGACTACCTCCTGGGCGGCCGCGACAACTACGCCGTCGACCGGCAGGCCGCGGAGAGCCTCCTGCGGATGGCCCCGAGGTCCGCGACCTCGCCGTGCAGAACAGGGCGTTCCTGCGCCGCGCCGTCCGGTTCCTCGCCGAGGACGCCGGGATCGAACGGTTCCTCGACATCGGGTCCGGCCTGCCGACCGCCGACAACGTCCACGAGATCGCCCAGCGCAGCGCCCCCGGGGCCCGCGTCGTCTACGTCGACTCCGACCCGGTCGTCCAATCGAGGCCATGTTCGACGGCCTGGACACCGTCGAACCGGGAATCGTGGACGTCCAGGACTGGCGCCCCTCCGAACGCGTCCCCGTCGCCCCCTGGCGCGCCCTCGCCGGAGTCGCCCGCGTCCCCTGACCCCACTCCCGCCCCCCCCGACACACCCGTCCGCACCCGTACGCACTGCGCGCACTCTGCGCGCGTCCTGAACACATCCTGCACGCGCCCTGCACGCCGCCCGCGCCCCCGCCGCACACGCGCCGCACACCCGCCGCGAACCCGCTGGACGCCCGCTGCGCGCCGCGTTCGAGAACACCGCTCCCATCTGCGATCATGTCCGCCCGGACGCCCCACCCGCACGTCCGAACGGCGGGACGGCCGAGCGTCACGCGCCAACACCCGAAGACCCGAAGACCCGAAGAAACCCAACGACCCGGAGGACGAACGACCGTGGACGTCGAGCGGACCGCGCTGCCCGGCATCGGCCTACAGCACGTGCTGACCACCGGCCGAGGCCGCCAGATCGGGGTCATCTCCCACCGCAACGGCCGCCGCGACCTGGTCGTCTACGACAAGGAAGACCCCGACACCTGCGTGGTCACCGTCGCCCTGTCGGCCGAGGAGGCCAACGCCATCGCCGAGTTCCTCGGCACCGCCCGCATCGTCGAGCACCTCGCCGAACTCCAGCGCCAGGTCGAAGGGCTCGTCACCGAACAGCTCGCCATCGCCCCCGGCTCCCCCTACGACGGACGCCCCCTCGGCGACACCCAGGCCCGCACCCGCAGCGGCGCCTCCATCGTCGCCGTCGTCCGCTCCGGCCAGGTCCACGCCAGCCCCCGCCCCGACTTCGTCTTCGCCGCCGGCGACACCGTCGTCGTCGTCGGAACCGGCGAGGGAACCGCCGCCGTCGCGCAGATCCTCGCCGACGGCTGATCGCGTATGCACACTGCGGTCCAACTGATCGAACTCGGCTCCATCATCCTCGGCCTCGGCCTGCTCGGCGCCGTGTCCGTCCGCTTCTCCATCTCCCCATCCCCCTCTACCTCGTCGCCGGCCTCGCCTTCGGCGCCGGCGGCATCCTGCCCCTCGGCGCCAGCGAGGACTTCGTCGCCATCGGCGCCGAGGTCGGCGTCATCCTCCTGCTGTTCACCCTCGGCCTGGAGTACACCGCCGACGAACTCGTCGGCACCCTGCGCACCTCCGCGCCCGTCGGCGTCCTCGACATGCTCCTGAACGCCTCGCCCGGCGTCCTCGCCGCACTCCTGCTCGGCTGGGGACCCGTCGCCGCCGTCGCCATGGGCGGCATCACCTACGTCACCTCCTCCGGCATCACCGCCAAGGTCATCGGCGACCTCGGCTGGCTCGGCAACCGCGAGACCCCCGCACTGCTGTCGGTGCTGGTCTTCGAGGACCTCGCCATGGCCGCCTACCTGCCCATCCTCACCGCGCTCCTCGCCGGCGCCGGCCTGCTCGGCGGCGCCGCCGCCCTCGCCATCGCCGCCGTCACCATCGCCGTCATCCTCTACGTCGCCCTGCGCCACGGCGCCCTCGTCGAACGGTTCGTCGCCAGCCCCAGCGAGGAGGTCCTCCTCCTCAAGGTCCTCGGCCTCACCCTCCTCGTCGCCGGCATCGCCCAGCAGCTCCAGGTCTCCGCCGCCGTCGGCGCGTTCCTCGTCGGCATCGCCCTGTCCGGCCCCTCGCCCACACCGCCCAGAAACTCCTCACCCCGCTGCGCGACCTGTTCGCCGCCGTCTTCTTCGTCTTCTTCGGCCTGCACACCGACCCCGCCGACCTCCCGCCCGTCCTCGGCATCGCCGCGCTCCTGGCCCTCGCCGGCATCGCCACCAAACTCGGCACCGGCTGGATCGCCGCACGCCGCGCCGGCGTCGCCGTGACCGGACGGCTCCGCGCCGGAGCCGCCCTCATCCCCCGCGGCGAGTTCAACATCGTCATCGCCGGACTCGCCGTCACCGCGGGCACCAACCAGCGCCTCGGCCCCCTCGCCGCCGCCTACGTCCTCATCCTCGCGATCGCCGGGCCCCTCATCGCCCGCGTCACCGAACCGTTCGCCCAGACCGTCCGCGCCCGCCGCACCCGCCCCGCTACCACACCCGGCACGCCGACCACACCCGCCACGCCCACCACGTCCGGCACGGAACGGCGCGGACCCGGCCGCAGCGCCAACGGCGACAGCGCCCCGGCCCCCAAAGAACCCCAAGAACCCAACGAACCCGTTGAACCGTCCGACTCGCCGACCAGCGCCGGCTGACCACCCCGCCCCGCGCCCGCGCCCGCACCTGCGGCACGGACCCGTACCACCGCCTCGTCCGCCTCACCCCTGAGAGTGACCCCGCCCGACCCCACCCGGGACCCGCCGACCCGAACAGCGCCCCCGGAACGTCAGCGCCCCCGGGAACGTCAGCGGGCGCGCGACGACGCGGGCGCCGGCGGCTGGCAGCGCGGGCACCAGAACAGGTTCCGCCCCGCCAGCACCTCCGTGCGCACCTCCGTCCCGCACACCAGGCACGGCAACCCCGCCCGCCGGTACACGTACACCTCACCACCGTGATCGTCCACACGCGGCGGACGGCCCATCGCCGCCGGCGTGTGCTCCGGACGCACCGTGTCGATCCGCCCCGTCCGCACACCCTCCGCCATCAGCACCACCAGATCCGCCCAGACCGCGTCCCACCGCTCCCGCGGCAGCGCACGCCCCTGCAACCGCGGATCCACCCCCTGCCGGAACAGCACCTCGGCCCGGTAGATGTTCCCCGGCCCCGCCACCACCGCCTGATCCATCAGCAGCGCCGCCACACTCGTACGGCTCCGCGAGATCCGCCTCCACGCCGCGTCCGGATCGGCGTCCGCCCGCAACGGGTCCGGCCCCAGCCGGTCCCGCAGCACCTTCACCTCACCCGGCTCCAGCAGCTCGCACGCGTTCGGCCCGCGCAGATCCGCGTACCCCGCGGCGTCCCCCGCCGCCTCCGGGCCCGTCTCCAACCGCAACCGCACCGCACCCGTCGGCGCCGGAGCCGCCCCCGCCCCGAACCCGAACTTCCCGTAGATCCCCAGATGAACGTGCAACAGCCGCTCATCGTCGAACCGCAGCAGCAGATGCTTCCCGTGCGCCGACGCCTCCAGCAGCGTCCGCCCGTCCAGCCGCGCCGCCCCCTCCGCGAACCGCCCCTGCGGACTCGACGCGCGAACGCGACGGCCGCCGAACAACGCGTCGTGTTCGGCGGCCAGACGGTGGATCGTGTGTCCCTCAGGCATGATCGGCCAAGCATAAACCTCAGCCGCGCAACGGCTCGCCCACCTCGCGCATGTGCGCCAGCGCCTGCCGGTACGACTCCACCATCCCCGTCTCGGCGTACGGCAGCCCCACCCGGGCGCAGTGCTCGCGCACCATCGGCTGCACCTTCCGCAGGCTCGGCCGCGGCAGGCTCGGGAACAGGTGGTGCTCGATCTGGTAGTTCAGCCCCCGGTGAACCAGTCGGTGAACAGCCCGCCCCGCACGTTCCGCGACGTCAGCACCTGCCGCCGCAGATGGCACCACTTCTCCCCCGGAGCCGGCATCATCATCCCCTTGTGGTTCGGCGCGAACACCGACCCGAGATGCACCCCGAACAGCCCCTGGTGCAGCAGGATCAGCACGACCGCCTTCCCCGGCGACAGCACCGAGAACGCCAGCGCCAGATACCCCACCGCGTGCACCGCGAACAGCGTCCCCTCAAGCAGCACCTCGCGCCGCGCCCGCCCCCGCAGGTACAGCACGCTGTTGACCTGGAGGTTCAGCCCCTCCAGCAGCAGCAGCGGGAAGAACAGCCGCGCCTGGTGCCGCCCGATCCACGCGAAGACCCCCCGGCCCGCGCCTTCTCCGCCTGCTCCCGCGTCCACACCAGGACGCCCTCGCCGACGTCCGGGTCCTTGCCGACGTGGTTCGGGTTCGCGTGGTGCCGGTTGTGCTTGTCGTTCCACCACCCGTACCCCATGCCCAGCATCAGGTTGCCCAGCAGCAGCCCGAGCCGCCGGTTGGCCTTCGCCGAGGACGCGATCTGCCGGTGCCCCGCGTCGTGCCCGAGGAACGCCGTCCGCCCCGACAGCAGCGCCAGCGGCACGCCCAGCAGCACCGCCCACCAGCTCCCCCCGAACCACGCCACCGCCGCCCACACCGCGGCCGTGGCGCCCAGGTTCAGCCCGATCGCCCGGACGTAGTAGCCGATCCGCCGGTCCAGCAGCCCGCTCTCGCGGACCTGCCGGGCCAGCGGCGTGAAGTCACTGGCGGTACGGGCGGGCGCGGCGGTCCGTCCGGGCGGCGCGTCGAGGATCGCGGGCATGAAATCTCCGTTCGTGAGTGTTCTGTGGCTGAACGCTACGGAGCCGGGGCTCGCCCGGTCTCCACGCTGCGGAGCCAACCCCCGAGTGGCTCGCAGGTCTCATCCGCGGGCCCCGGCGGTCGTCCCTCCGGTGGACGCGTCCAACACTGCCCGTGTGCAGGGCCCCGCACATGGGCCCCAACCCCCCACTCGTGGTGGAGCTACCTCCCCTTTCGCGCCGCCCGGCCCCGCAGACCCGACCCTGCGCCACAGAAAGGGCACGGGGGGCATATAGGCTCATAAGTCATGAGCGAGAGCAGCCGGTGGATCATGTTGGACGGTGCGGTCAATGTCCGGGACCTCGGCGGGCTCCCCACCGCCGACGGCCGCGCCACCCGCCGCGGGCGCGTCCTGCGCTCCGACAACCTCCAGGACCTCACCGTCTCCGACATCCGCCTCCTGCTGGACGGCTACGAACTCAAGAACGTCATCGACCTGCGCAGCGACGCCGAGGTCCGCCTCGAAGGACCCGGCCCCCTCACCCGCATCCCGACCGTCACCCTGCACCACCTGTCGCTGTTCTCCGAAGGCGGCCGGCACACCGACGTCGCCGCCGACACCCCCGACCGGCCCACCCCTCCCGCCGGCGGACCCGCCACGCCCGACGCCGCGTCCGAGGACGCGTCCGGGCGGATCGACATCGACAAGGTCCTGCCCTGGCAGGGCCGCGCCGCCGACCAGCCCGAGCACGAACGCTCCATCGGTCACTACCTCGGCTACGTCCGCGACCGCGCCGACTCGATCGTGGCCGCCCTGCGCGTCATGACCCGCACCGACGGCGCCGCCCTCGTGCACTGCGCCGCGGGCAAGGACCGCACCGGAGTCGTCTGCGCCCTCGCCCTGGAGGCCGTCGGCGTCACCCGCGAGGCCGTCGTCGCCGACTACGCCGCGACCGGCGAACGCCTCGAAGCGGTCCTCGCCCGCCTGCGCGGCAGCGACACCTACGCCGCCGACCTCGACTCGCGCCCCGCCGACAGCCACCGGCCCCAGGCATCGATCATGGACAAGTTCCTCACCCGCATGGACGAGGAGCACGACGGCGCCCTCGCCTGGCTCACCGCCAACGGCTGGACCGACGAGGACACCGCCGCCCTCCACGACCGCCTCATCGGCTGACCCCCACCCCAACGGAGACCCGCGTCAGCTCGCTCTGCGCCTGGATTGTGGGTGCGGTTTTTTGCTTTTGACTGTGCAATCGGGCGGATGCTCTACAGCCCGTGCCTTTACGTTGTAAGTTGAAGGTTGAACGGCTTCGGGGCAGGGCAGGGCGGGGCGGGTGCTAGCCTCTGTGATCATGTCTGCGCCCGAGTCGTCAAGAGGCTGACCACCGGTCCTCCGGTGGTCGATCGCCCGCCGCCCCTGCGCCCCTCTCCCCCGTCGAGAGCGCCGTAGGGACGTACCGGCATGGCCGCCGGATGGAGCCGCATCGCGGGGCGCACGCCAGGGGGTCTCCCCCGTGGCCGCCCCAATGCCCTGTCTCCATCGCATCGGGAAGCCGCAGACATGCCTCTGCTCGTCTACATCCTCGGCCTGGCCGTCTTCGCCCAGGGCACCTCGGAGTTCATGCTCTCCGGGCTGCTGCCCGAGATCGCCGCCGACCTGCACGTGTCCGTCCCCCGGGCCGGGCTGCTGACCTCCATGTTCGCCATCGGGATGGCGGCGGGGGCGCCGGTCCTCGCCGTCCTCGCCAGGCGGTGGCCGCACCGGCGGTCGCTCGTCGCGTTCCTCGCGGCGTTCGCCGCCTGCCACGTCGCCGGAGCCCTCACCGGCTCGTACGCCGTGCTGCTCGCCACCCGCGTCATCGCGGCCCTCGCCAACGCCGGGTTCTGGGCCGTGGCGTCCGCCGCCGCCATCGGCGCCGTCGCCCCGCACCTCAAGGCCCGCGCCATGTCCGTCGTCGTGGGCGGCGTCACCCTCGCCTGCGTCGCGGGCGTCCCCGGCGGGGCGCTCCTCGGGCAGCAGTGGGGCTGGCGGTCGGCGTTCTGGGCCGTCGCCGCGCTGTCCGCGGCGGCCATCGCCGCCGTCCTGGCCACCATGCCCGCCCCGCGCCCCGAGAGCGCCGCGAACGGGCCGGACGGGGCCGAGCGCGTCCCGGAGCGCAGCGGGAGCGTCCGGGACGAGTTGCGGACGCTGACGCGCGCTCCGCTGCTCGCCGCGTACGGGATGAACGCCCTCGTGCAGGGCGCCACGTTCTGCACCTTCACCTACCTGGCGCTGCTCGTCACCGACGTCGCCGGGCTCGGCGACCGGTGGGTGCCCGCCGCGCTCGTGCTGTTCGGCACGGGCGCGCTCGCCGGGATCACCGCGGGTGGGCGGATCGCCGACGCCCGTCCGCTGCCGCTGCTGGCGGGCGGGATGACCGCCCTCGCGGCCGGATGGGCGGTGCTGGCGCTCACGGCCGCGCACCCCGCCGCGCTGCTCGCGCTGGTGCCCGCCCAGGGCATGATCGCGTTCGGGATCGCGCCCGCGCTGACCTCCCGGGCGTTCTACCTCGCCCCGGACGCGCCGACGCTCGCCGGCGGGTTCAGCACCGCCGCGTTCAACGTCGGCAACACCGCCGGGCCCTGGCTCGGCGGCCTCGCGATCGGCGCCGGGCTCGGCTACCGCTCCCCCGCGTGGGTCAGCGCGCTGATGATGGCCGCCGCGCTCGGCGTCCTCGCCTGCGCCGCCGCCCTCCGCGCCGGAGACGGGAAGGAGGACGCGACCGAACCCGAGACCGCCGCCACCTACTGACCCGCCCGCGCGGCACCGGATCCCGGCCCTCACCCGGCCGGGGTCCGGTCAGTGCGCGGACAGCAGCTCGCGGACCGCCCGGTGCGCCGCCTTGCGCATCTCGGCGTGCAGCACCGCGTTGGCGTCGCGGTCGGTGCGCGCCTCCACGATCCGCAGCCCCTCCCCCGCGATCACCTTCGGCAGGTCCGCCGCCGCGTCCAGCCGCCGGTACGGGATCCGGTGCGCCGCCGCCACCGCCTCCAGATCGACCTGCTGCGGCGTCCCGAACACCCGCTCGAACGGCCCCGGCAGCGCCGCCTGCGGCAGCAGCGAGAAGATCCCGCCGCCCTGGTTGTTCACCACCACGATCGCCAGGTCCGGGCGCCGGTCCTCCGGCCCCAGGATCAGCCCGTTCTGGTCGTGCAGGAACGCCAGATCGCCCAGCAGCGCGTACGACCGGCCGCTGTGCGCCAGCGCCGCGCCCATCGCCGACGACACCAGCCCGTCGATCCCGCTCGCGCCCCGGTTGGCCATGATCCGGATGCCGCGCCGGGGCCGCATCACCTGGTCCAGGTCGCGGATCGGCATGCTCGCCGCCGTGAACAGCAGCGACCCGCCCGGCAGCGCCGACACCAGGTCGCGCGCCAGCCTCGGCTCCGACACCTCCGGCACCGCGTCCAGCACCGCGTCCACCGCCGCCGTGGCCGCCTGGTCCGCCGCGCGCCACGACTTCAGCCACGCGTCGTCGCCCGACACCACCGGGATCTCCACGTCCTGCGCCACCTGCGTCGCCGAACGCACCGGATCGGGCCAGTGCGCCAGGTCCGGCGCCAGCACGATGTGCTCCTCGGCGCGCCGCAGCAGCGACAGCAGCGGACGCGACAGCCCCGGCTTCCCGAGCGTCACCACCACCTCCGGCCGGTGCGGCTCCACGAACTCCGGCAGCCCCAGCAGGAAATGGTGCGAGGACAGCGCGTGGTCGCCGTAGCGGGCGTTGCCGTTCGGCTCCGCCAGCACCGGCCAGCCCGCCATCGACGCCGCCGCCACGTACCGCTTGACGTTCACCGCCCCGTCGCCCACCACCAGGACCCCGCGCCGCGTCGGCGGGACGTGCAGCACCGAGCCCGGCGTCGCCGCCCGCACCTTCGTCCACGCCCCCGTCGCGTCGCCGTCCAGCGGCTCGCACCACGTCTCGTCGCCGTCGGGATCAGCGGCTCGCGGAACGCCGCGTTCAGGTGCACCGGACCCGGCACCGGCGCCTGCGCCAGCCCCCACGCCCGCGACACCAGCGACCGCCAGTACGCCACCATCCCCGGCCGGTTCTCCGGGACGCCGATCTCGGTGCTCCACCGCGCCGCCGTCCCGTACAGCTTCACCTGGTCGATCGTCTGGTTGGCGCCCGTCTGCCGCAGCTCCGGCGGCCGGTCGGCGGTCAGCACGATCAGCGGGACGCCCGACTCGTGCGCCTCGATCACCGCCGGATGGAAGTTCGCCGACGCCGTGCCCGACGTGCACACCAGCGCCACCGGACGCCCCGAGCGCTTCGCCAGCCCGAGCCCGAGGAACGACGCCGAACGCTCGTCGATCCGCACGTGCAGCCGCACCCGGCCCGCCTGGTCGGCCGCGTGCAGCGCCAGCGCCAGCGGCGCCGACCGCGACCCCGGCGCCAGCACCGCGTCGGTCATCCCGCAGCGCAGCAGCTCGTCGACCAGAACGGTCGCCAGCGCGGTCGCGGGATTCATGAGCGCGGAGCCCCGATCACCGGCGGCGCGTCCATCCGGGCCTGAGCCAGCTCGACCCGCCTCCGCCACCACGCCGCCCCGCCGGGCCCGTCGCCGCCGGCGGCCGGTCCGTCCCCCGGCCCGTCGTCCGGGAGGAGCTCGTAGCGCCGCAGCGCGTCCTCGTCCACCTCGGGCCGCCGGACCGCGATCTCCCCGTCCACCGGGGCCAGCGGGTCGCCGACGACGTCGCCCTCCAGCAGCGACAGCGTGCCGAGACCGCACGCGTACGGCAGCTCGGGCAGCGCCGCGGCCAGCGCCACGCCCGCCGCGAGCCCCACCGACGTCTCCACCGCGCTCGACACCACCACCGGCAGCCCGCACGCCTCGGCCACCTTCAGCGCCTCGCGGACCCCGCCGAGCGGCTGCGCCTTCAGCACCGCCACGTCCGCCGCGCCCGCGGCCCGCACCCGCAGCGGGTCCTCGGCGCGCCGGATCGACTCGTCCGCCGCGATCGGCACGTCCACCCGCCGCCGCACCAGCGCCAGCTCCTCCAGCGTCGCGCACGGCTGCTCGGCGTACTCCAGCCCGAACCGGTCGAGCGAACGGATCATCCGCGCCGCGTGGTCGACGTCCCAGCCGCCGTTGACGTCCACCCGCACCCGGCCGTCCGGCCCGATCGCGTCGCGCACCGCCTCGACCCGCGCCATGTCGTCGGCGTCGCCCTGGCCCCGCTCGGCCACCTTCACCTTCGCCGTGCGGCACCCCGACGCCAGCGTCATCGCGTGCGCCCGCTCGGGACCGACCGCCGGGATCGTCACGTTCACCGGGACCCGGTCGCGGACCGCGTCGGGCCACCCGTCGTAGGCGGCCTCCCGCGCCGCCGCGAGCCAGCGCGCGCACTCGGCCGGACCGTACTCGGCGAACGGCGAGAACTCGCCCCAGCCGGCCGGCCCCCGCACGAGCACACCCTCCCGCTGCGTGATACCGCGGAACCGCGCCCGCATCGGGATGGAGTAGACCCGCACCCGCTGACCCCCTGCCCTGCTCTCGAACCGCTGCCCTGAATCGAACCGCTCAGCACGTCCGAACACTCAGTAATACCACGGGAAACGCGACCAATCGGGGTCACGCTTCTCCAGGAACGCGTCACGGCCCTCGGCCGCCTCGTCCGTCCCGTACGCCAGCCTGGTCGCCTCGCCCGCGAACACCTGCTGCCCCACCATGCCGTCGTCCACCAGGTTGAACGCGAACTTCAGCATCCGCTGCGCCGTCGGGCTCTTGCCGTTGATCTTGCGGGCCCACTCCAGCGCCGTCGCCTCCAGCTCGGCGTGCGGGACGACCGCGTTGACCATGCCCATCCGGTGCGCGGCCTCGGCGTCGTAGGTGTCGCCCAGGAAGAAGATCTCCCGCGCGAACTTCTGCCCCACCTGCCGCGCCAGGTACGCCGACCCGAACCCGCCGTCGAAGCTCGCCACGTCCGCGTCGGTCTGCTTGAACCGCGCGTGCTCGCGGCTCGCCAGCGTCAGGTCGCACACCACGTGCAGGCTGTGCCCGCCGCCCGCCGCCCAGCCCGGCACCACGCAGACCACCGGCTTGCCCATGAACCGGATCAGCCGCTGCACCTCCAGGATGTGCAGCCGCCCCGCCCGCGCCGGGTCGATCGTGTCGGACGTCTCGCCCTCGGCGTACCGGTAGCCGTCGCGGCCCCGGATCCGCTGGTCGCCGCCCGAGCAGAACGCCCAGCCGCCGTCCTTGGGGACGGGCCGTTCCCCGTCAGCAGCACGCACCCGATGTCGGACGACATCCGCGCGTGGTCCATCGCCCGGTACAGCTCGTCCACCGTGTGCGGACGGAACGCGTTGCGGACCTCCGGGCGGTCGAACGCGATCCGGACCGTCCCGTGGTCGACGGCCCGGTGGTAGGTGATGTCGGTGAACCCGAACCCCTCCACCTCTTTCCACGCGTCCGCGTCGAACAGCTCCGAGACCATGTGTTCCTCTCCTGCCGCGGGGGTACGGGCCGATCGCCGCCGGGCGGGCCCGGCGGTGTCGCCCCCCATTCAACCGCCCCACCGGTTTGAACGCGTTCAGCGGGGTCGGATACGATTTAAACATGTTCAAGGGGGCCGCCCGCGCCGACCGGGTCACCGATCAACCCGATCAACCCGATCAACCCGAGTGGGCCGCCGACCGGCCGGAGCGGGCCGCCGTCCGGGCCCCGGTCGGCGACCGGCGCGTGCACGCGCTGGTCCTGCCGCCCGGCCCGCGCCTGTACGACGCCCTCGCCGCCGCCCTCGACGGCGGCGGCCCCGCCGTCTGCCCCATCTCCCCGACCTGCCCGCACCGGCCCGCGACGCCCTCCTCGACGCGCTCGCCCCGCACGCGGTCGAGACCGAGGACGGCGTCGAGCCGCGCCGCCCGCGCAGCGCCTGCGCCCCCATCGCGGGCATCCCCGCCGACCCCGGCACCGCCGTCATGATCGGCACCTCCGGCTCCACCGGCAGCCCCAAGATCGTCGAACTGTCCGCCGCCGCGCTGCGCCACTCCGCCGCCGCGACCCTCGACCGGATCGGCGCCGGGCCCGGCGACCGCTGGCTGTGCTGCGTGCCCACCAGCCACATCGCCGGCGTCCAGGTCCTGGTCCGCTCCCTCGTCGCCGGCACCGCCCCGATCATCCACCCCCGCTTCGACGCCCGAGCGGCCGCCGCCGCCGACGCCGACCACGTCTCCGTCGTCCCCACCCAGCTCCGCAGGCTCCTCGACGCGGGCGCCGACCTGTCCCGCTACCGCTCGATCCTGCTCGGCGGCGCCGCCGCTCCCCCGGACCTGCTGGACGAGGCCCGCGCCCGCGGCGGCCGGGTCTTCACCACCTACGGCATGAGCGAGACCTGCGGCGGCTGCGCCTACGACGGGATCCCCCTCGACGGCGTCCGCGCGGACGTCGACGCCGCGGGCCGGGTCCGCCTCGCCGGGCCGGTCCTGTTCACCGGCTACCGGCTGCGCCCCGCCGCGACCGCCGCCGTCCGCGACGGCGACTGGTACCTCACCCAGGACCTCGGCGCCGTCGAGGACGGCCGGCTCCGGATCCGCGGCCGGATCGACGACGTGATCAACACCGGCGGGGAGAAGGTCGTGGCGGGCGAGGTCGCCGCCGCGCTGTCCCGCCACCCCAAGATCCGCGACGTGGTCGTCGTCGGCCGCGCCGACCCCGACTGGGGCGAACGGGTCTCCGCCGTCGTCGTCCCCGCGTCCGCCGCCGAGCCGCCCGCCCTGCGCGAATTGCGCGCGTTCGTCCGCGCGACCATGCCCGCCCACGCCGCGCCGCACGAGCTCGACCTGGTCGAGGCCATCCCGCTGCTGCCCTCCGGCAAGCCCGACCGCACCCTGCTCCGCCAGGGCTGACCCGCCGCACCGCCCGCCCGCGCCGGGGCCGGGGCGCCCGGCGGTACGCCGTCGCCCGCATGACAGGGTGGTCGCCCGGGGAGGACGACGATCATGGGCGACGAGCAGCACGGAGACCGGGGGAACGGCCCGGACGGCGGCGGGGACAGCGTGCAGGAGCAGGAGGGCACGCTGACGGTCGTGCTGGCGTTCCTCGCCAACCTCGGGATCGCCGTCGCGAAGATCGTCGCGGCCGTCCTCACCGGGTCGGCGTCGATGGCCGCCGAGGCCGCGCACTCGGTCGCCGACACCTTCAACGAGGTCCTGCTCATGGTCGGGCTGCGCCGCAGCGGCCGGCCCGCCGACCGCCGCCACCCCCTCGGCTACGGCATGGAGCGCTACATCTGGACGCTCCTCGTCGCCGTCGCGATCTTCGGGATGGGCGCGCTGTTCGCCTTCTACCAGGGCGTCGAGACGCTCGTCGGGCATCCCGCCGAGGAGACCGACCCGCTGATCGGCTACCTGGTGCTCGCGGTCTCGTTCGTCCTGGAGGCGGTCTCCTGGCAGCAGGCCGCCCGGCAGGTCCGCGACGCCGCCCGCGAGGAGGACCTCCCGCTGCTCGCCTACATCCGCCGCACCGACGAGCCCACCTCGATCAGCGTCCTGCTGGAGGACTCGGCCGCGCTGATCGGGCTGCTGCTGGCGTTCGCCGGCATGGGCCTGCACCAGCTCACCGGGTCGCCGCTGTGGGACGGGGTCGGCTCGATGCTGATCGGCGTGCTGCTCACCACCGTCGCGCTGATGCTCGGCCGGATCAACCTCAACCTGCTGATCGGCCACCAGGCCGACCCGCGGATGGTCGCCGACCTGCGCGAACGGCTCGGCGCCGCCCCCGAGGTCGAGTGGGTCGTCGACATCGTCACCATGACCGTCGGCACCGACCGCGTCCTCGTGTGCGCCCGCCTGGACTTCCGCGACGCCCTCACCTCCGGCGACGTCGAGCGCGCCTGCGTCCGCATGTCCCAGGAGCTGAGGGACGCCCACGAGGAGGTCGACGAGGTGTTCCTGGAGCCGGTCCCCCGCGACGATCCGGAACTGCGGCGGCGCGTGATCGCCCGGTATGGGCGTACGCTTCGTCCGGATCAGAGGTAGAACAGGGCTGGTGGTGAAGGCACCGGCCCAGCGCCTTTACACAGTAAGGTAGAATCGGGTCCGGGAACGCTCCGCCCTTGCCCCGCAAGGGATCGCGGGACCCGGGAGGCGGCGGCGGAGGGCGCGGCGAGGCGTCCGATCCCGCCCGCCGGGAACAACGGGGGCGTTCTGCGACGTTCCGTCTATTGCGCGCGTCACCAGCGAACCCGCCTCCGCGCCGCACACCCACACGGAAGGGAGAGGGGTGTCCGCATGCCACGAACCGTCATTGAGACCCCGCTCACGGAGTCGACGAGCCCCGCTCTCGGCGACCTCCTAGAGCGTGGCCGTGCCCAGGGACACCTCTCGCTCGACGAGGTGCGCAGGGCCTTCGACGCGGCCGGGATCAGCCCCGCCCAGGGCCGCTCCATCCTGCGCGAGCTCTCCGAGGCCGGGATCAGCCTCGCCAGCGAGGACGACGCCAAGAGCAAGAAGAAGACCACCGCCAAGAGCGCCCGCGGCAAGGCGACCGCCGACGCCGAGGCCCCCGCCAAGAAGCGCGGCGCCAAGAAGACCGCGGTCAAGGCCGCCCCCGACCAGGACGCCTCCCCCGACGGCTCCCCCGCCGCGGACGGCGACGCGCAGGACGGCCCCGAGGACGGCGCGTTCGAGGTCGCCGAGGTCGAGACCGAGACCGCCGCCGACCTGGACGACCAGTCCACGACCATGGGCGACTCGGTCCACACCTACCTCAAGGCGATCGGGCGGCGCCAGCTGCTCACCGCCGAGCAGGAGGTCGACCTCGCCAAGCGCATCGAGGCCGGGCTGTACGCCGAGTACAAGCTGGAGAACGAGAAGCTCACGCCGCGCCGGCGCGCCGACCTGGAGTGGGTCGCCGCCGACGGCCGCCGCGCCAAGGCCCACATGCTGGAGGCCAACCTCCGGCTCGTGGTGTCGGTCGCCAAGAAGTACTCCGACCGCGGGCTGTCGCTGCTGGACGTCGTCCAGGAGGGCAACCTCGGGCTGATCCGCGCGGTGGAGAAGTTCGACTACGCCAAGGGCTACAAGTTCTCCACGTACGCGATGTGGTGGATCCGCCAGGCCATCCAGCGCGGCTTCGCCGACTCGGCGCGCACCATCCGGCTGCCCGTCCACGTGCTGGAGATGCTGAGCAAGCTCAGCCGCGTCGAGCGCGACATGCACCAGCGGCTCGGCCGCGAGCCGACCCCCGAGGAGCTCGCGGTGGAGCTCGACAAGAGCCCCGAGCAGGTCCGCGAGCTGCTGCGCACCAGCCGCCAGCCGATCAGCCTGGACTCCACGATCGGCGAGGACGGCGAGACCCGCATCGGCGACCTGATCGAGGACACCGACAGCCCCGAGGCGTCCGAGCTCGTCGACCGGCAGCTCATGGCCGACCAGCTCCGCCGCACGCTGGACATCCTGTCCCCCCGCGAGGCCAAGATCATGGCCATGCGGTTCGGGCTGTACGACGGGACGCCGCGCACGCTGGACGAGATCGGCAAGGCCCTCGGCCTGACGCGCGAGCGGATCCGCCAGCTGGAGAAGGAGTCGCTGTCCAAGCTGCGGCACCCGAGCAACGCCCGCCCGCTGCTCGACTTCGCGGTCTAGCGCGACGCCCCGCCGCCGCGGCGCACGCGGGAGACGAACATCACACGCAGAGGCCCGTCCGGGACGTCCCGGACGGGCCTCTGCGTTGTCGCCACCGGCCGACCAGGCGACCGGGCAACAGGACCACGCCACCACAGAGAGTGCCGATCGCATCGCATGCAGTGATATTCATGGTCTCCGGCAGCCCATCCAGGAACGGAGACGCTCATGCGACGCACCACGACCACCCTGGCCGCCCTGGCCACCAGCGCGGCCCTGACCCTGACCACCACCACGCCGGCGCTGGCGGCCCGGGGCGTCCTGACCGTCAGCGGCAAGAGGTACACCGACCCCGCCAGGGGCTGCTACACCGGCAACTTCTGGCCGCTGTCCGTCGGCAACCGCACCGACACCCCCGTCATCGTCTTCCAACGCGACAACTGCCAGGGCGACACCCTCGGCCAGGTCCCTTCCGGCCAGTCCCGCGTCTTCGAGTTCGGCGGCAGCGTCCAGGTCCCCCGGTGACCCCCGCATCGGGCCGTCCCATACGGCCGCGCGCCTACGCCACCGCCCTCACCACCGTTGGCGTCGCATTCGCCGTTCTGGCGGTCGTTCCTGCGGCGGCGGTCGTTCCTGCGGCGGCGAGCGCGACGGCGCGGACGGCCCGCGCGGCCACCATCACCATCAACAGCGCCCGCGCCGAGGGCAAGACCAAAAGCGCCCTGGTGAACGTCACCTACCGATGCAGCGGCTTCACCGGCGGCAACCTCGACGCCGACCTGAAGTTCGGCTGGGGCGAGGCGAACGGCGCCGCCGCCAACGCCACCTGCGACGGCGCGAACCACACCGTCGACATCAAGGCCGGCAGCAAACCACACCATCATCAAACGCGGCGACAAGGCCACCGCCACCGTGAGCCTGCACAACCACGACGGCGACGGAGAAGGCGACATCGAGGCCACGGCCTCCAAGAAGGTCACGCTGGGTTGAGCGGCCCCGGCCCGCCAGCCCCGGCCCGCCGGAGCCGGGCCGGGACGCCGATCCGGCCCATGGCCGACCCGTCATCGAGAACGTCCGAACGGACCCGATGAGTTCGTGGCACGCGGCCGGTCCAAGCTCACGGCACCCGAGGAAGGACACCGTCATGTCAGAGCTTCTCGTCGACTTCATCACCTCTCTCGACGGCCACGCGTCGGGAGAGGGCTGGCCCGGGTTCTGGGGCCTTGAGGGTCCGGAGTACCTCGCTTGGCTCGGTGAGCAGCCCGAGGTCACCTATCTCATGGGAGCGAACACCTACCGCCTGATGTCGGGCTTCGCCGCCGGCGAGGCCCCGGACGGCCAGGACGAGTTCAGGGCCGAGGAGGAGGCGTCCGTCGACGAGCTCACGCGAGCGTCCAAGGTGGTGTTCTCCTCCTCGCTCGAAGAGCCGCTGACGTGGGCCAACTCCACGCTCGTCCGCGACGGCGCCGTCGAGGCCGTCCGCGCCATGAAGGAGAGCGGCACGGGGCTCCTCAGCACGATCGGCAGCCTCAGCCTGTGCCGGTCCCTGCTCCGGGCCGGGCTCGTCGACCGCTTCCGGGTCGGGATCTTCCCGGTGATCACCGGGGCCACGGGCGCGGAACGCATCTACGACGGCTACCCGGACGTCGCCCTGGAGATGATCGAGCACCGGACCTTCGACGGCCGCATCCAGCTGGTCGAGTACAAGCCGCGCGTGCTCGAGCACCCGCCGCTCGGCGCCCCCGCGTAACGTTCCGGAGCGGCCCTGCGCGTCCTCGGCCCGGGGACGTGCGGGCGGCGGTGCCGTTCAGCGACGGGACGGCACCGGCGGGCGTCCGCGCGCCGCCGCTCCCCGCACCGGGGGCCGGGCTCCTACACGCGGGCGCGGGACCGGCCTAGGTTCGGATGCCGGTTCTGTTGTCGTCCGGTAGGGGACGGTCGGGATGAAGCCCAGAAGATGGCGTTCGTTGGCAGTGGCGACCGGAGCGGCGGTGGCGGTGGCCCTCGGGCTGTCGGCCCCGGCGGGAGGCGCGGTCGCCGTACGGCAGGCGGAGGGGCGGGCGGCACCCGCGTGCGCCGAAGGGACCGAGGTGCGGACGGACCGGGGCCCGGTCTGCGGTACGGCGGGCGGCGGCGTCCGGTCCTGGCTCGGCGTCCCGTACGCGGCCCCGCCCCTGGGAGCGCTGCGCTGGGCGCCGCCCCGACCGCACGACCCGTGGACCGAGCCCCTCCAGGCCACCGAGCGCGGCGCCCCCTGCCCGCAGCCGCCGGGACTCGGCCCCGGCTCGACCAACGAGGACTGCCTGCGCCTCAGCGTCGTGGCCCCGAATCGGCGGCCGGATCGGGCGGGAAGGGGCTGCCGGTGATGGTCGAGCTGCACGGCGGCGGGTTCCGCCTCGGCGCGCCGTCCGACGGTACGCACCTGGTCAAGAACGGCGGCGTGGTGCACGTCGGCGTCCAGTACCGGCTCGGGATCTTCGGGTTCCTCGCCCACCGCGGCTTCGGCGCGCACCCCGGCAACTACGCGCTGCGCGACCAGCAGGCGGCCCTGCGGTGGGTCCGGCGCAACATCGCGGCCTTCGGCGGCGACCCCGGCAACGTGACGATCTACGGCGCGTCCGCGGGCGGGTCGAGCGTGTGCGCCAACAGCGTCTCCCCCACCGCCAAGGGCCTGTTCCGCAAGGGCATCGCGCAGAGCGGCGAGTACAACTCGCTGCGCGGCGCGGACACCCAGTGGCAGCCGCAGGACTGCAAGGCCGACCTGCCCGAGGCGGTCGAGGCCGAGGCGGCCGGCGCGCGCTTCGCGGCCGCCGTCGGCTGCGGCGACGCCCCCGACGCGGCGGCCTGCCTGCGCGCGGTGCCGGCGCAGCGGCTCCTGGAGCAGGCCGGGAACGGGATCGGCGCCGACCGGGCACCCAGGCCCCGATCGTGGACGGCGAGGTGCTGACCCTCGCGCCCGGCGAGGCGTTCGTGAAGGGGAAGGTCAACAAGGTCACCCTCATGCACGGCGTCGACCGCGACGAGGTGCAGCTCAGGCCCGCGAACACGGTCGCGGAGTACCAGGCGCTGGTGCGCGAGCAGTACGGGCCGCTCGCGGCCGAGGTGTTCGCCCGCTACCCGCTCGCCCGGTTCCCCGACCCGTCGCCGTTCATCGCCTACCGGACGATCGTGGCCGACTCCAACTCGGTCTGCCCGGCGCTGCTGAACGACCAGCGGCTCGCGGCGCGCGGCGTTCCGCTGTTCGCCTACCAGACCGACAACGCCGACGCCCCGCCGATGTTCTTCCTCGACCCGACGAAGCCGAACGGCTCGTACCACGTCAGCGAGAGCCCGTTCCTGTCGCCGTTCCCGGGCGGGCCCGAGCTGACGCCCAACCAGAGGTCGTTCGGGGTCCAGCTCACCGCCCAGTGGACGGGGTTCGCCCGCACCGGCGACCCGACCGTGGACGGCACGCCGTACTGGCCGCGGTTCACCCGTTCGGCCCCGGACGTGATGTCGCTCGTCCCCGCCGGTGACAGCCAGCTCACCCGGGAGATCTCGCGCCAGCACCACTGCGGGTTCTGGAACGAGCACGCCCCGTTCACCCGGTGACCGCCGCCGATCGCCGGCGCCGGCCGCGACCCGCCGGCGCCGGCGGTCGGTTGGCCTCGGCTGCCGGGCGGCTGGCCGAGCCTGCCAGATGTCCCAATGGTCCCTTGAAGGCCCTGTGCCCCCCGGTTTCCATGAGGCCATGCAATCCATCGTGGTCGCGTTCGTCCGCGTCGAGCCGCGCCGCCACGACCCGTACGAGGTGCTTCCGGCGCGGGTCGGCGGCGTCACCCGGTTCGTCCGGCGCGACGAGGTCCGCTACGCCGAGGCGCACGGCGACTACGCGCGGCTCCACACGCCGTCGGGCAGCCACCTCGTGCGGATCTCGCTCGCGGCGCTGGAGGAGGCGTGGCGGGACGCGGGGTTCGTGCGGATCCACCGGTCGCACCTGGTCGCGCTCGCGCACGTCGAGGAACTGGCCGTCGAGGCGGGCCGCTGCACGCTGCGGGTCGGCGGCGCGCGGCTGACGGTCAGCAGGCGCAACACCGGCGCGCTGCGCGACCGGCTGCTCCGCGCCCGGACGGCCCGCGCCGCCCGGCCGGACGGCCGGCAGGACGGCCGCCGAGACAACCGGCGAGGCTAAGGAGAACGACGATGCTCCCGATCAGACGAGCCCGCCCGCTGCGGACGGGCGCGGTCCTGGCCGCCGCGGTCCTGGCCGTCGCGTCCCCCGCGCTGGCCACCACGGGCGCGCCCGCGCAACGGACCGCCGCGCACGGTGACGCCGGGCCTGGCGCGGCCGGGCGGAACGGCGACTGGCCGTCCTGGCAGAAGGATCCGCTCGGATCCCGGCACAACGGCGCGGAGCGGGACATCACCCCCGCGAACGTGGGCGGCCTCAAGCTGAAGTGGGCGTTCGGCTACCCGAGGAACGCCGGGACGCCGCGCAGCCAGCCCGCGGTCATCGGCGACACCGTCTACTTCGGCGCGCCGGACGGGCTGTTCCACGCCCGCGACGCGCGCACCGGCGCGGCCAAGTGGTCGTTCGACCTGTCCACCGTCGGCACGGGCCGCGCGCAGGTGCAGGACGGCCCGGCGGTGGCGGGCGGCAAGGTGTACTTCGGCGACTCGCGCGGCTACCTGTTCGCGGTCGACCAGCGGACCGGGGCGCTCGCGTGGTCGCAGCGGCTCGACACGACCGTCAGCGCGATCGTCACCAGCTCCCCCACCGTGTACCGCGGGCGGGTGTACGTCGGGGTGTCCAGCGGCGAGAACCTGCTCGGCAAGGACCACGCGTGCTGCACGTTCCGCGGCCACGTCGACGCGCTCGACGCCGCCACCGGCAAGCCGGTCTGGCGGTTCCACACCGTTCCCGAGCCGCGCCAGGACGGCACCTGGCCGAACGGCGTGCCGCGCTACGTCCCGTCCGGCGCGGGGTGTGGAGCACCCCGGCGATCGACCCGGCGAGCGGGACCCTGTACGTCGGCACCGGGCAGAACTACAGCGGCAGCGGCGGCCACTTCGACTCGGTGCTGGCGCTGGACGCCCGCTCGGGCCGTCCGCGCTGGACGCGCCGGATGACCGACGTCGACACCTGGCGCAGCGAGTGCAGCAGCCCGTCGCCCGAGGACCAGAAGTACTGCCCGAACCTGCCCGAGGGCACCGCGCTGGACTTCGACCTCGGCGCGGCGCCCGCGCTGTTCTCGGCGGGCGGGCGGCGGCTGGTCGGGATCGGGCAGAAGGTCGGGGTGTACCACGTGCTGGACGCCCGCACCGGCAAGATCGTCTGGCAGCGGCAGCTCTCGGACCCGATGCCGGGCGGCGGGCTCAGCGGCATCCAGTGGGGCGCGAGCTACGACGGGCACCGCCTGTACGTGGCGACCTACATGGCGAACCCCGGGACGCTGTTCGCGCTCGACCCCGCGAACGGGCACGTCATCTGGAAGACGCCGAACCCCGCCGACGGCTGCACCACCGGCGGGGCGGCCCAGTACCCGCGGCTGTGCCGCCTCGGCCACCCGCCGGCGGTGACCACGACGCCGGGCCTGGTGTGGGAGGGCAGCATGGACGGCAAGGTCCGCGCCTACTCCGCCCGCGACGGGCGGGTGCTGTGGACCTACGACACGATCACCGACGTGCCGACCGTCAACGGCGGCACCGGGCGCGGCGGCGCCACGTCCGGCGGGGGCGGCGCGGTCGTCGCGCACGGGATGGTCTACGTGCAGACGGGCAACTTCTTCACGCCCTACCCGAACGACAAGGGATCGGTCCTGATGGCCTTCGGCCGCTGACGTCCCGGACCCCGAGTCCGCGCCGCCCCTTACGCGGCGTGGGCTCAGCAGCCCCTGGCGGCGAACGCGAGGAACTGCGTGGCCTCGCCCGCGTCGAAGTTGTCGTCCGACCCGATCACCAGGGTGCACTCGCCCGACCTCAGGCGCGGCCCGAACGCCAGGCTCTCCAGGTTCTGCGCGGGCGGGGCGCCGTAGTGGCCGAGGTCGGCGACCAGGCGCTTGGCGGCCGGACGGTACGGGGCGCCGCCCGCCAGGCGGTCGCGGCGCAGCACGTCGGTGGCGCCGCGCACGTCGAACTCGTACAGCCCGGTGCGGTAGCCCACGCCCTCCAGCCACGAGCGCTCCAGCGCCAGGAACCGGTGGTCGTCCAGGGCGAGGATCTCCGAGACGCCGCTGTCGGTCGCGCCGGACGGCGGGACGGGCTCGGCCGGGAGCCGCCCGACCGGGTAGGCGTACTGGGCGCGGACGCGTCCGGCCCGGTCCCACAGGGTGAGGCGGGCGGGCGCGCCCCGTTCGGCGGTCGGCGGCGCGCCGTCCTCGTAGCGGGGGCCCTCGACCATCGCGGCGATGCGGTGCGGGGTGAACGCCAGGCCCTCGAAGCCGAAGTTGCGGCGCGGGCCGCGTTCGGCGCCGGTGAGCCGCAGGTTGCGCGGGATCCGGAGGCCGCCCCGGTACGCGCCGTCGCGCGCCGTCCAGCGCAGGAAGATCGGCGACGGCGGGACGTCCGGGTGGGCGGCGTCGGGGCGGTCGCCCTCGCTGCCCCACAGCAGCCGTCCGCTCCGCGGGTCGCGGCGGATCGTCTCCGGGTCGGCGTCGCCGGGCTTGCCGAACCCGGGGTACGGCCTGCCGTCCGGCGTCAGGAACGTGGTGACCCCGGTGATCCTGGCGTCGCGGAACGCGCCGGTCGCGGGGTCGATGTCGAGGCGCCCGGTGTAGAAGCGGGCGGGGCCGTAGCGGGCGCGGTCGTCGGAGACCAGGTACCAGTCGCCGGTGCGCGGATCGCGGTCGATTCCCGACAGTCCGCCGACCGTCGTGCCCTTGTACGCCATCTTGTGCGGGAGCCGCCGTTCCCCGAGGAACCGCGTGATCCTGGTCCCGGCCGGCGCGGCGGCCGGGGCCGTGCCGGGAGCCGCCTGCCCGGCGGCGGCCGCGGAGGCCCGTGTGGAGGCCCGTGTGGAGGCCGATGCCCCTGGCGTGCGGCCGTCCGCGAGTCCCATGGCGGCCACCGCCGCGAGGCCCGCGGTGACCGCCGCCGTCCTGCGCCCTATGCCCCTGTGCGCTGTCACGTGTCCGTTCCCACCTTTTTGACCGAGTTATGACTCGCCCTTTCCGGGCCCGGTCAGTATCCGGCAGGCGCGCGCGGCGCGGGGCCGTTCGGGGTCAGTCGGCCCGGCGGAACTCCAGGATCGCCACGCCCATCAGCCCGACGCCCATGGCGAACACGATGACGACCTCCAGCCATACCGGGACGATCCAGTCGCCCCAGGAGACGCCGGGGTTGAACGTGCGCTCCAGCGCGGGCGACACGTCCAGGTGGGAGAACACCGCCTGCCGCAGCGGGTCGACCGCGTAGGTCAGCGGGTTGAACCGGGTCAGCACCGTCAGCCACGTCGGCAGCCCGTTCAGCGGGTACAGCGCGCCCGACAGGAACATCATCGGCATCATGGCCATCTGCATCAGGCCGAAGAACGACTGCATGCTCTTGATCCGCGCGGCCATCATCACGCCGAACCCGGTCAGCGCGAACGCCCCGACGAACATCAGCCCGAGCAGCTCCAGCAGCAGCACCGGGTCGTACGGCACGCCGGCGAGCCCGGCCAGCAGCACGATCACCGCGCCCTGGAGGGTCGCGACGAGCGCGCCGCCGAAGCACTTGCCGACGACGATCGCGCTGCGGCTGACCGGCGCGACGAGCATCTCGCGCAGGAACCCGAACTCGCGGTCCCACACGATCGACCCGGCGGAGAACATCGCGGTGAACATCACCGACATCGCGCACACGCCCGGGAAGATGAACGTCTTCAGGTCCACCTCGCCGCCGGGGCCGCTGCCGCCGCCGCTGGTCATCAGGTTGGACAGGCCCGTCCCCATGACCAGCAGCCACAGCACCGGCTGGATCAGGCCCGACACCATCCGCAGCTTGTCGCGCCAGAACCGGATCAGCTCCCGGTGCAGGACGATCTTCACCGCGCGCAGGTCGTGCCGGACGCTGCGCTCGGGCACCGAGACCCGCACCACCTTGAGCGGCGGGCGCGGCGCGCCCGCCTCGGTCCCCTCGGAGACCGCCGTGGAGTCGGTCATCGCCCGCCCCTCCCCCGCATCGCCATGCGCATCCAGTCGCTCGCCGACGCCTCGGCGTCGCGGATCGTCGAGCCGGTGAACGACATGAACACATCGTCCAGCGAAGGCCGCGACACGCTCACCGACACGATCGGCACGCCGAGCTCGGCGAACAGCCTCGGCACGAACGCCTCGCCGGACGCCACCGAGAACGTCACCGCCCCCTCGGCGACCGTCGCCTCCAGCCCGAAGCCGTCCTTCAGCGCGACGATCGCGGCCTCGTCGTCGGCCGTGCGGATCTGCACCCGGTCCTTGCCGACGCCCGCCTTCAGCGCCTCGGGGGTGTCCAGCGCCACGATCCCCCCGGAGTCCATGATCGCGATCCGGTCGCAGTACTCCGCCTCGTCCATGTAGTGCGTGGTCATGAAGATCGTGATCTCCTCGGCCTCCTTGAGCTGCCGGATGTAGTCCCAGATGGACGCGCGGGTCTGCGGGTCCAGGCCGACCGTCGGCTCGTCCAGGAACAGCACCCGCGGCGAGTGCAGCAGGCCCCGGGCGATCTCCAGGCGGCGCTTCATCCCGCCCGAGTACGTCTGCACGCGGTCGCGGCGCCGGTCCCACAGCCCGACCATCTCCAGCACCTGGGCGATGCGGTCGGCGGTCACCGAGCGCGGCACCCCGTACAGCTCGGCGTGGAAGCGCAGGTTCTGCTCGCCGGACAGGTAGCCGTCCAGCGTGGGGTCCTGGAACACCAGGCCGATGCGGCGGCGCACGTCGTCGCGTTCGGAGACCACGTCGTGCCCCGCCACGCGCGCCCTGCCCGACGTGGGCCGCAGCAGTGTGCAGAGCATGTTGATCGTGGTCGACTTCCCCGCCCCGTTCGGGCCGAGGAAGCCGAAGATCTCCCCGGCCGCCACCGAGAACTCGATCCCCCGCACGGCCTCCACGTCCCCGAATCTCTTGACCAGGCCGTCGACCTCGACGGCGGGCCCCCCGTCCGGCATGGGGCCTCCCCTCCACGTGCTTCCCGTCGGCGCGAGCCGCTGATTGGACGTGCCAACGGTAGGATTGCCCTATCTTTCACGTCAAGAGATATTGGCCTGTCCAAGGAAGGCTCCATGGAGGACCAGGACCGCCCCCTGCCGCGGGACCCGCTGTTCGAGATGCCGACGTACCTGCTGTTCGAGCTCGGCAGGCTGGTCCGGCGCACCGCGCACGAGGTGTTCTCCGGCGAACCGCTGCGGATGGCCCACGCGCTCGTCCTCGCGTGCGTGGCCGCCGACGGCCCCCTGTCGCAGCGCGAGGTCAGCGAGCGCCTGCGGCTGGACCCCGGCGACGTGGTCGGCCTGGTCGACGCCCTGGAGGAGGCCGGCTACGTCGAGCGCCGCCGCGACCCGGGCGACCGCCGCCGCTACCGCCTGGACGTCACCGAGGCGGGCCGCCTGTTCCTCGCCCGCACCCGCGAGAACCGAGCCCGGCTCAACGAGACCCAGTTCGCCCCCTGAGCCCCGCCGAACTGGAAACGCTCCGCGGACTGATCCTGCGCATCCTGGCCCACAACGACGCCCGCTTCGCCCAGGCCGCCACTCCCCAGGCCGCCCACGCCACGACGACCCCATCACCCGAGACCAGGCACACCCCCGCCGCCGGCGACGCCGCGGCCGAGATCCCCGACCTCCCCAGCCACGCCGAACGGGCCGGCGCCGAACGGGCCGGCGGGTCAGCACGGACCCGCCGCCGCCCCGACTGACCGGGACCGGTGGCCAGCGGGGAGCGGGGAGCGGGGAGCGGGGAGCGGCCGACCGGGCGCGGCTACGTCGCCCGGCCCGGACTCATCACCAGTTCGTCACGGTGATCGTGCGCTGGAACTCGTGGATGATCCCGCCCTGCTGATCGAACAGGGCGGCTTCCGCCACGGCCGGGCCCGTCGTCCACCGCTCGTCGGCGAAGCGGTAGGTCAGCAGCGACTGCTCGTTCACCCGCACACAGCTCAAAGGACGGCTCTCCGAGACGTCGATGCCGTTGACCTGTTGCTTCACCCGCACCACGATCCGCATGTCGATGAGGGCCCGGCACATCACCGTCAGGTCGAAGCCCATGCTCTTCCGGCCGTCGTCCACGCGGATGTAGCCCTGCCCCAAGAGGACGTCGACGATGAACGCAGGCAGCGGATCAGCGGCACGCACCGCCGGGCCCGGCCGCGTCTGCGAAGAACCGCCGCGCACCGCCGTACCGGCGGAAGCGTCGGCGCCCACCGCCGGCACCAGAACGACACCCGCGGTCGCAGCCGCGCACACGAACCTGCCCCAGCGCATGACAGCCTCCCGCTCATCGGCACCCGCGACCACGCGATCTTCAGCGCGAGAGGCGACACCTGACAAGACGGTGACCGGAACCGGTCCAGCCTCCGGCATCCCCGCCGGACTCCGCGATCCCCCACCCCTGAGGCAGGGCGGCGGTGCGGGTCTCGTCGTAGCGGTGCAGGACCAGGCGCGCCACGGCGTCGTGCGCGCCGAGCGGTGCGGCGACGGCGTCGGCGCCGCACGTCAGCATCCGCCGGTGGAACAGGCCGGGCGCGAGGAGGTAGGACGCCACGACGACGCGCCCCGTACCGCGGCGGCAGGCCGCGACCACGTCGGCGAGCGCGGGTCCGTGCGCGGCGACGAAGCCGTACGGCACCGGACGTCGCAGGCGACGCGACAGCAGCCGGGCGGCGGTCCGTACGTCGGCGGTTCCCGCCGGGTCGGACGTTCCGGCCGCGCCGAGGACCACCGCGTCCCCGTCACGCAGCAGCGGCGCGAGGCGATCGGCGGCGGCCTCGGCCAGGCCGGCGTGCGGGCCGAGCGGACGGGCGAACGCGACGTCCGGAAGGACGCCCGCGGCGCGGGACGGGAAGTCGGCCAGCGCGTGGTGGCCCCGCGCGAGCAGCAGCGGCACCACGACGGCCGGGCCCGGCAGTCCCGCCGCGGCCTCCTCCAGGGACGGCGACGCCAGCTCCCCGTACGCCTCGGCCACCCGCACCGACGGGCGCAGCGCCCGGACGCGGTCCAGCAGCGCCCGCACGGTCGCGGGCCCGGCCGGGTCGCGGGTGCCGTGCGCGACCGCCAGCAGCGCCGGCGCGCCCCCGTCAGCCACCGACGCCGGCCCGGACCTGGTCGCTGAGGCGCGGGTCGCACGCCAGCCGGTACCCGCGCTTGACGACGGTCTCCACGATGCCGTTGCGGCCGAGGCCGCGCCGCAGCCGGGCGACGGCCATCTCCACCGCGTGCTCGTCCGCCTGCGGGCGCGCGTCCCGCGACCACGGCGACGCGCCCACGACCAGCCGGCTCGGCAGCACGCCGCACAGCTCCGCCCGGGACACCACATGCCCCGGACGGCGGGCCAGCGCCCGCAGGATCGCCATCGGCGCGGGCGCGATCGGACGCAACTGCCCGTCCAGGACGACCGCGTGCCCGCGCAGTTCCAGCGAGGACCCGCGCACCACGACCCGGCGCGCGCGGCGCAGCGGCAGGTCGGACACCAGGGCGCGGACGAGCGCGCCGATCCTGGCCCGTTCCGGCTGGACGGTCGGCACGCCCCGCTCGGTCAGGGCCCGCGCGGTGACCGGCCCGACGCACGCCGCCACCACATGGGTGCGCATCGCGTCCAGCAGCGGCTCCTCCAGCCCGTCCTCGGCCGCCACCGCGAGGGTCGCGGCGACCGCCGGGGCGCTGGTGAACGCGATCGCGTCCACCGTCCCGGCGACGGCCTGGCCGACCAGGCGGCGCAGCGGCGTGGTGTCCTCGGTCCGCGACCACCGGTACACCGGGATCTCGACCACCTCGGCGCCCGCGTCGCGCAGCGCGCCGGTCAGCTCCGGATGCCGCTCCCCGTAGAGCTGGACCGCGACGCGGGCGCCGTCCAGGTCCTTCTCCAGCAGGTGCTCGATCACCTCCGCGCAGCTCTCCGACTCCGGCGACCAGCGCTCCTGGAGCCCCGCCGAACGGATCGCGCCGCGCGCCTTCGGGCCCCGCGCGACCAGGTCCGTCCCCCCGAGCGCGGCGATCAGCGGGTCGCGCAGCCCCCACCCGTCCGCCGTCTCCAGCCACGCGCGGAACCCGATCCCCGTCGTCACCACGACGTGGTCGAGCGGCAGGTCGAGGCACGCGCGGGTCGCGGCCAGCAGCTCGGCGTCGTCGGCGAGCGGCACCAGCCGGATCGCGGGGGCGTGCACGACCCGCGCGCCGCGCCGCTCCAGCAGCGCGGCGAGCTCCTCGTGGCGGCGGGCCGCCGTCAGGCCGACGGCGAAGCCGGCCAGCGGATCACTGTCGCTGTTCATGGGCGAGGGCCACCTCCACGCGGTCCCCGCCCGCGCCGCGGCGGACGGGGAAGGTCGGCAGCGCCACCCGCGGATCGTCCAGGCACACGCCGGTGCGCAGGTCGAAGACCTGCTTGTACATCGGGGAGGCGACGGTCGGGGCGCCGTCGCGGGTGCCGAGGATGCCCCGCGACAGCACCTGCGCGCCGCTGAACGGGTCGAGGTTGGCGACCGCGTGCAGCGCGCCGTCGTGGGTGCGGAACAGCGCCACCTGCGTGCCCTCGACGAACGCGCACGCGCCGCGTTCGGGGGTCAGGTCGGCGTAGGCGCACACGTCGTGCCACCGCGCGGCGGACGGGGTCCGGGTGATCGTGGCGTCGGGCGACAGGGTCATCGGGCTGCGACCTCCAGGCGGGAACCGGCGATGAGCACCGGTTTGATCTGGTCTCGTTCGGGCTCGAAGGCGATGCTCGGGTCCGGGGTGCCGGGAGCGTTGACGAAGGAGACGAACCGGGCGAGCTTGCCGGGGTCGTCGAGGGTGTCGCGCCACTCGTCGGAGTACGCGGCGACGTGCCGTTCCATCGCCGCGTCCAGCTCGGCGCAGATCCCGAGGCGGTCGTCCACGACGACCTCGCGCAGGTACTCCAGGCCGCCGTCCAGGCCCTCCAGCCAGCCCGCGGTGCGCTGGAGCCGGTCGGCGGTGCGGATGTAGAACATCAGGAACCGGTCGATGGTACGGACCAGGGCCTCGTCGTCGAGGTCGGTGGCGAACAGGTCGGCGTGCCTCGGCCGCATCCCGCCGTTGCCGCCGACGTAGAGGTTCCAGCCCTTCTCGGTGGCGATGACGCCGAAGTCCTTGCTCTGCGCCTCGGCGCACTCGCGGGCGCAGCCCGACACCGCCGACTTCAGCTTGTGCGGGGCGCGCAGCCCCCGGTAGCGCAGCTCCAGCCGGATCGCCATCGCGACCGAGTCCTGCACCCCGTACCGGCACCAGGTGGACCCGACGCACGACTTCACCGTGCGCAGCGCCTTGCCGTACGCGTGGCCCGACTCGAACCCGGCGTCGACCAGCCGCTTCCAGATCAGCGGGAGCTGCTCGACGCGGGCGCCGAACAGGTCGATCCGCTGCGCCCCGGTGACCTTGGTGTAGAGGCCGAACTCGCGGGCCACCTCCCCGATCACGATGAGCCGCTCGGGCGTGATCTCCCCGCCGGGGACGCGCGGCACCACCGAGTACGTGCCGTTCTTCTGGAGGTTGGCGAGGAAGTGGTCGTTGGTGTCCTGGAGCGCGGCCTGCTCGCCCTCCAGGATGTGGCCGTGGCCGAGGCTCGCCAGGATCGAGGCGACGACCGGCTTGCAGATGTCGCAGCCGCGCCCGCGCCCGTGCTCCTCGATGAGCCGGGTGAACGTGGTGATCCCGCGCACCCGCACGATGTCGAACAGCTCGGCGCGGCTGTGGTCGAAGTGCTCGCACAGCGCCCTGCTGACCTCGATCCCGGCCGCGGTCAGCTCGGCGTCGAGGATCTTCTTGACCAGCGGCGCGCAGCTCCCGCACGTCGTCCCGGCCCTGGTGCAGCCCTTGACCTCGCCGAGGTCGGTGAGGCCCTCGTCGCGGATCGCGCAGCGGATCGTGTCGGCGCTGACGTTGTTGCAGCTGCAGATGACCGTCGCCCCCGGCAGGTCGCCCCCGGCGGCCTCGGTGCCGCCGAACAGCGCCTGCTCGGGCGAGCCCGGCAGCTCGGCGCCGACGTAGGCCCGCAGCGTCGGGTACGCGGCGGCGTCGCCGACGAGGACCCCGCCGATCAGCGTGCGGGCGTCGTCGCTGACGACCAGCTTCTTGTAGATCCCGGCGACGGGGTCGGTGTAGGTGACGTCCAGCGCGCCGTCCCCGGCTCCGGCGAACGGGTCGCCGAAGCTCGCGACGTCCACGCCCATCAGCTTGAGCTTCGTCGACAGGTCGGCCCCGGCGAACACCGCCCCCGAGCCCGCGTCCACGTCCGCGTTCTCGTCCACGTCCTCGGCCGGAGCGCTCGTGCCCGACGCCCAGCCGCCCGAGGCGCGGGCGAGGAGCCGGTCGGCGACGACCTCGGCCATGCTGAAGCACGGCGCGACGAGCCCGTAGACCTGGCCGCCCACCAGGGCGCACTCCCCCACCGCGTAGATCGCGGGGTCCTCGGTACGGCACGTGCCGTCCACCACGATCCCGCCGCGCTCGCCGACCGGGAGCCCGCAGCCGCGGGCCAGCTCGTCGCGGGGGCGGATGCCCGCGGAGAACACCACCACGCCCGCGTCGAGCGACGTGCCGTCGGCGAGCGCCACGCGGGCGACCCGGCCGTCCTCCCCCGCCTCCAGCGCCTTCATGGGCGTCCCGGCGAGGACGTTCAGCCCGAGGCCCTCGATGTGGCGGCGCAGCATCGCGCCGCCCCCCTCGTCGAGCTGGCGCGGCATCAGCCAGGGCGCCACCTCGACCACGTGCGCGGCCACTCCGAGCCCCTGGAGGGCGCGAGCGGCTTCGAGGCCGAGCAGGCCCCCACCGATCACGGCCCCGCGAATCGCCTCAGCCTCGCGCCTTGACATAGTAAGGTCGGCGCAGTGCGCGCGGATCGCCTCCAGGTCGTCGATCGTCCGGTAGGCGAACACGCCGGGCAGGTCGCGGCCCTCCACCGGCGGCACGAACGGCGCCGAACCGGTGGCCAGCACCAGCGCGTCGTACCCGAACTCCCGCCCCGACCGCGTGCGGACGGTCCGCGCGGCGCGGTCGACGGAGACGGCCGGGTCGCCGGTGACCAGGTCCACCTCCTCGCCGTGCGCCGGGTACGCCAGGTCGGCGCCCTCGGTCAGGTGCGAGGTCAGCGCCACGCGGTCATAGGCGGGCCGGGACTCCTCGCCGACCACCGTGACCCGCCAGGCGCCCGCGGCGTCGCGGTCCCGCAGCGCGGTCACGAGGCGGTGCCCGGTGGGCCCGTGCCCGATGACGACCAGTCTCATCCGTGCGTCCCCTCCGAGGTGCGTTCCGGCGTTCATGGGCCGATCCTCAGCAGCAGCGGTTTCGCGGTTGCGTCCCCTTTGTCACCGGCGTGTTAAAAGACGCTCACCTTGAAACCGAATCGTGGCCGACCCGCAATCGGCGCCGAAAGAATTCCCGGTCTTCTTTCGGAATCGACAAAAACCCGCCGTGCCGTACGGCCAGGTCACGGCCAACGACACGGCGGGCTCCCCCGGCTCGGACCGGGCCCAGGAAACGGACGCTAGGACGGCACCGCCTGCTCCCCCAGCCACTCGACGATGCCGCAGACGGTGTCGCGGCAGCCGCCGCAGCCCGTTCCCGCGCGCGTCGCGTCGGCGATCTCGTCCACGCTCCGCGCGCCTTTCTCCCAGCACGCCCGGATCTGCCCCTTGGAGACGTTGTTGCAATGGCAGACCGTCGCGAGGTCGGGCATCCGCACCGGGGAATCGGCGGCCTGCGCGCCGCCGACCCCGGCGAACAGCATCCCGAGCCGTTCGGCGGGAGGCGGCGCGGCACGGTCGTACAGGCGGGTGAGCGTCCCGGCGGTGCTGGTCTCGCCGAGCAGGATCGCGCCGACCACGCGGTCGCCGCGCACCACCACCTTCTTGTACGTGCCGCGGCTCGCGTCGGCGAACCGCATCACCTCCACACCGGGGTCGTCGTCGCCGTGGTGCGTCTCCCCCATCGCGACCAGGTCCACGCCCGCGGCCTTCAGCCGCGTGATCTGCCGCGCCCCGGTGAACCGCGCGCCCGCGTCCGCGCCGGTCAGCAGGTCGGCCAGCACCGCCGCCTGCTCCCACGCCGGCGCGACCAGCCCGTACACGGTGCCGTCGTGCTGGCAGCACTCGCCGATCGCGCGGACCGCCGGGTCGGTCACCGAGCGCAGCGCCCCGTCCACGACGATGCCGCGGTCGACGGCGAGGCCCGCGGCGCGGGCGAGGCCCGTCTCCGGCCGCACCCCGCACGCCAGCACCACCAGGTCGGCGGGGACGTCCCCGTCAGGCGGGGCCAGCCCGACCCCGGTCACCCTCCGCGCGCCGGCGTCGTCGCGGGTGCGCAGGGAGGTGACATGGGCCTCCAGGCGGGCGCGGATCCCGAGGCGGCGGAGGGTCCGCGCCAGCACCTCCCGGCCCCGGGGTCGAGCTGGCGTTCCATGAGGTGCCCGGCGAGGTGCGCGACCGTGACGTCCAGGCCGCGCCCGGCCAGGCCGCGCGCCGCCTCGATGCCGAGCAGGCCCCCGCCGATCACCACGGCCCGGCGGGCGCCCTCCGCGGCGCCGATGATGGCGCGGCAGTCGTCCAGCGTCCGGAACGCGAGCGCGCCCTCGGGCAGCCCGTCCTCGGTGCCGGGGATCGGCGGGACGATCGACCGCGACCCCGTCGCGATCACCAGCGTCCCGTACGGCGTGGCGGTGCCGTCGGAGGCGTGCACCACGCGTGCGGCGCGGTCGATGGCGGTGACCTCGACGCCGTGCCGCGCGTCCACGCCGTTGCGCCCGTACCAGGCGCGGTCCACCAGGCCGATCTGCTCGGGCCCGGCCGCGCCCGCGAGCACGTTCGACAGCAGGATCCGGTTGTAGGGCTGCTCGGGCTCGGCGCCGAACACCGTCAGCGGCACCTCCCGGTCGCGCTCCCTGATCTCGGTGACCAGGCGCGACCCGGCCATCCCGTTACCGATCACGACGATGCTCATCGCGCAGTCCCGCTCCGTTCCTCGGTCCCGTCCCCCTCGGGCACGGGCTCGCCCTCGGCCGCGGCCGGCTCCAGCCGGACGGCGCACACCTTGAACTCCGGCATCCGCGACACCGGGTCCAGGGCCGGGTTGGTGAGCGAGTTCGCCCGCCCCTCCCCCGGCCAGTGGAACGGCATGAACGCCGTGTCGTCGCGGACCGCGTCGGTCACCCTGGCCCGCGCGGTCGCCGCGCCCCGGCGGCTGGTGACCCGCACGTCCGCGCCGTCCGCGATGCCGAGCCGCTCGGCGAGGTCGGGGTGCAGCTCGACGAACGGGCCGGGCTCCGCCTCCGCCAGCGCCCGCACCCGGCGGGTCTGCGCGCCGCTCTGGTACTGGGCGAGGACGCGGCCGGTCGTCAGGTACACGGGGTAGCCGCCGTCCACGTCCTCGGCGGGGCCGCCGTGCTCGGCGGGCACGAACCGCGCCCGGCCGTCCGGCGTCGCGAAGCCGTCCAGGAACGGCCGCGGCGTGCCAGGGTGGTCCTCCGACGGGCACGGCCAGAACACCCCGCCCTCCGCCTCGATCCGCTCGTAGGTGATGCCCGCGTAGTCGGCGAGGCCGCCCGCGCTCGCGGCGCGCAGCTCCTCGAACACCTCGGCGGGGTCGTCGCTCCACTTGCCCGGCGCGCCGAGCCGCCCCGCGAGGTCCGCGAGGACGGCGAGGTCGGTGCGCACGCCGTCCGGCGGGGCGACGGCCCGGCGGCGGCGCAGCACCCGCCCTTCGAGGTTCGTCATCGTCCCGGACTCCTCGGCCCACTGCGCCGTCGGCAGGACGACGTCGGCGAGCAGCGCGGTCTCCGACGGGACGAAGTCCGCGACGACCAGCAGGTCCAGCGCGGCGAGCCGCTCCTCCACCGCCGCCGCGCGGGGCGCCGACACCACCGGGTTCGACCCGAACAGCAGCAGCGCCTTCGGGCCGCCGTCCGTGCCGAGCGCCGTCAGCAGCTCGTACGCCGACCGGCCCGGCCCGGGCAGGCTGCCGGGATCGACGCCCCAGACCCGGGCGACGTGCTCGCGGGCGCGGGGGTCGCTGATGCTCCGGTAGCCGGGGAGCTGGTCGGCCTTCTGGCCGTGCTCGCGGCCGCCCTGCCCGTTGCCCTGCCCGGTCAGGCACCCGTACCCCGATCCGGGCCGGCCCGGCAGCCCGAGCGCGAGCGCGAGGTTGATGAACGCGCCGACCATGTCGGTGCCGCGCGCGTGCTGCTCGGCGCCGCGCGCCGTCAGCACGTACGACCGCTCCCCGCGCGCGAGCAGCCGTACGGCCTCGCGCAGGTGCGGGACGGGAACGCCGGTGATCCGCTCGACGCGTTCGGGCCAGTAGGCGTTGGCGACCGTCCGGACGGCCTCGAACCCGCTGGTGCGGGCCGCCACGTACGGCTCGTCCACCAGGCCCTCGGCGAGCGCGATGTGCAGCAGCCCGTTCGCCAGCGCCAGGTCCGTGCCCGGCACCGGCCGCAGGTGCAGGTCCGCCTGGCGGGCGGTGGCGGTGCGGCGCGGGTCCACGACGACCAGCGCCCCGCCCCGCTCCCGGACGTCGGCCAGGTGCCGCATGAACGGCGGCATCGTCTCCGCCGGGTTCCCGCCGACGAGCATCACCGCGTCGGCCCGCGCGAGGTCGGTGACCGGGCCGGGCAGCCCCCGGTCCATCCCGAACGCCCGGTTGCCCGCGGCGGCGGCCGACGACATGCAGAACCGGCCGTTGTAGTCGATCTGCGAGGTGCGCAGCGCCACCCGCGCGAACTTCCCGAGCTGGTACGCCTTCTCGTTCGTCAGCCCGCCGCCGCCGAACACCGCGACCGCGTCGGGCCCGTGCGCGCCGCGGAGCCGCAAGGCGGCCTCCGCGATCCGGTCGAGCGCCTCGTCCCACGTGCACGGCCGCAGCGGCGCGCCCTTCGCCTCGCGCGCCAGCGGCGCCGTCAGCCGGTCGGGGACGGTCAGCGCCTCCGCCGACGTCCAGCCCTTCTGGCACAGCCCGCCCCGGTTGGCCGGCACGTCGTCGCGCGGGACCACCGCCAGGGGCGCGCCCGGCCCGGCGTCGGTCAGCGTCATGCCGCACTGCAACGCGCAGTACGGACAGTGAGTGGGGGTCCCGGTCATGCGACGAGACTGGTCGGGCCCCGTTTCGCCCCGGGGTCCCGAATGTGACCCGCCGGTAAAAAGCCACTCACCTGCCCCCGTTCGCCAAGGTCAGATGGCACTCGTCCGCCTTCGCCCGCACCCGGCGCCGCGGCGGCGGCGATTCTTGACGATCACGTGTCAAGCGTTGTCGACCATTGTCATGGCCCTTTCGGCACTCCACAGGCGGTTACCGAACGGATCGGCGGCGGCCCGGCGATCCCGCGCAGGGATGCGGGAGCGCCCCGGCCGGGGCCCGCCCCGCGGCGCGCCCGCCGCGCCTAATCTCGGAGCATGCCCGACCTTGCCTACTACGCGTCCCTGCCGCGCACGCGCGGCGCCGCGGCCGCCCTGCTCCTCGACGACCTCGGGCGGGTCCTGCTGGTCAAGCCCACCTACAAGGAGGGCTGGTTCCTGCCCGGCGGCGTCATCGAGGCCGACGAGTCGCCCCTGGCCGCGTGCGTGCGCGAATGCCAGGAGGAGCTCGGCCTCGTCCCCCGCCTGGACGGCCTGGTCTGCGTCGACTGGGGCGCGCCCCGCGACGGCGTCGACTCGGTCAACGTGTTCGTGTTCGGCGGCGCCATCACGGGCCGCGAGCTCGGCGCGATCGAGCTGCCGGCCGACGAGCTGTCCGACCACGTCCTCGTCGCCCCCGAGAAGGTGCCCGAGCTGGCCCCGCCGCACATCGCGCGGCGCATGGAGCCGAGCCTGCGCGCCCTGGCCGAGGGCCGCGCGATCTACCTGGAGGACGGCCGCGAGCAGGACTTCGCCCCGCCGTCCCCCTCCCCGCGCCCTAGGGCGCGGAGGGTCCACCGGCCCGGGGCGGGGGCGCGAGCCGGGGTACAAGCGCGCCCCGCTGGGTAGATCGCGTACGGAGGCGACGGACGGAACAACGGGGGGACCGTCACATGGCAGCCTGCGAGGTCTGCGGCAACGACTACGCGATGAGCTTCGAGGTGCACGCCCAGGGCGCCGTGCACACCTTCGACTCGTTCGAGTGCGCGATCACCAGGATGGCGCCGATCTGCGAGCACTGCGAATGCCGGATCGTCGGCCACGGCGTCGAGATCGACCGGCACTGGTACTGCTCGGCCCACTGCGCCCGCACCGCCGACCCGCGCGCCAACGCGCTCGTCACCGACCACGCCTGACCGGAGCGAACGGCTCGCGGGACGGGCACGGAACAGGCAAGGGACGGGCAAGACCGGGATCGGCGCGGGACGGCCGACAGCGCGGCGTCAGGCGCGGGTCACGCGTTCGACGGCGATCCGGCGCACCTCGCCCTTGGCGATCTTGTCGCCGGACGAGCGGGGCAGCTCCGGCAGCACCACCAGGTGCTCGGGCAGCAGCTCCCTCGACAGCCCGGCCGCGTCCAGCAGGTGCGCCGTCAGGGCGTCCAGCGTGAGCTCCCGGCCCGGCAGGGTCGACACCACGGCGCACACCCGCTCGCCGTAGAGGTCGTCGGGGACGGGCACGACCGCGCACAGCTCCACCGCCGGGTGCGACGCGACGGCCTGCTCGACCTGCTGGACGCTGATGTTCTTGCCGCCGCGGATGATGATGTCGGACTTGCGGCCCGCCACCCGCACGTACCCGTCCTCGCCGATCGTGACGAGGTCGCCCATGAGCAGGTAGCCGTCCTCGGTGAACAGCTCGGCGTTCGCCGCGTCGTCGGCGTAGTAGCCCGGCGACAGCAGCGGCCCCTTGCCGCCGGGCTGGCCCGGCCCGCCGGTCGCGGTCACGTCGGCGCCCGCCTCGTCGAACAGCCGCACGTCCATCTCCGGCAGCACCCGCCCGCCGGTCGTCAGCCGCGCCTCGCGCGGGTCGTCCGCCGTCGTGCAGCTGAACGCGCCGCTCTCGTTGGAGCCGAAGAAGTTCAGCACGACCGCGCCGGTGCGCTCCTCGAACTCCGCGGCGTCCTCGTACGGGATCGCCTCGCCGCCCGTGAACACCACCCGCACCGACGCCAGGTCGGCGCCGCCCGCGCGGGCCGACCGCATCAGCATCCGGAACTGGGTGCTCACCGCGCACAGCACCGTCGGGCGCTCCCGCTCGATCATCTCGATCATCGTCGTGGTCTCGAAGCGCGGCAGGACGACGGCGGGGACGCCGAGCACCGCCGGCGTCACGTGCGCGCTCCACAGCCCGAACCCGAACGGCGCGGGCACCGCGCCGAGCAGCACGTCCCGCCCGTCCAGCCGTCCGGCGCGGGCGGCGAGGCGGGCGAAGCAGATCCAGCGGTTCTGGTGCTGCGTCACGCACTTGGGGAGGCCGGTCGTCCCCGAGGTCGAGTTGATCATCCACAGGTCGTTCGGGCCGATCCCGCGCTCCGCGCCGGACGGCGCGGGAGCCGGGGGCGGACCGCCGGGGCCGTTCACCGCCGCCTCGCCGTCGTCCGCCAGGACCAGGTGCAGCGGGATCTGGGCGCCGAGGCCGGCGAGCGCCACCGGCAGCGCCGACATGTCGCGGCCCCGGTGCTCGGCGGTCGTGACGATCGCGGCGGCCCCGGTGTGCCGGGCCAGGTGCGCGATCTCCGCGTCGCCCGCCCGCGCGCCGATCCCGACCGCGACCGCGCCCGCGCGCTCCGCGCCGAGGGCGGCGACGTGGAAGTCCGCGCCGTCCGGCAGCAGCAGCGCCACCCGCGCGCCCGGCGGCACGCCCGCGCCCACGAGCGCGGTGGCGACCGCGTCGGCCCGCCGGTCGTACTCGCCCCAGCTCACCGTCCGCGCCGGCTCGATGTAGGCGGGCAGGTCCGGCCGCCGGTCCGCGTGCTCGCGCACGAGGTCGCCGATCGACCGGTCCTGCCACCATCCGGCGTCGGTGTAGCGCTCCGCCAGCTCCGGGTCAACGATCATTCGAGGCACGGTAGCCCCGCCGCCGCCGGAGCGGAAGCGGTTGTCATACTCCGGCCTCGGCGAGGCTGCGGCCCGGCTCGCCCTCCGCCGCCCGCGCCCGGCGCAGGTAGCAGAACCACGTGAGCGCCACGCACACCCCGTAGAACGCCGCGAGCACGAGCAGCGCCGGGCCGATCCCGCCGCTCTCCTCGATGGAGATCCGGAACGCCTGCTGGATCAGCACGCCCCCGGCCGCGCCGACCGCGGAGATCAGTCCGATCGCCGCCGCCGCCCGCCGCCGCGCCCGCTCCGTCGCGGCCCTGACCGCCGCCGCGTCCGAGGCGTCCACGCCCGCCAGCTCCCGCGTCCGGAAGATCGCGGGGATCATCTTGTACGTCGAGCCGTTCCCGATGCCGGTCGTGACGAACACGAACAGGAACGCGGCGAGGAAGCCGCCCCAGCTCCCCGCCTGCACCGCCCACGCCACGGCCGCGACGCCGAGCCCCATCAGGAAGAAGTCGGCCATCGTGACCCGCGCGCCGCCGTACCGGTCGGCGAGCCACCCGCCGAGCGGCCGGGCGAGCGATCCCGCGAGCGCGCCGAGCCAGATGTAGTCGGACCCGTCCACGCCCGGGAACTCGTTCCTGATCAGCACCCCGAACGAGAACGAGTAGCCGATGAACGACCCGAACGTCCCGACGTACAGCACCGACATGATGACCGTCTGCCGGTCGCGGCCTCCCGCCGCCATCTCCCGCAGCGTGTACGCCGACGACGCCTTGGTCAGGTTGTTCATGAACAGGTGCGCGCACACCGCCGCGGCCAGGATGAACGGCATCCACACCCATCCGACCGCGACCAGCCCGAACGCCACGATCAGCGGCGGCATCGCGAGCTGGGTGACGCTCGTGCCGAGGTTGCCGCCCGCCGCGTTCAGCCCGAGCGGCAGCCCCTGCCGCGACGCCGGGTAGAAGTGCGTGATGTTGGCCATGGACGAGGCGAAGTTGCCGCCGCCGAGGCCGGTGGTCGCCGCGATCAGCAGCAGCGCCCAGAACGGGATCCCCGGGTTCTCGATCGCGACCACGAACAGCCCGCACGGCACGAGCAGCAGCAGCGCGCTCACCACGGTGAAGTTGCGGCCCCCGAACCGCGCCGGGGCGAAGGTGTAGGGGATCCGCATCGCCGCGCCGACCAGGTTCGGCGTCGTGGTCAGCCACAGCGTCTGCCCCACCGACAGGTGCACCCCGGCGGCCGGCAGGTTCAGCACCGCGATGCTCCACAGCAGCCACACCGAGAACCCGAGGTGCTCGGTCAGGATCGAGAAGGCCAGGTTCCGTGCCGCGACCCGGCGCCCGGTCGCCGCCCAGAACCGCTCGTCGTCGGGTTCCCAGCGGTCGATCCACCGGCCACCCCGCCGCGCCTCTCGGGGCGGGACGGACTCGTCGGTCAGCGCCGTCATGGCGTCTCCTTCGGATGTCGGACGTCCGCCCGGCCGGGACCGGGCGCTCGGACACCGCGAAGTTAGGAACGCCGGGTTACGCGCGGCGGCGCGCGGTGTGCACGCGGCGCTACATCCTGCGCACACCGGAAACACAGGCCGGTGAGAGCCCTACACGGCGGACGCGCCGCCGGAGGCGTCCCCGCGAACGGATCCCTCGTCGCGAGCCCCCGCGCCGAGCCCTCGTCGCGGGAGCCGCGGACCGCTCGCCCACCGTCCGCGCCTGACGCCCCCGGCCTGCCCGGGGCGCGTGCGCCGTCCGCGCCTGACACCGCCCGCGCCGAGCCCGCCCCGCCCGAACGGGCCTCCTCGACGACGACCTCGCGGGCCCCGTCCCTGCCGGGAACGTTCCCACGGGAAACGGCCCCGGCCGCGACGGCATCGCCGCCCACGTCGGCCACGCCCTTGGCCCGAGTGGCGGAGCCCTTGCCGGAGCCGCCCCGCGCTCCCGATCCGCCCTTGGCGCCCGTCGCTTTGCCGGGGCCGCCCTTCGCGGACCAGTCCGGCGAACGGCCCGACGCCTTGAGCACCGCGTCCCACGGGTCGCCGGACGCCAGCGGCAGGTGCGGCACGCCCCAGTGCCACGCCGACACCAGCAGCCGCGGGTCGCGGGGCCGGTAGTCCTCGCCGACGGCGCGCGCCAGGTCCCAGGCGTGCAGGTGCCACTCCACGCAGGCCGCGCCCGCGTGGTCGCCGACCGTGTACTTCGTCCCCCGGTAGATCAGGTGCGTGCGGTCCCACATGTCGGGCATCAGGTCCGCGTACGCGCCCGCCGACACCGTGAACGCGGTGATCCGGTCGGGGCCGGGCTCCGGCGGCAGCACCGCGAGCTCGGTGGCGTTCTGCCTGGCCTGCTGCCGGATCAGCAGCGCGGCCGGCGCGTCCTGCGCGAACAGCTTGGCGAGCCGGCTGTCGGGCGCGTCCTGGAGGTACTCCAGGAAGCTCTCCGCGACGCAGCGCAGGTGCCCGGCGAGGTCGATCGCCTGCCACTCCGCGCAGGGCGTCGGTACGGCCCAGTCGTCGACACGGGCCGCCAGTTCCCGGATCGCGCGCACCCCGTCGTCGTAGGACTCCAGTACGCGTTGCCGGTCCGGCGGCGTGCGCTCCACGTGTTCATTCCCCCGCGTCCCGAGCACCGTGCCATGCACAGCCCCCTCTCGCCGGGACGCGCGACACGGCGCGCGGCCCCCGGCGTTCCCCCGAGAGGGCAGAATCCCAGAATCGGCCGGCCGGTGCCACCGCGGCACCGGCGCCGCGGTCAGACGGCGACCGCCGGGCGGGTGCGGAAGCTCAGCTTGTGCGCCTCGCGGGCCGTGCGCAGCCGGTCGACCTCGGCGGTCCACGGCCGCACGGCGGGCCGCGCCTTCGCCTTGCGCCGCGCGATCTCGGCGGCGCGCCGCGCCTTGGCGTCCTGCGCGTCGGTCGCGTACACCTTGGGACCCATCGCGATCCGCTCGGACGCCTCGGCGGCCTCGATCGCCGCCACGAGCGCCCGGTCGAACGCCGCCGACAGCGACCTCAGCTCCGCCGGGTCGCGGTTCTCGTCGCGGTTCTCGGCCTGCGCGGCCCGCAGCGCCCGCTCGGCGTCCCTGGCCGCGGCGAGGCGGTCGCGGTACTCCCCGGCCAGCGCACGGTCGGCCTCGTACGGCCCGGCGACGTCCTTGCTCACCCGGTGGCCCAGCGGCATGGCGGTGCTCCTCAATCCGATCATCCGACACTCGCAGGCAAGCGTACGCGCGGTGTCCCGCCGATGTGACGCCGGACACCGAACTCCGCCGCCCCGGCGTGTTGTGGCATGGATCACCCGGTCCGGACCCTTTACGCAGTAAGGTCGTCCCATGGTGCGACAGCCGAGCGTCAACGCCAGGGACCGCGCGCCGCTCTCCACCGAGCGGATCATCGAGGCGGCGCTTCAGATCATCGACGGGCAGGGGCTCGGGCGGCTCACGATGCGCAGGCTCGGCGACGCCCTGGAGGTCGAGGCGATGGCGATCTACCACCACCTGCCGCGCGGCAAGGAGCAGCTCCTGGACGGGCTCGTCGCGCACGTGGCCGCGGCGCCCGCCGACACGCGCGGCGCCGCCGGCTGGCGCGCCTCGCTGCGGACCTGGGCGCGGGACTACCGCGAGCGCCTGCTCGAACACGCCGGAGTCCTCCCGCTGGTCGTGACGCGCCGCAATCCGGCCGCGCTGACCGAGACGAGCCGTTCGCTCCGGGAACTGCTGCGCCAGGGCGGCGTCCCGGAGGAGCGGGCGGAGGTCGCGGCGCACACGCTGCTCGGCTACGTGATCGGCCACGCCGCGCTGGAGGCCCGCGCCGGGGACGACTCCGGCGTCGACTGGGAAGCCCGTTTCGCCGCCGGCCTGGACCTCGTCCTCGCCGGCGTCCTCTGACCCGCGTTCACCCGGAGCCCGCGGGCCCCTAGTCCTCCACGACCAGGACTTCGAGGGCGCGGGGGCCGTGCACGCCCCGCACGCGGACCATCTCGATCGCCGTCGTCGCCGGCGGCCCGCTGATCCAGGTCAGCGGGCGGGACGGGTCGAGGCGGGCGAGCGCCTCGGGCACCGTTCCGACGATCTGGTCGGCGTGCACGACGCACAGGTGGTAGCCGGGGACCAGGGTGAGCGCGCGGCGCCCCTGCGCCCGGCCGCAGTCGAGCACGACCGTGCCCGTGCGGGCGATCGCCACCGCGCAGCCGGTGACGACGCCGTCGACCTCGCGCAGCAGCTCCAGGTCGGTGCCGGGCGTGTCGGCGAGCGCGCGGACGCCGTCCAGCTCGGCGAGCCAGCCGAACGGCAGGTCGGACGGGACGATGATCTGCTTGGCCTCCCGGCCCCACAGCGCGGCGGCGACGGAGGTCGCCAGCTCGTCCGCGCCGACGTGCCGGACCGTCGCGCGGTGGTCGGCGACCCGTTCGGTGAACAGCGCGACGACGTCGGCGCGGCCCTCCGCCTCGTCGGGCGGCAGGCGGCGCCGGTAGCCGCGCGGGACGTCCGGCGCGCCGCCGCGCGCCTCGCCGAGCGCGTCGCGGACGCGGCGCAGCACCCTGTCGCGGGAGCTCACGGGCGCCTCCCCCACCAGTGCCGGAAGCTCCGCGCGGGCGGCGCGGGCAGGTCGCGGGCGTCGGTCCACTTGCCGAGCAGGCCCGGCAGCCGCCGGATCCGGCCGCCGCGCGACAGCAGCCGCGCCCAGCGGGTGCCGCGCCGCAGCGCGGCGTCGTAGCGGGCGGGGTCGGTCATCGTCCACGCGATGCCGCGCATCATCAGCAGCTCGGGCGCCGGGACGGGCCGGTGGCGGCGCGACTCCACCACCCGGCCGCGCAGGTGGACGAGGATCTCCGGGATGTCGATCTTCACCGGGCACACGTCCGCGCAGGCGCCGCACAGCGTCGAGGCGAACGGCAGCGAGGCGTGGTGGGCGCTGCCCACGCCCCGCAGCTGCGGGGTGAGGATCGCGCCGATCGGGCCGGGCGTCGCGCCGTACGGGCGCCCTCCGGTCCGCTCGTAGACCGGGCACACGTTGAGGCAGGCCGAGCAGCGGACGCAGCGCAGCGCGGCGCGCCCGACCTCGTCGGCGAGCGCCCTGGTGCGGCCGTCGTCGAGCAGGACGAGGTGGAACGCGCGGGGGCCGTCGCCCGGCGTCACGCCCGTCCAGGTGGACGCGCACGGCGTCATCCGGTCGCCGGTGGACGAGCGCGGCAGGAGCTGGAGGAAGACCTCCAGGTCCCGCCAGGTCGGCACGGCCTGCTCAAGGCCCGCCACCGTGATCAGCGTCTCGGGGAGGGTGAGGCACATCCGGCCGTTGCCCTCGGACTCCAGCAGCACCATCGTGCCGGTCTCGGCCACCATGAAGTCGACGCCGGAGACCGCCACCCGCGCGGACGCGAACCGTTCGCCCAGGTGGGCGCGCGCCGCCTCGGCGAGCCCGGCCGGGTCGTCGCCGAGGTCGCGCGGGACGCCCGGCATCTCGCGCAGGAACAGGTCGCGGACCTGCGCCCGGTCGCGGTGCGCGGCGGGCGCGAGGACGTGCGAGCCGCGGTCGCCGTCCATCTGGACGATCATCTCCGCGAGGTCGGTCTCGCGCACGGCGACGCCGGCCGCCGCGAGCGCCCCGTTCAGCCCGATCTCCTGCGTCGCCGCCGAACGGACCTTGACGACCTCGGCCGCGCCCGCCTCGCGCACCAGCCCTGTCACGATCGCGCGGGCCTCGGCCGCGTCCGCCGCCCAGTGGACCGTGCCGCCCGCCTCGGTGACGGCGCGTTCCAGCTCCTCCAGCAGGGAGTCGAGGTTCAGCAGCGCGGCGTCCTTGATGGCGCGCCCGGCCTCGCGCAGCTCCTCCCAGTCGTCCAGCTCGGCGGCCGCCTCCGCTTCGCGGGCCCGGATCGCGCCGGTCGCGTTGCGCAGGGTGCGGCGCAGCCGCGTGTCGCCCAGGGCGTCGCGCGCCGCCGCCGAGAACTTCGGCATCGGCAACGGCACGGGCCCGGCGGTCGCGATCCGGTCCGGCGCGGGCTCCGGCACGGGAGCGGGCGCCGACCCGGGGACGCCCCCGGACGCGGCCCCCGCGGAGGAGGTCATCTGCCCTCCGTCTCGGCGAGGATCTCGGCCAGGTGCAGCACCCGCACCCCGGACCGCAGCCGCGACAGGGCCCCGCCGATGTGGGTCAGGCACGCGTTGTCGACCGAGCAGACCACGTCGGCGGACGTGCCGCGGACGTGCCGGACCTTGTCGGCGACCATCGCGACCGACACGTCGGCGTTCTTGACCGCGAACGCCCCCCGAACCCGCAGCACTCCTCGGCGGCGGGCAGCTCGACCAGCTCCAGGCCCTTCACGGCCCGCAGCAGCCGCAGCGGGCGGTCGCCGGCCCGCAGCATCCGCAGCGAGTGGCACGTCGGGTGGTAGGTGACCCGGTGCGGGAAGTACGCGCCGACGTCGGTGACGCCGAGGACGTCGACGAGGAACTCCGACAGCTCGTAGACCTCGACGGCCTCGGCGGCGCGCGCGAGCGCGGGGTCGCCGGCGGCCCGCGCGATCCGCGGATAGGCGTCGCGGACGGTCGCCGCGCACGAGGCGGACGGCGTCACCACCACATCCGCCCGAGAGCCCCGGAGACCCCATCGGCCCCGTCTCCCCGCCGAACGCGGCCGTGAACGCGCGGGCGATGTCGGCCGCCTCGCGGTGGTAGCCGGTCGTCCAGTGCATCTGGCCACAACAGGTCTGCCCCGGCGGGAACACCACCTCGTGCCCGAGCCGCTCCAGCAGTTCCGTCGTCGCCCGGCCCGTGCCCGGGAACAGCGCGTCGTTGAAACACGCGACGAAAAGGGCCACCCGCACGCGGCCTCACCTCCCCCTCGCCGCTCCCCCGGGGCCATCGTAGGGGGACGCGGCGGGGCCGTTCGGGGAAACGATCGCACTGCCGTGGCCGGAGAGGGTCGCGTGACCCCCGGGAACGAAGGCGCCCCGAGGTTTACCGACCAGACGGCGTGTCGTTCTTTGCCCGTTATCCGGCTCGGGGCACGCTATGCCTGAGACCCCGGGGTGAGACGGATCACGGCCCACCGGTACTCCGGTACCACGGGACAACCGTCCCAACGGGCTATGGCCGCGATGAAGCGAACCGTTCCACACTGGGGGGCGTCATATTGGAAGAACCACCCACCACGAGTTCACTTTGAGACCGGAGGCACGCCGATGTGCCCGCACCAGCCGCCCTGTCCCCCGTCCGACGGACCCGACCGCGACGCCGCGCGGACGCTGGCCAGCCACCCCGAGCAGGGGTGGAGCCTGCTGTGCAACGGTGTCGTGCTCTTCGAGGACACCGGTGAGCTGCTGCCCAACGGGGGATCATCGCACCGCACCGGCCGACGGATCTGACCGCTCCGTCCGCCGCCTGAACCGTCTCCACGGGGACTAGTTCGTACGGGTGATCAACCTCGGGGCAACGCCACCCGCCCGAACCTCCGGGCCCGGCTCAGGGCCCGGGGGTACCGACCACCGACCGGCGACCGGCCGAGCCCGGCGCCGGACCGGCCGAGTCCGGCCACGGCGGGCCCTGAAGCGGCCCGCCTCGCCCGGCCGCGGGGGTCGGCGCCTTCACCGCTCGGGGGCGAGTGGAGGCGCCGACCAGCGGCGCAGCCACGGTTCCGCCGCCTCGCCCACCGCCGCCGGGTCCTTGGCCAACTCGTGACGCTCGCCCGGCAGCACCCGCACCTCGTCGGCGTCCGCCGCGTCCGGCACGCCGAACGGGTCCCGGTCGCCGTTGACCACGAGCACCTCCGCGCCCGCGGCGCCCGCCGCGCGCAGCTCGTCCACCCGGGTCCGGTCCGGCCTGCCGGGCGGCCGCAGCGGGAACGCCAGCGCGATCACGCCCACCGCGCCCGCCTCCCCCGCCGTCCGGCACGCGACCCTCGCCCCGTTGCTGCGGCCCCCCTGCACGAGGACGGCCCCGGGGTACTCCTTGCGGAGGAGGCCGACGATCTCCAGCCACGCCTCGTCCTGCTTGACCGCCGACCCCGGCGCGCGCCGGCCGGCCTTGCGGAACGGCTGGAGGACCCGCGCGACCGCGCCGCCGAGGCCGAGCGCCGCCGAGCGCACCGCGAGCAGGTCGGCGGCGTCCACTCCCCCGTTCGACCCGTGCGTCAGGACCAGCAGGAACGCCGGGTCGTCCCGGGCGTCCAGGGCGACCTCCGCCGGGCCGTGCGCCGTCACGATCTCCATGCGCCCACGGTATCCGGACGCGCGCGCCGGTGATCACGTAGGGCAGACTGAGGGTATGAAGGAGATGACCGACAGTGAGTGGCGCGCGTTCGCCCTGGAGGGGACCCGCACGGGTAAGGCCGCGGTCACCCGCAAGGACGGCTCGCCGCACGTCACGGCGATCTGGTTCACGCTGAACGGCGACGAGCTGCTGTTCACCACCGAGGCGACCAGCGTGAAGCGCCGGGTGCTGCGCCGCGACCCGCGCGTGTCGATCTGCGTGGACGACCAGACGCCGCCGTACTCGTACGTGGTGATCGAGGGCGAGGCGGTCCTCTCGGACGACATGGACGAGCTGCGCCGGTGGGCGACCGTGATCGGCGGCCGCTACATGGGCGAGGACCGCGCCGAGGAGTTCGGGGCGCGCAACGGCGTGGAGGGCGAGTACCTGGTCCGGGTCCGGATCACCAAGGTCATCGCCCGCCGCGACATATCCGACTGACGGCACGGCCCGGCATGATCCGGCCGCCGTACGCCGATCCGCCTCGGCGCCGCCTCGATCGGCCCGACCGGGCCCGGCCGCCCGTCAGCCCGTCAGGCGTCGGGCCAGCCGGGCGGCAGGGACCGGGCGGGGGCGCCCATCGCGAGGCGGAGGCGTTCGGCGAAGCTCTCGTGCAGCAGCGGGCCCCACGCGTAGTCGCTCGGGACGCGGACGGCGCGGCCGAGCAGCTCGTGGGCCTCCCCCTCGCCGCCCTCGGCGTACTTGACGGCGAGCAGGGCGTACATGTGGTCCAGGGCCCCGAACGCCTCGCCCGCCAGGGCGGGCAGGCTGCCGTCCGCCACCGACTTCTCGACGACCGGCTCCCACCACAGGTCGGCCGGGTCGCCCTCGTCGTCGTCCCCGCCGAAGTCGCGGCGCAGCCGGGCGCGGACCTGCGCGGCCACCCCCGGGTCGGACAGGCCCCGGCGCCAGGCGTCCCGGGCCTCCGGGCCGCGGCCCCGCAGCGGCAGCGTCCGCGCGAGCAGCTCGGTCGCGAGCGGGCCCACCTCCGGGTCGGCGGGCGCGCCGTCCTCGCCGAGCGCCGCGCCGAACGCGCCGATCGCCTGGTCGAGGCAGGCGATGCCGAGCGCGACCGCGAGCCGCGCGTACGCGTACGGGGCGGTGGCGCGGTCGACGAGCTTCAGCCCGGCGGTGAGGACGCGCTGGGCGCGGGCGGCCTCGCCGCGCTCCAGCAGGCGCTGCGCGAGGTCGTGGGCGGCGAGCGAGCCGTACTCGGCGTCGCCGGTGCCGATCGCGTCCTCCCAGTGCTCCCTGGCGTCGTCGAACCGGCCCGCGTCGTCGGCGAGCCGGGCGAGCGCCAGGTGGGCGGGCGGCAGGTAGGCCGGGTTGCCGAAGCCGACCACGGTGCGCCAGGCGGGCCCGGCCTGGTCGTGCTCCCCGGCGCGCTCGTGCGTGAGGGCCAGGTGGTACGCGGCGCGCGGGCCGTACTCGGGTCGCGGGTGGCGATCGCGGCGCGGTCGGCCTCGCGGGCCCCGGCGACGTCGCCGGAGTCGTCGAGGACGACGGCGAGCCCGAGGGCGGCCCGCGCCCGGTGCTCGCCGTCGCCGAGGTCGAGCACCCGCTGGAACAGCAGGGCGGCCTCGCGGGCCTCGCCGTCCTCGGCCAGCCGCCGCGCCTCCTCGCACAGCCGCGCCGGGTCGTCGGTTCCGGGCGCCGGGTCCGGTGACTTGGTCATCGCTCTACTGCCCTCTGGGGGTCGTCGGGTCTGCGCAGAGCCTAGCGATCCGGCCCGTCCGCGTCTCGCGGCGACACTCGCGGAGCCGCCCGGCAAGATCACGATTCGGCACGGTTCCGCGCCCGGCCGCGGCGGCCGGGCGCGGGACCCGCGGGTCAGTCCTCGAACGCCTCGGGCGGCGGGCAGGAGCAGACCAGGTTGCGGTCGCCGTACGCCTGGTCGATCCGGCGGACGGGCGGCCAGTACTTGTTCTCGCGCAGCGCGGGGAGCGGGTAGGCGGCCTCCTCGCGGCCGTACGGGTGCTTCCAGTCCTCGGCGAGCAGGGCGGCCGCCGTGTGCGGGGCGTTCTTCAGCGGGTTGTCCTCGGCGTCGTAGCCGCCGTCGGCGACCCGCTGGATCTCCCGCCGGATCTCGATCATCGCGTCGCAGAACCGGTCGAGCTCGGCGAGGTCCTCGCTCTCGGTCGGCTCGATCATCAGCGTGCCGGCGACCGGGAACGACAGGGTCGGCGCGTGGAAGCCGTAGTCGATCAGCCGCTTGGCGACGTCCTCGGCGGTGATCCCGGTCTCCTTGGTGATCTTGCGGAGGTCGGCGATGCACTCGTGCGCGACCAGGCCGTTGCGGCCCGTGTAGAGGATCGGGTAGTGCGGGCCGAGCCGGGCGGCGAGGTAGTTGGCGCCGATGATCGCGCCCTCGGTCGCGGCGCGCAGCCCGTCCGGGCCCATCATCGCGATGTACGCCCAGGAGATCGGCAGGATGCCCGCCGACCCCCACGGCGCCGCGGAGATCGGGCCGACGCCGGTCTCGCGGGGCCCGGCCTCCTCGCGCAGCGGGTGGTTCGGCAGGAACGGCGCGAGGTGCTCGCGGACGCCGATCGGGCCGACGCCGGGCCCGCCGCCGCCGTGCGGGATGCAGAACGTCTTGTGCAGGTTCAGGTGCGAGACGTCCGAGCCGAACTCGCCGGGCCGGGCGAGGCCGACCAGCGCGTTCAGGTTGGCGCCGTCCACGTAGACCTGGCCGCCCGCCTCGTGCACGGCCGAGCACACCTCGGTGATGCTCTCCTCGAACACGCCGTGCGTGGACGGGTACGTCACCATGATCGCCGCGAGGTCCGCGCCGTGCCGGGCGATCTTGCCGTGCAGGTCGTCCAGGTCGATGTTGCCGCCGTCGTCGCACTTGACCACGACGACCTTCATCCCGGCCATGACGGCGCTCGCGGCGTTCGTGCCGTGCGCCGAGGAGGGGATGAGGCAGACCGTGCGGTGCGCCTCGCCGCGCGAGGCGTGGTAGCCGCGGATGGCGAGCAGCCCGGCCAGCTCGCCCTGGGACCCCGCGTTGGGCTGCACCGACACCTTCGCGTACCCGGTGATCTCGGCGAGCCGGTCCTCCAGCTCCCCGATCAGCTCCAGGTAGCCGCCGACCTGCTCGACCGGCGCGAACGGGTGGACGTTCGCGAACTCGGGCCAGGTGATCGGCTCCATCTCGGCCGTCGCGTTCAGCTTCATCGTGCAGGAGCCGAGCGGGATCATCGAGCGGTCGAGCGCGATGTCCTTGTCCTGGAGCCGGCGCAGGTAGCGCAGCATCGCGGTCTCGGAGCGGTGCTCGTGGAACACCGGGTGCGTGAGGTAGGGGCTCTGGCGCCGCAGCGCGTCCGGGATCGCCTCGCCGAAGACCGCCGGGTCCTGCGCGCCGTCCGCGCCGTCCGCCCCGTCCGCGCCGTCCGCCGGGACGCCGAACGCCGCGAGGACGGCGGCGACGTGCTCGGGCAGCGTCGTCTCGTCGCAGGCGACGGCGACGCGGTCGGCGTCGACGAGGCGCAGGTTGACGCCGCGCTCGCGGGCCGCGGCGACGACGTCGGCGGCGCGGCCCGGGACGCGCGCGGTCACGGTGTCGAAGAACGCCTCGTGGACGACCTCGACGCCGCCGCGGCGCAGCCCGCCGGCGACCTCGGCGGCGCGGCGGTGCGTGCGCTGCGCGATCGCGGCCAGCCCCTCGGGGCCGTGGTAGACGGCGTACATGCTCGCCATGACGGCGAGCAGCACCTGGGCGGTGCAGATGTTGCTGGTGGCCTTCTCGCGGCGGATGTGCTGCTCGCGGGTCTGGAGCGCCAGCCGGTAGGCGGTGGCGCCGTCGGCGTCGACCGAGACGCCGACGAGGCGGCCGGGGAGCTGCCGCTGGATGCCCTCGCGGACGGCCATGTAGCCGGCGTGCGGCCCGCCGAACCCGTACGGCACGCCGAACCGCTGCGCCGAGCCGACGACGATGTCGGCGCCGGACTCGCCGGGGGCCGCAGCAGCGTCAGGGCCAGCAGGTCGGCGGCGACGACCACCTGCGCGCCGCGCTCGTGCGCCTGCGCGGCGACCGGCTCCAGGTCGCGGACGGCGCCCGACGCGCCCGGGTACTGGAGCAGCACGCCGAAGAAGTCACCGTCCGGCAGCCCGCCGGACAGGTCGGCGGTGACGACGTCGAGGCCGAGCGGCACCGCCCGGGTCCGCACGACCTCGATCGTCTGGGGCAGCGCGTCGGCGTCCACCAGGAACGTTCCGCCGCCCTTGCGCTTGGACGCCCGGTGCGCCAGCGCCATCGCCTCGGCGGCGGCGGTGCCCTCGTCCAGCATCGAGGCGTTGGCGACCGGCAGCCCCGTCAGGTCGCTCACCGCGGTCTGGAAGTTGAGCAGCGCCTCCAGGCGGCCCTGCGAGATCTCGGGCTGGTACGGGGTGTAGGCGGTGTACCAGCCGGGGTTCTCCAGGACGTTGCGCAGGATCACGCCCGGGGTGATCGTCCCGCTGTAGCCGAGGCCGATCATGGAGGTGAGCACGGTGTTGCGGTCCGCCAGCTCGCGCAGCCGCGCGAGGGCCCCGGTCTCGCTGAGCGCGGGCGGCAGGTCCAGCGGGGCGGCGGTGCGGATCCCGGCGGGCACCGCGTCGTCGATCAGCGCGTCGGCGTCCGGGTAGCCGATCGCGGCCAGCATCCGGCCCCGCTCGTCGGCGGACGGCCCGATGTGCCGGTCGGCGAACGTGGTCCGGGGGTCCTGCGGCGACGCCACCGGTGCGTAGTACTGGGCGGTCATGGGGAGCCTCCTGGGCTGCTGCGGTCGCTCAGGGCCACGGGCCCGGCGGGCCGGCGGCTGGTCTCCCCCTCTGTCATGGCACCTGAGAGCTTCACCCGCTCCCTCGCGGGGTTTCCCCTTCGGTGAGCCGCCGTTCCCGTCGCGGAGAAGGGGACGCCGCCTGCTTTCCAGAGGTGCCTCGCCCGAGCGGTCCTTTTGCCTGAGAGGTTCCGGGGAGGTTGCCCCTTCGGCGCCCCACGCTGGCGGCGTGGGGTCTCTCCCGCACAGGGTCGACGGCATGTCTGGGTGGAACCCTACCCAACCGGGCGCCGGAACGATCGTCGCGGCCCGGCCCTCCGCGCGTCGCGGACGCCTGACAAGTACGATATCCACAGCTCACGGAGAAGGGGACGGTCCGGGAGCGGGGGGCGGAGAAGGGTACGAGGCTCGCGTGAGACCGCACGCTACCGGGATCGGCGTCCCGGTTCGACGGCACGCCGCCGGTTCTGGGACGCTGATCGCAGTGACAGGCCCGACGGCGGTGCGGCGTGACCCAGACCCACGACGAGACGGTGCGGACCAGGCCGGACACGGCCACCGCCGTGCCCGTGGACGAGCCCGCGCAGCCCGACCGGATCCGGCGGCCCGCCGACGCGATCCGCTTCGCGGCGTCCCTGCTCGGCCTCGCCGCGGTGCTGCTGCTGGTGTCGATCGCGCAGCAGACCACGCACGGCCTCCAGTCCGACATCGCCGAGGGCACCGCGCACGCCCCGCGCTTCCTGCTGTCGCTGGCGACGATGGCCTCCAGCTTCGGCGTGCTGGCGGTGCCCGTCGCGTTCTCGATCGAGCGGCTCTTCCACAAGGACGGCACGCGCGTCGCGATCGCGCTGCTGGCCGCGGTGATCGCGTTCGGGCTGACCTACGTGCTGGACGGCTGGGTGATCTCGGCCGCGCCGGGCGGGGTGCTCGACTCGCTGATCTGGGGCGGCACCGACACCGCGCTCGTGCACACCGACATCACGCCGGTGATCGCGTTCGTCAGCGCGGTCGGGATGGCGGGCCGGGTCCGCTGGCAGGCCGCCACCTGGACGATGATCGGCCTGGCCGCGCTGACCGGCCTGACCGCCGCGTACGCCTCGGTCGCCGCGCTCGTCGCCACCTACTTCCTCGGCCGCGCGATCGGGCACGGCACCCTGTACGCGGTCGGCACGCCCAACCCGCGCCCGGCCGCCTCCGCCGTCGTCGCGGCCCTCGAACGGATCGGGCTGCGCCCCGCCTCCGCGCGCCGGCTCCCGGGCGGCGCGCACGGCGACGCCGACGACCCGCGCCGCTACGGCGTGACGGTCCGGCACGACCCGGACGCGCCCGCCGAGGACGGCACCGGCAAGGAGCTCCCCCGCGCGGAATGGCAGCTGGAGGTCCGCGTCCTGGACCGCGACCAGCAGCCCGCCGGGCTGCTCTACCGGGTCTGGCGGCTGCTGCGGCTGCGCGGCGCGGCCCCCGGCCGGGCGCTGCGGTCGCTGCGCCGGTCGCTGGAGCAGGAGTCGCTGATGGCGTACGCGGTGGCGGCCTGCGGCGCGCGCACGCCCCGCCTCGTCGGCACCTCCGAGGTCGGCGTCGACGCGGCCCTGCTCGCGTACGCCTACGTGCCCGGCCGCAGGCTCAACGCGGTCGACGACGGCGAGCTCACCGACGGGCTGCTGCGGGACGTGTGGCGGCAGTTCCAGCGGCTCCAGGAGGCGCGGCTGGCGCACCGCCGCCTCCAGGGCGACGCGGTCCTCGTCGGCGACGACGGCCTCGCCTACATCACCGACCTGCGGGCCGGGGAGATCGCGGCGGGCGACCTCGTGCTCCGCCTCGACCTCGCGCAGCTCCTCACCACCCTCGCGCTGCGCGCCGGGCCCGAACGCGCCGTCGCGACCGCCGCCGCCGTGCTCGGCGAGGACGCCCTCGCCGCCGCCGTCCCGCTGCTCCAGCGGGTCGCGCTGTCACGCGCCACCCGCGCCGCGCTGCGGCACGACAAGGAGCTGCTGACCCGCATCCGCGAGCAGATCGTCGCGCTGGAGCCGGAGACCGAGGTCGCGCCGGTACGGGTCGAGCGCTTCAAGCCCCGCACGATCGTCAGCATCGTCGCCCTGACGGTCGCCGCGTACATCGTGTTCCCGCAGGTCAGCAGCGTCGACTTCCAGCAACTGGTGTCCAGCGCGTCCTGGTGGTGGGTGCTGGTCGCCCTGTTCGCGGCCGGTGTGACGTACCTGGCGGCGGCGTGGATGCTGATGGGCTTCGTCCCGGAACGCCTCTCGCTCGGCCGGACGGTGCTCGTCCAGGTGGCCGCGTCCTTCGTGAAGCTGGTCGCGCCAGCCGCGGTCGGCGGCGTCGCCATGAACACCCGCTACCTCCAGCGCTCGGGCGTACGGCCCGGCCCCGCCGTCGCGAGCGTCGGCGCGTCCCAGCTCATGGGGATGATCACGCACATCCTGCTGCTGATCGTGTTCGGGTTCATCACGGGCTCGACCACGACCGCCACGCAGGACCTCGCGCCGTCCCGCACGATGGTGGTCGTCCTGCTGGCCCTCGGCCTCGTGGCGGCCGTCGCGCTGACGATCCCGCGCGTGCGCCGGGCGGTCGCGGCGCGGATGAAGAGCATGTTCTCCGGCGTGGTGCCGCGCCTGGTGGACGTCCTCCAGTCGCCGAAGAAGCTCGCCACGGGCATGGGCGGCACCCTCCTGCTGACCGTGGCGTTCGTGGTCTGCCTGGACTCGTGTGTCAGGGCGTTCGGCGGGTCGCTGCACTGGACGGCCGTCGTCGTGGTGTTCCTGACCGCCAACGCCCTCGGCTCCGCCGCGCCGACGCCCGGCGGGCTCGGCGCGGTCGAGGGCGCCCTTACGCTGGCGCTCACGATCTCGGGCCTCACCGCCGAGACCGCCGCGTCAGCGGTCCTGCTGTACCGCCTGCTGACCCTCTGGCTCCCCGTCCTGCCCGGCTGGGCCGCCTTCGCCTACCTCCAACGCAAGGAAGCCATCTAGTTTGAAGCCCCGGCCCACGCCACTCGCCTAGGGCCTGTTTTGCGGATCTGGATCTTTGGGCTGTGGCTTGATGGTGGCCATGGTGCGTCGACACGAGTTGACCGACGCGGCCTGGGCGCGGATCGAGCCGTTGCTGCCGGTCGCGTCCGGGCCTGGCGGGCGGTGGCGTGATCACCGGCAAGTGATCAATGGGATCTTGTGGAAGATCCGCACCGGTGCCGACTGGCGGGACGTCCCGGACCGGTACGGGCCCTGGCAGACCCTCTACCAGCGGTTCCGCCGCTGGAGCGCCGACGGGACCTGGGAGCGGCTGCTGGCCCACGTCCAGGTCCACGACGATGCGGTCGGTGCGGTGGACTGGTCGGCGGTATGCGTGGACTCCACCATCGTGCGGGCCCACCAGCACGCCGCCGGCGCCCGCAAAAAGGGGAACACCCGGGGACGAAACCGGCATCGCTCGCAGCAGAGCAGGCACTGGGGCGATCCCGCGGCGGGCTGACCACCAAAGTCCACCTGGCCTGCGATGGGCGCGGCCTGCCTCTGGCATTCACCCTCACCGCCGGCAACATCAACGACTGCACCCGGCTCATCGAGGTCGTCGAAGCCATCGAGGTCCGACGCGCCGGCCCGGGCCGTCCACGGGTGCGGCCCGGGCACCTGATCGCCGACAAGGGCTACTCCACTGGCATCATCCGCGGCTATCTGCGGCGACGGCGCATCCCGCACACCATCCCTGAGCGCAGCGATCAGCTGGCCGCCCGCGCTCGCCGCGGGCATCGCCGCTGCGGCTTCGACTCCGACCGCTACCGGCGCCGCAACGTCGTCGAACGCTGCTTCAACCAGCTCAAACGCTTCCGCGGTCTGGCCACCCGCTACGAGAAGCTCGCCGCGCACTACCGCGCCGTCGTCACCATCGCCAGCCTCGTCCTGTGGCTCAACCACGATCCACAAAACACGGCCTAGCGGCTGTGTTGATTTAAGCCCCGGCCCACCCCGCTCGCCTAGCGGCTCGCGGCGTGACCGTTGCTTTGCGAGTGCTGCATCGCTTCGCGATCTGCCCGGGAAGGCTCGCCTTCGGCCTCGCCTCCCCGGCCAGTTAACGCACTCGCGCGGGGGTCGAGGTCGCGGGGTTAGGACGGCCGCGGTCCGTACGGGCCTGTCTGTGTGGTGCAGCAGCCGCCTCGTGCCCACCCTGCGGCGTTTGTCATGCCGCTGGTCGCCGTGAGGCTTTGGGGTGGACCTTTTGTGGGAGGACGGCGTTCGGGGCGTACTGGGGCGGTCTGAGGGGCTCCCGAAAGGGTGCTGTGGGGGGCCGCTGTCCGCGGGGCCCGGCGGGGGCCGGAAGGCGGAAGCGGTGGCGCGGGGTCGGGGTGGAGGGTGCGGGGTGGTGAGGCTTGGGGCCGGGCCGGGCCGGGCCGGGTTACGGGGGTGCGGGGGTCAGCCGGTGCGGCGGGCGCGGCGGCGGTGGGCCAGCTCGTCGTGGGGGTGGGGGCCGTGGCCGCCGTCGGCGGGGGCGGCTCGTTCGGCGGGGAGTTCGGCGAGGCTGCCCTCGACCTCCTGCCAGACGCGGCCGAGCGCGATCCCGAAGACGCCCTGGCCGCCCTGGAGCAGATCGACGACCTCGTCGGGCGAGGTGCACTCGTAGACGCTCACGCCGTCGCTCATCAGCGTGATCTGCGCGAGGTCGCGCACGCCGCGGTCGCGCAGGTGCGTCACGGCGGTGCGGATCTGCTGGAGCGAGACGCCGGTGTCGAGCAGCCGTTTGACGACCTTCAGCACCAGCACGTCGCGGAAGCTGTAGAGCCGCTGGCTGCCCGAGCCCTGGGCGGGGCGCACGCTCGGCTCGACCAGCTTCGTGCGCGCCCAGTAGTCGAGCTGCCGGTAGGTGATGCCCGCCGCCGCGCAGGCCGTGGGGCCGCGGTAGCCGACGTCCTCGGGCGGCGACGACACCTCGGTCTCGAAGAGCAGGCCCTGCTCTCCGGCGCGCTGGGACGCAATGTGCCTGTCGGGGGTCGCCTTGCCCTCGCCGCTGCTCACCGCCACGCGGACCTCCGGCTTCTATCAGCCCGCGGCGCTCCGTCAAGGGGGTTTGACGAATTACACCACGGGTGTTCCACCAGCACGGTAGGTGCCGGTCAGAGTGTGGTCAACGTTCGCCGTCGGCGCGTCGCATGCCCGGATGAACCGGCTTCACGTGGGCAAACTGCGCACCTTGGGTCCCTACGCTCTCCTACCCCGGTCGTCACCGTGCGGAAACGGCCGGGCCGCGCCGAATGCAAGACCACGCGCAGGGCGGTATGGACTTGCGGCCCGGCGGGTCCGGCCGGCCTCGGCCGGGCCCGCTCGCCGCGCGGTCAGCCCGCGCGGCCGAAGTCCTCGGGGGAGATCGTGTCGAGGAACTCGCGGAACTTCTCGACCTCGTCCTCCTGCTCGTCGGGGATCGCGACCCCGGCCTCCTCCAGCACGTCCTCGCTCGCGAAGATCGTGGCGCCGGTGCGCAGCGCCAGCGCGATCGAGTCGGACGGCCGGGCGCTCACCTCCACGCCGTTGGAGAACACCAGGTCGGCGAAGAAGATCCCCTCGCGCAGGGCGGTGATGTTGACGGTGCGCAACTGGACGCTGAGGGCGTCGAGGACGTCGCGGAACAGGTCGTGGGTGAGCGGGCGCGCGGGCAGCACGCCCTGCTGGGCGAAGGCGATCGCGGTCGCTTCGACCGCCCCGATCCAGATGGGCAGGTAACGCTCGCCGCCGGTCTCCTTCAACAGGACGATCGGCTGGTTGGAGGGCATCTCGACCCGGACGCCGACGACCTCCATCTGCTTCACCGCAACTCCCTGCTGGTCCTCGCTGCCTCGATCACCACGTGCGCGGATCGGCTCCTGACCGTACCCAATAGCCAACGTACACCCCGGGTCGGACGGCGCGGCTCGGCACCGCCGCGGCAAAAACCTCCGCACCGCGCATGATCAGGGGTCCAGGCTTTCGCGCAGACCCGTCGAGACCAGGGCCGCGTGCAGCCTGACCGAGAGCGCGGCGATCTCGCGCGCGGCCTCGGCGGCGCGCTCGTGCGCGCCGGCGCCGCGCCGGTGGAGCTGGGGCGCGACCATCTGCGCGGCGAGGGCGACCTGCCGGTCGGCGGCGGCCTTGATCGCGCGCAGGTGCCGGACCTCGAAGCCGAACTCGCCGAGCGCGCCGGCGGCGCGGGCGACCGCGAGGGCCTCGCCCTCGTAGTGCGTGCCGGAGCGGCGGATCAGGCCGTACTCCTCCAGCCGTTCGAGCAGCTCACCGTCGATGCCGGCGCCGTCGAGGAGCTGGCGGCGGGTGAGCCGCACGGCGGGCGTGTCGGCGGTGGTGTCGGCCGCGACGAGGGTGCGGGGCGGCGCCCCGCGTCGTCGCGGGGGCGGCGGGAGGCGGGACGGCCTCGCCGCGGTCGAGGGCCTCCAGGTGCTGCCGGATCACCCGCAGGGGGAGATATTGGTCACGTTGGGCCCTGAGGATGTAGCGGAGCCGCTCGACGTCGGCGTCGCAGAACTTGCGGTAGCCGGACGGGCTGCGCTGCGGCTCGACCAGACCCTCCGCCTCCAGGAACCGGATCTTGGAGATGGTGATGTCCGGGAAATCCGGCCGCAGCAGCCCCAGGACGTCCCCGATCGTCATCAGGGCCCGGGCTGGCTGCGCGTTCATGGCCCCTCCCATCGTCGCCGCGACCCCGTACTCCCCCGGATCCGTGCGTCCCGCTCAGCCGTGCTGCGGGTTGGTCAGGAACACCAGCCGGAACTTGCCGATCTGGACCTCGTCACCGCCCGACAGCCCCGCCTGGTCGATCCGCTGCCGGTTGACGTAGGTGCCGTTGAGGGCGCCCACGTCGCGGACCGAGAACTGGCCGCCCTGCCGGGAGAACTCGGCGTGGCGGCGGGACACGGTCACGTCGTCCAGGAAGATGTCGCTCTCGGGGTGGCGTCCCGCCGAGGTGCGGTCCTTGTCGAGCAGGAAGCGGCTGCCCGCGTTGGGTCCCCGCTTGACCACGAGCAGCGCCGTCCCCGGCGGCAGCGCCTCGACCGCGATCTGGTCGGCGCCGGCCGGCTCCTCCGGCCCCTGGTCGGCGTCGAGGGCCTCGAAGCCGCCGATGGAGATGGTGGAGGTGGACTCACCGGGCGACTCCCGGGGAGGCGGTGAGGGGGACGGGCCACTCCGGGACAGCGGAGTGCCGCAGTTCGAGCAGAAGCGGGCATCATCCGGGTTGGCGTGACCGCACTGCGTGCAGTAGACGCTCGGCATCGATCGGCTCGGCCTCCTACCATCGGCGTGCCGCCCGCGGACACCCCGCCTCGGCGGGAGCCGCCTGCGCCACGCGCATCCATCAACCAACCCACGCCGGGGAACCGCCCCCGACCACGGTCCGACCCGCCGCCTGCTTTCACGACGGTCGCCGCAACTTACGCGGGTACTGCCCGAGGGGTCAACTGGGACGGCGAGCCGGCTGCTCTCCAAGCTACCTTCGACATGATCGCAGGTCCACGCCGCCGCGCGGGCGGCGAACGATCGCGATCCGGCGCCGCGCGGTCACCGACCGCGACGCGCCACACCCCGTTCCCCGTTGGACGCCGGACGCCCCTTGCTCACCCCTCACCCAGACCGTACCGCGCTGACGGCCATCCGTGTGCGCGGGGTGATCGAGACGGAGGCCCCGGCGGTCTGGAGCGTCTTGACGACGCCGCCGGGGATGTTGAGGGCCGTGGTCATGGTGTGCGGGTCGCCGATCGCGAGGAAGCGGTACGGAGCCGCGAGCCGCCGCCCGTCGGCCTCGACGCCGCCGGACACGTCGAGGAAGTACGTCCCGGCGGCGGTCCGCACGTCGTTGACCTGCACGACCTCGGCGCCCGCGTCGCGCAGCTCCTGGAGCGCGTCCAGCAGGTTGGCGGCGCGGACGCCGGAGCGCGGGTCGGCGATCAGCATCTCGATGCCGGGCCCCTCGGCCGGGAGCGTCCCCGCGAGCAGCCCGTAGGTGGTGGCCCGCCGGTGCGCCTCCTCCAGGGCCGCGTCGCCCTGGACGTCGCGTTCGAGGTCGGCCTTGGTCCCTTCGAGGTCGCGCAGGTCGCCGCGCAGGCGCTCGGACCGCTGGCCCAGGTCGGACAGGATGCCGACCAGCTCGTCCTGGCGGGCGGTGGCGAACGTGGTGTCGCGCTTGTTCGACTGCACCTGCGCGACGACGGCGAAGCCGACGACGAGGCACAGCAGGCCGCCGACGAGCTGGCCCCAGGTCGTCCGGGGGCGCAGGAGATCCATGACCCCGGCCGCGCCCTTCGGCGTGTCGGGCGCCTGCGCGTCCCGGGCCTCCGTCGGGGTCTCCGGCGGCGGGTCCGGGGTGTCCTGGGCGGGGTTCCCGGGGTTCTGGGGTGCCTCTTCGGGGCGCTGAGCCCTCCGCTCGTCCGTCGCGGGGGCGCGGGTCGGCTCCTGGGGGTCCTGCGGCCGTCCGGACGGCTCGTGCCGTTTCTCGTTCACGCGCCGAACAGCTTCCGTCTGATCGCGGCCGCGTTCGAGAAGATCCGGATGCCGAGGACGACCACGACGCCGGTGGAGAGCTGGGAGCCGACGCCGAGCTGGTCGCCGAGGAACACGATGAGCGCGGCGATGATGGTGTTGCTGACGAACGAGACGACGAAGACCTTCTCGTCGAAGACGCCCTCCAGCCTGGCGCGGACGCCGCCGAACATGGCGTCCAGCGCGGCCACGATCGCGATCGGCAGGTACGGCTGGAGCCACAGCGGCACGGTCGGCTCCAGCACGAACCCCAGCGTCACCCCGATCACGAGGCCGATCAGCGCGATCACGCCCGGCCCTCCTTCTCCCCGGTCAATCCTCGTCCCCCGTCCGTCACTCGTGTCCCCCTCGGCCGTTCCCCCTGGAGCCCGCGCCCTGCCCGCCCTGCCCGCCGTCGCGGTGGCCGCCGCCCGTCGCGCCCGGCTCCTCTCCCTGGGGATGGGCGTAGCGCAGTTGCAGCGCCGCGGCGGCGGGCAGGCTGACCCGGTCGTCGCGGCGGGTGTCGTAGCGGATGCGGTAGCGCTCCTTGAGCAGCCGCAGCCGCCGGTCGGCCGCCGAGTCGCGGTAGGCGTCGCGGACGCGGTCCGGGTCGCCGGCGGCGGTGACCTCGTACGGGCCGCCGAGCGGCCGGTAGTCGACCAGGATCGCCTCTCCGGCGGTACGGATCGCCGTGGTGGCGGTGAGCCGCTGGCCGTTGACGGCGATCGCCGTCGCGCCGGCCGCCCAGAGCCCGTTCACCAGGATCTGGAGGTCCTGATCATAGATCCGGCCGTCGGCGGGGTCCTGGTCGTGCCGGTCGTCCCCGTCGGCGCCGGAGGCGTCGTCGAGGGTGACGACGAAGCCGGCGCCCGAGACGGGGGCGGCGGCCGCGGCGGCGCTCGCCTCGGCGAGGCTCTCGCGGGCGTGCCGGCCGTCGGCGCTGCGGGCGAGCGCGGCGGCGCGCTCGCGCTCGGTCTCGGCGCGCAGCCGGTCCAGGCGACGCTGGAGGTCGTCGGTCTCGCCGGTGCGGGCGTGGATCTCGTCGACGAGGCGGGAGCGCTGCGCGGCGGCGACGGGCTCGCTGCGGCGCACCTCGGCGCCCGCGACGAAGACCAGGACGCCGACGAGGACGAGGACGAGCAGCACGCCGCCGCCCCCGAACCTGCTCCGGCGGGGCGCGGAGTCGCCCGCGGCGGCGCGGCGGGCGGCGGCCTCGGCGTAGCCGGGGTCCAGGAGCCTGCCCGCGAACAGGTCCGACAGGAGCGACATGGAGGCGTCGGGCCGCCGCCAGCTTCGCCCGCCGCCTGCCTCCTCCGCCTCGCGGTCCCGTTCGATCACCGCCCCATCATGGCAAGGCCCGCCAAATCGCGGCACGCCGCCGGGCGCGGGCGGGCGCAGGTCAGCGCGGACGCGGGGCGTGGCGGCCGGAGGGCGTTCGGGGGCGGCCGGGGGACGGCCGGCGGGGGGCCGGGGGCGCGGCGGGGCTCAGGCGGTGGCGGCGCGGGAGCGGTCCAGGCCGAGGTGGACGGCGATGGCGGCCAGCGCCGAGCCCATCACGTAGCGCTGGACGCGCTGCCAGAGCGGGCGGCGGGCCAGGAACGCGGCGATGGTGCCGGCGACGACGGCGATCAGGCCGTTCACGGTGATCGCGACGCTGACCTGGACGAGGCCGAGCAGCAGGCTCTGGAGGGCGACGTGGCCGCGTTCGGGCTCGACGAACTGCGGCAGCAGCGACACGTACACGATCGCGATCTTGGGGTTGAGCAGGTTGGTGACCAGGCCCATGGTGAACAGGCGGCGCGGCGGGTCGTGCGGCAGCTCCTTCGGGGCGAACACCGCGGTCCCGCCGGGCCGCACCGCCTGCCAGGCCAGCCAGAGCAGGTACGCGGCACCGGTGATCTTGATGGCGGCGTAGAGCGGGGGGACGAGCGCGAACACGGCGGTCAGCCCGGCGGTGGCGGCGGCGACGTAGAGGAAGAACCCGGCCGCGACGCCGGCGAGCGAGATCAGGCCGGCGCGGCGGCCCTGCGTGATCGACCGGGAGACGAGGTAGATCATGTTGGGCCCCGGGATCAGCACCATGGCGAGGGCCACGGCGGCGATCCCGGCCGCGGCGGAGAGGGAGATCATGCTCCGATGCTAAAGCTCCGCCCTGTTCGCGTGCAATGTAGTTATTGCACTCGGTACAATTCGGGGCAATTGCCTCGAAGACGTACCAGAGGCGTACCAGAACTGCGCGGGCGGGGAGGCGGCGGTGGAGGACTACCGGCGGATCGCGGACGAGGTCGCGGACGACATCGCGTCCGGCGCACTGCGTCCGGGCGACCGGCTGCCACCGCAGCGCGCGTTCGCCCGCGAGCGGGGCATCGCGGCCTCGACCGCGAGCCGCGTCTACGGCGAGCTCGTCCGGCGCGGGCTGGCGGTCGGCGAGGTCGGGCGCGGGACGTTCGTGCGGGCGGCCGGCCCGCGGCCCTCGTCCGCGCTCACCGAGCCGTCGGCGGGCGCCCGGACCGACCTGGAGCTCAACTACCCGATCGTGGCCGGGCAGGCGGCCCTGCTCGCGGGCGGGCTCGGCCGGATGCTCCGCCCGGACGTGCTCGGCGCGGCCCTCGCCCCGCTCGGGGTCGCCGGGACGCCCGCCGCGCGGGAGGCGGTCGCGGGGCTGCTCGCGGTCGCCGATCCCGGCCGGGTGCTGTTCGCGGGGAACGGCAGGCAGGCCATCGCCGGGGCGGTCGCGGCGCTCGCCCGTCCCGGCGAACGGCTCGCGGCCGAGGCGCTCACGTACCCGGTGGTCAAGGCCATCGCGGCACGGCTCGGCGTCACGCTCGTCCCGGTCGAGGTGGACGCGGACGGCATGGTGCCCGGCGCGCTCGCCGAGGCGGCGCGGCGGCACGGCCCGCTGCGCGGGGCGTACCTCCAGCCGACGCTGCACAACCCGTACGGGACGACGATGTCCGCGGAACGGCGCGCGGAGCTCGCCGCCATGCTCGACCGGCTCGGCCTGGACGCGATCGAGGACCGCGTGTGGGCGTTCCTGAACCCGGACGCGCCGCCGCCCCTCGCCGCGTTCGCGCCGGACCGCACGATCCTCGTCGACAGCCTCTCCAAGCGGCTCGCGCCGGGGCTGACCGTCGGGTTCGCCGCCGCTCCCCCGCCGCTCGCGGTACGGGTCGCGGCGGCGCTGCGCTCGGGCGGGTGGGCGCCCGCCGGGTTCGCGCTCGACGCCGCGACGGGATGGATCGCGGACGGGACGGTGGACGCGATCGTCGGCGCGAAGCGGGACGACGCGGCGGCGCGGCAGCGGATCGCCGCCGAGCTGCTGCCGGAGGCGGGCGTGCGCACCGATCCGCACGCGTACTTCTGCTGGTGGGACCTGCCCGCGCCGTGGCGGGCCGAGACGTTCGTCGCGGCGGCGGGACGGCGCGGCATCGCGGTCACGCCGGGCGCCGCGTTCGCCGTCGGCTCCGGTTCCTCTCCGCGTGCGGTGCGGATCGGGCTGGCCTCGCCGCCGCCGGAGGCGCTCGGCCGCGCCCTCGGCGTGCTGGCCGAGATCGCGCGCGGCACGCCGGACGACTCCGCGCCCGACTGAGCCGCCCGTCTTCACGGGCCCGTCTTTACGCCGCGTGGCCGGTCGTTCATCGTTCAAGGGGTGATCGAGGTCATCGGGGTCGGGCAGCGGACGGGCGGCGGGCGGCGCACGCTGCGGGACGTGTCGTTCAGCGTCGGGGCGGGCCAGCTCGTGGCGATCATCGGCGGGAGCGGGTCGGGGAAGACCACGCTGCTGGAGGCGCTCGCGGGGGTGCGGCCTCCGGCCGAGGGCGAGGTCCGCTACACGACGCCGTGCGGGCCGCCCGGTTACGTGCCGCAGGACGACATCGTCCACATGGGGCTGCCGCTGCGCCGGACGCTCCGCTACGCCGCCGGGCTGCGCCTGCCCGCCGGGACGCCCGCGGAGCGGATCGACCGGGCGGTGGACGCCGCGCTGGACGCGCTCGCGCTCACCGGACGGGCGGGGCAGCGGGTGGGGTCGCTGAGCGGCGGCGAGCGCAAGCGGGCCAGCATCGCGGTGGAGCTGCTCACGCGGCCGGGCGTGTTCTTCCTGGACGAGCCGACCTCCGGGCTCGACCCGGTGACGGCGGCGGACCTGATGCGGCTGCTGCGCGGCCTCGCGCGGGCGGGCACGACGATCGTGATGACCACGCACCACCCGCCGGACGTGCACGGCTGCGACCGCGTCGCGGTGCTGTCCGAGGACGGCGGCCTGGCGTTCCACGGGACGCCGGACGCCGCGCTGGAACGCTTCGGCGCGCGGACCGTCGAGGACATCTACCTCCGCCTCGCCGAGACGACGCCCGCCGACGGGAACGGGACCGGGGGCGGGGACGGGGACGGCCCGGCGGCGGAGGCCGACTGGGAGCGGCGCTTCGCCGAGTCGGCGCCCGACGCGCCGGACGGGAACGCGCCAACCGGGGACGCGCCGCGCGCGGGCGCGCGGGCCGGGGGCGCGCGGCGGATCGGCGCGGTGCGGGAGTGGGCGCTGCTCGCCCGCCGCGACCTGGACCTGCTGACGCGCGACAGGCTGACGCTGGCGATCCTGGCGGGCTCGCCGCTGATGGTGCTCGCGATGTTCGCCGTGCTGTTCCGGCCGGGCGCGTTCTCCCCCGCGTCGCCGAGCCCGTCCGCCACCGTGATGATCCTGTTCTGGATCGCGTTCGGCGGGTTCTTCTTCGGGCTGACCTACGGGCTGCTCCAGATCTGCACCGAGCTGCCGGTGCTGCGGCGCGAACGGCTCGCGGGCCTGCGCGCGGGACCGTACGTGCTCGCGAAGGCGGCCGTGCTCGTTCCGCTGCTCGCCGCCGTGGACGCCCTCATGCTCGCCGTGCTGCGCGCGCTGGACCGCCTGCCCGGGGCGGGGTGGGGCACGTACGGCCCGGTGTTCGGGACGCTGCTGCTGTGCTCGGCGGCGGCGCTCGCGCTCGGGCTGCTGGTGTCGGCCGCCGTGACCGACCCGTCGCAGGCGACGATGGCGCTGCCGATGCTGTGCTTCCCGCAGGTGCTGTTCGTGGGCGCGATCCTGCCCGTGCCGCTGATGGCTGCGCCCGGCCGGTGGCTGAGCGCGGCGATGTCGAACCGCTGGGCGTTCGAGGCGCTCGGCCGCAGCCTCGGCGTCGAGCGGCTCTGGGCGTCGGGCGCGTCGCCGCTCGGGCCGCCGCTGCTCGCGTCGTACGGCGGGACGTTCTCCCGGCCGGTCGCGGCCGACTGGGCGCTGCTCGGCGGGTTCACGGCGCTGTTCCTGGCCGGAACGGTGCTCGTGGTGGCGCGCCGCACGTGACCCGGAACTTCCTCCCCGCGGCAACCTGAAAGGCCGATATAGGCCACATGGTGCCTTGTTCGCCGTTTTCGGGGATTCCTAATCACCCTGAGAGTGACGGCCGCGTTCCACGCTCGGGGGTGCACCATGAGTACTTCATCCGATTTCTCCCTCGGGGCGACGCCCGCCGGGGACCCCGCGTACGCGGCGACCCGGCGGCTGGACGAGCTGCGCGCCGCCGAGTACGCCTACCTCGACGAGCGCGGGCACGCCTACCTCGACTACACCGGGTCCGGCCTGCCCGCCGACGCGCAGCTCCGCGCGCACCGCGAGCGGCTCGGGGCCGGTGCTTCGGCAACCCCCACTCGGAGAACCCGACGTCCTCGGCGTCCACGGCCCTGGTCGAACGGGCCCGCGCCGCGGTCCTCGCCCACTTCAACGCCTCGCCCGACGAGTACGCCGTCGTGTTCACCCCGAACGCCACGGGGGCGTGCAGGCTCGTCGGCGAGGCGTACCCGTTCCGGCGCGGCTCGCGGCTGGTCCTCACGGCCGACAACCACAACTCGGTGAACGGGATCCGCGAGTACGCGCGGGCGCGCGGGGCGCGCGTCGCGTACCTGCCCGTCCGCCCGCCGGAGCTGCGCGTCGGCGACGACGACATGCGCGCCGCGCTGTCGCGGGGCCGCGGCCTGCTGGCCTACCCGGCGCAGAGCAACTTCACCGGCGTCCAGCATCCGCTGGGCTGGATCGGCCTCGCGCACGAGCGCGGGTACGACGTGCTGCTGGACGCCGCCGCGTTCGCGCCCGCCAACCGCCTCGACCTGTCCGCCGTGCGGCCCGACTTCGTCCCGGTGAGCTGGTACAAGGTCTTCGGCTACCCGACGGGCGTCGGCTGCCTGCTCGCGCGCCGCTCCGCGCTGCGGCGGCTGCGGCGGCCCTGGTTCGCGGGCGGAACGATCCAGGCCGTCAGCGCGCTCGGCGGCTGGCACGTCCTCGCCTCGGACGAGACCGCGTTCGAGGACGGCACGCTCAACTTCCTGGCGATCCCGGACGTGACGTTCGGCGTGGAGTGGGTGGACGGCATCGGCCTCGACCTGATCCACCGCCGCGTGTCCCGCCTCACCGCCTGGACCCTGGAGCGCCTGCGCTCGCTGCGCCACGGCGACGGGACGCCGATGATCCGCGTCTACGGCCCGTCCACCGCCGAGGGGCGGGGCGGCACGATCGCGTTCAACGTCCTGGACCCCCGGGGCGAGGTGGTGGACGAACGCGTCGTCGCCCGCGACACGTCCGCCGCCGGGATCTCGATCCGCACGGGCTGCTTCTGCAACCCGGGCGCCGGGGAGGGCGCGTTCCGCATCGAGCGCCGCACGCTGCGCTCCCGCGCGCTGCGCCGCCCGATGCGCGACCTCGACGCCTACCTGGGCGTGCTCGGCCTGCCGAGCGGCGGCGCCGTCCGCGCCTCGTTCGGGCTGGTGTCGAACGAGGCCGACGTGGACCGCCTGATCGCCTTACTCGCCGACACCTACCGGGACCGGACCCCGCGGGAGCAGGCCCTGCACCCCCGCGAACGCTGCTGACCCGTCCCCCGCCCGGCGCGGCGGTCAGGAGTCGACCCGCTCCACGACCGACGCCCACTCCTCCAGCAGGGTCTGGGCGCCGTCGGCGTCGGGGCCCTCGGCCCACAGGTGCGTGACCGCCTCGGCCGGGTCGGGGAGCACGAGCACCCAGCGGCCGTCGTCCTCGACGACGCGGACGCCGTCGGTGGTGTCGATCGTCCGGTCGCCCGCCGCCTCCACCACGTGCCGCATGACGCTGCCCTTGGCCGCCCACGGCGTCGGCACCGAGCGGCGCAGCAGGTGCGCCTCGGGGATGCGCCGGTCGATCTGCGACAGCGTCAGCCGTGTCCGCGCGACGAGCCCGACCAGCCGGACGAACGCGGCGATCCCGTCGACCGTCGTGCTGAACTCCGGCATCAGGAAGCCGCCCCGGCCGTCCCCCGCGAAGATCACGTCGGGGCGGGCGACGGCCTTGGTGAGCACGTCCTGCGAGGTGGAGGTCCACTCGACCCGCACGCCGTGGAAGCGGCACACCTGCTCGGCGACCCGGGTCGTGGTGACGGGCAGGGCGACCCGGCCGCCGCGCCGTTCGGCGGCGACGAGGTCGAGCATCACCAGCAGCGCCCGGTCGTCGCCGATCAGCTCGCCGTTCTCGTCCACCAGGGAGATCCGGTCGCCGACCGGGTCGAACCGCACGCCGAACGCGGCGCGCGAGGACGACACCAGCTCGCCGAGGCGCTGGAGGTCGCGCATCCGCTCGGCCAGCGTCTCGGTCGGGTTGGCCTCGTCGAGGCCGTTGTTGCGGGTGAGGACCTCGACGCCGACCTGGCCGAGCAGCATCGGCAGCACCAGCGAGGCGGTGCCGCCCGCGCTGTCCAGGACGATCTTGAGCCCGGCCTCGCGGACGCCGCCGATGTCGACGCGGCGCAGCAGGTCGCGGGTGTAGGTCTCGACGATCCGGGGCGGGTAGTTCAGCTCGGCGATCTCGCCGGGGAACGCCCGCCGGTACTCCTGCCGCCCGTACACCCGCTCCAGCTTGCGCTGCGCGGCGAGCGACAGGTCGGCGCCCGAGGCGTCCAGGAACATCACGTCGACGCCCTGCGGGTCGCCGAGCGTCGTGCGGATGTAGATGCCGCCCGCGCAGTCCTCGCGGGACGTCTCGAACCGCGCCACCGGCAGCGGGCACGCCTCCAGGTCCTGCACGTTGATCGCGCTGGCGGTCAGCGCGCTGATCACCGCGCGCTTGAGGGTGCGGGCGCCGCGCGACACGTCGCGGCCGGTCACGACCGTGGTGCCCTTGCGCAGCGTGGTGGCGTAGGCGCTGGCGAGCCGGACCGCGAGCTCCGGCGTGATCTCGACGTTGATCAGGCCGGACACCCCGCGCGGCCCGAACAGGGTGCGCTGCCCCGCGACTCCCAGATCACGCTGGTGTTGACGACGGCGCCGGCCTCGATGGTCTTGAACGGGTAGACCTTGACCCCGCTGGAGACGTACGCCTCGGCCTCGATCACGCACTCGTCGCCGACGACCGCGCCCTCCTCGACGCGGGCGCCCGCCATGATGTCGGTGTTCTTGCCGATCACGCAGCCGCGCAGGTTGGTGGACGGCGCGACGAAGACGTTGTCGTGCACGACCGCGCGGTGCAGGAACGCGCCCTCCTTCACCACCACGTTGCTGCCGAGGACGGTGAACTCGCGCAGCTCGACGCCCGCCTCGACCTTGGCGTAGTCGCCGATGTAGAGCGGGCCCTTCAGGACGGCCTCGGAGTCGACCTCGGCGCCCTCGGCGACCCACACGCCCGGCGACACCTCGAACGCGTCGATCCCGACGTCCACCAGGCCCGACAGCATGTCGGCCTGCGCCTTGAGGTAGCTCTCGTGGGTGCCGACGTCCTCCCAGTAGCAGTCGGCGACGTACCCGTACAGCGGGGCGCCCTCGGCGAGCAGCCTGGGGAACACGTCGCCGGACCAGTCGACCGACTCGCCGGGCGCGACCCGTTCGAGGACCTCGGGCTCCATGACGTAGATGCCGGTGTTGACGGTGTCGGAGAACACCTGCCCCCACGTCGGCTTCTCCAGGAACCGCTGGACGCGCCCCTCGTCGTCGATGATGATGATCCCGAACTCCAGGGGGTTCGGGACGCGCTTCAGGCCGATCGTGACGAGCGCGCCGTTGCGCTCGTGGAAGCGGACCATGTCGGTCAGGTCGATGTCGGTGAGGGCGTCGCCCGAGATCACCAGGAACCGGTCGTCGCGCAGCGCCTCCTCGGCGTTCTTGACGCTGCCCGCGGTGCCGAGGGGGATCTCCTCGGTCGCGTAGCTCAGCGACATGCCGAGCTCCTCGCCGTCGCCGAAGTAGTTGCGGATCAGCGCCGCGAGGAACTGCACGGTGACGACGGTCTCGCTGAACCCGTGCCGCTTGAGCAGGCGCAGCACGTGTTCCATGATCGGCCGGTTGACGAGCGGGAGCAGGGGCTTCGGCTGGTTGGCGGTCATCGGACGCAGCCGCGTCCCCTCGCCTCCCGCCATCACGACGGCCTTCATCGGGGGGTTTCCGCTCCCTTCTGATCCCCGGCCTCGCGGCCGGGTCCGGGCCCAGGGTCCGGGCGGGGCCCGGTCCGGGGTCGGGGTCGGGGTCGGGCGGCTCCTCGTGCCCGGCGCGCTCGCCGGAGCGCGCCGCGGCGCGGTCGGCGAGCACCAGCCGCCGCGTCTGCTCCCAGTACAGGAGCGCCGCCCACCAGTACAGGGCCGTCCCCCAGATGGCGAACGACCACCCGGCGACCTTGGCCGCGTCGGGGAACCACCCGTCGTGGTCGCCGACGAGCAGCAGCGGGAACGCGTAGAGCAGGCACATCGTGCCCGCCTTGCCGATGAAGTGCACCGGCAGCGTCCCTGCGTACCCCATCCGCCGCATCACCGGCACGATGGGGGTGATCGCGGCCTCCCGGGCGACGAGCAGGACCACCAGCCACAGCGGGACCACGTCGCGGACGGTCAGGCCGACGAGGGTCGCGAGGATGTAGAGGCGGTCGGCCGCCGGGTCGAGGACCGTGCCGAGCTTGCTGGTCTGGTCGAGGGCCCGCGCGAGCTTGCCGTCGAGCCAGTCGGACAGGCCGGCGAACACCAGCACGCCGAGCGCCCACCAGTCGTGCCCGGCGAGGACCAGCCACAGGAACAGCGGGACCCCGGCCAGCCGGGCGAAGCTGAGCAGGTTGGGCACCGTCCAGACCCGGCCGGACACCTCGGCCGGCGCGCCGTCCGGCGTCCTGTCGACCTCAGCACTCACTGACGAGCCCGCCTTCCTGTCCCCCAATGATCCTGACCCTATCGGTAAGGAACCGAAAGCCCCCGATAGCGTCCAGGCATGCGATGGACGCTGCACGGCGAGAGGTCCGTTTACGAGAGCCCCTGGATGAACGTACGGCTGGCCGACGTCGAGCTGCCCGACGGGCGGCGGTTCGACCACCATCTGCTGCGGGTCCGGCCCGCCGCCGGGGTGGCGGCGATCGACGCGGAGGACAGGGCGCTGCTGATCTGGCGGCACCGGTTCATCACCGACCGGTGGGGGTGGGAGATCCCCGGCGGGCGGGTCGAGGAGGGCGAGGACCCGGCGGAGGCGGCGGCGCGCGAGCTGGTCGAGGAGACCGGGTTCCGCGCCGGGCCCGTCAGCCACGTGCTGGACGTGCGGCCGTCCCCCGGCCTGCACGATGGCGTCCATCACATCTTCCGCGCCGAGGGCGCCGAGCGGATCGGCGAGCCGACCGACGTGGAGGCCGAACGGATCGAGTGGGTGCCGCTGGCGGACGTCCCGGAGCTGGCGGCGCGCGGCGAGATCGGGTCGGGCGCGAGCCTGTCGGGGCTGCTGTTCCTGGCCTCTCGGCTCAGCCCGTGCGCGGCGCCGGCACCGGCGCGCCCGTGAGCGGCAGGGCCGCCGAGACGCGGAAGCCGCCGCCGGGCGCGGGCCCGGCGCGCAGCGTCCCGCCGACGCTGCGGGCGCGCTCGCTCATGCCGAGGATGCCGTAGCCGTGCGGGCCGTCGCCCGCGGCGCCGCGGCCGTCATCGGCCACGGTGACCGTGAGGTGGCCGTCCGCGCGGACGAGCCGGATGTCGACGGCGCCCGCCCGCGCGTGCTTGACGACGTTGGTCAGGGCCTCCTGGACGATCCGGTACGCGGCGACGCCGACCTCGGGCACGGGGCTGCCGTCGCCCTCCTCGATCAGGGTCACGTCGAGCCCGGCGGCGCGGGCGGCGTCGGCGAGGTCGCCGACGCGGCCGGGCCGGGGCAGCGGGCCGGGGGCGTCGTCGTCGGCGCGCAGCACCTGGAGGGTCGCGCGCAGCTCGGTGCGGGCGTCGCGGCAGGTGGCGGCGATGCCGCCGAGGGCCTCGGCGAGCTCGGCGCGGTCCACGGGCCGGTCGCCCGCGACCAGGTGCGCGGCGGCGCCGGCCTGGACGCCGATCACGGTGATGCTGTGCGCGAGCAGGTCGTGCAGGTCGCGGGCGATGCGCAGCCGCTCCTCGGCGACGCGGCGGCGGGCCTCCTGCTCGCGGTCGCGCTCGGCCCGTTCGGCGCGCTCGACGACGGCCGCGAGGCGGGCGCGGTGCGAGCGCCACACCTGGAACCCGATCACGGCGGCGACGACCGCCTCGATCACGGCGACCTGCTCGCGGACGCTCCCGCCGCCCTCGCGCATCGCGAAGCCCGCCGCGCAGAGGAACAGCAGGAGCGCCGCCGCGGTGAGGACGGTGCGGACGCGGCGGCCGAGCACCGCGTACGCGAACAGCGCGATCACCTCGGCGGGCACGGCCGCGTGGTGCTGGTACTGGAGCAGGTGGTACGGGACGGCCAGCACCACCAGCGCCGCCAGCGACGGCGCCGGCCACCGCCGCATCGGCACCAGCGGCGCGTGCAGGGCGACGAGCAGCGCGGCGCCCGTCGGGTCCAGGGGCCGGACGCCCGGCCACGCCAGCGCCGCCGCGACCGCGCAGCCCGCCAGGACCGCGGCGAGCGCGGCGTGCGCCGCCGTGCCGTTCACCCGAAGCTCTCTCACCACGGGCCCATCTTCCCCGATGGGGGTGAGTGTCCGCACACCCCCCTGCCGGACGGCGTCCGGCAGGGGTGCGCGGGCGGCGCGGGCGCGGCCGTCAGGGGCCTTCGGGATCGACGGCGCCCCGGTCCACCCAGAACGGTTCGAGCAGCGTGCGCAGGCGTTCGGCGCCGACCCGCTCGACGAGGTCGAGGGCGCCGGCGTTGTCGACGAACTGGTCGAGGCGGCTCGCGCCGAACAGCACGCTGCTCGTGGCCGGGTGGGTGAGCGCGAACGCGACGCAGAGCCGGGCGGGGGTGACGTCGAGGTCGGCGGCGGCCTCGGCGATGCCCTCGGCGGCCTCGCGGATCCGTTCGCGGACGCCGCCCGGGTCCTTGCCGATGCCCCGGGACGGCGCGGCGTTGCCCGCGAGGATGCCGCCCTCCAGCACGTCGGACGCCTGCATCGTCACGCCCGCCGCGAAGACCTCGGCGAACGGGGCGCCGTCGGGGATGGCGCGGCGGCACGGGCTGTACTTGAGCTGCGCGAGCACCGGCCCCGGCGACCCGGCGGCGATCGCGTGGTCCCGGATCGTCATGATCGCCGTCGCGGACCAGTTGTTGACGCCCCAGCAGCCGATGAGGCCCTTGGCCTCCAGCTCGGCGAGGTCCTCGGCGAGGCGGCGCAGGTCCAGGCCGCCGCCGCGGATGTCGCCGAGGACGGCCACGTCGGCGTGGTCGGCGCCGACCCGGAACAGCGCGCGGCCGAGCTGCTCGCGCAGCGACCGGTTCGGGTAGTCCTCCAGCCACAGCTTGGTCGACAGCAGGTACTGGTCGCGGCGGATCCCGGCGGCGCGCACGATCGCGGAGAACAGCACGTCGGTGAACACGGGCGGCCCGCCGGGCAGCCCGTACACCGCGACGTCGAACAGGTTGACGCCGAGGTCGACGGCGTGCCGGACCAGGGCGACGGCGTCGCCGAAGTCCATCCGGTCGTAGGTGTGCCACGACCCGAGGGACAGGACGGACGCCTCGGGCCCGGCGGGGCCGAGGCGGCGGCGCGGAACGATGGTGGTCTCGGTGGTCATGATGTCCTCGTTCAGGGTCGGATGACGGCCTTGACTTGTTCGAGCCGCGACATCGACTCCAGCGCGGCCGACGCCCCGTCCAGCCCGGCGGGCTCGCCGAACAGCTCGTCCCAGGGGAAGCGGTTCCGGAACGCCAGGAGGAACCCGATGGCGCGGTGGTAGTCGCCGATGTCGCCGTTCAGCGAGCCGAGCACGGTCAGCTCCTTGCCCATGAGCGTGCCCAGCGGGAGGGGTTCGAGGCCGGGGCCGGTCGTCCCGACGACGACGAACCGGGCGCCGAACGCGGCCATGCCGACGGCCTCGGCGCCGACGCCGGGCGCGCCCGCGACGTCCAGGACGAGGTCGGCGCCGTGGCCGCGGGTGGCGTCCAGCACGGCGGCGCGCCGGTCCTCGGCGCCGCCGTCCAGGCCGACGACGGTGTCGGCGCCGAACGTCCGCGCGAGGTCCAGGCGGGCGTCCGGGGCGCCGATCGTCACGACGGGGCCGGCGCCGGAGGCGCGGGCGACGGCGGTGGCGATGATCCCGAGCGCGCCGGCGCCCTGCACGACGACGCTCGACCCGGGCCGTACGCCGCCCGCGCGGTCGTAGGCGTGCAGGACGGTCTTGACGGCGCAGCCCGCGGCGGCGGCCCAGGTGTCCTTGACCTCGTCGGTGAGCACGAGCTTCTGCGCGCCGGGGGTGACGTAGACGTGCTCGGCGAGGCCGCCGGTGGCGTGCGGCCACCGGTCGGACCGCTGGAGGAAGCCGTAGCCGCGCTCGGAGCAGGCGACGGGGTTGCGCAGGACGGTGCAGCCGTGGCAGTGCCCGCACGTGGACTCCGACCAGCCGATGCGGTCGCCGGCCTTGACGGTGCGGCCGAGGGCGTCGCGGGTGCCGGGCCCGGCGGCGAGGACGGTCCCGGTCATCTCGTGGCCGAGGACGATCGGCAGCATGTCGGGGAACGACATCGCGCCGCTCCACAGGTGCACGTCGGTCGCGCAGAGCGTCGCGCAGTCCACGCGGACGAGCGCCGCGCCGGGCTCGCACTCGGCGGGCAGCGGCAGCTCCTCGATCGCGAGCGGCGCGCCGTGCTCGCGGAGCACGGCGGCGCGGGTGGACGTCGGTCCGGTCATGGCACCTCTCATCGGCTGTGGGCGGTGTCCCAGACCTCGCCGCGGCTGCGCCACCACAGCAGGACCAGGATCACCAGGAACGGGACGACGCCCTGGTACTTCTGGATGGACTCGACCGCGGAGGAGGCGCCCTCCAGGCAGCCGAGGACGAGCCCGCCGGCCAGCGTCAGCGGCAGGCTCCGGAACGCGCCGACCATCGCGACCGCGAGGGCCGTGCTGATCAGGCCGGACAGGGTGGAGAAGTCGCCGCCGAGCCGGGGCGCGACCAGCACGATCACCAGCATCGTGACCGCGCCGACGCCGGCCCACACGCCGACGGCGAGGCGCGGCGCGGGGATCCCGACGACCTCGGCGGTCGCGGGCCGCTCCGACAGCGCCTGGAGCCGCAGCCCGAGCCCGGTGCGGGTGAGCAGCAGCCCGACGCCGAGCGTGATCAGCGCCGCGAACGCCAGCGACACCAGCACCGAGCGCGGGACGACGACGCCGCCGACGGTGAACACCGGCGCGCCGAACGGGTCGGGGAAGCGGTGCGCGCCGGTGGTGGTGCCGCCGAACAGCCGCAGCCCGACCGCGGTCAGCGCGACGTACAGCGCGACGGTCACCGCGGCCTTGGTGCGCTCGCGGTGCCCGGCGAACCAGCGGACGAGGGCCGCGCCGAGCGCCGCCGACAGCAGCGCGGCGGACGCCGCGCCGAGGACGAGCGAGGACCACACGTCCAGGCCCGCGTCGGTCAGCGAGACCATGACGAACGCGCCGAACGCGCCGACGGCGGTCATCGCGAAGTTGACCACCGCGACCAGGCGGTAGGTGAGCACGACGCACAGCCCGAGCAGCGCGTACCCTCCCCCGCTGGTCAGCCCGGCGATCACGGAGTTCACCATGCGGAAGCCTCCAAGGGGTCGGGGCGGTCAGGAGACCTTGCCGGGGACGGTGAAGCCGCCGGGCAGCACCTTCCAGCCGCCGTTCTCGGCCTTGACGAAGCGGCTGCCCTTGATCGGGCTGTGCTCCTTGCCGGGCCCGAACACCCACGGGGTGCCGACCATCGGGTACTGGATCGGCTTCATCTTCTTGAACGCGTCGGTGACGGTCTTGCGGGTGATGTCGCCCTTGATGGTCTTCAGGACCTGCACGAACACGTCGGCGGCCATCACCGCGCCCTGGCTGAACGCGGTCTTCTGGATGCCGTGCGCCTCGACGAGCTTGGCCCACCGGCCGTTGCCGGGCAGGGTCGTGTCGGTGTAGGGCTGCCACTCCGTCCCGGCGTAGGCGCTCATGTCGGGCGGGATCACCTTGGCGTTGGCGTCGGTGTAGCTGTTGGCGGCGAGGAGGAAGTCGACCTTCTGCATGCCCTGCGTGCGGGCCTGCGCGAACCACGGCCCGACGACGGCGTTGTAGACGACGGCCTGGCAGCCGGCGTTCTTGTCGGCGACGAGGTAGCGGGTCGGGTCGCCGTTGCCGACGGCGAGGTTCTTCAGCGCGAGGGTCTTGCCGGTGAGGTTCGTCCACTCCTTGATGGCGGCCTCGATGCCGCCGCCGCTGCCGGGCAGGACGGTGTAGTTGAGGCAGACCTTGTCGCGCTTCAGCGTCTCGGACGCGTAGTAGAGCATCGCGGTCGTCAGCCCGTACGGGCCGGGGTTGACGGGCGCGATGTTGGGGCTGGTGAAGCAGGCGGGGTCGACGCCGACCGCCGGGATCGAGACGATCTTCTCCTTGCTGTACGTGGCGCGGTTGAGGCCGCAGTCCACGGCGCTGGAGGAGCCGGCGAACGCGACGACCTTGCTGGACTGGATCAGCTCGCGGGCGGCCTGGCCGGACCGCTGCGGGTCCATCGCGTCGTCCTTGCTGACCAGCTCCAGCTTGCGCCCGCCGATCCCGCCGGCCGCGTTGACCTCGTCGAACACGGCCTTGACGGTCTTGGGCACCTCGGGCGTCTGGAACAGCCCGGTGATGCCGTTGATGGCGCCGACCTTGATCGGGCCGTCGGTGGAGCCGCCGGAGTCGGAGCAGGCGGTGAGCCCGAGCGGGACGGTGAGGGAGAGGACGGCCGCGGCCGCCGCGCGGTGGTGTGTGCGTTTCATGGGGCGCCCTTGCTGTGCGGTGGGGGTGGGGTGTGCGGAAGGGGCGGTGTGCGGGGCGTTCGGGACGGGTGGGCCGAGTCGTGCGGGTCAGGAGGCGGGGACGTCGGCGGCGCCGAGGTAGGCGGCGCGGACGGCGGGGTCGTCCATGACGTCGCGGGTGGGCCGGACGCGATGACGTGCCCGAAGTCCAGGACGGTGACCAGCTCGCAGGTGGCCTGGACGAGCTCCATGTCGTGCTCGACGAGCAGGATCGAGACGCCGAACCGTTCGGGGACCTCGGTGAGGCGCGCGCCGAACCGCAGCGACTCGGCGGCGGACTGGCCCGCGGCGGGCTCGTCGAGCAGGGCCGCGCGGGGCCGGGCGGCGATGGCGGCGGCGACGTCGAGGAGCCGGCGCGTCCCGGCGTCCACGATCGACACCGGCGCCTCGCCGGGCGGGCAGCCGAAGAACTCCAGCAGCTCGTCGGCCTCCGCGCGCGGCAGCCGCCGGCCCGCGCCCATCGTCAGGTACTCGTACTGGGTGAGCTCGGGCGCGATCGCGGTCGTCTGGAACGTGCGGCGCAGGCCGCGCCCGGCGCGGGGCGCCGGGCCGAGCCGGTCGAGGGGCCGCCCGTCCAGCTCGACGGTGCCCCCGTACCCGGCGACGAACCCGGTGACGGCCGCGATGAACGTGGACTTGCCCGCGCCGTTCGGGCCGATCAGCCCGACGACCGCGCCCTCGGGGACGGCCAGGTCGACGTTGTCGAGCGCGACGACCTCGCCGAACCGGACGGTCAGCCCCCGCACGTCGAGGCAGGGCCTCCGCTCCCCAGCGGGCTCCGGAGCCGCCGCGGGGACGGCGCGCACGGGGGCGCGGGGGGCGCGGGAAGCGCGTCGTCCGGGCCGGCCGCGTCCTCCAGCAGCTTGCGGGCGGCGCGTTCGCGCTTGCGGGTGCGGGTCAGGTCGGTCTGGCTCATGCCGCCGCGCAGCGCGAGGAGCGCGCCCGCGCCGAACAGCACCCCGCCGAAGTCCTGCGGCAGGTGCGCCTTCTCCATGATCGTGGCCATGACCGCGCCGAACACGCCGCCGAGCACCGCGCCCTCCGGATGGTGCGGCCCGATCATGATCGCGACGGCGAACAGCGCGAGCGACTGCCCCATGGCGAAGTTGCTCGGCACGACCAGGCTGAGCTGCCCGGCGAGCAGCCCGCCCCCGACGCCGGCGATGAACGCGCTGATCGCGAACGCGGCGAGCTTGCTGCGCGCGACGGAGACGCCGTGCGCGGCGGCGGCCCGCTCGGAGTGCCGCAGCTCGTACCAGGACAGGCCGAGCCGGGTCCGGGCGAGCGCGGCGAGCGCGACGGCGATCACCGTGAAGACGATGACGGTGAAGACGAAGTACCCGGCGTCGCCGGTGAACGGCTCGGGCCGTTCCAGCATCGTCAGGTCCTCGGCCCCCGGGAACTGGTCGGCGTTCAGCACGATGTCGGTCGAGACGGCGAACCCGAACGTCACGACGGCGAGGTTCACGCCGCGGATGCGCAGCGCGGGCAGCCCGATCGCGACCCCGACGGGGACGGCCGCGAGCCCGCCGAGGACGAGCCAGACGAGGAGCCCGCCGGGCGCGCCCGCCACGTTCAGCCGCAGCACGACCCACGCGCCGATCGCGGCGAACGACATCTGGCACAGCGACATGACCCCGGCCCTGCCGACGATCACGCCGAAGCTCTGCATGACGACCGCGCCGACCATCGCGCTGATCGCCAGGTAGATCCAGTACGCGGACAGGACGTTCGGCAGCACGGCGCAGGCGAGCACGGCGGCGCCGAGCCCGAGGCCGAGGGACCGCTTGTCGAGGAGGTTCATGGGGTGCGGCTCCCTGCCTCGGGGGGTTCGGCGGAGGCCCCGCGGGACGCCTCCCGGCCGGGCGCCTCCCGCGCGAGCCGCGCGGCGGCGTCCGCGAGGCGCCCGCCGAAGTACAGCTCGTGCAGGCGGTCCTCGGCCCCGCGCAGCTCGGCGCAGGGCCCGGAGTGCACGACGCGGCCCTTGCGCAGCACGTACGCGCGCGAGCCGATCTCCAGGGCGAGGTTGGCGAACTGCTCGATCAGCAGCACGGCGATCCCCATCGCGGCCAGCTCCGCGACCGTGCCCATCAGCCGGTGCACGACCTTCGGGGCGAGGCCGAGCGACATCTCGTCGATCAGGACGACCTTGGGGTCGGAGACCAGCGCGCGGCCGAGCACGGCCATCTGCTGCTCGCCGCCCGACAGGTGCCCGGCGTGCAGGTGCCGCCGCCGCTCCAGCTCGGGGAACAGCCGGTAGACGGTCCCGAGGTCGCCGGACCCCGACCGGGCGACCAGCAGGTTCTGCTCGACGGTCAGGGTCCGGAACGCGGTGCGGGCCTGCTCGACGTACCCGAGCCCGGCGCGGGCCCGCTTGAACGGCGGGAGCCTCTCGATCGGGGCGCCGTCCAGCCGGATCGACCCGGTGGTGGGGCGCGCGAGGCCCGCGATGCCGTCCATGAGCGTCGTCTTGCCCGCGCCGTTCGCGCCGAGGACGACGGTGACCGCGCCGGGCGCGACGTCGAGCGTGACGTCGCGGACGACGGGGACGTCGGCCCGGTCGACGCCGACGCCCGCGAGCGCCAGCGCGGGGGCGGCCGCCATCACGCGCCGCCGAACGCCGAGCGCAGCGCGGCGGCGGCGCGGGCGTGCGCGTCCTTCGCGGCGGTCAGCTCGGCGGCGAGCAGGCCGAAGAAGCCGTGGATGAGCCCGTCGTAGCGGACGACCTCGACGGGCACCCCGGCGTTCTCCAGAGCCTTGGCGTAGTCCTCGCCCTCGTCGCGCAGCACGTCGTACTCGGCGCCGAGGACGAGCGCCGGGGGCAGGCCCGCCAGGTCGGCGGCGCGCAGCGGCAGCAGGTACGGGTCGTCGAGGTCGGCGGCGCCGCGCGGGTACTGGGTGAAGAACCAGTCCATGCTCGCCTTGGTCAGGAAGTAGCCGTCGGCGAACTCCCGGTAGGAGCCGCGCCCGTCGTCGCTGTGGCCGAGGACGGGCGAGACGAGGACCTGGAGGGCGAGCGCCGGGCCGCCCGCGTCGCGGGCCCGCAGCGCGGTGACGGCGGCGAGGTTGCCGCCCGCGCTCTCCCCGCCGACGGCGATCCTGGCCGGGTCCAGGCCGAGGTCCGCGCCGTGCTCGCCGATCCAGCGGACGACCGCGTGGGCGTCGTCGGCGGCGGCCGGGTACGGGTTCTCGGGGGCGAGCCGGTAGTCGACGGAGACGACGGCGGCGCCGGACGCCGCGCACACCGCCCGGCAGGCGAACTCGTTCTCGTCGAGCGAGCCGATCGTCCAGCCGCCGCCGTGGAACCAGACGAACGCGGGGTGGGGGCCCGCGCCCTCGGGCGTGTAGACGCGGACGGGGATGTCGCCGCCGGGGCCCGGCAGCGCGGTGTCGGCGACGGCCGCGACGGCCGGGAGGCCGTCCGGCATCGTCCACATGCGGCCGAACTCCTCGCGCATGGTCGCGGCGTCCGGGGGCGGGGCGGGTGCGGCCGGGTCCTCGGCCGGGACGCGGTCGATGATCCGCTGTGCCTCGGGATCCAGGGGCATCGTCGTTTACCTCCGAAGGCCCGGCGTGCCCGTATCCACCGGATCGGGCACTCCAAAATCGTATCTGATTCCGTGTACGTTAAGCGCGTCCCGATGACGGTGTCCAGAGCGGAGCGTGAGATGGGCCACGATTCCCGAGCCGGCCTCCCCGCCGGTTCCCCCGCCGGTTCCCCGGCCGCCGACGTGGTGCTGACGGGCGGGCGCGTGCACACGGTGGACGCCCGCGACCGCGTCGCGGAGGCGGTCGCGGTGTGCGGCGGCCGGATCGCGCGCGTCGGCACGTCCGCCGAGGTCGGCGCGCTGGCGGGGCCGCGCACGCGGGTGGTGCGGCTGGAGGGCCGCTCGGTGCTGCCCGGCATCAACGACTCGCACCTGCACGGCGTGTGGCTCGGCGCGATGTGGCCGCGCCTGCTGATGGACGGCCTCACCGGCGGCGGCCCGCCGCAACCGGACGCACCGCCAGAGCCGCCTCCGGCCGTACGTCTGGAGACGGCCGAGGACAGGCGGCGGGCGATCCTGCGCACGGGGAAGCTGCTGTCGGAGCTCGGGATCACCAGCTACACCGAGCCCGGCCTCGGGCCCGGCGAGGACGGCGGCGCGACGGGCTGCTTCGGGTCGGCGGCGCTGCGCGACTACGCCGACCTCGCCGCCAAGGGCGAGCTGAACGCCCGGGTCACCGCGCTGATGCTGTTCGGGGAGCTGGACGGCGCGAGCTCGGAGGCCGCGTTCCTGAAGGGGCTGCGCTCGTTCGTCCCGCCGCGCGACGTCCCGGGCCGGTTCCGGGTCGCGGGCGTGAAGATCTTCGCGGACGGCATCCCGCCGATGCGCACCGCCTGGACCGACCGCCCGTACACCGGCGGCGGGGGCCACGGGTCGCTCCTGGTGGACGGGGCGTCCGACGGCGAGCGCGAGGCGGCGCTGCGCGCGATGATCGGCGCGGCGCACGCGGCCGGGCACCAGGTCGCCGTGCACGCGACCGGCGACCGTACGACCCGGGTCACCGTGGACGCGTTCGCCGACGCGCGCGGGCGCGACGGCCGCGACGGGCGCCACTACCTGATCCACGGCGACCTGCTCTCCCCCGCCACGCTCGCGGCGATGGCCGCGTCCGGAACCGGCCTCAACACCCAGGCCGGGATCGCGGTCGCGACCGCGCCGATGCTCGCGGGCGCGCTCGGCGAGGCCGCGCTCGCCGACGCCTGGCCGACCCGCGACGCGCTCGCCGCCGGCGTCCGGCTGTGCCTCAGCTCGGACGCCCCGGTGCTGACCCCGGACTGGCGGGCCGGGGTCGCGGCGGCGGTGACGCGGCGCGGCCTGGACGGCTCGGTCCGCGGCGCCGCGCAGACGCTCTCGCTCGTCCAGGCCCTGCGCGCCTACACGATCGACCCGGCGCGGCAGGACGGCGCCGAGTCCTGGAAGGGCTCGCTCGAACCCGGCAAGGCCGCCGACCTGTGCGTCCTGGACGGCGACCTGCTCGACGTCGCGCCCGACGACCTGCCCTCCGTGCCGGTCGTCCTGACGATGGTCGGCGGACGGGTCGTCCACGAGCGCTCGGCCGGGTCCGTCCGCGAGCACTAGGTGCGCGGCGTAGAGGGCGCGTCCGTCCCCCAGGACGCGCCCGGGTCGACGACGCCGCGGTCCAGCCACAGCCGGGAGACGGCGTCGCGCAGCTCGCCGCCGTGCCGTTCGAGGAGGGCGAGCGCGCCGAGGTTCTCCTCGAACTGCCTCAGGCCGCTGACGCCGACGAGCACGTTCGCCGCCGCGGGATGGGTGAGGCAGTACGCGATCGCGAGCTGGGCCGGGGTGGCCTCGAAGCGGGCGGCGGCCCGTTCGACCTCGGGGTAGGCGGCGCGGATCCGGTCGCGGATGCCGCCCGGGTCGGCGCCGATCCTGCGCCGCGGCTCCAGCCGCCCGGCGAGGATGCCGCCCTCCAGCACGTCGGACGCCTGGAGGGCGAGCCCCTCCCGGGCGCACAGCGCGGCGAACGGCGCGCCCTCGGGCACCGACCGGCGCGCGAGGCTGTACTTGAGCTGCGCGAACGTCGGCGGGACGAGGCCCTCGTCCGCCGCGAAGCGGCACGCGAACCCGATGTCGTCCGCCGACCAGTTGTTGACGCCCCACGCGGTGAAGCGCCCGGCGCGGACGAGTTCGGCGATGTCGGTGACCACGGCCCGCAGGTCGGTCTCGCCGAGGAAGTCGCCCGCCACGACGTAGTCGGCGCGGGCGGTGCCGATCCGGCCGAGCGCGACCTTGAGCTGCTCGGCGAACGACGCCGCCGGGTAGTCCCAGAGCCAGAGCTTCCCGCACAGCAGGTAGCGGTCCCGCTCGATCCCGGCGGCGCGGACGGCCTCGCCGAACAGCACGTCGGTCACCGCGCCCTCGGCGTGCGGCCCGCTGTCGTAGTGCGCGACGTCGAACAGTCGCGCGCCGCGCCCGACGGCCGTGCGGACGAGGTCGGCCGCCTCGTCCCGGTCCATGCGGTCCCAGGTGTGCCAGGACCCGAGCGCGAGGGCCGGGACCCACGGCCCGTCCGCGCCGAGCCGGCGTTCGGGTACCTGTCCAGAGAACTCCATGGCGACCTCCCGTTGACAGTGCCACCTTGGACGGTGATCGTATAGCATCCTGCATATTCTGACGTGGAGGAGGACATCCATGCCGCTGCCTTCGCACGACTCCCCCGACTCCCCCGGTTCCCCCGACCCGGCCGATCCGGCCGCGATCGTCGACATAGCCACCGGGTACATGGCGGCCAAGCAGCTCTTCGCCGCGAGCGAGGCCGGGATCTTCGCGGCCCTGTCGCGCGGCCCGGCCACGGCCGCCGAGCTGGCCCGACGCGCCGGCCTCCCCGAACGCACCGCCCGCATCCTCGCCGACACCCTGTCCGGCCTCGGCCTGCTCACCCGCGCGGACGGCGCGTACGCCAACGCCCCGGCCGCCGCCCGCTACCTCGCCGGGGACGGCGACCTGGACCTGCGGCCGTTCCTGACGTTCCTCGACCGGATCAGCTACGGGCACTGGCTCGGCTTCGCCGAGACGACCCGTACGGCCGGGCCCGCGCCGCTCGACCTCGCCGACGGCCGCATGGACACGTTCCTGACGGGCGTCATGACCTACAACGCCCTGCACGCGCGGATGCTCGCGACGCACTTCGACTTCTCCCCGTACGCCCGGATCCTCGACTTCGGGGGCCTATCGGGCGCGTTCCTGAGCGAGGCCCTGCGCGCCGCGCCGTCCGCGCGCGGCACGTTCCTGTCGGGCGGCGACCTCGCCGGGCACGCCCGCAAGACGCTGTCGGACGCCGGGGTCGGCGACCGCGCCGACGTCGTCGAGGCCGACCCGCTGACCGGGGACGTCCCGGAGCCCCACGACCTGGTGCTGCTGGAGCACGTCGTGCACCGCTTCGGCGTGGACGTCAACCGCGAGATCGTCCGCAGGGCCCGCCGCGCCGCCGAGCCCGGCGCGACGCTCCTGCTCCTGGACTTCTTCCTGGACGACGCCCCCGAGCAGCGCGTCATCGACGCCCTGCACGCCGGCGAGTACCTCGTCATCGACGGAACGGTCGTCTACCCGGAGGCCGAGGTGCGCGCGTGGCTGCGCGAGGCGGGCTGGGAGCCGGTCGAGACGCGGGCGCTGCCCGGCAGCCCGCGCGTCATCGTCGCGGAGGCCCGGTGAGCGCCGGGCGCGGCGTCCTCGTCACGGGCGGCGCGAGCGGCATCGGCCGCGCGGTCGCGGCGGCGTTCCGCGCGGCCGGGGACCGCGTCGCGATCGCCGACGTGAACGGGGAGGCGGCGGCGAGCGCGGCCAAGGAGCTGGACGCGTTCGCGGTCGCCGCCGACGTCGCCGACGCGGCCTCGGTCGCGGCGGGCGTCGGGCGGGCGGCGGACGAGCTGGGCGGCATCGACGTGCTGGTCAACAACGCGGGCATCGTCGCGGGCGGCGGCCCGCTCGTGGACCTGCCCCTCCAGGTCTTCGACGCCGTGGTGGCCGTCAACCTGCGCGGGACGTTCACCGTCACGCAGGCGGTCGCCGCGCGGATGATCGCGGCGGGGCGCGGCGGCCGGATCGTCAACATCAGCTCGATCGGCGCGCGCCAGCCGACCGCCGGGCTCGGCCACTACGAGGCGACCAAGGCCGCCGTGGACGCGCTGACCCGCACCGCCGCGCTCGAACTGGCCGCGCACGGCATCCGCGTCAACGGGGTCGCGCCCGGCCCCGTCCGCACGCCGATGACGGCCGGGCTCATCTCGGACCCGGCGGCGCGCGCGGCGTGGGAGTCGCGCATCCCGGACGGCAGGATCGCGACGCCGGACGACATCACGCCGCTGGTGGTCTTCCTGGCGTCCGACCAGGCGGCCCACATCACCGGCGCGGTGGTCCAGGTGGACGGCGGCCAGCTCCTCACCTGAGCGGCCCGCCCGCGCCGTCCGGGCCCGGCGCGCCGCCGCGAGCGGCGCGCCGGGCCGGTTCAGCGCCGCGGGACGGCGCTGTGGAGCGCCTCGGCGGTCGCGTTCTTGTGGGCGCACGCGATGCGCTCGATCTCGGCCGGGTCGGCGCCCGCCGAGATGAGCGCGAGCATCTGCTCGTGCTCGACGACCGAGCGCCGGGCGCGGCCCGGCACGTAGCTGAACGTCGAGCGGCGCATGTGGTCGAGCCGGGTCCACTCCGCCTCCAGCAGGGAGCGCAGGTGGTCGTCCGGGCAGTGCTCGTAGATGGAGAAGTGGAACTCGCGGTTGAGCGCGGTGAAGGCGGTCGGGTCGAACTCCTGGAGCGCCTCCACCATCCGGTCGTTGATCTTGCGGGAGGCGGCGAGGTGGGCCTCGGTCATGTGCGGGGCGGAGATCGCGGTCGCGTAGCCCTCCAGCCGCGCGAGGATCTGGAGCGTGTGCTCGACCTGCGCCGCGTCGAACACCGCGACGCGCGCGCCGACGTTGCGGACGACCTCGACCAGGCCGTCGGACTGGAGGCGGCGCAGCGCCTCGCGCAGCGGGATCGTGCTGACCCCGGTCTCCTGGGCGAGCTGGTTGATGACCAGGCGGTACCCGGGGACGTAGGTGCCGTCGAGGATGCGGGAGCGCAGCAGCTCGTAGCAGTACTCGGCCTTGGACTCCTTGCCCCGCTCCTGCGCCTGGGCCGGCTTGTTCGCTGGACTCACCCGGTTCTCCTCATCGTCACCCGACATCCCCCGGCCCCGTTCGCCGGACGCCCGTTCACCGTGCCAGCGCCTTCAGGACCGTGCCGCGGAAGCCGGGCCCGGCCAGGACCTCGTGGTGGGCGCCGGGCACCACGACCAGTCTCGCGCCGCCGACCCGTTCGGCCAAACCCGTGACCCCGCGCGCCATGCCGTCGTCCTCGCCGAGCACGAACACCGGCGGCTCCTGCCCGGCCACTCCCCGGCTCGAACGGAATGGCGCGCAGCCCTTCCACGCAGGCGGCGAGCGCGCCCGCCCGTGTCCCGCGCGCCTTGACCATGCCCGCGATCGCGGAGGTCAGCGGGTCGGCGGGCTCGGCCCCGTCCCGTACGGCCGCGTACAGCGCCGCGACGTCCACCGCGGCGAACGGCTCGCCGGGGCTGAGGCCGCCGAGCACGGCCCGCCGGACGCGTCCGGGCGCGCTGACCGCGATCTCCCAGGCCAGCCGCGCCCCGAGCGAGTACCCGACCACGTCGAACCCGCCGCTCCCATCGCCATCTCCGGCGGCGGCGTCCAGGGACGCGAGCAGGGCGGCGGCCTGGGCGGGGCACCGGCCTCCTCCGGGGTCGCGGGGTCGGGGCTGCGGCCGTGGCCGGGCAGGTCGGGGACGACGACCGTACGGCCCGTCTCCGCGAGCGCGGCGGCGAGGCCGGTCGCGACCCAGTCCCCCTCGCCGTCGGACGCGAAGCCGTGCACGAGCAGCACGGGCGGCCCGGACGGCGGCGCCGGGGCCCCGCCGGGGCCGGTGGATCGGAACGTGCGCGCGGCAAGGCCGCCTGGATCGGGCATGGGCTCGGCTCCTCCGCGACGATTTCGCATACGATTTTGGATCATACTGTACCGGCCGGTCGCCCCTCGTTCACCACTGGTGACCTGGCGCATCACGCGTACAACCTCTGCCCTCCTCCCGGTGAGGGAGCCCCGCCTCTCGCCATCATGCACGATGCCGTATACGATTTGCGTTCAGCCGTCACCGAGGAGAGCACCCGTGCCCCATCCCCTGGGAAGCACCCCGCCCGCGAAGGTCATCGCGGTCCACCTGAACTTCCGCAGCCGGGCCAAGGAGCGCGGCCGGACCCGGCCGCGCCCTCCTACTTCCTGATGCCCCCGTCGTCCCTCTCCGGGTCCGGCGATCCGATCGTCCGGCCCGAGGGCTGCGAGCTGATGGGCTTCGAGGGCGAGATCGCGCTGGTCGTCGGCCGCCGCGCGCACCGCGTGCCGCCCGAGAGCGCGTGGAAGCACGTCGGGTGGGTCACCGCCGCGAACGACGCGGGCGTCTACGACCTGCGGTACGCCGACCGGGGCTCCAACCTGAGGTCCAAGGGCGCGGACGGGTTCACGCCGATCGGGCCGCGGCTGCTGGACGCCGCCGCGCTCGACCCGTTCGCGCTGCGCGTCCGCACGTGGGTGAACGGCGAGGCCGTGCAGGACGACACGTCCGACACGCTGCTGTTCCCGTTCGCCGCGCTCGTCGCGGACCTGTCGCGGCTGACGACCCTGGAGCCCGGCGACGTGATCCTCACCGGCACCCCGGCGGGCGCGTCCGTCGTGACGCCCGGCGACACCGTCGAGGTCGAGGTGTCCTCCGCGGACGGACGGCACTCCACCGGGCGGCTCCGCAACACGATCGCCGAGGCCGGGCACCCCCTGGAGCAGTGGGGCGCGATGCCGAGCGCCGACGCGGCGCTGCGCGCGGACGCCTGGGGCACCGCCGGGCCGCCCGCCCTGGACGAGGCGACCGCCGGGGCGCTGCGCTCGCTGTCGACCGCGACGCTCAGCTCCCAGCTCCGCAAGCGCGGCCTCCAGCACATGACGATCGACGGCGTCCACCCGGCCGCGCCGGGCGCGAAGCTGGTCGGCACCGCGCACACCCTGCGCTACCTGCCGCTCCGCGAGGACCAGTTCGAACGCCGCGGCGGCGGCATGAACGCCCAGAAGCGCGCCGTCGAGGAGCTGCGCCCCGGCCAGGTCCTCGTCATGGACGCCCGCCGCGACCCGTCGTCCGGGACGATCGGCGACATCCTCGCGCTGCGCGCGAAGATGCGCGGCGCGGCGGGCATCGTCACCGACGGCGGGCTGCGCGACAGCGCCGCCGTCGCCACGCTCGGCCTGCCCGTGTTCCACGCGGCGGCGCACCCGGCGGTGCTCGGCCGCCGGCACGTCCCCTGGGAGACCGGCGTCCCGGTCGCGTGCGGCGGCGCGCTCGTCCAGCCCGGCGACATCCTCGTCGGCGACGACGACGGCGTGGTGGTCGTCCCGCCGGACCTCGCCGAGGGGCTGATCGAGGACGCCCGGGAGCAGGAGGCGCAGGAGCGCTTCATCGCCGAACGGGTCGCGGCGGGCGACCCGATCGACGGCCTCTACCCGCTCGGACCCGCCTGGCGCGCCCCCTACCAGCACTGGCGCGCCGCCCACCCGGACCACTGAACCCACGCCCCCGCCCGCGCCCGCGCGCGACCGCGCCGACCCGCCCGACTCCGAGGAGCCGCCGCATGAAGTACCGCACCGACCCGTCCGCCGTCCGGGGCTCGATCGCCCCGGTCGTCACCCCGTTCACCGCCGAGGGCGCCGTCGACCACGACGGGCTGCGCGCCCTGGTCCGCTGGCAGCTCGACTCCGGCTCGCACGGCGTGTCGCTCGGCGGCTCGACCGGCGAGCCGAGCGCGCAGACCGCCGCCGAACGGATCGCGGCGATGCGCACGGCCGCGGACGAGATCGCCGACCGGGTCCCGTTCCTGCCGGGCACCGGCTCGGCGAAGCTGGAGGAGACGCTGGAGCTGACCGCCGCCGCCCGCGACCTCGGCGCCGACGCGGCCCTGGTCATCACCCCGTACTACGCCCGCCCCACCCAGGAGGGCCTGTACGAGTGGTACGCGACGGTGGCCCGCGAGTTCCCCGACCTGCCGATCGTGATCTACAACGTGCCGTCCCGCACCGCCGTGGACATCGCCCCCGAGACCGTCCGGCGGCTGTTCACCGGCTTCGACAACGTCGTCGGGATCAAGGAGACCACGAGGGACTTCGAGCACTTCTCCCGCGTCCTGCGGGCCTGCGGGCCGGAGCTGATGGTGTGGTCGGGCATCGAGCTGCTGTGCCTGCCGCTGCTCGCGCTCGGCGGCGCCGGGTTCGTCAGCGCCGTCGCGAACCTCGCGCCCCGCGCCGTCGCCCGCATGTACGAGCTGTGGACGGCCGGCGACCACGAGGCCGCCCGCGACCTGCACTACCGGCTGCACCCGCTGGTGGACGCGCTGTTCGTCGAGACCAACCCGGCGCCCGCGAAGTGGGTGCTGGAACGGCAGGGCCGGATCGCCTCCGGGCACGTCCGCCCGCCGCTGTCCGCGCCGACCGAGGAGGGCCGCGCCCGGATCCGCGCGCTGCTCGCCGAGGGCGGCGACCTCACCGCCCGGATCTAGTCCCCGCCCCGCCACCGAACCGGAAGAGAGCCTCCATGCCCCTCCACCCTGTCCCCGCGCGTCCCGACGGGCTGCCCGACCGCATCCGGCACTGGATCGGCGGCGCGTTCCGCGACAGCGCGGACGGCGCGGTCTTCGACGTCGCCGACCCGGTCTCCAACTCCCCGTACGCGTCCGCCGCCGCCGGAGGCGCCGCCGACGTGGACCTGGCCGTCGCCGCCGCCCGCGACGCGTTCCCCGCGTGGGCCGCGATGGGCGACCGGGAACGTGCCAATCTCCTCTACCGGGTCGCCGACGCGGTGGAGGAGCGCGAGGACCGCCTCGCCGGGTTCGAGTCGTTCGACTCGGGCTGCCCATCGCGCAGGCGCGCGGGCAGGCCCGCCGCGCCGCGGAGAACTTCCGCTACTTCGCCGACGTGATCGTGGCGCTCGGCGAGGAGGCGTACCGGGTCGGGGACCGGCAGCTCAACTACGTCGTGCGGTCCCCGACCGGCGTCGCCGGGCTGATCACGCCCTGGAACACGCCGTTCATGCTGGAGAGCTGGAAGCTCGCGCCCGCGCTCGCCGCCGGATGCCCGGTCGTCCTGAAGCCCGCGGAGTGGACGCCGCTGTCGGCGAACCTGTGGCCGGAGATCCTGTCGGCCGCCGGGGTCCCGGACGGCGTGGTCAACATCGTGCACGGCATCGGCGCGGAGGCGGGCCAGGCGCTCGTGGACCACCCGGACGTGCCGCTCATCTCGTTCACCGGCTCGACCACCACCGGGCGGCACATCGTGCGCAGCTCCGCCGAGCACCTGAAGACGCTGTCGATGGAGCTGGGCGGCAAGTCGCCGGTCGTCGTGTTCGCCGACGCCGACCTCGACGCCGCGCTCGACTCCGTGCTGTTCGGCGTGTTCTCGCTCAACGGCGAGCGCTGCACCGCCGGGTCGCGCGTCCTGGTCGAACGGTCCGTCTACGACGACTTCACCCGCCGCCTCGCCGAACGGGCCGAACGCGTCCGCGTCGGGGCGCCCGGCGACCCGTCCACGGAGGTCGGCGCGCTCGTGCACCCCGAGCACTACGCGCGCGTCATGGACTACGTGGAGACCGGGCGGGGCGAGGCGAAGCTCGTGGCGGGCGGCGGGCGCCCGTCCCACCTGCCGGAGGGCAACTACCTCCAGCCGACCGTGTTCGCCGACGTCCCCCGCGACGCCCGCATCTTCCAGGAGGAGATCTTCGGGCCGGTCGTCGCCGTCGCCCCGTTCGACGACGAGGCCGAGGCGGTCGAGCTGGCCAACTCCACCCGCTACGGCCTGGCCGCCTACGTCTGGACCGGCGACCTGCGCCGCGGCCACCGCGTCGCGCACGCCGTCGAGTCGGGCATGGTCTGGGTCAACTCGCACAACGTCCGCGACCTGCGCACCCCGTTCGGCGGCGTCAAGGACTCCGGCCTCGGCCGCGAGGGCGGCGCCCACAGCATCGACTTCTTCACCGAGTCGAAGATCGTCCATGTCATGCTCAGCGAGGTGGACACCCCCCGTTTCGGCGTGTCCTGAAGACCGAGGAGCACCCGTGCAGCACACTCCCCCCGACGTGATCCGCTCCGCCTACGCCCAGCTCGCCGTCACCGACCTCGCCGCCGCCCGGTGGTTCTGGGTCGAGATGCTCGGCCTGCACGTCCAGCACGAGGACGGCGCGGCCCTGTACCTGCGCGGCACCGACGAGCTGACCCACCACTCGCTCGTCCTGCGCGAGGGGCCCGTCGCCGCGCTCGACCACCTCGCCTACCGCGTCCGGACGCCCGAGGACGTGGAGCGGGCGGCCGGGTTCTTCACCGCCCTCGGCCGCCCGGTCCGCCGCGTCCCCGCCGGGTCCGGCGCGGCCGGCGTCGGCGACGCGGTCCGCGTGGTGGACCCGCTCGGCTTCACCGTCGAGTTCTTCCACGGCATCGCCCGGGGCGAGCGCCTCATCCAGCGGTACGACCTGCACCGCGGCGCCCGCATCGCCCGCCTCGACCACTTCAACATCTGCACCCCCGACATCCCCGCCGCCTACGAGCACTACCGCTCCCTCGGCTTCGGCTGCTCGGAGACCATCGAGGGCGACGAGCACGAGCTGTACGCGGCGTGGATGTACCGCAAGCAGACCGTGCACGACGTGGCGTTCACCGGCGGGGCCGGGCCGCGCCTGCACCACATCGGCATGGCCACCCACGAGTCGCACCAGGTGCTGCACATCGCCGACGTGTTCGGCTCGCTCCGCAAGGAGCACCACATCGAGCGCGGGCCGGGCCGCCACGGCGTGTCCAACGCGTTCTACGTCTACCTGCGCGACCCCGACGGCCACCGCGTGGAGATCTACACCTCCGACTACTACACCGGCGACCCCGACCACGAGACGTACCGGTGGAACGTCCACGACGACCGCCGCCGCGACTTCTGGGGCAACGCCGTCATCGAGTCCTGGTACAAGGAGGCCGCCCCGGTCCTCGACCTGGACGGCGAGCCGCAGCCGGTCGCGGAGGCCAAGATCGACGAGTCCGCCGCGCAGGTCGGCGCGGACGGCCTCGGCTGACCGCGCGCCCGGCCGGCGCGGGACGGGCCCCGCGCCGGCCGGACACGGCTTGACTTCAAGCACGCTTGAAGCCCCAGGATCTCCGGCATGAACGAGACCCGGACGGCGGCAGGCCGTACCAGCGAACAAACCGACGCGCTCATCGCCCTGCTCGACATCGGCGACGCCATGCCCGGCGCGGTCGAACTCCGTGAGCGCTCCTACGAACTGCTCGGCCTCGCGCCGGACGCGGCGGTGGCCGACGTCGGATGCGGAGCGGGCCGCGCGGCGGCGGAGATGGCCGGACGAGGCGCACGCGCGACCGGCGTCGACCCCGACGAACGGATGATCGCCATCGCCGGCGAGCGCTGGCCCGCCGCCGACTTCCGCCTGGCGGACGCCTACGGACTGCCGTTCGCGGACGGCGCGCTGAACGGCTACCGGGCCGAGAAGGTGTTCCACGTCCTGGACGACCCGGCCCGCGCGGTCGGTGAGGCGCGGCGCGTGCTCGCCCCCGGCGGGCGCGTCGTGCTGATCGGGCAGGACTGGGACACCTTCGTCATCGACTCCGACGACCCCGCGCTCACCCGCGCCATCGTGCACGCCCGCGCCGACCTGGTCGCCACTCCCCGCGTCGTCCGCAGCTCCCGCAACCTCCTCCTCGACGCGGGCTTCACCGACGTCACCGTCGAGGTCCACACCTGGGTCCTCACCGGCGCGACGACGGTCCCCGTGCTGGCCGACCTCGCCGGCAAAGCGCGCACGAACGGGGCGATCACCGACGCGCAGGCCGAAACCTGGATCTCCGAGCAGCGGGAACGAGCCGAACGCGACCGCCTGTTCCTCGCCCTCCCGATGTTCGTGACCGCGGCCACGCGCCCGTGACCGCCGGGCGTACGGCACGCCTCCAACGCGCGTCAACCACAGGTTGACGACTCCCAATCGTCAAGCTACGGTTGACGCATGAGCCCACTCAACGTCGGCCTCGCGGACCTGATCGCCCGTCTGGACGAGGAACTCCCCGACGCCGACCCCCTCGCCCGCATCACCGAGGCGCAACTGCGCGCCCACACCCTGGCCGACCTCGGCGACCAGCTCGTCGGCCACTACGTCGGCAAGGCCAAGCAGGCCGGCAAGTCGTGGAGCGAGATCGGCGAGGCCATCGGGGTGTCCAAGCAGGCCGCCCAGCAGCGCCACGCGTCCAACCCGTTCGAGCGCTACACCGACCGCAACCGGCACAGCATCGTGCTCGCCCAGGAGGCCGCCCGAACCCACAAGCACGACTCCATCGGCACCGAGCACATCCTGCTCGGCCTGCTCGGCGAACCGCAGGGCCTGGCGTACGAGGTGCTGATCGCCAAGTCCGGGTCCGAGCAGCGCGTCCGCGACGCGATCGAGGAGGCGATGCCGCCGTCCGGGCCTAAGGCGCTGCGCGGCCACATCGCGTTCCGGCCGGAGGGCAAGGAGGCCATCGAGCAGGCGATCCGCGCGGCGGCCGACCTCGGCCACGACTGGGTCGGCACCGAGCACACCCTCCTCGGCCTGATCCGCGTCGAGCAGAGCACGGCCGCGCAGATCCTGCGCGACCTCGGCTTCACCTCGGACGAGCTGCACGAGTCGGTCAAGGCCGAGGTCGCCAAGCGGTCCGCCGCCCCCGACGAGGATTAACGGACCGTCCGGCGGAACCGGACCACGCTCAACGCTCGAACTCGGCCCACACGGTCGTGCGCGGACCCGCCTCGTCGTACCCCCAGCGTTCCGCCAGCGCGTCGATCAGCATGAGGCCCCGCCCGTGCTCGCTGAACCCGTTCCCGGGCCGCGTGCACGGGCGGCGGCCGTCCGCCCCGTCGTCGGTCACCTCCGTCCGCACGACCCCGCGCCCCGTCCGCACCGTGACCGTCACCCAGCCGCCCTTTCCCGACGCCGTGTGCAGCGTCGCGTTCGTGAACTTCTCCGTGAGGCAGAGCCCGATGTCGTCCAGCCGGGGATGGTCGGCGCCCAGGATGTCCCGCGCGAACACGCGCAGATACCCTGCTGACTTCCCCATCCCCGGAAGCGTGATCGTGCCGAGCACGCTGAATTCGTTCGCCATGAGGTGAGCCGTTCCGCGTCCGTTTTCGATGTCGGAACACACGTTCGTCGCCGGATGCGGTCCCCGATGCCCCTTCGGGCGTTCCCGCAAGGATCGCGCGCGCGAACCGTCACCATCCTGAAGCTTCAGATCCGTGGCAGCCCGATCACGAAGCGTGAAAACGTGGGGTCATGGCCCACTCCCCCGGCCCTCCGTCCGCTTCCGCCGCATCGGCGGCGCGCTCCGCCAAGCCCGCGAGGAGCGGCGGCTGACCCTGGAGACCGCCGCCCGCCGCTTCGGCCGCTCCCAGGGCTGGCTCAGCACCGTCGAGAACGGCCTCCAGATCATCCGCGTGGACGACCTCACCGACCTTCTCGACTTCTACGGCATCCCCGAGGGCGTCCTCCGCTCCTCCCTCCTCCACCTCGCCGCCCAAGGCCGCCGCAAGAACTGGACCCACGCCTTCGAGGGCCGCATCTCCGCCGCCGCTCTGGACCTCGCCAGCCTGGAGGGAGACTCGGCTTCGATCCGCACTTACCAGCCCAACCTCGTCCCGGGACTTCTCCAGACCGAGGACTACACAAGAGCACTTGTGGCGGGAGGACTGCCTGGCAGCCAGACAAACGCCGACGAGTTGGTGGCTTTCCGGATGGCCCGTCAAGAGACTCTGGCGAAGAAGGTGGCACCCCAGTACCACGCGGTGATAGGCCAGGCCGCGCTTCACAATGAGGTGGGTGGTCCGAGAGTGATGCGTGCACAACTCCAGCAGGTCAGCGAGATGGCCCAGGCGCGGAGCATCGCGCTCCATGTCCTGCCGTTCGAGGCTAGCGCCCGGTTGTGGCTCGCCGGTCCGTTCGACGTGTTCACGCTCCGCCCGCCTGGCCAATTGACCATCACAGTGCTGGACCACTTCAGCCAGATTTCATTTGTCGAAGACGAAGAAGCAGTTGCCACCCACGAACAGATATTCGCACACATGCTGTCTGGAGCCTTGGACGAACCTTGGTCGCTTAAGGTCATCCGACGGCTAGTCTCGGAGTCATGAGCATCCCAGAATTGCCAGACGCCATCTGGCGCAAGAGCAGCCGTAGCGGCGGCAATGAAGGCAGTTGCGTCGAAGTCGCGGAGATCTGGCAGAAGAGCAGCTACAGCGGCGGGGACGAGGGAAGTTGCGTCGAGGTCGCGGAAGCTTGGCAGAAGAGCAGTCACAGCGGGGCCAGTGAGGGTAGCTGTGTGGAGTTGGCGGGGCGGGGCGGATGGTGGCGGCTCGGGACTCCAAGGATCCGGGCGGGCCGGTGCTGTGCTTCGGGGTGGAGGCGTGGCGGTCGTTCGCCGGTGAGGTGAAGGGCGGCGCGTACGACCTCGTGCGGGTCTGACCGGCGCGGCGGAGGGGCTCCGGGACGGCTGCCGGATGCGGGCACCACGCCCGGCGGGTTCTGGCTTGACCGCAATCGTTGCAGTACGCAATAGATTGATCGGGACGAGCGGGCGCGCCGTCGCGGGCGGCGGCGCGCGTCCGAGCAGCCGGACCCGACCACAACGGAGCTCATTGTGCCGACCAGGAAGCCGCCGGGGCCGACGTACGGCTACCGCCGTGTCTACGACTCCCGGGGGGACTACGTGACACAGCTTCCGGCCGAGCCCCAGGCGAGCGTGGCCCGCGAGATCATCAGCCGGGTCGCGCAGGGGCAGCCCGTCGCGCGGATCCGCCGCGAGCTGGAGGGCCGTGAGGTGCCCGCGCCGCGGGGCGGGGCGCGCTGGTCGTCCTCGGTCATCCAGGACATCGCGCGCAACCCCGCGTACGTGGGGAGGGACGGCGACCCGGACGACATCGACTGGTCGGTGAAGCCGCGGTGGACGCCGCTCGTGCCCGACGACCTGTTCCTGACCGCGCAGCGGGCGCTGGCGGGACCGAACGGCTCGGCGTCCAGGCATCACGCCATCGGGCTGCTGCCGTACGCGCTGCTGTGCTGCCGCGACGGCCTCGACGGCTGCATCAAGGTGATCCACGACCTGGTCGTGACCAGGTGAGGGGCCGGTGCGCGGCCTTCGCGCGGACGCGGCGGGGCCGGGCGGGGGTGCGCCAGAACGGGCTTGCCGTCCGGTGACGGTTTCGGCTCTCGAACCCTGGTGTAATCGCTCGTGGTCATGTGACTACTCTCTGCTGTCACCGACCTGACAGAAAGAGAGTAAGACATGCGTATCCGCATCCCGCTCGCGATCGTCGCGGCCGGCGCCGGGCTGGTGCTCGCCCCGGCCGCCGAGGCCGCGCCCGCCCCCTCCAAGCCCGACAACGGCACGTCCATCGTCAGCTCCGCCCCGGCAAGGGCACGAAGAGGGGCGAGCTCGGCGGGCAGGTCAAGTCGGGCTCCGCCCACGGCGACACCAAGGCGACCAAGGGCAAGGCGTCGCCGCATCCGAGGCGGGTCCGCTGCTGGAACGGCCGGACGTCGGGCCGGTCGTTCTACGAGACCTGCTCGGGCCGCCGCTACCGGCCGTACGTGGACTGCTCCAACCACTACCGCTACTACAGCCGGATCGTGTTCTCCGGCACCTGGAACCACAAGCTGACCTGCCCGCCCCGGACGAGGGCGATCTGGGGCGGCGCCCGCGGCTGACCCCCTCCCCCGCGATCCGGGTCCGGGCCCACGCCCCCGGGCCCGGATCGTTCCGTTTCCGGGGCCGGGGCGCGCGGGCGGCGCGGGTCAGAAGTCGGGGACGCCGCGCCGGACGGGCTTGACGTCGAGGATCGGCGTGCCGTCCACGGCCTCCAGGTTGCGGACCCGCACGCGCAGGCCGCGGACCTCCGCGATCTCGACCAGGTGCAGGCCGACCGGGTTGGGCCGGTCGGGCGAACGGGTCGCGAACACGCCGCGCTTCGGGCTGGCGACGTCGCCGCGCGGGTGCACGCGCAGCACGTCGCGGGCCGCCAGGTGCAGCCAGGTGAGCAGGACGACCGGCTCGCCCGCGCGGAGCCCGTCGAGCGCCGAGGAGACCGCGGGGTCGAACTCCAGCCACGCCTCCGGCGCCTCCGGCAGGCTCTGTCTCGGCGCGCGCGCCCGGTCGGTCAGCGGCGACCGCACGCGGCCGACGGGCGTCACGTTGAACTCGTCCTCCTGGGCCTCCAGCATGCCGCCGATCGTCTCACGCCGGACGCCCCGCGCCCCCGCGTTCTACCGGACTCCCCCCGGTTGCGGCAACGGGGGTGGCACGGGTTAACGTCGTTGGCGACAGATCGCGGGGGCCCGGCGAACCGGGCTGAGATAGCGGCTGGGACGGCCGCTGACCGCTGGAACCTGACCGGGTAATGCCGGCGTAGGGAGAGATCGTCGTGACCGAGAACAAGGTTGCACCCGCCCGCAAGACCTACCTCGAAGGCTCGCGCCCCGATCTGCGCGTGCCGATGCGGGAGGTGCCGCTGACCAGCGGCGAGGCCGTCGTCCTGTACGACACCTCGGGGCCGTACACCGATCCGGGCCACGCGGCCGACGTGCGGCGGGGGCTGCCCCGCTGCGGGACGCGTGGATCGAGGAGAGAGGGGACACCGAACGGTACGAGGGCCGCTCCGCGCGGCCGGAGGACGACGGCCGCAGATCGGGCGACCCGCTGCGGGAGCGGGCCGCGTTCCCGCCGCGCCCGCCGCGCCGGGCGTCGGGCGGCGCGGTGACGCAGCGGGCGTACGCGCGGCGCGGCGAGATCACGCCGGAGATGGAGTTCGTGGCGCTGCGCGAGGGCGTCGCTCCGGAGTTCGTCCGCGACGAGCTCGCGGCGGGGCGGGCGGTGCTGCCCGCCAACGTCAACCACCCCGAGATCGAGCCGATGATCATCGGGCGGAACTTCCTGGTGAAGGTGAACGCCAACATCGGCAACTCGGCGGTGGCGTCCTCGATCGAGGACGAGGTGGAGAAGATGACGTGGGCGACCCGCTGGGGCGCCGACACGATCATGGACCTGTCGACGGGCCGCGACATCCACACCACCCGCGAGTGGATCCTGCGCAACTCGCCCGTCCCGGTCGGGACGGTGCCGCTGTACCAGGCGGTGGAGAAGGTCGGCGGCGACCCGAAGGAGCTGACCTTCGAGGTGTTCCGCGACACCGTCGTGGAGCAGGCCGAGCAGGGCGTGGACTACATGACGATCCACGCGGGCGTGCTGCTGTCGTACGTGCCGCTGACGGCGCGGCGCAAGACCGGGATCGTGTCGCGCGGCGGGTCGATCATGGCGGCGTGGTGCCTGGCGCACCACGAGGAGAACTTCCTCTACACCCGGTTCCGGGAGCTGTGCGAGATCTTCGCCGCGTACGACATCACCTGGTCGCTCGGCGACGGGCTGCGTCCGGGCTGCATCGCCGACGCCAACGACGAGGCGCAGTTCGCCGAGCTGCGCACGCAGGGCGAGCTGACCCGGATCGCGGCCGAGTACGACAACCAGGTGATGAACGAGGGCCCCGGGCACATCCCGATGAACAAGATCAAGGAGAACATCGACCTCCAGCAGGAGTGGTGCGACGGCGCGCCGTTCTACACGCTCGGGCCGCTGACGACCGACATCGCGCCGGGGTACGACCACATCACCTCGGCGATCGGCGCGGCGATGATCGGCTGGCACGGCACCGCGATGCTCTGCTACGTCACGCCGAAGGAGCACCTCGGGCTGCCCGACCGGGACGACGTGAAGGCGGGCGTGATCGCCTACAAGATCGCCGCGCACGCCGCCGACCTCGCCAAGGGCCATCCGGGCGCGCAGGCGTGGGACGACGCGCTGTCGGACGCGCGGTTCGAGTTCCGCTGGGAGGACCAGTTCAACCTGGCGCTCGACCCGGAGACGGCGCGTTCGTTCCATGACGAGACGCTCCCGGCCGCCCCGGCGAAGACCGCGCACTTCTGCTCGATGTGCGGCCCGCACTTCTGCTCGATGAAGATCACGCAGGACGTGCGGCGCTACGCCGACGAGCACGGCATGGACGCCGAGAGCGCCCTGTCGGCGGGCATGCGCGAGAAGGCGGAGCAGTTCGCCGCCTCCGGCGGCCGCGTCTACCTCCCGGTGACCCCCACCGACGCCTGACCCCCGCCCCGCGAACCCCAGCGCGCCCCCGCCCGGTCATGAACGGGCGGGGGCGCGTGGGGGTGGTGGTGCCTCCTAGTGGAGGCGGGGGGTGTTCGCCTTGGTCGAGGGGCCGTGGTACATGGCGTTGAACAGCATGGTGATCGTGGCGCGGGACCAGGTGCGGTAGGTGACCTGGGTGCCGGCGATCACGGCCGTGCCCTTGCCGACGTCGAACGACGCCACGTCGGTGAGGCCGTGCAGCTTCCCGGCGCCCGCGCCGTACCCGCTGCGCACGAGGTCGCCGGAGGACGGGTACTTCGACGCCACCCTCGCCTTGGACGGGTCGAGCACGTTGAACGCGGCGTCGCTGGTGTTGAACCAGACCGGCCAGCGTTCCGGCATCCCCCACGCCACGGGGTCCTCGCTGTCGAAGTCCTGGTCGACGAGGGCGCCGGGGACGAAGAAGTCGTCGCCCGGGTCGGGCAGGGTGTCCTTGACGGGCAGGTCGAGGAGCTGCCGCGCGGTCTCCGAGGCGCTGCCGAGGGCGACGAGCGTGCCGCCGTCCTCGACGAAGTCGCGCAGTTTCTCGAAGCCGTCCTCGCCGACCCCGGCCGCCCAGTGGAACCGCTCGGGTAGTCGGCCTTCTTGAGCCCGTTGACGACGGTGTTCTTGGAGATGCCCTGGGGCAGCACGATCGTGTCGTACCGGTCGTTGAGGTCGCCGGTGAAGTCGCCGGCGCCCATGTTGCGGAAGTTCACGCCGTACTGCTCGAACATCCACCAGAGCCAGCCGCCCGGCATGTTGTTTGCGCCGCGGAACAGCCCGATCCTGGTGCCGTCCTTGAGCTGGAACCCCTTGACGTCCGGCGCCCGGTCGGCGGCGTGAACTTGGATGCCGGTCTGCTGCGACACGCTTGCGAGGGCTCGCCGGGCCTGGTCCGTCGGCGGGACGACCAGCGTGCCGGGCGCGAAGCCCGTCCCGCCGGAGGTGAACCGCTTCGCCGCGCGGAAGGTCGGCACCCCGGCCTTCTGGAGCGCGGCGAGGAAGCGGCCGACGCCGTACGAGGTCGGCTGGACGAGGTACGCGCCGCGCGGCGCGGGCGGCATGGGCGCGGCGGCGGGCCGCACCTGGTCGACCCGCTGGAGCGAGGCGCTGAACGGCTTGGCGACCTTGTCGACGCTCGCCCCGAACAGCATCCAGAGCGTGTGCCCGGTGACGTCGTACGGCCGGACGACCGGGCAGGTGTCGCACGCCCTGATCTCCGGGTACTCCCAGATCTTCAGCAGGCTGTCGGCCCACCGGGAGTACGGCTGCCGCATCCGGACGACGTGGCTGCCCGCCGGGTACCGCTTGCCGTTCGCGGTGAACGGCGCGGACGCCCGCTCGATCTCGATCTGCCCGGTCTTGAGGATGTTGAGCAGCTCGTACGCGGCGTACGGGTCGCGCTGCCCGGCCGGCACCACGTAGGCGTAGGGCTCCGCGCTCCAGTTCAGGTTGTCTCGGCTGACCTGGTACATGTTGTACAGCAGGTCCTCGCCCTTCTTGCCGACGTTGTCGATGTTGGCGTACGTCGCGGTCTTGGCGTACGCGACGATCTGCTCCAGCGTCCAGGTCGCCGAGTCGTAGGGCGCCACGAAGTTGGTCCGCTGGTCCTGCGAGCCGAGCGGCTTGCCGTCCGCCGAGGTGTACGGGTAGGCGAGGTCGCGGGCGGCGGCGATCTCGGTGAGCACGTTCGGGATGCCGTGGTACGGCTCGTAGAACACCGACGGCAGCCACCAGTCGTACGTCGAGCTCCAGCTCACGCCCTTCTTGCCCTCGCGCGAGACCGCGCCGCCCATGCCGAGGCCGAGCTCGCTGGTGGTCTGCACGACGCGCGGGTCGATGCTCGGGTCGAACGGGTCCTTGTAGGGCGGCACGAACAGCCGGTCGCCGGTCGGCCCCATCTGGTGCAGGATGTGCACGGCCGACGGCCGGTAGCGGGCGATCAGGCCGATGTAGTAGCGGGGCTCCACCTGCGTGAACATGAACCAGTCGCGGTTGTCGTCGTGCCCGGTGTACTTGTGGTAGAGGTCCGGGTAGACGCGCTTGTACGAGGTGCCGGCGGTCTCGTTGAAGTAGTCGTTGACGAGCTTGGTGCCGTCGGGGTTCTGCGACGGCACGACGATGAGGACCGCGTTGTCGAGCACCCGCTTGGTGTAGTCGGACTCCTCGGTGGCCAGCCGGTGCACCACGTCCATGAGGGCCTGGGTGTTGCCGACCTCGGTGGAGTGGATCGCCGCCTGGATCATCAGGAACGGCTTGCCCTGCCTGGCCAGGCTCCGCGCCTCGCCTTCCGACAGGCCGCGCGGGTCCGACAGCCTGCGGTTGATGGCCGCGAGCCGTTCGATGTTGCGCAGGTTGCGCGGCGAGCTGATGGTCAGGTACGCGTAGTCGTTGCCCATCGTGGTCTTCCCGGCCACGTGGTAGTCGACGCGGTTGGACCGGTCGGAGGCGAGCCTGAGGTAGCTCAGCATCCGGTCGTTGGTGGCGAGCTTTCCGGTGGTCCCCATCGCGAAGCCGAAGTAGCTCTTCGGGGTGGGGATCGATCTCGCCGACGAGGACAGGGCCGTGTCCTCGGCGGGCGCCGAGGCGGTGACGGCGGGCGCGGTGAGCCCGACGGCGAGGAGCACGGCGGCGAGGGCGGAGAGGATGAGTGGACGCCGGGGGGACACGCGCATCGTTCCTCCTGAGCGGAGTTCCTCCACAGAACGGATCATCGTTGACCGGCGGAGCGCGTGGACGCAGGGGCAGCCCCCCTCCCGGTTCGCAGGAGACAGTGACCCCGAGGCCGGCCCCGAGGTGATCGGCACCGGCCAGATGATCGTCCGCAGGACAGGCGCGTGTGTCAAGAGGCTGCTGACATCACGGGTGCGCCCTCCGGCGCCCGGGCCGGAGGACGCGCACGGTGCACACGTGACGGACGCGCCGCGACACGGGGGGTGGCGGAGTGGGGCGCGGCGCGGCACGGGTGGCGGAGTGCGGCGCGGCATGGCACGGGGTGGCGGAGTGCGGCGCGGCACGACACGCGGCTCCATGCGGCGCGGCGGGCGTCGCCGACCGGCTCGGCGGGGGGCGTTGGGCACGGGCCGTCAGGGGTGGGCGGCTCGGGTCCAGGCGTCCAGGAGGCGGGCGGCGGATCCGCCGACCGGGCCGACGGCGTCCGCCAGCGTCGCGGCGTCGGGGAGACGCGCGCCGGTCACGGCGGGCACGGCCTCGTCCGCCGAACGGATCGTCGAGGAGCACACCGACGTGAGGTAGCCGGGGACGTTCAGCCTCGGGTCGGTGCAGCCGACCACGGGCGTGCCGACGGCGGCGACCAGCGGGAAGATCGTTCCCGGGATGCCGATCGCGGCCTCGGCGCGCGCCGACGCCTGGAGCGTCGGGACGGAGCTGATCTCGTACCTCTCCCAGAGCCGCCGGTCCTCGCGGGGGTGCAGCCCGACGAGCACGCGCCGTCCGGAGGCTTCGATCCGTTCGGCCGCGGCGAGGAGCAGTTCGGTGCCGGGCGCGGCGCCGCCGGTCCCGTCCGGGTGCGTGACGCTCGTGACGACCAGCACCAGGCCCTTCTCCGGGGACCGCGCGGGCAGGGCGTCCGTCTGCGGCGAGCCCACCACGCGGATCCGCCGCCGGACGCCCAGGTAGCTCCCGAACGCCCGCGCCTCCGCCGCCGACGACGACGTGACCGCGCGGACGCGGTGCCGGAGCCGCCGCGCGCCGGGGGCGCGGTCGGGGCCGAGGTAGGCGAGCGAGCTGGCGGCGAGGGGCAACCGCCGGAACCGTTCGGCGACCTCCAGCGGCCAGTCGCCCGCGCCGGTGACGGCGAGCAGGTCGGCCCTCGGTGCGTCGTCCGGCGTTGCGACCCGCACCGGGTCGCCGGGCTTGACCTGCGACCGGTCCGGGACGATCTGCGTGAGGTGCGCGCCGCGCCGCGCGGCCTCGGCGAGCAGCGGCGCGACGTGGTACGTCCCCCAGGGCTCGTTGGTCGCGACCAGCACGCGGAGCCGCCGCGGACGGTGCGGACGGTGCGGCTCATGCGGGTGGTGCGGGCGGGGGGAGCCTGCGGCCTCCGCCGGGGCGCCGCCCAGCACGACCAGCCCGGCGGCGCCCGCCGCGCCGCCGAGGAGGACGCGCCGCGACGGGGCGTTCGTCTCGTTCTCTCTCATCCGCACCACCGTAAACGGTCCGTTGGTCCGGAGGGTTAAGGACGGAAGAAATCCGGTTCACCAGCGCATCCGGACCTCCTCGGCCCAGCCGAGGAGGTCCGTCACCTCCACGTCCTCCCCCGCCTCGGTGCGGATCCGCCCCGAGTAGCGGCCGAAGCACTGGTGCGTGCGGTTGGCGAGGACGCCGGTCTCGACGCGGGCCGTCCGGTCGTGGAACGGCGTGAACGCCAGGTCCACCAGGCCCGAGGCGGGCGCGCGGACCGTCCACGGCGCGAGCGGCTCGGCCAGGTCGTAGGTCCACTCCAGCTCCTCGCCGACCTTGGTGAGGCGGCCGTCCACGCACAGCGCGTTCTCGGTGGAGCCCGTGCCGTCCGTCCACTTGCCGCCGAGCTGGAGCCCGACCGTGCGGCCGCCGGTGCGGCCGGACGCGGCGCCCCAGTTCCACGTGACGTCGCGCGGCCACCGGCCGCGACCGTGGTCGAGGACGGCCCACGCGTCGTCGCCGAAGCCGTACTCCTCGCCGCCGACCCGGACGGCGCCGGACGCGGGGCGCGCGGTGTGCTTGGAGGTGTACTGGAACCGCTGACCGCTCCACGGGACGACCACGCCGAGCGTCTCGTGCCCCTCGGGCATCGCGGCCAGCAGGTCCACCTCGACCGGGAGGCCGTCGGGCGACACGCACCGCGCCCGCAGGCGGGTGCCGCCGGTGGCGTCGTCCTTGAGGATCTCGATGCGGACCTTGCCGCCGGTCGGGCGTTCGGGGCCGACGCGCACGTCGTGGCCGCCCGCTCCGGCGATCCGTTCGGGCAGGGCGACGCCCCTGGCGAACGGCGCGACGGCGGCGCGCTCGAACTCGCGCCCGCCCTCGCCGTACTCCAGGAAGTAGACCGAGTCGAGCGCGAGGAAGTCCAGGTCGCTCACCGTCAGCGCGACCAGGTGCCGGGGCGTGGCGACGCACCAGTACTCCCAGCGCTTCGTCCGGCCCCAGCCGCGCAGGTTGGCGCGGTGCAGCGGGGTGCGCGTCCAGCCGACCGCCTCGGGGTCGAGCGAGCCGTCCGGCAGGCACAGGTCGACCGGCTCGGTGATCTCACGCTCCGGCACGGCCCGCCCACCCCCGCTCGTCCAGGCCGCCCGGGATCGGGGCGGACGGGTCGTACGGGGCGCGGGTGAGGACGAACGTGTTGAGGTCCAGGTGGCTCACCGTCCCGTCCGGCCGCCGGACGATCTTCAGCGTCTCGCCGGTGTGGTAGCCGTCCAGGCCCGTCCACGTGCCGTCCGGGCCGGGACGGAACCGTCCGGCCGAGGCGTCCAGCGCCGCCGGGACGAGCGACAGCCACCCGTCGCGCAGCAGCCGCAGCGTGTACGGGGCGGGGCCCCAGTACCAGGCGCCGGTCAGCTCGACCAGCGCCGGATCGGCGTCGGCGAGCGGCGTCCACTCCGGGAGGCGGGGCTCGCGTTCGGCGACCAGGTGCACGAGGTCGGCGGCGACGGCCGCCACCGGGACCGCGGACGTCGCGTTGGCGAGGACGACCGCGCCGGCGCCCTCGTCCGGATCGGTCCAGACCGTCGCGCGGAACCCGGGCATCGACCCGGTGTGCCCGGCGAGCCGCATCCCGCGGTCGCGGCGGAGCTGGAGGCCGAGGCCGTACCCGCTGGTCCAGGCCCCGGCGTCCTCGACGGTCTGGGGCGCGCGCATCTCGGCGAGCGTGTCCGGGGCGAGCACGCCGCCGGTGTCACCGCCGACGAACGCGACCCAGCGGGCGAGGTCGGCGGCCGTGGACCAGAGCTGCCCGGCCGGAGCCATCGCGCGCGCGTCGTGCTCGGGCTCCTCCAGCAGGACGTCGGCCCACGGGTGGACGGCGTAGCCGGTGGCGTGCGGGGCAGCGGGGCGGTGGGTCGTCCGCGCCATCTCCAGCGGCAGCAGGATCTCCTCGCGCAGCGCCTCGTTCCACGGCTTGCCGCGCAGCCCGGCGACGACCTGGCCGAGCAGCCCGAACCCGAGGTTGGTGTAGTGGAACTCCCGGCCGGCCGGGAACCGCGCCTCGTCCGGGCCGAGGCCCGCCGCCAGCTCGGGCCAGTCCTTGCCCGGGGTGCGCTCCCACCACTCCCCCGGCGGCTCGGCCGCGAGGCCGCCCGCGTGCGACAGCAGCCGCCCGATCGTGCGGTCGCCCACCGGCGTCCCGGGCACGTGCTCGTCCAGGGGGTCGTCCAGGCCGAGGAGGCCCTCGTCGCGCAGGCGCATCACGAGCACGCCCACGAACGACTTGGTGATCGACCCGATCCGGTACTGCGTGCCGGGCGTCGGGGGCAGGCCGTCCACCCGGCCGCGCGAACCCGTCCACACCGTGCGCCCGTCGCGCACCACCGCCGCGGCGACCGACGGCGCCCGGCCGTTCGCCTGCGCCTCCGCGAGGCGGCGGAGCAGGGCCCGCTCCGTTCCCGGAAGCAGGGCCTCCGGCGCGCTCTCCGGCGTGGACGGCCCGGGTCCCGGCTCCAACGTCATCGATTCCCCTCTCCGCTCTTACCGATCATGGCACGGCGCGGGACGGGCGCGGGTCCCGCGCCCGTCCCGCCGCGGCGGCGTCAGCGCCAGTACGGGGCGCGCAGCTCGCGCTTGCTGAGCTTGCCCATCGCCGTCCTCGGCAGCTCGGCGACGAAGTCGACCGACTTCGGGCACTTGTAGTGGGTGAGGCGGTCCCGGCAGAACGCGATCAGCGCCTCGCCCGTCAGGTCCGGGTCGCGGGACACGACGATCGCCTTGAGCTGCTCGCCCATCTCCTCGTCCGGGACGCCCACGCAGGCGGCGTCGGCCACGGCGGGGTGCTGGAACAGGACCTTCTCCGCCTCGGCCGGGTAGATGTTGACGCCGCCGGAGACGACCATGTCCGAGAAGCGGTCGGTCACGAACACGTAGCCGTCGGCGTCCACGTAGCCGATCTCGCCGAGGGTGAAGACGCCGGGTTCGAGGTGCGCGGCGGCGGTCTTGCCCGGGTCGTCCTCGTAGAGCACGCCGCGGCCGGTCGGGTCGCGGAAGTACAGGCGGCCCTCGGTGCCGGGCGGGACGGGCCGGCCCTCGTCGTCCACGACGTACGCCTCGAACGGCGGGATCGGCCTGCCGACCGACCCGGGCCGCTCCAGCCACTCCTGCGACCCGATCACGCAGACGCTTCCGGCCTCGCTCGCGCCGTACACCTCGACGAGCACCGGGCCCCACCACTCGATCATCGCGCGCTTCACCCCGACCGGGCAGGACGAGCCGGTGTGCGCGACGACCGCCAGGCTGGAGGTGTCGTACTTCTCCCGGACGGCGGCGGGCAGTTCGAGCAGCCGCACGAAGTGGGTCGGGACCATGACGGACGCGGCGGGTCTCCAGCGGTCGATCGCCCGCAGGACGGCCTCGGGGTCGAAGCGGCCGAGCAGGCCCATCGCGTTCCCGGCGGCGAACGCGCGGACGCCCACCAGCGGGCCCGTGTGGTAGAGCGGGCCGACGGCGAGGTGCGGGCCGAGGGAGGTCAGCGGCTGCTCGCGGAGGGCGGCGATGTGCTCGGCGACGGTCGCTCCGCCCGCGTACATGTTGGGCGGCAGCGGCGTCCCCTTGGGCACGCCGGTCGTCCCGGACGTGTAGAGCAGGTTGGGCTGCGGCGGCAGGTCGGACGGCGGCTCGGCCGGGGACGCCGCCGCCAGCACGTCCTCCCACGACTCAGTGCCCGGCGCGCCGTCCGCGCGCCAGGCGATGACGCGGGGGACCCCTGCCGTCCGCGCGGCCTCGACGGCGCGCTCGGCGTTCTCCGGCCCGGTGAGGACGGCGACGGACCGCGAGTTCTCCAGGATGTAGGCGGTCTCGGGCGCGGTGAGGTGGTAGTTGACCGGGACGACCGACATCCCCGCGAGCAGGCCCGCGACGTGCGCGAGGGCCGCCTCGACGGAGTTGTGCGCGTACACCGCGATCCGCCGCCCGGGGCCGATCTCCAGGAGGGCGTTGACGGCGCGGTTGAGCAGGTCGTCGGCCTCGGCCCAGGTGATCTCGGCGCGCTCGTCGCGGAGGGCGATCTCGCCCGGACGCGACGCGGCGTTGGACGCGGTGGAGACTGCCATGGACGGTCCTCCCAGGGGCGTTCGGCCAGGTCCGACCACTCAAGCACACCCGGCGCCGAAACAGAACGGGATTCGATCCGCGCGCGGCTAGAGTGTGCCCATGGACGCGCTCGCCGATCTTCTCGACGGGCCTCGGGCGCGGGGGCGTTCATGCTCCGGGCGACGCTCGCGCCGCCCTGGGCCGTGCGCATCCGGGACGAGGCGCCGCTCACGCTGCTGGTGATGGTCCGCGACCCGGCCTGGGTGCTGGCGGGCGGCGCCGACCCGGTGCGGGTCGGGCCCGGCGACATCGCCGTGCTGCGCGGCCCCGACCACTACACCGTCGGCGACGACCCCGCGACCCCGCCGCAGATCGTGATCCACCCCGGCCAGCGCTGCACGACGCCCGACGGGGTGAGCCTGTCCGAGGCGATGGACCTCGGCGTCCGCGCCTGGGGCAACGACCCGGACGGCTCGACCGAGATGCTCATCGGCACCTACCAGCAGGGCGGCGCGGTCACCCGGCGGCTCCTCGCCGCCCTCCCCGCGCTGCTCGTCGTGCCCGGCGACGCCCTCGGCACGCCGCTGCCCGAGCTGCTCGGCGCCGAGATCGCCCGGGACGAGCCGGGCCAGGAGGTCGTCCTCGACCGCCTGCTCGACCTGCTGCTCATCGCCGTCCTGCGCGCCTGGTTCGCGCGGCCGGACGCCGAGCGGCCCGGCTGGTACCGGGCGCACGGCGACCCGGTGGTGGGCCCGGCGCTCAAGCTGATCCACACCGACCTCGCCCACCCCTGGACGGTCGCGAAGCTGGCCGCCGAGGCGGGCGTGTCCCGCGCGACGCTCGCCCAGCGGTTCGGGCGGCTGGTCGGCGAGCCGCCGATGGCGTACCTGACCGGCGCGCGGCTCGCGCGCGCCGCCGACCTGCTCCGGGAAACCGACGCCACGCTCGACGCCGTCGCCCGCCGCGTCGGCTACGGCAACGCGTTCGCGCTGAGCGCCGCGTTCAAGCGCGAGCGCGGCCTCAGCCCGCAGGCGTACCGCTCCGGCGCTCCCGCCGACTGACCGCGAGGCGGACCGGTCGGCGGGAGGCGCGAGGCGGGCCGGTACGGGGCGGGCCGGTACGGGGCGGGCCGGTACGGGGCGGGCCGGTACGGCGTCAGCGGCCGATGCGGGCCGCGAGGCTCGCGGTGCCTCCCGTCCTCGCCTCGAACGCCACGGCCAGCACGCCCTTCGCGCCCGGAACGCTGATCGTGCGGAGGCCCGGCCCCCGAAGGCGACCTTCCGCGTGCCGAGGACCCGGCCGTCCCAGACGTGCGCGTACGCCGTGCCGGGCCCGGTGGCGAGCAGCCGGAACGTCGTCGCCGACCCGGACGCGGACGGGCGGCCCGCGAGCCGCGCGGTGGCCCACGGCGGAGCGGCCGGCCCGCCCGCGAGCGGGATCCCCGTCGCCGCGGCCTGGACGATCGACAGCGGCGAGTCCACCGACGCCGCCGCGTCCGTCGGCATCACCGGCGGCGGCGCGGTGGGCGGCGTCCCGGGCGGCGGGACGTGGCCGGGCAGCGTCGCGAGGCCCCACCGGTACGGGTCGCCCTGCACGCCGCCCCACGTCGACCAGCCGATGCGCGTCTGGCCGGTCTTGTCGCGCGTGTCGGAGTCGTACACGAACAGGTCCAGGCCCATCCGCGCGGGGTCGACGGCGGCGGGCAGCACCGTGAACGGGATCTCCGCCTCGACGGTGTAGCCGGTGTACGGCTCGGTCACGGCCGAGGCGACCTTCATTCCCGGCGCGGTCCCGGGGCCGGGCCCCTGGTGGTGGTCGGCGTCGCGCTCGAAGCACGGGCGGCCGTCCGCCATCGCGGGGAAGATCCCGGCCTTGAACGTCGTGGAGGTGTTCTCCGAGCCGCCGCGCGGGTCGATCGCGATCTCGACGGAGTCGGTGCGCCAGTGCCGCTTGCAGTCGGCGGCGGGCAGCACCGTCCCGCGCGCGTCGTCGCGGACGCGCACGAGGACGTGCAGGGCGCGGTCCGTCCAGGTCGCCTTGCCGGTGGCGGAGCAGTCGGCGGCCGAGCCGCACGCCGCGCCCTCCCAGACGCGCGACAGGTCGAGGGCCCTGCCGGGGTACTCGCCGGGGTCCTCCACGCCGTCCGTCTCCGGCGCTTCGGCGGCCTTCGGCAGCTCGGCGACGGGGACGAGCTCCAGCGCGGCCTTCCGCCGGTCGGGCGGGCCCGTGCCGTTCGCCGTGGTGATCGTGTAGTCGTGGTCGCCTCCGGCGCCGCCCTCGTTCGATGTCGGGATCGAGGCGTCGGTGTTGGTCACCGTGAACGCGACCGACCCGGTCCCTCCGGCCTTCAGCTCGTACGGCTTGGACGGCGCGTCGGCGGCGAAGCCGTCCGGCAGGTCGAGCGCGACCGTCCCCTTCTGCGGCGCGCCGGTCGTCTCGGCCAGGTCGATCCTGACGCGGCGCGACTGCCCGGAGCCCAGGGTGAGGACGCGTTTCACCCGGTCCTCCAGGGCCGGGACGCCGGTCCTGGACGCCCACGCGTCGAAGTCCGCCACGCGCTCCAGCGGCTCCTGGACGCCCGTGACCGCCGCCCTCACCTCCACGGGCGACGCGGCCTGCGCGGCCCCGCGCGCGGTGCGGAGCGTCCCCTCCAGCCGGACGCGCCCGAACGGCGCGCCGCGCGGCGGCTCGACGGTGAACGCGGCCGTCCGTGCCCCGTTCCGCACCGTGCCGAGGTCGCCGGAGCCGCCGACCTTCCAGCCGTCCGGCGCGTGCAGCGTGACGCGGGCGTTCGGCAGGGTCCCCGGCGAGCGGACGCGCGCGGTCACCTCGAACGCCCGCCCCGCCGTCACCCCGAACGACCGGGGAGCGAGCGAGAACTCCGTCCCGGACGGGAGCCCGCCGGACGGCGCGACCGCGCCCTCCAGCATCGCGCCCGCGCCCCGGCCGCCGAGCGTGAACGGGACGCGGGAGTGCACCTGCGTGAAGTAGTCGCAGCCGATCCCGCCCGGGTCGGACGGCGCGTCCGGGAACCCGGCCCACCCCTGGCTCGCGTACACCCGCTGCGCCTCGCGCTCGACCTGCGCCCACGTTCTCCCGCCGTTGCGGGCCGACGCCCGGCCGCCCCACACGCCGTACACGACGGCGCTCGGGTCGGCGGGCGTGAACGACGACGCGCACGCGGGACCGTCCGGTCCCGACGCGCCGCCGGTGGCGAACAGCCGTCCGGGCGCCCACGGCCGCACGCCCGGCAGGACGCGCGGGTCGGCGGCGGCGAAGTACGCCTCGGTCGCCAGCCGCGCCGCCTCCTGGTGGTTGCCGTGCTGGCCGGGCAGCGGCGCGGGCTCCATCGTGACGATCACCTTCGGCCTGGTCTCGCGGACGAGCCGCACGACCTTCTCCAGCGTGCTCGCGTGGTCCCACGTCCGGGCGGTCAGCGGCGCGCTGACGGTGTAGAAGAAGTCGACCTCGTCGAGGTAGTGGACGTCCGCCACGCCCGCCTTCGCGACCGCGCGGCGCTCCTCGTCCTCGCGCAGCAGCCCGAGCGGCGGGCCCTCCTCGTCGCCCGCCGCGTTCCCGCCGCCCTCGCCGCGCGTCACGGTGAGGACGCCGATCTTCGCGCCCGCGTCCTCGTTCCACTGCCCGAGGGTGGACAGCGAGCCCGCCTCGTCGTCGGGGTGCGCGCCGACGAACAGCACGTCGAGCCGTCCGGCGGGGGCGTGCGCGGGCGGTCCGGCGGCGCGCGCGGGCGGCGCGGGCGGCGCGGCGAGGAGGCCCGCGAGGACGGCGGCCGCGACGGGCAGGGCGAGGAGGCGCGGCCTACCTCGTGCGTGTCGCTTCATGGGCAGGGCTCCTGTCACTCCTTGATGGCCCCCGACAGCATTCCGGCGATGAAGTGGCGTTGCAGGAACAGGTACACCACCACGACCGGCGCGGCGACGATCAACGCGCCCGCCATCAGCAGCGTGTAGTCGGTCTGGTGCCCGCCCTGGAAGAACGACAGGCCGAGCGGCGCGGTGCGCACCCCGTCGTCGGCGTTGAGGATCACCAGCGGGATGAGGAACTCGTTCCACGTCCACATCGTCGTCAGCACGATCATGGTGAGGATCGCGGGACGGCCCATCGGCACGAGCACCCGCCACAGCGTCGTCCAGCTCGACGCGCCGTCCATCCGCGCCGCCTCCAGCAGCGAGCGCGGCACGCTGCGGAAGTAGGCCCGCATCCAGAACGCGCCGAACGCGACCGACTGCGCGGTCTGCGGGAGGACCACCCCGGCGTAGGTGTTGTCCAGGCCCGCCGACCGCAGGTCGAAGTACAGGGGGATGACGACCGCCTCGGTCGGGATCGACAGGCCCGCGAGCAACAGCAGGAACAGCGCGCCCGCCCCGCGGAACGCCAGCGTCCCGAGCGCGTAGCCCGCCATGATCGACAGCAGCGTCCCGGCGGTCACCGTGGCGGCCGTGACGATGAGGCTGTTGCGCATGTACGTGGCGAAGTGCCCGTCGGTCCAGGCGTCCGCGAACGCGGACACGTCGAGGTCCGGGAGGCTGAGCGCCCGCGCGACCACGCCCACCATCGGGAACAGGGCGATCACCGCGAACACGACCAGGATCGCGTGGTTGGCGAGGCGTTCGCGCGCGGAGATCACGGGCGGGCCTCCCCGCGCCCCTCGGCGAGCCGGCCGACGCCCGCGGTCACCGCGAACACCAGCACCGCGAGCGTGACGCCGATCGCGCACGCCAGCCCGACCTCGCCGGTGTTGAACGCCCGGTTGTAGACCTCGTAGGCGGGGACCTTCGTCGCCTCGCCCGGCCCGCCCTTCGTCGTCACGTACACCAGGTCGAAGTTCCTCAGCGCGGCGACCGCCGTCAGCGTCAGCGCGACGGCCAGCTCGCGCCGCAGGCCGGGCAGCGTGACCGCGAGGAACTCCCGGAACGGCCCCGCGCCGTCGATCCGCGCCGCCTCGTACAGCTCGCGCGGGATCTTCTGCACGCCGGCGAGGAACAGGGTCATCGCGAGCCCGGTCTCCACCCACGTCCCGACGAGGCCCACCGCCGGGAGCGCGAACGAGAAGTCGCCGAGCCAGCCCCGCGACCAGTCCGGGAGGCCGAGCCGGTGCAGGGCCCGCAGCACGCCGTTGACCGGGCCGTCCGCCGAGTACACCCACTGCCAGGCGACCGCCACGGCGACCATCGCGACGACCTGCGGCAGGAACAGCACCGTCCGGAACAGCGCGAGGCCCCGCACCCGCGTCCGCGAGACCACCGCGACCAGGACGAACGCGATCAGGCACGGGATCACCGCGTAGAACACGACCAGGACGAGCGCGTGCCCGAACGAGGCGCGCAGGGACGGGTCCGACAGCGTCTTGGCGTAGTTCGACAGGCCCGCCCACGTGCCCTCGCTGAGGCCGTCCCAGTCGTACAGCGAGAACCAGAAGCCCCGGACCAGCGGCCACAGCAGGAACACCGCGTACACGGCGAGGGCGGGCGCCACATACAGCCAGCCGACGTTGCGGGGCGCGCCCGGCGGCCGTCCGCCGCCGCCCCGCGCCGACCGGTCCCGGGGCGGCCGGCCCCGCGTCGGGAGCGCCCTCACTTCTTCTTCAGGAATTCTTCGTAGTCGCGCTGCGCCGCCGCGGCGGCCTTGGGCGCGGTGGTCTTCCCCGCGATGAGCGCCTGGAGCGGCCCGCCGAACGTGTCGGCCAGGCCGGGCGTCGCGTAGTCCAGGTAGGGGGTGATGCCGTCGGCGGCGCTCAGCGCCTCCCACGCCGCCGCGATGTCCTTGGGCAGCGCGCCCTCGGGACGGGCGGACGCCTTCAGCGCGGGCAGGTTGCCGGTGGCGACCGCGACGTTCATCGCGTCGGGCGAGGTCAGGTAGTCGATGTAGGCCGCCGCGACGTCCGGGTGCCTGGACTTGGACGTGATCGAGAACGGCAGCGACTCGCCGCCCATCGTCACCGGCGGCGCGCCCTCCCGCACGGGCGGCGGCACCATGAACCCGGCCCGGTCGCCCATCTTCGCCTTCAGGTCCGCGGCCCACCAGTTGCCGCCGATCATGAAGACGCCCCGCCCCTTCGCGAAGTCGACGGGGGTGTCGTCCCACTTCACGGCGTTGGCGTCGGCGTTCAGGTAGCCGCGCCGGGCCCAGTCGGCGAGCCGCTGCGCGGCCTGGACGTTCGGGGCGTCGGTCCAGGAGCCGCCGCGGCCGAACACCAGCGACCGCACCGCGTCCTTCCCGGCGAGCCGGTCCTGGATCACGCCGTAGACCTGGATCGCGGGCAGCTTCTCCTGGTTGCCGAACGCGATCGGCAGCTCGCCCCTGCTCTTGGCGGTGCCGAGCGCGTTCTCGAACTCCGCCCACGTCCTCGGCGGCCGGAGGCCGAGTCTCGCGAGCTTGTCGCGGTTGTAGTAGAGGCCGATGATCTCCCCGTTCAGCGACATCCCGTACAGGTCGCCGCCGCCGATCGTCCTCCCGCCGCCGCCGACGCTGTTGAGGGCGAGCAGCCCCTTCGGGTAGCGGGCGCTCCATCGGTACGCCCGGTCGTAGCCGTCCAGCTTGAGGAGCATGCCCGCCTTCACGAACTGCCCCATCGCCGCGTACCCCTGGTTGGCCTGGACGACGTCGGGCGGGTCGCTCCCCGACAGCGCGAGCCGCAGCGTCTTCTGGAGGTCGGTGAACGACCGCGAGACCCGTTCGATCCGCACGTTCGGGTACTTGGCCTGGAACCCGGCGTTGAGCTTCTCGATCTGCTCGCGCTGCCCGCCCTGGACCTCCTGGTCCCAGACGGTCAGCGTCACCTTCCCGGCCTTCGCCACGTCCGTGGAGACCGCGCCGGCCTTCCCGCCCGCGGGCTCGTCGTCCGAGCCCGGCGCGCAGCCGGCGGCCAACGCGACCGCGACCGCGGCGCCGAGGACTCTCCCGAACGGTCCCAGCATCGTCACGGCTCCTTCCGCAGGGGGCTCGCTCGCGGCGACCGCGCGACCGCACAAGCGCTCAGGTGCACGCGTTTCCATCCCCGCGCCCGGTCACACCTCCCCCACCGTCCCGTGATCAGATCTTGTCCGAAGCCGCGCGCGGCCTGGCCCCGCACGGGGACCGGGCCGCTCCGGAGCGGACGGGCGCTACCTGCGCGAGGGGACGTAGAGGCGGACGTCGTCCACCTCCGCCCTGCCCTCGTAGAAGTTGGTGTGCGGGTCGCCGATCATGAAGTGGTCGGGGTAGGCCGACCCGGCGGGCCAGGTGTCCTTGTCGGTGACGGTGCCGCCCGGCCCCGCCACGTCCAGTCGCCGTTGAAGCGGCCGTCGTACTCGCCGGGCCTCTGGTTGTAGTGCCAGATCGGCTCGCCGTCCTGTACGAACCCGCGGGTGTAGCGGTACGTCGCCTTGCCCACGTGCGCGAACTCGCCCGACATCTCCATCGTGTACGCGCCGTCCCGCCGCTCGATCGCGAAGCGGTAGGGCTCCTTCGGGAGCAGCTCGGGCCTCAGGTCCACCTGGGAGACGATCGCGCCGCCCTTCGCGAAGCCGCACTCGCTCGGCATCAGGTACTCGGTGCCGGGCATCGCCGGGTACCGGCGGTCGTCGGTCATGAAGATCGCGTTGACGCCGTTGCCCGTGCCCGCCTGGTACGGCTCGTACCTCCCGGTCGCCGGGTCGCAGTACCTCAGGCCCGTGCCCGCGTACTTGTAGCGGTTGTAGCCGTCCATCGCGACCTTGCGGTGGCCGTGGATGAAGATGTTGTTGTGCGGCGCGGGCCGCCCGTAATCCATGATCGACATGTAGTAGAAGCCGTTGGAGTCGGTGCGGACGTCCGCCCAGGAGCATTCGGGCCGGGAGAAGTCGCCGCCCGAGGCCCAGGGGAAGTTGGTCTTGCAGCCCTCGGGCGAGTAGCCGTTGACCCTCCCGTCCGGGTAGTCCCAGGAGCCGTCGCGCTGCCCGCCGAAGTCCAGGCCGCGCAGGGTCATCTCCACGCGGTACTCGGACGGCAGCGCCCGCGTGGACCGGATCACGACGCCGCCGTGGTGGGACGGCTCGTCCATCCGGGCGACGCCCTTGCCGGAGGTCAGCGTGGGCGCTCCGTCCGGGCGGCCGTCGCCGTCGGCGTCGCGCGCGGCCAGCTCGGCGGTCAGCCACCCCTTGGCCCGAAGGCGAACGACTTGCGGTAGGTCTTCACCGAGGCGAGCTGCCGCCGGAACGCCGGGCCGCCGACCGCGTCGAAGTAGGCCCCGTCGTTGTCGTACATGTCCACGTCGTAGGGGCTGCCGGGACCGTCCCCGTCGGGCCTCCACGCCACCCGGCCGTCGTCGAGCCGCCGGTCGAACGACTCGGCCGCGGCGAGCCGCCAGCCGTCCCTCGCGGGGCCCGCCGCCCCCGGCCCGCCGCCCGGTCCGCCGCCAGGTCCGGCGGCGCTCGCGGGCGCCGTGGTCAGGACCAGTGGCAGCGCCAGCGCCGCCACGCCTCCTGCGATCTTCCTCATCCCGTCCCCCCTCCTGGCCGCGCCCGCGTCGCACGGCCCTCAGCCGACCTGCGGAAACGGTAGATCCGCCGGATTCGGGGCCGCCATGGCAAAGTTCGACAAAGTGGTATTGACCAGTTGCCAGAATGGGACATACTGTGATCCGACGCACGAACGGTGCATAGGGGAGGTGACAGGCGTGCAATCCAGCGGCGAGGCCGGATCGTCCAGCACGAAACGGCAGGCCGTGCGCCGGGAGCTCCTGTCCATGCTCGACGGCCTGGGCGTGGGGGACGCCCTGCCGTCCGAGCGCAGGCTGGCCGAGGAGCTCGGCGTGTCCCGCCCGACGCTGCGAGCGGCGATCGACGGGCTCGTCGCCGACGGGCTGCTCGACCGGCGGCACGGGAGCGGCACCTACGTGGCCGAACCCCGGATCGCGGTGTCGCTGACCATGACCTCGTTCACCGAGGACATGCGGCGCCGCGGGATGCGCGCCGGCGGCCGGGTCCTGTCGTTCCGCACCGAGCCCGCGGGGGCGCGGATCGGCAGGCGGCTGTCCCTCTCCCCCGCCGAAGAGGTATTGACCATTCGGCGGCTCCGGCTGGCGGACGGCGCCACGATGGCGATCGAGACGCTGTACCTGCCGAAGGCGCTGCTCCCCGAGCTGCGCCGGACGGACCTGGAGGGCCGTTCGTTCTACGACCTGCTGCGCGCCGGCGGGATCGTGATCGCCTCGGGCACCGAGACGATCGAGCCGACGGTGACGACCGCCGAGGAGGCCGCCGAGCTCGGCGTCCCGGTGCACATGCCGGCGTTCCTGTTCGAACGGGTGTCCCGCGACGAGCGGGGAAAGCCCCTGGAGTACGTCAGGTCCCTCTACCGGGGGACCGGTACCGCCTGGAGCTGGACCTGCGGCCGCCGCACTGACGCGCCGTTCCACCCCTGCGACCGCTCTCCGGGCGAAGCCCTGGGGCCTGGGGGACCCCCCAGAGCAACTCTGTAACGAGGTGACCGAACCATGGACATCATCAAGGACGTCCTCACCTTCCTGGCCGACAACGTGTTCGGCCAGGTGCCCATCCTGATCGGGCTGATCACGCTCGCCGGGCTGATCCTCCAGCGCAAGCGCTTCGAGGACACCCTGGCGGGCGCGCTGCGCGCCACCATCGGCGTGGTGATCCTGTTCATCGGCGTCGAGGTGTTCAGCGGCGGGCTGACCAGCTTCCAGACCGTGCTGGCCAGCGCGATGGGCACCGAGCCGCCGAAAGCCGACCACACGCTGACCGACTTCCTTACCCGGCAGGGCGGCACGATCGCCCTGGTCATCGCGGTGGCGTTCATCGTGCACGTGCTGATCGTCCGGCTCTTCCCGGCGGCCCGCTACCTGTACCTGACCGGGCACCTGATGTTCTGGATCAGCACCGTCACGGTGGCGTCGCTGGTGACGATCAACCCGCACGCCGACCAGCTCACGCTGGTGCTGTGCGGCGCGGGCTTCGTCGCGGCCTACTGGACGCTCCAGCCGCTGTGGATGCGCCCGCTGATGCGCAGGGTGATGCCGGACGACCGCTTCGGCTTCGCGCACACCAGCTCGCTCACCGCCCTGATCACCGGGTACGCGGCCCGGCCGCTCGGCAGCCGCGACAAGCACGACACCGAGAAGCTGAAGCTGCCGCGCCAGCTCTCGTTCTTCAAGGACGTCAACGTCAGCACCGCGCTGATCATCACCGTGATCATGCTGGCCGCCGTCGCGTTCGCCGACAACGGCGTGGTGACCAAGGCCGCCGCCGAGATGGACGCCAAGCTGTCGCCGTGGGTGTGGGCGATCCTGGTCGGGCTGCGGTTCGCGGGCGGCATCGCGATCCTGCTGTACGGCGTCCGGATGTTCCTCGGCGAGATCGTCCCGGCGTTCAAGGGCTTCAGCGACCGGGTGATCCCGGGCACCCGCCCCGCGCTGGACGCGCCGACGATCTTCCCGACCGCCCCGACCGCCGTCATGGTCGGCTTCGTGGCCTCGACGGGCGTGTTCCTGGTCTGCCTCGCGGTGTTCGCCGGCGCGGGCTGGTTCACGCTGGCCCCGCCCATGATCATGCTGTTCTTCGTGGGCGGCGCGGCCGGGGTGTTCGGCAACGCGGTGGCGGGCTGGCGCGGCGCCCTGCTGGGCGGCGTGATCAGCGGCCTGGTCCTCGCGGTCGGGCAGGCCGTCACCTGGGGCCTGTACGAGAAGACCGCGCCGGAGCTGTCCACCCTCGCCGACCCCGACTGGTACGCGATCGCCTGGCTGCTGAAGGCGGTCGAGCCGGTCGTCGGCGGCAACGCGATCTGGGCGGTCCCCGTCGTGGCGCTCGCCGCGACCGCCGCCACCCTGCTGCTCCTCGGACGCCGCGACAAGACCAAGGCGGCGCGCGAGGGCGACACGGCCGAGGGCGAGCCCGCCGCGGCCCGCTGAGCACCGATCGGAACGTTCCGAGATCCGGCGTTCCGCCCATGACAAGGAGAACGACATGGCACTGGACAGGCCCCTGGAGATCCTCGCCGTCTGCGGCGTGGGCATGGGCACCAGCCTGATGCTGAAGATGACCGCCGAGGACGCCCTGCGCGGGCTCGGCGTGGAGGCCCGGGTGGAGAACACCGACGTGTCCACCGCCCGCGGCATGTCGCCCGACGTGGTGATCGGCCAGGGCATGCACACCAGCGAGATCGGCGACCTCGCGCCCATCGTGATCACGATCAGCGACTTCCTCGACAAGGACGGCCTCCAGGCCCAGCTCCGCGAGCGGCTGGCCGAGAAGGGCTGGCTGTCGTGACCGTGGTGACCGCGGCCGACGGCGTGACCGCGGACGGCTGGCGCGAGGCCGTCGTCCGCGCCGCCGAGGGCCTGGTGGAGGCGGGCGCGGCCGGACCCGGCTACCCCGAGGCGTGCGTGCGCGTCGTCGAGGAGAACGGGCCGTACATCGTGCTCGCCAAGGGCCTCGCCCTCGTGCACGCGCGCCCCGAGGAGGGCGGGCTCGCGGTCGGGGTCGGCGCGACGCGGCTGGCGGCGCCGGTCGAGTTCGGCCACCCCGACAACGACCCGGTCGACCTGCTGCTGGCGTTCTGCACGCCCGACCCCGACGCGCACGTCGGGACCCTGTCCGCCCTGGCCCGCGCGCTGTCGGCCGGCCTCGCCGACCGGCTGCGCGCCGCGTCCGGCCCGGACGGGCTGGAGCACGCGCTGAAGGAGGCCCTGCCCGATGCCTGACGCCACCCGGGAGCAGCTCCCCGGCCGGGTGCGGACCCTGCTCGGCGACCTCGACACCACGTCCGGCGGCGCGATCGGCGAGGCCGCCGCGGTGCTGCTGGACGCGATCGAGGCCGGCGGGATCGTGCACGTCGCCGGGGCGGGGCACTCCCTGGCCATGGTGTGCGAGACGTTCTACCGGGCCGGGGCCTCGCCCCGGTCCGGCCGATCTGGGACCCCCGCGTCCTGCCGCTGGACGACGCGCTGCGCAGCACCCGCGCCGAGCGGGAGGCCGGGGTGGGCCGCGCGGTCGCCGAGGCCGCCGCGCCCGCGCCGCCCGACGTGGCGGTGGTCTTCTCCACCAGCGGCCGCAACCCGTACCCGGTGGAGATCGCGGAGGAGTGCGCGGCCCGGGGCGTCCCGGTGATCGCGGTGACGTCGGCGCGGGCCTCGCGGGGCGCCGCCGCGCGCACCGAGACCAGCCTCGCCGACCACGCCTCGATCGTCCTGGACACCTGCGTGCCGCCCGGCGACGTCGTGCACCCGGCGGGCGAGCCCCGCACGGCGGCGGTCTCCACGATCCTCGCCGCGTACGCGTGGGCGCGCGTGCTGGCCGACCTGGACGACCTCGCCGCCGCGCGCGGCGTAGAGCTGCCCCGCTGGACGAGCGCCAACGTGCCCGGCGGCGACGCGGTCAACCGGGAGCTGCTGGCCCGCTACCGGCACCGCGTGCCGGAGCTGTCCGCCGGCTCCTGACCCGCCGCGCGGTGCCGGTGCGCCGCATGAGGCGCGCTCGGGCGGGCATGGCGTCGGTATGAGCGAGAACGAGAACGAGTCCCTGGCCCCGGAGCCGTCCGGGCCCCAGGGCCAGAGGATCGACACCGGCGCGGCGGAGGCCGGCTCGTCCGCGGCCGGCAACCCGGCCGAGCGCGAGCCCGGCCTCGGCGGGGCGCTCCCGCCCGGCGACGTCGAACGCGCCGCCGAGCGCCGCGTCGCGTCGGACCGCCGGGCGGAACGCGACGACGACCGCGACCGCGACTCCTCCGCCCGCACCCGCGCGTCGGAGGACGCCGGCGACGCGGACGACCGCGAGGAAGGCCGCGAGCGGCGGGACGGGCGGGACCGCGACGGAGGCCGGATCCGCGGCGAGGATCTGACCACCGGGTTCCCGTCGGCGCCGGTGCCGCAGCGGAAGGCGTCGGGCCAGCACGGCCAGGCCGAGGGCCCCCAGGTGGAGCCCGGCGGGGAGTGAGTCCGGCCATACGCTGACAGGGGCGCGGATATGGCATGATGCGGGCACATTCGCCGCCACGTCTGGGAGTGAGATGACCACCGACCCCGTCAAGGACGACCTTCACACCGTGTTCTCGCGGGCCGACCTCGGCGGTGACGACAGGCTCGACCTGATGGAGTTCACGATGGCCCTGGAGAGCCTCGGGCTGTCGTGGACGCGGGCCGAGACGCAGGACCGGTTCGAGCGCGCCGACCTCAACCGGGACGGGTTCATCTCCTACGCCGAGTTCCGCACGCTGCTGGACGCGCGGGACTGACGCGCCAGGCGGGCCGGTGCGGCCCGGTGCGGCGCGCGCGGGGCCCTTGCCGGGCGCGGTGAACGGGGTTATCGTCCGGGCACCCTCGTGACCCGGAAGGCACGGTGAGCCTCCCATGGCCCTGCTGTCCGCGCGCTGGCTCTCGGCCCTCGTACCGGGCCTCGTCTCGGCCCTCGCCTCGTTCGCCCTGGTCGGAACGGCGCCCGCCGGCGCGGACGTGCGGGCCCCGGCGGCCGAGGTCGCGGTGGAGGTGCTGCCGCAGCACACGCTGTTCCGGCCGAAGGACCTCGGCGGCGTCCGCCATCCCGTCATCGTGTGGGGGAACGGCACGTTCGCGATCCCCCTCGTCTACGCCGGGCTGCTCCACCACTGGGCGAGCCAGGGGTTCATCGTCGCGGCGGCCAACACGCCGATGTCGGGCTCGGCCAAGGAGATGCGCGCGGGCATCGACCTGCTCGCCGCGCGGGACGCCGATCCGAAGAGCCCGTACCACGGGCGGGTCGACCTGCGGCACATCGCCGCGACGGGCCACTCGCAGGGCGGCGCCGGCGCGGTCAACGCGGCGGCCGACCCGCGCGTGACGACGGTCGTGCCGATCGAGCCGGCGGACGCCGATGTGCGGGTCCTGCGGACGCCCGCGCTGTTCCTCGCGGGGCAGGGCGACCACATCGTCCCGCCCGCCGACGTCCGCGCGATGTACGAGGCCGCCGGGCACGTCCCCGCCGTCTACGGCGAGCTGCGCGGCGCCGGGCACCTCACCCCGCTCGGCGACGGCGGCGCCTTCCGCGACGTGGCGACCGCGTGGATGCGGGCGCTGCTGATGGACGACGCGCAGGCCCGCGCGCGGTTCTTCGGCCCGGACTGCGGCTACTGCTCCGACCCCGCGTTCTCGGCCTTCCTGCGCAACCCGCGCACATGACCCCGGACGCGGCCCCGGGCGGACCGTGCCGCGCGGGGCCGGACGCGGTCAGACGGCGCGGCCCCGCAGCTCGCGGTAGCGGCGGACGAGCGCGGCGGTGGACGGGTCGGGCAGCTCCGCCGGGGGCTCCGCGGAGGTGAGGGCGGGCGTCAGGTCGTTCGCCATCACCTTGCCCAGCTCGACGCCCCACTGGTCGAAGGAGTCGATGCCCCAGATGGTGCCCTCGACGAACACGATGTGCTCGTAGAGGGCGACGAGCTGGCCGAGCACCGCCGGGGTGAGCTTGCGCGCGAGGATCGTGCTGGTGGGCCGGTTGCCCGGCATCAGCTTGTGCGGGACGACCGCCGCGGGCGTCCCCTCGGCGGCGATCTCCTCGGCGGTCTTGCCGAACGCCAGCGCGGAGGTCTGCGCGAACAGGTTGGCCGCGAGCAGGTCGTGCATCCCGGGCCCGTCCGCCGCCGCGTCCTCGAACGGCTCGGCGAAGCCGATGAAGTCGCTCGGCACCAGGCGCGTGCCCTGGTGCAGGAGCTGGTAGAAGGCGTGCTGGCCGTTGGTGCCCGGCTCGCCCCAGAAGATCTCGCCGGTCTGCGCGACGACCGGCGCGCCGTCGGCCCGCACCGACTTGCCGTTCGACTCCATCGTGAGCTGCTGGAGGTAGGCGGGGAACCGCGCGAGGCGCTGGCTGTACGGCAGGACGGCCCGGGTCTGCGCGCCGAAGAAGTCGGTGTACCAGACGCCGAGCAGGCCCATCAGCACCGGCATGTTCGCCGCGAACGGCGCGGTGCGGAAGTGCTCGTCGATCTCGCGGAACCCGGCGAGCATCTCCCGGAACCGCTCCCCGCCGATCGCGATCATCAGGGAGAGCCCGATCGCGCCGTCGAAGGAGTAGCGCCCGCCGACCCAGTCCCAGAAGCCGAACATGTTGGCGGTGTCGATGCCGAAGTCCGCGACCCGCCCGGCGTTGGTGGACACCGCGACGAAGTGCCGCGACACCGCGGCCTCGTCGCCGAGCCGCTCGACCAGCCACCGGCGCGCGACCTTGGCGTTGGTCAGCGTCTCCAGCGTCCCGAACGTCTTGGAGCTGATGACGAACAGCGTCCGCGCGGGGTCGAGCCCGGCGAGCGTGCCGGTGATGTCGGCCGGGTCCACGTTGGAGACGAACCGGCACGAGATCCCGGCGTCGGCGTAGTCGCGCAGCGCCTCGTACGCCATGGCGGGCCCGAGGTCCGAGCCGCCGATGCCGATGTTGACGACGGTCCTGATCGGCTCGCCGGTGAAGCCCTTCCACTCGCCCTCGCGGACCCGTTCGGCGAACACGGCCATCCGGTCGAGGACGGCGTGCACGTCGGCGGCGACGTCCTGCCCGTCCACGGTCAGCGCCTCGCCCGGCGGCAGCCGCAGGGCGGTGTGCAGGACGGCGCGGTCCTCGCTGGCGTTGATGTGCTCGCCGGAGAACATCGCGTCGATCCGCTCGCGCAGCCCGGCCCGCTCGGCCAGCGCGACGAGCAGCTCCAGGGTCTCCCCCGTGACGCGGTGCTTGGAGTAGTCGAGGTGGAGCCCCCCGGCGGTCACGGTCATGCGGTCGGCCCGCCCGGGGTCCTCCGCGAACAGGTCCCGCAGGTGCCGCCCCGCCATCGCCGTCTGGTGACCGGCCAGCGCCGCCCACTCGGGCGCCTCGGTGATATCAGCCATTGCCCCTCATACCCCTCATCTCCTCGCCCGCCGCCGCTCGCCGTGCCGCGCGAGCGCCGGCGGCTCCCCCGTCCGCGTTGTCCGTCCGCGTCGTCGTCCGACGACAGGCGATCATAGGCGCGCCGCGGCTTCCTCCACCAAAGCTCCCCGCAGAACGGGAGTGTTCCCGTTCCGGGCCGGGACATCCGGACGGCCCGGGAGCGATCGCGCCGCACGGCCGCGCGCCGGCCCGGACGCCGTGCGGATCCGCGGCCCGCGACGCGGAGTCCCCCTTAGCGCGCCGCGACGGAAATGTTCACCCCATTCGGCAGTGCGGTTGGGATACCGGAACGGAAGGCGCTTCTACCTTTTCCGCCCTTGAAGCTCTCCGAGGACATCGGCGACCATTCTCGTGCGACCCCCGATGAATGGCGGAGGTCCGCACCGGACCACCCCTTCCGTGCGCCTGGCCAGGCACGACCGCACGGTGGTCCGGGCGGTCCCGCGCCGGGAATTCGTGACCGCGAGGCCGGTCCGGACCGGCCGGCGGCATTCCGAACGACTTTCCGCACAAATCCGACAATTCACCGGGAAAGGCGCAGAGCCGCGGCCGCCGGCGTCCACTCGATCCCTTCCGAACGGCGAGGAGAGACATGTCCGAGCAGCAGACCCGCGAGCAGGTCATCACCACCGGCTACCAGCGAGACGTCGCCGCGTGGTGGGACAACCGGAGGAGGGACCGCGTCAACCTCGCCCTCGGCGAGGTCGACGGCCTGTACCACCACCACTACGGGCTCGGCTCGTACGACCCCGCCGTCCTGGAGGGCTCGGGCGCCGCCCGGGACGAGCGGATCATCGCGGAGATGCACCGGCTGGAGACCGCGCAGGCCGACCTCGTCCTCGACGAGCTCGGCGCGGTCGGGGCGGACGACCGGCTGCTCGACGCGGGGTCCGGGCGCGGCGGCACGAGCATCATGGCGGCCGAGCGGTTCGGCTGCGAGGTCGACGGGGTGTCGATCTCGGAGTACCAGGTCGGCTTCGCCAACGAGCGGGCCGCCGAGCGGGGCCGCTCCGACCGGGTCCGGTTCCACTTCCGCAACATGCTCGACACCGGCTTCCCGTCCGCCGCGTTCCAGGGCGTCTGGACGAACGAGACGACGATGTACGTCGACCTGTTCGACCTGTACCGGGAGTTCGCGCGGCTGCTGCGGCCCGGCGGGCGCTACGTGTGCGTCACCGGCTGCTACAACGATGTCACCGGCCGGTCGGAGTCGGTCCGCCGCATCAACGAGCACTACCTGTGCGACATCCACCCGCGCGGCCGCTACTTCGAGGCGCTCGCCGGCAACGGGCTCGTCCCGTCCAAGGTCATCGACCTCACGCCGATGACCATCCCGTACTGGGAGCTGCGCGAGCAGTCCCCCGTCGCGACGGGCATCGAGGGGCCGTTCCTCACCGCCTACCGCGAGGGCAGCTTCCACTACCTGCTGATCGTCGCCGACCGCCCCTAGCCGGAGCGCGCCGCCCCGCGCCGCCCCGCCGTGGCCGTCAGGCGCGGCCGGGGCGGCGCGGGGGCGGGGCGGTGGAGGCGCGGACCACCAGCTCCGGCTCCGGCTCGCTGACGACCTCGTGCGGGGGGCGGTCGCCGCCGAGCTGGCGGAGCAGGGCGGCGACCGAGCGCCGGCCCAGCTCGCGCAGCGGCATGCGGACGACCGTGAGCGGCGGGGTCAGGTGCGGGGCGAAGAACACGTCGTGCACGGCGACGATCGACAGGTCGTCCGGCACGCGCAGGCCCTGCGCGCGGGCGCCGCTCATCGCCCCCACGGCCGCGAGCACGTTGCTGACGACCGCGCCCGTCGCCGAGCCCGGCTCCAGGCCCCGCATCGCCCGCTCGCCGTCGCCGGTGGTGTGGCCGCCGCGCACCTGCGGGCCCTCGGGGAGGCCCGCCTCGGCGAGGGCCCGGCGCCAGCCCCGGGTGCGGGCCGCCGAGCGGGCCTTCGGCGTGCCGAGGTGCAGGTGCGCGATCGCGGTGTGCCCGAGCTCGGCCAGGTGCCGGGTCGCCAGGTAGGTGGCGGCCTCGTCGTCGAGGCCGACGCTGCCGACCTCGCCGCGGGTGCGGTCGTTGACCAGCAGCAGCGGCAGCCGGGTCGAGGCGATCTGGGCGACCGCGGCGTCCGAGCCGCCGGGGCCGCGCTGGAGCATCAGCCCGTCGATCCGGTTGCCGCGCACGAGCCGTTCGAACGTCCGCCCGGTGCGCGCGAGCTCGTCGGCGTCGGCGAGCAGCAGCGCGTACCCGGCCGCGCTCGCCTCGGCCTGCGCCCCGGCGAGGATCTCGCTGTAGACGGGGTTGCTGGTGTCGTGCACGGCCATGCCGAGGATGCCGACCTCGGAGCGGCGCAGCGCGCGGGCGACCTCGTTGGGCGTGTAGCGCAGCTCGGCCGCGACGGCGAGGACGCGCTGGCGGGTCTCCTCGCGGATCCGCAGCTTCTCGTCGCCGCGCAGCAGGCGGGAGACCACCGCCGGGCTGACGCCCGCCTCGCGGGCGACGTCGCTCAGCTTCGCGCGGCCGCGGGCGGGCCGCGCGGGGCCGACGGGTTGACAGGGGTCGGGCATGGCTGCGAGCGTACGGCATCGGTAAATCGTTTTACCGATCTGCGATCCACCTGCCTGCGAGGAGGGCCGATGATGGACTCCGCCGTACCGGACGCGCCCCGTCCGGACGAGCCGCGCCGCACCGCGCCGCGCACGGGACCGGCGGTGGCGAGGTGACCGAGCTGCGGGGAATGGCCTGGGAGCACGCGCGCGGCATCGGCTGCCTGCGCGCGGTGTCGGCCGCGTACACCGAGCGGTTCCCCGGCGTGACGATCACCTGGGACTCGCGGTCGCTCGCGGAGTTCGAGGACGTCCCGGTCGCCGAGCTGGCCGCCCGCTACGACCTGGTCGCGATGGACCACCCGTACGTCGGGCAGGCGCACGCGACGTCCGCGCTGATCCCGCTGGACCGGCTGCTGCCCGCGTCCGTGCTGGCCGCGCAGGGCGCGTCGTCCGCCGGGCCGAGCCACGCCAGCTACACGTGGGCGGGGGCCAGTGGGCGCTGGCGATGGACGCGGCGGCGCAGGTGTCGGCGTACCGGCCCGACCTGCTGGACGAGCTCGGCTGGAACGCCCCGCCGCGTTCGTGGGACGCCGTGGCCGCGCTGATGGAGGAGATGGCGGCCGGAGGGCGGCGGGCGCTCTTCCCGGCGAACCCGACGCACCTGATGTGCTCGCTGCTCACCCTGTGCGCGCAGGAGGCCGGGCCGGACGGCTGGCTCGGGCCGGACGGCCTGGACCGCGACGTGGCCGTTCCGGCGCTCGAACGGCTGCTGCGCCTGCTCGACCTCGCCGACCCGTCCTCGCTGGACGCCGACCCGATCGGCGTCCTGGAGCGGATGGGCGCGCCGGGCGGGGACGCGGGCGGCGGCGCGGGCGCCGCGGTGGCGTACGCGCCGATCGTGTTCGGCTACGTGAACTACGCGCGGGCGGAGCCGGGGCGGCGGGCCGTGCGGTTCGCCGGGATCCCGTCCCCGGACGGCGAGCCCGCCGGGTCGCTGCTGGGCGGGGTCGGCCTCGCGGTGTCGGCGCGGAGCCGGGCGCCGGAGGAGGCGGCGCGGTTCGCCGCGCACGTCGTCGGCGCGGAGGTCCAGCGGGGCGAGTACGTGCGGGCGGGCGGCCAGCCGGGCAACCGCGCCGCGTGGACGGACCCGGACGTGGACGCGGTCAACGGCGGGTTCTTCTCCGCGACGCTGCCGACGGTGGACCGGGCGTACGTCCGGCCGCGCGACCCGGCGTACCCGCTCGTGCACCGGCGGGCCGGGGAGGAGCTGCACCGGCTCGTCCGGAACGGCGCGGGCGCGGCCGAGCTGGCGGCGCGGGCGAGCGAGGTGTGCGCGGCGACGTACGCGGAGCGCGGCCGATGACCGCGCTCGCCGGACTGGTCGCGCGGGCGCACCGGGCGTTCGCGCCGCACCCGGCCGTGCTGGACGGCGCCGGGGGACGGCCGGTGCGCTTCTCGGAGCTGGGCGCGCGGGCCCGTTCGGCGGCGGGCGCGCTCGCGCGGCTCGGGCTGCGGCCGGGCGACCGGGTGCTGATCGCGCTCGACAACCGCGCCGAGACGCTGCCGCTCGAACACGGCGTCTGGCTCGGCGGGTTCGTCCGCGTCGCGGTCGGGTCGCGGCTGCATCCGCGCGAGATCGCCGAGATCGCCGCGGACTGCGCGGCGTCGGTGGTCGTGTGCGAACGGACCGCCGCGGGCGCGCTCCCCGGCGGCGTCCGCGCCGTCACGCCGGGGCCGGAGCTGGACGCCCTGTTCAACGGGCCGGACGAGTACGAACCGCCCGGGGTGTCCCCGGACGATCTGGCCGCGCTGATGTACACCTCGGGCAGCACGGGGCGGCCGAAGGGCGCGAAGGTGACCGGCGGCGCGTGGGTCGCGATGCTCGACGCGATGTGGGCCGCGCTGCCGCCGATCGGGCCCGGCGACGTCGTCCTGCACGCGGCCCCGATGAGCCACTTCGGCGGCTCGGTCGGGTCGGCGTACACCCTGGCGGGGGCCGCCGCGCTGCCGCTGGCCCGGTTCGACGCCGCCGAGGTGCTGGCCGCCGCCGAGCGGCACGCGGTGACGGCGATGCCGATGGTCCCGACGATGCTGGAACGGCTCACCGCCGCCGCCGTCCGCCGTCCGGAGTCGCTGCGCGCCATCGTGTACGGCGCCGCGCCGATCTCCGTCCCGGCGCAGCTCCGGGCGCGCGAGGCGTTCGGCGACGTGCTCCACCAGTTCTACGGCCTCAGCGAGGCGCTCGCCCCGCTCACGGTGCTGTCCCCGGAGGACCACGCGACCGGCGACCCCGCGGTGCTCTCGTCGGCCGGCCGCCCGGTCCCGTCCGTCCAGATCACGGTCACCGGGACGGACGGCGCGCCGCTGCCCGCCGGGGAGGTCGGCGAGATCACGGTCCGCGGGCCGCAGGTCATGCCGGGCTACTGGGCGGACGGGCCCGCGACGGCCGCGGCGCTGACCGGGGACGGCGCGTTCCGCACCGGCGACCTCGGGAGCCTCGACCGCGACGGCCGCCTGCGCCTCGCCGGGCGGCGCTCGGAGGTGGTCGTCACCGGCGGCTACAACGTCCATCCGGCCGAGGTCGAGCAGGCCATCGCGGCGCTGGAGGGCGTCGCGGAGGTCGCGGTGCTGGGCGTCCCGGACGCGGCGTGGGGCGAGACCGTCGCGGCCGTCGTGGTGCGGAGGCCGGGCGCGCCGGGCGGGCCGGTGACGGAGGACGACATCGTCCGGGCCTGCGCGGCGCGGCTCGCCGGCTACAAGAAGCCCCGCCGGATCGTGTTCGCGGACGAGCTGCCGCGCAACAGCACGGGCAAGGTCGCGAAGCGCGCGCTGCGCGACCTGTTCTGAACGGCGCGCGGGGGAACCCGCGCGCCGTGACGCACATGCCGAGACACACATGCCGAACGAGAAGGAGACGACCGTGCCGATGGCACTGGAGGGTGTGCGCATCCTCGACTTCACGCAGATGATGCTGGGCCCGTACGGCACCCAGCTCCTCGCCGACCTGGGCGCCGACGTGATCAAGGTGGAGCGGCTGGACGGCGAGTGGGAGCGGGGGCTGAACCTCCAGGGCGGCCTGGTCGGCGGCGAGCGGGGCGGCGGCGGCGACTCGGCCGCGTTCCTCGCGATGAACCGCAACAAGCGGTCGGTGGCGGTGGACCTGCGCTCGCCGGACGTCCGCGACGCACTGCTCGAACTCGCGCGGACGTGCGACGTGGTGGTGGAGAACTTCCGGCCGGGCGTGCTCGCCAAGCGCGGCCTCGGCTACGACGACTTCCGCGCCGTACGGCCCGACATCGTCTACTGCTCGGGGTCGGGCTGGGGCCAGGACACCCGGTACGCCAGGGAGAACCGGCCCGGCCAGGACCTGCTGATCCAGGCGATGTCGGGGCTGGCGGCGAACGGCGGCCGGGCCGGCGACCCGCCGACCCCGGCCGGGACCGCGGTCGTGGACGCCGCGACGGCGCTGACCCTCGCCAACGGCATCCTCGCCGCGCTCGTCGCGCGCGAGCGGCACGGCGTCGGGCAGCGCGTCGAGGTGGACCTGTTCTCCACCGCGATCTCGCTCCAGTGCCAGGAGATCTCCTCCATGGTCAACCAGGGCAGGGAGTTCTCGCGGTCGGAGGAGGGCGTCGGGCAGGCGTGGCTGGACGCGCCGTTCGGGATCTACCGCACGGCCGACGGCTGGCTGGCGGTCGCGATGGCGCCGCTGGACCTCGTCGGCCCGCTGTTCGGCGCGCCCGAGGTCGCGGAGCTGGACGCCTGGACGGACCGGGACGAGGTCAAGCGGCTGCTGGAGGCCCGTTCCGCGGCCGAGCCGACGCGGCACTGGCTGGACACGCTGCTGCCCGCCGGGGTGTGGTGCGCGCGGGTCCGCGACACCAAGGAGGCCGTGGACGAACTGCGCGCGGACGGCTCGGACCTGATCGTCAAGGCACGGCACTCGGTGGCCGGGGAGATCGAGCTGATCGGCTGCCCGATCCGGATGTCGGAGACGCCGTGGCGGATGCGGTACGCGCCGCCCGCCGTCGGCGAGCACACCGGCGAGGTGCTCGGCGAGCTGCTGCCCGCCGAGCGGATCGAGCGGCTGCGCGCGGACGGGGTGATCAGGTGACCGGCGGGACCCGCGTGCACGAGAACCTGGTCGAGACCAGGCACGACGGCGGCGTGGCCGTCCTGCGGATCGACCGCGAGAGCGCGCTCGGGGCGCTGTCGCGCGGCATGGTGGAGGCGCTCGGGGCGTACCTGGCGCGGCTGCGGGCCGACGACGGCGTGCGCGTGCTCGTCCTCACCGGGACGGGGCGCGGCTTCATCGCGGGCGCCGACGTCAACGAGTACTCGGGCGTCACCCGGACCGCGTTCGACGACTACCAGCGGCTGTCGCGGGGCGTGTTCGACGCGCTGGCGGCGCTGCCGCAGCCGACCGTCGCGGCGGTGAACGGGTACGCGCTCGGCGGCGGGTTCGAGGTCGCGCTCTGCTGCGACCTCGTCGTCGCCTCGACGGCGGCGCGGTTCGGGCTGCCGGAGATCTCGCTCGGCCTGGTGCCGGGCGGGGGCGGCACCGTCCGGCTGGCCCGCGCCGTCGGGGCGCGGGTGACGAAGGAGCTGATCCTGACCGGGCGGCGGATCAGGCCGGACGAGGCACGCGCCCTCGGCCTGCTCGCGGCCGTCACCGAGCCGGACGACCTGCTCCCCCGCGCGCTCGACCTCGCCGGGACGATCGCCCGGCAGGCGCCGCTCGCCGCGCGGGAGGGCAAGCGGCTCGTCGACGACGGCCTGGAGACGGGGCTGGCCGCCGCGCTGACCCGCGAGCAGCAGGCGCTGTCGTGGCTGTCCACGACCGAGGACGCGCGGGAGGGCGTCGCGGCGTTCCTGGAGAAGCGGGAGCCGGTGTTCCGCGGCCGCTGACGCCGCGCCGCGACCGTCCCCCGCGCGGGGAGGCGGACGGCGTGGGAACGGCGGGACCCGCCGGGCGGGGCCGTAGGGTTCGGTGGTCGGCGCGAGAGGACGGGAGCCTGAGGTGGACGAACGGCGGTTCTGGGTGGGCACGTACACCCGCGAGATGGGCGGGTCCGGGCGGGGCGTCTACCTGGTGGAGCGCGGCGCCGACGGGACGCTCGGGCGCCCCGTGCTCGCGGCGGAGGCCACCACCCCCTCCTACCTGGCCGCGCCGCCCGGCGGGAACGTGCTGTACGCGGTGGACGAGCACGGCGACGAGGTCGTGGCGTTCCGGGTCGGCGAGGGCGGCGCGCTGCGCCGGATCGGCGGTCGCCCGGTGCCCGGCTGGCCGTGCCACCTCGCCCTCCGCCCGGGGGGCGGGCGGCTGCTCGCCGCGTGCTACCGGGACGGCGCGCTCGCGGACCTGCGGCTCGGCCCGGACGGCTCGTTCGACGGCGAGCCCGAGGTGCACCAGGGCGAGGGGTCCGGGCCCGACCCGAACGGCAGGAGGGCCCGCACGTCCACGCGGCGGCGTTCGCCCCGGACGGCACGGTCCTCGCCACGGACCTCGGCGCGGACGTGCTGCGGGCGTTCCGGGACCCGGGCGGGGACGGCGCGCTGGAGCTCGTCGCCGAGGTCCCGCTCCCGCCGGGGTGCGGGCCGCGGCACCTGGTCGTCCACCCGGCGGGGCAGGTGCACGTGCTGACCGAGCTGGCCGGCACGGTGATCACGCTGCGGCCGGGCGCCGGCGGCCACGCCGACCTGTCGATCGTCGGGAGGCCCCGGCCACGGCCGGATCCGCGCAGAGCGGGTCGATGGGCGCGGCGATCAAGCTGGGCGCGGACGGCCGGCACCTCTACACCTCCACGCGCGGCGCGGACGTCGTCACGACGCACCTGGTGCTGGACGGCGGGGCGGGGACGCGGCCGGTCGCGGACGTGGCGTCGGGCGGGGAGTGGCCGCGCGACCTGCACGTGGACGGCGCGTGGATGCACGTGGCCAACCAGAACTCCGGGGTCGTCGCCACGTTCCGGCTGGGCGGGGACGGCGTGCCCGTGCCCGCCGGGACGCCCGCCGAGATCCCGTCGCCCGTCTGCGTCATCCCCGCGTAGCGGCTTCCGGCCGGTCGCCCGGCCCGGCTTATCGGCCGGGTCGCGGGCTGGTTTCCGGTCTCTCCCGATGGGCACGACCCGGAGGAGCGGGCGGACACCGAGGGAGTAAACGGACATGCCAATCGCGACGACGAATCCCGCGACCGGGAAGGTGGAGCGGACCTTCGACGCGCTGTCCGAGGAGGAGATCGACCGGCGCCTCGAACTGGCGGCCACCGCGTTCGGCTCGTACCGCCTGACCGGCCTCGACGAGCGCGCCGGCTGGATGCGGGCGGCGGCCGACCTGCTGGACGGCGACGCCGACCGGATCGCGGCCGTGATGACCACCGAGATGGGCAAGACGATCACCGCCGCGCGGGCCGAGGCGCACAAGTGCGCCAAGGCGCTGCGCTACTACGCCGAGCACGCCGCGGGGTTCCTCGCCGACCGGCCCGCGGACGCGGAGGCGGTCGGCGCGCGCCGGGCGTACGTCCGCTACCAGCCGCTCGGGCCGGTGCTCGCCGTCATGCCGTGGAACTTCCCGCTCTGGCAGGTGGTCAGGTTCGCGGCGCCCGGCCTGATGGCGGGCAACGTCGGGCTCCTCAAGCACGCCTCGAACGTGCCGCAGACCGCCCTGTACCTCCAGGAGCTGTTCGAGCGCGCGGGGTTCCCCGAGGGCGCGTTCCAGACGCTGCTGATCCGTTCGGGCGAGGTCGAGCGGGTGCTGCGCGACCCGCGCGTGCGCGCGGCGACGCTGACCGGCAGCGAGCCCGCGGGGCGCTCGGTCGCGGCGATCGCGGGCGACGAGGTCAAGCCGACCGTGCTGGAGCTCGGCGGCAGCGACCCGTTCGTGGTGATGCCGTCCGCCGACGTCGAGGCCGCCGCCGAGGCCGCCGCGACGTCCCGCTGCCTCAACAACGGGCAGAGCTGCATCTCCGCGAAGCGGTTCATCGTGGACGAGGCCGTGGCCGACGCGTTCGAGGAGCGGTTCGTCGCCTGCATGGCGGGCCGCCGCGTCGGCGACCCGATGGACGAGGCGACCGACGTCGGGCCGCTGGCGAGCGAGCAGGGCCGCGCGGACGTCGAGGAGTTCGTGGCGGACGCGCTCGGGCGCGGCGCGCGGCTGCTGTGCGGCGGCGAGCGCCCGCCCGGCGACGGCTGGTACTACCCGCCGACGGTCGTCGCGGACGTGACGCCGGAGATGAAGATGTTCAACCAGGAGGTGTTCGGGCCGGTCGCGTCGCTGTTCCGGGTGCGCGGCGTCTCGGCGGCGGTCGAGCTCGCCAACGCGACCGGGTTCGGGCTCGGCTCGAACGCCTGGACCGAGGACCCCGGCGAGCGCGAGCGCTTCGCCCGCGAGCTGGACGCGGGCCAGGTCTTCATCAACGGCATGACGACGTCGTTCCCGGAGCTGCCGTTCGGCGGCGTCAAGCGGTCCGGCTACGGCCGGGAGCTGTCGGAGCAGGGCATCCACGCCTTCTGCAACGCCAAGACCGTCTGGGAGTCCTGAGAGGCCCTCGCGGGCGCCGCGGCCGGGCTCGGGCCCCGGGCCGAGCACTCGTCTCACCAAGGCAGCGGCCGGGGCACGGCTGGGGGCGGCGGGCGGTGGGGCTAGCCGTCGCCGGGCGGGTGGGCGGGGAGCCGGGTGAGGAGGTAGAGCCGGAGGCGGCCGCAGCGGGCGGCTGCCCACGGCCCGACCCGCGCGGCCTCGCCGGTCTCGCACGCGCGCACGTCCTCCAGGGCGAGGTCGCGGAGCAGGACTCCGGTGACGTGCCGCGCCGAACGGGACACGATGACGCGGCCCTGGGCGTTCAGCAGGACGGCGCCGGGCGGCAGCAGCGGCAGGACCGCCTTCTCGATGCGGCGCACGTAGAGGTCGGCGCCGGCGACGCCGAGGAACGCGGGCGGGCCGGCGGACGCGTCGAGCGCGGGCGCCGACATCGTGAGGATGTACTGGTCGGTGCCGTGGAAGTCGACGTACGGCCCGTGCACGTACGGCCCGCCCGTCTCGGCCGGGACCCGGAACCACGGGTGCCGCGTGTAGTCGTAGAAGCCGGTGCTGGACGGGTCGAGGTCGAGGACGAGCGGGCGCGGCTCGCGGCTGTCGGCGACGTGCCACCAGTCCAGACTGAGCGGCGCGTCGGCGAGCAGGCCGGGCGCGCCGACGAAGCCGGAGCCGGTCACCAGGTCGGCGTGCGCGGCGAGGACGCCGAGCGCGCCGTCGCGCAGCGGGGCGAGGTCGGCGTGCGAAGGGGCGGCGCCGCGCAGCGACGGCGCCCGGACGACCCGTACGGCACGGGCGCTGAACGCCTCCAGCGAGCGCAGCACAGCGTCGAAGACGCGGCCGACCTCGGTGCCCGCGGACGCGGCCTGGGCGATCTGTCCGTTCACTGTCTCACCGTCGTCCATCTCGGGCCGTCGCGGCGGGGCCGTCGCCGGAGCCCGCCCGCGGGGGGCGCGGGCCGCGGGCCCGGCCGCGTTCTCATGGCCGGACGAGCCCGAGGTGCAGCTCGATGAGCCGCTCGAAGGACTCGCCCACGTGCAGCCGGGCGAGCCGCGCGGCCTCGCCGCCGTCCTGCTCCGCGATCGCCCGGACCAGGTCCCCGTGCTGCTTCAGCAGCCGCCTCCGGATCTCCGAGTCGGCGCCGGGAAGCCACAGTAGCGGGCCGATCTCCGTCTGCAAGCGGATCTCCTCGCGGGTGAGCCGGGCCGACTGCGCGGCGGCGGCGACCTCGACGTGGAACCAGCCGTCCGCGCGGTGCTGGGCCTCGCGGTCGGGGCGGCGCAGGCCCGGGTGAACGCCCGGCCGGCCTCCTCCAGCCGGCCGAGGTCCTCGGGGGCCGCGCGCTCGGCGGCGAGCAGGGCGGCGCCGGCGGCGAGCGAGGAGTAGTGGTCGCCGAGGTCGCGCAGGTCCTCCACCGACAGCTCGCGCAGCCGCCGCCGCAGGTGCCCGGTGATCTCGCCGGGCGTGGGGGCCCGCACGAAGCTGCCGCCGCCGCGGCCGCGGCGGGTGACGATCAGGCCCTGCCGGCGCAGCTCGCCGAGCGCCTCGCGGACGGTGACGGTCGCGACGCCGAGCTGCCCGGCGAGGTCGGGCTCGCTCGGGAGCTGCTCGCCGTCGCCGAGCAGGCCGAGGGAGATGGCGTCGGCGAGCCGCCGGACGATCGTCTCGGCCCGGCCGAGGCTGTCCAGGGGCGCGAACACCGCCAGCCTGGTGACCGCCGAGGCGTCCCGCGCCGGCATCCGGTCTCCCTTCCCGCGCTTTCCGGAAGATCTTGGGGCAGGACCCTTGCGATGAAAAATCTGGGACCATATCTTTTCGCCCAGGGTACCCGGACCACCGCAGTTCACCCCCTCGACCCCCTGAACCTCCGATCTCGGCTCACACCCCCCGTTCGTCCCCTCCCGCCCCTCCCGACCGACGTCCCTCCGGCAAAGGGAGCCCTTCGTGTCCCCTGCACACGAACCCACGGCGCACGGCGGCCCCGCGTCCGCGGCGGACGCCGGCACGGACACGGACACCGCGCGGCTCGCCGCCCTCGGGTACGAGTCCCACTACAAGCGGGACATGAGCCCGTGGGCCAACTTCTCGCTCGGCTTCACCTACCTGTCGCCGGTCGTGGGCGTCTACGCCCTGTTCGGCTTCTCGCTCGCCACCGGCGGGCCGCCGATGATCTGGAGCCTGGTCGTCGCCGGGCTCGGGCAGCTCCTGGTCGCCCTGGTCTTCGGCGAGATCGTCTCCCAGTTCCCGGTCAGCGGCGGCATCTACCCCTGGGCGCGGCGCCTGTGGGGCCGCCGCTGGGCCTGGCTGAGCGGCTGGGTCTACCTGGTCGCGCTGCTGGTCACCATCGCCAGCGTCACCTACGGCGCCGGGCCGTACGCCGCGTCGCTGCTCGGCGTCGAGCCCACCGTGAACAACACGATCGCGTGCGCGCTGGCCATCCTGCTCATAGCGACGCTGATCAACCTGTCCGGCACCAGGAACCTCGCGCGGGCCGCCATCATCGGCTTCGCCGCCGAGCTGCTCGGCGCGCTCGCGGTCGGGATCTGGCTGCTCGCGACCGAGCGGCACCACGGCGTCGGCGCGCTCTTCGACGACTTCGGGACGGGCGGGGGCGGCTCGTACGCGGGCGCGTTCCTGGCCGCGAGCCTCATCGGCATCTTCCAGTACTACGGCTTCGAGGCGTGCGGCGACGTCGCCGAGGAGGTCCGCGACCCGGGCCGCCGCATCCCGAGGGCGATGCGCATGACGATCTACGTGGGCGGCGCCGCGGCGATGTTCGTGACGTTCGCGCTGGTCTCCTCGGTCGCCGACATCGGCGCGGTGGTCTCCGGGGCGGACGCCGACCCGGTCACGACCGTGCTGACCGCCGCGTTCGGCTCCGTCGCGGTCAAGGTGATCCTCGGGATCGTGCTGGTCTCGTTCGTGTCGTGCGCGATGAGCCTCCAGGCCGCCGCGAGCCGCCTCGCCTACTCCTACGCCCGCGACGACATGATCGCGGGCAGCCGGGCGCTCGCGCGGTTCTCCGCGGCGCGCGCGGTCCCGCCGTACGCGCTGCTGCTCGCCGCGGTGGTCCCGGCGCTGGTGGTGGTCGGCTCGAAGGTCTCCGCGGACGCCCTCACCAAGATCATCTCGTTCGCCTCGCTGGGCATCTACCTCGGCTTCCAGATGGTCGTGCTCGCCGCGCTGCGCGCCCGCGCGAAGGGCTGGCGCCCGGCGGGGCCGTTCAGCCTCGGCCGCTGGGGCCTGCCGGTGAACGCGGCGGCGCTCGCCTACGGGGTCGGCGCGATGGTCAACATGTCGTGGCCGCGCACACCGGAGGCCCCCTGGTACGACGACTGCATCGTCCCGCTGTCCGGGGCGGTCGTGGTCGGGGCGGGGCTGCTCTACATGGCCCTGACCCGGCACCACGGCCGCGGCGGCGCCCGGCGGGCGACGCGATCCCCGGCGCCGCGGCGGACCCCGCTCCCCCGGCTCCCCCCGTGAAGGAGGAGGTATGACCCCGAGCCCGGCCACGCCCACGGCGGGCGTCCCCTATTTCGACATCTCCGACCCCGCGTTCTCCGTGCGGTCCGAGGAGGTGCGGCGCGCCCGGGAGGAGGGCTGGTACGCCAGGACCAACTACGGCCTCGCGGTGCTGCGCTACGACGAGGTCGGCAGGCTGCTCAAGCATCCGAAGCTGGCGCAGGGCAGCGCCCGCTGGCCCGCGCACCACGGCATCACCGGCGGGCCGTTCGCGGCGTGGTGGGCGAACTGGGTGCTCAACAAGGAGGGCGACGACCACCACCGGCTGCGCCGCCTGCTGAACCCGGCGTTCTCCCGCCGCATGATCGCGCCGCTGGTGCCGCGCTTCCAGGCGCTCGCGGGCGAACTGGTGGACGGGTTCCGCGAGCCGGACCGCTGCGAGTTCGTGGCCGAGTTCGCCGAGCCGTACGCCGCGCGCGTCATCGCGATCATGCTGGGGCTGCCCGAGGAGCACTGGCGGGAGATCGCGCGGGACTCGGCGACGATCGGCCTGGCGATGGGCGTCACGATCCGCGCGGACCTGCCGAGGATCGAGGCGGCGCTGGACCGGCTGTACGGCTACGTGGACGAGGCCGTCCGCGACCGGCGCCGCGAGCCCCGCGACGACTTCGTCACCCGGCTCGCCCAGGCGCAGAGCGAGGACGACCGGCTCAGCCCCGAGGAGCTGCGCGACTCGCTCGTGCTGCTGGTGTTCGGCGGGTTCGACACGACCCGCAACCAGCTCGGGCTCGGGATGCGGACGTTCCTCGACCACCCCGGCCAGTGGCGGCTGCTCGCCGAGCGGCCCGACCTCGGCGGCGCCGCCGTCGAGGAGGTCATGCGGGTCGCGCCGACCACCACGTGGGTGACCCGCGAGGCCCGCGAGGACTTCACGTTCGAGGGGCTCGACATCGCCGCCGGGACGACCGTGCACCTGTTCACCGAGTCCGCCGGGACGGACCCGCGCGCCGTGCCGGACGGCTCGTTCGACATCACCGCCGAACGGCCGCCGCACTTCGGGTTCGGCGGCGGCGCCCACCACTGCCTCGGCCACTTCGTCGCCCGCGGCGACATGAGCGTGGCGCTCCCGCTGCTCGCCCGCCGGATGCGCGACCCGCGCCCGGGCGGGCAGGCGCGGTGGCTGCCGTTCAGCGGCAACACCGGGCCGGTCGAACTGCCCGTCTCCTTCACACCGGACCAGGGGGTTTCCGCATGAGGGTCGTCGTCGACCTCGCGACGTGCCAGGACCACGGGCAGTGCGCCATCGCCGCGCCCGAGGCGTTCCGGATCAACGACGCCGGCGCGCTGGAGTACGACGGCTCGCCGGGCGAGGAGCACCGCGAGCACGTCGAGGAGGCGGCGGACGTGTGCCCGGTCCAGGCCATCACGATCGAGGACTGAGCCGTGACGGCCATGACGGGACGTTCGGCGGGCGGGCACGTCGTGATCGCGGGCGCCGGGATGGCGGGGCTGCGCGCGGCCGAGCGGCTCCGCGCCGCCGGCTGGGACGGCGCGGTCACCGTGTTCGGCGCCGAGCCGCACCTGCCCTACAACCGGCCGCCGCTGTCCAAGGAGCTCCTCGCCGGGGCGGTGGGGGCGGGCGGCGTCCGCGAGGCGCACGCCGCGACCGCGTTCCGCCGCCGCGCCAACATCGACGACGTGGTGTGGGAGCCGGGCGCGCGGATCGTCCGCGCCTGCCTCGCCGCGGGGACGGTCACGCTGGAGGACGGCCGCGAGGTCGGCTGCGACGGGCTGGTCGTGGCAACCGGGCTGCGGCCCCGCCGCCTCCGCGCGCCCGGGACGCATCCGGCGCGGCACGTGCTGCGGACCGTCGAGGACGCGGTGGCGCTGCGCGACCGGCTGCGCCCCGGCGCGCGGGCGGTGGTCGTCGGCGGCGGGTTCGTCGGCTGCGAGGTCGCCGCGACCGCGCGCGGCGCGGGCTGCGAGGTCACCGTGGTCGAGCCGATGCCCGAGCCGATGGGCCTGGTCCTCGGGCCCGAGCTCGGCCGGTCGCTGCGCCGCCACCACGAGGAGCGCGGCGTGCGGTTCCGGGTCGGCCGCACGGTCACCGAGCTGGCGCCCGACGCGGTCGTCCTGGACGACGGGAGCGAGGAGCCCGCCGACCTCGTCGTCGAGTCGATCGGGTCGCTGCCGAACGTGGAGTGGCTCGACGGCAACGGGCTCGACCTGTCCGACGGCGTGCTGTGCGACGGGCTGCTGCGCGCCGAGGGCCGCCCCGGCGTGGTCGCGGTCGGGGACGTGGCGCGCTTCCCCAACCCCCGCTACGACGGCGTCCCGCGCCGGGTCGAGCACTGGTGCGTGCCCGCCGACACCGCGCGGCGGGCCGCCGCCACCCTCGCCGCGCAGCTGCGCGGCGAGGACCCGGCCGCGGCGGGGGACGCGCCGTTCGCGCCGGTGCCGTCGTTCTGGAGCGACCAGTTCGGGCTGCGGGTGCAGAGCTTCGGCGCGCCCGGCCTCGGCGACCGGTGCGAGCTGGTCGAGGGCGACCTGCGGCGCGCGGCGTCCGGGATCGCGATGGTCTACCACCGCGACGGCCGCCCGGTCGGCGTCGTCCTCGCCGGGATCCCCGCCTCGCGGCACCGCCCGTACCGCGACCTCGTGGCGGGCGCGCCCGCCCCCGTCTGACCGCCCGTGCCGGCCTGCCTCCAACGGAAGGACCCCCGATGCCCCCATCACCGAGCCGCCGTCCGGCACGACCGCGCTGGACGAGCACCGCGACCGCAACGCCGACGCGGGCGCGCTGCACGACCTGCGCGCCCGCATCCAGGAGTCGCGCGTCGAGTTCGTCTACTACCAGGCGGTGTCGCTGTCCGGGCGCGTCGTCGGCAAGGTCGTGCCCGCCCGGCACCTCGCCCGCAACCTCGAACGCGGCGTCAACCTGCACCGCACCGCGATGTGCGACCTCCAGACCGACCGGTCCGGGGCGCTGCTCGGCGGCGGCGCGGAGGCCGCCGAGTTCACCGCGATGCCCGACCCCGACACCTTCGCCGTCCTGCCGTGGGACACCACCGTCGCGCGGTTCCTGTGCCGGGTGTACGAGCCCGCGCACCTGCCCGGCGTCGGGGGCCGCCCGCTCGCGACCGACGCGCGCTCCAACCTCACGCGCGCGCACGCCGCGTTCACCCGCGACACCGGGCTGGAGCTGCGCACGGGCTGCGAGCCGGAGATGACGTGGACGGGGCCCGGCCTGGAGGTGAGCTTCCGGCCCGGCTCCAGCCCGTCCTACCACGCCGACGCCCTCGAACGGATGCGGCCGGTCTACCAGCGCGTCATCCGGTACGGGCAGGCGCTCGGCCTCGACATGATCGAGGGCGACTACGAGGACCCCGGGCAGCTGGAGCTGAACTGGGGCTTCGACCGCGCCGACCGCACCGCCGACCGGCTGGTCGCCTACCGGCAGATCTGCCGCCAGGTCGCCCGCGAGCTGGGCGTCACGGCGAGCTTCATGCCGAAGCCGACCGTCGGCGCGATGGGCAACGGCTGCCACCACAACCTCAGCCTGTGGCGCGGCGAGGAGAACGTGCTCGCCGACCCGTCCGTCCGCGAGCTGCACCTCACAGAGACCGGCCGGCACGCCGTCGGCGGCATCCTCAGCCACGCCGCCGGGGCGATGGCGGTCATGGGCTCGACGGTGAACTCCTACAAGCGGTACTGGGACGCCGGGCAGTTCGCCCCCGCGCAGATCAACTGGGGCATGGACAACAAGACCTGCACGGTGCGGCTCTCGGCGAACGGGCGGCTGGAGTTCAAGCTGCCCGACGCGATGGTGAACCCGTACCTGTCGCACGCCGTGCTGCTCGCCGCCATCAAGGACGGCCTCGACCACGCCACCGACCCCGGCGACCCGCAGCGCGGCAGCAGCTACGAGGGGCCGCCCTCGCCGTTCCAGCCGCTCCCCCTCACGCTCGGTGAGGCGCTCGACGCGTTCGCCGCCGACAAGGTCGTGCGGGGCGCGATGCCGGAGGAGATGGCCGACCTGTACCTGGAGCTGAAGCACGACGAGTGGGCGCGCTTCTGCGGCGCGGTCACCGACTGGGAGCGCGAGATGTACACGGAGGCGATCCCGTGACCCCGCCGCTGCGGCTGGCGTGCATCAACGCCGACGCGCCCCCGCTGTTCGACCGCGCCGAGCCCGGCCGCCCCCGCACCGGGTACGAGCCGGACGCCGCCGCGCTCGTCGCCGCGGAGCTGGGCCGTCCCCTGGAATGGGTGTACGTCCCGTGGGCGCAGTTCGTCCCGGCGCTCGACGCCCACGCGGTGGACGCCGTCTGGTGCGGGCAGGGCATCACCGAGGCGCGCCGGGAACGGGTCGGCTTCACCCGCCCGTACGCGGTGTTCAACGAGTCGGTGCTCGTACGGCGCGCCGCGGCGGTGACGTGCCCGGAGGACCTGCGCGGACTGCGGGTCGCCGCCATCGCGGGCAGCACCAACATGGCGCTCGCCGAGACGTTCGACGGGGCGGTGACCGTGCCGTTCGGAGGCGACGGCGAGGACGTGTTCGGGGACATGCTCGCCGCGCTGCGGTCCGGGCGGGTCGACGCCGTCGTGGACGACGACGTGGTGTTCGTCCCGCTGGACGCCGATCCCGCCTTCTCCGTGGCGTTCACCGTCCCGACGGGAAACCGGTGGGGCGTCGCGGTCGCCAAGGACCGGCCTGAGACACTCCAGGCGATCGACTCCGCGCTGGCCGCCGTCGTCTCCGACGGCCGACTCAGAAAGGCATGGCAGAGCTGGATGCCGAACCTCCCCTACCCGTTCGCATGAGCGCGCGCCCCCTGATCGGGGTGGCGGGCATGCGCTCCCCGAAGATCCACGGCCTGCGGCTGAACGGCGTCGTCGCCGCCGCGAAGATCCTGGAGGCCGTCTACCGGGCGGGCGGCGAGCCCGTCACCGTCTACCACGGCGAGACCGCCGACCTGCCGTCCCGCCTGGCGCGCTTCGACGGCGTCGTGCTGCCCGGCGGCGGCGACCTGCATCCCCGGACGTACGGCGCGGACCTCGACGACCGCACCGTCGACCCGGACCCCGTCCAGGACGACGCCGACCTCATGGTCGTCCGCGCGGTGCTGGCGCAGCGCATCCCGCTGCTCGCGATCTGCCGCGGCATGCAGGCGCTGAACGTGGCGTGCGGCGGGACGCTCCTCCAGCACCTGGAGGGCGGCCTGGACCACCGCGCGTACCACGAGGTGAAGATCGAGCCGAGGTCGCGCCTGTCCGGGGTGCTGGACGCCGACACCGTGTCGGTCTCCTCGTACCACCACCAGGGCGTGGACACCGTCGGGCACGCGCTGCGCGTCGTCGCCCGCGCCCCCGACGGCTGCGCCGAGGCCCTCGAACACGACGACGCGCCCGTCCTCGCCGTGCAGTGGCACCCCGAGGACGACGCGGCCGAGACCCCGTACGAGCAAGCGCTGTTCGACGCCCACGTGGCGGATTCCAGGAGGCGACATGGCTGAGCAGGCCGCCGCGGCGATCGCGGTCCCCGACATCGACCTGCGCACCGAGCTGTTCGTGGACGGCGCGTTCCGCCCCGCGGCGAGCGGCCGGACGTTCGACCGGGTGTCGCCGCGCGACGGCCGCGTCATCGCCGCGGTCGCGGAGGCGGACGCCGAGGACGTCGACCGGGCCGTCGCCGCCGCCCGCGCCGCGTTCGAGGACGGCCGCTGGCGCGACCTGCACCCGCGCGAGCGCCGCGCCGTGCTGCGCCGCCTGTCCGAGCTGATCGACGCGCACGCCGAGGAGCTGGCGCTCACCGAGAGCCTCGACATGGGCAAGCCCGTCTCCGACGCCCGCGCGGTCGACCTGCGCGTCACGGTGCAGACGTTCGACTTCTTCGCCGAGGCCGTCGACAAGACCTACGACCAGGTCGCGCCGACCGGGCCGCGCACGCTCGCGACCATCACCCGCGAGCCGCTCGGCGTCGTCGCCGCGATCGTGCCGTGGAACTTCCCGCTGATGCTCGCCGCGTGGAAGGTCGCGCCCGCCCTCGCGACGGGCAACTCGGTCGTGCTGAAGCCCGCCGAGCAGTCGCCGCTGACCGCGCTGCGGCTCGCCGAGCTGGCCGCCGAGGCGGGCGTCCCGCCCGGCGTGCTGAACGTCGTGCCCGGCTTCGGCCCGACGGCCGGCGCCGCGCTCGGCCGCCACCCGGACGTGGACGCGGTGACGTTCACCGGCTCGGGCGAGGTCGGGCGGATGTTCATGCACTACGCCGCCGAGTCCAACCTGAAGCAGGTGTCCCTGGAGCTCGGCGGGAAGAGCCCGCAGGTCGTCCTCGCGGACGCGCCCGACACCGCCACGGTCGCCGAGGCCGTCGCGGGCGGGATCTTCTTCAACCAGGGCGAGGTGTGCTCGGCGGGGTCGCGGCTCCTGGTGCACCACTCCCGCAAGGACGAGCTGGTGGACGCCGTCGTCCGCGCGTCCGAGGCGCTGCGGCCGGGCGACCCGCTGGACCCGTCCACCACCCTCGGCGCGCTGGTCGAACGCGTCCACCTCGAACGGGTCCTCGGGCACCTCGACGCCGCCCGCGCCGACGGCGCCGACATCCTGACCGGCGGGAACCGGGCGCTGGAGGAGACCGGCGGGTTCTACGTCGAGCCGACCGTCATCGACGGCGTCGCCCCGGACATGCGGATCGCGCAGGAGGAGGTCTTCGGGCCGGTGCTGGCCGTCCTGCCGTTCGACGACGAGGAGGAGGCGGTCGCGCTGGCCAACGGCACCCCGTACGGCCTCGCCGCCTCCGTCTGGACGCGGGACCTGTCCAAGGCGCACCTGATGTCGCGCGCGATCCGCGCCGGGACGGTCTGGGTCAACTGCTTCGACGCCAGCGACATCACCGTGCCGTTCGGCGGCTACGCCCAGTCGGGCTTCGGCCGCGACAAGTCGCTGCACGCGCTCGACAAGTACACCCAGCTCAAGACCACCTGGATCCAGCTGTATTGATTGAAGCCCCGGCCCAGTCCGCTCGCCTAAAGGCTCGCTCCCTGACCGTTGCTTTGCGAGTGCTGCATCGCTTCGCGATCTGTCCGGGGGAGGCTCGCCTTCGGCCTCGCCTCCCCCGGACAGTTAACGCACTCGCGTGACGGCTGGGGTTGCTGTGCAGCAGCCTGCCTAGCCTTTTTTACAACCATACGGTTGTGCAAAGGCTTGGTTGTGAGTACGGTTCCCTGGCATGGCAGTCGTCGAAGACGAGTTGAGCCTGGTGTTCTCGGCGCTCGCCGACCCGACCAGGCGCGCGATCCTGGAGCGCCTGGCCCGCGGCGACGCGACGGTCAACCAGCTCGCCGAGCCGTTCGCGATGACGCAGCAGGCGGTGTCCAAGCACCTGAAGGTGCTGGAGCGCGCCCGGCTCATCTCGCGGACCCGGACCGCGCAGTCGCGGCCCTGCGTCCTGGAGACCGTGCGCCTGGACGAGGCCGCCGGATGGATCGAGCGGCACCGGAGGATCTGGGCGGGGCGGCACGACCGCCTCGAAGGCCATCTGGCCGCGCTGCTCGCCGAGCAGGACGACGAGGGGACGGCATGACCGAGACGGGCGAGTTCACCTACCGGCGCGTGCACCGGGCGCCGCCGGAGCTGCTGTTCGACTGCATGACCACGCCCGAGCACCTGGCCCGGTTCTGGGGCCCGGAGGGGACGACCACGCCGGTCGGGAACATCGTGGTCGACCTGCGTCCCGGCGGGGCGTTCGAGACGACCATGGTCGGCGCGGACGGCTCCACCCACACGATGCGCGCCGTGTACGCCGAGGTCGACCGCCCGCACCGGCTGGTGTGGATCGAGCCCGGCGTCGGGGGCGGCATGCGCACCACCGTGACGTTCACGGACCTGGGCGACGGGCGCACCGAGGTGGTCACCCACCAGACGAACGTGCCCGCCGCGTACCGGAGCGCCGAGGCCAGGGCGGGGTTCGCCACCAGCCTCGACCGCTTCGACGCCTACCTGGCCGACCTCCAGGCCGATCGGGAACTCCACTGACAGGGAGAACGACATGCAGGCAGTCACTTCGGCCGACGGCACCGCGATCGCCTACGAGCGGTCCGGGACCGGGCCCGCGCTCGTCCTCGTGGACGGCGCGATGTGCCACCGCGCCGCCGGGCCGATGCGGCCCCTCGCCGCCCTGCTGCGCGACGCGTTCACCGTCTACGCCTACGACCGCCGCGGCCGGGGCGAGAGCGGCGACACCGGGCCGTACGCGGTCGCCCGCGAGGTCGAGGACCTGCGGGCCGTCATCGCGGAGACGGGCGGCGAGGCGTACGTCTACGGGATCTCGTCCGGCGCCGCGCTCGCCCTGACGGCCGCCGGGTCGGGAACGGGGATCGCGAAGCTGGCGTGCTTCGAGCCGCCGTTCACGGGCGAGTCCGAGGACGCGGCGCGGCTCAAGGAGTACACCGCGCGGCTCAACGAGCTGCTGGCCGCCGGACGGCGGGGCGACGCCGTCGAGCTGTTCATGACGACCGTCGGCGTTCCCCCGCAGGCCGTGGCCGGTATGCGGTCGCAGCCCGGCTGGGCCGCCATGGAGGCCATCGCCCCGACCCTCGCGTACGACGACGAGATCCTCGGCGACGGCCGCGTTCCGCGCGAACTGGCGGCGCGGATCGGCGTTCCGGCGCTGGTCCTCTCGGGCGGCGCGAGCCCCGAGCCCCTCCAGCGAGCGGCACGGACGACCGCCGACGCGATCCCCACCGCCCGGCACCGGACCCTGGACGGCCAGACCCACGACGTGTCCCCCGACGCGCTGGCCCCCGCCCTCACCGAGTTCTTCACCACCTGACGCCACCGCCCCGGCTCACGCCCCAGGCGGGAAGGGCGTGGCGTTCGGTCTCAAGGTCCTTCATGGTCGAACGACTGTCGCGGGGCCGCGTCAGCGGCGGGGCGTGAGGCTGGTGGCGTCGGCGGCGCGGGCGTCCAGGAGGTCCAGTTCGGCCTGCTGCCAGGCGGCGAGGGCGTCGTGGTGGGGGCCCGCGGGGACGCGGCGGCGGGCGAGGCGGCGGCCCCGCCTGCTGAGCATGAACTTGACCTCGCTGGACGGCGCCTCCCCCGCCGCGAACTGGGCGCTGAGGACGCGCCGCGCCCGCGCGCGGTAGGCGCGCCGCAGGGCCAGGTAGACGATCGCCGCGACGAGGAAGTCGACCGCCGTCTTGACGAGCGTGCCGCTGCCGGGCGGCAGGACGGGCGCGTCGAAGAACCAGTGCATCCCGTACGCGCACAGGAACAGGAACACGGCGTGCCGCGCGCCCCACACACCCGCGCGACGAGGTAGCCGATGCCCGCCCCGGCGACGGCGGTCATGGTCCAGTGCGAGCCGGGCCCGGTGACGCCGACCCGCAGCAGCGAGGTGCGGACGACCGACAGGCCGGGCTCGACGCCGCCGGACTGGATGATGGAGTTGGCCCCGTAGATGACGTTCTCGGTCACCTGGAAGCCGAGGCCGGTCAGCGCGCCGAGCATCATGCCGTCCACGGGCCCGCGCAGGGCGTACGGGGCGGCGAGCGCGAGCATCACGATCCCGGCGGCCTTCAGCGTCTCCTCGTTCACCGGGGCGGTCAGCGCGGCGCCCCACTCGTCGGCGAAGCCGGTCCCGCCGGTCTTGGACCAGACGGCCATCAGGCCGCCGTTGGCGGGCAGCGCGCACCCGGCGGCGGCGGTCGCGCCCCACGCGAGGCTCGCCCCGGACGGGCCCCACGGCGGCGGGTGGATCGGCCGGAGCCGCCGCAGCAGCCCGAACCCGGCCAGCGCGACGACCGCCTCGATGAGCACCGCGAGGAGCAGGTCGCCGGGGAACTCGGCCGCGACGCCCTTGAGGTTCTCGGCGAGCAGGAACAGGCCCGCCGCGGCGCCCGCCCAGAGGAGCGTCCGCGCGGCCCTCTCCTGCCTGGACGCGCGCGGGGGCGCGAGGACCCGCCGCGGCGCGGCGGTCCCGCTCATGTCCCGAACACGATCGAGGCGACCACGCGGCGGGCGGCGGCCCGTGCCGCGGCGTCCCCGCCGACCGCGAGGGCCTCCACGGCCACCGACCCGTCCGGCGCGGGGAGGACGGTCGCCTGCCCCCTGCGGCCCTTGCGGACGAGCGTCCCGGTGAGCCCGGACGCGCCGTGCGCGGTGCCCGCGGGGCGGGCGGCGCCGAGCCTTGCGCCCGGGTCGCCGACCCGCAGGACCCGGCCGAGGCCCTCCCACAGCTCGGCGGCCGTGGGGCCGCCGGGCGGGGTCACGTAGTCGACCCGCAGGTCGAGGCCGCCGCGCGCGAGCGCGTACCCGCGGGTGCGGCCGCTGGACGAGCGGTCCAGCGTCCAGCCGGCGCCGACCGTCAGGCTGGCGGTCGCGGCCACGCCGCCGAGGGTCAGGATCCGCCCGGCGGGGAGCGGCTCCCGGCCTGGCCCCGCGCCGAGCGCGGCGTTCGCCAGCGGCCAGCCGGCCGCCAGCGCCGCCACGGTCCCGGCGGCGCCGGCCAGCACCCGGGAGCGCACCCGCAACTCCCCCAAAAGCGGACGAGTTTCCATTCTCGGAGTTTTTCCGACTCCGGGACACGGCACACCCATGGGCCGACCAAGCGATGCCCACCCCGCGCCAGGGTCAGGTGACGCGCTGGGGGACGTTCCAGGGGTTGGCGTCGCGGAGCGGGGGCGGCAGGAGCTCCTGCGGCCACCCCTGGAACGCGACGGGCCGCAGGAACCGCTCGATCGCCGCCGTCCCCACCGACGTGGTGGCCGGGGCGGTCGTCGCGGGGAACGGGCCGCCGTGCTGCATCGCGGACGTGACGGAGACGCCGGTCGGCCACTGGTTCCACAGGACGCGCCCGCTGCGGCCGGCGAGGACGCGCGCGAGGGCGGCGAGGCCGCCGGCCTCCTCCGGCTCGGCGTGCAGGGACGCGGTGAGCTGGCCGGGCAGCGCCGCGACGACGCCCGCGACGCGCGCGAGGTCGTCGTAGGCGACGACGAGCCCGAGCGGGCCGAAGCACTCCCGCGCGGCGTCGGCGCGGTCGGCGTCGAACGCGTCGAGGTCCATGGCGAGCAGCCGCGGGACGGGCGCGGACGGGTCGTCCGGCCAGACCACGCGGCGGACGCCGGGCCGTGCCCCGAGCGCGCCCGCGACCTCCAGGTAGCCGCGCTGGATGCGGTCGTTCAGCATCGGGGCCGGCGCGGCGGCGCGGACGGCGTCGGCGACCGGGCCGAGCAGCCCGGCGGGCGCGAACAGCAGGCCGGGGTTGGTGCAGAACTGGCCCGCGCCGAGGGTGAGGGACGCCGCGTACCCCTGGGCGATCTCGGCGGCGCGGGCCTCGGCCGCGCGTGGCGTGACGACCGCCGGGTTGACGCTGCCGAGCTCGCCGAAGAACGGGATCGGCACGGGCCGTTCGGCGGCGATCCTCGCCAGGGCGAGCCCGCCGCGCTCGGACCCGGTGAACGCGGCGGCGGCGAGCGCGGGGTGGCGCAGCGCCGCCACGCCGTCCGCCTCCCCCTCGACCAGCCCGAAGACGCCCTCGGGGACGGCCCCGGCGATGATCTCGGCCGTGCGGCGGGACAGCCGCGGGTGGCCGGGGTGGGCCTTGACGACGACCGGGCAGCCCGCCGCCCACGCCGACGCGGTGTCGCCGCCCGCGACGCTGAACGCGAACGGGAAGTTGCTCGCGGCGAACACCAGCACCGGCCCGGCCGGTGCCCGGTAGCGGCGCAGGTCGGGACGGGGGCCGGTCGGCCAGTCCGGGTCGGGGCGGTCGATCCGCGCGTCGAGGTACGCGCCGTCCAGCACGTGGTCGGCGAACAGCCGGAGCTGGAACGCGGTGCGCGTCAGCTCGCCGTTCAGCCGGGCCTCGCCGAGGCGGGTCTCGGCGTCGGCGAGCGCCACCAGCTCGGGGCGGGCGCCCTCCAGGGCGTCGGCGACGGCGGTGAGCGCCGCGGCGCGGGCCGCGGGTGGCGCGGTGCCCCACGCCTCGGCGGCGGACGCGGCGGCGGCGACCGCCTGGTCCGGGGTCTGCACGGGGTTCACGGGGTGCTCCCTTCGTCGGTGCGGGCGGCGTTCTCGGCGGAGTTGCGGTAGCCGTAGAACGCGTAGAAGACCATGCCGATGAGCATCCACCCGGCGAACCGGACCCAGGTGATCCAGTCGAGGTTCGCGATCAGCCAGACCGAGAACCCGATCCCGACCAGCGGGACGACCGGGACCCACGGCGTGCGGAACGAGCGCGGCAGGTCGGGCCGGGTCCGGCGCATCACCACGACCGCGGCGGCGACCACGATGAACGCCATCAGGATGCCGATGTTGGTGAGGTCGGCGGCCTCCCGGATCGGCAGGAACCCGGCGATCAGCGCCGACCCGGCGCCGACCGGCCAGATCACGCGGGTCGGGACGGCGCGGCGCGGGTGGTTCCTGGAGAAGTACCTCGGCAGCAGCCCGTCGCGGCTCATCGAGTACCACACGCGGGTCACCGCCATCATGTTGGCGAGCGCGGACGTGGCGATGCCGAGGACGGCGCCGACCGCGACGATCGTCCCGAGCCAGGCGAGCCCGACCGACGACAGCGCGCTGGAGAACGGGCTCTTGACGTCGATGTCGCGGTAGTCCTGCATGCCGAGCAGGACGAGGCAGACCAGCAGGTAGATGACGGCGGCGATGCCGAGCGACACCACGATGGCCTTCGGCAGCACCTTCTTCGCCTCGGCGCTCTCCTCCGCCGCCGCGCTCATCGCGTCGTAGCCGTACACCGCGAAGAACGTGGTGGCGGCGCCGGTGACCGCGCCGCCGACGCCGAACGGCAGGAACGGCGAGTAGTTGCCGCCGGAGATGTGGAAGGCGCCGGCGACGACCACGAGCGCGACGATGCCGAGCTTGACCACGACGAGGACGGTCTCGAACCGCGCGGACTCCTTCGTCCCGCGCGACAGGACGAACGCCAGCAGCAGGCACAGCAGCGCCGCGAACAGGTCCACCTTGTGGCCGGACCCGGTGCCGGGCGCGCCGAGCATCCAGGACGGCAGGTCCAGGCCCGCCTGCCCGGCCAGGTACGACAGGTAGCCGCTGATCGCGATGGCGACGACCGCGACGATCGCGGTGTACTCCAGCAGCAGGTCCCAGCCGATCGCCCACCCGACGACCTCGCCGAGCGTGGCGTAGGAGTAGGTGTAGGCGGACCCGGCCTTCGGGATCATGCCGGCGAACTCGGCGTAGCAGAGCGCGGCGGCGCCGCTCGCGACGATCGCGATGAGGAACGAGATCATGACGCCGGGCCCGGCGTCCTCGTGCGCGACGACGCCGGCGAGCGAGAACACGCCCGCGCCGACGAGGCCGCCGAGGCTGAGCGCGACGAGCTGCCAGAGGCCCATCGTGCGGCGCAGGCCGCCCGCGGTCTCCTCCTCCGAGGTGTCGACGGGCTTCAGCCGGAACAGGCCCGACGACGAGAACGGACGGGGCGGGGGCGGCGCCGGCGGTCCGGCTTGGGGCATGACTCGGGACATGGAGGTCCCTCCGGGGGTGTGCGGGGGTGACGGCGCGGTGCGCCGGGCCTCGGCGCGCCGCGGCGGGAGCGGCGCTTCGAACGGGGGCACGCCGAGGCTCGGCGGTGGAGTGCGGGGGGCTGCGAGAGGCCGCGAGAGGCCGCGGCCCGGGGGTCAGAGCTTGAAGCCCTCGGGGAACGGGTCGTGCGGGTCCAGCAGGTAGTTGGCCGTCCCGGTGATCCACGCCCGGCCCTCGAACTCGGGGACCACCGCCGGGACGCCGCCGACGGTGGCGGTGCCGGTGAGGCGGCCGGTGAAGCTCGTCCCGATGAACGACTCGTTCACGAAGTCGGTGTGCAGGGGCAGCTCGCCGCGGGCGTGGAGCTGGGCCATCCGCGCGGACGTGCCCGTGCCGCACGGCGACCGGTCGAACCAGCCGGGGTGGATCGCCATCGCGTTGCGCGAGCGCTTCGCGTCGGATCCGGGCGCGAGGAACTGGACGTGCTTGCAGCCCGCGATCCCCGGGTCCTCCGGGTGGACGGGCCGGTCGGCCTCGTTGATCGCGGCCATGATGTCCAGGCCGGCGCGCAGGATGTCGTCCTTGCGGGCCCGGTCGAACGGCAGCCCGACCGACGCCAGGTCGACGATCGCGTAGAAGTTGCCGCCGTACGCCATGTCGTAGCGGACCTCGCCGAGGCCGGGCACGGTGACGGCGGCGTCCAGGGCGGTGGCGAACGAGGCGACGTTGCGCAGCGTCACCCGTTCGGCGCGGCCGTCGCGGACGGCGACGCGCGCCTCGACCGGACCGGCGGGCACGTCCAGCCGCACGACCGTCTCCGGCTCGGTGACCTCGACCATCCCCGTCTCCACGAGGACGGTCGCGACGCCGATGGTGCCGTGCCCGCACATGGGCAGGAACCCGCTGGCCTCGACGTAGACCACGCCCCAGTCGGCGCCGGGGTCCGCGGGCGGCTGGAGCAGCGCGCCGCTCATCGCGGCGTGCCCGCGCGGCTCGTCCATCAGGAAGCGGCGCAGGCCGTCGAGGTGCTCGATCGCGTACCGGCGCCGGTCGGCCATCGTCGCGCCCGGGATCGGCGCGACGCCGCCGGTGACGACCCGCGTCGGCATCCCCTCGGTGTGCGAGTCGACCGCGGAGATCGTCCGGACCGAGCGCATCAGGCGGCCCTGCGCGCGTCGAGGGCGGCGAGGGCGCGGTCCATGTCGGCGGTGACGGCCGCGCGGTGCTCGGCGGTGAGGGGGCCGCGCGGCGGGCGGCACGGGCCGCCGTACCGGCCGACGCGCTCCATCCCGAGCTTGATCGCCTGGACGAACTCGGTGCGCGAGTCCCAGCGGAACGCGGCGACGAGCGGCTCGTACAATGCCCGCGCCTCCTCCAGCCGCCCGGCCGCCGCCAGCTCGTACAGGCGGGCGGACTCGGCGGGGAAGATGTTGGGGAAGCCCGCGAACCAGCCGGTGGCGCCCATCAGCAGCGCTTCGAGGGCGACGTCGTCGGCGCCCGCGACCACCTCCAGGCCCGGGGCCTTCTCGCGGATCTCCAGGACGCGGCGGACGTCGCCGGAGAACTCCTTCACCGCCACCACGTTGTCGATCTGGGCGATCTCGGCGAGCAGGTCCGGGGTCAGGTCGACCTTGGTGTCGATCGGGTTGTTGTACGCCATGACCGGCAGGCCCGCGGAGGCGACGGCCTCGTAGTGCGCGATGATCTCGCCGGGGTTCGCCCGGTACATCGTCGGGGGCAGGCACAGCACGCCGTCCGCGCCGTCCTCGGCGGCCAGCTCCGCCCAGTGCCGCGCCTGGTGCGCGCCGGGGCCGTGCACGCCGACGACGACCACGCCGTCCCCGCCGCCGCCCCGCCCGACCGCCTCGACCGCGGTGCGGGCGACGCGGCGGCGCTCCTCGTCGGTGAGGGAGGAGTACTCGCCGAGCGAGCCGTTCGGGCCGACGCCCCGGCAGCCGCGGGCGACCACCCACCGGCAGTGCTCGGCGAACGCGTCGTAGTCCACCGCGAGCCCGGCGGGCGCGGAGGCGTCCTCCCGGTACGGCAGCGCGGTGGCCACGATGACGCCGCCGAGCCCGGTGGCGCCGGCGGTGCCGCCGGCGGGACCGGTGCCGGTAGCGGTGCCGTTCTTCTCGCCGCTCATGTCTGTCTCACTCGCTTTCTCTCGGGGGTTCGGCCAGCTCGCCGAGCCGGATCGGCTGGGCGACGGGCCGGTGATGCGGGGTGGCGGGCGCGAGCCCTTCGGCGGGACGGCCCGGCGCCCCGGCGGCGCGCCGCCGGAGCAGCTCGGCGACCGTCGGGCCGCAGATCCTGGCCTGGCAGGGGCCGAGGCCCGCGCGGGTGCCGAGCTTGACGGCGCGGGCCGCCGCGCCGCCCGCCGCGTCGTCCGCGGCGCGGCAGAGGGCGGCGTAGTCGGTCTCCTCGCAGCGGCACACGACCGTGCCGGGGCGGAGCCAGCCGGGCCAGGCCGCGCCGACCGGGTGGGCGGCGGCGAGCCGGGCGGCGAACGCGCGGCCCTGGTCGCGGCGCGCGCGGAGCCGCCGCAGCTCCGGCGCGGACGGCGCGCCGCCGCCCGCGAGCCAGCCGGCGAGCAGGCCCTCGGCGCGGGCGGCGGGCGCCCCGGCGATCCCGGTGACCTCGCCCGCCGCGTACACGCCCGGCGCGGTGGTGAGCTGGTCGGCGTCCACCTCGACGAACGGCTCCTCGGGCGTGGCCCCGGCGCGGAGCGCGCAGCCCGCGGCGACGGGGAGTTCGAGCTGGGGGCTGAAGCCGTGCGTCACGCAGACCGCGTCGGCGGTGACGGTCCGCTCGGTGCCGGGGACCACGGACCAGTCGGCGCGCAGCCGCGCGGTCACGGCCTCCTCGACCCGTCCGTCGCCGCGGGCCTCGATCACGGCGCGGCCCGTCCGGTACGGGACGCGGTGGCGGGCGAGCAGCGCGGCGTACCCGGCCAGCTCGCCGGCCTTGCCCGCCTGCGACGCCAGCTCCCACGGGCGCCGGCCCCAGCCGCGCGCCACGGCGGCGGCGGTCCCGGCCTCCAGCACCTCGGCGACCGACGCGCCCGCCTCCAGCAGCGACGCGGCGACCGGCAGCAGGAACGGCCCGGCGCCGCCGACCACGACGCGGTCGCCGACAACGACGCGTTCGCCCTTCGCCAGGGCCTGCGCCGCGCCCGCGGTGAAGACGCCCGGCAGGTCCCAGCCGGGGAACGGCAGGGCGCGGTCGTGCGCGCCGGGCGCGAGGACGAGCGCCTCGGGTTCGAGGACGCGGCGCTCGCGGCCGGAGCCGTCGGCCGGACCGCGCAGCACGTGGACGCGCGGCGGGCGCGGCTCACCGGGGGCGGAGCGTTCCAGCATCCAGACGGAGGTCTCGGGCCACCAGGCGCAGCGGGGGTGCCCGGTGACGCGGCGGCGCAGCCGGTCGAACGCGTCCCAGCCGTGGTGGAGCCGTCCGGGGCGGGCCGCGCGGTAGGCGTCGGGGAGCATCCGGTGGTACTGGCCGCCGGGATGCTCGGCCGAGTCGACGAGGGTCACGCGCGCCCCGGCCCGCAGCGCTGCGGCGGCGGCCCCGAGGCCCGCGGGCCCCGCGCCGACGACCACGACGTGCCGGGTCATCGCTCGCCGCCGTCCGTGCCCGCCGGGTCCGCCGAGTCCGCCGCGCGGGACTGCGTGGTGACGGCGTCGCCGTCGGCGGCGCGGCGGCGGCAGGCGCGCACGTCGCGGTCGCCGTTGACGGTGACGAGGCAGTCGAAGCAGGCGCCGATGCCGCAGAACACGCCGCGCGGCGCGCCGGACGGACCGTTGCGCCACGACCGGCGCCCGGCGGCGAGCAGCACGCCCGCGATGGTCTGGCCCGCCGCGCCGTTGTACGGCACGCCGTCCACGGTGATGCGCAGCGGGACGTCCGGGCGGCGGCCGGCGGCGTCGGCGGACGCCGGGACGAGTCTCGGGCTCACGGGTTCGCTCCCTGGGAAGGCTCGGGCGGTTCGGCGGGCGCCGCGGTTCCGGACGCGGCGGCGGGGTCCAGCGGGACGGCGGGGCGGTCCGCGCGGAACGGCTCGGCGTCGATCTCCGGCTCGCGGCCGAGGATCAGGTCCGCGAGGATCCGGGCGGTGCCGACCGACAGGCCGATGCCCGCGCCCTCGTGCCCGGTCGCGTGCCACAGGCCGGGCAGGCGCGGGTCGGCGCCGATCACGGGCAGGTGGTCGGGGACGTACGGGCGGAACCCGCCGTAGGCGCGCATGACGGGCACGCCCGCGAGGGACGGGAACAGCCGCAGCGCCTTCGCCGCGATCACCGCCAGCACGTCCGGGCGGATCCGCTCGTCGAACCCGACGCGGCGGCGCGAGGAGCCCAGCAGGATCGTCCCGGCGCGGGTGGACTCGACGACGGCGGACGCCTGGAGGTCGCCCGCGCCGCTGCCGACCGCGCCCACGTAGTCGGCGTCGTACACCTTGTGGAACACGGTCGGCGGCATCGGCGCGGTCACGAGGACCTCGCCGCGGCGGGGCCGGACGTCCACGGGCGCGCCGAGCCGCCGGGACGTCTCGCCCGCCCAGGGGCCGGCGGCGTTGACGACGGCGTCGGCGCCGATCGTCCCGGTGGAGGTGCGCACGCCGGTGATCCGGCCGCCGGCGGTCTCGGCGCCGAGCACCTCGCAGCCGGTGCGCAGCACGGCGCCCGCGCGCAGCGCGTCGGCGAGCAGCGCGGCCGCCGCGCCGGACGGCTGGACCTGCGCGTCCTGCGGGTAGCGGACGGCGAGGGCGAAGTCGCGGGTGGCGTACGGCTCGGCGGCGGCGAGCGCGGCGGCGTCGAGGGTCTCGGTGGCGACGCCCTGGGCGCGCTGGGCCGCGGCGAACCGTTCCAGCTCGCGGGCGCCGTCGCCGGTGGTGGCGACCACGATGCCGCCCTTCGGGTCCCACTCCACCGCGGCCACCGGATCGGCGGTACGACCGGTGGTGCGGGTGGTGGTGCGGGTGGTGGTGCGGGTGGCGGCGCGGGGGGCGGCCGGGCGGGCGCGGTCGGCGATCTCGGCGAGCACCTCGGGCCACAGGCGCCGCGACAGCTTGGCCAGCTCCAGCTCGGGTCCGGGCTCCTTGTCGGAGACCAGGACGTTGCCCTCGCCGTGCGCGGTGGTGCCGGCCGCGGGCGCGCCGCGTTCGGCGACGGTCACCGCGAACCCGGCGAGGGCCAGCTCGCGGGCGCACGCCGCGCCGATGATCCCGGCGCCCAGCACCACGATCCGCGTCGCGTCCATCGGGCCGTCCCCCCTCCATCGTGTTCGATATACCGAACGTTTCGGAGACTACGACTCGCGGCGCGGCGCTGTCAACGCCCGATCGTGATCGGGCTCACCCCTCGCCGGGCGCGGAGGGAGCGTGCGGCCGGGAGGAGTGAAGCCGCTGGTCAGAGCGGTACTGGAGGAGCAGCACGGAGCGCACGACGCCCTCCAGCGCGGTGTAGCGGTGCGGGAGGCGGGCGTCGAAGCCGACGTAGTCGCCCGGCCCGAGCTCCACCTCCCGGTCGTCGACCCGAACGCCGAGCCGGCCCGCCTGGACGATCGTGTGCTCGGTCCCGACGTGCCCGAGCGAGTCCTGCCGGGCGCCGGCCCTGACCTGCTGGTCGTACACCTCGAAGATCGCGTCGCCGGACTCCAGCCCGCGCAGCGGGCGCAGGTCGACGCCCTCGCCGCGCAGCACCTCGACGCCCGCGCCGCGGACCACGGTGAGCCCGGCCGGGCGGCGCTGGTCGAGCAGGTCGGAGATCGGCACCTCCAGGGCGCGCGACAGGCTGAACACCGTCTCGATCGTCGGGTTGCCCGCGCCCGACTCCAGCTGGGACAGCGTGGCCTTGCCGATCCTGGACCGGCGGGACAGCTCCGACAGCGACAGGCCGAGCTCGCTCCGGGCCCGCCTCAGGTTGGCGGCCAGCATGTCCCGGATCGACTCGCCCGCCGCCTCGCCGCCCTCCCGCACCGACTCGCCTGACGCGACCACGCCCGTCCCCTCGTCCCGTCTCGCCCGCCGAACCCGGCCGGACGGCCGACGTTCGCTTTACCGAACGAGTATAGGTCCGCCCGCAATCCCGGCCCGCTCACTTGACTTCCGGGTTTCCCTACCGGAATTATCGGAAATATCCCCCGGCGCGTTCCGCCGGGGCGCTCGGACCTCCTCGAAGGGCGCATCACCATGCCGACACCCCGACCTCGACCACGCGTCGCGGCCCGCCCCGCGGCGGCCGCGCTGGCCGCCGCGCTGCTCTGCCTCACCGCCGCCTGCGGCGGGTCGGCGACGGCGGGCGGCGCGGGCGGCGGCCCCGGCGCCGCGGTGATCAGGCTGAAGGACCCCGGCAACGCGGGCGTGCTCGCCTACGCCAAACGGGAGGGCATCCTGGAGCGGCGGCTGAGGGCGGCCGGGGCCCGGGTCGAGTGGGGCGGGTCGTACGCCTCGTTCACCGCGACGATCGACGCGGTGCGCTCGGGCTCGGTGAACGTGCTGGAGGGCGCGGTCTCCCCCGCGCTCGGCTACCTGGCCAACGGCCGCGACATCAAGATCTTCGCGTTCACCGACCCCGTGGCCGACCGGGCCGCGCCCTACGAGGACGGCCTGGTCGTGCCCGCGGACAGCCCCGCGCGGTCCGTCCGCGACCTGGTCGGCAAGCAGGTCGCGGTCAACAAGGGCGGGCGCGGCGAGTACCTGCTGCTGCTCGCGCTCAAGCAGGCCGGGATCCCCGCCGACCGGGTGAAGCGGGTCTACCTCAACCCGATCCAGGGCGCGTCGGCGTTCGCGACGGGCAAGGTGGACGCCTGGTGGGCCATCGTGGACGCCTACCCGCAGGTCGTCGCGAAGGGCGCGCGGGTGCTCGTGCACGGCCGCGACCTCCCGGACCGGGACGTCAACATCTGGGCGGCCCGCACCGAGCTGCTCGACCGGCACCCGCGCGCGGTGTCGGCGTTCCTCGACGTGCTGGGCGAGCTGACGCGGCAGGAGAAGCAGGACCCGGGCAGGTTCCAGAACGTCTTCCTGAAGAAAGGCCCCTCGGCGGTGTCGGGCGCGCGCCTCGACGACGACCTCGCCAAGGCCCGCTACCAGAACGTCCCGCGCCCGGCGGGGAAGGGCGACGCCGCGTACGTCCGGTCCGTGAACGACGTGTTCCGCGCCTACGGCGTGCTGCCCGCCGACATCCGCCCGCAGGACGTCATCTTCGACCTGCGCGGGAACGGCGCCGCGCCGCCGTCCCCGGCGTCCTCCTCGCCGTCGGGAGGGCCGTCGTGACGCTGGAGAAGTCCCCTGCCTCCCCGTCCGTACCGGCCGTCGCCGCGAGCGACGACGGCGCCGCGGACCTGCGTCCTCCCGAACGGCTCGGGTCGCGGCCCCGCCGCCCCGGCGTCTCCCTCGCCGTCCGCGCGGCGGTGCCGCTGCTGCTGGTCGCCGCCTGGTGGTACGGCTCGTCCAGCGGCCGGATCCCCGAGGACGTGCTCGCCGGGCCGGGCGCGGTGGCCGGCGCGCTGCGGGAGCTGGCCTCGACCGGGCAGCTCGGCGACTTCCTGCTCGCCTCCGGCCGCCGCGCGGCGCTCGGCGTGCTGATCGGCGCGGGCGCCGGGCTGGTCCTCGGCGTCGCGGCGGGCCTGTCGGCGCTCGGCGAGGAGCTGGTGGACCCGGTGATGCAGATGAAGCGGGCCGTGCCGTTCCTCGCGCTGGTGCCGCTGTTCATCTCCTGGTTCGGGGTCGGCGAGACGTTCAAGGTGCTGCTCATCGCCGTGGCGGCGGTCGCGCCGATGTACGCCTACACCTACCTCGGCGTGCGCGGCGTGGACCGCAAGGTGGTGGAGGCGGCGCGCGGGTTCGGGCTGCGCGGGCCGAGGCTCGCGGCGGCGGTGATCGTGCCGAGCGCGCTGCCGAGCATCCTGATGGCGCTGCGGATCAGCCTGTCGGTGTCGCTCACCGGGCTGATCGCCGCCGAGCAGGTCGGCGCGACGGAGGGCATCGGCTACCTGGTCACCCTCGCCCAGCAGTACTACCGCAACGACTACATGGTGCTGTGCATCCTCGTCTACGCGCTGATCGGGCTGCTCATCGACCTGGTGATCCGCGGGGCGGAACGGCTCGCGATGCCGTGGCGCGGGGCGGTGACGGCCCGATGACCGAGACCGGGGTCGGAACCGAAGCCGGAACCGGGACCGGCGGCGCCGTCCCGGCGGTGCGGATCGAGGGGCTGCGCAAGGCGTTCGGCGCGAAGACCGTCCTGGACGGCGTCGACCTGGAGATCGGGCGCGGCGAGTTCTTCGCCCTGCTCGGCCCGAGCGGCACCGGAAAGACGACGCTGCTGCGCGTGCTCGCCGGGCTGGAACGGCCCGACGCGGGCACCGTGCTCGCCGCCCCGCGCCGCACGACCGTCTACCAGGAGCCGCGGCTCGTCCAGTCGCGCCGCGTCCTCGCGAACGTGACGCTCGGCCTGCCCCGCTCGGCGCGGCAGGCGGGGCGGCGCGCGCTCGCGGAGGTCGGCCTGGAGGGGTACGAGCGGGCGTGGCCCGCGACGCTGTCGGGCGGCGAGGCGCAGCGCGTCGCGCTCGCCCGCGCGCTGGTCCGCGAGCCGCAGGTGCTGCTGCTGGACGAGCCGTTCGCCGCGCTCGACGCGCTCACCCGGATGCGGACGCAGGACCTGGTCGCCGAGCTGTGCGCGCGGCACCGCCCGGCGGTGGTGCTCGTCACCCACGACGTGGACGAGGCGCTGCGGCTCGCCGACCGCGTCGCGGTGCTGCGCGACGGCGCGTTCGCCGCCGACCGGCGGATCGGCCTGCCGAGGCCGCGCGACCGCGACGACCCCGCCGCCGCCGGATACCGGCGCTCGTTCCTGTCCCACCTCGGAGTAGGAGAACCGTGACCTCGACGGAGCAAGGCAAGCAACACAGGCAAGACAGGCAAGACGACCTCGGCAGGATCTGGTTCACCCGCTGCCCGGTGCCGACCGCGAGCGGGCTCGCGCACCGCCTCGGCCGGCTGGACGAGGCGTTCGCCCGGGAGGGCCTGGACGTCGGGGTGCTCCAGGACGCGGGTCCGGAGCTGGCCCGGCACCACTTCGACCACGGCCTGCTGGGGCTGTTCCGCGAGGGCGGCAACGTGCCCGCGCTCGCGGCCCGCTCGGCGGGCGCCCCGACGCGGCTGATCGGCCTCACCTGGATCGAGGAGTGGCAGTCGATCCTGGTCCGCCCCGGCTCGGGCATCGGGGACGCCGCGGGCCTGCGCGGCGCGCGGGTCGCGCTGCCCGGCTGGGCCGGGACGCGGACGCGGAGCTTCCCGCGCGCGATGGCGCTGCACGGCGTGAAGGGCGCGCTCGCGCAGGGCGGCCTGACGCTGGACGACGTGACGTTCGCCGAGGTGCCCGCCGACCCGTCCCCCTCGGTCGGACGGGACGCGCGCGGACGCGCGGTCGCCTGGCCCGGCCTGGACGCGCTCGCGCGCGGCGAGGTGGACGCGGCGTACGCCAAGGGCGCGCGGGCCGCCGAGCAGGCGCGGGAGCTGGGCCTGTCCGTGGCCGTCGACCTGGACGCCCACCCCGACCGCCGGACCCGCGTCAACAACGGCACGCCGCGGCCGATCACCGTGCACGCGCGGCTGCTGGAGGAGCGCCCCGACCTGGTCGTGACGTTCCTCGCGGAGACGCTGCGGGCCGCCGACTGGGCGGCGGGCCATCCGGAGCGGGTGCGGGAGATCCTCGCGGGCGAGACCCGGTCGGGCGCGGAGGGGGTCGCGACCGCCTACCGCGACGGCTTCCACCGCTCGCTCCACCCGGACCTGTCGGACGAACGGCTCGGCCTGCTGCGCGCGCAGAAGGACTTCCTGCTGGTCCACGGGTTCCTCGACGCCGACGTGGACGTGGACGCCTGGGCCGCGCCCGAGCCGCTGCGGCTCGCCCGCCTGCGCGTGGAGGAGGGGGTGGCGGCGTGAGCGCCGAGTTCATCGCGACCGTCCCCACCCGCGGGGACGGGCAGCGCGGCGACTGGGAGCCGTCCGGGCCCGCGCGCGTTCCCGCCCACACCGACCCGCGGCCGGGGGCGTACGGGCCGTTCGACCATCTGGAGCAGATCGGCCGGGCCGCCGAGGTCACCGGGTGGGACGGCGTCCTCGTGCCGTTCGACCCGGCGGGCGAGGAGTCACTCGTCGTGACGGCCGGGCTGCTGCGGCGCAACCGGTGGCTGCGCGGCGTCGCGGGATTCCACCCCGGGGTCGCGACGCCGGTGTACGCGGCGAAGGTGTCGGCCTCGCTCCAGCGGTTCTCGGGCGGACGGCTCGACTGGCTGCTCTCGGTCGATCTCGACCCGGCCACCGCGCGGGCGCAGGGCGACTTCACCGAGGGCCCCGAACGGTACGCCCGCGCCGAGGAGTTCCTCACGATCGCCAAGGGCGTGTGGCGCGAGGAGGACTACACCTACGAGGGCCGCCACTTCCAGGTCCTCGCGGGCGGCTTCCAGGCGCCGCTGGCCGAGCAGCCGTTCCCCCGCGTGTTCCTGTCGGGGACGTCGGCGGAGGCGCTCGACCTGTCGGCGCTGCACGCCGACGTGCACCTGTTCGACGCCTACGACGACCTGGACACGCTGATCCCCGCGCTCGGCGAGCGCGCGGCGTCCCGGGGCCGGACCGTGGCGTACGGGCTGCGGCTGCCGGTGCTGGCGCGCGAGGACGACGACGAGGCGCGCACGGCCCTCGGACACCGCGGGACCGTCCCGGCGTCCGCGCTCGTCGGGGCGTACGGGCACGTCGCGGAGGCGCTGCGCGCGCACGAGCGGCGGGGCGTGGCGACGTTCGTGCTGGAGGCGAGCCCGTACGTGGAGGAGGCGTACCGGCTCGGGGAGAACCTGATCCCGCTGTTGCGGCGGGACGGCCGGGAGGACGGCGGGGCGGACCCCTCCGGCCGCCCGGCCGAGAGCGAGAGGGAGAGGGAGGAGGCCGGGCATGCCGGTTGACATCTACTGGCGGATCGGCACGCACGGCGACCAGCGGTCGCTGCGCCGCCGCGCCGTCACGCGCGGGGACTGGTCGCCGGTCGTGCCGGGCAGCGTCGCGCCGGGCGTCCGCGCGGGCCGCCGCGACGGCTACACGCACCTGGACCACATGGCGGACGTGGCGCGGGCGTCGGAGCTGGCGGGGTTCGTCGGCGGGCTGCTGCCGTCGTTCCCGTTCACCGACGACCCGTGGGCCGCCGCCGCGAGCCTCGCCCGCGAGACCGCCACCTACCGGTTCATGATCGCTTACCAGCCGGGGTTCCTGCATCCGGTGCAGGCCGCGCGGATGTCGGCGAGCCTCCAGCGCGCGACCGGCGGCCGGGTCGTCTACAACGTGATCTCCGGCGGCGGCGGGCCCGCGCAGCTCTGGTGGGGCGACCGGGTGGACCACGACGACCGGTACGCCCGCACGTCGGAGTTCCTCGACGTGCTGAAGGGCGTGTGGGGCGGCGGGCCGTTCGACTACGACGGCCGGTTCTACCGGGTGGAGGGCGCGCGTCTGCCCGAGCCGCTCGCCCGGCAGCCGTTCCCGGAGATCTACTTCTCGGGGTCGTCGCCCGCCGCGATCCGGGCGGCCGGGCGGCACGCCGACCACTACCTGTCGTGGCTGGAGCCGTTCGACGCGCTGGCCGCGAAGTTCGAGCAGGTCCGCGAGCACAGCGGGGCGCTCGGCCGGGCGCCGAGGTTCGCGGTGCGGATCGACGTGCTCGCCCGGCCGACCGAGGACGAGGCGTGGGACGAGATCCGCCGCGGCTGGCGGCACGTGGACCCGGCGCTGCTGCGCGGCCCCGAGGCGAGCGGCGACTCGGTCGGCTGGCTGCGCGGGCAGTCGTTCGTGGACTGGCCCGTCACCGGGTTCCGCGAGCTGGAGGCGTCCCCGAACGTGTGGGGCGGCTTCCACCTGCTGCGCGGCGGCCCCGCGTTCGGGCTCGTCGGTTCCTACGCGCAGGTCGCCGAACGGCTCGACGAGCTGATCGGGCTCGGCGTGGACGCGTTCGTCCTCGCCGGGGTCCCGCATCTGGAGGAGGCGTACCGGGTCGGCGAGAACGTCCTGCCCCTCCTGCGCGGACACGGCCCGCGCGTCCCCTCCCCCGTGTCCCCCGCCTCCCCGTCTCCGCACTGGAAGGGTCCGCCTGAGATGACCACGCGCGTCGGTTACTTCCCGCACAACAACTCGCTGTGGGTGCTGCGGCACCGCGGCGTCCTCGAACGGTCCCTGCCCGACGTGGAGTGGGTGGACCTGCGCTCCCTGCCGCCCGGCGACCGGCCGTCCCCGCGCGCGGGGCTGCCGTCGGCGCACGGCGACCACCTCTTCGACGGCGGGTACGACTTCATCGGCACCGGCTCCACCCCGCCCGTCACCGCGCAGGCGAAGGGCCACGACATCGTGTACGTCGCGACGTCCGCGCCCCGGCACGAGAACGGGCGCCTGATCGTCCGCGCCGGGTCCGACATCGCCTCGCCCGCCGACCTCAAGGGCAGGCGGGTCGCGCTCGCGCACGGCTCGTGGCAGACCACGCTGCTGCTGTTCGCGCTGGACGGCGCGGGGCTCGGCTGGGCCGACATCGACCCGGTGGACGCCGGGACGGACGCCGGACGCCTGCTCCTGGACGGCGAGGTGGACGCCTGGGTCGCCTCGTACCCGTCGCTGACGCGCGTCGAGGCGGAGGCCGAGGTCCGCACGCTGGTCGAGACGGACGGGCTGTTCAGCCACCGGTCGCTGTGGTTCACGCGCCGCGGCTTCGCCGAGGAGCGCCGCGAGGAGCTGGCCGCGATCGTCGCCGCCCTCCAGGAGTCGGACGCGTGGGTGCGCGCGAACCCCCGCGAGGCGGCGCGGCTGTTCGCCGCCGACGACGAGGGCGACGTGGACGCGTGGGAGAACGCGCTGCGCCGCCGCCCGTTCGGGCTGCTGCCGGTCGGGGACGGGTTCGTCGCCGAGCAGCAGCGCGCCGCCGACCTGTTCCACGCCTCCGGCCTGATCGATCGGAAGATCACCGTGGCGGACGCCGTCGTGCCCGGCCTCGCCGACCTCGCCGCCTTCTCCGGCGCCGCCGGGTAGCGGGCGCTCGCCTCAGCGGAGCAGCCCGACCGCCGCCTCCTCGATCGCCCGTTCCGACAGCAGGACGTGATCGGCCGCGCCGCCCAGCGGGACGAAGCTGTCCTCGCTGGTCACCCGGGCGGCGCGGCCGGCGAATCCGCCGTCGGCGAGCGCGGTGAGGACGGCCTCGGACACGCCCCCGGTCCTCCTGGTCTCGTCCGCGACGAGGACGGCGCCGGTCGCGTCCGCCTCGCGCAGCAGGTCGCCCGCCGGGAGCGGCGCGAGCCAGCGCAGGTCGAGCACGCGGGCGTCCACGCCGCGGGCGTCCCTGAGCCTGCGGGCCGCGCGCAGGCTCATGCGCAGGCCGTTGGCGAACGACACGAGCGTCAGGTCGCCGCCCGTCCCGTACGTCCGCGCGCGGCCGAGCGGGACGGGCGCGCCGGGCCGCGCCCGCCACGCGCCGTCGCCCTCCTCGTGCAGGTCGCCGGTGTGGTAGAGCGCGATCGGCTCCAGGAACACGCACACGCGTCCGGACGCGGCGCAGGTGCGCAGCATCCCGGCGGCGTCGTCCGGACGGGCGGGCGACGCGATCACCAGGCCGGGGATGTCGCGGAGCGCGGCGACGGCGTTGTCGTTGTGGAAGTGCCCGCCGAAGCCCTTCTGGTAGGCGTAGGCCGCGATCCGCACGACCATCGGGTTGGCGTACCGCCCGTCCGAGAAGAACCGGAGGGTCGCGGCCTCCCCGCGCAACTGGTCGGCGGCGTTGTGGAGGTACGCCAGGTACTGGATCTCCGGGACGGGCAGCATCCCGGACAGGCCGAGGCCGAGCGCGAGGCCGAGGACCGACTGCTCGTCCAGGAGGGTGTCGAACACGCGCGCCGCCCCGGCCCGTTTGAGCAGCCCGCGCGTCACGCCGTACACGCCGCCCTTGCGGGCGACGTCCTCGCCGAACACCAGGACGTCGGGGCGCTCGTCCAGGAGGGCGGCGAGGGTGCGGTTGACCGCCTGCGCGAGCGTGAGCGGCTCTCCCCCGCCGGCCTCCGCATCCGGGTCCGGGTCCGGGGCTGGAGCCGGGTCCGGGGCGGGGGCGGGCGCGGCGATCGGGGCCATGACCTCGCGGGCGGAGCGGAGCCGGGGCGCGTCCGCGACCTCGGCGGCCAGGTCCATCACCTCCGCCCGCTTCGCCTCGTACAGGCCGGCGATCTCGGCGGGCGTCGCGATGCCGTGGTCCACCAGCAGGCGGGCCGTCCCGAGGAGCGGGTCGGCGGCCTCGCCCGCGGCGATCTCGGCGGGCGTGCGGTAGGCCGCCTCCACGTCCGACCCCGCGTGGCCCATCAGCCGTACGGTCCGCAGGTGCAGGAACAGGGGGCGGCGGGCGGCCCGCACCCGTCCGGCGGCGTCGCGCGCGGCCGCGTACGCGTCGGCGAGGTCGAGGCCGTCGGCGGCGAGGTAGGCGAGGCCGGGGCGGGAGCCGTAGGCGGCGCGGACCCAGCCGGGCGGGGTGCGGACGCTGATCCCGATGCCGTTGTCCTCGCAGACCAGCAGGAGCGGCATCGGGAGGCCCTGGTACGCGGTGTGCACGGCCGCGTTGATCGCGCCGGCCGCGGTGGAGTGGTTCGCGGACGCGTCGCCGAACGAGCAGACGGCCACGGCGTCGCGCGGCCAGGGCGAGGGCACGCCCAGCCGGGCCGCGCGTTCGATCGCGAACGCCACGCCGACCGCCCTCGGCAGGTGCGAGGCGATGGTGGAGGTCTGCGGGACGACGTTGAGGGCGCGGCTGCCGAAGACCTTGTGCCGCCCTCCCGAGATCGGGTCCTCGGCCGCCGCGACCAGGCCGAGCAGGACGTCGCGCAGCGCGTCGCGTCCTGGACCCTGCCGGGCCCGTTCCAGGAAGAACGCGCCGGAGCGGTAGTGCAGCAGCGCCGGGTCCGTGGGGCGCAGCGCCGCGGCCACCGCGGCGTTGCCCTCGTGCCCGGCCGAGCCGATCGTGTAGTACCCGTGGCCCCGCTCCCGGAGCCACCGGGCGGCGAGGTCCAGGTGCCGGCTGCCGAGCTGCGCGTCGAACAGCGAGAGCGCGCGCCCCGCGGTCATCGGGAGGGGGCGCGGCTCCCCCGACGGCCGCAGGGCCGCGATCAGGTCCAGGAGGTCGGGCACGGTACGGGCGTCAGGCGCCGGCGCGCTTGGCCACCAGCGTCAGCACGTCGTACTTGGCGACCGACGCGCCGTCCTGGTTGGTGACGTCGGTGTCCCAGCGGACCTCGCCGTACGCGGCGCCGTCGCGCGGCGTGATCTGCTTGGCGGTCAGCGTCACGGTCAGCTCGTCGCCCGGGTGCACGGGGGTGAGGAACCGCAGGTTCTCCAGCCCGTAGTTGGCGAGGACCGGGCCGGGCTCGGGCGAGACGAACAGCCCGGCCGCGAACGACACGACCAGGTAGCCGTGCGCGACGCGCCCGCCGAAGAACGGGTTGGCCTTGGCGGCGTCCTCGTCCATGTGCGCGTAGAACGTGTCGCCGGTGAACGCGGCGAAGTGCTCGATGTCGTCCAGCGTGACGACCCGCGGCCCGCCCACGGCGGTGTCGCCGACGCGCAGGTCCTCCAGGTGCTTGCGGAACGGGTGCTCGGCCGTGACGGTCCGGTCGGTGCCGGGCACCCAGCGGCCCGTCAGCGAGGTCAGCATCGCGGGCCCGGCCTGGAGGGCGGTGCGCTGCATGTGGTGGACGACGCCGCGGATCCCGCCGAGCTCCGCGCCGCCCCCGGCGCGTCCGGGCCCGCCGTGCAGGAGGGCGGGCAGCGGCGACCCGTGGCCGGTGGACTCCCCGGCGTCCTCGCCGTTCAGGACGAGCAGCCGCCCGTGCCAGGGCGCGAGGCCGAGCACGACCTCGCGGGCGAACGCGGCGTCGGCGGTCACGACCGAGGCGGCGAGGCTGCCCCGGCCCCGCGCGGCCAGCTCGACGGCGTGCGTGGCGTCCTCGTACGGCAGCAGCGTGGCGACCGGCCCGAACGCCTCGACCTCGTGCGGCTCGGCGCGGCCCGGGTCGTCGGCGCGCAGCAGCACCGGCGAGATGAACGCGCCGCGCTCGGGGTCGGCGCCGACCGGGTCGATCCGGTCCGGGTCGCCGAACACGACGCGCGCGGCGTCCGTCAGCGCCTTCAGGGAGCGCCGGACCTCCTCGCGCTGGCCGAGGCTCGCGAGCGCGCCCATCCGGACGCGCGGGTCGGACGGGTCGCCGACGGCGACCTCCGCGAGCCGCGCCGCGACCGCGTCGGCGACGTCGCCGGCCAGCGCGGCGGGCACCAGCGCGCGGCGGATGGCCGTGCACTTCTGGCCCGCCTTGACGGTCATCTCGGTGACGAGCTGCTGGACGTACAGGTCGAACTCGGTGGTGCCGGGCGCGGCGTCCGGGCCGAGGACCGAGCAGTTGAGCGAGTCGGCCTCGGCGTTGAACCGCACCGAGTCGCGGACGACGCCCGGGTGCGTGCGCAGCCGCGCCGCCGTGGACGCCGACCCGGTGAACGCCACCAGGTCCTGCTCGGTCAGGTGGTCGAGCAGGTCGCCCGCGTCGCCGCACAGCAGCTGCACCGACCCCTCGGGCAGCAGCCCCGACTCGACGATCAGCTCGACCAGCCGGGCGGTCAGGTAGGCGGTCTGGGACGCGGGCTTGACCAGGCTCGGCACCCCGGCGACGAACGCGGGCGCGAGCTTCTCCAGCGGCCCCCACACCGGGAAGTTGAACGCGTTGATCTGCACCGCCACCCCGCGCAGCGGCGTGCACACGTGCTGGCCGACGAACGTGCCGCCCTTCCCGAGCGGCTCCGCCGCGCCCTCCACGAGCACGGTGTCGTTCGGCAGCTCGCGGCGGCCCTTGCTCGCGTAGCCGAGCAGCACGCCGATGCCGCCGTCCACGTCGAACCGGGAGTCGTTCCGCGTGGCGCCGGTCCGGGCCGACAGCGCGTACAGCTCGTCGCGGTGCTCGCGCAGGTGCGAGGCGAGCGCCTTCAGCAGCGCGGCGCGCTGGTGGAACGTCAGCTCCCGCAGCGCGGGCCCGCCGACCTCCCGCCCGTACCGGAGCGCGGCGGCCCGGTCCACGCCGGCCGCGGAGATCCGCGCGACCTCCTCGCCCGTCACCGCGTCCAGCAGCGGCGCGCCCTCCTCCTCGGGTGAACGCCACGAACCGGACACATAACTGCGCAGCACGACCACAGGGACCTCCTCGTCCTTGTCTCGCCCTCTACTTGCCACCGAATCCGCGCGTTCACGCGTCGCAGACGTGACAGCCGCAGGCGTCTTCCTTTGTGTAAAGCGGTCACCGCCGGGGACGGCCCGCCGCCCGGACGAACGGGGATCAAAGGAACAGTCGTTGTGAACCTGTCCTCCCCTCTCTACGATTCCGGCATGGTCACCCTCACCCGGATCGCGGGCGAACTGAACGGGCTGCGCGCGGCGGTCCGCGCCGGGCTGATCGGCGCGATGCCGCCGAGGGCGCTCGCCGCGGCGGCGCGGGCGCTGCGGGCGTACGGGCCGCTCGGCGCGGCGACGACGCTGCCCGCGCTGCGCTTCCCCGACCGCACCGCCCTGGTGGACGAGCGCGGCGCGCTGACGTTCGCCGAGCTGGAACGGCGCTGCAACGCGCTCGCCAACGCCTGGCGGGCGCGGGGCGTCGGGCCCGGCGACACGGTCGGGATCCTGTGCCGCAACCACCGGGGCCTGCTGGAGGCGATGTCGGCGGCGGCCAAGACCGGCGCGTCGGTCCTGTTCCTCAACACCGACTTCGCCGCGCCGCAGCTCCGGGACGCCGCCGACCGCGAGGGCGTGACCGTGCTCGTCCACGACGAGGAGTTCGCGCCGGTCGCCGGGACGCTGGACCTGCCCCGGCACGTCGCGTGGTCGGATGCCGGGGACTCCGGCCTGGACGCGCTGATCGCCGGGGCCGACCCGGCGCCGCCGCCCGCGCCGTCCCGGCACGGCGCGATGGTGATCCTCACCAGCGGGACGTCCGGCAGGCCGAGGGGCGCGCCGCGCTCCCAGTCGCCGTCGATGGCGCTGCCCGGCGGGATCCTGTCGAAGGTGCCGCTGCGTTCCGGGGACGCGGTGTTCGTCGGGCCGCCGCTGTTCCACGGGCTCGGCCTCACCGCGGCGGTGCTGGCGCTCGGGCTCGGCGCGACCGTCGTGCTGCGCCGCCGCTTCGACGCCGCCGCCGTGCTGGACGCCCTGGCCGAGCACCGGTGCGCCGCGCTGATCGTCGTCCCCGTCATGCTGAACCGGCTGCTCGCCCTCGACCCGCCCGCGCTGCCGCGCCTGCGGATCGTGCTGACCGGCGGCGCGCGGCTGGAGGCCGACCTCAGCCGCCGCGCGATGAAGGCGCTCGGCCCGAAGCTCTACAACTTCTACGGCTCGACCGAGGCGTCCTGCATCACCATCGCCACCCCGGCCGACCTGCTGCGCGCCCCGGGCTGCGCCGGCCGCCCGCCGGCCGGGACGGTCGTGCGGATCCTGGACGACCGCGACCGCCCGGTCCCCGCGGGCGTGACCGGCCGCGTCTTCGTCGACTCGCCCGCCCGCTTCGGCGGCTACAGCGGGGGCGGCGGCAAGGCCGACGTCGGCGGGCTGATGGAGGTCGGCGACGTCGGCCGCCTCGACGCGGCCGGGCGGCTGCTGGTCGACGGCCGCGCCGACGACATGATCGTCTCCGGGGGCGAGAACGTGTACCCGGGCGAGGTCGAGGACCTGCTCGCCGCGCACCCCGCCATCACCGAGGCCGCGGTGGCCGCCGTCCCGGACGCCGAGTTCGGGCAGCGGCTCCGGGCGTTCGTCGTCGCGGACGGCGACCTCGCCGAGGACGCCGTGAAGGCGCACGTCGCGGCCAACCTCGCCCGCTACAAGGTGCCGCGCGACGTGGTGTTCCTCGACGCCCTCCCCCGCAACCCCACCGGCAAGGTCCTCAAGCACGAGCTCCCGGACGGCTGACCTCCGGCGCGGGGTCCGGTACGCCGGGAGCGGGCGCGCGAGGGTGATCGCCCGGCTGGCACAATCGCGTCCATGACCTATGTGGCCGCAGAGAATCGTTACGAAGGCGTCGAGTACCGGCGGTGCGGGCGCAGCGGGCTGAAGCTCCCGGCCGTGTCGCTGGGGCTGTGGCACAACTTCGGGGACGACCGCCCGCTGGAGGTCCAGCGGGCGATCGTGCGCCGGGCGTTCGACCTCGGCGTCACGCACTTCGACCTCGCCAACAACTACGGCCCGCCGTACGGCTCGGCGGAGACCAACTTCGGCCGGCTGATGCGCGAGGACCTCGCGCCGTACCGGGACGAGATCGTCCTGTCCACCAAGGCCGGCTGGGACATGTGGCCCGGCCCGTACGGGAACTGGGGGTCGCGCAAGTACCTGCTCGCGAGCCTCGACCAGTCGCTGGAGCGGATGGGCGTCGACTACGTCGACATCTTCTACAGCCACCGGCCCGACCCGGAGACGCCGCTGGAGGAGACGATGGGGGCGCTCGACCGGGCCGTACGGTCGGGCAAGGCGCTCTACGCGGGCATCTCGTCGTACCCGCCGGAGCGCACGGCGGAGGCGGCGGCGATCCTGCGGGAGATGGGCACGCCGCTGCTGATCCACCAGCCGTCGTACTCGATGCTCAACCGCTGGATCGAGAACGGGCTGCTCGACACGCTGGAGCGCGAAGGGGTCGGCTGCATCGCGTTCTCCCCGCTCGCGCAGGGGATGCTCACCGACAAGTACCTCAACGGCGTCCCGGCGGGATCGCGGGCCAGCAGGGACGCCTCGCTGTCGTCCGACATGCTGACCGAGGACAACCTGCGGCACGTCCGGGCGCTCAACGAGCTGGCCGCGGCGCGCGGCCAGTCGCTCGCGCAGCTCGCCCTGGCGTGGGCCCTGCGGGACCGGCGCGTCACCTCCGTGCTGATCGGCGCGAGCAGCGTCGCGCAGCTGGAGGACAACCTGGCGAGCCTCGACCGCCCGGACTTCACCGACGACGAGCTGGCCGCGATCGACCGGGACGCGGTGGAGGCGGGCATCAACATCTGGGCGTCGGCCGACGCGTGACCCGGCGCGCGGCCTGACGGGGGCCGGGGCCGCCCGCCCCGGCCCCCGCGCGGTTCAACGGCCGGGGCGGGGGCATGGCCCCGATCATGTCCACTCGAACAGCGGGTAGCCCGGCCGCGGCCGGGCGGAGCCGCGGCGGCATCGCCCTGCCCGGGACGGTCCTCGGCCTGGGGATGGGCGGTTTCGTCGACGGCATCATGCTGCACCAGGTGCTCCAGTGGCACCACATGCTGAGCAGCACCGGCTCCGACCGGCTCGGGCTCAAGCGGTACTCCACCAAGACCGTGTCGGGTCTGGAGATGAACACCGTCTGGGACGGGTTCTTCCACGTCTTCACCTGGCTGTGCGTCCTCGCCGGGCTCGCGATGCTCTACGCGCGGCTGAACGAGGTGCACGGGCCGGTCTGGAGGTCGCGGGGGCTGTGGGGCTGGCTGGCCGTCGGCTGGGGCGTGTTCAACCTGGTGGAGGGGATCATCGACCACGAGATCCTGGGCATCCACCACGTCCGTTCGGGACCGAACCACATCTGGTGGGACCTGGGCTTCCTCGCGGTCGGGGCGCTGCTCGTCGCGGGCGGCTGGCTGCTCCAGCGCGGCGGCGAGATCCCGCGCCGGGAGGCGTGACCCGTGGACGCCTCGCACCCCGGGCCGTTCGCGGACGCCTCGCACCCCGGCCCCGGGCCGTTCGCGCACGGTGGCCACGGGTCGCACGGCGAGTTCGGGGCCGAGGCCCTCGGCCCGCTCCTGGTGATCGCGCTCGTCCTGGCCGCGTACCTCGTCGCCGCCGCGCGCCTCGGCCGCGACGGCGGGCGGCCGTGGAGCCGGTGGCGCGCCGGTGCGTTCGCGGCGGGGGCCGTTGCGCTCGCGGCGGCGCTGTCGCCGCCGCTGTCCTCGTGGGCGCACGAGGACTTCCGCGGGCACATGGCCCAGCACCTGCTCATCGGCATGTACGCCCCGCTCGGGCTCGTGCTCGGCGCGCCGGTGACGCTGGTGCTGCGCGCGGCGGGCCCGGCCGCCGGGCGGCGGATCGGGCGGCTGCTCGGCTCCGCGCCCATGCACGCGCTCGCGCACCCGGTGACGGCGCTGCTCCTGAACGCCGGCGGCCTGTACGCCCTCTACGCCACCCCGCTGTACGAGGCGACCGCCGCGCGGCCCTTCGCGCACGAGCTCGTCCACGTGCACTTCCTGCTGTCGGGATGCCTGTTCGCCTGGGCGGTCGCGGGGCCCGATCCCGCGCCGCGCCGCCCGCCGGTCCCGGTCCGGCTGGTGGTCATGGGGGCGGCGATCGCGGCGCACGCGACGCTGGCCCAGCTCATGTACGCGGGGCTGCTGGACGTCCGGGCCCCGGCCGTCCAGGTGATGGGCGGGGCGGAGCTGATGTACTACGGCGGCGACATCGCCGAGATCCTGCTCGCCGTCGCGCTGATCGCGACGTGGCGTCCGCGCCGTGCGGGCGCACGCCGGTCCGCGGCGCCTCGACCCGTGAGAAGGCGGCCCGGCGCGCGGCCGCGGCCGAAGGCGCAGAGGGCTCAGTAGCCGTCCAGCCGGGCCCGCGCCAGCTCGACCGAGCGCGGCACGGGCCGCCGGGCCCGCGCCACCGAGGGCAGCGCCCGCACCGCGTCGCCCAGCCCGGCGCGCCCGTCGGGGGCGCGCGCGGACGCCACCGCCTCGCGGGCGAGGGCGGACAGCGGGCGGCGCAGCCACGCGGTGAGCAGGCGGTTGCGCACCTCGCGCCGCCGCCGCGCGCCCCGGTCGCGGCCGGTCGCGGCGGGATGGTGGTGGACGACCAGTTCCGGGACGTACGCCATGCCCCACCCGGCGGCGGCCAGGTCCAGCGCGAGCAGCTCCTCCTCGCCGCCGAAGTGCAGCACGTCCGAGAAGCCCCCCACGTCGAGGAACGCGTCGCGCCGGACGACGGCCGAGCAGGCGAGGAAGCCGAGGATCGCGCGGCCCGGCAGGCCGTCCGGCCAGCCGAGCGGCGAGCGGGACATCTCCGCCGAGACCGGTTCGAGGCGCTGCTCCTCGCCGACGAGGACGCGGGCGGCGAGCAGGGCGGTGCGCGGGTGGCCGTCCAGGACGGCGGCGGCGTGGTCGAGCGCGCCGGGCTCCCACCAGGAGTCGTCGTCGGCGAACGCGACGTACGGCGTGTCCGCCTCGGCCGCGCCGAGGTTGCGGCCCGCCGCGCCGAGGTTGCGCGGCGCGCGGATGAGGCGGGCCCCCGCCTCGCGGGCGACCTCGGGCGTCGCGTCGCCGGAGGCGTTGTCGACCACGATCACCGGCCCGGTGTGGCGGGCCAGGCTGCGGCGCAGGGCGGAGGCGCGGTCGCGGGTCGCGACCACGGTGGTCACGGCGGAACCGGTCACGGTGGAGTCCCCCTCAGCTCACGTAGCGGCGGGCGCGCGAGCGCCGTTGCGGCGCGTCCAGCGTGCGCAGCCGCGCCTCCACCCCGGGCGGGGCGGGGGCGCGCTCGCGCAGCAGCCAGGGCAGCCCGGCGGCGGCCTCGGCGAGCCCTCCGGCGCTGACCCGGTCGCGCGGCAGCGACCGCAGCAGCCCGGCGGTGCGGCGCAGCGCGGTCCCGGGCGGGCGGCGCAGCCAGGTCGTCCACAGCGTGTTGCGGATGCCGTGGCGGCGCCGCAGGTCCGGGTCGCGCAGCCGGGACGGGCGGTGGTGGACGACGACGTCCTCGGCGTAGCACAGGTGCCAGCCGAGGGTCATCAGGTCGATGCTCAGCAGCTCCTCCTCGCCGCCGAGCCAGAGGCGCGGGGAGAAGCCGCCCGCCTCGCGGAACGCCTCGGCGCGCAGCACCGACGCGCCCGCGAGGAACGAGCCGAGCGCGGGCCCGGGCAGCCAGGACGGGCCGGGCACGGGCGAGTCGCGCAGCTCGGGCACGATCGGGTCCTCCCGTCCGCCCGGCTCGACCAGGATCCGCCCGGTCACGACCGCGAGCCGCGGGCAGGCGTCCAGCAGGTCGCAGGCGCGTCGCAGCGCGCCGGGCTCCCACCAGGTGTCGTCGTCGCAGAACGCCGCGTACGGCGTGCGGACGTGGTCCATCGCGAGGTTGCGGCCGACCGCGCCGAGGTTGGTCCGGGCCCGGACCAGCCGGACCTCGGGATGCTCGCGCGCGACGGCGCGCGCGGTGCCGTCGGTGGAGGCGTTGTCCACCACGATGACCGGCGGGCGGCCCGGCAGGTCGCGCAGCCGGGCGAGCGTCGCCAGCAGGGACCGGCGGCGGTCCCGCGTGATCACGATGACGGTGACGCGCATGCGGGCGGCTCTACCCGCCCAGACCCCCGCCATGCCAGATGATCTGCGCAAATGTCACACAGCGCTAGGGAAGCCTCCTTTCCCCGCTTTAGTGACTTACGTCACAAGAACCTTTGCTCGCCCTTTTTGTTTGCGGCCCTCTCTCCGGGTACGCCCGAAATCACCAATAGGTGTTTTCGCGGGTCACGGGCCCGCACCGGCGATTCCGCCGCCTCGGTGCCTAGGACGCAGGCATCGCCAGACGTCACTCCCGCGCACGATCGGAGTCCCCGCATGCGCGTACTCGGAATAAACGCGATCTTCCACGATCCCGCCGCCGCGCTCGTGGTGGACGGCCGCGTCGTCGCGGCGGCCGAGGAGGAGCGGTTCAGCAGGCGCAAGCACGGCAAGCGCCCGGTGCCGTTCGCCGCCTGGGAGCCGCCGGCCCAGTCGGCGCGCTGGTGCCTGGACCACGCCGGGCTGGAGCCCGGCGACCTCGACGCCGTGGCCTACTCCTACGATCCGGCCCTGGCCGAGCGCGGGATGGACGGGCACGACGCGCACTGGGAGCAGCTGCGCACGCTGTACGCCCAGCGCGCGCCGCACTTCCTCGCGACGGCGCTGCCCGGCCTCGACCCGGGCATCGTCCGGTACGTCCCGCACCACGTCGCGCACGCCGCGTCCGCCGGGCTCGCCGCCCCGGACCCCGGCGAGGGCGACGTGCTCGTGCTGGACGGCCGCGGCGAGGCCCACTCCCACCTGGCCGGGACGTACTCCGGCGGCGCGCTGACCACGCTCGGCGCCCAGCGGCTCCCGCACTCGCTCGGGCTGATGTACGAGGAGCTGACCGAGCACCTCGGGTTCCTGCGGTCGAGCGACGAGTACAAGGTCATGGCGCTCGCCTCGTACGGCGAGCCGAGGTTCCTGCCGGACCTGCGCGAGGCGGTCGCCGCGACGGGCGACGGCGGCTTCGCGGTCGGCCGGCTCGACTGGGGCACGCTCGCCAAGGCCCGCGACCCCGGCGACGACTGGACGCAGGACCACGCCGACCTCGCCGCGAGCACGCAGGCGCGGCTGGAGGAGGTGCTGCTCGACCTGGCGGGCTGGCTGCACGGGCGCACGGGCTCGCGCCGGCTGATGCTGGCGGGCGGCGTCGCGCTCAACTGCGTCGCCAACTCCAGGCTCGCCGTGGACGGCCCGTACGACGAGGTCTGGGCGCAGCCCGCCTCCGGCGACGCGGGCACGGCGCTCGGCGCCGCGCTGCACCTCGCGCACGAGGCCGGCGACGCGATCGAGCCGATGCCCGGCGCGGCGCTCGGCCGCGGCTGGGACGAGGCCGCGCTCGCCGCCCGCCTCGACACCGCGCACGTGCCGTACGAGCGGCCCGACGACCTGGCGGACACCGTCGCCGAGGCCCTCGCCGGCAACCAGGTGGTCGCCTGGTTCCAGGGGCGCAGCGAGTTCGGGCCGAGGGCGCTCGGGCACCGGTCGCTGCTCGCCCACCCCGGCGACCCCGGCAACCTGGAGCGGCTCAACGCGGTGAAGGGCCGCGAGCAGTTCCGCCCGATCGCGCCGATGGTCGCGCTGGAACGGGCCGCGGAGATCTTCGAGGGGCCGCTGCCGAGCCCGTACATGCTGTTCACCCACCGGGTCAAGCCCGAGTGGCGCGACCGGATCCCCGCCGTCGTCCACGTGGACGGGACCGCGCGGGTCCAGACGGTCGCGGCCGACGACGAGCCGCTCGTCGCGGACCTGCTGGAGCGGTTCCGGCGGCGCACCGGCCTGCCGGTGGTCATCAACACCAGCCTGAACACCGCCGGGCGCCCGATGGTGGACGACCCGCGCGACGCGCTGGAGTGCTTCGGCTCCGCGCCGGTCGACCTGCTCGCGATCGGCCCGTACGTGGTGCGCCGCGCGGGGTGTTCGCGTGAGCCCGCGGGACGGCCGCGAGGGCCGCGGGGCGGAGTCTGCCGCCCCGGCCGCGACGGCTTCACGATCGTCGTGCCGACGATCGGCCGCCCGAGCCTGCGCGTCCTGCTGGACGCGCTCGCCGCCGGGACCGGCCCCGCGCCGGAGGAGGTCCTCGTCGTGGACGACCGGCCCGCGCCCGGCGCGCCGCTGCCGCTGCCGGAGTCGGCGGACGGAACGGTCCGCGTCCTGCGGTCGGACGGGCGCGGGCCCGCCGCCGCGCGCAACGCCGGATGGCGGGCGGCGTCCACCGCGTGGGTCGTGTTCCTGGACGACGACGTGGTCCCGGCCCCGGACTGGCGCGAGCGCCTCGCCGCCGACCTGGCCTCCGCGCCGCCCGACGCCGCGGGCTCGCAGGGCCGGCTGACCGTCCCGCTGCCGGACGGCCGCCGCCCGACCGACTGGGAGCGCGGCACGGCCGGGCTCGAACGCTCGTCCTGGATCACCGCCGACATGGCGTACCGCCGCGACGTGCTGTGCGCGACGGGCGGCTTCGACGAGCGGTTCCACCGCGCGTACCGGGAGGACGCCGAGCTGGCGCTGCGGATCATGGCCGAGGGGCACCGGATCCTCGACGGGACCCGCGCGGTGACGCACCCGGTGCGGCCCGCCGGGTTCTGGGCGTCGGTGAAGGCCCAGGCGGGCAACGCCGACGACGTGCTGATGTGGCGGCTGCACGGCCCCGGCTGGCGCGAGCGCGCGGGCGAGGGGCGCGGGCGGCTGCGCGGCCACCTGGTCACGACCGGGTCGGGCCTGGCGTTCCTCGCGGGCGCCGTCCCACTGGCCGCGGGCCGCGGGGCGGTGAAGGGCACGGCCGCGCGCGCCGCGGCCGTCGCCGCCGGAGCCGGGGGCGCCGCGTGGACGCTGCTGACCGCCGGGTTCGCGGCGGCGCGCATCCGGCCCGGCCCGCGCACGCCCGGCGAGGTGGCGCGGATGGCCGTCACCAGCGCCGCGATCCCGCCCGCCGCCGTCTGGCACCGGCTGCGCGGCCTCGCGCTGCACCGCGGCGTGCCGCCGTGGACGCCGCAGCGGGCCGTGCTGTTCGACCGCGACGACACGCTGATCCGCGACGTGCCGTACAACGGCGACCCGGAGCGGGTCGAGCCGATGCCGGGCGCGCGCCGCGCCCTGGACCGGCTGCGCGGGCGGGGCCTGCGCGTCGGGGTCGTCTCGAACCAGTCGGGCGTCGCCAAGGGCCGCATCACCGAGTCGGACGTGGAACGCGTCAACGCGCGCGTGGAGGAGCTGCTCGGGCCGTTCGACGTGTGGGAGATCTGCCCGCACGACAGCGGCGACGGCTGCGCCTGCCGCAAGCCGCGGCCCGGCCTGATCGAACGGGCCGCCGCGCGGCTCGGCGCCGAGCCCGCGGAGTGCGCGGTGATCGGCGACATCGGCGGCGACGTCGAGGCCGCGGCGGCGGCGGGCGCGCGGGGCATCCTCGTGCCGACCGCCCGGACCCGGCTGGAGGAGATCGGCCGCGCCCGGGAGGTCGCGCCCGACCTCGACACGGCCGTGGATCTGCTGCTCGGAGGGAGGAGGCCGTGGTGAGGGTGCTGGTCGTCCGGCTCGACAGCCTCGGCGACGTGCTGCTGTCCGGTCCCGCCGTCCGCGCGGTCGCGGAGGGCGCCGACGAGGTCGTGATGCTCTGCGGGCCGCGCGGGCGCGCGGCGGCGGAGCTGCTGCCCGGCGTGGACCGGATCATCGAGTGGTGCGCGCCGTGGATCGACCCCGAGCCCGAGCCCGTGGACCGCGCGGACGTGGACCTGCTGACGCACTCGCTGCGCGGGTTCGACCGGGCGCTGGTGTTCACCTCGTTCCACCAGTCGCCGCTGCCGACGGCGCTGCTGCTGCGCCTCGCCGGGACGCCGTGGATCGGCGGGATCAGCGAGGACTACCCCGGGTCGCTGCTGGACCTGCGGCACCGGCCCGACGCCGACGTCCCCGAGCCCGAGCGGATGCTCGCGCTCGCCGCCGACGCGGGCTTCCCGGCCCCGGCCGACACGCGCCTGCGCGTCCGCCGGCCGCTGCCGCAGCTCGGCCCGCTCACCGGCGGGCCCGGCCACGTCGTCGTCCATCCGGGCACGTCGGTGCCCGCGCGGGCGTGGCCGCCGGAACGGTTCGCCGAGGCCGTGCGGCTGCTCACCGAGGCCGGACAGCGCGTCGTCGTAACCGGCGGGCCCGACGAGACCGAGCTGACCGCGTACGTCGCGGCGGGCGCCGCGAAAGGCGCGGGAGGCTCGGCGCTCGACCTCGGCGGGCGCACCACCCTGCCGAGGCTCGCGGCCGTGCTCGCCGGCGCGCGCGCCGTCGTCGCCGGGAACACCGGGCCCGCCCACCTGGCGGCGGCGGTGGGCACCCCGGTGGTGTCGCTGTTCGCGCCGACCGTCCCGGCCGCCCGGTGGGCGCCCTACGGGGTGCCGACCGTCCTGCTCGGCGACCAGGAGGCGCCGTGCAAGGACTCGCGGGCGCGGGAGTGCCCGGTCCCGGGCCATCCGTGCCTTGCGTCGGTCGGCGCGTTGCGGGTCGTCGAGGCCGTGGAAGAGATCGCCGACGACGAGAAGATCGCCGAGCTGAAGCGCGCCGCCGACCGCAAGAAGGGCCTGGGCAAGGGCGAGGACCGCCGCGAGGACGCGGGCCGCGACAAGGGCAAGGGCCCGAAGCGCCGCGGCGGGACGCCCCGGGAGGTGGCGAACCTGTGAGGGTCCTGATGTGGCACGTGCACGGCTCCTGGGCGACGTCGTTCGTCCACGGCCCGCAGACCACGCTCGTCCCCGTCACCCCGGACCGCGGCCCGGACGGGCGGGGCCGCCCCGACACGTTCACCTGGCCGGACCGGGCCGTGGAGGTCGCGCCCGAACGGCTCCGCGACGAGCACGTCGACGTGGTCGTCCTCCAGCGCCCGCACGAGCTGGAGCTGGCCGAGAGCTGGCTCGGCCGCCGCCCCGGACGCGACGTCCCCGCCGTGTACGTCGAGCACGACACCCCCCGGCGGACGGCCGCCGACGTCGGCACGCCCGAGGAGGTCGTCCCCGACAGCCGGCACTTCCTGCACGACCGCTCCGACATCCCCGTCGTGCACGTCACGCACTTCAACGACCTGTTCTGGAACTGCGGACGAGCCCCCACCCTCGTGGTCGAGCACGGGATCGTCGACCCCGGCTACCGCTACCAGGGCGACATGCCGCGCGCGGGCGTCGTGATCAACGAGCCGCTGCGGCGCGGCCGGGTCACCGGCGCCGACCTGCTGCCGGGCCTCGCCGCCGCCGTCCCCCTCGACCTGTTCGGGATGGGCGTCGCGCGGGCCGCCGACGGCCTCGGCGTGCCGCACCAGTCGATGTGGGCCTACGACGACCTCCCGCAGGACGCCATGCACGCCGAGCTCGCCCGCCGCCGCGTCTACGTGCACCCCTACCGGTGGACCTCGCTCGGGCTCGCGCTGCTGGAGGCCATGATGCTCGGCCTCCCGGTCGTCGCGCTCGCCACCACCGAGGCGGTGGAGGCCGTGCCGCCCGAGGCCGGGGTGCTCTCGACCCGCGCCGGCACGCTCGCCGACGCGGCCCGGTCCCTGGTGGCCGACCCGCCGCGGGCCCGGCAGATGGGCAAGGAGGCGCGCGCGGCCGCCGCGGACCGCTACGCCCTTCCCCGGTTCCTGCGCGATTGGGACCGCGTTCTCACGGAGGTGACCCGATGAAGATCGCGATGATATCCGAGCACGCCAGCCCGCTCGCGGCGCGCGCGGGACTCGGCGGCGCCGACGGCGGCGGGCAGAACGTGTTCGTCGCCGACCTCGCGGCCGAGCTCGGCCGGCAGGGGCACGACGTCACCGTCCACACCCGCCGCGACGCGCCGGACCTGCCGGAACGGGCGGAGTTCGCGCCGGGCGCGGCCGTCGAGCATGTCCCGGCGGGGCCCGCGCGGGCGGTGCCGAAGGACGAGCTGCTGCCGTGGATCCCGGACTTCGGCGCGCACCTCGCGCGCCGCTGGGGGTCCGCGCCGCCGGACGTCGTCCACGCGCACTTCTGGATGAGCGGGCTCGCCGCGCTCCAGGCCGCGGAGATCGTCGCCAACGCGGGCGCCGGGCGGAACGGCCGCGGCCGGATCCCCGTGGTGCAGACCTACCACGCGCTCGGCACCGTGAAGCGGCGGTTCCAGGGCGACCAGGACACCAGCCCGCCGGGGCGGATCCGGCTGGAGCGGGCGATCGGCCGCGGCGCCGACGCGGTCATCGCGACGTGCACCGACGAGGTCGCCGAGCTGACCGCGATGGGCGTCCCGCCGGACCGCGTCGCGATCGTCCCCTGCGGGGTGGACGTCGAGCGGTTCCGCCCGGACGGCCCCGAGGGCCCGGACGGCGCGCGTCCCGCCGGGGGCCGGGACGGCGCGCCGCACCGGATCGTCGTTCTGTCGCGGATGGTCGAGCGCAAGGGCGTGGACACCGCGATCGAGGCGCTGGCCGGGGTGCCGGGCGCCGAGCTGGTGGCGGCGGGCGGGCCGCCCCGCGACGCGCTGGGCGCCGACCCGGAGATGGCGCGGCTGGCGGCCGTCGCCCGCGCCGCCGGGGTGGCGGACCGGGTCGCGTTCACCGGCCGCGTCGGCCGCGCGGACGCGCCGGGGCTGCTGCGCTCCGCCGACCTGGTCGTCACGCTGCCCTGGTACGAGCCGTTCGGCATGGTGCCGCTGGAGGCCATGGCCTGCGGCGCGCCCGTCGTCGCGACCGGCGTCGGCGGGCACCTCGACACCGTCGTGGACGGGATCACCGGCGCGCACGTCCGGCCCCGCGACCCGCGCGAGGCCGCCGACCGGATCAGGGCGCTGCTCGCCGACCCGGTGCTGCGCGCGGGGATGGGCTCGGCCGGAGCGGCCCGCGCCCGCTCCCGCTACTCGTGGGAGCGGGTCGCCCGCGACACGCTCGCCGTCTACGCGAGCGTCGCCGTCCCGCAGGGGGTGGCCGCGTGAGCGCGCGGAACGGCACGACCGAGCAAGGACGCGAGGACGGGGGGAGAGAGCATGACGGCCACCACGGCTAGAACCGGAACCGCGAGGCCCGGCACGGCCGGCGCCGCCGGCCGGACCGCGGCCGCGGCGGCGGCCGCGCGCGCCGACCGGCTGGAGGCGCTCGCCGACGCCGCGCTGCGCTTCCGCGCCTGGACGCCGACGATCGGCGGCTGGGGGCGGCGGCTCGCGGACGTCCTCGAATCGGGCGGCCGGCTGCTCGCCTGCGGCAACGGCGGCAGCGCCGCCGAGGCGCAGCACCTGACGGCCGAGCTGGTCGGCCGGTTCGAGGACGAGCGCCGCCCGTTCTCGGCGCTGCCGCTGCACGGCGACACCTCGGCGGTCACCGCGATCGGCAACGACTACGGCGCGGCGGACGTGTTCGCACGGCAGGTGCGGGCGCACGGCCGCCCCGGCGACGTGCTGGTGTGCCTGTCGACCAGCGGGCGCAGCGCGAACGTGATCGCGGCGGCCCGGCTGGCGCGGCGGGTCGGCGTCACCGCCTGGGCGATCACCGGGCCGGGCCCGAACCCGCTCAGCGAGGCGTGCGACGACGCGATCACCGTGGACGCCGAGGCGACCTCCACCGTCCAGGAGATCCACCTCGCCGCGGTGCACCTGCTGTGCGGGGCGATCGACGACAGCCTCGCCCCGGCGCCGGGGGTGGCCCGATGACGGCGCCGCTGGTGGTGGTCGGCGACTCGCTGCTGGACATCGACGTCGTCGGCAGCAGCAGCCGGCTCTGCCCGGACGCGCCCGTCCCGGTGGTCGAGCAGGCCGAGGAGCGGGCCCGTCCCGGCGGGGCGGCGCTCGCGGCGCTGCTCGCCGCCGCGGGGGGCCGCGAGGTCGTCCTGGTGACGGCGCTCGCCGACGACGAGCCCGCGCGCCGGCTGCGGGCCATGCTGGAGCCGCACCTGGAGGTCGCCGCGTTCCACCTGCACGGCGGGACGCCCTGCAAGCTGCGCGTGCAGGCGGAGGGGCAGCCGGTCGTCCGCATCGACATCGGGGAGGGCCGCGCCCTGGACGGCCCGCTCGGGCCGCGCGTCACCGAGGCGGTGGCGGCGGCGGCCGCGGTGCTGGTCTCCGACTACGGCCGCGGCGTGACCCGGCACGCGGCCGTCCGGCCGCTGCTCCAGGAGGCCGCGGGCGCCGCGCCGGTCGTGTGGGACCCGCACCCGCGCGGGGAGCTGCCCGTCCCGGGCACGCACCTGCTCACCCCGAACGAGAACGAGCTGACCCGCCTCGCCGACGAGAACGGCTCGGAGATCGCCGGCTGCGGGCTGTCGGCGGCGGGCCACCGGGGCGGTTCCTCGCCGAGGCGTGGGGCCTGGAGGCGGTCGCGGTGACGCTCGGGGAGCGCGGCGCGCTGCTGTGCCACGGGCCCGCCACGCCGTTCCTCGCGCCCGCCGAGCCCGCCTCGCCCGGCGACACCTGCGGCGCGGGCGACAGCTTCGCCGCCCGCGCCACCCAGGTCCTCGCCGAGGGCGGACCGCTGACGTCCGCGGTGGACGAGGGCGTGCGGGAGGCGTCGGACTTCGTCGGCGCGGGCGCCGCGACGGGGGTCGCCGCCCGGTTCGCCGAGTCCAAGCCGCCGAACCCCGGCCCGGCGCGCGGCGAGGACGCGTGGGCCGCCGTCGACCGGACCCGGCGCTCCGGCGGGACGGTCGTCGCGACCGGCGGCTGCTTCGACCTGCTGCACGCGGGCCACGTGAACCTGTTCCACCAGGCGCGGCGGCTGGGCGACTGCCTGGTCGTCTGCGTGAACTCCGACGCCTCGGTACGCCGCCGCAAGGGCCCCGAGCGGCCGGTCACCCCGGCCGCGGACCGGGTCCGGGTGCTGCGCGCCCTCGCCGACGTCGACGCCGCCGTCGTCTTCGACGACGACACCCCGGGCCCGCTGCTGGAACGGCTGCGGCCCGACGTGTGGGTGAAGGGCGCCGACTACGCCGGCACGCCCCTGCCCGAGGCCGAGGTCGTCCGCTCGTACGGCGGGGAGGTCGTGCTGCTGCCGTTCCTCGAAGGCCGCTCGACCACCCGCCTGCTGTCCACCACGAAGGGAATCGGATCATGAACGTGCTCGTCACCGGCGGAGCGTCCGGGCTGGGCGCGGCCATCGCGCGGCGGATCGCGGACGACGGCGGCTCCCCCTCGTCCTCGACCTGCATCCGCCCAAGGAGGACGTGCCGAGCGTCCAGGCCGACCTCGCCGACCGGCAGTGCACCGAACGCGCCGTGCACACCCTCGCGCGCGGCGCGGGCGGCCTCGACGCCGTCGTGACCGCCGCGGGGATCGACTCGTGCGGGCGGCTCGGCGACGTCCCCGCCGAGGACTGGGACCGGGTCGTGCAGGTCAACCTGCTCGGCACCGCCGCGGTCGTGCGCGCCGCGCTGCCGTTCCTGGAGCACGCGCCGAACGGCCGGATCGTCACGTGCGCGTCCACGCTCGGGCTCCGGGCGCTCAGCGACGCCACCGCGTACTGCGCGTCCAAGTTCGGGGTGGTCGGGTTCAGCCGCGCGCTCGCGATCGAGCTGGCCGGGCGGATCGGCGTGACGATGCTCGTGCCCGGCGGCATGGACACCGCGTTCTTCGACGGGCGCGACGAGCAGTACAAGCCCGGCTCGGACGCGCAGCTCAACAAGCCCGAGGACGTCGCGGCGGCCGTCGCGTTCGCGCTCGCGCAGCCTCCGGGCTGCGAGGTGCGCGAGATGGTCGTCTGCCCGTCCCGCGAGCCGTCGTGGCCGTGACCGGACCGGATCCGGAGCCGCGCGGGGGCCGCGAGCCGGAGCCGCGCGGGGACCCGGGCGCGGGCCGGACGCGCCGCGGGCGCTGGTGCTGCGGGCGCTCGGCCTCGGCGACCTGCTCACCGCCGTCCCGGCGCTGCGGGCGCTGCGGCGGGGCCTGCCCGGCCGGCGGATCACGCTGGCCGCGCCGCGCGCCCTCGCGCCGCTCGCGCTGCTGACCGGCGCGGTGGACGACGTGCTGCCCGCGTCCGGCCTGGACCCCCTGCCGCCGTGCGGCCCCCTCGAACTGGCCGTCAACCTGCACGGGCGCGGGCCGCGCAGCCACCGCGTGCTGCGCGCGCTCGGGCCCGGCCGCCTCCTCGCCTTCGCGCACCCGTCCGTCCTCGGCTCCGAAGGCCCGCCGTGGGAGCCGGACGAGCACGAGGTGCAACGCTGGTGCCGGCTCGTCGCCGCGTACGGGTTCGACGCCGACCCCCGCGAACTGGACCTGCCCGCGCCGCCGGTCCCGTCGCCCGCGCCCGGCGCGGTGGTCGTCCATCCGGGCGCCGGCTCGCCCGCCCGCCGCTGGCCCGCCGAACGGTACGCGGCGGTCGCCGCGGGCCTCCGCGAGCGCGGCGAGCACGTCGTGGTGACCGGCGGGCCGGACGAGACCGAGGTGGCGGGGGCCGTCACCGCCGCGGCGGGGCTCGACCCGTCCGACGACCTGTCGGGCCGTACCGGGCCGCTCGAACTCGCCGCGCTCGTCGCCGGCGCCCGCCTGGTGGTCTGCGGAGACACCGGCACGGGGCATCTCGCGACCGCGTACGGCACCCCCTCGGTGCTGCTGTTCGGCCCGGTCGCGCCGGGGCTGTGGGGCCCGCCGCCCGAGCGCCGCGAGCACCGGGTGCTGTGGGCGGGGCGGCACGGCGACCCGCACGGGGCCGCCCCCGACCCCGGGCTGCTGGAGATCTGCGTCGCCCGGGTCGCCGACACGGCGGCGCGGGCGCTGACGGGGGCGGGACGCGGTCCCGCGCCGGAGGACCCACCAGGACCGCAAGGAGGACGACATGAGACATCGGCGCGCCGTGGTGACCGGAGGCGCGGGCTTCCTCGGCTCCCACCTGTGCGAGGCCCTGCTGGAGCGGGGCATCTCGGTCATCTGCCTGGACAACCTGCTGACCGGGACGGCGCGCAACGTCGCGCACCTGACCCGGCGCAGGGACTTCAGGTTCCTGAGGCATGACCTGACCGAGCCGGTGCGGCTGCCGGTCCCGGTCGGCTACGTGTTCCACCTGGCGTCGGCCGCGTCCCCGGCCGACTACCTGCGCTACCCGATCCAGACGCTGGAGGTCGGCAGCCAGGGCACCCGGCACGCGCTGGACCTGGCCGAACGGCACGGCGCCCGGTTCCTGCTGGCCTCCACCTCGGAGGTGTACGGCGACCCGCTCGTCCACCCGCAGCCCGAGTCGTACTGGGGGAACGTCAACCCGGTCGGCCCGCGCAGCGTGTACGACGAGGCCAAGCGGTTCGGGGAGGCGCTGACGTCGGCGTTCCGGCACTCGCGCGGCCTGGACGCCGCCATCGTGCGGATCTTCAACACCTACGGGCCGCGGATGCGCCCCGACGACGGCCGCGCGATCCCGACGTTCCTGCGCCAGGCGCTGCGGGGCGAGCCGCTGACCGTCACCGGCGACGGCGAGCAGACCCGCTCGATCTGCTACGTGGACGACACCGTGCGCGGCATCCTGGACCTCGCGCTGTCGGACCATCCGGGGCCGATGAACATCGGCGGGCCGGACGAGATGACGATGGCCGACCTGGCGCGGCTGGTGATCCGGCTGACCGGGGCGCGGTCGGACCTGCGGTTCATCGACCGCCCGGCCGACGACCCGGCGGTGCGCCGCCCGGACACGTCCCTCGCCGGGGACGTGCTCGGCTGGAAGCCCGAGGTGCCCGCCGAGCAGGGCCTGCGCGCCACCGCGGAATGGTTCGAGCGCGAGCTCGGCCTGGCGCGGACCGCCTGACCCGCCGGGCACGCCGATGGGGGCCCCGGGCGAGGGGCCCCCATCGGCGGGTCCGGCGGCGGGCGCCGGGTACGGGCCGCCCGCCGTCAGGCGGTCAGTCGACGCCTCCCCTGCTGCCCGCCGTGGCGAGCTCGCGGATGTCCTCCGGCAGCGCCTCGCCGACCTTCTTGCCGATGCCGCCGCCGGTGGCCTCGTCGGTCACCTCCAGCACCACGCGCGCGATGAACGCCGCCTCGGCGTCGTCCACGCCCGCGCGGGCGCCGACGCGCTCGACGAAGTCGTGCCTGCCGAACCGCTCTCCGCTGCCCAGGCCCCCGTACACCTCGGTGCGGCGCAGATGCTCCCCGATCTCGTGCGGAAGTTGCGCCGCGAGGTTGTCGGCGAGGCCCTCGGGCACCCGTTCGCCGAGCGTCTCCAGCGTCGCGCGGGAGGCGCGCTCCGCGTCCCCCAGCCCCGAGAGGCGGGCGCGGTTCTGCACCTGGCCGATGAACTCCTCGTACCTCATGACGGCCGCTCCCTTCTCGCTCTGGTCCGTCCGAGTGGGGGACCCTGCCCGATCACCGGGGCCGCTAACGTGCCGCGAGCGATCCGTTACCGACGATCTCCCTCAGCCCCCTGACCAGCTCGGGCAGCGGGAACGCCCGCGCCGCCCACGCCGCGCCCTCCGGCGACAGGCACCACTCCCAGTGCCTGATCAGCTCGGCCGGGTCCAGGTAGGGCGGGGCGTCCGCGGCGCCGGTGGTGATGATCGCGGGCCAGTCCCAGGCGCGCGCCTGCGCGGTGACCTTCGCGCCGCCGCCGACCGGGTCGACGGCGAGCGCGGGCACCCCGTTGCGCAGCGCGAGGACCAGGCCGTGCAGGCGGGTCGTGACCACCAGGTCCAGCCGCCTGATCACCGCCTCCAGCTCCTCGGGGCCGGCGGGGTGCCGCCAGTCGCGCGGGTCGAGCCGGGTGTCGAGCGGCACCCGCGCGCAGCCGCGGGTGCGCAGCCAGGACGTGAGCTGGTCCTCGATCCGGGCGTGCCGGCCCCGCGCCCCGTACTCGCCCTGCCCCGGCGCGAGGACGACGCCGACGACGTCGGGCTCCGGGCCGGTCTGGGCGGGCGCCGCGGACAGGTCGCGGCGCGGCGGCGCGCCCGGCGCGTCGCGCGGCAGGACGGCGTGGAAGCCCGTCACCGCCGGATCGTCCGGGTCGATCACCGACACGCCCACCGCGACCCGCTGGCAGCGGGCGAACCGCCGGTGCAGCGAGACGACCTGGTCGCCGTGCAGCGGCCCGCACGCGAACACCAGATGGGTGTAGCGCTCGGGATCGGCCCGGTCCAGGCTGAGCCCGTCCGGGCGGAACACCGGGCTCCACGCCGTCTCGCAGGCGATCCCCTCCCCCGCGAGCGCCTCGCGGACCGCCTCCATCGCCAGCACGTCCCCGCGGTGGCCTCGCCGTGGACGAAACTCGGCCAGCCCGTCACCAGAACACGCATCGTGCGTACCCCCTCACGCGTTCGTCCCGCCGAACCTGCCCACGTGACGGCCGTCCATGCCGCGAATCCGGGACCGGCGGACCGGGGGTCCGACCGAACGGACCGTCCACCCGGCCGAGTCGCCGCAGGTCGGGCACGCCCTCACCGAGCCGGGCCGCCCCGGACAGCGCCTTGAGGAGGACCGTCCCGCCGCCCCGACGGGTGAACGGGCCGGCCAGGCGAGGCCCGGCGGGGCCTGGCGGGCGGGGGCCGAGCGGTGGGCCGGCGCGGGGTTCGCGCCGGCCCACCGCGACGCCCGGCCCGTTCCTTCGCGGCGGCGCTCGCGGACGCGCCCCGGCTAGCGGGCCCTCACGTACGCCGGAGGGCGCCGGGGGTGCCGTGCCGGGGCGGGGGTCACTTCGCGGCGGGGCGGGGCAGGCGGCAGTGCCGGTCGAGCCGCACGTCGTTGCCGCGGGTCAGGCAGCGGGCGAGCAGGTACGTCTGCTGGCCGTAGTGGATGCCGTGCCGGACGGTGATGTTGCCCTTCCGGTCGACCTCGCACGGGTTGTTGAGCGTGCAGCGCTCGCCGTCGTCGTTGCCGGTGTTGTTGATCCCGACCATGTGCCGGGACCGCACGTCGATGATCGGGGACCCGGACGTGCCGTGGATCGTCTGGCACTCGGGCGCGTACCGGATGGAGTCCTTCCAGGTCCACTCGCCCTCGCGCAGGCGGTAGATCTCGCCGTCGGTCTTGCAGCCGTAGATCGTCTTCCAGTAGCCGGACACGATCCGGATCTCGGTCCCGACCCGCGGCTTGGCCGCCGACAGCCGCAGCGCCGGGATGCCGTACGCCTTGCGGATCTGCCGGTAGGTGCTGTCGAGCTTGTAGACCGTGACGTCGGTGTCGGTCATCGTGGCGTACTCGACGTTGGTGGCCCGCAGCGTGCCGAGCTCCTTCTTGCCCGTCGGGTCGAGCAGCTTGAACGTGCGGGTGGACGGCTGGTCGACGATGACCTGCCCGGCCTTCGGCATGCCGGACTCCAGGCAGTGGCCGTTCGTCATGACGAGGGCGCGGTCGGTGTCGCGGGAGCGCGGGCCGCGCACGAGGGAGCCCGAGCAGTTGCTGAGCGCGACGATGCCGGTGAAGTCCACCTCTTTCGCCTGCTTGGCGGGCGCCGGGGCGGCGGGCGGGGCGGGTGCGGCGGGCGCGGCGGGCGCGGCCTGGGCGGTTCCGGCGGCGGCGAGCGCCGTGCCGCCGGTCACGGCGGCGAGGGCGAGTCCGGCGAGTCGTCGTGTCATGGAGGGTTCCTCTCGCGAGCGGGCCGCCGCGGGGGGTTTGCGGCGGCCTGGACGACGCTGTCCCGGCGGACTCTAGATCATCTCCGGCCATGGCGGAAGATACGGACCACGCCCCCGGAAACCGGCACGGACCGGGCCGTCCCGGCGTCCGGGGCGCGGGCCCTGTGAACGGTCAGTCGACGTCGACCCACCCGAGGGTGCGTTCGACGGCCTTCTTCCAGGCCGCGTAGCCCGTCTCGCGCTGGTCCTGCGACCACTCCGGCGACCAGCGCTTGTCCTCGTTCCAGTTCTGGCGTAGTTCGTCGGTGTCGTTCCAGAAGCCGACGGCGAGGCCGGCGGCGTAGGCGGCGCCGAGGGCGGTGGTCTCGGCGACGACGGGGCGGGAGACGGGGACGCCGAGGATGTCGGCTTGCATCTGCATGCACAGTTCGTTGGCGGTGACGCCGCCGTCGACCTTGAGCACGTCCAGCGAGACGCCCGAGTCCTCGCGCATGGCCTCCACCACATCGCGGCTCTGGTAGCAGATGGATTCCAGCGTCGCCCGCGCCAGATGCGCGTTGGTGTTGTAGCGCGAGAGACCGACGATGGCGCCGCGGGCGTCGGAGCGCCAGTACGGTGCGAACAGCCCGGAGAACGCGGGGACGAAGTAGACGCCGCCGTTGTCTTCTACTTGTGCGGCGAGGGATTCGCTTTGGGCGGCGCCGGAGATGATGCCGAGCTGGTCGCGCAGCCATTGCACGGCCGATCCGGTGACGGCGATCGAGCCTTCCAGGGCGTACACCGGAGCCTGGTCGCCGAAGCGGTAGCAGACGGTGGTCAGCATCCCCGCCTTGGAGCGGACGAGTTCTTCGCCGGTGTTGAGGAGCAGGAAGTTGCCGGTGCCGTAGGTGTTCTTGGCCTCGCCGGGCGCGAAGCACACCTGGCCCACCGTGGCGGCCTGCTGGTCGCCCAGGTCGCCGCTCAACGGCACCTCTCCCCGAGCGGCCCGTCCGCCCGCGTGACGCCGTACGGGTCCGGGGACGACGAGGGGCGGATCGTCGGGAGCATGGCGCGGGGGATGCCGAAGAACGACAGGAGCTGGTCGTCCCAGTCGAGGGTCTCCAGGTCCATCAGCATGGTGCGGGAGGCGTTGGTGGGGTCGGTGACGTGCACGCCCCCGTCGGGGCCGCCGGTGAGGTTCCACAGCACCCACGTGTCGATGTTGCCGAAGACGGCCTCGCCCGCCTCCGCGGCCTCGCGGACGCCGTCGACGTTCTCCAGGATCCACTGCACCTTCCCGCCGGAGAAGTACGTCGCGGGCGGGAGACCGGCCCGGTGCCGGATGGTGTCGCCGCGGCCGTCGCGGTCCAGGGCGGAGGCGATGCGGTCGGTGCGGGTGTCCTGCCACACGATCGCGTTGTAGTACGGGCGGCCGGTGCGGCGGTTCCACACCACGGTGGTCTCGCGCTGGTTGGTGATGCCCAGCGCGGCCAGGTCGGTGTGGGTGAGATTCGCTTTGGTGAGGGTGGACTGGATGACCGCGCGGGTGCGTTCCCAGATCTCGGTGGGATTGTGCTCGACCCATCCGGCCTGGGGCAGGATCTGCTGGTGTTCGAGCTGGTGGCGGGCGATCTCGTTCCCGCCGTGGTCGAACACCATGAAACGGGTGCTGGTCGTGCCCTGGTCGAGCGCTCCGACGAAGTCGGCCATGCCGCTCACTCCTTACGCTGGGGGGTCGGGGACACGTCCGGGAGTCAGGACACGTCGTACTCGGGCTTGCGTCCGGCCGCCTCGGCCTCGCGGTCCACCTCGGGGATGTTACGGCCGATGAGCCCGAGGTAGAGGCCCGCGCCGACCACGCCGCCGACGAGCGGGCCGATGATCGGCACCCAGAAGTACAGGTCGCCGTTCTGGTCGCGCCAGGCCCCTCCGTACCCGGTGATGAACTGCGCGAGGCGCGGGCCGAAGTCGCGCGCCGGGTTGATCGCGTACCCGGCGTCGGTGCCCCACGCCATCCCGATCGCGACGACGAGCAGGCCGATGACGACCGGGGTGAGGTTCGCCAGCGGCGGCGCGTTGCGCAGGTCGGTGAGGGCCAGCACGATGAACAGCAGGATCGCGGTGCCGATGACCTGGTCGCGCAGCGCGCCCCAGGTGCTCACCGGGAGCGTTCCGTTCCCGGGCAGCGTCGAGAACACGCCCTGGGTCTTGATGGTGTGGCCGGGATCGGCCTTCGCGAGCACCTCGGTGTAGTTCCACCGGACGATCAGCGCGGCGGCGAACGCGCCGGCGGTCTGCGCGAGCCAGAACGGCCCGACCTTGCGCCACGGGAAGCCCCTGAACACCGCGAGCGCGAACGTGACGGCGGGGTTGATGTGGCCGCCGCTGATCCGTGCCGAGACGTACACGCCGAGGGCGACGCCGATGCCCCAGGCCCAGGCGATGCTGTCGTGGTCGCCGATGCCGCCCGCCGCGACCTGGGCGACCACCCCCACCCCGAACAGGATGAGGATCATCGTGCCCGCGAACTCCGCGGCCATCTCCCTGACGAGTTCCGGGGGTCTCAGCCGTTCGGCCATCTCTCCTCCTCGGCGCTGTGGCGCGTGCCACATCTGCCGCGAACGTAAGGAGCGGTTACCGGCCGGTCAACCTCAGAACGCCGACAATCTCCGCCCGCGCCCGGCGAAGCGTCGGCACGGCGCGCGCGTCCGGACGGCGCGGGGCCGCGGGCGCCGTCGATGATCCCGGGCATGGATCCGGTGACGGGCGGGCGGCTCACCCCAGCGGCGGGCGGCCGCCGTGATGGCGACGGGCATCGCGTCGGTCGCGCTGCGGCCCGGCCGGGCGGTTCCTGCCGGCGTACGTGTTCGCCGCCCGGCTGCCGCGCCGCCGCACGCGGTGGGAGGAGCCGAGCAGTCCGGGACGGACGTCACCGGCCGTCGTCGAGGACCTCCGCGGTGAGGCGGCGCGCGTAGGCGGCGTCGAGCCCTGTGGGGCGGAAGAGGATGCGGTACATGATGGGCGAGACGACGCGGTCGATGACCATCTCAACCTCGGGCGTCTTCTCCCCGCGGTCGGCGGCGCGGGAGAGGACGGCGTCGATCTGCTCGGCGGCGTAGGCGGAGCACTGTCCGGCGTTGCTGCCGTCCGGGTCGCCGAGCAGGGCGTCGCGGATGTACGCGCGGCCCGCGGGCGAGGCCATCTCGTCGAGGAAGAGCTCGGCCCAGGACGTCAGGTCGTCGGCCAGGGAGCCCCGGTCCTCCGGAGGGGCCTCGGGGCGGAGCCGTTCGACGGCGACGTCCGACAGCAGTTCCTGGAGGTCGCCCCACCGCCGGTAGATCGTGGACGGGGTGACTCCGGCCCGTGCCGCGATGAGCGGGACGGTCAGGGCGTCCCGGCCCGACTCCGCGGTCAGGTCGCGTACCGCCTCGTGCACCGACCTCTGGACCCGGGCACTGCGCCCGCCCGGGCGCACCATCGGTCTACGGCTCATGCCGCCATCTTAAAGCAAAGGGATTGCCTTAGAAGCGGGGCCGGCCGCACGGCTCACGCCACCGGGGCGAGTCCGTGGGCCGGACGGATCAGCTCGTAGGCGTGCCCGACCCGCAGGAGCAGGTCCTCGGCGAGGGGGCGGCCGAGCAGTTGCATGCCGATCGGCATGCCCTCCGCGTCGTGGCCGACCGGGACGGACAGCGCCGGGACACCGGTGATGTTGGCGGGGGCGGACAGCCGGACGTAGGCGTCGGAGACGCTCTCCACCGTGCCGTCGGGCCAGGTGACCGTCTCCTGCCCGGCCGGCACCGCGGCCACCGGGACCGCCGGGGCGGCGATCGCGTCGACCTCGGCGAGCAGGCGCGACCAGGACTCCCGCATCAGGGTCCGGGCCCGCTGGGCGCGCAGGTAGTCCCCGGCGGACATCAGCTCACCGGCTTCGAGCAGCGCGCGGACGTCCGCCCCGTACAGGTCCGGCGCGGCCCGCAGGGTGCGCTCGTGGTACGCGGTGGCCTCGGGGACCATCAGGCCCCACTGGACGGCCTGGACGTAGCGGGCCATCGGGATCTCGACCTCGACGAGGCGCGCGCCGAGGTCCGCGAGCCGGTCGATGGCCGTGCGGACCGCGGCCTCCACGACCGGATCGACGTGTTCGAAGTAGTGGTTGCGGGGCACACCGACGCGCAGCCCGGACAGGTCGGCCGCCGCGCCCGGCCGAGGGCGGCCGGGCCGGGACGCCGGGTCCCGGGGTCGTGCCCGGCCAGGACGGGCAGGACGAGCGAGGCGTCCTCGACCGTGCGCGTGATCGTGCCGACGTGGTCCAGCGACCAGGACAGCGACGTGACGCCGTGGCGCGGGACGAGGCCGTAGGTGGGCTTGAGGCCGACCACCCCGTTGAGCGAGGCGGGCACGCGGACCGAGCCGCCGGTGTCGGTGCCGAGCGCGAACGTGGCGGCGCCCGCGGCGACGGCGACGGCGGAGCCGCCGCTGGAACCGCCGGCGACGCGCCCCCGGTCCCAGGCGTTGCGGGTCTGCGGCGTCGTCAGGCCGTAGGCGAACTCGTGCGTGTGGGTCTTGCCGATGAGGACCGCCCCGGCCGCCGCCAGCCGGGCGGCCACGGCGCTGTTCGAACCGGCGCGGTGGTCGGTGCGCACCTTGGAACTCGCGGTGGTGGCCGTACCGGCGACGTCGATGAGGTCCTTCAGGCCCACCGGGACGCCGTGCAGCGCGCCGCGGACCCGGCCGGCGGCGATCTCGCGTTCGGCGTCGCGGGCCGCCCGGCGCGCCCGGTCCGCCCAGACCGCCGTGTAGGCGCCGAGGCGGGGCTCCACCTGGTCGATGCGGTCGAGGACGGAGTCGACCAGCTCCACGGGGGAGACGCGGCGTTCCCGGATCGCGGCCGAGGCTTCGGCGAGAGTCAGGTCAGACGGACGCATCGGTGTTCACCTTCCGTGTGCTGTCTTCCCCGCGCCGTCCGCCGCGCGGAAGGCGAAGGCGGGCGGGGTGTCGCCGAAGTCCAGTTCCCGGAGGACGGACACGACGGAATGGATGTGGTCGGCGGTGGCCGCCACTCCCGCGTGGCGGACCTCGTCGAGCGGCAGGCCCGCGCGGGCGGCCAGGCGGGCGGCCTCCGGAGGCGTGAGTTCGGCAGCGGACATGGACGTCCCTTCGGGTGTCGGTTGGAGGGACCCGGCCGTGCCGCCGCCGGAGCGCGGCGTGCCGGGCCGGCGCACTTAACGCTAACCGTTTGCGTTTATGGACGGTACGACCTACGGTGAATTAACGCAAACGGATTGCGTTAAGCGAGAGGAGCTTCATGTCCCGCGCCGGGCCCCACGCCGGGTCCCACGCCGCGCGTTCGCACCGCGCCCGGATCGGCGTTCCGGCCGTCCGGGTCCCCTCTCACCGGCCGCGCCCGGGCCCACCGCGCGGCCGGCGCGCACGCATGAGCGGACCGGACACCACGCACACGATCAGCAAAGGAGCGGCACGACATGCGCACCGCCTCGAACACCACCGCCCCCTCCTGGACGGTGGGCGACGTCACCGTCCACCGCGTCGACGAGGTGCTCCTGCCCCCGGCGACCGGCTCCTGGCTGCTGCCCGGCGCCACCCGGACGTGGTGGGACGGGAGGAGTGGCTGCGCCCGGGCTTCGCCGACGCGGACGGCGTCCCGCTCCTGCACAGCCACAGCTTCGCGTTCGAGAAGGACGGCGTGCGGGTCCTCGTCGACACCGCGATCGGCAACGGCAAGACGCGCGCCAACCCGGCCTGGCACGACCTCAGCACCGGCTACCTGGACAACCTGGACGCGGCCGGTTTCCCGCCCGACTCCGTCGACCTCGTCCTCCTCACCCACCTGCACACCGACCACGTCGGGTGGAACACGCGGGAGGTGAACGGGGCATGGGCGCCCACCTTCCGCAACGCCCGCCACGTGACGTCCCGCACCGAGCGGGAGTTCTGGGCCGACTACGACATGGACGAGCCGCGCCGAGGCATGTTCGACGACTCCGTGGTCCCCGTCGAGCGGGCGGGCCTGCTCGACCTCATCGACGTCCCCGCCGAAGGCGCCGAGATCATGCCGGGACTGCGGCTGCTGCCCACGCCCGGCCACACGCCCGGCCACGTCGCCGTCGAGTTGACCAGCGGCGGCGAGACGGCGCTCATCACGGGCGACTGCGTCCACCACCCAGTCCAGCTCGCTCACCCCGCCATCGGCGCCTGCGTCGACATCGACCCCGAGCAGTCCGAGGCCACCCGGCGCCGGCTGTTCGCCTCGCTCGCGGGCACCGGCGCCCTCGTCCTGGGCACGCACTTCCCGCCGCCCACGGCCGGGCGAGTGGTACAGCACGGGAACGGCTACCGCCTGGCCCCCGTCCCTGCCGGCTGATCCTCGTCGAGGGCACCGCGCGCAGGCCGGGCGGGTGTCGGGCCCGGCCGAAGAACCGTCCCGCGCCGTCGCCCTCGGTGCCCGCCGTCAGTGGCCGCGGAACGCCTCCTCCAGCCACCAGGCGGGACGGTCGCGGGAGACCTTGGCGTGTACGACCAGCGGCCGGTCGCGGGGCCCGGCGAGCCACGCCCCGACGGCCGCGAGGTCGTCGGGGGACCGCACCGTGACGGCCTCGCAGCCGTACCCCCGGCCGATCGCGGCGAGGTCGGCGGCGGGGAACCGGACGGCGTCGAGCGGGTGCCCGTCCGGCCCGAAGTGGTGGACCTCCGCGCCGTACGCCTCGTCGTCGTACACCACGACGAGCAGGCCGAGGCCCAGGCGGACGGCGGTCTCCAGCTCGGCCGCGCCCATCAGCGCCCCGCCGTCGCCGAGCGCCGCGACCGTCAGCCGGTCCGGGCGGGCGACGGCGGCGCCGATCGCGGTGGCGAGGCCGAGCCCGACCGACTGGAACGCCTGGGTGAACACCAGCCCGTCCGCGTCGGGCACGTCGAGGAACATGGCGGGGTAGCCCATGAAGTTGCCCGAGTCGACGGCGACGGTCCGTTCGCGCGGGAGCAGGTCGTCGAGCGCGATCGTGAGGGTGCGCGGGTCGATCCGCGTGCCGTCCGCCGCGTCGGGGTGCTCGTCGTAGGGGTGGTCGCGCCAGCGCCGCCGGGCGGCGAGGCGGGCCGCGACCTCCGGCGTCCGCAGGCCCGTGGCCGCGTGGCCCCGGGACGCCAGCTCGGCCTCGACGGCGTGCGCGGTGGACGCCGCGTCGCCGATCAGGCTGAGGTCGACCGGATGGTGCGCGCCGAGCGCGCGGGCGTCCACGTCCACCTGGACGACCGTCGCGTCCTTCGCGACGAGGTTGCCGTGCCGCAGCGTCCACATGTTGAGCGAGCAGCCCCACCCGACGAGCAGGTCCGCGCCGGCGATCAGCTCGGCGGCGGTGGGCGTGGCGAACCCGCCGCTGACGTCCAGGTCGAACGGGTCGCCCGCGAACAGCCCGCGCGCCACGGCGGACGTCGCGAGCAGCGCGCCGCACCGTTCGGCGAGGGCGCGCAGGGGCTCGCGGGCCCCGGCGAGGCGCGCCCCGCGCCCGGCGACGAACACGGGCCGTCGCGCGGCGGCGAGCGCGTCGGCGAACCGGGCGACGGCCGTGGGCGACGGGTCGGGCAGCAGCGGCACCGACATCCGCGCGGGCGCGGGACCGGGCGGCGGAACGGGCGGGGGCCGCAGCGCGCGGTCGCGGGCGGGCACCGCCGCGCCCGCGTGCTCGGCGGCCTGCACGTCCAGCGGCAGGCCGAGCAGCACGGTGCGGCGCTCGGCGACGGCGGTGCGGCAGGCGCGCGCGACGTCGGCGAGGGCCGTCTCCGGGGAGTGGATCCGCTCGGGGACGGCGCCCACGGCGGCGGCGAGCGCGGCCTGGTCGACCCGGAAGTTGGACCGGACCGCGGCGGCGGCGACCTCCCCGGCGAGCACCAGCAGCGGGGTGCGGCTCTTGGCGGCCTCGGTGATCCCGGTGAGGGCGTTGGTGAGCCCCGGCCCCTGGTGCACCGACAGCACGCCGAGGCCGCCGCTCACCCGCGCGTACGCGTCGGCCATCGTCGCCGCGCCGCCCTCGTGCCGGGCCGCGACGAACCGGGCGCCCGCCGCGACGAGCGCGTTGGTGACGTGGAAGTTGCCGCTGCCGACCACCCCGAACACGGTGTCGGCGCCGAGCCGGGCCAGGGCCGTGCCGACGGCCTCCGCGACGTTCACCGCGCTCCCCCGGCCCGCGCCTTCCCCGCCTCCGGCGTCCACCGCGCTCACCGTTCGACCAGGGCGAGGACGCGGGCGGGACTGCCCGAGCCGCCGACGATCGGCAGCGGCGACGCGACGAGGACCGCGCCGCGCGCCGGGAGCCGCTCCAGGTTCTGGAGCTGGGTGAGGCCGTACTTGCCCGCGCCGAGGAAGTAGGAGTGGCACGGGAACGGCGGGTCGAACGAGTGCGCCGCGCCCGCGTCGGTGCCGACCGTCTCGACGCCGAGGCCGAGCAGCGGCGTCTCCTCGGCGAGCCAGCGGGCGCAGCTCGCGGAGATGCCCGGCGTGTGCGGGCCGTCCTCGTCGGCGTTGAGGAACTCCTCCTGACCGCCGGAACGGGCGTCCCAGCCGGTGCGGTAGAGGAGCCAGCCGCCGTCGGGCAGCGGGCCGTGCGCCTTCTCCCACTCCCGCACGTGGTCGATCTCCAGCAGGAAGTCGGGGTCGGCCGCCGCCCGCGCGGACGCGTCCAGCACGACGGCGGGCGCGACGAGGCGGCGCGGCGCGACCTGCGAGACGTCCTCCCCGTCGCGGCCGGTCGCCCAGTGCACCGGCGCGTCGAAGTGCGTGCCGACGTGCTCGCCCGTCGTGATGTCATTCCAGTATCCGCACCGACTCGCGGGCCCATTCACCTGAGCCACGCTCCCTTGACCTGGGGGATCCAGGGAGTCTCATGGAGCCACCCTGGCTACAGCGTTGGCGGTCACGATAACATCCGCCCCGTGACGCGGGAAGCCCTTCGCGGCAATCCCCCGAAACCCCACCGAATCAACGATCTTGAACCGGACTACCGGGCACCCCGCCCCCGCCCCAGTCCCCGGTATCCCGGCCACAACGCTCGGCGGTTCCCGGCCGCCCCGCGCCGTCCCCCGGAGTGACACATGGACGCGATTGACGAGATGGTCGAGACCCTGGAAGGACTGCGGCGCTCCTGGCTGCGGTCGCTGCGGGCGGCCAACGCCTCCTCCCAAACCCTGCGCGCCTACGGCCGTGCGATCACCATGCTGATCGAGTTCCTGAGCTATCCGCCCGAGGACGCCGTGGCCGGCGAGGAGAGCCCGGCCGCGCTGTTGGAGCGGCTGCCGGTCTGGGACGAGGCCGACATCCGCCGCGACCACCTTGAGGCGTTCATCGGGCATCTGCACCGGCACTACAAGCCGAACACCGTCAACGGCAGGTGGTCGGCGCTGCACGTGTTCTTCAACTGGCTGGTGGAGCAGCCCGACATCCCCGTCACCGTCAGCCCGATGACCGGGATGCGCCGGCCGTTCATTCCCGAGGAGCACCCGCCGATCCTGGACGTGGGAGAGATCCGGGCCCTGCTGCGCACCTGCAGCCCACGGGACTACCACGGAGTGCGGGACGAGGCGATCATCCGGCTGATGGCCGACACCGGGCTGCGGATCAACGAGGTGGTCACGCTGATGATCACGGACGTGATCGACGGGCAGCGGGTGCCGGTCATCGACATGGACCTGGAGACGGTGTACGTGATGGGCAAGGGCCGCCGGCCGCGGTCGGTGTCCTTCGGCGCCAAGACGGCCGCCGCGCTCGACCGGTACCTGCGGGCCCGCCGCAAGCACCCGCACCGCACGCGCCCGGAGTTCTTCCTGCGCGAGCCCCGCTACCCGACGCCCGGCGGACTGACCGAGGGCGGCATCACCCGGATGCTGCAGCGCCGCGCCGAGGCCGCCGGGATCAAGCACGTGCATCCGCACATGTTCCGGCACACCTGGGCCGCCGCGCAGAAGCGCAGCGGGCTGGACCGCGGCGCGATGAAGAACCAGGGCGGCTGGCGGTCGGACAAGATGCCCGACCGGTACGGAGCGATCGTGGAGACCGACAGGTCGCTGGAGGCCCACCGCCGCACATCCTTCGGCGACGAGATCTGAACTGGGATGGACAGGCCGGTCGCGTGGCGGGGACTGGGCCACGCGCCCGGCCTGGTCGGCAGAGCGGGATGCCGGGTGGAGCGTTCCTAGCTGTGCGTTCCGCGGGCGTCGCGCAGACGCCGCGCCTGCTGGATCTGGTCCGGGTTGGTGCTGAGCGCCTCGTAGGCGCCGGCGACCGCGCGCAGCTGGTTGCGGTACACGTTCATCACCTCGTCGCCCGCCTCCAGAAGTTCACCGACGTGCTTGGTCAGGTCCTGGAGCGCCTCCCGCTGCAGCTGCTGCTCGCGCATCACCCAGCGGCCGGTCTGCTCGATTCGTGTCTGGCGGGCCTGGATGTCCTGCAGCGTGGTGTCGACCTGCTGCAGCCGGGCCGCCGTCCGGGTGAGCGCGAGCCGTCGCCGGCGGCCGAGCTCGTACGCCGCCGCGATAGCCACCCCGCCCATGATCATCATTGTTCCTTGGTTCACCTGGCATCCCTTCCAGGCGCGGGTAGGCGGGAGCGGCGGATCGTGGTACATGGCGGGGATACGCCGCCTTACCCTCGCTTGATCGATGGTGCGTTCGAGGGGAACGTACCTCGGCGTATGACGAATTGTCACCGAATGGTTACAATATCCGCAAGAACGGGCGAAGGGTAAGAAATTTCCATCCGGGATGATTGTCGTGAACCTTCAAGCCGAACGTTTCGTCCCGTCGCTGCCGGATGGTGGCTCCTCCTCGCCGGAGAGGAGCTCCTGCGGGGGCTTCTGGCCCAGGATGAAGTAGGGCAGCATCTTGAAGAACCGCTCCGCAGTCTTGCGGCGAGTCTCCATCGGGACGGAATCGTCCTCGAAGTAGTCCGCCATCTCACGGACTTTGTCCTGGTCACGCTGTTCGCGCTCACGTTCCCGGGACGCTCGCTCGGCGAGGATCACCGCCAGGACCTCGGCCGCCTCCTCTTTGCCGAGTTCGCGAAGCTGGCCAGGCCTGACACCGACCACCGCCGCCATATGGGCAAGCGCCGCGTCGGAGCCGCTCGTGGCCTGCCGTTGCCCCTTCTTGAGGACGTAGCCCTGCTCGATCTGCACCCACCGGCGATAGCTGACCCGGCCGTCGGTGGCCGCCGCGGCGTCCGCCACGGTCAGGCCGGCCGCCATCCGATGTCGCCGGATGAGCAGCGCTTCTGGCGGTGCCGGCGCTTCGCCTGCATGTTCGTCCATGTGTCGTGTGCGTCCCTTCGACACTCGTAACACTAGGCAATTTCGAGCAATCACGCACGTCAGAACCGCTTTGCCGGTCTTGGTTGCACTTGACTTCCCGTGTTCTGTTGTAATTTCGAGCAATCACTGTCAATCTCGTCGTCATGGCACAGGCAACCCCGACGCGAAGCCACGCGCAAGACCCCCGGCGGCTACGTCGCCAGCGGGTCATCGCGGGGCTGAACCAGAAGCAGGCGGCCGCCCAGGCCGGTATCGCTGCCTCTCACCTCTGCCGCATGGAGCTCGGAAAGGTCGGCGCCTCGGAAGCGACCCTGCACACGCTCGCCCGTCTGTACGGGTGCGATGTCGAGCGGCTCATGCCCGACGAGCAGACGGCGGCCGCGTCGTGACCGAACGGCAGAGCGATCACGCGATCCGGGGCCGTATTGGAGCGATCGAGTCGTGGGCCGGGCTGACGCCGGCCGAGCGGGCTCGGCGGACCGAGGCCGGCCGCAACGGCCTGCTCGCCAAGTTCGCCGAGCAGGCCGACCCCGAGGGGCGGCTGTCGGAGGCGGACCGGATGAAGGCGGCCGAGGCCCTGCGGCGTGCGCACATGCTGCGGATCAGCCGCAAGTCGGTGGCGGCCCGAAAGTCCCGCGCCGAGAACACGACGTCCAGGAAGTGAACCGGCCAGTCCCGCGCGCCGCGCGGTGGACCGGCCGCCATACCCCCAGCTCCCGGATTGGACCGGTGAGGCAATGACCGTACACGAGATGGCCTTCGAGGCGTTCGCGCCGCGTGTGGCCTGGATGGACTCCGCGGCGTTGGTGTTCGACGCCTCCGGGATGAGCGGTGCGCAGCGGATGGGCGAGGCGTGCGCACTGTGCGCCAAGCGCTACCCGGCCCCGCGCGTGATCATCGGCGAGTTCGCCGCCGGGGAGCGGGCGAGGGCGTGCGAGGAGTGCGGCCCGGCGGTGCTGGCGTCGGCGGCCACCGAACTGGCCGTCGGTGTGCTGACCCGTGCCGCGGAGCTCTACGCCCTGACCCAGCCGGATGTGTTCGGGGCGGTGCTGGCGGCGGCGCCGCTGCCGCACGGCCGGCACCGCGAGCCGCTTGGCGACGGGTGCCGGTCGTGCTCGGTGATGACCGCCGCGGCGGTGGCGGTGGCCCGGCATCTGCAGGCGACCGAGCCGCCGGTCGGCGCGGCCAGCCTGCCGCCGGTGATCGAGGACCTGGACGGCGCGCACGCGTGGCTGGTGGCGTGGGCGGCCGAGGCGCCGCCGGTGCCGGTGGTCGCCGAGGTGCTGGCCGGGGCGCGCGCCGAACTGGCCGAGCTGCCGTTGCCGGAGTGGTTGCGGTGACCGGCAGGGCGTGGCCGGCGCTGCCGCCGCGGCGGCCCGATCCGCGGAACCGGGCTCGGGCGCGTGCACTGCAGGCGTTGAAGGTCGAGGAGCCGGACCGGTTCGCGCAGGTGCTGGCGGTCGTCCGGGCCGAGGAGCCGCGACCGCCGGTCTGGGATCGGCAGGTGCGCGCGGCGGGGTACGCGCGCGAGCAGTCGCGTGCCCGGCGGCGGCTGGCCGAGCTGTACCCGGTCCGGTACAGCGAGCTGCTGGCGGCCGAGCTCGCCAAGTTCGGGCTGGCGCCGGTGCCCCCACGCGGGTTGCAGCCGTGCGGCACGACCGCCGCCTACATTCGGCACCGCAAGCGCGGCGAGCAGCCGTGCCCGATGTGCAGGCAGGCGTGGCGGGACTACTGCCGCCAGCCCCATACGCGGGCCTACCAGACGGCGCGGCGCCATGCGCTGGCCGAGATGCCACATGCCTTCCCCGACCGGTTCGCCGAGCTGCTCGCCGAGCAGGTCGCGGCGCGCGGCGTCGAGGCGCTGACCGGCGGGGCGCGCGCCCGCGCCATGGCCGGGGCTAGGGCGACCGCGCGGTTGCTGCTGTCGCGCGAGCGCCCCCGCGACTTCAAGCGGCTGTACGCCCAGGCGTACCCGGCCGCGCTCGCCCGCGCCCAGGAAACGGAGCAGAACGCGAGCACCGGTGCGGGCGCCGCCCGGTCCGCGACGTGATCTGGATGACCGGCGCCGGGCCCGAGGGCTGGGTCCGGCCGGAGGAGGAACCCCCTATGACCGACAACCCGAACACCGACAACCAGCCCGGCCACGAGAGCGCATTCGACCGGGTGCAGTACCTGGCCCGGCAGATCGCCGAGATCCGCAAGGACCTCGCGAACGCCGAGGCGTACACGGCCCGGCGGCGCGCCGAGCTGGCGCACCTGGAGCAGTGGCGCGAGGACGTGATGCGGGCGCAGCTCGTCACCGACCCCGCCGGGCCCGACACCCCGGCCACCGCCGCGGCCGCCTCGGCGAACGGCGGCGGCGAGCAGATGGGCAGCGTGCTGTCGGGCGGCTACACCAGCCCCGTGCCCGACGCCGCCCGGGCCGAGGGCGGTGCGGCATGGCGCTGAACTACTACGACGCGGCGTACGACGACGCGGCCGCGCAGCCGGACGGCTTCCCGCCCGCCGGTCGGCACGTCAGTTCCGGCGCGGCGACCGCGCGTCCGGCGACGTCGCGCACGGGGCGGCACGCCCGGCCCGGCGCGCCGACCGCGCGGTCGGCGACGTCGGGGGCGTGGCGGCACCCCGCGCACGGGAGGCACGTGCGGCGGCTGGTGACGCTGGCCAGGCTGGCGACGGCGGGTCGGGTGCTGGCGGTGTGCGCGCTGATGTGCGCCGCGGTCGCCGCGGCCGCCACCGGGATGAGCAAGGCCGCCGAGCGCGAGTGGCTGAGCCTGGCCACCAGCGCGTGCACGCTGGCCGTGCTCACGGCGGCGGCCGCGGCGATGCTGCTGCGCACGATCCGCCCCGGGCGCTGACCATGATCGCGTTCCTGGCCATGGCTGCCCTAATGGTGTGCGGCGCGCTGGGCACGGTGTCCGCGATGCGGCACGCCGCAAGCCCGCACCGGGAGCCGGGCCGGGAGGAGCGGTGATCTCGACCCCCGCAGGGCACGCTGCCGTGTCGTCCTGCGGCGCCGCCCCCCGACAGGAGTGGGGCGGCACCAGGCCCGGGGCAGCGCCTCACTCCCCCCCGGGCGCTGCCCCGGACCTGGACACCACCACCGATCGTGCTGCCGGCCGGGCTCCGCGGGGTCGCCCGCCCGGCAGCTCCCCAGGGCGTCGTACATCCCAGACCCAGGGATGTGTGCGTGCGGCGCCCGGGTCCTGGGGCCCGCCCCTATCGCCTCCGTCCCGGGGGCGGGCACCAGGACCCCCACCACCCCGCGTTCGTCCTACCTCTGGAGGGCCCCGATGGCCGAGACCCCTCACCCGCCGCCCGCCGGGTTCCACGTACCGCAGTGCCGGATCTGCGGCTGCACCCAGAACATGCCGTGCACGCCCCGCTGCCGCTGGGTGCCCGACCCGGCCCTGCTCGGCGACCTGTGCGACGCGCACCCCGAGGTCCTCGCGCCGCGGCCCCCGCAGCTGCTGGCCCTGCTGGGCGACGTCGCCGCTGAGGCGATCCGCCGCGGCGTGGCCTGGCACCACACCTTCGGCGACCTGACCGCGCTGCCGGACGGCACCGCCTCGGCGGCCTCCTGCCAGGACGCCGCCGAGGCCATCTTGGCCATCGAGGACATGCGCGCCGAGGAGGAAACGGACTGGCACGCGCTGCTCAGCTTCGAGGCGACGCAGGCGATGGCCCAGGACCAGCCGCAGCGGCTGCGCCGCCGCCTGCTCGACCTGGCCGCGACCGCGGTGCTGTGGGCGCAGGCGATCGAGGCGCGCGCGATCGCCGACCTGCCCGCCGCCCCGCCCGGCCACACCCCGCCCGAGCACACGCCATGACCGCCCGCAAACCGCGGCCGCGCTCGGCCGCGCGTGCGCCGGGCGGGCCGCGCGTCGACCAACGGGGCCTGGTGATGTGCCCGTGGGGGTGCGGCGAGGTGGTGCGCCGCACCGTCAACGCCGGCGGCAAGGCGGTGTACGTCGACCTGGACGACCCGGCCCGGATCGGGATCATCGCGGCCTACCTGGACGCGCACGGGGTGTGGCGCTCGCGGCAGCTGCACCGCGGCGAGACCCTCGGCACCCACGAGACGCGGATGCTGATCCACCGCGCGACCTGCTGGCGCCTCGCGCGCGCCGACGGCCGTCCGGCGCGGCCGCCGCTGCGCGCGGTGCCGCCGCCCCGGCCGGCGCCCGGCCCGATCCCCAAGGCGGTCGCCGCGCAGGCGCGCGAGCAGCTGGCGGCGATCCGCCGCCGACGCCGCGGCGGCATCCAGTGAGCGTGCTGGTGCTGCTGTGCTGCGACGCCTCCGAGGCCGCCGGGACGTGCGGCGCCCAGATCATCACCGCGCACACCGACGCCACGGCCGCGCGCGCCTGGGCCCAGCGCGCCGAGGGCTGGACCCGTGACGGCGACGACGACCGCTGCCCACGGCACAGCCGCCCCCACGGCCGCCCCGCCGTACACCCGTTCGATACCGACCCGCACACATGAGCGAACCTGGGAGGCCCGTGATGCCGTGCCCGTCCTGCGGCAGCCCCTACCGCGCGAGCCGCCGGGGCGGCGACCCGCTGTGCCCCGGCTGCTGGGCCACCCTGCCGACCGCGACCCGCACCGCCCTGCGGCGCCGCGACGACCAGGCCCCGGCACGGCGCGAGCAGTTACGCGCCCGGCTGGACGTCGGCACGCCGCTGCGGGAGATCCGCATCGGCTGACCGTGCCGACCGACCACATCGTTCCGACCGACGAGACTGGAGCATCAGGGGTGGACACAAGGGAGACCGACGCTCCGCCGACACCGGCGGGGGTGCCGATCGACAACGCGCCCCGGCCCGCGTGGCTGGCCGAGCACCTGTCCGCGGCGCAGCTGACCCTGGAGGTCGGGCTGCAGTGGGCGACCGCGCTGGAGATGGCGCCCGGGCACAACCAGGCGATCACGGCCGTGGCCACGGCGATCTGGCGCCGCACGGTCGGCAAGAAGATCAAGAAGGCGTGGCCGACGGTGTCGCAGCTGCTGCAGTGGACCGGGATCGGGTCGCGCAACACGGTCATCTCCGCGCTGCGGCGGCTGGTGGGCGACGGGTGGCTGCTGCGCGAGGTGCGCGACAAGGCCAGCCGCCGCCTGGCTCCCGAGCGGCCCGGGCAGGCCGGGGTCGGGTACCGGCTCGCCTGGCCCGTGGCCGACTGCATCGGCGCCCCGCTGGACGGCGGCCCGCTGCGCTGCGGTGCCGCGACGGCCGCCGGGGGGCTGTGCACCAGCCGCGCGGGCAAAGGCACCGTCCACCGCGGCGAGGGGCACTGCTGGCGGCACGGCGGCATACGCGCCCACCAGCCCGCAGCCGAGCACGAGGGACACCAAGGCACGGCCGCGACCACCGGCAACGCCGCCCAGGACCCGGCGCCCCAGGACGACCCGGCCCGCCCGCCGCTGCGCCTGGTGAAGCGCACCGGACCGGCCAAGCCTGTAGATGAAGCTGTGGACAACCCCCCCGTTCAGCTTCCCCTGCTGCAGCCGGTCGGTCCGGGAATGGTTCAACCGTTGACAGCGAATGGTTCAACGGTTGACGCGGGAATGGTTCAACGGTTGACGCCGAATGGTTCACCGGTTGAACCCGAAGTAGTTAGTAAGGAGCTAGCTCAAGGAGATATTCAAGAAACACGGGGATCGGATGTGCTGGGGGCTGAACTGGAAGACGCCCCCCGCCGCACCGCCGACGGACGATTTGAATCTGATTCGGGTGGCGAGGCGGCCCCGAACCCGGCTCCGGTCGAGGCCCGCGCCGAGGGCTTGACGATCGAGCAGGCGCACGCCGTCCTGGACCAGCTGTCCGAGGCGATGCGCGGCTACCACCTGTCCCGCGCAGGCATGGACCTGCGCCGCGCCGGACAGCCCGCCCCGTCCCCCGACCAGATCGTCCTTGCCGCCGCAGCCGCCGCGCTGCGCCGGTCCGCCTGATCACCGCCCACCGTCAAGGAATGCCATGACCGACTCGGTGTGGATCTACTCCACCCGCGACCCCAGCAACCTCGGCCCCGCCTGCCGTCTGGTCTGGGGCTCCCACGAGGTCTACGCCTCCGTCGCCGCCGTCCGGCAAACCGCCGAGGACTTGTTCACCTCCGCCGCCTACGCCGAACTGATCGGCGAGCTGATCCGGATCGGACTGCCCGGCGGCCAGACCGCCCAGATGGTCACGAGCATGATCGGCGCACGAGACACGCCCTACCTCGGCCACAAGGAGACCCTCCAGGTCCTGCCCGCCGGCAGCACCCAGCGCCAGTGCGGCGTCGTGCTGATCTCCAAGGGGTCGATGCGCGGCCAACTCGACCCGGGCGAGGCCCGCGCCATGGGCCGCACCTGGCTCGCAGCCGCCGAAGCCAGCGAAGCCGACACCCTGTTCGACCGCGTGCTGCGCCGCGCCGGAGGGCTCGGCGACACCGAACTGAACGCCCTATTCGACCTGCTGCTCGACATGCGCACCGGCAACCCCGACATCGAGGACCCGATATGACCCACGACGCACCGGAGTTCATCGCCCAAGTCGAGGCCGGCGACCATGACGCAGCGCTCACCGGTTGGGAACGCGACCTGCGCACCGGCCGCCGTGCCCGCGCCGTCCTCGCGCTCGCCCTGGCCCTGGCCGTCGTCGCGGTCGCCGCCTACCTGTGCCGGGCCCCCGCCGCCCGCGACGACGAGGAGGACGGCCCGGTCGCCCGGTACCGGCCCGACCCCCGCCGCGACCCCTGGTAGACCCCGGGGCCTACCAGCCGCTGCCGGACCCGGCAGCACCCACCCACCCATCGGAGACACCATGATCGAGACCAAGACCGAGCCCACCGTCCCCGCCGAGCCCGCCCAGACGCTGGCCGAGCTGACCGACGTCGCGCTGTGCATCCAGACCGGCCCGCGCGCCCTGCACCGCCGCGACACCGCCCTCACCGCCGCCGGGGTGCAGCAGCTCGGCCAGGCCGTGGACGACGTCCGCGCCGTCCCCACCACCCCGCTGGCCGACGTCCGGACGCTGGTCACCATCACCCCCGGCCCGGCCACGCTGGTGACCACGCACACCGTCATCCGCGCCGACGCCTGGCCCGGCCTGCTGACGCTCGTGGCCGCCCTGGAACAGCAGGCGCGGCCGCCGCTGAGCGTCCCGGCCGAGACGGCGTAGGCCGCCGCCGTGAGGTCAGCGGCGCGGCGTACGGTGGACGATCATGACGGGCACCCCGCCACCCCCGCACGCCCCGGACCGTCCGGACGCCGCGCTGCTGACCGACCTGCTGACCGACCTGGACCGCCTGGCGACCAACCTCGCCTCCACCTCCTACGCGACCGCGAGCCAGGCGGCGCTCGGGCACCTGATCGCCCGCAACCCCACCGCGGCGCAGCGGGCGCTGGACGGCCTGCCCGACCGGCTGCTGCCCCAGCACCTGGACGCGGCCGCCGCCCTCACCAACCACCTCGCCCGGCAGGCGCGCCGCCGCGGCCTCACCCTCCCGCCGAGCACGCTGCGCTACCTTCGGGCCACCGGCGCCGACACGACCCACACCGCACGGCCCGCCTGACGCTCTTCGAGCGATTCGCCGCATACCCTGCACAGACAGGCGAAGACAGGACGGCGGGAGGCGCTATGAACGAACCCAGGTGCGCCTGCGGACAACCCGCCCGAGACGCTACTTTCTGTGCATCCTGCGCTTACCGGCTGGACGAGGCGATCGCGCAGATCAGTGTCCACCACGGCCTGGCCTGGGACTTGGAACTCGCCACCACCCGCCAGGCCCGCCTCGGCGACCGCGGCGGCCCCCGCTCGGCGCAGGTGCCGTTGCCCTACGACGAGCGCGCCGGCGACGCCGCCACCACCCTGCACCGCGCCCTCGCCCGCTGGGCCGCCGTCATCGCGCGCGAGACGACCGGCCCCCGCCGCCCCGGCCTGCCCGGCCCGGTCTGCGGCCGCCGCGCACGGTGCGCGCATCCCTCCTGCCGGATGATCCGCGCCAGCCGCCCGCCCGAGCCGCCGCCGGTCACGCTGACGGGCCTGGCGACGTGGCTGCGGCCGCGGGTCGGCTGGCTCCGCCACCACGCCGCCGGGCAGCAGGCGTACGACGAGATCCTCGCCGCCGTCGCCGCCGCGCGCCGCGTGGTCGACCGGCCCGCCGAACGCCTGTACGCCGGGCCCTGCGACGACTGCGGCGAGGACCTTTACGCCCGGCCCGGCGCGGCCGCCGTGCCCTGCCCCGGCTGCCACGCCGTCTACGAGGTGGAGGCGCGCCGCGCGTGGCTGCTGCGCGCCGCCGAGGACGTCCTGGCCTCGGCCACCGACATCTCCCGCGCCATCACCCGCCTCGGCCAGCCCGTCACCCCCGAAGCGATCCGCGGATACGCCCACCGCGGGCTACTGCTGCCCCGCACCCACCGCACCACCGGCGGCCGCACCGTCCCGCTGTACCGCCTCGGCGACGTGGTGGACGTCCTCACCCGCCAGGCCGCGCGGCGCAACACCCGAACTGAGCCCGAGGCCGGTTAACTCAGATGGTGACGAAACCCTGCCTTGATCAGGCCCCGAGGCGCGCGCGAGGCTCAGCGCATGGGGAAGCACGGCAAGCCCGCATCCTGTCCGGTGTGCGGCGGCAGCGGACAGGTACCCGAGCAGAACGACGGTAAGGAAGTCATGGTTCGATGCGGGGTGTGCGGCGGCAGCGGGAAGGCATGATGCGCCAGGTGAATCGGGTGGATCGGCGGCTGTTCATCCCGGACCGGATCTGGCATCAGGCCGAGCCCGGGGAACCGCAGGTGCCGCTCGACCGAGCCGACGATCCGGACCTGTGGGAGAAGATCGTCGCCTCCGACGACCCGGTCACCATCCAGGTCGAGGACGGGCAGCCCGGCAAGTGGGGCCACCCCTGGCCGACGTCGTCCTCCACGGCGCCGTGGCTGATGGACCGGATGCTGGGCGTGCTCGACCTGGAGCCCGGGATGCGGGTGCTGGAGATCGGTGCCGGCACCGGCTGGAACGCCGCCGTCCTCGCCGACGCGGGCGCCGAAGTGGTGTCGGTGGAGATCGACGCGGGGATCGCCGAGCTGGCCCGCGCGAACCTGGCCCGCGCCGGGTTCGCCGACCGGGTGACGGTCGTGACCGGCGACGGCGAGCGCGGAGCACCCGGACACGGCCCGTTCCACCGGATCATCGCCACCGCCGCGGCGCACACGATCCCCTACGCCTGGGTCGAGCAGGCCGCGCAGGGCGCGCTGATCGTCGCGCCCTATACCGGAGAGCACGGCGGCGGCGCCCTGCTCGTGCTGACCGTCGCCGACGGGACCGCGGCCGGTGAGTCGGTGGACCACGAGGCGTGGTTCATGCCGATGCGCGGCCAGCGGCTGCAGCAGGACGAGCTGCGGAAGATCCCCCGAGACGGTCGACGGCTGCGGGTGCGGGTGACGCGCGAGGGCCAGGAGGTCACCACCGCCTGACCCCCGCCTGTGCGTGACAGTGACCAGCCCGAACGCTACTGTGTGCTCAGCTGGAGATCTGCACCCAGCCTCCTAGGACGCGTTGCCCACGACCGTCACGTCCGGCTGGTCGCCACCGTCCGCCCCGAACGTCAGGGTGACGTTCTGCGGCGACTCCACCACGACCCCCGCCGTCAGCTTGCGGGTCCGTCCGGCCAGCAGCGGAGCATCGCCTAGGAACGACGCTCCGCTCACCGAGCCCGGTCCGTCATAGGACGCCAGCGTGCCCTCGGCATCGTTCGGGCCCGCGGTGACCGTGACGGGCCGGTCCAGCTTCACCGTGGCCGACGACCCGTTCGTCGCAGTGACGTCGACCAGGACCCCTTTCCAACTCGCCGGCTTGTCGTACGCCGTCGGGTCGAGCTGGGCCCGCTTGGCCACCCGCAGCCGTGTGACCGTGATCTGCAGTCCGTCGGCGTACCGATGCGGTTGCCCGACCCGCAACGCCGCCGGCGCCGAAGCCGCGGCAGGCGGCGCCGATGTCTCGCCCGCGCCAGCCTCCGGACCGTCGCGGTCGTCGCTGCCTCCACCCCCGCAGCCCGCGGCCAACACCACCAGGGCCACCGAGCCCCAGACCAACCTCAAACGCACATGAACCTCCCAGTTCGGGAGACCATCTGACACCTCCCGGCCCCAGTCCCACCTTGAAACGCCCACCCCGGCCGGACCCGGCCACCCCGAGGCGGTGACGTTCATCGCCTGGGAAGGCTCCACCCGCCGTGACCGGCTGCCCGCCAACTGGTCCACCGAGATCGTGCCGCGCATCCTGGCCCGCGACGGCCGCCGCTGCCTCATCGGCCTGCCGGGCTGCACCGTCCACGCCACCGAGGTCGACCACATCCGCCGCGGCGACGACCACCGCGACACCAACCTGCAAGCCGCCTGCACCTGGTGCCACGGCAAGAAGAGCTCGGCCGAGGGCAACGACGCCCGCACCCGCTACTCCCGGCGCCGCCCACCCGAACGCCACCCCGGCCTCCTGTGACCGGCCGCGACACCGCCCACCCCATCGGAAGGACGCCACACCATGCCCGACCAGCCCACCCTCGCGCTGACCGACCTGGACGTCTCGATCCCGCTGTTCACTCCGATCGGCAACGTCATGACCCACATCGGCACCGTGAACGGCACCCACACCGTCGACAGCATCCAGGTCGGAGACGCCGAGCCCGCCGACGCGTTCGGCAAGGCCGCCGCCGTCCACCGTGAGCGCGCCGCCGAACAGGCCGAGCGCAAGCGCCAGACGCAGCAGCGCCTGATCGACCAGCTGCGCTCGGCGACCCAGGAGCCGGACGAGGAGCACGAGGCCACCGACGAGGCCGCCGCACCACCCGACACGATGGACGACGCCACCGCCGAAATGGTGACCGGCGGCGCGGCCAAGCTGCAGGTGCTGTACCTGCCCGAGCGCGAGGACGCGCAAGGAACGCACTACCCGTTCGCGCTGGTGCTGTCCGGCGTCCCCGCTGCCGAGGTCCAGCACGCCGAGCAGCTGGCCCGGTTCGCCGGCCAGTGCGGCGCGGTCGCGGTGCTGATCACCCCGCTGCGGGTCGAGGTCGACTAATGCGGCCCCGCCGGTTCATCCTGCAGCGCGACCACGACGTCACCGGGATCTCCGGCCTCGGGCACGTGGCCGACGGCGTGCTGTGGCCCGACGGCACCGCCTCGCTGCGGTGGCGCGGCGAGCATCCCTCGCTAGTGTTCTGGGACCGCGGCATGGTCTCGGCCGAGCACGTGCACACCCACTATGGCGCGAGCCGGATCGTGTGGATCGATGAGGACCCGAGCAGTGAGCACGCACGTGATGCCTGAGGGCGAGCGCCTGCAGCACCAGACGGCGATGGCCTGTCCGTGCCGACCGGTCGAGCAGGCCACGATCGGCGACAGCGGAACCAGGTGGGTCATCGTTCACCACGAGCTCACCGGGCCACGTGATCGGTCCGAGCCCGATCCTCGTGAGTGATCGTCCCCGGGTGGGGGGTACCCCCTCCCGGGGGTGATCTCCACCGGGAGAATGCTGGCGCTGACGTCGCGTACGGGTCTGGGAGGCTGGGGCCTGGACGGCGCTGAGCGCGACGCTGCCGGACGGCCACACTCGGGTGAGGGTGGCGGCGCCCCCCGGACGGCACAGGCCGTCTCACCGCCTGACCTCACCCGGCCACGCACGTCTATGCAGGTCAACGGCCCGTAGCCGTAACAGGGCGGTAGACTGTGGGCATGACGGATCGGACCTGCGAGCACTGCGGCGAAGGCCTCGCGCTGCTCGCCCGGGCGGACGCGCGGTACTGCTCGACGCGCTGCCGGATGGCCGCGCACCGCGCGCGCCGGCACCAGGTCCCCGCCGAGCTGCGCACCGCCCGGCGCTGGGTCCGGCGCTCGGCCAGCAAGGTCCCGCTGACCTGCGCGGGCGAGGCGGCGTCGTCCACCGACCCGGGCACCTGGGACAGCTACGACGCCGTCCGCCGATCCACCGCCGGGGCCGGGATCGGCTGCGTGCTGCGCCCCGACGACGACGTGGTGTGCATCGATCTGGACCACGCCCTGGACGCCGACGGCGCACCGCTGCCGTGGGCGGCCGCCATCCTGGCGCGCATACCGCGCACCTGGGTAGAGGTCAGCCCGTCCGGCGACGGGCTGCACATCTGGGGCCGCGCCGACGTCGCGGGCGGCCGCAAGCTGCCACGGCCCGGCGGCGGCGTCGAGGTGTACGGCTCGGGCCGGTACATCACCGTGACCGGCCGCCCGTACGGCCGCGCCGTCGCTCAGTTCGGCGACCTGACCGAGGTGATCGGTTTCCTTCTGCCGTCACCGTCCAGTCGCCTTCCGCTCCAGGGCGTTTAGACGAGCAAGTGCATCATCCGCTGCTCCGAGCGCCGTCGGGGCGTTGCGCTTCTGCCGTCGCATGGCCTCAAGCTCTGGCCCTTCGATCGGCTCTGTGATGCCCGTGCCGCCATACGTGACCATCGGGAGCTGGGACGGAACGGCCGCCAGCGCCGACCAGGCGGCCGCGAGGAACATAAGGTGCCTTCGAAGTTCTCCGTCCGAGACCCGCTGGAAGCAGTCGTCGAGTCGCATCGGCAGGTCCCTCTGCTCAGGTTCGCGGAACCAATCCTGGCGTCGTCCCTGGATGATGATGTCGGTGATCAGACGCTTCGCGGTGTACAGGACCTCGCGAATGTCTTCGTTGGGCCCCATCGCGAGCAGCCGGTGTCTGTGCCTCCACTTGCGCACGCCAGCAAACGTCGTAGCGCCGAACGCCAACCAGCCGGGCACGAACTTCGCGGCGTCCAGCCAGAGAGCAGGATTCTTCGCCATGTCCTGAGTTTTCACACTGATCCCCTTGATCACAGCGGATCGGCGAAACGCGCATCAAGGCGAGTACCACGACCGTGCTGCAGGCCGGACATGCCGACGGGCTTACGGAGCAAGGAGGGTCGCCATGGCGGGGATGGGGCCGGCGCCCAAGCCGGCGGATCAGCGGGCACGACGCAACGCCTCGGTGGCGATGACCCGGCTGCCGGCGGACGGCCGCAGCGGGCGTACGCCGTCGTGGCCGCTGCTGCCGGACGTGGCGACCCGGGTGCGGGCCGAGCTCGCCGCGGCGAAGGCCACCGAGCTGCGCGCCGAACTGGAGGCGCGGCTGGCCGAGGACAAGCCGGTCGGGTCGCTGCGGCGGCGGCTGGAGCAGGCGGTCGAGCAGCGGGAGATCTGCGCGGCGCGGCTGGCCGAGCAGCGCCGGATCGAGGCGGCGGTGTGGCGGCAGCTGTGGAAGACGCCGCAGGCGGTGGCGTGGGAGCGGCTGGGCTGGACGCGGGACGTGGCGCAGTACGTACGGCACAAGGTGCTCGCCGAGCTCGGCGAACTGGACGCCGCCAAGGAGGCCCGGCAGTGGTCGGACCGTCTCGGGTTGAACCCGCTGGCGATGCTGCGGCTGCGGTGGGAGGTCACCGACCCGGCGGCCGAGCAGGCGCCGCGGCGGCGCGGGCGCGGCGCGTCCCGGCACGCCGACCTGCGGGTGGTCGGCGACCCGGCCGCCACGCCGTAGCCGGCGGCCGCGGTGCCGTGGCGCGGTCCGCAGTACCCCGGCGAGCTGCCCACGCTCGGCTGGTACGTGCTGGATTGGATGGAGGAGTACCTGGTCGTCCCGGACGGGCCAGCCGAGGGCGAGCCGCTGGTCCTGACGCGTGAGCAGGCGCAGTTCGTGCTGCAGCTGTACGTGGTCGACCCGCGCTTCACCGGCCCGGCCATCCAGGGCCGGGCGCTGGTCAACGCGCGGCGGGTGCGGCGCGCGATCCTGTCCCGCCCGAAGGGGTGGGGGAAGTCCCCGCTGCTGGCGGCGCTGTGCCTGGTGGAGATGCTCGGCGACGTCGTCCTGGACGGTTGGGATTCCGACGGGGAGCCGGTGGGCCGCCCGTGGTCGTCGCTGGGGTTCAAGGCCAAGACGCAGGTGGTGGCGACCAGCGAGGCCCAGACCAAGTACACCTGGGAGCCGCTGCTGGAGATGGCCGGCGGCGAGGACCTGGTGAACGAGTACGACGTCGTCCCGATGGAGACGTTCGTGGCCGTGCCGCGCGGCCGCGCCGAATACGTCACCTCGTCGGCCACGACGCAGGAGGGGTTCCGTCCCGTCTTCTCAGTCCTGGACCAGACCGAGTCGTGGACGCCGACCGTGCGCGGCCCGACGCTGGCGGCCGCGATCCGCCGGAACCTGGGGAAGGTGAACGGCTGCTCGGTCGAGGCGCCCAACTCCTTCACCCCCGGCGCGAAGTCTGTGGCCGAGTCGTCGTTCAAGGCGGCCAAGGCGCGGACCAGGTCGCGCGACAGCGGGATTCTGCTGGACCACCGGGAGGCGCCGCCCGACACCGATCCGGCCGATCCGGAGTCGCTGCTGGCCGGGCTCGCGTTCGCCTACGGCGACAGCGCGGACCGCGCCGGCGGCTGGGTGAACCTGCGTCGGCTGGTCGCCGAGTACTGGGACCCCGACACCGACCCCCAGGACGCCCGGCAGTACTACCTCAACCAGGTCACCCACAGCGCGGACGCGTGGCTGAGCCAGCCGGAGGTCGCGGCGATCGCCGCGCCCGGCACGGTCGTCGCCGACGGGGAGCGGATCACGCTCGGGTTCGACGGCTCCCGCAAGCGGGACCGCAGCGTCACCGACGCGACGGCGCTGGTCGGGTGCCGCCTGTCGGACGGGCACCTGTTCGAGATCGCGATCTGGGAGCAGCCGCTCGGCCCGGAGGGCGCCACGTGGCAGGTGCCGGTCGTGGAGGTCCTGGCCGCCGTCGACTCCGCATTCGAGCGCTGGGACGTGGTGGGGTTCTTCGCCGACCCGGCCAAGTGGGAGGGGCACGTCACCGACTGGGAGGCCAAGTACGGGCCGCGGCTGCAGGTCAAGTCGATGCGTGATCACCCGATCGAGTGGTGGATGACCGGCGGCCGCTCGGTCAAGATCGTGCGGGCCACGCTGCGGCTGCACACCGCGATCGTGGACCGGGAGATCACGTTCTGCGGGTCGCACCTGCTGACCAAGCACCTGATCCAAGCGCGCCGGCGCGAGTCGGCGCAGGGCATCCAGATCGCCAAGGCGCACCCGACCAGCCCGGACAAGATCGACGGCGTGATCGCGGCGATCCTGGCGACCGAGGCCCGCGCCGAGGCGGTGGCCCGCGGACTGCTGGAAGACGAGTCGCTGGGCGGCTACACCTTCTGAGAGGGGGCAGCGTGGCGCTTGAGGAGCACGAGAGTGTCGGGACCCCCGACTGGTGGCTGCTGCGATTGGGACGGCGGCTGACCGACCGGCAGCCGAACCTGCGGGTGTGGTGGGACTACTACCGCGGCGAGCCGCCCCTGCCGCAGGGCCCCAAGAAGGAGAGCGAGGCGTACCGCGACTTCCAGCGCAAGGCCCGCTCGAACTTCTGCCTGGAGGTCGCCGACAGCAGCGTGAACCGGCTGCGGGTCATCGGGATCGCCGACGGAGAGGGAAGGCCCGACACCGAGGCGTGGCGGTGGTGGCAGGCCAACCGGTTGGACGCGCGCCAGGCGGTGCTGTGGCGTACGGCGCTGGCGCTGTCGGAGGCGTACCTGATGGTGGGCCCGCACCCGCGCGATGAGCGGCGGCCGCTGATCACGCTGGAGCATCCGCGAGAGACGATCGTGGAGCACGACCCGGCGACCGGCGAACGCCTCGCCGCGCTCAAGGCGTGGTACGACGACGTCGCCGGGGTGGCGCGCGCGACGGTGTACCTGCCCGACCAGCTCGTGCGGTACGAGACGAGCTCGCGCGGCCGCGGACCGATGCGCTGGGGACCGAAGATCTGGACGCGGCTGCAGGGACCGGACGGCGGCGGGCCGCACCAACTGGGCTCGGTGCCCGTGGTCCCCTTCGCCTGCAGGCCGTTCCTGGGCGAGGACCCCGTCGCCGAGTTCGACAACGTCATCGACATCCAGGACCGCATCAACCTGGGCGTCTTGAACCGCATGACCATCGAACGCTATTCGGCGTTCCGGCAGCGGTGGATCAGGGGTCACAAGTTCCGCAAGGTCACCGACCCCGAGACCGGGCTGCAGACGGTCGAGCAGCCGTTCAAGCCAGGGCCGGGCGCGGTGTGGGCGTCGGAGTTCGAGAACGCACAGTTCGGAGACTTCCAGCAGTCGCAGATCGATGATCTCCTGCGTGCGCACGAGACCGACATCCGCGACCTGCTGATCATCTCCCGGACCCCCGCCTACACCTACGCGGGGAACCTGGTGAACATCTCGCCCGACACGATCGAGGCGCTGGACGTCAGCCACGTCGCCAAGGTCGAGGAGCACCAGGCCAACTTCGGCGAGGGCCTGGAGGAGACGCTGGGCATGGCCGCGCGCATCGCCGGCGTCGAACGCGACTTCACCGCGGCCGAGGTCCGCTGGCGCAACCCGCGGCTGATCAACCCGGCGGTCGCCGCCGACGCCGCGACCAAGAAGAAGGCGATCGGGTACCCGCTGGCGGTCATCGCCGAGGACATGGGCGAGTCGCCGCAGCGGGTGCAGCGGATCGTGTCCGAGGCCGCCGCCGACCAGCTGGCCGGCGCGCAAGCGCTGCAGATGGCCGCCGACGCCACCGCCCAGGCGCAGACCCCGGCGCGACCGCCGGTCGGCGCGACCGGCGACGGGGGCGATGATGGGGGCGCGTGAGCAGCGCGCCATCATCGGCGCCTACGCCCAGACCACCGGGCAGATGCGCGCCAGCCTGCTGGCGGTGCTGCTGACCTTGTGGCGCGGGCTGGGCTCGTGGCGCGACGGCGACCAGGCCGGGTTCCTGCGGGCCGCGGTGCCCCAAGCGCTCGGGGCGCAGCGGCAGATGGCCAGCCTGACCGACGCCTACCTGGCGGCGCTGCTGGCCGACATGCGCGGCGGGCCGCCCCGCCCGACGGGGGCACCCGCCCCGACCGGGGCGCAGCTGCGCGGCGTGGACCCCGAGGTGCTGTACGCGCGCCCGTTCCGCACGCTGTACGCCGGGCTCGGCGACGACAAGCCGTTCGAGCAGGCGATGGCCGACGCCGAGCGGCGGCTGCTGCACGTCGCGGCGACCGACCTGCAGCTGGCCAAGACCCACACCGCCCGGCAGGTCCTGGACGCCGACCCGCGCGTGACCGGGTACCGGCGGGTGCTGGTGGGCTCGGTGTCGTGCGGGCTGTGCGTGGTGGCCTCCACCCAGCGGTACCGCAAGGAGAACCTGCTGCCGATCCATCCGGGCTGTGACTGCGCGGTCGCCCCGATCGTCGGGGACACCGACCCCGGCCAGGTGATCAACGAGCCGCTGCTGGAAGACGTGCACGACGCGATCGCCACCACGTTCGGCAAGGCCGACCGCGGCGGCCGCGCCCCGGACTACCGGCAGTTCCTCGTCACGCACGAGCACGGCGAGATCGGGCCCGTGCTCGCCCGCACCCGCGACCGCTTCACCGGCCCCGGCGACCTGACCGGCGGCGGCGCAGGCGGCGACTAGACCACCCGCGCCCCTGCGGGTACGCGCCACGGCCGGCGCTCAACGGCCGGACATGCCGACGGGCTACGGAGACACACGAGATGACCATGCAGCTGCCCACCCCTGTCCCCCACACGTCCCTGGTCGAGGGCCTGCCGGTGCACCCGTTCACCGGGCTGCGCGCGCTGGCCGTGCTGCCGTCCGGGCGGCCGGTCTGGCCGGTGCTCGGCGGCGGCGAGGACGACGGCCCCGACAACGGCGGGACCGGCGGCGGCGCCGGTGAGGGAGGCGCGGGCACGGGTTCGGGGACGGGCCCGGACGGCGGCACGGGCAAGGACGGCGGCGACGCCGGCGACAAGACGTTCACCCAGTCCGACGTCGATCGGATCATCCGCGAGCGCCTGGACCGTGAACGGGGCAAGTACGGCGACTACGAGGAGCTCAAGGGCAAGGCCGCCGAGCTCGACACGCTCAAGGAGGCCAACGCCACCGAGCAGGAGAAGGCCGTCAACCAGGCCCGCAAGGACACCGAGGCCGCGGTCCGCGGCCAGCTCGAACCGCGCATCAACCGCATCGAGGCCGCCCTCAAGCACGGGCTGCCCGCCGAACTGGGCGCCAAGGTCCTCTCGGCGGCCAAGCGGCTGGTCGGCGACACCATCGAGCAGCTAGAGGACGACGCCAAGGAGTTCTTCGCCGCCTCGCCCATCACCACCGGCGCCACCGGCACCGGCGGCAACGGGGGCGGGGGCGGGGGCGGGGCAAGAGCCTGGACCAGGGCGTGCGCGGCCGCTCATCGGACAAGCCGACGGTCGCCTCGGGCGCGGACCTGTACGCGGCGCGGCGCGGCAAGAAGACCTGAAGGAAGGCACCACATGGACCTCAGCCTCACCACCACGACCTACGGCCAGGCCGACCACACCTGGCTCGGATCCCAGCACGGGACCGACACCGCCCGGTCCGTCACACTCGACAAGAGCGTGTTCACCGCGGGGACGCACTACCCGAACGGGTTCTTCCCCTCCGGGCTGCCGATCGCGCGGATCACCTCCACCGCGGGCGGCGGCGAGGTCGGCAAGTACGGCCCCTACGACGACGCGGCGACCGACGGCCGCCAGACCCTGGCCGGGTTCCTGCTGGACGCCGTCCGGGCCCCCACCGCCAACACCGACCCGCAGGGCGCGCTGCTGCTGCACGCGATCGTGGTCGAGTCCAAGCTGCCGGTCGCGGTCGACGCCAACGGCAAGGCCGACGTCGCCGGCCGGATCATCTTCGTCTGAGGAGCAGAGCGTGTACCTCAACACCGACTTCATCGCCCCGGCGGAGCTGACCGGGTACGTCCGCCAGGCGCTGGCGGACCTGGAGGCCAACCAGTTCACCCTGTCGCGGTTCCTGCCCAGCGAGGCGATCGACGACCTGGACTACCGGTTCACCCGCGGCGGGGAGGGCCTGACCGAGGCCGCGTCCTTCCGCGCCTACGACGCCGAGTCGCCGATCGGGTCCCGGCCCGGGCTGACGCGCGTGTCCGGCGAGCTGCCGCCGATCTCCCGCAAGGTGCGGCTCGGGGAGTACGACCGGCTCCGGCAGCGCCGCGCCGACCAGCAGGTCCGCGACGCGATCCTGGACGACTCCGAGCGGATGACCCGCTCGGTCGCCGCGCGGGTCGAACTGGCCCGCGGCGAGGCCCTGTACTCGGGCAAGCTGGTCATCAACGAGAACGGCGTCATCGCCACGGTGGACTTCGGGCGCGCCCCGGGCCACACCGTCGCGCCGGCGATCCTGTGGACCGCGGCCAACGCCGTCCCGCTGACCGACCTGATGGCCTGGCGCGACACCTACGTGGCGACCAACGGGTCCGAGCCGGGCGTGATGCTGACCTCCCGGCGGGTCATGGCGCTGCTGATGCGCAACGCCGAGATGCGCAACCTGGTGTTCCCCGGCGGGTCGCAGCAGCCCGACATCGTCACCCAGACCTCGCTCGCCGCGGTGCTGGACGCGTTCGGGCTGCCGCCGATCGAGGTGTACGACGCGCAGGTGCGGGTCGGGGCGACCGCGACGCGGGTGATCCCCGACGACCGGGTGCTGCTGCTGCCCGACCCCGGCAGCGTCGACGGCGACCAGCTCGGCCGGACCCTGTGGGGCACCACCGCCGAATCCCTCGAACCGGACTTCGCGGTGTCCGGAGACGAGCCGGGCATCGTCGCCGGGTCGTACTCCACCAAGGACCCGGTCGCGGTGTGGACCAAGGCCGCCGGGATCGCGCTGCCGGTGCTGGCCAACCCCGACCTGACGTTCTGCGCCGACGTCGCCTGAAAGGAGCCGGACATGCGCAAGCTCATCACGCACGTGCACGTCGCCGACGACGTCGGCCAGGTGCACGTGTTCGGGCCCGGCGACACCGTCCCGACCTGGGCGACCAAGAAGATCACCAACCCGGACGTCTGGGACACCCCGCCCGACACCGAGCGCGCCGACGGCCCCGGCGCGAGCCCGGCCGGCGGCACGCTCGAGGACCCGCGCGGCGGCCAGGGCCCGGACGACAGCGGGGACCCGGGGACAGCGGGGGCCCGGGCGGGGTGGCGGTGCCGCCGATGACCGGGGCCGGGTCGAGCCGCGAGGCGTGGGCGGCGTACGCCGCGGCGCACGGCGTCGCGGTGCCCGACGACGCCAGGCGCGACGCGATCGTGGCCGCGCTGCGCGACGCCGGCGTTCCGGTCACCCCGGAGGCGTGAGGTGGCCGAGCCGTCCCCCCAGCCGTACGCCACCGCGAGCGACTACGCGGTGCGCAACCAGGTGGACCTGTCCGGCGCCGCCGCCGACCAGGTCACCGTGCTGCTGGAGGACGCCTCGGCCCTGATCCGCAGCAAGCTGCCGGCCGGGTACTCCCCCGACCCGGCGATCGCGCGCAGCCTCGCCGTCACGATGGTGCAGCGCAGGCTCACCAACCCGGGCGGCCGCCGGTCGGTGCAGATGGGCGGGTACGGTGCGAGCTTCGACCAGGACGGCGGGCTGTACGTCACCGACGCCGAGGTCGAGGACCTGCTCGCCGGATACACCGGCGACGGCGCCGGCGACGCCTACACCGTCGAGCTGACCGACGACGCCTACCCCGCCTGCCCGACCCCCTACAGCCGGGCCGGCCGGGACTACCGCGCCGACCGGTACGGGCGGTGGTGCTGAGCGATGTTCGGCACCGACACCCTGACCGTGATCCGCCAGCCCGTCGACTACCGCGGCGACCCCGCCGGGCCGCCCACCGAAACCCCGGTCGGCGGCTGCTACGTCCAGCCGCGCGGCGGCGGCAGCGCGCCGCCCAGCACCGAGGACGACGACCACCGGCTCACCGTCACCAGCGGGTTCCTGGTGTTCGCGCCGCCCGGCGCCGACATCCGCGCCAGCGACCGCGTCCGGTGGCGCGGCCAGGAGTACCAGGTGCAGGGCGACCCGGCCAGCTGGGAGCCGCCCGGCGGGCCACCGCATCATCGCGAGGTGATCCTGCAGCGCGTGAAGGGATGAGCATGGCCACTGCCCGGATCAGGTACGTGCCCGACTTCGCCGGCGTGCGCCGGATCATGACCGGCCCGCAGATGGCCGAGCTCATGCGGCGGCGCGCCGAGACCGGCGCGTCGGCGGCCCAGGCCCGCGCGCCGCGCGACTCGGGCGACTACGCCGCCGCGTTCCGCGTCGAGGTGACGCGCCGCGGCGGGCCCAGCCGCGACCGCGCCGAGGCCCGCCTGATCAACACCGCCGCCTACGCCCGCGACGTGGAGCGCCGGCACCACGTGCTGGGCCAGGTCGTGGACGACATCGAGCGGGGCTGAAGGTGCCGACCCCGGTCGAGCGGCCGCCCTACCCCGACGCCGAGGACGTCGCCGCCGCGCTGCTGGACGACCTGACCACCGAACAGGTGGTCATCGTGACGCCCGAGGATCTGCAGGACCGGCTGCCGCTGCAGCGCGTGCTGCGGATCGGCGGCAGCGACGACCAGCTGACCGACACCGCGCGGATCGTGGTGGACACCTACGCCGCCACCTCGGCCGAGGCGCGCACGCTGGCCGAGCAGACGCGGCAGCGGTTCGGCCGCCGCCGCGCCCGCACCAGCGCCGGGATCATGGACCGCGCCACCACGGAGGTGGCCCCGCACGCCGTCCCGCACCCCAACCCGCAGGTGCGGATGCGCACCGCGATCTACCGGCTGCGGCTACGCCGCCGCACCTGACCCCCAGTCCGCATCACCCGCGCCCCTGCCCGGGCCCGGGCGTTGCGGCGTGCCCACCCGCCACCGCCCCGCCCGCGGGGTTTCCATCACGCGAGTCCCGCCCAGGAAGGGGACCTCATGGGAAGCAACTTCCTCACGCTGTCCAAGAAGCAAGAGGACCTGATCCGCAAGACCGTCGACATGAGCGTTTTCGTCGCGCCGATCACCGCGGACGCGATCACCACCCTCACCGACGCCGACAAGCTGCTCAAGGCCCTGCCCGCCGGGTACGAGGACGTCGGCCTGATCAACTCCGACGGGGCGCAGTTCTCCCGCGAGATCGAGAAGTCCGACATCACCTCGGCGGGCCGCGTCACCCCGACCCGCTCGGACATCACCAGCGACACCACCCAGCTGGAGATCGGCTGCCAGGAGACCAAGCTCGTCACCATCGGGCTGCACACCGGCGCCGACGTCGCCGGGATCGTCCCGGACCCGACCACCGGCGAGGTGCAGATCGCCAAGCCCGAACGGCCCAAGCCGAAAAAGTACCGGTGCCTGGCGATCGGGGTGGACGAGAACGAGGCCGGCGAGATCTACGTCGCCCGATTCCTGCCGCGCGCCGAGGTCGAGGAGGTCGGCGACCAGGCGTACCAGAGCGAGGAGGACGAGGCGCTGCTGTGGCCGGTCACCCTCACCGGCCGCTACGACCGCACCGCCGGCTACTCCGAGCTGTGGCTGTTCGGCGGGCCGGGCTGGTTCTCCATGCTGACGGCGATGGGGTTCTGATCATGGCGCGCATTCCCCTGGCGGCGACCCGGCCCGCCCGCGGCGGGGTGACCGCGGTCGCCGAGGTCGACGGCAACACCGTCGACGGGCACGTGGTCACCAACACGGGCCGAACGGTGATCACGGTCCGCAACGCCGACGCCTCCAACCCGCACTCGGTGACGTTCGTGCTGCCGCAGACGATCGACGGGCAGGCCGTCGCCGACCGCGTCGTGTCCATCCCCGCCTCGGCCACCCGCACGTTCGGCGGCTTTGTGACCGAGTGGTACTCCCAGCGGCTGTCGATCGACGTCGACAGCACCCAGCTCAAGCTCCAGGCCCTGGAGCCGTAGCCGGGCCCCTGATCGTCGCGTCGGCCGGCGCTGGGTGGGCGGCCGGCCGACGCGACTCACCCGACGCCCGCCCGCCGCCCTGTGGAGGTGTGATGCCCGTGTCCGCCGTACCGCCCGACCCCGACTCCGGCCCCGGCCCGGCGCCCGCTCCGGAACCCGTCGCGGTCCCGCCGCCGGCGCCCGGCGCCGTGTCCGGCGCGCCGTCCGCGGCCGAGGAGGACCGGGCCCGGTACCCGCTCGCGATGACCAATGGCCGCGCCGAGCGCGACGCCTACAACCGCGCGGACGAGCTGCGGCTGCAGTTCAACGGGTACCGGCCCGCCGCCGCGCCCGAGGTCGAGCGCGGCGCCTTCCTGCCGCCCACCACCACCGCCGCAGCGACCGCGCCGGCCGCGGCCCGCAAGCGCAAGTCCTGACCACCCCGACCACGAGAGGGAGCCCACCCATGGCCGCACCCCGTACCAGCCGCACCGCCGCCCACCGCGACAAGCCGCGCATCACCGGCATGGACATTCTCGCGCTGACGCGCGAGGACGACGCGCCCGAGGAGCCGTACACCTTCCCGTTCAAGGGCCGGGTCCTGACCATCCAGGACCCGATGACCAAGGAATGGCAGAAGTCGGTGCGGATCGACCCGTCCAACGTCGTCGCGCAGCTGCGCAGCCTGATGTCGTCCGACGACTGGGCGCACTTCAAGTCGGTGCCGATGGAGGGTTGGCGGCTGGTCGCGCTGATGCGCCACGTCCAGGAGTACTACCGAGTCACCGAGCAGGACGAGGGAAACGGCGGCGCCTCGCCTACCTGATCGAACGGTACGGCGAGGCGATCGAGGCCGACCTGGCGCTGGGCACGGCCACCACCACCGGAGGGTGGGACCTGGCCGGCCTGGTCCGCCGGCGGCGCTACCGGTTCGTCCTCAACCTGATCGACTCCCTGCCGTCGCACTCGCGGACCATGGCGGCGATCGCCGATGACGACGAGGTCGCCGCCCAGATGGACCTGGACGCGCCGCCGCGGCCGCCGTCGCTGACCGAGTTCGACCCGACCACCCGCGCGGTCGCCGACCTGTACGACCGGGTCGGGGTGCTGATCGCCGCGGTGGTCGCCTCCACCGGCAAGAAGCCGCCGCGGGTGCCGCCGTACCGGCGGCCGCGGCTGGCGATCGACCGGCTGCGTGAACGCACCCGGTGGACCAAGCACAAGGCGCTCACCGCGCGGCTGCTGCGCCGCTGACCCTGCGCTGTCCCGTCCTGCTGATCGACCACGCCCGGGGGGTGAGGCATGGCAGGTGGAGGCGACCAGGCCGGGTCGGCGTACATCCCGGTCCGCCCGGACATGCGCGGGTTCCACACCCAGGTCGCGGCCGAGCTGCGGCGCCTGCTGGGCGATGTGACGCGGTTCGGGCAGCAGGCCGGGCAGCAGTTCGGGCAGGGGTTCGGCCGCGGCACCCGCCGCGGCGACCCGTTCCAGCCGTTCCAGCAGCAGCAGCAACGCCAGCAGCGGCAGCAACGCCAGCAGGGACAGGAGTCCGGCGGCGCGTTCGCACAGTCGTTCGAGCGGACGCTGCGGCAGGCGGCCGCGCAGCTGCCCAACATCCGGGTCGGCGCCAACACCTCCGACGCCGACCGGGCGCTGCAGGAGCTGCGGTCGCGGATGGAGATCCTCTCGCGCGCGCGAGTGGGGATCGACATCTCCGCCGAGGACGCCACCCGCGAGCTGGCCCAGATCCGCGCCGAGCTCGACCGCACCTCCCAGGGCGCCGAAGTCCATGTCCGCGCCGACATCGCCGCGGCGCTGGCCGGCATCGACCGGTTCCAGCAGCAGATCGACCGCCTGGACCACGACGACGTCCACGTCGATGTCGACGTGGACGTCGACCGCGCCAACCGCGGACTGGGGGCGCTGACCGCGGTCAGCGGCCTGGCCCGCAAGGGCCTGGGCGCACTGTCGGGCGCGGTCGGGCTGCTGAAGTTCGCGCCGGTCGCGCTGGGCGCGGTGCAGCTGGTCAACGCGCTGGGCCCGCTGCTGGGGCTCGCGGCCGCGCTGCCGGCGGTGCTGGCCGCCAAGACCGCCGCGCTGGGCACGCTCAAGCTCGCGCTGTACGGGGTGTCGGATGCGTTCTCGGCGGCGCTGACCGGCGACGCCGCCGAGTTCTCCGAGTCGCTGGAGAAGCTGAGCCCGGCGGCGCGGTCGGTCGCGACCGAGCTGCGGACGCTCAAACCGACCCTGCTCGGTGTGCAGCAGGCGGCGCAGCAGGCTCTTTTCGCGCCGCTGCGCGGCGAGCTGACCCGGCTGACCGCCTCCCTGGCCGGGCCGGTCCGCGCCGGGGTGAAGGGCGTAGCGGCCGAGCTCGGTCTGGCCGGCCTGTCGGTGGCGCGGTTCGCCCGCTCGGGTGCCGGGGTGTCGGCGGTCCGGTCGGTCTTCAGCGGCACCGAGACGGCGATCCGCCGGCTGCGCCCGGCGATGCAGCCGGTGCTGGCCGGGCTGGCGGCGTTCGCGGCGCAGGGCGCCGGGTCGCTGGGGTCGATCGCCGGCCTGGTCGCCAAGGTCGCGGCCGGTTTCGGGTCGTGGCTGCAGCGGATGGCCGCCGCCGGGAAGGTCCAGGAATGGATCAGCGGGGCGCTGGCCGTCGCCCAGCAGCTGGGCGGCGTCCTCGCCGACGTCGGCGGCATCGTCGCCAAGGTCTTCCAGGCGATGTCGGCCGCCGGTGGCGGTGCGCTCGGCGTGATCGGCGTCGTGCTGGACGAGGTCAACAAGTTCCTGTCCTCGGCCGAGGGGTCGCAGGCGCTGACCGGGTTCTTCTCCGGGCTCGGCGGGATCACCCAAGCTTTGGCGCCGCTGCTGCCGCTGCTGGGGTCGGTGGTCGCCGAACTGGTCAAGGGACTGCTGCCGATCGCCCGGGCACTGAGCCCGGTCATCAGCGTGCTGGTCGGCGCGATCGGCACCATCGTGCGGGCGCTGGTCCCGATCCTGGTGCCGCTCGGCCAGGTCATCGCCTCGCTGGTGTCGGGGCTGCTGCCCATCCTGCAGCCGATCATCACCCTGATCGCGCAGACCGCGGCGCAGATCGGCCAGGCGCTCGTCGGCGCGCTGACCGCCAGCCTGCCGTCCCTGCAGCAGATCGTCCTGGCCGTCGCGAGCCTGCTGCCCGCACTGATGCCGCTGGTGCCGCTGTGGTCGCAGTGGCTGACCGCGATCCTGCCTCTGCTGCCCGCCCTGGTGCAGCTGGCCGCGCTGCTGATCGGCTACCTCGTCCCGCCGCTGCGGTTCCTGATCACCCTGGCGGTCGGGATCGTCTCGACCTGGATGGGGCTGCTGATCCCGGTCTTCCGGCTGCTGGTCACCGTGATCACCTGGCTGGCCGGGCTGGTCGGCCCGATGCTGTCGGGCCTCGCCGCCGCGTTCCGGTGGCTCGGCCAGGCCGGAGTCTGGCTGTGGCAGAACGCGCTCGCGCCGGCGTTCCGCGGTATCGCGACGGTGGCGCAGTGGCTGTTCACGTTCGTGTCGGTCGTGCTGATCGCGCCGCTGGTCATCGCGTTCCGGCTGATCGCCGCGGTCGCCCGATGGCTGTGGACCGCGGTGATCGGGCCGGTGTTCCGCGCGATCGGTTCGGTCATCTCCAGCGTCTACAACGCCGTGGTCCGCCCGGTGCTGAACGCGTTCGCCGCGATCTTCCGCAACGTGGTCGCACCCACCGTCCGGTGGATCTACAACAACGTGATCCGGCCGGTGTGGACGTCGGTGGGGTCGGTGATCCGCAGCGTCTACGACAACGTCGTCCGGCCGACGTTCGACCGGCTGCGGTCCGCGGTGTCGTCGCTGGCCGGGTACTTCCGCAGCGCGGTCGGCGCGATCGGCAAAGCCTGGGACGGGCTGAAGTCCGCTGCCAAAAAGCCGGTCGCGTTCGTCATCAACTCGGTGTGGAACGGCGGCATCGTCCGCATGTGGAACGCCGTGGCCAAGCTCGTCCCGGGCACCAAGCAGCTCGGTGAGATCAAGGGGTTCGCGCGCGGTGGCGTGGTCGGCCCGGGCCAGTACGGGGTGCTGCCCGGGTACGCGCCCGGCCGCGACACGATGCTCGCCGCCGTCTCCCCCGGCGAGGGCTGGATCCGGCCGGACGCGACCCGCGCCCTGGGCGGCGGGTTCATCCACGGCATCAACGCCGCGGCCGCGCGGGGCGGAACCAGCGCCGCCGCCCGCTACCTGACCTCCGCGGGCGGTCCGCGGTTCGGGCTCGGCGGGATCGTGGGGGACTTCCTCAACAGCGCCAAGGACCTGTTCACCGGCGGGCTGGTGAAGACCGCGACCAAGGCGTTCAACCCGATGCTCGGCCTGGCGCAGCGCACGGTCGGCGGGACGCCGTTCGGGCAGCTGGCGGTCGGCGCGGCCCGCGGCCTGGTCGGCAAGATCCTCGCCTTCTTCAAGCCGCTGGAGGCCAAGATCGGCGGCGACGGCGGCAAGGTCGTCAAGGTCGCCGAGAAGTACGTCGGGCTGTCGGGGAACCCCAACCGGTTCACGCAGCGGATGGGCATGAACGGGCTGCCGTGGTGCGGGATGTTCGTGGACGGGGTGTTCTCCGAGGCGGGCGCCAAGAAGGCGCTGCGCGGTGTCGGCGGGACGGCGCTGGTCGCCAACTACCGGTCCCTGCCCCGGGTGTCGCAGGGCGCCAAGAAGGCCGGCGACCTGGGCCTGTACCGGGGTGATGCCGGGCACATCAACATCTTCACCGGCCGGGGCGCGATCACGATCGGCGGCAACGAGTCCAACTCGGTCCGCAAGCAGTCCGGTTACATCAACTCGGCGTCCAGCATCCGGCGGCCGCGGTTCGGGCTCGGCGGGATCGTGCCCGACATCCTGGCCCAAGACCGCGCCGAGAACCGGGCCGGGACGACGCCGGGCGCGACGCGACTGCTGCGCGGCATCGCCGGGCAGCCCACCCACGACGAGGGCGGGTGGCTGCCGCCCGGGCTGAACCTGGTCGCCAACTACACCCGCCGGCCCGAGGCCGTGCTGCCCCAGCGCGATCTGAACGCGATGGCCGGCGCGGCCCGCATCGGCACCGCCGGCGGCACCACCTACGTCGTGTACCCGCGTGAGCACACCCTGACCGAGGCGGGCCTGGAGCGGATGACCCGGCGCCAGGACGCCCTGGCCCGGATCGGGAGGCCCGTCTAATGCCCATCCTCGCCGCCCCACCCGCCGCCCAGCCCGGCCTGGTCATCGAGGACGTCGGGTATGTCGTGGCGACCTGGTACGCGCCCGACGGGTCGGTGTGGCCGCTGATGAACGAGGACCTCGGCTGGCACACCCTCGCCGACGGGGTGGCCGGGCTGGACGCCGCGGCGATCACCATCACCACCGACAAGCGGATGCGCGGCGGCGTCCGGGTCCGGCACATCCGCCCCGAGCAGCGCGCGATCACCTGGCCGCTGGACGTCTACAGCGCCGAGTCCCACACCCAGTTCGTGGCGCGGTGGCGGGAGCTGATGCTCGCATTCACCCAGACGTCCCGGCTGGGGCCGGGCTGGCTGGAGATCGCGCGGCCGGACGGCACCGCCCGCCAGGCGGCGGCGTACTACCAGGCCGGGTTCGAGGGGCGCCACGGCATGGGCGTGCTGTCGGACCAGGCCGCGATCACGCTGCTGTGCGAGGACCCGTACTGGAGTGACCGCGACCCGGTGGTGATCGACCGCGCCTACGCCACCGGGGTCCCGTTCCTGGTCCCGTTCCCGACGGTGTCCAGCGCGCACGTGCTCGGCGACACCACCATCGTCAACCCCGGTGACGTGGAGGCGTGGCCGACGTGGACGATCACCGGGCCCGCGTCCGGGTTGACCGCGACGCTGCACACCACCGGTGAGGCGTTCACGCTCGATCCGGCGCTGACCGCGCACGGGCCACTGGCGGCGGGCGAGACCGCGACGATCCGCACCAACCCGGCGCAGGTCCGCGGCCCGGCCGACGCGGTGTGGACCGGGGCGCTGGACTGGCCGGGCGCGGTGCTGTGGAGCCTGCCGCCCGGCGAGCATCCGGTGACGTTCGCGGTCGCCGGCGCCGGGCCCGGGTCCGCCGTACGGCTGGAGTTCTTCCCCCGCTACGAGTCGGCCTGACCGGGGCGGTGAGCATCCCATGAGCATCACGTTGCTGGTGACCGACAAGGACCTGAACGTGGTCGGCGACCCGATCGCCGACTGGGACTCGCTCAAGGTCACCCGGACCGACAACGCGCCGGCGTCAGGGCAGCTGTCCCTCGCCGCCCGCCCGGAGGTGATGGCGCAGCTGCAGCCCGGCCACCGCCTGGTCGTGATCCGCGACGGTCAGGTCTGGACGGCCGGCCCCATGGAGATCCCGCAGGAATGGCAGGAGGGCCTCGGCGGCGCCGACGGCGGCCAGGACGAGCCCCCGCCCGGCGGCGTGGAGGTGAACTTCTCCAGCGACCTGGCGGTGATCGCCGGGCACCTGACCTACCCGAACCCGGCGCTGCCGGCGAGCTCGGCGTCCCAGCCCGCCAACTACGTCCGCACCGGCGTGGGCGGCGAGGCGCTGCTGCGGGACCTGGTCAACCTCAACGCCGGACCCGGCGCGCTGGCCGCCCGCCGCGTCCCGCGGCTGGTGCTGGGCGCGCCCGCCGGCGTCGGGACCGCCACCGCGGTGACGACCCGGTTCGAGCCGCTCGGCGACGTGCTGCGCAAGGTCGCGCTCGCCGGCGGCAACCTCGCGTTCGACACCCGCCAGACCAGCGGCCCGGACGGTGACCAGATCCTGTTCGAGGTGCGGGCCCGCCGGGACCTCACCGACACCGCCCGATTCAGTTTCGATCTGAACAATCTGCGCTACGTCCGGTACAAGCTGTCGGCCCCGACCGTGACCAGCGCGATCGTCGCCGGGTCCGGCGAGACCAGCCCGCCGGTCGTGGAGGTCACCGACACCGGCGCCGAGACCACCTGGTGGCGGGTGGAGAAGTACGTCAGCGGCCCGGCCGAGACCGACGCCGACGGCGAGCTGACCGCCGCCGGGCAGCAGGAACTGGCCGGCGGCGCGAGCCCGGTCGAGCTGACCACCCTGACCGTGGACACCGATGATCTGCGCGCGGGCTACGACTTCGGCATCGGCGACCTGGTCACCGTCGCCCTGCCCACGGGGCTGGAGGTCGCCGACTACGTCCGCACCGACACCCTGACCGCCACCCCCGACGACGGCGAATCGGTCGTCAGCGTGGTCGGCACGCCGGACGCGACCACCGACCGCCGCCTGGTGCTGCTGATCCGCGAGCTGTCCGCGCGGCTCGGCCGCCTGGAAACACGATGATGAGGAGGTAGCGCATGGCCGAGCTGTCCTGGCCCGCCGCGGCCTACAACTCCGGCGCCGTCACCGACGCCGAATACCAGCGGCTCCCCTGGGACGCCGACGGCCTGGTCGGCTCCCCCTCCGAGGCCAGCGACGCCGTCTACGCCAACTCCAGCGGCCGCGAGGTCCACGTCCGGGCCGACCGCCACGGCCGGGTCCTCGGCCGCGCCTGGACCTCCGGCGGCACCGAGCTCACCCTGCCGATCGCCGCCAACACCTCCGGCCTGACCCGCGTCGACCTGGTCGTGCTGCGGCTGGACCGCGCCACCTGGCTGGTGCGCGCCGCGGTCCGCCAAGGCACCCCCGGCTCCGGCGCGCCGGCGCTGGTCCGCCAGAGCGGCGACACCGGCGTCTACGAGGTGCCGGTGGCGGAGGTGACCGTGCCCACCGGCGCCGCCGTCATCGCCCCCGGCCAGGTGCGGATGCGGCCGCTGTACCAGGGCGGCGCGATCCGCCCCGTCCGCCAGCTCGGCGACGCCTCCGGGCTGCTCGCCGCCGGCGACATCCTCTACCAGGGCGGCACCTGGTACGGGTGGAACGGGACCGCGGCGACGCCGTTCGTGGACGACACCGGCGACGTGGCGATCTCTCTGAACGCCAAGTGGCGCGAGGACGGGTCCTGCCTGGTGCGCCGGGTCGGCGGCACCGTCGACATCGAGGTCAACGCCATCTTCGGCAACATCCTCAACGAGGTGATCTTCAAGGGCGACATCAGCGGGCTGGTGATCGCCACGATTCCCGTCGGGTTCCGGCCGCCGCGCAACAAGTACTTCGCCGCGATCTTGTCCGGGGCCCGGTACTTCCGGCTGAGCGTGCAGCCCGACGGCAAGATCACCGCCTACTGGGCCAGCCACGACCTGACCTACAACACCTCGCTGCGCGCGAGCCTGACCTACGTCCAGTGAGGAGACCACGGCCATGACGCGGTACTGGTTCGGGGGCACCCCGGCGGACTACACCGTCACCCCCGGGAGCGGCAACGTGGTGCTGTTCGCGCCCGGCGCCACCCTGACATGCTGGAACGCCCAGGTCGGCGGCACGCAGTACACCGACCTGCGCAACGCGGTCGGCGGCGCCGTCACCTCGGTCACCTCCGGCGACGGCGTCACCGGACCCGCCGGCGCGACGCCGCGGTTCCAGGCGCCCGACGAGGTGCTGACACTGTGGATCGACGGCGGCACCGGCACCCGGTACCTCATGGTCACCACCGACCTGCCCGCGCTGCTCGCCGGGAAGATCTCCCGGGCGGGCGACTCCATGGACGGCGACCTGCTGCTGGCCGACGACTCCCCCGCCGCCAGCCGCGACTACGTCGACGCGCGCGCCGGCGGCGCCCCCTCCATCCTGGTGTTCGGGTACGGCGGGATCGTCTCCCCCCGCGCCGGGGTCGAGCGGATCTACAACGACGTCGGGCGGCCGCTGACGATCGGCACGGTGCGCGCGTCGGCCGGGACGGGGCCGGCCGGGCAGGCACTGATCGTGGACGTCCACAAGAACGGCACCACGGTCTACACCAACCAGGCCGCCCGGCCGACCATCGCGGCCGGGCAGCAGACCGGCACCGGCGGAACGCCCGACGCGCCGGTGTGGTCGCCGGGCGAGTACCTGACCGTCGACGTCGACCAGGTCGGCACCACCACCCCCGGCTCCGACCTGACCGTCACGATCGTCGCGAGCTGAGGACGACATGGCTGCTCCCGTCGCGCACACCGCCGCCGGCGACGTCACCACCGGCACCGTCCCCAACCTCGGCACGGTCACGGTCGCCAAACCCGCCAACACCAGCAGCGGCGATGTGCTGGTCGCCGTGCTCAACAGCTCGGTGTCCGGCGGGACGTGGGATGTCGTCCCGGCCGGATGGACCCAGCAGGCCATGTTCGCCGTCCAGCGCAACACGGCGGTGTTCACCAAGCCGATCCCCTCGGCGGCCGCCGAAACCGCGACCGACTACACCTGGCACACCACCGGCGGAGCCGGCCGCACCGGCGCGATCGTGTTCCGCTGCACCGGCGTCGACGGGGCGCAGCCGGTCGACGCGGTCGGCGCCGGCGTCGGCTCGGGCACCACCTCCATCGTGGACCCGGCCGTCACCGCCGTCTCCGGCGAGGCGCTGCTGCTCGCGGTGTTCTCCTCCTACCTCAACACCGGCACCGCCAACACCATCACCCCGCCGCCCGGGATGAGCAGCGTCGGCGGCTACACCATCAACTCCGGCACCGCGACGACCGTGCACCTGGTGTGCGCGCAGGCGCTGTCGGCCGCGGGCTCGACCGGGACCCGGACCGCGTCCGTGGCCCCGGCGGGCACCGGCGCCGCCGGCATCATGCTCACCCTCAACCCCGGGTCGGTGCCCGGCCCGCCCGAACCGCCCGTCGCGCACACCACCGCCGACGACACCGCGGCGGCGTCGGTGACGTCGTCGGCCGTGCTGCGCGTCCCGCGTCCGGCCGCGACCGCGAACGGCGACCTGCTCGTGGCGGTCCTGGCGCACCGCAACTCCGGGCCCGCGTTCACCACCATCCCGCCCGGCTGGGCGCCCGCCCCGGTCGCCTACACCGCCAACGGGGTGCTGGCCGCGTACTGGCGGCATGTCACCGACGCCGCGGGCGAACCGCCGGTCTACACCTGGCGGTCGCCGAACGGCGCGGCCCGCGCCGCCGCCACGGTGTTCCGGGTGACCGGCGCCGCTCCGCCCACCGCGGACGGCGGTCCGATCGACGCGGCCGGAGCCGCGACCGGCGCCGGGACCACCGCCATCGTGGACCCGGCCGCCACCCTCACCGCGCCCGCGACCCTGCTGCTGGCCTGCCACATGACCACCGCCACCAGCACCGCGACCCCGGTCGTGTCCCCACCCGCCGCCATGACTCAGATCGCGGCCGTGCCCGTGGTGACCGGGTCGGCGTCGCTGCACCTGCAGGTGTCCGGGCAGGGCGTGACCGCGTCCGGGTCGAGCGGCACCCGCACCGCCGCGGTGTCGCCCGCGGCCGGGTCGGTGGCCGGGTTCCTGCTGGCGATCGCGCCGCCCGGGTACGGCACCGCGCAGCCGCCGCAGCTGCGCGCGCGCCTGGCCGGCGGCGTCACCACCGACCAAGCCCGCGTCACCGCCGCCACCCAGTTCACCTCCGCGGTACGGTTCGCGCGCTCGACCAGCCCGGCGATGACCTCACCGACCTACACCGCCGCGACCGCGCCCGACCGCGACGGCCTGGCCGCCGCCGTCTTCACCGGCCTCACCCCCGGCACCCGGTACTGGTGGGCGGTCGAGCTGGACGGCACCCTGGAGACCGGCCACCTCGGCACGTTCCGCACCCTCCCGGCCCCGGGCGAGCCGACGTCGTTCAGCTTCGCGGCCGCCAGCTGCGCCGACACCAACTCGAACGCCGACAGCTTCGCCGACGCCGCCGCGCGCACCGGGCCGACCGGCGAGCCCGCGCTGTTCACCGTGCACCTGGGCGACATGCACTACCAGGACATCGGCACCGACGACCCGGCGTGGGCGCTGGCCGCCTGGCTCAACGCGCTCGGCCAACCCAACCAGGCCGCCTTGTACGCGGCCGCGCCGCTGGCCTACACCTGGTCCGATCACGACTTCGGCGGATCCAACGTCGCCGCCGACTCCCCCGCCGCGGCCGCCGTACAGGCCGTCTACCGGCGGCTGGTCCCCTCGCATCCGCTGCCGGGCGATGGCGCGGGGATCTACCAGTCGTGGCAGGTCGGCCGGGTCCTGTTCGTCATGACCGACGGCCGGTCCTACGCCTCGCCGATCACCGCGCCCGACACCGCCACCAAGACCAAGCTCGGCGCCGCGCAGAAGGCATGGCTCAAGGACCAGTTCGCCGCGCCCGGCGTGGGCCTGGTGATCTGGTGCCACGAGGACGCCTGGCACAACGCGAGCACGTTCACCGGCGACGACACCTGGTCGGCCTACGCCACCGAGCGCGCCGAGCTCGCCGCCTACATCCAGGCCAACGACGTCCCGCTGCTGTACGTGCACGGCGACGTCCACGCCCTGTCCCACGACGACGGCAGCCACGTGCCCGGACGGTTCCCGCTCATCAGCGTCAGCCCGTGGGACCAGACCACCTTCATCGGCAACGGCGCCCTGACGAGCGGGTTCTACCCCGACCCCGTCTCCACCACCGTCAAGAGCCAGCAGTACGGATGGTTCGACGTCCTGGACAACGGAACGCAGATCGTCGTCCGGGCTCTCGGCATCGCCGACGGCCAGGTCGTGCTGCGCACCGAGATGTCCTGGGGCATCACCCGGCACCTGGGCTGGGGCATCCCCCTGTGACCGAGCGGAGGTCCGGTGCCCAATGACCCCACCCTCGGCGAGCTCGCGCGCGTTCTGGCTGACTTCCGCGCCGACGTCCGCGACGACTTCACCGCGATCAACACCCGCCTGGACACGTTCGTCCTGCGGGACGTGTACGCCGCCGACCGGGCCGCCCTCGAATTCCGGCTGGCGCGGATGGAACGCGAGGCCGAGGCCGCGCGCGCAGCCGCGCGCACCGCGATCTACGGCTGCATCGGCGCCGTGCTCGCCTCGGTCTTGGCCGGGATCGTGCTCGCCGTGCTGTTGAAGGGGGGACGATGAAACCCGGCCCCCTTCCCGGCCCCCTTCCCGGGCGCCCTTCCGTCCCCGCCGCGGGCCTGCGCACCGGCCGGCGTCGGCTCGGCGGCCGCGACGCGCTGGTGCTCCTGGCCGTCGTGGTCGTTGTGGTCGGCGCGTCCTACGTCACCGCGCTGGTGGCGCAGCTGCGCACCGACCGCGCCGCCCTCGAACGCGACCGCGCCACGCTGGAACGGCAGGTGCAGACGCTCGCCGGTCAGGTCCGCGGCTTGGGCGGGACCCCGGCAGTCTCTCCCGCGCCGCCCCGCAGCAGCACCCCCGGCGCGCCCGGAGCTCCCGGGGCGCCGGGTGCCAGCGGCCGCCCCGGCGCCGGCGGGCCGTCCGGCTCCCGCGGCCCCACCGGCAAGCCCGGCACGGCCGGGTCCCCCGGGCACGCCGGGCCGTCCGGCGCTCCCGGCGCCAGCGGCCAACCCGGAGCGCAAGGGCCGCCCGGCGCCACCGGGCCGCGCGGCGAACAGGGCGAACGCGGCGAGCCGGGGCCGCGCGGCGAACCCGGCCCCGCCCCGCCGACCGTGTACTGCACCCCGCCCACCCCACCGGCCACGGCCTGGACCTGCACCACCAACCCACCGGAGGACCATCCGTGAAGATCATCAGCCGCGCAGGCTGGGGCGCACGCGCGCCCCGCGCGCACTCGTCCACCACCTGGTCGGCACGCAGAGAGTTCGTCGTGCACCACTCCGAAGGCCCGATCAGCCAGACGCCGCGCAGCATCCAGGACTTCCACATGGACTCCCGGGGCTGGTCCGACATCGGCTACAACTTCCTGGTCAACCACCGCGGCGAGATCTACGAGGGCCGCGGGTGGCTGGTCATCGGCGCGCACGCCACCGGCCACAACAGCAGCGGGATCGGCGTGTGCGTGATCGGCCGGGACGGGAGCGACATCACCCCGGCCGCCAAGGCCGCGGTGCGGTGGCTCTACGACACCGCCTGCCACAAGGCCGGCCGGGCCCTGCTCAAGCGCGGCCACGGCCAGCTGTCCGGCAACTCGACCGACTGCCCGGGCGCGACGCTGCGCGCGTGGGTCAAGGCAGGGATGCCCGCCGCCGGCAGCGGCGGGACCGACTGGATGGAGGTCCTGGTGAACACACTCCCGACCCTCGGCAAGGGCGACCGCGGCGAGCACGTCGAAACCGTGCAGGGGCTGCTGCTCGCGCGCAGCCACCCGGAGGTGAAGATGACCGGCGTGTACGACGCCGGCACCGAGGCCGCCGTCAAGGCCGTGCAGAAGTGGGGCGGCGTTGACGCCGACGGGATCGTCGGGCCGAAGACCTGGCCCGTGCTGCTGCGGGTGCACTGATGGCCGACGTGGACGAACTCGCGCGCGAGGCGTACGCCGCCTACGGTGCCGCGACCGGCGGCCAGGACCACCGCGGCGAACCGCTGCCCACCTGGGATGACCTGCCCGCCGAGACCCGCTCGGCCTGCCGCGCCACCATCGCCTACATCACCGAGAGGATCCGCCCCTACGACTGCCCCTGACCCGGCGCCCTGCCGCCCGCGTGTCCTCACGACTCGCTCGTCCCGACCGGCGTACGCGACCCGAGGAAGAACACTGTGACCTGGACGATCCACCACGGCGACGCGCTCGCCGTGCTGCCCACCCTGCCGACCGCGTCGGTCGGCTGCATCATCACCGACCCTCCCTACAACTCCGGCGGCCGCACCGCCACCGAACGCCGCAGCGATTCGATCCGCGGCAAGTACGTCAACGGGAACGCCAAGCACGCCCTGGCCGACTTCGCCGGCGACAACCGCGACCAGCGCAGCTTCGGGTACTGGCTCACGCTCGTGCTGTCCGAATGCCTGCGCGTCGCCGAGCCCGGCGCGTCCGCGCTGGTGTTCACCGACTGGCGGCAACTGCCCGCCACCTCCGACGCGCTGCAGGCCGCCGGGTGGACCTGGCGCGGGGTGATCCCCTGGCGCAAACCGATCAGCAGGCCGTGCCGCGACGGGTTCCGCCGCGAGTGCGAGTACGTGCTGTGGGCCTCCTCCGGTCCCCCGGCCCGCCACCCTGAACCGGTGTATCTGCCCGGGCTGGTCGAGGGCTCACAGCCGCGCGGGAAGGAACGCCGGCACATCACCCAGAAACCCGTCGCCGTGCTGCGGCAACTGGTGCGGGTGTCCCCGCCCGGTGCCGTGGTGCTGGACCCGTTCGCCGGCGCCGGGTCCACCGGCGTGGCCGCGCTCGCCGAGGACCGTGCCTTCATCGGCTGTGAGATCACCGAGCACTACGCCACGATCGCCCGCGAACGCCTCACCGCCGCGGCCGCCGACGGGGCCGGGGCGGTCGGCGAACCGGTCGGCTGACCCGCACCACCCGGCGGCCGCGGCCGCACCGTCCGCGGCCGCGCCGCGATCAGCCCGGCCGCGTACAGCGCCTCCACCACCGCGGCCGCGCGGTCGGCGTCGGTGGTGTGCGGCGTCCACGTCACACCGGTCAGCGCGCGCTGGGCGATCAGCTCGGCGCGGCGCACGGCCGCCAGGTCCCCGCGGGCGGGGACCAGCTGCGGGCGGCGCGCCTCGCCAGCGTGGCGCAGCTGCGCGCCGGTCCCGGTGACCGGACGGCCGCAGACGCCGCACACCGGGGCGGTGGCGTCGGGGCTGGTGTCGAGACGGGCGGCGTGCCGGGCGGTGTGGGCGACGGTGCGGGCCGGCGTGGGGTCCATCGCTGTGCACTCCCTGGAAGGTGCGCCTACAACCATCAGCGTATCCCGGCGCTGTGACGTGCGCCGATGCATTTGTCTGTCACCCAACTGGAGGACCCGGTGTCCGATCTGATCACCAGCATCATCCGCGACTGGACCGGCAAGCTCGTCGGCGCCGTGGTGGGCCTGGCGCTCGCCGCCGGCGTCACCATCCCCGCCGACCTGTCCGCCCAGGCGACCGCCGCGATCAGCGGCGTCATGCTCGTGGCGGTGCAACTGGTCTACTACGTGGCGGTGCGGGCAGCCGAGCAGCGCTGGCCCGCCGCCGGGCGACTGCTCGGCGCCGCCTCCGCCCCCGGCTACGGCCTGAACGTCCCCATCCACACCCGCCTGGTGATCGACCACGAGAAGACCGGCGCCGAGGTGGCCGCCTTCTACCAGCAGCTGCAGAACCAGCTGCTCACCGTCCAGCGGCAAGCCCAGCAGCAGGCGAGGGGCGGATCACGATGATCTGCTGACACGACATATCCGGCGGCGGTACCGTCCGCTACGCCGGGGCACCCGCGCCCAGCAGGGAGGGCCCGGGAACGGTCGACGCCCGGCCCTCCCCGAACGGGGAGGGCCGGGCGTTTCGTCATGTGGCCGTACGCTGGACGCTCCGCCAAGCAGACCGGTCACACCTCGCGGACCCGCGCCCGCAGCACCCACGCGACCTCCCGCACCGCGACCGCCGGACCGACACCGGGCCGAGCCGCTCCCCGCGGTGCGGGCCGTCCACCCACACGTACCCCTCGCCGGCCGCGGCAGCGGTCTTGCTGGCGACGCCGATCTTCCACGGGCCGCGGTGGCGGTAGATCACGCGGACGTACTGCTCGGGATCACCCGCCTGGTACCACTCGTGACCGGCGGGGGTCTTGATGTGCACCGCGGCCACGTCCGGGACCAGGCGGCGCAGCTCGGCGAGCAGATCGAACAGCGGCCCGTACGGATCGGGCAGCCACGCCATGGTGGTCATGGTCATGGGTTTCCTGGTCCTCCTGGCTAGGTGTGGGTCGGGGGTGGTTGGAGCGGGTGCGCGCGGCTATCCCCGCCAAGGTCCGCGCTGCGCGCACCCGCCCGTGTGGAGGCGCGGCGGCGTCTGCCCGGTGCTCCCCTCAGGGTGGGAAGGGAGGACGGGTGGACGCCGCCGCGCGCCGCGGCCCGGCTGCTACCCCGACCGGTGCAGCCCGCCGCGGGTCTATAGGGAGCGCCGCTCCAGCGTCCGCGTGACCAGCCGGACGGCGTCGCTGATCATGTGCGCCGGGGCGATCGGGATCAGGGCGCCGGACGGCGGCCGCCAGTGCAGCCACTCCCAGCCGCCGGGCCGCAGCGGCTGCCACACCAACGTCGGCAGCGCGGCCGGCGCGCGGCCCGGGCGGGGCGCGTCCATCCGCGTCAGCGTCAGCGACCCGTCGTCGCGCAGCCGGGCGGCCCAGCCGTTGCGCTCCAACGCGATTTGCATCATCACCGCCCGCGTCGGTTGGGCGCCCATGCCGCCTCCCCCCACCCAGGCGGCATCGACTCGGCGGGGAACCCGCGGCCGTACGCGGGCGAGGCGGTAGGCGGGTGCTGGGTCCCGCCGCCGGCGCGCACGGGGTCGTGCGCGCCGGCGGCGGGACCATCCCCCCTCGCGGGTGCCGAGCCGGACCGGCCCGGCGCCCAGGCATCTGCGGAACGGGAGGCCGCACGACGGTCCACGGCCGCATGACGGTCCGCGATCACCATTGCGGCCAGCGCCTCGGGGTCGCCGGCCTCCACCAGACGCTGCCACTCCGGGGGCTGGCTGGTGTCGATCGCCCACCAGCGGCCGGTCGCCAGGCCGTACCAGACCTTCGCCCCAGGCAGCCGCGGAGTCACGCTCATGGCGGCCGCGCTCGGCGCACCGTCACCGCCGCGGGGCGCGGTCACCACGCACCCGCCTGCGCAACGGCCCGCACCACGGCCACGACCCGCTCGGCCGCCGCCGGGATCTCCCCGATCGGCCCGATCACCGGATCCACCGGGCCCGCCTCGCCGCTCGGCACCTCCCGCCACCGGAACTCACCGGATTCGACTTCCACGTAGTGGTCGACCGGCACGTAGCCCTCGGCCGGCGAGTCGAGCCAGCGCACCAGCGCCACCATCCCGGTCTTACGGGCGTAGGCACCGCGCTCGCGGATCTCGGCGACGAGTTCCCGCACCGCCTGGCGGCCGTCCAGGTCCTCCACCTCGTCCAGCAGCAACTCCAGCTCGGCGGCGCTGGCCGCCTCCACGGTCGTCACCAACGCGCGCTGCCGTCGCAAGCCACGGCGCTGTGCGTGCCAGTAGTTCGGCGACGGACCACCGTGAGAGAACCACCACCCGGGGCGGCGCTGCCGCAGAACCTGCAGCACTTCAAGGTCATCAGCCTCGATCGTCACGACGTCACCTCACGCGCTGGCTTCGCGGTCGGTCGTTGCTGAGTTCGGGTCATGTGGTGCATGGGGCCTCGCCATGGTCGGTAGCGATGTTGGCCCCTTCAGTGGACCGCTCGAATGATCTGCGGCTCTAGCCGACAACCTTCGACAGAATGCGACATGCTTGATGTCACGGTTCTGTCGCCAGGTAGCGAGGTGCACGCTCATGGCTTATGCGACGACCCCTGAGATACGCGCGCGACTACGGCGTGAGCGCAGAGATCGCGGGTGGGACATACCCGGCATGGCAGTGGAAATCAGAAATGCCGCTGAATACCCACACAAGATGCCGACCACTCGCAGCTTGGCTAGAAACATTGAGCGCTGGGAAGATGGAACCGTCGTACGGATCTCCGAGCGCTACCGCATCCTGTACTGCCACGTGTTCGGCATGAGCATGGACGATCTCTTCGGGGACGGCCCGGATCGGGCCGCGCCACCTCCGCCAAGCGAAGGCGACGCCGAGGCCATCGGGATGATGCTCGCCGCGCTGATGACGAGCGACCGGCGGTTCGGCGGCGCACGTATCCGCCGGCAGGCCACCGACTACCTGTCCGATGTCATCGAGCCAAGGCTGCACGGTCCTGCTCCCGATGAGGTGCGTCGACGCCTGTTCAGCGTCGCCACCGAGTTCGTGATGCGAGTGGCCGCGATGCACCTGGACGCCGATCAGGCGAGCATGGCCGTCAGCCTGTTGGGGCGTGCCTCCAGCATGGCGGCCGAGAGCCAGGACATCACGCTGACGGCCTGGACTCTGTCACGCCGCGGCGAACACGAGATGCACCATGCCGCCTTGGCCGTACGCCCTGCGCAAAAGCACGCCTTCATACAGCAGGCGCTCGCCTACACCGAGGGTGCCGCAGGCGTGGCACGGGCGGCTCCGCCGATCGGCCGCGCGTTCCTGACCACGAAGCACGCGCTGGCCTGGTCGATGGCCGGGGACCGAGCACAAACTCAGCGCGTACTCGGACGGGTCTGGGACGCCTACGAGGCGGCGGGCACGGCCGAGGAACCGCACTGGATGGGGCCGTACGGTCTGGGCCACCTGCGGCATGAAGAGGGTCGCTGCTACGTGAACCTGGGCATGGGCCGGGACGCCGTCCGGGCTGCCGAGGCCAGCCTTGCCGAGCGCACCGAGGTGCGGCCACGCGCCTTCTCACTCGGCATCCTCGCGATCGGACACGCCCAGTCCCTCGACGTAGAGCAGGCGTGCGCCACCGCGCACGAGTTTCTCCAGCTCGCCAGTCAGGTATCGTCCCGGCGCATCTGCATCCGGACGCGCGAAGTGCTCGATGCCTTGGCCCCGTACCAGAACGAGCCGATGGTGGAGGACGTGCAGGAAGCGGCACGCCCGGTGCTGGAGGTGTGCGGCCGCTAGCAACGGGGACGGATGCCTCATGCCGAGTCTGCCCGACAACATCGCTGCCGTCCTCACAGCAGTGCATGAGCGCGACCAGGTCCCCGTGGATGATGCTCGCGTGATGCACCGGCACAGCAACACCGCCGTCGCGCTCCCAGCCGCCGGACGTCTCGTCCGCATCGCAGGAAACCCCGACGCGCACGACCGTGTCGCCATCTCGGTAAGGGCGACCCGATGGCTTGCCGGGCGAGGGTATCCGTGCGTTGTTCCGTGCGGCGCCCCCTTCCTCGTGGATGGGCAGGTGGTCTCCATGTGGCGCCTGCTTGACGTGTCTGACGGGCCGCCCGCCACCGGGGCGGAACTCGGAGAGCTACTGCGCGCCCTGCACCATCAGCCCGCTCCGCCCGCCGACCTCCATCTCCCCACCCTGTCGGACCCGTTCGACAGCGTGGCGAGCGCGATCCGGCACCATCCGGGGGGCATGGCCGATGAGGATCGGCAATGGCTCCAGTCCCGGATCACCGTGTTGCGAGAGGCATGGGCGGACCTGCCGACCGTGCTGGCACGCGGCCTGATCCACGGCGACAGCCACTCGAACAACGTCATCCGGACAAAGGACGGCGTGGTGCTGGCCGACTGGGATCACGTCTCTCTGGGCCCACGCGAGTGGGACGTGATCCAGCCGTTCTATATGGCAAGGCGCTTCGGTCGCCACAGCGACGCCGACCTGCTCCAGTTCACCTCGGCATACGGGTGGGATGCCCGCCACTGGCCTGGGTTCGAGACCTTGATCCAGGTCCGGGAGATCACTGGCCTGAGCCCGTACGTACGGAAGGCCCCCACACAATCGTGGGCTCGGGCTGAGGTGGCACACCGTCTCGAAACCCTCAGGACGCGGAAAGTGACCGCGCGCTGGAATAGCCCTCGCCGCAGCTAGCGACAACCTAGGCTGATAACGCGTGTTTGCACCACACGCCGACGCCCCGCCGATCCTTGCGACCGGCGGGGCGTTGGCAACTGATCCTCACGTCCGTGTCTGCCCAGACACTTCGCCCACCTAACCACTTAGCTGATCACCTAAGTACTTAGACGATCATCCGGTGAGCGAGGTCATGCCTGCTGTGCGCGCAGCCACTGGTCCAGGGCGACGGCCACGACGTCTTGCACGTCGGTCCCGTGGTCCAGGGCGTAGATCGTGAGGCGGCGCTTGAGGCGCAGGGCCTCGGGGACGTGTGCGCTGATCTGCTCCCGGGTGATCTTCTGGCGCGGGCCGCACAGGTCGGTGGCGTGCGGGATGTCGGTCGGCGGCGGGTCGGCGGGGCGGACCCAGCCCATGCCGACCGGCCCGAACGGCGTACCGTCCTGCTCGCCCTCGGGGTTACGGGCGCGTCTGGCGAGGCCGGGCTGCCCGGAGCGTCCGGGCCGGGCACCGCCATCAGCTGTCCGCTGGGGCCTGCGGGCTGCACCGGCGGCGACGGCTGCGCGGGCTGGGGCTGGGCCTGGGTCGCGGTGGGGCCGACGCCGCGTTCGATCGGTGCGTCGCCTTCCACGGGCGGGAGGGGGCGGCGGCTCATGCCGCGCTGGCCTGGCGGTCGGCGAGGTAGCGGTCGGCGATCGCGGCGCCGGCCGCGCGGATCATCACGCCGGCCTCGCCGGGGGTGCGCTGCGGCGGCTCGGCGCGTTCCTCGCAGGACGCGACGGGCTGGCGCAGGGTGATGGGGTGGCCCCACAGCAGGTCGCCCCACCGGGCGGTGGCCTGGTCGATGCGCTCGGCGTGGTCGGCGACGCCGGAGCGCTTGCCGTTGAGGATCACGCCCCAGATCCAGGCGTGCAGGCCCAGCGCGGTGCGCCGCTCGGGGTCGTTGACGGTGTCGATGATCCGCTGCGTGCCGCGCATCCCGTCGTAGGTGGGCGAGGTGGGCAGCAGCAGGCCGTCCGCCGCGCAGCACGCCAGGTCGAACAGGTGTCCCATCGTCGGCGGCAGGTCGATCAGGACGTCATCGAACGCGCCGCGGGCGAGTTCCAGCGCCAGGTGCAGCCGCCGCCAGGACCCCGGGATGCCGGCCTCGGGCACCCTGTTCTCCAGCTCCAGCCGCGACGGCAGCAGGCGGATGTTCTGCGCCCAGTCCTCCTCCCACTGGCACGGCAGGTGCCGATCCATCAGCAGCTGCGGGTCGGCGGTCTTGATGACCTCGGCCACGGTGACCCGGTTCTCCAGCTGGCTCTCCTGGTAGCCCATCCGGCGGGACAGGTTCGCCTGCGGGTCCAGGTCCACGGCCAGGACCTGGCGGCCGCGGCGGGCGAGTTCGCCCGCCAGCAGCTGCAGCAGCATGGTGTTGCCCACACCGCCCTTGTGGTGCACGAATGCGGTAACCGTCATCTTCTCTCCTGGGGGTTGGGATCCTCGGGGCGGCGCGCGCCGCCCCCGAGGACGTCGTACGGGCAGAGGTCAGGGCCGGTCCAGGCGGCGCCGTTCGGGGTCGCCGACGGCGGCCGCGGAACCGTCCTCGGGCTCGCCGGGTTCGGCGGTGACCCGGACCGCGGGCCCGGCCGCGGTGACGTCGACGACGATCCGCAGACCGCCGTCACGGCGGTTGGGGATCTCGGTCTCGTCGCCGACCATCAGCACGCCCGAGGCGCGCAGCAGCGGCAGCACCAGCTCGGCCACCGCGCGGACCTTGTCGGGGTCGGAGTGCATCAGCCTCATCTGCACCATCAGCTGCTCCTGGTCGTCTCGTCCGCATCGCGAGTCGGGGTGCTGGGCTCGGTGGTGTGGAGAACCTGGTGGCCGGTGTCGGCGTGGTGCTGGTCGGCCCAGTCCTTGGCGGCGCGGCTGGTGCCGGCGCGGGGCGCCAGGCCGCAGCCGGGGTCCAGGCAGGTGGCCCGCCACCAGTACGGCCCCGTGATGGAGGCCATCTCGCACACGACGTGCTGAACGTGGCCGAGGAGCTCGGGCGGGTCCCACGACGGCGGGTGCTGCTGGTGCAGCCACCACTGGAGCCGGAACGGGTGCGTCAGCTGCACGCCGGGGCCGCGCGCGGCGATCCACTCGTCCCAGTGCCGCCCGGCCTGGTCGCCCTCGGCGAGGGCCAGGGCGAGGTCGCCGGCGTCGGGCACCTCCCGGCGGACGGCCTCCAGCAGCCGCTCCAGGTTCCGCGGCTCATCTCGCCACACGATCAGCCGGCGGCCCTGCAGCGCACGCAGCTGCTCGATGACGTCGGCCGGGCGTGCGTACCGCTCGGAGGGGTAGTCCGGGCTGGTGCCCACCTTGGCCGAGATCAGCGGCTGCCCGTCCCAGGTCGTCGCCGTGATCGGCACGTACGCCAGGGTCGCGTACCCGATGGCGGCCAGCGCCACCTGGCTCGGGTCGGCGGCCGCGGCGTCCAGGACGCCGCGCGCCCACGCCCCCGCAGCCGCCCGTCCGGCGTCGCGCTCGGCGTGCCACCACCGTTCCGCGGCCGGTTCCTGGCAGTCGCCGCAGTAGCGGGCGCCGTCGCGCCCGGCCGCGTACGGGCCGTCAAAGTCACGGCGCCGGGTGCCGCATCGCGCGCAGGTGCGGGCGCGGTCCCACGCCGCCGCCCGGGCGGGCGACAGCGCGGGCAGCGGCACCGTGTCCGCGACCGCGTACAGCGGCGCGTAGTCCTTCTTCCCCGTGATCAGGTACGAGGCGATCGGCTCTTGCCCCTCGGCCGGGCGGCGGCGGGCGCGCCGGAGCATGGACGAGGTGGCCAGCTGCGGGGCCAGCTCGTCATTCCACCGGTACACCGGGCGGCCCTGCGGGCACAGCGTGCGCGCCCTCGACCGGCGCTGCTCGACGGTGGGAGTCTCAGGCGCCACCATCCACCCGGAGCGCGGCAGCCGCAGCAGCCGGTCGGTGTCGGTGTGCAGCCGCGCCGGCCCGCTCGGCTTGGCCGGCGGCAGCAGCACCCCGGTCTTGCGCACCGTCCGGGTGGTGTCGCGCTTGGTCGCCACCACCCGGCTCCCGTACGGCGGCCACCCCGTCTCCGCCTCCGTGTTCATCGTGGGCTCGGTCATGGTCATTAGCCCACCCCGAGCATCGCGTCGCAGGCGGCGATCGTGTACTCGCCGCTCGACTTGGCGCGCTTGATGACCTTGCCGTCCACCGTGATGGTGCAGGAGATCGTGCCCGATCCCTCGTTCTGCGCCGAGATCGACAGGAACTCGCCCGCCTTGGCCCGGAACCGCTTCGCCCACGGCACCGGCTTGGTGACCTGCTCCTGCCCGGACGGGGTGGAGTAGGTCATCATCCCCCGCTCGGCGGACCCGGTGATCCGGTAGGTGATCTCGTGCAGCCCGTCCTTGCGGGCCGGCTCGCCGCCCGGGCCGCCGCTCTTGCCCGACTTCGCGCCCGCGCTGCCGCTCGGGCGGTCGACAGGTTCGGGTCGGCGGCGGTCTCCAGGTCCTCGCACCCGGACAGCGCGACCGCGGCCGCGGCGAGACCCGCGGCGATGATGATGATCTTCATGGTGTCTCCATGGATCGGGGGGTTGCAGGGGGTCGGTGGTGCGGGGGAAGACCGGGCCCGCCCCCACCCCCTAGGGAGGGCGGGCCCGGGGTCATAGGGGGTCAGCCGCGCAGCAGGACCACGAGCACCCCCAGCGCCACGCCGAGCGCGAGCGCGGTCCACACCGCCACCGCGATCCGCACCGTGCGCACCAGCCGCGCCGCCTCGGCCAGCAGCTGGTCGCGGCGCGGCTGGATCTCGTACACGTGCAGCGGCCCGAACAGGTCCCGCTGCTGGTCGGTCACGGCGCGCCCTGCGCCGCCGCGGCCTTGCCGGCGGCGAGCTCAGCGGCGTGCTGCTCGGCGATCCAGCGCGCGGCCGCGGTCTTGCTGGAGAAGTGGTTGGGGTTGGGCACCCGGGCGGCGTTGCCGTACTCGGTGAGGCGGTACCCGGCCGACCAGCGCGTCGCGCGGCGCTCGGTCTTGTACCAGGACACCGTCCCGATCACGTCCTCGCGCGCGGTCGGCGCCGTCGCGCTGCCGGTCGCGTAGAAGGTCTCGGGGCCGAGCTCGTCCAGCTCGCGGTATCCGAACAGCGGACCGGGGTGCAGCCAGAGGCCAGCGCAGCGGGACGGCTTGCCGCCGTAGCCGATCTGGGCCACGTTGGTCAGCTCGTGGATCAGCCCCTCGCCCCGCTCCAGGCGGACGACGCCGCACTCGCGGCACAGCATCCGCAACGTGGTCTCGGTGTAGTCGCCGCCGGACTCCTGGCTGCGCAGCCGCGACCGGCCGAGGCGGGCGACCTCCCACAGCGCGGTCCCCGCACGGCTGCACGTCGGGCGGTGGTCGTCCAGCGGGGCGAAGTCAAAGTACAGCTCGCCGATGGAGTAGCTCGGCATGTCTCGGTCCTCCAGGGGGTAGGGTTCCCCAGGTCAGAGGCTTTCCGAGATGCCGGGCATCGGTGCAGATAAGTTCGGCTATGACGCTCGGAAGTCACCTGCGAAAACGCAGGTCACTACAGCGTTCAGTAGTCGATACCGTTCCAGTACCAAGCGGGGCCGCGGTCGTCGTAGCGGCTGATCTCCCGCAGCGAGAACGGCACGGTGTTGGCGAACGGCTCGGGCAGCCGCAGGATCGGCGTCGACTCCGACAGCGGCGCGGTCAGGTCGACGATCTCGACCGTCCCGTCGGCGACGGCTGCGAGCAGCGACGCGAGCACGGTCCCTGTGTGGTCCACGACGTTCCTCCGGGGCGCCTCGGCGGGACGGGGAGTGCCCGCGCGGTGACCCGAACGTACCGGCATCCCGCCGCCAGAGGAAGCGCGGTTCACCTGCCGGGAAAGGCCCCGCGGAGCCTGCCCTCCAGGACGACCAGCAGCTCGGCGAGCGTCCCGGCGAGCTGCTCGCGCCGTTCGGCCGGGAGCCCCGACAGCAGCGACGCCTCGTAGGTGATCTGCTCGGGCATCAGCCGGCCGATCAGCGCCAGGCCGTCCGCGCTGAGCGAGACGTGCTGGACGCGGCGGTCCCGCGCGTCGGGGCGGCGCTCGATCAGGCCGCGCTCCTCCAGCAGCCGCAGCCGCTTGGTGACCGCCGCGCCGGAGGAGAACGTCTCGCGGGCGAGCCGCGTCGGGGTCACGCCGGGGCCGAGCCGGCGCAGCGTGACCAGCACGTCGAACTCGGGCCGGACGAGGCCCTCGCGCGTCAGCGGCGCGTCGGCGGCCTGCTGGAGGAGCGCCGAGCAGCGGTTGATCCGGCCGATCACCGCCATCGGCGTGACGTCCAGGGCGGGGTCCAGGGCGCGCCACTGGCGCATCACCTCGGTGACCGCGTCCTCGACGGCGCCCGCGTCCCGTACGCCCTCCGCGTCCCCCACGCCCGTCTCCCTCCGCGCCACCGCGTCCGCAGTGGCAGATGTTACGCCCGCGCGGGCGCCTCGGCTCACGGCCCCGCGGCGGGCGTCCCGGCGGTGCGGGCCGGGTCCAGGGCGAGGCTGGCGAGGACGCGGTGGCCCTCGCGTTCGGCCCGCTCGACGCGTTCCTCGGGGAGGGCGCCCTGCCACCACTCGCCGGACGCGACGTCCACGGCCTCGCGCAGTTCGACCAGCGCGGTCGCGACCCGGTCGCGGGCCCATCCGGCCTCCAGCGGGTCGGGGGCGGCGGCGCGGCCGAGCGCGCGGGCGGCGTCGGTGGCGTCCGCGAGCCGGTCCAGCGCGGCGCCGATCCGGCCGGTGGCGCGGCGGTTGGTCACCACCGCGCAGCTCAGCAGGCCGAACGCGGCGCCGACGCAGGTGTCGAGCCAGCGGTCGGCGACCAGCGTCCGGGCGGGCCCGGCCCCGGCGAACTCGATCATCAGCAGCGCCATCGGCGTGACGAACACGCTGCCGAGCCAGTAGTTGCGGGCCATCGTCGCCTCGGCCGCGAACTGGAACGCCATGACGGCGAGGACGAGCGCGAGCTGCCCGGTACGGGTGATCGGGAGCAGCGCCGTGAACAGGGCGAGCCCCGCGAGGTTGCCGACGGCGCGCTGGAGCGCCCGCCTCCACGTCAGGGAGATGTTGGCCTGGAAGACGGCGGCGGCGGTGACGACCGCCCAGTACGGGCGGCCGACTCCGAGCGCCAGCGAGGCCCATCCGGCGAGCGCCCCGCCGACCGCGACGCGCGCCCCGATCGGCAGCAGCGGCGAGCCGGGGCGCAGCGCCGCGGCGACGGCGCGCACGCCGCGCGCTGCGGCGGGCGAGGGCCGCCGCAGCCGGGCCGCCGTCGGGGCGGGGCGGGCCAGGGACGCGGCGCGGTCGGCGGCGACCCCCGCCAGCTCGTCGGGGTCCGCGCCGCCGGGCGCGGCGGCGGGCGGGACGGGCAGCGGGCGGCCCTTGCGCAGGCCGCGGGCCCAGGCGGCGAGCCGTACGGGATCGGCGGGGGCGCCCGCCACGGCGGTCTCGGCGTGCACGACGAGCCGTTCCAGGGCGAGCCTGGACGCGGCCCGCGCGGGGGTGCGCGCGCCGACGCGGAACAGCGTGCCCCACGCGGCGTTGATCGCGGCGGCGGCGTCGTGCCGGGCGCGGGCCCCGGCGGGCGTGCCGGGCTGGGCGCGCGCCAGCCGGGCGACGGCCTCCAGGGCGCGGGCGGTCGCGATCCGCTGCGGCCCCTCGGGGCGGACGAGGCAGGGCGCCATGCCGACCAGCCACGCGACCGCGCCGCCCGCCAGGCACAGCGCCAGGTGGCCCGGGATCGCGCCGAGGGTCACGGGCAGGAACGCGCAGCTCGCCGCGGTGAACGTGAAGATCACGTTGGCGGGCGGGCCGATCCGCGTCGCGTCGCAGACCGTCTTGTGGACGGCGGCCAGCAGCGCCGCGACCGCGATCCGTACCGCGCCGTCGCCGGTCAGCGCGGCGGTGAGCAGCGCGGCCCCCATGCTCGCGGCCATGCCGAGGACGACCCAGGCGAGCGTGCGGGCCCGCGCGGCGTACGGCTGCGCGTGGCCGTACAGGATGCACAGCGCGCCCGCCGAGGTGGACAGCGCGAGGTCGAGGCGTCCGGCGGCGAGCAGGACGAGGGCGGGGACGGCGAACGCGACGGGAGCGCTGAGCGCGCCCTTGTGCCAGATGTCGGCGGCGCGCCCGAGCCGCAGCACGCCCTTGAGCGGCAGCGGGCGTACGCGGGCGGCGGTCGCGGAGGCGCGGTTCTGTTCGGGCACCCCAGAAGCTTACCAAGTAATTTACTCGTGAAATATTTAGGGCCCGGTGGCGCCGGTCCGCGCCCCCGCCCGGCCAGCCTCCTCAGTCCCCGTCCCGCGCGCCCGCCAGCCAGGGGTAGCGGCCGGTGTCGGCGCCCGCGTAGTCGGGGTCGAGGTAGATGAACACCCGCTGGATCAGGAAGTCGCGGATCTCGAACACGTCGCACCAGCGCCCCGCCGCCCACTCGGGTACGCCCGCCCGCCACGCGCCGTCGCGGTGCTCCCCGTGGCTCGTCCCCTCCGCGACGATCGTGTCGCCGCCGGAGAAGACCCAGTTGAACGACGCGTAGTGGTGCCGGATCGAGGTGATCGTGCCGCCCACGTCCGCGAACAGCCGCCCGATCTCCTCCCTGCCGTTCGCGAGGCCCCATTTCGGGAACCAGACCTGCGCGTCGTCCGCGAACAGGTCCAGCAGCGGCGACCCGTCGGAGGTGACGCCGCCGTTGTCGAAGCCCTTGAGGTACTCCAGCGCCACCGACTTGCGCTGCTCGTCCGTCATGCCCTGCCTGCTGACCGCCATGGGCCGAACGTACCGGCTTGCCGCCTCAAGCCGGGTCGAGGTCGGATGGGCCCATGGACGGCACGGAGAAGGCGGAGGACCTGGTCCCGATCGGGGACGTGGCGGCGCGGTTCGGGATGGCGGTCTCGGCGCTGCGCTACTGGGACGAGTGCGGGCTGGTGGCGCCCGCCGAACGGCGCGGCGGGCGCCGCTGGTACGGCCCGGACGAGCTGCACCGCATCGCGCTCGTCCGGATCTGGCAGGGCACCGGGCTGATGAGCCTGGAGGAGATCGCGGCCGTCCTCGCGGGCGGCGGCGAGGGCCGCGACTGGCGCGCGACCGTGCAGGGCCGGGTCCGGGCCGTCGAGGCCCAGATCGACCGGCTGAACGAGGCGAAGGCGTACCTGGAGCACCTGCTCACGTGCCCGAGCGACCATCCCGCCGACCGCTGCCCCCGCCTGCGCGCGGCGACCCGCCGCTGGACCGGCGAGCACGCCTCCCCGGGCCGCGTCCGGCGCGGCGCGGAACAAGGCGGGGCGAACGCGAGTTAGGGTTACCTAATTAATACCGATCGGAACATCCTCTCATCGGAGGCACGCATGGCGACGGAACCGGCGCGCAGAAGGCCGAAGCTGAACCGCGGCACGGTGCTGCGCACCGAGCGGGTCACCCCGCACATGATCCGGGTCGTGGTCGGCGGTGAGGGACTCGCCGGGTTCGGGGCGGGCGAGTACACCGACCACTACGTCAAGCTGCTGTTCAAGCAGCCCGGCGTGGAGTACCCGGAGCCGCTCGACATGGAGCGGGTCCGCGCGGAGTACCCGCGCGAGCAGTGGCCGACCACGCGCACCTACACGGTGCGGTCGTGGGACCCGGAGAAGGTCGAGCTGGCCATCGACTTCGTCCACCACGGCGACAAGGGGCTCGCGGGCCCGTGGGCCGCGCGCGTCCAGCCCGGCGAGGAGGTGCTGTTCATGGGGCCCGGCGGGGCGTACGCGCCGAGCGAGCGGGCCGACTGGCACCTGCTGGTCGGCGACGAGAGCGCGCTCCCCGCGATCGGCGCCGCCCTCGAACGGGTCCCGACCGGCGCGCCCGCGCGGGTGTTCGTCGAGGTCGCGGGCCCTGAGGAGGAGCAGGAGCTGCCGACGCCGGGCGACGCGGAGATCGTGTGGCTGCACCGCGACGGCGGCGAGGTCGGCGAGGCGCTCGTCGGCGCGGTCCGCGACCTGGCGTTCCCCGAGGGCGAGGTGCACGCGTTCGTGCACGGCGAGGCCGGGTTCGTCAAGGAGCTGCGCCGCCACCTGCGCGTCGACCGCGGCCTCCCGCTCGACCGGCTGTCCATCTCCGGCTACTGGCGCCGGGGCCGCGACGAGGACGGCTGGCAGTCGTCCAAGCGCGAGTGGAACAAGCAGGTCGAGGAGGAGGAGGCCAAGGCGCTCGCCTGACGGCGGTCACGCACCCCTGGAACGTTCTCCCCGGCCGGACCGGGGCCCGCCGGCACGGACGCGCGTCAGGCGGTGGCCTCGGTCTCGTCCGTCCCCGGGTCCTCCCCGCCCGCGAAGCCGGGGAGCCAGCGGACGGCCTCGGCGCGGTAGGGACCCTCGGCCTCAAGCTGGCAGAGCACTCCGCCGCACCCGGCGAGGGCGCGGCTGACGGCGAGGTACTGCGGGGGCAGCCGGAGCTGGCGGGCGATGCCGCCGGGCCGCATGTCGGCGGCGACGCCGAGGCCGCGGGCGGTCTCGCGGCGCATCCACTCGCGGGTGTAGCGGAAGCGCTCCTCGGCGAACGGCGTCGCGTGCGGGACGACGAGCGCGGCCATCTCCTCGGCGTCGACCTCGCCGTCGGGCGCGAGGAAGCCCTCCTCCCGCAGGGCGTCCACGATGGCGTCCGGGGCGCCCATGGTGCCGATGCGCAGCAGCCGCCCGATCGACCACTGGAGCTCGGCCGGGACGCGGGCGGCGCCGCCGAAGTCCATGACGCCGAGGCGGCCGTCGTCCAGCAGGCGGAAGTTGCCCGGGTGCGGGTCGATGTGGATCATCTGGCAGCGGGCCGGCCCGGACAGGATGAACCGGAACAGCAGCAGGCCCGCCCGGTCGCGCTCCTCCCGCGTCCCCTCCGAGATCACCTTGGACAGCGGCGTGCCGTCCAGCCACTCGGTGACGAGCACGTTGCCGGACTGGGCGACGACGGCGGGCACGAGGAAGTCGGGGTCGCCGGCGTACGCGTCGTGGAACGCGGTCTGCGCGCGGGCCTCGTCGTCGTAGTCCAGCTCCTTCTCCAGGCGCCGCTTCAGGTCGGCGACGACCGGCTTGACCTCGATCCCCGGGAACAGCGGGGTGATCAGCCTGCTCAGCCGCGAGATCTGGTTGAAGTCGCTCATCAGCGCCTTGCCCGCGCCGGGGTACTGCACCTTGACGGCGACCTCGCGGCCGTCGTGCCACACCGCCTTGTGGACCTGCCCGATCGACGCGGCGGCGGCGGGCCGGTCGTCGAACGAGGCGAAGCTGTCGCGCCAGTCCGGGCCGAGGCCCTCGGCCATGACGCGGTGCGCGGTGGCGGCGGGCAGCGGCGGCGCGGCCTCCTGGAGCCGGGTGAGGCTCGCGCGGAACGGGCCGGCGAGCTCCTCCGGGAGCCCCGCCTCGAAGATCGACAGGAGCTGCCCGACCTTCATCGCGCCGCCCTTCAGCTCCCCGAGCACGGAGAAGAGCTGGTCGGCGGTGCGGCGCTGGACCTCCAGCGCGACGGCCTCGGCGGGCCGCCCGATGGTGCGCTTGCCGAGGCCGAGGGCGGTGCGGCCCGCGAACCCGAGGGCAGGCTGGCCAGTTTCGCGGTCCTGGTGACCGCGCGGCGGGGTATGTCACTCACGAAATGACCGTCCCTAGTGTCGTCGTCCGCAGCTTCTCACATACTCCGCGAAGACGGTCATACCGGTTTGGTCTTCCGCTTGACGCCGGCCCCGCGCGGGCTCACCCTCCCGGCCGGACGAGGGGGAACGCGATCGTCTCGCGGATGCCGCGGCCGGTGAGCGCGATGAGCAGCCGGTCCATCCCCATGCCGAGGCCGCCGGCCGGGGGCATCCCGTACTCCAGGGCCCGCAGGAAGTCCTCGTCCAGCTCCATCGCCTCCGGGTCGCCGCCCGCCGCCAGCAGCGACTGCCCGGTCAGCCGCTCGCGCTGGAGCACCGGATCGACCAGCTCGGAGTACGCGGTGCCGAGCTCCATCCCGAACACGACGAGGTCCCACTTCTCGGCGAGGCGCGCGTCGTCGCGGTGCGGGCGGGTCAGCGGCGAGGTCTCGGCGGGGAAGTCGCGGACGAACGTCGGCGCCGCCAGGCGGTGCTCGACGAGCGCCTCGTAGATCGCCTGGACGACGCGCCCCTGCCCCCAGTCCGGGTCCGGGTCCAGCCCGATCCGCCCGGCGTGCGCGCGGACGGCGCGCTCCGGGGTGTCCGGCGTGACCTCCTCGCCGAGCGCCCCGGACACCGAGCCGTACACCGTGACGCGGTCCCACGGCCCGGCGAGGTCGTGCTCGGCGCCGCCGCGGACGACGACGGTCGTGCCGAGCGCGGCGCGCGCGGCGGACACGACCAGGTCCCGGGCCAGCGCGGCCATCGTGTCGTAGTCGCCGTACGGCTCGTACGCCTCCAGCATCGTGAACTCGGGGTTGTGCGTGGCGTCCGCGCCCTCGTTGCGGAAGTCGCGGCCGAGCTCGAAGACCTTGCCGAGCCCGCCGACCAGCAGCCGCTTGAGGTACAGCTCGGGCGCGATCCGCAGGTAGAGCCGCAGGTCGTAGGCGTTGATCCGGGTGGTGAACGGCCGGGCCGCCGCGCCGCCGTGCACGGGCTGGAGGACCGGCGTCTCGACCTCCAGGTAGCCGCGCCCGCGCAGCACGTCCCGTACCGCGTGGAACGCGTCGCCGCGCATCCGCAGCATCCGCCGCGACTCGTCGTTGACGATGAGGTCGACGGCCCGGCGGCGCACCCGCGTCTCGGGGTCGGCCAGCCCGGACCGCTTGTCGGGCAGCGGGTGCAGGCACTTGGCCGTCAGCGTCCAGGACGAGGCGAGGACCGACAGCTCCCCGCGCCTGCTGGTGACGACCTCGCCGGCGACGCCGACCTGGTCGCCGAGGTCGACCATGCGCTTCCAGTCCCGCAGGGCCGCGTCCCCGACCGCGTCGGCGGCCAGCATGACCTGGAGGTCGCCGGTCTCGTCGCGCAGCGTCACGAAGATCAGCCGGCCGTGCTCGCGGGTCCGCATGACGCGGCCCGCCACCGCGGCGGCGCCGCCGGTGCGGGTGCCCGCCGGCGGCGTCCCGTACCGGGCGCGGACGCCCGCGACCAGGTCGGTGCGCGCGAAGCCGAGGGGGTACGGCTCGACGCCCGCCGCCCGGATGCGGTCCAGCTTGGCGTGCCGGACGCGCTCCTGCTCCGACAGCCGCCGCCGGGGCGCCCGCGCCCGGTCGGCGGCCGCGTCGATCTCGCGGATCCCGGCGACCAGCTCGGGCGAGGGCGCGGCGTTCGCGGCCCGGTCCAGCCTGCGGCGGCTCAGGCTGGGCAGGAACCCCTCGGCCCGCGCGTACGCCAGGCCGAGGCTCATCAGCCCGCCGCCGGCGTGCGCGAAGCACACGTACCGGGGCACCCACTCGGGGTGGTACTTGGCGTTGGACAGGTACAGCGACTCCAGCTGCCAGAACCGCGACATGAACGACAGCACCCCGTACGCCAGCCGCACCGCGGGCCCCGCCCCGATCTGGGAGCCGCGCTCGAACACCGAGCGCAGCATCGCGAAGTTGAGCGAGACCCGGCGGACCCCCACGGTCGCGGCCCCCTCGACCAGCTTGGCGACCATGAACTCGTTCAGGCCGTTCTCCGCGCCGCGGTCGCGGCGCATCAGGTCGAGCGACAGCCCGCTCCGCCCCCACGGGACGAAGCTGAGCAGCCCGCGCAGGCGGCCGTCCCCGTCGAACGCCTCGACCATCACGCAGCGGCCGTCGGTCGGGTCGCCGAGCCGTCCGAGCGCCATCGAGAACCCGCGCTCGGTCTCGCCCTCGCGCCACTGGTCGGCGCGCTCCCCGATCGCGGCCATCTCCGCCGCGGGGATCTGCGCGTGCCGCCGGATCCGGACGGTGTACCCGGCCCGCTCGACCCGCCGCACCGCCTGCCTGACCTGCCGCATCTCCCGGCCGCCGAGGTTGAAGCCGGCGACGTCGACGATGGCCTCGTCGCCGAGCTCCAGCACGTTCAGGCCGTGCCGCCGGTACTCGACCGCCGCCCGCTCCCCCACGCTGACCGCGCCGGGCGTCCAGGAGTGCGCGCGGCAGTCCTCCAGCCACGCCTCGATCGCCGCGCCCCACGCCTCGGGGTCGCCGAGCGGGTCGCCGCTCGCGAGCGACACCGAGCCCTGCACGCGGTACGCGAGCGCGGCGCGGCCGTTCGGCGCGACCAGCAGGTCCTTGTCGCGGCGCAGCGCGAAGTAGCCGAGCGAGTCGTCCTCGCCGTACGAGGCGAGGAGCCGCCGGGCCGTCAGCTCCTCGCCCGGCGTGAGCACCGCGGCGCGGCGGCCGGGCCGGAACAGCGCCCACACCGTGACCAGGAGCAGGCCGCTGCCGAGCACCCCGAGGATCAGGTCCACCCAGCCGGGGACGGCCACGTCCACGGTGCCGCCGGTGGCGCCCGCGCCGAGGATCGTCTGGAGCACCACGTACACCGGCTGCGTCCAGGCCCCGCCGCCCGGGTCGCGGTCGGTGAGGCGCACCAGCGTGGTGCCGAGCAGGCCGCTGACGACCAGCAGCGCCGCGAACACGCCGAGCGCGAGGCGCAGGTTGGCGCGCCCGCCGAGCGCGCCGAACTCGCCGCGCGCCGCGACGAGCAGCACGAGCGCGAGCCCGTAGCCTCCGGCGGCGGCCCAGTCGCCGAGGCCGAGCCCGGTCTCCGCGCCGGCCGCCCCGGCGATCAGCACCAGCACCGACAGGCCGAAGAACAGCGCCAGCAGGACGAGCGTGATCCGCCAGGCAGCGCGCTTGCGGCGCCGCACGCCGGACGACAGCAGGACCAGCAGCACGCCCCACGGCATGCTGGGCAGCCAGCCGAAGTAGCCGATCCAGCGCAGCACCCAGATGTCGAGCAGCCGCTCGATCCAGTCGGCCGACAGCCACGCGAGGATCGACACCACGCCGGACAGCCGCAGGTACCACGACAGCGCACCCGGCACGGCCCCGACCACGATTCTCGCGCGCACCCTGTCCCCCGACCGATGCCGTTCCCCCGGGCCGGACGGCCCCACGCGATCGCACGACTACGTTCAGTGATCACAGGGTAACCAACCCGGTGTGGAGGACAGCGAAGGGGATGCCGGGGAGGGCGCCGGCCACCGCGGCCGGCTGCTCATCATCGGCGGCGCGGAGAACCGCACCTGCGGCTCCGGCCCGCTGGAGACGTTCGTGACGCTGTCCGGCGGCCGGGACGCCCGGATCGTGGTGGTCACGACCGCCACCGACGTCCCCGGCGAGGTCGCCGAGGAGTACACCGCCGTCTTCGGCCGCCTCGGCGTCACCCGGGTCCGCGACCTGCGGCTGCTCGGCCGCGCCGCGGCCGACGACCCGGCGACGCTCGCGGCGCTGGACGCGGCCACCGGCGTGCTGTTCAGCGGCGGCGACCAGTCCCGCATCCGCACGCTCGTCGGCTCGCGGACCAACGAGCTGCTGCGGCGGCGGCTGGACGGCGAGGGCCTGGTCATCGCCGGCACCAGCGCGGGCGCCACCGCGATGGGGCACTGGATGATCCTCGGCGGGCACGGGCACGAGGTCGCCGCGTCCAGCGTCCGGATCGGCCCCGGGCTCGGCCTGTGGGACAACGTGCTCATCGACATGCACTTCAACGAGCGCGGGCGGCTGCCGAGGCTGCTCAGCGGCATCGCCCTCGACATCAGGCTGCTCGGCGTCGGGGTGGACGAGGACACCGCGATCGTCCTCGCCGACGACCGGTTCGAGGTCGTCGGCACCGGCGTGGTGACCGTCGTGGACGCCGACCAGTCGGTCGTCGCGTTCGCCGCGGAGGACGACGAGCCGATGGCGATGTTCAACGTGGACCTGCACCTGCTGCCGGCCGGCTGCTCGTTCGAGATGGCCCGACGCCGCCCCGCCATCGGGCGGATGCGCGGCGAGGAGGAATAGCCCACATGCGGCTCGACCGTCTGCGCCGCCTCGGCGGCCCCAACGTCTACCTGTCGCGCCCGGTCGCGATCGCCCGCCTGGAACTGGAGGGCCTCACCGGGCACGAGACCACCGACCATCCCGGCTTCGCCGAACGGCTCGTCCGGGCGCTGCCCGGCCTCGCGGACCACCACTGCTCGGCGGGCCGTCCCGGCGGGCTGCTCGACGCGATGGCCCGCGGCACCTACTTCGGGCACGTCACCGAGCACGTCACGCTGGAGCTGTCGGGCCTGATCGGCCGCGACGTCCACTTCGGCCGCACCGTCCGCGCGGGCGGCCCGGGCAGCTACGACGTGGTGCTGGAGTGCCCGCGCGACGAGCCGCCCGACAGCCCGGTCGTCGCCGGGCTGCTCGCGCTCGCGGTGCGGCTGGTGGGCGGCGTGCTCGCCGGGCGCGCCCCCGACCTCGCCGAGGGCCTCGCCCGGGTCGCCGCCGAGCACGAGCGCGGACGGCTCGGGGTGAGCACCGCGGCGCTCGCGCGGGCGGCGCGGCGGCGGGGCGTCCCGGTGCGCCGCGTCGGCGACCTGAACCTGCTCCAGCTCGGCTACGGGCGGCACCGCCGCACCGTGTGGGCCGCGATGACGGACGCGACGTCCGCGATCGGCATGGAGATCGCCGCCGACAAGCGGCTCGCGCACCGGCTGCTCGCGCAGGCGGGCCTGCCCGTCCCGGACGGCGAGACCGTCGCCACCTCCGCCGCCGCGGTCGAGGCGCTGCGTTCCGTCGGGCCGCCCGTCGTCGTCAAGCCGCTCGCGGGGCACCAGGGCGAGGGCGTGCACATCGAGCTGACCACCGTCCCGGAGGTCGTGGCCGCGTTCGCCGCCGCGTCCGCGGGCGGCGGGGAGGTGCTCGTCGAGTCGTACGTCCCGGGCAGGGACTACCGGGTGCTGGTCGTCGGCGGGCGGGTCTCGGCCGCCGCCGAGGTGACCGCCGCGCACGTGACCGGCGACGGCGCGGCCACGGTCGCCGAGCTGGTCGAGCGGGTCAACGCCGACCCGGCGCGCGGCGAGGGCCACGACCGGCCGCTCACCCGGATCGCGCTCGGCGCGGCCGAGCTGGCGAACCTGGCGCGGCGGGGCCACGGTCCGGGCACGGTCCCGGCGGCGGGCGAGACGGTGTGGCTGCGCCGCAACGCCAACCTGTCCACCGGCGGGACGAGCCGGGACGTGACCGCCGAGGTCCATCCCGAGGCGGCCGACCTGTGCGTGCGGGCCGCCGCGACGGTCGGCATGGACGTGTGCGGGATCGACCTGCGGCTGCCCGACATCGCGTCGCCGCCGCCGTCCGATCCCGGGGCCGCCGGGATCCTGGAGGTCAACGCCGCGCCCGGCCTGCGCATGCACCTCGCGCCGTACGAGGGCGAGGGCCGCGACGTCGCCGGGGACGTCCTGGACCTGATGTACCCGCCGGGCACGCCGTCGCGGGTCCCGGTCGTGTCGGTGACCGGCACCAACGGCAAGACCACCACGGTCCGGATGATCGCGCGGATGCTGGAGGCGTGCGGCCTGCGCACGGGCCTGACCAGCACCGACGGCGTCCACATCGGCGGGCGGCTCGTGCACAGGTCCGACGCGTCCGGGCCCCGTTCGGCGGAGATGGTGCTCGGCGACCGGTCGGTGGACGCGGCGGTGCTGGAGACCGCGCGCGGCGGCATCGTCCGGCGCGGCCTCGGCTACGACCGCGCCGACGTCGCGGTCGTCACCAACATCACCGCCGACCACCTCGGCGTGGACGGCACTGAGACGCTGGACGACCTCGCCGGCATCAAGGCGCTGGTCGCCGAGGAGATCGTGCGCGGCGGCGGGCTCGTCCTGAACGCCGAGGACCCCGCGTCCGCCGCGCTGGCCGGGCGGGACGCGGTCCGCGACCGGGAGCCGGTGATCCGCTACTTCGCGACGCGCCCGGACGCGCCGGCCGTCGTCCGGCACCTCGCCGAGGGCGGCACCGCCTACGTCGCCGAGGACGGCTGGCTGACCGAGGCGTCCGCCGGGCTCCGCGTCCGGGTGCTATCGGTGGCGGAGGTCGCGGGCGCGTTCGGCGGGCACGCCCGGCACGTGGTCGCGAACGCGCTCGCCGCGCTCGCCGCCGCCCGCGCGCTCGGCGTGCCGGTGGACGCGGCGGCGGGGGCGCTGCGCGCGTTCGAGCCGCACACCCGCAACCCGGGCCGCGGCTGCGCGTACCTGGTCGGCGCCAACCCGGTGCTGGTCGACTACGCGCACAACCCGGCCGCCGTCACCGCGATGGGCGCGTTCGTCGAACGGCGCTGGGGCCGCGGGGGCGTCGCCGCCGTCACGCTGCCCGGCGACCGCTGCGACAGCCTGGTCGGCGAGACCGCGCGGGCCGTCGCCCGGTCGTTCGGCCGCGTCGTCGTCTACGAGGACGAGGACCTGCGCGGGCGCCGTCCCGGGGAGATGACCCGGCTCATCTCCGAGGGCCTGCGGGAGGCCCGGCCGGGCGTGCGGCACCGCCCGGCGGGCGACCTCAAGGCCGCGGTGACCTCGGCGCTGGACCTCGCCGCCCGGGCGAGCCGGTCCTGCTGCTGTACGAGCGGCTCCAGCCGGTGACCGAGCTGCTGGAGACGCTCGGCGCCGTCCCGCACCCGGACGCCGTGTCGCCCGCGCCGTGAGCGCGGCCGCCCGCGCTCGAAGCGCGGTCACTCGCGGCGCGCCGTCCTCATCGGGCCCGCCGCGACCGCGACGCGCCGCGACCCGAGCGCGAGCGCCGCGCGGGCCGGGGGGCGGACGACCGCGAGGACCGTCGCGAGCAGGACCGCGACGACCGCACCGTCCAGCCAGTAGTGGTTGGCGGTGCCCACCACCACGGCCGTGGTGAGGGCCGGGTGCGCCAGCCACAGCCAGCGCCACCGCGTGCGGGTCGCGACGACGAGGCCGACGGCGACGACGGCGGCCCAGCCGATGTGCAGGGACGGCATCGCGGCGTACTGGTTGGAGACCGTGTCGGTCTGCGGCGCGCCGTACACCGCCGGGCCGTACTTCGCGCCGGTGTCGACCAGGCCGGTGACCGCGAGCATCCGCGGCGGCGCCAGCGGGACGAGCAGGTGCAGCACGAGCCCGCCGGCCGTCAGCGCCACCACGACCCGCCGGACCCACCGGTAGTGCGCGGGCCGGCGCAGGTAGATCCAGATCAGGAACGCGGCGGTCGCCGGGAAGTGCACGTAGGCGTAGTAGGAGTCGGCGGCGTGGACCAGCACGCGGCTGTGCAGCAGGGCGTGCTGGACGACCGCCTCGTTCGGCAGCCGCAGGCGCCGCTCCAGGTCCCAGACGCCGCGGGCGTTGGAGAACGCCTCGCCGACCCGGCCCGATGCGGCGAGGCGGCCGAGCTTGTAGACGCCGAACAGCACGGCGATCAGCACCAGCTCCCGGACCGGGCGCGGCCGCCCGCCCGGCGGGCCGCCGCCCGGGCGGGCGGGTCGCCTGAGCCGTTCCGGCGGCTGGGGGAGCTTCATGCGCGGTCCTTCGGGTGGTCGGCCCCCGGCGGTCGGGAGCCGTGCGGGCCGCCCCGCGCCCGTGCGGGGCGGCCCGGTGCGTCGTTCAGGTGCGGGTGGCCTCCAGCTTCCTCCCGTCCCGCCCGCGCCGCCGGCCGGAGGGCGCCGCAGCCCCTCGCCCTCGACGTCCACGTTCGGCACGATCCTCGCCAGCCATCGTGGCAGCCACCAGGCGGCCCGCCCGAACAGGGCCATCACGGCGGGCACGATCGTCATCCTGACCACGAACGCGTCGAACGCCACGCCGGCGGCCAGCGCGAACCCCATCATCTTGATCATCGACTCGTCCGAGGCGACGAACCCGGCGAACACCGCGATCATGATGACGGCGGCCGCGGAGACCACCCGGGCGCCGTGCCGGAACCCGACGGCCACCGCCTCCTTCGGCCCGGCGCCGTGCACGTGCTCCTCGCGCATCCGGGTGACCAGGAACACCTGGTAGTCCATCGCGAGGCCGAACACCACCCCGATCATGAAGATCGGCATCATGCTCATGATCGGCCCGGTCTCCCGCACGCCGAGCGGGCCGGCGAGCCAGCCCCACTGGAACACCGCGACGACCGCGCCGAACGTCGCGGCGACCGTGAGCAGGAACCCGAGGGTCGCCTTCAGCGGCACCAGCAGCGACCGGAACACCAGCGTCAGCAGGACGAACGCCAGCCCGACGACGACCGCGAGGTAGGGCGGCAGCGCCTGCCCGAGCTTGGCCGACACGTCGATGTTCATCGCGGTCGGCCCGGTGACCATGGCGCGCGCCCCGGTGGCCGTCGCCAGCGCGTCGCCCCGGTCGCGGATGGCCGACACGAGGTCCTCGGTCGCCTCGCTGCTCGGCCCGCTCTTCGGCACGACGCTCAGCATCGCGGTGTCGCCCCGGCCGTTCACGACGGGCGGGGTGACGGCGGCGACGTCCCCGAGGCCCTCGACCTCGCCGGCGAACCGCCCCGCGGCGTCCCGCGCCCGGCCGCCCTCCCCGGCGTCCACGACGACCGTGAGGGGCCCGTTGAAGCCGGGGCCGAAGCCCTTGTCGAGCAGGTCGTACGCCTTGCGCTGGGTGGTGTCGGGGGAGGCGATCTCGTCGCCGGGCAGGCCGAGCCGCAGGTCGAGGGCGGGCGCGGCGACCACGCCCATGCCGGCGACGGCGACCAGCAGCACCGGCAGCGGACGCCGGACGACGAACCGGGCCCACCGCTCCCCCGCCCGCGGGCCGCCGCCCGGCTTCGCGCGCCCGCCGCGCAGGCCGGGGATCCAGCCGCCGAGCACCCTGCGCCCGGCGAAGCCGAGCAGCGCGGGGAGCAGGCTGAGCGCGATGAGGACGGCGACGACGACGGCGCCCGCGGCGGCGAGGCCCATCTCGGTGAGCAGCGGGATGCCGACGACCGCGAGGCCCGCGAGGGCGATGACGACGGTGAGCCCGGCGAACACCACGGCGGACCCGGCGGTGCCGACCGCCCGGCCCGCCGCCTCCTCGCCCTCGCGGCCCTCCTCCAGCTCGTGCCGGTAGCGGGAGACGATGAACAGCGCGTAGTCGATCGCGACGGCGAGCCCGAGCATCAGCGCCAGCGTGGAGGTGGTCGAGCTCATCTCGAACAGCCCGGTCGCGGCCGTGATCGCCGCCATCGCGATGCCCACCCCGAGCAGGGCGTTCAGCAGCGGCAGCCCGGCCGCGACGAGCGAGCCGAACGTGACGACCAGCACCACCGCGGCGACCGCCACGCCGATGACCTCGGTCGCGCTCTGCTCCGGCATCGTCTGCGTCGCGCTGCCGCCCATCTCGACCGCGAGCCCGGCGGCGCGGCCGGGCTCCGCCGCGGCGGCGAGGGCGTCGCGGGACGCGCCGGTCACGTCGATCGGCGACACCTTGTAGGTGACCTGGGTGTAGGCGATCCGGCCGTCCGGCGAGACGGATTTCGCGCCGTACGGGTCGACGGCGCTCGCGACCTGCGGCGCTGACTTGAGCGCGCCGACGACCCGTTCGACCGCGGCCTTGGCGGACGGCTCGGTGAGGGTGCGGCCCGCGGGCGCGGCGAACACGACGCGGGCGGTCGCCCCGTCGGCGGACGCCTGCGGCATCCGGTCCTTCAGCAGGTCGATCGCCTTCTGGGACTCGGTGCCGGGGATCGAGAAGTCGTTGGAGGTCGGCCCCTTGAGGGTGGCGGCGCCGACGGCGAACAGCACGAGCAGCCCCACCCAGAGCAGGGCGACGAGCCCGCGCCTCCGGAAGGAGAACCGGCCGAGCCGGTAGAGGAACGTGGCCAAGAGTGGATTCCCATCGACGCCGGCGTGTGCCCTCCACCGTAGAACGAACTTGCACACCACGCAAAATTACAGGGGCTGCCAATTTACGTGATGTGCATCTCACCCGCGGAACGAGGTCGTACCGCGCGTTGATTTTGGACGCGCGCTCGGCGGGCATGGTGGCGTCAGCGCGGCGGCCCGCCGTGCCCCCTTCCCGGCGGACCGTCGTGCCCTCCTCGGGCGCGGCGCCCCTGGGCGCGGACGGCTACGGGAGGGGCAGGCCGACGTAGTTCTCGGCGAGCGACGTCGCGGCGGCCCGGGAGGACGCCACGTAGTCGAGATGCGAGCGCTGGAGCCTGCGCGCGAAGTCGTCGGCGTGCGGGTCGGCGTGCAGGAGCGTCGTCATCCAGTACGAGAAGTGCTCGGCCCTCCACACGCGCCGCAGGCACGTCTCCGAGTAGCCGTCGAGCAGGGTCTCGGAGCCCGACGCGTAGCGTTCGGCGAAGGCGCGGGCGAGGACGGTCACGTCGGAGACGGCCAGGTTGAGGCCCTTCGCGCCGGTCGGCGGGACGATGTGCGCGGCGTCCCCGGCCAGGAACAGCCGGTCGTGCCGCAGCGGCTCGGCCACGAAGCTGCGCATCGGCGTGATCGACCGGTCGGTGATCGGGCCCTGGCGCAGCTCCCAGCCGCCGCCGGTCGCGAACCGGGCGGCCAGCTCGTCCCAGATGCGCGCGTCGGGCCAGGCGGCGAGGTCCTCGTCCGGCGCGACCTGGAGGTAGAGCCGGCTGACCTTCGGCGAGCGCAGGCTGTGCAGGGCGAAGCCCCGGTCGTGGTGGGCGTAGATCAGCTCGTCGGTGGACGGCGGGACGTCGGCGAGGACCCCGAGCCACGCGAACGGGTACTCGCGCGAGAACGTCCGCACGCCCGGCACGGCGGGGCGGCTGACGCCGTGGAACCCGTCGGTTCCGGCGACGTAGTCGGCTTCGAGCGTGCGCGTCCGCCCGCCCTGCCGGTACGTCACCGTCGCGGCGGCCGGGTCGATCTCCACGGCCCGGGCCTCGAACCGCACGTCGCCGCCGTCCTCCAGCCGCCGGGCGACGAGGTCCTTGACGATCTCGGTCTGCGCGTACACGGTGACGGTGCGGCCGGTCAGCTCGGTCAGCGGGATCCGGTGCCCCGCGCCGCCGAACCGCAGCTCCAGACCGTGGTGGACGAGGCCCTCCCGGTCGAGCCGCTCCCCCGCCCCGCTCTCGCGCAGCACGTCGGTCGTGCCCTGCTCCAGCATCCCCGCGCGCTGGCGCCGCTCGACGTACGCCCGGTCGCGGCTCTCCAGGACCACCGAGGCGATGCCCCGGCGGTGCAGCAGGTGGGAGAGCAGCAGCCCGGCCGGCCCTCCGCCGATGATCGCGACCTGGGTACGCATCACGCCTCCTACCTCTCGTCGCCGGGGGACGTCCCGGCCGGGGAATCATTCCGGGCGTCGCCGCAGGCTCAGGCCCCGGCGTTCCGCTGGGCGGAAGGCCCGCCCCGCCAGTGTGCCGCGACGTCCCGGGAGAGCGCGCGGGCGGCGGTGGTGAGCGGCGGCAGCAGCCGCCGCACGTCGGCGCTCCGGGAGCGCGCGACCAGCGACAGCGCGGCGGCCACCGCCCCGTCGGCGTCGTGCACCGGGACGGCGACGGACGCCGCGCCGAGCGTCATCTCGTCGCGGGTGACCGCGTGGCCGGTGCGGCGCACCCGCTCCAGCGAGCGGCGCAGCTCGTCCGGGTCGGTGATCGTCCGGGCGGAGTGCCGGGCGAGCCCCTCCTCGATGATCCGCTCGCGGACGGGCTCGGGCGCGAACGCGAGCAGCACCTTGCCCGCCCCGGTCGCGTGCAGCGGCAGCGCCGCGCCGACCTGGGTGAGGACCGGCACCGAGCGCGTCCCGCGCAGCCGCTCGACGAACAGCGCCCGGCCGTCGCGCAGGACGGCGAGCTGCACGTTGTCGTGGGTCGCCTCGTACAGGTCCTCCATGTGCGGCAGCGCCAGCTCCCGCAGCCCGGTGACGGCCGGGGCCTGGCTGCCGATGCGCCACAGCCGGGTCCCGATGCGGTACGTGCCGTCCGGGACCCGTTCGAGGAACCCGCCGGCGACCAGCTCGCCGACGAGGCGGTGGCCGGTCGCGAGCGGCAGCCCGGCGCGGCGGCAGATCTCGCTGAGGTTGGGGCGCCCGGCCCCGGTGGCGAACGCGTCGAGGATCGCCATCACCTTGCCCGCCACGCTCGGCGGCCGAGCCCTGTCAGCCATCGTCTCCCCGGTCCCGGCCCCGCGCGGGGTCCCCCGCTATCCCTCTTCCGCCAGTACCCGCTGGGCGACGGCGAACGCCGAGTTGGCGGCGGGGACCCCGCAGTACACCGCGGTCTGGAGCAGGACCTCCTTGATCTCGTCCCTGGTCAGGCCGTTGCGCAGCGCGGCGCGGACGTGCATGGCCAGCTCGTCCAGGTGGCCGCCGGCGACCATGGCGGTCAGCGTGACGCAGCTGCGCGTCCGGCGGTCGAGGCCGGGGCGGGTCCAGATCTCGCCCCACGCGTACCGGGTGATGAGGTCCTGGAAGTCGGCGGTGAACCCGGTGGTGCGGGCCACCGCGCCGTCCACGTGCGCGTCGCCCAGCACCTCGCGGCGGACGGCCATGCCGGCCGCGTGCCGCCGCTCGTCGTCGGTGAGGGGCGGGTCGGCGGGGGCGGCGCCCGCGGGGGCCGGGTCCATCGGGCGGAGTCCCTTCCAGGTGCGGTCCAGATGCGCGGTGAGGGCGCCGGTCACGGGGCCGGGGCGTTCGACGTTGGCGAGATGGCCGGCGTTCTGGACGACGAGCAGCCCCGCGCCGGGGATCGTCCCGGCGAGGACGTCGGCGTGGCCGCGCGGCGGGGTCGGGCCGTCCTCGGCCCCGGCGACGACCAGCGTCGGTGCCTCGATCTCCGCGAGGCGTTCGGTGGCGTCGAACCGGGCGAGGGCCTCGCAGCAGGCCGCGTAGCCCTCGGGGTCGGCCGCGCGGAGCATGGCGACGTAGGGCGCGGCGCCGCCGAACGCCGGCGTGAACCAGCGCTGCGCCGCGGAGTCGGCCACCGGCCCGGTGCCCTCGCGGCGGACGAGCGCGGCGCGTTCGAGCCAGGGCTCGGGCGGTCCGAAGCGCGGCGAGGTGCAGCACAGCACGAGGCTCGCGACGCGCGCCGGATGGGCGAGGGCGAGCGCCGTGCCGACGGCGCCGCCGAGGGAGACCCCGGCGTAGGCGGCCCGTGCGATGCCGTACCGGTCCAGGAGCGCGGCGACCGCGTCCGCGAGGTCCTCGACGGTGAACGGCGCGCCGGGCGCGGGCGACCCGCCGTGGCCGGGCAGGTCGTAGCGGAGCGTGCGCCATCCGCCGAGCGCGGGGAGCTGCGGCGCCCACAGGTCGAGCGTGGTGCCGAGGGACGGCCCGAGGACGAGGACGGGCGCGCCGTCCGGGCCGTCGAGGCGGTGGTGCAGGTTCATGCGCGGGCCCCCTTCATGCGCGGGCCCTCGCGTACGCGGCGAGCGCCCGGTCGACGAGCTCGGGCGCGGCCCCGACGCCGACGCCCTCGGGGAGGACGCCGAGCAGGTCGTCCAGGTGCGCCCGCATCCGGGCGGGGCGGACCTCCAGCCCGTCCAGCAGCTCGGCGGCGGTCTCGGCGGCGCCGCCGGTGAGGCGCAGGCACTCGCGGAGCGGCTGCCACTCGGCGTGCCACTCCCCCGCGGGCCGTTCGTACGGGGCGGCCTGCGCGGCGAGCAGGACCTGCGCGTACGCGGGGACCTGGAGCGCCGCCGACCGGATCATGGCGGCGAGCGCGGGGTTGCGCTTGTGCGGCATGGCCGACGAGCCGCCCCGGCCGGGCGCGGCGGGCTCGGCGACCTCGTCGACCTCGCTCTGCGCGAGCACGACGACGTCGGAGGCGATCCGGCCGAGGGCCCCGGCGACGAGCGCGAGCGCCGAGCCGAGCGCGGCGACGGGCGTGCGGCGGGTGTGCCAGGGCAGCGCGGGCTGGGCGAGGCCGGTCTCCGCGGCGTACGCGGCGACCAGGTCGAGCGCCCGGTCGCCGTACGCGTCGAGGGTGCCGGCGGCCCCGCCGAGCTGGACCGGGAGCGCGACGGCGGCGAGGGCGGCGCGGGCGTCGAGCAGGCCGACGAGCCAGCCCGCGGCCTTGGCCCCGAACGTGGTCGGCATCGCCTGGCGGCCGAGGGTGCGGCCCGCCATCGGCGTGTCGCGGTGCTCCGCCGCGAGCCCGGCCAGCGCGTCCAGTGCCCGGTCGAGCGGGGCGAGGGCGGCGCGCCTGGTCCGGGCCGCGACGAGCATGGCGCCGGTGTCGACGATGTCCTGGCTGGTCGCGCCCCGGTGGACGTGCTCGCCCGCCGCGCCGGCGAGGCCGCGCAGGTCGGCGACCAGCGGCACCACGGGGTTGCCGGCGCCGCGGGCGCGGCGCGCCAGCCCGGCCAGGTCGAACCGGTCGGCGCGGGCGGCCCCGGTGATCGCGCGCGCGGCGTCGTCCGGGACGATCCCGAGGCGCGCCTGCGCGCGGGCCAGCGCGGCCTCGGCGTCCAGCATGGCCTGGAGCCAGGCGGCGTCGCCGGTGGCGGCCGCGGCGGCCGTCCCCGCGCGGACGGGCGACAGAAGCCCGACGTCGGCGGCGTCCGCCGGGGCCGGGCCGTCCGCCGGGTCCGCGGCGTCTCGCGGGCCGTCCGGGGAACGGTCAGTAGTACCCAAAGAACACCGTCTCCCGTTCGCCTTGGAGGTGGACATCGAAACGGTACGCCCCGTCGCCCTCACGCTCCGCGATCAGGGTGTCCCTGCGGGAGGCCGGGACGTCCGCGAGCACCGGGTCGCTCTCGTGGGCGGCGGCGTCCTCGGGGAAGTACAGCCGGGTGAAGACCGGCTTGAGCAGGCCGCGCGCGAAGACCAGGACGGCGATGTACGGGGCGGAGCCGCCGGTCGCGCCGGGCTTGACGGTGTCGAACCAGTAGCGTCCGGCCGGGTCGGTGCCGCACCGGCCGAAGCCCGAGAAGCCGCGCCCGCCGCGGCGCAGGCCGCCCTCGCGGCGCGGGATCGCGCCGTGCTCGTCGGCCTGCCAGATCTCCACGAGCGCGTCCGGGACGGTCACGCCCGCCCCGTCGAGCACCTGGCCGTGGACGCGGACCGCTCCGGGGCGCCACGAGGGGACCACCTCGGGCCCGCCCTCGTAGGGCAGCGCGTAGCCGAAGAACGGGCCGACCGTCTGGGACGGGGTCGGCGCGGGGGCCGGGGCCGGGTTGGGGGACGTCATCGTCACGCCTCCATCGGGGTGTCGCCGAGCACGATGTCCCACTGGTAGCCGAGCGCCCACTCGGGCTCGGTGGTGTCGAGGTCGAAGCGGGAGACGAGCAGGTCGCGGTCCTTCTGCTCGGGGATCGACCGCATGATCGGGTCGTGCGCGAACAGCGGGTCGCCCGGGAAGTACATCTGGGTGACGAGGCGCTGGGTGAACGCCGTGCCGAACACCGAGAAGTGGATGTGCGCCGGGCGCCAGGCGTTGTGGTGGTTGCGCCACGGGTACGCGCCGGGCTTGATGGTGACGAACCGGTAGCGGCCCTCGTCGTCGGTCAGGCAGCGGCCCGCGCCGGTGAAGTTGGGGTCGAGCGGCGCGGGGTGCTGGTCGCCGCCGTGCGCGTACCGGCCCGCCGCGTTCGCCTGCCACACCTCGACCAGCGCGCCGCGGACGGGGCGGCCCGAGCCGTCCAGCAGCCGCCCGGTCACGATGATCCGCTCGCCGAGCGGCTCGCCCGCGTGCCGCCGGGTCAGGTCGGCGTCGAGGGGGCCGAGCTCGGCGTGCCCGAAGACCGGGGAGGCCAGCTCGACGCTGTCGGGGCCGAGCTTCGGCATGACCGGCTCCCGGGCGGGCGCCCGCAGCACCGTGCTGGCGTAGCCGGGATACAGGTACGGGGGTGGGTCATGCCAGGTTCCCTTCTCGCTGGCCGCGCTCGCCGCGCCCCGTCCGGGACGGGAGCGGCGGTGCCGGGCCCCGGGGTCGGCGGCGCGGCCGGGGCGCTCCATGCGCTGTCCTGCCGCTGCCCCCACCCTGGCAGCGGTCGCGGCCGGTGGAAGCCCCGGGCTTCCACTCAGCGGAAAGAAGGGGGAGCGAGCGCGGTCAGGCGCCGGCGGGCACCTCCCCGGGCACGTCCCCGGGCGCCTCGGCCGGGAGCTCCTCGGGCAGCCCGAAGTGGCCGAACAGGCGCGTGTCGAAGAACGCCGAGACCTGCGCGATGCCCTCCGAGGTGACCGCCACGACCTGGAGCTGGAACGCCCGGTGCACGCCGTCGTCGCCCCGCCGGTACATCGCGAAGGCGGGCTGCCCGTTGGCGGCGGTCGGGACCATGCGCAGCTCGCCGGGGGTCGGGCCGCACTGGGCGCCGATGAGCCGCACGATGGTCTCGGCGCCGACGAACCACTCGGGGAACGGCGGCATCTCCCAGACCGCGTCCTTCTTGAACAGCTCGACCAGCGCCTCGATGTCGGCGCGCTCGAACGCCCGCGCGTACCGGTCGAGCAGCTCGCGCTGGCCGGGGTCGGTCGGCTCGACGAGGGCGTCGCGCTCGGGGGCGGCCTGCTGGAGCTGCGCCCGTGCCCGCTGGAGCGCGCTGTTGACCGACGCCGTGCTGGTCTCCATCAGCTCGGCGACCTCGGCCGCCTTCCACTTCAGGACGTCGCGCAGGATCAGCACGACGCGCTGGTTGGGCGGCAGGTGCTGGAGGGCGGCGACGAACGCCAGCCGGGTGGACTCCCGGGACGCCACGATGGTGGCCGGGTCGGCGGCGTCGGCGCCGATCACCGTGTCGGGGACGGGCTCCAGCCAGGGCACCTCGGGTGAGGCGACCACGGGCCGCTCGGGCTCGTCGCTCGGCGCGCCGAGCCCGGAGGGCATGGGCCGGTTGCCGCGCTGGTCGATCGCGGTCAGGCACACGTTGGTCGCGATGCGGTAGAGCCAGGTGCGCAGCGAGGAGCGCCCCTCGAAGCCGCCGTACGACCGCCAGGCGCGCAGGTAGGTCTCCTGCACCAGGTCCTCGGCGTCGTGGATGGAGCCGAGCATCCGGTAGCAGTGGGCCAGCAGCTCGCGCCGGTAGGGGTCGGCGAGGCTCTGGAAGTCGTGGTCCTGGAAGTCGTGGTCCTGGTCGATGGTGCTGTTGGCCATTGGTCGTCACCTTCGCTGGGCGGCAGGGCGGAGCGGCGCGGAGCCGGTCCGTCGGTGCCGACCGTAGGCGACCCCACCGACAGAACGGGCCGGAAGCCACATCCTAGGCGCTGACCTGCATGATCACGGCGGCTCCGGCCATCCCGTCCGGGAGGCTCAGAGCCAGTCGCGGCGCTTGAAGACGGTGTGGAGGACCAGGCAGACCAGCGCCATGAGCACGAGGGCGAACGGGTAGCCGAGGAGCCAGTGCAGCTCGGGCATGTGGTCGAAGTTCATCCCGTAGATCGTCCCGATCAGGGTCGGGGCGAACAGGATCGCGGCCCACGCGGAGATCTTCTTGACCTCCTCGTTCTGGGCGTAGCTGGCCTCGGTGAGGTTCTTCATCTCCTCGTTCTGCGCCTGCCCGACGAGGGTCGCGTTGACGGTCAGGATGTCCTGGAGGTTCTGCCGGAACCCGTCCACCCGCTCGACGGCGGTGGTGGCGTGGTCGGCGACGTCGCGCAGGAAGCGCCGCATCTCCTCGTCCACGCCGTACTTGTCGAAGCCCGCCGACAGCGCGCCGAGGATCGAGCCGAGCGGACGGGTCGCCCGCTGGAACTCGATGACCTCCCGCGACAGCTCGTAGATCCGCCGCGACACGTCGGGGTCGCCCCGGAACACCTCGGTCTCGATCTCGTCGATGTCGTTCTGGAGGCCCGCGACCACGGGCGCGTACCGGTCGACCACGGCGTCGAGGATCGCGTACAGCACCGCCTCCGGGCCGCGCGCCAGCAGCTCGGGGGTGCTTTCCAGCCTGCGCCGGACGTGCGACAGGTCGGGCGACTCGCTGTGCCGCACGGTGAGCACGAAGTCCTCGCCGAGGAACACGTGCAGCTCGCCGAAGTCGACCTCCTCGTCCTCGTCCAGGTACCGGGCCGCGCGCAGGACGACGAAGAGCGTGTCGCCGTAGCGTTCGAGCTTCGGGCGCTGGTGGGCGACGATCGCGTCCTCGACGGCCAGCTCGTGCAGCCCGAACTCGTCGGCGAGCGACATGAGCTGCGCCTCGTCCGGCCGGTACAGCCCGATCCACGCCATGCCGCGCTCGGTGTCGCGCAGGCAGCGGTACGTCTCGGCGAGGCTCTCCGGGGAGTGCTTGCGCACGCCGTCCACGTAGACGGCGGCGTCCACGACCCCTCCGCCCGCCGGGGGGCGGGGCTCGTCCTCGGCGCGCGGGTCCATCGAGCGCTCCGGCGCGTACTCCACGGTCCTGCCGCGTCCCGCCATGCGCTTCAGCGGGCGCAGGGCCCGTGCCCTCCGTTCAGCCATCGGCGACCTCCCCCAGGGGGCCTTCCCACGAAAACGGCAAAGATCCCGGCTCGGGGGACGCCTCCCCGGGCGCTCGCGCACGCGCTCCAGCCCCGTTCGCCGTGCGCTGCCGACCCCGCCCGCGTGCGTTGACAGCAACGATTCCCGCGTACGGGGCTGACACCTTCGGGAAACCCGGCATTCCCCGGCGCGAAACACTTCCGCCAGAACGGGTATGCCTGCACCCTGGAGTGCACATCATCCGCGGCCCGTACCCCTGGAGGGAAAGTGATCGCGAGACCGGAGGGCGGACCCCGGGTCGTCGTGGGGGTCGACGACTCCGCCGGGGCGCGCTGCGCCCTCTCCTGGGGCATCGGCGAGTCCCGGCTGCGGGGGCTGCCGATGCTCGTCGCCCACGCCGCGCCGCTGCCGCCGCACGTCTCGGCGGCCGGGCAGCTCGGCTGCGGCATCACCGAGGCGCTGCGCGGCGCGGGGGCCGAGCTGATCGCGCGCCTGCTCGCCGAGGTCTGCGACGGGCCGCCGCCCGGCGTCGACCTGACCGCGCTCGCGCTGGTCGGCGAACCCGGCGCGACTTTGGTCAGGCTCGCGGGCGACGACGACATCCTGGTCGTCGGGCACGGCAGCCGCGGCCCGGTGTCGCGCATGATCAGGCCGTCGGTGCGGCTGCACTGCGCCCGCCGGTCCCGCGCGACGCTCGTGTGCGTGCGCCCGCCCTCGCTGGACTCGCTGCTGGAGTCGCTCGCCGCGCGCGGCGACGCCGCGCCCGAGCAGGACAGACCCCGCTTCCGCCGGCTCGGCTGGCGGCTGCGCATGCCAAAGTAGACGATGCGCAAATACGTGATCGTCGGCGCGCAGGGCAGCGGCAAGGGCACCCAGGCGCTGCTGCTCGCCCGCGACCTCGACCTGGTGCACATCAGCGTCGGCGACATCTTCCGCTGGCACGTGCAGAACCACACCAAGCTCGGGGCCCAGGTCCGCAGGACCATGGCGGCCGGCGAGCTGGTGGGCGACGACCTGGTCGAACGGGTCGTCCGCGAGCGGCTGGAGCAGCACGACTGGAACTACGGGTTCGTCGTGGACGGCTTCCCGCGCAACCGGCGGCAGGCCGAGTTCTTCCTGGAGAGCTACGACCTCGACGGCGTGATCCACCTCGACCTGCCCGACGCCGAGGTGCGCCGCCGGGTCCTCGCGCGGCGGCTGTGCTCGCGCTGCGGCCTCGACTACAACCTCATCGCGCACCGTCCGAAGCGCGAGGGCCGCTGCGACGCGTGCGGCGGCGACCTGGTGATCCGCGAGGACGGCACCGAGGAGGCCCTCGCCGAGCGGCTCCGCCTCTACCACGAGAAGACCGACCCGGTGATCGAGCTGTTCGCGCGCAAGGAGTACGTGTTCACCGTGGACGCCCGCGACGAGATCGCCACCGTCCAGCGGAAGATCCGGGGCCACCTGTCCCTTCCCCCGTACGAGGGCTGACGTCCGTAGAGGGCGGGGGCGGGGACGGGGCGCGTGCGCGGCGCGGGTCAGGCCGGGGGCGTTCCCACTCGGCGAGGCGCAGTGCCAGGTAGAGGTCCACGCGGTCGGGGAAGCGGGACAGGTCCCGTCCGGTCAGCTCCTCCACGCGGCGCAGCCGGTACCGCACCGTGTTGACGTGGACGTGCAGGTCGGCCGCGCAGCGCTGCCACGAGCCCGAGCGGGCGAGGAACGCGGACAGCGTCGCGGTGAGGCCGGCCCCGTGCCGCGCGTCGTACGCCTCCAGCTCGCCGATCAGCCCGTCCCTGAACCGCCGCCGGATGCCGCGCGGCATCGACGCGATCAGCAGGTCCACCGAGTCGACGTCGTCGCCGGAGGTGACGGCGGCGGGGCCGGGGGCGAGCGCGGCGAGCCGCCGCGCGTTGCGCGCCTCCTGGAGGGCCTCGCGCGGGCCGAGGCCGCTGGAGGCGGTGCCGCTCACCCCGGCCGCGATCCGGCGGCCCGGCAGCGCGGCGGCGAGGAGCCGCGCCGCCGAACGCAGGCGCGCGGGCAGCGCGGCGCGCCCCTCGGCGTCCAGCCGTACGAGCGCGAGCGTCTCGTCCTGCCACTCGGCCACCGCCGCCGGGCCCCCGGCCGTGTCGGTGACCAGGTACGCGGCGACCGCGTGGCCGTCGCCGCCGCCCGCGACCGACACGGCCACGGCGACCGGGACGTCCCCGCCGCCGAGGTCCAGGTCCGCGAGCAGGTCCGCGATCTCGCGCGGCGAGCGGTCGTCGGTCAGCAGGCCCCGCACGAGCCGTCCGGACGGCGCGGGCGCCTGGTCCCGGCCGCCGCGGCGGGCGGCCTCCAGGCCGACGGCCGCCGCCAGGTCCGCCGCGACGCCGCCGAGGTCGGCGTCCCCGGCGTCCTCCACCGCGAGGAAGCACGCCGCCGGGGAACGGGGCAGGACCACGAGCGGCGCCAGCCCGAACGTCCGCCCCTCCGCGCGGGCGCGCCGGGCCCGGCCGCCGCCCCGGTGGAACAGCCCGGCCAGCTCGCCCGCGGGCACCTCGCCCGCGCCCGCGAGCACGCGGCCCGTCGGCCCGACGATCCAGCACGGCCGGTCCAGCTCCGCCGCCACCAGGTCCAGCGGCGGCTCGCCCGCGGCGACCGCCGCGAGCAGGGCGCCGCGCCGGTCGGCGGGCTCCCCCCACCGGCCGGTCATCACCCGCCGCGTCAGCGTCGCGAACGACACGTCCGCCGGGACCTCCAGCAGCGGCAGCCGGTGCCGCTCGCAGGCGTCCACCACGTCGGACGGCACCTGCCCGAGCGCGGCGGCGCCCGCGGCGAGCCCGACCGCGCCGCGCCGGGCGACGGCCGCCACGAACTCCTCCGAGTCCGCGGCGCCCCGCCGCCACATCAGCCCGGTCAGCACCAGCTCCCCGCCGGCCAGGTAGCGGCCCGGGTCGCGCAGGTCCGTCGTGAACACCCACCGGACGGGACGGTCCAGCAGGTCCGCGCCCGCCAGCACCCGCAGCCCGAGGTCCGGCGCGCCCGCCAGCCGCCGCAGCGTCGGCCCGGCCCCGCTCCCGGCCCCGGTCCCGCGGCCCGGCCCGCCCATGGCACCTCCCGGCTCCCCGGCCCCGGCCGTCACCCGCCCGCGGCCTCGTGCGACCACCACCGTGCGGCGGCCAGCCGGACCGCGTCAAGGATCTTCTCGTAGCCGGTGCAGCGGCACAGGTTCCCGGCGAGCGCCTCCCGGATGTCCTCGTCGGTCGGCGCGTACCCCTTGCGGACCAGGTCGTGCGCGGCGACCACGAACCCCGGCGTGCAGAACCCGCACTGCACCGCGCCCGCGTCCACGAACGCCCGCTGCACGAGGTCCAGGTCGCCGTCGTCGCCGAGCCCCTCGACCGTGACGACGTTGCGGCCGTCCGCCTGCCCCGCCGGGACCAGGCACGCGCAGGCCGGCACGCCGTCGAGGTAGACCGTGCACGACCCGCACTCGCCCTGCTCGCAGGCGTTCTTGCTGCCCGGCAGGCCGAGCCGCTCGCGCAGGACGAACAGCAGGCTCTCCTGCGCCCGCACGTCGTCGGCGGCGCGCTCCTCGCCGTTCACATGGCATGACATCCGCATCCGGTGGTCTCCTTCCGAAGTTCGGCCCACGCCCAGGTGAGCGTGCGGCGGGCGATGACGGCGAGGGCGTGCCGCCGGTACTGCGCGGTCCCCCGGACGTCGTCGATGGGCGCGGCGGCGTCCGCGACGAGCGCGCCGAACTCGCGGGCCAGGGCCGCGGGCAGGGCGGCGCGCGACTCCCAGTGGCCGCCCGCCTCCAGCTCCCCCGCGAGGAACCGCTCGGCCTCGGCCGCGCGGCGCGGGGTCGGCGCGGCGGAGCCGACGCCGGTCCCGGCGGTCCGCGCCTCCACGTCGAGCGCCAGCGCGAACGAGCACACGGCGATCACCATCGCGTTCCGGGTGCCGATCTTGGCGAACCGCTGCGGCCCCCGCGCCACCGGCACGCGCACCGCCGCGATCAGCTCGTCCGGCTCCAGCGCGTTGCGCTTCACGCCGGTGAAGAACGCGTCCGCGGGGATGTCGCGCGTGCCGCGGACCGAGGCCGCCTCGACGGTCGCGCCGGACGCGAGCAGCGGCGGGTGCGCGTCGCCGGCGGGCGAGGCCGAGCCGAGGTTGCCGCCGACCGAGCCGCGGTTGCGGATCTGCGGCGACCCGACCGTGCGGGACGCGGCGGCGAGGCCCGGCAGCGGGCCGCCCAGCCGGTTGACGATCCGGGTGTACGGCTCGGCGGCGCCCAGCCGGATGTGGCCGCCGTCGCGCTCCCACCCGGTCAGCTCGGGCACGCGGGACAGGTCGAGCAGCGCGGGCGGCCGGGCGCGGTCGAAGTTCAGCTCGACCATGACGTCGGTCCCGCCCGCGACGGGCAGGGCGTCGGGACGTTCGGCGCGGAGGGCGAGGGCCTCGGCCCAGCTCTCGGGTCGCAGGTGCTCCACGTCAGGCTCCTTTCGCGAGGAGGCGGGCGGCCCGGTCGCGGGCGCGCGCGCTCAGCTCGATCGGCTCGCCGTCGAACCCGGGGCCCCGCGTGGCGTCCAGGCCCATCCGCGAGGTCGTGCCGTCCGTCCCGGACGACGGGTCGAGCGGGCTGCCGGGCAGCCCGTCCACGACGAACAGGTCGGCGTGCGGCTGGAAGTGGGCGGCGAGCGCCCACAGGACGGCGGCGTCGTCGGTGACGTCCACGTCGTCGTCCACGGCGACCACCGTCTTCAGGTACGGGTCCCAGCCGAGCAGGCCCAGCATCACCTGGCGGGCCTGGCCGGGGCGGCGCTGCCGCAGCGCCACGTACGCGTGGAAGTGCGTGCCGGAGTTCGGGTAGTGCAGCGCGGTCACGTCGGGGAAGCGGGCGGCGAGCTGCTCGGCCATCTCCGACTCCCGGGGGATCCGCGCGAGGTTGAGGTGCTCGGCGGAGTTGCCCGCGACGACGTCCAGCAGGACGGGGTCGCGGCGCCGGCAGATCGTCTCGACGCGCAGCACGTTGTTGGTCGAACGGTGCGAGGAGTACCCGGAGAACTCGCCGAACGGCCCCTCCGGCGCGCGGTCGCCCGGGTCGATCACGCCCTCGATGACGTACTCGGCGGTCGCCGGGACGCGGATGCCGTGCCGCGGCGTCCGGACGACCTGGAGCGGCTCGCCGAACAGCCCGCCCGCGATCGCCCGCTCGTCCACGCCGGGCCCGACCCGCGCGGACGCCGCCAGCATGAACAGCGGGTGCCCGCCGACCACCATCGCGACGGGCAGCGGCCGGCCGAGGTCGCGGGCGCGGTTCAGCAGCCGCCACAGGTCGCCGCGCGAGTGCAGGCTGAGTGCCAGCTCGTGCGGCGCGTGCGGCGTCGCGCGGTGGTAGCTGAGGTTGCCCGCGCCCGCTCCCGCTCCCGTGCCCGTTCCCGCGTCGCCGTCCGGGTCCTCGGCGACGACGATGCCGCTGGTGATGTAGCGGCCGAGGTCGGACGCGAAGTGCCGGATCATCGGGACCGCCGCCAGGTCGGCGTCCGCGCCGGTCAGCACCTCGGCGAGGACCGGGCCGTCCGGGACGGCCTCGGGCTCGCACGCCCGGCGGGACCGTTCCTGGTAGGCGGCGTGCAGCCCGGCCTGGTCGGTGCCGAACAGCGACGCGATCCGCGCCCGGGACGCGAACACGTTCGTCACCAGCTCCACGCCGAGCCCCGCGACCTTCGGGCAGCGGACCATCTCGTCGCGGCCGCGCGCCGCCAGCGCGAACGCCAGCGCCGTCACGTCCTCCTCGGCCGACAGCTCGTCGTCCACGACGAGCACGTCGCCGGGCGAGCGCGCCGTATGCTCCGCCAGCCACACGTGCAGGTCCTGGCGTTCGGACAGGGTCGTCACAGGGTCTCCTCCTCGGGGGTCCGCGCGGCGGGCGCGTCCGGGGCGTCGTCCGGCGGCCCGTCCCACCGCCGGAACAGGTGGTGCTCGATCCCGAACTGGTCGAGCACCTTCCCGACCGTGTGCGCGATCAGGTCGTCGATCGTGCGCGGCCGGGCGTAGAAGCCGGGGACGGGCGGCAGGACCACCGCGCCCGCCTCGGTGACCGCGGTCATGTTCCGCAGGTGGACGAGGCCGAGCGGCGTCTCGCGGGTCACGAGGACCAGCCGCCGCCGCTCCTTCAGCGTCACGTCGGCGGCGCGGGCGAGCAGGTCGCCCGAGAAGCCGTGCGCGACGGCGGCCAGGGTCTTCATCGAGCACGGCACGACCGCCATGCCGAGCGTCAGGAACGAGCCGGACGACACGGCCGCGGCCAGGTCGCGGGAGTCGTGGACCACGTCGGCGAGCGCGCACACCTCGTCGGGGTCCCGCCGCGCCTCCAGCTCGACGGTGCGGCGGGCCCCCGCCGACACGACCAGGTGCGTCTCGACGGTGCCGAGCTTGCGCAGCGCCTCCAGCAGGGCGATGCCGTACTGCGGGGCGCTGGACCCCGAGATCCCGACGACCAGCCGCGGGCGTGTGGACGTCAAATCGTCTCCTCCTCGGGCCGCTCCCAGCGCGGCCATGGCAGGTGGTGGAACAGCAGGTTGAGCAGGACGGCGGCGAGGGTCCCGACGGCGACGCCGCTGTCGAGGAACATCCGCGCCGACTGCGGCAGCTGGTCGTACGCGCCGGGCACGGCCATCGGGACGAGCCCGACCGCGAGCGACACCGCGACGATCACCAGGTTGGCGGTGTCGCGCCGCACGTCCGCGAGGATGCGCAGCCCGACGACCGCGACGGTCGCGAACATGGCGAGGGTCGCGCCGCCGAGCACCGGCTTCGGCACCGACGCCACGACCCGGCCGAACACCGGGAACACGCTCATCAGCACGAGGATCGCCCCGGCCGCAGCGGTCACCCACCGGCTGCGGACCCGGGTGAGGGTCACCACGCCGATGTTCTGGGTGAAGGTGATGTACATGAACGACTGGAAGACCCCGCCGAGCGTGCTGACCACGCCGTCGGCGCGGAGCGCGGCGATCACGTCGCGCCGGGACGCGGGCCGCTCGACCGCCTCCCCGACCGCGAGGACCTGCCCGGACGTCTCCACCATCAGCACGAACTGGATGAGGACGAGCGACAGGCACGCGACGGCGTCGAACGACGGGTACCCGAAGTGGAACGGCTCGGGCGCGCTCGCGACGGCGCCGTGCCCGACCCCGCCGAAGTCGGCCTGGCCGGTGAGCAGCGCCACGGCCGTCACCAGGACCATGCCCGCGAGGATCGCGAGCTGGCCGAGCAGCGGCGGCAGGAACCGGTAGAGCAGCACGACCACCAGCAGGGTGAGGCCGCCGAGCGCGATCCCGGACGGGGCGCCGAACCCGGCGTCGCCGGGCTTCCCGCCGAAGATCATCCGCGCGCCGGCCGGGACCAGCGTGATCCCGATCAGCGTGATCGTGGTGCCGACCACGACCGGCGGGAAGAACCGCAGCAGCCGCCCGAACAGCGGCGCGAACGCGACCATGAAGACGCCGGCGAGCACGATCGAGCCGTACATCACCGGGATTCCGTACTCGGTGCCGATCAGCACCATCGGCACCACGCCGTTGTAGGCGGCGCCGATCACCAGCGGCAGCCGCGCGCCGACCCGCCACACGCCGGCCGACTGGAGCAGCGTGCCGATCCCGCACAGCAGCAGGTCGGCGGCCACGAGGGCGACCACGTCGCGGGCGGGCAGCCCGAGCCCGGCCGCGACGATGAGCGGCACCGCGATGGTGCTGGCGTACATCACCAGCACGTGCTGGACGCCGAGCGGGACCAGCCTGCCGAGCGGCGGGACCGCGTCGACCGGATGCCGCGGGGCGGCCGGGCCGGCGGCGGACGGCGGGGACCGGTGGGACTGGTGGGACTGTCGGGACTGCGGAGACAGGGACTTTTCTCTGCCGGACGTATCGGACACGTCTGGCCACCTCCAGGCATCTGCCCAGCACCTCGCGGAGCGCGCCACCCCTGCGCCCGGCGAGGCCCCCGTGATGAACCCCCTGGCGCCCGGCCGGACTCCCCCGCCCGGCCCGGCGCCGTCGCCCGGCCGGGCGCCCCCCGAGGCGCCCGGCCGGGCCGTGCCGCTAGCCCGCGGTGACCGCGCCGACGCCCGCGTAGGTGTCGGTGAGGCGCGCCTGCGCCTCCTCCGGCGTGCGCGGCGGCGGCGTCGGCTTCAGCCCGAGGAGCTTGGCCATGTTGTTGCCGAGGTAGCCCTCCAGGTCGTCCTCCGACAGGTGCATGCCCTGCGGGGGCGGCCCGCACAGGACCTCCAGCTCGCGCGCCCACATGCCGGGCTCGTTCGGCGGGGAGTCGGTGCCGAACACGAGCTGGTGCTTCTCCATCTGCTGCGCGAACTCCACGATCCGCGACTGGAGCAGCCAGCCGGACTCGCCGTACACGTTGGGGCTGTCGAGGATCATGTAGAGCGCCTCGAAGCAGTACACCCCGCCGGTCTGCACGCCGAAGTGCGCGAGGATGAAGTTGACGTCCTTGAACTCGCGGATGATCGGGTAGAACTGCGTCGGGATCGAGTACGGCCCGTCGCCGGTGTGGATCAGCACCACGAGGCCGAGCTCGTCGCAGACCCGCAGGACGGGCCGCAGCCAGTCCAGGGCCCGGTCCGGGCGGTAGGCGTGCATGTTGGCGTGGAGCTTGACCATCTTGTAGCCGTACTCCTTGACGTGGAACTCCAGCTCCTTCGCGCCGTTCTCCGGCCCGAAGCGCGGGTTGTACATGAAGTTCCCGATGAACCGGTCCGGGTACCGCTGGACCAGCTCGGTGATGTACGCCATGTAGTCGCGGATGCCCTCGCGGCCGGTGCGCATCCCGTCCTGCCACACCGAGTTGCCGGGCGGGGGCATGATGCAGCCGTAGTCGATGCGGCGCGGCTTCCCGTTGATCATGTACGGGCCGTCCATCATCTCGATGGTGCGCTCGCCGGTGAACGGCGACCCGTCGTGGCGCCACGCCTGGTCCACGATGTTGGTCGGGTGCATGTGGGTGTCGATGATCACGCTGATGACCTTTCTGCCACGGACGCTGCCGGGTGTTCGGCAGTGGAGCGTTCTGTGGCCGGCCACGGCCCGGCCGCTCACCGCGCGGGGCCGTACCTACGCCAGGTCAGGGAGTGCTCACCCCTCCAGCCCGGCGAGCTGCCCGGGACGCACGGGGACGCGGGGGAGGTCCAGCCCGGTCGCGGCGCGCAGCGCGTTCGCGATGGCCGGGGTGGACGAGAGGGTGGGCGGCTCGCCGACGCCGTTCAGGCCGTACGGCGAGTCGGGGTGCGGGAGTTCGAGCAGGTCGATCCGCACCGGCGGCATGTCGAGGATCGTCGGGATGAGGTAGTCGGTGAACGAGGGGTTGCGGACGACGCCGCCGCTCACCTGCACCTCCTCCATCAGCGCGAGCCCGAGGCCCTGCGCGCTGCCGCCCTCGATCTGCCCCTCGACGGCGCGCGGGTTGATCGCCTTGCCGACGTCCTCGCACACCGCCAGCTCGACGACCCGGACGAGCCCGAGGTCGGTGTCGACCTCGACGACGGCGCGGTGCGCGGCGAACGCGAACGCGATGTGCGCGTCGCCCTGCCCGGTCTCGGGGTCGATCCGCCGCGTCGGCCGGTGCCGGTACACGAAGGTCTCCGCGACCTCCCCGCCCGCCAGCAGCTCCGGCAGCGTCACCGCGGTCTCGCCCGAGTCCGCGCGGACGACGGCGCCGCCGTCCAGCGCGAGCCGTCCGGCGTCCTCGCCGAGGAGCGCGGCGGCGCGTTCGAGCACGTTCGCCCGTACGGCCCGGCACGCGCCCTGCACCGCGCCCGCGGTCATCCAGGTCTGCCGCGACGCCGACGACGAGCCGGAGTCGCCGATGAGGGTGTCGGCGTTGCGCACCTCGACGTCGGCGACGCCGAGCTCGGTCCGGACGACCTGCGCCTGGACGGTCACCACGCCCTGCCCGCACTCGGACGCCGCGCAGTACGCCTCGGCCCGGGGCCGCCCGTCGCGGACGCCGAGGGTGACGCGGGCGGTGCAGACGTCCTCGACGCCGCCGGAGTAGCCGATCGCCTTGACGCCGACGGCGTACCCGACGCCGCGCCGCAGCCCCTCGCCGCGCGTCACGCCGCCGAGCCCGCCGGGCCAGGCGCGCGGGTCGCGGTGGTGGCCCGGCTCGGGCGGCAGCGGCATCGCCTCCAGCCGCCGCAGCAGCTCGGCGACCGGCGCGGGGCCGTCCACCGCCTGCCCGGTCGGCAGAACCGTGCCGGTCGTCATGGCGTTGCGGACGCGCAGCTCGACCGGGTCGAGGCCGAGGTCGCGGGCGAGGCGGTCCATGTTGGACTCGACGGCGTAGCAGGACTGGACGGCCCCGAACCCGCGCATCGCTCCGCACGGCGGGTTGTTGGTGAACACCGCGCAGCCGTCGATCTCGGCGTTCGGCACCTCGTACGCCCCGGCGGCGAAGTAGCAGGCGTTGGCGATGACGACCTGCGACGTCGAGGTGTACGCGCCGCCGTCCATCAGCAGGCGCGCGGTCATGTAGACGATGCGGCCGTCGCGCGTCGCGCCGTGCTCGATCCGCATCCGCGCCGGGTGCCGGTGGACGTGGCCGAAGAACGACTCCTCGCGGTTGTAGACCATCTTCACGGGGCGCCCGGTGCGCAGCGCGAGCAGGCAGGCGTGGATGTGGACCGACAGGTCCTCGCGCCCTCCGAACGCCCCGCCGACGCCCGACATCGTCAGCCGGACGCGCTCCTCGGGCAGGCCGAGGGACGCCGCGACCTGCCGTCGGTCCTCGTGCAGCCACTGGGACGAGACGTACAGGTCGATCCCGCCGTCGCCGTCCGGGACGGCGAGCCCGGACTCGGGGCCGAGGAACGCCTGGTCCTGCATCCCGACCTCGTACTCCCCGGCGGAGACGACGTCGGCGCGCGGCCGGGCGGCGGCGACGTCGCCGTGCCTGATCCGCACGTGCCGGACGAGGTTGCCGTCCGGGTGCACGAGCGGCGCGCCGGGCTCCAGCGCCGCCTCGGGGTCGGTGAGCGGCTCGCGGACCTCGTAGTCCACCGCGATCCGCTCCAGCGCCCGCCGCGCGGCCTCGGGGTGCTCGGCCGCGACGACCGCGACGGGCTCGCCCTGGTAGCGGACGGCCTCGCCCGCGAGCACGGGCTGGTCGGACACCTTCATCCCGTACGTGCCGCTGCCGGGCACGTCCTCGTGCGTGAGGACGGCGTGGACGCCGGGGACCTCCAGCGCCCGCGCGGCGTCGATCCGCAGGACGCGGGCGCACGGGTGCGGCGAGCGCAGCGTCGCGCCCCACAGCATCCCCTCGCGGCTCAGGTCGGACGAGTACTCGAAGGCGCCGCGCACCTTCGGGACCCCGTCCGGGCGGGCCGCGCTGGCGCCCACCCCGTCGTTCACCCGCGTCGGGCGGGGCGGCCGGGGCGTGATCAGGGTGCTCAAGCCGGACATCCTTCCTCCGCGCCGCAGCGCGTACGTCGTCGGCCCGCGGCGGTCGCGGCCGTGGGGCGCGACGCGGCGGTCGGGGGGCGCGGCGGGCCGGGCCCGCCGCGGCTCAACGTTGGGGGGCGGACTGGGAGAGGCGGACCCTGAGCCTCGTCACGTGGTTGCGCGCGGCCCGCTCGGCCGCCTCGGGGTCGCCGGCGGACATGGCGTCGTAGATCTCGCGGTGCTCCTCCAGGGCGAGCCGCGGCGCGTGCGGGTGCCGCCACAGCGAGTGCAGGCCGAGGTGGGCCTTGCCCTGGATCCGGTCGAGGATGCCGATCAGGTGCGCGTTGCCGGACAGGTTGCGGATGGCCTGGTGGAAGAGCATGTCCTGGCGGATGTGGGCCCCCTCGTCGCCGCCCTCGGCGAGGACGAGGGCGTGGTCGCCGAGGATCCCCTCCAGGTCGGCCAGGGCGGCGACGTCGAGGCGCTCGGTCGCCAGCCGCGCCGCGAGTCCCTCCAGGGACTCGCGGACGACGTAGAGCTGGCGCAGGTCCTCGACGTCGACGCTGCTGACCTCGGCGCCGCGGTGGGGGACGTGGGTGGCGAGGCCGTCGTGGATGAGCCGCTGCACCGCCTCGCGGACCGGGCTGCGGCTGATGCCCATCCGGTCGGCGAGCGCCGGGACGCTCATCGCGGTGCCGGGCGGGAGCCGGTTCTCCAGGATGGCGGCGCGCAGCTCGTCGTAGGCGCGCTCGGCGAGCAGGCTGCCGGGGGCCACGTTGTTGACCGAACGGTAGGCGGTGCTCATCTCGATGACCTCACGCTCGAATGTTACATGCAATGTGCCCCCCTTTCCTAGAGCTCTCGGCAGGATTACATGCAATCTTGGGTCGACGGGCGCCGGCAGGGGGTCAGAGGTCCGGGAGGTGGAGCGCCGGGGCCGCGGCGACGGCGCGGGCGATGAGCCGCTTCTCGTCCATCCGGGTGCTGCGGCCGTCCGCGATCACCACCTCGCCGTCCACGAGCACCGTGTCGACCGTCCGGGAACTGCCCGTGGTGAGCAGGGTGGCGCCGGGGTCGTGGACGGGCACGCAGGCGAGGTCGCGGTCGAAGCGCAGCAGCACCAGGTCGGCCTGGACGCCGGGCACGACGCCGTCCGGGCGGTCCTCCAGGCCGACCACGCCGTTGGCGCCCGTCGTCGCGAGCCGGATCATGTCCGCGAACCCGAGCAGGTCGGACCGTCCCCGCACGGCCCGTTGCAGGTACGCGCCCATGCGCATCGTCTCCAGGGCGTCCTGCGTGTCGTTGCTGGCGGCGCCGTCCACGCCGAGGCCGACGCGGATCCCGGCCTCCAGCATCTCCGGCACGGGCGCGACACCGCTGCCGAGCCGCATGTTGCTGAGCGGGTTGTACGAGACGCCGACGCCGTTCGCGGCCAGGGCGCGCCGCCCGTCGGCGTCGAGCTCGCAGCAGTGCACGGCGAGCAGCCGGTCCCAGAGGAACCCGGCGTCCGCGAGGTAGCCGACGGCGCCGACGCCCGCGTGCTCGCGGCACATGTCCTCGTCGGTGCCGGTCTCCAGCAGGTGGATGCTGGCGGGCATGCCGCGCTCCTCGGCGAACGCGCGGACCCGCCGCAGGCCGTCCGGCGTGAGCGAGCGCGGGTTCGGGACGGCGAGCCCGATCGAGACGCGGGACCCGGCCGTGCGGGCGGCCAGCTCGTCCACGTGGGCGAGGACGTCGTCGAGGGGCTCCATGAGGCGCGGTTCGAAGCCCCACTTGCGGGTGGTGTCGGGCCGGTCGGCCACTCCCCTGCACACGACGGCGCGGACGCCCGTGTCGTCCAGCGCCCGCAGGACCGCGTCGTGCACGGCGCGGGACGGGTGCGGCCACATGTGCTCGACGAGCGCGGTCGTGCCGCTGCGCAGCGCCTCCAGGGACGCCGCCGCGGCGGCCACGTACGCCTGCTCGGGCGTGAGCGCGACCGTCCCCTCCGCGACGTACCGCAGCCAGCGGATGAGCGGCTCGCCCTCGGCGATGCCGCGCATGAGGGCCTGATGCAGGTGGGTGTGGGTGTTGACGAGGCCGGGGACGAGGTGCCCGCCGGTGCCGTCCACCACCTCGGCGGGCGTCGGGGCCGGGTCGTGGGGCCGGACGCTCACCACCCGGCCGTCGTGCACGAGCACGTCCCGGCCGGGCAGCCAGCGGCCCCCGGTCCACACGGTCACGTCGCGGACGAGCAGGGATGCCTTGCTCACGTTTCTACGTCCTCTCGGGCGGCTGGTCAGGCGGTCTCGGGCGCGGGCCGCGGCCCGGCGGCCCGCTCGGGCCCGCGACCCCGGCGGGCTCTCCGCCGGGCTCTCCGGCGGCGGTGGGTCCCGACGCGCGGTCGCGCCGGGTCTCGTTCAGCAGGAGGTTGAGCAGGAACGCGGCGATGCCCCCGGCGGCGATGCCGCTGCCGAGGATCGTCTGCGCGAACTGGGGGAACCTGTCGTACACGTGCGGCGCGCCGACCGGCATGAACCCGAGGCCGAACGACAGCGACACGACGAGCATGTTGCGCGAGTCGGCGAGGTCGGCCTGGGCGAGGATCCGCAGCCCGACCGCGCCGACCATCCCGAACATCACGACGCCGACGCCGCCGAGCACCGGGCCGGGCAGCGCGGCGACGACCGCGCCGAGCTTCGGCGCGAGGCCGAGCACGACGAGGATCAGGCCGGACCCGGCGACGACCCAGCGGCTGAGCACCTTGGTCATGCTGACCAGGCCGACGTTCTCGCCGAACGTCACGATGGTGAAGGAGTTGAACGCGCCCGCGAGGGCCGTCGCGGCGCCGTCGGCGCGCAGCGCCCGCGCGACCTCCGGCGGCCCGACCTCGCGCCCGGCGATCTGCCCCATGGCGAGGGTGTCGCCGGCCGACTCGACCATGTTGACGAGCTGCACGATCACCATCGGCAGGATCGCCGACAGCATGAACGTCGGGGCGCCGAAGTCGAACGGCGCGACGAACCCCACCAGGTCGGCCTCGCCGACGCCGCCGAAGTCGGTGATGCCCATGGCGACCGCGACGAGCGTCCCGCCGATGAGCGCGAGCAGCACGGCGACGCGCGCCAGGAACGGCGGCGCGAACCGTTCGACCAGGAGGATGAACGCGATCGTCCCGGCGGCGAGGCCGATGTCGCGCACCGCCCCGTAGCCGGGGGCCTGCGGGTCGGGCCCCGCGATCAGCGAGGCGGTCGAGGGCACCAGGCTGAACCCGATGATCGCGATGATGGCGCCGGTGACCAGCGGCGGGAAGAACCGCAGCAGCCGGCTGAAGTAGGGCGCGGCGAGGAAGGTCAGCGCGCCCGCGACGAGGGTCGCGCCGAACACCGCGGGCAGCCCGCCGTCCTTGCCGACGATGATGGCCGGGCCGATGCCGGTGAACGTCGAGCCCATCACGATCGGCAGCCGGACGCCGACCTTCCAGATCCCGATCGTCTGGAGCAGCGTGGCGACGCCGCTGACGAACAGGTTGGCGGTGATCAGGGCGGCGATCCGGTCGCCGGACAGGCCGAGCCCCGAGCCGATGAGCAGCGGGACCGTGACCATGCCCGAGTAGGCGATGAGGACGTGCTGGACGCTGAGCGGCACGAGCGTGCGCAGCCGCGGCACGGCGTCCACGGCGTCGGGTGTTCCGGGAGGTCGGTTGCGGATCGAGGACATGCTGTCTCCCTCCTCTCCCGCGGCACGCGCGGGAGATGCCATCCGTCCGCTATGTCCGTGTGGCCCCGGAACACCCACACATTGCATGTAATGTGAACCGAGCCACAACCCCCGAGCGGTCTTGCGGATTGCAACGGAATCGCCTATGGGAGCCGCGGAAGGGCTCCGTTCGGGACGACGTTGGCGCCAGTACAGCAAGGGACGATCCGGCGTCCTAGTGGACGCCCGCACAAACCGGCCGCTCGCGGCGATCACCGTCTTGGAGGTCCCCGTCAACGCGCCCGGCGGCGTCACCACGACTCACCCAACGTGGACGTCAGAACGCCCGTCAATCCCCTTCCGGGCCACCGTCGTCAATCCCCGCCCCCTCGGAACGTCGCGTCCGGCCCGCCACGGCCCGTCCCGGCCCGCCCGCCTGGCGCAGCGAATCCCGTGCCGGTGGGCTCGGCCGGGAACGCGGCGCGAGGCCGGGGGCCGGACGGGCTCCGAGGGGCGGGCGGGAACGGCGAAGCGGCCGCCGAGAACGTGCGCTCGGCGACCGCTTCTCTCGTCCGGCCCGTCCGACCGGTCCGGCCCGTCCGACCGGTCCGGCCCGTCCGACCGGTCCGGCTCGTCCGGCCGGTTCGGCTCGTCCGGCCGGTTCGACCGGTTCAGCCGGTTCGGATCAGGCGGGGTCAGGCGGGGGCAGGTCCACGATCGCGGCGAGGGCGGCGCGGTGCCGGTCGGGCGTGCCGAGCGCGATCGAGGCGCTCTTGGCGCGCTTGAGGTACAGGTGCGCCGGGTGCTCCCACGTGAACCCGATCCCGCCGTGCATCTGGACGCACTCCTCGGCGGCGCGCACCGCGACGGCCGAGCAGTGCGCCTGCGCGACGGCGACCGCGACCGGGAGGTCCGGATCGTTCGCGGCCAGGCAGGACGCGGCGTGGCGGGCGACCGCGCGGGCCTGGGTGATCGACGTCCACAGGTCCGCGAGCCGGTGCTTGAGCCCCTGGTACGAGCCGACCGGACGGCCGAACTGGTAGCGGGTCTTGAGGTACTCGACGGTCGTGGCGAGGCACTGCTCGGCGAGCCCGAGCTGCTCGGAGGCGAGCATCGCGGCGCCCGCCGTGAGGGCCGCCCCGACGGGCCCGTCCCCCTCCGCGATCGGCCACGCGGGCGCGCCGGCGAAGGCGATGTCGCTGAGCCGCCGCGTCATGTCGAGCGAGGTCACGGGGGTACGGGCGGCGTCGGCGGCGTCCACCGCGTACAGCCCGCCGCCCGCCGGGACGAGCAGGACGTCGGCGGCGGCCCCGTCGGCGACGCTCCTGACCTCCCCGGTGAGCCGCCCGTCCTCGGCCCGCACGGTCGGCGCCGCCGCGCCGGGGGCGGTGCCGAACGGCACGGCGAGGACGGCGACGCGGTTGCCGGACGCCAGCTCGGCGAGCAGCTCGCGCTCCCCCGCCGCGAGCAGCGCCGCGGTCGCGAGCACGGAGCTGGTGAGGAACGGGACGGGCGCGACCGCGCGGCCGAGCTCCTCCATGACGACGGCGGTCTCGCGCCACGTCGCGCCCGCCCCGCCGAGCTCCTCGGGGACGGGCAGCCCGGCGCAGCCGAGCCGCGCGGCGACGGCGTCCCAGAGGGCGGCGTCGTACGGCTCGTCCTTCTCGGTCCCGGCGAGCACGTCCGTCCACGGCGCCTTGTCGCCCAGGACCTCGCGGACGCCGGAGCGCAGGTCGTTCTCGATCTCGCTGTACAGCAGGTCGCTCACTTGGGCAGGTCCTTCCACGGCACGTCCTTGTCGACCCGGATCTCGCCGGGCAGGCCCAGCACGCGTTCGGCGACGATGTTGCGCAGGATCTCCGACGTGCCGCCCTCGATCGAGTTGCCCTTGGCTCGCAGGTAGCGGTAGCCGGGCGAGCGGCGGGTGAAGTCGACCTCGGACGGGCGGCGCATCGTCCAGTCGTCGTAGCGCAGGCCGTCGTCGCCGAGCAGTTCCAGCTCCAGGCCGGAGATCTCCTGGTTGAGCTTGGCGAACGCGAGCTTGGCCGCCGACCCCTCGGGGCCCGGCTCGCCCGCGGTGAGCTGCTGGCGGAGCCGTTCGCCGGTGAGGCGGGCCGCCTCGCTCTCGACCCACAGCCGCATCAGCGTGTCGTGGTGGCCCGGGGAGCGCACCTCGGGGCGGTCGCGCCAGAGCCCGGCGACCACGCCGATCATGCCGCTCTCGCGCGGGGCCGCCGCGCCGCCGATCGCGACGCGCTCGTTCATCAGGGTCGTGGTGGCGACCCGCCAGCCGTCCCCGACCCCGCCGAGGCGGTGCTCGTCGGGGATCCGCACGTCGGTGAGGAACACCTCGTTGAACTCGGCCTCGCCGGTGATCTGGCGCAGCGGCCGGACCTCGACGCCGGGCGCGGTCATGTCGCACACGAAGTAGGTCATGCCGCGGTGCTTCGGCACGGCGGGGTCGGTGCGGGTCACCAGGATCGCCCAGCGGGCCTCGTGGGCCATGGACGTCCACACCTTCTGGCCGTTGACGGTCCAGCCGTCGCCGTCGGGGACGGCGCGGGTGCCGAGCGCGGCGAGGTCGGACCCGGCGCCCGGCTCGCTGAACAGCTGGCACCAGATCTCCTCGCCGCACCACAGCGGGCGCAGGAAGCGCTCCTTCTGCTCCGCGGTGCCGAACGCCAGGATCGTCGGCGCGGCCATGCCGAGCCCGATGGCGTTGCGCTCCGGGTGGTTGGAGGGCGCGCCCGCCTCGGCGAACAGCGCGTCCACCTCGCGCTGGAGCGCCCGCGGAGCGCCGAGCCCGCCGAGCCCCTCGGGGTAGTGCACCCAGGCCAGCCCGGCGTCGAACCTCGCGTGCAGGAACTCGGTCCGTCCGGTGGCGGCGGGATCGTGTGCGGCGAGGAACTCGCCGACCCGCCTGCGCAGCTCGTCGGCGTCGGGCGGTGCTGTGGTCACGGGGCGGACCTCCGCGCGGGGTGAGAGGGCGGCGAAGCCGCCGGGAACGGGACATACCAAACCGGTCGGTATGTGCTCCCCACCCTAGAAACGCGCTCGCGAGCGCGTCAACACGGCCCTCCGCCCGGCGGGGCGCCCGCTGCGGCTAGAATCGGAGCGAACACTCCGAATCATTCGGCGGCGTGTCCCGCCGGAACGCGGAACGCGGTACGACCGGCCCACTCTCCACGGAGGACAGATGACGGCAGCCACGCCGGGGAGGCCGCTGCGCGCGGACGCCGCCCGCAACCGCGCGAAGGTGCTGGAGGCGGCGGGGGCCGTCTTCGCCGAGCGGGGGCCGTCCGCGTCCACCGAGGAGGTCGCGCGGCGGGCGGGGGTCGGGGCCGGGACGGTGTTCCGGCACTTCCCGACCAAGGAGGCCCTGCTGGAGGCGGTGCTGGTCGCGCTGCTGGAGGACCACGCGCGCGAGGCCCGCGCCCGGATCGAGCACGACGACCCCGGCGCGGCGTTCTTCGGGTTCTTCACCCGCGTGGTCGAACGGGCCGCGACCAAGAACGCGCTGTCCGGCGCGCTCGCCGACGCGGGCATCGACCCGCGGCAGGCGACCGGCGAGGCCGGCGCGGCGCTGAAGCGCGCCCTCGGCACGCTGCTGGAACGCGCGCAGGCCGCGGGCGCGGTCCGTGCCGACGTGACGCTGGCCGAGGTGCTCGCGCTGCTCGCGGGCATGTCGCACGCGGCGGGCCACGGCGGCGACGGCCGCGCCCTGGAGATCGTCTTCGACGGCCTCAGGCCCCGCTGACCGCCCGCCCGGCACGTACGGCACGTACGGCGCGACCGTCCGGCATCGCCCGCGCGGGGCCCGGTCAGGCCCAGACGCGCAGGTAGTGGGCCCAGTAGCCCTGCCACGGGCCGTACCCGTCGGCGATCTTCTGGAGGTCGGCGTCCGCGAGGTCCCGCCCGTACGCGCGGGACGCGGCGGCGCGCAGCCCCTTCTCCACCGGGATCTCCTCGGTGCGTCCGAGCCCCCGGATCAGCACGAACGTCGCCGACCACGGCCCGACGCCGGGCAGGCCGAGCAGCAGGTCCTTGACCTGCGCGTACGGGCCGTGCCTCAGGAACTCCTCGTCCAGGTCCAGCCAGGCGCGGACGGCGCCGTGCAGGTAGCGGCCCTTGCGCTGGTTGCCGACCAGCTCGGCCATCCGGCCGGGCGGCAGCGAGGCGAGCTGCTCGGCGTCGGGGAACGCGGTGTATTCCTCGCCGCCGAGCGCGAGCCGGTCGCCGAACTCCTCGGCGAGGGCGCGCTTCTCCGTCGCCGCGCGGGTCGTGACCGTCCGCTGCGAGAGGATCGCCCACACCACGTTCTCCAGCGGCGTGGGGAACTTGACCTGGTGGTAGCCGTGCAGCCGGTCGACGACCGGGGCGAACGCGGGGTCCTCCCGGCCGATCTCGTAGAACGGGCGCAGGTCGTCGTCCAGGCTGAGGTAGAACGACAGCCGGTCGGCGGCGGCCTCGACGATGTCCGGTTCGAGGGGCTCGGTGGAGTGCAGCGTGCAGGCGAGGCCCTCGCCGCCGGCGGCGAGCCTGGCGACGACGGTGCGGCCCGCGACGCGCAGCGCCCTGGTGAGGGTCTGCCCGGCGACGGCCTGCTCCCCGGCGGTCGGGGGGAAGCCGTGCACGAACCGCAGCGAGGCGCCGAAGTCGAACGGCGCGGTCGCGGACAGGACGAGAGGCTCGGCGAACGACGCCTCGGCCGCGGTCATGGGTCCTCCTACGCGAGCTCGGCGGGCAGGTCGGTGGTGTGCAGCACGGTCAGCGAGGTTACGGCCCTGGTCAGGACCACGTACAACCGGGCCAGCCCGCGCGCCTCCGCGGCGGCGATGGCGGCGGGCTCCGCGACGATCACATGGTCGTACTCCAGGCCCTTGGCCAGCGTCGCCGGGACGACCAGCAGCCGTCCCGCGCCGTCGGACTCGGGGCCGAGCACCTCGGGCGCGAGCCCCGCGGCCGACAGCGCCTCCGCGCAGGCGGCGGCGTCGGCGTCCGGGACGATCAGCCCGACCGAGCCGGGCCGGGCGAGCGCGTCGCGCGCGGCGGCGGCGACGGCCTCCGCCAGGTCGGGGACGCGCCGCACGGTCAGGGCGTCCGACCCGGCGCGCAGCGAGCGCGGGGCCTCCAGCTCGGGCGCGACGTGCGGGAGGAGCCGCGCGGCGTAGTCGAGCACCGGCCCCGGGACGCGGAAGCCGAGGGTCAGCTCGGTGACCTCGCCGTCCTGCCCGAGGTGGCCGAGCACCTCCGTCCAGGACCGGGCCGACCAGGGCGTGGTGCCCTGGGCCAGGTCGCCGAGGACGGTCGCCGAGCCGGTCGCGCAGCGGCGGCCGAGGGCGCGCAGCTGCATCGCCGACAGGTCCTGCGCCTCGTCCACGACGAGGTGGCCGAGCGAGGGCGTGCGCTCGATGAGGTCGTTCAGCTCGTCGAGCAGGGCCCGGTCGGCGAGCGTCCACCTGGCCGAGCGGAACGAGCGGAAGGGCTTGGCCCACATGATCGCGGCCTGCTCGTCCTCGTCCAGGACGCCCTTGGCCGCGGCCCGCATCAGCTCGGCGTCCGACAGAAGCCTGAACAGCACCTGCTCGGCGGTGACCTTGGGCCAGACCCGGTCGAGCAGCGCCTTGACGGGCCTGGACCGGGCGACCTGGTCCTGCACCCGGTCGTCGGGGGCCTCGCCGCGCTGCTCCATGCGGACCAGGATCTGGTGCGCGAGCCGCTGGGCGAACGAGGCGCGCCCGTTGGCGTAGCGGACCGTGCCGCGCAGCGCCGCCGCGATCTCCCGGACCTCGTGGTCGGCGAGCCGGTACCGCGAGGCGCCCCGGGTGACGACCAGGCCCTCCTCGGGCTTGGCGATCTGCCGCCACAGCGCCCTGCGCAGCACCTCGGCCATCCGCGCGTCGCCCTTCAGCGCGCCGACGGCCGCGGGCTCGGCCGCGTCCGGGGCGCCGAGGAGGTCCTCGATGGTGGCCTGGTCGACGCGGACCTCGCCGAGCGCGGGCAGCACGGCGGAGATGTAGGCGAGGAACGCCCGGTTGGGGCCGACGATCAGGACGCCGGAGCGGGCGAGCCGTTCCCGGTGGGTGAACAGCAGGTAGGCGGCGCGGTGCAGCCCGACGGCGGTCTTGCCGGTGCCGGGCGCGCCCTGCACGCAGACGGTGCAGGGCAGGTCGGCGCGGACGATCACGTCCTGCTCGGGCTGGATGGTGGCGACGATGTCGCGCATCGGGCCGGTGCGTGGCCGTTCGATCTCCTCGGTGAGGATCGCGGACGGGCCGAGCGCGCGGCCGTCGAGCGGCTCGTCCTCGAACGCGGTCAGCTCGCCGCCCTGGAACCCGAACCGCCGCCGGCGCCGCCAGCCCATCGGGTCGGCGGGCCCGGCCTGGTAGAACGCCCGCGAGACGGGGGCGCGCCAGTCCAGCACGAGCGGCCGGCCCTGGTCGCCGTCGTGGACGTGGCGGCGCCCGACGTACATCGTCGGGGGCAGGTCGAGCGTGGCGGGGCCGGTGCCGTCGTGGTCCATCCGGCCGAAGAACAGCGGCGTGCCGGGGTGGTCGGCGAGCGCCGCGACCCGCTGGTCGAGCAGCGATTCGAGGAACTGCTTGGAGACCCAGTCGGCGGCGACGTCGGCCGACAGCCCCGCCGCGTGCTCGCGCATCCGGCGCAGCGCGGCGCGCGACTCGGCGAGGTGGGTCTGCTCGGCGGCGAGCTCGGATCCGGCGGCGGTCTCGGCGGCGGTCTCGGCGGTCTCGGCGGCGGTCTCGGGGTCGGGGTCGGGGTCCGGGTCGGGCTCGGACGGGGTCTCGGTCCCGGTTCCGGTCCGGGGTTCGGCGGTGGGCATGCGAGCAGACCTCCCGGCGAGAGTGCGTGGCTTCGAGGCGAAACCCACGAGCTTACTCGCTCCCGTGGCCGGACGATCACGGTCCGCCGCCGCGGCGGGCCCGGTCTAAAGATTCAACCGGGCTCCCGGCCTGCCCTTTCGCCGCCGTGAACGGCGCGGACGGGAACGTCGCGGACCAGGCGCTAAACGGCCGTGGCCACATCCGGCCGCACTGGAAGTTCAGTTTCTAGACCCCCGTTTCCAGGGTTTTCCGGCCCGGCCCGTTCGCGCTGTTGCCCGCCTCCGCCGCCCGGCGCACGCTACCTCCCGCAGCGGCGCGTTCGGGGGAGCGCCGCCCTCCCCCGAGCGAAGGAGCACGACCGTGAACAGACGAACGCGGGCCGCCCTGGTGGCCCTCGGCACGGCGGCGGCGACGGTGACCGCCCTCTCGGCCGTTCCCCCGTCGGCGGGCGCGGCCATCCCGCGCACGGCCCTCGCGGCGAACGCGACGAGCGAGGCGAGCGAGGCGCGGGCCGTGGACCCGGCGTCCCAGGAGGGATTGGAGCGGACGGTCTCGGTCCGGCTGGAGCGCCGGCTCGGCGCCCGCGCCCGCGCCTCGTACGGCCTGCCCGCCTCGGCGGCGCTGCGGACGCTCGTCGAGCCGCAGCGCTGGTCGCCGGACCGGGCCTGGACGTTCGGCAGCGCGGTCTTCCTGATCCCGGACGGCGTGGACGCCTCGCCCGTGACCGCGCTGTTCGTCGCGCGGCTCGACGGCGGCGCGTGGAAGGCGGGCCTCCAGGGCACGCCGGAGTTCGCCTCCTGTCGCACGACGCGCCGGAGTCGGTGGTGAAGCGGGCCGAGCGGGCCCCGTTCGCCCGGACCGCGGCCGCGCGGCCCCTCGCCGCCGACACCGGCCTGTCGCTGCCGTGGAAGCAGGGGACGGGCTGGGGCCACTGGGGCGTGCACGGCAACAGCGGCCAGTCCCGCCCGTACAACTCGATCGACTTCTTCGGCGGCGACGGGAACGTGCTCGCGTCCCGCGCGGGCACGATGTACCGGCACTGCACGAGCGGCGGGCGCTGGCCGTACATCACCGTCATGCACGACAACGGGTACACCACCGGCTACTACCACCTGCGCGACACCACCGCGAAGGCCGGGGCAGCGCGGTGAAGCTCGGCGAGTACCTCGGGCGCATCGACACCCAGCTCCCCTGCGGCGGGTCGGCGAACGGCGACCACACGCACTGGACGCTGTGGAGCGGCTCGGACGGCGGCACCCCGGTCGCGGTGCAGGGCAAGACCATCGGCGGGTGGACCTGGTACGAGGGCGCGTCGGCGTACCAGGGCTACGCCCAGCGCGGGACCACCCGGATCTACCGCGACGACTGCTGCCGCCTGATCAACTACGGGGGCGGCGGCGACCCGGGCCGCACGTTCCAGAACGACGCGGACGTCACGATCCCGGACCAGGGCACGGTCGAGTCGTCCATCACCGTCACCGGCGTCCCCGGCAACGCCCCATCGGCGCTCTCGGTGTTCCAGGACGTCCACCACACCTGGCGCGGCGACCTGGAGATCGACCTGATCGGGCCGAGCGGGCGCGCCTACCGGCTGCGCGACGGCGATCCCGACGACGACGCGGACGTCATCCACGAGACCGACACCGTGGACGCCTCCTCGGAGACGGCGAACGGCGTGTGGAAGCTGCGCGTGCGCGACCTGGACGTGAACGACAGCGGCTACATCGACGCCTGGAGCCTCACCTTCTGACCGCGCCCGGCGACGGACCGGGCCCGCACGCCCGCCCTGCCCCCGCGCGTGCGGGCCCCGGCGCGCCCGGGGTCTCGACGGACCCCGGGCGCGCGGGTACTTTCGTGATCACCCGTGGCCGCCGACCCCGCGGCGGCGCGGGGCCGAACGATGTCAGGAGGCCCCCGCAGATGACATCGACCATCCGTACCGAGGCCCCGGCCGCCCGTGCCGAGGCGCCGACCGCGAGCTCGTTCGACGAGGCGCTGCGCGGCGCGATCCGCGCGCGCGGCCTCAGCCTGGAGCGGCTGCACGCGCGGCTCGCCGACCGCGGCATCCGCGTCAGCCTGGCCAGCCTCAGCAACTGGCAGCGCGGCCGGTGCCGCCCGGAACGTTCCCAGTCGCTGCACGCCGTCCGCGCGCTGGAGCAGATCCTCAACGTGCCGCAGGACTCGCTCGTGACCCGGCTCGGCCCGCCGAGGCCGCGCGGGCGCTGGGTGCGGCACGTCCCCGGGGCGCTCCCCTACCGGGACCTGTGCGAGGTGTCGGGCAGCGTCGACCGGCTGCTCGGCCAGATCGCGCCGCCGAGCGACGGGCAGCTCGAATGGCTGAGCTGCCACGAGCGGATGTTCGTCGGGCCCGACCGGGAGGAGCGCGGCATCCACACGCGGCTCGTCCTGCGCGCCCGCGCGGACGGCGTGGACCGGCACGTGGCCGTGCACTACAACGAGCGCGGCCGGCTCGCCGACCTGGCCCAGACGGCGTACTGCCGGGTGGGCCGGATGCGCACCGACCCCGGGTCGGGCGTGTCGGCGGCGGAGCTGCTGTTCGAACGGTCCCTGGAGCGCGGCGAGACGTACGTCGTGGAGTACGAGTTCGGGCACGAGGAGCACGGGCCGCTCAGCTCGACGTACCGGCGGTGGTTCCGGTTCCCGGTGCGCGAGTTCGTCCTCCAGGTGCACTTCGACCCGGCGGCGCTGCCGGCGCGCTGCTACCGCGACTGGCAGCCGAACGTGTCGACCCCGGCGAGCGACGTGCAGGAGCTGCGGCTCACCGGCTGGCACACCGTCCACATGGCGGACGTGGACCTGCGCCCCGGCGTGCACGGCATCCGCTGGGAGTGGGACTGACCCGCGCGCCCGCGGCGCGCCGCGTCACGGCAGGTCGGGGAGCGCCGGCCGGTAGAGCCAGGCGTCGAAGAACGCGTCCAGGCCGGGGCCGGAGCGCGCCGCGTGCGCGGTGAACTCCTCGGTGGTGACGGTGCCGTGCCGGTGCTCGGCCGTCCACTCCCGCAGCATCGGGAAGAACCTGGCGTCGCCGAGGACGGTGCGCAGCGCGTGCAGGGCGACGGCGCCGCGCTTGTAGACGCGGTCGTCGAAGACGCCGCGGGCGCCGGGGTCGGCGAGCACGAGGTCCTGGTCCTGGCCGGCGAGGCGCGCGTGCCAGCGGCGCGCGTGCCCGGCGGCAGGCTCGCCGCCGGACGCCTCCGACCACAGCCACTCGGCGTACGACGCGAAGCCCTCGTGCAGCCAGATGTCGCGCCACCGCGCGAGGGTGAGGCTGTTGCCGAACCACTGGTGGGCGAGCTCGTGCGCGACGAGCCGCTCCTCCCCGCGGCGGCCGTCCACGTGGTTGGCGCCGAAGACCGACATGCCCTGCGCCTCGACGGGGATCTCCAGGTCGTCGGCGGTGACGACGACGGTGTAGGCCCCGAACGGGTACGGCCCGAACAGGTCGGCGAACGCGGCGAGCATCCGGTCCTGGCGGCCGAAGTCGTACCGGACGGACTCCTCGGCCCCGGCCGGGTACAGCAGCCGCTGCGGGACGGGCCCGGCGAGGTCGGTGCGGGCGTAGCGGCCGATCTGGACGCTCGCCAGGTACGGCGCCATCGGCTCGTCCTGCGCGTACCGCCAGGTGGTGGTCGCGCCGGTGGCGGCGCGGTCGAGCAGCCGCCCGTTGGCCGCGACGTGGTAGGCCGACGCGGTCGTCACGGCGATCCGGTAGCGGGACTTGTGGTCGGCGCGGTCGTTGCAGGGGAACCAGGACGGCGCGCCGGTCGGCTGCGCGGCGACGAGCGACCCGTCGGTGAGCTGCTCCCAGCCGAGCCCGCCCCACGGGCTGGACACCGGCCGCGGGTTGCCGGAGTAGCGGACCTCCACGGTGAACGGGTCGTCCTGCCGTACGGGCGCGGCGGGGGCCACGGTCAGCTTGCCGTGCCGGTGCCGGAACCGCGCGGGGCGTCCGTCGACCAGGACGCGGGCGACGCGGAACGGCCCGAGGTCGAGCGCGAACCGGTCGAGGCGGCGGTCGGCGACGGCGTCGACGCGGGCGGTGCCGGCCAGCCGGTTGGGGCCGACGCGGTACTCCAGGGCCAGGTCGTAGGTCTCGGCGCGGTAGCCGTCCTCGCCGTGCCCGGGAAAGTAGCCGTCCCGTTCGCTCATGGTGTGTTCACGGCCGGTCGGGTCCTCCGGGTCTCGCGGCGGGCGGGGGGTGCGGGGGCCCACGCCGCGATCGGGTTGCCGAGCCACCGGGTGCCGGCGGGCAGCTGCTCGCCGCGCGTCACCAGGGACGCGGGTCCGACCGTGGCGTCCGCCCCGACCGTGGCCGCGGGCAGGACGACCCCGTTCGAGCCTAGCGTCGCGCCCCGTTCCAGCACGACCGCGTCGATGCTCATGATCCGGTCGTGGAACAGGTGGGTCTGGAGGACGCAGCCGCGGTTGACGGTCGCGCCGTCGCCGAGCCGGACGAGGTCGGCCTCGGGCAGCCAGTAGGTGGCGCACCACACGCCGCGCCCGACGCGGGAGCCGAGCGAGCGCAGCCAGAGGTTGAGCGGCGCGGTGCCGAGCCACGGCTCGGCGAACCAGGGCGCGGCGAGCACCTCGACGAAGTTGTCGGCCAGCTCGTTGCGCCAGACGAACGAGCTCCACAGCGGCCGTTCGCCGGGGGTGATCCGGCCGAGGAGCGCCCACTTGGCCGCCGTCGCGGTGAGGGCGGCGAGCAGCCCGGCGCAGGCCGAGACGGCGCCCGCGAGCAGCACGGCGGCGGCCACGCCGAACGACGCGGCGAGCCGCTCCAGCGCGGCGACGGCGAGGACGCCGACCGCGACGGTGCCCATGGCGGGCACGATCCGGCACGCCTCGACGGCGGCGCGGGCCGCCTTGAGGCGGCGCGGCGGCCGGTAGGTGCGGGACCGGTCGCCGGTCCCGGCCGCGCGGCGGAGCCGGACGGGCGGCATCCCGAGGTAGGACGCGCCGGCCTTCGCCTTCTTCGGCGCGGCCGACAGCACGCCGATCAGCCCGCCCTTCGGGACCTTGCGGCCGGGCCCGGCCATCCCGGAGTTGCCGAGGAACGCGCGCTTGCCGATGCGGGCGCGCGCGACGCGCATCCGGCCGCCGCCGAGCTCGTACGGGGCGACCATGGTGTCGTCGGCGAGGAACGCGCCGTCGGCGACGGCGGTCATGGTGGGCAGCGCGAGGACGGTGGACAGCTCGACGTCGCGCCCGACCCTCATGCCGAGCGCCCGCAGCCACGCGGGCGTGAGGATGCTCGCGTACAGCGGGAACAGCCAGACGCGGGCCATCCCCATGAGGCGGCTCGTCGTCCACGCCTGCCACGCCTGCCGGCCGTGCACCGGGTGGTCGCCCTCCTCCAGGCCGACGCCGAGGAGCCGTACGGCGGCGAGCGTCGCGAGGGCGAACGACGCCATGGCGGCGAGGGTGGCGAGCGGGACGCCGAGCAGCGCGGCGGCCAGCGCCTCGCCGAGCGTGGCCGAGCCGCGGACGAACGCCGCGAGGACGGCGAGGCCGGGCAGCGCGGCGGCGAGCGGGAACAGCCCGAGCGCGAGGGCGGACGCCCCGTACGCGACGGTCCAGCGGCGCTTGCGCGGCGGCCGGGCGGGCTCGGGGTCGCGGCGCGTCCCGTCCTTGCGGAGGGGCCCCTTGCGGACGGGGCCCTTGCGGACGGCGGGCGCGCCGGCCCAGCGCTGCCCGGCGGGGACCCGGCCGGTGACGGCGGCGCCCGGCGCGACCTGCGCGTTCTTGCCGACGCGGGCGCCGGGGAACAGGATCGCGCGGGCGCCGACGGTCGCGCCCGCGCCGATCCGGACCTCGCCGATGTGCAGCACGTCGCCGTCCAGCCAGTGGCCGCTGAGGTCCACCTCGGGCTCGACGGCGGCCTCGCGGCCGAGGCGGAGCATCCCGGTCACGGGCGGCACGGAGTGCAGGTCGACGTCGGGGCCGATCCGCGCGCCGAGCGCCCGCGCGTAGAGGGCGAACCAGGGGGCGCCCGACAGTTCGGCGGCGCCGAGCCGTTCGGCGAGCTGCTCGGCCGTCCAGAGCCGCAGGTGCGCCGAGCCGCCCCGCGGGTACGCGCCGGGCCGCAGCCCGCGCAGCAGCAGCCGCGCGCCGGTCGCGGCGAGGAGCATCCGGCCGGGCGGCGCGACGAACAGCAGCGCGCCCGCGAGCACGAGCCACCACGACACGTGCGGCGCCCACGGGACCCCGGCGAGGTTGGTGAACGCGGCGAGCGCGGTGAGCCTGCGGAACGCGCCGAGGGTCAGCAGCGGGACCATCAGGAGCGTCTGGGCGAGCGCGGCGCGCCTCGGCACGGGCGCGACGGCCCGTCCGGGCTCGGCGCTCCCGGCGGTCGCGGGCGCTTCCGCCTCGCCGAGGTGGGCGGCGAGGGCGCGCAGCGTCGGATGCTCGTAGACGTCGCCGACCGCGACGGACGGATGGCGGGGGCGCAGCGCCGACACCAGCCGCGCGGCGCCGAGGCTGCTCCCGCCGAGGGCGAAGAAGTCGGCGTCCGGGCCGTCCGGGGCCTCGCCGAGGACGTCGGCCCAGCATCCGGCGAGCCACTCCTCGGCGGCCGTCAGCGGCGCGCCGCCGCCGTCCGCGACGGAGCCCGGCGGGCCGGGCAGCGGCCAGGGCAGCGCGTCGCGGTCGACCTTGCCGGACGTACGGGTCGGCAGGGTGCCCACGAGCGCGAGGCGCGGGACGAGGGAGGCGGGCAGGGCCTCCGCGAGCCGTTCGCGGGCCGCGGCCTCGTCGTAGCCGTCGCCCGCGACGAGGTAGCCGACGAGGAGCTGGTGCCCGGACGCGGTCGTCCGGACGGCCGCGGCGGCCCCGCCGACGCCGGGCAGCGCCTGGAGCGCCGCGTCGACCTCGCCGAGCTCGATGCGGCGCCCGCCGAGCTTGACCTGCTCGTCGGCGCGGCCGAGGAAGACCAGGCCCTCGGGGTCGGCGCGGACGAGGTCGCCGCTGCGGTAGGCGCGGTCCCAGCCGAGGGACGGCAGCGGCGCGTACTTCTCGGCGTCCTTGGCGAGGTCGAGGTAGCGGGCGAGGCCGACGCCGCCGATGACCAGCTCGCCGGTCCCGCCGAGCGCGACGGGCTCGCCCGCCGCGTCCACGACGGCGAGGTCCCAGCCGTCGAGCGGCAGGCCGATGCGGACGGGCCCGTCGCCGCCGAGCGGGGCCGCGCACGCGACGACGGTGGCCTCGGTGGGCCCGTAGGTGTTCCAGACCCGGCGGCCGGGGGTGGCGAGGCGGGCGGCCAGCTCGGGCGGGCACGCCTCCCCGCCGAAGATCAGCAGGCGGATCCCGTCGAGGGTCTCGACCGGCCAGAGCGCCGCGAGCGTCGGGACGGTCGACACGACCGTGATGCCGCGGTCGGCGAGCCACGGACCGAGGTCCACGCCGGTGCGGACGAGCGCGCGCGGCGCGGGCACCAGGCAGGCGCCGTGCCGCCAGGCGAGCCACATCTCCTCGCAGGACGCGTCGAACGCGACCGACAGTCCGGCGAGGACGCGGTCGGACGGCCCGGCGGGGAACAGCCGCGCCTCGGCGTCCGCGAACGCGGCGGCGCTGCGGTGCGTGACCGCGACGCCCTTGGGCCGGCCGGTGGACCCGGACGTGAAGATGATCCACGCGTCGTCGTCCGGCTCCGGCCGCCCGGCGCGCCCCGCGGGGGCGCCGCGCGGGTCGATCGCGCGGCCCTCGCCGATGACCGCGCACACGCCCGCCTCGCCGAAGACCAGGTCGGCGCGCTCGTCGGGGTCGTCGGCGTCGACCGGGACGTACGCGGCGCCCGCGGTGAGGACGCCGAGGATCGCGATGTAGAGGTCGGCGGTGCCGGACGGGACCCGGACGCCGACGCGGTCGCCGCGCCCGATGCCGGCCCGCTCCAGGTCCTCGGCGAGCCGTCCGGCTTCGGCGCGCAGGGAGTCGTAGTCGAGCCGGGACGCGCCGTCGTCGAGCGCGGGCGCGTGGGGGTGCCGGAGCGCCGTCGCTTCGAGCACGTCCAGCAGGGTGCGTGCGGCGGGCGCGGCGCGGCCCGCGCGGAACACCGCGCGCCGCGCGGTCCCGGCGATCGCGGCGGTGTGTCCGGCCTCGGTGACGGCCTGTCCGACCGCGTCGGTGACGGCGTGCTCGGCCGCGTCGGCGGCGTGCTCGGCGGCGTCGGCCAGTAGTGGACGCAATGCTCCCCGGTGTCCGGCGAAAGGCGGACTCGTCGCGCCGCATCGCTCGTGCCCGCCCCGTACCACCCGGGGCCCGATGCCGCCTGCCGCCGCGGCTGCGCACCGTGCGCGCCGCCTGGGACCGTCCCGGTCCCGCGGGCCGCGCTCCTGGACGCCTGGTGGGCGTCGGCAAGGGCGCGTTCTCCGCTAAGCCGGACACCTTACCCGACGAAGAAGAACGCGCCCGGTGCGGTGCGCGGGGGTCAGTGCCGGGCCACGTCGTACGCGGCGCAGCCGATGAGTTCGAGGGACACCTGGAGGCGCTTGAGGCTGATGTTGCCGTCCACGGTGTCCTCGGGGGTGTGGTAGACGGGTTCGAGCTGGCTCGGGGCCTCGCCGCCGCGCCAGCTGAAGTTGCCGGCGGCGATGCCGCGCTCGTGGAACGCCTCGTGGTCGCTGGAGCCGCGCGCGACCGGGCCCTTGGTCTGGCCGGTGTAGCCGAGCCGTTCGGCGGCGGCGGCGATCGCGGTGGTCGTGGTGTTGGCGTTGCCGTCCACCGACAGCAGCCAGTACGTGCCCGCCGGCGGGTGGCTGGTGGCGACCATGTCGTTCTGGAAGCAGCCGCTGATGCGGGCCGCCGCCGCGTCGTCGAGCTGCTCGACGTAGTGGCGGGCGCCGACGAGGCCGAGCTCCTCGGCCCCCCACAGGCAGAACCGCAGGTCCTGCCGGGTGGGCAGGCGGCGCATCGCGCGGGCGAGTTCGAGGCAGAGGGCGGTGCCGCTGCCGTCGTCGTTGCCGCCCGGCGAGCCGGGGACGCTGTCGTAGTGGGCGCTGACGATGACGGCCTTGCGGCCGGGGTTCGGCAGCGTGGCCCGCCGTTCGGCGATGACGTTGTGCGAGGTCAGGCCGGTGTGCCGGGTGACCTCCAGCGACAGCCTGCGCACGCCGGCGCGGAGCCGTTCGCCGTGGTACTCGGCGATGCCGAGGACGGGGACCGCGACGGCCTCGGCGAGCACCGGGGCGAAGCTGGCGGCCTTGCGCTCGGGGTAGGTGGTCGAGCGGACGTTGGCGATGAGGACGGCGCGCGCGCCCTTGGCGGCGGCCGACCGCGCCTGGTCCTGCTCCTTGCCGAGGACGCGGGTGAACAGGGCGATCCTGCCGGTGAGGTCGGAGGTGGCCTCGGTGGCGTCGCCGAGGTCGGCGAGGTCGCCCTTGGCGCGGCCGAGGCCGCCGTTCCACGCGGCGGCGCTCTGCCAGTGCGCGCCGTTCGCGCGCAGCTCGGCGAGGTTCTTGTCGGGGACCGGGAACGGCTGGAGCTCGACCTTGTAGCCGAGGTCGCGCAGTTCTTCGGCGATGTGGCGGGCGGCGCGGTGCTCGCGGCGGGTGCCGGCGACGCGCCAGCCGATGTCGTCGCTGAGGACGCGCAGGTGCCGCAGCGCGCGGCGGGCGTCGACCTTGGCGGCGACGGCCTTGTCGCCGGGGCCGAGGGACGGGGCGGAGGCCGCGCCGGGGCGGTGCCGGGACGCCGCGGCGGCGGTCCCGGGGAGGGCGGCGACGGAGGCGAACCCGGCGAGGGCCGCGGCCCCCGCCATCAGCTCGCGGCGCTTGAGCTCGGACATGGCGTCTCCTCGGGAGGGAGGGCAGCCGGCCGCGCCGCGCGCCCGCCCGGATCGCGGGCCGGCGGTCGGCGCCGGCCGCTGCGACGGAGATCAGGGGGCGCCCTGTTCGCCGCGAACTTATGAAACGCCCGTTATGTGGTACAAGTCACCCTTGCCGGTCCGCAACCGAACCGTGATCAGGGCGCCGGGACGGAGCGTTCCAGCACCTCGGGGTTGGCGCAGTGGGCCGGCCGCTCGCCCCTCAGCAGCCGTTCGACGCCCTCGGCGACCATCGCCGCGTGGTTGGCCTCGACGTCGAACGTCGCGCCGCCGATGTGCGGGGTCAGCACCACGTTCGGCAGCGCCGCGAGCCGGGCCGCCGGGTCGAGCCACTCCCCCTCGAAGTGGTCGAGGCCCGCGCCCGCGAGCCGTCCCGCCTCCAGGGCGGCGACGAGCGCGCCGGTGTCGTGCAGCTCGGCCCGCGCGGTGTTGAGGTAGACGGCGCCCTCGCGCATCGCGGCGAACTGCCGTTCGCCGATCATCCCGCGCGTCGCGGGGCCGAGCGCGGCGTGCACCGACACGACGTCGGCGGCGGCGAGCAGCTCGGGCAGCCGGTGTCGCGCCTCGGGGGCGTACGGGTCGGACGCGATGACGCGCATCCCGAGCCCCTCCATCCGCCACCGCACCGCGCGCCCGACCGCGCCGAGCCCGACCAGGCCGCACGTGCGTCCCGCGAGCTGCCAGGCCCGGTGCCGCTGGTACGGCAGGACCCCGCCGGCGTACGCGGTGCCCTCCCTGACCTCGCGGTCGGCGGTCGCGATCCCGCGCGTGACGGCGAGCAGCAGGCCCACGGTCAGCTCCGCGACGGCGTCGGCGTTGCGCGCCGGGGTGTGCAGGACGGGGACGCCGCGCGCGGTCGCCGCGGCCACGTCCACGTTGGTCGGCGCGCCCCGGGTTGCCGCGACCGCCCGCAGGGGACGATCGAACACGGGACCGGCGACCTCGTCGGCCTCGGTGACCAGGATCGTCGCGCCCGTCTCGTCGAGCCTGCGCGCCAGGTCGGCGGCCGACAGCAGCCGGAACGGCCGGTGCTCGGCCCCGGGGTCGTACACCACGTCCGCGAGGCTCCACAGCCGGTCCCGGCCGGGTCCGCGCATCGGCGCGAGCACGAGGGCGCGCGGCCTGGCCGGTCGGCTCAACGGTCCTCCCTGGGCTGCGAAAGATCGATCATGGCCGTACCCGGAGGAGCGGATGGCAACCGAGATCACGGTCGGTCTCGACATCGGGACCACGGCGGTCAAGGCCGTCGCGGTGGACGCCGACGGCCTGGTGCGCGCCCGCGCGCGGGTCCCGCACGAGCTGCGCGTCGGCGCGGGCGGCGGGTTCGAGCACGACCCGGAGCGGGCGTGGGGCGAGGGGCCGCGCGCCGCGCTGCGCGCCCTCGGGAGCGCGGGCCGCGACCCGCGCGGCCTCGGCGTGACGGGGATGCTGCCGTCCGTCGTGGCGGTGGACGGCCGCACGCGCCCGCTGTCGCCCGCGCCGCTGTACGGCGACGCGCGGGCGAGGAGCGGCGCGCGGGCGGTCACGCCGCTCGACTCCCGCGAGGGCGAGACGCTGCTGAGCTGGGCGGCGCGCGGCTGGCCGCGCGCGCACGCCTACCTGCCCGCGCAGGCGTACGCGATGGCGGCGCTCGGCGCCGAGCCGGTGCTGGACGTGTTCGCCGCGATGGCGTTCTACCCGGTGTTCGACGGCGTCCGCTGGGACCCCGACCGGCTCGCCGGCCTCGGCCTCGACGAGAAGCAGGTCCCCGCCGTCGCCCCGCAGCCCGGCCTGGCCGTCGGCCGGATCGGCGACACCGTCGTCACGGGCGCGGGCGCGGACGTGCTCGCCGAGCACCTCGCGGTGGACGTGTCCGAGCCCGGCGAGGCGTTCGTCATCTGCGGCACGACCCTGGTCACCTGGGCCGTGACCGCGTCGCCGCCGCCCGCCGCGCCGGGCCTGTGGGCCGTTCCGCACCCGTCGGGGGACCGCTGCCTGCTGGGCGGGCCGAGCAACGCGGGCGGGCTGTTCCTCGGCTGGGCCCGGCGCCTGCTCGCGGACGCCGGGAGCGCCGGGGGCGCCGGGGACGCAGGGCGCGGCGGGCCGGAGCCGGGCGGGGTGCCGGTCTGGCTGCCGTACGCGGCGGGCGAGCGGAGCCCGCTGCACGACCCGGGCCTGCGCGCGTCGCTGCACGACCTGGACCTGACGCACGGCCCGGCGGCGCTGCGCCGCGCCGCGTACGAGGCGGCCGGGTTCGTCGTGCGGCACCACCTCGACCTCGCCGGGTGCCGGACGCCGCGCCGCGTGGTCGTCAGCGGCGGCGGCGCGCGCGACGGGGAGTGGACGCGGGCGCTCGCCGAGTGCACGGGCGCGGTGGTCGAGTGCGCCGCCGTGCCGGAGGGCGCGGCGTACGGGACGGCGTGGCTGGCGCGGATGGCGGCGGGCCTGGAGACGTCCGTCCCGGACGCCCGCCGGTGGTACCGGCCGGGCCGTGTCGTCCGCCCGAGACCGGCTTGGACGGAGGCGTGCGCGGCCCGTTACGCGCGCTTCCGGGAGCTCTCCGCGCACGCCGCGGCGGCGCGGTCCGGGCCCATTGATCCGTGACGGGCGCGTCAGTATCGTGATGGCCCGCCGGTGATCTTCGCCACACCGATCACCGCGCACCGGGACGGGCCCATGCCTGGAGGTGCGATGCGCCCTCTGCTCAGCCGTGTCCGGCCGCGCGCGGCGCCGCCGCTCTCGCGGACCGCGGCGGGGCCGGGCCGTGCGCTGGCCGGGGCCGCCGGGGTCGTGGCGGCGGCGGGCGCGCTCGCGGCGGCGCTGCCCGCCGGGCAGGTGCGCGTCGTCGCGCTCGGGCTGGTCTTCGGGATCGTGGCCCTCTCGACGGTGCTGCTCACCGGGTGCGGCGGCCAGATCTCCCTCGCCCAGCTCGGCGTCGCCGGGGTCGGCGCGGTCGCGGCGGCGCGGATGGGCGGCGGGTCGCCTGCGGCGCTCGTCGCGGCGTCCGGCGCGGCGGCGGTCGCCGGTGCGCTGGCCGCGCCGGCCGCGCCGCGCCTGAACGGCCTCCGCCTCGCGTTCGCGACGCTGGCGTTCGGGGCCCTCATGGAGGCGGCCGTCTTCCGGACGGGCCTCGCGTTCGGCCGCGACGGGGCGCTGGAGGCGCACGGGCTCTCCGTCGCGGGCCTGCGGCTCGGCTCCGAACGCGGCTACCTGGTGCTGTCGGCGGTGGTGTTCGCGGTGGTCGGGACGGCGCTGGCGGCGCTGCGGCGCGGCCCGTACGGGCGGCTGGTCCTCGCGCTGCGCGACAGCCCCGCCGCGTGCGCCGCGCTCGGCCTGAACGTCCGGCTCGCCCGCGTCGCGCTGTTCGCGGTCGCGGCGGGCATCGCGGGCCTGGCCGGTGCGCTGCTGGGCGGGCTGCGGGGGAACGTGTCCGCGAGCGGCTTCTCCGCCCTCGGCGGCCTGGCGCTGCTCCTGCTCGCCGTCGCCTGCGGCGCGACGTCGGTGACGGGCGCGGCGATCGGCGGCGCCGCGCTCGCGTGGCTGCGCCGGAGGCGGGCCGTGCGCGTGGGCGACCCGTCCGGCGGCGAGGGCCTGGTCGCGGCGGGGGTGACCGTGCGGTTCGGCGGGGTGGCGGCGGTGGACGGCGCGGGTCTGGTGGCGCATCCGGCGACGGTGACGGGGCTGGTCGGCGCGAGCGGCGCGGGCAAGACGACGTTCCTCGACGCGCTCAGCGGCCCGCGCCGTCCGGCCGGAGGGTCCGTGCGGCTCGGCGGCGCCGACCTGTCCGGGCGCGCCCCGCACGAACGGGCCCGGCACGGCATGGCCCGCACGTTCCAGCGGACGGAGGCGTTCGGGTCGCTGACCGTTCGCGAGAACGTGCAGGTCGCCGCCGAGATTCACGCCATGACGCGGGAGGCTGCGGGCCGTTCGGCGCGGGACCGGCGGCGCCGGCGCCGGGCGGCCAGGGGCGCGGCGGGCGCGGCGGCCGACGCGCTCCTCGCCCGCGTCGGGATCGCCGAGTACGCGGCGCGGCCCGCCCGGACCGTCCCGGCCGGGGCGGCGCGGCTCCTCGACCTCGCCCGCGCGCTCGCCACCGAGCCGAGGGCGCTGCTGCTGGACGAGCCGTCGGCGGGCCTGTCGGCGCCCGAGTCGCGGTCGCTGGAGTGCCTGCTGCGCGACCTCGCCTCAGAGGGCGTCGCGGTGCTGCTCGCCGAACCCGACCTGGACGCGGTCCTCGGCGTGTGCGACGTCCTGTACGTGCTGGACGCGGGACGCGTGGTCGCGTCGGGGCCGCCCGCCCAGGTCCGCGCCGACCTCCGCGCCCGCGACGCCTGCCTCGCACGGCCCGCCTGACGGCGGCCGCCTTAAGGCAGGCAGGGCTCAGGGCGGGCAGGGCTCAGGGGGCGGTCAGAGACGGCCGGGTCGCGCGCAGCGAGTACATGAGCGGCAGCCGGGGACGCTCCTTGGGCAGCCGGTAGGTCGCGCCGTCCCTCTCCATCGACTCGTAGCGGGGAAAGAGGGTGAAGTCGTGCTCGTGCAGGAACTCCACGCGCAGCCCCGCGCCGGTGAGCGCGCTGACGACCTCGCCGACGCCGTGCTGGAACTGGACCGAGCGGGTGTGCTCGGTGTCGGCCCACTCGCCCGTGTAGGTGCCCTTCTCGTCCCAGACGTGCGGGCCGCGGTCGAAGTAGTCGTACTCGACCATCCGCCCCTCGGCGTCGTCCAGGATGTCGGCGAACGGGTGGAACTCCGACAGGTACAGGAACCCGCCCGGCTCCAGCAGCGCGGCGACGACCGAGGCCCAGCGCGCGACGTCCGGCAGCCAGACCAGCGAGCCGAGGCCGGTGTAGACGATCTCGTAGGTGGCGCCGAGCGCGGCGACCGCGTCGTACACGTCGGCCTGGACGAACCGCGCGGGCAGGTGGGCGTCGACCGCCAGGCGCCGGGCCGCCTCGACGGCCGGGCCGGAGAAGTCCAGGCCCGTCATCAGCGCGCCCCGGCGCGCCCACGACAGCGTGTCGAGGCCGAAATGGCACTGGAGGTGGACCATCCGCCGCCCCGCGACGTCGCCGACCTCCCGCAGCTCGAAGCCGCGCAGGGAGATCGCGCCCTGCCGGAAGCCCTCCACGTCGTAGAACGCGGAGCCGAAATGGATCGGCACCCGCTCGTCCCACAGGGCCCGGTTCAGTGTTCGATAGTCCTCGTCGGCCATGGGGGCGATGATAATGATGGCGGGAGGCTCCGCCGCCCGCGTACCACCGGAGGAGGCCCATGAGCACCGCTCACCGCTCGCTGCGCGAGGCGATGCTGGACGCGGCCGCGGACCTGCTCGTCCAGCGCGGCTACCGGGGCGTCCGCATGCAGGACGTCGCGGACGCGGCCAAGGTCAGCCGGCAGACCGTCTACAACGAGTTCGGCGACAAGTGGGGCCTCGCGCAGGCCGTGGTCGTCCGGCACAACGAGGCGTACCTCGACGGGATCGACCAGGTGCTGTGCGAGCACGACGACCTGTACTCGGCGGTGACGGCGGCGGTGCGGTTCACGCTGGAGACCTCGGCGGACGACCCGCTGACCAAGGTGGTGCTGACCGGCGCCGACGGCGACGACATGCTGCCGCTGCTGACCACCCGCGCCGAGCCGGTGCTGTTCGCCGCGAGCGCCCGGATCGCCGAGCACGCGCTCGCCCAGTGGCCCGAGCTCGACCGCGAGGCGCTCACCGAGGTCACCGACGCGGCGGTGCGGATGACGATGAGCCACATGGTGCTGCCGTCCGGGCCGATCGAGCAGGTCGCGGGCTTCATCGCGCGGATGGTCACCCGCTACCTGGGCGTCCCCGCCGTCCCGCGCGACCGGGCGGACGCGTAGCGGCGCAGACCGGCCGGGTCCCCCGAAATCGGGTGGATGCGGGCCCGTTCCGGGGCGTACGTTCGGTGTCCTCATGAGCACCGCACGCCAGGACCACCGTCTGGTCCGCCACGACGACCACTGGCTCAGCCTGCCGAACGACCGGGACGTCCCGGTCGGGATCTGCGCCGGGGCCGACGTCCCGCTGGAGCCGTCCGCCGTGGACGAGGCGCTGTCGGTGCTGGAGACCGCGGACACGCTCCGCCGGCTCGCCGAGGCCACGCCCGGCTACGACGGCCCGAGCCCCGGCTCTCCCGCGTCGCGCTCACGCCCGACCTGCACAAGGGCGCCGGGATCCCGATCGGGACGGTGATCGAGACCGAGCACGCGCTGCTCCCCCAGGCCGTCGGCAACGACGTCAACTGCGGGATGCGGCTGGAGGTCACGACGCTGCGCGAGGACGACGTCCGGCCCCGGCTGGACGCGCTCGAACGGCGGCTTCGGCACCTGTTCTTCGAGGGCGGCCGGCGGATCGCGCTCACCCCGGCGCAGCGCGAGGCGCTCCTGCGGGACGGGCTGCCCGGCCTGCTGCTCACCGGCCCCACGCCGTGGCAGGGCGTCGAACCGCGCGACGCCGACGACGGGGTGGACCGCGTCCACGCCTCGGCGTTCCCCGCGGCGACCGCCGACGCCTTCGCCGACTGGATCGGCAGCGCGGGCGGAGCAGGACGCGGGACGGGAGGCGGGACGGGCGGCGGCGGGGGCGGCGAGGCCAGCCACGACAGCGTCATCGGCGGGATCGGCGGCGGCAACCACTTCGCCGAGCTCCAGTGCGTCGACCGGGTGCACGACGCCGCGGCCGCGCACGCGTGGGGCCTGGTCCCCGGCACGGTCGTGCTGATGGTGCACAGCGGGTCGCTCTCGCTCGGCCACCAGGCCAACGCGACCGCGCTGGACCGGCTGCGCGCGCACTGGCCCGCGGGCCTGCCGCGCCCGCGCAACGGGCTGCTGCCGTTCCTGTTCGACGAGCGTTCGGCGGACGACCGGCGCCGCTACCTCGACGCGTTCGGCAACGCCGCCAACTTCGCGGTCGGCAACCGGTTCTTCCTCGCGCTGACGATGCGCGCGGGCCTCGCGGCCGAGTGCGGCGAACTCGCGTCGCGGCTGCTGTACGACGCGCCGCACAACCTGTTCTGGCGGGACGGCGACCGGACCGTGCACCGCAAGGGCGCCACCCCGGCGGGCGGCCACGCCGACGTCGCGGGCGGCCCGTACGCGATGTGGGGCGAGCCGGTCATCGTGCCCGGCTCGATGGGCGCGTCCAGCTTCGTGCTGCGCGGGCACGGCGAGGCGCGCACGCTCGGCAGCGCGTGCCACGGCGCCGGCCGGCGGGTGCCGCGCGGCGCGTCCGCGCGCGGGAGCGACGCCGAGCTCGACGCGTTCCTGCGCGAGTTCCGGGTGGTGACGCCGCTGGACCACCGCGATCCCGTGGTGGCGCGCCGTTCGGACGTGATGGCCGCGTGGCGCCGCGACCTGAAGCAGGAGGCGCCCTGGGCGTACAAGGACATCGGGCCGGTGGTGTCGAGCCTGCGGGGCGGGGGCGTCGCCTCGCCCGTCGCCGAGCTGCGCCCCCTCCTCACCGTCAAGGGCTGAGCCCGCCCCCAGGGCCCCGGGCCGCCCGCGCTCGGCCGGACCTGCGTCAGTGCACACTTACTCCGATCGGCTACGGTGACCTGGGCGCCGTCCGGATGCGGCGGCGCGCCGAGGAGGCGAGGAGGCGCGGATGGACTTCGACCTGCCGGAGAGCGCGGTCGCGGTGCGCGAGGGCGTGCGGGCGATCGCCGCGAAGTACGACCAGGACTACTGGAGCCGGTGCGACGCCGAGAAGCGGTGGCCCGAGGAGGTCTGGAACGAGCTGGTCCAAGGCGGCTGGCACAGCCTGGCCGTCCCGGAGGAGTACGGCGGCGCGGGCCAGGGGCTGCTGGAGCTCGCGGTCGCCCTGGAGGCGCTCGCCGAGGGCGGCGCGGGCGGCGCGGCCTCGTTCATGTACCTGCTGACCCCGGCGTTCGGCGGCCTGACGATCGCCCGGCACGGCACCGAGGAGCAGCGGCGCGCGTTCCTGCCCGGGATCGTGTCCGGCGAGATCGAGACGTGCTTCGCGATCACCGAGCCGGACGCCGGCAGCAACGCGATCGAGATCGCGACGCAGGCCCGGCGCGACGGCGACGCGTTCACGGTGAGCGGCCAGAAGATCTGGATCTCCGGCGTGGAGCGCGCCGACTTCCTCGTGCTGGTGGCCCGGACGGTCCCGGCGGCGGAGGCGAGGCCGCGCACGTCCGGGTTCACCGTGCTGCTGGTGGACGTCGAGCAGGCCGTCGCCGACGGCACGCTGACGTACCGGCCGATCCCGAAGCTCGGCACCAACACCGTCGCCTCCAGCATGGTCTTCCTGGACGGCGTGCGCGTCCCCGCCGACCGGGTCCTCGGCACGGTCGACCAGGGCTTCGCCGTGCTGTGGGACATCCTCAACCCCGAGCGGATCCTGGCCGCCGCGAGCGGCGTCGGGTTCGGCGAGCTGGTGCTGAAGGTCGCCTGCGACTACGCCCGCGAGCGCGCCCCGTTCGGCCGGCCGATCGGCGCCAACCAGGCCGTCGCGTTCCCGCTCGCGCGGATCAAGGCGCAGGTCGAGCTGGCCAGGCTGATGACCTACAAGGCCGCGTGGCTGTGGGACCGGGGCGAGCCCTGCGGGTCGGAGGCCAACATCGCCAAGCTGACGGCGGCGGACGCGGCGTGGCAGGCGGCCGACCGCGCGTTCCAGACGCACGGCGGCATGGCGTACTCGCTGGAGTACCCGGTCGCCCGCATGTTCCGCGACGCGCGCATCGCCAAGAACATCCCGGTCGCCGAGGAGCTCGTCCTCGCCCACATCGCCCAGCACGAGCTGGGCCTCCCGAAGTCGTACTGACGCCCTCGCCGCCGGGCCCGGACGGGGCGCGCCGGGCCCGGCGCGGCGGGACGTCAGGGCAGGTGGACGGAGGTGTCCGGGTCGTGGGCGGCCCGCAGCTCCCGCTTCAGGATCTTGCCGGAGTGGTTGCGCGGGATCGCCTCGACCAGCTCGTACCAGCGGGGCCGCTTGAACCCGCCGAGCCGCTCGCGGCAGTGCGCGTCGAGGTCGGCGGGCCCCGCCTCACCCCGTACGACGACCAGGGCCTTGACCGCCTCGCCCCAGCGCCGGTCCGGCACCCCGACCACCGCGACGTCGGCGACCTCGGGATGCTCGGCGAGGACCCGTTCCACCTCGGCGGAGTAGACGTTCTCGCCGCCGGTCTTGACCATGTCCTTGGCGCGGTCGACGAAGTAGAAGCACCCGTCCCCGTCGCGGCGCAGCAGGTCGCCGGTGTGCAGCCAGCCGCCGCGCAGCGTCTCGGCGGTGGCCTCGGGCAGCCCGGCGTACCCGGCCATCAGGCTCGCCCCGCGCACCAGCAGCTCGCCGACCTCGCCCGGCCCGGCCTCGCCGCCGGGGCCCTCCACGCGCACGTCGAACGGCGGCAGCGGGCGGCCGACGGTGCCCGGCCGCGCCAGCTCGTCCGCGAGCGTGGTGACGGTGACGAAGTTGCCCGCCTCGGTCGAGCCGTAGACGCCGCGGTAGTCCACGCCGTGCCCGCGCAGCGCCTCCAGCGTGCGCCGCCGCTCGGTCGCGCCCATCCCGAACACCAGCCGCAGGGGCCCCGGCGCGGACGGGTGCCGCATCCCGCGGCCCGTCCCGGTCGGGAAGATCGCGACGGTGACGCCGTGCCCGGCGATGACCGGCCACAGCTCGTCCGGCGAGGACCCGGCGGGCAGGACGACCGTGCCGCCGACGGCGAGGTGCCCGAGCGCGGCCCCGTACCCGGCGACGTGGAACAGCGGCAGCGCGCCGAGCAGCCGGTCGTCGCCCGTCAGCCCGAACGCGTGCACGGCGTTGGCCGCGGCGACCACCCAGCCCCGGTTGGTCAGCAGGCACCCCTTCGGCCGCCCGGTCGTCCCGGACGTGTAGAGCTGCATGACCGGCGCGTCCTCGTCCGGGCGCGGCGGGCCGGCGGCCCCGGCCTCCGCGCCGACCTCCGCGCCGGCCTCGGCCTCGGCGCCGGCCTCCGCGCCGCCACCCGCGTCCGCGAGCGCGGCGTCCAGGTCCGGGCCGACCGTCCAGAACGTGCCGTCCAGCAGCCCGCTCTCGCGGGCGAGGCCCTCCAGCGCCGGGTGGACGACGGCGTGCCGCGCCCCGGCGTCCTCGACCTGGAAGCGGATCTCGGCGGGGCCGAGCCGCACGTTCAACGGGACGACCACCGCGCCGAGCCGCGACGCCGCGAACGCGACCTCGATCGCCTCGGGCACGTTGACGGTCAGCAGCGCGATCCGGTCGCCCGCCGCCACTCCCCCGCCCGCCAGCAGCCGCCGCCACGCTCCGGCGCGCTCGTGCAGCTCGCGGTAGGAGCGCCGGCGCCCCTCCCACGCGAACGCGGTCCGGTCCGGCCAGAGGGTGGCCCCGCGGTGGGCCAGGTCGCCGAGCAGCATCCCGCCATCCTCCCGAACGGGATTCGGAAGGGTCAAGATCCGGAGCGTCCCGGACTGTTGCCCGGATCACACCCGCGGGCGGAGCATGGGGGCGTCGAGACGCCCCTCAGCGCCGAGGAGAACGCATGCCCAGGTCGTACGCGAGCGCCGTGCTCAACGCCAGCGCCGAGGAGGTGTGGTCCTACGTCCGCGACTTCGGCAACCTCGCCGAATGGATGCCCGGTGTCGAGACCGGCCTGATCGAGGACGGCGGCCCGTCCGACCGGGTCGGCTGCGTGCGCAGGCTCATCGGCCCCGGCGACTCGGTGTTCCGCGAGCGGCTGAGCGGCATGGACGACGCCGACCGCTCCTACTGGTACGAGATCCTCGAATGCCCCCTGCCGATCCGCGGCGCCCGCGGGCGGCTGCGGGTCGCGCCGGTCACCGACACCGGGCAGGCGTTCGTGGAGTGGTGGGGCGACTTCTCGGCGGACGCCGCCGACGAGCGGGCCATGGGCAAGACCCTGGCGCGCGGCATCTACGCGCCCGGCCTGGACGCGCTGCGCAAACGGTTCGGCTAGCGGACGGCGGGGCCCGGCGGCCCGGCCGGGGCGGGGCGGCCCGGACGGGGCGGGGGGCCTCAGCCGAACTCGGGGCGGCGCTTCTCCCGGACGGCGGCGACGCCCTCGCGGACGTCCGGCCCCGCGAACCCGAAGAACTCCAGGGCGAGGGAGGCGTCGAACGACGGGCCCGCGAGCCGCAGCCAGTTGTTCAGCGCGTGCTTGGTGAACGAGATCGCGTCGGCGGCCCCGGCGGCGAGCCGTCCGGCGATCTCCAGCGCCTTCGCGTGCACCTCGCCGTCGTCCACGCACAGGCTGACCAGCCCGATCCGCTCGGCCTCCTCCCCGCTCAGGCTGTCGCAGAGCAGCAGGTAGTACTTGGCCTTGGCGAGCCCGCACAGCAGCGGCCACACGATCGCGGCGTGGTCGCCGGCCGCGACGCCGAGCCGGGTGTGCCCGTCGATGATCTTCGCCGAACGGCCCGCGACCGAGATGTCGGCGAGCAGCGCGACCGCGAGCCCGGCCCCGACCGCCGGGCCCTGGATCGCGCTGACGACGGGCTTGGAGCAGTCGAGCACGTTCATCACGATCGCGCGGGCCTCGCGCAGCACGCGGGCGCGCACCGCGTGGTCGTCCATCATCTCCTCGATCATCGACAGGTCGCCGCCCGCCGAGAACGCCTCGCCCTCGCCGCGCACGACCACCGCGCGCACCTCGGGGTCGGCGTCCACGTCCCGCCAGATGTCGGCCAGCTCCCGGTGGCCCGTGGTGTCCACGGCGTTCAGCCGGCCGGGCGTGCTGATCGTCACCCGCAGCACGCGCGGCGCCGGCCGGTCGATCCTCAGCCGCTCGTACGCGTCGTACCGCGGGTCGCCGGTCTCGTTCATGCGCCGCCCTCCCGGGGCCGTGTGCCGAATGCCGCGACCAATCGTTGCACGGCGTACTTCATCGCCTCGCCGCCGGCGTCGAAGATCTCCGGCAGCAGGAAGAACGAGTGCACCACGCCCTCGTACCGGCGCAGCTCGACGGGGACCCCGGACGCGGCGAGGCGGCGCGCGTACGCCTCGCCCTCGTCGCGCAGGATGTCGTACTCGGCCGTGATGACGGTCGCCGGGGCGAGCCCGGCCAGGTCGGGCGCGCGCAGCGGGGCGAGCCGCGGGTCGTCCGGGTCGGCGGTCCCCCGGTACAGGTCCGCGAACCTGGCCATGGCGCCGGCGTCCAGGCCGTACCCGGTCCCGTACGCGGCCCAGCTCGCGGTGTCCATCGCCGTGTCGGTGACGGGGTAGACGAGGAGCTGGTGCGCGAGCCGCAGCCCCCGGTCGCGCGCCAGGATCGCGGTCACCGCGGCGAGGTTGCCGCCCGCGCTGTCGCCCGCGACCGCCACGGCCCCGGGGTCGGCGCCGTACAGGGCGGGCTCGCGCACGACGGACCGCACGGCCGCCCACGCGTCGTCCACGGCGGCGGGGAAGGGGTGCTCGGGCGCCAGCCGGTACCCCACGTTCAGCACCGCGCAGCCGGCCTCGGCGGCCAGGTCGCGGCAGGCCGCGTCGACGTTGTCGACGCCGCCGAGCACCCACCCGCCGCCGTGCAGGTACACCAGCGCGGGCAGCGCCGGGCCGCCGAGCGGCTCGGGCCGGTAGAGCCGGACCGGCACGGGTCCCCCGGACCCGCGATCTCCAGGTCCGAGACGTGGGCCAGCTCGCGCTGGACGACGGGGAACACCGCTCCGATCCGTTCCCGCATCTCCTCGATCGGCGGCTGCTGTTCCGGGCCGGGCGCGGGGTCGTCCTCCAGGGCCGTCCAGGAGGCGAGCAGGTCGAGGAAGCGAACGGTCTGCGGGTGCAGGGGCACGGGCGGCCTCCGGGTCAGCGGCCGGACGCCTCGGCGACGAGGGCCTCGAAGAGGCGCTTGTCGTCGCCCTCCTCCGGGTGCCACTGGACGGCGAGGCCGAACCGGTGGCCCTGGAGCTCGACGGCCTCGACGACCTGGTCGTCGGCCCAGGCGACGGGCGAGAGCCCCTTGCCGAGGCGGCTGACGGCCTGGTGGTGGTAGGTGGGCACCTCGGCGGCGTCGCCGAGGATCTTGCCGATCGCGCTGGTCGCGCTGATCTGGACGCGGTGCGAGCCGACCATCCCGATGGCCGGGGCGTGGCCCTCGTGCCCGAGCGCCTCGGGCAGGTGCTGGATCAGGGCGCCGCCGCGCGCGACGTTCAGCACCTGCATGCCCCGGCAGATCGCCAGGAACGGCAGGTCGGCGTCGATCACCGCGCGGACGAGCGCGAGCTCGAACCGGTCGCGCTGCGGCTGCGGCGGGCCGGTCTCGGGGTGCCGCTCCGCGCCGTACAGCTCGGGGTCCAGGTCGCCTCCCCCGGCGAGGACGACGCCGTCCAGCCCGGCGACCAGCGCGCCGAGCCCGCGCAGCCCGGCGGTGGGCGGCAGCATGACCGGAACGCCTCCGGCCCGTTCGACCGAGCGCAGGTACGGGGCCGGCAGCAGCGCGGCCTCGCGCACCCACGCTCCCCAGCGGGCCGGCTCCAGGTACGTCGTGACGCCGATCAGCGGCGGCGCGCCGCGGTCGGCGGCGTGGGGGCCCGGAGCCCCGCGGATCGCCTCTGGCATGCGTGGTTTCCCCTCTGGTGAGCACTGGCCACGGCTCGGTACCGATGTGCGGTGATTCACCACCTATGCGGGGTCATCATTGCGCATGACCCGGCTTTTCGGACCGCCCCACCCCCGGCCTCATCGCGGCCGGCCTGCCGCGGGCCCCGGATCTCCGCAGGCCGGGAGGGCGGACCGGTCCGGCCCGCCGGTTGAAACGATCATGAAATGCGGCGGCCGGTCCGGCCGCGCCCGCCGGACGCGGGCGGTGATCCGGTGGAGAAAGGAGAATCCTCCTCCCAAGGTTGAGCTTTATCCTCCCAGGCTTACCCACGCGTCCGCGGCGCGTCAAGGACGCCCGGACCCATCCGGCCCGCGCATTTCCGCAGGGCAATTCGCCGCATCACCGACATCGCTCCGAGCCGATCGCCGGATACCGATCAGTATGCCCGCCGACCGGCCGAGCGTGCGTGATTACGGAGAATAATAACTTGATTACGCTTCGCACTCGGACGTCGAGGTTGCGGCGAACCGGTTGAGTACCAGGGGCTTTGAATGCGAGAATCTCAGCCAGTCGGGCATCCGAGGGCGCAAGGAGACCGCCGGGGAACATCGGGGCCGGGCGACAAAAGCCAGGGGAGCTTGGCGCATGTCATTGGAACCCCGAATCATCAAAGAGAGTTTCGCGAGCATCGAACCGGTCGCGGATAAGGCCGTCCACTATTTCTACGGACGCCTTTTCGCGGAGAATCCGCGGCTGCGCGCGCTGTTCCCGCCCGCGATGGACGCCCAGCGCGACCGGCTCCTCCACGCCCTCACCGAGATCGTGTGGAGTCTGGACAGTCCCGAGTCGCTCGCCGGGCGGCTCGGCGGGCTGGGCCGCGCCCATCGCAAATACGGCGTGCGGCGCGAGCACTATCCCGCCCTCGGCTCCGCGCTCATCGCGACGCTGCGCGAATTCAGCGACGACTGGAACCCCGAGACGGAGGCCGCCTGGACCGCCGCGTACCGCAGGGCCGCCGACCTCATGACCGCCGCCGCCGAACGGGACGGGGCGCACGCCCCGCCCTGGTGGGTCGCCGAGGTCGCCGCGCACGAGCGCCGCACCCACGACCTCGCCGTCCTCACCCTGCGGCCGGACCGGCCGCTCCCGTTCGCCGCCGGGCAGTACGTCACGGTGCAGACCGCGCGCTGGCCGCGGGTGTGGCGGCCGTTCTCCGCCGCCGGCGCGCCGCGCCCGGACGGCCTGCTGCGGCTGCACGTCCGGGCGGTGCCGGGCGGCTGGGTGAGCGGCGCGCTCGTCCGGCACACCCGGCCGGGCGACACCGTGCTGCTCGGCCCGGCGCTCGGCGCGATGGCCCTCGACCCCGACTCGGACCGCGACCTGCTGCTCGTCGCGGGCGGCACCGGCCTCGCGCCGCTCAAGGCCCTCGCCGAGCAGGCCGCCGCGGACGGCGCGGACCGCCGCGTCCACCTGCTGGTCGGCGCGCGCACCGAGCGGGACCTGTACGACCTGCCCGACCTGCGGCTGCTGGAGTCGGCCCGGCCGGGCCTGCGGGTCGTCCCCGTCGTGTCGGACGACCCGGACTTCCAGGGCGTCCGCGGGGCCGTGCCGGACGTGCTCGACCGCTTCGACGGCTGGGACGGCCACGACGTCTACGTCGCCGGCCCGACCCCGATGGTCCGCCGGACGGTGCAGGCCCTCCAGGAGCTCGGGACGCCGCTCGAACGCGTCCACCACGACCTGCTGGAGGCCGAGCGCAACGGCTCCGCCCCGCGCCGTTCTAGCCCGTCCCGCCCGTCCCTCCCGGCCCGCCGGTCCTAGTCGTGGCCGGGCGGGACGGGGGTCGCGCGCCAGCGGCAGGGGTCCAGGTCGTCCAGGCAGGTGACGCGGCCCTGGGAGGCGAGCATCACCAGGTGCGCGAGCGTCTCCAGCATGGCCGTGCGGCGCATGAACGGCTGGATCTCCGCCCACGGCCGCGACCAGGTCAGGCGCTGGGCGAGGTCCCAGGCCGTCGCGCCGTCCACGCCCGCCTTGATGACCTGGAGCGCGATCTCGTCGAGGCGGGCGGTGTGGTGCTCGGCGAGGGCGGTGACCCGGTCGGCGAGCCCGGAGAAGCGGTACTCGTGCGCGGGCAGCACCTCCTCGGCGTCCAGCCCGCGGACCTTGTCGAGCGAGTCGTAGAAGTCGGCGAGCGGGTTGTGCCGCTGCTGCGGGTGGACGGAGATCGCGGGCGTGATCCGCGGCAGCACGTGGTCGCCGGACAGCAGCAGCCTCCGGTCGGGGTCGAAGAAGCACACGTGCCCCGGCGAGTGGCCGGGCGTCCACACCGTCCGCAGGTTCCAGCCGCCGAGGGGGACCTGCTCGCCGTCCTCCAGCAAAAGCTCGGGGTCGGTGTGCCGGACGAGCGGCAGGATCCGGCGGGACGCGTCGGCGAGCGGGCCCGCCTCCTCCTCCGGCACGCCGTGCGTGGCCATCTGCCGCCGGATCGCCGCGATCAGCCCGTCGAAGTCGCGGTAGCGCTCGCGCAGCAGCCCGGCGTCGGCCGGGTGCAGCGCCACCCACGCGCCCGACTCCTCCCGGACCCGTCCCGCCAGCCCGTAGTGGTCGGGGTGCAGGTGCGTGACCAGCACCGCGCGCACGTCGGCGACCTCGTAGCCGGCGGTGCGCAGCCCCCCGCACAGCGCGTCCCACGCCTCCGGGGTGTCCCATCCGGCGTCCACGATGGCGATCCCGTCCGGCAGCTCCAGCCCGTACACCAGGACGTAGCGCAGCGGGTTGTCGGGCAGCGGCACGGGGATCGACCAGAGCCCCGGGCGCACCAGCTCGACGGGCGGCAGGACCTTGTCCCGCCACGCCTGGTGCTGCACGATGCCGGTGATCTTCATCGGCCCTCCGGGACGGCGTCACGTTCGGTACAGGTGTCTATCACGGAGCCCGGACAGGACGGTCGCGCAGGGGCCGGGCGCTCACCCGCCCGCGCGCTCCCGCAGGTACGCGGCGGTCTCCGCGTCCGCCGGGTAGAACGACTCGATGGCCAGCTCCGCCACCGTGATGTCCACCGGCGTGCCGAACGTCGCGATCGTGCTGAAGAACGACAGCTCCCGCCCGTCCGCCAGCATCCGCAGCGGGACGAACACCTCGTTGCCCTGCGGGGGCGGCGCGGCGTCCGGCACCGGCCCGGGGTAGTCGCGCAGCTCCCGGTAGAGCTGCGTCAGCGCCGCGTCCGCGGTGAGCGCGACGTGCCGCCGCACCCGGTCGATCATGTGGGCGCGCCACTCCCCGAGGTTGAGGATGCTGCGCGCCATCCCCTCGGGGTGCATGCTCAGCCGCAGCACGTTCAGCGGCGGTTCCAGCAGCTCGGGCGGCGCGCCCTCCATGAACAGGGCCGCCGCGCCGTTCGCGTCGATCAGGTTCCAGAACCGGTCCACCACCACCGCCGGGTACGGCTCGTGCCCGGCGAGGACCTGCCGCAGCGCCGCCCGCACCGTGTCCATGCGCGGCTCCTCGATCGGCGTCTCGCCGTACACCGGGGCGAACCCGGCCGACACCAGCAGCAGGTTCCGGTCGCGCAGCGGCACGTCCAGGTGCTCGGCCAGCCGCAGCACCATCTCCCGGCTCGGCGCCGAGCGCCCGGTCTCCACGAAGCTGAGGTGCCGGGTGGACACGCCGGCGTCGGAGGCCAGTTCGAGCTGGCTCAGCCTCCGCCGCTGCCGCCATGCCCGGATCTGGTCGCCGATGGGCCGCACGTCGCTCAACGCCGTCGTCATTGTGCTCACGACGGCGACGCTACCCGGACCAAGGTCATTCCGGCGATGACGTCCCAGGTAACGGGGCGGCGCTCCCCTTTACCCCGCGGGTAATGGACCGGCCGCCGCGTCCCCGCCAGGGTGGGCCGGGACGCCGAGCCCCGTGGAGGACCGATGACCACCGACCAGATCACCGACGCGATGCCGTTCGCCCGCGCGCTCGGCGTGGAGATCGACACCGCCGGGCCGGACGGGGTCGCCGGACGGCTCGCCTGGGCCCCGAGCGCTGCACCGCCGGAGGGCTCATGCACGGCGGCGTGATCATGGCGCTGGCCGACAGCCTCGGCGCCGCCTGCGCGTTCCTCAACCTGCCCGAGGGCGCCGCGACGACCACCCTGGAGTCCAAGACCAACTTCTTCCGCGGCGTGCGCGGCGGGCACGTCCGCGGGATCTCCGCGCCGCTGCACGTGGGGCGCACGTCGATCGTCGTCCAGACCGACCTGTTCGACGACCGGGACCGCCGGATCGCGCAGGTCACGCAGACCCAGGTCGTCCTGCGCCCCTGAGCCGCGCGGGCGTGCGAGCATGGCCGGAGCCACCTCTCGCTGGGGAGTTCGACATGGACGACACCGTGCTCGTCATCGGAACCCGCAAGGGCCTGTTCACCGCACGCCGCCGCGGGGCGGCTGGGAGACCGGCCCCGTCGCGTTCCCGTCCACGCCGGCGACCGCGATCGCGATCGACCCCGCCCGCGGCCGGATCCTCGCCGCGCTCAACAGCCCGTTCTGGGGCGTCTCGATCGTCATGTCGGACGACGCCGGACGCACCTGGAGCGAGCCCGCCAAGGAGGCCGACGCGGCGCCCGTCGCGTTCCCCCCGTCCACCGGGACGTCGCTGCGCGACATCTGGCAGCTCCGCCTCTCCCCCACCGAGCCGGGCGTGGTGTACGCGGGCGTCGAGCCCGCCGCGCTGTTCCGGTCGGAGGACGGCGGGCACTCGTTCCACCTCGTCCAGGGCCTGTGGGACCACCCGCACCGCCCGACCTGGCATCCGGGCGGCGGCGGGCTCTGCCTGCACACCGTCCTGCCGCATCCGACCGACCCGCGCACGCTCACCGTCGCGATCTCCACCGGCGGCGTCTACCGGACCGGCGACGGCGGCGAGACGTGGGAGGCCCGCAACAAGGGCATCCGCGCCGACTTCCTGCCCGAGGACCCGTACCCCGAGTACGGCCAGTGCGTCCACAAGGTCGACCTGCACCCCGAACGGCCCGGCCGCCTGTTCCTCCAGCACCACGGCGGCGTCTACCGCAGCGACGACGACGCCGCGTCCTGGACCCGGATCGACGGCGGCCTGCCCGCCGACTTCGGGTTCCCGATCGCCGTCCACCCGCACCGCCCCGACACCGTGTACGTCCTGCCGCTGCACGCCGACGCCGACCGCAGCCCCGCCGGGCACCGCTACCAGGTGTGCCGCTCCGACGACGCGGGCGGTACCTGGCGGCCCCTGACCGAGGGCCTGCCGGACGGGCCGTGCCACGCCAGCGTCCTGCGCGACGCGTTCTGCACCGACCAGGGCGACCCCGCCGGGATCTACTTCGGCACCCGCGACGGCTGCGTCTACGCGGGCCGCGACGACGGCGAGTCGTGGACCGAGGTCGTCCGGCACCTGCCCGACGTGCTCTGCGTGCGGGCGGCGGTGCTGTGACGGCCGCGCGGATCAGCGTCCCGGTCCGGCTGCCCGGCGCGCTGCGCGACCTCGCGGGCGCCGGGCCGGTCGTCCGGATCGACGTGCCGGCGGGCGCCACCGTCGGCGACCTGCTCGACGCGCTCGGCCGCGACCTGCCCGCCCTCGAACGCCGCGTCCGCGACGAGAGCGGCGCGCTGCGCCCGCACGTCAACGTGTTCGTCGGCACCAGCAACGTGCGGGACCTCGCCCTGCTCGCCACGCCCCTCATCCCGGGCACGGAGGTCTACATCCTCCCCTCGGTCTCCGGCGGAGGTATCGACTGAGCTCCGGCCAGGGACACTCGTCCAGCGGCTCGCGCCGTGACTGGCCGCCCCGGACTGATCACCGAGATGCGGAACGCCGTCATCGTTCGACTCGGGCGGACAACCGGGGCCGCCTGAGGGGGCGACGTCGGGGGCGAGCGCCCGTCGGCCGGGGCCAGGTCGCTACTGGAAGGTCATCTTCTTCTGGTCCTTGTGCGCCGAGGCGCCGTGCCGGTCGCCGATCGAGGCGCTGACGGTGGCCTTCTCGCCCTTCTTGATCGCATTGCCCTTGCTGGTGATCGTGAAGTCGACGGTGCGGGAGGCGCCGTCGCACGGGTAGGCGGGCGCCTTGGGGACGTAGTGGGCGCTGACGCCGTAGACCGAGCCCCAGGAGAAGCGCGCGCCGACGTGGATCTCGGCTTGCTCGCCCTTCCCGCCGGCCTCGGTGCAGGTGTAGGAGAGCTTCACCGTGGCGGACCTGGTGCCGTTGGCCGTGGCGGAGACGAGCCGAACGGTGTTGGCCGCGGCGCGGAAGTCGGAGGCGGCCCCGCCGGCATCGAAGGAGGCGGTGCCCGCCAGGCCCGAGGTGGTCGTCGCGGGCAGCCCCGTGCTGAGGGCCGCGGTGACGGCCGCGGTGGTCGCGGCCAGGCGGGTGAGCGTGGACATGCGTGGGTTTCCCTTCGTCTGCGGCGCTGACCCCCGCCCACTACCCGGACGCAGGTCAACTACACAGAGTGACTCTCGTGCAGGCTCGTGACACCGACGCCCTCAGCGCCGCAGCCGGACGAGGCGCTATCCCATGGACTTCCGAACGTGCGACACGAACCGCCCCGTATGCCCCGTGGCCAGGCACGACCCGTTCCTTGCGGTCGCCCCGGCGGGCCGGGCCCGCGCGGCGGCGACAGACCGGGCGCGGTGACGCGACATCAGCCTGCCTTCACGGACGATTACATTGAGTGACCATTCGCGGTTACCTGAACGCGGGCACCGATCCGCCGTCAGGCCCTTGGCCTGAAGAGTCCGTCTTCGGCGGCCGGGTCCCGGTAGCGAATCGGACGCGAACCATCTGGAGGCAGACATGCGCGCACCCATCCGCCTGTTCACCGGCCTGCTCGCGGTCACGGCCGCCGTGGGCACCGCGACGGCCGTGACCGCTGTCCCGGCGGCGGCGGCGACGGTGACCACCTGCGAGAAGGGGTCCGGAGTGGAGTTCCCGCTCGGCTGGGTGGACCTGTACGGCGAGGGATGCCAGGACCGTCTCGGCGACGGGGGCTCCGCCTACATCCTGGTCAAGAACCTGCTGTGGTACGGGCAGCCGCAGGGCACCCAATGGGTCCACTGCGAGGGCAGGATCAACGCGACCACCTGGAGCCGCTGCGGCATGAGCGGACCGCCTCCCGCTGTCGGCGACTGATCGCGGCCCGGGCTCCCTTTTCTTCGACCGAGCCCCCGGCTTTACGTTGTAGATCCGTTTTGACCGTCATCGTCCGAGGCGTCGGCGGCTCGCGCGGGGCCCGCGGTTCGGGCGCCCGCCGAGCCGTTCGCGCCGCCGGTGGCGCTGCCCACGTGGTCGGCGAAGAAGGCGAAGATCCGGTCCCAGGCGTCGGGGGCGTTGCCCCTTCCCCTGCCGTGCCCGAGAACGATCTTCGCGACCGGGCCGAGGGGCGCCGGGACGGCGGAGTCGGTGAGGAAGCTGTGGCCCGTCTCCGGGTACTCCTTGACGTCGTGCGTCACGTCCGCGACGGTCAGCGCGCGCTCCAGCTTGGCCGCGGCGCCGCGCAGCGTCCGGTCGGCGCCGCCGTAGCTGGCGACGATCGGGCAGGCGCCCTCCAGCACCCGGGCGGGGTCGCGCGGCAGGATGCCGTAGTTGACGGCCGCCGCCTGGAAGTCGTACTTGGCCGCGGCGACCAGCGCGAACCCGCCGCCCATGCAGAACCCGATGACGCCGACGCGGCCGGTGCAGTCGTCGCGGCCGGCGAGCCAGGCGCGGGCCGCCTCGATGTGGGCGTACGACGGGCCGCGCCGGGCGAGCATGTCGCGCATCGCCTTGCGGACGCAGCGCAGCCACGGCGCGCCCCCGTACAGGTCGGGCAGGACGGCGAGGTAGCCGCGTTCGGCGAACCGGTCGGCCTGCGCGCGCATGTCGGCGTTGTCGCCGGTCGCCTCGAACAGGACGACGACCCCGGGCCACGGCCCCGGCCCGGCGGGGACGGCCAGGTACGCGGGGATCTCGCGGCCCGCGGCGGGAAGGACGGTCTCCGACGTGATGATCTCTGACGCGGTGTTGTCCGGCATGGTCCTCCACCCTGGCGCAACTTACGCTGTACGCCAAGCCCCGGGCGCGGCCGGACGCACGCGGGCGCGGGCGGATTACCGGCGGAGGCGGCCGGGTACGGCCCGCGACATAGAGCGTCAGACGCCACATCGCTCCTGTTCCACCCCATAACGTTCCGCCATGACAACACGACGCGCGCGCATCGCGCTCATCACCGCGGCGGCCTCGGGAGCCGTCGCCCTCGTCCCGGTCCTCCCGGCGGCCCCGGCGTCCGCCGCCTCGGCCGTGCAGATCTACCGCGTCTACTTCGACTCGCCGGGCCGGGACAACCGCAGCAACGCCAGCCTGAACGGCGAGTGGGTCCAGATCGTCAACCGCGGCAAGGCCCGCTCGCTGAAGGGGTGGAAGCTGCGCGACAAGACGGGCTACACCTACACGTTCGGCTCGTTCACGCTGGGCAAGGGCAGGTCGGTCAAGGTCAGGACGGGCCGCGGCTCCAACACCGCGTACAACCGCTACTGGGGCCGCCGCGCGTACGTGTGGAACAACACCGGCGACGCCGCGTACCTGCGCACCTCCTCGGGCTCGCTCGCGGACTCGTGCTCGTGGGGCAGGCGGGGCCGTCCAAGTACTGCTGACGGCGCTGTGACCAGGGGCCGCGCCTTCCCGCTCCCGGGGCGCGGCCTACCGTTGGACCATGCGCATCGAACGGCTCGACCACTTGGTGCTCACCGTCGCCGACCCCGACGCGACCGCCGCCTTCTACGCCCGCGTCCTCGGCATGGAGCCGGTGACGTTCGGCGAGGGCCGCCGTGCCCTCCGGTTCGGCCGCAGCAAGATCAACCTGCAGCGCGCGGGGCACGGGTACGAGCCGAAGGCCGCGCGGCCGACCCCGGGCAGCGCCGACCTCTGCCTCGTCACCACCGCCCCGCCGGACCGCGTCGTCGCCGAGCTGCGCGGGCACGGCGTGCCGATCGAGGCCGGGCCCGTGGAGCGCACCGGCGCCGAGGGCCCGATCACCAGCGTCTACCTGCGCGACCCGGACCTCAACCTGATCGAGATCGCCGCCTACCGCACCCCCTGATCACCCCTGCCGCCTTGTCCCCTTCTCGTGGTGCTATCGCCACCTGGACGGTCGATGCGGCCGACCGTTCCGCCGCCTTCTGGAAGCGCACCCGCTTATGGAGAACGCGACGCGACGTCTCCACCGCGTACGGCCACCATCCGTGACAGTCCACCTCAGGGCTCCGACAGTCCGGCCGGGCGCTACGGGCAGACGCGTCCGTTGGCCTCGAAGGCGGCGTGGGTGAGCGGCATGAGCGCCGCCCACTGCTCCTCCATCTGCTCGGCCACCATCTCGATCTCCCGCTGCGGGAACGACGGGAACGCGGAGTCCTCGCGCTTGGTGCGCAGGGACAGGAAGTTCATCAGCGCACGGGCGTTGCAGGTGGCGTACATGGAGGAGTAGAGCCCGACCGGCAGCACGGTGCGGGCCACCTCCCGCGCGACGCCCGCGTCGAGCATCTCCAGGTAGGCCCGGTACGACTGCCGGTAGCTCTCCTGGGCCGCCTCGGTGACGATCTTGTGCTGCTCGGCGGTGCCGTCGACGAAGACGTACTTGCCGGGCTTGCCCTCCTGCACCAGCTTGCGCTGGGCGTCCGGGACGTAGAAGACGGGATCGAGCCTCCTGTAGCGGCCGCTCTCCTCGTTGTACGAGAATGTCCGGTGCCGCATGAACTCCCGGAACACGAAGATCGGGGCCTTCACGTAGAAGGTCATCGACGAGTGCTCGAAGGGGGTGCCGTGCCGGTCACGCATCAGGTAGTTGATGAGCCCCTTGGAGCGCTCGGGGTCGGCCTCGATCTCGGCCAGCGAGTTCTCCCCCTTGGTGGACACGCGTGCCGCCCAGAGCACGTCGGCGTCCGACGCCGCGGACTTGATCAGCTCCACCGTCACGTCGCCGCGGAACTGGATATCGACGTCTCGCTCAGCCGTCATCGGGACTCCCCCACCTCGGTGCCTCTGCCGCCTCGCAACTCTAACGGCGGCCACCGACAGGGCACCGCCCACCGAACCGTAATGTGTGTCTCAGGGTGACACTCGTGGCGTTCTGGCTGAGACTGAGGGGTGTCGGGCGGTTTGGCGGAGGTGGGGTTCTGATGGAGCTGAAGGTTCTCGGGGCCTGTCCGCTGGACTGTCCGGACGGGTGCTCGTGGGTGGTGGGGGTCGAGGACGGCAGGGCCGTCGGGATGCGGGGGAACGCCGACCATCCGTACACGCGGGGCGCGCTGTGCACGAAGGTCAACCGGTGGCTGGAACGGGCCGGGCAGGACGACCGGATCCTGTACCCGCTGCGGCGCGTGGGCGCGAAGGGCGAGGGCCGGTTCGAGCGGATCTCCTGGGACGAGGCGCTCGGCGAGATCGCGGAGCGGCTGCGGGACGTCGCGGAACGGTTCGGCGGGGAGGCGATCTGGCCGTACTGGGGCACGGGGTCGCTCGGGTACTTGCAGGGGCTGGAAGGGCATGTCGGGGGGCGGCTGTTCAACGTGCTCGGCGCGTCGCGGCATCGCGCCGACATCTGCTCGGCGGCGGGGAACGCGGGGCTGACGTCCATTCTGGGCACGCCCGGCGGCATGGACCCGGAGGATCTCGCGCACGCGCGGCTGATCCTGTTGTGGGGGACGAATCCGCTGACGTCCGGGCACCACGTGTGGAAGTTCGTGCAGGACGCGCGGAAGGCGGGCGCGCGTCTCGTCGCGATCGACCCGGTGCGGACCCGTACGGCGAAGCTGGCCGACGAGCATCTGGCGCCGCTGCCCGGGACGGACGCGGCGCTGGCGTTCGGGCTGATGAACGTGGTGGTCGGGCTCGGCGCGCAGGACGACGCGTTCCTGGAACGGCACACGCTGGGGTGGGACGACCTGCGGGAGCGGATCGCGGAGTTCCCGCCGGAACGCGTCGCGGAGATCACGGGGATTCCCGAGGACGCGATCGTCGCGCTCGGGGAGCGGATCGCGCGGACGCGTCCGACCGCGATCCGCGCGACGCAGGGTATGCAGCGGCACGCGGGCGGGGGCGCGGCGCTGCGGGCGCTGGCCTGCGTTCCGGGCGTGACGGGCGACTGGGCGCGGCGCGGCGGAGGGCTGGCGTTCTCGACGTCGGGGCACGTGATGCTGGACAAGGCCGCGCTCCGCCGGGACGACCTGCGGCCGGGGCCGGGGCGGACGCTGTCGATGAGCCGGCTGGGCGAAGGGCTGCTGGATCTCGGAGATCCGCCGGTGAAGGCGCTGTTCGTGATGGCGGCGAACCCCGTGGCCAGCACGCCGGCGCAGGGCCGGGTGCGTCGCGGGCTCGCGCGGGACGACCTGTTCACGGTGGTGATGGAGCACTTCCCGACCGATACGACCGACTACGCCGACATCGTTCTCCCGGCGACGATGCAGCACGAGCACGCCGACCTGCACGAGGGCTACGGGCACCTGTACCTGACGTGGAACGAGCCGGCCGTGGAGCCTCCAGGCGAGTGCCTTCCGGCGACCGAGACGTTCCGGCGGCTCGCGCGGCGGATGGGGCTGACCGAGCCCGCCCTGTACGAGTCGGACGAGCGGATGGCTGAGCGGGCCCTCGCGTCGGGGCACCCGTGGATGGCGGGGATCACGCTGGAACGGCTCCGCAAGGAGGGGTTCGTCCGGATGAACGTGCCCGATCCGTTCCTGCCGTTCGCGGACGGGTTCCCGACGCCGTCGGGGCGGCTGGAGTTCCGTTCGGAGCGGGCGGCGGCGCTCGGGCTGGATCCGGTCGCCGGGTACACGCCGGCGGCGGAGGTGTCGGACGGCGCGCGGGCGGAGCGGTTCCCGCTCGTGCTGATCTCGGCGGCGTCGCACCATTTCCTCAACACCGTGTTCGGCAACAACCCGGAGCTGCGGCGCCGGGCCGGCGGGCCGGTCGTCCGGCTGCACCCGGACGACGCGGCGGCGCGGGGGCTTGAGGCGGGGCGAAGGGTCCGGGTCTTCAACGACCGGGGCTCGTTCGACGCCGCAGTGGAGGTGACCGACGGCGTCCGGACCGGGGTGGCGGCCACGACGAAGGGGAACTGGCCGAAGTTCGCGGGCGGTGCGAACGCGAACGCGGTGGTGGACGAGCGCGCGACCGACATGGGCGGCGGGCCGGTCTTCCACGACACCCGCGTGGAGGTGGAGGCGCTGCCGGAGCCGTGAGCGCGGATGATCGGCTGCCGGTACGGTGGTCGGCGTCATGACGTTCCAGGTCGATACCGGGGCCCTGCTCGACCGGGCCCGCAAGTACGAGCGGCAGGGCCGGGCCGAGGAGGCCGCCGCCGCGTTCGCGGAGGCGGCGGGCGCGCTGGAGGCGCGGGCCGACTGGCCGTCGGCGGTCGCCGCCCGCGCCAGGCACGCCCGCGCGCTCGCGTCGGCGGGCCGCGCGGACGAGGCGCTGCGGGCCCTGGACGCCGCCGAGCGCGCCGCGTCCGGGCTGCCGGAGCCGTCGGCGGGGCCGCGCGCCGTCCTCGACGGGCAGGCCGCGCACGTGCTCGCCGCCGCGGGTCGCACCGGCGACGCGGCGCGCCGGGCGTGGGCGTCGATGGCGGGGTTCCGGGCGGCCGGCGACCACAAGCGCGCGGACGTCGCGGCGGTGCACGCGGCCAAGCTCATCGTGCGGGACGCGGGCGGGCGCGGCGCGGTGGCGCCGCTGCGCGATCTGCTGGCCCGGATCCCGCCGGGAGGCGACGGGCACCGGCAGGTCGCCGCGCTGCTGGACGAGGCCGAACGCCGTCCCGACCGCGACCACGACGTCATCGTGACCGACCCCGACCGCCCGGTGTGGGGACGGCTCGCGGCGGCGCTCGCGGTCGGCGCGCACCTCGCCGTCGGCAACGGCGTCGCCTGGAACCATCCCGGCGCCGCCGACGAGCGCCCGGAGCGCGACCGCGAGCTCCTCGAACGCGACTGGGGCGTCACCGACCCGGGGAGCTGGCGCTCGGCGACCGACACGCTGCTCGCCGCCGAGAACTGCGACCCCGCGATCCAGGTCGTCCTGGACCGGCGGGGCCGCGGCACCGGCCCGGACGCCTGGCGGGACGGCATCGCCGCGTGGTGCCGCGAGCGCGACGCCTCCGACGGGACGACCCGCGCGCTACTCGACCTGTCGGCGGAGATCCTGCGCTACGAGGCGCGGTTCCGCGCCGACGGGCTGCTCGCCCCGGACGGCCGCGTCGACAGCGTCTTCGGCTACGACTTCGGCCGCGCCGTCAACATGGCCCGGTGGGGCCTGAACGCCGGGTACTGCTCGGCCGAGGACGCCGAGACCTGCGTGCTGAAGGCCGGCCTCTTCGCCAACCGGGTGTACGGCTCGTGGCGGGAGTTCTCGGCGGGCTACACGCTCGGCCGGATGCTCCGGTTCGACGGCGGCGAGTTCGGCGAGTGGTACGACCGCTCCCTCACCGCCCACCGCATCCTCACCCAGGACCCCGCCAGCCCCTGGCGCCGCCTGGCGTGGGGCTGAACGGCCGTTCTCACGCGAGGGCGTCGATCTCCTCGATGAGGGTCCGCTTGGCCGGCTCCGCCATCGAGGAGGCGGTGACGGCGTTGCGGGCCAGGGCGGCGAGGTCGGCGCGGCCGAGGCCGAAGACGTCGGCGGCGACGCGGTACTCGCCGGTCAGCGTGGTGTCGAACATGGGCGGGTCGTCGCTGTTGAGGGTGACGAACAGGCCCGCGTCCAGCATCCGCGGCAGCGGGTGGTCGGCGAGGCCGGCGACCTGGCCGGTGCACACGTTGGACGTGGGGCACACCTCCAGCGGCGTCGCGGTGTCGCGCAGGTGGGCCATGAGGCGCTCGTCGCGGACGCAGGCGATGCCGTGGCCGATGCGTTCGGCGCCGAGCTGGTCGACGGCCTCCCACATGGTCTCGGGGCCGGTCATCTCGCCCGCGTGCGGGAGGCTGCGGAGCCCGGCGGCGCGGGCGGCGCGGAACGCGTCGCGGATCTCGTCCCGGATCGGCGCGCGCATCTGCTCGACCCCGCCGATGCCGAACCCGACGAGCGCCTCCGCCGGGTGGTCCAGCGCGGCGGTGAGGGTCCCGGTCACGGCCTCGGCGCCGAAGTCGGCGGGGATGTCGAAGATGTAGGCGATCTCGATGCCGTGGCGCTCGCGGGCCCGGCGCACGGCGAGGTCGAGGGCCTCGGTGACCGCCGGGTACGACATGCCGGCGCGGACGTGCGCGTAGGGGCTGACGGTCAGCTCGAAGTAGCGGACGTTCTGCGCGGCGAGGTCGCGGGCCGTGCCGAGGACGAGCGTCGCGACGTCCTCGGGCGTGCGCACCAGGAGGTTCACCGCGTCGTAGACGCGGGCGAAGTGCGGGAAGTCGCGGAACCGGTAGAAGTCGCGCAGCCGCGCCTCGTCGGTCGGTACGCCGCCGTCCGGGTGGCGGCGGGCGAGCTCCAGCACGGTCGGCACGGACGCCGAGCCGACGAGGTGGACGTGCAGCTCGACCTTCGGCAGCGCGTCGATGAACGTGGTCAGGGCGGTGTCCCGCGGGGCGGAGGCGGGCGTGGTCTCTGTCGTCACGCCGCGAAGCTAACAGCCGTTCCGGCGCGCACGACACCCGAACGCCGCGAAGCTGACACAACAATGTCAGAATGGGGGGATGCGCGCGTCCCGGCTCATCTCCCTGGTCCTTCTGCTCCAGTCGCGGGAGGCGATGACGGCCGCCGAGCTGGCCCGCGAGCTGGAGGTCTCGGAGCGGACGGTCTACCGCGACGTGGAGGCGCTGTCGGCGGCGGGCGTGCCGGTGTACGCCGACCAGGGGCGGCACGGCGGGTACCGGCTCGTCGGCGGCTACCGGACGCGGCTCACCGGGCTCAGCCGAGAGGAGGCGGAGGCGCTGTTCCTGTCCGGGCTGCCGGGTCCGGCGGGCGACATGGGCCTGGCCGACGCGGTCGCCGCGGCCGAGCTGAAGGTGCTGGCCGCGCTGCCGACGTCGCTGCGGGACGCGCCCGCGCGCACGGGCCAGCGGTTCCATCTCGACGCGCCCGGCTGGTTCGGGGACGCCGCGCCGCCGCCGCTCCTGCGCGACCTCGCCCGCGCGGTCTGGGAGGACGAGGTCGTCGAGCTGCGCTACCGCAGGAACCGCGGCCCCGAGGTCGAACGGACCGTCCACCCGTACGCGCTCGTCCTCAAGAACGGCACCTGGTACCTCGTCGCCCGCGTCGCCTCCCCCGGCGGTCCGCGCGGCGTCGGCGACGGCGCCCGCACGTACCGCGCGGACCGGGTGGCGGCGGTGCGGGCCACGGGCGAGCGGTTCGAGCGGGACGAGTCGTTCGACCTGCCCGGCTACTGGCGGTCGCAGGCCGACGCGTTCCTGCGCTCGATGCTCCGGGACGAGGTCAGCGTGCGGCTGAGCCCGGCCGGGATGCGCCGCCTCCGCCACACCGTCGAGCCGTACGCGGCGGAACGGGCGGCGGAGGCCGCCGGGGAGCCCGACGCGGACGGGTGGGTGGCCACCACGCTGCCCGTCGAGTCCCGGAGGTGGCGATGCACGAGCTGCTGCGGCTCGGCCCGGAGGTGGAGGTCCTCGCCCCGCCGGAGCTGCGCGCCCGGATGGCCGACAGCGCCGCCCGCACCGCCGCCCTCTACACCTGACCGCCGGGGCCGAGCCCGCGCAGCGAACGGCGCGGAACGCGCGTCAGCGGTAGCCGGTGACGTCGGCGGGCTTGCCGGCGTCCTCGACCTCGGTGATGTAGCGCCACGCGTCGGGGCGGCTGCCGTCCGCGTCGGTGAAGCCGTACACCTGGGCGAGGCCGCCGCTGGACAGGGACGCGCCGTTCCAGCGGGCCCGGTCCGGGTCGGCGGCGAGCGCCGCGACCGCGCGGCCGACGTACGCGGGCGACTCGGAGATCGCGAAGTGCGGGTCCTTGGCGGCGCCGTCCGTCCAGTTCTCCTCGGTGACGCCGAAGTGCTCCAGCATCGCCTCCGAGCGCAGCCAGCCGGGCGTGAGCGCGACGGCCGTGCCGCCGTGCTCGGCGATCTCGGCCGCCTGCGCGGTGGCGAGCCGGATCACCGCGACCTTGGCGAGGTCGTAGAAGAGGTTGGCCTCCTTGCGGTACCGGGCGTTGTACTCGGCGGTGCCGTCGGTCATCTCGACGACGAGCCCGCCGGGCGTCCGGTTGAGCAGCGGCAGCGCGCAGTGGCTGGTGATGATGTGGGTGTCGATCGCGAGGCGCAGGACCCGCAGCCCCTGTCGAGGTCGAGGTCCCACAGCCGGGTGCCGAACTCGGTGAGGTGGTCGCCGCCCCAGATGTCGTTCACGAGCACGTCGAGGCGCCCGCGCTCGGCGTCCACGCGCCGGACGAGCGCCCGCACCCGGTCCCGGTCGAGGTGGTCGACCTCGACCGGGACCCCCTCGCCTCCCGCGGCGGTGACGCGTTCGGCGGTCTCCTCGATGGTCTCCGGGCGGTCCATCTCCGAACGGGCCGCGCGCGTGGTGCGGCCCGTCACGTACACCGTGGCGCCCATCGCGCCGAGCTCGACGGCCGTCCCGCGGCCCGCGCCGCGGGTGCCGCCGGCGACGATCGCCACCTTTCCTTCCAGTTCACGAGTCATGGGCCCATGCTGGCCGTTCAACCTGACAGGGAACGTCAGGTTTTCCGGGCGGAACGGCGGCCGCCCTCCGCCCGGAACCCGCCTCAGCCCGCGCGGGACAGGCGCAGCACGTTGGCGACGATCCGGTGCCCGGCCCGGCCGGCCGCGGTGAGGATCGACTCCGGGTGGAACTGGACTGCCCAGCGGCGGCGCGCCGGGTCCTCGACGGCCATCACCACGTCCCGGTCACGGCCGTGACCTGGTAGCCCTTCACCCGTTCGGGCGTGGCGTGCAGGGAGTGGTAGCGGGCGGCGGTGAACGCGCCGGGCAGCCCCTCGAACAGCCCGCCGCCGGTGACCCGCACCCGTCCCGGCTTGCCGTGGGACGGCTCGGGCAGCAGCGACAGCTCGCCGCCCGCGTGCTCGACCATCGCCTGGAGGCCGAGGCAGACCCCGAAGACGGGCAGCGCGCGCGCGTCGAGCGCGTCGAGGAGCCCCGCGGTCGCGAAGTCCTGGGGACGGCCGGGACCGGGCGACAGCACCACCAGGTCCGGGGCGTGCTCGTCCAGCATCCGGACCGGGAACCCGTGCCGCAGCGTGACCACGTCGGCGCCCTGCTGCCGGAAGTAGTCGGCGAGGGTGTTGACGAACGAGTCCTCGTGGTCGACCACCAGCACCTTCATCCCCTCCCGGCCCGCTCCGGCTCGTCCTCCGGCGCCTCGGCCGGGGCGCCGGACACGGCGGCCTGGGAGTCGGCGAGCGCGCCGAGCAGCGCGGACGCCTTCAGGTGCGTCTCGCGCTCCTCCTCGTCGGGGTCGGAGTCGTACAGCAGCGTCGCCCCGGCGCGGACGGTCGCGATGCCGTCGCGGATCTGCGCGGTGCGGAGCGTGAGGCCGGTGTTCATCGAGCCGTCGAACCCGACGCGGCCGACCGCACCCCCGTACCAGCGGCGCGGCGAGTCCTCGTGGTCCTCGATGAACTGCATCGCCCACGTCTTCGGCGCGCCGGTCACGGTGACCGCCCACATGTGGGTGAGGAACGCGTCGAGCGCGTCGAAGCCGGGCCGCAGCCGCCCCTCGATGTGGTCGACGGTGTGGATCAGCCGGGAGTACATCTCGATCTGCCGCCGGCCGAGCACCTTCACGCTGCCCGGCACGCACACTCGCGACTTGTCGTTGCGGTCGACGTCGGTGCACATCGTCAGCTCCGACTCGTCCTTGGCGGACGACAGGATCGCGCGGATCTGCTCGGCGTCCTCCAGCGCGTCGCCGCCGCGCCGGATCGTCCCCGCGATCGGGCACGTCTCGACCCGGTCGCCGTTCACCCGGACGAACATCTCCGGCGACGCGCCGACCAGGTACTCGCCCTCGCCGAGGTTGAACAGGAACTCGTACGGCGCGGGGTTGGTCTCGCGGAGCCGCTCGAAGAACGCGGCGGGCGAGTCGCAGCGGCCGTACATGGCGTGCCCCGGCGTGACCTCGAACAGGTCGCCGCGCACGAACTTGTGCTTGGCGTCGCGCACCATCCGCGCGTACACCCCGGGGACGGGCTGCGGCGGTACCTCGGCGGCGACCGGGACGGGCGTCGGCTCGGTCGCGCGCGGCAGCCCGGCGGTGCTCGCGCCGCCCACCTCGAAGTCGTAGGCCATCCGGTGCGAGGTCTCGCGCTTGCGGTCGACGATGGTCATCTCGTCGGCGAGGTGCAGGACGAGGTCGCGCTGGTCGGCGGGCCGCTCCAGCCGCGTGCGCAGCGGCTCGAACTGGAGCGACAGGTCGTAGCCGAACGCCCCGTACAGCCCGAGGTGCGGGTCGTCGCAGCGGAACAGGTCGATGACGGCGCGCAGCGCGGTGAAGACGGTCGGCTGGCGGCTGCGCTCCTCCTCGGGGAAGAACGCGTCCGTCGCCGGGACGTGCACCTCGATGAGGCCGGGCCCGTCGGCGCGGACCTCGCCGACGGCGCGCAGCACGGGCGCGACCGCGGGCAGCAGCACCCGCCCGCGCCCGTTCAGGGCCCGGGCCGCGACCGTCCGGCCGCGCGCGACGATCTCCAGGCAGGGGTCGATGTAGGCCATGTGCCAGCGGCTGTAGCGGCCGGGATACTCCATCCCGGAGCTCAGCACGCCGCCGCGCCGCTCCCCCACGGCGGCGACGAGGGCGTTGAGCACGTCGGACTTGCGCTCCGGATCGACCGGGGTTGCGGTACGGGTCACCCGTACGCCCCCGGCCGTGACGAACTCGCTGGTCAGCGGCTGCTGTGAGACGGTGTCCACCGCGGTGGCCCCTCGTGGTAGGGCCCTCTCACCGGACGGGGACGACGAGGCGACCGCCGGGAGAGGGCGGTCGCCTGATGTCGAACGTGCACGAACCGGCGCCGCCTCAGCGGCGCCACCACCACTGGCGGGTCGTCCCGGTTCGCATGCGAGGAGGGTACCGGTTCGGCGGGGGCCCGGCCAAGCGGCCCGCCGGGGCACGGCCGCGAGACATCACGGCGCATCTGTCGCACCGCGGGGTTCTCAAGCGCCGGCGATCTTGCCATCATGGCGGGAAGGGGCCCGCTCGACCGGCCCGCCCGTCCGCCCTTGGAGCCTCCCCATGACCAGGAAGAACACCGAGTTCGAGCTGCGCGGCGTCAACCACCTGGCGCTCGTCTGCCGCGACATGAAGCGCACGGTGGACTTCTACCAGGGCGTGCTCGGGATGCCGCTGATCAAGACGATCGAGCTGCCGATGGGCTGGGGCCAGCACTTCTTCTTCGACTGCGGCGGCGGGAACGCCCTGGCGTTCTTCTGGTTCCCCGACGCCCCCGACGCGGTGCCGGGCGTGTCCGCGCCGAAGGACCTGCCCGACCGGGGCGAGCTGGTCTCGGCGGCCGGGTCGATGAACCACATCGCCTTCGACGTCCCGCCCGAACGGATCGAGGAGTACCGCGACCGGCTGGTGGCGAAGGGCGTGGACGTCGGCGTGCTGCTCAACCACGACGACAGCGAGTTCGGCGTCAGCAAGGAGATGCACGACGGCGTGTTCGTCCGGTCGATCTACTTCAAGGACCCCGACGGCGTGCTGGTCGAGTTCGCGGCGTGGACGCGGGAGCTGGACCGGCCGTCCGACGTCCGGCACGAGCCGAAGACCGAGGCAGACCGCACCGCCTGACCCGGCGGCGGCTCCTCCTCGACTCCGAGAGTTTCGGGGGGAGCGTCCTGGTCCGCGCACTCTGGACCGATCCAGCCGAGTCGTTCCACAGCCGTGATCACCCCGTGACGGAACGAGGGGTAGGCTTCGCGCCGCCTCACCCCCGGGCATCTGTGACGAGGAGGATCCCTTGGCCGCGAACGACACCTCCCAGGAGTCCCCGCCGGGCGAGCGGCGCAGCGACCGCAGCCCGTGGAACTGGCTGCTGGTGGTCCCCGTCGTCGTTCCCCTGCTGACGCTGCTGTTCAACAAGGACGAGCCGAGGCTCGCGGGGTTCCCCGCGTTCTACTGGATGCAGTTCGCGTTCATCCCGCTCGGCGTGCTGTGCACCGTGCTGGTGTACCGGATGACCAGGAAGCGGGGCTGATCCGGTGTCCACCGAGCACCTGACCGAAATGATCGTCTTCGGGGCGCTGTTCCTGCTGGTCAGCGGGATGGGGTTCGTCGCCGCGCGGTGGCGGCGGCCCGGCACGATGGACTCCCTGGACGAGTGGGGCCTCGGCGGCCGGAGCTTCGGGAGCTGGATCACCTGGTTCCTCATCGGCGGCGACCTCTACACCGCGTACACGTTCGTCGCGGTGCCCGCCCTGGTGTTCGGGGCGGGCGCGGCGGGCTTCTACGCCGTCCCGTACACGATCGTGGTGTACCCGTTGGTGTTCCTCGTGCTGATCCGGCTCTGGTCGGTGTCGCACGTGCACGGGTTCGTGACGCCCGCCGACTTCGTCCGCGCCCGGTTCGGGTCGCCGACGCTGGCGCTGGTCATCGCGGTCACCGGGATCGTCGCGACGATGCCGTACATCGCGCTCCAGCTCGTCGGGATCGAGGCGGTGCTGAAGGCGATGGGGGTGGACGGCCACCTGCCGATCGTCATCGCGTTCGCGATCCTCGCCGCCTACACCTACCAGTCCGGGCTGCGGGCGCCGGCGCTGATCGCGTTCGTCAAGGACATCCTGATCTACCTGGTGATCATCGTCGCGGTGCTCTACATCCCGTCCAAGCTGGGCGGCTGGGGGCACGTGTTCGACACCGCGCAGGCCAAGTTCGACAAGACGCCCGTCCCCTCGGACGGGATCCTGCTGGACGGCACCAACCAGCTCAACTACGCGATGCTGGCGCTCGGGTCGGCGCTGGCGCTGTTCCTGTACCCGCACAGCATCACCGGCGTGCTGGCGAGCAAGAACCGCAACGTGATCAAGCGCAACATGGCCGCGCTGCCCGCCTACAGCTTCGTGCTGGGCCTGATCGCGCTGCTCGGGCTGATGGCGATCGCCGCCGGGATCAAGCCCGTGGTGACCGACGGCAAGGCCGACACCAACACGGTCGTGCCGCTGCTGTTCGACCACATGTTCCCGAGCTGGTTCACCGGTGTGGCGTACGCGGCGATCGGGATCGGCGCGCTCGTCCCGGCCGCGATCATGTCGATCGCCGCCGCGAACCTGTTCACCCGCAACATCTACAAGGAGTACCTCCGCAAGGACGCGACCGAGAAGCAGGAGGCCGCCGTCAGCAAGCTGGTCTCGCTGATCGTCAAGGTCGGCGCGGTCGCGTGCATCCTGCTGCTGGACCCCGAGTTCTCCATCGACCTCCAGCTCATCGGCGGCGTGATCATCCTTCAGACGCTGCCGGCGGTCGCGCTCGGCCTGGTCACCCGCTGGTTCCACCGGGGCGCGCTCGTCGCCGGCTGGGCGGGGGCATGGCGGCCGGCCTGTGGATGCTGTACCGGATCCCCAACCCGGCCAAGGGCAAGGCCCACTTCGGAGGCTCGGCCTACAAGCTGAGCGACCTCGGGCTCGACACGAAGATGACGGTGTACGTGGGGATGCTCGCCCTCGCCGTCAACATCGCCGTCGCCGTGGTCGCGACGGTCGCGCTGAAGCTCGGGAAGGTCGCCGACGGGCCGGACGCGACGCGGGAGGCCGACTACCTCGCCGACGAGACCGACCCGAAGATCAAGGAGCTGGAGCTGACCTCCTCCACCTGACGTACCGCGCGGCCGGGTCCGCGCCGTCCCCGCGGGGCGTGCGTTCCCGCCGCTCAGCCGGCGCGGGACGGGTCGGCCACGGCCAGCTTGTCCCGCACGGCGTCCTCCAGGGCCGCCTTGACCTCCGCGAACCGGTCGTCGAGGCGGCCCTCGCGCAGCGCGGCGGCGAGCGCGGCGTCGCCGTCGAACCCGAGGGCCGCGAGCCGTTCGGCGTGCGCGCGCTCGTGCGCGGGGCCGAGGTCGAGCTCGCGCTCGACCATGCCGAGGACGTTCACGGCGACGAGGCCGTGGAAGCGGGCGCGCCCCTCCAGGCCGCCGAGCACGTCGCGTTCGAGGAACTCGCGGACGGCGGCGACGAGCTCGCGGGCGGACGGGGCGTCGTGCGGACGGGCCATCGCGTGCGGTCCTCCTCGTGAGACAGAATGCGATTCTAGAAGATCGAGGAGAGGCGGCCCAGATGAGTTTCGACGTCCCCGCGTCCGTGCGCCCGGTCCGCGACGCCGTGCACGCGTTCATGACCGAACGGGTCGAGCCCGCCGAGCCCGCGATGCGCGCGGGCGGGGAGGAGTCCGCCGAGGCCGTCCGCGCGCTCCAGCGGGAGGCGAAGGCCGAGGGGCTGTGGGCGCTCGGCCATCCGAAGGAGCTGGGCGGCGGCGGGCTGCCGTTCCTGGACTACGTGTACGTCAACGAGGTGCAGGGGCGCAGCGAGTACGGGCAGCTCGCGCTCGGCACGTTCACCCTCCAGGACTCGCTGATGCTGCACCGGTACGCGAGCGCGGCGCAGCGCGACCGGTTCCTCGAACCGCTCGCGCGGGCGGAGATCTACCCGAGCTTCGCGATGACCGAGCCGGGGATCTCCAGCTCGGACCCGACGCAGCTCAGGACCACCGCGACGCTGGAGGGCGGCGAGTGGGTGATCCGGGGCCGCAAGTGGTTCACGACGCTCGCGAACGTGGCGGCGTACACGACGGTGATGGCGCGGACGGAGCCCGAGGGGACCTCGCCCCACCTGGCGTTCAGCATGATCCTCGTGCCGACCGGCACGCCCGGCTACACGATCGTCCGCGAGACGCCCGTGCTCGGGCTGGACGGCGGGCACTGCGAGGTGCTGTACGACGACGTGCGCGTTCCGGAGGACCACCTGCTCGGGCCGCGCGGGCACGGGTTCGTCATCGCGCAGGAACGGCTCGGGCCCGGCCGGATCTTCCACTGCATGCGCTTCCTCGGGCAGGCGCAGCGGGCGTTCGACCTGATGTGCGCGCGGCTGCACGACCGGACCGCGTTCGGGGAGCCGCTGCACAGAAAGCAGCTCATGCAGCAGCACGTGTTCGACTCCTACACCGAGATCCAGGCGGCGCGGCTGCTCACCCTCCAGGCGGCGGAGAAGATCGACCGGGGCGAGCAGGCGCGGGTGGAGATCGGCGCGATCAAGGTGGTGGCGGCGCGGATGCTGCACAACGTCATCGACCGCGCGATCCAGGTGCACGGCGCCGAGGGCCTCACCCCCGACACCCCGCTCGGCGACATGTACCGGCACGCCCGCGCGGGGCGGATCTTCGACGGCCCGGACGAGGTGCACATCACCACCACGGCCCGCCGCATCCTCCGGGAGTACGGCGAGGGCCGCAACTGGGAGTTCGGCCTCCGCTGACCCGTCCCCGCCCACTGGTACGGACCAGTGCCGGTCGGGGTGCGGACCACCCCGGCCGGACGGCGTGGAATCGTCTCTTCGCAGGTCAGCAGGGCATTGACCGGTTGGTCACGCGGGAGGCGTCAACCCCGGCGGGACGTCCGGCTCCGGCCCGGAGGCGCTGCCTGGGCGTTCGCCGGTGGCCGGATCAGGCGCGGGGTGCGCGGCAAATAGATAGGTTACTTTCCTATTCATGCCGCTGAGATCCACAACGGTCCGGCCCCGCGACGGGCCGTGACGCGCGCCCCGTGAAGGTCCCGCCGCCCTCCGCCTCCGCACCCCGTGCCCGCCCCGCTCGCGCGCTCCCGTTCCGGCCGTCCGGCCGGTGTCTCCTCCCCTACGCCAGGAGAACGGTTCACGCTGCCATGAGACCCTCCACCAGAAGACCCGCGGCCGTCGTCTCGGCCGCCGCCCTCGCCGCCGCCTGCGCGGCGGCCATCGCGCCGGGCTCCGCGTCGGCGGGCTGCCGGCCCGACGCCCGCGACCTGCTGATGACCTACCAGCCCGTCGACCACACCGTCACCGACGGGGCGTACCACCGGGCACGGCTGACGCTCGCCAACCGCGACGGGCGCTGCGCGCTCGGCACGGACTGGGCGATGTACTACACCGCCGTCCGCCAGCCCGCCGCCGTCCTCGCCGGGGCGGACGGCGACGCCGCCCGCAGGCTGCTCGCCGACCAGGGCCTCACCGTCGCGCGCGCCGACAAGGCGCAGAGCGGCGACTTCTACGTGCTGAAGCCGACCGGCTCGTTCAAGCCCGTCGCCCCCGGGGAGCGGCGGGAGATCGCCTACGACTCCGAGCTGTGGGCCACGCACAAGTCCGACGCCCCGGCCGGCTGGAGCGTGTCGTTCGGCGGCGGGACGCCGCGCTGGGTGCCCGCCAAGTCGCTGCTGGACCCGACCGACCCGAAGCAGACCAAGGCGTTCTCCGGCGACAACCGCCCGGTGCAGAACGCCGCGACGCGCTACGCCGACAACACCTCGACCAAGGTGGACCTGTCGCTCCAGCAGCGCATCGTGCCGCAGCCGCTCACGGCGAAGGCGACCGGCGGGACGGTCGCGATCGGCGGCGGCTCGGCCGTCTCCGCGCCGCGCGCGCTGCGCGGCGAGGCGGGCTACCTGCGCTCGGCGCTGCGCGACGTCGCGTCCGGGAAGGGCGCGCCGGTCTCGCTCCGGCTCGACCCGCGGCTGGACGTCGACCGTGACGGCAAGCCGGACGCCGAGGGCTACAGGCTCGCCACCACGGCGAAGGGCGTCGAGATCACCGGCACCGACCGCGCCGGCGCGCTGTACGGCGTGCAGACGCTGCGGCAGCTCATCGCGCCGGACGACTACCGGACGGCCGCCGCCGGGCACGGGCGGACCGTCCGGGTGCCGCGCGCGCAGATCGCGGACGCGCCGCTGTTCGGCTACCGCGGCCTGCACATCGACGTGGGGCGGCACTTCCAGTCCAAGGAGACGATCGAGAAGTTCCTGGACCTGATGTCGTTCACGAAGATGAACAAGCTGCACTTCGGGCTCACCAACGACGAGGGCTGGCGGCTGGAGATCCCCGGCCTGCCCGAGCTGACCGGCTTCGGGTCCAGGCGCGCGTTCGACCTGGAGGAGAAGCGGTCGCTGCACCAGGGCATGAGCTCGGTGAACGACCTCGGCGGCGGCGACGGCATCGACGGCAAGGCGCGCGACCGGACCGAGGCGAACCTCGGCCGCCGGCCCGCCTTCCAGGGCTTCGAGCAGGCCACGGCCAACTTCGTGGGCCAGGGCTCCGGGCACTACTCGGTGAAGGACTTCCAGGAGATCCTGAGGTACGCGGCCGAACGGCACGTCGAGGTCGTCCCCGAGCTGAACTTCCCCGCGCACGCGCGCGCGGCCGTCCAGTCGATGGAGCGCCGCTACGAGCGCACCGGCGACGACTCGTACCGGCTGCTGGACCCGAAGGACGCCTCGCGGCACGTCAGCGTGCAGTACTACACCGACAACCTCGTCAACCCCTGCCTGAAGAGCAGCTACGCGTTCCTCGGCAAGGTCACCTCCGAGGTGAAGAAGATGTACGCCGGGGCGAGGGTGCCGCTCAACCGGATCAACCTGGGCGGCGACGAGCCGCCGGGCGAGGCGAAGAACTGGTGGTCGGGCTCGCCCGCGTGCCAGAGCAATCCGGAGACGGCGGGCAAGTCCGGCGAGGACCTGGCCGACCTGTTCTTCAGCAAGTGGAACGCCATCGCGCAGACGGCCGCCAAGACGACCGCCGGCTGGGAGGACATCACCGCCCCGGACCGTTCGCTGCGCCTGAAGAACTTCGCGCCGCTCCCCTGGCAGAACGTGTGGGGCTGGGGCCGGGAGGACTGGGCGTACCGGTACGCCAACGAGGGCACGCCGGTGATCCTCGCCCACGCCACCAACCTCTACATGGACCTCGCCTACAACAAGGACCCGGACGAGCCCGGCTACTACTGGGCGAACTACGTGGACGAGAAGAACACCTTCACCTACCAGCCGTTCGACGTGTACGCCAACGCCACCGAGGACCGCTGGGGCAACCCCCTCGGCGGCCCGAAGCCGGAGTGGGAGCGGCTCACGGAGAAGGGCAGGAAGAACATCCTCGGCATGGAGGCCCAGCTCTGGGCCGAGAACGGCATGGCGCCCGAGATCCGCGAGTACCAGGCGTTCCCGAAGATGCTCGGCGTGGCCGAGCGCGCCTGGAACCGCAACACCCCCTCGCCCGAGCGGATGCCGGCCGCGTGGAACGTCTTCAACAACACGCTCGGCCAGGTGACGTTCCCGCTGCTGTCGTCGTACAAGCCGGTCGGGCTGCGCGGCGACGACGGCGTGAACTACCGGATCCCGCTGCCCGGCGGGAAGGTCTCCGGCGGCGCGCTGACCGCGAACGTCCGCAACCCGGGCCTCGCGATCGAGTACTCGACCGACGGCGTCCGCTGGCGGCCGTACGCCGGGAGCCCGGTCAAGGTCGGGGCGTACGCGCTGACCCGCACCCGCGCGGTGGACGGCCGCACCAGCCGCGTCTCACCGGTCGGCGTCCCCGCCTGGCAGGGCGGCGCGTCGTACGAGGCGGGAGCGCTGGTGACGCACCGGGGCGAGCTGTACCGGGCGACCCGTCCGGGCAGCGGCCGGTCCCCGGACACCGCACCGAAGTCCTGGACCCTGATCCAGTGACCGGCGCGGGGTGACCGGCGGCGCCTGAACGGCGGCGCCCGGCTCCCCGGACGCCTCAGCCAAGGCGGCCGGACCGTCCCGCACGGGGGACGGACCGGCCGCCTTCCCCTGCCTGGCGCCTCGCGCTGGTGGCCGTCGCGGCGGGCTCGGCCGGAGGCGCGGCGGATCAGCCGGGGAGGGTGAGGGGGGCGTCGAGGCGGGCGGGGAGCATGTCCAGGAGGTCCGCCTCGTTCTCCGCGACGCGGCGGCCGAGCGCGGCGAGTTCGACGGAGCGTTCGCCGCCGGACAGGTGCCGCCGGGCCTGCATCACGCAGATGATCGCCCACCGGGCCACGCCGAACATCTCCCACCAGCGCAGCGCGGCCGGGTCGACCTTCGCGCCGCCCGCCCTCTCGTACGCCTCCACGAGCTGGTCGTACGTGCCGAACCCGCCGACCGGCGGTTCGGCGCCGAACCGCCACGCCTTCACGCACAGCCAGCCGAGGTCCTCCAGCGGGTCGCCGAGGTGCGCGAGCTCCCAGTCGAGGACGGCGCGGACGCCGTCCGGCCCGATGATGAGGTTGCCGTTGCGGAAGTCGCCGTGCACGACCGCCGGGGGCCGCGCGGACGGGCGGTTGCGGTCCAGCCAGCGCAGCGCGAGTTCCAGCGCCGGGTGCGGCTCGCCCGTCGCGTCCAGCACCGCCCGCCACGCCTCCAACTGGTCGGCGCGGTCGAGCGTGGGAACGGCCTCGATGGGGATGCGGTGCACGGCGGCGAGGATCTCGCCGCACCGCGCGGCCAGCCCGGCCCGCGCGCCCGCGAGGGCCGGGTCGCGCAGGACGCGGCGCGGGATCGTCTCGCCCTCGACCCGTTCCATGACCACGAAGTCGGCGCCGAGCGGACCGTCCTCCCCGCCCGCCGCGACGACCTCGGGGCTCGGCACGCCCGCCTCGCCCGCGGCGCGCATCAGCGCGGCCTCGTGCAGCAGGGGGCCGCCCGCCGACGCGCCGGGCGTCGCGAGCCGCAGGATCAGGGGGCGGGTCTCCCCGTCCGCCGTGACCGCGTCGAACGCGCAGGTGACGCGGGACGCGCCGCCGCTGTCGCGGCGCAGGCCGCGCACCCGGACGCCCGGCCCGTACCGCGCGGCGAGCACGTCGGCCAGCGGTCCCGCGAGCCGGTCCAGGTCCATCGGCGCTCCCGTCCGCGATAAGTGACCACTTCTCCCCCATCCTGGCAGCCTGCACGGCCCGTCCCGATGTGACGTAGGTCATACAACCGGACGGGCGCCCGGGGCGGTCTCCGGGATGTGAACGCCTCCCCGGTCGAGCTGTCGGTCGTCGTCCCCGTCTACAACGAGCGGCGGCGGCTCCCGGCCGCGCTCGCCGAGCTCCGCGCCCACCTGGACGGCCGCGCGCCCTCCTGGGAGCTGATCGTCGTGGACGACGGCTCCACCGACGGCGGCGCGGCGGCCGTCCTCGGCGCCGCCGCGCGCGACCCCCGGATCCGGCTGCTGCGCACCCCGGCGAACCGCGGCAAGGGCCACGCCGTCCGGACGGGCGTCGCGGCCTCGCGCGGCACGCTCGTGCTCTTCACCGACGCGGACCTCGCGACGCCGATCGAGGAGCTGGCCCGCCTGCGCGCCGTCCTCGCCGAGGGGTACGCCGCCGCGATCGGCTCGCGCGCCGTACCGCGGGGCCCGGCCGGTGAACGGCGCGTGCGGCGGCATCCGCTGCGCCTCGTCCCGGGGCGGACGGGCGCCGCGCTGATCCGGACGGTCGCGCTGCGGGGGGTGGCCGACACGCAGTGCGGGTTCAAGCTGTTCGACGGCGCGCGGGCCCGCGCGGCGTTCGCGGCGGCGCGGGTGGACGGCTGGGGGTTCGACGTGGAGGTCCTGGCCCTGTTCGCGCGGCGCGGCTGGCCGGTCGCCGAGGTGCCGGTGCGGTGGACGCACCGCCCCGGCTCCAAGGTCCGCCCCCTCGACTACCTGCGGGTACTGCGCGAGATCGCGGGCATCCGCGCCCGCCACGGCCTCTCCCACACGATCACGAACCCCACCTCGACCCGTCCCGCCACGCACGATGCGGACGGCGCGAGCAGCGCGGGCAACGCGGACGGCGGGGGCGGGGCGTGGGGCGGGTGGGTGGCGGCGTGAGGGCTGTGGTGACTGCGGGCTGCGGCGAGGCCGAGGCGGGCCGCAGCGGCGGGGGGCTGGGCGGAACGGGGCGTACGGGGTTGAGCGGGCGGGAGGTCGATCTCGCCGTGTCGGGGGCGTTCGTGCTCGCCGCGTTCGCCGTCCTCGGCAATCTGTGGGCGGACCCGGGCCGCCGCTACCTGGTGGACGGCGGCCAGGACCAGGCCCAGTGGGAGTGGTTCTTCGCGGTGACCGCGCGGGCCGTGACGCGGCTGGACGACCCGTTCTTCACGACCCTCCAGAACGCCCCGGACGGCGTGAACCTCATGGCCAACACGGTCATGCTCGGCGTCTCGGTGCCGCTGGCGCCGGTGACCCTCGCGTTCGGGCCCTCGGTGACCTGGGCGCTCGTGCTGACGCTCGGGCTCGGCGGCACGGCCGCGGCCTGGTACCGGCTGGCGCGCCGGCATCTCGGGGCGGCATGGCCGGCGGCGGCCGTGGCGGGCGGGTTCTGCGGGTTCGCGCCGCCGATGGTCTCGCACGCCAACGCGCACCCGAACTTCGTCGTGCTGGCCGCGCTCCCGCTGATCGTCGGACGGCTCGTCCGGCTCGCGCGCGGCGACGGCGGGACCGTCCGCAACGGCCTGGTCCTCGGCCTCCTCGCCGCCTACCAGGTGTACCTGGGTGAGGAGGCGCTGCTGCTCGCGGCGACGGGCCTCGCCGTCTTCGCCGCCGGGTACGCCCTCGCCCGCCCGGACGGAACCGGGCCCGCGGCGCGGCGGCTCGTCGCCGGGCTCGGGACGGCGGCGGCGACCGCTCTGCCGCTCACCGTGTACGCGCTGGTCCGGCAGTTCTTCGGGCGGCAGAGCTACGACGGCCTGCTGCACGGCCCGGCGGGCAACGACGCGGCGGCGCTCGCCGCGTTCGCCCGGCAGTCGCTCGCCGGGCACCCCTCCGCGCCGGGCCCGCTCGACGTGAGCACGACCGAGCAGAACGCGTTCTTCGGCTGGCCCCTCGCCGTCCTGGTCGCCGCGCTGCTCGTCCTGCTGCGCCGGGACGCGGTCGCGCGCGCCCTCGGGCTCGTGGTCGTCACCGCGGCCGTCCTGTCGCTCGGCCCCGAGATCGTCGTGAACGGGCGGCCGACCGGGATACCCGGGCCCTGGCTCGTCCTGGGGAAGCTCCCCCTCTACGAGTCGGTGCTGGAGTCGCGGCTGACGCTGGTGTGCGTACCGCCGATCGGCCTGCTGCTCGCCCGCGCCCTCGACCGCTGCCTCGCGGGCGCGGAGCTCTCCGGCGACGCCGCGTACGGACGGCGCGCGCGGATCGCGTGCGCCCTCGTGCTGGCCGAGGCCCTGGTACCGATCGCCCCGAAGCCGCTGCCCGCCGAGGACCGGCCCGCGACCCCGGCGTTCTTCACCGGAGGCGCGTGGCGCCGCCACGTCGCGCCGGGCCGCACCCTCGTGCCCGCGCCGCCGCCGGACGTGCCGGACGCGACGCCGCTGCACTGGCAGGTCGAGGCAGGCCTCGGGTTCCGGGTGCCCGAGGGCTACTTCGTCGGCCCGTTCGGACCGGACCGGCGGGGCGGGTACGGCGCGCCCCGCCGCCCGACGTCCGAGCTGCTGCGCCGCGCCCGCGACGACCGCGACCCGCCCGCCGTCGGCCCCGCCGAACGGTCCGCCGCCCGCGCGGACCTCGTGTACTGGCGCGCCGACGCGGTCGTCCTCGGACCGAACGCCCGCGAACGCGAGCTGCACGGCGTCCTCACCGCCCTGCTCGGCCCCGGCCGCTACGAGGGCGGCGTGTGGGTCTGGGACGTCCGCCTCCTCACTCGTGGGCCGGGACGGTGACCGGCCGTGGCCACGGACCCGGCGATCCCGCTGCCGCCCCCACCCGTCTCACGGAGCGGCAGGCGCACGGCGGCCCGTCCCGAACGGGCGGCGGAGCGGGCACCCGAACGGGAGGCGGGGCGGCGGGCGGCGGGACCGGGAAGGAGGGCGGCGGTGCGGGCGGGCGATGAGGCGGAGTACGTGGAGTACGTGACGGGCGCCCTGCCGGGCCTGCGCCGGATCGCGCACCTGCTCTGCCACGACCCGCACCGCGCCGACGACATCGTCCAGACCGCGCTGACCCGGCTGTACGTGCACTGGAGACGCGCGCGGGGGGCGGACGACCTGGACCGCTACGTCCGGTCCATCCTGGTCAGGTCGTTCCTCAACGAGCGGCGCCTCGCCTGGGTCGCCCGCGTCCGGCTGACGGGCGCGCCCGCCGACACGCCGGGCGTCCCGGCCGAGGCCGTCCCGGACGTCGAGACGCGGGCCGTGGTGCGGGCGGCGCTGGACCGGGTGCCGCGCAGGCAGCGCGCCGTCCTCGTGCTGCGGTTCCTGTGCGACCTGCCCGTGGCGGAGGTCGCGGAGATCCTCGGCTGCTCGGAGGGGACCGTCAAGAGCCAGACCGCGCACGGGCTCGCCCGCCTGCGCGCGCTGCTCGGCGACCGCGCCGGGTCGGCCGTACGGGGAGGGGAGTGACCGCCGTGGACGAGCACGACGACGAGGCCGCGCGGCTGCTCGGAACGCTGCGCGGGTTCCGGCCGCCGCCCGGCTCCCCCGACGTCGGCCGCGCCGTCCGGGCCGGCCGCCGCCGGGTCCGCGTCCGGCGCGCGGCGGCGACCGCGGCGGCGGCGCTGGCGGTCGTGGCGGCGCAGCTCACCGTCCCGCTGCTGGGCCAGGAGGCGGCGGCCCCGCCGGGCGAACGGTTCGACGCGGGGCGGCACGCGTTCGACGTCGGGTCGGCGGGCGGTTTCACCCCCGCGTCGTACGAGGCGGGACGCGACGTCCAGCGGATCCTGCTGCGGCCCGAACGGCCGGGCGGCACCCTGCGCGCCGACGGGATCGTGGAGATGTACCCGAAGGGCGGCCTCCCGCCGGGCAGCGGGGGCCGTCCGCCGTCGGGCCGTCCCGCGCCCGCCGTGCACGGCCACCGCGCGTACGTGCTCGCCGCGCCCGTCGTCCGCCCTGGCGCGGTCGAGCTGGCCTGGGAGTGGAAGCCGGGCGCGTGGGGCTACGTCTCGCTCAAGGGCCCGGGGGCGGACGACACGCGCGCCCAGCGCGTGGCGCTCAGCGTGCTCCCCGCCGGGACGTTCACGCGCCCGCGCCCGACGGCCTCCGCACCGCCCGCGACGACGACGCCCCGACCCGCGACGACGACGCCGTCCGCCGGGGAGGGCGCGGCGCCGGCGGCGGAACGGACGGAGCGTCAGGCGCGGCCGTAGGAGTCCTCGATGCGCTCGATGTCGTCCTCGTCGAAGTGGCCGAACGCGATCTCCATGACGCGGACGGCCGGGCCGTCGGAGCCGAGCCGGTGCGTGTCGCCCGCGCGGATCAGCACCCGCTCGCCCACCTCGGGCAGGAAGCGGCGCCCCGCGACCTCGAACACCGCGCCCGGGTCCAGCGCGACCCACAGCTCGTCGCGGTCGCGGTGCCGCTGGAGGCTGAGCCGCTGCCCCGGCTCCACATGGATGATCTTCACGGTGGACGGCTCGTTCAGCGTGTACCGCTCGAAGCTCCCCCAGGGCCGCCGCTCGGTCTCCACGTCCGGCTCGGGGCGGGCCGCGGCGGGCGCCCCGGCGGGACCGCCCGCGTCCGGGCCGTCGTCGCGGCCGCTCGCGGGGTGGGTGGCGGGCTCGGTCCGCAGGTCGGTCTGCACAGTCACCTCGGGGATCGTCATTCTCTGAACAGCTCCAGCACGCGGTCGGGGGGCGCGGCGGCGGGCAGCCCGCCGAGGATGAGGTCGGCGAGCCCGTCGACCACGTCCTCGCGGGGCACCTCGCCCGCGTGGTCCAGCCACCAGTCCCCCGCCGTCTGCACCATGCCGACCACCGCGTGCCCCCACACGTACGCGCGGGTGCGGTCGACCGGCGGGCCCCCTCGGCGATCATCACCTCGGCCAGCTCCCGGCTCACCCCGCGGATCATCGTGCTCATCGCGCTGTGCGTGGCCGCGTCCTCCGCGCTCGCCCGGTGCATCAGGAACCGGTAGAGGTTGAGGTTGGCCGAGATCGTGGCCAGGTAGGTGTCGATCGTCGCCCGCACGCGCGCGCGGATCGGGTCGGACCGGGAGAACTGCGCCCGGATCCCGTCGATCAGCTTGCGCGTGTGCCGTTCGGCGAGCGCCTGGTACAGGCCGCTCTTGTCGCCGAAGTGGCGGTAGAGGATCGGCTTGCTGATCCCCGCCTCGGCGGCGATCGCGGCCATCGACGCCTCCGGGCCCTCCCGCTGGATGACCCGGTCGGCCGCCTCCAGCAGGGCGCTGCGGCGGCCCGGGTCGCGCCGCGACCCCGCCGTTCCGGCGTTCGCGCCGGTCCCGACCGTCATGGCCGGCTCACCGCGCGCGGGCGGCCGACGCCGGCCCGGGGGCGGGCTGCGGCGGTACGGGTCCGGCGGCGGTCGGCATACCCGAACGCTATCCGGGGTGTTACCGGGTGACAACACCGGTGTCCCCTGGAGGGCCCGGAGTTGTCACTTCCCGCGCCTGACGGGGGGCGGGACGTCGCGCGGCGCGCGGCGGCCGGCCCGCGCGCCCGCGGCGCCGCGCCGCCGGGACGCGGTGGCGGATGGGTCATGTCGGCCGCACCTCCCTGCGGTACCGGCTGTGGGGGACGTCACGGACGGGAGCCGTGGCCGCGCGACGCCCGCCGCCGGCCCGCGCGGCGGCACGGCGCGGCACCGCGCCGGGGTCGCGAGGGACCGGGCGCGGTGCGGCGCGGCGACGGGCGGACCGGCGGCCGGGCGGCGCGGCGGCGGGACGCGTCGGACGCGTCGGACACGTCGGACACGTCGGACGGGTCAGCGGACGGGGAGCCCCGTGACCGTGCGGCCGATGACGAGGCGCTGGATCTCGCTGGTGCCCTCGAAGATGGTGAAGATCTTCGAGTCGCGGTGCATGCGCTCGACCGGGTACTCGCGGGTGTAGCCGTTGCCGCCGAGGATCTGGATCGCCTCCTCGGTGACGTACACCGACATCTCGCTGGCCATGAGCTTGGCCATCGAGCCCTCGGCGTTGTCGAAGTCCTTGCCGGTGCGGGCCATCCAGGCGGCGCGCCACACCATCAGCCGCGCCGCGTCCAGCCGGCACTTCATGTCGGCCAGCTTGAACGCGATCGCCTGGAAGTCGCCGATCTTCTTCCCGAACTGCTCGCGCTCCTGGGCGTACTGGAGGGCGTAGTCGTAGGCGGCGCGGCCGACGCCGAGCGCCATCGCGCCGACGCTCGGGCGGGTCGTCTCGAACGTCTTCATCGCGGCCTGGCCCTTGGCCCTCTTGCCCTCGCGCGTGCGGGCGATGCGCTCGTCGAACTTGTCCTTGCCGCCGACGATCAGGTGCGACGGGATCCGCACGTTGTCGAGGATGACCTCGGCGGTGTGCGAGGCTCGGATGCCGTGCTTCTTGAACTTCTGCCCCTGCTTCAGGCCGGGGGTGCCGGGCGGGACGATGAAGCTCGCCTGCCCGCGGCTGCCGAGGTCGGGGTGGACGGACGCGACGACCACGTGGACGTCGGCGATGCCGCCGTTGGTCGCCCAGGTCTTGGTGCCGTTCAGCACCCACTCGTCCTTGGCCTCGTCGTAGACGGCGCGGGCGCGGATGGAGCCGACGTCGCTGCCCGCGTCCGGCTCCGAGGCGCAGAACGCGCCGAGCTTGACGTCGTCGGACGTGCCGAACATCTGCGGCACCCACTCGGTCACCTGGTCGGGCGTGCCGACCGCGGCGATCGAGGCGGCGGCGAGGCCGGTGCCGACAATGGACAGCGCGATGCCCGCGTCGCCCCAGAACAGCTCCTCGAACGCGACCGGGATGCCGAGGCCCGTCGGCTCCAGCCACTGGGTGGCGAAGAAGTCCAGCGAGTAGAGGCCGACCTTGGACGCCTCCTGGATCAGCGGCCAGGGGGTCTCCTCGCGCTCGTCCCACTCCTCGGCGGCGGGACGGATGACGTCCCGGGCGAACTCGTGGACCCACTGCTGGACCTCGCGCACGTCGTCGCTGAGCTCCAGCGAGAAGGGCGTCGCGTCGGCGCTCGTCATATTATTGACCCTTTCTCCAATATCGGCTGTTACCCACGGTAGCACCTTCCGGCGTTACCGCGGGTAACACCGTGGCGGGAGTCACAGCGCCGTCGCGGCGGAAGGCCGGGACGAGCGAGAACACCGCCGAAACGGAGAAATAAAGGCGGGCGGCGGCACCGAAAATGCGCCGGGCGCGCAGAGCCGCGGGGCGGGACGGGGGCGGTCAGCGGAGGAGGGTGCGGTCCGCGGCGTACTCGGGGATCTCGATCATCGGGGGGCGCTCGCCCACGCCGACGTCGCTGACCCGGACGTCGTGGCCGTCGGGGCCGCGGTGGAACTGGGCGAGCGCGGTGGCGGGCGCCTCCATCGGGAGCATCCGGCCGTGCCGTTCGAGGCGGGACCAGGCCGTCAGCAGGATCTGGCCCGACATGATCCCGAGCGCCTCGGTGGACTGGTGCGAGTGGGTGCGCCGGCCGAGGTCGACCTGCGCGATCGCGTCCAGGCCCTCCTCCTGGTAGACGTCCAGCAGCAGCCCGATCTCCACGCCGTAGCCGGTGACGAACGGGAGCCGCTCCAGCACCGAGCGGCGGCCCGCGTACTCGCCGCCGAGGGGCTGCATGACGCCCGCCAGCCGCGGCCAGTGCAGGTTGATCACCGGGCGGGCGACCAGCTCGGTGACGCGCCCGCCGCCGTTCTCCACGCGCCGCTCCCCGGTGACGAGCGGGCGGTCGTAGCAGCCCTTGACGTAGGCCACGTCCGGGTCGTCCAGCAGCGGGCCGAGCAGGCCCGTCACGTACGAGGAGGTGAACCCGCGCAGGTCGGCGTCCACGAAGACGAGCAGGTCGCCGGTGGTGGCGGCGAGGGACTTCCACAGCGCCTCGCCCTTGCCCGACATGCGGCCGTGCCCCGGCAGCACCAGGTCCTGGACGACCACGTCGGCGCCCGCGGCCTCGGCGACCTCGGCCGTGCGGTCGGTGGAGCGCGAGTCGACGACCACGATCTCGTCGACGAGCGGCGCGCGCTCGACCAGGTCGGAACGGATCGCGCCGACGATCGCGCCGACGGTGCGCTCCTCGTCGCGCGCGGGGAGCACGACGCTGACCCGGGCGTCCCCCTTGGCGGCGAGCAGGGCCTCCAGGGGCCAGTCCGCCGCCGCGCTCGTGCGGCGGCGGAGCCATGAGGCGACCTCAGGCAGCACGCGCTCTCCTTCCCGTCCGGCCGTCCCGGACCAGGGCGTCCTCCTACAGCAAACGCCATTCACCTCCAGATCATTCACCGGAGGCACGCAGGCGCGTCGGCCGACCCGAAGAGTTAACAGGGCCACAACACAACGGTCATTCGGCGGCGTGTTTGTCCAGGAACGCGTACACGTCGGCCTCGTCCACGCCGGGGAACGCGCCGGGCGGCAGGACGGACAGCACGTGCGAGTGGGCGCGGGCCGACGGCCAGGCCATGCCCTCCCAGCGCTCGGCGAGCGCCTTCGGCGGGCGCTGGCAGCAGTCGCCGTCGGGGCAGGCCGACCGGACCCGCCGGGTCGTCTCGCGGCCCCGGAACCAGCGCGAGTCCTCGAACCGCACGCCGAGCGTGATCGCGAAGTCGCGCTCGTGGCTCGGGTCGATGTGCGACAGGCACCAGTAGGTGCCCTTCGGGGTGTCGGTGTACTGGTAGTAGACCGAGAAGCGGTCCTCGGCGCCGAACACGTGCCGGCCCGCCCACTGCCGGCACATCCGCTGGCCCTCGATCGCGCCGTCGCCGTCCTGCGGGAACGCGAGGCCGTCGTTGGCGTACGCCTTGTAGATCGTGCCGTTCTCGTCGTTCTTGGTGAAGTGGAGCTGGAGGTCGAGGTGGTGGGTCGCGACGTTGGTGAAGCGGTGCGCGGCCATCTCGTACGACACCGAGAAGACGTCGGCGAGGTCCTCGACCGACAGCTCCCGCGCGGCCTTGGCCTCTTGGAGGTACGGCACGACGGCGCGCTCGGGCATGAGCATCGCGGCGCCGAAGTAGTTGGCCTCGACGCGCTGGCGGAGGAAGTCGGCGAAGTCGCGCGGCACGTCGTGGTCGAGCGCGATGTGGCCGAGGGTCTGGAGCAGGATCGTGCGCGGCGTGTGCATGCCGAGCTGCTCGCGTTCGAGGTAGATGCGCCGGTTGCGGTTGTCGGTGATCGAGCGGACCGAGCGCGGCAGGTCCTGGACGTACCGGAGGCTGAAGCCGAAGTGGCCGACCAGGGTCATCAGCATGCCCTGGGACACCGCGCCGCCCCGGTAGCCGACCGAGTCGAGCGTCTGCGCGGCGACCCGCTCGATCTCGGGGAAGTGGTTGCCGCGCTCGTGCATCTGGCGGCGCAGCTCGGCGTTGGCCTTGCGGGCCTCCTCGGGGCTCGCCGTCGGCTTGGTGCGGCTGCGCTTCAGCTCCTCGTAGAGGGCGAGGATGTGCTCGATCACCTCGTTCGGCATGCGCTTGCCGACCTTGAGGTGGGACAGCCCGAGCGTGCGGTAGAGCGGGTCGCGCTGCGCCTCCTCCAGGGCGATCTCCAGCTCCGCGCGGCGGCTCGGGGGCTGCCTGCGCAGCAGTTCCTCGACCGGTACCTCCAGCGCCGCCGCGAGCGACTGGAGCAGCGAGAGCTTCGGCTCGCGGCGCCCGTTCTCCAGCAGGGAGAGCTGGGACGGCGCCCGGCCGACGCGCGATCCGAGGTCGGACAGCGTCATGCCGCGCCCGCGCCGCAGATGACGCAGGCGCTGCCCGAAGGTGACGAGGTCTACATCGCTCGTCAAGTTGAGGGGTTCTTCTGGCCGCAAGGTCGTCACGGGTTCATGGTAGCGGAATTTTCGACGTTCTTCTGTTACTCACGAGTTCATCAAGGGCTTGTGCCGGGGCATAGTCGTGGTCAAGCACCCAGGGGACGACGAGAAGGGGCAACAGACATGAGCGACAGTCGCCTCAAGGGCGCAGCCGACGAGCTGCGGCGGCAGTGGGCCACGGACGAGCGCTGGAAGGGCGTCGAGCGGACCTACTCCGCCGAGGACGTCGTCCGGATCCGCGGCTCGGTGCAGGAGGAGCACACCCTCGCGCGGCTCGGCGCCGAGCGCCTGTGGAAGCTGCTGAACGAGGAGGACTACGTCCACTCGCTCGGCGCGCTCACCGGGCTCCAGGCCGTCCAGCAGGTCAAGGCGGGCCTGAAGGCCATCTACCTGTCCGGCTGGCAGGTCGCCGCCGACGCCAACCTGGCCGGCCAGACCTACCCGGACCAGAGCATCTACCCGGCCAACTCGGTGCCGCAGGTCGTGCGCCGCATCAACAACGCCCTGCTGCGCGCCGACCAGGTGCAGTGGTCCGAGGGCGAGGGCGACACGCACTTCCTCGCGCCGATCGTGGCCGACGCCGAGGCCGGCTTCGGCGGCGTGCTGAACGCCTTCGAGCTGATGAAGGGCATGATCGCCGCGGGCGCCGCGGGCGTGCACTGGGAGGACCAGCTCGCGTCCGAGAAGAAGTGCGGGCACCTCGGCGGCAAGGTCCTCATCCCGACCGCGCAGCACATCAAGACCCTCAACACCGCCCGCCTCGCGGCGGACATCTCCAACGTGCCGTCCCTGATCATCGCGCGGACCGACGCCGAGGCCGCGACCCTGATCACGACGGACGTGGACGAGCGCGACCGCGAGTTCATCACCGGCGAGCGCACCGCCGAGGGCTTCTACCGGGTCCGCAACGGCATCGAGCCCTGCATCGCCCGCGCCAAGTCGTACGCGCCGTACTCCGACCTCATCTGGATGGAGACCGGCACCCCGGACCTGGAGCAGGCCCGCAAGTTCGCCGAGGCGGTCAAGGCCGAGTACCCGGACCAGATGCTCGCCTACAACTGCTCGCCGTCGTTCAACTGGAAGAAGCACCTGGACGACTCCACCATCGCCAAGTTCCAGCGCGAGCTCGGCCACATGGGCTTCAAGTTCCAGTTCATCACGCTGGCGGGCTTCCACGCCCTCAACTACGGCATGTTCGACCTGGCCCACGGCTACGCCCGCGAGGGCATGACCGCCTACGTCGAGCTCCAGGAGCGCGAGTTCGCCGCCGTGGACCGCGGGTTCTCCGCGGTCAAGCACCAGCGCGAGGCCGGCACCGGCTACTTCGACCTGGTCAGCACCGCGATCAACCCCGACTCCTCGACCACGGCGCTGAAGGGCTCCACCGAGGAGGCCCAGTTCCACTAAAGACCGGCAGCGCCCGTCAGGGCCCGCCCTAGGAAGGCCCCCTCCGCCCCTACACCCGGAGGGGGCCTTCCGCTCGCCCGCGTCCGTTCTCCGGGTGAACGCCCGGCGCCGCGCGTGCGCCGTCCCGCCGTCCGAAGGGCCCGGAGCGTCTCGCCTGTGGTGACGCGCGAGGGATCGGGGCCGTTGACCGGGACGGCCGGAAGTGGCACAAGTCTCGACATTATTGGATATTGCCGTCAATGTAGGTCCGCTGTTGATCACTCAACGGAGAGGATCCTCCGATGGCGTTCCGCGTCACCCCCCGGGCCACCCCCGGACGCCTGCTACCGCTCGCCCTCGCGGCCGTCACGATGGTCGCGCTGGCTCCGGCCGCCTCGGCCGCGGGGCACGGCCGCTACTCCCCGGCGCGCCCGGCCTCGGCGACGCCTACTTCCCCCTGGAGGGCAACGGCGGGTACGACGTCCGGCACTACTCGCTCGACCTGAAGTACGACCCCGACTACGACCAGCTCGACGGCGTCGTCACCATCACGGCCAAGGCCACGCAGGACCTCTCCAGCTTCGACCTGGACCTGTCCGGGATGGACGTGGAGCGCGTCAAGGTCGACCGGCACAAGGCCGACTACAAGCGCAAGGGCCAGGAGCTCGTCATCACGCCCCGCAAGGGCATCCGCAAGGGCGCCACGTTCAAGGCCGTCGTGACGTACGGGGGCGTGCCGCAGACGATCGTCGGCTCGCCGATCGTGTTCGGGTCGCCGTACGGGTTCCTGCACACGCCGGACGGCGCGTTCGTCGGCGGCGAGCCGAACGGCGCCTCGACCTGGTTCCCGGTGAACGACCACCCGAGCGACAAGGCCACCTACGACTACACCATCACGGTGCCCGCAGGGCTGAAGGCCGTCTCGAACGGGCTGCTCACCAACCACCGGAGCGAGTCGGCCTCGTTCAGCCGCAGGGCGCGCAGCACCAAGGCCAACGTGTTCAAGTGGCGCGAGGACAGCCCGATGGCGTCGTACCTGACGACGATCGACATCGGCAAGTGGGACATCAAGAGCGGCAAGACGCCGGGCGGGCTGAACAACTACACCGCCGTCGACCCGGTGCTGCTCGCGAACCAGCCGAACGCGGTGAACTTCTTCTTCGACACCACCAGCGAGGTCACCGACCTCTGGGCCAAGACGTTCGGCCCGTACCCGTTCAGCACGACGGGCGCGATCGCCGACGACGCGCGGTTCAACGGGCAGCCGCTCGGGTTCTCGCTGGAGACCCAGGGCAAGCCGGTCTACTCGGCGGTCCGCGACACCGGGACGATCGCGCACGAGCTGGCGCACCAGTGGTTCGGCGACAGCGTGTCCCCGGCCCGCTGGAAGGACGTGTGGCTGAACGAGAGCTTCGCGACCTGGGTGCAGTGGTGGTGGGCGGAGAAGCACGGCGGCACGACCGTCCACGACCAGGCCCGCGCGACGTACGCCTCGCGGCCGTTCCCGGACCCGGCCGGGCGCCCGTTCTGGTCGGTCGTGACGGCCGACCCGCAGCGCGACACGATGTTCAACCAGCGGGTCTACAGCGGCGGCGGCATGGCGCTCCAGTTCCTCCGCGAGAAGATCGGCGACGAGAAGTGGTTCGCGCTGCTGCGCACGTGGGTCGCGCAGCACCGGTACGGGAACGCGAAGACCGAGGACTTCACGGCGCTGGCCGAGAAGGTCTCCGGGCAGGACCTGGACGCGTTCTTCAAGGACTGGATCTACAGCCCGACCAAGCCCGCCCTCCCGTAGCGGACGCCCGCGGCGAGGCCGGACCCGACCGGGTCCGGCCTCGCCCGTCTGTGCACGATTGCGTGGACCGGAGCGGCGATCTTGTTTAGGCTCCGGTCGGATGGGCGTCTTTCCGTGGGTCACGTGGTTCGCGTTCCGCCGCCACACCGCGTACCCGCTCGGTTCCGCCGCGGAGGCGCTCACCAACACGGTGTTCGGGTTCATCCGCGCGAGCGTCCTCATCGGGCTGTGGCGGGCCCGCCCGCACCTCGGCGGGTACGACCAGGCCGACGCCGTGACGTTCTGCTTCCTCACCCAGGCGCTGATCGGCCCGGTGCAGATCTTCGGCGGGATGGAGCTGACCCAGCGGATCCGCAGCGGCGACGTGGCGATCGACCTGTACCGCCCGGCCGGGTTGCAGGGCTGGTGGCTGGCCGACGACCTCGGGCGCGCGGCGGGCTCGCTGGCGCTGCGCGGCGGGCCGCCGATGGTGGCGGGCGCGCTGGTGTTCCCGTTCCACTGGCCGGGCCCCGGCGGGCTCGCGGCGTTCGCGGCGGCGCTGGCGCTCGGGGTGCTGGTGAGCTTCGGGCTGCGGTACCTGATGGCGCTCGCGGTGTTCTGGCTGCACGACGACCGGGGGCTGAACGCGGTCGCGCTGGTGATGTCGCTGTTCTTCTCGGGGATGATCGTGCCGCTCGTGGCGTTCCCCGGAACGCTCGGCACGGTGGCGCGGGCGCTGCCGTGGGCGGCGCAGATCCAGGTCCCCGCCGACGTGTTCCTCGGCAAGCACTCGGGCGCGGGGCTGGCCGGGGCGCTCGCGTTCCAGGCGATGTGGGCGGCGGCGCTGATCGGGGCGGGGCACCTGCTGACGCGGGCGGCGCGGCGCAGGCTGGTGATCCACGGTGGCTGACACGGCGCCGGGCGCGCGGGTGCGCGCGCGGGCGCGGGCGGCTGCGCTCGGTCCGCTCGGGCGGCCGGGACGGGCCGTCCGGATGTACGCGCTGCTCGCCTGGACGTGGACCCGGGCGGCGGCGCAGTACCCGGTGTCGATGCTGCTGCTGAGCCTCGCGACGGCCGTGGTCGGCGCGCTCGACGCGGTGGGCATCATGCTGCTGTTCGCGCACACGCCGCGGATCGCGGGGTTCACGGCGGCCGAGGTGCTGTTCCTGTACGGCACGTCCGCGCTCGCGTTCGGGATCTCGGACATCCTGCTCGGCGGCGCCGAACGGCTGGGGCAGCACGTCCGGGAGGGGACGCTGGACGCGCTGCTGGTGCGTCCGGTGAGCCCGCTCGTCCAGATCGCGACCGAGGACTTCTCGCCGCGCCGGTTCGGCAAGCTGCTGCCGGCGGCGCTGGTGCTCGGGCTGGCGCTGCCGCGGCTGGACGCGCCCTGGACGGCGGGCCGGGTCGCGATGGTGCCGCTGATGGTGGCGTGCGGCACGGTGATCTTCGCGGGGCTGTGGGTGCTGGCGGCCTCGCTCCAGTTCGTGCTGGTCGACAGCCACGGCGCGACCAAGTCGCTGACGTACGGCGGCGCGTTCCTCACCCAGTACCCGCTGACGCTGTTCGCGCGGGACTTCGTGCGCGGCGTGACGTTCGCGGTCCCGCTCGCGTTCGTCAACTGGCAGCCCTCGCTGTACGTGCTGGACCGCCCGGACCCGCTCGGGCTGCCGGACGCGGCGCGGTTCGCGGCGCCCGCCGTGGCGGCCGTGGTGTGCGCGGTGGCGGCGGTGGCGTGGCGGACGGGGCTGCGGCACTACCGGTCGACGGGAAGCTGAGGGGGAGCGATGGGACGCAGCGGGACGCCGCCGGCCATGATCGAGGCCGTGGACGTGGCCAAGTCGTTCACCCTGCGCCGCCGCGCCGGGCGGGGACCGCGGCGGGTGCGCACGACGCTGAGCGCGGTGGACGGCGTCTCGTTCACGGTCGGGCGCGGGGAGTTCGTCGGCTACCTCGGCCCGAACGGCGCGGGCAAGAGCACGACGATCAAGATGCTGACCGGCATCCTCACCCCGTCGTCGGGGACGCTGCGGGTCTGCGGCATGGACCCCTCGCGCGAGCGGACGGCCCTCGCCCGCCGCATCGGCGTGGTGTTCGGGCAGCGCACCACGCTGTGGTGGGACCTCCCGCTGCGCGACAGCCTCACCCTGATCCGCCGGCTGTACCGGGTGGAGGCGTCCGCGCACCGGCGCCGGCTGGCCGAGCTGACCGCGCTGCTGGAGCTGGAGCCGTTCCTCGACACCCCGGTGCGGCAGCTCAGCCTGGGCCAGCGGATGCGCGGCGACCTCGCCGCCGCGCTGCTGCACGGCCCCGAGCTGCTGGTGCTGGACGAGCCGACGATCGGGCTGGACGTGGTGAGCAAGGCGACCGTGCGCGGGTTCCTCGAACGGCTCAACGCCGAGCGCGGCACGACGATCCTGCTGACCACGCACGACCTCGGCGACATCGAGCGGCTCTGCCGCCGGGTGCTGATCGTCGACCACGGCCGGCTGGCGTTCGACGGCGACCTGGCGCGGCTGCGGCAGGCCGTCGCGGCCGACCGGATGCTGGTGGTCGAGCTGGCCCGCCCCGGCCCGCCCGTGGAGCTGGACGGGATCGAGGTCGTCCGCACGGAGGGGCCCAGGCAGTGGCTGCGCCTGCCCCGCGCCGCGAACGCCGCCGCGGTCGTCGCGGGCCTCGCCGAACGCTACGAGATCAGCGACATCGCCCTGCGCGAGGCCGACATCGAGGAGGTCCTCGCCGGCCTGTACCGGGGCGACCACGCCTACACCCCGACCCCGCCCTGACCGCCCGGCGGCCCATCGCGGAACGGCGCTCGAAGCGGGCGGAGTGCCCGCTTGACGAGGCGTCCGGTGTGAGCGCCGTCCTGGCGGGTACGAGAGCGAACCGCCACGGCCCACCCCGAGGAGTGAAGACCATGCGGTTGTTCGAGCGGTTGAGGCGTACGAGGACGACGGGTCACAGGCCGAGCCACAGGGAGCGGCGGGCCGCCGAGCGGACCGCGAGGGCCGAGGGCAGGCTGCTGGAGACCGAGCAGAGAATCCACGAACTGGCCGACGAGTTCCGCGGCGACCACCGGCGGCGCGCCTAGAGCGCCGCATCGCGGGAACGACCGACACGGCCGTCGGCGAATGCCGTGGGCGTTCAAGGGCGGGGACTCGGCGTGCCGGGCCCCGGCGGGTGGGCCCGGTCTTTCAGCGGTCCATCGCGGAGTGGTACTCGGGGCGGGCGGGCTCGTCCTCCCTGCGCGATCCCCAGCGGCGCGGCGCCCAGGTGGGCATGAGCAGCGCGAACCCCATCAGCGCGTAGACGCCGGAGCCGAGCATCATCCGCAGCCCGAAGTCGAGGTCGCCGCCCGGCGGGACCCGTCCCGGCAGGTCGAGGACGCGCCCCGGGTCGGCCAGGAAGTAGGCCGAGAGGCCGAGCAGCGCGAGCGCGGGCACGAGCGAGACCAGCGGGGACGCCCACCGCGCGACGATGATGACGCCCATCACGAGGCCCACCGCCGCGAGCAGCGCGAACGACCCGTAGATGCGGGTCCGGTCGGTGATCTCCTGGCCGGTCCCGTCGAACGACCGGCCCGCCTGGACGTAGCCCCACGCCGTACCGTAGAGAAGGGCGGGGGTCAGCAGGACGCCGAGCAGGAAACCGAACGCGTGGCGCACCGGACATCACATCCCATTCGGACGCGCCCGTGCCAGGAGGCCCGGGCTCCCGTACCGCCCCATCACAACACGTGCGCCGCCGGTCGCGCAGTAAATCCGGACTTATGGCATCGAAAAGTGATCTTCAGGGCAACTTGCTGATGCTTCTCCGTCATCTGTGAACTCCGGCGCGGTACACCGCGTCCTTAACGTCAAGATCACTTCGGGGGCAACATGATCGGGCTCAGTGGTCCGCGGACCGGGCGCGCGGCGTCCGGCCGGGCGCCGTGGACGGTGCGCGCGACGCGTGCGCTGGACCGGGCGTGCGACGGCGCGGTGCTGTCGTTCGCGGCCTGGACGGTGATCTACGACGTGGGGCTGCTGCTGCGCCCGCCCACCTGGACGATGCTCGTCGCCTGGCTCGCCGCGACGGCCGCGATCGGCGCCCTCTGGGCGCGGGGCGTGCCGTCCGGACGGCTCAGGGCCTCCGCCCCGCCGCGCCGCCGCGCGCTGCCGGCCCGCGCGTGGACGGCCGCGGTCGGCGTCGCGGTCGCGGCGGGCGTCGTCGCGGGCGTCTGCGCCGGGCTGCACGGCGACGGCGTGCCCTGGTGGTGCGTCTGGCTCGCGGGGCTGGTCAGCGTCACCGCGACCGCGGTCGCGCTGCTGTGCGGACGGGCCGGCGAACCCGGCGGCCACCGTCCCGCCCGCGAGGCCGAGCCGGGCGAACGGGCAGAAGAGCCGGGCGAACGGGGCGAGGGGCGGCCGTTCGACGACGAGGCGCGGGGCGGGCGCTGGGGCATGCCGGTGGCGGCGGCGACCGGGCTCGGCTTCGCGGTCGCGTCGCTGTTCATCGTCAACACCGACGGCGACGACGCCTACTTCGTGTCGCGCTCGGTCGCGACCGCCGCGAACGGGCGGATCCCGTTCGACGACGTCATCTTCTCGCGCGGCACGACCGGCCCGATCGCCGGGGAGCCGCCCGCCGCGTCGTTCGAGGTGTTCGCCGGGGCGGTCGCGCGGGTGCTGGGCGTGCCCGCCCCGTCGTTCCTCTGGTACGCGCTGCTGCCGCTCGCCACGTTCCTCGCCGTGTGGGCGATGTGGCGGCTGGTCCGCGCGTGGGCGCCGCGCCGCCCGGTCGCGTGCTTTGGCGTCGGCGCGGTCTACCTGCTCTGGTCCGGGATGGGCGGGGCCTCGCTCGGGTCGTTCCACCTGCTGCGGATGTGGCAGGGCAAGGCCGTGCTGGTGTCGGCGCTGATCCCGCTGCTGTACGTCTACTTCACCCGCTGGGCCGAGCGCCGCACGTACGGCACGCTCGCGCTGCTCGCCGCCGCGGGGGTCGCGTCGGTCGGGCTGACCTCCAGCGCCGCGTTCCTCATCCCGCTCGTGACCGTCGCCGCCGCCGCGCCGCTCGTCCTGTCGGGCCGCGTCAGGGCCGGGCTCGCGGCGTGCGTCGCGATGGCGTACCCCCTCGCGACCGGGGCGACGGTCGCGCTCATGCACGAGCGCACCGCGGTGGTCGGGCGCGTGCACGACGCGCCGACCGGCTACGCGTGGGTGCTGCTGCACGGCGTGCCGGGCGTGCTCGCCGGGTGCGCGCTGTGGCTCGGTCCGTGGACGGCGCGGCGCGGCGTCCCGGCGCTGGTCGCCGCGGGCGCGGCGGGCGTGCTGACGCTGCTGTTCCTGCCGGGCGTGATGGGCGTGATCCACGACGCGTCCAACACGGGGCAGGTGCTGTGGCGCACGCTGTGGGTCGCGCCCGCGCCCGTCCTGATCGGCCTGCTCGCGACCGTCCGGCTGCCGTCCGGCATCGTCGCGCTCCGTCCGGGGACGGCCCCGGCCGTCGCCGCCGCGATCGCGCCGGCCGCGGTCCTCGGGATCGCGCTCGTCGCGGGCGGCACGCCGGTCTGGGCCCGGTCGAACGGCTCGACGGTCGCGGACCGGCCGTCCTGGAAGCTCCCTCCCGGCAGCGCCGGGACGGCGCGCGCGGTGATCCGCGTCGCCGGGCCGGACGGGACGGTGCTGATGCCGCGCTCGTTCATGCGCGCGGTACCGCTGCTGTCCACGCGCGTCCACGCGGTCAACGCCAACGACCACTACCTCGGGATGCTGCCCGCGCGCGGGCCGTTCGTCTCCGACCGGCAACTGCTGACGCGCGCCGTCCTCGGCCGCCGGAGCCTGCGGCCGGGCGTGGAGGAGGTCCGCGAGGCGCTGCGGCGGGCGCACGTCACCGCCGCGTGCGCCCGGCCGCGCGACCGGGCCGGGCTGCGGCTGCTCCAGGACGCCGGGTACGGCGACCGGCGGCGCGTCGGCGCCCTCTACTGCGTGTTCCCGCCGCGCGGCTGAAGCGGGCCCCGGCCGTACGGACGGGTCCGCCCGGCCGTACGGACAATGACCGATACTCCCTGTTTCGGGTGACCCGTTAGGGAGTGCCGTTTCGGGCCCTCCGGCGGGGGCATCGGCCGGGCATCGCTATCCGACGCACGTTGGAGGACCGAAATGTCGACCGTCATCATGGTCGTCGTCGCCGTCGTGGTCGTCGCGGCAGCCGTCACCGCCGGGTACCTGGCCTTGACCCAGGCGCGCTCCCGGCGGATGCGGCGCCAGTTCGGCCCCGAGTACGACCGCGCCGTCGAACGGCACGGCGGCCGCGCCGCGGCCGAGCGGGAGCTGCGGTCCCGCGAGCGGCGCCACCGGGAACTGGAGTTGCGCGACCTCGACCCGCGGCAGCGCGAGCTGTACCGCGGGCAGTGGAACCACTTGCAGGAGCAGTTCGTCGACACGCCCGAGGCGGCCGTCGAGCAGGCCGACCGCCTGGTCACCGTGGTGATGGGCGAGCGCGGCTACCCGACCGGCGCGTTCGACGACCGGATCGAGCACCTGTCGGTCGAGCACGGCCGCACGCTCGACCACTACCGGCGCGGACGCGACATCGGCGCCCGCGCCGCCAGCAAGGAGGCGTCGACCGAGGAGCTGCGGCAGGCGATGGTGCACTACCGCGCCCTGTTCGAGGACCTGCTGGCCGTTCCGGCCGAGGACCGCGCCGCGGTCCCCGGGACCGGCGGCGCCCACGCCCGGCGCGACGACCCGAGGAGCTGATCGCCGATGCACGGCAAGGACGTGCCCCCGGGCCCGCACTCGCCCTCCGCCACGCCCGGAGACACCCACGTCGCCGGGCCGACGCCCGACAAGGACCTTCCGGACCCGGCCCCGGTGACCGCGCCCGACGCGCGCCCCGGGGCGGGCCCGGCGGCGGGCCCGGGGGCGGGCCCGGCCTCCGGTCCCGTTCCGGGGGCGGTGTCCGACCAGGGTTCCGACTCGGCGCCCGACATCGGGCCCGGCGCCGGTCCCCCGCCCGCGCCGGCGTCCGCGCCCCCGGCCGGTTCCGGGCCGGACCTGGACGCCCTGCCCGAGCGGCCGGAAGGCCCGGCGACCCCGGACGAGACGGCCCCCGGGTCGGCCCGCCCGAACGCGGCGCAGCCCGCCCGGCTGCTGGAGGACGAGGAGGCCGAACGGCTCCGCCGGCGCTGGCACCAGGTCCAGTCGGGCTTCGTCGACGACCCGCGCGACGCCGTCCGCAAGGCCGACGAGCTCGCCGCCGAGGCCGTGAACGTCCTCGGCGAGTCGCTGACGTCCCGCAAGCGGACCCTGGACGACGGCTGGCGCGACGAGCACGGCGAACGTCCCGACACCGAGCGGCTGCGGCTGGCCCTGCGCGGCTACCGCGAGTTCCTCGACCGCCTGCTGACCATCTGACCGCCGGTGCCCGCGGCCGGGCGTCCCCCGCCTCCCGGCCGCGGCACCGGTTTCGAACGCCCCCGCCCGCCGGGGCCGGGCGGGCACAGAGAAGCCCGGCCCGGTCGGCGGACGGCGGTTGGTGCCTGCCGGTCGTTGAGGCGTGTGTCAGTCGTTGAGGAAAGTGTAGACGGCCTGGCGGCCTTGCGTGCCGCGCTCGCGGTTCTGGATCGAGTGCGAGGCGCCCTTCACGATGACGAGCCTGCCGTTCGGTGCGTGGCGCAGCTCCTCCCGGGCCCATTCGAGTGGCGTGGACAGGTCGTGGTCGCCGTTCAGCAGCAGGACGGGCACGTTCGGCAGCCGCGCTTCGGGCTCGGCGGTGTGCCGGGAGGGCGGCCAGCGCAGGCACTCCTGGACGAACCCGTTCCCGACGGCCTCGTTCGCGGTGAACGGCCAGGTCGCGCGGGCGGGCAGATGCCGCCGGGTCCTCTCCAGGATCCGTTGGCGTCCGGCGAGCGGCGCCTCGGAGGTGCCCCACGGGAAGCGGCCGTCGCCGCAGATCGTCGCGGCGTGCAGGCCGGAGCTGTACTGCGCGACGGGGTCGCCGCCGGAGTCGAGCATCGCGAGCTGCCGGTCGAGGCGCGCCGGGTCGCCGCGCCGGGCCTCGTGGATCGCCGACACCACGTCGCCGGAGCCGGCGGGCAGCCCGGCCGGGTTCGGGTCCCGGTACGTCGGGTCCAGGAACTCGTACGAGACGAGCATGTCCCAGATCAGCACGGCGTCCCGGCGGTGCCGGGCGAGCCAGGCGAGGTCGGCGGCCGGGTCGAAGCCGCACGCGGGCGCCGCGGCGCAGGCGCTGCGCAGCACCCGGCCGGTGGCGCGCAGCCCGGTCAGGTACAGCATGTCGTCGCGCTGCGGGTCGGTGTGCGGCAGCACCGAGTCCAGGACGAGCCTGCTGACGTTCGACGGGTGCGCGGCGGCGTAGCGGGCGGCGGTGAACGAGCCGTACGAGACGCCGTCCACCGCCATCTTCCGGACGCCGAGCGCCCGGCGCAGCGCCTCCAGGTCGCCGGTGGTCTGCTCGCTGGTGAAGTAGTGCCGCCGGTCGCCGAGCAGCCCGGCGCACTCCTCGACGGCCCCCGGCGGAGGCGGCTCGATGTCGGAACTGCCGACCGCCGCCTGAAGCCGCGGGCAGTCGATCGCGCCGAACTCACCCGTGCCGCGCTGGTCGATCATGACGAACCGGTAGTTCTCCGCCAGCCCGGGCAGCCGCTGCCGCGCGATCCGGGTGATGGCGGGCACGCCGGGCTGGCCCGGCCCGCCGGTCAGGAACAGCAGCACGCCCTTCGGCGCGTCCGCGTTGTCAGCGGCGGCGACCTGGAGCCTCAGCTCGCCTCCCGTCCGTCCGCGGTGGTCGAGCGGAACGGCGAGGGTGGAGCAGGTGAAGCCGGGCTGCCCGGCGCAGGGATGGGGGTCGGTGAGCCTCTCGGACGGGGCCGCGGCCCCGGCGGGCGGCGCGGCGGGCCTCGCGGGCCCGGCCGCCGCGGACGCCCCGCCCGCCCCGCCGGACGCGGCGAGGGCGAGCGCGAGGGCGAAGACCGCCGCTGATCGTGAACGCATGAGCGGATCATTCACCGCGCCGCCCGTCCGGACGAGGCGTCCTGCCGGAACCGGACAGACCCGTTCCGGCCGCCGCCCCGCCCCGCACCCCGCCGACGCGCAGGACGGACCGGTGCGAAGGGCGGGCGGGTCGGGGCTGGTACGGAGGCGGGCCCGGGTGAATACTGAACGTCGTTCGGTGAACAGGTCGAAGTGGAGGATCAACGGTGTCCGACTACACGATGACCATCGGCGGCCAGGCCGTCGCCGCGCCCGGCACGTTCGGCGTCGTCGACCCCGCCACCGGCGAGGTCGCCGAGCGGGCGCCGGACGCGTCGCGCGCGCAGCTCGACGCGGCGATGGAGGCGGCCCGGGCCGCGTACGCGCAGTGGCGCGGGACGAGTCGGCGCGGCGCAAGGCGCTGCTCGCCGCGGCGGACGTGCTGTTCGCCCGTTCGGAGGAGATCGGCCGGATCCTGACCCTGGAGCAGGGCAAGCCGCTCTCCGAGGCCACGATGGAGGTCGTGGGCGCCGGCGTCTGGCTGAAGTACTTCGCCGAGCTGGAGCTGCCGAGCGAGGTGATCCAGGACGACGAGCGCGCCCGCGTGGAGGTCGTGCGCCGTCCGATGGGCGTGGTCGCCGCGATCACCCCCTGGAACTACCCGCTGCTGCTCGCGACATGGAAGCTCGGCCCCGCGCTGCTCGCCGGGAACACGGTCGTGCTCAAGCCGTCGCCGTTCACCCCGCTGTCGAGCCTGCGGCTCGGCGAGGCGCTGCGCGACGTCCTGCCGCCCGGCGTGCTGAACGTGGTGAGCGGCGGCGACGAGCTCGGCGCCTGGATGACCTCCCACGACGTCCCCCGCAAGATCAGCTTCACCGGCAGCGTCGCGACCGGCAAGCTGGTCGCCGCCGCGGCCGCGCCCGACCTGAAGCGCGTGACGCTGGAACTCGGCGGCAACGACCCCGCGATCCTGCTGGACGACGTGGACCCGGCCGCCGTCGCCGACCGGCTGTTCAACGGCGCGTTCCAGAACAACGGCCAGGTCTGCTCCGCGATCAAGCGGGTGTACGTGCCGGACGCCCTGTACGGCGACGTCGTGGACGCCCTCGCCGAGCGGGCCCGCGCGGCGAAGGTCGGCAACGGCCTGGACGAGGGCGTCCAGTACGGCCCGATCAACAACCGCCCGCAGTACGAGCGGGTCGGCGAGCTGGTCGCCGAGGCGCTGGCGGGCGGCGCCCGCGCGGCGGCGGGCGGCGGGCCGATGGAGGGCCCCGGCTACTTCTTCCGGCCGACGATCCTCGCGGACGTGCCGGACGGCGCCCGCATCGTCGACGAGGAGCAGTTCGGGCCCGCGCTGCCCGTGATCGCGTACCGCGACCTGGACGAGGCCCTCGCCCGCGCCAACGCCACCAACTTCGGGCTGTCCGGTTCGGTGTGGAGCGCCGACGCCGACCGCGCGAGCGAGGTCGCCGCGCGCCTCGACTGCGGCACGGCCTGGGTCAACACCCACCTCGCACTGGCCCCGCACCAGCCGTTCGGCGGCTTCAAGTGGAGCGGCATCGGCGTGGAGAACGGCCCGTGGGGCCTGTACGGCTTCACCGAGATGCAGGTCGTCCACCGCGCCAAGAACTGAACACCCCACCAGGTCACACGCCGCCGCACGTCCCGCCCGCCCTAGGGCGGGCGGGCCGCGGGAGCCGCGCCGTCCAGCGGGCTCGCCGAGCACCCGCCCGGCGAACGGCACGCCCGGCGTCCGGCGGCCGCGCCACGTACCCACCCGGCGAATGGCGCACCCGGCATCCGGCGGCCGCGCCGCGCACCCACCCGGCGGAGGGCGCGCCCGGCGTCTGGCGGCCGCGCCACGTACCCGCCCGGCGGACAGCACGCCCCGGCGTCCGGCGGGCTCGCCGCGCACCCACCCGGCGAACGGCGCACCCCGGCGGCCGCGCCGCGCACCCACCCGGCGGAGGGCGCGCTTAGCCGTCGGGCGGGCGGGTCGGTATGTACTGAAGGTCACGAATCCGAGTCCGGAAAGTGACATGGCGACTACTGGTGGTCGGCCGCCGGAATGGGACACTTTCCCCACGGGGCGTTGGACGTACCGCCGACCGTGGAGGAGCCGGATGGACACGTGGGACGTCATGCGCCAGGACGACATCGGCAACGAGTTCCACGTGGCCTCCCACGACACGCGGATCGGGGCCCTCGCGCAGGTCCTGGTGCTGGAGAGCGGCGCGCCGCACAAGCAGACGTACTGGATCGACGGCCCGCCCGGCCCCGTCGTCCGCACCAACCGCGACCTCTACCTGCACTTCCTGCACATCGGGCAGGAGGCGCGGGCGGCGTCGTGGTCGCTGTCGGCGTTCCTGCGCGCGCTGTGGAAGGTGAGCGGGCCGCTGCGCGACCGCGGCGAGCTCGACCCCGACGACGTCGCGGCGATGTTCTCGGCCGCGGCCACCACCCCGCCCGCCGAGTTCGACGCGGGATGGCGCGCCAAGGACCTGTCGCTGCCCGGCGACGAGCCCGAGGGCTACGCCGACTGGGAACGGGTCATCCTGTCCCAGCTCGCCGACCTGGAGGATTTCGTCGCCGCTCCCCCGGGCCCGCAGGCGCGCTTCGGCGTCGAGGCGCCGCGCCCGCCGGGGACGGGCCGCCGCGCCACCCCCGCGCTCTGGTACAACTTCGACCCCGCGACGTACCTGGAGTGCGCGGTCGCGGGCAGCCTCGGCGGCTGGGACGCCGCCGACGGCGCCCGCGTGCCGCTGCCGCCCGCGCCGGGCGAGCCGCCGTCCCGCTCGTACGTGCGGACGGTCACCACGATGAGCTGGGCCGACCTCGCCCGCATCGCGGTGTGCGGCCAGATGTACGAGTGACGCCGTCACCCGGCCGCCCGCTTCCGTTCCGTCAGACCCCGCTGGTACGACTGGAGAGGTGACAGAGCGGACGATCACGCCGGTCGACCGGGGCGGCTGGTGGCTGGCGGCCGGGCGGCCGCACCCCGCCCTGCGCCCGCACCTGCGCTCCTACGACGGCTACTGGGAGGAGGGCACGGCGCCGAGCCGGGTCCGCACCCTCCCGTTCGGCGCGGCCGTCGTGATCATCAACTTCGGGCCGCGGATGCTGCTGGAGTCCCCCGGCGACGCGGCGGCCACCGGCTACGGGTCGTTCGTCGCCGGGCTGGACGACCGGCACGGCTGGTACTCCCATCCCGGCGGGCCGAGCGGCATCCAGCTCGACCTGACGCCGCTCGGCGCCTACCGGCTGCTCGGCACGCCGATGGGCCGCCTCGCCAACATCGCGGCCGACCTCACCGACGTGCTCGGGCCCGGCACCGACGCGTTCGTCGAACGGCTCGCGATGACCCCCGACTGGGCCACCCGTTTCGACCTGCTCGACGCCCTGCTGCTGCGCCGCCTCGACCGCGCGCCCGAGCCCGACCCCGAGGTGGCGTGGGCGTGGCGGCGCCTCGCCCGCGAGCACGGCGGCGTCGGCGTCGCCGAGCTGGCGCGCGAGGTGGGGTGGAGCCGCAAGCACCTCACCCACCGCTTCCGCGACCAGGCGGGACTGCCGCCGAAGGTGATGGCGCGCGTCCTGCGCTTCCAGCGCGCCGTCGAGCTGATGGGCGGCGGGGCCCCCGACTGGGGCGGCATCGCCGCCGCCTGCGGCTACTACGACCAGGCCCACCTCAACCGCGAGTTCCGCGCCCTGGCGGGCTGCACGCCCACCGCCCTGCTGGCCTCCCTTGCCGCGCCGTCCGCCACCGCCACGTCCGGCTCGTCCGTGTGACGCCGGGCCGCCGTCGGCTTCGTGCGGGGCGCGGTTGAAACGCGCCTGACGGGCGATACACGCAACGACTCTCCCCGGAGGTGCGCATGGTCTGGCCCGGACTGCTCCTGATCGTCGCCGGCGGCGCCGTCATGGCCGTCGCGGACGGCGATCTCGGCGGCGTCGACCTCACCGTCGCGGGCGCCGTCGCGGCCGTGGCGGGCGCGGCGCTCGTCCTGGCCGGGATCGTGCGGCTGCGGCGCGGGCGGAGGCGGTCCGGACGCGCCGAGGCGTACGGCGTCCAGGGGTACTACCGGACGGGACGCGGCAAGATCGCCGCGATGGCGGTCGCGGTTCTCTACATCGTGTCGCCGATCGACCTGATCCCCGACGTGTTCCTGCCCGTCGGGATCGTGGACGACGCGACGGCGTTCGCCTGGCTGGCGTTCGCCCTGGCCCAGGAGCACACCCGCAGATCCCGCACCCGCCGCGGCACCGGCTGACCCGCCTCCGCGGCCCCCGTCCCCTCGACCGGGGCGGGCGCGTCACCCCTGGCTCACGCCGCCGCCCAGGTTCATCACGACGACGCCGAGCACGATGATCACGGCTCCGGCGATCGCCATCGGACGGACCGGCTCCTCGAACAGCAGCACCCCGCCGACGAACGCCCCGACCGTGCCGAGCGCCGACCAGATCGCGTACACCGGCCCCACGTTCAACGAGGTCAGCGCCTTGGACATCAGGAAGAACGAGACCAGGTAGCCGACCACCACGATCGCCGAGGGACCGAGCTTCGACAGGCCCTCGGACGCCCGCAGCGACAGCGTCGCCGTGACCTCGCAGACGATCGCCAGCCCCAACAGGACGTACGGCATCGACGGCCCTCCTCCGCGAGCGCCGGCACCCGCCCCACAGCGGCCCGGCAAGATCTTCACGCTACCGGTCCCCCCACCCCGAAACCCCGCAGCCCCCACACCGCCCAGGCGATCCCACAACCGTCAGCAGGACGAACACACCTGCCGAGACCCCCGACGCAAAGCCCCCGAAGACCCACCGCGACGACATACGCACAGGGACACGACCCGGGCGGCGTACGCGGACGTCAGGACCCCGGGGCGCGTACCGCACAGGGACGCGACCCCGGGGCGCGCACGCGGACGTCAAGGCGCCGGGGCGGCGTACGCGCAGGGACACGACCCCGGGACGGCGTACGTGCAGGAGCGCGACCCGGGGTGGCATACGCCCAGGGACGCGACGGCGGGTGGCGTAGGTGACGGGGGTCAGGATGCCGGGGTGGCGTACGTGGTGGTGATGGTTTCGAAGATGTTCAGGTCGGCTTCCCAGGGCGTGTCGGGGCGGGGCCAGTGGAGGACGATGTCGGTGAAGCCGAGTTCGGCGTAGCGGCCGGCGAGGTCGTCGAAAGCCGCGGGCGACTCCAGCCATGGTTCGCCGGTGAAGCCGGTGAGCAGGTGGCGGCGCAACTCGGCGGGGTCGCGGCCTTCCTCGTCGCACGCCTTGCGCAGTCCGTCGAGCTGCTCGCGGGCGATGTCGGCGGGGTCGCGGCCGGGGACGTTCGCGGTGGTCACCCAGCCGTCGCCGAGGCGGGCGGCGAGGCGCAGGCCCCGCGTTCCGGTCGCCGCGATCACGAGCGGCACCCTCGGGCGCTGCACGCAGCCGGGCTCGCTGACGGCGTCGCGCGCCGAGTAGTACACGCCCTCGTACGTGGTGACGGGGCCGCGCAGCAGCCGGTCGAGCAGCTCCGTCCACTCCGCGAAGCGCGCGGACCGTTCCCCCGGCGTCCACTCCTCACCGCCGAGGACGCCGGAGTCGGACGTGCGGCGGGTCCCGCCCGCGCCGATCCCCGCCTCCATCCGGCCGCCGCTGATGTGGTCGATCGTCTTGATCGCGTGCGCGGTGGGGACGGGATGCCGGAAGTTCGGGGAGGTGACGAGCGTTCCGAGCCGTACCCGCGAGGTGACGGCCGCGGCGGCGGCGAGCGTGGTGTACGCGTCGTACCAGGGCGTTGTGCCGCGCCACGCCAGGTGGTCGTACACCCAGGCGGTCCCGACGCCGAACTCCTCCGCCAGCCGCCACGTCTCCCCGGCCTCCGGCCAGGACTGCACGGGCCACATCAGCGCGCCGATCCGCGGTGCGGTCAACGGTCCCCCCTCGTCATGCGCGGCGTTCCCTGCTGGACGCCGCCCGGCCCATCATGCTGGACGGCCGCCGGTGCCCGCGACGTGGCCCGGGTCGTCCAGCCAGGCCCGCAGCGCCCACCACCGGTGCGCGGCGCGGGCGACGGCGTCGCCGTTCCCGGTTTCGGCGAACGACCCGCCGGTCAGCTCGTGCAGGCGGCGGACCCGGTACTTCACCGTGTTGCCGTGAACGTGCAGCGCGGCGGCCGTCGCCTCGATCCGTCCACCGTGGTCGAGGTGCGCGAGCGCGGTCTCGGCGAGTCTGCGGTGGAACGGGTCGGCGCGGTCGAGGCCGTTCAGCAGGCCGTCCGCGAGGAGGCGCCCGAGGTCGGGTTCGGACGCGGTCGCGGTGAGCAGCGCGAGGTCGGTGAGGTGCCGGAGGCCGGTCAGCTCGGCGGCGGCGCCCGCGCGCAACGCCCGCCGCCCAAGGTCGTAGAGCGGCGCCACCCGAGACGGGGACACGGGCGGCGAGGCGACGAGCAACGGCCCGTCCACCAACGGCATCACCCGGTCCGCAACCCCAGGCACGCCACCAGCCGCGCCACCGGCCGCACCGCCGAACGCACCGCCGGAACCGCCACCGGAACCACCGCTGGCCGCGCTACCGGCCCCGCCACCGGGAGCACGGCTGGCCGCGCTACCGGGCCCGCCACCGGACGCACCGCCAGGGCCGCCGCCGGGACCGCTGCCGGAGGCGCCGCGAGGGCCGCCGCCGGGCGCAGCGCCGGGGCCGCGGCGGAGCGCACCGTCGAGACCACCGCCGGGGCCGCCGTCGAGGCCGCCGCCGGGCGCGCCGCGAGGGCCGCCGGACGCATCGCCGAGTGCACCGCCGGCCCCCCGCCGAGGCCACCGCCAGCACCCCCACCGGAACCGCCGCCGGGACCGCCCGCTGGTCCACCGCCCACTGATACTCCGCCCACTGGTACACCGCGCGGCGGGCCGCTGCGGGAGGGCGTCTCGTGGACGGCGGGGAGGCGGGTGACCAGGGCGGCGAGGCGGCCGTCGACCAGTCCGCACAGTCCGGTGCCCGACGCGGTGAGCGCGGTTTCGAGGCGTGCCGCGACGGCCGGGTCGCTGACGTCCGACACCACGCAGTGGTAGGCGCCGGACGCGTCGAGCGGCGCGAGCACCGGCGCAGGTTCGCCGTGCAGCAGCCGCCGCAGCATCTGGAGCTGCCCCTCGCGCGTCGTCCGCGCCATCTCCAGCTCGGCGACGCGGTGGGCGTGCACCATCCGGTGGACGAGCGCGGTGGTGATCTCGTCGACGCGGGTGACGCCGTCGAGGAGCGCGTCGGCGGGGACGCCGAGGCGGCGGCCCTCGGAGACCAGTGTCCGGACGAGGTGCGCGCGGCCCGCCTGGAAGCCGTCGAGGAACGCGGCGACCGGCACGCCCTGCCGGGCCCGGTCCGAGCCGAGCCGTTCCGCCGCCGCGAGGGCGTCCCCGCCGGGGACACCGCCGTTCTCCAGCGCGGCGATCACGCCGTTCAGCAGGGCCCGGGTGTGCCGCCGCGTCTCCTCCTCCGGCAGCGCCGCGACCAGGTCGGACTTGCCGCGCGCGGCGTGCACCGTCGACTCCAGCAGCGCCGGGTCGCCGCCGCGCTCGATCAGCAGGCGCAGGAACCGGTCCGCCTCGTCCATGCCCATGCCCGCCACCCTACGCTGGGCCGTTGTCCCGCCGGGACAACGAGGCGCGCCGCCCTTGAACCGCCGGGGTCTAGCCGCCGGACGTCCCGATGGGGTCCCATAGGGGCAGACGAGCCAGGCCAAGGAGACGCCCCATGCCCGACGACGAGGAGTTCCTCGACAAGCTGCCGACCGATCTGATCTTCCGGCTGCCGCAGTCGTTCGAGACCCTGGAGGAGGAGCGCAGGCACCGCAAGGAACGCCTCGCGGCGGCGCTGCGCATCTTCGGGAAGTTCGGCTTCGAGGAGGGCGTGGCCGGGCACATCACCGCCCGCGACCCCGAGCGGACGGATCACTTCTGGGTCAACCCGTTCGGGATGTCGTTCAAGCACATCAGGGTCAGCGACCTGATCCTGGTCAACCACGAGGGCAAGGTCGTCGAGGGCCGCTACCCGGTCAACGAGGCGGCGTTCGCGATCCACTCGCAGGTCCACCAGGCGCGTCCGGACGTGGTCGCCGCCGCGCACAGCCACTCCACCTACGGCCGCGCCCTGTCGGCGCTCGGGCAGAAGCTGGAGCCGATCACCCAGGACGTCTGCGCGTTCTACCAGGACCACGGCCTGTTCGACGACTACACCGGCGTCGTCACCGACCTGGAGGAGGGCAAGCGCATCGCCGCCGCCCTCGGCGACGCCAAGGCCGTCATCCTGCGCAACCACGGCCTGCTCACGGTGGGCGACACCGTGGACGCCGCCGCCTGGTGGTTCATCACGATGGAACGCTCGTGCCAGGTGCAGCTCCTCGCCAAGGCCGCGGGCCCGGTCGTCCCGATCGAGCACGAGAACGCCGAGCTCACCCACCAGCAGATCGGCAACGACCTGGTCGGCTGGATCAACTACCAGCCCCTGTACGACCAGATCACCCGCGAGCAGCCCGACCTGTTCGAGTAGCGCGCTCCCATCCCAGGGCCCGGCCCCGGCACCCCCCGCCGGGACCGGGCCCCCGCGCGTCACCCCCTCCACCGGACGGCACGAGCCCCGCCCACACACGGATCAGCGCCCACGCAGGACAACGCCCACGCAGGACAGCGCGCGTGCAGACGGGACAGCGCACAGGCGGTCTGCGCAGGGGCCGTCAGCGCGCCCGCAGATCAGCGCGCACGCGGGCGGGGCAGCGCGCAGATGATCACCGCAGAGGCGGTCAGCACGCAGATCAGTGCACAGACGGGGCAGCGCAGAGGCGGGGCAGCGCACAGGCGGTCAGCGCACAGGCGGGGCAGCGCAGAGGCAGTCAGCGCACAGGCGGTCAGCGCGCACGCACGCAGGACAGCGCGCACGCAGGCGGGGCAGTGCGCGGGTGGTCAGCACGTACGGGGGACGGCTTGGAGGTGGTCAGCGGGCTCGGGGGTCGTGGTGGGCGAGGACGCGGCGCATGAGGCGGGTGAGGGTGGCGCGTTCGGCGTCGTCCAGGGGGGCCAAGAGCTCGTCGTCGAGGCGCGCGGCGCGTTCCGTGACCGCTTCGAGTTCGGCGCGGCCGCGGGCGGTGAGTTCGACGACGTAGCGGCGGCGGTCGGCGGTGTCGCGCTCGCGCTGGACGAGGCCCGCCTCCTCCAGGCGTCCGACGACCTCGACCACGTCGCTCGGGTCGATGCGCAGCCGCGTGCCGAGCTCCCGCTGCGAGGCGGGCGCGGAGTCGTCCAGCGCGGCGAGGACGGCGAAGTGCCACAGCCCGAGGCCGTGCTCGTCCATCATCCGGCCCATCCTGGCGCGGCCGGTGCGCCCCACCTGCGCCGTCACGAACGTGCTGATGTCGAGGAGCCGGGGCGGCAGTCGCTCCGGAATCGCGTTCGCGGTCATCCGTTCATTGTAGGGTTACCCCAATCGTTGGAGTACACCCATCGTTTGGAGGACGTCATGGACGCGCTGTACCCGCGCCTGCTGGTGGACGATTTCCCCGCCAGCGCGCGCTTCTACGAGTCCGCGCTGGCGGCGCTGCTGGACATCCGGCCGGTGAAGAAACTGCCGGAGGCCGAGTACGCCCAATGGGAGCTGAAGGGCGAAGGCGTCCTCGTGCTGATGGGCCGCGCGTGGATGGCCGAGACCGTCCGGACGTCGTCGCTCCCCGCCCCGTCCGGCCAGGACCGCGCGATGCTGGTGTTCCGCGTGGACGACGTGGACGCGGCGTCCCGCCTGATGAAGGACCTCGGCGCCACGCCCGTCACCGAGCCCCGCGACCGCCCGGAGTGGGGCGCCGGCCTGCGCACCGCCCACGTACGCGACCCCGACGGCAACCTCCTGGAACTCCAGTCCTACTGACCGCCCTGCACACCGGGCATACCCGCCGTCCTCCCGGAGGCTTCGCTCGCCGCGCGGTCGGGTGAGGAAGGCGGGGCCGGGGCGGTCCGGTCCGGGGGGCGTCGGATCGGACCGCACCGGCGCGCCGTGCCACCTCCGCGCGAAGCGGCGGGCCGGGCACGCTCGCGGGCCCGGGGAGCGGCCCGGCGGGAGGGAGGTTCCGCCGGGCCGACCGGTGTGAGCCCGTCACCACGAAGCCAACCACAGCGACCGAGCGAACGCTTGTGCGCGGAAGCGAAAATGTCCCGCGCGCATTGTCCGCCGCGTACAGCGCGCGGGTCGCGCACGAGGTCACCAGGCGGGATCCGCTCCCGAAGGCCGGCGGCCGGCTAGGGGGCCGCGGGTTCCGTCAGCGGGAGGACCACCTCGAAGCGGGTGTCGCCGGGTTCGGAGCGTACGCGGATGTCGCCGTTGTGGCGGTCGGCGATGATGCGCCAGGAGATGTCCAGGCCGAGGCCGGTGCCCTGGCCGACGGGCTTCGTCGTGAAGAACGGGTTGAAGATGCGGCCGAGGTCGTCCTGCGCGATGCCGGTGCCGGTGTCGGCGATCTCCACGACGGCCTGGTCGTTCTCGCGGGCGGTGCGGACGGTGAGGGTGCCGGAGCCGCCCATCGCGTACAGGGCGTTGACGATGAGGTTGGTCCACACCTGGTTGAGCTCGGCGGCGTACACGGGGACGGCCGGCAGGTCCGGGTCGTAGTCGGTGCGGACGGTGACGCCCGGACCGATCTTGCGCTTGAGCATCGTCAGCGTGCTGTCGAGCAGTTCGCGCAGGTCGCAGCGCTGGTACGGGGCGCGGTCGAGCTGGGAGTACTGGCGGGCGGAGTCGAGCAGCGCGGTGATCCGGTTCATCGCCTCGGAGATCTCCTTCTGGAGCTGGGCGACCTCCAGGACCTCGCCGAGCCACCGTACGGCCTCGGGCACGTGGTCGCCGGCGGCGACCGCGACCTCCTCGGCCTCCGCGACGCCGATCCCGGCGGCGACGAGGCCGGGCGCGACGTCCCAGGCGTCCTCGACGCCGTGCTCCTCCAGCCAGTCGCCGAGCTCGTCCTCGGCGTCGCTGACCTCCAGCGGCGAGCGCGCGGGGGCGCCGGCGGACGGGTCGCCGACGCGCTCGCGGAGCCGGACGAGCGTGCCGAGGTGGCCGCAGTCGACGCCCGCGGCGGCGAGGGACGCGAGGCGCCGCTGGGCGGCGAGGAGCCGGTCGCCGAGCTCGGCGCTCGCGCGGGCCGCCGCGGCGGCCGGGTTGTTCAGCTCGTGCGTGAGCCCGGCGGTGATCGTGCCGAGCGCGGTGAGGCGCTCGCGCTGCTCGACGACCTGGCGGCTGCGGCTCATCCCGAAGAAGTTGCCTTCGAGCAGGTGCGTCGCCATCGGGAACCATTCGCGGACGGCCTTCGCGAACTTCCGGGCGGGCAGCGCGAACATCCGCGACGGGGCGGTCGCGCGCAGCGTGTGCTGGTACCGCTGCTCGATCCGGTCGTCCAGGTACGCCTGCACGGCGCCGCCGTACACCCCGGGCCGGGACGTGCGGCTGACCTCGACGCTGTGGTCGCGTACGAGCTGCGTCATCAGCACCTCGCCGTCGAGCAGGACGTACAGGAACTCCGCGGCGTCGCCCTGCGCGCACACGATCGCGTCGGCGGGGTACTCCCGGACGGTCCCGTACGACGACAGCCACGCGAGCTTCTCGTCGTCGAGGTCCTCGAAGAGGAAGAGCTCGCGCAGTTCGTCAGGCGAAACGGTGGTCATGCCGCCCCCTCCGGCTCGTTCACGACTGTTCCAGGTAGCGGTGCACGAGGGCGACGGCCATGGCGCCGTCGCCGACCGCCGAGGCGACCCGCTTCATCGACTCCGACCGCACGTCGCCCGCCGCGAACACGCCCGGGACGCTGGTCTCCAGGTGGTACGGCTGGCGGTGCATCGGCCAGCCGGCGGGGCGGCGGCCCGCGGCGACCAGGTCGGGCCCCGTGACGACGTAGCCGCGCGCGTCGCGTTCCACGTAGCCGTCGAGCCATCCGGTGAACGGCTCCGCGCCGATGAACACGAACAGCCAGTGCGCGTCGAGGGTCTTCGTGCCGCCGGGCGTGGCGACGCAGAGCCGTTCGAGGCGCTTGCCGCCCTCGGCGGCCGTCACGCTGGTGCGCGTGTGCAGCTCGATGTTGGGGGTCTCGGCGATCTGCCCGACCAGGTAGTGCGACATGGACTGCTCAAGCCCGTCCGCGCGGACGATCAGGTGGACGCGCTTGGCGTACCTGGCCAGGTGCACCGCGGCCTGGCCCGCCGAGTTGGCGCCGCCGACGATCGCGACCTCCTCGCCCGCGCAGGCGGGGGCCTCGGTGACCGCCGCGCCGTAGTACACGCCGCGGCCGACCAGGTCGTCCACGCCGGGCGCGTCCAGCCGCCGGTACGACACGCCGGTCGCGATGATCACGGCGTGCGCGGCGATCTCGGTGCCGTCGGTCAGCCGCGCCACGCGGGTCGCGCCGCGCGACTCCAGCGCGGCGACCTCGCCGGTGGCGACCAGCTCGGCGCCGAACCGGTCGGCCTGCCGCCGCGCCCGGTCGGCGAGCTGCTGCCCCGACACCCCGTCGGGGAACCCGAGGTAGTTCTCGATCCGGGAGCTCTGCCCGGCCTGGCCGCCGAGGGCGTGCCGTTCGACGACGACGGTCCGCAGCCCCTCGGACGCCCCGTACACCGCGGCGCCGAGGCCGGACGGCCCGCCGCCGATGACGATCAGGTCGTAGAACCCGGTGGAGGGCGTGGTCGGCAGCCCCACGGCGGCGGCCAGCTCGGCGTCCGTCGGCGCGGCGAGCGCGGCGCCGTCGGCGGTGACCACGAGCGGCAGCCGCGGCCCGCCCGCCGCCGCGACCAGCTCGGCGCCCTCGGGGTCGCCGTCCATCAGCCACGTGTACGGCACCTGGTGCCGGGCCAGGAAGTCGCGGATCTCGTACGACCGGGCGGACCAGCGGTGCCCGACGACGCGCAGCTCGCCGGGGCGGCTGCGGTCGGTCCGCGACCACGCGTCGAGCTGCGCGTCGACCACCGGGTAGAGCTTCTCCTCCGGCGGGTTCCACGGCTTGAGCAGGTAGTGGTCGAGGTCCACCACGTTGATCGCGCGGATCGCGGCGTCGGTGTCGGCGTAGGCGGTCAGCAGCACCCGGCGGGCGAACGGGAACAGGTCCATGGCCCGTTCGAGGAACTCCACCCCGTTCATCTCGGGCATCCGGTGGTCGGCGAGCAGCATCGCGGTCTCGTCCCCGCGCAGCCGCAGCTCGCCGAGCGCGTCGAGCGCCTGGCGCCCGGACTCGGCGCGCAGGATCCGGTACGACCCGGCGTACCTGCGGCGCAGGTCCCGCGCCACGGCCCGGGACACCCCCGGGTCGTCGTCGACCGTCATCAGGACAGGCTTGGACAACGTCCATCTCCCTCGGCTCACCCGAATACCCGCAAAAGCCTACGCAGCCTCCCGACCTGCGTCGCCCCCCGACCCCAGCGCCGCAGGCCGGAGGCCCATCGGACATCATCGGAGGATGGATTCGCGCGTCGCTCTGATCGGATACGGCACCGGCGGGTCGGTGTTCCACGCCCCGCTGATCTCCACCACGGCCGGGATGCGGCTCGCCGCCGTGGTGACCGGGAACCCGGAGCGGCAGGACGCGGTGCGGGAGCGCCACCCGGACGCCAAGGTGCTGGACAGCGTCGACCGGCTCTGGGAGGCCGCCGGCTCGTACGACCTCGCAGTGATCACCGCGCCGAACCGCGCCCACGTCCCGCTCGCCCGGACGGCCCTGACCGCCGGCCTGCCCGTCGTCCTGGACAAGCCGGTCGCGGCGACGGCCGCCGAGGCCCGCTCGCTGGCCGCGCTGAGCGCCGTCCGGGGCCTGCCGGTCATCCCGTTCCACAACCGCCGCTGGGACGGCGACTTCCGCACCGTCCGCAGGCTGGTCGCGGACGGCGCGCTCGGCGGCGTCCAGCGGTTCGAGTCCCGGTTCGAGCGCTGGCGGCCCGAGGTGAAGGGGTCGTGGAAGGAGAGCACCGATCCGCGCGACGCGGGCGGGATCCTATACGACCTGGGCTCGCACCTGATCGACCAGGCGGTGGTGCTGTTCGGCCGTCCCGACCGGGTCTACGCGGAGATCGACACCCGCCGCCCCGGCGCGACGGCCCCCGACGACGTGTTCGTGGCCCTGGAGCATCCGGGCGGGGAACGGTCCAGCCTGTGGATGAGCGCCACCGCCGCGAACCTCGGGCCCCGTTTCCGCGTGCTGGGCGGCGCCGCCGCGTACACGGTCGGCGGCCTCGACGGCCAGGAGGACGCCCTGCGCCGCGGCCTCACCCCGAAGGACCCCGGCTGGGGCATCGCCGCCCCCGCCGCGTACGGGACGCTGGGCACCCCGGGCGCCGAACGTCCCGAACCGACCGAGCCGGGCGGCTACCAGGACTTCTACGCCGCCGTCGCCCGTACCCTCCGCGGCGACGCGCCCCCGCCCGTCTCCCTGGCCGACGCCATCGTGGGGCTGGAGGTCATCGAGGCCGCCCTCCAGTCGTCCCGCGACCGCACGCTGACGGCCCCCGCAACCCCGGCCCTCTGACCCGGCCCCTCCCGCCCCGCTGGGCGGGCGGTTCGGGTCAGAGGACCGACACGTGGACGTGGTCGTAGTGGTTCTGGGTGACGCTGCCGCGGTCCTCCATCTGGCGCCAGCCGCCGCTGCCGCGCATGTCGTAGATGCGCTGCCGCCAGATGACGTACTTGATGCCGAGGCGGGACGCGTTGCTGATCACGTACTGCGCGACGGCGTCGCCGTGGGACTTGGCGGAGGCGCTCGGCATCTTGCCGCCGGTCGCCTCCATGAAGTCGCAGGCGCGGCCGGAGCCGTGGTCCTGCGGGTCGCCGGGGCGCGAGCAGCCGATCGTGGGGAACGGGCCGAACCTGCCGTCGATCGCGAGCATCGCGGTGCGCATCCGGGCGGTCATGGTGGGGCCGACGAGGGGCGACTTGGCGCCGCTGACGTCGTCGGGCTTACCGGACCCGCCGGACGGGGTGGTGGGGGTCTCGGGCTTGTACTTGACCAGCAGCTTCTTGACGCGGGCGCGCTGCCCCTCCAGGTCGTCGATCTCCTTGCGGACGGCCTCCAGCTTGGTCCTGGCCTGCTGCTGCGACTGGACGGCCTGGGTGGACAGGGTCCGCAGGTTGGCGATGCGCTGGCTGTTCCTGGTCGCGAGGTGCTGGAGGGTGGCCGCGTCGCGGATCGAGGCGGCCGGGTCCTCGGCGGTGACCATCGGGAGCGTGTCGAGCCGCCCCGTCATGTAGGAGGACGCGGCGAGGCGGCGGACGTCGGCGCGGGCCGTCTCGTACTCGCGGCCGAGGCGTTCGGCGTCCGAGCCCGCGCGCTCGGCGGCGCGCTTGGCCTGGTCGAGGGTGATCAGCTCGCCGCGGTACTCCTTGGACAGGGCGCTCGCGCGCTTCTTGAGCTTGGCGTACTCCTTCTTCAGGTCCTTCTTCGGCGCCGCCTGGACGCTCGCGGCGCTGCCCGTCGCGGGCGGCAGCACCGCCGAGGCCCCGAGTACGAGCGCGATCGCCACGTACCGTTTGGAGCGCGAACGGCCCGGCGCGGAGCGCGGGGTCCGGCCGCTGGCATCGAAGGCCGCCACAGATCTCTCCTCAATAACGCGCTGAAGATTGGCGGCACGCTACCACAATCGCCCATTTGGCCACGCATACTCAGATAAACACACAGAGTCACGCATTCGTTACATCGGGGCCGGGCCGCCGGCGCGGCGGTCCGGCCCCTCCCCCGTCGCGGCGGGCCCGCGCGCCCCGTGCGCGCGGGCCCGCCCGCCCCCGTTCAGAGGCCGACGAGCTCCTCCCAGCGCGGGACCCGCAGGTCGGCGCGGAGCCGCAGGCCCGCCTCGTCGGGCGTCCGGTTCCCTTTGCGGTTGTTGCACTTCCCACACGCCAGGACGGTGTTGTCCCAGGTGTCGCCGCCGCCGCGGGACTGCGGGAAGACGTGGTCGATCGTGTCGCCGCGCTTGCCGCAGTAGCCGCAGCGGCCCCGGTCGCGCAGGTAGACGCCCCGCTTGCTCCAGGGCGGCCGGCGGCCGTGCCGCCAGCGCATCGCGACGTAGCGGACCAGCCTGAGCACCCGCGGCACGGGATAGCGGCCGATGGTCCGGCCCTCCTCCGCCTCCTCGACGACGGCCACCTCGCGCACCAGCATGCGGATGGCGTGCCGCAGGTCCACTTTCTGTAACGGCTCGTAGGACGCGTTCAGGACGAGCACGTTCACCGGGTCACCTCCTCGCCCCTTCGCCCCGCTCCTCCGCCAAGATTCGAACTTGGATATCCGCATTAACAGTGCGGCGTTCTGCCGTTGAACTACGAAGGAATGGTCTGGCAATTCTCTGCTCCCGGGTATTTCCCGGAAGCCCTCATCAGAGTGCCGACCCGGCGCGGCGAGAGCAAGATGTTTTCCCCCCGGAAACGAAGACGCACGGAAACCCGCCCCCGACAAGCGCGCACCCCTCACGGCCGACACGCACCCACGAACCCGCACCAGCGCCGACCCCCCGCGCCCCACCCCGCCCCCCTCCAAGCAGTGAACGACGCCGGACGCACGCCCCACCCCCTTCAACGGCGGCGGACGGTTTCACGCGCTCGACTACGGCGGACGGCCCCGCACGATCGACGGGCGGGGGTGGGCTCGCGCGGGGCGGTGGGGTGGGCTCGCGTGGGGTGGTGGGGGGTCAGGGGGATGGGTCGGCCCAGAGGATTTTGGGGAGGGCGGTGGCTGCGTGGTCGTCCCACCAGGCGGTGCCGGCGTTGTCGGGTGGGACGGCCTCCAGGGCGGCGTCGCATCCGGGGCAGCCTGCGGGCGTGCGGACCAGGTCGACGCTCAGGCCGGGGCGGCCCTCCGGGCGTGCTCCCCAGAAGCGCAGGACGTCGTCGCCGGTCGCCCGACACCGCGCCGGGACGGTGCGCGGGCCGGACGGCGGGCCGGCGGCCAGCCAGACCAGGTGCTCGGCGAGCATCCGGTGGGCGAGCGCCCGCATCAGGTTGGCGGAGGTGAGCATGTGCGCGTAGGGCACCCGGGCCGCGGCGAGCTCGGGCAGCCCGAAGCGGTGCATCCCGCAGGTCTCGGCCCGTACGAGCGACCCGTCACCCTGCCCGTCGAGGGAGAGGAACACCCCGGTCCACTCCTGGCCGAGGACGAACCGCTCGGGCTCGGCGGGCCGCGGCGGCAGGACCTGGTTGGCGTCGAGGTCGACGACGGCCCCGCCGGTGGCGGCGGCGAGGGCGCGGACGGCGAGGCGGGCGGCCTGGGCATGGCGGGGCTGCGCGGCGGGCGCGGCGGTGGCGGTGACGACGACGTGCCGGGTGGCCGCGGCGACCCGTTCGAGGGCGTCGGCGGCACCGCCCAGCGTGCCGAGCCGCTCGCTCCAGCGGGTGGGGGCGTCGAGTCCGGGGGCGACGGTCAGCAGCGGCGTGCCGAGCAGGTCGCGGGCGACGCGCGCCAGCGCGGTGCGCGGGAGGGCGTCGCGGAGGTAGCCGGCGTCGGGGGTGGCGCGGTCGTCGGTCGCGACCAGGTAGCGGGTGGTGACGGACGCGGGGACGTGCAGGGTGAGCCGTGGGCCCATGGGGCGGCCTCCTCGGGACGGCGGCGCGGGCCTCGTGCCCGCGCCGCGTCCAGGCTGGCCTCCCGGCCACGGCGGGTGATACTCGAATCACGTTCTGTGGATAAGCCCGGGGGAAGGGGGTCAGCGGGGGAGGTCGGCGGCGCGGGCCAGGTACTCGCGGGACTCGCGCTGCCAGCGGAAGCCGAGCTCCTCGTTGACGGCGAGCATGTGGACGTTGTCGCCCGCGTTGTCGGTCTCGATCTCGCGGACGTCGGGGCGCTCGGTCGCGAGCCACTCCAGCATCGCGGCCTTCACCCAGATGCCGAGGCGCCGGCCCCGGTGCTCGGGGACGACGGCGGTGTCGTACTGGGCCGCGCGCCCGGCGGCGCCGAGGGGGACGACGACCTCGGTGAACCCCGCGATGGCCGGGCCGCGCAGCGCCGCGACCGTGTAGAGGTCGTCCCCGCGCTTGGCGACCATCTCGGCGGTCTCGCGGACGCGGTGCGCGTCCCAGGGGGTGCCCTCGTACTCGGCGAGGTCGGCCATGGCGTCCTTGGCGCGGGCGAGGGCGTCGGCGTGCTCGTCGGGGACGACGCCGCGCCAGCGGACGAGGCCGTAGCCCGGCGGCCCTGCGGCGACGAGGCCCGCGACGCGGCCCTCGGGCAGGTCGTCGAGGCGCAGCAGGAGGCCGCGCAGGGTCACGACGCACTCGAAGCCGTACGACTCCAGGAACGGGACGGCGGGCGTGCCAGCGAGGACCTGCGCGATGACGCTGGAGCGGCCGTCGGCGCGCAGCCCTCCGGCGGCGACGGCGAGCAGCCGCCCGCCGACGCCGCGGCGGCGGTGGCCGGGCCGGACCTGGATGTCGATCTCGGCGGGCCGGTCGGCGCCGGGGCCGCCGGGCAGGCGCAGCGCGGCCACGGCGGCGAAACCGCCCGCGCCGTCCGGGACGGCCCACAGCCGCGTCTCCGCTCCGGCGCCGAGCAGCCGCTCCGCGGTGTGCTCGGCCTCGGGCGCCGGCTCGCCCGCGGGGTCGGCGGCGTGCACGGCGGCGAGGACGGCGTGCCACTGGCGGATCTGCGCGTCCGTCGGATCATCGAGCGCGATGACGTCCATCAGACTTTTGTACAGGATGGGGGCCCGGCCCGACCCGGTTCCCCGCACAACCAAGGGGGCCGATGCGGGCCGGTGCGCTCAGCGGGTGAACGCGCCCAGGATCCGTTCGGCGGCGACGGCCGGGGGCACCGTGCCGTCGGCGACGCGGGCCTCCAGCTCGGGGGCCAGTTCGCGGACGGCGGGATGCTCGCGGAGGTCGGCGAGCAGCCGCTCGCGGACCATCGCCCACACCCACCGGACCTGCTGGCCGCGCCGCCGCGCCTCCAGCTCGCCCGACTCCCGCAGCCGCTCCTGGTGCTCGACCAGGCGCGTCCAGACCTCGCCGAGGCCCGTGCCCTCCTTCGCGCTGCACGTCAGGACGGGGGTGTCGCGGACGCGCTCGTCGCTGCGCAGCAGCCGCAGCGCCCCGGCCAGCTCCCGCGCGGCCTTCTTCGCCTCCATCGCGTGGGGGCCGTCGGCCTTGTTGACCGCGATGACGTCGGCCAGCTCCAGGACCCCCTTCTTGATGCCCTGGAGCTGGTCGCCGGTGCGGGCGAGGGTCAGGAACAGGAACGAGTCGACCATCTCGGCCACGGTCGTCTCCGACTGCCCGACGCCGACCGTCTCGACCAGCACCACGTCGTACCCGGCGGCCTCCATCACCACCATCGCCTCGCGGGTGGCCTTGGCGACGCCGCCGAGCGTGCCCGCCGTCGGGGACGGCCGGATGAACGCGTTGGGATCGACGGCGAGGCGCTGCATCCGGGTCTTGTCGCCGAGGATGCTGCCGCCCGTACGGGTCGAGGACGGGTCGACGGCGAGCACCGCGACGCGGTGCCCGGCCGCGGTGAGGTCGCTGCCGAGCGCGTCGATGAACGTGGACTTGCCGACGCCGGGCACGCCGGTGACGCCGACCCGCCGGGCGCCGCCGCCGTACGGGGCCAGCTCGGCGAGCAGCCGCTGGGCGAGCTCGCGGTGGTCGGCCCGGGACGACTCGACCAGCGTGATCGACCGCGCGATCCACGCCCGCGCGCCGTCCCGCACGCCCTTGACGTAGTCGTCCAGGTCAGGAGGCGCCATGCCCGAGTTTCCGCGCGAGGTCGTCCAGGAGGCCGGTCGCGGCCTCGGCGAGGACCGTGCCGGGCGGGAAGATCGCGGCGGCGCCGGCGGCGCGCAGCTCCTCGAAGTCGCCGGGCGGGATGACCCCGCCCACGACGATCATGATGTCGTCGCGGCCCAGCTCGGCCAGCTCCGCGCGCAGCGCGGGGACGAGGGTGAGGTGGCCGGCCGCCAGCGAGTTGACGCCGACGACGTGCACGTCGGCCTCGACGGCCTGCCGGGCGACCTCGCCCGGGGTCTGGAACAGCGGGCCCACGTCCACGTCGAAGCCGAGGTCGGCGAACCCGGTCGCGATCACCTTCTGGCCGCGGTCGTGCCCGTCCTGCCCCATCTTGGCGACGAGGATGCGGGGGCGGCGGCCCTCGGCCTCCTCGAAGGCGGCCGTCGCGGCGCGCGCCTTCTCGATCGCGGTCACCTCACCCGCCTCCTCGCGGTACACGCCGGAGATCGTACGGATCTGCGCGGCGTGGCGCCCGTACGTCCTCTCCAGCGCGTCGGAGATCTCGCCGACGGTGGCCTTGGCGCGGGCGGCGTCGATGGCGAGGGCCAGCAGGTTCTGGTCCAGGCCGGGGCCGCGGGTGCCGTTCTCGGCGGCCTCGGCGGCGCGGGTCAGCGCCTCCAGGGCGGACGCGGCGGCGGCCTCGTCGCGTTCCTCGCGCAGCCGCCGCAGCTTCTCGACCTGCTGGGCGCGCACGGACGCGTTGTCGACCTTGAGGACCTCGATCGGCTCGTCGGCGTCCGGCCGGTACTTGTTGACGCCGACGACCGGCTGGCGGCCCGAGTCGATGCGGGCCTGCGTGCGGGCGGCGGCCTCCTCGATGCGCAGCTTGGGCAGGCCCTCGTCGATGGCCCGCGCCATGCCGCCCGCGTCCTCGACCTCGGTGATGTGGCCCCAGGCGCGGCGGGCGAGGTCGTAGGTGAGGCGCTCGACGTACGCGCTGCCGCCCCACGGGTCGATCGTGCGGGTGGTGCCGGACTCCTGCTGGAGCAGGAGCTGGGTGTTGCGGGCGATGCGGGCGGAGAAGTCGGTCGGCAGGGCGAGGGCCTCGTCCAGCGCGTTGGTGTGCAGCGACTGGGTGTGGCCCTGCGTGGCGGCCATCGCCTCGACGCAGGTGCGGGCGACGTTGTTGAAGACGTCCTGCGCGGTGAGCGACCAGCCCGAGGTCTGCGAGTGGGTGCGCAGGGAGAGCGACTTCGGGTTCTTCGGGTCGAACGTCTTGACGAGCTTGGCCCACAGGAGGCGCGCGGCGCGGAGCTTGGCGACCTCCATGAAGAAGTTCATCCCGATCGCCCAGAAGAACGACAGGCGCGGCGCGAACGCGTCGATGTCGAGCCCCGCGTCGCGGCCCGCGCGGATGTACTCCACGCCGTCCGCGAGGGTGTAGGCCAGCTCCAGGTCGGCCGTGGCCCCGGCCTCCTGGATGTGGTAGCCGGAGATCGAGATGGAGTTGTACTTCGGCATCCGCTGCGAGGTGAACGCGAAGATGTCGGAGATGATCCGCATCGACGGCGCCGGGGGTAGATGTAGGTGTTGCGGACCATGAACTCCTTGAGGATGTCGTTCTGGATGGTCCCGGCGAGCCGCTCGGGCTCGACCCCCTGCTCCTGCGCCGCCGCGATGTAGAGCGCGAGGACGGGCAGCACCGCGCCGTTCATGGTCATCGACACGCTCATCCGGTCGAGCGGGATGCCGTCGAAGAGCTGCCGCATGTCGTAGATCGAGTCGATCGCGACGCCCGCCATGCCGACGTCGCCCGCGACGCGCGGGTGGTCGGAGTCGTAGCCGCGGTGGGTGGCGAGGTCGAACGCGACCGACAGGCCCTTCTGCCCGGCGGCGAGGTTGCGCCGGTAGAACGCGTTGGACTCCTCGGCGGTGGAGAACCCGGCGTACTGCCGGATCGTCCAGGGCTGCGTGGCGTACATGGCGGGGTAGGGGCCGCGCAGGTACGGCGCGATGCCCGGGTAGGTGCCGAGGAAGTCGAGCCCGGCGAGGTCGTCGCCGGTGTAGAGGGGCCGGACGCCGATGCCCTCGGGGGTCTCCCACGTAAGGGCGTCGGGGTCCCGCCCGGTGGCCTCGGCCGCGGCGGCGCGCCACCGCTTGGCGGCCTCGTCCGCCCCGGGCGCCGTTCCGAGCTCGACCTCGGAGAAGTCGGGGATCATTCGCTCACTCCCAGATCGTGGAGGGTGGTCTCCAGCGTCGCGACCGCGTCACAGCCCGCGAAGATCTGATCGTCCACTCCATCGTAGGAACCCTTGCCCGCCAGCCATACCCTTACCGCCCCCGCTTCCCTGAGGGTCCGGGCCGCGGCGGACGCGCCCTCCCCGTAGAGCTTGTCGCTGGAGCACAGGCAGGCGACCTTCGCGCCGGACGCCGCGAACTCCTCCGGCGGGCCGCTGACCGTCTCGATCCCGCCCGCCTGGAAGAGGTTGGCGGCGAACGACGCGCGCGCGGTGTGCACGGCGATCGGCCCGAGCGTGGCGAGGTAGACGGCGGGACGCGTCCCGGTCCGTTCGGCGTGCGCGTCGGAACGGTCGCGGAGGGCCTCGAAGTCCTGCGCGTACCGGACGACGGGCAGCCCGCCCGACGGGGCGGACGGCGCGGGGGCGCGTTCGGGCAGTTTCTCGGCCAGGTTCGGGAATTCGCTGACCCCCGTGAGGGGCGCCTTGCGGCGGGCGATGTCCTTGCGGCGGCGGGCCCACGTCGCGGCGAGCCGTTCGGCGATGAGGCCCGATTCGAGGGCCGCGGCGAAGCCTCCGGCGCGTTCGATCTCGGTGAACCAGGCCCAGGCCGCCTGGGCGAGGTCCTCGGTGACGCGCTCGACGTACCAGGAGCCGCCCGCCGGGTCCACGACGCGGGCGAGGCTCGACTCCTCCAGCAGCAGCGTCTGGGTGTTGCGGGCCACGCGCCGCGCGAAGTCGTCGGGGAGGCCGAGCCGGGCGTCGAACGGCTGGACGGTCACCGCGTCCGCGCCGCCGACCCCGGCGGCGAACGTCGCGACGGTCGTGCGCAGCATGTTCACCCACGGGTCGCGGCGGGTCATCATCGCCGAGGAGGTGACCGCGTGGATCCGCGCCTCCGCGCCGTCCCCGCCGCCGGCGTCCCCGGCGGCCTCGCCGGTCACCTCGGCGACGCGGGCCCAGAGGCGGCGCGCGGCGCGCAGCTTCGCGATCGACAGGAACTGGTCGGCGTTCACGGCGAGCCGGAACTCGATCTGCCCGAACGCCTCGGCGGCGCTCAGCCCGGCCGCGGTGAGGGCCCGCAGGTACGCGACCCCGGCGGCGACCGCGCCGCCGAGCTCCTCGGCGTCGGAGCCGCCCGCGTCGTGGTGGACGGTGCCGTCCACGGTCACGGCGCGCATCCTCGGGAACTCGCGGACGCACCGTGCGGCCAGCTCGGCGGCGGGCTCGACCGGCACGCGCGCGCCGGTGCGGGCGGCGAGGCCGAGGGGGTCCGCGCCGAGGCTCCCGGCGACCTCCGCGGCCTGCTCGCGCTCGGCGGCCAGGGCGAGGAACCGGTCGGCGGCCTCGGCGGTCCGCTCCCCGGCGTCCAGCACGACCGGCGCGAGGTTCAGGTGGACGCCGCGCAGCGCCTCGGGCAGGGCCGCGACGGGCAGGCCCGCGTCGCCGAGGACGAGCCACAGCGACGTCGCGCCGTTCTCCAGGTCGGCGAGGATCGCCTCGCGCGCGACCGCCGGGTCGGGGTGGGCGTGCCGCTGGCGGACGTCCCAGCCCGCGAGGCCCTCCCCGTCGGGCCGGACCTCGCGCACGTAGGGCGCGAGGCCGGGACGGCCGGGAGCGGCGTCGTCGGCGGTGTAGAGCGCGGCGATCGGCACGCCGTCGTAGGACGTGCGGGCGAGCAGGCCCTCGACGTCCTCAAGGGGGGTGTCATCGGACGCCGCGCCGGACTTGCGCAGCACCCCCTTCACCATCTCCCGCCACCGGTCGCGCTCGGCCGGAGGGAAGGCGGCGGCCAGTTCGAGTTCTTCGGGCGGCACCGTCATGCCCTGGATCGTAAGCGAGCGCCTACTTCAACTCCGAGACCGGGGTGGGATGTCCAGGGGCCCCTATGACCTACGCCACACCGGCGGCGGGCCGGCCGCGGCGCCCGGTTGGCGGCGGGGCTCCCGGGAAAGGGGGAGGCCATGAGCCTCGATCCGATCCCCGGCGACCTTTACCACATGCAGGAGCTGCTCGACGGGCGCGAGCAGGAGATCGTCGGGCGCGTCCGCGCGTTCCTCGACGCGAAGGTCGCGCCGATCGCCGACGCGCAGTGGGCGCGGGCCGAGTTCCCGTTCGACCTCGTCCCGGAGTACGGGGAGCTGGGCGTCGCCGGCCTCCCCTACGAGGAGTGCCCGGGGGAGCCGCCGAGCAGCCTGCTCACCGGGTTCCTGGCGCTGGAGATGGCGCGCGCCGACCCGTCGATGGCGACGTTCTTCGGCGTGCACACGGGCCTGGCGATGGGCAGCATCGGCCGCTGCGGGTCCGCCGAGCAGCGCGAGCGCTGGCTGCCCGCGATGGGGCGGATGGAGCGGATCGGCGCGTTCGCCCTGACCGAGCCCGGCGGCGGGTCCGACGTGGCGCTCGGCCTGCGGACCACGGCGCGCCGGGACGGCGACTCCTGGGTCCTGAACGGGGCCAAGCGCTGGATCGGCAACGGCACGTTCGCCGACCTGATCGTCGTGTGGGCCAGGGACGAGGCCGACGACCAGGTCAAGGGGTTCGTGGTCGAGAAGGGCACGCCGGGCCTCACCGCCACCCTGATCCAGAACAAGATCGCGCTGCGGACCGTCCAGAACGCCGACCTGGCGTTCGAGGACTGCCGGGTCCCGGAGGCGAACCGGCTGGCCGGCGCGGAGAGCTTCCGCGACACCGCCGCCATCCTGCGCCGCACCCGCAGCGGCGTCGCCTGGCAGGCCGTCGGCGTGATGCTCGCCGCGTACGAGATCGCCCGCGACTACGCGGTGGAGCGCGAGCAGTTCGGCCGCCCGATCGCCAAGTTCCAGCTCGTCCAGGACCTGCTGGTCAGGATGCTCGGCGACGCGACCGCCTCGCTCGGCATGGTCGTACGGCTCGCGCAGCTCCAGGACCAGGGCCTCTACCGCGACGAGCACTCCGCGCTCGCCAAGGCGTACTGCACCACGCGGATGCGCGAGACGGTCGGCTGGGCGCGCGAGCTGATGGCGGGCAACGGGATCGTGCTCGACTACGGCATCGGGCGGTTCGTCGCCGACGCCGAGGCGCTCTACTCGTACGAGGGGACGCGGGAGATCAACACGCTCATCGTCGGGCGCGCGGCGACCGGCATGGGCGCCTTCGTCTGACCCGGCCCCCGCATCCGGCGGACCGCACGCACGCGCGCCCGCGCGCGTGCCGCGTCCCGGCACCCCGGAACGCCCCGCGCCACCCGCGATGCTAGGTTTTTCAGCACCAGCCCCATCGAAGGTAAGAGGGAAGACGCATGTCGAGTGGCAGCCACGCGGGACGGCCGAAGTCCTGGGTCGCCGTTGTGATCATCGCCATCGGGTTCGTGGTCGGCGGCATCGCGCTGTGCGTCGGCCCCAACTGGCCGATGTTCTGGGGCGGGGCGGGCATCATCGTGCTCGGCGGGATCGTCGCCTTCGCCGTCGACATCATGAGCGACGTGATCGTCGACGATCCGCGGCACTGATGTTCAACCGGCCTCCGCTGGAGGAGCGGATCGCGCAGCGGCAGCGCGAGCGCGGTCCGCTCGAACACGGCAAGCACTTCGAGCACGCCCCGGCGAGGATGCTGTTCTTCTTCGGGATCGGCGTCGTGGTCGTCACGCACCTCATCGCGCTCAGCATGTACTTCTTCGACAAGGGCCCCTGAAGGCCCTCCCCCTGGGCCCGCCGCGCTAGCGGTACCAGGAACCGCGCGTTTCGCGCTCCGACCCCGCCGGCGGGCGCTCCTTCCGTCCGCCCAGGTAGATCAGGCCGACCAGGACGAGCACGACGACGGCGAAGAGCACGAGCACCAGGCCGAGGCCCGTCGAGGCGCCGGGCATCCCGACCGCCTCCCTTCCGCTCCGTTCTGCGCTTCGGTTCTGCGCTGGACTCCTCCCCTACCCGCTGGACGGGGCCCGAACGTCCCGGGGTGCGAATGTGAGCGCCACCACGTACCGTCGTAAGAGCGTGGCCGCCTGCGTCAGCCCGAGGTGGTGGGATGGCCCTCAGATTCGGCATCGAGGAAGAGTACTTCGTCGTCGATCCCGGTTCCCGTGAGGTGGTCCCCCACGCCACAGGGGTGGTGCGGCGCGCCGCCGACGCCCTCGGCGAGCGCGTCTCGACCGAGCTGGTCTCGTTCCTCGCCGAGGCCAAGACCCCGCCGTGCGACGACCTCGCCAAGCTCCTGGAGCAGACCCGCGCGATGCGCGCGGCGATGGCCGACGCGGCGGCGGGCGAGGGGGTACGGCTCGCCGCGACGGGCACGCCGGTGCTGGGCGAGCTGATCCCGGCGCCGATCAGCGACGGCGCCCGCTACGCCGAGAGCCTCGCGACCTACCGGGCCCTGGACGACGAGCAGAGCATCTGCTCGTGCCACGTCCACGTGGAGATGCCCGACCGCGAGCGCGCCGTCCAGGTGAGCAACCACCTGCGGCCGTGGCTGCCGACGCTGGTGGCGCTCGCGGCCAACTCGCCGTACTGGGCGGGCCGCGACACCGGCCACGCCTGCTGGCGGGTGCTGGCGTGGGCGCGCTGGCCGGTCGCCGGACCCCCGCCGCACTTCGAGTCGCTCGCGCACTTCGAGGACCTGGTCGGGACGCTGCTCGGCTGCGGCGCGCTGATGGACACCGGCACGATCTTCTGGGACGTGCGGCCGTCGGCGCGGCTGCCCACGATCGAGGTGCGGCTCGCCGACGTCGCGCTGACCGCCGGGGACGCGGCGCTGTTCGCCGCGCTCGTCCGGGCGCTCGTGCAGACCTCGCTCGCGGCGGTCGAGGCGGGCGAGGCCGCGCCGAACCCGGCGCCCGAGCTGCTGCGCGCCGCGTACTGGCTGGCGTCCCGCGACGGGCTGTCCGGCGACGGCGTCGACACGCGCAGCGGGCGGCCCGCGCCGTTCCGCGGGCTCGCCGGGGACCTGCTGGCGCACGTGCTGCCCGCGCTCCGCGACAGCGGCGACCTCGACCCCGTCACCGCGGGCGTGCGGGCGCTGCTGGAGGGCGGGACGGGCGCCGACCGGCAGCGCGCCGCGTACCGCAGGCGAGGGCGGCTGACCGACGTCGTGGACGCGGCGGTGCTGGAACCGCTGCCGCCGCTGCCGTGAACGGCGGAACCGGACGGTGATCGCATAAATCACCCGGTCTGACCCGTTTTCGCGGATGTGTGCGAGGGTAGCCGAGACATGGACGACGACGCCTCGACCCCCCAGGGAGCCGCCCGCATGACCACGCGTCATCCGCGCATGCGGCTCGCGCTCGTCAAGGGGCCGCCCCCGACCCGACCCGAGCCGGGCCCCCGATGACCCTGCGCCCGTTCCCCCGCCCCGGGACCGCGCCGCGCCCGACCCTCCGGACCTGGACGCCGCCGACCCGTTCGCCCCCGGCCCGTTCGCCCACCCGGCGCTGTTCTACCGGGACGACCGCGAGTACCTCGCCGGGACGGTGCCGTTCATCAAAGCGGGCCACGAGGCGGGCGAGCCGGTCGCCGTCGCGGTGCCCGGCGAGCGGCTCGGCACGCTGTGGTCGGCGCTCGGCCCCGCCGCCGACCGCGTGACCTGGCTCGACATGACCGAGGCGGGCCGCAACCCGGGCCGGATCATCCCCGGGGTGCTGCGCGCGTTCGCCGACCGGCACGCGGGCGGCCGGGTGCGGATCATCGGCGAGCCGATCTGGCCGGGCCGGTCGGCGACCGAGTACCCGGCGTGCGCGCAGCACGAGGCGCTGATCAACCTGGCGTTCGCGGGCCGCGACGCCGCCATCCTGTGCCCGTACGACGTGGCGGGGCTGCCCCGGAGGCGGTCGCCGACGCGCACTCCACCCACCCGGTGATCATCGACGGGTCCGGGGAGCGGCGCAGCGCCGCGTACGCGCCGGACGAGGTCGTGCGCGCCTACAACCGCCCGCTGCCCGAGCCGCCCGGCTCGGCGGCGGCGCTGAGGTTCGACCTGGACGCGCTGCCGGACGTGCGCGCGTTCACCCGCCGGGGCGCCCTCGCCCTCGGCCTCGCGCCCCGCCCGCTGGGCGACCTGGAGATCGCGGTGAACGAGCTGGCCGCCAACTCGTGCCTGCACGGCGGCGGCGCCGGGACGCTGCGGGTCTGGGCGGAGGACGGGCACGCGGTCGCCGAGGTGAGCGACGCGGGCACGATCGCCGATCCGCTCGTCGGCCGCAGCCCCGTCGGGCTCGGCTCGAACGGCGGGCGCGGCATCCTCATGGTCAACCAGCTCGCGGACCTCGTCCGCCTGCACACCGGCCCGGACGGCACGGTGATCCGCGTCTACATGCGGCTGTGACGCGAGGCCGGGGCGCCGCTCACCAGTGCGGCTCCGCCGGCGGACGGCCTCGTTGCTCGGGGTTACTCGGGCTCCTGCGCACCGGTGCCGATGGGAACGGCGTTGCGCGCCGCGGGTGACGACGTGCGCGGGACGGCCTCCGGCGGCTCGGTACGGTGCGGGGGGCGGCGCGCGGTGCGGCCGGTGAGCCAGACGGCGGCGATCACGAGCGCGCAGCCCGCCGCCTGCGACGGCGAGGGCCGTTCGCCGAGGAGGACGGCCCCGAACGCGACGGCGAGGATCGGCTGGAGCAGCAGCAGCGTGCCGCCCGTCTCGGCGGGCAGGCGGCGCAGCGCCGCGCCGATCAGCATCCAGCCGCAGACCTGCCCGGTGACCGCCAGCGCCGCGAGCCAGCCGAACGCCGCCCAGCCGGGCGCGACGTCCACGCCGTGCCACGGGATCCCGATCACGACCGACACCGCGCCCGCCGAGAGGGTCGAGAGCAGGACGGGGCGGTAGCGGTGGTCCTGGCCCTCCCCGGCCCGGCGGGTCAGGAACAGGTACCCGGCGTACAGCACGCCCGCGCCCGCCCCGTACGCGACGCCGCGCAGCGGGTCCGAGCCGCGCGCGCCGGTGTCGGCGAGGCCGCCCGCGAGCGCGACGCCGCCGAGCATGACGGGGACCGCGAACGCGAAGCGCCGCGAGGGCCGCTCCCCGTCGCGGCGAGCGCCAGCAGCGGCAGCACGACCACCTGGACGTTGACCAGGACCGTCGCGACGCCCGCGCCGACGGCGGCGATGGACGCGCCCCACAGCACCAGGTCGCCGCCCAGCAGCGCGCCCGCGAGCAGGTCGGCGCCGGTGCGGCGGCGGGGCGCGGTACGGCGCCGTTCCAGCAGGGCGAGCGGCAGCAGCACCGGCAGCGCGAGCGCGCAGCGGAAGAACGCCGCCGTGCCGGCCGCGGCGCCGGAGAGGCTGACGAAGATCGCCGATACGGAGATGAACGCGGCTCCCAGTACCGCGAGGAGCCGGGGTCGATGCGTTCCACACCGTCCACCGTGCCGCCCGCGAATGCTTAGCACAAGCGAATGTTCTTCAGCAGAACCCGGTAGCATCGCTACCGTGACCATGAACCTCGACCGGCTCCGGGCCCTGCACGCGGTCTCCGTCCACGGCTCCGTCGCCGCCGCCGCGGAGGCCCTGCACGTGACCCCGTCCGGGGTGTCGCAGCAGCTCGCCAAGCTCGAACGGGAGACCGGCCACCGGCTGCTCGCGCCGCAGGGCCGCGGCGTGCGCCTCACCCGCGCCGGGCGCCTGCTCGCCGGGCACGCCGGGCGGGTGCTGGAGCAGCTCGCGGCGGCGCGCGCCGACCTGGACGGGCTGCGCGAGGAGGCCGTCGGGCCCGTCCGGCTCGGCGCGTTCGTCACGGCCGCGCGGACCGTGCTGCCGCCCGCGCTGGGCGTGCTGCGCGAGCGCCACCCCGGCCTCGCGCCGACGCTCGCCGAGGGCGAGGCCGACAACCTCCTGCCCGCGCTGCTGCGCGGCGACCTGGACGTCGCGGTGATCGAGAGCTGGGACAGCGTCCCGACGCCGATCCCCGCGGCGGTGTCGCACGCGCTGCTGTGCTCCGACGTGATCGACGTCGCGCTCCCCGCGGGGCATCCGCTCGCCCGCCGCCGCGCGGTCGACCTCGGCGAGCTCGGCGGGCCGGACGGGATCGCCTGGGCGGGCTGGACGGCGGGCACCCGCTGCGAGGACCAGCTCGTCCAGACGCTGCGCGGGCACGGCGTCGAGCCGTCCATCGCGTGCAGCGTCGCCGACTACCCGACGCAGCTCGCGTTCGTGGCGGCGGGCCTCGCGGCGGCGCTGATCCCCCGCCTCGGCCGCGACCCGCTCCCGGACGGGGTGCGGATCGTCGCCACCCGGCCCGTCGTGCGGCGCAAGGTCCACGCGGTGTGGCGCGCGGGCGCGGGACGGCCCGCCGTGGAGGCGTGCGTGGAGGCGCTCAGGTCCGTCTCCGAGCGCCTCGTCCCGCAGCCCCACGCCGCCGCCTGAACGGCCCGCCCTCACGGGCGCGCGCGGCGCCGGGCGACCCGGCCGCGCGGCTTGAAGACCGACAGGGCGGCCGCGGCGACCAGCATCGCGAGCTGGCCCGACACGACGGCGACCTGCTCCCACTGGCGTCCGGACGGCCGCGCCCCGTCCCCGGTCGCGGCGGCCATCTGCTCGGGCTGGAACAGCAGCATCCCCGCCAGCAGCACGCCGAGCAGCAGGAGGAGCTTGGCGAGCACCCACCAGTGCCGGACCAGGCCCCACCGCCCGCCGAGCGCGAGCGCGACCCCGCTGGCGAGCGCGATCAGGGTGAACGGGACGCCGCCCGCGAACACGAGCACCGACATCAGCCGGTACGCGGCGTGGCCGAGGGCGAGGTCGCCGTCCAGCGTCGCGGTCAGGTTGAGCACGACGAGCCCCCACACCTCCCCGAGCAGGGCGACCGAGGAGATCACGTGCACCACCGTGACCGTCTTGCGAGCCCGCGGCCGCAGCGTCCAACGCCTCCGCACCGCCGCCCCGGCCGCCGTGCCCGCCGTTCCTGCCGCCGTGTCCACCGCTCCTGCCGCCGTGTCCACCGCTCCTGCCGCCGCGTGCGTCGCGTTCGTCTCGGCCTGTTCCAGGGGGGTCATGACAGGCTCCTTCCTCGGGTCGCCTTCTGCGTGCCGCGTTCCTCGGTGCCATCTCCTCGATGCCACTCCGGCATCGTGGCCGCGCGGTCGCGGGGGCGTCGTCGTGCGAGCGGCGGCTCCGGCCCTGCGGCGGCGGGCGCAGGCGCGGCCCGGCCGCTGCTCCGCAGGACGTAGGCCAGCGAGCGCCCGCGTGGGCGCGGGAACGGCGCGGGGCGCGGGAACGGGCGCGGGGCGCGGGGGCGGGGCGCGGGGGCGCGGGACGCGGGGGCGCGGCAAAGACGATCAACGCCAAGACTTGGGGCGCGCTTCACCTCGCCCGCCGCTCGCCCGGGGAATGATCAGGGCGCCCGCTCTCTGTCGACCGTTGTGGGGAACGATGCGGTTTCCGATCCGTGCACACCAGTTTCCGGTCCGGATGTTCATCGGCGCGTTCGTGCTGAACTCCGGCCTCTCGAAGATCAAGGCGGACGACGAGACCGCGCAGGGCGTGCACGGGACGGCGACGGCCGCCTACCCGTTCCTGAAGTCGCAGGACCCGGCGGACTTCACCCGCAAGCTCGGCGCGGCGGAGATCGCGATCGGCGCCGCGCTGCTGGTCCCGGCGGTGCCGTCGCTGGTCGCGGGCGCCGCGCTCACCGCGTTCGCGGGCGGGCTGACCGGCCTGTACCTGCGCCTGCCCGGGATGCGGGAGGAGGGCGGCCTTCGCCCGACGCAGCAGGGCATCCCGCTGGCCAAGGACTCGTGGCTGGTCGGCGCGGGCGCGAGCCTCGTCCTGGAGGACCTGGCCCGGATGCGGCACGCCCGCCGGGCGAGGCGCTGCCGCCGCCGCTAGCGGCGCGGCGCCGGGCCGCGGCGGCGGTGGGCGGCGACGCGGGTGCGGGACGCGCAGGTGGACGAGCAGTAGCGGCGGGCCGTTCCGGGGCCGGTGCCGAGGTAGAGGCGGGAGCAGCCGGGCGCGGCGCACTCCCCCCACGCCGGGCGGCCGGTCTCGCTGAGGATCTGCGCGAGCGCGAGCGCGCCGGACGCGGTGAACCACTCGGCCCAGCTCGCGTCGTCGCCCCGGTCGACGTGCAGGTGCCAGGCGTGCCCGTCGTGCCGGGACAGGCGCGGGCGGGCGCCGCACTCGTCCAGCAGCGCGTTCAGCGCGAGCGCGGCCCGGTCGGGGTCGGTCTCGGCGAGGACGTCCGCGAGCCGGGCGGCCGCGTCGCGCAGCCCGGCGGCGTCGGCGTCGGTGAACGAGCCGGGCGCCAGGTCGGCGGGGCTCTCCCCGTGCCGCAGCAGGAGCGCGGCGAGGTCGTCGCGGGGCAGGCCGGGGCGCTCGCGGACGGCGTTGGCGATCTCGACGAGCCGTTCGCCGGGGCGGAAGCCCTGCCTGATCACGGTGCTGCCCATGCCCGGCAGTGTAACGGCATCGTCACCGGAAACCGTTACGTCGGGTCGCGGCGGGGCACGACCAGGCCCGACTCGTACGCGGTGACGACCGCCTGGACGCGGTCGCGGACGCCGAGCTTGCGCAGGACGCGGCTCACGTGGGTCTTGACCGTCTCCTCGCCGACGACGAGGCGTTCGGCGATCTCCGCGTTCGACAGGCCCTCGGCGACGAGCCGCAGCACGCCGGTCTCGCGCGGCGTCAGCACGGCGAGCGAGGGCGACGGCGGGCGCGGGCGCAGCCGGGTGAACTCGCCGATCAGCCGCCGGGTCACGCTCGGCGCGAGCAGCGCCTCGCCGGAGGCGACCACGCGGACGGCGTCGAAGAGCCGTTCGGCGGTCACGTCCTTGAGCAGGAACCCGCTCGCGCCCGCGACGAGCGCGTCGTAGACGTGCTCGTCCAGGTCGAACGTGGTCAGCATGAGGATGCGCGGGGCCGCGCCGCCGCCGTCCGCCGTGATGCGGCGGGTGGCCTCGATGCCGTCCATGACGGGCATGCGGACGTCCATCAGCACCACGTCGGGCCCCGCGCCGGGCGGCGCGTCGCGGCAGGCGCGGACGGCCTCGGCGCCGTCCGCGGCGGTCCCCGCGACCGCGAGGTCCGGCTGCGTCTCCAGCAGCGCGGCGAACCCGGCCCGGACGACCTCCAGGTCGTCCACGACGAGCACGCGCACCGGCCCGTTCAACGGACCTCCTCCGCGGTCGGGAGGACGGCCTCCACGACGAAGCCGTTCACCGGGGCCGGTCCGGCGCGCAGCTCGCCGCCGACGGCCGCGGCGCGCTCGCGCATCCCGAGCAGGCCGTGGCCGCCGTCCGGCCGGGCCGCGGTGGTCCCGGGCCGGGCGGACGGCTCGGGCGGCGGGCCGGGGCCGTTGTCGCGCACCCGCAGCCGCAGCGCGTCCGCGCCGTAGTCGATCTCCACGTCCACCGCCGCGCCGGGCGCGTGCCGCCGCGCGTTGGTCAGCGCCTCCTGGACGATCCGGTACGCGGTGAGCTCCACGCCGGGGTCGAGCGCCGCGACGCGCCCGCGGACGATCAGCCGGGCGCTCGTCCCGGCGGCGTCGCGGGTCTCGTCCAGCAGGTCCAGGAGCTGCTGGAGGCCGGGCTGGGGGCGGCGGCTCCGCTCGGTCCCGGCGTCCTCGCGCAGCACGCCGAGCAGGCGGCGCATCTCGGTCAGCGCGGTACGGGCCGTGTCGCCGATGCCGCGCAGCCGCTCGGCGCCGAGCTCGGGCATCCCCGGGGTCGCCAGCCGCGCGGTCTCGGCCTGCACCGAGATCATCGAGATGTGGTGGGCGACGACGTCGTGCAGCTCGCGGGCGATGCGGGCGCGCTCGCCGCGCGCGGTCAGCTCCAGCAGCGTGCTCTCCATCGCCCGCCGGGACGCGTCGCGCTCGTCGGCGTCGGCGCGGGCGCGGCGCAGCCGCCGCCACGCCAGCAGGCCCCACGCGGCGGCGACGGCGGCGGCGCCGGTCGCGAACGGCGCCCGGTACAGCACGCCCGTCGCGGCCGTCGCCGCGGTGACCGTCGCCGCCACCGCGAGGGCGTGGTCGCGCAGGAGGACGAGCGGCGCCGTCGCGCAGACGCCCGCGAGCATCCCGACCGACAGCAGCACCCCCGACCCGTCGGTGCGCAGCAGGGTCTCGGCGAGCGCGCCGAGGCCGAGCGCGATCCCGGCGGCCGGGGCGGTCTGATGCCTCACGCGCACATTCTGGCGGTTGCGGCGCGTTCGCCGCGTCCCCCGGGCCGCCGTCCGGGCGTCCCCCGCGCGGGGGACGCGCCGCGGGCCGTTCCCCCCTGGCCGGGACGGCGAAGACGCCCCGCCGGCGTGATGACGCCGGGGGCCGCGGCTCCGTAGCGTCGCCGGGCATGGAGGCAACCATCGAAGTCCGCGGACTGCGCAAGCGATACGGCCCGACGCCCGCCGTCGACGACCTGTCGTTCACCGTGGGCCCCGGGCAGGTCACCGGGTTCGTCGGGCCGAACGGCGCGGGCAAGTCCACCACGATGCGGATGATCCTCGGCCTGGACCGTCCGGACGGCGGGACCGCGCTGGTCGGCGGGCGCCCGTACCGGACGCTGCTCGCGCCGCTCCGGCAGGTCGGCGCGATGCTGGACGCCGGGGCGGTGCACCCGGGGCGGCGGGGCCGCGACCACCTGCTGTGGATGGCCCGCGCGAACGGCCTGCCGACCGCGCGGGTGGACGAGGTGGTCGAGCTCGTCGGGCTCGGGGACGCGGCGCGACGCCGGGCGGGCGGGTACTCGCTCGGCATGCGGCAGCGGCTCGGGATCGCGGGCGCGCTGCTCGGCGACCCGCCGGTGCTGCTGTTCGACGAGCCGGTCAACGGCCTGGACCCGGAGGGCATCGCCTGGATCCGGGGGCTGCTGCGGTCGATGGCCGCCGAGGGCCGGGCCGTCCTCGTGTCGAGCCATCTGATGAGCGAGCTGGAGGGCGGCGCGGACCACCTGGTGGTGATCGGGCGCGGGCGGCTCATCGCCGACACCGCCGTCCGCGACCTGCTCGCCGCCGCGTCCGGCGACCGGGTCGAGCTGCGCACCGGGCACCGGCAGGACGCGATCACCGTCCTGTCGCACGCGGGCGCGACCGTGGCGGCGACGGGCCGCGAGACGCTCACCGTGTCCGGCCTCGCCGCCGAACGCGTCGTCGCGCTGCTCACGGGCGCGTCGGTGCCGTTCTCGGGCGTCGCGGAACACCGCGCGTCGCTGGAGGAGGCGTACATGGAACTCACCCGCGACGCCGCCGAGTTCCGCGCGGCCACCGCCCCGCCCGGCACCAACGGTGCCGCCGGGAGCACCGACCCCGCCGGGGCCGTCGGGACTGTCGGGACCACTGGGACCGCCGGGACCGCCGGGACCGCGGGGCACGGCAAGACCGGCAGGACCCCCGGGAACCCCGGGACCGCCGCCGACCTCGCCAAGTCCGCCGGGACCGCCGGGACCGCCGGTGCCACCGACCCCGCCGAACCCACCGGGAGCGCCGGGAGCGCCGGTCCGGGCGGGGTGGGGGCGGGGGACGGAGGGGACGGCCGATGACCGCGGCGACCGCCTCGTACCGGAGCACGGCCCCGGAGGCGCGCGAGGGCTTCGCCGGGCTCCTGCTCGCGGAGTGGACCAAGCTGCGGTCGGTGCCGCGGTGGCTGATGACCCTCGCGCTCTCCGTCCTGCTGACCCTGGCGATCGCGCTGCTGTCGGCGGCGGGCCACGAGTCCGCGAGCGCCGGCGGGGGCGGCGGGGCGGCCGGCGGGGGCGGGCCCGCGGGCGAGGCCGCCGGCCGGGACGAGCCGCCGCCACCGGGCACCAGCGACCAGGGCCGCTTCGTGCACCGGACGCTGCGCGGCGACGGCTCCCTGGTCGCCCGGGTCACCGCGCAGGCCGAGAGCCATCCGGGCGCCAAGGCGGGGCTGATGATCCGGGGGAGCCTGCGCGCCGGCGCCCCGTACGCGGCGGTCGTGGTCACCCCGCGGCACGGCGTGCGGATGGCGACCGGCTACCGGAACGGCGGCCCGAGCAGGCCCGGCGCCGCGCCGCGCTGGCTGAGGCTGACCCGGGCCGGCGGGACCGTCACGGGCTACGAGTCGGCGGACGGCCGGACCTGGAACCGGGTCGGGTCCGTCCGGCCCGGCGGGCTCGGCGCCGCCGCGGAGATCGGGCTGCTGGTGGCCTCGCCCGACGATGTGAAGGTCAAGCGGCTGTTCGGCGGCGAGATGGTCGAGTCGGCGCCGACGGACGGGCGGGCCGCGTTCGACGGCGTCCGCGTCGAGGGCGCGGCCTCGGGACCGGACGCGGCGTGGCGCGACCGCGACCGGTCCGGCGGCGGGCCGGGCGCGGCGGGGCCGGACGGCGTCCGGCCCGCGCCCGATCTCGGGGCCCTCCAGGCGGGCCGCGCGGTCACGCTGGCGGGCTCGGGCGACGTCGGCCCGGACGAGTTCGCCTCGGACGAGACGGAGTCCGCGCTGTCCGGCGTGCTGGCGGGGCTGATCGCGATCGTCGCGCTCGGCGTGCTGTTCGTGACGTCGGAGTACCGGCGCGGGATGATCCGGACGACCCTGGCGGTCAGTCCCGGCGTGGCCGGGTGCTGGCGGCCAAGGCGACCGTCGCCGGAGCGGTGTCGTCCGCCGCCGGGCTCGTCGCCGCGTTCGGCTCGCTGCTGCTGGTCGCCCCGGTCCTCCGGTCGAACGGGCTCGACGCCCCCTCCCTCGCGGACGGCACGGTGCTGCGGGCCGCCTGCGGCACGGCCGCGCTGCTCGGGCTGGTCGCGGTGCTCGCGGTCTGCGCGGGGACGATCCTGCGGCACGGCGCCGCCGCGATCAGCGTCGTGCTGCTGCTGCTTCTCGTCCCGTACATCGCGGCGACCGGGCTGCCGCTGTCGGCCGCGCGGTGGGTGGAACGGCTCTCCCCCGCGGCGGGTTTCGAGATCCAGCGGACCGTGCCGCAGCACGACGCGGCGCTCGGGCCGTGGGCCGGGCTCGGGGTGCTGTGCGCGTTCACCGCCGCCGCCTACGGTCTCGCGCTCTGGCGGATCCGGCGGTCGGACGCGTGAACGGGGCGATGACGCGCGAGGCGCTGCGCGCCGAGTGGACGAAGCTGCGGACGCTGCCGAGCACGGCGTGGCTGCTGGCCGCGCTCGCCCTCGGCACGGCGCTGCTGGGCGCGGCGATGACGGCGGCGGTCGACACCTCGCACTGCCCGGCGCCGTCCGGCTGCCGCGAGGACCTTCCGAGGCTCAGCCTCGGCGGGGTTCGGATCGGCCAGGTCGCCGCCGTCGTCCTCGCGACGCTCGCGATCGGCAACGAGCACGGCACCGGCCTGATCCGCACGACCCTGGCCGCGACCCCGCGCCGGACGGTCGTGCTGCTGGCGAAGGCGGCGGTGCTCGCCGCCGCGGTCGGGGCCGCCGGGACGCTCGGCGTGCTCGGGTCGCTGGCGGCGGGCCGGGCCATCCTGCCCGGCAACGGCTTCGACGCGGCGCACGGCTATCCGCCCCTGTCCCTCGCGGACGGCGCGACGCTGCGGGCCGCCGCCGGGACCGTGCTCTACCTCGTCCTGGTCGCGCTGCTGGCCCTCGGCGTCGGCACCGCGCTGCGCGACACCGCCGGGTCGCTCACCGCCGTGCTCGGGCTGCTGCTCCTGTCCCCGGTCGTCGCCGAGCTCGTCGGCGACCCCGACTGGAGCGAACGGATCAAGGAGCTCACGCCGATGCCCGCCGGGCTCTCCATCCAGGCGACGACCGGCCTCGACCGGCTGCCGATCGGCCCGTGGCCCGGGATCGGCGTGCTCGCCGCGTACGCCGGGGCGGCGCTGCTTTTCGGCGGACGCCTCTTCGCCGTCCGCGACCCCTGACCCGGCGAACGCGCCGACCCGATGACCGGCCCGACCCGGCGACCGGCCCGGCCGGGTGACCCCGCCACCCCCTTCCTGTAACGTCTTATTCCCTTAAGCCGTTACAGGAGGGGGGCGCGCGTGCGTCCGGACGCGGGACCGAGGCTCTACCTGGCCGCATCGTTCGCGGCGCGGCTGGCCGAGGAGGGCATGTCGGTCGGGCTGGTGCTGCTCGCGGTCGAACGGACCGGCTCGGCCGCGCAGGGCGCGTTCGCCCTGACCGCGTGGACGGCGCCGCACGTGCTCGCCGCCCCGCTGACCGGCGGCGTCGCGGCGCGGGCCCGGAGGCCCCGGCCGCTGTACGCGGGCGCGCTCGCCGGTTTCGCGGTCGCCATCGCGGGGGTCGCGCTGCTCATGGGCCGGGCGCCGGCTCCCGCCGCGTTCGCGGTCGCCCTGGCCGGGGGCGCGTTCGGGCCGGTCGTGTCGGGCGGGCTGTCGAGCCTGGTCGCCGTCCTCGTCCCCGAGGGCGGGGCGAGGGACCGGGCGTACGCGCTGGACGCGGCGGGCTACAACGCGGCGTCGGTGGCGGGGCCCGCGATCGTCGGCCTCGTGACCGCCGTCGCCTCGGCCGGCGCGGCGGCGCTCGCCATGGCGGCGGCCGCAGGAGCCGCCGCGCTGCTCGCCGCCGCGCTGCCGCTGCGGCAGGCCCCGCCGTCCCCGTCGGCGCCCACCCTGCGCGCCGACCTGGCCGCCGGGCTCGCCGCCGTCTGGCGCGACCGCGAGCTGCGCGGCATCACCGCCGCGACGTGCCTCGCCCACGTCGGGATCGGCGGGCTCACCGGCACGGCGGTCCTGCTCGCGATCTCGCTCGGGCACGCGGGCGGCGGCGGGGTGCTGATGACCGCGTCCGCGGTCGGCGCGCTCGGCGGCTCGCTGGCCGTCGCCCGATGGCTCCCGTCCGTCCCGGCCCGGACGATGGCCGTCGCGAGCCTCGCCGCGCACGGAACGGCCCTGACCGCCGCCGCGTTCGCCCCGTCCTATCCGGTCTGCGTCGCGCTGTTCGCGGTCGCGGGCGCGGCGGACGGCCCGCTGCTGGCCGCGACCCTGCGCGTCCGCGCCGACCACGCGCCGCCGCGCCTGCGGACGCAGGTCTTCACGCTGGGCGCGGGCCTGAAGATCACCGCGTCGGCCGCCGGGGCCGCGCTCACCGGCGCGGCGGCCTCGCTCCGCCCCTCGCTGCTGCTGCTCGCCATCGCGGCGCTCCAGTTCGCGGCCGTCCCGGTGTACGGCCTCGCCCGGTCGGGACGCCGACGGGCCGGCGGGACCCGAGGTCCCGCCGGCCCGTCCCCCTCCGGGCGCGAGCCCGATCAGCGCGTCACGCCGTCAGGCTCCTGAACGTCTCGGCCGCGTCGACGAGCTTGACGAAGGACATCGTCATGAAGGTGCCGGCGATGCCCACCAGAATGGTCGAGTATTTACGCACGGGGTTATTCGTCTCCAAACGGTTTCATGAATTGCCGGACGCCCGCGGCGGCACCGCGCGGCGTCTTGAACCAGGCAAGAACGTAGCAGGTCCCACGTACCAACGCAGGGCGAACCAAGTACTGCACACCGACACATCAACGGCGATTCTAGAATGTCTTTCGGCTTTGCCTATTCACCATGGCGGCGTCAGGCGCCGGAGGCGTCACTGGGGCCGAGAAGGCGCGCCCGGAGCGCGTCCGCCTCCGGCACTCCGAGGGCGTCGTAGAGTTCGAGCGCGCGGCGGCGGTGGGACCGCGCCCGCGCCTCGTCCCGGGTCTGGGCGGCGACCTCCGCGAGGCCGTCGAGGGCGCGCGCCTCCTGGTAGGCGTCGCCGATCGCGCGGGCCAGCCCAAGCGACGCCTCCAACTGCTCGGCGGCGACGCGGTGCCGCCCGGCGCGCAGGTGGACCTCGCCGATGCTGCGCAGCGCCGCCGCCTCCTCGAACCGTTCCAGAAGGTCCCGGGAAAGGTTGAGCGCCTTCTGGTGGTGGATGAGCGCCTCGCCGTCCCGGCCCAGCTCGGCGAAGCACGCGCCGATGTGGTTGAGGGAATCGCATTCCCCGCGCCGGTCGCCTATCTCCCGGTAAATGGACAGCGCCTTCCGGTATTCCTCGATGGCGCGCCCGGCCCGGCCGAGTTTGCGGTAGACGGTGGCGACGTTGTTGATCCAGATGGCGCGGTCCTGGCGCCGCATCTCGATGGCGTCGTCGGCGCGCCGGTAATGGTCGAGCGCGGTGTCGTAATGGCCGAGTCCCGCCTCCAGGAATCCGATATTGCTGAGCGTCACCTGCCGGCCGCGCCGTTCGCCCGCGTCCTCGTAGAGCGCGAGCGCGGCGCGCAGGCTCCCGGCGGACGCGTCGTAGCGGCCGAGGTGCCACAGCACGATCCCGAGGTTGTTGAGCACCTCGGCCTCGCCGCGGTCGTCGCCGCGCTCGCGGTGGATGGCGAGGGCCTGCTCGAAGTAGCCGGTCGCGACGTCGTACTCCGAACGGTGCCAGTGGATCAGGCCGTGCTGGTTCAGCAGGACCGCGGTGGAGCGCCGGTCCTCGCGGGCGCGCGCGAGGCCGAGCCCCTCCCCCGCCGCGTCCAGCGCCCGCCCGTACTCGCCCGTACGCCACGCGACCTTGCTGAGGTCGGCCAGCGCGCGGACGGCCTCCCCTCGTCGCCGAGGGCGCGCCAGGCGGTGACGGCGCGCTCGTGGAGGGCCGCGGCCTCCGTCCACCGGCCCGCGCCCTCCAGGTAGCGGCCGAGGACGGCGGCGAGGCGGGCCGCGAACGCGGGCCGGCCGCTCTCCGAGGCGTACGCCGCCGCGCGCAGGAGGTTGCCGGTCTCGTCGGCGAGCCAGCGGCGGGCCTCCTCCGGCGTTCCGGGCGGCTCCCCGGCGGCCGGCGGCGGGTCGGCGGGACGGCCGTCGGCGGGATGGACGAGGCGGTCGGCGCGGCCGGCGGTGGCGAGGTAGTGGTCCAGGAGCCGTTCCACCGCGGCGTCGCGCTCCGGCGCGGGGACGTCCTCGGCGAGCCGCGCCGCGTACTCGCGGATCAGGTCGTGGAACCGGTGGCGGCCGCGTTCCCGCTCGGAGAGCAGGTGGTGGTCGAGCAGGACGTCCAGAACGGCCTCCGCCCCGGCGCGGGACGTTCCGAGCAGGACGGCGGCGTCGGCGGCGGTGAGGTCGTCGCCGGGATGCAGGCCGAGCAGGCGGAACGCGTCGCGGTCCCGTTCGCCGAGGTCCTCGAACGACAGCCGGAACGCGGCGGTCAGCTCCCGGTTCTCGGCGCGGATCTCCGCGAGCCGTCCGCCGCCCTCCCGCAGCCGTTGGGCGAGGTCGGCGGCGGTCCACGCGGCGCGGTGCAGCAGCCGGTTCCCCGCGAGCTGGAGCGCGAGGGGCAGGTGGCCGCACAGCCGGGCCGCCTCCCGGACGGCGGGGTCGTCCGCGGAGACCCGTCCACCGGCCACGCGGGCGAGGAGCTCGGCCGCCTCGCCCGGCGCGGGGACCTCCAGGGACACGGGCCGGGCCGCGTCCAGGCCGGTGAGGCGGCGCCTGCTGGTGACGACGGCCAGGCAGCCGGGCGCGCCGGGGAGCAGGTGGCGGACCTGCTCGTTGCCGACCGCGTCGTCGAGGACGAGGAGGACGCGGCGCCCGGCGAGCTCGTCCCGCCACAGCGCCGCGCGGTCCTCCAGGCCGGGCGGGATGCGGTCCCGGTGCACGCGGAGCTTGATCAGCAGCCGTTCGAGCGCGGACGACGGGTCGAGCGGCTCGCGGCCGGGCTGGTGGGCGTGCAGGGCGAGGAAGACCTGCCCGTCCGGGTAGCGGGCGGCGAGCCGGTGCGCCAGATGGACGGCGAGGACGGTCTTGCCGACGCCCGGCATCCCGTCGAGCGCGAGGACCGCGACGGCGCCCTCGCCGTCCTCCGCGAGGGCCGTGAGCCGTTCCAGCTCCGCCGCGCGTCCGGTGAACGTGTGGACGTCGCGCGGCAGGTCGTTCGGCGGGCGGCGTTCGGGGCGCGGGCGGTCGGCGAGCAGCAGCGCGGGGTCGCCCGCGAGGATCCGCCGGTGGAGCGCGGCGGTGTCGCGGCCGGGCGACAGCCCGAGCTCCGCGTCCAGGCGCCGCCGCAGCCGCTCGTACGCCTGGACGGCGTCGCCGGACCGCCCGCAGCGGTGCAGGGCGAGCATCAGCAGCTCGACGGGCTTGTCGTCGTAGGGGAACCGCGCGGCGAGCCCGGCCAGTTCGGCGGCGACCTCGGCGTGGCGGCCGTCCTCCAGTTCGAGGCCGACGCGGTCGAGGGCGCCGCCGAGCAGCTCCTCCGAGATCGTGCGGCGCGCCATCTCCGCCCACGAGCCCGGCACGCCGGTGAGCGGCTCCTCGCCCCGCCACAGCTCGGCGGCCTCGCGCAGCAGCCGCACCGCGTGCGCCGGGTCGCCGCTGGCGGCGATCGACCGGGCCTGCGCGCGCAGCAACCGGAAACGCTGGTAGTCGATCTGCTCCGGGTCGGCGACGAGCACGTACGCCCCGGACCGGTGTTCGAGCCGTACGTCCGGGTCCAGCGCCTGGAGGCGGCGCCGCAGCCGGGTGATCTGCGTGTGCAGCAGGGCCCGGGCCCGGCCGGGCGGGTCGCCCTCCCACAGCCGTCCGATGAGCGCCTCGGCCGTGACCGGCCTGCCCACCGCGAGGAGCAGGCTGGCGAGAACGCACCGTTCCTTCGCCCAGCCCGGTGTGTGGAGCTCCCCCGCGCCCGCAGTTCCACCGGGCCGAGTATGCGGAATTCCATCCGCGCTCCCTAGAGGGAAAGTGCCCTTTGACCGTCGCCGACAGGAGGGATCTTTCCACCTGTCAAGGATCTGTAGCCAGAAGTGAGCGTTGTGTGCCGTGGCCGGTATGGGCCGGGCCCGCGAGCCGTTCCGCAAGGTTTCCGCAAGCGGTTCCGCAAGCGCCGCTTCCGACGATCGGTGCGGGGTCGCGTCATCGACGATCGCACGCCGTACGGAGGGGGCACGAACGCGATGGCACACAGCGGACGGCGACGGGGACCGGAAGGACCCGCCGCGGAGAACGGGGCGAGGGGCGCGCGCAGGACCGTGCTGCTGATCGTCCACACGGTCGCCTCAGGGCAGCGTCTCCTGGACGCCGCCCGGCTCCTGGAGGACGACCCGCGCGTGGAGGTGGTGTTCACCCAGGGCCCGGACGTCTTCGGGGAAGGCGCGCGGGCGTTCCTCTCGGGGCTCGGGGCGGCGGGGACGCCCTGGGCGAACGCCACGCGCACCAGGTACGACCTCGCCGTGGCGGCGGCGCACGGCGGCGTCCACGAGGTGGACGCGCCGCTCGTCGTGCTGCCGCAGGAGGCCGGAGGGCTCGGCGCGGCGGGGGTCGTCGCGCGGCGCGCGGGCCGGGCGGCGGGCGGCGCGTACGGGCTGGACCCGCGGCGGCTCGTCCACGACGGGTGGCTCGTCCCGTCGGCGATCGCGCTGCCGCACCGCGACGACCGGGCGGCGCTCGCCCGCGCCTGCCCGGAGGCGCTCCCGGCGGCGGGCGTCGTCGGGGACCCGGCGTACGACGGGCTCGTCGCGAGCCTGGACCGGCGGCCCGCCTACCGGGCGGCGCTCGGCGCCGGCGACGGCCGCAAGCTCGTCGTGGTCTGCTCGTCGTGGGGCCGCGAGTCGCTGATCGGGCGGCGGCCCGGCCTGTGGCCCCGGCTGCTGGCCGAGCTGCCCGAGGACGAGTACCAGGTCGTGTCGCTCCTGCACCCGCACCTGTGGGCCGGGCGCGGAAGCTGGCAGGCGCGGGCGTGGCTGGCCGAGTGCCGGCGCCGCGGCCTGCACCTGGTCGCGCCGGAGGCCGACTGGCGGGGCGTGCTCGCCGCCGCCGACTGGATCATCGGCGACCACGGCCCGGCGACCGTGTACGGCGCGGCGGCGGGGGTGCCGGTGCTGCTCGGCTGCTTCCACGCCGCCGGGGTCGGCCCCGGGTCCGCCGCCGCCCTGCTCGGCGAGACCGCGCCGCGGCTCACCGGCGTCGCGTCGCTGCGCAGGCAGCTCGCGCGGGCCGCCGAGGAGTTCCGCCCGGAGCCGCTGCGCCGCGTCGCCGAACGGATCACCTCCGAGCCGGGCCGGTTCGGCCGGAACATGCGCCGCCTGATGTACCGGCTGCTGCGGCTCGGGCAGCCGCCGACGGTGCCGGTCCCGCGCCCGGCCGTCCCCCCGTTCCTCGCGAAGTAGCAGAAGGAGCCGTGATGTCCGAGGAGTTCGCCGGAACCGTCTTCACCCGGCTGTTCCGCCCGCAGCACGTCCTGTGCCTGGCGCGCCCGCGCCCCGGCGCGCCCCGGCCGGACGGCGGCGTCCCCGCCGTGCTGGTCATCCCGAGGGGCGGCCGGCTGCGCGCACCCCGCCTGATGACCCTCGACCCGCGCCCGGAAGGCGCCGCGCCGCCCACGCCGAAGCACCCGGGGGCGGGCGCGTCCGCCTTCGCCAACGTGGTCACGGGCACACACGTCGTCGCCCGCCACGACGCCACCGTCCACCGGACAAGCGCCGACGTCCTGGTGACCCGCCCCCCGAAGCCGCCCGCCGGTCTCGCGCCGCCCGTCGTACGGCTGCGACGAGCCCTCGCCCGCCATCCCGAATGCGAGGTGGCGATCGAGCCGGCCGGCACCGAGTGTCTGGCGGCGCTCCGGAACGGCCCGACGCTCCGAACGGCCGTAGCCCGCGGCGCATCGCCACCGTGGCCGGAGATGTGCGGCTCGTTCCTGCACGCATGGACCAGCGCGGGCCTCACCGCGGACGACCTCGCCGACGCGGTCGTCATCGCCGGAAGGCTCCCACCCGCCGAGAACGGCCGCGCAGACCTCCTAGAGGTCGCAGGCCGCATCGAGTTCACCCCGCCGACCACCGCCACAACCCACCAAGCAGCGTCCTAACCCACCCGCTCGTCCGGCCGGTGGGACGTCCGAGCCATCGGCCGCCCGCATGGCAAGGCCGTCCACACCGGTCGCACCACCCGGACCGGCCAGAGCGAACCGGTCGCACCCTTCGCGCCGTACGCAAGGAGCAGGACCATCCGAATCGGTCGGGCCGTTCAGGAGGGGCCCGGGGAAGGACGGCGCGATCGATTCTCAGGCGCTGCGTGGGCGGTGGCGGGGGTCAGATGACGGCGGCCTGGGTGAGCCAGCGCCAGAGTTCGGCCTGGTCGACGACGGTGACGCCGAGTTTCTCGGCTTTGGCGGTCTTGGCGGCGCCGACGTTGTCGCCGGCGAGCAGGTAGTCGGTGCCGGCCGAGACCGACGAGACGGCCGTCGCCGCGGCCCGTTCGACCAGGCGCGTGACGTCCGGGCGGCTGATCTTCGCGCCCGAGCGCGGGTCGGTGAACGCGCCGGTGATCACGACCGTCCTGCCCTTGAGCGGCGAGTCGCCCGCGGCCGCCGCGTCGACGGGCCGGTCCTCGTCGAGCACGTCGAGGTCGACGCCGCGCTCGCGGAGCGCCGCGATCTCCTCCCGGACCTCCGGGCGGGCGAAGAACGCCACGATGCTCTCGGCGGCCTTCGGCCCGATGTCGCGGATCGCCACCAGGTCCTCGGCCGTCGCCGCCGCGACGTCCTCGACGCGCTGGTAGCCGGCCAGGCACAGCCGCTTGGCGGTGCCCTCCGACGCCATCGGGATCGCCAGGCCGATCAGCGCGCGCCGCAGGCCCATGCCCTTGGACGAGGCGATCGAGTCGACCATGTTCCTGGCGCTGACCTCGCCCATCCGCTCGTAGCCGAGCAGCCGTTCGGCCGTCAGGTCGTAGAAGTCGCTGCGGCGCTTGAGCACGCCGTCCTCGGCGAGCTTCTCGATCCAGACGTCGCCGACGCCCTCCATGTCGGCCGCCTGCCGCGAGGCCCAGTGCATCAGCCGCCGCGTCGCCTGCGCCGGGCACTGGAGGTTCAGGCACCAGCGCTCCTCGCCGGTGCCGCGGACCTCCAGCTCCGAACCGCACGACGGGCAGTGCGCCGGCGGGACGATCTCCACCTCGCTGCCGTCCCGTTCCTCCGGCAGCGAGCGGCCCGCGAACGGGATCACGTCGCCGCGCCGCACGACCGCGATCCTGTCGCCGATCCGCAGGTCGCGCTCGCGGATCAGCCGCGGGTTGTGCAGGGTGACGTTCTCCACCGTCACGCCGCCGACGAACACCGGCGCGACCTTGGCCCGCGGCGGGACGCGGCCGATCTTCCCGACCGGCCACTCGACCGACAGCAGCGTCGTCAGCTTCTCCTCCGGCGGGTACTTGAACGCGATCGCCCCGCGCGGCTCGGCGCTGTTGAACCCCGCCGCGTCGAACGCCGCCGGCTCGTGCAGCCGCACCACCGCGCCGTCGATGTCGTAGTCCAGCCCGTCGCGGCGGCCGCCGATCTCACCGATCGCGTCCAGCACCTCCTCGGGCGTCGCGCACACGTACTGGGCGACCGGCTCGAAACCCGCCGGGATCCGCACCGCCGCGCCCTCGCGGTCGGCGCCGAACGCGAAGAACCGCAGCAGCCGCTTGGCGGCCGCGGCGGCCTCGGGGTCCTTGAGCACCAGCGTCCCGGCGGCGCCCGACCGGGGGTTGGTCAGCGTCCGGTCGGGGTGCGCCTCGTTGTAGGCGGCCCACACCGACCGCAGCATCACCGCCTCGCCGCGGACCTCGACGCGCCCGGGCTCCTCGATCTCGGCCGGCAGGCCCGGGATCACGTGCCGGACCTTCTCGGTCACCAGCTCCCCGACCGCGCCCGTCCCGCGGGTGGCGACGTAGTCGAGCCGCCCGTCGACGTAGACGACCGACAGCGACAGCCCGTCGAGCTTCTCCGACACGCGGAACACCTGCCCGCCGAACCGTTCGCAGAACGCCCGGACCTGCTCCTCGCCGGTCGCCTTCGCCAGCGACAGCATCGGCCGCGCGTGCCGCACGGTCGGCCCGGTCAGCTCCGCGGGCGCGTTGACCTTCCCCAGCGGGCTGTCGGCCGGTTCGAGCTCGGGGTGCTCGGCGACCAGCGCGGCCAGCTCGTCCTTCAACGCGTCGTAGTCGGCGTCGGGCAACGGACTGTCCCCGGTGCCGTAGTACAGGTCGTTCAGCCGCTTGACCTCGGCGGTCAGCTCCGCGATGCGCTCTTTGACGTCCACACCCCGATTAAACGCGACACCTCCGACACCGCGCCCGGCCCGCCGAACCGCGCGGCCGCCTACGCCGAGGGGTGTACGCGGAAGACCTCCCGCGACACGACGACGGCGGCCGTGATCGCCTCCGACGATGGTGCGACCTCACCCGCCATCGGGATCTTGAGAAGCACCTGACGAAAGAAGAGGCCGTGGACCAGTCGATGAGCCGTCGCCGCATCGTCACGATGGGAGCGGCCGCAACGGCCGTCGCCGCGCTGCCGCCGGCGCGAGCGAGCGCCGCCGAAGCGGCTCCTGGGACCCCGATGGACGGCCCCGGCCGAGTGTTCGACGTGAGGCGGTTCGGCGCCGAGGGCGACGGCGTGACGATCGACTCCGACGCCGTCAACCGCGCGATCGAGGAGGCCGCCAAGGCCCGGCCGCACTCCGGCGGCGGGCCGGGCGGCACCGTCTACTTCCCGGCCGGCACGTACGCCTGCTACTCGATCCGGCTGAAGAGCGACCTCGCCCTCTACCTCGCGCCGGGCGCCACGCTGCTCGCCGCCACGCCCACCGGCGGAAAGGGGTACGACCCGGCCGAACCGGGAGCGGGCAACCCGTACCAGGACCACGAGCACAGCCATTGGCACAACAGCCTCATCTGGGGCGAGGGCCTCACCGGCGTCACCATCTCCGGTCCCGGCGTGATCGACGGGAAGGGGCTGGCCGGCGGGCCCGGGTCGTCCGATCCGGGTCAGGGCAGCAAGGCGATCGCGCTGAAACTCTGCCGCGACGTCACGATCCGTGACATCACCATCCTCAACGGCGGCAGCCTGGCGATCCTGCCGACCGGAGTGGACAACCTGCGCATCGACAACCTGGTCATCGACACCTACAGCGACGGCATCAACCTCGACTGCTGCCGCAACGTGCGGATCTCGGGCACCACCGTCAACACGCCCAACGCTGACGCGATCGTGCTCAAGAGCTCCTACGCGCTGGGCGAGGCCCGCCCCACCGAGAACGTCACCATCGACAGCTGCATGGTCAGCGGCTACGACCTCGGCACCCTGCACGACGGGACGTTCCGGACCGCGGGGTCGTACGGGCGGACCGGCCGGATCAAGTTCGGCACCGAGTCCAACGGCGGATTCAAGAACATCGCCATCTCGAACGTGATCTTCGAGCACTGCCGCGGGCTGGCGTTGCAGACCGTCGACGGCGGGACGCTGGAGGACGTGACGATCAGCAACCTCACCATGCGCCGGGTGCAGATGCCGATCTTCCTGCGGCTGGGCTCGCGGATGCGCGGGCCGGCCGGCGCCCGGGTGGGCGTCCTGCGCCGGGTCAGCATCAGCGACGTCATCGTCCACAACGCCGACCCCCGTTACCCGTCCACGATCTCCGGAATCCCCGGCCACCCCGTCGAGGACGTCCGGATCAGCAACGTCCGGCACAGCCTGGCCGGCGGCCTCGCGCCGGGAGATGTCGTCCAGAGCCCTCCCGAGGAGGAAGGCACCTACCCCGAGACCACCATGTTCGGGGCTCTGCCCGCGTACGGCTTCTACATCCGGCACGCCAAGGGCGTCACCTTCGACAACGTCGAGGTCAGGTTCGAGGAACGCGACACCCGCCCCGCGTACGCGCTGCGGGACGTGACCGACGCCGACTTCCACCACGTCCGGGCAGAGCAGGTCCCGGGGACGCCGACGTTCGTCCTGGACGACGTGGACGACTTCACCGTCACGACCAGCCGCCCGGTGCCCGACACCCGACTCGGCCACGCCGGCCACAAGGAACTGTGACCACCGCTCGACGAGTGGCCGAGAGGGGCGGAGCGGGCGTCCGGCCGCGTGGGCGCGGTCGCGGAGGCGATGGCCGCGGAGGCGGTGGTCGTGGCTGGTGAAGTGGCTGGTGGGTCTGACATTGGTGTCCGTCGATCCTTAGCGGCCCGACCTTGGGGGTGTCTTGTCATCGCGGGCGGGCTCGTGTGATCCTCGATCCGGGTTTGATCATTCCCCCGCCGCCTCCGCGTCCAGCCGAGTTCCGACCCCAGCGTCCCCGGCCCACCGCGACCCCGCGACCCCGCCCTCAGCGACCCCGCCCCGCCAAAGCCCCCGCCCCGTTCCCGAGCGTCCCGGGCCACCGCCGTCCCCGCGCCCTCAGCATCCCGGCCCACCGCGTCCCCGCGACCCCGCCCTCAGCGTCCCCGCCCGCCGAAGCCCCCGCCCCGTTCCCGAGCGTGCCGGGCCGCCGCCGTCCCGCGCCCCGGCCCGAGCGTTCTCGCCCCCCGCCCTCAGCGGCTCCGGCTCGCTGTGGATCCGCGGCCCGGCCCTCAGCGGTCCGGGCCGCTGTGGATCCGCGGTTTCGGCCAGTGCTGCCTTGACTCATCGTTCGCTCTGCCGCACCAGGGAATGCCCATGTCCGTCGACACCGGCACCGGCCTGCCGAGAACGGCCGAGACCATTCCGCTGCGCCGTGCCCTTCCGGGGTTCCTCCGCGATCCGCTCGGCGGGTTCGAGGAGATCGGGAGGCGCGCCAACGGCGGCGTCGTGCGCGTGAACCTCGGCGCGATCCGCCCCTACCTGGTCACCCGTCCCGAGCACGTCCAGCACGTGATGCAGGACCACGCCGCCAACTACGTCCGCGAGGGCTGGCTGTGGAAGCCGCTGAGCCGGCTCATCGGCGAGCCCTCCGGATCCGATCCGCTCTGGTGGGTCAAGCGCGAGACGTTCCAGACGGTCGTGTCCGGGCCCAGCGTCGCCGCGTTCGCCGACGACATGGCGGAGGCCATCGTCCGCGCGGTCGGGGAGATGGCCGAACGCGCGGAGGGCGGCCGTCCTGTGGACGCGATGGACGAGATGGCGCGGATCATCTACCGGGCCATCACCCGCATCTTCATCGGCGACAAGATCACGATCGCGCAGGCGGACCGGCTCGGCGCCGCGCTGCGGGCCGCCTCGGCCGCGCTGCGCCCGCGGCTGGCGCTCCCGTTCGTCCCGGACTCGGTGCCGCTGCCCGGCGACCGGGCGTTCCGCCGCGCCGTCCAGGCCGTGGACGGCATCGTGTTCCCGATCGTGGAGGAGGCCGTACGGCGCGGCGCGGACGGCGACGACATCGTCTCGATGCTGATCCGCGCGCGCGATCCCGACGGGAACGGGTTCGACCTGCGGCAGCTCCGGGACGGCGTCGTGTCGCTGTTCGTGGCGGGCACCGAGACGACGACGATCGCGCTGACGTTCCTCTGGCAGGTCCTCGCCGAGCGGCCGGAGGTCGCCGAACGGCTCTACGAGGAGGTCGACCGCGTCGTCGGGGACGGTCCGCCGCGAGGCGTCCACCTGCCCCGGCTGCGGTACGCCAAGATGGCCGCGCAGGAGATGCTGCGGGTGTTCCCTCCCGGCTGGATGCTGCCGCGGTTCGTCAGGGAGGACGACGTGATCGGCGGCGTCCGGATCGAGGGCGGCGGGATCGTCGTGGTCAGCCCGTACCTGACGCACCGGCTCCCGGACGTGTGGGAGGACCCCGGCGTCTTCGACCCCGAACGGTTCCTGCCGGGGCGGGAGCGGCACCGGTTCGCGTACGTCACGTTCGGGGGCGGCCCGCACGGCTGCGTCGGCAAGCACTTCTTCACGGTGGAGACGCAGTTCGTGATCGCCGCCGTCCTCAGCCGCTTCCGGGTGCGGCCGGTGGGCTCGCCCGATCCCCGGCCCGCGCTCGGGCTCACCCTGAGGCCGCGCGAACGGCTCCGGATCACCCTGCACCCCCGCGGCCGCTGACGGCCGTCCGCCCGCCGCGCGGCCTCGGCCCCGCCGAACCCGCGTGACGCTCACCGCCCGCTAGACCTTGACGTTCTCTCGGCGCGTTGGATATCACCAATGGGTTACTTATCAGTAGTTCCTTGGATGCCGGGCCAGGGAGGCGACCTTGAGCGAGCACGCGGGTTCCGCGGGCGGGCGCGCGGCCTTCGGCGCCAACGGGGCCGCGGCCGTGTCCGCGGTGCCCTGGGGACGGCTGCCGGCCGAGGTGGTCGACCCGCTGCGGCCCCACATCGACGGCGTCGCGCGCGAGATGATCGAGTGGATCCAGCAGCGCATCCCCGAGTACGCGCGGCCGATCGACAGCAACTACGGGCGCAAGATGTGGAACGCGGTACGCCGCGCCGTCTCGGACTTCCTCGTGGTCGCGACCAGCCCGGACGCCTCGTGGGAGCCGCTGCGCGACATCTACGCCGAGATCGGCGCGTACGAGGCGCGCAAGGGCCGCAGCCTGGAGAGCCTCCAGACGGCGATGCGGCTGAGCGGGCAGGTCGCCGCGCGCCGGTTCACCAAGGACGCGACGCGGCTGGACTGGTCGCAGGAGACGCTCGGGATGCTCACCGAGTCGCTGTTCGCGTTCCTCGACGCGATCTCCGAGGCCGCCGCCGAGGGGTACGCCCGCGTCCACGCGGGGCCGGGCGACCGGCGCGACCACCTGCGCGCCCGGCTGCACGCGCTGCTGACGGGCGACGGGCTCGCCGACCGGGTGGAGATCACGCGGCTGGCGCGGTCCGCGGGGTGGGGCACGCCCTCGACGATCGCGGTGGTCGCCGTCCGCGGGCCGGGGAACGCGCCGCCGCCCGTACTGCCGCCGCCGGTGCTCGCCGACTGGCGCAGCCACGCGCCGTCCCTGGTGATCCCGGACCCCGACGGGCCGGGCCGCGAGCAGCTCCTCGCGGGGCTCGGCGGCCTGCGCGCGGCGCTCGGACCCACCGTCGACCTCTCGCGCGGCGCGGTGTCGCTGCGCTGGGCGCGGCGGGCGCTGGACCTCGCCGACACCGGGAAGATCCGCGCGGACGGCCTCGTGCGCTGCCTGGACCACATCCCGACGCTGGTCGCCGCCGCCGGACTCGACCTGATCGAGTCGGCGATCCCGCAGCGGCTGGCCCCGCTCATGGACCTCACCCCGGCGCAGCGGGACCGGCTCGTCCCGACCCTGCTGGCGTACCTGGAGAACGGCCGGAACGCGGCGGCGGCCTCCCAGCACCTCAACGTCCACAAGCAGACCGTCCGCTACCGGCTGGCGAGCCTGGAGGACATGTTCGCCCAGGACCTCGGCGACCCGTCCCGGCACCTGGAACTGCTGCTCCTGCTGCACAGCTGGCAGCACCTCATCGAACACTCGGACCCGTAAGCCGGCCTCCCCCGGCCCACTGCGCGGACACTATTACTACATTTGTAATAACATGTCCGGATGCGGGAGGCAGGCGCGAACGGCGCCCTGAGCAACAGCGCGGACAGCGCCAAGAACGGCGGCAAGGACAGCGCCGAGGGCGCAGCACGCGGCGCGGGCGGCGGCGCAGGCGGCGGCGCAGAGAACACGGCGAGTGCGGCGGGCGCGGGCCGCGGCGGCAAGGGCGGCACCGAAAGCACGGCAGGCGCGCCGGGCGCGGGTGGCGGAGGCGCGGGCGGTGCAGAGGGCGCGGCGCGCGGCGGCGCGGGCGGCGCAGGGGGCACGGCAGTCGCCCCGGGCGCGGGTCGCGGCGGCGCGGGTGATGCAGAGGGCACGGCGGACGCGGCGCGTGGCGACGCGGCAGGCGCGGGTCGCGGCGGCGCGGGTGATGCAGAGGGCACGGCGGACGCGGCGCGTGGCGACGCGGCAGGCGCGAGTCGCGGCGGCGCGGGCGCGGCGGGCGTGGGTCGCGGCGGCAAGTGCGGCGACGCGGGTGGCGACGCGGTGGGGGTGCCGGACGCGGGTCGCGGCGGCGCGGGCGGTGCAGAGGGCACGGCGGACGCGGCGCGCGGCGGCGCGGGTGGCGACGCGGCAGGCGCGCCAGACGCGGGCCGCGGTGGCGAGGGCGGCGACGCGGCGCGGGTGCCGGACGCGGATCGCGGCGGCGAGGGCGCGGCGCGCGGAGGCGTGGGCGGTGCAGAGGGCACGGCAGGCGCGGCGGGCGCGGGTCGCGGCGGCGCAGAGGGCACGGCGGGCGCGGGTCACGGTGGTGCGGGTGGCGGCGCGGCGGGGTGCCGGACGCGGGTCGCGGTGGCGCTGAGGGCGCGGGTGGTGGGGTTGGAGTGGGGCGGGGTGGGGTGGTGCGGCATGTTGACCTTGGTGAGTGGCGGGCGGTGTTGTGGTGGCCTGACACGGCGTCCGGCGGGCCCGCCGAGATCACGATCCGGCCGCGGCCGGGGGCCGACCCGCACCGGATCCGGCGCGGTATCAGCAGCAGCCTGCTGCGGTCCGTCCCGCTCGCCCGCACCACGGCCGAGGTGCGCCGCCTCCAGCGGTCGGCGCGCGAGTGCCGGGAGGGCTTCACCGAGTCCCGCCGGGCCGTGGACGGCCTCGTCCGCTACCTCCGCGAGGCGCTGGAGGCCGATCCCCGGCCCGGGCGCCGGGGCCGTCCCGACGCGTTCTTCGCGGCGGCCGCCGCCGTCTACGCCTGGTACGTCGAGCTCCAGCACCGCAACCCGGTCGAGCAGCTCGCCGGGGCGTGCTCGTCGAGCTGGACCGCCTCGGCGAACTGGGTCCGGACGGCCCGCGACAAGGGCTTCCTCACCGCGGTCTCCGACGAGCACCCGCACGGCGAGCTGACCGCCGGGGCCCTGGACCTGCTGGCCGCCGTGGAGCCCCTGGACCCCTGACGCCGCGGCCCCCGGGACGGGCGCGTCAGTCTTCGGCCAGGACGATGACGCGGTCGTCGGCGGCGAGGGTGAGGGGCCCGGCCTTGGCCGGGTTGAGGACGACGCCGTAGTCGGGCGGCTCGTGGAAGCGCTCGCGCACCCGGTAGCCGAGGGCGGTCTCGCCGCGGCGGGCGGCGGCCTCGATGACGGTCGCGAAGTTGGCGGTGGCGCCGGGGCGCAGGTAGTCGGCGGCGGGCTTGAGGTAGATCTCCGAGCCCTCCGGGTCGAGCAGGTCGGCGAACACGTCGTACAGGTGCCGGTTCTCGCTGAGCTGGGTGAGCATCAGGCTGATCAGCTTGTCGCTGACCACGAAGTCGTCGGCCTTGGTGACCTGCGCGACCTCCCGGTTGGCGTCGTCGTTGATCTCGCTGACGATGGAGTACGGGTCGCCGAGGCTCTCCTCCAGGTCGCGCAGGTGCAGCAGCGTGACCAGCGTGCGGGCGTCGGCGTGCTGCGGGTCGTAGCCGGAGTCGCCGAGCACGATGATGTGCTGGTACGAGCCGACGTCGAGCCGTTCCAGCCGCGTCCGGTCGGTCGGGTCGCAGCGCTCGAAGCCGACCGTGAGGTTGCGCGGGCGGCCGAGGCCGCCGCGCGGGTCGTCGCACAGCGCGGCGACGGTGAGGGACGAGCCGCGCTCCACGAACGCGTCGAGCAGCTCGATGATCTTCGGGGCGCGCTGGTTCCAGCCGAGCAGCAGGGTGCGCTCGGGTTCGGGCCGGACGGGCTCGGCGGTGGCGATCGCCTCCTCCACGACCGGCGCGGGCTCCTTCGCCAGGCGGATCAGCAGGTCGTCCTCGGCGAGCAGGATGATCTCGTCGTCGGCGCCGATCACGGTGCCGCCGGGCGGGTTGACCGACACCTTGCCGTCGGCGCCGCGCAGCCCGACCGGGATGCCGAGCTCGTACGCGCTGAGCGCCTCGCCGTAGGTGGTGCCGGCGAGGGCGGGCTCGGGCCGCATGTAGAACTCGTGGCCCTCGTAGTTCAGCAGGTCGGTGCAGACGGTGGACAGGCCCGACTGGCGGTGCGACTGGACGATGAGCTGGATCGCGATGTCGTCGGCGTCGATGACGTGCGCGGACTCGCCGCCCGCGAGCCTGGCGGCCCGCAGGTTGGCCGAGTCGTGCACGGCCGCGACGACGTGCGGGCGGCGGCCGGACCAGCGCCGGGCGCCGAGCGACATCAGCACCTTGATGACGTGGTTGTCGGCGTCCTGGACGGGCGGCGACAGCACCATCACCGAGCGGGCGGTGCCGGGGCTGACGAGCTCCAGGTCCGCGACCTTGAGGGGGTTGCCGCGGCGGCAGACGACGCGGGTGCGTCCGAGGTCCGCGACGCGGGCCCGGACGGCCTCCTCCATGTCGACCTTGTCGCGGTCGGCGAGGATCGCCACGCAGGAGCGGCGCCGCCCCTGGTTGGCCTCGGCCAGCTCGGCGATCACCGTGAAGACCTGGTCGGACCAGCCGAGCACGACGGTGTGGTCGCGCTCGACGATCCGCGACCGGCCCTTGCGCAGCTCGGCGATCTTGCCTTCCAGGCCGGTGGTGAGCACGCCGATGAGCGAGCTGACGATGAAGATGCCGCCGACGGTCGCGGCGAGCATCAGGGCGAGGAACGGCCCGGACCCCTCGTCGCCGCCCATCGTCCCGGGGTCCAGGGTGCGCAGCAGGCTGCGCCAGACGACGCCCGCCCAGTGCCCGTTGCGGTCGGCGTCGCCGGGCGCGAGCAGCACCGCGAGGCTCGCGACGACGACGATGAGCACGCCGGAGGCGAGGCCGAGCCAGCCGATGAGGGCGGGCGTGCCCCTGGACATGGTGTTGTCGAACCAGTAGCGCAGCCGATCACGCCTGCCGAACCGCGCCAACCGGACCTCCCCGAACGCCGTGCCGCCCGCCGGGGATTATTACATGAGTAGTACTTTGTCCGGGCGCTATCTCCGGTAATGGCGGAACTCGACCGTCACGCGGTTCGGCGCGACGTCGAGCAGGTGCAGCAGGGAGCCGTCCGGCCGCGGCAGGAACGCCAGGCCCTCCAGCTCCGTCCCGTCCGGAACGCCCGGGTCGAGCACCCGGGCGACCGCGCCGCTCGCCAGGTCGATCTTGTAGACGCCCTTCGCGCCGGCGTCGGACGAGGCGTACAGGCTCCCGCCGTGGACCTTCGCGCCCTGGAGGTGCCGGACGGGCTCGCTGAGCGGGATCCGCTCGATCAGCCTCCCGTCGGCGAGGCCGTACGCGTTGATCGCGGTCGCGTCGTACTCCGACGACAGGAACCGGCCGCGCTCGGCGTCGACCGCGACCCACGGCACGCCGTCGCGCTGGATCTCCTGCGGCAGCGCGAACGCCGTCCCCGTGTAGGCGAGCGACGCGGCGTCGTACACGGCGACGTACGGGTGCCGGTACGCGTCGCCGTCCTCGATGGGGGCGTAGAGCTTGCCGCCGTGGAAGTCGAGGGCGCCGATGTGGTTCCCGCCCTCCAGCGCGATCGGCCACGGGATCGCGAGCGCGTTGGCCTTCTCGGTGGTCGTCCCGTCGAGCGAGACGCGGCTGAGGCCGTACTGCCAGGAGAAGTACCAGTCGTCGCCGTCGGTGGCGACGCCCTGCGAGCGCTGGAGGGCGTCCAGGAGGTGGAACGACTGGCTCGACGTCTGGGTCCAGCTCTCCGCCGCCCCGGCCGCCCCGGCCGCGGCGGACGGGAGGACGAGCGGGAGGAGGAACGCCACGGACGCCGCCGCCGTCGCACGCCGTAGGAACGCCGCCGCCGTCGCACGCCCCAGGAACGCCGCCGCCGTCGCGCGCCGTAGGGACGCCGCCGCCGTCGCGCGCCGCCGCGTCACGGGGCCAGCATCCGGGCACGGAGGGCGGCGACGGTGGAGTCCGGCAGGCCGAGGCCCTTGCGGACGTAGGCGTCGAAGCTCCCGTACGTGCGGTCCACCTCGGCGTACGCGGCGTCCAGCCAGTTGGCGCGGACGCTGTCGGCGCCGTAGTAGGTGTTGCTGGCCAGGTAGTCGTCCGCGATCGTCCGCCGGTCCACGCCGAGCAGCGTGAGCAGGACGACCGCGCCCCAGCCGGTGCGGTCCTTGCCCGCCGTGCAGTGGAAGACGGCGGTGGCCCCGCCGGGCGTCGCGGCGAGCGAGGTGAGCAGGTCGCGGTAGGCGGCGCGGGCGGACGGCGCGTTCACCATCAGCCGGTAGCCGAGCTGCTGCTCGGCGTCCTTGGACGACCTCAGCAGCCAGGGCAGGGCGAGCAGCAGCGCGGCGGTCAGGTCGGGCCCGGACGGCAGGCCCTTGCCGAGGTCGATCAGGTCGGCGACCTTGTACGACGCCCCGGCGGGGATCCTGTCGGGGTCGTCGCGCCGCTCCACGCCGTTGCGCAGGTCCACGATCAGCTTGAGGCGCTGCGCGGCGAGCTGGTCGAGGTCGGCGGCGTCGAGCTCGCTCAGCTTGTTGGAACGGTAGAACACGCCCATCCGGACCCAGTGGCCGTCGGCGGTGCGGTACCCGCCCACGTCGCGGAAGTTGCGGGCGTGCGCCAGGTGCAGCGAACGGTCCGCGACGACGAGCGGGCTCCCGTTCGCGGGCGCGAGGCGGAAGTACCAGCGCGGGGCGGAGGGCAGGCCCGACACGGTGAGCGAGCCCGTCCCGCCGCCTGATCCGACGGCGCGTCCGGGCCCCGGGTCGGCGGGGTCGGTGACGGCGGCGACCGAGATCGTTCCGGCGTCGGGCGCCTGCCAGCCGACGGTGTAGGTGCCGTCGGCGTTCCGGGTGACGGCCGCCGACGCGAACACCGAGCCCGCCGCCACCCGCGCGGCGGGAGAGGCGGGCGACGCGGCGGACGCGGGCGGGGCGACGAGAACGGCGGCGAACAGGGCGCCGGCGACGGGGATCGCGCCGATCCTGGACGTCTTCATGGGGGGCTCCTCGGGCGGTCAGGGGTCATCGGGATCGTGCAGGGCTTCCCGGAGCAGGTGTCGACGATCTCGCCCGTGAGGAGGAACCGCGCGAGCTGGCCCATGGCCTCGGCCGAGCCGCGGGTGTCGCCGTGCGGGTCCTTCCCCTCGGTGGGCGGGACGTTGGCGGTCGGCGGCGGCGGGGTCCCGCTGTCCCAGGCGACGAGCGCGGAGCCCGCGTACGGCGAGCCGGGCACGGCCGGCAGGTCCCAGAACGGCGTGACGTCGGGCTTGCGGCCGGGCGCGAGGGCGGGCTGCCGCACCCGGACGTCCCGAGCGTGCGGGCCATCGTCTCGGTCGCGATGTTGGCCACCTGGTGGTCGCCGAACGCCTCGTGCACGAGCACCCGGTGCGCGGGCGTGCCGGGCAGCGGGTCGCGGGTGACGTGCGCGGCGTAGCCGTTCCCCTCGCCGCGGTCCCACAGCATCTGGATCAGGTTCAGCACGAGCTGCTGTTCGAGCCGGTCGGGGTGGCTGACGGCGAGCAGCTTCTCGTAGGTCGCGAAGTCGACGCTGCGTTGGAGCATCGTCCCGTAGTTGATCCCGGGGACGATCAGCGCGGACCGGCGGAAGTCCTGGGCGAGGGCGGTGAGCGCCACGCCCTGGATGCCGCCCTGGCTCGCGCCCGCGTAGGCGAGCCCGGTGCCGATGACCGGCCGCCCGTCCGGGGCGCGGAACGCGGCGTTCGCGCCGAACCCCTGCGGGTGGGCGAGCGCGCGGCCGAGGAACAGGAAGTCCAGGTAGCTCTGCTGCTGCCGGTCCGGGATGGTGTTGAAGCGCGAGACGTTCAGCAGGACGCTCGCGACGTTGAGGATGTCGCCCTCGGACATGCCGATCCAGTCCGTCGCGCACAGCATCAGGCCGTGCTCCTGCGACGCCTTGCGCAGCTTCTCGCTGTCGATCTCGTCGGCGCTGCCCATCAGCCCGTGCCCGTACAGGACGGGCTGGGCGGGCTTGTCCATCGCGGAGCGCGGCACGTTGCAGCGGAAGTTCGCCTTCTGGACGTTGCCGGGGAGCTGTTCGGGCAGGCCGTTCCGCCCGTAGTGCAGCGACGAGCCGGGCGGGCCTCCCGGGAGGTCGAGGTAGCTCGGCACGTCCACCGTCCCCTCGACGCGGCGCGCGAGGTACGGGTCCTGCTCGGCGGTGAAGTCGGTGACCTTCCCGACCGTGAACGCGGGCGCCCGCCCGCCCAGCTTCGCGAACGCGTCGTCGCGCATGTGCACGGCGCGGCCGGTGAGGTCGCGGGTGGACGCGACGGTGAAGTCCCAGGCGAGGTACAGCCCGTCCGTCGGCACGCCGCGGGCGTTCAGCTCGGCGACCGTCCGGCGCAGCGCCGCGCCGCGCGGGCCCTCGGCGCCGGGCCACGGCGTTCCCGCGAGCATCCGCCGGACGGCGGGCGACGGCCGGAGGACGTCGCCGTTCCCGTCCTTGAGGCCGCGGAGCAGCACGAGGTAGCGGTGGCCCTCGCGCAGGTTCCGCGCGGGCGGACGAGCAGCAGCCGGCGCGGCTCGGGCGCGTTGGCGTCCAACTCCGCGAAGTAGGGGACGCGCTCGCCCGTCGCGGCGTCGACGAGCGCGATCGGCGCGCCGGGCGCGAGCGAGCGGCCGATGTCGGTGATCGGCGCCGCGCCCGTCCGCGCGAGGTCGAGCCCGGGGACGCGGGTGATCAGGGCCGAGCCGGGCGAGAAGCCGTCGCCGCGGTTCCACTCCTTCGGGTCGATCGGGAGGAGCCCGGCGACGCGCGGCGTGGTGAGCGGCGAGAGGTCCACGCGCCGTCCGGTCGCGGTCGTCCGGTCCGCGACGGTGAACCAGTCGTTCGGGAACGGCAGCATGCACGCGGCCGTGTCGGACGGGTCGCAGACGTGGTCGGCGGGCGAGCCCGCGGCGGCGGGCGCGGCGGCCCGCGCGGCGGCGGCTCCGGCGCCGGGCAGCGCGACGATCGCCGGGAGCAGGGCGGCGGCCAGGGCGCAGAGCGCGCGCACGCGGAAGGCACGCGCGCGACGGCCGCGCGCGCGGAAGGCTCGGGGTCGCATCTGGGCTCCTCCTCGGGGCGTTGCCATACTGAAGCCGCCGCGCCCGATGATCCGCAGGGAAATATCCAGAGATGGGTGGATCGACCTGTGACCGCAACCGAACCCGCGAGTAACTCCGTGCTCTCCATCGCCGGCGTTCCCGTCCACGTCAGGCTGGCAACGCTCGCGCCCGAGCTGACCAGACGGCTCCTCGCCGCGTTCGCCGAGCGGCTCCCCGCCTACAGCGCCCTGCCCCGCGAGGAGCTCACCGGCGACATCGCGCGGATGGTGGAGGAGAACATCCGGCTGCTCGTGCGCGCGTTCCGCACCGGGCGGCTCCCGCCGTCCCGCGACCTGGAGGCGCTCGCCCGCTCGGCGGCGCGGCGCGCGGAGGAGGGCGTGCCGCTCGGCGCGGTGCTGTCGGCGTACCACCTCGGCTGGCGGCTCGGCCTGGACGCGCTGACGGCGGACGCGGCGCCGGACGACGCGCGGGCGCTGGTGGAGGTGCAGGGGCTGATGCTGTCGCAGCTCCAGGAGGTCGCCGCGGTCGTCGCGGACGCCTACCTGGAGGAGCGGGAGGTCATGCACGGCCAGCGGCAGGCGGGCCGGCAGGCCGTGCTGTCGGCGCTGCTGGACGGCCGCGACCCGGTCGAGGCGGCCCGCCGCGCCGGGCTGGCCCTGCCCCCGGCGTACGTCGTGCTCACCCTCGCGCTCGGCCGCCACCCCGACGAGCGGGGCCCGGAGGCGACGGCCGCGGTGGCCGCGCGCCGCAAGATCCGGCGCGTCCAGGCCGAGCTGGACCACCACGGGCGCGGGCAGGCGCTCCACACGTTCGGCCCGGACGGGGGTACCGCCCTGCTGCCGGTGGACGACCCGGACGCGGCACTGGCGGGCGGGTGGCGCGAGCTCGCCGGCCTCACCGCCCGCATCACCGACCGCGCCGGGGCGCCCGTCCACGCCGGGCCGCCGCGGCGGCGTGCGCCGCGCTGCCGGGCGCGGCCCGGGAGTCGGCCGAGGTGCTCGGCGTGGTGCTCGCGGCGCGCCGGCCGCCGGGCGCGTACCAGGTCGCCGACGTCCTGCTCGAATACCAGCTCTCGCGGCCGGGCGCGGCGCGCAGGCACCTCGCGGGACTGCTGTCCGCGCTGGACGGGCATCCCGTCCTGCTGGAGACGCTGCGCGCCTACTCCGACCATGGGTTCGGGCGCCGCCGCACCGCCGCCGCGCTGCACATCCACCCGAACACGTTGGACTACCGGCTGCGCCGGATGACGGTCCTCACCGGCCTGGACCCGGCGCGCCCCGCCGACCTGCTGACGCTCCAGGCCGCGCTGCTCGTACGGCGGGACGCGGCGTCCGGGACCGGGCCTGCCGGACGGACGCACGGGTCCCGCCGCCCGGTTACTTGAGGAGTTGGCGGGCGATGACCATGCGCTGGATCTGGTTGGTGCCCTCGTAGATCTGGGTGATCTTGGCGTCGCGCATCATCCGCTCCACCGGGAAATCACGCGTGTACCCGTACCCGCCCAGCAACTGCACCGCATCGGTGGTCACATCCATCGCCACATCCGAGGCCAGCGCCTTGCACGCCGAGGACACCAACGTCAGATCCGGCACCCGCTCCCCCGCCATCGCCCGCTCGGACTTCACCGCCGCGTGATACGTCAACTGCCGCGCCCCCTCCAACCGCATCGCCATATCCGCCAACATGAACTGCACACCCTGGAAATCAGCGACCGCCCTCCCGAACTGCCGCCGCTGCCTCACATACCCCAACGCGAAATCCAACGCCCCCTGCGCGATCCCCAACGCCTGCGCCGCGATCGTGATCCGCGTATGGTCCAACGTCGCCAACGCCGTCTTGAAACCCGACCCCTCCGCACCGATCAACCGATCACCCGGAATCCGCACATCCTCCAAGATCACCTGACGCGTCGGCGACCCCTTGATCCCCAACTTGCGCTCCTTCGGCCCGAACGACACCCCCGCATCGCCCTTCTCCACCACGAACGCCGAAATCCCCCGCGCCCCCACCCCCGGCTCGGTCACCGCCATCACCGTGTAGAACTCCGACACCCCCGCATTGGTGATCCACATCTTCGCGCCGTTCAACACCCACCCATCACCATCACGCACCGCACGCGTCCGCATCGCCGCCGCGTCCGACCCCGCCTCCGCCTCCGACAGCGCATAGGAGAACATCGCCTCCCCCCGCGCCACCGGCCCCAGATACTTGGCCTTCAGCTCCTGCGACCCGGCCAGCAGCACCGGCACCGTGCCCAGCTTGTTCACCGCCGGGATCAACGACGAGGACGCACACGCCCGCGCGACCTCCTCGATCACGATCACCGTCGCCAACGCATCCGCCCCCGCACCCCCGAACACCTCCGGCACATGCACCGCATGCAACCCCGCCCCCACCAACGCCTCCAACGCCTCCCGCGGAAACCGCCCCTCCTCATCCACCACCGCAGCGAACGGCGCGATCCTGGCATCAGCAAGCTCACGCACCGTCGCCCGCAGCAGCTCATGCTCCTCAGACGGGGCGTAGGCGGGGTAGTCGCTCATCAGTGGCCTCCGATGCTTTGACGCCAAATATTTGGATGACAAATTAAGCGGGAGCGGCGCGGGCCGTCAAGGCGGGGCCGCTCAGCAGAACGCCGTGGTCAGGACGCGGCTCAGCGCCGGTTCCAGCCTGCTCCAGTCGGGCGGCCCGGCGAGGCTCCCGACCACCGTCAGCGCGCGCCGCCCGTCCTGGAAGGCGTAGGTCGTGTAGCCGAACGCGATGCCGATGTTGCCCCAGACCGTACGGCCGCAGGGCAGCTCGTTGCGGCGCAGCCCGAGGCCGTACCCGCGCGTCGCGTCCTCCGCCCGGACCGTCCGCCTCATCTCGGCGAGCAGCCGCGGCGGCAGCAGGCGCCCGCCGAGCAGCGCGCGGAGGAACGCGTTGAGGTCGGCCGCGTTGGAGATCATCGCGCCGGTCGTCCATCCGCTGGACGGGTTCGCGGCCGTGATGTCCTCGGGCCGTCCCCGCTCGTCCGGGAAGTAGCCGTGCAGGCGCGGGCGCGGCAGCCGCGTGCCGGTCACGGGGAAGCGGGTGTGCGCGAGGCCGAGCGGGCGGACGATCCGGTCGGTGACGACCCGGTCCGCGGGCGGCCGGTGACCTTCTCGATCAGCATCCCGAGCACGATGTACCCGGTGTTGTCGTACGCCCAGCGCTCCCCTGGCGGGAAGGCGGGCCCGTGCGCGTTGGCGATGCCGACGAGGTCGGCGGGCCGGTACGTCGTCCGGTAGGTGTCGCGCACCTGCTGCGGCGTGCCGAGCAGGTCGGCCACGTAGTTGTACGTCCCGGCGGTGTGCTGGAGGAGCATCCGGACGGTGATGCGGTCGCCGTCCGGCAGCAGGCCGGGCAGGTACCGGCCGACCGGGTCGTCCAGGCCGATCCGGCCCTCGCCGGCGAGCTGGAGCGTCACGGTCGCGGTGAACGTCTTGGTGATGCTCGCGATGCGCCAGTGAGAGCGCGGGTCCGGCGGACGGGGCGAGCGGACGTCCGCGACGCCGCTGGCACCGCGCCAGACGCCGCGTTCGCCCTGGAACTCGGCGACGGCTCCGGGCGCACCCGCGGCCACCACGCCGTCGAGGGCCTTCTGCAAGGGGGACCCGGCCTCAGCGGACGCCGGCGGCGCGGCGACCGAGAGGGCGAGGGCGAGGGCGGCGGCGAGCGTCGCGGTCCGGGACAGGGAACGGTCGCGTCGGAGGATCGGCACGGCCCCCAGTATGAGCACGCGCCCCGCGCCGCGATCAAGCCCCGGCCGCGGGACGGCATAGGCCGGATTCCAGGGCGCCGCACCCGGCCACTAACGAGCCGCCAATCCTTGTTGGCAGTCTGTCAATACCGTGTTACAACCGACTCAGCACGGACGATCCGCGCCGCCGCGCGGCCCGCGGCGGCCTCCCGTGCGCACCCTGGCCAGGGCTTCCGAACGGTCTGGTCCGGACGGCTCGGGGAGGCCGGACCCCAGTGGTCCCAGCACGCTGGGACGGCAAGGAGTCGGGATGAGCGAGCACCGCGAGCGCGACGAGCGAAGGTCGCCCGGCACGCACGACGGACACGGCGCGCACACCGCGCACGGCGCGCCCGGTACGCACACCGCGCACGACGGGCACGACGGGCACGACGCACACGGCGCGCCCAGCACGCACACCGCGCACACCGCGCATGACGGGCGCGGCCAGCACACCGCGCACTCCGCGCACGAGGGGCGGGGTGTGGAGGGGAGGTCGCGGCGCCGGTTCCTGCGGGACGCGGCCGTCGCCGCCGCGGCGGCGACCGGCGCGACGGCCCTCGGCGCCGCGCCGTCCCGCGCGGCGGCGGGCGGCAGGGTGGCGGTGCTCGGCGGCGGCGTCGCGGGCCTGTCCGCGGCGCACGAGCTGGCCGAGCGCGGCTTCCGGGTCACCGTGTACGAGCGCGACACCCTCGGCGGCAAGGCCCGCAGCGTCTTCCCGCCCGGCACCGGGACCGGCGGCCGGCTCGACCTGCCGGGCGAGCACGGCTTCCGGTTCTTCCCGGGCTTCTACTTCGACCTGACCGACACGATGCGGCGCACGCCGTTCCCCGGCAACGCCGACGGCTGCTGGGGCAACCTGACGCGCGCGACCGCGTACATGATGGCGCGCGCGGGCGGGCGCGAGGACCTGACGGCGCCGTTCCCGTTCCCGCTGCCGCCGGACCCGAGGATCTACGACCTGGCGAGCTTCTCGGCGACGATCGTCGCGGGGCTCCAGACGGTCGGGCGGCTGTCGCTCGGCGAGGCGACGTTCGCCGCGCAGAAGCTGCTGGTGTACGTCACGAGCAGCGGCGAGCGGCGGCTCGGCCAGTGGGACGGCCTCACCTGGGCCGACTACATCCGCGCCGACCGCTTCTCCGACGAGTACAACAAGCTGCTCGCCGACGGCGTGATCCGCAACCTCGCCGCGACCAAGTCCAAGGACGCCAGCACGCACTCGATCGGCCTGGTCGGCGAGGCGACCGTGTGGAGCATCCTCGGCCTCGGCAACGAGCCGGGCTCGTCGGTCGACCGGGTGCTGAACGGCTCGACCGGCGAGATGTGGCTCGACCCCTGGGTCGCGCACCTGAGGCGCCTCGGCGTCACGTTCGAGGTCGGCTTCAACGTCGACTCGCTCCAGGTGTCCGGCGGGAGGGTCACCGGCGCGGGCGTCACCGACGCAAAGGGCGCCTCGTCCACGGTCTCCGCCGACTGGTTCGTCGTGGCGATGCCGTGCGAGCGCGCGGTGAGGCTGCTCAGCCCCGCCGTTCTGGCCGCCGACCCGAAGCTGGCGAGCATCAGGAGCCTGCGCACCGACTGGATGGTCGGCCTCCAGTTCTTCCTCAGGAAGGAGGTGCCGCTCGCGCCGGGCCACGTGAACTTCATGGAGTCCAACTGGGCGTTGACGTCGATCAGCCAGGCGCAGTTCTGGAAGCGCGACTTCTCCACCTACGGCGACGGGACGGTGAGGGACTGCCTGTCGGTGATCCTGTCCGACTGGTTCACCGAGGGGAACTTCCTCAAGAAGAAGGCCAAGGACTGCACCCGCGCCGAGATCGCCGCCGAGACGTGGAAGGTGATGAAGGCGCACCTCAACGACACCGGGAGGCAGGTCCTCACCGACGACATGCTGCACTCGTGGTTCATGGACCCGGCGATGGTGCCGGACGGGTCGGGCGGGCTCACCAACGAGACGCCGCTGTTCATCCAGCACCCGGGGTCGTGGAAGCTGCGCCCCGGCTCCCGTACGGGCATCCCCAACCTGTTCCTGGCGGGCGACTGGGTGAGGACGCCCATCAACGTCACCACGATGGAGGGCGCCAACCAGGGCGCCCGGCAGGCCGTCAACGCGCTGCTGGACGCGGCGGGCTCCCGCGAGTCCAGGTGCGACGTCCACGAGCTGTACGAGACGCCGCTGTTCGCGCTGGAGCGGGCGAACGACAAGGTCCGCTACAGGCTCGGCCTGCCGAACCAGTGGGACGTCCTCGACACCCGCCGGCCCTGACCCGGTGGCGTTGCGCCCGTACCCCCTCGAAACCCCCTGGCCGCGCGCCTGTGCAGGTCAGAGCAGGTGGCGTAACTCTGGCGTAACACCCGCCGGGTAGCGTGCGCGGCGTGCCGGAGACCCGTCCGGCACGCCGTGACGAGGGGGTGCCGATGAGGCGAGGGGACGCCCGCTGGGTGTCGTCCCGGCCGCGGGCGGAGCGGGCCAGGCAGGTGGCCGACGTCCTGCGCCAGCAGATCACCGCCGGGGCGTTCGAGGGCGGCGTCCTGCCGGACGAGCGCGTCCTCGGCCGCCGGCTGGACGCCTCCCGCAACGCGGTGCGCGAGGCGCTCGGGCTGCTGCGCGAGGAGGGCCTGATCGTCCGGCGGCGCGGCGTCGGCACCACGGTCGTCACGCCGAAGTACGGGCACGGCCTGGACCGGCTCGCGGGCCTCGCCGAGACGCTGACGGGGTACGGCGAGGTCACCAACGAGGTCCGGGCCGCGCGGGTCGTCCCGCGCCCGCCGGAGGCGATCGCGCAGCGGCTCGGGCTCGCGCCCGGCGACGAGGCGGTGCACCTCGAACGGCTCCGCCGCCTCGGCGGCCATCCGCTGTCGCTCGACACCACCTGGCTCACCGCCGACATCGGCCGTCCGCTGCTGGAGCGCGACCTCGCCCGCCGCGACGTGTTCGGCCTCATCGAGGAGGTCACCGGGGCGATGCTCGGGGCCGCCGAGGTCACCGTGCACGCCGTCAACGCCGACCCCGACACCGCCGCGCTGCTGGAGGTCCCGCCCGGCGCGGCGGTCTTCGCGATCGACCGGCTCACCCGCCTCGCGGACGGACGCCCCGTCGACGCCGAGTCCCTGCGCGTCCGGGCCGACCGCCTCGCCCTGCACGCCCTGCTGCCCCGCTCCCCCGCCCCGGCTCCCGGCACCGCTCCCCGCGCGGCTCCTGGCGCGGGCCCCGCGGAGTCCGGTGGCGGCGCCGGGGGGATGGGCTGATGGGCGATCCGCTGACGCTGGCTCTGCTGGCGCTGTTCGGGCTTGTGGGCGGGATCGGGATCACCGCGGTCGGGCCCGGCGGCGTGCTGCCGACGATCGGGATGTTCCTGCTGACCGGGCTCTCCCCGCCGGGGTCGCCGGCACGGCCATCGCCACCCACGTCGCGACCGGCGCGCTCGGCACCGCCGCGTACACCCGGTCCGGCCAGCTCCGCGAGCCCGAGACGCGGCGCACGGCGGTGATCCTCGCGGTCGCCGCGCTGGTCGGGACGCCCCTCGGCGTGCAGTTCAACACCGCGGTCACCGGCCGGGCGTTCGGGATCCTGCTCGCGTCGGCCGTCGCGGTCACGGGAGTGCTGGTGTGGGCGCGCGAACGGCGCGTGGCCGCCGCCGAGAAGGCCGCCCGCGCGGACGGCGGCGCGGAGACGGAGGCGGGCGCGGGGGCGGCGCGGCTGCCGGGCTGGGCGGCGGCGCTCGTCGGGCTGGGGGTGGCCGCCGCGGCGGGGCTGTTCGGGCTGGGCGGGCCGATGCTGAGCGTGCCCGTCCTGGTCGTCCTGCGCGTGCCGGTGCTGCGGGCGCTCGCCGCCGCCCAGGCGCAGTCGGTGGTGATCGCGAGCGTCGGGACGGCCGGCTACGCGCTGCACGGCGCGATCGACTGGAGGCTGGCCGCGCTGGTCGGCGTTCCGGAACTGGCGGGCGTCATCGCCGGGTGGCGGATCGCGCACGCGGTGCCCGCGCGGCGGCTCACGTTCGCGCTCGCGGCGACGCTGCTGCTGCTCGCGCCGTACCTCGCCCTGCACGCCTAGAATGGTGATATAGAACACATCGAATCACCGGAGTGACACGGCCGTCACGGGAAGTCACGAATAAATCCACAGGTCACGACGTCAAACCAGAGTTCCGCCCGAATCTGGAACGCCGCGACACCGCACCGAATTGCCAACTTCGCATGTGCTAGAACCCGTCTGAGGTTCACCTCGTGGTGAGAGGATTCTCATGAGCACATCGGAAGCCGGACCGGTGGAACAGATCGTCGACACCGGCCGCTATCCCCTGGCTGAACCGGAGGGCGCCGCCCTGCGCGCGGTGCTCGCCCGCGCCCGGCGCGAGCTGCGCGAGACCGGGTGCAGCGTCCTTCCCGACTTCATCAGGCCCGCCCTCCGGGACGAGCTGCGGCGGGAGGGCGCGAAGATCGCGCCGCAGGCGCACTACGACGTGGAGACCGTCAACGTCTACAACATCGCGGCCGACCCGGCGCTGCCCGCCGACCACCCCGGGCGCATCACGTTCGAACGCGGCAACGCCTTTGTCGCCCGCGATCTCATTCCCGAGGACTTCATCGTCCACCGGCTCTATTCGAGTGAACTCTTCCAGCGTTTCACGGCCGCCTGCTTCGACCTTCCCCGCCTGCACGAACTGGCCGATCCGCTGTCCGGGCTGTGCCTCAACGTCGTCAATCCCGGCATGGCCCACCCGTGGCATTTCGACACCAACGAGTTCACCGTCAGCATGCTCACCCAGGAGGCCGCGGGCGGCGGCGAATTCGAGTACTGCCCCGGAATCCGTTCGGCCGGATCGGAGAACTTCGGCGACGTGCGGGACGTGCTGGCCGGCCGCGGCGGGCGCCTCGTGCGCCGCCTCCGGCTGCGCCCCGGCGACCTCCAGCTCTTCCGCGGCCGCTACTCGCTGCACCGCGTCAGCCCCGTCGAGGGCGGCACGGCCCGGCACTCGGCGATCTTCGCCTACAGCGAGCGGCCCGGCGTGGTCGGCAGCGTCGCCCGCACCCGGCAGCTCTTCGGCCGCGTGCTGCCCGAGCACCTCGCCGCCGAGCGGCGCGCCGTACGCGTCGACCGCCTCCTGGACTAGGAGCTCCAGGCGAGTGATCCGAGCCCGCCCTCGATCCATCGCTTGATCCGCGCCCTGAGAGGACAGACGACCATGCGCGTCGACACCACCGGGAAGATCTCGCTCGACCACATCTACACCCAGCCCGACCCGCGCGACTACTTCGGCACCCTCCGCGAACTCGGCTACACCATCCCCCAGCTCGCCAAACCCCACTTCGCCGACCTGGTCCGCGAGTTCCGCGAGGCGCGGGGCGTCCCCGTCCCGACGGTCCTCGACATCGGCTGCTCGTACGGGATCAACGCGGCGCTGGCGAAGTGCGACACGACCATGGACGCGCTGTACGAGCGGTACTGCGACCCGTCCGCCCGCACCCGCGACGACCTGCTGGAGCGCGACCGCGAGCTGGTCGGGTCGAGCGCCGCGGCGGGCGCCGTCCGCTTCGTCGGCCTCGACTCCTCCGGCCCCGCCCTCGACTACGCCCTGGACGCGGGCTTCCTCGACGCCGCCGTGCACGCCGACCTGGAGAACGACGACCCGACCGGGCCGCAGCGCGAGACGCTCGCCTCGGCCGACCTGGTCGTGTCGACCGGCTGCGTCGGCTACGTCACCGAGCGGACCATCGGCCGCGTCGTCGCGGCGCACGGCGACCGCAGGCCCTGGATGGCACACTTCGTGCTGCGGATGTTCCCGTTCGGGCCGGTCGCGGAGGTGCTGGCCGCCGCGGGCTACGAGACCGTCCGGCTCGGCGGCGCGTTCCGGCAGCGCAGGTTCGCCGACGCGCAGGAGCGGTCGCTCGTCCTGGAGAGGCTGGCGTCCGTGGGCGTGGACCCGCGGGGGCTGGAGAGCGAAGGATGGTTCTACGCGCAGCTCTTCGTCTCCCGGCCGCGCGACGGCGCGGAGCCCGGCCGGTGACGCCCCGAGTCGTCCCGCCGCCGACCACACCCACCACGAGGAATGAATTGAACAGCAGTCAAGGAACGCCGTCCACGTCCACCTTCGGCAACGAGGACGGTCTGCCCCGGGTCCCGCTGCCCACGCTCGACGAGAGCCGCGCGCGGCTCCTGGAGTGGTGCGCGCCGCTGCTCACCGCCGAGGAGCTGGCCGAGACGGAGGCCGCCGCCGCCGCGTTCGCCGCCCCGGACGGCCCCGGCCCGGTGCTGCACGCCGCGCTGGAGCGCTACGACGCGAGCGAGGGCGTCCGGAGCTGGCTCGACACGTTCTGGCCGTACCGCTACCTCGGCCGCCGCGACCGCATCGCCCTGAACGCCAACTTCTTCTTCCTGTTCAAGGACACCGGCCAGGGCCAAGTGGAACGGGCGGCGAGCCTGATCGCCGGAGCCGTCGACTACAAGGCCAGGCTGGACGGCGAGCGCGTGCCGCCGATCGTGCAGCGCGGCCGGCCGCTGTCGATGGAGCAGAACAAGTACCTGTTCTCCACCACCCGCATCCCCGGCGCGGTGCAGGACACCGTCCGCGCCCCGTACACCGACGCGTGGCCGGGGCCGTCGCGGGCGCGGCACATCGTGGTGTTCCACCGCGGCCGCGCGCACCGGATGGACGTCCTCGGCGCCGGGGGCCTCCCGCACACCGCCGACGAGCTGGAGGCGGGACTGCGGAAGATCATGCAGGGCGCCGCGGGGCGCGCCGAGCGCGACACCAGCCCCGGCCACCTCACCACCAAGGCGCGCGCCGAGTGGGCCGCCGACCGCGAGGCGCTGCTCGCCCTGCACCCCCGCAACGCCGCCGCGCTGGACGAGATCGAGACCGCGCTGTTCTGCGTGTGCCTGGAGGACCTGGTCCCGGACGGCGACCTCGCGGCGTGCGACGGGCTGCTGCACGGCGACGGCGGCGACCGCTGGTTCGACAAGGCCGTGTCGTTCGTGGTCTACGGCGACGGCACCGCCGGGATCAACGTCGAGCACTGCGGCCTGGACGGCACCACCGTGCTCAGCTTCGTGGACGCGGTGATGGCCGCCGAGCCCGAGGCCACCCCGCAGGGCGTCCCGGAGTCGGCGCCGATCGAGTTCGTGCTGAGCGACGAGCTGCGCGCCTCCATCGGCGCGGCGGCCGACGCGTTCGACGCCTACGCCGCGGCCACCGCCACCGCGACGGTGTCGTTCGACGACTTCGGCGGCGACCGGGCCAAGGCGCTGCGGACCTCGCCCGACGCGTTCGTGCAGATGGCCTACCAGCTCGCGCACAAGCGCGCCAAGGGCGTCACCGGCGCCACGTACGAGTCGATCGCCACCCGGCAGTACCGCAACGGCCGCACCGAGGCCATGCGCGTCGTCACGCCCGAGGTCCTCGCGTTCGTCGCCGCCATGGACGACCCGGGCGCGGGCGCGGCCGAACGGCTCGCGGCGTTCCGCGCGGCGGCGGACGCGCACGTGCGCCGGGCGAAGGACTGCCAGGCGGGCCGGGCGCCCGAGCAGCACCTGTGGGAGCTCCAGCTCATCCAGAAGCGGCGGGGCGCGGAGCTCGGCGTCACCGAAGAGCCCGCGCTCTACCGCAGCCCGGGGTGGGTCACGATGCGCGACGACTACCTGAGCACCAGCTCCGCGCCGTCGGTCAACATCCGCTACTTCGGCTTCGGCGCGACCAGCGACAAGTGCATCGGCGTCGCGTACGTCCTGCTCCCCGACCGGTTCAACGTCTACCTCAGCACCCCGCGGGCGGTGGCCGGGGCGATGCACGCGTTCGCCGGGCACCTGCGCACGGCCGTCCGCGAGCTCCAGGACCTGCTCGCCGCCGAGGCGCGGTAGCCCTCACAGGCCGCGCAGGACGTCCGACCAGGCCGGGCCGACGCGGTCCAGATCGTAGGCCCGGGCCGAGCGGCGCGCCTCCTCGCCGAGGCGGTCGCGCAGGCCCGGGTCCTCGATCAGCTCGCGGAGCGCGGCGGTCAGCGCGCCGACGTCGCCGGGCGGGACGAGCAGCCCGTCGCGGCCGGGCGTGATCAGCTCGGCGGGGCCGGTCGGGCAGTCGAACGCGACGACGGGCAGCCCCTTCGCCATCGCCTCCAGCACGACCATCGGCAGGCCCTCGCGGCGCGAGGACAGCGCGTAGATCGAGGCCCGCTCCATCTCGCCCGCGAGGCTCGGGGTGCGGGCGCGCAGCTCGACCCGCCCGGCGAGGCCGCGGCCGGCGATCTCGGCCTTGAGCCTCGCGTGCTGGTCGCCGCCGCCGAAGATGCGCAGCGTCCAGTCGGGGTGCTCGGCGGCGAGCGGCTCGAACGCCCGCACGAGCAGGTCGAACCCCTTCCCCCGGACGAGCCGCCCCGCGGCCAGCACCACCTTGGCCTCGCGGGGCGAGGGGCCGCCGACCAGCGCCGGGACGGCGTTCGGGATCCGGACGACCCGCGCGGGCGTGCCCGCCAGGGCCCCGGCGTAGTCGGCGCGGGTCCGTTCGGTCAGCGCGGACACCACCGCCAGCCGCGGGTACCGGCGGACGATCTCCGCGCGCAGCCGGTCGCGGTAGCCGCGCAGGTTCGCGTGGTCCTGCCCGACCGTCGCGACGGAGCGCGGGGCCAGCTCGGCGATCAGCAGGTTGAGCGACGGCCGCGTCCCGACCAGCACGTGCGGCGGCGGCCCGACGCGCAGGGCGCGCAGCAGGCACAGGTCGGTCCAGAGGTTCATCCGGCGGAACGACGCCTCGTCCACCGGGGTCAGGACGCTCGGCAGCCGCGCCAGGGCGCGCGGGACCCGCCCGCGCGGCGCGAGGCGGTCGTCGGCGACCGTCACCCTCACCCCGGCGGGCATCGGGAAGAACGGCTCGCGGCGCGCACGGAGCACGCTGAGGATCTCGATGTCGTGCTCGGCGGCGAGGTGGCCGCACAGGTTCAGGACGGTGCGGATCGTGCCGCCCGTGCCGTTCGCGTGCATGAGCAGGACCCGCACGCGCCGCCGTTCACCCGGGGGCGCCGGGGAGCGGCCCGCGCGGACGTAGGGGCGCGCCGCCCAGAGCGCGCCGCGCCGCACGGCCCAGTGCGCCGGTCTGCGGGCGCGGCGGAGCCTCGCGAGTACGGCCGGTTTTCCCGCCCCGTCGGTCATCCGGTCCCCGATCAGCCAGAAGCGCCGCCACCTCTGGCATGTTCCCACGATCGGGCGCCGCGCAACGGGGCGCGGGCGGTCAGCCGGTGGTGACGGTGCGGTCGAGGGCGCTGCCCTTGACCCACTTGCTCCACGGCATCTGGAAGTAGCTCCAGCCGTTGTCCCAGGCGAGCTTGCGCTTGCTGCCGGTGATGACGACGACGTCGCCCCGGTACGACCAGTTGTAGAACCACTGGGCGGCGGAGGGCGGCGAGTTGAGGCAGCCGTGGCTGACGTTCTGCCGGCCCTGGGCCCACGTGGTGGACGCCATCGAGTGGATGTACTCGCCGCTGTTGGAGATCCGCACCGCGAACGGGATGACTTCCTTGTAGCCGCCGTTCTTCTTGTCGTCCGGCTTGACGCCCATCCACTCCGACGTCATGATCGCCGGGTTCTCCTTGCCCATGGTGAGGTGGACGCCGCTCGTGGTGAGGAACGTGTCGACCCCGTTCACGACCCGGCCGCCGCGCCCCGCGCTGATCCCCCAGCTCTTGACCTTCTTGCCGTTGCTCTTGACGGTCAGCCGGTGGGTCTTGGTGCTCGCGGTGATGATGTGCGCGTTGCCGATCCGGAACTTCCGCGTGGTGTCGGCGACGCCGTAGGTGCGCTTGCCCGCCTTCACCCCGGCCAGCCTGGCCTTGAACGTGACGCTCTGGTTGGGCTGCCAGTACTGCCCGTTCTTGGTGCGGAAGATCACCTGGGTGTCGCTGACCCAGTACCAGGCGCCGGTCGCGGGCTTGGTGGACCTGACCTCCAGGGCGCGCTCGACGGCCTTGCGGTCGCCGACGGCGCGGTTGAACGTCACCTGGATCGGCATGCCGACGCCGACCTTCTCGTTCTGGTTGGGGGTGACGTCGGTGATCTCCAGCTTGCTCGCCGGCTTCAGCGTGCTGAACGTGCTGGACACGGTGGTCGTCTTGCCCTTGGGGCTCTTGGCGACCGCGTCCACCCGGTACTGCGAGCTCGGGCGCAGCGTGCGCGACCGCCAGCTCGTCTTGTCGGCGGACAGCGCGCCCTCCACCGGCTTGCCCTTGCGGGTGAGCGTGACCTGCTCCAGGGTGCCGCCGCTGGCCGTGACGACCACGCCCGCCTCGGGCCTGGCCTTGCCGTCGCCGTTGCCCGGGTTCACCGTCACCTGGGGGGCGTTGGCGTCGCCCTTGCCGGCGACGGTCGCGCCGTCGCCGTCCTCGCCGCTGGAACAGGCCGTCGCGAAGAGCAGCACGGCCCCCGCCAGTCCCGTGCCCGCCCGAACACCCGCGGTAACCCTCCGCTGCACCGTTCAACCTCCCCAGACCCCACCGTTACCAGGGAGACATTAGCGACAAAAGTCGTTGATGACGGCACGACCGGCGGATTCACCGGTCTCCGAGATCAAAGCGTTGCAAGCGGGCACCGACCGGCGCGGCCCGCGCGGGCCCGCGACGGGCCCCGCGGGTCGCGCCGGGGGACGGGTGCGGGGTCAGCTCAGCGCGCTGCCCTTCTTCCACTTGGACCACGGCATCTGCCAGTAGCTCCAGCCGTTGTCGGGCTCCACCTCGCGGTCGCTGCCGGTCAGCTTGAGCACGTCGCCGCGCTGCATGATGTCGTAGTACCACTTGGCGTTCGACGGGCTCAGGTTCAGGCAGCCGTGGCTGACGTTCGCGCTGCCCTGCACGCCCACCGTGGACGGCATCGAGTGCGTGTACTCGCCGCTGTTGGAGAACCGGACGCCGTAGTTGACCACGGTCTTGTAGTAGCCGGGGTCGCCGGGCTTGCGGCCGGGCGACACCATCGTCACGGGGTTCTCCTTGCCCATCAGCAGGTGGACGCCGCTGGTGGTGGTGAACTCCCGGGTCTGCCCGTTGCCCGCGCTGAACGGGATCGTGCGCAGCTTGCGGCCGTCCCGGCGGACCGTCATGTGGTGCCCGCTGATGCTGCCGGTCGTGATCTGCTTGGCGCCGATCGTGATCGTCTCGTCGACGTCCTTGGTCCCGTACGCGCCGCCGCCCGCGTTCACCCCGGCGAGCGCCGCCTGGAAGCGGATCTTCTGGTGCGGCTGCCAGTACGTCTTGGTGCGGTAGATGACCTGGTCGGACCCGACCCAGCGCCACGCGCCCTCGACCGGCTTGTCCGGCGTGACCTTCAGGGCCCGCTCCACGGCGGCCTTGTCGGTCACCGCGCGGTTGAAGCGCAGGATGATCGGCATGCCGACGCCGACCTTCTCGCCCTTGAGGTTCGGCGTCACGTCGACCACCGACAGCGTCTTGGACGGCTTCAGCGTGGTGAACCGGCTGGTCGCCGAGATCTGCTTGCCGTCGCTCTTGCCCTGCGCGGTGACGGTGTAGGTCGCGCCCGGGACGAGGGTGCGGTCCGAGCGCCACTGCTTGCGGTCGGCCGACAGCCGCCCGGTGACCGTCGCGCCCTTGCTGCCCTGGACGGTCACGTTCTCCAGCGTGCCGTCGGAGGCCCTGACCTCGATCGGCCCGTCGGGCTTCACGGAGGCCGCGCCGTTGCCCGGCGTGATCGTCACCGTGCTCTCGCGGCCGGAGGCCAGCTCTCCCTTGCCGTCGTCGCTCCCGCTGCAACCGCTCACGAGCACGAGCACCGCGCCGGCCCCGCCGGTCACCGCCAATCCGAAACGACCCTTGACGCTCACAAAATCTCCCGTATCCCCAAGATTCACCCCGTGTGCGATGAATCTATCTGACCTTGGGAGACGTACGGAACGGGAGGAAAGTTCAGGGACCGAAGGTAAAGCCGCCGGTTTCAGGCGAAAGATCCCCGAACGTCACGCGGCGAGCCCCCGGACGCGGCGCGACGGGAGCCCCGGACGCCACGCGGCGGAGGCCCGGGGCGTCAGGCGGCGAGGGCCCCGACGGCGGCGCGCTCGCGGCTGACGTGGCGCATGCAGCGCTTGAAGCCCCAGACCGAGACGCCGACCGCGGCGGCGCCGAGCGCCGCGACCGCGCCCGTGCGGACCCACAGGTACATACCGATCGACTGGTTGAACAGCATCCAGAGGCTGAGCGTGACGTTCGCGAAGAGCACCATCGACCACAGCAGCGAGATCCGCAGGAAGAACTGCCGGACCCGCGTGTGCGCCAGGAACGCCTCGGGCATCGGCACCATGTCGGTCGCGAGCTTCTGTGCGAGCGGGCGGCGCAGCGGCACCGAGGCGAGGAACGCCATGCCGACCAGGAGCGTCCCGAGCGTCGGCTGGAGGAAGTAGATCACCGCGCTGTGGGTGAACGCGGCGAGCCCGGCCCTGGCCGTGACGCCGAGCGCGGCGAGCACCAGCGTCGCCGAGATCCCGTGCCCGCGGAACAGCCGCCAGCCGAGGCCGCCGTACACCCACGCGACCGCCGCCGCCAGCCCGCCGTTCAGGCCCATGAGCGCGAACGCGGCGTAGAACACCGCGACGGGCGCGATCACGCCCTCCACGAACCGCGGCAGCGCGTGCCGCAGCAGTTCCGGGATCCTTGGCAGTTCGAACGCGTGGTGGTGCTGGTCCATCGAGCGCTGCGCCCCCGCTTCGGTGTGATCGGACTGGGAGGTGGTCACGACCCGCCCCACGGTACGTGAGGATCGAGCGTGGCCCATGCGGTTCGTCCCTCTTGGCTGGAAACCGGTGGCCGCCGGGGCCGGGGCCCCGGCCGGATGCGGCCAGCGCCGGGCCGGACGGCCCTGGCCGTGCCGCTTTTGAGCACCCGGTGATGAGAAGCGGCCCTCCGGGCGCCGTCCCGTGCTCGTTCCCGCAGGATCGGCCAGAACACCGGCCCGCGCCCCCTTGACGCTATTGGACGCCCCATTGAACAGTTCTGCTACAGGCGCCGCGGCCTCCCGGCGGGGCGCCGAGACGAGGAGGCGCGGATGGGCGGGACGACGACGCCGGAGGCCGGAGGCCAGGGCGGGCCGCAGGACATGCTGAACGCCGTCGGCACCCCCGAGGAGCTGCGGGAGCTGCTCGCGGCCGACGGGGTGGACGACGAGGTCATCACCCAGTTCGCCGCCGAGATCGGCGTGGACGCCGTGCTCGACCGGATCTTCGGCCTGATGGGCACGCGGTTCGTCCCGGAGAAGGCCGGCAAGGACGGCGGGGCGGTGCAGTGGAACATCGGCACGCCGGACGGCACCCGCACGTACCGGCTGGTGATCGCCGACGGCCGCGCCGAGGGCGGCCGGGGCGCCCCGGAACGGGCCAAGGTCGTCCTCGGCATGACCCTGCCGAACCTCCTGCGGCTCTGCGCCGGCGAGCTCAACGGCGTCACCGGCGTGATGACCGGCAAGATCAAGATCTCGGGCGACATGATGTTCGGCGCCAAGATGCAGGGCTGGTTCGACTACTCCTGAGCCCCGCCGCCCGCGGGCCGCCCGCCCGGGGACCGCCCGTCCGCAGGCCGGCCGTCCGGGGACCGCCCGTCCGGCCGGGGCCTCGGGGGGAACGGCGGCGTTCCGGCGTCGGCGATCGACTGCGCCGGATAGGGCTCTTGCGCGGCGGCGTAGATGGCGCGCAGGGTCACCGCCACCGACGGGCGGCGGACGCTCGCGGTACGCGTGACGGCGTACACCTCGCGCGCCAGCGTGCACCCCGGAATGCTCCGTACGGCCACGCCCTGGTCGCCCGCCGCCAGCGCCAGGGCCGGCACGGCGGTGATCCCTATCCCCCGCGCCACCAGGCTCAGGATCGTGTGCAGGCCCTCGAACTCCCACGGAACGGGCCGCGCGCCCCCGACGGTGTCGAGCAGCCGCTCCACGGCCTGGCGGGAGAACTCCCCCGGCGGCGCCGCCATCCAGGGCTCCTCCCGCAGCTCCTGGAGGTCCACGGGCCGTTCCGGGTCCGACATGGGGTGGGAGGCGGGGACGACCAGCACCAGCGGGTCGCGGCGCAGGTGGAAGAACTCCAGCGCGGCGGGCGACTGCTCGGGGACCTTGCCCGTCCAGTCGTCGATCAGGGCGATGTCGACCTCGCCGCTCTGCACCTGGCGCACCCCGTCCCCGGGCCGGGTCTGCCGCAGGACGAACGTCAGCCCCGGGTGGTCGGCCAGGCTGTGCGCGAGCGCCGGGGCGAACGCGACCGCCGCCGTCGGGAACGAGGTCACCACGACCCGTCCGATCGGGGTGTCGGACTGGGCGAACAGCTCCGCCTCGGCGGCCTCCACCAGGGTGAGGATCTCCTCGGCGCGGGCGGCGAGGCGGCGTCCCGCGTCGGTCAGCTCGGCGCTGCGCGCGGTGCGGTCGAGCAGCGCCACCCGCGTCTCCCGTTCCAGCGCGGCGAGCTGCTGGGACACCGCCGAGGGCGTGTAGCCGAGCGAGGCGGCGGTCGCCGCGATGCTGCCCCGGCGGGCGAACTCGGCCAGCAGGCGCAGCCTCCGAACCTCCAGCATCACTCCAGCTTACGGTCACCATCGCTGAGACTCGCTTGTGATGATGCTGAAAGCGGGCAAGCATCTAAGCGAACCCGGCCGGGTCGCCACGGGGATTCCCGCTGTCACACACCGTCATCACGCCATGCCATGGAGCATTGATGCCTGCCCAGAACCAGCCCGCCCCCGCCCGGCCCCGGCCCGTCCTCCGCCCGGTGCCCCTCTCGCCGACGCTCGCGGTGAACGAGGCGATCGCCCGCAAGCGCCGGGAGGGGATGCGGGTGCTCCCGCTCGGCTTCGGAGAGGCCGGGATACCGATACATCCGGCGCTCGCGCGCGAGCTCGCCGCGGCCACCGAGCGCGGCGGCTACGGTCCCGTCGCCGGCTCGCCGGCCCTGCGCGCCGCCGCCGCCGGCTACTGGAGCCGCCGCGGCCTGCCCACCGACCCCGCGTTCGTGGTGGCCGGGCCGGGCAGCAAACCCCTGCTGTTCGGCCTGCTCATGGCGCTCGGCGGCGACGTGGCCGTCCCGGCTCCGTCCTGGGTCAGCTACGCCGCGCAGAGCGCCCTGGTCGGCACCGAGCCGGTCCGGATCGCCACGCCGCCGGGCGAGGGCGGCGTGCCGAACCCGTCCCTGCTCGCCGACGCGGCCGTCCGCGCCCGCGCCGCGGGCCGCCCGCTGCGCGCCGTGATCGTCACGCTGCCCGACAACCCGACCGGCACGCTGGCGTCCGAGGGCACCGTCCGCCGCGTGTGCGAGGTCGCCCGCGAGCACGACCTGGTGATCGTCTCCGATCAGATCTACGCCGACCTGCTGCACGACCCGCTGGCCCGCGTCCCGTCCCCGGCCCTGTACGCGCCCGAGCGCACCGTCGTGACGACCGCGCTCAGCAAGCATCTGGCGGCGGGCGGATGGCGCCTCGGCGTGGCCCGCCTGCCCGACGGGCCGTTCGGCGCCGAGCTGCGCGCGAGCCTCCTCGGGATCGCCAGCGAGATCTGGTCGAGCCCGCCGGCGCCGATGCAGCACGCCGCCGCCTACGCGTTCGCCGAGCCGCCGGAGCTGCTGGAGCACGTGGACCGCAGCCGCCGCCTCCACGCCGCCATCGCCAACGCGGTGGCGGACCGCTTCGCCGCCGCGGGCGCGCGCGTCACCCGGCCACAAGCGGCCTTCTACGTCTACCCGGACCTCGGCCCGCTCCGCGGCGCGCTGCGGGAGGCCCACGGCGTCCGCACCTGCCCGGAGCTGACGGGCCTGCTGTTGGAACGTTACGGAGTGGGCGTCCTGCCGGGCAGCGCGTTCGGCGAGCCCGAGGACGCCCTGCGGGTGCGCGTGGCGCCGAGCCTGCTGTACGGCGAGAACGACGAGCAGCGACTCACGGCCCTGGCCGCCCCGGACCCGGCCACGGTGCCCTGGATCGCCTCGTCCCTCGACCGCCTGTCCGAAACCCTCGCCGCCCTGACCGTTAACGCCGCGTCCCCGGACCTGGCCCCGGCCGCCGCCCTCTAGGCCGCAACCGGCCACGGCGCGAGCACCGCACCGGCGGACGGCCGGCGCGGGAAAAGCGGAGAAGCCGCCGCGACCCGTTGTGCATTACGGGTCGCGGCGGCTTTCGCGGTGCGGAGGGTAAGGGAGTCGAACCCCTTCGAGTGTCACCTCGACGTCGGTTTTCGAAACCGCTGCCTTACCGTTCGGCCAACCCTCCAAGCCTTTCCCCGCAGTGCGCCGCCGGGGGCTCGAACCCCGATCCACGGATTAAGAGTCCGCTGCATTTCCCGTCATGCTCGCGGCGCGCTGTACTACGTGGACCCGCAGGGAGTCGAACCCTGGTCGGCTGCGTGCAAGGCAGTCGTGTTCCCGTTACACCACGGGCCCGTCGATCGTCCGGCAGGGGCGGTAGGAGTCGAACCTACTTTCCGCTGGTTTTGGAGACCAGCCGCCTAACCGGTGGCTCACCCCTTCGCGCTTTCCTTCCTTTCGACACGCTCAAGGATGCGCGGATCCGCGGACGGGCGCAAAAGGTTTTCCGATCAGAGGTCGGGATCGGTGTCCTTGGCGTTGGCGACCGGGCGCAGCGGGCGGCGCAGCGGGACGATCATCATGGAGAAGTCGGCGGCGGCGATGATGCGGTCCTCGGCGTCGGTGACGCGGCACTCGACGATGACGAGCTGGCGGCCGGTCTTGAGCACCTCGGCGCGGGCGAAGACCTCCTCGCCGTGCGGGCGGCCCAGGTAGCGGACGTGCAGGTCGGCGGTGACGAGGCTCTGGCGGCCGTGCTCGAAGCCGCTGCCGCGGGCGGCGGCCGTGCCGGCCGCGACGTCGATGAGCGTGGCGATCGCGCCGCCGTGCAGGTTGCCGGTGCTGTTGAACGCCTCCTCGCGCACGGGCATCGACAGCACCGCGTGCCGGGCGCCGATCTCCACGATCTCCAGTCCCAGCAGGTCGTGCAGGGGGGTCGCGTGGCGGAGCGTGGAGCGCACGAGCCGCTGCTCGTCCGGGGGCAGCTCGGCGATGCGGATCGTGCCGGACGGGTCCTGCGCTGCCATGCCGTGATCAACTCCTCCGCGAACCGCGTGAACCCGTTCATCCTAGTTACGGGCCCGACCACGGCGGATAAGGGTGGTGTAAGGTCCAACGTCGCACGGGGCGAACGACGCAAAGCGACCGGATGCAGGCCGAGCACGGCCCTGCCATGCTTCCCCGTGGTAAAACCCGAAACAGCGTGATGTCACGTATGTGATGGAAGAAGGCGAGGGGGCCCGCCATGAGGCATGCACGGGACGGGGCTGCCGCGGCGATGACCGCCGCCTCCAGGATCCTCGTCGCCCGGGGCAAGAACGAGCCGCAGGAGATGGAGAACCCGGAGGTCGCCTGGGGCCAGCGCGCCCGCGACGGGGTCTGGGTGCCGACCAAGGACGGCCAGCGGATCCACTTCGGGATCGACGTGGCCGCGGCCGACACCGTCGCGCAGGTGCTGCGGCCGAGCCTGCGGGTCTTCGTGGGCGTCGAGGTCGACACCGACATCGTCGCGCAGACGACGGCGGGCGGCATGCGCCTGCTCACGGTCATCCACGGCCCGGACGCCCCCGCGGAGTTCCGCTTCCCGATCTCGCTGGCCGACGGGCTCGCGCTGGAGGCGATGCCGTCCGGCGGGTACGACGTGGTGCACCTGCGCTACGGCGCCACCGTCGGCCGCCTCTACAACCCGTGGGCGTGCGACTCGATGTTCCGCCAGGTGAAGGCGGACTACACGCTGGACGGCTCGACGGTGACGATGCGCGTCCAGCACTCCGACGCGTTCTACCCGGTCGTCGCCGACCCCAGCTTCACCCGCTGACCCCCGGGCCTCCTCGCCGCGCCCCCGCCGCCGCACGCTCCCGGCGGCGCGCCCCCCGCCTCGCGCGTCCCCGGCGCCACCCCCCGCCGCCTTCCCGGCATCGCGCCCCCGCCGTCGCGTTCCCACCATCACCCCGCCGCCGCCTTCCCGGCATCACGCCCCCGCTGTCCCGGCATCACGCGTTCCAGGGGTCATGAGCGGGCCCGGCGGATCACGACCGGGTCCTCGAAGTCCAGCTCGCGGGTGATCTCGCGGAGCGTCTCCGCGCCGATCCTCCCCTTGCGGTAGAGCGCCGTCAGTTTGGCGCGCTGCGCCCGGACGAGCTCGGCGCGGACGCGGCGGCTGTTGGGCGGGCTCGTCCGCTCGCCGTCGTGCTCGTCCTCCTCCAGGAAGTACTGGACGCGTTCCAGCCGCAGTTCGAGCATCTGGCGGTACGCGTCGGCGGTCTGGTCGTCGAGGTCGTCGTCCTCGGCGAGCTCGTCGAGGCGGGTGAGGGCGGCCTGGAGCCCGGCCTTGCGGGCGGTCATCGCCTCCACGCGCCGCCGGTCGGACTCGATCAGCCCGAAGCGGCGCAGCAGGACGGGCAGCAGCGGCGCCTGGCCGACGAGGGTGACGAGGACGACCAGGGCGGTCAGCAGGATGAGCACGCCGCGTTCGGGGCCGACGGCGGCCGGGAGCGACAGGGCGAGCGCGAGGGAGATCGCCCCGCGCATGCCGCCGAGGCCGATCACCAGCCGCTGCCGCCGGCCGAGGCCCTGCTGGACGCGCCGGCCGCCCGGCAGCAGGTCGCCGAGCGGGCCGTTGCCGAGCTGCCAGGCGACGCGGACGCCGATGGCGACGGCGGAGACGGCGAGGGCGGTGAGCAGGATCTCGGCCCAGGAGTGGCCGCCGGGGTGGCGGAGCACCTGCCGGATCTCCAGGCCGAGCAGGACGAACAGCGCCGATTCGAGGAGGAACGTCAGGATCCGCCAGAACGCGCTGCCGACCATGCGGGACGCGGGCTGGAGCACGCCCTCTCCCCTGGTGCCGATGTAGAACCCGGCGGTGACGGTGGCGAGGACGCCGGAGAAGCCGAGGTTCTCGGCGGGGATGTAGGCGATGTACGGCGTGACGAGCGAGACGATGATCTGGCTGCTGGGGTCCTCGATGCGGCGCCGGATCCGGCGGATGACGAACCCGGCCGCCAGCCCGTACGCGACGCCGCCCGCCACGACCTGGCCGAGCCGCGCGGCGCCGTGCCCGAACGTGAAGCCGGTGGCGAGCGCCTCGGCGGCGAGGCCGAAGATGGTCAGCGCGACGCCGTCGTTGATCAGGCTCTCGCCCTCCAGGATCGTCACCATGCGGGGCGGGGCGCCGAGCCGCTGGAGCACGGAGGTGGCCGCGACCGCGTCGGTGGGGGCGACGGCGGCGCCGAACGCGAGCGCGGCGGCCCAGCCCGCGCCGGGCAGCAGCGCCCAGACGGTGGCCGCGACGGCGACCGTGGTGACGGTGGTGAGGCCGAACGCCAGGGTGAAGATGGGGACGGCGTCGGCGCGGGCCTCGCGGGGCGCGGTGAAGAACGCGGCGTGGTAGACCAGCGGCGGCAGGAACCCGAACAGCACCAGCTCGGGCGACACCTCGACCTTGGGCAGGCCGGGCACGAACCCGGCGGCGATCCCGAGGACGACGAGCAGGATCGCGTCGGGCACGCGGAGCCGCCCGGCCAGCGTCCGCGCGAGCAGCACCACCACGGCGATGACCAGGAACACGACGAGCAGCCGGTCCTCCCCCACGCCCTGATCCTCTCCAGCGCGGCGTCCCCGTACCCGCCTGCGCGACGTGATCCGCCCGACGCCGCCGCGCGCCGCGCGGGTCCCCGCGGCGGCCTGGCCGGGGTTCGCGGACGATCACGGCCGGGCGGCATAGGGTGGGAATCCTGGGTCGCGCTCCGGCCCCGGCCGCGGCGCCGGGCCCCCGGCGGCCCCGGTCCCCCGAGACTGGAGTCCTCGTGATCTTCACTCATGACACCGAGCACGCGCTCGCCACCGTCGTCGATCTGATCAACACCGGCCCCGCGGCGTCCGGCGTGGAGGGGCTGTCGGGCCTGGCGGGCCTGCACGCGTTCGTCGAGCGCAACCGGTTCAGCGACGTGGAGCGGCTCGGCGACGCCGACCTCGCCCGGGTGCTGGACCTGCGGGCCCGGTTCCACGCGGTGTTCCGCGCGACGCGGGTCCCCGAGGCGGTACGGCTGATCAACGAGATCGTCGGCGAGGTCCGCACCACCCCGCACCTGACCGACCACGACGAGCACGGCTGGCACGTGCACTTCTTCGCGCCGGGCGCGCCGATGGGCGAGCACCTGGCCGCCGACTGCGGGATGGCCCTGGCGTACGTGGTGGCGGCGGACGAGCTCGACCGGCTGCGCACGTGCGAGGCGCCCGACTGCTCGCGCGTGCTGGTCGACCTGTCGCGCAACCGCTGCCGCCGCTACTGCGACAGCCGGACGTGCGGCAACCGCATGCACGTGGCCGCCTACCGCGCCCGCCAGCGCGAGGCCGCGCACTAGAGGCCGCGGCTGAACGCCGGGCACCGGAGGCCGCGCGCCGGGCGAGCCGCCGGAGGCCGCGCGCTAGGCGAGCAGCGCCTCCACGGCGGCGAGGGCGCGGCGGGCGCCGGCGACGTCGTGGACGCGGAACACGCGGGCGCCGAGGCGGGCCGAGACGCCGAGCACGGCCATCGTGCCGACGCCGCGCTTGTCGACGGGCCGGCCGAGCGTCTCGCCGATGAAGTCCTTGTTGGACACCGCGACCAAAACCGGCCATCCGGTGGCGGCCAGCTCGTCCAGCCGGCGCGTGATCTCCAGCGAGTGCCGGGTGTTCTTGCCGAAGTCGTGGGCGGGGTCGATGAGGATCGCGTCGCGGGGGACGCCGAGCGCGGCGGCGCGCTCGGCCTCGGCGGTGACGTGCCGGACGACGTCGGCGACCACGTCGGCGTACGCGACGCGGTGCGGGCGGGTGCGGGGGGCCAGGCCGCCCGCGTGCGAGCAGACCAGGCCGATGCCGTGCGCGGCGGCGACCTCGGCGAGCCGCGGGTCGGGGCCGCCCCAGGTGTCGTTGAGCAGGTCGGCGCCCGCGGCGGCGACGGCCTCGCCGACCTCGGCCCGCCAGGTGTCCACGCTGATCGCGATGCCGGGGTGGCGCTCGCGGACGGCCGCGACGACGTCCACGACGCGGCGCAGCTCCTCGGCGACGTCGACCTCGTCGCCGGGCCCGGCCTTCACCCCGCCGATGTCGACGATGTCGGCGCCCTCGGCGACCGCGCGGTCGGCGGCGGCGAGGGCCGCGTCGAACCCGTAGGTGGCGCCCCTGTCGTAGAACGAGTCGGGGGTGCGGTTCACCACCGCCATGATCGCGAAGCGGCCGGGCTCCCGGCCGTTCAGCCGCAGCGGCGCGAGGGGCCGGGGCGAGGCGGGGGACGCGGTGCTCATAGTGACCACACGGTCGCACATCGGGGAGGCCGTACGCCAGGACATGCGGGGGGCCGCGGCCCGGATCGGGCGAAGTCGAAGCAAATTCGGTTCAAACGGAGCCCTCCCGTGTCGGTGACCGCCCCGGGTCGCTAACCTCGTCTTTCACACTCATTGCGGAGCAACCCGTAGTGGGCCCCGTCGTCCCACCCAACCAGCCATGGAGGATCCGCTGTCCAGGCGAGCACTCATCACCGGCATCACCGGGCAGGACGGCTCGTACCTCGCCGAGCATCTGCTGGAGCGTGGGTATGAGGTCTGGGGCCTGGTCCGCGGTCAGGCCAACCCGCACGTGTCGCGGCTGCGCAAGCACATCGGCGACGTCCGGATCACCACGGGCGACCTGCTCGACCAGGGCAGCCTGATCTCGGCGGTCGAACGGGTCCAGCCCGACGAGGTCTACAACCTCGGGGCCATCTCCTACGTGCCGATGTCGTGGCAGCAGGCGGAGCTGACCGCCGAGGTCACCGGGATGGGCGTGCTGCGGACGCTGGAGGCGATCCGGGTGGTGTCGGGCATCAGCCCGTCCCGCACGCCCGGACGCGCGCAGATCCGCTTCTACCAGGCGTCGTCCTCGGAGATGTTCGGGATGGTGCGCGAGACCCCGCAGAACGAGAAGACGCCGTTCCACCCGCGCAGCCCGTACGGGGTGGCGAAGAGCTACGGGCACTACATCACGCAGAACTACCGCGAGTCGTACGGGATGTTCGCGGTCAGCGGCATCCTGTTCAACCACGAGTCGCCGCGGCGCGGGGCCGAGTTCGTGACCCGCAAGGTGTCGCTCGGCGCGGCGCGGATCAAGCTCGGGCTGGCGTCCGAGCTGCGCCTGGGCAACATGGAGGCGCGCCGCGACTGGGGCTACGCGGGCGACTACGCGCGGGCGATGCGGATGATGCTGGCGCAGGACGCCCCCGAGGACTACGTGATCGGGACGGGCCAGACGCAGTCGGTCCGCGACCTGGTCGAGTTCGCGTTCGGCACCGTCGGGCTGGACTGGCGCGACCACGTCGTGCTGGACGCCAAGTACACGCGCCCGGCGGAGGTGGACCTGCTGTGCGCCGACCCGAAGAAGGCGCGCGAGCAGCTCGGCTGGGAGCCGAAGGTCGCCTTCGAGGAGCTGGTGACGATGATGGTCGAGTCCGACCTCAGGCTGCTGTCGAGGTCGGACCGGCCCGAGGACGAGCCGTTCAGCCCCGACCACTGGTGACGCGCCGCCCGGCCGCGCGGGCGTGCCGGGTGGTCTCCCCCGCCCGCCTCGGGCCGGTGGCCGGCGGCGTGCGACGATGCATCCATGGCTACGTGTGAACATGTGAAGTCGCTGCCGGACGCCGCCCCGGAGCCGCGGACCCCGCAGGGCTGCGAGGAGTGCCTGAAGGAGGGCACCCGCTGGGTGCACCTGCGGCTGTGCCTGAGCTGCGGCCACGTCGGCTGCTGCGACTCCTCGCCCATGCGGCACGCGTCCGAGCACTTCCGGGCCGAGGGGCATCCGGTCGTCCGGTCGTTCGAGCCGGGCGAGGACTGGCGCTGGTGCTTCGTCGACGAACTCATCGTCTGATGCCGGACGTCCGTCTCGGGACCGGTCCCGGCCGGTGGATCCTGCTGGCGACCGTGCTCGGGTCCAGCGTGGCGATGCTGGACTCGACGGTGGTGAACGTCGCGCTGCCGAGGCTGGCCCGCGACCTGCACGCCGACATGGCGGACCTCCAGTGGACGGTCAACGCCTACACCCTGACCCTCGCCGGGTTCATCCTGCTCGGCGGGTCGCTCGGCGACCGGTACGGGCGCCGGAAGGTGTTCCTGGTCGGCGTGGTGTGGTTCGCGGTCGCCTCCGTGCTGTGCGGCGCCGCGCTGAACGTCGAGATGCTCGTGGTGTCGCGGGCGCTCCAGGGCATGGGCGGGGCGCTGCTGACGCCGGGCTCGCTGGCGATCATCCAGGCGTCGTTCGCCTCCGACGACCGGCCGCGGGCGGTCGGCGCGTGGTCCGGCCTCGGCGGCGTGGCGGGCGCCATCGGGCCGTTCGCGGGCGGCTGGCTGGTGGAGGCGGCGGGCTGGCGCTGGGTGTTCCTGCTGAACGTGCCGCTCGTGGTGATCGTGGTGCTGGTGACCGTGCGGCACGTCCCCGAGAGCGTGGACCCGCGGGCGCGCGGCCGCTTCGACGTGTCGGGCGCGGCGCTCGCGGCGCTGGCGCTCGCCGGGACGACGTACGCGCTGACCGAGGCGCCCGCGCACGGCGTCAGCCCGCTCCTGGTCGGCGGCGCGGGCGCGGCCGGGGTCGCCGCGGCCGTGGCGTTCGTCCTGCTGGAACGGGCCAGGGGCCGGGGGCGGCGGCTGCGCGGCGGGCGCGCCGGGCGGGACGCGCCGCAGCCGATGCTGCCGCTGGAGGTGTTCGGGTCGCGGCAGTTCACCGCCGTCAACGTCGTCACGTTCGTCATGTACGGCGGGATGGGCGTGATGTTCTTCCTGTTCGTGGTGAACCTCCAGGTCGTGTCGGGGTTCTCGCCGATCGCGGCGGGGACGGCGCTGCTGCCGGTGACGGCGCTGATGCTGCTGCTGTCGTCGCGGGCGGGCGCGCTCGCGCAGAAGATCGGCCCGCGGATCCCGATGACCGCCGGGCTCGTCCTCGCGGCGGCCGGGATGCTGCTGGTCGGCCGGATCGGGAAGGGCGCCTCGTACGGCCTTGAGGTGCTCCCGTCGGTGCTGGTGTTCGGGCTCGGCCTGGCGGCGGTGGTGGCGCCGCTGACCGCGACGGTGCTCGCCACCGCCGACGTCCGGCACGCGGGCGTCGCGAGCGGCGTCAACAACGCGGTGGCGCGCGCGGCGGGGCTGCTCGCGGTCGCGGCGATCCCGCCGGCCGTCGGGCTCACGGGCGACGCGTTCAACGACCCGGCGGCGTTCTCGCACGGGTTCCGGCTGGCGATGGCGTCGTGCGCCGTCCTGCTGCTGGCGGGCGCGGTGCTGAGCTTTTTCACCGTCCACGACGACGCGCTGGCCGGCGCCCCGCCGGGGCAGGGCGAGCCGGAGAGCCGGTCGCACTGCGCGGTCGGCGCGCCGCCCCTCGAACCCGCGCCGAAGGGCCGCGCCGGGCCCGCCTGACCGCGCCGCGGCGGGCCGGGGAGGGCGCGTCCCCAAATCTCCGGTCCTATTCCGGCTATGTCCAGGACCGGATCGGTTCGTTGTCATACGGTCAGGGCATGAATCTGCGGCAGCTGCGTTACGTCGTGGCGACCGCCGACCACGGCACGATGACGTCGGCGGCCCAGGCTCTCTATGTCGCCCAGCCCGCCCTGTCGCGGGCGGTGCGGGAGCTCGAACGGGAGCTCGGCGTGGAGCTGTTCGCTCGTTCGGGACGGGGCGTGGTGCTCACCCCGGTCGGCGAGCGGGTGGTCCGGCAGGCGCGGATCGCGCTGGACGCCGTGGAGGCGATCGAGGGGCTGTCGGTGGCGCGCGCCAACGGCCGCGGCGCCGAGCTGCGCATCGCGACCACGCCGTCCCTGGAGCCGGAGCTGACCGGGCGGCTGATCCCCCGGTTCGCGCGCGACCAGTCGGCGGTGCGGGTCCGGGTCGTGCGCTGCGAAGGCCGCGACGACGTCGCCGTGAAGCTGCGCACGGGCGCGGCCGACCTCGCGCTGACCGACCTGCCGGTGCCCGGCGACCTCGCCGCGCACCCGTTCGAGCAGCGCGAGGTCGTGCTGATCTCGCCGCCCGGCCTGAAGGTGCGCGAGCCGGTGCCGCTGACCGCGCTGGACGGGATGCGGCTGGTGCTGCCCGCGCGCGGCAGCGACCGCCGCGTCGAGATCGACACGATGCTGAAGCGGATCGGCGCGACGCCGGTCGTGGCGGTCGAGTCGGACGAGCGCGGCTCGTGGATCGGATGGGTGCGGGCCGGGATGGGCTCGCTGCTGTGGTACCGCAACCAGCTCGACGACACCGAGGGCGTCGCGGTCCGCTCGTTCATGCCGCCGATCACGCGGCTGATCGGCCTCGTGCACGCGCACCGGCAGCTCCCCCCGGTCGCCCGCGACTTCCTGGCGTTCGCCAAGGAGACCGCGAAGACCCCCCGCAGCCGCGACCCCCACTGACCCCCCCCCTGACCTCGCGGGCCGGGCCGCCCGGCACGCGGCGGCTGGTGCGCTGGCGCCGGGGGTGATCGTGGCATGATCTGGCGGTGGAGACGACGCACGCGCTGTGGCTGCTGGCGGTGCCGGTCAGCGCCCTGATGGTGGCCGCGCTCGCCCGGCGGATCGGGCTGGCGGCGCCCCTGGTCCTGGTGATCGCCGGACTGCTGGTGTCCTTCGTGCCGGGTGTGCCGGAGTTCGAGCTCGACCCCGAGTTCGTCCTGTACGTCTTCCTGCCGCCGCTGCTGTTCTCGGCGGCGTGGCAGAGCTCGTACTACAACCTGCGCGAGAACCTGCGGCCGATCGGGCTGCTGTCGGTCGGCCTGGTGCTGTTCACCACGCTCGGCGTCGGGTACGCGGCGCACCTGCTGGTCCCCGAGCTGCCGCTCGCCGCGGCGTTCGTGCTCGGCGCGATCGTGGCGCCGCCGGACGCGGTCGCGGCGGTGAGCGTCGCGCAGCGGCTCGGGCTGCCGCGGCGGATGGTGACGATCCTCGTCGGCGAGAGCCTGTTCAACGACGCGACGGCGCTGACGGCGTTCCGGGTGGCGGTCGCGGCGGCGGCGGGCGGCGGCTTCACGCTCGCGGGCGGCGTCGGGCGGTTCGCGTTCGCGGCGGTCGCGGGCGCGGCGATCGGGCTGCTGCTCGGGCCGCCGCTGCACTGGCTGCGGACCCGGCTGAACGACCCGCTCGTGGAGAACGGCGTCGCGGTCGTCGCCCCGTTCGCCGCGTACCTGATCGCGGAGGCGGTGCACGCGTCCGGCGTGATCGCGGTCGTGGTGAGCGGGCTGTACCTCGGGCACCGGTTCACCGAGTCGGCGGCGGTGACCCGGCTGATCGGGCAGTCGTTCTGGAAGATCATGGTGTTCGTGCTGGAGTCGGTGGTCTTCCTGCTGATCGGGCTCCAGCTCCCGCCGGTGATCGACGGGCTGTCCGGGCACGGCTGGGAGCAGCTCGCCGGGTGGGCGGTCGCGATCTTCGCGGTGACGGTCGCGGCGCGGTTCGTGTGGGTGTTCCCGTCCTGGTACGTGCCGCTCTGGCTGTCGGCGCGGGTGCGGCGGCGCGAGGCGGGCGTCGACTGGCGCGGCGGGGTGGTGATCTCGTGGGCGGGGATGCGCGGGGTGGTGTCCCTGGCCGCCGCGTTCGCGATCCCGTACGCCACGTCGGCGAAGGAGCCGTTCCCCGGACGCGACCTGATCGTGTTCTTCACGTTCACCACGGTGCTCGGGACGCTGCTGGTGCAGGGACTGACGTTCCCCGCCCTGATCCGGATGCTCGGCGTCGCCGGCGACCGCGAGCGCTACACCGACACCGTCGCCGAGGCCGGGGCGCAGCACGCCGCCGCGCGGGCCGCGATCGAGCGGCTGGACGAGCTGACCGCCGGGGAGGACCTCGACGCGGACGTCGTCCAACGGCTCCGCGACCTCGCCGAGCACCGCCAGCTCCGCGCGTGGGAGCGGCTCGGCGGCGGCACCGGCCCGGAGGGCGAGGAGGTGCCGAGCGCCACGTACCGGCGGCTGCGCCGCGAGATGCTGGCCGCCGAGCGCCGCGTGTTCGTCCGGATGCGGGACGAGCGGCGGCTGGACGACGCGGTCCTCGACCGCATCCTGCACGACCTGGACCTGGAGGAGGCCGCGCTCGCCCGCGACTGACCCCGCCGGGCCCGCACGCCGGCGGCCCGGCGTGCGCGCCCCCGGCGCCCGGCCGCCGCGCTCCCGCCGGGCGGGCGTACGGGGCGGCGGGCGCCGGGGGCCGTCAGGCGCCGTTGAGCGGCTTGTCGGGCAGCTCGACGGCGTACGACTCCTTGACGACGTCCAGGTGGTGCCAGGACTCGCGGACGGTGACGCCGGGCACGGCCCGGACGGCGTCCAGCACCGCCACCATCTCGGCGCGGGACGCCGCCTCGGCCTGCCCGACGATGTCGTACCTGCCGAACCCGGTCGCCAGGTAGCGGATGCCGTCCTGCTCGGCGACCGCCTCGGCGGCGCGCCGCAGCCCGCCGGTGACCACGAGCCCGAACCCGCCGAGCTCGGCGGCGCCGAGCGCGAGGGGGTCGGCGAGGCCGGTGACCTGGATGACGCCCGTGCGCATCAGCCGCACCACCCGGGCCCGCGTGGCGGCCTGGGAGAGCCCGATGATGTGCGCGAGCCGGGTGTAGGGCGCGCGGCCGTCGCGCTGCAGCTCCTGGAGCAGCCGCCAGTCGATGTCGTCCAGGGTGACGTCCCCGAGCTCGCGCACCACCGCGTGGGTGTCGCGCACGGTGGACACCGACCGGAAGACCTCGGCCGAGCGGACGCCGGGGACGGACCTGATCTCGTCCACCTCGGCGGCCAGCGCGGCGTCGTCGCGGGTGCGGACCTGCACGACCAGGTCGTACGGGCCGGCGGTCAGCGCGCTGAAGCTGACGGCGGGGCGTTCGGCGACGGCCGCGGCGACCTTGCGGGCCGAGCCCTCCACGGTGACGGACACGTGGCCGATGGCCTCGGCCCCGACGACCGCGGCGTGGACGATGCCGACGACGCGGACGACCTCCGTCTCGAGGAGGTTCTGCACGCGTGCCCGCACGGCCGTGCGGGAAAGCCCGACGCGGTCGGCGAGCGCCTGGAACGTCGCCCTGCCATCCCGCTGGAGCTCGCGGACGAGCACGGCGTCGACCGCATCCAGCACGGCTGTCCTCCTCGATATGTGATGAATCCTTTTGCCAGCAACTGCAAGATCATTCCATTTCGGGACGGTATGACGTCAAATATTGATCTTGCTCGTGTTCGGAATGCCGGATGACCGTCGAAGCGTCGGCGTTCGGGCCGCGCGGTGACGAATCCGATGCCCGCCGACCCGTCGCGGGAGCGCATCGCGGGTGGTCCACCCGGTGCGCTCCGGGCCGCCCGGCCATGGGCGGGCGGCGCGCGGCGTGGTGATGATCACTGCGACGGTCACGGTGGCGACCACCGCGCCGGCGGGGCCGGTCCCGGCGCGGACGGGCACGGCTCACCGGGGCCAAGTGCGTGACCTGCATGCGCTTCTCCCGGTGTTCTGATGTGACGCCTGCTACGGGGGATCTGCCGTCCGCGTGAGGCACATGTAAGAAAAGTGCATCGGGGGCGCAGTTACGTCAAGAGGTAACTTTACAGAGAGCTAAACCTCACGTTGCACCGGTATCGACTGCGCACGGCCCGTCTCCTGCGTTACGGGCGGTCAGCGGCTATATGGCCGCCTCCGAGACGTCCGTCTAGCGCGACGGGATCTTTACTCCCTCTCCGGGGACACGGCGTCCTCACCCCGGGGACGGGTTCCGTATCGCTCGCCCGCCGCCCCCGCGGCGCACCGGACCGCCGGAGGGCCGTTCGCGGCGATCTCGCGCGTTCGCGCGCCGATCCCGTCGCGGGAACGCGCGGCGAACGGCGTCCGGGGACTTGACTCAGGCGGCGCGGAGGGGGAAATCGGGCCCGCCGCGGGCGCGGTGGGCGCGGACGGATGCGAGCTTGGCTCCATCATGGGCGGGTATGGCTCACAATGTACGGTGGCCCAGCCACTTTCAGCCCTGATTGGTGTGTAGAACAGCCGTGCGCCTGCTGAACGGTGAGCGTCCCGCTCACGACCTCACCTACAACGACGTCTTCATGGTCCCCGGCCGTTCGTCGGTCGGATCCAGGCTCGAGGTCGACCTGTCCACCTCCGACGGGAGCGGCACGACGATCCCGCTGGTCGTGGCCAACATGACCGCCGTGTCCGGCCGCCGGATGGCCGAGACCGTGGCGCGGCGGGGCGGCCTCGCGGTGATCCCGCAGGACATCCCGGTGGACGTGGTCGCCGGCGTGATCGGCTGGGTGAAGCGGCGCGACCTGGTCGTGGACACCCCGATCCGGATGGCGCCGGACGGCACCGCCGCCGAGGCGCTCGCGCTGCTGCCGAAGCGCGCGCACGGCGCGGTGATCGTCGTCGAGGACGACCGCCCGGTCGGCGTGGTGACCGAGGCCGACTGCCAGGGCGTGGACCGGTTCGCGCAGCTCCGCGAGATCATGTCCCGCGAGCTGGTCACGCTGCCGGCGGGCCTCGACCCGCGCGAGGCGTTCAACCGGCTGCACGAGCGCGGGCACCGGCTCGCGCCGGTGGTGGACGCCGGCGGGCGCCTCACCGGCATCCTGACCAAGACCGCCGCGCTGCGCGCCACGCTGTACCGGCCCGCGGTGGACGGTGCGGGACGGCTGCGGATCGCCGCGGCCGTCGGGGTGAACGGCGAGGTGCCGGGCAAGGCCAAGGCGCTGCTGGAGGCCGGGGCCGACCTGCTCGTGGTGGACACCGCGCACGGCCACCAGGAGAAGATGATCGGCGCGCTGGAGGCGGTGCGCGGGCTCGACCCGTCCGTCCCGATCGTGGCCGGGAACGTGGTGACCGCCGAGGGCACCCGCGACCTCATCGAGGCGGGCGCCGACATCGTCAAGGTCGGTGTCGGGCCGGGCGCGATGTGCACGACGCGGATGATGACCGGCGTCGGGCGACCGCAGTTCTCCGCGGTGCTGGAGTGCGCCGCCGAGGCGCGGCGGCTCGGCCGCGCCGTGTGGGCGGACGGCGGCGTCCGCCACCCCCGCGACGTGGCGCTCGCCCTCGCGGCGGGCGCGTCCAACGTGATGGTGGGCTCCTGGTTCGCCGGGACGTACGAGTCGCCGGGCGACCTCCAGCGGGCCGCGGACGGGCGGCTCTACAAGGAGAGCTTCGGGATGGCGTCGGCGCGGGCGGTCGCGTCCCGCACGTCGGACGACTCGGCGTTCGACCGCGCCCGCAAGGCGCTGTTCGAGGAGGGCATCTCGACGTCGCGGATGTTCCTCGACCCGTCCCGGCCCGGCGTGGAGGACCTGATCGACGCGATCGTGGCCGGGGTGCGCAGCTCCTGCACGTACGCGGGGGCGCGGACGCTGGAGGAGTTCCACGAGCGCGCCACGGTCGGCGTCCAGAGCACGTCCGGCTACGCCGAGGGGATGCCGCTCGCCACGAGCTGGTGACCGCGGCCCGGCGCCCGCCCGCACGCGCCGCTCGGCCCGCCGCCGCGCGCCCTCCGGCGCGCCGCCCGCGCGCCGTCCGCGTCCGTCCGCCCGCGCGCCGTCCGGCCCGGGGGCGCGCCGTGATCGTCTCGGTGCTCTCCGCGCCGGCGTCCCGCGGAGCCTTCAGAGCCTCTCCGGGACGTTCCGGCGGCCGGTCAGTACCCGATTGCCCGGAACGCTCGTTCCGTCCCTGATCGCGCTCTCAGGGCGCGCCAGGGCGCTCTGAGATCACCGGGTACCGGCTCGTCCCGCCGCGTACCGGGCGGGAACCGGCAATGCGCTCTTCACGCGCGGGTCACGTTAATATCCTCGGACGAAGCAGCACCTAGCGACACCACAGCGCGTGTTCGGTCGACCACCCCCGCAACCCTTTCCCGGTTTTGCGCGTCCATAATGTAAGTCGGAGGCTGAATTGCCCGTGGGTGGGGGATCGGAGCGTACATGGCGAGTCGTTCAGCGAGCCGGCGTGCCTCGGAGGACGGCGCGGACCCCGCCGCCGAGTCCGAGACCGAGCCGGCCCGCGGCGGGGCGCGGGGGCTGGCGAGGGCCCTCGGACTGACGCTCGCCTCGGCCCTGGTCTGGGGCATCGCCCACCTGTGGTCGGGCCGGCGCTGGGCGGGGGCGCTGCTGCTCACCGGGTTCGCGCTGCTGCTCGCCGCTGCGGCCGTCGCCACCACCTCGTTCCGCTCCGACCTGCTCCACCTCGCCGTACGGCCCGACTGGCTGCGCGGCATCGCGATCGGCCTGCTGGTCCTCGGGCTGGTGTGGATGGCGGTCGTGGTCCGCTCCTACCAGATCGTCCGGCCGGAGGGCATGTCGGTCGTCTCGCACGCCGCGGGGGCGCTCGGGGTCGTGGTGCTGTGCTTCGCGGTCGCGGTGCCGTCGGCGTGGGGCGCGTACAGCACCTACGTCTACCGGGACGCGCTGACCAGCATCTTCCGCACCGGCAACACCAACGGCCGCCACATCGACACCAAGGACCCCTGGGACGGGCAGCCCCGCGTCAACGTGCTGCTGCTCGGCGGCGACGCCGCGGCCAACCGCGAGGGCGTCCGCACCGACAGCATGACCCTCGCCAGCGTGGACACCAAGACCGGCGACACCGTCCTGCTGAGCCTGCCGCGCAACCTGGAGCACTTCCAGATGCCGCCCGGGCCGGCCCGCGACCGGTTCCCCTACGGCTTCACCGGCGACGGCGCGGGCACGCCGGGCCTGCTCAACGAGGTGTTCCAGTACGCCGAGGAGCACCCCGACCTGGTGCCGGGCGCCCCCAAGAACCAGCGCGGCCCCGAGCTGCTGAAGAAGACGATCTCCGGCATCCTCGGGCAGCGCGTCGACTACTACATCCTGGTCGACATGTTCGGGTTCGCCGACATCGTGGACGCGATGGGCGGCGTCAAGATCAAGATCACGGAGCCGATCCCGTACGGCCTGGAGGGCGGCGTGCTCCAGCCCGGCGACCGCGTGCTGAAGGGCAAGGAGGCCCTCTGGTACGGGCGCTCCCGCACCGCCAGCGACGACTACGCGCGGATGGCCCGGCAGAAGTGCCTGATGCGGGCGATCGCGCAGCAGGCCGACCCGCAGACCGTGCTGACCAAGTTCGACAAGCTCGCCGCCGCGACCAAGCGCGCGATCTCCACCGACCTCCCGCAGGAGCTGCTGCCCGCGCTGATGGAGCTGTCCGACAAGGTCAAGGACGGCTCCCGGCTCGACAGCCTCTCCTTCGTCCCGCCGCTGATCAGCACCGGCTCCCCCGACTTCGACCTGATCCGGCGGCTCGCGGCCAAGGCCGTGGCCCCGAAGGCGAGCCCGGCGCCGTCGCCCAAGTCCACGCCGAGCACGCCCGCGAAGCCGTCGCCGGGCGCGTCCAAGTCCGGCTCCCCGGCCGCCGGCCACCACGCGGGCGCGGGCCAGGCGAAGCCGATGGACCTGGGCTCCACCTGCCCCAAGTGACGCCCCTCCCGAACGTACGGGCCTGAACGAGACGCCGGACGGCCCGCGGCCCCACCGCCCCGGGCCGTCCGGCAATCCGGGCAGTCCGGGGCGGTCCGGCGGTCCGGAACGGCAGCGTCCAGGACAGGGACGGTACGGCCGGGGCCGCGGGACACTGGCACGGTGAACCGGGCCCACCGCCTCCGCCAGGCCGTCAACGCGGCCAACCTGTCGACGCCGCTCGGGCTCCTCCTCGTCGCCGCGGGCACCCGGTCCCACCGCAGCCGTCCGGCTCCGGGCGGCCTGAGGGTCGCCGGCGGGTACCGGCTGCCGCTTCCCGCCGCGCCCGCCTTCACCGTCGGCAACGTGGTCCTGATGCGGGGCGACGCGGCCGAACGGCTCACCCGGCGGCCGGCCCTGCTGCGGCACGAGGCACGGCACGCGACGCAGTACGCGTACTGCCTCGGCCCGGTCATGATCCCGCTGTACCTCGCGGCGGCCGCGCTCTCGTACGCGCTGTGCGGCGACTACGCCTCCTACAACCCGTTCGAACGGCTCGCCGGCCTGGCCGACGGCGGCTACGGCAAGCGGCCCCTGCGCTTCTCGCGCCGCTCCCCCGCGGCGTGACTCCCGTCCCGCCGCGCCGCGGATGTCTTGCCTGCTCCCGGAAGGGGGGATCATTGAGGGGAGACGTCCGAGCGGGACGAGACGAGAGGCGGTGCGGGTGCCCCGGATCCACGGCTGCGACGCGTTCCGGGTGGCGATGCCACGCGGGCGGCGGCCCGAGAGCATCCTCGTCCGGATCGAGGGCGAGGACGGCGCGAACGGCTGGGGCGAGGTCGCCGTCCCCAAGGGCGCCGACGGCGGCGGACCGGCATGGGCCGACATCGAGGAGCGGATGGGGCCCGCGCTCATCGGGCTCGACTGGGACCGTCCCGAGGACGTGTCGGCGGCGGCCGACCTCGGCTCGCACGGCGCCGCCGCCGCGATCGACGTGGCGTGCTGGGACCTGTGGTGCCGCGGCCGGGGCCTCCCGCTCGCGCACGCCCTCGGCGGCACCCGCACCTCGATCGTGACCGGCGCCCGGATGCCGCCCGAGCCGATCCTCGACACCGTCGCGGGCCGCGCCAACCGCGCGATCGGCGCGGGCCACACCCGCGTCACCCTGGAGGTGCGGCCCGGCTGGGACATCGAGCCGGTCCGCGCGATCCGGCAGGCGTACCCGGCCCTCGCGATCGTCGCCGACGCCGGGCACGCCTACGCCGAGACGCCCGAGCACCTGGCCGTCCTGGAGGGCATGGACGCCTACGGGCTCGTCGCGATCGAGCGGCCGTTCGCGGGCGGCGACCTCGGCGCGTGCGCGCGGCTCCAGCGCCGCGTCGGCACGGCGGTCGCGCCCGACGTGGGCGACCTGGACACCCTGGACGCGGCGATCTCGCTGGAGGCGGGCCGCGCGCTGCACCTGCGGCTCGACCGGATGGGCGGGCTGACGGCGGCGCGCAGCGCGCACGACCTGGCGTACGCGGCGGGCTGGGACGTGTGGTGCTCGGGCACGGGCGCGTTCGGCATCGGGCAGGCGGCGGCGGTGGCGCTCGCCGCGCTGCCCGGCTGCACGCTGCCGAGCGACGTGTCCGACCCGGCGGGCGGGCCGGTGTTCGTGACGCCGCCGGTGCGGTCGTCGGGCGGCGTGGTGGGCGTCCCGCTCACCCAGCCCGGCCTCGGCCACGAGATCGACGAGGCGCGCATCGACCGGCTGGCGACCCGCCGCATGCGCCTGTCCGTCTGATGCCGCCCGCGCCTCCCCGGCCCGCCCCCGCGGCGGCGGGGACCGTCTGGGTGGTGGCGGGCCCGCCCGGCTCGGGCAAGTCGACCGTGTCGCGGCTGCTGCTGGAACGGCTCCGGCCCGTCCCCGCGCTGCTCGACAAGGACACGCTGTTCGGCTCGTTCGTGGCGGCGACGCTCGACGCGTACGGGCGCGATCCGGGCGAGCGGGAAGGCCCGTGGTACGACGAGCACGTCAAGCGGCACGAGTACGGCGGCCTCACCGCCGCCGCGCGCGAGATCCGCTCGTACGGGTGCCCGGTGCTGCTGAGCGCCCCGTTCACGGGCCAGATCCGCTCGCCGCGCCGCTGGGCGGACTGGGTGGAGGCGCTGGGCGGCCCCCGCGTCCGCCTCGTCTGGATCCGCACGGACGCCGGCACGCTCCGCCATCGCCTGACCGCGCGGGGCCTCCCGAGGGACGAGGGCAAGCTGGAGGCGTTCGCCGCGTTCACCGCCCGGATGCGCCCGGACGAGCCGCCGCCGGTCCCGCACAGCGAGATCGACAACCGGCTCGCCGCGACGGCCCCGCTGGAGGACCAGGTCGCCCGGCTCGTCCACGCCGTTATGTAGAGATTTCGTGACACATGTCGAGACGGGCCCGCGGGCGCGTCTAGGGTCCGCGGCAAAGACCGCCGACCCGGGGTGCCGACATGAACCGGCTTCAGTGTCCTGGCTGCCTTCACCCGACCGCGCGGACCGCCGCCTGCCCGACCTGCGGCCTCCCCCTGACCGGCCCGCTGGCGGCGCGCCTCTGGAACATCCAGGACGAGATCGCCGACGTCGAAGCGTGGCTGGCCGTCCTCCCGAAACGCCTCGCAACCCTCAACGCCGACCGCGCCGCTCTCCTCGCCACCCTCACCCCCACCGCCGAACGGACATCACCCGCACCCGCCCAACCCGCCGAGCCCCCGCCCGCGCCACACGGAACCCCCACCGCACCCACCGAAACACCACCGCAGGCCACTGCGCCCCCGCCGCAACACCCGCGCGCACAAGCGGCCGCCCACGCGAAGACGCAACCGCCCGCCGCCACGCCGCCGCGACCCCCGTACCCAGAGCCCGACGCGCACACCGAAACACCGCCGCAGACGACCGCGCCCCTCCCACAACCCACACGCGAACAGGCCACCGCCCCCGCGAAGACGCGAACGCCCGCCGCCACGCCGCCGCGCCCCCGTACCCAGGACCCGACGCGCACACCGAAACACCGCCGCAGACAACCGCGCCCCTCCCACAACCCACACGCGGACAGGCCACCGCCCACGCGGAGGCGCGAACGCCCGCCGCCAGGCCGTCGCGACCGCCGTACGGACAGGGCGCTGGGCAGCGGGTCGCGCGTGCTGAGGCGGCGGCGCGGATCGGGGTGCGGAGGGGGGACGGGCGGGGGCGGCGGGATCTGTCGCGACATGCGGTGCAGAATCTGCTGCTGCTGCTCGGCGGGCTCCTGCTCGGGATCGCGGCGGTGGTGTTCACCGTGGTCAGTTGGGGCATCTCGGGGTGCGGGCGGCGGTGCTGGTCACGGTCACCGCGCTCGCGCTGGCGGCGCCCTGGCCGCTGGCGCGGCGGCGGCTGAGCTCAACGGCCGAGACGGTCGCGTTCATCGGGCTCGTGCTCGTACCGCTGTCGGGCCTGGCGGTGGCGAACGCGGTGATCGGGCACAGCTCGGATCCGGGCGGGCTGAACGAGTCGGGGTCCGGCGGGGCGGGCCTGTGGCCGGTGGTCGCCGGGACGGCGGCGCTCGCGGCGCTGTGGGCGGGGTACGCGCGAGCGGCGCCGCTGCGGCTGCCCGGCCCGACCGCGCTGGCCATCGCGCACGTTCCGCTGCCCCTCGCCGCGTACGAGGCGGGTCCGACGCCCGCCGGCGCGGCGCTGGCGCTGCTGCTGACGGCGGCGCTCGACCTCGCCGTCCGGTGGTTCGCGCGGGAGCGGGCGGGCTCGTTGGAACGGGCCGTCGCGGAGGTCGCCGGGCTGTTCGCGGGGCTGGTGGGGGCGGCCGTCGCGCTGGCGGCGTCGTTCGCGGCGGACGGTCCGGCGGCGGGGCTGCGCGCGTCCGGGGTGCTGGCGCTGGCGGTCGCGCTGGCGTGGGTGTGCGCCGGGTCGGGCGACGGGCAGGAGGTACGGGCCGCGTTCTCGGCGGGCGCCGGGACGGCGGCCGCCGCGGCGCTCGCGGCTCCGGCGGCGAAGGCCCTGCCGGTCCGCTGGGCTCCGGCCGTGTACGCGGTGGCGGCGTGCGCCGTCCTCGCGTCCGCGGCGCGGCTGCCCGAGCGGACGCGGCCCGGCGTGGCCGGAGCGGGCGCCGTCGCGCTCGGGCTTGCGGCGGTGGCGGTGGCTCCGGACGTCGTCGCGGCGTTGGTCGGACCGCTCGGAGCGTTCGGCGGCATGTGGTCGGGGCACGCGCCGGTCTGGACGGGGCGTCCGGCGGCCCCGGCCGTGATGGCGGTGGCGGCGCTGGCGGCGGGCGGCCTGGCGTTCCGGCGGGAGGTGCGGGCGCTGCCCGGCGCGGCGCGGGACGGGTGCCGGATCGCGGCCGTGCTGTGCGCCGCCTCGGCCGTCGTCGCCGTGCCGGGCGCGGCGGGCTCCCGCGCGCGGCGGACGCCGCGTTGCTGCTCGGCGCTGGCGCGGTGCTGCTCGGAGCCGGGGCGTACGGCCGGACGGTCCCGTTCGCTCCGGTCGCGGCGGGGTCGGGGGCCGCGGTCGCCGTCCTGGCCTCCGCGTGGTCGGTGGCGGGCGCGGCGCCGGTGTGGGCGCCTGCGGCGGCGGGCGCGGCGGTCGTCCTGCTTCTCGGCTGCGCGGCCGCGGCGAGGACGGAGGCCGTCCAGGTCGGCGCTGGCGCCGGAACGGTCCTCGCGGGCGGCGGGCTCGTCGCCGTGCTGTGGGCCGTGAACGGCTGGTCGCAGCCGTCGCTGCCGTTCGCGCTGCTCGCGGTGCCCCTGGTCGCGCTCCTGCCGTGCGCACGGGCCCCGGACGGGCTGGCCCGCGCCGTGTCCCGTTCCCGCCGCGACGTCCGAACGGTCGTGCTCGGCGCGGCGCTCGCCGTCCTGCCGGGGACAGCGCTGCGGGACCGCCGTCCGGCGCAGTCGCTCGCGGTCGGCCTCGCGGCGTCCGGCGTCACGCTCGCCGCCGTCGCGACCGCCGCGTCCGCCGGGGTCGCGCCGGGCGGACGCCCACGGCAGGACGTCCTGGCGCTCACCCTGGCCCTCGGCGCGTTGCTGGCGGCCGCTGGCGCGTGGTCGCGGCGAGGCAGCGCACAGAGCGCCGTCCCCGCGTACGTTCTGGCCGGGCTGGCGCCGCTGCCGGTGCACGACTCGTTCGTCCCCTCGCTGTTCGGCCCGTTCGCGTGGCTGGGCAAGGCGTGGACCGCGGACGGCCCCGGAACGGCCCGCGGCCTCCTGTCCCCCGGCGAGGCGTGGACGGCGCGTCCCGTGCTGATGCCCGTTCTCGCGCTCGCCGCGCTCGCCGCCGTCCTCGCGGCGACGGCGCACCAGGGCCGCTGGGCGGGCGCCGGAGTCGTACGCGTCGCGGGCCCCGTCGCGCTCGCGCCGCTCCCGCTGGCCGCCGACCTGCCCTACTGGGCGGCGCTGGCGTTCCTCGTGGGCCTGACGGCGGGCCTCGCGCTGTGGGCCGCGCTGTCCCGGACGACGGCGGGCGCGACGGCGCTGTGGACGGCCGCGCTCGCCGCGTCCTGGTCGCTCGCCGACCGGACGGCGACGCTGTCGGTGCTCGCGGCCCTCGCCCTCGCCGGGCTGGCCTGCGCGGTACGGGGCGGCGACTCGCGGGTCTCGTCGGTCGCGTCGGCGGTGACGGCCCTCGCGGTCGGCGCGGAGGGCGCGGCGGTGGCGCTGGCCGGGGACCTGCCCGCCCGTTCGGCCGCGTTCGTGGTCCTCGGCGTCGCCGTGCTGATCGTCCGCGCCGCCGCGCTGCCGCTCGACCGGCCCCACGCGGCGCACGCCCTCCGCCTCGCGGGCGCGGCGCTGTGGGCGGTCTCCGTGGCCATGGCGTCCGGTGATCCGCTGCGGGCGGCGCTCGTCCTCGCGGCGGGCGGGCTCACCGCGGTGCTCGCGGCGGGCCGGCTGCGCGGCGCGGCCCGCGACCTCGCGCTCGGCTGCGGGTGGACGGCGGCGGCCGTCGCGCTGGTGCCGCCCCTCGCGCTGCTGGCGGCGGTGATGGCGGACGTCTGCCACTGGCCCGCGCACCCCTGGAGCGGCGGGTACGGCACGGTCCGCGACACGCTGCCCGCCGTCCCGGACGTCCTGCTCGTGCCCGCCACGGCCGCCGCGGGCGCCCTCGGCGCGGCGACCGCGACCGCGTCGGCCCGGCTGCTCCTCGGCCCGGCGGCCGCGCACCGGGCCGCGACGATCACCGTGCCGCCCGCGCTGCTGTGCGTCCTCGCGGTCGCGGACCCGCCGTACGCGGCGGCGCTCGGCGTCGCGTTCGCCCTCGCGGTCGCGCTCGCCGTACAGGCCGCCGCCGCGCCGCGCGGCACGGACACGGTGTCCGGCGCGGCGGCGCTGGCGGTGGCGTCGACGGCCGTCGCCTGGTCGCTGACGGCGAGGCTCCCGACGCTGGCGGTCGTCGCCGGCACCTGCGCGGTCGCCGCCGGATGCGCCCTGGCTGCCCGCAGAACCGCGGTCCGCGCCGCGGCCGCCGCCACCGCGATCCTCGCCGCGGGCGGCCTGACCGCCGCCGCGTGCCTCGCGGCGGGCTGGACGCCGCAGACCGCCGCGTTCCCCGTCCTCGCGTCGTCCGTCCCCGCGGCCGTCCTCGCCGCCCGCCTGGCCCGCCGCGCACAGCCGGACGGGACGACCGTCGCCGTCGAGGCCCTCGCGGTCGAGGCGGCCGGGTACGCGGTCACCGCGTGCGGCGTCGGGCTGGCGTTCGCCGATCTCGCGTACGCGAGCGCCGCGCTCACCGGCGCGGGCGCCCTCGCTCTCGCCGTCGCGGCCCGCGCCGACCGCCGCCGCGCCGCGTGGGCGGGCGCGGCGGCGCTGCACCTCGCGCTGTGGATCCGGCTCGGCCTGTCGGGCGTGGACGCGCCGGAGGCGTACACGCTGCCGGTCACCGTCATCGGCGTGGCGGCGGGCCACCGGCTCCTGCGGCGGCGGGGCGGCGCGTTCTCGTCCTGGCCGCTGTACGGGCCCGCGCTGGCCCTGACGCTCCTGCCGAGCCTCGCCGTCGCCTGGACGGACCCCGGCCTCGTCCGGCCGCTCCTGCTGGCCTCCGCCGCGTTCGCGGTGACGCTCGCCGGGGCGCTGGGCCGGCTCCAGGCTCCGCTGCTCATCGGCGGCGGCGTGCTCGTGCTGAACGCAGCGCACGAGCTGTTCCCCGCGCTCGCCGACCTCGTCGGCGACGGACCGCGCTGGCTGCCGATCGCGGTGACCGGGGCGGCGCTGCTGTTCGCCGGGGCCACCTACGAGCACCGCCTCCGCGACCTGCGCCGCCTCCGCGCCTCGCTCACCGCGATGCGCTGACCGCCCGCGCGCGCAGGCACGGGCGGGCGCGGGCGGACCCTCCGCCCGCCCGCGCCCGGGACGCGCCCTAGTACGACTTCGGCAGCCCCAGCGAGTGCTGCGCGACGAAGTTGAGGATCATCTCGCGGCTGACCGGCGCGATCCGCATGAGGCGGACGACGCCCGCGAGCATCCCGACGCCGTACTCGGTGGTGAGGCCGTTGCCGCCGTGGGTCTGGATGGCCTGGTCCACGGCGTGGATCGCCGCCTCGGCGGTCGCGTACTTCGCCATGTTGGCGGCCTCGCCCGCGCCCATGTCGTCGCCCGCGTCGTACAGCCAGGCGGCCTTCTGGCCCATCAGCCGGGCCAGTTCCAGCTCGACCTTGGCCTGCGCGAGCGGGTGCTGGAGGCCCTGGTGCGCGCCGATCGGCGTCTTGAACACCTGCCGCTCCTTGGCGTAGGAGACGGCCTTGCCGAGCGCGAGCCGCCCGATGCCCGCGCCCATCGCCGCCGCCATGATCCGCTCGGGGTTCAGGCCCGCGAACAGTTGCAGCAGCCCGCCGTCCTCGTCGCCGACGAGCGCGTCGTACGGGAGCCGCACCTCGTCCAGATGGCAGATGAACTGCTTCTCCGGCGACACGATCTCCATGTCGATCGGGGTGTGGGTGAACCCGGGCGCGTCCGTCGGCACGATGAACAGCGACGGCCGCAGGTTGCCCTTCTGGTCCTCGGTGCGGCTGACGAACAGCACCGCGTCCGACTCGTCCACGCCGGAGATGAACGTCTTCTGCCCGCTCAGCAGCCAGCCGTCGCCGTCGCGGCGCGCGGTCGTGGTGATGCGGTGCGAGTTGGACCCGGCGTCCGGCTCGGTGATCGCGAACGCCATCTTCACCGACCCGTCCGCGAACCCCGGCAGCCAGCGCTTGCGCTGCTCCTCGGTCCCGGACCGCGCGATGATCGTCGCGCAGATCGCCGGGGACACCACCATGAGCAGCAGCGGGCACCCGGCCGCGGCGAGCTCCTCGCAGACCGCCGCGAGGTCGCCGATGCCGCCGCCCCCGCCGCCGTACTCCTCGGGCACGTTGACGCCGAGGTAGCCGAGCCGACCGGCCTCGGCCCACAGCTCGTCGGTCTTCGCTCCGGCCTTCGCCTTCTCCACGTAGTACGACGCGCCGTACTTCGCGCCCAGCTCGGCGACGGCCGCGCGCAGCGCCTGCCGCTCCTCGGACTCGATGAAGCTCACTCGGGGGTCCCTTCGTTCTCCGCGCCGTCGTTCCGCGCTCGTTCCTCCGCGGGCACGATGACGGCGAGGACCGCACCGGCCTCGACCTGCCGCCCCGCGCCGACGTTCAGCTCCGCGACCACGCCCGCCGCGGGCGCGGCGATGCGGTGCTCCATCTTCATCGCCTCCAGGACGACGAGCGTGCGCCCCTCCTCCACCGCGTCGCCCGGCCCCGCCTCGACCCGGACGACCGTGCCGGGCATCGGGGCCAGCAGCGAGCCCGGCGCGACCAGGTCGCTCGGGTCGGCGAACCGCGGCACGGCGCGCAGCGCCACCGCCCCGAACCGCGAGTCGACGTACGCCTCGCCGCCCGCCGCGCGGACCGCGAAGCCGCTCCGGACGCCGTCCACCTCCAGCGTCACCAGGCCGGGCGACGCCGCGTGGAGGCGGACGCCGTCGTGGCCCTCCGCGGCGAGCCCGTCGCGGGTGATCCGGTAGCCGACCTCCACCCGGGTGCCGTCCGGCGCCTCGTACTCCTTGCGCTGCGGCTGCGATGGGACGTTGCGCCAGCCGGACGGCAGCCCGCCCAGCACGGCCGCGCCCGAACGGTTCGCGGCGGCGTCCGCGAGCGCGGCGGCGAGCGCCGACAGCCGTACGGCGCGCCCGTCCGCGAGCGGCGCCGCGAGGACGTCCAGGCCGACCTGGTCGAGGTAGCCGGTGTGCGTGCCGCCCGCCAGGAACACCGGCTCGGCCATGATCCGCGCGAGCAGGTCGCGGTTGGTGGTCAGGCCGTGGATCCGCGCGCCGCGCAGCGCCGCGCCGAGGCGGCGCGCCGCCGCCGCGCGGTCCGGGCCCCACGCGATCAGCTTGGCGAGCATCGGGTCGTAGTGGATCCCGACCTCCGTGCCGCTCTCCACGCCGCTGTCGAGCCGCAGCCCGTACCCGGCCGGGACGGCGAACGCGCTGTCCACGCCCGGCACCTCGAACGTCCGCAGCGTCCCGGCCTGCGGGCGCCAGTCCGCCGCCGGGTCCTCCGCGTACAGTCGCACCTCGATGGCGTGTCCCTCGGGTCGCGGCGGCTCCTCCGGCAGCGGCGCGCCCTCGGCGATCTCGATCTGCATCCGCACGAGGTCGAGCCCGTACACGCACTCGGTGACCGGGTGCTCGACCTGGAGCCGCGTGTTGACCTCCAGGAAGAAGAACCGGCCGTCGTCGGCGAGCATGAACTCGACCGTGCCCGCGCCGACGTAGCCGATCGCCTTCGCCGCGTCCACCGCCGCCCGGCACAGCTCCTCGCGCAGCGCGGCGCCCACCGCGGGCGACGGCGCCTCCTCGATGATCTTCTGGTGGCGGCGCTGGACCGAGCACTCCCGCTCCCCGAGCGCCCAGCCGCGTCCGTGCGCGTCCGACAGGACCTGCACCTCGATGTGCCGGGCGTTCTCCAGCAGCGGCTCGCAGAACACCGCCGGGTCGCCGAACGCCGACCGCGCCTCGCGCCGCGCGCCCTCCACCGCCTCGGCCAGGTCCCCCAGGGACCGTACGACGCGCATCCCGCGCCCGCCGCCGCCCGCCGACGCCTTCACCAGCAGCGGCAGGTCCGCCTCGGTCACCGCGTCCGGGTCCAGCTCCGGCAGCACCGGCACTCCGGCGGACGCCATCAGCTTCTTCGCCTCGATCTTCGAGCCCATCGCGGCGATCGCGTCCGGCGGCGGCCCGACCCAGGTCAGCCCCGCGTCGATCACCGCGCGGGCGAACGCGGCGTTCTCCGACAGGAACCCGTACCCCGGATGGACCGCGTCCGCGCCCGCCGCCCGCGCCGCCGCGACCAGCAGGTCGCCGCGCAGGTAGGTGTCGGACGGCGCGACGCCCGGCAGCCGCACCGCCGCGTCCGCCTCGGCGGCGTGCGGGGCGCGCCCGTCCGCGTCGGAGTGGACGGCGACGGTCGCGACGCCGAGGTCCCGGCACGTGCGGAACACGCGGCGCGCGATCTCGCCGCGGTTCGCGACCAGCAGTTTGTCGATCATGTGGGAGTCACCTGTTCACCGTTCGAGCGTGGAGCCGTCGGGGCGCGGCCGTCCGGGCCGCCGCTGCGCCGTCCACCCGGTCACATCCGGAAGACGCCGAAGCCGTCGGCCCCGCGCACCGGCGCGTTGTGGATCACCGACAGGCACAGGCCGAGGACGGTACGGGTGTCGCGCGGGTCGATCACGCCGTCGTCGTAGAGCCGCCCGGACAGGAAGTACGGCAGCGACTCGGCCTCGATCTGCGTCTCGACCATCTCGCGCATCGCCCGGTCCTGCTCGTCGTCGTACGCCTGCCCGCGCGCCTCGGCCGCCTGCCGCGCCACGATCGACAGCACCCCGGCGAGCTGCTGCGGCCCCATCACCGCCGACTTCGCGCTCGGCCAGGCGAACAGGAACCGCGGGTCGTACGCCCGGCCGCACATGCCGTAGTTGCCCGCCCCGTACGAGGCGCCCATCACGATCGAGACGTGCGGCACCCGGCTGTTGGCCACCGCGTTGATCATCAGCGCGCCGTGCTTGATGATCCCGGCCTGCTCGTACTCCTTGCCGACCATGTAGCCGGTGGTGTTGTGCAGGAACAGCAGCGGGGTGTCGCTCTGGTTGGCGAGCTGGATGAACTGCGCCGCCTTCTGCGCCTCCTCGCCGAACAGCACGCCCTGCGCGTTCGCCAGGACCCCGATCGGGTACCCGTGCACCCGCGTCCAGCCGGTCACCAGGCTCGTCCCGTACAGCGGCTTGAACTCGTCGAACCGCGACGCGTCCGCGACCCTGGCGATCACCTCCCGCGGGTCGAACGGCGTCTTCAGGTCCTCGGGGACGATCCCGGCCAGCTCCTCGGCGTCGTACAGCGGCTCCTCGACCGGGCCCGGTGCCGGGCCCGCCTTGCGGTGGTTGAGGTTCTTGACGATCTGCCGGCCGAGCCGCAGCGCGTCCGGCTCGTCCACCGCCATGTAGTCGGCGAGGCCGGACGTGCGGGCGTGCATCTCCGCGCCGCCCAGCTCCTCGTCGTCCGCCTCCTCGCCGGTCGCCATCTTCACCAGCGGCGGCCCGCCGAGGAACACCTTGGCGCGCTCCTTCACCATGACCACGTGGTCGCACATGCCCGGGATGTACGCGCCGCCCGCCGTGGAGTTGCCGAACACCAGCGCGATCGTCGGGATCCCCGCGGCCGACAGCCGGGTCAGGTCCCGGAACATCCGCCCGCCCGGGATGAAGATCTCCTTCTGCGTCGGCAGGTCCGCGCCGCCCGACTCCACCAGGTTGATCACCGGCAGCCGGTTCTCCAGCGCGATGTCCGACGCCCGGAAGCTCTTCTTGACCGTCCACGGGTTGCTGGACCCGCCGCGCACCGTCGGGTCGTTCGCGACGATCATGCACTCGACGCCCTCCACGACGCCGATGCCCGTCACCACGCTCGCGCCGACCGGGAAGTCGCTCCCCCACGCCGCCAGCGGGCTCAGCTCCAGGAACGGCGAGTCCGGGTCCAGCAGCAGCTCGATCCGCTCCCGCGCGAGGAGCTTGCCCCGCCTGCGGTGCCGCGTGACGTACTTCTCCCCGCCGCCCTCCAGGGCCTTGGCGTGCTCGGCGTCCAGCTCCGCGACCTTCGCCAGCATCGCCGCGCGCCGTTCCCGGTACTCGGCCCCGTGCGGGTCCAGAGTGCTCTTCAGGGTCAACGGACCCCCTCCATGATCAGTTCTTCCGGAACGTCCACCAGCCGCGCCCGCAGCCACTCCCCGAGCGCCTTGCCCTGCGGATCGAACCGCGTCGAGGCCGACACCCCTCCTGGAGCAGGCCCGACACCACGAAGTTGACCGCCCGCAGATTCGGCAGCCGATACCGCGCCACGTCATGACGGCGCGTCTCCGGCAGCAACTCCCTGAACCGCTCGACGCTGAGAAACCCGTCCAGCCACCGCCACTGCGCGTCCGTACGGGCCCACACCCCGATATTGGCGTCCCCGCCCTTGTCCCCACTACGAGCCCCCACAACAACCCCCAACGCCACCCGCACGACCGCCGACTCAGCAACCACCCCCTCCGCCCCGGTCACCGAACGTCCCACTCCATCGACTTCCGCAACGCTCACGCCCCCGGTCACCGCACCACCAACCTCCACACCGCGTCCCGCTCCATCGGCCTCCGCAACGGTCACCTCCCCGACCGCCTCGCCAGTCCCCGCACCATCACCCCCATCACCTTCCACACCGCGTCCCGCTCCCGCCTCCAGAGGAACGGTGCTGGGAGCGGGCGGAATCACGCGCCGGGTGCCGTCCGGGAGTACGGCGACGTGCTCCACGACCTCATTCGGAACGTAGGCGGGCGTGTAGACGCCGTACGGGCCGCCCTTCCCCGGCGGCGACGTCATCGTGAAGCCCGGGTAGCCGGCGAGCGCCAGCTCCACGACCGCACCGCTGAACGACCGCCCGACCTTCTCCGCATCCGGATCCAGCACCGCGCACCGCAGCAGCGCGGTCCCGGCGCCCTGCGTCGCGGGGTCGGGCGCGGGCGTGCCGACGAGCGTCCACTCGACCCGCGCGGGGCGCCGGTCGCCGAACGCCGCCTCCATCCGCGCCTTGACGAGCTCGGCCTTCGCCTCCACACCGAGCCCGGTCAGCACGAACGTCATCTCGTTGCGGTGCCCGCCGAGATGATTGAGGCAGACCTTGGTGGTCGGCGGAGGAGGCGTCCCCTTCGTCCCACCGATCCGTACGCGGTCCGGGCCGTCCGCCGCGAGCTCGATCGTGTCGAACCGCGTCGTCACGTCCGGCCCCGCGTACGCCGGCCCGCCGATCTCGTACAGCAGCTGCGCCGTGACCGTCTCGACCGTGACGTTCCCGCCCGTGCCCTCGTGCTTGGTGATCACGCTGGAGCCGTCGGAACGGATCTCGGCGATCGGAAAGCCCAGCGGCTTTACGTTGTAGATCTCTTCAAAGAAGGCATAGTTGCCGCCCGTCGCCTGCGCGCCGCACTCCAGGACGTGCCCCGCGGCCGTCGCGCCCGCGAGCGCGTCCCAGTCGTCCCGCGCCCACCCGAAGTGCGCCGCGGCCGGGCCTACGACCAGCGACGCGTCCGTCACGCGCCCGGTCACCACGATGTCCGCGCCGCCCTTGAGGCACTCGGCGATCCCCCACGCCCGAGATAGGCGTTGGCGGTCAGCGGAGCCCCGTAGCGCGAGTCGTCCAGCCCTAGCTTCTCGGCGCGGCCGAGCAGGTCGTCCCCTCGACGTGCGCGATCCGGACCTCGACCCCGAGCCGTTCCGCCAGCTCCCGCAGCTTCACCGCGAGTCCCCGGGGGTTGAGGCCGCCCGCGTTGGCGACGACCTTCACGCCGCGCTCGACGGCGAGGCCGAGGGACTCCTCCATCTGCCGCAGGAACGTGGAGGCGTATCCGGCCTCGGGGTCCTTCAGGCGGCTCCGGCCGAGGATCAGCATCGTCAGCTCGGCGAGGTAGTCGCCGGTCAGGACGTCCAGCGGCCCTCCCTCCAGCATCTCCCGCACCGCGGAGAAGCGGTCGCCGTAGAAGCCCGAGGCGTTACCGACCCGCAACGGTTGGCTCATGGCCCGCAGCCTGCCAGCCCGCCGAGAAAAAATCAATCGCGCTTGATTGTTTTCCTCGGCCGACGTTTGGTTGACTGGAGGTTCCGAACGAGCCCGAGGACGACATGACCACGCAGGCCCTCCCCGCGAACCGCAGCAGGACCGGAGCCGCGCCACCCGGCGGCGGCTCCTCGAAGCGGCCGTCGACTGCCTCGCCTCCGTCGGCTGGGCGGGCACGACCGTGACGGTCGTCGCCGAACGCGCCGGCGTCTCCCGCGGCGCCGCCCAGCACCACTTCCGCACCCGCGAGGAGCTGGTCACCGCCGCCGTCGAGTACGGCTCGGACGTCCGCATGGCCCGGATGCGCGAGCACCTGGACGAGCTGGCCGGCCGGCGCCCCTCCACCCTCGACGTCGTCCTCCTGCTCGGCGAGATGTACACCAGCCCCCTCTTCCGCGCGGCGCTCCAGCTCTGGGTCGCCGCCGCGTCGGACGAGCAGCTCCGCGCCCAGGTCGCCCCCCTGGAGGCCCGCGTCGGGCGGGAGGCTCACCGCCTGACCGTCGAGGCCCTCGGCGCCGACGAGTCGGTCCCCGGCGTCCGCGAGACCGTCCAGGCCACCCTCGACCTCGTCCGCGGTCTCGGCCTGGCCGACCTGCTCACCGACGACTCGGCCCGCCGTACCCGGCTCCTCCGCCAGTGGGCCGCGACCCTCGACCTGGCCCTCGCCTCCCCGCAGTGACCCGCCCCGCCCGTCCCACGCCAGACTGTCGCGATCACCGACGTCGACCGGCACGGGGACCGGCGCCATTGCTCCATCTGCTCTTCCTGGAGTACACCAACGGCGAGCACGCCGCAGCGCCGCACATCGCGGCCCCCGTGGCGTACCCCGAACGCCACCACAGCGCGGACACTTTCCTGCTCTCAGACCAGACGGTCCCCACCTCGATGGGCGGCGTCATCATCGCGCACGGCGCCGACCGCGCGGAGGCCGAACGCATCACCCCCGAGGACCCGTTCATCCACTCCGGAGTGGCCCGCTACCGCACCACCACCGTCGATCCAGGCCGTACGCACCCGCCCTGGCCCCCTGATCAACGCCGTCCGCCAACCCGAATAACCCTTGAAAATGAGAAAGGCCCCGCCGTTACGGCGGGGCCTTTCACCATGAAGAGTCCGGCGGTGTCCTACTCTCCCACACAGTCTCCCGTGCAGTACCATCGGCGCTGAAGGGCTTAACTTCCGGGTTCGGGATGGGACCGGGTGTTTCCCCTTCGCCAAAACCACCGAACGACCAACCCCCGAACACCACCCCCAACAGGGGGGTGCGGGAAACTCTTGGCCGCCCAAGCAACAATCCGGCTCAGGCAACAACTATTCACACATCAAAAACCACACGGATCAAAGAACCCGCGAACGGGGTCTTCGGGTTCCCGGTTGTTGTTCGGGAACCACACAGGGACGCGAGCACACCAGGCGCCGACCACCCCCGATAACGGGGGCGGCGGGGTCTGTCGATTGGTTTGAACGTTGTGTGTGTTCAAGCCACTCGGCCTATTAGTACCGGTCAACTCCACACGTTACCGTGCTTCCATGTCCGGCCTATCAACCCAATGGTCTGTTGGGGGCCTTACACCCACAAAAGGGGTGGGAGAACTCATCTCGAGGAAGGCTTCCCGCTTAGATGCTTTCAGCGGTTATCCCGACCGAACGTAGCCAACCAGCCGTGCCCCTGGCGGGACAACTGGCACACCAGAGGTTCGTCCGTCCCGGTCCTCTCGTACTAGGGACAGACCCTCTCAATTCTCCTACGCGCGCAGCGGATAGGGACCGAACTGTCTCGCGACGTTCTAAACCCAGCTCGCGTGCCGCTTTAATGGGCGAACAGCCCAACCCTTGGGACCTACTCCAGCCCCAGGATGCGACGAGCCGACATCGAGGTGCCAAACCATCCCGTCGATATGGACTCTTGGGGAAGATCAGCCTGTTATCCCCGGGGTACCTTTTAGCCGTTGAGCGACACCACTTCCACACGTAGGTGCCGGATCACTAGGCCCTGCTTTCGCACCTGCTCGACATGTCTGTCTCACAGTCAAGCCCCCTTGTGCCCTTGCACTCACCACCTGATTGCCAACCAGGCTGAGGGAACCTTTGGGCGCCTCCGTTACTCTTTAGGAGGCAACCGCCCCAGTTAAACTACCCACCAGGCACTGTCCCCCACCCGGATCCACGGGTGCGGGTTAGACGCTCAAAACGACCAGAGTGGTATTTCACCAACGACTCCACCCAGACTGGCGTCTGGGCTTCACAGTCTCCCACCTATCCTACACAAGACGCTCCAAGCGCCAATGCCAAGCTGTAGTGAAGGTCCCGGGGTCTTTCCGTCCTGCTGCGCGAAACGAGCATCTTTACTCGTACTGCAATTTCGCCGGGCCTGTGGTTGAGACAGCGGGGAAGTCGTTACGCCATTCGTGCAGGTCGGAACTTACCCGACAAGGAATTTCGCTACCTTAGGATGGTTATAGTTACCACCGCCGTTTACCGGCGCTTAGATTCTCAGCCTCGAAAACCCCGAAAGAGCCTTCTAACCGGTCCTCTTAACGTTCCGGCACCGGGCAGGCGTCAGTCCGTATACAGCGTCTTACGACTTCGCACGGACCTGTGTTTTTAGTAAACAGTCGCTTCCCCCTGGCCTCTGCGACCACACCCAGCTCCGGAGGCATGCTCCATCACCGGGCCTGGTCCCCTTCTCCCAAAGTTACGGGGCAATTTGCCGAGTTCCTTAACCACAGTTCACCCGATCGCCTTGGTATTCTCTACCTGACCACCTGAGTCGGTTTGGGGTACGGGCCGCCGGTACACTCGCTAGAGGCTTTTCTCGGCAGCATGGGATCACTCACTTCACCTAAAACGGCTCGGCATCACATCTCACCCTTGATGTGCCGCGGATTTACCTACGGCACGGGCTACCTGCTTACCCCAGGACAACCACCGCCTGGGCTGAGCTACCCTCCTGCGTCACCCCATCACTCACCTACTACCCCCTCGGGTCGACCGCTAGGCCCATCCCGGTCCCGAAGGAACCAGGCGGGATTCAGGGTCTTAGCATCAGAGGGTTCAGCGTTGGCGCATACCAGCGGGTACGGGAATATCAACCCGTTGTCCATCGACTACGCCTGTCGGCCTCGCCTTAGGTCCCGACTTACCCTGGGCGGATTAGCCTGCCCCAGGAACCTTGGTCATCCGGCGCACACGTTTCTCACGCGTGATTCGCTACTCATGCCTGCATTCTCACTCCCACACCCTCCACCGCACGATCACTCGACGGCTTCACCGGACGCAGGACGCTCCCCTACCCACCCCAGCATCAGCTGGAGTGCCACGGCTTCGGCGGTGTGCTTGAGCCCGCTACATTGTCGGCGCGGAATCACTTGACCAGTGAGCTATTACGCACTCTTTCAAGGATGGCTGCTTCTAAGCCAACCTCCTGGTTGTCACGGCAACTCCACATCCTTTCCCACTTAGCACACGCTTAGGGCCTTAGCCGATGATCTGGGCTGTTTCCCTCTCGACTACGAAGCTTATCCCCCGCAGTCTCACTGCCGCGCTCTCACTTACCGGCATTCGGAGTTTGGCTGACGTCAGTAACCTTGTAGGGCCCATCAGCCATCCAGTAGCTCTACCTCCGGCAAGAAACACACGACGCTGCACCTAAATGCATTTCGGGGAGAACCAGCTATCACGGAGTTTGATTGGCCTTTCACCCCTAACCACAGGTCATCCCCCAGGTTTTCAACCCTGGTGGGTTCGGGCCTCCACACCGTCTTACCGGCGCTTCACCCTGCCCATGGCTAGATCACCCCGCTTCGGGTCTACAGCATGCGACTCAAACGCCCTATTCAGACTCGCTTTCGCTACGGCTACCCGCCACCGGTTAACCTCGCCACACACCATAACTCGCAGGCTCATTCTTCAAAAGGCACGCCATCACGAACAACACCCCAAAAAGAGTGCTGAGGACGCTCTGACGGCTTGTAGGCACACGGTTTCAGGTACTATTTCACGACCCCTCACCGGGGCACTTTTCACCTTTCCCTCACGGTACTGGTCCGCTATCGGTCATCAGGAAGTATTCAGCCTTACCACGTGGTCGTGGCAGATTCACACGGGATTTCACGGGCCCGTGCTACTCGGGACAACACCCAGGAGACAACATGATTTCGCTTACCGGACTCTCACCGTCTACGGTCGGCCATCCCAAACCGTTCAACTATCACATTGTTTTATAACTCCCCGCCAGACTGGTAGACCTGACCGGATGCTCCCACAACCCCGCACACGCAACCCCTACCAGGTATCACACGCGCACGGTTTAGGCTCCTCCGCTTTCGCTCACCACTACTCACGGAATCACTCTTGTTTTCTCTTCCTGCGGGTACTGAGATGTTTCACTTCCCCGCGTTCCCACCAACCGCCCTATACATTCAGACGGCGGCGACACCCCATGACGGGTGCCAGGTTTCCCCATTCGGAAATCCCCGGATCACAGTCTGGTTGCCGACTCCCCGAGGCATATCGCAGGCTCCCACGTCCTTCATCGGCTCCTGATGCCAAGGCATCCACCGTATGCCCTTAAAAACTTGAACACACAAAACGATCAAACAAATCGCAGACAAGACACCAGCCCCACCCGGTTCCCGCCGGCACCCGCCCCCACCACCCCAAGAAGAAAAACCCCAGGGAAGGAAAAGGGACGACCACCCGCAAGAAACGACCAGAGCCGAGTCTCGCCAGAGATGCTCGCGTCCACTGTGCAGTTCTCAAACAACAAACGAGCCCACCGAACCCCGCGCACCCATCACGGATGCGCCGCGTTCAGTCCCGTAGTCCAGAAGAAACACCCCAACCCCCTCCACCACACGACCGACGAACGACCTGTGTGTTCAAAGGGGGCTGAAGGGCCCGTTTCCTCAGGACCCAACAGCGTGCCCACCCCACCACCAGCCCGACACCGGCGACTCCCACTCCCCACACAGACCCAAAGAGTCCGCGGGGCGGTACTTGCCGGCTCACACGGGCGGTGAGCTGAATAGCCAGTGCTCCACATCTATGAGCAGCCGCCTGACAGACACGCGCTGTCAACGGCGGCCACCGACCCGGCACTCTCGCGAGCTGCCCGGCCGATTGGTGCTCCTTAGAAAGGAGGTGATCCAGCCGCACCTTCCGGTACGGCTACCTTGTTACGACTTCGTCCCAATCGCCGGCCCCACCTTCGACCGCTCCCCCCGCACAAGGCGGTTGGGCCACGGGCTTCGGGTGTTGCCGACTTTCGTGACGTGACGGGCGGTGTGTACAAGGCCCGGGAACGTATTCACCGCAGCGTTGCTGATCTGCGATTACTAGCGACTCCGACTTCACGAAGTCGAGTTGCAGACTTCGATCCGAACTGAGACCGGCTTTAAGGGATTCGCTCCACCTCACGGTATCGCAGCCCTCTGTACCGGCCATTGTAGCATGTTTGCAGCCCAAGACATAAGGGGCATGATGACTTGACGTCATCCCCACCTTCCTCCGAGTTGACCCCGGCGGTCTCCCATGAGTCCCCACCCGAAGTGCTGGCAACATGGAACGAGGGTTGCGCTCGTTGCGGGACTTAACCCAACATCTCACGACACGAGCTGACGACAGCCATGCACCACCTGTCACCGGCCCAAAAGGACCCCGCATCTCTGCGGGTTTTCCGGCGATGTCAAGCCTTGGTAAGGTTCTTCGCGTTGCGTCGAATTAAGCAACATGCTCCGCCGCTTGTGCGGGCCCCCGTCAATTCCTTTGAGTTTTAGCCTTGCGGCCGTACTCCCCAGGCGGGGCGCTTAATGCGTTAGCTACGGCGCGGAATCCGTGGAAGAACCCCACACCTAGCGCCCAACGTTTACGGCGTGGACTACCAGGGTATCTAATCCTGTTCGCTCCCCACGCTTTCGCTCCTCAGCGTCAGTACAGGCCCAGAGAACCGCCTTCGCCACCGGTGTTCCTCCCGATATCTGCGCATTTCACCGCTACACCGGGAATTCCATTCTCCCCTACCTGCCTCTAGTCTGCCCGTATCCACCGCAGACCCACAGTTAAGCTGTGGGCTTTCACGACAGACGCGACAAACCGCCTACGAGCTCTTTACGCCCAATAATTCCGGACAACGCTTGCGCCCTACGTATTACCGCGGCTGCTGGCACGTAGTTAGCCGGCGCTTCTTCTGCACCTACCGTCACTTCCGCTTCGTCGGTGCTGAAAGAGGTTTACAACCCGAAGGCCGTCATCCCCCACGCGGCGTCGCTGCGTCAGGCTTCCGCCCATTGCGCAATATTCCCCACTGCTGCCTCCCGTAGGAGTCTGGGCCGTGTCTCAGTCCCAGTGTGACCGGTCGCCCTCTCAGGCCGGTTACCCGTCGTCGCCTTGGTAGGCCATCACCCCACCAACAAGCTGATAGGCCGCGAGCCCATCCCCAACCGAAAAACTTTCCACCACCCGGCCATGCGACCAATGGTTGTATCCGGTATTAGACCCAGTTTCCCGGGCTTATCCCAGAGTCAGGGGCAGGTTGCTCACGTGTTACTCACCCGTTCGCCGCTCGAGTACCCCGAAGGGGCCTTTCCGCTCGACTTGCATGTGTTAAGCACGCCGCCAGCGTTCGTCCTGAGCCAGGATCAAACTCTCCATCAAGGCACAACGACAAGCCCAGGGGCGAACCCAGACCCGCCAAACCTCAGGAAACAATCCCAGCAAACAACCCCAAACCAACGTTCAGGGCCGTATTGCCTCAAAGAAATCCCCAACCACCAGCCAACAAACGACCGGCGGCCACGGGGCGACCCGACCCAAAAAGATCGAGCCGATAAAGGCACTGGCTTTTAACACGCTGTTGAGTTCTCAAGAAACGGACACCCACCGCGCCAGACCCACTCACGTGAGCCTCGCTCCGGGGCAACCCTTCTAACTTATCAGGATCTTCGCTCCTGTCAAGCGGATCTGGGTAGATCTTTTTGACGGTCACGAAGTTCCTGGTTCCCACGCGTCAGACGGCGACAGACCAGAGCCTGTCGAGTCGATTCGTGAGGAGTGCCCTGCGGGCCGGCCACCTTGCGGCGTCCTGCATCCCGTTTGGGCGTACCTGACCATCATACAACAGTCCGGGCAGAGCCCGAACCGTTTTTCCGAGGCCGGTTCCCCGGGGCCGTCCGCCTCTCGGCGTCCCGCATCCCTCGGGGCAGGAAGAACATTAAGGGTGGTCTCCGGACCGTCAAATCGATCCGCCGAACACCACCGGGGATGACAACGCCGTGCCGGTCCGCGGCCATTCCCTTGTGCCACAGAAACACCCCAGGTCACGCACTACGTGCGTCAGCTCACATTGCGGTACGGTTCGCCGTTAACCGGACGGCGTGCCGTGGTCGCGCGCCATCGGGACCAGGAGGGATGCCCCGTGCCCACCACCATCCGCGGTTCGGCGGAGCGTCTGGTCGTCGCCGGGACGATGGCGCCGACGATCCATGACGTCCACGCCTGGCGGTTCAAGGTCACGCCGGAGCTGATCGAGGTGCACGCCGATCCGGCCCGGTTCCGGCCGATGGACGACCCGTCCGGGCGGGGACTGCATCTGAGCTGCGGAGCCGCGCTGGTCAACCTACGGCTCGCCGCCGCGCAGCTCGGGTACGCGGCGGTGGTACGGCTGCTTCCCGATCCGGAACGGCCCGCCGTGCTCGCCGCCGCCCGGCTCGCCGGACGGCATCGCGTGACACGGTGGGAGCGGCTGCTGTACGCGGCGACGCTGCGGCCGTTCCCGTCGAACGCGTTGGTGTCGTTCGACGGGCGGGGGCGCGACGGGGTGGATTCCCGTCCTTCCCGGCGGGTGATGGACGAGCTCGCCGGCGTCGCGAAGCTCGAAGGCACGGAGCTGCACGTCCTGCCGGGGGAAGAGTCCGGATCGCGACGTGCGGTGCTCACGACCCGCGGTGACTCTCGCGCCGAATGGCTTCGGGCGGGCAGGCGTTGCAGCGTGTCCTGCTCGCGGGTACGGCTCGCTATGTCTCAACGTCGTTCATGTACGAGGTGGTCGACCTGCCTGAGGCGTCGGAGGTCCTCAGTCCGGGCGATTTCCCTCAGGTGATGCTCGAATTCACGCAGCACTCCCCCGCGCGCGTGCGTCTGCCGCAGCTACTGAAGCCGGTGGAAGACGGAGAGCACGAAGGACAACGGCACTGGGAGCGGGTCCGGTAGGGAGTCCAGGCGTTCTTGCAGCGCTTCCGCCGGAACGTGGTGCGCGCTCGGGCCCATGCCGACGAGGGTCGTGACCTCTTCGTGGGTGAGGACTGCTTCTTCTTGCAGCTCGTGACGCGAATGCAGGGTGAAGTAGCCGGCGAGGGCCGCGTCCGTACGAGCGGTCTTGCCCTCGTCCACGGACAGCAGCCCGAGCGGCTGGACCAGGGAGCCGAGATGGGACTGTCCGGGGGTCACCGTGTAGAGCGCTGCGTCGTCGCGCAGTGCGCGGTGGAACTCGGCGGCGTTGCGGGGGGCGAACACGTTCACGATGGCGTCGGCCGCGCTGTCGCGTACGGGCAACGGGCGCCACAGATCCGTCACCACTGCGCCGGCGCGGGGGTGTGAACGGGCCGCGCGTCGGGCCGCGTACTTGGAGATGTCGGCGGCCAGGCCGACTCCTTCTGGAACCTTGTCGAGTACGGCGCGCAGGTAGTGGCCCGTGCCGGCTCCCGCGTCGAGTATCCAAGCCTTGCCCCTCAGGTCGGCGGCGACTCGTTCCGCCAGGAGGGAGGTGAGCGCGTCGAAGTGACCGGCGCCGAGGAAGCGTTCGCGGGCCGTGACCATCTCGGCGGTGTCGGCCGTTCCCGGCCGCGCGTTGCCGGGGAGGAGGTTGGCGTATCCCTGCTTCGCGATGTCGAACGCGTGGCCCCGCTCGCAGCGCAGGCTCCGTTCCTCCAGTACGAGATCCGAACCGCAGACGGGGCACACGAGCTTGTCGACGACATCGGCGAGCATGGACCCATCATCGACCATGCCGGCACCGGACGGGCCACGCAGGGGCGGTCCGGTGCCTCCGCCAGGGGAGGCGTCCGACGAACGGCGCTCCGGGGTCGTTCAGCGGCGGATCGGCGTCGGCGGACGGGCGCCCGGGAGAGCGATCGCGACCTCCAGGACCCCGCTGTCGTAGCGAGTGGTCAGGCTGTCACCGTCGGCGCCGGCGGGGAGGGTCATGACCCGGCGGAACAAGCCGTACGAGATCTCCGCGCGACGGCGGCTCTTCAGAAGGTCTCGGCGGATCGCCTTGATTTCCAGGATTCCCTTGTGAACGGTGACGTCGATGTCGCGGAGCGGGTCGACGCCGGGCAGGTCGGCCCGGATGACGTAGACACCGTCCTCGACGTAGTCCTCAGCGCGGATGGGGCCGCCGGCCTGGCGGAGCCGGGCCACGGGCGCGGAGCGGACGAACGTGCGGAGTACCGAGCGGGGTGAACGCAGTTGCGCGGGCATGGCGGTCACTCCTTCCTGACGCGGTGTCGCGTCCATCGGACTCCCGTCCGGCGGCGCGGTCCAGGGCCGGAGGTCCGGGAACCCGGACGCCGGGGAAGCCGCGAAGTGAACGGGCCCGCTCCCGACGAGGGGCGATCGGTCGCAACCCGTTGCCCGATCACGTCCGCTACCGGTCAGTATCCGCCGGTCGTCCCGTTCTCCTCCGCTGCGCACCTCGCACATGCGTCCCAGGGGGCCGTACCCTCCCTCGCCATCACTCCACACCCATGACCTGCGTTTCGTCCCTTGGGAAGCGCGGGAGGGCGCGGGTCGGCTGGCCCGTCGGCGCTGTGCATGGGGGTCTCGGGCGAGGAGCTGAACTCTGGCGTTATGGCCGGGAAAGGGTGGCCTGGCGGACGGACTGGTGTTGCCCCTAGGCCAGCTCTGGGGGCGGGCTGAGCGCGGTGCGGGCGTGTCTCCGCGTGCCGGTTGCGGCATCGCGTGACGTTCGAGGGACGTCCCTCCCCCGGCATTGCGCGGGCGGCGCGGAGGCCGGGGGAATCGCGGCCCGTTCGGGGGCGTTCTAGCAGGTCACTGCTCCAGGCGGCTGCGGACGTCGTCCATGTCGAGGCCGCGGACCTGTTCGATCACGTTCTCCAGGACCGTGTCGGGCAGGGCGCCGGGCTCGGCGAAGACGATGACGCCGTCGCGGATGGCCATGAGGGTGGGGATGGACGCGATGCCGAAGCGCTCGGACAGTTCGGGCTGGGCCTCAGTGTCGACCTTGGCGAACGTGATGTCGTCGTGCTTCTCGGCGGACTTCTCGTAGATCGGCGCGAAGCGCCGGCACGGCCCGCACCAGGAGGCCCAGAAGTCGACCAGCACGATCCCCTCGCCCTGGGCCACCTCGTCGAAGTTCTCCGCGGTGAGTGTGACCGTCGCCATGTCGTTTTCTCCTCGGTCGGGGTATCAGGACGTGTAGAGCCGCTGTCAGCCTCGCAGTATTCCTGAATCGGGAATCACAGAGCGGTAATTAGACGTTGTCCTCTCAGGGAGATCGCACCGGAGAAGGGTCAGGATGGCTGCAACCCGTACCAAGGGCGACAGGGTCGACGCCCCCGACAAGGACCTTGTCGGGGCGTATCTCGACCGGATCGGCCGCACCCCCCTGCTCGACGCGCAGGAGGAGGTCGATCTGGCGAAGGCGATCGAGGGGGGCCTGTACGCCGAACAGCTTCTCGACGAGGGGACCGTGCCCGCGGGCGCGACCCGGGAGGAGCTGGAGGATCTGGCCGCGGCGGGGCTGCGCGCGAAGCAGCGTTTCGTCGAGGCCAATCTGCGCCTCGTGGTCTCGATCGCCCGCAAGTACCCGACCGACTCGTTGCCCCTCATCGACCTCATCCAAGAGGGCAATCTGGGCTTGATGCGCGCGGTGGAGAAGTTCGACTACCGCCGCGGGTTCAAGTTCTCGACCTACGCGACATGGTGGATCAGGCAGGCGATCGGGCGTGGCCTCAGCCACACCGCCCGGACGATCCGGCTGCCCGTCCACGTGGAGGAGGAGCTGTCGCGGCTGCGCCGCGCGGAGCGCCAGCTCGGCCGCGAGCTCGGCCGCGAGCCGAGCCGCGACGAGCTCGCCGCCTCGCTCGGCGCCGAGCCCGAGCACGTCGACGAGCTGCTGCGCTGGCGGCGCGACCCGGCCAGCCTGGACGCGACCGTGGACGAGGCGGGCGAGACGCCGATGGGCGACCTGCTGGAGGACCCCGAGGCCGTGACGCCCGAGGCGGAGATCCTCGCGCTGGACGACATCGAGGGCCTGGTCAGGCTGCTCGACCGCCTGCCGGAACGGGAGGCGGCGATCGTCCGGGCCCGGTTCGGCATGGACAACGGGCAGCCGCTGTCGTACGCCCAGATCGGCGCCCGCTACGGCCTCAGCCACAACCGGGTCCGCCAGATCACCGACCGGTCGCTGCGGCGGCTCAGGCAGCTCGCCACCGAGACCGACCTCAGCGGCCGCCGGGCGCTCGCGGGCGCGCACATGCCCGTCCCGGACGAGGCTGAGCGCACCCCGGCCGCGGCCGGCAGCCGCGCCGCCTGACGGCGGACGCGAACGAACGAAGGCCGGGCGGCCCCCACCGCCCGGCCTCGCGCTTTCCAGGCCGAATCCGCGTCTCGATTCCGCCGCGCTTCTGTCGCGGTTGCGTCGCGTTTCCGGTCACGCGGGCTCGATCGCGTGCGTCTGGGCTGCTGCGCCGGAGCTGTACCGATAGTGCCGCCGGGGGCGCGGGTGCCATAGCCTTGTCGACCGTGAGTACATCCAGCGTCACGGGAGATTTGGACGCATGGCGCGCCCTCCCCGCCCTCCAGCAACCCGATTGGGACGACCCCGCAGAGGTACGGGCGGTCACGGCGGAACTGGCCGCCCAGCCGCCGCTCGTGTTCGCGGGCGAGTGCGAGCTGCTCAAGGGGCGCCTCGCCGAGGTCACGCGCGGTGAGGCGTTCGTCCTCCAGGGGGGCGACTGCGCCGAGACGTTCGCGGGTTCGACGGCCGACGCCGTCCGCAACAAGCTGAAGACCCTGCTGCAGATGGCGGTGGTGCTCACGTACGCCGCCAGCGTGCCGGTCGTGAAGATCGGGCGGATGGCGGGCCAGTTCGCCAAGCCGCGGTCGAAGCCGGTGGAGACGCGGGGCGGCGTGGAGCTGCCGGCCTACCGGGGCGACGCGGTGAACGGCTTCGACTTCACCGAGGAGTCGCGGAGGAACGACCCGCAGCGGCTGCTGAAGGCGTACCACTGCTCGGCGGTCACGCTGAACCTCTGCCGGGCGTTCACCAAGGGCGGGTACGCCGACCTGCGGCAGGTGCACGCCTGGAACCAGGACTTCGTCGCGCAGAGCCCGGCCGGGCGCCGCTACGAGCAGGTGGCCGGGGAGATCGACCGGGCGCTGACGTTCATGAAGGCGTGCGGGGCCAACCCGGACGAGTTCCACGGGGTGGAGTTCTACTCCAGCCACGAGGCGCTGCTGCTGGAGTACGAGCGGGCGCTGACCCGGATCGACAGCCTCAGCGGCAGGCCGTACGACGTGTCGGCGCACTTCCTGTGGCTCGGGGAGCGGACGCGGCAGCTCGACGGGGCGCACGTGGAGTTCCTGCGGCACATCCGCAACCCGATCGGGGTGAAGCTCGGCCCGACGACGTCCGCCGACGACGCGCTGGCGCTGATCGAGCGGCTCAACCCCGAGGGCGAGCCGGGACGGCTGACGTTCATCACCCGGATGGGCGCGGGCAAGATCAGGGACGCGCTGCCGCCGCTGATCGAGAAGGTGCACCGCAGCGGCGCGCCGATCGCCTGGGTGTGCGACCCGATGCACGGCAACACGTTCGAGGCGCCGAGCGGGCACAAGACGCGCAGGCTCGACGCGGTGCTGGACGAGGTCGCGGGCTTCTTCGAGGTGCACCGGGCGCTCGGGACGCATCCGGGCGGCATTCACATCGAGTTCACCGGCGACGACGTCACCGAGTGCGTGGGCGGCGGCCGTCCGATCGTGGAGGACGACCTGCACCAGCGTTACGAGACGGCCTGCGACCCGCGCCTCAACCGCGGGCAGTCGCTCGACCTGGCGTTCATGGTGGCGGAGCTGTACCGCGAGACGCGCTGACCCGCTCCCCCGGCCCGACGTGCGAGAGCCCCGCTCCCGGTCCCCTCAGGAACCGGTGCGGGGCTCTTCCGCTCCGGCGGCCGGGCGCGTCCGCCGGGCCGTCCGGGTGGGGTCAGATGGTCACTTCGGCCCAGACGACCTTCCCGCCGTTGACCGGGTCGGCGCCCCAGGAGGACGCGAAGCGGTCGACGATGAACAGGCCGCGGTGCGACTCGTCGAGGGGGCCGGGGACGGTGAGGCGCGGCAGCTGCGCCGCGCGGTCGCGGACCTCGACGCGGATGCGGCCCTGGTTGCGTACGAGGCGCAGCTCCAGGGCCGTGCCCGCGTGCCGTACGGCGTTGGCGACGAGCTCGGCCACGATGGCGGTGACGAGCTCCTCGCGTTCCATCAGCGCCCAGGTGCGCATCGTGCGGGCGGCGAGGCGGCGGGCGTACTCGACCGCCTCGGTCTGCGGCGCGGCCCGCAGAGTGGTCTCGGTCATGGGCCCGGTCACCTCGCCTTGTCGCCGTTCCGGTCGGTGCCGCGGTGGCGGGCTGCGGCGTCGCGGGCGTGGGGGCCGTCCGGGAGGGGGAGCCGCATCAGCTCACGCCCTCCCCGGCGGCTCCGCCGATCAGGAATCTGTCGAGTCCCGTGGTGCGCAGGACGTTCTCGACGCGGCCGTAGGCGCCGGTGACGGTCAGTGTGGCGTTCTGGGCCCGCGCGTGCTTGTAGGCGCGGACGAGGACGTTGAGGCCGGAGGAGTCGCAGAAGTCGACCGCCGTCAAGTCGACCACGACCTCGCGCTCTCCCCCGTCGACCAGCTCGGCCAGCCGCGACCGTAGCTCGTCGGAGGAATGCAGGTCGATCGAGCCGCGCGCGGCGATCGTCGCGCGGCCGTCCTGTCGTGTCGTGTGCAAGGCAAGCCCCACGCCACCCCACCTTACCGATTGTCGGGCTCCATCATGAAGCCCGGAGAACTATCAGGGCAACGTCGTCGTTCGAGGGTTCGGGTCCGAAGTCGCGGACGGCCCGCTGGATCCGGGCGGCCACCGCGCCCGCGCTGAGGCCGGTGCAGCCGGCCAGGAGCTTCTCCAGGCCGTGGCCGTCGCCGAGCAGCCTGGCGCCGTCGCGCCGCTCGGTGACGCCGTCGGTCACGCACAGCAGCACCTCGCCGCGCCGCAACTGGACGGTGTCGGTGTGGAAGTCCACGCCGTCGAACACTCCGAGCAGCGGCTGCGGGGACGCCGCCTCCCGCACCCCGCCGTCGGGGTCGAGCACCAGCGGCGGCGGGTGGCCCGCGCTGGTGAGCCTGATCGTCACGCCGTCCCGGCGCGGCCTCGCGGTGATCTCCCCGTGCAGCAGGGTCAGCAGGCGGCCCCGCTCGCCCTCGCCGAGGATCAGCCGGTTGAGGCGGGTCAGCACCTCGGGGACGGACATGTCCTCGGCCGACAGGATCCGCAGGGCGTGCCGGGCGAGGCCGGTGACGGCGGCGGCCTCGGGGCCGGTGCCGCACACGTCGCCGATCGCGAACCGCCAGCGGGACGCGGGCGTCGGCGTCGCCGGGCCGCCCGCGGTGTCGAACACGTCGTAGAAGTCGCCGCCGACCTCGCTGCCCTCGCCCGCCGGCTCGTACACCACCGCGACCTCCAGGCCGGGGATGTCGGGGATGGCGGGCGGCAGGAGGCTGCGCTGGAGGGCGCTGCTCATGGCGGTCTGCGCGGAGAACAGGCGGGCGTTGTCGACGGCGAGGGCGGCGCGGCGGCTCAGCTCCTCGGCCAGCTCGACGGCGCTGCGCGGGAACCGGTCGCCGGCGGGGCGGCCGATGACGATCACGCCGATGCGGCGGCCGCGGGCGATCAGGGGGAACGCGTACGCCTGGTCGGTGGCGGTGGGCCCGGCGGCGGCGCGGATCTCCTCGGGCGCGGTGCCGGGGCCGTTCCAGGGGCCGGGGTCGTCGGTCGGGGGGCCGACGTCGGCGTGGGCGAGCAGCTCGCGCAGCGCGTCGGAACGGGTCTCGTCGGCGTGCCAGACGTAGGCGAGGTCGGCCTTGCCGGAGTCGCCGACGGTGTAGACGGCGCACCAGGTGGCGAGGCGCGGGACGACGAGCTGGGCGACCAGGGCCATGGTGCGCTCCTGGTCGAGGGTGCCGGCGAGCAGGTCGCTGGCCTCGGCGACGAAGCTCAGCCAGCCGCGCCAGGACCGTTCCAGCTCGCCCACCCTGGCCTTCTCCAAGGAGAGCGACATCTCGTCGGCCAGGCGGCCGAGCCGTACGCCGTCGGCCGCGTCGAACCGTCCGGGGGCGGACGAGACGGCGACGAGCAGGCCGGTGAGGCGGCCCTGCGACTCCAGCGGGGCGGCGGCGAGCGAGCGGGCCTTCAGCGCGGCGGCGATCGGGTCGGAGGTGTCGGACGAGACCCAGGGCGAGCCGGCGCGGGCGTCGGGGCCGAGGCTGACGACCGACAGCTCGCCGAGGGAGCGCTCCCCCGCCGTGCCGGACGACGCGCCCATGATCAGCCGTCCGTCGCGCTCGGTCAGCAGGACGGCGGCGCCCTCGGCGTCGAGGACCTCGCGGACCGAGCCGACCGCGTCCTCCAGGGACTCGCGGGCCGCCGGGGACCGCAGCAGCCGGTCGCCGGCGGCGGGGACCTCGGCGGCGCCCTCGGCGGCCGTCCGCGCCTCGCCGCCCATGGTCGGGTCGCCGCCGTCCATGCGTCCCTCGACGGTCATGCGGCCGTCGCCCGCGGTCTCGCCGAACTCACCGGCGCGCAGGTCGGGGCGGCGGGCCGAGGCGGCCTGCGCTGCGGCGGCCTGCGCGGCGGCCGCTCGGGACTGCGCGGCTCGTGCCTGGGCTCCGTGCGGGGCGATGCCGTTGCCCTCCGGCGTACGGACGTCGCGGACGTCGGGGACCTCGCCGGTCTCGGCCGTCTCGGACGCCGCGGCGGCGCCGATGGGGTCGGCCGCCTCGAACGCCTCGATGGTCTCATCGATGTCGACCGGCCCGCCGGTCTCGCCGGTCTCGGCGGGGCCCTCTTCGAGTCTCGGGGAGTCGGGGGAAACGGCCTCCGCGTCGTCCGCGCCGTCGCCGGGCGCCGCGCCATCGGACGGGGCGGGCTGCGGCAGCCGGAACCAGACGCCCTTGCTCCGCTTGTCGTACGAGACGCCCCAGGAGTCGGCGAGGCGGGCGATGGACGGCAGGCCCCGGCCGCTGGAGGCGGTCACGCCGGGCATCTCGATGGCGCGGGTGGGGTGCAGGTCGCGGACCTCGACCTGGATCTCGCCGGCGGTCAGGCGGCAGGAGACCTCGAACGACGTGCCGGCGTAGGCGATGGCGTTGGTGGCGAGCTCGCTGGTGGCGAGGACGGCGTCGTCGATCGCCTCGTCCATGTCCCAGTCGGCCAGCACCCGCCTGACGAAGCGGCGCGCGTCCGCCACCGCGGTGGCGACGGACGGGAAGGTGGCCGACACCGTCTGCCGATCCAACAGTCGTCCCTCATTCGAAGCGTTCGTTTCCGAAATACCCGGGCCTGGCTATCGTGACAGACTGGCCGTCCGGTCGGCCAGGCGAGCAGGGCCCGCGGGCCGCGTGGAGTGCGCGGAGCCGCGGCCGGGTATCTGCCGGTTGACCTGCGGACGAGCCGTGCGCCCGGCCGCCGGGGCGGGCGGGTCCCGCCGGATGGGAGGGGCCGTCCGGAACCGGGGTCGAACGGGCCCGCCGTCACAACACGACAGACCGTAACACGAAGGCTACAAGCCCGGGGACGGGGAGGTCACGGCCCCGTCCGCCCCCGTCGCGGGCGGATTCGCCGCCCCGCGGCGACGTAGAGTACTGATGCGGCCCGAAGAACCAAGGTGTCCGTGGATTCCGGGCGCCCCACCATCGCGGGCCAGGAGGATGGAACAGCATGCCCCGTACCGCGTCTCGTGCCCGCCACAACGGAGGCGGGTCCCGCGACACCACTCCGCGCTACAGCGACGCCGACCTGGAACCGCTGCTCAGGGCACTGGCGGCGGTGCGGGACGGCAAGGCGCGCGGCGAGCTGAACGTGCCCGGCGAGGGGTCGGTCGCGGAGGCCGCCGGGATCCTGGAGGAGATCCGGGACAACGCCGACCAGGTCACGACCGGGCTGAGCCGGATCAGGCGGGAGATCGGCCGGGAGGGCCAGCTCCAGGGGCGGCTGACGCCCGGCGCGCTGCGCGGGACGTGGGCGACGGCGGTGGAGGACTGCAACGCCATCCTCGACAAGCTGACCGATCTCGCGGTCGGGATGTCCAAGGTGGTGGAGGCGGTCGCGGCGGGCGACCTCGGCCAGCGGGTGGAGCTGCGGGTCCGGGGCCGTCCCATGCGGGGCGAGCTGCTGCGGATGGCGAAGTCGGTCAACGGCATGGTGGAGCTGCTGGACCACTTCACGTGGGAGGTCACCCAGTTCGCCCGGGAGGTCGGCACCGAGGGGCGGCTCGGCGGGCAGGCGTCCGGGCGCGGGATGACGGGCCGCTGGCGGGACGTCAACGCGGCGGTGAACGTGATGGCGAGCCGGCTGACCGCGCAGGTCCGCGACATCGCCGACGTGACGACGGCGGTCGCCAAGGGCGACCTGACGCGCAAGGTGACGGTCGAGGCGACCGGCGAGCTCCAGGAGCTGAAGCTGACCGTCAACACGATGGTCGACCAGCTCTCGGGGTTCGCCGACGAGGTGACGCGGGTGGCCCGCGAGGTCGGCACCGAGGGGCAGCTCGGCGGGCAGGCCAACGTCCGCGGCGTGAGCGGGGTCTGGAAGGACCTGACCGACAACGTCAACGCGATGGCCAACAACCTGACCTACCAGGTCCGCAACATCGCGCAGGTGACGACCGCGGTCGCGGACGGCGACCTGGGCAAGAAGATCACGGTGGACGCGCAGGGCGAGATCCTCCAGCTCAAGCTGACCGTGAACCAGATGGTCGACACGCTGTCGGCGTTCGCCGACGAGGTGACCCGCGTCGCGCGGGAGGTCGGCACCGAGGGGCGGCTCGGCGGGCAGGCGCGGGTGCCGGGCGGCAGCGGCGTGTGGAAGGACCTGACCAACAACGTCAACGGGATGGCGTCCAACCTGACCTACCAGGTCCGCAACATCGCGCAGGTGACGACCGCGGTCGCGCAGGGCGACCTGACCAAGAAGATCACGGTCGACGCGCAGGGCGAGATCCTCCAGCTCAAGGACACCGTCAACACGATGGTCGACACGCTGTCGGCGTTCGCCGACGAGGTGACCCGCGTGGCGCGCGAGGTCGGCACGGAGGGACGGCTCGGCGGCCAGGCGAAGGTGCACGGCGTCAGCGGGGTCTGGAAGGACCTCACCGAGAACGTCAACTCGATGGCCAACAACCTGACCCTCCAGGTGCGCGGGATCGCGCAGGTCACCACGGCCGTCGCGCAGGGCGACCTGACCAAGAAGATCGCCGTGGACGCGCAGGGCGAGATCCTCCAGGTGAAGGACACCATCAACACGATGGTCGACACGCTGTCGGCGTTCGCCGACGAGGTCAGCCGGGTGGCCCGCGAGGTCGGCACCGAGGGGCGGCTCGGCGGCCAGGCGATCGTGCCGGGCGCGGGCGGCATGTGGAAGGACCTCACCGACAACGTCAACGGGATGGCGTCCAACCTGACCTACCAGGTCCGCAACATCGCGCAGGTCGCGACGGCGGTCGCGCACGGCGACCTGACCCGCCGCATCGACGTGAACGCGCAGGGCGAGATCCTGGAGCTGAAGACGACGCTGAACACGATGGTCGACACGCTGTCGTCGTTCGCCTCGGAGGTCACCCGGGTGGCCCGCGAGGTCGGCAGCGAGGGGCGGCTCGGCGGGCAGGCCGAGGTCGAGGGCGTGTCGGGCACGTGGAAGCGGCTGACCGAGAGCGTGAACGAGCTGGCCGGCAACCTGACCACGCAGGTCCGCGCGATCGGCGAGGTGGCGAGCGCGGTCGCGACCGGCGACCTGACCCGCACCATCACGGTGGAGGCGCGCGGGGAGGTCGCCGAGCTGTCCGACAACGTCAACCTGATGGTCGCGACGCTGCGGGAGACGACCCGGGCCAACGAGGAGCAGGACTGGCTCAAGACCAACCTGGCCCGGATCGGCGGGCTGATGCAGGGCCACCGCGACCTGATGCAGGTGGCGGAGCTGATCATGCGGGAGCTGACGCCGACGGCGAGCGCGCAGTACGGGGCGTTCTACCTGGCCGAGAACTCCGGCGACGAGACCGAGCTGGTGCTGATCGCCGGGTACGGGAGCCGCCGGCACCGGACCGGGACGGTGCGGTTCGCGCTCGGCGAGGGCCTGGTGGGGCAGGCCGCGCAGGAGCGCCGCACGATCCTGATCGGCGAGGCGCCGTCCGACTACGTCAAGGTCGGGTCGGGGCTCGGCGAGGCGTCCCCGGTCAACATCATCGTGCTGCCGATCGTGTTCGAGGACGCGGTGCTGGGCGCGATCGAGCTGGCGTCGTTCGGCCGGTTCACCGACGTGCACCTGGCGTTCTTCAGCCAGCTGATCGAGACGATCGGGGTCACGCTCAACGCGATCAGCGCCAACACCCGCACCGAGGCGCTGCTCGCGGAGTCGCAGCGGCTCGCGCAGGAGCTCCAGGAGCGGTCGGACGAGTTGCAGCGGCAGCAGGGCGAGCTGCGGCACTCCAACACCGAGCTGGAGGAGAAGGCGGCGCTGCTCGCCCAGCAGAACCGCGCGATCGAGATCCAGAACTTCCAGATCGAGCAGGCCCGGCGGACGCTGGAGGAGCGCGCCGAGCAGCTCGCGATCTCCTCGCGCTACAAGTCGGAGTTCCTGGCCAACATGTCGCACGAGCTGCGCACGCCGCTCAACAGCCTGCTGGTGCTGGCCAAGCTGCTGTCGGAGAACCCGGGCGGCAACCTGACCGACAAGCAGGTGGAGTTCGCGCGGACGATCCACGACTCGGGCACCGACCTGCTGGAGCTGATCAACGACATCCTGGACCTGGCGAAGGTCGAGGCCGGGAAGATGGAGCTGCACCCGCAGCGGCTGCCGGTGCAGTCGCTGGTCGACTACGTCGAGGCGACGTTCCGTCCGCTGGTGGTCGACAAGGGCCTCGCCTTCGCGGTGGAGGTCGCGCCGGACGTGCCGGCGACGCTGCACACCGACGAGCAGCGGCTCCAGCAGGTGCTGCGCAACCTGCTGTCGAACGCGGTGAAGTTCACCGGCGAGGGCGAGGTGCGGCTGCTCATCGAGCGGGCCGGAGAGATCGACTTCACGCTGCCGGTGCTGTGGAACACCGCGGACGTGATCGCGTTCCGGGTGATCGACACCGGCATCGGGGTGAGCGCCGACAAGCTCCAGGTGATCTTCGAGGCGTTCCAGCAGGCGGACGGGACGACCAGCCGCCGCTACGGCGGCACCGGGCTCGGCCTGTCGATCAGCCGCAACATCGCGCGGCTGCTCGGCGGCGAGATCCACGCCGAGAGCGAGCCGGGGAACGGCAGCGTGTTCACGCTGTTCCTGCCCGCCCAGTACAGCGAGCCCGACGGCCGGCGGCGCGCGGCGCTGCCCGGCGGCGAGGCGGCCCCGGGGGCGGAGGCCGGGGGCGCGGCCGGCCCGGTCCGCGGCTCGCGCGGCGGCGCGGGGCCGGAGGCGGTGGGGGCGGTGCTGCCCGCCGACCGGCCGTCGCGGGCGAGCCGTTCCCGCAACGGCGAGCAGAACCTGAACGGGCTGCTGGAGGAGCCGCCCGCCGACTTCCTCGACACGGTCCTGTCGGGCCGCAAGGTCCTCATCGTCGACGACGACGTCCGCAACGTGTTCGCGCTCACCAGCGTGCTGGAGGGGTACGGCATGGACGTGCTGTACGCCGAGGACGGGCAGGCGGGGATCGACGTCCTGCACCGCAACCCGGACGTGGCGCTGGTGCTGATGGACGTGATGATGCCGGGCCTGGACGGCTACGCGACGACCGCGGCGATCCGGGAGATGCCGCAGTTCGCCGAGCTGCCGATCATCGTCATCACGGCGAAGGTGATGAAGGGCGACCGGGAGAAGAGCCTGGAGTCCGGCGCGTCGGACTACGTCCCGAAGCCCGTCGACGTGGACCATCTCCTTGACGTCATGCGGAACTGGCTGCAACCCTCCATCGTCCGCTGAGGTAGGGGAGGCGACGGGGCAGTAGGGTCGCGGTGGGCGCGCGTTCCGGCGGCCGGCGGCGGGGCCCCGATGGGATCGGAGAGAATGCACGCGTGGACGACAAGGCGAAGATCCTGCTCGTGGACGACCGCGAGGAGAACCTCATCGCGCTGGAGGCGATCCTCAGCTCGCTCGACCAGGACCTGGTCCGGGCGCGTTCCGGGGAGGAAGCGCTGAAGGCCCTGCTCACCGACGAGTACGCGGTGATCCTGCTGGACGTCGTCATGCCGGGCATGGACGGGTTCGAGACGGCCCGCGACATCAAGCGGCGCAAGAAGACCCGCGATCTGCCGATCATCTTCCTGACCGCGGTCAACAGCGACCCCGACTACGCGTTCCGCGGCTACGCGGCGGGCGCGGTCGACTTCATCTCCAAGCCGTTCGACCCGTGGGTGCTGCGCGCCAAGGTGTCGGTGTTCGTCGAGCTGCACAACAAGAACAAGCAGCTCCGCGACCAGACCACGCTGGTGCGCGAGCAGGCGGCGCTGCTGCGGGAGCAGGCGGCCCTGCTCCAGGCGCGGCCCGCCGACGACGCCTCCCGCGGTCCCGGCGAGGCGTCCGGGCTGTCGGCGCGGCTGGCGTCCGCGCGCGAGCAGCTGGAGGCGGTCGCCGAGGCCGTCCCGCCCGCCCTGCGGCCCGAGTACGAGGAGCTGGAGCGGCGCTTCGCCGACCTCGCCGACGCGCTGACCGGATCCGGCGAATCGGGCGAGTGACTCCTTTCCCCCGGTGACGCTTGGCGGCGCGCCGCCCTGGGGAGGGTCCCGCGGCGGAGGTGGGGACCATGGACGCCGCCGCGCTCTTCCTGACCGGCGCCGGTACGGGCCTGCTGGCGGGAGGGACGTCGTGCGCCGCCGTCCAGCTCGGCATGCTCACCGGCTCCCTGGCGGGGACGCGCGACGCCCCGGCGGACGCCGGGCGCGGCGCGGGAGCCGGGCGCGGCGCGGACGCCGGGCGCGGCGCGGACGCCGGGCGCGGCGCGGACGCCGGGCGCGGCGCGGGAGCCGGGCGCGGCGCGGGGGTGCGGCGCGCGCTGCGGCGTGACGCGCGCGCGGTCGGCGCGTTCCTCGGGGCGAAACTGGCCGCGCACGGGGTGCTCGGCGCGGTGCTGGGGCTGGCGGGCGGGGCGGTGCAGCCGGGTCCGCGCGTGCGCGGCGCGCTGCTCGCGGTCGCGGCGTCGATGCTGGTGGTCTTCGCGCTCGACCTGCTCGGATTCCGTCCGGCGCGGCGGCTGCTCGGACGCGGGCGCGTTTCCCGGGGCGGGGAACGCTGCGACGGGCGTTCCGGCGCGGCCTGCGACGGGCCGAGAGCGGGGCGGCTGCGGCGTCCCGTGGCGCTGGGCGCGGCGACCGTTCTCGTCCCGTGCGGGCTGACCCTGTCGGCCGAGCTCCTCGCCGTGACGTCGCGTTCGGCGGTCGGCGGCGCGGCGGTGATGGCGGGGTTCGTGCTGGGGACGGCGCCGCTGTTCGGGCTCGTCGGCGTGACGGTGGGCCGGTCGCTGGCGCTGCTGCGCGGGCGGCTGACCGCGCTGCTCGCCGTCGGGCTGATCGCCGTCGCGGGGTGGACGCTGATGTCGGGGCTGCGGCTCGGCGGCTGGCTGCCCGAGGGCGGCGGCGCCGCGGCCGGGGCGGACGACTCGGCGCGGTTCGTGCGCGTGGACCCGTCCGGGACGCAGGTCGTGACCGTGTGGGCGCTGGACCAGGGGTACCGGCCCGCGGTGCTCAGCGCCCGCGCCGGGACGCGGACGGTGCTCGTCCTCAGGACGCGGAACACGCGCGGGCACACGCGGGCGTTCACGATCCCCGGCCGCGACCTCGACGTGGTCCTTCCGGTGAACGGCGAGACCCGCGTCGACCTCGGCACGCCCGGGGCGGGGCGGATGCGCTTCGTGTGCGCGTCCGGCCACTTCCCCGGCGCGATCAGCTTCCGCTGAACGGTCCGGCCGAGGGCTCAGGCGGAGGCGAGCTTGGCGCGGGCGGCGGCGATCCTGGCGAGGGTCCTCTCGCGGCCGAGGATCTCCAGCGACTCGAACAGCGGGAGCCCGACCGTACGGCCCGTGACGGCGACGCGGACGGGTGCCTGGGTCTTGCCGAGCTTGAGGCCGCGGGCGGCGCCGACGGCCTCAAGGCGCGTCTTCAGCTCGTCGGCCTCCCAGGGCGCGTCGCGGTAGGCGTCCTCGGCGGCGGCGAGGATCTCGGCGGCGGGCTCCTTCATGGCCTTGTTCCACGACTGCTCGTCGAACACCGGCTCGTCGAGGAACGCGAAGTCGACCATCTGGACGATCTCCGAGAGCACCGCCACGCGCGTCTGGGCGAGCTCGGCGAGGCGGTCGAACACCGCCGGGTCGTACGCGAACGGCGCGTCGTCCAGGAACGGGCGGCACTCGGCGGCGAACCGCTCGGCCGGGAGCGCGCGGACGTACTCGCCGTTGATGGCGCGCAGCTTCTTGACGTCGAAGAACGCGGGCGAGGTGTTGACGTCCTCGATGCGGAACTCCTCGACCACGACGTCCCACGGGACGATCTCGCGGTCGCCGGCCGGCGCCCAGCCGAGCAGCATCAGGTAGTTGCGCATGGCCTCGGGGAGGTAGCCCTCGGCCCGGTAGTCCTCCAGGGCGACCTTGTCGCGGCGCTTGGACAGCTTCTGCCGCTTCTCGTTGACGATCACGGGGACGTGCGCCCAGACGGGCGGCTCGCCGCCGAGCGCCTCCCACAGCAGCTGCTGCTTGGGCGCGTTGGACAGGTGCTCCTCGCCGCGCACGACGTGGGTGATGCCCTGGCTCATGTCGTCGACCGCGTTGGCGAGCAGGAACGTCACCGAGCCGTCGGCGCGGGCGATGACGAAGTCCTCCAGGACGGCGTTCTCGAAGACGGGCTTGCCGCGCAGCAGGTCGACGACCGTCGTCTGGCCCTCGTCGGGCGTGCGGAACCGCAGCGCGCGGCCGGGCCCCGGGCCGAGGCCGCGGTCGCGGCAGAAGCCGTCGTAGCCCTTGTGCTGGTCGCCCGTCCGGGCGACGACGTCGTCGCGGGTGCAGTCGCAGTAGTACGCCCGGCCCTGGTCGATCAGGGCGCGCACCGCGTCGCGGTGCCGGTCGGCGTTGGCGGACTGGAAGTAGGGGCCCTCGTACTCGCCGCCGTCCATGCCGAGCCAGGCGAGGGCCCGGATGATGCCCTCGGTCCACTCGGGGCTGTTGCGCGAGGCGTCGGTGTCCTCGATCCGCAGCACCAGGGTCCCGCCCGACTGCTCGGCCATCACCCAGTTGAACAGCGCCGAGCGGGCGCCGCCCACGTGGAACATGCCGGTCGGGGACGGCGCGAAGCGCACACGGATCGAAGAGGTCGAAGACATGCTCCAAGGGTAGAGCGCGCGGGCCCCCGCTCGCGCCGGGACCCGCGCGGGGCCGGGGCCTCCGCCGGGACCCGCGCGGAACCCGGCGCGTCGCGCGCACCCCGGGGCCTCCGCCGGGTCAGGGCGTCCAGCGGGGGTCGCGGCCGGAGAGCCCGAGCACCCGGTCCAGCAGGGGCGCCGACTCGGGCACGGGCACCTCGTCGCCGAACGCCTCGTACTCGCGGCCCATCGCGGCGGTCGGGCGCAGCTCCTCCCACGCGCCGGCGACGACGTCGTCGGGCAGGGCGGGGTCCTGCCCGGTCGCGACGGCGAGGTCCCAGCCGTGCATGACGAACTCGCCGAGGATCATGCCGCCGATGACGGGCGCGGGCATCCCCGGCCGGGCGCCGGTGAGGCTGGTGTTCCCCTCCCACGCGGCGGGGTCGGTCCAGGCGGCGGCCGTGGCGCGGGCCTGTGCGGCGAACGCGGCGGCCCAGCCGTCCTCGGCGGTGAAGTCGTGGTCCTCGCCGGGGCCGGACGGGGGCTTCTTGGCGGCGGCGGTCTCGCCCCGCCCGGTCCAGAAGGCCAGGTGGTTGGCGAGGGTCCGCACGTCCCAGCCCGGGCAGGGCGTGGGCGCGGCGAGCCGTTCGGCGGGGACGCCCTGGACGATCCGCGCCGCCGCCTCGGCGGCCGGCAGCATCAGTTCACGCAGTTCCATGGTCGCTTTCCTCGGTTGGTCGAACACACGTTCACGTTAACGGGGCGGGTGGGGCGGGTCTTGAAGAAACCCGTCACGCCTAGCCTGGTGCGGTGAGCTCTGCCGGCGGGATCCTCCACGCGCGGGAGGGGCTGCGCTGGTTCGGGGTGGAACGGGTCCCGGTCCCGCCGGGGCTCGCGGCGTTCGTGGAGCACTTCTGGGTGCTGCGCTGGGATCTGCGCGGGCGCGGGCCCCACCGGCAGCGGGTGCTGACGCGGCCCTCGGTGCACATGACGTTCACCGGCTACCTGACGTCCGGCGCGACGCGGGCGCGGGTCGCGGGCGTGGTCCGCGAGGCGTTCACCGAGGAGATCTCCGGCGAGGGGCGCGTGGTGGGCGCGGCGTTCAGGCCGGGCGGGTTCAGGCCGTTCCTGGACGGCCCGGTGTCCGCGCTCACCGGGCGGTTCCCCTCCGTTGAGGAGGTCTTCGGGGACGACGGGAGGGCGCTCGGCGAGGCGGTCTTCGCCGCCCGGGACGCGGGCGAGGCCGTCGGGGCGCTCGCGGCGTTCCTGGAGGGGCGGCGTCCCCCGCCCGACCCCAGGGCGGAACGGGTCGCGGGCATCGTCGCGCGGATCGCGGACGGGCCCGGGATCGTCCGGGTGGACGAGCTGGCCGCCGAGCTCGGGACGAGCCCGCGCAGCCTCCAGCGGCTCTTCCACGAGTACGTGGGGATCGGCCCGAAGTGGGTGATCCGGCGGTTCCGGATGCTGGAGGCCGCCGGCCGGGCCGCCGCGGGCGGCGCCGACTGGGCCGCCCTCGCGTCCGAGCTGGGGTACGCCGACCAGGCGCACTTCGTCCGCGACTTCACCGCGTCCGTGGGGACCTCCCCGGCGAGGTACGCGCGGGACGCCTGAGATCATCGGACGATGACCGACCGCCTGCCGAGCCACCTGACCGACCTCGCCGCGTTCCGGGAGACGGCCGCCGCGCGGCTCGGCGCGTTCCGGCACACGACCGTGCCGGACGCGCCCGGGATGCGGCGGGCCGGGGTGGTGATCTGCGTCCTGGACCGCGGCGGCGTCCCGTCGGTGATGCTGATCAAGCGGGCGTACCGGGGGCGGAACGCGGGCCAGTGGGGCCTGCCCGGCGGGCGCGCGGAGGAGGGCGAGACCGCCGGCGAGGCGGCGCTGCGGGAGCTGGAGGAGGAGGTCGGGCTGTCGGTGGGGCCCGGCCGGGTGCTCGGCAGGCTGGACGACTTCCCGGCGGCGTCCGGGTTCGCGATCACGCCGGTCGTGGTCGCGCCGGCGAACCCCGGGCCGCCGCGACCGAGCCCGGACGAGGTCCACTCCGTCCACCACGTGAGCCTCGAACGGCTCGCGGCCGACGATACGCCGCACTGGGAGCCGCGGCCCGGCGGGACGCGGATGCTCCAGATGCGGCTCGGCCCCGGCTGGGTCGTGCACGCGCCGACGGGCGCGATGCTGTGGCAGTTCCGCGAGGTGGTGCTGTTCGGCCGGGAGGCGCGGGTCGCCGACTTCGTCCAGCCGGACTGGACCCGCACCTGAGGCGGCCGTACGGGCGGCCGTACGGGTGGCCGCCGGTCAGAACGTGCCGCCGTCCACGACCACCCGCTGGCCCGTGACGTACGAGGCGGCGTCCGAGACCAGGAACCGGACGACGGCCGCGACCTCCTCCGGCGAGCACACGTGCCCGTACGGGGACGAGGCGTCCTGCTCCCTGATGTCCTCGACGCCCATCGTGGCGCGGACGAGGCGGCGCCCCATGTCGGTGTCGACGAGGCCGGGCGCGACGACGTTGACGTGCATGCCGTTGGCGCGCTCCTCCTTGGCGAGGGTGCGCGCGAGCGCCTCCATGGCGGCCTTGCCCATCGCGTACGGGGCGCTGAACGGCGGGAACATGTCGGTGATCACGCTGGAGACGAACACGACGTCGCCCCGTTCGGCGCGGCGGAGCTGGGGCAGCACCGCCTGGCAGACGTGGTGGGCGCCGAGCGCGTGCACGCCGAGGACGCGGGCCAGCTCGGCGGGGTCGGTGTCGGCGACGCTCCGGCCCCGGCTCGCGATCCCGGCGCTGTGCACGAGGATGTCGATCCCGCCGAAGCCGTCCTCCAGGCTCGCCGCGAGGGCGCGGCAGTCGTCGGGCGAGTCCACCGACGCGCGGAACGCGGCGCCCCGCACGCCCGCCGCCTCGATGTCGGCGACGGTCTTGCGCGCGGCCTCCTCGTCGCGGCGGTAGGCGACCGCGACCCGCGCGCCGTCGGCGGCGAGGCCGAGGGCGACGGCGCGGCCGATCCCCCTGCCTCCTCCGGTGACGAGCGCGGCGCGGCCGGCGAGTGAACTCATCGGAACTCCTTCGTCAGGGGCACAGCGGCGCCCCCATCCTGCCGGGCCGCCGGGCCGCGACGTAAGCGGCCCCTGACGCACGTCCCCGGGCCGCCGACCGTCCCCTCCCCCGCCTCCGGCCCGTGCGGCGGGAGCCGGAGCGCGATCGAGCAGGGACGTACGTGACCGTGGCGGACCATTGCCGTTATCGAATTGTGATCTCCGCTTACCTAACGGACATGTCGGGTTTATTTACCTATCTGAGACTGGCGGCCCCTGCTCCCGAGCGAAAAGGAGTCTCCGTGAAGCGCACGGGGATCGTCGCCACCGCTCTCACGTCCACCGCCTCACTCGCCGCCGGGGCCGCCGTCGCCGCGGCCGTCGCGACCACCGCCGTCACCGCCACCGCGACCGCGGCGCACGCCGCGCCGCCGCCTCCGCCCGGCGCGGCCGAGGCCGGCCGGCACCTCACGGCGCTCAAGGTCGCCGCCGAGGGCTCCATGACCGGCTACAGCCGCGAGAAGTTCCCGCACTGGATCACGATCTCCGGCGCCTGCAACACCCGCGAGACCGTCCTCAAGCGCGACGGCACCGGCGTCCGGACCGGGTCGGACTGCGCGCCGACGTCCGGCTCCTGGACCAGCCCGTACGACGGGGCGAGGTGGACCGAGCCCGCCGACCTCGACATCGACCACATGGTGCCGCTCGCCGAGGCGTGGCGGTCCGGCGCGAGCGCCTGGACGACCGCGCGCCGCCAGGCGTTCGCCAACGACCTGGACAGCGCGCAGCTCTGGGCCGTCACCGACAACGTCAACCAGGCGAAGGGCGACAAGGACCCGGCGCTGTGGAAGCCGCCGCTCGCCTCGTTCCGCTGCATGTACGCCCGGTCGTGGATCGACGTGAAGTACCGCTACGGGCTCACCGTCGACTCGTCCGAGAAGTCCGCCCTGTCGGGGCTGCTCGGCGCCTGCTGACCCGCCGGCGCCCCGGCCCCCGGGCCGCCGAGGCGGCCGCGCACGCGGTCCATCTCGGCGGCCAGGCGGTCGCGCAGCCCCGCGAGCGCCTCGATCCGCCGGTCCAGCATCGCGAGCCGCTCGGCGTAGACGTCCAGCAGCGGCGCGCACTCCGGGCCGGCGCCGAGGTCCATGTGCTCCCTCCTCAGGCAGTCGCCGAAGCTCAGCACGTCCTCGGAGCTGAGCCCGGCGCGCAGCAGGCGGGCCACGTTGCGGACGAGGTGGACGGTCTCCGGGTCGTACACGCGGTAGCCGTTGCGGTCGCGCGCGGCCCGGACCAGGCCCTGCTGCTCGTAGTAGCGCAGGGCGCGCGGAGTCACCCCGGCGTACCGCGCCACCTCGCCGATCCGCATCATGACCGCTCCTCACGTTCGGGGCGCGCGCCCTCGTCCGGGCTCCGTTCGCCGTGGCGCAGCGCCACGGCGAACAACACCAGCGCGAGCGCGACGCATCCCGCCGCCGTCGCGGGAACGGCCACGGGCCCGCCCGCGCCGAGCGCCGCGCCGCCGATCCCGCCCGCGACCGAGAACCCGAGGAACATCGCGCTGTTGTTGAGCGCGATCAGCTCGTTCGGGGACCCGTCGTGGCGGCGCAGGAGCCACGCCTGGGTCGCGGGCGCGATCCCCCACGTCACCAGCCCGTACAGCACGAGCAGGACGGCCACGACGGCGACCGGGTACGGCCCGCCGGCCGCGCCGAGGACGGCGATCAGCAGCGGCGCGGCGAACACCCCGGCGAGGAACAGCACCAGCGCCCGTACGGGCCCGAGCGCGTCCACCGCGCGGCCTCCCGCGAGCGCCCCGGCGATCCCGGCGGCCCCGACGCCGGTGATGAGCGGGGCGAGGGCCGCGCCGCGCACGTCCCCGAGGTTCCCGGCGACCTCGCTGATGTAGACGTAGGTCATCATGCCGCCCGCGCCGCTCGGGACCATCGCGAGGAGCGCCGAGGCCGTCGCGACGCCGCGGAGCGGGGCCAGCCGGTCGCGCATCCGCCCCGGCGCGGCCCCGGGCAGGACCGGAAGGCTGGTCAGCAGCCCGAGCGCGGCGACGGCCGCGAGCCCGGCGACGAACAGCATCGTCGCCCGCCAGCCGAGCGCGTCGCCGATCCACGTGCCGAGCGGGACGCCCGCGACGAGCGACGTGGTGAGGCCCGCGCTGACCACGGCGAGGAAGCGGCCCTGCCGCCCCTCGGGCGCGGCGGTCGCGGCGACGGCGAACGCGGCGGGCGACGCGGTCGCGGCGGCGAGGCCGGCGACGATCCGCACGGCGAGCAGGAGCCCGTACGAGGGGACGGCCGCCGCCGCGAGGTTGGCGACGGCGAAGACGGCCGCCGCGCCGGCCAGCACCGCGCGGCGCGGCAGCCGCGCGGTGAGGAACGCGGCGAACGGCGCGCCCAGCGCGTACGCCAGCGCGAACGCGGTGACGAGCTGCCCGCTCGCCGCGACCGGGACGCCGAGGTCCCTGGAGATCTCGGGCAGGATCCCGGCGATGACCAGGTCGTCGGTGCCGAACGCGAACGCCAGCAGGAACAGCGTGAGCAGCCAGAACGGCAGGGCCCGCCCCTGGTGCGCGGCTCCGGCGGTTGCGGGCCCGGCGGGCGCGGGCGGGATGGCCGGGACTGTGGTGCGCGCCGCCGAGCGGGCGCGCGTCGTACGAGGTGCCATGCCGCGGACGCTAAGAGGTTGCCGTTAGCGTCAAGGTCAAGGCGGCGGGCGCGGCGTCGCGGCGGCCCGGGGCGGCGGGCGGCGCGCGGGCGCCGCGGCGGGCGGCGGGTCAGGGGCGGGCGGCGAGCCAGTCGGCGGCGGTCCGGATGTGCTCCTCGGTGAGCCCGGCGAGCGGGTCGATCGAGACGAGGAGATGGTCGCCGATCCCGGGCTCGGCCGCGACGCACTCGGTGGCGTCGGGCTCGTCCTCGAACCAGACGAACGGGCGGCCCTCCGTCCACGACGCCACGTGCCGGGCCTTCCACGCGCCGAGCGTGCGGCCCTCCTCGACTCCGGGGAACTGCGGGATGGGCACGAACGGCAGGCGCGGCAGCCCGACCCGGGGGGCGATCCACTCGTTGGCGTTGTCGCACCAGTAGCTGGCCCAGGCGAGCTCGGCGCCCGCGGCCTCGGCGAGGTCGAGCAGCATCCGGCCGTGCGCGGCGTTCAGCCACAGCCGGAACGCCACCCCGTTGGGCGAGCACCGGTGCCGCCGGTAGCCGCGATGGGGCCGTTCGAACGGATTGAGGACACCGTCAACGTCGAGCAGTACCAGCGGCGAGCCCATACCGGGACCGTACGGCATGAAGGGCCCGCGTTACAGCTCCCTCGTTTCGGGCAGCGTTTTGACACGTTTGGGGCCCCCGCCCCACACTGCTTCGGGCTCGGCACGGGAACCCACCGTGGAAAGGCGGTAACGACGCGTGAGCGAACGGGACCTGCGGACGGCTCCGGCCGTCGGCGCGGCGCACGTGGACGCGGGAGACGACGGCTACGACAAGTCGCTGCGCACCCGCCACGTCAACATGATCGCCATCGGCGGCGCGATCGGCACGGGGCTGTTCCTCGGCGCGGGCGGGCGGCTGGCGAGCGCGGGCCCGTCCCTCGCCATCGCGTACGCGGTGTGCGGGTTCTTCGCGTTCATGGTGGTGCGGGCGCTCGGCGAGCTGGTCCTGCACCGGCCCTCGTCGGGGTCGTTCGTGTCGTACTCGCGGGAGTTCATGGGCGAGAAGGGCGCGTTCGTCGCCGGGTGGATGCACTTCCTCAACTGGTCGACGACCGGGATCGTCGACATCACGGCGATCGCGCTGTACCTGCACTACTGGAAGGCGTTCGCGCCGGTCCCGCAGTGGCTGCTGGCGCTGGTCGCGCTCGCCGTCGTGCTGACCGTCAACCTGGTCTCGGTGCGGTTCTTCGGCGAGCTGGAGTTCTGGTTCTCGATCGTCAAGGTCGGCGCGCTCGTCGCGTTCATGCTCGTCGGGATCGGGGTGCTCGCCACCGGCCACCACGTCGCCGGGCACGCCTCCGGGCCCGGCCTCGTCCTGGACAGCGGCGGGATCTTCCCCAAGGGCGTCCTGCCGATGCTGGTCGTCGTGCAGGGCGTCGTGTTCGCGTACGCCTCGACGGAGCTGGTCGGCGTCGCCGCCGGGGAGACCGAGAACCCCGAGAAGGTCATGCCGAAGGCCATCAACTCGATCGTGTGGCGGATCCTGGTCTTCTACGTCGGGTCGGTCGTCCTGCTGGCGATGCTGCTGCCGTGGAACGCCTACAAGGACGGCGAGAGCCCGTTCGTCACGGTCCTGTCGGGGCTCGGGGTGCCCGCGGCGGGCGACATCATGAACCTCATCGTCCTCACCGCCGCCCTGTCGAGCCTGAACTCCGGGCTCTACTCGACGGGCCGCATCCTGCGCTCGCTCGGCGCGGCCGGGTCGGCGCCGCGCTTCACCACGTCGATGAGCCGGTCGCACGTCCCGTACGGCGGGATCCTGCTGACCTCGGGCTTCTGCGTCCTCGGCGTCGGGCTGAACTACTGGGTGCCGAAGGACGCGTTCGAGATCGTGCTGAACTTCGCGGCGGTCGCCATCCTCGCGACCTGGGCGATGATCATGATCTCGCACCTGCTGTTCGTCCGGCACGCGCGCGCCGGGCGGGTCGCGCGGCCCGCGTACCGGCTGCCCGGCTCGCCGGTGACCGAGCTGGTCACCCTGGTGTTCCTCGCCTCCGTCGTCGTGCTGATGTGGTTCGACCACGACGGCGCGGGCCACATGACCGTGACGGCCGTCCCGGCGATCGTCGCCGCGCTGGTCGCCGGCTGGTTCTGCGTGCGCCGCCGCGTCCTCGCCGTCCGCCTCGCCCGCGAGGAGGCCGCCGGAGGCCCGCCCGTCGGGCCGGACGGCCGGGGCCGGACGCGCCGGAGCGCTGACGGGGACGCCCGCCGCACCGGACTGTCACCCGGCCGCCGTAGGGTGGGCGGGATGGAGGACGAACTCACCCTGATGGCGGTGCACGCCCACCCCGACGACGAGGTGCTGGGCACGGGCGGCGTGCTCGCGCGCGCCGCGGCCGAGGGCATCCGCACCGTTCTGGTCACCTGCACCAACGGCGACGCCGGCGACGACTCGGGCGGCCTGAAACCCGGCGACGAGGGCCACGACGCGGCCGAGGTGGCCCGGCGGCGGCTCGCCGAGCTCCACGAGTCGGTCCAGCTCCTCGGCATCACCGATCTGGAGGTGCTCGGCTACCGCGACTCGGGGATGGTCGGCTGGGCCACCAACGAGCACCCCGAGGCGTTCGCCAACGTCCCGGTCGACGCGGCCGCCGGGCGGCTCGCCGCGCTCATGGAAAAGTACCGCCCGCAGGTCGTCGTCACCTACGACGAGAACGGCGGCTACGGGCACCCCGACCACATCCAGGCGCACCGGATCACGATGGCCGCCGCCGAGAGCACCGGCATTCCCGACAAGCTCTACCACGCGGCGATGCCGCGCAGCGGGGTGCGGCGGATGTTCGAGTACGCGGTGTCGTCCGGCATCGACCTCGGCTTCGACCCGGAGGAGGAGATCGGCGACCCGGCCGAGTTCGGCACGCCGGACGAGCTGATCACCACCGTGGTCGACGTCTCGCCCTACGTCGACCGCAAGCGCAAGGCCCTCCAGGCCCACGCCAGCCAGGGCGAGAACATCTTCCTGCTGCGCCTGCCCGAGGAGATCCAGGAGCTGGTCTTCGGCAGCGAGTCGTTCGTCCGCGTCCACAACCGCGCCGGCGCCCCCGACCGCGAAGACGACCTCTTCACCGCCCTGCGCCCACCCACCGCGCGCTCCTGACCCCGCCGCAAGCCGCCCCCTCAGCGACCCGCGAACGCCACGCCCTGCTTCCAGCGGCCTCAGCTACCGCGCGAGTGCGTTGACTGTCCGGGGGAGGCAAGGCCGAAGGCGAGCCTCCCCCGGACAGATCGCGAAGCGATGCAGCACTCGCAGAGCCACGGTCAGGTCGTGAGCCGCCAGGCGAGCGGCGTGGGCCGGAGCTTCAATCAACACAGTGACGCACGGTAGTGGTCGAGGATGTCCTGGCGGAGGAGGTGGCCGAAGCCCGCGCGTTCGAGGCGGAGGGCGACGGCGGCGGGGGTCTGGCCGAGACGGGTGGCGGCGGCCTGGAGGTTCCAGTCGCTCGCGGCCAGGCGTGTGAGCAGGTAGCCGCGGCGGACCTGGGCCTCCGACAGCCGGAACGTCTTGAGGTAGGCGATCCGCCCGTCCGCGCCGGTGATCACTTCGCCGATGTGGTTCTCGCGGCGCAGCGCGAACGACGGGAGGAACCGTCCGAGCTCGAAGCCGTTCAGGTGCTGGACGGTCGAGAGGGTGCCCGCGTCGTCGAAGAGCCGTCCCGCCATCACCTCGTCGTGGAACGCGGCCCATTCGGCCTCCACGCGGGCGGCCTGGGCGCGCAGGTCGTCCAGCGAACGCACCGAGCGGTCGTCGATCCCGGCCGTGAGGACGGGCGTGTGCAGGGTCAGCAGGCCGTACTGGTAGACGAGTTCGCCGAAGAAGTCCTCGACGAACGTCGCGTGCAGCGCGCGGTAGTCGTCAGCCGCGCAGCTCGCCGAGCCCGGCGCGGCCCTCGGCGAAGCGGGCGAGCTCGACCAGGGCCGGGAGCGAAGCGGGCGAGCTCGACCAGGGCCGGGAGGTCGTCGGCGGCGCGGATGCCCGCCGTCGGGACGGCCGGGTCGAGGCGGCGCACGTCGAAGCCGTCCGCGTCGTACACCGGGTTGAGGTGGGTGATCGCGACGCGGCGGTCCGGCCCGACAGCCACAGCGGCGTGTACGCGCCCGGCGCGGCGAGCGCTTCGAGCAGGTGGTGGCAGGCGAGCGCGACCGCGAGGGGACGGCGCCGCTTCTGCCCCGATCCGTACGTCGAGTGGCTGTCGTCCAGCACGGCGGTGACCTTGCCCCACGTGCCCGCGCGGGCCCCGGCGACGCGGCGCGCGGCCGTTCGGAACGCCCCGGTCGGCTCGGCGCGGCGGGCGGCCCGCTCGTCCAGGGAGAGGGACAGCGCGTACGAGGCGAGCCGGGTCGGCGGCAGCGCGGCGAGATCGGCGCGGTCGCGGACCACGCCCGCCTCGTGCCGGGCCCCCGCGCCCTGGAGGCGGAGCCGTTCGAGGCGGGTCATCCGGGGCCCGATGCGCTCCAGGAACGCCGCGCGCGGCACCCCGTGCTTGGCGGCGAACCTCTCGGCCACCGTGAACGGCAGGTCGTACAGGGCGGCCTGCTCGTAGTGGGCGCGGCGCCACGTCTCGAACAGCGGCGTCGCGAACCGGGTCCGCCCGGCGGGGCCGAACAGGAACGCGCCGAGCTCGCCGCCGAGCGGCAGGTGCGCGTGCCGGGCGGCGGCCTTGAGCGCGGTACTTGACCGCGTCGAACGCGGGGTCGCGGCGGGACGCGAGCCAGTCCCGCGTGATCGCGCGGGTGCGGCGCAGGTCGCCGAACAGCCGGTACACGCGCTGCCGCGGCAGCAGCTCCAGCCGCCGCGCGATCAGCCGCCCCTCGCGGCGCCGCTCCTCGACGTCCACGGCGGACGCGTGGACGAGCAGGTTCCGGACGATCGCGGCGGCGTTGTGATCGTTGATGTTCAGCGCAAGCGCCGCCGCGTACAGGCCGCGGTAGTTCTCCAGCATGTACGCGTGCAGGAAGCCGAGCGAGACCCGCTGGCCGTCCGCGCCGTCGTGGAACTCCCGCTGCCCGTGATCGCGGCGTTCACGAACATCAGCACGTCCTCGCACGCGACCAGGTCGGCGAGGGTCTCGGTCATGGCGGCCCCACGGGTCGGCGGAAGGGTCCGGGGCCGGCCGGGGGATGGGGGCGCGAACAGCGAATCATCGCTGGAAAGGCGGGTTCCGGAAGTCGCACCGGAGTCCCGCGGCCGGCCCCGGCACCGCAACACCGCCGATCTCCGCGCCGCCTCCCGATTACGGCCGGTACGTGCCGAAGTACCAGTCGTTGCCCTCGGGGTCGCGGGCGGCGTACTCGCGCGACCCGTACGGCTGGTCGGTCAGGCCCATCGTGATCTCCGCGCCGGCGGCCCTCGCCCGTTCGAAGTGGGCGTCGGGGTCGTCCACCGCGACGTACAGGCCGGCGCCGCCGCCCTGCGCCTGCGAGATCATGAGGATCCCGGTGTCGTACCGCATCTCGGCGTGCACGATCGCGCCGTCCTCGTTCCGCGAGACCTCGTGCGCCGCGAACCCGAACGCCTTCTCCAGCCACTCCATCGCCTTGGCCGGGTCGCCGTAGTTCACCAGCGGGTAGAAGGTCCGCCTGTCCTCGCGCGCCATATCGTCCTCCCTGGTCAACGAGCCGTCGTGCCGTTCACCCCCACTCTGCCCGGCGCGGCTCGCGGCGGTCTTGGACGAATGTCACCCGCCCCGCCCGGCGACCGCCCGGTCACGAGGAATGCCCGACTTGTGGCACATTTGCCGGGTCCAGTTTCATGATCTCGGCCGCGACCCGGGTCTCCACCCGGCTCCCGGCGCGGCCGGGAACGCGTGCGAGGAGATTTCATGACGCGGCACCTCAAGGTGCTGGCCCGGGCGTGCTCGGCGGCGCTGGTCGCCGCCGCGGCGCTGACCGCGGTGTCGGCGGCCCCCGCCCACGCGGCGGCCCAGCCGGCCCCCACGCTCGACGACTACTACATGCGCCCCGCCAACAACGAGGCGGACCTCGCGGACCGGGTGAAGAAGCTCGACGCGCAGCTTCCGAAGCTCGGCGTGAAGAACATCCTGGCGCAGGCCCCCCGCAAGGGTTCCACCGCCAACGGCAAGGCGTGCAACCCGAAGGCGATCCAGGACACCACGTCCACCCGTCCCGACATCGACTTCAGCTTCTGCTGGGACAAGTCCGACTCGGCCGCCTCCGGCGACTACGAGTGGACGCCGCAGGGCGTGACCACGGTGGCCGACGCGCACCTCAACAAGCTCTGGAACGGCACCCAGCCGTTCATCGCGAGCTGGTACAACTGCGAGCACAAGAACGGCGCCGAGAAGTGCACCGACCATAAGAAGGGCGCCCGGATCTCGTTCGTTGACCCGAACACCGGGAAGTACGCGCACGTGCTCCTGGCGTACCCGTTCATCAACAAATCCGGTAACGCCACTTACATGAGCCTGCGCACCAAGCAGACCGCGGAGGGCAAGTCGCTGCACGTGGGCGGCATGGCCTGGTACGGCAACTACCTCTACGTCGCCGACACGGGCCGCGGACTGCGCGTGTTCGACATGCGCTACATCTTCGACCTGAAGGCCGCCGGAGATAAGGGCGACACCAAGAGCAAATCGAAGATCGGCCGCCAGGACGGCGTCTTCTACGGCCACGGCTACCGCTACGTGATGCCCGAGGTCGGCGCGTACACCAACAACAGCCCGCGGCCCTCCACCGAGGCCGCGCGCTGCAAGAACACCGGCTCGCCGACGACCTCGTACGTCTCGCTCGACCGCAGCGGCATCGACCACCTGATCACCGGCGAGTACTGCGCCGGGCGCACTCCCCCGTCCGGCCACACCGGCGGCCGGGTGGCCGCGTGGCCGCTGAACGGCGACAACGGCAGGCCGAAGCTGAACGCCAAGTGCGTCTCCAACCTGCCCGGGCACTCCACGGTCCCCTGCTGGCACGCCGACGCCGCGTACGCCATGCCGGACGGGGTCGGCAACATCCAGGGGGCGACGCGCTACGGCGGCAACTGGTACCTGAGCCAGAGCCGGGGCAAGTCCGATGCCAGCGCGCTGATCAAGGCCGTCCAGCCCGGCGGCGCGACCGGCGCGCTGAGGGGCGTCGCCCCCGGCCACTACGGCGGGATCGGCACCGAGGACCTGTCGTACTGGCCCGGCTCCGACGCGCACCGCAGCGGCCTGTGGACGCTGACCGAGCACTGGGGCAAGCGCATGGTCTACGTGACCCCGAAGCCGTGACGCCGAAGCCGTGACCCGCACGTCCTGACCGCGGACCGGCGTCCCGCCGGCCCGGCGCGGGCCGTCCCCTCGCGTGGGGCGGCCCGCGCCGCCGTCCGGGCCCCGGCCGGAGCCGCGCGGCACCGAGGACGTTTCCGGAACGGGGGTGTCTGTCCTGTGAGCTGGTGGTTTGTTGCCGGGACTAAAACACCATCACCGGGGCGGGAGGGCCGGTGATGGTGGAACACTGGGTCACGGGCCGCGGACGGAGCGGCGGCGCGCGGCGGCGGGCGATGGTCCGGTTTCTTCTCTCGGGGGTGGCGGTGGAAGCGGTCGAGCCGAAGGGGGACCCGTGGTCGCCGGGGCGGGTGCGCGACCTCGCGCACAGCGGGCCCACGGTGCTGCGGATCCTGCTCGGCGGCCAGCTCCGCAGGCTGAGGGAGGCCAAGGGGATCTCCCGCGAGGACGCCGGGGAGGCCATCCGCGCCTCCGGTTCCAAGATCAGCCGGCTGGAGCTCGGCCGGGTCGGGTTCAAGCGGCGCGACGTCGCCGACCTGCTGACCCTGTACGGCGTGGTCGACGCCGACGAGCGCGAGGCGCTGCTCGGGCTCGCGGTCCAGGCCAGCACGCCCGGCTGGTGGCACCACTACGGCGATGTCCTGCCCGCCTGGTTCGAGGTCTACATCGGGCTGGAGGAGGCCGCGTCCGTCCTGCGGATCCACGAGACGCGGTTCGTCCCCGAGCTGCTCCAGACCGAGGCGTACGCCAGGGCCGCGGCCGCGCTCGGCCACCCCGGCGCCGGGCCGACGGAGATCGACCGCAGGGTGGGCGTGCTGATGCGCCGCCAGCAGATCCTCACCCGCCCCGACCCGCCGCAGCTCTGGGTGGTGCTGGACGAGGCGGTGCTGCACCGCCGCGTCGGCGGCGCGGAGGTCATGCGCGACCAGCTCGCCTCCCTGATCGAGGCGGTGCGGGCCGGGCGGGTGATCCTCCAGATCGTGCCGCCGCGGCACAGCGCGCTCGCCGCGTTCAGCGGGCCGTTCTCGCTGCTGCGGTTCGCCGAGCCGAGCCTGCCCGACATCGTCTTCCTGGAGCAGCTCACCAGCGCGCTCTACCTCGACAAGCCCGCGGACCTGGTCGTCTACAAGAAGAACCTGGACCGGCTGTACGTCAACGCGGCGCCGCCGACCGAGTCCGCCCGCATCCTCACCGGCATCCTCGGCGGACTCGGCTGACTCGGCTGAAGGGTCGGTTTCCTACCGGTTCGTCCCGTGCTTGCAGATCATTGACGGCCGGGCCAGACTGAGCGCGGTACCGCCGAGGAGAACGCGCGAAGGGTGACGCCGTGACCGGCAACACGTCCGTCCCCGGCCAGGAGCCGGAAATCGAGATCGACACCACCGTGGCGCACCCCGCGCGGGTGTGGGACTACTGGCTCGGCGGCAAGGACAACTACCCCGCCGACCAGGACGTGGGCGACCACCTCAACGAGACCATGCCCGAGGTCGTCATCTGGGCGCGCGCCGACCGGGAGTTCCTCGGCCGCGCCGTCCGGCACATGGTCGCCGAGGCGGGCCTGCGGCAGTTCCTCGACATCGGGACCGGCATCCCGACCGCCGACAACACCCACGAGGTCGCGCAGCGGCTCGCGCCCGAGAGCCGCGTCGTCTACGTCGACAACGACCCCGTCGTCCTCGCGCACGCGCGGGCGCTGCTCAACAGCTCGGCCGAGGGCGCGACCGACTACATCGACGCCGACCTGCGCGACCCGGACGCGATCCTGCGGGCCGCGGCGCGGACCCTCGACTTCGACCGGCCGGTGGGGATCACGCTGCTCGGCATCCTGGAGTTCGTCACCACCGACGAGGCGTACACGATCGTCGGCCGGCTCCTGGACGCGGTGCCGTCCGGCAGCCACCTCGCGATCGCCTGCCCCACGGGCGAGGTCAACGGGGACGCGATGCGCAAGGTCATCCAGGACTGGAACGACAGCGGCGCCACCCCGGCCGTCCTGCGCGACGCCGCGCAGCTCACCCGCTTCTTCGACGGCCTCGAACTGCTGGAGCCCGGCCTCGTCTCGCTCCCGCGCTGGCGTCCGGACCCGAACACGCTGTACGCCGACCGGGAGATCGGGTTCTTCTGCGGAGTCGGCCGCAAGCCCTGAGCGTCGCCGCGCGCCCGCCGCACGGGCCCGCGGGATCGGCCCCAAGCCCCGAGCCCCGAGTCGCGGGCCGCGCCGCGCGGTCTCCGGCCCGCGCCTGCCCCGCGCCCGGCGTCGGGCGGGGTGCGTCAGGTGGCGGCGTAGCCGTGCAGGAACGCCCGGACGCCGGCGGCGACGGCCGCGTCGACCTCCTCGTCGGACGGAGCGGCGGCGCGGTAGGACGGGTGGGCCGCGGAGATCAGCAGCAGCAGGTGCAGGGCGGCGCGTTCGGGATCGCCGGGGACGTTCAGCAGGCCGCGGTCGCGCAGGGCGGTCAGGCGTTCGGCCAGGGCCCGGCGCACCCGCAGCGGCCCGTTCTCCTGCCAGGTCTCGATGGCGGCGCGCGGGATGTGCCCGGCCTCGGCGTTGACCTGCCGGGCGAGGGCGAAGTGCTCGGCGTGCTCGGCCGTCGCGCGCGCCGCCCACTCCCTCCCGAAGTCGACCAGGTCGGCCTCCAGGTCGACGACCTTGCGCAGGTGCCGGTCGACGATCGCGATCTGGGCGTCGGCGGCGCGGGTGGCGCTGCTGTGGATGACGGCCTCGAACAGCCCGGCCTTGTCGGCGAAGTGGTTGTAGATCGTCCGGGTGGACACCCCGGCCCTGGCGGCGATCGCGTCGATGCTCGCGCGGGCGTAGCCGTCCTGCGCGAACACGCTCAGCGCGCCGGCGAGGATCGCGCGCCGCTTGTCGGCCAGCCCGCCGCGCGGCGGGGGCTTCGCCGTCGCCGTCTCGTCCTGCGAGGTCATCGCCTCCCGGGCCTCCGTCGTTCGAAGTCGTCGCCGTGCCGGTCGCCGTGCGTCGCCCGCACCCTAGCGAACGGGGCGGTCAGGCCGGCGGCCGGTGCTCGGCCCGGCGGGGGCCGAAGTCGTGGTCGTGGTCGGACCCGATCGGGCGGCCCTCCAGGTTCCAGCTCCACGACACGGTCGGCGTGATCCGCATGTACGGCGCCGCCCCGAACTGTCCCTCCCGCTCCACCAGGTCCGCGGTGCCGTAGATCCGCACGAAGCGCGGCGTCCAGGGGTCGACGGTCACGACGTCGTCGATGACGAGCGCGACCTGCCGGTTCCCGGCCCGCACGTTGCGGTACTTGCGGGTCTTCACCGGGTCGATGCCGCCGACGTAGAAGTACGTGCCGTCGAACTCGAACCCGACCGGCGAGGCGTCCGGCTGGCCGTCCGGGCCGACGGTGGCGATCCGGGCGAGGGGCTGGGTGCGCATGTACGCGATCTCTTCTTCGGTGAAGGACATGCCCCAAGGTACAACGTTCATGGCAACGAGTAAAACGCTGCCTGCAAATCGGCCGCCGTGAACGGGTGGTCCCCGGGCCGGGGCGTCCGCGGAACTATCGTCGTCCCATGCCACCTGTGACTCCCGCCGACGGGCTCTCCGCCGCGTCGACGATGCCGTGGGCCCTGCGCGACTACGCCTTCCTCGGGGACGGCGAACGGGGCGCCGTGGTCGGGCCGCGCGGGGAGGTGGTGTGGCTGTGCGCGCCGCGGTGGGACGGCGACGCGGTGTTCTCCGCGCTCCTCGGCGGGCCCGGCGAGTACCTGGTGCGGCCCGAGGACGACTGGCACGTGTGGGGCGGCTACTACGAGGACGGCACGCTGATCCGCGTCAGCCGGTGGGTCTCCGCCGACGCGGTCATCGAGTGCCGCGACGCGTTCGCCTCGCCCGCCGCGCCCGGACGGCTGGTGCTGCTGCGCCGGATCCGGGCCGTACGGGGCGAGGCGCGGGTGCGGGTGCGGCTCGATCCGCGTCCGGGGTTCGGCGGCCACGCCGTGGACTGGCGGCGCGAGGGCGGGCTCTGGTGCGCCTCCGGCGGCGGCCTGGACGTGCGGTGGGCGGGGGCCGCGGAGGCCCGCCCGGCGCCGGGCGGCGGCCTGCGCACGAGCCTCGCCCTGCGGGAGGGCGGCGCGCACGACCTGGTGCTGGAGGTGTCCGGGGACGGCGGCCCGCCGGGCGTCCTGGAGGCGGCGCCGCTGTGGGAGGCGACCGAGCGGTGGTGGCGCGCCGCGGTGCCGCGCTGCGCCGACCTGCCCGCGGACGCCGACGCCCGGCACGCCTACGCCGTCCTGAACGGGCTGACCAGCGCGGGCGGCGGGATGGTCGCCGCCGCCACGACGGCGCTGCCCGAACGCGCCGACACCGGCCGCAACTACGACTACCGGTACGCCTGGCTGCGCGACCAGGCGTACGCGGGCATCGCCGTCGCCGTGCACGGGCCGCATCCGCTGCTCGACCGGGCGGTGCGCTTCGCGGCGGCGCGCGTGCTGGAGGACGGCGGGAGGCTGCGGCCCGCGTACACGGTGAGCGGCGGCCGGGTCCCGCCGGAACGGAGCCTGTCCCTGCCGGGCTATCCGGGCGGCGGCGACCGGGTCGGCAACCACGCGGGCGAGCAGTTCCAGCTCGACACGTTCGGCGAGGTGCTCCAGCTCTTCGCCGCGGCGGCGGCGCACGACCGCCTGGACGGCGACGCCCGCCGCGCCGTGGACGTCGTCGTGGAGGCGGTGGAGGCCAGCTGGCTGGAGCCGGACGCGGGCGTGTGGGAGCTGGAGAGGCGCTGGTGGGCCCACTCGCGGCTGGCGGTGCTGTGCGGGCTGCGGTCGCTGGCGGGCGTCCTGCCGGGACGGGACGCGCGACGCTGGCTGGAGCTGGCCGACGGCGTCGAACGGGAGACGCGGCGGCGCTGCCTGCGCAAGGACGGCGCGTGGGCGCGCGCGGAGGACGACCAGGGCCCGGACGCCTCGATGCTCGCGCCGCTCGGCCGGGGCGGCCTCCCGGACGGCGACCCGAGCGTGGCGCGCACCCGCCGCCTCATCGCCCGGGAGCTGACGCGGGACGGGTTCGTCTACCGCTTCCACCACGAGGGCAACCCGCTCGGGGAGGCCGAGGGCGCGTTCCTGCTGTGCGGCTTCACGATGGCGATGGCGACCGTCCGCGAGGGCGACGCCCTCGGCGCCTACCGCTGGTTCGAGCGGACCCGTTCGGCGTACGGGCCGGCCGGGCTGTTCGCCGAGGAGTACGACGTCGGGCAGCGGCAGCTCCGCGGCAACCTGCCGCAGGCGTTCGTCCACGCGGCCCTGCTGGAGTCGGTCGCGCGGCTCGCGTCCGCCTGAACGGCGCGTCCCCGCGAAGCGCCCCGCCTGGCGGGCAACGGCAAACCCATGGTCACGGCGGCAGAGGCGGCCGTTTCGGTCGCGCCGTACGAGGTAGTTATCGCCTCGGGACCGCCCGCCGCCCGCCGTGCGCGGCCGGGCCGCAAGCCGAGGAGCCGAGGAGCCGATCGAACGTGACCGACCGATGAGCACCGTGCCCGAGGCGACCGTGGACGGCCTCGACGTGCACGCCTTCACGGTGCCCACGGACGGGCCGGACGGCGCCGAGGAGGACGGCACGCTGCGCTGGGACTCGACGACGATCGTCCTCGCCGTGGCGCGCGGGGGCGGCCGCGCCGGGATCGGCTACACCTACGGGGACGTGTCGCTCGCGGCGTTCGCGGAGTCCGCGCTCGCCCCGGCGGTGCTGGGCGGCGACGCGCTCGCGCCCGCCGCCGCGTGGCACCGGATGTTCGCGGCGATCCGCAACGCGGGACGTCCCGGCGCGGGCGCCATGGCGGTGTCCGCCGTGGACGTCGCGCTGTGGGACCTCAAGGCCCGGCTGCTCGGGCTGCCGCTGTTCCGGACGCTGCCGGCCTTCCACGACCGGGTGCCGGTCTACGGCAGCGGCGGCTTCACCAACTACCCGCTCGACCGGCTCGCGGGCCAGCTCGCCGGCTGGGTCGAGCAGGGCATCGGGCGGGTGAAGCTGAAGGTGTCGCGGTCCCCCGGGGACGACCCGAGGCGGCTGACCGCCGTCCGCGACGCGATCGGCGCGGGCCCGGAGCTGTTCGCCGACGCCAACGGCGCGCTGACCCGCAAGCAGGCGCTGTACTGGGCGCGGCGGCTGGCCGCGGAATGGGACGTGCGCTGGTTCGAGGAGCCGGTCGGCTCGGACGACGTCGAGGGGCTGCGCCTCGTCCGCGACCAGGGGCCGGGGCTGCTGGAAGTCGCGGCCGGGGAGTACGGGACCGTACTGGGAGATTTCACCGGACTGCTCCAGGCTGGCGCGGTGGACTGCCTCCAGGCCGACGTCACCCGCTGCGGCGGCGTCACCGGCCTGCTCCAGGTCGGCGGCCTGTCCGCCGCGCACCGCGTGGACCTGTCGGCGCACTGCGCCCCGGCCGTTTCCGCGCACGCGTTCTGCGCGGTGGAACGGCTCCGCCACCTGGAGTACTTCCACGACCACGTCCGCGTCGAGGACCTGCTCTTCGACGGGACGCTCGCCCCGCTGGGCGGCGCCCTGCGCCCCGACCCGGACCGTCCCGGCCTGGGCCTGGACGTCAAGTGGCCCGACGCCGAGCCCTACCGCGTCCACGGCGACCGCCCAGCCTGACACCCCACCCGACCCCTCCCGATCCCGCCGCCGCAGCACCAGGACGGCGCGGGATCAAGACGGCACGGGACCAGGACGGCGCGACACCAGGACGGCGCGGGACCAAGGCGGCACGGGACCAAGACGGCGCAGCACCAGGATGCCGCGGCACCAAGACGGCGCAGCACCAAGACGGCGCAGCACCAGGACGCCGCGGCACCAGGACGCCGCGGCACCAAGACGGTACGGCACCAGGACGGCGCGGCACCAAGACGGTACGGCACCAGGACGGCGCGCGTGCGCAACGGAGCGCCGGAACACTGGGGCACCCGGACCACAGGACGGCGCGGCGGCGTGTTCGGGAGGGCGCCGGAGCACCGGGACGCCGACACACAGGACGGCGCGGCAACAGGGCGCCGGGGCCATTGGACGCCGGGGCAGGGAAGCGCCGGGACGAGGAAACGTCCGGGGCGGCGGGTGGGTGGGGCGGCTCGGCGGTGGGGGTCGGGCGCTGCCGGGCCCGGGGCGCGGTGTTGGTCAGGTGGGCTCTGAGGGGTGGGAGGCCGCGGTCCTGGCGCGGCCGGCGGACTGGGAGATCTCCTGGTCGGCGACCGTCCGGTCCTGCCAGCCGCGCACGTCGCTGCTCTTCCCCGGTTCGAGGCTCTTGTAGATGTCGAAGAAGTGGCCGATCTCCGCGCGCACGTAGGCGGGCACGTCGTCCAGGTCGCGGACGGCCTCGTAGCGGGGGTCCCGGGCGGGGACGCCGAGGACCTTGGCGTCCGCGCCGCGCTCGTCGTGCATCCAGAAGACCCCGAGGGTGCGGATCGTGACCTGGCAGCCGGGGAACGTGGGCTCCTCCAGCAGGGCCATCGCGTCCAGCGGCTCGCCGTCCTCGGCGAGGGTGCCGGGGATGAAGCCGTAGTCGCACGGATACTGGGTCGAGGTGAACAGCATCCGGTCCAGCCGGATGCGGCCCAGTCCGTGGTCCATCTCGTACTTGTTGCGCGCCCCTCGCGGGATCTCGACCACCATCTCGATCTCCATCGGCACTCCTCCCCCTCACGGCCGGGCGCGGCCACCATGATGTGGCCGGCCCGTAATCACGGTCTCCCCCGCGGAACGGCGTTGAACATGCGTTCGCCCAGGTCTTCGCCGAATTCGATCGGCGGGGCCTGTGCCGTTCGGCCCGGCGACGCGCGGGCCCGCGGGGTCAGCCGCCGTGCGCGGGGGCGTGGACGGCGAGGATGGTCACGTCGTCCGACTGCTCGTATCCGGACAGCATCCGCAGGACGAGGTGGTCGACGAGCCGTTCGGGGTCGGCCGCCTCCTCGGGCGCGAGTTCGGCGGCGGCGGCGACCAGCTCGTCCAGGCCGGTGTCGACGCCGCGGCGGCGGTTCTCCACAAGGCCGTCGGAGTACAGCACGGCGGTGTCGCCGCGGTGGAGGGACACGGGCGCCTGCTGCCGGTGGCTCGGCCAGCCGAGCGGCGTCCCCGGCGGGATGTCGCTCAGCCGGGGCCGTCCGCTCGCGGGCAGCAGGAGCGGCGGCGGATGGCCCGCGCTGCTGTACATGCCCCGGCCCGTCGCGGGGTCGAGGACGAGGTAGGCGAGCGTGGTGAACTGCTCGAAGTCCTCGGTGGCGCTGAACATCCGGTCGAGCCCCGACAGCACGGCCGCGGGGCGCGGGTCGGTGAGCGCGAGCGCCCGCAGCGCGTTGCGGACGCGGCCCATGATCGCCGCGGCCAGCACGCCCTTGCCCATCACGTCGCCGACGACGATGGCCATCCGGTCGTCCGGCAGGGCGAACGTGTCGTACCAGTCGCCGCCGACCTGCACGTGCCGGGTCACCGGGTTGTAGCGGGCGGCGAGGCGCAGCGCCGCCGGCTGCGGGAGCTCGCTCGGCAGCAGACTGCGCTGGAGGTCCTCGGCCGCCTTGTGCTCCCGTTCGAACAGCAGCGCGCGTTCGGCCGCGAGGGCGCACTGGCCCGCGAGGGCCTCCAGGAACACCCGCTCCTCCTCGGTGATCTCCCTCGGCCGGGTGAACGAGAACCGCAGCGCGCCGATCGGCGCGCCCGCCGCCAGCAGCGGCAGGCCCACCCAGGCGCGTTCGGCGGAGTCGGGCGTCTCGCGTTCGTCGCGGCCGAGCTGGAGCCGCAGGCTCGCGGGGCTGTCGGCGAGGAACGGGCGGGCCTCGCGGACCGCGACGGAGATGACGGTCTGGTCGCCGACCGCGATGTCGCCCGGGCCCGCCTGCCGCGCGGTCAGCGCGGCGGCGCCCCCCGACGCCCCGCCCGCCGGGCCGGACTCCGGGCGACCAGCCGGAGCCACAGCTTGTCGTCGTCGAGCAGTGCGACCGCGCAGCGGTCGGCGCCGACGGCGGACTGGCCGACCTCGGTGATCACGTGCACGACCTGCGCGACGGTGAGCGCCTCGGCGAGCATCGAGGTGGCCTGCTGGAGGCGGGAGGTGCGCAGCGCCGCGGCCGAGAGCTGCTCGGTCAGCCGGCCGCGCATCTCCTCGGCCTCGCGCCGGGCGGTGACGTCGGTGTTGGCACCGACCCACTCGACGACCTCGCCCGCCTGCCAGATCGGGACGGCCCGCACCTCGAAGCGCCGCACGCCGCCCGAACGGATCCGCACCCGGCAGTCGGCGTCCAGGGCCGTACGGGTGCGGACGCTCTCCCGCCAGGCCGCCTCGACCCGGGGGCGGTCGTCGCCGTGCACGGCCGCGAGCCAGCCGTCCGCCGCGTACTCCTGGGGCGTCTGCCCGGTGAGGGCGCGCCACTGGGGCGCGTCGCCGCCGACCGCGCCGTCCGCGGTCATCACCCACACGATCGGCGAGGTGGTCTCGACGAGCGACCGGTAGCGCTCGGCCCGGCGCGCGAGGATCTCCTCGGCCGCGCGGTGCTCGGTCACGTCGACGGCGATGAGCGCGGCCCCGGCGGGCGCGCCGTCCGGGCCGTGCACGGGCAGGCACGAGCAGGCCCACGTGCGCGCCCTCCGCTCCCCCGCCGTCGCCCGGACGGGCACCTCCACCTCGGGCAGGGCCCGGCCGTCGTGCAGGGCCGTCAGCAGCGGCGCCTCTAGGGCGTTCGCGGCGCCGGCGTCGAGGACCTCGGCGAGCCGCCGCCCAACGACGGCGTTGTTCCCGCCGGTGCCCGCGCCGCCGCTCCCGCTCAGCATGGCGAGCAGGGTCAGGTTGGCCCGGCGGAACCGCAGCCCGCCGTCCAGGTAGGCGACGCCGAAGGGCGCCCGCGCGAGCAACGTCGTGAACAGGGCGGAATCGACCGCGTCCAGCTCCGCGGCGGGCGGGTTGGACGGGGAAGTGTTGACGCTCATCCTTGCTGCTCCTTGTGCACCCGGTTCCCGCTACGGCTCCGCACCCGTTCAGGGGGAACGCCCCTCCGGAGCACGCTCACCGCACGTACCCGGAGGCGGGACTCGCACACGGACCGGGAGCGGCGCCCGCGCGGCGACGCGGGAGCGCCGGGCCGCCGGGCGCGCCCGGCCGGGCCCTCGGCGCCGATCCCGTCGTCCACACGCGCCTCCCTGCCATCTCCTGACAGGGACCGTTGGCGGTACCTCCGCGGTTCGCCGGCGGGCCCCACCGCCGTCTGCCACGTCAACAGTAACCCCGCCGGGCCCGCGCCGTTCGTTAAGACACGGCGCCGGGCGGCGGGAACGGCGGGCCGGGCGGATGGAACGGCAGGCCGGGGGTGCGGGGCGGTCAGTTCAGGCTGAGGGTGCCGTCGTCCAGCAGGCGGCGCAGGTCCACCGAGGCGAGGTTGAGCGTGTCGGGGAGCGCCGCGCCCGGCGCGGCCGCGTTCCTCGCGGTCGCGCGGGGCTCGGCCGCGCCGGGGCGCGTGTCGCGCCGGGCGCGTTCCTGCGTGCGCTGGAGCATCCGCGCGACGCACCGGTGCAGTCGGTTGTTCCTCATGCCGTCCCGCCTTCCTCCCGGCCGTACGGGCGTCATCGCACCAGCTCGCGGGGTCCGCGCACCGGCTCGTGGATCTCGCTGAAGCCGCCGTCCGGGCTCATCACGACGCGTCCGGTCTCGCGGCCGTGCTCGGCCTCCCGCCGTTCCCGGTCCGCGAGGCCGAGGCAGATCCACCGGGTGACGGCGAACGCCAGCGGCGGCCCGGCGAACACGGCCACGCGGAAGAACCAGGTGACGCCGTACAGCGAGAGGTGGAAGTTGAACGCGATCTGGTCGTTGGCGGCCGCGGCCCACAGCAGGCCATAGAACGTGATCCCGGCAGCGCCCACGGCCGTGCGGTTCGCCGCGTCGCGCGGGCGGTCCAGGACGTGGTACAGGCCCCGGTCGCCGGTGATCCTGCGCTCGATCAGCGGGAAGGCCGCGAGGACGGTGAAGAACGCGCCGGGGACGAGGAGGGCGGGCACCAGCACCGCGAGCGTGAGGGGGTGGCCGGCCACGTCGAACTCCCAGCCCGGCATGATCCGCACCGCGCCGTCCAGGAAGCCCATGTACCAGCCGGGCACCGCCCCGGCGGTGGTGTTGCCCGGCTGGTACGGCCCGTACTGCCAGACCGGGTTGATCTGCGCGAACGCGCCGAACAGCGCCAGCACGCCGCACGTGGCCAGGAAGACGGCCGCCGCCGAGCCCGCCGCGGGCCCGATCCGGAACGGTCCGAGACGCGCCGCCCGCCCGGCGTCCGCGTCCGCCGCGCCGGGGAAGCGGGTGTGGCCGTGCCGCCGGAGGAGGCCGCGCCGCAGGACGAACAGGCCCACCACGGCGACCGGGATCACCAGCACGTGCAGCCAGTAGAAGCGGGTGACGATCTCGTCGCCGGGGATGTCGCCGCCGAACAGCCAGGACGTCAGGTCGGTCCCGACCACCGGGATCGACTGGGTCACGCCCTGGAGCAGCCCGAGGCTCCCGCCCGACAGCATGTCGTCCGGCAGGATCGTGCCGCTCCAGCCCGCCACCATGCCGAGCGGGAGCAGGCCCACCCAGACCAGCCAGTTGAGGCCGCGCGGCCGGCGGAACGCGCCGGTGAAGAACATCCGCAGCAGGTGCAGCGTGATCGCGGCGATGAAGATCAGCGCGGCCCAGTGGTGGACCTGCCGCATCAGCAGCCCGCCCCGGACGTCGAAGCTGATGTCGAGGGTGGAGGCGTACGCCTTGCTCACCGGGACGCCGCGCAGCGGCACGTACGACCCGTCATAGGGGACCCGCGTCATGTCGGGGTCGTAGAAGAAGGTCAGGAACGCGCCGGTGGCGACGAGCACAATGAACGAGTACAGCGCGACCTCGCCGAACAGGAACGACCAGTGGTCGGCCCGCGCGCGCCGCGCCCATCGCTGCCCCGCCGTGGCCGGCGGCCTCCTGCCGGGCGGTCCGACGGCCGCGCTCCGCGGGCCCCGGGCCGCGCCCCTCGGGCCCCGCGCCGTACCGCCTGGGGTTTTTGGTCCACGCATCGTTCGCATCCCCCTCGCCGTGTGCCGACATAAGGAAGACGCCTGCGCTCGGGCAGGTGTGACATGCAGGGGAACGAGATGTCGCTCGCTTCGACGGCCGCAGGACGATAAGCAGGGGAAATGGCGGGCGTGCGTGACACATCCCACGTCGGCGGCGCGTTGTGACAAAGCACACATGAGCGTGTCGGCGGGCGTCGCGTTGGCGGGGCGGCGACCGGACGTGCAGCGTCCCGACCGGAGGGTGAGGGGTTACGGCAATGGGTCAGCGAATTGACCGGGTTTTGAAGTTCGCCCATGTCCCTATTGCGCGGGCAACCAATTTCGCGGTGGGGGCCGCCGGTCGTTCGGTTTTCGGGCGAGGGGCCGTCCGAAAACTGTTGGCCGCGCCATTCGACATCGTGCCTGATCAGCACGGCGAGCAGCCGTTTTGGGGGCACCGACTGGTGGCCGGCGGTCAGGACGGCCCGTTCCGGCGGGAAATGCGGTCGCGTGCCGGCCGAATCAGTGCGGGCACGGATTCCTTCCCAACAGATCACCGGTTACGGGCCGCGGGCAACACCGGTGACCGTTTACGGCCAGCGGGCTGGCCGCCGGTTCGCTGATCATTATAGTTCGGGTGAAGCGCCGCAACCGATCGTGTCAAATCCCCCGCTCCCGATCGTCAAAGTGGCTCCAACGATGAACTCGATTCCAGTTCCGGAAGTGAATCGCTCCCTCCCGCCGCTCGCGGCGGCCGAACGGTCGTTCACGCCGCTGAGCCACCAGCAGGAATGGATGTGGTCCGCCGCCGCGCGCGGTGCCGTCCGGCCCACGCGTACGACGGTCCGGGTCGGCGGGCCGCTCGACGCCGCGGTCCTGCGCCGGGCCGTCACCGAGGTGGTCCGGCGCCACGAGGTGCTGCGCACGACGTGCCGCGAGGACGGCGGACGGGCCTACCAGGTGGTGCACCCGCCGGGGCCGGTCGACCTCACGGAGATCGACCTTGGCGGCGGCGGCGCGGCCCGTGCGGGTTGCGCGGACGGCCCGGTCCGTCCGGACGCCACGGTCCGTCCAGGTGGCGCGGAGCGGTCGGGTGGCGCGGAGCGTTCCGGCTGCGTGGCGCCGGGGCGGCCGTTCGACCTGGCGCGGCTGCCGCTGATGCGCTGGGCGCTGGTACGGCGGGGGCCGGACGAGCACGAGATCGTCGTCACCGGCCATCCGGCGGTCCACGACGGCTGGTCGACCGGCATCCTCCTGACCGAGCTCGCGGCGCTGTACGGCGCGTTCGCGCGGGGCGAGGGGCCGCCGCTGGACGAGCCGCCGCTCCAGTACGGCGACTACGCCGCGTGGCAGCGGGAGGCGGCGGGGTCGAAGGCGATGCGGGCCCAGCTCGCCTACTGGCGGCAACGCCTCGCCGATCCTCCGGCACCGCCGTACCTGCCGGTGCGCGACACGTGCCCGCCCGCCTGCGGCCCACGCCGGGAGACGATCCACGCCGTCCTGCCCGACGAGCTGCGCGCGGCGCTCTCGTGCGTGTGCCACCGGGAGGGGGCGGGCCCGTTCACGGTCGCGTTCGCCGCGTTCGCGGCGCTGCTGCACCGGTACGGCGGCGCGACGGACCTCTGCGCCGCCACGCGGTTCGCGGACCGCAGCGCCCCGGGGACCGAGCGCCTGCTCGGCGCGTTCGGCAACACGGTCGTGCTGCGCTGCGACCTCGGCGGCGACCCTCCGTTCCGGGAGCTGGTCCGGCGGGTGGACGCCGTCGTGCTCGGCGCGGAGGCCAACCGGGAGTTCCCGTTCCCCGAGCTGGCCAGGGTGGTGAACCCCCGCGAGCGCTCCCGCCCGCCGGCGCGGGTGGCGTTCAGCCGGAACGCGAGCCTGCCCTCGCGCGTCGACTTCGCCGGCAGGCCCGCGCGGGTCGCCGAACGCGCCGGGTCGGGCGCGCACGCGGACCTCGACGTGGTCCTGCGGGACGGGGGCGACGGGCTCTCCCTGCTCTGGGAGTACGACGTCGAGGCGTTCGACGCCGCCACCATGCGCCGGATGCTCGGCTGCTACCTCCGCCTGCTGGCGGGCGCGCTCGCCGATCCGGGCGTACGGCTGGCGGACCTGCCGCTGCTCGGCGCGGACCAGCGGCGGCGGATCCTCACGCGGTGGCGCGGCGACACGGCCGCTCCGCCGCCCGAACCTCTCGTGCACGACTCCGTGGAGCGCCGGGCGCGGGCCGTCCCGGACGCGGAGGCCGTCCGCGACGGGGACGGGGCGCTGACGTACGCGCAGCTCGACGGCCGGGCGGACGGGCTGGCCGCGTGCCTGCGGAACCTGGGGGCCGGGCCGGACCGGGTGGTCGGCGTGCTGCTGCCGCGCGGCGCGGCGCTGGTGGTGGCCGAACTCGGCGTGCTGAAGGCGGGCGCGGCGTACCTCCCGCTCGATCCGGACGATCCGCCCGCCCGGCTGACCCGGCTCTGCGCGGACGCGGGCTGCGGGCTCGTCGTGACGACGGCCGAACGCGTGCGCCGGGTCCCGGAGGCGGCGCGGCCCGTGCCTCTGGACCCGTTCGCCTCCGGCTCGTGCCCGACGGCCGCCACCGCGAGAACGGAGCGTGGCGGCGCGTGCTCGCGCAACCTGGCGTACGTGATGTTCACCTCCGGTTCCACGGGACGGCCCAAGGGCGTGATGGTCGAGCACGCGGCCCTGGCGAACTACACCGGCTGGTACAGGCGGGAGTACGGGCTGTCGCCCGGCGACCGGGTCGCCATGGCCAACGCGCCCGGCTTCGACGCCTCGGTCATGGACGTCTGGCCCGCGCTCACCGCCGGGGCGTGCGTGTGCGCCGCGGACGAGGAGACGCGCCTGTCCCGCGGCGGCTCCGGGACTGGCTGCTGGAGCACCGGATCGCGGTGGCGGCGCTGCCTCCGGCGCTCACCGCGCCGCTGCTCGACCTCCCCTGGCCGCGGGACGCGGCGCTGCGCTCGCTCCAGACCGGCGGCGAGGTCTTCCGGCGCCGCCCCGGCCCGTCCGTCCCGTTCACCGTGCGGCTCGCGTACGGCCCGACGGAGGACACGGTGATCGCGACGGCGGGCACCGTGCGGCCCCGCGGGCCGGGCGACCCCGGCGGGCCGGGCGAGCCGCCGCCCGACATCGGCAGGCCGGTGGCGTCCGCCGCCGTCTACATCCTCGACGAGCGGCTCCGGCCCGTCCCGCCGGGCGGCCGGGGCGAGCTGTACCTCGGCGGTCCCGGCGTGGCGCGCGGCTACCTGGGGCGGCCGGGCCTCACCGCCGAACGGTTCGTCCCGGACCCGTTCGGCGGGGAGCCGGGCGGGCGGCTCTACCGCACGGGCGACCTGGCCCGGTTCCTGCCGGACGGCCGGATCGCGTTCCTGGGCCGTACGGACGCGCAGATCAAGCTGCGCGGCAACCGGGTCGAGCCGGGCGAGATCGAGGCCGCGCTGGTCCGGCATCCGGCGGTCGGGCAGGCGCACGTCAGCGTCCGCGACGACGGGCCCGGCGGCGGGCGGCGGCTGGTCGCCCATCTGGCACCGGGCGCGGGCGCGGACGTCCCGTCGCCCACCGACCTGCGCCGGCACCTCGAACGGGAGCTGCCGAAGTTCATGGTCCCCGCCGCGTACGTGCGGGTGGACCGGATGCCGCTCAAGCCCAACGGCAAGATCGACGCCGGCGCGCTGCCGCCGCCCGCCGAGCCGTCCGAGCGGGCCACGCGCGAGCCCCCGGCGACGGACACCGAACGCGTCGTCGCGGGGATCTGGGCGGAGGTGCTGGACCTGCCGGACGTGGGCGTGCGCGACAACTTCTTCGACCTCGGCGGGCACTCCATGCTCGTCCACCGGGTGCGCGACCGGCTCGCGGAGGCGCTCGGGCACGCCCCTCCGCTCCTCGACCTCTTCCGGCACCCGACCGTCCGTTCGCTGGCGGGGCGCATCGACGGCGGCGAGCGCGCGGGCGACGCGTTCCGGCCGGACATGCCGGCGGCCGGGGACCGGCGCGCCGGACGCGCCCGGCTGGGAGCGGTGCGGGCGCGGCGGAACCGGCCGGACGGGCGAGACGGAACGGAGGGCACGCGGTGAGCGGCAGGCGCGGACGCGTCCGGAGGGGGAACGGCAGGAGGCCGTCCCGGACGAGGAGGATCCGCACGGCGGACCTGGCGGGCACGACGGCCCTGGTGACAGGGGCGTCGCGGGGCATCGGGCGGGCCATCGCCGAACGGCTGGCGGCGGACGGCGCCCGCGTCGCCGTCCACTACCGCAGCAGCGAGACGGCGGCCAAGGACACGGTCGCGGCGATCGAACGGGGCGGCGGCCTGGCGTTCGCGGTCCGCGCCGACCTCGGCGGCGACGACGGCCTCGACTCCCTCTTCGCGCAGATCGAGGAACGCGTGGACGCGCTCGACATCGTCGTCAACAACGCCGCCATGCTCAGCGCCGGACGGGAGGACATCGGCCCGGAGGAGTTCGACCGGGTCTTCGCCGTCAACGTCCGGGCGCCGTTCTTCATCGTGCAGCGGGCGCTGGCGCTGATGCCGGACGGAGGGCGCGTCGTCAACATCTCGTCGGGCTCCACGCGGATGGCGCTGGGCGACTTCGCGTACGCCATGTCCAAGGGCGCGATCGACGTCATGGGACGCGTCCTCGCCAACACCGTGGGCGAGCGCGGCATCACCGTCAACACCGTCGCGCCTGGCCTCACCGAGACCGGGATGACGAGCTGGCTGGACGACGGCGCCGCCGAGGCGGTCGGCCGGTTCACCGCGCTCGGCCGGATCGGGCGCGCCGCCGACATCGCCGACGTCGTCGCGTTCCTCGCCTCCGACGACGCGCGCTGGATCACCGGGCAGGTCATCGACGTCAACGGCGGCCTGTGGCTCGGCCTGAAGGGCCCCGGCAACCGCTGGCTCTCCCTCAGGCGCTGACCGGTCCGGGCCCGCGCGGGACGGACGGCGCCCCGGCTCGGCCATGATGGAGGCCGATGATCGTCCCCCCTCGTACGGGAGCAGCCTCATGTCCAACGACGCGCGGCCGGAGATCGACACGAGCGTGCCGCATTCCGCCCGGATCTGGGATTACTGGCTCGGCGGCAAGGAGAACTACCCGGTGGACCGCGAGGCCGGCGACGCGGTCCTGCGCGTGCTCCCCGGCATCGCGGTGTCGGCGAAGCAGGACCGCGCGTTCCTCGGCCGCGCGGTCCGGCACGTGCTCGCCGACGGGATCACGCAGTTCCTCGACCTCGGCACGGGACTGCCGACCGTCGACAACACCCACGAGGTCGCGCAGCGGGTGGACCCCTCCGCGCGCATCGTCTACGTCGACAACGACCCCCTCGTGCTCCTGCACGCCCAGGCGCTGCTGCGCGGCACGCCGGAAGGCGCGTGCGACTACGTCGAGGCCGACATCCGCGACACCGCGGCGGTGCTGGCCGAGGCGTCCCGGACGCTGGACTTCGAGCGCCCGATCGCGCTGATGCTCCTCGGCGTCCTCAACCACATCCTGGACGACGGCGAGGCCGCGCTGATCGTCTCCCGGATCGTGGAACGGCTCGCCCCGGGCAGCCGCCTGGTCATCTCGCACACCTGCGACGCCACCACCGACCAGCTCGACGGCGAGGCCATGCGCCGGGCCGTGCGGACCGTGATGGAACGCGGCGGCACCCCGATCTGCGCCCGTTCGCCCGAACGGATCGAGGCGCTGTTCGCCGGGACGCGGCTGGTGGACCCCGGCGTGGTGTCCTGCTCGCTCTGGCGTCCCGACCCGTCCCCCTGGCCGGAGCCGGAGGTCCCCCACTACGCCGGCGTGGCGATCGTCCCGGCCGCCTGACCCGCGAGCGGCGCGCCGTCCGGCGCGGCGGTGTCAGGCGCCGGTCGTGGACCCGGGGCGGACGATCATCAGGATGGTCACGACCGCCCAGAGCAGGTTGAACACGCCGGTCATCATCGCCAGCCGGGCGGTGGCGCTCCGCTCGACCGGCTCGCCGGCCCCGCCGAGCCCGGCGAGGATCGCGCTCTGGCGCGGCAGGACGAGCAGCGCGAGGACGCCCGCCGCCGCGGCGGTGAGCAGGATCGACGCGACCAGCCACGCGTCGCCGAGGACGCCGAGGCTGCTCGCGGTGGCGAACCCGAACGCCGGGACGGCCAGCCCGAACACCGCGTACACGACGCAGACGCGGTGCAGGAGCCGGACGGACGCCAGGGACGCGGCGTCCGGCCCGTCCGCCATCGCGCGGCGCGCCGCCGCGGGGAACATGCTGGCCGCCACGGTCACCGGCCCGATCGCGATGATGGCCGCCAGCACGTGCAGGACGAGAAAGAACTTCGTCATCGCTCAAACCCCACCCTCAAAACGACCGCCCCGCGCAGACGGCACGGCTCATGCGAGGGGACGGCTCGTGCGGGCGCCACGGCTCGCGCAGGCGCCATGGCTCGTGCGGGGGGTACGGCTCGTGCGGGGGATACGGCTCGCACGGGAGGCACGGCACGCGCAGGCGCCACGGCACGCGCGGAAGGCACGGCACGCGCAGGCGCCACGGCACGCGCGGAAGGCAGGGCTCGTGCGGGGGTACGGCTCTTGCGGGAGGCAAGGGTGCTGCGGGCATGGGGTGCTCCTTTTCTACGTTTGGTCGCGGGCCGGTTTCGGGCGCGCGGCCTCACCGCACGCCGGAACGCGGCGCGCCTGGGGCAGGGGGTCCGAAAAGGCTAGGGCGGGCGTTCGGGCGTTCCCCAGGGGCGGAAACGACAATTTCCAACGGATTCCGGCCAACGGTGCCACGCGGCCGGAACGCGAGGGCCTGATGGCCTGGCCAGCATGTCCGGCGATGGCGGTTTCCTGGCTACTGTGGCGTTATGCACACGGTGGCGGTTCTGGCCCTCGACCAGGTGGTCGCGGCCGACCTGGCGACTCCGATCGAGGTCTTCGGCCGGGTCCGGCTGCCGGACGGCCGCCGGCCGTACCGGGTGCGGGTGTGCGCGGCGGCGCCGCGGGTGGAGAGCGAGGCGTTCGCCCTGACCGCGCCGTACGGTCTGGAGGCCCTGCGCGAGGCCGACACGGTCATCGTGCCCGGCTGCTCGGAGCGGGCCGCGCCTCCCGGGCCGGACGTGCTCGGCGCGCTGCGCGAGGCGGCGGAGGCGGGCACCCGGATCGCGTCCATCTGCGTGGGCGCGTTCACCCTGGCGGCGGCCGGGCTGCTGGACGGGCTGAGCGCGACCACGCACTGGATCGCCGCCGCCCGGCTGGCGGAGCTGTTCCCGCGGGTGGACGTCCGGCCGGACGTGCTGTACGTCGACAACGGCCGGATCCTCACCTCGGCGGGGGCGTCCGCCGGGCTGGACCTGTGCCTGCACATGGTCCGGCGCGACCTCGGGTCGGCGGTGGCGGCGGACGCGGCGCGGCTGTCGGTGGTGCCGCTGGAACGGGAGGGCGGGCAGGCGCAGTTCATCGTGCACACCCGGCCGCCGGTCCCGCGGGGGTCGCTGCTGGAACCCGTCCTCGCGTGGATCGAGGACAACCTCGGCGGCGACCTCACCCTGGCGGCGATGGCCGCGCGCAGCGGCCTGAGCGAGCGGACGTTCAGCCGCCGGTTCCGGGAGCAGACCGGCAGCACGCCGTTGCAGTGGCTGCTGCGCGCCCGGGTGCGGCGGGCGCAGTTCCTGCTGGAGACCACCGACCACGGGGTGGAGCGCATCGCGGCGCAGGCCGGGTTCGGGTCGCCGACCGCGTTCCGCGAACGGTTCAAGCGCGTGGTCGGCGTCACGCCGCAGTCCTACCGCGCGTCGTTCCGCGGCGCCCCGGCGGCACCGCCCGAGCACTCCGCCGCGAACGCCTGAGCGGCAAACCGGTGGCGGCCGGGCGGCGTGCTCAGCGGGACGTCAGGACGTCCACGGACAGGCGGCGGACGGTCTTCTCGTCCACCTCGACGCCCAGGCCGGGGCCGTCCGGAACGCGGGCGACGCCGCCCTCGACCTGGACGGTCGCCGCCGCGTACGGCGACTCGACGAACTGGCGGCCGTTGAGGTCCACGGGCGTCCCGATCCCGTACGCCGCGAACAGGTGCAGGGACGCGGCGAGGCCGACGTCGGAGTCCGTCAGGCCCGAGCCCATCAGCTCGACGCCGCAGTCCTCGGCGAGCCCGCACAGCCGCCGCGACAGGGTGAGCCCGCCGCTGCGCTGCACCTTGGCGATGGCGACGTCGACCGCGTCGAGGCGGACGAACGTCGCGAGGTCGGACGGGTGCCGCAGGCTCTCGTCCAGCGCGACGGGGATCGGGCAGGCGTCCCGCAGGCGGCGCAGCCCGGCGACGTCGTTGGCGGGCAGCGGCTGCTCGAACGCCGTGACGCCGAGGCCGTCCAGGCGGCGGGCCATGCGCAGCGCGGCGTGCGCGGTGTAGCCCTGGTTGCCGTCCACCCACAGCGGCGCGGCGTCGCCCGCGCGGCCGCGCACGGCCGCGACGACGGCGGCGTCGGACGCCTCGTCCCGCAGCCCGACCTTGACCTTGAACGCGCGGTACCCGAGGTCGCGGCCCTCGTCGACGCCGTCCGCGACCTCGTCCGGGGACCCGCCGGACACGACCCAGGCGAGCTCGACCGCCTCGCGGCGGCGGGCGCCCCACAGCGTCCCGAGCGGGACGCCCGCCGCCCGCCCGAGCAGGTCGTTGAGCGCGACGTCCACGGCACTCTTGGCGAGCGGCGCGCCGATGCTGAAGCCGCGGTTGACGGCCCGGCCGAACGCGGCGTTCGCCCCGTCCAGGTCCCAGGCGGGACGGCCGAGGACGGCGGGGGCCAGGTAGCGGTCGACGGTGGTGACGATCGACTCGGCCGTCTCGTACGTCCAGGCGGGGATCGGGGTGGCCTCGCCCCAGCCGTGCGCGCCGTCCGCGCTGACCTTGACGAGCACGCGCAGGCTGGGCCGCCCGGCGACGGCGACGGCGCCGCCGGACACGCCGAACGAGCGGCGCGTCGGCAGCGCGACGCAGAACGTCTCCACCCGGTCGATCCTCATCGAACCTCCTCCAACGACGGGCACCTGCGCGGCGGGCCAGCGGGCGGGTCAGCGGGGCGGGGCGGTGCTGGCGCGCAGGACGACCTCGCCGTCGAAGCGCTCGACCCGGCTGCGGCGGCCGGGCTCGCGGAGCACGAGCCCCATCACGCGCTCGCCCATCGCGCCGAGCGGCAGCGCGACGGTGGTGAGCGGCGGGGTCAGGTCGCGGACGATCGGGATGTCGTCGAACCCGGCGAGCGACATCTCGCCGGGCACGTCCACGCCGTGGTCGCGGAACGCGGCGAGCGCGCCGATGGCCATCACGTCGGTGACGGCGAACACGCAGGTCGGGCGGGACGGCCCGCGCCGCAGCAGCTCGGTCGCCGCCTCGTGCCCGCCGTCGCGGGTGAAGGCGGCCTCGACCACCCGGTCGGCGGGCAGGTCCACGCCCGCGTCGGCGAGCGCGCCGGTGAAGCCGGCCAGCCGGTCGGAGACGGTGGTGAGGGCGCGCGGGCCGCTGAGGACGGCGAAGTCGCGGTGGCCGAGGGCGAGCAGGGCGCGGGCGAGGGCGGCGGCGCCCTCCCGGTTGCGCGGCAGGACGGCGTCGACCTTGAGGCTGCGGTGCCGGCTGAGGACGGCGACGCGTCCGCCGGTGCGCTGGTAGGGGGCCAGCTCGGCGGCCATCGAGGTCTCCCAGTCGCGGTCCTCGAAGCCCGAGCCGATGAGCAGGATCGCGCGGGCCCGCTGGGCGCGCAGCATCGCCACGTACTCGATCTCGCGGAACGGGTCGCGGAACGTGCTGGCCAGCATGACGAGCATCCCGTGCTCGGCGGCGGTGCTCATCACGCCGCGGGCGATCGCGGCGAAGTAGGGGTCGCTGACGTCGTGGCAGATCACGCCGACGGCGTTGCTGGAGGCGCTGGCGAGGGCCTGCGCGTGCGCGTTCGGCGTGTAGCTCAGCTCGGCGGCGGCGGCCAGCACCCGCTCGCGCAGGTCGGACCGCACCTGCGAGGTGCCGTTGAGGACGCGGGAGGCGGTGGCGAGCGAGACTCCGGCCGCCCCGGCGACGTCCTGCAAGGTCACGTACGCCCGGTCCCCGGCGCGGGGGCCCTGCGCCGCCTCGGTCATCGCCGCTCCCTCGATCCGCGGGCCGCGCGGCGGGTCTTCGTGGCAGACCCTCTTGACCGCGCCGCTCCGATGTTCCTACGGTACCCCAGAAAGCGCTTTCTGAAGGCGCTTTCCCAGCACCCGCCCCGGAGGAACCCATGGTGAGTCAGGGCACGACGACCGCGACGCCGGAGACGGACGCGGCGGGAGTGGTCGAGCGCGGCCGTCCCGGCGCGGGCGAGCGGCTCGCGGGCGTTCTGGAACGGACCTGGCGGCCCGTCGCGCTGCTGGCGGCGTGCTTCGCCGCCTGGTGGGCGATCACCGCGTTCAAGCTGGTCGAGGCGTACCTGGTGCCCTCGCCCGGCGCGACGCTGCGGCTGCTCGGCGACAAGTGGGGCTACATCTGGCACCACACGTGGGTGACCACGTACGAGACCCTGCTCGGCTTCGCGATCGCCGTGGTGGTCGGGGTCGCCGCCGCGGTGGTCATGGTGTACTCGCGCACCGTCGAGCGCACCCTCTATCCCGTCCTGCTGTTCGCGCAGGTCATCCCCAAGATCGCGATCGCCCCGCTGTTCGTGGTCTGGCTCGGCTTCGGCATCGGCCCCAAGATCGTCGTGGCGGTGCTGATCGCGTTCTTCCCGGTGGTGATCTCCATGGTCGCCGGGCTGAAGGCGGTGGACCCCGAGATGCTGGAGCTGTCGGCGACGATGGGCGCGAGCCCGATGGCGACGTTCACCAAGATCCGGCTGCCCGCGTCGCTCCCGCACCTGTTCTCCGGCCTGAAGGTCGCGGTGACGCTCGCCGTCACCGGCGCCGTCGTCGGGGAGTTCGTGGGCGCGAACCAGGGGCTCGGCTACGTGATCCTCCAGGCCAACGGCAACCTCGACACCCCGATGCTGTTCGCGGGGCTGCTGGTGATGTCGGCCATCGGCGTCGTGCTGTTCGTCGCGGTGGAGGTCGCCGAGAAGCTGCTGCTCCCGTGGCACGCCAGCCGCCGAGGCGGCTCGGTCACCACCACCTACTGACCGGCGCCGCCGCCCGGCGCCGGCCGCCCCCAACGGCGGCCGCCCCCACCGGCGGCCACCCGCCGGCCGGTCGCCCACCGGCGGCCGCCCCGGCGGCCGTCCCGCCCGGCGGCGGCCCCGCCGCAGACGGCCCCCCGCCCGCGCCCGCCGCTCGACGGCGGCCCGCGCCCTCCGAGTCCCCATCCACGACAGCCGCCCGCCGGTGAGACCGGCGGGGCGGCCCGACCAGCGGCCGAGACCATCCCCCACTTACGGAGGCCGTCCCATGAAACTCCGCACCTTCGCCGCCGCCGTCCTGGCCCCGGCCGTGGCGCTCGCGAGCGCCGCCTGCGGCGGGGACTCAGGCGAGACCACCAGCGCCTCGGGAAAGAAGCTGACCAAGGTCACGCTGACCCTCAACTGGTACCCGTACGGCGAGCACGCGCCGTTCTACTACGGCGAGAAGAAGGGCATCTACGAAGAGCACGGCATCGACCTGGAGATCAAGGCCGGGCAGGGGTCGCAGAAGACCGTGCAGGCGACCGGCGCCGGGCAGACCGACTTCGGCTGGGCCGACACCCCGGCACTGCTCGCGGCCGTGGACAAGGGCATGCCGATCAAGAGCGTCGGGGTCTTCCTCCAGACCACGCCCGCGTCGGTCCAGGCGTTCGCGTCCAAGGGCCTGAAGCGGCCCGCCGACCTGAAGGGCAAGAGGATCGCCGGAACGGCCGGGGACGCGCTGTCGCGCACGTTCCCCGTCTTCCTCAAGCGCAACGGGGTCGCCGAGGGCGACGTCCCGATGCAGAACACCGACCCCGCGGGGAAGATCGCCGCGGTGATGGCGGGCAAGACCGACGGGCTCGTCGGCTTCGCCAACGACCAGGGCCCGACGATGGCGCAGAAGTCCGGCAAGCAGGTGTCGTACCTGCGCTACTCCGACTTCGGGCTGAACTTCTACTCCAACGGCCTCATGGCCGGGGAGCGCAAGCTGCGCGGCGGCGACCTCGCCAAGCGGATGGTCGCCGCGACCAGCGAGGCGTGGGCGGCGGCCGAGGCCGATCCGGCCGGCGCGGTCGCGAGCATGGCCGGGGCGTCCGAGCAGCTCCCGCCGGCGCCGGTGCTGACCGAGCAGTTCAAGACGACGCTGACGCTGCTGCACACCGCGTCGACGCGGGGCAAGGCGCCCGGCGTCAACGCCGAGGACGACTGGAAGCAGACCATCGCGCTGTTCAAGCAGGCCGGGGTGATCGGCAAGGCCGAGGCGCCCTCGAAGTACTGGTCGCCGCAGGCGGCGGCGCGGGGATGACGGCGCGGGAAGGGCGGGACGAGCGATGAGGATCATGAGCAGGCCGGAGCCGGGGACGCGGGGGGCCGGGCGCGAGTCCGCCGTGCGCGTGGAGGACGTGGCCGTCCGTTTCCGCAGCCGCAGGCGCGACGTCACCGCGCTGCGGGACGTGTCGCTGGACGTCGCGATGGGCGAGTTCGTCGCGATCGTCGGCCCGTCCGGGTGCGGGAAGTCGACGCTGCTGAAGCTGGTGGCGGGGCTGCTGAAGCCGTCGTCGGGCACCGTGCGGCTGCGCGGCGAGGACGTCGCGGGGCCGCGCCACGACATCGGGTACGTGTTCCAGCGGGCGGCGCTGCTGGAGTGGCGCAGCGCCCGCCGCAACATCCTGCTCCAGGCGGAGATGCGGCGGATGCCGTCCGGGCGGGCGCGCGAGCGCACCGCCGAGCTGATCGCGATGACCGGGCTGACCGGCTTCGAGGACGCGCTGCCGCACGAGCTGTCGGGCGGCATGCAGCAGCGGGTCGCGCTGTGCCGGGCGCTGCTGCACGAGCCGCCCGTGCTGCTGATGGACGAGCCGTTCGGCGCGCTGGACGCGCTCACCCGCGAGCAGCTCAACATCGAGATGAACCGCATCTGGCGGGAGACGGGCACGACCGTCCTGCTGGTCACGCACTCGGTCGCCGAGGCCGCGTACCTGGCGAACCGGGTCGTGGTGATGAGCGACCGGCCGGGCACGGTCGCCGAGGTCATCGACGTCGGGCTGCCGGCCGAGCGGGACTACGCCGAGACCATGGCGCGCCCCGAGTTCGCGCGCGTGACCAACCGCGTGCGCACGCTGCTCGGGGCGGGCGCGGCGGCCGACTGAGTCCGAACGGTCGGCCGCATCCGAACACACGACAGGCTGGGAAGGAACGGGATGGCACGCAGGTCCATCGGGATCGTCATGAACGGCGTCACCGGGCGGATGGGGTACCGCCAGCACCTCCTCCGCTCGATCCTCGCGATCCGGGAGCAGGGCGGGCTGCGCGCGACGGACGGCACCGTGCTCTGGCCCGAGCCGGTGCTCGTCGGCCGGTCCGAGGCGAAGCTGCGCGACCTCGCCGAACGGCACGGGCTCACCGCCTGGACGACCGACCTCGCGGACGCGCTCGCGCGGCCGGGCGTCGAGGTCTACTTCGACGCGCAGGTCACCGGGGCGAGGGTCGGCGCGATCCGCGCGGCCATCGCGGCGGGCAAGCACGTCTACACCGAGAAGCCGCTCGCGGAGGACCTGGCGGAGGCGCTCGCCCTCGCACGGCTCGCGCGCGACGCGGGGGTGAAGCACGGGGTCGTCCAGGACAAGCTGTTCCTGCCGGGCCTGCTGAAGCTGAAGCGGCTCGTGGACGGCGGGTTCTTCGGGCGGATCCTGTCGGTGCGCGGCGAGTTCGGCTACTGGGTGTTCGAGGGCGACTGGCAGGAGGCGCAGCGCCCGAGCTGGAACTACCGGTCCGAGGACGGCGGCGGCATCATCCTCGACATGTTCTGCCACTGGCGGTACGTGCTGGACGGCGTCGTCGCGCCCGTGCGCTCCGTCCAGGCCCTCGGCGCGACGCACCTGCCGGAGCGGGTGGACGAGGAGGGCAAGCCGTACGCGGCGACGGCCGACGACGCCGCGTACGGGATCTTCGAGCTGGACGGCGGGATCGTCGCGCAGATCAACTCCTCGTGGGCGACCCGCGTGTTCCGCGACGAGCTGGTGGAGTTCCAGGTGGACGGGACGGAGGGGTCGGCGGTCGCCGGGCTGCGGCGCTGCCGGGTGCAGCACCGATCGATGACGCCGAAGCCGGTGTGGAACCCCGACCTGCCCGCCGCCGAGGACTTCCGCGCGCAGTGGCAGGAGGTGCCCGACAACACCGAGTTCGACAACGGCTTCAAGGCGCAGTGGGAGATGTTCCTGCTGCACGTGGCGGACGACGGGCCGTTCCCCTGGGACTTCCACGCCGGGGCGCGCGGCGTCCAGCTCGCCGAGCTCGGGCTGCGAGCGTGGCGCGAGGGCCGCCGCGTCGAGGTCCCGGAGCTGGCGCCGTGAGGCTGGCGCTTCCGGGCGCGGACGGGGCGCCCGCCCCGTACGCGATGGGCGAGCCGCGCGCGTACGGCCCGCCGCCCGGCCCGCCCTCCTCGCGGGTCGCGTACGCCGCCGCGCACGTGGTCCCCGACCCGTTCGGCGGCGGGCTCGACTGGGACGCGACCCTGGCGTTCCGCCGCCACCTGTGGTCGTACGGGCTCGGCGTGGCGGAGGCGATGGACACCGCGCAGCGGGGCATGGGGCTGGACTGGCCCGCGACCCGCGAGCTGATCGCGCGGAGCGGGCGGGAGGCGGCGGCCTGCGGCGGGCGGATCGTCTGCGGCGCGGGCACCGACCAGCTCCCGCCCTGCCCCGCGCCGCTCGGCGGGATCGTCGCGGCGTACGAGGAGCAGCTCGCGGTGGTGGAGGAGGCCGGCGCCGTCCCGGTCCTGATGGCCAGCAGGCACCTGGCCGCCGCCGCGCGCGGGCCGGACGACTACGCCGAGGTGTACGGGCGGCTGCTGCCGCAGGTCCGGCGCCCGGCCGTGCTGCACTGGCTCGGGCCGATGTTCGACCCGGCGCTGGAGGGCTACTGGGGCTCGGCCGACCCGGACGCCGCCGGCGACGCGCTGGTCGAGCTGATCGCCGCGCACGCGGACCGGATCGACGGGGTGAAGATCTCGCTGCTGGACGCGGACAGGGAGATCGCGCTGCGGCGCAGGCTGCCGCCCGGCGTCCGCCTCTACACCGGCGACGACTTCCACTACCCCGAGCTGATCCGGGGCGACGCGTCCGGGCACAGCGACGCTCTGCTCGGGGTGTTCGACCCGATCGCGCCCGCCGCCGCCGCTGCGCTCCAGGCCCTGGACAAGGGCGACACCGCCGCGTACGACGCGATCCTGGCCCCGACCGTCCCGCTCGCCCGGCACCTGTTCGAGGCGCCGACGTTCCACTACAAGACCGGAGTGGTGTTCCTGGCGTGGCTGGCCGGTCATCAGCGGCACTTCCGCATGGTCGGCGGGCTGGAGTCCGCGCGCTCCGTCCCGCACCTGGTGCGCCTGTTCCGGCTCGCGGACGCCGCCGGGCTGCTGCCCGACCCCGGCCTCGCGGCCGACCGGATGCGCGCCTGGCTCACCGTGCAGGGGGTCGCCCCATGATGTTCAGCCTCAACCAGTGGACGACCCGGCACTGGCCGCTGCCGGACCTCGCCGCGGGCTGCGCCGCGGCGGGCGTCGCGGGCGTCGGCCTGTGGCGCGAACCCGTCGCCGAGCACGGGACGGCCCGTACCGCCAAGCTCGTCCGCGACCACGGACTGGCGGTCACGTCCCTGTGCCGGGGCGGCTTCTTCCAGGAGCCGGACGCCCTGGACGACAACCGCCGCGCCGTCGAGGAGGCCGCCGCGCTCGGCGCGCCCGTCCTGGTCCTGGTGAGCGGCGGTCTGCCGCCGGGGTCCCGCGACCTGGACGGCGCGCGGAGCCGCGTCGCGGACGCCCTCGCGGCCCTCGCCCCGTACGCGGGCGAGCACGGCGTCCGCCTCGCGATCGAACCCCTGCACCCGATGTACTGCTCGGACCGGTGCGTGGTCTCCACCCTCGCCCAGGCGCTCGACCTCGCCGCTCCCCTGCCGCCCGAGCAGGTCGGCGTCGTCATCGACACCTACCACCTGTGGTGGGACCCGGCCGCCTGGGACGGCATCGCCCGCGCGGGCGCCGAGGACCGGCTGGCCCTGTTCCAGGTGGCCGACTGGGTGACCCCGCTCCCCGAGGGCGTCCTCACCGGCCGCGGCATGCTCGGCGACGGCTGCGTGGACCTGCGCCGCTTCCGCACCGCCGTGGAAGCGACGGGCTACACGGGCCCAGTCGAAGCAGAGATCTTCAACGACGAACTCTGGACAATGCCCGGCCCGAAAGCCCTCAACCTCACCCTGACCCGCTACAAATCCCACGTCCTCTAACCCGTTCCCACCCGCACCCGGCGATGTCCAGGAGAACCTCGCAGAGCGGAACAGCCATGCCGAGCGCGCTTACTGAAAGCGCTTTCCTGGCATTCGCCCCATCACCCACCCCTTGGAGACGGCTGGAATGACCAGACTGAGATGGTGCCTGCTCGCGACGCTCGCGCTGCTCGGCGCGCTGCTCGCCGCGCCGGCGGCGGACGCGCGGGTGCGCGACGACGCCCCGATCCTCGACCCGATCCCCGACGATCCCGCTCCGTCCGGCCTCGGCCTCGTCCTCAAGGAGGTCGCGCAGCTCCCGAAGTCGGAGCCGTCGGCCCCGCCCACCGACCCGCGGCTGAAGCGGTGGAACCGCATCAACCACGTCGGTGAGGTGCCCGACCGGTCGGGCCGGCTGTACGTGCCCGACCTGAACGGCAACCTGTACCTGCTGGACGGGAAGACCAGGACGCCGCGCGTCTACCTCGACGTCAAGGGCGCCTTCCCCGACTTCTACTCGGCGGCCGGGCTCGGGCAGGGCTTCGGGTTCGTCGCGTTCCACCCGGACTTCAAGCGCAACGGGAAGTTCTACACCGCGCACGTCGAGTCGGGCGAGGCGCTGAAGACCAGGACGCCCGACCTCACGCCGCAGCCGAAGACGGCCTACCACGGCGTGATCGACGAGTGGACGGCCGACGACCCGAGGGCGGGGACGTTCAGCGGGACGCACCGCGAGCTGCTGCGCATCGGATTCTCCGGGCGCGTGCACAACCTCCAGCAGATCGACTTCAACCCCAACGCGCGGCCCGGCTCCGCCGACTACGGCAAGCTGTACCTGTCGGTGGGCGACGGCGGCAACGGCAACGTCGGCGACAACGGCGGCGACCCGCAGAACCTCGGCGTCCCGCAGGGCAAGATCCTGCGCATCGACCCGGCGGGCCGCGACAGCGCGAACGGCCGCTACGGCGTCCCGAAGGACAACCCGTTCGCCGGGCAGGCCGGCCGGGTCGGCGAGATCTACGCGTACGGGATGCGCGACCCGCACCGGTTCAGCTGGGACACCGGCGGCTCCAGGCGGCTGTTCCTCGCGCACATCGGCGAGCACGAGATCGAGTCGATCCACGAGGTGAAGGCGGGCGACAACATCGGCTGGAGCGAGCGCGAGGGCGCGTTCACGTTCCGCAAGGACGACCGCTGCCACCTGTACCCGCTGCCCGCGGACGACGCGAAGCACGGCTACGACTACCCGGTCGCCGCGTACGACCACGACCCGCCCGCCGACTGGGACTGCAAGAGCGACACCGGCCACGCGATCTCCGGCGGCTACGTCTACCGCGGGTCCGCGCTCCAGGCGCTGCGCGGCAAGTACCTGTTCACCGACATCGTGGACGGGCGGCTCCTCTACACCGAGGAGTCGGAGATGAAGCGCGACCCGGCGGGACGGCACCGCGCGCAGATCTACGCCCTCTCCGCGTACGACACGTCCGGCAGGCCGGTCACGATGAAGCAGCTCGCGGGCGACGAGCGCGTGGACCTGCGGTACGGGTCGGACGCCGCCGGTGAGCCGTACCTGCTCGCCAAGGCCAACGGGAAGATCTGGAAGGTCGTCGGCACCAAGAGCGTCGCCGGGTGCCGTCCCGGCCCGGACCGGATCTCGCACGCGACTGGCGCCGCGGCCTGGGCGCCGGTGACGCCGTCCAAGTGGCGGTTCCCGGGCAAGGAGGTCGTCCTCGCGGAGAAGGGCGAGCAGCGTCCGGGGCCGCGCCGGCCGTTCGAGTACGCGGTGCTGAAGAAGGGGCCGGAGCTGGCCTCGGCCCGGATCGACGCGGAGGTGCGGCTCGACACGCCCGTCGCGCAGAAGGACCGCGACGTCATCGTCGTCTTCGGCTACCGGGACGACACGCACTTCTACTACGCGCACCTGTCCACCGACAACTCCGTCTACCCGCACAACGGGATCTTCGTGGTGAACGGCGCGGACCGGCTGCGGATCGACCAGCAGTGGAACGCGAACCGCTCGCACGGCGCGCCGCCGTCGATCACCGACGCGTCCTGGCACCGCGTCCGCGTGACGCACTGCGCGGGCACGGGCGAGATCGCGGTGTACGTGGACGGCGCGAGCCGCCCGGTCATGACGGCCCTCGACGGGACGTTCGGCTCCGGGCGGGTCGGCTTCGGCTCGTTCGACAACATCGGCAGGCTCCGCGACCTCACGGTCCGCGGAACCCCGGCGAACTGACGGCCACTTCCCCGGACGGGCGCCGCACGCGCCCGTCCGGGGACCCGCAAGGAGGACCCATGCCCATCCGCCGCGCCCCCGCCGCCCTAGCGACCGCCCTGCTCACCGCCGCCGCCCTCGCCACAACCACCGCCACACCCGCGGGCGCGGGCGCGACCGCACCCGCCGACGCGGCCGCACTCGCGGGCGCGACCGCACCCGTATCCGCCAACGCCGCCGTCTTCCCGCCGCTGAGGAAGCATCTGATCGCCTCGTACGACTTCGAGCACCCCGTGCGCGGCGACGCGGCGCGCGAACGCGACCTCGGCCGCTCCGGAACGGTCATCGACCTCGTCAACGGCGGCGCCGCGATGCGCGTGCGGGACGGCCGGGGCACGCCGTCCAGCTCGGGCAGCGCACCCCGGACGCGCCGAGCGCCGACGACTGGAAGGCCGGGGTCTACTCCGCGTCCGGCGTCCGGTCGCTGCGCGCCTTCGGGTCCGCGCGCGGCGCCACCGTCATGGGCTGGTTCAAGATGACCGGGACGAACCCGAGCCCCAACTCCAACACCGCGAGGCCGGACGACACGTACAACGCGGTGGGCCTCGCCGGGCTCCTCACGGGCGACTCCGAGGGCCACGCCGTCCGCGCCCTGCTGGAGGTCATCGAGGTGTCGGGCACGCTGCGGGTCGTCGCCCTCGGCCGCAGGCTCGACGGCGGCGCGTCCCAGACGTTCGCGGCGGACGAGGACTGGCGCAGCGTACTGCCGCAGAACACCTGGGTGCACCTCGCGGCCACGTTCGACTACGACACCGGCCGCATGGCCCTCTACAAGAACGGGCGGCCGTTGCCGGGCTTCCTGACGGTCGGCGGCGACCCGTGGAAGCTGGAGGGCGCGCCCGAACCCGACGCCGCGTCCTCCACCGTCCCCCGCGGCATCAAGATCGGCGGTAGCTACCCGCAGAACACGCGCGAGGGCAACCCGTGCAACTGCCGGATGGACGGCCTGATGTTCCTCGACCGCACCATCAGCGACCGCGAGGCCCGCCTCCAGTACCGCTTCGCCGGACGCTGAGCCGAGCGACGCCTTGCAAGCGCCGCCGGCGAACGTCCCCCAGCGAGCCAGACGCCGAACCGGACGGCACCCTACAAGCGGCCCCGGCGAACGTCCCCCAGCAGGCCAGACGCTGAACCGGACGGCCCCTACAAGCGGCTCCGGCGGACGTCCTCCAGCAGGGCGGCCACCTCGCCGATCTGCCGTTTGGGGAAGTGCAGGTGCGCCCAGGAGGCGAGGCCGAACCCGTCGTCGTCGGGCAGGAGGTAGACGTAGTTCTCCCAGGCTCCGGGGCTGGTCCAGCGCCGGAGCCGCCGCCCGTCGAAGGACGGGTGCGCGGCGAGGACCCCGAGCAGCTCCGACGCGTCGTCAACGGGCATCTTCACCCACGCCTGGCCCAGGTAGTAGCCGGAGTGGCGGGCGCGGACCTCCTCGGTCCACGTCCCGTTGGCCGCGATGGACTCGCCGAGGTCCTGGCAGCACCCGCCGGTGGCGAGGCCGAGCGCCCACACCGCGCGGACGAAGGGGACGATCTCCACGTCGATGTCGGCCTCGCCGCCACCGGGCAGCACGAGCCGTTCGCAGTCGTGAACGTTGGGCACCTCACTCATCGCACCGCCTCCAGATGTCGTCATGCCGCCGTACCGTCGTACCGCCGTGCCGCGCGGGGCGCCGCCGTCTCACCGTGCCACCGGTTCGCCGTACCGCCATGGTGTCGTGCCGCCGAGTCGTCGTGCCGCGTTTCGCCGCGTTGCCGTACCCCTAAGGCGGTTCGCAGCGTCGCGGCGTGGTCGGTTCGCCTTGTCGTCGTGCGTGCCGTCCGCCGGGGTGGCGTCCCACTGCCGTGGGCGGCGGTGCTCTGCACATACCCGTTCGGCGGGCGCGTCCGGCGGGCGGGACGCGTCCCGTACGGCTCAGTCCAGCGGCATCGCGACGGGGGCGGGCGGCGGGGCCTGTCGCCCGGACGGCGCGGAACGCGAGAGTCGGCGTCCCAGCCGTTGCGCCGGGGCCTCGATCCAGCGGTGCGCGGCCCAGGACGCCGCCAGCAGGACCACGACGAACACGGCCAGCGCCACCGGATCGTCCCGTCCGGTGGTGCCCGCGAACTGGATCGACACCATCAGCAGCAGCGGGTGCAGGAGGTAGACCGAGAAGCTCACGGTGCCGAGCCCGACCGCCCAGCGCGGGAAGCGCACGTCCCGGAGCCGCCAGCCCGCCGCGAACGTCACGGCGGCCATCGCCACCGCGCCCGTCCAGACCAGCCGGGCCCGCCAGAGCCACGGGCCGGTCGCGTCCGCGCCGGCGTTGAGCGCGCCCGCCGCGAGGACCGCCGCGAGGACGGCGGCGACGGTGAGGGCCGCCGCGCGCCCGGTGACCTGGCGGTGCTCGATCCGGTACACCACGGTGCCGGTGAACATGACCGCGAGGATGGCCAGCCCTTCCCAGGCGCCGATCCTGCTGTTCAGCGCCACGAGCGCGACGGCGAGGACGCCGCCCAGCAGCCCGCCCGCGGCGGTGGGGCCGGAACGGTCCGTCATCGCCGCGGCCAGCGTCGCCGAGAGCGCGGCGGCGGCGACGGCGACCACCGCCTCGGTCCGCCAGGCGCCGGACAGCAGCACCGTGGGCAGCGCACCGCCCGCCACGAGCGCCGCCACGGCGAGCCCGACGGCGGCCCGGCCCGTCCACGCGCGCCCGCCGACCACGAACAGCGCGACGACCAGCAGGTAGAACGCCATCTCGTACGAGAGGGTCCACAGCACGTTCATGGCGTTCGGAACGGCCAGTAGGTCCTGCAACATGGTCAGGTGCGCCAGCACGGCCGTGACCGGGTCGTACCGCTCCAGCCCGGCGCGCAGCCCCCGCAGGCCGAGCAGGAACGGCATGACCGCCAGCAGGCACGCCACCGCCAGCAGCGGGTAGATGCGGAAGAACCGGCCGAGCCAGAACCGGCGGACGCTGCCGTGCCGTTCCAGCGAGGCCGGCACGATGTACCCGCTGACCAGGAAGAACACCAGCACGCCGTACCAGCCGGGGTCGAACACGCCGACCAGCGCCGCCCGCGCGGACGGCAGGTAGGCGTAGCTCGCGTGGTGCAGCGCCACCAGCAGCGCGGCCCAGCCCCGCAGCGCGTCCAGCCACGCGAGCCGGACCGCGGGCGCGGCCGGCGCGTCGGCCGGGGGTGGAGGCACCGCGCCAGACTAGGCCGATCACCACAATCCGGACATAGCGAAACCTGCCCGAATTCGACGCCCTCCGCCGCGCCCCCGCCTGGGCCGTCCGTACGGTGGGAGGACGGGTTGACCGGCGATGGCGTCGGGCGGTGGGATGTGGGGAGCGCGAGGGGGGCCGGTGGCGGAACGGGAACGGCGTTGGGGCTGGATGGCCGTGCCGCTCGCCGCCGTGGCTCTGTGGGCCGTGACGTGCGGGAAGAACGATCCGGACGGGGACGGGCGGTCCGGAAGGCCGGGCGCGTCGGGGTCCCCCACCGCGTCCAAGACCAAGAAGCTCGGCGAACGCGATCCCGCCCGGTTCGCCGGGGACGTCCGCAGGTACGCGAAGAAGGCCGGTGTCAGCGCGCGCCTGCTGATGACGATCCTCTACAACGAGGCCGACAAGCCGCACGACCCGGAGCTGGAACGGGCCTGGCAGAAGTTCAAGCGGGACGCGGCGTTCGGCATCGCCAACATGCACCGGGCCGCGTTCGACGAGGCCAAGCGGGGGCGCTTCGCGGACCGGCGCTGGGAGGAACTGCCCGACGACCCGTCCCTCGCCGTCGAGGCCGCCGCCTGGTACCTGCACGACCTCGCGAGGGCGCTCCCGGCCGCACGGTCCGACGCGTACACCAGGAACGAGCTGCTGGCCATGGGCTACAACGCGGGTGCGGGCAACATGAGGGCGTTCGCGCGGGGCGTCGCGCCCGGCCGCGACGCGCGGTCGTACCTGGAGCGGTTCCGGGAGAACGGGCCCGCCGCCGAGAAGGCGCTGCGTTCCTGAGACGCGGGCGCGCGTGCGCCGCAACGGACCGTCCGGTGGGGCGGTCAGTGGTGGAGCGCGCGGCAGGCGAGTTGGAGGGCGAGGCGCTGCTCGGGGTCGTTGAGGTCGACGGCCAGGAGGGTGGACGCGCGTCGGATCCGGTCGCTGACGGCGTTGCGGTGCAGGTGCAGTTCCTCGGCGGCGCGGGCCGGGGACCCCTGGTGGTCCAGGTACGCCTGGAGGGTCCGCAGCAGGGGCCGGGCGCGGTCGGGGCCGAGCCCGGTGATGGGGGCGAGGAGTTCCTCGGCGGACGCGCGGGCGGCCTCGGAGGCGTACCACTCGCCGAGCATCCGGTCGAGGCCGGCGAGGTCGTGGACGGTGACGGGCCGCCCGCCGCGCGGACCGCCGCGGGCGAGCGCGGTACGGGCCTCGCGGGCGGAGGCGCGCAGCCCGAGCGGGCCCTGGTGCGCGCCGCCGACGCCGCAGCGCAGGTCGGCCCCGGGGAACCGGTCGCGCAGCCCGGCGAGGAGCCGTTCGGTGGTCTCGACGGCGGCGCGCAGCCCGGGGTCGCCGGGCTGGGACCGGATGAGCAGGAGCGCGTCGTCGGCGCGGGCGGAGTTCCAGTGCCCGCCGGTGGTCCGCAGGACGCGCAGCGCGGCGCGGTCGGCCGCGTCGAGCAGGTCGTACCGGTCGGCGCCGTGCAGCGCGGCGGGCTCGACGCGCAGGACGATGTGCCAGCCGTCCACCGGAAGCCCGAGGGCGCGGGCGCGGCTCAGCAGCCGCAGCGCCTGCCCCTCCGGCGCGATCAGCAGTTCCGACAGCAGCAGCGAACGGGACCGGACCGGACTGTCGCCGGTGTCGTCCGCGCGGGCGATGGCACGGGCGGCGAGCCGCACGGCGAGCGCGACGGCGCGATCGAGATGCCCGCCGCTCCGAGGCGCGGCCACGGCCACCTCACCCCCGTGACCATGCGCCACCGCGCCGATCTCGCCCGGCCCGGCCCGCCCTGCCCGCAGAGGAACACCGAGCGCGGCGGTGACAGCGGCGAGGACCCGGCGCGCGTCTCCATCCGCCCCTTCCACGCCGCCCCCACCCTTCGCGGCATCTAGGCCCTGCGTGCTGTGTGCGCCGTGCGTGGTGTCGCCGGCGTTCAGGAGGGCGTCGATCGCTGCGCTGAGGCGGACCAGGGCGTCTTCGGCGTCGCGGCCGATGACGCGGGTGAACGCGCCGGCCAGGGCGGCCAGGTCGAGCGGGCCGGGCAGGACGGGCGGGTCGGCGGCGGCGTGCAGGAGGGCCAGTCCGCCGCGTTCGGCGATCAGCCGGGCCGTGAGCGGGACGGGCGGGACGGTACGGGAGGTGAGCACCAGCGCGGAGCCGCCGACGGCGGTGAGGTCGCGGAGCGCGACGTCCAGGCGGTAGCCGGTGGCGCGCTCGGACGCCGGGCCGGTGAGGATGGCGAGCGAGCCGTCCGGGAGGGCGCTCAGGGACGTCGGGTCCTCGACGAGCCGGGCGCCGCCGACGGGACGGCCGGTGAGCGGTCCGGCCAGCGCGGTCAGGCGGGCGGGCACGCCGGGGGCGGCCAGCAGATCGGCCGGCATGGTCTCCACCCCCGCCAGCGTACCCGTCCTCGGCTGTGCGGCGAGCACAGTGACCTGCGATAACACGTGCCGGGAGCACAGAGAGTGCGGGGCGGGACACGCATAGCCTGGACGCATGCTGCTGGATGACGCCTCGCTGCCCGCGTTCGCGCGCGGGTGCGCCGTGCTGGGCTCGGGCGGCGGCGGGGACGTCGGGCCCGCGCTGTCCGCCGCCGCGCAGGCCGTCGCCGACCACGGCCCGGTGCGCGTCGTCCAGCCGGAGGAACTGCCCGCGGACGGCCTGGTGATGTCCTGCGGCCTCGTCGGGTCGCCGGTCGTCGCGACCGAGCGGATCGGCGGCGACGCCGAGGCGCGCACGCTGCGCGACACCGTCGAGCGGCTGCACGGTGTGCCGGTGGCGGCGCTGATGTCCAGCGAGATCGGCGGTTCCAACGGGTGCAAGGCGGCGTCGTGGGCGGCCGGGCTCGGGCTGCCGCTGGTGGACGCCGACGGGATGGGCCGGGCGTTCCCGCGCATGGACCAGATCGCGATGGAGTCCGCCGGGCTCGCGCCGACGCCGTGCGTGCTGGTGGACGAGCGCGGCCGTACGGTCGTCCTGGAGCACGTGGACGGGCCGTGGCTGGAGCGGCTGACGCGCGGGTGCTGGACGCCTTCGGCGGGCTCGCGGTCGCGAGCGAGTACCCGCTGCGCGCCGGGCAGGTGCGCGAGGCGGCCGTGGCGGGTTCGGTGTCGCGTGCCCTCGCGATCGGGGAGGCGCTGGCCGGGGGCGTGCCCGCCGAGCCGGGCGCGGGCCTGGAACGCCTGGTCACCGGGAGGGTCGTGGCGGTGGAACGGCCCGGCGGCGGCGCGACCGCCGTACTGGTCGAGGGCCTCGGCGGCGACGCCGGGCGGCTGCTGCGGATCGAGGCGCAGAGCGAGTACCTGGCCGCCTACGAGGACGGCCGCGCGCTGGCCCTCGTCCCGGACGTGGTCGCGGTGCTGGACACCCGTACGGCCGCGGCGGTGCAGGTCGACCGGGTCCGCTACGGACTCCGGGTGAGCGTCGTGACGACCCCGTCCGCCCCCGTGTGGCGCACCCCCGCGGGCCACGCCCTAACGGGCCCCACCGCGTTCGGACTGACCGACCCCGGAAAGAGCAGCCCCGACGCGCCCGGAGAGACCGGCCCGGGGAACACCGCCCCCGACGCGCCCAAAGAGACCAGCCCGAAAGAGACCAGCTCCGCCGCGCCCGGGGACGCCGGCTCCAGTGACGTCGGGGAGGGTGGGTCGTGATCGCCGGGATCGACGTCGGGCCCACCAACACCGATGCCGTGCTGCTGGACGGGACAGGAGCCGCTCGCGCGACGGCGAAGGTCCCGTCCGCGCCGGACGACCCGGTCGCGGCGGTGCGCGCCGCGCTGCGCGCCCTGCCCCGTACCGGGGAGCCGGTGTCGCGCGCGGCCGTCGGCCTGCGCGGGCCCGCTCGCGCGGTGGTCGAACGGCGCGGCCTGGCGCGGGTCGGGGTGCTGCGCATCGGCGGGAACGCCGCGCGGGCCGTCCGGCCGCTGTACGGCTGGCCGCCCGACCTGGTCGACGCCGTCCACGCGGGCTCGGCGATCGTCGAGGGCGGCGGCGGGTTCGGGCCGGGCGACTGGACCGCGCTGGACGAGGACGCGGTCGCCCGGTTCGCGGCCGGTCTCGCGGGCCGGGCGGGCGCCGTCGCGATCACCGGCGTGTTCGCCCCGGTGGACGGCGCGCAGGAACGGCGCGCCGCCGAGATCGTCCGGCGCGAGATGGGCGAGGCGCACGTCTCGCTGTCCGGCGAGCTCGGGCCGCTCGGCCTCCTGGAGCGCGAGAACACCGCCGTCCTGAACGGCGCGCTGCACCGGCTCGCCGGGGACCTCGCGGACGGCCTGCGCGCCGCACTCGCCGAGGCGTTCGGCCCGGACCTGACGGTTCTGGTCACGCGCGGCGACGGCAGCGTGATGGGCCTGGACCACCTGCGCCGCCACCCCGGCCTCGGGCTCGGCAGCAGCCTCGCCAGCACGCTGCGCGGCGCGGCCATCCTGACCGGGCGGGACGGCGCGGTCGTCGCGGACGTCGGCGAGCACCGGATCCGCGTCGGCGCGCTCGCCGGCGGCTACCCCCAGCAGGCGTTCGGGGCGCGCATCGGCGGGGTTCCGGTGGGATTCTGGATGCCGGACCTGATCCGGGTTCCGCGCTCGGGCCCGCGCACGCGCGCCGAACTGGCCGAGGCGGTCGACCGGATGCGCCCGTCCGCGGACCGGCTCCCGCTGGTACTGGTCGGCGGCGGGGCAGGCACGTTCGCCGAAGCCCGCGCACACGACCCCAGCCACCCCGACGGCACCGGCCGTTCGAACGGGCTTCTGGAGGTCGCCGGGGGCCTGGACGGGGTGGGGCTGCCGGGGGTCGGGGAGGTTCTGGTGCCCGAGCACGGCGGGGTGGCGGGGGCGATCGGCGCCGCGGCCAGTCCGGTCGGCGGCCAGGCCGAACGGGTCGTGCGCGTGGACACGGGCACCGACCTGGCGGCGGTGCTGGCCGAGGTCCGCGAGGACGCCCGCGCGAGCGCCGTGCGCGCCGGGGCCGACCCGCGCCGGGTGACGGTGTCCGAGGTGTCCCGGACGCCGCTGCCGTACCTGCCCGGCGCCACCCTGCGCCTGCACGCCCGGGCCTCCGGGCCCGCCCATCTCCTCTGACCTCCGGCCGCGCCCCGCCGCGCCCCGGAGACCCGCACGTCCCTGCCAACCCCCCGCCCGAAAGGCCCCGATGTCACAGAGCACCGATGAGGACTTCCCGCTGGAACGGGTCCCGCAGTCCGCTCGCTACACCTGGTTCAACGTGGCCGTCCAGCGCTTCGGGCAGCTCTCGGACCTCACGCAGTTCCTGCTCGGCGCGTCGCTGGGCGCGGGGCTGTCGTTCTGGGGCGCGTTCTGGGCGTTCACGCTCGGCTCGGTGATCCTGGAGGTGGTCTGCGTCTTCGTCGGGATCGCCGGGATGCGCGAGGGCCTGTCCACCTCGGTGCTCGCGCGCTGGACCGGGTTCGGCCGGTACGGGTCGACGCTGATCGGCCTGGTGATCGCGGTGAGCCTGTTCGGGTGGTTCGGGGTCCAGACGGCGGTGTTCGCCCGGGGGCTGCACTCGCTGGCGGGCGGGCCGCCGATGTGGGCCTGGTCGCTGCTGACCGGCCTCGGCGTGACGCTGCTGGTGCTGAAGGGCTTCAAGGCGATGGGCTGGACGGCGTTCGTGACCGTCCCGGCGTTCCTCGGGCTCGCCGGGTGGGCGATGAGCGTGCAGGTCTCCAAGCACAGCCTGGGCGACCTGGTGGCCTCGCCGCCGTTCGGCGAGCACATGTCGATCGCGACGGGCGCGACGATCGTGGCGGGCTCCTACATCGTCGGCGCCGTCACCACGCCCGACATGACGCGTTTCAACCGCAGTACGGGCGACGTCGTCAAGCAGACGCTGGTCGGCATCTCGCTCGGGGAGTACGTGCTCGGCCTCGCGGGCGTGCTGCTGGCGTACGCGGTCAAGACCTCCGACGTGATCGCGATCATCACCGCCTCGTCCGGCGTGGCCGGGGTGATCATCCTGATCTCCGCCACCGTGAAGATCAACAACTGGAACCTGTACTCCGCCGCGCTCGGCCTGATGAACGCGGTGGAGTCGCTGACCGGCGTCCGGCTGAACCGGGTCGCCGTCACCGTCGGCATCGGCGTGCTCGGCAGCCTGCTCGCCGCCGCCGGGATCCTGGACCGCTTCCAGGACTTCCTCACCCTGCTCGGCGTCCTCACCCCGCCGGTCGCGGGGATCATGGTCGCCGAGTACTTCGTCGCCCGGCGCTGGCGGCCCGTGCTGGACGCCTCGCGCGCCCGGGGCGAGCTGCCGGCGACCGAGCCCGGCTGGGTGCCCGCCACCCTGGTGCTGTGGGCGGCCGCCGCCACGGTCGGCTGGCTGTCGGACCACCTCCAGTGGCCCGGCGTCCCCGCCCTGAACTCGCTGCTGCTCGCCGCCCTCGGCTACGTGGCCGCCGCCCGCCTCGGACTCGTCAACGGCACCCGCGAACTCCCCGTCGACCAGCCCGCCCACCCGGCCGCCGCCCTCGAAGCCTCCGCGCCGCCCGATCCTTCCGCGCCGCCCGACCCTTCCGCGCCGTCCGACCCTTCTGCGCCGCCCGAACCGCCGGGACCGGCCGGGCCGTCCGCACCGCCCGGGCCGTCCGCTCCGGCCGCCGGCTGACCACCGTCCATCCAACGAGGAGAACCATGCGCATCGGCATCGACGTCGGCGGGACCAACACCGACGCGGTCCTGCTGGACGGCGACCGCGTGCTCGCCACGGTCAAGTCGCCGACCACCGCGGAGGTGACCGGCGGCGTGGTCGCCGCGATCGGCGCGGTGCTCGGCGCGTCGGGGGTGCCCCCGGCCGCCGTCACCGCCGTCATGATCGGCACCACCCACTTCGTGAACGCCCTGGTCGAGGGCGAGCGGCTGGCGCCGACGGCGGCCGTCCGGCTCGGGCTGCCCGCGACGGCGGCGCTGCCCCGATGGTCGACTGGCCCGGCCGGCTCCGCGCCGCCCTCAGCCCCGACGCGGACGGCCCGGCCGTCCACCTGTGCCACGGCGGCCACGAGTACGACGGCCGGCCGCTGTCGGACCTCGACGAGGACGAACTGCGCGCGACCGCCGCCGCCATCGCCGCGCGCGGCGTCCGCTCGGTCGCGGTGTCGGCGGTGTTCTCGCCGGTCAGCGCCGACGCCGAACGGCGCGCCGGAGAGATCCTCGCGGCCGAGCTCGGGCCGGACGTGCACCTGTCGCTGTCGCACGAGATCGGCCGCGTCGGGCTGCTGCCCCGGGAGAACGCCACGATCGTCAACGCCGCGCTCCGCGACCTCGCCGTCCGGATCGTGGCGGCGTTCGGCCGGGCGCTGGACGAGGCGGGCATCGGCGCGCCGCTGTTCCTGTCGCAGAACGACGGGACCCTGATGGACGTCGAACGGGCCCGCGAGCAGCCGATCGCCACGTTCGCGTCCGGCCCGACCAACTCCATGCGCGGTGCGGCGTACCTGTCGGGCCTGGCGGACTGCGCGGTCGTGGACGTCGGCGGGACGACCGCCGACGTCGGGATCCTCACCGGCGGGTTCCCGCGCGAGGCGTCCGGCGAGGCGGAGATGGGCGGCGTGCGCACCAACTTCCGCATCCCGGACGTGCTGTCGCTCGGCATCGGCGGCGGCTCGCTCGTCGACCTCGACGCCCCGTCCGTCGGCCCCCGCAGCGTCGGCTACCGGCTGACGGAGCGGGCGCTCGTCTTCGGCGGCGACACCCTCACCGCCACCGACCTCGCCGTCGCGGCCGGCCGCGCCGAGATCGGCGACCCTTCGCGGGTCGCCCGCCTCGACCGCGCGCGGGTGGAGGCGGCCCTCGCGCACACGGCCGGACGGATCGCCGAGACCGTCGACCGGATGCGCACCTCGCCCGAGCCGATCCCGGTGGTCGCGGTCGGCGGCGGCAGCGTCCTGATCGACGCGCTGCCCGGCTTCGCCGACGTCCGGCGCCCCGGCCACTACGCCGTCGCGAACGCGATCGGCGCCGCCATCGCGCAGGTCGGCGGGGAGGTCGACCGGGTCTTCCAGGTCCCGCCGGGCCGCCGCGACGCCGTCCTGGACGAGGCGAAGGCCGAGGCCGCCGCCCACGCCGAGCGGGCCGGGGCCCGTCCCGGCACCGTCGACGTCGTCGACGTCGAGGAGGTGCCGCTCGCGTACCTGCCCGGCGGCGCCACCCGCATCCGCGTCAAGGCCGTCGGCGACCTGGACCTGAACCGACTGGAGAACGACCGTGCGTGAGATCGGACCCGACCAGCTGGAGGACATGGCGCGCGGCGCGGGCATCCTCGGCACCGGAGGCGGCGGCGACCCGTACATCGGACGGCTGCTCGCCCAGCAGGCCATCCGCGAGCACGGGCCGGTCACGGTCGTGGACATCGACGAGGTCCCCGCCGACGCCACCGTGATCGCCGTCTCGGCGATGGGTGCCCCACCGTCTCCGTCGAGAAGATCCCGGCGGGCGACGAGGAGGTCAGGGCGCTGCGCGCGCTGGAGCGGACGCTCGGCCGCCGCGCCACGCACCTGATGCCGATCGAGGTCGGCGGCCTGAACTCGATGACCCCGTTCATCGCCGCCGCCCGCACCGGCCTGCCGCTGGTGGACGGCGACGCGATGGGCCGGGCGTTCCCCGAGGCGCAGATGGTGCTGCCCGGCCTGATCGGCGTCACGGTCGCGCCGATGGCCGTCGCCGACGACAAGGGCAACACCCTCGTCCTCCAGACCACGTCGAACCACTGGACCGAACGCCTCGCCCGGACGGCCTGCGTGGAGATGGGCTGCGCGGTCTCGTGCGCCGACACCGTCATGCGCGGCGACCAACTCGCCGCCGGGCTCGTCCCCGCGACGCTCACCCTGGCCGAGGACCTGGGCCGCGCCGTCCGCGAGGCTCGCGCCGCGCACGCCGACCCGGTCGCCGCCGCGGCGGACCTGCTCGGCGGCGTCCCGCTGCTCACCGGCAAGGTCGTGGATGTCAGCCGCCGCACCACGGGCGGCTTCGCCCGCGGCGACGCGCGCCTGGAGGGCCTCGGCGCCGACGCCGGCCGCGTCCTGGACCTGAGCTTCCAGAACGAGCACCTCGTCGCCCGCCGCGACGGCGAGGTGGTCGCGACGACCCCGGACCTGATCTGCGTCCTGGACACCGACGGCGGGGACCCCGTCACCACCGAGAACCTCCGCTACGGCCTGCGCGTCACCGTCCTCGGCGTCCCCTGCGACCCGCGCTGGCTGACCCCGGCCGGCCTGGCCCTGGCGGGCCCCGCTACTTCGGCTACGACCACGACCACGTCCCCCTCCCCCACCGACCTCCCGAGCCGGACGCCGGGGACCCGCGAACCACCGGGCCGGCCGGGGTCGGCGGTGTCAGCCGTTCCGGAAGCGGGTGACCCAGCGGCGCTGCCAGGGGGTCTCGACGGCGCGGGGGTGGTGGTGCTCCCGCGCCCAGGCGACGGCGTCCGCCGGGTCCACCCCGGCCAGGACGGCGAGGCACGCGATCACCGTTCCGGTGCGGCCGACGCCGCCCCCGCACGCGACCTCGACCGCCGCGCCCGCCCGCGCCCGTTCGTGCAGCGCGCGGATGTGCCGTACGGCCCCGTCCCGGTCGCGGGGCAGCAGGAAGTCGGGCCAGTCGATCCACTCATGCGACCAGTGCAGGTCGCCCTCGTGGCGTTCACGGAGGCGCCCCGACCCCAGGTAGAGCCCGAACTCGGGCGCCGGCCCCTCCGGAAGCGGACGGCGCAGCCCCCGGCCGCGGACCCACGAACCGTCCGGAAGCCGGAGCGCGCCCACCAGCGGCGAGGCGCTCACCGGGCCACGCTCCCCATGCGCCGCGCGCGGTGGTTGGCGACATTGAGCCGGTTGCCGCACAGTTCGGGCATGCAGTAGCGGCGGCGTCCCGCCCGGCTGATGTCGACGAACACGCCTCGGCAGTCCGGGGCCGCGCAGGCGCGGAAGCGCTCATGGCCGAGCGCCCGGACGACGCCGAACAGCCCGATGCCGATGAGCGCGGCAAGCTCGTCCGCGAGGGGCGCGTCCGGCGCGGTCGGGACGTACCACTGCCACCCGCCGTCCGCGTCGCGGCGCAGCACCGGAACGAGCCCAGCGCGCCCGGCCAGCACCGCCGCGCCCGCGACGGCCTGCTCCTCCGTCTCGGTCTCCACGATCGCCCGCACTTCCCGCCGCAGGAGAACGACCTGGAAAAGGTCGTCCTCAGTCAGCGCACGCCCGCCCGCCACGGCGTCGGGTCGCAGGTCGTGCTCGCCCAGGAACGCCGCCAGCGCGTCCGGCCCCAGCAGGGCCTCCCCTGCGGCGCCCCGTACGGTCGGCGACGTGTTGACCAGGTCGGTCGCCACCGCCGCCCCCACTCCGTAATCGTTGATAGCTATCTCCAAGCCTTACTCCCACCAAAGTAACCGGAGTGAGAATCTTACACCCATTACCCCCTCTTCAACGGCACTCCCAGGACATACCGCCAACGCCGAGCCGAAATGGCAGACCCATCCGGCGACACAGCAGACGAGCAACCAGTAAGCCGCAACGTTCAGCGGCACTCCCTCCCGGCAACAGACCGTCCGCTGACACAGCACTGAAGCGGCAGGCGCGCCCAGCGGCCAGGGCAACCAAGCACAGTCCGCCCGGCGGCAGAAGCACGCGACGGCACGGCCTACGGCGGCGAGGCGTACGGCGGCGAGGCGTCGGGGACGTTCAGACGAGCGGATCAGGGTCGGCGATGTCGTCGGCGCGATGCGCGGCCGCGATGCCGTCGGCGCGTTGCGGCGCTCGCTCCGCGCGTACGGCCGGGGACTGGGGCGCGGACGCAGCCGGGTCCGGCCTCCTGCCGGGGATGACGGCGAGGGCCGCCGCGAGGCAGGCGAGCGGCAGGGCGGGCAGAACGTAGCGATAGTCGAAATCGGCGGTGGCCACGGGAATGACCAGCAGGGCCGCAGCGGTCAGCCAGGGCAGCAGGATCGCCGCCCCTTCGGTCCTGGAACGGCGTTCGCCGCGCCGCAGGAGCCGAACGGCCGCGCCGGCAAGCCCGATTCCCAGCAGAACGGCCAAGGCCGGGCCGGGCACGTACCAGTGGGCCTGGTAGTGGCGTATCCACCGGGCGTACGGGTTCACGATCCGCGGGCGCGCGGTATCGCCCCCGTAGATGAGGGCGAGCCTCTTCTGGCGCGCGGCGGGCGGCTTGTCGAACGCCCGATTGACGACCGCCGGGAAGTGCAATTGCGCCTCCGTCCAGGTGGTCGGGTACGGAGAACGCCCCGGCGCGAACGTTTTCAACGTGTCCTTGATGACGACCCGCGCATAGTCGAGCGGCTGTGCCGTTATGGCCGTCCAGGCGAACCGTTCCGCCGGAGCGTTGGAATGCGGACCGTAGATTCCGCCGGGCAACCGCCTGAACGGGGAGTCGGGCGTGTACATGGCCGCGTACACCGGGGACGTCACGCGCGGATCGCTGGGCGGCCGCCGCGGACAGAGTACGGCGAGGTCCGGATGCCGTTCGGTGACCTGGGCGCAGTCGGCGAAACTCGCGGTCCGCCCGTACAGCCACACCGCGCCGTGCTTGCTCATCCCGAACTCGCCGTGATTGGCGCGGAACCAGCCCATGTACGCCACGACCGGCATCACAAACGCCCCCACCAGCACCGCGGCCCCCACCAGAGCCCCCGCCCACCGCCCAACACGGCCGCTCGCGCCACTGCCCGCACTCCGGCGCCGGCCCGACTCCCCAAGCCCGCCCACGCCAGCGTTGCTGCGAAGGTGGGCGGGGCCATCGAGCGGGGCGTGGACGGGCGTGTCGAGTGGGCCGTCCGTACGCTGCGCGGTGCGCGTGAACAGTCGTCGCCCCGGCCGGCCGTACACCGCCATCGCGACCAGCACCACGGCGATGAGGGGAACGCCCGCCATCCGAGTCACCGCAGCACACCCCAGCAAGACCCCTGCCACACCTACGCGCACGAGCAGACGTCCCCCGGACGCGGACCGCACAGGAGGCCACAGCAGAACGGCCACCGCCGCCATCACCAGGAACCCGAACAGCTCATCCGACAGCAGCAGATGCTCCAGCAGAAGCTGATTCCCGTCGAACAGAACCGGAACAGCCGCCACCACAGCAAGACACGCAGGCAACCACCCGAGCACCCGCGCCCGCACGCCCCCCGCACCTTCAGGAGACCGCCCCTCAGAGGGCGACGGTGCGAGCGGGCGTGGCCAGCGTGTTCGTGCCGTACGCCAGACCAGCGCGTACACCATCACCCCCGTCAGAACGCCCAGGGCCGCCTGGACGGTCAGGACCGCCGTGAAGCTATGGAAGGGGCGCAACGCCCAGAGCAGCAGCGAGTACCCGCTCGGACGGTTGGGCGATGGGGCGAGCGTCAGCGAACCGTTCAGGTACACGATCGAGTCGCCGGTCCACAGCACGGAGGGATGTCCCGCGATCGCGAGGGCCCGGAGCGCGATCGCGCCGGCCAGCACCACGGCGAAGAGCGCGTGCCGCCATACCCACCGCCCGCCCGCGTTCGCCCATGCGCGCACCGCCGCCCCCGCCGATGCGCCCGCCGATGATCTGGCCGTCGTCTTCCCGTCCACCGCTCCCCCAAGCGTCCGAGGACAGCAAGGAGGATCTTGGCCTGGACGGGAGGCCGTCCACCCCGACACGCCACCCGCGGCGCAGCGGCCCGACAACCCGGCCGCCATATCCCCGCAACAACCCCGATCACGCCCACCGGAACGATCAGCCGCTAGAGCTCGGTAAGCGTCGTCTCACCCGCGCGCCCATGGCCGACGGGCCGCCCCGCACCGCAGCATCGACATATGTCGGATAAGCCACGCATGACGCGTCCGACGCTGGACGTGATCCGAGTCTTCCTCGATGACCCAAACCGGGAGTTCTACGGGCTGGAGCTGCGGGCCGCCACCGGACTGGGAAACGGGACGCTGTACCCGAGGCTCGCCCAGCTCGAAGGCTACGGCTGGCTGGAGAGCCGCTGGGAGTACGCGGCGTCCGACGAACGGGCCGGACGCCCGCCCCGCCGCTACTACCACCTGACCCGCGAGGGCGCCCTACAGGCCCGCGCAGCGGCAGAACGAGCCGGACGCACCAAACGCGCCGGACGCACCCGCCGCGGAAGCGGCCTCCGCGGAAGCGGTCTCCGGACCGAGCCCGAGCCCGGCCCCCAGGGAGCGTGAAATGGACCGCCTCATCGCACCCCTACTCGACAGGCTCGCGGGCCGCCTAGGCGCGAACGACCTCGCACTCGTCCAGCGCGCCTACGCACGCGCCGCCGAACGACACGAGGGGCGCTTCCGGCACAGCGGCGCGCCGTACATCACGCATCCGGTCGAGGTCGCGTCGCTGGTCGCCGCGGCCGGCGGCGATCCCGCCACGGTCTGCGCCGCCCTGCTCCACGACACTCTCGACGAAACGGCGTTCGACGCCGGTCGGCTGCGCGCCGAGTTCGGCGGCGACGTCTCAGAGCTCGTCACGGGCCTCGCCGAGCTGAAAGACGGCGTCCCGGAAGCGGCCGACGACCGCGTCCTGCTCCTCAGGCTCTCCGACCGCCTCCACAACATGCGAACGGTCGAATACCTGGCTCCGCACAAGCAGAGGCAGAAGTCACTGCAAACACTGGAAACGTTCGTACCCCTGGCAAGGCGGCTCGGCCTGGCACCGGTCGCGGCCGAGCTGGAATCCATCGCCCGGAAACGCCTCGCCCCAGGGCCGGAATTCGCCGCCCTGCGCACGCTGGCCCTGATCCTGCCCGCGCAGGCCCGTGGCCGGTATCTCAGGGAGTGGGCCGCCGAACTCGCCGCGCTCCCCACCGGCCACCGCGCCTACGTCCTCGAACTGCTCCGCGGCGTTCCGGCCCTGGCCGTCGTCCTGTGGCGTCCACGGGCCCGCCGCCTCACACGGACGCTGCTGACCACCGTGCTGGCGAGCCGCGCCCGTCCGTGGCTCGCCCTCGCGCCTCCCCTCACCTGGCTCACCTACCAGCTCGCCCGGACGAGCCTCGCGGACGCGCTCGCGTTCGTCCTCAGCGTCCCTCCGGCCCTCTCCGCCCTCATCACCGGCGCCCGAAGGAGACTCGGCCTGGAACGAGACGACGACACCCCCCACGACTGACGTCACCACGCCCCCGAACGTCCAAAACAAAGGCAACGCGGCGCCCCCCGCCCATTCGTTCAGGACGAGGCGACGATGGGGACGACACGCGGATCGGCCAGCCGAACGTAGTCGTCGGTGGCGAGCGCGATCGAACGGTCCAGCCGCGCGGCGTTGAAGAAGAGTTCGGGCGCCCGCAGCAACGCCGGGTCCGCGATGACCTCCAACTGCGGGTGGTACGAGAAAGGCAGAACGGTGCCGCTCACGCTTCCGGCGAGTTCCTCGGCCTTGTCACGGCTCGCGAAGGCGACGTACGTGCCGTCCAGGAGCGTCTTGACCGCCTGGAGGTCCAGGCGGGCGTCACCGGGGACCACGGCCAGCACGTACCGGCTCCGCTTCTTGCCGACCTTGACCATCACGACCAGGCACTTGGCGGCGTGCGCGACGTCGTTCCCGCGCAGGGCGCTGACCAGGTCGGTCCGGCCCTCCGGCGCGTGGTCGATCAGCCGGTAGCGGGCCCCCGCCGCGTCCAGGTCCCCGATCAGCCGCCCGTACAGCCCGAGGTCCGCGTCCACACCCGCACCCGCGCCCACGTCCGCGTCCGACGGCAGGGCCGCACCCGCGCTCGCGCCCGACTCCGCGTCCGACTCCGCGTCCAGGCGCGGTTCCTCGGGCGCTGCGACGACGCCGTCCAGTTCACCACTCACCGCTCAGCAGCTCCTTCGCCTCGGCTATGCGTTCCTCGTCGCGCTGGTAGAACACCCACTGCTTGATCTTCTTGCCGCGCACCAGGCCCGCCTTCGCGAGCACCTTCAGGTGTTCGCCGCACGTCGGCTGGCTCACGCCGAGCTTCTGGGCGATGAACAGCGAGCAGACCCCGTCGCGGACGAGATCGCCGTCGCGCTGGGGCGGGAAGTGCCGTTCGGGGTCGCGCAGCCACTCCAGGATCAGCAGCCGCCGGTCGTTCGCCAGCGCCTTGATCAGTTCTACGTCGAGCACTCAGGGATTATGGCAATTAGCTAATTACCTGTCCAATCGTGAACGGACGCCGAGGTCAAGCCCCTGGGGGCCGGATACGGGTGACAATGACCCGTCCCTCACGCGGAGTCCGGGCCGACCACAGTTTCTCGGCCGGAGCGACACGGGCGCGTCACTGCGTCGCCAGAGCGCCGCCACGCTCCCGGTTGTTACATTTCGCAAACTCGTCACTACAAAAAGTGACGTTAGGTTCTTCTGCTCGGAGGAAACATGCACATCCCCTCACGCGCCCTCTTCACGGCGGCGCTCGCCCTCGGCGCCCTCGCGGCGTCCGTCCCCTCCGCCTCGGCGCAGTCCGCGTCCGTACCGGGCGGCCCGTCCGCGTCCGCCCGGGCGGCCACCACGCAGGCCGACCCGCTCGCGCCCCGCTACGTCTACGGCCGGGTCACCTCCTCGACCATCACCGTCCGCAGCAGGCCCACCACCCATTCCGCCGCCAAGGGCATCTACAAGCGCGGGTACCGGCTCCAGATCGAGTGCTGGACCCGGGGCCAGGCCATCCACGGCGACCGGACCTGGTACAAGCTCGGTCCCCGCAACCAGAACTGGCACGGCGTCGGCTACGTCGCCGGCCACTACGTCCGGCTGCTGGGCGCAAGGCCCGTCCGCTGCCGCTAGCCGTCCGACCGCGGGGGCCTCTGGGGATCGCACGACCCGCGCCACCAGAGGCCCCCGCACCCGCCCCCTCCGCCCGTGGCTCGGTCAGGGGGAACGGGGGACGGAGGGGGCGGAAGGAGGGGCTCAGTCGCGGCGGAGGGACAGTCCGCCGAATCCGCCCGCGGAACTGATCTCGCCCCACCACGCGTCCAGCGCCTCGGCGTCCATGGCCGTCCAGTCGGGTGCGGCGGGCACCTGCGCGTGGCCGAGGCGGCGGCCGAGGTCCACGATCGCGCGGGCGCCGGGCGCACGCGCGGAGTCGTAGGCGGTCCGCAGCTCGTCCCAGGTGGCGGCGGCGCGCCACGCGTCCTCCAAGGCCACGGCGTCCTGGAGCGCCTTGACCGCGCCGCCACCGGTGTGGGGACGGGCGCACGCCGCCGCGTCCCCGGCGAGCAGGAGGCGCCCGGAGGCGAGCGCGGGCAGCGACAGGTCGTAGATCGGCTGGACGTACAGCTCCCCGGGCGGCGTCAGCCGTACGATCCGGGCCCAGTCGGGCGGCAGGTGCTCCTCGACCAGACGCGCGAAGTGCGCCATCAGCTCGCCGGTCACGGAACCGGGCGGAAGCGTGGTCGGGTCCACGAGCCGCGCGGCCGACGGCGGCGGCACCGCGTACAGGCCCCAGTTGACGATGTCGCCGTCCGCGCCTGGAATGCGGAACGCGAGCGCATGGCCCCGCGGGATGCCGATCGTGATGGCGTCCGCGGCGGGCCACGCCGCCGCGAGCGGGCCGTCCAGCAGGGCGGCGGGGAACGTGCCGCGCCACAGCACGTACCCGGCGTACTCGGGACGAACGTCCGGGAACATCGCCCGCCGCACCACCGACCGATACCCGTCCGCCCCGATCACCAGATCGAACCGGCGCTCCTCCCCACCACCCCCGCCCGCGCCGCCGCTCGCGCCAGCACCACCCCCGCCCGCGCCGCCGTCCCCACCGCCGCCCGCGCCCCGGCCGCTCTCGGCCTCCCGGCCGCCGCCCGGGCCGCGTCCGCTCCCAACCTCCCGGCCGCCGCCCGGGCCGCGCCCGCTCCCGGGCTCTCCCCCTCCGCCCGTACGGGTCCTGACCACCGCGCCCCCGGGCTCCGGCACGACCTCGACGACCTCGGCGGAGGAGCGGTAGGTGACGCGCGCGGGGACGCGGGCGCGCAGGCCGCGCCACAGCGAGCCCCAGCGGTACGAGCGGATCACGAACGGCTGCACGGCGAACTCGCGCCCGAGCCCCGGCCCGGCCGAGAACCAGCGGCGCCTCAGGAGCCGTACCCACGGAATGTCGCCGTCCAGGTACCCGGCGGCGACCAGCTCGTCGAAGCGGTCGTCCTGGATGCCGAGGCCGACGCCGCGGTCCTGGAGCCCGCCGGCCGCCCGCTCGTACAGGACGATCTCGTCGGCGCCGCAACGTTCCGCGGCGAGCGCCGCCGCGCAGCCCGCGACGCTGCCGCCGACCACCGCCACCGTGCCGCCGCGCATGGGACCTCCACGCTCCGCGCCGCCGACCCTACGCCGCCGCGCCCGCCGGCGACGGCCCACGGCTCATTCCGGCCACCCCGCCAGGGACGACCCGCAGCTCGCTCCGGCCGCCCCGCCACGAACGGCTCGCGGCTCGTTCCGGCCACGCCGCCGCCGCGCGCGCACGCGTACGGCGGGCGGGGTCCCGCCCGGACGTGCGACGATGTGGGCCATGAGCGGGCTGATGCTGCTGGACACGCCGTCGTTGTACTTCCGCGCCTTCTACGGGGTGCCCGAGTCGGTGACCGCGCCGGACGGGACGCCCGTGAACGCGGTGCGCGGCCTCATCGACATGATCGCCCGGCTGGTCCAGGACCGCTCGCCCGAACGGCTCGTCTGCACGATGGACGCCGACTGGCGGCCCGCGTTCCGCGTGGACGCGCTGCCGTCCTACAAGGCCCACCGCGTCGCCGACGACGGCGGCGACCAGACCCCTGACGCGCTGGAGGCGCAGCTCCCGGTCATCGACGCGGTGCTGGACGCGTTCGGCCTGGCGCGCGCGGGCGTCCCCGGGTACGAGGCCGACGACGTGATCGGGACCCTCGCGGTACGGGGCGCCGCGGACGGACCGGTCGACATCGTGACCGGCGACCGCGACCTGTTCCAGCTCGTGGACGAGCGCGGTCCGGTCCTGGTGCTCTACACCGCGCGCGGCATCCGCAACCTCCAGGTGATGGGCGAGAAGGAGGTCGCGGCCAAGTACGGCATCCCGGGCCGCGGCTACGGCGACTACGCCACGCTGCGCGGCGACCCGAGCGACGGCCTGCCCGGCGTCCCCGGCGTCGGCGACAAGACGGCCGCGGCGCTGGTCACCCGGTTCGGCTCGGTCGACGGGATCCTGGCGGCCCTGGACGCGGGGACGGACGAGGGCTTCCCCGCCGGATCCCGTCGCAAGATGGAGGCGGCGCGCGACTACCTGGCGTCCGCCGAGACGGTCGTACGAGTCGTGACGGACATCGACGCCCCCGAACTGACCGCCCTCGACGACCGACTGCCCACGGGCCCCCGCGACCCGGCGGCCCTCATCGAACTAGCCGACCGCTGGAACCTCAGCAGCCCCGTCAACCGCCTCCTCAACGCCCTGTCCGCGAACTCCCCCTGACCCCGTCCCGCCCTATCCCCACACCACGCGGTCCACTCGGACCGTTCGGACCGGGGTGGGCCGGGCGGAGGTTTCTGACAAGGAGGGGGCTCTATGTGTCAGACGACGCAGACAAGGCGTGCCCGCGGGAGCAGCATCGTGATCAGTGACGGGCTTTGCTGGGTGTGCACACAAGCACGCACATCCAGCCGCGGGAGGCAGCATGACCACCGGGCCGGCCGCGGCGGTCCCGTGAGCGGGCCGGTACCCGTGGCACTGGGCCTCACCGCCCCACTCCCCCCATCTGCCACGGGTGCCGGCTCCCCCGCCGAACCGCGCCCCCACCCACCCCGCCCCGAGCAGGCGCCCCGTCCCGAGCGGGCACCCCATCCCGAGCGGGCACCCCGCCCCGAGCAAGCGCACCGCCCCGAGCGGGCACGCCGCCCCCACCGGGAGGGCCGGCCCGAGCGGGCACCGCACCCCGAGTGGGTGGGGCGTTCTGTGGGGGCGGGGAGTGTCGTTAGTGGGGCGGCACACAGGGCGCGGGGCTTGCCAGGGCCGTGCCCCGAGAGTGCACTGGAATCGTCTCCTCCCCGAAACGCGCGTCCGGTCCTGCGGAGGACGCGCAGAACGGACCCCCGGTGATCGAGAGGACGTCCCCGCCGCGCGGCGGCCGGCCCGCCGTCATGCTGACCGAGACCGCCTTCCCCGCACGGGGGGAGGGGTTCTGGGACGCGCTGGAGCGTCCCGAGCGCACGGCACTGCGGGAGGTGGCGCGCCCGCGCGGGTTCCCGCCGAAGATCCCGCTCTGCTACCAGGGCGAGGAGTCCGACCACATCATCATCATCGAGCGCGGCTGGGCGAAGGTGACCTCGTCCACCGAGGACGGCCACGACGTGGTGCTCGCCGTGCGGGGGCCGGGCGACCTGGTGTGCGAGAGCGCGGTGCTGGGCAGCCGGCACCGGTCGGCGACCGTGACGGCGCTGAGCCCGGTCCGCGCGCTGATCGTTCCGGCGGCCCGCTTCACCGGCTTCCTGGACGCGCATCCGGCGGTCTGGCTGCTGGTCAGCGGCACGTTCGTACGGCGCCTCGACGACGCCGACCGCCGCCTCCAGGCGCACGTGTCGGCGAAGGGCGCGCAGCGGCTGGCCCTGCTCCTCGCCGACCTCGCCGCGCTGTCGGCGCGCCACACCCCGCCCGCGGACGACGGCAGCATCGACATCGCGCCGCCGCTCTCGCAGGAGGAGCTGGGGAGCTGGATGGACGCCTCGCGCGAGACCGTCGCCCGGGCCCTCAACACCCTGCGCCAGCGCGGCCTGGTCCGCACCGGCTGGCGCAAGATCACCGTCGTGGACCTGCCGGGCCTGCGCGCCTTCGCCCAGGACCGCGCCCCCGACTGACCCCACCGCCCGTTCGGCGGCGGCCCGGCCGTCGCGTCCGTCAGGCGCCCGCGCCCTTGTCGGCGACCTGGCGGCGGACCTCCTCCATGTCCAGGCCGCGGGCCTGCGTGATGAGGTCCTCCAGGGCCTGCTCGGGGAGGGCGCCGGGCTCGGAGTACAGCACCACCTTGTCGCGGACGATCGCCAGGGTCGGGATCGAGGTGATGTCGAACGCGGCGGCGAGTTCCTGCTCGGCCTCGGTGTCGACCTTGCTGAACACGATGTCGGAGTGGCGCTCGGACACGCGCTCGTAGACCGGCGCGAACTGCCGGCACGGGCCGCACCAGGACGCCCAGAAGTCGATGAGGACGAAGTCGTTCCCTCCGACGGTGGCGTCGAAGGTGTCCTTGGTGAGCTCGACGGTCGCCATGCTCTCGTTCCCCCTTGCTCGAAGCCTGTGCTCCTGGGAGAACACCGGGAAGGGCCGCATGATTTCCCGCCGTCGCGTCCTGGGGGCCGGGGAGGGCGTGTCGTGGGCCGTTCCTGGTGTTAGGGGTGGCGGGACGTGGGAACCGAGTCCGCATGGATCACTCCGAAGCCCCCGTGCTGGCCGCGCTCGACGCCTACCATCGGGAGGGGCAGACGCCGTTCACGCCGCCCGGCCACAAGCAGGGCCGCGGCGCCGACCCCCGCGTACGGGACGCGCTGGGCGACGCGGTGTTCCGGTCGGACGTGCTGACGTTCTCCGGGCTGGACGACCGCCGCTCCTCCCACGAGGTGCTGGAACGGGCGCAGGAGCTGATGGCCGACGCCGTCCACGCCGAGAACACGTTCTTCTCGACGTGCGGCAGCTCGCTGTCGGTCAAGAGCGCGATGCTGTCGGTGGCGGGCCCCGACGAGGAGCTGCTGGTAGGACGGGACGCGCACAAGTCGGTCGTGTCGGGCCTCATCCTGTCGGGCGTCCATCCCGTGTGGGTGGAGCCGCAGTTCGACGCCGAGAGGCACCTGGCGCATCCGCCGTCGCCCGAGGCGTACGCGCGGGCGCTGGACAAGCACCCGACCGCGCGCGGGGCCCTCGTGACGAGCCCGACGCCGTACGGGACGTGCGCCGGGCTGTCGGCGATCGCCGAGGCGTGCCACCGGACGGGCCGACCGCTGATCGTGGACGAGGCGTGGGGCGCGCACCTGCCGTTCCACCCCGACCTGCCGTCGTGGGCGATGGACGCGGGCGCCGACGTGTGCGTGACGAGCGTCCACAAGATGGGCGCCGGGCTGGAGCAGGGGTCGGTGTTCCACCAGCAGGGCGGGCTGGTCGAGCCGGCGGTCCTGAAGGCACGCGAGGACCTGCTCGGCACCACGAGCCCGTCCGTGCTGATCTACGCGGGCCTGGACGGGTGGCGGCGGCAGATGGTCGAGCACGGCCGCGAACTGCTCGGCGGCGCCCTGGACATCGCGTACGGGCTCCGCGAGAAGATCGCCGGACTGCCCGGCCTGGCGGTGGAACGGGACGCGTTCCTCGCGCCCGGCATGGCGTACGACCTGGACCCGCTCCAGATCGTCATCGACCTGACCGGGCTCGGCGTGTCCGGGTACCGGGCCGCCGACCGGCTGCGCGAGTCCCACCGGATCAACCTGCACCTCGCCGACCACCGGCGGGTCAGCGCCCAGTTGACGTTCGCCGACACCCAGGAGACCGCCGAACGGCTCCTGGACGCGCTGTCCTCCCTGGTCGAGCAGGCGTCCGAACTGCGCGGCGCCCCGGCGGTGCAGGTGCCCGACCCGCCGGAACTGCGGCTGGAGCAGGCGATCAGCCCCCGCGACGCGTTCTTCGGCCCGGCCGAGCAGATCCCGGCGGACGACGCGGTCGGACGGATCAGCGCCGAGATGCTCACGCCGTACCCGCCGGGGATCCCCGCCGTCGTGCCGGGCGAACGGCTCACCCGGCCCATCCTGGACTACCTGCGCAGCGGCGCCGCCGCCGGAATGGTGATCCCCGACGCGGTCGACTCCACCGCCGACACGATCCGCGTCCGCATCCAACGCTGACCCGCCCCGAACACTGATCCGCCCCGAACGCTCACCGGGCCGGACGCTGACCCGGGCGGCCGCAGACCGGACGCCCACCCGGACCGGACGCCCACCCCGGACCGGGCGCCCACCCCGGACCGGGCGCCCACCCCGGACCGGGCGCGCCAATTCAGATCGGACGCCGACCCGGGCCGCCGCGGACCGGACACCGATCCGGGCCGCGGCGCGGGTGGTCAGCGTTTGCGGCGGGCGAGCGCGCCGGCGGCGGCCGCGGCGCCCACGGCCGCGGTCGCGCCGAGGGCCCGGCGGTGCCGGGACGCCCACATCTCCGGGCTGCGCGAGTGCGCCTCGTCGTCGAACGAGCCGTGGGCGCCGTGGTCGGCGCCCTCGCGGCCGTCCTCGGGATGCCACAGGTTCGCGGGCTGCTCGCCCTTGCGGCGGGGGCCGGTCTGCTGGGACGAGTAGCCCGTTCGGGCGAGGTAGCGGTCGAGGAGCGCGGGCGCGATCCGGTTGCCGAGGATGGTGCCGACCGTGCTGGCCCCGACCCAGTACTCGCGGCGCGGGTGCGCGGCGGCGTGCACGAGGGCGTCCGCGGCGACCTCAGGCTGGTAGATCGGCGGAACGGGCTGCGGGTGCCGCGGGAGCCGCGACAGGACCCAGTCGAACTGCGGGGTGTTCACGGCGGGCAGGTGCACCATCGTCATCCGCACGCCCGTGCCCTGGTGCAGCATCTCGCAGCGCAGCGACTCGTAGAACCCCTGGATGGCGTGCTTGGCTCCGCAGTAGGCGGACTGGAGCGGGATCCCGCGCCGGGCGAGGGCCGAGCCGGTCTGCACGATCACGCCCCGGTCGCGGGGCGTCATCCGGTCGAGGGCGGCCTTGGTGCCGTGCACGAACCCGAGGTAGGTGACCTCGGTCGCGCGGCGGAACTCGTCGGGGTCGATGTCGCGGAACTCGGCGAACACGGCGCTGAACGCCACGTTCACCCACACGTCGATCGGGCCGAGCTCCTCCTCCGCGCGGTCGGCGGCGCGCTCGACCTGGGCGTGGTCGGCGACGTCGGTCGGGATCGCCAGGGCGGTCCCGCCCGCCTCGCCGACGTCGCGGGCGGCGGCGTCCAGGCCCTTGCGGCCGCGCGCGAGCAGGGCCACCTTGGCGCCGCGTTCGGCGAACCGCCGCGCCGCCGCGCGGCCGACGCCGCCCGTGGCGCCGGTCACCACGACGACACGGCCGGTGAAGTCGTCAGTCATGATCTCGCCCTACCCGCGAGAACGCGCCTCTATCCGCCGCGCCGGAACGGGCCGCGACGGGCAGCGCCGGGCAGCGCCGGGCAGCGCCGGAACGGGGAGCGCCGGGACGGGTCAGGCGACCGACGAGTAGGCGACGACGCCGCGGCGCATGGAGTCCATCGCCCGGCGGGCCGTCTTGCGGATGTGGCTGTTCGGCGGGGCGGCGTCGGCGACCTGGCCGAGCAGGTCGAGGAGCTGCTTGACGGCCCGGACGAAGTCGCCGGCGGTGAGGTCGGATTCGAGCAGGACCTCGTCGAGGTCCTCCCCCTTGGCCCACCGGTACGCCGTCCACGCGAACCCGAGGTCGGGCTCGCGGAGGAACGAGACGCGGTTGTCCTTCTCGACGGCGTCGAGGTCGCCCCACAGCCGGACCATCGCGGCCAGGGCGTCCTGCGCGGCGCCGGACGGCGTCCGGGCGGGGCGGCCTCCTCGGGCTGCCGCGACTCGTACACCAGGGCGGACACGCAGGCGGCGAGCTCGGCGTGGTCGAGCCGCTCCCACAGCCCGGCGCGCAGCGACTCGGCGGTGAGCAGGTCCAGCTCGTTGTAGATGCGGCCGAGGCGGCGGCCCTCCTCGGTGACCGCGCCGCCGTCGAGGTAGCCGAGCTGCTCCAGCACGGCGCAGACGCGGTCGAACGTGCGGGCGATCACCTGCGAGCGGCCCTCGACGCGGCGGCGGAGCTGCTCGGTCTCGCGTTCGAGGCGGAAGAAGCGCTCGGCCCAGCGGGCGTGGTCCTCGCGCTGGTCGCAGCCGTGCACCGGGTGGCGGCGGAGCCGGGCGCGCAGCTCGGCGATCTCCGCGTCGTCGACGGCGGGGACGTCGCGGCCCCGGCGGCGTTCGCGGGCGTCGTCGGGGACCTTGTTGCGCAGGGTGGAGGCGAGGTCGCGGCGGTGCTGCGGGTTGCGCGGGCTGAACGACTTCGGGATGCGGATCCGCTCCACGGGCTCCACCGGGCGCGGGAAGTCCTGGATCGACAGCCGCTGCACGGAGCGCGTGACGGTCAGGACGAGCGGCGCGGGCCCGTCGGAGCGGCGGCCGATGCCGGGGTCCAGGACGACGGCGAGGCCGGAACGGCGCCCGGACGGGACGAGGATGACGTCACCGGGCCGCAGGTGCTCCAGGGACCGGGCGGCCTCGGCACGGCGGGCCGAGGACCGCTCGCGGGACAGCTCGGCCTCCCGGTCGGACAGCCGGCGGCGCAGCGCCGCGTACTCCATGAAGTCGCCCAGGTGGCACTCGGCGGCCTTGGCGTAGCCTTCGAGGGCCTCCTCGTTCTTGTGCACCTGCCGGGCCAGGCCGACGACGGCGCGGTCGGCCTGGAACTGCGCGAACGACTCCTCCAGCAGCGTGCGGGCGCGTTCGTTGCCGACCGCCCCGACGAGGTTGACGGCCATGTTGTACGAGGGCCGGAAGCTGGAGTTGAGCGGGTAGGTGCGGGTGCTGGCGAGGCCCGCGACCGAGCCGGGGTCGACGCTCGGGCCCCACACCACGACCGCGTGGCCCTCCACGTCGATGCCGCGGCGGCCGGCGCGGCCGGTGAGCTGGGTGTACTCGCCGGGGGTGAGGTCGACGTGCGCCTCGCCGTTCCACTTGTCGAGCTTCTCGATCACGACGGTGCGGGCGGGCATGTTGATGCCGAGCGCGAGGGTCTCGGTGGCGAACACGGCCTTGGTCAGCCCGCGGGTGAACAGCTCCTCGACGATCTCCTTGAACGTCGGCAGCATCCCGGCGTGGTGGGCGGCGACCCCGCGCTCCAGCCCCGCCACGAAGTCGTCGTAGCCGAGGATCCGCAGGTCCTCGCGGGAGATGTCGGACGTGCGCAGGTCGACGTGCGCGCGGATCTCCTCGGCCTCCTCCTTGGAGGTGAGCCTGATCCCGGCGTGCAGGCACTGGAGCACGGCGGCGTCGCAGCCCGCCCGGGAGAAGACGAACGTGATCGCGGGGAGCAGCCCGGCGCGTTCGAGGCGCTCGATGACGTCGGGGCGGGCGGGCGGCCGGTACCGCTGCGGGCGGGGCGCGCGGCGGCGGCCGGTGCGGCGGCCCTGGTTGACCTTGGCGCGCCTGACCTCCTCGACGGCCATGCGGGTGAGCTGCGGGTTCAGCCGGGCCTGCCGGTCGCCGCCCCTGCCGGTGTCGACGAACAGGTCGTACAGCCGGGTCCCGACGAGCATGTGCTGGAACAGCGGGACGGGCCGGTGCTCGTCCACGATCACCGCGGTGTCGCCGCGGACCTCGTGCAGCCACTCGCCGAACTCCTCGGCGTTGCTGACCGTCGCCGACAGCGCCACGATCCGCACCGAGTCGGGGACGTGGATGATCACCTCTTCCCAGACCGCGCCGCGGAACCGGTCGGCGAGGTAGTGCACCTCGTCCATGACCACGAACGCGAGCCCGCCGAGGGTCTGCGACCCGGCGTACAGCATGTTGCGCAGCACCTCGGTCGTCATGACGACGATCGGGGCCTCGCCGTTGACGCTGTTGTCGCCGGTGAGCAGCCCGACCTTCTCGGGCCCGTACCGGCGGACGAGGTCGGCGTACTTCTGGTTGGACAGCGCCTTGATCGGCGTGGTGTAGAAGCACTTGGCGCCGCCGGTGAGGGCCAGGTGGACGGCGAACTCCCCCACCACGGTCTTGCCGGATCCGGTCGGCGCGGCGACCAGGACGCCGCTGCCGCCCTCCAGCGCCCGGCACGCCTCGATCTGGAACCGGTCCAGGTCGAAGTCGTACAGGGTCTGGAAGTCCAGCAGGGCGGGGCCGTTGCCCTCGGTGCGCTTGCGGTACGCCGCGTAGCGCTGCGCCGGGGTCTGCTCGGCCGACATCGCGTCGGGGGTGGTCATGGAATCGAGCCTACGGTTTCGCCCGGCCCGATTCCCAATTCGGGCCGGGGAACCGTGATCCGTTTTTACCGAACGCTATTCGGAACGGGCCCCGGGCGCGGGGTCGCCCTTCTCCAGCTCGGCGTCGATGCGCTCGAGGTCGAGCGGGGCCGCCTCGTCGTCGGCGAGGTCCGCGTACGGGTCGGGGCGGCGGGCCCGGCGCCGGTCGTTCACCATGGCGATCACCACGGCGGCCTCGAACAGCACGAGCGTCGGCACGGCGAGCGCCAGCATCGTGAACGGGTCGGCGCTCGGGGTGGCGACGGCGGCGAACAGGAAGATCAGGAAGATGCTGATCCGCTGGGTCTTCCTCAGCCGCTCGAACGTCAGCACGCCGGCCAGGTTGAGGATCACCACGAGCAGCGGCAGCTCGAACGCCAGCCCGAACACCAGCAGCATCGCGCTGGCGTAGCCGAGGTAGCTGGTGACGGTGACCAGCGGTACCGCGCCGTCGGGGACGAACCCGAGCAGGATGCTGAGGCCCTTGTCGAGCGTGATGTACGACAGCACCGCGCCGGCGAGGAACAGCGGCACCGCCGCGCCCATGAACGTGTAGGTCCAGCGGCGCTCGCGCCGGTACAGGCCCGGGGCGACGAACGCCCAGATCTGGTACAGCCAGATCGGCGAGGAGACCACCACGCCGATCATGAACGCGATCTTCAGGTGCAGGAAGAAGCCCTCGGTGAGCCCGTTGGTCACCAGGGCGCAGCTCTGCCCGCCGGTGACCCGGTGGGCCTCGGGCAGCTTGCAGTAGGGCTTCTGGAGGAACGTCCAGACCGGATCGAAGACGATGAATCCGACGATCGTCCCGGCGGTGAGCCCGAGGATCGCCTTGATCAGCCGGTTGCGCAGCTCACGGAGGTGGTCCATGAGCGGCATCCGGCCGTCGGGGTCGGCCGCCTGCCGTGTCGTCCGCTTCATCGTGGGCATTCTTCAGATCGGGTTCTCGGGGTGGATGACGCCGGTCCGTTCCGGAAGGGGGCGGTCAGGAGGTGGTCTTGCGGTTCCCGTAGTCGGAGACCGGCACGCCCTGGATCGGCTCGCCGGACGGCAGCGCGCCCCGCTGCCGCTGGGCGTCCTGGGCGGACTGGGCGGCGGCCTCGCGCTCCAGCCGGGCGGCCTCCTCGCGGAGCTGCGCGGCCCGGTCGCGGGTCGCGCTGCCGGAGTCGGCCTGGGGGGCGGCCGCGGGGGCGGCGCCGTTGGCGGCCGCGGGGGCGGCCTTGTCGTCCTCGTCATCGCTGCGCAGGCCCTTGGTCTCGGCCTTCAGGATGCGGGCGGACTTGCCCAGCGACCGTGCGAGCTGGGGCAACTTCGCCGATCCGAAGATCAGCACGACGACCAGCAGCACGATGAGCAGCTCGGGGGTCCCGATGTTCGGCATGAGCGAGTCCTCTTCAGCGGTTGGTACTTACGACGATCGTACGCCGTCATCGGGTTCTTGTGACGCGCGCGTGTCCTGGAGGTACCGGAGTTCATCGTTCAGGGCGGATTGTTTCGGTCCAAGCCGCCGGCGGGCCCGCTCCAGTTCACGCCCGAACCGCCGCACGCCGAGGTAGACCTTGAACGAGCAGAACGCCAGGACGGCCAGGCCGACGAAGCCCAACGCCACCGACACCGGAACCCATGCCACGCCAGCCACCGTAGCCGACCCCGTCACGCCATGCCGTACCGGGCGAGCGCCCGCGCGGCGTCGCCGCGGATCGCGGCGGCGAGCCCGGCGGGCGCGACGACGTGCCCCTCGTCGCCGAGCCGCAGCGCGAGGCCCCGCACCCAGCGGGTGTCGGGGGTGCGCAGCACGATCCGCAGCCGCCCCTCCCCCAGCTCCTCGACGCTCTCGCACGGGTAGTAGTCGGCGACCCACCGTCCGCTCGCGGTCAGGTCGAGGGTGACCCGGACGTCGTCCGGGGACGGCCGGAACAGGCCCGCGTCCACGTCGATCGGCTCGGCGGTGTCGGGCACCTCGGCCGCGACGTCCAGCACCGACAGCTCGCTGATCCGGTCGAGGCGGAACAGCCGGACCGCCTCGGCCCGGCGGCACCAGCCCTCCAGGTAGGTGTTGCCCTCCACCACCAGCAGCCGCATCGGGTCGACGTCGCGCTCGGTGTTCTCGTCGCGGGCCGGCACGTAGTAGGCGATGTGGACGCGGCGGCCCGCGCCGATCGCCTGCCGCAGCCGCCCGAGGGTGTCGCCGCGCACGTCGACCTCGACGGCGACCTGGCTGCTGACCGCGGCGGCGGCGCCCGCGGCGGTCTCCAGCTTGGCGATCACCCGGGACAGCGCGTCGCGGTCCTGGAGATCGGGGATGCCCGCCAGCATCCGCAGCGCGACCAGCAGCGCGCTCGCCTCGTCCACCTTGAGCCGCAGCGGCCGGGCGATCGACTCGGCCTCGGTGACGATGATCTCGCCGCCCTCGTAGGACAGGTCGATCGGGCAGTAGGGGTCGGGCGCCCGCAGCTCCACGCACCACAGCAGGTTGAGGTCGTCGATGAGCTGCTTCTCCGACACCCCGAACGCCGCCGCGGCCTGCCCGAGCTCGACCGAGTCGCGGCTCACCACGTACGGCACGAGCGCGAGGAGCCGGGCGAGCCGGTCGGTCGAGTTGGACGCCGCCGCCTTCGCGGAGGCGGCCTTCCCCGCGGCCCTGCCCTTGGCGCCCGCCGCCGCGGCGGGGGGCGCCGCGGCGGCTCCGGGAGGCGTCTCATCGGTGGTCATGTCCGTCATCGTCCCCTCGCCTCGCCGGTCGCTCCGGCCGCCGCCCCACCGGAGGCCGCCCCGCTGGAGGCCGTGGTGCCGCCGGGGACGTCGCAGCCCGCGAGGACGGCCTTGAGCTGCTGGATCACGGCGTCGCGCAGGTCGGGCGGGTCGAGGACCACCACGTCGTCGGCGAACCGCGCGAGGTAGGGCGCGAACCGGTCGACGTCCTGGAACGTCAGCGTCGCCTCGTCCCAGCCGTCCCACTCCGAGGCGTCCGCCGAGCCGGCGGCGCCCGCGGCCACCGGGCGGAGGTCCTTGGCCCAGCGGCGGGGGCCCTGCGCGGCGCCGGCCCGCAGCCGCACCGTCGCGGGGCGCGGCTCGGTGACCGGGCCGCTCCAGTCGAACGCGATGCGCCGCACGTCCACCCCGTCGGGGACGGTCACCGTGCCGGGCCGCCCGTCCTGGACAACCTCGCCGGTGATGCGGCTGAGCCGGAACACCCGCTCCTCGCCCCGGTCGCGGTCGTGGCCGACCACGTACCAGCGCCCGCGCCGGCTGACCACGCCCCACGGCTCCAGATGGCGGCGCGACACCGACGTGCGGCCGATCGCCTGGTAGTCGAACGCGACGGGCCGCCCGTCGCGGACCGCCTCCCACAGCGCCGGGAACGCCGGGTCGCCGGTGTCGACGCGCGGCTCGATCCCGGCGGGCGTCGCCGCGTCGGTCTCGACCCCGGCGGCGCGCAGCTTCAGCAGCGCCCCGGACGCGGCGTCGGCCATGCTGGCGCGCTGCCACACCCGCGCGGCCAGGCCGAGCACGGCCGCCTCGTCGGGCGTCAGGTGGATGTCGGGCAGCTCGTACGCCTGCGGGGGGATCCGGTAGCCGGTCTCCTCTCCCCCGCCGCCCTGCTGGTCGCTGCCGACCTCCAGCGGAACGCCCAGCTCCCGCAGCTCCTCCTTGTCGCGTTCGAACATGCGTTTGAACGCCTCGTCGGAGTCGGGATAGCCGGGCACGGCCCGCCGGATCTGCTCGGCGGTCAGATAGCGCCTGGTGGCGAGCAGGCAGACCACCAGATTGAGCAGGCGCTCGGTCTTGCGCCGCGACACTTCGCCACCACCTCTTTGCTCGGTGAACCTGATCGTCCCCGCACACTGTCGTGGAGGACGCTACCGTTCCGGTGTGATCCGATGGCGCAAAGGCACGGTAGAAAACGTCCGCCGGGAGTGGCCGGGGGCGGTCGAGCTCGACGTCACGATCGGGGGCGACGGCCCGCACCGGGCCCTCGCCTACCCCGCCCTGGTGGGGCGGCCCGAGCCGGGCGACACCGTCCTGCTCAACACTACGGCCTTGGCGATGGGCCTCGGGACGGGCGGCTACGCGATGGTCGTCGCCGTTCCCGACCGGCTGCCGCCCGACCCGTCCGGACCCGGCCATCTGGTCAAGGCCCGCTACACCCCGCTCCAGGCCACCGTCCTCGGCGCCGACGAGCAGGACTCCCCGCACCACGAGCTGCTGCGCGACGCCGACTCGCTCGGCGGCGTCCCCGTGGTCGTCGCCGACCTGCACTCGGCGCTGCCGCCGATCCTGGCGGGCCTGCTCGCCGCCCGGCCCGGCGCCCGCGCGGTCTATGTCATGCCGGACGGCGGCGCGCTGCCCGCCTGGTTCTCGATGTCGATCGCGCACCTCAAGGAGGCGGGGGCGCTCGCCGCGTCCGTGACGGTCGGGCAGGCGTTCGGCGGCGACCTGGAGGCCGTCACGGTCCACACCGGGCTGCTCGCGGCGCGGCTCGTCCTCGGCGCGGACGTCATCGTCCTCGCCCAGGGCCCCGGGAACCTCGGCACCGGCACCAAGTGGGGCTTCTCCGGCGTCTCGGCCGGCGAGGCGATCAACGCCGCGGCCGTGCTGGACGGCCGGCCCGTCGGCTCCCTGCGGGTGAGCGAGGGCGACCTGCGCGAACGGCACCTCGGCGTCTCCCACCACAGCCTCACCGCGTACGGCCGGGTCGCGCTCGCCCGCGCCGAGATCGTGGTGCCCGAGCTGGGCGGGGAGTTCGGCGCCCGCGTCGCGGCCGCCGCCGCGCCGCTCGGCGACCGCCACACCCTGGTCCCCGTCGGCGTCGAGGGCCTGCACGAGGCGCTGCGCGACGCCGAGAAGGAGTGGGGCGTCCGCCTGTCCACCATGGGCCGCCGCCTGGACGCCGACCTCGCCTACTTCCTCGCCGCCGCGGCGGCGGGCCGCCACGCCGCCGCCCTCATCCCCTGACCGGCGAACGCCCCGTCCGGGCAGCCCGCCGCCCCTCCGGGCCGTCCGGGCTATCCGGGCTGAGCGATCTTCTCTGGCTCGCCGGCGGCCCCGGCCCCGGGCTCGCGTGAACGTTCCGCCTCGGCGGCCTCTTCGGCGGTGTAGGCGGAGTTGAAGGTGAACGCCCGGGGCGAGGGGCCCTCGGCCCGCAGGAGCGCGAGCCGTTCGGCGGCCTCCTCGACGGTCGGGACGTGCCCCGCCGGGATCCACCACAGCACGCTGTGCGCCTCGGCGTGCCGCTGGAACCACTCGCGGCGGCGCCGCAGCAGCTCCAGGTGGCCGCTGCGGTAGGCGAAGTCCCACAGCGCCTCGCGGTCCTCCCAGACCGAGAAGTTGATGATCACGTCGTCGCCGAGGGGCCGCAGGCCGGTCGCGTCCGGCCGCCCCTCCTCGGTCAGCCGCCAGACGAAGCCCGGCGCGCCGTCCGCCGCGGCGTTGACCGGGTCGAGCCGCGCCACGAACTCGGCCAGCCGAGGATCGTCCAGGGGGAACCGGAGGGTGGCGACGTTGAACTGCGCGAGATGGGAACCGCTCATGGGCCCCACCCCACCACGGCCCCGACTTCTATGTCAATCCTGATTGTTTTTAGAAGGCACGGCCACGGTGCAGCAGTGCCCCGGCCTCGGATCCATGCGGACGCCGACGTCCGGAACGTCCTCCAGCAGCCCTTCGAGCAGCGCGAGGTTCATTCCGCACACCAGGGGCGGGAACCGTTCGGACAGCGCGTGGAAGGGGCAGTTGCGCATCCGCAGCGTCCCGTCCTCGTCCGGGCGGGGCTCGTAGCCGCGCTCGGCCAGCAGCGCCGCGACCTCCTCCATGCCCGCGGGGGGCGGCTCGGCGCGGAGCGCGCGGCCGCGGCGGCGGGCGGCGGCGCGCAGCTCGTCGTCCAGGCCCGCGGTCTCGGCGGCCTCCGCGAGCAGCCCGGCGGCCGTCCGGTAGTCGCGGGCAGGCAGCGACACGCCCCGTTCGGCGCCGGACCGCCGGTACAGCTTCGCGGGACGGCCCGCGCCCGGCCCCGACCGGCCCGTCAGGCGGCGGCTCGCCGTCTCCAGCAGCCCCGCCGCCACCAGCTTGTCGAGATGGAACGCGGCGAGCGTCCGGCCCACCCCGGCGGCCTCCGCCGCCTCGTTCCGGCCGATCTCGTGGTCGCGCGCCGCCACGTACTCGTACAGCCGCCGCCGCACCGGGTCCTGGAGCAGCGCGATCGCCTCGATGTCCTCCACCCGGACAGTCTAAGAACAACCGCGACCGCTTTTAGAAACCCGCCGACCGGGACGCGGAACGGTGACCCGGCCTGGTGACGCGGTCTGGCGACGCGGTCTGGCGACGCGGTCTGGCGACGCGGGTCAGTGGGCGCCGAGGAGGTCGATGACGAAGACCAGGGTGTCGTCGGCCTTGATGCCCGCTTGGGCGAGGCCCTTGGAGCCGTACCCGAGCGCCGGCGGGACGACCACGAGCATCCGGCTCCCGACGGTCTGGCCGACGAGCGCCTGGTCCCAGCCCTTCATCACCTGTCCGGTGCCGATCTGCGCCGCGTAGGGGCCGCCCGCCGCCCACGAGGAGTTGAACACCTGGCCGTTCCGCCAGAACACGCCCTCGTAGTGCATCGCCAGCAGTTGCCCCTTGCGGACGGCCGGGCCCTTGCCCTTCACGAGCGTCCGCACCTGGAGCGTCTTCGGCGGCTTCGCGCGCGGAACCGTGACGGGCGGCGCCTGCGCGCCCGACCGCGGCCCGACCTTCGGCAGCTTCGGGTCGTTCAGCGGACGGTTCGCGCCCTGCGCGGTCGCGTCGCTCGGATAGACGGTGCGGACGTCGAGGACGTACACCAGGGTGTCGTCGCCGCCGACCTGACGCCCCGAGTCGCCGCTCGCGCCGTACCCGTCCTTCGGGGGATCTTCGCGACGACGCGCGCGCCCGGCCGCGCGCCCTCCAGGGCCTTCTCCAACCCCGGGACGAGCGAGCCCATCGGGAACGCGCCCGGCTGCCCCGACGAGAAGCTGCTGGCCAGCAGCTTCTTGCCGTCCTTGTTCCACCGGTACCCGACGTAGTCGGCGATCACCAGGTCCTTCTTGCGCGCCCGCGGGCCCTTGCCGCCCGTCAGCGTCTTGACCGCCAGCCCGTCCTCGGGCTTGCCCTTCGGGAACGACACCTCGGGCCGGCTGCCGTACGCGCCCTTCACCTTGACCTTCACGTCCTCGCCGCTCGAACACGCGGCCAGCATGAGCGGCGCGGCCAGCACGGCGGCCGCGGGCAGGGCGATGAGACGACGACGGCGCATGCGGATCCTTCGAGGCGGTGAGCGCTACTGGGCGCTCACCCTACCGTTCCGGTGACCCGCCGGTAGCCCCCTGTGCCCGGCGCGTCCGGGCGCCTTTGCGAGAGCTTTCCCATGCCGTCCCACCTGGGATCACAACATCGCGGACGTTCCTGACGGCACCCGGGCGGAGCGGACGGGACCGCCCGTCACATCCCCGCGATGAGCTTGTCGACGCGTTCGTCGACGGAGCGGAACGGGTCTTTGCACAGCACGGTGCGCTGGGCCTGGTCGTTGAGCTTGAGATGGACCCAGTCGACGGTGAAGTCGCGGCGCTTCTCCTGGGCCTTGCGGATGAACTCCCCGCGCAGCCGCGCCCGCGTGGTCTGCGGCGGCACCGACTTGGCCTCGAAGATCGCCAGATCACGGGTCACCCGCTCCACCGACCCCCGCTTCTCCAACAGGTAGTACAACCCCGATCACGATGCACATCGTGATAGGCCAGATCCAGCTGCGCCACCCGCGGCGAGGACAGCGGCAGGTCGTACTTGCGGCGGTACCGCTCGATCAACTTGTACTTGGTCACCCAGTCGATCTCCCGCGACACCATGTCCAGATCCCCGGTCTCCACCGCCCGCAACGTCCGCTCCCACAGATCCAGCACCCGCTTGGACGTCGCATCACCACCCCGCGCGTCCACGAAATCCTTGGCCTTGCCGAAGTACTCCTTCTGAATCTCCAACGACGACGCCTCACGCCCGTTGGCCAACCGCACCTTGCGCCGCCCGGTCATGTCATGACTGACCTCACGGATCGCCCGGATCGGATTCTCCAACGTCAGATCACGCATCACCACCCCGGCCTCGATCATCCGCAACACCAGATCCGTCGCCCCCACCTTCAACAACATCGTGGTCTCACTCATATTCGAGTCACCCACGATCACATGCAGCCGCCGAAACCGCTCGGCGTCGGCGTGCGGCTCGTCCCGCGTGTTGATGATCGGTCGGGAACGCGTCGTCGCGGAGGACACGCCTTCCCAGATGTGCTCGGCCCGCTGCGACACGCAATAGACCGCGCCACGCGGCGTCTGGAGCACCTTCCCGGCACCGCAGATGATCTGCCTGGTCACCAGGTAGGGAATCAGGACGTCGGCCAGCCGCCCGAACTCGCCGTGTCGGCCGACCAGATAGTTCTCGTGGCAGCCGTAGGAGTTGCCGGCCGAGTCGGTGTTGTTCTTGAACAGGTAGATGTCACCGGCGATGCCCTCCTCGCGCAACCGCCGCTCGGCGTCGACCAGCAGCCCCTCCAAGATCCGCTCGCCCGCCTTGTCATGCGTCACCAGATCGACGACGCTGTCGCACTCCGGCGTGGCGTACTCGGGGTGGCTACCCACATCGAGGTAGAGCCGCGCACCGTTGCGCAGGAACACATTGCTGCTACGACCCACGACACCACCCGCCGGAACAGATACCGCGCCACCTCATCAGGCGACAACCGCCGCTGCCCACGGAAGGTACACGTGACCCCGTACTCGTTCTCAAGCCCGAAAATGCGCCTGTCCACACCATGACCCTATGCGGCCGGGCCCCGTCTTGGCAGTCTCTGATGCCCCTGGTTTCAGCGGGACCCATGAGCCTGGCCGTACGGGCATACAGGGCTGACCGGCCGCCCGCCTTTACGTTGTAGATCATTTGGCGGGCCGAGCAAAGGCCCGCCGCGGTCCGCGACCGCGACGGGCCCGCCGGTCAGCTCCCGGACGGCTCCGATCAGCTCCCGGACGGCTTGGACGGCCCCGACGGCTCGGCCGGCTCCGAGGAGTCCTCGCTGGACGGCTCGCCCAGCAGCTCCTCCACCCGCCGCTTCGCCAGCGCCTTGAACAGGCGGTGCTCCCGGTTGCGGTCGAGCACCGCCACCTCCAGCGACTTGGCCTCCAGGCGCCGGTCCGAGTCCTGCGCCTCCAGCGACGCCACCGCGGCGCGCAGCGCCTCCGTCAGCGTCATGCCCTCGCGGTAGCGGTCCTTCAGCGCCTGCGCGACCGCCTCGGCCTGGCCGCCCATCGCCACGTAGCCGTGCTCGTCCGCCACCGACCCGTCGAACGTCAGCCGGTAGATCTGGTCGGTCTCGGCGCTCTCCCCGACCTCGGCGACGACCAGCTCCACCTCGTACGGCTTGTTGGTCTCGGTGAAGATCGTGCCGAGCGACTGCGCGTACACGTTCGCCAGGCCCCGCGCCGTCACGTCGCGGCGGTCGTACTGGTAGCCGTTGATGTCGGCGTAGCGGACGCCGCCGAGCCGCAGATTCTCGAACTCGTTGTACTTGCCCACCGCGGCGAACGCGATCCGGTCGTAGATCTCACTGATCTTGTGCAGGGCGCGCGACGGGTTGTCGGCGACGAACAGGATCCCGTCGTCGTACTGGAGCACGACCACGCTGCGGCCGCGCGCGATCCCCTTGCGCGCGTAGTCGGCCTTGTCCTTCATCTGCTGTTCGGGCGACACATAGAACGGCATGGACACCGGTCAGGATCCCTTCTATCGCAGCGGGGCGGTCGGCCCGCCCGGCGAGTCGTAACGTGCGTCCACCACGGCCCGCGCGATCGCGCCGACCTCGTCCTCGCCAAGGCGGCGGTAGCCGTCCGACGTCACCGACGCCACCACCGGGAAGATCCGCCGGGTCAGGTCGGGGCCGCCCGTCGCCGAGTCGTCGTCGGCCGCGTCGTACAGCGCCTGCACGCACATCACCGCCGCGTCCTCCGCCGAAGCGTCCGCGCGGAACAGCTTCTTCAGGGCGCCGCGCGCGAAGACCGACCCCGATCCGATCGAGTGGAAGTCGCGCTCCTCGTAGCGTCCTCCCGCCGGATCGTAGGAGAAGATCCGGCCCCCGTCGCGTTCCTCGTCGTAGCCCGCGAACAGCGGCACGACCGCGAGGCCCTGCATCGCCATCGGCAGGTTCTGCCGGACCATCGTCGCCAGCCGGTTGGCCTTGCCCTCCACCGACAGCGTGCGGCCCTCGCGCTTCTCGTAGTGCTCGAGCTCCACCTGGAACAGCCGCACCATCTCGACGCCGAGCCCCGCCGTGCCCGCCACGGCGACCGCCGAGAACTCGTCGGCGCGGAACACCTTCTCGATGTCGCGCTGGGCGATCACGTTGCCCGCGGTCGCCCGCCGGTCGCCCGCCATCACCACGCCGCCGGAGAACGTCACCGCGACGATCGTCGTGCCGTGCGGGATCTCGTCCCCCACCGGGGCCGCCGGCGGGGTCCGCCGGCCGGGCAGCAGCTCCGGGGAGTACGCCCCCAGGAACTCCGTGAACGAGGACGTGTCCGGGCTGCCGAACAACCCCGGCAGACGTCCGGTGTGCGAATCGTGGGACGCCACGCGACTCCTTCCCTCCACCATGTCGCCGGCCGACCGCACCGGCGCGGAACCACTAGAACCCTACTGTTCGAGCGCTGTCCGCCGCATGCCGCGGGTACCCGTCCCGATCAGCCCGTGGCGAACCCCGCCCGGACGGCCGACGGCCGCGCTCCGTGGAGCGCGGCCGTCGGCGACTGCTGCGTGCGTATGGCTTGTGGGGGCTCGGCTCGATCGTCACGTTCGCGGTGCCGGGCACGGGCGTCCCCCGCTCGTCCGCCCGGGAGCCCGGCCGGGGAGGGCTACTCTCCGCCCTTCTGGACGTAGCTCCTGACGAACTCCTCGGCGTTCTCCTCCAGCACCTCGTCGATCTCGTCCAGGATCGCGTCGACGTCGTCGGTGAGCTTCTCCTGGCGCTCCTGGACGTCGTCGGTGGTCGCGGCCTCGGTCTCCTCGACCTCTTCGGTGCGACGCGGAGACTGCTTCTGACCGCCGGTGTCCTTCGTGGCCATCCCGTACCTCCACTCTGCCGGTACCCCCAACCCTATCCCCGATCACCGACGGCGAGCGGGTTTCGTCACCCGTTTCACCTGGGCGGGCGCGGGGGCCTGGTGGGGTTATCGCCCGTCCGCGAATCCTCGAAACGGGCGAACCGGTCACAAAGAGCACGGGCCGCAGGGGCGGCGCGGGGCGTCCGCACCGCCCCGCGCCCCTCAGATCAACTGTGGCCGGTGAGGGTGGCGACGAGGTCGGCCGCGGTGCGGCAGCGGTCCAGCAGAGCGCCCACGTGCTGCCTGGTGCCGCGCAGGGGCTCCAGCGTCGGGACGCGCTGGAGGGACTCGCGGCCCGGGACGTCGAAGATGACCGAGTCCCACGACGCGGCGGCGACGGACTCGGCGTACTGGCGCAGGCAGCGGCCCCGGAAGTAGGCGCGGGTGTCCTCGGGCGGGTCCTCGACGGCGGCGTCGACCTCCGCCTCGGTGGCGACGCGGTCGATCCGGTCGCGGTGCACCAGGCGGTTGTAGAGGCCCTTGTCGGGGCGGATGTCGGTGTACTGGAGGTCGACGAGCTGGAGGCGCGGGTGCGACCAGTCGAGGCCGTCGCGCTCGCGGTAGCCCTCCAGCAGGGCGAGCTTGGCGACCCAGTCGAGCTCGCGGCTCAGCTGCATGGGGTCCTCGCCGAGGCGGTGCAGCACCGACTCCCAGCGGTCGAGCACGTCCTTGGTCATCTCGTCGACGTCGGCGCCGAAGCGGTCCTCGACGTACTTGCGGGACTGCTCCAGGTACTCCATCTGGAGCTGGACGGCGGTCATCTTGCGGCCGTCGCGCAGGGTGAGCAGGTGCTTGCAGGACGGGTCGTGGGAGACGGCGCGCAGCGCGGCGACGGGCATGTCGACCGACAGGTCGGCGGTGAGGAACCCGTCCTCGATCATCGCGAGGACCAGCGAGGTCGTGCCGAGCTTGAGGTAGGTCGACACCTCGCTCATGTTGGCGTCGCCGATGATGACGTGCAGGCGCCGGTACTTCTCCGGGTCGGCGTGCGGCTCGTCGCGGGTGTTGATGATGGGCCGCTTGAGGGTGGTCTCCAGCCCGACCTCGACCTCGAAGAAGTCGGCGCGCTGGCTGACCTGGAAGCCGTCGCCGCGCCCGTCGACGCCGATGCCGACGCGGCCGGCGCCGCAGACGACCTGCCGGGAGACGAAGAACGGGGTGAGGTGCCGGACGATGTCGGCGAAGGGCGTCTCGCGCTTCATGAGGTAGTTCTCATGGCAGCCGTACGAGGCGCCCTTGTTGTCGGTGTTGTTCTTGTAGAGCTGGATCGGGTGCGTGCCGGGGACCATGGCGGCCCGGCGCGCGGCGTCGGCCATGACGCGCTCGCCGGCCTTGTCCCAGATGACCGCGTCGCGGGGGTTGGTGGTCTCGGGCGCGGAGTACTCGGGGTGGGCGTGGTCGACGTAGAGCCGGGCGCCGTTGGTGAGGATGACGTTGGCGAGGCCGAGGTCCTCGTCGGTGAGCTGGGTCGGGTCGGCGACCTCGCGGGCGAGGTCGAACCCCCTGGCGTCGCGGAGCGGGTTCTCCTCCTCGAAGTCCCACCGGGCTCTCCGGGCCCGTGCCGCCGATGCCGCGAGGTAGGCGTTGACGACCTGCGAGGAGGTCACCATCGCGTTGGCCCCTGGCTGTCCGGGTACGGAGATGCCGTACTCGGTCTCGATGCCCATCACCCGCCGAACGCTCATATGGTCGAGCCTATCGGGGCCGGGAGGGTGGAGCCATGGGGCTCCTCTCCGTGATGGCGGGGTGTCGGCCCGGGCGGGGCCCTCGCGCGCGTGTCGTTCGCGTGCGGGCCGGGAGCCTGCGGTTCCGCTGCGGCGGGGCGCGCGAGCGGGCGCCGGGGCGTGTCGGGCGGCCGGGTCCGGCCGCGGGGCGCCGCGGAACGCCTGGGGACGCCTCGGAACGCCGCGCGACGTCATGAAACGCCGCGCGGCGGCCACCCGCTCGGGATGGCCGCCGCGTGCCGTCGGCGCGTCGCGCGCTACAGGTACTGGCCCGTGTTGGCGACGGTGTCGATGGAGCGTCCGGCTTCGGCGCCCTGCTTGCCGGAGACGAGCGTGCGGATGTAGACGATCCGCTCGCCCTTCTTGCCGGAGATGCGGGCCCAGTCGTCGGGGTTGGTGGTGTTGGGCAGGTCTTCGTTCTCGCTGAACTCGTCGACGCAGGCGGCGAGCAGGTGGTTGACCCGCAGGCCCTTCTGGCCGGTGTCGAGGAACTGCTTGATGGCCATCTTCTTGGCCCGGTCGACGATGTTCTGGATCATGGCCCCGGAGTTGAAGTCCTTGAAGTACAGGACCTCCTTGTCACCGTTGGCGTAGGTGACCTCCAGGAAGCGGTTCTCCTCGGTCTCGGAGTACATCCGCTCGACGACGCGCTGGATCATCGCGTCGACGGTGGCCGCGTCGGAGCCGTCGTGCTCCTTGACGTCGTCGGGGTGGAGCGGGAGGCCGCTCAGGATGTACTTCGAGAAGATGTCCTTGGCCGCCTCGGCGTCCGGACGCTCGATCTTGATCTTGACGTCCAGCCGGCCCGGCCGCAGGATCGCGGGGTCGATCATGTCCTCGCGGTTGGAGGCGCCGATGACGATGACGTTCTCCAGGCCCTCGACGCCGTCGATCTCGCTGAGCAGCTGCGGGACGATGGTGTTCTCGACGTCGGAGGACACGCCGGAGCCGCGGGTGCGGAAGATGGAGTCCATCTCGTCGAAGAAGACGATCACCGGGGTGCCGGCGGACGCCTTCTCCCTCGCCCGCTGGAAGACCAGGCGGATGTGCCGCTCGGTCTCGCCGACGTACTTGTTGAGGAGCTCGGGGCCCTTGATGTTGAGGAAGAAGCTCTTGCCCTCGGCGCCGGTCTGCTCCGCGACCTTCTTGGCCAGGGAGTTGGCGACGGCCTTGGCGATGAGCGTCTTGCCGCACCCGGGGGCCCGTACAGCAGCACGCCCTTCGGGGGGCGGAGCTGGTGCTCGCGGAACAGGTCCGCGTGCAGGTACGGCAGCTCCACGGCGTCGCGGATCATCTCGATCTGCGATCCGAGGCCGCCGATCTCGTCGTAGGAGATGTCGGGGACCTCTTCGAGGACGAGCTCCTCGACCTCCGCCTTGTGGATCTTCTCGTACGCGTATCCGGACCGCGGTTCGAGCATCAGCGAGTCGCCCGCCCGGAGGGGGACGCCGCGCAGCGGCTCGGCCAGCTTGATCACGCGCTCCTCGTCGGCGTGCGCGATCACCAGGGCCCGTTCACCGTCGTCGAAGAGCTCCTTGAGCATGACGACCTCGCCCTGCTCCTCGAACTCCAGGGCTTCGACGACGTTCAGTGCCTCGTTGAGCATGACCTCTTGGCCACGCTGAAGTTCGTCCACGTCGACGGCCGGGCTGACGTTCACGCGGAGCTTGCGCCCGCCGGTGAAGATGTCGACCGTTCCATCGTCGCGGGTCTCCAGGAAGACCCCGAATCCGGAAGGGGGTTGCGCCAGCCTGTCGACCTCCTCCTTGAGCGCCACGATCTGTTCGCGAGCCTCTTTGAGGGTCGCTACGAGACGCTCGTTCTGACCCGTCACTGCGGCCAGGTTGGCCTGTGCCTCATGGAGGCGTTCTTCAAGAACCCTTACTTGGCGCGGGGATTCCGCGAGCTTCCGGCGCAGCACGGAGATCTCCTCCTCCAAGAAGGACATCTGCGTCTGAAGGTCCTTGACCTCCTTGTCGTGCTGCGCCCTGCGCGCCCCAGCATCGTCACGAGCGGCCACGCCCCGTCACCTCCTCACGAAGAGAGCCGACGACCTACTGAGACCCTACCTATCTGGAGGGCTTCCGTAACCTGCCCATTCGGTACTCGTGTCGTGGCGGGCCTCCCGCGAGGGCGTGCGCGGGCGCGGGCCTGCGGCGGAGCGGGCGGGCTGCGGGTACCGGATGGCATGGAAAACGCCTGTTCCGGGCGGGGCGCGGTGGATGTTCCGGCGCCTCCGGGGCAGGCGGGGGTCCGGTTCGGCGGGGTGGCCGCCGCGTTGTGAATTCGTTGTCACGGCGCGGTCGCCGGGGGCGGGCGGGGGCGTGGCCGCCCGGCCCGCCCGCGGCGATGTGATCTAGAACTCAGCGACGCCGTCGGGCGCGGCGTCCTCGGCGGCGGGCGCGGCGGCCGCGGCACCGGCGGCCTTGGCGGGCGCGGCGGGTTCGGGCTGGGCGCCCTTGGCGGGACGGCGGCGGCGGACGGGCGGGGTGACGCCGTCGGCGAGGCGGCGGGCCGTGACGAGGAACCCGGTGTGGCCGACCATGCGGTGGTCGGGGCGGACGGCGAGCCCCTCGACGTGCCAGGACCTCAGCATGGTCTCGAACGCGTACGGCTCGGCGAACGCGCCGTGGGCGCGCAGGTCCTCCACCACGCGCGACATCTGCGTGGTGGTGGCGATGTAGGCGCAGACCATGCCGCCGGGGATGAGCGCCTTGGCGACCGCGTCGAGGCACTCCCAGGGCGCGAGCATGTCGAGGACGACGCGGTCGACCTCGTCCTCTGCGAGGGAGTCCTCCAGGGCGCCGACGGTGAGGCGCCAGGACGGGTGGGGGCCGCCGAAGAACTTCTCGACGTTGGAACGGGCGACCTCGGCGAAGTCGGGGCGGCGCTCGTACGACGACAGCAGGCCGTGCTCGCCGACGGCGCGCAGCAGGAAGCAGCTCAGGGCGCCGGATCCGGCGCCGGCCTCGACCACGCGGGCGCCGGGGAAGATGTCGGCCATCGCGACGATCTGGGCCGCGTCCTTGGGGTAGACGACGGCCGCGCCGCGCGGCATCCGCACGGCGAAGTCGGCGAGCAGGGGCCGGAAGGCGAGGTACTCGGTGCCGCCGCTGGAGCGGAAGACCGACCCCTCGGGGCTGCCGATGATCGCGTCGTGGGGGATGGAGCCCTTGTGGGAGTGGTAGTCCTTGCCGGGCTGGAGCGTGATCGTGTTGATCCGGCCCTTGGGGTCGGTGAGCTGAACCTGGTCTCCGGGACGGAACGGGCCGTGCGGGATGCGTCCGGTGGAGGGTGCGGGGTCGGTCCGGGTCGGTTCCCGCTGGGGTTCGCTCATGAGCCTCAAGGCTAGCGGCGGCGGAGGCGTCCTCAGGCCGGTGCCGGAGCCGCCTCGGGCCCGTCCGGTAGCCGCCGCGGCCGCGTCGGGAACGCGGGCGGCGGCGGTGGTCAGACGCCCGCGAACGCCCGGTCGACGTCGGCGACGGCGAGGACGCCGTAGACGCGGCCGTCGGGTTCGACGAGCAGGTACTCGGAGGCGGGCGCGCGGCGGAGCGCGACGATGAGCTCCTCGCCGGACAGGTCGGCGGGGAGGGACAGGTCGGGTTCGAGCCCGCGCGACAGGTCGCCGACGGAGACCCAGGGGCGGCGCTGCGCCGGGGTGGCGGTGACGGCCTTCTCGTTGACGAGGCCGAGGGGGCGTCCGTCGTGGTCGACGATGACGATGGCTCCGGCGCGTTCCTCCTGGGCGCGGCGCACGGCCTCGGCGAGCGGGACGTCGGCGGTGACGAGGGTCGCGCGGCGCGCGAGGCGGCGGGCCTGGAGGAGCGGGATGCGGTCGCGGACCCGTTCGGCGCGGATGGCCTGCGTCGCGCCGACCCAGATGAACGAGGCGACGAGCGCGGACCACAGCAGCGCGAGCCAGCCGAAGCCCGCGCCGGAGTCGGTGTCGGTGCCCGCGCCGCGGTCGGTGGCGAGGTAGGCGCCGGCGACGAGGCAGAGGACGGCGACGCCGCGGCCGACCCAGCCGGCGAAGACGGCGCCGTTGCGGGCGCGGCCGGTGACCTTCCAGACGGCGGCGCGGACGAGGCGCCCGCCGTCCAGGGGCAGGCCGGGCAGCAGGTTGAACACGCCGACGAGCAGGTTGGCGAAGGTGAGGGCGTCGACGAGCAGCAGCGCGACGTCCGACAGCGGCAGGACGGCGTGCGCGAGGAGGCCGAGCCCGGCGAGGACCAGGTTGGTGAGCGGCCCGGCGAACGCGATGAGGAACTCGCGGCCGGGCGTGGGCGCCTCGCGCTCGATGGACGTCTCGCCGCCGAGGATGTGCAGCGTGACCGAGCGGACGGGCAGGCCGAGGACGCGGGCCGTGACGGCGTGGCTGAGCTCGTGCACGAACACCGAGCCGTACAGCAGGACGGCGTAGGTGAACGCGACGAGGTAGCTGGCGGGCCGGTCGATGACGCCGTTGACCTGGCCCTCGAACATCACGGTGACGAGGACGGCGACCAGGAACCAGCTCGGGGACACGAAGACGGGGACGCCGAACACGCGCCCCATGGACAGGCCGGGACGCCCCGCGGGACCGCCGCCGTCCCCTCGGCCGCCTCGGCCGGGGCCGCCGGGCCCGTTCCCTGCCGGGCTCGTCCCGCCCGGTCCCGCGCCCTCCGGTCCGCTGCCGTCCGGGCCGGAACGGTCCGGGCCGGGGCCGCCGGGCCCTCCGCCGCCGGGCGCCGTACCGCCCGGGGGCACCCCGGCGGGGCCTTCGGTGGCGGGCACCGCGGCGTCGCGGGGAACGCCGTCGTCGTGGCGCCGGTCGCCGGCGGGCCTGCCGCCCTGGGTCGGAGGTGCGCTGTCTGTCACGTTGTCGATGCTACGGCCCCGGGCCCCCCGCCCGCCGGGGGCGGGGTGCGGGCTTTCGTCGGAGGCGTCGCCTACGCTGCTGCCCATGACGACCACCGAGGCCGGCAGCGAGGCGGGCGCGCAGACCATCGGCAGCGGCGGCGTGGAGGCGACGGGCTCCCTGTCGCCGTCCCGGGCGGGCGACTTCATGACCTGCCCGCTGCTGTACCGGTTCCGGGTGATCGACAAGATCCCCGAGCGGCCCAGCCCGGCGGCGGCCCGCGGCACGCTGGTCCACGCGGTGCTGGAGCGGCTGTACGACCTGCCGACCGGCGACCGCACGGTGGCGGCGGCGCTGGATCTGCTGGGACCGCAGTGGGACCGCCTGCTGGAGGCCGAGCCGGAGCTGGCGACGCTGTTCGAGGACGGCGCCGAGGGCGAGGCCGAACGGGCCGGATGGCTCGACGAGGCGCGGCGGATGGTCGAGCGCTACTTCACGCTGGAGGACCCGACCCGGCTGGAGCCCGCCGACCGCGAGCTGTTCGTGGAGACGGTGCTCGACTCGGGGCTGCGGCTGCGCGGCTTCATCGACCGGGTCGACGTGGCGCCGACGGGCGACGTGCGGATCGTCGACTACAAGACGGGCACGGCCCCGCGCGCCGACTTCGAGGCGCGGGCGCTGTTCCAGATGAAGTTCTACGCGCTGGTGCTGTGGCGGTTGCAGGGCCGCGTGCCGAGGCTGCTCCAGCTCATGTACCTGGGCAACGGCGAGGTGCTGCGCTACGAGCCCGACGAGGCCGACCTGCGGGCGACCCGGCGCAAGGTCGAGGCGCTGTGGGAGGCGATCCGGCGGGCGATGGACACCGGCGAGTGGCGCCCCCGTACGAGCCGCCTGTGCGACTGGTGCGACCACAAGTCCCGCTGCCCGTCGTTCGGGGCACTCCCCCGCCGCTCCCCGTCGTCCCGGTCGTCCGCCCGTCCCCGCCGACCTGGAGACCGCCGCCCGCGAACGCGACGACCTCTAACCCCAGCCCCGCCCCCCTCGAACCACACGGCCCGCCGACCGCCCCACCCCCTGCCCGCGACAAGCGCCGACCGCAAGGGCCGCCGACCGCAAGGGGCGCCGACCGCAAGGGGCGCCGACCGGATAGGACGCCAACCGCCGGGACCGCTCGCCGCACAAAGCGCCGACCACACGGAGCGCCCGCCACGACGGCCGGTTTACGCCGCGGAGCGTAGGGGGCACTGGCCGCACGGGACGCTGAGGGTTCGCTGGCCGGACGGAGCGCTGACCGTGTGGATGGTCTGTCGTGACGGTCGCCGGCCGCGGGGAGGGTCTGGCGCGGGGGCTCTGATTGTGGGGGGGCGCTGAGCGGGAGGGGTGCTGGGCGGGGGGCCGTATGGCCCGTGCGGGTGGAATGGGTCCTCCTTGGGGAGGATCGCAGATCCGCGTTCAGGAGGGCTCGCCACCTGGCACGACCTCCTAGGGTGAGAATTGTGTCACCCCGCATCCGTGGTCTCCACGCATTCCGTGCCTGGCTCCAGGTACGTCCGCAGGTCACCGACGCGCTCATCGCGGCGGGCCTGCTGCTGGTGGGGCTCCCGCAGCACTACCTCCAGGATGCGTCCGACGGCTCGCCGCGGTTCACCGATCCGGACCTGGTCAACGGGCTGCTGGTGGCGGCGGTGACGATGGCGCTGACGTTCCGGCAGCGGTACCCGGTGACGGTGCTGCTGTTCATCATCGCCGGCGAGATCGCCATGGCCGTCCGGGACTACCCGCCCTCGATCCCGGGGGTGGTGGCGTTCCTGGTGGCGGTCTACAGCGTGGCGGTGCACCGGGGGCTGGCGCACAGCGCGCTCGGCGGGATGGTGGCGTTCGTCTACTTCTTCGTGACGCTGGTCGCGATGCCGGGGCACCTGTCGCTGATCGTGATCGTGACCAACTGCGCGCTCGTGGCGGGGGTGTGGGTGCTCGGCCGCAACCTGCGGCTGCGGCGGGCGTACTTCGCGGAGTTGGAGCACCGCGCGGCGCGGCTGGAGCGGGCGCGCGGCACCGACGCGCGCGCGGCGCGGATCGAGGAGCGGTCGCGGATCGCGCGGGAGCTGCACGACGTGGTCGCGCACCACGTGAGCGTGATGACGGTGCAGGCGGGCGCGGCGCGGCGGATCATCGACCGGGACGCGGGCAGCGCGCGGGAGGCGATGTCCACGATCGAGGAGGTCGGCCGTACGGCGCTGAGCGAGATGCGGCGGATCGTCGGGGTGCTGCGCACCGACCGCGACGCCGAGTCCGCGGGGCGCGAGCTGGCGCCGCAGCCCGGCCTCGGCGACCTCGGGGAGCTGCTCGACCACGTCCGGGAGACGGGCCTGGCGGTGCAGCTCTGGATCGAGGGCGAGGCACGGACGCCGTCGCCCGGGGTGGACGTCGCGGCGTTCCGGCTGATCCAGGAGGCGCTGACCAATACCCTCAAGCACGCGGGGTCGCAGGCCCGCGCGTGGGTGCGGCTGTACTACACCGACGCGGACCTGACGGTCGAGATCGAGGACGACGGGCGCGGCACCGCGACGATCATGGCCGACAACGGCGACAATCCGGGGCACGGCCTGGTCGGGATGTACGAGCGGGTCGCGCTGTACGGCGGCGAGCTGAGGATCGGCCCGCGGGTCGGCGGCGGGTTCGGCGTGCGGGCGAGGTTCCCGCTGGAGGCGTAGCGGGCCCTCGGGGCGCGGGTGCGGCCCGGCGGGCATAGATTGGCCATGAGCGGCGCGAGCGAGGAGCGGGAACGATGATCACGAGTGGGGACCGGTTCCCGGCGGGCCGGGGCGGGGCGAGTCGATGACGACCGTGCGGGTGCTGCTCGTGGACGACCAGCCGCTGCTGCGGACGGGCTTCAAGCTCATCCTGGAGGCCGAGCCCGACATCGCGGTGGTCGGCGAGGCGGGCGACGGCGCGGCGGCGGTGGAGATGACCCGCTCGCTGCTGCCGGACGTGGTGCTGATGGACATCCGGATGCCGGGCGTCGACGGGATCGAGGCGACGCGGCGGATCATCCGCGAGGAGGCGGCGTCGCACGACCCGAGGGTGCTGATCCTCACCACGTTCGACCTGGACGAGTACGTGATCGAGGCGGTGCGGGCGGGCGCGAGCGGGTTCCTGCTGAAGGACTCGCCGCCGGAGGACCTGGTGACGGCGATCCGCATCGTCGCGCAGGGCGACGCGATCGTCGCGCCGTCGGTGACGCGGCGGCTGCTCGACAAGTTCGCCACGCGGCTGCCCGCCGTCCGCGACGCGTCGCCGCCGCCCGGCCTGAGCACCCTCACCGAGCGCGAGCGCGAGGTGCTGTCGCACGTCGCGCGGGGCCAGTCGAACGCCGAGATCGCCGCCGAGCTCGTCGTCAGCGAGACGACGGTCAAGACGCACGTCGGCAACGTCCTGGCGAAGCTCGGCCTGCGCGACCGCGTGCAGGCCGTCGTGTACGCGTACGAGACGGGTCTGAGCCGCCCCGGCCAGAGCTGACCCCCCCGCCGCGGGAGCGACACGTCCTCCCGCAGCGACTCCCCCTTCCCCTTCTGGGTGAGCCGGTGGGTTTCGCGTGTCCTCTGCGCGGCCGGGCCCTGAGGCGGCGGGGCGCGTTCCCCCGAGTGGTGACGTGGCGGCCTCGCAGGGTGGACGACGCGGAGGACGGCGGCCGTCCCTGAGGCGGCGGCCGGAACGTCCCTGAGGCGACCCGGACCACAGTCATAGGCCCCCTACTCCAGTAGGACGATCGCGGGTGGGGGCCCTCATGCGGAGGGTGGAGCGGGAATCCGGTCCCCCGGGTGCATCCTTCTGGCATTTCGGACTTCTACTGTTCTGGGTTAGGGATCGCGGCGGGGGAAACCGCGGTCCCCCGTCCACATCTTTCGCGTTCTACCGCAGACAGGGGAGTTCACGTGACGAACACCGCCCCACCGACCGCTGACGCGCACCCCGCGCCCGGGGCGGGCGACTTCGCCGCACGGGCCCATCAGGTCGCCAAGGTCTACGGCCACGGCGACGCCCAGGTCGTCGCCCTCGACGGGGTGACCGTGGGCATCCCCCGCGGCCGCTTCACCGCGATCATGGGCCCGTCCGGGTCCGGCAAGTCCACCCTGATGCACTGCATGGCCGGGCTCGACTCGGTCGACTCGGGCCAGGTGTTCATCGGCGACACGCAGGTCACCGGGCTCAAGGACAAGCACCTGACGCGGCTGCGCCGCGACAAGGTCGGCTTCGTCTTCCAGGCGTTCAACCTGGTGCCGACGCTGACCGCGCTGGAGAACATCACGCTGCCGATGGACATCGCCGGCCGCAAGCCCGACAGGCAGTGGCTCGACCAGGTCATCGACACGGTCGGGCTGCGCCCGCGGCTGAAGCACCGCCCGACGGAGCTGTCGGGCGGGCAGCAGCAGCGCGTCGCGTGCGCGCGGGCCCTGGCCAGCCGGCCGGAGATCATCTTCGCGGACGAGCCGACCGGCAACCTCGACTCGCGCTCGGGCGCCGAGGTGCTCGGGTTCCTGCGCGACTCGGTGCGCCGGATGGGCCAGACGATCGTGATGGTGACGCACGACCCGACGGCGGCGGCGTACGCCGACCAGGTGCTGTTCCTGACCGACGGGCAGATCGTCGACACGATGACCGAGCCGACCGCCGAGCGCGTGCTGGAGCGCATGAAGGGCTTCGAGCTGCCGGGGGTCGGCGCCCGATGATGGGGAAGGTCACGCTCCGCAACCTCGCGGCGCACAAGATCAGGCTCGTCCTGACCGCGGTGGCGGTGATCCTCGGCGTGGCGTTCGTCGCCGGGACGCTCATCTTCACCGACACGATGAACCGGCAGTTCGACGACCTCTTCGACGACATCGGCAAGAACGTCGCGGTGGACGTGCGGGCCCAGAAGGTCGTGGACGCCGACGACGACGGCGCGGCGGCGCGGCCCGTCCCGGCGTCGGTGCTGGAGAAGGTCAAGGCCGTCCCGGGCGTGAAGAACCCGGTCGGCAACGTCAACGGGTACGCGGCGGTCGTCGGCCGGGACGGCAAGCTGATCGGCGGCGGGCAGGGGCCGCCGCAGCTCGGCACCTCCTGGACGCCCGGCAGCGGCACCTACGACATGAAGTCGGGCCGGGCGCCGAACGGGCCGGCCGAGGTGGCGCTCGACACCGGGACGGCCGAGAAGGGCCGGTTCGCGGTCGGCGACACCGTCAAGATCGTGACGGCGGGGCCGCCGCAGCGGATGAGGGTCGTCGGGCTGATCGACATCGGGAACATGATGGGCGCGACCGTCACCGCGTTCGACACCCCGACCGCGCAGCGGCTGCTGCTGAAGCCCGGCTACTTCAGCGACATCGAGATGGGCACGACCGGACCGGGCGAGGCCGAGCTGCGCGACCGCGTGGCGAAGGTGCTGCCGGCCGGGATGGAGGCGGTCACCGGCGAGAAGCTCCGCGAGGAGAGCAAGAGCGACGTCGCCGAGTTCATGGGCTTCTTCCGGACGTTCCTGCTGGTGTTCGCGCTGATCTCGATCTTCGTCGGGGCGTTCATCATCTTCAACACCTTCTCGATGCTGGTCGCGCAGCGCACCCGGGAGCTGGCGCTGCTGCGCGCCATCGGCGCCGGGCGCCCGCAGGTGACGCGGGCGGTGATCGGCGAGGCCGTCGCGGTCGGTTTCGTCGGCTCCACGTTCGGCCTGGCGGCCGGCGCGGGCCTGGCGGCGCTGCTCCAGAGCCAGATGGGCGACGCGTCGCTGGTGTTCACCGCGACGCCGGTGGTCTCGTCGTACGCGATCGGGATCCTCGTCACGGTGGCGTCGGCGTACTTCCCGGCGCGGCGCGCCGCGAAGATCCCGCCGGTCGCGGCGATGCGCGACGACGTGGCGCTGCCGCAGCGGTCGCTGCGGATCCGGGTGGCGCTCGGCGGGCTGCTCGTCCTGATCGGCGCGGCGCTGGTCGGCGTCGGCCTCGGCGGGGGCGGCGGCAACCCGGTCGCCCTGGTCGGCGTCGGCGCGTTCCTGGTGTTCATCGGCATCGCGATGCTCGCGCCGGTGATCAGCGTGCCGGTGGTGCGGGTGCTGTCGGCGCCGTTCGCCAAGGTGCTGGGCACGCCGGGACGGCTCGCGCAGCAGAACGCGCTGCGCAACCCGCGCCGCACCGCCGCGACCGCCGCCGCGCTGATGATCGGCCTCGCGCTGATCACGGTGGTGAACGTGATGGGCGCCTCGATGCGCACCTCGATCGAGTCGCAGGTCGACAAGCAGTTCGGCGCCGACTACCTCATCCAGCCCGACGGCGGCGGAGGCATCGGCGAGGAGGTCGCGAAGAAGGTCGCGGGCACGCCGGGCGTGGACGACGCGACGCCGATGTTCGCGGGCGACGCGAAGATCAACGGCAGGAAGGCGTCGTACATCGCGGGCAGCGCCGCCACGATCAAGTCGGCCGCGAAGCTGGAGGTGAAGTCGGGGACGGCGACGCTAGGCCGCGACGGGATGATGGTCGACGAGGATTCGGCCAAGAAGCAGAAGTGGACGGTCGGGAGCAACGTGCCCGTGCAGTTCACCGACGGCCGGACGCAGATTCTCAAGGTCACCGGGATCTACGCCAAGAGCGACATCATCGGGCCGCGCGTGATCCCCGAGTCGGTGTACCGGGCGCACACCGCCCGCCCCGAGGTCGACGTCGTGATCGTCAACGCGGCGAGCACCGACGCGGCGACCAAGACGGCGATCGAGAGCACCCTGAAGGACTACCCGAACCTCAAGGTGTCCGACCAGGCGGCGCTGAAGAAGGACGCCCGCAAGCAGGTGGACGCGTTCGTGTCGTTCCTGACGATCCTGCTGGTCATGTCGGTGATCATCGCGGCGGTCGGGGTGGTCAACACCCTGGCGCTGTCGGTGATCGAACGGACCCGGGAGATCGGGCTGCTGCGCGCGATCGGCATCAGCCGCCGCCAGCTCCGCCGGATGATCCGGGTCGAGTCGATCGTGATCGCGGTGTTCGGGGCGGTGCTCGGCATGGGCATCGGCGTCGCGTTCGGCGCGGCCGTCCAGCAGTCCCTGAAGGACGACGGGCTGAGCGAGCTGGCCGTGCCGTACGGGACGCTGGTCGCCTACCTGCTCGTCGCCGCGGTCATCGGCGTGCTGGCCGCGCTGTGGCCGGCGTGGCGGGCCGGGCGGATGGACGTCCTGAAGGCCATCTCCAGCGAGTGACCCGGGAACGGGCCCAGGGCTCCCCGCCGCCTCCGCCACACCGGAGCGGCGGGGAGCCCTGCCGCTTCCCCGGACCGTTCACGACGCCTCGCGCGGCTCCACCGTCGCAGGGGCCGGCGCGGGTTCAGGCTCGGGCGCCGGGACGGTCCGGGCGCGCGTGAGCGGGGCGCGGAGGAGCAGCGCGATCACCAGCGTGCACGCGCCCGCGACGGCCAGCGTCCCGCCCACGGGGACGAACTCCGCCACCCCGCCGAGGACGAGCGGGCCCGTTCCCTGCAACGTCATCAGGCCCGTCGACAGCAGGCCGAACGCCTGGCCCCTGCCGTCCTCGGGCAGGGCGTCCACGAAGGGCCGCTGGATCCCCAGCTCGTACGCGAAGCCCGCGCCCGTCAGCAGCATCAGGAGCGCCGCGAGCGCCGCGGGGACGTCCAGCGCCAGCGGCAGCAGCGGCACGCCGAACATCGCCATCAGGGGGACGACGAGCCGTTCCCTGGCGGCGGGGGTGAGGAGCCGGGCGCCCGCGACGTTGCCGAGCAGCATCCCGCCCGCCGAGCAGCCCATCAGCAGCGCCGCCGTCCCCTCCGGGTAGCCGCGCACCGCCGCGTACGGCACGAGGAGGCTCTCCGCGCCCGCCACGAACGCCGGGGGCAGCCACTGCGCCAGCAGCAGCGCGCGGACGGCCGGGTCGGCGAGGAGCCGCACGCTCCCGGTGAAGCTCTCCCCCACCAGCGACCGCGCCTCCGCGCGCGGGGGCGCGGGCAGGTCCGGCAGCCCGAACCGGGCCAGCAGCGCCGCCAGCAGGTGCGCCGCCCCGGCGGCGAGCAGCGCGTGGCGGGGGCCGAGCGCCGCGACCGCGACTCCCCGAACGCCAGCCCGAGAAGCTGCGCCGCCGCCGACGCGATCGTCATCAGCGACCGGCCCAGCACGTACGCGTCGCCGGTGAGGACGTCGGCGACCAGCCGGTTCGACGCGCCCGCGAACAGCGGCGTCGCGCAGGCGATCAGCGCCACCAGCGCCAGCGCCGCCGCGACCGGCGGGTCCAGCAGCGCGAGGACCAGCGCCGCCGCGGCCTCCAGCGCGTACGCGGCGGCGATCAGCCGCCGGGGCCGCATCCGGTCGGCGAGCGCCCCGAGCAGCGCCCCGCCCGCGAGCTGCGGCAGGAAGCCCGCCGCGAACGCCGCCGACGCCAGCAGCGGCGAGCCCGTCCGCCCGTACACCAGGACCGACAGCGCGAGCACCCGCAGCGTGTCCGCCGCGATCGCGACCGTGCGGGTCGCGAACAGCACCCGGAAGCGCGGCTCGGCGAGCGCGTCGCGGTACGTGGCGCGGCGCGGTGCGCGGCCGGGAGCGCCCGGTTCGGTCGTCACCATCCGGCCACTGTGGGGCCCGGGGCCCGCCGGGCGCCAACGTTACGTCCCACGGCGTAGGGTCGGGGCGTGATCCGTTTCGAGGCGGGCGCCGAGGACCTGCTGCACAGCCGGTTCGCGCTGTCGCCGCTGTTCGAGCTCGACGGCCTGCTGCGCGCGCTGTCGGGCGTCGGCTCGCACTCCCTGCCCGCCGCGTGGAGGAGGCGGCTGCTGCCCGCGTACCGGCGGCTGCGGGCGGGCACCGACCTCGACGCCGTCCTCGCGCTCCAGACCCCGCGCACCGGCGCCGCGTTCACCGCCCCTCCCCCGGACGGCCTCGCGCAGAGCGTCGACGGCGACCTCGCCCGCGTCCGCGCCACGCCCCTGGACGTCGCGCGGCGGGAGATCGCCGAGGCCCTCGCCGGGCGCGCGGTCGCCGACCGGCGCGTGCTGGACGTCCTGGAGTCCCCCGACGTCACCGCGCGGGCCGCGGACGCGCTGGAGGCCGCCTGGGACGCGCTGCTCGCCGCCGACTGGCCGCGGCTCCGCGCGCTCTGCGAGAGCGACGTCCTGCACCGCGCCGGGCGGCTCAGCCGCGGCGGCTGGGAGGCCGCCCTCCGCGACCTGCACCCCCGGGTGCGGTGGCGCGACGGCGGGATCGAGCTGCTGCGCACGAAGTCCGGCGCGCGGGTCCCGCTCGGCGGGCGCGGGCTGCTGCTCGTCCCGTCGGTGTTCGTGTGGCCGCACATCGCCGCGTACACCGAGGAGCCGTGGCCGAACGCCCTGATCTATCCGGCCCGCGGCATCGCGGCCCTCTGGGAGGCCGCGCCGCCCGTGCCGCCGGGCGCGCTCGCCGACCTGCTCGGGCGCGCCCGCGCGCGGATCCTGCTGGCCCTGGAGGAGCCCGCCGGAACGACGCGTACCGCGCGGGCCCTCGGCATGGCGCCCGGCGCCGTCGGCGACCATCTCGCCGTCCTGCGCCGGGCGGGGCTGCTGGAGAAGTCGCGGAACGGCCGCGAGGTGCTGTACCGCCGCACGCCGTTGGGCGACGCGCTCGCCCAGACGACGCCCGCCGAGGCCGGCCGCTGAGCGACGGCGGGGCGGCGCGACGGCGGGGCGGCGCGAATACGGGTCGGGCCCGGACCTCGCAGGTCCGGGCCCGTACGGCGCGGGAGGCGCGCCGGGCGCCGCCGTCAGAGGCGGCGGCGCGGTCCGCTCAGCTCTCCGCCGGCGCGTCGTCGGCGGGCGCGGCCGGCGCGGCGGCCGTGCCGGGCGCCACCGCGGCCTTGGCGACCTCGTCGGTCGCGCTGACCGTGGTGTTCTCCGGGAAGTGGCACGCGGCCTGGTGCCCCGGGCTCAGCTCCACCAGCGGCGGCTCCACCTGCTTGCAGATGTCCTGCGCCTTCCAGCAGCGGGTGTGGAACCGGCACGCGGGCGGCGGGTCGAGCGGGCTCGGCACGTCGCCCTGGAGCCGGATCCGGTTGCGCTCGCCCCGCTTGGACGGGTCGGGCACCGGCACCGCCGACAGCAGCGCGTTGGTGTACGGGTGCATCGGCCGCTCGTACAGGTCGGTGCGGTCGGCGATCTCCACCAGCTTGCCGAGGTACATGACCGCGACCCGGTCGGCGATGTGCCGCACCACCGACAGGTCGTGCGCGATCACCACGTACGTCAGGCCGAGCTCGTCCTGGAGGTCCTCCAGCAGGTTGACGACCTGGGCCTGCACCGACACGTCCAGCGCCGACACCGGCTCGTCGGCCACGATCAGCTTCGGCTTGAGCGCGAGCGTGCGCGCGATCCCGATGCGCTGCCGCTGGCCGCCCGAGAACTCGTGCGGATAGCGGTTGTAGTGCTCGGGGTTCAGGCCGACCATCTCCAGGATCTCCTGGACGGCCTTCTTCACCCCGTTCTCGGTCTCGATGCTCTGGAGCCGGAACGGGGCCCCGACGATCGCGCCGACCGTCTTGCGCGGGTTCAGCGACGAGTACGGGTCCTGGAAGATCATCTGGAGGTCGCGGCGGAGCGGCCGGAGCCGCCCCTGCGACATCGAGGTGATGTCGTTGCCCTCGAAGGTGATCTTCCCGAAGCTCGGCGCCAGCAGCCGCATGATCATCCGGCCGGTGGTGGACTTGCCGCAGCCCGACTCGCCCACCACGCCGAGCGTCTCGCCCTTGCGGACCGAGAACGACACCCCGTCGACGGCCTTCACCGCCGCGACCTGGCGGCGCAGGATCCCGGCCGTCACCGGGAAGTGCTTGCCGAGGTTCTCGACCTCCAGCAACGGCTCGCCGGTCGGCTTCGGCGCCGGCTTCCCGGCCGCGGACGCGGCGGTGTCGGCGCCCGAGGCCGCCGTCTTCGATTCGCTCACAGTGTTCCCACCCGTGCTCGTCACAGCTTCGGCGCGATCTCGTCGTTCCAGATCTCCCGGCGTCTTTCCAGCGGGAGATGGCACGCCGCCTTGTGCCCCGGTTCGAGCTCGCGCAGTTCCGGCCGCTCGGTCGTGCTCTTGCCGTCGTTGAGGTCCCGGTAGGCGCACCGGGGGTTGAACGCGCAGCCGTCCGGCACGTTGATCAGGCTCGGCGGCGTCCCCTTGATCGGCAGCAGCCGCTCGGTCCGCTCCCGGTCCAGCCGCGGCATCGAGCCGAGCAGACCCCACGTGTACGGGTGCAGCGGCCGGTGGAACGCGTCGTCCACCGAGGCGTACTCGGCGCAGCGGCCCGCGTACATCACCAGGATGTCGTCCGACAGCTCGGCGACCACGCCCAGGTCGTGGGTGATCATGATGATCGCGGAGTTGAACTCCTGCTGGAGGTCGCGGATCAGGTCGAGGATCTGCGCCTGCACCGTGACGTCCAGCGCGGTGGTCGGCTCGTCGGCGATCAGCAGCTCGGGGTCGCAGGACAGCGCCATCGCGATCATCGCGCGCTGCCGCATGCCGCCGGAGAACTGGTGCGGGTAGTCGTCCACCCGCTGGTCCGGCTTCGGGATGCCGACGCGGCCGAGCATGTCGATCGCGTGCTTGCGCGCGACCTGCTTGGAGACGTCGTTGTGCACCCGGTACGCCTCGATGATCTGGTGGCCCACCGTGTAGAAGGGGTGCATCGCCGACAGCGGGTCCTGGAAGATCATCGCCATCTTCCGGCCGCGCAGCCGCCGCACCTCGTCCGGGCTCGCCTGGACGATCTCCTGGCCGTCCAGCCAGATCTCCCCGGACACCTTCGCGTTGCGCCGGTTGTGCAGGCCGAGGACGCCGAGGCTCGTGACGCTCTTGCCCGAGCCCGACTCGCCCACGATGCCGAGCGTCCGGCCGCGCTCCAGCTGGAACGACAGGCCGTCGACGGACTTGACCAGCCCGTCGTCGGTCGGGAAGTGGATCTTCAGGTCCCGGACCTCCAGGAAGGCCGACGGCGCGCCGCGCCCGCCGCCCTCCTCGCCCGGGACCGCGTTGATCAGCTCGGCGGCCTTCGCGTCGCGCTCGGCCCCGGCCCGCTTGCCCGCAGCGTGCTTGTCCGCCGCCATCAGCTGTGCCTCACCCTCGGGTCGACCACGCCGTACAGGATGTCCACGACCAGGTTGGCGAGGACGATGAACAGCGCGGCGGTCATGGTCGCGCCCAGCACGACCGGCAGGTCGCTCTGGAAGATGCCGTCCAGCGCGAGCTGGCCGAGACCCGGGATGGAGAAGGTCTTCTCGGTGATGATCGCGCCACCGAGCAGCAGCCCGAGGTCCAGGCCGAACACGGTCATGATCGGCGTGAGCGACGCGCGCAGGCCGTGCTTGACCACGACCGTCCGCTCCGGCAGGCCCTTCGCGCGGGCCGTGCGGATGAAGTCCTCGTTCATGGTCTCCAGCATGCCCGCGCGGGTGAGCCGCGCGTACAGCGCCGCGTAGAGGAACGCGAGGCAGATCCACGGCAGCAGGAGGTTGAACGGGTTGTCGCCGAGCCCCCGGTAGTTCACCTCCGGCAGCAGGTTCCAGCTGTGGACCACGAACGCCAGCGACAGCAGGCCGGTGAAGAACACCGGCAGCGACACGCCCGCCAGCGCCACGCTCATCGCGGCCCGGTCGAAGATCGTGCCGCGCTTCAGCGCGGAGATCACGCCGATCGACACGCCGGCCAGGATCCACAGCACCGCGGCGCCGAGCGTGATCATCAGGGTGACCGGCGCGCGGTCGAGGATCTGGTCCAGCACCGACTGGTTGGTCCGGAACGAGTAGCCCAGGCAGGGCGCCGGACAGTCGATCTTCTCGGTGCCGGTGTCGTAGGTGTCGCCCGCGACGATCGACTTGATGTACTTCCCGTACTGGACCGGGACGGGGTCGTCCAGCCCGAACCGGTCCTTGATGGCCGCCAGGGTGGCGGCGTCGGGCTGCCGGCCCGCGAAGCGACCCGCGAGGTCGTCGCTGGTGACTCCCGCGGCCTTCGGCACGAGGAAGAAGATGGCGAACGTCACCGCGCTGATGATGAGGAGCAGCCCCACCGCGCCCAGCAGGCGGCGAACAATGAATGCGACCACAGTGTCCGGCGCGGGCGGCCGCCGGGGGATCGACCCCGGCGGCCGCCCTATGCCTTCACCTGCCTTCTCTCAGGTAGTGCGGAACCGCGCTCAGCCGGTGACGCCGAGGTTGGCGTAGTCGTACATGCCGTAGCCCTGGTGGAAGTACACGTTCGTCAGGTTCGGCGGACGGACCAGCAGCGACTTGGCGTAGACGTTCGGCAGGATGTACGCCTGGTCCCGGATGCGGGCGTCGATCTGGTTGTAGACCTTGGCGCGCTGCGCCGGGTCCGCGATCGCCGTCACGTCGGTCCACATCTTGTTGATCTGCGGGTCGTCGATCTCGGCGTTGTTGGCGTTGCCCGTGGGCACGATCGCCTTGACGTCGGAGATCGGCTGGAGGTAGCCGTAGCCGGTGCTCCAGTCGGGCTGCCAGCCGTAGGTGCCGATGCCGACGTTCTCCTTGGCGACGAACTTCGGCGCGCCGAGCTGCTCGTTGGTGTAGGTGCCCGACGGGTAGCCCTTGAGCTCCAGCTTGATGCCGACCTTGTCGAGGGCCTGCTTCAGCGCCTCGGCGGTCGCCTTCTCCTTCGGCCGGTCGCTGCGGAAGGTCATGACCGTGGAGAACCCGTTCGGCTTGCCGCACTTGGCGAGGGCGGCCTTGGCCTGCGTCGGGTCGCCGGTGAAGTTCGGGTCGGCCTTGGTGAACATGTCCGTGCCCTTGTCGCGGCCGGGGATGGCCGGGGGCTGGATGGACGTGGCCATCACGCCGCCGACCTCACCGCCGTAGGCGCGGTACATCGCCGAGCGGTCGGCCGCGTACACGATCGCCCTGCGGCAGTCGACGTTCGGGATGTTCTTGGTGTTGATCGGCAGGTACCAGTGGAAGCCCGCGACCGGGTTGTCGGCGTTGGCCTTCAGCTTCGGCTTGGTCAGGATCTCCTGCCGCGCCGCGGCCTGGACGCCCGAGCCCGGCAGGTCGACCTGCACCGTGCCCGCGAGCAGGCGGCTGTCGATCTCCTCGGCCTTCAGCCCGGACTGGACCTCGATCTTGTCCGGGAGCTGCTTGCGGTTGGGGTCGGTCGACGGGTCCCAGTTGGAGTTGCGGACGAGCGTGCCGCCCTTCTTCGCCTGGTAGTCCGCCTCCAGCTTGTACGGGCCGCTGGACACCGGGTGCATGCCGTAGCGCACGCCCTTGTCCTTGTCGGCCGGCACCGGGGCGGTCTGCCCGCTGAAGCCGACGACCTGGTCGAACTCGCTGAAGGGCCGCTTCAGCTTGAACACGACCGTGTAGTCGTCGGGGGTCTCGACGCCCTTGAAGGCGTCGAGGTTCTTGTCCTTGAACGGGCCCTTGTAGCCCTCGGCGGCCAGGAGCTGCGAGAAGTAGGACGGGCCGTTGTGCAGGACGCCGCGGTCGAAGGTGCGCGCGACCGCGTACTTGATGTCCTTGGCCTTGATCTCGGTGCCGTCCTCGTACTTGACGCCGCGCTTGAGCTTGTAGGTCCAGGTCTTCTGGCCGTCGCTCGGAACGCCCTTGGCCTCGGCCAGGTCGGGGACCATCTCGGTCCCGGCGATGCCCGGCTTGGACGAGTAGGTCATCAGGGTGCGGGAGAACAGCCTGACGAAGTTGAGGCCGTAGGCGTAGTAGATGTTGGCCGGGTCCAGCGACTCGAAGTCGTCCGGCTGGGCCATCTTGAGCACGCCGCCCTTGTGGTCGGACGGGTTCGCGACGGCGGTGGCGCCGGCGTTGAACTTGCCGCTGCCGCCCTTGTCGTCGCCGTCGTCGCCACCACCGCAGGCGGACAGCCCCAGGCTCAGTGCGACGAACCCGGCCGTCGCGCCTGTCACCACCTTGGGAGATCTCATCAGTTCCCTTTCGCTAATACCGGACGTTCGCCGGGGGTCAACGGGCTCGTGGGTCCAGGGCGTCGCGCAGGCCGTCGCCGAACAGGTTGAAGGCGAGGACCGTGACGAAGATCGCGAGACCGGGGACGATCACGAAGTGAGGAGCGACCGAGTACAGCTCGGTGGCCTGCGACAGCATCCCGCCCCACGAGGGGTCGGGCGGGTTGATGCCGACGCCGAGGAACGACAGGGCGGCCTCGAAGAGGATGTTGGTCGGGATGAGCAGCGTGGAGTACACCAGGATCGGCGCGACCAGGTTCGGCAGGATCTCCTTGAACAGGATGTAGGAGTTGCGGGCGCCCATGCTGCGGGCCGCGTCCACGAACTCCCGCTCCCGCAGCGACAGCGTCTGCCCGCGGATGATCCGGCCGATGTAGGGCCAGTTGAAGAAGCCGATGATGAACACCAGGATCGCGATGCGGAGGTTGTTGCCCTCCAGCCCCCACAGGTCGTTCGGGATGACGCCGACCAGCGAGATCGCGAACAGCACCAGGGGGAAGGCGAGGAAGACGTCCATCGTGCGGGCGATCAGGGTGTCGACCCACCCGCCGAAGTAGCCGGCGATGATCCCCATCACGGTGCCGATCACGACCGAGACCAGGGTCGCGAGGACGCCGATGAGGATCGAGACCCGCGCGCCGTACAGGATGCGGCTGAACAGGTCGCGGCCGTTGATGGGCTCGATGCCGAAGATGTGGTCGGCGCTCACGCCGCCGAACGGCTTGGTGGGGCTGCCCAGCGTCGCGTCCACCAGGTTCTGGTGGAACTCGTTCGGCGGGCTGCCGAACCAGCCCGCGAGCAGCGGGGTCACGCCCGGCAGGGACACGATGATCAGGAGCAGGACGACGAAGCCGCCGCCGATGGCCACCTTGTCGCGCCGCAGCCGCATCCACGCGATCTGCCCGAGGGATCGTCCCTCGATCGCCTTGCGACCGACGCCCTCAAGGACGGCGTCCGGCTGTGCTTCGGAATCCGAGCCGGACACCTCGATCGGTGCGGTCACGCTCCGTACCTCCTACCCCTTCGGCCACGCTGCCGCCGGCGCAACGCCAGGCGGCCGCGGAGATCGTCCGCTCCCCCGTGCCCGTTACGCCGCGTTTGCTGGAGGGAAACCTAGTACTTCGGGCACGACTGTCCATCCGTGAAGCGACTCTCGCCAGTACCCGTTTCTGACTTGTGATCTCGTCGTCATCTTGGGCACACGTGATACGGACAACACATCGGACAAAGCGCCCGAATAGTACGTAGGCGGACGGGGTGCTCGGCAAGCCGAAACCGGTCTAGACCAGGAACCTTTACCGGACTGAGTCCGTTCTGAGACCGATCATCCGCAGGTCAGCGAGGTTCCGCGCACAAAAGACGGGCCGGGACGCCCCCCGCCTCGCGCGGAGAGGTCCCGGCCCGCGGCATGGCCGGAAAGGTGCGCGGCGGCCCCGCCGGCCGCCGCGCCGCTCGTCTGGAGGTCACCGCCGAGCGGCCGCCGGACGGCCGTCCCGCGGCCGGTCACGGACGCGCCGGTCAGTGAACGCCGGTCACTGGATCCCGCGGTCGCGGAGGATCTTCTCGATCTCCGCGAGGTCCGGGTCCATGCCCGCGGGCGCGCCCTGCCCGATCTCGCCCTGGGACCCGCCGCCGCCCTTGCGCTTGGCGGCCTTCGGCTCCTTCGGCGCGGGCGCGGCCTTGCCGCCCTTGCCCGCGCCCGGGTCGCGGCGGCTCAGCATCGCGCCGGACGTCAGGTACAGCAGCACCGCGAGGCCCGCGACCGTCACGCCCGCCCACTTCACGGGGCTGAACGCCAGGTCGACGAAGAACTCGGTCACCCCCGTCATCGCGGCGGCGACCGGGACCAGCGACCACGCCGCGCCGCGCATCCCGGACGCCGCGCCCTTGCGGCGGTAGACCCCCCAGCTGGCGAACAGCCCCAGCAGGGTGACCCCAGGCTGATCGCGAAAATGACTCCGTCGCTCATGCCGGCCCCTCAATCCGTACGATGCTGCTCCCATGGTCAGCTGCTCCCCATGGTCACACGTATCCCGCCCGATGCCGCTCCTACCGGCGGACGGTTTGTGGCGCGCACCGCCTCCTCCCTGCGCGGTACCCGCCCCTTAGGGTCCGCCCCCTAGGAGGCAGGGCCCGTCCGGTACCCGCCTCCCGGCGGCGCGGACCGGCGCCCTCCCCCTGACGCCCGTAACACCCGCGATGCCCGCACCCTTCCCCCGGCCGAGACCGCGACCGCGGCCGTCCGAGGGGCGCGTGCCCGCCTCGCGGGCAGATCAACGTCCCGCAACGGTTCGACGTCGAAGCGGTAGAAGATCATGGAAGGTGGGAACTTTCCCGGCCCCGCCGTTTCCGGAACGCCGCGCGGGCCGCGCGGGGCCGTCCGGCGGGGCCCGTACGGCGGGCCCGTACGGCGGGCCCGTACGGCGGCGCCTCAGGCCGCGCCGGGGGCGACCAGCGACGCGAGCCGTGCCAGGTCGACCTCGCGCAGGGACGCCACGACCGTGCGGCCGGGGGCCTCCGGGATCGGCAGCATCCCCGGCACCGCGACCGTGCGGCATCCGGCGGCCTCGGCGGCGGCCAGGCCGTTCGGGGAGTCCTCCAGCACCACGCAGCGGCCGGGGTCGGCCCCGAGCAGTCCGGTGGCCTTCACGTACGGCGCCGGGTCGGGCTTGGTGCGCTCGACCTCGTCGCCCGCCACCGACAGCGTGAAGTGCTCGCGGCCGATCGCGTCGAGCACCGGCTCGATCAGCCGCCGGTGGCTGGAGGACACCAGCGCCGACGGCATCCCCGCCGCGCGGACCTCGGCCAGCAGCTCCTTCGCGCCCGGCATCATCGGCACGCACGCGCTGAGCCGCTCGACCATGCCGTCCACCATCCGCCGCGCGACCTCCTCAGGCGGGACGTCCGCGCCCGTCAGATCGAGCATCAGCCGCGCGGCGATCCCCACGGACCCGCCGACGAGCTGCTCCTGCTGCTCGGGCCCCCACGTGCCGCCCAGCCAGGCCATGACCTCGGTCTCGACCTCCAGCCAGAGCCGCTCGGAGTCGATCAGCAGCCCGTCCATGTCGAACAGGACGGCCTGGAGTCCCCGGCCGGTGTCCTCGCCCACGCTCACGTTCCTCCCCCACAGACGAAAGAACCACAGAGGATACGTCACGTTCCGCGGCGGGCCCCCGGCGGCTTCCAGGGGCCCGCCGCGCGGCGGTCACGTGTTGAAGTACTTCGCCTCCGGGTGGTGCACGACCAGCGCGTCCGCCGACTGCTCGGGAACGAGCTGGAGCTCCTCCGACAGCGACACCCCGATCCGCTCCGGCCTCAGGAGGCGGACGAGCTTCGCGCGGTCCTCCAGGTCGGGGCAGGCCGCGTACCCGAACGAGAACCGGGCGCCGCGGTAGCCGAGCTTGAAGAAGTCCTCGACGTCGCCGGAGTCCTCGGAGCCGAACCCGATCTCGGCCCGGATCCGGGCGTGCCAGTACTCCATCAGCGCCTCGGTGAGCTGCACCGACAGCCCGTGCAGCTCCAGGTAGTCGCGGTAGGCGTTCTTGGCGAACAGCTCGCCGGTCGCCTCGGCGATCCTGGACCCGACCGTGACGAGCTGGAACGCCGCCACGTCCGTCTCGCCCGACTCGCGCGGGCGGAAGAAGTCGGCCAGGCACAGGTGCCGGTCGCGGCGCTGGCGCGGGAAGGTGAACCGCTCCCGGTCCGAGCCGTCCTCGTTGAGGATCACCAGGTCGTCGCCCTCGGACACGGCCGGGAAGTAGCCGTAGACGACGGCCGCCTCGATCAGGCCCTCGGTCTGGACGCGGTCGAGCCACATCCGCAGCCTCGGCCGCCCCTCGGTCTCGACCAGCTCCTCGTAGGACGGGCCGTCGCCGCCGCGGGCCGGCTTCAGGCCCCACTGCCCCATGAAGGTGGCGCGCTCGTCGAGGAACGCCGCGTAGTCGTTCATCGGGATGCCCTTGACGATCCGGTCGCCGAGGAACGGCGGCGCGGGCAGCGCGTTGTCGACGGCGACGTCGGAGCGGGCGGGCATGTCCTCGGGCTCGGTGACCTTGAGCGTCGCGCCCTTCTTCACCCGCCGCTCGCGCAGCGGCGGCAGCTCCGCGCCGGCCTCGCCGCGCTTGACGGCCATGAACGCGTCCATCAGCCGCAGCCCCTCGAACGCGTCGCGGGCGTAGCGGACCTCGCCGTCGAACAGGTCGGCGAGGTCCTGCTCGACGTAGGCGCGGGTGAGGGCGGCGCCGCCGAGCAGGACGGGCCAGGTGCCGGCGAGCCCCCGGGAGTTCAGCTCCTGGAGGTTCTCCTTCATGATCACGGTGGACTTGACCAGCAGGCCCGACATCCCGATCACGTCGGCGCGCTCGTTCTTGGCCGCCTCCAGGATCGACGACATCGGCTGCTTGATGCCGATGTTGACGACCTCGTAGCCGTTGTTGGACAGGATGATGTCGACGAGGTTCTTGCCGATGTCGTGGACGTCGCCCTTGACGGTGGCGAGGACGATGCGGCCCTTGCCGCCGTCCTCGGTCTTCTCCATGTGCGGTTCGAGGTAGGCGACGGCGGTCTTCATCACCTCGGCGGACTGGAGCACGAACGGCAGCTGCATCTGCCCCGACCCGAACAGCTCGCCGACGGTCTTCATGCCGTCCAGCAGCACGTCGTTGACGATCTCCAGGGCGGGCCGCTCGGCGAGGGCCTCGTCGAGGTCGACGCTCAGGCCGTCCAGCTCGCCCTCGACGATGCGGGCCTTGAGCCGCTCCCACAGCGGCAGCCCGAGCAGCTCGGCGGCGCGGTCGGCCTTCAGCGCGGCGGTGTCGACGCCCTCGAACGCCTCCATGAACCGGTGCAGCGGGTCGTAGCCCTCCGACCGCCGGTCGTAGAGCAGGTCCAGCGCCATCTTGCGCTGGTCCTCCGGGATCCGCGCCATCGGCAGGATCTTGGAGGCGTGCACGATCGCCGAGTCGAGCCCGGCGTCGGCGCACTCGTGCAGGAACACCGAGTTCAGCACGACGCGCGCGGCCGGGTTGAGGCCGAACGACACGTTCGACAGGCCGAGGGTGGTCTGCACGCCCGGGTGCAGGCGCTTCAGCTCGCGGATCGCCTCGATGGTCTCCAGCGCGTCGCGGCGCGACTCCTCCTGGCCGGTGCCGATGGTGAACGTCAGGCAGTCGACGATGATGTCCTCGACCCGCATGCCCCAGTTGCCGGTGAGCTCGCGGATCATCCGGTCGGCGACGCGGACCTTCCACTCGGCGGTCCGGGCCTGCCCCTCCTCGTCGATGCACATGACGACGATGCCCGCGCCGTGCTCCTTGACGATCGGCATCAGCCGCCGGAGCTTGGAGTCGGGCCCGTCGCCGTCCTCGAAGCTGACCGAGTTGACCACGGCGCGCCCGCCGAGCATCTCCAGCCCGGCCTGGATCACGGGGGTCTCGGTGGAGTCCAGGACGATCGGCAGCGTCGCGGCGGTCGCGAACCGGAACGCCAGCTCCTTCATGTCGGCGACGCCGTCGCGGCCGACGTAGTCGACGCACAGGTCGAGCATGTGGGCGCCGTCGCGGGCCTGGTCGCGGGCGATCTTGACGCAGTCGTCCCAGCGCCGCTCCAGCATCGCCTCGCGGAACGCCTTGGACCCGTTGGCGTTGGTGCGCTCCCCGATGGCCAGGTAGGACGTGTCCTGCCGGAACGGGACGTGCTGGTAGAGGGACGCCGCGCCCGCCTCGGGGCGCGGGCGGCGCTCGGCGACCTCGCGGCCCCGGACCCGCTCGACGACCTGGCGCAGGTGCTCGGGCGTGGTGCCGCAGCAGCCGCCGACGAGCGACAGCCCGAAGTCGCGGGTGAACGTGTCGTGCGCGTCGGCGAGCTCGGACGGCGTCAGCGGGTACCGGGCGCCGTCGGCGGTCAGCTCGGGCAGGCCGGCGTTGGGCATGCACGACAGCGGGATCCGCGAGTGCCGGGCCAGGTAGCGCAGGTGCTCGCTCATCTCGGCGGGACCGGTGGCGCAGTTGAGGCCGATCAGGTCGATGCCGAGCGGCTCCAGCGCGGTCAGCGCCGCGCCGATCTCCGAGCCCATCAGCATCGCGCCGTTCTGCTCGATCGTCACCTGGCCGATCAGTACGGTGCCGGTGCCGGCGGCGTCGATCGCGCGGCGCGCGCCGATCAGCGCGGCCTTGGCCTGGAGCAGGTCCTGGCAGGTCTCGACGAGGATCGCGTCGACGCCGCCCGCGATGAGGCCCTCGGCGTTGCGCCGGTAGGCGTCGCGGAGCTCGGCGAACGGCACGTGCCCGAGGGTCGGCAGCTTGGTGCCGGGGCCGACCGAGCCGATCACCCAGCGGGGGCGGTCGGGGTGGCGTACTCGTCGGCGACCTCGCGCGCGAGGCGGGCGCCGGCCTCCGACAGCTCGTGGATCCGCTCGGTGATGCCGTACTCGCCGAGGTTGCCGAGGTTGGCGCCGAAGGTGTTGGTCTCGACGCAGTCCACGCCGGCGTCGAAGTAGGCCGCGTGGACCGACCGGACGATGTCGGGCCGGGTGACGTTCAGGATCTCGTTGCAGCCCTCGTGCCCCTCGAAGTCGTCGAGGGTGGGGCCCGCGTCCTGGAGCATCGTCCCCATACCGCCGTCGGCCACGACGACGCGTTCTTTCAGGGCCCGGCGCAAGGACTGCGGTGTGGGATTGCTCATGGGGCACCACTCTATCCGGGGCGCGCCCGCCTCCCCTTGGGCGTCCGCATCGTGGAAAGGCCGCCCGAACGCCGTTCGGGAGGGGTCCGGCGGCCACCGCGGGTGCGATCCCGGTGACGGATGGGGCGCCGGAACGCTAACGTTCGTCCGGAAACTACTCTCCGGTAAGGAGCGGCATGAGCGCGTACCGCACCATCCTCGTCGGCACCGACGGCTCGGACACCTCGTTCCGCGCGGTCGACAGGGCCGCCCAGCTTGCCGCCGCCACCGGCGCCACGCTGCTGCTCGCCTCCGCGTACAGCCCGATGCCCGCCCGCGAGCGCGAGAGCGCCGCCGACCGCCTCGGCGACCTGGCCTACAAGGTGCAGGGCTCCACCCCCGCCGACGACGCCCTGCGCGCCGCCCGCGAGCGCGCGGTCGCGGCGGGCGCCAAGGACGTCGAGCAGGTCGCGGTGGAGGGCGACGCCGTGGACGTGATCTCCAAGCTCGCCAAGGAGCGCTCGGCCGAGCTGGTCGTGGTCGGCAACCGCGGCCTCAACAGCCTCGCCGGACGGCTCCTCGGCTCCGTCCCGGCGAACCTGTCGCACCGTTCGCCGTGCGACGTGCTGATCGTCCACACCACCGGCAAGTGACCCCTCCCGTTCCGCCGCCGCGCCGGGGCCGCACGCGGCCGCGAAAGGTCTGGCGGCGGAACGGTGGGGTAGGCCACTGTCAGGACGTAGGCTGGCAGCACCGATCATGAGCGGGGCCCCCGACCCCGGGAATGACGGCTCCCGCGGTGACGCTGTACCCGACGTCGGAAGGAGGCAGCGCGTGGTCGAGCTCGAAAGCGTGCCGGAACTCGTCGATCCGGTGCTCGTGGCCGCCTTTGAGGGGTGGAACGACGCGGGGGAGGCCGCCAGCGGGGTCATCCAGCATCTCGAGTCGACCTGGGACGCGGTGCCCATCGCCGAAGTCGACCCCGACGACTACTACGACTTCCAGGTCACCCGCCCGATCGTCGAGATGACCGACGGCGAGACGCGCGGGATCACCTGGCCCACCACGCGGGTCTCCTGGGCCCGGCTGCCCACCGGACGCGACGTGGTCCTCGTGCACGGCATCGAGCCCAACATGCGCTGGCGCTCGTTCTGCCGGGAGCTGATCGGGCTGACCCTGGAGCTCGGCATCCGCGACGTCGTCCTGCTGGGCGCGCTGCTCGCCGACGCCCCCACACCCGCCCCGTCCCCGTGACCGGCGCGGCGTCCGACGCGGGGCTCGTCAACACCCTGCACCTGGAGCCCGCCCGCTACGAGGGCCCCACCGGCATCCTCGGCGTCCTCCAGGACGCCTACGCCAAGGCCGACCTCAGCACCGTCTCGCTGTGGGCCGCCGTCCCCCACTACGTCGCGCAGCCCCCCTCCCCCAAGGCCACCCTCGCGCTGCTCCGCCGCGTCGAGGACGTCCTCGACGTGACCGTCCCCCTCGGCGAGCTCCCCGAGGAGGCCCGCGCCTGGGAGAACGGCGTCAACGAGCTGGCCGAGGAGGACTCCGAGGTCGCCGAGTACGTCCGCACCCTGGAGGAGCAGAAGGACGCGACCGAGCTCCCCGAGGCCAGCGGCGACGCCATCGCCCGCGAGTTCGAGCGCTACCTCCGCCGCCGCGACGCGGGCGGGCGCAGCGACTGAGCCGATCCGCGCGAAAGCCGCGCACGGCTTTCGGCGGGCGGACGGCTTTCGGCGCGCGGACGGCTTTCGGCGGGGGGTCGCCGGGCGTACACTCGATCACCGTCCGACCCCGGTGATGGCCCGCGCGCGCCGACAAGCGCGCCCTCTCATGATCTTCTCCGTTCCCCCGACGGGCGGTCGCGCCCTCCCGCGGTGAGCCGCCGCGCGCCCGGCCCGCCCGCCATCCGGGTCCGGCCGCCCCGCGAGATCCGCCGGTCCCGCCGCGGCCGCCGGCACTCCTGCTGGGACCATCTCGTCGCCGCGCCGCTCTGGCCGCTGCACGGCGCCAACCTCGGCACCCTTCTGCGCACCTGCGACGCGGTCGGCGCCTGCCTGGCCGTCCCCCGGCACCCGTGGGTGCCCGAGGCGCTCGAACGCGGCAACACGCTGCGCCGCCCCGCCTGCGTGCACTGGGTGAACGACCCGTGCGGCTGGCTCGGACGGCAGCGCGACGCGGGCGCCCGCGTCGTCGGCGTCGAACTCGCCGACGAGGCCGTCCGGCTCGCCGACCTGCCCGCGGCGCGGGTCCGCACCGTCGCCGTCCTCGGGCACGAGCGGCACGGGATCCCGGACGAGGCGCTCGACCTGCTCGACCTCGCCGTGGAGATCCCCATGGTCGGCGGCGGGCACAGCCTCAACGTCGCGGTGGCCGGGTCGCTGGTCCTCTACAAGCTCGCCGGGCTGCTGTGACCGCGGCCCCGGCCCCGCCCCGGCCCCGGCCGCGCGCGGGCGGGCGGCCGCGGCGGCCCGCCCGCGAACTTTACGGCCGCGAACGGCGCGAGCACCGACGTTTGATGGCATTATGCGTAGTTCCCATGATGTCCGGGACGGAAAGGAGGGGGCGTGCCGGAGGCGCAGCCGCTGCGGCCCCACGACCCCCGCCGCCTCGGCTCGTACGAGCTGACCGGCCGCCTCGGCGCCGGCGGGCAGGGCACCGTGTTCCTCGGCGCGGCCCCGGACGGCGCGCCGGTCGCGGTCAAGCTGCTGCGCGTGCAGTTCGACGACGACGACACGGCGCGGAGCCGGTTCGTCCGGGAGGCGGCCGCCGCGCGGCAGGTCGCCCGGTTCTGCACGGCGCAGATCCTGGACGCCGACGTGGCGGGCGACAGCCCGTACCTGGTCAGCGAGTACGTGCCCGGCCCGGCGCTCAGCCGGCAGGTCTCCCGCGAGGGGCCGATCTCCGGCGGCGCGCTCGACCGCCTCGCGGTCAGCACCGCGAGTGCGCTCACCGCGATCCACCGCGCCGGGATCGTGCACCGCGACCTCAAGCCCCACAACGTGCTGCTCGGACCGGACGGTCCCCGGGTGATCGACTTCGGGCTGTCGCGGGCGCTGGACGCGGCGAGCGCCGTCACCAGCCGCGCCGTCGGCACCCCCGCCTACATGGCGCCCGAGCAGGTGGCGGGCGGGGACGTCGCCGAGCCGTCCGACGTGTTCGCGTGGGGCGCGACGATGACGTACGCGGCGACCGGGCGGCCCCCGTTCGGCGCCGACTCCATCCCGGCCGTGATCTACCGGGTGCTGCACCACGAGCCCGAGCTGGGCGACCCGGCGGACGGCCTGGACGGCGAGCTGCGCGGCCTCGTGGAGGCGGCGCTCAGCAAGGACCCCGCGCACCGGCCCACCGCCGCGCAGCTCCTGCTGCGCCTGGTCGGCCACGAGGAGGCGTTCGCCCCCGCCTCCCCGGCCCCGTCCCACCGGGGCCGGGCCCCGTCGCGCCCAACGCCCACGCGGACGGGGCCGGAGCCCCCGGCCTGGACACCCTGCCGCCCGCCGCGACGCAGCCCGGCGCAGGGCACAGCGACGCGGCGGACGCGGCGGACGCGGCGCCGCCGGCCGAGGTGACGACCGACGACGTCCCGCCGCCCGGCCCCGGCCCCGGCCCCCGCCGGCGGCACGGGAAGGGGCTGGCCGTGGGCGTCGCGGCGGCCGTCGTCGCGGCGCTCGCGGGCGCGGGCGGCGCGTACGCGATGCTCGGCGGGTCCGAGGAGGACGGCCCGTCCACCGCCGTCCCGCCGCCGCCCGCTTCGCAGGTGCCGCCGTCCGCGTCGCCGTCCGCGTCCAGGCGGCACCACGGGACGGCCCGGCCGGGCGGCGAGCCGTCCTCGCCCGGCCGCGGGGAGGGCACGCCGACCCGCAACGCGCACGCGCCGGACGGCGGGACGCGCCCCGGCGGCGGGCGGCCGGACCCGACGGGCGGGCCGCCGCCGGCCTCGGTCGTGCTGGGCTCGCCCAGCCCGGCCCGGTACTGCGCGGAGCGCGACCGCAAGCCCGACTTCCGTTCCACCCAGTGGTACTGCGTGCCGGACGGCGGCATCGGCGTCGACACCTACATCACGATGGCGCAGGTCTGCGCGGAGCAGTACCCGGGCTCCAAGGCGCGCCTGAACGGGGACGCCGGGTCGCCGGGCGACTGGGACTGCTACGTCGTGAGGTGACGGAGCCCGGAAGCGGCGGCAGGGGTGTTGTGGTGGGACGGCGCCATGAGCAAGTATTCGCTTACCTCCCCCGACGGAAGGGTTGCCCGTGACCTCCGACGCCGACGCCCCCGCCCCGGCCGACGCCCCCGCCCCCGCCGCGCCTCCGCTCGCCGCCTCCCCGGCAGTGGACCGCCGGGTGCTGCGGCTGCTCGCGTCCGAGCCCGCCGTCATGCTCGCCGCCGGGCGCGCGCTGCTGCTCCAGGTCGCGCACCCCCGGATCGCGCAGGGCGTCGCCGACCACAGCGACCTGCGCAACCGGCCGCTTGACCGGCTGTTCGGGACACTGGACTTCCTCACCATCGTCGCGTTCGGCACCGAGGAGGAGGCCGAGCGGATGGGCCGCGCGATCCGCCGCATGCACGAGCGGATCACCGGCCCCGGCTACTCCGGCAACGACCCCGCCCTCCAGGTCTGGGTGAACGCGACGCTGATCGACGCGGCCCTGTTCGTCTACGAGGACGTCCTGCGCCGCCCGAGCGGCGACCTCGCGGCCGACTACATCGACCAGGCCCGGTTCGTCGCCGACGTGCTCGGCTGCCCGCCCGGCGCGCAGCCCGCCGACCTCGCCGCGTTCCGCGCGTACGTGGACGGCATGGTGGCGTCGCTGGACGTCACCGAAACCGGCCGGGAGGTCGCGCGGGCGGTGCTGTGGTCGCGCAAGCTGCGGTGGCTCGGGCCCGCGCTGTGGCTCAACCGGTTCATCACGACCGGCCTGCTGCCCGAACGGATCCGCGACCAGTACGGCCTGCCGTGGAGCGCCCGCAAGGACCGGATCCTGTGGTTCCTGCTCCGCACCGGCGCGTTCTTCTACCGGCTGGTGCCGGGCCGCCTGCGCCGCGCGGGCATCCCGCTGATGCTCTGGACATCGCGCCGCCGCGTCGCGCGGAGGGCGAGGAAGTTCGCCGCCCGCCCGGACGCGGGCACCGGCACCGGCACCTGACCGGCTAGCCTGACTCCACGGTCAAGTCACGCATCGGCACGGAGCCGTTACGGCGGTCCGTAACGACGCCGCGCCTGCGGCGAACCGGCACCCCGGACGGCGCGCGAGATCAGAGGGCCACGCCCAGCAGGGCGTCCGCCAGCGCGCGGATCTTGAGCGGAGCCCCCAGGTCGTCGCCCGGGAACGCCGCCCACGCGTCGACGGCCTCCAGCGCCTCGGGCGTGCGGAGGTCGTCCACGAGCGCCGCGCGGACGGCCGCGGCGACGGGGGCCGCGTCGGGGCCCGCCGGACGGTTCGCCGCCTCGCGCCACTTCGCCAGGCGCTCCTCCGCCGACGACAGCTCGGCCTTCGACCACTCCCAGTCGGAGCGGTAGTGGTGGGCCAGCAGCGCCAGCCGGATCGCCATCGGGTCGACGCCCTCCTGGCGCAGCCTCGACACGAACACGAGGTTCCCGCGCGACTTGGACATCTTCTCGCCGTCCAGCCCGACCATCCCCGCGTGGACGTACGCGCGGGCGTGCGGGCGCTCGCCGGTCGCGACCTGGGCGTGCGAGGCGCTCATCTCGTGGTGCGGGAACGCCAGGTCCGAGCCGCCGCCCTCCACGTCGAACGCCATCCCGAGGTACTCGATCGAGATCGCCGAGCACTCGACGTGCCAGCCGGGGCGGCCCTCCCCGAACGGGGAGTCCCAGCCGGGCTCGCCGGGACGCCGCGCGAGCCACAGCAGCGCGTCGAGCGGGTCGCGCTTGCCGGAACGGTCCGGGTCGCCTCCGCGCTCGGCGAACAGCGGCGCCATCGCGGAGCGGTCCAAGCGGCTCACCTCGCCGAAGTCGGGGTCGGCCGCGATCGGGAAGTACACGTCGCCGTCCACGAGGTACGCGGCGTCCTTGGCGCGCAGCTTCTCGATCATCTCGGTGACGAGCGGGATGGCCTCGACCGCGCCGACGTAGCGCTCCGGCGGCAGCACCCGGAGCGCGGTCATGTCGTCGCGGAAGAGCTGGATCTCGCGGTCGGCCAGCTCGCGCCAGTCCTCGCCGGTCTCGGCCGCGCGCTGGAGCAGCGGGTCGTCGACGTCGGTGGCGTTCTGGATGTAGTGCACCCGGTGCCCGAGATCGCGCCACACCCGGTTGACCAGGTCGAACGCCAAATAGGTGTTGGCGTGCCCGAGATGGGTCGCGTCGTAGGGGGTGATGCCGCACACGTACATCCGGGCCGTCTCGCCCGGATCGGTGGGCCGCACGCCGCCGCTCGCGGTGTCGTACAGGCGCAGCGGGCCGGCCGCGGCGGCCAGTCCTGCGTCGGTCAGTCTGGGGACTTCGGGAGCGGGCCACGATCGCATACCTGAGAGCTTATCCATGGCGGCTTGTCGTAATACGCGCAGGCTCGCACCGTTCCGCGAAGATCGTCCGCGGACCGGACGGGTGGTCGTCCGGGGCCCGCCGGGCACGGCCGCCCGGCGGGCCGGTCAGGCCAGGCGGACGCGCGGGTCCAGGAACGAGTAGCCGACGTCCACGACCAGGTTGGCCACGATCACGAACAGCGTCACCATCAGCGTCACCCCGATGATCACCGGGGTGTCGCCGAGCGCGATCGACTGGTAGACGAGCTGCCCGACGCCCTGGAGGCCGAACACCTTCTCGGTGACGATCGTGGAGCCGATCAGCGCGCCGAGGTCGATGCCGAACTGCGTCACGACCGGGGTCAGCGCCGACCGCAGCCCGTGCCGGTACACCACCCGCCGCTCGGTGACGCCCTTCGCGCGCGCGGTGCGGATGTAGTCCTCGCCGAGGACGTCCAGCATGGCCCCGCGGGTCAGCCGCGTGTACATCGCGACCATGAGGAACGCCAGCGCGGCCCACGGCAGGATCATCCGCTGGAAGAAGTGCTCCTGCAAGGGCGGCCCCGCCTCGAAGAACCGGAACCCCGCCTCGCTCAGCTTGGTCGAGAAGAGGAACAGCAGGATCAGCGCCATCACGAACGGCGGCGTGGACAGCCCGACGAGCACGAACACCGTCACGGCCCGGTCCCACAGGCTGCGGGCGCGGGTCGCGCTCAGCACGCCGGTCACGACGCCGCCGACGAACCACACCACCCCCGCGCCGAGCACCAGCCACAGCGTCGTCGGCAGCCGGTTGGCGATCAGGTCGGTGACCGGCGTCCCGTTGATGTAGGAGTCGCCCAGGTCGCCCTGGACGAGCCGCTTGAGGAAGTCCCAGTACTGGACGATCACCGGCTCGTCCAGGCCGAGGTTGCGGCGGATCTGCTCCAGGGTGTCGGTCGTGGCGCGGGGGCCGCCGATGACCCGTTCGACCGGGACCGGGGAGACGTGCAGGAAGACGAAGACCAGGGTCGACACCAGCCACAGCACGAGGATCGCGTACAGCAGCCTGCGGATGACGAAGCGCGTCATGGCGGTTCACTTCCTCCCGGCGACCCGGTCGCCGCGGGGGTCCAGGGCGTCCCGGATCCCGTCGCCGAGCAGGTTGAACGACAGCGTGGTCAGCAGCAGCAGGACGCCGGGCACGATGAGCAGCCACCACGCCGTCTGGAACACGTCGCTGCCCTCGCCGAGCATCGACCCCCAGCTCGGCATCGGCAGCCGCACCCCGACGCCGAGGAACGACAGCGTGGCCTCGAACACGATCGAGGTGGGGATCAGCAGCGAGGTCAGCACGGTGACCTGCGCGACCAGGTTGGGCAGCACGTCCACGAGCATGATCCGGACGTTGGAGGCGCCGAGCGACCTGGCCGCCTCGACGAACTCCTTCTGCTTCAGCGACATCACCTGCCCGCGGATGATGCGGCCGAACGCGGCGAACGAGAAGAACGCGATCACCAGGATCGTCATCGTCAGGCTCGCGCCGACCGAGGAGATCTGGAACGTGGTCGCCAGCATGATCGCGACCAGCAGGTACGGCAGCGCGAGCGTGATGTCCATCAGCCGGGCGAGCACCGTGTCCAGCACGCCGCCGACGAACCCGGCGAGCGTCCCGACCAGCACCCCGGCGATCGAGGCGAGCACGGCGGCGCAGACGCCGACGACCAGGGAGATCCGGGCGCCGTAGGCGGAGCGGACGAGCACGTCGCGGCCGAGCTGGTCGGCGCCGAGCCAGAAGTCGCCGCTCGGGCCCTTCGGCAGGCCGTCCGGGTCGAGGCCGGTCTTCGGGAACGTCTGGTCGTAGGGGTGCCCGGTCCAGCTCGCCCACACCGGCGCGAGCGCCGCGAACAGGACCATGAGGGCCAGCACGGCGATGGAGGCCACCGCCAGCCTGTCGCGCCGGAACCGGCTCCAGGCGAGCTGGAACGGGGTCCGGCCCTGCACCCGCACCGGCTCGGCGTCCGCCGGGATGATGTCGGGCTCCAGCTCGGAGTAGCTCATCGGTCGGCCTCCGGGAGGTCGGGCTCGGTGGAGACCTGGGCGATCACGGCCTGCCGGCCGGAGAGGCGCTCGCCCGGCTCCACCGGGAAGTGGCAGGCGGTGGGGTGGGACGGCGGGTCGCCCTCGCGGGGGACGAGCTCGGGGTCCTCGCTGACGCAGCGCTCGCGCGCCTTCGGGCAGCGGGGGTGGAAGCGGCAGCCCTTCGGGGGTCCACCGGGGACGGCACGTCGCCGATCAGCACGATCCGCTCGGCGCGCTCGGCCTCGTCGGGGTCGGCGACCGACGCGGCCGACAGCAGCGCCGCCGCGTACGGGTGCCGGGGCGCGCGGTAGAGGTCCTCGCCGTCCGCGGACTCCACGACCCGGCCGAGGTACATGACGGCGACGCGGTCGCTGACGTGCCGGACGACCGACAGGTCGTGCGCGATGAACACGTAGGTGAGGCCGAGCTCCCCCTGGAGGTCGTTCAGCAGGTTGATGACCTGCGCCTGGATGGACACGTCGAGCGCGGACACCGGCTCGTCGCACACGATCAGCTTCGGTCTCAGCGCGAGCGCGCGGGCGACGCCGATGCGCTGGCGCTGCCCGCCGGAGAACTCGGCGGGGAACCGGTTGTAGTGCTCGGGGTTCAGCCCGACGAGCTCCATCAGCTCCTGGACGCGGCGCTTGCGGTCGGCGCCGTCGGCGAGGCCGTGGATGGCGAACGGGTCGCCGATGATCGAGCCGACGCGGCGGCGCGGGTTCAGCGACCCGTACGGGTCCTGGAAGATCATCTGGACGTCCCGGCGGAACGCCTTGAGGCCCGCCTTCGACAGCCCGGTGATGTCGGCGCCCTCGAACAGGATCCGGCCCCGCGTCACCGGGTGCAGCCCCGTGATGCAGCGCGCGAGCGTGGACTTGCCGCAGCCGGACTCCCCCACGATCCCGAGGGTCTCGCCGCGCCGCACCTGGAGGTCGACGCCGTCGACCGCGTGGACGCGGGCGATCTCCCGCTTGAACACGATCCCCTGCCTGATGGGGAAGTGCTTGTAGACGCCCTCGACCGACACCAGAAGGTCGTCCTGCCCGCCGCTCACTCGCCGCCTCCGTCCGCGCGCGTCCAGCCCGTGCCGGGCTCCTCACCGGGTCCGCCGCCGCCGGGGCCGCCGGTCTCGCGGCCCCCGCCCCGCGGCCGCCGGCCTCCCTGCCGCCGCCCGGCTCGCGGCTCTGCGTGCGCCCGCCGGGCGCGCCGCCGGGCCCGCCGCCGCCCGGCTCCCAGCCGGGCCGCTCGCGCGGCTCGCCGCCGAGGCCGCCGGGCGCGCCCCGCGGCTCCTCGTACTCGGCGGGGACGCCGGTCTCGCCGAGGACGGTGGTGTCGGCCGCGCCGGTGTCGGACGTCCCCGGCGGGCGGGCGGCGGCGCCGGTGCGGCCGTCCTCGACCGCGCGGCGCCGCAGCGCCTCGGCGTCGTCGCCGCGGCCGAGCGCCTCGTCCGGCAGCCAGCACGCCGACACGTGCGCGGGGTCGTCGGCGACGGGGGCGAGCGGCGGGTCCTCGGTGCGGCAGCGGTCCATCACGTACGGGCAGCGGGGGTGGAACACGCAGCCGGACGGCAGGTTGATCAGGCTCGGCGGCTGGCCCGGGATCGGCTTGAGGCGCCGCCTGCCGCCCGCCGCGGACGGCACCGACTCCAGCAGGCCCTTGGTGTAGGGGTGGTGCTGCCGGTAGTAGGCGGAGCGGCGGCCCCCGCGCTCGGCGGGCCTGCCGCCGTACATGACCAGCACGTCGTCGGCCATGTCGGCGATCACCCCGAGATCGTGGGTGATCATGATGAGGGCGGTGTCGAACTCGCCCTGGAGCCGCCGCATCAGGTCGAGGATCTGCGCCTGGACGGTCGCGTCGAGCGCGGTGGTCGGCTCGTCCGCGATGATCAGCTTGGGGTTCAGCGCCAGCGCCATCGCGATCATCGCGCGCTGCCGCATCCCGCCGGAGAACTGGTGCGGGTACTCGTCGGCGCGGCGGGCCGGCTGGGGGATGCCGACGAGGCCGAGCATCTCGACGGCGCGCTTGCGGGCCTGCGTCCTGGAGGCGCCGCGGTCGTGCGCCCGGACCATCTCCTCGATCTGCCGGCCGACCTTGTAGAGGGGGTGCAGGCTGGACAGCGGGTCCTGGAAGATCATCCCGATCTCGGCGCCGCGCAGCGCGCGCATCGCGCGGTCGCCGAGGGTCAGCAGGTCGGCGCCCTCGAACAGGGCGGAGCCGCTCACCCGCGCGCCGGGCGTGAGCCGCATCAGGGTCTGGGTGGTGACGCTCTTGCCCGAGCCGGACTCGCCGACGATGCCGAGCGTGCGGCCCCGGTCCACCTCGAACGACACGCCGCGCACCGCGCGGACCACGCCGTCGGGGGTGGGGAAGGAGACCCGCAGGTCGGTCACTTCGAGAAGACTCATCGACGCCCCTTCGCGTCCGGGATGGGGTTCGTCCGGGCGCCTCGCCCCCGCGCGTGCGCGGCGTGCGGCCGCGCGGGTCCGTCCGCGCGGGGGACGAGGCGCCGCGCGGCTAGGAGACCTTGGCCTGGCTGAGGTCGTACGCCTGGTACGACGGCAGGTACAGCGCGTTCTTCACCCGGGACGAGTGGAAGATCGGGTACTTCTGGTTCATGAACGGCACCACGGCGGCGTCCTGCATGATCTTCTTGTCGGCCTGCGCCCAGAAGCCGGCCGCGGTGTTGACGTCCTTGGCCTTCAGCGCCTTGTCGATCAGACCGTTGACCGCCGGGTCGTCGTAGCCGCCGTAGTCGGTCGAGTTGGCGCCGTACTGCCGGCCGTCGAACAGCGGGACGATGTTGGTGCGGCCGTTGTTGCCGTACCAGTCGGGGATCCAGCCGGGCGCGGCGATGTCCCACTTGCCGGACTTGGCGTCGGCGGGCGTCACGAGGGTGGTGTTGTAGAACGTCCCGTTGGTGTCGGGCGTCGGGTTGGCGGTGATGCCGCACGACTTCAGGTTGGCCTGCACCGACTGCGCGATCTTGGAGTGGTTGCTGTTGGTGCGGTAGGGGAACTTCAGCGTGATCCCGTTCGGGTACCCGGCGGCGGCGAGCATCTGCTTGCACTTGGCGGGGTCCCCGCCGTTGTTCGGCGTCGGGTACAGGTTGAACGGCTGATGGCCGACGCTGCGCGGCGGGATCACCTGGTTGAGCGGCTCGGACACGTCCGGGCCGCCGTAGATCTGGATCAGCGCGGTCTTGTCGATCGCGTAGTTGACCGCCTGCCGCACCGCGGCCTTGCCGAGCGCCCCGCCGTTGTTGGGGCTGAGGGTGTTGAAGACCAGGTACGGGTTGTTGGTCGACCCGTCCATGATCTTGAAGTTGGGGTTGGACTTCAGGCTGGGGATCTTGGCGGTCGGGACGGTCTGGTCCCACGCCAGGTCGGCGGTGCCCTGCTCCATCTGCTGCTGGACCACGTCGGGCGAGTCCTGGCCCATCGTGATCTGGATGCGGTCGGGGTTCTGCGCCCGGAGCTGGTCGGTCTCCTGCTTCCAGGCGGGGTTCTTGTCGAGCACGTACTCCTTGTTGGGCGTGTACGAGGTGATCTGGTACGGCCCGTCGGAGATGGTGTGCCGCCGGAAGTCGGGGCTGTCGGGGATGTACCGGTCGTACTCCGCGGGCGCCGCCGCCGCGAACTGCATGCCGAGGATGTTGGTGAAATCGCTGGCGGGCTGCTTGAGCTTGACGACGAGCGTCTTGGCGTCCTTGGCCTGGAGGCCGGCGACCTGGTTGTCGTTCTGGTAGCGGGCGATCGCGGCGGCGCTCTTGGCGTCGGCCTTGTCGAAGCCCTTGCAGAACGCGTCCATCCCGACGATGGTCTCGCTGTAGTACGCCTTGCCGCCGGACGGCTTGGCGGGGTTGCAGACGCGCTTGATGCCGCGGACGTAGTCGGCGGCGGTGACCTCCCGGGGCGGTTGGGTGTTCCACTGGACGCCCTGCCGGATCTTGATGGTGTAGGTCCGGCCGTCCTTGCTGAGCCCGCCGTTGCCGGTCGTCGGGATCTCGGCGGCGGCGTCCGGCCGCACCTTGATCGCCTCGTCGAAACTGTCGGCGCCCTTGAAGCTGAACAGCGTGCGCGCGAAGTTGCGGCTCAGCATGCTACTGATCGTGGTGTAGCCGCTCGCGGTGTCGAGGTGGTCGACGTCGGCCGAGCCGACGACCTTCAGCGTCCCGCCGCGTCCGCCGCCGCCTCCCCGCCGCCGTCGTCCCCGCCGCCGCAGCCGGCCAGCGCGAGCGCCACCGCGCCCAGCCCGGCCGCCAGCGCCGCGCCCCGTCCTGCCACCGTCATCCCCATCTCCCCGGTTCCCCCGTCCGACGACCGATTCCTCGGGCGGTCCCGTGGCGCCGCCCGCGGCGCTCCACGAAGATCGCACTAGGTAGTCAAATTAGCACTCAGAGTCAGAGGCGCGTGCGCGGCGGCCCTCAAAGTGCCGGACGGATGTCAGGCGGCGATGCCGGGGCTCCCCCGGTCCGCGGACCGAGGGAGCCGGTGCGGTGACCGGTGCGGTGACCGGTGCGGTGACCGGTGCGGCGGCCGGTTCAGCGGCCGGTGCGGCGGCCGGTTCAGAGGACGCGGGTCCAGGCGTCCGCCGCGCCGGGGTCGGCGGAGAAGTCGTAGCGCGCCTCGGACGGCGACAGGGCGACCAGGCTGACCGAGGTGGTGCCCCACACGCGCCCGCCGCCGAGGTCGAGCTGGGGCAGCAGCGCGCGGTGGTCGAAGCGGGGCACGCCGCCGCCGTTCACGAGCGGCAGCCACTCGCCCCACGCCTCCGCGACGCCGTCCTCGCCGCCGGGGACGGGCAGGGGCCGGACGGCGCGCTCGAACCGGGGCCTGAAGTGCTCCAGGCGCGCCGCCATGTAGGCGTCCTCGGTCTGGCCGACCTGCTGGTCCTCGCCCTCCAGGCCGCTGTTGACGACGGCGTGCAGGCCGGGGCCGAGGTCGCGCTGGACGAGGGCCCCGCCGTTCCAGCTCCACAGCCGCACCCGGTCGGGCTCGGCGCCGATCAGGTGGAACGGGTCGTAGCGCGGCAGGTCGATCTCGCCGAGCTTGCCCTCCGCCGCCGTCAGCAGCGGCAGGCCGCCGCGGGAGAGGCGCTCGGGTTCGGGGGCCATCCGGCCGCGGCCGTTCAGCACGGTGGCGACGCGCGGCGCGACGGGGTCGACGGCCAGCCACGTCCCTCCGGCGCGCAGGTCGCGCCCGGCGACCAGGCCGGGGCGGTCGGGCCAGTGGTGGCCGGGGGGCTCCCACGAGCGGGCGAGGAACTCGTCCCGCACGCCGACGAGCAGGACGGGCACCGGGGAGGCGGGGTCGACGCTGACGATCGCCGTACACATGCCCCTTATTTGAGCATCATTCACAATCCGGGCGGACGGCGGGGGTGCCGCGAGGCCGGGCGGGCCCGAGCCCCGCTACAGCGGCGGCCACGGGATCGCGGGCCAGTCCTCCGGGGGGTACGGGTGGACGCGGTGCTTCAGCATCAGCTCGACGCGGCGGCGCGTCGCGTCGACCTCCTCGGCGGTGAGCAGCCCGCCGAGCCGCTCGCCGAGCGGACCCGCGCGCAGCCCCGCCTCGACCCGGCCGAGCGCCTCCACCGACTCGGCGGTCAGCGGCTTGCCGCGCCACTGCCACAGGACGGTGCGCAGCTTGTACTCCACCGAGAAGCACACGCCGTGGTCGCAGCCGTACACGTGGCCGTCGCCGGGGGGCAGCAGGTGCCCGATCTTGCGGTCGGCGTTGTTGACGACCGCGTCGAACACCGCCATCCGGCGCACCGCCTCGTCGTCCGAGCGCGACAGCGCGACCAGGTCGACGTCGGGGTCGGGCTCCACCCAGAGCTGCACCATGCCGGGCCCGTACGGGCCGTCGCGGTGCACCGTCGGCGGGACGACCCGTACGCCCATCGCCTCCGACACCAGGTAGGCGGCGACCTCGCGCTCGGCGAGGGTGCCGTCCGGGAAGTCCCACAGCGGGCGCTCGCCCGCGACCGGCTTGTAGACGCACGCGGCGCGCCTGCCGTCGTGCTCGATCGCGCAGTAGAGCGTCGCGTTGGACGCCTGGACGAGCCGTCCCTCCACGGTCAGGCGCCCGTTCAGCAGCAGCCGCTCGGCCGCCGCGACGTCGTGCGGGGGGACGGCGGGCGCGCCGCCCGCGCCGGAGCGCCCGGCGGGACCGTCGCCGGCGGGGGTGCGATCCCGGGAGGACTGCGTCATGCGCCCATTCTCCCGGTCCGCGCGTCCATGATCCAGCACGCCGCCATCTCAGCCCAGGTACCCGTTCTGGCGCGGGCACACGTGGCCCTCCTCGCCGAGCGGCAGTCCGCACAGCGGGCACGGCGGGCGGCCCGCCGCGACCACCTTCAGGGCCCGTTCGGCGAACGCGCGGGCCTGCGCGGCGGTGACCCGCACCCGCAGCACCGCGATCGCCGGGTCGTCGTCGCCGACCTCGGCGTCGTCGTCCTCGCCCTCGGTGACCTCCTGCGCCTCGATCACGACCCGCTCGTCCTCGGGGTCCCAGGCGAGCGCCATCGTGCCGACCTTGAACTCCTCCTCGACCGGCTGGTCGAGCGGCTCGTCGTCGTGCAGCTCCGACGGCGTCACCGCGGGGACCGGCGCGCTGCCGCCGCTGCGGCGCAGCACCTCGTCCAGGAGCTCCTCAAGGCGTTCGGCCAGCAGCGTCACCTGGAACTTCTCCAGTCCGACGCTGGTCACTCGGCGCCCGGACCTGGCCTGGAGGTAGAAGGCGCGGTCCCCGGGCCGCCCGACGGCGCCGGCGACGAACCGGTCCGGCAGTTCATAGGAGATGACGGGCATGACCACGACCCTACGCGCCGCCGCCGACCGGCGCGTCACTGCTCCCGCCGCCCGCGGGCGGCGCGTCCGCGCCGCCGTCCCCGGCGGCCGGGTCGGCGGGCTTCGGCAGCAGGCCCTCGGCGCCGCCGCCGGTGTCGTTCGTCCGGACGACGAACGGGCGCAGCTCGGTGTAGCGGATCGCGGTCAGCGACGCGGGGTCGGCCTGGATCCGCTGGAACTGGTCCAGGTGCAGGCCGAGGGCGTCGGCGACGACCGCCTTGATGATGTCGCCGTGGCTGCACACCAGGTAGGCGGCGTCCGGGCCGTGCTCGGCGGCGATCCGCGCGTTCCAGTCGCGGACGGCCCGGACCGCGCGGTGCTGCGCCTCGGCGAGCGACTCGCCCTCCTCGCCGGGGAACCGCGCCGCGCTCGGGTGCGCCTGGACGACCCGCCACAGCGGCTCCTCGGCGAGCTCCTTGAGGGGACGTCCCGTCCAGTCGCCGTAGCGGACCTCGCCGAACCGCTCGTCCACCTCGATCCCGCCGACCGGCTCGGCGTGTCCCGCCGCGACGGCCTCGGCGGTCTCCAGGCAGCGGTCCAGCGGGCTGGACACCACGGCGGCGAGCGGCACGGCGGCGATCCGCTCGGCGAGCGCGCGGACCTGCGCCCGGCCGCGGTCGTCCAGGCCCAGCCCGGGGGTCCAGCCGGCCAGCACGGGCCCGGTCATGGCGGTCAGGCCGTGCCGGACCAGCAGAAGCGTCGTCACGGCACGCACTCTACGAGATCCCCGCGCCCGCGGAGATCTTGGAGTCCGTCGTCCGCGCGGCCCGGATGTACGACAATGCTGGGTGTGATCGTGGACAAGGCCATTTACTCCGGTGCCAAGCGCCGCGACATCGACGGCGACATCAGCGACGCCTTCGACCTCGCCCGCGAGGACGGCGACTGCTTCGTGTGGATCGGCCTGTTCGAGCCGGACGAGGCGGAGTTCGAGCTGGTCCGCGACGAGCTGGAGCTGCACCCGCTCGCCGCCGAGGACGCGGTGTCGGCGCACCAGCGCCCCAAGCTGGAGCGCTACGACGACACCGTGTTCGTGGTGCTGAAGACCCTGTCCTACCTCGACGAGACCTCCGACATCGAGGTCGGCGAGATCATGGTGTTCCTCGGCCCGGACTTCGTGGTCACCGTCCGGCACGGCACGGGCAACCCGCTCGGGCCCGTCCGCAAGCGGCTGGAGCACGACCCCGCGCTGCTGGAGCACGGGCCCGCCGCCGTCCTGTACGCGGTGTGCGACGAGGTCGTCGACCGCTACGGGATCGTCGCGCACGAGGTCGAGATCGACATCATCGAGCTGGAGCGGGCCGTGTTCGACCCGTCCGGGCGCGACGTCACCGAGGACATCTACTCGCTGAAGCGCGAGGTGCTGGAGTTCCGCGGCGCCGAGGACCCGCTCGTCCCGGTCATGCAGGGCATCGTGCGGGGGCAGGTGTCCGCGTGCGAGGGCGTCCGCGACTACTTCCGCGACGTCCTCGACCACCTGCTGCGCGTGGACGGCCAGGTCGACGCGCACAACGAGCTGCTCAACAGCGCCCTCACCGCGCACCTGGCGCTGCTCGGCAAGCGGCAGAACGAGGACATGCGCAAGATCTCCGCCTGGGCCGCGATCATCGCCGTGCCGACCGCGCTGGCGGGCATCTACGGGATGAACTTCGACCACATGCCCGAGACCCACTGGGTGTGGGCCTACCCGGCGGCGCTGGCGGTCATGGTCGTGCTGTGCGCGGTGATCTTCCACCGGCTCCGCAAGAGCGGCTGGCTCTGAGGCCCCGTCCGGGCTCCCGGGGCCGTGGTTCCAGGGGCCGGGGTTCCAGGGGCCGGGGTCAGGCGTCGCCCGCGGAACGGCGCGGCGGGGCGGGCGCGAGCAGCGCGGGCCACAGGAGCGACTCGGCTCCCCCGGCCTCCAGGCGGCGCCGGATCCGTTCGACGCCTCCCCGCGTGGGCAGCGCCAGCCGCACCAGCAGCGGGTAGCCGACCGCGAACCCGGCCGCGAACACCAGCTCGCTGTGCCCGACCATCGCGAGCGGCAGCCCGACGAGGATGACCGCCTCGGTCAGCGCGAACCGCAGCAGGACCGCCGACCGGAACTGGAGCAGCGACGCCCGCGCGACGAGCACGCGCGGCGGCGCGGGCGGGCCGGCGGGACGCGGCAGCGCCCGCGGCGCGCGGGGCCCGACCAGCACGGCGGCGAGCGCGACGACGGCGAGCGGCGCGTAGATCCAGGGCGGCGCGCCGCCGAGCCGACCGTCCCCGTCCCGGACGATGAACGGCGAGATCGCGAGGATCGCGACCGGCGCGGCGAGGAGCACGAGCATCATGGCGCGCATCCGCCCGAGCACCGTCCCGGTCCGCAGCGAGCGCAGGTAGCCGGGGTCGTCGCCCGGCCCCGCGCCGAACACCGGCGCCACGTCCATCGCCCCGTGGTCCCGGGCGGACCGCGGATGCATCGGGAACGGGGGTTGCGCCATGGCTGCGCACTTTAGCCCCGTGACCGGGCACGGCAATAGAAGTCAGGCGATAACCCTTGTTGCGGACATTGCGCTTCCGCACACTGGCCGGACGCGCGCGGAACGGGTATGCGCGCCGCCGGGCTACGCCGAGATCGCGCCCGCGGCGAGCAGGCCCATGAGCATCCCGCCGACCGCGACCCGGTAGTAGACGAACACCATCATCGAGTGCTTGGTGAGGAACTTCAGCAGCCAGGCGATGCACGCGTAGCCGACGACGAACGACACGACCGTCGCGACCGTCGCGGGCATGACGGCCAGCCCGCCGTCGCCGACGTGCCGCATCTCGAACGCGCCCGACAGCACCACCGCCGGCACCGACAGCAGGAACGAGTAGCGGGCGGCGGCCTCGCGCGTGTAGCCGAGGAACAGCGCGCCGGTCATCGTCGAGCCCGACCGCGAGGACCCCGGGATCAGCGCGAGCGTCTGGAAGCCGCCGATGATCAGGCCGTCGCGCATGTTGAGGTCGCCCACCTCGCGCTTCCTGGCGCCCGCCCACTCGGCGACCATGAGCAGCAGGCCCATCCCGATCAGCGTGCCGGCGTTCAGCCACAGGTTGCGGGCCTGGCCCTCGATGAAGTCCTTGCCCGCGAGGCCGACCACGCCGACCGGGATCGTGCCGAGGCCGATGTACCAGCCCATCCGGGCGTCCTGGTGGCGGCGCAGCGCGGGCGTCCACAGGCTCCTGGTCCAGGTCGCCGCGATGTTGACCAGGTCGCGCCAGAAGTAGATGAGCACCGCGGCCATCGTGCCGAGCTGGATCACGGCCGTGAACGGGGCGCCCGGATCGTCCCAGCCGAGCAGCTCGGGCACGAACAGCAGGTGGCCCGAGCTGGAGATCGGCAGGAACTCGGTGAGCCCCTGGACGATCCCGAGCACGGTCGCTTCCACGACGTTCACAGGCGGCCGATCCCCTCACGCACGGGCCGCGCGGCGATGCGCGGCGCCCTACGAAGGGTAGCGGCCGGGCGCCCCGGGACGGCCGGAACCGGGCGCAACCGGAACGTCGCGCACGCCGCTGACCGGCGGCGACGCCGGGACCGGCCACCCGCGCGCCCGCGTCCCGCCGTCCCCCGGCCACGTCCCGGCCATCTTTCGGACACCTTCCGGCAACGCGACGGCGCGGGCACGGGCGGTGACGGCCGGACGGGTCCGCTCCGGCGGAACGCTACTGTGAGCCCTCATGAAGGAGCGTCACCTCGGGCGGAGCGGGCTGCTGGTGTCCCGGCTGGCCCTCGGCACGATGACCTGGGGCCACGACACCGATCCGGACGAGGCGGCGGCCCAGCTCGCCGCGTTCGTGACCGCCGGCGGCACGCTGGTGGACACCGCCGACGTCTACAGCGACGGCGACAGCGAGCGGATCCTCGGGCACCTGCTGCGCGAGACGGCCGACCGCGACGGCCTGGTCATCGCGACCAAGGCCGCGATCCGCCCGAACGGCCGCTACGACGGGTCCCGCAGGCACCTGCTCCGCGCCCTGGACGCCTCGCTCGACCGCCTCGGCCTCGACCACGTCGACCTGTGGCAGCTGCACGTGTACGACCCGGCGACGCCGCTGGAGGAGACGCTGTCGGCGCTGGACGAGGCCGTGCTGTCGGGCCGCACCCGCTACGTCGGCGTGTCGAACTACGCGGGCTGGCAGGTCGCGAAGGCCGCCGCGTGGCAGCGGGCGTGGCCGGGCCGCGCGCCCGTGGTGTCGGCGCAGCTGGAGTACTCGCTGCTGCGCCGCGACATCGAGCGCGAGGTCGTCCCGGCCGTGCTGGACGCGGACGCGGGGCTGCTGCCGTGGTCGCCGCTCGGCCGCGGGGTGCTGACCGGCAAGTACCGGACGGGCATCCCCGCCGGGTCGCGGGCCGCCGCGCCGCACTTCTCCGAGTTCGTCCAGCCGTACCTCGACGAGGAGTGCGGGCGGATCGTGGAGTCGGTGGTGACGGCCGCCGAGGGGCTCGGCGTGTCGCCGCTCAGCGTCGCGCTGAGCTGGGTCCGGGACCGGCCCGGCGTCGCCGCGCCGATCGTCGGCGCGCGGACCGCCGCGCAGCTCGCCCAGGCGCTGGAGAGCGAGACGCTGACCCTGCCGCAGGAGATCCGGGACGCGCTCGACGACGTCTCCGACATGTCCGCCGCCCATCCGTGACCGTCCGGGCCGTCCGTGGCACCCTCGGGACGGTCCGCGCACCTTCGAGCACCGAACCCGCCAGCACTGGACCAGCCGTACGGGAAGCCCGTGACCGACTCGAACCCTGACACCGTCCCCCAGACCGACCCGGCCCCCGCCCCGCCCCGGAGCCCCAGGCCGGACCGCCCCCGCCGGACCGCCCGCGGCCGGACCGCCGCCCACCGCAGCGCCCGCGGCGCCGGCGTCGCCGCTCGCCGAGCTGTTCGCCTCCGCGGGCGTGCCCGAGTCGTTCACCGCCCGCGCGGCGGCGCGGCTCGGGCCGGACGCGGCGGCGCGGCTGCGCGCCGACCCCTGGCGGCTGCTGCTCGTGCCGGGCGTCGGGCCGCGGCAGGCCGACCACTTCGCGCGGCGGGTGCTCGGCGAGGCCGCCCGCCCGGACGATCCGCGCCGCGGCGCGGCGCTCGTGACGCACCTGCTGACCGCCGCCGCGCGCGAGGGCCACACGGTGACGCCCGCCGCGGAGGTGCTGACCGCGCTCGAACGGGTCCAGGTGCCCGAGCCGCAGCGGGCGGTGGAGGCGGCGCTGGACGCGGGCGACGCGCTCGTGCTGACCGAGGAGCCCGAGTTCGACGAGGCGGCGTTCGAGGAGGACGCCGAGCCGCCCGAGCCGGAGGAGACGCTCGGGCTCGCGCGGTGGGCGATGGCGGAGGAGGCGGCGGCCGAGGGGTTCCAGCGGCTGACGCTGACCGCCGTGCCGCTGCTGGACGACGCGGCGGTCAAGGAGCTGCGGTCCGGGCTGCCCGAGGACCGGTCGCTGGCGTTCACCGCCGCCCTGCGCACCGGCGTGACCGTCCTGCGCGGCGTCCCGGACGACGTGGAGGACACCGCGCTCGCGATCGCGTCGGCCGCGGCGGCGCGGGGCCTGCGGGCCGCGCTCGTCCCGCCGACCGAGCGGGCCGCCGCCGCGCTCGCGGCGAAGGCGGGCGAGGGCGCGCCGCCCGTGGTCGCGCTGCACCGCGCGCTCGACCCGCGCGACGACCCGTCCGCCGCGCCGGGCGCGGTGGTGTTCGGGCGCGGCGAGCAGCGCCCGTTCGAGCTGGACCTGGTGATCGTGCCCGACGCGTCCGGCCTGGACGTCGAGCTGTGCGCGGTGCTGGTGGAGGCGTGCCCGGACGGCGCGCACCTGGTCCTCGGCGGCGGGCCCGGCGCGCCGCCGCCGGCCGGCCCGGGACGGCCGCTGGACGACCTGGAGGCGTCCGAGACCGTCCCGGTCGTGGAGCTGGACGCCGCGCCGCCCTCCGGGCCGCTCGGCACGCTCACGGCGGCCGTGCGGTCGGGCGAGCTCGTCGCGGTGGACGCGCCGGACCGCGAGGTCGTGATCGTCCCGGCGGCGAACGCGGGCGAGGCGGTGCACCGCGCCGTCCAGCTCGTCGCCGACTCCATCCCGCGCGCGCTCGGGATCGCGGTGGAGGACGTCCAGGTGGTCGCCCCGGCCGCGGGCGGCGAGGCGGGGACCGCGGCGCTGAACGCGGCGCTGAAGGCCCGCCTGAACCCCGGGCCGGGCCGGTACGCGGGGCTGGACCCGGGCGACCGCGTGGTGGTCGCCGCCCCGCTGCGCCAGGCCGCCGTGGGCGAGACCGGCGTGGTGACCGGCGCGGGCCCGCACGGGCTGGACGTGGCGTTCCCGAACGGCCCGGCGGTCGTCGCCCCCGCGGACGCGGCGCGGCTGCGGCACGGGTGGGCGGTGACCGTCGCGCTCGGCCGGGGCGCGCGCCGTCCGGCGGTGGTGGCCGTCATGTCGGAGCCCGGGGACGGGACCGTCCTGACCCGTCCGCTGGTGGCCACGGCGTTCGGGCTGGCGGAACGGCACCTGTCGGTGGTGCAGGCCGCGGGGCCCGCGCTGGCCCGGGGCGTGCGGGAGAACGGAGCGCCGGAGCGTCGCACCAGGCTGGCGCGCTTGGTGGTGCCTTGAGAAATCGGTGTGGCGCTGTTTACGGTTGACTCCCGGTGAGGCACGATGATCGTTGGCGCGACGTCAATAGGTTCATCGCCGGCAAGAGGAGTGAAATGCCCCAGCAGCGACGCTTCAGGCGGCTCGGTTCGGCCACGACGGTGTCGGCGGGCGCTCTGGCACTGCTGTTCCTCGGCGCCCCCGCCGCGTCGGCCTCCGTCGCGGGCGCGAGCGGCCAGAAGCCCTGCAAGAAGGGCACCGACCCCGCGAGCACCATCGACAACTGGAAGTGCCAGCTCGGCAACTGGCGCGACAGCCTCACGCCGAAGAAGCCCTCGACGTCCCCGTCGCCGTCCAAGAAGAAGCCGTCGGTGAAGCCGGGCACCAGCGGCAAGAAGAAGTCGTCGGCGCCCAGGCACAAGGCGAAGGCCCCGTCGCACGCGGCGCCGAGCGGCACCGTGGCGTCGGGAGGCGGGGCGGCCCCGCAGACCGCGCCCGGCGGGCTGCGCCCCTACTCCCCGGCGCCGCGCCGAGCGCCTCCGCGACTCCGCCGGGCGTGCTGCCGACGCCGGAGATCGCCGCCGACCCGCGCGGCTACCTGCCCGCGTCCGGCAACGGCGCCGTGCCGCAGACGCGGCTGATCTCGCCGATGGCCGCGTCGCAGCACGAGCAGGGAACCACGCTGTGGGTCGCCGCGGCGGCGGGCGCGGCCGGAGCCGTGGGCGCGCTCCAGCTCAGCGTGGTCACGCGCCGCGGACGCCGCGTCCGCCGCTGAACGACACGCGACACGCGGCACGCGTCGCGTCCAGGCGATGAGACGTGAAAGGCCCCTCCCCGGGATCGTTCTCCGGGGAGGGGCCTTCGCGTTCGCCCGCCGCGTTCGCCCGCCGCGTCCGGGCGGACGGTCAGCGCGTCACTCGGCGGTCTCGGCGGACGCGGCGCCGATCGCGTGCAGGCCGCCGTCCACGTGCAGGATCTCGCCCGTCGTCGCGGGGAACCAGTCGGATAGCAGCGCCGCGCAGGCGCGCGCGGTGGGCTCGCTGTTCTGGATGTCCCAGCCGAGGGGAGCCACCTCCGGCCACATCTCCGTCAGCCCGGCGAAGCCCGGGATGCTCTTCGCGGCCATCGTCGCGAGCGGCCCCGCGGCGACGAGGTTGACGCGGATGCCCTGCGGCCCGAGGTACTTGGCCAGGTAGCGGGCGCACGACTCCAGCCCCGCCTTCGCCACGCCCATCCAGTCGTACACCGGCCACGCCTTGGTCGCGTCGAAGTCGAGCCCGACGACCGACCCGCCGTCCTTCATCAGCGGCAGGCACGCCATCGTCAGCGACTTCAGCGAGTACACCGACGCGTGCATCGCCGTCGCGACGTCCTCCCACGACGTTTCGAGGAAGTTGCCGCCGAGCGCCTCCTGCGGGGCGAACGCGATCGCGTGCATGATGCCGTCGAGGCTGTCGAAGCCGTGGCCGCGCAGCGTCTCGGCGAGGCCGCCGAGCTGCTCGGCGTTGGTCACGTCCAGCTCCACGACCGGCGGCGGGGCGTCCGGCCCGGACGGGAGCCGCTTGGCGGTCCGCTGCGTCAGCGTCGGGCGCGGGTAGGCGGTGAGGACGACCTCCGCGCCCTGCTCCTGCGCGACCCGCGCCACGTGGAACCCGATCGAGGCGTCGGTGAGGACGCCGGTGACCAGGATGCGCTTGCCTTCGAGGATTCCCATGCCGTTCAGTGCCCCATTCCCAGACCGCCGTCGACGGGGATCACGGCCCCGGTGATGTAGGAGGCGTCGTCGCTCGCCACGAACGCGACCGCCTTGGCGACCTCCTCCGGCCGCGCGATGCGGCCGAGCGGGACGGCCGCGGTGATGCCCTGCTGCTGCTCCTCGGTCAGCGCGCGGGTCATGTCGGTGTCGACGAACCCGGGCGAGACCACGTTGACGGTGATGTTGCGCGACCCGAGCTCGCGGGCCAGCGACCGCGCGAACCCGACCATGCCCGCCTTGGACGCCGCGTAGTTGGTCTGGCCGGGTGAGCCCGACAGCCCCACCACCGACGACACCAGCACGATGCGGCCCTTCCGCTTGCGCATCATGCCCTTGACACCGCGCTTGGCGACGCGGAACGCGCCGCTCAGGTTGGTGTCGAGGACGGAGGTGAAGGTGTCCTCGCTCATGATCGCCAGCAGCGTGTCCTTGGTGATCCCGGCGTTGGCCACCACGACCTCGACCGGGCCCTGCTCCGCCTCGACCTTGCCGAACGCGGCGTCGACGTCCTCCATGCTCGTCACGTCGCACCGGACGCCGAACAGCCCCTCGGGCGGCTCACCGGAGCGGTAGGTGACGGCGACCGCGTCGCCGGCGGCGGCCAGCTCGCGCGCGATGGCCAGGCCGATGCCCCGGTTACCGCCGGTCACGAGGACAGAGCGACTCATCGTGTACCTCTCGTTGGGTTACCTCATAACAGCGACCGAGATTATCGGTCCCCGGCGTGCGGGAAGATGTGCCGAACCGACAAGATCCGTCGTCCCCGCTTTGTTCCGCGGGCGGCGCGCCGCCACGCGGTAGGTTCCGGAATGTGCATGACATCGATCCCGCCTTCACCGCGCTGCCGCTGCGGGCGCTCGCCGACGCGGCGCTGAGCCGGGCCCGCGAGCTCGGCGCCGAGCACGCCGACTTCCGGCTGGAGCGCGTCCGCAGCCAGACCCTGCGCCTGCACGACGCGGCGCTCGAGACCGCCTTGGACGACGACGACGTGGGCCTGTCGGTCCGGGTCGTCAAGGACGGCACCTGGGGCTTCGCCGCCGGCATCGACCTGACGCCGGACGGCGCGGCGGCCGTCGCCGCGCGGGCCGTCGAGGTCGCCGTCGTCGCCTCCGCCGTCAACCGCGAGCCGATCGAGCTGGCGCCCGAGCCCGCGCACGGCGAGCGGACGTGGGTGTCGGCGTACGAGACCGACCCGTTCGACGTGCCGACCGCCGACAAGGTCGCGCTGCTGGCCGGGTGGAGCCGCCGGCTGCTCGGCGACCACCGCGTCGACCACGTCGACGCGCACCTCCTCCAGGTCCGCGAGAACAAGTTCTTCGCCGACCTCGCCGGCAACGCGACCACCCAGCAGCGGGTCCGGCTGCACCCGGTGCTGAACGCCGTCGCCATCGGCGACGGGCTGTTCGACACGATGCGCACGCTCGCGCCGCCCGCCGGGCGCGGCTTCGAGTGGCTGACCGGCCCGCACTGGGACTGGGACGGCGAGCTGGCGCGCATCCCCGAGCTGCTCGCCGAGAAGCTCGCCGCGCCGACCGTCGAGGCCGGGACGTACGACCTGGTGGTCGACCCGTCGAACCTGTGGCTGACGATCCACGAGTCGGTCGGGCACGCGACCGAGCTGGACCGCGCGCTCGGCTACGAGGCCGCGTACGCGGGCACCTCGTTCGCGACGCCCGACCTGCTCGGCGAGCTGCGGTACGGGTCGGAGGCGATGAACGTGACCGGCGACCGCACCGCCGAGCACGGCCTCGCCACGATCGGGTACGACGACGAGGGCGTGCGGGCGCAGTCGTTCGACATCATCAGCGGGGGCTGTTCACCGGCTACCAGACCGACCGGCGCATCGCCCGGCTCACCGGCGCCGAGCGGTCCAACGGCTGCGCGTTCGCCGACTCGGCGTCGAGCATGCCGATCCAGCGGATGGCGAACGTGTCGCTGCGGCCCGCCGAGGGCGGCCCGTCCACCGAGGAGCTGATCTCCGGGGTGGACCGCGGCATCTACGTGATGGGCGACAAGAGCTGGTCGATCGACATGCAGCGGTACAACTTCCAGTTCACCGGGCAGCGGTTCTACCGCATCGAGAACGGCCGGCTCGCCGGGCAGCTCCGCGACGTCGCCTACCAGGCCACCACCACCGAGTTCTGGAACTCGATGGAGGCCGTCGGGGGGCCGCAGACGTACGTGCTGGGCGGCGCGTTCAACTGCGGCAAGGGCCAGCCGGGGCAGGTCGCGCCGGTCAGCCACGGCTGCCCGTCCGCGCTGTTCCGCGGCGTCAACATCCTCAACGCGCTGAAGGAGGCCGGCCAGTGAGCACGATCGGGCCGCAGGAGGCGGTCGAGCGGGCGCTGTCGCTGTCGCGCGCGGACGGCTGCGTCGTCATCGCCGAGGAGTCCGCCAACGCGAACCTGCGGTGGGCGGGCAACACCCTCACCACCAACGGCGTGTCGAACACCAGCCGGCTCACCGTCGTGGCGCTGCGCGGCACCGCCGACGGCGTCGCCGCGGGCGTGGTCTCGCGCACCGCGGTCGGGGCCGACGGCTTGGAGGACCTGGTCCGCGCCGCCGAGGCCGACGCGGCGGGCAACGAGCCCGCCGAGGACGCCGCGCCGCTCGTCGGCGCGTCCGGGGCGCCCGGGGCGGGTTCGGGCGCCGCGTGGGACGACGACCCGGCCGAGACCGGCATCGGCGTCTTCGGGGCGTTCGCTCCGGCGCTGGGCGAGGCGTTCGGCGAGGCGGCGAGCCGGGGCGGGAAGCTGTACGGGTTCGCCAACCACACCGTGACGTCCACGTTCGTCGGCACCTCCGAGGGCCTGCGGGCGCGGTACGACCAGCCGACCGGCCTCGTCGAGCTGAACGCCAAGCGCGGCGGCGGGTCGGCGTGGTCGGGCGCGGCCACCCGCGACTTCGCCGACGTGGACGCGGCCGCCCTCGCCGGGGGCCTCGCGCGGCGGCTGGACTGGAGCGAGCGCCGGGTCGAGCTGCCCGCCGGGCGGTACGAGACGATCCTGCCGCCGAGCGCGGTGGCCGACCTGATGATCTACCTGTACTGGTCGGCGGGCGCGCGGGACGCGCACGACGGCCGCACGGTGTTCAGCGCGCCGGGCGGCGGCACCCGGGTCGGCGACAAGCTCGCGAGCCTGCCGGTCACGCTGTCCAGCGACCCCGGCGCGGCCGGGCTGGAGTGCGCGCCGTTCGTCGTCGCGCGGCTCTCGGACCGCGAGTCGTCGGTGTTCGACAACGGCCTCGGCCTCGGCCGGACCGAGTGGATCTCCGGCGGCACCCTCGCGGCGCTCACCCAGACGCGGCACTCGGCCGCGATGACGGGGCTGCCGGTCACCCCGGCGATCGACAACCTCACGCTGGCCGGCCCGTCCGGCGGGGCGGGGGGCGCGTCGCTGGAGGACATGGTGGCGCGCACCGGGCGCGGGCTGCTGCTGACCTGCCTGTGGTACATCCGGGAGGTCGACTCGCAGCGGCTGCTGCTGACCGGCCTCACCCGCGACGGGGTCTACCTCGTCGAGGACGGCGAGGTCGTCGGGGCGGTCAACAACTTCCGCTTCAACGAGAGCCCGGTCGACCTGCTGTCGCGGCTCGCGGAGGTCGGCGGGACCGTGCCGACGCTGCCGCGCGAGTGGTCCGACTACTTCACCCGGACCGCGATGCCGGCGGTCCGGGTGCCGGACTTCAACATGTCCACGGTGTCCAAGGCGTCCTGAACGCCCCGGAACAGGCGGAGACGGACGGAGACGGACGGGGATCGGCGCGGGCCATCCGATGTGTCGCCGGCGCCTCCCGGGCCGTCTCCGCCACGCTCAGGGCCGCCCGCGCGCCGTCCAGGACGGCCGGGGCCCGCGGACCCGCCCGGCGGCGGGGACGCGGGCCCCTTCCGGCGCCCGGCTCCCGGCGCTCAGCCGTCCTCCAGGCGGAAGCCGACCTTCATGCCCACCTGGTAGTGCCCCACCTCCCCGTCGGTGATCTGGCCGCGGACCTCGGTCACCTCGAACCAGTCCAGGTGGCGCAGGGTCTGCCCCGCGCGCCTGATCCCGTTGCGGATCGCGCTCTCCACCGACTCCGGCGACGTGCCGACGATCTCGGTCACCCGGTACGTGCGATCGGTCATGACGCCCCTTCCCGAAACATTGCCCAACCTGGTGTCGCCTGCCGCATGCCATGGGCTTACCGTTGAATGGTGAAGGTCAATCCCCGCCGGCGGCCCGAGATCCACACGGTCACCGACGCGCCCCGGCCGATGTCCGAGGACATCGGGCACCGCCAGCGGCGCTACCTGATGTCCATGGCCATCCGCACGGGCTGCTTCGTCGGCGCGGTGGTGGCGGGGATGGCGGGCGCGCCGCTGTGGTGCGTCGGCATCCTCGTGGTGGGCGCCTTGTTCCTGCCGTACGTCGCGGTGATCGTCGCCAACGGCGGCCGGGAGCCGACGGCGTCCGCGCGGTTCGCCGAGCCGGTTAGCCCGCAACACAAGCCGATTTCCGGACAGCGACCGGAAATCGGGTCGTGACATTCTCTTGACTAACACCGGGGTGTTTCGGTGTACGATTTGTACCGGCGCTCTGGTCCCCCGTCGGAGCGCCCGTGCCGGTGTTCCGGGCCCCCGTCGGAACACCGATGATGCGGCGCCGGGTGGATTGCCCCCGTATCCACCCGGCGCCGCTTTTCATGTCCGCGGCCCCCGCGTTGCCCGCCCTTGCCGGACCGCCCGCCGCCACCAGCACATTCTCCGGGAAGCGCAAGGCCCAACGCTGGCCTGCTCCGGCCACGCGCCGAAATAACTCTTCACCGAACTTTCCGGGACGATTCACCGTCCCGCCGGCCGGGCCGGCCACCCGCCCGCCGGCCGGGCCGCGACGGGGTCCGACCACCGGGCGCCGGCCGCGCCCCCTCCCGCACGCCGCGCGGCGCCGCACAGCGCGCGGCCGGGCCGGGCCGGGTCCCGGGGACGCCGGGCGGGCCGATGCCCTCGACGTTGATTCTAGAATCGGATTCGAAGTAGCGTGGCGACCGCCGCCGGCGGCGGGAGCAGCAGGGACAGCAGCGAAAGGGGCCAGGCCGTGCGCCGTACCGTGTTCAACGAGGACCATGAGGCGTTCCGCTCGACGATCCGCGACTTCATCGCGGCCGAGGTCGTGCCCGTCTTCCCCTCCTGGGAGGAGGAGGGCCACCCGCCCCGGGACTTCTACAACAAGCTCGGCGAGCTCGGCGTCTTCGGCATCACCGTGCCCGAGGAGTACGGCGGCGCGGGCGAGACCAGCTTCAAGTACGCGGCGGTGATCTCCGAGGAGACCGCGCGGGCCGGGGTGAGCTTCGGGTCGTTCACCGTGCACGTCAACCTGGTGCTGCCGTACCTGCTGAAGTACGGGAGCGAGGAGCAGAAGAAGCGGTGGCTGCCGGGCTTCATGGCGGGCGACATGATGACCGCGATCGCGATGACCGAGCCGGGCACCGGGTCGGACCTCGCCGGGATGCAGACCACCGCGAGGCTCGACGGCGACCACTACGTGCTGAACGGCGCGAAGACGTTCATCACCGGCGGCGTCCTCGCCGACCTGATGCTGGTGGTCGCCCGCACCTCCCCCGCGACGCCGGAGAACCGCCGGGCCGGGCTGTCGATCCTGTGCGTGGACACCAGGAGCGAGGGCTACCGGGTCGGGCGCAAGCTCCAGAAGATCGGGCTGCGCACGTCCGACACGGCCGAGCTGTCGTTCAGCGACGTGCGCGTGCCCGTGGAGAACCTGCTCGGCGAGGAGGGCCGCGGGTTCGAGTACCTGACCCACAACCTCGCCGAGGAGCGGCTCGCGATCGCCGTGCAGTCGTACGCCTCGGCCGCCGCGGCGGTCGGGTTCGCCACCGCCTACGTCAAGGACCGCGTGGTCTTCGGCAAGAGCGTCGCCTCGTTCCAGAACACCAAGTTCGTCCTCGCCGAGTGCGAGACCGAGGTGGAGGCCGCCCGCTCGCTGGTGGACCGCGCGATGGACGCCCACGACCTCGGGGAGCTGACGCCCGCCGACGCCGCCAAGACCAAGCTGTTCTGCACCGAGGTCCAGGCCCGGGTGGTGGACAAGTGCCTCCAGCTCCACGGCGGCTACGGCTACATCCTGGAGTACCCGATCGCGCGGCTCTACACCGACGCGCGCGTGACGCGGATCTACGGCGGCACCAGCGAGGTCCTCAAGACGATCATCTCCAAGCAGATGGGGGTCTGAGCCGTGGCCGCGAGCGCGCGGGTCGCGATCGTCACCGGGGCGGCGCGGGGCATCGGCGCCGCGACCGCCGTCCGCCTCGCCCGGGAGGGCTTCGCGGTCGCCGTCTGCGACCTGGACGAGGCGGCCTGCGCCGGCACCGTCCGGGCGGTCGAGGAGAACGGCGGGCGGGCCCTCGCGGTCGGCGTGGACGTCGCCGACGCCGGCCTGGTGAAGGCCGCCGTCGCCCGCGTCGCCGCGGAGCTGGGGCCGCCGCTGGTCCTGGTCAACAACGCGGGGATCCTGCGCGACAACCTGCTGTTCAAGATGTCCGAGGATGACTGGGACGCGGTCATGTCCGTGCACCTGCGCGGCGCGTTCCTGATGAGCCGGGCCGCGCAGGCCCACATGACCGAGGCCGGGTGGGGGCGGATCGTCAACCTGTCGTCGGTGTCGGCGCTCGGCAACCGGGGCCAGGCCAACTACTCGGCGGCCAAGGCGGGCCTCCAGGGCTTCACCAAGACCCTGGCGATCGAGCTCGGCAGGTTCGGCGTCACCGCCAACGCGATCGCGCCCGGGTTCATCGCGACGGAGATGACCGCCGCGACCGCCACGCGGGTCGGCGCCGACTTCGAGGAGTTCAAGCGGGCGGCGGCCCGGCAGATCCCGGTACGGCGCGTCGGGGTCCCCGAGGACATCGCGGGCGTCGTGGCGTTCCTGGTCAGCGACGACGCCTCGTTCGTGTCGGGGCAGGTCCTCTACGTCGCCGGAGGGCCCCGCGCCTGACCGCCACGCGCCGCGCCGCGCCGGGCGGGGCGGGGCGGCCGGGCGGGTCAGCGGGGGAGGCCGAGGACGCGTTCGGCGATGATGTTGCGCTGCACCTGGTTGGTGCCGCGGGCGATGCGGCGGCCCCGGCTCTCCAGCATGACCCGCTGGAACGCGTCGATCCGGTAGCCGTCCCCCTCGGGGCGGACCAGGCCGGCCGGGCCCTGCGCGTCCAGCGCGAGGGCGCCGAAGTCGCAGTGGTGCTCCGACCAGTTGATCTTGTCGATGGCGAGCAGCGCGGCGGCGTCCCCGCCCGCCCGCAGTTCGTCGGCCGCCCGGCGGCCGGTGCACCGCATGAGCAGGACCCGGACGTACGCCTCGGCGAGGGCGCGGCGGACGCCGGGATCGGCGAGGCGGCCCTGCGAGCGGAGGCGTCCGAGCAGCGCGTCGAACTCGCGGCGGTAGCCGAAGTACTGGCTGGTGATCTCCCCGGCCCGTTCGGCGCCGAGGGTCGTCATCGCCACCCGCCAGCCGTTGTTCAGGCCGCCGATCACGTTGTCCAGCGGCGCGCACGCCCCGTCGATGAACTCCTCGCAGAAGCCGTGCCCGCCGGTGATCTGCCGGATCGGCCGCACGTCCACGCCGTCGCCGTCCAGCGGCAGCAGGACGTACGACAGGCCCTGGTGGCGGGGCGCGTCGGGGTCGGTGCGGCACAGGACGAACATCATGTTCGCGAGGCGGCCGTACGAGGTCCAGATCTTGTGGCCGGTGATCCGGACGGTGCCGCCCTCGACCACGCCGCGGGTGCGCAGCCTGGCCAGGTCCGAGCCGGTCTCCGGCTCGGAGAACCCCTGGCAGTAGACGTCGCGGCCGGACAGGATGCGCGGCAGGAGGCGGTCCTTCTGCTCGGGGGTGCCGTGCGCGAGGATCGCCGGGGCGACGAGCGTCTCGCTCATCCCGAGGCGGGGCCGCTCGACCCCGGCGCGGGCGAACTCCTCGTTCACCGCGATCACCTCCGTCTCCGACAGCGCCCGGCCGCCGTACCGCTCCGGCCACGACAGGCACAGCCAGCGGCCGTCGCGCAGGGCGTCCAGCCAGCGCCGGTCGTGCTCGTCCGGCGTGTGGTCGTGCGGGACGTGGGCGCCGCGCGCGGGCACGGCGGCGTCGCGGTGCGCGGCGATCCAGGCGCGGGCCTCGGCGCGGAGCGCGGCGGTGCTCATCGTTCGTCCTCCCCGAATCCGGCGCGGGCGGCCAGCGCGTCCAGGTGGCGGCCGGTCTCGCCGAACAGGAGCTGTCCGGACTTCGCGCGCTTGTAGTGCAGGTGCAGCTCGTGCTCCCAGGAGAAGCCGAGCGCGCCGTGGATCTGGATCGCCTCGCAGGCCGCCGCGAAGTACACCTCCGGGCAGTGCGCCTTGACGAGCGCGGCGAGTTCCGGGACCTCGTCCGCTCCCCCGGGCTCCGCGGCGGCCGCGGCAGCCGCGGCGGCATAGCGGACGGCGGAGCGGGCGGGCTCGACGGCGCGCAGCATGTCGGCGCACAGGTGCTTGACCGCCTGGAACGACCCGATCGGCCGCCCGTACTGCTCGCGCGTCCTCGCGTGCTCCACGCTGAGGTCCAGGCAGCGCTGCGCCCCGCCGACCTGCTCGGCGCCGAGCGCGACCAGCGCGAGGTCGAGTGCGCGGGCCAGCCCTGCGGCGGCCCCGGCGGCGACGGGCCGTCCCGGCGTGCCGCGGAACTCCAGGCGCGCCATCGGCCGGGTCAGGTCGAGCGCGGGCAGCGTCGTGCGCTCGGCGCGCGCGGCGTCCGCCTCGTAGACGGCGGTCCGGCCGTCCGGGCCGCGCGCGGTGACGAGGACCGCGTCGGCGATGTGGCCGTCCAGGACGTACGACGCCCAGCCGGTGAGGCTCCCGGACGCGGAGGCCGTCACGTCGCCGTACCCGCCGCCCCAGCGGGACGGGTCGTCGCCGAGCGCGACGGCCGTGATCGTCTCGCCGGCCGCGATCGCCGCGAGCCGTTCGCCCGCCGGGCCGTGCGCGTACGTACCGTGCGCGTACGTGCCGTGCGCCTCCGGGCGGGCGGTCTCCAGCAGGAGCAGCGGGGCGAGGACGGCGGTGGAGAACGACGGGACGCAGGGCAGCACCCGGCCCAGCTCCTCCTGGACGACGGCCAGTTCGGGCATGCCGAGCCCCGCGCCTCCGTGCTCCTCGGGGACGAGCAGGCCGGGCAGCCCGAGCTTGACGGTCAGCGAGGCCCACAGGTCGGGGTCGGTGCCGTCCGGGGTCTCCATCGCCGCGAGCACGGCGGGCGGCGGGCTGGACGCGGCGAGCAGGTCCCGCAGGGCCTCGCGCAGCGCCGCGCGTTCGCCGGTGACCGCGAGGTTCATCGGCCTTCTCCTTCCGTGCCGGGCGCGGGCGCCGCGCCGGCCGCGTCCGCGATCCTGCGGGCGTCGCGTTCGGGTTGACGAACGGGAGCGCGGCGAGCGCCCCGACGAGCATGATCACGCCGGTGGCGAGGAACCCGTGGCCGTACCCCTCGGCCTTGGTCGCGGCCGAGCCGACGAACGAGCCGAGCATGATCGGGGCCAGCACGCCGCCCATGCTGTAGACCGCGACGAACGCGCCGAGCGCCGTGCCGCGCTGGGCGCGCGGGACCACGTCCGACAGCGCGGACACGACCACGCCCCACGCGGCGGTGTTGAGCGAGAACGCCAGCGTCAGCACCGCCATCTGGAGCGGTCCCTTGCCGATCTGGGTGAACAGGACCATGCACGCCCCGGCCGCCGCGATGAGGCCGCCCGACAGCAGGCCGCGCGCGATCCGGCTGGACACGCCGCGGCGGACCAGCCGCCCCGAGTACCAGCCGACCGCGAGGGTGAGCGCGACCGCCGCCCCGTACGGCAGGGTGACCAGGAGGCTCGCGGTGCCGGACCGGTAGCCGAGGCCCTCCTTGAGGTAGAGCGGCAGCCAGCTCACCTTCAGCGTCGTGCTCATGTACGAGCAGAACGACATCGCCATCAGGCCGAGCACGGTCCCGGACGTGAAGATCATGCGGTACGGCACGCGGGCGGGCAGCGTCACCGCCGCCGCGGTCGCCTCGCCCGTCCCGGGCGCCCCCTCCGGGCCCTCCCCGCCGAGCGTCAGCCACAGCACCAGCCACAGCAGGCCGACGGCCGCGAGGACGAGGAACGCGGTGTGCCAGGAGTAGGCGTCGATCAGCCGGCTCAGCGTGGGGGCGGCGATCAGCGGGCCGAGCGACGCGCCGGTGATGACGACCGAGCTCGGCAGGCCGCGCTCGCGCGCCGGGAACCAGGTGTGCACGATCCGGTTGGCGAGGGCGGGCGCGGGGCCCTCGGCGAAGCCGAGCGTGGCGCGGCACGCGATGAGCACGACCAGGCCGACGCTCCCGGCGAGCGGCACCAGGCTGAGGCACCACAGCAGCATGAGCCCGGCGACGAGCCAGCGGGCGCGGATCCGGTCGCTGAGCCCGCCGACGGTGATCGCGCCGACCGCGAACAGCCAGAAGAAGCTGCTCTGGACGAGCCCGAACTCCTGCTCGCCGAGGCCGAGGTCGCGTTTGATCTCGACGCCCGCGAGCCCGGTGACGGCCTTGTCCGCGAAGTTGATCAGCATGAAGAGCAGGAACAGGACGGTGACCGTCCAGCCGCGCCTGCGCGTCGCCCGGACGTCGCGGCGGGCGCCGGGGCCGCGCGCCGGGGCGGCCTGGCTTTCCAGTGCCATGGGGCCTCCGAGGGGGTGGGGGTGAGGACCGGGGCGGGGGGCGGAGCGGGATCTACGCGGGGGCGCCGGGCTCGGGAGTGCCCAGCTCGGCGAGGACGGCGTCGTGGTGCTCGCCCAGGGCGGGGACGTGGTCGTTCGCGGCGGGACGTCCGTAGCGGGCCGACCGGTAGGGCAGCCCGGGGATCTCGTAGCCGGTGCCGTCGGCGGCGGTCGCGGTGACGAAGACGCCGGACGCGACGACGTCGGGGGCGTTCCTGACCTGGCCGTAGCCGCGGACGGCGCCCGCGACGATCCCGGCGCCGGCGAGCGCGGCCACGGCGCGGTCGGAGGTCAGGCGGCCGAACGCCTCGGACAGCGCGGCCAGCAGCGCCGGGCGGTTCGCGACGCGGGCGGGGTTGTCGGCGAAGCGGGGGTCGGCGGCCATCTCCGGCCGCCCGATCAGCTCGCACAGCGCGGCGAACTTCTCCTGGGTGTAGGCCGAGATGACGATGCCCCCGTCGGAGGTCGCGACGACGTCGGCGGCGGGCGCGGCGGTCGGCTGGCCGTTGCCCTTGCGAACCGGCTCGGCGCCGGTGATGCCGTACTCGCCCCAGTTGACCATCTGCATGTGGACGGCGACGTCCAGCAGCGACACCTCGATCTCGTCGCCCTCGCCGGTGCGGTGCCTGCGCAGCAGCGCGGCGAGGACCGCCTGCGCGACGACCAGGGACGTCGCGTGGTCGACGACGGGGAACCCGACGCGCTGCGGCTCGCCGCCGCCCTCGCCGGTGACCGTCATGATCCCGCTCTCGGCCTGCGCGGCGATGTCCAGGCCGGGCCGGGCGCGGGACGGGCCGTCCAGCCCGAAGCCGGAGACGGTGAGGTAGACGATGCCGGGGTTGACCGCGCGGACGTCGGCGGGCCCGAGCCCGAACCCGGCGAGCACGCCGGGCCGCAGGTTCTGCGTGACGACGTCGGCGGACGCGGCGAGCCGCAGCGCGGTCGCGCGGCCGGCCGGGTCCCGCAGGTCGAGCACCACGGCGCGCTTGCCGCGGTTGTAGCCGCGCATGATCGCCTCGCCGTAGGCGCCGATCGAGCGGGCCTGGTCGCCCGCCGGCGGTTCCACCTTGACCACGTCCGCGCCGAGGTCGGCGAGGGTCTGGGTGCCGCCGGGCACGGCGATGTACTGGCCGAAGTCGACGACCCTGATCCCTTCGAGGGGCGCGCTCACGCCGGTCACCGCCCCTCGAAGCGCGGGGCGCGCTTGGCGAGGAACGCGGCGGCGGCCTCGCGGGCGTCGGCGCTGTGCGCGCACCGGACCATCCGGTCGGCCTCCGACCTGAGGTAGTCGCCGAGCGGCAGGGCCTGCGCGTCGAGCAGGTCGCGCTTGGCGTCGGCGACGGCGAGCGGCGCCTTGGCGGCGAGCCGTCCGGCGATCCCGGCGGCGTGCGCGGCGAGGCCGCCCGCCGGGACGACGCCGTGGACGAGCCCGGCCGCCGCGGCGGCGTCCGCGCGCATCCTCCCGGGCAGCAGGAGCAGCTCGCGGGCGCGGGCGGGGCCGACCGCGCGGGTCAGGAACCACGCCATCCCGAGGTCGCCGGGCAGCGCGGCGTCCACGAACGCGGTGTTGAGCACGGCGGTGTCGGCGGCGTACCGCAGGTCGCAGGCCATCGCGAGCGACAGCCCGGCGCCCGCGCACGCGCCCGGGATCGCGGCGACGACCGGCTTCGGCATCTCGTGCAGCAGCACGGCGGCGCGGGTGCCCGCGATCAGCCGGGTCCGGTCGCCGTCCGCCGACGTTCCGGTCAGGGCGCGGGTCTCGGGGGCGCCCGCGAGGTCGGCGCCGACGCAGAACGCTCCGCCCGCCCCGGTGAGCACGGCGGCCCGGACGGCGCCGTCGCCCGCGGCGGCCTCGACCGCGTCGGCGAGGGCGCGCGACAGCTCGCGGGACAGGGCGTTGCGGCGCTCGGGTCGGTTCAGGGTGATCGTGGCGACGCCGCCGGCCACCTCGTACAGCACGGTCTCGGGCAAGGACGTGACCTCCTTCTGCGTGGTCACCAGGCTCGCGACGCGCGCCGCCCCCGGCCAGCAGGATCTGGCACAGCCGAACCCTCAATATGCTGTGACGACTCACAGAAACGGAGGGCGCGTGACCGAGCGCTACGCCGACGTCGTCCGGCGGCTGGAACCCCGGGTGCCCGCGCTGGCGCGCGCCGTGGTCGCGGGCTACGCCGAGGAGTCCCCGCTGTACGGCGGCCGGATCCCGCTCCAGTTGCAGACGGTCATGGCGAGCACGTGCCGGATGGCGCTGCGGCTGATGCTCGGCTCGCTGCTCGGCCAGGACCCGCCGGACGCCGACCTGCGGCTGATCCGCGAGCGCGCCCGCGAGCGCGCGGCCGAGGAGCTGCCGTTCCAGGAGTACGTGCGGGCGTTCCACGGCTGCCTCTACCTGCTGTGGGACGAGCTGGGCCGCGCCCTCGCCGGCGATCCGGGCGCGCTCGGGCCCGCGATGCGCCGCGCCCACGGCGTCTACGACTCGATCCAGGAGGCGGGCGCCGCCGGGTACGACGAGCACGCCCGCACCGCCGCCGTCGAGTACGACCGCAGCGGCGCCCGCGCCGTCTCCGCCCTCCTCGCCGGCGACCCGTCCCGCGTCGTCGCCCACTTCCAGGGCGAGGTGCCCGCCGTCCTCACCCTGGTCGTGCTCGAACTCCCCCCGTCCGGCGGCGCGGAGCCGGCCACCCGGCGCGTCGCGGCGCACCGGCGGGCGCGGCGCATCCTGGACGAGCTGGAGCGGCTCTACGGGGACGCGCCGCCCGCCGACCTGCGCTCGTCCGGCGGGGTGCTGCTGCTCACCGGCACGGTCGACCTCGCCGTGCTCGCGGCGCGGGTCGAGAGCGCGGCGGGCGGCCCCGTCACGCTCGCCGCCGAGACGGTCCGCTCGCCCGCGGACGCGCCGGAGGCGGCGTCGGCGGCGCGCCGCGTCCTCGGGATCGTGCGCGGGACGGGCCGCCCGCCCGGACCGTACCGGCTGGAGGACGTGGCGCTGGACTACCACCTCGGCGCCGACTCGCCCGCCGCGCCGGTCCTGCTCGGCGCGATGGCGCCGCTGCGCGGGCGCGGCGAGCTGTGGGACACGCTGCTCGCCTACTTCGCGCACGACTTCGACCGCCGCCGCGCCGCCCGCGCGCTCGCCGTCCACCCGAACACCGTCGACAACCGGCTGGCCCGCGTCCACGCGCTGACCGGCGTGGACGTGACCACGGCGGACGGGCTGCTGACGGCCGCCGTGGCCGTCGCCCACCGCAGGCGCTCCGCGGCCCCCTGACCGGTCCCGGGCCACCCGCCTCAGGCGTCAGACGGCGCCCGCGGGCCCCGTCCGGTGCGTGACGAGGTTCGCCGGGGCGAGCCGTTCGGCGAGGGCGCGGGGGGCGTCCGCCAGGGACGGGCCGTACCAGGTGAGGAGGCGGCCGTCGACGAGCGCGGCGGGGACGCCCGGGAACGCCTCGGGGCCGTCGTCGGCGGTGAACCGGTACGGCTCGTCCGGCAGCACGACCAGGTCGGCGCCGGACGCGTTCAGCTCGGGCAGCGGGATCTTCGGGTAGCGCTCCGCGTGGCCGGAGTACACGTTGGCGACGCCGAGCCGCGCCAGCACGTCCCCGGCGAACGTGTCGCGGCCGACGACCATCCAGGGCCGCCGCCAGACCGGGATGACGGCGGCGCGGCGGCGCGCGGGCGGCCCGACCGCCGCCCAGGCCCGCTCCGCCTCGTCCAGCCACGGCGGGGGCGGGACGCGGCACGCCTCGGCGAGCATCCGGCGCAGCGACTCCAGGGCCCCGTCCACGGTGCGGACGTCGGTCATCCAGACGGGGACGCCCGCCGCCCGCAGCGCCTCGACGTCCGGCGCGCGGTTCTCCTCGGCGTTGCCGAGGACGACGTCCGGGCGCAGCGCGGCGACGCGTTCGAGGTCGGGGTTCTTCGTGCCGCGCACCCGCGGGACGTCGAGCCCCTCCGGGTGCGTGCACCAGTCGGTCGCCCCGGCGAGCAGGCCGGGCGCGGACGCCGCGACGGTCTCGGTCAGCGACGGGACGAGCGAGACGACGCGGCGCACCCGTTCCGGGACCGGGACGGGCGCGCCGGTGTCGTCGCGGGGGACGGGCGTCACACGTTCCGCCGGTACTGCCCGCCGACCTCGAAGAACGCGTCGGTGATCTGCTGGAGGCTGCACACCCGGGCCGCGTCCATCAGCACCGCGAACACGTTCTCGCCGGAACGGGCGGCGTCCTTGAGCGCGGCGAGCGCGCCGAGCGCCTCCTCGCGGTGGGCGGCCTGGAAGGCGCGCACCCGGTCGAGCTGCGAGCGCTTCTCTCCCTCGGTCGCGCGGGCCAGCTCGATCGCCCCGCCCGCCTCCGCGCCGTCCTCCGGCCCGCGGAACGTGTTGACGCCGATGATCGGCAGCGACCCGTCGTGCTTGCGCCGCTCGTACAGCATCGACTCGTCCTGGATGCGGCCGCGCTGGTAGCCGGTCTCCATCGCGCCGAGCACGCCGCCGCGCTCGCTGATCCGGTCGAACTCGGTGAGCACCGCCTCCTCGACCAGGTCGGTCAGCTCGTCGATGACGAACGAGCCCTGGAGCGGGTTCTCGTTCATCGCCAGGCCCCACTCCCGGTTGATGATCATCTGGATGGCCAGGGCGCGGCGCACCGACGCGGCCGTCGGGGTGGTGACCGCCTCGTCGTAGGCGTTGGTGTGCAGGCTGTTGCAGTTGTCGTAGATCGCGATGAGCGCCTGGAGCGTCGTGCGGATGTCGTTGAAGTGCATCTCCTGGGCGTGCAGCGACCGGCCCGACGTCTGCACGTGGTACTTCAGCTTCTGGCTGCGCTCGTTCGCGCCGTACCGGTCGCGCATCGCGACGGCCCAGATCCGGCGGGCGACGCGGCCGAGCACGCTGTACTCGGGGTCCATCCCGTTGGAGAAGAAGAACGACAGGTTGGGCGCGAAGTCGTCCACGTCCATCCCGCGCGCGAGGTACGACTCGACGTAGGTGAACCCGTTGGCGAGCGTGAACGCGAGCTGGCTGATCGGGTTCGCCCCGGCCTCGGCGATGTGGTAGCCGGAGATCGAGACCGAGTAGAAGTTGCGGACCCCGTTGTCGATGAACCACTGCTGGATGTCGCCCATCATCCGCAGCGAGAACTCGGTGGAGAAGATGCAGGTGTTCTGGCCCTGGTCCTCCTTGAGGATGTCGGCCTGCACGGTGCCGCGCACGGTCGCCAGCACCCGCGCCCTGATCCGCGCCGCCTCCGCGCCGTCCGGCTCGCGGCCGTGCTCCTCGCGGAACGCGTCCAGGCCCTGGTCGATCGCGGTGTTGAGGAAGTACGCCAGGATCGTCGGCGCGGGCCCGTTGATCGTCATCGACACCGAGGTCGTGGGCGCGGCGAGGTCGAACCCGTCGTAGAGCGCCTTCATGTCGTCCAGCGTCGCGATGGACACGCCGGACGTGCCGACCTTGCCGTACACGTCGGGCCGCTCGTCGGGGTCGCGGCCGTACAGCGTGACCGAGTCGAACGCGGTGGACAGCCGCGTCGCGGGCTGCCCCTCGGCGAGCAGCTTGAAGCGCCGGTTGGTGCGGAACGGGTCGCCCTCCCCCGCGAACATGCGCGCGGGGTCCTCGTTGTCGCGCTTGAACGGGAACACCCCGCCGGTGAACGGGAACCGCCCCGGGAGGTTCTCGGCCCGCAGGAAGCGCAGCAGCTCGCCGTGGTCGGTGTAGCGGGGCAGCGCGACGCGCGGGATCCGGCTGCCCGACAGCGACTCGCGCGTCAGGGCCGTCCGCAGCTCCCTGTCGCGGACGCGCACGACCTGCTCGTCCCCGGAGTACGCCTCGACGACGGCGGGCCATTCCGCGATGAGCTCGGCGTTCGCCGGGTCCACGTCGCGGCGCGCCTTGTCGAGCAGGTCCCCGACCTCGCGCGCGGCGGCGTCCGACAGCTCGGCGCGGACCTCGTCCAGCCGCTGGACGCGCCGTACGGCCTCGGCCTGCTTCGCGGTCTCGGCGTGGTAGCCGCGCACGGTCGCGGCGATGTCGGACAGGTACCGCACGCGCGCGGGCGGGACGACCTGCGCCGCGCCCGTGGACACCTTGGTCCGCGCCTCGGGCAGCGTGCCCGGCTCCAGCGGCAGGCCGTGCTCGCGGAGGATCCCGGCGAGGTGCTGGTAGAGCGCGGTGACGCCGTCGTCGTCGAACGTCGCGGCGCTCGTCCCGAACACCGGCATGTCCTCGGGCCGCGCCCCGAACGCCTCGCGGTTGCGGAGGAGCTGCCGCGACACGTCCCGCAGCGCGTCCTCCGCCCCGCGCCGCTCGAACTTGTTGATCGCGACGACGTCCGCGAAGTCCAGCATGTCGATCTTCTCCAGCTGGGACGCGGCGCCGAACTCGGGCGTCATCACGTACAGCGAGGCGTCCGCCAGCGGGACGATCGCGGCGTCGCCCTGCCCGATCCCGGGCGTCTCCAGGATCACCAGGTCGTACCCGGCTGCCTTGCAGGCGGCGACGATGTCCTCGATGTGCTCGGGCAGCTCGCGGGCGCCGCGGGTGGCGAGCGACCGGAAGTAGACGTGGTCGCCGTCCAGGGCGTTCATGCGGATGCGGTCGCCGAGCAGCGCACCGCCGCCGCGCCGCCGCGTCGGGTCGACGGCGAGGACCGCGACGCGCAGCTTGTCCTGCTGGTCCACGCGCAGCCGCCGGACCAGCTCGTCGGTGAGCGACGACTTGCCCGACCCGCCGGTGCCGGTGATGCCGAGGACCGGCACCCGGCGCGCGGCGGCGGCCCCGGCGAGGGCCGCGCGGTCGGCCTCCGGCAGCCTCCCGGCCTGGAGCGCGGTGATCGTGCGGGCGAGGGCCCGGCGCTCCCCGGCGAGGACGGCCTCGGAGGGCGCGGGCTCGGCGGCGAGGTCCACGTCGCACTCGCGGACCAGCTCGTTGATCATGCCGGGGAGGCCGAGCCGCTGGCCGTCCTCCGGCGAGAAGATCCGCACGTTCGCCGCCGCGAGCCGGGCGATCTCCTCGTGCACGATCACGCCGCCGCCCCCGCCGAACACGCGCACGTGCTCGGCCCCGGCCTCCTTCAGGCTGCGCGCGAGGAACTCGAAGTACTCCACGTGGCCGCCCTGGTAGGAGCTGATCGCCACGCCGTGGGCGTCCTCCTCCAGCACCGCGTCCACGACCTCGCGCACGGACCGGTCGTGCCCCAGGTGGACGACCTCCGCGCCCTGGGACTGGAGGATCCGGCGCATGATGTTGATGGCCGCGTCGTGCCCGTCGAACAGCGCCGCCGCGGTCACGAACCGCACCGGGTGCTCCGGCGCGTGCAGCGGCGTCTCCCCCGGGCGTTCCGAGCTCGTCACGGGCGACCTCCGAAAAGACTCTTGGACATCCAATATTTGGAAGCTAAAGTAATTGCCGTGCGCGACCAGGTCAAGGGCCCCCAGTACGGTGGGGCCGTGCCCAGCCCCGACCCCCGCGATCCCATCGCCGAGGCGCGCCGCCAGTGGAGCGCCCGGTGGCCCGAGCACGCCGACCACATGGCCGCCGTGACCTCGGTGATGCGCGCCCAGCAGCTCCTGCTCAGCCGGGTCGAGGCCGTGCTCAAGCCGTACGGGCTCACGTTCGCCGCCTACGAGGCCCTGCGGCTGCTCGCGTTCGCCCGGACCGGCACGCTGCCGATGGGCAAGATGGGCGTGCGCCTCATGGTGCACCCCGCCTCGGTCACCAACGTGATCGGCCGCCTGGAGCAGCGCGGCCTGGTCGGCCGCGCCCCCTCCCCCGACGACCGCCGCGTCGTCCTCGCCTCCATCACCCCGGCGGGCCGCGAGCTGGCCGAGGAGGCGACGGCCGCCCTGCACGACGCCGACTTCGGCCTGCCCGGCCTCACCCGCTCCGAGGCCGCCGAGATCACCGGCGTCCTGCGCACCGTCCGCCACTCCGCCGGGGACCTCTGACCCCTGGGTCAGAGGTGGCGGCCGAACAGGGACTCCGGGGGCGGGAGCGCGCCGCCGCCGCGGTCGTCGAGCGCGGCGCGGGCGCGCGCCGCCCCGTCCGGCAGGAACGGCTCCAGCCGGACGGCCAACCCGCGGCACACCCCGATGAGCGTCGCCAGCGCCTCGTCGAGGTCGCGGCCCGCGCCCCGCCGCCCGGCCAGGTCCCAGGGCCGGACGCGCTCGATGTGGCGGTTGGCCTCCACGACCACGTTCCACAACGCGCCGGTCGCCGCCCGGAAGTCGGCGTCATGGAGCGCCGCCGCGACCGACTCGTCCACGCCCGCGAAGAACGGCGCGGCGTCGCCGTCCGCCGGGACGCGGCCGTCCCGGTGCCGGTGGACGAGCGTCACCACGCGCTTGACGAGGTTGCCGATGCCGTGGGCCAGCTCCCGGTCGGCGCGGGCGGCCAGGCGTCCGGCGGTGAAGTCGGTCTCGCCGACGCGCGCCACGTCGCGCAGCAGCCACCACCGCACCGCGTCCGTGCCGTACGCGCGGACCAGCTCCACCGGGTCGACCGCGGGACCGCCCGACTTGCTGATCTTGCGGCCGTCCACCGTCAGGTGGTCGTGGACGAGCACGTCGGTCGGCGGCGCCTCGCCCGCCGACAGCAGGATCGCCGGCCAGTGCACGGCGTGGAACCGCAGCACGTCCTTGCCCACCACGTGGACGCGCCGCCCGGCGTCCGTCCACCAGCGGCCGCGGTCGTCGCCGAGCGCGGTCAGGTAGTTGGCGAGGGCGTCCCACCACACGTACACCACCTGCCCGGGATCGCCGGGGACGGGGATCCCCCACCCGCGCGCCCGCGCCGCCGGGCGCGACACCGAGAAGTCCTCCAGCCCGCCGGCCACGAGGCCGAGGACCTCGCGGCGCCGTTCGGCGGGCTCGATCCTGAGCGCGCCGCTCGCGATCAGGTCGTGCAGCCGGCCGGTATGGCGGGAGAGCCGGAAGAACCAGTTCTCCTCCGAGACCCGTTCCAGCTCTGTGCCGTGCTCGGCGCAGCGCCCGCCCTTGGCGTGGAACGCCTCGCAGCCGACGCAGTACAGGCCCTCGTACCGCCGCCGGTACAGGTCGTGCGCGCACGCGCGCCACAGCCGCTCGACCCCGGCGCGGTGGCGCGGCTCGCTGGTGCGGACCACGTCGTCGGCCGAGACCGACAGGGGACCGTGCAGGTCCAGGAACGCCCGCGCGTTGCGGTCGACGAAGTCGCGCACCGGGACGCCGGCGGCCTCGGCCGCGAGGACGTTCTTCAGGGAGTTCTCGTCGGTGCCGGTCTGGAGCCTGACCGGCCCGCGTCCCGCGAGCCGGGCGTGCCGCGCGAGGACGTCGGCCTGCACCAGTTCCAGCGCGAACCCGAGGTGGGGACGGGCGTTGACGTACGGGATGGTCGTCGTCAGATAGGTCGGCGAGTCGTTCCCGGCGATGCCGGTCGGATCGGTCGTCATCGGAACCTCCGCTCCCCGGGGCTCCGGCACGGGCCCCGTCGTCAGGGCCTCGTGGACATGCGGCGTCAGCGACCCGGCGGGCCGCCCATCACCGCGAATCCGTTCATGCGGACGACCGTAGCAACGGGGAGCACGCCGCCTCCACCGGTTTTCCGTGCGATTCCCGGCAGGTGTCCGCAAGCCGTCTAAAGGATTTTGCCGATCCTTTTCCCAACATCCCCGAGTCAAAGCCGGGAAACGGAGATTTCGCGATGCAAGATCACCCCATTCGGCCAACGAGGGAGGGAACTTGTCTCGTTCACGAAATGTCGCGCTCGCCCTGACCGCGGTCATCGCCGCGACCGCGTTCACGGCGCTCGCGCCGGGCGCCGCGAGCGCGGCCCCGGGCACGGACCTGAGTCCGGGCGAGGGCTACGCAGGGTCGGGCGGCGCCGCCGGCCAAGGACGGCGTCCAGCGCACACCACCCGCATCCCGGCGGGCCACCTGGGCGGGCTCGACGTCAGCAGCTGGCAGGGCAACGTCGACTGGAAGAGGGCGCGCGGCCTCGGAGCCCGCTTCGCGGTGGTGAAGGCCACCGAGAGCACCGGCTACAAGAACCCGTATTTCGCCCAGCAGTACCGCGGCTCCCGCAGGGCCGGGCTGATCCGGGGCGCGTACCATTTCGCCCTGCCCAACAAGTCGTCCGGAAAGGTGCAGGCCGACCATTTCCTGGCCAATGGCGGAAAGTGGAGGCCCGACGGGCGGACGCTTCCCGGCGCGCTCGACATCGAGAACAACCCGTACCGGAACGGCCTGAACCGCTGCTTCGGCCTCTCCGCCAGGTCCATGGTCAAGTGGATCGGCGGCTTCACCGCCCGCTACCGCGCCCGGACGGGACGCCGCCCGCTCATCTACACCAACTACCACTGGTGGAAGGACTGCACCGGCGACACGAAGGCGTTCAGATCGCATCCGCTCTGGATGGCGCGGTGGCGCACCGACCTGCCGAGCCCGCTGCCGGGCGGCTGGAGGAAGGCCACCATCTGGCAGTACGACGACGCGGGCCGTTTCGTCGGCGACCAGAACGCCTACAAGGGCACCCCGAAAAGCCTCACCGCGTTCGCCACCCACCCCACCCGCTGATCCCCAGCACCGCGCAGCATGGCAATCGCTCGTGCGCCTGGGTCTTGGGTGGCGGGAAGACCTATCGCGTCGAGCATGTCCTCAGGCGTCCGGACGGCACGGTCGCCGCGGAGGTGAGTCACGTGAGCGGCCTCATCGACCTGGAGTCGCGCCGCCTCGTCGCCGACCCCGCGCGGCGCTGGCGCGAGCGGGTCTTGCGGCCCGGTCTTCTGGGGTTCGCGTCTTGAGGTGCGGGGGCCGAGACGGGGTGGGTTTGCGGGTCCGGCTCGGCGTCACCGCGCGGACGGGACTCGGCGCCCCGCCGCGGGGCTTGGCCGCGCGGCGGGGCGGGGGGCGGGTCAGTGCTCGGCGACCCAGGCGGCGATCATGTCGGCCACCTGGGGGCGGCTGTCGAGGACGTAGTGGCCGTCCTTGACGAACTCCAGCCGCTTGTCCTCGGCCGCGATCGCGCCGAAGACCGCGCGGGCGTCGCTGTCGTACACGCACTCGTCCGCCGTGGCGTGGATGACCAGCGACGGGACGGTGATGCGCGCCAGGTGCGGCGCGGCGATGCACTGGGACGTGCGCAGGCTCCACATCGACAGCCACGTGCGCAGCGTGCACAGCGCCCCGATGCCGAAGACGCCGTAGTTGGCCTTGGCGGGCTCGCCCTGGTAGCACCAGTTCGGCCTGCGGTCGGAGGGCTCGATCGTCGGGTCGATCATCCGCAGGTCCGCCCACGTCCGGTTGAGGGTGAAGACCCGGTCGCGGGCGCGCGTGCCCTTGAGCGCGTCGAGCCGTTCGAGCGCCCAGTCGGTGATGCGTTCGTTGCGCGCGCGCTGTGCTGCGCGGTAGCGGGCCTGGAACTCGGGGCTGTAGGGCGGGCCGTGCTCCGGGTTGAACGGGTCGAGGTCCGGGTCGACCGAGAGCACGTCGTTCTCGTCGGTGACGGACGGGTCCATCCAGGCGGTGAGCACCTCGGGACGGCCCGAGTGCGCGGCGAGCGCCACGTACAGGTCGGCGGCGGGCAGGTCCTCGATCGCGGCGACGGGGCGCATCCCGGCGACCGGCGTGACGTTCGGCTCGACGGCCTGGGACTGGTAGGCCGACATGAGCGAGCCCCCGCCGGAGTTGCCCAGAAGGACCACGCGCTCGACCCCGGCGTGCTCCTTCAGCCAGCGGACGCCGACGCCGATCTCGGCGAGCGCGTGGTCGAGCAGGAAGTACGCCTCCGCGCCGCGGAAGCGGGTGTTCCAGCCGAGGAAGCCGTAGCCGCGGGCGGCGAGGTGCTCGGCGAGGTAGTGCTCGGAGAAGTCGATGTTGTAGTGGGCGGCGATGAACGCCGTCTTCGGCGGGTTCCCCGCCGGGCGGTGGTAGACGCCCTGGCACGGGTGGCCGCCCGCGCCGGCCCTGCCGATCAGGGGCGACGGCAGCCCCACGAACTCCCTGACGACCTCGGTCATCGCGGCCTCCTCAGTCTCTGCGACGGGCGCACGCCGGCCCTGGACGGCCCCTCGACGGTACGCCGACCGAATCCGGTTCGCTTCGCAGGCTAGCGTAAATCAGAAACTGAGTTTAGATTCAGTTATAGCGATCCGACTGGGAGGTACGGCATGGCGTGGAGCAACCGGGAGTTCGAGCTCGGCGGGGTGAACCACCTCGCCCTGGTCTGCTCGGACATGAAGCGCACGGTGGAGTTCTACACCGGGGTGCTGGGGATGCGCCTGGTGAAGACGATCGACCTGCCGGACGGCGGGCAGCACTTCTTCCTCGACATGGGCGGCGGCAACCTGCTGGCGTTCTTCTGGTTCCCGGAGGCGCCCGACGCCGTCCCCGGCCTGACGACCGCGCAGACCTCGCCCGGCATCGGCGAGTTCACCACGGCGGTCGGCACGATGAACCACGTCGCGATCAGCGTCCCCGAGGAGCGGTTCCTGGAGTACCGGGCGAAGCTGAAGGCCAAGGGCGTCAAGGTCGCGCCGGTGATCGACCACGACGACAGCCCCCTCGGGTACGCGACCGAGTTCCACGACAAGGTCTACATCCGGTCCTTCTACTTCCAGGACCCCGATGGCATCCTGCTGGAGTTCGCCTGCTGGCGCCGCGAGCTCGCGCAGCCGGAGGACCTCGGGGTCGAACCGCGCACGGCGGCCGACCGTCGCGTCGCGAAGGTGTGATCGATTGCTGTCCCTGACGCACGTCCTGGAGTGGCGCGCCTCCGTCACCCGCGACCACGCCGCGCTCGGCGACCACCGCGGCGCCGTGCTGACCTTCGGCGAGCTGGCCGCGGCGGCGGAGCGCGCCGCCGCCGGGTACGCCGCCGCGGGCGTCCGCGAGGGCGACGTGGTCCCGATCGTCGCGCGCAACTCGGTCCGGTGGGCGGTGGCGTTCTTCGGGCTGATCCGCGCGGGCGCCCTGCCCGCCGCGGTCAACTGGCGGCTCGCCGCGCCCGAGCTGGGCGGCCTGCTGGACCTCGCCCGGCCCGCGGCGGTCGTCACCGACGAGGCGTGCGCCCCGCTGGTCGAGGCCGCCCTGTCCGCGAGCGCGGCCGGAGCCGCTGCCAGGGACGCGGGCGCGCCGGGAGCCGCGGGCGCTGCCGGGGACGCGGGCGTGACGGTCCTGCGGCTGGAGGACGAGCCCGCCGCCGGTCCCCCGCCCGAACGGCCCGTCGCGCGGCTGCGCGGCCCCGAGCCCGCCCTGCTGCTGCACACGAGCGGCACGACCGGGCGGCCCAAGCTGGTGCCGGTCACGCACGAGCAGCTCATCGGCGCGGTGACGTTCCTCAAGCTGGAGGTGCCCGAGGCGGTGCCGGGCGCGCGGCACCTGAGCGCGCTGCCGCTGTTCCACGTCGCCGGGCTCGCCAACCTCGTCTACACCGTGTTCACGGGCGGGCATCTGCACGTGCTCGGCGGGTTCGACACGGCCGCGTTCGTGGACGAGCTCGCCGCCCGCCGGATCCAGCTCACCCAGCTCGTCCCGACGCTGATCCGCGCGGTCACCGAGGAGGTGCGGAGCCGCGCCACGCCGCCCGACCTCGGCGACCTGGTCGAGGTCGTGTACGGGGCGTCGCCGATCGACCCGGCCCTGCTCGGGCTCGCGGTGGAGACGCTCGGCTGCCGGTTCCGGCAGAACTACGCCTCGACCGAGACCGGGCCGCTCCCGGTCACGACGCTGCCGCCCGAGGACCACGACCCGGCGCGCGGGCTGCTCGGCACGGCGGGGCGGCCCTCGCTCGGCTGGGAGGTCAGGCTCGGCGAGTTCGGGGAGGTCCAGGTGCGGGGCGCCGCCCCGTTCCTCGGCTACTGGAACGACCCGGACGCGACCCGCGAGGTGATGACCGGCGACGGCTTCTACCGCACCGGCGACATCGGGACGATCGGCGCCGGCGGCCACCTCACGATCGTCGACCGGCTCAAGGACATGATCGTGACCGGCGGGGAGAACGTGTACCCGGCGGAGGTCGAGTCCGTCCTCGCCGCGCACCCGGGCGTACGGGAGGCGGCGGTGTTCGGCGTCCCGGACGAGCGGTGGGGCGAGACCGTCCACGCGGCCGTCGTCCGCGCGGGCGAGTCGCCGGACGCCGGGCCGCTGGACGCCCCGTCGCTGACGGCGTGGGCGCGCGAGCGGCTGGCGGGGTTCAAGTGCCCGACGGGGATCACGTTCGTCCCCGAGCTGCCCCGCAACGCGACCGGGAAGATCGTGAAAACGGCCCTGCGGGAGCGGCACTGGGCCGGGCGGGGCCGCCGGGTGTCGTAGCCTGGTCGTCCGTCATGAAGAAGCACACGATCGTCAAGTCGCGCCCGAGCGGCGGCGCCGACCGCCCGGCCAAGTCGACCCGCAAGGGGCGGGAGACCGACCGGGCGTTCCGGGACGCGGCCCGCGCGGTGTTCGCCCGCGAGGGCTACTTCAACGCCAAGATCAGCGACATCGCGGCCGAGGCGGGCAAGTCGGTCGCCTCCTTCTACAACTACTACGAGACCAAGGCCGACCTGCTGATCGCCCTGGCCGAGGAGTTCCACGAGGAGGCGACCGAGCTCGCCGTGCTGCCGTTCCGGCGCGGCCTGTCGCCCGAGGACGCGCTGCGCGAGTCGGTGGCGGCGTTCTGGCGCACCTACGCGCGGCGGCGCGGGGAGCTGATCGGCGTGTTCCAGGCGTCGATGCTGGAGGAGCAGTTCCGCGACCGGTGGCTGGCGATCCGCGCCGAGGCCATCGAACGCATCGCGGGCGAGGTGCGGCGCGCCCAGCGGCACGGCTACTGCCCCGGCCTCGACCCCGTCCTCACCGCCTCCGCGCTGTCGGCGATGCTGGAGCACTTCTGCTACATCTGGCAGGCGCAGGGCGGCGAGCGCACCGAGACCGAGTTCGACGACGAGCGCGCCGTCGACACGCTCGCCACGATCTGGGTCAAGTCGATCTACTGGCGCGGCGACCCGCCCGAGCAGACCTGACGCCGCGCTCCCCCTCCCGCCCGTACCGCCGGGTCGCGGCGCTCCCGCGTGCCGCCGCGCCCCGCCCCCGCGCGACCGCTCGGCGCATCGGCCGGCCTCCGGCTCTGACGGAACGATCCAGCGATCAAATATGCTGCGGGCCACATCCGTTATGTCGCAAGGAGGCGGTGATGGCGGATTCGCCGACGATGACGTACGGCGGCTACCTGCGGCTGGACGACCTGCTGTCCTGCCAGCGGCCCCGCACCGGGGCGCACGACGAGCTGCTGTTCGTGATCATCCATCAGGTGTACGAGCTGTGGTTCAAGCAGCTCCTGCACGAGGCCGACCTGCTCCAGCGGCGGCTGGAGGAGGGCAACAGCGCCGGGTCGCTGCACACCGCCCGCCGGATCGCCAAGATCCTCAAGACCGTGGTGGGGCAGCTCGACGTCCTGGAGACGATGACGCCGCGCCAGTTCGCGTCGTTCCGGGACGAGCTCGGCACCTCCAGCGGGTTCCAGTCCGCGCAGTTCCGCGAGCTGGAGGCGGTGCTCGGACGGCGCTCGTTCCCGGCCTCGGACCTGCGCGAGGACGAGCGGCTGCGCGCCGCCGTCCGCCGCCGGTCGCTGTACGGCTCGCTGCTGGTCTACCTCGCCGGGCTCGGCCACCCGGTCCCCGCCGCCGCGCTGGAGCGCGACCCGTCCGCCCCGCAGGGCCCCGACCCGGAGGTGCAGCGGGCGCTGCTGCACGTCTACGCCGACGAGAACGGGCCCGCCGTCGAGGTGTGCGAGGCGCTCGTGGACGTGGACGAGGGCGTCCAGGAGTGGCGGTACCGGCACGTCAAGATGGTCGAGCGCACGATCGGCGCCAAGCTCGGCACCGGCGGGTCCGCCGGGGCGGACTACCTGCGCTCCACCCTGTTCACCCCGGCCTTCCCCGACCTGTGGGAGGTCCGCTCGGAGATCGAGGAGGGCGGCCCCGATGGCCGGTGACGGGACGCGGGCCGGCGACGGGGCGCGCGGCGAGCGGGTCGCGATCGTCGGCGCGGGCCTCGCGGGCTGCCTGCTCGCGGTGCTGCTCGGCCGGCGCGGGATCGGGGTGACGGTGTACGAGCGGCGGCCCGACCCGCGCGTCGCCGGGGCCGAGCGGGGCCGTTCGATCAACCTGGCGATCTCGGCGCGCGGGCTCGCGGCGCTGGAGCAGGTCGGCCTACGCGACCAGGCGCTCAAGCGGGCGCTGCCCATGCACGGGCGGATGGTGCACCCGCTCGGCGGCGCGCGCAACTTCCAGCCGTACAGCGCCGACGGCGAGCGCGCCATCAACTCCATCAGCCGCGCCGAGCTGAACGGCGCGCTGCTCGACACGGCCGAGGCCACGCCCGGCGTGACGCTGCGCTTCTCGCAGCGCGTCACCGGCGTGGACCCGGCCGCCGGCACGATCACCCTGCTGGAGAACGCCCCCGACGCGAACGGCGAGCCCGGCGCGGAGGCCCCGGACGGCGACCAGGGGCGGACCGTCACCGAACGCGCCGACGTCGTCCTCGCGGGCGACGGCGCCTACAGCGCCATCCGGCGGTCGCTCGGCCTCGACGGCGACACCGACTTCCTGGAGCACGGCTACAAGGAGCTGACCGTCCCGCCGCGCGACGGCGACTTCGCCCTGGACCCCGACGCGCTGCACATCTGGCCGCGCGGCTCCGCCATGATGATCGCGCTGCCGAACCTGGACCGCTCGTTCACCTGCACGCTGTTCTGGCCGAAGGAGGACTTCGCGGCGCTCGACACGCCCGCGAAGGTGACCGCGTTCTTCGCCGAGCGCTATCCGGACGTCGCGGGGCTCATGCCGGACCTCACCGAGGACTTCGCGCGCAACCCGGTCGGCTCGCTCGTCACCGTCCGCGCGTGGCCCTGGACGCGGTACGGCGACGGCGCGATCGTGGCGCTGCTCGGGGACGCCGCGCACGCGATCGTGCCGTTCTTCGGGCAGGGCGCCAACTGCGCGTTCGAGGACTGCGTCGAGATCGACCGCTGCCTGACCGAGACCGGCGGCCGGTGGGAGCGGGCGCTGTCGCTCTACCAGGAGCGCCGCAAGGCCAACACCGACGCGATCGCCGAGATGGCCCTCGACAACTTCGTGGAGATGCGCGACCGGGTCTCCTCGCCCGTCTACCGGACGGTCAAGGCCGCGCAGCACGCGCTGGAACGCCGGCTCGCCGGACGGTACGTGTCGCGGTACGAGCTGGTGTCGTTCTCCACGCTCCCGTACGCCGAGATCCCCGCCCGGCTGAGGCGCCAGAACGCGGCACTGGCGGCCGCCCTGGCGGCGGCCGCACTGACCGCCGCGGGCCTCGCCCGAACCCTGCGAAACCGCACCCGCCGCCCCGTACCTAGCCTCCCGCGGACGCCTCCCGCGGCGACCGGCGCCCGCTACCGCCCGTGCCGCCGCCCATGCGACCCGCGGGCGGCGTGCGCACCCTGCCCATCACGACCCGCGTGCCCACGGTGACCGCCGTCGGCCGCGTGCGCCCCCTTGCCGTCACTGGCCCCGTGCGCCCCCTTGCCGTCACTGGCCCCGTGCGCCCCCTTGCCGCCGTCGGCCGCGTGCGCCCCCTTGCCGCCGCTGGCCCCGTGCGCCCCCTTGCCGCCGCCGGCCGCGTGCGCCCCCTTGCCGCCGCCGGCCGCGTGCGCGCCGTTGCCGCCGCTGCCGGTGCGGTCGGCGTGCGCGCCTCGGCCGTCGCGCGCCTCGTGTCCGCCCTTGCCGCCGCGGGACGCGCGGGAGGCGTTGCCGGTGGTCAGGTCGTAGATGGCGGCGGCGAGGGCGGCCAGGACGAACGCCAGGATCACGATGAGGCCGTGGCGGAACGCCGTCGCCCAGTCGCCGTGCGTTCCGGCGACGGTCGCGAAGAACACCGCGCCGACGGCGGCGATGCCGACGGCCGTGCCGACCCGCTGGCCGGTCTGGAGGACCCCGGCCGCGCTGCCGCCCTCGGCGGAGGGCACCTCGGACAGCGTGATCGTCTGGTTGGGCGAGATGACCAGGCCGCTGCCGAGCCCGGCGAGCAGGAGCGGCGCCGCCGTCGCCCACGCGACCCCGGAGCCGGGCTCCAACTCGACCGCCGTCCAGGCGGCGCCGAGGCCGACCGCCACGAGCGCCAGGCCGATCGCGACGAGCGGGCGGCCGTAACGCGCCACGATCCGTCCGCCGACGGCCGCGGCGACGCCCGACCCGACCGCGAACGGCGTGATGGAGAGGCCGGCGGCGAGCGCGCTGTAGTGCAGCCCGTTCTGGAGGTAGAGGGTGAAGATGAAGAAGACCGCGGTGAACCCGGCGAAGTAGAGCAGCGCGATCGCGGCCCCGAGGGCGTACGACCGCTTCCGGAACAGCGCGAGGTTGACCAGCGGCGCCTTCGCGCGCCGCTCCCAGGCCACGAACAGCGCGAGCAGCGCCGCGCCGAAGAGGACCAGGAGCCATTTGGCCCAGCCGTGCCACTGCTGCTCCTGGACGAACGGCAGCATGACGCTCACCACGCCGGCGCCGAGCAGCAGCACGCCGAGCGGGTCGAGCCCCTGCTTCTCGCCGTACACCGGCGCGGGCAGCAGCCGCCACGCGAGCAGCAGGGCGAGGATGCCGACGGGGATGTTGACGTAGAAGACCCAGCGCCAGCCCTCGTCGGGCCCGGCGAGCGCGATCAGCCCGCCGCCGAGCAGCGGGCCGGCGGCCGTCGCGATGCCGATGGTGGCGCCGAGCGCGCCGAACGCCTTGCCGCGTTCGGCGCCCTGGAAGAGCTGCTGGATGAGACCGGCGACCTGCGGGTTGAGCACGCCGCCCGCGACGCCCTGGACGAGCCGCGCGCCGATCAGGAACCCGATCGTCGGCGACAGCCCCGCCGCGGCGCTCGCGAGCGTGAACAGCGCGAGGCCCGCCATGAACACCGCGCGGCGGCTGCGGGCGTCGCCGAGCCGCCCGGACGGCACCAGCACGAGCCCGAACGTCAGCGCGTACCCGGACAGGATCCACTGGAGGCCCGCCTCTGAGGCGTGCAGGCCCTCCCGGATCGAGGGCAGCGCCACGTTGACGATGCTGACGTCCAGCAGGGTCATGAACGCGGCGACCAGGCAGACCGACACGGCCTGCCAGCGGCGGCGGCCGGTGAGCGCCTCGCCGCCGCGGCCGGACGCCGGGTCGGCCTCGGAGCGCATGTGGCTGGTCTTCTCCGCCTGATCGCCGGTCAAACACCCCGCGCCCCGGACCGGCGCGGGCCCCCGGGCGGACCGCCGCCGCGCCGTTGTGCCAGGCTGGCCGGGTGAGCGACTCCGCCCCCGGGCCCGCCCCCGACGATCTCCAGTGCTCCGCCAAGGGCTGCCGCGCCGACGCCGTCTGGGCCCTCCGCTGGAACAACCCCAAGATCCACACTCCGGACCGGCGGAAGATCTGGCTGGCGTGCGGCGAGCACCGGGAGAGCCTGTCGGCCTTCCTGGACCGGCGGAGCTTCCTGCGCGACGTCGTCCCGGTCGCCGACCGCGACGTACCGCCCACGGAGACCTGACCTCCGGAGCCCGCCCCGCCGCGCGCGGGAGTCCTCAGCCCTCGGGGTCATCCACCCCCGGCGGGGGCCTGCCCGGGGCGGTCGGGCCAGGCTTCGGCCATCTCGGTGAGCCGGGCGGCGGCGTCGCGGGCCGCGGCGCCCCGGCCGACCGCGAGGCCGAGCAGGAACGCGGTCAGCGGCGCGCCCGGCCGGGCCACGCCGTGCGCGACGTCGCGGGCCAGGTCGAGCACCAGGTCGCGGTCGATCTCCGCGCGGTCGAGACCGAGTTCGAGGCAGGCCGCCTCGATCCACTCCTCCAGCACGTCGTCCCCCTCGCCGTTCGCGGTCGCGGGGACCACTCTCGCACGGTCAGGGGCCGGGCCGCGCGGCGAGGTCCTCGGCGCGGGCCAGCGCCTCGGGGTGTCGCAGTCGTACCAGGGCGGGCGGACGTCCCCGGCGAGCGCGACCCGGACGGGGCCGAGCGGGCCGAGCAGGCCCCGCAGGGACGCGCCGCCGTAGCCGTCGAGGGCGGCGCGGAGCGCGCCGGTCCGCCAGCATCCGGCGAGCCACTGCTCGCGGCCGTCGCCGTCGACCAGGACGGCGCCCGGCGCCCCGGCGCGGCGCGCCTCGTCCAGCAGCCGGTCGAGGTGGGCGGGGCGCAGGAACGGCAGGTCGGCGGCCAGCAGCGCCAGCCACGGCGCCCGCGCCAGGGGCAGCCCGGTGCGCAGCGCGGGGACGGGCCCGGCGCCGGGCGGGTCCTCCCGGACGAACGTCGCGCCGTCCGGCAGCCCGGTGCGCGGCGGGCCGACGACGACGAGGCGCCCGGCGCGCGCGGCGGCTCCGGCCACCCACGTGATCAGGGGCCGCCCGCCGACCTCGGCGCCCGGCTTGTCGCCGCCGCCGAACCGGCGCGCGCGCCCGCCCGCGAGGACGACCGCGTCGAAGCCGTCCGCCGCCTCCGCCGCGTCCGGCGCTTCCGGGGCCCCGGCCACGGGCCTCAGCCGCCGATCGCGGACATGGGCCGGGCGGGCTGGAGGAACGCCGGGTCGTCGATGCCGTGCCCGGCGCGCTTGCCGAGGACGGCCTTGCGCCAGCGTTCGGCGAGGTCGGAGTCGGACGCCCCGGCGCGCATCGCGTCGCGCAGGTTGGACTCCTCGGTCGCGAACAGGCAGTTGCGGACCTGCCCGTCGGCGGTCAGCCGGACGCGGTCGCAGGCCCGCAGAACGGCCGCGTCACCGACCCGATCACGCCGACCCGGTCGGGCCCGCCGTCGACCAGGAACGACTCGGCGGGGGCGCTGCCGCGCGCGTCGGGCTCGTCCGGCGCGAGGGTGAACGCCTCGCCGAGCCGGGCCAGGATCTCGTCGGCGGTGATCATGCCGTCGCGGGTCCAGCCGTGCTGGGCGTCCAGCGGCATCTGCTCGATGAACCGCAGCCGGTAGCCGTGCGCCAGGCTGAAGCGCAGCAGCGGGACGGCCTCGTCCTCGTTCACGCCGCGCAGCAGCACCGTGTTGATCTTGACGGGGCGGAGCCGGGACGCGTGCGCGGCGGCGAGGCCCTCCAGCACGTCGGCGAGGCGGTCGCGGTGCGCGAGCCGCTTGAACACCTCCCGGTCGAGGGTGTCGAGCGACACGTTCACCCGGTCGAGGCCGGCGTCCGCGAGGGGCGCGGCGAGCCGGGCGAGGCCGATGCCGTTGGTGGTGAGCGAGATCTCGGGGCGGGGGGACAGCGCGGCGGTGCGCTCCACGATGCCGGCGATGCCGCGCCTCAGCAGCGGCTCCCCGCCGGTGTAGCGGACCTCGGTGACGCCGAGCTTCTCGACGGCGATCCGGACGAGCCGCACGACCTCGTCGTCGGTGAGCAGCTCGGGCTTCGGCAGCCAGTCGAGCCCCTCGGGCGGCATGCAGTACGAGCACCGCAGATTGCACCGGTCCGTCAGGGAGACCCGCAGGTCGGTCGCGGTACGACCGAAGGTGTCGACCAGCACGGATACCCCTCTCCTGCCGCCGGGCGGCGGCGCCGCCCCACATGGGCGTGAACCCCCAGCCTATTGCGGCATCGCGGTGACCGGAGCGGCGCGGGCGACGAGATCGGGCCGTCCGTCGGCCCCGGGCTTAGGATGATCGTCCAAACGGCGGGCCGCCGGGGACCGCGGCCCGGACACGACGGCGACGCGGGAGGCGCGTGTGACCACGCCACGGGAGTGGGAGTTCGCTGGGGTGCGCGGTGCGGTCACCGCGCGGATCTGGCCGAACGGCGGGGCGCGCTACGTGGCGCTGCTCTCGCACGGGTACGGCGAGCACCTCGGCCGCTACCGGTACGCCGCCGACGCGCTCGTCCGGCACGGCGCGGTCGTCTGCGGCCCCGACCACGCCGGGCACGGCCGTTCGGCGGGCGAACGCGTCCTGGTCGACGACGTGGACGCCTGGGTCGCCGACCTGCGCACGGTCGCCGAGTCGGCCAGGCTGGACCATCCGGGGCTGCCCACCGTGCTCATCGGGCACTCGATGGGCGGGCTCATCGCGACCCGCTACGCGCAGCGGTACGGCGCGGAGCTGGCGGCGCTCGTGCTCTCGGGCCCCGTCCTCGGCCGCTGGGACGCCCTGACCGAGCTGCTCAAGCTGGACGAGATGCCCGACGTGCCGATCGACCCGTCCACGCTGTCGCGCGACCCGGAGGTCGGCCGCGCGTACGTCGAGGACCCGCTGGTCTGGCACGGGCCGTTCAAGCGGCCGACCGTCCAGGCGTTGCAGGACGCCATCGACCTGGCCAACGAGCACGGGTCGCTGGGGGCCCTGCCGACGCTGTGGGCGCACGGCGAGGACGACCGGCTCGTGCCCCTGGCCGGCACCCGGGCGGGCATCGAGGCGGTGCGCGGCGACGACCTCACCGAGCGGATCTACCCGGGCGCCCGGCACGAGATCCTGAACGAGACCAACCGCGACGAGGTCCTCGCGGACATCACCGCGTTCATCGACCGCGCCCTCGGCTGAGCCGGTGCCGCGCGCCCGCCGCCCGTCCCCGCGGCGGCTCTCGCTGCGCGCCCGGCTGCTGCTGATCACGCCGGCGCTCGCGCTGGGCGGGCCGGCCCGCCGCCGGAGCTGACCCCGCCCGGCGCGCCGCACGCCCGCCCTTCCGGCGCGGGGAGGCGGGCGCTTCGGCGGCGGTGGTGGCGGCGGCCCGCTCGTCCGCGGGCCGCCGGCGGCCTCAGCCGCCCTTGACGCAGACGAGCTGGCGCAGGTGCGCGACGACCTCGACCAGGTCGGACTGCGCCTCGATCACCGTCTCCAGGTCCTTGTAGGCGCCCGGGATCTCGTCGAGGACGCCGCCGTCCTTGCGGCACTCGACGCCCCTGGTCTGCTCCTCCAGGTCGTCCAGGGTGAACGCCTTGCGGGCCTTGTTGCGGCTCATCCGGCGCCCCGCCCCGTGCGAGGCCGAGTTGAACGCGGTCTCGTTGCCGAGGCCCCGCACGATGTACGTGCCGGTGGCCATCGAGCCCGGGATGATGCCGAGGTCGCCCCGGCCCGCGCGGATCGCGCCCTTGCGGGTGACCAGCAGCTCGACGCCGCCGTACCGCTCCTCCGCGACGTAGTTGTGGTGGCAGGAGATGACCTCGCCCCACCGGCAGAGCTTCTCGCCGAACCTGCGGGTCAGCACGTCCTGCGCGAGCGCGAGCATGACCGCGCGGTTGCGGCGCGCGTACTCCTGCGCCCAGAACAGGTCGCGGCGGTACTCGTCCATCTTGACGGTGCCCGCGAGGAAGACCGCGAGGTCCCGGTCCGGGAGGTCCTGGTTGTGCGGGAGCTTGCGGGCCGCCTCGACGTGGTGCTCGGCGAGCTCCTTGCCGATGTTGCGCGACCCCGAGTGCAGGACGAGCCAGACCGCGCCCTCGTCGTCGGCGCACAGCTCCAGGAAGTGGTTGCCGCCGCCGAGCGTGCCCATCTGGGAACGGGCCCGGCCGAGGCGCCCGCGGACCGCCGGGTGCAGGTCCTCGAACTCCTTCCAGAAGTCGTACCAGCCGCGTTCCCTGAGGCCCGGGAGCGCGGACGGGTCGACCGGGTTCCGGTGCGAGCCCCGGCCCACCGGCACCGCCTTCTCCAGCTTGTGCCGGATCACCGCGAGGTCGTCGGGCAGGTCCTTCACCGTGAGCGTGGACCTGACCGCGGTCATGCCGCAGCCGATGTCGACGCCGACCGCGGCGGGCGACACCGCGTCGCGCATCGCGATCACGGACCCGACCGTCGCGCCCTTGCCGTAGTGCACGTCGGGCATCACCGCGAGGCCCTCCACCCACGGCAGCCCCGACACGTTCCTGAGCTGCTCCAGGGCGACGTCCTCGACCTCGGCGGGGTCGGTCCACATCCGGATCGGAACGCGGCCGCCCTTGAGCGTCTGGTACGGCATCACCTGCTCCTCTCCGTGGATCCGAGGGATGCGAACCGTGATCTATAACGCCAGAGCCGCGAACCGGATTCAACCGGTTTTCCGGGCGTACGGCCGTCCGCCGCTCCCTCTCACCGTACGTAACGGGCCGTTCAGGACTCCTCGTCGGGGACCCGGCGGCCGTCGCCGACGCGGGTCGTCAGGCCCTTCCGGTCGAGGTGCTCCAGCAGCGCGATCACGACGCGGCGCGAGGTCGACAGCGCCTCGCGCGCCTGCGACGGCGTGAACGGCTGCGGCAGCGCCGACAGCACGCGCAGCGCCTCGGCGTCCGCGCCGGGCAGCAGGACGACGCCGTCGCCGAGGCGCAGCACCGCGCCGAGCCGTTCGGCGGCGGCGAGCGCCCGGCCCGTCAGCCCGATCTCGGCGAGCCGTTCCGCGGACGGCGCGTCGAACGGGGCGGGCGCCAGGTGCTCGCGGAGCCGTTCCAGCGCGGCGGACAGCTCGGGCGGGAACGCGGGCGCGGGCCCGTACACCCGGCCCTGCTCCAGCCGCAGCGGCGGGCGGACGAGCGCGGTGACGAGCCGCCGCGCGGGCAGGCCCAGCCGCAGCCGCGCCGCCTCCAGGGGCACGCCGGGCGCGAGGGGCCGGTCGGCGGCGTGCCTGACGGCCTCCTCGGCGAGGCGGCGGTGCAGGTCCTCCCAGTGGCCCGGGTCGGCGAGCCACCCGCCGTCCAGGCTGACCGCGCCGGGCGGCGGGGCGCAGCCCATGACCGCGAGCTCGGACCGGCGCAGCACGCCGTGGCGGCGCAGGACGACCGAGCCGTCCGGGCGGTCGGGCCACGACGCCAGCTCGCGGGCGCGGGCGGCCCCGGCGCCGCGCCGCACGAGCGTCGGCGGCCGGACGTCCAGGACGCTGACGCCCGCGACGGCGCGCCGCCCCGGGTCGCGCAGCAGCGCGGTGTCGCCGACGTGCAGCGGCAGCCGCGAGTTCAGGGTCAGCCGGGCGGTGTCGGGGCCGAGCGGCCGGAGCCGCACGGGGACGGCGGCGGACCCGATGTGCAGGATCATCTGCCGCGCCAGCCGCCCGGACGCCTCGCCGAACCGGGTCCGCACGTCCACGCACGTGGTGTGGGTCCAGCTGTCGGGCGTCACGAGGGCCATGCCGCGCCCGACGCGGTCGCGGTCCAGGCCGCGCAGGTTGAGGGCCACGCGCGCGACGCCGCGCACGGCCTCGTGCGGGCGCTTGGTCGACTCGACCGCGCGGACCCGGACCCGTTCGCCCGTCGGCAGCAGGACCAGCTCGTCCCCGGCGCGGACCGTCCCGGCGGCGAGGGTGCCGGTGACGACGGTGCCGCTGCCCGCGACCGTGAACGCCCGGTCGACCCACAGCCGGACCGGGCTGGACGCGGGCGGGACGGGCAGCCGGGCCGCGAGCCGGTCGAGCGCGGCGACCAGCTCGCCGAGGCCCGCGCCCGTGACGGAGCTGACCGCGACGGCCTCGGCGCCGCGCAGGCCGGTCGTGGCGAGCCGTTCGCGGGCCTGGCGCAGCGCGAGCTTCGGGTCGGCGAGGTCGGAGCGGGTGACGGCGAGGACGCCGTGCCGGACGCCGAGCGCGTCCACGGCGGCGAGGTGCTCCTCCGACTGCGGCATCCAGCCCTCGTCGGCGGCGACGGCGAGCAGCACGGCGGGCACCGGGCCCGCCCCGGCGAGCATGGTCGTCACGAACCGCTCGTGCCCGGGGACGTCCACGAACGCCATCCGCTCGCCCGACGGCAGGTCCGTCCAGGCGAACCCGAGGTCGAGGGTGAGGCCGCGGCGGCGCTCCTCGGCGAGCCGGTCGGGCTCCATCCCCGTCAGCGCGCGCACGAGCGCGGACTTCCCGTGGTCGACGTGCCCCGCTGTGGCGACGACCTGCATCAGTTCCCTTCCCGGGCGGCGCGGACGGCGGCGAGGACGGCGGCGCGCAGCCGGGCGTCGTCGGCGGGGTCCACCGAACGCAGGTCGAGCAGCAGCCGCCCGTCCTCGACACGCCCGACGACGCGCTGGGCGCGCAGCGCCGGAGCCAGCCCGTCCGGCAGCGACACCGCGGCACTCGCCAGCTCCACCCCGGGCGCGCCGCCTCCCCCCACGACCGCGACACAGTCCACGACCCCTACGTCGACCGCCCGCCCAGCCGCGTCCGCCGTACGGTCGGCGGTCAGGTCGGCGGTCAGGTCGGCGGCGAGGCGTTCGGCGCGGGCGCGCAGGTCGCGCACGTCAGCGCGCAGCATCCGCGGCACGGGCGGGCGCGGGCCGCGCAGGGTCGCCTCCAGCGCGGCGAGGGTCAGCTTGTCGACGCGCAGCGCGCGGTAGAGGGGATGGCGGCGGAGCCGTCCGACCACGTCGGCGTCGCCGAGCAGCAGCCCGGCCTGCGGGCCGCCGAGCAGCTTGTCGCCGCTCGCCGTGACGAGCGCGGCGCCCGCGGCGAGCGCGGACGCGGCGTCGGGCTCGTCCGGCAGGGACGGGTCGGGGGCGAGCAGCCCGGAGCCGACGTCCGCGACCACCGGGACGCCGAGCGCCGCGAGGTCGGCCACGCGCGCCTCCGCGGTGAACCCCTCGATCCGGAAGTTGGACGGGTGGACCTTCAGCACGAACCCGGTGTCCGGTCCGATCGCGGCGGCGTAGTCGGCGGCGGTCGTGCGGTTGGTGGTGCCGACCTCGCGGAGCCGCGCGCCGGTCGAGGCGAGCAGGTCCGGCAGCCGGAACCCGTCGCCGATCTCCACCAGCTCGCCCCGTCCGACGACGATCTCGCGCCCGGCGGCGAGGGCGGTCGCGGCGAGTACGAGCGCGGCGGCGTTGTTGTTGACGACCTGCGCGGCGGCCGCCGCGGGGCACGCCGCGAGCAGCGCGTCGAGGGCGCCGCGCCCGCGCGGGCCGCGGCGGCCGGTGGACAGGTCGTACTCGACGTCGGCGCAGCCCGCCGCCGCGGCGACGGCCTCGCGGGCGGCGGCCGACAGCGGCGCCCGGCCGAGGTTGGTGTGCAGCAGGACGCCCGTGGCGTTCAGAACGGGCCCGAGGGACGCGGCGCGCGGGGCAGCCCGTCCAGCGCGGCGGCCACGACGTCGGCCGGGCCGATCTCGCCCGCCCGGACGCGTCCCTGCGCCCGCGCGACGGCCTCCTTGACGATCGTCCCGCCGAGCGCCCCGACGGCGTCGGCCAGCCGGGGTCGGCGAGGACCGCGTCGGTACGGGGCACGCCGCGCCGCGGATCGGGGTCCCGCGGCTCCGGCTCAGGGGGTTCGCCGGGCAGGGGGTCACGCAGACGGAGGTCCACGTCGAGCAACCCTATGGACGCCGGGGCCCGTCGCGGAAGCCGATCCGGCCCATACTCTGAGATCACTAATCTCACATCGCACACGTAAACCAGATGCCGGGACGAATCGTCGCCGGCGTGCTACGGCCGTCCCGCCACAGCGCTCCCGCGCTCCCCGAAAGCCCCGGAGACCACCCTGAGACCGCCCCGGAGCGCGGGTGGCTGCGCCGGGGACGGGACGGGAAGAGGCGGGACGGGAAGAGGCGGGACGGGAAGAGGCGGGACGGGAAGAGGCGGGACGGGAAGAGGCGGGGCGGGAACGCGCCGGACGAGCCGGACGAGCCGCCAACGCGACGGGCCGTGGGAGGGGCTCAGGGTTGGCGTTCGTAGTGCGGGTCGGCGGGGAGTCCGCACTGGTCGCTCAGCGAGTCGGCGTGCGCGACGAAGTCGTCGACCATGCGGTGGACGAGGCCGGCGAGCAGGCGGCGCTCGTCCGGGGACCATCCGGCGAGCGCCTCGTCCATCCAGCGCCGCCCGACCGCCCGGATGCACTCGACGGCGTCGCGGCCCGAGTCGCAGAGCCGGACCCGCTGCGCGCGGCCGTCGTCGGGGTCGGGGACCCGCTCGACGTAGCCGGCGCGTTCGAGGCGCTGCACCTGGCGGGTGACGTGCGGAGCCTCCACGGCCAGCCGGGCGGCCATCTCCGAGGGGCGCATCGGCTCGCCCTGCTCGGCGAGCAGCCGCAGCATCGGCACGGCGGCGCGGTCGACCGGCACGCCGGCCGCCGCCACGGTGCGGTCGTGCCGGCGGCTGCGGGTCAGCAGGTGGGAGATGCGGGTGATCGCGCGTTCGATCTCCATGATCTCGCGGGGGACCTCGGCCGGGAACTGCGGTGACGCCATGTGACCCAGCCTACCGGTTACTTACTTAAGGCAAGTAAGTAGAATCGCCGGGTCCCCCGTCCGGACCCCTAGGAGGTCACATGTCCCGCGTCCCCACCGTGGCGCCCGAGAAGGCCGGGCGCGCGGCGCGGCCCGCGCACACCGGCCTCACGCTGCTCGCGCTGGCGACCGCCGGGATGGTCGTCTCGGTCCAGCAGACGCTGGTGATCCCGCTGCTGCCCCGCCTGATGGAACGCTTCGACGTGTCGGTCACGGCGGTGACCTGGGTGTTCACCGCCTCGCTGCTCGCCGGGGCGGTCGCCACGCCGCTGCTGTCGCGGTTCGGCGACATGTACGGCAAGAAGCGGATGATCCTGCTGGCCATGGGCCTGCTGGTGGTCGGGTCGGTCATCTGCGCGGTGTCGGGCTCCCTCGGCCTGCTCATCGTCGGCCGCACCCTCCAGGGCACCTCGTCGGCCCTCATCCCCCTCGCGATCGGCATGATCCGCGACACGTTCCCGAGGGAGCGGGTCACCACCGCGATCGGCATCGTCAGCGCCACGATGGGCGTCGGCGGCACCATCGGGATGATCGTGACCGGCCTCATCGCCGACCGCACCGAGAGCCACCACCCGATGTTCTGGATCGCGGCGGGGCTCGCCGCCGCCGGGCTGGTGCTGGTCTGGTTCAGCGCGCCGGACGTCGGCGCGCGCACGGGCGGCCGCCCCGACATCGCGGGCGCGGTCGTGCTCGCCGGGTGGCTGGTCTGCCTGCTGCTCGGCATCAGCCAGGGCAACGCCTGGGGCTGGACGTCCGGCGGCGTCCTCGGCCTGTTCGGCGGCGCGGTCGCGCTGTGCGCGGCGTGGGTCGCGATCGAGCTGAGGGTGCGCGAGCCGCTGGTGCGGCTCGGGCTGCTCGTCGGCCAGAAGTCGCTGTCGGCGAACGTGGCGTCCGCGCTGCTCGGCTTCTCGATGTTCGCCGCGTTCACGCTGATCTCCAGCTTCGTGCAGTCGCCCAAGGACAAGATCGGGTACGGGCTGAGCGGGTCGGTGCTGGACGTCGGCCTCTACATGCTGCCGAGCACCGTGACGATGCTGCTGTTCTCCGCGCTCGCCGGACGGTTCGCGGCCCGGCTCGGGGCCGCGCACACCCTCGCGATCGGGTCGGTGTTCGCGGGGCTGAGCTACGTGTGGCTCGCGCTGTCCAACGCCCACGGGTACGACATGCTGGCGTTCAGCGCGATCCAGGGCGTCGGGTTCGGCATCGCGTACGCGGCGCTCGGCACCCTCGCGGTGCAGCACGTCCCGATGGACCAGAGCGGCATCGCCAGCGGCATCAACTCGCTGGTCCGCACGACCGGCGGCAGCATCGCGGGCGCCGTCACCGCGGCCATCCTCACCGGGCAGGTCATCGCGGGCACGTCCGTCCCGACGCTGCACGCCTACGAGCTGTGCTTCTGGATCGTCGCGGCCGGGGCCGTCCTCGCCGCCGCGGTCGCGCTCGGGCACGGCCTGCGGCACCGCGAAGCCTGACCGCCCGGACGTCCCCGCGGGGCCGTCCGGAGCGGGCGGGCGGCGGCGGAGTCCGGCGCGGGGCCTTGACGAACGGCGCCCGCGCCATGCCCTATAGGGATGCGCCCCGAATTGGTGATTGGGGCAGGGGACCGCACCGGAGGACGGACGACATGGGCGCCTACGCGGCCGCGTACGAACGGAGCATCGCCGACCCCACCCGCTTCTGGGGGCTCGCCGCGCGGGACATCCGCTGGCTCGTCCCGCCGGACCGCGTGCTGGACGACGGCGCGCCGCCGTTCTACCGCTGGTTCACCGGCGGCGAGCTCAACACGTGCGACAACGCGCTGGACCGGCACGTCGAGGAGGGCCGCGGCGACCAGCCAGCGCTGATCTACGACAGCCCGGTCACCGGCACCGTGCGGACCTTCACCTACCGGGAGCTGACCGCCGAGGTCGCGCGGTTCGCGGGCGCGCTGCGGGCGCTCGGCGTCGACCGCGGCGACCGGGTGGTGATCTACCTGCCGATGGTGCCCGAGGCGGTCGTCGCGATGCTGGCGTGCGCGCGGCTCGGCGCGGTGCACTCGGTGGTGTTCGGCGGGTTCGCGGCGCGCGAGCTGGCGGTGCGGATCGACGACGCCCGCCCGAAGGCGGTCGTGTCGGCGTCGTGCGGGATCGAGGGCGACCGCGTCGTCCCGTACAAGCCGCTGCTCGACCAGGCCCTCGACCTCGCCTCCCACAAGGTCGACCACTGCGTCCTGCGGCAGCGCCCGCAGCTGCACGCCGACCTCGTCCGGCCGCGCGACGTGGAGTGGGACGAGGCGGTCGAGCACGCCGAGCCCGCCGGGTGCGTCCCGGTCGCGGCGACCGACCCGCTCTACATCCTCTACACCTCCGGGACGACCGGCCGCCCGAAGGGCGTCGTCCGCGACAACGGCGGGCACGCGGTCGCGCTGCGCTGGTCGATGGAGAACGTGTTCGGCGTCGGGCCGGGCGACGTGTTCTGGGCCGCGTCCGACGTCGGCTGGGTCGTCGGGCACTCCTACATCGTGTACGCGCCGCTGCTCACCGGCTGCACGACGGTGCTGTACGAGGGCAAGCCGGTCGGGACGCCCGACTCCGGCGCGTTCTGGCGGGTGGCGGCGCAGCACCGGGTGAAGGCGCTGTTCACCGCGCCGACCGCGATCCGGGCGATCAAGAAGGAGGACCCGGACGGGGCGCGGCTCGCCGGGCACGACCTGTCGGCGCTCGACACGCTGTTCCTCGCGGGCGAGCGCCTGGACCCCGAGACGTACCGGTGGGCCTCGCGCGTGCTCGAACGCCCGGTCGTGGACCACTGGTGGCAGACCGAGACGGGCTGGCCCATCGTCGCGAACCTGCGCGGGCTGGAGCCGATGCCGCTCAAGCCCGGCTCCCCGTCGGTGCCGGTGCCGGGCTTCGACGTCCGCGTGCTCGGCCCGGACGGCGCGCCGCTGCCGCCGGGCGAGGACGGCGACATCGTGCTGCGCCTGCCGCTGCCGCCGGGGACGCTGCCCACGCTGTGGCAGGACGACGAGCGGTTCGTCGAGTCGTACCTGACCCGGCACCCGGGGCACTACCTGACCGGCGACGGCGGGCACATCGACGGGGACGGCTACGTGTGGGTGATGGGCCGCACCGACGACGTGATCAACGTGGCCGGGCACCGGCTGTCCACCGGGACGATGGAGGAGGTCATCGCGGCGCACCCGGCCGTCGCCGAGTGCGCGGTGATCGGCGTGCTCGACGCGCTGAAGGGGCAGGTGCCGCGCGGCCTGGTCGTGCTGAAGAGCGGGGTCCTCGCCGAGCCCGGGGAGCTGGCCGCCGAGCTGGTGGCGATGGTCCGCGACCAGGTCGGCCCGGTCGCGGCGCTGAAGGAGGTCACGGTGGTGCCGGCGCTGCCGAAGACCCGTTCGGGCAAGATCCTGCGCGGGGTGATGCGCGGCATCGCCGACGGGCGGGAGGTCACCGTGCCGTCCACCATCGAGGACCCGGCCGTGCTGGACGGGCTGCGGCCCGTCCTGCGCCGTCCCGATGCCTGACCCGGCCCCGCGCCGCCGGGGCCGGCCGCGCGGGCGCGCGGCCGGCCGGGCGGGCGCGTATCGGCTGGTCAGGCCGTCAGGCGGGCGTCAGCGCGCGGACTTCTTGGGCCAGAACATCGCGACGAGGTAGACCCCGAGGGCCGCGATCGCCACCTGGAAGATCGTCTCCCAGAAGTTCCAGCCGTGGGTCTTCAGGCCGAACAGATGGCTCAGGCCCGTTCCGGCGAAGGCCGCGACGATGCCGACCAGGACGGTCAGCCAGATCGACATGTTCTGCTTGCCCGGCACGATGAGCCGTCCCAGCGCACCGATGATCGCGCCGAAGACGATGGCGGTGATGATGCCCCCGATGGTCATGTCCGCTCCCCCGGTCGACGGTCGGCCTCGCGTCCAGCGGCGGCCGTGCTGGAGGGATACCCGCAATGACGATCACTGACACGACCAGCGGGAACGCGGCGCGCCGCCGCGCCGGGCCCCAGCCGGCGGCGGCGCGGCGGGAGCGCTCCGGTCAGCGGACGACGAGGGCCCGGCGGCCCTTCGGCACCAGCTCCCCCACGACGGGCGCGCCGGGGATCTCGCCCGCCACGAGGAGGCCGCCGGAGGTCTGCGCGTCGGCGAGCAGGAGCCGCTCCTCCTCGGCGATGCGGCCGAAGTCGGTGTGCGGCGTCACCCAGGCGAGGTTGCGGCGCGACCCGCCCGGCACGAAGCCGTCGCGGGCGGCGGCGCGGGCGCCGTCGAGGTACGGGACGGCCGCCGCGTCGACCACGGCGGTCACGCCGCTCGCGCGGGCCAGCTTGTAGAGGTGGCCGAGCAGCCCGAAGCCGGTGACGTCGGTCGCGCAGCCGATGCCGCGCTCCAGCGCCGCCCGTCCCGCCGCGGCGTTGAGGGCGGCCATCGTCTCGACGGCCTGCGGGAACACCTCGCCCGTCGCCTTGTGGCGGGCGTTGAGGACGCCGACGCCGAGCGGCTTGCTCAGCGACAGGGGGACGCCGGGGCGCCCGGCGCCGAGGCGCAGCAGGCGGGCCGGGTCGGCGGTGCCGGTGACGGCCAGGCCGTACTTCGGCTCGGGGTCGTCGATGCTGTGGCCGCCCGCGATCGGGCAGCCCGCCCCGGCGGCGGTGTCGCGCCCGCCGCGCAGCACCTCGCGGGCCATCTCGGCGGGCAGGACGTCGCGCGGCCAGCCGAACAGGTTGAGCGCCATGACGGGCTCGCCGCCGACGGCGTAGACGTCGGAGAGCGCGTTGGCGGCGGCGATGCGGCCCCAGTCGTACGGGTCGTCCACGACCGGCGGGAAGAAGTCGGCGGTGGACACGATCGCGCGGCCGTCCGCGACGCGCAGCACGGCCGCGTCGTCGCCGTCCTCGGCCCCGACGAGCAGGTCCCCGGACGCGGTGGCGGCGAGGCCGGACACGACCCGTTCCAGCTCCCCGGGCGGGATCTTGCACGCGCAGCCGCCGCCGCGGGCGTACTGGGTGAGGCGCGGTCTACCGCCGGGGATGGTCACAGCCGGAATTTATCCCACGATCCGGGCAAATGATCAAGAAACGGACGGTACGGGCACGGTCACCCGCCGGCCATGCTCGCCTCCGACCAGGTCCGGATCGCGCCGGGAGGGCGCGGGCCCCTTGTCCGAACGGGGTTCGGCATGGTGCGATTCCCCTCTGCAAGTGAACACTGACATCGGTGCATTCTGCACGGGCCGAGAGGGGCGCGAGATGGTCGAAGCCGGGATCCGGGAGCGGCGCGCTGAGCTGGAGCGGGCGATCGCGGGGCAGACGGTCTGCACCAGGCTGGCGGACACCGCCGAACGGCACGGCGGGCTGCCCGCCTACTCCGACCGCGACGGCGACGCGTGGACCACCCTGACGTGGGGCGACACGCGGCGGCGGGCGCTGGAGACGGCGGCCGGGTACGCCGCGCTCGGGCTGGAGCCCGGCGACGTGGTGGCGCTGATGATGCCCAACCGGTCCGAGCACGTGCTCGCCGACCTCGGCGCGGTGCACGCGGGCGGCGTCCCGACCACGGTGTACGCGACGCTCGCCCCCGACCAGGTCGCGTTCGTGGCCGCCAACTGCTCGGCGCGGATCGCCGTGCTGGACGGCCGCGACCAGCTCGACCGCTGGCTGCCCGTCCTGGACCGCCTGCCCGCCCTGCGCAGGATCGTCGTGGTCGACGCCGAGGCGTGCCCGTCCGGCGACGACCGGTTCCTCACCTGGGAGTCGTTCACCGCCCTCGGCCGCGAACGGCTCGCCGCCGACCCCGGCGAGGTGGACCGGCGCTGGCGCGCGGTCAAGCCCTCCGACACCGTCACCCTGCTCTACACCTCCGGGACGACCGGCGACCCGAAGGGCGTGCTGATCACGCACTCGATGGTGCTGAGCGAGGCGGCGATGGTGCGGTCCACCTCGGTGCTGCCCGAGCACCCGTCCGGCGTCTCCTACCTGCCGTTCGCGCACATCGCCGACCGCGTGCTCAGCTACTACCTCCCGGTCTGCCTCGCCGCGCACGTGCACTTCTGCCCCGACCCGGCCCAGCTCACGGCCGCGCTGCGCGACGTGCGCCCGCACTCGTTCTTCGGCGTGCCGCGGGTCTGGGAGAAGATCATGGCGGGCATCCAGGCGGTGCTGTCGGCCGAGCGGGACGAGGCGAAGAAGGCGGCCGTCGAGCAGGCCCTGGAGGCCGGCCGGGCGTACGTCGCGAGCCAGGAGTACGGCAGGACGACCACGCCCGAGGTCCGCGAGGCGTTCGAACGGGCCGACGCGGCCGTGCTGACGCCGATGCGGGCGCTGCTCGGCCTCGACCGGGTCGGGCAGGCGTCCAGCGCCGCCGCGCCGCTGCCGGTCGAGGTCGCGCGGTTCTTCGCCGGGCTCGGGCTGAAGATCTTCGACGCGTACGGGATGACCGAGACGACCGGCGCGATCACCGCCAACCTCGCCGACTCGTTCAAGCTCGGCACGGTCGGGCGGCCGTTCGACGGCGTGGAGCTGCGGCTCGCGGAGGACGGCGAGATCCTCGTGCGCGGCGCGACCTGCACGCCCGGCTACCTGGACCGGCCCGAGGCGACCGCCGAGCTGCTGGACCCCGACGGCTGGGTGCGCACCGGCGACGTCGGCGTGCTGGACGAGGACGGGTTCCTCAGCGTCGTGGACCGCAAGAAGGAGATCATCATCACCGCGGGCGGCGAGAACATCGCCCCGTCCCTCATCGAGAACCACCTGAAGGAGCACCCGCTCGTCGGGCAGGCGCTCGCGTTCGGCGACAAGCGCCCCTACGTCGTCGCCCTGATCACGCTGGACGGGGAGGTCGCGCCGGTCTGGGCCGCCGCGCACGGCGTGGACACGACCGACCTCGCGGCCCTCGCCGCGCACCCGCTCGTCCTGGAGGAGGTGGGCCGGGCGGTGGAGGACGCCAACGCGCGCCTCGCCCGCGTCCAGCAGGTCAAGAAGTGGCGGCTGCTCCCGGCCGAGTGGACCGCCGAGAGCGAGGAGCTCACCCCCACCCTCAAGCTGAAGCGCCGCGTCGTGCACACCAAGTACACCGACGTCCTGGAGTCCCTCTACGGCGCCTGACGCGCCCGCCGCGCCCGCCCCGTGCCGGACACGGCCCGTCGGGGCCGCGGGCCGGCACGGGCGGCTACGCTGCCCGGCGGAGGCGCGCGAGCGCCTGGTGGCCTCCCCGGCCTTCAAAGCCGGTGGACCCGAGGACCTCGGGTCGGCGGGTTCGATTCCCGTGCGCCTCCGTACGCCGAGTCCCCGGGCCCGGTGGGCATGATGGGATCATGAAGCGCCGCAGGATCGCGTACGCGATCATGATGGGCAGCTGCCTCACGCTGTTCGTGCTGGCCTGGGCCGTGGTGCGGCGGTTCTCGCCGCCCGCCGCGGTCGCGATGTCCGTCGCGGCCATGCTCATCCCGCCGTTCGCCGCCATCGTGGCCAACTGGGGGATCGACCGCCCGGACCGGGACGAGGCGGAGCGCGACGCCGCCCGCCGCGACCGCGAGCGCGGCGGCGGGCCCGGCGGGGACGGCGGCGGGGACGGCGGGGAGCCCCGGGCGGGCGCTGAGCACGGGGAGGGGCGGGGCATGATCGGGCCGGGCGCCGCCGGGCTCCTGGACCTGGCGGGCATCTTCGTGTTCGCCGTGTCCGGGCCCTCGCGGCCGTGCGCCAGCGGCTCGACGTGGTCGGCATGGTGGTGCTGGCCGAGATCACCGCGCTCGGCGGCGGGATCCTGCGCGACCTGGTGATCGGCGCGGTGCCGCCCGCCGCGTTCACCAGCCTCGGCTACGTGCTGGTGCCGCTCGGCGCGTCGGCGCTGGTGTTCTTCTGGCATCCGCAGGTGACGCGGCTGCTGCCCGCGGTGCTGTTCTTCGACGCGGCGGGCCTCGGGCTGTTCTGCGTGACCGGCACCGTGAAGGCCCTCGACCACGGCCTGTCGCCGCTGCACGCGGTGCTGCTCGGCGTGGTCACCGCCGTCGGCGGCGGCGTCCTGCGCGACATGCTGAGCGGCCAGATCCCGTCGGTGCTGTACGACCGGCAGCTCTACGCCCTGCCCGCCCTGCTCGGCGCGGTCGTGATCGCCCTGGCGTACGAGGCGGACCTGCACGGCGGGTTCGTCTCGGCGGGCGCCGCGCTGCTGGCGTTCGGGCTGCGGGTGCTGGCGCTGCGCTACGGCTGGCGGACCCCGCGCCCCCGCGGCGTCCCCGACTAGCGCCGCTGGCCGGGCCGGGGCGCGCCCCGGAAAGGGGACATGGGGGCCCGTACTTCGCGCTGGAACGGTCGAAGGGGTACCGTCACGGCTATGGGTCGGATCACCGTGCGCAGGCCCGTACTGCGGCTCGGCACAGGAGGGACGCGCGCGCGGCGGCCGGACACCCTCGCCGTCGAGGAGCCGCTGGAGATCCGGGTCGCCGGCCGTCCGCTGACGGTCACGATGCGCACGCCGGGCGCCGACTTCGACCTCGTCGCGGGCTTCCTGGCCGCCGAGGGGATCATCGGCGGGCCCGATGACCTGACCGCGATGCGCTACTGCGCCGACACCGAGGAGCAGAACACCCTCGACGTGGCGCTGGCCCCCGGCGTCCGGCCGCCGGACGCGCTGCTGGAGCGGGCGTTCACCACGACCAGCGCGTGCGGGGTGTGCGGGAAGTCCAGCATCGAGGCGCTGCGGGTCGAGCGCCCCTACGACGTGGCCGGCGACCCGGTCGAGCTGTCCCCAAGGTGCTGGCGGAGCTGCCCGACCGGCTGCGCGAGGCGCAGCGGGTGTTCGACCGCACCGGCGGGCTGCACGCCGCCGGGCTGTTCGACGCCGACGGCGGCCTCCTGGCCGTGCGGGAGGACGTGGGACGGCACAACGCGGTCGACAAGGTCGTCGGCTGGGCGCTGCGCAAGGGGCTGCTGCCGCTGCGGGGCCGGGTCCTGATGGTCAGCGGGCGCGCGTCGTTCGAGCTGACGCAGAAGGCGTCGCAGGCCGGGATCCCCGTGCTCGCGGCCGTCTCGGCGCCCTCGTCGCTGGCCGTGGAGCTGGCCGAGGACGCCGGGATGACGCTGGTCGGGTTCCTGCGGGGCGAGACGATGAACGTCTACGCGGGCGCGGAGCGTATCGGCCGCTAGGGCGGCCCGATTGTCATCCAGCGGTGAAAACCCGTAGGTAACTTGTGGTCCGCGCCCCAAGAAACGCGGCCGCCCGGGAGTTGACTGTCCCCCCAATGGGAGGCGCGTGCCGTCACGCCCTCGGGGGCGCGCGTGCCGCCGCACGCCTCCCGGCACGCGGGCGGGACGAGGGAGAGGGAATGACGAGGCCCCTGGCGCACGGCGGACGGGCGTCCGAGATCGACGAGCGGCACCCCCCGATCAGGACGCGGCGCGTCTCGTTCGACTGGGAGAGCACGCCGCTGCACTGGGTGCCGGGCGACCCCGTCGCCACCCACATCATCAACGCGTTCCACATCGTCCTGCCCGAGGGCGAGAAGTGGTTCATCCAGTGCGTCAAGGACGCCCGCCCGCACCTGAAGGACGAGCGGCTGCTGGAGGAGATCAAGGGCTTCATCGGCCAGGAGATGGTGCACTCGCGCTCGCACCAGGGCGTGCTCGACCAGATCCTGGAGCGCAACGGGATCGACGTCTCCAGGATCACCGCGCCCGCGGCGCGGGCAACGCGGACCGGGCGAAGCAGATGGCCGAGCTGAAGGAGCGCAACCCGCGCGCGTGGCGCCGCCGGCTGCGGTTCGAGCTGGCCGCGGTCGCCTCGATCGAGCACTACACGGCGGTGCTCGGCCAGTGGATCATGGACAACCGGCGGCTGGACGAGGCGGGCGTCGACCCGACGATGCTCGACCTGCTGCGCTGGCACGGCGCCGAGGAGGTCGAGCACCGCTCGGTCGTCTTCGACGTCTACAAGGCGTTCGGCGGCGGGTACGCCATGCGCGTCCTCGCGTGGGTGGTGTCGCTGTTCTTCCTCTACTGGGCGCTGATCGGCGGCTCGCTGTACCTGCTGCGGCAGGACCCGACGATCACGAGGCGCGTCACGTTCCCGCGCGTGTACCGCTCGTACCGGCGGTCCGTGCGGCGCGGGACGGTGCCCGGCGTGTTCCGGCTGCTGCTCGGGGAGGCGCCCGTCTACCTCAGGCCCGGCCACCACCCGTCGAAGGTGTGCTCGACGCCGCGGGCGCTGGAGTACCTGAAGACCTCGCCGGCCGCCCGTTCCGCCGGATACGACCCGTACTGAGGCGCCACGGCCCCTGACCGAGGCGTCATACTGGCCCTGCCGCGGATCATCGCGATCCGCGGCGCGGGGCCGGAGCACAGGCCGGCGCGCGCGGCGCCGGGCCCCCGCGGCGTTCGTGGCGAGCGTCACCCCGCCCCCGGCTTGACCGAGGTTCAATTCGGGGGTTAATTAACAGCGTGTCCAATAATGTGGCGCTCGCCCGCACCGACAGCCCCGCGGAGCTCGAGCGATTCCGTGAGATCCAGCGCCTGTGCTACGAGTGCGCCGACGAGGTGGCCGCCACGCTCGAACCGGGCGTGACCGAGCGCGAGGCGTGCCGCCGGATGCGCCGGTGGCTGCGCGCCCACGGCGTCGACGACTGGCTGCACACCCCGTTCGCCTGGTTCGGCGACCGCTCCGCGTTCACCGGCTTCAAGACCCCCGCCGCGTTCCTGCCGAGCGGCGCGCGCCTGGAGGAGGGGATGCCGTACATCCTCGACATGGCGCCCGTGAAGCGGGGCTACGCCGCCGACATCGGCTACGGCGGCGTCCTCGGCGAGAACCGGATCTGGGAACGGCTCGACGCCGACCTCGCCGAGTACCGGTCGTTCATCCTCGGCCTGGTCCGCGAGCGGCGCACGTTCGCCGACATCTACGCCGAGGTGGACGCGCTCATCGACCGGCAGGGCTACCAGAGCCGCCACCGCAAGTACCCCGGACGCGTCATCGGGCACCAGGTCGGCGTCATCGGCGGGATCCTGCCGAAGGGCGTCGGCTTCCCGTTCGGCGTCCGGTTCCTCCAGACGATCGGCCGCGAGCTGGTCAAGGAGCGCCTTGAGGGCCGCTCGCCGCTGTGGAACGGCGCCAAGGCGTCCGAGCACCCGCCGACGCCCGGCCTGTGGGCGGTCGAGCCGCACATCGGGTTCCGCGGCGTGGGCGTGAAGTTCGAGGAGCTCCTCGTGGTCACCGAGGACGACGCGTACTGGCTCGACGACGACCTGCCCCACGTGCACCGCTGGGCGCGGCGGGAGGCGCTGGCGTGATGGCCGCCGAAGCCGACAAGACCGTCCGGCGCGTCCGCGGCGACGGCGTCGACCTCGCCGTCTACGAGCAGGGCGACCGGTCCAGGCCGACCGTGCTGCTCGTGCACGGCTACCCCGACACCCACGCCGTCTGGGACGAGGTGGCCGAACGGCTCGCCGGCCGCTACCACGTCGTCCGCTACGACGTGCGGGGCGCGGGCGCCTCGTCCCGGCCGTACGGGAGCAGGCGCTACACCTTCGACTACCTGATGGCCGACATGCGGGCCGTGCTGGACGCGACGGCGCCCGAGCGCAAGGTGCACCTGGTGGGGCACGACTGGGGGTCGATCCAGGCGTGGGAGGCCGCCTGCACGATGCCCGACCGGTTCGCCTCGTTCACCTCCATGTCGGGGCCGTGCCTGGACCACGTCGGGCACTGGATGCGGCGCAGGCTGGCGCGGCCGACGCCGCGCAACGTCCGGCACGCCGCCGGGCAGGGCGTGCGGTCCTGGTACATCTACTTCTTCCAGACGCCCGTGCTGCCCGAGCTGCTGTGGCGCGGCGGGCTGGCGCGGCCGTTCGCCCGCGCGCTGGAGCTCGGCGAGGGCGTCCGGCCGCGCGAGGGCCACCCCGCGCGGACGCTCGGCCGCGACGGCGCCGCCGGCGTCGGCCTCTACCGGGCCAACATGCTGCGGCGGCTCCGCGCGCCGCGCGACCGCCGCACCGACGTGCCGACGCAGGTGATCGTCCCGACGCGCGACCTGTTCGTGTCGCCGCACCTGGTCGGCGGCCTGTCCGGGCGCGTCCCGAACCTGTCGCTGCGGACGGTCGCCGCCGGGCACTGGGTGCCCCGCAGCCACCCGGACGTCGTCGCGCGCTGGATCGACGAGCACGCCACCGCCGCGACCGGCGGGACGCTCACCGCCGCCGAGTCCCGCGCGCTGCGCCGCGCGAAGGTCGACCGGGGCCGGCGCCCGTTCGAGGCGTCCCTGGTCGTGGTGACCGGCGCGGGCAGCGGGATCGGCCGCGCCACCGCGCTCGCGTTCGCCGAGCGCGGCGCCGAGGTGGTCGCCGCCGACCTCGACCTCGCGGCGGCCGAGCGCACCGCGGAGCTGGCGGGCCTGCTCGGGCCGTCCGGCCACGCCTACCGGGTGGACGTGTCGGACGCCGCCGCCATGGAGGACTTCGCCAAGACGGTGCTGCACGAGCGCGGCGTCCCGGACGTGGTCGTCAACAACGCCGGGATCGGCATGGCCGGGTCGTTCTTCGACCACACGATGCGCGACTGGGAGAAGGTCCTGGACGTCAACCTGTGGGGCGTCGTCCACGGGTCGCGGCTGTTCGCGGCGCAGATGGCCGAACGGGGCGAGGGCGGCCACATCGTCAACACCTCGTCGGCCGCCGCGTTCACCCCGTCCCGGTCGCTGCCCGCGTACGCGACGAGCAAGGCCGCCGTGCTGATGCTGTCGGAGTGCCTGCGCGCGGAGCTGAAGGGCAAGGGCATCGGGGTCAGCGCGATCTGCCCGGGGATCGTCAACACCAACATCACCCGGACGTCGCGGTTCGTCGGGCAGGGCGACGCCGAGCAGGACCGCAGCCGCGCCCGCGCGTCCCGCGCGTACGCGCGCCGGGGCTTCGGGCCGGACGGCGTGGCGGAGCGCATCGTCCGGGCCGTCCAGGACGACCGGGCGGTCGTGCCCGTGACGCCGGAGGCGCGGCTCGGCTACCTGGCGTCGCGGGCGGCCCCCAGCGTGATGCGCCTGCTGGCCCGCCTCAACGTCGGCTGACGCGCCGAACGCCTCCGGGCCGGGGGCGGGGGCGTCCGGGCGCGGCTAGACGGACTCGGTGAGGTTCAGGCCCGTCTCGGGCTCGAAGAGGTGGATGGCGTCGGGGTCGTAGTCGAGCTCGATGTCCTCCCCCTCCCGCGCCTTGGACTTCGGGTCGAGGCGGGCCACGAGCTGGACGTGCCGCTCGTCGGCGACGTGGCCCTGGAACGCGTCGGCGAGGTGCTCGGACTGCACCGCGCCGACGCCCTCCAGGTCGATGTAGGCGAACTTCTCCGCGCCGAGCGACTCCAGGATGTCGACGTGGCCGGTGAAGGTGAGGTCGCGGCCCTGCGGGCGCGACTCGCGGATGAGGCGGGCGTCGCCGAACGCCTCGGGCCGGATGCCGAGGATCACGTGCTCGGGGGCGTGGTGGGCCTCCAGGGCGCGGCGCATCCGGGTCGAGAGCGGGATGACGCCGAGCACGTTGTGCAGGCCGTCGTCGCAGATGTCGGCGGGCAGGAAGTTCATCGACGGCGACCCGATGAACCCCGCGACGAACAGGTTGTGCGGGTGCTCGTACAGCTCCTCGGGCGTCCCGACCTGCTGGACGAGGCCCTTGCGCATCAGCACGATCCGGTCGCCGAGCGTCATCGCCTCGGTCTGGTCGTGGGTGACGTACACGGTGGTGGTGCCGAGCCGCTTCTGGAGCCGCGAGATCATCGTGCGCATCTGCACGCGGAGCTTGGCGTCCAGGTTCGACAGCGGCTCGTCCATCAGGAACGCCTTGGGCTCGCGGACGATCGCGCGGCCCATCGCGACGCGCTGCCGCTGCCCGCCCGACAGGTGGATCGGCTTGCGGTCCATCAGCGACTCGATGTCGAGGATGTGCGCCGCCTCGGCGACCTTCTTCCCCGTCGTCTCCTTGTCGACCTTGGCGAGCTTCAGCGGGAACGCGATGTTCTCCCGGACCGACATGTGCGGGTACAGGGCGTACGACTGGAACACCATCGCGATGTCGCGGTCGCGCGGCGCCTTCTCGTTCATCCGCTCGCCGCCGATGGTCAGCTCGCCCTCGCTGATGTCCTCCAGCCCGGCGATCATGTTCAGCGTCGTCGACTTCCCGCAGCCGGACGGCCCGACGAGGATGATGAACTCCCCGTCGGCGATGTCCAGGTCGAGGTCGTGGACGGCGACGGTGCCGTCGGGGTACCGCTTGGCCACCCTGTCCAGGACGATCTCAGCCATGGTCGCACCTCATCCCTTCACGGCTCCGGAGGTCAGGCCGGACACGATCCGGCGCTGGAAGAACAGCACGAACACCACGATCGGGATCGTGATCACGATGGCCGCCGCGGCGATCGACCCGGTCGGGTCCTCGAACTGCGAGCTGCCGGTGAAGAACGAGATCGTCGCCGGGGCGGTGCGGGCCCGGCTCGACGAGGTCAGCGAGATCGAGAACAGAAAGTCGTTCCAGCACAGGATGAACGCCAGGATCGCGGTCGTCACCACGCCCGGCATCGCCAGCGGCACGATCACCATCCGGAACGCCTGGAACGGCGTCGCGCCGTCCATCTTCGCGGCCTTCTCCAGGTCCCACGGGATCTCCCGGAAGAACGTCGAGAGGGTGTAGATGGTCAGCGGCAGCGCGAAGGTGATGTACGGCAGGATCAGCCCCGGCCAGGTGTTGAACAGGTGCAGCCCGCGCTCGATCTGGAACAGCGGCGTCACCAGCGAGATCTGCGGGAACATCGCGATCAGCAGCGAGATCCCGAGCACCATCGACTTGCCGGGGAACGCCAGCCGCGCCACCGCGTACGCCGCCATGGTGCCGATCACGATCGCCACCAGCGTGGAGATCACCCCGATGCCGATCGAGTTGACCAGGCCCCGCACGAAGTCGCCGTTGTCGAAGATGCCGGTGTAGTTGGACCAGGTCCACTTCGTCGGCCAGAACGTCCCCTTGGTGATCGTCGCCGGGTCCTTGAACGACAGCGACGCGATCCACGCCACCGGGATCAGCGCGTACAGCAGCACCAGGACGTCGACGGCCGTCCACTTCACCTTGCGGCGCGCCGCCCTGGACATCAGCGCCTCCCCGCGGGCCGGCCGGGCGCGCTCGTGCCCAGCAGCTTGACGAACACGAACGCGATGACGGCGACGGCGACGACGATCAGCACCGACATGGTGGAGCCGATGCCGAGGTTCAGGCCGCTGATCAGGTTGTGGTAGGCGATGATCGACACCGAGGACGTGCTGTCGGCGCCGTTCGTCAGCACGTAGATGTTGTCGAAGATGCGGAACGCGTCGAGCATCCGGAACAGCAGCGCGGCGAGGATCGCGGGCTTCATCAGCGGCAGCGTGATGAGCCGGAACCGCTGCCAGGGGCCCGCGCCGTCCATCGACGCGGCCTTCAGCGCGTCCTCCGGCACGAGCGCGAGGCCGGCCATGAGCAGCAGCGCCATGAACGGCGTGGTCTTCCACACCTCCGAGAGCGTGATGATCCCGATGGCGGGCCAGTGCTCGGTGAGCGGCGCGCTGCCGGCCGGGAGGACCCCGGCGAGCCAGCCCGTGCCGGGCGTCCAGGCGTACTTCCAGCCGTACGCCGCCGCGACGGTGACGATGCCGTACGGGATCAGCACGAGCGTGCGGACGATCCCCCGGCCGACGAGCGTCCGGTACATCGCGAGCGCGAGCGCCATCCCGAGCACCAGCTCGATGGCCACGCTCACCACGGTGACCAGCAGCGTCACCCAGAACGCCTCCCACCAGAACGAGCTGGACAGGACCGTCGCGTAGTTCTCGAACCCGATCCACGCCTTGCGCCCCGGGAACCTCAGGTCGTAGCGCTGCAACGACAGCAGCACCGAGTACACGATGGGCCAGCCGGTCACGAGGACCATGACGAGGGCGGCGGGCGCGCACAGCCACCAGCCCAGGCGGCGCTCGGACCTGCGGCCCTCGGACAGCGCCTTCTCCGGCCCGGACCCGGCCCCCCGCCCGGATCCGGCGGCGGAGCCGGATCCTGGCCGGGAGCCGCCCGCGGCCGCGGCGCCCGCTGCGTTCGCGCTCACGGAAGCACCCCCTTGCTCTGCAACGCGTCGGAGATCAGGCTGCGCAACGTGGTGAGGGACTTGCGCGGGTCGATCGACCCGGGCGGCGACAGCGTCACCGCGGTGACGGTCGACACGTTCTGGTAGGTGGGGGTCTTCGGGCGGGGCGCGGCGGTCTTGAGCGCGGCGAGGATCTCCGCCCGCATCGGGAACGTCTGCGCCATCCCGGAGCGTTGTAGACGGCGTTCATGGTGGGGGGCAGGCCGTCCTTGACGGCGGCGATCCGCTGGCTCTCGGGGTCGCGCATGCACAGCGCCGCGCGGAACGAGGCGTCGGGGTACCGGGAGTAGCGGCTCACCCCGAAGTTCGCGCCGCCGAGCGGGGCGCGCCCGGGGCCGTCGATGCCGGGGTAGGGCGCCCACCGGAACCGCGGCAGCAGCTCGGGCCGATTGGAGGCCATCGAGGCGTACACGAACGGCCAGTTCACCTCGTAGGCGGCGCGGCCGGCCTCGACGGCGAGCCGCGCGTCGTCCTCCTTGGTGTTGGAGATCGACGGGTCGGCGGCCTCGGAGCGCCCGAACTCGCGCATCACCCGCAGCGCCCTCAGCGCGGGCCCGCCGAGCGTCACCCGCTCCCCGGACGGGTCGAGGATGTGGCCGCCGCCCGACTCGACCAGGCTGTTCAGCCACACGACGATGCCCTCGTACTGTGCGCCGGTGACCTCGCCGTAGTGCGGCCGCCCCTGCGCGGCGAGCTTCGCGGAGGCGTCCATGAGGCCCGCCCACGTCTTCGGCGGCGCGGGCATGAGGTCGGAGCGGTACCAGAGGAGCTGCACGTTGGTGTTGTACGGCGCCCCGTACAGCCGCCCGTGCCAGACGGCGGTGTCGAGCGGGCCGGGCAGCGAGTCCCTGCGGGCCTCGCGGGCGTACGCGCCCGTCCACTCGCGGATCCAGCCGGCCTCGGCCAGCTCGGCGGTCCACGTGACGTCGAGGCCGAGGACGTCGAGGCCGGAGTCGCCCGCCGCGAGCCGCCGCACGAGCTGCTCGCGCTGGTCGTCGGCGCCGCGCGGCAGCGTGTTGTTGACGATCCGGTAGCGCCCCGCGGCCATCCGGTTGCAGCGGTCGACGATGGCGTCGAGGTTCTCCTGCGGCGCGTTGTAGAAGTTGATGACCGGGACGCGGGACCCGCCGCCCCCGCAGCCCGCGAGCAGGCTCCCGGCGAGCGCCGCCGGGAGGAGGAGGGCCGCGGTGGCGCGGGTCCGGCCGCCGTGCGGGCCACACGAACCGATCCGCATCGGACGTCCCCCTCACCACGCCGCGCCGGCGTCTTCCCCTCGGATGGACATCACGGCACCTACCCGGACGGAACGCCATGATCACCGAGTGTGGCGGAATCATTACCGTTCCATGATCGCGCCGTGCGGATCGCCCGCCCGGCGCGCCGGAGCCCCGCGAGCGGGCTCACGGAGCGGTCACAGGCTGTGCTCCACGTCGGCGAGGCTGCCGGTGCGGGTGTCCATCAGCCCGAGCCGGATCAGGTCGTCGCCCGCCACGGTGTGCAGCAGCCAGTCCCCCAGCACGCGCGTCTTGGCGCGGGCGGACGGCACCGTCATCAGGTGGTAGCCGCGCGTCACGGCCTGCGCGGTGACGCCCTTCAGCTCCGCGCCGAGCGGCCGGGCGACCGCCTGGGTGCCGCCGAGGTCGACCACCAGGCCGAGGTCGCGGTGCCGGTACGGCCGCGGCTCGCCGCCGAGCAGCGACGCGGCGACGTTGTGCGCGGCGGTGCGCGCCTGCCGGGTCGCGTGCTGCGCGGTCGGCGGGCAGATCGCGCCCTCGCCCTCCTCCAGGTCGGGCACCGCGGCGGCGTCGCCGAGCGCGAACACCTCGGGCCGCCCGGCCAGGCGCAGGTCGGCGCCGACGACGAGGCGGCCCTTCTGCGTCGGGGCGTCCAGCGTCGACACGACCGCGCTCGGCTGGACGCCCGCCGTCCAGATGGTGGTGCGGCACGGCAGCGTGCTGCCGTCGGTCAGGTGCGCGGACGACTCGGTCAGCCGCTCCACGCTCGTGCCGAGCCGGATCACGACGCCGCGCCGGACCAGCTTGCGCATCGCGACCTGCCCGAGCCGCTCGCCCAGCTCCGGCAGCAGGTGCGGCGCGACGTCGATGAGCGTCCAGCTCAGCAGCGCCGGGTCGAGCCGCGGGAAGCTCTTGAGCGCGCGCGTGGTGAGCAGCTGGAGGTTCGCGGCGGTCTCCACCCCGGCGTAGCCGCCGCCCACCACCAGGAACCCGAGCCGCGCGGCCCGTTCGGACGCGTCGAGGCTCGCGCTCGCCAGCTCCAGCTGCGCGATGACGTGGTCGCGCAGGTAGACGGCCTCGGCGAGGTTCTTCATCCCGTGGCCGTGCTCCTTCAGGCCGGGGATGTCGAAGCTGCGCGTGACGCTGCCCGGGCACAGCACGAGCCGGTCGTACTGGAGCGTCGCGGTCCTGCCGTCGATCTTGGTGAGCTCGACGGTCCGCTCCCCCGGGTCGACGGCGGTCGCCTTGCCGGCACCAGCCGGGTGCGGCGCAGCAGCCGGTGCAGCGGGCCGGCGATGGACCGCGGGTCCAGCAGGCCGGCCGCCACCTCCGGCAGCAGCGGCTGGTACAGGCTGTAGCCGAACGGCGAGACCATCAGGATCTCGGCCGCGGCGGGCCGGAGCCGCCGCTCCAGGCGGCGCGCGACGCCGTAGCCGGCGAAGCCGGAGCCCACGATCACGATGCGGGGTACAGGCACGGTCACTCCTCACAGTCGATCTACCACGCTACGTGACGTACCCCGGCCGCAATCGAACGCCCCGCCCGTCCGCCGCGCCGTTCCGCCGGAGCGCGGGCGCTTGACCCGCTCTTGGCGGTTTGGCTGCGAAGGGTTTCCCCGGCCGACGGAACATGCGACGTTTACAGGGACGAGCCCGGCATCCGGTCGCGCGGCCCGCCGGGCGCCCACCGGCACCGGAGCGTGAGGCATGCGGATTCGCGACGTTCTTCGACGGAAGGGAAGCACGGTGGCCACCGTGCCGCCCGAGGCCACCGTGCGCGACCTGCTCGCCACCCTGGCCGAGCACAACATCGGGGCGGTGGTGGTGTCGCCCGACGGCGTCGCCATCGCCGGGATCGCCTCCGAGCGCGACGTCGTCCGGCGGCTGCACGAGCAGGGCGCGGACCTGCTCGGCCGGCCCGTCAGCGACATCATGACCTCGCAGGTGCGGACCTGCGGACCGGGCGCCGCCGTGGACGAGCTGCGCCGCACCATGACCGAGCACCGCGTCCGCCACCTGCCCGTCGTGGAGGACGGGCGGCTCGTCGGCATCGTCAGCATCGGCGACGTCGTCAAGAGCGCGATGAACGAGCTGGAGAGCGAGCGCGAGCACCTGGTGGACTACATCCAGCGCGCCCCCTGACCGCGCGGCCGGGAGCGTCCGGGAGCGTCCGGGCCGTTCAGACGTAGGCGGGCAGGGGACGGGCCGCCGGGGCGGCCTCGACCTCGCGGTGCGCTCCGGCGAGCCGTTCGGCGGCGGTGCGCAGCGCCTCGGGCGGCAGCACGAACGACAGCCTCACGTAGTCCTCCAGCACGCCGTCGGCGCCGAACGCCGGGCCGGGCACGACGCGCACGCCGTGCCGCTCGGCGGTCTCGGCGAGCCGCGTCGCGACCGGCGCGGGCATCCGCGCCCACAGCGACAGCCCGCCCTCCGGCACGCGGAACTCCCAGCCGGGCAGGTGCTCGCGCAGCGCGCCGGCGAGCGCGTCCCGCGAGCGCGTGAGCTCCCGCGCGCGCTGCTCCCGCACGTCGTCCACGCTCGCCAGCAGCTCGCGGACGATGAGCTGCTCCAGGACCGGGCTCGCCATGTCGAACGGCTCGCGCGCGAGGACCAGGCGGCGGGCCAGGGGCGCGGTCGTGCGGATCCAGCCGATGCGCAGCCCGCCCCACATCAGCTTGGACGCCGACCCGACGCTGATCACCCGCCCGCCGCGGTCGTGGGCGGCGAGCGGCGGGACGCGCGGCGCGCCCGTGTCGTGGCCGAGGTCGGCGAACGTCTCGTCCGCGACGAGGAACGCGTCGGCGCGGCGCGCGGCGTCCACCAGCGCGGCCCGGTCGCCGTCCGGCATCAGCAGGCCGGTCGGGTTGTGGAAGTCGGGGACCGTGTACGCCATCCGCACCGGGGCCTGGCGCATGCTCCCGGCCAGCAGCTCGACGTCCCAGCCCCGTTGACGCCGACGGGGACGAGCCGGGCGCCCCGGCGGCGCAGCGCGCCGAGCGCGTGCGGGTAGGTGGGCCGCTCCACCAGCACGGCGTCGCCCGGCTCGACCAGCGTGTGGATGAGCAGCGTGAACGCCTGCTGCGCCCCGCTGGTGACCACGATCTGGTCGGCGCGGGTGGGCACGCCGCGCGCCGCGTACCCGGCCGCGACGGCCTCGCGCAGGCTCTCCAGCCCGGCGGGTTCGTAGCCGGGCCCGGCGGAGTGGCGGGGCAGCTCGGCGACCGCGGCGGCGACCGCGCCGTCGAACACGGCCGGGGCGGCGGGCGCGGCGCAGCCGAGGTCGAGGAACGCCGCGTCGCCGGGGCCGCGCCCCGGAGCGAACACCCCGCCCGCCGGGCGCGGGCCGGTGACCGACACGCCGGCGGGCGGCAGGGCGGTCCAGCTCCCGGCGCCCTGCCGGCTCTCGACGTACCGCTCCGCGCGGAGCCGGTCGTACGCGGCCGTGACGGTGGTGCGGCTCACGCCGAGCGCGGCCGCCAGGTCCCGTTCGGCGGGCAGCCGCGTGCGCGGCGCGAGCCGCCCGTCCTGGACGAGGCCGCGGACGGCGCGGGCCAGCGCCGCGTAGACGGGCCGTTCGGACGGGACGTCGCCCAGCAGCCTGGCCATCTGCGGGCCGCTCACGTAACGCGCGCTCATAGAACCACTTTCCCCCATTGGCCCTAGAATTTCCAGGCCACTCCCGTCCAGAATCACCCCATAAGCCACCCCATCACCTGCGAAGGACCTCCAGAATGGCCCTGCTAGCTCGCCGCGTCGTCCAGCTCTACGCGGGATTGGCCTTGTACGGCCTCGGCATCGCCCTCCAGGTGTCGTCCGGACTGGGCAACGACCCGTGGGACGTCCTGCACCAGGGCCTGTCGCGGCGGTTCGGCCTGTCGATCGGCGTATGGATCGTCATCACGGGGGCGCTGGTGCTGCTGGCCTGGATCCCGCTGCGGCAGCGGCCCGGCGTCGGCACGCTCAGCAACGTGGTGCTCGTCGGCGTGTTCACCGACCTGTTCCTGTGGCTGCTGCCCGACCCGCACGCCCTCGCCGCGCGCTGGACGTACCTCGTCGCGGCGGTGCTGGTCGGCGGGTTCGCGACCGGCTGCTACATCGGCGCCGGGCTCGGCGCGGGCCCGCGCGACGGCCTGACGACCGGCCTGGCGGCGCGGGGCCACTCGATCCGCGTGGTGCGTACGGCGATCGAGCTGAGCGTCCTCGCGGCGGGCTGGCTCCTCGGCGGAACGGTCGGCGTCGGCACCGTCCTCTACGCGGTGACGATCGGCCCCCTCACCCACGTCCTCCTGCCCGCCCTGACCATCGCCCCGAAACCGGTCCCCGCCTCCCCGCGGACCCGTCCACCCCCGCCCCCGAACCGGCCGTGACCCGCTGACGGTCCACCTCGACGGCGCGGGCGGGTCGGAGGGTCAGCGGGCGGCGTGGAGGCGGACGACCTGCTCGGCCAGGGCGGCGAGCAGGGGCGCGGCCTCGGCGGTCAGCTCGTCCAGCGCGCGCGGGCCGTCGGCCAGGCTGAACGCGGCGGTGAGGCCGAGGGCGTGCAGGTCGTCCAGCGGGCCCGCGAGGCCTCCGGCGAGCGCGACGGCCGGGATCCCGCGCTCGCGGGCGAGCCCGGCGACGACGGAGACGACCTTGCCTCCCGCGCTCTGCCCGTCGAGCCGCCCCTCGCCGGTGAGGACGAGCCCGGCCCCGGACAGCGCGTCCGGGAGCCCGACCGTGTCGGCGACCAGTTCGGCGCCGCGCGCGGGCTCGGCGCCGAGCAGGCCGGCGAGGCCGCCGCACGTCCCGCCCGCCGCGCCCGCGCCGGGCAGGTCGTGGACGCGCGCGCCGGTCGTCGCCGCGACGACGTCGGCGAACGTGCCGAGCGCCGCGTCCAGCTCTTGGATCTGGCCGGGCGTGGCGCCCTTCTGCGGCCCGAACACCGCGGCGGCCCCCGCGGGACCGACGAGCGGGTTGGTCACGTCGCAGGCGACGCGCAGCCGTACGGCCCTGACCTCGGCCGGGACGCCTGAGGCGTCGATCGCGGCGAGCCGGGCGAGGGCCGCTCCGCCCGGCGGCAGCTCTGCCCCGTCCGCATCGGTGAACCGGAACCCGAGCGCGCGCAGCAGCCCGGTCCCGCCGTCGGTGCTGGCGCTGCCGCCGACGCAGACCAGCACGTCGCGGGCGCCGCGCCGCACCGCGTCGGCGATCAGCTCGCCGGTGCCGTGCGTCCCGGCGTTCATCGGGTCGGGCGGGAGGTCGGAGACCAGCGGCAGCCCGGACGCCGACGCCAGCTCCACGACGGCGGACGCCCCGTCGCCCGACAGCGCGTAGCGGGCCCGGACGGGACGGCCGAGCGGGTCGGTCGCGGGCAGCTCGACCTGCTCGCCGCCGCGGGCGCTGAGGAAGCAGTCGAGCGTGCCCTCGCCGCCGTCGGCCATGGGCACCTCGGCGATCTCGGCGTCCGGCACGGCCCGGCGCGCGCCGTCCGCGACCGCCGCGCAGACGGCGGCGGCGCCGAGGCTGCCCTTGAACGAGTCGGGAGCGATCACGATGCGCAAGCGGGGTCCCTTCGAGTGCGGCCGACCGTTCCGACCCTAGAGACCGGACGGCCCGCCGCGCATGGGGCCGTACGCCGAACCTGGCCCACGTCAGCGGGGCGCGCGTTGTGCACGCGCACAACCGGCTCAGCCGGCGCCGGCCGCCAGGAGGGCGACGCGCAGCGTGGCCGCGTCCTCGAACCGGCGCGGGTCGTACGAGGTCAGCTCGGCGACGCGGCCGAGCCGGTAGACCAGGGTGTTGCGGTGCACGCCGAGGGCGCGGGCCGCCTCGGCGACGCGCCGGTCGCGGGCGAAGTACGCGCCCAGCGTGGCGCGCAGCCCCTCGTCCAGCGGCCCGAGGACCCGTTCGGCCAGCGCGGCGCGAACGTCCTCGCCCGCACGGGCCAGCAGCACGTGCACCTCCAGGTCCCGCAGCCGCGCGTCGTCCGGCAGGGCCGTTCCGCACAGGGCGAGCCGTCCGCGCCCGACCGCGTCGGCCAAGGCGGCGAACCCCGCCGCCTCCCCCGCGTCCAGGATCGTCCCGCCCTCGGGCAGGCGGTCCCGCAGAGCGGTGAGGCGGGCGCGCGTCGGCGCGGCGGCCTCCGCGACCACCCACAGCGTGCCCGTGGCGTCCACGGCCGCCAGCACGGTCTCCGGATCGTCCCCGAACGCGCCCTCCGCCCCGAACGCCCCCTCCGCTCCGAACGAGCCGCCGCCCAGCTCGGACGGCCGCCCCGCAGCGCGCGGACGCAGCGCGTGCACACGGTAAGGCGGAACGAGGCGCGCCCCGACGAGCCGCAGGCGCTGCCGCCACTCGGTCGCCGTGAGCCGCCCGGACGCCAGGTCCTCGACGATCTGGGTACGCGCCCGGCGCCGCCACTCCGTCTCGGCCCGCAGCGCGCGATGCGTGATCAGCAGCTCGCTCATCAGCACCACCGCCTCGGCGAGCGGCCCGACCTCCGCCGGTTCGCCGCTCACCCCGACCACGCCCGCGATGCCGCCGCCGAGCCGGATCGGCAGGTTGACCCCGGCGCGCGTGCCGCGCAGCTCCCGCGCCCGCTCCCCCGTCACCGAGAACGGCTCGCCCGTCTCCAGGACCCGCCGCGCCCCGTCGTGCACCGCGCCGACCCGCGCCCGGTCGCCGCTCGCGATGATCACGCCCCGGTCGTCCATGATGTTGACGTTGCGGCCGAGCCTCTCGATGATCTCGTCCACCACGGCCTGCGCCTCCGAGCCACTGCTCATCGGCGCATTCTAGGAGCCCTCGCCTGGGACGCCCGCCCGGCGGCTCGCGCCCTGCCCTTGCCCTGCCCGTGCCTTCGCGAGCGCCGCGTCGCCTCGCGATCCGTCCGACGGGCAGGGGACCGGACGCTCGGGCGCGTGGGTCGTTCGATCGGGTCGGCGGCGCGGGCCGCGGTCAGTGTTCGGCGGTGAGGGTGGTGAGGACCGTGGCGAACTCCTCGGGGAGGACCAGGGCGTCGCCCTCGTAGCGGGTCTCCAGGAGGGTCAGCTCGCCGCCGCGCCACCAGTACAGGTGCGGGCTGAGCGAACCCGGGCCGTCCTCGTACGCCCGGTGGGCCTGCGCCTGGAGCTCGCGGGCGGCGGCGACGGCGGCGCGGTAGCGGGCGCGGGGCGAGGCGTCCGACGGGCGCAGCGTGTGCGCGACGATCAGGCTGCGGTTGGGGGCGACGACGAGCGCGCCGTGCGGCCCGAGCGGGAGGTACTCCTCCAGCCAGGCCAGGTGGGTCACGGCGTAGAACGTCCAGCCGTGCAGCACCGAGACCCGCACGCCGCTCAGGTCCTGCTCGTCGAGCTGGAGCGGTCCGTCCGCGCGGACGTTGGCGCGGCCCAGCATGAACAGCGCGTCGCCGGAGACGGGCCAGCCGTCCATCTCCTCGTTGGTGACGGTCCGCACCGTGGTCGGGGTGTCGACCACCACGACCTCGATCAGGCCGGGCGCGAACGGGCGGGCGGCGAGCACGCCGTTGTCGGCCTCGGCCGGGTAGATCCGGGTCCGCAGCAGGTGCTGGGCGAGGTCGAAGTCGCTCAGGTCGAGCGGCTCCTCGATCGCGGTGACGATCGTGGTGACGTGGTCGGACACCAGCGCCGGCCAGTCGTCGCGCGGCACCAGCCGGGCGAGCTGGCGCAGGTTGCGCAGGCTGACGTGCAGCCGGTTGGCGCCCTCCAGCAGCATCACGTCGCCGGGGACCCGGCGGCACGAGTAGCCGAGGCTCTCGGCCACCAGCACCAGCAGGGAGTCGAGGGTGCCGTCGTCCCAGGGTTCGGGACGGGCGTGCCTGCCGCTCATCGCGCGCCTCCGGGAGCTCGAAGGGTCAGTGTCCCGGCGTCCAGAACGGCCGGGGCGCCCAGTTCCAGCGTGCGCTGGCGGGGCCCGTGCCCGGCGGGGACGCCGGCCACGATCGGGATGCCGAGCGGCCCGAGCCGCGCGGCGAACACCGCGTCGAGCTCGGCGGGGTCGCCGCACCTGTCCCAGGTGCCGAGCGCCACGCCGGCCGCGCCGTCGAACCAGCCCGCCTGGACGAGCTGGACGAGCATCCGGTCGATCCGGTACGGGGCCTCCGTGACGTCCTCCAGGAAGACGATGCGCCCCGCCGCGGGTGGCGGGGCGTAGGGGGTGCCGAGCATCGCGACGAGGAGGCTGAGGGTGCCGCCGGCCAGGAGGCCCTCCGCCCGCCCGGACGCGAGCGCGTGCGTGCCGGTGAGGGCGTCGCCGCCCTCGCGGAACAGGACCGAGCGGAAGCCGTCCACCGTCTCGGCGAGGTCGCCGCCGAGGTCGTCGCGCCCCGCGGCGTCGGCGAGGAGCCCCGCGGGCATCGGGCCGAACGAGGTGGTGACGCCCAGGCGCGTTCCAAACGCGACGTGCAGGGCGGTGATGTCGCTGGAGCCGTGCAGGGCCTTCGGCTCGCCGCCGGCGGCGGCCCGCAGGGCCTCCCAGTCGAGGTGGTCGAGGACGCGGGTGGCGCCGTAGCCGCCGCGGGCGCAGACGACCGCGCGCACGCGGGGGTCGCACCAGGCGGCCTGGAGGTCGGCGGCGCGGTCGGCGTCGGCGCCGGCGAGCCGCTGCCAGTCGCCGCGCAGGGGCCGGGGCCGCCGAGGCCGACGCGGTCGAGGGCGTGCTTGGCGACGGTCACGTCGAGGCCGAGGTCGCGCAGCAGCCGGCAGCCGTTCTCCAGCTTCGCCGGGTCGGCCGGGCCGCTCGGGGCCACCACCGCCACCCGGTCGCCCGGCCTCAGCCCGGCGAACCGTTCGGGCGCGGGACGCGGAACGCGTTCCGAACCGGATTCGGGCCGGGACCAGGGCATGGAACCGGGCGCGCCGGGCCGACCGTCCTCCGCCCCCGCGCGGGCGCCCCCGCTCATCAACCCGATCCCTCCTCGCACCGCAACGGATAGAGCTTGTCAGGATACGGTCGCCAGCGGAAGGGCCGTCCGGTCACGGGTCGCCAACAGATCACGAACCGGTACCGAGTACCAGACCGGCCAGCCGGGGCAGCGTCTCGCCGATCGGGCCGCGCAGCACCGCGTCGGCGACGTCGTCGTACGGCGTCTCCTGGGCGTTCAGGACGACCAGCCGCGCGCCGTGGTCCACCGCCTCCAGGCAGAGCCCCGCGGCGGGCTGGACGGTCAGCGACGTGCCGACCGCCAGGAACAGGTCGCAGGTCCGGGCGGCGATGATCGCCGCGTCCAGCACGTCCTGCCTGAGCGCCTGCCCGAACGAGATCGTCGCGGACTTCTGGACGCCGCCGCACTCGGCGCACGGCGGGTCCTCCTCCCCGGCCTCCACGCGCGCGAGAACGTCCTGCATCGGCGTCCTCAGGCCGCAGGAGAGGCATTCGGCCTCCCGGGCGGTGCCGTGGATCTCGATCACGGTGTCCGGACCGGAGCCGGCCGCCTGGTGCAGCCCGTCGACGTTCTGGGTGATCAGGGCGCGCAGCCGCCCGCCGCGCTCCAGCTCGGCGAGGGCGGCGTGCCCGGCGTTCGGCTCGGCGCGCAGGGCGGCCTGGTCGAGCCGCGCCCGCCAGGCGCGGCGCCGCACGTCCGGGTCGGCGAGGTACGATCCGATCGTCGACATCGCCTCGGCCGCCGGATCCCTGGTCCAGACCCCCTGCGGGCCCCGGAAGTCCGGGATCCCGCTGTCGGTGCTGATCCCGGCGCCGCTGAGGACCGTGATCGACCGGGCCTGGGGAAGCCATCCGGCGAGAGTGAGCGGAGCGTCCATCCGATCAGGCTAGGGCCGGGACGTCCGGCTCCGCGCCCCCGTTTCCGGGCCGGTCGGGCGGTGCGTCGCGGTCCGTCCGCCCTGCGATGGTGAGAAACTTGGTACTCGTATGAGGTCGACGCCGCACATCCTCGTGATCAACGGCACCAAGGTGCGCCGTCCGGTCTTCATCCTGGGCGCCCCCCACTCGGGCGCGGACCTGCTGGCCCGCGCGGTCAAGCGCTCGGCCGGCTTCCACCTGACCACGGGCCGCCCCGGCGTGCTGCGGGTCACCTACGCGTTCGCCCGCCGGCCGTCCATCGCGACCGAGCGCGGGCGCGGCGCGGCGCGGGTGCTGCGCGACGCCTACGCCGAGTCCTGGCTGATCTCGGGCCGGGCCTGCGCCGCCTGCCCGGCCGAGTGCCGGGAGCTGGCGGGCCTCCCGCCGAAGGCCGAGGAGCCCGTCGATCCGGGCGTGGCCGGGTCGTGCGTCCCCTCGCCCGACGTGGTGCGCTTCGCCGACGCGTCCCCCGACCTGCTCTACAGCGCCGACGTGCTCCTCGACGCGTTCCCCGACGCGCAGCTCCTCCAGGTGATCAGGGACGGCCGCGACGTGGTGGCGGGGATGCTGGGCGACGAGCGGTGCCTGGCCTGGTTCAAGCCGGGCCTCGCCAACCTCGACCGGGTGTTCCCCAACCCGTTCTTCGGCGTGGAGGAGCTCGCCGAGCGCGACCGGTGGGCGGGGTCGGCGACGGCGGTCAAGTGCGCGCTGCGCTGGCGCGGGTCCGTACGGCTCAGCGCCCGGCTGCGGCAGCAGACCCCCGAGGAGCAGCTCCACACCGTCCGCTACGAGGAGCTCGTCGCCGACCCGCGGCGCGCCGCCGACGCGGTCTCCGAGTACCTCGGCGCCCCGATCTCGCGGACGGCGCTGACGGGCCTGGTCAGGACGGGCCGCCGGGAGGCCGACGAGCACGGCGTCGGGTCCTGGCGCGAGCGCCTCACGGCCCGCCAGCTCGCCCAGGTCGAGAAGGTCGCGGGCACCGAGCTGCGCCGCCTCGGCTACCCGCTCGGCTCCCCCTGAGCCCCCGCCGGGTGCGGGCTGCGCGGGTGGCACGGGCGGCGCGGGTGGCACGGGCGGCGCGGGTGGCACGGGCTGCGCGCGGCCGGGTCAGCGGCGGCGGATGATCTCCGACGGGGACGGCACCTCGGGGCCGAGCCAGCCGATCGCGACGCCCGCGGCGCCGAGGCCGACCAGCAGGACGGTGTAGCGCCCCGGCCCGCTCCGCACGACCCGCCCCGGGTTGATCGTCACTCGCATGGTGTCCCCTCTCTCGCGGACGGCGCGGCCCGGAACGGACCGCTCCACCCGACTGTGACGCCGCCGGGTGGCCGCCGGGTTGCGAATCCGGCGCGTCCAAAGGAAGTCCAGGAAACCGCATCCGAAGTCCCTTAAGGGATGATTCCCCGCGAAACAGGGGCGTTACCGGTGACGCTGGTTACACGGAGCGCCGCCGCGCCGGACGTGCCGCCGCGCCAGGGGTGCCGCCGCGCGCCTCCCTACACCGAGGACGTCTTGGCGTGCGTCTCCACGCGCTCCTCGCCGTCCCCCCGGCCGTCGCTCTGCCGGGCGAACTGGGTGCGGTACAGCTCCGCGTAGAGGCCGCCGCGCAGGAGGAGGCCCTCGTGGCGGCCGCGCTCGGCGACCCGGCCGTTCTCGATCACCAGGATCTGGTCGGCCTCGCGGATGGTGGAGAGCCGGTGCGCGATGACCAGGGAGGTCCGCCCGGCGAGGGCCGTCTTCAGGGCCCGCTGGACGGCGGCCTCGGACTCGGAGTCCAGGTGCGCGGTCGCCTCGTCCAGGACGACGACGGACGGCTCCTTCAGCAGCAGCCGGGCGATCGCGAGGCGCTGCTTCTCGCCGCCCGACAGGCGGTAGCCGCGGTCGCCGACGACCGTGTCGAGCCCCTCGGGCATCTCGGCGAGCAGGCCCCCGACCTGCGCGGCCTCCAGTGCTTCGAGGATCTGCTCGTCGGTCGCGTCGGGACGCGCGTACCGCATGTTCTCGCGGATCGTGTCGTGGAACAGGTGGGCGTCCTGGCTGACCACGCCGACCCGGGTGCGCAGCGAGTCGAGCGTGACGTCCCGGACGTCCTCGCCGCCGATCCGGACCGCGCCGTCGGACACGTCGTACAGCCGCGACACCAGGTGGGTGATCGTGGACTTGCCCGCCCCGGACGGCCCGACCAGCGCGACGAGCTGCCCGGGCTCGGCGGTGAAGTCCACGTCGTGCAGGACCTCGCGGCCCGGCGCGGTGTCGGTGCGGGCGATCGACTCCAGCGAGGCCAGCGAGACGTCCTCGGCGGACGGGTAGGCGAACCGCACGTGGTCGAACGACACCGAGGGCGCGGCCGGGGCGTCGCCGTTCCCGCCGTTCGCGCCGCGCTCGGCGGCGGCGAGGTCGCGGGCGCCCTTCCGGTCGCGGATCAGCGGCTTCAGGTCGAGCACCTCGAACACGCGGTCGAAGCTGACGAGCGCGGTCATCACGTCCACGTGCACGTTGGACAGGGCGGTGAGCGGGCCGTACATGCGGGTCAGCAGGGTGGCGAGCGCGACCAGCGTGCCGAACTTGAGCGTGCCGTCCACGACCAGGACGCCGCCGACGCCGTACACCATCGCGGTCGCGAGGGCCGCGACGAGGGTCAGGGCGGTGAAGAACACCCGCCCGTACATGGCGGCCACGATGCCGATGTCGCGGACGCGCGCGGCGCGCTGGGAGAAGTTGCGCTCCTCCTCGGCCGGCCGCCCGTACAGCTTGGCGAGCATCGCGCCCGCCACGTTGAACCGCTCGGTCATGAGCGAGCTCATCTCGGCGTCCAGCACCATCTGCTCGCGGCTGATCCGCGAGAGCCGCTTGCCGACCCACTTGGCCGGGAGGATGAAGATCGGCAGCAGCAGCAGCGCGATCACGGTGACCTGCCACGACAGGACCATCATCGTGACCAGCACCAGGACCAGGCTGATCACGTTGGACACGACCGACGACAGCGTGGTGGTCAGGGCGCGCTGGGCGCCGATCACGTCGTTGTTGAGGCGGCTGACGAGCGAGCCGGTCTGGGCGCGCATGAAGAACGCGACGGGCTGCCGCTGGACGTGCCCGAACACCTGCGTGCGCAGGTCGTAGATCAGCCCCTCGCCGATCTTCGCCGAGTACCAGCGCTGCGCGAGGCCGAGCACCGCCTCCAGCAGCGCGAGCCCGGCCACGCCGACCGCGAGCCAGACCACCAGGCCGTCCCGGCCGGGGACGATGCCCCGGTCGATGATCGCCTTGAGCAGCAGGGGGTTGGCCACCACGATCAGGGCGGCGAGCGAGTTCAGGGCGAGGAACAGCACGAGCTCGCGGACGTAGGGGCGGGCGTAGCCCGCGATCCGCCTGGTCGTGCCGGGCTTGAGCTTCTGCTGGGTGACCGAGCCGTCACGGCGGAACGAGGCCATCACCTGCCAGCCGCCGCCCGGCATTCCCGGCATGCCCACGTGTGCCTCCGAGGGGTCCGCCGCCCGCGCGCGTCCCGCGGGCGTGCATGTACGTAATCAAGTAAGCATCTCAGTGTCCGAGGGCCACAACACGCGCCCGGGACGGCCACTTCCCCGGTCCGCTCACGGCGTAACACCCTGGCCGGAGCGATCGCCGCCCGGCCGGCCGCGACGGCCCGCGCCCGGGAGCGCGGACCAAAGCGCGGCCGGCGCCGCGGCCCGCCCCGCGCGGGCCGAGGTGCGCGGGCCGAGGTGCGCGGGCCGAGGTGCGCGGGCCGAGGTGCGGGCCGGAGCGTGGACCGAGGTACGGGCCGGAGCGCGGACCGGAACGCGGGCCGAGGTGCGGGCCGGAGCGCGGACCGAGGTGCGGGCCGCGCCACGCGGGCCGGAGTGCGGGGCGCGTCGTACCGGGTCTCGGGAGCGGGCCCGGGCGGGCGGGCGGCCCGCGCCGCGCGCGGCGGGGGCACGGCCGCGCCGCGCGCGGCGGCGGCACGGCCGCGCCGCGCTCCGGGCTCCCGGCCCCGCGCGGGCGGGCGCGCGAGGCGACGACGCCGCACGCCCGGCAGCGGGTCACAGGCCGTCCGATATCGGGCGTTCTTATGGACTTCCTGGCGATCCGGTAGTAGATGTGATCAACAATTTCAGGCTCACACCCCCCAGGAGCCCCTGTGACACGACGCTTCCTGCGAGGCGGCGCCGGCGCGATCACCCTCGCCTCGGCACTGCTCGCGACGACCGCCCTCCCGGCGGGCGCGGCGCCCGACCGGCCCGCGTCCCCCGGCGGGCCGCCCGCGGCGGGGCCGCGCGTGGCGAACGGAGAGACCCAGCCCGTCTACTCGCGCGCCGACGCGGTCACCCAGGTCGTCAACATCGAGACCACGGTCGACAGCGACCGCGACGGAGCCCGCGACCGCGTCCAGATGCGGATCATCCGGCCCAAGGAGACGGACGGGTCGCTGAAGGTGCCGACCGTGCTGGAGGCCAGCCCGTACTGGGCCGGCACCCACGACGTCCCGAACCACCCGGTCGACATCGGCGACGCGCGGTCGCGCGCCCTGCGCTCCTCGCCGCGCAACCTCGCCGAGATCTTCCCCGGCTACCTCGACAACTACTACGTCCCGCGCGGCTACGCGGTCGCCAACCTCGACAGCATCGGCACCGGCGGCTCGACCGGCTGCCCGACGTCCGGCGACCGGCAGGAGCAGGCGGGCGCCAAGGCCGCCGTGGACTGGCTGAACGGCCGGGCCCGCGGCTGGACCCCGCAGGGCGCGCCGGTCAAGGCCGGCTGGTCCACCGGCAACGTCGGCATGATCGGCCAGTCCTACAACGGGACGCTGCCGAACATGGCCGCCGCGACCGGCGTCCCCGGCCTGAAGGCGATCATCCCGATCGCCGGGATCTCCAGCTGGTACGACTACTACCGCGCGAACGGCGGGGTGCTGGCGCCCGGCGGCTTCCAGGGCGAGGACCTCGACGTGCTCGCCAAGGCGGTGCTGACCCGCCGGAACCCCGAGGTCTGCAAGAAGGTCATCGACGACATCGAGGCCACCCAGGACCGGGAGACCGGCGACTACTCCAAGGTGTGGGCGCAGCGCGACTACGTCGGCCAGGCCCGCAAGGTCCGCGCCGCCGTCATGGTCGTGCACGGCCTGAACGACTGGAACGTCAAGGTCAAGAACTCCGTCCAGTGGTGGAACGCCCTGAAGCGGGCGGGCGTGCCGCGCAAGCTGTGGCTGCACCAGGCCAACCACGCCACGCCGTTCCGCTGGCGCCTGGAGGAGTGGCTGCGGCAGACGCACCACTGGTTCGACCGCTGGCTCTACAACATCGACAACGGCATCACCAAGGAGCCCCGCGTCGACGTCGAGCGCGCCCCCGGGCAGTGGGAGACCGCGAAGGACTGGCCCGTGCCCGGCACCCGGTCCGTACCGCTCAGCCTGAACGCGGGCCCGGCGGGGCAGCCCGGCGCCCTCGCGCTGCGGCCCCGGCCCGGCGCCGACCAGTCGTTCACGGACGAGGGCCGGACCCGCACCGCCGAGCAGCTCCTGGTCAACGAGGACCGGGCCGACCCGAACCGGCTGGCCTACCTCACGCCGCCGCTGAAGGCCCCCGTGCGGGTGAACGGCATCCCGCAGGCGGCGCTGCGGGCCTCGCTCGACGGGCGGTCGCCGTACCTGACGGCGCTGCTGGTCGACTACGGCACCGACACGCGGCCGACGGGCGGGCGCGTCGACACCGGCCAGCGGGTCTGCTACGGCGAGAGCGTGCCCGGCGACGAGGGCTGCACGACCCGGCAGGCACTGCGCACCGAGACCGCCCCGTTCAAGATCATCACGCGGGGCTGGCTGGACGCCCGCAACCGGCGCGGCCCGAGCCGCACCGACCCGATCAGGCCCGGCAAGGCGTACGACTTCCGCTGGGACTTCGAGCCCACCGACTACGTCGTCAAGCCCGGCCACCGGCTCGGCGTGGTCGTCCTGTCCACCGACTACGACTACACGCTCCGCTACCCGGCGGGGACCAGGGTGACGGTCAGGCCCGGCACCAGCAAGGTCATCCTGCCCCTGGCCCGGGGAGGCCGCGAGGCCCTGGGCGGCTGACCCGCGTCCCGTTCAACCGCTGCGCGCCGCCGGCACGGACCTGTGCCGGCGGCGCGCCGCGTACGGGAGGGCACCCGAGTACGGGCGTCAGGGGGTGGGACGGAGGGCCGAGAGGGCTCTCAGGCGGGCCACCTGCTCGCGGCGCTCGGCGGCGGCCTGCTGTTCGAGGGTGTTCTCGGGGGCCTGCCACAGCAGGCGCTTGGTCGCGACGGCGGCCTCGGCGTTCACCGCCAGCAGCGCCTGCACCAGCTCCTGGACGGCGCCGTCGAGGTCCTCGCGCGGGACGACCCGTTCGGCCAGGCCGAGGCGGGCGGCCTCGTCGGCGAGGACGGTACGGGCCGTCAGGCACAGCTCCAGCGCCCGGGGGACGCCGACGATCTCGACGAGCGGCTTGGTGCCGGTGAGGTCGGGGACGAGCCCGAGCGCGGGCTCCTTCATGCAGAACTTCACGTCGTCGGCGACGATCCGGATGTCGCACGACAGCGCGAGCTGGAAGCCGCCGCCGATCGCGTGGCCGTGCACCGCCGCGACCGTCACGAGGTCGGGCCGCCGCAGCCACGTGTAGCCGTCCTGGAGCCCGGCGATGAACGCCTCGGTCTCCGCGGCGTCGGAACCGTCCGGGAAGCCCTCGCCGCCCTCGCCCGTGAACTGGGACAGGTCGATCCCGGCGGAGAACGAGGGGCCCTCGCCGCGTACGACCACGACGCGCACGGACGGCGGCAGCGACGCGCCCACCGCCGCCATGGTGCGCCAGGTGGCGAACGTGAGGGCGTTGCGGCGCTCGGGCCGGTCCAGCGTGAGCGTGGCGACCGCGCCGTCGACCTCCAGCCGCAGGCCCGCCGCGGCCAGGTCCTCCTCGGAGGGCCCCGCTCCGGCGGGGCCCGCCGGTCCGGCCGCGCCCTCCCCCGCGGCCGGGCCGCTGGCCGAATCCGGCCGTGCCCGCCCCGACTTCGCGTCCGTCATGACGTCCCTTTCCGCTGCGACCGTTTCCAGGGCGGAACATCGGTCCCGCCCGTCACGGCGGCCCGGGACGTCCGGAGGGACGGGCGGACCCGTGACGCCGGTCCCCGCCGACCGGCGTCACCCTGCCCGCCGCCGCGACCGAACCCTACTCGGCCGGTCGCGGCGGCGGCTCAGGCGGTGCGCTCATCCGGGGGTCGGCGTCCGTTCAGGACTTCTTGCCGCGGGTCGCGCCGCCGCGACCGCGCAGGTTGACGCCGGATTCGGTCAGAATCCGGTGGATGAACCCATACGAGCGGCCGGTGGCGGCTGCCAGGGCGCGGATGCTCTCGCCGGAGTCGTACCTCTTCTTGAGTTCCGCCGCCAGCTTGTCGCGCTCGGCACCGGTCACGCGGGTGCCCTTCTTAAGGGTCTCGGCCACGAGTACCTCCCGTAGTGATGTGGTGACCGCTGCGTTATCCCCCGCCATGATCAGTCATTCCCGGCCGTTCGGCTACCCACTCCGCCAGAAAAGATCTGCGGAAGTGACCATGCAGGTCACGCAAGTGCCACCAGATCGGCAAACTCGTCACTCCAGATGTCTTCGACACCATCGGGCAGCAAAATCACTCTTTCCGGCCGGAGCGCCTGCACCGCACCCTCATCGTGCGTCACCATGACGATCGCCCCGGCGAACGTGCGCAGCGCGCCGAGGATCTCCTCGCGGCTCGCCGGGTCGAGGTTGTTGGTGGGCTCGTCGAGCAGCAGCACGTTGGCGCTGGACACGACCAGCATCGCGAGGGCGAGCCGGGTCTTCTCCCCGCCCGACAGCACCCCCGCGGGCTTGTCGACGTCGTCGCCGGAGAACAGGAACGAGCCGAGGATCTTGCGGACCTCCACGGGGGCGAGGCCGGGCGCCGCCGACTGCATGTTCTCCAGGACGGACCGCTCGACCTCCAGGGTCTCGTGCTCCTGGGCGTAGTAGCCGACGCGCAGGCCGTGGCCGGGCACCACCGCGCCGGTGTCGGGCTTGTCGACCCCGGCCAGCATCCGCAGCAGGGTCGTCTTGCCCGCGCCGTTCAGGCCGAGCACGACGACGCGGCTGCCGCGGTCCACGGCCAGATCCACATCGGTGAAAATCTCCAAAGATCCGTACGATTTCGACAATCCCTCCGCGGTGAGGGGGGTCTTGCCGCACGGCGCCGGCTCCGGGAAGCGGATCCTCGCGACCTTGTCGGCCTGCCGCTCGCCCTCCACCCCGGCGAGGAGCTGCCGGGCCCGCCGGTCCATCTGCTGCGCGGCCTTGGCCTTGGTGGCCTTGGCGCGCATCTTGTCGGCCTGGGAGATCAGCGCGGTCGCCTGCCGCTGGGCGTTGGCCGTCTCGCGCTTGCGCCGCCGCTCGTCGGTCTCGCGCTGGTCGAGGTACTTCTTCCAGCCGACGTTGTAGATGTCGATCACGCTGCGGTTGGCGTCCAGGTGGAAGACCCGGTTGACCACCGCGTCCAGCAGCTCCACGTCGTGGCTGATCACCACCAGGCCGCCCTGGTGCGACTTCAGGAAGTCGCGCAGCCAGACGATCGAGTCGGCGTCCAGGTGGTTGGTCGGCTCGTCCAGCAGGAGGGTGTCGGCGTCGGAGAACAGGATGCGCGCCAGCTCCACCCGGCGCCGCTGCCCGCCCGACAGGGTGCCGAGCGGCTGGGACATGACCCGGTCGGGCAGGCCCAGGCTGGAGGCGATCGAGGCGGCCTCGGCCTCGGCCGAGTAGCCGCCGAGCACGTGCAGCCGCTCCTCCAGCCGCCCGTACCGGCGCACGGCCTTGTCGCGCCCGGCGCCCGACGCGGTCGCCATGGCCTCCTCGGCGGCGCGCAGCTCGCGGATCACCTCGTCCAGGCCGCGCGCCGACAGGATCCGGTCGCGGGCCAGCTCCGCCAGGTCGACGCCGCGCGGGTCCTGCGGGAGGTAGCCGATGGTGCCCGAACGGGTCACGTCGCCCTGCGCGGGGAGCGCCTCCCCGGCGAGGACCTTGGTGAGGGTCGTCTTGCCGGCGCCGTTGCGGCCGACGAAGCCGACCCGGTCGCCGGGGTTGACCCGGAAGGAGGCGGCCTCGATCAGCAGCCGGGACCCGGCGCGCAGCTCGATGTGGTTGGCAATGATCATGGTGACAGGGCTCCCCTGACGGAACGCTGGTGGACGAAGGGCAGCAGAACGGCGCGTCGCGGCCCGGGGCCCGCGACGCGCCGGGGAGCCTGTCAGCTCGCGTGCGGAAGCATCCGATCAGTGTACGTGACCCGGCGGACCGGAGCGGGTGACCCGCTCCGCCCGGCACCGCTCCGACCGCCCGTTCGGGAGGGCGGCCGGAGCGGGGACGGCCGTGAGCGGGGAGCGCGGTGCCGTGGCGGGGGGAACGGCCGGGGCGGATGTGGGTAGGGATGACCGTGCGGTGGCGGGCGTGCGACACGGTGCCGGGGCGCGGCCCCGGCGGAAGGAGTGAGCCTGCGATGACCCACGTGACCAGCAACGCCCCGACCGGCACGCCCAACTGGCTCGACCTCGGCATCCCCGACCTGGAACGGGCCAAGGAGTTCTACGGCGCCCTGTTCGGCTGGGACTTCCAGGACTTCGGGCCCGAGACCGGCCACTACCACGGCTGCTTCCTCGACGGCCGCATGGTGGCGGGGATGATGCGGAACCCCGACGAGAGCGCGGCGGCGTTCTGGTGGAACGTCTTCCTCGCGACCGACGACGCCGACGGCACGCTGGAACGGGTCGCCGACGCGGGCGGCACCGTGCTGATGCCCGCCGACGACGTGATGGAACTCGGGCGGATGGCGATGGCGGCCGACCCGGTGGGGGCGCCGTTCGGGCTCTGGCAGGGCCGGTCCCACATCGGCTCGCAGACCGTCAACGAACCGGGCTCGTTCACCTGGAACGAGCTGGTGACCGCGCGGCCGAAGCCCGCCCGCGACTTCTACACGGCCGTGTTCGGCTACACATTGGAGGCCGTGCCGGGCGGCGAGATCGACTACACGGCGCTGCTCCGGCCGGACGGGCGCGCGGTCGGCGGCATCCACGGGGAGCCGGACGCGGTGGCGTCGTCGTGGCTGACCTACTTCGAGGTCGAGGACGCCGACGCGGCCGTGGGGCGGGCCCGCGACGCCGGGGGCGCGGCGGCCGAGGCGTGGGACTCCCCGTACGGGCGCATGGCCGAGGTCCGCGACCCGTTCGACGTCGTCTTCCGGGTGATGCGGACCGCCGAGCACTGACCGCCGCCACCGGCCGCGCCGCCGCCGGCCGCGCCGCGGGCGCTACTGGCGTTCGGCGGACAGGCGCTGGGAGATGCTTTGCTGCAACCGCTGGAGGCCGGACGTGCCGACCATGCCGATCTGGCCCTCCAGGTCGCGCAGCATGACGTCGTCGCTCATCACGGCCTCGGAGGACTGCATCAGGACGGTGCCCTCGCCGGTGAAGTCGAACTGGTGCTCTTCGCCCGACGTCCCGCCGACCCCGAACACCATGCGAGCGGCGCCGAGCACGCCGCGCATGTAGGAGTGGTCGTAGTGGTGGCAGGGCGAGGGGCAGTCGGCCCAGCCGAGCAGCGCCTGCGGGTCGACCCGGATCGGCGGCTCGACGAAGTGGACGGGGCCGTTGGAGGCGGCCACGAACCGCCCGGTCCCGATCAGGGTGAGGAAGCCCGGGATGATCGACTGCTTGAGCTCCAGGCCGGGCTCGAACGCCAGCAGGTTCCCGGCGCGGATGGTGAGGTTGCCCTCGTCCAGGTCGAACGAGTTGACGTCGAACCCGCGGTCGGCGAGCAGCAGCTTGCCCTGCCCCTCGGCGACGATCCAGTCCTGCGCGTACAGCGGGGAGTGGAAGCTCGCGGCGACGAGCGCGTCGAGGGGCCCGGCCGACAGCGCCTCGAACCTGATCCGCCCGTAGTAGGCGATCATCTTGCCCTTCTGCGCGAACCACCGCCCGTTCAGGTCGACGCTGAACGCGTAGGGGTTGACGTTGTCGTTCGACGGGAGCGTGGCCGCGGTGAACGTGGGGGTGCTCACGGTCAGATCTTCCTCTCGCTGGCCTGCACGTAGACGACGCCGGAGCCGCTGAGCTGGAGCTGGAACCCCTCGCCCGAGCCGCGGCCGATCATCTCGCGCAGCCCGACGGCGGTGGTCAGCTTGTTCTGCACCTGGCCGCGGTGCGCCACGTACGCCTGCGGGTCGACGTGCACGGGCCGCTGCGGGGTGATGGGCAGCTCCATGACGCCGCCGTGCGACAGCAGCGCGCACGAGCCGTGCCCGTTGAGCGTGGTGGTGAACAGGCCCTGGCCGCTGACCGCGCCGCGGATCACGCCGCCGACGCCGCCCTGCTCGCCGAGGAACATCGTGCCGACCTGGAGGCTCGCGTCGTGCACGAGGAGCCGGTCGGCCTCGACGTAGAGGGTGTCGCCGGCCAGCTCGACGACGCCGACGTGCAGCCCCGACCGGCCGAACATCACCGTGCCCTGGCCGGTGACGTGCATCATCTCGGTGCGCTCGCCCGCGACGGCGCGGCCGAGGGCCCCGCCGATGCCCTGCCCGGCGGTCGCGGTCGGCGCGAACGCCACCCGCCCGGTGTAGGCGAGCATCGCGCCGCGCCGACTGTAGAGCTCCCGGCCAGGCCCGATCTCGACCTGGAGCATCTTGGAGTTGATCGAGGTGTATCCCGGCATCAGATCTCCAGAATCCCGCCGCGTTCGGCCGGCTGGACGTAGACCAGCCCGTGCCCCTGGTACCGGAACTGGACGCTCTCCCCCGAGCCCTGGCCGAGGACGGTGCGCCAGTTGACGTCGGTGACGACGTCCTGCTGGAGCTGCCCGAGATGGCCGACGTAGGCGTGCGGGTCCACGCAGAGCGGCTCGCTGGGCGAGACCTCCAGCGCGATCGCGGGCCCGTCCGACACGATCGCGGCGGTGCCGCTCCCCTCGACCTTGGTGGTCGCGAGGCCCTGCCCGGTGCCCATGCCGCGCAGCCCGACGAAGTGGACGCCGGTGCGCAGGCCCGCGTCGAGCGCGAGCAGGCTCTCGGACTCCACGAACAGCGTGTCGCCGTTCAGCCGGACCAGCGTGACCTCGGTCGCCTCGCTGGCGAGGAAGACGGTGCCCTGCCCGCTGACCTCCATGAGCGTCATGCCCTCGCCCGCGATCCTGCGCTTGAGCGCGCCGCGCAGGCCCTCGCCGCCGGTCATGCCCTGCCGCTTGAAGCTCATCTGCCCGTCGTAGGCGACCATCGCGCCGTTCAGCGCCTTGATCGTCTCCCCGGCGAGATCGACGGCCAGCATCTTGGAGCCGTTCAGTCGAAATTGCGCCACGGGCCCACAACCTACCGTCCGGAAGGGCCGAAAGGAGGGCCGAACCGGGACCGGCCGCGAACGGCGCGTTGGGAAGCCTGATCGCCCGGCTATCGGAGAAGATGTCCGGCATGTGGATCGCCCCCGAACACCGCAGCCTCAGCCGCTGGATCGTGCCCGGAACCGTCCTCGCCGCGGGGGTGGTGGTCGCCGCCGTGCTGGCGAGCGACGGGCACGGGGGCAAGGCGCTGGTCGCGCTCGCCGTCCTCGCCGGGTACGCCGCGCACCTGGCCTACCGGCGCAACGAGCCCGCACTGGCGATCAGCGAGTCGTTCGGCAGCGGCCACCGCGCCCGCGCGCACCTGAAGGCGGCGGCGATGACCGGCGACGTGCTGGTGGCCGCGCTCGTCGCGGCGGTCGTGGTGCAGGCGCTGCGCGGCGCGGACATCACGCCGTACGCGTGGCTCGCCGCGCTCGCCGGCGGAACGTACGCGGTGTCCGCGGTCGCGGGCGGCCGGGGCGTGTGAAGCGTTCCACGGCGCCCGGACCGGGACCGGGACGCCCGGACCCGTGCCCGGACGGCCCGCCGCCTGCGCGAATTGTGCGTTAACTTCTGCTGACAACTTCCGTTTCGTCCTTGGAGAAGCGGCATGATGCGGTTGTGTCAGCCGTGGATGTCCTGCTTCCGGCGAGGGCGGTGTTCCACCCGGTGGTCGATCTCGACACCGGGTCCGTCGTCGCCGTGGAGACGCACGCGGGGCCGTCCGGAGCGCCGCCCGCGGGCACGCGGGTGGACCCGGCGGCCGAGGACCTGCGGAGGGCGGTCGAGGCCGCGCGGGCCGCGGCCGGCCTCGGCACCCCCCTCCCCCTCCAGATCGGCCTGCGCGCCGACTCCCTGACCCACGGGGACGCGTTCCTCGCCGAGCTGCACCACGGGCTGGGCGAGACGGGACGGCGTCCCCAGGAGGTCATCATCTGCGTGACCGGCGGCTTCCACCCCTCGCAGCGCCCGGCGGTGTCCGGCGCGCTGCGCGGGCTGCGCCGGGCCGGCTACCTGGTCGGGCTCGCGGGCGTCGGCGCCGCGTACGCGCCGCTGGACCTGCTGGTGGACGGCGCGCCGTACCTGGCGAAGCTGGATCCTGAGCTGGCCCGGCGCACCGGCGGGGACCCGCGGCGGTCGGCGCTGGTGACCGCGCTGGTCGACCTCGCGCACCGGCTCGGCGCGCACGTGCTCGCGCCCGGCCTCGCGACCGAGGACCAGGTGCTGAACGTCCGCGAGCTCGGCGTGCGGCTCGTCCAGGGGCCCGCGCTCGCGCCGCCGGAGTGGCGGCCGGGGATGCCGATCACGGTCCCGGTCGCGGCGGAGGAGTCCGGGCGGCCCGACCGGGCGGTGCCCGACCTCGGGCCGCGGGTGTCGGAGTTCACGCTCCCGGCGGTCACGATGCCGCACACCGCGACCGCCGACGCCGTGCTGAACGCGCTGAACGCCGAGACGGGCACGACCAGCGTGGTCCTGGTGGACGAGCGGCAGCGGCCCCGCGCGACCGTGGACCGCACCCGGTTCCTGCTGCGGCTGTCGGGGGCGTACGGGCACGCGCTGCACGCGCACAAGCCCGCGGCGCGGCTGGCCGACCCGCCGCGGCTGGTGCCGCGGACCGTCCCGGCGGTCGCGGCGCTGCGGGCGGCGGGCCGGGAGGGCGACCGGGTGTACGACGACCTGGTCGTGGTGGACGAGCACGGCCGCTGCCTCGGGATCGTCCGGGTGTCGGACCTGATCCGCGGCCTCTCCCCCTGAAGCCCCTTTCCCTGGGCCCTCGTTCCGCCGGAAGTCCCTTCCCGCTGGGATTTCACAGGCTGTTGACCTGCCGCAAGGCCCTGAGACGGCCTTTGCGGGCCTGAGGGATCATTCGGGGGCGATACGTCCGTCATGCCGCCCGCGGCCGTCTCCTGCGCCAGGATCGCCGCCTGGACGCGGCTGCGCAGGCCGAGCTTGCCGAGGATGCGGCTGACGTGGGTCTTGGTGGTGGTCTCGGCCATGTCGAGGCGCGCGGCGATCTCGCCGTTGGACAGGCCCTCGCCGAGGCAGGCGAAGACCTCCCGCTCGCGCGGCGTGAGCTCGTCCAGGCCGGGCGGGCGGCCCGCGCCCTGGGCGAGCCTCGGGGCGCCGGCGAACGCGCCGATCAGCCGCCGGGTCACCTTGGGCGCGACGACGCCGTCCCCGGCGGCGACGGTCCGGACGGCCTCGACGAGGCGGTCGGCGTCGATGTCCTTGAGCAGGAACCCGGCCGCGCCCGCCCGCAGCGCCCCGAACACGTACTCGTCCACGTCGAACGTCGTGAGCACCAGCACGTCGGCGAAGCCCGAGATCTCGCGGGTGGCGGAGACGCCGTCCAGCCGGGGCATCCGGACGTCCATCAGCACCACGTCCGGGCGCAGGCGCCGGGCCAGCTCCACGGCCTCCTCGCCGTCGGCGGCCTCGGCCACCACCTCGATGCCGGGCGCGGCGCCGAGGATGAGCACCAGGCCCGCCCGCACCGCCGCCTGGTCGTCGGCCACCAGCACCTTGATCATCGGGTGTTCTCCCTCTCGCGCCCGTCCACCTCGACGGGAAGCTCGGCCCGGACCCGCCAGCGCCCGTCCTCGGGCCCGCGGCGAACGTCCCGTCCAGCATCGCGGCGCGCTCGCGCATGCCGATCAGCCCCGCGCCCGCGCCGGGCAGCCGCGGCGCGCCGTCCCCGCGCGGCAGCGGGCTGGACACCTCGACCACCACGCGGCGCGGGCCGTACTCCAGCAGCACCTCGGCGTGGCCGGGCCCGCCGTGCTTGAGCGCGTTGGTCAGCGACTCCTGGACGATCCGGTACGCGGCGAGCTCGACGGCGGACGGCAGCTCGGCGGGCTCGCCCGCCACCTTCAGCCCGGCGGTGAGGTCGGAGCGGGCGGAGCGCCGGACGAGCCGGTCCAGCTCGGCGAGGCGCGGCGCGGCCGGCGGGTCGCTCGGCGCCCCGGCGCTCCCGTCGCGGAGCAGGCCGATCATGCGGCGCATCTCGGCGAGGCCCTGCACACTGTTCTCCCGGATGATCTCCATGGACCGGTCGAGCCCCTCCCGGTCCAGGTCGCGGACCTTCAGGACGGCCGAGGAGTGCAGGGCCACGGCGCTCAGGTGGTTGGCGATGACGTCGTGCAGCTCGCGGGCCATCCGCGCGCGCTCGGCGCTCACCGCGCCGCGCCGGTCGAGCTCGGCGAGCCGCACCGTCTGCTCGGCCCGCACCCGCTCGGCCTCGGCCTTGTCGCGGTGCTCGCGGACGGCCATCGCCGTCAGCACCGGCCCGGTCCACGTCACCCCCGCGATCGCGGCGGTGACCACGGCGCCGCTGACGCTGTGCAGCGCCAGCCCGGCGGCGACGGCGCAGGCGGCGGTCACCGCGACGGTCGCGCCGAGCAGCCACTCCGCGGCGGGCCGGCGGCGGTAGAGGCTCGCGGCGTACAGCGCGTCGCCGTAGATGATCGCGCTCGCGAAGCTCGGCCCGATCACCACGTCGGCGATGTTGAACGGGGTGGCGGCGGCGAGCGCGAGCAGCGGAGCGGTGCGGCGGAACGGCACCATCGCGGCCAACCCGAGCAGCGGCACGAACCGCCAGCCGAGCCCCACGGCGTCGGACGGCGTCCAGCGCGCGTAGCCGTGCGCGAGGAGCACGAGCGCGCCGCCGGCCAGCGTCGCGAGGGCGATCAGGACGTCCTGGCGCGTGGTGGGGACGCGGCGGAGGGCCGCGCGGGCGAATGGCACCCCTCCATCTCAGCATCCCCGCGACGGTGCCCGGCTCCGACCTGCGGCCGGACCGCGTACATCGTTCGGAGGACGCCGGGCCGCCGGGCCGCCCCGGCTCCCGGGATCAGCTCCGGGTCGCCCGCAGCGCGAGGGTGAGGAGCGGGTAGTCGAACTCGCCGTCGGCGGTCTCGGGCACCGACCGCAGGTAGCCGACGATCGCGGCGAGCACGGCGTCCCGCTCGTCCGGCTCCAGCACCAGCATGTGGGAGTGGGTGCCGATCGTCGCGGCCATCGACTCGGCCGTGCGGCGGTGCGCGTGCGGGAACTCCCCGCGCTCGAACGCCGGGAACTCCTTGGTGGCGGGCAGCGTCTCCGACTCCTTGCGCTGGAACGACACGCTGCTGCGCGAGGCGGCCTTCAGCCCGGCGACCCACGGGACGGTGTCGACGTCGGTGTTCCACAGGGCCGCCAGGACGCCGCCGGGCGCGAGGACGCGGTGGATCTCGGGGAGCGCCCGGTCGTGGTCGAACCAGTGCATGGCCTGCCCGACCAGCACGGCGTCCACGGCGGCGTCCGGCAGCGGGATGTCCTCGGCGCCGCCCGCGAGCATCCGCACGCCCGGCACGCGGCGTCCGAACTCCTCCCGCATGCCCGGGTCGGGCTCGACGGCGGTGATCCGTCCGGCGGGGACGCCGTCGTTCAGCAGGACCTCGGTCAGCTTGCCCGTCCCGGCGGCGAGGTCGAGCACGCGGAGCGGCGCGCGGCCGGCGACGGGCTCCAGGGCCCAGCGGACGGCCGCGGCGGGGTAGTCGGGGCGCTCGTCGGCGTACGCGGCGGCGCTGGCTCCGAACGAGGAGGCGCGGCGTGCGGCGAGATCGGGATCGCTGTCGGGAACCTGGTACATCACGTGGCCACGGTAAAGGTTCAGCGGCCCGCCCGCGATCCCGCCCGGGACCGGCCGGGGCGGCGTGGCGGGGCCGGCCGGGTCGAGCGCGTGGCCCGGCCCCCGCGCGGGCGGGCGGGGGCCGGGCCGCGGTCAGGGGCCGCTGAGGGCCTCGGTCGGGCGAGGCGCGCGGCGCGGATCGCCGGGTACAGCCCGGCGACGCCCCCGATGACCAGCGTCGCGCCGACGCCGCCCGCCATCGCCCACGGCGGCACCACCGTCGGCCAGCCCTGCGTCACCGCGAAGACGGCGGTGACCGCGATGCCGAGCGCGACGCCGCCGACCCCGCCGAGCGCGGCGAGCAGCTGCGACTCGGTGAGGAACTGGAGCCTGATCTGCCCCGCGTTGCGCCGAGCGAGCGGCGCAGCCCGATCTCCGCGCGCCGCTCCAGCACCGAGATCACCATCGTGTTGGCGACGCCGACCCCGCCGACCAGCAGCGCGACCCCGCCGAGCCCGAGCAGCAGCCCGGTGAACGCCTCGTCGGTGGCGTTCTCGGCGGCGAGCGCGTCGGACGGGCGGCTCACCTCGATCTCGTTCGGCGACCGCGGGTTGGCCGTCGCGGCGAGCAGTTCCCGTACGTCCTCCACCGCGTCCTTCTCGGCGCGGGTGTAGACGGTCGTCGGGTGGCCGTCGAACCCGAGCCGCGCCGCCGCGACGTCCCAGCCGACGAGGGCCGCCGAGTCGAACTCGGGCGCCAGGTCGTTCGGCGCGAGGATCCCGACGACGGTGAACCACTGCGACCCGAGCCAGACCTGCGCGCCCGGCGCGGCGACGCCGAGCCGGTCGGCCGACGCCGAGCCGAGCACGACGGCCGGGTAGCGGCCGGTGCCCGCGTTCAGCCAGCGGCCCGCGACGGTGCCGAGGCCGACCGTGCGGGGCAGGTCGAGGCGGGCCGCGAGGACGCTGATCCCGCCGCTCTCCCCCTCGGGGATGCGGTCGTTGCGGTACACCTTCACGTCCAGCTTGCCGGTCCCCGACACCGACCGGACGTGCTCGATCCGGCTGATCATCGGCACCGTGTCCACGGGCAGCTTCGCGTCGTCGCCGAAGAAGTCGCGGCCGGGCGCGACGGTCAGCAGGTTCGTGCCGAGCCGGTCCAGGGTGGCCTGGAGCTGCGCGCGGCTGGAGGTGGAGATCCCGACGACGCCGATCATCGCGGCGATCCCGATCGCGATGCCGAGCGCCGACAGGAACACCCGCAGCGGGCGGGCGCGGAGCCCGGCCGCGCCGACGCGCAGGACGTCGCGGGGCCCGAGCCGGGCGGGCGCCGCCTCCCCCTCGTCCCCGCCGCGCCCGGGCGGCGGCGCACCGGGCGGCGTCGCCGGGAGGTCGGGCCGCGTGGCGGCGTCGCCGGTCACCGGTCCGCCTCCGTCCCGGTCTCGTCCCGGACGATCCGCCCGTCGCGCATCCGCACCCGCCGGGGCAGGGCCGCGGCGATGTCCCGGTCGTGGGTGATCACGATGACGGCGGTGCCGGACCCCGCGAGCCCCCGCAGCAGGTCCAGCACGCCCGCGCCGGACGCCGAGTCGAGGGCGCCGGTCGGCTCGTCCGCGAGCAGCATCGCCGGCTCGCCGACGACCGCGCGGGCGATCGCCACCCGCTGCTTCTCGCCGCCGGAGAGCTGGTGCGGGCGGTGCCCGAGGCGGTGCCCGAGCCCGACCCGCTCCAGCGCGCGCCGGGCGCGGCGGCGCCGCTGCGCCTGCGGGACGCCCCCGTACAGCAGCCCGTCGGCGACGTTGTCGAGCGCGCTGACCCCGGCGGCCAGGTGGAACTGCTGGAACACGAACCCGATCCGCCGGGCCCGCAGCGCCGACAGGCGCCGGTCGCTCAGCAGCGACACGTCCCGCCCCTCGACCAGGACGGTGCCGCCGCTCGGCCGGTCCAGCGTGCCGATCAGATGCAGCATGGTCGACTTGCCCGAGCCGGACGGCCCGGCGATCGCGACCAGTTCGCCCGCGCCGACCGCCAGCGACACCGCGTCCAGCGCGACCACGCCGCCCGGGTACGTCTTGCCGACGTCCCGGAGCTCCACCACCGGGCTCACGCGGGCACTCCGACCTTCGCCCCGGCCGCCAGCCCGGCCCCGGTGACCTCGACCTTGCCGTCCGCGAACGCGCCCGTCTCCACCGGGACGTCGCGCACCGCGCCGCCGTCCACGACCTGCACCGCGTAGCCGCCGCCGGGCCGCGCGAGCAGCGCCGCGACCGGCACCGCCAGCACGTCCGCGTGCCGGTCCGCGACCAGCAGCACGTCCACCGGCGCCTTGTCGTACGAGCCGAGCGTCCGCTGCCGCCGCACCGCGATGGTGATCTTGACGGTGGTCGGGTCGTCGCCGTGCCCCTCGGTCGCGACCTTCCCGACGCCGGTGATCGTGCCCTTGGTGGCGCCGCCCTCCGGCAGCTCGATCGACACCTCGGCGCCCTTCCTCGCGAGCCGCTGGTACTGCACGTCCAGGTCCACGCTCACCGTCCGGGTCGTCCCGGTGTAGGTGAGCACGGCCCCGCCGAGCCTGTCGCCCGCCTGCGCCTTGCGCTGCGCGACCCGGATCTCGCCCGGGACGACCAGCGCCGACCCCGGCGCGACCTTCCCCGTCTCGGTGACGCCGAGGTCCTCCTGCCAGCGCCGCACCGCGTCGGCGGTCGCCGGGCCGTAGGTCGTGTCGACCGTGAAGCCGGTGTAGCCGAGGGCCGCGAGGTTCCGCTCGAACTGCCTCACGTCCGTGCCCTCCGTCCCTCGGCGAGGGTCCGGTACAGCGGGAGCCGCCCGTACAGCAGCGGAACGGGGCGGTTGTCGACCATGTACGCCGAACGGCCCCGCGTCACCACCGCCCCGGGCGCGGCGATCCACGTCAGGGTGCCGCGACCGCCCCCGCCCGTCGCGACGCGGTCCCCGCCGTAGCCGAGCGTCCCGTCCACCTTCTGCGTCTCCACCAGCGTCGTCCGCTCCACCTCCGCCGTCGCGGGCGGGACCCGGCTGCGCGCCTCGGCCTTGTCGTCCCCGCCGCCGAGGCCCGCGGTCGCGAGCCCGGCCCCGCCGATCACCACCACGCCGCCGATGCCGAGCGCGACGGTCCGCGCGCGCCTCATCCGCCGCTCCGGCCGACCCGGGTCCCGCCGCCGCCCGGCTGGTACTTGCGGCACGCCTTATCGGCCGCCTTGAACGTGGCGCCGTCGGGGTTGTTCGCGCTGCCCGGCGCCTCCTTCGCGTCGAAGCGCATCCCGCCGTTCGCGTCCGGGTCCTGCATCTGGACGCCGTGCTCGCGCATGCACTTGGCGAACGCCCGCATCCGGGAGATCTCCTCCGGGGACGCCTTGCGCGGCTTCCCGCCGTCCGGCATGAAGTGCCGGCACTTCTCCTGCGCGGCCTTCGTCTTGTCGTCCGGGCCGCCGAAGTTCTTGGCCGGGCCGCCGGCGGTCCCCTGCGGTTTGGCGGAGTTGCGGATCTCGATCCGGCCGTCCACCGGGTCGTCCATGTCCACGCCGTTCTCGCGCATGCACCGGGCGAACCGCCGCAGCTTGTCCATGTCCCCGGCCGACGGGCTCTTGCGGTCGCCGCCGCCGGCGCCCTTCGCCTCGTTCCCGCCCGAGCCCCCGCAGCCGGACAGGGCGAGCGCGGCCGCCAGGAACAGGGCCGCGACCACTCGTCGTCGCATCGTCGTCTCCTCGTCGCCGCCGCCGGGCGCGTCCCGGCGGTCGGGGAGGAGTCCACCGGCGGGCGGATAACCCCGGCGTAACCGTTTCTCGTTATGCCCGCGTTACGCCCGGTGCCCCAGGATCTGGCGCAGACCCCAGCGGAACGAGGGACGGGACCCGTGCGCGTACTGATCGCCGAGGACGAGCGGATGCTCGCCGACTCCATCGCCGAGGGCCTGCGGGCCGAGTCCCTCGCCGTGGACGTCGTCTACGACGGGGACGCCGCGCTGGAGCGCCTCGGCGTGAACGACTACGACGTGCTCGTCCTGGACCGCGACCTGCCCGTCGTGCACGGCGACGACGTGTGCCGCGCCGTCGTGGAGTCCGGCGCGCACGTCCGCGTCCTGATGCTGACCGCCGCCGTCGCCGTCCCCGCCCGCGTCGCGGGCCTGCGGATCGGCGCCGACGACTACCTGACCAAGCCGTTCGCGTTCGAGGAGCTCGTCGCGCGCGTGCACGCCCTGTCGCGCCGCGCGCGCCCCGCCGAGCCGCCGATGCTGGAACGCGCCGGGATCCGCCTGGACCCGGCCCGCCGCGAGGTCTACCGCGACGGCCGGTTCGTGCACCTGGCCCGCAAGGAGTTCGGCCTGCTCGCCGAGCTGCTGCGCGCGGGCGGGGCCGTCGTCACCACCGAGCGGCTCCTGGAGAAGGTGTGGGACGAGCACACCGACCCGTTCACCAACACCGTGCGGGTGACGCTGATGAAGCTGCGCCGCAAGCTCGGCGACCCGCCCGTCATCGAGACCGTCCCGGGAGTGGGGTACCGCCTGCCATGAGCGCGCTCGACCACACGATCACGCAGCGGCTGCGGCCGACGATCCGGGTACGGCTCACGCTGCTGTACGGCGGGCTGTTCCTCGCGGGCGGCATCGTGCTGCTCGCGCTGACGTACCTGCTGGTGAAGGGCAGCCTCCAGCCGCCCGGCGACAAGCTGTTCGGCAAGAGCGGCGTCACCGAGCGGACCGTCGAGCAGGGGCCGCCGGAGACCTCGTTCAGCGGCACCGCCCCGAGCCCGGGACGGGCACCGTGCTGTCGCCCAAGCAGAGCCGGCAGGTCATCGGGCAGGCCGAGAACCTCCAGCGCGAGACGCTGAGGTCGCTGCTGACCCAGGGCGGGATCGCGCTCGGGTGGTCGGCGCGGCGGCGCTCGCGTTCGGCTGGCTGATCGCCGACCGGGCGCTGCGGCCGGTGCAGCGGATCACCGAGACGGCGCGGCGGGTGGCGCGCAGCCACGACCTCACCGAGCGGATCGCCTACGCCGGCCCGCGCGACGACGTCAAGGAGCTGGCCGACACGTTCGACACGATGCTCGGGCGGCTGGCGCGGGCGTTCGACGGGCAGCGGCACTTCGTCGCGAACGCCTCGCACGAGCTGCGCACGCCCCTCGCCATCAACCGGACGCTCGTGGACGTGGCGGTGCGCCGCCCGGACGCGACCGAGGACGTCAAACGGCTCGGCGAGTCGCTGCTGGTCGTCAACGGCCGCCACGAGCGGCTCATCGACGGGCTGCTCACCCTCGCCGGCAGCGAGAACACCGTCACCGACGCGTCCGCGCTGGACCTCGCCGACGTGGCCGGGCACGTGCTCGACCAGGCCGGCGCGGAGGCCGCGGCGCGCGGGATCGGGACGGCGCGGGAGCTGTCGCCCGCGCCGGTCGCGGGCGATCCCGTCCTCCTCGAACGGCTCGTCCAGAACCTCGTGGAGAACGCCGTCCGGCACAACCGCGACGGCGGCGACCTCACGGTCGCGACCGGCGTGCGGAACGGGTGGGCGGAGGTGGCGGTCGCCAACACCGGGCCCGTCGTCCCGCCGTACGAGATCGAGACGATCTTCGAGCCGTTCCGGCGGCTCGGCACCGACCGGGTCCGCTCCGACCGCGGGTCGGGCCTCGGGCTGTCGATCGTCCGCGCCACCGCGCAGGCGCACGGCGGCACGGTGACGGCGTCGCCCCGCCCGTCCGGCGGGCTGACCGTCACCGTCCACCTGCCGGCCCGGTGGTTCGTGCCGGGGAACGGCGCGGAGGCCGCGCCCCGCCGGGGCGCGGCCTCCGGATGACGCCGGGCCTCGCGGCGCCGGGGGCGCCGGGGGCGGCCAGGACGCCGGAAACGACTGTCAGACGTTGAAGCCGAGGGCGCGGAGCTGGTCGCGGCCGTCGTCGGTGATCTTGTCCGGGCCCCACGGCGGCAGCCAGACCCAGTTGATCTTGACGTCCTTGACCAGGCCCTCCAGCGCGCTGTGCGCCTGGTCCTCGATCACGTCGGTGAGCGGGCAGGCGGCGCTGGTCAGCGTCATGTCCAGGGTCGCGACCTCGTCGGACAGGTCGATCCCGTAGATCAGGCCGAGGTCGACCACGTTGATGCCGAGCTCCGGGTCGACGACGTCCTTCAGCGCCTCCAGGATCTCCTCCTCCGCGGCGGTCCCGGCCGGGCCCTCCGCGGCGGCGGTGTCCGGGGCCTGCGCGGCCTCCGGGGCCTGCGCGGCGTCGGTGGTCCGGGCGGCGTCGGTGGTCTCCGCGGCGTCGGTCGCGGGGGTGTCGCTCATGTTGCCTCTCCGAGTGCTCGGGCGGTCGCGTCCTTCCACGCCATCCAGGCGAGCAGGGCGCACTTGATCCGGGCGGGGTACTTGGACACCCCGGCGAAGGCGATCGCGTCCTCCAGGACGTCCTCGTCGGGCTCGGCGTCCCGGCCGCGCGACTGCATCAGCGCGAGGAACTCGTCGCCGACCGCCATCGCCTCCTTCACCGACCTGCCGATGACCAGGTCCGACATCACCGACGCGCTCGCCTGGCTGATCGAGCAGCCCATCGCGTCGTAGGAGACGTCGGCGATCCGGGCGTCCTGGCCCTCGCCCTCCAGGTGCACGCGCAGGGTCACCTCGTCGCCGCAGGTCGGGTTGACGTGGTGCGCCTCGCCCTCGAAAGGCTCCCGCAGCCCCTTGTGCAGGGGGTTGCGGTAATGGTCCAGGATGACCTCCTGGTACATCGCCTCAAGCTCCATGGCTTCCTTTCCGGGCCCTTCCTTCGTTCGTTCAAACAGGCGCGCGCCCCCACCTGTTCCTCAGGCGGTGCCATCCCCGCCCCGCCGTTCCTCAGGCGGTGCCGTTCCCGGCCCGCCGTTCCTCAGGCGGTGCCGAAGAACTTTTGGGCCTGGCGGACGCCGTCGGCGAGGGCGTCCAGGTCGGCCAGGGTGTTGTAGAGGTAGAACGTGGCGCGGGTCGTCGCCGGGATCCCGTAGCGGCGGCAGATCGGCCACGCGCAGTGGTGCCCGACCCTGACCTCGACGCCCAGCTCGTCGAGCACCTGCCCGACGTCGTGCGGGTGGATGCCGTCCACGGTGAACGACACCGCGCCGCCGCGCGCCTCGGTCGTGCCCGGCCCCACGAGGTTGACGCCGGGGATCTCGGTGAGCCGTTCGAGGGCGTACCCGACGAGGGTCTCCTCATGCTCGCGCACCCGGTCCATGCCGATCTCGGACAGGTAGTCGCACGCGGCGCCGAGCCCGACCGCCTGCGCGGTCATCGGGACGCCCGCCTCGAACCGCTGCGGCGGCGGCAGGAAGGTCGAGCCCTCCATCCGCACCACCTCGATCATCGACCCGCCGGTGATGAACGGCGGCATCGCCTCCAGCAGCTCGTGCCGCCCCCACAGCACGCCGATCCCGGTCGGGCCGAGCATCTTGTGCCCGGAGAACGCCAGGAAGTCGGCGCCGAGCGTCGCGACGTCCACCGGCTGGTGCGGCACCGACTGCGCGCCGTCCACCACGACGACCGCGCCGACCCGGTGCGCGCGCTCGGCGATCAGCGCGACCGGCGGAACGGTCCCGAGCACGTTGGACTGGTGGGTGACCGCGACGACCTTGGTGCGCTCGTTCACCAGCGTGTCGAGCTCCGCGAGGTCGAGCCGCCCGTCGTCGGTCAGGCCGAACCAGCGCAGCGTCGCGCCCGTCCGCTGGCAGAGCTGCTGCCAGGGGACGAGGTTGGCGTGGTGCTCCATCTCGGTCACCACGACCTCGTCGCCGGGCCCGACCCGGAACCGCTCGGCCTCGGGACCGGCCGTCGCCGCGTTGCTCATCGCGTACGCGACGAGGTTGATGCCCTCGGTGGCGTTCTTGGTCAGCACGATCTCGCCCGGCACCGCGCCGATGAACGAGGCGATCGACGCGCGCGCGTTCTCGTACGCCTCGGTCGCCTCCTCGGAGAGCAGGTGCGCGCCGCGGTGCGGGCGGCGTTGTGCCGCTCGTAGAACTCCCGCTCGGCGTCCAGCACCCGCACGGGCTTCTGCGACGTGGCGCCCGAGTCGAGGTAGACCAGGTCGCGCCCGCCTCGGACGGTCCGCTGGAGCAGCGGGAAGTCCTTCTTGAGCTCCTCGGGCAGCAACGTCATAGCGCCGCGCCCGCCTTCGCGTACTTCTCGTAGCCCTCGTTCTCCAGCTCGTCGGCCAGCTCCGGGCCGCCGTCGGCGACGACGCGGCCGCCCGCGAACACGTGCACGAAGTCGGGCTTCACGTACCGCAGGATGCGCGTGTAGTGCGTGATCAGCAGCACGCCGGTCTCGCCGCTCGCGCCGAACCGGTTGACGCCCTCGGAGACGACCTTCAGCGCGTCCACGTCGAGGCCGGAGTCGGTCTCGTCCAGGACGGCGACCTTCGGCTTCAGCAGTTCGAGCTGGAGGATCTCGTGGCGCTTCTTCTCGCCGCCGGAGAAGCCCTCGTTCAGGCTGCGCTGCGCGAACGCCGGGTCGATGGCCAGGTTCTCCATCGCCGTCTTCAGCTCCTTGGAGAACTCGCGCAGCTTCGGCGCCTCACCGCGCACGGCGGTCATCGCCGAGCGCAGGAAGTTGGACACCGAGACGCCCGGCACCTCGACCGGGTACTGCATCGCGAGGAAGAGCCCGGCGCGGGCGCGCTCGTCGACGCTCATCGCGAGGACGTCCTCGCCGTCCAGCGTCACCGCGCCCGAGGTCACCTCGTACTTCGGATGCCCGGCGACGGCGTAGGCGAGGGTGGACTTGCCGGAGCCGTTCGGCCCCATGATCGCGTGGGTCTCGCCGGCCTTGACGGTCAGGTCGACCCCGCGCAGGATCTCCTTGGTCCCTTCGGCGCCGTCGGCGACGGAGACGTGGAGGTCGCGGATCTCTAGCGTGGCCATAACTGTTCGGGACCTTCTATTCGTCAGAGCCGAGGGAGACGTAGACGTCGCCGTCCTCGACCTTCACCTTGTACGTGGCGACCGGCTGCGTGGCCGGCGGGTTGGTGGGCTTGCCGCTGGCCAGGTCGAAGCACGACCCGTGCAGCCAGCATTCGATGGTGCCGTCGTACACCTCGCCCTCGGAGAGGGACACCTCCGCGTGCGAGCAGATGTCGCTCAGCGCGAAGACGCCCTCGCCGCTGCGGACGAGCGCGACGGGCGTGTCGTCGATCTCGACGGCGAGCGCGCCGTCCTGCGGGATCTCGGCCAGCGGGCACACCCTGGTGTACGTCATCGGTCGAGCTCCGCCTCGATCGCCTCCCGGACCTTCTCGCGGACCTCGTCGACCTCGATCCGCTCGATGAGCTGGCCGAGGAAGCCCCGCACCACCATGCGCCGGGCCTGGTCGAACGGGATGCCGCGCGCCTGGAGGTAGAACAGGTGCTCGTCGTCGAGCCGGCCGGACGCCGAGGCGTGCCCGGCGCCGACGACCTCGCCGGTGAGGATCTCCAGGTTCGGCACCGAGTCGACGCGCGTCCCGTCGGTGAGGACGAGGTTGCGGTTGAGCTCGTAGGTGTCGGTGCCCTCGGCCTCCGCGCGGATGATCACGTCGCCGATCCAGACGGCGTGCGCGCCCTCGTCCTGGAGCGCTCCGCGGTAGTCGACGCGGCTGCGGCAGTTCGGCACGGTGTGGTCGACCAGCAGGCGGTGCTCCAGGTGCTGGCCGCCGTCGGCGAAGTACACGCCGTAGAGCGTGGCGTCGCCGCCGGGCGCGCCGTAGGAGACCGTCGGGGACACCCGCACGAGGTCGCCGCCGAGCGTGACGTTGTGCGAGGTGAACCGGGCGTCGCGGCCGAGCCTGGCGTGCTGGTGCGAGACGTGCACGGCGTCGTCGGCCCAGTCCTGGAGGCTGATCACCGACAGCGCCGCGCCGTCGCCGACGACGAACTCGACGTTGTCGGCGTACGTCGCCGAGCCGCGGTGCACGAGCACCACGGTGGCCTGGGCGAACGGCTCCAGGATGACCGTGGTGTGCCCGTACGCGGCGGCGGAGGCGTCCTCGCCGCGCAGCCGCAGGACGGTCGGCGCGGAGGCGACCGCCTCCTTCGGCACGGTCACGACCGTGGCCTGGGAGAACGACGCCCACGCCTGGGCGCTGACGCGGTCGGCGGGCTCGTAGGCCCGGCCGAGGCGCGCGTCGTCGCGGCCGACCGTCTCCACGGCGGCCTCGGGCGCGGCCTCGACCTCGACGATGACCTTGCCGTCGGCCTCGGCCGTCCCGTTGTGCAGGCCGCGCAGGCGGCGCAGCGGCGTGAACCGCCACTCCTCCTCGCGGCCCGTCGGGACCTCGAAGTCGGCGACCTCGTAGGAGGCCTTCTCGTGCAACGTCGAGAGAGGCCGTGAGTCCAGGCCCATCAGCCGACGGCTCCTTCCATCTGCAGTTCGATGAGCCGGTTGAGCTCAAGCGCGTACTCCATCGGCAGCTCGCGCGCGATGGGCTCGACGAACCCGCGCACGATCATCGCCATCGCCTCGTCCTCGGTGGCGCCGCGGCTCATCAGGTAGAACAGCTGGTCCTCCGACACCTTGGAGACGGTGGCCTCGTGGCCCATCTCCACGTCGTCCTCGCGGACGTCCACGTAGGGGTAGGTGTCGGAGCGGCTGATCTGGTCGACGAGCAGCGCGTCGCACTTGACCGTGGACCGGCTGTGCTCGGCGCCCTCCTGGATCTGGATCAGGCCCCGGTAGGACGTCCGGCCGCCGCCGCGCGCCACCGACTTCGACACGATGGTGGACGAGGTGTTGGGCGCGGCGTGCACCATCTTGGCGCCGGCGTCCTGGTGCTGGTCCTCGCCCGCGAACGCGATCGACAGGGTCTCGCCCTTGGCGTGCTCGCCGAGCAGGTAGACCGCCGGGTACTTCATCGTGACCTTGGAGCCGATGTTGCCGTCGATCCACTCCATGGTGGCGCCCTCGTAGGCGACGGCGCGCTTGGTCACGAGGTTGTAGACGTTGTTGGACCAGTTCTGGATGGTGGTGTAGCGGACGCGGGCGTCCTTCTTCACCACGATCTCCACCACGGCCGAGTGCAGCGAGTCCGACTTGTAGATCGGGGCGGTGCAGCCCTCGACGTAGTGCACGTACGAGCCCTCGTCGGCGATGATCAGCGTCCGCTCGAACTGGCCCATGTTCTCGGTGTTGATCCGGAAGTAGGCCTGGAGCGGGATCTCCACGTGCACGCCCGGCGGGACGTAGATGAACGAGCCGCCCGACCACACCGCGGTGTTGAGCGCGGCGAACTTGTTGTCGCCGACCGGGATCACCGAGCCGAAGTACTCCTGGAAGATCTCCGGGTGCTCCCTGAGCCCCGTGTCGGTGTCCAGGAAGATGACGCCCTTCTCCTCAAGGTCCTCGCGGATCTTGTGGTAGACGACCTCGGACTCGTACTGGGCGGCGACGCCGGCGATGAGGCGCTGCTTCTCCGCCTCGGGGATGCCGAGCTTGTCGTAGGTGTTCTTGATGTCCTCGGGAAGCTCCTCCCAGGACGTCGCCTGCTGCTCGGTCGAGCGGACGAAGTACTTGATGTTCTCGAAGTCGATGTCGGACAGGTCCGAGCCCCAGGTCGGCATCGGCTTCTTGGCGAACAACCGCAGCCCCTTGAGCCGCAGGTCGAGCATCCAGTCGGGCTCGCTCTTCTTGCCCGAGATGTCGCGGACGACGTCCTCGTTCAAGCCGCGCCGGGCCGAGGCGCCGGCGGCGTCGGAGTCGGCCCAGCCGAACTTGTACCTGTCGAGCCCTTCCAGCTCTGGGTGGGCTGCAGTAGTCATAGGGAGGTCCTCCCGGACTCCTCGTCATGTGCAAGTGTCGGCGCGGGGGGAGGACCCCCCGCGCCCGCCGGCGGCTCCGCCGGTTCGTGCCCGCCGCCCGCCCCGTCCCCTCCGCAGAGGGAGCGGGGGCTGACGTGGGTGGTGCAGATCCCGTCGCCGTGGGCGATGGTCGCCAGCCGCTGCACCGGGGTGCCCAGCAGCCTGCTGAACGCCTCGGTCTCGGCCTCGCACAGCTGCGGGAACTCCGCGGCGACGTGCGCGACCGGGCAGTGGTGCTGGCAGAGCTGCTCCCCGCCGCCCGGCTGGGGCGCCTTGGCGGCGGCGGCCGCGTAGCCGTCGCCGGACAGCGCCTCGGCCAGCTCGCGGACCCGCTGGTGGGGCGGGGCCGCCTGGACGACCGGGTGGTAGCGGCGTTCGAGGTCGGCGATCTGCCGCCGGGCGAACTCGGCGACCGCCCGCTCCCCCGCCGTCTCGGCGAGGAACCGGAGCGCGCTGGTCGCCAGGTCGTCGTAGGCGTGCACGAACGCGCTGCGCCCGGCGTCGGTGATGGCGAACCACTTGGCCGGGCGGCCGCGCCCGCGCCGCGTCTGCGGGCGGGCCCGGCGCACCTCGATCATGTCGTCGGCGAGCAGGGCGTCCAGGTGGCGCCGGATCGCGGCCGGCGTCAGGCCGACCCGCTCCCCCAGCGCCGAAGCGGTGATCGGGCCGTGCTCCAGGATGAGCCGGGCCACCCGCGCGCGCGTGTCGCGCTCGCTGTTGCCGCTCCCGGAGCGGGCTCCGCTCCCGCCAACGTGCGCACTCTCCGGCGGCGCGCCGACGGGCCGCGCGGTGGCGGCCTCGGCGCTCGTCGGATCCTCGCTCACGTTTTTCACAACATCAGTGTGCCCTAATTCCTTCCGCCGGGCCAACGGAACGTCCGATGTCCTCGCTCACACAGGTAAGCCTTACCTACGTCCCGCCCGCCTTCCGCTTCCGCCCGCCGCCGCCCTGCCGGGGCCGCCGGACGCGCGGCGGCGCCGCGTTCCGGGGCTCGCGGGGCAGCACCACGACGGGGCACGAGGACGCGCGGACGATCTTGCCGGAGGTCGCGCCGAGGAACACCTTGCGCAGCGGGCCGTCATGGCTCGACATGCACGCCAGCACCTCGCCGGGGAGCATATCGACCGAGCGCAGGGCCTTGGCGATCCCGGTCCCGTCCGCCGTCTCGGTCCGCACCTCCAGGCCGGGCCCGGCGAGGCTCGCCGCCTGCTCGGCCGCGCGCGCCAGGTCCCGTTCGGCCCGGTCGAGCTGCCGCCGGACGACGTCCTCGGCGTTCCCCCGGAACTTGGCGGCGAGGCCGGGCGGGCGCGGCACCAGCGTGACGAGCCGTACGGGCAGGCCGAGCGAGGCGGCGATCGCGGCCGAGGAGGCCAGCGGGGCGTCGGCGTCGCGGCGCGGCCAGTACGCGACGGTGAGGCGCTCGAACCGGTCCGGGGCGCCCTCGGCGTACCCGCGCGGGGCGAGCATGACCGGCACGGGCGAGCCGTGCAGGAGCTGGTCGGCGGTGCTGCCGATCGCGATCCGGTCGCGGCGGCCGCGCGGGGCCGAGCCGACGACGATCAGGTCGGCGCGCACCTCCTCGGCGATGTCGATCAGGCCGCGCCCGCTGCCCCGGTGGGCGTGCACCCGCGGGTCCAGGGACCGCTTCGGCACCTTCAGCTCGGCGAGCCGGGCGGCGCCCTGCTCGACGGCCGCCCGCGCCTGGTCCCTGAGGTAGGCGACCCACTCGGCGTCGACCGAGCCGGGGCCGCGCGCGGGCCAGGCGGGCGGGTGGACGTTCGCGACGGTCAGCGGCGACCTCGCGGCGCGGCAGACGAGGGCGGCCAGCGCGAGCGCGTCCTCGCCCCGCTCGTCGGGCGAGTAGCCGACGACGACCCGCATCGGGTCCTGCTGGCTCATGGGCTCTCCTTCCGGAGCTCGGGCGGCTTGGCGAGGCGCGAGTGGCGGCGCCCGTAGGCGAAGTAGGCGACGAGGCCGACCGCCGCCCAGGCCAGGAAGACCAGCCAGGTCACCCCGCCGAGGCCGACCATCAGGTAGACGCAGAAGCCGATCCCGAGCAGCGGCGTGACCGGGTAGAACGGCGTGCGGAAGCTGCGCGGCATCTCGGGCCTGGTCCGGCGCAGCACGATCACCCCGGCGCTGACCAGCGCGAACGCGAACAGCGTGCCGATGCTGGTGGCGTCCACCAGCTTGCCGAGCGGGACCAGCGCCGCGAGCACCGCGATGAACGAGGCGACGATCAGCGTGTTGGCGACCGGGACCGAGGCGCGCCGGCTGACCTTCTGGAACACCGGCGGGACGAGCCCGTCCCGCGACATCGCGAACAGGATGCGCGTCTGCCCGTACATGACGGTCAGCACGACGCTGGCGATGGCGACGACGGCGCCGAACGACAGCACGATCGACGGCCACGACATCCCGGTCGACTCGTCCAGCACCTTGGCCAGCGACGCCTCCGAGCCGCTCAGCGCGAACCGCCGCCAGGACATCGCCCCGACCGCGGCGAGCCCGACCGCGACGTACACGAGGGTCACGATGACCAGCGACAGGATGATCGCGAGCGGCAGGTCGCGCTTGGGGTTCTTGGCCTCCTCGCCCGCGGTGGACGCCGCGTCGAACCCGATGTAGGAGAAGAACACCTTCGAGCCGGCGGCGCTGACGCCCGCCCACCCCATCGGCACGAACGGCGACATGTTCCCGGACTTGAACGCCGTCGCGGCGACCGCGCAGAAGAACACCAGCACGCCGATCTTCAGGAAGACCATGATCATGTTGGCGACGGCGCTCTCGGACGTCCCGCGCAGCAGCAGGGACGCGGCGATCGCCACCACCGCGACGGCGGGCAGGTTGATCCAGCCGCCGTCGCTGCCCGGCGAGCCGCTGACCGCCGCGGGCAGCGTGAACCCGAACGCCTTGTCGAAGAACTCGTTCAGGTAGGAGCCCCAGCCGACCGCGACGGCCGACACCGACACCGCGTACTCCAGCAGCAGGCACCACCCGCACACCCACGCGACGAGCTCGCCGAGCGTGGCGTACGCGTAGGAGTAGGACGAGCCCGAGACCGGGATCGTCCCGGCGAGCTCGGCGTACGACAGGGCGGAGAACAGCGCGGTGACCGCGGCCAGCACGAACGCCAGCGTCACGGCGGGGCCGGCGAGCGGGACCGCCTCGCCCAGCACCACGAAGATCCCCGTGCCGAGCGTCGCGCCGACGCTGAACAGCGTCAGCTGGAGCAGGCTCATCGACCGCTTGAGCTCGCCGCCCTCGCCCTGCCCGCCCTCGGCGACGATGTCGTCGACCGGTTTGGTCCTGACCAGGCTGTGCAGCAGCGTCCCCGGCGGCGAACCGCCGGACGGCGCCGTTCCGGAAGCCAATGCGTTCCCCCCGTAGTCCTGCGTCGGCCGCGTTCGGCCTCCGGCGTGCCCGCCCCTGACGGCGGGCCTGTGCGTGGCTAGAGCGTGCTGGCCAGCGGCCAGGTGGCGTTGGGCGTGACGATCGTTCCCGCGGTGCCGGCCAGGATCTGGACGCACTGGTCGAGCCTGCCGATCGCGGCCATGTCCCCGGTGCGCTCCACGAACCCGGTGACGGCCTCGACCTTCGGGCCCATCGACCCGGCCGGGAAGTCCTCGGCGCGCAGCTCGTGCGGGGTGGTCTGCTTGATCTCCTCCTGGTGCGGCGTGCCGAAGCCGCGCATCACCCGGGTCACGTCCGTCAGGACGAGCAGGGCGTCGGCCTCCAGCGTCTCGGCGAGCAGCGCGGCGGTCGCGTCCTTGTCCACGACGGCCTCGACGCCTTCGAGCTGGCCGACGTCGTTGCGGACGACGGGGATGCCGCCGCCGCCCGCGCAGATCACCACGGTCCCGGCCCGGACGAGCTGGCGCAGCAGCCGCGTCTCGATCACCCGCTGCGGCGCGGGCGAGGGCACCACGCGGCGCCAGTGGTCCCCGTCGGCCTTGATCCGCCAGCCGTACTCGCGGGCCAGCCGCTCGGCCTCGTCGCGGGTGTAGACCTGCCCGACGAACTTGGTCGGGTCGTCGAACGCCGGGTCCACCGCCGAGACCAGCGTCTGGTTGATCACCGCCATCACCTGCCGGCCCGGCAGGGCGTTCTGCATGGCCTGGAGCAGCCAGTAGCCGATCATGCCCTGGGTCTCGGCGCCGATCGTGTCCAGCGGGTAGGGCCGCGTCAGGTTCGGGTCGTTGATGCTCTCCAGCGACAGCACCCCGACCTGCGGGCCGTTCCCGTGCGTGACGATCAGCTCGTGCCGTTCGGCGAGCGGCGCGAGCGACTTGACGGCGGCCATCACGTTGGCCCGTTGCAGCGAGGCGTCGGGCCTGTCCTCCCGCCGCATCAGCGCGTTCCCTCCGAGCGCGACGACGACGCGCATGGCCTCCCTCTCCCCGCTCTCCCGCGTTCCCATGGCCGTGCGCCCGCTCAGCCGAGCGTGGCGACCATGATGGCCTTGATCGTGTGCATCCGGTTCTCGGCCTCGTCGAAGACGATCGAGGCGTCGGACTCGAAGACCTCGTCGGTCACCTCCAGGGCGTCCAGGCCCGTCCGCTGGTAGACCTCCTCGCCGACCTCGGTCCCGCGGTCGTGGTAAGCGGGCAGGCAGTGCATGAACCGCACCCGCGGGTTGCCGGTGGCGCGCAGCACCCCGGCGTTGACCTGGTACGGCCTGAGGAGCCTGATCCGCTCGTCCCACACCTCGTCGGGCTCGCCCATCGAGACCCACACGTCGGTGAGGAGGAAGTCGGCGCCGCGCACGCCCGCCGCGACGTCGTCGGTGACGGTGATCTCCGCGCCGGTGCGCTCCGCGACCCGCCTCGCGGGCTTGAGGACCAGGTCCTCGTCGGGCCAGAGGGCCTTCGGCGCGACCATGCGGACGTCCATGCCGAGCAGCGCCCCCGCCGCGACGTAGGAGTGCCCCATGTTGTTGCGGGCGTCGCCGAGGTAGGCGAACGCGACCTCGCGCAGCGGCTTGTCGCTGTGCTCCCGCATGGTCAGCGCGTCGGCGAGCATCTGCGTCGGGTGCCACTCGTCGGTCAGGCCGTTCCACACCGGGACGCCGGAGTGCTCGGCCAGCTCCTCGACGAACCGCTGCCGGGACCCCCGGTACTCGATGGCGTCGAACATCCGGCCGAGCACCCGCGCGGTGTCCTTCATCGACTCCTTGCGGCCGATCTGCGAGCCGGCCGGGTCGAGGTACGTCACGTGCGCGCCCTGGTCGTGCGCGGCGACCTCGAACGCGCAGCGGGTGCGGGTGGAGGTCTTCTCGAAGATGAGCGCGATGTTCTTGCCGGTCAGGCGCGGGCGCTCGACGCCGCCGTACTTGGCGCGCTTCAGCTCGGCGGCGAGGTCGATGAGGAACGTGAACTCCCTCGGCGTGAAGTCCAGCTCCTTCAGGTAGCTGCGCCCGCGAAGGTTGAATGCCATGTCGCTCTCCGTACGGTGGTGGGCCCGCGGTCAGGCGTCGCGTTCGAGCGGGCAGCTCATGCAGCGGGGGCCGCCCCGGCCGCGGCCGAGCTCGCTGCCCCGGATCGTGAGGACCTCGATGCCGTTCCTGCTCAGGTGGTTGTTGGTGGTGGTGTTGCGCTCGTAGGCGATGACGACGCCGGGCTCGACCGCGAGGACGTTGGACCCGTCGTCCCACTGCTCGCGCTCGGCGGAGAACACGTCCTGCGTCGCGGTCAGCACCTTGATGTCGTCGAGCCCGAGCGCGGCGGCGATGGCCCGGTGCATCTCCTCGGGCGGGTGGTCGGTGATCCTCAGCTCCTTGTCGGTGTCGCCCGGCTCGACGGTGAACGAGGGCAGCATGCCCATCCCGGCGTACTTGGTGAACACGCCGTGGTCGACCATCGTCATCACCGTGTCCAGGTGCATGAACGCCCGCTTGCTCGGCAGCCGCAGCGCGACGATCCGCGCGCAGCTCCCCGCGGCGAACAGCGTCTGCGCCAGCATCTCCACGGCCTGCGGCTGGGTGCGCTCGCTCATCCCGACCAGCACCGCCCCGTTGCCGATCACGAGGACGTCGCCGCCCTCGATGGTCGCGGGCGCCATCGCGGTGCCCTCGTTCCACACGTGGTAGCCGCCCGCCTCGGGACGGCCGTAGCCGTCGGCGAACATCGGGTGCCACCGGTAGACGGCCTCCATGTTCACCGTCTCGCGGGTCCGCGCCTTCTTGCGCATCGCGTTGATCGACACGCCGTCGTACACCCAGCAGGACGTGTCGCGGGTGAACAGGTGGTTCGGCAGCGGCGGCATGACGAACTCGTCCATGCCGATCGAGTGGAACGCGATCGACTTCGGCTCCTCGATCCGGTCCAGCAGCTCGCGCTTGGTGATGCCGCCGATGAGGAACGAGCCGAGCTCGCGGGTGTCCATGGCGTCGAACGCGTTGCGGATCGCGTCGGTCGCGAGCGGCCCGAACCAGTGCGGGTCGGCGACGTAGTCGAGGATGTGCCGGCGGGCCTCGGGGATCTCGACCGTCTCGCGCAGCAGGTCGAGCAGCAGGCTGACCCGTACGCCCCGGGCCGCGAGGACCTCGCGGAACTCGTCGTGCTCCTCGCCCGCGCGCTGCACCCACAGCACGTCGTCGAACAGCAGGCCCGCCGCGTTGGACGGGGTGAGCCGTTTCAGGGACAGCTCCGGGCGGTGCACCAGGACCTGCCGGAGCCGCCCCACCTCGGACCGGACGTTGAAGGACATCGTCTGCCTACCTCCTAGGAGCCCCCGGCGCGCGCCGGAGAGGTGCCGCCGCCCGCGCGGGCGGGCATGTCAGGAGCCCGGGTCGGCCGGGGAGGCGGGCCGCCGCTCGCTCGGGCCGAACTCGCCGCGCCGGGCCTTGGTCCAGATGTAGACCGGGACGCCGACGAGCATCGCGAGGACGCCCAGCATCACGGCCTCCTCGCCGGAGCCGTACACGATCGCGAACGCGAACAACAGCGCCGCGACGGCCATCGCCAGGTCCCGCGCCATCCGTCCCCGGTCGACGCCGCGGCCTCCCGTGACGAGCCAGTAGAGCTGCGCCGCCGCGGAGAAGAAGTACGGGATCGCGGTGGTGAACGAGGCGAACAGCAGGATCGTGTTGAACGTGTTCTCCGACGCGTACGCGAACAGCAGCATCAGCGAGGTCAGCGCCGCGCCGACCAGGATGCCGAGCACCGGCGCGCCCCGGCGCGACAGCCGGGCGAAGCCCGCCGGGAACAGGCCGTCGCGCGCCGCCGCCATCGGCATCTCGGCGACGAGCATCGTCCAGCCGTTCAGCGCCCCGATCCCGGACGCGACCGCGCAGGCCGCCATCACCCCGCCCCAGCCGCTCCCGCCGAACATGTTGTTGATCGCGTCGGCGAACGGGGCGGTGGAGCCGACGAGCTGGCCGTGCGGGACGGTCCCGAAGATCGCCACGGTCGCCAGCAGGTACATCAGCCCGCAGGCGACGACGCCGCAGAGCCCGGCCCGGCCGATGTTGCGCTCCGGGTCCCGGACCCGCTCGGCGACGATGGTCACGCTCTCCATGCCGGAGTAGATGAACAGGATCAGCCCGGCCGCCAGCCAGACCGAGTCCCACAGCGAGCCGCCCTCGGCGTTGAACGGCCCGAAGTTGTCCGACGACATGAAGAACAGGCCGACCAGCGCCACGAAGATCAGCGGGACGAACTTCAGCACCGTGGTGACGAGCTGGAACACCCCGACGTTGCGCACGCCGCCGAGGTTGATCAGCGCCGGCACCCAGACGCCGACGAGGCCGACGGCGATCTGCCCGGCCGTGCCGTTCCAGTGCAGGAAGTAATTGACGTAGCCGACCCAGGCGACCGCGATTCCCGCGTTCCCGCCCCAGGCCGTCAGCCAGAACGACCACGCCGTCCAGAAACCCGCGAATTCCCCGAAAGCCTGGCGCGCGTACGCGTAAGGGCCGCCGCTCGACGGAAGGCGCGCGCCGAGCCTTCCGAACACGATCGCGAGCGCGACGGCGGCGAGCGTCGTGACGATCATCACCAGGAAGCTGATGGTGCCGATCGCCGCGAGGGAGGCCGGCAGCAGGAAGATCCCCGTGCCGACGATGTTGCCGATGACCAGGGACGTCGCCGCGGGCATGCCCAGCCTGCCGCCGCTCGCGGCATGGCCCTCGCCCGGGGGGCGCCCCGTCCCCGCCCGGGTGAGCTCCCCCGCGTCCGGTGGCGGCGATGCGGGCTCTCCCATGCGCATCCCCCCGACACGTGAACGGCCCCCGTTGGGTCACCACGGCACACGGGTGACACGCTGGGAATTACCCGGGACCCCTCCCCCGAAACTCGGCCGGCATTGCCCCCGGACGCCTTATCACCAGCAGATCATCGGCCGATTTTTGCCTTTTCCGGAAGGCGGGGAATTCCTTGGCACCTACTTGAGGGAAAGGGGAGAAAGGCCCCCGGGCGTCCGCTCGCCCGTCCCCGCCCGTGTCAGGCGTGGGGCGCGATCGGGGCGGCGGGGGCGTGGGCGCCCGCGCGCGGCGGGGAGGCGGGGGTGTGCGAGGGGGCCGTGTGGCGGTGGCCGGCGAGGGCCGCCGCGAACAGGACCGCGAGCAGCAGGAGAACGGCCAGGACGACGGGCAGCAGCGTCCAGGCCGACGGCAGCCCCAGCGGGCTGGCCTCGTACCCGCCGAAGGCCGCGAGGCGCCGGGCGTACTCGGGATCCTCGGCGGCGGTCCGCCGCGCGAGCCGTTCCAGCGCCCGGCTCTCCGTCTCCGACAGCGGCATCTCGTCCCCCCACGGCGGCGCACCCGCCCCAGGCCACCGTTTTAACCGATTTGGTGTCTAGTGTCCAAATATTTGACCGGGCGCTGACCCGGGCGCGCGGCCGCCGGGCCGCCCCGGGCGCCCGGCGGGTCCGCACCGCCGGGCCAGGCGCGGACCTGTCGGAGGGCCGCCCTAAACTCGGTTTCATGGCACCCCCCGGAGACGGCGCGGTCGAGATCGACGCGCTGGTGAAGCGTTACGGCCCCACCGCCGCCGTGGACGGGCTGTCCTTCCACGCCGCCCGGGGCGAGGTCACCGCGATGCTCGGCCCGAACGGGGCGGGCAAGACCACCACGATCGAGATCTGCGAGGGGTTCCGGCGCGCCGACTCCGGCACGGTCCGGGTCCTCGGCCGCGACCCGGGCGACCGGGAGCTGCGGGCCCGCGTCGGCGTGATGCCGCAGTCCGGGGGCGTGCCCGGCACCGCGCGGGCCGGGGAGTTCCTGCGGCTGGTCGCCTCGTTCCACGCCTCCCCGCTCGACCCGGCCGCGCTGCTCGCCCGGCTCGGCCTCACCGAGCAGGCCCGCACGCCGTTCCGGCGGCTGTCGGGCGGGCAGCAGCAGCGGCTGTCGCTCGCGGTCGCGGTCGTCGGGCGCCCCGAGCTGGTGTTCCTGGACGAGCCGACCACCGGCCTCGACCCGCAGGCCAGGCACGCCACCTGGGAGCTGGTCGGGGAGCTGCGCGCCGCCGGGGTCGCGGTGGTGCTCACCACCCACCACATGGACGAGGCCGAACGGCTCGCCGACCAAGTGGTGATCGTCGACCACGGCCGGATCGTCGCCGAGGGCAGCCCCGCCGAGCTGACCGGCGCCGAGCGGCAGCTCCGCTTCCGGGCGCGCCCCGGCCTCGGCGTGGAGGAGCTGCTGTCGGCCCTGCCGGTCGGCAGCACCGCCAAGGAGTCGCCCGCCGGGCACTACCTGATCGAGGGCAGCGTCGACCCCGGCCTGCTCGCCACCGTGACCGCCTGGTGCGCGTCCCACGGCGTCATGGCCGACGACCTGCGGATCGAGCGCCGCACCCTTGAGGACGTCTTCCTCGAACTGACCGGACGGGAGCTGCGCTCGTGACCACCGCGACGCCGGGCGCGGAGCCCGCCCGGAGCGCGCGCCCCTCGACCTCGCCCCGGCGCCCGGCGCGGTCCCGCTGCCGCGCATGATCCTCGCCCAGACCGGCTACGAGATCCGCACGCTGCTGCGCAACGGCGAGCAGCTCCTGCTCACGTTGATCATCCCCGTCGTCCTGCTCACCCTGTTCAGCGCCACGTCGCTGCTCGACCTCGGGCCCGGCGACCGGGTCGACTTCCTCGCCCCCGGCGTCCTCGCCCTCGCGGTCATGTCCACCGCGTTCACCGGGCAGGCGATCGGCACCGGCTTCGAGCGCCGCTACGGGGTGCTCAAGCGGCTCGGCGCCACCCCGCTGCCGCGCGGCGGGCTGATCGCCGCCAAGACCCTCACCGTGCTCGCGGTGGAGGCCATCCAGGCCGCGGTGATCTGCGCTGTGGCGCTGGCGCTCGGCTGGCACCCGCACGGCGACCCGTTCTCCGCGGTGCTGCTCCTGCTGCTCGGCACCGCCGCGTTCAGCGGGTTCGGGCTGCTCATGGCGGGAACGCTGCGCGCCGAGGCGACGCTCGCCGCGGCCAACCTCGTCTACATCCTGCTGCTGGCCGTCGGCGGGGTGGTGTTCCCGCTCGACGACTTCCCCGGCGGAATACGTTCGGCGCTGGAGCTGCTGCCCATAGCGGCGCTCGCCGACGGGCTGCGCGACGTCCTCCAGCACGGCGCGGCGCTCCCCGGCGGGCCGCTGCTGATCCTCGCGGTGTGGGCCGCCGCCGGCCTCGCCCTCGCCGCCCGATTCTTCAAGTGGGAGTGATACGTGGCGCTCGCTGAGGCACCCGGGTCCTACGGCGCGGCGGGCGGGGCGCCCCGCCGCGCCCGGACGCTGTCGCTCGGCTCCGTCCCGCCGCCCGCGCTGATCCTGCTCGGCATCGTCTCCGTCCAGGTCGGCGCGGGGATGGCCAAGCACATCTTCGACCAGATGTCGCCGAGCGCCGTCGTGCTCATGCGGCTGCTGACGTCGGCGCTCGTGCTCGGGTTCATCGGCCGCAGGGCGCTGCGCACGGTGGTGCGCGACCACTCCCGGCGCAGCCTGGCACTCGCCGCCGGGTTCGGGCTGGCGCTGGCGCTGATGAACTTCTCGATCTACCAGTCGTTCGCCCGGATCCCGCTGGGCGTGGCGGTCACGGTCGAGTTCCTCGGGCCGCTGACGGTGTCGCTGCTGGCGTCCCGCCGCCCGCGCGACGCGTTCTGGGCCCTGCTCGCGGGCGCGGGGGTCGTGATGCTCGCCAAGGGCGGCGGCGGCATCGACCTGATCGGCGTCGGCTTCGCCCTGGTCGCCGGGGTCTGCTGGGCCGCCTACATCCTGCTGAGCGCCGCCACGGGCCGGCACTTCTCCGGGTCCACCGGCCTCGCGCTCGCCAGCGTCGTCGGCACGATCGCGATCCTGCCGCTCGGCGTCACCACGGGCGGGTCGGCGCTGCTCGACCCCCGGCTGCTGCTGATCGGCCTCGGCGTGGGCCTGCTGTCGTCGGTGATCCCCTACTCGCTGGAGCTGGAGGCCCTGCGGCGGATGCCCGCCCAGGTCTTCGGCATCCTGATGAGCCTGGAGCCGGCCGTCGCCGCGCTCGTCGGCGTGGCGCTGCTCGGCGAGGTGCTGACGGGCCGCCAGTGGGCCGCGATCTGCTGCGTGATCGTCGCCTGCGCGGGCGCCACGCTCGGGCCCGCACGCCGCCCGAGGCCCCCGAGTCCTGACGCCGCCGGGCGGCCGGCGATCATCGCTTCCGGCGAACGCCCCGCCGGTGGCGGGCGCCCAGCGCAGCGTGACAGGATCGAACCACAGGGACGAGCCGTACGAACCGGAGAGGAGCCGCCGTGACCGGCTGGGGAGAGGACCAGGGGCTGCCGCCCGAGTACTTCGACGCGGGGTCGGCGTCGTTCGTCGACTTCCTGCGGCTGCACTCCCCCGACCTCCTCCCGGTCAACCGGGTCGACGAGGACGCGTCCGCGCTGGACCTCCCGCACGGCACGACCGTCCTCGCGCTGACGTTCCCCGGCGGGGTGATGATGGCGGGCGACCGCCGCGCCACCCGCGGCAACCAGATCGCCTACCGCGAGCTCGACAAGGTCCAGCGCGCCGACGAGTACTCCGTCGTCGCGTTCGCCGGAACGGTCGGCCTGGCGCTGGAGATGGTCCGGCTGTTCCAGGTCGAGCTGGAGCACTACGAGAAGATGGAGTCGGCCGCCCTGTCGCTGCCGGGCAAGGCCCGCCGCCTCGGCGCCGTCATCCAGGCCAACCTGGCGCAGGCGCTCCAGGGCCTCGCGGTCGTCCCCCTGTTCGCCGGGTACGACGCCGACGCCGACACCGGCCACATCTACACCTACGACATCACGGGCGCCCCGCAGGAGGCCCGCCGCTTCCACTCCGACGGGTCCGGCTCGCCCTACGCGCTCGGCGCCCTGAAGAAGCTCTACCGCGACGACCTCACCGAGGAGGAGGCCGCCGCCGTCTGCGTCCAGGCCCTGTACGACGCGGCCGACGACGACTCGGCGACCGGCGGCCCCGACCAGACCCGCCGGATCTACCCGACGATCGCGGTCGTCACCGCCGACGGCTTCCGCGCCCTGCCCGAGGACGAGGTGTCCGGCATCGTCGACGAGGTCGTCCGGGCCCGCTTCGACCGTCCCGACGGCCCGATCGCCCCGCTGCACTGACCTCAGGGAACGTCGTACCCGGGTCCTAGACTCGGGATCATGGCACGCGCGAACGACGAGGCCGCGGCCCTCGTCCAGGAACTGGCCGACCTGCTCTCGATCACCGGCGGCGACGCCTTCAAGATCCGCGCGTACGAGAAGGCGGCGCGCGCGATCGCGGGCTACCCCGACGACATCTCCGCGCTCTCCCCGAACGACCTGAAGAAGATCCCCTCGATCGGCGGGGCGATCGCCAAGAAGCTCGAGGACTACAACCAGACCGGCACCATCCGCCAGGTCGAGGAGCTGCGCACCCAGATCCCCGCGGGCGTCCGCAGGCTCACCACGATCCCGACCCTCGGCCCGAAGAAGGCGCTGGCGGTCTACGAGGAGCTCGGCATCTCGTCCATCGACGAGCTGGCGGCCGCGATCCGCGAGGGACGCCTGCGCGGCCTCAAGGGCTTCGGCGCCAAGACCGAGGACAACATCCTGCGCGGCATCGAGCTGATGGAGTCCACCGGCGAGCGGGTCCTCATCGACGCCGCCGCCGACCTGGCCGACGAGATCGTGGCGGCCCTGTCGCCCCTCGCCGAGCGCTGCGCGTTCGCCGGGTCGCTGCGCCGGATGCGCGAGACCATCGGCGACGTCGACGTCCTGGCCGCCTCCCGCGACCCGCGTCCCATCATGGAGGCGTTCAAGGCCCTGCCGTACGTGTCCGAGGTGATCGGCGGCGGCGACAAGAAGACCTCCGTCCGCACCACCCGGGCCTCCAGGTGGACCTGCGCGTCGTACCGCCCGAGTCGTGGGGCGCCGCGCTCCAGTACTTCACCGGCTCCCAGGCCCACAACGTGCGCACCCGCGAGATCGCCGTCCGCGCCGGGCTGAAGCTGTCGGAGTACGGCCTGTTCGACGCCGGCACCAACGACCTGATCGTCTCCGAGACCGAGGAGCAGGTCTACGACCGCCTCGGCCTGCCCTGGATCGCGCCGCCGCTCCGCGAGGACCAGGGCGAGATCGAGGCCGCGCTGGACGGGTCCCTGCCCGCCCTCGTCACCGTTGACGACCTCAAGGGCGACCTGCACAGCCACACCGACCTCACCGACGGCACGGCGTCCCTGGAGGAGATGGTCCGCGCCGCGTCGGCGCGCGGGCTGTCCTACTACGCGATCACCGACCATGCGCCCAACCTGTTCATGCAGCGCATGACCGACGAGAAGATGCTGGCCCAGCGCGAGCGGATCCGCGCCCTCCAGGCCGAGTACCCGGGCCTGACCCTCCTGCACGGCGCCGAGCTCAACATCGACCCGGACGGCGAGGTCGACTGGGACGTCGGCTTCCTCTCCGGCTTCGACATCTGCGTGGCCTCGGTCCACTCCCACTTCACCCAGACGCCCGAGGAGATGACCCGCCGCTTCGTCCGCGCCTGCGAGAACCCGCACGTCCACGTGATCGGCCACCCCATGGCCCGCCTCATCGGCCGCCGCTCCCCCGTGGACGCCGACTGGGACGAGGTGTTCCGGTGCGCCGCCCGCACGGGCACCGCGATGGAGATCGACTCGTTCCCCGACCGGCTCGACCTGCCGTCCGACCTGATCCGCCGCGCCCGGCGCCTCGGCGTCAAGTTCGCGATCGACACCGACGCCCACGCCGTCGGCCACCACCGCAACATCCGCTACGGCGTCGGCACCGCCCAGCGCGGCTGGCTGACCCCCGACGACGTCATCAACACCTGGCCGCTGGACCGCCTCCGCGCCTTCCTCGCCAAGCCCACCCCCTGACCCGCTGGAGAACGGACACCATGACCGAGATCTCGTCCCAGGGCTACGGACCGGACCACGAATCACCGTTCGCCTACGGGCCGCACCACGTGCAGATCGCGATCGCCCCCGGCACCGAGGACGAGTGCCGCAGGTTCTACGTGGACGTTCTCGGCATGCTGGAGATCAAGAAGCCGCCGGCGCTGGCGGCCCGCGGCGGCCTGTGGGTCCGGGCCGACGCCCTGGAGATCCACCTCGGCGTCGAGCAGGACTTCCGCCCGGCCCGCAAGGCCCACCCCGGCATCCGGGTCGCCGACCTGGACGCGCTGGCCGAGCGGCTGACCGCCAGCGGCGCCGAGGTCACCTGGGACGACGCCTTCCCGGGCCACCGCCGCTTCTACGCCTCCGACCCCCTGGGCAACCGCCTGGAGTTCCTCCAACCCGACGGCTCACACCCGCAGTGGTGACAACAACCGGACCGCCGCTTGGCCGACTCCCGGCGGCGTCGTCAGAAGCTGGTCCCTCGATCGCCGCCGCGCCTTTCCTCACGACGCCCACCCATGATCCCGGGAGACGTCCCGCAATCACCGTCGCCGTCCGCAATGGACCGAGTACTGTGTGCGCGCACGGCGTTACATCAGCTCTGCGACGACCTGACAGACTGGGAAGGAGGGCCGCACATGACCGATGTGGCCACCACGTCTTCAGCGAGGACACCGATGAGCGCCGTCCCGGACTGGCCTTACGGCCCGTACACCATCGATGACCTGGACGCATTGCCGGATGAGGGAGTGCGTCGCGAGCTTGTGAACGGGTGGATCACCGTGGCCCCCTGGCCGAGCACAGTGCACGACCACGCCGCCAAGGTCCTTGAGCGGGCCCTCGACCGCGCCGCCGAAGCGGCGGGCGCCGACGCGTACGTCAAAGGGCCGCTGGACCTCGACACCGGCCCCGCCATCCGCGTTCCGGACCTCGTGGTCATCGACGGGCCCGCGGCCCGGGCGGCTCGCGCGCGCAAGGCTCGCGCTTACGACGCGATCGACGCCCTGCTGGTGGTGGAGATCGTGTCACCCAAGAGCGGAAGCGAGCGGACCGACCGCGTGGACAAGGTCTTCGAGTACGCCAGGGCGGGCATCCCGCAGTACTGGCTGGTCGATCTGGAGCCCGAACCCGGCGTCGTCGTGCGGACGCTGGGCGACGACGGCCGCTACCACGTGAGCGGCTCGTTCCTCGCGGGCACGGACCTCAAGGTGGACGAGCCGTTCCCGTTCGCCTTCCCGGTCGCCTCACTGACAGGGTGACCGGCCGGCGGTTCAGGGCGCCGCCTCAGACGCGGCGGTCGCGGCGGACGACGTACGGCGGAAGCGCGGGGCCGGGCCTCACGCCAGATCGTGCCGTCCCGACTTCACACCCTCAATCAGCGCCCGCCATTCACTCGCCGACAGCGAGAGGTACGCACCCTCGGAGTGCTTGCTGTCGCGTACGACGGCGCCGCGACCGGAGGCGGCCACCTCGACGCAGTTGCCATTGCCTCCGCTGCGGGAGCTCTTCCGCCAAACGACCATGGCACGATCAGGAGCGGACATCCCACACCCCCCTCATTCGGCCAATTCTCTCAGCAGCGAGTTCGTTGATGCCGGACTGGCCGCTCCGGCCCTCAAATGCTCAAACGTATCCGCGTACCGTTTGATACTCGCGTCGTCGTCCAGGAACAGGTCGTTGCTCAGTCCCTCGACGTACACGATATCCGGTGCGACCGGCTCGATGAACTTGAGAATGGCGAACGCTCCGAGCATCGCGGGATGCGCTCCGGCCTCGAACGGCAGCGCCTGCACCACGATCCCGGGGCGCCGCATCATCTGGCGCAGGTGCTCCATCTGCGCGCGCATTTCGGCGGGAGTTCCCACCTGCCTGCGCAAGGCCGCCTCGTCGATGATCGCCCAGAGTTTCAGGCCATCGAGAACCGCCTGGCGGCGCATCCGAGTCTCAACGCGACGTTCGACCTCGTCATCACTGGCTTCGGGCAGCATCCCGCGAATGACATGGCGGGCGTAGTCTTCGGTCTGGAGCAGGCCAGGAATGATCGTTGTTCGTAGGTCCACAGTTCGTGCGCCTCGGACTCGAAGGCGATGAAGGTGTTGTAATCGTCGGGCAGGTCCTCGTGGTAGGGCATGACCCAGGTCTGCTGGGACGCCTCGCGCAGCATGGTGGTGAGCGCCTCGCGCATGGCGCCGTCCACCTCGTAGAGGTCGAGCAGCGCCTTGAGGGTGCGTCCCTGCGGGCGCGCTTTGGCGGTCTCGATGCGCCAGAGGGTGGCGGCGTTGATGCCGGTGGCCTCCGACACGTCGTCGCGGCTCAGCCCACGCCGCGTGCGGAGGGAGAGCAGCTCGCTCGCGAGGCGGCGCAGGCGCGCCGTCGGGGGCCGGACGGGCTTCGCCATCGGGTTCTCCTCCAGGGGGCAGGGGTCTGGCGGAGCGCCGGGAGGCCGGGCCTCTCGGCGAGAACTTCAGTCAGATGAACGCAATACATTGCATCCTTGGTCACCGTGTGTGCATGTTTGTGCACAGCTTTCCACATGCCGCGGCGCGGCACCCCCATCTCCAGAAAGGGGCGGACGATGACCCCCTGCGGACCGCTGACCGCGCACATCACGTTCGTTCCCCGGACGAGCACCGTCGGGTGCGCGCGGCGGGTGGCCACGGACGCGCTGCACGCCTGGCGCATCGAGCACGTGGCCGACGAGGTCCGGCTCATCGTGTCGGAGCTCGTGACCAACTCGCGGCAGGCGTTGGAGGCTAGTGCGGACGCGTGCGTCCGGCTCGGGCTCGCCTATGGGAGGCGGTCCTGAGGGTCACGTTGTGGGATCTCAGTCCGTTGCCGCCGGTCGTGGCGCTGCCGGTGCTGGAGGGCGTGGACGGGCGAGGGGTGCCGATCGTGCGGGTGGCACTGGAGTGAGGGGCCGCCGGGGCGGGGGCCGTTCGCGGGGAAGGTGGTGTGGTCGGGGTGCGAGGGGTGGCGGGACGTCAGGCGGGTTGCGGGGCCTGGTGCTTCTGGGCCGGGACGGGCTCGGTCGCGGGGACGGGGCCGCGGTCGCGGAGGGCGAACAGGATGCGGAGGGCGGCGATCCACATCAGGACGGCGCCGAGCATGTGCAGGACGACCAGCGGCGCGGGGACGCCCATGAAGTACTGGATGTAGCCGAGGGCGCCCTGGGCGAGCTCGATGGCGACGAGTTCGACGGCGCGGCGGCGGGCGGCCGTGGGGGCGCCCGTGCGGATCAGGGTGACCAGGAGCACGACCGTGAGGGCGACCGTGATCCAGGCGAGGCCGCTGTGGACGCGGGCGACGTTCTCGATGTTGAAGCCGTAGCGGCGCGAGTCGGCGTCGCCCGCGTGCGGGCCGGTGCCGGTGACGACCGTGCCCGCGATCAGGACCGCGGCGGCGGCGGCGACGAGGGCGCGGGAGAGGTTGCGGACGTACGGGGCGACCAGGTGGCGCGGGCGGTCGTCGCCCTCGCTCGCCCGGGCCCACAGCGCCACGCAGAAGATCAGCAGCGCCGGGGAGACCAGGAAGTGCAGGCTGACCGAGGCCGGGTGCAGCTTGGTGAGAACGACGATCCCGCCGATGACGGCCTGGGCGACGACGCTCAGCGGCTGGGCCGCGGCCCACCAGACGAGGTCGCGGCGGCGCGGGCGCAGGCGCCAGGCGGCGACGAAGACCAGGACGCCCACGGCGAGCACGAGGAACGTCAGCATCCGGTTGCCGAACTCGATCGCCATGTTGACGGCCCCGTGGTCGGGGCTGTGCGTCGGGGTGAGGCTGTCGCCGGTGCACTTCGGCCACTCGGGGCAGCCGAGGCCCGACTTGGTGACGCGGACCGCGCCGCCGGTGGCGACGATTCCGGCGTTGCCGAGGACGCCCAGCAGCGCCAGGAACCGCAAGGACGCGGAGGTGGGGTGCCATACGGCATCGCGCGCCTTGGTCAGCGCGTTGGTTCGCTCAGCCACGCGTCAATCGTATGGGTGGTCCGGCGTGCGGCCGATCCGCCCCCCGGACAACGCGTCACGGGCCGTGCAGGAAACCGGACGGCCCGCGGGGCGCCCACGGCGGGCCCTCCGGGCGGCGGGGCGGGGTGCGCAGAAACGCCTGGCGCGCCGTGGCCATGAGGTCCAGCAGGGCGGTACGGCGCGCCGCGAACCAGCGGGGGTCGGCGACGCCGCGTTCGGCCCGCTTGTGCAGGAGCGCCAGCTCGGTCGCGGCGAGCTGGTAGTCGACCATGGCGCGGGCGGCGGGCGGGCCGCCGACCGCGCGGGCCCACCGGCGGGCGGCGCGGCGGGACGGGATGGCGCGCAGCATCCGGATGTCCTGCGGGGTGACCAGGCCGGTGCCGCCGTACGTGGGCAGGTAGCGCTCGATGAGGCGGACGGTGCCGCGCCGCTCGACCGCCACGACGACGATGAGGACGACCAGGACGCAGCCGTCCAGGAGGTACACGACCGCGAGGCCGCCCATGCCGAACGTGGTCGCGCCGTTCCACAGGCCGTGCAGGAGCATGGCCCCGAGCAGGCCGAGGACGGGCGCGAACAGTTGCAGGCGGCGGTGGGTCGCGGCGTAGGCGACGCCGAGGCCCGTCATGGACGTGAACAGCGGGTGGCTGAGCGGGGCGACCAGGCCGCGCAGGATGAAGACCGCCTGGAGCTGGTCGGCGCCGCCCTCGTCGAACGCCCGCATGTAGTAGGTGACGTTCTCCATCATGGCGAAGCCGAGGCCGACCATCGCGGCGTAGATGATCCCGTCGGCGAACCCGTCGATCTCGTTGCGGCGGAACCAGAGCAGGCCGAACAGGACGGCGCCCTTGAGCGACTCCTCGATGACCGGGGCGCCGAGGGTGGCGCTGACGACGTGGCCCTTCGCCTCGCCGAAGATCGGCACGGTGACGTACAGCAGCCCGAGGGTGTTGAGGACGAGCGCGCCGAGGACGGCGATCCCGGCGCCCCAGGCGAACGAGAAGAGCAGGGCGCGGGCCGGCTCGGGTTCGAGGCGGTCGAGGGTGAGGGTCAGCGCGACCAGCAGCGGGATGGGCAGGATCGCGAGGACGAGCCCGACCCAGAAGCCCGCGCCGCCGTACAGCGCGTCGATGCCGAGCGCCACGACGGCGCAGAACAGGCAGACGGCGGTGCCCGCGATCAGGGCGATCGGGGGCCGGCCGGGGACCCGCCCCTCCAGCACCGCCTTCGGGTCTAGCTGCGCCATGACGCGAGCGTAACCGGAGGGGGCCGGGCCGCCGACGCCGGGGCATGACCTGGGGGAACCGTACGGTCACGGCGCGTGTCCGCACGGAACGGATCAGTGCAGGAGCGGGTCGACGGCGACGGCCGTGAACAGCAGCGCCAGGTAGACGTTCGACAGGTGGAAGAAGCGCATCGGCCGCAGGTGGACGCCGGTGACCCCGGCGCGGACGGCGCGCAGCAGCCGGTGCCCCTCCGCGAGGAAGACCAGGCCGAGCACGACGGCGACGGCGCCGTACAGCGGTCCCATCCCGGCCACCGGCCACAGCACGAGCGAGCAGGCGACGGTCGCGTAGCTGTAGGCGAGGGACTCGACGATGACGCGGCGCTCGCTGGCGACGACCGGCAGCATCGGCACCTTCGCGATCGCGTAGTCCTCGCGATAGCGCATGGCGAGCGTCCAGGTGTGCGGCGGCGTCCACAGGAACACGACGCCGAACAGCACGAACGGGGCCCAGTCGAGGCGGCCGGTGACGGCCGACCAGCCGATCAGCACGGGCATGCAGCCCGCGATGCCGCCCCACACGACGTTCTGCGAGGTGCGCCTCTTGAGCAGCAGCGAGTACACGAAGATGTAGAACAGGATCGCGAACAGCGACATGGCGGCGGACGGCAGGTTGACCGTGAGGGCGAACCCGGCCGTGGACGCCGCGGCGAGCGTGATCCCGAACACCAGGGCGCGGGCCGGGGTGACCTGCGCGCGGGCGAGGGGGCGGCGCCGCGTGCGGCGCATCTTGGCGTCGATGTCGCGGTCGATGTAGCAGTTGATCGCGTTGGCGGCGCCCGCCGAGAGGGCCCCGAACGCGAACGTCAGCAGGACGGTCCCGAGCGGCGGCGTCCCCCCGGCGGCCAGGAACATCACCGGGATGGTGGTGATCAAGAGCAGCTCGATCACGCGCGGCTTGGTGAGCGCCACGTAGGCGCGCACGCTCGCGCCGACCGACCGGGGTTCGGCGACCGGCTGGGGGGCGGGGAGCGCAGGCGCCCCCGGCACCTGGTCGTCCAGCTCGACCCCGGGCTTGTTACTGAGCACCGTCACAATCGGGTCCACGTCCAACTAGGCAGGAGAAGTCGCGTACCGCCTCGGACGGTGCGCCCCCGTGATCGGGCCGCGCCCGGGCCGGTGGCGGCGACTGCGGCGGCTGTCGCCAACCGCGCAATCACTCTAGTGCGACCCCTCCGGGAGGCGAGCACCGGGGCACCGGACGCGCCGCGCGCGCCGGGCCGGACGTGACCCGCGCTACACCGCGGGCCCGGCGCGCGCGTCCGGCCGGGGCCGACCGGCGGCCGCGCGGGCGAGCCCGGCCTCCCCGCGAGATCACCCGGGCGGGGGGTTAGTCGCGGAAGCGATCGGGCAAGGGTCGAAAAGGAGCGGATCGGCGGGCGCGCGGCGGCGGCACGGCCGCCGTTCTCCGCCCCCGGCCGGGGGGCCGCCCGCGCGGTAGGCTCGGAAAGGGCACGGCATGATCTTCGCCGGCCGCGCACCGGCGGCCGAACGGGGGGCGATCGCGCCGGACGTCCCGCGGCGCCCGCACGGGCGCGCACGGCGGCGGTCCGGGGCGGCCCGGCTCCGAGACCCGAAGGAAGAACGCGTGGCCCGGCCCGCGCCGCGGCGGCGGAACCGCCGCGGACGCGAGGATCGGCCGTGCCGCGTGACCGTACATCGCTACATGTGGTTCGAGAGGAGCCTGGCGTTCCGTGAGTGGGGACATCAGCACGTTTGAGTGGTCCGATCTGGACCGGCGGGCGGTGGACGTGATCCGCGCCCTCGCGATGGACGCGGTCGAGGAAGCCGGCTCCGGTCACCCCGGGACGGCCATGAGCCTGGCACCGGCCGCCTACCTTCTTTTCCAGCGTTTCCTGAAGCACGACCCGACCGACCCGAACTGGGCGGGCCGCGACCGTTTCGTCCTGTCCTGCGGGCATTCCAGCCTGACGCTGTACATCCAGCTCTACCTGTCGGGCTACCCGATGACGCTGGACGACCTGAAGTCGCTGCGCAAGTGGGGCAGCCTGACGCCCGGCCACCCGGAGCACGGGCACACCGCGGGCGTGGAGACGACGACCGGGCCGCTCGGCCAGGGCATCGCCAACGCCGTGGGCATGGCGATGGCGGCCCGCCGCGAGCGCGGCCTGTTCGACCCGGACGCCGAGCCGGGCGCGTCGCCGTTCGACCACACGGTGTGGGCGTTCGCGTCCGACGGCGACATCGAGGAGGGCATCAGCCACGAGGCGAGCGCCCTCGCCGCGCACCAGCGACTCGGCAACCTGGTCCTGCTGTACGACGACAACCACATCTCGATCGAGGACGACACCGCGATCGCGCTGTCGGAGGACGTGCGGGCCCGGTACGAGGCGTACGGCTGGGACGTGCACCACGTCGACTGGACGGTGGACGGCGAGTACGAGGAGAACCTCGGCCGGCTCGCCGAGGCGTTCGCCGCGGCCAAGGCCGAGACGTCGCGCCCGTCGTTCATCGCGCTGCGCACGATCATCGGCTGGCCCGCGCCCAACAAGAAGAACACGGGCAAGATCCACGGTTCGGCGCTCGGCGCCGACGAGGTGGCGGCCACCAAGAGGATCCTCGGCATGGACCCGGCGGCGTCGTTCGACGTGCCGGACGAGGTGCTCGCGCACGCGCGCGCCGTGTCCGACCGCGGCCGCGCCGAGCACGCCGCGTGGGACGACGCGTTCGGCAAGTGGCGCGCCGCCAACCCCGGCCGCGCCGCCGAGTACGACCGCATCGCCCAGCGCACGCTGCCCGACGGGTGGACGGCCAAGCTGCCGGAGTTCGAGGCGGGCAAGGCGCTGGCGACGCGCGCCGCGTCCGGCGAGATCCTCGCCGCGCTCGCTCCGGCGCTGCCGGAGCTGTGGGGCGGCTCGGCCGACCTCGCCGAGAGCAACAACACCACGATGAAGGGCGAGCCGTCGTTCATCCCCGAGGAGTTCCAGACCAAGGAGTTCCCCGGCGACCGCTACGGCCGCACGCTGCACTTCGGCGTGCGCGAGCACGCGATGGGCGCGATCCTCAACGGCATCGCGCTGCACGGCGGCACCCGCCCGTACGGCGGCACGTTCCTGATCTTCAGCGACTACATGCGCCCGGCGGTGCGGCTCGCGGCCCTGATGAAGCTGCCGGTGACGTACGTGTGGACGCACGACTCGATCGGCCTCGGCGAGGACGGCCCGACGCACCAGCCGGTCGAGCACCTGTGGGCGCTGCGCGCGATCCCGGGCCTGGACGTGGTCCGTCCCGCCGACGCCAACGAGACGGCCGTCGCGTGGCGGACGATCCTGGAGCACACCGACCGGCCGGCGGGCCTGGCGCTGACGCGGCAGAAGCTGCCGACGATCGAGCGCGGCAACGGCGTCGCGTCCGCGGAGGGCGTGGCGAAGGGCGGCTACGTGCTGGCCGACGCGCCCGACGGGCACCCGAAGGTGATCATCATCGCGACCGGCAGCGAGGTCGAGCTCGCGCTGGAGGCCCGCGAGGCGCTCCAGGCCGAGGGCACCCCGACGCGGGTCGTGTCGATGCCGTGCGTCGAGTGGTTCGACGCGCAGGACGACGCGTACAAGCAGCAGGTGCTGCCGAAGGCGGTCCGCGCGCGGGTGTCGGTGGAGGCCGGGATCGCGCTCGGCTGGCGCGCGTACGTGGGCGACGACGGCGAGTCGGTGAGCCTGGAGCACTTCGGCGCCTCGGCCGACTACAAGACGCTGTTCCAGCAGTTCGGCATCACGTCCGAGCGCGTGGTCGCGGCGGCCAAGGCCAGCCTGATCAAGGCCGGCGCCGGGAGCGCCGGCAAGGGCTCGACCACCGGCAACTGACCGGGCGGCGGGCGGCGGCCCGCGCCACCGGCCGGGGCTCCACCGGGGCCCCGGCCGGCGCCCGACCCGACCCGACCCGACCCGGCCCGGCCGGGCCTGGCCTGGCCGGACGGTCCGCCGCCCCACCCCCCGGACCCGCGAAACTCGACGAGGAGAAAAGCGATGAGTGAGAACCTGAAGAAGCTCTCGGACGAGGGCGTGTCGATCTGGCTCGACGACATCAGCCGCGAGCGGCTGCGCTCCGGCGGCCTCGCGAGCCTGGTCAAGGACAAGCACGTCGTCGGCGTCACCTCCAACCCGACGATCTTCGCCAAGGCGCTGTCCAAGGGCTCGGCGTACGACGAGCAGGTCCGCGACCTGGCGGTGCGCGGCGTGGACGTCGAGGAGGCGTCCCGCGCGATCACCACCTACGACATCCGGTGGGGCTGCGACGTGCTGCGCCCCGTCTACGACCGCACCGAGGGGCTGGACGGCCGGGTGTCGATCGAGGTCGACCCGCGCCTCGCCCGCGACACCGAGAAGACCGTCGCCGAGGCGCGGGCGCTGTGGTGGCTGGTCGACCGGCCCAACCTGTTCATCAAGATCCCGGCGACCGAGGAGGGGCTGCCCGCGATCACCCGGGCGCTCGCCGAGGGCATCAGCGTGAACGTGACGCTGATCTTCTCGCTGGAGCGGTACGGGAAGGTCATCGACGCGTTCCTCGCCGGGCTGGAGCAGGCCCGCGACAACGGCCGCGACCTGACCCGGCTCGCGTCGGTCGCCTCGTTCTTCGTCAGCCGCGTCGACACCGAGATCGACAAGCGGCTCGACAAGATCGGCTCGGCGGAGGCGAAGGCGCTGCGGTCCAAGGCGGGCCTCGCCAACGCGCGCCTCGCGTACGCCCTGTACGAGGAGAAGTTCGGCACCGACCGCTGGAAGTCGCTCAAGGACGCCGGGGCGCGGCCCCAGCGCCCGCTGTGGGCGTCCACCGGCGTGAAGGACCCCGACCTGCCCGACACGCTGTACGTGGACGAGCTCGTCGCGCCCGGCACCGTCAACACGATGCCGGAGGCGACGCTGGAGGCCGAGGCCGACCACGGCCGGGTCGCCGGCGACACGGTGCGCGGCTCGTACGACGGCGCCCGCGCGCACATGGCCGCGCTGAAGGACGCCGGCGTCGACTACGACGACGTGGTCCGGGTGCTGGAGGACGAGGGCGTCGAGAAGTTCGAGGCGTCCTGGAAGGAACTGCTCGGCACCATCGCCCGCGAACTGGAGGACAAGGCCGAGGGGGCCCGCGCGTGACCTCGCTGGTGACCGCCGGAGGGGTTTCGGTCACCATCCGAGGCGCCGTCCTCGACGAGAGCGAGACGGTCCTCGACCGTCTCGTCTCCGACGGCGTTCCGCGCTCCCTGACGTCGCGGAACGCGAACCTGTGGGGCCCCGACGCGGCCGCCGCCGGCGCGGGCCGGCGGCTCGGCTGGCTCGACCTGCACGCGACGTCGCGGCCCCTGCTCGGGCCGCTGCGCGAGCTGGCCGAGGCGGCGGGCGAGGCGGGCCTCGACCGGGTCGTGCTCGCGGGCACGGGCGGGTCGGCGGTCGCCGCGGAGGCGATCGCCGCCGCGGCCGGGGTGGAGCTGACCGTTCTCGACACGGCCGACCCGGGCAGGTCGCCCGGGTGGCCGGCGGGGACGGGCTGGACCGGACGCTGGTCGTGGTGTCGGACCGGAGCGGCGAGACCGTCGAGACCGACGCGCTGCACCGCGTGCTGGACGGCGCGTTCCGCGACGCCGGGATCACCGGCGCCGGCCTCGCCCGCAGGTTCGTCGTCGTGACCGGCCCGGGATCGCCGCTGGAACGGCTCGCGGCCGAGTCGGGCCACCGGGTCGTCCGGGCCGACCCGGGCGTCGAGGGCGCCTACTCGGCGCTCGCCGCGTCCGGGCTGGCGCCCGCGGCGCTCGCGGGCGCCGACGTGGAGGCGCTGCTGGACGACGCGGAGCGGCTGTCCCCCGCGCTCGCGCAGCCGTACGACAACCCGGCGCTGGCGCTCGGCGCCACGCTCGGCGCGTCGGCGCTCGGCGGGCGCGACAAGCTGGTGCTCGCCGACCACGGCTCGGGCCTGCCGGGGTTCGGCGGCTGGGCCGAGCAGCTCGTCGCCGAGTCGACCGGCAAGGACGGCAGGGGCCTGCTGCCGGTCGTGGTGGAGGGCGTGGACGCGCCCGGGTTCGAGCTCGCGCCGGACGTGCGCCGCGTCGTGCTCGGCGGCCGTCCCGACGACCCCGGTCCGGGCCGCGGATCCGGGACCCGCGAGGCGGCGGTCCGGGAGGCCGGGCTGAGCGTCGCCGGGCCGCTCGGCGCGCAGTTCCTGCTGTGGGAGTACGCGACGGCGGTGGCGTGCCGGGTGATCGGCGTGGACCCGTTCGACCGGCCCGACGCGCGGACGTCCGCCGAGGCCGCCGCCGCGTTGCTGCGGGCCGAGGAGGGCGCCGCGCCGACCGTCGTGCACCGGCCGCCCGCGCTGGTCTCCGGCGCGGTGGAGGTGCACGCGCCCGAGGAGGCGCTGAAGGGCGCCAAGTCCCTCGCGGACGTGCTGGAGGCGGTGCTGGACGGCGTCGACGACGGCGGCTACCTCGCCGTCATGGCGTACCTGGACCGTTCGGGCGACGCCGGGGCCGAACGGCTGCGGGCGCTGCTCGCGTCCCGCGGCGCGGAGGTGCGCAAGCATCCGGCGCCCGTCACGTTCGGGTGGGGTCCGAGGTGCCTGCACACCGCCGGGCAGTACCACAAGGGCGGCCCGCGGAACGGGTCGTTCCTCCAGGTCACCGGACACAACGAGGCCGACGTCGCGGTGCCGGGCAGGCCGTACACGCTGGGCGAGCTCCAGCTCGCCCAGGCGTTCGGCGACCAGCGGGCGCTGCGCTCGCTCGGCCGTCCGGTCGTCCGGCTCCACCTGCGCGACCGCGCGGAGGGCGTCGCCCAGCTCGCCGAGGCGCTCGGCTGACCGCCGCCGGGCCGTCCTGACGGGCCGTCCCCGCGCCGCCGCGCCGTGCGCGGCCCTGCGGAGTGCTCACCGGGGTGCGTGCCGGCGACCGGCGAGTCATATCACCGGCCAGAAGATCGAGGAGTCGGTCGCGAATGGGCGTTCTCTCCTGAAACGATGGGGCTTAGGAGGGATAGTGTCTCGGTTCGACGTACTGACGCGCGGCGACGTCCTCGACTCGGCGCTGCTGGCGCGGGACTACCTCGTCGACTGCGGCGTGCCCGGCGCGCTGGCCGCCAAGGACCCGCGGCTGTGGGGGCGGCGCGCCGTCGACCACAGCAGGCTCGGCTGGCTGGACCTGCCGTCCGCGTCCCGCGGGCTGCTCGCCCAGGTGGACGGGCTCGTCGCCGAGGCGCGCTACTCCGGCCTGGACCACGTCGTGCTGATCGGCGTCGGCGCGGAGAGCCTCGCCGCGCAGGCGATCGTCGAGGCGCACGCGTCCGCCGCCGCGGCCCCGGGCGCGCACGGCGCGCCGGGCCGGGCGCCCTCCGGCGAGCTGACCGTGCTGGACGGCGGCGACACCGCGGCCCTCGCGTTCGCCCTCGAACGGCTCGACCGGACGCTCGTCGTCCTCGCCAGCAAGTCGGGCGTGTCGCTGGAGGGCGACGCGTACCGGCGGATCTTCGCCGACGCGTTCCGGCGGCACGGCATGTCCGAGCGCGAGATCGCGGGCCGGTTCCTCGTCATCACCGACCACGGCAGCCCGCTGCACGACTTCGCCCGCCAGTGCGGCTACCGGATCGGCCTCACCGACCCGTACCTGCCCGGCCACTTCGGCGCGCTGTCGGCGTACGGGCTCGTCCCGGCGGTGCTCGCGGGCGCCGACGCCGAGGGGCTGCTGGACGAGGCGGGCGCGCTCGCCCCGTCGCTGTCCGGGAACGACGACAACCCCGGCCTGCTGCTCGGCGCGATCCTCGGCGGCTGCGCGCAGCAGGGCCCGGAGGGCATGGCGCGCGACAAGGTGGTGCTGCGCGAGCCGGGCGGGCCCGGCGCGCTGTCGGCGTGGATCTCGCAGCTGCTGTCGGTCGGCACCGGCAAGCGCCGCCGGGGCGTGCTGGCGTTCGAGCCGCCCGGCAGCCCCGCCGGCTGCCCCGACGTGCACGGCGTCGCGATCAACCCGAGGGCGGCGGCGCACGAGGACGCCGACACCTCGCTGTGGGCGCCGCTCGGCGCGCAGTTCCTGCTGTGGGAGTACGCGACGGCGGTGGCGGGCTGGCTGCTCGGCGTGAACCCGTTCGAGGCGGGCAGCACCGTCGTGCAGGAGGCCGAGGACGACGCCGCGACGATGCTGCGCGCGGCGGGCGCCGGGCCGCTGCCGGGCGGCGAGCCCTCGTTCGTGGACGGCGGCATCGAGGTGCACGCCGACGTGCCGGGGCCGAGCGGCGCGCCCGGCGTCGGCCTGCTCGGCGCGGGCGCGCTGCCCGCGGTGCTCGACGGGCTGCTCGGGACGCTGCCGAAGGACGGCTACCTCGCGGTCACCACGTACCTGTCGGGCGACTTCTCGGGCCGCTACCTCGCGCCGTCCCTCGCGCGCCGCGCGGGCCGTCCCGTCGTGTACGGGGCGGGCCCGGGGTTCCCGCACGCGACCGGGCCGATCCACAAGGACGGGCCGGGCAACGGGTCGTTCCTGGTCATCACCGGCGAGCCGGCGCCCGGCGACGCGCTCGCGGCGCACCCGATCCCCGGCCGCCCGTACGGGCTGGCCAAGCTCCAGCTCGCGCGGGCGCTCGCGGAGGTGCGGGCGCTGCGGCAGCGCGGCCTGCCGGTCGTGCGGCTGCACCTGCGCGAGCCCGTCTCCGGCTTCGGCCGCCTCACCGAGGCGGTGCGGGCGGTGGCCGGGGCGCAGCGGACCACCCGATGAGCTTCACCTCCGTCGTCTCCGGTGAGACGTCCATCACCGCGCGCGGCCCGATCCGGGAGGCCGCCGAGCGGGTGCTCGGCCGGCTGTGGATCGACCAGGTCCCCGTACGGCTCGCGTCGGAGGACGCGGCGCTGTGGCCGTCGTCGGCCGCGGCGGCGGTCGAGGGCCGCGCGCTGTGCTGGCCGGGGCAGCCGGGGCCCGCGCGGGCGCTGACCGGCCGGATCGCCGCACTGCGCGGCGAGGCGCGGGAGGCGGGCGTGACCGAGGTCGCGCTGCTCGGCCGCGGCGCGCCGGCGCGGGCCGCCGACCTCATCGTCCGGCACGCCCTGGACCGGGAGGCCGCCGAGGCCGCGGCGGGCGGCACGCGTTCCGCGGGCGCCGCCCGCCGGTCGCCGCTGACCGTGCTGGACGGGCCGGAGCCCGGCGCGCTGCTGCGCGTCGCGGGCGACCGCGAACGGCTGCTCCGCACGCTCGTCGTCGTGACCGGCGACGATCCGGCGACCGACATGCTGCGCCGCGTCCTGCTGCGGGCGTTCGAGGAGGCGGGGCTCTCCCCCGGCCAGATCGCCCGGCGGTTCGTGATCGTCGCCGATCCGGGCGCCGCGCACGCGAAGGACGCGGCCGAGGCCGGGCACCCGGTGTTCGACGCGCCGAGGCCGACCGTGTTCGGGGCGCTGTCGCCGTACGCGCTGGTCCCGGCGGGACTGGCGGGCGCCGACGTCGGCGCGCTGCTGGACGAGGCGACCGCCGTCCTGCCGTCCCTCACCAGGCCGGAGAACAACCCCGGGCTGGTGCTCGGCGCGATCCTCGGCGGCGCGGTCCGCGCGGGCCGCGAGAGCGTCGTGCTCGGCGGGTACGCGGCGGCGGTGCCGGGGCTCGCCGACTGGATCGCGCCGCTGCTGGCCGAGGGCACGGGCGGGCGGCTGCTGCCGATCGTCCAGCGCGGCGGGATGCCCGTGCTGCCGACCGGCGACATGTTCCTCGTCACACTGGACGGCCGGCCGCGGCAGGACGACGCGACCGTGTCCGGTCCCCCGGCGGCGCAGCTCGTCGTGTGGGAGTACGCCGTCGCGGTGGCGGCGTACCTGCTCGGCGTCGACCCGCTCGGCCCGCCCGTCGCGCCCGCCGCGTCCGTCGTGCCCGCCGTGCCCGTCGCGCCCGCCGTGCCCGCCGCGTCCGGCGCCTCCGCTCCGCCCGGCGCGCCCGGCGCGCCGAACACGCCCGGCGGCGACACCGGCGGCGGGGCGCTGTTCAGCGACGGCGATCCGGGGCGGGCCGTCGAGGTGCACACGAGCGACGCGGCGTTCGCCGGGGCGGGCGACCTGCCCGCGGTGCTGGACGCGGTGGCGGGGCGGGCGGGGAGCGCCGGGGGCCGCGGGCACCTGTCGATCGTCGCCTACCTCGACCCGGACGAGGCGCGGGGGCAGGGTACCCAGGTCAGGCGGCTCGCGGGGCTGCTCGCCGCGCGGTGTGCCCGCCCCGTGACGGTCGCCTGGGGTTGCCGTTACCCCGCGTTCGGGAATGATCATCAAGAGAAGGGCGTATACCTGATGGTGACCGGGAACGTCGTCCGCGACGTGCCGGTCCCTGACCGGCACCACCGGCTGGGCGCGGTCCAGCTCGCGCAGGCGCTCGCGGACGCCCGCGCGGCCCGGGGCGGCGGCCGCCCGGTGGTCCGGCTGCACCTGCAGAACCGGTGGTCGGGCCTCGCCCGGCTGCTCGACGCGGCCCGAGGAGGGGCATGAGTCCGCCGTCACCGGCGACACGTAGTGATAGCAGGACGAGTCAGTGGGCAAGAACGGTCCACGGCATAGTGCGAGAAGAGGGGGCCGCCACGTGACCACCGCCAACCCGCTCCGCGATCCGCGCGACAAGCGCCTGCCACGGGTCGCCGGACCGTGCGTGCTGGTGCTGTTCGGCGTGACCGGGGACCTGTCGCGCAAGAAGCTGCTGCCGGCGATCTACGACCTGGCCAACCGGGGGCTGCTGCCCCGGGGTTCTCGCTGGTCGGCTTCGCCCGCCGCGAGTGGGACCACCAGGACTTCCGCCAGATCGCGTACGAGTCCGTCAAGGAGCACGCGCGCACCCCGTTCCGCGAGGACGTCTGGGAGCACCTCGCCGAGGGCATGCACTTCGTGCCCGGCGAGTTCGGCGACCCGGGCGCGTTCGACGCGCTCGCGATGGCGGTCAAGGAGCTGGACGAGAGCCGCGGCACCGGCGGCAACTACGCCTTCTACCTGTCGATCCCCCGAAGTTCTTCCCCCAGGTCGTGGAGCAGCTCCAGCGCAGCGGCCTCGCCGAGCGCGGCCACGGGGCATGGCGGCGGGTCGTCGTGGAGAAGCCGTTCGGGCACGACCTGGCGAGCGCGCAGGAGCTCAACGACACCGTGCACCGCGTCTTCCCCGAGGAGTCGATCTTCCGGATCGACCACTACCTCGGCAAGGAGACGGTGCAGAACATCCTGGCGCTGCGGTTCGCCAACACGATGTTCGAGCCGATCTGGAACCGGTCGTACGTCGACCACGTGCAGATCACGATGGCCGAGGACATCGGCATCGGCGGGCGCGCGGGCTACTACGACGGGATCGGCGCCGCCCGCGACGTGATCCAGAACCACCTGCTCCAGCTCCTCGCGCTGACCGCGATGGAGGAGCCCACCTCGTTCAGCGCCGAGGCCGTCCGCGCCGAGAAGGCCAAGATCCTGTCCTCGGTGCGGGTGCCGGGCGACCTCGCCACCTCCACCGCGCGCGGGCAGTACGCGGCGGGCTGGCAGGGCGGCGTGAACGTCCGCGGCTACCTGGACGAGGAGGGCATCCCGAAGGACTCCCACACCGAGACCTACGCGGCCGTCAAGCTCGACATCGACAACCGCCGCTGGGCCGGGGTGCCGTTCTACCTGCGCACCGGCAAGCGCCTCAGCCGCCGCGTGACCGAGGTCGCGATGGTGTTCCAGCAGGCGCCGCACCTGCCGTTCTCGCACACCGACACCGAGGAGCTCGGGCAGAACGCCCTGGTGATGCGGGTGCAGCCGGACGAGGGCATCACGGTGCGGTTCGGGTCGAAGGTGCCGGGCACCTCGATGGAGATCCGCGACGTCAACATGGACTTCGCCTACGGCGAGTCGTTCACCGAGGCGTCCCCCGAGGCGTACGAGCGGCTGCTGCTCGACGTGCTGATCGGCGACCCCCCGCTGTTCCCCCGGCAGGAGGAGGTCGAGCTGTCCTGGAAGATCCTCGACCCGATCGAGGAGTACTGGGCCGCGCAGGGCGCGCTCGACCAGTACAAGTCCGGCGGCTACGGGCCCGACAGCGCCGACGAGCTGATGGCGCGCGACGGCCGTACTTGGAGGCGACTCTAGCGATGAACATCGATCTCACCGACACCACCACCCGGCGCATCCAGGACGCGCTGACGCAGGCCCGGCACCTGATGGGCGGGCCGGCGATCGGCATGGTGCTGACGCTGATCATCGTGACGGACGAGTCGGCGCAGTACGACGCGGTCCGGGCGGCCACCGAGGCGGCCCGCGAGCACCCCTGCCGCGTCCTGACCGTCATCTCCCGCGACGCGCGCGGCAACTCCTCCCGGCTGGACGCCGAGATCCGGATGGGCGAGACCGGCCCCGGCGAGACCGTGCTGCTGCGCATGTACGGGCCGCTCGCCGAGCACGCCGACTCGGTGGTGGTCCCCCTGCTGATGCCCGACACGCCCGTGGTGACGTGGTGGCCGGGCGGCAAGGTCCCGAAGGTGCCGTCGGCCGACCCGCTCGGCCGGCTCGCGCAGCGCCGCGTGACCGACTCGTACGCGGCCCGCGACCGGCTCGGCACGCTCGCGCAGCTCGCCAATGGCTACCAGCCGGGCGACACCGACTTCACGTGGACCCGGCTGACGTCGTGGCGGTCGCTGCTCGCGGCGGCGCTCGACCAGGACCACGACGAGATCGTCTCCGGCGAGGTGGCGGCCGAGCCCGACAGCCCGAGCGCGGAGCTGCTGGCCGCGTGGCTGTCGGTGCGGCTCGGCGTGCCGGTCGGCCGCGCCGTGTCGGACGGTCCGGGGATCACCGGGGTGCGGCTCGCGACCGAGTCCGGCGAGCTCGGCATCTCCCGCCCGGACGGGCGGGTCGCGACGCTGTCGCGGACCGGCCAGCCCGACCGGCAGGTGTCGCTGATGCGGCGGCACATGCCCGAGCTGCTCGCCGAGGAGCTGCGCCGCCTCGACCCCGACGAGGTCTACCAGGAGGCGGCGGTCCGCTTCGCCAAGGACCTGGCGGCCGGGTCGTCGCAGGGCGTCGCCGCCGACCCGGTGTCGGACTCGCCGAGCGCCGCGACCGCCGAGGGCGCCGCGCGCGGGACGTCGGCCGGGACGTCGGAGGGCAAGGCTTCCGCGAGCCGTACGGCCAAGCCGCGCGCGGCCCGCAAGAAGCCGGCGGAAGAGTCGTGACGCCGACGGTCCTGGTCCACCGCGACCAGGAGCTGCTGGCCAAGGCGGTCGCGGCGCGGCTGGTGACGCGGATCGTGGACGCGCAGGCGGCGCGCGGGTCGGCGTCGGTCGTGCTGACCGGCGGCGGCGTCGGCACCGCCGTGCTGGCCGCGCTCGCCGCGACCGGCGCGCGCGACGCGATCGACTGGCGCGCGCTGGACGTGTGGTGGGGCGACGAGCGGTTCCTGCCGACCGGCGACCCCGACCGCAACGAGACCGGCGCCCGCGACGCGCTGCTCTCGCACGTCGGCCTCGACCCGGCGCGGGTGCACCCGATGCCCGCGAGCGACGGCCCCGACGACGGCGACCCGGAGCTGGCCGCCGAACGGTACGCGGCCGAGCTGCGCGCCGCCGCCCGTCCCGAGGACCACGGGCCCGTCCCGTCGTTCGACGTGCTGATGCTCGGCGTCGGGCCGGACGCGCACGTGGCGTCGCTGTTCCCGGAGATGCCCGCGCTGTACGACGAGCGCCCGGTCGTCGCGGTGCGCGGCGCCCCGAAGCCGCCGCCGACGCGGCTGTCCCTGACGCTGCCCGCGATCAGGGCGGCGCACGAGGTGTGGGTGCTGGCGGCGGGCTCGTCGAAGGCCAAGGCCGTACGGCTCGGCCTGTCGGGCGCGGGCCCCGTCCAGGTCCCGGTCGCGGGCGCGCGCGGGCGGCGCGCCACGCTGTACCTGCTCGACCGCGCCGCGGCGGCGGAGCTGCCGCCCGGCATCGAGCGCATCGCCTCGCCCTAGGCACGCCGCTCCACCGGCCGGTCGCGGACCGTGCGCCCCTCCCCGGAGGGCCGCACGGTCCGTCCCGTTCCGGGCCTCCTCCGCGCGCCGCGTATCCGTCGTCCCGACCAGATCGGGGCGCGACGCCGCATACTCTGGCGAACGGGGGGAATCCCGTGTCGAGCGATGAGGAGTTCCAAGGTGCTCAAGGGTCGGGCCGGGCTCGCGGGAGTGGCGATCGTCTGCGCGGCGGCGGTCGCCGCCGGCTGCTCGTCGGGGGGCGACGGCGACGGCGGCAAGGACGGCGGCAAGGACGGCGGTCCCGCCGGGACGCTCGCGATCAGCCCGGCGCAGGGCGCCAGGCAGGTGTCGCCCGACCAGCCGGTGACGGTGAAGGCCGACAAGGCCAAGGTCACCGCGGTGACCGTCGCCGACGCCAAGGGCCGCTACAAGGCCGAGGGCGCCCTCGCGCCCGACGGGAAGTCGTGGCGGACGACGCGTCCGCTGCGCCCGGCGACGTCCTACACGGTCACCGCGCGCGGCACCGGCGACGGCGGCAAGCAGATCAACGCCACGGCGGCGTTCACGACGCTGACACCGCGCAAGAAGCTGGAGAGCGGGATGTCGCCGCTGGAGGGCGAGACGGTCGGCGTCGGGATGCCCGTCCAGCTCTTGCTGACCCAGCCGGTGCCGACCAAGGCCGGAAAGCAGGCGGTGGAGCGCGCCCTTGAGGTGCGCATGTCCAAGCCGGTCGAGGGCGCCTGGTACTGGATCAGCGACAAGGAGGTCGACTTCCGGCCCCGCGAGTACTGGCCGTCCGGCGAGAAGGTCAAGGTCGTCGCGAGGCTGGCGGGCCTGAAGGCGGGCGACGGCCTCTGGGGCATGAAGGACCGCACGCTCACGTTCACCGTGGGCCCGAGGCACATCACCACGATCAACGCCGAGACGCACCGGGCGAAGGTGACCAACGGCGGCAGCACCGAGCGGACCATGAAGGTCAGCCTCGGCAAGCCCGGCGACGACAGCTACACCGGCGTCATGATCGCGCAGGAGAAGGCCGCGAGCATGGTGATGGACTCCGCCACGACCGGCGACCCCGGCGCGTACCGGATCCCGACCAAGTGGAACGTCCGCATGACCTACAGCGGCACGTTCGTCCACTCCGCGCCGTGGTCGACCGGCTCGCAGGGCAACTCCAACGTCAGCCACGGCTGCGTGAACGCCGCCCCCGACGACGCCAAGTGGTTCTTCGACTTCACCAACCGGGGCGACATCATCGAGGTCACGGGCACGACCCGCAAGCTCCAGTTCGGCAACGGCCCGACCCCCTGGGCCAAGTCCTGGACCGAGTGGCTCAAGGGCAGCGCCCTCGGCGCCCCGGTCACGGGCACAGCGCTTAATTGAAGCCCCGGCCCAGGACGCTCGCCTGGCGGCTCGCGTCCTGACCGCTGCTTTGCGAGTGCTGCATCGCTTCGCGATCTGTCCGGGGGAGGCTCGCCTTCGGCCTCGCCTCCCCCGGACAGTCAACGCACTCGCGCGATGGCTTGGGGCGTTGGAGGAGCCCCTTAGCCGTCCCGAGTCGTGCGGGGCGCGGTGAGGGCGGCGGTGGTGGCGGCGGCCAGGTCGTCCAGGTAGTCGGCGGGCAGGGTGGTGCGGGCCACGGCGAGGCGCCAGTAGAGCGGGCCCGTGATCAGGTCGAGGGCCAGGTCGGCGTCGGCGCCCGCGGGCAGCTCGCCGCGGGCCGCCGCGTTGCCGAGCACCTCGGTGACCACGCTCTGCTGGGTGTCGCGGAGCGCCGCCTCCAGGGTGCGGGCGATGTCGGGGTTGCGGGCCGCCTCGGCGAGCAGGTCGGGGACGATCTGGGTGGCCAGCGGGTCGCGCAGCGCGCGGGCGATCTTGCCCAGCAGGTCGCGGACGTCCCCGCGCAGCGTGCCGGTGTCGGGGATCGCCACGTCCTGGACGGCGACGGCCGACACCACGTCGATGACCAGCCGCAGCTTGGACGGCCACCGCCGGTAGACGGCGGTCTTGCCGACGCCGGCCCGGCGGGCGACGGCCTCGATCGACATCCGCCCGTAGCCGTGCGCCGCGAGCTCCTCCAGGACGGCGAGCCGGATGGCCTCGGTGATGTCCTCCCGGAGCACGGCGGCTCCGGCGGGGGCACGCCGGGAGGCCCGGGGATCGGCTGGCATGGCCTCACCCTACCGGCACGGCGGTACGCGCCCGCCACGACGAAACGGTTGCGTTCCGACGTGGCCCTGCCCTACCGTCGAACGGGACGACGGGACGGTAGCGTTCTGTCGTGAAATGCCGGGAAGGATACCGACGTGAGCGGACGACAGCGGGCCGGCGCCGCGACGCGGGCCCCGGACACGGAGGTGGGACCCGCCGAGCTGGCCGCGCGGTACGGGCTGACGGTGAGCGGGTCCCGGCCCGGCCCGGCCGTCTACGGGCGGCGGCTGTGGTCGCGCCGCCACTTCATCGCCGCGTTCGCCACCGCCCGGCTGAACGCCATGCACACCGGCGCGCGGCTCGGCGGGCTCTGGCAGGTCATCACGCCGCTGCTGAACGCGGCGGTCTACTACCTGGTCTTCGGGCTGCTGCTCGGCACCCGGCACGGGACGCACGGCTTCGTGCCGTTCCTGTGCACGGGGGTGTTCGTCTTCGGGTTCACGCAGAGCGCCGTGCTGGCGGGGACGCGGGCGGTGCAGGGCAACCTCGCCCTGATCCGGGCGCTGCACTTCCCGAGGGCGTGCCTGCCGCTGGCCTCCACGCTGCTCCAGCTCCAGCAGCTGCTGTTCTCGATGGCCGTGCTGATGGTGATCGTCGTGGCGTCCGGGGAGCCGGTCACGGCCCGCTGGCTGCTGGTCGTCCCGGTGCTGGCGGCGCAGTCGGCGTTCAACGCGGGCCTCGCCATGGCCGTGGCGCGGATCGGCGCGCGGGAGACCGACGCCGCGCAGCTCATGCCGTTCGCGATGCGGACCTGGATGTACGCCTCCGGCGTGTTCTACGACCTGCGGGGGCTCACCGAGCACGCCCCGGGCTGGGCCGCCGCGCTGCTGAACGCCAATCCGGCACTGCTGTTCATCGACCTGATGCGGTACGCCCTGATGGACTCGGTGCCCCGGTCCGGCCTGCCCGCGCACGCGTGGCCGCTGGTCCTCGCGTGGACCGCCGCGGTGGGCGCGGGCGGCTACCTCTTCTTCTGGCAGGCCGAGAAGGAGTACGGACGTGGCTGAGACGCGCGTTCCCACCGTCATCGCCGACGGGCTGCACATCGTCTACCGGGTGCACGGCTCGGCGGCGGGACGCGGCCCGGCCCCGTCGGCGCTCGGCCGCCTGCTGCGGCGCCGCCGGTCCCCCGCCGTCCGCGAGGTGCACGCGGTCAAGGGCGTGAGCTTCACCGCCTACCGGGGCGAGGCGATCGGCCTGATCGGCAGCAACGGCTCGGGCAAGTCCACGCTGCTGCGCGCCGTCGCGGGCCTGCTGCCGCCGCACGAGGGCCGCGTCTACACCGACGGGCAGCCGGCGCTCCTCGGCGTCAACGCGGCGCTGATGAACGACCTCACGGGCGAGCGCAACGTCGTCCTCGGCTGCCTCGCCATGGGGATGCGCCCGCGGGAGGTCCGGGAGTGCGCGGACGACATCGTCGACTTCTCCGGCATCGACGAGCGCGGCGACTTCAGCTCGCTGCCGATGCGGACGTACTCGTCGGGGATGGCGGCGCGGCTGCGGTTCGCGATCGCCGCCGCCAAGACCCACGACGTGCTGATGATCGACGAGGCGCTGGCGACGGGCGACGCGGGGTTCCGGCGGCGCAGCCAGGAGCGGGTGCGGGAGCTGCGCGAGCAGGCGGGCACGGTGTTCCTCGTCAGCCACAGCCTGGGCACGATCCGCGAGACCTGCGAGCGGACGATCTGGCTGGAGGCGGGCGTGATCCGCATGGACGGGCCGACGGACGAGGTGGCCGGCGCCTACGAGGAGTTCGCCCGGGGGCGGTGACGGCCGCGCGGGGCCCGTCCGTGGACCAAAGTCGATGCGGGCGCGACCTTGGCGAGGTCTCCCCGTACCGCGGGCTGGGTAGCGTTGGCCTGGTGAGACTCCGGCCGGCGATGCGCGAGAGGGCGTCCGACGCGGCGGTCACGGCCGTCGCGGTGGTGCTCGGCCTGCTCATGCTCCGCTCGGCGCAGGTGGACCCGATGCCGGGCCAGCACGTCCACCTGCCCTCGGACCTGGCGGTGGGGGGCGCGGCCTGCCTGGTCCTGCTGCTGTTCCGGCGCCGGTGGCCGGTCCAGGTCGCCCTGCTGCTGTCGGTGGGCGACCTGCTGGCGTCCTCGGCGATGGGCGCGACGGCGATGGGCCTGTTCACGCTGGCGTCGCACCGCCCGTGGCGGGTGGCGCTGGCCGTCGCCGGGCTGAACGCCGTCCGGGTGCTCGTCACGTTCCGGCTGGCGGGCACGGACCGGGAGTACGTCGAGAGCGTCACCGTGGTGCTGCTGGTCTACGCGGTGATCGTCGCGATCGGGATGCTGGTGCGCTCGCGCCGCCAGCTCGTCGAGTCGCTCACCGAGCGGGCCCGGCAGGCGGAGGAGGGCCAGCGGCTGCGCGTGGAGGAGGCGCGGCTGCTCGAACGCGAGCGGCTGGCCCGCGAGATGCACGACGTCCTCGCCCACCGGATCTCGCTGCTCGCCGTCCACGCGGGGGCCCTGGAGTTCCGCGCCGACGCGCCGGACGAGCAGCGCCGCGCCGCCGGGGTCATCCGCCGCAGCGCGTACGAGGCGATGGAGGACCTGCGGGAGGTGATCGGCGTGCTGCGCGAGGCCGCGCCGGGCGCGCAGCCGGAGCGCCCGCAGCCGACGCTGACGGACCTGCCCGCGCTGGTCGAGGAGTCGCGCCGCGCGGGCGCGCACGTGACGCTGGACGAACGGGTCGCCGACCCGGAGAAGGTCCCGGCCCGCGTGGGGCGGCACGCCTACCGGATCGTCCAGGAGGGGCTGACCAACGCCCGCAAGCACGCCCCGGGCGCCCGCGTGCGCGTGACGGTCGAGGCGGTCGGGCCGTTCCTGGCCATCGAGATCGACAACCCGCTGCCGCCGGGCCCGCGCCCGCCGGCCCTGCCCGGCGCGGGCGCGGGGCTGGTCGGGCTGGCCGAGCGCGTCGGCATGATCGGCGGCACGCTGGACCACGGCCTCAGCCCGGAGGGCCGCTTCCGCCTGGCCGCCCGCCTCCCCCTCCCGGACGCGTGACCGGCCGCGCCCCGTCCGCCGCCGAGGCGAGGGCGGACGTGTCGTAGCGGCGCAGCGCGGCCGTCCACCCGGCGGCGATCAGCGCGCCGGCGGCGAGGCCCGCCCCGAGGAACACCGGGCGCGGGTCGTCCCCGCAGGCGCCGGTGAGCGCCCCGGCCGCCGCCGCGCCGACCGGCGTCGCCGCGAGGAACAGCGCCCGCACCGCCGTCGTGGCGCGGCCCATGAGCTCGCGGGGGATCCACGCCTGCCGGGTGGCGCGGTTGACGACGCTCGCGACGGTCACCGCCCACACCTGAACGGCGTTCGCCGCGAGCAGCGCCCACCAGGCGGTGGCGAGCCCCATGGCCAGCAGGGACGCGGCGGCGACGCCGATGGCGGCCGACAGGGCCCGCAGGGGGCCGAGGCGGGCCGCCAGGGCGGGCGCGGCGAGCGCGCCGCCGAGCCCGCCGAGGCCGCCCGCCGCGACGGCGGCGCCGACCGCCGCCGGGGACAGGCCGAGGGTGACGCGGGCGAGGAAGACGATCAGCGTGTCCACGGCGAGGCACAGGTTGACCATCGTCTGGAGGGCGGTCAGCACGAGCAGCGGCCGGAACGCCAGCACGAACCGGACGCCCTCCCCGAACGCGCGCACCGGCCCGTCCGCCCGCGCCGGACGGGCCGCCGGGCGGCGGCGCGCCACGGCCGCGAGGGACGCCAGCGACACGGCGTACGTGGCGGCGTTGAGCAGCAGCGCCGGTTCCGGGCCGACGGCGGCGGCGAGGACGCCGACCAGCGCGGGACCGGCGACCTGGGACGCCTGCGCGGCGGCCTCCAGGGCGGAGTTGGCGCGCAGCAGGCCGGGCCCGGGGAACAGGTCCTTGACGGCGACGGCGAGGGCGGCGTCGAAGAAGACCGTGGCCGCCCCCGACAGGAACGCCAGGGCGAGGACGAGCCACAGCCGGGCGCCGCCGCACCAGGCGAGCACCGGCAGCGCGACGAAGACCGCCGTCCGGACGGCGTCGGACGCGATCAGGGTCGTCCAGGGGCTGAGCCGGTCGGCGACCGGGCCCGCCGGGACGCCCGCGAGGAGGTACCCGATCCCGCGCGGCGCGGCGGCCAGCCCGGCGGCGAGCGGGTCGTGCGTCAGCCGCAGGACGAGCAGCGGGACGGCCAGCAGCGCGAGGCCGTCGCCGAGCGCCGACACCGCCTGCCCGGCCAGGAACACGCGGGCGGGCAGGCGCGCGGGAGGGGACCGCGCCGCGCGGAGGGGCATGGGCGGGGCGTACCCGCCGCCCGCTCAGGCGAAGCGGGCCAGGAACGGCTCCAGGGCGTCGGCGAGGCGTTCGGGCTGCTCGGCGGGGACGTAGTGCGTCGCGTCCTCGACGGTCGCCACGGAGCAGTCGGGCAGGACGCGGGCGACCGCGTCGAGGGACGCGTCCGTGACGTCCGACAGCGAACCCTTGACCAGCAGCGCCGGGCGGGCAGCGGCCAGCAGCTCGGGCTCGTAGGAGTGCGCCGTCCAGTCCTCGCGGCAGGCGAGGACGTGCTCGCGGCGGAACACCGGCACGAGTCCGTCGCTCTCGTCCCGGACGAACGAGGGGGCGAGGTAGGCGCCGACCCGTTCGCCGAAGTAGCCGAAGAACGCGTCCCACGACGGGAACGGCAGCGGCCAGCCCTCCACCCACGCGCGCGTGCGCGCCTGGTCGGGCGTGCGGGTGGTGTCGGGGTGCATGTCGACGGCGGCGAACGCGCGGACCAGGTCGGGGCGGCGGTGCGCGAGCATCCAGGACGTGATGGCGCCCATCGAGTGCCCGGCGACGACGGCGGGGCCGAGGCCGAGCCGTTCGATCAGGGCGGCGGCGTCGGCGGCGAACGCGGCCCGGTCGTACGGGCCGTCCGGCTTGCCGCTCGCGCCGTGCCCGCGCTGGTCGGGGAGCACGACGCGGAACCGGTCCGCGAACCGTTCGGCGATCGGCCGCCACGACGAGCCGCGCGTGTAGAGGCCGTGCAGGATCAGCAGGCCCGGCGCGTCGGGGCGGCCGAGCTCCTCGTAGGCCAGCTCGACGCCGCCGTGGCCGGGCGCCGCGCCCTTGCGTGCGCGCATCAGTGGCATCCGTCCAGGACCCGCGGGGCCCAGTCGCGGGCCAGCACGTCCACCAGCCCGAGGTCGGTGATCTTCACGGTCGGCGAGACCGCCAGCGTCAGGGTGGACACGCTCATGAACGGGTTGCGGTGCCGCCAGCCCCACGCGGCGAGCTCCTCGCGCACGAGGCGGGAGGCGTCCGCCACGGCCGCGGCCGGCTCGGCCGACATCACGCCGCCGACGCCGAGCGGCAGCCGCGCGGTGACCGTCCCGCCGCGCGCGACCGCCACTCCCCCGTCGCCCGCGAGGACGGCCTCGGCGGCGGCCCGCATCGACGCGCGGGTGGTGCCGAGCGTGACCAGGTTGTGGCTGTCGTGCGCGTACGTCGTGGTGACCGCGCCGTCCGCGAGGTCCATCCCCGTCACGGGCACGCAGGCGGTGTGGTCGCGGCCGTGCCGGTTGCGGACCCAGCACAGCGCGGCGCGCCCCTCCCACGCGACGACGCCGCCGCGCACGTCGAGCTCGATCTCGGCGGGCTCGGTGTAGGTGTCGACCGGGTTGACGCGCAGCGCCCGGAAGCGGTGCGGCCCGTCCGGCAGGTCCACCCGCCACGCGTACTCGCCGTCCGGCAGCCCGTCCACGTGCACGGACCCGCTGAACGGCCGGCCCTCCGGGCGGGGCTCGGGGTAGGCGGCGCGGCCGCCCTCCGCGACGACGCGCCCGCCCGCGAGGACGGTGTGGACGGCGAAGTCCTCCAGCGGCCCGTCCAGCAGGACGAGGTCGGCGCGCTTGCCCGGCGCGACGACGCCCCGGTCCGGGAGCCGCAGCCGCTGCGCCGGGGTCCAGGTGAGGGCGCGCAGGACGTCGAGCGCGGGCAGCCCGGCGGCGACGGCCGTGCGGGCGATGTGGTCCAGGTGGCCCCGCGCGGCGATGTGGTCGGCGGCGAGGTCGTCGGTGACCAGGCAGAACGGCGGGAGCATCGGCAGCGCGAGCAGCGCGGCGGCGACCTCGGGCTCCAGGCACTTCTCCTGGAGCATGACCGTCATGCCGAGCCGGGCCTTCTCGACGGCGACCTCGGGGGTGTTCTTGGTGTGGTCGGAGTCGATCCCGGTCGCCATGTACCGGCTCAGCTCCTCGCCGGACAGCCCGGGGCAGTGCCCGTCGAGGATCACGCCCCGGTCGCGGGCCGCGCCGATGATCGAGTGCATCCGCGGGTCGCCGGACACGACCGCGCGGTAGTCCATCACCTCGGCGAGGGCGCGGACGCCGTCCCAGCCGAGCAGTTCGTCCACGTCGGCGGCGTCCAGGTGGGCGCCGGAGTGCTCGAACCCGGCGAGCGCGGGCACGCAGGACGGCACGCCCCACAGCTGCGTCTGCGGCGTCGCCCGGCCCGCGCCGACCATCCAGCGCATCGCCTCGCGGCCCGCGACGTTGACGATCTCGTGCGGGTCGGCGAGGACGGTGGTGGTGCCGCGCGGCAGCGTCAGCCAGGCGAACGCGGCGGGCGTGAGGAACGAGCTCTCGACGTGCATGTGCGCGTCGAGGAAGCCGGGGACGACCAGCCTCCCGGCCGCGTCCAGCTCCTCGCGCGCCGCGCCGGGCGCGGACGGCGGGACGACGCCGGTGATCGTCTCGCCGGTGACGAGGACGTCGGCCTCGAAGGTCTCGCCGGTGAAGACCGAGACGACCCGGCCCCCGCGGATGCGGATGTCGTGCACCTGATCCCCCGATCAGTGGACGGAGTTGTAGAAGAAGTAGAGGAGGAACGGCAGCATGACCCACATCCCGAGGTGGATCTCCTTGAACCGTCCCGCCACGGCCTTGATCAGCACGTAGGCGGTCAGCCCGGCGGCGATGCCGGTGCCGAAGTTGCCCCAGAACAGCGTGCAGGCCACCACGAGCGCCGCCGGGATCGCGTCGGTCGGGTCGGACATGTCGACCTTGCGGAGCCCGGCCAGCATCCCGAGCCCGATGAACACCAGCACGGGCGCGGTGACGGCCTGCGGGATCATGGTGGCGAGCGGGGTGAGCAGCAGCAGGACGGCGAACAGGCCGCCGGTGACGACGGAGGTCAGCCCGGTCCGGCCGCCGGAGTCCGAGCCCGCGGCCGACTCCAGGTAGGTGGTGACGCTCGGCCCGCCGATCGCCGAGCCGCCGATCACGCTGACCGAGTCGACGAGGAACGGCTTGTTGACGTTCGGGATCTCGCCCTTGTCGTTGGCGAGCCCGACCCGTTCGCCGACGGCGAGCACGACGCCGGTCGTGGAGAAGAACTCCGCCGCGAACAGGGCGAACAGGTAGGGCAGGTAGTCGGGCTTGAGCGCGCCGAGGATGTCGACCTCGAACCCGACCGGGCCGAGCCCGGCGGGCAGCTCGAACAGCGAGTCCGGCACCTTGGCCACGTCCAGCGGGATCGCGACGACGGTCAGCGCGACCATGGTGATCAGCAGCGCGCCGGGCACCTTGCGGGACGCGAGCGCGGTCACCACGACCAGGCCGCCGATCGCGAGCCAGGCCGAGTGCGAGCCGAGGTCGCCGAGCTTCATCCCCTTCGGCCCGAACTCGATCAGCCCGGCCGAGCGGAACCCGAGCATCGCGATGTAGAGCCCGATCGCCGCGCCGATCGACAGCCGCACCGAGTCGGGGATGACGCGGGTGACGAGCTGCCGGACGCCGAGCAGGGTCAGCGCCAGGAACGCCACGCCGGACCAGAACACCATGCCCATCGCGACCGGGTAGGGCACCTGGTCGTGCTGGATCAGCGTGACCGCGACGAGGGCGACGCCGCCGAGGCCCGGGGCGAGCACGAACGGCAGGTTGGCGTACAGGCCCATGAACAGCGTCGCCAGGACCACCGTGACGATCACGCCGGTGGTGGCCGCCGCGCGGGGCACCCCGGCGTCGGCGAGCATGCCGGGCACGACCACCACGACGTACGCCGCCGCGAGGAACATGCTGAGGCCCGCGACCACCTCGGTCCGGACCGAGGTGCCCCGCTCGCTCAGCTTGAAGAAGCGGTCGAGCGTCGAGGGCCGCGCGCGGCCCGGCGGGCTCGACGGGCCCCGCTGCCCGGCATCTGTGACCATCCATGCTCCTCAGAGGTGCAATCGCTTGCAGCAGGTGAGCTGCAAGCGCTTGCACGATAGGATACCGGCCGGAAGGGGGCAAGCGATGACGCGGCTGGACGACGTCGCACGTGAGGCGGGGGTGTCGGCCTCCACCGTGTCGCGCGCCCTGACCCGTCCCGGCATGGTCTCCGAGGCCACCCGGTCGCGGGTGCTGGCCACCGCCGAACGGCTCGGCTACCGGCACCATCCGGCCGCCCGCGCCCTCGCCACCGGCCGCGCCGGGCTGCTGGCCTTCGCCGTCGCCTCGCTCGCCAACCCGTTCCACGCCCCGATCATCGCGGGCGCGCAGGAGGCCGCCGAGGAGGCCGGGTCCGAGCTGATCGTCGTGGTGACCGACGGGTCGGCCGCCCGCGAGGAGGCCCTGTTCGAACGGCTCGCCGACCGGGTGGACGGCTTCGCCGCCGTCGGCCCCGCCGCGCCCGCGGCCCGGCTCGCCGAGGCCGCCCGGCGGCTCCCGCTGGTCACCCTCAACCGGCGGGTCCGCGGCGTCAGCTCGGTGGTCATCGACACCCCGGGCGGGATGGCCGGGCTCGGCGCCCACCTCGCCGCCCTCGGCCACGCGCGCGTCGCGTACCTGGGCGGCCCCGAGGGGTCGTGGCTGGACCGGCGGCGCCTGCGCGAGCTGCGGCGGGCCATGCCGGACGCCGAGATCGCCGCCTCGGGGCCGTACCCGCCCGAGTTCGACGCCGGGACCCGGGCGTTCGACGCCGTCGCGGCCTCCGGCTGCACCGCCGTCGTCGCCTACAGCAGCACGGTCCTGCTCGGCCTGCTGCACCGGATGACCATGAAGGGCCTGCGCGCCCCCGGCGACCTCAGCCTCGCCTGCGCCGACGACCTGTCGGCGGCGGGCCTCGCCATGCCGGACGTCACGGCGCTGCGCGTGCCGGGCGCCGAGGCGGGCCGCCTCGCGGTGGAGCGCCTGCTGGACCTGGCGCGCTCAAGCCGTCCGGGGACGCCCGCCCACCAGACCCTCGGCGTGACGCTCCTCCCCCGCGCCTCCACGGCCGCGCCGGGACGGGGCGCCGGGACGGGGCGCCGCCGGGGTGATCGGGAGCGCGCCCGGCCCGTAGAGTGAGCGGATGGACTCTCCGACCCGCGTGCTGATCGTGGACGACGACGCGCTCGTCCGGGCGGGCCTGTCGATGATGCTGGCCGGGGCGGAGGACCTGGAGGTCGTCGCGGACGTCGCCGACGGCGCGGAGGTCGTCCCGGCGGTCAACGAGCACCGGCCGGACGTGGTGCTCATGGACATCCGGATGCCGCGCCTGGACGGCCTCGCCGCGACCGAGCGGCTGCGCGCGCGCCGGGAGCCCCCCGAGATCATCATCCTGACCACGTTCGACACCGACGACCACATCCTGCGGGCGATGCGGGCGGGGGCGAGCGGGTTCCTGCTCAAGCACACCCCGCCCGCGGAGATCGTCCGCGCGATCCGGCAGGTGGCGTCCGGGGAGCCGATGATGTCGCCCGCCGTGCTGCGCAAGATGATGACCTACGTCGCCGACACCGGCGTCGATCCGCGCCGCGAGCGGGCCCGCGAGCTGCTCGGGCGGCTGAGCGAGGGCGAGCGCGCGGTCGCGGCGCTCGTCGGCCGGGGCCGCACCAACAGCGAGATCGGCCGCGAGCTGTCGCTGAGCGTCGCGACCGTCAAGGCGTACGTGTCGCGGCTGCTGACCAAGCTGGAGCTCAACAACCGCGTGCAGATCGCGCTGCTCGTCCACGACGCGGGGACCGCCGACCCGGCGGGGTGAGCCCGCGGGCGCCCCGGCCCCGCCGACCGTCCGGTCCCGCCGTGCCGTACGGCCCCGCCGACCGTCCGGTCCCGCCGTGCCGTACGGGATGGCCTTTCGGCCCGGGGCGCTTCGACTTCGGTCGCGGCGGCGCCGACCATCGGCCGACGCGGCGGGCCCTCCGCGCTTGCGACGCTGGATGCATGATCAGTGTTGAACGCCTGACGAAGCGCTACGGAGAGGTCGACGCGGTCCGGGACGTGACGTTCCGGTGCGAGCCCGGCACCGTGACCGGCTTCCTCGGCCCGAACGGGGCCGGGAAGTCGACCACGATGCGGATGATCTGCGGGCTGACGCCGCCGACGGCCGGGAGCGCCACCGTGAAGGGCGTGCCGTACCGGAGGATCGCCAATCCGGGGCGGCACGTCGGGGTGCTGCTCGACGCCGCGGCGCAGCACGCGGGCCGCACGGGGCGGGAGACGCTGGCGCTGACCGCGCGGATCCTCGGGGTGGAGCAGGACCGGGTGAAGCGGTCCCTGGACACGGTCGGGCTGTCGCCGAAGGCGGCCGGGCGCCGGGTCGGCGGCTACTCGCTCGGGATGCGGCAGCGGCTCGGGATCGCGCAGGCGCTGATCGGCGACCCGAGCGTGCTGATCCTGGACGAGCCCGCGAACGGCCTGGACCCCGAGGGGATCTTCTGGATGCGGGGCTGCTGCGCGACTTCGCCGACCGGGGCGGGACGGTGCTGCTCTCGTCCCACCTGCTGCGGGAGGTCGAGGCGGTCGCGGACCGGTTCGTGGTCATCGCGAACGGCCGGGTGGCCGCCGAGGGGACCAAGGACGACCTGCTGTCGGGCCCGGCGGGGACGCTGGTGCGGGCGCTGGATCCGGGGGCGCTGGCCGCCGCGCTGGCCGCGGCCGGGCTGGGGCCCGCCCGGCGGAGGGCGGCGCGCTCGTCGTGGACGGGACGCCGGAGGCGGTGGGACGGGCCGCCGCCGCGGCGGGCGCCGTCCTGCTGGAGCTGCGCCAAGCCGGCGGGGGCGGCCTGGAGGAGCTGTTCCTGTCCCTCACCGCGCCGCCCGCACCCGCCGCGCCGCCCGCAGCGAACGGCTCGGCCGCCGCGGCCCCCGTCCCGGCCCGGATCGCCACGGAGAAGGAGGACGTCCGATGACCGCGCCGACCGCCCAGGCGACCGCGCCGGGCGCGCTGCTCGACCCGCCCCGGCCGCCGCTCGGACGGCTCGTCGCCGTCGAGCTGCGCAAGATGACCGACACCCGCGCGGGGCGCTGGCTGCTGGTCCTCATCGGGCTGACGGCCGTCGCGATGATGCCGGTCGTGCTGTTCGCGATGGACGAGGAGGAGCAGTCGCTGCGGGAGATGTTCGTGGCGTCGCAGACCGGGGTCGCGCTGCTGCTGCCGGTCCTCGGCATCCTCGCGGTGACGGGCGAGTGGTCGCAGCGGACCGCGCTGACGACGTTCGCGCTGGTGCCCGAGCGCGAGCGGGTGCTCGCCGCCAAGCTGCTGGCCGGGGCGGGCCTGGCGGCGGCGTTCGCGGCGTTCGGCGGCGCGGTGGCGGTGCTGGCCCGCGCGGTCGGCGGCGCGGCCGGGCTGTCGGGCGGGAGCTGGTCGCTGCCGCCTTCGCTGTTCGCCACGGCCGTGCTGTTCGCGGTGGTCACGCTGGCGATCGGCGTGGCGTTCGGGATGCTGTTCATGAACCCGGCCGTCTCGATCGTGCTGTACTTCCTGCTGCCCACGCTCTGGAGCACGCTCGGCGAGATGATCGACAGGCTGAAGGGCCCGGCGGGCTGGCTCGACACCAACCAGACGTTGAACGTGCTGTACGAGACGGGCGTCAGCGGTGAGGAGTGGGCCCGCGTCGGGACGTCCCTGGCGGTGTGGCTGCTGGTCCCCCTCGCGGCGGGCGCGGTCCGGCTCGCCCGCCGCGAGGTGAAGTAGCGGGCCTCAGCCGTCCGCCCCCTCGCGCGCCGCGGCCCCGGGCCGGTCGGGCTCCCCGCCCGGCCGGCCGGGGCCGCGTTCGGCGAGGGGGACGTGCCTGAGCAGGAGGGCGGCGGCGAGCCCGACGGCCAGCAGCGGCAGCGACGCGGCGAACAGCACCGAGAACGCGTGCGCGAACGCCTCGGCGACGCCGTCCCGGACCGGCGCGGGAAGGGTGCGCAGCACCTCCGGCCGGACGGCGTCGTCGAACGAGGGCACCCGTCCGGCCGGGACCCGCTTCCCGACCTCGGCCGCGAACCGGCCGGAGACGATCGAGCCGAACACCGCCATCCCGGCCGCGGTCCCGACCATCCGGGCGGCGAACACGCCCGAGCTGGCCGCGCCGAGGTCGCGCGGCGGCGCGGAGTTCTGCGCGACGAGCAGGACGACCTGCTGCGACAGGCCGGCGCCGAAACCGAGGACCGCCATGAACGCCCCGGCGGCGACCAGGCCCGTCCCGGTGTCCATGGTGGCGAGCAGCGCGACCCCGGCGGCGCTGACCGCCATGCTCGCGGCGGGCAGCCGGTGGTAGCGGCCGGTCCGGGCGATGCGCCGCCCGGCGAGCGACGAGGACGCCAGCAGCGCCGCCATCATCGGCAGCAGGAGCAGGCCCGACTCGGTGGCGCCCGCGCCCCCGACGACCTGGAAGAACATGGGCAGGTACGTGGCGAGGCCGAAGCCCGTCGCGCCGCCGACGGCCGCGACCGCGCACGCGATCGCGAACGAGCGGTCGCGGAACAGCCGGGGCGGGATCACCGGCTCGGCCGCGCGCCGTTCGGCGAGGAGCCACAGCGCGAGCAGGACGGCGGTCGCAGCGGCGAGGCCGAGCGTCTCGGCCGAGGCCCACGCGTACCGTCCGCCCGCCCAGCTCGTCAGCAGGGTGAAGCAGGTGACCGCGCCGCCGAGCAGGACGATGCCGGGGTAGTCGACCCGGGGCCGCCCCTTCGGCTTCGGCAGCCGCAGGAACAGCAGGGTGGTCGCGAGCGCGGCGAGCCCGAGCGGCAGGTTGAGGTAGAAGGCCCACCGCCAGGACGCGTGGTCGGTGAGGAGGCCGCCGACGAGCGGGCCCGCGACGCTGGACACGGCGAAGACGATCGCCGAGTAGCCCTGGTAGCGCGCCCGCTCCCGCGGCTCGAACAGCTCGCCGGTGAGCGCGAACATCGAGCTGAGCAGGCAGCCCGCGCCCGCGCCCTGGACCACGCGGAACGCGATCAGCAGCGTCATCGTCGGCGCCGCGCCGCACGCCGCCGACCCCGCGAGGAACGCGGCGAGGCCGGCGAGCAGCACGGGCCTGCGGCCGAACAGGTCGCCCAGCCGTCCCGACAGGGGGACGGCGACGCTGGTCGCGAGGACGTAGGCGGTGGAGACCCAGGCGAGCCGGTCCAGGCCGCCGAGGTCGCCGACGATCGTCGGCAGCGCCGTGCCGAGGACGGTCGCGTCCAGGGACGACATCAGCCCCGCGAGCAGCAGCCCGCCGAACACCAGCAGCCGCTCGCGCCGTCCCATGGGCACGTTCATGTGCGCTCCTCACTTAGCTGACTAAAGCATTTAGATGCTAAGAGCACACACATGTGGAACGCAACCGTCCCGCTAGACTCGGCGGCATGGACGACCCGGTGACCGCCGTGGAGCGGAACATGGTCCGGCTGCGCCGCGGGATGTCGCGGCAGCGGCTCGGGAAGGCGGCGCTGCGCGAGCACCACCTCCCCGTGGACCTCCAGATCCTGCATCTGGTGGACGTGATCGACGAGGGCCCGGACGGCCCCGGCCAGGAGATGAGCGTCGGCCTCGTCGCCGCCCGCCTCGGCGTCGACGCGTCCCGGGGCAGCCGGATCGTCGCCGAGGCCGTGAAGTCCGGCTACGTCCGCCGGGTCGCCTCGCAGGAGGACGGCCGCCGGATCCGCCTGGAGCTGACCGACGAGGGCCGCGGCGTCGTCGAGGCCGCCCGGGTGACGCGGCACCGGCACATCGCCGAGGCGCTCGACGGCTGGACCGCCGAGGAGCGCCGCGAGTTCGCCCGCCTGCTCGACCGGTTCCTGGACGGCTTCGCCGGCTGAGGTTTGACCTTGCCCCTGGGGCAGAGCCCAGCATCGGAGGCGTCCCCCACGAGGAGGAACGCATGGGACTGCTGACGATCGGCGCGTTCGCGAGGGCGGCACGGCTGTCGCCGAAGGCGCTGCGCCTCTACGACGACCTCGGGCTGCTCTCCCCCGCGCGCGTCGATCCGGCGTCCGGGTACCGGCTGTACGACCCGGCGCAGCTCGAACGGGCCCGCCTGGTCGCCTGGCTGCGCCGCCTCGGCATGCCCCTCGCCCGCATCCGGGCGGTCTGCGACCTGCCGGCCGCGAAGGCGGCGGAGGAGGTCCGGGCGTACTGGGCGGACGTCGAGGCCGGCACCGCCGCCCGCCGCGATCTCGCCGCGTTCCTCGTCGACCACCTGGCGAGGAAGGAGACCCACGTGACCGCGCAGCTCCGGCTCGACCACGCCGCCCGCACCGACACCGGGCTCGTCCGCGAGTCCAACCAGGACTGCGCCCGCGCGGGCGACGGCCTCCTGGCCGTCGCCGACGGCTTCGGCCCCGGCGGCGCCGCCGCGAGCGCCGCCGCCGTCCACGCCCTGACGGGCCTGGACACCGCGTCGGGCGACCTGCTGAACGTCCTGGACGAGGCCGTCGAGCAGGCCGCCCGCGCCGTCCGCGAGGCCGCGGCCTCCGGCGGCACCACCCTGACCGCCCTGCTGTGGACGGGCTCGCGGTTCGCGCTCGTCCACGTCGGCGACTCCCGCGCGTACCTGCTGCGCGAGGGGAGCTTCTTCCAGATCACCCACGACCACACGCTCGTCCAGGCGATGGTGGACGAGGGCCGCATCGCGCCCGAGGAGGCGGACGCGCATCCCGACCGCGCCCTGCTGTCCCGGGCGCTGGGCGGCGGCGCGGTCTCCCCCGACATCCGCCTGCACGACGTCCTGCCGGGCGACCGCTACCTGCTGTGCACCGACGGCCTGTCCGCGGTCGTCCCCCGGGACGAGATCGAGTCAGCGCTGGCGTCGGCCCCGACCCCCGACGACGCGGCCGACGCCCTCGTCGCGCTGGCCACCGGCCACGGCGCCCCCGACAACGTGAGCTGCGTCGTCGCCGACGCGGCCCCGGCGGATCAGCGTGAGACGGGCACGCGCCGTCCGCGGACCAGCAGGCGGAGCACCCACGCCTGGACGAGGCCGACGCCGGTCGTCGCGACGAAGAACACCGCCATGTCGAACGGCCGGGGCAGCTCCCCCGCCATCTCGGTCAAGGCCAGGGCGACGGCCGACAGGGGCAGCGTCGCGAAGACGAGCCAGATCCCGATGAAGCCGGGGTCTTCGGCGAACATGAGCACCGCGGCGACCATCACGGTGACGGCGATCACCATCCCGGCGTACAGGCCGGGAAGGATGATCCCGAACCAACCTGAACTGCGGCGTGCCGCGACTGCGGAAAGACGAGCGAACATGACTCCATGGTCGCCGTCGCCGCAGGTCGTCCGCCTGAGTACCCGTACTCAACCCGTCCGAGTAGCCGCGCCCGGGCTGGTCTGTCGGACGCCGCTGCTACCAATGGCGCCATGCGCGACGACGGCGAGGCAGAGGTCGAACGGTTCGGATGGGTCCACGACGCCATCGGCGACGCCGCGTGCGTCACGATGGTCGAGTCGGACGACCCCGGCGCGGTGGCCCGCGCCTTCGGCGGCGTCCTCGACCAGGCGTGGGACGGCTCCCTGGGAGAGCTGCACGACGACGGAGGCGTGACCCGCCAGGTCGCCGTGCGCCGCGTCGGCGACGGCGACGGCGGCCTGGTCATCGGGATCGAGATCAACGGCTACCAGGGCTCGCTGCCGGAGGTCGTGCGCCGCGTCGCCGAGCACGGGCGGGCCGTCAGCGCGTTCTGGAACATCGACAGGAACACGAGCTTCTGCCACGGCGCGGACGGCCGCCTGCTGACCACCTTCGACGTGATGGCCCCGGACGGGCGGCACGGCGACGCGCCCGACTGTCTGGAAGGGCTCCGGGCGGGCCTCCCCTGGGATGACGGCGACTGGATCCAACTGATGTTCGCGCTGTCCGCCCGCGTGCTCGGGCGGCCGTTCGAGCGCGCATGGCTGGACGAGGACTTCACGATCGTCCCGATCCTGACGTGGCCGGACGACGTACGCGACGAGATCCAGCCCGAGTACGACTCGCTGACGTACGACGAGCCGACGATGGCCTACGCGCTGCGCACGTCCGGCGCGGCGGCCCTGAGACGCGCCGCTCGCGCCGCCGCGTCGTACGCGGCGGGCGTCGCGGGCCTGGCCGACGACCCCATGGTCCTCAACGGCCTGAACGGGCGCGGCGCCGGCGACCTCCTCGCGCTCGAACGGAGCCTCAGCGGCCAGGACGAGGAGGCCCGCCCCCGCGCCGTACGGGCCGTCCGGGCGCTCGCGGCCTCCGATCCGCTCGCGGCCGCGCACCAGGCGATCGACTCCGCCCGTTCCACGGTGCGGGCCGAGCGCGGCGACCTCCCGCCGCTGCGGGGCGCGGTCCTGTCGGCGCTCGGCGATCCCGCCCCGCCCGCCGGCTCCCGCGGCCTCGCGGCAGGCGACGGCGCGCCGCTCGAACGGTACGGCTGGCTGGCCCGCCACTGGCTCGCGCCGTCCGGCCGCGTCACCTACATCCGGACATCCGACCTCGCCGCCGTCGCCCGCGCCTGCGGCGTCGACGCGCGCCGGGCGCCCACCGGACCCGCCGCCCTGAGCGACGCCCCGGCGGCGGCCATCCGCCAGGAGGGCGACTGGACCATCGTCGTCGAATCCCACCCCTCGTCGGTGATCACACCGGAGGCCCGTCGCCGGCTGTCGGAGAGCACGATGGTCGTGCACGCCGACTGGTGCGCCAGAAGCATGCCGATCTTCTACTACCTGGTGGGCGGCACGCCGCTGACGGTCCTGCGGCCTCCCGGAGTCGATGACGCGTCCGGAGAGGCGCCCCGTGCGCTGCGCCAGGAGATCTCCGACGTGGGCGGGGCTCCCGAGGGCAGGAACGGCACGTACCAGGGCATGTGGATGCTGGCGCTCGCCGAGCGGATCACCGGCGTGCCGCTGACGCCCGGATCGCTCGACCTGCCCCACCTGCTGACGGTCACGCCAGGTGACGGCGGAGGCTCGGCGGGGTAACAGATGTCGCGTTCGAGTGGCGCGAGGGGATCCGCGACCTGCACAATGCCCCGCATGCCCCGCAATGAAGATCATGTCCGGACCCGGCGCCGCGTCCTGCGTTCCGGGACGACGGTGGAGGACGTCGACGCGTTCGCGCAGGACCGCGAGTGGCCCATGGCGGACGTCATCGAGCGCGACCGGGCGGCCGGGACCGACGGCAGGGTCACCTGGCGGGCCGGGGACGGCGTGGCGCTGGTGTACGTCGAGGACGCGCTGTTCGGGATCGGCTGCTACACCTTCGACGGCGACCCCGGCGAGCTGGCGGCGCTGGCGGACAAGGCGCTGGAGCCGTGGTCGGTCGAGGAGCTGTGCGCGCAGCTCGACGAGGCGCCGGACGCCAAGGCGCGGGGCCAGCGGGTGCTGCGGCTGGGGCTGGCGGCGCCCGTACGGCACGACGCGGAGGTCTTCGCGCGCATCGCGGCGACCTTGAACGACACCGACCCGCGCGTCCGCTACGCGGCGCTGTACGCGGCCTCGTTCACCGGCTACGGCGAATTCGCTCCGCTTGTGCGGAGGATGGCGCAGAACGACCCCGAGCAGTTCATCCGCGACCGGGCCGCCCGCCGCTGACCCCGGCCGCCGCCCCGCTCCCCGAGCAAGGCCCAGGCCGGGCGTGGTCCCCGGTCCTGGGCCTTGCTCGTTCCGCGGGCCGGTCAGCGGCAGGCGGTCAACAGTAGGCCGTCACCAGGTGACGGACAGGCTGGAGAAGCCCCGGATGAGCAGGCCCTTCTTCCAGTGCAGGGCGGCGTCGTCGGCGCTGATGCGCAGGGCGGGGAAGCGGGTCAGGAGCGTGTGCACGGCGATCTGGAGTTCGGCGCGGGCGAGCTGGGCGCCCAGGCAGAAGTGGACGCCGTGGCCGAAGGCGATGTGCGGGTTGCTCTCCCGCGTCACGTCCAGGTCGTGGGGGTTGTCGAAGACGGCCTCGTCGTGGTTGGCCGAGTTGATGGACGGGACGACGGAGTCGCCCGCCTTGATGGTGACGCCGGAGAGTTCGACGTCCTCGGTCGCCACGCGGGGGATGCCGCTCACCGCGCCGAGGGGGGTGTGCCGCAGGAGCTCCTCCACCGCGTTCGGGATGAGGGCGGGGTCGGCGCGCAGGGCGGCGAGCTGGCCGGGGTTGCGGGCCAGCATGTAGGTGAAGTTGGCGATCTGCGTCGCCGCGGTCTCGTGGCCGGTGACGAGGAGGCCGACGGAGAACTCGACGAGCTCCTGCTCGGAGAGGCGGTCCTCCTGGTCGCGGGCCCGGATGAGGCCGCTCAGCATGTCGTCGCGGGGCGCGGCCCGGCGCGCCTCGATCAGGCCCGCCAGGTACAGGTTGAGCTCCTTGACCGCCGCGAAGATCTCCTCGGGCGGCAGCGCCGTCGTGGACAGCAGGGCGTCCGACAGCTCGCGGAAGCGCCCGTGGTCGGCGTAGGGGACGCCGAGCAGCTCGCAGATGACGGTGACCGGCAGCGGGAGCGCGAACATGGTGACCAGGTCGGCGGGCGGGCCGTGCTCCAGCATGGCGTCGGCGAGCCCCTCGGCGATCTCGGTGATGCGGGGGCGCAGCGCCTGCACGCGGGCGCCGGTGAACGCCTTGGAGACCAGGCTGCGGATGCGGGTGTGCTCCGGCGGGTCCATGCTCATGACCCCGGCGGGGAACAGCGGCTGCGGGGTGAAGCGCGGGCCGTCGGGGTTCCTGGTCGTCTCGCGGCTGCTGAAGCGCGGGTCGGTGAGGACCTCGCGGACGTCGGCGTGCCGGGTGACCAGCCACGCCTCGCCGCCGAACGGGAGCCGGACGCGGACGACCGGGCAGGTCGCGCGCGCTTCGGCGTACTCGGGCTCCAGGGCGAGGCTCGTTCCGTCTCCGAACGGGTAGTCCACGGTGTCTCCTTCTCAGTCGGTGGGGGCGAGGGCCGTGCCGTCCGCCGCGCGCACCCGGATCGCCTCCATGGGGCACGCGTCGGCGACGGACAGCAGCAGCGGGTCGGGGGCGGCGGACGGGTTCCGGGGTACCGAGCGGCCCTCGACGAGGGCGAAGTGGGCGGGGGCGGTGCCGACGCACACGCCGCTGGCGATGCAGTCCGGGGTCACCTCGACGTGCCAGGGGCCGTTCATGCCGCGACCTTCTCCACGACCGGCGCGGCGGGCGCGGGGACGTCGCGGAGCCGCCACATCCCGGCCGTGTAGACGCCGTCCACGACGAGGATCGCCACGTACAGGAAGGGCAGCAGGACCGAGTGGTCGTACACCGGGGCGGGCGGGTAGAGGAAGACGCCCAGCGCCGCCAGCCCGGTCCCGGCCATCTTGCTCAGCGCGATCCCGAGCGACTGGCCCGCGGCGGAGCGGCGGGCGTTCAGCATCGCCAGGAAGAGTCCCGACATGACGAGGTTCTGCACGAACGAGGCGCGGACCCCGAAGACGTCGTCGAACTCCTTGTTGAGCAGGACGATGGTGGGGCCGGTGACGGCGAGGACGAGCGCGAACATCGCGTAGAAGCCGGCCCGGGGCAGCCAGTCGAACTGGCGCGGCCCGTAGCGCAGCGTCTGCGCGAGGATGACCAGGTCGAAGACCAGCCAGACGAAGTTGACCACGAACTGCGCGGCCAGCTTGACCGGGTCCTCGTGCGGCGGCAGCTCCACCAGGGTGTACCAGAACTCCCAGGTGAGGTTGGCCGACAGCGCCACCAGCGGCACGCCGTAGACCTTGTCCCGCCGCGACCGCAGGATGATCAGGATGTAGGCCAGGGTCCACATCAGTCCGGCGAGGGACTGGATGACGATGCCGGTCATCGCTGGGCACCTCCGGGGCGTGCGGCCCGCGCGGCCTCGCGGCCGAGGGCGAGCGCGTAGCCGATGATCTGCGCGGCGGCGGGCCGCCGCTGGGCGGGGGCGGGGATCTCGTTGTCGTCGCACACGACGTCGATGAGGTACGGGCGGCGGGCCACGCGGGCGACGCGCAGCGCGTTGCGCAGCCCGGCCATGGTGGTGACGCGCTCGGCGGCCAGGCCGTACGCGCGGGCCGCCTCGGCGAGGTCGCCGTTGTGCAGCGCCGACCCGTACTCGGGCCAGCCCATGATCTCCTGCTCGAACCGGATCGCGCCGAGCCGCCCGTTGTCGAAGACCACCACGGTCACGGGCAGGTCCAGGTCGGCCAGCGTGCCGAGCTCGCTGAGCGTCACCGCGAGGCCGCCGTCGCCGACCGCGGTGAGCACCGGCCGGTCCGCGCCGGGCGCGAGGGCCGCGGCGGCGGGCACCGCGAACCCCATGGTGGCGAACGAGCTGGTCCACACGAAGTCCTGGCGGCCCGTGAGGTACCGGTAGATCCACAGGGTGGTCAGCCCGACGTCCACGGTGACGAGCGGCGCGGGGCCGCCGCCGGCGAACCGGTCGGCCAGCTCCATGGCGAGCGCGGACGGCCGGATCGGGCGGCTCGGCCGGGTGGGGATGCGGCTGCGCCGTCGCCGCGTCGCCAGGTAGCGGGCGTGCCGGGCGCGGGCGAAGCCGAGGTGCTCGCCTCCGGGGGACGCGGCGGCGCCGAGCCGTTCGGTGAGCGCCTGCGCGGTGTGCCTGGCGGTGCCGTGCAGGGGCAGGCCGGCGCGGGAGGCGTTGGCGAGCCGGCCGAGGTCGTGGTCCACCTGGATCAGGTGGTGGTCGCCGGGCAGGTCGAAGGCCGAGGCGCCGCGCCGGGAGATCCCGAACGCGACGACCACGTCCGCCTCGTCCAGGGTCTCGGCCGCGCTCTGGTGGCCGGACGAGCCGATCGCCCCGGCGTGGTGGGCGTGGTCGTCGGGCAGGACGCCGCGTCCGGGCATGGTGGTCACCACCGGAGCGCCCAGCGCCGCGGCGAGTTCGCCGATCTCGGTGGTGGCGCCGCGCCCGCCGCGCCCGATGAGGATGACGGGGCGGCGGGCCGCGGCGAGCAGCGCGGCGGCGCGGTCGAGGTCGGGGCGGCGGGCAGGACGGGCGACGGCGCGGGCGGTCTGGGACCGGGCACCGGTCCGTCCGCCGGACGGTCCAGGACGGCGGGGTCGATCTCGATGTGGACGGGCTGCCCGGCCGCCGCCGTGCGCAGCGCGTGCACGGCGGCGGCGAGCGTCCCCGGGGCGCCGTCCAGCCGCAGTGTGCGCGCGGCCCCGGCCAGCAGCAGGGTGCCGTCGACCACGGCGCCGGGCGTTCCCAGCACGACGACGGGCGCGTGGTCGTAGGCGGCGTCGTAGAGGCCGTTGAGCTGGAGCACGGTGTCGGCGTCGGGGCCGGTCAGGCACAGGGCGGGGCGGCCGGTGTGCTTGGCGAGGGCCGAGGCCGCCATCGCGGCGGACTCGGTGTTGCGAACGGCCCGTACGGTGATGCCCGCCGCCTTGCACAGCCCGGCCAGCGGCTCGGTGGCCGGAGTGGGGCGGACGAACGCCGCGGCGGCGTCCAGCTCGGCCAGGACCTCGGCGAGCGCCGTCCCGACTGAGGGGCCGTCCGGCGTCCCGGTGGGAGCATCGGCGGCGGCGCGGGCGGCGGCGCGGCGGGGCGCGCTGAGAGTGGTGGTGTCGCGGCGCGGCTCGGCGCCGAGGAGGGCCTCGCCCGAGACGTGGATCAGTTCGGGGCCGCCGGGCGCGGCCGTCAGGGCCCCTTCCAGGGCGGACGGCGTGGCGGCCGCGGCGGTCGCCAGCCCCGCCGCGGCGGCGAGGCGCCGCACGTCGGTGCGCCGGTCGTCCGCCACGCAGATCAGCGAGACCGGGACGCGGTAGCGGCACAGCGTCAGCAGCTCGCCGGCGAAGTCCTGGAGGGCGGTGTCCGTGGTGACCGCGACGGTGCGGCGGCCGGGACGCGCGAACGCGGCGCCGATCGCGGCGGGCAGCGCGCTGCCCGCGACCCGCAGCCCGAAGGACGAGGTCAGCAGCCGTTCGCGGACCGGCAGGGCCCTGAGCGCCCCGTCCAGCGGACGTCCCGGCTCCAGGGCGACCACGGCGTCGGCGGGCAGGGCCCGGTCGATGACCTGCCAGAGCGGCGCGGGGGAGCGCCGTCGCGCAGGTCGCCGACGGCGCCCAGCAGCCCGCCGGTCCGTTCGCCCGGCGGCGCCAGCTCGCGGAGCTGCCGGAGGATCTCGGCGGGCTCGCCGAGCAGCCGGATCCAGCCGTCCGGTCCGGGCCGCGCGCGTTCGGCGCCCTCGGCGACCTGGACGACGTCGTGGCCGTCGGTCAGCTCGCGGGCCGAGGCGCTGCACGCGCCGACCAGCAGCACCCGCCCGCATCCGCGCAGGGCCCGCACGCAGTCGGCCACGCGCTCGTGCAGCACCGGCAGCGCGGGCCCGTCGGGCAGCGCCGCGAAGTAGCGGTACCCCTCGGGCAGCACCAGCACCGGTGCGCCCAGGTGCTCGGCGAGCGCCTCGATGGGGCCCGCCTCCCGAGCGGTGACCGCACCGACGATCACGGCGGTCGGCGCGGTGCCGAGCAGGTCGGCGACCCCGCCGAGCAGTGCCTTGTCGGCGGCGCTCCCCGCGCCGGGAAGGCTCCGCGCCCGCGGGACGGCCGCCCCGCGCAGCGGCGCGGCGAACACGTCGGACGGGCAGGCGAGGTGGGCGGGGCCGCGGCGCAGCGCCGCCTCGGCCAGGGCGCGGTGCACCATCGGGATCTGGCCCGGGGCCCCGATCGACCGGTTGTAGACGGTGGTCTGCGCCATCAGCGCCACCGGGTCGATCTCCTGGAACGAGTCCATGCCGACCTGCTCGACGGGGACCTGGCCCGAGAGCGCCAGCAGGGGTGCGCGGTCGGCGTGCGCCTCGAAGACGCCGAGCGGCAGGTGGGTGGCGCCCGGTCCGGCGGTGCCGACGCAGACGCCCGGGACGCCGGTGAGCTTGCCGTACGTGGCGGCCATCAGCGCGCCCGCGCCCTCGTGCCGTACGCCGACGAGGCGGATGCGGCCGTCTCGGCGCAGCGCGTCGACGAACGCGTTGAGCGATTCGGCGGGCATGCCGAACACGGTGGTGACGCCCGCGTCGGCGAGGGCGGCGACCGCGGCGTCGGCGAAGCGGCGCCGGCCGGCCAGCTCGCTGTAGATGTGGCGGTTGACCTGCATGCTCGATCAGTCCTCCGGTCGGGTGGCGACGTGCGCGTAGGCGATGCCGCCGGTCAGGGGCGTCCGGGCGTAGCGGACGAGGCCCGCTCCGGCCAGCAGGTCGCGGATCGCGTCCGGGCCCCGGTACGTGGTGATCTCCTCGCGCAGGTGGCGGTAGCCGTCCAGGCCGCGGGCCCGGCCGAGCAGGCCCATCACGCCGAGGCCGCCCAGGTAGGCCGACCGCAGCAGCGGCTGCTCGGGGACGCCGAGCTCCAGCAGGACGAGCCGTCCGCCCGGCCGCAGCACGCGCGCCATCTCGGCGGCGCAGCGGTTCCGGTCGTCCATGTCGTCGATGGCGAACGCGACGGTGACGGCGTCGAACGACGCGTCGGGGAAGGGCAGCTCCTCCCCCGGCGCGCGTTCCAGGGAGACCCGGCCGATGAGCCCGCGCCGGGTCACCTTCCGTTCGGCCACCGCGAGCATCGCCGCGTTGATGTCGCAGCCGGTGACGCGGACGCCGGGGTGCCGCTCGGCGAGCGTGACGGCGAGGCTGCCCGTGCCGGTCGCCACGTCCAGCACCCGGCTTCCGGGCTCGGCGGCCGCCAGGCGGGCGGCGGTGCGCCTCCAGCGCCGGTCCGATCCGGCGCTCAGCAGCGAGTTGAACAGGTCGTAGCGGGGGCGACGCGGTCGAACAGCGCCTGCGGTGTGGCGGGACGGCGGCCCGGGGCGGGCCGCGCGGCGGCGGGGCGCCGCGCGGCGGGAGGCTCGTCGGCGGCGGTCGGACGCTCCATGGCGGAGGGCTCCTTGTCGGGGGTCGGAGGCGGGGCGGCGGCGTCGGCGTCGCGGCGCGAGTCCATCGCGAGCAGGTCGCTGCCGGCGATGAGCACGGCGCCGGCGACGATCACGGCGACGCTGCTCCAGTGCGGCTCCTGGAGCAGCAGGATGGTCGCGAGGAACGCGCTGGACATCGCCATGTCGCTGCGCAGGAGGGCGTTGGCCGCGGCGGCGTCGCGGGCCCGTACGAGACGGAGCCCCTGGTAGGCCGCCACGAGCGTCCAGGGCATGGCCCAGAGCACCCGCGCCGGGGAGGCCCCGGCGACCACCAGGACCGGCAGGCAGAGGTAGACCGCGACGGTGGCGGCGGCGGCGCACCGGGCCGCGGCGCGGCGGGACGCGAACAGCGTCGCGGAGGTGCGCAGCCCGGCGGCGCGGTCGCCGTCGTAGTCCGGGACGTTCTTCACCAGGCCCTTCGCCACGAACCAGGCGAGCAGGAAGGCGAGCATCGTCCAGGCGGCCCGGTCCGGGACGCGCACGTCCCCGATGCCGACGAACCAGCCGATCAGGAACGGTCCGATGACGGCCTGGGCGAAGACGTACAGGCCGAGGAGCGGGCGCGCCTTGAGCCGGAGCGGGCGGAAGGAGTACTGGTGCAGGGCCGCGAGGCCGACCAGGGTGAAGGCGGCGAAGGCGAGGCCGTGGAGGGCCGCGAGCGCGAGCATGAGCACGTTGAGCGCGACGAGCGTCCAGGCCAGGCGGCGCAGGCCGAGCCGGTACAGCGTCCACATGCGTCCCGGCAGGTTGCGGCTGTCCTCCTCCACGTCGGTGTAGGTGTTGTGCAGGTTGGCCGAGAACCCGACCAGCAGCGCCAGCAGCGCGGCGGGCAGGGCGCGGGCCGGGGAGACGGGGGCGTGGCCGAGGCCGAGCGCGAACGCGACCAGGCCGGGCACGCAGGTCCGGGGCCGGCCGAGCGTGACGATCAGCCGGGCGGCGGCGGCCGGCGGGGCCGTCCCGCCGCCGCGGCGGACGGCCGCGACCTGCTGGGGCGGGCGCAGGGCGTGGAACCGCCGCGCGGTGAGGGGCGCCGGAGGCGCCTGGGCCGTGGGAGCCGAGGTCATCGCGGGCCGCCCCTCAGTAGGTCCGGCCTGCGAGGCAGGTCACCAGCTCCGACAGCATCGCGTGGCCCGCCGGAGTGAGCGCGCCCGCGGCCGCCGACAGCGCCCCGGCCGCGTGCCGGGTCTGCTCGGCGACGGCCGCCCGGGCGTAGGCGGGGCCGCCGGAGGCGAGGACCTCCCCGAGAACGTCCTGGACCGCTCCATCACCGGCGTCCTCGCGCAGCGCGGCCAGCGGGCCCGCCAGCCGCGGGCGCTCCCGCACCGCGTGCAGCACCGGGAGGGTGAACACGCCCTCGACCAGGTCGTGCCCGGCCGGCTTGCCGAGCCGGTACGCCGGGCCGGTGAGGTCGAGCAGGTCGTCGACGAGCTGGTAGGCCAGCCCGAGATGGTGCCCGTAGTCCGCCAGCGCCTGCTCGGCGGCGGCGTCCACGCCCGCGGCCATCGCGCCGAGGCGGCAGGCGGCCGACAGCAGCGCGGCGGTCTTGCCGGTGATCGCCTCGTAGTAGGCGTCCTCGGTGCGGGCCGGGTCGAACAGCGTCGCGGACTCGCGGGCCTGCCCCTCGCAGAGCCGGACGAACGTCGCGCAGCCGAGCGCGCCCTCCCGCGGCCCGAGGTCGCCGGCCACCGCCAGCGCGCGGGCCAGCAGGAAGTCGCCGGCCAGCACCGCCCGGATGTTGCCCTCGCGGACGTTGACGGTGGGCGCGCCGTGCCGGACGTCCGCCTCGTCCATCACGTCGTCGTGCACCAGGCTCGCCAGGTGCAGCAGCTCGGCGACCGCGCCGCCCCGGACCGCCCGCTCGCACACCTCCTCCCGCGCGGGTCTCCCGGGGGCGGCGCCGTCCGGCGCGCAGCACCAGGTCGCGTACGCGGTGGCCAGGGCGAGCAGCGGGCGGAGCCGCTTGCCGCCCGCCACCACCGGCGCGACCGCCTCGGTGATCAGTCCGTCGGCCGCGGCGCTCTGGTCGGCCAGCAGGTCCAGGCAGGCGCGCAGGTCGGACTCCCACCGCCCGGTCGTGACGCAGCCGGCCACCAGCCGGTGCGGCGCGGTGCCGAGCAGCCGCGAGAGCTGCGCCTCGGGCCCGGCGGCCGTGAGCAATGCATCCATGACTCCCCTCGAACAAGACGGGTCCAGTCGGTCCACAACAGCCGGACATTACGTCGAAGAATTGCTGGTCGTCAGCCTTCTGGCAAGTACCGGACGACTTTCCTAATTTGAAATGCAAAATGAATATAATCGCGCGCACGGATAACATGCATAAACGACTTCCGTACACTCGCCCAAGGGAGATCATTTTCTTCCTTGACCCTGGCGCGCACGGCATGAACAGTGGGAATGCTCCGTTCACCACGCTTTACCGAGCGTACACACACGACTCCGAGGAGGAGTGGGCCATGAAACTCAGCGCACTGGAGGAGCTCCGAACCGCCCGTGGGCTCGACCGGAGCATGGCACCCGCGATGCGCGAACTCAGTGCCCGTTCGGGCCCGGTCGCGCAATTCGGGTTCGGGCCGCTCAAGGTAACGTTCCTCTTCGGCCCGGAGGCCAATGAATTCCTTTTCTCCAATGCGCGGAAGTTCCGCTGGCGGGGCGGTTTCGAGTCGCTGGTGCCGCTGGCCGGCGAGACCGCGCTGCTGGTCAGCGACGGGCCCGGCCACGACCGGCGGCGCGGCCTGGTGCAGCCCGCCTTCACCCGCGAGCCGGTGGCCGGATACCTGGACGTCCTGCTGGGAGAGCTCGACGCGACGCTCGATTCATGGCGTCCAGGACAGCAGGTGGATCTTTACTCGACCTTCCGCGCGATGGTGCGGGCCTCCACCGTCCGCGGGTTCTTCGGGCCCGCCCTGGCCGCGGAGCACGCCGCGCTCGGCGCCGACCTGGAGGACGCGCTCCACCTGCTGAACTTCTCGCCGCCCCGGCAGCAGCTGCTCCAGGCCGTCCCCAACCCGGTGCGCCGGCGCGCGCGGGACGCCATCGCGCGCATCGACCGGCGGGTGCGCGCGGAGATCGCCCGGCGCCGTTCCGCCGCCGACCCCGGCGGCGACGTCCTCGGCGTCCTGCTCGCGCACGGCGAGGGCGCCATGACCGACACCGAGCTGCGCGACATGGTGGTCAGCCTGATCGTGGCCAGCTACGACACGACCAGCGCCGCGCTCTCCTGGGCGGTGTACGCGCTGTGGTCGGACGGCGCCGCCTTGGGCAAGGCCGCCGAGCAGGTCGCCGAACGCCTCGGCGGCCGCCCGCCGGTGCTCGGCGTCCTGCGCGAGCTGCCCTACCTGGACTGGGTGACGTCCGAGACGCTGCGCCTCTACCCGCCCGCGATGGCCGGCGCCCGCACCGCCGCGGAGGACTTCGCCTTCGCCGGGCACCGCGTCCGGGCCGGGGACATGGTGGTCTACAGCCAGTACGTCACGCACCGGCTCCCGCGCATCTGGACCGACCCGGACACGTTCTGGCCCGAGCGCTGGGACCGGAGCCGTCCGGGCTACCGGCACCCGTCCAGCTACGAGTACCTGCCCTTCGGCGTCGGCGCGCGCCGCTGCATCGGCTCCAACCTCGCCCGCGCCGAGGTCGCCGCCGTCCTGGCCCGCCTCCTCCAGCGCACCGAGCTGACCCTGCTGTCCCGCGACGTCGAGCCCACCGGCTTCACGGCGATGTACCCGAAGGGCGGGATGACCGTCCGCGTGGACGGCGTGAGGACCCCACTCCCGACCCCCTGAGCACCCCGGACACGCGGCCGGCGACGTCCATGTCGCGAACCCGCCGGACCCCGGCGGGCCGCGCTGCTGCACTTGAACGCATGGTCAGAAGCTGGTGCGCCGTCGTGGCGCTGACGACGGGGTTCTTCTCGATCGTCACCACCGAGATCCTCCCGATCGGCTTGCTGACGTCGATCGGGTCCGACTTCTCTGTCTCGGACGGGACGGCGGGCCTGATGATGACGATGCCCGGGCTCCTGGCGGCGGTCGCGGCCCCGGCCGTCACGGTCGCGACCGCCCGGTTCGACCGGCGGACGATGCTGTGCGCGTTCATGGCGCTGCTCACCCTGGCGAACGTGCTCGTCGTCGTGGCCCCGGCGTTCTGGGCCGTACTGCTGTCGCGGGTGCTCGTCGGGGTGACGATCGGCGGGTTCTGGTCGGTCGGCGCGGGGCTCGGCGGCCGTCTCGTGGCGAACGGGCCCCGCGCGACGTCGATCGTCTTCTCCGCCGTCCCGCTCGGCTCCGTCCTCGGCGTCCCAGCGGGAACCCTGATCGGCGACCTGGCGGGCTGGCGCGCCGCGTTCGCCGTGATGGCCGCCCTCAGCGCGGCGGTCCTCGTCGCACTCGCCGCACTCCTGCCCCCGCTGCCGCCGCAACACGCCACCCGCCCGCACGTGCTCACCGGGCTGCTGCGCCTCCAGGGCGTACGGGCCGGACTGCTCGTGACGTTCCTGATCGTGCTCGCCCATTTCGGGACCTACACCTACGTGACGCCGTTCCTCCAAGACGTCACGCACGCAAGCCCGACGACCATCACGGCGCTGCTGCTGGTGTACGGCGCGGCCGGAATCATCGGCAACTTCGCCGCAGGCCCACGCGCCGCCCGCCACCCACGCGCCACCTTCGCAACCGCCGCCGCCCTCCTAGCGGTCGCAACACTTCTCCTGCCCGTACTGGGCCGCTGGCACTTGGCCGCGTTCGCGCTCCTCCCCTTGTGGGGCATCGCGTACGGGGCGGTGCCGGTGTGCTCGCAAACCTGGTTCGCGAAGGCGGCCCCCCACACCCCGGAAGCCGCCTCAGTGATCTTCACCGCGTCGTTCCAGGCGACCCTGTCCCTCGGCGCCCTGACCGGCGGCGCCGCCCTGGACCACACGTCCCCGTCCATCCTGATGCTGCTGGGCGCGGCAACAGCCACCCTCACAGTCGCGGCCATATCCACCCGTCGCCCCGAACGCCCGCGCAGCCCCCTACCGGCCGAACCCCACCACCACGATCACGCGGTCTGACGCCCGTCGCGCTTGAGCACGCCCAGGAGCGCTCGCCACTCCCCCGCCGAGAACGCCAGCACGGGACCGTCCGGATCCTTCGAGTCCCGCGCCAGCACACCGGTGCCCAGACCCGCGACCTCCACACACTGGGTCTGGCCGCCTCCGCTGTAACTGCTTTTGCGCCAGCGGGTGGTTGAGAAATCGTTCTCGCTCATACGTCGGACGATAGCCGTTCGATCAAGTCTCGGGATCTGATTTCCGGGAGGGCGATCTCGCGGAGGCGGTCCATCGCCAGGTGGTAGTGCTCGACGTCCGAGGGCTCGTCCACGTACCAACTGCGGGTCAGGCTGTCCATCGCGACGACCTCCAGCAGCGCATCGGGACCGATGCCGATGATGGTGAACGATCCGTCGACCGCGGGATGGCCGCCGGCCGAGAATGGCACGATCTGAAGCTCGACATGCGGCAGTTCCGCCATCTCCAGCAACTTGGCGTACTGGCACCTCATGACGGATGGGCCTCCCATCTGGACGTGCAGCGCGGCCTCTCCCAGCACGGCGGAGATCCTGGGCGGGTTCGGCCGGTCGTGAAGCGCCTGCCGCATCATCCGGAACTCGACGTCGGCCTCGGCGTTGTGCGGCCTGCGCAGAGCGAGACCTGAACTGCTGATGACCGCACGGGCGTAGTCCTCGGTCTGGAAAAGCCCGGGAACCAGTTGTGCTTCGAAGTTTCGCAGGAAGACGGCTTCGGATTCGAGCGCCGCGTAGTCGACGATGCCGGGTTCCAGACGTTCGTCGAAGTCGTGCCACCAGCCGTCCTGGCGGCCCTGGGAGGCGAGCGAGAGGAGACGGTCGCGTACCAACTGGTCGGTGACGCCGTACTCGTTGAGGATGTGTTTGAGGTCGCGGGGGCGGATGGCGCGGTGGCCGTTCTCGTACGAGCTGAGCGAAGCCTGGGAGTAGTCGAGCAGGCGACCTGCCGCGCGTTGCGTGAGGCCGAGGTCCACCCGAAAGCGGCGCAACGCTTCGCCGATCCTCCTCCGGCGGTACGTCAGCCGAACGTCGTCGTCTCGCATGCGCACGAGACTGTCACGCCAAGTAGCCGTTCGGTGATTTTCCGTGGAAGTTAGAAGTATTCGTTTTTGAACACATCAGCCGGTCCACGGATCGCGGGTGAATACATCCAACCTCCCCGGAAAGCGTTGAGGGGGTCACGGAGCGCGACGACGCTGGCGGGGACTTCGAACGGAGGGATCGGCGATGGCAGACATGACGGTGCTCGCCGTGCTGACGCTGCCGGGGGTGGCGCGCTCGGCGCCGTACGCCCGGCGGTTCCTGCACGACACCCTGGTGCCGGGGCATCTCGGGCCGCGTGACGAACTGCTGGACGACCTCGTTCTCGTCGTGGACGAGTTCGTGGGGAACGGCATCCGGCACACCGCGTCCGGCAGAGGCGGCAAGGTGACGATCTCGCTGCTGCGCGGGCAGGGCCTGCTGCGGGCGGAGGTGACCGACGACGGGGCGGACGGCGCGCGGCCCGTCCTGCGCGAACATCCGCAGGACGAGAGCGGGCGGGGGCTGCACATCGTGGAGGCCGTCGCGACGCGGTGGGGGCACCGGCCGGACGGAGCGTGCACCACGGTGTGGGCCGAGTTCGCGGTGGACGCGGCTGCCGGCCGTCCGGAACCGGCGGCCCACACCGCCGCGAACGGCCTGCCGCGACCTTGACCGGGCGCGCCGATACTTCGACGGTCGTTTGAACGTCCGCGTCCTACGTTCGGACCATGGAGCTCCGACGCGAGGGGGCCGTCCACGAGCGGCGACGAGCGATCGTGAACGAGACGCTCGCCGACATCGCCCCGTCCGCGCTGCGTGAGGACGTCCGCGCACGACTCGCCCCGAACAACACGGTCAGCGACGAGACCCGCGTTCGGGACGTGCTGGTCGCTGTTCTCGGCCGGGCGCTCGGCGTGCGCGGTCCGGACGCGTTGGACGCGCTCGTGGAGGCGGTGCCGGTGGCGGCGGCGCGGTATCTGACCGGTGATCCCGATCCGGCCGCCGACGCGGCGGTGCGGACGCTCGTCCAAGTGCTCGGCGGCGGCCTCATGGACGAGGAGGTCGCCAACCGGATCGCGGTGCTCATGCAGGCTTGCGAGGCGACGGTCGCGCTCGTGCGGAACGCGACCGTGCTCGCGCGGGACCTGCCCGACCCGGGGCGCTGGCCCGCCGAGGCGGTCGTCGCGGAGACGCTCCGGTACGACCCGCCGGTCCCGGCCATGCGCCGGACGGTCCGCGAGGACGTGGAGGCGGGCGGGCACGCCGTCGCGGCCGGGAGCCTCGTGACGCTCGACCTGCGCGCCGCCAACCGGGACCCGGCCGTGTTCTCCGACCCCGACCGTTTCGATCCGGGCCGCGCCGAGCCGTGGCACCTGACGTTCGGCGCGGGACGCCGTCCCTGCCCCGGCGCCGACCACGCCCTGCACCTCGCCGCGGGCGTGCTGGACGCCGCCCTGGCCACGAAAGAGACCGCACGATGACGACGCGTACGGAGGAGAACCGCGGGATGAGCGACTTTCGCGATCTGCACTACGGGGAGCGGCCGTTGCTGCTGCCGAACGCCTGGGACTTCGCCAGCGGCGCGGCGCTCGCGGAGGCGGGGTTCGCGGCCGTCGGAACGACCAGCCTGGGCGTCGCGGCGGCGGCCGGGAAGCCCGACGCGACCGGGGACACGCGGGCGGAGACGCTCGCGCTGGCGCGGAACCTCGCGCGGCTGCCCGTGCCCGTGACGGTCGACATCGAGGGCGGTTACTCCGAGAGCCCCGGCGAGGTCGCCGCGCTCGTCGCCGAGCTGGAGTCGTACGGCATCGCCGGGGTGAACCTGGAGGACGGGCGGTCCGGCGGGACGCTCGTGGAGGCCGAACGGCACGCCGCCGTGGTCGAGGCGGTCAAGGCCGCGGCGCCCGGGGTGTTCCTCAACGCGCGGACGGACACGTTCTGGCTCGGCGGCGACTCCCCCGACCTGGACGAGACGCTGCGGCGGACCGCCCTGTACGACGCGGCGGGGGCGGACGGCGTGTTCGTGCCCGGCCTCGCGGAGGACGCCGACGTGCGCGCCGTGCTGGACGCGGTCGAGGTGCCGCTGAACGTGCTCTACCTGCCCGGCCGGACCCCGTACGAGCGGATGGCCGGGCTCGGCGTGCACCGGATCAGCCTCGGGTCGCTGCTGTTCCGCGCCGCGCTCGGGACGGCGGTCGCCACCGCGCTCGGGATCGCGCCCGGACCGGTGGCGGCGGAGCCCGCCGCCCCGTACTCCTACGCCGACGTGCAGCGGATGGTCAGCGCCGCCGCGCCCTGACGGCCCGCTCGTGGGCGGCGACCGCGTCGCCCAGGAACGCGACCGACTCGCGGAGGGTGCCGCGCTCGCGGGTCTTGGCGAGGACCGCGAGGCGGTGCAGCGGGATCACGGTCTGCATGAACCCGGCCGGGGTGTTGGAGCGGATCATCGGGATGCGGTCGTGCGCGTCGGACAGGCCGAGGTCCTGGTAGCCCCACCGGCTCGGCGCCGCGCGCAGCAGGGTCTCGCCGACGTAGCGGACCGCGCCCTCGACGAACGGCCCGGAGCCCGCCGCGATCACCGAGTCCCAGTCGGGGTGGCGTTCGAGGACGAGGCCCTCCAGCGCGTCGAGCGAGTCGAGGGAGAAGTCGAACGGGAAGCCGCCGGGCAGGTGGCCGGCCCGCCACCCGTCGAGCGCCTCGGCCATTCCGGCCGTCCAGGCGTCGAGGAACGCGCGGGCCGGGGCGGTCATGGTGCGCCGGTCGTCCTGCGCGTACCAGTCGGGGGTGCCGGGCTCGGCCGCGGGGGGCGCGCCGCGGCGCGGCTTGCCGTCGCCCGGCCGGAGGGCGAGGCCCTCCAGGTCGATGGCGAGCTCGTCGTGCAGCGCCCGCGCCTGCTCGGGCGTCGCGAGCACGTAGAGGTCGCCGCCGCCCTCGCCGTCCCCGGGGACCGCGTAGAACATGCGGGGGTCGTCGCCGCCCGGTTCGAGGTCGTCGACGCACTCCATGATCGTCATATGGTCGAGGCGGCCGTCCGGCCCGTGCTCGACCTGCCACCACACCGGCTCGCCGTCGCGCAGGAAGTGCAGGCTCTCCTCGCCGCGCTCGTCGCGGACGAGCTCGACGTCGCCGACCGCGACGGCGCCGCCGCCGCACGCGGCCGCGCGTTCGAGCACGGCGGCGTAGCCCTGCTCCAGGTCGTCCACCGGCTCGTCCGGGACCCAGACCGTGGCGCCGCACTCGTCGAGCAGGTCGAGCAGGGCCTCGTGGCCCATCTCCCCGTCGGGCGCCGTGAACCCGATCGCCGCGAGCGCCTTCGCGGCGTCCTCCGGCGGCACCATGCCGATCTCCACCAGCCGGTCGGACACGCCCCGGCCCGTCATCCGCGTCGTTCTCACCATGCGGGGATGATGGCAGCCGCGTCGGACCTTCTGCGTTTCTTCGAGTGAACCGGCAGGTCACGGGCCGTCCCCGGCGGACCCCGCCGATTCGGGCGCGCGGGACCCGGGTATGGGCCCGGCAGGACCGGAAGGGGGAACGGGCATGGCCGAGATCCGCTTCGACGAGCTGCCGCTCGACCTGGCGTTCACCGACGTGCGCGGGGACGGGCGGCGCCGGCTCGCGCTGTTCGCCGACCCGTGCGACCCGTTCACGCGGGAGCTCGTCCGCGACCGGCTGCCGGACGTCACCGGCGTCACCGTGCACACGATCCTGCTGCCGCTGGAGATCTACTCCGGCGCCGACCGGCTGACCCGGCTGATCTGGGCCGCGCCGGACCGGGCGGACGCCTGGTACCGGTGGATGATCGACGGGACCGAGCCGCCCGGCCCGCCGGACGAGCACGCGCCGCTGTCCCGGCTGCGGCTGGCCGCCGAGGAGATCGGCGTCAACGCCACGCCCACGCTCGTCTTCGAGGACGGCACCATGCTCGCCGGGGCCGCTCCCGCCAGCGAGATCGCCGCCCACCTGAGCTAGCGGTCGTGGCCGGTGACGGCCGCCGCCACGCGGGCGAGGGCCGAGGTCCGGGGCGACGCGGCGGCGGCCTCGCGGGCGTCGGCGGCGCGGTAGAGGGCGTACATCGCCTGGACGCCGAGCCAGCGCAGCGGCTCGGGCTCCCAGCGGCGGACGCGGCGCCCGGTCCACGGCAGCGCGGTGAGGTCCGTGTCGCGGCGCAGCAGCAGGTCGCGCAGCGTTCGCCCGGCGAGGTTGGACGCGGCGACGCCGTGCCCGGTGTAGCCGCCCGCGTGGCCGAGCCCGGTGAGGTGGTCCACGGCGACGGCCGCGCACCAGTCGCGCGGGACGCCGAGGACGCCCGACCAGGCGTGCGCGACCTGCCCGCCCTCGGCGGCGACCGCCGGGAACATTCCCGTCAGCGCCCGCCACAGCGCGTCCACCGTCGCCGGGCTCGTCCGGCCCGCGCCGTCCGGCCCGGCGCCGAGGTCGCGCAGCCGGGAGGCGTAGCGGTACGGCCGGCCCCGGCCGCCGAACGCGATCCGCCCGTCGCCCGTGCGCTGGGCGTACACGTAGTAGTGCGCCATGTCGCCGAGCAGCTCGCGGCGCTCCCAGCCGATCCGCTTCCACGCGCCGTCCGGCAGCGGCGTCGTCACGATCATCGAGCTGTTCATGGGCAGCCAGGCGCGGTGGTGGCCCTCCAGCGCGGCGGTGAACCCCTCGGTCGCGCGGACGACGTACTCCGCCGTCACCGTGCCGTACGGGGTCGCGGCGGCGGCCGGGGCGCCGTTCGCGCGCGGGAGGATCCGCAGGGCGGGCGTGCGCTCGTACACCTCGACGCCGAGGTCGCGGACGGCCTGCGCGAGCCCCTGGACGAGCGCGGCGGGCTGCACGCGGGCGCAGTGCGGGCTCCACGCGGCGGCCGTCATGCCCTCGACGCGCAGCCGGTCGTCGCGTTCGGCCCGGTCCAGCAGCCGCAGGTCGCCGCCGTCCCAGCCCCACGCGGGCGCCGAGGCGACCAGCTCCTCCAGGCGGGCGCGCTGGGCGGCGTTGCGCGCGACGGTCAGGACGCCGCCCTTGACCAGGTCGGCGTCGATGCCCTCCGCCCGCGCGACGCGCGCGATCTCGTCGACCGCGCCGAACATGGCCCGTTGCAGCGCGACCGTCGCGGCACGGCCGTGCGCGGCGGCGTAGCGTTCGCGGGAGCCCGCCAGCTCGCCGACGGCCCAGCCGCCGTTGCGGCCGGACGCGCCGTACCCGGCGAACTCCCGCTCCAGCACGACGACGCGCAGGCCGGGGCGGGCCTTCTTGAGGTAGTACGCGGTCCACAGGCCGGTGTAGCCGGCACCCACCACGCAGACGTCGGCGGTGCGCGGGCCGGGGAGGCGGGGGCCGGGGACGGGGCGGCCGATCGGGCGGTACCAGTACGAGACGCCGCCGTTGGCGAAGCCTTCGGCGAGCGGGGCGCCAGGGGACCTCATCCCCTCATCCTGAAGGATCCGATCGCGGAACGGCCAGAGCGCCACGGATCCCGTCGTCGCCGCGCGGACGGGGTACGGGTTCAGGCGTCGATGGCCGGGCGGGCGCCGAGCCAGGCGGTGCGGTACGCGGCGTAGTAGGCGGGCCCGTCCGGGCCGTTCGCGCCGGCGTCGGGGCCGCCGCCCGCGCCGCGCCGCCACGGCCGCATGCCGAGCCGTTCGACGACCTCGGCGGACGAGGAGTTGCGCGCGTCGATCTCGGCGGTCACCCGGGGCAGGCCGACGACGCCGAACGCGTAGTCGAGGACGGCGCGGGCCGCCTCGGCGGCGAGGCCCTGCCCCCACCGGTCCGGCTCCAGGCTGTAGACGATCTCGACGTCCGGGCCCCGGCCCGCCGGGCCCTCCTGGCGGCGCAGCCCGACCACGCCGACGAGCGCGCCGTCCGGGTCGGGGCCGGCGGTGGGGAGGCCGCCCCGCCCCCGCGCGCCGCGCCCGTACGGCCGCGCGCCGGCCCTGCGGGCGCCGGGGCGCGCGTCGATCAGCGGCCCGGGACGCAGCGCCCACAGGCCGTACCCGGCGGTCGCGAAGTCGCGCTGGCTGGCCGCGATGATCTCGGTGACCTGCACCGGGGTGATCACCAGGTCGTCCAGCAGGTACCGCCGGACGAGCGGCCCGGTCCAGTGCGCGAGCAGCGCCCGGTGGTCGCTCATGCCCACGGGGTGCAGCGCGAGGCGCCCGGTCCGCAGCACGTCAGTCATGGGGATCGTCCTGTTCCCACGCGGGCGCGGGCTCGCCGTCCGGCACGCCCACCCGGAACACCCGGAGCTGGAGGGCGAGGGCCGCGTAGTACCCGACCAGCGTGACCAGTTCGACGACGGCGGCGCGGCCGAGCGTCGCCGTCGCCTCGGTGAACACCGCGTCGCCGAGGTCGCCCTCGGCGGCGAGCTGCCGCGCCGCCTCGTACACCACCCGCTCGCGGACGTCGCCGAGCATCGGCGCCCGCCCGGCGCGCAACGCGGCGACCTCGTGCTCGGTGAGCCCGGCGCCGAGGCCGGCGCGCTCGTGCGCGTACCACTCGAAGTCCGAGCGGGCGTGCGCGGCCACCACCAGCGTCGCGATCTCCCGCTCCCGCTTGGTGAACCCGGTGCGGAACCGCAGCGCGGCCCCGAGCTCCTGGAGCGGCAGCCCGACGGCCGGGCTGTAGAGCATCGCGTTGAACGGCCCGAGCAGCCGGCCCGCCTCGTCCACCATCCGGAAGGCCGGGCGCCGTCCCGAGCGCGGCCCGCGCGCGCCGCCCGTCACGGCGTCGTAGACCTCGCGCTGCTCGTCGCCGAGCGCGCGGGGGAGCAGGAGGGGCAGGCGCGTTCCCGGCGGGTCCCGCGGAGGTGGATCGTTGACGTGCTCACCGCTCAAGGGGTCGATCACTCACCGCACGCTAGGCCGTCGCGGCGGGCCCCTCAACCCCTGTCCGCAATGTGGAACCGGCTCCGCAGGAGGACGTGGCGGTCGCGCCACAGGCGGCCGCGGGGACGGCCCGCGGCCCCGCCCGCCGCGCCCGTCCCGGCCGCGGATCGTTCCAGACGGGCGCGGCCTGCGGCGTTTCCCCGGACGTCCGGGCGGGGCCGCTGGAAGGATGGCGCGGTGACCGGTATCTACGACGACCCCTGGGCGTACGAGCTGGCCTGTTCGTTCCGCGACGTGCCCGCGGAGGTGGACGTGCTGCTGCGCTGGACGGCCCGCCACCGCGCGGGCGCGGCGGGCCCCGGCCCGCGCTCGGCGGGCTGGACGGCGGCGGCGTGCGCGACGTCCTGGAGCTGGCGGCGGGCCCGGCGGAGCACGCCCGCGAGTTCGCCCGCCGGGGCGTGGCGGCGACGGCGCTGGACCTGCATCCCGCGATGTGCGCGTACGCCGCGCGGCGGGCCAAGGAGGAGGGCGTCGGGCTGGACGTCGTCCAGGAGGACATGACGGCGTTCGCACTCGGCCGCCGGTTCGACCTCGTCGTGACCATGCTCGACTCGACGTCGCACCTGATGACGCTGGACGCGTTCACCGCGCACCTGGACCGGGCCGCCGAGCACCTGCGGCCCGGCGGCCTCTACGTGGTGGAGATGTCGCACCCGCGCGACCGGCTCAGCGACGACCCGAGCGTCAGCACCGGCTGGACGGTCGAGCGCGGGGACGTGCGCGCCACCGTCCGCTGGGGCGAGCCGTCCGACCGCCTCGACCCCGTCACCCAGGTCTCCGACGACCACGTCACCATGACGGTCTCCGGCGGCGGAGCCGGGGCGGGACGCGGGTGATCCGCGACGTGGTCCCCTACCGCTTCTGGTCGGCCACCGAGCTGGCGGCCGCCGTCCGCCTCTCCGGCTCCCTGGAGATCGTCGCCCAGTACGGCGACTTCGCCGACGTCCCGCTGTCCGCCCGGACGCCTGGCGCATGATCACCGTCCTCACCGCCCGCTGACCGGCCCGCGGGGCGGGCGGGCACCGATCGGCGCCCGCCCGCCGGCGCGGGTCAGGGGGCGGTCGCCCAGCCGGGCATGGGGTATCCGGCGAGCAGTTCGCGGACCTCGCCCGCGACGCGGGCCACCGCCGCCTCGTCCTCGGCCGCGACGGCCTGGACGACCTCGTCGATCCACGCGGCGATCCGCGGCATCCGGTCCTCGGTGAGGCCGCGGGTGGTGATCGCGGCGGTGCCGAGGCGGAGGCCGGACGGGTCGAACGGCTTGCGCGGGTCGAACGGGACGGCGTTGTAGTTCAGCTCGATGCCGGCCCGGTCGAGGGCCTGCGCGGCGGGCTTGCCGGGGACGCCCTTGCCGGTCAGGTCGATCAGGACCAGGTGGTTGTCGGTGCCGCCGGAGACCAGGTCGTAGCCGCGTTCGAGCAGCGCGGCCGCGAGGGCCTTGGCGTTGGCGACGACCTGGTGGGCGTAGGCGGCGAAGCCGGGGCGGGACGCCTCGTCCAGCGCCACCGCGATCGCGGCGGTCGTGTGGTCGTGCGGGCCGCCCTGGAGGCCCGGGAACACGGCCTTGTCGATGGCCTTCGCGTGCTCCTGCGTCGACAGGATCATCGCGCCGCGCGGGCCGCGCAGCGTCTTGTGCGTGGTCGTGGTGATCACGTCGGCGTGGCCGGCCGGGGACGGGTGCGCCCCGCCCGCGATGAGGCCCGCGATGTGCGCGACGTCGGCGGCCAGCACCGCGCCGGCCTCCCGCGCGATCTCGGCGAACGCCGGGAAGTCGATCGTGCGCGGGACCGCGGTGCCGCCGCACCAGATCAGCTTCGGCCGCTCCTTGAGCGCGAGGTCGCGGACCTGGTCCATGTCGACCCGGCCGTCCTCGGCGCGGACCTCGTACCGGACGGGGTTGAACCATCTGCCCGTCGCCGACACCGACCAGCCGTGCGTGAGGTGCCCGCCCATCGGCAGCGACAGGCCCATCACCGTGTCGCCCGGCTGGAGGAACGCCAGGTAGACGGCGAGGTTGGCGGGCGACCCCGAGTAGGGCTGGACGTTGGCGTGCTCGACGCCGAACAGGGCCTTGGCGCGCTCGATCGCGAGCAGCTCGATCGGGTCGACGTTCTGCTGGCCCTCGTAGTAGCGGCGGCCGGCGTAGCCCTCGGAGTACTTGTTGGTGAGGACGGACCCGGTCGCCTCCAGGACGGCGGGCGAGACGTAGTTCTCCGAGGCGATCAGCCGGATCTTCTCGAACTGGCGGCGGGCCTCCGCCTCGACCAGCCCCGCGATCTCGGGGTCCTGGCTCTGGAGGTGGGGAAGGGCCGGTTGGTGCATGACTGCCTCCGCGCTCGTCGGCGCCGGGGACGCGCTGGGCGGGCGCCCCGGCGGGGGCCCGTACACCCAGGCGCGCGGTGTGCGGACTACTTTCGCTCCCCGGTGGTCGACTCCACCTTGACTGCGCCAGTCGCGTCCGCGCCATCATAACGGCCCGCCCGGACGGCGGGTCGAGACGGGATCGAGACGAGCACGAGACCACCGAGCAGCAGCGGCGGCCACGCCGGGCGCGTGAGCGAACGGTACGAGCGCGGCGAGACGGCGAGGACGGCGGCCGTGAGGGCGAGCCCGCCGGTGAGGATCCGCGCCCCGGCGGGCCGTTTCTCCGAACGATCATTCGGCGGTGAGCCTGGCCGCCAAACCGTCCAGGACGCAGCCGAGGCCGAACGCGAACCGCCGGTCGCACTCGCGGTCCACGTCCAGGCCGGCGGAGGCGTCCGCCGCCATCCGGCGGGCGAGCAGCGGGTGCCGTTCCGTCGCGCGGCGCAGGTAGTCGGCCGCGGCCTCGTCCCGCCACCGCCCCGACCGCTCCAGCGCGGCGCGCCACGCGACCTCGGCGGTGGCGGCGCCCACGACGTGGTCGTTGACGGCGGCGAGCGCGGCGTCCAGGTCGGCGCCGGCGAAGCCCGCCGCCGACAGCGCCCCCAGCCCGGCCTCCGCCAGCGCGAAGGCGTTCGGGCCCAGGTTGGGCTGCCCCACGAGATCGGTCAGCGCCCACGGGTGCCGCAGCAGCATCCCCCGGTGCGCCGAGGCGAGCGCGGCGACCCGTTCCCGCCACTCCCCTCCCCCGCCGTCCGCCGGGCGCCGCGCCTCCGCCGCCGGGCCGATCTCCGCGAGGACCTCGCCGAGGACGTCGTCGAACGCGAGTTCCAGCAGCTCGTCCTTGGTCGCGACGTACCAGTACAGGGCGCCGGCCGTCACGCCCAGCTCGCCCGCGACGCGGCGCATCGACAGCCCGGCGCGGCCCTCCGCGTCGAGGATCGCGACGGCGCGCCGGACGAGCTCCGCGCGGTCGAGCCGCCGGTCGCGGGGCGGCCGGTCGGGCCGCAGCCATACCGAGGAAGTGGGCACGCCCTTATCCTATACAGTGTTCAAGACTCTTGAACGACGTTTAACACTTGGAGGCGGACATGGCCGACGTCCACGCGACCGTCTGGGACGACACGGAAGGCGGCGCAGCCACCGCCGTGCTCGTCCACGGATCGACGTCCTGGGGCGACGACCCCGAGTTCGGCTTCGCCGCGCAGCGCCCCCTGGCCGGCCGCTTCCGCGTCCTCGCGATGGACCGGCGCGGCCACGGCGCGAGCGCCGGCACCGGCTCGGACGCGTTCGCCAGCGACTACGAGGTCGACGCGGACGACATCGCCGGGCTGCTCGGCGACGGCGCACACCTCGTCGGGCACTCCTACGGCGGCGTCGCGGCGATGCTGGCGGCGGCGCGGCGGCCCGAGGCGGTCCGGTCCCTCACGCTGATCGAGCCGGGCTGCTACCAGGCGGCGGCGGACCACCCCCTGGTCGCCGCGGCGCTGGAGGCCAACCGCGCGGGCCTCGCGGAGCTGCCCGCCGACCTGCCGCCCGAGACGTACCTGGCGGCCGCGACCGACGCCGTCGGCCTCCCGCCGCTGGAGCCGACGCCGCGGCGGCTGCGCGCCGCCGCGTCCGCCCTGCGCGAGCGGCCGTGCTGGGAGGCGCCGATCCCCGTCGCCGCGCTCGCCGCCGCGCCCTGGCCCAAACTGGTGATCACCGGGACCTGGGAGAACGCCCTGGACCTCTACCGGGAGCGCGGCGGCGAGCCGATCATGGCCTGCGCCAGGGTGACCGCCGACCGCATCGGCGCGACGCTGCTGCGCGCGCGGGGCGCGGCCCACTACCCGCACGTGGAGACGCCGGAGACCGTCAACGGCGCCCTCGCGAACCTCTGGGCCTCCGCCCCGTGACCCGCGCGTGCCGTACGGGCCTCAGCGCGGCACGGCCACGCCGATCACCCGCGGCGCGACGACGGAGACCTTCGCGCTCGGCGGGAAGATCAGGTTGCGGCGGGACTTCAGGTCGTACCCGGCGCGCTCGATCGTCGTGACGGTGTCGCGGTTGCAGTGGCAGCCGCCGTTGAGGCGCGACCACAGCCGGTCGAGGAGGTCCTGGCGGCGGCCCCAGCCGCCGCCGGACCGGACGTGCTCGTAGAAGCGGACCTCGCCGCCCGGCCGCAGGATGCGCCGGAACTCGGCGAGCGCGGCGACCGGGTCCGACACCGAGCACAGCACGCCCGACACCACGACGGCGTCGGCGGACGCGTCGTCCAGCGGGATCGCCTCGGCGGTGCCGTCCAGCAGCCGGATCGGGACGCGGGCGGTGCGCGCCGCCGCCCCGGCCCGCTCGCGCAGGAACGGCTGGGGCTCGACGGCGATCACGTCGCGGACCCCGGACGGGTAGTGCGGGAAGTTCAGGCCGTTCCCGGCGCCGATCTCCACCACGTGGCCGGACAGCCCGTCCAGCAGCTCGCGGCGCAGTTCGGCCTGGCCCCGTTCTTCGGCACGGCCCGCGACGAGGTCGAAGTAGCGGGCGAAGAGGGAGTTGGTCATCCACTGATCATCAACGCCCGCGCGCCGGAGCGGAACCCCGCCCGCCCCACCGGCGGGCGCCCGCCCCACCCGCGCCGCCGGCGCCGGGACGCGAACGGCCCGGTCTCCCAGGGGGAGCCGGGCCGAGGCGAGGGAACGGAGGGGGCGGGGTCAGCTGCGACCCGCGGACTCCAGGGCCTTCCTGACGGCGGCGCGCTTCTCGCGGAGCTTGGCGAGGGCCTCTTCGAGGATGGCCTCGCCGTCCTCGTCGCTCCGGCGCTCCTTCACGTACGCCAGGTGCGTCTTGTAGGGCTCGGTCTTCGGCGGGGCCGGGGGTTCTCCGAGTCCTGCCCGGCCGGGAACCCGCAGCGGGGCAGTCCCAGGTGTCGGGGACCGCGACGTCCGTCGCGAAGCTGGGCGGGTCTCGTGCCGGTTGGCACAGTAGAAGGTGACCCATACGCGGGCGCCGCGTCTCCGCGCTCGGCCTCCCCCATCGGACCGGCCCCGACACGGCTGCCCCGAATCGCGTTGCCACTACCCACGGACTACTCCTCGTTGAAGTCTGCCGCCGCGCGGTGCCCGCGAGGGCGCTCGGCGCGGCGATGTACGTTGCTCCGGCCGGCTCAGCCGACGCCCTTGCCCTTGAACAGCAGCCCCAGCACGATGATCGAGGCGAACCAGATCACACCGGTGCCGACGGTCAGGCGGTCGAGATTGCGCTCGACGACCGACGATCCGCCGAGGGACGAAGAGACGCCGCCGCCGAACATGTCGGACAGGCCGCCGCCCTTGCCCTTGTGCATCAGGACGAGGACCACCATCAGCAGGCTCGTGACGATGAGCACGATGGACGTTGCGATGATCACAGTTCAGCGCCTTCTTCTGGCCTACCCCCGCGCGGTGCGGGGCTTGTCGTTTTCCAGGCTGGTCGTGACGGGGTCGGAGCGGCGAGCCGGACGGTTTACCCGTCAGCTACGAAGGGTACGACGAAGTCTTCGCTGGTTCGGCAGGAACCCCCATGTCGCAACCGAATTGATCAGTTTTGATCAGACCGGCAGGTCCCGGTACCGGCAGATCTTGACGAACTCTCCCGGGTCAAGGCTGGCACCTCCGACCAACGCGCCGTCCACGTCGGCCTGGGCCATGATCCCGGCGATGTTGGCGCCCTTGACCGACCCGCCGTACAGGATACGCACCTGGTCGGCGACCCCGCCGTCGTAGAGCTCGGCGAGCCGGGTGCGGACCGCCCCGCAGACCTCCTGCGCGTCCTGGGGGGTCGCGACCTCGCCGGTGCCGATCGCCCAGACCGGCTCGTACGCGATCACCAGCGTGCGGGCCTGCTCGGCGGTGATCTTCTCCAGGGCGCCGTCCACCTGCGCGAGGCAGTGCGCGACCTGCCCGCCCGCCTTGCGGACCTCCAGGCCCTCGCCGACGCAGACGATCGGGACGATCTCGTTGGCGATCGCGGCGCGCGCCTTGGCGTTGACGGTCGCGTCGTCCTCGCTGTGGTACTGCCGCCGTTCGGAGTGCCCGACGGTGACGAACGAGCAGCCGAGCTTGGCGAGCATCGCCCCGGAGACCTCCCCGGTGTACGCGCCGGACGCGTGCTGCGAGACGTCCTGCGCGCCGTACAGGAGCTGGAGCCGGTCGGCGTCCACGGACGTCTGCACCGAACGGATCGCGGTGAACGGCGGCAGGACCGCGACGTCGACCGCCTCGTAGTCGGCCTCCTTCAGCCCGAACGCGAGCTTCTGGACGAGCGCGATCGCCTCCAGGTGGGAGCCGTTCATCTTCCAGTTGCCCGCCATCAGCGGCTTGCGGGAAGGGGTGGCAGGGGCCATGCGTCAGTCCTCCAGGGCCTGAAGGCCGGGCAGCGTCTCGCCTTCGAGGTATTCGAGGCTCGCGCCGCCGCCGGTCGAGATGTGGGAGAAGGCGCTCTCGTCGAAGCCGAGCTGCCGGACCGCCGCGGCGGAGTCGCCGCCGCCGACCACGGTGAACGCGCCGGAGTCGATGAGGCCCTGCGCGACGGCGCGGGTGCCGTGCGCGTAGGGCTCCATCTCGAACACGCCCATCGGGCCGTTCCAGAAGACCGTGCGCGCGCCCGCGAGGCGGGAGGCGAACAGCTTGCCGGACTCGGGGCCGATGTCCAGGCCGAGCCGGTCGGCGGGGATCGCGTCGGCGGCGACGACGGAGTGGTCGGCGTCGGCGGCGAACGCGGTGGCGGCCACGACGTCCACGGGCAGCACGAACTCCACGCCGGTCTCCTCGGCGCGCCGCAGGTAGTCGCGGACGGTGCCGAGCTGGTCCTCTTCCAGGAGGCTCTTGCCGACCTCGTGCCCCTGCGCCTTGAGGAACGTGAAGACCATGCCGCCGCCGATGAGGATGCGGTCGGCCTTGCCGAGCAGGTTGTCGATCACGCCGAGCTTGTCGGAGACCTTGGAGCCGCCGAGGACGACCGCGTAGGGCCGTTCGACGTCGTCGGTGAGCCGCCGCAGCACGCCGACCTCGGTCGCGATCAGGCCGCCGGCGGCGTGCGGGAGCCGCTTCGGCACGTCGTAGACGCTGGCGTGCCTGCGGTGCACGGCGCCGAACCCGTCGCCGACGTACAGCTCGGCGAGGGCGGCGAGCTTGTCGGCGAACGCGCCGCGCTCGGCGTCGTCCTTGCTGGTCTCGCCGGGCTCGAACCGCAGGTTCTCCAGCAGGGCGACCCCGCCGCCCTCCAGCTCCAGCGCGGCGGCCTGGGCGGAGTCGCCGACCACGTCGCTGGCGAACGTGACGGCCGAGCCGAGCAGCTCGGCGAGCCGCGACGCGACCGGCGCGAGGGAGAACTCGGACCTGACCTCGCCCTTCGGGCGGCCGAGGTGGGCGCAGACGATCACTCTGGCGCCCCGGTCGCGCAGCGCCCTGATCGTGGGCACGCTGGCCCGGATCCGCCCGTCGTCGGTGATCCGCCCGTCCTGGAGGGGGACGTTCAGATCGGCCCGGACGAGCACCCGCTTCCCGCTGACGTCGAGATCGTCGATGGTGCGCATCGAAATGCGATGTCCTTCCGGAGATGCGGCCGCCGTGGCCGCGCGGCCCCCTCGAACGGGACGCGCGGGCCACGGCGGAGGGACCCTTCTAGAGGCCGGCGCCGACGAGCTTGACGAGGTCGACCAGGCGGTTGGAGTAGCCCCACTCGTTGTCGTACCAGCCGACGATCTTGACCTGGTCGCCGATGACCTTGGTCAGGGTGGCGTCGAAGATGCAGGACGCCGGGTCGGTGACGATGTCGGAGGAGACGATCGGGTCCTCGGTGTAGGTGAGGATCCCGGCGAGCGGCCCCTCGGCGGCGGCCTTGAAGGCGGCCTTGACGTCCTCGACGGTCGTCTCGCGGCTCAGCGTCGCGGTCAGGTCGGTCGCCGAGCCGGTCGGCACCGGGACGCGCAGCGCGTAGCCGTCGAGCTTGCCCTGGAGCTCGGGCAGCACGAGGCCGATGGCCTTGGCGGCGCCGGTGGAGGTCGGCACGACGTTGACCGCGGCGGCGCGGGCGCGGCGCAGGTCCTTGTGCGGGGCGTCCTGGAGGTTCTGGTCCTGGGTGTAGGCGTGGATCGTGGTCATCAGGCCCTTCTCGATGCCGAACGTGTCGTTCAGCACCTTGGCCATCGGACCGAGGCAGTTGGTGGTGCAGGACGCGTTGGAGATCACCGTGTGCTTCGCCGGGTCGTAGGCGCCGTCGTTGACGCCGAGGACGATGGTGACGTCCTCGTTCTTGGCCGGGGCGGAGATGATCACCTTCTTGGCGCCGTTGTCGGCGTGCACCTTGGCCTTGGCGGCGTCGGTGAAGAACCCGGTGGACTCGACCACGACGTCCACGTCGAGGTCGCCCCACTTGAGGTTGGCCGGGTCGCGCTCCTCGAACGCCTTGATCGACTTGCCGCCGACCACGATCTCGTCGGAGGTCGCCTTCACCTCCTGGCCGAGCCGGCCGAGGATGCTGTCGTACTTGAGCAGGTGGGCGAGGGTGGCGTTGTCGGTCAGGTCGTTGACCGCCACGATCTCGACGTCGGCTCCGCTCGCCAGGGCTGCGCGGTAGAAGTTGCGGCCGATCCGGCCGAACCCGTTGATGCCTACTCGGATGGTCACGGAACGGCTCTCCTCGTACGTCGTCGTCTCGCCCGGCGTCGTCCCGGGCCGTGTCTGCCTGATTGCGGCGGCGCCTCCCGCGTCGGTCCCGGAGGCGTCCCCACGTCCGACCCTATCTAATGGGGGCCGCCCGGCCCGACACCGGCCACGTGGGAAATCGCGGGTGAGCCCGGCTCCCCCGTCCGGGGGATCAGTAAGATCGCCTTCCATGCGTACGGGGTGGTTCGTCCTGATCCTGGGGACCTTGGCGGGCCTCCTCGCACCCTCCGCCGCCGCGTCCCCCGCGTCCGCCGCGCCCGCGCCGGGGAGCCGCGCCGACCATCTCGCCGCCGCGCTGCGGCGCGACCCGGTGTACGTGACCGATCACGCGCCGCGCGCGCTGGCGCCGGACGCGCCGGCGCGGATCCGGGCGGCGGTGCGCCGCCTCGGCGTGCCCGTCTACGTGGCCGTGACGCCGACCCTGCTGGGCGGCGGGACCGAGGGCTCGGACGATCTCGTTCCGCTGCTGCGCGACCGGCTGCGGCGGGACGGGGTCTACATCGTGGTCGCGCCGGAGGGGACGGACGGCGCCGCCCGGCAGTACGGCGGCGGCCGCTCCCTGCCCGTCGAGGACGCCTGGGCGGCCACGGAGCTGGAGATGCCGTACGACGCGGGCGCGGTCGCCGTGCTCGACCGGTTCGTGGAGATCGCCGCGTCGGGCCGCGCGCGCGAGCGCCGCGACCATCCGCGTCCCCGGCCGAAGTCCAAGGTCAGGCAGGCCCTGGACGAGGACGACGCGTCCGACCGGCGCGCCGAGCTGCTGGAGCGTTCCGCGTTCGGAGGCGGAGCCGCGCTGAGCGGGCTCCCCCTCCTCGCCCTGCTCGTCGTCCGTCGCCGTGCGGGGCGGCGCGCCGTACGGTCCGGCGGCCGGAACGCCTCGAAGGCCAAGAACGGACAGCGGAGGAGGCGGCGATGACCTCCACGCGCGTGCGGACGCTGTTCTTGGGGCTTTGCTGGGCTGCCTGGCACCGTTCCCGGCGGCGGGCGCTGCGGCGGGCGCTGCGGCGGGCGAGCGCACGCCGCGGGCCGTGGCGTCCGGGGGTGAGAACGATCCGATCCCTGCGTACGCCTACAAGCGGCTCGACAGGATCGGGGCGGCGCTGGCGAAGGACCCGCTGTTCGTCGATCCCGATCTGGCGTCGGCGCTGGGCCCGGCCGACCGGGCGCGCGTCCGCAGGGCCGCCGGTGCGGCGTCGCGGCGGATCGGCGCGCACGTCTACGTGGTCGTGGCGCCGAACCCGAGGCAGTCGGAGGCCGAGGGCGACGACGAGGCGTTCCTGACCATGCTGCACCGGCGGACGGGCCGCGACGGCCTCTACCTGATGGCGAACTCGCGGGGGCGCTTGCAGGCCGGGGCGTTCAGGGTGCCGCGCGAGATCCGGTTCTCCGACCTCTGGGACGACGCCCGGCCGGACGAGGACCGTCCGTTCGCGGGCCTCGCGGCGCGGCTGGCTGACCGGCTGCGCCACTTCGGCGACCGCCCGTCGGCGTCGCCGACGATGCCGTACCGGATCGCCTCCCCGGACCCGTTCGGCAAGGAGAACGAGCTGCGTCCCGCGGAGGCGCACCCGAAGGGGCCGTTCCTGACCGGTCTCCTGCTGGCCGGGCCCGTCGCGGCGATCGCGCTCTACTGGCTCGGCCGCGGCGGGGCCGCCCTGCGCCGCAGGACGGGGCCGCACCGTCCCACGGTCCTGGACGCGGACGCGATGCCCGTCGAGGCGCACCCCGGCGCGCCTGACAGGCCGAGCACGCGGTGGCTGCGCCGGACGGGCGGCCGCGACCTCGAACGGCTGCGGCTCCTGCTGCCCGCCGCCGGGGACGGGCGCGGCACCCGGTACGCCCTGTCCGCCTACGACGCCGCGAAGATCGTCTACGACGAGGCGGGCGGTGGCGCCGAGGGCGCGCTCGACCTCGCCGGCGCGATCGTGCTGGCCCGGCAGGGCCGCGCCGCCCTCGCGCGCCGGACCGAGAACCCGCCTCCGCCGTGCTTCGTCAACCCGCTGCACGGCGAGTCCACCCACCGCAGGCCGGTCGAGCTGGACGGGCGGACGCGGCGCCGCCCGCTGTGCGCCGCGTGCAACGGCGCGAAGCCGGACGCGCTGCCCGGCCGGGTCCTCAAGGTCCCCGGCCCGGACGGGCCCCGGCCCCACTTCCTGGTCCCCGGGATCTGGCGCGACACCGCGTTCGGCGCCGACGGCAACACCCTCGTCCCCCGCGTACTGGAGCATCTCGGTGTCCACTAAGCCCTCCCCCGGCGAGACGCTGGCGGCGGCCCTGCGCCGCTCCCCGATCCACGTGGACCGCTCCCTGTCGGCCGCGATGCCGGCCGCCGAGCGGCGCCGCCTGGCCGCCGCGTTCCGCAGGGCGCCCGCGCCGGTGTTCGTGCTGCTCGTCCCGCTGGTCAAGGGCGGCACCTGGAGCGACCCGGAGCAGCTCGCGACCGTCGTGCACGACCGGCTCGGCCGCGACGGGATCTACGTGACGCTGGACGACGCGCCCGACCAGATCCAGGCGTACGAGTTCGGCGGCGAGTGGCAGGCGCGGGACGCCGCGTGGGCCGTCAACCTCGACCGGGCGATGAACGACGCGTCCCTGGTGAGCAGGCTCGACCGGCTCGCCGGCCTGCTCGCCGCGGGGACCGGGACCCGCGAGTACCGGCGCCTGTCCGACGAGCTGGACCGGCGCGTCCGCCACAGCGACCGGCCCGACGCCCCGTCCGGCGACGGCGGAGGCGCCGTGCCGCTCGCGGCCGGGGGCGCGGCGGCCGTCGCGGTCGCGGGCGTCGCCGGGCTGCTGGTGTGGCGGCGGAGGAGGATGGCGGCGGTCCGGCGGGCCGACGCGGGCCTGCTGCTGCCCCGCACGGTGTTCTCCACGGCCGGGCGGGCGAGCGAGGAGCAGCTCCGCGAGCAGGCGTCCCGGGAGGTCGTCGCGTTCGGCGAGCTGCTGGACGGGACGGAGGTGGACACGGCGCGCGAACGGCCCCGCGCGCTGCTGACCCGCGCGCTGGACGCCTACCAGGCCGCGGGCAAGGCGCTGGACGGGGCGCGCGGCGTCGCCGACCTCGCCGGGGTGCTCGTCCTGGTGGACCAGGGCCGCGACGCGCTCGCGTCGGCGCGCTCGGTCGCGGGCGGCGGGGCCGAGACGCCGCCGAGCCCGCTGTGCTTCTTCGACCCGCTGCACGGCGACGCCGCGGTGAAGGTCGACTGGCGCCCCGTCGGGACGCGCCGCTCCCTGGAGGTGCGCGCGTGCCGGGCCTGCGCCAAGGCGGTCCGCGCGCGGCGCACCCCCGAGATCCTCATGGACCGGGTGGACGGCCGGGACGTCCCGTACTTCGAGGCCGACCCGGACCGCAGCGTGTGGGCCGCGACCGGCTACGGGCAGCTCCGCGACGACCTGGTCCACCGCGTCCTGCGCGGCGACCTCGGCCCCCGCGCCTGACCCGCGCCTGACCCGCGCCCCCAGGTCACCGGCGCGCCCGGCCCGGCCGCGCGGGGCCGGTGACCTGGCGGAGGACGGCGGATGAACCTTCGGTGACGCGGGCAACCCCGGGCGCGTCCCCGGGAGTCTTCGGAGGTGTATCTACGATCTTCGAGGGCCGTCCGGCTGGCGGCCTGGGCCGCGCCCGCCGCGCTGGCGCTGCCGCTCGCCGCCGCGTGCTCGCAGGCCCGCTCCGTCTCCCCGCCGCACGCCTCGCCGCACGCGGTCCGCCCCGCGGCGGCGACGTGCCTCGGCTACAACGGGCTGGACCGGCAGAACACCGCCGCCGAGGTGAAGGCGGGACGGTTCCGCGGCCCCGGCTCGCCGCCCGTGCGCGTCGCGAAGGGCACGGACGTGGACTGGGGCCTCGACCCGTACCGCGACCGCACCTGGCAGCTCTGGCTGCACTCCCTCGAATGGCTCGGCGGCCCCCTCAAGGCGTACCGGCTGACCGGGGACCGCGCCGCGCTCGCCGCCGCAGCCGGGATCGCCCGCGACTGGATCGCCGACAACGAACGGCCCGGCGCGCGGTTCGGCGACGAACGGCGCGAGGCGATCGACCAGTCCGCCAAGTTCCGCCTGATCACCCTCACCTGCCTGCGCGCCGACTACCGGGCGGCGTGGCTGGACGCCGCGATCGCGCGACACGCGTCCTGGCTCGCCGACCCGCGCCACTACTCCGGCCCGTGGAACCACGGCACCGACGAGTCGCTGATCCTGCTCGCGGCGGGCTGCGGCATCGGCCGCGCCGATCTCGCCGACACCGGCTACCGGCGGCTCGTCGACGCGGTCCTGAGGCCGCCCGGCGGCGCCCGGCCCGCGATCGACGCCGAGGGCGCCAACAACGAGCAGTCCACGCACTACTCCGTCTACAACCGCGGCCGCTGGCGGCTCGCGATCGACGCGATGCGCGGCTGCGGGCGCCGCGTCCCGGACGAGCTGGTCCGCAGGCACCGGCTGATGGACGAGTTCATCGCGTTCCAGACGACCCCGGCGGGCGACCTGCTCCAGATCGGCGAGTCGTTCGCGAGCACGGTGGACCGCGTGGGACGGCCGGGCAGCGGGCCGCTGAAGTACGTGCTGACCAAGGGCGCCGAGGGCAGGCGGCCGAGCGCACGCGCGCGCGTGTACGGCGCGGGGTACGTGATGGGCCGTTCGGGCTGGGGCGGGCGCGGGCGGCCGTTCGCGCGGGAGACGGCGTACACGGCGCGGTTCGGCCCCGGCCGCTACGCGCACGGGCAGAACGACCACATGGCGCTCACGTTCTTCGCGCAGGGACGCGACATCCTCGTGCCGAGCGGCCACATCGGCTACAGCGACAAGGCGTGGCAGGCGCGGCTGCGGGCACCGGACGCGCACAACACCCTCGTCGTGCGGGACGCGCCGTTCCGGAGCAGCGCGTCCACGGCGCTGACCGCGCACCGCTTCGCGTCCGGCGCCGACTTCTTCCGGTTCTCCGACACCGCCTACGCCGGAACGACCCGTACCCGGTCGGTGCTCGCCGCCTCGGGCCCCGACGTGCTGGTCGTCCTGGACGAGGCCCGGTCGCCGGCGCCGCGGACGGTCGAGCAGCTCTGGCACCTGCCCGCCGCGTTCACCGCGTCGGCCCGTCCGGACGGCGCACGGGCGGCGGCGGGCGGAACGGGCGGGACGGGCGGAACGGCCCCGGTGCGCGCCCACTTCCTGCGGGTGCCGCTGCCGGGGACGGCGCTGCGGCCCCGGCGGTCAGCAAGGGCTGGATGGTCCCGTCGGCGCGGACCGTTCGCGACGCGCCCGTCGTACGGCTCGGCGCGCACGGCGCGGACGTGCGGATGCTGACGCTGATCGCACCGGTCCGCGGGGAGGGGACTCCGGTGGTGCGGTCGGCTCCGGGGCCGGGCGGCTCCCTGCGCGTCACGCTGACCATGCCGGACGCGGCGGACGCCACGAGCGCGCCGAGCCCGGCGGGCGCGGGGGCCGGGGCGGGCGGACGGCTCGCCGTCGAGGTCGCCCCGGACGGGACGATCCGCCGCCTGCCCTGAGGCCCCGTCCGTCCGCCGGGCTCAGGGGGCGAGCATGTCGGCGGTGAGGTTGGCGTCGGTGCCCGGGATGCCCTGGTCGCCCGCGCGCTTGTCGGCCATCGCCAGCAGACGCCTTATACGGCCCGCGATGGCGTCCTTGGTGAGCGGCGGGTCGGCGAGCTGGCCGAGCTCCTCCAGCGACGCCTGCTTGTGCTCCAGCCGCAGCCGCCCGGCGTTGACCAGGTGCTCGGGCGCGTCGTCGCCGAGGATCTCCAGGGCGCGCGCGACGCGGGCGCCCGCCGCGACGGCGGCGCGGGCCGAGCGGCGCAAGTTGGCGTCGTCGAAGTTGGCCAGCCGGTTGGCGGTCGCGCGGACCTCGCGGCGCATCCGCCGCTCCTCCCAGGCCAGGACGCTGTCGTGCGCGCCGAGGCGGGTCAGCAGCGCGCTGATCGCGTCGCCGTCGCGGACCACGACCCGGTCCACGCCGCGCACCTCCCGCGCCTTGGCGTGGATCTTGAGGCGGCGGGCGGCGCCGACCAGCGCGAGCGCCGCCTCCGGCCCCGGGCACGTCACCTCCAGCGACATCGAACGGCCCGGCTCGGTGAGCGAGCCGTGCGCGAGGAACGCCCCGCGCCACGCCGACTCGGCGTCGCAGGCCGCCCCCGCGACCACGTGCCGGGGCAGGCCGCGCACCGGCCGCCCGTTGTTGTCGATCAGCCCCGTCTGCCGCGCCAGCGACTCGCCGTCGCGGAACACCCGCACCACGTAGCGGTTGCCCTTGCGCAGCCCGCTCGGCGCCAGCACCACGACCTCGGAGGTGTGCCCGAACACCTCGGCGATGTCCTTGATCAGCCGCCGCGCCGCCACCCCGGTGTCGATCTCGGCCTCGATCACGATCCGCCCGCTGACCAGATGCAGGCCGCCGGCGAACCGCAGCAGCGTCGAGACCTCCGCCTTGCGGCAGCACGGTTTCATCACCGGCAGCCTGCTCAGCTCGTCCTTGACCACACCGGTCATCGCCATGAATGAACCCTCCCCTATCGGTCTTCCAGCAGTGTCGCCGATGACGGCCCCGCCGGATGTCAGTCATGAAAGATCTGTACGAAGGCTTGGGCCAGCCGGGCGGGATCATGACGCGGCGACCCGTCGCGGGCCGCGACGTCGGCGAGCACGAGCCGTCCCCCGAGCGCCCGCACGGCCTTGTCGAGCGCCTCGGCGTCGTCCACCACGCCCTCGTCGGCGAGCACCACGTCCACGCGCAGGTCGGGGGCGTGCGCCTGGAGGACCTCCAGATGGGTCTGCGGGGAGAAGTCGTCGGTCTCGCCGGGCTGCGGGGCGAGGTTCAGCGCGACGACGCGGCGGGCGCGGGAGCCGGTCAGCGCGCGGGCGAGGGCGGGGACCTTCAGGTGCGGCAGGACGCTGGTGAACCAGGAGCCGGGCCCGAACACCACCCAGTCGGCGTCCTCGACCGCGGCGAGCGCCTCCGGGCAGGCGGGCGGATCGGACGGGACCAGCGACACCCCGAGCACGGTGCCGGGCGTCTTCGCGCACGCGACCTGGCCCCTGACCTGGCTGACCTCGCCGGGCCTCGCCGGGTCGGCGCCGCGCACCTCGGCGACGATGTCGAGCGGTACGGCCGCCATCGGCAGCACCCGCCCGTGCGCGCCGAGCAGCCGCCCGACCCAGTCGAGGCCCGCGACGGTCGAGTCCGGGGCGTCGCCGCCGAGCAGCTCCCACAGCGCGACGATCAGCAGGTTGCCGACGGCGTGGTCGCGCAGGTCGCCCTGCGAGCGGAACCGGTGCTGGACGACGTCGCGCCACGTCTGGCCCCACTCGTCGTCGCCGCACAGCGCGGCGAGCGCCATCCGCAGGTCGCCGGGGGCAGCACGCCGAGCTCGCGGCGCAGCCGCCCGCTGGAGCCGCCGTCGTCGGCGACCGTGACGACCGCCGACAGCCGGTCGGTGACGCGGCGGAGCGCGGACAGGGAGGCGTAGAGGCCGTGGCCCCCGCCGAGCGCGACGACCTTCGGGCCGGGGGCTTTCACCGTGCCGTTCTTCTCCTCGTCCGTGGCCTGTGCCGGGGGCGGGACCCGCGCCGCGCCCCCGCGGCCCGCGTGCGCGCGCCGCTCCGGGCGGCTCGCGCGCGCGTGCGGCGCACAGGGGTCACTCGCGGCCCAGATCGCGGTGGGCGACCTGCACCTCGATGGCCTCGTCCCTCAGCCTGGCGGCGAGTTGTTCCGCCATGGCCACACTACGGTGTTTGCCACCGGTACATCCCACGGCGAGCGTCACGTAGTGCTTTCCCTCGCGCTCGTAGCCGTCGGACAGCAGCCTCAGCACCTCGGTGTAGGCGTCCAGGAACTCCTTGGCGCCGCGCTGCCCGAGCACGTAGTCGCGGACGGCGGTGTCGCGGCCGGTCTTCGGCCGCAGCTCGGGCACCCAGTGCGGGTTGGGCAGGAACCGGCAGTCGACCACGAGGTCGGCGTCGACGGGCAGCCCGTACTTGTAGCCGAACGACACGACGGTCGCGCGGAGGCTGGACTCGCCGGTGTCGTTGCCGAAGAACCCGACGATCTTGGCGCGCAGCTCGTGCACGTTCAGCCCGCTGGTGTCGATCACCAGGTCGGCCTCGGCGCGGACCTCGCGGACGGCCTCGCGCTCGCGGGCGATGCCGTCGACGAGGCGGCCGTCGCCCTGGAGCGGGTGCGGCCGGCGGACGCTCTCGAACCTGCGGACCAGGTCGGCGTCGCTCGCCTCCAGGAACACCACGCGGGGGTGGACGCCGCGCGCCTCCAGCTCCGCGATGGACGAGTGCAGGTCCTCGGTGAACCCGCGGCTGCGCACGTCGACCACCACCGCGATGCGGGGCACCGCGTCCTTCACCCGCCCGCCGAGGTCGGCCATGGTGGCCAGCAGCCCCGGCGGCAGGTTGTCGACTACGAACCAGTCGAGGTCCTCCAGCGACTTGGCCGCGGTGCTGCGGCCCGCCCCGGACATCCCGGTCACGATGACGATGTCCGGTATCCGCGTCTCGGCGGTCACGTCGGCTTCCCCTCCCCCTGCGGTCCCCCGCGCTCGCCCGGCGCTCCGCCGGGCCCGGGCTCCCCGGCCCGTTCCCCTGTGCGGGCGCGCGTCCCCCGTGGAGCGCGGCCGCGATGGACTCGGCGCCGCGCCGGCCGATGCCGGGAACCTCGGCGATCTGCTCGGGCGTCGCCTCTTTCAAGCGCTTCACGGACCCGAAGTGTTTCAGCAGCGCGGCGCGGCGCGCCGGGCCCAGTCCCGGAACGCTATCGAGTTCGCTCACGGTCATGGCCTTGGAACGCCGCTGCCGGTGGAAATTGATGGCAAACCGGTGCGCCTCGTCGCGGACCCGCTGGACCATGAACATGCCCTCGCTGTTGCGCGGCAGGATCACCGGGTCGTCCTCGCCGGGCAGCCAGATCTCCTCCAGCCGCTTGGCGATGCCGCACACCGCGATGTCGTCGACGCCGAGCTCGTCCAGCGCCCGCTGCGCCGCCGCGACCTGCGGCGGGCCGCCGTCGACGATCACCAGGTTGGGCGGGTAGGCGAACTTGCGGGGACGGCCCGTCTCGGGGTCGATCGGCTGGTGCGCGCCGGCGGCCTCCAGGTCGGCGGGGTCGGCCGGGCCGCCGCCGGGGCCCGCGGGGGCCTCGGCGCCCGCGGCCGGCTCCGCGCCCCCGTCCCCCGCGCCGGCTCCGTCGTCGGTCCCCTCACCGTTGCCGTCTCCGTCGCCGTACGCGTCGAAGCGGCCGGTCTTCTCGCTCTCCGCCAGGTAGCGGCGGAACCTGCGGGTGATCACCTCGTGGATGGAGCGGACGTCGTCCTGCCCCTCGACCGCCTTGATCGAGAAGCGCCGGTACTCGGCCTTGCGGGCGAGGCCGTCCTCGAACACCACCATCGAGGCCACCACGTTGGTGCCCTGGAGGTTGGAGACGTCGTAGCACTCGATCCGCAGCGGCGCCTCGTCGAGCTCCAGGGCCTCCTGGAGCTCGCGGAGCGCGAGGCTGCGGGTGGTCAGGTCGCTGGCGCGGCGGGTCTTGTGCTGCTTGAGCGCCTCGTGCGCGTTGCGGGCCACGGTCTCCAGCAGCGCCTTCTTGTCGCCGCGCCGGGGGACGCGCAGCCGCACCGGACCGCCGCGCACCTCGCCCAGCAGCTCGGTCATCGCCTCCTCGTCGGGCGGCAGCGCGGGCACCAGCACCTCGCGCGGCACCGAGTCGCTCTCGCTGTAGATCTGGATGAGGAACGTCTCGACCAGGTCGGCGGTGGTGACGGCCTCGACCTTGTCGACCACCCAGCCGCGCTGCCCCCGGATCCGCCCGCCGCGCACGTAGAACACCTGGACGGCGGCCTCCAGCTCGTCCTCCGCGAACGCGATCATGTCGCAGTCGGTGTTGTCGCCGAGGACGACCGCCTGCTTCTCCAGGGCCCGTTCGAGGGCGCGGACGTCGTCGCGCAGGCGGGCGGCGCGCTCGTACTCCTGGCTCGCGGCGGCCTCGCGCATGTCGCGTTCGAGGCGCCTGATGAAGCGGGCGGTGTTGCCCGCCATGAACTCGCAGAAGTCGTCGGCCAGCAGCCGGTGCTCGTCGGGCGAGACCCGGCCGACGCACGGCGCGGAGCACTTGCCGATGTAGCCCAGCAGGCAGGGCCGGTCGAGCTGGTGCTGCCGCTTGAACACCCCGGCGCTGCACGTGCGCACCGGGAACACGCGCAGGAGCTGGTCGACCGTCTCCCGGATCGCCCACGCGTGCGAGTACGGGCCGAAGTAGCGCACGCCCTTGCGCTTGGCGCCTCTCATGACCATCACCCTCGGGAACTCCTCGTTGAGGGTGACGGCGAGATAGGGATAGGACTTGTCGTCGCGGTAACGGACGTTGAACCGGGGGTCGAACTCCTTGATCCAGGAGTACTCGAGCTGGAGCGCCTCGACCTCGGTGCCGACCACCGTCCAGTCGACGCGGGCCGCGGTCTGGAGCATCGTCTGGGTGCGGGGGTGCAGGGAGGCGAAGTCGGCGAAGTAGGAGTTGAGCCGCGAGCGCAGGCTCTTGGCCTTGCCCACGTAGATCACCCGGCCGTGCTCGTCGCGGTACCGGTACACCCCCGGCGAGTCGGGAACGGACCCCGGGGCGGGTCGATAGGTCGCCGGATCTGCCACGGTGGAAAGCCTAGTAGGGCCCGCCGACACCCCGCGCGCCCGAGACCGTCGCCCGCGGGTGACGCAGATCTCGTCCGCGCGCCCGTTCGGGCCGCCTCTCCTCGGTTATGGCCATCCAGAAGTCCGTTTTGTCCCCGCGCCCTGGAAGGAGGCCGGTCGGATCGTGTCCGCGCTGTGGGCCTGGATCGTGCTGGCGGTGACCGTCGCCGCGTCCGTGACCGTCGTGGAGGCGGTCCGGAGGCTGCTGGCGGGGAGGTTCTCGACGCGGTGGCCGGAAGCGGGCGCGGTGGCCCGCCGCTGCGCCGCTCCCGCCTTCGCGTTCGCCGTCGTGGTGAGCGCGAACGCCGCGCTGCCGTACGGGACGCTGCCCCACGGGCCCGGCCGCGCCCTGGACCACCTGCTGCGGATCGCGGCGATCGGCGCCACGACCTGGCTCGTCCTGCGGATCGCGTACGCGCTCAGCGACCCGCCGCTGAACCGGCTGACCCGCATCGCGGGCGAGCGCAACCGCCGGGCCCGGCGGGCCCGCACCCAGATGCTGCTGCTGCGCCGGATCGCGGCCGTGGTGGTGTGGATCCTCGCGGTGGGCGCCGCGCTGTTCACCTTCCCCGCCGTACGGGCCGTGGGCGCGGGGGTGCTGGCCTCCGCCGGGGTCGCGGGGCTCGTCGTCGGGATCGCGGCGAGGCCCACGCTCGGCAACCTGTTCGCCGGGCTCCAGCTCGCCTTCAGCGACGCGCTGCGGCTGGACGACGTGGTCGTGGTGCAGGGCCAGTGGGGACGCGTCGAGGAGCTGACGCTGTCGTACGTGGTGGTGTGCCTGTGGGACGACCGGCGGCTGATCCTCCCGGTCTCGTACTTCACCGAGCAGCCGTTCGAGAACTGGACGCGGCACACCAGCCGGGTCCTCGGCACCGTCCTGCTGCACGTGGACTGGACCGTCCCGGTGGACGACCTGCGCGAGGAGCTGTACCGGATGCTGCGCGAGCACCCGCTGTGGGACCGCCGCGAGTGGGTCCTCCAGGCGGTCGAGACGCTGCCGAACGGCCTGGTCCAGCTCCGCGCGCTGGTGAGCGCCGCCGACTCGGCGAGCGCCTGGGACCTGCGCTGCGACGTCCGCGAGCACATGATCGCCTACATCCGGGACCGGCACCCGGACGCGCTCCCCCGCTTCCGCGCCGAACTCCCGGCCCCCGGCGAGGCCCTGGCCCCCCACCACCCCCCCGAACCCGCCACCCACACCCCGTAACGCCAAGCCACGCACGCAGCCCAACCGAGCCTTTCTCGGGCGAGAACGCGCCGTAACGCCGGGCCACGCGCCATTGGGCCAGGGAACGCGCCGTGGCGCTGGGGCACGCGCCGTTGGGGCCGGGCACGCCCTGGCACCGGGCACGCGCCATTGGGTCGGGGGACACGCCGTAACGCCGGGGGATGCGCCGGGTGCCGGGCACGCGCCGTTGGGGCCGGGCACGCGCCCTGGCGGCGGGCGACGCCTCGTTGGGCGGGGGACGCGCCGTCCGGGCCGGGCACGCGCCGTAGCGGCGGGGCACGCGTCCTGGCGCCGGGGAAGCGCCGTTGGGCCGGCGGATGCGCCCGGGTGCCGGGCACGCGCCATTAGGGCCGGGCACGCGTGTAGCGCCGTGGGGCCGGGCACGTGCCCTGGCACCGGGCACGTGCCCTGGCTCGGGGGCAGCGCCGTTGGGCCGGGGCACGCGCCGTTGGGGGCCGGGACGGGTCGTAGGGGTGGGGGTCGTGTTGTTGGGGTGGTCAGGCGAGGGTGATCTTGTCGCCTTGGACGGTCACGGGGCGCTCTTCCAGTGGCTCGGTGGCGGGGGGCTTCGCGACCGAGCCGTCGGAGATCTTGAACTTGCTGCCGTGGCAGGGGCAGTTGATCGTGCCGCCGGACACCGAGCCGACCGCGCAGCCGCGGTGCGTGCAGGTGGCGCTGAACGCCTTGAACTCGCCCTTCGCGGGCTGCGTCACGACGACCTTCGCGTCCTTGAAGACCTTGCCGCCGCCGACCGGGATCTCGCTCGCCGAGGCGAGCGCCGCGCCGCCGCCCGCGCCGCCGGACGAGCTCTGGCCGCCTCCGGCCGGGCTCTCGCCGCCGGAGGCGTCACCGTCGTCGTCGCCGGACCCGCCGCACGCCGCCGCCAGGCCGGCGGCGCCGACGAGCCCGGCTCCGACCAGGAGCCCGCGCCTGGTGTTCCCTTCGGGCGGCCCGGTCGCGGGCCGGGCCTGCGTGCCGTCCACCTGCGGTTCGAGCTCCTGAGCCATGGATCCTGACCTCCGCGGTTCGCGCCTGGGTTCTCCGCCGTCACCGGGGAGTACGGACGCGGGCCGTTGAAGGTTCAATCCGTTGCGCGGCGGCCGGTCAGGCGACCACGATGGCGTCGCCCTTCACCTGGACCGGGTACTCCTGGAGCGCCTTGGAGGCCGGGCCGTGCGCCACCGACCCGTCCGCGATCTCGAACTTGCTGCCGTGGCAGGGGCAGTCGATCGTGCCCCCGGCGACCTTGTTGGCAAGGCAGCCCTGGTGCGTGCAGACCGCGCTGAACGCCTTGAACGTGCCCTTGCTCGGCTGGGTCACCACGATCTTGGTGTCGGCGTACACCCGGCCGCCGCCGACCGGGACGTCCGCGACCTTGCCGATCTCCTTGCCCTTCAGCTTGTCGGCGGGCTCGGGCTCCTTGCCCCCGCCGCCGCACCCGGCGGCGAGCAGCGCCGCCCCCGCCGCGCCGGCGCCGCACAGCACGGCGCGGCGGCCGACTCCCCCGTTCCCGGCGGCCACGGCGGCCCCGGTCGTCATCTCGTCACTCATGGTCCTCATCATGGACCCGGCGGTACGGAGCGACGATCCGGGGCCGGGGGCGCGGGGGCGCGGGCGGGTGTCAGATGCCCATCTTGGCGAGGAACTGGCCGGTGTAGCTGGCCTCGACCTTGGCGACGTCCTCGGGCGTGCCGGTCGCGACGACCGTGCCGCCGCGCGAGCCGCCCTCGGGGCCCATGTCGACGATCCAGTCGGCGGTCTTGATCACGTCGAGGTTGTGCTCGATGACGATCACCGTGTTGCCCTTGTCGACCAGGCCGTTGAGGACGCCGAGCAGCTTGCGGATGTCCTCGAAGTGCAGGCCGGTCGTCGGCTCGTCCAGCACGTAGATCGTGCGGCCGGTGGAGCGCTTCTGGAGCTCGGCGGCCAGCTTGACGCGCTGGGCCTCGCCGCCCGACAGGGTCGGCGCGGGCTGCCCGAGGCGGACGTAGCCGAGCCCGACCTCGTTCAGCGTGTGCAGGTGCCGGTGGATCGCCTTGATCGGCTCGAAGAACGCGGTGGCCTCCTCGATCGGCATGTCGAGGATCTCGGCGATCGTCCTGCCCTTGTAGTGGACCTCCAGCGTCTCGCGGTTGTAGCGGGCGCCGTGGCAGACCTCGCAGGGGACGTAGACGTCCGGCAGGAAGTTCATCTCGATCTTGATCGTGCCGTCGCCCGAGCAGTTCTCGCAGCGGCCGCCCTTGACGTTGAACGAGAACCGGCCCGGCTGGTAGCCGCGCACCTTCGCCTCGGTGGTCTGCGCGAACAGCTTGCGGATGTGGTCGAACACGCCGGTGTAGGTCGCCGGGTTGGACCGCGGGGTGCGGCCGATCGGCGACTGGTCGACGTGCACGACCTTGTCGAGCTGGTCGACGCCGTTGACCCGCTTGTGCTTGCCCGGGACCGTGCGGGCGCCGTTGAGCTGCTTGGCGAGCGAGCTGTAGAGGATGTCGTTGACCAGGGTGGACTTGCCCGACCCGGACACGCCGGTGACGGCCGTGAACACGCCGAGGGGGAACGCCACGTCGACGTCGCGCAGGTTGTTCTGCTGGGCGCCCTTGACGGTGACCTCGCGGCCGCGCTGCCGGGGGCGGCGGATCTCGGGGACCTTGATCTCGCGGCGGCCGGACAGGTAGGCGCCGGTCAGCGAGCGCTCGGACGTCCGCAGGTCGTCGACCGTGCCGGACACGACGATCTCGCCGCCGTGCTCGCCCGCGCGCGGGCCGATGTCGACCACCCAGTCGGCGGCGTTGATCGTGTCCTCGTCGTGCTCGACCACGATCAGCGTGTTGCCCATGTCGCGCAGCCGGATCAGGGTCTCCAGCAGCCGGTGGTTGTCGCGCTGGTGCAGCCCGATGGACGGCTCGTCCAGCACGTACAGCACGCCGACCAGGCCGGAGCCGATCTGGGTCGCGAGCCGGATGCGCTGCGCCTCGCCGCCCGCGAGGGTCGCGGAGGCGCGGTCGAGGGTGAGGTAGTCCAGGCCGACGTCGAGCAGGAACCCGAGCCGCGCGTTGATCTCCTTGAGGACCCGCTCGGCGATGTGCCGGTCGCGCTCGTCCAGCTCCATGGCCAGCAGGAACTTGGCGCACTCGCCGATCGGCATCGCGGCGATGTCGGCGATCGACCGCCCGCCCATGGTGACCGCGAGGATGACCGGCTTGAGCCGGGCGCCCTTGCAGGTCGGGCACGGGATCTCGCGCATGTAGCCCTCGAACTTCTCCCGGGTGGAGTCGGTCTCGGACTCGGCGTGCCGCCGCTGGATGTAGGGGATCACGCCCTCGTAGGCGGTGTAGTAGGACCGCGTGCGGCCGTAGCGGTTCTTGTAGCGGACGTGGACCTGGGTCTCGTGCCCGTTGAGGATCGCCTTGCGCGCCTTGGCGGGCAGCCGCTCCCACGGGGTGTTGAGGTCGAAGCCCATCGCGTCGCCGAGCGCCGACAGCAGCCGCAGGAAGTAGTCGCTGACGTGCCCGTTGGACCAGGGCTGGATCGCGCCCTCGCCGAGCGTCAGCTCGGCGTCGGGGATGACCAGCTCGGGGTCGACCTCCATGCGGGTGCCGAGGCCGGTGCAGTCGGGGCAGGCGCCGTAGGGCGAGTTGAACGAGAACGAGCGCGGCTCCAGCTCCTCGAACGACAGGTCGTCGTAGGGGCAGTAGAGGTGCTCGGAGAACATCCTGGTGCGGTGCTCGTCGCCCTCGGGCACGTCGACGAAGTCGAGGACGATCGTGCCGCCCGCGAGGCCGAGCGCGGTCTCGACCGAGTCGGCGAGCCGCTGGCGGGCCGAGTCCTTGACGGCGAGGCGGTCGACCACCACGGAGACGTCGTGCTTCTCCTGCTTCTTCAGCTTGGGCGGCTCGTCCAGCCTGATCATCTCGCCGTCGACCAGCGCGCGGGAGTAGCCCTTGGACTGGAGCTCGCGGAACAGCTCCAGGTACTCGCCCTTGCGGCCGCGGATCACCGGCGCGAGCACCTGGAACCGGGTGCCCTCCTCCAGCTCCAGCACCCGGTCGACGATCTGCTGCGGCGCCTGCCGGCTGATCGGGCGGCCGCACTCGGGGCAGTGCGGGTGGCCGATCCGCGCGTAGAGCAGGCGCAGGTAGTCGTAGACCTCGGTGATCGTGCCCACCGTCGAGCGCGGGTTCTTGCTGGTGGACTTCTGGTCGATCGACACGGCCGGGGACAGGCCCTCGATGAAGTCGACGTCGGGCTTGTCCATCTGGCCGAGGAACTGGCGGGCGTAGGCCGACAGCGACTCGACGTAGCGGCGCTGGCCCTCGGCGAAGATCGTGTCGAACGCCAGGCTGGACTTGCCGGACCCCGACAGACCGGTGAACACGATCATGGAGTCCCGCGGCAGGTCGAGCGAGACGTCCTTCAGGTTGTGCTCGCGTGCTCCACGCACGATGAGTCGGTCATGCACGGCGTACTTCCGGTTCCTCTGGGCGCGGTGACGGGGACGGGACGGGCCCCCAGGCTAATCGCGGGGTGCGACAGAACGCTGCCGGAATCCCCCGAAGTGATAACGGCGACGGACGTCGCCGCATTTCATGGGTGGTACCCGCCCGCCCCCGAGAGGGCGGGCGCCACCCGGAAACCGTACACGTGTTCGAAGATCTCCCGCCACCCGAACGCGCCGACGCCACCCGGGGCCCCACCCCGCCTCTCCCGCCCCACCGGCCCTCCCGCGGCCGCCCGCGCCGCCTCCCACCGGCGCGTCCAAGGCCGTCCACGGCCCCGCTCCCTTACCAGAAGGTGACGAACGTCGCACCCCACCACCCCTCCGGACGCCGGGACGGGCCGTCCGGCGGTCACGGACGGGGGCGCAGGCCGTCGAACAGCAGCCCCAGCGCGCGGCGGCGCAGGTCCGCGTCCCAGCCGGCGTGCAGGGCGCCCTGGCAGGCGGCCACCACGAGCGCCACGACCTCGTCCCGCCCCGCGTCCGCGCGGACCGTCCCCGCCCGCTGGGCGGCGGCGAGCAGCACGCCGATGCCGTTCGTCGTCGTCCTGCGTGCCCGCGACGGACGGGTCGCGCCCTGGCGCGAGCGACAGGACGCCGCCGCCATGGCGACCGCCCTGGCGGAGGCGTGACCGCCGGGGCCGCCGGGCCGGGCCGTGTGGCGCGGGGGCTGGGGTTGGGACAAGATGGAGGCTTCTCCGGGGGAAGGGGCCGGTTTGGACGACTGGAAGAACATCGTCGACGAGCTGGACGGCGGAGTGGAGCGGATCCTCGCCACGCTGTCGAAGCTGACCGACGAGGACATGCGCGCCCCCTCCGCTCTGCCCGGATGGACGCGCGGGCACGTCGCCACGCACATCGCGCGCAACGCCGACTCCCTGTGGAACCTGCTCGAATGGGCCCGTACCGGCGTGGAGATCCCGCAGTACCCGAGCGTGGAGGCGCGCAACGCCGACCTGGAGGCGGGCGCGGGCCGCGGCGCCGCCGAGCAGGCCGAGGACGTCCGCGCGACCGCCGAACGGTTCGCGGCGCAGGCCCGGTCGCTGCCCGAGGGCGCGTGGGACGCGCAGGTGCGGGCGATGCTCGGGTTCTCGCATCCGGCCTGGTACGTGGTGTTCCGCCGCTGGCACGAGGTCGAGGCGCACCACGTGGACCTCGCCGCCGGGTACGGCCCGGCCGACTGGCCCGAGCCGTACGTGCGGTGGGCCCTCGGCAGCACGCTCACCGACCTCGCCGGGCTGCCCCCGGAGAAGCGCGCGGCCCTCGCGGGGCACCGGCTGACGGCGACCGACTCCGGCGAGTCCGCCGACCTCGGCTGGACGCCCGGCGGCCCGGAGGTGTCGGGGTCGGGCCCCGCGCTGCTGGCCTGGCTGAGCGGCCGGTCGGACGGGGCGGGCGTCACCGTGCGGCCCGACGGCCCGCTGCCCGAGCCCCCGCCCTGGCCGCACGAGCCGTCCGGTTTCTGACGCGCGATCCGCCGGAACGCCGGGCGGCCGGGCCGCCAAGGCCGCCGGAACCCCGGTCAACAGGGCCGCCAAGGCAGCCGGTCAGCGGCCGGCGGAGCCGTGCTCGCCCGCCATGCGGCGCAGCGTCTCGACGGACCGTACGGCGATCCGGTGCCGCGCGACCGTGAGGGCCTCGCGCAGGGGGTCCTCGGCGAGGAGCCCGGCGACCTTGCGGCGGCCCATGCCCGCCCAGCGCCCGAGGTCCTGCTGGTACACCGGCACCGCGACCTGGGCCGCGCCGTCGCCGTTCGCCCCGGGCAGGGGCGTGCCGAAGCGGGCGACCAGCCGCAGCAGGCGGCCCGCGAGGCGGCGGGCGGGGTCGTCGGGGAAGTGGGCGGCGCGCAGCTCGTTGGCGTCGCGGAGCCGTTCGGCGAGGACGGCGGCGACGGCCCACGTCGCGCCGGGATGGGCGTCCAGGACGGCGCGGAACCGGTCGGCGGGCAGCACCAGCGCCTCGACGGCCGTGAGCGCCTCCGCGCTGGCCTGCCGGGCGCCGCCGTCGGCGGCCTCCAGCTCCCCCACCACGTCGCCGGGGCCGAGCAGGTCGAGGATGACGGTCTCGCCGCCGCGGTCCGTCCACACCTTCACCGCGCCCGAGCGCAGCACGAACACCTGGGAGGAACGGGTGTGCTCGCGGGTCAGCAGCGCGCCGGGCCTGATGATCACCGTGGCGCCGGCCCGGCGCAGCGCCTCGCGGGCCCGGCCGGGCAGCGCGTCCCAGAACGGGGTGATCTCCATCTCGCCTCCTCGCGGCCGGGGTGGGGGCCGTTCCCCCGCCGTCATTCCGCCGTGCCGTCGCCGCCTTCCGCGCCGCCCTCCCCCGCCGCCGGGCCGTCGGCGTCCTGGCCCTCGGCCTCCAGCCACTTGTCGAGCGCGCGGGTGCGGCGGGCGCAGTCGGCGGCGGCGGCCGCGTCGCCGAGGGCCAGGTGCGACTCGCGCAGCGCCTCCAGCGCGATCCGCTGGCCGCGGTGGTCGTCCATGTCGCGGCGGATGACGATCTCGGTGCGGAAGTGGCCGACGGCGCTCGCGTGCTTGCCGAGCCGCTGGCAGGCGCGGCCCATGGTGCGCAGCGAGTACGCCTGCTCGCGGGTGTCGCCCAGCTCGGTCGCGAGGTCGAGGGCGCGGCGGCCGGTCTCCAGCCCCTCCTCGGCGCGGCCGAGGTCGAGCTGGATGGCGGCGAGGTGGACCAGCGCGGTGCCCTCGCCGTGCCGGTCGCCGACCTCGCCGAGCAGCCGCAGCGCCCGGCGCTCCATCTCCAGCGCCTCCTCGGGCCGGCCGCTGCGGCGCAGGACGGCCGCGAAGGTGTCCATGCCGACGCCCATCCCGTACCAGTCGCCGCCCTCCTCGCGGATCCGCAGCGCCTGCCGGGCGGCGCGCTCGGCGTCCTCGGGCAGGCCGAGCCGCAGGTACGTGCGGGCGAGGCTGCCGAGCGTCCCGGCGAGGCCGCCGCGCGCGCCGAGCTGGTGCCACAGGTCCAGGGCCTCCAGGCCGAGGACGAACGCCTCCTGGTGCCGTTCGAGGCGGCGCATGGTGACCGACAGGTGCTCCAGGTCGTGCGCCTCGCCGTGCTGGTCGCCGATCTCCCGGCGGATCTCCAGGGCGCGGACGAGCTGCTCGCGGGCCTCCCGGTAGCGGCCGAGCCGCCAGTGCGCGACGCCGATCTGCGCGAGCGCCTCCGCCTCGCCGTGCCGGTCGCCGATCTCGCGGTGCAGCCGCAGCGCCTGCCCGCAGTAGGTGAACGCCTCGGCGAACCTGGCGGCGTCGCACATCAGCATCCCGAGGGTGGTCAGCGCCCGCGCCTCGCCGTGCCGGGCGCCGAGGGCCCGGTAGGTGCGCAGCGCCTGCTCGGCGTCCTTCTGCGCCATGTCGCGCAGGCCGAGCCCGGCGTTCATCCGGGCCAGCTCGGTGAGCGCCTGCGCGGCGCCGTGCCGGTCGGCGTGGTCCTGCCGGATGTAGAGGGCCTCCAGCGCGTGCGAGACGGCCTCGTGGACGTCGCCGCGGCGGCGGTGCACCTGCGCGAGAGTGAGCAGCGTCTCGGCGACGCCCGGCAGGTCCCCGGTCCTGCGCCGCACGCCGAGCGCCTCGCCGGCGTGGGCGAGCGCGGCCTCGTAGTCGCCGAGGCCGAGGTGGGCGCGGGCCAGGGTCTCGTGGCCCTTGGCGACGCCGCCGTCGTCGTCCAGCGACGCGTGGACGCCGAGCGCGCGGCGGGCGTGCTCGATCGCGGTGAGGTAGCGGCCGAGGGCGGCGTGCACGTCGGCGAGGGTGCCGAGGCTGATCGCCTCGCCGTACCGGTCGGGCGGGTCGGCCGAGCGGAACGCGCGCCGCGCGTCCTCGCCGTACCCGACGGCCTGCACCGCGCGGCCCAGCTCGAAGTGCGCGACGGCGAGGTTGTGCAGCATGACCGCGGCGGCGGCCCAGTCCTCCTCGGTGCGGGCCGCGCGCAGGCCCGCGTGGTGGACGGCGATGTTGTCCTCGCTGTACCGGCGGAACGCCTGGAAGTCGAACAGCGCGTCGGCCAGCTCCCAGCAGGTGCGGTGCAGCCCGAGCCTGGACGCCTGGTGGACGGCCGCGACGAGGTTGCGCCGTTCCGCCTCGAACCACGCGAGGCCCGCCGCGCGGTCCGCGGCGGGCGTTGACGGCGGGCGCGCGGAGGGCCCCGCGAGGGAGGGGCGCCGGTGGCGGCCGAGCGCCGCGCCCGCCGCGCGGGCGTCGGCGAGGTAGCCGGCGAGGAGCCGCCGCTGCGCCGCGAGCCGGTCGTTGTCGGCGTCCTCGCTGAGGCCGCGTTCCCGGGCGAAGTCGCGCAGCAGCTCGTGCAGCCGGTAGCGGCCGGGCGCGGCGTCGTGGACCAGGTACGCCTGCCGCAGCCCGTCCAGGCACTCGCTCGCCTCGTCCAGGGGGCGGTCCATCAGCGTGGCGAGGGTGGCGGGCGTGAAGTCGGGTCCCGCGACGAGCGCGAGCCGTCGGAACGCCTCGCGCTGGTCCCGGCGCAGCCCCCGGTACGCCACGTCGAAGGTCGGGCTCAGCACGGCGCGCAGCCCCTGCGGGCCCGCCTCGTGCAGCCCCGTCCCCTGGCCCGCGCCGTCGTTCAGGAGGCTCTCGTGGAGGAAGCTCTCGTGCAGCAGCCCCTCCTGGAGCCCGGCCTCGACGAGGCCGCTGGTGACGGGCAGGCCGGCAGTGTACGGGGCGGCGGCGGGCGCGTCGTGGTCGGCCAGCTCGCGGACGGTGCCGGCGATCGACTCGCCGGGGTTCTCGGCGAGCTTGCCCGCCATCACCGCGAGGGCGAGCGGGAGGAACCCGCACTCGCGGGCGAGCCGTTCGACCGCGCGGTGCTCCTCGCGCACGCGCGCGTCGGCGGGACCGAGGACGGCGGCGATGAGGTCCACGGCCTCCTGGGTGACCATCTCCCTCAGTTCGAGCGTGCGGATGTCGGCGCCCTCCAGCAGCGCGGGCAGCCGCCGGCGGCTCGTCACGATGACGAACCCGGCGCCCGCGGCGGCGAGCAGCGGCCGGATCTGCCGGGCGGACGCGGCGTTGTCGAGGATCAGCAGCGTGCGCCGGTCGCGCAGCAGCGAGCGGCACTGCGCGCCCAGCTCGTCCTCGGTGCGCGGGAGCTGGTCGCCGGGCACGCCGACGCCGCGCAGGACCTGCCCCATCGCCTCGGCCGGGGTGACGGGGCTGCGGGCGGTGCCGCGCAGGTCGGTGAAGATGACGCCGTCGGGGAACCGTTCGGCGACGCGGTGCGCCCAGTGCAGCGCCAGCGTGGTCTTGCCGACCCCGGCCATCCCCTGGATGACGACCGCGCGCGGCAGCTCGCTCTGCGCCACGAGCAGGTCGAGCTTGCCGAGGCTGACGGTGCGCCCGGTGAAGAACGGGTTGTCGGCGGGCAGCGGCGTCCCGGGCGGCCGTCCGGAGGAGGTCTCCAGCCGCACGCCCGTCCGCACGGCGATCCCCGAACGGGTCCGGCCCGCCTTGGCGGGGCCGCCCGCGCGCGGCGCGCCGGACCGCGGAACGGGTCGCGGGCCGGGGCCGCGCCGTTCCGCCCGTTCGCCCCAGTCGGGAGAGGCGGGCCGCAGGCCCTCCGCGTCCTCGTCCGCGCGGGACGCCGCGGGCCACTCGTCGCCCCAGGGGCTCGCGGCCTTGCGCAGCGCCTCCGGGTCGAGGATGGTCAGGGGCCGCGCCTTGCGCGACAGGATCTCCTTGTCGCGCCACAGCCGGAACCAGCGGACGAGCGTCTCGCGCGAGATCCCCGACCAGTTCGCCAAGTCGGCCTGGCTGAGCCGGAGCGGGATCTCGATGCCCTTGGAGGTGCGCTCGCCGAAGCGGTTGCCGAGCTCCAGCAGGTGGTACGCGAGGCGCTGCGGATGGTCGGCCGCGCGGACGGCGTGCCGCCGCCCGCCGCACGTGTCGCGTTCGGCGATCGTGTGCATCATCGCCTCGGTCACCTGCGGGTTGGCGTCCAGCAGGCTGCCGAACTTGCGGCGGTCGATGCGCAGCGCCGCGACGTGGCCGAGCGCCGCGACCGTCCCCCGCTGCGGGTGCCCCCACGGGGCGAGCCCCCCGATCAGGTCGCCCGCCCCGTAGAGCTCGATGATCGACTCGTCGCCCTCGCTGGAGTCGACGAACTCCTTGGCGACCACGTTCGTCACCGTCCGCGCCCCGGAGCCGAACAGCACGTGCACGCCCGGGGCCGTGACGCCCTGGTGGCACAGCATCCCGCCGGGCGGGACGACCGTCCGCCGGCCCATCGCCCGCAGCGCCTGGCGCTCGGTCACCGCCAGCCGCGCCCAGAAGCTGCCGGGCCGCACGTCGTGGTCCAGCACGCTCATCCCCCCGCCCCGGCGACGGCCGTCCCGACCGTCCAGAACAGGAACAGCACCGAGGCCGTGACCGCCCACGCGACCGCCTGCCAGGACAGCTCGCCGCACCGGTGCGCCGCCGCGAGCAGCCGCCGCAGCTCACCGTCGCGCACGCGCGCGTCGAGGACGGCCGCCGCGCCGAACGGCGTCCAGGGCACTCCGGGATCGACGGCCCCGCCGGTACGGCCGCGCGCCTCGCCGAGCGCCCTGCGCATCGTCCGGCGGGACCGCAGCACGCAGCCCAGCGACGCCGCGTACGGGCCACCCACGAGCGGCAGCAGCGCGAGCGCTGCCGGTCCCGGCCGGGCGCCCCCGCCCAGCCGGGTGGCGGCGCCGACGAGCACGAGCGCCAGCAGCACGACGGCCACCGCCGCGTCCCGCCCGCACAGCCGGACCAGCTCGCACGCGTGCCCGAGGAGCTCCTCGGGCCGTTCCTCGCGGCCGGAGGGGCTCCCCTGGCCGGGGCGGAATGCGGTCACCACCACGCCACCGTCCTCACAGGTCGTTCCCGGCGAACCTGACCTTCCACGCACCATCGTGCGGCAAGCGGGCCGGGAGTTCCGCCAAGAACGGCACGTTCCGCCTGCGTCCGGCGACTCATATTCGCCGGGCCCCCGGATGGGAGAGGATGGGATCACGTCCCGACGGAAGGCGGACCATGACCTACACGGGAATCGTCGAGGCCGGCGGCAGGCCCGACGTGCGGGAACTGCCCGGCCTGACCGTCACCAAGGTGTCGGTCGGGCCGTACGACAACAACGCCTACCTCCTGCGCTGCACGGCGACCGGGGAGCAGTTGCTGGTCGACGCGGCCAACGAGGCGTCCCGGCTGCTGGAGCTGATCGGCGACGGCCCGCTCACGCGGATCGTCACGACGCACCGGCACCAGGACCACTGGATGGCGCTGAGCGAGGTGGCGGCGGCCACGGGCGCGCCCGTCGTCGCGCACCCGTTCGACGCCGAGGCGCTGCCCGAGCCGGTGGGCGAGCCGGTCGAGCACGGCGCGACCGTGCGGGTCGGCCGGGCGTCGCTGGAGGTCGTCCACCTGCGGGGGCACACGCCCGGGTCGATCGCCCTGCTGTACGACGCGGGCGGCGAGCTGGCCGCCAAGCCGCACCTGTTCACCGGCGACAGCCTGTTCCCCGGCGGGGTGGGCAACACGTGGGGCGACCCCACGCTGTTCAAGCAGTTGCTGGCCGACGTGGAGGAACGCGTCTTCGAGCGCCTGCCCGACGCGACCTGGTTCTACCCGGGCCACGGCAAGGACTCGACCCTCGGCCGGGAGCGTCCCTCCCTGCCCGAATGGCGAGCCCGCGGCTGGTGACGATCCCGGCCGCGGGCTGCCTGCGGGTTATCTCAGAGGGTGGGTGGGGGTTTTCCGCCGGTACGGCCATCGGCCGTGATCAGGTGAAGATGCTGACGCCTCCGGGGCCGACGAGCAGCCCGACCACGATGAGGACGATGCCCCAGAGCAGGTCGCGGCGCGCGAGCAGCACGTAGATGCCGGAGATGACCAGGATCACGGCGATGAGCCACAAGATGAACATCATGACGCCGTGGTCCCCTCAGGAAAGAACGACAAACAAGCACGCCCAACACGGCATGGGACGAACGCGGCGGGCGGACCGCCTCGCGACCCCGCCGGACGCCGCGCGCACGGGGCGCCGCGGGCCCTCGCGGCCCGCTCGGAACCACCGATGAGGGGAGTTCGTTTCTCCCACCACCATCGACCTCGGGGACCGAGACCAGGAGAGCCGACATCCGCGAACGCGAAGAGGTGGATCCCGGGACGGCCCTGCGCTTTCCGGCCGGCTCGCTGGTGCTGGTCGCCGGGCTGCCCGGCGCGGGCAAGAGCACGATGCTGGACCGGCTGTACGGGCTGAGCGGCGAGGAGACCCGGCCGGTCCGGGCCGGCGGGGCGCGGGTGATCGACTCGCGGCAGTCCAGGAACCGCTGGGCGCGGCTGCTGCGCCCGCTGCCGACCCGCGCCCGCACCCCCTCGTGCACGCCACCCACGTGTGGCGGATCGCGCGCGCCGTACTGGGGGGCCACTCGGTCGTCGCGCACACGCGCGGGACGTGGCCGCACATCCTGCGCGGCTTCGCGTGGCTGGTGCGGCGGCGCGGCGGGCGGATGTACCTGGTCCTGATCGACGTCGATCCGGAGACGGCGCGGGCGGGGCAGTTCGCGCGCGGCCGGACGGTGACGGCGGCGACGTTCGCGCGGCACACCCGCCGCTGGGGCCCGCTGATCGAACGGGGCCGCGCGGGCTCGGTCCCGCCGGCGGACGGCGTCACGGTCCTGGACCGCGACGCCGCCGACAGGCTGGAGGCGATCCTGTTCGTCCCGAGCCGTCCGCCGCCTCAGCGCAACCCGGCGAACCAGCGGACGACCAGCGCCGTCCCCGACAGGTTCGAGCCGAGGTGGCGCGAGCCCCCGTAGGTCCGGTCCGCCACGTCCACGACGGGCGCCCGCACGCCGCGCGCGGCGAGGGACGCCGCGCAGTGGGCGGTGTTGGCGGTGGTCGCCTGCTCGTCCCGGCCGATCTCGTAGAGCCGGACCGGGACCCGCGGCGTCCACGCCGTGCAGACCTCGCCGTCCACGCGCAGCGCCTCGGCGAAGCTCGGCGTCGGGTGGCGCAGGAGGTCGAACCCGCGCGGGGTGAGCAGTTCCCCGATCGTGCCCGGCAGCGTCTCCAGCATCTCCCGGCCGGGCGTGGTGCCGTCGAACAGCCGCTCGGCGTCCTTGGCGTACGGCTGCCGGAACACCTCCTCCGGCGCGGTGTAGAGGCCGCCGTGGACGCGGTTCCACGAGGTGAGCAGGTACGTGGCGTACGCGACGCTCATCTTCGGGTCGAGCTCGTGGCCGAGCAGGGCGGGCAGTTCGGCGCCGCGGAAGTCGTAGGCCCCGCTGATCGGCGCGACGGCGCGCGTCCGGAACCAGGGGTCGGCGCCCTCCTGGAGCGCCCGCGCGAGGCCGAGCGCCGCCGACGCCCCCTGCGAGAACCCGGTGACGAGGACGTCGCGTTCCAGCGTCCGGCCGCGGCGCGGCGCGAACTGCCGCGCGGCGCGGAGCATGTCGACGGACGCCGTGGTCTCCGAGGGGACGTCCTTCCACGGGTGCGCGCCGGGCCCGGACCCGAGCCCCAGGTAGTCGGGCGCGACGGCCGCGAACCCCGCCGCGCCGTACGTGACCGCGGGGCCCCGCGCCCACACGGTGTCCGCGCGGGACGGCGCGTCCGCCTTGTAGCTCATCGTGCCGTGGGCGTACGACACGGTGCGCAGCGCGCCGCGCGCCCCGTCGCGCGGCAGGACGAGCAGGCCGCTGGCGGTCGTGGCGCGCCGCCGGGTGTCGACCGTCCGGTAGACGAGCCGGTAGGCGTCGACGCCGTACCTGACCCGGCCGGCGTCGAAGCCGTCGCTCTCCAGCCACTCGCGCACCTTCCGGGCGGGCATGGCGCGCACGTGCTCGGCCGACAGCAGTTCGCCGCGCGCGGCCGCGGTCTCGGCGGGCTTCGCGGACGGGGCCCGCTCGCCGTCCGCCGCGAGCGCGGGCACGGTCGCGGCGGCGGTCACCGCCGCGCAGGCGGTTCCTGCCAGCACGCCCGCCAGGGCACGGGATCGGGAACGGTTCATCGGGGGCCTCTCTCTCGTTCGCGGTGATCATCTCGTTCGGGCCCCCACAGCCTCCGGCCCGCCGGCCCGGACCCGCATCGCGCTCCCTGGTGATCTCGTCCCCGCTACCTGAGAGGGCCCCGCGGCGAGGGCGGCGTCCGGCCGGGGCGGGTCCCGGCGGTCTATAGGGTCGGGGCAGCACGGAACCGAAGAGAGGCGGGAGCATGGCGCAGCAGGTACGCGGGGTGGTGGCACCGGGCAAGGGCGAGCCGGTGCGGATCGAGACGATCACGATCCCCGACCCCGGACCCGGCGAGGCCGTGGTGAAGGTCCAGGCGTGCGGGGTGTGCCACACGGACCTGCACTACCGGGAGGGCGGGATCAACGACGAGTTCCCGTTCCTGCTCGGGCACGAGGCCGCCGGGGTGGTCGAGTCGGTCGGCGACGGGGTGACCGGGGTGGAGCCCGGCGACTTCGTCGTCCTCAACTGGCGGGCCGTGTGCGGGCAGTGCCGGGCGTGCCTGCGGGGGCGCCCGTGGTACTGCTTCGACACCCACAACGCCGCGCAGAAGATGACCTTGGCGGACGGGACGGAGCTGTCGCCCGCGCTCGGCATCGGGGCGTTCGCCGACAAGACGCTCGTCGCCGCCGGGCAGTGCACCAAGGTGGACCCGGCCGCGAAGCCGGAGGTGGCGGGGCTGCTCGGCTGCGGCGTGATGGCCGGGCTCGGCGCGGCGATCAACACCGGCGGGGTGGGCCGCGGCGACTCCGTCGCGGTGATCGGCTGCGGCGGCGTCGGCGCGGCGGCGGTGCTCGGGGCGCGGCTCGCGGGCGCCGGCACGATCATCGCGGTCGACCTGGACGAGCGGAAGCTCGCCACCGCGGCCGGCCTCGGCGCGACGCACACGGTGCGCGCCGGGGACGGCGACGTGGTCGAGGCCGTCCGGGAGCTGACCGGCGGGTTCGGCGCGGACGTGACGATCGACGCGGTGGGCCGCCCGGAGACCTACGAGCAGGCGTTCTACGCGCGCGACCTCGCCGGGACCGTCGTGCTGGTCGGCGTCCCGACGCCGGAGATGCGGCTGGAGCTGCCGCTGCTGGACGTCTTCGGGCGCGGCGGCTCGCTGAAGTCGTCCTGGTACGGCGACTGCCTGCCGTCCCGCGACTTCCCGATGCTGATCGACCTCTACCTCCAGGGCCGCCTGGACCTGGACGCGTTCGTCTCCGAGACGATCCCGCTGGACGGCGTGGAGGCCGCGTTCGAGAAGATGCACCACGGCGACGTGCTGCGCTCGGTGGTGGTGCTCTGATGGCCGCCCGGATCGAGCACCTGGTCACGTCCGGGACGTTCTCCCTGGACGGCGGCACCTGGGACGTCGACAACAACGTCTGGATCGTCGGGGACGACGCGGAGGCGGTCGTGATCGACGCCGCGCACGACGCCGACGCGATCGCGGCGGCGGTCGGCGGCCGGCGGCTCGTCGCGATCGTGTCCACGCACGGGCACGACGACCACATCGACGCGGCGCCCGCGCTGTCGGCGCGGACGGGCGCGCCCGTGCTCCTGCACCCGGACGACCTGATGCTGTGGAAGCAGCGGCATCCCGATCTCGACCCGGACGGCGCGCTGGCCGACGGGCAGACGATCGCGGTCGCGGGGACGGACCTCACGGTCCTGCACACCCCCGGCCACAGCCCCGGCGCGGTGTGCCTGCACGCCCCGGACCTCGGGACGGTCTTCTCCGGCGACACCCTGTTCCAGGGCGGGCCGGGCGCTACGGGCCGTTCGTACTCCGACTTCCCGACCATCGTCGCCTCGATCCGCGAGCGCCTCCTGACGCTCCCGGGCGAAACGGTCGTCCGCACGGGCCACGGCGACAGCACGTCGATCGCCGCCGAGGCCCCCCACCTCGACGAATGGATCGCCCGCGGGCACTGACCGTCCCCCGGCGGCCGCCGAACGCGAGACGGCGGGCGGCGGGGCGGCTAGTGTCCCCCTTGGCGGACGGGCCGAGCGCGCCGCCGAGGATGCCGGTGGACGAGCGGCGCCGGCCGGCGAGGGGGTGCGATGCGGCTCAGGGCTACGCCCGCCGTGCTCGCGGCGTGCGCGGTCATCGCGCCGGCCGCCGCGGGCTGCGGCACGGATTCGAGCGCGTCCACGGGCGCGCTGAACGTTCCGCCGCCGACCGCGTCGGCGCCCGCCGCGGCCCCGCCGCCGTCCGGAGCACCGCCCGCGTCGCCGTCCGCCGGAGCGTCCGAGGACCCCGGCGCCCGCGCGACCGGGCCGCTCGGCAAGAAGGGCGGCTGGCGGATCACGACGTACTACACGGCCGTCGAGAGCTTCCACAAGGGCGCGCGCAAGGCCGTGCGCGGATGCCCGAAGCTGCACTGCTCGCACGGCAGGACGCCGCTGGGCTCCTACCCGGCGGACTTCCTGAAGATCATCCAGACGGAGGGCAGCGGCCGGATCACCACCGGGCCCAACCGGGGCCGCTACCTCAACTGGTCGCACAGCGTCGGCTGGTGGCTGGACGACACGACGCGCGACTCGGGCGCGCGCCCGCTGAAGGCGTGGAGCTCGGCGGCGGCCGACCGTTCGGTGCTGAAGCGCGGGCAGCGGTTCGTCATCACCGACTGCGGCAGGGACGGCAACGGCCGTCCCGTCGAGGCCGCGGTGTGCGAACGGTTCCGCAAGGCCCGCTGGACGGTCACGGACCTGTTCCGCCCCGGCTACGGCGGCGAGAACCACGCCGACGTCTACATCGGCGAGGAGACCGGCCCCGGCTTCGTCCACTCCCCCTACTACACCACCCTCAAGGGCGCCACCCTGGGCACCGCCTGACCCCGTGCGCGCCCGCGGGAACGCGGGTCAGGCTCGTGACGGGCGGCGCGGGGAGGCGAGCCGGGTGGGCTCGGCGCGGCCCCTCAGGGTGACCTCCTCGCCCTGCCACCAGTGCGCCGCCTCGGCGGGGTCGGCGGCGTCCACGAGGGACCCGGCGGCGAGGACGCGGTCCTCGGTGGTCTTGGCGAGGTCGGTGAGGCGGGCGGCCTCGTTGACCGGGTCGCCGATGACGGTGTACTCGAAGCGCTCCTCGGCGCCGATGTGCCCGGCGACCGCCTCGCCCGCCGAGACGCCGACGGCCGCGCGCAGGCCGGGGACCTCGCCGCGCAGCCGGACGGCCAGGTCGCGGGCCGCGGCGAGGGCGCGGTCTGCGGCGCTGTCCAGCTCCAGCGGCGCGCCGAACACCGCGAGGGCGGCGTCGCCCTCGAACTTGTTGATCCAGCCGCCGTGCGCGCCGATCACCTCCACCACCACGGCGAAGAAGTCGTTGAGCAGCTTGACGACCTCGGTCGGGGGACGGTCGGCGGCCAGCCGGGTGGAGCCGATGATGTCCACGAAGATCACCGCGACCTCGCGCAGCTCGCCGCCGAGGTCGATGCCGCGCTCCAGCGCGACCCGCGCGACGTCCTCGCCGACCTGGCGGCCGAACAGGTCCTGGAGCCGGGCGTGCTCGCGCAGCCCGGCGGCCATGTGGTTGAAGCCGGCCTGGAGCAGCCCGACCTCGCTGGCGTCGTACACGGGGACCTGGACGTCGAGGTCGCCGCGCTCGACCCTGGCGAGCCCGAGCCGCACCGACTCCACCGGGTCGGCGATCGCGCGGGCGGCGCCGTAGGTGACGCCGAGGCCGACGAGCAGCGCGGTGCCGCCGAGCGCGAGCACGGCGTACGCGAAGTCCCGCACGGTGACGGTCGCGATGAGGAACGACCCGACGGCGAGCGCGATCAGCCCGAGGATCGGGACGGCGGTGCCGAGCGCCCACGCCAGCACCGACCGCGCGACCACGCCGGGCAGCCCGGAGCGGCGCGGCATCCCCATCCGCAGCGCGGTGGTCACGGCGCGGCGCAGCAGCCGCTCGGTGAGCAGGTAGACGATCGTGCAGGTGGTGAGGCCGCCGAGCAGGCTGGTCAGGCCGAGCTTGACGGCCAGCAGCCCGGAGAACGGCGCGTTGATCACGACCCAGCCGACCGTGCCGATCCCCCACAGCGTGAGGTGCACGGCCATCAGGCGCAGCGGCCCGTACAGCAGGAGCGAGCGCTCCAGCCGGTTGGGCTCCTCGTGCCGTTCGGCGAGGCGGCGGACGCGGCGGAAGAACCGTTCGCCGAGGACGAACCCGACGGGCAGCGCCGCGGTCACGTAGGCGGTGAAGACCCAGAGGTTGACCTGGCGCAGCCGTTCGGACTCCTCGCCGTCGGGGTTCGGGATCACGATGGTGAACAGCAGGACGACCAGGGCCCCGCCGAGGTTGGCGACGCCGGTCGAGAGCGTCACCATGACGCGGGCGCGGCGGGCGATGCGGGCGCGGGTGTCGCCGGGACGCCCGTCGATCAGGCGCCACAGGGGGCCGAACGGGCTCCGGCCCGGCCGCAGCGCCGCCGGATCGGCCTGTTCGATCTCCATGAGGGTGCAGATTAGCCGCTTCAGGGCAATGTTCCGCACGTCACACCCCCCCGGCGGGACCTCCGCCACCGCCGGGACGGCGGGCGGGGCTCAGGTGCGGATGGGGTCCAGCAGGCGGTGCGGTTCGCGGAGGTACACGCTGACCGGGTCGTCGCGGCGCAGGGCGCCGGGGCCGGGGTGCATCTCGACCTCGGTCGGGCGGACGGGCCGGTCGCAGGCGGGGCAGGTGGCGTCGTCGGCGAGCCGGCCGCCGCACTCGGCGTGCACGAAGATCCGCATCTCCTCGGCCGAGCGGTGCCGCTCGCCCCACCGGGCGAGGGTGTGCACGACCGGCCACAGCTCGACGCCCATGGGCGTCAGCGCGTACTCGTTGCCCTCCTTGGCGAGCACGCCCGCCTCGGTGAGCGCGTGCAGCCGGGCGGACAGGACGGCCCGCGGGATGCCGAGGTGGGCGAGGTAGTCGCTGAACCGCCGCACCCCGTACAGGGCGTCCCGGACGATCAGCAGCGTCCAGCGCTCCCCGACGACCTCCAGCGCGCGGGCCACGGAGCAGTCCTGCCCCGCGTAGTCCTTACCGAGTGCCATGCCCGCCACACTACCCCCGCCCAGGTTCGGTGAACGAACCACGCTGTGCTAGGGTCGGCGATCTTCCGGTTCATTCACTGAACCAGCCTAGCTCCGGGAGAACCCATGACGACCACGGCGCCCCCACGGGCGGACCGGCGGGCCGGCGGTTCCGCGGCGGTCATCGCCGTGCCCGCCGCCGCCACCCTCCTCGCGCTGATGAACTACACCGCCCCGATGGCGGTCCTCGCGGACACCTCCGCGGGCCTGCGCGCCGGGACCACGGGCCAGATCTGGATCATGAGCTCGATCAGCCTCGGCCTCGCCGCCGCGCTGCTCGCGGTCGGCAGCCTCGCCGACGACCACGGCCGCCGCCGCGTGTTCGCGATCGGGACGGCCGCGCTCGCGGCCTCCAGCGCGGCGTGCGCCGTCGCGCCCGGCGCCCTGGTCTTCGTGATCGGCCGCGTCGTGCAGGGCGCGGCGAGCGCGGCGCTGATCGCGACCGGCCTCGGGATCATCGGCGCCTCGTTCGAGGGGCACCGGCGGGCGCACGCGACCGGCGTCTGGGGCGCGATGCTCGGGCTCGGCATCGCGCTCGGGCCGATCGCGGCGGCCCTGATGACCACCGCCGCCGGCTGGCGCTCCTGGTACTGGGCGGCCGCCGCCGCGTCCGTCCTGCTCGGCGCCGCCGCCCTGCGCACCCTGCCCGAGTCGCGCGCCGCCCGGCGGCGCGGCCTGGACCTGCCCGGCGCGGCCACGCTGAGCCTCGGCGTCGCCGCGCTGCTCGCCGCGATCACCTGGGGCCGGACGGGCTGGACGGCGCCCGGGGTGCTCGGCCTGTTCGCGGCGGCGGCGGTGCTGCTCGCCGCGTTCGCCGTGATCGAGCTGCGGCGCGCGGAGCCGATGCTGGACCTGGCGCTGTTCCGGCGGAGCCCGTTCCTGCTGTCGATCATCGGGGCGCTGGTCACCGGGCTCGCCGTGATCGGGATCATGAGCTACCTCGCGACCGTGATGAACGTCGCGCTCGGCCTGTCGCCGTTCGCGTCCGCGCTGGTCCTGGCCGTCTGGTCGAGCCTGTCGTTCCTGGCCGCGCTCCAGGCCCGGCGCCTGCCGCGCCGCCTGTCGGCCGGGCACCTGCTCGGCGCGGGCCTGCTGCTCAGCGCCGCCGGCGAGGTCGCGATGCTCGGCCTGAGCCCCGGCTCGGCCTGGGAACGGCTCGTCCCCGGGCTCGTCGTCGCGGGGATCGGCAGCGGCCTCGCGAACGCGATGCTGGCGCGCCTCGCCGTGGAGAGCGTCCCTCCCGACCGGGCGAGCATGGGTTCGGGCGCCAACAACACCGCCCGCTACATCGGCGCGGCGCTCGGCGTCGCGATCGTGGGCGCGATCGCCGCGGGCGGCGACAAGGCCTCCCTCGCCCACGGCACCAACGTCGCGATGCTCCTGTCCGCGATCGTCGCCGCGCTCGGCGGCGGGGCGGCCCTGGTCGTCCACCGCCGCCCCGCCCAGTGACCTCCGCGGGCCCGTGACCTCCGCGCGCCGGGGCCGGGGAGACCGGCGCGCGGGGCCGCGCCTCAGGCGAGCTCCTCGACGAACGCGGCGAGCTGCGCCAGGTTGCGGCACTCGAACATCGGCACGACCTCGCCGTACCGGGACGCGGCCGAGTCGCCGGTGTCCCAGCGCGGGCGCGGCTCGGGGTTGAGCCAGTACGCGTGCCGGGCCCGACCCGCCATCGCGCGCAGCGTGGGCAGCGCCAGGTCGCCGTAGTTGGACCGGGCGTCGCCGAGGATCAGCAGCGACGTCTTCGGCCCGACCGCGTCGGCGTACCGGTCCTCGAACACCTTGATCGCGTGGCCGTAGTCGCTGCGCCCGGTGATCCACACCAGGTCGGCCTCGGCGGCGAGCCTGGTCATGGCGTCCGCGACGTCCGCGCCCGGCGCGAAGTACTTGGTGATCTCGTCGGTCGCGTCGATGAACGCGAACGCGCGGACCTTGCTGAACTGCTCCCGCAGCGCGAACGTCAGCAGCAGCGTGAAGTGCGCGAACGCCGACACCGAGTCGGAGGCGTCGCACAGCACGACCAGCTCCGGCTTGTGCGGGCGGCGCGGCCGGTGGTGCGTGGTGAGCGGCACGCCGCCGCTCGCGAGCGACGCGCGGACCGTACGGCGGAAGTCCAGGCGGCCCCGGGCGCCGAGGCGCTGCCGCTGCGCGAGCCGGGTCGCCAGGCGGCGCGCCAGCGGGTACACCTCGCGGCGCAGCGCGGCCAGCTCGGCGCGGCGGGCGGAGGAGAAGTCGAGCCGTTCGAGCGGCGGCCGGACCGACAGGCGCGCGGTCCGTTCGACGCCGGTGTCCTCGGCGATGCGGCGCCGCACCTCGGCGCCGACGAGGCTCTCGAAGCGGGAGATGCGGTCGCGGAACGTGCGCCGCGCGATCCGTTCGGCCATGCCACCGCGCTCCTGGCCGTTCAGCACGGCGCTGAGCAGGCCCGCCATCAGCGTGTCGGGCGACATCGCGTTCAGCACCCCGGACGAGAACCACGACTCCTGGCCCGGCGTGCGGCCGTAGTCGCCGACCGCGGCGCGCGCGAACCGCCGCAGCCCGGCGTCGTCGCCGTCCAGCAGCAGGTCCGCCAGCTCGCGGCGGCGCGCCTGCACCTCCGGGTCGAGCGGCGGCGGTACGGGCCGTCCCTCGCCGTCGAGGGTGCGCGCGGGACGTTCCCATGCGGCCGGGTCTCCGCCCGCGACGCCGTCGCCGAGCGCGGGCGGGAACCACAGGTCGAAGAGCGTGTCGAACGCGGGGCGGTGCGCGGGCCGCTTGACCAGCGTCGCCGCGTACGCCGCGCGCAGCGACGCCCGGTCGAGCAGGTCGACCGCCCGCATCGCCCGGACGGCGTCCAGCCCCTCCGCGACCGACACCGGCAGGCCCGCCTCGCGCAGCGCGGCGACGAACCCGGTGTGCCGGTCGACCAACGACGCCATCGCGTTCAGCTCCCCTCGTCCCCTCGGTCTCCGCGGCCCCTCGGTTCCCGCGGCCGGACCTCAGCCCTTCAGGCCGAGCTCCTTGACGGCGCGTTCCTGGTCGGAGACGTGCTTGAGGACGACGCCGAGGGTACGGGCGACCGCGGCCTCGTCCAGCTCGTCCAGCCCGAGCGCCAGCAGGGTGCGGGCCCAGTCGATCGTCTCGGCGATGGACGGCGCCTTCTTGATCTCCAGCGCGCGCAGCGTGCCGACGGTGCGGACGAGCTGCTCGGCGAGCTCGGCCTCGATGCCCGGCACTCGCGCGAGCACGATGTCGCGTTCCCGCGCCGGGTCGGGGTAGTCCAGGTGCAGGTACAGGCACCGCCGCTTCAGCGCCTCCGACAGCTCGCGCGCCGCGTTCGAGGTGATCGCGACGAACGGGCGGCGGACGGCGCCGACCGTGCCGAGCTCGGGGATCGTGACCTGGTAGTCCGACAGGACCTCCAGCAGCATCCCCTCCACCTCGACGTCGGCCTTGTCGGCCTCGTCGATCAGCAGGACGGTCGGGTCGGCGCGGCGGATCGCGGCCAGCAGCGGCCGTTCGAGGAGGAACTCCTCGGAGAAGATGTCGTCGTGGGTCTCCCGCCAGGCCCGGTCCGCCGGGGCCGCCTGGATGGCGAGGAGCTGCTTTTTGTAGTTGAACTCGTACAGCGCCCGCGCCTCGTCCAGGCCCTCGTAGCACTGGAGCCTGATCAGCTCGGCGCCGGTCGCCGCGGCGACGGCCTTGGCCAGCTCGGTCTTGCCGACGCCCGCCGGGCCCTCCACCAGCAGCGGCTTGCCGAGCGCCTGCGCCAGGAACACGGTCGTCGCGATCGACTCGCCGGCGAGGTAGCCGACCCCGGCGAGCCGCTCGGCGGCGTCGGCGGGCGAGGCGAACAGCGGGTCGGAGTCGAGCGTCATCCCTTGCCCTTCGGCTTCGTCCTGACCTTGGTGTACGGCTGGTTCGTCCCGGCGAACAGCAGCTTGGCGCCGTTGTCGGTGACGGTGACGCCCCAGTACGACGCGGTCTTCGGGTCGCCGCCCTGCCAGGAGAAGCGGAACCGGTCCTTGCCGTCCGGGATGGCCTGCCCGCTCCAGAGCGTCTGCCGGCCCTTCTTCCACACGCCCTTGCCGTCGGCGGTGAACTCGAAGTAGTCCTTCGCGGCCGCCACCCACCGTCCGACGAGCGGCTTGACCTGCGCCGCCTGGACGGCGGGCATCGGCGCGAGGCTGGTCGCGGCGCCGCCCTTCGCCGGAGCGGCCTCCCCGCCGCCGCCGCATCCGGCGAGCACCAGCGCGGCGGCGACCGCGGCGGCCGGCGGGAGGGTCGAGCGGGCCCGCAGTCTCACGATGGACCTCCGGAGGATCTTGGAAGGATTCGGCAGTTTACCGGCGCGCCAGCGGACCGTTTCCGGACCGCCGCTCCCCTCATCCCTGCGGGGTACGCACCGGTTCGTCCCGAGGAGGGAGGTCACCGGCGCCCCCCATTGCCTATAACCGAACCATGACCACACCACGCCTGCCGCGCGAGGACCTGACCGCGGCGCTGGCCGCCCGCCGCGAGCTGGGCCCCGAGTACGACGACGCGTTCATCGAGACGGTCGTCGACCGCATCAAGGAGACCCTCGACGCGCGGGGCGCGTCGCCGGCCCCCGCCCCCGCGCCGCGGCGCGCGCCCGTGACGACCGGCACGGGCGGCCAGGACCACAGCCTCGCCCTCGCGGTGCTGTCGCTGCTGGCCGCCATCCCGCTCTCCGCGATCGCCGTGGTGAACGCCGACCTCCCGGGCCTGTTCCTGATCCTGGCGATGATCGTCCTGGTGAACGCCACCTACATGTTCCGCCCGCGCCGCTGAGTTGATGGAAGCCCCGGCGGTGTCGATTGAAGCCCCGGCTCAGGCCGCTCGCCTGGCGGCTCGCGTCCTGACCGTGCCTTCGCGAGCGCTGCATCGCTTCGCGATCTGTCCGGGGGAGGCTCGGCTTCGCCTTCGCCTCCCCCGGACAGTTAACGCGCTCGGGTCGTGGTTGAGGTGGTCTTGGCCGTCCGGGTCCTTCGCGGGGGCGGGGCCGGGCGGCCTGCGGGGCTACTTGCCGGGTTCGGGGTCGCGGGGTAGGCCGAGGAGGCGTTCGCCGATGATGTTGAGCTGCACCTCGGTGGTGCCGCCGTAGATCGTCATCGCGCGGCTGAACAGCATCGCGCGCGCGACGATGCCGCTCTCGGCCATCGGCACCTCGGTGGTCGCGGCCGTGCCCTGGGCCGCCCAGCAGTAGTCGGCGACGTCCTGGTTGAACTGCACGCCGAGCAGTTTGCGGACGCTCGCCTCGGCGCCCGGCTCCACACCGTTGAGCTGCTTCAACGTGGTGCGCAGCCCGAGCAGGTCGATCGACTGGCCCTGCGCGACCAGCTCCCCGACCTCCGCGGTCGCGACCGCGCCCAGCTCCCGGCCCTTGAAGAAGTCGAGCAGTTCGGGCACGCCCATGCCCATCCCGCCGCCGGTCGACAGCGACACCCGCTCGTTCGACAGGGTGTTGCGGGCGACCTGCCAGCCCTTGTCGACCTCGCCGACCACGCAGTCGTCCGGGACGAACACCCCGTCGAGGAACACCTCGTTGAAGATGGCCTCGCCGGTCAGCTCCTTCAGCGGACGGACGTCCACGCCCTCGGACTTCATGTCCACGAGGAAGTAGGTGATGCCGTCGTGCTTGGGGGCGTCGGGGTTGGTGCGGGCGATGCAGAAGCCCCACTGGGCGAACTGCGCGACCGACGTCCAGATCTTCTGGCCCGTCAGCTTCCAGCCGCCCTCGACGCGTTCGGCCTTCATCGACAGCGACGCCAGGTCCGAACCGGCGCCCGGCTCGGAGAACAGCTGGCACCACACCATCTGCCCGCGCAGCGTCGGCCGCAGGAACCGCTCCTTCTGCTCCTCGGTGCCGTACCGCACGAGGGACGGGACGAGCCACGCGCCGATCACCAGGTTGGGCGCCTTGACCTTGGCCGCGCGCAGCTCCTGCTGGATGAGGATCTGCTCGACCGGGCCCGCGCCCTTGCCCCAGGGCTCGGGGAAGTGCGGGACGGTCCAGCCGTCGTCGCCCATCCGGGCGTTCAGCTCGTTCTTGTCCTTGATCGCCGCCAACTCGGCGACCTGGGCGCGGATGCGCTCACGCAGCGGCTGGGTGCCCTCGTCCAGCTCCAGCTCCACCTCGCGGCGCCCACCGTCCAGCGCCAGCCCCGCCACCTTGGCCGCCCAGCCCTCAGACGACCCCAGCAGCGCCCGCAACGTCAGCGCCCGACGCAGGTACACGTGCGCATCGTGCTCCCAGGTGAACCCGATCCCACCCAGGATCTGGATCGCGTCCCGCGCCGTACGCACCCCCGCGTCCGCCGCGACCACCGCGGCCACGGCGGCCGCGAACCCGGCCTCCCTCGCCCCCTCGTCCAGCGCACGGGCCGCGTCCCACGCGGCGGCGCGGGCCTGCTCCAGCCGGATCAGCATCCGGGCGGCCTTGTGCTTGACCCCCTGGAACTGCCCGATCGGACGACCGAACTGCTCACGCACCTTGGCGTACTGCGACGCCGTCGCCACCAGCCAGCCCGCCAGACCCGCGGCCTCCGCACCGAACAACGCCGCAGCCAGATCACGGACCCGGCCACCGGTCACACCGTCCAGCACCCGGTCAGCGGCCACCGCCACCTCGGGAACCTCGACGGTCGCGACGCGCCGCACCCGGTCCAGGCTCTCGACCGGCGTGACCTTCAGCGCGGACGCGTCGACCGCGACCCACTGCTCGCCGTCGTCGGTCGCGACCGGCAGGACGACCACGTCGGCGAGCACCGCGCCCAGCACCGTCGCGGCCGTGCCGCCGACGACGAGCGCGCCGCCGTCGCGGCGGCCGGTCAGCGCACCGTCCAGCGCCACCGCCGCCGTCCTCGACCCGTCCGCCAGCGCGGGCAGCAGCTCGGCGCGCGCCTTGGCGTTGCTGGAGGCGTCCACCACCGCGCTCGCCAGCACCGTCGGAAGGAACGGTCCCGGCGCGGCGGCACGGCCCAGCTCCTCCACAACGATCGCCAGCTCCAGCAGCCCGTAGCCCTGCCCGCCCTGCTCCTCGTCCAGATGCAGCCCGAGCAGGCCCTGCTCGGCCAGGGCCGACCAGAACGGCGGCCTGGTCTCCTCATCGGCTTCCAACGCCGCGCGTACGACCGTCGCCGGAATGTTGCGCTCGGCGAAGCCGCGCACCGACTCGGCGAGTGCCTCATGCTCCTCGGTCAGCCCGATGGCCATTCGTCACCTTCTCTCAGACCCGCTGTCGACCAAAATTCTAGAACAGCATTCTGGTCCTGTGGGGTAGTGACGTTACTAACAGGTCACTTCCGCGGCTCGGCCGGGCCCGCCGCAGCGTCCGACCCGGCGTCCGGCGCGGCCGCCCCGTCCGCCGCGGCGGCCACGGCCCCGCGGGCTTCGCCTTGCCCCGACCCCAGGTCAGGCTGGCGACGGTGGTCGCGACGAGGGTCCCGGCGATGACCGAGAGCGACAGCCAGATCGGCACCTCCGGCGCCCAGGCGACACCGTACTCGTGCAGCGCGTGGAAGATGAGCTTCAGGCCGATGAACCCGAGGATGAACGCCAGGCCGTGCCCGAGGTACACCAGCCGCTCGGCCAGCCCGCCCAGCAGGAAGAACAGCTGCACGAGGCCCATCAGCGCGAACGCGTTGGCGGTGAACACCAGGTACGGCTCGGTGGTCAGCCCGAAGATCGCGGGGATGGAGTCCAGCGCGAACAGCACGTCGGTCGAGCCGATCGCGATCATGACGATGGCGAGCGGGGTGACCATCCGGCGGCCGTCCCGCCGGGTGAGGAACCGGTCGCCCTCGTACTCGTCGGACGTCGGCACGACGCGCCTGGCCCACCGCAGCAGCGCGTTCTCCTTGAAGTCCTCGTCGTCGCCGCCGCGCACCAGGCCGTACGCCGTCCAGAGCAGGAACCCGCCGAAGATGACGAACACCCACGTGAAGTTGGCGATGGCCGCCGCGCCGACCGCGATGAAGACGCCGCGCAGGACGAGCGCGATGACGATGCCCGCCATCAGCACCGTGTGCTGCGCGTGCTTCGGCACCGCGAACCGCGCCAGGATCACCATGAACACGAACAGGTTGTCGACGCTGAGGCTCTTCTCGGTGACGAACCCGCCGAAGTACTCGGCGGCGTACCGCCCGCCCGAGAACGCCCACACACCGAGCCCGAACAGGACGGCGAGGCCGATGTAGAAGACCGACCAGAACGCGGCCCTGCGGGTCGTGAACTCGCGGGTGTCGCCGCGGTGGACGACGAAGAGGTCGATGGCGATCACGGTGAGGATCCCGGCGAGGGTCAGGGCCCACACCCATGGCGAAACGTTCAAGATGCACCTCCGGCGTACGTGTTCGAGCGCCGGAGGTCTCTCCCGTCCTGCGCCGTCACGGCGCGGACCGCGGGCCCCGGGCCGGTGCGGACCGGCCGTGCTGACGAGACCCGTGCGCGGGGATACTCCCCTCCATCACCCCGTCCAACGGGGGCGGGCGGCGAGTCGTTCCCGTTCCGCGAACTTTGCTCGGCTTGCGCCGACTCGCTGGGTTTGCGCCGAGTCGCTCAGCTCGCGCCGAGCAGTTCCGCGTAGAGCGCGGCGAGCTGCTCGACCGCGTCGTCCTCGGTGGGCAGCGTCGCGGCGCGCTGGGCCGCCGCCGCGCCGAGCCGTACGGCCAGGGCCGGGTCGTCCAGGACGCGGCCGACGGCGCGTTCGAGCGCGGCGGCGTCGCCCGGCGGGACCAGCAGCGCGGCCTCGCTCTCCGGGCCGCGCACGAGCGGGCCCCCTCCCGCGGCGGGGCCGCGCCCACCATCCCGGGAATGCCGCCGACGCGGGTCGCGACCATCGGCCGTCCCGCGCGCAGGATCTCCTGGACGATCAGCGGCTGCCCCTCCCACACGCTCGGCACGACCGCGATGTCGCTCGCGGCGAGCAGGCCGGGGACGTCGTCGCGCTGCCCGAGCAGCCGGACCGGGAGCTTCTCGCGCTCGATCCGTTCGCGCAGCGCGCCCTCCAGCGGGCCCGTCCCCGCGATCGCGACGAGCGGCTCGGGCGTCCGCCCCGCCCAGCCCGCCGCCGCGTCGAGCAGGGCCGGCAGGCCCTTCTGGTCGGCGAGCCGCCCGACCGTGAGGATCAGCGGCCGGTCGCCGACGCCGAGCCGCGCGCGCAGGTCGGCCCGGACGGCCGGGCTGGGCAGCTCGCTCGGCGCGGGCGCGGGCACCAGCGCGTGCCGGACATCGCGCGCGCCGAGGGCGCGCATCCGCTCCTCCAGGTCGGGCGAGACGCCGAGGACCGTGCGGGCGCCGCGCGCGACGAGCCGTTCGAGCGCGCCGTAGATCGCGGCGGTCCGGCCGCCCGCGATGACCGCGTTGTGCAGCGTCACCGCCAGCGGCGGCCCGCCCCGCGCGAACCGCAGCGGGCCCGGCGCCACGCGCGCGCACGCGGTGGCCGCGAGCGCGCCCGCCCGCAGACCGTGCGCGTGCACGACGTCGGCGTCGCGCAGCAGCGTGCGGAGCCGCGCGACGGCCTTCGCGTCCTGGATCGGGCGCGGCCGGTCGGTCAGGTCGACCTCCGCGAAGCGCGCCCCGGCCGCGCCGAACCCGAACGCCTCCTCCGTGGACGCGGGCCCGCAGACCACCACCGACGCGCCGCGCCCCGCGAGGCCGGCCGCGACCGAGCGGACGTGCCGTCCGACGCCGCCGCCGCTGGTCCCGAGCACGAGCGCGACGCGGGTGCCGCGCGGGACGCCGCCGTTGGTGTGCGATTCAGGCATTGCGCGTGACCCTCCGGGTGAGGACGGCGCGCAGCCCGCGGCCGTCGATGGCGAACGCGATCGCCAGGAACACCGCCCCGGCGGCGACGGCGGCGAGGAGCCCGACGCCGACGTTGCGGACCTGCGCGCCCGTGCCGAGCAGCGCCGCCGTCGCGTACCCGGCGGCGCCTCCCCCGGCGCCCCCGGCGAGCCCGGCGGCGAGCGCGCGCGGCACGCCGACCGCCGCGGCGCGGCCCCGGGCGCGGACGAGCGTCGCGACCAGCAGGACCCCGGCGACGGTCATCCCGGCGGTGTTGCCGAGGCCGAGCGCGGCGACCACCCAGCGGCGGTCGGCGGAGAACACCAGCGCCACGTCGGCGGCCATGACGACCAGCCATCCCGCGACGACGGCGAGCGCGCCCATCCGGCCGCGGTGGCACGCGTACAGCACGCGGCCGAGGTGCGCGACGAGCCCGTACCCGACGACGCCGGGCGCGAACGCGAGGACCGCGCGGGTCAGCACCTCCTGCTGGCCGGCGCTGCCGGGGTTGAACACGACGGCGACGGGGAGCGCCACCGCGGCGAGCACCGCCGCCCCGGCGCACGACACCAGCAGCACCGCGCGGGTCGTCGAGGCCGTGATCCGGTCGAACTCGGCCGCCTGGTCCTCGCCGCCGCGCGCCGACAGCATCGGGAACGCGCTGGTCGCGATCGGCACCGCGAGGATCGCCCACGGCAGCAGGTAGATCGCCCACGCGTACTGGTAGTTGGCGAGCGCGCCGCCGGTCCCCTCGTAGCTGAGCCGGACGACCAGCAGCGCGGACAGCTGCTGCGCCGCGACCGTCGCGAGGCCCGCGAGGGCCAGCCGCCGCACGCGCCGCGCGACGCCGTCGGGGAAGCCGAGCGCGGGCCGCAGCCCGAGCCGCAGCCGCCACGCGGCGATCCCGGCGGTGGCGGCCATCGCGACGCCGCCGAGCGCGGTGCCGACCGACAGGGTCAGCTCGGCGTGCGCGGGCAGGCCCGCCAGGTCGTTCTCGTAGCCGTCGCCGAGCGGGGCGTACACCACGTACGCGCCGATCACCACCAGGCTCGACATCAGCGGCGCGAGCGCGGGCGCGACGAACCGGCGGTGCGACTGGAGCAGCCCGTACAGCACGACCGCGAGCCCGTACATCACCATCTGCGCGGACATCACGGCGAGCATGTCGCCGCCGACCGACACGATGTCGTCGCGGGAGCAGCCCTGGAGGTCGGTGCCGACGAGCATCCGCATGATCGGCCTGGACCCGAGCGCCATCAGCAGCGACAGCGGCACCATCAGCAGGACGATCCAGGTCAGCAGCGCCGACGCGATCCGGCGGACCTGCTCGCGGTCGCCGCGTTCGGCGGGGCCCGCGAGGACCGGGACGACCATGCTGGCGAGCGCGCCGCCCGCGACGATCTCGTAGACGATGCTCGGGAACTGGGTCGCGGTGAAGTACGCCTGGCTGAGGCACGACGTCGTGACCGTCTGCGAGAACGCGTAGGTGCGGCCGAACCCGGCGAGGCGCGACAGCACGGTGATGACCGCGATGACGACGGCCGCGCCCGCGAGCCCCCCGGTCAGGCGGCGGAGGTTCGGTGTCACGGCGGCGGGCTCGCGGGCGTCGGCACGGGGTGGTTCTTCCAGGAGTCGGGACGTGGGGGAGCTTCGCGGCGGGCGGGCCGCCGCGCGCCGTCACGGGTGCGGCGCGGGGACGGGGGTCAGGACGCGGGGTCGCCGCTCGTCTCGCTCTCGGCCGAGCCGGGCTGCGGCGGCACCGCCGCGCGCGCGGCGCCGGGGCCCCCGTCGGCGGGCGCGGGCGGCGCGGGGTCGGCCGCGGCGGCTCCGGAACCGGCGGACGCGGGGTCGGCCGCCGCGGGGGCGGGCGCCTCGACGGGCCGGCGGCCCAGCATGTCGATGCGGTTGAGCGCCGGGGTGCGGGCGATGACCTTGGTGAAGCTGACGAACTCGCTCGCGGCGTTCAGCCCGACGAGGCCCGCGAGGACGGCGAGGCGGGGCCCGCGCCCGAGGCGGGTGGCGGCGAGGCCGAGGAGCGCGCCGAGCGCGTTGGAGCCGGTGTCGCCGAGCATGGCCCGTTCGGCGAGGTCCTCGGGGAGCAGCGCGGCGGCGGCGCCGAGCGGCGCGGCGACCAGGGCCGAGCCGGACGGGGTGAGCGCGAGCGGGACGCCGGTGATGAGGCCGACCTTGATCGCGCGCCCGGGGCGCAGGTCGAACAGGTTCATCAGGTTGGCGCTCCCGGCCACGATCGCGCCGTTGACGAGCGCGTCGAACGCGCGGCCGGAACGGGACGGCGCGGGCGACCCGGCGATCGCGGCGGCGGCGAGGCCGGTCGCGCCGATGCCGAGGATCTTCACCGCGCCGCTGGTGACCTCGCCGCGGGCGAGCGCGGCCAGGTGCCCCTTGAACCCGCGCGACGACGCGGAGCCCGCCAGGTCGTCGTAGCCGCCGAGGACGCCCGATCCGGCGCCCGCGAGGAGCGCGGCGGCGCGGGCGCGGCCGGGCACGCCGGGCGCGAGGAGGCCGGCGGCCGCGGCGCCCGCGACGAACGCCGGGCCCTCCAGGAGGGTGACGGGCTCGCCGCGGTGGTTGGTGCGGCCCCACACCTCGGCGCCGTCCAGGCCGTTCATCCCGGGGGACGGCGCGTCAGCGCGGTGTGGGCGGCGCGGGCCGCGGCGGCGCCGAGGGCCGTGCCCGCCAGCAGGCGCGCGCCCCTCGCGGCGGCGCCGGCCGCGCCCTTCACCGCGCTCCCCGCCGTGCTGCTCGCCGCGTCCCCGACCGTGCCGGAGGCGATGCGTCGGTCCATCGAGGTCACCCGTTCTTCCCCGCTGCGGGCGCGGGCGAGGGCAGGTAGCCGCTCACGCCCGAGCCGATCCCGTAGTGTCCGGACTTGCCGCCCATCTCGTTCTGGAGCGCGAGGAGCGCCACCACCTGGCCGGACGAGGTGTCGACCATGTCGGCGGTGGAGACCGACTTCTCGGCGTCGGAGTCGCGCAGCGCCTTGATCAGCCCGCCGTCCTGGGCGGCGGTGAGCGGGCCACCGACGACGGTACCGCGATCGGCGGCGTCGAGGGCGGTGGCCAGCGAGATCAGCGCCTTGTTGTCGGCGTCGCGCCCCTCCGCCGCGTACGGGGTGGACGGCGCGACCATCACCGCGAGGGTCGCGTGCTGGCCCGGCTTGCCGCTGGTGGTGACGTACCCGGCCTGCCGGAACCCGTTGAGGACGGTGCCGCCGGAGGCGTCCTCCCGGCCCGCCTTCGCGGCGTCGCGGGTGACCAGCGCGGACGCGAGCACCGTGCCCGCGCGCCCGTACGGGCCGTCGGCGGCGGGCAGCTCGACGCCGTCGGGCTTGAGCTGGGTGGCGAGCTCGTCGACGGTCTCGGTCTGGTTGTCGTCCAGGTACTTCTTCTGGATGGTGACCCGGCCGGTGACGGCGGCGCCCGCGTTCTTGGCCAGCTCGCTGACCTGCTCGATGCTGTCGTTGCTCGCGCCCGGCGTCTCGACCAGCACGACCGACTGGCCCTTGAGGCGCTCGGCGACCGTCTGCGTGCCGAGCACCGAGGCGTACTGCTCCTCGCCGTCGATCTGGTGCTGGAGCTGCCGCTGCTGCGTGCGCGCGTCGTTCAGCCCCTTGGACGCCGAGTTGGCCTGCCGCTTCAGCGTGTCGGTCACCGAGTCGGACAGGGTGGTGGAGCCGAGCACGATGCCGAGCGCGAGGGCCAGGAAGATCGCGACGATGGAGACGAGGTGGTAGCGGAAATCGATCACGTGAAGAGTCCGGTCAGCCAGAAGAGGAAGGCGTGCCAGCGGTCGGCGAGCAGGGGGCGCAGCACGTCCCCCACCGGTGACATGAACACGGCGGTGGTCATGGCGACGAACGCGCCGAGGACGAGGAACATCAGCGACCAGGTGGAGATCCGGCTCCGGTAGAGCCGGCTCACCCCCTTGGCGTCGACGAGCTTGCTGCCCACCCGCAGCCGGGTGAGGAACGTGCTCGCCATGCCCGCGCGGCCCTTGTCGAGGAACTCGACCATGTTGGCGTGCGTGCCGACCGCGACGATGAGCGTGGCGCCCTTGTCGTCGGCGAGCAGCATCGCGATGTCCTCGCTGGTGGCGGTGGCGGGGAACGTCACGGCCTCCTGGCCGAGCTCGTGCACCCGCTGGAGGCCGGGCGCGCGCCCGTCGCGGTAGGCGTGCACGACGATCTCCGCGCCGCTGGTCAGCGCGTCGTCGGAGACCGAGTCCATGTCGCCGACGATCATGTCGGGACGGTAGCCGGCCTCCAGCAGCGCGTCCGCGCCGCCGTCCACGCCGATCAGCACCGGGCGGTACTCGCGGATGTAGGGCCGCAGCGTCGCGATGTCCTCGCGGTAGTGGTAGCCGCGCACGACGATCAGCGCGTGCCGCCCGTCGATCTCCGTCTCGACGTCCGGGACGCCGACGCCGTCGATGAGCAGGTCGCGCTCGCGCTTGACGTACTCCATCGTGTTGGCGACGAACGCCTCCAGCTGGTGCGCGAGGCCCGCCTTCGCCTCCACCAGCGCCGCCTCGACGGTCTCGGGCGTCTGCGCGGTGCCCTTGGCGACCACGTCCTCGCCCTTGAACACCGAGGAGTCCTCGACCCGGACCTGGTCGCCCTCCGCCAGCTTGACGAAGATCTCGGGCCCGACGTCGTCGACGAGCGGGATCCCGGCGTCCACGAGGATCTGCGGGCCGAGGTTGGGGTAGCGGCCCGAGATGCTCGGCGCCACGTTCACCACCGCGCCGACCTCGCAGGACACCAGCGCCTCGGCGCTGACCCGGTCGAGGTCGACGTGGTCGATCACCGCGACGTCGCCCGGCTGGAGCCGCTTGGTCAGGTCCTTGGTCCGCCGGTCGAGCCGGGCGGCGGCGGTCACGCCCCGGCGGCCGTCGTCGCGGCCCCGGCCGAGCGCGCGGACGCGCCGCGGCAGCTTCGGTGACCGCCGGGCGCGGCGCTCGGCGCCCCGCTCGGTCGTCGGAGACGGATCGTTCATCGTTTGCCATCCTGCCAGAGCGCCGAAGGTGACACCTGCAACGACGAGCGGCGAGGCGTGTTCGTTCGTGCGCTCTGCGTAGTTTCGGAGTGCTACAGGGCTTTGGAACGCTTCGCGCGGGGCGTGCGGCCTGGGCGCGCGCCGTTCCCTGGGGGGCGGGGGCCCGGCGGTCTCGCCGGGTCAGCGTTCTTCGGCGGCGAGCTCCAGGAGTTCCTCGGCGTGGGCGCGGCCGAGCTCGGAGTCCTCCAGCCCGGCCAGCATCCGGGACAGCTCCCGGACGCGGCCCTCGCGGTCGAGCGCGGTGACGCCGCTGCGGGTGACCGTGCCGTCGTCGGACTTCTCCACCAGCAGGTGCTGGTCGGCGAACGCGGCGACCTGCGGGAGGTGGGTGACGACGATCACCTGCGCGTTGCGGGCGAGCCGGGCGAGGCGGCGGCCGATCTCGACGGCCGCCTTGCCGCCGACGCCCGCGTCGACCTCGTCGAACACGAACGTCGGGACGGGGTCGGCGCCCGCGAACACGACCTCGATCGCGAGCATCACGCGGGACAGCTCGCCCCCGGACGCGCCCTTGTGCAGCGGCAGCGGCGGCGCGCCGGGGTGCGGCGCGAGCCGTACCTCGACCTCGTCGGCGCCGTGCGGGCCGTACTCCCCCGTCTGCGCCACCGTGACCTCGACGCGGGCGTGCGGCATCGCGAGGGCGGTCAGCTCGGCGGTGACGGCGGCGGAGAACCGCTCGGCGGCGCGGGCGCGGACCGCGCTCAGCTCGGCCGCCTCGGCGGCGAGCCGCTCGGTCAGCTCGGCGTGCTCGGCGGTCAGCTCCTCGATGCGCCCGTCGTCGCCCTCCAGCTCGGTCAGGCGCGCCGCGGACCGCCGCGCCCACTCCAGCACGCCGTCGATCGTCTCGCCGTGCTTGCGGGTCAGCGCGGTCAGCTCGGCGCGGCGCTCCTGGACGGCGGCCAGCCGCGCCGGGTCGGCGTCGACCGACTCGGCGTACGAGGCGAGGTCGGTGCCGACGTCGGAGACGAGGTAGCCCGCCTCCGCGAGCCGGTCGGCGAGGCCCGCGAGCTCGGGGTCGTGGTCGCGGACGGCGTCGAGCGCGTTGCGGGCCGTGCCGAGCAGGCTCACCACGTTGGCCGCCTCGAACGCCGCGGCCGGGTCGCCGAGCAGCGCCTCGTGCGCCGCGTCGGCGGCGCCGCGCAGCGCGTCGGCGTGGCCGAGGCGCTCCTCCTCGGCGGCCAGCTCGGCGTCCTCGCCGGGCTTCGGGTCGACCTTCTCGATCTCCTCCAGGCCGAAGCGCAGCAGCTCGGCCTCCTGCGACCGCTCCCGCGAACGGGTCGTCAGCTCCTCCAGCAGCGCGGTGACCTGCCGGTGCCGCTGGTAGGCCCGGGTGTAGGCGCGCATCGGCTTGGTGAGGGCGCCGCCCGCGTAGCGGTCGAGCGCGCCGCGCTGCCGCCCCGCCTGGAGCAGCCGCTGCTGGTCGGACTGGCCGTGCACGGCGACCAGGTCGTCGGCCAGGTTGATCAGCAGGCTGACCGGGACCGACCGGCCGCCGAGGAACGCCCGCGACCGGCCCTCCGCCGACACCGACCGGGTCACGATCAGCATGCCGTCGTCGAGCTCGCCGCCCGCCTCCTCGACCCGTTCGACGACCCGGCCCCCGGCGTCGACGACCAGCCGGCCCTCGATCGTGGCCTTGCCGGCGCCCGGCCGGACCCGCTGCGGGTCGGCGCGCCCCCGAACAGCAGGCCGAGGCTCGTGACGACCATCGTCTTGCCCGCCCCGGTCTCGCCCGTCACGACGTTGAAGCCCGGGGACAGATCGAGCACGGCCTCGTCGATCACGCCGAGGCCCTGGATCCGCACCTCATCGACCATCGGACGCACCAGCGTCACAACCCCTCGCAAACGATCCCGGTTCCAGCGCCTCGCTTGGCTCGCTTGGTGAGATTATCGCCCCTGCCCGGTTCCGGCTGCCCCGCCGGCGGCGTGCGATCCGCCGCTCCCGCCCGCGCGGGGCCGGTCCGCGCCGCCCGCCGCCGGGTCGCCCTCGCCCCCCGCGGGGACCTGCTCGACCTGCGCGTTCCCGTCCGGCGCGGGCTGCGCGGCGGTCTGCCGCACCCGTCCCCGCCAGCCGGTGACCGGCAGCCCGAACTTCGTGACGAGCCGATCGGTGAACGGCGTCAGATGCAGCCGCGCGAGCCGTACGGGCTCGGTGCCCCTGCGCACCTCCACGCGCGCGCCCGGGGGGAGGTCGAGCGTGCGGCGCCCGTCGCTCCACAGGACGGCCCGGGGCGTGTCGGGCAGGACCTCGATCGCCACGACCGAACGCGGCGACACCACCAGCGGCCGGGCGAACAGCGAGTGCGCGCTGATCGGCACGACCAGCATCGCCTCCACCTCCGGCCACACCACCGGGCCGCCCGCCGAGAACGCGTAGGCGGTCGAGCCGGTCGGCGTCGCGCACACCACCCCGTCGCAGCCCCAGTTGGACAGCGGCCGCCCGTCGATCTCGGCGACGACCTCCAGCATCCGCTCCCGCTCGGCCTTCTCGACGGTCGCCTCGTTCAGCGCCCACGTCGTGCCGGTGACCGTGCCGTTGCGGCGGACGACGACGTCGATCGTCATGCGCTCCTCGACGTCGTAGCGGCGCGTGACGACCCGGTCGACGGTCGCGGCCAGGTCCTCGCGCTCGGCCTCGGCGAGGAACCCGACGTGCCCGAGGTTGACGCCGAGCAGCGGGGTGCCCGCCGACCGCGCGAGGTCGGCCGCGCGCAGCAGCGTGCCGTCGCCGCCGAGGACCATCACCACCTCGGCGCCCTCGGCCGCCGCGGACGTGCGCGGCATCACCTCGACGCCGGCGCAGCCGATGTCGTCGGCCTCGCCGTCCAGCACCCGGACCCCGATCCCCGCCTCGCTCAGCCGCTCGATGACGAGCTGCGCGCTGCGGACCGCCTCGGGGCGCCCCGTGTGCGCGACGACGAGCACCGATCTGCTGCTCACTGCGGGCCCTCCGTGATGGCCTCGGCCAGCTCTGCCTCGTCCAGCGGCGGCGCGTCGGCGCGCAGCCACAGGAAGTACTCCACGTTGCCCGACGGGCCGGGCAGCGGGCTCGCCGTCACCCCGCGCACGCCGAGCCCGAGGGTCGCCGCGTGCGCGGCCACGCCCCGTACCGCCTCGGCGCGCAGCCCTGGGTCGCGGACGACGCCTCCGGCGCCGACCCGGTCCTTACCCACCTCGAACTGCGGTTTCACCATCATCGCGTAGTCGGCGCCGGCGGCCGTGGCGCCCTGCACGGGCCCGAGCACGAGCCGCAGCGAGATGAACGACAGGTCGCCCACGACCAGGTCGGGCAGCGGCTCGCCGAGCATCCCCGGCTCCAGGTCGCGGATGTTGACCCGCTCCAGCACGGTCACGCGGTCGTCGGTGCGCAGCGGCCAGGCGATCTGCCCGTAGCCCACGTCGACCGCGTACACGTGCTCCGCGCCGGCCCGCAGCAGCACGTCGGTGAACCCGCCGGTGGACGCGCCCGCGTCGAGGCACCGCCGCCCCGCGACCTTGAGGTCGGCGAACGCCTCCAGCGCGCCCGCGAGCTTGTGCCCGCCGCGCGACACGTAGTCGGGGCCGGCGTCGCCCTCGGCGAGGAGGATGGCCGCGCCCGCGTCCACCTGCGTGGCCGCCTTCCCGGCCACCTGCCCGGCGACCTTGACGCGCCCGTCGGCGATGAGCTGCCCCGCCTGCTCCCGCGACCGCGCCAGTCCGCGCCGTACCAGCTCGGCGTCCAGCCGCCGACGGCTCATCCCCGCCCCTCCGGCCGCCCCGGCCCCGACCAGCCGTGAGCCGGACCGCCCTGCGGCGGACGGCCCTGCACCGGACCGCCGTGGACCGGACCGCCCTGCGGCGGGCGGCCCTGCACCGGACCGCCCTGGGCCAGACCGCCGTGGGGCGGGCGGCCCTGCCCCGGCCTGCCCTGGGCCAGACCGCCCTGCCCCGGGCCGCCCTGCCCCGGGCCGCCCTGCGGCGTGCGGCCCTCCGCCGGCCCGCCGAGACCGCCGGGACCGCCGCTGTGGGCGGGGGGCGGGGCGGGGCGGGGGTGGCCGGGGTGCTCCGGACGGGGCGCGGCGGGCGGAGCGGGGGCGGGGCGCAGCGCGTCCGGGAAGCGGCCGGGGCGGGCCTGGTCGTCCTGGTCGGCGGACGCCAGCAGCTCCTGGAGCCGCTGGTGGACGTCCTCGAAGATCTCCACGTGCTCGGCCACGGGCGCCCCGCCCAGCTCGGCGAGGCGGGCCAGGGCGGTGTCCACGCGCGGGTCGCCGGTCGGCTCGGGCGGCGGCCCGCCGGGCCGCCGCTCGAACGCGGGCCGCTCGGGCGCGGGCCGTCGCGGCTCGGCCGCCGTCTCCGCGGCCTCGTCGGACATCACGATTACCTCCATGGGGCCCCGGACCGCGGGTCGCGGGTCGCTTCGGGCTCAGTCAGAACGCTACCGTCCCTTCACGACATCGTTGTCGACCGAACGGGGAACGGCCTGACCATGGCGAACGAGGACGATTGCCGCGCCGCGCTCGACCGCATCGCCGAGCGCCTCGCGCAGGTGGACGCCGACAAGCTCGCCGAGCACGTCGTCGAGCGGACGATCAGCGCCCGCATCCCCGACGCGGGCCTCGCCTATCGCACGCGCATCCACGCGGGGGGCCTCGACCCGTTCCAGCCGACCGACGACCCGAAGAGCGCCCAGGTCCGCCTCACCGTGGGCAGCGACGACCTGGTCGCGATGGCCCGCGACGAGCTGAACCCGGCCAAGGCGTGGGCGACCGGGCGGCTCAAGATCGAGGCGAGCATCTTCGACCTGCTGCGCCTGCGCAAGCTGCTGTGAGCCGGGGCGGCGTCACCGCCCGGCGAGGCCCAGCCGCTCCAGCGGCGCGGCGAACCCCTCCGGCGCGACCGGCCGCTCCGCGTCCCACACGGCGGCGGCCAGCGCGCGCAGCCCGTCGTACGGGTCGCCCGAGCCGGTGAGTTCGACCGTGTCCCCGCGCGCGCCGTCCAGCCCCCGCAGCGGCGGTCCTCGCCGTCCCGCACGACCTCGGGGTGGGGGACGAGCAGGCCGCCGAGGTCGGCGGCGAGGTAGGTGGGCCGGTGCTCCGGCTCCGCCGCCAGCAGGGTCGCCGGGTCGGTCACGCCGGTGAACACGAGCAGGCTGTCGGCGCCGCCGTTGTGCGCGCCCTCGATGTCGGTGTCGAGCCGGTCGCCGACGACGAGGGGCCTGCGCGCGCCCGTCCGCAGGATCGACTCCTGGTGCAGCGGGCGCTCAGGCTTGCCCGTCACGACCGGTTCCCGGCCCGTCGCCGAACGGATCACCTGGAGCAGCGACCCGTTCCCGGGGAACGGCGGCCCGTCCCCGCCCGGCAGCGTCCGGTCCCCGTTGGACCCGACGAACAGCGCGCCCTGGCTGACGGCCCGCGACCCTTCGGCGATCAGCCCGTACTCGATGCCGGGCGCGTAGCCCTGCACCACCGCGGCCGGGCGTTCGGAGGCGTGCGACACCGGCCGGAGCCCCTGCGCGTACAGGGCGTGCCGGAGGCCCATCCCCCGACGACGAGGACCTTGGACCCGGCGGGGACCCGTTCGGCGACGTAGCGCGCCGCCGCCTGCGCCGACGTCACCACGTCGTCGGCGGACGCCGGGACCCCGACGTCCGCGAGGAGCCCCGCCACCGCCGAGGGCGTACGGGAGGCGTTGTTGGTGACGAAGGCCAGCCGCTGCCCGGCGGCACGCGCCTTGGCGAGCGACTCCGCCGCGTTCGCCACCGGCTTGTGCCCGATGTAGACGACGCCGTCCAGATCCAGCAAGGCGACGTCGTACGCCTCGCTCAACGGCCGCTCGCTGCCCTTCATCGCGCTCCTCGTCGGTCGTCCGTCGGGGTCCACAGCATCCCATCCGCCGGGCGGGGGCCTCCGGGCGGCGTCGCCGTGAGGGGAAGGAGGGCTCACTCGCGGGAGGCCAGCGTGGCGCGGGCCTGCCGGAGGGCGTTGGCGTAGTCCTTGTTGTCGGGACGCATCGCGGCGGCGAGGGCGAGGTGCTCGACGGCGCCCTCGAAGTCGCCGAGGCGGCTCAGCGCGAGCCCGAGGCCGAACAGGGCGTAGTCCTCGGCGGGCTCCTCGCGGACGATCTCGCGGAACGTCTCGGCGGCGTCGCCGAAGCGGCGCGTCCCGAACTGGGCGCGGGCGAGGGCCTCGCGGATGCTCAGGGACGCCGGCTCGGCGTCGGCCGCGCGGGTCAGGAGCTGAAGGGCCGCCGCGGCGCTGCCGGTCCGCAGCAGCTCCAGGCCCCGGGTGTACCACTCGTAGACGCCGCCCCCGGGCGCCGCCGGTTCCTCCCCCTGGGAATCCTCGGGCCGTCCGGGCCCTTGAACACTCATGTGGACCTCCCCTCGGACACTGATCGTCATGACGGTACCCGGCGGGCGCGCGGACGCCCCCCGGTGATTACCATGCCCACAGTGGACGACGACCTCCCCTCGGGCCTCGGGCCCGAGGAGTTCAGCGCCTGGATCTTCGGCGCCGCGGCGCCCCGGGCCGAGGGAGGGCTCGTGCTGGCGCCGTTCCGCGGCGTCCGGTTCGTCCCGGATGTCGTGGGCGATCTGGCGTCGGTCACCACGCCGCCGTACGACCTGATCGACGAGGACGCGGTGCGGCGGCTGCTGGCGAGCGGCGGGCACAACATCGTCCGGCTGATCCTGCCGCGGGCGGACGGCCAGGGGTACCGCGAGGCGGGCGAGACGCTGTACCGGTGGCTGGACGAGGGCGCGCTGGCCGCCGACCCCGACCCGGCCCTGTACGTGTACGAGGCGTCCGAGGGCGGCGCCGTGCGGCAGCGCGGCCTGATCGGCGCGCTCGGGCTGCGCGCCGAAGGCGACCGCGTCGTGCTCCCCCACGAGAACGTGTTCCCCGGGCCGGTGCGCGACCGGCTCGCCCTGATGGCCTCGGCGAACGCCAACCTGGAGCCGATCTTCCTGGTGTACGAGGGCGGCGGCGACGCGGCGCGGATCGTCGACGAGACGGCGGCCACCGCGGCGCTGGCGGAGTTCCGCGCCGACGACGGGTCCGCGCACCGGCTCTGGCGGATCACCGACCCCGGGCTGCACGCCCGGATCGCGTCCGACCTGCGGAACCGCCGGGCGCTGATCGCCGACGGCCACCACCGGTACGCCACGTACCGGGCGCTCCAGGCCCGCCACCACGCCGCCGGCCACGGGCCGGGCCCGTGGGACCACGGGCTCGCCCTGCTGGTCGACTCGACCGCCTACCCGCCGCGTCTCGGCGCGATCCACCGCGTCCTGCCCTCGCTGGAGCCCGCCGCGGCCCTCGAACGCGCGCGCACGGTGTTCCGCGTCGCCGAGCAGCCCGACCTGCTCGCCGGCGTCGAGGCGCTCGCCGCGGCGCGGGGGCCGGCGTTCCTGCTGAGCGGCGGCGGCCGGCCGCACCTGCTCACCGACCCCGACCCGGCGCGGCTGGCCCGCGCCATGCCCGCCGAGCACTCGCCGCGCTGGCGCGGCCTCGACACGGCGGTCCTCGACCACCTGCTCGTCCGCGGCGTCTGGGACGTCCCGGAGAACGAGCGCAGCGTCGAGGTCGTCCACGACGACCCCGTGGCCGCCGCCGACCGCGCCCGGCACACCGGCGGCACCGCGGTGATCCTCAACCCGCTGAGGGTCGAGGACGTCCTGGCCATCGCGGGCGAGGGCGAACGGGTCCCGCGCAAGTCCACCTCGTTCGGCCCGAAGCCCCGCACCGGCCTCGTCCTGCGCCTCCTCGACGCCGCCCGGTGACACGCCCCGATCCGCCCGCCCGGACGGCTCCAGCCGGAGACCGCCCGCGGCCCGACCGACCCCGTCCGGAGGGAACGACGAACATGGCCAAGCTCATCGACAAGGTCGCGTGGCTGCACCTGGAGGGCGGCCGGATCCTCAGCACCCGTTCACGCGGGAAGGACGCGTACTACCTCCCCGGCGGCAAGCGCGAGGCGGGCGAGAGCGACCTCGACACGCTCCAGCGGGAGATCGCCGAGGAGCTGACCGTGACGATCCTGCGCGACACCGCCGTCCACGCCGGCACCTGGGAGGCGCGGGCGCACGGCCACGCCGAGGACGTCACGGTCCGCATGACCTGCTACCACGCCGACTACACCGGCACGCTCGCGCCCAGCCACGAGATCGAGGAGGTCGTCTGGCTCGGCTACGCCGACCGCCCCCGCGTCTCCCCGGTGGACCAGCTCATCTTCGACGACCTGCGCCGCGCCGCCCGCCTCGCCTGAGCCCGGGGCGGTGGCACGCCGCGGGTGGCACGACCGCGCCTCCGGGAGCGATGATCGCTCCATGGACACCACGACGACGATCACTCCCCTCGGCGGCGACGTCTACGAGATCGACACCCGGATGGCGGGCTACGCGGGCATCACCGCCGGATACCTGATCATGTCCGACCGGCCGTGCCTGGTGGAGCCGGGCACGGCCGGGTCCGCGCCCGTGGTGCGGCGGGCGCTCGCCGACCTCGGCGTCGGCCCGGCCGACCTGGCGACCGTCGTGGTGACCCACATCCACCTCGACCACGCGGGCGGCGTCGGCGACATCGCCGAGACGTACCCGGACGCCGAGGTCGTCGTGCACGAGAAGGGCGCGCGCCACCTCGTCGATCCCGAACGGCTCATGCGCAGCGCCCGCATGGTGTACGGCGACAGCCTCGACACGCTGTTCGGCGAGCTGAGGCCCACCGAGGCGCACCGCATCCGCGCCGTCGAGGAGACCGGCGTCATCGACCTCGGCGGGGGCCGCCGCCTGGAGTCGCACTACTCCCCCGGCCACGCCAAGCACCACGTCGGGCTCGTCGACTCGCAGACCGGCGACCTGTACGTCGGCGACGCCGCGGGCATCTACATCCCGGAGACCGCGGACGTGCGGCCCGCCACGCCGCCGCCGGACTTCGACCTGGAGACGGCACTGAAGTCGCTCGACCGGTTCAAGGCGCTCCAGCCCGAACGGCTCCTGTTCGCGCACTACGGGCCCGTGTCGGAGGTGGCCGACACGCTGGACCGGTCGGCCGAGGAACTGCGCGTCTGGGTGGACGCCGTGCGCGGCGCCCGCGACGAGGGCCTCGACCTCGACCACGCCGTCGCGATGGTCGTCGACCGCACCAGCGAGCGCTACGCCGTCACGCGCGACGACGCCGACCCGGACCTCGCCGCCAAGCAGGAGATCCTCAGCAGCGCCAGGAGCAACGTCGCGGGCATCATGCACGCCCTCGACCGGCACGCCTGACCGCGGTCACCGGCGGAACGGGCCGGCCACCTCGAACGTGAACCCGTCCGTTCCGCCGACGAACCCGCTCTCGCCCCGCTGCGACGAGAAGTACAGGCGGCGCCCGTCCGGCGAGAACGCCGGCCCGGTGATCTCCGACTCGTCATGGCCCAGCACCTGGAGGAACGGCGCGACCACCCCGTCCGGCGTGATCACGTTGATCTCCATGTCGTCGCCGTCCTCGGCGACGTAGAGGTCGCCGGACGCCGCGCCGGTGAGGTTGTCCACCCCGTGCAGGGGCGCCTCGCCGCCGGTGACCAGGTCGTCGTCGTACGCGATGTCGAGCCGTCCCTCTTCCGCGTCGTACGCCCACACGCGGTTGTCGCCCTTGGTCGTGAAGTAGCACACGCCGCCCGCGTAGTAGCAGCCCTCGCCGCCGTCGAAACGCATCGCGCCCGACACCTGCGCCCGCGTGGGCGTGACCCAGAGCTGCGGATTGGGGACGCGTTGCCAACCCACCGGGCCCGTACCGGTGCCGACCATCACGTCCAACGTCCCGTCCGCGAGGTCGCCCCACGTCTTCGGCGTGAACCGGTAGAAGCACCCGTCCGGCTGGTCCTCGGTGAGGTAGACGGCCTTGCGGTCGGGGTCGCAGGCCGCCGCCTCGTGCTTGAAGCGCCCCATCGCCGGACGCGGGCGCGCGGCCTTCACCCCGCGGGGATCGGTCTCGTACACCAGCCCCAGTCGTGCTCCTCGCAGGACAGCCACGCGCCCCACGGCGTGGCCCCGCCCGCGCAGTTGAGCGTGGTCCCGCTGAGAACACGGTAGGCGGACGTGACGCGCCCGCCCGCGTCGAACCGTACGGCCGACGCTCCCCCGACCAGCGGGACCTCGGAGTTGCTGACGTAGATCCAGCCGTCCCCGTCGGCGAAGCACGCGCCGCCGTCGGGCGCGGGATGCCAGGTGTGGCGCGTCCCCTCGACCCGCTGGAGGGAGCGCGCCACGACCCGTCCGGTGAAGCCCTCCGGAAGCCGGAGGCCGTTGGCGTCGGCGGCCAGCAGCGGACCGTACGGACCGGGCCCGGGTTGCGCGGGCCCGGCGAACGCCTCCTGCCACAGTGCTCCGGAGAAGGCCGTCGCACCGCCAGCGACGGCCGCGGCGCGCAGGAACGTGCGTCGGTTCAGGGGCATGGCGCTCCTCACAGGATCCGTTCCGGACCGCGATGAAGCCGATCACCACCGGACGACCCCGGTGGCCCCGAACGGCACGATCCCGTGAATATCCGGTGAAAAGCCCCGCCCGTCAAGACCTCTGACCGGCGCGCGTCACTCCCCCGCCGACGGCCGTTCCGGCCCCTCCGGCTTGGGCTCCAGGAAGATCACGTTCGCCTCCGGGGACTCCTCGCCGACCCCGTCCTGCCCGGAGCCCTCCTGCTCGTCCTGCCCGGCCGCGACGTCCTCCGGAGCCGCCTTGAACTCGATCGCCGTGGCATCGCCGCCGACCGCCTCCACGAAGCCCTCAGACGCACCCTCTCCGCCCGAAACCCCGCCAGAAGCACCCAAGCCAGCCCCAGCCACGCCAACCCGCCCGACGCCCGCCTCAGCCCCTTCGGCCGAACCTCCCTCATCCTCTCCGACACGGGATCCCGCAGCAGGAGAACCGCCGTCCGGCTCCTCACCTACATCGCCACCCACCGCAGCAGGAGAAGCACCGTCCAGCCCCTCGCCCGCACCACCGCTCCCCGCAGCACGCCCCTCAGAGCCCGAGCCCTCCGAAGCCGCGCTGACAGAGCGGTCCGCAAGCCCCTCGCCCGCTTCAGCCGAGCCGCCAGATCCAGCCGAACCACTTCCAGGAGCCGCAGCACCGGACGCACCCTCACGCCCCGCACCCGCCTCCCCGGCCGCGCCAAGCACACCCGCAGCAGACTCATCGCCAGCAGAGACGTCCGTACGCCCCTCATCCGCATCTCCAGCGGCCTCGGGCGCGTCGCCGTTCTCCGCCGCGCTGGGCAGAACCGCATCCGGGTCCGCCACGCCATCAGCACCCCTGCCGCCCTCAGCGACAGCGTCACCGCCCTGGGCGTCCTGGAGTGCCTGCGAGGGAGCGTCGGAACCGTCGTCGGGAACGCGCTCCGCGGCGGCAGTCGCCGAGGCGGCGACGTCGGAGGCCTCGACGGCTTCCGCGGCCCGCTGGTCAGCGACGGCGGAGCCTGCGGCGACGTCCGGCGTCCCGCCCTCGGACACGTCCGCCTCCAGGCCGAACTCGTCCTCCACGGTGTCGAGGATGTCCAGACCTTCGAGGTCCGCGTAGCGTTCGGCCGCGTCCGTCTCTCCGTCCCGGTCGGCCGCCGCCGCCCTGGCGAACCAGTCGGACGCCTCCTCGGTGCGTCCCGCGTCGACGAGCGCGTCCGCGTAGGCGTAGAACAGCCTCGCCGACCACGGGCGCAGCCGCCGGTCCCGAAGCTCGGGCACCTGGAGCGTGACCACGGCCGCGTCGAACTGCCCGAGGTCACGACGCGCGCCCGACTCCACGATCCGGAGTTCGACGCGCCCCATCGGGTCGAGCTTCTTCGCCTCCGGCGCCTTCACCAGGTCCAGGGCGCGTTCCGGACGGCCGAGGCCGCGCTCGCAGTCCGCCATGACCGGCAGGTACGAGTCCTCACCGGCGTGCAGGCGCCGCGCGGCGCGCAGCTCGGCGAGCGCCTCCGCCCACTCACCCGTGTAGTACGCCGCGAGCCCGGCCGCCTCACGGACGATGCCGACCCGCGAAGCCAGCCGCCGCGCGGCCCGCGCGTGCCGGTACGCCAGCTCGGCGTCGTCCTCGGCGAGCCTGCCCGCCATCACCAGATGACGCGCGACCCGGGCCGCCAGATCCTTCGGCAGCGTGCGCAGCTCGGCCCGCGCGTCGACGTCCAGCTCCTCACCGGTGACATCGTCCGGGAGCGTCGGATCGTCGTGCTTGGGCGCCTGCACCTCCCGCTCGCGACCGGAGTCACGACGGTCGGACCGGTCCCGAGGCGGGCCATAGGAACGTCCGCCGCCATCCTGCGGACGGCGCGGCCCACGTCCCTTGAACGTCTTGTCGCGGTCACCGCCAGGGCGCCGCCCTTCACGATTGCCCTCGAACCGCCGTCCACCCGAACGCTGACCCGAGTCACGATCCTGCCGGAACCCGCCGGCCCGCCGGTCCCGCCGCCAGGACGCCTCTCGCGGCTCTCGTTCCGCTCACCGGACCGCCCCTGAAAACGACGATCCTGCGGACGCCCCTGGAACTTCCGCTCCTGCGGACGTCCCTCAAACTTCCGCTCTTGAGGACGTCCCTCGAACTTCCGTCCGTCCGAACGCCCCTCGAAGTTCCGCCCCTGCGGCCGTCCCCCGAACTTCCGCTCTTGAGAACGCCCTTCGAACTTCCGCCCCTCCGGACGCCCTTCAAACTTCCGGTCCTGCGGCCGGCCCTGGAACTTCCGCTCCTCCGAACGCCCCTCGGAACCCCGCTCCTGCGGACGACCTTCGAACCTCCGGTCCTGCGGCCGGCCCTCGAACTTCCGTCCCTCCGGACGCCCCTGGAACTTCCGATCCTGCGGCCGGCCCTCGAACTTCCGCCCCTCCGGACGGCCCCGGAAATCACGGCCTTGAGGCTTTCCACCCTCAGGACGCTTGTCTTCCCGCGAACCACCGGCGCGAGGACCACGGGGACCGCCGTATCCGGCCCCTCCCCGTTCGCCCTGCTGGCCGCGGCGGTCATCAGACCCCCTGAACGGCCGGCTCGGACGACGTTCATCACGCTGTCCTCCGGACCGCTCCTGGCGATCCTTCCAGCCACCGCCACCGCCACCGCCACCGCCGGCCCCGGCGGGCCGCCCCCAGCACCGGGCCGCCCGCCTGACGCGGGCCGTCCACCGGAGCCGGTACGGCCACCGCCGTTCGGTCGCCCACCGCCCTGGGGCCCACCGCCGCCCGCGGGACGGCCGCCGGAGAACGAACCGCCACGCGGGCCGCCGTTCCCCTGCCTACCGCCCTCACCGGACCGGTTCTCCGAACGGCCGCGGCCGCCCTGAAAGCCACCGGACCGAGGCGCACCGCTACGAGGGCCTGCGCCCTTCCGAGGTCCGGCCCCACCGGGCCCGCCGCGGGGGTCGCCCCCGCGCCGGTCGGGCGTGCCACGCCCTCCGCCCTTGCCACGCCGCTCGCGGTTCTCGTCGCTGCGGCCGTCCTCTTCCGCGCTCATCACGTCCGTCACAGTTCTCGGTGGTTCGTGGACTCTTGCAGCCTACTTTGAGCAGGACCCAGACATGCGTCGAGGGCCGCTCCGATTAAAGAATCGAAACGACCCTCGACCAAATAAAGTCCGGCGGTGTCCTACTCTCCCACACAGTCTCCCGTGCAGTACCATCGGCGCTGAAGGGCTTAACTTCCGGGTTCGGGATGGGACCGGGTGTTTCCCCTTCGCCAAAACCACCGAACGACCAACCCCGACACCACCCCACGAGGGGTTGTGCGGGAAACTCTTGGCCGCCCAAGCAACATCCGGCTCAGGCAACAACTATTCACACATCAAAAACCACACGGATCAAAGAACCCGCGAACGGGGTCTTCGGGTTCCCGGTTGTTGTTCGGGAACCACACAGGGACGCGAGCACACCAGGCGCCGACCACCCCCGATAACGGGGGCGGCGGGGTCTGTCGATTGGTTTGAACGTTGTGTGTGTTCAAGCCACTCGGCCTATTAGTACCGGTCAACTCCACACGTTACCGTGCTTCCATGTCCGGCCTATCAACCCAATGGTCTGTTGGGGGCCTTACACCCACAAAAGGGGTGGGAGAACTCATCTCGAGGAAGGCTTCCCGCTTAGATGCTTTCAGCGGTTATCCCGACCGAACGTAGCCAACCAGCCGTGCCCCTGGCGGGACAACTGGCACACCAGAGGTTCGTCCGTCCCGGTCCTCTCGTACTAGGGACAGACCCTCTCAATTCTCCTACGCGCGCAGCGGATAGGGACCGAACTGTCTCGCGACGTTCTAAACCCAGCTCGCGTGCCGCTTTAATGGGCGAACAGCCCAACCCTTGGGACCTACTCCAGCCCCAGGATGCGACGAGCCGACATCGAGGTGCCAAACCATCCCGTCGATATGGACTCTTGGGGAAGATCAGCCTGTTATCCCCGGGGTACCTTTTAGCCGTTGAGCGACACCACTTCCACACGTAGGTGCCGGATCACTAGGCCCTGCTTTCGCACCTGCTCGACATGTCTGTCTCACAGTCAAGCCCCCTTGTGCCCTTGCACTCACCACCTGATTGCCAACCAGGCTGAGGGAACCTTTGGGCGCCTCCGTTACTCTTTAGGAGGCAACCGCCCCAGTTAAACTACCCACCAGGCACTGTCCCCCACCCGGATCCACGGGTGCGGGTTAGACGCTCAAAACGACCAGAGTGGTATTTCACCAACGACTCCACCCAGACTGGCGTCTGGGCTTCACAGTCTCCCACCTATCCTACACAAGACGCTCCAAGCGCCAATGCCAAGCTGTAGTGAAGGTCCCGGGGTCTTTCCGTCCTGCTGCGCGAAACGAGCATCTTTACTCGTACTGCAATTTCGCCGGGCCTGTGGTTGAGACAGCGGGGAAGTCGTTACGCCATTCGTGCAGGTCGGAACTTACCCGACAAGGAATTTCGCTACCTTAGGATGGTTATAGTTACCACCGCCGTTTACCGGCGCTTAGATTCTCAGCCTCGAAAACTCGCGTCTTCTAACCGGTCCTCTTAACGTTCCGGCACCGGGCAGGCGTCAGTCCGTATACAGCGTCTTACGACTTCGCACGGACCTGTGTTTTTAGTAAACAGTCGCTTCCCCCTGGCCTCTGCGACCACACCCAGCTCCGGAGGCATGCTCCATCACCGGGCCTGGTCCCCCTTCTCCCAAAGTTACGGGGGCAATTTGCCGAGTTCCTTAACCACAGTTCACCCGATCGCCTTGGTATTCTCTACCTGACCACCTGAGTCGGTTTGGGGTACGGGCCGCCGGTACACTCGCTAGAGGCTTTTCTCGGCAGCATGGGATCACTCACTTCACCTAAAACGGCTCGGCATCACATCTCACCCTGTGTGTGCCGCGGATTTACCTACGGCACGGGCTACCTGCTTACCCCAGGACAACCACCGCCTGGGCTGAGCTACCCTCCTGCGTCACCCCATCACTCACCTACTACCCCCTCGGGTCGACCGCTAGGCCCATCCCGGTCCCCGAAGGAACCAGGCGGGATTCAGGGTCTTAGCATCAGAGGGTTCAGCGTTGGCGCATACCAGCGGGTACGGGAATATCAACCCGTTGTCCATCGACTACGCCTGTCGGCCTCGCCTTAGGTCCCGACTTACCCTGGGCGGATTAGCCTGCCCCAGGAACCCTTGGTCATCCGGCGCACACGTTTCTCACGCGTGATTCGCTACTCATGCCTGCATTCTCACTCCCACACCCTCCACCGCACGATCACTCGACGGCTTCACCGGACGCAGGACGCTCCCCTACCCACCCCAGCATCAGCTGGAGTGCCACGGCTTCGGCGGTGTGCTTGAGCCCCGCTACATTGTCGGCGCGGAATCACTTGACCAGTGAGCTATTACGCACTCTTTCAAGGATGGCTGCTTCTAAGCCAACCTCCTGGTTGTCACGGCAACTCCACATCCTTTCCCACTTAGCACACGCTTAGGGGCCTTAGCCGATGATCTGGGCTGTTTCCCTCTCGACTACGAAGCTTATCCCCCGCAGTCTCACTGCCGCGCTCTCACTTACCGGCATTCGGAGTTTGGCTGACGTCAGTAACCTTGTAGGGCCCATCAGCCATCCAGTAGCTCTACCTCCGGCAAGAAACACACGACGCTGCACCTAAATGCATTTCGGGGAGAACCAGCTATCACGGAGTTTGATTGGCCTTTCACCCCTAACCACAGGTCATCCCCCAGGTTTTCAACCCTGGTGGGTTCGGGCCTCCACACCGTCTTACCGGCGCTTCACCCTGCCCATGGCTAGATCACCCCGCTTCGGGTCTACAGCATGCGACTCACAACGCCCTATTCAGACTCGCTTTCGCTACGGCTACCCGCCACCGGTTAACCTCGCCACACACCATAACTCGCAGGCTCATTCTTCAAAAGGCACGCCATCACGAACAACACTCCCCGAAAGGAGTGCTGAGGACGCTCTGACGGCTTGTAGGCACACGGTTTCAGGTACTATTTCACGACCCCTCACCGGGGCACTTTTCACCTTTCCCTCACGGTACTGGTCCGCTATCGGTCATCAGGAAGTATTCAGCCTTACCACGTGGTCGTGGCAGATTCACACGGGATTTCACGGGCCCCGTGCTACTCGGGACAACACCCAGGAGACAACATGATTTCGCTTACCGGACTCTCACCGTCTACGGTCGGCCATCCCAAACCGTTCAACTATCACATTGTTTTATAACTCCCCGCCAGACTGGTAGACCTGACCGGATGCTCCCACAACCCCGCACACGCAACCCCTACCAGGTATCACACGCGCACGGTTTAGGCTCCTCCGCTTTCGCTCACCACTACTCACGGAATCACTTTTGTTTTCTCTTCCTGCGGGTACTGAGATGTTTCACTTCCCCGCGTTCCCACCAACCGCCCTATACATTCAGACGGCGGCGACACCCCATGACGGGTGCCAGGTTTCCCCATTCGGAAATCCCCGGATCACAGTCTGGTTGCCGACTCCCCGAGGCATATCGCAGGCTCCCACGTCCTTCATCGGCTCCTGATGCCAAGGCATCCACCGTATGCCCTTAAAAACTTGAACACACAAAACGATCAAACAAATCGCAGACAAGACACCAACCCCCGACACCACCCGCCGGCCCCAACCCCCTCACCGGAAAAACAGTCAGAAGGAAGAAAGACCAAGATGGTCGAGGTCGAGTCTCGCCAGAGATGCTCGCGTCCACTGTGCAGTTCTCAAACAACAAACGAGTCCACCAAACCCGCACAGCTGAAAAGCATGCGGAGTCTGGTCCCGTAGTCCAGAAGAAACACCCCAACCCCCTCCACCCACACCAACGAGTCGGTGTGTGTTCAAGGGGGCTGAAGGGCCCGTTTCCTCAGGACCCAACAGCGTGCCCACCCCACCACCAGCCCGACACCGGCGACTCCCACTCCCCACACAGACCCAAAGAGTCCGCGGGGCGGTACTTGCCGGCTCACACGGGCGGTGAGCTGAATAGCCAGTGCTCCACATCTATGAGCAGCCACCCGGCGAACATGCGCCGCCGATGATGGCCACCGACCACAACCTCCCCACGGGGAGGGGTGTGGCCGATTGGTGCTCCTTAGAAAGGAGGTGATCCAGCCGCACCTTCCGGTACGGCTACCTTGTTACGACTTCGTCCCAATCGCCGGCCCCACCTTCGACCGCTCCCCCCGCACAAGGCGGTTGGGCCACGGGCTTCGGGTGTTGCCGACTTTCGTGACGTGACGGGCGGTGTGTACAAGGCCCGGGAACGTATTCACCGCAGCGTTGCTGATCTGCGATTACTAGCGACTCCGACTTCACGAAGTCGAGTTGCAGACTTCGATCCGAACTGAGACCGGCTTTAAGGGATTCGCTCCACCTCACGGTATCGCAGCCCTCTGTACCGGCCATTGTAGCATGTTTGCAGCCCAAGACATAAGGGGCATGATGACTTGACGTCATCCCCACCTTCCTCCGAGTTGACCCCGGCGGTCTCCCATGAGTCCCCACCCGAAGTGCTGGCAACATGGAACGAGGGTTGCGCTCGTTGCGGGACTTAACCCAACATCTCACGACACGAGCTGACGACAGCCATGCACCACCTGTCACCGGCCCAAAAGGACCCCGCATCTCTGCGGGTTTTCCGGCGATGTCAAGCCTTGGTAAGGTTCTTCGCGTTGCGTCGAATTAAGCAACATGCTCCGCCGCTTGTGCGGGCCCCCGTCAATTCCTTTGAGTTTTAGCCTTGCGGCCGTACTCCCCAGGCGGGGCGCTTAATGCGTTAGCTACGGCGCGGAATCCGTGGAAGAACCCCACACCTAGCGCCCAACGTTTACGGCGTGGACTACCAGGGTATCTAATCCTGTTCGCTCCCCACGCTTTCGCTCCTCAGCGTCAGTACAGGCCCAGAGAACCGCCTTCGCCACCGGTGTTCCTCCCGATATCTGCGCATTTCACCGCTACACCGGGAATTCCATTCTCCCCTACCTGCCTCTAGTCTGCCCGTATCCACCGCAGACCCACAGTTAAGCTGTGGGCTTTCACGACAGACGCGACAAACCGCCTACGAGCTCTTTACGCCCAATAATTCCGGACAACGCTTGCGCCCTACGTATTACCGCGGCTGCTGGCACGTAGTTAGCCGGCGCTTCTTCTGCACCTACCGTCACTTCCGCTTCGTCGGTGCTGAAAGAGGTTTACAACCCGAAGGCCGTCATCCCCCACGCGGCGTCGCTGCGTCAGGCTTCCGCCCATTGCGCAATATTCCCCACTGCTGCCTCCCGTAGGAGTCTGGGCCGTGTCTCAGTCCCAGTGTGACCGGTCGCCCTCTCAGGCCGGTTACCCGTCGTCGCCTTGGTAGGCCATCACCCCACCAACAAGCTGATAGGCCGCGAGCCCATCCCCAACCGAAAAACTTTCCACCACCCGGCCATGCGACCAATGGTTGTATCCGGTATTAGACCCAGTTTCCCGGGCTTATCCCAGAGTCAGGGGCAGGTTGCTCACGTGTTACTCACCCGTTCGCCGCTCGAGTACCCCCGAAGGGGCCTTTCCGCTCGACTTGCATGTGTTAAGCACGCCGCCAGCGTTCGTCCTGAGCCAGGATCAAACTCTCCATCAAGGCACAACGACAAGCCCAGGGGCGAACCCAGACCCGCCAAACCTCAGGAAACAATCCCAGCAAACAACCCCAAACCAACGTTCAGGGCCGTATTGCCTCAAAGAAATCCCCAACCACCAGCCAACAAACGACCGGCGGCCACGGGGCGACCCGACCCAAAAAGATCGAGCCGATAAAGGCACTGGCTTTTAACACGCTGTTGAGTTCTCAAGAAACGGACACCCACCGCGCCAGACCCACTCACGCGGGCCTTGCTCCGGGGCAACCCTTCAAGCCTACCCGATCCGTCCGGTTACGCAAACCTTGTCCGGTTCGGGGTTCCATGTCCCGTCTGGGCGCGAAAGATCCGCGTCCATCAGGTCTCTGGAGGTTCCCCGGGGTCGGCCGCCGTCTCCGGCGTCCCGCTCCCCTTGGGGCAGGTAGAACACTAGGTCGCCCCGCCGGGACCGTCAAATCAAGCCTCTGGAGCACGAAAGCGCAGGTCACGCTGGCTTTTGCCGCCCTGTAGAGGCCCCGGGTCCGGTACCCGTGACCGCACTGTGACGTTGAACTGACAATGTTTCCCGCTCAGCGGCCCCCTCAAACACCAGGGATGCCCGCCCGGAACGCTTCCGGGCGGGCATCCCTTGAGGCCCACGAGCCGCCGCGCGTCGCAGCCGTGCACGGCTCCGCGTCGGTGGAGTCTGCCGGTTCAGGCGGGCTGAGCAGCTCCTAGCCGGCGGTCACCTCGATGCCGCCGACGTTGCGCTTGCCTCGGCGGAGGACCAGGTAGCGGCCGTGCAGGAGGTCCGTGGCGGCCGGAACGGCGTCCTCCGACTCGACCTTGGCGTTGTTGAGGTACGCGCCGCCCTGGCCGATCGTCCGCCGTGCCTCCGACTTGCTCTTGCACAGGCCGGACTCCACGAACAGGTCGGTCACGGGTGGCAGGTCGCCCGGCGGGACCTCGGCGCGCGGTACCTCGGCGAGGGCGGCGCGCAGGGTCCGTTCGTCCAGCTCCTCAAGGACGCCCTGGCCGAACAGCGCGCGCGAGGCCGCGACGACCCGTGCGGTCTCGTCGGCTCCGTGGACGAGCGTGGTCAGCTCCTCCGCCAGCGCGCGCTGCGGGGCGCGGGCGGCGGGACGGTCGACGCCCTGCTTGATCAGGTCCTCGATCTCCTCGCGGGTGCGGAAGCTGAAGACCTTCAGGAGCTTCTCCACGTCCCGGTCGTCGGCGTTGAACCAGAACTGGTAGAACGCGTACGGCGAGGTCAGTTCGGCGTCGAGCCAGTACGTCTCGCCGCCGGCGGTCTTGCCGAACTTCGTCCCGTCGGCCTTGGTGAGCAGGGGCGTGGTGAGGGCGTGCGCGGTCTCGCCCTCGGCGCGCCTGATCAGGTCGGCGCCCGCGGTGAGGTTGCCCCACTGGTCGCTGCCGCCCGTCTGGAGCCTGCACCCGTACCGCCGGAACAGCTCCAGGTAGTCCATCGACTGGAGCAGCACGTAGCTGAACTCGGTGTAGCTCATGCCGGTCGAGTCGAGCCGCTTCTTGACGGTGTCGCGGGCGAGCATCCGGTTGACCGGGAAGTGCTTGCCGATGTCGCGCAGGAACTCGATGGCGGTCATCCGGCCGGTCCAGTCGAGGTTGCTGACCATCAGGGCGCCGTTCGGCGAGTCGTCGAAGTCCAGGTACCGCGACACCTGGCCGCGGATCCGCTCGACCCATCCGGCGACGGTCTCCTCCGAGTTGAGGACGCGTTCGGCGCTCTTGCCGGACGGGTCGCCGATGAGGCCGGTGGCGCCGCCGACCAGGCCGATCGGCCGGTGCCCCGCGCGCTGGAACCGGCGCAGGGTGAGGAGCTGGATCAGGTTGCCGAGGTGCAGCGACGGCGCCGTCGGGTCGAAACCGCAATAGAGCGTGACCGGCCCCGCGGCGAGCAGGGCGCGCAGTTCGCCCAGATCGGTGGACTGCGCGATCAGATCGCGCCACGCGAGGTCATCCAGGATGTCGGTCACGTTCTCCCTCGTCTCCGGCTTGCTTCGACGTCACCCACCAGCGTGCCCGATGGGCCGTCCCACACGGTAACGATATTCAACGGCCATGGAGGAGGTACCGCGCGGGAACGGACATCCGGCGGCCCGTCCCCGACGGACGGAGTGGCCGGGTCCGGTGAATCTGGAGCGCGGGCGCCTCGGCGCCCCTGCGAAACGGTCCGCCGCCTGGGTTATGACTCCAGAACGAGCCACAGTGTGGGGGCGGCTAGGGAGTCAGCGGTCCGCGCTGAGCGTCTTGCGGCGGCGGGGGACGTGCGCGCGGTACGGAGAGACGCTGGGTTCGCCCTCGATCCAGAAGCGCCAGGGGGTCTCCTTGGCGCCGTTCACCCCGGTTCGCGGGCCCGAGCGGATGAGCGCCGGATCCGCTGGTTCGCCCGTCAGGATCCGCAGGGGGCCGTCGGGTGAGCACACGTCCAGGCCGTTCTCCTCGCGCGCGATGCCGAGGGCCTGGCAGAGGCGGGCGGGGCCGCGCGCCAGGTCCCGTTCGGTCGAACGGGGCCGACGCAGCCGGGCCGTGTCGGCGCCCTCGACCACCTCGCCCGCGCGCAGGAGCACCCCCGAGGCGAACCCGACCGGGCCGCACACGAGGTTGGCGCAGAAGTGCATGCCGTAGGTGAAGTAGACGTACGCGTGGCCCGCCTCGCCGAACATCACCTCGTTGCGGCGCGTACGCCCTCGGTAGGCGTGCGAGGCGGGGTCGAGGGGCCCGGCGTACGCCTCCACCTCGGTGAGCCTCAGCGCGACCTCTCCTTCGGCCGTACGGTGCGCGAGGACCCGCCCCAGCAGTGCGGGCGCGACCTCGTCGACCGGCCGGTCGAAGAACTCCCGTGGCAGCAACGCTCCGTTCATCGCCTCACCGTGCTCGTCCGTCGGATGCCAGACGCTCACTTTATGGCCCTGCGGGCACTGTTCCGCCCGTGATGGGCCGTACGGGCTCTCTCCCCCGCGCGTGCGCGTGGGAGAGAGCCCGGCATCGGCGGGACGGCGCGTTCCCCTGCCTCCGCCCCGCGCGCGCGTGGGGCGGGGGTCCAGGGGTCAGGCGTCCGGGTCGGCGGTGGCCCAGGCGGCGTGCTCGTTCACCTGGGCGCGCAGGGAGGCGAGCTGCTCGCGGACGCGTTCCGGGGCGGTGCCGCCGTACGCCTTGCGGGACGCCAGGGCGCCGGGGACGTTCAGGACCTCGCGGACGTCCGGGGTGAGGTGCGGGGAGACCTTCGCCAGCTCCTCGTCGGTGAGGTCGTCGAAGTCCTTGTCGTTGACCTGGCACCAGACGACGAGGTGGCCGACGACCTCGTGGGCGTCGCGGAACGCCACGCCGCGCCGGACCAGCAGCTCGGCGAGGTCGGTGGCGAGCGCGAACCCCTCGGGGGCGAGCGCTTCGAGGCGTTCGGTGTTGACCCGCATGGTGGAGATCAGGCCGGACATCGCGGGCAGGACGAGCAGCAGCGTCTCGACGGCGTCGAACGCGCCCTCCTTGTCCTCCTGGAGGTCGCGGTTGTAGGTGAGCGGCAGGCCCTTGAGGGTGGTGAGCAGGGCGACCAGGTGGCCGATCAGGCGCCCGGCCTTGCCGCGGGCCAGCTCGGCGACGTCGGGGTTCTTCTTCTGCGGCATGATCGACGACCCGGTGGCGTAGGTGTCGTCCATCTCGATCCAGCGGAACTCCTGCGAGGCCCAGAGGCAGACCTCCTCGCCCAGGCGGGACAGGTGCACGCCGGTCATCGCGGCGGCGAACAGGAACTCGGCGACGAAGTCGCGGTCGGCGACGGCGTCCATCGAGTTGGGCGCGGCGGCGTCGAAGCCGAGCTCGGCGGCGGTCGCCTGCGGGTCCAGCGGCAGGGACGAGCCCGCGAGGGCGCCGGAGCCGAGCGGGGAGACCGCGGCGCGGCGGTCCCAGTCGCGGAGCCGGTCGATGTCGCGGGTCAGCGGCTGGACGTGCGCGAGGAGCTGGTGCGAGAACAGCACCGGCTGCGCGTGCTGGAGGTGCGTCATGCCGGGCGCGGCGACGCCCATGTTGTGCTCGGCCTGCGCGATCAGCGCGGTCTCCAGCTCGACCAGCCGCGAGACGACCTGGCGGGCGTGGTCGCGCAGGTACAGGCGCAGGTCGGTGGCGACCTGGTCGTTGCGGCTGCGGCCGGCGCGCAGCTTGCCGCCGAGCGCGCCGAGGCGTTCGAGCAGGCCGCGTTCGAGGGCGGTGTGCACGTCCTCGTCGGCGACGGTCGGGCGGAACCCGCCCGAACGGCACGCCTCCTCCAGGTCGTCGAGGGCACCGATCATCCGGTCGAGCTCCTCGCCGGTGAGCAGCCCCGCCCGGTGGAGCACGCGGGCGTGCGCGCGCGAGCCCATGAGGTCGTACGGGGCGAGACGCCAGTCGAACTGGACGCTCACCGAGAGCCGCGCGAGCGCGTCCGACGGCCCGCCCTCGAACCGGCCGCCCCACAGTCGCGTCGGTGCCTTGGTCACGGAAATCCTCTTCTTCCCACCGCTGTACGTTCGTTGTGTCTGTCTGGTCGTCCGGTCCGGGCGTCGTGCCGGCCGGCGGGCGTCCGCCGCTCCGGCCGGGGAACGACCCGGCGCGTCCCGCCCCGCGAGCGGGCCGTACGGCCGGACCGTCGTGCCGTGGCCGCCCGTCCGCGCGGAACGGACGGAGCGGCCGCATGACGTCCGCCTCAGCGTACGGCCAAACGGCCTCCGGCCTCACCGTACGGCGGGCACCGCGCCTTTCGCGCCGCACCTTTCGCGTCGCGCCTTTCGCGCCGCGCCCCGCCCGCGTGCGGACGGCGCGCCGGGGCCCGAGCGGTCAGGGCGTCCGGTCGCGGTCCCGGGCGGACGCGATCTTGCTGGGCAGGCTCCACAGCTCGACGAAGCCCTTGGCGAGGCTCTGGTCGAACGTGTCGCCGGTGTCGTAGGTGGCCAGGTCGTGGCTGTAGAGCGAGGCGCCGCTGCGGCGGCCCGTGACGACGGCCCGGCCGCCGTGCAGGGTCATCCGGACGTCGCCGGACACGTGCTCCTGCGCCTCGGCGATGAACGCGTCGAGGGCGTCCTTCAGCGGCGAGAACCAGAGGCCGTCGTAGACCAGCTCGCCCCAGCGCTGGTCGACCGAGCGCTTGAACCGGGCGAGGTCCCGCTCGACGGTGACGTTCTCCAGCTCCATGTGCGCGGTGATCAGCGCCACGGCGGCGGGCGCCTCGTACACCTCGCGGCTCTTGATGCCGACGAGCCGGTCCTCGACCATGTCGATCCGGCCGACGCCCTGGGCGCCCGCGCGGCGGTTCAGCTCGGCGATCACCTGGTACGGGCCGAGGGCGCGGCCGTCGAGCGCGACGGGGACGCCCGCCTCGAACGTGATGACGACCTCGTCGGCCTCGCGCGGCTCGGCGGGGTCGGCGGTGTAGTCGTAGACGTCCTCGGTCGGGCCGTTCCAGATGTCCTCAAGGAAGCCCGTCTCGACGGCGCGTCCCCACAGGTTCTGGTCGATCGAGTAGGGCGACCTGGCCGTCACGTCGATCGGCAGGCCCTGCTCACTGGCGAAGGCGATGGCCTTGTCGCGCGTCCAGGCGTGGTCGCGGGCCGGGGCGATGACCCGCAGGTCGGGGTGCAGCGCCGACAGCCCGGCCTCGAACCTGACCTGGTCGTTGCCCTTGCCGGTGCAGCCGTGCGAGACGGCGGTGCCGCCGAACGTCCTGGCCGCGGCGACGAGGTGCTTGACGATCAGCGGCCGGGACAGCGCGGACAGCAGCGGGTAGCGGTCCATGTAGAGCGCGTTGGCGCGCGTCGCCGGGACGCAGAAGTCGGCGGCGAACTCCTCCTTGGCGTCCACGACGACCGCCTCGGCGGCGCCGCAGGCGAGGGCCCGCTCGCGGATGGCGTCGAGGTCCTCCCCGCCCTGGCCGACGTCCACGGCGACGGCGATGACCTCGCCGCCGGTCTGCTCGGCGAGGAAGGGGATGGCGACGGAGGTGTCGAGTCCTCCGGAGTAGGCGAGGACGACGCGCTCGCTCATGGCTCGGGCCTCCTGAAGGGTTCCGGGGTCGGTGTTCGCTGGGGCGTCTCCCCCGGCGGCTGCGGTGCCGGGCGGGTGCGGGGCCGGGCAGGGCCGGGCGGGTGCGGGGTCAGACGGGCCGGGGCAGGGTCAGGGCCAAGCGGGTGCGGGGGCCTGGCGGCCCCTAGGCTCGTCGCTCCCGCGGGTCGGCCAGCCGCAGGAGCGCCTGGGCCAGGTCCTCGCCGCCGTCCGGGTCGCGGGCGATGACCAGGATCGAGTCGTCCCCCGCGACCGTGCCGAGGATCGACGGGAGCTCGGCGTGGTCGATGGCCGACGCCAGGTACTGCGCGGCCCCGGGCGGGGTGCGCACCATGACCAGGTTGGCGGACGCCTCGGCGGAGACGAGCAGCTCGGCCGCGAGCCGGGTGAGCCGGCCCGCGAACGTCTCCGCGGCGCCGGTGCGGGTGCGCCTGATGCGCTCCCCGCCCTCGCCCGGCACGGCGTAGATGAGGCTGCCGTCGTCGGCGCGGAGCTTCACCGCGCCGATCTCGACCAGGTCGCGCGAGAGCGTGGCCTGGGTGACCTCGACGCCGGCGGCGGACAGCAGGTTGGCGAGCTCGCCCTGCGAGTGCACCGGGTGCCGGGTCAGCAGCTCGATCACCTTCGCGTGCCGGGCGGCCTTGGTCATCGGGGTCGTCATCGGGCGCTCTCCAGCAGCCAGGTCAGCAGCGCCTTCTGCGCGTGCAGCCGGTTCTCCGCCTCGTCCCACACCCTGCTGCGCGGCCCGTCCAGGACGGACGCGGCGATCTCCTTGCCGCGGTAGGCGGGCAGGCAGTGCAGGACGACCGCGTCGGCGGCGGCGCGGCCGAGGACCGCCTCGTCGATGGCGTACGGCTCGTACAGCGCGGTGTCCTTGCCGTCCTGGCCCATCGACACCCAGGTGTCGGTGGCGAGGACGTCCGCGCCGGACGCGGCCCCGGCGGCGTCGGCGGTGACGGTGACCGAGCCGCCGGTCGCCGCGGCGAGCTCGGTAGCGCGGGCGACGACCTCGGGCGCGGGCGGGAGCGGGGCGGGCGCGGCGATCCGCACGTGCATCCCGGCCGTGGCGCAGCCGAGCAGGTACGAGTGGGCCATGTTGTTGGCGCCGTCGCCGAAGTAGGCGAGGGTGACGCCGGCGAGGCCGCCCTTGGCCTCCCGCACCGTCTGGAGGTCGGCGAGGACCTGGCAGGGGTGGAACGCGTCGGTGAGGGCGTTGACGACGGGCACGGACGTCCCGGCGGCCATCTCCTCGATCCGCTCCTGCCCGCCGGTGCGCCACACGATGGCGGCGACCTGCCGTTCGAGGACGCGGGCGGTGTCGGCGACGGTCTCGCCGCGGCCGAGCTGGCTGGCGCCGGCGTCCATCACCACGGCGTTGCCGCCGAGCTCGGCGACGCCGACGGCGAACGAGAGCCGGGTGCGGGTGGACGGCTTGTCGAACAGCACCGCGACCGACCGGGGGCCCTCCAGGGGGCGGCGGGAGAACGGGTCCTTCTTGAGGGCGGCGGCGAGGTCGAGGACCTCGGCCTGCTCGGCGGGGGCGAGGTCGTCGTCCCGCAGGAAGTGCCGGGTCATCGGGCGGCCTCCTTAGCGGCGGCGGTGAGGATCGAGGGGAAGGCGTCGACGAACGAGCGGGCCTGCGCGGCCGTGAGGACCAGCGGAGGCGCGATCCGGATCGCGTCGGGCTGCACGGCGTTCACGAGGAACCCGGCGTCGCGCGCGGCGGCCTCGACGGCCGGCGCCGCGGCCTCGGTCAGGACGGCGGCGCGCCACAGCCCGCGGCCCCGCACGCCCGCGAGGAGGGGGTGGTCGATCGCGGCGAGGCCGTCCGCGAGGATCCGCCCCACCTCCCGCGCGTGGTCGAGCAGCCCGTCGTCCTCGATGGTGGTGAGGACGGCGAGCGCGGCGGCGGCGCTGACCGGGTTGCCGCCGAACGTGCTGCCGTGGTCGCCCTTGGCGAAGATCGTCCCGGCGGCGCCGAACGCGACGCACGCGCCGATCGGCAGGCCGCCGCCGAGGCCCTTGGCGAGCGTCAGGACGTCCGGCCGGCGGCCCTCGTGCTGGAACGCGAACCACGCGCCGGTGCGGCCGATCGCCGACTGGATCTCGTCGGCGACGAACAGCGCGCCGGTCGCGTCGCAGATCTCCCGCACGGCCGTGAAGTAGCCGTCCTCCGGCGGGACGACGCCCGCCTCGCCCTGCGTCGGCTCCAGGAAGACCGCCGCGCACTCCTCGGTCACGGCGGCCTTGAGCGCGCCGGCGTCGCCGTACGGGACGAACCGCACGTCCAGCGCGAACGGCCCGAACGGCTCGCGGATCGACGCCTTCCCGGTGAGGGACAGCGCGCCCATCGTCCGGCCGTGGAAGCCGTTCTCGGCGGCGACGACGTACGGGCGGCCGCCGGCCTTGCCGTACTTGACGGCGAGTTTCAGCGCGCACTCGTTGGCCTCGGTGCCGCTGTTGGCGAGGAACACCCGGCCGCCGCCGCCCGCGAGGCCGAGCAGCCGCTCGGCGAGCAGCACCTCGGGCTCGTGCAGGAACAGGTTGGAGGTGTGCGCGAGCCCCGCGGCCTGCGCGGACACCGCGGCCGCCAGCGCGGGGTGGCCGTGGCCGAGGGAGCTGACCGCGATGCCCGCGATCAGGTCGAGGTACTCGTTGCCGTCGGCGTCCCAGACCGCGCACCCCTCGCCGCGCGCGAGCGCGAGCGGGGGGACGCCGTAGTTGGGCATGAACGCGGCCTCGTACCGCTTCCTCAGCTCGTCGTTGGCTTTCGTGGCGTTCGTCATCAGACCGTGCTCCCGTTCCCCGCCCACGTCGCGTCCTCCAGCACGGGACCGCCGGGGTGACCCGGCAGGACCATCGTGCCGATCCCCTCGTCGGTGAAGATCTCCAGTAGCAGCGAGTGCAGCACCCGCCCGTCCAGCACGTGCGCCTGCGGCACGCCGCCGCGCACCGCGTGCAGGCACGCCTCCATCTTGGGCAGCATGCCCGCCGACAGCTCGGGCAGCAGCGCCGCCAGCTCGTCGGTGGTCAGGCTGTCGACAACGTCGTCGCTGGCCGGCCAGTCGGCGTACAGGCCCTCGACGTCGGTGAGGACGACCAGCTTGGTCGCGTCGAGCGCGACGGCGAGCGCGGCGGCGGCGGTGTCGGCGTTGACGTTGTAGACCTCGCCGTCGTCGCCGCGCGCGATGCTGGACACGACCGGGACGCGCCCGTCGTCCAGCAGCGCCCGCACGGCGCCGACCTGCACCTCGACGATCTCGCCGACCTGGCCGATGTCGACGGCCCTGCCGTCCACCAGGGCGAGCTTGCGCTCGGCGGTGAACAGGTTGGCGTCCTCGCCCGACATCCCGACGGCGAACGGGCCGTGCCGGTTGATCAGCCCGACGACGTCGCGCTGCACCTGGCCGGTCAGCACCATCCGGACGACCTCCATGGCCTCCGGGGTGGTGACGCGCAGCCCGGCGGTGAACGTCGACTCGATGCCGTTCGCCGCCAGCGCCGCGTTGATCTGCGGGCCGCCGCCGTGCACGATCACCGGCCGCAGCCCCGCGTACCGCAGGAACACCACGTCCTCGGCGAACGAGTGCCGCAGCGCCTCGTCGGTCATCGCGTGCCCGCCGTACTTGATCACCACGGTGGCGCCGTGGAAGCGCTCCAGCCACGGCAGCGCGCTGATCAGCGTCTCGGCCTTGGCGGTCACGCCCGCGCGGTTGCTGCGGATCCGCGCCCCGGACACGGTGCTCATGTCGAGTACGCCGAGTTCTCGTGGACGTAGTCGGCCGTGAGGTCGGTCGTCCAGACGGTCGCCGAGTGCGGGCCCGCCGACAGGTCCACCGTGATCGTCACGTCGCGGGGGCGCAGGTCCACCTTGTCGCGGTCGTCGCCGAACGAGCCGTTGCGGCAGACCCAGACGCCGTTGATCGCGACGTTGAGCTGGTCGGGCTCGAAGACGGCCTCGGTGGTGCCGACGGCGGACAGCACGCGGCCCCAGTTGGGGTCCTCGCCGTGGATGGCGCACTTGAGCAGGTTGTTGCGCGCGATGGAGCGGCCGACCGAGACGGCGTCGGAGTCGCTCGCGGCGCCGACGACCTCGATCGCGATGGCCTTGGACGCGCCCTCGGCGTCCACCAGGAGCTGCCGGGTGAGGTCGCCGCAGACCTCGGTGAGCAGCGCGGTGAACTCCGCCTCGTCCGGCGTGACGCCCGCGGCGCCGGACGCCATCAGCACGACGGTGTCGTTGGTCGACATGCAGCCGTCGGCGTCGAGCCGGTCGAGCGTGACGGCGGTCGCCGAGCGCAGCGCCCGGTCCAGCGCGGCGGCGTCCAGGTCGGCGTCGGTGGTGAGCACGCAGAGCATGGTGGCCAGGGACGGGGCGAGCATCCCGGCGCCCTTGGCCATGGCGCCGACCATGTAGCCGCCGGCGCCCTGCCGGAACGAGATCTTGGCGACGGTGTCGGTGGTGCGGATCGCGTCGGCCGCGGCGAGCCCGCCGTCGCCGCGCGACAGCTCGGCGACGGCCTTGTCCACGCCCGGCAGCAGCGCGTCCATGGGGAGCCGCTCGCCGATCAGCCCGGTGGAGCAGACGATGATCTCGCCCGCCGAGTCGGCCAGCAGCGCGGCGGCGCGCTCGGCGGTGGCGTGGGTGTCCTGGAACCCGGGCGCGCCGGTGCAGGCGTTGGCGCCGCCCGCGTTGAGCACGACGGCGCGGGCGCGCCCGCCCTTGGCGACCTGCTCGGACCACAGCACGGGCGCGGCCTTCACGCGGTTGCGGGTGAAGACGGCGGCGGCGGCGCGCGAGGGCCCGTCGTTCACGACGAGGGCCACGTCGCGGGCCCCGCTGTCCTTGAGTCCGGCGACCACGCCTGCGGCGCGGAAGCCCTGAGGGGCGGTGACGCTCAAGGGGACACTCCGATCGTGGTGAGCCCGAGTCCTTCGGGCAGGCCGAGGGCGAGGTTGGCGCTCTGCACCGCGCCGCCCCCGGTTCCCTTGGTGAGGTTGTCGATGGCGGCGACCACGACGACGCGTCCGGCGGCCTCGTCCAGGGCGACCTGGAGCAGCGCGGTGTTGGCGCCGAGGGTCATGGAGGTGGCGGGCCAGCGCCCCTCGGGGAGCAGCCCGGCGAACGGCTCGCCGTCGTACGCCTCCTCGTAGGCGGCCCGGAGCGCGCCGGCGGTGAGGCCGGGACGCGCCTTCGCGGTGCAGGTGGCGAGGATGCCGCGGCTCATCGGCGCGAGCGTCGGGGTGAACGAGACCGTCACCGGCGCGCCCGCGACGGCGCTGAGGTTCTGGACCATCTCGGGGGTGTGCCGGTGCGTGCCGCCGACGCCGTACGCGCTGACCGAGCCCATGACCTCGCTGCCGAGCAGGTGCGGCTTGGCGGCGCGGCCCGCGCCGGACGTCCCGGAGGCCGCGACCACCACGACGTCGGGCTCGACGAGCCCCGCCGCGAGCGCCGGGAACATGGCGAGGGTCACCGCGGTCGGATAGCAGCCGGGCACCGCGATCCGCTTGGCGCCGCGCAGCGCCTCGCGCTGCCCGGGCAGCTCCGGCAGCCCGTACGGCCACGTCCCCGCGTGCGGCGAGCCGTAGAACCGCTCCCAGTCGGCCGGGTCGGCGAGCCGGAAGTCGGCCCCGCAGTCGACCACGAGCACGTCGTCGCCGAGCCGTTCGGCGAGCGGCCCCGACTGCCCGTGCGGCAGCGCGAGGAAGACGACGTCGTGCCCGGCCAGGGTCTCGGGGGTGGTCTCGGCCAGGACGCGCCCGGCCAGGGACCGCAGGTGCGGCTGGTGCGCGCCCAGCTCCGTGCCCGCGTTGGAGCCCGCCGTCAGCGCGCCGATCTCGATCTCTGGATGTCCCGCCAGGATGCGCAGCACCTCGCCGCCCGCGTACCCGCTGGCGCCGGCCACCGCCGTCCGGATTCCCATGTGCACACTGCCCTTCTCCAGCAACGAGCAAGAGTATGCATGATGTTGGATGAGTATTCAATGTGACGGTGCCCGCTTCTCACCATCCGAGACATACCGGGCCCGCGGCGGCGGCAGTTACTTAGATGCCTAATGATTTGACACCTAACATTCGTACCCCTAAGAATGCGGGCCATGGAGAACCTCGGTTTCGGCGACCTGGCGGCCCTCGGCCCGGTCGACGAGTGGCCGATCGGGCGGCTGTTCGCGGCCGCGTCGCGGCTGTCCGGGCCGGTGGTCTGGCGGATCGTGGAGCGCCACGGCGTGAGCCCGGCGGGGTTCTTCCTGCTGCGGGTCCTGCTCGGCCAGGACGGCCTGCGGCCGGGCGAGGCCGCCCGGCGGCTGATGATCACCCCGGCGACGGTCACCTCCGTGGCCGACACCCTGGAGCGCAACGGGCACATCGAACGGCGCCGCGACCCCGGCGACCGCCGCGCCGTCCTGCTGCACATCACCGACGCCGGGCGCGCGCTCATGGCCGAGAAGGGGCCGGGCATCGGCGCCGACCTCCACGGCCTGTACGCGGTGGTCGACGAGGACGACGAGCCCGCCGTCCGCCGTTTCCTGCTCAGGCTGATCGAACGGTTCGAGACCTATCCGGACACGAAGGGAGACGGCGCGTGACCCCATCCCCAGAGATCGCCGTCCGCACGGTGGATCTGCACAAGACGTACTCCGGGCCCCGGGGCGGCGTCCAGGCCGTACGGGGCATCGACCTGGAGGTGCGGCACGGCGAGTTCTTCGGCCTGCTCGGCCCGAACGGGGCGGGGAAGTCGACCACGATCGGCATGCTCACCACCCTGGTCGTCCCGACGGCGGGCGAGGCGAGCGTCTGCGGCTACGACGTCGTGAAGCGGTCGGTCGACGTCAAGCGCCGCATCGGCATGGTGTCGCAGAACAACACCCTCGACAGCGACCTCACCGCGTTCGAGAACCTGGAGTTCCGCGGCCGGTTCTTCGGCCTCGGCGCCCGCGACGCGCGGCGCCGCGCGGACGAGCTGCTGGAGATGTTCGGCCTCACCGAACGGCGCGGCGGCAACCCGTTCGAGCTGTCGGGCGGCCAGGCCAAGCGGCTGATGATCTGCCGCGCGCTGGTGCACCGGCCCGAGGTGCTGTTCCTGGACGAGCCGACCGCGGGCCTCGACCCGCAGACCCGCGTCAACCTGTGGGAGGTGCTGCGCGGGCTCCAGGCCGAGGGCCAGACGATCCTGCTCACCACCCACTACATGGAGGAGGCCGAGGCGCTCTGCGACCGGGTCGCGGTCGTCGACCACGGCAGGGTGCTCGCCAGCGACACCGTCGACGGGCTGAAGGGCTCGACCGGCGCCGACACCGTGATCACCGTCAGCTACGACGGGGACGTGCCGGACGGCGTCCGGGCCCTGGACCGGCGCGACGGCATCAGCAAGGTCGAGCTGGGCGAGGGGCAGGTGCGGGTGTTCGCCACCGCGCCGGACGGCCTGCTCGGCGAGCTCGTCACCGCGGCGGCCTCGGCGGGCGTCACGGTCACCGACGCCTCGCAGCTGCGCCCCAGCCTGGAGACCGCCTTCCTCACCCTGACCGGACGGGAGTACCGCGAATGACCACGATCTCCCCCGCGGCCGGGACGTCGGCCGCGGGCCGCCCGCCCGCCCCGCACGTCCCGCGCCCCACCCTCGCCCGCACGTTCCTCGCGATGATGGCCCGCGAGCTGCGGGTGCTGCGCAAGAACTTCGTCTCGACGTTCGTGCGCGTGCTCATGCAGCCGCTGATGTTCGTCTTCGTGTTCGCCTACGTGCTGCCCAAGATCGGCGGCGGGGCGATGGCCGCCGGCGGCGGGAGCGGCGCGACGTTCGCCACGGTCCTCGTGCCCGGCCTGGTCGGGTCGTCGATCGTCATGCAGGGCGTGATGGCGGTGGTCTTCCCGCTGATGATGGAGCTGAACTGGCAGCGCTCGATCACCGACCGCGCGCTCGCGCCGCTGCCCGTCCCGCTGCTGGCCGTACAGAAGATCGCGGCGGCCGGGCTCCAGGCCCTGATCGGCGGCCTGCTGGTGTTCCCCGCGGTGCTGTTCATCCACGCCGACGGGCAGGCGCCCAGCGTCCACGTCGACAACTGGCCCGTGCTCGTCCTGGTCCTGGTGCTCGGCTCGCTGATGGCCTCGGCGGGCGGGCTGCTGCTCGGCACGCTCATCGACCCGCAGAAGGTGCAGGTGCTGTTCGCCCTGGTCCTGATGCCGATGTCCATGCTCGGCTGCGTCTACTACCCGTGGGCCGCGCTCGACCACGTCCGCTGGCTCCAGATCGTCACCCTGCTCAACCCCATGGTGTACGTGAACGAGGGCCTGCGCGCCGCCCTCACCCCGCAGATGGACCACATGTCCTTCTGGGCCTACATGGGCGTGCTGGTCGTCAGCACCGCCCTGCTGACCTGGTCGGCGACGAGGACGTTCACCAAGCGCGTCCTCACCTGAAGCGGCACCGCGCCGACGACGCACCACGGCCGCGCGGGCGGACGGGCCCCTTCCCAGGAGGCCCCGTCAGCCCGCGCGGCCGTTGGAGCGGCCTCAGAGCGGGTCGGTCTCCGTCAGTCCGGTCACGCGGTCCATCCTCAGCCAGCGGGTGATGCCGAGCGTCCTGAGGAACGGGACGTCGTGGCTGACGACGACCAGCGCGCCTTGGTACGAGTCGAGCGCCTGGGCGAGCTGCGCCGCGCTCGCCATGTCGAGGTTGTTGGTCGGCTCGTCCATCAGCAGCAGCCGCGGCGCGGGCTCGGCCAGCAGCAGCGACGCCAGGACGGCGCGGAACCGCTCGCCCCCGACAGCGCCCCCGCCTTCCGGTCGGCCTTCGCGCCCCGGAACAGGAAGCGCGCGAGACCCGACCGGATCGCGTTGACCGGCGCCGCGGGCGCCTGGACCCGGACGTTGTCGACCACGCTCAGCGCGTCGTCCAGGACGTCGAGCCGCTGCGGCAGGTAGCGCACGCCCTCCACGCCCGTCCTGACCACGACGTCCGGCCCCACGCCGAGCACGGCGTCCGGCGCGCCCACCGCATCGGCCGGCCCGTCCTCGGCCTCACGCGCGGGCGCGGGCGCGGGGTCGATCCTCGGGACCTCCTCCCCGCGAGCGCGCGGAGGAAGGTGGTCTTGCCCGAGCCGTTCGCGCCGACCAGGGCGATCCGCTCGGGGCCGCGCACGATCAGCTCCGAGAGGGTCGCCGGGGACGGCTCGGCGGCGGCGAGCCCGGTCACGGTCAGGACCGTACGGCCCGCCGGGACCTCGGTCGCGGGCAGCTCGATCCGGATCTCGTCGTCCTCGCGGACCGCGTCCTCCGCCTCCGACAGCCGGTCGCGGGCCCCGGCGAGCCGTTCCTCGTGCATGATCCGGTGCTTGCCCGCCGACACCTGCGCCTGCCGCTTGCGCTCCTGCATGATGATCTTCGGTTCGCGCTTGCTCTCCATCATCTTGTTGCCGTAGCGGACGCGGCGGGCGAGCTTGACCTGCGCCTCCTCCAGCTCGCGCTTCTGGCGGCGCAGGTCGGTCTGGGCGGCGCGGACGGTCCGCTCCGCCGCCTCCCGCTCCACCGCGAGCAGCTCCTCGTACCCGGTGAGGTTGCCGCCGAACGACCGGACGCCGCCCTCGCGCAGGTCGGCGATCTCGTCGACCCGGTCGAGCAGCTCCCGGTCGTGGCTGACCACGACCAGCACCCCCGGCCAGGACGCGACGGCGTCGTACAGGCGGCGGCGCGCGTCCAGGTCCAGGTTGTTGGTGGGCTCGTCCAGCAGCAGGACGTCGGGCCGGGCGAGGAACCGCGCCGCCAGCCCGACCATGATCACCTCACCGCCGGACAGCGTGCCGGCGGTGCGGTCCAGGCCGACCCCGGCGAGGCCGAGCCGGTCGAGCTCGGCGCGGGCGCGCTCCTCCACGTCCCAGTCGTCGCCGACGGCGGTGAAGTTGGCCTCGGTGGCCTCGCCGCGCTCGATGGCGTGCAGCGCCGCGCGGGCCGCGCCGATGCCGAGCAGGTCGGCGACGGTGCGGGCGGTGCCGAGCGGGAGGTCCTGCGGCAGGTAGCCGACCTCCCCCGCGACGCTGACCGTGCCCGACGCCGGGCGCAGCTCCCCGGCGATCAGCCTGAGCAGCGTCGACTTGCCCGAGCCGTTCACCCCGATCAGCCCGGTCCGGCCGGCGCCGAACGCGGCGTCCAGGCCGTCGAGCACCACCGTGCCGTCCGGCCAGGCGAACGACACGTCCTGGCAAACGATCGCGAATGACAAAGGGGCCTCCATGACACGTCGGTGGAATGCGGACTCATGGAGACACCGCGAGCGGAACGCGCGACGAGCCGGAGGGCGGAAAAGGAGAACGCCCGGCGGGACGAGGGTCCACTGAGGTCACGTAGCGCGTGCCCGCGCGCTCGTCGAGGACGAGCGGGGCCGCCGCGCGGTGTCGGACCTCAGTTCCTCAATGGACTCCCCAGCCGGACGACAATGTGACCGGTCCAGCGTAGCCGGACCCTCTGACCAACACAAAACCCCGAGGACGCATTCCCGCGCCCCGGGAAAAGACCGAACGGCCCCGCGCGGACGCGCGGGGCCGTTCATCGCAAGGGGCGCCTACGCGCCGCGCAGGGTCGCGCCGGTGCGGTCGGCGGCCACCGCCACGGCGGCGTCGCGGGCCGCGGACGCCTCCTCGGCCGTGAGCGTCCGGTCGGGCGCCCGGAACCGCAGCGTGTAGGCCAGGGACTTGCGCCCCTCCCCCACCTGCTCGCCGGTGTAGAGGTCGAACAGCCGGATCGACTCCAGCAGGTCGCCCGCGCCCTCGCGCAGCGCGCCCTCCACCTCGCCCGCCGGGACGTCGGCGCCGACGACCAGCGCGACGTCCTGCGTGGCGACCGGGTACGTCGACACCTTCGGCGAGCGCGGCAACCGCGGCTCGCCGAGGCGGCGCATCTCCAGCTCCATCGCGCAGGTGCGCGCGGGCAGCCCGTACGCCTTGATCACGCGGGGGTGCAGCTCGCCCGCGTGCCCGACGAGCGTGCCGCCCGCGTACAGCGCCGCGCACCGTCCCGGATGCCACGGCTCGTGCCGGTCCGCGCGCACGGCCAGCTCGACGCCGACCTCGCGGGCCACCGTACGGGCCGTCTCGATCGCGTCGGCCCAGATCCCCGGGCGGCCCGGCCCCCACCAGCCGGACGGCTCGCGCTCGCCGGACAGCACCACCGCGACCCGCAGCGGCTGGTCGGGCAGCGCCGCGTCCACGGAGGCGATCTCCTCGGGCGTCGGGCCGCGGTCGACCCGCAGCCGCGGCGCCTTCGCAGGAGCGCCCTCGCGCGGGCGGAACACCAGGCCGAGCTCGTACAGGCCGACGTCGCCGAAGCCGCGGCCGAGGTTGCGCGCGAGGGCGCGCAGCAGGCCCGGCAGCAGCGTCGTGCGCAGCAGCGGCTCGTCCTCCGACAGCGGGTTGGCGAGCCGCAGCGCCGTGCGCCGCGGGTCGTCCGCCGGGAGCTGGAGGTCGTCCCAGTCCCGCTCCGAGGCGAACGGGAAGCTCAGCACCTCCACGTAGCCCGCCCCGGCGAGGGCGCGGCCCACCCGGCGGCGCGTCCGCTGCTCCACGGTGAGGCCGCGGCCCGCGACGGGGCGCGGCGCGCGGGCCGGGATGTTCTCGTAGCCCTCCAGCCGGATGACCTCTTCGGCCAGGTCGTTCGGGTCGGTGAGGTCGGGACGCCACGACGGCGGCGCCACCGTCAGCGTCTCGCCGCCCTCGACCGCGCAGCCGACCTGCTCCAGCCGCCGGACGACCGTGTCGCGGCCGTACGCGACGCCCGCGACCCGGTCGGGGTGCCCCGCCGGCATCGTGATCGCGACCGGCGGGGCCGGCGCCTGCGCGTGGGTGACGCCCGCGACGATCTCGGCGCCGCCGAGCTCGGCCAGCATCCGCGCCGCGCGGTACGAGGCGTACAGCGGCAGCTCCCGGTCGACGCCGCGCTCGAACCGGTACGACGCCTCGCTGTGCAGCCGGTGCCGGCGGCTCATCCGCGCGGTGCCGATGGCGTCGAAGTGCGCGGCCTCGACGACCATGTCGGTCGAGGCGCCGTCGATCTCGGTGGCGAGGCCGCCCATCGTCCCGGCCATCGAGATCGGCCCGGACGCGTCGGTGATCAGGATGTCCTCGGGGTCGAGCGTGCGCTTGACGTGGTCGAGGGTCTCCAGGCTCTCGCCCGCCTCGGCCCGCCGCACCACGATCGGGCCGGTGAGCTTGGCCCGGTCGAACGCGTGCAGCGGCTGCCCGAGCTCCAGCATCAGGTAGTTGGTGACGTCCACGGCGAGCGACACCGGCCGCATCCCGGCGCGGTGCAGGCGCACCCGCATCCACAGCGGCGTCTGCGCCGCCGGGTCGAAGCCGCGCACCTCGCGCAGCACGAACCGGTCGCACGCCGACGGGTCGGCGATGCTCGCCGGGTAGGCCTCGCCGGACGCGTCGGCCTCGGCCGGCAACTCCACGGCCGCGGGGTCGGTGAACGCCGCGCCGTACGCGATGGCCGCCTCGCGCGCGATGCCGCGGATCGACAGGCAGTAGCTGCGGTCCGGGGTGATCGCGATGTCGAGCACGTCGTCGCGGAGCCCGAGCAGCTCGATCGCGTCGGCGCCGATCTCGGCGTCCGGCGGCAGCACCAGGATGCCGTCGTGGTCCTCGCCGATGCCGAGCTCGCTGACCGAGCAGATCATGCCCTCGGACAGGTGCCCGTACGTCTTGCGCGCGCCGATCTGGAACCCGCCGGGCAGCACCCCGCCCGGCAGGATCACCACGACCCGGTCGCCGACGGCGAAGTTGACGGCGCCGCACACGATGTTCTGCGGCTCGCCGCTGCCGTTGGCCCGTCCCACATCGACCCGGCAGTAGCGGATCGGCTTCTTGAACCCGGTCAGCTCCTCGATCGCCAGCACCTCGCCGACGACGAGCGGGCCGGTGATGTCGGCTCCGGCGCGGTCGACGGTCTCGACCTCCAGGCCGGCGTCGATGAGTCTCGCGGCCAGCTCGCGGCCGGTGACGGCGGCGGGAAGGTCGACGTACTCCCGCAGCCACGAAAGCGGGGCCCGCATCAGATCTCCATCCCGAACGGGAGGGTGAAGCGCACGTCGCCCTCCATCATGTCGTGCATGTCCTCGGCCCCGTGCCGGAACATCAGCGTGCGGTCGATGCCGAGGCCGAACGCCCAGCCGCTGTAGCGGTCGGGGTCGATGCCGCAGGCGACCAGCACCCGCGGGTTGACCATGCCGCAGCCGCCCAGCTCGATCCAGCCCTCCGAGGAGCAGGTGCGGCACGGCTCGCCGCCCGGCTCCGCCGACGCGCCCCGGCACACGAAGCACCGCATGTCGACCTCGGCGGACGGCTCGGTGAACGGGAAGTACGACGGCCGCATCCGCGTCGTCAGGCCCTCGCCGAACATGCCGTTCACGAACGCGTCGATGCCGCCGCGCAGGTCGGCCATCGTGATGCCCTCGTCCACCACGAGCCCTTCGAGCTGGTGGAAGACCGGGCTGTGGGTGGCGTCCAGCTCGTCGGTGCGGTACGTGCGGCCGGGCGCGACCACGTACACCGGCAGCGGCTTGGTCAGCAGCGACCGGATCTGGAGCGGCGAGGTGTGCGTGCGCAGGACCAGGCCGGTGTCCTCGGACCCGACGAAGAACGTGTCCTGCATCGTCCGCGCCGGGTGGTCGGGCTTGAAGTTGAGGGCGTCGAAGTTGAACCACTCCGCCTCGACCTCGGGGCCCTCCGACACCTCGAAGCCCATCGAGACGAACACGTCGGCCATCCGCTCCCGGATGGTGGTGAGCGGGTGCCGGGCGCCGCGCGCGCCGCGCTCCCACGGGAGCGTGACGTCGACGGCCTCCTCGACGAGCACGCGCTGGTCGCGTTCCTCCTCCAGCTCGGCCTGGCGGGCCTTGAGCGCCTGGCCCACCGCGCCGCGAGCGGCGCCGATGCGCTTGCCCGCCTCGGCGCGGGCCTGCGGCGGCAGCGCGCCGATCTCGCGGTTGGCGAGGGCCAGCGGGGAGCGGTCGCCCGCGTGCGCGAGGCGCGCCCGCTTCAGCGCGTCGAGGTCGGCGGCCGAGGCGATGGCCGCGAGGGCCTCGTCGCGGGCGCGATCCAGCTCTTCGGGCTGCAACGCGGACACCTCGACAGGGTCGTAGGACTTGTTGGGTGCAGACATGGTGGTGTGATGACTCCGGTCGGCGTGGGACGCCCGCAGTCTAGTGGGCGGGCGTTCGAGATCCTTGACAGCGGATCGCGGACGAGGCGTGCGCGGTTCGCGCGGCCCGCGCGGCGCGGATGGTCAGGACGCGTAGTCCGGTGCGCCGGCGGGCACGGTAAATCGGAACTCGGCGCCGCCGCCGGGCGCCCGCTGGACCGTGATCACGCCGCCGTGGGCCTCGACCAGGCCCTTGACGATGTAGAGCCCGAGGCCGGTGCCGCCCCGGCGGTTGCCTCCGGGGCCGCGCCAGAACTGCCGGAAGACGCGCTGGGCCGCCTCGGGGGGATCCCCTCGCCCTCGTCGCGTACCGACACGGCCGCCCCTTCCTTGTGCGCGTCCGGCTCCACCACGATCGTGACGGTTCCCGCGCCGTGACGCACGGCGTTTTCCACCAGATTACCGAGGATCTGGTCGACTTTGTCGGGGTCCAGCCACATCTCGGGCAGGTCGCCGCGCGACTCGAAGCGGAAGCGGTCCTCGGCCTCCCCGGCCGCGATCCGGCCCGCGATGACCTTGCGGACCTCCTCGGGCAGGTCGACGACCTGGCGGTGCATCTCCAGCCGGCCGGCCTCGATCCGGGAGACGTCCAGCAGCTCGGTGATCAGGCGGGTGACGCGGTCGGCGTCGGCGTTGACGGTCTCCAGCATGACCCGCTTCTGGTCGTCGTTGAAGCGGTGCCACTTGGCCAGCAGCGTCGCGGTGAAGCCCTTGACGCTGGTCAGCGGGGAGCGCAGCTCGTGCGCGACGGTCGAGACGAGGTCGGCGCGGTCGCGTTCCTGCCGGGCCCTGCGGATCGCGTCGCGCAGGCACACCGTGAACCGTTCGACCCGGCCGTGCTCGTCGCGCCGGTAGGCGGCGGTGACGAGCAGCTCGGTGCCGCCGGGCAGGAACAGCGACCGCTCGGGGTGCCGGGTGCGGGTGCGGAGTCCCTCGTACGGGGCGAGGCACTTCCACCAGTCGCGCCCTTCGGCGTCGTGCAAGGGCAGAACGTCCCGGAAGTCGCGTCCCACGGCGGCGGCGGCGTCGACTCCGGTCATCCGCGCGGCGGCGGCGTTGAACACCAGGACCCGCGCGTCGCGGCCGGCGACCATGAGCCCGTCGGGGAAGTCGTCGGCCGCGCCGATCGCGGGCAGGGGTCCGGGCTCGTGCGGGGAGTCCTCTCCACCCACAACGGCCTCCAGAACACCGGTGAGAACGCGGCCTGTCGAAAGAAGACTCTATCCGGAGACGGCCACCTTGCGGGACCCGGAGAACCCCCTACGGAAAGGCATTTGTGACCGCCCCGAGGACCACCGCCCGTCGCGTACGACGACGCCCGCACGGCAACACCGGCCCCGGACGCATCCGGACCGAAGCGCTCGCACCATGTCGGCCGCGCCGCTCGCGTCCACGACGGGGACGCTGCCGGGCGAACGTCACCGGCTGAACATCACCGGCCGGCAGCCCAGGGCGGGCCCTTGCGTTCCTGCGACCCGCCCAGCCGCGCGTCCCGCTCCCGAGCTCCCGCACGGAGCAAGCCGAACGCTGGCAGGGCGGGCGGGTCAGGGGGTGTGAGGGTCCCCGGTCAGGCGGAGGAACCGGCGGCGGACAGCGCTCCGGCGATGTCGGCATGCACGGTGAACAGGCGGTGCAGGCCGGTGATGCGCAGCAGCCGGAGCTGAGCGGGCCGGACGCGGGCGAGGTGGATCTCGCCGCCCTCGGCGGAGATCTGGTTGTGCGCGGCGACGAGCGCGCCGAGACCGGTCGCGTCGCAGAACGGGACGCCGGCGAAGTCGACGACGATCCTGCGGGGGCCGCCGCCGTGCAGCTTGATCAGCCGGGCGCGCAGCACGTCGGCGGTGTGCAGGTCGATCTCGCCGACCACCTCCGCCACGACCGCGTCGGACCGCTCCCGCACGACGGTGACGTCGAGGCCCGCCTGCACGGCCGGGGCCTCGGGGACGGCGGGCGCGCCGGTGCCGCCCCGGGCACGCGCGCCCGCGCGGCAGCGGACGTCAGGCCCCCGCCTGCCGGGCCGCCTGGCCGCCCTGCTCTCGTCGATCATCACGTCGCCCCCACTCTGCACGGCGTCATCGCCGCCCTTGTTGAACACCGTAGGCATCCGGCGAGACACGTGGATCCATCGCCGGGTTGGTATCCCGCTCCTACCTGGGAACGAGTGACCGCCGGACGCGAACCCCCCGCCCGCGTCCCGGCGGGGTTCCATCCTCCCAGGTCAAGAGAGGCGAAAAGCCCTATGGCGCGGCCGTTTGCGGCCATCGGGCGGGTGAAACGGGCCCGCGTGGGAGGGGTGGACCTTCGGGTGATCCGCGACGGCCGTCCGGGGGCCGTACGGGCCTGTGGCCTGCGCCACGTTCGCGCCGGGCGGGAGGCCGTCGCGCGGCGCCGCCGCTCTGCCCGGCGGCCTCAGCCGCGCGGCGCCGCCGCTCCGCCCGGGGCCTCAGCCGCGCTGCGCGCGGGCGGAGGCGTAGAGGCAGACGGCGGCGGCGGTGGCGAGGTTGAGGCTCTCGGCGCGGCCGTAGATCGGCACGCGGACGACCTCGTCGACGTGCCGGAGGATCTCCTCGGGCAGGCCCCACGCCTCGTTGCCGAAGACCCACGCGGTGGGCCCGGAGAGCACGCCCCGGTCGATCGCCTCGTCCAGGGTGCGCTCGCCCGCGCCGTCGGCGGCGAGGACGGTCAGGCCCGCGCCCTTCAGCTCGGCGATCAGCTCGTCGAACCGGGGCCCGACGACGACCGGCAGGTGGAACAGGCTGCCCGCGGACGCACGGACGCACTTGCCGTTGTACGGGTCGACCGACGCGTCGGTGAAGACGACCGTCTCCGATCCGGCGGCGTCGGCCGTGCGCAGGACCGTTCCGGCGTTGCCGGGGTCGCGGACGTGGGCGAGCACGGTGACCAGCTTCGGGCCGGTCTCCAGCGCGCCGCCCAGCGGAACGTCGACGAACTCGCAGACGGCCAGGAGCCCCTGCGGGGTGACGGTCTGCGCGAGCTCGGCCATGACCTCGCCGCTGACCCGCAGCACCGGCGCGCCGGCGCGTTCGGCGGCGGCGACGAGTTCGGGGTGGCGGCTCTCGGCCTCGGCGGTGGTGAACAGCTCGGCGAGGCCGCCGGGGATCTCCAGGGCCTCGCGCACCGCCTGCGGGCCCTCGGCGAGGAAGCGGCGCTCCCGCCGCCGGAACGCGCGTTTGGCGAGCCGCCGAGCGGCCTTCACCCGTGGTGATCGGATAGAGGTCAGCTCGCGGCCCGCCATGGCGCTGTGCTCAGCCCGTCTTCCGGTGACCGGCTCAGGCCGCCGCGCTGCCCTCGGCGGGCAGCGCCTCCTTGGCCAGCTTGACCAGGGCGGCGAACGCGGGGGCGTCGTTGACGGCGAGCTCGGCCAGCATGCGGCGGTCGACCTCGATCTCGGCCGCCTTCAGGCCCTGGATGAACCGGTTGTAGGTGATGCCGTTGGCGCGGGCCGCAGCGTTGATCCGCTGGATCCACAGGCGGCGGAACTGCCCCTTGCGGTCCTTGCGGTCCCGGAACGCGTAGGTCATGGAGTGGAGCTGCTGCTCCTTGGCCTTGCGGTACAGGCGCGACCGCTGGCCGCGGTAGCCGCTCGACCGCTCCAGGACGACCCGACGCTTCTTGGCGGCGTTGACCGCTCGCTTCACGCGTGCCACGTGTTCACTCCTTCGTGGGGGCCGGGGCCGTCGGGCCTCGGCCGGTCGTACGGGTTGACTGGGCCGGCGGCTACTTGCGCAGCAGCTTCTTGATGTTCTTGGCGTCGGCGTCGGCCACCACGGCCGGGCCGTCCAGGCGGCGGGTCCGCTTGGTCGGCTTGTGCTCAAGAAGGTGGTTGCGGTTGGCGCGGCGGCGCATCACCTTGCCGGAGCCGGTCAGCTTGAACCGCTTCTTGGCACCGCTGTGGGTCTTGGTCTTCGGCATGGTCGCCGTCGTCTCCCTCGCTCGGCCCCCGTGCGACCGGCACGGGGGCGCGCCTGATCGGACGCGTCCCGCAGCTCTCACGGGAGCGCCTGGTCAGGCTTCAATGTACGTGCGTCACGACCTCGCGAGCACCGCGAGGTCAACCGGGCCCGCCGGCGGGCGGTCCCGGAGCGGCCCGGCCGGGCCGTTCGGGCGGTGCCGGGCTAGGCGTCCGCGGCGTCGCGCTCGGCGTCCGCCGCGTCGCGCTCCGCCTTGGCCTCGGCCTTGGCCTCCGCCTTCTTCTTGTGCGGACCGAGCACCATGATCATGTTTCGGCCGTCCTGCTTGGGCCGCGACTCGACGAAGCCGAGGTCGTCGACGTCGTCGGCGAGCCGCTGGAGCAGCCGGAAACCGAGCTCGGGACGGGACTGCTCACGACCGCGGAACATGATCGTGACCTTCACCTTGTCCCCGGCCTTCAGGAACCGCACGACGTGACCCTTCTTGGTCTCGTAGTCGTGCGGGTCGATCTTCGGGCGGAGCTTGATCTCCTTGATGATCGTGTGCGCCTGGTTCTTCCGCGCCTCACGCGCCTTCATCGCGGACTCGTACTTGAACTTGCCGTAGTCCATGAGCTTGGCGACGGGCGGGCGCGCGGTGGGCGCCACCTCGACCAGGTCGAGGTCCGACTCACGCGCGAGTTCAAGGGCCTTGGCGATGGGCACGATGCCCACCTGTTCGCCGTTCGGGCCGACGAGCCGGACCTCGGGCACGCGAATGCGGTCGTTGATACGCGGTTCGGCGCTGATGGGACCTCCTTGGGGCCGTTACTCAAGTTCTGGGACCGGTCGTACCCCGGGGCCTTTCACGCGAAAAGCCCCGCACGACTCGCATGCGGGGCCACCTTCGGTCTCCTCGGCGACGTCGATCGCCGGGGATGACGGGGGAACGGACGCGCCGCGTCCGTGCACCTGGACCGAATACCCACCGGCCTCGTCGGCCGGTCAGGTGGGAGGTGGCCTCCGCTTGAGCGCCCGGCACGGCAGACCTCGCGGTCGTCCGCACAGGGCCGGTCAGCATTCAGGTTATCACCTGTCCGGCGCCTGCGCGCCGTACCGGCGGGGCACGATTTCCCATCCGCACAACCACGGCGGCCCGCGCCACATTCCCGCTCCCGTTGCGGATATATCGGTCAACGTTATATACAGATGATATGAGCAGGTCCATGCAGGAACCCACGTTCCTGATCCTCACCGCGCTCGCGGAGGGGGCCAGGCACGGCTACGGGATCATCGAGGACGTCGGGCGGATCTCCGACGGCCGGGTCCGGCTCCGCGCCGGCACGCTGTACGCGGCGCTCGACCGGCTGGCGTCGGACGGGCTCATCGCCGCCGACCGCGAGGAGGTCGTGGCCGGCCGGCTGCGCCGCTACTACGTGCTGACCGAGGACGGCGCGCGGCGGCTCGCCGACGAGGCCGAACGCCTCGCGCGCCGGGCCGAGATCGCCGCGCGGCGCCTGGCCGCCCTCCCCCGCCTCGGCGGCGGGCCGGACGGCGCCGGCCTGGGCGGCGCGGGAGCGCCCGCCTGACCGCACGGATCCGAACGCCCCCCGCGCCGAACCGCACCCGCGCCGAACCGTCCGGACGGCTCGGGACGGCTCCGCATGTTCATCTCCCGGTCTGGAGGGACCGTTGAGCACTCTTGAACATCGTTACCGCCGGCTGCTGCGCTGGTATCCGGCCGACCACCGGGACCGCCACGAGGACGAGATGCTCGGCGTCCTGCTGGCGACCGCCGGGCCGGACCGGGAGCGGCCGACCGCGCGCGAGTCCGCCGACCTGATCGCCGGCGGCCTGACCGTCCGGCTGCGGAGGCTGCCGCGCGCGTTGCGCGGCCCCGAGTGGCGCGAGGGGAGGCGCTGGCCGCGACGTTCGCGTCGCTGATCCTTCTCGGCGCGTGCGTGCGCTACGCGGTCTCGGCCGCCGTGGCCGCGTACGAGACGCAGGGGGCCGGCATCGCGCCCGAGACCCTGTACGCGACCGCGCCGCTCTGGGCGGGCTGGGCCGCCGTCGCGGTGCTGGCGCTGCGCGGGGCGCGGACCGTCGCGTCCGCCGGAGTCGTGGCGGTGGCGGTGGTGACGCTCGCCGTGTACCCCGCGCTCGACCCGTCCAGCCTCAGCGCCGAGGGGAACGCCTCCGTCCCCATCCTGCTCGGGGCGGTCATCGTCGCGGGACTCCTCGGCTCGCGCGGGACGCCCGTCGGCCCCCGGCTCCTCGCCCGCCGCACGTTCGCGATCGCGCTCTGCGCCGCCGTCGGGCTCGGCGTGGTGGCGGTCGCGCACGCCTTCACCTGGTTCTACCTCCCCGAGGAGGCACTGAAGGACGCGTACCTCGGCCCGGCGCTGGGGGGCGCGGACGCGCTGGCCCCGATCGTGGTGGCGCTGGCGGGAGGCATGTGGCTCGCCCGCACGCCCGCCGGACGGCGCGCGGCGCCGCTGCTGGCGGTCCCGCTGCTGCCGGCCGCGCTCGGGCCCGGCTACGTCGCGTACAGCAGCGTGTTCGGCGCGGTGATCATGGCGATCGTGACGGTGCCCTCGCTGCTGGCGTTCCTGGTGGCGGGCACGCGGAAGGCGGTGCGCGGGGCCCGCGCCGCGCGGTGAGAGGTGACGGTCATCTGCCCGGCCGGGGACCCTGGCTCGACGGGCCGGACCTGTACCGTTGACGCACGACGGCCCGCCGGGGTCGGCTCCACGGAGGGAAGCTCCGCGATGCCCCGCCGCAGCACGGTCAACGGTACGGCCGGCCGGTTCACCGCGACGACGCGGATACGGCTCGAGTTCGCGCAGAAGGCGTTCATCGTCGACGAGGGCAGGCTGCTCCTGGTCCGCAAGTCGGCGTCCGACCCGTTCCACCCGGGGCGGTGGGAGGTGCCCGGCGGGCGGCTGGAGGTCGCGGCCGACCTCGGGCTCGACGACCACATCCGGCGGGAGGTGTGGGAGGAGGTCGGCCTGAAGGTCGAACCCGGCCCGCCGTTCCACATCTGGCAGTGGTTCATGCGCGACCGCGACCGCGCGGACGACGCGACGGCGCAGGTCCGGGTCGTCGCGGCGGCGCGGCGGTGCCGCCCGATGAGCCTGGACGTCAGCCTCGACCACCAGACCGAGAGCGACCACCTGGCCGAGAGCGCGTGGGTGCCGCTGGCCGAGGTCGGCCGGTACGAGCTGATCCCGGACCTGCGGCCGGTCATGCGGGCGTTCCAGCGGTTGCGGCCTGCCGGCGGCTGAGGGTGGGCATCGCCGCGTCCGCCCGTTCGCCGGTGCAGTGGCCCGGCCTGGACGGCGCCGCCGAGCGCCGCTTCTCCCTGGTCGTGCTCGGGGACGTGCGGATCGAGGTGCGCGCGTCGCTGTCCACCGTGCGGTTCACCGACCTGACCTCGGACCGGCTCGCGTACGCCCCGGCGCGCGCGGTCGTCTCGGGCACGGCCGTCAACCTGGCCCGCCGCGCGACCGGCTACTTCCGCCGCGTCGCGGTGCTCGGCAAGGTCGGCGACGACGACTTCACGCCCGTGATCCGGCGCGAGCTGCGGCGGCTCGGCGTGCACGACCTGCTCGGCGTCGAGCACGGCATGCCGAACGGGGTGGCGGTGATGCTGCGGGACAGGCCGGACGGCGACGGCCGGGGCGTGCGGCTGCTGATCGCCGAGGAGGACGCCCCCGACCGGCGGCTCGCCGAGGCCGACGTGCGGCGCGCGGCGCCCGGGATCCGGCGCGCGGACGCGCTGTTCACCGACGGGTACGCGCTGCTGGCCCCCGTCTCGCGGGGCGCCCTCCACGCGGCGGCGCGGACGGCGCGCGAGGCGGGCACCGCCGTGGTGTTCGACCTGGTGCCGCACGACATCGACGCGCGCCTGCCTCTGGTGGACGTGCTGCCGCTGCTGTCCCTGGCCGATGTGGTGATCTCGGAGGCGCCGACGCTGGCCCGGCTGCTCGGACGGCCCGCGCCCGTGGGCGGCGCGGAGATGCGGGAGCTGCTGCCCGCGCTCGACCGGGCCGTCCCCGGACGGCCGCTGTGGCTGCTGCGCTTCGGCGCCAGCTCGCTCGAACGCGTCCTGGCGCACCAGCGTGAACGGCTGCTGATGGAGTACGCGAGCGGCTATGGCGAGGGTGTGGAGCGCACGGGCTTCGGCGACCGGCTGGCGGCGGGCGAGCTCTACTGGTGGCTGTCGTCCCGCTGAACCTCGTCCACCGCTGAACGCAGCGCGGCGAGCGTGCGCAGGAACCGTGCCCGGCTGTCGGGCAGGCCGAACAGTTCCTGCCAGCGCCACACCGGTCGTTCCTGGCCGGCCTCGTTTCCGGGACGGTTCGTGCGTTCATCGTCGTTGCGCGGTCCGGTTCCCGGCGCAGCGGGGTGTACGAAGCCGTCGCGGGGAGGCTGCGCGGTCGCGTCGAGCGCCGCGAGGACGGCCCACCGCAGGAACTGGCTCGGAACGGTGTCGCCCGGATGGACGGTGAGACAGTCGTCCTGATCCAGGAGCAGGTAGGACCGGCCGCTGAGGACACGGTCCCGTACCGCGCCGTGCCCAGCGGGCTTGCCCGGGAGGCCGCGGTCTTCGACGACCTGGCGGATCGCGAGCCTGCCCGGGAGGAAGTGCCAGTGCGCGTGGTCGATGCACGCGCCCCCGCCCTGCGACCTGCCCGGACCGTGCTCGAAGACGACCAGCTCTCCGCTGCCGTACGCGGCGCGGTAGAGGCGGGCGACGCGCTCGCGCCACGCCCGCGCACGGGTCCACAGGCGGGGGGAGAACGTCCCGGCGGACTGGTGGTGCCGGGCCGTGACCAGCAGAACGTGCCCGTCGAGCAGGGGCGCGACGTCCGGCGTGAGCAGGAAGTCTCCGTCGGCGTCGAGGACGGCGTCGGCCCCCGGCAGGCCCGCCATCTCGTTGAAGCGGAAGCGCAGCGGCGGGCACAGCACGCACTCCCCCGCGGCGTCGTCCCCTGCCAGTGGCTCGGCCAACGCGTCCTCCAGGGTCACGGGTCGCACGAGCGGTCATCACCCAGCGTGCCCGCTCGCCTGCCTCGTTGATCGGTACGGCGAGCGCCACAGCGCTGGAACCGGAGGGGTACAAAGCCTGCCCTGACGGGAATACTGACGGGGAGAAGGCGGAACAGTGAACCAGAACCCCCGAATCCCCTCAACGGCGCGAGGCGCCCACTCCGTACCCATGACGACTCCGATCATCGACCTCGCCGCACTCGACCGCAGACTGAACGAGTCGCTGGACGTGCTGCGCGACACATACGCCCCCGACCAGGGCTCCGGCGGCGGCTGGTACCACGAGCTGAGCAGACCGGAGCCCGGCGCGACCGCGACGGCCCTCGGCCTGCTGGCGTTCGTGGAGGCCGGCCGGCCGTTCGAGCACCTCGACGAGGGGCTGGCGTTCCTCGCCAGACGCCAGTCCGAGTCCGGCGACCCGCTGCGCGACGGCGGCTGGGCGACCAAGACCAGCCTCGGGATGCCGGTCGTGGAGGCCACCGCGTGGATCGCGCGGTTCCTCGCCCGCGCGCGCTGCGACCTGCGCGACGACGCCCCGGACCTGCGCCGCGCCTACCACTGGCTGCTGCGCAACCAGAACCCCGACGGCGGCTGGGGGTCGCTGCGCGGCAGCCCGTCGCGGGTGTGGCTGACCTGCCTGGCGCTGCGGGCGCTCGCGGCGATCAACCCGTACGACCCGGCGGTGGACCGGGGCGTGGAGTGGCTGACGTCCGACCGCACCGCCGTGCGGCCCGCGTGGGGGCCGACCCCGACGGCCGGCCCGACGGTCACGCACACCGCGTTCGCGCTGGTCACGCTCGCCGAGGCGCGGCCCGCGCTGCGCACCGAACGGCTCATGGCCGCCTACGACTGGCTGGGCGCGAACCTCGACCCCGACGACGAGCACATCTGGATCGAGACCTACGACGTGTCGCCGCACGGCTCGGCGTCCAAGCCGGTGTGGCGGCTCGCGCTGTGGCACTACGGGCTGCCGATGGCGCTGTCGGCGCTGCTGCGCGACCCGCGCGGGCCGACCGGTCCGCTCGTCGCGCGGGCGTTCCGCACGCTGGTGCGCGGCGAGGTGACCGGCCCGCGCTGGACCGGCTACCCGGGCAGCGGGCGCTCGTCGCTGTGGACGCTGTGGTGGCGGCTGGAGACGCTGATCGACCTGTCGCGCGTGCCGCTGGCCGCGACCGGCGACGTCCTGCACTGGCTGCCGGACGCGACGGTCGTGCAGCGCGCGCACGCGCGGGAGCTGCCCCTGGCCGCGCTGCTCCCCCACCGCCGCCGCTTGCAGCCGATGACGCACGTCCGCCGGCACTGGTCGGCGGTGCTGCTCACCCTCGTCGGCGCGGCGAGCCTCGTGGGCGTCGCGGGCGGCGTGTGGGGATGGCGCGACTTCTGGCTGAGCGTCATCCTCCCGATCATGCTGACCGCGGTGGACGAGTCCGTGAAGCGCCGCAGATCCCCGGCCGATCCCCCGATCCGGCCCCGGCGCCCGCTCCCGCGCCCGCACCGCTCGACATGCCGAACGTCCGCTGAGCGCCGCACCCGGACCGGCCCCGCGGACGCGCCGGTCCGCGGGCGGGCGGCGGGTCAGGTGGCGGAGCGGCGGGCCAGTTCGGCTTCGCCCGCCGCGCGCATGGCGTCCACGGGGACGTCGTCGCGGCCGGTCATCAGGGCGACCTGGCGGACGGCCTGGTGCAGGAGCATGTCGAAGCCGCCGACGACGGTTCCGCCCGCCGCGGCGACGGCGGCGGCGAGCGCGGTCGGCCACGGCGCGTACACCACGTCGAACAGCGCGGCCCCGGAGGCGGCGACCGGCTCGGCGTACGCGTCGGCGGAACGGCCCGGCAGCGTCGAGACCACCAGGGCCGCCGGGAGCAGGGCCGGGAGCCGGTCGAGGCGTTCGACGCGGACGTCCAGCCCGAACCGGCCGCCGACCTCGGCGGCGTCCGCCGCGCGCTCGGGGGCGCGGACGGCGAGGACCGCCTCGTCCAGCCCGAGCCGGGCGAGCGCCGCCAGCGCGGACGCCGCGGTCGCGCCGCCGCCCAGCACCACCGCCGACGCGGGCGCGCCGAGCCCCGCCTCCGACAGCGCGGTCACGATGCCGTGCACGTCGGTGTTGTCGCCGAGGCGGCGGCCGCCGCGCAGGACGACCGTGTTGGCGCCGCCGACCTTGACCGCGAGGTCCGACACCTCGTCCACCAGCTTCAGCGCGACCCGCTTCAGCGGCATCGTCAGCGACAGGCCCGCCCACTCGGGGCCGAGGCCGTCGAGGACGCCCGCCAGGCCGTCCTCGCCGCACTCGACCGCCTCGTACGTCCAGCCCTCCAGGCCCATCGCCGCGTACGCCGCCCGGTGCAGCACCGGGGACAGCGAATGCGCGATCGGTGAGCCGAGGACGGCCGCCCTGCGGGCCGTCAGTTCCCCGGGTGCTCTTGCTGCCATTGCTCGAACTTCTTCTTCAGCCTCTCGAATTCCGCCGGGTCGTCGGTGAACTCGGTGATCTTCTTGGACGGGTTGGTCGCGATGAAGTACAGCCACGAGCCGGAATCCGGCTTCACCGCCGCCTCGATCGCCTCGGGCCCCGGGTTGGAGATGGGGCCCGGCGGGAGCCCGTCGTGCAGGTAGGTGTTGTAGGGCGACTGGGTCTTCAGGTCGTTGTGGGTGACCGTCAGGGTGCGCCGGTTGAGCGCGTACAGCACGGTCGTGTCGAACTGGAGCCTCATGTGGCGGCTCAGCCGGTTGCGGATCACGCGCGAGATCTTCGGGAAGTCGGACGCCCGCCCGCCCTCGGCCTGGATCAGGCTGGCCATGGTGACCAGCGTCGCCGGGCTCATGCCCGCCTGCTCGGCCTTGGTCTCCAGATCGACCTGCTCGGCCTCCTTGGTGAACCGCTCGACCATCTGCTTGAGGATCTGCTTGGCCGAGCCGTTCGGGTCCAGGTCGTAGCGGCCCGGGTACAGGTAGCCCTCGACCTTGCCCTTCGCGTACGACGGCAGGCCGAAGTCCTGCGGCCTGGCCGCCGCCTTCTGGAAGTCGCGCAGGGGTATGCCGGTCTTCTTCGCGATGAGCCGGTAGACCTCCACGGCCCGCATGCCCTCGAACACCGTGATCTGGTTGCCCGCGCGCGATTTCGGGTCGAGCAGCAGCGCCATCGCCGCCTTGGACGACATCTTCAGCCGCATCCGGTAGAAGCCCGGCTGGATGCCGCTCGCCCGGGTCTCCTTGCCGTACACCTTCAGGAACGCCCGGCTGCTCTTGACGACGCGGTGCTGCTGGAGCGTCACGGCGATCACCGAGCCGCTGTCGCCGTCCTTGATCTGGACGGTCACGTTCCCGCCGCCCTGCCCGGAGTAGTCGGGCGGGTGCATCCGGTTGTCGAGCCAGGCGTAGCCGAGCACGCCGCCGGTGCCGAACACCGCCACGACGAACGCCAGCGCGAACAGCGCGGCGGCGCGGCCGTTGCGGCGGCGCCGCTTCTGCCGCCTGCGGGTACGGCGGCGCTCCCGGCGGCCGGGCGGCTCGTCGTGGTACGGCTGCTGCTGAGCGCCCTCGCCGTACGGGTCCGAGAACAGGTTCAAGTCGTTCATGCGCTTCCCCGGACGATCTCGCCTGAGGGACGCCCCGTCAACCGTTCGCCGTCCAGCGCCGCCTGGAGCAGGACGGCCGCCGCGGCCTGATCGACGACCTGGCGCCGGGCCCGGCCGTGGACTCCGCCGGCGCGCAGCCCGCTCTCCGCCGTGACGGTGGTGAGCCGCTCGTCGTACAGCCGGACCGTCTCCGGGGAGAGCCGGCCCGCCAGCCTGCGCGCGAACGCGCGGGCCTTGCCCGCCGCCGGGCCCTCGCGGCCCGACAGCGACGTCGGCAGCCCGACGACCACCTCGATCGCCTCGTGCTCGGCGACGAGCGCGACGAGGCGGTCGATGTCCCCCTTGCCGCTCCTGACGGTCTCCAGGGGTGAGGCGAGGACGCCGCCGGGGTCGCAGCGGGCCACGCCGATCCGCACGCTGCCCACGTCGACCCCGAGCCGGACGCCCTGCCTCATCGCACCGCTCCGGACGGCCGGAACGGGCACGGCGCGGGTCTCAGGCCCGCCGGGTGGTTCACGCGGCCCCTACTGCTCGTTCGACCGCGGCCAGCGCGTCGCCGAGGGCCCCGGCGTTCGCGCCCCCGCCCTGGGCGAGGTCGTCCTTGCCGCCGCCGCCCCCGCCGAGCGCCTTGGCGGCGAGGCCGACCAGTGCGCCGGCCTTCAGGCCGCGCTCGCGGGCGCCCTCGGTGACCGCGACGACCACGACGGGCCGGTCCTTCGGCACGCCCGCGACCATCACCACGGCGGGCCGCGACGTCAGCCGCCCGCGCACGTCGACCGCGAGCTTGCGCAGGTCGTCGGCGCCGGTGCCGTCGGGCGCGCGGTGCCCGACGAACGCGACGCCGTTGACGTCGCGGGCGCCGTCGGCGAGCGAACCGGCGACGGCGAGGATCTGCTGCGAACGGAGCCGGTCGAGCTCCTTCTCCGCGTCGCGGAGCCGGGTGACCACGCCGGAGATCCGTTCGGGCAGCTCCTCCTTGCGGACCTTCATCTGCTCGGCGAGCTGGGAGACCAGCACGTTCTCGCGGGCCAAGAACCGGAACGCGTCGATGCCGACGAGGGCCTCGACGCGGCGGACCCCGGCGCCGATGGACGACTCGCCCAGCACCTTGATCAGGCCGAGCTGCCCGGAGCGCGCGACGTGCGTGCCGCCGCACAGCTCGCGGGAGTAGTCGCCGACCTCGACGACCCGCACCTCGTCGCCGTACTTCTCGCCGAACAGGGCCAGCGCGCCCATCGCGCGGGCCTCGTCGATCGAGGTGTGGAACGCCCGCACGTCCAGGTCGTTGATCAGCACGTCGTTGACCTCGTCCTCGACGTCGCGCAGCACGCTGACCGGCACCGCGCCCGACGCGGTGAAGTCGAAGCGGAACCGGCCCGGCGAGTTCTCCGACCCGGCCTGCGCCGCGCCCTCGCCGAGCGCGCGCCGGAACCCGGCGTGCACCATGTGCGTCGCGGTGTGCGAGCGGGAGATCGCGCGCCGCCGGTCGACGTCGATCTCGGCGTACGCGGTGTCGCCCACCTGCGCCTCGCCGCTGCGGACCCGCCCGCGGTGCACGATCAGCCCGGCGAGCGGCGACTGCACGTCGTCCACCTCGATCACCGCGCCGCTGCCGAGCCGGATCAGGCCCTGGTCGGCGAGCTGGCCGCCGCCCTCGGCGTAGAACGGGGTGCGGTCGAGGACGACCTCGACCTCCGCGCCCTCCCCGGCGGCCTGCACGCTGGCGCCGCCGACGAGCAGCCCGGCGAGGCGCGCCTCGCCGAGGACGTCCTTGTAGCCGATGAACTCGACCCGGCCGTCGGCGCGGCCCAGCATCTCGTCCAGCACCGACACGTCGAGGTTGCCGGTCTTCTTCTCCCGCGCGTCGCGCTTGGCGCGGTCGCGCTGCTCGGCCATCAGCCGCCGGAAGCCCGCCTCGTCCACCTCCAGGCCCGCCTCCGACGCCATCTCCAGCGTCAGGTCGATCGGGAACCCGTAGGTGTCGTGCAGCTTGAACGCCTGGTCGCCCGGCAGCGCGGAGCCGCCGGAGCGCCGGGTCTCGGCGACCGCCGTGTCGAAGATCGCGGTGCCGGTGCGCAGCGTCTGGAGGAACGACTCCTCCTCCGCGTCGATCACCGCGTGGATGCTGTCGGCCGTGCGGATCAGCTCGGGGTACTGCTCGCCCATCGCCCGCACCGCGACCGACGTCAGCTCGTGCATCAGCCCGGCCTCCTCGCCGCCGAGCAGCCGCAGGTTGCGGATGGAGCGGCGCAGGATGCGGCGCAGCACGTAGCCGCGGCCCTCGTTGCCGGGACGGATCCCGTCGGCGACCATCATCGTGCCGGAGCGGACGTGGTCGGCGACGACGCGCAGCGACACGTCGTCGCGCTGGTCGCGGCCGTAGCCCGTGCCGGTCAGGCCGGCGGCGCGGTCGAGGACCTTCCACAGGGTGTCGGTCTCGTAGATGTTGTCGACGCCCTGGAGGATCGCCGCCATGCGCTCCAGGCCCATGCCGGTGTCGATGTTCTTGGACGGCAGGTCGCCGAGGATCGGGAAGTCGTCCTTGCCCTCCCCCGGGCCGCGCTCGAACTGCATGAACACGAGGTTCCACACTTCGAGGTAGCGGTCCTCGTCGGCGACCGGGCCGCCCTCGCGCCCGTACTCGGGGCCCCGGTCGTAGTAGATCTCCGAGCAGGGCCCGCACGGGCCGGGGACGCCCATCGACCAGAAGTTGTCCTCCATGCCGCGCCGCTGGATGCGGTCGAGGGGGACGCCGACCTTCTTGTGCCAGATGTCCTGGGCCTCGTCGTCGTCGGTGTAGACGGTGGCCCAGAGCCTCTCCTCGGGGAACCCGAACCCGCCGTCGGCCTCGGACCGCGTCAGCAGGTCCCAGGCGAACGGGATCGCCTGCTCCTTGAAGTAGTCGCCGATGGAGAAGTTGCCCAGCATCTGGAAGAACGTGGCGTGCCGGGTGGTCTTGCCGACCTCCTCGATGTCGGGCGTCCGCACGCACTTCTGGGCGCTGGTCATCCGCTGCGACGGCGGCGTGCGCTGGCCGAGGAAGTACGGCTTGAACGGGACCATGCCCGCGTTCACCAGCAGCAGGGTCGGGTCCTCGGCGATCAGGCTGGCCGAGGGCACCACGGTGTGCCCGCGCTCTTCGTAGAACTTGAGGAAGCGGCGTGCGACCTCTGCCGACTCCATGATCAGTGGCCATCCTTGTCGTCGTCGATGATCGTGTAACGCGCTCTGAGGACCCGGCGGCGCGCGGGGCCCTCGGTCTCGGGGGAGCCTGGTCCATCGCGACGGCCTCGCGCAGCTCCTCTTCGCGGGCCCGCATCTCGGTACGGACGTCGTCCGCGAAAAGCCTCAACCGCTGCCCGGCGCCCTGCCCCGCGTCGACCGCGCGGGCGGCGACGCCCTCGGGCGACCAGGTGCGCGCGAACCGTTCGACCTTGCGCTTGACGCGGTGCGTCGCGTAGACGCCCGCGCCCGCTCCCAGCGAGAGCCAGAACAGCCGCTTCACGCCGCCTCGCCCCGCCCGCCGCGTACGGGCGCGCCGCGCATCAGCGGCGCCCCTTGCCGGAGGAGCGCGCGGGAAGCTGCGGGCGGCCCTCGCCGCCGCGCTCCTCGCCGTCGCGGTGCAGGGCCTTGCGGACCCCGTAGGAGAACGCGGCGGCCTTCACGAGCGGACCGCCGACCACGGAGGTCATCACGGTGGTGACCGCCGAGACGTTCTGGGTGACCCCGGCGACCTGCTTGGTGATCATGTCGGTGCGGCCGAGCTGCTCGTTGGCGCGCCGGACGGTGCGGGTCATGTCCTCCATCAGCGGGCCCGCCTGGTCGCCGATGTCGGCGACCAGCCGTCCCGCGTCGCGGAGGAGGCGGGCGAGTTTGAGCAGGGTGAAAGCGAGGAAGGACACCAGGACCGCCCAGAACACGGCCACGATGAGACCTGCTAGCTGTCCACCTGTGAGCATCAGGGCTTCCGTTCGCTGTGGGTTCGGCTCGGGCCGGATTCGGTCAGACAGACCCTACCGTGGGCGGAGGTCCCGGCCGTGCCGGGCCGAAACACCCCGTCCGGGCCGGCCGCGGGCCCGCCGCGCACCGGCGTGCGGCCCGCCGCCCGGCACGCGGGTCCTGCGGGCAGGCTACCGGGCGCGGGCCCGGATCGGCGGGATCACCGGCCCGGCCCGTCGCCGCCCTTGGCTCCCTTGCCTCCCTCACCCCGCAGAACGGAGCGGATGCGCGCCAGGACCTCGGTGAAGCGCGCCTCGGCGCCGTGCCGCGTCGGCCGGTAGTACTCGCGGCCGTCGACGGCGTCGGGGGCGTACTGCTGGCGGACGACCCCGCCGGGGTGGTTGTGGGCGTAGCGGTAGCCCTTGCCGTGCCCGACCTTGGCCGCGCCCTTGTAGTGCGCGTCGCGCAGGTGCCCCGGGACGGGGCCGGCGAGGCCCTTGCGGACGTCGCCGAGCGCCTCGTCCACCGCCGTGATCACCGCGTTGGACTTGGGCGCGAGGGACAGGTGGATCACCGCCTGCGCGAGGTTGATGCGCGCCTCGGGCAGCCCCACGAACTCGACGGCCTGCGCGGCGGCGATCGCGGTCTGGAGCGCGGTCGGGTCGGCCATGCCGACGTCCTCGCTGGCGTGCACGATGAGCCGCCGGGCGACGAACCTCGGGTCCTCGCCGGCCTCGATCATGCGGGCGAGGTAGTGCAGCGCCGCGTCCACGTCGCTGCCGCGGATGCTCTTGATGAACGCGCTGATGACGTCGTAGTGCTGGTCGCCCTCGCGGTCGTAGCGGACGGCGGCCCGGTCGACGGCGCGTTCGAGCACGTCGGCGTCTATCGGGCGGCCCTCCTCCACGACGAGCGCGGCGGCCTCCAGGTAGGTCAGCGTGCGGCGCGCGTCGCCGCCCGCGAGCCTGATCAGGTGGTCCTCGGCGGCGGGGTCGAGCTCGTGCGCCCCGGCGAGGCCCCGCTCGTCGGCGAGGGCCCGGCGGACGACCTCGCGCAGGTCGTCCTCGCCGAGCGGTTCGAGGGTGAGCAGGAGCGAGCGCGACAGCAGCGGGCTGATCACGGAGAAGAACGGGTTCTCGGTGGTGGCGCCGATGAACGAGACCCAGCGGTTCTCGACGGCGGGGAGCAGCGCGTCCTGCTGGGCCTTGTTGAACCGGTGCACCTCGTCGACGAACAGCACCGTCTGGCGCCCGGACATGCCGAGCTCGCGGCGGGCCAGGTCGATCTCGGCGCGGACCCGCTTCACCCCGTCGCTGACGGCGGAGATCTCCACGAAGCGGCGGCTGGTCGCGTGGCTGACGACCGTGGCCAGGGTGGTCTTCCCCGTGCCGGGCGGCCCCCACAGCACCAGGGACATGGGGACGTCGCGGTCGACGAGCTGCCGGATCGGCGTGCCCGGCCCGAGCAGGTGCGCCTGCCCGACCACCTCGTCCAGCCCGCGCGGCCTCATCCGCACGGCCAGCGGCTGCTCGGCGCCTCCCCCGCCCCCGGCGGGGACGCGTAGGGCGCGGCGGACGCGGCGGGCGCGCCCGGCGCGGGCTCGTCGGCGGCCGGGTCGTCGAAAAGCCCCTCCGCGAGGCCCGGTTCACCCCTCTTGGTCACTCTCCGACACTATCTCGCCGTGCGGACATTCCCGGCCGTCCGCCGTCGCACCCCGCGCCATCGCGGTCGCCGCCGTCGCGCCCCGCGCCATCGCGGTCGTCGCCGTCGCGGCCCGTGCCGCCATGGCCCGTGCCGTCGCGGCCCGCGCGGTCATGGACCGCGCGGTCATGGACCGCGCCGTCGCAGGCCGCGCCGTCATGGCCCGCGCCGTCATGGCCCGCGCCGTCAAGGGCCGCGCCGTCGCGCCCCGCGCCGTCATGGGCCGCGCCGTCATGGGCCGCGCCGTCATGGCCCGCGCCGTCATGGCCCGCGCCGTCGCGGCCCTCGCCGTCGCGGTGGGCGGGGAGGTGGGCGGTGGCGGCGACGCATCCGAGGACGATCGCGGCGCCGACCGCGCCGTCCAGCCAGTAGTGGTTGGCGGTCAGGACGACCACCAGGAGCGTGACCACCGGGTGGAGGACGATCAGGTGCCGCCACCGGCCGCGCCCGTAGCGGACCACGCCCCACGCGACCATCAGCGCCCAGCCGACGTGCAGGGACGGCATCGCGGCGAACTGGTTGCTCATGCCCTGGCCCGGCTCGTTGGCGTACGCGCTCGGGCCGTACACGGTCATCAGGTCGACGAGGCCGTGCCCGGAGAGCATCCGGGGCGGGGCGAGCGGGTACAGGAAGTGCACCAGCAGCGCGACGGCGGCGGAGCCGACGACGATCGCGCGCACGCGCGGCCAGGCCCGGCGGCGCAGGAACCACACCCACGCCATGAACAGCACGCTGGCCGGGAAATGGACGCGGACGTAGTACTCGTTGGCGATCCGGACCCAGCGGTCCCAGCCGAGGGCCCAGCGCTGGAAGGACGACTCGTCGGGCAGGCCGAGCGTCCTTTCGAGGTCCCAGAGCCGGCGCGCGTTGCCGAACGCCTCGTCCGGGCGGCCGTCCGCGAGGTGCCGCCCGTACCCGTACAGGCCGAGCAGCGTCGCCATGAGGGCGACCTGGAGCCCGGCCGAGGCCAGCAGGGCGAGGAGTCTCCGGCCGGTCCACGGCATCGCCCCCGAATCCGCCGAACGCCGCATGCCTTCCATCTTCGGGGCTCCGGAGCCGGACGCCCTCGTACGTCCGAAGGGTCCTGGAATCCCCCTCAGGTCCCAGGCGGGCCCGCCCTTCCGGCGGCGCGGGAACCCTGCCCGGCCCTGCGGCGTTGGTAAGGCCCGGAAGCGGAAATCTGGAGCGTGACGGTGACCGGGACGACCTGGCGTCGGCGCCATGGGCAGGCCGGCCTGCTCGTGGCGCTGCTCGTCGTGGCCGGGCTCGTCTTCAGCTACGGGCTGGGCCACGCCCCGCCCATGCGGATCTGCACCGAGCACGACCTCGGCGGCCCGTCCGCGATCGCCGCGTCGGCGCCGGAGCGGACCCATGAGGTCCCCCGCACGTCCCCGGACGCGACCGCCTCGGCCCTCGCCGCTGTGCCCGCCCCGGCGCCCGCCTCGCAGCCGTCCGCTCCGTACGCGTCGCCGACCGTTCCGATGAAGGCGCCGCCGCTCAGCCCGCTGGACGCCTGCCTGTGCCTGGCCGTCCTGCTGACGTTCCTCGTCCTCGCCCTCGCGTCCTCCCCGGGGCGTTCGCGGCTCCGGCTGGCCGCGCGGAACGGCTGGACGCTCGCGCCGCCGCCCGCCGGCGTGCCCTCCCCGCCGTCCCTCTCCTCTCTCCAGGTGCTCCGGCTGTGATGACGCGGCCGTAAAGGCCCACGTCCCGTCACAACCCGGCTCAGCATCCCTGAGAGGAATACACGCATGTCCAAGAGCGCCCGCAACGCGCGCGCCGGGAAAGCCCGGCCCAACGCCCTCACCGAACGGCAGGTGCCGTGGGGAGGCATCGCCTTCTTCGCCGTGATCGGCGTGGTGGCGATCGTCGCGATCTCGTACGCCTTCCTCCAGACCCGGCCGTCGTCGGCGTCCGGGTCCGGTTCCGGCTCGGCGGACATCGCCGGGCTGGTCGAGAAGAACGGCCTGAGCCGCGACCACACGACCGGCCCGGTCAAGTACGACACCAGCCCGCCGATGGGCGGCGCCCACGACCCGATGTGGCAGAACTGCGACGCCCGCGTCTACGACCGGCAGCTCCGCAACGAGAACGCCGTCCACTCCCTGGAGCACGGGGCCGTCTGGGTCGCGTACCGCCCCGACCTGCCCGCCGCGCAGGTGAAGGCCCTGAAGGACAAGGTGTCCGCGACCGACTACTCGCTGATGAGCCCCTACCCGGGCCTCGACGCGCCCGTCGTCCTCACCGCCTGGGGCAAGCAGCTCAAGCTCCAGAACGCGTCCGACCAGCGGGTGGACGCGTTCCTGCGGGCGTTCGTGAAGGGCCCGCAGACGCAGGAGCCCGGCGCGGCCTGCGACGGGGCCAAGGACACCCCGTGACCGTCCAGGAGGGCTCTGAGGACCCGGGAGCCGTCCGCGAGGAGCCCGTGGACCCTCCGTCCCTTCCGCGCGCGCGGAAGGGACGGAGGGCGACCGTCATCGTGGCGGTGGCCGTCCTGCTCGTCGCCGCCGTTCTCGCGGGCAGGTCGGCGCTCGGGTCCGGTCCGCCGGGGAACGAGAGCGCCGAGGCGGGTTTCGCGCGGGACATGAGCGCGCACCACGCGCAGGCGGTACGGATGTCGTTCATCGTCCGGGACCGGACGCGGGACCCGGCGACCAGGCTGCTGGCGTACGACATCATCACCACGCAGTCGGCCCAGATCGGCATGATGACCGCCTGGCTGGACGAGTGGGACGTGCCGAAGACCGACCCCGGCGGCCCGATGCGCTGGATGGCGGGGCACCCCGGGCACGGCGCGGCGTCCGCGTCCGCACCCTCCCCCGCGCCGGACGGCGACGGGGCGCGGATGCCGGGGATGGCCACGCGGGAGCAGCTCGCCGGGCTGGAGCGCGCCTCGGGGCGTTCCGCCGAGGTGATGTTCCTGCGGCTGATGATCGCCCACCACCGGGGCGGCGTGGCCATGGCCGAGGCGGTCCTGACCCGTACCGGCCACGCCCGCGTCAGGGCCCTGGCGCGCACCATGGTCACCGGCCAGCGGTCCGAGATCGACCTGATGAACGGCATGCTCAGGGAGCGCGGTTCGGCGGCGGCCTGACGCCCCGTGCCGATCTTCCCCATAACGCTTGACAGGGGAGGCCGATCGCGGGTCACTGACCACCATGGCCAGAAACCTCAGCGGCTACCGGCGGACCCTCGACCTGTTCGAGGGCGTGGTCGGCGGCGTGGCCCCGGACGCCTGGGGCGCGCCGTCGCCCTGCGCGCGGTGGTCCGCCAGGGACGTCGCCGGGCACGTCACCGGCGGCCAGCACATGATCCGCGCGCTGGCCGCCGGCGAGCCCGTCCCGGACGTCAACGCCGACCCGGCCCGCTTCAGCCCCGGCGACGCGCTGCTGGCGTGGCGGACGGCCCGCAAGGAGTGCGCGGCGGCCCTCACCCCCGAGGCGCTGAGGCGGCCCGTCCCGGTCGGGGCGCTGGGAGAGCTGCCGCTGGCCGACTTCCTGGAGGGCTACATCCTGGAGCCGCTCGTGCACGCCTGGGACCTCGCCCGCGCCACCGCCCAGCCCGAACGCCTCGACCCGGACCTCGTGCACCACGCGTTCGCGACGGCCCAACTGGTGGCCGCTCCCTTACGGGCGGCAGGCCACCTGGCCCCGCCGCTCCCCACCCCGCCTGGAGCCGACGAGCAGACCCGCCTCCTGGCCTTCCTGGGACGCCCCGCCTAGAACGGCCGCGGCCCCAGCGCGGCTAGGAGAACTCCGCGAGAGTGCGCTCGGCCTCTTCGAGCCAGGCGCGGCGGGCGCTGAGCGCCTCCTCGGCGTCGCGGACGTCCTTGTCGCGGCCCGCCGTCCGCGCCTTCTCCAGACGCTTCTCGAGCTGCTCGATCGAGTTGCGGAGCTGCGCGACCGTGGCCTCGGCGCGGGCGCGGGCCTCGGGGTTGGTGCGGCGCCACTCCGACTCCTCGGCCGTGCGGACCGCCTCCTCGATCTTGCGGAGCCGTCCCTCCAGCCGGTCGCGCTGGTCGCGCGGCACCATCCCGGCGGCCTCCCAGCGCTCCTGGACGGCGCGCAGCGCCTGCCGGGCCTGGCGGACGTCGCGGACGGGCACCAGCCGCTCGGCCTCGGCGAGGATCTTCTCCTTCTCCTCGGCGTGCACCCGCAGCTCGGCGTCGCGTTCGGCGAACGCGGCGGAGCGGGCGGCGAAGAAGGTGTCCTGCGCGCCCTTGAACCGGGCCCACAGGTCCTCCTCGGCGTCGCGCCCGGCTCGGCCCGCGAGCTTCCAGCGGCGCATCAAGTCGCGGTACGCGGCGGCGGTCTCGCCCCAGTCGGTGGAGCCGGTCATCGTCTCGGCCTCGGCGACCAGGCGCTCCTTCTCGCGCCTGGCCTCCTCGCGCTGGTCGTCCAGCGTCGCGAAGTAGACCTTGCGGCGCTTGGTGAACGCGTTGCGCGCCGACGACAGCCGCTTCCACAGCGCGGTCTCGGTGGGCCGGTCGATGCGGTCGGCGGCCTTCCACTCCTCGACGAGCTGGCGGAGCCGCTCGCCGCCGTTCTTCCAGTGGGTCTCCTCGACCGCGATGCGCTCGGCCTCGGCGACGATGCGCTCCTTGATCTCCCGCGCCTCGTGCCGGGCGTGCTCGCGCCGCGCCTTGACCTCCTCGCGGCGCCGCCCCACCTGCTCGGTGAGGCCGTCGAGCCGCCGGGCGAGCGCGTCGAGGTCGCCGACGGCGTGCGCCTCGGTGACCGCCTCGCGCAGCCGCTGGATGCTCTGCTGGGCCTGCGCGGGCTGGAGGTCGGTGGTGCGGACGCGCTGCTCCAGCAGGCCGATCTCGGTCGCGAGCGAGTCGTACTTGCGCTTGAAGTAGGCCAGGGCCTCGTCCGGCGCCCCGGCCTGCCACGACCCGACGACGCGCTCGCCGTCCGACGTCCTGACGTAGACGGTGCCGTCCTCGTCCACCCGGCCCCAGGGATCGGTCGCGCTGGACACCCTTGCCTCCTGAATCGCAGGCCCGAACGGGATCACACCCACCGGACCCTCCACACCTTAGTATCCCGTTCGCCTATTTCCCGGCGATCGAGACGTCCTGGATCGTGACCTTCTTCTTGGGTTGTCCCGTCCCGTCCTGGCCCGGCTTGTCGATCCCGCCCTTGGCGACCTTGTCGAGATCGTCCAGGCCAGAGGTGATCTTCCCGAAGACGGTGTAGTCCGGGGAGAGCTGCGAGTCGCCGTACACGAGGAAGAACTGGCTGCCGTTCGTGCCGGGACCGGCATTGGCCATCGCGAGGGTGCCCTTGCCGTACTTGGCGCCCTCGGTGTTCTCGTTGGCGAACTGGTACCCCGGGCCGCCGCTGCCGGTGCCCGTCGGGTCGCCGCACTGGAGCATCTTCAGCCCCTCGCTGGCCGACAGGCGGTGGCAGGACGTCTTCTTCCAGAAGTCCTTCTTGGCCAGGAACGCGAACGAGTTGACCGCGCAGGGCGCCTTCGCCCCGTCCAGCTCCAGGCCGATGTCGCCCTGGGACGTCTCGATCGTCGCCTTCACCGGCCCGTTGTAGGCCGGCTTCACCGGCGGGGTCCCGAGGTCCTTCGGCGCCCCGGCCTCGCCCGCCTTCGGGGTGTAGGCGCACTCCCCCGGCTTGGCGGACGGCGTCGCCGCCGCGTCCGGGCCGTCGGCCTTGGACTTGTCGTCCTTGCCGGCGAACACCGCGATCCCGACGCCGGCGGCCGCGATCACCGCGACGCCGACGGCCGACCCGATGACCTTCATACGGCGGGCGCGGGCGGCCTGAGCCTGCCGGCGCTGCTCCTGACGCTCGTAGCGCTGCCGTGCGAGCTGCTTCTTGCGGTCCTTCCCCGCCACGTGCCTGCCCCTCCGCTGTGATCAGGTGAACGTGCAGCGCATAGTAGCGGTACCGGCGAGCCGGGCGTACCGCCCGAGCGCACCCGTTTCCACCGCGCCGACACGGCGATCGGCCTATCTCGTTCGCGGTGGCCACGGCCGCGCCGGTACCCTCGTGACCGGATACCGCCACACCTGCGCGCGGCCGGGGACGGTCCCGGCCGATGGGCGCGAGAGCCGGCGGCCCCGCGGAAACGTTCAGCTACTTCACAGGAACGCCGCCGCGGACAGCCCCGCCTGAGAATGGCCTGAAGGAAGGACGACCGTGCTCGTCGCCGGGTTCCCCGCTGGATCGTTCGAGGCGAACTGCTACGTCGTGGCGCCCGCCGCGGGCGAGGAATGCGTGATCATCGACCCCGGGCAGGACGCCGAGGCGGGCATCGACGAGCTGCTGCGCGAGCATCGCCTGAAGCCCGTCGCGGTGCTCCTCACGCACGGCCACATCGACCACGTGTGGTCGGTCGCCCCGGTCTGCGGCGCCAAGGACGTCCCGGCCTACATCCACCCCGACGACCGCGACCTGCTGACCGATCCGGCCAAGGGGTTCTCCCTGGCGGCGGGGCAGCAGCTCTTCGGCGGGCTGACGCTGTCGGAGCCCGACGACGTCAAGGAGCTGGCGGACGGCGCGGTGCTGGAGCTGGCCGGGCTGTCGTTCACCGTCGACCACGCCCCCGGCCACACCCCCGGGTCGGTGACGTTCCGGACCCCGCCGGACGGGCAGGTCCCCGACGTGATGTTCACCGGCGACCTGCTGTTCAACGGGTCGATCGGCCGCACCGACCTGCCGGGCGGATCGTACGAGGAGATCCTCGCCAGCCTCTCGCGGGTGTGCCTGTCCCGCCCGGACGAGACGGCCGTGCTGCCCGGCCACGGTCCCGAGACGACCATCGGGCACGAGCGGGCCACCAATCCGTTCCTGCTTGAGCTCGTCCCGGGGGGTCCAGGGGGGTCGTCCCCCATGACCAGCACAGACGGCCCCAACAAGGGATTTTGAGCCTAGACACATGAGTTCGAGCTTCCAGGCCCCCAAGGGGGTCAGTGAATACGTTCCGCCGCGCGCGGACCTCTTCTACGCCATCCGCGAGGCGTTCGCCGAGCAGGCGCGGCTGGCCGGTTACGGCTACCTGGAGCTGGCGGTGTTCGAGGACACCAACCTGTTCCGGCGCGGGGTCGGCGAGTCCACCGACGTGGTCAGCAAGGAGATGTACACCTTCGAGGACCGCGGCGGCCGGTCGCTGACGCTGCGGCCCGAGTTCACCGCCACCGTCCTGCGGTCCGTCCTGGAGCACGGCCTGCACAAGCAGGGCGGCCTGCCGGTCAAGGTGTGGACGACCGGGCCCGCGTTCCGCGCCGAACGGCCCCAGCAGGGCCGCTACCGGCAGTTCTACCAGCTCGACCTGGAGGCGATCGGCTCCGAGGACCCGCAGGTCGACGCCGAGACGATCGCGATCGCGGCGGGCTGGTACCGCTCCATCGGCCTGACCCGGGTGCGGCTGCTGCTGAACTCGCTCGGCTGCAAGGAGTGCCGTCCCGCCTACCGGGCCCTGCTCCAGGAATTCCTGCGCGGCCTCGACCTCGACGAGCCGACCCGCGAGCGCATCGAGATCAACCCGCTGCGGGTGCTGGACGACAAGCGCCCCCGGGTCCGCGAGCAGCTCGAAGGCGCCCCGCTGATGGCCGACCACCTGTGCCCGGCGTGCAAGGCGTACCACGACCGGGTCCGCGAGCTGCTCGGCGACCTCGGCATCGAGTGGGAGGACACCCCCACCCTCGTGCGCGGGCTCGACTACTACACCCGCACGACGTACGAGTTCGACCACCCGATGCTCGGCGCGCAGTCAGGCATCGGCGGCGGCGGGCGCTACGACGGCCTGTCGGAGGACATCGGCGGCCCGGCGCTGCCCGGCATCGGGTTCGGGCTCGGCCTCGACCGGACGGTCCTGGCGCTGGAGGCCGAGGGCGCGCCGTTCGCCGCCGCCCCCGCTGCCAGGTGTTCGGGGTGGCCCTCGGCGAGGAGGCCGAACGGCGCCTGTTCTCCCTCGTCGCCGAGTTGCGCGCCGCCGGGATCGCGGCCGACATGGCGTACGGCGGCAAGCGGCTCAAGGGCGCGATGAAGGACGCCGACCGTTCCGGCGCGGCGTACGCGGTGATCCTGGGCGAGCGAGATCTCGCCGCCGGATCCGCGCAGGTCAAGGATCTCGCGGCCGGCGACCAGGAATCGGTCGCGCTCGACGCGCTCACCACGACATTGAAGGAAAGGCTCTCACGATGATCCGCTCGCACGAGGCGGGGACGCTCCGCAGGGAGCACGCCGGGCAGCAGGTGACGCTGGCCGGCTGGGTCGCCCGGCGCCGGGACCACGGCGGCGTCACGTTCATCGACCTGCGCGACGCCTCCGGCACCGCGCAGGTCGTGTTCCGGGAGGAGGACGCCGCGCACGACCTGCGGGCCGAGTTCTGCGTCAAGGTCGTGGGCGAGGTCCGGATCCGGCCGGAGGGCAACGAGAACCCCGAACTGCCCACGGGCGACATCGAGGTCGCCGCGGCCGACATCGAGGTGCTGTCGGAGTCGGCGCCCCTGCCGTTCCCGATCGAGGGCGACGCCAACGTCAACGAGGAGGTGCGGCTCAAGTACCGCTACCTCGACCTGCGCCGCGACGCCGTCGCCAAGGCGATGCGGATCCGCTCGCAGGCGTCGTTCCTCATGCACGACGTGATGCGCGGGCACCGGTTCGAGTACGTCGAGACGCCGACGCTCACCCGCTCGACGCCCGAGGGCGCCCGCGACTTCCTCGTGCCGGTCCGGCTGAAGCCCGGCCACTGGTACGCGCTGCCGCAGTCGCCGCAGCTGTTCAAGCAGCTCCTCATGGTCGGCGGCCTGGAGCGCTACTACCAGCTCGCCCGCTGCTACCGCGACGAGGACTTCCGCGCCGACCGGCAGCCGGAGTTCAGCCAGATCGACATCGAGATGTCGTTCGTCGAGCAGGACGACGTCCTCCAGGTGGGCGAGGACCTCGTCGCGCGGCTGTGGAAGGAGGTCGCCGGCTACGAGATCCCCCGGCCGATCCCCCACATCACCTACGCCGACGCGATGGCCCGCTACGGCTCCGACAAGCCCGACCTGCGGTTCGGCAACGAGCTGACCGACATGACGGCCTACTTCGCCGACACCTCGTTCCGCGTGTTCCAGGCGCCGTACGTCGGCGCGGTGGTCATGCCGGGCGGCGCGGCCCAGACCCGCAAGGAGCTGGACGCCTGGCAGGACTGGGCCAAGGCCCGCGGCGCCCGCGGCCTCGCCTACGTGCTCGTCCAGCCGGACGGGTCGTTCACCGGCCCGGTCGCCAAGAACCTGTCGGACGCCGAGAAGGCGGGGCTCGCGGCCGAGACCGGCGCCTCGCCGGGCGACGCGGTGTTCTTCGGCGCGGGCAAGCGGCACGCGACCCAGGAGCTGCTCGGCGCGGCCCGCCTGGAGATCGGCCGCCGCCGCGGCCTGATCGACGAGTCCGCGTGGGCGTTCACCTGGGTCGTGGACGCCCCGATCTTCGAGCCCGTCGAGGACGACAAGGGCGAGCAGATCGGCTGGACGTCGGTGCACCACCCGTTCACGGCGCCGAAGCCCGAGTACGCCGACACCTTCCACGACGACCCGGGCTCGGCCCTCGCCAACGCCTACGACCTGGTCTGCAACGGCAACGAGATCGGCGGCGGCTCCATCCGCATCCACCGCGCCGAGATGCAGCAGCGGGTCTTCGACGTCCTCGGCCTCTCCAAGCAGGAGGCGGAGTCCAAGTTCGGGTTCCTGCTGGAGGCGTTCAAGTTCGGCCCGCCGCCGCACGGCGGGATCGCCTTCGGCTGGGACCGCACGGTCATGCTCCTCGCCGGTGAGAGCTCCATCCGCGACGTCATCGCCTTCCCCAAGGCCGCGTCCGGCTACGACCCCCTCACCGCGGCCCCCACCCCCATCACCCCGCAGCAGCGCAAGGAGGCCGGCATCGACGTCGTCCCCGAACAGGAGACCCCCGCCGACGCCTGACCCGCCGACGCGAAGGGCCGGGCACCGCGACCGCGGTGCCCGGCCCTCGACGTACGAGCGGGACGGTGCCGGAAGAGAAGACTCGGCGGAACGAACCCGGCGCGGTGCCGGGCGGGGGTCAGCGGGTGGCGCCGCTGGTGACGCGGTAGACGTCGTAGACGCCGTCTATGGAGCGGACGGCCTTGAGGACGTGCCCGAGGTGCTTCGGGTCGCCCATCTCGAACGTGAACCGGCTGACGGCCACGCGGTCGCGGGTGGTGGTCACGGACGCCGACAGGATGTTGACGTGCTGGTCGGACAGGACGCGGGTGACGTCGGACAGCAGCCGGGGCCGGTCGAGCGCCTCGACCTGGATGGCCACCAGGAAGACCGAGTCCTCGCCGGGCGACCACTTGACGTCGATGAGGCGGTCGGGCTGCTCCTTCAGGCTGGCCACGTTGGCGCAGTCGTTGCGGTGCACGGACACGCCGTGGCCGCGGGTGACGAAGCCGACGATGTCGTCGCCGGGGACGGGCGTGCAGCAGCGCGACAGCCGTACCCAGACGTCGGGGTCGCCGGCGACGACGACGCCGGGGTCGCCGGCCGGGCTCTTGCGCTTGCGGCGGGTCGGGAGCGCGATCTCCGCCAGGTCCTCCTCGGCGCTCTCGACGCCGCCGAGGGCGTCGACGAGGCGCTGGACGACGTGCTGGGCGGAGACCTGGCTCTCGCCCACCGCCGCGTAGAGCGACGAGACGTCCGGGTAGCGCATGTCGCGGGCGAGGGCGAGGAGGGCCTCGCCGGACATCATCCGCTGGAGCGGCATGTTCTGCTTGCGCATGGCGCGGGCGATGGCGTCCTTGCCGGACTCGATCGCGGTGTCGCGCCGCTCCTTGGAGAACCAGTGCTTGATCTTGTTGCGGGCGCGGGCGCTCTTGACGAAGTTCAGCCAGTCGCGGCTCGGGCCGGCGTCCTGCGACTTGGAGGTGAAGACCTCCACGGTGTCGCCGTTGTCGAGGGTCGATTCGAGGGGTACGAGGCGGCCGTTGACGCGGGCCCCGATACATCGGTGGCCCACCTCGGTGTGGATCGCGTACGCGAAGTCGACGGGCGTCGCGCCCTGCGGCAGCGCGATCACGTCGCCCTTGGGGGTGAAGACGAAGACCTCGGAGACCGAGAGGTCGAAGCGGAGCGACTCCAGGAACTCGGCCGGGTCGGCCGTCTCCTTCTGCCAGTCGAGGAGCTGGCGGAGCCACTGCATGTCGCCCGCCTTGCGGCCCGCGACAGTCTCCTCCTTGTACTTCCAGTGCGCGGCGACGCCGTACTCGGCGCGCCGGTGCATGCCCCACGTGCGGATCTGGAGCTCGACCGGCTTGCCCTCGGGGCCGATCACCGTGGTGTGCAGCGACTGGTACATGTTGAACTTCGGCATCGCGATGTAGTCCTTGAACCGGCCGGGGACCGGGTTCCATCGCGCGTGGATCGAGCCGAGGGCGGCGTAGCAGTCGCGGACGCTGTCGACCAGGACCCGGATGCCGACCAGGTCGTAGATGTCGTCGAAGCTGACGTCCCGGGCGATCATCTTCTGGTAGATCGAGTAGTAGTGCTTGGGGCGGCCGGTGACGGTCGCCTTGATGCGGGCCTCGCGCAGGTCGGTCGAGACGTTCTCGATGACCTCCTGGAGGTAGACGTCGCGGCGGGGCGCGCGCTCGGACACCAGGCGGGCGATCTCGTCGAACCGCTTGGGGTACATCGTGGCGAACGCCAGGTCCTCCAGCTCCCACTTCAGCGTGTTCATCCCCAGCCGGTGGGCGAGGGGCGCGAAGATCTCCAGGGTCTCACGGGCCTTGCGCTCCTGCTTGTGGCGCGGCAGGTAGCGCAGCGTGCGCATGTTGTGCAGGCGGTCGGCGAGCTTGATCACCAGGACCCGGATGTCGCGGGACATCGCGACGACCATCTTGCGGACGGTCTCGGCCTCGGCCGCCTCGCCGTACTTGACCTTGTCGAGCTTGGTGACGCCGTCGACCAGCGCGGCGATCTCGTCGCCGAAGTCGGAGCGCAGCTCCTCGATCGTGTACGGGGTGTCCTCGACGGTGTCGTGCAGCAGCGCGGCGCACAGCGTCTCGGTGTTCATGCCGAGCTCGCCGAGGATGGTGGAGACGGCGAGCGGGTGGGTGATGTACGGGTCGCCGCTCTTGCGCTTCTGGGTGCGGTGGTAGTGCGCGGCCACGTCGTAGGCGCGCTCGATCAGCCGCAGGTCGGCCTTCGGATGCGTGTTGCGGACCGTCTTGATCAGTGGTTCGAGTACCGGGTTCATAGTGGGGCCGCGCTGGGCGCCCAGCCTGGCCAGCCTTCGGCGCACCCGGGCGGCGGACGGTGGGATCGTAGCCGGAGCCGGCCTGGATGTACTGGTGGACGACGTGCTGGCGGACGACGCGCCGGCGGACGGGCCCGGCGGTGCGGCCTGGTCGGACGCGGCGGACAGCACCTGGTCGGCGGACGGCGGCGGGGTCGCGGGCACCGGCGGGGACGCGGGTGGCGGGGCCGCGGGGGCGGGCTCGGGTGCGGGGGACGCGGGCGGCGCGGGCTCGGGCGCGGGCGCGCCCTTCCCGGCGGACCCTCCGGCCGTTCCGGTCGCGGCGTTCTCGCCGCCGGATCCGGCCTCGGGTTTCGCCGCGGCGGCGGTCACCGCGTCTGTTGATACCACCTCACCGGGCACTCAGCCTCCCTGGAAATGTGGGCGCCGCACCCATGAGGTCCCGCGGGGAAGCGCCCGTCCCCGCCGGACCCGATGCCGCCAGTGTATCCGGCACCGATTTCGTACTAGACCGTAACCAGCGAATGGACGTCCAGATTCCCCAGCTTGTCGCGCCCGTGCAGGAACGACAGCTCGATCAGGACCGACAGGCCGACCACCTCGGCTCCGGCCCGGCGGACGAGGTCCGCGGCGGCCCGGGCCGTTCCTCCGGTGGCGAGCACGTCATCGACGATCAGCACCCGGTCTCCGGGCCCGAACGCGTCGACGTGCATCTCGATCGTCTCGGTCCCGTACTCGAGATCATAGGTCTCCTCGTACGTCCGCGAGGGCAGCTTCCCTTTTTTGCGCACCGGGACGAAACCCGCGCCGAAATGGTAGGCGACCGGCGCGGCGAGGATGAATCCTCGCGCCTCGATCCCGACGATGTGGTCGATCGTGCCGCGCCCGTAGTGGTTGACGATCGAGTCGACCGCGCCGGCGAACGCCACGTGGTCCGACAGCAGCGGCGTGATGTCCTTGAACACCACGCCCGGCTTCGGGTAGTCGGCGATGTCGCGGATCCGGTCCCGGATCAGCTTCTCTAGGTCCACTCGTTGCGCTCCCCTGTCGCGCGTCGGCCGTGCCCGGTCCCGTCGGTGCGACGGGCCTGGCACGGCCGGCGTCCTGCTCTCAACGACTACGTTCGATCATGAAACGGCGCGGGCGTCACTTGCCGCGGCGCTGCTGGCGGGTGCCCTTGCGGGGCTGCTGCCGGGGTCCCTGCTGGACGACCTTGCGCACGGTCACCGAGGCCGGGACGCTCTGCCCCGCCTCGCCGGAGGCGGCCTCGCCCGAGGGGGCGTCGTCGCCCGCCGGGTCGTCCGCGGGCCCGGCGGCGGTCGCCTTGGCCATCTTGGCCTGGCGCTTGGCGCTCTGGCCGCGACGGGCGATGTTCTCGCGGAGCTGGCGGTACTTCGGCTCGCGCTCCTTCAGCTGGACGAGCAGCGGCGTCGCCACGCAGATCGAGGAGTACGTGCCGACGATCATGCCGACGAACAGCGACAGCGACAGGTCCTTCAGGGTGCCCGCGCCGAACAGGAAGGTGCCGATGAACAGGATGGCGCCGACCGGCAGGATCGCCACCAGCGAGGTGTTCAGGGAGCGGACCAGCGTGCTGCTGAGCGCCTGGTTGGCCGCCTCACTGTAGGTGATCTTGGAGGTGGTGGTGAGCGGCCGGGTCACCTCCTTGATCATGTCGAACACCACGACGGCGTCGTACAGCGAGTACCCGAGGATCGTCAGGAACCCGAGCAGCGTCGCCGGGGTCACCTCGAAGCCCGACCAGGCGTACACGCCCGCCGTGATCACCAGGTCGTGCGCGAGCGCGACCACGGCGGCGAACGCCATCCGCCACTCGAACGCCACCGACAGGTACAGGATGATCAGGATGATGAAGACGGCGAGCGCCTGCCACGCCTTCTTCTGGATCTCGCCGCCCCAGGACGCGCCGACGACCTGGGTGCTGATCTTGTTGCTCGGAACGTCCAGTTCCTTGGTGATGTTGTCCTTGATCTTGGTGACCTGCTGGGAGGACAGGCTCTCGGTGGTCACCCGCCAGTCGCCGCCGGCCTTCTGCACGATGGCCTGGTGCGCGCCGCCGCCGGTGACGGCGCCGCGGACCTTCTCGATCGAGGTGTGGGGCGCCTTCAGCGTGAAGACCGAGCCGCCCTTGAACTCCACGCCGAAGTTGAGGCCCTGGACGACCAGGCCGAGGATCGACAGGACGAGCAGGACGCCGGAGATCGAGTACCAGATCTTCGGCTTGCCGACGATGTCGGCGCTGATCTCACCGCGGTAGATCCGGGAGATGACCGCGCGCAGTCCCATGATCAGACCTCCTGGCTCGTCGTGCGGGCGGCGGGCCCGGAGGCGTCCGCGCCGGTGCGGCGCAGCCGCTTGGCGTCCAGCCCGGACAGCTTGTGGCCCTTGCCGAAGAACGCGGTGCGCGACAGCAGCGCCACCAGCGGCTTGGTGAAGAAGAACACCACGATCACGTCGATCAGCGTGGTCAGGCCCATCGCGAACGCGAAGCCCTTGACGCCGCCGACGGCGAGGAAGAACAGCACGAGCGCCGCGAGGAACGTGACCGCGTCGGCGACGAGGATCGTGCGCCGGGCCCGCTTCCAGGCGTTCTCCACCGAGGGCCTCAGCTTGCGTCCCGCGCGCAGTTCGTCGCGCAATCGCTCGAAGTAGACGATGAACGAGTCGGCGGTGATGCCGATGGACACGATGAGGCCGATGATGTGGGCCAGCGACAGCCGGAAGCCCATGTTCTCACCGAGGATCACGACCGAGAGCCAGGTGATGCCGGAGGCGACGATCAGGGACGAGACCGCCACCAGGCCGAGGCCCCGGTAGTAGAGCAGGCAGTAGAGCACGACCAGGACCAGGCCGATCGCGCCCGCGATGAGGCCGCCCTTGAGCTGGTCGGAGCCCAGCGTCGAGGAGACCTCGTCGATGGAGCTCTGCTTGAACTCCAGCGGCAGCGCGCCGTACTTGAGGACGTTGGCGAGGTCGGTCGCGTAGCTCTGGGTGAAGCTGTCGGGCGGGCCGTCGATGCTCGCGGTGCCGCCGGTGATCGCGCCCCGGTTGATGCTCGGGGCGGACACGACCTGGCCGTCGAGCACGATCGCGACCTGCGCCTGCGGTGAGCCCGGGTTGGCCTGGTACGCCTGGTACGCCTTGGTGGTGACGTCGCCGAACTGCTTGGCGCCCTTGCCGTCGAACTTCAGCGCCACCGACCAGCTCGCCTGGCCCTGCTGGGCGTCCGGCGGCATCGCGTTGGCGCTGGAGACGTCCTCGCCGAGCACCTGGACCGGGCCGAGGATGTACTTGGAGATCCGGCCGCTCTCCTCTTTCTGGTCGCACGCGGCGACCCACTTCCTGTTCGGGTCGTTGGACCCGGGGACGCGCCGGTCGCCGGTGTAGCAGTTGAGCTGCTCGAACTGCTTGACGACCGCCTTGTCGTCCACGGCGGACAGGTCGTCGCCCTGCTGCGGGACCTGCGGCGCCGGCTGCGACGGGGTGCCGGACGGCGCTGTCGACGGGTTCGCGGACGGGGCGCCGGAACCGGACGGGTTGGGCGTCGGCGCCGTCAGCGCCCCCGACAGGGCCCGCCCGCGCGGCGTGGCCGTGGTGGACGGCTTGGCCGAGGCGCTGGAGGACGGCGTCGAGGACGGCGACCCGCTGGGCTCGCCGCCCTTGCCGTCCTTGCCCTTTCCGTCCTTGCCCTTGCCGGTCGGGCTCGTCGTGGGCGTCGGCGTCGCGGCTCCGGCCGGCCGGCCGTCGGCGATGGCGTACGCCTGCCGGAACTGGAGCTTGGCGGTGGTGCCGATGAGCTGGACGACCCGGCCCTGCCCCTCGCCGGGCACGTTCACGACGATGTTGTTGGTGCCCTGCTTGGCGACCTCTGCCTCGGAGACGCCCAGCCCGTTGACGCGCTGCGTCATGATCTTGACGGCCTGGTCCATCTGGCTGGAGGGCGGGTTCTTGCCGCTCTCGGTCTTCGCGGTCAGCGTGACGGTCGTGCCGCCGGCCAGGTCCAGCCCGAGCTTGGGCGTCGGGTGGCCCTGGAGGAACATCAAACCGGTCAGGGCCGCCAGGACCGCGAAGAGCGCGGCGAGCGTGCGCCCGGGCCTGGGGACATTGCTACGAGGCGAAGCCACTGGTCGTCCAACTTCCCGTCTAGAGTCGATGCCGGTCCGGCGTCAGGCGGAGTTCTTCCCCGATGCCTTCGCCTTCGCCTTGGACGGGACGTCGTCCTCGACCTCGTCACCGGCAGCGTCCTCGACCTCGTCGGCCGGGCCCTCGGCGTCCGCGGCGGCGCTCTTGGAGGCGCCCTTGGGCGCGTCCTTGGACAGGTCGATCGAGGTGCCCTCGGCCTTGCCGTCCAGCTCGTCGTCCTCGACCTCGTCCTCAACGGACTCGTCGAGGTCCTCGTCCTCGGTCTCGGCGTCGGCCTTCAGGACCTGCATGACGGCCTGCTTGACGAACCGGACCTCGACGCCGGGGGCGATCTCCAGGAGCAGCCCGTCGTCGTCGACCTCGACGACGGTGGCGCGCATGCCGCTGGTCGTCAGCACCCGGGCGCCCGGCTCCATGGCGCTCTGCATCTCCATCTGCTCCTTGCGCCGCTTGCTCTGCGGGCGGATCAGCAGGAAGTAGAAGACGAGCGGCACGGCGAGCAGAAGCAGCAGGTTGAAGGCTCCGCCGCCGCCTGAACCCGCCGCGATAATCATGTTGCTGCCCATCACAGGGGCATCCTTCCGATGTGTTTTGCCCAGCCTGTGGCCAGATCGGCCTCTTCCGAGGACCGCCGGCTGGAGACGGTGTGACCAAGTCCCGGAGTCTAGAGAGTACGCCAGACACCGGCAACGACGTGACGACCGGCGACGCCGGGAAGTTCCCAAGCCGTTACCAGATGATCACTGATCGGGCCGATCGGAGTCTCCGGTGAGGGAGTCCGTGTCGAACAAGGTACCCGCCATGGGGGACGACGGCGGCGGGGCCAGGCCGAGGTGGGCCCAGGCCGCGGGGGTGGCGATCCGCCCGCGCGGCGTCCTGGCCAGCAGACCCTGGCGGACGAGGAACGGCTCGGCCACGACCTCGACCGTCTCGGGCTCCTCCCCCACCGACACCGCCAGCGTCGAGAGCCCCACCGGTCCCCCGCCGAACTTGCGCATCAGCGAGGCCAGCACGGCCCGGTCGAGCCGGTCCAGGCCCCGTTCGTCGACCTCGTAGAGGGTGAGCGCGGCGCGGGCCAGCTCGTGGGTGACCGCGCCGTCGGCGCGGACCTCGGCGTAGTCGCGCACGCGGCGCAGCAGGCGGTTGGCGATGCGCGGGGTGCCGCGGGAGCGGCCGGCGACCTCGGCGGCGGCGTCGCCCGCGATCTCGACGTCCAGCAGCCGCGCGGACCGCCGGACGATCACCTCCAGCTCGGCCGGCTCGTAGAAGTCCATGTGCGCGACGAACCCGAACCGGTCGCGCAGCGGCCCGGGCAGCATCCCGGCGCGGGTGGTGGCGCCGACCAGGGTGAACGGGGCGATGTCGAGGGGGATCGCGGTCGCGCCGGGGCCCTTGCCGACGACGACGTCGACCCGGAAGTCCTCCATCGCCATGTAGAGCATCTCCTCGGCGGGCCGCGCCAGCCGGTGGATCTCGTCGAGGAAGAGCACCTCGCCCTCGGCGAGGGTGGACAGCACGGCGGCGAGGTCTCCGGCGCGTTCGATCGCCGGGCCGGACGAGATCCGCAGCGGCTGCCCGAGCTCCGCCGCGATGATCATGGCGAGGGTGGTCTTGCCGAGGCCGGGGCCGCCGGACAGCAGGACGTGGTCGGGGGTGCGTCCGCGCTGGAGGGCGCTGTGCAGGACCAGGGAGAGCTGCTCGCGGACGCGTTCCTGCCCGATGAAGTCGTCGAGCTTCTTCGGGCGGAGGGCGGCCTCGATGACCTGCTCCTCGGGCCCGTCGGCGTCGGCGGAGACCAGCCGGTCGTTCGGATCGGTCACTTGCTCAGCTTCTTCAGCGCGGCCTTGAGGAGGGCGGCGACCGGCGGGGTCTCGCCGCCCGCGGCGAGGTCGGCGGCGACGGCGTCGACCGCGGCGTCGGCGTCGCGGGCGGACCAGCCGAGGTTGATCAGCCCGGCCTGGACCTGGTCGCGCCAGACCTCGGCGCGGGCGGGCGCGCGGACGCCGTCCGCGCCGTCGCCGACGGGGCCGCCGAGGCGGTCCTTCAGCTCCAGGACGATGCGCTGGGCGCCCTTCTTGCCGATGCCGGGGACCCTGGTGAGCGCCGCCAGGTCCTCGGCGGCGACCGCGCGGCGCAGCGCGTCGGGCGTGTGCACGGCCAGCATCGCGAGGGCGAGCCGGGGGCCGACGCCGCTGGCCGTCTGGAGCAGCTCGAACACCGACCGCTCGTCGTCGTCGCCGAACCCGAACAGGGTGAGCGAGTCCTCGCGGACGACCATCGAGGTCGGCACCCGCGCCTCGTCGCCGACGCGCAGTCCGGCGAGCGTGGCGGGGGTGCACTGCACCGAGAACCCGACGCCGTGCACGTCGATCACGGCGCCGTCCGGTCCGGCCGCGGCCACCCGGCCGCTGACGAAGGCGATCACTGCCCGACTCCTCCCTTGCCCCGGCCCGCGCGGGCCGCGAGCCGCGCCTGGTCCAGCCGGGTCCGCGCGCCGCCGCGCCAGACGTGGCAGATCGCCAGCGCCAGCGCGTCGGCCGCGTCGGCCGGTCTCGGCGCGGCGTCGAGCCGCAGCAGCCGGGTCACCATCATCGTCACCTGGGCCTTGTCGGCGCGGCCGTTGCCGGTCACCGCGGCCTTGGCCTCGCTCGGGGTGTGCATCGCGACGGGCAGGCCCCGGCGCGCCGCGAGCAGCATCGCCACGCCCGCCGCCTGCGCGGTGCCCATCACCGTGCGCACGTTGTGCTGCGAGAACACCCGCTCGACCGCGACCGCGTCGGGCCGCAGCTCGTCCAGCAGGGCCGCGATGCCCGTCTCGATGCCGAGCAGGCGCAGCGCGATGTCGTCGTCGGGGCTGGTGCGCACGACGTCGACGCGGACGAGCCGGAGCGGCTTGCCCGGGGCGCCCTCCACGACGCCGACCCCGCATCGCGTGAGCCCCGGGTCCACGCCCATCACCCGCACGGCCCGCTCCTTCGATCATCTGTTCGGCAGCCGACACGTTATCGGACCAGGATGACATCGGTCGCCCGCGCGGCGGGCGTGTCCCGCCGTACGCGCGGCCGGGGCCGGGCGTACGGCCGCGGCCGGTCAGAAGTAGTCGAGGGAGAACGGGGCGGCGGCGAACGCGGCGGACAGGGCGTGGAGCGCGCCGGCGTCGCCGGCGGCCAGCCCGGAGCGGCTCAGCGTGCTCGCCGGGAGGCCCGCGTAGAGGGCGGACAGGCCCCGGATCCCGACGCGGACGGCCCCGGCGTCCTCGGACGTGGCGCGCTCCAGCCGTCCCTCGCCGTCCTTGACGATCAGCCGCCAGGCTCCCGAGTTATCGGGCAGCAGCGCGTCCTCGACGACGAGCGGGACCTCGGCCGACAGCCCGGCGGGATAGCCGCGCGCCGCGATCGCCGCCGGCGCGTCCACCACGCGCAGCATCCACTGGTGGCGGGCGACGTCCTCGTCGTCGCGGTCGCGCAGCAGCCACAGCACCGGGTCGTACGGCGAGACGCAGGCGCGGACCGTCCGGGCGATCGTCGAGCCGGAGCCGACGATGCCCCACAGCGCCCGGTAGGTCGCCTCCGAGCCCGCGACGAGCCTCTCGACGCGCAAGACCTCGTTGCCCTGGCCCCACCTGTAGGCGAGGAAGCCGTCCTCGGCCAGGTAGTAGTACAGGTCGGGCTGGCCGAGTTCGAACCGCCACCGCTGCTCGCGGCGGTCGATCGGCCCGCTGTCGCGCGCGGCCTCGTGCACCCTTCGCAGCACCGAGACGACCTCGGCGGCGTCGTCCGGTCCGGCGCGGCGCACCCGGACGGGGTCGCCGGCGCGCAGGTCGCGCAGGTCGGACGCGCTCAGGTCGAGCCAGTTCTGCGCGCCCGCGTGCTCCCAGCCGAGCGAGCGGTACAGGGCGGTGGTGGCCGGATAGAGCATCGACACCGCGTGGCCGAACCCGGCGCAGCGTTCGAGCACGTACCGCATGAGCGCGCCGCCGACGCCGCGCCCGCGGGCCTCCGGCGCGACGGTCACGCCGCTCACGCCGCCCATCGACACCGGCCGGCCGTTCCACCACTGGTCCATGTCGTGGAGATGCGCGACGGCGACGACGCGGCCGTCCTCGTAGCCGGCGAAGTAGCGCCGCTTGTCGAGGTTCTCCCGCGCGGCGCCGACGCGGGCGGCCCACTCGTCGTCGGCCAGCGGGCCGAACGCCCTGGAGCGGATGTCGCGGGTGGCCTCGAACTCCTCGGTCGTGGTGAGAGCGCGAATCTCCATGATCAGACCGTACGCGAACGACGACGCCGCCGCGTCCCGTTAAATCGGGCGCGGCGGCGTTCGAGGACGCCGGGGAACGGGGTCCCGCGTCAGGCGTCGATCTTGGCCAGCACGTCGTCGGGGACGTCGAAGTTGGCGTAGACGTCCTGGACGTCGTCGGAGTCCTCCAGCGCGTCGAGCAGGCGGAACACCTTCTTGGCGCTGTCCTCGTCGAGGGGGACGGTGACGCTCGGCAGGAACTTGGACTCGGCCGACTCGTAGTCGATGCCGGCGTCCTGGAGGGCGGTGCGGACCGCGACCAGGTCGCCGGCCTCGCTGACGACCTCGAAGTTGTCCTCGTCGAGCTCGTTGACCTCTTCGGCCCCGGCGTCCAGGACCGCCATCATCACGTCGTCCTCGCTGGTGCCGGACTTCGGGACGATCACCACGCCCTTGCGGTTGAACAGGTACGACACCGAGCCGGGGTCGGCGAGCGAGCCGCCGTTGCGGGTCAGCGCGACCCGGACCTCGGACGCGGCGCGGTTGCGGTTGTCGGTGAGGCACTCGACGAGCACCGCGACGCCGCCGGGGGCGTAGCCCTCGTAGGTGATGTTCTGCCAGTCGGCGCCCCGGCCTCCTCACCGGCGCCGCGCTTGCGCGCGCGCTCGATGTTGTCGTTGGGGACCGAGTTCTTCTTCGCCTTGTAGATGGCGTCGTAGAGGGTGGGGTTGGCGTCGGGGTCGCCGCCGCCGGTCCGCGCCGCCACCTCGATGTTCTTGATCAGCTTGGCGAAGAGCTTGCCCCGCTTGGCGTCGAGGGCCGCCTTCTTGTGCTTGGTGGTCGCCCATTTGGAATGGCCGGACATGTCAATCCTCCTGCTTCGTCGCCCGGCGCACCAGATCGGCGAAGTAGTGGTGCACTCGGTGGTCGCCCGTCAGCTCCGGATGGAACGCTGTGGCCATCAGCCGGCCCTGGCGGACGGCGACGATCCTACCGGCGTTCCGTCCGGTCTCGGAGCGGCCGAGGACTTCGACCGAGTCGCCGACGGCCTCCACCCAGGGCGCGCGGATGAAAACGGCGTGGTACGGCGTGTCGCCCATACCGGTCAGCTCCACGTCGGACTCGAACGAGTCGACCTGGCGGCCGAACGCGTTGCGGCGCACGGTCATGTCGATGCCGCCGACGGTCTCCTGGCCGTCCGCGCCGTCCCGGATCCGGTCCGCGAGCATGATCATCCCGGCGCAGGAGCCGTACGCGGGCATCCCGGCCTCGATCCGCTTGCGCAGCGGTTCGAGCAGGTCGAACGTGCGCGCCAGCCGCCACATCGTGGTGGACTCGCCGCCGGGGAGCACGAGGCCGTCGACCCGTTCGAGCTCCTCGGGGCGGCGCACGGTCGTCGCGCGGGCTCCGGCGGCCTCCAGGGCGCGGGCGTGCTCGCGCACGTCGCCCTGGAGGGCGAGGACTCCGATCATGGGCACGGCAGCAGTCACGGACGAGCCTTTCGGGGGAGGGGTTCGGGTTCCATCTTCGACAACGCCCGCCCCCACTCCCGATCTTCCCGCGAACGGCCCGTACGGCGCGCGAACGTGCGGGACTCGGGCGTTCCGGCCGGGCCCGGAGGGGGCTAGCCGTGCTTGAAGCGGCGCAGCGGGAGTTCGAGGGGGAGGAACCCGTCCCCGCCGCGGTCGGCGATGCCGCGCCCGAACATGTAGCGCTCGGCGAGCGCGAGGCCGAACTCCTCGGGGTCGAACGGCAGCGGCACGTCGGGGGCGCCGGCGTCGATCGCGTCCCAGAACGGGCGCTCGACGGGCAGCCGGGCGCCCTGGTCGACGACCACGCCGTCCTCGGCGGTGACGAACACGTCGCGGCGCAGCTCGCCCGCCTCGTACCAGCGGAACCAGCAGCCGGACACGACGTTGTGCAGGACGAGCACGCCGCAGCCCGCGCCGGGCAGGGCCGCGGCGGCGGTGTCGGCGATGCGGCGGGCGTCGTCGTCCAGGCAGAACAGGCGCCGGTCGCACAGCAGCAGGGCGCGGTCGTAGGCGCCGACGAACAGCTCGTCCTCGTAGGGCCAGAGCGCGAAGTCCAGGACGGTGTCGCCGGTCTCGGTGAGGGTCGCCGCCGGGTACAGGCCCTTGGCCAGCGCGGCGGCGGCGGCCGGATCGGGTCTCAGGCCGGGCCGGAACACCTCGGCGGGGCTCCCACGCTCGCGCAGGCCAGTGCGACCGACCAACCCATCTCGTCCCCTCCCGCGGCCGGGCACCGCCCGGGGTTCGCCCTCCCCCACCGGCCGCGCGGCCAGCGTAAACCCTGCCAGGGCGCGCTGTGGAGGGGGCACCGGAAGTAACCGACCGGTCACTTGGTCCGGTCCCGGACACGCGTCCGCCCCCGGGCGCGGGCCCGGGGGCGGGTCGTCCGACGGGCCGCCCCGGCGGGGCGGGCCGCGGTCGCCGCCGGTCAGCGGCGGGTCGCGGCGGCCGGCGTCACCAGCCGCGGCCGGCGAACTTCTGGTCCTCGCCGAGGGACGCGACGTTGATGCCGACCATGGCGTCGCCGAGGCCGCGGGAGACCTTGGCGATCACGTCGGGGTCGTCGTGGAAGGTGGTGGCCTTCACGATGGCCTCGGCGCGCTGCGCGGGGTTGCCGGACTTGAAGATGCCCGAGCCGACGAACACGCCCTCGGCGCCGAGCTGCATCATCATCGCGGCGTCGGCCGGGGTGGCGATGCCGCCCGCGGTGAACAGCACGACCGGCAGCTTGCCGGCCTCCGCGACCTCCTTGACCAGCTCGTACGGGGCCTGGAGCTCCTTGGCGGCCACGAACAGCTCGTCCTCGGGCAGCGACCGCAGGCGCCGGATCTCACCGCGGATCCTGCGCATGTGCGTGGTGGCGTTGGAGACGTCGCCGGTGCCCGCCTCGCCCTTGGAGCGGATCATCGCCGCGCCCTCGGTGATGCGGCGCAGCGCCTCGCCGAGGTTGGTCGCCCCGCACACGAACGGCACGGTGAACGCCCACTTGTCGATGTGGTTCTCGTAGTCGGCCGGGGTGAGCACCTCGGACTCGTCGATGTAGTCGACGCCGAGCGCCTGGATCACCTGGGCCTCGACGAAGTGGCCGATCCGGGCCTTGGCCATGACGGGGATGGAGACGGCCTGGATGATCCCGTCGATCATGTCGGGGTCGCTCATCCGGGAGATGCCGCCCTCGGCGCGGATGTCGGCGGGCACCCGCTCCAGCGCCATGACGGCCACCGCGCCGGCGTCCTCGGCGATCCTGGCCTGCTCGGGGGTGACGACGTCCATGATCACGCCGCCCTTGAGCATCTCCGCCATGCCGCGCTTGACGCGGGCGGTCCCGGTCGCGGGGGCGCCGTCGGCGGCGGGACTCGGCTGTGCGTCGGGACTGGGAGTGGACACGGGCATTCCTCACATGAACGGACGACAGATCAGGTTCCATGATATTGCCTGCTCGTCACGCTGTTCGACCCGCCACAGTGTCAACGGAAGGCGGGGCGGCCTTACGCCGTGTACAGCCGCGTGCCCGGGAACGGCTCCTTACACCCCGGACCGCCCGCCTCCGGCCCGGCGGAGGCCCTCGGAGGGCGCCCCCGCCGAGGGCCCCTCGCGCCGTTCGGGATCAGGGTTGGTAGGGCTTGCCGTCGTTGAGGAGGACGACCCAGACCTGGCCGGGCGCGAACGTCATCGGCTTGCCGTCCGGGGTGGTGTAGGTCGTGCCCTTGCCGGCGCTCGGCCGCGACCACTTGGCGTCGTACGCCTTGCCGTCGCGCAGGACCGTGGCGCGGCCCGTTCCGGTGGTGTGGATCAGCGGCGTGTAGCTGCCCAGGAAGTCGTGGAACGGCGAACGGGTCGTCTTGGCGTACTGCACGACGATGGTCTGGCCGCCCAGGATCCCGCCCTCGGCGGCCCGGTCGGGCTGCCCGCCCCAGGACGCCAGCCAGCGGCGCTGCTTGGCCGACCAGGTGAAGCCCATGGTCGTGGCGGGCCACTTGGCGGTGAAGCCGCGGGTCGGCTTGCCGCCCGCGGGCGCCGGACCGAAACGGAAGCCGATGTCGCGGGGCGGCGCGGCGTTCGGGGCGTGCTTCAGGAGATTCCGGGGGTCGGCGTAGAGGTTGTAGGGGATCGGCTTCGGACCGGCGCGGAAGTAGGCCGAGCCCGCGTTGTCCTGGGAGATGTCGTACACCGGCGCCCTGCGGATGTACTTCTTCATCTTGCTCTGCACGCCGGAGAACGCGAACGCCGGGCGGCCGAACTGCGGCAGCAGGTGCAGGTCGGAGATGCGGGCGCTGCGGACGGGCCCGACCCGCTTCGGCAGCCTGGACGAGTAGACGGCCATCAGCCGGGTCTCGCCGCCCTCGACCTGCTCGACGTACACGATGTCGGCCGAGCGGACGCCGGTCTGCGGCATCGCGGGCCGGGTGTTCTCGATCTTGACCGCGAGGACCGGGTTGCGCAGGCCGGTCCGGCCCCGGTGAACGGGTGGGTGGTCGGCGCGGCGGAGCCGTCCGTCCCCGGGGCGCCCGGCGGTCGCGCGCCGTCCCCGCCGCCGGAGCCGGAGCAGGCCGCCAGGGCGCCCCGAGCACGAGGACGCCGAGCCCGGCGGTCACCCGTCCGCGGACGGAACGATCCCAGACGAAACGCACGATGTTTCCCTCCCATGCGGCGACCCGCCCGAGGGTAGCGAATCAGAATTAGGCGTTTGTCCTGCTATGGGGGGTGATGGTCAGATGCCCGGCGGGTCGTCGTCGATCTCGAAGAAGCCCGGCAGCGGGGCCTTGCCCGCGAGCGGCAGCACCCGGATCAGCAGCTTGCGGCGGGCGATCCGGGCCTGCGAGACCGCGTCGTTGTAGAAGCGCCGGGCGTAGGCCACCTTGGCCGCCGACGAGGACAGCTCCTCCAGCACGGTCGGCCCGTCGGCCTCGGCGGTCAGGGCGCCGACGAACTCGGGCTGGTCGACCACCGCCCGCAGCGCCCGCGACAGGTCGCTCTCGGCGAACTCGCGGTTGTCGGCGTCGGCGGTGCGGGCCTCGTGCGCGGCGGTCGCGAGCACGAGGCTGGTCGCCGGGTCGAGCAGCCGGGACGCCGCCAGCTCCAGCGCCGCCGCGGCCCGCCGCACGAGCGCGGCGTCCAGCGCGGCGCGGGCCGTCTCCACCCGCACGTGCAGCCGGTCCAGCCGCGTCGCGCGCCACGAGACGTACACGCCGGCGAGGAAGACGACGGCGATCCAGAACAGCACATCGATGATCCAGTCGGGGAACACCCGGCCTCCTCCTAGGCCCCGAGGCCGGACTCGACGACGCCCGCGTCGCCGGCGGCGACCGTCTCGTACACGCGCAGCACGTCGCGGGCCACCGACGACCAGTCGTACGCCCGCACGGCCGCGCGCGCCTCGGCCGACAGGTGCTTGCGCCGCGCCGGGTCGTCGAGCAGCTCACCCGCCGCCGCGGCGAGCGCCTCGTGGTCGCCGACCGGGAACAGCGCCCCGGCGCGCCCGCCGAGCAGCACCCGGTCGAACGCCTCGATGTCGCTGGCGAGGATGGGCGCGCCCGCCGACATCGCCTCGGCGAGGACGATGCCGAAGCTCTCGCCGCCGAGATTGGGCGCGACGAACACGTCCACCGAGTGGTAGGCGCGGATCTTGTCCTCCTCGCTCACCATGCCGAGCACGACGACCCGTCCGCGCAGCCCCGGCGAGACCCGGGAGACCACCTCGTCGGCGTCGCCCGGCCCCGCGAGCAGCAGCCGCAGCCCCGGCCGCTCGCGCCCGAGGATCTCGAACGCCCGCAGCAGCACCTGGAGGCCCTTGCGCGGCTCGTCCATGCGGCCGAGGAAGCCGAGCGCCCCTCCCCCGGCCCGTCCGGCGCCGCCCTCGCGGTCGCCGTCCGCGCCGTCCGCGCCGTCGCCGCGGCCGGGCCAGCCCGGGAGCGGCGCGGCCATCGCGTAGCGCTCGGTCGCGACGCCGTTGGGGATCAGGACCGCGTCGCCGCCGAGATGCTCGACCAGGGTCTTGCGGGCGGCCTCGGACACCGCGATCCGGCCGGTGATCTTCTCCAGCGCGCTCTGGAGGATCGGCGCGGTCACCGACACCACCCGCGACTTCTCGTACGAGGCGTGGAAGGTGCCGACGATCGGGCCGTCCGCGGCCCAGCACGCGAGCAGGCCGAGCGACGGCGCGGCGGGCTCGTGGACGTGCAGCACGTCGAAGCGGCCCTCGTTGATCCACCGCCGCACCCGCCCGGACGACAGGAACCCGAACGCGAGCCGCGCCACCGACCCGTTGTAGGGCACCGGGACCGCGCGCCCGGCCGACACCACGTAGGCGGGCAGCCGGGCGTCGTCGTCGGCCGGCGTGATCACCGACACGTGGTGGCCGAACCCGATCAGCGCCTCGGCGAGGTCGCGGATGTGCTGCTGGACGCCTCCGGGGACGTTCCAGGTGTACGGGCAGACGATGCCGACCCTCACCGGCCGGCCCCCCGGCCGGCGCCCGGCAGGTCGTCCACCCAGACCTTCTGGAGCATGTGCCAGTCCTCGGGGTGGGCCCTGATGCCCGCCTCGAAGACCCGCGCGAGTTCCTGGGTCATCGCCTGGATCCTCTCCTGTCCGCCGCCTTCGCCCGGAACCGGGATCTCCTCGTGCACGCGCGCCGCCCAGTACTCGCCCTCGTACCACAGCGTGACCGGGATGAGCGCCGCGCCGGTCCGCGTCGCCAGGGCCGCCGCCACCCCGGGCATCCGCGCGGTGGCCCCGAAGAACTCGACGTCGACGCCGCCCGCGGTCAGGTCGCGGTCGACGACCAGGCACACCGGGCGTCCCGCGCGCAGCCGCTGCGCGAGCCGCCCGTACGCCGAGGCGCCCTGGTGCGCCAGCACCTCCATGCCCAGGCTCTCACGGAACGCGACGAAACGGTCGAACAGCGACTCGGGCCTGAGCCGCTCGGCGACCGTGGTGAACGGGTGGCCCTGGTGGACGAGCCACGCGCCGGCGTGCTCGTAGTTGCCCATGTGCGGCAGCGCGAGGATCACGCCGCGGCCCGCGTCGAGGTTCTCGAAGATCTTCTCGTGCCCGGTGACGCGCATCTTCCCGACGATGCGCTCGCGGTCGTACTCGGGCAGCCGGAAGACCTCCAGCCAGTAGCGGAAGTAGGAGCGCAGCACCTTCCTGCTCAGGACGCGGACCTCGTCGTCCACCTCCGCCTTGCCGAGCACGCGGCACAGGTTGCGTTCGAGCTGCCGGACGCCCCGGCCGTGCCGCTGCCAGGTGCGGTCGGCGAGGGCCGCGAACGCCAGCCGCGCCGCCCCCTCGGGCATCTTGCGGACCACGCCCCACCCGAGGGCGTACGCCGCGTCCATCACGTCGTCGCGCACCTGCGCGGGCGCGGGGGCCCGGAGGTTCACGGTCATCCGCGCCTCTCCGGCGCCGGGGCGCCGGCCTGCGGCTCCGCGCCGTTCCGGACGGCGGGCCCGGGCTCGGCGGGCGCGGGCGCGCCGGGGTCGGCGGGCGCGGGGGCGGTCGCCTGCCGGTAGACGGTCGCGAACCGCTGGAGGACGGTGACCGTGGACAGGACCGCGAGCACCCACAGGGCCAGCGCGAGGATGAACGGCACGCCGAGCCCGTCCAGCCCGGCGGCGACGAGCGCGATCAGCAGCCGTTCGGCGCGCTCAGCGATGCCGACGTCGCAGGTGTAGCCGAGGCCCTCGGCGCGCGCCTTGGCGTACGAGACGACGACGCCGGCGACCAGGCAGTAGAGCGCGACCGCCGCGAGCTGCTCCTGGTCGTCGCGGTAGAGGCCGATCATCAGCCCGGAGAAGATCGCGGCGTCGGCGACCCGGTCCATGGTCGAGTCGAGGAACGCGCCGAACTTGGAGATCTTGCCGGTGACCCGCGCGACCGCGCCGTCCAGCATGTCGAACAGCACGAACGCGGTGATGACCATCGTGCCCCAGAAGAACTCCCCGCGCGGGAAGAAGCCGAGGGCGCCGGCCATGACGCCGGCGGTGCCCACGACGGTGATCGCGTTGGGCGAGACCCCGGTCCGGGCGACGGCCCGGCCGATGGGGGTCAGGACGCGGCCCAGCGCGGGCCGCACTTTGTTGAGCATCGCCGTCCGTTCTTGTGATGTCGAGTCGGGAGCCGGCCGGCCGGGCGCGGCGGGCGGGCCGGACGCGGTCTCGGACGGGCCCGGCCGGCGGGCGGGCGGGGCCGCACGGCGGGCCCATCGTAGTGCGGCGGCCCCCTTCCGGGGGTGCCGGCGGCGCTCCGGACCGGCGCGCCCGCCAAGAGATGCGCCGGGTTTGCCGCCCACCCCTTGTGATCCGCGCCGCCACGGGAAAGGGTGTTGGCACGGGTGTGACGTCGGTCACGCACGTCGCACAGGCCGGGCGCCGCACTCGGACGTCAGGGCCGGGCCCCGTCGGGCCGGGCCCCAGCCGCACGCGGGCCTCCGCGGGGAGGCCCGTCCGAGGAGGTAGTCATGGCGGACAAGGGAGGCCACCCGGGAGCCCCCGGCAGGGCGCCGGAGGCCGGGCAGTGCGACAGGGTGCGCAACGTCGCGCTGGTCGGCCATTCCGGGGCGGGGAAGACGACGCTCGCCGAGGCGCTCCTCGCCGCGACGGGCGCCGTCCAGCGGCCCGGCCGGGTCGAGGACGGCACCACGGTCAGCGACTTCGACGAGGTCGAGGTGCGCCAGCAGCGTTCGGTCAACCTCGCCCTGGCCCCGTTCATGTACGGCGACATCAAGGTCAACCTGATCGACACCCCCGGCTACGCCGACTTCGTCGGCGACCTGCGCGCCGGGCTCCGGGCCGCCGACGCGGCCCTGTTCGTGATCTCGGCGGTGGACGGCATCGACGGCCTCACCCGGATGCTCTGGGAGGAGTGCGCCGCCGTCGGGATGCCCCGCGCCGTGGTGATCACCAAGATCGACCAGCAGCGCGGCGACTTCGACGACGTGGTGCTGTCCTGCCAGGACGCCTTCGGCGAGGGCGTGCTCCCCTGCTACTTCCCGGTCGGCTCCGGCGACGGCCTGAAGGGCCTGATGGGCCTGCTCACCCAGCGCTGCTTCGACTACTCCAGCGGCGAACGGGTCGAGTGCGCGCCCGACCCGGAGTTCGTGGACCAGATCGCCGAGCAGCGCGCCGCGCTCATCGAGGGGATCATCCAGGAGTCCGAGGACGAGACCCTCATGGACCGGTACCTGTCCGGCGAGGAGATCGACGTCAAGGCCCTGGTCGAGGACCTGGAGACCGCCGTCGCGCGCGGCAGCTTCTACCCCGTGCTCGCCACGTCCGTCCCGCACGGCGACCACCCCGGGCCGGTGGTCGGGATGCGCGAGCTGCTGGAGGTCGTCACGCAGGCGTTCCCGTCCCCGCTCGAACACGGCATCCCGCCGGTCACGCCCGTCAAGGGCGGGCCGCCCAAGGAGCTGCGCTGCGATCCCGACGGGCCCCTGGTCGCCGAGGTCGTCAAGACCACCTCCGACCCGTACGTGGGCCGGATCTCGCTGGTGCGGGTCTTCTCGGGCACGCTGCGTCCCGACATGACCGTGCACGTGTCCGGGCACGGGTTGGAGGACCGCGGCCACGAGGACCACGACGTGGACGAGCGCGTCGGCGCGCTCACCTCGCCGCTCGGCAAGACGCAGCGCACGGCCACGGCGTGCCGGGCGGGCGACGTGTGCGCCGTCGCCAAGCTCGCCCGCGCCGAGACCGGCGACACCCTCTCCGACCCGGCCGCGCCGATGGTCATGGCGCCCTGGTCGATGCCCGACCCGCTGCTGCCGGTGGCGATCCGCGCGCGGTCCAAGGCCGACGAGGACAAGCTGAGCCAGGCGCTCGGCCGGCTCGTCGCCGAGGACCCCACCCTGCGGCTGGAGAACAACGCCGAGACCCGCCAGCTCGTGCTGTGGTGCATGGGCGAGGCGCACGCCGACGTCCTCATCGAACGGCTCCGCACCCGCTACGGCGTCGAGGTCGAACGGGTGGACCTGCGCATCCCGCTGCGCGAGACGTTCGGCGGGAAGGCCAAGGGCCTCGGGCGGCACGTCAAGCAGAGCGGCGGGCACGGCCAGTACGGCATCTGCCACATCGAGGTCGAGCCCCTGCCGTCCGGCGGGGGCTTCGAGTTCGTCGACAAGATCGTCGGCGGGGTCGTGCCGCGCCAGTTCATCCCGTCGGTCGAGAAGGGCGTCAGGCAGCAGATGGCGCGCGGCGTGCACGCGGGCTACCCCCTGGTCGACATCAAGGTCACGCTGTACGACGGCAAGGCGCACTCGGTCGACTCGTCCGACATGGCGTTCCAGGCGGCCGGCGCGCTCGGGCTGAAGGACGCCGCGTCCCAGGTCCCGGTCCTGCTGCTCGAACCGGTGGACGAGCTGTCGGTGCTCGTCGCCGACGAGTACGTGGGCCCGGTCATGTCCGACCTCACCTCGCGGCGAGGCCGGGTGCTCGGCTCGCAGTCAGTCCCGGGCGGCCGGACCATGGTCAAGGCGGAGGTGCCGCAGCTGGAGGTCGTCCGGTACGCGATCGACCTGCGGTCGATGTCGCAGGGCACCGGCACGTTCAGCCGCGCGTTCCTGCGGTACGAGCCGCTCCCCGCCCACCTGGCCGACAAGCTCGCCGCCGAGGACGCCGGAGGAGGCTGACCCGGCGGTACCCCTGCCCCGTACCTCCTCCCCGCCGCCCTCCGGCCCGGCGTCCGCCGCCGGCCGGGCCCGTCCCCTCGGCCCGGCCGGCGGCGCGGCGCGCCGGGCGGGTGGACGACGCTATCTGGGGGTATGCCCCTCAAGTCCCCCCATGTCTCATCCCTGAGGCTGATCCACGATTCGGCCATGCGGTCGATGGTGTCCTGGTAAGGACGTGAAATTCTGACATCGTTATGGGGAACTCGGGGAAAGACCGCAGCCGGAGGCGCTGGGACGCCGGAAGGTCATCAAGAGGATCGGGCTCGCGGCGGGCGGGCTGCTCGCCGGCGGCGCCGGCGTGGTCGCCCAGCAGGCGTGGGAGCGGCAGGTCCCGCCCACGCCCGCGTCGGCGTCGTCGGTCGACTCCTGGCAGCCGCCCGAGCACCAGGTCGACGTCGTCTGGGCCGTCGACACCGACCGGCGCCTCGTCGCGCTCACGTTCGACGACGGGCCGATGGAGCACTGGACGCCGCAGGCGCTGGACGCGCTGGAGGAGGCGAAGGTCCCCGCGACGTTCTTCGTCGTCGGCAGCCGGATGCGGCGCAACGCCGGGCTCGTGCGCGGCCGCCTCGACCGCCACGAGATCGGCAACCACACCTGGCGGCACGACGACCTGTCCACGATGAGCCACCGCGACGCCTACCGGTCGATCCACCGCACCCACCTGGCGATCAGGGAGGTCACGGGCAAGGAGGCCCGGCTGCTGCGCCCGCCGTGGGGCCGCGTCGGCGGGACGACCCTGCACGTCGCGGGCGAGCACGGCTACGACCTGGCGCTGTGGTCGCTGCTCGTCCAGGACCGCAAGCTGCACAAGCGCCCCGAGGCCATGGTCGAGGCCATCGTCGACAACGCCCGTCCGGGCACGATCGTCCTCGCCCACGACGTCGGCGCGCCGAGCCGCGAGACCGCCGTCCGGGAGCTGCCCGCGATGATCCGCGGGCTGCGCGGCAAGGGCTTCGAGTTCGTCACCGTGTCGCAGCTGCGCGAGGCGTCCACCCGCCCCGGCGGCACCCGCCGCCCCGAGCAGGGCGAACACCCCGGCCCCGCCGCCCCGCGCCTCAACGCGGGCCAAGCGCGCCCGGCGTCCCCAAGCCCCGCGGACCCGGCGACCCGGCACGCCTCAGGTCCCGCGCGGCCCTAAGCTGACGAGATGCATCTGGTGGTCTCTCGCCTGGGCTCGCGCGCCCGGCTCTGGCGGTCGCTGGTCGCCGCGGCCATGATCGGCGGGCTCTTCTACACCAGCGCGTACGGGTCGGACGACGACTTCCCGCTGGGCCCGATGACGCAGTTCGCGTTCTCGGTCAAGAACGACGGCGGGGAGATCCACTCGCACTGGCTGGAGGCCGACACCGCGGCCGGCGAGCACGTCAAGCTGTCCATGGACGCGGTCGGCTCGGGCATGAAGCGCGCCGAGATCGAGGGCCAGATGGACCGGCTCGTCCGCGATCCCTCGCTGCTCCAGGGCATCGCCGACGGCCAGCGGAGGCTGCACCCGGGCAAGCCCCGGCTGACGAAGATCTACATCGTGAAGCAGGTCCAGACGTTGAAGCACGGCAAGGTCGTCAAGACCGTCCTCCAGACCCGCGTCACCTGGAACGTTCGATGACGGCCCCCGGCGAGCCCTCGCCCGCCGGCGACGCCGGGCAGGGGCGCAGGCCCGCGACGCCCTGGGGGCGGTGGTGGTACGGGCCGATCCCCCGCGCGCGGATCGCGTGGCTGCGGGTCGTCGCCTACGTGTTCCTGCCGTTCGACATGCTCCTGCTGACCAGCAGCTCGCTCGCGCACGCGCGGCTGCCCGCCGACCTGTACCAGCCGGTGCGGCTCGCCCGCTGGCTGCACCTGCCCGCGCCGACGCCCGCCGCGATGTACACGGTGCTCGTCGTCACGATCGCGGCCGGGCTGGTCGCCATGACCGGCCGGGTGCTGCCGCGCGCGACCGGCTACGTCGCCGCCGCGGGCTACCTGTGGTGGGTCACGATCAGCATGTCGTACGGCAAGGTCGACCACGACCACCTGGCGCTCGTCGTCGCGCTGTGGGTGCTGCCGAGCGTCGGGCGGGCCGGGTTCGGCGACCGGAGGGGCAGCGAGGCGGCGGGGTGGTCGACCCGTTCGATCCAGGTCTCGGTCGTCGCCGCCTACTTCCTGTCGTCCTGGGCCAAGATCCGCGTCGGCGGGTTCCCCGAGTGGCCGAACGGCGCGACCGTGCAGTGGGCGCTGAGCCGCCGGGGGACGCCGTTCGGGCGCAGCCTCATCCAGTTCCCGCTGATGCTCAAGATCAGCCAGTGGGGCACGTTCGTCGCGGAGTTCACCTCGCCCGCGCTGCTGTTCGTCCGCGGCCGGCCGCTGTACCTCGGGGTGATCGGCTTCGCGCTGTTCCACGCCGTGACGTACGCGCTGATGACCATCCACTTCCTGCCGCACGCGATCTTCCTGAGCGCGTTCCTGCCGCTGGAGCGGGTCACCGACCGGCTGCCCGCGCGGGTCCGGGGGTGGCTCGGCGCGGCCCCCGGCGCGAGCCCCGCCGCGGAGGAGGAGCGGGCGGACGGCTCCGAGCCGCCCGGCCCCCGCGGCGACCGCACGCCCCTGCCGTCCTGACCGGCGCGGCCCGTACGGTCCGCGTCACTTCCCGGCGGTCGCGCCCGGACGCCTGTCGGGGGGCAGCCTGCACGCGGCCGTGCCGCCGGGCATCCGCTGCCGGTTGTCGGCGACCAGCCGGTACGCGGCGCTGGCCAGCCAGCTCAGCGGCGCCACGCGCATCAGGACGCCGGGGACGCGCCAGAGGCCGCCCGCGTCGGTGAGCATCCGCCCGATCGCGTCGGACCCGCCGGAGACGCGGCCCGTGCGGTCGATCCACAGGACCTCGTGCCCGGCCCGTTCCCGCGTGGTGCCGAGGGCCCCCAGATCGGCGAACTGGAACGCGACGACCTCGGCCGAGGTGGGGATGCGCCGTTCCAGGAAACGGGCGGACGACGTGCAGAAACCGCAGTCGCCGTCGTAGACCAGCACCGGCCGCTCGCGTCGCTTCATGATCCCATCATGCCCCGCCGCCGGGCGGGCCTCCGCGCCGCCCGCCGCCGACCGCGCGGCGCGCCTCCACGCGGCGGGCGGCGGACGCGGACGGCCCGCCGGGCGGCGTCAGACGTCCTGCGGCCAGGCGTCGGCGAGCATCCGCCGGGTGTCGCGCAGGAGCTGCGGCAGCACCTTGGTGTGCCCGACGACCGGCATGAAGTTGGTGTCGCCGCCCCAGCGCGGCACGACGTGCTGGTGCAGGTGCGCGGCGATGCCCGCGCCCGCGACCTGGCCGAGGTTCATGCCGACGTTGAAGCCCTGCGCGCCGCTCGCCTTGCGCAGCGCGGCGAGCGCCCGGCGCGTGAACACGGCCAGCTCGGTGTACTCGGCCTCGTCCAGCTCGGTGTAGTCGGCGACGTGCCGGAACGGCACGACCATCAGGTGGCCGGAGTTGTACGGGTACAGGTTCAGCACCGCGAACACCGACCCGCCGCGCGCGACGACCAGCCCGTCCTCGTCGCTCATCTTGGGGATCTCGCAGAACGGGCACGCGCCCTCGGCCTCCGGCCCGCCCGGCTTGTTCTCGCCCTTGATGTAGGCCATCCGGTGCGGCGTCCACAGCCGCTGGAAGTTGTCGGGGATGCCCGCGCCGCCCCGTTCCTCCTCCAAACGGGGCCCGGACGGCGTCCCCGCACCGGACTCGGGCGCGTCGTCGCGCGCCTCCTGCACCACGGGCTCCTCCGGCTCTACGCTCAAGGCGGCGCTCTCCTTTTGTTCAACGGCCCTGACCAGCAGCATAGAGAGAGGAGCGGCCCGGCCTGAAGTCGGGATCCCCGGCGGGCACCGGCGCGCGCCCGCGAATCTAGACTTTCGTGACGCCGCACGCGCCACTCCGACACCGCGTCGCCCCAGCACCGGGCGGACGCGTCCGACCCCGTGGGGAGCCGATTCGATGACCGGGGAGACCCCCCTTCCGGAGCCCGGTTCCATGCCGTTCTACCCCGGCCCGCCGAGCCCGTCCGGACCGCCGAACGCGCCCGGCGCGCCCGGCGCGCCCGGCACCGCGCCCAACGCGCCCGGTGGGCCCGGGATGCCGCCGAACGCGCCGGAGGCTCCGCCCGGTTCCGGGCCCCCGCCGGGGTCGCCGGGGTCGCCGCTCGCCGCGCCGACTCCCGCCGCTCCCCCGCCCCTCTCCACGCCGCTGACGGGCAGCGCCCCGCCCGCGACGCCGCTCTCGTCCACGCCGTCCGCCGTGTCGGCGGCGCCCGCGGGGGCGTCCAGCGCCCACCGCGTCCCGCCGGGCCGCGACGGCGGCGATCCCGGCTACGGCGGCCGGATCACCATCGACGACGAGGTCGTCGTGAGGATCGCGACGCTGGCGGCGCTGGAGGTCGCCGGGGTGGTCGCGCTGACGGCCCGCGAGGGGCCCGGCCGGGGCGGCGGGGTCGCGGTGCGCCTGCGCGACGAGGAGGTGTCGCTCGACCTCGGCGTCGCCGTCGAGTACGGCAGCGTGATCATGGACGTGGCGACCGCGGTGCGGGCCAACGTGGCGCGCGTGGCCGGGCTCATGCTCGGCAGGCGGGTCGCGGAGGTCAACGTGGCCGTCGAGGACGTCCGGGTGCCTCCCGGGCCGTCCGCCTGACCGCCCGTCCCGTACGGCCCCGGACCGCCGAACGGCTCATGCGGGAAGGGGCCCGGAGGGCGGTACGGGACGAGTCCCCGGGGTCGCTCCCCTCCCGCCCACGGGAACGACCCCGGCGACTGGACTGGCACTCTAGACACGGCACCGATGCATACCAAGCGGTTTCTGCCGGGACGGGCGGGCGCGGGCGGTATGCGACGCCCGGCGGCACGCGTCACCCCGCGAACGACCGCCTGAGGCGTCCGCGGGCACGTCCACGGAAGCGGGAGGCGCCCGCGGAAGCACCGTCCGCGGGACGGTTCAGGCGCTCGGGCGGGCGTAGCAGGTCTGCATCGAGACGCCGACCGACACCGTGGTGACCCTGACGCGTTCGACCGACTGCGGGGCGACGCCCCTGAACAGGAACTTGTGCGGCTTCCCGCCCCGTACGGTCGCCTGCTGGGGCTCCGGCGAACGGCCCCGCGCGGTGACCTCGGCCCGTACGGCGCCGCTGCCGGAGACGGAGATGGAGACCTCCAGCCCGCCGGTCGCGGCCCGGTAGGAGGCCGTTCCGGCGGGGCACCAGGAGATGCCGGCGCCCGAGCCGTTCTGGCCGGGCATCGCGGGGCCTCCCCCGCCGCCGCCCTGCCCGCCCGGGTAGGGGCTGCCGCCGCGGGTCTGCTGCGTCGCGGGGTTGGACGCCGCCGCGGACGGCCCGGGGTAGCCGGGCACTCCGGCCCCGCCGGGGCCGGCGCCCGCCGTCGCGCTCGGGGCGGTCGAGGTCTCGGCTCCGGCGGACTCGGACCCGGCGTCCTTGTTGACGGCGGGACGGATGAGGACCACGACGGCCGCGGCCGCGAGGAGCAGGGCGCCGCCGTATCCGGCGATCCGGGCCCAGAACGACCGCCGGGCGCGCCGGGCCGCCCTCGTGGACTTCATCTCCGCACATCTCCCCGGTGGTGGCAGGTGACCGTTGAGGCTACCAACTCCGCGTGCGTCACGCGGGGCGGGCGGCGAGGGGGTACGGAACGGCCCCGCCCGGCGCGGATCAGCGCCGGACGGGGCCGCCGGGACGGAGCCCGGACGGGGCCGCCGGACCGCCCGCCGGACGGGTCGCCGGAACCGGGCCGCCGGGCGGGCGGACCGCAGGGTCAGATCTGGACGCGGGCCTCGATCGCCTTGACGATCTCGTCGGCCGCCTCCTCGATCGGGACGCCGTTCTTCTGCTCGCCGTTGCGGTAGCGGAACGAGACCGCGTCCCGCGCCACGTCGTCGTCGCCCGCGAGCAGCATGTAGGGGATCTTCTGCTTCTGCGCGTTGCGGATCTTCTTCTGCATCCGGTCGGAGGAGGTGTCGACCTCGACGCGGACGCCCCGGTCGCGCAGCACGGCCGCGACCTTCTCCAGGTGCGCGACGTGCGCGTCGCCGATCGGGATGCCGACGGCCTGCACCGGCGACAGCCACGGCGGCATCGCGCCCGCGTAGTGCTCCAGCAGCACGCCGAAGAACCGCTCGATCGACCCGAACAGCGCCCGGTGGATCATGACGGGCCGCTGCCGGGTGCCGTCCGCCGCCTGGTACTCCAGCCCGAACCGCTTCGGCTGGTTGAAGTCGACCTGGATGGTGGACAGCTGCCAGGTGCGGCCGATGGCGTCCTTGGCCTGGACCGAGATCTTCGGGCCGTAGAACGCGGCGCCGCCCGGGTCGGCGACCAGGTCGAGCCCGGACTCGGCGGCGGCGGTGCTGAGCGCCTCGGTCGCCTCCTCCCAGTCGGCGTCGTCGCCGATGAACTTGGGCGAGTCGTCGCGGGTGGACAGCTCCAGGTAGAACTCGTTCAGGCCGTAGTCGCGCAGCAGGTCCAGGACGAAGGTGAGCAGGTTCCTGATCTCGTCGCCCATCTGCTCCTTGGTGCAGTAGATGTGCGAGTCGTCCTGGGTCATGCCGCGCACGCGGGTGAGGCCGTGCACGACGCCCGACTTCTCGAACCGGTAGACCGAGCCGAACTCGAACAGCCGCAGCGGCAGCTCCCGGTACGACCGCCCGCGCGCCTTGAAGATCAGGTTGTGCATCGGGCAGTTCATCGGCTTCAGCCGGTAGTTCGAGCCGTCCACGTCGAACGGCGGGAAGGTGTCCTCGTCGTAGTACGGCAGGTGCCCGGAGGTCTCGAACAGCCCCTCCTTGGTGATGTGGGGGGTGTTGACGAACTCGTAGCCGCCCTCCTCGTGCCGTTTGCGCGAGTAGTCCTCCATGACCCGGCGGACGACGCCGCCCTTCGGGTGGAAGACGGCGAGGCCGCTGCCGATCTCGGTCGGGAACGAGAACAGGTCGAGCTCCGCGCCGAGCTTGCGGTGGTCGCGCTTCTCGGCCTCCTCCAGGAACCGCAGGTACTCGTCCTGCTTGTCGCGGGACTCCCAGGCGGTGCCGTAGATGCGCTGGAGCTGCGGGTTCTTCTCGCTGCCCCGCCAGTACGCGCCGCCGGTGCGCATCAGCTTGAACGCCGGGATGACGCGGGTGGTCGGCAGGTGCGGGCCGCGGCACAGGTCCTTCCAGCGCAGGTCGCCGGTCTTGGCGTCGAGGTTGTCGTAGATGGTCAGCTCACCCGCGCCGACCTCCACGTCCGCGCCGTCGTCGGCGCCCGCCGCGCCCTTCAGGCCGATGAGCTCCAGCTTGTACGGCTCGTCCGCCAGCTCGGCGCGCGCCTCGTCGTCGCTGACGGGGCGGCGGGCGAACCGCTGGCCCTGCTTGACGATCTCGCGCATCCGCTTCTCGACGCGCTTGAGGTCGTCGGGGGTGAACGGCTCGGCGACGTCGAAGTCGTAGTAGAAGCCGTTCTCGACGGGCGGGCCGATGCCCAGCCTGGCCTCGGGGAACAGCTCCTGAACGGCCTGCGCCATGACGTGCGCGGCGGAGTGCCGCATGATCGCGCGGCCGTCGTCGGAGCCGATCTCGACGGGCTCGACGGCGTCGCCGTCGGCGACCCGGTGGGCCAGGTCGCGGAGCTCGCCGTTGACGCGGGCCGCGACGACGGTGCGCCCGTCGGCCTGGAGGGCCTCCCCGGCGGTCGTGCCGGCGGGCACCACTCGCTCGTTCCCGTCGAGGGTGATGCGCGGCTCTGACACGGTTGACACGGGTACTCCTCGTGGATGGTGGGTGGGACGGGCGGCTGCCGATGCTACCGACCGCCGGCCCGCGGACGCTCCCCCGGAAAGCCGTGAGGCCCCGGGATCGCTCCCGGGGCCTCACCGCTCGTCTGGGTTCAGGGCAAGCGGCCGTCGCGCCGGGAGTGACCCGGCGTCGTCGTCTCGAACGAGAACGCGTCCGCCATGGCCAGCATGATAGCCGATGCCCCGGCGGCCCGCCCAGCGTCCGGGAGCGCGCGTCAGGTGTCCGGGAGCGCGGCCCGGGCGCCCGGGAGCGCGCGTCAGGTGCGGCGGGGGGATGGGATCTGGTCCATGTCCTCCAGCTCGCGCCCCTTGGTCTCGGGGACGAGGCGGTGGACGAACACGAGCGCGAGCACCGCGAAGAGGGTGTAGATGCCGTAGGCGAGGCCGAGCGAGAACCCGGAGATGCCGGGGAACGTCGTGGTGACGATCCAGTTGGCGAGCCACTGCGCGGCGGCGGCGACGGCGAGCGCCGACGCCCGGATGAAGTTGTTGAACATCTCGCCGAGCATGACCCACACGACGGGGCCCCAGGAGGCGGCGAAGGAGACCACGAAGAGGTTGGCGGCGACGAGCGCGACCGGTCCGGCGACGTCGCCGAGCGCCGGGTCGCCGTCCACGACGGGGGCGGTCGCGAAGCAGACGGTCAGGGTCGCCAGCGTGACCGCCATCCCGGCGGCGCCGGCGAGCAGCAGCGGGCGCCGGCCGATCCGGTCGACCAGCGCGATCGCGACGAGCGTGGCGGCGACGTTGACGATCGAGTTGATCACCGAGGTGAGCATCGCGTCGTTCTCGCTGAAGCCGACCGCCTGCCACAGCGACGAGGAGTAGTAGAAGATCACGTTGATGCCGACGAACTGCTGGAACACCGACAGCAGGACGCCGACCCACACGATCGGCTTCAGCCCGAGGGACGCGCCGCGCAGGTCGCCCAGCCGGACGGGCCGGTCGGTCTCGATGGACCGGGCGATCTCGTCGATCTTGGCGTCCACGTCGCCGCGGCCCATCACCCGCGCCAGCACCTGCCGGGCCCGGCCGACCTGCCTCTTCTTGACCAGGTAGCGGGGCGACTCGGGGATCGTCGTCGCGATCACGCCGTACACGACGGCCGGGACGATCGCGCTGGCGAACATCCACCGCCACGCGCCGCCGCCCCAGGGGAACGTTCCGGACGCGCCGCCGTCGGAGACCCGGGCGATCACGTAGTCGACCACCAGCGCGGCGAAGATCCCGAGGACGATCGCCATCTGCTGGAGCGAGCCGAGCCGTCCGCGCAGCTCGGCGGGCGCGATCTCGGCGATGTAGGCGGGCGCGATCACCGACGCGGCGCCGATGGCGACGCCGCCGAGCAGCCGCCAGGCCGTGAGGTCGACGGCGCTGAACGCCAGGGCGGACCCGGCGGAGCTGATGACGAACAGCAGCGAGGCGATCAGCATCGTCCGCACCCGGCCGATCCGGTCGGCGAGCGGCCCGGCGAACCAGGCGCCGACCGCGCAGCCGAGCAGGGCCGCGGACACGACGAAGCCGACGACGAACGAGTTCAGGTGGAAGGTGGACTTCAGCGCGTCCACCGTGCCGTTGATGACCGACGAGTCGTAGCCGAAGAGGAACCCGCCGAGGGCCGCCGCGCCGGCGAGGAGCACGGCGGTGGCGGCGGAGTGGGAGGGACCGGCCTGCTCGGGCGCCGCCTCCCGGCCCGCGCCGCTACGCCCTGTGGTCATGCCGCTTGATCTTCCCGATCGGAAGGACCTTATGCGGGCGGGGCGTTCCGGACGGCCGCGCCGGGCCCGCCGGACGGCCCGCGGGCGCGTCAGTCGCGGACCGCGACCCCGATGACGTGCGGCGCGGCCGGGTTGGGGGCGCGCGAGTCGGGGAACCGGAAGCGCCGCTGCCGGACGACGCTGAAGCCCGAGCCGGCGATCCACCGGTCCGTCGGCCGCCCGACGTGGCAGCCCGCCGCGAGGGACGGCCAGAGCACGTCGGCGAGGCGCTGGAGCCTGACCGTTCCCGGCGATCGTCCGCGCACGTGCTCGTAGTAGCGCAGCTCGCCGCCGGGCCTCAGCACCCGCCGCAGCTCGGTGAGGGCGCGGACGGGGTCGCGGACCGAGCACAGCACGAGCGAGACCACGGCCGCGTCGAACGACGCGTCGTCCAGGTCGAGGTCCTCGGCGATCCCGGGCCGCACGGAGACCGGGACGGGCGCGGCGGAGGCCGCCCCGGCGGCGAGCGAGCGCAGCCGGGGCTCGGGTTCGAGCGCAACCACCTCGGTCACGGCGGGCGGGTAGAAGCGGAAGTTGGCGCCGTGCCCGGCGCCGAGCTCCAGGACGCGGCCGGACGCGCCGTCCAGCAGTTCGGCGCGGTGCGCGTCCCCGCCGATCCGCGCGGACGCCGCGTCGAGCCGCGGGTAGACCCGCGCGAACACCGGATGCCGACGATCAACGCTCACATCCGGCAGTCTCCGCCCCGCGCCGCCCCCGATCAACCCGGGCGGCCGCCCGGCCTCAGGGGAGGGAGGGGACGGCGGAGCCGCGCCGGCGCAGCTCGGGGACGACGCCCTCCCCGAACCAGTACGCCTCCTCCAGGTGCGGGTAGCCGGACATGACGAACTCCTCGATGCCGAGCGCCGCGTACTCCTCGATGAGGTCGGCGACCTCGGCGTGGCTGCCGACGAGGGCGGTGCCGGCGCCGCCGCGGACGAGGCCGACGCCGGCCCACAGGCCCGGGTGGATCTCCAGGTCGCGGACGGACCCGCTCGCGCGGTAGCGCTCGTGCAGGGTCCGCATCCGCCGCTGGCCCTCGGACTCGCTGGCGGCGAGCGCCTCCTGCGCCTTGGCGACGTCGCCGGGGCGGACGCCGTCCAGCAGCCGCGCCGCCTCCGCCCACGCCGCCTCGGACGTGTCGCGGCTGATCGTGTGGAGCCGGATGCCGAAGCGCAGCGTCCGGCCCTCGGCGGCGGCGAGGCCCCGGATCCAGTCGATCTTCTCGGCGACCTGCGCGGGCGGCTCTCCCCAGGTGAGGTAGGTGTCGACGTGCCGGGCGGCGACGGGCCCGGCGGCCTTGGAGGACCCGCCGAAGTAGATGTCGGGAACGGGGTCCGGCGGGCGGGAGACCAGCGCGCCGTCCACGTGGTAGTGCTCGCCCTTGAAGTCGTACGGCTCGCCGGACCAGGCGCCGCGCAGGATCGACAGGAACTCGCCGGTGCGGGCGTACCGGTCGCCGTGCGCGAGGTGGTCGCCGAAGCGCCGCTGCTCCGCCGGCTCGCCGCCGGTCACCACGTTGAGCAGGAGCCGCCCGTTCGAGACGCGCTGGTAGGTGGCGGCCATCTGCGCGGCGAGCGTCGGCGAGACGAACCCGGGCCGGAACGCCACGAGGTACTTCAGCCGGGACGTCTCGCGCAGCAGCGCGGCGGTGACGAGCCAGGCGTCCTCGCACCAGGTGCCGGTCGGGGTCAGCACGGCCTCGAACCCGAGCTGCTCGGCCGACCGCGCGACCTGCGCGAGGTAGTCGATGTCCGGCGGCCTGATCCGGTCGGCCGTGCCCGGCCGGGCATCGGGCCGGCCGACCCCGGCGGGGACGCTGTGGCCGCCGCCGATCAGGGCGCGGCTGTCGCCGGTGGTGGGCAGGAACCAGTGGAAGCGCAGGGTCATGCGGGGTCCTCGATGTCGTTGAACCGGCGGTCGGTGAACGCGGCCATGTCGACCTTGCCGGGGATCAGCCGCTGCTCCCGGAACGCGTCGGCGACGAGCTGCTCGTTCCGCACGAGCGTGTCGTCGATCTTGATGAGGGCGGCCGTGCGGCGGCGCGCGGCCAGCTCGGCGACCTCCGGCGGGAGGCCGGTGTCCTTCGCCCAGACCTCGGCCCAGCGCCCGCTGTGGCGGGCCGACCAGACGAGCGCGCGGCGCTGCCGGGTGACGAAGTCGCGCAGCGCGGTCTCCCGCGCCCGGTCCTTGAGCGTCTTCCCGGACGCGACGATCAGGTTGTAGCCGGTGGTGTAGCCGGTGCCGTTCACCAGGGCGCGGCCTCCGGCCTGCCGCTCGCCCTGCGCGGTGTACGGGTCCCAGATCGCCCAGGCGTCGAGCTTGCCGGAGCTGAACGCGGCGAGGGCGTCGGGCGGCGCGAGGTACTGCGGGCTGATGTCCTCGAACGCCAGCCCGGCCCTCTTCAGGACGGTCAGCAGGTGGTAGTGCGCGGAGCTGCCCTTGGCCACGCCGATCCGCTTGCCCTTCAGGTCGGCGGGCGCGCGGATCGCGGAGTCCTTCGGGACGAGGACGGCCTGGCCGGTGAGGCCGAGGTCGGCCCCCGCGACGATCTTGATCTTGGATCCGGCGGCGGCGGCGAAGACCGGCGGGGTGTTGCCGACCGCGCCGAAGTCCACGGCGCCCGCGTTCACCGCCTCCAGCAGCGGCGGCCCGGAGGTGAACTGCTTCCACTCGATCCGGTACGCGGCGCCGGCGAGGTCGCCCGACGCGCCGAGCAGCGCGCGCAGGCCGCCCTTCTGGTCGCCGACGCGCAGGGTGACCTTGGCGAGGTCGACCTTGCCGTCCGGGCCGATCGCGGCGTTCGCCCCGCCGTCGCCGCCGCCGCAGGCCGCCGCGCCCGCCGCCGCGAGGCCGAGGGCGAGCACGGCCGCGGCGAGCGTCCGTTTCGTTCGTGTCATGGCGTTTCTCCTGGGACGTCGGCGCGCGGGCCGCCCGGAACGTCCTGCGGGGCGTCCTGCGGGGCGTCTTCGGGGGTGACGCCGAGGCGGGCGAGCAGGGTCGCGCGCAGGCCGGACAGGTCGGGGTGGTCGCGCGGGCGCGGGCGGGGCAGCCGGACGCGGGTCTCGTGCGCGATGCGGCCCCCGTCCAGGACGAGCACGCGGTCGGCGAGCAGCAGCGCCTCGTCCACGTCGTGGGTGACGAGCAGGACGCCGGGGCGGTGCCGTTCCCACAGGTCCAGCACCAGCCGGTGCATGGTGATGCGGGTGAGGGCGTCGAGCGCGCTGAACGGCTCGTCCAGCAGGAGCAGCCCGGGCTCGCGCACGAGGGCGCGGGCGAGCGAGGCGCGCTGGGCCTCGCCGCCGGACAGGGTGAGCGGCCAGGCGTCGCCGCGTTCGGCGAGCCCGACCTCGGCGAGGGCCTTGTCTGCGGCGGCGCGCGGGCCGCCGCCGCTCGTGCCGCTCGCGCCTCCGCCGCTCGTGCGCAGTCCGAGCGCGACGTTCGCGCGGACCTTCTTCCACGGGACGAGGCGCGGCTCCTGGAACGCGACCGCGACCGTCCCGTCCACGGCGAGGTCGCCGCCGGTCTCGCGGTCGAGCCCCGCGAGCGCGCGCAGCAGCGTGGACTTGCCCGAGCCGCTGCGGCCGAGCAGCGCGACGAACTCGCCGCGCTCGATGGTGAGGTCCGCGCCGTCCAGGACGGTCCGTTCGCCGAAACGCCGGGTCAGCCCGCGCACGCGCGCGACGGCGCGGGACTCCGCCCGGTCGTCGGCTCCGGCGGCGCGTTCGCCGGTCAGGCCAGGAAACCCTTGCGCCATGCGAGGGCCCTCCTCTCCAGCAGCCGGACGAGCGCGTCGGTCAGCAGGCCGAGCGCCGCGTACACCGCGAGGCCGAGCACGACCACGTCGGTGCGCAGGAACTCGCGGGCGTTGTTGATCATGAAGCCGAGCCCGGCGTCGGTGTTGACCTGCTCGGCCACGATCAGCGCGAGCCAGGCGACGCCGAGGCTCTGCCGCAGCCCGACCAGGGCCTGCGGCAGCGCGCCGGGCAGCACGATGTGCCGCAGCAGCCCGAGCCGGCTCAGGTCCAGCACCCGGGCGACCTCGGCGAGGCGGCCGTCCACCCCGCGGATGCCCGCGAACGTGTTGAGGTAGAGCGGGAACGCGACGCCGAGCGCGACCAGCGCGACCTTCGGCGTCTCGCCGATGCCGAACCACAGGATGAACAGCGGGATCAGCCCGAACAGCGGCAGCGCCCGCAGCATCTGCATCAGCGGATCGACGGCGTGCTCGCCGATCCGGCTGAGCCCGGCGACGACCGCGAGGCCGATCCCGGCGGCCGCTCCGGCGAGGAAGCCGAGGGCCGCCCGCCGCACGGACGTGGCGACCGCGTCGGTCAGCGTGCCGTCCCGCAGCAGGTCGAGCCCGGTGGACGCGACCGTGGACGGGGCGGAGAGGAGTCGTTCGGGCAGCAGGCCGGTGCCGGACGCGAGCTGCCACAGCGCCAGCGCGACGAGCGGGCTGACCAGCCGGGCGAGCGTGGCGGGCGACGGGCGCGCGCGGGCGGCGGCCCGGGGCTCGGCGCGGGTCTGCGGACGGGCGAGGTCCAGGGACGAGGTCGACACTGGGGACGTCCTTCGGGGGGTCGGTACGACGGCCCGGTGCGGGCGGGCCGGGCGGAGGTGCGGGCGGGCCGGGCGGCAGGGGGGTCGGCGGGGCCGGTCACCAGTCGTCGGTGGACTCGGCGGCGAGCTCGACCAGCTCGCCCTGCGCGTCCACGTCGTACCGCCGCATCGAGCTCAGCGGCGGCGCGTAGACGTGCACGCTCACCGCCGGGGCGGCGGAGGTGTTGCGCACGTCGTGCACGTAGTCGGGCCCGAACGAGCGGGACTGCCCCGCGCCGAGGCCGCGCCCCGCGTGCACGCGGTGCTCCTCCAGCGCGCCGAGCGCGACGGCGAACGCGCCGGACGAGCCGCCGTGGTCGTGGAAGCCGGTCGACTGGCCGGGCAGCCAGCTGATGACCCAGACCTCGTGGTCGGCGTCCTGGTGGAGCCGCTCGTACCAGCGGCCGTCCGGGCTCAGCCGGACCCGGTGCAGCCAGTCCTCGGGACGCGCGGCGAGGGCGCGGGCCCGTTCCTCCAGGCGGGGCGGCGCGAACGCGCGGTCGCCGGCGGAACGTCCGCGCGACCGAGTGCGGGAGCGGGAGCGGGTGCGGGTGCTCGCGCCGGACCGCGGGCCGGAACGGGCGCCGGCGGCGTCAGGGCCTTCCGTGCCGTCGGGGCGGTTCGCGTCGTCAGGACGGTTCGGACCGTGCGGGCTGTTCGGGCCGTTCGGGTCGGGCGCGGGCAGGGTGGAGCCGGTGGTGACGGGCATCGCGGGCGTGCTCTCCTCGTGGTCGTTCGTTCCGGTCGGCGTCGGGCGGGCGCCGGGCGCGCGGGCGGCGCGGGGCCGCCGGCGTCCGGCTCAGCGGGACCGGGGACGACACAGGGCGCTCGCCTGCCGTCGCAGATCGACGTGGAGGCGCTCGTGAAGGGTGCTGCGGGACGTCACCCGTCCAGGCTGGACCATAATCCCTATTAAGTCAATCGGAAATACAGAGAAGATACCCAGGGAGCGGTCGCGATCTCCCTCTGCCGGGGCAGGCGGCCCAGGTCCCGGGCACCTTAGGCTCGGAGCCAAATGAACGACGCAGACCCATCCCACCGCGACCGCGCCGACCGGCACCGCCATCCGCGGCTGCTGCGCGGCGTGCGCGCGGCGCTCGTGCCCGGCCCCGGCGAGCCGTCGGGCACCCACCTGCCCGCGGCGCTGTGGCTGCGGATCCCGATCATGATCGTGCTGCTGGCGCTCACGGTCGGGTTCACCGCGGGCGCGATCGCGATCCCGCTGAACCTGTTCCGCCCGCCGCCCGGCACGGCGCTCGCGTGGCCCATCGGGGTGCTCCAGGCGCTGCCGCTGCTGTTCGCGCCGCGCTGGCCGCTGCGCGCCTGGCGGGTGAGCGCGGCCGGGTTCCTCGTGGGGGCGCTGCTGCTGTCGGGCCGCTACTTCTGGCCCTGGCCGGTCACCGCGTGGCTCGCGTTCATGATCATCCTGTTCTTCGTCGCGATGGCGTGCGAGCGCGAGACCACCATCGGCGTCGGCGCGGTCAGCATCGCGGGCCTGATCGCGCCCGCCGTGCTGTTCGGGATGGCGGGCTGGTTCGGCACGATCCTCGCCGGCATCGTGATCGTGGTGCTGGCGTTCGGCGACGCGGTCGGCGGGCGGCGCACCGTGGAGGCGATCCTGCGCGAGCAGGAGGAGCTGCGCCGCCAGGACCTCGCCAAGCAGGCGGTGCTGGAGGAGCGCGCCCGGATCGCCCGCGAGCTGCACGACGTGGTCGCGCACCACATGTCGGTGATCGCGATGCAGGCCGAGGCCGCCCCGTACAAGATCCCCGACCTGCCGGACGCGGCGAAGCAGACGTTCGGGGTCGTCCGGGACGCGGCGCGCGAGGCGCTGACCGAGACCCGCCGCGTCGTCGGCCTGCTCCGCTCCGACGACGAGGGCGCCGAGCGCGCGCCGCAGCCGGGCCTGGACCGGCTCGACGACCTGGTCGGCACCGCCCGCAAGTACGGGCTGAAGGTGTCCGTCACCGTCGTCGGGCTGCCGCGCCCGCTGGACGCCGGCGTGGACCTGTCGGCGTTCCGGATCGTCCAGGAGTCGCTCAGCAACGCCGCCCGGTACGCGCCGGGCGCGGACGTCCGGATCGAGATCCGCTACGCCGCGCCGGGCCTCACCGTGTCGGTCGTGGACGACGGCGCCCGCAGCACGCCCGAGGAGTCGCACGGCGGCGGGCACGGCCTGGTCGGGATGCGCGAGCGCGTCACGATGCTCGGCGGCGCCCTCACCGCGGGCCCGCGCGAGCGGGGCGGCTGGTCGGTGGTCGCCGAGCTGCCGTACGACGCGCCGTGACGCCGCCCGGCGGCGCTGCCCGTAAGGTTCTCTCGTGACGATTCGGGTGCTGATCGCTGACGACCAGGTGATGATCCGCGACGGGCTCGCGGCGCTGCTGTCCTCCGACCCCGAGATCGAGGTGGTCGGGCAGGCGGGCAACGGGCGCGAGGCCGTGGACCTGGCCCGCGCCCTCGACCCGGACGTGATCGTGATGGACATCCGGATGCCCGAGATGGACGGCCTCGCCGCGACCGCCGAGCTGGTCGGCGAGCCCGCGGGCGACCCCGCCGCGAGCCCCGACCCCGCCGGGCAGCGCCCGAAGGTGCTGGTGCTGACGACGTTCGACCTCGACGAGTACGTGTACGAGGCGCTCGGCGCCGGCGCGTCCGGCTTCCTGCTGAAGGACGCCTCGGCCGCCGACCTGGTGAGCGGCGTGCGCGTCGTCGCGGGCGGCGACGCGCTGCTCGCGCCGTCCATCACCCGCCGGCTGATCGGCGACTTCGCGCGCCGGCGCCGCCACCAGCGCCCGAGCCCCGGCGCGACCGCGGGCCTCACCCCGCGCGAGCTGGACGTCCTGCGCCTCATCGCCCGCGGCCTGTCCAACGCCGAGATCGCCGCCGAGCTCGTCCTCGCCGAGCAGACGGTCAAGACCCACGTCGGCCACGTCCTGACCAAGCTCGCGCTCCGCGACCGCACCCAGGCCGTCGTCTACGCCTACGAGAACGGCCTCGTCGGCTGAACGCGCCCCGGCCCGCCCGCCCGCGGGCCGGGGCAGGGCAGGCCGGGGCGGGGCTCAGCGCGCGGGGTCGAGGACCAGCTTGCCGGTCGTCCGGCGCGAGCGCAGCGCCTCGTGGGCCTCGCGGACCCCGGTCAGGCCGTACTCGCCGCCCGCGACGACGCGCAGTCGGCCGTCGGCGGCCAGCGCGAACAGCTCGCCGAGCGCCGTGCGCATCACGTCGCCGGGAAGCTGGAAGACGTGCGCGAGCCACATGCCCGCGATCGTCGTGGAGTGCGCCATCAGCGCGGCGGGCTGCACGGGCGTCGGCGGCTTGCGCGAGGCCATCCCGTAGAACGCCAGGCGGCCGAACGGCGCGAGCGCCCGCAGGCTCTGGTCGGTGACCTCGCCGCCCGTCATCTCCAGCACGACGTCCACGCGCTTCCCGCCGTTGGCGTCGATGAGCGCGGCCTTCATGTCGGGCTCGTTGGCGTCCACGGCCACGTCGGCGCCGAGGTCGAGGGCGAGGGCGCGCTTGTCCTCGGACGAGGCGGTCGCGATGACCCGCCCCGCGCCCCACGCCTTGGCGAGCTGCACGGCGAGGGTGCCGACGCCTCCGGCCGCCGCGTGCACCACGACGGACTCGCCCTCGGCCAGGTGCACGCTGCGGCGCAGCAGCAGCCACGCCGACGCCCCCTGGACGACCATGCCGAGCGCGGTGACGTCGTCCACCGCGTCCGGGACGTCCCAGGCCATCTCCTCGGGCGCGACGGCCTTCTCGGCGTAGCCGCCGGTGCCGAGCAGCGCGACGACGCGGCGGCCGTCCGGCGTGGTGCCGACGGCCTCGCCGCCGGGGACGAGCGGCAGCGACGCCTTCGACAGGTAGCTGTTCTCGGCCTGGTGGGTGTCGGCGTAGTTGATCCCGGCCCGCGACACGTTGATGAGGACCCGCCCCGGCCCGGCCTCGGGCTCGGGCAGCTCGGTGACGTTCAGGACCTCGGGGCCGCCGAACTCGGTGATCTGCACAGCGCGCATCCGCGCTCCTTCCATCGGATTCCGGATCAGCGGGGACCGGGCACGCCGCGGAACGCGAACGGCGCGGACTCCCGGCCGGGCACGACGAACCACGCCTCGCCCGTCCCCTCCCCGTCCAGGATCGCCATGAACGCCTCGACCACGTCGGCGACGTCCAGGATCGGGAACCCCGTCTCCTGGAGATGCCCCTTCAGGGGGACGATGATGTCGGTGTCGGCGAACGACGGGCACAGCGCGTTCACCCGGACGCCCTCCGCCGCGTGCGCGGGGCCGAGGGCGCGGACGAGCCCGACGACGGCGGCCTTGTTGGCGCCGTAGATCGGGTCGAACGGGGTGGCGGTCAGCGCGGCCATGCTCGCGGTCGCGACGATGTCGCCGCCGCCCCGGGCGCGCAGGGCGGGCAGGGCCGCGTGCGCGCCGTACACGACGCCGTCCACGTTGATGGCCATCGCGCGCCGGTACACCTCGGGGTCGAAGTCGCCGTCCACGCCGCAGCCGCTCGACACGCCCGCGTTGAGGAACGCCACGTCCAGCCCGCCGAACCGGTCGAGTGCCGCCGCCACCGCGGCCTCGCTGTCGGCGGGGTCGCGCACGTCGCAGCGCACGAACGCGCCGTCCAGCTCGCGGGCGAGGGCGCGGCCCGCGTCCTCGTCCACGTCGGCGAGGACGAGCCGGGCGCCGCGCCCGGCCAGCTCCCGGGCCACGGCGGCGCCGATGCCGTTCGACCCGCCCGTGATCAGGGCGACCTTGCCGCTTGCCTCGAAGGCCGTCATCCGGCTCCCTCCGGTTCCCCTCCGCAAGTAACTGACTCGTCAGTTACCATACCGGAATGGACTTCGGTTTGAGCGAGCGGGCCCGGGACCACCTCGGCCGCCTCCAGGACTTCATGGACGCCCACGTCTACCCCGCCGAGCCCGTCTACGCGGCGCAGCGCGCGGAGCTGCGCGCGGCGGGCCGCGAGCACCACGTCCCGCCCGTCGTGGAGGAGCTGAAGGCCGAGGCGCGCCGGCGCGGCCTGTGGAACCTGTTCCTGCCCGGCAGCGAGGACCCGGCGCACGGCCTGTCGGTCACCGACTACGCGTCCCTCGCCGAGATCACCGGCCGCTCCCCCGAGCTGGCGCCGGAGGCCACCAACTGCGCCGCGCCCGACACCGGCAACATGGAGGTGCTGCACCTGTTCGGGACGCCGGAGCAGAAGGACCGCTGGCTGAAGCCGCTGCTGAACGGCGAGATCCGGTCGGCGTTCGCGATGACCGAGCCGGAGGTGGCCTCGTCCGACGCGACCAACATCGCCACCTCGATCGTCCGGAACGGCGACCACTACGTGGTCAACGGGCGCAAGTGGTGGATCACCGGCACCGCCGACCCGCGCTGCGAGATCATGATCGTGATGGGCAAGACCGACCCGGACGGGCACCCGTACCGGCAGCAGTCGATGGTGCTGGTCCCGCTGGACGCGCCCGGCGTCGAGGTCGTCCGGCCGCTGCCCGTCTTCGGCTACCAGGACCAGCACGGGCACTGCGAGATCACGTTCACCGACGTGCGGGTGCCGGTCGGGAACCTCGTGGGCGAGGAGGGCGGCGGGTTCGCCATCGCCCAGGCCCGGCTCGGGCCCGGCCGCATCCACCACTGCATGCGCGCCATCGGCATGGCCGAGCGGGCGCTGGAGCTGATGTGCGAACGGGCCGTGTCGCGCGTCGCGTTCGGCGGGCCGCTCGCCAAGCAGGGAGTCGTCCGGCAGCAGATCGCCGAGTCGCGGATGGCGATCGAGCAGGCCCGGCTGCTGACCCTCAAGACCGCCTGGCTGATCGACAAGCAGGGCGTGCAGGCGGCCCGGTCCGAGGTCGCCGCGATCAAGGTGATCGCGCCGCGCGTCGCGCTGGAGGTCGTCGACCGCGCCATCCAGGTGCACGGCGGCGCGGGCGTCTCCGACGACACCCCGCTCGCCGCGATGTGGGCCGGGCTGCGCACGCTGCGCCTCGCCGACGGCCCGGACGAGGTCCACGTCCGCAGCGTGGCGCGCGCGGAGCTGGGCAGGTACCTCGGCAAATGACGGGGCTGACGGGGGACTCGACACCGGCCGCGGACGCCGCCGCGCCGGACGAAGCGGGAGCGGCGGGCCCGGGCCCGGCCGGCGCGGGGGCGGGGGACGCGGGGCCGGGCGCGCGGCGGCGGATGCCGTACGCCCGGCGCCGCGAGCAGCTCCTCCAGGTGGCGCTGGAGGAGTTCGGGCGGCGCGGCTACCACCTGACGCAGATGGAGCACGTCGCGGCGGCGGCGAGCGTGTCCAAGGCGCTGCTCTACCAGCACTTCGCCTCCAAGGAGGAGCTGTTCGCCGAGGTCACCGAGGCGATCGTCGGCGAGCTGACGGCCCGGCTGAACGAGGCCGTCCTCGCCGAGCAGGACTCCATCGAGGGCGTCCGCGCGATGATCCGGGTGCTGTTCGACTACGCCACCGCGGAGCCGGACGCCTGGGCGCTGGTCATCCGGCACCTCGACAAGGCCGAGGTCGGGCCCGAGCTGCGGGAGCTGCGCGAACGGCTCGGCACCGCGTTCGCCGACCTGCTGCTGCGCCGCCGCCGCGCCGACCCGGCCCTGTCCCCCGCCGCCCTCGCGGTCAACGAGAGCCGCGCGCGACTGCTCGTCCCGCTGATGTACGGGTCGATGCTGTCGATGGTGTCGTGGTGGCTGGAGCATCCCGACACCCCGCGCGAGCGCGCGGAGGGGATGGCGATCGAGTTCATCTGGCTCGGCCTGGACCGGCTGCGGACGGGCGAGCGCCTGGACCGCCCCCGCCACTGACCCGCGGGACGACGGACGGCCGGCGGCCCGGCGGCTTCGCAAAGAATCGGCCAGGGCCGCCCGGGGGCGCGGGCGGGCGGCGGCGCGGCGGTTAGGGTCGGGCGGCGTGACGTCGGAGTCGTGGGAGCCCGCGTCGGAGCCGTGGCGGCCTCCGGAGAGCGGCGACGACGCCGGGGCCAACGAGTACGCGGCGATGGAGTTCGCGCTGCGCGGCGGGTACGCGCCCGGGGTCGGCGACGACGCGTACGCGACGATCGACCTGGCGCTGCGGGTGGGCGAGCTGATGCTCGCGGGCGGGGAGACCGCCGAGGCCGTCGACCTCGCGATCGGCCGGATGACCCGGGCGTACGGGCTGCCGCACAGCGAGGTGGACGTGACGCTCGCGGCGGTCGGCCTGTCGTACCTGCCGCGCGGCGCGGGCCGGCCGCCGGTGACGGCCGAGCGGCGGGTCCGCAGGCGGCTGCCGAACTACACGCGCCTCGCCGCCGTGCACGACCTCGTCGGGGACGCGTCGGCCGGGCGGCTCACGCTCCAGCAGGCCAGGTTCCGGCTCAGCGACATCATCGGCCGCCGCACGGCGTACCCGGGCTGGGCGGTGGCGGGCTCGCTGTCGCTGCTCGGCGCGGCGGGCGCGGTGCTGGTCGGGGGCGGCCGGCTCGCGGCGGCGTCGGCGTTCGCCGCGATCGTCCTCGGCGACCGGACCGGCGCGTGGCTCGGCCGGCGCGGCATCGCCGACTTCTTCCAGATGGCGCTCGCGGCGGCGATCGGGTCGCTGGTGACGGTCCTGCTGGTGTGGACGGACGCGCCCGTCGCGTCCGGCGCGGTCATCGTCGGCGTGGTGATCGCGCTGATCCCGGGCCGGGCGCTGGTGGTCTCGATGCAGGACGGCATCGCGGGCGACCTGGTCACCGGGACGACGCGGCTGGTGGAGGTGCTGTTCGTGATCGCCGCGATCCTGAGCGGGATCGGCGCGGTGATCTACCTCGCGGCGCGGCTCGGCCTGCCGATCTCGCTGGGCGACCTGCCGCAGGCGCCGTCGCGGCTCGCCGTGCCGCAGAGCATCGGCGCGGCGGCCATCGCGGCGGCGTTCGCCGTGTTCCACCTCGTGCCGCGCGCCTACCTCGCGCCGATCGCGGTCGGCGGGGCGGTGAGCTGGACGGTGTTCGTGGAGATGCGGCAGCTCGACCTGCCGTCCGCGCCGGCCACGGCGATCGCCGCGACCGCCGTCGGCGCGGCCGGGACGGCGTTCGCGCGGTGGCGCGGCGTGCCCGCGCTGATCTGCGTCACCCCGTGCATCGCGCCGCTGATGCCGGGGACGCTCATGTACCGGGGGATGGTGGAGCTGACCGGCGGCGACACCGGCCGCGGGGCGCTGGTGCTCGTGGAGGCGCTCGCGACGGCGCTGGCGATCGGCGCGGGCGTCTACATCGGCGCCGAGCTGCTGCGCGTCGTCCGGCCGGCCCGCCGCGTCCTGCGCCCCGCCGCGCGCCGCGTGCGGTCGTGACCGCCGCGGCGGACGCCCGCCCGTAACGATTTCGACTCGGGCGGTTCCGCCGGACGCCGCTTCGGCGCAACGATGGCGGTGTGGCAGCCAGCGGGAGTGGCGCGACGACCAATGCCGGGCGGCTCGCCGCCCGGATCGAAGCCTGGCCGGGGGTCTCCGCCGTCCGGGCCGACTGCGGCGTGGGGATCGCCCTCGCGGCGGGCGGCGGCCAGATCATGCACCTGCACACCGGCGACGAGGCCGAGCTCCGGCTGACCCGCCCGGTGGTCGAACGGCTCGGCGCCGCGCTCGCCGAGTCGGGGCGGGTGGCGATCAGGCCGGGCGGCGACTGGATCGCGGTGCGGCTCGACACCGACTCGGACCTGTCGCTGGTGATGTCGCTCGCCAGCGTCGCGATCAAGGCCAACAGCGATCCCCTGCGGGGCTCGGCGGCGCCGTCCCCCTGCGGGATGGCCGTGGCCAACGGCCGCCGCCCACCCCGAAAACCCGTGCGCTCCTGAACCCTTCGGCGGCATGGACGGCGTCGCCCGCCCAGCGCCTCGACGCGCCCGGAGAGATCGCGTGCTAGAAGAGGCCGACCTGCGGCGAGAGCCCCGGCGTACCTGGAAAGCGGGACCGACAAGCCCGCGCCCTGACATGCCGGCGGGCTTGAAAGCCGGCAGGCCGGAGGAAGACGGGACGCCGAGAAGCCGGCGGCCAGCGGGAAGCAGGCGGGCCGGGGACAGCCGGCGCGGCCTGACAAACCGGCGGGCTTGAAAAGCCTGCAGGCCGGAGGAAGACGGGGGCCGAGAAGCTGGCGCGCCGGGGAAAAGCGGGGGCCGAGAAGCCAGCAGGCAGCGGGAAGCAGGGCGGTTCGGGGAAAGCCGGCGCCGCCTGACGAACCGGCGGGCTTGAGACGCCGACAGGCCGGGGGGCTGCGGAGGCGGGTGGGGCTTGGAAGTCGGACGGGCCGCGGGCGGCGGTCGCGGCCGGGTCCTGGGGGATCCGGTGCGGCGCCGCTCGCGGCCCGTACGGACTGCGTGCGTGCCCCTGGAGGGGCGCGCGGGCCTTAGAGCGGGTAGACGCCCTCGGCCTGCGGGCCCTTCTGGCCCTGGGTGATCTCGAAGCCGACGCGCTGGTTCTCGTCGAGGCTCCGGTAGCCGCTGGAGGTGATCGCCGAGTAGTGGACGAACACGTCAGGGCCGCCACCGTCCGGCGCGATGAACCCGAAGCCCTTTTCGGCGTTGAACCACTTCACGGTGCCTTCGGCCATGCCTGTGTCTCTCCTTCGGTGAAGCTCACCGGCCGCCACCTCGGCGGCTCGGGGCTGCTTGCGGACCTTGTCTCGCGTTCACCGGATCTGCCGGAGAAGCAAAAAACGCCCGCTGTCTTTAATTCCGCGGGCGCTTCGCTGAGCAAACGTTCGAGGAAACTACGACTGCAACGCCTTCATCGTAGCCGATAACCCCCCGTATGAGTCCAGGGTTCTGGGCATCGACACGCCGCTACGCCGAACCGGTGATCGCGGCGAGCGCCTCGGCCGCGCGGTGGCAGTCGTGGAACGTGCAGTACAGGGGCACGGGGGCGAGCCGGACGACGTCGGGCTCGCGCGCGTCGGCGATCACGCCGGCCTCCGCGGCGAGCCGTTCGACCAGCGCGCCCGCGTCCAGGCCGCCCGTTCCCGGGACGCGGACGGAGAGCTGGGAGCCGCGCGCGGCCGGGTCGGACGGGGTGATCACGCTGATCCCGGGGATCGGCGCGAGCCGGTCGGCGAGGTAGCCGGTGAGGCGCCCGCTGCGGGCGCGCAGGGCGTCCATCCCGGCCCGGTCGAAGATCTCCAGGGACGCGAGGACGGGCGCGAGGGCGAGGACCGGCGGGTTGGAGACCTGCCAGGCGTCGGCGGACGCGGGCGGGCGGATCTCGGGCGCCATCTCGAACCGCGTCGCCCGCTCCGTCCCCCACCAGCCCGACAGCTTCGGCACCGAGGCGTCGCGGACGTGCCGTTCGTGGACGAAGCAGCCCGCGACCGCGCCGGGCCCGGAGTTGAGGTACTTGTAGGTGCACCAGGCGGCGAAGTCGACGTCCCAGTCGTGCAGGCGGAGGGGGACGTTCCCGGCGGCGTGGGCGAGGTCCCAGCCGACGACCGCGCCGGCGGCGCGGCCCGCCCGGGTGATCGCCGCCATGTCCATGAGCTGCCCGGTCAGGTAGTTGACGCCGCCGAGCAGGAGCAGCGCGACGCGGGCGCCGTCGCGTTCGAGGTAGGCGACGACGTCCTCGGTGCGCAGGTGCTCCTCGCCGTCGCGGGGCCGCAGCCGCACAACGGCGTCGGCGGGGTCCAGGCCGTGGTGGACGGCCTGGCTCGCGACCGCGTACGAGTCGGACGGGAACGCGGTGTCCTCGATGACGATCCGGGTCCGCTCCCCGGACGGCCGGTAGAAGCTGGCCATCATCAGGTGCAGGTTGACCGTCAGCGTGTTCATCGCGACGACCTCGTGCGGCAGCGCGCCGACGAGACGGGCGGCGGGCTCGCGGAGCAGCTCGTGGTAGTCCACCCAGGGCCGGCGGCCCCGGGTGTGGCCCTCCACGCCGAGCCGCGCCCAGTCGTCCAGCTCCTCGCGGAGCAGCCCGGCGACCGTCCTCGGCTGGAGGCCGAGGGAGTTGCCGGCGAAGTAGGCCGCCTCCGGGTACGCCCCGCCCGGCGCGGGCGGGACGTGGAACTCGGCGCGCAGCGAGGGCACGGGGTCGGACGCGTCGAGCCGCCGCGCCTCCGCCTCGGCGGCCGGGCCCGTGCCGCCGCCCCTTCCGGCCGCCGCCGCGGCCCGCCGCCCGGCGGTCACCGGGCGGAGGCCCCGTCGGCTCGGTTCCGTTCGAGCAGGTCCAGCGCGATGTCCACGATCATGTCCTCCTGGCCGCCGACCATACCCCGGCGCCCGACCTCCACGAGGATGTCGCGGGTGTCCAGGCCGTAGCGGCGGGCCGCGTCCTCGGCGTGCCGCAGGAAGCTGGAGTAGACGCCCGCGTAGCCGAGGGTGAGGGTCTCGCGGTCCACCTGGACGGGGCGGTCCTGGAGGGGCCTGACGATGTCGTCGGCGGCGTCCATCAGCTTGAACACGTCGGAGCCGTGCTTCCAGCCCATGAGGTCGGCGACGGCGACGAACGCCTCCAGCGGGCAGTTCCCGGCGCCCGCGCCCATCCCGGCGAGCGAGGCGTCCACGCGGCGCACGCCGTTCTCGACGGCGACGACGGAGTTGGCGACGCCGAGGCCGAGGTTGTGGTGGGCGTGGATGCCGATCTCGGTCCCGGCGTCCAGGACGTCCCGGTACGCGCGGACGCGGTCGCGGACGCCGTCCATCGTCAGCCGTCCGCCGGAGTCGGTGACGTAGACGCAGTGCGCGCCGTACGACTCCATCAGCCCGGCCTGCTCGGCGAGCTTCTCGGGCGGGGCCATGTGCGACATCATCAGGAACCCGGCGACGTCCATGCCGAGCTCGCGGGCCGTCGCGATGTGCTGGGCGGAGATGTCGGCCTCGGTGCAGTGCGTCGCGACGCGCACCGAGCGGACGCCCAGCTCGTACGCCCGCTTCAGCTCGGCGATCGTGCCGATGCCGGGCAGCAGGAGCGTGGTGAGCGTGGCGCGCTCCATCACCTCGGCGGCGGCGGCGATCCACTCCTCGTCCAGGTGCGCGCCGGGGCCGTAGTTGACCGACGACCCGGCGAGGCCGTCGCCGTGCGCGACCTCGACGGCGTCCACGCCCGCCGCGTCGAGCGCGGCGGCGATCTCGCGGACCTGGTCGACGGTGTAGCGGTGCCGGACGGCGTGCATCCCGTCCCGCAGGGTCACGTCCTGGACGTACAGTTCGTTGCTCACAGCGCGGCCATCCTTTCCGCGACGCGCAGCGCGGCCGAGGTCATGATGTCGAGGTTCCCGGCGTACGCGGGCAGGTAGTGGGCGGCGCCCTCCACCTCCAGGAACACCGACACGAGCTGTCCCTCCCCGCCGGCGAGCGGGGCGAGCGGGTCGTCCCCGGCGACCGGGCGGATCTGCACCCGCTGCTTGAGCCGGTAGCCCGGGACGTACGCGGCGACGTCGGCGATCATCTTGTCGATCGACGCGCGGACCTCGCCGTGGTCGCAGTCGCCGACCACGCAGTACACGGTGTCGCGCATGATCAGCGGGGGCTCGGCCGGGTTCAGCACGATGATGGCCTTGCCCTTCGCCGCGCCGCCGACCTCCTCCAGCGCCCGCGAGGTCGTCTCGGTGAACTCGTCGATGTTGGCGCGGGTGCCCGGCCCGGCGGACCTGGACGCGATCGAGGCGACGATCTCGGCGTACCGGACGGGCGCCACCCGGGAGACGGCCGCGACGACGGGCACCGTGGCCTGGCCGCCGCAGGTGACCATGTTGACGTTCGGGGCGGCGAGGTGCTCGTCGATGTTGACGGCGGGCACCACGTACGGGCCGATCGCTGCCGGCGTGAGGTCGACCAGCTTCTTGCCGTACGGCTCCAGCACCTTCGCGTTGTGCCGGTGCGCTCCCGCCGAGGTCGCGTCGAGCACCACCCGCACGTCGGCGAACTCGGGCATGGCGACCAGGCCCTCGACGCCCTCGTGGGTGGTGGCCACGCCCATCCGGCGGGCCCGCGCGAGGCCGTCGGACTCCGGGTCGATCCCGGCCATCGCCGCGACCGCCAGGTCCTTCGAGGTACGGATCACCTTGATCATCAGGTCGGTGCCGATGTTGCCGGACCCGATGATGGCGACGCGCCGCTCGTCCGTCATGGCCGTGCCTGCCTTCCTTCGTTGGGGGTCGTCCGAACGTTCACGGCGCGCTCCCGGCGACCGGCGCGGCGACCGCGGTGGGCGCGGCGGCGGGCGCGGGCTCGGGCGCGGGGGCGGTCTCGAAGAACGCCCGCGCGTTGCCGCTGAGCAGCAGCTCGCGCTCGGCGTCGTCCAGCCCGGGGCACTCGCGGATCACCGAGCCGGGCTCCTGCTCGCCCAGCGGGAACGGGTAGTCGGTGCCGAGCATCACCCGGTCGGTGCCCATCACGTCCACCAGCAGCCGCAGCGCCCTCGGGTCGAACACCGCCGAGTCGACGTGGAACCGGCGGGTGTACTCCGACGGGGGGCGCGGCGAGTCGGCGCGCACGATGTCGCGGTTGCGCCAGGCGTTGTCGGCCCGGCCGAGCAGGAACGCGAAGCTGCCGCCGCCGTGGCAGAAGCACAGCCGCAGCGTCTCGGGGATGCGCTCGAACGCGCCGGACAGCATCAGGCCGAGGATGCTGAGCTGCGTCTCGGCGGGCATGCCCGACAGCCACGGCAGCATGTGGCCGCGCATCCGGTCGGCGCCGAGCATGTCCCACGGGTGGGCGAGGACGGGCAGGCCGATCCGGGCGCAGTGCGCGAGGAACTCGGTGATGCCCGGGTCGTCCAGGTTGCGGTCGCCGACGTGGTTGCCGATGTGGACGCCGCGGTGCCCGGCCGCCGCGGCGCGGTCGGCGACCTCGCAGGCCCGCGCGGTGTCCTGGAGCGGCACCTGGCACAGCGGCAGCAGCCGGTCGGGGGCGGGCGCGCAGTACTCCAGGATCCGCTCGTTGACCAGGTCGCACCAGTCGGCGGCGCGGGACGGGTCCGCGGAGTATCCGAACATCAGCGGCGTGGACGAGACGGCCTGGACGTCGACGCCCGCGGCGTCCATGTCCGCGAGGCGGGCGGCGGGCTCCCAGAGCCCTTCGACGACCGGCCGGTACTCGTCGTCGCCGCTCATCATCATCCCGGTGCCGTCGCCGTGGACGCGCAGCCACGGCTCCCCGGTGTCGGCGAGCACGCGGCCCTCGTCCCGGGCGAGCCGGGGAAAGACGTGGGCGTGGACGTCGAAGACTGTCACGGATCCTCCGTTGTCGAGCCCGCTCCGCGCCCGCGCGGCGCGGTGGGGCGGGCCGCGGGAGAGGCGGAGCGGGGCGGGGAAGGCGGTCGCGGCGAGGCGAGGCGGCCTCCCCCGCGATTCGGGGTCTGGGGGGCGGTCCCCCAGGCGAACGGGTCAGGCGCCGCGGGGCGCGGTCTTGGGGACCATGTCGTCGGGCCAGTTCTTGCCCGGGTGCACGGCCCCGCAGTTCGGGCAGGTGCGGTCGCCGTCGTAGAACTTCTGGAACGCGGGCGGCAGGTCGTCCACGATCGAGCGGACCTGGAGCTGCGTGCGGTGCACGAGGTGGTGGCACTTCACGCAGTACCACTCGAACGCCTCCTGCACGCCCTCCGGACGGGGCACCTCGACGACCAGGCCGATGGAGCCGGGCACCGGCCGCTGCGGGGAGTGCCGCACGTGCGGGGGCAGCAGGAACACGTCGCCCTCGTTGATCTGCACGTCGACCGGCGGCCTGCCCTCCTCCTCCATGACGCGCAGCACCATGTCGCCCTTGACCTGGTAGAAGAACTCCTCGGTCGGGTCGTCGTGGAAGTCGGTGCGCTGGTTCGGGCCGCCGATCACCATGACGATCAGCCCCGCCTCGTTCCAGACCTGCACGTTGCCGACCGGCGGCTTGAGCAGGTGGCGGTGCTCGTCGATCCACGCCTCGAAGTTGAACGGCTGTCCGAACGACAGTTTCGGCAGGGTCATGGCCGGGCCTCCTCGGATGGGGCGGTGCTCTGCGGGATATGGGCCACGCACGAGATCTCGATGAGCAGATGCGGGTGCGGGAGCTGGTGGACGGCCACGGTGGTGCGGGCCGGGCCGGTCTCGTCGAAGTACTCGCCGTAGACCTCGTTGTAGCCGCCGAAGTCGTTCATGTTGACCAGGTAGGCGGTCACGTTGACGACGTCGGACAGGTCTCCGCCGGCGGCGCGCAGCAGGTCGCGGATGTTCTCGACCACCGCGCGGGTCTGCTCGCGGATGTCGAGGTCGGTGACGCCCATCGGGTCGGCCGAGGCGCCGGCGAACGAGCCGTCCGGCCGCCGCGAGCTCGTCCCGGACACGAACACCAGGTCGCCCGCCCGCTTGAGGTGCGGGAACCGGCCGCGCGGCTTCGCCTTGCCCTGGACCAGGATCGCGTCGCTCATCGCGTCGTCACCTCCACGCTGCCGAGGCCCGCGCCGGTGACGCGGACGTGCGCGCCCGCGGGCAGCGGGACCGCGGCGGTCGCGGCGCCCGCGAGGACGACGTGGCCGGGCTCCAGCGCGATGCCCGCCTCCTGCGCCAGCCGCGCGGCGGCGCGCAGCGAGCGCCACGGGTCGCCGAGGATCGCGGCGGACGAGCCGGTCTGCGCGACGCGGCCGTCGATCTCCATGATCAGCCCGACGTTGGCGAGGTCGCGGGGCGGGTGCCAGGAGCCGAACCCGAACCCGGCGGCGGACGCGTTGTCGGCGATCACGTCGGGCAGCGTGAACTTGAAGTCCTCGTACCGCGAGTCGAGCACCTCGAACCCGACCGCGACGCCGGCGACGGCCGCGCCCGCGTCGGCGGGCGAGCGGACCTCGCGGCCGATCAGGAACGCGATCTCCGGCTCGATCCGGGGGTGGATCAGGGCCGAGGCGTCCACGGTGGACTCGACCACCATCGCGTCGGTGAGCAGGCCCCAGATGACGTCGTCCACGCCCATCTGGACCATCTTGGCGCGGCTGGTGAAGCCCATCTTGACGCCCGCGAGCCGTTCGCCCCGGGCCTTGCGGCGGTCGATGACCTCGCGCTGCACCAGGTAGGCGGTCGCCACGTCGAACGGGTCGCGCTCGGTCAGCTTCGGGATCGCGCGGGCGTCCCGGACGGCCGCGTCGAGCGCGTCGGCCAGCTTCGCGATGTCGGCCATCACTCCTCCTCCGCGGCGAAGGCGACGCGGACGTCGCCGAGGCCGTCCACGCGGGCCTCCAGGACGTCGCCGGGGACGGCGGCGACCATGGGGCCGAGCGCGCCGGTGAGGACGGTGTCGCCCGCGCGGAGCGGGCGGCCGAGGCGGGCGAGGGTGTCGGCGAGCCACAGCGCCGCGTTCAGCGGGTGGCCGAGGCAGGCGGCGCCGGTGCCGGTCGAGACCTGCTCGCCGCGGCGCTCCACGACCATGCCGCACAGGCGCAGGTCCACGTCGGCGAGCGCGACCGGGCGGTTGCCGAGCACGTACATCCCGCACGAGGCGTTGTCGGCGACGGTGTCGGCGAGGGTGATGTCCCAGTCGCGGATGCGGGACCCGACGACCTCGATCGCCGGGAGGGCGAACGCGGTGGCGCGGATCAGGTCGGCGACCGTGTGCCGCTCGTGGACGAGGTCGTGCTCCAGGACGAGCGCGACCTCGGCCTCGGCCTTGGCCTGCATGACGGCCCCGGCGGGGATCTCCGCGCCGTCCGGGACGGCCATGTCGGCGAACAGCATCCCGAAGTCGGGGCTGTCCACGCCGAGCTGGCTCTGGACGGCCTTCGAGGTCAGGCCGATCTTGCGGCCGGCCAGCCTGCGCCCGTCCGCGAGCCACCTCTCGGTCAGGCGCTCCTGGACGGCGTACGCCTCGTCCGCCGTGGTGATCAGATCGCGGACGGGGGCGCACGGGACGCCCGACGCGTACGCGCCGAGGATGCGCTCGGCCGCCGCGTCGATCGTTGAAATCGCTGTTTCGGTCACTGCTCGCTCTCAGATCTGGATGCAGACGTTGACGGGCTCGGAGAAGAAGTCCAGGGAGTACTCTCCGCCTTCGCGGCCGATGCCGGAAGCCTTGACGCCGCCGAACGGCGTGCGCAGGTCGCGCAGGTTCCAGCAGTTCACCCAGACGATCCCGGTCTCGATCCGCGGCGCGACGCGGTGCGCGCGGGACAGGTCGCGGGTCCAGACGGTGGAGGCGAGGCCGTACGGGCTGTCGTTGGCGAGCCGCAGCGCCTCGTCCTCGGTGTCGAACGGCGCGACGTGGCAGATCGGGCCGAACACCTCCTCGCGGACGGTGCGGGCGGTCTCGGGCAGCCCGGTGATGACGGTCGGCTCGACGTGGAAGCCGCCGTCGCGCTCGTCTCCGAACGACGGCGCGCCGCCCCCGGCGACGAACGTGGCGCCCTCCTCGCGGGCCAGCCGGTAGTACGAGAGCACCTTGTCGCGGTGCTGCGCGGAGATCATCGGCCCGTACCCGTCGAGCGCGCGGGCCCGTTCTCCGAGGCGGGACACGAACTCCTCGAACACCGGGCGCTCGACGTAGACGCGCTCGGTGCACAGGCAGATCTGCCCGGAATGGGTGAACGACGACCGGACCGTCCCCTCGACGGCCGCGTCCAGGTCGGCGTCGGCGAAGACGAGCGCGGGGTTCTTGCCGCCCAGCTCGAACGACACGGGCGTGACGTGGTCGGCGGCGTTGCGCATGATCGCCGCGCCGGTGGCGGACTCGCCGGTGAACGCGATGGCGTCCACGCCCGGGTGGCCGGTGAGGAACTCCCCGGCGGCGTCCGCGCCGTGCCCGTGGACGAGGTTGAACGCCCCGGCCGGGAGCCCCGCCGCGTCGATGACCTGGGCGAGGAGCGTCGCGGTGGAGGGGGTCTCCTCGGACGGCTTGGCGACCACCGCGTTCCCGGCGGCGAGGGCCGGGGCGACCTTCCAGGTCAGCAGGAGCAGCGGCAGGTTCCACGGGGAGATGATCGCGACGACGCCGAGCGGGCGGCGGACGGTGTAGTTGAGCGCCTGCCCGGTGCCGGTGCTCCAGCCCGGGATCTGCGTGGTGTAGGCCCGTTCGGGGCGGGCGTAGAGCAGGTCGGCGTACGCGCGGAAGTTGCCGATCGCGCGCGGGATGTCGACGGTGGCCGCCAGCTCGCGGGGCTTGCCGGTGTCGGCGGCCTCGGCGTCCACGAACTCCTCGAACCGCTCCTGGATCCCGTCGGCGATCCGCCGGAGGGCGGCGGCGCGCTCCTCGGCGGGCGTCGCGCCCCAGGGCCCGGCGAGCGCGGCCCGCGCGGCGGCCACCGCGTCGTCCACGACCTCGCGGGTGGCCTCGGGGACGGACCCCGCCTCCGCGCCGTCGACGGGCGTGATCAGCGGGAACGTGGGGCCGTCCGCCCGGAAGACCCCGCCGACGTAGTGCTCCGCCTTCATCCCGTTGCCTCCATCGCCTGCTCGGTTCGGACACTGAGATCATCCGCCCGCACAGCTATGCCTGACAAATACCCTTTGCCACGTCTGACATCACCGTTCGGTGATAGCGGGAGGGCCGCACCCTGGCATGACCGTTCGGTACGTCCGGCGGCGCGAGCTATGACGGGACTGTGATACTAAGGCGGTATGCGCGCGATCGACCTGCTCAACGGGCGGCTCAAGCTGCGGCACCTGGTCCTGGTGGTGGCCATCGCCGACCACGGGAGCGTGCTGCGCGCCGCCGAGCACCTGCACCTCGCCCAGCCCGCCGTGACCCGCAGCCTGCGCGAGGTCGAGCACATCCTCGGCGTGGAGCTGTTCACCCGCGGGCCGCGCGGGGTGACGCCCACGCTGTTCGGCGACGCGTTCGTCGAGCACGCGCGGGCCGTCCTCGCCGAGCTGCGCCGCGCGGGCGAGCGGATCACCGGCCTCGCGGACGGCGACGTCGGCACGGTCACGATCGGCACGCTGCTCGCCGGGTCCAACGTCCTGCTGCCGCGCGCGATCGCCACGCTCAAGCGGAGCCGGCCGGGCATCACCGTGGTCGTCCAGGAGGCCACGTTCGACGCGCAGGTCCCGCGCCTGCTCGACGGCGAGATCGACCTGATCCTCGGCCGCCTCAACCCGATCGAGGACGTGCGCGGGCTGCGCCAGATCACCCTCTACAGCGAGCCCGTACGGCTCGTCGCGCGGCTCGGGCACCCGGCCCGGTCCCGCGCGGGCCTGACGCTGGAGGACCTGCTCGACTACCCGTGGGTGCTGCCGCTGGAGCAGACGGCCCTGCGGCGCGAGCTGGAGCAGATGTTCACCGGCGCGGGCCTCGTCCCCCCGGCGAACCTGGTCGAGTGCACCTCGGTGCTCACGGTCCGCACGCTCGTGCGCGACACCGACATGATCGCGGCGCTGCCGGAGCTGGTCGCCCGGACCGACGCGGAGATCGCGCCGCTGCCGGTCGGGCTGGAGGCCGTCCGGCGGCAGGTCGGCGTGACGCTCCCGGCCCAGCGCTCGCTCACCCCGTCCGCCCGGCTCATGCTCGACCACCTGCGCCAGCGCGCCGCCGAGATCTACGACCTGGTGGACGACCCCGCCGGCGCATGACCGCGCCGCGCCCCCTGCGCTCGCGGGGGCGCGGGCGGGCGCGGGCGCTCGCCTCAGAGGGCGCGGATCAGAGGGCGCGGATCAGGGCCAGCAGGGCGCGGCTCGCCGAGGTGTCCGGGTCGCCGAGGTCGAGAACGACGTCGAAGTGGTCGCGGCCCTCGACCGCGAGCAGCTCCCCGTTCCCCCAGTGCGCCTGGAAGCGGCGCGACTGGTCGAGGAACCCGAGGCCGTCGTGCTCGGGGCTGACGAACACGGCGGGGACGCGCCGCGAGGCGGGCAGCAGCGCCGGGCTGAGCGCGGCGGCGCGCGGCACGTCCAGGTGGACGTACTGGTTGACGTACACGCGGGTCAGCGGGCGCAGGTCGAACAGCCCGCTCATCGGCAGCGCGGCCTTCACCACGTCGGCGGGCAGCCCGAGGCCGGCCTGCCACCCGTCCACCATGGTCATGCCGGTGAGGTGGCCGCCGGCCGAGCTGCCGCCGACCACGATGCGGTCGGGGTCGAGGCCGTGCTCGCGGCCGTGCCGGTACACCCACGCGACCGACGCGCGCACCTGGCGGACGATCTCCTCCAGCGTCGCCTCCGGCGCGAGCGTGTAGTCGGGGACGACGGTCGCGACGCCCTCGGCGTGCAGCATCCGCGCCATGTTCGCCGAGTCGTGCCGCGACAGCGCCATCCAGTAGCCGCCGTGGATCCAGACGAACGCGGGCCGCGGGCCGGAGCCGTCCGCCCCCACACGTCGAGGCGCTCGCCGCTCGCCTCGTCGTAGACGACGCCGGGACGGCCGGGCAGCCCGTCGACCGCCGCGTCCGACTCGGCGCGGTAGCGCTCCATGTGCCGCGCGAACAGGTCGGGCCCGGCCTTGCGCCGCACGTTGTAGGCGACGTCGAGCTCCTCGTCCGACAGCTCCCGGCCCGGCCAGTCGTCCAGGCCCGCCGGGACGCCGGGCGCTCCGCCGGGCCCGCCGCCCGGGGTCACCGGTCGGCCTTCGCGGCGAACTCCGTGATCAGGTCGGCGACCGCGCGCGGGGACTCCAGGGTCGGGAAGTGCGTCTCCCCGTCGATCCAGTGCGGCTCGAACCACGGGTGCTCGGCGGCGAAGTCGCGCTGCGCGGCGCGGTAGGACTCCACCAGCGGCTGGGAGAACAGGTGCGCGATCGGCCGCGGCTCCTTGATCTCGGCCATCCGCTCCAGCGGCGAGCCGTGCGTGGCGTACGCGTCCTCGATCACCCGGCACGACAGCCGCCACAGCTCCGGGTCGAACTTCGCCATCTCCTCTTCGAGGTGGTGCTTGACGGGCGGGCAGTCGGCCATCGCGAGCCAGATGTCGAACAGCCCCTGCCGCCCCTCGCGCCACCGCTCCGGGTCGTACCCGAGGCGCAGCCCGGCGAGGAACGCCGGCTCGGCCCGCAGCACCAGCCAGTCGATCACCGCGGTGCGCGGGACCCGGGCGGCGCCGAGCCGGTCGGTGATCTCCAGGTTGGCCCAGCCGCCGTGCGAGGTCGAGACCGGGACGACCCGCTCCACGCCGAGGTGGTCGAGCAGGGCGATCGTGTCGTCGGCCATCTCCCGGACGCCGAACTCGCCGTCCAGCGTCCGGTCGGAGCCGTGCGAGCGCCAGTCGGCGCGGATCACCCGGTGGTGCTCGGCCAGCAGCGGCAGCACCGGGTCGAACAGCCGGTGGTCCTGGCACCAGCCGCTCAGCAGCAGCAGGTCCGGGGCGCCGGCGGGCCCGGAGCCCGTGATGTCGTAGTCGATGTTGCGGCCGTCGATCACTGCGGTCTTCATGTGTGCGTACCCTCCTGGTCCCGGTCAGCCTCCCGCCGCGAGGGCATACCGATCAAATACCGAACCGGCGGCGTGGCATCACGAGCGCGCTATAGCGGAGGCGCGCGGAGCGGGAGCGCTATACCCGTTCCGCTATCCCCCGGCGGAGAAGCGGCATTACCGCGCCGTCCCCGCGAGCCCCACGATATGCCGGACACGGACCCGTACCCCGAGGAGGCATCCCCATGAGCGTCGCCCGCACCGTCGTGACCGGCGGCCACGTGATCAGCATGGACGGCGCGCTGGGCGATCTGCCCGGGGCGCGGTGCTGATCGAGGACGACCGGATCGCGGCCGTGGCCCGGGACGCCGAGGAGTTCGCGGGCGTGGACGCCGAACGGATCGACGCGGCCGGCGGGTTCGTGCTGCCCGGCATGGTGGACAGCCACCGGCACACCTGGATGGCGCTGCTGCGCGCGGTGTCGGCCGACATGTCGCTGCCGCAGTTCCTCGCGTCCACCTTCTACGGGACGGGCTCGGTCCTCCAGGCCGCCGACCTCGGCACCGCCTCCCTCGTCGGGGCGCTGGAGGCGCTCGACGCCGGGGTCACGACGATCATGGACTGCTGCGACTGCGTCAACACGCCCGCGCACGCGGACGCCGCCGTGGAGGCGCTCGCGGAGGCCGGGATCCGCGCCGTCTACGCGTACGGGATGCAGAAGTACGACTTCAGCCCGCCCGGCTTCGCCGCGCACGCCGACCGGATCGCGGACGCCCGGCGGCTGCGCGCGGGGGCGCTGTCGTCCGACGGCGGGCTGGTCCGGATGGGGATGCTGCTCAGCGACTTCGGCACGGTGCCGTTCGCCGACACCGCCGCCGAGGTCCGCGCCGCCCGCGACCTCGGCGTCCTGGTCGCCTCGCACACGGCCGCCGCCACGACCTCGATCCTGCTCAAGGGCCTGCGCGAGATGGACGACCACGGGCTGCTGCTGCCCGGCCACGTCCACATCCACTGCCCCGCGCTGGACGGCCAGGAGTGGCGGATGCTCGCCGACACCGGCGCCAAGGTCACCATCGCGCCGGAGACCGAGATGCAGATGGGCATGGGGCATCCGCCGTTCCGCGCCGCGATCGACGCGGGGATCGCGCCGGGCGTCAGCACCGACATCGTCTGCGTCGGGTCCGGCGACCTGTTCTCGCAGATGCGGCTCGGGCTCCAGACGCAGCGGATGCTCGACAACGACCGCGTGCACGCGACCGGGACCATGCCCTGGACGATCGGCCTCAGCACCCGCGACGCGCTCGCCTGGGGCACCGTGAACGGCGCGGACGTCCTCGGCCTCGGCGACCGGATCGGCTCGCTGACCCCCGGCAAAAAGGCGGACGTGATCGTGGTGCGCCCGCGGCTCGGGCTCGTCCCGTCCAGCCACCCGGTCGGCTCGGTGGTGCTCCAGTCCACGGCCGCCGACGTGGACACGGTCCTGGTGGACGGCGTGGTCCGCAAGCGCGACGGGCGCCTCGTCGGCGTCGACCTCGCCGCGGTCCGCGACCGCGCCCACGCGTCCCTCGCCCGCATCCAGGAGGCCACCGCCGCGCTCCCCCGGCACGAGCCGGAGGAGATCGCCGCCTGGTTCGGCCAGGCGGAGCGCATGGCCACCCGCAACTTCGGCGCCGCCTACGCCGACGGCCTCCCCGGCTGACCCTGGGCCCGTCAGCGGGGCGCTCGGGGCTCGTTCCAGAGCGGGGTGCCCGTCTCGTGGACGCCGCCGTCCGCGCCGAAGACCAGGTAGCGGTCGAAGGCCGCGGCGAACCAGCGGTCGTGCGTGACCGCGAGCACCGTGCCCTCGTACGACTCCAGGCCCTGCTGGAGGGCCTCGGCGCTGGCGAGGTCGAGGTTGTCGGTCGGCTCGTCCAGCAGGAGCAGGGTCGCGCCCGACAGCTCCAGCAGCAGGATCTGCAACCGCGCCTGCTGCCCGCCCGACAGCGTCTCGAACGGGCGGGAGCCGGCGGGCGCGAGCTCGTAGCGCGCCAGCGCCGCCATCGCGTCGTTGCGCGTGAGGGCGTGCTCCGCCATGACGATCTCGGCCGGGGCGCGCCCGTGCAGGTCGGGCCGCGTGTGCGTCTGGACGAAGTGCCCGGGACGACCCGCGCGCCCAGCCGGAACGTCCCCGCGTACGGGACGTCCGCGCCCGCGAGCAGCCGCAGGAACGTCGACTTGCCCGACCCGTTCGCCCCGAGCACCGCGACGCGCTCGCCGTACAGGACCTCCGTGCCGAACGGCCGCGTCAGGCCGGTCAGCTCCAGGTCCTCGCACCTGAGCGCCCGCTTACCGGTCCGGCCGCCGGTGAGCCGCATCCGGACGTTCTGCTCCTTCGGGCGGCGCGCGGCGGGCCCGCCTCCTCGAACCGCGCGAGCCGCGTCCGCGCCGCCTGGTAGGACGAGGCGACCGCGTCGTTGCCCGCGGCCCGCCGCCGCAGGGTGTCGGCGACCCGCCGCAGCCGCGCGTGCTCCTCGTCCCACCGCCGCTTGCGCTCGCGGAGCCGGTCGGTGCGCTCACGCCGCGCCCGCGCGTACCCGGCGAACCCTCCCCGTGCACCCACACGTCGCGGGACTCGACGGTCACGATCCGGTCGGCGACGTCCGCGACGAGCCTGCGGTCGTGCGAGACGAGCAGGACGGTCTTGGCCGCGGCGGTCAGCCGTTCGGCGAGCCACTCCTTGCCCGGAACGTCCAGGTAGTTGTCGGGCTCGTCCAGGAGCCGGACCTCGTCGGGGCCCCTCAGCAGCGCCTCCAGGACGACGCGCTTCTGCTCGCCGCCCGACAGCGTCCCCACGCCGCGCGCCGCGGCCGTGTCGAACGGCAGGCCGAGCGCCGCCGTCGTGCAGGTGTCCCAGACGACCTCCATCTCGTAGCCGCCCGCGTCGCCGTAGTCGGCGATGGCCTGCGCGTACGCGAGCTGGCTGCGCTCCCCGTCGTCCAGCGCCGCCTCGGCGCGCGCCAGTTCGGCCGCGGCCTCGCGCACGCGCGCGGGGGCGACCGACAGCAGCAGGTCGTGGACGGTCCGCCCGTCCCGCACGCCGCCGATGAACTGCCGCATGAAGCCGAGCCCGCCGCCGCTCACCACGGTCCCCGGGCGGGCGCGAGATCGCCCGCGACGAGCCTGAGCAGCGTGGTCTTCCCCGCCCCGTTCGGGCCGACGAGGGCCCCTTGGCGCCCTCCCCGATGCGGAACGAGACGTCGTCCAGCAGGGGCCGCCCGTCGGGCAGCGCATAGGTCAGCCGGCTGACCTCGACATGTCCCACCAACGCTCCTCGTACGGTGTTCGAGTTACTGGACCGACGATCCGGTACACGCCCAACGTACTAGACTCCGGCGGCATGACCGAGAGCGTCTGGCTGCGAACGGCCCGCCCGCGCCGCGAGGGCCCGCCGATGAGCCGCGAGCGGATCGCCGCGGAGGCGGTGGCGCTGCTGGACGAGGAGGGCGCCGCCCGCCTCACGATGCGGCGCCTCGCCGAACGGCTCGGCACGGGCTCCACCACGCTCTACTGGCACGTCAGGACCAAGGACGACGTGCTCGACCTGGCCCTCGACACGATCTTCGGCGAGGTCGAGTTGCCCGAGGCCGCGGACTGGCGGGCGGACGTGACGGCCCTGATCGGCGGCTGGCGGGCGGCGATGCTGCGCCATCCGTGGTCGGCGTCCGTGCTCGGGCGTCCCCTGCTCGGGCCGAACGTGCTGGCGCGCACGGAGTTCCTGCACGCCGCGCTGGTCTCCGCCGGGTTCGCCGGACAGCCCCTCGTGACGGCGGCGTACGCGCTGGCCAACTACGTGATCGGGTCGGCGCTGATGCAGGTCAGCTCCGCCGGGGAGGACGAGGCGGCCGTCCGCGAGGCGGCCGACGCGCACCTGGCCGCCCACCGCGACCGCTACCCGAGCCTCGCCGCCCACGGCCACGTCAGCGGCAACGACTGGGACGCCGCGTTCGCGCAGGGCCTCGCCTGCCTGCTGGACGGCCTCGCGCCGCTCGCGGGCCCTCCCGGGACGGCGGGCGCGGCGGGCGCGGCGGGGCGGCGGGCGCGGCGGGGCCTCCGGGCCCTCCCGGGGCGGCGGGGACGGTCAGGAGTTGAGGTAGGCGAGCACGGCGAGGACGCGGCGGTGGCCGCTGTCGCTCGGGGCAGGCCGAGCTTCAGGAAGACGCTGCCGATGTGCTTGCTGACCGACCGCTCGGTGATCACCAGCGTGGAGGCGATCGTCGCGTTGTCGAGGCCCTGGGCCATCAGCGCCAGCACCTCCCGCTCGCGCGGGGTGAGGGCCTGGAGGGGGTCGCGGCGGGCCGTCATGAGCTGCGCGACGACCTCGGGGTCCAGGGCGGTGCCGCCCGCGGCGACGCGCTCCAGGGCGTCGAGGAACTCGCCGACCCGGCTGACCCGGTCCTTGAGCAGGTAGCCGACGCCCTCCGCGCCGCCCGCGAGCAGCTCGGCGGCGTAGGTCTCCTCGACGTACTGCGACAGCACGAGGACGGGCAGGCCGGGCAGCGCCTTGCGGGCCCCGATCGCCGCGCGCAGCCCCTCGTCGCGGAAGCCGGGCGGGAGCCGGACGTCGAGGACGGCCACGTCGGGCCGGTGCTCCAGCAGCGCCGGGAGCACCTCGGGGCCGGTGCCCGCGACGGCGACGACCTCGTGGCCGTCGGTGCTGAGCAGCAGCACCAGGCCCTCGCGGAGCAGGACGTTGTCCTCGGCGATCACGATCCGCATGGCAGTTCCACGTCGAGGGCCGTGCCTTTCCCGTCGGGGCTGTCGATCCGGGTGACGCCGTCGAGCGCGGCGACGCGGCGGCGGATGCCCGCCAGGCCGCTGCCGCGCGCCGGGTCGGCGCCGCCCTTCCCATCGTCCCGCACGGTGATCTCCAGGCGCGAATCGCCTCGGCGGACGCGGACCAGGGCGTGCCGCGCGCCGCTGTGCTTGGCGACGTTCGTCAGCGCCTCGGCCACCACGAAGTAGGCGGCGGCCTCGACGGCGGCGGGGACGTCGCGGGTGTCCTCGGCGACGTCCAGGTCGATCGGGATCGGCTGGCCCGAGGACAGGGCGCGCAGCGCGCCCGGCAGCCCCCGGTCGGACAGGATCGGCGGGTAGATGCCGCGGATCACCGTCCGGAGCTGGGTCAGGGCCTCCTCGACGCCGTCGCGGGCGTCCAGGAACAGCGCCCGCGCCGCGTCCGGGTCGGCGTCGAACCTGCGGTCGGCGAGGCCGAGCCGCAGCGCGACGGCCACGAGCTGGGCCTGCGTGCCGTCGTGCAGGTCGCGCTCGATGCGGCGCAGTTCGGCGCCGTGCGCCTCCAGCGCCCCGGCCCGGGTCTCGGCGAGCTGCTCGACCCGTTCGGTCAGGCTGCTGCGGCGGGTCGGGCGCAGCAGGACCTCCGCGAGGCGCCGCTGCCCGCGCGCGAACGCCGGGACCGCCCACCAGAGCAGGGCCGCCTCCAGGGCCGCCTGGACGAACGGCAGCGTCAGCGCCTTCGGCCAGCTGTCGAGCACGACGAACGCCGACTGCGAGCCGTCCGGCGCGGCCCACCACCACAGCGGCAGCGACAGCGAGAACGCCAGCGCGGGCCACAGCGCGACGGCCATCACCGCCGCGATCAGGCCCGTGAGGCCGTGCACGGTCATCCAGGCGGCGTCCCGGAAGGTGGACATCGACCTCAGCAGCCGCATCGACTGCTCGACCGCGGTCCCGCGCGGGGGCTCGTACGGCCGGGGGATCTCCCGCCCGAGCGCCGCTCCCGCGCGCCGCCGCTCGCTGTTGGCGAGCGCCCGCAGCGGCCGGACGATCTCCGGCAGCCACGGGAGCGTGACCAGCAGGAGCGCGGCGAGGACGGCGAGGGGCAGCAGGCAGAGCCCGGCCAGTGCGGGCAGCGCCGTGCGCAGGCCGCCGACCAGGTAGCGCGTGGCGTCCCTGCTGCGTTCCAGTCCGTGTCTCATATCTCCTCGCGCTCACCGTATGCGAGCGCCCGGATCCCGCACCGGGGCGGGCCCCCGGGCCCGTGGTGTAGCGGGCTACACCCCCGATTCGGGAGGGCGCGCCCATGTGCCGGGACCCGCCCGAAACCTAGGTTCGTCCAGGTGAACGGGCTTTCCACGGAGGGGACATGACGATGCTGACGGCCGAGGCGACCACGTACGCGGTGCGCCTGGAGTCGGTCACGAAGACGTACGGGCCGGTGACGGCGCTCGACGGGGTCACCTGGCCGTTCCCGCGCGGCGGGTTCACCGCCGTGATGGGGCCGTCGGGGTCGGGCAAGAGCACGTTCCTGCACTGCGCGTCCGGGCTCGACCGGCCGACCTCCGGGACGGTGCGGATCGGGGAGACCGACATCGGGCGGCTGTCGGAGGCCAAGCGGACGCGCCTGCGGCGGGAGCGCATCGGGTTCGTGTTCCAGTCGTTCAACCTGGTCCCCTCCATGGACGTCGAGCAGAACATCACGCTGCCGCTCCAGCTCGGCGGGACGCGGGCGGACCCGGCCTGGCTGGACGAGGTGGTGCGGCGGGTCGGGCTCGGCGACCGGCTCGGGCACCGCCCGTCGGAGCTGTCGGGCGGGCAGCAGCAGCGCGCGGCCCTCGCCCGCGCGCTGGTGACGCGGCCCGAGGTCGTCTTCGCGGACGAGCCGACGGGCGCCCTGGACCCGCGGACGGCGCGCGAGGTGCTGCGCCTGCTCCGCGAGACGGTCGACGAGACGGGGCAGACCGTGGTCCTGGTGACGCACGACCCGGCCGCCGCCGCGTGGGCCGACTCGGTGCTGTTCCTGGACCGGGGCCGGATCGTGGAAGAGCTGGCGTCCCCGTCCGCCGCGTCCGTCGCGGCCCGCTGGGAGTCCCTGTGAAGCGCGCGGAGAAGCGCGCGGAGAAGCGCGCCGCGAAGGCCGCCGCGAAGGCGGAGAAGCGTGCGGAGAAGAGCGCCGTGAAGGCGGGGAAGGCGGGAAAGGCCGGGAAGAGGTCGGTGCGGGGCCCGCTCGGAGCGGGGAAGGGCGCGTACGTCGGAGCGTTCGTGGCGCTGGTGTTCGCGACCGTCCTCGTGGGCGCGTGCGGGGTGCTCGTGGAGTCCGCGCTGCGGGCGCACGCCCCGGTCGAGCGGTACGGCGCGGCCAAGGCGGTCGTGACGGGGCCGCAGAAGATCGAGCGCGTGATGAAGCGTCCCGGGTCGGACCCGGAGAAGCAGAGCAGGCCGCTGACCGAGCCCGCGCGCCTGCCGGTGTCGGCGGCGGAGCGGCTGCGGGCCGTGCCCGGCGTGCGCGCGGTCGTCCCGGACGTGTCGTTCCCCGTGGTGGCCGGCGCCGGGCGGGTGCTGGACGGGCACGGCTGGGACTCCGCGGCCCTCCGCCCGTCCAGGCTGAGCGCGGGACGGGCCCCGCAGGCGCCCGGCGAGGTCGCGCTCGACGCGCGCGCGGGGGTGGAGGCCGGGGCGGTCGTCCGCCTCCAGATCGGGGACGTCCCGCGCCCGTACCGGGTGACGGGCCTGGTCGCGCCCGGCGGGCCTCCGGCGGCGTACTTCGCGCCGCAGGCCGCCGCCGCGCTCAGCGGCCACCCGGGGCAGGCCGACGCGCTCGCCGTCCTCGCGGACGGGAAGGTCGACACCGGGGCGCTGCGGAAGGCCGCGCCCGCCGGGGCGACGGTCGCGACCGGGGACGCGCGGGGCGACGTCGAGGACCGTTCGGTGGCGGCGGCCCGCCCGGACCTCCTGGACGTGGGGGCGGCGTTCGCCGCGATCTCCGTGCTGGTGATGCTCGTGGTGGTCAGCGGGCTGATCGCCCTGTCGGTGCGGGAGCGGGCGCGCGTGTTCGCGCTGCTGCGGGCGGTGGGCGCGACGCCGGGGCAGGTGCGCCGGACGGTCGTCCGCGAGACGTTCCGGATCGCGCTGCCCGCCGCGCTGCTCGGCGCGCCGCTGTCGCTCGCCGCCGGCGCGCTGATGTACGGGCTGATGCGGCACGAGGGCGCGGTACCGGACGGGTTCGGGCTCGCGCTCAGCCCGCTGCCCGCCCTCGCCGGGTTCGCCGCGACGCTCCTCGCCGGGACGGCGAGCGCGTTCCTCGCCTCGCTCCGCCTCACCCGGATCAGGCCCGTCGAGGCGCTCGGCGAGGCGGCCGCCGAGCCGGCCGCGCTGCCCCGCTGGCGGACGATCACGGGCGCGGTGTTCCTCGTCCTCGGGCTGAACGCGCTCGGGTTCTCCACGACCGCCACCGGACCCGCGGCGACGACCTCGGTCGGCGGCCTGGTGATCGCGCTGATCGTGGCGACGGCGCTGCTCGGCCCGCTGATCGCCCGGTTCGGGACGCGGGTCCTCGGCGGCGCGGCGCGCCGGGTGTCGCCGGTGGCGGGACGGCTCGCGGTGCACGGCGCGGCGGCCGCCGCGCTGCGGGCCGGGTCGATCATCACGCCGGTCGCGCTCGCCGTGGCGTTCGCCGGGACGCAGCTCTTCGCGCAGTCCACGGTCGTCCACACGACGAAGGCCCAGGCGGCGGACGGGAACCGCGCCGACCGGGTGCTGGTCTCGGCCGGGCCCGGCGTCCCGGCGGGGGCGGCGGACGCGGCGCGGGCCCTGCCCGGCGTGACCGCCGCGACGGCCGTCAAGAACACGACGGTCGTGATGACCGTGAAGGAGCTGGGCGACAGGAACCTGCGGTCCCTGACCGCCCGGGGCGTGTCGCCCGACGCCGAACGGACCATGGACCCGAAGGTGTCGTCCGGGCGCCTCGCAGACCTGCGCGGCCGGGCCGTCGCGCTCAGCCGGGACGTCGCGAGCGGTCTGCACGTCGGGTCCGTCAAGACGATGTGGCTCGGCGACGGGACCCGGATCGAGCCCCGCGTGGTCGCGATCTACGACCGGGGCCTCGGGTTCGGCGACCTGCTGCTGCCGCACGACCTGGTGGCCGCGCACGCGGCGTCGCCGCTGGACGACCACGTGCTCGTCCGGGGCAGGGCGGACCTGTCGCCGGTCGCGGCGCGCTACGCGGGCGTGCGGGCGGCGGGCCCGGACGAGCTCGGCGCGCGGCTGTCCGAGCAGCTCCGCCTCCAGGGCGTGGTGAACTACGTGGTCGTCGCGGCGATCGCCGGGTTCGTCCTCATCGGCGTCGTCACCACCCTGGCCCTCGCGACGGCCGCGCGGCGGCGCGAGTTCGCGCTGCTGCGCCTGGTCGGGGCGACGCGGCGGCAGGTGATGCGGATGCTGCGGCTGGAGGCCGCGATCGTCCTCGGGACGGGCATCGCGACCGGCGTCCTCATCGCGGCCGTCACCCTCCTGGCGCTCGCGACGGCCGTGAGCGGGCTGCCGCTGCCGACCGTTCCGCCGCTCATGTGCGCTGCCCTGCTGCTCGTGGTGGCCGCGTCCGGCGCGGCGGCCGTCCTCGTGCCGGCGCGGTCCCTGCTGCGCGGCGCCGCGAACGCGGACGGCCAGTGAACGCCCGCCGCTGACCGCCCGCCGCCGAGCACCCGCCGCCGAACGCCCGCCGCGCCGAGTGCGCTGGTCGGCGGCGGGCGCCGGGGCGTCCGGACCGCTCGCGCCCGCCCGGACCGGCGACCGAACCTGGCGGCCGGTCCCCCAGGCGCCCCCGACGCCGTTACCATCTCGGAGTGCCAAGATCCCGTTGGCACGATCTGTACCGGAACGGCGTGAAATGGATGACCTGGACCTCCGGCGGCACCTGCCGGGCGACCTCTCCCAGCTGTTCGCCGACGACGCCGTCGGGCGGGCGCTGTCGGTGACGCTGCCCGCCGGGGACGTCGTGTGGCCCGACCCCGGCTACCCGCAGCGGCAGCTCCTCATGCGGCCGGCGTTCTGGGTGAGCGACGAGCCCGTCACCGCCGACCTGTGGCCCCGCGTGCGCGCCGAGCACGAGGCGTCGGGCCTGTGGCCGCTGCTCCTGGACGACTCCGACCAGCCCTGGGCCGCCGGGCAGGTCGCGCCCGAGCCGGTCGCCGACGTCGACAACTACGCGCCCGCCGCGTTCATGTACGAGGTGTGGGCCGACTGGGCCGACCAGGCCGACGAGGAGGAGCACGAGGACCTCGCCCCGTACGGGCGGCACTGCCCCGGCCCCGCCGCCCCCGGCGTGCCGGTGGACGACCCCGGGGCCATGGCCGACCGGCACGCCCGGCACCTCGCCTCCCGCGGCCTGTCCCTCGGCCTGTCGGCCGTGGACCGCGGCGCCGACGCCCTCGCCGCCGTCGGCTGGCAGGGCGCCCTCAACCACAACGAGTGGACCGCTCCCCTCGCGGCGGTCGTCCGGAGCTGGGAGGACCGCTTCGGCGCCCGCGTCGTCGGCCTCGGCTTCAACACCCTCGACCTGAGCGTCGCCGCCCCGCCGGTCACGACCCGCCACGCCGTCCACGTCGCCGCGGAGCACTGGGCGTTCTGCCCGACATCCTCTTCCAGGGCCCCGGCACCCTCGCCGGCTACGCCGAGGAGATCCGCGGCAAAACCTCCTGGTCGTTCTGGTGGGACTGACCGTCCCGCCGGGCCCCGCCCGCCGCGCCTGACCGCGCGCTCAGGCCGCGCCGTCCTCGCAGCGCAGGATCCGGGCCGCCAGATGGGCGGTGAGCGCCCCGATCTCCTCGGGCGAGCTCGGCCCCTCCGGGCGGTACCAGCGGCACACGTCGATGGCGAGGGAGGCGAGCGCGCGGCTCGTCCCCGCGACGTCGGCCACGTCGAACGCCCCGGCGGCGACGCCCGCCTGCACCTCGTCGTGGAGCAGGGCGCGGACGCGGCGGCGCAGGGCCGCGATCCGGCGGGCGTGCTCGTCCTCCAGCGCGCCGAGCTCGTTCTGGATGACGCGGGCGGCGCGGTGGTGGCGGGCGTGCCAGCGGGCGAACGCGTACATCAGGGCCCGGACGCGCCGCGCGTGCCCCGGCACGCCCTCGACCGACCCGCGCAGCGCCTCCAGCACCGACTCGTGCACGAGCAGCGCGATGCGGAACAGCAGGTCGGCCTTGGTGCGGTAGTGCACGTACAGCGCGCCGGCGCTCATCCCCGCGCCCGCCGCGATGTGCCGGGTGGAGGTGCCGTGGTAGCCGAGCTCGGCGAACGACTCGACGGCGGCGGCCAGCAGCCGCCGGGACGCCTCGGGCGTCACCGCGGACCAGATCTCGTCGCTGGGGCTCACCCGACGATGGTAAGCGATCGCTCAGTAGACTGGCCGCCGAATCGCCCGAACCAGGAGGAGTCCACCATGCGCCGTACCGTCTTCGAACCCGACCACGAGCTGTTCAGGGAGTCCGTACGGCAGTTCGTGCAGCGCACCCTGGTCCCGCTCGACGAGGACATCCGCGCTGAGCGAATGCTCAGGCGCGAGGTGTGGCTGGAGGCGGGCCGCCAGGGCCTGCTCGGCATGCAGGTGCCAGAGGAGCACGGCGGGCAGGGCGCGGGCGACTTCCGGTTCAACGCGGTGATCGGCGAGGAGTTGGCGCGGGTCGCGGCGGCGTACAACTCGATCGTCAGCATCCACATCGATATCTGCGCCCCGTACCTGCTGGAGCTGGCCACCGAGGAGGCCGGGAAGCGGTGGCTGCCGGGCTTCTGCACGGGCGAGCTGGTCACCGCGATCGGCATGACCGAGCCGTCCGGCGGCTCGGACCTCGCGGCGCTGAGGACCACCGCCGTCCGCGACGGCGACTCCTGGGTGATCAACGGCTCGAAGACGTTCATCACCAACGGCGGCCACGCCGACCTGGTCATCGTGGCCGCCAAGACCGACCCCGAGCGCGGCGCGAAGGGCATCTCGCTGTTCGGCGTCGAGGCCGGGACGCCCGGGTTCACCCGCGGCGCCAAGCTCGACAAGGTCGGCCAGCCCGAGGCCGACACCTCCGAGCTGTTCTTCGAGAACGTCCGCGTCCCCGCCTCCCACCTGATCGGCGAACTGGACCGGGGCTTCGTCCACATGATGGAGCGGCTCCCCCAGGAGCGGCTGTCGTGCGCGATCGCCAACGTGGCGCACGCGCGCGGCGTCCTGGAGGAGACGGTCGACTACGTCAAGGAGCGCACGGCGTTCGGGCGGCCGATCGGCGCGTTCCAGCACAACAAGTTCCTGGTCGCCGAGCTGATCACCAAGCTGGACGTGGCGCAGGCGTTCGTCGACCAGTGCCTGGCCGCGCACGTCGCGGGCGAGCTGACCGCGGTGGACGCCTCCAAGGCCAAGTGGTGGTCCTCCGACGTCCAGAACGAGGTCATCGACGGCTGCGTGCAGCTGTTCGGCGGCTACGGCTACATGCGCGAGTACCGCGTCGCCCGCGCCTGGATGGACGCCCGCGTCACCAGGATCTGGGCCGGCTCCAACGAGATCATGAAGGAGATCATCGGCCGCGACGCCGGGCTCTGACCCGCCGGGCCGCACTTCCCGGATGCGCGGCGGGCTGTCTACGATGCGACGCAGGACACGTGATCGGTGGCGAGCCCCTCCTCGCCGCGGCCCGGCATTGTGACCGGCACGGCGAAAGGACCGGAGGCCAGGTGCGAAAGCGTGGGTCGGCGACGGCGGGGGCGGCGCGCGGCGCGGGGCGGGCACGGCGGGTGAGCGGGACGCTGCCGGTCGTGGTCGGGGCGGCGGTCGCCCTCACCCTGGCCGCCGACGTGGCACTGCTCGTCAGCGGCCGGGTCGGCGGCGACGGCGGCGAACGGCACGGCACGGGCGACCTGGTCTCGGTCGCCGGCGGGGCCGCGCCGGGGCCGCCGCCCGTGGCGCCGCTGACCAGGCGCCTCACCCCCGACCTGCTGATCGCCGGGACGGGCACGCTGCCGCCGGAGGCGGTGGCGAAGGCCCGGCGGCTGAAGGGCGTCACCGGCGTGGCGGTCGTGGACGCCGCCCGCGCGCAGGTCGCGGGCCGCCGGGTCGGGCTGCTCGGCGTGGACCCCTCCACGTTCCGGGCGTTCGCGCCGCGGCAGACCGCCGAGTCCGACCAGCTCTGGCAGACGGTCGCGACGGGCGGCCTCGCCGTGTCGTTCGGGCTGAGCCAGGACGGGTCGCTGCCGCTCGGGCAGGTCGTCCCGGCGGGCAGCACCGCGAAGCCCGGCCAGGTCAGGGTCGGCGCGTACGCCTCGATGGGCATCGGCGACGTCGACGCGGTCGTGTCGCGGGCGCAGGCCCGCACGCTCGGGATGCCGGACGGCAACGGCCTGGTGCTGAGCGCGCCGAAGGCCGACGCCAAGAAGCTCGCCAAGCGGCTCAAGGGCATCCTGCCGCGCGGGACGAAGGTCGCCCGGCTCGGCGGCGCGTCGTCCGGCACGCCCTCGAAGGCGAAGGCGCCGAAGCAGCCGCCGCGGGTGACCGGGCGTCCGGACGGCGTCGGCGGGGCCCGCTCCCCGATCACCGGCAACATGATGACGCCGACCATGCGGAACGTGGTGATGGCGGTCGACGGGATGTTCGGGCCGTTCCCGGCCATCGGCTGCTACCGCGGCAGCGGCGACCCGCAGGACCACGGCGACGGCCGGGCCTGCGACTTCATGGAGAGCACCGGCGGGGCGATGCCGAGCGCGAGCGCGCGGCGGCACGGCGACCAGGTCGCGCAGTACGCCATCAGCAACGCGCGGCGCCTCGGCATCTCGTACGTGATCTGGCGCCAGCACATCTGGAACATCCGCTTCCCCGGCTGGCGGCCGATGGAGGACCGGGGCAGCATCACCCAGAACCACTACGACCACGTGCACATCTCCGTGCTGCGCTGACCCGCGCCCGCCTCAGCGCATGATCGCGGTGAGGACGTCCGACCCCAGCGACAGCACCAGCTGCGGGTGCAGGCGGTGGTAGATCATGCGGCCCTCCCGGCGGGAGGTGACCAGGCCGACCTGGCGCAGGCGCTTCAGATGGCGGGAGACCTGCGGTTCGGAGACCCCCATCCGCTTCGCCAGCTCGGACGTGGTGATCGGCTCGCCGAGCAGGTGCCGGCACATCTCGAACCGGCCGGGCTCGGCGATCGCCGCCAGCCGGTCGCGGATCAGGGACTGGGGGACGCCGGGGCGCTGCTCCCAGTCCCCCGCGATGAAGTGCACGACGAGCGGCAGATCGGTCTCGTCCAGCTTGAGGATGAGGTGGGGCCAGCCGTGCAGGGTGGGGATGAGGAAGCAGCCCCGGTCGCTGACCTTCCCGACGCCCGACTGGAGCTTGTCGTAGTGGACGCGCGCGGGCCGCTCGGTGCCGGTGGCCGTGGGGGTGACCGAGGTCAGCACGGTGCTCGGCGGCTCCCTGCGGAGCTGGGCGCCGACCTTCGCGGCGGTGTCCTTCAGGCCGGGCCCGATGCGGCGCCACTCGGCGTCGAAGAACGCCGCCGCGCACCGTTCGACCGTCTCGACGAGCCCGTCGCGGAACCGCTCGGGGTCGTCCACCAGGGCGCGGGCCAGCTCCCCCGCGAGAACGAGTGCCGCTCGCTGGCCCGGATGAACGACCGCTGCGCCGCCCCGCCGGCGATCTCGCCCGCGCCCGCGAAGGTCATCCCGCGGATCGCGTACGCCGCGAGCTGCGCGAACGTCCGCGGGTCGAGCCGGCGCAGCGCGTCCAGCTCGGCGGGCAGCGACCGGTCCAGCGGCGGCTGGACCGGGTAGAACAGCCGGCACCGGTACCGGGCCCAGAGCGGGGCGTGGTAGTTCAGCGCCTGGACGAGCGTGCCGGGCAGGCCGTCGCGGACCCGCGCCAGCCACTCGCGGGACTCCGGGTGGTGCTCGGGCTCGGCCAGCGTGTGCAGGCAGGCCATCAGCTCCGCGAGCGGTGAGGTCCCGGCGACGAAGTGCGACGCCCGCGCCCCTTCGACATCGAGCGTTACGACCACGGCTGGAGTCTAGCCACCGGACGTCCCGGACTCGGCGGACGTCCCGGGCTCGGCGGACGTCCCGGGCTCGGCGGGCAGCTTGGACACCGCCAGCCAGGACGGGTGCTCCGGCGAGAGCCAGATCCGGTTGACGGCGACGACGCGCCGCCGGGAGTCGGCCTCCGAGCCCCCCGTGTTGGGGTTGACGTCGAAGCGCGGGAAGTTGCTGGACGACACGTCCAACCGGATCCGGTGCCCCTTGGCGAAGAGGTTCGCGGTGTCGGGAACGGTGACCGTGATCGCGTACACCTCGCCGGGGACCATGGGCTCGGGCCGCTCGTAGGAGTTCCGGTACCGGCAGCGCAGGATGCCGTCGGTGAGGTTCATGGCGTAGCCGTTCGGATAGTCCTCGTTCGGCGGGTGCACGTCGATGAGGCGGGCGGTGAAGTCGGTGTCCGGCGCGCTCGACGACACCGACAGCCGCACCTCGACCGGACCGGCGATCGCGACGTCCTCCTCCAGCGGCCCGGTCTGGAAGACCAGCACGTCGGGACGGCTCGACAGCGGCAGGAAGGGCGGCTCGCAGCCGAACGTGTCCTCGGTCGGGCACTGGTCGAACGCCCCGCCGACCATGACCGGCTCCCCCGAGGTGATCTGCCCGCCGATGGTGGGCACCGGGTCCGCCGGATCGAAGTCGTACTCCAGGTGGTCGTCCGCGCCGGGGTCCGGAGGCGCCTCGGTGAGCGTTCCGGCGCGCCGCAGGTACAGGCGCAGCGGGGACGACTCGGGCGGGGGCCACGCGGCCGCGGTGCGCCAGTGGCCGCCGTGCTCCAGGCGTCCGTCGCCGTTGCGGCGACCGCTGCCTCCGCCCATGAGGAAGTAGCGGACGCGCGGGAAGCCGTCCGAAGCGTCGAAGCCGGACGGGGCAGACGGGTCGGACGGGCCGTCCGGCGTGTCGGCGGTGCCGGGCTCGGTGCCGAGGTGCCGCGCGAACCAGCGGGCGCGGAACTCCCAGTAGTCGGGGGCGAGGTTGCCGTCCAGGGTGGCCCGTTCGCCGAAGTCGACGTCGCCGGAGAACGGGACGCTGCGCGCGCCGTGCGTCCACGGGCCCACCACCAGGTAGGCCGGGCTCGTCTTGCAGGCGCTCAGCTCCTGGAAGTTCTCCACGGCGGTACGGATGTACGGGTCGTACCAGCTCACCATGTGCAGGCTCGGCACGTCGGGGAACCGGTCGTAGTAGCCGCGCCCGAACAGGCCGAGCTGCCGCCAGAACGCGCCGAACGCGCCGCGCTCCCACTGCTGGAGCAGGTACTCCTCGTACTCCGGCGTCGCGTGCAGCGGCGACGCGCCCCGCCGCCACGGCATCGCGTGGAACCAGGCCCGCAGGTCCTGCGACTGGAGCGAGGCGCGCACGACCGGGTCGCGCTGCGCCGCGAGGCTGTTCAGCGCGTGCCGGTACGCCCAGGTGGCCTGCTTCAGCTCGAACGCGCCGCCCATGCGTATCCCGGCCTCGTAGGCGCTGGCGAACCCGCCCGAGTCCACGAACATCGCCGCGAGGTGGTCCGGTGCCAGGGCCGCGAGGGCCGTCTGGGCGTGCGCCGAATACGAGACGCCGGTGGTGGCGACCCGGCCGTCGCACCACGGCCGCGCCGCGATCCACTCCACGGTGTCGTAGCCGTCCTCGGCCTCACCGAGGTACTTGACGAACCGTCCGCCGGAGTCGCCGCGCCCCCGGCAGTCCTGGCGCACCACGTTGAACCCCTGCCGGGCGAAGAACGCCGCGGACCGCTCGGGCGGCACCGGGCGGCCGTCGCGGTCCAGGCCGTCCGACTCCCGCCGGGCCCTGCGCCCGTACGGGGTGCGCTCCAGCAGCACCGGGCGCGGCGCCGGTTCCCGGTCCCGCGTGTAGAGGTCGGCCACCAGCTCGACGCCGTCGCGCACCGGGGTGCGCACCGTCCGCCGCCACACCGAGCCGCCGCCCGGCAGCCCGATCTCCTCGGCGGCGGCCCCCATGTCCATCACCGTCATCGCGAGGGATCAGCCCTTCCCCTGCGAGCCGTTCAGCCCCGGCCAGATCTTCACCAGCTCCGGCTGCGGCGGCTCGGTGAACCAGGTCCGGTAGATCCTGATGTACGTGCCGTCCTGCACCATCGCCGCGAGCTGGTCGTCCACGGCCTTCAGGAACTTGGTGTTCTTCTTCTGGACGGCCATCGCGGTCGGGTGGTCCACCGGAGCGGAGACGGCGACCTTGAGCTTGTCGTAGCGCTTCATGTACGCCTGGGCGTCGGGCCCGCCGACCACGAACGCGTCGATGTTGCCCGACAGGAGCTGGGACACCGCCGCGTTCTGGTCGCGGAACTGGGTCTGCTTCGCCCCGGGCATCTTGTTCTTGACGAACGCCTGCTGCACGGCGCCGGTGACCACGCCGGTCCTCTTGCCGGAGAAGTCGGTGACCTTGGACGCCGGGTTGCTCTTCAGCGTGAGCACCTCGGTGGTGCTCCAGTACAGGCCCTTGGTGAACGCGACCTGCTTCTGCCGCTCCGCGGTCACGCCGAGGCCGCTGGCGCCGAGGTCGTACTGCCCGGTCGTCAGGCCCTGCATCGCGGCCGGGACCGTGCTGGACTTGTAGCTCACCTTGAGCTTCAGCCGCTTCGCGACCTCGTCGGTGAGGTCGACGATGAAGCCCTCGGGCCTGCCGCCCTTGGCGGCCTTGGCGAACGGGGGCTGGTCGGTGGAGACCGCGGCCGTGATGGTGCCGGGCACCTCCAGGCCGTACGGGTCGTCCTTGCCCGAGTCCCCGCCGCAGGCGGCCAGGGACAGGCCGAGGACGGCGGTGACGCCGGCCGCGACGGCCGGGGCCAGAGGGGTCTTCCGCATGGAGCGTTCCTTTCCACCGCGGGGCGCGATCGGGCCCCGCGGACGAGCTACAGGGGGTCGGTCAGAGGACCTGGGACAGGAACTCGCGGAGCCGCGGGCTCGACGGGTCCCCCAGGACCTCGCGCGCGCCGCCGTCCTCGGCGATCAGTCCGCCGTCCATGAAGATGACCCGGTCGGCCACCTCCTGGGCGAAGCCCATCTCGTGCGTGACGACGACCATGGTCATCCCGGTGCCGGCCAGCTCGCGCATCACGGCGAGCACGTCCTTGACCAGCTCGGGGTCCAGCGCGGAGGTCGCCTCGTCGAACAGCATGACCTCGGGGCTCATCGCCAGGCTGCGGGCGATCGCGACGCGCTGCTGCTGGCCGCCCGACAGGTTGGCCGGGCGGTGCCGGGCCAGGTGGGCCAGGCCGAGCCGGGCGAGCTGCGCGTGCGCGATCTCCTCCGCCTCGGCGCGGCCGAGCTTGCGCACGTGGCGCAGCGCGAGCGTGACGTTGCTCAGCACGTCCAGATGGCCGAACAGGTTGAAGTGCTGGAACACCATGCCGATCTTCGTGCGGGCGGCGTCCACGTCCGCCTTCGGATCGGTCAGCGTGACGCCCGCGACGACCACGCTGCCGCCGGTCGGCCGCTCCAGCAGGTTGAGGCACTTGAGCATGGTCGACTTGCCCGAGCCGGACGGCCCGATCACGCACAGCACCTCGTTCGGGGCGACGTCGAAGCTCACCCCGCGCAGGACCTCGTTCGGGCCGTACGCCTTGCGCAGGTCCCGCACGCTGATCGCCGCCGTCGCGGTCATGCCCGCCCCTCTCCGCCGTCGCGCGCCGTCAGGAGCGCGCCCTCCGCCTTGCCGTCCACGCCCGCGCCGACCGCGCCGCCGGCGCCCGCCCCGGCGCCGTCGGGCGGCGCCCCGGGGTCGGCGGCCCCGCCCGCCGTCCGGGCCGGCCTGCCCTCCCGCATCCGCCGGTCCAGCCAGTTGACGAGGTAGGTCAGCGGGATCGTGATCACCAGGTAGCACAGGCCCGCGGCGACCAGCGCCGAGGCGTTGTAGCTGGCGGCCTGCTGCTCCTGGGCGATGAAGTACAGCTCGCGCTGCCCGGCGCCGAGGCCGAGCAGGTAGACCAGCGAGCTCTCCTTGACGTCCACGATGAACTGCCCGGTCAGCGCCGGGAGCACGTTGCGGACGCCCTGCGGGACGATCACGAGCCGCATCGTGGTCAGGTACGACATGCCGAGGCTGCGGCCCGCCTGCATCTGCCCGGGCGGCACCGACTGGATGCCCGACCGGAAGATCTCCGCGCAGTACGCCGCCGAGATCAGCCCGACGGCGATCACCGCGTACCCGAGCGGGCTGCGGCCGAACGGGCGGACGCCCGCGGCCGGGAGGCCGAGGCCGATCAGGCTGACCGTCACGATCGCCGGCAGGCCGCGGAAGACGTCCACGTAGATCCGGGCGGGCAGCCGGACCAGGCGCCGCCGCGACAGCAGCAGCATGGCCAGCAGCACGCCGACGGCCAGTCCGAACAGGATCGCCAGCACGGCGATCAGCAGCGTGTTGCGCAGCCCCTCGGTGAGCAGCGAGGGCAGGATGCCGGTGATCTCCGACCAGTCGAAGAACGTGTGGAGAAAGTCGTTCACGGCGGCTCCGATCGGCGAATCGCGGCATCAGGGGGTGGGTCGTCCGAGTCCGGGCGCGCTTACCCGGCCCCGGCGCAGTATAGGAACACCTACAGCCCTCTGACCGCGATCATTGCGCCAAGCTGTTAACTATGGGAACGCCCCTGAGACGCCCGCGGGACGCCCCGGGGACGCCTTCCGGACACGCGCACGGCCCCTGCCGCCGGAGCGGAAGGGGCCGTGCGAGGCGTCCGCCGAGGGGCGGGCCGGGGGCCGGGATCGTGGTCTCAGGGGAGGGACTGCTCGCACCAGACGGCCTTGCCGCCCGCGGTGCGGCGGACGCCCCAGCGTTCGGAGAGGCGGCCGACGACGTGCAGGCCGCGTCCCGTCTCGGCCATGCCGGCGGCGCCGCGGTCCGCGCCGTCCGGGTCCGCGCCGTCCGCGCCGGCCGCGCCTTCGAGGGCCGCGCCGTGCTGGCGGACGCGGGGACGCCCGTCGGACGAGTCGAACACCTCGCACACGAGGCCGCCCTCGCGGACGAGCCGCAGCGTGATCCGGCCGCCCGCGTGCCGGATCGCGTTGGTGACCAGCTCGGACGCCAGCAGCACGGTCGAGTCGACCATCTCCTCCAGGCCCCACCCGGCGAGCCGGTCGCGGATCAGGCCGCGCGCCCGGCGGACGGCGGCGGGGTCGCCGGGCAGCTCCCACGAGGCGTGGTCGCCGGCCGGGATGCGGTGCAGGCGGGCGACGAGCATGGCGATGTCGTCGCGGTGCTGGTCGTCGTACACGCCGTCCAGCGCCTCCTGGCACAGCTCCTCCAGCGGGCGCTCGGTCGCGCCCGCCGCGAACGTGCGGCGCAGCCGGGCGAGGCCGTCGTCGATGTCGCGGGCGCGGTTCTCGACCAGGCCGTCGGTGTAGAGGAACAGCAGCGTGCCGTCCTCGACGGTGAACGCGCGGCTGACGATCGGGCCGTCGCCGACGCCGAGCGGCGGCGCGGGCGGCACGGCGAGGTACTCGGCGTCGGCGCCGGGCGGGGCGAGCAGCGGCGGCAGGTGCCCGGCGGACGCGACCTCGCAGCGGCCGGTGACCGCGTCGTACTCGACGTAGGCGCAGGTCGCGAAGTGCGGCTCGCGCTCGCCGAGCGTGACCATCAGGGAGTCGAGCCGTTCCAGGGCCTCGGCGGGCGGCAGCTCCAGCCCGGCGAGGGTGTGGATCGCGGTGCGCAGCCGTCCCATCGTGACGGCCGCGCGGACGCCGTGCCCGGCGACGTCGCCGACGACGAGCGCGACGCGGGCGCCGGGCAGCGCGATCGACTCGTACCAGTCGCCGCCGACCTCGATCAGCCGGCTGCCGGGCAGGTAGCGGTGGTGCACCTCGACCGTGGCGGGCGCCGACAGGCCGGTCGGCAGCAGGCTGCGCTGGAGGGTGAGGGCGGTGGCGCGCTCGCGCCCGTACCGCCGCGCGGACTCGATGAAGATCGACGCGCGGGACGCGAACTCCATCCCGATCTCCACGTCGTACGCGTCGAACGGGCGGTGCGCGGTGTTGCGGGTGCAGACGAAGAAACCGGGCACCGCGCCGTCGGCGACGATCGGCAGCAGCAGCATCGAGGCGCCCTTGAGCAGGTCGGCGACCGGCGGGCGCCGCCACACCGCCGCGATCTCGGTGGCGCGCTCGTCGCCGAGCGCGAGCAGCACCGGCTCGCCGGTCGCGACGCACCGCGCGTACGGCGTGCCCGCCGGGTAGGTGAGCGTCTCGCCGGTGGGGAACGTGGCGTCCCACGCCGGGTCGGCGTCGTCGAACCCGATCGCCATCCGCCGCATGAGCTGGTCGCCGCCCGGGGCGGACGGCTCGTCGGCGTCCACCATGCTCTCCAGCAGCAGCAGCGCGCCCGCGTTGCAGAAGTGCGGGACCAGCACGTCCATCAGCCCGCGCGACAGCAGGTCCAGGTCGAGGGTGGAGCCGATGCGGGGCAGGGAGTCGTCGAGCAGGGCGCGGCGGATGACGGCGGGGTCGAGGAACCGGTCGGCGAGCGGGACGGGCACGCGGATGAGGGCGAGCGCGGCGAGGCCGGGCAGGCCGCCGCGGACCGGGTGGACGGTGACGACCGCGTCGAGGGTCGCGCCCGTGCGGGCCGACACCGCGAGCATGGCGGTGCGTTCGCGCCCGGCCCGCACCGCCTCCAGCAGCGGCTCCAGCGCGCCCTCGATCACCTCGTCCAGGCGGGCGCCCAGCAGCTCGTCGGCGTCCGCGGCCAGGACGGCCGCGGCGTTGCGGTCGAACTGGAGCACGGTCCCCGACGCGTCCATGCCGAGAATGAGAATTCGGGTGGACGACTCCATCGCTCGATTATGGGACATCGGGCGGTCCGATGAGACCGATACTCCTACGGACGCGGGGCTTTCGGCGCTTCGCCCCCGTTCGCCGAACGCGTCACGAGCGGCCGAACACCTGGGGCGGCGGAACCGGCGCGACGATGTCCTCCTCGTCGTAGAGCGGCAGGGCGCCCGCGCAGAACGCGGTGAGGTCGGCGCCCTCGACGAGGCGGGCCCGCGCGATGCCGCCCGCCGCCCGCCGCCGCAGCTCGTCCGACGGCAGCGGCTCGCGGGACGCGGCGAGGATCAGGTTGCCGAACCGGCGGCCCCGCAGCACGCCGGGGTCGCCGAGCAGCAGCGCGTGCCGGAACACCGAGCGGACCGTCGCCGCGACCCGCCGCGCGAACGGCAGCCGGAACCCGTCGGCCACGTTGACCAGGTAGACGCCGCCGGGCCGCAGCACCCGCGCGGCGTCCAGCGCGAACTCGCGGGTGGCGAGCTCGACCGCCATCGACGCCTCGGTGAACGCGTCGAGCACCACCAGGTCGTCGGCCTCGTCGCCGACCGCCGCGAGGCCGCTGCGCCCGTCGGTGACGCGGATCTTCAGGCCGGGCACGTTCCTGACCGGCAGCAGCTCGCGGACGGCGCGGACGAGCTCGCCGTCCGGCTCCAGGACGATCTGCCGGGACCCGGGCCGCGTCGCGGCGATGTAGCGCGGCAGCGTGCAGCCCGCGCCGCCGACGTGCACGGCGTCGAACGCCTCGCCCGCCGGGCCGAGGCAGTCGACCACGTCGCCCATCAGCCGCATGTACTCGAAGTCGAGGTAGGTGGGGTCGGCGAGGTCGACGTACGACTGGGGCACGCCGCCGACGCACAGCACCCAGCCGCCGTCGCGGTCGGCGTCGCGCAGCAGCTCGGCCTCGCCGCCCGCGACCCGGAACCGGTCCGGCCTCGGCCCCGCCGGTCCCCTGCCCTTGCGTCCCATCCCCCCACCCTACGGACCGGCCGGGAGTCCCCGTAACGATCACCGGCCGCTCCCCCGCGCCTCACCCGCCCGTCACCGCGGCGCGCGACCATCCGCGCATGCGAAGAACCCTCCTGGCCGCGGCCCTGACCGTCACCGCCGCCGCGTCCCTCACCGCCCCCGCCGCCGCGGCGCGGGGCTTCGACCCGCTCCCGCTCGGGCCGTCCGGCCTGCACGAGGAGCGTTCCACCGAACGCCTCGCCCGGGGCGTCACCCTGACCACCATCGTGCGGGGCGCGAAGTCCGAAGCGGACGCCTGGACGCTGCACCTGCGCCTCCCGGTCCCCGGCAACTCCGGCGCGGTCATCGCGCCGAAGGCGACCGCCGAGGACGTCGCGCGCCGCCTCGCCGCCGCGGGCTTCCAGCCGCGGGTGGAGCCGGTGAACGGCCCGCGCTTCGCCGACGTCCGGCCCGGCGTGGTCGGCTACACGGTCCGCGTCGGCCGCTACGCGACGGAGGACGGCGCGAAGAAGGACCTGGCCGCCCTGACCGCCAAGGGCTTCAAGGCCGGAACGTCCTACACCGCCCAGGACGGCGGGACGACGACGGGCCCGTGGCGCCTGCACGTGCTGACCGTGGACCCGCGCGCCTACCGGGGCGAGGTCGTGTCGTCCACCGGCGGCCCGCTCAGCACCGTGGACAAGGTGTCGGACATGGTCCGTTCGAGCGGCGCGGTGGCCGGGGTGAACGGCACGTACTTCACCTCTGCCGGGAGGGGCGGCTCGGCGGGCCTGCACGTGGTGGACGGGAAGCTGCTGAGCGAGGCCAACAACGGCCGCACGGCGCTGGTCCTGCCGCGCGACGGGCGGCGCGCCCGCGTCGCCGAGCTCTCCACCGACCTGCGGATCCGCGCCGGGGACGGCGCGAGCCGCGAGCTCGACGGCGTCAACCGCGTGCCCGGCCAGGTCGACAACTGCGGCGGCGTCGGCGGCGACCTGCCGACCGGGCGTCCGCAGCACGACGTGGTCTGCGCCGACCCGGACGAGCTGGTCGCGTTCACGCCGGAGTACGGGCCGTCCACCCCGGCGGGCGAGGGCGCCGAGGCGGTCCTGGACCGGCGCGGCCGCGTCACCGAGGTGCGCGCGGCGCGGGGCGGCCCGGTCCCGGCCGGGGGCCGGACCGTCCAGGCCATCGGCACGGCGGCGGAGTGGCTGCGCGCCCACGCGGGGCCCGGCACGCGTCCCGCGTTCTCCGAACGGGTCCTGGACCGGGGCCGCCGCGTCCGCCTGGACCGGCGCACGTCGATCCTCGGCGCGGGCCCCCGGCTCGTCCGCGACGGGCGGGTCGGCGTGAACGCCTACGGCGACGGCCTCGTGCACACCGGCGAGGACCGGTCGTTCTACTACAACTGGGTGCTGCGCCGGAACCCGCGCACGATGGCGGGGGTGGACGCGCGCGGACGCCTGCTGTTCGCCGTCGCGGACGGCCGCGCGGCGGGCTACAGCGAGGGGCTGTCCATCGAGGAGGCCGGGAAGGTGATGCGGTCGCTCGGCGCCGTCCAGGCGATGAACTTCGACGGCGGCGGCTCGTCCACCATGGCGACGGCCCGCTCCGGCCTGGTCAACCGGCCGAGCGACGCCACGGGAGAACGCCTCGTCGGCGACGCCGTCCTCCTCACGCCCCGCTGAGCCCGCCGCCGCCTGCCGCCCGCCTCCGAACGCGCTGACCGCCGCCGGTCAGCGCTGGACGGCGGGCAGCGGAGCGGCGAAGTGGCAGGCGCTCGGGTGGTCGGAGTGCTCGCGCTCCTCCAGGGCCGGCTCGTCCCGCGCGCAGACGTCCTCCGCCTTCCAGCACCGCGTGCGGAACCGGCAGCCGGAGGGCGGGTCGAGCGGCGACGGCGGCTCGCCCTCCAGGACGATCTCGTCCGCCCCGCCCCGCGCCTCGGGGTCGGGCACGGGGACGGCCGACAGCAGGGCCTGGGTGTACGGGTGGGTCGGCCGCTCGTAGATCCGGGCCTCGTCGCCCGTCTCCACGACCTTCCCGAGGTACATCACCGCGATCCGGTCGGAGATGTGCCGGACGGCGGCCAGGTCGTGCGCGATGAACACGTACGCGAGGCCGAGCTCGCGCTGGAGCCGGGCGAGCAGGTTCATCACCTGGGCCTGCACCGACACGTCCAGCGCCGAGACCGGCTCGTCGCAGACGATGACGTCGGGGCGCAGCGCGAGCGCGCGGGCGATGCCGACGCGCTGCCGCTGGCCGCCGGAGAACTGGTGCGGGTAGCGGCTGACGTGGTCGGGGTCGAGGCCGACGAGCTCCAGCAGCTCCTGGACCCGTCCGCGGCGCTCGCCCTTGGGCGCGACCTCGGGGTGGACGGCGAACGGCTCGCCGACGATGTCGCCGACCGTCATCCGGGGGTTGAGCGAGGAGTACGGGTCCTGGAGCACCATCTGGATCCGGCGGCGCAGCGCCCGCAGCTCGCCCTTCGGCAGCGTGAAGATGTCGCGGCCCTCGAACCGGACCGTTCCGGCGGTGGGCCGTTCGGCGGCGAGCAGCAGCTTGGCCAGCGTGGACTTCCCGCAGCCCGACTCGCCGACGACGCCGAGCGTCTCGCCGCGCCGCAGTTCGAGGTCGACGCCGTCCACGGCCTTGACCCGGCCGACCTCGCGCTTGAAGACCACCCCGCGCGTCACCGGGTAGTGCTTGACCAGCCCCTCGACCTGGAGGATCGGCGCCCCGCCGGCGGGCGCGTCAGCGGCGGGCGCGTCGGCGGACGCGGCGTCCACGGGGCGGTCGTCGGCGGGCTGGGCGTCGTCATCCGGCGGCTGCGGCACCGTGGACCTCCTCGGCGAAGTGGCAGGCGGCGGCGTGGCCGGGCGCGACCGGGGTGAGCGGCGGGCGCTCCACCGCGCAGACCGCCTCGGCGCGCGGGCAGCGCGGGTGGAACGGGCAGCCGGGCGGCAGCGCGGCCGGGTTGGGCGGCGCGCCCTTGATGGGGACGAGGTCCGCGCCGCGCCGGTCGAGGCGCGGGACCGAGGCGAGCAGCCCCTTGGTGTACGGGTGCGCGGGCCGGGCGTACAGCTCGCGGGCGGGCGCGTGCTCGGCGACGGACCCGGCGTACATGACCACGATCCGGTCCGCGACGCCCGCGACGACGCCGAGGTCGTGGGTGATCAGGATCAGGCCCGTCCGCAGCTCGTCGCGCATGTCCGCGAGCAGCCGCATGATCTGCGCCTGCACGGTGACGTCGAGCGCGGTGGTGGGCTCGTCGGCGATCAGCACGTCGGGCTCCAGCGCCACGGCCATCGCGATCATGATGCGCTGCCGCATCCCGCCGGAGAACTGGTGCGGGTGGTCGCCGAGCCGCTGCTCCGGGGACGGGATCCTGACCCGCTCCATCAGCTCCACGGCCTTGGCGCGGGCGGCCTTGCGCCGCATCCCCCGGTGCACCTGGAACATCTCGCCGAGCTGGTCCCCGACCGTGAAGACGGGGTTCAGCGCGGACAGCGCGTCCTGGAAGATCATCGAGATCCGCTCGCCCCGGTACTCGCGGCGCCGCCGCTCGGGCAGCCCGAGCAGCTCCTCGCCGCGCAGCCGCACCGACCCGCCGGTGATCCGGGCGGGCGGGGTGTCGAGGATGCCCATCACGGCCTGCGCGGCGACGCTCTTGCCCGAGCCGGACTCGCCGAGGATCGCGACCGTCTCCCCCTCGGCGAGGGTGTACGACAGGCCGTTCACCGCCCGCACGTCCTGGCCGCGCACGCGGAACTCCACACTCAGGCCGTCCACCGCCAGCAGCGGGGCCTCGTCCTCGCCCGGCGCGCCGTCCGCGCGCGGGGCGTCCTTCGTCACATCCATGCGCTACCGCAGTTTCGGGTCGAGGGCGTCGCGGACGGCGTCGCCGAGCATCAGGAAGCTCAGCACCGTCAGCGACAGGAACACGGCGGGGAAGACCAGCAGGTGCGGGTGGTCCACGAAGTACGACTGCGCGAGGTTGAGCTGGAGGCCCCACGACACCTCCGGGTACTGGAGGCCGACGCCGAGGAAGTCGAGCGTGGCCTCCCCCGCGATCACGTTGCCGATGTTGAGGGTGGCGACCACGACGACCGGCGCGATCGCGTTCGGCAGGATGTGCCGCGCCATGATGCGCAGGTCGGACGCGCCGAGCAGCCGCGCGGCCTGCACGTAGTCGGCGTCCCGCACCGACAGGACCTGGGCCCGGGTGATGCGGATCATCGTGGTCCAGCCGAGCAGCACCAGCACCAGCGTCATCGCGCCGACGCCGTGGCTCGGGAACGCGACGAGGATGACGGTCGCGCCGAGCACGAACGGCAGCCCGAAGAACACATCGGTCAGCCGCGCGACCACCGCGTCCAGCACCCCGCCGTAGTAGCCCGACAGCAGCCCGAACACCACCGCGATCAGGAACGCGAACAGCGTGACCGCGACGCCGATGAGCAGCGTCGGCCGCGCGCCGTGCACGACGTGCGCGTAGTAGTCGCAGCCCGCGAGGTCGGTGCCGAACCAGTGGTCGCCGGACGGCCCGAGCTTGGAGACGTTGGGGTCGCAGCCCTGGTTGACGTCCCGGTCGGTGAACAGCCCCGGGAGCAGCGCCATCACCGCCACGACGGCGAGGACGGCGACCGACCCCCAGAACACCCACCGGCGGCGCAGCTCGCGCCACGCGTCGTTCCACAGCGAGGCGGCGCCGATGACGCCGCCCGCCTCCGCGACGGCCGCGGCCTGCGCTCCCGGCGCGCCCGCGCCCGCCGCGGCGGGCCCGGCGGCGGGGCCGGACGGGTCGAGGGCTTCGAGGCCGCCCGGTTCGGGCGCGCCCGTGTCGTTCGACTTCATCACTCGTACCGGATCCTCGGGTCGAGCCACCCGTACAGCAGGTCCACGACCAGGTTGACCAGCAGGAAGATCAGCACCAGCAGGGTGACCGCGCCGACCACCACCGGGCCCTCCTTGAGCTGGATCGACTGGAACACCTGCTGGCCGATGCCGGGCAGGTTGAAGATCCCCTCGGTGACGATCGCGCCGCCCATCAGCGAGCCGAAGTCGACGCCGAGGTAGGTCACCACGGGGATCAGCGAGTTGCGCAGCGCGTGCCGGCCGACCACCCGCGCCCGGCCGAGGCCCTTGGCGTGCGCGGTGCGGACGTAGTCGGCGCGCAGGTTCTCGGCGAGGCTGGTGCGGGTCAGCCGCGCCACGTACGACAGGCCGAGCGAGCCGAGCACCATGCCGGGCAGCAGGTAGCTCAGCGGCCAGCCGTCGTCGGCGCCCGCGGACGGGAACCACTTCAGGTTCAGCCCGAAGACGATCTGCGCGGTGTAGCCGAGCACGAACACCGGGACGGCGATCAGCAGCGTGGTGCCGCCGAGGACGAGCGTGTCGGCGACCCTGCCGCGCCGCAGCCCGGCCCACACGCCGAGCGCGATGCCGAGGACCAGCTCGAACGCCCAGGCGGTGAGGGCGAGCTGCGCCGTCACGCCCCAGCGCCCGCCGAGCATCTCCGACACCTTCTGCCCGTCGTAGTTCTCGCCGAGGTCGCCCTGGAACAGCCCCCACATGTACTTGCCGTACTGGACGAGCAGCGGGTCGTTGAGGTTGTAGCGGTCGCGCAGCGTGTTCAGGACGTTCTCGGGGACGGGCTTGTCACCGGCGAGCGCCTGGATCGGGTCTCCGGGCAGCGCGAACACCAGCGCGTAGATGAGCAGCGTGGTCCCGATGAAGACCGGGACCGCCTGGAGCAGCCGCCGTAGGACGTAGCGCCACATCGCGGGCTACTTCACCGTCACTTCGTTGGCCAGCAGCCCTGTCGCGTAGGCGGTGATGGTGACGTTGGAGACCCGGTCGGACCGGCCGCCCTGCCCCGCCCACGTCCACAGCGGCGCCATCGGCATCTCGCGGATCGCGACGTCCTCGGCCTGGTTGTAGACCTGGAGCGCCGCCTTCGGGTCGGGCATCCGGTTGGCCCTGGCGATCAGGTCGTCGAACTCCTTGCTCTTCCACCCCATGCGGTTGGCGCCGCTCTCCCAGAGGTTCTCCAGGTAGTTCTGGGCGCTCGGGTAGTCGGCCTCCCAGTTCTGCCGGTACGGGCCCTTCTCCTCGCGCTTGGTGAGCATCGAGAAGTAGTCGGACGCGGGGACCTGCCGGAACTGCACGTCCTTGATGCCGAGGTTCTGCTTCAGCGAGTTCGCGACGATCTGCATCCACGCGTAGTACGTCGGCTGGGCGTTGGAGAAGTACAGCTCCAGCGTCCCCTTGAACCCTCCGGCCTTGTCGTAGAGCTGCTTGGCCTTCGTCGGGTTGAACGTGCACAGCTCGCCGCACGCGTTCGGCCGGTGCCCCTCGATGATCTTCGGGAGGAGGGAGTCGGCCGGGATGTAGTCGCCGTTGTAGACGGCCTTGTTGATGCCCTGCCGGTCGATCGCCATCGAGATCGCCCTGCGCAGGTCGGCGTTCTCGAACCGCTTGTCGAACATCGGGAAGCCGAGGTAGTCCATGGTGCCCATCTCGCGGGGCAGGAACCGGTCGCCGAGCAGCCGCTTCGCCTCGGCCACCTTCGCGGCGGGGATCGTCTGGAGCACGTCGATGCGGCCCGCGCGCAGGTCGGTGTACGCGGTGTCGGCACTGGAGTAGCTCTTCCAGGTGACGCCCTTGTTCTTCGGCTTGCGCGGCCCGGCGTAGCCGGGGAACGCCACCAGCTTGACCTGCTTGTTGCGCTCCCAGTTCCCGCTCATCTGGTACGGGCCGTTGCCGATCGGGTGCTCGTCGAACGCCTTGAGGTCCTTGAACGCGGCCTTCGGCAGCGGCCCGAACGCCGGATAGGTGAGCAGCTGCGGGAACTGGTTGAACGGGTCGTTCAGCGTGACCTTGAGCGTCGTGTCATCGACGACCTCGACGCCGGACAGCTTGTCGGTCTTCGGCTTGGCGTCCTCGTCCTCGGGGTTGAGTTCGTCGTACCCCTTGAAGTGCGAGAAGTAGTCGTTGGCGCCGTAGGCGTTCGGGCCGTACGCGGCGTTGTTCCAGGAGTCGGCGAAGCTCCCGGCCGTGACCGGCTCGCCGTTGTGGAACTTCATGCCCGGCCGCAGCTTGATCGTCCAGACCTTCTGGTCCTTGCTCTCCAGTGACTGCGCGGCGAGCTCGTAGGTCTTGCCGTCCTTGGTGAGGCCCACCAGGTTGTCGTACAGGCCGCTCATCACGTCGAACGAGTAGCTGCTGGTGGACCGCCCCGGCGTCAGGTGCTCGGGTTCGGGATGGCCCGCGGTGAACGTCCCGTCGCCCGACTTCCCGCCGCCTCCGCAGGCGGCGGCGCCGACCGACACCGCGAGCAGGGTCGCGGCGAAGCCCGCGGCCGTCCGGTCGAAACCCCCGCGCCCCCGCGGACCTTCCGGTCCGCGCCCCTGAGCCTGGTCATGCTCCTCCTCGCACTCCGTCCGCGCACATGCCGGGCGCGTCACGGCCCGCCGCATTGCGGTCAGCGTCGTACCGTTAAGGCGTTTTCGGTACGCCGCTTAGCGATTCGTCACCGGATCGAGACCGCTGACTTCGCAGAACCCGACGGAAGGCCAGGTGCCGTGAGCCAGCCCGAAACCCTCCCCAGGACCGCCGCGGACGAGGTGGCCGGCATCTGCGCCGACCTCATCCGCATCGACACCACCAACGAGGGCGAGGGGCGCGGCCGCCCCGAGCGCCCCGCCGCCGAGCACGTCGCCGCGCTGCTGGACGAGGTGGGCGTGCGCGCCGAGATCGTCGAGTCGGCGCCGGGCCGCGCGAGCGTGCTGGCCCGGATCCCGGGCACCGACCCGTCCGCGCCCGCGTTCCTCGTGCACGGGCACCTGGACGTCGTGCCCGCCGACCCGGCCGAGTGGACCGTCCACCCGTTCTCCGGCGAGGTGCGGGACGGCTGCGTGTGGGGCCGGGGCGCGGTCGACATGAAGGGCACCCTCGCGATGACGCTCGCGACGGTGCGGCAGCGGCTGCGCGAGGGCCGCCGGACGCGCGGCGACCTCGTGCTGGCGTTCCTCGCCGACGAGGAGTGCACCGGCGACCTCGGCTCCCGGTACGTCGCGGCGGAGCACCGCGACTGGTTCACCGGCTGCGCGGAGGCGATCAGCGAGTCGGGCGGGTTCAGCACCGACGCGCCGGACGGGTCGGGCCGGCGGATCTACCCGATCGCGACCGGCGAGCGCGGCACCGCCTGGATGCGGCTGACCGTGCGCGGCACGGCCGGGCACGGGTCCAAGCCCGCGCCCGACAACGCGGTCGCCGAACTCGCCCACGCGGTCTCCCGGCTCGCCTCGTACGAGTGGCCGGTCCGGCTGACGCCGGGCGTGCGGGCCCTGCTGGACGGGCTGGCGGACGCGCTCGGCACGACCATCGACCACGACCGCCTCGACGAGGAGGCCCGGCGGCTCGGCGGCGCCGGGCGGCTGTTCGCCGGGACGGTCCGCAACTCGGCCAACCCGACCCGGCTGGACGCCGGCTACAAGGTCAACGTCGTGCCCGGCGCCGCGACCGCGCAGGTCGACGGCCGCTACCTGCCCGGGACGGGCGAGGAGTTCCTCGCCACCGTGGACCGGCTGCTCGGCCCGCGCGTCACCCGCGAGTTCATCAACTTCGAGGAGGCCCCGGCCGCCGACCCGGCGGGCGCGACGTTCGCCGACCTCGCCGCGTCGCTGCGGGCCGAGGACCCGGCCGCGCACCCCGTGCCGTACGTGATGCCGGGCGGGACGGACGCCAAGTCGTTCAACCGGATCGGGATCTCCAGCTTCGGCTTCGCGCCGCTGCTGCTCGGCCCGGACCTCGACTACTTCGGGATGTTCCACGGGGTGGACGAGCGCGTCCCGGTCGAGGGGCTGCGCTTCGGCACCCGCGTGCTCGACCGCTTCCTCGACACGCGCTGAGACCGGGCGCGCGACGCGACCGGGCGGGCGATGGGGCCGGGCGGACGTACGGCCCGGCGTGCGGTACGGCCCGGCGTGCGGCGGGACCCGGCGCGCGGCACGGCCCTCGCCGCGCGCCGGGCGCCGCTACTCGGCGACGGCGGTGCGTCCCGTGTGCCGGTAGACGGGGAGCCGCCCCTCGGCGGTGTCGCGGTGCCGCGACGTCACCTTGAAGTGCTCGTACCCGCCGCGGAAGGGCAGCTTGAGCTCGACTCCGGGCGGCCTGATCCCGACGATCCGCTCGGGGAGGTCGTCGGGTCCGCCTTCCAGGAAGGCCTTCAGCGAGGTGTTCATACCCGGATGGTCACACGTCCGGGCGTCCCGTCCAATCTCCCGAGGGTCGTATCCCTGCGACCGTTTCCCCAAGCGATCACCAGGAGCGGGGCCGGTGCAGGCGGTCGGCGAGGCGGTCCAGGTCGGCGACGACGCCGGCGACGGGGGCGGGGGCGCGCCACGCGGCAGGCGGGAGGCGACCGCGCCGCCGTACCCGGCCATCCGCACGGTGTCCTCGATGAAGCCGTCCAGGTCGTCCGGCCACGGCAGGGACGGCTGGGTGATCAGCAGCGACACGCAGCCGTGCACGGCCGTCCAGAGGCCGAGCGCGAGCGTGCGCGGGTCGCCGCGCAGGAACCCGGCCTCGACGCACGCCGTGACGGTGTCGGTCATGTGCCCGAAGCAGGCGGTGGACGCGATGGCCGCGCCCTCGGGCTCGGCGGGCCGCATCAGCAGCACCCGGTACTGCACCGGGTGGTCCAGGGCGAAGCGCACGTAGGCGTGCCCGCAGGCGCCGAGCGCGCGCAGCGGGTCGGCCTCGCCCGCGCGGGCCCGCTCCATCCGCCGGTCCAGCTCGTCCCACACCCGCAGGCAGACGGCGGCGACCAGCGCCTCCTTGCCGGCGAAGTGCAGGTAGACCGACGGCGTGGTGACCCCGGCGGCGCGGGCGACCGCGCGCAGCGTCAGCGCGTCCTCGGTGCCGGCCTCCACGAGCAGCGCCTCGGCCGTCCGGAGGATCTCCTCGCGCAGCCGCGCCCCCTCGCCGGGGCGGGCGCGCACCCGCCTGCCGTCCATGGCCACAGGTTGACACCGTCAAGTTGACGATGTCAATCTGAACTCCGTTCGGGTGGCGGCACGCGGACGCGCGGGGCGGGACCGTCCCGGCGCGGCGACGGTGACGAGGAGCGGGGATGAAGGACTTCGACGCGGCGACGGCGGTCGAGCCGAGGGGCGTCGCGAACGGGCACCACGAGTTCGCCGTGGACCTCGACGCGCAGTGGGCCGTCGGCGACAAGCTGCACGGCGGCTACCTGCTGGCGGTGCTCGGGCGCGCGGCGGCGGCCGTCGCGGACGGCGCGCACCCGCACCTCACGGCCGTCGGCGCGTCGTTCATCGCCGCGCCGGAACCCGGCCCGGCGGTGGCGGTCGTCGAGCCGCTGCGGACGGGGCGCGGCTCGTCCCAGCTCCGCGGACGGCTCGTCCAGGACGGGCGGCCCTGCGCCGAGGCGCTCATCACGCAGGGTCGGCTGGAGGACGGCGACGCCTGGTGGACCCGTGCGGAGCCGGTGGAGCTGCCCGCCGAGCAGGACTGCCTGCTCTCCCGGCCGAGTCGCCGGGCGTGCCGTTCCGGATCCCGCTGATGGACGTCGTGGAGCAGCGCCTCTGCCCGGACGACCTGTCGTTCCTCACGGGGAGGCCGTCGGGGCGGGGCCGGATCGCGGGCTGGCAGCGGCTGGCCTCCGGCGCCGACTGGGACCCGCTGAGCCTGCTGGTCGCCCTGGACCCGGTGCCGCCCGCGTCGTACGACCTCGGCGTCCCCGGCTGGGCGCCGACCGTGCAGTTCAGCGCCTACATAAGGCGGCTGCCCGCGCCGGGCCCGGTGCGCGCGCTGCTCCAGGCCACCGAGGTCACCGGCGACCGGATGGACGAGACCGCGCACGTCTGGGACGCCAAGGGCCGCCTCGCCGCGCAGGCCACGCAGGTCGCCGCGGTCCGCCCGCCGCGCTGACCCGCGCCCGCGCGGCGCGGGCCGCGCGGCCGGGCGCGGCCCGCGTCCGGCCCGTCACTCGGAGGCGATGGCGCGCAGCACGTCGAGCCTGGCGGCGCGGCGGCCGGGCAGGATCGCCGAGACCACGCCGACGGCGCCCGCGGCCGCGACCATGGCGAGCAGCGTCCCGACCGGCAGGACGAACTCGGTGATGCCCTCGTCGTCCAGCGAGCCGACGACCGTCCAGCCGAAGAACACGCCGACCGCGAGGCCGAGCACCGCGCCGAGCACCGAGATGATCACCGCCTCCCAGCGGATCATCGCGCGGAGCTGGCCGCGGGTCATCCCGACCGCGCGCAGCAGCCCGATCTCGCGGACCCGTTCCAGCACCGACAGCGCCAGCGTGTTGATGATCCCGATGAACGCGATGACCACCGCCAGCGCGAGCAGCACGTAGAACAGCACGAGGATCTGGTCGATCTGCTGCGCCTGCTCGCGCTTGAACTCCGCCTGGTCCCTGACCTGGACGCCCGGGAACCCGGCCACCACCCGGTCGATCGCCGCCCGCGACGCCGCGGGCGGCGTGCCCGGCTCGGCCTTGACGAACGCGAACAGGTCGAGCTGGTCGGCGTAGTGCCGCTGGAAGTCCGCGAGCGGCAGCAGGTAGCTCCCGTTGAACTCGTTGTCCTCGTAGATCGCCCGGACCGGCCGGGGGTCGGAGCCGCCGACGGGGAACGCCATCGGCAGCGTGTCACCGACCTTCAGCCCGCGCTCCTTCGCGACGTCCTCCCGGATCGCGACGCCGCCGCGCGCGAGGTCCGCGAGGCTCCCGGACGTGGTCTCGGTGCGGATCGCCCGGTCGTACGCGACCGGGTCCACACCCTGGAGGGTGCGGTCGCGCCCGTCCAGCTTGAACGTCCCGGACCGGACGCCCGCGGCGGCCTCGATGCCCGGCTCGCGCGCGATCCGCCGGACCACCTCGGGGCTGAACCCGGTCTGGCCCGCGGCGGGCCCGGACAGGATGTACTCGGCGGCGACGGTGCGCTCCAGCGTCCCGGTGAACGACGCCTTGAGCGACGCCGCCATGATCGTCACCATGCTGACCAGGGCGAGCCCGATCATCAGCGCGGCGGCGGTGGAGGCGGTGCGGCGCGGGATCCGCATCGCGTTGCGCCGCGCGAGCCGTCCGGGCTCCCCCGCCCAGCGCGCGAACGGCCAGCCGAGCACCCGCGACAGCGGCCGCGCGACCAGCGGGCTGAGCACGGCCACCCCGAGGAAGACCACGACCGCGCCCGCCGCCACCGTGGCCAGGGCGTTGCCCGCGTCGCCGAACAGCCCGAGCAGCAGCAGGGCCACGCCGCCGGCGGCCAGCACGGTCCCGGCCGCGACGCGCCGCCAGCCGGTGCCGGCGGCGACCGGGAGCGCCGCGTCCTGCACGGCGGCGACGGGCGGGACGCGGGTGGCGCGCAGCGCGGGCATGACCGAGGCGAGCAGCGTCACCACGACGCCGACGAGCAGCGCGACCACGACCGTCCGGGTGCGGATCTGCACCAAGGTGGACGGCAGGCCGAGGCCGAGCGCGTCGAAGGCGCTCTGGAGCCCGAGCGCGATGAGGATGCCCGCGCCGAGCCCGGCCACCGACGCCACCAGACCGACCAGGCCCGCCTCGGCCAGCACCGAGGCCATGAGCTGCCGCCGGGACGCGCCCATGCAGCGCAGCAGCGCCAGCTCGCGGGAGCGCTGCGCCAGGATGATCGAGAACGTGTTGACGATGATGAACGACCCGACGAACAGCGCGATGAACGCGAAGGCCAGCAGCGCCGTGTTGATGATCCCGGTGAACTGCCCGATCGCCTTGGCGTTCTCCTCGGCGTACTGCTCGCCGGTCAGCGCCTCGTAGGACGGGCCGACCGCGGCGGAGACCCGGTCGCGGAGCGTCTCGGGGCCGACGCCGTCCGCCGCGACCACGTCGATCCCGTCGAACACGCCCTTGCGGGCCAGCACGTCCTGCGCGGTGGCGAGGTCGAACCCGGCGAGGGTCGCGCCCGCGAGGTTGTCGGCGTCGCCGAAGCCGACGACACCGCTGACCGTGAACTCGCGGGGCGGGCCCTGGAACAGCACTCTGATCCGGTCGCCGGGCTTGAAGCCCTCCTTGGACGCCGTCCGCTTGTCCACGACGACCTGGCCGGGGCCCGACGGGTACGCGCCGGAGCGCAGCGTGACGGCCTGCCGCAGCTCCGGCGTCGTCGCGATGGAGATCCCGAGCGTCGGCGCGCCGCCGGTCGTCACCGCCTTGCCGTCGCGCCCGACCATTTGGGCGTAGCCGCTGACGCCGCCCTCGGCCGCCCGGACGCCCGGCACCCGCGCGATCCGGTCGCGTAGCGCGGCGGGCATCGGCCGCCGCTGGTCGCCCTGGTTGCCGCCGAACTTCTCCTTGCTGCGCACCTCGACGTCCAGCCCCTTGGACACCTGGGTGAACAGCCGGGAGAACGTCGCGTCGATGGTGTCGGTCAGCACGTACGTCCCGGCGACGAACCCGACGCCGAGGACGATCGCCAGCGCCGTGAGGGCGAGCCTCAGCTTGTGCGCCAGCAGCCCCTTCAGGGTGACCCGCCACATGCCCGCCGCCCCTCAGCCCTCGGATTCCCCGTCGTCCCGTCCGCCGCTGTCCGGTTCGCCGCTGTCCGGTTCGCCGCCGTCCAGGTCCTCGCCGTCCAGTCGCTTGAGGTGGTCGAGGACGCGGTCGGCGGTCGGGTCCGCCATCTCGTGCACGATCCGGCCGTCGGCGAGGAACAGCGCCCGGTCGGCGTACCCCGCCGCGGTCGGGTCGTGGGTGACCATCACGATCGTCTGCCCGAACTCGTCCACCGACCGGCGCATGAACCCGAGCAGCTCGGCGCTGGTGCGGGAGTCGAGGTTGCCGGTCGGCTCGTCCGCGAACACGATCGTCGGCCTGGACAGCAGGGCCCGCGCGACCGCGACCCGCTGCTGCTCGCCCCCCGACAGCTCGGTCGGCCGGTGGCCGAGCCGCTTGGCGAGCCCGAACTCCCCGACCACCCGGTCCCGCCAGCCCCGCTCGGGCCGGGTGCCCGCGATGGCGAGGGGCAGCTCGACGTTCTCGGCCGCGGTCAGGGTCGGCACGAGGTTGAACGCCTGGAACACGAACCCGATCCGCTCGCGCCGCAGCAGCGTCAGCCTCCGGTCGTTCAGCCCGCTCAGCTCGGTGTCGCCGATCCAGACCTCGCCGGACGTCACCCGGTCGAGGCCCGCCATGCAGTGCAGCAGCGTGGACTTGCCCGAGCCGCTCGGCCCCATGACCGCGGTGAACCGGCCGGAGGGGAAGCCGACGCTCACCTCGTCCAGCGCGCGGACGGCGGTGTCGCCGCTCCCGTAGACCTTGGATATCCCGACGGCTCTGGCGGCCTCCTCGCCCATGAGCACCACGCCCTTCCAGCGTCATCTGCGACTCTCCTTGGCCGCGGGCGCGGGGGCAAGCGCCTGACCCGATCCGGGCACGGATCAGCGCGCGGCCCAGGGCGAACGGGCATTCGGCCGGGCATCCGGCCGGGCGACGAGCGGGCCCCGGCGGTCAGAGGAGGGCCGGGGCCAGCTCGCGCCACTCGGCGCGCGGCAGCGCGGCCGGATCGGACGTGAGCACCTGCACGCAGACGTGGTCGGCTCCGGCGTCGAAGTGCCGCCGCACACGCTCGCGCAGCACGTCCACGTCGCCGTACGCGACGATCGCGTCCACCAGCCGGTCGCTCGGCGTGCCCGTGAACTCGTCCTCCGCGAAGCCGAGCCGCCGCAGGTTCGCGAGTTGGTGGCCCGCCGCCGTGTACCCGGCGACGTGGGCGCGCGCGGTCTCGCGGGCGCGGGCGGGGTCGGCGTCGAGCACGACGGCCTGCTCGACGCCGAGGAACGCGTCCGGCCCGAGGGCGGCCCGCGCCCGGACGGTGTGCTCGACGGGCACGAAGTACGGGTGCGCGCCCCAGGCGCGCTCCCCCGCGAGCGCGAGCATCTTCGGCCCGAGCGCGGCGAGGACGCGGCGCGGCGCCGGGTCCGGGGCGAGCGCGTGGTTCGGCACGCGGTCCATCGCGTCCAGGTAGGCGGTCATGCTCCGCACCGCCCGGCCGACCGCGGGCATCGGGTAGCCGTCGAAGTCGCGGACCGTGTCGTCCACCCGGTGGCCGCCGAGCCCGAGCACGTACCGGCCGGGGAACGCCTCGCCGAGCGCGCGCTCGGCGGCGGCCATGGCGATCGGGTCGCGGAACGCGATGTTGGCGATCCCGGCGGCGACCGGGATCCGGCGCGTCGCCGACAGCAGCAGCCACGCCTGGCTCACGCTGTCGCGGCCGAAGCCCTCGCCGAACCAGATCGCGCCGTACCCGAGCTCCTCGATCTCCGCCGCCGCCTCCCGGACGAGCCCGGCGGGCCGCCCGTCGAAGGCGAACGTCCAGATCCCCACGCGGCCGACATCGTCCTTGGTCATGGCATCGGTCATGACGGTCCCCTTTCCGGAGAGGTTCTCCGCTTAGTCTCCGGGTACGATACGGAGAACTTCTCCGTTTGGCTAGCCGGGTGGGGGCGATGAGGATGGGACGGGCGCCGCGGTCGGACGCGCGCCGCAACCGGGACCGCGTGCTCGCGGCGGCCCGGGAGGCGTTCGCCGAGGAGGGGCCGGGCGCCTCGCTGAACGAGATCGCGCGGCGGGCCGGGGTCGGGCCCGGCACGCTCTACCGGCACTTCCCGGCGCGCCGCGACCTGCACGCCGCCGTCCTCGCCGAACGCGTCGAAAGGCTGTGCGCCCTCGCGGACGAGCTGGCCGCGTCCCGTCCCGCCGGGGAGGCGCTCGACGCGTGGCTGCGGGCGTTCCTGGACCATGCCCGCACCGACCACGGCCTCGGCGGCGCGATGATGGCCGAGCCGGGGGACGGGGAGCCCGACCTCGGGTTCGACTGCCACGCGGCGATCCGCGGCGCGGCCGAACGGGTCCTCGCGCCGGCCCGCGACGAAGGCGCGGCGCGCGCCGACCTGGCGGCCGACGACGTCGTCCAGCTCGTCGCAGGGATCGCGCTGTCCACCGTCCGGGCCGGGCCCGAGCGGGCCGAACGCCTCCTGGACCTGGTCGCCGACGCGCTGCGCGCGCGGCCCGGTGGGTAGAGGTCACCGTGTGGACTTCTCCAGCGCCGCGCACGAGCTCTACGGCGTCGCACCGGACGACTTCATCGAGACGCGGAAGCGCCTGACCCGGGAGGCCAGGGACGGGGGCGACGCGGCCCTCGCCAAGCGGATCGGCGCGCTGCGGCGCCCCACCGTGCCCGCGTGGGCGGTCAACCTGCTGTCCCGTTCGGCCGGCGAGGAGCTGGGCCTGCTGCTCGACGTCGGCGCCGAGATGCGGTCGGCGTGGTCGTCCGGCGGGTCCATCGGCGGGCTGGAGCAGCGGCGCGGCGAGCTGGTCGGGCTGCTGGTCCGGCGGGCGGGCGAGCTGGCCGCCGACGCCGGGCACCCGCTGCGCGAGCAGGCCGTACGGGAGGTGGAGGACACCTTGCAGGCCGCGACCGTGGACGGGGACGCGGCGAACGACGTCCGCGAGGGGCGGCTCGACCGGCCCCGCAGCCACACCGGCTTCGTCCCCGCGGGCTTCCCGACGGCCCCGTCCCCCGCCCCGCCCGCGAGCGACCCGCGCAACGCGAGAAGCCTGCGCAACGGGAAAAGCCCGCGGAGCGGGAGGAGCGCGCCGCCGAGCCGGAACGGAAGGCGAAGGCCGCGCCGGAGCGCACGGCGAAGGCGCGGGCGCGGCGCGCGGCCGAGCCGGAGCGGGACCGGGCGGCCGAGGAGCGGGCGAGGAAGGCGCGGGAACGGGCCGAGAGCGTGCTCGCGGAGCGGGAGGAGCGCGTGTCGGCCGCCCGGGAGGAGGTGGACGAGGCGTCGGCGGAGGTCGGCCGCCTCAGGCACGAGCTGGAGCGCGCGCGGTCCCGCCGGGACACCGCCGAGCGGCGCCTCGAACGGGCCGAGCAGGCGCGCGACCGGGCCGCCGAGGACGTCCGGGGCAAGCGCGGGAAGGCCGCCCGCGCCGGGGGTTCGCGCTGATCGGGGGCCCGCCGGGGCCGGGAAATAGTTAGATGAGGTAGCTTTCCCTCGAATCTCGTTCTATTGCGGGCTCCCCTGCCGGGCCCGTCGACCCGAGGGGAGCCCGCGGTGGCGGCACCGGCGTTCGAGCAACCGGCGGACTGGACCGAGCCGGGCGCCCATCCGGTGGCGGCGGGCGTGCACCGCGTCCCGCTCCCCTGCCGATCCCGTCCCTGCACGCGGTCAACGTGTACGTGGTCGAGGACCCGTCCGGCCTGGTCGTGGTGGACCCGGGCTGGGCCATGCCCGACTCGCGCGCGTCGCTGGAGAGCGCGCTGAAGCTGCTCGGCCACCGGCTGGAGGACGTGTCGCAGTTCCTGGTGACGCACGCGCACTGGGACCACTACTCGCAGGCGCTCGCGCTGCGCGAGGCGTTCGGCACGCGGGTCCGCATCGGGCGCGGCGAGCGGCCGTCGATCGAGGCGTTCGACGTCCGGCGCGGCCTGCACCCGCGCCAGGTGGAGCTGCTGCGCCGCTGCGGCGCGCGGGAGATCGCCGACGAGATCGCGCGGATCGCGCCCGACGCGAGCGAGCGCGACGTCCCGCACGCGCTGCCCGACTCGTGGCTGGACGACGGCGAGAAGGTCGTGCTCGGGCGGCGGGGCCTGGACGTGTTCGCGACGCCGGGCCACACGCGCGGGCACGTCGTGCTGCGCGACGCGTTCAACGGGCTGCTGTTCTCCGGCGACCACGTGCTGCCGCACATCACCCCGTCGATCGGGCTGGAGACCGAGCCGGAGCCGAAGCCGCTGCGCAGCTACCTGGCGTCGCTGCGGCTCGTCCGCGACATGCCGGACACGCTGCTGCTGCCCGCGCACGGACCGGTCACGCCGAGCGTGCACACCCGGGTGGACGAGCTGCTCAGGCACCACGAGGAACGGCTCGACGCGGCGGCGGAGCGGGTCCGCGCGGGCGCCGGCACGGCGTTCGAGGTGGCGCGCGCGATGCGCTGGACGCGGCGCCGCCGCACGCTCGACGACCTGGACGTCTTCAGCCGGATGCTGGCCGTCCTGGAGATCGACGCCCATCTGGACGTGCTGGTGGACCAAGAGGTCCTCGACGCCGAGGAGGCGGACGGCGTCCGCCGCTACGCCGTCCGTTCCTGACCCCGCGCGCGAGCGCGCTCAGCCGGAGGGGCCGCGCGCGGGGTCGCGCCCGAGGAACGCCACCAGGCGGTCGCTCGGCGACGACGACCGCGGGACCTCCACGGCCGGGTCGAACAGCCCGTGCCGCGTGTCGCCGGTGACGAGCATGGGGGCCAGGCGCAGGAGCTGGCCCGCGAGCGCGGGCGGCACGGGCCGGTCGCCGCCGAGCGCGCGCGAGGCGTCCCACGCGTGCACCGCGATCTCGATCGCGCCGGTGCCGGCGACGACGCCCGCGCGGATCGGCGAGCCCCGACCGTGACGACCCGGCCGTCGCCCTCGGCCGCGGACCACACGCCGAGCAGCCTGGACGCCCGTGCCCGGAACGCCGCGACCAGCTCCGGGTCGCCGTCCGCGCCGGGCTCCGGGCCCGGCTCCGGACCGGCCTCCGGCCGCAGGCGGACGGAACCGGTGTCGATCGCCTCGTACAGCGCGGCGAGGGAATCGTCGACGTGCCGCAGCAGCATGCGCAGGTTCCAGCCTCGGCAGGGCGTCGGCCGCTCCAGGTCTCCGGGCGTGAGGGACCGCAGCGTGCCGAGCGCGAAGCCGATCGACCGCTCCAGCAGGCCGGCGCCGTAGCCCTGCAACGCCGCCGCCTCCACGGTGCTCACCTGCGTGCCTCCGGGATGGTGGTCATGGGGCCTCCCTTCTGCCCGGTAACGACCTGTGCCCGCGCGCAAACTCATCGCCCGTACGGCGCGGATCGCCGACGGTTTTCCGCGGGCTCCCGGAGGGCGGCGGGAAACGCCCGTCCCGGCGGGGAATGATTCCCGCCGAAAACGGACACGCTGGGGGACGAGGCCGCCGCGCTCTTCCCGCGGCCGTCCGGGCCCGCCCGGAACGGCCCGCGCGCGGCGGTCCCCCGCCCGCCCCGCCCGCGTGCCTCCCGCACGCGCGCGCGTCAGCCGGCGCAGAGGGCGTTCTGCACGACGTCCGCCTGCGTGCGGTCCACGTCGTCCGACGCCTTGCCCTCCAGCTCCGCGGAGATGCTCACGGTGACCGCGCGCCCGCCGTCGGCGGTGACGCCGCCGCGGGTCTGGTAGCCGGGGATGTCGCCGCCGTGGCCCCAGTAGCCCGCCCCGTCGCAGCGCAGCGGGAACCAGAACAGCCCGAGCCCGTACCGGCTCCCGGTGAACGACCCGTCGTACCGCGTCGGCACCGTCGTCCGCATCTCCCGGATCTGCGCGGGCCGCAGCAGCCTCCCGCCGATCAGCGCGCGGAAGAACCGGTTGTGGTCGGACGCCGTGGTGGTCATCGACCCGGCCGCGTCCGCCCACGTCGGGCTCATCCGCGTCGCGTCCACGAGCGGGCCGCCCTCGGCGAACTGCTGGTAGCCGTGCGCGTACGGGCGCGGGAGCGTCGTGCGCCGGCCCGGGTGGGCGGTCTCGCGGAGGCCGAGGGGGCGGATGATCCGGTCCTCCACCTCGCGGTGCCAGGCGTGCCCGGTCGCCCTCTTGATGATCATCCCGGCGAGCACGTAGCCGGTGTTGGAGTACGACCACTTCGGCGTGCCGTCGGGGTTCCGCTCACCCGGCTGGAAGTCGGGCCGGTGCGCGAGGGCCGAGCGGACGAGCCGTTCGGGCGTGTGCCGGTCGAACCGGTGCTCCTCGAAGTCCTCGGCCGTGTCGAACGGCAGGTCCTCGGTGTAGTTGTGCAGGCCGCTGGTGTGCTGGAGCAGGTGGCGGACGGTGATGCGCCTCCCGTCGTTGCCGTTGCCCCTCACCAGGCCCGGCAGCCACTTGTCGACCGTGTCGTCCAGCCCCACCCTGCCCTCGCCGACGAGCTGGAGCATGACGGTCGCCACGTAGGTCTTGGTGTTGCTGCCGCTGCGGAAGTGCGCGTCGAACGGCACGGGCGCCCCGGTGCGGACGTCCGCGACGCCCGCCCTGGCCCGGCGCGTGCCGTCCGTCCCGTCCACCCGCGCGAGCACGCCGGGCGCTCCGGCGGCGCGGACGGCGTCCACGTCGCGCTGGAGCCGTCCGCCACCGCCTGCCGCCTCGCCCGACGCGAGCGCGGGGCCCGCGGCGGTCACCGCGGCCACCGCCGCCGCCGTGCCCGCCACCCCCGCCCTGAACGCCGCCGTCCTGAACGCCGCCGATGCCTTCCTGGACCTGACCATGCCGTCTCCGTTCGCGATCGTGTTCCGGTTCCCGTACGTGCCGCCCATGCCGGTCGGAGACGACGCTAGGCGCGCGCGGGGCGGCGGACGATCCGGGCAGCCGGAGCAACCGGGGCGGGCAGGCCCCACCCCGGCACGGGCGCCGCGCGCCCGACTGCGATGATCAAGGCATGGCACGCGCGTTCGACGATCTGGTGGCCGAGGCCGAGGCGGCTCCGGTGGAGGGCTGGGACTTCTCGTGGCTGGAGGGCCGGGCCACCGAGGAGCGGCCGTCGTGGGGCTACGCCCGTTCGATGGCCGAGCGGCTGCGCGGGGCGTCGGCGGCGCTCGACGTCCAGACGGGCGGCGGCGAGGTCCTCGCCGAGGCGCCCGTGCTGCCGCCGCTCACCGTCGCGACCGAGGCGTGGCCGCCGAACCTGGAGCGCGCCACCCGCCTGCTGCACCCGCGCGGCGCCGCCGTCGTCGCCGACGCGGACGAGCCGCCGCTGCCGTTCGCCGCCGAGGCGTTCGACCTGGTCGTCAGCCGCCACCCGGTCACCACCTGGTGGGAGGAGATCGCGCGGGTGCTGCGGCCCGGCGGCGTGTACTTCTCGCAGCAGGTCGGGCCGGCCAGCGTGTTCGAGCTGGTCGAGTTCTTCCTCGGGCCGCAGCCGCCCGAGGTGCGCGGCCGGCGCGACCCGGAGCGGGCGCGCGCCGACGCCGAGGCGGCGGGCCTGGAGGTCACCGGCCTGCGGTCCGAACGGCTCCGCACCGAGTTCTTCGACGTCGGCGCGGTCGTCTACTTCCTGCGCAAGGTGATCTGGATGGTGCCCGGCTTCACCGTGGACGCCCACCGCGCCCGGCTCCGCGAGCTGCACGACCTGATCGAGGCGGAGGGGCCGTTCGTCGCGCACACGGCCCGGTTCCTCATCGAGGCGCGCAAACCGGCCTGAACGTGATGCGCCCGCCCGCGCGACCGGCCACGCGACCGACCGCGCGACCGGCTCTCACGCGCCCGCCCACGGGAGCGGCTCCTCGTCCATGCCCCAGTAGACGCTCTTCTGCCGGGTGTAGCCGAGGATGCCGTCGCGGCCCTTCTCGCGGCCGAGGCCGCTGTCCTTCACGCCGCCGAACGGCGTGGAGATGCTGAACCGCTTGTAGGTGTTGACCCACACCGTGCCCGCCTGGACGCGGCGCGCGACCCGCCAGGCGCGCCGGTAGTCGGCGGTCCAGATCCCGCAGGCGAGCCCGTACACGGTGTCGTTGGCCTGCGCGACCAGGTCGTCCTCGTCCTCGAACGGCAGCGCGACGAGGACCGGGCCGAAGATCTCCTCCTGGCAGACCGGCGCCGAGTTGGGCACGCCGTCCAGGATCGTCGGCAGGTAGTACGCGCCCCGCTCGTACTGCGCGCCCTCGGGCGCGCGGCCGCCGCACCGGACGCGGGCGCCGCCCGCGCGCGCCGCCTCGACCATCGCGGCGACCCGGTCGCGGTGGGCGTGCGCGACCATCGGCGCGACCTGCGTGGACGGGTCCGCGCCGGGCCCGACGCGGAGCCGGGCCGCGCGGGCGACGAGTTCGTCCAGCACCTCGTCGTAGACGGAGGCGTGCACGAACGCCCGCGACCCGGCGACGCAGCTCTGCCCGGACGAGGAGAAGGCGCCGAACAGCAGCCCGGCGAGGGCCTGCTCGCGGTCGGCGTCGGGGAACACGATGGTCGGCGACTTGCCGCCCAGCTCCAGCGACACCGGCATGATCTTCCGCGCGGCGGCGGCGCCGATCGCGCGGCCGGTCGCCGTCCCGCCGGTGAACGAGACCTTCCCGACGCCCGGATGCCGGACGATCGCGTCGCCGGTCACCGGGCCGGGGCCCGGCAGCACCGACAGCAGGCCGGGCGGCAGGCCCGCGTCCTCGGCGAGGCGGCCGAACGCCAGGGAGACCAGCGGGGTCCACTCGGCGGGCTTCAGCACCACCGCGTTGCCCGCCGCGAGCGCGGGCGCGGCCTTCTGCGCGTCGCTCGCGATCGGCGAGTTCCACGGGGTGATCGCGCCGACGACGCCGATCGGCTCGTGCGTGCTCACCGTGACGTACGGGCCGCGCGGCGGGGTGAGCGCGCCCTCCATCGTCTCCAGCGCGGCGGCGACGTAGCGGAAGGTGCCCTGCGCGCTGGCGGCGAGCGCGCGGGTCTCGTGGATCGACTTGCCGGTGTCGGCGGTCTGGAGCGCGGCGATGTCCTCGGCCCGTTCGGCGAGCAGGTCGGCGACGCGGGTCAGGTACCGGGCGCGCTCGTGCGGGAGCAGGTCGCGCCAGGCCGGGTCGGCGGCGGCGCGGGCCCCCGCCCGCACCGCCTCGTCCACGTCGTCCGGGCCGGCGGCGTGCAGGCGGGCGAGCACGTCGCCGGTGGCGGGGTCGCGGGTCTCCAGGACGTCGCCGCTCCCGCGCCGCCACCGCCCGCCCACCAGGATCTCGTCGGGGACCACACGTCCTCCTCGGCAAATTACCTTGGGCTCGAATTATCCTGCCCTAAGGTACATCGCACCCGGGACGTCCCCGCCGGGAGGCCGGGAGTTAGGCTGAGGCCCCCATCCCTCCCGGCGGAAGGAACCGCGATGGCCGACCACGTTGAGGTCACGTCGGAGGACGAGCTGCGGGAGCTGCTCGGCGAGATCGTGCCCCGGGCCCGCGACAAGGAGCGCACCCGCCTGCACGAGCGCGACCGGGAGTGGCTCGCCGCGTCCCCGTTCTGCCTGGTCGCCACCAGCGACGCCGAGGGCAACTGCGACGTGTCCCCGAAGGGCGACCCGGCCGGGTTCACGCTCGTGCTGGACGACACGACGATCGCGGTCCCCGAGCGCCCCGGCAACCGGCGCGCCGACGGGTTCCGCAACATGCTCGCCAACCCGCACGTCGGGCTGATCTACCTCATCCCCGGGCGCAACGAGACGCTGCGGATCAACGGCCGGGCCCGGATCCTGCGCGACGCGCCGTTCTTCGACGACCTGGTCGTCAAGGGCCACCGGCCGCAGCTCGCCGTCGTGGTGGAGATCGAGCAGATCTTCTTCCACTGCGCCAAGGCGTTCATGCGCTCCGCCCTGTGGAAGCCGGAGACGTGGGGCGACACGCTCCCCTCGCACGCGCGCCTGGTCCGCGAGACCCAGCCGGTCAAGGAGACGCTCGACGAGCTGGAGACCTACTACAGCGAGGCGAGCTACTCCAAGAAGCTCTACGCCCGCTGACCGCTCCCCCACTCGACCAGCAGCCGCCGGGGCGCGCGGAACGCGACGTTCGGCACGAAGCCGTGGTCCTGGCCCGGCACGAGCCGCGCGTCCGGCAGCCGCCGGGTGAGCACCCGCAGCACCGTCCGCGCCTCCAGCCGCGCCAGCGGGGCGCCGATGCAGAAGTGGACGCCCCGGCCGAAGCTGACGTGGTCTGAGGCGTTCGCCCTGCGGATGTCGAAGACCTCGGGGTCGTCGAACGCGCCGGGGTCGCGGTTGGCGGCGCCGAGCAGCATGAGCACCTGCTCGCCCGCCGGGACGGGGACGCCGCCGATCTCGACGTCGCGCAGCGTCCGCCGCCGCCACCCGACCACCGAGGTGTCGAACCGCAGGATCTCCTCCACCGCGCCCTCCACCAGCCCGGGGTCGTCGCGCAGCTCGCGCCAGGCCGAGGGGTGCTCCAGCAGCCGCCGGACGCCGTTGGCGAGCAGGCTCGACGTCGTCTCGTGCCCGGCGGTCAGGAACGCGAACAGCACGCTGCGGATCTCGTCCAGCGTGAAGACCCGGCCGCCGCCGTCGCGCAGGGCGAGCAGCGCGCTGGTCAGGTCGTCGCGCGGCGCGGCGATCCGTTCGGCGACGAACGCCCGCAGGTAGTCCCAGAACCGGACCATCGCGGCGGCCAGCTCCTCCTGCTCCCGCGCGGACGGGCGGCCCCAGACGAACGGCACCCGGTGGTTCGCCCCCTCGCGGACGAGCGCGGCGCCGTCCTCGGGATGCCGAGCAGGTGCAGGATGACGCGGGCGGGCAGCTCCTCCAGGAACGCGCCCACCAGGTCGCCGCCGCCGCGCGGGACGAGCCCGTCCAGCGCGGCGTGCACCCGTTCCTCGACGAACGGTTCGAGGGCGGCGACCCGCCGGGCGGTGAAGACCCTGCCGACGTTGCGGCGGAACCGGTCGTGGCCGGGGCGGTCGTTGTTGCCGAGCGCCGGGACGAGCCCCCAGCCGCCGTCCGCGAGGATCCGCCGGGCCCTCTCGCTCAGCCCGGTGACCGGCTGGACGGTGTTGGCGGCCGAGAACGCGGCGGGGTCCTTGAAGATCGCGAGGATGTCCGCGCGGCGCGTGACGACCCAGTGCCCGATCGCCTCGGACCGGAAGACGGGGGCGCGCTCGCGGGCGAGGGCGAAGAACGGGTAGGGGTCGGCGAGCATCGGTCCGCCGAACGGGTCGTAGCCGGGATCGTCCATCACGGGCCCTCCAACTGGTCTGACATGTGTCATCATTTATGTCCTGCCGGTTCGGATCAACCCCCTCGGCGGGAGAACGGGAGTCGAGCGATGGACGACGGTCTCAACGGACGGGTCGCGGTCGTGACGGGCGGCGCGGGAGAGCTGGGACGGCGCGCGGCGCGGCGGCTCGCCGGGCTGGGCGCGCGGGTCGCGCTGCTGGACGTGGCCGACCCCGCCGCGGCGGTCGCGGAGACGGGCGCGGAGTCCGGGCACGTCGCCGACCTGTGCGACGAGCGCGAGGTGGACGGGGCGTTCGCCGCGGTGCTGGGCCGGTACGGGCGCCTGGACGTGCTGGTCAACAACGCGGGGCTGCACGTCGGGGTGCCGCGCGTGCCGTTCTGGGAGATCGACGGGGACACCTGGGACCGGGTCGTCACCACCAACGTCCGGTCGGCGTTCCTCTGCGCGAAGGCGGCGTCGGCGCCGATGCGCGAGGCGCGGAGCGGGCGGATCGTCAACCTCGGGTCGGACACCGCCGCGTTCGGCATGGCCCGCTTCCTGCACTACGTCACCGCGAAGGCCGCCGTCGTCGGGATGACCCGTTCGCTGGCCCGCGAGCTCGGGCCCTACGGGATCGCGGTGAACGCCGTCTCCCCCGGCGCGGTGCGGACCTCCGGCAACCTGGACGCCCTCGGGCCGGACGGCTTCGCACGGGTCGTCGAGGGGCAGTGCCTCGCCGAGCCGATCGGGAGCGACGACGTCGCGGACGCCGTCGCCTACCTGTGCGGGCCCGGCGCGCGGATGGTCACCGGCCAGGTCCTGGCGGTGAACGGCGGGGCGACGATGAGCGCGTTCTGACGGCCGCCGGGCGGGTGACCCCCGGCTCGGGAGCGGGGGCCACCTGTCTGTGCCCTCGTTCAGCCGCTCTTGCGGCGGAACTGGCGCTGGTGATCGGCGCGGTCGTGGGTGCCGCGCACCTTCGAGCCGTTCCGGGCGCCGCCTCCGGAGCTCTTCTCCTCGGAAGCGCCGCGCTTGCGCTCCAGAGCCTCCCGGAACCTGCGCTTCACCTCGTCCTGATCGGATTCGCGTTCACCTGACGAGTCGGCCATGCGGACCTCCAGCTCTGATTAGGACGTTCCCCCAGCTTCACATACCCGCCCGGGGAACGCGCGCGCAAAATTTCACCATCAACCGATCATTACCGGACGAACACTCTAGAGTCAGTGATCGTGGAGCCCCAGATCCCCCAGGCCGAGTCCGCCGCGGGCCATCCGCCGCTGGAGTCGCTCGCCGTCCAGTCCCTGATGAACCGCGACTACGAGTCCCGCCCGCGCTGTTCTACGAACGGCTGCGCGCCGAGTACGGGCCGGTGGCGCCGGTGGACGTGCTGGGCGTGCCGACCTGGCTGGTCATCGGCTACCCGCAGACCCTCGACATCCTGCGGGACGCGCGCGGGATCTGGAGCAAGCGGCTGGACTCGTGGCGGGCGCGCCGCGAGGGCCGGGTCCCGGCCGACTGGCCGCTGCTGCCCGCGTTCGAGGTCGACAACTCGGTGTTCCGCGACGGCGCCGAGCTGACCCGCCTGCGCGGCGCGTGGAGCGCCGGGCTGCGGCCGTTCCAGGACCGCACCCGCCCGCAGGCGCGGGCGCTGGAGCGGGCGGTGTCCTCGTACGCCGACGACCTCATCACGGTGCTGTCGGAGGGCGGCGGCCGGTCCGGCTGGGCGGACCTGTCGGCGCAGTACGGCCGGCCGCTGCCGCTCATGGTCGTCGGCCGCCTGCTCGGCTTCCGGCCCGAGCGCGGCGAGGAGCTGCTCATGGACATGTGGCGGCTGCTGGACGCCGGGCCGGACGCGGCGGAGGCGTCCGCGCGGCTGTTCGGCGCGGTCGCCGACGTGTGCGCCGCCAAGATGGTCGGCCCCGGCGACGACCTGCCCTCGTACATGCTCGCCGAGACCCCCGACCTCACCATCGACGAGCTGACCCGCGAGATGCTCATGGTGGTCGGGCTGATCGGCGACTACACCGGCACGCTGATCTGCAACACCGCCGCCGAGGTGATCATCGGGGAGAGCGGCGCGCGCGACAGCCTGTCGGCCGGGATGATCCACGAGGCGATCAACCGGGCGGCGATCTCCAGCCCGCCGATGTCGAACCTCACGTTCCGCTGGCCGAAGACCGACGTGCGGATCGGGCGGTTCACCCTCGCCGCGGGCGACCCGGTGATGCTGTCGCCCGCCGCGGCGCACACCGACCCGGCGTTCACCGGCAACATGGCGCCCGACTCGATCTACAGCTCCCGCGCGCACCTGGCGTGGGGCGCGGGCCCGCACGCGTGCCTCGGCCGCGACCTCGCCACCACCATCACGACGATCGCGGTGGAGAAGCTGTTCGAGCGGTTCTCCGAGCTGCGGCTCGCGCTGCCCGCCGACCAGCTCCCCTGGCGCTCGTCGCCGATGATGCGCGGGCTGCGGTCGCTGCCGGTCAACTACACCCTGGCGGGCGAGCCCCCCGAGGCGCCCGCCGCGCCCGCCGCCGCGCCCGAACGGCCCGCCCAGGGCGACGCGGGCGAGGACGGCGACTCGGGGACGATGTCGTTCGTGCGCAGGTTCCTGCGGGTCCTGCGCCGCTCCGACTCCTGACCGCGCCGTACGAACGGGCTTGAAGGGGAGGGCCGGGCCATGAAGCTCGACGGCAGGATCGCGACCATCACCGGCGGCACCCGCGGCATCGGCCGGGGCATCGCCGAGGCGTTCCTGAGGGAGGGCGCGACGGTCGTCCTCAACGGGCGCGACCCGGAGAAGGGCGCGCGGGCCCTGGCGGAGCTGGACGCGGGCGACCGCGCCTCGTTCGTCGCGGGCGACGTCACCAGCCGGGCCGACGTCGAACGGCTCGTCGCCGGCACCGTCGAGCGGCACGGCCGCATCGACGTCCTGGTCAACAACGCGGGCGGCGCCAGCGCGCCGGCGCCGCTCGCGGAGACCACCGACGAGGAGTGGGACCTCGTGATGCGGTGGAACCTGTACTCCACGTTCTGGGCCACCCGCGCCGCGCTCCCGCACATGACCGCGCGCGGCCACGGCCGGATCATCAACGTCTCGTCGGTGGAGGGCAAGCACGGCAAGCCCGTGCTCGCCCCGTACGTCGCGGCCAAGCACGCGGTCAACGGGCTGACCAAGGCCGTCGCGCGCGAGGTCGGCGAGGCGGGCGTCACCGTCAACGCGATCTGCCCCGGGCTCGTCGTCACCGACATCATCCGCGAGACCGGGCCGGTCGCCGCCGAGGGCATGGGCCTGACGTTCGACGGGCTGATCGACCTGTACGCCCGGGAGTCGTCCATCAAGCGGCCCAACACGACGGCGGAGGTCGCCGAGGTGGCCGTCCTCCTCGCGTCCGACGCGGGCGCCGGGATCACCGGGACCGCGATCAGCGTGGACGGCGGCACCGCCGCGTACTGAACGCCGCCCCGGACCGGCCGGGCGTCAGGCGAGGGCGGCGGCCTCCTCCCTGATCCGCTGCCAGGTCTTGCGGACGTGCTCGGCGGTCGTCGCCGGGGCGCCGATCGCCACGCGGAGCAGGACGCGGCCGTTGACCTTGGTGTGGCTGAGGTACAGGTCGCCCGAGGCGTTCAGCCGGTCCATCAGCCTCAGCGTCGCCGCGTCCGCCTCGCCGTCCGGGAGGCCGTCCCAGCGCGGGCGGAAGCAGACCAGGCCGAACGGGTGGTGCTCCAGCAGCTCGAACGCCTCGTCGCCGCGCACCCAGGAGGCCAGCTCGTCCGCGAGGCGCACGCCGGTGCGGACGTGCTCGCGCAGCCCCTCCGCGCCGTACCAGCGGATCACCGACCACAGCTTCAGCGCCCGGAACCGGCGGCCGAGCGAGATCTGCCAGTCGCGGTAGTCGACGACCTCGCCGGACTCCGACGCCCGGTTGCGCAGGTACTCCGGCAGGATCGACAGCGCGCCGACGAGCGGCGCCCGGTCGGCGACCCACAGCACGTTGCAGTCGAAGTTGGTGAGCAGCCACTTGTGCGGGTTGGTCGCGTACGAGTCGGCGTGCCCGTCGAGGCCGTCGTTGATCCAGCGCAGCTCGGGGCAGACGGCGGCGACGCCCGCGTACGCCGCGTCCACGTGCAGCCAGACGCCGTGCCGGCCGCACACCTCGCCGATCGCGGCCACCGGGTCCACGGCGGTGGTGGAGGTGGTGCCGACCGTCGCGCACACCAGCACCGGCAGCGCCCCGGCCGCGGCGTCCTCGGCGATCATCGCGTCGAGCCGGGCCGGGTCCATCGCGAGCGTCGCCGGGTCCACGTCCACGATCCGCACGTTGGCCGCGCCGATCCCGGCGATCCGGGCGGCCTTCTCCAGCGACGAGTGGGTCTGCGAGCTGACGTAGAGGGTGTGCCGCCGCGCGATGCCGTCGCGTCCGGCGGCGCCGCCGTCGGCGCGGTGCAGCGCGGCGAGGATCGCGACGAGCGCGGCGGAGGACGCCGAGTCCTGGATCACCCCGCCGCCCGCCCCCGCGGCGCGGAACGCGGCGGGCAGGCCGAGCAGCTCGGCGAGCCAGTCGGTCACCCGCGTCTCCAGCTCGGTGCAGGCCGGGCTGGTCGCCCACAGCATCCCCTGGACGCCGAGCCCCGCCGAGAGCAGGTCGCCGAGGATCGCGGGCCCGGACGCGTTGGCCGGGAAGTAGGCGTAGAAGCCGGGATGCTGCCAGTGCGTGATCCCCGGCATGATCACCCGGTCCAGGTCGGCGAGGACGGCCTCGAAGCCCTCGCCGCGCTCGGGCGGGTGCTCGGGCAGCGCCTCCAGCACCTCGCCGGGGCGCGCCCGGGACAGCACGGGGTACGACTCGATCCGCTCCTGGTAGTCGGCGATCCAGTCGACGACCTGCCTGCCGTACCGGCGGAACTCGTCCGGTGTCATGTGCCCGCTCATCCGCATATCAGATCACATGGCCCCAAACGAGTTCTCCCCGTCAGGGCTCCCTGAATCCGACCAGCTCGACCGTCCACACGCCCTGCATCGCCTCCGCCACGGTGAGCTGCGCCAGGAGCGCCGGACGCCCGTCCTGAACGGTCCGCAGCGGCACGTCCACGTGGTACGCGCGCTCGTAGTCGTCGCCCGTCTCCAGCTCGACCGGCTCCACGACCGCCAGCTCCTCCGGCGGCGGCGCGGCCAGGCCGCCGTGCGCGGAGACCGCCTCGGCCATCATCGGCGCGGTGAGGCGGCGCCCCTCGGTGAGCGTCTCCAGCTCCTCGTAGGCGCCGGACGCCAGCAGCGCGGCCACCGTCCGGAGGACGTCCACCGCCTCCTCAGGCAACATGCGACCCCTCTCCCGTTCCAGAAACCGCACCCCGGCGGTAGGGAACAGCGCCCGCGGGCCCGGAGCCGCCCTCGCAGGGCGACGCCGACCACCTTAGAAGGCCCGCAGGCGTCAGACCCCCTCCCCGGCTCGGACGGGACACCATAGGCCCCGTCCGGCAAGGCCCGCCTGCACCCACCTGCTGTTTAGCCTCACCCGCGAGGGAATGATCTCGCCTGTGAAGAACGAGGCGTGGACGGTGGGCCTGCCCAGGTTCGGGCGCGGCTCCGAGCCGTCCGGCCCGCCCGACCTCGCCGGGCTCGCGGTCGCGGTCGCGGACCGGCTGGAAGCGGTGGACCTCCCCGAGGTCCGCCTGCTCGGCTCGTCGTTCGGCTGCCGGGTCGCCACCGAGACGGCCGTGCGGCGGCCCGGACGGGTGCGGTCGCCGGTGCTGTCGGGGCCGACGTGAGACCCGCTGTCGCGGTCCGCCCTGCGGATGGCCGGCACTGGCCGAGCGGCCGGGGATCAGCTGGACCGCATGAACCCGCGACGAACGAAGAAGGGGAACACCATGCCTGACAAGAGCGACAAGCACGGACCGAGGCTGGACGACGAGATGGAGCACGAGACCGAGGGCTCGTGCGGGGCGGCCACGCCACCCACGCCGAGGAGTGGAACGAGACCGAGCCCGCGTCCGCCGGAACCCCGTGGGACCCGACCGCTCCGCAGGACCCGACCGTGCCGTCCAGCTCCCGGCAGGAGGGCTCGCCCCGGGATGAGCGCGGCGGACGTCGAGGAGCGCAGCGCCCTCGCCCGGCTGCTCGCGGGCGTCAGCTACCCCGCGACGCCCGCGACGCTGGTCGAGCACGTCGCCGGCGCGGCCGACACGCCCGACGGGGCCGTGGCCGCGCTGGAGACCCTGCCCGACCGCGAGTACGAGAACGTCGCCGACGTCGCCGAGGAGCTCGGCTACGGGCGGGAGGACCGCCGCTTCTGACCGCGCCGCCCTCCGGCCGCGCCGCCTCCGGCGCTCCGCCTCACGGCCTCCGCTCGGGGCGGGGTGGTCGGCGGGCGCGCCGCACCAGTGCGCCAGCGCGTCGCGGATGGCGACGGCGCGCAGGTCGGGCGCCGTCTCGTCGGTCGCCCAGGCGATGTAGCCGTCGGGGCGGACGAGCGCGGTCGTGTTGGTCGCCCCTCCGGCGACGGCGCAGCGCACCCGGCCGGCCCAGCGCTTGGTCGCCAGGTACGTCACGGCCGGGTCGTTCGCGGCGACGACCAGGACGAACCGCCCGTCGCGCAGCGCCTCGTACAGCCGGGCCGCTCCCCGGCGAGCCGCACGTCGGGGGCGCGGCGGCCGGTGAGGGGGTGGGCGCCGCGCGGGCGGGGTAGGCGATGTCGATGCCGGACACGGCGCCGGCGAGGCGGCGCGCGACGGGCGGCACGCGCGTCGCCGCCCGCACGGCCGCGCCGCGCAGGGCGCGCGGCAGCGGCCGTTCGGTGAGCACGGCGCGCAGCAGCGCGCCGCTGCCCCGCACGACCATGCGGCCGACGGGGTGGCGCTCGGAGTGGTAGGTGTCGAGGAGGCCGGGCGGCGCCCAGCCGCGCAGGTCCGCGGCCAGTTTCCAGCCGAGGTTGGCGGCGTCCTGGAGGCCGGTGTTCATGCCCTGGCCGCCCGCCGGGGAGTGGACGTGCGCGGCGTCGCCCGCGAGGAACGCCCGCCCGGCGCGGTAGCGCGGCACCTGCCGCTCGTCGCTGTGGAACCGCGAGGTCCAGCGCGGGTCGCGCATTCCGTGGTCGGTGCCGAGCGCCCGCCGGGTCACCTCGCGCAGCTCGTCCATGTCGACGGGCTCGGAGTCGGCGGCCTGGTGCCGCCGGTTCCAGGCGATCACCCGGTACCAGCCGTCGCCGAACGGCGCGAGGAAGGCGAACGCGTCGCCGGTCGCGCCGACCGTGAGCGTCTCGGCGGGGGCCTCCGCGAGCCGCACGTCGGCGAGCATCACCGACCGGACGGCCGCGTGCCCCGGGAACGGCAGCCCGAGCCGTTCGCGCACCGTGCTGCGCACCCCGTCGGCGCCGACGAGGTACGCGGCGCGGCGGGTGCGCGGCGCGCCGTCCCCCGTGCGCACCTCGACGTCCACGCCGTCGGCGTCCTGGCTCACGCCGACCGCCTCGGCGCCGCGAACGATCTCCGCGCCCGCGGCCAGCGCCCGCTCCTCCAGCAGGCGCTCGGTCTCGTACTGCGGCGTGACCAGCACGTACGGGAAGCGGCCGGGCAGCCGCGACAGGTCGAGCCGGGCGTCGCCGAACAGCCGCAGCGCGCCGACCCGCTCCCCGGTGCGGACGAGGTCGGCGGCGACGCCGCGCGCGTCCAGCTCCTCCAGCGTGCGGGCGTGCACGGCGAACGCGCGGGTGAGGCCCTGCCGCTCGGCGCGCCGTTCGAGCAGCGTGCAGCGCACCCCCGCCGTGGCGAGGTCGCCGGCGAGCAGCAGGCCGGTCGGCCCCGCTCCCACGATCAGTACGTCCGCGTCGGGTGCCATGCCGTTCCCCTCTCGATCTCCGGATCGGGCCGTGCTCCCCCGCCCCCTTTTCTCCCCGCCGATCGGGACACCTACCACCGGATCGGGCGAAAGGGGCGGGTCGCCGCGCCGCCCGCTCCCCGGGCGCGAGCGGGGCCGGTCAGCGGGCCCGCCCCTCGCGGCCCGCCCGCTCCCGCGCGCGCAGCTCGAACTTCTGGATCTTCCCGGTGGACGTCTTCGGCAGCTCGGCGAGGAAGTCGACGCGGTCGGGCGCCTTGAAGTGCGCGAGCCGCTCTCGGACGTGCCCGATCAGCTCGGCCTCGGTCGCGTCGCGCCCCGGCCGCAGCACGACGAACGCCTTCGGCCGCTCGCCCCACCGGTCGTCGGGCACCGCGACGACCGCGGCCTCCAGGACGGCGGGGTGCGAGTCGAGCGCGCGCTCGACCTCGACCGTGGAGATGTTCTCGCCGCCGGAGATGATGATGTCCTTGGACCGGTCGCGCAGCTCGACGTAGCCGTCCGGGTGGCGGACGCCGAGGTCGCCGGAGTGGAACCAGCCGCCCCGGAACGCCTCGGCGGTCGCGGCCTCGTCGCGGTGGTAGCCCTTCATCACGTTGTTGCCGCGCATCACGATCTCGCCGAGCGTCTCGCCGTCGGCGGGCACGTCGCGCATCGCGCCGTCCACCACGCGCAGCCCGTCGGTCTGCACCATGCCGACGCCCTGCCGGGCGAGCAGCCGCGACCGCTCGGCGGCGTCCAGGCCCGGCCAGCCCGGCTGCGGCTCGCACACCGCGTACGGCCCGTAGGTCTCGGTCAGCCCGTACACGTGCACGATGCTGGCGCCGAGCCGTTCCATCTGGCCGATGATCGTGGGGCTGGGCGGCGCGCCGGCGGTGGTGACGGTCAGCGGGCGGTCGAGGGCGTGGGCCCGCTCGGCGTTCGCGATCGCCAGCAGGACGGTCGGGGCCCCGTTCAGGTGCGTGACGCCCTCCTCGTCGATCAGCCGCCAGACCTCGGCGGCGTCCACGGCGCGCAGGCACACCTGCGTGCCGCCGATCGCGGCGAGCGCCCACGGCGTGCACCAGCCGTTGCAGTGGAACATCGGCAGCGTCCACAGGTAGACGCTGTCCGGCGAGTGCCGCGAGTGCAGCACCTCGCCGAGCGCGTTCAGGTACGCGCCGCGGTGGGTGTAGACCACGCCCTTCGGCCGCCCGGTCGTCCCGGACGTGTAGTTGATCGAGATGGCGGCGTTCTCGTCGGGGACGCTCCACGACAGCGGGTCGTCGGAGCCGAGGGCGAGCAGCTCGCCGTACGGGAGGCCGCCCACGGCGGGGTCGGGCTCGGCGCCAGAGGCGGGGTCGGTGACCGTGACGATCCGTTCGAGGGAGGCCGGGCCGCCCTCCAGGGGCGCGACGGACGGGTGCAAGGTGGCGTCCACGACGAGGACCTTCGCGCCGGAGTGGTCGAGGATGTGGCCGACCTCGGCGGGCGCGAGCCGGGTGTTGATCGCGACGAGGACGGCCCCGGCGAGCGGCACGCCGAAGTGCGCGACGAGCAGTTCGGGGACGTTCGGCGCGAAGTAGGCGACGCGGTCGCCCGGCCCGACCCGAGCGCACGCAGGCCGCGCGCGAGGCGGGTGGCGTGCGCGGCGAACTCGGCGTACGTGGCGTGCCGGTCCCCGTACGCGATCGCGGTCTTGCCCGGAAACACCTGGGCCGACCTCTCCAGGAACGCCAGCGGCGTCAGGGGCGTGTACCCCGCGCCGCCCTCCCCCGCACCGCCGGTGACTGCCGGGACGTCGTCCATCGGGGCCTCCGCTGCCCTCGGCTACGTGGTGACCTGCGCCCCAAGGATCCCACGCCCCCGCCGCCGATCCCCCCGGGCCCGTTCCCCCCGGGACGGATCACAGGGGGTACGCGCCGAAGCAGCGGCGCAGGGCGCGGTGCCACGGGTTCGCGGGCGTCCCCGGGTACAGGACGGCCACGGCGAGGCAGTACTTGCTGAGGCTCAGCGGGCGGATGCCGAGGCCGCGCAGGACCCGGTCCACGGGCGCGTCCGCCGCCGCCGACTTCGACTCCAGCAGGACGAGCCCGTCCACGGCGGCGATGCCGGGCCCGTCGCCGGCGGAGCAGACGAGGCCGACGTCGCAGGTGAAGCGGCCCGTCCCCGACCGCTGGACGAGCGTCGTGCGCCGGTACGCCGTCGTCGCGGACTCGCGGAGGCCGTCCGGGGCGTTCATCCGGTACGCCGACAGCAGCGCGTCCGCGAGGAAGGCGCGCGCGTCCGGCGTCAGCTCCCGGCCGCGGGACGGGTCGTACGGCATCCGGCGCTTGTCGGTGGAGTCGCGCGCGCCGGCCAGCTTCACCTCGAACAGGCACCCGCCGCCGTCGAGGTAGCCGCGCGTGCGGATCTTGTACCGGCGGCGGCGGCCCTGCCGGTGCTGCCGGTAGGTGAGCAGGTCCGGCGTGTCGAAGTAGGTGGAGGCGTAGCGGAAGCTCCGCAGGCCGCCGATCTCCAGCGCCGCGTACGCGCCGTCCAGCCGCGCGACGGCCTCGGGGAACGCGGCGGCAGGGACGAGGTACTTGCGGTCCAGCCGCACCTGGAGCTCGGCCCGTTCCAGCACCTCGCCGAGGCCGACCGGGGCGAGCCCGCCCACGGCGTCCGCGACGGCCCGCGCGGCGGCGGGCGCGGCGGCGGGCGCGGCGGCGGGCTCAGGCTGGGGCGCGGGCTGGGGCTTGGGCTGGGGCTTGGGCTGGGGCGCGGGCGCGGTCATCGCGTCAGCCCGGCGCGGCGCGCGAACGGGGCGTCCGGTCGCGGTTCCGGGTCCGGGTCGCGGAGGCGGTAGCGGACGTCCACCACGGTCACGTCGCGCACGTAGTCGACCTCCGTGACCAGGTGGCGCAGGACGGTCCCGCCGAGCCTGGCCTCCAGGTCGGCGCGGAGCGCGCCCTCGTCGCGGTGCACGACGTCGAGGGTGACCACGCCGCGGCGGGCGCGCGCGGCGAGCCCCGGATGGTCCGCCGCGTACGTGACGGCCAGCAGGACGGCGTCGAGCGTCGCCGCGAGCGCCGGGGTCTCGGCGGCCAGGCCGTTGACCAGGCCGAGGCCGAGCGCGACGAAGTAGTAGCCGACCTCCTCCTGGGTGAGCGCGCTGGACCGCAGCCGGATGATCGACAGCACCCCGAACAGCCCGAACCCGACCGCCAGGCCCGCCCGCTGCGCGAGCAGCAGCGACACGACCGCGAACACGCCGACGTTGACGGCGGCGTACGCCATCCGCAGGTCGTGCCGCCGGTGCCGGCGGTAGTAGATCACGTGGGCCAGCACGGCGATCGCGGCCAGGTCGGCGGCCAGCCCGTACAGGATGCTCGCGCGCAAGGGTCCTCCTCGTTCCGCGGCGGTGCTCCGGCGTCTCGGGACGAGCCTCGCGGGCGGCGGTGAGGCGGCGGTGAGGCACGGATGAGAGGGCTCTCATCCGGCGCTTCAGGCTCTCTTCAGGAAGGCGGCCCCATAGTGGGCGGATGCCACAGCGCACGGTGCTCATCGGTCTCGGCGGCACGGTCCTGCTCGCGGCGGGCGCGGCGGCGGGCCTCGCGCAGGCGCGGCCGGGCGGGCCGCCCGACCTCGGCGGCGTGGTCCGGGTGACGCCGCCGCAGCGCGCCGTCGCCCCGTCCCGCACGGCCGCGCCCGACGCGGTGCGGGCCGTCACGCCGCCGCGCCCGCCGGGCGGCGGCGCGGCCGACGATCCCCGCGACGCGGACGACGAACCCGGCGATGACGCCGACGACGGATGAGCGCGTGCGCGCCCCCCGGCGCCGCGCGACGGCGCGGGCGCGGATCGTCGGCTGGATGCTGCTGCTCACCGGGCTCGCGCTCGCGGGGTCGGTCGCGGTGACGTGGGCGGTGCTGTCGGCGCGGCTGGACGATCAGGTCGGCGGCGAGCTCGGGCACGAGGCGGCGAAGTTCCGCGACCACGCGCGGCGCGGCGTCGACCCGGCGACCGGCCGGCCGGTGCGCGGCGTGGACGACGTGCTGACCGGGCACCTCGGGCAGAACCTCCCCGACCGGGCCGAGACGTTCTTCTCGGTGGTGGACGGGCGGGCCGACCGCCGCAGCCCGCACCGGCCGCCCGCGCGGCTCGACCGCGACGCCGCGCTCGTGGCCCGCGCCGCCCGCGCCACCGCGCCCGAGCAGGGCTGGACGGACAGCGCCGCGGGCCGCGTCCGCTACGCCGTCCTGCCGGTGCGGGTCGCGGGCGATCCGCGGCGCGGGGCGCTGGTCGTGGCCGAGTTCCGCGACCTCGAACGCGGCGGGGTGACGCGCGCGACGCGGGTGCTGGCGGTGTCGTCCGCCGGAGCGCTCGCGGCGGCCGGGCTCGCGGGCTGGCTGATCGCCGGGCGGGTGCTCGCGCCGATCCGGCTCGTCCGCCACGCCGCCGAACGGATCGGCGCCTCCGACCTCACCCGCCGGCTGGAGGTGCGCGGCAACGACGACGTGGCGGCCCTCGCCCGCACGTTCAACACGATGCTGGACCGGCTGGAGTCGGCGTTCGCGGCGCAGCGCCGGTTCGCCGACGACGCGGGCCACGAGCTGCGCACGCCGATCACCGTGATCCGCGGGCATCTGGAGCTGATGGACGACGACCCGGCCTCGGCCGCCGAGACCCGCCGCCTGCTCATCGGCGAGCTGGACCGGATGGGACGGATCGTCGGCGACCTGCTCGTCCTCGCCCGCGCCGACCGGCCCGACTTCCTCGCGCCCGGCGCGGTGGACCTCGCCGACCTCACCGTGGAGACCGTCGCGAAGTCGCGCGGCCTCGGCCCGCGCCGGTGGCGGGTCGCCGAGACCGCCGAGGTCCGCGTCGCGGCCGACGGCCAGCGGCTCACGCAGGCGCTGATGCAGCTCACCGCGAACGCCGTCCGGCACACCGGCGCGGACGACACGATCGAGGTCGGCTCGGCGGTCCGCGGCGCGCGGGTCCTGCTGTGGGTCCGCGACACCGGCCCCGGCGTCGCCGAGGAGGACGCCGAGCGGATCTTCGACCGCTTCGCGCGCGCCGCGCCGTCCGGCGGCCCCCGCGCGGCGGACGCGCCGGACGGCGCCGGGCTCGGCCTCGCCATCGTCGCGTCGATCGCCCGCGCGCACGGCGGGCGCGCCTACGTGAGCGCGCCGCCGGACGGCGGGGCCCGCTTCGTCCTCGACCTGCCCCTGACCCCGCTGGAGGCCCTCCCATGACGCGCATCCTCATCGCCGAGGACGAGCCGCGCATCACCGCGTTCCTGGAGAAGGGCCTGCGCGCCGCCGGGTACGCCACGGCGGTCGCGGCCGACGGCGACGCCGCGTACGAACGGGCCCGGGGCGGCTCGTACGACCTGGTGCTGCTCGACATCGGGCTGCCGGGCAGCGACGGGTTCACCGTGCTGCGGCGGCTGCGCGAGGAGCGCGTCACGGTCCCGGTCGTGGTCCTCACCGCCCGCGACGGCGTCGCCGACACCGTCGCGGGGCTGGAGGGCGGCGCGGACGACTACCTCGCCAAGCCGTTCGCGTTCGAGGAGCTGCTCGCCCGCGTCCGGCTGCGGCTGCGGCCCGGCGGGGCACCCGAGCCGACCGTGCTGCGCGCCGGCGATCTGGCCCTGGACCTGCGCACCCGCCGCGCGCGCGTCCCCGGCCGGACCGTCGAGCTGACGTCGCGGGAGTTCGCGCTGGCCGAGGCGTTCTGCCGGCACCCGGACCAGGTGCTGACCCGCGAGCAGCTCCTCGGCCACGTGTGGGGCCTGGACTTCGACCCCGGCTCCAACGTCGTGGACGTCTACGTCCGCTACCTGCGCCGCAAGCTCGGCGCGGACCGCTTCGAGACGGTGCGCGGCGCCGGCTACCGGCTGCGCTGCTGACCGTTCCGCTTCCCGTCAGGAGCCGGACGCGCCGCGCGGGGTCTCCAGCCCGAGGTGGATGCGGTAGCGGTCGGCCCGGTACGTCGTCAGGGCGACCTCGACGACCACGCCCCGGCTGAACGTGCGCTGCCGCATGAAGAACACCGCGTCGCCGGCCCCGATCTCCAGCAGCCGCGCCTCCTCCTCGCCCGCCGGGCCCGCGTCGATGGTCTGCTCCCCCGCGTCCATGACGATCCCGTACTCCCGTTCCAGCGTCTCGTACAGCGGCGCGTTCGGCGGGCGCCGGTCCAGCAGGTCGGGCGCCGGGGAGGCCAGGATGTGCGAGCGCTCGACGGCCATGGGCTCGCCGTCGGCGAGCCGCAGCCGCTCCAGCACGTGCACCCGGACGCCGCGGTCGGCCGCGAACAGCGCGGCCAGCCGCCCGTCCGCCTCGACCGTGCGCGCGGCGAGGTCGAGCGACCCCGGCCGCAGCCCCCGCGCGCGCATGTCCTCGGTGAACGACACCAGCTCCTTCGGCATCTGCACCTTCGGCCGGGCGACGAACGTGCCCTTGCCGGGGATGCGCCGGAGCCGGTCCTCGGCCACGAGCTGGTCGACGGCCTGCCGGACGGTCATCCGCGACACGCCGAACCGCCTGCACAGCTCCCGCTCGGACGGGACGGGGGCGTCCACCGGCAGCCGGTTCTGCTCGATCATGCCGAGCAGGATCGCCCGCAACTGGAGGTACTTGGGCAGGGGCCCGGAGGGATCGATCACCCCCCATACATATCCGATTCCCCCGCGTGTCCTCCGGCCCCCGCGAAAGTCCGCCCCGCCCCGCGAGCCCTGCCCCGGCGGGCCCGCGCGCGAGCCTGCGGGCGGGCCCGGACGCCCACCGGCCCGTAGGATGGGCGTCGATCATGCTTGATGCATGAAGTGAAGGGATCTCCGTGGCCGACACCTCACCCGAGCGCCGGGTCCGGGAACGACCGCAGCTCAGCGACGAGGTCGCCGCGTACGGGCGGGAGCTCATCATGTCCGGGCGGGTGCGGCCCGGCGAGTACGTGCGGGTCGAGCGGATCGCCGCCGAGCTGGACGTCAGCATCACCCCGGCACGCGAGGGCCTGATGGCGCTGCGCGGCGAGGGGTTCGTGGAGCTGGCCCCGCGCAAGGGCTTCGCCGTCGCGCCGCTGCGCCGCCAGGACGTGCGCGACATCGCGTTCGCGCAGGGCGCGCTCGCGGGCGAGCTGGCCGCGCGGGCGGCGCGGGCCCTCGCCCCGGAGGCCCTCGCCGGGATCGAACGGGTCCAGGAGGCGATCGAACGGGACGCGAGGGCCGACCCGCCCGAGCACATCGACGAGCTGAACCACCGGTTCCACCGCGAGATCTACCTGGCCGCCGACGCCCCCAAGCTGACCTGGATGATCGAGACGGCGACCCGGTACACCCCGCGCCGCTTCCACGCCGTGATCCGCGGCTGGAACCGGATCGCCGTCGAGGACCACCGGGTGATCCTCGCCGCGCTGCGGACCCGCGACCCCGACGCGGCCCGTACCGCGATGAACGACCACATGGTGCGGTCCGGGGAGCTGCTGGTCGAGCACCTGGAGGAGCGCGGTTTCTGGTCCGGGCACGACGGAACCTGAACGGCCGGGACCCGGCGCCCGCGCAGCGTGCGGGCGCCGGGCCCCGGCGCGTCAGGGCGTCCGCACCGGCTCGCCGTCGGCGGCGATCAGCAGGCCCGCGACGCGGCGGCGGTGGTGGTCGGCGTCGCCCCAGGCGGCGGCGAGCGACCAGGCCCTGCGCAGCCAGCGGTGCAGGTCGTGCTCCATCGTGTAGCCGATCGCGCCGTGCACCTGGAGCGCGGTCCGCGCCGCCCGCGACGCCGCGTCGGACGCCATCGCCTTCGCGGCGGACGCGTCGCGGGAACGGGTCGGCGCGCCGTTCGCCAGCGAGTGCGCGGCGCGGTGCACGGTCGGGCGGGCGAACTCCACGGCGACCAGCGCGTCCGCGAGCCGGTGCTTGACCGCCTGGTACGACCCGATCGCGCGCCCGAACTGCCTGCGCTGCCCGGCGTACCCGACGGTCATCTCGATCATCCGGGACGCGACGCCGACCAGGTACGCGGCGGTGAGGGCCGCGCCCCGGTCGTACGCCTCGGACCCCTCGGCGAGCCGTACGCCCTCGGCCGGCTCGACGGCCGACAGCCGCCGCGCCGGGTCGACCGAGTCCCGCGCGGTGACGGCGAACGTGCTGGTGGCCGACCACGCGCCGCCCGACTCGTACAGCAGCAGCCCGGCCCGGTCGGCGCTCGCCGCGTGCGCGGTGCCGGGCTCGGTGACGGCGACGAACGTCTCGCCCGCCGCGAGCTTCGGCAGCCACTCCGCCGCGAGGTCGGTGCCGCGCAGCAGGGCCGCGGCGACGGCCGCCTCCACGACCGGCTCGGGCGCGGCGGCGCGGCCCGCCGCCTCCAGCGGGGCCAGCAGGTCGGTCTCGTCGCCGCCCGCGCCGCCGTGCTCCTCGGGGACGAGCACCGCGAGCAGCCCGAGCCCGGCGAGCCGGGACCAGCGGTCCCGCTCCCCCGCGCCGCCCTCGGGGACGTCCGCCAGCAGCGCGCCGACGGCGGCCCCGAACTCCTTCTGCTCGGCGGTGAGCGCGAACCTCATCACTGGCCACCCTTCGGTTCCCGCGGAAGGCCGAGGACGCGCTCGGCGATGATGTTGCGCTGGATCTCGTTCGTCCCGCCGTAGATCGGCCCGGCGAGCGCGAACAGGAACCCGTCCGTCCAGCCGTTGCCGGGCAGCTCGCCGTCCGGGCCGAGGATCCGCAGCGCGGTCTCGTGCAGCCGCAGGTCGAGCTCCGACCAGAAGACCTTGTTGACGCTCGACTCGGGCCCGATCGCCTCCCCCGACTCCAGGCGGGTCAGGGTGTGGAAGGTGTACAGCCGGTAGGCGTCGGCCTCCATCCACGCGCGCGCGACGTCCTGCCGCAGCGCCTCGCCGGGCGCGGCGGCGCGGGCGAGGTCGACCAGGCGGTCGGCGGCGGCCATGAACCGTCCGGGCGAACGCAGCGTCAGGCCGCGCTCCGACCCGGTCGTGGACATCGCGACCGTCCAGCCCTGCCCGACGCCGCCGAGCACCTGCGCGTCGGGGACGAACACCTCGTCCAGGAACACCTCGGCGAAGCCGGGCTCGCCGTCGAGCTGCGCGATCCCGCGCACGGTCACACCCTCGGCGTCCAGGGGGACGAGGAAGTAGGTGAGGCCGCGGTGCCGCGAGGAGTCCGGGTCGGTGCGGAACAGCCCGAACAGCCAGTGCCCGTACGTGGCGCGGCTGCTCCAGGTCTTCTGCCCCGACAGCCGCCAGCCGCCGCGCTCCTCGTCGCGTTCGGCGCGGCCGCGGACGTTGGCGAGGTCGCTGCCCGCCTCCGGCTCCGACCAGCCCTGCGCCCAGATCTCCTCGCCGCGCGCCATCGGCGGCAGGAACCGGGCGCGCTGCTCGTCGGTGCCGTACTCGAACAGCGAGGGGCCAGCAGGAAGATCCCGTTCTGGGAGACGCGGGCGGGGGCGCCCGCCCGGTGGTACTCCTCCTCGAAGACCAGCCACTCGGTGAGGGACGCGCCCCGCCCGCCGTACTCCTCGGGCCAGGTGACGGCCGACAGGCGCGCCTCGCACAGCCTCGCCTCCCACTCCCGGTGCAGCGCGAAGCCCTCGGGGGTGTCCATGGACGGGAGGGGGCCGGGCGCGTTCGCCGCGAGCCAGTCGCGGACCTCGGCGCGGAACGCCCGCTCCGCGCCGGTGAACTCAAGATCCATCCGCTGCCGCCTTCATCGATTTCGGGTCCATGCCGCCGAGCGGGTCGGCGGAGGTCTCGGCGTTGTGCGCGTGCGCGAGGTGGTGCAGGCCGAACACCGCGTCCATGCCGTCCCGCATCCCCTGGAGGTCCTCGGCCTGGTTGACGGCCTTCTTGGTGAGCGCGAGGCCGAGGCGCGGCATCGCGGCGATCCGTCCGGCGAGCGCGCGCGTCTCGTCCTCCAGGGCGGCGCGCGGGACGACGCGGTTGACCCAGCCAAGCTCGTACGCGCGGGAGGCCGGCATCCGGTCGCCGGTGTAGAGGAACTCCTTGGCGACGCGCGGCGGCATCACCCACGGGTGCGCGAAGTACTCGACGCCGGGGATCCCCATCCGCACGACCGGATCGGCGAAGAACGCGTCGTCCGCCGCGACGATCAGGTCGCACACCCACGCCAGCATCAGCCCGCCCGCGACGCACGCCCCCTGCACCGAGGCGATCATCGGCTTCGGCAGCTCCCGCCAGCGGCGGCACATGCCGAGGTACACCTCGGACTCGCGGGCGAACCGGCTTTCCGCGCCCTGCTTGCCGACGTGGTCCCACCAGAGCCCGGCCCTGCGCGGGAACGTCCGGTCCGCGTCGCGGCCGGGCGTGCCGATGTCGTGCCCGGCGGAGAAGTGCTTCCCGGCCCCGGCGAGCACGACCACCGCGACCTCGTCGTCCTCGGCGGCCCGGTAGAACGCGTCGTCCAGGGCGTAGGTCATCGCCGAGTTCTGCGCGTTGCGGTACTCGGGCCGGTTCATCGTCACGACGGCGACGGGGCCGCGCCGCTCGTACCGCACGACCGGCTCCCCGGCCCCGGCGGCCTCCTCGGCCATGGGCCCTCCCTCCTGGCGTACGTACTGGAGACAACATCATGCATGATGCACGTCCCACGCCCGCAACTCCACCCCCACACAAGACCGCCGCAGACGGACGAACGGGTAGAAAACCAGGTGATCCGCGCGCCCGCCCCGTCCTAGCCTGGCGGCGAAGCCGCGCCGCTGTGGCGGAAACGCGGCCCATCCGCCTTCGCCTGGCCGGATCCGCTATCCCGAGGAGCCCGATGAGCGTCACCCTCGTCCGCAACGACGACCTCGCGCAGACCGTCGACTACGCCTACGCGGCGTCCGCCGGAGCGCCGGTACGGGCCGTCTGGACGGCCGGGGCCTGCCCGCTCGACGCCGAGGGCCGGACCGTCGCGCCCGGCGACTACCGCGCGCAGGCCGAGCAGGCGATGAGCAACCTGGACGCCGCGCTCGGCGCGGCCGGGGCGTCGCTCACCGACATCGTGAAGACCACCGTGTACGTCGCCTCGTCCCGCCGGGCCGACCTGGTCGCGGCGTGGGAGGCCGTCCGCGCGCGGATGGGCGCGCACGACGCCCCGAGCACGCTCCTCGGCGTGGCCGTCCTCGGCTACGAGGACCAGCTCGTGGAGGTCGAGGCCGTCGCCGTCACCGGCGCCCCCTGACCCGCGCGCCGTCCGGCCGTCGCCGCGCGCGCCCGGCGAACGGGCCCGGCGGGCGGCCGGGCGGGCGTCAGACCTCGCGGGTGCGGAGGCTGAGGCCGAGCGCGCGGAACTGCTCGACGGGGCGGTGGTAGCCGCGTTCGATGTGGTGGACGCCGCGCAGCGTGGACGGGCCCTCGGCGACGGCGGCGGCGAGCACGGCGGAGAAGCCCGCGCGGATGTCGGGCATGGTCACGTCGCCGCCGCGCAGCTTGGTGACGCCGCGGACGACGGCCGAGTGCAGGGCGGCGGTGTCGTGGTAGCGGCACGCGGGCCCGCCGAGGCACGTGGCGTAGACCTCGATCTCGGCGCCCATGTTCTTGAGCGCCGGGACGTAGGCGAGGCGGTTCTCGTAGACGGTCTCGTGCAGCACCGACATGCCGTCGGCCTGCGTGAACAGCACCATCAGCGGCGTCTGCCAGTCGGTGGCGAACCCGGGGTGCGTGTCGGTCTGCACCGCCGCGGGCCGCAGCCCGTCCGGCGCGGACGCCATGATCCAGTCGTCGGTGATCTGGAAGTCGGCGCCCATCCCGGTCAGCGTGGTGATCGCGGTGACCAGGCGGTCCTGCGGGCAGCCGTGCACGCGGACCTCGCCGCGCGTGACGAGCCCGGCGACCAGGTAGGAGAACGCCTCGATGCGGTCGCCGGCGAGGCGGGTCTCGGCGCCGCCGAGCCGCGGCACGCCCTCGACCACGATGCGGCGGTCGGGCGCGAAGGAGATCCGGGCGCCCATCCGCTGGAGGAACAGCGCCAGCTCGACGATCTCCGGCTCGGTCGCGGCGTTGCGGATCACCGTCTTGCCCTCGGCGCGGACGGCGGCGAGCAGCACCGTCTCGGTGGCGCCGACGCTCGGGTACGGCAGGTCGACGCGGGCGCCGACCAGCCGGGAGGCGCGGGCGTGGATGCCGTCGGGCGCGATCTCGACCTCGGCGCCGAGCGCGCGCAGCGCCTCGACGTGGAAGTCGACCGGGCGGCGGCCGATCGGGTCGCCGCCGACCAGCGGGACGAACGACTCGCCCGCCAGGTGCAGCAGCGGCCCGAGCATGAGGATCGGGATCCGGTTGAGCCCGGTGAACGCCTTGCCGACGCTGGAGTCCGACACCGGGCCCGGCACGACGGTGATCCGCCCGCCGGACCGTTCGACGGTCATCCCGACGTGCTCCAGCATCGCGGCGGTGATGCCGACCTCGCCGACGTCAGGCGCGTTGCCGATCGTGCTCGGCTCGCTGCCGAGCATCGCCGCGACCATGTGCTTGCTGACCGCGTTCTTGGCGCCCCGAACGGTGACGTCGCCGCGCAGCGGCCCGGACGGCTCGATCTCCCAGAGGTTCTCGGTCACCCGTGCAGCCTACGGCCGGTCCGGGGGTGGACCAACCGACGCCGCCGCTCGGCCGCGTCGCGGTCACTCGATCTTCAGCAGCGGCGGACGCCCCGCCGCGGCCACCCGCACGCCCGTCCGGGACGGCGCGAGCGGCGACAGCAGGTAGGTGCCGCGCGCGAGGTCCGCCGGGACCGCGAAGGTGTAGACGCTGCGGAACGTCAGCACGCGGACGCACCCCTGCCGGACGGTCCTGGGCTTGGAGTTCTTGGCCGCCGCGCCCACCTGCCGGGTCGGCGCGGCCGCGGCGGGCAGCCGCGTGCGGGAGGCGGGCGGCGAGGCGTACAGGTGGACGGTCCCGGCGGTCTCGGGCGCCCACGGATGCCGGGCCGCCCCGTTCCCACCGGCCGTGCCGGCCGTGCCCGTTCCGCCCGTCCCGCCCGTTCCGCAGGCCGAACGGTCCGTCACCCGCTGCGCCAGCCGGACGTTGACGGTCGTGCCGGGGCCGACGACGGACGGCTGCACCCGCACCGCAACGTCCCGGGTCAGGCGCGTCGCGGTCGCGCCCGCGCGGCCGTTCCCCGGGGTCCGGGGGGTGGCGGCGCCCGCGCCGGTGCGGGCCGCGGCCCGGACGACCGTGAACCTCAGCCGCCCCTTGGTCATGCCCGTGCCGGGCTTCGGGGGCGCGGCCCGCGAGGCGGAGGGCTTCGGCTTCGGGTCGTCCTCGCCCGCGCCCGTGGCCCGCGCGACGGCGAACGCCCCGGCCCCGGCGACCGCCCCGACCGCGATGACGCCGACCGCCATCATCGGCTTGGACCTGCCGCGCCCGCCGCGCCGCGCCGCCGGGGCCGCCGGGGCGTCCTGCCCCGCCTCGGCCGGCCCGTCGTCGGCGCGGTGGCGGCCGATCCGCCGCTCGCCGCTGCCCGCGGGGCGCGGCGGCGCGGCGACGGCCATCGGCCCCGCGCCCGTGACCGGGAACGCCTCCGACAGCAGCGCCGCCGCCGCGGCGAGCGCCGACACCCCGCGCCGCTCCCAGCCCTCGCCGTACGCGGCGTCCGCGAGGTGCTGGAGGTGCTCGGCGAACACCTCGGCCGACTCGGGCCGCGCGGGCGCGTACTTCGCCAGGCCGCGCGCGACGAGGGGCCGGAGCGCGGCGGGCAGCGGCTCCAGCGGGACGGGCTCCTCGCGGTGGGCGTGCTCCAGGGCTCCGGCGCCGTCGAACGGGAGCCGCCCGGTGAGGCACTGGTAGAACACCGCGGTCGCCGCGTACAGGTCGGCGGGCGGCGCGGACTGCTCGCCCGCCCACAGCTCGGGCGCGGTGTACGCGGGCGTCCCCGGGACGTGGTCGCCCTCGGGGAACACGATCCCGAAGTCGCCGACCTTGACCGCGCCCGCCGCGTCCACCATCACGTTGCCCGGACGCAGGTCGCGGTGCGGGATGCCGAGGCCGTGCACGGCCGCCAGCGCGAGCAGCGACGCCTTGAAGACGTAGAGGGCGGCCTCGGGCGCGAGCCGGCCCGAGCGGCCGAGCAGCCGTTCCAGCGTGACGCCGTCGACGAGCTCCATGACGATCACGTCGCCGCGGTCGTCGTGGACGTGGTCGAGGACGCCGACCACGTGCGGGTGGCGCAGCCCCGCGAGCGCCCCGGCCTCGGCGCGGACGCGCCCGTCCGCCGCCGCGGCGGGGGCCAGGTACCTGAGCGCGACCTCGCCGCCCGCGGCCTCGCGCGCCGCGCGCACGACACGTCCCAGGGGCCCTTCGCCCAGCGTGCGAACCTGCGAATAGCCCGGAACGTCCCAGTTCATGGCTGTACCCTGCCGCTCCCCCAGGGACTCCGCAACTTTACCGCGAGCTACGGGCCGTCCACCGCGACGGCCCGTCCGCCCGCCTCCCGCGGGGCCCCCGCGCCGGCCTCCGCGCGCAGGTGGGAGCGGACGGCGGCGACCGAGCGCGCGGTCGCCTCGGGGTCGTCCCCGAGGCCCGCGGCGATGGTCGCGAGCAGCGGTGTGAGAACGGTCTCCACGTCCGGCTCCCCGGCGAGGTGGCCCGCGAGCTCGAGCATGACGAACCCGTGGATCGCGCTCCAGAGCTGGGCCGACACCACGGCCGGGTCGCCCGACCGGAACCGGCCGTCCGCCATCGCGCGCTTCGTGGCCTCCACCAGCACCCCGAACGTGTCGCTGTCGTTGCGGCGGCCCTCGATCAGCTCCGCGGGCGGCACCCGGTACCGGCCGAGCGGCGCGCCCCCGAGCATCACCCCGTACAGGTGCGGGTTGGCCAGCGCGTTCGCCCGGTAGGCGAGCGCGAGGCTGCCGAGGTCGGCGACCGGGTCGGCGGTGCGCGGGACGGCCGCCATGTGCGCGGCCAGCCGCGCGAACCCCTCGTCCACGACCGCCCGGACCAGCTCGGGCATCCCGCCGAAGTGCGTGTAGAGGGCCATCGTCGAGGCGCCGACCTCGTTCGCGAGCCGCCGCGCCGTCAGGGCCTGGGGCCCCTCCCGCGACAGCAGCCGGGCGGCGGCCTCCACGAGCCGGACCCGGACCGGACGCTCGCTTGACGTGCTTGCCATAACAGCGTTATATCGCACATAACAACGTTATACCCACTCGGAGGGACCATGGCCCGCGAAGGCGCCGAAGACCGCTTCCAGCCCGTACTCGAGGAGCGGACCGTCACCGACCTGGAGGTCACCGGCACGATCCCCGCCCACCTCGACGGCCGCTACGCCCGCATCGGCCCGAACCGGCGCGATGCCGGCGACCACCTGTTCCTCGGCGACGGCATGGCGCACGGCGTCCGGCTCCGCGACGGCCGCGCCGAGTGGTACCGCAACCGCTGGATCCGCACCGGCCCCCTGGCGCGGGCGCTCGGCGAGCGTCCGCGCCCCGGCCGCAGGTTCGCGGGCATGGACTACGCGGTCAACACCAACGTCATCCAGCACGGGGGCCGCACCCTCGCGCTCGTCGAGGCCGGGACCCGGCCGTACGAGCTGACGCCCGAGCTGGAGACCGTCGGCGTCTGCGACTTCGACGGCACCCTGCCCGGCGGCTACACCGCGCACCCGCACCGCGACCCCGCGACGGGCGAGCTGCACGCCGTCTCGTACTTCTTCGGCTGGGGCAACCGGGTCCAGTACTCGGTCCTCACCGCCGCCGGACGCGTCCGCCGCCTCGTGGACATCGAGGTCACCGGCAGCCCGATGATGCACGACTTCTCCCTCACCGAGAACCACGTGATCCTGTACGACCTGCCCGTGACGTTCGCCCCGGAGGTCGTCACCCGCGGCATGCCGTCCTGGATGGCGCGCCCCACCCGCTCGGTGCTCTCGCGCACGGTCGGCCACCTGCCCATACCCGAGTGGCTCATCGCGGGCGCGACCAGGCTCGGCGCCACCGACACCGACCTGCCGTACCGGTGGGACCCGTCCTACCCGGCGCGCGTCGGCGTCCTGCCCCGCTCCGGCGGCTCGGACGACGTGCGCTGGTTCGAGATCGAGCCCTGCTTCGTGTTCCACCCGCTCAACGCCTACGAGGAGGACGGCACGATCGTCCTGGACGTCGTCCGCCACCCGAGGATGTTCGACACCCGCCGCGACCCGCACGAGGGCGGCAGCACCCTCGACCGCTGGACGATCGACCTGGCCGCCGGCACGGTCGCGGACCGGCGCCTGGACGACCACCACCAGGAGTTCCCGCGCATCAACGAGGCGCTGACCGGCCGCCCCCACCGCTATGGCTACGGCGTCGCCGCCTCGGGCGACGACCTCGGCGACGGGCTGGCGTTCGACACCGTCGTCAAGCACGACCTGGCCGCCGAGAAGACCCACACCCACCACTTCGGCGCCACCCGGTACGCCGACGAGTTCGTGTTCGTCCCCGACGAGAACCCCTCGGCGGAGGACGACGGCGTCCTCATGGGCTACGTCTACGACCGCGAGACCGGACGCAGCGACCTGACGTTCCTGGATGCCCGGTCACTGGACCTCGTGGCCGCCGTCCACCTCCCCGTCCGCGTGCCCGCCGGATTCCACGGAAACTGGATGCCCGCATAGAACGGACCGCGGCGTTCACCGCGTCGCCGCGGCGTCCCCGCGCGTCAATTCCCGTCCTACGGAACGGACGGATTCCATCCGGCTGGGCAAAGCCGGCGGAAACCGTCCGCTCCCAGGTCGGCGATCGCCGTTACGGTGCCGCGCATGTCCAACGCACAAGATATTCCTCCTGCCCAGAACCGTCCGACCGGCAGGTTCGCGGGGAACCTCGCGGAGCCGGGCATGGTGCCCGCCCAGAGCGCCGGGGAGGCCGGGATGGCCGGCGTCCCGTCCGTCGGCCCTCCCGGCAAGGAGGTCGATCCGGCCCTGGTCGGCCTCATCGCCTGGCTCCCGCCGGCGGGCGGAACGCTGTCCCGCGCCGCGATCGACCGCTGGACGGAGGCCGCCCGCGCGATCCTCACCCTGGCCTACACCGAAGACTGACCGCCCGCGGTTCCGACGCGATTGGAGAGTGACCTTCTACGCCAAAAGCATTCACACTGAAAAACCGCCGAGCACTGAAAACATCACCGAAGACGGTGGTCGGATTATCTTTGTGGAGCTCCTGCACATACCCCGACAAAGGAGCTGTGCATGCCCACCCGACGCACCATGACCCTGGTAGGGGCCGCGCTGGCCCTGCTCTTCGGGACGGCCCTGCCCGCCACGGCGGCCGACGGGCCGCCCGGCCCCGAGGCGACCGGGACGCCGGCGCCCATCATCGGCGGCACGACCGTCACCGACGCCCCCTGGGCGGCCTCGATCTACCGCAGCGGCGGATCGTTCACCTGCTCGGGAACGATCATCGCCCCGACCTGGGTCCTCACCGCCCAGCACTGCGTCAGCGCCGGGATCACCGTCCGCGTCGGCAGCGTCTACCGGTCCCGCGCCACCACGATCGGCGTCGCGAGCTACCAGGTCTCGCCGCGCGGCGACCTGGCCCTCGTGCAGTTGTCCAGCCCCCACACCACCGCCTACTCGCAGCTCGCCGACGCGAACCCGCCGGTCGGCTCGACCAACCAGATCTGCGGCTGGGGCCGTACGAGCTACAACGGCGCGACCTCGGACCAGCTCAAGTGCGCCGACGTCCGCGTCACCTCCACCACGTGCCGCGACTACTACAACGGCCAGGCGATCTGCAGCAGCAGGATCACGGGGAACGCCTGGAGCGGCGACTCGGGCGGCCCGCAGCGCTACAACGGCCAGCAGGTCGGAGTCGCCTCCACCGCCGACGGCCGATCGACTCAGCAGTACGGGAGCGTGCCCTACAACCGTTCCTGGATCCGCTCGGTCGCAGGCGTCTGACCCTTGGGAACGCCCGGCCGGACCACTCCGGCCGGGCGTTCCATCAATGACGCCCCGCCGGCCGTTCCGGCAACGGCGCGTCCTCGATGAGCACGTCCTTCCGCAGAACGCTGAACAGCACGGCGTCGCGCCACCGCCCGTTCCGGAACGCGTAGTCGCGCATCACGCCTTCGCGCACGAGCCCCGCCTTCTCCAGCGCGCGCTGCTCCGGAACGTTCGCCATCTCCGTGACGGCCTCGATCCTCGCGACCTGCGTATGCGCGAACAGATAGCGGACCAGGAGCCGCTGCGCCTCCGTCCCGTACCCGTGCCCCCGCGCCTCCGGCAGCAGCCCGATCCCGAACCTCCAGCAATAGGAGATCTGCGAGGTCACCACCTTCGACCAGCCGACGAACCCGAGCCGTTCGCCATTGCGCTCGACGACCAGAAGGCCCCGCCCCTCGGAGAGCAGACCGTCCTCCGCCCACCGCCGCCGCCACCTGCCGACGTCCCACCATCCGAACCATTCGAACGGCGCGGCGACCTCGACATCCTCCAGGAACCGTTCGAGCATCGCCAAATCGTCCTCGCGCGCGGGCCGCAGCGCCACAAAATCGCTCACACAATCCACGCTAAACCCCGTACCACAGACGCCAGGCCCCGCCTGGTGGATCTCGTCCGCCGCAAGCGGCGTCCAGGTGCGCGCCTCGCAACGCAAAGGAGTGAGGCCAGCCCGGAGTTGCCGTCGACCGACAACAACGCGTCCAGGTGCGCGCCCAGACGCCCGCGCAGCCGACCGAAGCCCCCGGACAGACACTAGGACGGCGGAAGTGCGATCTCGGCCATGACCTGGTCGATGAAGTCGGTGAGGGGCTCGTCGCTGGCGCCGATCCTGCGAAGTGCGGCCATCCCGAGATAACTCCCGTACCCCACGACGATGCGTCGCCGCGCGACGTCGGAGGGCGTGCCCATCTCCTCCAGCGCGGTCTGCATGAACTCCAGGCGCCGCTTGCTCACCCGCCGGACGACCTCAGCGATAGCGGGATCGTCGGCAGCGCTGATCAGCCGGAACGAGATCGCCGAGTCGACGGGATCCGCCATGGCGTTCTCCAGCAGGGTGCGCATCCGCAGCGCGGGATCGCCGACCCCGTCCAGCGCCGCGATCATCCTCTCGGTGTCCTGCTCCCACAGCTCAAGCGCAGCCTCCACCAGCGCACGCCTGTTGCGGAAATGCCAATAGAAGCTGCCCTTGGTCGTGCCCAGCCGTACCGCGATGGGCTCCACCGCCACCGCGGCCGGCCCGCCCTCCGCGAGCGCCTCTAGCGCCGCCTTGGCCCAGTCGCCGGCCGACAGGCGGTTCACGTTACCGACCTCACAGTTCCACCCTTCCATACGCTGCCGTATGGTTAGACCATACGCTGCCGTATGGAGGCTGAGAATGGTCTACAACATGCACGAGCGCTTCGTCGCCGCCGAGCCCCGGCGGATCTGGGAACTGCTCACCACGATCGGCGGCGACCACGACCGGCTCTGGCCGGAAGGAGGAGGACACTTCCGCCTCCCGGACGGCCTCAGGCCCGGCGCGCCGGTCGAGCATTCCAAGCTCCGCTACCGCGTCGGCGCAGTGGAACCCGAGCACCGACTGTGGTTCGACACCGGCAAGCAGCTCAGCGGCGGACACGGCTTCACCCTCCACCCCCAGCGCGGAGGCACACTCGTACGGCATGAGCTGAAAGGACGAACCGGCGGCATGTTCCGGCTCATGTGGCCGCTGGTCATCCGCCGCCAACACGACATCGTGATCGAGAAGATCCTGGACAACCTCGTCCGCGAAGCCGCCGGCAGCACCCTGGAGAAATGAGAAAGGCCCCGCCGTTACGGCGGGGCCTTTCACCATGAAGAGTCCGGCGGTGTCCTACTCTCCCACACAGTCTCCCGTGCAGTACCATCGGCGCTGAAGGGCTTAACTTCCGGGTTCGGGATGGGACCGGGTGTTTCCCCTTCGCCAAAACCACCGAACGACCAACCCCGACACCACCCCACGAGGGGTTGTGCGGGAAACTCTTGGCCGCCCAAGCAACATCCGGCTCAGGCAACAACTATTCACACATCAAAAACCACACGGATCAAAGAACCCGCGAACGGGGTCTTCGGGTTCCCGGTTGTTGTTCGGGAACCACACAGGGACGCGAGCACACCAGGCACCGGCCACCCCCGATAACGGGGGGCGGCGGGGTCTGTCGATTGGTTTGAACGTTGTGTGTGTTCAAGCCACTCGGCCTATTAGTACCGGTCAACTCCACACGTTACCGTGCTTCCATGTCCGGCCTATCAACCCAATGGTCTGTTGGGGGCCTTACACCCACTAGGGGTGGGAGAACTCATCTCGAGGAAGGCTTCCCGCTTAGATGCTTTCAGCGGTTATCCCGACCGAACGTAGCCAACCAGCCGTGCCCCTGGCGGGACAACTGGCACACCAGAGGTTCGTCCGTCCCGGTCCTCTCGTACTAGGGACAGACCCTCTCAATTCTCCTACGCGCGCAGCGGATAGGGACCGAACTGTCTCGCGACGTTCTAAACCCAGCTCGCGTGCCGCTTTAATGGGCGAACAGCCCAACCCTTGGGACCTACTCCAGCCCCAGGATGCGACGAGCCGACATCGAGGTGCCAAACCATCCCGTCGATATGGACTCTTGGGGAAGATCAGCCTGTTATCCCCGGGGTACCTTTTAGCCGTTGAGCGACACCACTTCCACACGTAGGTGCCGGATCACTAGGCCCTGCTTTCGCACCTGCTCGACATGTCTGTCTCACAGTCAAGCCCCCTTGTGCCCTTGCACTCACCACCTGATTGCCAACCAGGCTGAGGGAACCTTTGGGCGCCTCCGTTACTCTTTAGGAGGCAACCGCCCCAGTTAAACTACCCACCAGGCACTGTCCCCCACCCGGATCCACGGGTGCGGGTTAGACGCTCAAAACGACCAGAGTGGTATTTCACCAACGACTCCACCCAGACTGGCGTCTGGGCTTCACAGTCTCCCACCTATCCTACACAAGACGCTCCAAGCGCCAATGCCAAGCTGTAGTGAAGGTCCCGGGGTCTTTCCGTCCTGCTGCGCGAAACGAGCATCTTTACTCGTACTGCAATTTCGCCGGGCCTGTGGTTGAGACAGCGGGGAAGTCGTTACGCCATTCGTGCAGGTCGGAACTTACCCGACAAGGAATTTCGCTACCTTAGGATGGTTATAGTTACCACCGCCGTTTACCGGCGCTTAGATTCTCAGCCTCGAAAACTCGCGTCTTCTAACCGGTCCTCTTAACGTTCCGGCACCGGGCAGGCGTCAGTCCGTATACAGCGTCTTACGACTTCGCACGGACCTGTGTTTTTAGTAAACAGTCGCTTCCCCCTGGCCTCTGCGACCACACCCAGCTCCGGAGGCATGCTCCATCACCGGGCCTGGTCCCCCTTCTCCCAAAGTTACGGGGGCAATTTGCCGAGTTCCTTAACCACAGTTCACCCGATCGCCTTGGTATTCTCTACCTGACCACCTGAGTCGGTTTGGGGTACGGGCCGCCGGTACACTCGCTAGAGGCTTTTCTCGGCAGCATGGGATCACTCACTTCACCTAAAACGGCTCGGCATCACATCTCACCCTGTGTGTGCCGCGGATTTACCTACGGCACGGGCTACCTGCTTACCCCAGGACAACCACCGCCTGGGCTGAGCTACCCTCCTGCGTCACCCCATCACTCACCTACTACCCCCTCGGGTCGACCGCTAGGCCCATCCCGGTCCCCGAAGGAACCAGGCGGGATTCAGGGTCTTAGCATCAGAGGGTTCAGCGTTGGCGCATACCAGCGGGTACGGGAATATCAACCCGTTGTCCATCGACTACGCCTGTCGGCCTCGCCTTAGGTCCCGACTTACCCTGGGCGGATTAGCCTGCCCCAGGAACCCTTGGTCATCCGGCGCACACGTTTCTCACGCGTGATTCGCTACTCATGCCTGCATTCTCACTCCCACACCCTCCACCGCACGATCACTCGACGGCTTCACCGGACGCAGGACGCTCCCCTACCCACCCCAGCATCAGCTGGAGTGCCACGGCTTCGGCGGTGTGCTTGAGCCCCGCTACATTGTCGGCGCGGAATCACTTGACCAGTGAGCTATTACGCACTCTTTCAAGGATGGCTGCTTCTAAGCCAACCTCCTGGTTGTCACGGCAACTCCACATCCTTTCCCACTTAGCACACGCTTAGGGGCCTTAGCCGATGATCTGGGCTGTTTCCCTCTCGACTACGAAGCTTATCCCCCGCAGTCTCACTGCCGCGCTCTCACTTACCGGCATTCGGAGTTTGGCTGACGTCAGTAACCTTGTAGGGCCCATCAGCCATCCAGTAGCTCTACCTCCGGCAAGAAACACACGACGCTGCACCTAAATGCATTTCGGGGAGAACCAGCTATCACGGAGTTTGATTGGCCTTTCACCCCTAACCACAGGTCATCCCCCAGGTTTTCAACCCTGGTGGGTTCGGGCCTCCACACCGTCTTACCGGCGCTTCACCCTGCCCATGGCTAGATCACCCCGCTTCGGGTCTACAGCATGCGACTCAAACGCCCTATTCAGACTCGCTTTCGCTACGGCTACCCGCCACCGGTTAACCTCGCCACACACCATAACTCGCAGGCTCATTCTTCAAAAGGCACGCCATCACGAACAACACCCCAAAAAGAGTGCTGAGGACGCTCTGACGGCTTGTAGGCACACGGTTTCAGGTACTATTTCACGACCCCTCACCGGGGCACTTTTCACCTTTCCCTCACGGTACTGGTCCGCTATCGGTCATCAGGAAGTATTCAGCCTTACCACGTGGTCGTGGCAGATTCACACGGGATTTCACGGGCCCCGTGCTACTCGGGACAACACCCAGGAGACAACATGATTTCGCTTACCGGACTCTCACCGTCTACGGTCGGCCATCCCAAACCGTTCAACTATCACATTGTTTTATAACTCCCCGCCAGACTGGTAGACCTGACCGGATGCTCCCACAACCCCGCACACGCAACCCCTACCAGGTATCACACGCGCACGGTTTAGGCTCCTCCGCTTTCGCTCACCACTACTCACGGAATCACTTGTGTTTTCTCTTCCTGCGGGTACTGAGATGTTTCACTTCCCCGCGTTCCCACCAACCGCCCTATACATTCAGACGGCGGCGACACCCCATGACGGGTGCCAGGTTTCCCCATTCGGAAATCCCCGGATCACAGTCTGGTTGCCGACTCCCCGAGGCATATCGCAGGCTCCCACGTCCTTCATCGGCTCCTGATGCCAAGGCATCCACCGTATGCCCTTAAAAACTTGAACACACAAAACGATCAAACAAATCGCAGACAAGACACCAGCCCCACCCGGTTCCCGCCGGCACCCGCCCCACCACCCCAAGAAGAAAAACCCCAGGGAAGGAAAAGGGACGACCACCCGCAAGAAACGATCAGAGCCGAGTCTCGCCAGAGATGCTCGCGTCCACTGTGCAGTTCTCAAACAACAAACGAGCCCACCAAACCCGCAACACCCGTTCCAGGTGCACGGAGTCTGGTCCCGTGGTTCAGAAGAAACACCCCAACCCCCTCCACCCACACGGCCGACGAACGGCCTGTGTGTTCAAGGGGGCTGAAGGGCCCGTTTCCTCAGGACCCAACAGCGTGCCCACCCCACCACCAGCCCGACACCGGCGACTCCCACTCCCCGCGAGGTAACCCCCGCAGGGCGGTACTTGCCGGCTCACACGGGCGGTGAGCTGAATAGCCAGTGCTCCACATCTATGAGCAGCCGCCTGACAGACACGCGCTGTCAACGGCGGCCACCGACCACATCCCCCGCAGTGAGCGGGATGGTTGTGGCCAGTTGGTGCTCCTTAGAAAGGAGGTGATCCAGCCGCACCTTCCGGTACGGCTACCTTGTTACGACTTCGTCCCAATCGCCGGCCCCACCTTCGACCGCTCCCCCCGCACAAGGCGGTTGGGCCACGGGCTTCGGGTGTTGCCGACTTTCGTGACGTGACGGGCGGTGTGTACAAGGCCCGGGAACGTATTCACCGCAGCGTTGCTGATCTGCGATTACTAGCGACTCCGACTTCACGAAGTCGAGTTGCAGACTTCGATCCGAACTGAGACCGGCTTTAAGGGATTCGCTCCACCTCACGGTATCGCAGCCCTCTGTACCGGCCATTGTAGCATGTTTGCAGCCCAAGACATAAGGGGCATGATGACTTGACGTCATCCCCACCTTCCTCCGAGTTGACCCCGGCGGTCTCCCATGAGTCCCCACCCGAAGTGCTGGCAACATGGAACGAGGGTTGCGCTCGTTGCGGGACTTAACCCAACATCTCACGACACGAGCTGACGACAGCCATGCACCACCTGTCACCGGCCCAAAAGGACCCCGCATCTCTGCGGGTTTTCCGGCGATGTCAAGCCTTGGTAAGGTTCTTCGCGTTGCGTCGAATTAAGCAACATGCTCCGCCGCTTGTGCGGGCCCCCGTCAATTCCTTTGAGTTTTAGCCTTGCGGCCGTACTCCCCAGGCGGGGCGCTTAATGCGTTAGCTACGGCGCGGAATCCGTGGAAGAACCCCACACCTAGCGCCCAACGTTTACGGCGTGGACTACCAGGGTATCTAATCCTGTTCGCTCCCCACGCTTTCGCTCCTCAGCGTCAGTACAGGCCCAGAGAACCGCCTTCGCCACCGGTGTTCCTCCCGATATCTGCGCATTTCACCGCTACACCGGGAATTCCATTCTCCCCTACCTGCCTCTAGTCTGCCCGTATCCACCGCAGACCCACAGTTAAGCTGTGGGCTTTCACGACAGACGCGACAAACCGCCTACGAGCTCTTTACGCCCAATAATTCCGGACAACGCTTGCGCCCTACGTATTACCGCGGCTGCTGGCACGTAGTTAGCCGGCGCTTCTTCTGCACCTACCGTCACTTCCGCTTCGTCGGTGCTGAAAGAGGTTTACAACCCGAAGGCCGTCATCCCCCACGCGGCGTCGCTGCGTCAGGCTTCCGCCCATTGCGCAATATTCCCCACTGCTGCCTCCCGTAGGAGTCTGGGCCGTGTCTCAGTCCCAGTGTGACCGGTCGCCCTCTCAGGCCGGTTACCCGTCGTCGCCTTGGTAGGCCATCACCCCACCAACAAGCTGATAGGCCGCGAGCCCATCCCCAACCGAAAAACTTTCCACCACCCGGCCATGCGACCAATGGTTGTATCCGGTATTAGACCCAGTTTCCCGGGCTTATCCCAGAGTCAGGGGCAGGTTGCTCACGTGTTACTCACCCGTTCGCCGCTCGAGTACCCCCGAAGGGGCCTTTCCGCTCGACTTGCATGTGTTAAGCACGCCGCCAGCGTTCGTCCTGAGCCAGGATCAAACTCTCCATCAAGGCACAACGACAAGCCCAGGGGCGAACCCAGACCCGCCAAACCTTCAGGAAACAATCCCAGCAAACAACCCCGAAACCAAACGTTCAGGGCCGTATTGCCTCAAAGAAATCCCCGACCACCAGCCAACCAAACAACCGGCGGCCACGGGGCGACCCGACCCCTAAAGATCGAGCCGATAAAGGCACTGGCTTTTAACACGCTGTTGAGTTCTCAAGAAACGGACACCCACCGTGTGGATCCGCTTTCGCGTTTCCCGCCTCGGTGGCGACTCTTTTACTTTATCAGATCCGTTCGGCTTGTCAATTTCGCCGATCTTTTCTGATTCCGCCCTTTCGGTTCCGCTTGCGCGGCGCCTTCCGGGCGATGGTGCTATTTCATCAGATCCGGCGCGATTGTCAAAACCGAGCCTTTTCCAACCCCCACCACAGCACCACGGGCACGACGAAACGCCGTGTCCGATGATCTTGGGTGGGCGCTGCCTTGGTCCGGCCACCGTTCAGGCGTCCTGCGTCACCAAGGCGCGAGGAGTTAAGCTACGTGTTCCCGCGCCGTACGTCAAATCGTCACCGACACGCTGCGGAAGTGCCGTCAGCAGCCCCTGCGCGGCGGTTCCGTTTGCCGGGCGTCCCGACGGTGGGCGGTGGCGATCGCCTCGGGGGACAGTCGGAGCAGTGCGGACGCGCTCTGGGGTGTGGGGCGCGGGGTTGGGGATCAGCGACGCGGGGAGTGTGGGCTGGTCGTTCGCTGGCGGTCCGGGGGGCGGGTGGTGCGCGTGTCCGGGTGCTTGTGGGGAGTCTGGAGACGGCGGCGGTCGCTTGCCTGGTCAGTGGGTCGGCGACTCGTGGACGGTGGACGTTGCCCTCTGGGCCGGCGGGGGGTCGGGCGGGAATGGATCATGGCTGCGGAGTGCTCCCGGTGGGGGATGTGGCAGCGAAGGGTGAGGAGTCGGGCATGGCTGACGGGCGGAGCGCGCTGGTGCTGGGCGGCGGCGGGGTGGCTGGGATCGCTTGGGAGACGGGGGTTCTCGCGGGGCTGGCGGACGCGGGCGTCGATGTGACCGATGCTGACCTCCTCGTTGGGACATCCGCGGGTTCGACGGTCGCGGCGCAGGTCGGCAGTGGTCTTTCGCTGGACGAGCTATTCGCGCGGCAGGCGGATCCCGCATTGCAGAACGAGGAGTTGACCCCGACTGGGCTGTCGGTGGCGGAACTCATGGAGGCTTGGGTCCGCGTGTTCGAGGAGTCGTCCGGCCCCGAGGAGGCGCGGCGGCGTCTGGGCGCGCTCGCTTTGGCGGCGGAGACCGTTCCGGAACGGACCCGGCGCGCGGTCATCGAAGGGCGGCTGCCGGTGCACGAGTGGCCCGGTCGCGAACTGGTCGTCACTGCTGTGAACGCCACGACCGGGGAGCCGCGCGTGTTCGATGCCGCGTCCGGTGTGAGTCTGGTCGACGCGGTCGCGGCGAGTTGCGCCGTACCCGGGATCTGGCCGCCGGTGACGATCGAAGGCGTCCGCTACGTGGACGGCGGCGTTCGCACGGCGAACAACCTGGACCTCGCCGGCGGGTACGGACGCGTGCTGCTCCTGGCTCCGATGGACGACCCGTCGCTCGCGGCCGAGAGCGAAACGGTCACCGAGGCGGGCGGACGGGTGGAGGTCATCGCGCCGGACGAGGCGTCCCTCGCGGCGTTCGGCGACGATCCGTTGAGCCCGTCGACCCGCACGCCGTCCGCCCGCGCGGGCCGAGCGCAGGGTGTCGAGTCCGCGGCGCGGGTCAAGTCTCTCTGGGCCTGATCAGCAAGCCCCGTTCCCGGGCCGGGAATGCGGGGGGGATGCGGGTGGTGTCTCAGCCGTCTCAGCCGTCTTGCGGGGACGGCGTCCACTCCCCCATAGGCCGTTTCCCCGGCCTGGCCTGATGGGTGGGGAGTCGCTACGCCGTTCTATGGCGGGGAGCAGGTGACTCGGCGAGGGTTTCTACGCCTAGGCGTAGGTGGTGGAGGAGTCGTTGGGCGTGGGTGGGAGCGGTGGCTGCGAGGGCGGTGGCGCCGGCCAGGGCGAGTAGGTCGTGGACGTCGAGGTCTGGCCGTACGGCTCTGGCATCGCGGGCGTGCGCCAGCAGGGTTCCGGCGGCCGAACGCATCGAGTCGTGCCAGCGTTCGAACAGCTCGGTGCGGCGGTGGTCGGGGCCCTCGGTGATCGCTAGGGCCAGGGCCCGCTTGGTGGCGACGGTGCACGACGAAGTCGTTCAGCCAGGTGAAGAGCGCCTCCGCGATGTCGTCGGCGGGGCGAGGGCGGCGGCGGGGCGCTGGAGGGGCCGGCGGCGGTCAAGTAGGCGGCTCTCACGCTCGGGGACCACGTCCCCAACATCCGCGGTGCGGGAGGACGGCGAAGGGAGGGTGAGTGTGCTCTCCAAGGGGCTCGGCGTCAACGCGGACGGTTCGTGCGCCAGCGTGACGTACGAGGACGGGGGTGCGGTGACGTATGGCGAACGGGGCTGGCGGATCAGCCACCGCAGATTTCTCACCCGGCGCGCCCCGCTCGGCGCCCGCGCAGGGCACGGCGGGCACGACGGGGCGCGCCCGAGCGGGGCGGGGCACGCCCGAACGGAGCGCGCCCGAGCGGGGCATGGTCGGGTGGGGCGGGTTCGGGGTGGGGAGTGTCCGGGGTGGGGCGGCGTTCTCGTGGAGAGAGGGTCTGGGCTGGGGGGTGGGGGTTAGACCGGGGTGGTGGGTTTGGTGGGGGTTGGGGTTCGGGGGCGGGTGAAGGTGTTGAAGGTCAGGTTGAGGAGGATGGCGCTGATGGCGCCTAGGGTGATGCCGCTGTTGAGGATGGCGGCCACGTCGCGGGGCATGTTGTCGCCGAAGGCGGGGACGGCGTTCGGGAGCATGGCGAGGGCGATGCTGACGGCGACGACGAGGGCGTTGCGCTCGTCGCGGAGGTCGACCTTGGCGAGGGTCTGGATGCCGACGACGGCGACCATGCCGAACATCGCCACGGCGGCGCCGCCGAGGACGTCGCTCGGGATGGACGCGACGTACGCTCCGGCCTTCGGGAACAGGCCGAGGACCATCATGAAGGCGCCCGCGGCGACGACGACGAAGCGGCTGCGGACGCCGGTGAGGCGCACCAGGCCCACGTTCTGCGCGAAGCAGGTGTAGGGGAACGCGTTGAGGGAGCCGCCGAGGAAGGTGGACAGGCCGTCGGCGCGCAGGGCGCGGGTGATGTCCTCGCCGTCGACGTCCTTGCCGACGATCTCGCCGGTCGCCTTGGAGTCGCCGACGGTCTCGACGACGGTGACCATCATGACCAGCAGCATCGCGATGATCGCGCCGATGTGGAAGGTCGGGGCGCCGTAGTGGAACGGGGTCGTGACGCCCACCCAGTCGGACTTGCCGACCTGGTCGAAGTCGGTGTCGCCGAGGGCGTACGACAGGGCGGTGCCGCCGACCAGGCCGAGCAGGACCGCGACGCTGCTGAGGAACGGGCGCCGCAGCCGGTAGAGGACCAGGATGAACAGCAGCGTCCCGCCCGCGTACATCAGGTGCTTCCAGCTCCCGAAGTCCTTGGCGGCCTTGGCCGCGGCGCCGCCCGCGGCGTCGCTCAGCGCGTTCGGCAGCAGGATCAGGCCCATGATCGTCAGTACGGTGCCGGTGACGAGCGGTGGGAACAGCGGGAGCAGCCGGCCGAGGAACGGCGCGGCGACGAACGTCACGACGCCCGCGGTGATCGTCGCGCCGTAGATGGCGAGCAGGGCGGCGGTGCCGCTCTCCGCGCCCTGGCCGATCGCGATCATGGGGGCGACCGCGGTGAACGTGACGCCCTGCACGATCGGCAGCCGCACGCCGATGCGCCAGAAGCCGAGCGACTGGATGATGGAGGCGATGCCGCAGGTGAACAGGTCGGCGTTGATCAGGTAGACGAGCTGCTCGGTCGTCAGCCCGATCGCGCCGGCGACCAGGATGGGGACGACGACCGCCCCGGCGTAGAACGCGAGCACGTGCTGGAAGCCGTACAGCGCGAGCTTCGGGACGGGCAGCACCTCGTCGACGGGGTGCCTGCTCGGTCGGGGTGCCTCTTCGGACATGCCTGCCTTGCCTTCCGGGGGTAGGTGAATGACATGTGCGCGCTGGTCGGCCAGTAGACCTTCCGGCCACCGGCGCGGTCCATTGGGCGGAGTGCCGAACTCCCCGGCGCCGGGCGGGCTCCGGCTCGGAGGTTCGTCCAATCCAGGGGGCGGGGGCCCGATCCGGTGCGTTCCGGCGGTTCTGGGTGGAACGTTCCGTATGCGGCGGCCGTACGGGGCGACCTGCGTGATCGTCCCGGTCCCGAGCGGAGAAGATATCGTCCCGGGCCTCTCGGGTGTCCGCCCGCCCCGTCGGACGCGGCGCGCCCCCGCCACGGGCGTGCGTGGCGGGGGCGCGCGGCGGGCGGGTCAGGCGGGGTCGGCGTACGCGGCGGGGCGCTTGTCGAAGTAGGCGCGGACGGCCTCGGTCTGGTTCGGGGAGCCGCGCAGCTCGCCGAGGGCGCGGGACTCCTCCAGGAACTGGCCCGCCAGCCCCTCGGAGGCGGGGCGGTTGAGGAGACGCTTGGCGGCGCGGACGGCGTCGGGGCTGTTGGCGGCGATCTCGCGGGCGAGTTCGGTGGCGGCGGCGCGGGGGTCGTCGGCGGTACGGGTCGCGAGGCCGATCCGGACGGCCTCCTCGCCGGTGACCGTCCGGCCGGTGAACGTGAGCTCCTTGGCGACGTCCTCCCCGACGAGCCGGACCAGGGCGGCGGTGCCGGTCATGTCGGGCACCAGGCCCCAGCGGATCTCCAGGACCGAGAGCTTCGCGGACGGCGCGACGACGCGGATGTCGGCGCCGAGCGCGATCTGGAGGCCGCCGCCGAGCGCGTGCCCGTGGACGGCGGCGATGACGGGCTGCGGCAGCTCGCGCCAGACGTGGACGGCCTGCTGGCCGAGGTTGGTGATGCGGCCGGGCTCGCGTTCCATGATGTCGGCCATGAGGCGCTTCAGCCGGTCGCCGCCCGAGGCGGCGGTGGCGTCGCCCGCCATCGCGGCGAAGTTGGCGAAGTCCAGGCCCGCGCAGAACGAGCGCCCCTCCCCCGACAGGACCACGGCGCGCACGGACGGGTCGGCGGCGATCGCGTCGCCGGTCTCGGCGAGCGCCTCGAAGGTGGCCATGTCGAGGGCGTTCAGCTTGTCGGGACGGTTCAGTCGGACGTCGGCGACGCCGTCGTGGACGGTCAGGGAGACGCGGTCGGTCATGGGGACGGTTCCTCTCCGTAGAGACTGCGGCGCCAGAGCGCGGCGAGGGTGGCGACGGCCTCGTCGTCGGTGATGCCGGTGCCGGGGCCGTCGCCGCCCTGCGCGAGCCAGACGAAGCAGAAGTGCTCGAACATCGCGCCGATGGCCGACGCGGCGAGGGCCGGGTCGAGGCCGGCGGCGTGGCCGCGGTCCTGCGCCTGGCGGACGGTGCGCTCGATGATCCGGACGCCGACGAGGCGGCTGGCGCGCCAGCGTTCGGCGAACTCCTCGTCGACCATCGCGAGCTGGAACACGCCGACGAGCACGCCGAGGTGCTCCTTGTAGGCGTCCCAGTAGGCGCGGGCGGCCGTCTCGAAGAACTCGGCGCCGCCGTCCGGCGCGTCCGGCGAGTGCAGCAGGACCTCGTGGGAGAAGCCGTCGGCGAGCGCGGCGAGGAGCTGCTCCTTGTTGTCGAAGTAGCGGTAGAACGCGGCGGTCGACTTGCCCGCCGCCGCCGCGATGTCGTGGACGGTGGTGCGCAGGAACCCGCGTTCGGCGATGAGCGCGCGGGCGGCGTCCTCGAACGCGGCCCGGGTCGCGCGGCCCTTCGCGCTCGGCGGCTCCGGCGGCGCGACCGTCGTCCCGGCGGCCGGGCCGGTCGCGGGAGTGGTGGTCGTCTCAGGTGACATAACGGGATCCATCATCCCAGTAGGGCTCGCGCACCAGGCGGCGCAGGACCTTCCCGGACGGGTTGCGGGGCAGTTCGGCCACGAAGTCGACGGAGGTCGGCGCCTTGTAGTGGGCGAGGCGTTCGCGCGCGTGGGCGATCACGTCGGCGGGCGCGGGTGCGGCGGCGGGGTCGGCGGGGACGACCACGGCCTTGACGGTCTCGCCCCAGCGCTCGTCGGGGACGCCGACCACGCAGACGTCGGCGACGCCGGGGCAGGAGGCGAGGGCGTTCTCGACCTCGGCGGCGTAGACGTTCTCCCCGCCGGTGACGATCATGTCCTTGATCCGGTCGGTGAGGTGCAGGAACCCGTCGGCGTCCAGGAAGCCAGCGTCGCCGGTGCGATACCAGCCGCCGGGCGCGACCAGGTCGGCGGTGGCGCCGGGGGCGCGCCAGTAGCCCGGGGTGCCCTGGTCGCTGCGGACCCACACCTCGCCGGTCGTCCCCGGGGGCCGGTCCTCGCCGGTGCCGGGCTCGACGACGCGGAGCTCGACGCCGTCGAACGGGCGGCCCGCGCTGCGCAGCCGGGTCCCGGCGCGGTGCTCGGCCTCGTCCAGGCGGGTGACGGGCCCGGTCGTCTCCGTCATGCCGTACACCTGGACGAACCCGGCCCGGGGGAACGCCGCCATGGCGCGGCGCAGCACGGTCTCGGTGATGGGCGACGCGCCGTACACGATGGTGCGCAGGTCGGGGGCCTCGCCGAGCGCGGGGTCGTCCAGGAGGGTCCGCAGGACGGCGGGGACGAGGAGCGCGGCGGTCACCCGGTGCCGTTCCAGCGCGTCGATGATCGCGGCGGGCGCGGCCTCGGCGAGCAGGACGAGGTGGGCGCCCTGGAAGGCCGGGACCCACAGCCAGCCGGCGCCGGCCGCGTGGAACACCGGGGCGCAGTTGAGCAGGACGGCGTCCGGGCCCGCGTACGGGTAGACGCCGGGCCTGCGCAGGTGGTTGCGGACCGTGCGGTTGGTGACGATGACGCCCTTCGGCGCGCCGGTCGTCCCGGAGGTGTAGCAGAGCATCGCCAGGTCGCCGGGCTCGGGCGCGAGGTCGATCGGCTCGGCGGGCCCGGCGGGCGGCCACCCGTCCGCGACGATCACGCGCGGTCCGCCGGGCGCGCCGCGCGCCGCCGCGGCCTCGGCGAGCGCGGCGTCGCCGAGGGCGGCGTGCTCGGGGGCGACGACGAGGACGTCCGGCTCGGCGTCGGCGAGGATCGCGGCGAGGCCGGCGGGCGGGAGCCGCCAGTTGAGCGCGAGGGAGACCGCGCGCAGGCGGGACGCCCCGTACATGACGGCGGCGAACGCGATGCCGTTCGGGCCGAGGTAGGCGACGCGGTCGCCGGGGCCGGCGCCGTGCGCGCGCAGGGAGCGGGCGGCGCGGTCGGCGAGGGCGTCCAGGTCGGCGTAGGTGCGGGTCCGTCCGTCGGTGGTGATCGCGGGTGCGTGCGGGCGTGCGGCGGCCTGGGCGCGGAGCCGGGTCGCGAACGAGTAGCTCTCCACGGAAGTGAACGTAACGCCGCGTTCACCTCTTGCCAAGACCTAATTGTGACGTTACGTTCACGAATATTGGCGTTCCGGGTGAACGGCCCGGATCGCCGTCGTTCCAGCGGGAGCCAGCGGGAGGCACGTGTGAAGACCGGAGCGGAGTACCGGGAGTCCCTGCGCGACGGGCGCAGGCTGTTCCTGAACGGCCGGAAGGTCGCCGACCTGGAGGCCGAGCCGCTGCTCGCGGCCGGCGTGGCCGAGGTGGCCGCCGGATACGACCGCTACCACCGGCCCGGCGACGCGGTCGGCCCGTACTTCTCGTTCCCGACGACGGCCGAGGACCTGCGCTCCCAGCTCCACGAGCTGCTGACCTGGGACATGACGACGGTGACGACCGCGCAGGGGCTCCAGGCGCTGCTGACCGCGGCGGCGCGGATGCGCGCCGACCACCCCGAGTACGCCGAGCGGATCGAGGCGTACTACGCGTGGTGCAAGCGGGAGGACGTGCGCGGCGTCCAGGCGATCACCGACGCCAAGGGGCACCGCAGGCTCTCGCCGTCCCAGCAGGACGACCCCGACCTCTACACGCGGATCGTCGAGCGCCGCCCGGACGGCGTGGTGATCCGCGGCGCGAAGATGCACATCACCGCGGCGGCCACCTCGCACGAGCTGGTGGTGATGCCGACCAAGCGGATGAAGCCGGGCGAGGAGGACTGGGCGGTCGCGTGCGCGGTCCCGGCGAACGCGCCCGGCGTGACGATCATCAACACGACGTACGCGCCGCGCGGGGGCGCGACCGGCGAGGACGAGGCGTACTGGCCGCACTCCAGCCGCCACAACATGCCCGAGGGGTTCATCGTCTTCGACGACGTGTTCGTCCCGAACGAGCGGGTGTTCCTCGCCGGGGAAGTCGGGCACTCGGCGACGTTCGCGCACGCCCTCGGCCTGTGGGAACGGCTCGGCGGGACCGCGCACCTGGCCGAGATCGGCGACATCCTGACCGGGTTCGCGCAGCTCATCGCCGAGGCGAACGGGCTGGAGCGGGTCTCGCACATCCGCGAGAAGATCAGCGAGATGATCATGTACGCGACGCTGGTGCGGGCCGGGCTGGAGGCGGCGATCACCAACGCCGAGAAGAGCCCGGAGGGCTGGATGTTCCCGAGCGAGCTCTACACCAACGCCGCCAAGCACTACGGCGCCGCCGAGTTCAGCCGGATGGTGCGCAACCTGCACGACATCGGCGGCGGCGCGATCCTCACCGCGCCGAGCCCCGACGACCTGGCGAGCCCCGAGACCGGCGACTACGTCCGCAAGTACATGCGCACGATGGAGGGCGTGGACGCCGGGTACCGGTCCCGGCTGTTCCACGCGATCCGCGACTACACCGCCGACACGTTCGGCGGCTGGCAGCACGTCACGATGCTCCAGTCGGGCGGCGGCCTGTACGCGCAGCGGATGGTGTCGGCCAAGCACTACGACATGGCGGCGGCCAAGCGGATGGCCCTGGAGATCGCGGGCATCGAGCGATGACCGGGGAGCGCGCGCCGTCCGGCCCGGGTCCGGGCGCGGGTCCCGGCGCGGGGTCCGGCGCGGGTCCGGGCGCGGATCTCGCGGCGTTCGAGAAGGAGGCGCGGGCGTTCCTGGACGCGCGCCTGCCGCCGCGTCCGGCCCGTACGCCGACCGACCGGGTCGCGCTGCTGGAGGAGATCGACCCGGAGCGGGAGGCGGAGACGCTCCGCGCGGCCAAGCTCTGGCAGGCCGCCCTGTACGACGCGGGCTACGCGGAGCTGGAGGGGGAACGGGCCGAGGCGTTCGCCGCGCTCCTCGACGCCTACGACGTGCCCGACCTGCAACCGCTGCTCGTCGGCCTGCACATCGTCGCGCCCGCCGTCCGGACGCACGGGTCCGACGACCTCAAGCGCCGCCGCCTCCGCCCGCTGCTGCGCGGCGAGGTGACGGCCTGCCAGCTCTTCTCCGAGCCGGACGCGGGCTCGGACCTGGCGTCGGTGCGGACGCGGGCCGTCCGCGACGGCGACGCCTGGACCGTGACCGGGCAGAAGGTGTGGAGCTCGGGCGCGCACCACGCCGACCTCGGCGAGGCCCTCGTCCGCACGGACCCGGACGCGCCCAAGCACAAGGGCCTCACGCTGTTCCTGATCGACATGCGGGCGCCGGGCGTCGAGGTGCGGCCGCTGCGGCAGATGACGGGAGGCGCGTCGTTCAACGAGGTGTTCCTGACCGGGGTGCGGGTGCCGGACGCCGACCGGATCGGCCCGCTCAACGGCGGCTGGAAGGCGGCCATCACGAGCCTGTCCAGCGAGCGGGCCGCGCTCGGGGGCGCGGTCGACGCCGTACCGCCCGACCTGGTCGAACGGCTCGCCGAGCAGGCCCGCCGCCGGGGCCGCCTCACACCCGCGACGCGGGCGCGCCTCGGCCGCCTGGACGCGGCGCTCACGGCGGCGCGGCTGGTCAACCGCCGCGACGACCTGGACCCGGCCGCCGCCGCGTCCGTCTCCAAGCTGCTGGTGAACCGGGCCGTCGCGCTCGCCGTGGAGGCCGCGTCGGCCGTGCTCGGCCCGGCGCTCGCCGCCGACCTGTCCGACGGCGGGTACGCGTGGTCGGAGTTCCTGCTGGGCGCGCCCGCGCTGCGCATCGCGGGCGGCACCGATGAGATCCAGCGCACGATCCTGGCCGAGCGCCACCTGGGACTGCCGAGGGACCCGCGATGAGCTACGACCTGCGCGACCTGGTGCGCGCGTTCTGCGCCGACACGCTGCCGATGCCGGAGGTGCGGCGGCTCATGGGCGCCGAGCCCGACCCGGCGCTGTGGCGGCGCTTCGCGGCGCTGGGCCTCGCCGCGATCACCGTCCCGGAGGAGTATGGCGGCGCCGGAGGGACGCTCGCCGACGCCGCCGTGGTGGCCGAGGAGCTGGGCCGCGCGCTCGCGCCGCTCCCCCACCTGCCGGCGTTCCTGGCGGCGTCGGCGCTGATGGAGGGCGACGAGGAGGCGCGCGAGGCGTACCTGCCGGGGATCGTGTCCGGCGAGCTGGCCGCGGTCCTCGCGCGCGGCGGGGTCCGCGCGGACGGCGGGCGCCTCACCGGGACCACGGCGCCCGCGCCGGACGCCGGGACCGCCGACCTGTTCCTCGTCGTCGCGGACGGCGCGCTCCATGTCGCCGAGACCGCCGAGCGCACGCCGCTGACCTCGATCGACGGGACGCGGAGCCTGGCCGTGCTCACGTTCGACGGCACCCCGGCGCGGCGCGTCGGGCCCGCGCCGTCGCCCGCGGCCGGGTGGACGGTCCTCGCCGCCGAGATGGCGGGCGGCGCCCGCGCCGCGCTGGACATGGCCGTCGCGTACGCCAAGGTCCGCGAGCAGTTCGGGCGGCCGATCGGCGCGAACCAGGCGGTCAAGCACCTGTGCGCGGAGCTGCTCCTCGACGTCGAGGCGGCGGCGTCGATGGCGGCGTCGGCGGCGCGCGAGGCGTCCCCGCGCGCGGGCGCGATGGCGCTGGCCTACTGCGGCGACGCGTACGTGCGCGTCGCGACGGAATGCGTGCAGATCCACGGCGGCATCGGCTTCACGTGGGAGCACGACGCGCACCTGTACTACAAGCGGGCGCACGCCTCGCGCGCGCTGCTCGGCGACCCCGACGACCTGTACGCGTCGCTGGTGGACGGCGCCCCGCAGGCGGGAGGCGCGTCGGCGGAAGGCGCGTCGGCGGAAGGGGGCGCGGTCACGTCACCTCGATGATCGCGGCGTCCGCGAGCGCGCCGTCCCGGACGTCCAGGACGCCGATCGTGCCGTGCGGCTGGCGGCGGCGGTCGGTCGGCGAGCCGGGGTTGAAGATCCGGACGTGCTCGTCCGCCTCGTCCATCGGGATGTGGGAGTGCCCGAACACGACCAGCGCCGCGTCCGGGAACCAGCGGTGCATCCGCGCGAGGCGGCCCTTGGCCTGGCCGCTGTCGTGGACCATCGCGACGGGCAGGCCCGCGAGGTCGAGTTCGAGCCGTTCGGGAGCGCCCCACGCGGCGACGTCCGGGCCGTCGTTGTTGCCGAGCACGGCCCGGACGGGGGCGTACGCCTCCAGCTCGGTGAGGACGTCGGCGGTGCACACGTCCCCGGCGTGCAGGATCAGGTCGGCGCCGCGCAGCCGTTCGGCCACGCGCGGCGGGCACGACTTCCAGCGGCGCGGCGCGTGGGTGTCCGACAGGACCACGACTCTCATACGCCCAGTCTGGCCCGCCCCCGGCGGCGCCCGAGATCCGGGGCACGCCGGACGGCGCGTGCGGCGGCGTTCCCGCGGGGCGCGCTTGGGGCGTTCTTGGCGCGGCGGTGGCTTTGCGGCGGCGCCCGGCAGGTGATCATCCACGGGAGGGGCCGAACGGCGGCCGGCCTGCGACCACGGAGAGGACACGCCCCATGGCCGAGTTCCTGAGCGACCTGCGGACACTGCGCGCACGGGCCCGGGAGGAGATCGACAAGGGCCCGGTGACCGAGGCGTACGGCGCCGACCTCGACCGGGTCATCCAGGTGTGCAACGAGGCGCTCGCGACCGAGATCGTCTGCGTGCTGCGCTACAAGCGGCACCAGTACACCGCGACCGGGATCTACTCCGAGTCGGTGATCTCCGAGTTCGAGGAGCACGCCGCCGACGAGGCCGACCACGTCGAGAAGCTCGCCAACCGGATCAACCAGCTCGGCGGGGAGCCCGACTTCAACCCCGAGATCCTCGCGGGCCGCTCGCACACCCAGTACGACGCCTCCCTCGACCTGGTCGACATGATCAAGGAGGACCTGGTCGCGGAGCGGGTCGCGATCGCCTCGTACACCGAGATCATCCAGTGGCTCGGCGACGGCGACCCGACCACCCGCCGCATCTTCGAGGAGCTGCTGGCCGACGAGGAGGACCACGCCGACGACTGGCGCAGCCTCCTCGAACGCCTGCCGAAGGACCTGGCGGCGCACCAGGGCGGCTGACCCCGCGAGCGAGCGCGAGCAAGTGCGGGCACGCGCGGGCACGCGCGGAGGAGGGCCGTCGGCGGCGGGTGATTTTGCCACCGCGGTATCCGGACCCCGGTGGGAAACAACTGTAAGCAGGGAGTCATTTCCCCCTGCTGACCTGCGGAGTTACGCTCGAACCCCTCGCTTCGCCCGCCCTGGGCCGGCCGTACGCCCCCGGCCGTCCCGCCGCGGGCGCCCACACCGCGAGGGCCTAGGGGCGGCCGGGACCCGGGGGACGAAACTCCCTTGCACCGGCCCGGGTTCCGGTCGCCTCACGGCCGGCGGGCGCTGTTCCGGACGTCCGCCGCCGCGGCTCCCAGGGTCCGGAACGCCGCGTCCCGTACCGCGCGAAGCGGATGACTCGACCACCCGACCACCCCCCTCGTGACCGCGACTGAGGGGAAAGGGCATGACGACCGTGGCCGTGCTCGGCGCCGGGACCATGGGGGCGGCCATGGCCCGCCGGCTCGCGGCGGAGGGCTTCACCGTGCGGGCGTGGAACCGTACGGCGGCCAGGCTGAAACCGCTGGAGTCCGCCGGGGTCCGTACGGAGGGCGGCGTCGAGGACGCGGTCCGGGGCGCGGACGCGGTGATCACGATGCTGCCGACCGGGTCCGTGGTCGCCTCGGTCGCCGAACGGCTCCTGCCCGCGATGGGCGAGGACGCGGTCTGGCTCCAGACGAGCACGGTCGGCGGGCCGTGGACCGACCGGCTGCGCGAGACCGCCCGGCACGCGGGCCGCACGATGCTCGACGCCCCCGTCTCCGATGGCGGCGGGGCCGCCGAGCGGGGCGCGCTGACGGTGATCGTCTCGGGTCCGGAGCCCGCGGTCGAGCGGGCCCGGCCCGTGCTCGCCGCGCTCGCCTCCCGCGTCCTGCACGTCGGCGCGGGCGGCGAGGCGTCCCGGATCAAGCTGATCGTGAGCGGCTGGACGGCCGCGAGCGTGGCCGCGATGGCGGGGACGCTCGCGGCGTGCCGCCGCCTCGGCGCCGATCCGGCGCAGGCGGCGAAGGTCCTGGAGGACGGGCCGTTCGCCATGCCGTACGCGCTGGACGAGGCCGAGGAGGTGCGGGACGGCGCCCGCACGCCCGGGTTCCCGGTCGCGCTCGGCGGCAAGGACCTGGACCTGCTGATCGACGAGCTCGGCGACGCCCCCGGCCTCTACCGGCTCGTCCGCGACCTGCTGGAGCGCCCCGGCGGCGAGGGCCTCGGCCGGGAGGACGCCGCCGAACCGCCCCTCCCGGAGCAGGCCCCCTGAGGGCGGACGGATCGTGCGGACCGTACGGGGCGGGGGTCAGGCGCTGGACGGGGCGGACTCGCGGAGCCAGGCCCGGTTGTGGCGGACCTCCTCGGCGGCGTCCTTGACCAGGGCCCGGTACCGTTCGACCGCCTCGGGCGTGAAGCGGTAGCGGGGCCCGCACACGCTGATCGAGCCGTGCACCTCGCCGTCCGGGCCGAACAGCGGCGCGGCGACCGAGGCCGCGTCGGCCTGCCGTTCGCCGAGCGACACCGCGACCCCCTCGCGGGCCGTCTCGGCCAGCCGCTCACGGAGCACGGCCCGGTCGGTGAGCGTCCCGCCGGTGAGCGCGGCGAGCGGCCCGGCGAGCACGGCCTCACGGCGCTCGGGCGGCAGGAACGCCAAAATGACCCGCCCGGACGAACCCGCGTGCAGCGGGAACCGGCGGCCGACCTCGACCGTCATCTTGATCTCCTGCGGGCTCTCGAACTGGTCGAGATAGACCCGCTGATCACCGACCAGGCCGGACAGGGCGGCGGTCTCGCCGGTCTCGTCGCGCAGCCGCCGCAGCACGGGCGCGGCGGCACTGCGGACGTCGAACCCGCGCAGCGCACTGACCCCCAGCGCGACCGCGGCCGGGCCGAGCCGGTAGCCCTGCGTGCCGGGGTCGGTCTCCAGCATCTCCCGCGACACCAGCGACCTGAGGATGCGGTGCACGACGGCCTTGGAGATGCCGAGCTCGCGGCTGATGGCGCTGACGCCGAGGTAGCGGGGGCCTCCGGCGAACAGCAGCAGCACGTCGGCGACGCGCCCGGCCACCTCGGTGCCGACGCTGTCCGCGCCCCGGCGGGGAGCGGCGCTCTGCTTGGTCACGCTGACGATCCTAAGGAACGGGCGGAACGGCTCCCCGAGCCGCGACGGACGGCCGTGACCGATGCGGCGGCGGGCGGCCCCTCCGGTCGCCGTCCCGTCGGCGAACCCTCGGCGGCCCCGCCGTTCCGTCCGTCCCGCCCGCCCGGCGCCGCCGCTCAGCTCGGACGGGGCGGATGACCGGGCCCGTGACCGCGTTCCGGGCGGGGTGTCAGTCGTCGTCGCCCTCGCCGTGGGCGTAGGCGCGCAGGCCGGGGAGGTCGACGACCGTGATCCGCCGCCAGCCGGTGAGGATGAGGCCCTTGCCGCGCAGGCCGTTGAGCGCCCGCGCGACCGTCTCGCGGGACGCGTCGATCCAGCTTCCGAGCTCCTCCTGGGACAGCGCGGGGCCGATCTCGACACTGCCGTCCTCGGCGGGCGCGGCGTGCTGGAGGCTGATCTCGGCGAGGTCGGCGAGCAGCAGCGCGAGCCGCCGGGGGCCGCTCGCGGTCACGTGCGCCTGGAGCCTGCGGCCGGCGTCGTCGATGCGCTGCACGAACGTGCCGCTGACGAGCATCCAGACGCCGGGGTGGGCGTCGAGGAACCCGATGAACCGCGCCGCCGGCACCACCAGCGCCCGGATCGGCGACAGCGCCGTGATCGTCGCCGACCGGGCCCGTTCGGCGAGGACGGCGCTCTCGCCGATCAGGTCGCCCGGCCCCCGCACCGCGAGCACGACCTCGTGCCCGTCCTCGGTGCTGGAGGTGACCTTCGCCCAGCCCTCCATGATGATGATCGCGTGGTCGGAGTCGTCGCCCTGGTAGGCGAGCGGGGCCTTCGGCGGGTAGCGGCGCGGCCGGGACGCGTCGAGCAGGGCCTTCTGCTGGGCGGGGTCTAGCGCGTTCCAGAACCCGTCGCGGAGGGAGCGCCGGCCCGCGCCGCCCGTGCCCGGGTCGTACGGCATGCCCGGATCGTCGGAGGCCAAGGGCGTCTCCCTGGGGGCTGGTAGGGACGGGGGCGGGCACCTGGACGGTTGCCGTGCACCGTAACGCGCCGCGCGCGAAGAACGGAACACTCCCCGCCGGGCGGCCCCGAAAGCGCCGAGGCGGCCCCCCGACCGGCCCGCCGGGCCGTGGTCCCGGCATGCCGAGCGGCCTCGCGAGCGGCCGGTTCCGCGCGGGCCGCGCCGAACTGGGCCGCATCCCCCGGGGCGCCGGGGATCGACGTCTGCGCAGGTGGCGCGGCGAGTGCCGAGTTAAACGTGATTCATGCCACAGACTCCGGGGTGACCGGAACATATAAGAACTTTACGGGCGTTTGTCCTTGCTGGTCCATATTTGGAGGGACGAACGCCGTGGTGCTCCCGGCGATGCTGCGCTCCCTGCGGCATCACAACTACCGCCTCTGGGCGACCGCAGACCTGGTGTCGGTCACCGGCACCTGGATGCAGGTCCTCGCCCTGAACTGGCTGATCCTGTCCATCACCCACTCGGCGACGAGCGTCGGCCTCGGGCTGGTGCTCCAGGCGCTGCCGACGATCCTGCTCGGCCCCTGGGGCGGCGTGATCGCCGACCGGCTGCCCGCGCGGACGGTCGTGGCGGGCGGGCAGGCGGCGCAGGCCGGCCTGTCGGCGCTGCTGGCGGTGATCGCGGCGGGCGACCCGTCGGGCACCGGCGGGCTGTACGCGGTGTCGCTGCTGTCGGGCCTGGTCACCTCGCTGACCTCGCCCGCGCTCGGCCGGTTCGGCTCGGAGGTCGTCGGCCCCGAGGACCTGTCGAACGGGCTGGCCCTCGGCTCGCTGCTGAGCTCCGGCGGCCGGATCCTCGGGATGAGCCTCGCCGGCGTGGTGATCCCGCTGGTCGGCGTGCCCGGGGCGTTCCTGGCGAACGCGGCGAGCTTCGGCATCGTGCTCGTCGCGATCGCGCTGATGCGCGGCGGCGAGCTGCACGTCGCCCCGCGCGCCGAGGAGAAGTCCGAGCGCGGCATCGTGGCCGGGTTCCGGCACGTGCTGCGCACCCCGTGGCTGCTGGTCACGTTCGGGCTGGCGTTCGTGCTCGGCAGCGTCGGCCGCAACTACCAGGTGACCATGGCGGCGATGAGCGAGGGGCCGCTGCACGCGGGCGCGGGCGGGTACGGCGCGCTGTCGGTGGCGTTCGCCGTCGGCACGGTCCTCGGCGGCCTCGTCGCCGCGGCGCGGGCCCGGCTGCCGCTGAAGCTGCTGATCGTCGCCGCGATGCTCTGCTCGGTCGGGCAGATGGCGAGCGGCGGCGCGCCCAACCTGGTCGTCTTCGGCGCGCTGATGCTGCCGATCGCGGCGGGGGCGGTGCTGATCGACACCACGGTCAGCACCCGCGTCCAGATCGACAACCCCGGCCACCTGCGCGGGCGCGTCATCGCCGCGCAGGGCATGGTCGGCGCGGCGTCCGGCGCGGTCGGCGGCCCCGCGCTCGGCGCGATGTGCGACACGCTCGGCCCGCGCACCGCGCTGCTGGTCGCCGGGACGATCGGGGTCGCGGCGGCCGCCGCCGCCGCGTACGCCCTGGCCCGCCTGCGCCGGACGGCTCCGGCCGAGGCGCCCGCGACCGCGGACCCGGGCACGGCCCCGGCGGGCGTCGGCGCGGCGGCCCCCGCCCCGGCGGCGGTTCCGGTCGCCGCGGCGGTTCCGGCGGGCGGCGGCGCGACGGCCGTTCGCGAACCGGTGCCCGCCCGCTAGCGGGAGAAGCGGCCCGCGAGCATCCGGGCCAGCACGTCGATCTCCCTGATCCGCAGCAGCCGCGCGGCGAGCAGGAACAGCGCCGCGCCGAGCGTCCCGCCGATCGCGAGCACGGCCGCCGCCCCGGCCGGACCCCGGCCGAACGCGTCGCCCGCCGGCCCGTGCAGGCCGAGCGCCAGCGCGAGCGGGGGCAGCGCCGCCAGGGCGGCCTTCGCGAGGGCCGGGACGGCGGCGCGGCCGTGCAGGGTGCCGAGCCTGCGCCGCAGCAGCAGCGCCGTGACCAGGCAGCCGAGCGCCCACGAGGCGCCCTGGGCGGACGCGATGCCGACGACGACGTGCCGGGTCGGCAGGACCCGGTCGCCCGCGACGGCGAGCGCGACGCCGACCGCCGTCGTCAGGAACCCGACGAGCGCGGGCGTCCGGGTGTCGGCCACGGCGTAGAAGCCGCGCTGGAGGATCTGGAGGGCGGCGAACGGGACCAGCCCGACCGCGAACGCCCGCAGCACGTCCGCGATCACGGCGGCGTCGGCGGCCGTGGTCGCGCCGTGCGCGAAGAACAGCGTGCAGACCTCCGGGGCGAACCCGAACAGCAGCGCGGCGGACGGGACGATCACGATCAGCGAGAGCCGCAGCCCGGCCGACAGGTCCTCGGCGACCCGGCCGAGCCGTCCGGCCGCCGCGTGCCCGCTCATCCTCGGGAACAGCGCGGTGATCACCGAGACGGCCACGATCGCGAACGGGAGCTGGAAGAACTGGTAGGCGTTCGACCACGGCGTGAGCCCCACCCCGTGGCCGACGCCCTCGCGCAGTCCGCGCGCCCCGGCGCCGTTCGCGAGGTTGGTGAACACCAGCAGGCCGAGCTGCTGGGCGACGACGAAGCCGAGCGTCCAGCCCGCCATCGTCCCGAGGGCCCGCAGCTCGCCGTCCTGGAAGTCCAGGCGGGGCCGCCAGCGGAACCCCATCCGGCGCAGCGCCGGGAGCAGCCCGGCCGCCTGGAGGACGACCCCGGCGGTCGTGCCGAGCCCGATCAGCGCCACCTCGCCGCCGCTGACCGAGCCGAGCCTCGCCCGACCGCTCGTCTCGGCGATGAACGCCAGCCCGACCGCGCTCACCACCACGTTGTTGAGCACCGGCGCCCACATCGGCGCGGCGAACCGGCCGCGCGCGTTCAGCGACGCGCTCGCGACCGCGCTGAACCCGTAGAAGAAGATCTGCGGCAGGAAGAACAGCACGAACACGACGGCGAGGTCGCGCTGCTCGGCCGTGAAGCCCCGCGCGTACAGGCCGATCAGCAGCGGCGCCGCCGCCATCGCCGCGGCCGTGAGCACCGCCAGCGCGCCGAGCAGCAGCGTGAACAGCCGCTGCTCGAACTCCTCGCCGTACCGCTCGGACCGCTGCCGGGCGCGGACCAGGAGCGGGACGTGCGCCGCCGTGAGGACGCCGCCGAGCAGCGTCTCGTAGATGATGTTGGGGATGGTGTTGGCGGTGTTGAACGTGTCGCCGAGCGCCTGCGTGCCGAGCGCGGCGACCAGCACCATCGTGCGCGCGAACCCGGTGATCCGCGACGCGAGCGTCCCGGCGGCCATGGCCGCACCCGACCGAAGCAGCCCGCCCCCTCCGGCGGGCTCGGGCGGCGCGGCCTGTCGAAGGGGCTCGGTCCGTCCGGGCGCCTCGGCCGTTCCCCCGTTGTCCATGGCGGCCATGCTAGGCCCGTGATCCACGCGCCCGGGACGGCCGCGGCGCTACTCCGGGCGGACCTCGGCGGGGGCCTTGTCGGCGCGCAGGCCCCGCCACGCGGGGTGCCGGAGCCTGCCGTCGCCCGTCCACTCGGCGAAGGCCACCTCGCCGACCAGCTCGGGCCGGACCCAGTGCGCGTTCCTGGCGTGCGAGGCGGGCACGCCGTCCACCGGCGGGCCGGGGCGCTCCAGCGGCGCGAGCCGCAGCGCGAGGTCGGCGAGCGCCGCTCCGGTGAACCCGGTGCCGACCTGCCCGGCGTACGCGAGCCGTCCGCGCTCGTCGTTGACGGCGAGGAGCAGCGCGCCGATCTCCCCGGCGCGGCGGCCCTCCCCCGCCGTCCAGCCGATCACCACGACCTCCTGGGTGCGGAAGTTCTTGGTCTTCGTCCAGTCGCGGTGCCTGCGGCCGGGGCGGTACGGGGCGTCCAGCCGCTTGGCGACCACGCCCTCCATCCCGAGCCGGCCGGACTCGCCGTAGGCGTGCGCGACGTCGTCGTAGGCGGGCGGGGTGTCCCAGCGGGCCGCCGACAGGCCGAGCCCTTCGAGCACCTCGCGGCGCTCGGCGTACGGGCGGCGGATCTGCGGCTCCTCGCCCAGGTGCAGCACGTCGAAGATCATGTACGTGACGGGGTCGGCGGCGGCGAGGGCCTCGATCCGGTCCCGCCGCCGCAGGTGCATCCGGGGCCCGAGCGCCTCGAACGACGGCCGCCCGCCCGCGAACGCGACGATCTCGCCGTCCAGCACGGCCCGCCGCGCGGCCCGTCCGAGCGGCGCGAGCTCCGGCCACGCGACGGTGATGTCCTTGTCGTTGCGCGACATCAGCCGGAGCGTCCCGTCCCGGATGTACGCGACGCTCCGCACGCCGTCCCACTTCATCTCGGCCCGCCAGCCGGGGCCGGACGGCAGCTCGCCCAGAACGGCGAGCATCGGCGCGTACGTCGGCAGGTCCCCCATGCAGGTGCACGTACCTGCGGGCGGGGCCGCGGAATGCCACCCGCCGCCCACGATCAGGGAAAAACACGTGCCGGGGCGGCGTCCCGCGGCCGTTCGGTCACCTTCTTCCCGCGCGCTCCGTCATCGCTGTGAGGAATCGAATCCACCGTCTGAGGGGCGAGCAGAAGATGACGAACAGCGAACTGCGGGGCGCGGTCAGGGGCCGGGTCCTGCTGCCCGGCGAGGACGGCTTCGACGGGGCCGTACGGCCGTGGGCGTCGGCGGTCGGCCAGCGCGTCGCGGCCGTGGTGGAGGCGGAGGACGCCGACGACGTCGCGGCCCTCGTCCGCCACGCCCGCCGCGCCGGGCTGGCGGTGTCGGCGCAGGCCACCGGGCACGGCGCGTCCGGCGACACGGAGGGCGTGGTGCTGCTGCGCACCGGCCGGCTCGACGCGGTGGAGGTGCGGCCCGGCGAGCGGACGGCGCGCGCCGGGGCCGGGGCGAGCTGGGGCCGCGTGCTGGAGGAGGCCGCGCCGCACGGCCTGACCGGGCTCGCGGGCAGCGCCCCCGGCGTCTCGGTGACCGGCTACACGCTCGGCGGCGGGCTGTCGTGGTTCGGCCGCGCGCACGGGCCGGCGGCGGGCGCCGTCCGGGCGTTCGACGTCGTGGACGCCGAGGGCGAGCGGCGCCGGGTGGACGCCTCGTCCGACCCGGACCTGTTCTGGGCGCTGCGGGGCGGGGGCGGCGACTTCGCGGTCGTCACCGCCGTCGAGTTCGGCCTGTTCCCCGCGCCGGGCCTGTACGGCGGGCGGGTGCTGTGGCCGGGCGAACGGACGCGGGCGGTGTTCGAGGCGTTCGCCGAGCTGACGGCGGAGGCGCCGGACGAGCTGAGCGTCTGGTTCTCGCGGCTCTCGTTCCCGCAGGCGCCGCCGATGGCGGCCCTGGACGTCGCCTACCTGGGCGACGCCGGCGAGGCCGCGGCGCTGCTCCGGCGGCTGGACGGGATCGGCGGCGCGATCTCCGACACGCGCGGGCCCCTGAAGCCGGACCGGCTCGGCGACATCACCGGCGACCCGACCGACCCCAGCCCCGTCCTGGCGCGGGCGGAGCTGCTCACCGGGCTGGACGGCGCGACGGCCGAGACCCTGCTGTCCGCGGCGCCCGCGCCGCTGGTCGGCATCTCGGTCCGGCATCTCGGCGGCGCGCTCGCCGCGGCGGCGCCGGACGGCGGCGCGCACGGGGCGGTCGCCGAGCCGTTCCTGCTGTACCTGCTCGGCATCGGCCCGAACCCGGACCTCGCGCGCGCCACCGCCGCCCGGCAGGCCGCGATCGTCGCCGAGCTGGGGGCGGCCGTGAGCGGGCGCAAGCCGTACACCTTCCTCGCGCCGGGCGAGAGCGCCGCGTCCGCCTTCGACGCGCCGGCGCTCGCGCGGCTCCGCGAGATCAAGCGGGCCCGCGACCCGCACGGGGTCTTCCGCGCCAACTACCCCGTCCTCGCCGGAGCCTGAACGGGGCCCGCCGCCCCCGGCGCGCGGGTCAGCGGGGCGGGGCGACCAGGCCCGCCTCGTACGCGATGATCACCAGGTGCACGCGGTCGCGGGCGTCGAGCTTGGTGAGCAGCCGCCCGACGTGCGCCTTGGCGGTCGCGGCGCTGATCGTCAGGTGCGCGGCGATCTCCGCGTTGGACATCCCGCGCCCGACGAGCGTCAGCACCTCGCGCTCGCGCTCGGTGACGCCCCGGAGGCCGCGGGCGGCCGGGCGGGCGCGGGGGCCGGCTCCGGGCGGGCGGCGAACTCCTCGATCAGGCGGCGGGTGACGCCCGGCGCGATCAGGGCGTCGCCGCCCGCGACCACGCGGATGGCCGACAGGATCTCCTCCAGCGCCATGTCCTTGACGAGGAACCCGCTCGCGCCCGCCCGCAGCGAGCCGTACACGTAGTCGTCGTCGTCGAACGTGGTGAGCATCAGCACGTGCGCCGCGCCCGCGCTCGCGGTGATCCGGCGGGTGGCCTCGATGCCGTCCATGTCGGGCATCCGGATGTCCATCACGACGACGTCCGGGCGGACCTCGGCGGCGAGCCGCACGGCCTCGGCGCCCGTCCCGGCCTCGCCCACGATGGCGAGGTCGGGCGTGTCGGCGACGAGCACCCGCAGCCCGGCCCGGATCAGCGGCTGGTCGTCCACCAGCAGGACGCGGACCACGGCCGGTCCTGCGGCGTCCGCCGCCGGGCCGCCGGTCGCCCCGGGGTCCGCGCCCGGCGGGCCCGCGGTCGCGCCCGGGTCCGCGCCGGGCGGGCCCGCGGCCGTCATCGGGCCGCCGCCGTGGCGGGGACCGGCAGGCGGGCCGCGACCCGGAAGCCGCCCTCGGGGCGCGGTCCGGCGGTGAGGTCGCCGTGCAGCAGGCCGACGCGCTCGCGCATGCCGACCAGGCCGTACCCGATGCTCGTCGTCCCGTGGCCGCGCCCGTCGTCGACGATCTCCACCGCCAGCTCCCCGTCGCGCTGGTCGATGGTCACCCGGCAGCGGTCGGTGCCGGCGTGCCGGACCACGTTGGTGACCGCCTCCTGGACGATGCGGAACGCCGACAGGTCGATGTCGGACGGCAGCGGGCGGCTCTCGCCGAGCCGGGTCACCTCCACGCGCACGCCCGCGTCCCGCGTCGCCGCCGCGAGCCGGTCGAGGTCGGCGAGGCCCGGCGCGGGATCGCGCGGCGCGGCGTCCCCGTCGGACGCGCCGGAGGTGCCGGGCACGGGCTCGGCGCGGCGCAGGGCCCCGAGCATCCGGCGCAGCCCCGACAGCGTGTCGCGGCTGGTCTCCTCGATCGCGCTCAGCGCGTTGCGCGCCTCGGCGGGCTGGGTGCCGATGACGCGGCTGCCGACGCCCGCCTGGATGGCGATGATGCCGATGCTGTGCGCCACCATGTCGTGCAGCTCGCGGGCGATCCGCAGCCGTTCCTCGGCGACCGCCTGGGCCGTCGCCCGCGCGGCCAGCTCCCTGGCGTGCTCGCGGCGCACGCGGACCGAGTTGCCCGCCATCCAGAGCGCCACCATGGCGAGGACGATGAACGCGGTCCGGCCCGCGAGGTCGTTGGCGAGCTGGTCCAGGGCCTCCCTCCGCGCCGCCAGGCCCGGCACGCCCGGCGGGAACGCGGCGGCCGACAGGATCTGCCCGAGCAGCGTCAGGCCGGCGGCCGTGAGCGAGTAGCGGCGCGAACGGGTCGCCGCGATGTAGGCGATGGCCGCGTCGGTCAGCGCCACCTGCGCGGTCTCCACCTCGAACTTGCGCATCGCCATCAGGGCGAGGGTCCAGGCGAGGAGCAGCAGCGCCAGCACCGCGGCGGGCCGGCGCCGCAGCAGCCTGAAGACCACCACCGTCAGCGCGAGGGCCACGGCGACCTCCGCGACCCGGAAGCCCATGTGCCCGTCCTGCATCACGATGTACAGGACGGCCGGGTACGCGGCGGCCAGGCACCAGGTGAGCGCCGTGAGCACGGCCGGACGGGCCCGGCGGCGCGGGGATTCGGACAACGCGGACATGCGCCGATCGTAACCGCCCGTCCCGGACGGCACATTGGCCCGCGGGCTTAAGCCCTCGGGCTAACGGGTGCCGCATGGAATGTGGCCGACGGCCCGATGCCCCGCGACCGCGCCCCGCGACAGCGTTGAAAGCGTGAAACGCTGGATTTACGGAATACTGGCCATAGAAATCATCGGGGTCCTCGTCTTCGCGGTCGCCTACAATTCCCTCGACTTCCATATCTACTGGGAGGGCGGCCGGGCGGTGACGGACGGCGCGCGGCTCTACGAGGAGCAGCTCGTCGAGCACTGGTTCACCAACACGCCGTTCATGGGGGCGGTCTTCGTCCCGATCTCCGCGCTCCCGCTCACCGTCGCGCGGGTCGCCTGGCAGCTCGCCTCGGTCGGCGCGTTCGCCTGGGCCTGCGTGACGGGGCTCAGGCTGGCCGGGCTCCGTCCGTCCCGGCGCACCGCCGCGGCCGCCGTGGCCGCCGGCCTGGCGCTCCAGCCGATGTGGCAGTCCATCTTCCTCGGCCAGGTCAACCCGTTCCTGATGGCCCTCGTCATGGCCGACATCAGGCGCGTCTCCCTCGGCCGCTCCGCCGGGATCGGGATCGGGATCGCCACCGCGATCAAGCTGACGCCGGGCGTGTTCGTGGTCCTGCTCCTGCTGGCCGGACGGGTCCGGGCGGCGGTCACGGCGGGCGCCGCGTTCCTGGTGTGCTCGCTGCTCGCGTACGCCGTCTCGCCGGACGCGTCGCGGGTCTACTGGTCGGGCGTCTTCCACGACACCTCGCGCGTCGGGGTCCCGTACATCAGCAACCAGTCCCCTTACGGAGCGGCGGCCAGAATCTTCGGAGGAGTGGACGAGATCGGCGCCTGGTATCCCGTTCTGCCATTCGTCCTCGGCGTTTCCGGAATGGCGGTCGCCGTCCTTTGGGCCAGAAAGTCCGACTGGCTCGCCGCCGCCTCCGCCACCGGCGTCACCGGGCTCCTGGTGTCGCCGATCTCCTGGGCGCACCACTGGGTCTGGGTCGTTCCGGCCCTGCTGGTCCTGCTCCGGAACGGCCACCGCGCCACCGCCGCGTGCGCCTACGTCGTGTTCGCCGCCTCGCCGCTGTGGTGGACCCCGCACAACGGCGACCCGGACCAGTACGGCTTCCACGGACCGCTCACGCTCGTCGCCAACTGCTACCTGGTCGCGGGCCTGGCGTTCCTCGCCTACATGGGCGTGCGGCTACGGCGCCCGGACGCCGGGACGCCGCTACAGGGCGAGGGCCATGACGTCGGCCTGCTCGGCCTGGGGAAGCCAGTGGCGGGCGCTGTCGTAGCTGAGCCACGCGTGCCGTTCGATGGCCGCGTCGACCTTGCGCAGCAGCCGGTCGAACGCCGGGTTCCGCTGGTCCCTGCTCCACAGCAGCGACGAGCCGTACAGGGGCGTCGGGTCGACGAGGGGGATCAGCCGGAGGAACGGCCCGCCGATCGGCTTCACGTGCGCCGGGACGACCGCGGCGAGGTGCGGCTCGTCGCGCAGCAGCCAGGGGATGTGGTACGGCCCGAGGTCGATGCCGCCGAACCGGCCCTCCAGCCCGAAGTGCTCGACGAACTGGCGGAGGAAGTCCAGTGACTCCAGCGGGGCGGGCAGCCAGAGCGGCGTGCCGCGCAGGTCGGCCGGGCTGAGCTCGGCGTGCCCGGCCAGCGGGTGCTCGACGTTGACGATCACCGCCATGGCGTCCAGCCGGATCAGCCGCCGCGCGAGCGTCCCGGCCGAGGCGCCCCACCCGGGCGTCACCCGGCCGAACGCCACGTCGATCTCGCTCTCGCGCAGCGCGCCGATCGCGTCCGGGAGGTCGCGGCACACCGCGACCTCCATCCGGGGCCCCGCGTCGCCCTCGGTGAGGACGCGGATCGCCTCGGCGGGGAAGAACAGGCTGCCCCACACGCTCATCCGCAGCGGCCGGCCGCCGGGACGGGTCGCCGCGACCGCGTGGTCGCCCGCCGCGAGCACCTGCCGCGCCGGGTCGAGGAAGTGCCGTCCGGCCGGGGTGAGCGTGACCCGCGCGCGCCGCGGACGAAGAGCTTCACGCCGAGGCCGCCCTCCAGCCGGGAGATGCGCGCGGACAGGGCCTGCTGCGAGAGGGAGAGATCTTTTGCGGCCTGGCCGAAATGCAGGTGATCGGCCGCTGTGACGAAGGCACGAACGTGGGCTAGATCCAGATCCATGTCTCTCACCTGGCCTGACAAGCCTTCGCTGTCGGACCGCCATCGTTTTTCTGTTGGACTGCGCCCGGCGGGCTCAGGTTGGCTGTGTGCCACGAGTGGTGACAGCGGATGTTATGGACCAGGAGCTTCATTGTCAACGTCACTGCACTATGTTTCCGGCGTTTCGCCATGCCTTTTCACTCTGAGAATGGAACGTGCCCATCTCGTTCGGCGCGTTCCGCCGGACAACACGCCGCCCTCCTGTCACCTTTCGTCGCAAGGACCCCGATGAGCGGTGCCCCCACGCCATTCCCCGACGCCTCGTCCAGCATCCCGCCCGTCCTCCCGCCGAACCCGCCCGCCGCCCCGCCCGATCCGGCCGTCCCGCCCCTTCCGGCCCGTCCGATCCGGCCGGTCCACGCCCTGTGGCCGCCGCGCCCGGGGGCCGCGTGCGGACCGCCGTGGTCACCTCGACCCCGTCCGACTCGCACACCTGGGGGCTCGTCGTCCTCCAGTGCGTCCTGGAGGAGGCCGGCTACGCCGTCCGGAACCTGGGCGCCTGCACCCCGGTCGCCCGCGTGCTGGACGAGTGCCGCGCCGTCCGCCCCGACCTGCTCGCGGTCAGCACCGTCAACGGGCACGGCCGGGTCGAGGGCGCCGAGCTGATCACCGCGCTGCGCGGCGACCCCGACCTCGCGGGGCTGCCCGCGGTCATCGGGGGATGCTCACGACCGGCCGCTCCGACCCCGGCGAGGTCAGGGCGGAACTGACCGCGCTCGGCTACACGGGCGTCTACGACGGCGGCTCCGCCCTGCCGGAGTTCCGCTCCTTCCTGGCCCTGCCGGAGCCCGCCCGCACTCCGGCGGACGCGCATGTCCGTTGAGGCGCCGCCCGGCACGGCCCCGGCCGGCGCGTCGTTCGGCGGGTTCGTGGCCGGGCACGCGCGCGCCGGCCGGCTGGTCGTGCAGCCGAGGATGGGCTTCGGCGCGCCGGACGCGATGCGCCGCGGCCTGCTCGCGGTGCGCGCCGCCAGGGCGACCGCGGCCGGGACGATCACGCTCGACAGCTACACCCGGGTGGGCGCGCACGACCGCGCGGCCCGCGCGCTCGCCACGGGCGCCGACCTGAACGGGTATCCCCTGGTCGCGCACCCCGAGGAGACGACGGCCGCGGTCGTCGCCGGCATCGCCGGCGAGGGCTTCCCGGTCCAGGTGCGGCACGGCTCGGCGCTGCCGTCGGCGATCGTGCGGACGGCGCTGCGCTGCGGCCTGTCCGCCGCCGAGGGCGGCCCGGTGTCGTACTGCCTGCCGTACAGCCGGGTCCCGCTCGCGGAGGCGGTCGAGGACTGGCGCAGGTCGTGCGAGCTGCTGGCGCGGACGCCGGACGCGCACCTGGAGAGCTTCGGCGGGTGCATGCTCGGCCAGCTCTGCCCGCCGTCCCTGCTCGTCGCGCTGAGCGTCCTGGAGGGCCTGTTCTTCCGGCAGCACGGCCTGCGCAGCGTGTCGCTCAGCTACGCCCAGCAGACCCACCACGGGCAGGACGCCGAGGCGGTCGCGGCGCTGCGGCTGCTCGCCGGCGAGTTCCTCGGCGACCTCGACCGGCACATCGTCCTCTACACCTACATGGGGGTGTTCCCGGAGACGGCGCGGGGCGCGGGCGCGCTGCTGGAGGAGAGCGTCCGCCTCGCGGTCGCCACCGGCGCGGAACGGCTGATCCTCAAGACCAGGGCGGAGGCGTCCCGGATCCCCACGATCGAGGACAACATCGTGGCGCTGGAGCAGGCCCACGCCGCCGCGCTCCGCTTCCGGGGCTCCGCCCCGCCGCCGCCCTCCCCGGAGCGGACGAGGGAGACCGACGTCTACCGGGAGGCGCGGGCGCTCGTCGACAACGTCCTCGACCTGTCCGGCGACGTCGGAAAGGCATTCCAGATGGCCTTCTCCCGAGGGCATCTGGACGTCCCCTACTGCCTGCACGCCGACAACAGGAACCGGGCCCGGACGTTTCTCGACGGGGCCGGAAGGCTCCGCTGGGCGTCGGTCGGGAGCATGCCGCTGAAGGCGTCGCCGCGCGAATCCGGGAACGGCCGCGAACCGCTGCCGGAGTCAATGGAACTGCTGAGGATGCTGAATTGGGTGCGCGAGCGTTTCGACAATGCGGCGGCGGGCCCGCCGAACTGATTCCAGACCGTTCACCGATCGGCTCTCAGGCGCAGGAGAAATGCGATGGAAGGATCCACGGCGGTCGTTTCCCCCTCCTCGCTCGCTGAGGCGGGGCTGGACCCGGGCCTGCTGGACTGCTGGGAGGTCACGCTCGGCATGGCGCTGCTCGCCCAGGGGTGCCGGGACGTCCGGTCGGTGCTGGGCTCCCAGTGGTGGTTCGCGTACGACCCGGGCGGGGCGCGGCGCCCCGGCTCGACTTCGAGCCCCAGGCCGAACGGTGCGCCGCGCTGGCCGGGCTGCGCCCGCGCTCCGAGCGCGTGGAGGAGGGCGAGCTGGCGGACGCCTGCGAGCGCGCGCTGTCGGACGGCCGCGTCCCCATGGTGGTCACCGACGCGTACCAGCTCCCCTGGTGCCCGTACACGGGGCGCAAGCACGTGGAGCACAGCTTCGTCGTCACCGCCGTCACCGGGCCGCCCCGGACGCTCCAGGTGGTCGACGGCTACGACAACCGCACCGAGTGGGGCGACGCGCGCCCCCTGGAGACGACGGTCGACGCGGCCCTGACCGCCGTGCTGGAACGCGACCCGGCGACGGAGTTCGTCTCCCTGCACCCCGAGAAGGGCGCGGAGGACGCGGCGAAAGCGGCGGACGGGGCGGGCGTCGACCGGGCCGCGCTGTTCCGGGCCAACCTGGCGGCGCTCGCCGGGCGGGGTCCCGGCGACCCGTACGAGGCGTTCATCGAGGAGAACCGGCCGGACGACGTCGGGCCGTCCGCGTTCGACCGGTTCTGCGAGGCGTGCTGGACGATCGAGCGGCGCCGCGGCCTCTACGCGACGTGGCTGGACGACCTCGCCGCCGAGCCGGGCTCGCCGGTGCCCGCGGACCTCGGCGACCGCTTCCGGGACGCGGTGGTCGCGCGGTGGTCCGAGGTCAACCGCTTCGCGTACCTCGCGCTGCGCCGCCTGCGGGCGGGCCGCCGCGCGCCCGGCGGCGTCGCCGACCTGCTGGCGGCCGCCGCGGCGGCCGAACGCGACCTCGCCGCCGCCTTCGTCGCCGAGTTCTCCCCCGGAGCGGCGCAAGAGCCCGGGAAGAAGGAGCGCCGATGAACCCCGCCCACGACATCGCGCGGCGCTTCACCGAGGCCGCCCGGCACTCCCCGGACGCCGTCGCCATCGCGCCCGCCGCCGCGCCGGACGGAACGGCGCGGCCCGGCCTGACGTACGGCCGGTGCCTGGACCTCGCCGCGGAGGCCGCCGAGGCGATCGCCGCGAACACCGGGAGCGGGCAGTGCGTGGGCCTGAGCGTCCGCAAGAGCCCGCAGGCGATCGTGCTGATGCTGGCCTGCCTGATCGCCCGGGTGCCGTACGTCCCGATCGACCCGCACGCGCCCCTGCCGCGCCGCAGGCGGATCGTCGCCGACGCCGACCCGGCGCTGCTGTTCGCCTCGACCGGGACCGCGGCGAACTGGCCGGACGAGCCCCTCGGCCCCCTGACGGACCTCACCGGCGGGCGCGCGTGGTCGGGACCGGCGGGCGACCTGCTCGGCGGAGACCTGCTCGTCTCCCGGCGGGACGCCCCCGGCTCCGCCGAGATCGCCGCGAACGGCCTGGCGTACGTGCTCTACACCTCCGGGTCCACCGGCGTCCCGAAGGGCGTGATGATCAGTGCCGCGAACGCCGGCTACTTCGTGGACTGGGCCGCCGGCGCGTTCCCCCTGGACCCCGGCGACCGGGTCGCCCAGCACGCGCCGCTGCACTTCGACCTGCCCGTGTACGACGTGTTCGTGGCGCTGACCTCCGGCGCGACCCTGCATCTGATGGACGAGCGGACGGTGATGTTCCCCGCCGCGTCCTACCGGTTCCTGCGCGAGAACGGCATCACGTCGCTGTACGCGGTGCCGTCGGCGCTCAACGCGATCGCGCGCCGTTCGGGGCTCGCGCAGGAGGGCCTGCCCCGGCTGCGGCGGCTGCTGTACGCCGGGGAGGAGTTCCACGTGCCGCAGCTCCGGACGCTGGTCGCGGCGCTGCCGGAGGACACGCGCGTCACGAACCTCTACGGCCCGGTCGAGACCAACGTCGTCACCTGGGCGGACGTGACGCCGGAGCTGCTCGCCGGGAACCGGATGCCGATCGGGCTGCCCGTCCCCGGCACGCGGGTGCGGCTGCTCGGCGACGACGGCGTGCCGCGTTCCGCGTCGGCCGAGGGGGAGCTGCTCGTCGCGGGCCCGTCCGTCACCCCCGGCTACCTCAACGATCCGGAACGCACCGCGCAGGCCCTGGTCACGCTCCGGGACGAGGAGGGGGCCGAACGGGTCCACTACCGGACCGGCGACTTCGCGAGCGCGGACGGCTCCGGCGTCCTGCGCTTCCAGGGCCGCCGCGACGGCATGGTCAAGACGCGGGGCTTCCGCGTCGAGGTCGGCGAGGTGGAGGCGGCGATCCTCGCGCATCCGCGGGTGGCGCAGGCGGTCGTCCGCCCCGTCCCGCATCCCGAGCACGGAACGCTGCTGGACGCGCACGTGGTGACGGCGGGCGCGGACCCGCCGGACCCGCCCGCGCTGCGGCACTGGCTCGCCGGCCAGGTGCCCGCCTACATGGTCCCCGCGACGGTCACGATCCACGAGGAGCTGCCGGTGACGTCCACCGGGAAGATCGCCCGCTCGGCCGTGGGGGTGCGGCCGGATGACGCAGGACGTCCACGCCGCCGCCCTCGGCCTCGTACTGAAGGTGCTGCGCTCGGTGCTCGGGGACGGGCCGGAGCTCGGCCCCGGCGCCCCGCTGTTCGACGTGCCCGGGTTCGACTCGCTGGCGCTCGCGGCCGTCGTCGAGGGCCTGGAGGACGAGCTCGGCCCGGCGCTGCCGGACGAGCTGATCTCCCCCGAGGCGTTCGCCACCCCGGACGCCGTCGCCGCGACCCTGGTGGTCCCGGCGCTCGGCGGGGAGCGGGGAGGGGTGGCGTCATGACGGCCCGTTCCCGGCCGGAGCCCGAGGTCTCGCTCCTGCACGACCTGCTCGACCGCGCCGCCGACCGCTGGCCGGACCGCACGGCCCTCGTCAGCGGGGAGCGCCGCTGCACGTTCGGCGAGCTGCGGGACGCGTCGTTCGCCGCCGAGGCGGGCCTGCGGCGCAACGGGGTGCGGCGCGGCGACCGCGTGGTCGTCGTCATCGACGAGTTCGTGGACGCGATCGCGATGATGTTCGGGGTGGCGCGGCTCGGCGCCGTCTACGTGCTGATGAACGGCGACACCACCGAGTACGCCGCCGACCACGTCATGCGCGACTGCGCCCCCGTGCTGGTGCTCGCGGAGGACGACACCCCGGCCAAGGCGCACGCCGCGTCCCTGGGCCTCCCCGTCACCGCACTCCACTGCTTCGGCACCCCACCCCCCACACCGAACGGACACGCCGGCAGCACCGCACCGAACGGACAGCTCGGCCCGCCCGCGGCGCAAGGTCCGGACGCGGCGCAAAGGCTGGCCGCAGCGCAAGCACCCGACGCGACGCAAGCACCCGACGCGACGCAAGGCCCGGACGCGACACAAGGGTCGGAAGCGGCGCAGGGGTCGGACGCGGCGCAAAGGCTGGCCACGGCGCAAGGGCTCGACGCGGCGCAGAGGCTGGCCGCGGCGCGAGGGCTTGACGTGGTGGGCGCGGTGGGCGGGCCGTCGACCGCGGAGCGGCCGATCTCCCGGGACCTGGTCAGCGTGCTCTACACCTCCGGGTCGACGGGACGGCCGAAGGGTGTCGTCGGCACCCACGGGAACATGGTGTTCGCCGCCCAGATGATCGCCCGGCGGCTCCGGCTGCGCCCGGACGACGTGATCGGCTGCGTGCTGCCGCTCGCGTTCGACTACGGCGTGTACCAGATCCTGCTGAGCATGCTCTCCGGGTGCCGGCTGGTCTGGGGCAAGGGCGCCGACGCGGGCCCCGGGCTGCTGGCGTTCCTGCTCCGGCACCGCGTGACCGTGCTGCCGTCCGTCCCCGGGCTCGCGCACAACCTGGACCGGCTGTCGCGGCGCTCCCCGGACGCGCTGCCGCCGCTGCGCGTGCTCACCAACACCGGAGCGGCGATGTCGTCGGACCTGCTGGCCCGGCTGCGGGCCCGCTACCCGGACCTCGGCGTGCACCTGATGTTCGGGCTGACCGAGTGCAAGCGGATCTCGATCCTGCTGCCCGAGGAGCTGCCGCTCAAGCCCGGCTCGGTCGGCCGCCCGCTGGACGACACCGAGTGCGTGATCGTGGACGGGGACGGGCGCCCGCTGCCGCCGGGCGAGGTCGGCGAGCTGGTCGTGCGCGGCCCGCACGTCACCCAGGGGTACTGGGGCGACCCGGACGGCACGGCCGCGCGGTTCCGCCCGTGGGGGCCGTACGGGGAGCGGGCGCTGTTCACCGGCGACCAGTGCTGGCTGGACGACGACGGCTACCTGTACTTCCACGGCCGCGACGACGACATCTACAAGTCCAACGGGTTCCGGGTGTCGGCGACGGAGGTGGCGATGGCGGCCGAAGAGGTCGAGGGCGTGCTGGAGGCGTACTGCGCGGGCGCGCGCGGCGACGACCCGCCCGTCCTGGCGGTGGTCACGGAGCTGACGTCCTTGCAGGTGCGGGCCGGGCTGCAACGCCACCTGGAGTGGTTCAAGGTGCCCGACCTGATCGTTCCCGTCGAGCGGCTGCCGCTGAACCGCAACGGCAAGGTCGATCCGGTGGCCGTCCGGGCGCTGGCGAAGGCGGGGCGGCCCGCGTGAGCGCCCCCCTGCTGCGGCGGCTGGCCGCGCGGTACGGCACGCCGCTGTACGTCTACGATCTCGACGAGGCGCGGGCGGCGCACGCGGAGCTGGCGCGTTCCGTCCCGGCCGGATCGCACCTGTTCTACTCGCTCAAGGCCAACCCGTTCCCGCCGCTGGTGCGGGGGCTGCTCGACGCCGGGGCGCGCGCCGAGGTGTGCTCGCGCGGCGAGCTGGACACCGCGCTCGCCGAGGGCGCGGCCCCGGGCTCCTGCCTCTACACCGGCCCCGGCAAGACCGAGGACGAGCTCGGGCACGCGATCGCGCGCGGGGTGCGCCTGTTCTCCGTCGACTCCCCCACGGACCTGGCCAGGCTGGGGCTGTGCGCGCGGCGCGCCGGGACGCCGGTCAAGGCGATCCTGCGGCTCAACCCGGCCGACTACCCGCGCGGCGCGGGCCTCGCGATGGGCGGCGCGCCGTCGCAGTTCGGCGCGGACGTCGCGTGGGTGCGCGCCAGTCCCGAGCGGTTCCGCGCCGACGGGGTCGAGCTGGTCGGCTACCACGTGTACGTCGGGACGAACATCGACGACGTGGACGGCCTGATGGGCTGGTTCGCGCTCGCCCTGGACGCCGTCCGGCAGGCGCAGGAGGCGCTGCGGCTGCGGCTGGAGACGGTGGACCTCGGCGGCGGGTTCGGCCACCCGTACGCGCGGCCCGGCGACCGTCCGGCCTGGCCCGGCCTGGCCGAACGGCTCGCGAGCCTCCTCGCGGACCTCCCGCGCGCGGCGGGACCGCCTTCCGGCCGGGGTGACGCGCCGCCGGTCGTGGCGTTCGAGTCGGGGCGCTACCTCGCCGGGGGCTGCGGGACGCTCGTGCTCGGCGTTCAGGACGTCAAGCGCAGCAAGGACGAGCGGTTCGTGATCGCGGACGGCGGCATCAACGTGCTCGGCGGCATGCAGGGGCTGCGCCGCGTTCCGCCGATCATGGCGGGCGTGCTGCCGCTCGCCGAGCCCGGCCCGGACGGCGCGGAGGCGGCGGCGGACGGCGCGGAGGCGGACGGCGCGGCGGTGCTCGCGGGCCCGCTGTGCACCGCGCTGGACCTGCTGAACCACCGGGCGCGGCTGCCCGGAGCGGCCCCCGGCGACCTGCTGGCCGTCCCGAACGTGGGCGCGTACGGGCTGACGGCGGCGCTCCTCGCGTTCCTCGGCCGGGACGCGCCCGCCGAGGTCGCCGTGGACGCGGGCGGCGTCCGGGCGGCGCTCCGGCTGGAGACCGCGTACCGGCGGGTCCCCGAGCGGGACGAAGCGAACGCAGCCAACGAAATGAACGCAGCGAACGAAGTGAACCGGGTGAACGGCGCGGACGGCGCGTCCGGCCCGGACGGCAGGGCCACAGGCGAGAGAGCGGAGATGCGATGACAGACCGGCGCGAGGAATTCCTGCGCGTGCTGCTCGGCCACCTCGGGGCGGTGGAGGACGTCGCGCAGATCGCCCCCGACGCGAACCTCCGGACGCTCGGGCTGAACTCGATGCGGGCCGTGGACCTGGTGATGGACCTGGAGGACGCGTTCGACTTCACGTTCCCCGACTCGGCGTTCACCGACGAGGTGTTCGCGACCGCGGACGGGATCTGGGCGGTCGTGGCGGCGCACCTGCCCGACCGGGTGGAGTCGTGAGCGTCCGGGCGGGCGGAGGCGTCGACACGGCGGCGCTGACCGCGCGGCTCGCGGAGATCGCGGAGGTCGTCGACACGACCGGCGACCCCGAGGGCCTCGGCATCGGGGTGCTGCGCGAGCACGGCCTGATGTCGTACACCGTGCCCGCCGACTGCGGCGGGGCGGGGGCGGGCCCGGCCGCGTTCCTGAACGTCGCGGCCGAGCTGGGCGGGCAGTGCCTCGGACTGGCCGTGCTGTGGGTCATGCACTGCCAGCAGGTGGCGGTGCTGTCGGAGTACGCCCCCGAGCCGCTGCGCACCGCCGCGCTGCGCCCGGTCGTGGACGAGCAGGCGCTGATCGGGTCCATCACCACCGAGGCGGGCAAGGGCGGCCACATGCTGACCGCCGCGGCGGCGCTGGACGAGCGGGACGGCGTCGTCCGGTTCCACCGGGACGCGCCGGTCGTGTCGGGCGGCGGGCAGGCGGGGGCGTTCCTGGTCACCATGCGCCGGTCCGAGGACGGCGCGGCCGACGACGTGGTCCTCGTCCACTGCCCCCGCGAGCTGTCGGACCCGAAGGTGGTCGCGCCGCTGCGGATGCTGGGGATGCGCGGCACCTGCAACGTGTCGATGACGGTGGACGTGGAGGTCCCCCGCGACCACCTGATCGAGCCGCCGGGCGGCTTCGCGCGGGTCGCGATGCGGACGATGGCGCCGCTCGGCCACCTCGGCTGGGCGGCGGCGTGGACCGGCGCGGCCCGCGCCGCGCTCCGCTACGTGGTCGCCCACGCGCGCCGTCCCGCCGGGGGCGGCCCGTCGATCCGCCGGGACGACGACGTGCTCGACCGGATCGCGCGGGCGCGGCAGGACCTGGACGTGGCCGAGGCCATGGTGGCCGCGGGGCTGCGCGAGTACGAGCTGCGCGACGGCGCGGAGCGGGACCGCCCCGCCTTCCAGATCATGATCAACAACGTGAAGGTGACGGCGTCCGAGCGCAGCTTCGCGGCGGTGGACGGGCTGCTGGAGATCGCCGGGCTCGGCCTCGGCTACCAGCAGGGCGACGGGCTCGTCCTCGAACGGATCTTCCGCGACCTGCGGTCGGCGAGCCTGATGTACGGCAACCGCCGCCTGCTGCGGGCCAACGGGAAGCTCGGGCTGCTCGACACGGCCGCGTGCTCGTTCGCCGCGTCGGGCCCCCTCGGCGGCGAGCCGGACCGCGAACGGGACCGCGAACGGGACCGGGACGCTGACCAGGCCCCGGGCCGGGGGTGAGGGGATGGGAGACCCGATGGAGACGTTCACGGTCTGCCCGAGCCACGCGGACGTCTTCGGCGCGGGAGCGGCGGGAGCCGCGGGGGCGGCGGGGGCGGCGCGGAACGGCGCGTCCGCGGACGAGTCCGGCGGCGCGTACATGGACGCGGTGGCCGAGCACTGCGCGGCGGCCGAGGAGCTGGGCGCGTCCGCCATGCTCGTGTACGACTTCTGGCAGTCGCTCGACCCCTGGCTCGCCGGCCAGCTCGTGCTGTCGCGCAGCAGCGTCCTGGAGCCGATCGTGGCGGTGAACCCCGCGCTGGCGCACCCCGCGGTCGCCGCGCGGGCCGTCGCCGGGCTGTGCCACCTGTACGGGCGGCGCGTCAACCTGAACGTCGTCGCGGGCGCCAAGGCCGCCGAGCTGGAGGCCCTCGGCCTGGACCCGTTCAAGGGCGACAAGTACGAGCGGATGGCCGACTTCATCGACGGGCTGCGCGCCGTCCTGCGCGGCGAGCCGCACACCGGGCCGTGGTACGGGTTGCGGGCCGCCCCTCCCGAGCCGCCGCCGGACCCGGCGATGGCCCCCCGCGTGCTGGCGCCCGGCTCGCGTTCCCCGGAGATCGCCGCGGTGCTGCCGCGGCTCGACCGCGCGCTGGTGATGGCCAAGCCCCGCGCCGACCTCGCGGCCGAGCACGAGCGGCTGGCGGCGGGCGGCCTGGCCGGCGGGCTCGCGATGATCGTCGGCGTGGTCGCGCGGGACACCGACGAGCTGGCCTGGGAGACGGCAGAGCGCCGGTACGCGGCGACGCGGCGGGACGCGCTGACCCGCCGCCTGTTCGCCCGGCAGGTCACCTCGTCGCAGCACCGCGCCAACATCGAGCTGGCCGAGGCGGGCGTCCTGCACGACGAGTGCCTCTGGTACGGGGCGGGCCGCGTCGGGATCGACTGCCCGAAGCTGGTCGGCTCCTACAAGACCGTCGCGGCGGCGCTGGACGGCTACCGGGAGCTCGGCGTCCGCACCGTCGTGCTGGACCTGCCGTACGAACCGGCCGAGTACGAGCACATCGCGAAGGCCCTGGACGCGTGACCCCGGCGCTCCGCCCCGCCGCCCCCGGCGACCTCCGCGCGGTCGCGCTGGAGGAGGTCGCGGCGGTCGTCCTGCTCTCCGAGGCCCCTCCCCAGCCGGCGCCGACCCCGGCGCGGGGGACTCGGGGAGCGGACTGCCCTGGATCCTGCGGGCAGCGGTCCGGAGGCTCGGGCTGCGGCCTCCGCCGCTGCTGCGGCGCACGCGGGCGGGCCGCCCCTACCTGGCGCATCCGGACGGCGTCCCGTGGGAGATCGACTTCAACATCTCGCACAGCGGCGGCCTCGTCGGCATCGGGCTCGGCGCGGGCGGACGGGTCGGGCTGGACGTCCAGGAGCCGCCCGCGCGCGGATGGGAGCGCATCGGGCGGCGCTGGCTGCATCCCGGCGAGTGGGAGCGGATCGAGGCGCTGCCGCCGGACGCCGGGCGCGCCGCGTTCACGCGGGCGTGGGCGGTGCGGGAGGCGCGGTGCAAGGCGACGGGGCGCGGCCTGGCCGGGTTCCGCTCACCGACGGCCCTCCCGACGGCCCTCCCGGCGGCGGACGGCGGGCGGCTGGACGGGGTGAGCTGGCGCGAGCTTCCCCTGCCGGGCGGGTACGCGGGCGCGCTCGCCTGGGCGGGACGGGACGGCCGCGAATGGCTCGGCCGCCCGGTGGTCGTCGGCTGGGAGGAACGATGCACGAGATGACGCGGCCCGCGGACGCGGGGGCGGAGGCCGGGGCGGTGCGCGGCGACCTGCTGTCCTGCTACAGCACCGCGACCGCCGGGCTCCTGCGGTCGTTCGGCGTCCCGGACGTGCTGGTCTTCGGCACGCAGCTCTTCCTGGCCGTACGGCGCTCGGGCGATCTGATGGAGTTCCTCCACTACCACACGCCCCTGACCGGCGACGGCGACCTGTACCGCGTCGATCTCGAACGGCGCGGCGCGGCGGAGCCGGAGGCGGCGGCCGAGGCGATCGCCCGGCACGCGCGGGAAGCGGGCGCGGCGATCGTCACGGGCCGTACGACGCACCTGCCCTGGATCGAGACCGGGAACGGCGTGGAGCCCGCGCCGCACTGGTTCCTGGTCACGCCCGGCGAGCCGGGGACGCTGCTGGTCGACGACCGGTTCCGGTGGACCGACGACGCCGGGACGCATCCGGGCTTCGTCGGGACCGTGCCCGCGCCCCGCGTCGGGCCGTTCGCGTGGTCGCCGCTCCCGGTGAGCGCCGAGCAGGCCAGCCGCGAGCGGTGGGCGCTCGGCGACCGCAGGGAACGCCCGCCGTGGTCGGACGAGCGGCCGTGGCAGTGGCTGGAGGCGGGCGGCCGCGTGCCGCCCGGGGCGGGCGCGGCGGAGTTCGCCGCCGCCATGCTCGCCCGCACGGCGGACGCGCGGATCGTCGACCCGCACGTCGCCGCGCACGGCTGGGCGGCGGGCCGCGCCGCGTTCGACGCGCTGCACGACTGGCTGGAGAACGGCCTGGCGGACCCGGCGAGGTACCGGCACAACAACGACTTCTGGGTCGCCGCCCGCAACCGGAAGATGGTCGCGGCGTCGCTCCGCCACGCGCGCCTCCCGGGCCGGGACGGCGGCGGCCTCACCGAGCTGGGCGACTGGGCGGCGGAACGGCTCGTCCCGTCGTGGACGGCGCTCGTGCGGGCCCTGCACTACAACGCGCGCCGCGTCGCCGCCGGGGGCGCGCCCCGTCCCGGCGTGCTCGACTCCCTGCGCGCCATCGCGGACCTGGAGGACGGTTTCCGGCAGCGCCTCGGCGGCCTGCTCTAGCGTTCGGCCCCCTCGGCGGCCTGCTCTAGCGTTCGGCCCCCTCGGCGGCCTGCTCTAGCGTTCGGCGCGGTACTCGGCGCGGTACTGCGCCATGAGGTCCAGCAGGCCCTGGGGGCGTCGGGGCGGAAGCACATCACGAGGCTCGTCGCGGACTCGGCGGCGGCGGCCTCGCTGCGCGGGAACAGCGCCTCCTCGTAGACGGCCAGCGCGGTCTCGGGGTCGCCGGGATGGGCGGCGAGGGCCGAGGCCAGCTCGGCGCCGTCGAGCATCGCCAGGTTGGCGCCCTCGCCCGCGAGCGGCGACATCAGGTGGGCGGCGTCGCCGACCAGCGTCACGCCGGGCAGGCGGGGCCAGCGGTGCCCGACCGGCAGGGCGTGGACGGGCCGCGGCGTGATCGGGCCGTCGGCTCCGGCGACGAGGGCCCGCAGCCGCTCGTCCCAGCCGTCGAAGTGCTCCAGCAGCGCGGCCTTGGCCGCGGCGGTGTCGGTGAAGTCGACCGCGCCCGACGCCGCCCACTCGGCGGGCGTCTTCAGCGCGACGTAGACGTGGAGCCGCCCGCGGCCGTCGCGCTGGGCGATGAGGCCCTTCTCCTCCGCGAGCGCGAACATCACGCCGTTGCCGACGAGCTCGGCGCACTCGGGGTGGCGGGCGTCGGCGTCGTGCAGCCGCGTCTCGGCGAACGAGATGCCCGAGTAGACGGGCGCGGCGTTCGAGACCAGGGGCCGCACCTTCGACCAGGCCCCGTCGGCGCCGATCAGCAGGTCGGTGGTGAACGACTCGCCGCCCGCGAGCGTCACCCCGTAGCGGCCGGCGTCGAGCGGGACGGCCGCGGTGACCTCGGCGCCCCACCGCACCGCGCCCGGGGGCAGCGAGGCCAGCAGCAGGTCGCGCAGGTCGTCCGGGTCGACCTCGGGCCGGTCGCCGTCGCCGCCGTCCTCCATCCGGACGCCGGCATGCTGGTCGAGGACGCGCATCGCCTCGCCGCCGGGCCGGACGATCCGCCGGAGCTCCTCGGACAGCCCGGCGACGCGCAGCGCGGTCTGGCCCGACTCCTCGCGCAGGTCGAGCATGCCGCCCCGGGGGCGGGCGTCCGGCGACGGGTCGGCGTCGCAGAGGACCGCCTCGATGCCGTTGCGGTGCAGGACGGCGGCGAGCGTGAGCCCGCCGAGGCCCGCACCGACCACGGTGACCGGCTGGTGTGCTGGCATGGCGTCCCCCCGGAGTTCCAGCGCGACTACGCTCAGCAATTCTACGATCACCGCCCGCGGGCCCGGCGGCCAGCGTCCGGGCGCGGGCGGCCGGGACGGCACGGACCGGCCGCAAGCGGCATTCTTGCTGGTCAAACGGGTAGGCGAGCCGGTATGGACTTCGGATACACGCTCTTGTGCGAGCAGACGCCGCCCAAACAGCTGGTCAGCGACCTGGTCGAGGCGGAGCGCATCGGATTCGACTATTCGGTCATTTCAGACCACTACTTCCCGTGGCTGGAGGTGCAGGGGCACTCGGCGTACGCCTGGTCGGTCCTCGGCGCGCTGGCGCAGGCCACCGAGCGGATCCCGCTGATGACGTTCGTGACCTGCCCGATCATGCGCTACCACCCGGCCGTGGTGGCGCAGAAGGCGGCGACCATGGGGGTGCTGTCGGACGGCCGGTTCACCCTCGGCCTCGGCGCCGGCGAGAACCTCAACGAGCACGTGATCGGCAAGGGCTGGCCGTCGGCGGACGTCCGGCACGAGATGTTCGCCGAGGCCGTCGAGATCATCAAGAAGCTGTTCGGGGGCGGCTACGTCCACTACCGGGGCGGCACTACACCGTCGACTCCGCCAAGCTCTACGACCTGCCCGCCGAGCCCGTGCCGATCGGCATGGCGGCCTTCGGGGCCCGCGCGGGCGCGCTCGCGGCCGAGCACGCCGACGCGCTCGTCTCCGACCAGCCGGTCGGCGACGTGGTCGAGCTGTTCAACCAGCGGACGGGCGGCGGAAAGCCCGTCTACGGCCAGATCCCGGTGTCCTACGGCGCCGACTACGACGAGGCCGTCCAGAACGCCTACCGGCTCTGGAAGCACGGCACCACCGGCTGGAAGGTGATGGCCGAGCTGCCCGGCCCGGTCAACTTCGAGGCGAGCGCCAAGACCGCGCGGCCCGAGGACGTCGCCGAGGCGGTGCCCTGCGGGAACGACATCGACCACTACCTGGCGACCGTGCAGCAGTGGGCGGACGCCGGGTTCACGCACATGTCGTTCCTCCAGATCGGGGCGGACCGGCAGGAGCGGTTCCGCGACTGGGCGCGGGCGGAGCTGCTGCCCGCCCTCCGGGAGCGCTTCGGCTGACCCGCCGCCGGGGCACGGGGCGACAGCCCGCCCGCCGGTTCTCGGCAACTTGTGACCAGCGCGGTCCCGGCGGGCCGGACGGCCGCGGCCGCGACGTACGCTGGCCACTGTCGACCCCGCCCGCCGGTCGCGCCCCGACGGGCCGGCGGACGGCCGCTCACCTCCGACCCTAGGACGTGACGTGGAAGAACTCGTGGGTTTCCTCGGCCTCGGCGTGATGGGCCAGCCCATGGCGCTCAACCTGGCCCGTTCCGGCACGCCGCTCGTGGTCTGGAACCGCACCGCCGCGAAGGCCGCCCCGCTGCGCGCGGCCGGGGCGCAGGTCGCGGCGGCGCCGTCGGACGTGCCGGAGCGCGCCCGGATCGTGATCATGATGCTGGCGGGCGGCGAGGCGATCGACGAGGCGCTGGACCGGCGCGGCCCCGGGTTCGGGGCGAACGTCGCGGGCCGCACGATCGTGCACATGGGCACGACCTCGCCCGGCTACTCGCGCGGCCTGTGCGCCGACGTCCGCGCGGCGGGCGGGCGCTACGTCGAGGCGCCCGTCTCCGGCTCGCGGGTCCCGGCGGAGCAGGGGCGGCTCGTCGCGATGCTGGCCGGGGACGGCCCCGACGTGGACGAGGTCCGCCCGCTGCTGCGGCCGATGTGCCACGAGACGTTCGCCTGCGGGCCCGTCCCGAACGCGCTGCTCATGAAGCTGTCGGTCAACCTGTTCCTGATCACGACGGTCACCGGGCTCGCGGAGGCGTTCCACTTCGCCGACCGGCACGGCCTGGACCGGCGGCTGTTCCTGGACGTGCTCGACGCGGGCCCGATGGCGAGCGGCGTGTCCCGGATGAAGGCCCCCAAGCTCCTGGACCGCGACTTCGCCGTGCAGGCCGCGGCCCTGGACGTGCTGCGCAACAACCGGCTGATCGCCGACGCCGCCAGGGACGCCGGGCTCGCCTCGCCCCTGCTCGACGTGTGCCACGCGCTTTTCCGCGAGACCGTCGCCCTCGGGCATGAGCAGGCCGACATGGTGGCCGTGCTCAACGCGCTGGAGGCCCGCACCGACGGCGGGCCGCCCGCCTGAGCCCGCCCCCGCTCCCGCGCGCCGTCCGCCCGTCAGGTGCGGCGCTGGAAGCCGCGCACGGCCAGGGCGGCGGCCGCGAGCCCCACGGCGCCGCTGATCGCGAGGGCCGTGAGCGCGTCGGCGAGGGCGGGCTCGCCGAGCGCGAGCCCGCGGGTGGCCTCGATCCCGTACGTGACGGGGTTGACCCGGACGACCGCTTGCAGCCACCCGGGCAGCCCGTCCGCCGGGACGAACGCGTTGGACGCGAAGATGAGCGGGAACGTCGCGAGCCCCGCGACGCCCTGCACGATCTCGGCGCTGCGGATCCAGCAGGCGATCGCGATGAAGATCCAGCCGAGGCAGCACGAGACGGCGAGCGCGACGGCCGCCGCGGCGAGCGCGCCCGGCACGCCCCCGCCGGGCCGGAAGCCGAGCAGCGCCGCGGACAGGGCGAGCAGGATGAGCTGCTGGATGGCGCAGCGGATGGCGTCGGCGAGGCTGCGGGCGAGCAGCACCGAGCCGGGCCGGACCGGCATCGAGCGGAACCGCGCGATGATGCCGTTGCCCATCTCCTGGGTGAGGCCGACCGCGGTGTTGAACGCGGCCTGCATCGCCGACGTCACCATGATCGCCGGGACGAGGAAGTCGATGTAGCGCACGTCGCGCGGGAAGCCGGGCGCCCTGGCGACGCCGCCGAAGAGCTGGCTGAACGTCGCCAGCATCAGCAGCGGCCCGAGCATGCTCGCCACGACCAGGCGCGGGTCCAGGACCAGCGCGCGCAGCGACCGGCCGGTGAGCACGCCGAGCTGCGTCGCGAGGCCCGCCTCGCGGCTCCCCTCCCCGCGGGCCGGGCGGGCGCGCGGGGCGCGGTGAGCGTCATGGCGTCCCGCCCTCTCGGTCGGGCCGGCGGGCCGGGCCCGCCAGCGACAGGTACACGTCGTCGAGCGTCGGGGACGCGACGGCCAGCTCGTAGGCGTCGGCGGCCTCGGCGTCCAGCGCGCGGGCGATCCGCGCGAGGTCGCGCGGCCCGGTCATCGGCACGGCGAGGACGCCGCGCCGCGGGTCGTACTCGGGGGCGAGGCCGTGCCCGCGCAGCTCCCGGACGATCGCGGGCACGGCGTCCGGCGCGGACAGCGTCGCGGTCGCGGTGCGCCCGCCGAGACGCGCCTTCAGCGCGGCCGGGGCGCCCTCGGCGACGACCCGTCCGCCCGCGAGCACGGCGATCGTGTCGGCGAGCCGGTCGGCCTCGTCCAGGTACTGGGTGGTGAGCACGACCGTCGTCCCGTCCCGGACCAGGCCCTCGACGGTCGTCCAGGCGGCGAGCCGAGCGGCCGGGTCCAGGCCGGTGGTCGGCTCGTCCAGGAACAGCACGTCGGGACGCCCGGTCATGCTCGCCGCGAGGTCGAGCCGCCGCCGCATCCCCCCGGAGTACGTGCGGACGGGGCGGTCGGCCGACTCGGCGAGGCCGAACAGCTCCAGCAGCTCGGCCGCGCGCCGCCGCGCGCCGCGGCGTCCCGCGCCGAACAGCCGCGCGACGAGCACGAGGTTGTCGCGGCCGGAGATCTGCTCGTCCAGCGCCGCGTACTGGCCGGTCAGCGCGATCCTGCGGCGGACGCCGCGGGCCTGCCGGACGACGTCGAGCCCGGCGACGCGGGCGGTGCCCGCGGTGGGGCGGCAGAGGGTGGCGAGCACGTTGACGAGGGTGGTCTTGCCCGCGCCGTTGTGGCCGAGCAGGCCGAGCACCGTCCCGCGCGGCACGGCGAGCGTCACCCCGTCCAGGGCCTGGACGGAGCCGAACCGCTTGCCGATCCCGTCGGCCTCGATCGCGTTGTCCCCCGGCGCGGCGCGGGCGGTCGCCTGGTCTCCCATCGCGTTCAGCCCGCGTCCCGCGCCGCCGGGCGGAGCAGCCGCCGCATGAGCGCCGCGACGATCCGGTCGTACCAGCGCGTGAACCCCCACGCGCCGAGCGCGCCCGCGGCGAGGGCGGCGACGGCCTCGGCGGGACGGCCCGCCGGGACGGACGCCCCGAGGGCCGCGCCGGGCACGGCGGCGCACAGGAGCAGCACGTTCCGGACGATCATCGCCTGGCCCATCACCGAGCCCTTCGACCCGAAGCAGCGGCACTCGGCGAAGACGCCGCCGCGCACGGCCCGTACGACGATCCCGACGAACAGCGCCAGCAGCGCGGCGGCGAGCGCGAACCCCGCGCGGACCGTGGCGGGCAGCGCGAGCAGCACCACGGCGGCGCCCTCCCCCGCGACGACGGCCAGGCCCGCCGGGGCCGCGACCCGTTCGGGCAGGATCGCGAGCTGCCGGATCGACGTCACGAACCCCTTGAAGCCCGACGCGCTGCGCGCCTTGCCCGCGAACGCCACGGCGAACACGGTCAGGACCAGCGCCCGGCAGAACAGCAGCGGATAGTCAGCCATCGCTCCTCCGGCGGACGTCGCGTGCGCGGACGGCCATGGTGGTCGCGAACGCGCGGATGTCGTCGCGTTCCCCGACGGGATCGCCGCCGACCTCCACCCACGCGTGCGCGCGGAACGGCTCCATGCGCACGCCCGTGCACCAGTCGGGCCACGCGCCGCCCGCCCGGCACAGCAGCGCGGTCGCGAGGGACCGTTGCAGGCAGCCCTGCCCCGCGCACTGCACGCTGACGGTCACGACCGCCTGCCGCGCGGCGAGCGCCTCCCCGGCGGTCGCGGGCCGCGCGCCGCGCCGCAGCGCGCACAGCACCGCGCGCAGGCGGCGCGGCGGGAGCCGCATCAGCAGGCGCGCCGCGCCGACGGCGACGAGGGCGCCCGCGCGCCGCAGCCTCGGGACCCGCGCGGACGGTTCGAGGGCGACCGGCATCGTCATGAGGTCATCACCCTCGCCTCGCGCAGCGACCGCACGAACGCGTCGACGTCGGCGGCGACCCGGTCGGCGGAGCCGGGGTGCCGCTCGCGCAGGGCGGTCGCGGCGTCCTCGGCGGTCGCGCCGTCCAGCATCAGCCGGACGACGGCCGCGCCGGTCGGGTTCAGGGTCCAGTAGCGGCCGGTGCGCTGGTCGAGCAGCACCATGCCGTGCTCGGTCTCGGTCATCGTCACGTCGGGCGACAGGGGCATCGGTACTCCTCCGGTTCGCGGGCGGGAACGGCCGGCGCGGTCAGCCCGCCGGGACGGGCCGCGGGCGCGGGCCGGGGCGCGGGGCCCCGGCGGCGCGCAGCCACGTCTCGCAGGCGAACGTGCTGATCAGCGGCATCAGGGTGAAGGACGAGGGCGGGAGCGCCTCCAGGGTCGAGCGGAGCGCGGCGGCGTCCACCAGCCCGAGCCGGGCGAGGCGCATGTCGTCGCCGCACAGGCCGAGCAGCTCGGCGCGGTGGCGGCGCAGGCTGTGGTACGCCTCCGCGCTGTACTCCGACTTGGTCGAACGGCCGAGGACCGGCTCCGGGACGATCCCGCGCATCGCCGCCGTCAGCGCGGGCTTGTAGCGGTCGGGCATCGTGACGTCCTCGAACCGGACGGCGAGCGCGGCCTCGACGACCCGGTCGTCCACGAACGGCGCGTGCCAGCGCACGCCCGCCCCGGACGTCAGCCGGTCCACGCGGCGCAGCGTGTCGCCGCACAGCCGCGCGTCCTGGAGCGCGGCGTGCTGGCCGCGCACCGGCGCGAGCGGCTCGACGCCGGACGCCCCGGCGCGCCGGAACAGGCGCCGCGCCGAGGCGACGGCGTCGGCGGTCGCCCACGGCGGGAGCCGGTAGCCGATCCCCCAGCCGAACGCGGGCGCGCCGCCGGTCTCACGCAGCGGGTCGGTCAGGGTCTCGGCGGACGCGGCGAGCCACTGCCCGAACGACTCGCCGCTCAGCAGCGCCCGCACGGTCGGGGCCAGCCGCCACCGGTACATGGCCCGGTAGGCGCGCAGGTACCGGACCGCGCCTGCGCGGCGCGTGCGCAGCAGCGTGTGCAGGTTGAGCGGGTTGCCGAGGAACAGCTCGTCGCCGCCGTGCCCGGTGAGGTGCGCCGCCGAGCCAGCGGCGGCGACCCGTCCGGCCATGTGGAGGAGGCGGGCGCGGGTGCGAATCCACGCGAACGGGCCCTCGATGTCGGGGCCGCCGGGCCCGTCTTCGGCGATCCCGTCGAACCAGGTCGGCGCGGTGTCGCGGGAGAGCACGAGGTGCTCGGCGTCCGGGAGGTACGCGGCGGCGCGCCCGGCCCAGACGCGGTCCTCGTCGGCGGGGTCGGCGGCCTCCCAGCGGGTCGTGACGAGGCGTTCGGCCTCGCCGTCCGCGAGGAAGCAGAGGCTGGTGGAGTCCATGCCGCCGGACAGGTCCGCGCTGATCGTCCCGGCGCCCCGGGCCCGGACGGCGACCGCGTCGCGCAGCGCGTCCCGCACGCGGCGCGCGCCCTCCTCCAGGGGGACGTCCGGTGCGGGCGGGGTCCACCACCGGACGGGGCGTCCCGCACCGGCGGCGTCGAGGCGGAGGTAGCAGCCCGCGGGGACGGCGTCGAGGCCCGTCCACAGAGGGCGCTCGTTCAGCGGCCACGGCGCCCACGGCGCGACGAGCCTGCCCGCGATCAGCTCCTCGTCGAGGGACGCGCCGTCCATGCGCTCGACCAGGGCGGCCGGGACGTCCGAGGCGACGGTGACGCCGCCGAGGCGGGCGTGGAAGACCTGGCGGGCGGTGGAGATCGAGCCCTGCACCCGCACGTCGCCGCCGATGGACGCGATGAGGTGGAAGGCGCCCGCGAGCCGGGCGCACAGCGCGTCGAGGTCCCGTACGGAGCGCGCCGCCGCGAGCGCCTTCTCCAGCTCGTTCCGGCTGGCGGACGCGGGACCGATGAGCACGGCGCGGTTGCGTCCGGCGGCGGCGTGCAGGAGGGGCTCAGCGGCCGGGCCGCGGACGATCCACGGCCTGCCGGAGGCGTGCTCGACGACCTCGCGGGCGTACGGGCCGTCCGTTCCGGCCGCACCGCCGAAAGCGTCCGCGGCGGCCGCGCCCGCGGGCGTGTCCGGAAAGACGAGAAAACCCACCGCTGCTTCCATCCCTTCTCTCCCGCCTTTCTTCCACGCTCTTTCCCGAGCCGTTGTTCCGCACCGGCCGCGCCGGCGCCGGAATGCACCGGCACCGGCACGGCCGTTTTTTCGAGCTGACAGGCCGCCCTATCTCAGCAGAGCATGACGCACGACCAGTCGGCCTCGAACCCCCAGTTGGGGCGGCCGAGCGTGACCTCGGAGAACGCACCGGCCTCGGACAGCGTGGGCGGCTCGTAAGCCGCGACCTGCTCCAGCATGAAGACACCTTCCTGGGCGTCGGGGAGGATCCCGGATGGATCCCCTCGCTGCATGTCCGAACCTAGGACGCCGCCCATTGCACTTACCTTGCACTTGCCTTGCAGGTCGCTTTCACGGGGGTCCCGGCGTATTGAAAGCACCTGCTCGGGGGGCGAGTATCGGTGCGTTCAGAAAAAGGGCAGACGAAGGGATCCGGCGATGACCGTTCTTTCCATTCTCGACACCGCGCCGGTGTGGCGCGGCTCGTCCCCCGCGCGGGCGCTGCGCGAGTCCCTGCGGACCGCGGTGGAGGCCGAGCGCATGGGCTACCACCGGTACTGGGCCGCCGAGCACCACAACGCGCCGTTCATCGCGAGCTGCGCCCCGCCGGTGCTCGTCGCGCAGCTCGCCGCCGCCACGTCGCGGCTGCGGGTCGGCTCGGGCGGCGTCATGCTGCCGAACCACCCGCCGCTCGTCGTCGCCGAGCAGTTCGGCACGCTCGCCGCGCTGAACCCCGGCCGCGTCGACCTCGGCGTGGGCCGCTCGCCCGGCACCGACATGACCACGGCGCGGGCGCTGCGGCGGGTGAGCAGCCCGCCCGGGTCCGAGGCGTACCGCGACCAGGTCCGCGAGCTCGCCCGCTACCTCGACCCGCGGCCGGACGACCACGTCGTCGCGGTCCCGGCCGCGGACGGCGACGGCGACGGACCCGACCTCTGGCTGCTCGGGTCGAGCCCCGACAGCGGGCGGTTCGCCGGGGAGCTGGGCGTGCCGTTCGCGTTCGCCCACCACGTCCGGCCGGAGAACGCGGCGCCCGCCCTGCGCGCCTACCGGGAGGCGTTCCGCCCCTCGGCCGCCCGCCCGGAGCCGAGGACGCTCATCGCCTGCTCGGTCATCGTCGCCGACACCGCCGAACGCGCCGCGTGGCTCGCCGGCCCCACCAGGGTGATCGTCGCGCAGTCGCTCCAGGGCACCCGGAACGGGCCGAACCTCACCCCCGAGGAGGCCGCGGCGATCCGCTGGACGGACGCGGAGGAGGCGGTGCTCAGGTCGAGCACGGCGCACCACGTCGTCGGCGACCCGGACGGCGCCCGGGACAGGCTCGAAGCCGTCCTCGCGGACACCGGCGCGGACGAGCTGATGGTCCTCACGCTGGTCCACGACGTGGACGAGCGGCTGCGGTCGTACGAGCTGCTCGCCGAGGCCATGCGGGCGGAGCCCCCCGCCCTCGCGGGCGCGTCCGCACCGGCCGGCGCGGAAGCCAGGCGGCACGCCGGCGGGCGCTCCCGGGCCTACGCCGGGACGCGCGCGACGCCGGCCTGACCCGGCACCCGGCCCGGCGGCCCGATCCGGTCGTCGCGATCAGAGACCTGGTCCGGCGGCCCGATCCGGTCGTCGCGGGACGGACGCGCGCCCCGTCGCCGCGCGCTCGTCCCGCGACCGGTCACCGCGACCGGCGCCGTGGCCCGCACCACGGCGCGCCGTCGCGGCGCCCTACCGCGCGATGACCGCGCGGTCGTCCCTGAGGATCGCGACCTGGAGGCGGCGCAGTTCGAGGTCGGGGTCCACGCCGAACTCGTCCCGCAGCTGGGAGCTCACCTGCCGGTACGCCCTGAGCGCCTCGACCCGGCGCCCGGACCGGACCAGCGCCAGCATCAGCAGGCGCCAGAGCCGCTCGCGGAACGGGTAGCGGCCGGTCAGCGTCCGCAGCTCGGCCACGACCCCGTCGTTCTCGCCGAGCGCGAGTCCGGCCTCGCAGCGCCGCTCGACCGTGCGCAGGTACTCCTCGGTCAGCCGGGGGACCTCCTCCCGCTGGAGCGAGTCGGACCGGACGTTCGGCAGGACCGGCTCCTGCCACAGGTCGAGCGCCGCCTGGAGGGCGGCGGACCGCTCGGCGAGGTCCCCGTTCTCGCCCGCGGCCTCCGCCTCCCGCACGAGCTCGCGGTGGCGCAGCAGGTCCAGCGACTCCGGTCCGGCCTCCATGACGTACCCGCCCGACGACGTCGCGAGCAGCTCGGCGGCCCCCGGCCGCTGGCGGTCGAGCCACGTGCGCAGCCTCGACAGGCAGGAGTACAGGGCCCCCCGGGGCTGGTCGGGCAGCCGTTCGCCCCACAGGTGGTCGAGCAGCCGCTCGACCGGCACCACCTCCTTCGCGTTCAGCACCAAGGTGGCCAGCAGCACGCGCTGGCCGCCCCTCGGCAGTCCGGTCCGCCGCCCGTCGACGGTGGCCTCGAACGGTCCGAGCACCCTGAAGCACACCCCTTGCATGTCACTCCCCTGGTGATACGCAACCCCGATGCGGGCCCGTACGCGGCCCGCAAGGCCCCAGTGTGCGAGCCTCCGCACGGCTTGTCATGACCCCCGTTCGGGGGTCAACGATTCGCGCGGCCGCTGTGTCGGATGCTCACCGGGTGATATCAATGGGCGAACGGTTCAAGCCGAATACCGAGGATGAACGCGCAGCCCGATGGCCTTCACCCGCTCCCCCGGCGCCTGACATCCCTCGCCCTCAGGGGCACCGAGCCCTCCGACCGCGCTTTGGCCCGTTCCGTACTGCCCTTCGCCGTCGCGTTCCGCTGCGGCGGCGTGATCGCGGCCGCAGCGGCGGCGGCGATCGGCCCCGGCGCGGAGGTCTCCCGCGGCTGGCAGGCCGGGGTGCTCGGCGCGCTCGCGTGCTGGTCCGCGTTCTTCAGCGTCTCGGCGGTACGGCGCGGCATGACGTTCCCCCTCGTCGCGGCCGACGCCGCCGCCGTCTCCCTCGCGCTGCTCGCGCAGCCGAAGCTGATCCCCGCCGGCGCCGTCACCGACGAGACCACCTGGGGGATCATGCTCGCCGGCACCTCGGTGTGCGTCGCCCAGCTCGCGCTGCGGCCCCTCGGCGGGCTCCCGCTCGCGGCGCTGGTCATCGCCGCGTACGCGGCGGGCGCGCCGGTGCTGACGAGCGAGATCCGGGTGCTGGTCGCCCAGGCCGCGGTGGTCTGCGCCCTGATGGAGCTGCTGCGGCACGGCGGCCGGCAGGCCGACCGGGCCGCCCGCGAGCGCGACCGCGACCGCCAGCGGGCCCGGGTCGCCGCCGCGCGCCGCGCCGACGACCGGCACCAGCGCGCGCTGATGCACGACTCGGTGCTCACCGTCCTGTCGATGGTCGCCACGGCCGGCGGCGGCTCGGGCGGCCCGGCCCTGCGCCGCGGCGCCGCCCGCGCCCTCGACGTCCTCGCGGGCACGGAGGGGGCGGACGAGGCGTCCGCGCTCGCCGCCGCCGCGCCGTTCGCCGAGGGCGGCCAGGCCGACCTGCTGGAACGGCTCGACGCGTGCGCCGCCGCGGTCCCCGACGTCGTCGCCGACCGCGGCGGCCCGGCCGCGCCCGGCGCGCGCGGGGGCGACCCGCTGCTCGTGCCGGAGCCGGTCGCCGCCGCCCTCGCGGGCGCGGCGGGCGAGGCGCTGCGCAACGTCGCCCGGCACGCGGGCACCGGCCGCGCGTCGGTCCGCGCGGAGCGGCGCGACGGCGTCGTCGTGGTCGAGGTGTCCGACCGGGGGCGCGGCTTCGACCCGGCCGCCGTCCCGGCCGGACGGCAGGGCATCGGCCGTTCGATCTCCGACCGGATGGCGATGGTCGGCGGCGGCGCGGCCGTCCGGTCCCGGCCGGGCGCGGGCACCCGGGTCGTGCTGTGGTGGCCCCATGTCTGAGCCGCCCGGGTCCGAACCGCCGTCCGGGACGCCGGCGGCGGCGCCGTTCGTGCCGAGGTTCCACCGGGCGTTCGACGTCGCGGTGGTGAGCACGGTGGTGCTGTGGCAGGTCGTCGCGGCGGGCACGGCGCTGCTGGTCTACCTCCCGCACTTCCGCCCGCCGGCCGCGGCGGCGGCCGCCTGGGCGGCCCAGGTGCTGATCATCGCGGCGGGCGCGGCCGCGCTGCTGCGCGGCGGCCGGTCCCGGCGGGTCGCGTGGACGCTGACCGCCGCCGACCTCGCGGCCGGCGCCGCGGTCGCCGCGGCCTGCCCGGAGGCGCTGCTCCTCAAGATCGACTGGGGCTGGACCTCGACCGGGATGATCGCGGTGCTGCTCCTGCTGCGCCGCCCGGCGCGCGAGCTGGTCGCCGTGCTGCTCGCGAACGCGGGCGTCGTCCTCGCCGTCCTGTGCGCGGGCGACGCGCTCAGCAGGCACAACGTCGCGGGCGTGGTGACCCTGGTGTACGCGTCGGCGAGCGTCCAGCTCGCGCTGCTCGCGGGCGCGCGGGTCTTCCGCGACAGCGGCGGCCTGGCGGCGGACGCGGCGGCCGAGCAGTGGGAGATCGCCAACCGCGAGGCGGTCATCGCCGAGGTCGTCACCGCCCGCCGGGCCCGCTACCGGTCGGCGCGGACGGTCGTCGAGCCGCTGCTGCGCGGCCTCGCCGACGGCACCGCCGACCCGTCCGACCCGGAGCTGCGCCGCCGGTGCGCCGCCGCCGAGGCCGCGCTGCGGCACGTCCTGACCGAGCGCGAGGACGTCCCCGACCCGGTGATGCGGGCGCTGCGGCCCGGCATCGACGACGCCGTCCGGCGGGGCGTGGTGGTCGACGTCGCCTCCGTCGGCGACCCGCCGCGGCTGCCCGACCGGACCGGGACGGCGCTGTCGCGGGCGCCGCTGGCCGCGCTCGCGTCCACCCGCCGGTACGCGCGCGTCACCGTCGTGTCCACCGGGCCGGACGAGGTGAGCGTCTCGGTCCTCGGCGACGGCGAGCTGGCGCTGCCGCCGCGGGGGTCGGCGCGGGACGGCGTCACGCTCGTCACCGACCACGACGACGACCTGCACTGGGTGGAGGCCCGATGGCGGGAATCGTGACGGTCTCCGTCATCGACGACCACGACGTGGTCCTGTCGGGCGTCCGCGCCTGGATCGAGGACGACCCGCGCCCGATCGAGGTCGTGCAGACCGCCGCGAGCCTGGACGGCCTCGAACCCGCGGGCGACGTGCTGGTGGTGGACCTGCGGATCGGCGGGGAGCTGATGTTCGACCGCATCGCCGAGCTCGCCGCCGCCGGGCACCGCATCGTGGTGTTCTCCCAGCACACCGAGGCCGCCATCGTCCAGCGCGCCGAACGCGCGGGCGCCCGCGCCTACATCCGCAAGGAGTCCAACGAGGGCCAGCAGCACCTGGTCGAGGCCATCCTCGCCGTCGCGGAGGGCGGCACGTACACCACGCCGTCCGAGGCGGGGGCGATGCTCGCCACGTCGGGCCCGTGCCGTCCGAGCTTCTCCGAGCAGGAGCTGCGCACCATGCGGCTGTGGCTCGGCGGCCTCACCCGCGCCGCCGTCGCCCGGCAGATGGGCATCAGCGAGCACACCGTCAAGCAGTACCTCGAACGCGCCCGCGAGAAGTACTCCAGAGCGGGCCGCGAGGCCACCACCAGGATCACCCTCTACCGCGAAGCCCAACGCGACGGCATCCTCGACGACTAGGGCCTGTGACGACCAGGGCCTGTCCGGTGCGCCTTGCTCGCCGCGTGCGGCCTCCGTTCGGCGGGTCGTGGGGGTGAGCGGGAGGAAGGGGGCGGGCGGGTATCGTTCGGGCATGTCCCAACCGTGGGCGTTCGAGCGGCCGGGCCTGGCCCGGGTCCGGGCCTCGGGGCGGGCGCACCCGCAGGCGGCGGACGGGCTGCTGGCCCTCGCGGTGTACGGGTTCGCGCTGCTCGTGCCCGTGCTGTCCTCGGAGCACGACCTCCAGCGGCTCACCCTGCGCGGGGCGCTCGTCGGGGCCGTGGTCTGCGCGAGCCTGACGTTCCGGCGGCGGGCGCCGGTGGCGGTCCTCGCCGTCACCACGGCGGGCATGGCCGCTTACCTGGCGTCCGGCGGGATGAAGAGCCCGCTGATGCTCACCACCGACATCGCCCTCTACACCGTCGCGCTCACCGGGACGCGGCAGCGCGCCGTCGTCGCGGCCGTCGCGGTCGCGGCGGCGCTGGTGGCGACCGGCTGGGTGTTCGGCGTCGGGTTCTGGCTCGGCCCGGAGATCGTCGCGCTCGCGGCGCAGAGCGCGGGCGCGGCGGCGGCGGGCGACGCGGTCCGCAACCGGCGCGCCTACATCGCCGAGGTCGAGGAGCGCGCCCGGCGGGCCGAACGGACCCGGGAGGAGGAGGCGCGGCGGCGCGTCCTGGACGAGCGGCTGCGGATCGCCCGGGAGCTGCACGACGTCCTCGCCCACCACGTCGCGCTGATCAACGTGCAGGCGGGCGTCGCGGCGCACGTCCTGGAGACCGAGCCGCAGCAGGCGCGCGAGTCGCTCGCGCACATCCGGCGGGCCGCGCGGTCGTCGCTGGAGGAGGTGCGGACCACGATCGGGCTGCTGCGCCATCCGGGCACGCCCGACGAGCCGTCCGCCGAGCCGTCCCCGGGCCTGGACCGGCTGCCCGACCTGGTCGCCGGGTTCACCGCCGCCGGGCTGGTCATCGACCTCGACGTGACCGGGACGCCCGTGGACCTGCCGTCGGCGACCGACCTCACCGCCTACCGGATCGTCCAGGAGGCGCTGACGAACGCGAGCCGGCACGCGTCCCGCCCGTTCGCCGCCGTGCACCTCGACTACCGGCCGTACGCGCTCCAGGTCGTCGTCGGGAACCCGGCGGCGCCGTCGCCGCCCGCCGACTCCGGGCACGGCATCATCGGCATGCGCGAACGGGCGCTCGCGGTCGGCGGGGCCTTCGGCGCGGGGCACCGCGACGGCCGGTTCGAGGTCCGCGCGTCCCTGCCGCACCCGGGGGCGGGCGCGTGACGGTCCGCGTGGTGCTCGCCGACGACCAGGCCCTGGTCCGCGCCGGCTTCCGGGTGCTCGTCGACTCCGCGCCCGACCTGGAGGTCGTCGGCGAGGCCGCCGACGGGCGGGAGGCGGTCGAGCTCGCGCCGTCCGCCGACGTCGTCCTCATGGACGTGCGGATGCCCGGCTCGGACGGCCTGACCGCGACCCGGCGGATCACCTCCTCGCTGCCCGGCGTCCGGGTGCTCGTGCTCACCACGTTCGAGATCGACGAGTACGTGTTCGCGGCGCTGCGCAACGGGGCCAGCGGGTTCCTCGGCAAGGGCGTGGAACCCGTCGAGCTCCAGCAGGCCATCCGCCTCGTCGCGCGCGGCGAGGCGCTGCTGTCGCCGGTGGCGACCCGGACGCTGATCGCCCGGTTCCTGCGCGGCCCCGCCCAGGACGCCCTGGTCTCCGGCGAGCGGCTGGAGGCCCTCACCGGCCGCGAGCGCGAGATCATGATCATGGTGGCGGCCGGGCTGACCAACGACGACATCGCGGACCGCCTCGGGATCAGCCCGTCCACCGCCAAGACGCACGTGAACCGGACGCAGACCAAGCTCGGCGCGCACGACCGCGCCCAGCTCGTCATGATCGCGTACGAGACCGGCCTCGTCCGCCCCGCCGCCCGCTTCCCCGCCCCGGACGACCCCGCCCCGACCCGCTGACCCGCCCGCTGACCCGCCCGCGCCGCCCGCGCCGCCCGCCCCGTCCCGCAGGCGGGTCCCGTTCGGCGGGTCCGATGGCGTGCGGCGGTGGCGGGGGGTGCCGCTGGTAGGAGGGCGTGCGGGGACGGGTCGGCCGGGAGGCGTAGGGCGGGCGCCAGGTCTGCCCCGGCGGAGTAGCGGGGTACCGCGATCGCGGTAGCGGCAAGACCCTGCGGCAGGCGGACGGGACGGCGGGTGGCGGTCGAGCAGGCTGAGGGAGATCCCCGTCGTCCCCTCCCGGAGGAGCGCTCCGCCTTGTCCACTCTCGCCCACTGGTGCTACCGCCACCGGCTCCTCGTGGTACTGCTCTGGGTCGCCGCGCTCGTCGGCCTGGGCGTCGCCTCGACGGCCGCGGGCGCCAAGTCCGACAACGCCTTCTCGCTGCCCGGAACCGAGTCCACCAAGGCCATGGACCTGCTCGAACGGTCGATGCCCGCGCAGTCGGGCGCGAACGCGTCGGTGGTGTGGCGCAGCGACGGCGACGTCCGCTCCCCCGCCGTGAGGTCGAAGATGGCCGCCACGCTGGACCGGCTCTCCCACCTGCCCGGCGTCGCCGGAGTGACGAGCCCGTACTCCCGTCCCGGCGCGGGGCAGGTGAGCAAGGACGGGCACGTCGCCTACGCCGCGTTCACCTTCACGGCGCAGGCGCAGGAGCTGGAGAAGGCCGAGGTCCAGAAGTTCATCGACACGGCCGAGTCGGCGCGCGGGGACGGCCTGCGGGTCGAGCTCGGCGGCGACGCGATCGCGGAGGTGGAGCAGGCCGCGCCGTCGAGCAGCGAGCTGGTCGGCGTGGTCGCCGCCGCGATCGTGCTGTTCATCGCGTTCGGGTCGCTGTTCGCCATGCTGCTGCCGATCTTCACCGCGATCGCCGGGGTCGGCACCGGCCTGATGACCGTCACGCTGCTCACCCACGTGGTGAGCATCGGGGAGATCGGGCCGATCCTCGGCGCGCTGATCGGGCTCGGCGTCGGCATCGACTACGCGCTGTTCATCGTCACCCGGCACCGCGCCAACCTGAAGGCCGGCATGGACGTCGAGGCGTCCGTCGTGAACGCCGTGAACACCTCCGGACGGGCCGTCATCTTCGCCGGCGCCACCGTGGTGATCGCGCTGCTCGGCCTGTTCGTGCTCGGCATGAGCTTCCTGAACGGCATGGCGGTGGCGTCCGCGACCACCGTCGTCGCGACCGTCCTCGCGGCGGTCACGCTGCTGCCCGCGATGCTCGCGGTGATCGGCCGCCGCGCGCTCAGCCGCCGCGAGCGCCGGCGCCCCGCCGGCCCCCCGGCGCCCGGAGCCTGGGCGCGCTGGGCCGGCGTGGTGCAACGGCGTCCGAAGGCCCTGTCGGCGGTCTCGCTGGTGGTCATCGCGGTGCTGGCGGTGCCGGTGCTGTCGCTGCGGCTCGGGTCGTCCGACGCGGGCAACAACCCGGCCTCCAGCACGACCCGGCAGGCGTACGACCTGCTGGCGGACGGGTTCGGCCCCGGGTTCAACGGGCCGCTGCAACTGGTCGCCGAGACCCCGTCCAGCGCCGACCGGGGGGCGCTGGACGGGCTCGTCCGGACGCTGGCCGGGACCGAGGGCGTCGCGTCCGTCGCGCCCGTGCCCGCGAAGGCGGGGGCGCCGCTCGGCATCGTCCAGGTCTTCCCGACGACCTCGCCGCAGTCCAAGGAGACCGCCGACCTGATCGAGCGCCTGCGCGGCGACGTGATCCCGGCCGCCGAGAAGGGCACCGCGCTGCGGGTGCACGTCGGCGGCCAGACCGCGATCTTCGACGACTTCGCCGACGTGCTCACCGGCAAGCTGCCGCTGTTCCTCGCGGTGATCGTCGGGCTCGGGTTCCTGCTGCTGCTGATCGCGTTCCGCAGCCTGCTGGTGCCGCTCACCGCGGCGGTGATGAACGTGCTCGCCGCCGCCGCGTCGTTCGGCGTGGTCGTCGCGTTCTTCCAGTTCGGCTGGGGGTCCGAGCCGTTCGGGCTCGGCGCGGCCGGGCCGGTCGAGGCGTTCCTGCCGGTGATCATGCTGGCGATCCTGTTCGGGCTGTCCATGGACTACCAGGTGTTCCTGGTCAGCCGGATGCACGAGGAGTGGGTGCACGGCCGCGACAACCGGCGCGCGATCGTCGTCGGCCAGGCCGAGACGGGCCGGGTCATCACGGCCGCCGCCACCATCATGATCGCGGTGTTCGTCGCGTTCGTGTTCGGGGCGAGCGCGCCATCGCCGAGTTCGGCGTCGGCCTCGCCGCGGCCGTCGCCATCGACGCGTTCATCCTGCGGACGGTCCTCGTGCCCGCCGTGATGCACCTGTTCGGCAAGGCCAACTGGTGGCTGCCGCCATGGCTCGACCGCAGGCTCCCCCACCTGTCGGTGGAGGGCCCGGCCACCGAGCCCGAGCCCGAGCGCCGTCCCGAGCCCGTCGCCTCCTGAGCCCGTCGCCTCCTGAGCCCCGCTGCGGGGCCCCGCGTGCCGGGGCCCCGCAGCGGCGCCCGTCCTACCGTCCGACGGCGGTCAGCGGCTCGTCCAGGGCCTCGCGGAGGCGGGCGTACGTCGGGGCCAGCTCGCGCAGGATCCGGGCCGCGGCCGGACGGTCGTCGGCGACCAGCGGGTACTGGAGGCCGCCGACCAGCCGCGCCTGGACGGCGGCGATCCGCGCGGCGCCCGCGAGGCCGATGCCGGCGAGCAGAGCCGCGGCGTCCGCGAGCCGGTGCGCGCCGACGCGCACCGCGAAGTGCACCAGGTGCGCGCGAACATCCGGGTCCAGGCCCGCCTCGACCAGTTCGGCGAGGCGTTCGGCCGCGGCGGCGTTGGCGAGGGAGCCGTCGGGCGGGGCCGCGTCCGGGCCGTCGAGCCAGCGCCTCGCGTCCGCGACCGACCCCCGCAGCGCGGCCGGAACGCCCACGTCCCGCGCCCGCCTGAAATCCGTCCGCATGGTGAACGACTCCGCCGGATAGTCGATCGTGTCCGTACGCCAGGCGGCCACGAAATCGTCCATCGGCAGCGTCGCGTACGGATGGCCGTGCGGGTCGTGCATGAGCACGGTGTTCTTTTCAATACCCGTGACGACGAGAAAATGGTCCGCGCCGATGGCGCCGTTCGCCTCTGGTTGATGAAAAAGCAGCCCCATCTCGACCGGGCCGACGAGCACCGGCGCCTTCCGGGCCTCCTCGCGCAGCCTTTCCGCCGCTTCGTCGGCGGTCCCTCCGCCCGTCCGGCGGGAGTCCCACCCGAGCAGGCCGAGGGCGGCGTCGACGCCGATGCCCGGATCCCAGCCGAGGGGGTCGAAGTAGGGCGTGCGCCCCTGGTGGAGTTGCAGGCCGAACGGCGAGCCGGTCAGCACCTCGATGACCGAGGGCGGCGGCGCGCCGTCCCCCAGCACCATCGCCAGGGAATTCGCGTAGCAGTACGGGCCGGAGCCGATGTATCGGAGCGACATGCCCGGAGTCTGGCAGAATTCAAACCTATTTTCCACATCCATTTTCGCCCGCCCGAAATTAGCGGCCGGACGGAAATCGAGTGGCGGTCGCGGAACGCCGGTAGATCGTGTCGCGTGTGAGTTGCCACATATTCACCGTCCGGACCTGAACGCGGCGGGTGACCAAGCCCTATCCTGGTGTGAGCACCACGGTCAGCGCGGAACGGCACGCAACGCCGACGGAACGGGGAGCGTCACCACGTGACACGGAGCGGGAAGGCGCAACGTGCCGCGGCCCTCGTGGTCTTGGCGGTGTGCGGCTGCCTGCACCTCGTCCTCGGCGCGTCGCTCCAGAGCGCCGGCGCCGACGGCACGCCGGCCCCCGCGCTCGCCGGGAACCCGCCGACCGCCGTCGCCACCGAGCACGAGCGCGGATGCGAGCAGGAGCGCGCACCGCACGAGACGCCCGAGCGGGGCACGGTCGACGCGGCGCGCGAATGCCTCGTCCCGCGCTGGGCCAAGGCCCCCGTGGGCATGCCGCCGGCGACCGAGGTCGCGGCCACCGGCGAGAGCATCGCGCCCCGCCGCGCCACCGGTCTCGTGCACGCGGCCGGCAGACGGGCGGCAGGGAACGTTTCCGCCCTGCTCCAGGTCTTCCGCTGCTGAGCGGCCGCCGCTGCCGCGCCGTTCCCTGACGGACGTCCGGCAAGCCGCTCTCCCCTCCTTGTCCGGTTCCCGGCGGTGACGGCCGCCCGGCCCGCCGTCCACTCCATCGATGCGCCCCGCGAACGAAGCGTCGCGCGCCCCTGGAGGTGTTTCGCATGCCCTCATCCACCGGCCCCGCCCGGCCCTTCCGACATAGCCGCACGGGCGGCCCTGACCGTCCGCACCGTCCGCACGCTGTGATCGTCCCCGCTCTCACTCCCTGAACGAGGATCCGATGCTCCCCCAACTCGAACGGCCCCTGTCCTTCCCGCGGCGCGACGTCGCCGCGTCCCTCGTGGTGTTCCTGGTGGCGCTGCCCCTGTGCGTGGGCGTGGCGGTCGCCTCCGGCGTCCCGGCCGAGCTCGGCCTGGTCACCGGGATCGTCGGCGGGCTGGTGACCGGGCTGCTGCCCGGCAGCAGCCTCCAGGTCAGCGGCCCGGCGGCGGGCCTGACCGTGCTCGTGTACGACGCGGTCCAGCAGTACGGCGTCGCGGCGCTCGGCGTGCTGGTGCTCGCCTCGGGCGCGCTCCAGCTCGCGCTCGGCGCGCTGCGGATGGGCCGGTGGTTCCGGGCCATCTCGGTGGCGGTCGTCGAGGGCATGCTCGCCGGGATCGGCCTGACCATCATCGCCGGGCAGCTCTACGCGATGGCGGGCGCCGAGGCCCCCGGGTCCGGCGTCGCCAAGCTCGCCGGGCTGCCGGAGCTCGTCCTCGACGGGGCCGGCTCGGCGGAGGCGGTCGCGGCGTTCGCCCTCGGCGCCGGGACGATCGCCGTGCTCGCCGCGTGGCCGCGCCTGCCCGCGAAGGCGCGGCAGGTCCCGGGCCCGCTCGCGGCGGTCGCGCTGACGACCGCCGTCGCCCTGGCGTTCGACGCGCCCGTGGCGAAGCTGGAGGTGCGGGGCCTGCTCGGCGCCGTCCAGCCGCCCGGGATCGGCGACTTCGCGCGGCTCGCCGAGGTGGGCGTGCTCGGCACGGTGCTGGCGTTCGCGCTCATCTCGTCGGCGGAGACGCTGTTCAGCGCGGCGGCCGTCGACCGCATGCACGACGGCCCGCGCACCGACTACGACCGCGAGCTCATCGCGCAGGGCACCGGCAACGCCGTGTGCGGCGCGCTCGGCGCGCTGCCGATGACGGCGGTGATCGTGCGCAGCTCGGCCAACGTGCAGGCCGGCGCGCGCACGAAGGCGTCGCGGGTGCTGCACGGGCTCTGGCTGCTGCTGTTCGCCGCGCTGCTCCCGGCCGCGCTCGGGCTGATCCCGCTCGCCGTCCTCGCGGGCGTGCTCGTGCACGCGGGCTGGAAGCTGATCCCCACGTCGGGGCTGGCGCCGCTGTGGCGCGACCACCGCGGCGAGGCGCTGGTCCTGGTGGCCACCGCGGTGGCGGTGACCGCCCTCAACCTCTTCGAGGGCGTGCTCCTCGGGCTGCTGCTGGCCGTGGTGAAGACGGCGTGGGAGACCTCGCACGTCCACCTCGACGTCCACGACGAGGGGGGCGACGGGGACGCCGTACGGGTCGCGGTCGCGGGCAACGCCACGTTCCTGCGGCTGCCGCACCTGCTCGACCGGCTGGAGGCGCTCCCCCGCGACCGGCCGATCGAGCTCGACCTGTCGGGGCTGCGCCACCTCGACCACGCCTGCCGCACCGCCCTGACCACCTGGGCCGACCGCCGCGGCCGGACCGGCCCCGAACCCGTCGTCGTCGCCGCGGCCTCCCCGGCCCCGCCCGCGTGAGCGAGGAGGGGCGGCCCCGGCCGCTCCCCTGACGCGCCGTCCGCCCGCATCACGGGCCGGCAGGGCGCGGTTCGCACACATGTTCGATAAGGAACGGTGCGACCGCGCCCTGCCCGGCCGGGGGCGTCGATGCCGCGGGCGCGGCGCGCTCACGGTCGGCGGGCGGGGGACGGCGCGCGGCGCGGTCCGCCTTCTCCTCGCGCCGCCAGTGCCACCGCGCGTACCGGTCGAGCAGCCGGTACCGCACCCCCGCCCAGAACCGCGCCGCCCCCCGCGCCACGCCCGGGGTCACGCGGTGTCGTCGTGCCGGTCCCATATCCCTTCTTCCGAACGATCCGGACGTTGGCGGCGCGAGCGCGGCGGGCGCGGCGGCCCGGCCGGTTCCGCCGTCCGAACGGGCCAGGATGCCGTACGGCCCGTTGCGGGGAGGTTGCACGGCGCGTTAGTGATGCGGCATAACGGGCACGCCGAACACCTGGGGACAAAGGGGGGAAGAGAGACATGCGGTACCTCCATCGCCGCCGGAGCCGTGCCGGCCCGGCCCATCGAGGGACTTCCACATGACACTCACCGAACCGGGGCTGGAGCGCCGGCAGGTCCGCTTCGAGCGCGACGCCGTGCCGTACCTGAACCAGCTCTACGGGACAGCGCTCAGGATGACCAGGAACGCCGCGGACGCGGAGGACCTGGTGCAGGACACCTACGCCAAGGCGTTCGCCTCGTTCCACCAGTACCAGGAGGGCACCAACCTGCGGGCGTGGCTGTACCGGATCCTCACCAACACGTTCATCACCGGCTACCGCAAGCGCCAGCGCCAGCCGGCCCGCTCGGCGACCGAGCAGGTCGAGGACTGGCAGCTCGCGCAGGCCGAGGCGCACACGCCCGGCGGGCTGAAGTCGGCGGAGACGCAGGTGCTCGAACGGCTGCCCGACACCGAGGTGAAGGACGCGCTGCGCGAGCTGCCGGAGGAGTTCCGCATGGCCGTCTACCTGTCCGACGTCGAGGGGTTCTCCTACAAGGAGATCGCCGAGATCACCGGCGTGCCGATCGGGACGGTGATGTCGCGACTGCACCGGGGGCGGCGGCGTCTGCGCTCCAGGCTCGAAGGCTACGCGCGCGAACGCAACTTCGCGGGGGCGCGCTGACCCGCTCCCGCGCCGGCGGCGGGCCTCGGCCTCCCGCGCCGGCGGCGGGCGTCGGCTTCCCGCGCCGGCGGCGGGCCTCAGCCGCGGCCGGTGCGGAGGGCGTGGTCCACGGAGGGGTGGATCCTGAGCCGGTGGCCGAGGTTGCTGATCTCGAAGGCGCGGGCCACCTGCTCGGCGAGCGGGCCGGCGAACGCGGCGCTGCCGCCGCGGGCCTCGGCCGCCAGGTAGAGCTTGACCAGCGTGTTCAGGCCGGTCGAGTCGATGAAGTCCAGGGCCGCGAGGTCGAACACCAGGTGCTCGCCGAGCTCCTTGCGGGCCGCGCGGATGTCGCGTTCGGCCTGCTGCATGGTCGGGAGGTACAGCTCCCCGGCCACGGTGATGACGGCGCGCGCGCCCTCGGCCCTGCCGGTCACGATCACGGTCTCCGCCATCTTCCCCCCTCGGCGGTCATCCCCGGACGCCAATGAACGCACACGTTCAGGACAGTACCCGGCATCACCGGGCATGCCGCCCCAACCATCCGATCTTGCGTTGCATCGGTCAAGACCTGGCAATCAGGGCCTGTCACCCGGCGGACGCGGGTACGGGACACGGGATGGATCTTCTCACCGGAGGAGGCGGGACGATGGGCGGCCGGCGACGACCGAGGGCGGCGTAGGGCGGTGCGCGTGGCCGCCGTGCGGACCGTCCTGCCCGAGCACCGCTACGAGCAGGGCGAGATCACCGAGCTGTGCGCCCGCCTGACGGGCGCCGACCCGCGCCTGATCGAGCGCTTCCACGCGGCCACCCAGGTCAGCGGGCGCAGCCTGGCGCTGCCGATCGAGGAGTACGAGGACCTCGGCGGCTTCACCGGCGCGAACGACGCGTACATCGCGACGGCGCTCGACCTCGGCGAGCGCGCGGTCCGGGGCGCGCTGGACGAGGCCGGGATCGGGCCGTCCGAGGTCGACCACCTCCTCTTCTGCTCCTCCACCGGCCTCGCGACGCCGTCGCTGGACGCCAAGCTGGCCCAGCGCGCCGGGCTGCGCGCCGACGTCAGGCGGGTGCCGGTGTTCGGGCTCGGCTGCGCGGGCGGCGCCGCCGGGCTGTCGCGGCTGCACGACTACCTGCGGGCCTGGCCCGAGCAGGTCGCGGTGCTGGTCTGCGTCGAGCTGTGCTCGCTCACCGTCCAGCTCGGCGACGCCTCGCCCGCCAACCTCGTCGGCAGCGGCCTGTTCGGGGACGGCGCCGCCGCCGCGGTCGCGGTCGGCGGCGGGCGGGAGGCGGCCGAGCGCGCGGCGGACGGCCCGTGGCGCTCGCGCGACCGGCCCGGCCCGCGCGTGGTGGCGACCGGGAGCAGGCTCTACCCGGACACCGAGCGGCTGATGGGCTGGAACGTCGGCGCGCACGGCTTCCGGATCGTCCTCGCCGCCGACCTCGTGGACCTCGTCGAGGAGCGGCTCGCCGGCGACGTCGGGGCGTTCCTCGGCGAGCACGGCCTGACGCCGGGCGAGCTGACGTCGTGGGTGTGCCATCCGGGCGGGCCGAAGGTGATCGACAAGATCGCCGAGGTGCTCGGGCTGGAGGGCGGAGAGCTGGACCTGACCTGGCGCTCGCTGCGGGGCATCGGCAACCTGTCGTCGGTGTCGGTGCTGAACGTGCTCCAGGAGACGATCGCGCGCCGGCGGCCCCCGGCGGGCGAGCCCGGCCTGCTCATGGCGCTCGGGCCCGGGTTCTCCGCCGAGCTGGTCCTGCTGCGCTGGTGATCCCGTGGCCGCCTACCTCCTGCTCATCGCACTGGTCGCCGCCGAACGGCTCGCGGAGCTCGTCCTCGCGCGGCGGCACCTCGCGTGGGCGCGGGGGCTCGGCGGCGTCGAGCACGGCCGCGGCCACTACCCGCTGATCGTCGCCGTGCACGCCGGGCTGCTGGCCGGCGCGCCGCTGGAGGCGTGGGGGCTGGACCGCCCGTTCGTCCCGGCGCTCGGCTGGCCGATGCTCGCCGTGACCGTCCTCGCGCAGGGCCTGCGGTGGTGGTGCATCACCACGCTCGGACGGCAGTGGAACACGCGGGTGGTCATCGTCCCGGGGATGCCGCTGGTGGAACGCGGCCCGTACCGGTGGCTGCGCCACCCCAACTACGTGGCGGTCGTCGCGGAGGGCGTCGCTCTGCCGCTGGTCCACACGGCGTGGCTCACCGCGCTCGTCTTCACCGTCGCGAACCTCGTCCTGCTGAGGCACCGCGTCCGCGTCGAGGACGCCGCCCTCGCCTGACCGCCCTCCCTTCGGCCGCGCCCCGCCCGGCTCCGTCCGCGCGCCGAACGGACGCAAACCCGGAATGCGGGGGCGCCCGAAAGTGCCCGGACCCCTTATTCCACGGGGCCTCCGGGCGTCGCGCGCGTGAAATCGAGGCACGAAATCATCGGCCACAAGGCCAGTCAAATATGCGCCACGGAAGGGTCGAAGGCCGCCCGTTAAAGGGCTGCCGCGTTCCGTTACCGAGTCAGCCGAAGGTGCTTCCGCCGTTGACCGCGAGGGTCTGGCCGGTGACGAACGCGGCGCGGTCGGAGGCGAGGAACGCGACGGCGCCCGCGACGTCCGAGGGCGCGCCCATGCGGCCGAGCGGCAGCGCCCCGGCGTACTCGTCCTTGACGTCGGCGGGGACGCCCTCGTGCCGGTCGGTCGGGATCCAGCCGGGCGCGACGAAGTTGACGGTGACGCCGTACGGGCCGAACTCGCGCGCCCAGCTCCGGACGAGCCCGAGCTGCGCCGACTTGGCCGCGACGTACGCGCTGGAGCGCGCCGGGCCGACCGCGACGACGTCGGATCCGACGTGCACGATGCGCCCGTACCGGCGCTCCTTCATCCCCGCGATGACCCGCTGGGTGAGCAGCAGCGGGCTCTTGACGAAGAAGTCGAGCTGCCCGAGGACGTCCTGCCAGCGCAGCTCCTCGACCGCGGCCTCGGGCTGCGGGCCGGTCGCGTTCAGCACCAGCACATCGACCGGGCCCAGCTCCTTGACGACGCGTTCGTGCAGGTCGTCGACCTCCGCCTCGTCGGTGACGTCGGCCTGGAACAGCTCGGCCCGGCCGCCGGCGGCGGTGATCCGGTCGCGCAGCGCCTCGGCCGTGCCGCGGTCGCGGCGGTAGTTGAGGGCGACGGCGAGGCCGTCCGCGGCGAGCGCGGCGGAGATCGCCGCGCCGAGGCCGCGGGAGGCCCCGGTGACCAGGGCGGTCCGCCCGCCGGTCACGGCCGGGCCCCGCCGTCCGCGCGCGCACCGTGTCCGTTACGTCGCATGACCACCTCACCGCCTGGGCCGCCGCCGGCCCCGTACAGGCATGGCCCCCACGCTACAGATCCTGATCCGGAAGGGAAGCCCGCGAACCGGCGGGCGGTGCTCCATGGCGGACCCATCTCCTCGCGACGGGCGGGTCTTTGCCGTACGGCGCGGCGCGTTGCCGTGCCGTGGCCGGGGCCTGGAGCGGCCCCGACGGGGGCGGTGCGGCGGGCCGTTCCGCGGGTACGGCCGACATGTCGGGCTTGGTGGAGGGTGCCCGGGAAATCCGCGCCGTCAAATCAGGAAAAAGCCGCCCACAATCGGCCAACACTTAAATAAAAGATGAAAATACAGCGGGAACGCAGCGCATTAAGGTGGACATCGAGATCGGGTTACTATTTTCTTCCCCGCAGTCGGTACCGTGCCGAGGTAATACTCAATTACCATCAACTTGACAGACGGCCGGGATCCAGCAAACAGGTAGATCCCCTCTGCCGCAACTTTAATTCTAATTTACCCTTCGCGGGTCCGGTAGCGGAGATGCTCTGGAGAGCGGGTTACCGGAGAGCCAAGACGACCGCGCGTGACGCGGCCCGGCACATCCACGAGATCGAGAGAGCGGAGCGTCGCATGGCGTACCAAGTCCCCTACAGCGGGATCTCCAACAGACTGGGCGACGAAGAGATCAAGGCGGTGACCCAGGCGCTGGGCCAGGACACCCTGGCGATGGGGCCGAGCGGCGCGGAGTTCGAGGAGCGGTTCGCCGAGGCGCTCGGCGCCCGCCACGTCAAGGCGACCAGCTCCTGCACGACCGCGCTGTTCCTCGCCGCCCAGGTCCTGGAGCTGCGGCCCGGAGACGAGGTGATCACCACCCCGCAGACGTTCTGGGTGACGACCTGGCCGCTCCAGGCGCGCGGCTGCGTCGTCAAGTTCGCCGACATCGACCCCGACAGCCTCAACATCGACCCGGCCACCATCGAGCCGCTCATCACCGAGCGGACCAAGTCGATCTGGGTCGTGCACTACGGCGGCCAGGCCGTCGACATGGACCCGGTCATGGAGATCGCGCGCCGGCACGGCCTCACCGTCGTGGAGGACTGCGCGCACGTCGCGGGCGGCACCTACAAGGGCCGCTCCCTCGGCACCATCGGCGACATCGGCTGCTTCAGCTTCCACTCGCTGAAGAACATGACCACCGGCGAGGGCGGCGCGTTCGTCACCGGCGACGACCGCTACGCCGAGATGGCGCGCGCGCTCGGGACGATCCACAACTACGGCGAGATGCGCGAGCGCGAGGACCCCGCCATCGGCCCGTACCGCCAGCCCGCCTACTACAAGGACGCGCACGTCCTGCGGTCCTACACCCACGACTACGTCGACGGGCGCTACCTCGTCGGCAACAACTACCGGATGAGCGAGCTGAGCGCGGCCCTCGGGATCGTCCAGCTCGGCAGGCTCGACCGGCTGAACGACCGCCGGCGCGAGATCGCGCACCGCATCGACGCGGGCGTCTCCGGCGTGCCCGGCATCGGGATCCAGCACGAGAAGCCGTACGCGCGCCACGTGTACCACCTGTACACGCTCTTCTACCAGCCGGAGACCGTCGGCGCGCCCAAGGACGACTTCATCAAGCACCTGCAAGAAGAGGAGGGCATCGAGATCGTCATCCGGTACTTCCCGATCCACCTGCTGCCGGAGTTCCGGGCGCTCGGCCATCGCTACGGCGAGTGCCCGGTCGCCGAGAAGACCTACTTCGAGCACCAGATCCAGCTTCCCATCTACGACCACCTGACCGACGCGCAGATCGAGCACATGATCGGCGCCGTCCGCCGCGGGGTCGCCGCGCTGAGCGGCACCGCCTGACCGGACGCGCGGAGTCGCCCTCTCGGCCGGCGCGCCACCGGGCCCCGGGCCCGCCTTCGCCCCGCGCGGCGGGCGCGTCGACCGCCGAGACGTCCACGAGACGCCCCGGACCGCCCCGCTGACGCGCGGGGACGCGCCGGGCGGCGTCCCGACCAGCTCCGCCCCGTCCGCCGAGTCTTCCCCGAGACACCCCCTCACCGCCCCCTTCAGGCGTTCCGGCACGCCCATGTGCCCGGACGCCCCCGCGGAGCGCGCGCATCGCCTCGCTCCGTCCAACCCCCGTGCCCGCACGCCGGGACACACGACAACGGAGTCTCACCATGGGCAGCAACCCCCTCGGACCCACCACCCAGGACGACCGCGACACGGTCGCCGTCACCGGAGGGTCCGGCTTCGTCGGCGGCCATCTGGTCGCCGCGCTGACCGACCTCGGCAAGAACGTCGTCATCGTCGACCTCGCCAAGCCCCCGAAGGCCCTGGCCGACCTGCCGGGCGTCCAGCACCGGCGCGCCGACCTGCGCGACTACGGCGAGACGCTGCTCGCGCTGCGCGGCGTCGACACCGTCTACCACCTCGCCGGGAACGCCAGCGGCACCCTGTCCGTCGAGTACCCGCGGTTCGACTTCCAGATCAACGGGCTCGGGACGTGCAACGTCGGCAACGCCTGCGTGGAGCTCGGCGTCCGCCGGCTCGTGCACATGTCCTCGGCGATCGTGTACGGGACGCCCCGGCACTTCCCGATGAACGAGAAGCATCCGACCGCCCCGTTCCTGCCGTACGGCGCGTCCAAGCGCTCGGGCGAGCTGACGCTGCTCAGCCTGCACGAGGCGTTCGACCTGCCGGTGATGATCGGCCGCTCGTTCGTGGTGTGGGGGCCCGGCGAGGACCCGCGCACCGCCGGCGGGGAGGTCTCGCAGTTCCTGCGCTGGCAGCTCAACGAGCTGCCGATCCCCGTCGTCGGCGACGTCGACCGCAAGACCCGCGACTTCGTGCACGTCACCGACGTGTGCCGGGCGCTGATCGCGCTCGGCGACGCGGGCGAGCCCGGCGAGATCTACAACATCGGCAGCGGGACCGAGGTGTCCATGCGCGGCCTCGCCGACGCGGTCGCCGACGCCACCGGCAGGCCGGCGCGGCTCCAGGCCGACACCTCGGTGCTGGACGACAGCTTCCGGCTGGTGGCCGACATCGCCAAGCTGCGCGGCATCGGCTACCAGCCGAGCGTCCCGCTGGAGAAGGGCCTGAAGGACCTCGCGGACCTGCTCGGGCCGTTCCCCGAGCTGCCGACCGTGACGGTCGCGTTCCGCCGCGAGCACGCCGAGCGGGCGTAGGCGCGGCCCCGGCGGCGGCGCGGGCCGCCGCCGGGCCCCGGCCGCCGGCGACCCCGCGCGGCCGGGCCCCCGCCCGTCTCCACCTCACCCGACCCACAAGGAGGGACTGTGCGCAGAAGCGAGCGTGAAGCCGGCGCGCGCACCGTAGACGCGAACGCTTCTGTCGCTGGCCGTACGGCCAGGACGTATGAGGCGCTGCCCACCGCGCGCAAGCGGGCGGCGCGGGCCGCCGTCGGCGCGGTGTTCTTCGTGAACGGAGCGACGTTCGCCACCTGGGCCGCACGGGTGCCCGCCATCCGCGAGGGGCTCGGCCTGTCGCCGGGCGGCCTGTCGGTGGCGCTCACCGGGCTCGCCGCCGCCGCGTTCGCGGGGCTCCCGCTCGCCGGGATGCTGGTGGCCCGGTGGGGCAGCCGGCGGGTGCTGACCGGCGCCGCCCTGTACCTCGCGGCGCTGCCGCTGATCGCGCTGGCCCCCGGGCTGGTGTGGCTGGCGGCGGTGCTGGCGGTCTTCGCGATCGGCAACAGCACCCTGGACGTCGCGATGAACACCCAGGGCGCCTTGGTGGAGCGGGCCTACGCCCGCCCGCTCATGGGCAGCTTCCACGCGATGTTCAGCCTCGGCGGCGTCGTCGGCGCGGCGTTCGGCGGGGTGGCGGCCGACCTCGGCGTCAGCGTGCGGTCGCACTTCCTGCTGACCGTCGTGGTGCTGTCGTTCGTCCTCGCGGTCGCGACGGTGTTCCTGCTGCCGGACGTCCCGTCCGGGGACGCCGCGGGCCTGACCCTCGCGCTGCCCGACCGGCGGCTGTTCGCCCCGGGCCTCATCGCGTTCTGCGCGCTGATGGGCGAGGGCATGATGAACGACTGGAGCACCGTCTACCTGCACGACGTGGCGGAGACCTCGAAGAGCACGGCGGCCACCGGGTTCTCGGTGTTCTCGGCGGGGATGGTCGTCGGCCGGCTCGCCGCGGACCGGATCCAGGCCCACCTCGGCCCCGACCGGTTCGTGCTGGCCTGCGGGCTGCTCGCCTCGACCGGGTCGGCCCTCGCCGTCGCGGTGCCGACCCCGACGGCGGGCCTGGCGGCGTACGCGCTGATCGGGCTCGGCCTGGCCGCGATCATCCCGGTGACGTTCAGCCACGCGGCGCGGCAGCCGCACCGGGCCCCCGGCCCGTCGATCGCCGCGGTCTCCACGGTCGGGTACGTCGGGTTCCTCGCCGGGCCGCCGATCGTCGGCGCGGTCGCGCAGACGACGGGGCTGCGCGCGGCGATGCTGCTGTTCCTGGTGCTGACGACGGTCATGGTGTGCCTCGCGCCGCGGCTGCGGGCCGTCCCGGCCCGGCCCGCGCCCGCCGGGCCGCAGGCGCCGCCCGGGCACCCGTCGTCCAACGGGTCCGGGACGCGGAAGCGCTGACCGCGGGGCGTTGTAGCGTTCAGTGGCCGCCGGCGGCGGCATGACCGGAAGGGGGGCGGGGCCCGTGCGGATCGTCGATCTGTCGGTACCGATCGCGTCGGGGATGCCGGTGTATCCGGGCGACCCGAGGTCAGCGCGTGCCCGGCCCTCACGGTCGCCGCCGACGGCGTGAACGTCGCGCGGCTGTCCCTGGGCTCCCACACCGGCACGCACGTGGACGCCCCGTTCCACGTGGACGACTCGCTCCCGGCGCTGGAGGACCTGCCGCTGGAGCGCTTCGTCGGGCGGGCGGTCGTCGTGGACGCGCGGGGCCTGCCGCCGCGCGCGCCGCTCCGCCCGTCCCTGTTCGAGGGGCGGGCGCGGCCGGGCGCGATCGTGCTCGTGGCGACGGGCTGGTCGGGGCACTGGGGCACCGGGCGGTACGCGGCGCACCCGCACCTGACGGCGGAGGCCGCGGCGTTCCTGGTCGAGGCGGGGGTCCGCACGGTGGGGATCGACGCGCTCAGCGTCGATCCCACCCCGGCGGACGACTTCCCCGCGCACCGGATCCTGTGCCACGCCCACGCGGTCATCGCCGAGAACCTGACCGGGCTCGGCACGCTGCTGGACGCCCAGGAGGACGGCTCGCCGATCGAGGTGTCGCTCCTGCCGCTGCGGCTGCGGAGCGGCGACGGCTCCCCGGTCCGCGCCGTCGCCCGCATCGGCTGACGCGCCGTTCCGCGCGGCGGCCGGGCGGGACGCCCAGCGACCCAGGCGCACGCGGGCGGCACGCGGGCGGAGGACGGGCCGTGTCCGGAAGCGGGCACTTCGCCCGTCCGGCGCCCGCCCCCTGGCGGACCGGCCCGATAATCGGGCCGGGTAACCGTCCGACGCAGGGGGCTCATGTGATTCCGCTGACCGACAACCCGCTCGCCTTCCTCCACGAGGACGCGTACGGGTTCCGCCCCTTCGTGGAGCAGCTCGACGCGGCGGTCGCGCAGGCGCGCCCGCTGCCGCTGACCGTCGGCGTCTTCGGCGCGTGGGGCACCGGCAAGTCGAGCTTCCTCGGCATGTGGAGCGACCTGCTCGCCGAGCAGCCGCGGAACCGGCAGGTGCGGTTCAACCCGTGGAAGTACGACCGGAAGGTCGAGGTGTGGGCGGCGCTGCTGCACACGATCCTCGGCGAGCTGAAGAAGGAGGAGCGGCTCCGCGAGAAGGCCGGCCGGCTGGCGCGGGCGGCGACCTGGCTGTCGCTGCGCGCCGGGCTCGGCAGCGCGGCGACGCTCGCGACGGCGGGCATCGTGCGCCCCGAGCACGTCAACGAGCTCCTCGACACCTTCGCGCAGAACGACGCCGACGAGTACAGCCAGGTCAACACGTTCGAGGACGAGTTCGCCGAGGCGGTCGAGGAGTTCGTCGGGCCGGAGGGCCGGCTCGTGGTCTTCGTGGACGACCTGGACCGCTGCACGCCCGAGGCCGCGATGACCGTCCTGGAGTCGCTGAAGCTGTTCGTCGGGCACGCGCGCTGCGTGTTCGTCCTCGCGCTGGACGTGGACGTGCTGGCGGCGGTCGCGACGAACAAGTTCGGCGTCGACCTGAAGGGCGCCCCGAGGAGGCGATCTCGGGGATGAACTACCTGGAGAAGATCGTCCAGCTTCCGTTCTTCCTGCCCGACGTCGAGTTCGCGACGCTCCGGGCGACGCTCGCGCCGTACGTGGAGGGGCTGGGCGGCAACGAGGCGTTCTGGGAGCTGGTGCGGGTCGGGCTCGGCACCAACCCCCGGCGCGTCAAGCGCTTCGTCAACGTGCTGAACCTCGCGGTGGCCGCGCTCGGCTGGGACACCGGCCCGGCGGAGACCGCCACCGGAGGGCAGGACCCGCACTGGAAGCAGCTCCAGCTCGCCGAGCTGCTCATCATCCGCGGCCAGCACCGCGCGTTCTTCCGCACCCTCACGCAGCATCCCGAGGCGTGGCAGCTCCTGGAGCGTGCGGGCGGCGACATGGCGCGTCCCGGCGGCGGCCGCGACCTGGCCCTCAGCCAGCTCCCCCCGTACCTGCGCCCGTTCGCGGACGACGCGGCGCTGATGAGCCTCCTGGACACCCGTCCCGGCGGCCGGTACGAGCATCCGCCCGCGCCGGGCCCGGACGAGGTCGTACGCCTGTTCAGCACCCTGCACCGGGCCGCCGGGCCCCTGCCGGACGAGCAGTCGTCCGTCGCGCCGCCCCAGCCCGCGTAGCGGGGCCGGGGCGCGGAACGCCCGGCGGGGCGCGGCTAGCGGCGGTGGCGGTAGCCGATCCAGGCGCGGCGGCGTTCGGCGTTGGGGTCGTCCACCACGCGGGACGCCTCGTCGATGATCAGCGTCTCGCGGCGGCGCGCGGTGTACGCGGGCCATGACGGCCCCGGCGCGCCGTCCCGGACGAAGGCCAGCCAGTGGTCCTGGACGGTGCGGGTCACGGCGCGCAGCCCGGCCCGGCCGCCGAGCAGCGTCGCGGCGCGCCCGGCGCGGCCGTCCCCGGCTCCGAACAGCGCGAGCAGGTCGGTGCCGTGGGTGGCGCGCATGCCGGTCAAGTCGAGCAGGCGCGGGGCGTAGTCGTACCGGTAGGCGTAGGTGGGGGCGTGCGGGGCGTGGCCCTGCGCGCAGAGCACCGACGGCTCCCAGAACACGATGTCGCCGCCGAGGTCGGCGGCGGCGCGGCGGCCGGGGTACCCGGGGTAGGCGGCGAGGGCGCGGGCCTTCACCTCGGGGTCGGTCCCGTTGAACATCTTCTCGATCCGGGCCCGGTCGGTCGGGAGGATGTCGAGCAGCAGCGGGAACATCCGCCCCTCGTGCGCGGTGGTGCCGATGAGGAGCGGCACGGGGTGCGCCGCCCCGTCCGCGAACACGTCGAGCGGGTAGCGGGGCAGCACGTCGTCGCCGTGGAGGGGCGCGGTGGCGCGGGTGCCGGGCTCGGCGTCGGCGTTGCGCCGCGTCAGGGTGTGCTCGGCGGCGACGAGCGCCTCGGCGGGCGCGGACATCAGCGCCTCGGCCTCCTCCCCCGGACGCGCGCCGAGGACGCCGAGGAACTGCCGCGCCCACGGGCGGGCCCGTTCCGCCCCGTACACCGACGCGGCGGGGGGGCTCTGGGCGATCGCCCGCGCGAACAGCCCCCGCGCGGACGGGACGCACATCAGCGTGGTGACCGCGTTCCCGCCCGACGACTGCCCGGCGAGCGTGACGTTCCCGGGGTCGCCGCCGAACGCGGCGATGTTGCGCCGCACCCACCGCAGCGCGGCGATCTGGTCGCGGAGGCCGAGGTTGGAGTCGAACGCCGCGCGGGGCGTGGAGTGGTCGCGGAAGTCGAGGTAGCCGAGCGCGCCGAGCCGGTAGTTGAACGAGACGTAGACGATGCCGCCCCGGCGGACGAGGCGGTCGCCCGCGTACAGCGGCGCCGCCGACGAGCCCGCCACGTACGCGCCGCCGTGGACGAACACCAGGACGGGCCGCGGGCCCGCCGAGGGCTCGGCCGGGGCCGTCACGTTCACGGTCAGGCAGTCCTCGCCGCACGCCGCGCGCCGCCGCTGCGGGGCGGACGGCCCGAACTCGGCGGCCTCGCGCACGCCCTTCCACGGCTCGACGGGCTGCGGGGCCCGGAAGCGCAGCGGCTCGACGGGCGGCGCGGCGTAGGGGATGCCGCGCCAGGTGAGCAGCCCGTCCCGACGCCGTCCGCGCACCACGCCGTCGGCGGTGGCGACGTCGAGGCCGCCGGCGGCCCGTTCCGTGGGGCTGCGGCGTCTTCCGGGGGCGGCCATGCGCGCAGCCTAGCGATCCCCGGTACGCCCGGGACAGCCCGGTTGACGTGCATGAATCCGTCTTGCCCGGGAAGGGGCGACCGTACGGGCGGCCGTCCGAAGTGCCCCACCGGGCGCGGGACGGCCCCGATCGCACGGAACGAGGAGGCAGCGGCATGCGGATCGTCGTCATCGGGGGGACCGGCAACGTCGGTACCGCCGCCATCCGCGCGCTCAGCGCGGACCCGGAGGTGACCTCGATCCTCGGGGTCGCCCGGCGCGGCCCGGAATGGGAGATCGCCAAGACCGAGTGGGCCGCCGCCGACGTGGCGCGCTCCGACCTCGTGCCGCTGATGCGCGGCGCGGACGCCGTCGTCCACCTGGCGTGGCTGTTCCAGCCGACCCACGACCCGTCGGTGACGTGGCGGGTCAACGCCCAGGGCAGTTCCCGGGTGTTCAAGGCGGTCGCCGAGGCCGGCGTCCCGGCGCTGGTGTACGCCTCGTCCGTCGGGGCCTACTCCCCCGGCCCGAAGGACCGCGCGGTGGACGAGTCGTGGCCCACGCACGGATGGCCGACGGCGGCGTACGGCCGGGAGAAGGCGTACGTCGAACGGCTCCTCGACACGTTCGAGGCCGAGCACCCCGACCGGCGGGTGGTGCGGATGCGGCCCGGATTCATCTTCCGCAAGGAGACGGCGAGCCAGCAGCGCAGGCTGTTCGCGGGGCCGCTCGTCCCGGGCCGGATCGTGCGGCCGGGGCTGATCCCCGTCGTCCCGGACGTGCCCGGCCTGCGGTTCCAGGCGCTGCACGCGGCGGACGCGGGCGAGGCGTACCGGCTGGCCGCCACCCGGGACGTGCGCGGCCCGTTCAACCTGGCGGCCGACCCCGTCGTGGACCCCGCCGTGCTGGCGGACCTGCTCGGCGCCCGAACGGTGCGCGTCCCGGTGGGCGGGCTGCGCGCCGCGCTCGGGCTGGCCTGGCTGCTGCGGCTCGTCCCGGCGTCGCCGCAGCTGCTGGACCTGGCGCTGCGGGTCCCGATCATGGACACGTCCCGGGCCCGGAACGAGCTCGGCTGGACGCCCGAGCACACGGCCCGCGACGCGCTCGCGGAGTTCCTGGAGGGGCTGCGCGAGGGCAGCGGGATGGCGACGCCGCCGCTGTCCCCGGACACCGGCGGCCCGATGCGCGCCCGAGAGTTCACCACGGGTGTGGGAGGCAAGCCCTGATGGCGGAACGGCACGCGGAGCCCGAAGCCACCGGAACGAAGGCGGCGTCGGCGGACGCCCGGCGCGTGGTGATCGAGGACGGGGGCCCGATCCTGGTCGAGGGGCCCCTGGAGATCACCATGGAGGACGGGACCACGGTGGCCTCCGACCGCTTCATGGTGGCGCTGTGCACGTGCCGCCGCAGCCGCCGGTTCCCGTTCTGCGACACCAGCCACCGCGGCAAGGTCCGTTCCTCGAAGAAGGGCTCGGACTGAACGCCCGCGAGTCAGAGCACCGCGACGCCGGGGGCGTCGGGCAGCGGGGTCAGGAGCGAGGTCGCGCCCCGTTCCCAGTGGGTGAGGAGGCGGCGTCCGAGGCGTTCCTCCAGCAGCTCGGTCGCCTGCACGCCGAAGACCACGTCGGCGGCCAGCTCCGGCTCGCGGGCGAGCAGGTCGCCGACGACGTCGCGCCGCAGGACCTGCTCGTGGACGGCGTCGGCCTCGATGTGCTCGGTGAAGAACAGCAGGCACTCGGGCGCGGCGCCGAGCCGTTCGAGGGCCGCCGCGATGCGCCGCGCGCTCGGCGCGGTGGTGATCTCGGCCGCGGCGAAGTGCCCGACCAGGGCGGCGCGCAGCGACCGGTGCAGGCCGAACAGCGACATCATCGCGACCGGCGCGAGCGCCTCGGCCGGGACGGCGTCGAGGTACGCCAGGTAACCGCTGTCGAGCCCCGCGCCCTCCAGCAGGTCGGCGAACAGGCGGCTGTGCAGCCGCGCGCCCCGTCCCCCGCCGTACTCGTCGAACTCGACCGCGACCAGGGACGCCTTGGCCTGCCCCTGGAGGCGCGGGATCACCCAGGCGTGCGGGTCGGCCTCCTTGAGGTGGTAGATGGAACGCTGCGCGAAGTACTCGCGCGCCTGCCACCACTCGCCGGCGTCCTTGAGGTGGTGGGAGACGCCGCGCGCGTCCACGTCCTCGACCAGCAGCGCGTCCAGCGCGGCCGTCACGTCGTCGCCGCCCTGGACGCCGTCGCGCAGCGCGCCGAGGAAGGCGCCCTCCAGGCGGGCCCGGAACGCCAGCAGGCCGGGATTCCACTCCCACTCGGGATCGACCCCCGCGATCCCCCGGTAGTGCAGCTCGTAGCAGGTGTGCAGGGCGAGCTGGAGGTCGCCGCCGAACGGGTCGGCCCCGTCCAGGCTCGCGTCCGGGGCGCCGCCCGTCCCGGCGGGACGCGCAGCGCCTCCACCACGGTCTCGGAGAGCGGCCCGCGGGGACGCGGCAGGGGCGGCTCGCCGCCGCCGGGCCCGTCCCGCCGTGCCGGGCGCGCGGCGGCGGGCCGTTCCGTCCGCGCCGCGCGCGTGTCCTGGGCGGTCATGGTCTCTCCTCTCGGCGCACGCGCTTCCCCTACCCCTCCACGGCCGCGATCCGCCGCCCGTCGTCCGGCGGGTGCGCGCCGGACCCCGTCGGAACGCGGTCGGCGCGGATGACGACGAGGTCCTCGTGGCGCTGGCCCGGCTCGATCACCCGCCTGGCCTCCAGCAGCGCGGCCTGCGCGCGCATGACCGGCCCGAACGGCTCGGGCCTGCGGGCGACCACGGCCGCGCGCAGTCCCCCCGCGCGCAGCGACCGCAGGGTCTCGCGCACCCCGCTGAGCGCGGAGTGGACGAGCAGCAGCGTCCCGCCCGGCGCGAGGTGGGCGGGGGCGTCGGCGCAGACGCGGTCGAGGACCGTGCGGCCGTCCGTCCCGCCGTCCCAGGCGCGCGCGGAGCCGCGCACGATCGCGCCGTTCCCGCCGCTCAGCACGTAGGGCGGGTTGGCGAGGACGACGTCGAACGCCTCGCCCGCCACGGGCCCGAACAGGTCGCCGAGGCAGGCGTTGATCCGCACCCCGCGCAGGAACGCGTTGAACCGCGCGGTGAGCAGGGCGCGCGCCGAGACGTCGATCGCGGTGACGCGCGCGGCGCCGCCGCGCGCCGCCGCGAGCGCGACCGCTCCCGTTCCGGTGCCCACGTCCAGGACGCGGGCGCCGGGCAGCGCGCCCGACCGTTCCAGCGCCTCGCACAGCAGTTCGGTATCGCCCTGAGGCCGGTAGACCCCCGGGGGCCTCATCAAGAACATGAACCCCTCTACCCCCGACAAAACGGCCAAACATCCTGCTAACGGACTGCTGAGGCGCCCGAACCCCGCCACCCCCACTCCGAATGGCATCCGAAGGATCACATAGAGTGATTAACGCGACATCCAACAGAGGAGGGACGATGCGGGTCGTCATCGCGGGCGGGCACGGCAGGATCGCGCGGAAGCTGGAACGGGTGCTCGCCGGGCGCGGCGACCGGGCGGAGGGCCTGGTCCGCGACCGGGCGGGGATCCCCGACCTGGAGAGCGCGGGCGCGCGCGGGTGGTGTGCGACCTGGAGCGCGCCTCGGTGGACGAGATCGAGGGCCTGCTGAGGGGCGCCGACGCCGTCGTCTTCGCCGCCGGGCCGGGGCGGCCGACCCCGTCCGCACCGACGCTGTGGACCGGGGCGGGTCGGTCAAGGTGGGCGAGGCCGCGCAGCGCGCCGAGGTCGGGCGGCTCGTGCAGGTCTCCTCGACCGGCGCCGGGCGGCTGTACGAGCCGGACCACGCGCTGGCCGACTACCTCAACGCCAAGACCAGGGCCGAGGACGACCTGCGCCGGCGCGACCTCGACTGGACGATCGTCCGCCCCGGCCTGCTGACCGACGCCCCGGGCAGCGGCACCGTCTCGCTGGCCGCCGAGCCGCCGCCGAGCGACGGCCCGCACGGCGCGGTGTCGCGGGACGACGTCGCCGAGCTGATCGCCGCGCTGCTGCCCGTCACCGGCGCCCGCGGCCTCACCGTCGAGGTGACGGAGGGCGCGACGCCGATCGACAGGGCCGTCCGCGCGGTCGCCGCCCCCGCCCCCGCCAGGCCCTAGCGGCCGGCGCAGGCGTCGGCGTCGGCGCGGATGCCCGCGGAGGCCGTTCCCGTGGGGCCGGGTGCGCCGGCGCCGTCGAGGGTGCGGGCCCGGCCCGGCGCGGCGGCCCGTTGCCGCCCGCCGCCGGGGCCGGGGACGCGCTCGGGGCGGGATCGTCCGCCATGGCGTCGGCGCGGAGCGCGGCGAAGAAGCGGTCGCCGTCCGGGCGGCGCAGCGCGACGCGGTTGGGGTCGGCCGGGTAGGGCGCGACCGGTACGGTCACGAAGCGCAGCCTTCCGGCCGTGAGGCCCCGCATCCCCTGCGCGATCCGCATCATGGTGCCGAGGTCGAGGCCCTTGTCGGTGGTCAGCGACCTCGTCCCGGCCTCGGCCAGCGACAGCAGCCGCCGCGGGTCCGAGAGCGTCCCGGCGCTGAGGACCTTGGCGGCGAGCGCGCCCATGAACCGCTGCTGCCGCTCGATCCGCTGGAGGTCGGAGCCGTCCCCGAGCCCGTGCCGGTTGCGGACGTACGCCAGCGCGGTCTCCCCCTTGACCACGTGCCGGCCGCGACCGAGCCGCAGCTTGGAGTCGCGGTCGTCCACGTCCCGCGGCAGGCAGACCTCCACCCCGCCGACCGCCTCGGTGACGCTCTTGAAGCCGGTGAAGTCGACTTGCAGGAAGTGGTCGATCCTGACGCCGGCGAATCCCTCGACGGTCTTGACCGCGCAGGACGCGCCGCCGAGGGTGAACGAGGAGTTGAGCATCCCGGCCGGGACGGGCGCCGACCTCCCGCCGTCCGGCCGGGCGCACGCGGGGATCGGGACCATCAGGTCGCGCGGGAGGCTGACCCCCGTCGCCCGCCCGCCGCCGCGCGACAGGTGCAGCAGGACCATGGTGTCCGAACGCGCCGTGCCGTCCTTCATCGCGGGCCCGTACCGGGCGTTCGCGCCGTCCCGGCCGTCGGTGCCGAGCATCAGGATGTTGAGCGCGCCGTTGAGCCGCTTCGGCCGGTGGCCGCCGATCAGGCCGTCGGTGTCCTCGTGGCGGATGTTGTGCTGGAGCCGCCAGTAGAACCCGTACGCGGTGAGGCTCCCCACCACCAGCACGGCCGCCAGGCCCATCGACAGCCAGCCGAGGAGGCGGCGGCCCCGGCCTCCGCGGCGCCCCGCTCCGCCGTCCTCGCGCCGTCCGCCGCCCGTGTCCGCGGGCTTGCTGCTCATCGCTCCGACGACCCCCCTCGTTGCGCGGCCGAGCATACTGTCAAACACTCAAGCAATTGAGCAAATATTAGCCGGTGCCTCGAACGGCGGTACCCTCGCGCGGGGGCGGCGGGTCCCGTCCCCGCCGGGACGAACGGAGGCAATGGTGATCGACCGCGAGAGCGCCGCGGCCGGAGCGCCCGGGCGGCTCACTCCGGCGCTGCTCCAGGAGGCCGCGGGCAGGTTCGGGATGCTCGCCGCCACCACGCGGCTGCACATCGTGTGGATCCTGTCCCACGGCGAGCGCGACGTCGGCTCCCTGGCCGAGGAGATCGGCGGCACGGTCGCCGCCGTCAGCCAGCACCTGGCCAAGCTGAAGCTCGCCGGGCTCGTCCGCTCCCGCCGCGACGGGCGGCACCAGTACTACGTCGTCGACGACCCGCACGTCGTCGCCATCGTCCGCCAGATGATCGCCCTCCTGCGGGGCGCGGCGGACGGTCCGGGCGCAGCCGTGGCGCCGGCGCCTGACCTGCTCCCGCTCGCCGCCGCCCGCCCGCCGGACGGCGCGCCGCCGGGACCGGACGCGCCGGACGACCCGTCCGCCCCGGCCGTCCGGGAGCGGCTGACCGCGTTCGCCGACGCCTCCCCGCTGACCGTGCTGCGGCGGCTGGAGAGCTCGGCCAAGGGCCTGGACGAGCGGGAGGCCGAACGGCGGCTGCCGCGCGACGGCGCGAGGCCGCTCGTGCCCGGGGCCGTCCGGCGCGCCGCCGCGCACCTCGCCCGCCTCGCGCGGACCGCGACCGACCCGTTCGTGCTCGTGCTCGCCGGCCTCAGCCTGGTGTCGGCGGTGACCGGGGACCCGCGCGGCGCCGTGCTCATCGCGCTGGTCGCGGTGCTGAGCTGCCTGCTGCGGTTCCGGCAGGAGCACCGCTCCGACCTCGCCGCCGCGCGGCTGCGGGCCCTCACCACGGCGACCGCGACGGTGCTGCGGCGCGCCGAGCCCGGCGCGGCCCCGGCGGCCCGGGAGGTGCCGGTCGACCAGGTCGTCGCGGGCGATGTCGTCCTGCTCGGGCCGGGCGACATGGCGCCGGCCGACCTGCGGCTGCTGAGCTCGTCCGACCTGCGGGTCAACCAGGCCGCGTTCACCGGGGAGTCGCCGCCCGCGGGCAAGCGCGCCGCGTGGACCGGGACCGGCGGCGCGCCGGCCGGCGAGCGGCCCGGCCTGTTCGAACGGCGCGAGCTGTGCCTGATGGGAACGAGCGTCGTCGGCGGCACCGGCACGGCCGTCGCCGTCGCGACCGGCTCCCGGACCTACTTCGGCGCCACCCACCGCGACCTGCCCCGCCGGGCCCCGGCGACGACGTTCGACCGGGGCGTGCGGGCGGTGTCGTGGGCGCTGCTCGGCGCGGTGCTCGCCGCCGTCCCGGTCGTGTTCGCCCTCAACGGGATCGACCGCGGGAGCTGGTCGCACGCGCTGCTGTTCGCGGTGTCGACCGCCGTGGCGATCACGCCCGAGATGCTGCCGCTGGTCGTCACGACCGCGCTGGCGCGCGGGGCGGCGGTCCTCGCCCGCGGGCACGTGCTCGCGCGGCGGCTGCCCGCCGTCCACAACCTCGGCGCGATGGACACGCTGTGCACCGACAAGACCGGCACGCTCACGCTCGACCGGATCACCCTCGCCTGCCACGTCGACCCGCTCGGCGACCCCGACGCCGGCGTCCTGTACTGGGCGCGCGTCAACGCGCTCTGGTCAGCCGAGCTCGCCCCCGAGGCGGCCGGCGACACCATCGACGAGGCCCTCCTCGCCGCCGACGGGGCCGCCGGCGACCCCTACGAGGACGTGCGGGGCGTCGGCGCGGTCCCGTTCGACTCCGCCCGGCGCCGCGCCACCGTGGTCGTCCGGCCGCGCGACCGCCTCGGGTGCGAGGTCGTCGTGACCAAGGGCGCCGTCGAGGACGTGCTGGAGCTGTGCGAGCGCGTGCGGCTGCCCGGCGGGACGGCCCCGCTCGGCGCGGGCGAGCGGGACCGGCTGCGCGCGCTCGCGGACGGCCGGGCCGCGGACGGGATCCGGCTGCTCGCCGTCGCGACCGCCGAACGGCCCCCGTCCGGGCGCGGCCCCGGCCCCGCCGACGAGCGCGGCCTCACCCTGCTCGGCTTCGTCGGGTTCCACGACGAGCCCGACCCGTCCGCCGCCGGGGCGCTGGCGGGCCTCGCGCGGCTCGGGGTCCGGCACGTGATCGTCACCGGCGACCACCCCCTGGCCGCGCGCCGCACCTGCCGCGACGCGGGCCGCGTCCCCGGCCGGACGGTGCTCGGCGCGGAGCTGGCCGCGCTGGACGACGGTGCGCTGCGCGACCTGGTCGCCGCGGCCGACCCGGCCACCACGCTGATCTTCGCGCGGGTGGACCCGCGGGCGAAGGCCCGGATCGTCGCCGCGCTGCAACGGGCCGGGCGCACCGTCGGGTTCCTCGGCGACGGCGTCAACGACGCCCCGGCGCTGCGCGCGGCCGACGTCGGGATCTCCGTGACCGGGGCCGTCGACCTCGCCCGCGAGTCGGCCGACGTGATCCTGCTGCGCAAGGACCTGCGGGCGCTGGAACGGGCCATCACCGGGGGGCGGCGCACGTTCGGCGCGGGCGTCACCTACATCAAGATCGCGGTGACCTCGAACGTCGGCAACGTCGCGTCGATGCTCGCCGCGAGCGCGCTGCTGCCGTTCATGCCGCTGCTGCCGCTCCAGGTGCTGGCGCAGAACCTGGTCTTCGACCTGTCCCAGCTCTCGCTGGCCTACGACCGCGTGGACCGCGCCGGCCTCGCCGGGCCCCGCACGTTCGACGTCCGGGACCTGGCGCGGTTCGTGGCGTTCTTCGGGCTGATCGGCGCGGTGTTCGACCTCGCCACGTTCGGGCTGCTGTGGTGGGCGCTCCAGGGGTACGGCGACGGGCCGCGCGAGGCGCTGTTCCACACCGGCTGGTTCGCCGAGAACCTGCTCACGCAGGCGGTGGCGATCCTGCTGCTGCGCGGGCGCGGGCGGCGGCGCGGCTCCCCGCGGCCCGCGCGGCCCGTCGTGCTCGCGGCGGTCGCGCTCAGCCTCACCGGGCTGCTGCTGCCGTTCTCGCCGCTCGGCGCGGCGATCGGCCTGCGCCCGCTCCCCGCCGGGCTCCTGCCCGTGCTGGCGGCCGTCCTCGCCGGCTACGCCCTGGCCACCGTCCTGATGCGCCGCCTGTACCTGCGCCTGTTCCGGCGCTGGCTGTAGCACCGGCTGTAGCGGGCCGCCGCGACCGCCCCCGTGCCGGCCGCGGCGGGGCTCCCGGCTACGCGGCGGGCCGTACCGACAGGGCGTGGTGGAACACGTTCCGCGGGTCCCATCGCGCCTTGACCTGCTGGAGCCTGGCGTAGTTGTCCCGGAAGTAGAGCCGCTGCCAGGACGCGCCCTTGTTCAGGGCGGGGTCGGCGAGATCGACGTCCGGGTAGTTGATGAACGCGCCGTCGCCCGCCGCCGGGACGCCGCCGGTGTCCGCGTACAGGTCGCGGTACAGCTCCCGCAGCCAGCCGATGTGCTTGGCGTCGTCCTTCGGGTCCTCCCAGCCGTTGATGTAGAACAGCTTCAGGACGGTGTCGCGGTGGGGCGCGGCGGTCGCGTCCGGCGCCACCGTGTTGACCTTGCCGCCGAACGTGTAGAGGCTCAGGCTCCCGCCCGGATGGTCGTAGTCGGTCCGGGTGAGGTGGTGGTGCAGCACGCCGATCTGCGCGTCGGTCAGGCGCCTGCGCAGGTATCCGGACTTGACCTTGAGGCGGTAGACCGGGCCCGGGTCGCCCGGGGAGCCCGCGAGCGCGGCGGCCAGCCACGGCTGCCGCCGCAGCCTCCGGACGGGCCGCACCGGGACGCCCTCGTTGACCGCCTCAAGGTGCCCGTCCAGGAGCCGTTCGGCGTCGGCTCCCGCCGCGACCTGGCCGATCATGCCGACCGACCCGAGCGGGCGCCGGTTGAGCTGGAGTTCGCTGTAGAGCCTGGTGTACGGCGAGTCGGGGCCGCCGTTGCGTTCGGCCCACGCGCCGTGGTTGCGCACCAGCCGCGCGAACGACGTCGCGTCGAGCTTCGCCCAGTCCCACTCGACGCTGAAGCTCAGCACGGTCGGCGGCGGCGCGGGCAGGAGCCCGGCCGGGTCGTCGCCCCGCGCGCCGGGCGTGCGGAACCAGTACCGGGTGACGATCCCGAACGTGCCCGCGCCGCCGCCGGTGTGCGCCCACCACAGGTCGCGGTTCGCGCCGTCCCGGGACGCGACGACGGCGCGCGCCCTGCCGTCCCGGCCGACGACGACCACCTCGACGGCCTCCAGATGGTCGACGGCGAGGCCCATCAGCCGCGACAGCGGGCCGAACCCGCCGCCCGCGACGTGCCCTCCCGCGCCGACGGTCGGGCACCAGCCCGCCGGGACCGTCACGCCCCAGCCGAGGTAGAGCCTGCGGTAGACGTCGCCCAGCAGCGCGCCCGGCTCGACGGCGAACGCCCGCCGCGCGGGGTCGTGGTAGACGCCCGTCATGGCGGAGGTGTCGATCACGACCTCCACGGCCGGGTCGGCGACGAAGCCCTCGAAGCCGTGCCCGCCGCTGCGGACGGTGACGCGCCGTCCGCCGTCCACGGCCTCCTGGACGGCCCGTACGACGTGCGCGGTCGTGCCGACCACCCACACGTGCTCGGGCGCGCCGACGAAGCGCCGGTTGTAGCCGCGCTCCGCCAGCGACGCGTGGCGCGGGTCGCCGCGTCCGACCTTGGCGGGTCCGGGCGGCGGGGGCCAGGGCGTCCCGGCCGCCGCCGGTCCCGCGCCGAGTGCGGGCACGGCGGCTCCGGCCGCCGTCACGGCCAGGCCGCCTCGCAAGACGTTCCTTCTGCTGAACTCGCTCATCGCGGCTCCTCGTTGGGGGACGGCCCTCAACGTAGGTCGCGGTCTCCGCGCGGACAGTCGGCCCAGCACCACTCGCGGGGTGGAGCCAGCACCCCGGACGGGACCGGCCCGCGCCGCCCGTCAGGGCGCGAAGTCGGCGGGCACCGGCGGCGGGACGGGCAGCGGCGTCTCGACGGACGGGTCCAGCCCGGCGAACATCAGGTGCAGGTAGCGGCGCCACAGCCCGGGTACGGCGTCGCCCAGCGGCGCGGTGGCCTGGGAGACGGCCCCGACCAGCAGGACGATGTCGTGCCCGGTGACGTCGGCGCGGACGGCCCGCGTCTCGCGGGCCCGCGCGGTCAGGGCCTCGGCGACCTCGGCGAGGCGCAGCGTGGCGTCGCGCACGTCGGCCTCGGTGCGCGCGATCGACGCGGCGGACTGGCACAGGGAGCGGTCGCCGATCCGCAGCCCGGCCCCCGCGACCATGAACTCCAGCAGCGCGGCGCGCGGATCGGCGGCCTCCAGCAGCCGCCGGCCCGTCGCGATCAGGTCCTCGATCCGGTCGTTGAAGACCGCGGCGAGCAGGCGCTCCTTGGTGGCGAAGTGCCGGAAGACCGTGCCCTTGCCGATCCCGGCGCGGGCCGCGATGCGGGAGATCGACACGTCCGCGCCGTGCTCGGCGAACTCGGCGGCGGCGGCGTCCAGCAGCAGCCGGCGGTTGCGCGCGGCGTCGGCGCGCAGCCCGGACGTGGCGGTCATGGCCGCCACCCTACCAACAACCGGACCGGCCGGTCAGGTTGTGTGCTAGCGTCGCCGCGAAACCTAACCTGACCGTCCGGTCCGCTTAAAGGCCGGCCGGTCCGCCGAGCGCGGGAGGACGCGATGAAGGCCGTGGTGGCGAGGGAGTACGGCACGCACGAGGTGCTGGCGGTGGAGGACGTCCCGGCGCCGCGCCCGGGGCCGGGGCAGATCCTCGTACGGGTGCGCGCGGCTTCGCTCAACCCCGCCGACCTGCGGATGCTGAGCGGGGCCGAGCGGGCGTCCGCGCCACTGGAGTTCCCGCACGTCCCGGGGAACGACTTCGCCGGGACGGTGGCCGAGGCCGGTCCGGGCGTGACGCGGTTCGCCGCCGGGGACGAGGTGTTCGGGCTCGGCATGCCGCGGCCGGCCGCGGCCGCGGCGGCGCTCGTGTCCTCGCCGCCGTCGCTGACCACCGGGACCGTCGCGGAGTACGCCGTGTTCGAGGCGGACGCCCCCGCCCTCGCCCTCCGTCCCGCCGGGCTGGACCCGGTCCGCGCCGCGACGCTGCCCACCGCCGGGCTGACCGCGCTCCCGCTCGTCCGCGCGGACGCGTTCGGCCCCGGCCGGACGGTCCTGGTCGTCGGCGCGTCCGGCGGGGTGGGCACGGCGGCGGTCCCGCTGCTGGCCGCGACGGGCGCCCACGTGATCGCGACCGCGGCCGGCGGCGACGGGGAGCACGTGCGGGGGCTCGGCGCGGCGGAGGTGATCGACTACCGCGCGGCGGACACGGCCGAAGCCGTCCTGGAACGGCGCCCGGACGGCGTGGACACCCTGATCAACCTCGTGCTGCGCGGGGACGACGTGCTGGAGGCGGCCCGAGCCGTACGGCCGGGCGGGAGGGTGCTGACGATCGCGTTCCCCGCGCCCGAGCGCGACGACGTGCGGATCGTCCTCACCGACGCGCGGCCCGGCGACCTGGACGCGCTCGCGGCCAAGGCGCTCGACGGGACGCTCCCGCCGCCCCCGGTCCGCACGTACGCCCTGGACGACGCCGTCCGGGCGTACGCGGACCTGGCCACCCGGCACACGGCCGGCAAGCTGGTCGTCCTCCCCTGACCCGCCGCGCGCGGACCGGGAGAAAGGGACCGGCGCCGCCGAACGAGTGTGGGATCCGGGCGGCGGCGCCGGGGAACGGGACGAGCGGAGCGCGACCGGCGAACGAGCGGCCCGCGCGGGGGAACCGGGGAACGGCGCCGGGGGCGAACGGCGCCGTTCTCCGGCCGTCCGGTCAGAAGTTGCCGCGGCGGGCCTGCTCGCGCTCGATCGCCTCGAACAGGGCCTGGAAGTTGCCCTTGCCGAAGCCGAGCGACCCGTGCCGCTCGATGAGCTCGAAGAACACCGTCGGGCGGTCGCCGACGGGCTTGGTGAAGATCTGGAGGAGGTAGCCGTCCTCGTCGCGGTCCACCAGGATGCCGCGCTTCTGGAGCTCGGAGATCGGCACGCGGACCTCGCCGATGCGGGCGCGCAGCTCCGGATCCTCGTAGTAGGAGTCGGGCGTGGCGAGGAACTCGACGCCCTCGGCGCGCAGCGCGTCGACGGAGGCGAGGATGTCGTTGGTCGCGAGCGCGAGGTGCTGGGCGCCCGGCCCCTGGTAGAACTCCAGGTACTCGTCGATCTGCGACTTCTTCTTGCCGGCCGCCGGCTCGTTCAGCGGGAACTTCACCCGGTGGTTGCCGCTCGCGACGACCTTGCTCATCAGCGCGGAGTACTCGGTGGCGATGTCGTCGCCCACGAACTCGGCCATGTTGGTGAAGCCCATGACGCGGTTGTAGAACGCGACCCACTCGTCCATCTTGCCGAGCTCGACGTTGCCGACGACGTGGTCGAGCGCCTGGAACACGCGCTTCGGCGCTCCGGGCCGCTTGGTGTGGCTCGACGTCCGCTCGACGTACCCGGGCAGGTACGGGCCGCGGTACTGGGAGCGGTCGACCAGCGTGTGCACCGTCTCGCCGTACGCGGCGATCGCCGCGAGCCGCACCGTGCCGTGCTCGTCGGTGACGTCGTGCGGCTCCTCGACGATCGTGGCGCCCTCGGAGCGCGCGTGCGCGATGCACCGGTCGACGTCCGGGACCTCCAGCGCGATGTCGGTGATGCCGTCGCCGTGCCTGCGGTGGGTGTCGACCAGCGGGCTGGCCGGGTCCACCGCGCCCTTGAGGACGAACCGGATCGCGCCGCTGCGCAGCACGTACGCGTGGTGGTCGCGGTTGCCGGTCTCCGGCCCCGAGTACGCGACCAGCTCCATCCCGTACGCGGACTGGTAGTAGTGCGCCGCCTGGGTGGCGTTGCCGACGACCCACACCACCGCGTCCCAGCCGGTGACCGGGAACGGGTCGGTCGTGTCGTCGTAGGCGACCAGGCCCACGAGCTGCCGGAGCTGCTTCAGGTCCAGCTCGGCCAGGCGTTCCTGGCTGGTCAGGGTCTGCTCGATGCTCACGCTCGGCTCCTCACTCGCACCGCTGCCTCCGTCGGGCGGGCACCGCCCGTCGGGCAGATCACAACCGAGACCCGCTCCCCTGTGCAACAGTCCGCCGAACGGCTGGGCACACTGCTCAACTTGTCCATCGTTATCGGCGGACCTCTATACAGAGTGACCACACGATTTCCGTTCCGGGGGACACGTCGCCGCCCCCGACCGCGGGCTGGGGCGCGTGCCGGGCGGCGGCTACGATGGATCACGGTCCCGGTCACCGGGGCCGCGGCGGTGGGGCCCGCCGCCTCCGCCCCCGCGGGCGGGGAGACCGCGGCGCGCGCGCCGCCAACGGTCCCTACCAGTGAGGAACGCGCCGCCGGGCCGCCCGCGCGGCGCCCGCCGATCCTGGTAGGAGGAGCCATGCGCGACGCCGGACCCGAGCCGCTTCCGGTCGATCCCGACGTCGACCTGCACGCACCGGCGCAGCGGTCCGAGCTGCGGCGCGCGCCGTGGGCGGTCCTCGGCGCCGTCTCCGCGGGCGGCGCGGCGGGGGCGCTGGCCCGGCACGGCGTGTCCGAGGCGTTCCCGCACGCGGCCGGGTCGTTCGGCTGGGCGACGTTCGGGATCAACGTGAGCGGGTGCCTGCTGATCGGCGCGCTGATGGTGGCGATCACCGAGGTGCGGCGGGCGCACCCGCTGGTCCGCCCGTTCCTCGGCGTCGGGGTGCTCGGCGGGTTCACCACGTTCTCGACCTACGCCGTGGACGTCCAGCGCGCCCTCGACGCGGGCGAGCCGCGCACCGCGCTCGCCTACCTGGCGGCGACGCCCCTGTGCGCGCTCGCCGCCGTCCTCGCCGGCGTCCGGCTCACCCGCGCCCTGACCCGCCCGGCGCGCCGGTGACGGCGCTCGTGCTGGTCGCGCTGGGCGCGGCGCTCGGCGCGCCGCTGCGCTACCTCACCGACCGCGCCGTCCAGTCGCGCCACGGCACCGTGTTCCCGTGGGGGACGTTCACGGTGAACGTCGCGGGGTCGGCGCTGCTCGGGTTCCTGGCCGCGCTGCCCGCGGGCGGCGGGGTCATGGCCCTGGCCGGGACGGGGTTCTGCGGCGCCCTGACCACCTACTCGACGTTCGGCTACGAGACGCTGCGGCTGGCCGAGGAGGGCGCGAAGACGTCCGCCGCGCTGAACGCCGTCGCCTCGATCGCCGCCGGCCTCGGCGCCGCGTACTGCGGCATGACGCTCGCCGGGGCCGTCACCGGCTGACGGGGCCGGGCGCGCGGCCGGACCGGCCGGGCATCCTGTTCAGGGCCTCGCGCGCCCGCGCGACGGTCTCGGGCTCCATCAGGCGGTCGTCGAGGATGTCGAGCAGGGCGAGCGCGAGGCGCGGGTAGCCCTCGACGGACAGCGGGCTCGCGCCGAGCGCCCGGTCCAGGTGCTCGTGCAGGACGAGCATCCCGAGCCGCATCGCGGTCATCGCGGCCGCGTAGGCGCGCACGTCGCCGGTGGCGGGGGCGCGCACCCCGGGGCCGTCTCCGGAGAGCGTCTCCTCGGTCACCGCGAGGACGTCGTCGAACAGCTCCGCCGCGGCGGGCGAGCCGTCCGCCAGGGCGCGCGCGACGTACCGCTGGACGGGCAGCGCGGTCCGCACCGCGACCGCGAGGAACCCGGGGTCGCCGAGCCCGCCGTCCAGCGCCTCGCGGTTGGTCCTGCGGAGGGTCTCGATCGCGAACTCGTCGCACTCGCGCCGGAGCGCCTCCTTGGAGCCGAAGTGGTGCTGGACGAGGCCGGGCGACACCCCCGCCGCCTTCGCGATGCCGCGGATCGTCGCGCCCTTCACCCCGCGCTCGGCGAACGTCAGCAGGGCCGCGCCCCTGATCCGCGCGCGGGCGGTGAGGTCCTCCGCGGCCACCTCGCCGGCCTCCCGCATCCCCGTGCCCCCAATACAGCCGTGCAGTATCCGATACAAATGTACTACCACGGGGCCGTATCGCCATCAATGGGATCGAACGTCCCGTCCGGGGAGCGGGCCCGCGCTGCGGGCGGCGGCCGTCAGGTCGCCATCGCGGCGAGGACCGCGGCGGCGCGGGCGGTCAGCTCCCCGTCGGCCTCGGCGCCGGCGTTCTCGGTGAGCAGGCCCCGCTGGCGGGCGAGGCGGACCCAGTTGGCGACCGTCCGCCAGTTCTCCCCGCAGAGCTCGGCGACGCGGCGGACCGGCTTCGGGTCGCGCAGGTCCACGTAGCGGGCGTAGATGACGGCGACGGCCACGTAGAACTCGTCCGGCCGGCCCCTGCGCCCGGGGCGCGGGTCCACCTGCATCGCCTCGCGCACGAGGCGCGCCATGCGCTCCAGCGAGTGCCGGACGCGCTCGGCGTCGGGCTTGCCCTCCTGCGCCGACCGCCAGAGGCCCCGCACCTCCCCCGCGACCTCGCTCAGCGGGATGGCCCGCAGCACCCCGGTCGTGATGCCGCGCGCGAGCCGCCTCGGGTCGATGCCGGGCGCGGGCGAGATCCTGATCTCCGTCGGCCCCTCGTTGGCGAGGGACGGCCAGCGCATGGCCACGTCCCACGCGCCGACCCGCGTCACGCGCTCGACGCCGTCCGCCTCCCCGTCGGGAGAAGGGCTCACCATTCCCCGCGTCCGCGCGATCTCGCCGGGGCGAATGGTCCTGTCCGGACGCCGATTCGCTCGGGCGAACGGGTCCGGACAAGATCATTGACAATGAGGTCGACCACACGGTGAGGACGCCCAAACGGAAGTGCCGGTTTACCCGGTTCTGGTCCTTGAGCCGCGTTAAGGACACGTGAAAAGTCGTGGCCTGCGGCGCGCCGCGCGACGCGCCGTCCGTTACGGTCGTCGGGTGCGCGCACGCCAACTCGCCGTCGAGTTCCCCACCGTGACCCCGGAGACCAACGCGCTGGAGGCCGCCCGCCTCCTCGCCGAGCACAGCCTGCCCGGCCTGATCGTGGTGGACGGGTCGGACCGCCCGGTCGCGGTGCTGCCCGGCTCCCGGCTGCTGCGCTCGATCATCCCGCGCTACGTCCAGGACGACCCGGCCCTCGCCCGCGTCTACGACGAGGGGCACGCCGACCGGCTGTGCGCGCGGCTCGCCGACCGGCGCGTCGCCGACCTGCTGGCCGAGGACCGCACGCCGCCGCCGGTCGTGGACGGCGACGCCACCGCCGTGGAGATCGCCAGCGTCATGGCGGCCACCCGCAGCCCGCTCGTGGCGGTGTCGGGCGACCCGCGCCGCACCGACGGCCCGATGGTCGGCGTGGTGACCGTCGCGCAGTTGCTCACCCGGCTGCTCCCCGGCTGACCGGGCGGACACTTTCCGCGGCTTTCTCTACTCGGCGCACAATCGCGGGCCCCGACTCCGCGCTCGACCACAGTTTGCGGCGAACGCGCGGCGCGCCCTCGCCGGGGCGTGCTATTAGAAGTGCGCATGAGCGAGGGACGATCTCTCAGGAAGACGGCCGGGAAACTCACGGCGCCGTTCAAGGCACTGCGGGACGACTTCGGCCCGGGCACGAGCCGCCGAAGACGAGACTGACCCCGTCGACCGTTCGCAATAAACGATTCACTACCACACGGCTACGGCCCGGTTACGCGGTGGAGGAGGTCGACGACTTCCTCGACGCCATAGAACGCGAAATGGAGCGCCTCATCCGCGAGCGCGACGAGGCGGATTCCCGGGCCGCCGCGCGGCCGCCCGCGGCACGGGCGGAGGAGACGGCCTAGCGGGCGCCCACACGGTCTTTCGCCGCGCCCGCGCCCCGGGGGCGCTACCGAGGCCCCGCCCCCGGCGGGCGGGGACGGGGCCTCGGCTCGGGCGGAGCGGCCGGGTCAGGTCACCGGGTTCTCGACCAGGTAGACCTTCGGGGACGGGGCCGCGCAGGTCGCCTTCGCGGCGGTGGTGCCGTTGAACGTGAAGTCCGCGGCGGCCTCACCGAGGGAGACCGCGACGCTCGCGGCCCCGGGGCTCGGCGTGAACGGGCCCGCGGTGAGCGTGCCGTCCGCCGGGAGCGGCACGACGATCTTCTGGTCGCGGACGAGCGGCGTGCGCGGGATCTCGATGCCGGCTCCCGCGACGTTCTGCGTGGCGGGCGTGCCGCCGTCCACGTGCAGGTTCTGTGTGGTGACGCGCCCGGCGGCGGTCGTGTAGCCCTTGCCGATCAGCTTGTTGACCGTCTCGGGCGGGATCGTCAGCGCGCCCGACGCGCGGGTGAACGAGAACGACCCGCCCCGCCGCACGGTCAGCGGGATGTTGGCCCCGACCGCGATGCCGACGTCCAGCCGGTCGCCGCCGAGGGTGCAGGCGTACGGGGCGTGGATGATGCCGACGAGCTCGTTGGACGCGGGCTCGGCGAAGTTGAGCGGCGCGCCGGTGATCTTCGCGGGCGGCTGCCCGGCCGGGCCGCCGACCCCGATCTTGAGCAGCGCGTTCCCGGCGGCGGGCTTGCAGTCGGCCTTGATCGGCAGCGCGAAGCCGAGCGAGGACTTCAGGTCCACCTCGGCGGTCGCGCGGACGAACTGGAGCGTGGTCGCGCCGCTCGCCGGCGCCGTGAACGGCCCGACGTCGAACGTGCCCGACACCGGCGCCCCGACCTTGAGCGGCTTGCCCGCCTCGATCGCGATGTCCTTGATCTCGATGGGCCTGTCCTTGGCGATGTTGACGGCCTCCGGGGTGGAGCCGCTCGCGCCGATGCTGAGGTCGGTGATCCGCGCGTCCGCCTTGCCGATCCCGAGGATCGGCGCGAGCGCGGTCAGCCAGGACGGGAACGTGATGCTGCCCGAGCCCTGCGTCAGCCAGAACTCCTGCCCCGGCCCGAGCTGCACGGGCGCCACGCCCTGCACGTCCACGTCCGTCGGCAGGTAGAAGACGGGCAGCCCGCCGAGGGTGATCGTGCAGCCGATCGGCAGCTTGAACCGGCCGGTGTCGACCCCGATCGCCGGGACGTCGCCGGGCGGCAGCGCCCGCGCGGGCGGCGCCGAGACGAGCCCGAGCAGGACGAGCGCCGCGGCGGCGGCCGCGCACAGCCTGCGGAGGGCCGGCGGCGTGCGGTGTCTCCATCTCATGGGAACCTCCCAGAAATACGGTGACGTACTTATGGCGAGGCCACCTTCACCCGGCGGGGCCGTGCGGCGATATCCACGGCGGTGAGGATTGCGCCCGCGGGCTTTGACACCGGCGCTCAGATCGCGGGTCCCTAGACTGGCCGCGCCACGTTGACCGGGAAGCCCACGATGACCGAGCAGACGAACGACCGCGCGCGCCGCCCGCGGCTCGCGGAGGTGTACGAGCCGGGCCGCCCGGGGCTGCCGCGCGGCCGCAGCAGCCTGCCGCGCACCGCCGTGCGCGACGCGCAGCGCGCGCGGCTGATGCGCGCGGCCATCGCGGCGGTCGCGGAGAAGGGCTACGCCAGCACGACGGTGGCCGACGTGGTGGGCCGGGCGCGCGTCTCCCGCAAGGCGTTCTACGAGCACTTCCCCGATCTGGAGCGGTGCTTCCTCGCGTCGCTGGCCGGGGCGCAGCGGACGATCCTGAGGCGGCTGGCGAGCGTCCCCCGGACCGGGGCCGCGACGAGCCGGGCCCCCGGGGGACGCTGCGTTCGGGCGCGCGGGCGTACCTGGAGCTGTGCGCGCAGGAGCCGGAGTTCGCCCGCTGCATCCTGGTCGAGCTGCCCGCCGTCGGCCCCCGCGCGCTGAAGGGCCGCAACAAGGGCTACCGGCAGGTCGCGGCGCTGCTGCGGACGTGGCGCGAACGGGCCGGCGAAGGCTGGCCGCCGGTGCCCGAGGAGATGTACCTCGCCGCCGTCGGCGCGATCTCCGAGCTCATCCAGGTGCGGCTGGCGGACGGGGACCCCGGCGGCCTCCCCGGCCTGGAGGACGCCGTGACCGAGATCCTGGTGCGCCTGCTGGCCGTCCCCGCCCCTCCGGACGCGCCCTGACGGACGCGCCCCCGGACGCGCGCCTCGGACGCGCCCTGACGGTCAGCCGGACGGCTCCCGCCGGCCGCGCTGGACCATGACCGTGTAGCGGGGGTCCTCCGCGCTGGCGCGGCCGGCCTCGAAGATGCCGAAGCGGGTGCAGGCCGAGCCCGCGAGGAGCGCGCCGCCGCACAGCGCGGCGGCGGCGCGGGACCGTCCGGCGAAGACCGCGGCCCCCGCCGCGCCGGCCACCGTGAGGGCCTGCGCGGCGCGCATCAGCCTGCCGCCGCGCCCCGTGCGGTACGGCTCGGCGATCGGCCCGAGGCGGCGCTCCAGCAGCCGGGTCGCGGCGACGTCGAGCACCGCGCCGAAGACGGCCGCGCCGCGCGCCGGGGCGGTCTCGCGCACCGGCGCGGCGACCAGGCCGAGCCCGGCTGCGGCGGCGGCGCCGGAGCCCGCGAACACGAACGGCAGCTCCCGGTACGCCTCGTGCCAGGCGGGCACGGCCGTGTCGGCGATCAGCACCGAGGTGTACGACACGACGGCGGGTCCGGTGAGGGCCGTCCAGCCGGTCGCGGCGCGGCCGATCCGGCGGAACAGGCCGGTGGCGTCGGTGACGGCGGCGAGCCCGGCGGCGGGGCCGTACGCGACCAGGATCCACGAGCCCATGCTCATCGGCGAGGTCGGCTTGGCGACCCGGAGCATGTTGACGAACCGCTCCGGGCGGCCGAGGTCGTGGATCAGCGCGGCGGTGGACAGCGAGATCGCGCCGAGCGCGCCCGCCTTCGCCGCGCGGGCGAGCGCGGGGCGGCCGGTGACCTCCGCGCCGAACGCGAGGACCGACGAGGCCCCGGCGAGCCCGCCGAGGAACAGGTACCCGGCGATGTCGGTCGCCGCCCACGTCGGCGCCTTGATGATCGGCCTGCCGTAGTACGAGCGGAACTCGGCGTCCGGCACCATCGCCCGCTCGCCGCGCCGCCCGCCCCGGCGGCGCCGCCGGCCGCCCTCGGAACCGGGCGACGCCTCGCGGCCGGGCCGCTGCCCGAGCGATCCCTCCCGGGTGACCTCCGCCTCGCTCACCGCCGCCTCCCCGCCGCGTACGCGGCGGCCATGCCGCCGAGGAGGGTCAGGGCCGCGACCCCCGCGTGCCGCCACATGGACGGCAGGTCCCGGGTGGTGACGACCGGATCGGGCGGCAGCCCGTACGCCTCGGGCTCGTCCAGGAGCAGGAAGAACGCCCCGTCGCCGCCGACGCCGTCGCCGGGGTCGTCGCCGTAGAGCCGCGCGTCGTCCACGCCCGCGTCGTGGAGCTGCTCGACCCGGGCCGCTGCGCGCTCGCGCAGCTCGTCCAGCGGGCCGTACTGGATGGAGTCGGTGGGGCACGCCTTCGCGCAGGCGGGTTCGCGGCCGTCGGAGATGCGGTCGTAGCACATCGTGCACTTCCACACCCGCCCGTCGTCCTCGCGCTGGTCGATCACCCCGTACGGGCAGGCGGGCACGCAGTAGCCGCAGCCGTTGCAGATGTCCTCCTGGACGACGACCGTGCCGTACTCGGTGCGGAACAGCGAGCCGGTCGGGCACACGTCCAGGCAGGCGGCGTGCGTGCAGTGCTTGCACACGTCGGACGCCATCAGCCAGCGCAGCTCGCCCCGGTCGCCGTCGCCGCCGCGCGCGGCGGCCTCCGACGCCATGCCGAGGACGTCCACGCCGTCGTAGGCGTCGTACGACCCGTGCTCGACGCCCGGGTCCTGGAGGCCGAGGGGCTTGCGCTGCTCGATGAACGCGACGTGCCGCCAGGTGTCGGCGCCGAGCCCCTGGGTGTTGTCGTACGACATGCCGGTGAACGTCAGCCCGTCCTCGGGGATGGCGTTCCACTCCTTGCACGCCACCTCGCACGCCTTGCAGCCGATGCACACGGAGGTGTCGGTGAAGAACCCCATCCGGGGCGGGTGGCCGATGTGCCCGGCGTCGCCCGCGACGTCGTCCAGGGGGCCCGCGATCCGTCCCATCGTCATACCTCCAGACCGGTGTCCTGGTCGATCCCGGCGCGGCGCCGGTAGGCGCGGACCAGGCCGGGCAGCCCGGGGCCGCGGGGCCGGCGGCCCGGCCGGATGTCGGCGGTGAGCGCCTTGACCTCCTGGATGTGCACGTTCGGGTCGAGCGCGATCGCCGACAGCTCGTTCGCGGCGTCGCCGGTCGTGTAGCCGTTCGGGCCCCAGTGGTACGGCAGGCCGATCTGGTGGAGGGTGCGGCCCTGGACGCGCAGCGGCGCCATCCGGTCGGTCACCATGACGCGGGCCTCGACGGCGTTGCGGGCGGTGACGATCGTGGCCCAGCCGCCGTGCTCCAGATCCCGTTCGGCGGCGAGCTCCGGGGAGACCTCGCAGAAGAACTCGGGTTGCAGCTCGGCGAGGTACGGGCTCCAGCGCGACATCCCGCCCGCCGTGAAGTGCTCGGTCAGCCGGTACGTGGTCACGACGTACGGGTAGACGTCCGCGCCGGGGTCGGAGCCGCTCGGATGGAAGCGGTTGTGCTCCCGCGAGAACACCTGCCGTGCCGGGTTGCGGCTGTGCCCGTACAGGGGGTTGTCGAACGGGGAGTCCTGCGGCTCGTAGTGGGTGGGCATCGGCCCGTCCACGAGCCCGGCGGGCGCGAACAGCCAGCCCTTGCCGTCGGCCTGGAGGATGAACGGGTCGTTGCCCGCGATCGCGTCCGGTCCCCTCGCCCCGTGCGGCGGGGTGTAGGACGGCGCCTTGTCGGCCTTGAAGTCGGGGACGTCGTGCCCGGTCCACCTGCCCCGCTCCCCGTCCCACCAGACCAGGGCCTTGCGCTCGCTCCAGGGCTCGCCGTCCGGGTCGGCGGACGCGCGGTTGTAGAGGACGCGGCGGTTGGACGGCCACGACCACGCCCATTCGGCGGCGATCCAGTCCTGCTCGGAGCCCGGCTTGCGGCGGGCGGCCTGGTTGACGCCGTCGGCGTGGACGCCGCAGTAGATCCAGCAGCCGCAGGAGGTGGACCCGTCGTCCTTGAGCTGGTCGTAGGTGGACAGGTGCGCGCCGTCCGGGCCGTACCCGTTGATCTCGGCGAGGACGGCCTCCGCGGACGGCTCGTCCAGCGGCCCCTCGACGGGGTAGTCCCAGGTCAGGTCGAGGACGGGCCGGTCGCGTTCGTCGGTGGACCCGGCCAGCCGCTCGCGGATGATCCGCCCGAGGTGGTACATGAACCACAGGTCGCTGCGGGCGTCGCCGTCCGGCTCCACGGCGGCGTGGTGCCACTGGAGCGTCCGGTTGGTGTTGGTGAAGCTGCCGGACTTCTCGGTGTGGGCGGCGGCGGGGAAGAAGAACACCTCGGTGCCGACGTCCTCGGTGCGCATCTCGCCGGTCTCGATCTCCGGGCCGTCCTTCCACCACGTCGCCGACTCGATCAGCGAGAAGTCGCGGACGACGAGCCACTCCAGGTTGGCCATGCCGAGCCGCTGCACCTTGGCGTTGGCGGACCCGACGGCCGGGTTCTCGCCCATCAGGAAGTAGCCCTTGCACGCGCCGTCGATCTGGGCGAGCGCCGTCTCGTACGTGCTGTGGCTGCCGGTCAGGCGCGGCAGGTAGTCGAAGCGGAAGTCGTTGTCCTCGGTGGCGGCGTCGCCCCACCACGCCTTCAGCAGGCTGACGACGTACGCGCGCATGTTGCCCCAGTAGCCCTTCTCGGGGCGTCGGCGCGGACGAACCTGTCCAGGTCGAGGTCGGCGTGCGCGTGCGGCATCGGAATGTAGCCGGGCAGCAGGTCGAACAGCGTCGGGATGTCGCTGGACCCCTGGATGCTGGCGTGGCCGCGCAGCGCCTGGATGCCGCCGCCGGGACGTCCGATGTTGCCGAGCAGGAGCTGGAGGATGCTCGCGGCCCGGATGTACTGCGAGCCGACGGTGTGCTGCGTCCAGCCGACGGCGTAGGCGAACGCGCTCGTGCGGTCGCGGCCGGAGTTGCGGACGAGCGCGTCGCAGACCTTGGCGAACAGCTCGGGCGGCACCCCGCAGACCCGTTCCACCATCTCCGGCGTGTAGCGGGAGTAGTGGCGCTTCAGGATCTGGAAGACGCAGCGCGGGTCCGCCAGCGTCGGGTCGCGGGTCGGGTCGCCCTCGCCGAGCGACGCGCCGCCCGCGCCGTGGCTCTCGCCGCGGCCCGCCCTGCGGATGCTGTACTCGTTGCCGGTGCGGCGCTCGAAGTCCTGGTCGCGGGCGCCGGAGGCCGCCACCACGTCCATCCCCTCGTACCGCCAGGTGTCGAACTTGTAGTGGTGCGTGCCCTCCTCAAGCCCGGAGAACAGCCCGTCCAGGTCCTCGGTGTCGCGGAAGTCCTCGCGGATGATCGTCGAGGCGTTGGTGTAGGCGAGGACGTAGTCGCGGAAGTACGCCTCGTTCGTGAGCACGTGGTTGATGATCCCGCCGAGGAACGCGATGTCGGACCCGGCGCGCAGCGGCACGTAGATGTCGCTGACCGCGCTCGTGCGGGTGTAGCGGGGATCGACGTGGATCACCGTCGCGCCGCGCGCCTTCGCCTCCATCACCCACTGGAACCCGACCGGGTGCGCCTCGGCGAAGTTGGACCCCTGGATCACGATGCAGTCGGAGTGCTGGAGGTCCTGCATGAACGTCGTCGCGCCGCCCCGCCCGAACGACGTGCCGAGCCCCGCGACCGTCGAGCTGTGGCAGACCCGCGCCTGGTTCTCCACCTGGACGACGCCGAGCGCGGTGAGCAGCTTCTTGATCAGGTAGTTCTCCTCGTTGTCGAGGGTCGCGCCGCCGAGGCTCGCGATGCCGAGCGTGCGGCGCACCCGCACGTCGCCGGAGTCCCATTCGAACGTCTCCGCGCGCGTGGCGAGGACCCGGTCGGCGACCATCTCCATGGCGGTGGCGAGGTCGAGCTCCTCCCAGTCCGCCGCGTGCGGGCGGCGGTGCAGGACGGTGTGGCGGCGGGCGGAGCCGGTGGTGAGCTGGAGCGTCGCCGAGCCCTTCGGGCACAGCCGTCCCCGGCTGATCGGCGAGTCGGGGTCGCCCTCGATCTGCACGACCCGGTCGTCCTTGACGTACACCTCCTGGCCGCAGCCGACGGCGCAGTAGGGGCAGACGGACTTGACGACGCGGTCGGCCGTCGCGGTGCGGGGCCGCAGGCCCGCGGTCCGCGCGGACTCGGCCGCGGCGCCGCGGCCGAGCCGGTCCCCGCCTGTGAGCTGCCGGTAGACCGGCCACTTCTCCACCCACGCGCGTGCCCCCACGGCACCTCCAGATCCGGATGCGGATTCGCCGACGACCGTCCCCGCCTACCCGGCTGAACGCCGTCCAATCGCCGTGACGTGGCGTTCCGCACAGGCTTTGGCCCCCAGGCTTGCGGATCTTGACGAGCCGTTGCCGCTTGCGTTGGGAACGCTCACTTCCAGGGGAGCTGGAACGCGGCGAGCAGGGCGACGCCCGCGACCAGCCAGGCGACGTAGTCGCCGAGGTGGCCGGAGTGCGCGGCGCGGACCGGGGCGAGGGCCGTACGGGTCCAGCCCTGGACCCGGTGCAGCGGCCGGGGCAGCAGATGCCCCCAGACGCCGACCGCCGCGACGGCGAAGGCCGCGGCGACGGTCAGGCCGCCGACGGCCAGGTGCTTCACCTCCAGCAGGTGCGGGCCTTCCGCCGCCGGCACGTCCGTCCGGACGCCGTGGAGCACGGCCGCCGCGTAGCCGGAGCCGTCGGTGAAGGCCGCCGCGCCCGACGCGAGGGCGCGGCCGAGGCCGGGCACCGCGCCGAGCGCCAGCGCGGCGGCCGTCAGCAGCATGCCCGGCGAGACCATCGTCCAGGGGATGGCGGACAGGGTCACGCTCGTCTCCTTGCCCTCCTTCGCGTGCGCGTGCCGGGCGGGCCGTCCCGCGCCCCGGAACACGTGCAGCCACACCCGCAGCACCGCGCCGCCGGTCAGCGCAGAGGTGACCAGGCCGAGCGGCATCACCCACCACCAGCCCTGGTGCCCGGCCGCCGTCTCCATGGCCGACTTGCCCGCCCACAGCCCGGACGGCGGCAGCCCCGACAGCACGAGCCCCCCGGCGAGGAACGTCCAGGTGGTGACGCGCAGCGTCCCGCCCCGGCCGTGCAGCTCGTCCTCGTCCACCGACTGGAAGTGGTTGAGCAGCGCGCCCGCGCCGAGGAACAGCGCGGCCTTCACGCCCGCGTGCCCGAGCAGGAAGAACGCGGCGCCGCCGAGCGACTCGCCGTCCAGCAGCGCGACGCCGACCAGCAGCAGCCCGACATGGCTGATCGTCGAGTACGCCAGCAGCCGTTTGACGTGCCGCTGCGCCACGCACAGCACGGCCCCGAGCAGCGCGGTCGCGACGCCGAGCACGGCGAGGGAGCGGCTCGTGCCCGGCGCGGCGTCCGCCCCGGCGAACGTCGCCCAGTAGAGCCGCGCGACCGCGTACACGCCGAGCTCGACCATGACGCCGGAGAACAGCACGCACACCGGCGTCGGCGCGACGGCGTGCGCGTCGGCCAGCCAGAAGTGGAACGGCACGGCCGCCGCCTTCACCAGGAACCCGGTCACGACCAGCACGAACCCGGCGAGCCGTACGGCGCCGGGCGCGCCGTCCAGCCCGCCGCCGATCGCGGCGAGGCCGAGCTCCCCGGTCTGCGAGTACAGGATCGCGATGCCGGTCAGGGTGAGGTAGGCGCCGAGGGAGTTGACGACGCCGAAGCCGAGCGCGCCGTGCACGGTCTTCGGCTCCTCGGGCAGGTAGCCCGTCAGCACGTACGCGATGACGCTCATCAGCTCGAAGAAGACGAACTGGTCGAACAGGTCGCCGGTCAGCGCGAACCCGCACATCCCCGCGACGAACAGCAGGATCAGGGCGTGGAACGCGGCGTGCACCTCGGTGAAGTACCGCCAGCTGAACACCAGGGCGGCGAGCGCGAGCACGGCGACCAGCAGCGCGAGGCCCGTCCCGAACGGGTCGGCGACGAGCGGGATGCCGTTCGAGACGCCGCCGCGGGGCCGCCAGCCGCCCAGCCACTCCACCACCGTCCCGTGCCGCGCCTCGGCGAGCGTCCAGCCGAGCAGCACGGCCGTGGCGGCGACGGCGAGCGCCGCGAGGGCGTCCACCACGGGGCGCGGGGCCCACCGGCCTCCGGCGGCGAGCACCGCGGCGGCGAGGACCGGCACCGCGAGCGCCGCCTGGACGATCATCCGCGCGGCTCCGACTCCTCGCTCATCCCCGCCTGCGTCTCCAGCGACCGCAGCTCGTCGGGGTCGAGGGTGCCGCGCCGCCGCGCGACCTGGACCGCGAGCGCGAGCAGCAGCGCGGTGACGGTCGCGCCGACCACGATGTCGGTGAGCGTCATCGCCTGCACGACCGGGTCGACGGTCGGCGTCCGCGCGTCGGGCGGGATGTCGGAGAACACCGGCGCGGTGCCGGGCCGCCGGTACCCGACCGCGAGGAGCAGCACGTACGTGGCGGACTGCGCGACCGACAGGCACACCACGGCGTGCACCAGGTTGCGGCTCGTCACGACCCCGTAGATCCCGACGAGGAGGATCCAGGCGGCGACGGCGTACGGCAGGACGTCCATCATCGCTCCGCCCTCCCCGCCGCCGGCCGTCCGGCCCGCCGTGGACCATCAGCGCCTGCTCGAAGAACCGGGCGAGCACGAGCACGACCGCGCAGCCGACCTCCACGCCGACGGCGGCGTTCAGGGCGGGAACCGAGTGGGTGCCGCGCTCCTGCGCCACGACCGCGCTCGCCGTCAGCCCGAACGCGACGAACGCGCCCGCCGCGACCGCCTCCCCGACCTCGAACAGGGGGACGGGCCGCAGCCGGCGCAGCGCCGGGTAGTCGCCCGCGAGGTAGATCAGGTGGATCGCCGTGCCGAGCACCACGCCGCCCTGGAACCCGCCGCCCGGCGACTGGTTGCCGTGCGCGACCACGTACGCGCCGACGACCAGCGTGACCGGCAGCATCACGTAGCCGACGATCCGGAGCGCGTCGAACACGTCGGCCGGGCCGTGCCCGAGCCGCTCGCCGCTCTCGACCCGTTCGTCCCGGACGGCGCGCAGCAGGATCACCGCGCCGAGCACGGCGGAGAACAGGATCAGCTCCTCGCCGATGGTGTCGAACGTCCGCTGGTCGAAGTTCACCGAGGACACGGCGTTGGACGTGCCCTGCGCGAGGCTCGCCGGGACGGCGCGCTGCCCGTACGGGTGCCGGTGCCCCCCGAAGCCGGGGAGCGCGGCGAGCGCGGGCAGCAGCAGCGCCGCGAGCCCCGCCGCGCCCGCGAGGAACAGGACCAGCCGGGCGCGTCGCGTCACCGCGCCTCCCCCGCCGCCGGGCCGTCCCGTGCGCCCGTTCCGCCGCCTTCGCCTTCGCCTCCGTCGCCGTCGCCCTGGTCCCCTCCGTCCTGCCCGCCGCCGCGGGCCGCCCGCGCGGCGCGCAGCGCCAGGACGACGAGGAGCGGCACGATGACCGTCCCCACCCCGATCTGCGACATGGCCACGTCCGGGGCCTGGAAGACGACGAACAGCACGCCGAGCGCGATGCCGAACCCCGACAGCACGATCGCCTGCCGGGCCGGGTCGCGGGTCAGCACCACCGCCGTGGCCATCAGGGCCACGGCCGCGAGCGAGGCGACGACCAGGGCGTCATCCATCCCGGTCCCCTCGCCCGCGCCCTCGGGCCCGCTCTCGTCCGGCGCCGCGGGCCCGTACGCCGCCCGCGCCGTCGCGACGACGGCGGCGGGCCCGGACCCGAACACCAGCACCCCGATCAGCACGATCTTCAGCACGTCGTGGAACGAGCCCCACACGCCCGGCGCGAGGGCCAGCCCGGCGACGACGAGCGGCGCGGCGACCGCCGTCCCCGGCCCGACGAAGTGCAGCCGCGTGAACACCCGGCCGGTCGCGAGCAGCCGGACGGCGGCGGCGACGGTCACGGCGACGCCCGCCCACGCCAGGGCGTACGCGGCGGCGGTCACAGGGTCCTCCCGAGGAACCGGGCGTACACGAGCGTCCCGGCCAGCGACAGCAGCGCGAGCAGCAGCGCCGCGTCGAGGTAGGCGGGGCGCCCGTACGCCGCGGCGAGCAGCGCCAGCACGAGCGTCCCGGTGGAGCCCGCCGACACCAGCGCGGCGAGCCGCGCGAGCGGGCCGCCGCGCAGCATCGCGACCAGGCACGGGCCGAGCCCCCCGCACAGCAGGACGAGCGCCGCCGCGCCCCACACACCGTGGATCATCGCTCCAGCCTCCGTTCGAGCCGTCCGGGCCGGTCGCCGAGCCGGTGCACGACGAGCAGGTCCCGGTCGGGGTCCACCTGCGCGACGTAGGTGCCCGGCGACGTCGAGACGAGCAGCGTCACCAGCCCGAGCCGGCTCGGGCCGCCGCGTCCGGGCGGGCGGCGCGGCGTCACCTCGCCGAACCCGCCGCCGCGCGCGGGCAGCGCGAGCCACCGCGCGTCCCAGACGATCTCGGCGGGCAGTTCCGCCGCCGCCCGCGCGAGCCGCCGCACGTCGCGCCGCGCGGGCTCGGCCCCGTCGCGGCGGAACAGGGCGCGGCGCGCGGCGCACGCGACGGCCGCCGCCGCGGCGGCCGACAGCGCGCCGACGATCAGCTCGCTGAGCAGGAACGACGACACGATGGCGAGGTACCCAGCGAGCAGCGCCGCCCACCACGCGACCCCCTCGGCCCACGCCGCGCCCCGCCGCGCGGGACGGGCGCGGGCACGGTCGCGGCCGCGGTCGCCGCCGTCCCCGTCCACGGTCGCCCGGCCCTCAGCCGGACGAGCGGCCGAACATCTCCTGCGCCTTGGTGCGCAGGCCCTTCTTCACCACGCCGAACGAGTCCGGGTCGCCCTTCGCGATCGCCTCCGCGACGTCCTTCATCTGCGAGAAGTCGGCGTGCGGCGGGATCGGCGGGACGTCCGGGTCGCAGCGCACGTCGATCACCGCCGGGCGGTCGGCCGACAGCGCGCGGTCCCAGGCGGGGCCGATCTCCTCGGGCTTCTCGACGTCGATGCCCTCCAGCCCGATGGACCGGGCGAACGCGGCGTACGGCACCTCGGGCAGCACCTGCGACTCCTCGAACTTCGGCGCGCCGCCCATCGCCCGCAGCTCCCAGGTCACCTGGTTGAGGTCGTTGTTGTGCAGCACCGCGACGACCAGCCGCGGGTCGGCCCAGCGGTCGTGGTAGCGGGCCATCGTGATCAGCTCGGCGAGCCCGTTCATCTGCATCGCGCCGTCGCCGACGAGCGCGATCGCCGGACGGACCGGATGGGCGAACTTCGCGCCGATCGCGTACGGCACGCCGGGCCCCATGGTCGCGAGGGTACCCGACAGCGAGCCCCGCATCCCCTTGCGGAACCGCAGGTCGCGGGCGTACCAGTTGGCGGCCGAGCCGGAGTCGGCGGTGACGATCGCGTTGTCGGGCAGCCGCGACGACAGCTCCCAGAACAGCAGCATCGGGTTGATCGGGTCGGCGGGGACGCGCGCCTGCTTCTCGACGGTGTCCCACCAGCGCTCGACGCTCTTCTCGATGTTCTTGCGCCACGAGCCGCCGCCGCGCTCGCGCAGGTGCGGGATCATGCGCGCCAGCGTCGCGGCGGCGTCGCCGACGAGGTTGACCTCCGTCGGGTACCGCATCCCGATCATCTTGCCGTCCACGTCGATCTGCACCGCGCGGGCGTCGCCGAGCGGCGGCATGAACTGGGTGTACGGGAAGTTCGAGCCGACGATCAGCAGCGTGTCGCAGTCGCGCATCAGCTCGTAGGACGGGCGGGTGCCGAGCAGCCCGATCGAGCCGGTGACCATCGGCAGGTCGTCGGGCAGCACGTCCTTGCCGAGCAGCGCCTTGGCGATCCCCGCGCCGGTCAGGTCCGCGACCCGCAGCACCTCGTCGGCGGCGCTCCGGGCGCCCTGCCCGACGAGGATCGCGACCTTCTCGCCCTGGTTGAGGATCTCGGCGGCGCGGGCGATCTCCTCGTCCGGCGCGTGCGTGACGGCCCGGCGGTATCCGGGCGGGGACGAGGGGACCTGCTTGAACGCGTGCTTCGGCGGGCTGTACTCCTCCTCCTGGAGGTCGGCCGGGACGATGATCGCGGTCGGGCAGGACTCGGCGAGCGCGGTCCGCATGGCCCGGTCGATGAGGTTCGGGAACTGCTCGGAGACCGTCGCCATCTGGACGTACGGCCCGGCGACGTCCTTGTAGAGCGAGAGGAGGTCCACCTCCTGCTGGTAGCTGCCGCCCATCGCGGCGCGGGCCGTCTGGCCGACGATCGCGACGACGGGGACGTGGTCGAGCTTGGCGTCGTACAGGCCGTTCAGCAGGTGGATCGCGCCGGGACCGCTCGTCGCGGCGCACACCCCGACCTTGCCGCTGAACTTGGCGTAGCCGACGGCCTCGAACGCCGACATCTCCTCGTGCCTCGACTGGATGAAGCGCGGCCGGTCGCCCGCCTTGCCGAACGAGGCGACCAGGCCGTTGATGCCGTCGCCCGGGTAGCCGAAGACCTGCTCGACACCCCATTCGCGCAGCCGCTCCAGGATGTGGTCGCCGACGGTCGTGGTCATTGCGGTGCTCCCTCGTGGTGCGGGCCGGTGGTCGCGTTCACCGCAGGCGCGGCAGGACCTGCCCGGCGTAGAAGTCGAAGAACTCGTCCTGGTCGGGCCCGATCTGGTTGACGTAGACCTCGTCGTAGCCGGCGTCCACGTACGCGCGGAGCGCCGCGGCGTGCACCTCGGGATCGGGCCCGCACGCCAGCTCGACCATGTCGTCGGTGACGACGCTCGCGAGCTGCTCGAAATGCCTCGGCAGCGTCAGGATCTGCATGGCCTCGCCGCTGAGCTGCTCGGTCGGCCAGATCCGCCGCACGGTGGCGCGGGCCTGCGCCTCGTCCGGCGCCCAGCACACCTTCAGGCCGCCCGCCGCGGGCTTGCCCCCGCCGCCCTCCGCGGCGAAGAGCTTGCGCAGCTCGGCGTCGGGCTGGACGCAGATGAACCCGTCGGCGATCCGCCCCGCGGCCCGGGTGGTGCGCTTCCCGAGCCCGGAGACGTAGACGGGCGGCGGCTCCTCGGGCAGCGTGTAGAGCCGCGCGGTGTTGACGTCGAAGAACTCGCCGTGGTGGGTGACGAGCTTGCCCGTGAACAGCCGCCGCATCACCTCGACGGCCTCCTCCAGCATGGCGAGCCGGTCGGCCGCCGGAGGCCAGGACGAGTCGGTGACGTGCTCGTTCAGCGCCTCGCCGGTGCCGACGCCGAGCCGGAACCGCCCGCCGGTCAGCACCGCGCTGGTCGCGGCGGCCTGCGCGACGACCGCCGGGTGCATCCGCTGGGTCGGGCAGGTGACGGCCGTCGTGATCGGCAGCGAGGTGACCTCCGACAGGGCCCCGATGACCGACCAGACGAACGACGACTGGCCCTGCGCCTCCGTCCACGGGTGGTAGTGGTCGGAGATCCAGAGCGCCTCGAACCCGGCCCGCTCGGCGAGCTTGGCCTGCCTGATCAGCTCCCGCGGGGAGTGCTCCTCCGACCCCAGGAAATAGCCGAATGTCGTCATGCGGCCCCCTCCGCTCGTTCTCGGCGTTCCGCCTCGATCCCCCCGTCCTGGGGACGCTTCCCCCGGGACATGGTTGAAACGTGCCCCGCGGGTAACCGACGCAACATGGCCGTTGGCACCCGGAATGAGCTGCACGAGGACCTGAGGACGCACGTGGACGGGGAGGTCCGCTTCGACGCGGGGTCGCTGGCCGCGTACGCGCACGACTCGTCCAACTACAGACAGCCGCCGATCGGCGTGGTCGTGCCGCGCACGATCGAGGCCGGAATCGAGGCCGTGGCGGCCTGCCACGCGCACCGGGTGCCGGTCCTGTCACGCGGCGGCGGGACGAGCCTGGCCGGGCAGTGCTGCAACGAGGCCGTCGTGATCGACTGGTCGAAGTACTGCCACCGGCTGGTCTCGCTGGATCCGGACGCGCGCCGCGCCGTGGTCGAGCCGGGCGCCTGCCTGGACGACCTCAACCGGGAGCTGTCCGGGCACCGGCTGATGGTGGGCCCGCGGCCCTCCACCCACGACACCTGCACGATCGGCGGGATGATCGGCAACAACTCGTGCGGGGCGTCCGCCCAGGCGTACGGGAAGATGGCCGACTCGGTGGCGCGCCTGGAGGTGCTCACCTACGACGGGACCCGGATGTGGGTCGGGCCGACGTCCGGCGAGGCGTTCGACCAGATCGTCGCCGAGGGCGGGCGGCGCGCCGAGATCTACCGCGCCCTGCGGGACCTGGTGGACGGGTCGATGGCGCTGATCCGCACCCGCTACCCCGACATCCCGCGCCGGGTGTCCGGCTACAACCTCGACGCGCTGCTGCCCGAGCGCGGCTTCGACGTCGCGCGGGCCCTCGTCGGGTCGGAGTCCACGCTGGTCACCGTTCTGCGCGCGGAGATCGAGCTGGTGCCGGTCCCGCGCAGGCAGTCGCTGGTCGTGCTCGGCTACGACGGCATCGTGGCGGCGGCGGACGCCGTCCCCGACGTCGCGGAGCACGAGCCGCTCGCGCTCGAAGGGATGGACGCCACGCTGCTCGACCTCGCCAAGGAGCACCACCTCGCGAGCGAGGACGTGGTGCGCGACCTGCCGGACGGCGCGGGCTGGCTGATGGTGCGGTTCGGCGGCGACACCGCGGAGGAGGCCGACGGGAAGGCCCGCGCGCTCATCGACGCGCTCAACACCTCCGAGCGGTCGCCGCGCTGCGCGTTCGTGGACGACCCGGCCAAGGAGCAGAAGCTGTGGCGGGTCCGGGAGGCGGGGCTCGGCGCGACCGCGTACCCGCCGGGGGGACCCGACACCCACGAGGGCTGGGAGGACGCCGCCGTCCCGCCCGGCGTGCTCGGCTCGTACCTGCGCGGGTTCCAGGAGCTGATCGACGCGTTCGGGTACGGCCCCGTCTCGCTGTACGGGCACTTCGGCCAGGGCTGCGTGCACACCCGGATCCCGTTCGACCTGGAGGACGAGGGCGGCGTGGAGCGCTACCGCGAGTTCGCCGAGCGGGCGGCGCGGCTGGTCGCCGACCACGGCGGCTCGCTGTCGGGCGAGCACGGGGACGGCCAGTCGCGCGGGGAACTGCTGCCGATCATGTTCGGCCCGGAGGTGGTCGAGCTGTTCCGCCGGACCAAGTCGATCTTCGATCCGGACGGGATGATGAACCCCGGCAAGGTGGTGGACCCGTACCGGCTGGACGAGAACGTCGACCGCCTCGGCTACCACCCGCCGGAGCCGGACACGCACTTCACCTACCCGGAGGACGGCGGGCGGTTCGCGCACGCGGCGGCGCGCTGCGTCGGGATCGGCAAGTGCCGCGCGTCGTCGGGCGGCGTGATGTGCCCGAGCTACCGGGTGACGGCCGAGGAGGAGCACTCCACGCGCGGCCGGGCCCGGATCCTCATGGAGATGATGCGCGGCATGCAGGACGGCGGCCGTCCGGCCGCCCCGACCGGCGGGGGGAGCGGGGCGGCGCTGCCCGACCCGTCCGAGCCGGGGCCGGGCGGCGCGGCGATCATCACGGACGGGTGGCGCTCCACTGAGGTGCTGGACGCGCTGGACCTCTGCCTGGCCTGCAAGGGCTGCCGGAGCGACTGCCCGGTCAACGTGGACATGGCCACCTACAAGGCCGAGTTCCTGGCGCACCACTACGAGCGGCGGCTGCGGCCGATGGCGCACTACACGATGGGCCGGCTGCCGTTCTGGGCCCGGCTCGCCGCGTACGCCCCGCGCGCGGCGAACGCGGCGCTGCGGGTGCCGCTCGCGGACCGCGCGGTCAAGCGGGCGGCGGGCATCGACCCGCGCCGCGACCTGCCGCGCTTCGCGGCGCGGCGCTTCACCGACGCGTTCAAGGAGCGCGAGAAGAAAGGACCGAACGGACAAAGCAGGCAAAACAATCGGCACGGACGGAATGACGGCGAGTCCGGGAGCGGGCGGCGGGTGGTGCTGTGGCCCGACACGTTCACCAACAATTTCCACCCGCGCATCGCCGAGGACGCGGTGCGGGTGCTGGAGGCGGCGGGCTACCGCGTCGAGGTGCCGCCCGCCGCGCTGTGCTGCGGCCTCACGTGGATCTCGACGGGGCAGCTCGACACGGCGGCGCGGGAGCTGCGCCGGACGGTGCGCGCCCTCGCGCCGAGGCTCCGCGAGGGCGTGCCGGTCGTCGGGCTGGAGCCGAGCTGCACGGCCGTGTTCCGCGCGGACGCGCCCGAGCTGCTGCGCGACGACCCGCTCGCGGACGACGTCGCGCGGCTGCGCGACCAGACCCGCACCCTCGCCGAGCTGCTCGACGAGCACCAGGACGAGCTCGGCGGGACGTCCCCGCTCGGCTCCCGCGACGTGGTCGCGGGCCTCGACCGCGAGCCGGTCCGCGCGATCGCCCAGCCGCACTGCCACCAGCACGCGGTCACGGGGTTCGGGACGGACGAGCGGGTGCTGCGGCGCGCGGGCGTGGACGTCGAGGTGCTCGACGTCGGCTGCTGCGGGCTCGCGGGCAACTTCGGCTTCGAGGCCGGGCACTACGAGGTGTCGACGGCCGTCGCGGAGCAGGGCGTCTGGCCCGCCGTGCGCGGCGCGGAGCCGGGCACGGCCGTGCTCGCGGACGGCTTCTCGTGCCGTACGCAGATCGAGGCGGGGACGTCCGCGCGCCCGCGCCATCTGGCCGAGCTGCTCGCCGACCTGCTCCCGGACGGCCCCGAGCGGTAGCGCCGCCCGCGGGCGTGCCCGCGGTCAAAGATCTTTGGCGTGTCGGTATTACGGATGTCCATAAGTGGGACCGATATCATGATCACACTTATGAGAACCATTCTTCTCACCGGCGCATCGGGAGTGGTGGGCACTTCTCTGCTGCCCAGGCTCCGCCATCACCAGGTCATTTCCCTCACCCGAAATAGGGCCGTACCCGGGGCGACCGTCCGCGGCGACGTCGCGGCGCCCGGCCTCGGCCTCGGCGCCGCCGCCTACCGGCGGCTCGCCGGGACGGTCGGCACCGTCGTGCACTGCGCGGCGGTCACCGACTTCGGCGCCTCCGACGAGCGCACCGCCGAGGTGAACGTGCGCGGCACCGAGCACGTCCTCGCGTTCGCCCGCGACGCCGGGGCCGGGGTCCTGTACCTGTCCACGGCCTTCGTGACGCGCGAGAAGGAGGCCGTGGACGCGGGCGCGCCGCTCGGCTACATCAGCTCGAAGATCGCCGCCGAGGACCGGGTGCGGGAGTGCGGCCTGCCCGCCGCGATCGTCCGCCCGTCGGTGGTGGTCGGCGACTCGGCCACCGGCGAGCTGGCCCCGGTCCAGGGCTTCTACGCGTTCCTGCGCACCATGCTCCGCAACCGGCTCGGCGGCGTGGTGCCGTGCGGGGCGGACGACCTGGTCGACTTCGTCCCACGCGACGTCGTCGCGGACTGCATCGCCGCGCTGGTGGACCGGGGCGCGACCGGGGAGTACTGGCTGACCAGCGGCGACCGGGCGCCGAGCACGCGGCGGCTGTTCGAGCTCGCCGAGCGGGCCGCGGCCCGGTACGGGCGGCGGCTGGAACCGGTGCGGATGGTGTCGGCCCGCGCCTCCCGCAGGCTCGCGCGGATGGACCCGGTCCACCACGCGCCGCAGGCCCAGTTCTCCGACCTGCTGGCGCTCGCGGTGATGTTCGACGGGGCCGAGCCGTTCCCGAGCTCGCTCGGGGCGATCCCGGGCGGCCCGCCCGCGCCGACCGCCGAGACCGTGGACGGCTGGTTCGGCGCCGTCATCGGCTACCTGTACCGGGAGCACGTGCCGCCCGTCGGCCCCGCCCGGCCGCTCGCGACGCGGCGGGAGTGACGGCTTGCCCGTCGCCCCGGCCGCCCGCACCGCTCGCGCTCTCCCGCCGGCCGCCCCGTTCGCGGGGCGGCCGTCCCGGTCCGAACGGCTCGCCCTCGCGCTGGTGCGGCGGGCCCGGCTCGTGCTCGTCCTCGCGGCGCTCGCGGTCGCCGCCGCCGCGCCGTTCGCCTGGAACGTCGCCTCGCACATGTCCAGCGGCGGCTTCGCCGACGCGGGCGCCGAGTCGAGCCGCGCGGACGCCGCGCTCGCCCGCGGCGCGGGGCCCGGCGTGCCGAACCTCGTGCTCGTGGCCGCCGCGCCCCGCCCGGTGGACGATCCGGGCGTGCGCCGCGACGGCGCCGCGTTCACGCGCCGCGTCGCCGCGCTGGCGGGCGCCGGGACGCCGGTCACCTCGTACTGGGACGGCGGCGGGCCCGCGCTGCGTTCGCGCGACGGCCGCACGGCCCTGGTCGCGCTGCGGCTGCGCGGCGGCGAGGACGAACGGCGGCGGGCGGCCAGGAAGCTCGTGCCGCGCGTGACCGGACGGCACGGCGCGCTGCGCGTCTCGGCCGCCGGGGCGGAGGCGGCCGGGCTCGCCGCGCAGGACCTCAGCGAGCGGGACCTGCGCCGTTCGGAGCTGATGTCGCTCGCCCCCACGTTCGCGCTCCTCGCGCTCGTGTTCGGCGGGCTGGTCGCGGGCGCGCTGCCCGCCGTGGTCGGCGCCGCCGCCGTGACCGGGACGCTCGCGCTGCTGCGCCCGCTCGCCGAGCTCACGCCGGTGTCGCTGTACGCGGTGAACCTGACGACCGCCCTCGGCCTCGGCCTCGCGATCGACTACGGGCTGATCCTGCTCACCCGGTACCGCGAGGAGGTGGACGGCGGCCGGGGCCGGGACGCGGCGGTCGTCGCGGCGACGCTGGCCGCCGGGCGCACGATCGCGTTCTCGGCCGTGACGGTGGCGCTGTCGCTGTCGGCGATGCTGGTGTTCCCGCTGTACTTCCTGCGGTCGTTCGCGTACGCGGGGATCGCCGTGGTCGCGCTCGCCGGGATCGCCGCGCTCACCGTCCTGCCCGCGCTGCTCGCCGTGCTCGGGCCGCGCGTGGACGCGTTCGCGCTGCGCCGCACCCGCCGCCCGCGCGTGGACGCGTTCGCGCCGATCGGAGACCGCCGCCCGCGCGGGCCCGGCGCGTTCTGGGAACGGCTCGCGACGGCGGTGATGCGCCGCCCGTGGCCGGTCGCGCTCGGCGTCGGCGCGCTGCTGGCCGCGCTGGCGCTGCCGTTCGCGGGCGTCAGCTTCGGGCTCATCGACGACCGTGTGCTGCCGCCCTCCTCGCCCGTCCACCAGGCGTCGCAGGAGCTGCGCCGGGGCTTCGACACCCGTGAGCCCGTCGCCTCGGCCGTCCTGCCGGGCCTGGACCCGCGCCGCGACGCCGCCCGGCTGGCCGCCTACGCGGCGGCGCTGTCCCGCGTCGAGGGCGTGGACCGCGTCGAGACCGGGCCCGGCCGGACGGCGTGGGCGGCGGTCCGGTCCCGGGTCGAGCCGTACTCCGACGCGGGCACGCGGCTCGTGGCCGCCCTGCGCGCCGTCCCGGCGCCGGGCGGGGCGCTGGTCGGCGGGCCCGCGGCGCGCCTCGCCGACACCCGCGCGGCCGTCGCGGACCGGCTGCCGTGGGCGCTGCTGATCATCGGGACGGCCACGGCGGCGCTGGTGTTCCTGCTCACCGGCGGCGTGCTGCTGGCCGCGAAGGCGCCGGCGGTGGGCCTGCTGAGCCTCGGCGCGTCGTTCGGGGCGGTCGTGCACGTGTTCCAGGAGGGGCGCCTGCGGTGGCTGGTCGGCGACTTCGTCGTCACGGGGATGACCGACCTGACGGTCCCGGTGCTGATGTTCTGCGTCGCGTTCGGCCTGTCGATGGACTACGAGATCTTCCTGCTGGCCCGGATCGTCGAGTGCCGCGCGGCGAGCGGCGACACGGCGCGCGCGGTCGCGGCCGGGCTGCGGCACACCGGCCGCCCGGTCACCTCGGCGGCGGCGGTCGTCGCGATCGTCTTCGCCGCGTTCGCCGCGTCCGGGCTGACCCTGCTGAAGGTGCTCGGGGCCGGGCTCGCGCTCGCCGTGGTGCTGGACGCCACGCTCGTGCGCGGCCTGCTCGTCCCGGCGGTGATGCGGCTGGCGGGCGAGGCGAACTGGTGGGCCCCCGCGCCCCTGCGCCGCGCGCTCCCGGGGGCGGGCGGCGCGCCCCGCCGGCGGTGATCTCTTTGCCTCCGCGCGGTGTTACGCAGACCCCATAACGGTCAGGAAGCCGACAGGAGGCTGCGAAACGGGGGCGATGCGGAGCATGTGGACGTACTCGTGCAGGGACACCGCCGTCGACCTGGGCAGCGCCACCGTGCGGATGCACCTCAACGGGCGGGGCGTGGTCGCCCGCGAGCCCGCCGTCCTCGCCCGCTCCCGGCAGACCGGGAGGATACTGGCGCTCGGCGCTTCCGCCCGCGCCCTCGCGGGCCGCAGCACCGACATCTCGCTGATCCACCCGATCCGGCAGGGCGCCCCGGCGGAGGCCGACGAGACCGAGTACCTGCTGCGGCACCTCGTGCGCACCCACCACGGGCGCCGCTACACCGCCAAGCCGCGCATGGTCGTGTGCGTGCCGAGCGGGCTCACGCCGGTGCAGTTCGACGCCGTGCAGGCGGCGGCCTTCCAGGCGGGGGCCCGCCGGCTCAGCCTCGTCCCGACGCCGCTCGCCGCGGCCGCGGGCGCCGGGCTCTCGGTGACCGACGGCGAGGTCGTCATCGTCGCCGACATCGGCGCGGAGGTCACCGACATCGGCATCATCGCGTTCGGCGGGCTGGTCAGCTCGCACATGGCGAAGGTCGGCGGCGCCTCGCTGGACCGCGCCATCATCGCCCAGGTGCGGCGCGAGCACGACGTCGCGCTGTCGCCGGTCGCGGCCGAGTCCGCCAAGCTCGCCGTCGGCTCCGCGCTGCCCAAGGGCAAGCAGCGGACCCGGCGCATCCTCGTGCACGGCCGCGACCTCGCCAGCGGGCTGCCGCGCCCGGTCGTGCTGACCGGCGCGGAGGTGCAGCGCGCCATCGCCCGCGCGGTGGACGCCATCGTGGACGCCGTCCGGGTCGGCGTCGGGCGCTGCTCCCCGGAGATCTCCAGCGACCTGCTCCACTCCGGCCTCACCCTGACCGGCGGGACGGCGCGGCTGCCGGGCCTGGACCGCTACATCCGCACCGAGACCGGGCTGCGCGCCGAGGCCGGGCAGAACGCCCCCGACGCCGCCGTGCTCGGGGCCGCCGCGTTCCTGCGCGGCGACTACCCGCGCGTTGGCCGGTTTCCGCTGCGAAGCGAGCGGCACGGCGTCACGATGGGTGCATGGCCTTCGAGGGGATGCCCGGGTACGACCTGATCAACGTCGTCAGGGACCTCGATCCCGTCGAGGCGGTCCGCGACCAGGAGGCCGCCGAGCGGATGCGCGTCTACCCCAAGGTCGTCGGCGCGGGCCCGCCCGACTTCGGCTGCGCCGAGCAGGCCGGCGGGGCGTGGCGCGTCCTGTCCCTCGGCGCGGCGGAGCCCGCGGGCGCCCGCGTGGACCTCGCGATCCACCTGCGGACGGCGGCCGAGACCAGCCCCGCCGACGCGCGCGAGCTGGTCGCGGCGGCGCGGCGGCTCGACCCCGAGGAGGACGAGGGCGAGGCCGACCGGGCGAGCGACTGGCCGGTGGCCGGGCGGCGCTTCCGCATCGTCCGGGTGCTCGGGTTCACCCGGTTCGGCGCGGACGGCCCCGAGCCCGCGCGGGCGACCGACACCGAGGAGGCGCCGCTCAAGGGCTACCCGATCGACCCGGTCGCGCCGGTCGGCCCGTCCGAGGCCGCGCTCCGGCTGGAGCTGCTCAGCCTCGTCCCCGCCGCCGGAACGGTCCCCGAGACCGAACGGCGCGAGGCCGTCGACGCGGTCAAGAACCACCCCGGCGTGGTGCTGCTGCCGCCCGAGTACACCGTGGTCGAGGAGCGCGACGCCGGCTGGAGCCCGATCACCGGAGGCAGCGGCCCCGGCGACGCCCGCCGCGCCCTCGCCTACACCTTCCGCGAGATCCTCCCCCGCTTCCCGCTGCCCGGACGGCCCGAGCCGACGCCGGGCGAGCTCGCCGAGTACGCGGCCGCCGCCGGGCGCATCGAGGCCGCGGCCCACGAGGTCGAGTTCGTCGTCGCCGGGCGCCGCTACCGGACGATCCGGGTGGTGCGGATGATCCGGGTCGGGCCCGACGGCCCCGAACCGGCCCGCCCGTCCGACGAGTCGGCCGCCGACGCCTACTTCACCGACGACTGACCCTGTCTCTCTGGGCCCCGCCGCCGTCCGCCGCTACGCGGGTCGTTCCCCGTGGACGTCGGCGATCGCCGCGAGGATCTGCTCCCGCGCGTCCTCGGGTTCGGTGATGCCGATGAGGACGTAGTAGGCGAGCCCTTCGGCCAGTGCCGCGAGCCGTACCGCCGCCGTCCGGGGGTCGAGTCCGGCGGGCGCGGCGCCCGCGTCCTGGGCGCGCCGTACGAGCACGGCCAGCTCGCGGTGGAACTCGGCGTACCGGGCGCGCATCCGTCCGGCGATGGCCTCGTCCGACAGCGCGAGCGCGGTGAACGACTGCCGTACCCGCAGGTGCGTGCGCGTCTCGGGGTCGTGCGGGACGAGCTGGGTGAGCACGACCGTGAGGGCCTCGCGGGGCGGCGCGGTGAGCGGGTCGCCGCCGACGAGCCGCCGGATGCGGGCGGTGCTCCGCGCGTTCGCCCGGTCGAACGCCGCCTCGATCAGCTCCTTCTTCGCGGGGAAGTAGTGCTGGACGCGTCCGGCCGAGACCCCCGCCCGCGCGGCGACCTCGGTCTGCGAGACCGCCTGGAGCCCGCGCCCGGCGACGATCGCGAGGACCGCGTCGGCGATCTGCTCGCGCCGCTCCTCGTGCCGCGCGCCCGGCCCGCGCGTGCGACGGTTCACCGCGTCTCCCCTTTTCAATGTAGACGCATCGGATTGACGGGACGAGTCTAGCGACCCTAGCCTTCGGGCGACAGTCATAACGATGCGATCACATTGATTTGATCGGGAACGGGGGCGCGGATGGGCGGGCGCGGCGCGGCGCGGGCGGGAACGGTGCTGGCCGTGGCGTGCGCGGCGCAGTTCATGGTCGTCCTGGACGTGTCGGTGGTGAACGTCGCGCTTCCGGCGATCCGGGACGACCTGGGGTTCGGCCCGTCGGGGCTGCCGTGGGTGGCCGGGGCCTACGCGCTCGCGTTCGGCGGGTTCCTGCTGCTCGGCGGGCGGCTCGCCGACCTGTACGGGCACCGGCGGGTCTTCGTCGCGGGCCTGCTGCTGTTCTCGGGCGCGAGCCTGGTCGGCGGCCTCGCCACCGGACCCGCCACGCTGATCGCGGCCCGCGCCGCGCAGGGGCTCGGCGCGGCCGTGCTCGCGCCGGTGACGCTGACCGTCCTCACGACCGCGTTCCCCGAGGGGCCCGCCCGCACCCGCGCGCTCGCGATCTGGACCGCCGTCGGGCTGACCGGCGGCGCGGCGGGCAACCTGCTCGGCGGGCTGCTCACCGAGGCGGCGTCGTGGCGGTGGATCCTGCTGGTCAACGTGCCGGTGGGCGCGGCGGCGGTCGCCGCGGCCGTCCGCGCCCTGCCCGCCGGTCCGCCGCCGTCGCGGGGGCGGCGGCTCGACCTGCCCGGCGCGGTCCTGGTCACCGCCGGGCTGTCGGCGCTGACGTACGGCCTGTCCCGCGCCGGGGAGCACGGCGGTCCGGCCGACCCGGCGGCGGCGGGCGCGCTCGCCCTCGCGGTCGTCGCGCTCGCGGCGTTCGCAGCCGTCGAGGCCCGGTACGCCGCGCACCCGCTGATGCCGCCGCGGCTGCTGCGGACCCGCGCGATCGCCGTCGGCAACGCGGTCATGCTGCTCGCCGGGGCCTGCTTCCAGATCCCGCTGTGGTACTTCCTCACCCTGGTCATGCAGAACGTGCTGCACTACTCGGCCCTGCGCACCGGCGCGGCGTTCCTCCCGCACACCCTGCTCACCCTCGCGGTCGGCCTGTACGCCACGCCCCGCCTCATGCGGCGGCTGGACGACCGCGTGCTGATCGCCACCGGGGCGCTGGTCGCCGCCGCCGGGTTCCTGTGGCAGAGCCGTACCGGCGCGGGCGACGGGTACGTCACCGGCGTCCTCGGGCCCGCGATCCCGATCTCGGTCGGGGGCGGGCTGTTCACCACCCCGCTGACGAGCACGGTCACGGGCGGGGTCGCGGACGGCGACGCGGGCGCGGCGTCCGGGCTGATGAACACCGCCAAGCAGGTCGGCGGGGCGCTCGGGCTGGCGGCGCTGAGCACGTTCGCGCCGGGCTCCTCCGGCAGCGCGGCGGCCGCGTACGGGCACGCGTTCCTCGGCTGCGCGGCCTTCCTCGCCGTCGCCGCGGGGCTCGCTCTCGTACTGCCCGCGGCGCCGCGGCACTCGGGCGCGCCGGTTGACGCGCCTTCCCGCGGGTGATGGGATTTCCGTTCCGACATGGCCACTGAATCGAACGAACGACTCGCCGCCTTCGGCAACCAATTGGTCGAGGTCCACCTCTGGCTCCGCGACGAACTTGACCGGCTTCGCGACGACCTCGACGCCTATCTGGACGGCGGCGGCGAACGTCCCCGCGAGCTGCGCGCGCACTGCCTCTCCTTCTGCTCCGCTCTGGACCGGCACCACACCGGCGAGGACGGCGGCGCGTTCCCCGTCCTCGAACGGCGCTTCCCGCAATTGCGTCCCGTACTCGATGAGTTGCGGAACGATCACGTACTGGTGTCCGACGCGCTGCGCCGACTGGAATCCCTGATGAGCGGACTCGAAACGGAGAAGGCCGACCCGGGGAAAGCGCGATCCGTACGGGCCGAACTGGATACGCTTGCGGCTCTGATGGAAACGCATTTCGTCTACGAGGAGAAGCGGATCGTCTCCGCGCTCAACTCGCTGGACGTCCCCGGCTGGCACGCGTCACGCCCCGACTTCCTGGACGGCCCCACATGAGCGACACCTCCGCCCCGGTCCCCCCGGGGATCGACACGAGCGTCCCGCACCCCGCGCGGGTGTGGGACTACTGGCTGGGCGGCAAGGACCACTTCGCCGCCGACCGGGAGGCGGGCGAGCACCTGCTCGGCGCCATGCCCGACTGGGTGGAGGTCGCCCGCGCCGACCGGCAGTTCCTCGCGCGCGCCGTCCGCTACCTGGTGCGGGAGGCGGGGATCCGGCAGTTCCTCGACATCGGCACCGGCATCCCGACCGCCAACAACACCCACGAGGTCGCGCAGTCCCTCGCGCCCGAGAGCCGCATCGTCTACGTCGACAACGACCCGATCGTCCTCGTGCACGCGCGGGCGCTGCTGACCAGCACGCCGGAGGGCGCGACCGCCTACCTCGACGCCGACGTGCGCGACCCGGACCGGATCGTCGAGGCCGCCCGCGCGACGCTCGACCTGTCCGAGCCGGTCGCGGTCACCATGCTGGCGATCATGGAGTTCATCACCGACCAGGCCGAGGCGCTGTCGATCGTCGGCCGGCTGCTCGCGCCGCTGCCGTCCGGCAGCCATCTGGCGATCGCGCAGCCCGTGCACAGCGAGGCGATCGACGAGGCGGCGCGGCGGTGGAACGAGAGCGGCGCCACGCCCGTGTCGGGCCGCCACCCCGAGGAGATCGGCGCGCTGTTCGCCGGGCTGGAGCTGGTCGAGCCCGGCCTGGTGCCGCTGCCGAAGTGGCGGCCGGACGAGGCGACGAGCTTCACCGACCGCGACATCCCGAGCTACTGCGCCGTCGGCCGCAAGCCGTGAGCGGCGTCGCCCGCGACGTCACTTCCCCCGGCAGGCCGCGCCTGGAGGAGGTGTCCGAGGGGATCTACGCCTACCTCCAGCCCGACGGCACCTGGTGGATCAACAACACCGGCTTCCTCGCCGGCCACCGGGGCGTGGTCAGCGTGGACGCCTGCTCCACCGAGCGCCGCACCCGCGCGTACCTGGACGCGATCGCGTCGGTGACGCCGCGGCCCGTCCGCACGCTCGTCAACACCCACCACCACGGCGACCACACGTTCGGCAACTACCTGTTCGCGGGCGCGACGGTCGTCGGGCACGAGCGGACCCGCGAGGGCGTGCTCGGCTGGGGCCGGCCGTTCGACGCGCCGGTCTGGACGCCGGTGGACTGGGGCGGCATCGAGCTGGAGCCGCCGTTCCTCACCTACACCGAGGGCGTCACGCTGTGGGTGGACGACCTGCGCTGCGAGGTGCGCCACGTGGGCGCTCCGGCGCACACGCCGAACGACTCGATCGTGTGGGTCCCGGACCGGCGGGTGCTGTTCTGCGGCGACCTGCTGTTCAACGGCGGCACGCCGTTCCTCATGCAGGGCTCCGTCGCGGGCGCGATCTCCGTGCTGGAGGAGGTCGTCAAGCCGCTCGGCGCCGAGACGATCGTGCCGGGGCACGGGCCCGTCTCCGGCCCCGGGCTGATCGACGAGGTGCTCGGCTACCTGCGGTTCGTCCAGGACACCGCGGTCGCGGGCCGGGCCGCGGGCCTGTCCCCGCTGGAGGCGGGGCGCGAGACCGACCTCGGGCCGTACGCCGGCCTGACCGACCCCGAACGGATCGTCGGCAACCTGCACCGCGCCTACGCCGAGCTGGACGGGGCCGAGCCCGGCGCCGAGATCGACGTGGTGATGGCCATGGCCGACATGGTCACCTACAACGGCGGAAAGCCGCTCACCTGCCGGGCGTAGTCACCGCTACTCAGAGGTAACCGAGTAGGGGGACGGATGTCCCGGGCGCCCGGCGCGCGCGACGCTGGGCGGCATGGACGGACTCTACGCGCTCAAGCCCTGGTACGCGGACCGGCTCGGCGGCGTCCGGGCCGCGCTCGTCCGGCGCCGGGTGTCCCCGACGCGGTCACGGCCGCCGGGGTCGCCGCGGGCGCCGGGGCGGGCTGCGCCCTCGCCCTCACCGCGCCCGGCCCGCTCGCCGGGCTCCTGGTCACGCTGCTGCTCGCGGCGCGGCTCGCGTGCGCCAACCTCGACGGCGCGATCGCCCGGGAGACCGGGCGCGGCACGCCGTGGGGGTCGGTGCTGAACGAGCTCGGCGACCGCGCCGCCGAGCTGGCCGTCCTCGCGGGCTGCCTCGCGCTCGCGCCCGCCTGGATCGTGGCCGCCGCGGCGCTCGCGGCGACGCTGCCGTCCTGGGTGTCGCTCGCGGGCGCGGCGGCCGGGGGCCCGCGCCCGCAGGGGTGGCCCGTCGGGAAGACCGAGCGCTGCCTGCTGCTCGCGCTCGTCGCGTTCACCGGCTGGGCCGTCCCGCTGCTCGCCGTGCTCGCCGCCGGATCGCTGCTGACCGCGGCCGTCCGGCTCGGACGCATCCGGAGGTCGCTGTGACCGTGCCCCTCCAGTCCCTGCCCTACCTGACCGGCGCGTTCGCCGTCAGCGGCGTCGCGGTGCTCGGCGCGGGCCGCCGGGAGCTGATCGAGCGCTGGCTGAGCTGGCTGGTGATCGTCCCGCTCTTCGGCGCCGCGTTCTGGCTGGGCGCCCCCGGCACGGCCGCGCTCGCGGCGGGGGCCGCGCTGGTCGCCGCCGCCGAGTACGCCCGCCTCGCCCGCCTGCGCCGTACGGACCTCGCGGTGATGGCCGCCGCCCTGGTCGCGTTCCCCCTCACGGCCTGGCTCGCGCCGGGCCACCTGCTCCGCCTGCTGGTGGCGGCGCTCCTCGCGGTCGCGCTGCTGCCGGTCCTCGCGGGCGACACCGCGACCGGCGCGGAACGGGCCCGCGGCGCCGCGTTCGGCGTGGTCTGGCTCGCGCCGCTCAGCGGGCTCGTCCTGCTCGGCGACCTCGCCCTGCCGCTGTGCGCGGCGATCGCGGTCGCGGACGTGTCGGCCTGGTGCGGCGGCAAGCTGCTGCGCGGGCCCGCGCTGTCGCCGCTCAGCCCCGCCAAGCGGTGGGGCGGCGTCGCGGGCGGAGCGGCCGGGGGCGTCGCGATCCTCGTCCTGCTCGGCGCGGCGACGCCCGCGACCGTCGTCGCCGTCGCGGCGGGCGCGCCGCTCGGCGACCTCCTGGAGTCCATGCTGAAGCGCGGCGCCGGGGTCAAGGACGCCGGGCACTGGCTCCCCGGCTTCGGCGGCCTGCTGGACCGGATCGACTCCCTGCTCGTGGCGCTCGCCGTGGCGATGGTGCTGTCATGATCGCCGCGTACGTCCGCCGCGCCGCCTGGCGCGCCGCGTTCCGCGCCGCGGGCGGCCTCGACGTCGCCGGCCCCGCGCCGGACGGCCCGTGCGTGATCGTCGCCAACCACTCCTCGCACGCCGACACCGTCGCGCTCCTCGCCGCGCTGCCCGCCCGCCGCCGCCCGGTGGTCGCCGCGGCGGCCGACTACTGGTTCGCGACCCGCGCGCGGTCGCTGGTCTGCCGGGCCGCGGTCGCCGGGTTCCCGGTGCGCCGCGCCCGGGGCGGCTTCGACGACCTCGCCGCCGCGGCGGCCCAGCTCGCCCGGGGCCGTTCGGTGATCGTGTTCCCGGAGGGGACGCGCTCGCGCGACGGCGAGGTGGCCGAGTTCCGCTCGGGCGCCGCCCGCCTGGCGGACCTCGCGGGCGTCCCGCTCGTCCCCGCCGGGCTCACCGGGACCCGCGACCTGCTCGGCGTCCACGGCCGCCTCCGCCGCACCCGCGTCCAGGTGCGGTTCGGCCCGCGACGCACGACCTCGGGGCCGCCCGCACGTCCGTCCGCGAACTGGCCGGACAAGCCCCGTCCGGCTGACGCCCGTGGCGCGCGGGCTGGGCGGGCGGTCAGTGGACGCGGGTGAGCTTGTCGGGGTTGGTGACGGCGTAGACCCCGCTGACCTGGCCGCGGTCCGGCGTGAGCTCCAGCACGATCACCGCGAACGGCGCGTCGCCGCTGAACAGCAGCACCGAGGGGTCGCCGTTGACGCCCCGGTAGCGGACGTTGAAGCCGGCGATCCCGCGCCGCGACGAGGCGGCGATCACGCGGGCGACGCGCTCGCGGCCGTGCAGCGGGCGCAGCCCCGCCGCGCGCGCCTTGCCGCCGCCGTCGGCCCACAGCACCACGTCCGGTGCGAGGATCCGCAGCAGCGCCTGGAGGTCGCCGCCCCGCACGGCCGTCAGGAACCGTTCGGTGACCTCGCGCCGCAGCCGCGGGTCGGACCGGTAGCGCGGACGGCGCGCCTGGACGTGCTCGCGGGCGCGGTGGGCGAGCTGCCGAACGGCCGACGGGCTGCGGTCCAGGATGCCCGCGATCTCGGGATGGGCGTAGCCGAACACCTCGTGCAGCACGAACACGGCCCGTTCGAGCGGCGTGAGCGTCTCCAGGACGACCATCAGCGCCAACGACACCGACTCCGCGCGCTGGACCGCGTCCGCCCCGTCCGCCGCGTCGGCCACGTCGCCCGGGTCGGCCACGTCGAAGGCTCCGGCCAGGGCGGCGGGGCGCGCGGGCCGGCCGCGTCCGGGGCGTCGGAGGTGACGATCGGGTCGGGCAGCCAGGGGCCGATGTACGTCTCGCGCCGCCTGCTGATCGTCGCCTGGCGGGCGAGCGCGTGGTTGACGGCGATCCGCACCAGGTACGGGCGGGGCCGTTCGACCGGCTCGGCCGGGCGGGCGCTGCGGCGCGCCCACGACAGCCAGGTCTCCTGGAGGACGTCCTCGGTGTCGGCGACGCTGCCGAGCAGGTTGTAGACGATCGAGAACAGCAGTTCCCGATGGCCGACGAACGCCCCGGTCACGTCCTCCGCCGGGCCGTCCTTCGCCGGGCCGTCCTCCGCCGGGCCGTCCGGCGCGGTCCCGTTCCGGTCCTCGGTCATGGTGCCTCCCCATCGCGCGCTCACCTCCATGAGGGCGCGCGGCGGCCGGATGTGACATCCCCGGCCGCTTCTGTGAGCCATGTCTCAGCGGCGGGCGCCGATGTCACATGGGCGGGGCCCCGGCCGCTCTAAGAGGGCATGGAAACGTTCAGCCGAACGGAGCAGCCGCCCACGGGCGACACGATCGACTTCACCGTCATGTACGCGGCGCACGACGCGTTCCGCCGCGACCTCGACCGCCTCGCCACCGCCGTCGCGGCGGGCAAGGCGGACGCGCCCCTGGTCCGCGCGGGGTGGGAGAACTTCACCCGCCAGCTCCACCTGCACCACGCCGTCGAGGACGCCGTCCTGTGGCCGCGCGTCGCGCGGGCCGCCGCCGGAAGCCGGGCCGACCTCGACCTGCTGCGGGCCATGGAGGACGAGCACGCCCGCATCGACCCGCTGCTCGCCGCCGTGGACGCCGCCCTGCCCGGCGGCGCCGGGAAGCCCGTACCTGCGCGGCGCGCGGGCGGCGCGCCGGTGGACGGGCTCGCCGAACGCGTGGATGAGCTGCGCGCGGTGCTCGGCGAACACCTCACGCACGAGGAGGGGTCCGCGCTGCCGCTCATGCGGTCGGTGCTCACGCAGGACGACTGGCGCGCCTTCACCGGCGAGATGCGGCGGCGGCAGGGCGTGAAGGGCGCGGCGGTGTTCGTCCCGTGGATCGTGGACGGGGCGGCCCCGGTGGACCGCAGCCGGTTCCTCGCGTCGATGCCGCCGCCGGTGCGCGCCCTCAACCGCCTGACGTGGGAGCCCCGGTACCGCAAGCGGCGCCTCTGGAACGTTTAACGGGAGGCGCGCGTCCCGGCGCTTTTGGCAGACTCGTCCGCACCGCCGTTCACCCACCCGCGCGCCGCGCCCGCGCGACGCACCGTACCGGTGCACCGCACGCGCGCGCCGCGCCGGACGAGAGGACTCCATGACCGACCTGTCCTGGCTCGGCCCCCGCATCGACGTCCGCCCGCTGTTCGCCGGGTGGCAGGCCGCGTTCGTCGGCCTGCTGCGCGAGCTGGACGGCTCCCCGTCCGGGGCGGACGGCTGGAACCGCGCCACCGCCTGCCCCGGGTGGTCGGTGCAGGACGTCGCGGCCCACGTGCTCGGCGACCACGTGGGCCGCCTCTCGATGGTCCGCGACGGGCACTGGCGGCTCCAGCCGGGGCCGGACGAGCCGTTCCCCCGGTTCATCGACCGGGTCAACGAGGAGTGGGTGACCGCGGCGCGGCGGATGAGCCCCCGCGTGCTCGTCGACCTGCTCGACCACGTCGGCGACGAGATCGTGGCGCACTGGCGCGGCGCGGACATCGACGCGCTCGGCGGCCCGGTCTCCTGGGCGGGTCCCGAGGAGCACCCGGTGTGGCTGGACGCGGCCCGCGACTTCACCGAGTACTGGACGCACCACCAGCAGATCCGCGACGCGCTGGGGCTGCCCGGCCTGGCCGAGCACGTCGGCGTCGTCCTCGACACGTTCATGCGCGCGCTCCCCCACACGATGCGCGCCGTGGACGCCCCCGCCGGGACGTCCCTCGCGTTCACCGTCACCGGTCACGGCACCTGGACCTGCGCGCGGACGGCCGAGCGGTGGGCGCTGCGCGACGACGCGGGGGCGCCGGACGCGCGGGTGGAGCTGGACGCCGACTCGGCGTGGCGGCTCTGCACGCGCGGGATCACCCCGGACGAGGCCGCCGGACGGGCCCGTACCGGCGGCCACCCCGCCCTCGTCTCCGCCGCGCTGTCAATCGTCTCCATCATCCGGTGACGCCGCGGCGGGTCAGCCCGACGCGCGGCGCTCGGCGACCCAGAGGGCGATCAGCGTGCGGGAGCGGACGTCGAGCTTGGCCATGATCTGCTCGATGTGGGCCTCGGCGGTGCCGGGGGCGATCACCAGCCGGGCGGCGATCTCGCCGTCGGTCAGGCCCTCGGCGACCAGCCGCGCGACCTCGGCCTCCCGCCGCGTCAGCGGCGCCCACGCGCCGTCGCGGTCGGGCGGCCGGACGCCGTTCGGCACCCGCGCCACCGCGGCGGCGGGACGGGTGACGCCGGTCTCCTCGGCGACGACCTCCTCGATCGGGCGGGCCGCGCCCTCCGCCGCGTACACCGCGAACACCTCGTCGCCGAGCGCGAGGCGGGCCTTGCCCTCGCAGCGTTCGCGCAGGGCGAGGAAGCCGCGCACGCCGAGATGGGGGCGGCTGACCGCGTCCCAGACGGTCCTGGCGGAGCCGAGCAGGCGCGCCGCGCGGCGGGCGTCGCCCAGGTCCATCGCGTACCAGGCGAGCGAGTCGACCAGGAACGCCATCCCGACCAGGTCGTGCGCGCCCGCCTGGAGCCGCATGCAGGTGCGGGAGTCGGCGGTCGCGGCGGCGGCGTCGCCCCGCATCCAGCGCGCGAGGCCCCGCGTGAACACGCAGTACGAGCTGAACCACCGCTCCCCGAGCCGCAGCCCCAGCCCGCGGCCCTCCTCGCAGACGGCGACGGCCCGGTCGACGTCGCCGGCCAGGAGGTGGGCGGACGCGAGCAGCGGGTAGGTCTGCATCAGCACGCCGCCCGCCGGGTACTCGCGCAGCACCGCCACGGCGCGTCCGAGGGACTCCAGCGCGGCCGGGGCGTCGGACGCGAAGAGGGCGAGCTGGCCGTCGAGGTTGTCGGCCCAGGCCCGCGGCTCCGCCGCGCCCAGCTCGTCCGCCAGCTCGCGCAGCTCCCGGGCGAACGGGCGGGCGGCGTCGAGGTCGGCTCCCCGGACCATGACGAGGACGGCGTACGCCCAGAGCGCCTCGGCCCGCGCGCGGGTGGGCCGCGGGGCGGCGGCGAGGACGCGGCCGAGCCAGTACCGGCCCTCGCAGGAGATGCCGTTGGTGATCCAGTACAGCCACGTCGAGCCCGCCATCCGCAGCGCGGACTCCTCCTCCCCCGGCGTGGCGAGGCCGTACTCCAGCGCGCGGGCGAGGTTGGCGTGCTCGGCGCGGAGCCGGTCGAGCCACCGGTACTGCGCGTCGGTCACGGTCAGCTCGGCGAACCGCTCGGTCAGCCGCAGGTACCAGTCGCGGTGCCTGCGCCGGACGAGGTCCCCCTCGCCGCTCTCGCGCAGGCGCTCGGCGCCGTGGCGGGCGAGGGTGTCGGGCACGCGGTAGCGATCGCCGCCCGGCTCCTTGCGGACGATGAACTTGTCGACGAGGCGCGACAGCGTCTCCAGGACGTTCAGCGGCGGCGCGGCGTCGTCCGCAGGCGGCGGGACGGCGCCGACCAGCGGGACGAGCCCGGGCTCGGGGACGGGGTCGGCGCCGACGTGCTCGGCGGCCTTGAGGTCGAAGTCGCCCGCGAACACCGACAGCCGCGCCCACAGCCTGCGCTCGTCGGGCGTGCACATCTCGTGGCTCCACGCGACGGCGGCCATCAGCGTCCGGTGCCGGCCCGGCCCGTCGCGCGCGCCGCCGGCCAGCCGGAACCGGTCGTCCAGGCCGTCCAGGACCTGCTCGGCCGACATCGCGCGCAGCCGCACGGCGGCCAGCTCGATCGCGAGCGGGATGCCCTCCAGCCTGCGGCACAGCTCGGCGACCACGCGGCGGTTGCCGTCGCCGACCGCGAACCCCGGCGACGCGGCGGCGGCCCGGTCGGCGAACAGCGCCAGCGCCTCGCGCCCCTCGCCCGCGCCGGGGTCCGCGCCCGGGTCCGCGCCCGGGTCCGCGCCGAGGGACGGGACGGGCAGCGGGGCGATCGGCACGACGTGCTCGCCGGTCGTGTCGAGGGCCTTGCGGCCGGTCGCCAGGATGCGCAGTCCGGGCGAGGCGGCCAGCAGGACGTTGACGAGGATCGCGCAGCCGTCGAGGAGGTGCTCGCAGTGGTCGAGGATGAGCAGCAGGCGCCTGCCCTCCAGGTATCCGGCGAGGGCGTCGAACGGGTCGCCGTCGGTCTGGTCGGGCGCGTGCAGCGCGGCGGCGACGGCGTGCGGGAGCATCTCGACGTCGTCGATCTCCGACAGGTCGATGAAGCGGACCCCGTCGGCGAACGACGCGCGCGCCCCGGCCGCGACGCGCACCGCGAGGCGGGTCTTGCCGACCCCGCCGACGCCGGTGAGCGTGACGAGGCGTCCGGTCGAGAGCAGTTCGCGGATCCGCGCGATCTCGGCACGGCGGCCGACGAACGTGGTCGATTCAGCGGGCAGCCTGCCCGTCCGCCGCTCCAGCGCGAGTTTCAATCTGGCCGCCCCAGCAGATCGTCTGTCGCGGCATTGTACCCATGCGAACACTCCCCGCAGCGACCGTTTTACGCCCGCCCGTAACCGCTCTGACGGCTTGACGGACGGCCCTTCGCGTGGTCGGCGTACGGAGCGCCACCCCGCGCGCACCGGCCGCGAGCGGCCCGGGACGCCCGCGCGCCGACGGCGATCGCCGCGAGCGGCGAAACCGTCCGGGACGGTCGGTGCGCGTGACCGTAACCCGCCGTCCGCACGGATCTGACCGCGCGCCCTGACAGCGCACGGTCGCCGTTCACCCGCCGGGTCCACCGTCGGGTCCGCCGTCCGGGGCGCGGCCCGCGACGGGGGTGACGTAGACGCGGCCGACCATGCCGTGCCCGGACTCGCGCAGCCGCCGTTCGACCCGTTCGGCCGCGTCCTCCACGGCGCCGGAGGCCGGGTCGCCCGCGAAGACGACGCGGGCCGCGACCAGCACCGTCCCCGGCCCGACGATGACGGCGAGGACGTCGGCGACGCCGCGGACGCCGGGCACGCCCGCGATCTCGTCGCGGAGCCGCGCGAGCGTCGCGGGCGGCACGCTCGGGGAGGTCACCAGGTCGCGGTTGGCGCGCAGCAGCACCACCGACAGCGCGATGAGCAGCGCCCCGATCAGGATGCTCGCCGCCGCGTCGAAGCGCCCGTCGCCGGTGAGCTGGTGCAGCGCGAGCCCGCCGATGGCGATCAGCGCGCCGAGGACGCCGGCGATGTTGTCGAGGAACAGCGTCCGCACGGCCGGGTCGCTGGTCGCGGCGAACTGCTCCCCCGCCGAGCGTCCCCGCGCCGCGCCCTGCGCCCGCAGCGCCCTGACCGCCTCGAACGTGGTGTAGGCGTCCATCAGGGCGATGACGGCGAGCACGACGTAGCCGAGCAGGTACGACTGGCCCGCCTCGCCCGACCCCCAGGCGGTCACGCCCTCCCTGAGGGCCGCGCCACCGCCGCCGACGAAGATCCCGATCGCGGCGAACAGCGACCAGTAGAACGCCTCCTGCCCGTACCCGAGCGGGTGCGCGTCGTCCGGCGGGCGGCCCGCCCGCACCACCCCGACGAGCAGGAACGCCTGCACGCCGAGGTCGGCCAGGGCATGCATCGCCTCGGCGAACAGCGACGCCGACCCGGTCGCCGCGCTGAGCGCGCCGAGCACGCCCGTCTGCACGGCGACGACGGCCATCGTCACGACGATGCCGCGCCGCCCGCTCGCCGCCGCGGCGCTCACGGCGCGCCGCACCCCCGGCCCCGATCGACGATCTTCATCGCCGGAACGGTTACCGCCGCGCGGCCCGCCGAAACCTGCCCGGCGGCGGAACGTCCCAGGTCAGGCAGAGTCTCCCGCCGCTTTAGAGCGGGTTGTCGCGCATGTCTGATTCAACGCGTTCGGCGGCCTTGCGGGCGGCGATGAGGACCGGGTCCCAGACCGGGGAGAACGGCGGCGCGTAGCCGAGGTCCAGCCCGGTCATCTCCTCCACCGTCATGCGGTTCCACAGGGCGATGGCGAGGCCGTCCACGCGCTTGGCGGCGCCCTCCTCGCCCACGATCTGCCCGCCGAGCAGCCGCCCGGACCGGCGCTCGACGACGAGCTTGGTCTTCATCGTGGTCGCGCCGGGGTGGTAGCCCGCGCGCGTGGTCGACTCGACCACGGCGCTCAGCGTCGCGAACCCCGCGGCGGCGGCCTCCGCCTCGTTCAGGCCGGTGCGGGCGACCTCGACGTGGCAGATCTTGGAGATCGCCGTCCCGACGACGCCGGGGAACGTCGCGTACCCGCCGCCGAGGTTGATCCCCGCGACGCGGCCCTGCTTGTTGGCGTGCGTGCCGAGCGCGATCGCGACGGGCGCGCCGGAGACGAGGTGGCGGGTCTCGACGCAGTCGCCGGCGGCCCAGACCCGTTCGGCGCGGGTGCGCATCCGGCGGTCGGTGACGATGCCGCCGGTCGGGCCGGTCTCGATCCCGGCCCGGCGGGCCAGCCCGCTGTCGGGCTTCACGCCGAGCCCGAGGATCACCAGGTCGGCGGGCAGGGTCCGGGCGGACGTGCGGACGGCCGTGACCGCGCCCTTCTCCGTGTCGAACCCCTCGACGCGCTCGCCGAGGTGCAGGCCGACGCCGATGCCGCGCATCGCGTCCGCGACGAGCCGTCCCATGTCGGGGTCGAGCGTGCGCATCGGCTGCTCGGCGCCGTCCACCAGCGACACCTCGATGCCGCGCGTGACCAGCGCCTCGGCCATCTCCAGCCCGATGTAGCCGCCGCCGACCACGACCGCCCGGCGGGGGCCGCGCTCCTCCACCAGGCGCCGGATCGCGATGCCGTCGTCCAGCGTCTGCACGCCGTGGACGCCGTCGGCGTCCGCGCCGGGCAGCCGCGGGCGGGCGGGCGCCGCACCGGTCGCGATCATGAGCTGGTCGTAGCCCTCCCAGCGTTCGGCGCCGCCGTCCACGTCGCGGACCCGGACCCGGCCGGCGCGGGTGTCGATCTCGACGGCCTCCGTGCGGGTCCGCACGTCGATGCGGCGTTCGCGGAACTCGGCGGGCGTCCGCGCGATGAGCTCCTCCGCGTCCCCGACGACGCCGCCGACGTAGTACGGGATGCCGCAGGCGGAGTAGGAGGTGAAGCGGCCGCGTTCGAGGACCACGATCTCCAGCTCGTCCGGCCCGCGCCGCCGGCGCGCCTGCGACGCGGCGCTCATCCCGGCCGCGTCGCCGCCGATGACCAGCAGCCGTTCGCGCGTGTGGTCGCCCATCGCCTCGCCCTCCGGGGGTGGTCGGGTGCGTGCTCCGATGATCGTTCAGCAGCGTACTCGGACGTCAGAGCCGGTAGACGCGGCGGGCGTTGCCGGACGCGGCGAGGCCCGCGACGCGCAGCGCGTCGCGTCGCGTCCAGGCCCCCTGCTCGGCGCCGGACGCCAGCAGCCGCGCGAGCCCGCGCCGGAACAGCACCGCGCCCAGGTGGTAGAACTCCGCGAGCCCGTACGCGTCGGAGGAGTACAGCACCTTGCCGAACGGCGCCAGCTCCAGCAGCTCGGCGATCAGCGCGGGCGCGCGGTGGCCGAGGTTGTGGGTGGCGAGCCCGGCGTCCACGAACACGTTCGGGAAGACCTGCGCGAGGTACCCGGCGTGCCGGTGGAACGGGTAGTTGTGCAGCAGCAGGACGGGCGTGCCCGTCGGGGCGAGCGCGCGCAGCAGGTCCGTGAGCAGCAGCGGGTCGCCGCGCCGCAGGTCGGCGTCCGCGTCGCCGTACCCGACGTGGAACTGGACGGGCAGGCCGAGGTCGGCGGCCGTCCACACGAGGAAGCGGTGCAGCACCTCGTCGGCGACGCGGGGCGGCGCGTCCCGGCCCTGCGCGTCGGCTCCGGCGCCGGCTCCGGCGCCGGCTCCGCGCAGGAGCCGCCCGGCCGCCGCCTCGACCTCCGCGCCGGTCGGCCGTTCGCCCGCCAGCTCCAGCCCGGCCCGGTACGCGGCGATGGACTTCGCCCCGACGACGCCCGGGGCGCGGGCGCGGTCGGCGAGCCGTGCCCGTACCTCCCCGGCGAACGCGGCGGCCCCGGTCCCGGCCGCGGCGACGTCCTCGGCGAGGCGTTCCAGGCGGACGATCTCGTACGCGTCCGCTCCGGCCAGCCGTCCCAGCTCGGCGGGGTCGAGGAGGGGCTCGGGGGTGTGGCCGGTGTCCACGCAGAGGGCGTCCAGCCCGGCGGCGGCGAGGAAGCGCCGGTTGACCTCGTCCGGGCCCAGCTCCGTCCTGCGCGCGAGGTAGTCGGCGGGCTCGGCGTGCGGCTCCAGGTCCAGCACGGGCGCGCACCAGCGCCGCACGGCGAACCCCGTCTGGGTGTCGAACAGGCTCCCGCCGAGCGTCCCGTGCGGCGCGCCCGCCTCCGTGAGCAGCCCCTCGAACGCGTCCCGGTCGAGCGCGCGGCGCGGCACGCCGTGGCAGTGGTGGTCGATCAACCGCAGCGACTCCAGCTCGTGCAGCATCGTTCCTCCGTGAAACGGGCGGCCGGTCTTCCTACGATGCCCTGGACGGGCCGCGCCCGCCGGTCCGCCTCCCCGAGTTCCGCCGATCCCCGACCAGGAGCGCCACCGTGACCGAGACCGAACGCCCCGCCGCAGGCGGCCCGCGTCCCCTGACCGCGGACGACCGCGAGCGCCTCGGCGCCCGCGCCGCCGAGCGCGCCGCCGAGCTGGCCGCGGACGGCGTCGTCGCGGTGGCTCTGACCTGGGTGGACGTCGGCGGCATCGCCCGGACCAAGGCCGTCCCGGTGCAGCGCCTCGAACACGCGGCGGCCTGGGGCGTCGGCATGTCGCCGGTCTTCGACACCTACCTGCTGGACGACTCGATGGTGGCGCGCGAGCACGTCGGCGGCCCGGTCGGCGACCTGCGCCTGCACCCCGACGTGGACCGGATCGTCCCGCTCGCCGCGCTGCCCGGCTGGGCCCTCGCGCCCGCCGACCGCTACGCGCAGGACGGGTCCGTGCACCCGCTCGACGCGCGCGCCGTGCTGCGCCGGGAGGTGGCGAGGCTCGCGTCGCAGGGCTGGTCGGCGCGGGCCGCGTTCGAGGTCGAGTGGGTCGTGTCGGACGGCGACGGGCCGGGCTTCACGCCCGCGTGCAACGGCCCCGCCTACGGCATGACCCGGATCACCGAGCTGGCCGAGTACCTGCGCGAGCTGCTCAAGGCGTTCGCGGCGTCGGGCGTGGCGGTCGAGCAGATCCATCCCGAGTACGCGGCCGGGCAGTACGAGGTCTCGGTCGCGGCGGAGGACCCGGTCGGCGCGGCCGACACCACCGTGCTCGTCCGCGAGACGATCCGCGCGGTCTCCCTCGACCACGGCCTCGTCGCGTCGTTCTCGCCGAAGGTCGAGGCCGACTCGGTCGGCAACGGCGGGCACGTGCACCTCAGCCTGTGGCGGGACGACCCGGCCGAGGGCCCGGTCAACGCGATGTCCGGCGGGAACGGCCCGTACGGCATGAGCGCGGCGGGCGAGGCGTTCGCGGCGGGCATCCTGGTACGGCTGCCCGCGCTGCTCGCGGTCGGCGCGCCGACGGTGGCGAGCTACCTGCGGCTCGTCCCGTCCCACTGGGCGGGCGCGTTCGCCTGCTGGGGGCTGGAGAACCGCGAGGCCGCCCTGCGGTTCGTCACCGGCGCGCAGGGCGAGCGGGCCAGAGCGGCGAACCTGGAGATCAAGCCGTTCGACGCCGCCGCGAACCCGTACCTGGCGCTCGCGGCGGTCCTCGCGGCGGGCCGCTACGGGATCGGCTCGGAGTTCCTGCTCCCCGACCCGGTCGAGGTGGATCCCGCGTCGCTGAGCCCGCTGGAGCGGATCGAGCGGGGCATCGACCCGCTGCCGTCCTCGCTGGAGGAGGCGGTCGCCGCGTTCGCGAGCGATCCGGTGCTCACCGAGGCGCTCGGCGAAGCGGTGGTCGACACCGTGCGCTCCGTCCGGCACGGCGAGATCGACCTGCTGGAGGACGCGACGCCGGAGCAGATCGCCGAGGCCACCCGCTGGCGCCACTGACCCGCCGGGCGCGGACGGGCGCGCGGGCGCGCGGGCGCGGACGGGCGCGCGGGCGCGGACGGGCGCGCGGGGCAGCCGTGCGGGCGGCGGTGCGGGCTCAGGGCGGCGGCGGCGCGTGCGGGCTCCGCGGGGACGGGTGCGGGCCCGCCGCGACGACCGCGGCCGGACCGTACGGCTGGACGCGGACCTGCATCTCGCCGCACGCGCAGCGGGTGTAGGTCACCACGCCCTCGGAGGTGAGGTGGCGCGACAGCACCTCGTAGACCTCCGCCTGGGGCCAACCGCAACCTGGGCAATCCTCCACGGTCCATCCCGTCGTTCGGGCCAGCGGTAAGGGTTGAAGTTAAGATGTCATTTACAGCATGGCACGCGAGCCGGAGCCGGGGCAATGCAGACGATCGGGTACAAGAGCAAGGGCGTGGCCGCGGCCGTGGCCCTCGTCAACGCCGTGACCAGCGCGGACGGCGACGACAGCGAGGAGGCGCTGCGGGCGATCCTGCGCGACAACGAGTACTTCTGGCAGCAGTTCGAGCCGTCCGACGCCGGGGCGCTGCGCGAGTGGGGCCGCACCCTGCGCTCGTTCTTCGAGTCCACCGACCTCGCCGAGGCCGCCGCTCTCCTGAACGACCTGATGCTGGCGATCCCGATGCACCCGCACATCGCCAACCACGAGCCGCACGGCGTCCACATGCACTACGCGCCGCCGTCGGCGCGGCTTCCCGACCGGATACGCGCGAGCACGCTGATGAAGCTCTCCGAGCTGGTCTGCCAGCACGGCCTGTCCCGTACCGGCGTCTGCGCCGCCGACGGCTGCGACCGCGTCTACGCCGACGTGTCGCGGGCCGGGCGGCGCCGGTTCTGCTCGGAGTCGTGCGCCAACCGCACCAACGTGGCCGCCTTCCGCGCCCGCCGCCGGGCCGTCCCGCCCGCCTGACCCGCGCCCCGGACGCCCGCCAGCCCGGCTGTGGCGGGCGTCCGGAGCGGGCGTCCGGGGCGAGCGTCCGTGACGGGCGTCGGGGGCGGGACGCGTCAGGCGGCTTCGGCGGACTCGGCGCGCGCGCCCTGCGGGAGTTCCGGGCCCCTCGGCGGGATCGCGTCGGCGCGCGCGGGGTCGATGCCGTCGAGGCGGCCGGACGCCGCGGCTCCGGCGAGATCGACCATGGAGAGGTACGCCGTCCGGACCTGGAAACGCTGCCGTGCGGGCGGCAGGTCGCTCAGCTCGACCAGCAGGGAGGCGCTCCCCCGCAGTCCGTAGGCGTTGCGCGCGATCCCCTGGTACGAGCCGCCCGGGTACTGCGACACGACGGCGCCCGCCCGGGTGAACGCGCCGTTCACCCGCACCGCGACCTGCCTGGAGCGCTTGAGCGCGCCGGCGGGCACGCCCTGCGCGGTCGGCCACTGGATGGACGTGGTGATCTCACGCCCGTCCGGCGGCGGGAACGCGTACCGCCCCTGCATGTGGTAATCGACCATGACCGAGGGGCGGAAGCGGGCGTAGGCGCGCTCGACGGCCGCCGCCTCCGGGACCGGGTTGTCCTCGGGCCGCACGGCCGGGTCGTGGTAGCGGTTGATGTCGTAGCCCTTGCCCTTCTCGCCGTACTCGGGATCGGCGTCCGGGTCGTAGTTGTAGCGCCACCGGTGCTCATGCCCGTCGGGGTTGGCGCGCACGACGATGCCCAGCGTGACCTTCGAGCGGAGCCGCCGGACGTCGCGCCCGTCGCCGACGCCGAGCGTGCGCAGCGCCTGGAGGGCCGACTCGGTGCCGAGCGGCTCGTCGCCGTGCTGCTGCGTCACGTACATCAGGCGCTTCGGGCCCGTGCCGAGCGTGGCGAACCACAGCGGACGCCCCTCGTTGCTCGTCCCGATGCTGCGGACCTTGACGCGGCCGTGCCCGGCCCGCTCGATGCGCCGCAGTTCCCGCGCGAGCTCGGCGTTGCTGTGCAGCCGCACGCCCTTGCCCGGGGCCGCGGAAGGGACGACGCGGCGGGACGCGACGCGGGGGAGGCGGGAGCGGCGGGGGCGGCGGCCAGCGCGCCGGCGGCCGGTGCGAGCGAGGCGGCCATGGCGACGGACGCGACGGCGGCGGTACGGGAGAGGGACGGCTTCACCTGGATGCCTCCAGCGGCGACGGCGGGCACGCCCCCGCCCGGCCCGCGTGATCATCTGCTGCGGACGCTATCCGATCGGAACGGCCGATCCAAGACCTTCCACCCGGATGCGCCCCTCACCCCGTTCTTTGCGCGAACGCACCCCCTTTTGCTGGAGATTTGCCTGGCTTCGACGTGCCCTTCTGACTCGACCGGATTCACTGGGGGAAGTGTCCGACCGAGCACCGATCGCCGCCCGGCCGGGGCCGCCATGATCCCGGTGTTCTCGCGGGCGGGGCGGGCCCCGCGCTCGCCGCTGCACCTGACCACGGAGGTCCGGTCGACGGCGTACCGCATCACGCGGCTGACGCTCACCGCCGTCGCCTCGTACGTGCTCGCGCTCGCGCTGCTGCCGAAGGGCATCCCGCCGCCGCTGCTGGCGCCGCTGACCGCGCTGCTGGTCGTCCAGCACTCGGTGTACCAGACCATCAGGATGAGCGTCCACCGCGTCGCGTCCGTGACGTCCGGCGTGCTGCTCGCCGTGCTGTTCGCGAGCACGATCGGCTTCACCTGGTGGACGCTCGGCCTGACGATCCTCGCGGCGCTGACCACCGGCTACGCGCTGCACCTGGGCGACCAGGTCCTGGAGGTGCCGATCAGCGCGATGCTGATCTTCGCGCTGGGCGCGTCCAGCGGGTGGGCGGCGGCGGACCGGGTGCTGGAGACGCTGATCGGCGCGGGCACCGGCCTGGTCGCGACGTTCCTCGTCCCGTCCGTACGGGTGCGTCCGGCGGCCGAGGCGGTCACGGACCTGTCCGGACGGCTGTCGGCGCTCGTCGGCGGGATGAGCAGCGACCTGACCCGCGCGCCCGCGCGCGGCGAGGCGGCCCGCTGGCTGGACGAGGCCAACCGCCTCAACCGCGACCTCAGCCGTACCGACCGGGAACTGGGCGACGCCGAGGACAGCGTCCGCCTCAACCCGCGCGCCCGCGACCTCATCGACGCCGGAGTCGCGCTCCGGAACGGCGTGGAGACGATGGAGCACTTCACGCTCTCCCTGCGCGGCCTCACCCGCAGCCTCGCCGACGACGAGCGCTTCGCCGAAGAGGTGCCGGAGGCCGACCGCGAAGAGGAGGAGTCGTCCGGCGAGCGCGAACCGTCCGAGGAGCGCGAGCCATCCGGCGGAGAGGAACCGTCCAGCGGAGGGCGGCCGGAGGACGCGCCGCGACAGGACCGGGGGGCGGTGCCACGCCAGGAACGGCGCGGCGCGGCCCAGGAGGACGGCGACGGCTCGCCGCGCGAAGGCGCGGAGGACTCACCGCACGAAGACGGCGACGAAGACGAGGACGTCTGGCAGCGGCGCGTCGCGGAGCTCCTGGACAGCGCCCGCCACGGCACCGTCCACACCAACGGCAAGCGCGTCCAGATCGGCGGCGACGGCGGCGGCGACGGCGGGCGCGCCGCGAACGCGCGGGGCGACGGGCCCGGCAGCGATGACGCCCGCCGCGGCGGAACGGGACCCGACGGGCTCGACGGCGCAGGACCCGACGGGCTCGGCGGCGCAGGACCCGACGGGCTCGGCGGCGCCACGGCGAGCTGGGCGGGACGGAACCCGGACGAGTCGTCCGCCTCGGAGGGGAGCTGGGGCGGCGCGGGGGACGCCGACCGTCCGGCCCCGGAGATGGCGGCGCGGCGGCTGCTGACCGACGAGGGCGTACGGCACCAGCTCGCCGAGACCCTGGAGGAGATCGCCTCCTGCATGACCGCCTACGGCGGCTGGTCCGCTCCGACCTCAAGCGGGGGTCGGAACGTCCCATCGACGCGGAACGGGAGCTGGAGCAGCACGTGGGCGCCGCGCGGGAGCGCCGCGACCTCCTGGTCGGCGTCCTGCGGCACCGCGCGGCGGAGGGCGACCGCTGGCCGCTGTACGGGGAGATCCTCATGGACCTGGACCGGCTCATCGACCATCTGCGGGTCGAGCACCGCGCGCGTGCGCGGGAGGAGTGGCAGCAGCAGCGCGGCGCGGCCGCGCGTCATCTGCCCGAACGCCCCGCGCGGGTCGTCCGCCAGGCGGGCTACCAGTTGCGCCGCGCCGCGGCCGCCGCCGAACGCAGCGCACGGGCGACCGATGTCAAGACGATCCCCTACAAGTTCCGCTAGACCACGCGACCGACTCCCCGGCGGACGCGCCGTTCGGACACCGCGGGAAGGGAAACCGTCCGGCGCGCCGCCGGGTGGGAGGGCGGCGCGCCGGACGGGCGGGGGTCAGCGGAAGGTCGGGCGGAGGACGTCGATCCCGCGGGTGTTGTCGGCGACGTAGACGTAGCGGCCGTGCCAGTACGGCTGCCAGGAGGCGGCGTCGGCGGGGCGGTAGTACGCGAGCTGCCTGGGGTTGGTCGGGTCGCGGACGTCCAGGAAGCGCGTCCCCTGCGAGTAGAACGACTGGACGAGGACGCCGTCGCGGACGTCGAAGTAGTGGGCCGAGCAGTCCTTGCTCCGGTCGGAGCCGCTCATGTCGGAGCCCTCCTTGCCCGCGACCCCCCACGTGGCGATGGTGTTCAGCCGGAACTTGCGCTCCGGGGTCGAACGCCAGCCCTCACCGTTGTAGGAGCCCTTGAGCGAGGCGATGACGAGCAGCCCGTCGTCCGCGCAGCCGTCGTTGAACGTCTCCTCGGTGATGAACAGCAGCTTGCCGTTCCCCCACCTGCGGGGTCGGCGGCCTGGTCGCGGGTGCGGCCCACGGCGCGGTAGCTGTTGTGCATGAACGAGGAGTTGGTGGTGGCCTCGTCGAGACCGCCGCCCGCGTACGGGACGGGGTCGTGCGCGGTGGCCCTGCGCCACCTGTGCTTCAACGGATCGTAGTGGCGGCCTTCGGTGTAGTAGCCGCGGACGCCGCCGCGCCCGGACGCCCACGCGACGCCGTCGGAGTCCACCTGGATGTCGTGCGTGTAGTCGGTCTTCCCGTCGTTGCGGCCCGTGTCGATGGGGTCCTTGTAGACCTTCGGCCTGGCCGGGTTGCGCACGTCGGTGACCCAGACGGGGCGCCCGCCCCAGTCCGCGGGCATCCAGTTCGCCTTCGCGGGGCCGCCCGTCCACAGGTACCGGCAGTCGTTCACGCAGGTCGTCGTGTGGCCCGCGGGGACCTTCACGTAGGTGATCTGCCGCAGGCTCTCGGGCTTGGCCGCGTCCACGACGTAGACGCCGGACTCGCCGGTGGAGGTGTTGCCGCCGAACGCGCGCGGGTCCCGGGACAGGTAGATGATCTTCCGCTTCGGGTCGAAGTCGGTGTCCTCGGTCTCCCACATGCCGGGCATGTTGAGCTGGCCGACCAGCTTCGGCGTGCGGGGGTCGGCGGTGATGTCGTACGCCTTCAGCCCGAACTGGCCGGTCGCGTACATGATCGTCCGCTTGTGCCGGCCGTGGCCGTAGTCCATGAACATCAGCGAGATGGCGCCCTTGGCGTCCGGCACGCCGCCGACGCGCTCCACGCCCTTGACGGCCCCGTCGTCCTTCGCGGCCGCCTTCGCGACCCCGCGGTGGTAGTGCCCGGAGTGCCCGCCGAGGTCGCGGCCCTCCGACTGCGCCTCGGCGCCCTTCCCGGCACTCGACGCCTGCGGATAGCCGGGCTCGGGCGGGCAGGCCCAGGCGGTGCCCGCCATCAGCGCCAGGGAGGCGGCGACCGCGCCGGCGCCCTGGGCCGCGCGTCTCGTGCTGACAGGTTTGCGGGGCATGGCGCCTCCACTTCGAGCGAGTCTACGCAGCGCCCAGTGTGAACACCGGGACGGCCATGATCAATGGGCGACGAGTCACGAATTGGCCTCAGGAGCGTCAGCACATGTCGTTGCTGTCACAGGTGGCGCGGCCGGCCTTCCGCGCTCCGGGGACGTGCCGTACTCTCACCGGCGACCGCCGAGCCGAGGAGTGGCCCGTTGAAGAGCGCCCAGCGCACCGCCGCCCTCCTCGCCGGCGCGGTGGCCGTGGTCGCGGCGCCCGTCGTCGCGATGAAGGCGCTGAGCGACCCCGCCGACCCCCGCGTCCTGGTCGGCGCCGCGCCGCCCGCGACGCTGCTGCCCGGCGACGTGCGCGACGCGTCCGGGCGGATGCTCGCGGGCGCGGTGTGGACGGGCCTGGTGGCGTACGACCCGGCGAGCGGCGCCCCCGTCAACGCCGCCGCCGAGTCGGTCACCAGCCCGGACCGGCGGGTCTGGACGGTGCGGCTGCGGCAGGGCGGCAGGTTCCACGACGGCACGCCGGTGACGTCCAGATCGTTCACCGGCGCGTGGACGGCCGTGCTGAGCGAGGGCTGGCACGGCGCGTCCCTGTTCACCGACGTCGCCCGGGTGAAGGGCGCGAAGGCGCACGGCAAGGACGTCGCGGGGCTGAAGGTCAAGGACGACCGGACGTTCGAGGTGACGCTCGACCGCCCGTTCAACGGCTTCCCCTCACTATTGGGCGACCCGGCGTTCCTGCCGATGCCCGACGGCGTCCTGCGGTCGCGGGACTGGTCGTCCTACGCGCGCCTCCCGATCGGCAACGGCCCGCTCCGCGTGCGCGCGCACGACGGCCGCCGGATCGTTCTGGAACGCCTGTCCGGCGGCCGTTCGATCGTCGTCAAGGCGATGCCGGACGCCCGCCAGTACGCGGCGGTGGAAGCGGGCGACCTCGACATCGCCACCGCGGTACCGCCCAACCGGCACGAGTCGATGGACTCGGATTTCCGGGGCCGCCACCTCGCGGTCCCCGGCCGCGCGCTGACCTACCTGGCGTTCCCCGCCTGGGAGGCGCGTCTCTCGTCGCCCTCCCTGCGCCACGCCATCTCGATGGCGATCGACCGGAGCGCCGTGACCGAAGGAGCACTCGGCCACCAGTACTCCCCTGCCAACTCGTTCGTCCCGCCCGGAATCATCCCCGGCCACCGCGAAGGCCAGTGCCGCCACTGCGTGCACGACTCCGCCGCCGCCATCTCCGCCCTCAAGGACGCGAACGGCCTGTCCGGCCCGTTCCCCTCTGGTACCAGTCGAACTCCGGTGACGACGCCTGGGTGAAGGCCGTCGCAGACCAACTCCGCAAGGAACTCGGCCTGGACACGCGCCCGAACCCCGTCCCCGACCTCCCCGCCGCCCTGAACACCCACAAGGTGAACGGCCCGTTCGTCGTCCACTCAGAGGCGCCCTACCCCGCCCCCGTCGCCGCGCTGGCCCCCCTCCAGAACGCCGTCCCCGGCCTCGACGACTACACCACCGACCTGATCTCCGAGGCCGAACGCGCCCCCACCCCGTCCGAAGGCGTGATCCCCGCCCGCCTCGCGGAGACCGCCCTCCTCCGCGACATGCCCGCGATCCCCCTCTGGTCGGCCCACGCCCACCTGGTCTGGTCAGAACGCCTCCGCGGCGTAACCGCCAACGCCTTCACCGGCCTCAACCTCCCCCACCTAACCCTCAAGAACTGACACCATCCCCGCCGCCCACTCATCCGCGACGCACCTCACACCGTCTCCAAGAAGCAGCACCCGTCACGCCTTACGATGTCCCGAAGCGCGGACCCGCATTCGCCGGTGCTCCGGTGACTGGACCGCCCCAGGCAGCTCGGAGGCTCTGGAACGGCCCGGCGAGATCCACGAGGCGCCTCCAGGTATGGTCGGCCGGTTCAGCGCCATTCACCCGTCTCCGACCGACAGATATCCCGAATGAACATGATCATAGATTTCGAGCGGGAGGGCCGGGGAAATCTCCTGCCCAACGGAGAACCCGTCGATCTGGCCACGGCCGACTCGGGAAACCTGCTGTACTCGCTGTTCCCCGGCAGGCTCATTTTGCGGTCGGGATCAGTGGATCTCAGCACTGCCGGTAGCGAGTCCGGTCACCTCAGCCTGCTCAACGTCGTAACCTATTTCCCACGCGCCTTCTCCGATGCCATCGCCAAAGGACGCGGCAGCGTTCCGTTCTTCGACCAGGACGACGTAGTGAAGATCATCGTCACCGATGTCGAGGTCCAGGTGACCCGCACCTACGGCGACGGGGTCATCCACCAGCAGACCCGAGTTCTTCACCGCACTGTGGAGCTTCCTCAACACCAGCCTGACCCGCCTCACTGAAGACCATCCGGAACTGCTGAACAACACCGCATTCCTTGACCTGCTCTTCGGGGAGTCGGCCCCGGGCTCTACCAGAAGCGTCATAGCGAGAATCTGAAGGAACCCGCCCTCGTTCTCAAGCGACAAGGCCAGGCCACCCTTGCCCAACGGCGCGTCAAGCGACCGGACCACGGCCGCGCCGGAAGAACTCCTGTGTTCGTTGTTCCCCGGCTCGCTCATTCCCCGGTAACCGGTCGGCTTCCGGCCAAGTCCTGATCACGCACGGGCGGACACAAGCCGCCCGGTCCCTCGGCTATGAAGCCGTGGTGTTGCACACCGACCACAAAAGCGATCAGCGCGGCCTCTCACTTGCCCGAGTAGACGGGGAACTCGCTGTGCTCGCCGTAGTCCCGGGCCTCCAGGCGCTGCAGCGCAGCCATGTCCGCCTCCGAGATCTCGAAGTCGACCTCTGCGTTGGAACGCATGTGGTCGGGGTCGGCGGTCTTCGGCAGCGACACGGTGCCCAACTGGAGCGTGTAGCGGATGCACAGCTGGGGGACGGTCACGCCGTACTTCTCGGCCATCGCCGCCACGTCCTGGTTCTTCAGCATCTCGCCGTGGGCGATCGGTGAGTACGCCTCGACGAGGATGCCCTTCGACTCGCAGTAGGAGATCAGGTCGGACGGGGTGTTGCCGACGTGGACGAGCAGCTGGTTGACGTGCGGAGCGACCGTACCGGAGGCGAGGATGTTCTCCAGGTCCTCCTGGAGGAAGTTCGAGACGCCGATGGAGCGCAGCTTTCCTGCCTTGTGCGCGTCTTCAAGGGCCCGCCATGCCTGGCGGTTGCCCTCGGCGTAGGGGACGCTCGCGGTGCGCACCCCTTCTCCGACGCCGCGCTCGTTGCCGTAAGCCTGGGCGGTGTCGATGTTGCGGTAGCCGGTCTCGACGGCCGCACGGACTGCGCCGGCGACCTTGTCGTCATCGATGAACCACGTGCCGAGCCCGATCCTGGGGATCTCGACGCCGTTCGACAGGGTGTACGTCTCCTCCAGGATGCTCATGCGTTCTCCCCGTTCCCCAGTGCGCCGTACACCTCGTCGGTGACCGGTTCGAGCCATTCGTTGCCGACGTCCTCGCCCGGCGTGATGAAGGCGACGTGGGAGAACCACGAATCGGCCTTCGCGCCGTGCCAATGCTTGGTTCCGGCCGGCACCCGGATCACGGTCCCGGGCTCCATGCCGACCGGGTCCTCGCCCTCCGCCTGGTACCAGCCGCTGCCCGCGGTGCACAGCAGGATCTGGTCTCCGCCTCCCGCAGTGCCGTGGTGGATGTGCCAGTTGTTGCGGCAGCCCGGCTCGAAGCTCACGTTGCTGACCGGGACGCTCCCGCCGGTCAGCGGGGCCAGGTAGCTCTGCCCGACGAAGTACTGCGCGAACGCGTCGTTGGGCTCCCCGAGAGGGAAGATCTGGTCGAAACCACTGTCGGTCATATTCGGTGTCTCCTCAGTCGACCCGCCGCCGAGCATCAGCGTCTCGACCACGAGCAACTCCCCGCCTGGTCAGCAGGAACTCGAAGTCGAGCGCGTCCGGCAGGTTGCGCAGGCATGCCTTGTAGGCGTCCGGCACCCTGCCGGTGGGACCTCGGCCACCCACTCCCGCGGCGGCCGCCTGCGGGGTGCGCATGTTGTCGCCGATGATCTTCCCGCCGAGAACGGTCGTCATGCGGCGGAACACGAAGCGTCCGGTACTTGGGTGCTGGCGTCCGCTCAGGGTCGGGGAGCGGGCTGCGGCGTTCGTCGGCGCGCGTGGACGGCGAGTTCGTCGACGGGTCTATATGGGGATTGGTCTTCGGCCGTTCACAAGGGCCGTCTCAAGCGGGAGGGGCGGGGAGCGACGGAATACGCCCTTTCCAGTCTTCCAGGATCGACTCCGCGTCCCGACGAATCTCCTCTTCCGTATCGCGAACGGCGACGGACGCCAGTGTTTCCCGGTATTCCGGCCAGTCCGCGTATGCCATGGCCCAGACCGCGGCAAGCCGAACGCCCTTGTAGCGGCTTCCGGACGCCTTGATGACACGCTCAACGATCGACTGGTCCGCCGAAGCGGGGGAGATCGCCGCGAGGAGCCGCACCGCGCGCTCCTTGTCGGCCCCGTAGACACTCGCGTCGAACTGGAAAAGGGCCTCGTCAAGGGACCATGTGTCGAGACCGGCACTGAGGCGGGTGAGTTCGCGGTCGGGGTTGCCGTGCCGGCTCATGGCCATCATGTACCGCTCGCCCAAGAATTCGTCCACGATGTAATGCATCGACACTCCCGCCCGTGCCGCCCATTTCTTTTCGAAGAAGAAGCCCTTCTCTGGGTCCCGCTCGACGGTGCCGAGCACCGTCCAATCCCGGGCGTCGGCGAACGCGTTGACATCGGCGACCCCCACATGGTCTTTGAGTACCAGCCTGCGGCTCCGGCGAGGCGTCTCGTTCATCATGGGCCCTTCGTTATCTCTGACACGGCGAGCGGGATCGGAGCTTGCACTGTGGAGGATAGGGAGCCGGCGACCGCCGCATACCGACTCCCGCCGCAGTGCCGCGCCAGCCGTTCCATCGCTGCCAAGCTGTCCTCCGCCGCCCACTCGCCCGCAGCAATACGGCGCACCAACTTATCGGCCACGTTCGCAGTATCGCGCCGAGCCCGCGCACCCTCGCGAACAAGCGTGTCGAAGCAAGTCGCCACGGGCCCCTCACCATGTCACCAAGAATCAGCCGCCGTCATGTCCGGCCCGTCCCAACGGCAATGAGAGGCCGGGCCCCCACCGTGGTGTGTGGAGTGCATACCGTGGGAATTAGGCCGCGTCAACATGGGCGAACACCGAGGCGAGCCGCCGCGCGGCGGGCACCGATCCGCGATTCTCTCTACAGGTCGTACGTGCCGGACTTCACGCGCTCGACGAAGCCCCGCCACGGAGAGTGGGAGGGACAGCAGGGGCCCGCTGGGGCCTTGCCGTCCCTGACCACCACAGACCCCGGGATCGAGGCGATCTCCACGCACGCGCCGTTTGCTGGCTGCGCAAGCTGGTACGCCACACTGCACGGGTAGTTCTGGAGGGTTCATCCCGCCCCTCCCCTGACGGTCGCCAAAGTTTGTAAATCGTTGCATCAAGCACATCTCGGGTTTCGTCGGGGCTGAGCGCGACGGCTCGCAGATGATCGAAAGCGGTGGTGTACTGCGCGACCTCCTCGGGCTTGTCCACCCAGAGGTTTCCGCCGATCGTCTCCATGTAGACCACATCGACGTCGGTAGCCCCGGGGAAAGCCGAGGTGGATTAAAGAGCCCGTCGTCCCGGGGTGCGCTCCAACCGGGCCGCGTCCCGGTCGGGGATTGCTGCTGGTCGATGGCCTGTCAGACCGGTGGGATTCCTGGTGTGAGGCGGCCGGGGGCCACACGGTGTGGTTCGAGGTGGACGGGTGAACGGCCCGTACGGCTGGCCGGGCGGGTGAGGTCTCGTCAGGCTGTGGTCTGGGGCGGGGGTGGGTTATCCACAGGCCGGGGTTTGGGTTTCGGGTGTCGGAGGTGTCCGCCATCATCGGGTCCGTGACGACGAGCGGGCCGGGCGGATCGGGCGGGACGGGGGACGGCGTGGGGTGGAGGAGAGCGGTGGAAGGGCGCGGCAGGTCGTTCTGGAGGGGTGCTTGAACGGATCACCTATGCGAACGAGGAGACTGGGTACACCGTCGCGCGGGTCGCCACCGAGCGCACGGGGCCCGACCTGCTGACCGTGGTCGGGACCCTGGCGGGGGCGCAGGCGGGCGAGAGCCTGCGACTGAGCGGGCGCTGGCGGTCGCATCCGAAGTACGGGCGGCAGTTCGAGGTCGACTCGTTCACCACCGTGCTGCCCGCGACCGTGCAGGGCGTCCGCCGCTACCTCGGCTCGGGGATGATCAAGGGGATCGGGCCGGTGATGGCCGACCGCATGGTCGGTCACTTCGGCGTCGACATCCTGCGGATCATCGAGGAGGAGCCCGCGCGGCTCGTCGAGGTGCCCGGCCTCGGCCCGAAGCGGACCAGGCGGATCGCCGACGCCTGGGAGGAGCAGAAGGCGATCAAGGAGGTGATGGTGTTCCTCCAGGGGGTCGGCGTCTCAACGTCCCTGGCCGTGCGCGTCTACAAGCAGTACGGCGACGCGTCGATCGCGACGGTGCGCCGCGAGCCCTACCGGCTGGCCGCCGATGTCTGGGGCATCGGGTTCAAGACCGCCGACACCATCGCGCGGGCCGTCGGCATCCCGCACGACAGCCCCGAACGCGTCCAGGCGGGCCTGCGGCACACGCTGTCCGAGGCCGCCGACGACGGCCACTGCTTCCTGCCCGAGCCCAATCTGATCACCGCCGCCGAGCAGATCCTCGACGTCCCCCGCGAACTGATCGGCCCGGCGCTCGACCGGCTGGCGGCGGACGAGGGCGTCGTGCGCGAGCGGGTCCCGGTGCCCGGCGACGAGGCGGCCACCGTCCCGGCCGTCTACCTCGTGCCGTTCCACCGGGCCGAGCTCTCCCTCGCGCGCGGGCTGCGCGACCTGCGCGACGCGCGGGACGACCGGCTCGCCGCGTTCGCCGGCGTCGACTGGGCCCGCGCGTTCGGCTGGCTCAAGGGCCGCACCGGCACCGCCCTCGCCCCCGAGCAGGAGGAGGCGGTCAAGCTCGCGCTCACGTCCAGGGTCGCCGTCCTGACCGGCGGGCCCGGCTGCGGCAAGAGCTTCACGGTGCGGTCCGTGGTCGAGCTCGCCGCCGCGAAGCGCGCGAGGATCACCCTCGTCGCGCCGACCGGCCGCGCCGCCAAGCGCCTCGCCGAGCTGGCCGGGCACGAGGCGTCCACCGTGCACCGCCTGCTCCAGCTCCAGCCGGGCGGAGACGCCCGGTTCGACCGGGACGACCCGCTCGACACCGACCTGGTCGTCGTGGACGAGTGCTCCATGATCGACCTCGTCCTCGCCAACAAGCTGGTCAAGGCCGTCCCGCGCGGCGCGCACCTGCTGCTGGTCGGCGACGTCGACCAGCTTCCGTCCGTCGGCGCCGGCGAGGTGCTCGCCGACCTCCTCGCCGCCGAGGCCGTTCCCCGCGTACGGCTGACGAAGATCTTCCGCCAGGCGGAGCGGTCGGGCATCGTCGTCAACGCCCACCGCGTCAACCGCGGCGAGCACCCCCGCACCGACGGCTTCCCCGACTTCTACCTGTTCCCCTGCGACGACGCCGAGGAGACCGCCGCGCTCACCGTCGACGTCGTCGCCGACCGCGTCCCCCGCAGGTTCGGCCTCGACCCCCGGCGCGACGTCCAGGTCCTCACGCCCACGCACCGCGGCCACGCGGGCGCGGGCGCCCTCAACCTGCGACTCCAGGAGGCCCTCACCCCCCACCATGACTCCCGTCCCGAACGCCGCTACGGAGGACGCGTCTACCGCACCGGAGACAAGGTCATCCAGCTCCGCAACAACTACGACAAGGGCGCGGCGGGAGTCTTCAACGGGACGGTCGGCACCATCACGTCCGTGTCCCTCGAAGACCACGCCCTGACGGTCCTCACCGACGAGGAGGAGAGCATCGACTACGCCTTCGACGAACTCGACGAGCTCACCCACGCGTACGCCATCACGGTCCACCGCTCACAGGGCAGCGAGTACCCCGCCGTCGTCATCCCGATCACCACCGCCTCCTGGACGATGCTGCGCCGCAACCTGCTCTACACGGCCATCACCCGCGCCAAGAAGCTGGTCGTCCTCGTCGGCTCCCGCCGCGCGCTCGCCGCCGCCGTCCGCACCCCCGGCGCGGGCCGCCGCCACACCTCCCTGACCCACCGCCTCACCTGATGCTCATGCCCCACTTGCGACCACGTGGGGCTGGATCTGCCAGGGGTCGTGGGCGGAGATCGTGTCCAGGGCGTTCGCCAGGACGAGGGTGCGGAGGCGGTCGACGTTGGCGAGGCGCAGGTCGCGGTCGGTCTCGGCGTTCGCCTGCACCAGTTCCATGAGCGGGTGGGTGCGCGGCTCGGGGCGGTCGATCTCGGCGTGGTGGAAGTACGCGTCGCCCGCGTGGACGAGCCAGCGGCCCCCGTCGTTCACGGCCACCCCCGCGTGGCCGGGCGAATGCCCGCCGAGCGGCACCATCAGGACGTCCGCCGAGACGCCTTCCAGACCGCGCACACCCGCGAAGCCGAACCAGGTCTCGCCGCCGTCCGCGTACGTGACCCAGTCCGGCCCGTGGGCGAGTTGGGGGTTGTCGCGGGGCGTCGCGTCGAGTTCGGCCGCGCGTACGTGCACGCGTGCACGGGGAAAGTCGCGCAGCCCGCCCGCGTGGTCCTGGTGCAAGTGGGTGAGCGCCACGTGCCGTACGTCGGCGGGGTCGTACCCCAGCCGCGCCACCTGGCGGACGGCCGTCTCCTCGACGTCCAGGACGGGCGCGGCGAAGGCCGTCCACTCCTCGCCGAGGGTCTCGGCGGGGTGCGCGATGTCGTACGTCCCGATGCCCGACTCGACGAGCACCAGCCCGTCCGAGTCGGTCTCGATGAGCAGGCAGTGGCAGACCGCCCGCATGGGGGCGCCGTCGCCGTCGACGGGCTCGATCTCCGCCAGCGAACCGCAGTTGAGGTGGTGGACGCGCATCGGTCTCCCTTTCAAGCCCGTGGCACCAGCTCGGCGAGCCGCGCGGTGACCGTCCTGATGACGCCGGCGTCGCGCCGTACGCGCGCCAGCATGACCGCGCCCTGGAGCGACGAGAGGACGAGTTCGCCCACGTCGCGGGAGTCCGGGACGCCCCAGCCGCGGAGCGCCTCGGTGATCCCGTCGAGCCAGTCGCCGTAGGCGCCCTCGCAGGCCGTACGGATGGGCTCGCTCGCGGCGGACGTCTCCAGCGCAACGGTCGCGACAGGGCACCCCTTGCTGAAGTCCGACTCCTCCAGGGCGCGCGCGAAGTACTCCCCCAGCGCGACGATCCCCGCCCGCCCATCGGACGCCTCACCCGCCGCGGCCCGCAGGGCCTGCGCCAGCTCCCGGCCCGACAGCGCGACCGACTCAGCGGCGAGCTGCTCCTTGCCGTCCGGGAAGTGGAAGTACAGCGACCCCTTGGGCGCGCGACTCTCCGCGAGCACCTGCGTGAGCCCGGTCCCGTGGTACCCCTGCCGCTGGAACAGCTCCGCCGCCGTACGCAGCACCCGTTCACGCGTCTCTCCCCGTCCGGCCATGCCCAGCAGATTAGACCGACCGGTCCACCTACTTCAAGACGGACCACCCCGCCCCGCGGAGCACACCGAGCCGAGGACCGCCGACCGGATCGACCGGGGGCCGCGGGCCGGACCGACGAAGGACCGCGGGGCGGACCGACCGGACCTGCCAGCCGGACCGACCGGGGCCCGCGGACCGGATCGACCGGGGGCCGCGGGCCGGATCGCGCGGGATCCGCCCACTGGCCCGAGCGGGGGCCGGTGGTCGGATCCGGCAGTGGCGCTGGATCTCGCGGTGATCGCGGCGTACGGTCCGGGCGCGGCACCGTACGGCCAGAGCGACCTGCACCGCACGGACGGTGCGGACTGCATCGCACGGCGGGCACGGACTGCGCCGTACGGGCGGTCCGTACCGCTTCGGGCGGCGGGTGCGGACTGCGCCGCACGGCGGGGCGGTCTGCGCCGCACGGCGGGGCGGTCCGCGTCGCACGGCGGGGCGGGCTGCGCCGCGCAGACGGTGCGAACTGCGTCGGGCGGGCGGTGCGATCTGCGCCGGGCGGCGGGGCGGGCTCCGCCGTTCAGACGGTGCGGATGCGCCGTACGGCAGGCATGGACTGCGCCGTACGGACGGTGCGGACTGCGTCGCACGGCGGGTGCGGGCTGCGCCGCACGGCGGGTGCGGACTGCGCCGTTCAGACGGTGCGGACTGCGCCGTACGGACGGTGCGGACTGCGCCGTACGGCAGGCACGGACGGCGCCGTACGGGCGGTGCGGACTGTGTCGCACGGCGGGGCAGGCTGCGCCGTGCCGCCGTGCTGGTAGCGTCCCGGCCGTGACCTCGCGTCCGGGTGGAGGACCGAGGAGGGCCATGAAGAGCGTCATCGCGATCGCCGGAGCCGTCGCGGCCGGTGCGGCACTGGCCGTGTCGGCCGTACCGGCGGGGGCCGCCCCGCCGCACACGCGCCCGGAGGGAAGGGACCGACCATCTCCAAGGAGGCGTTCGGCAGGCTGCCCGACGGCACCGCCGTGGACCGTTACACGCTCGCGAACGGGCGGGGCGCGCGGGTGCGGATCCTGACGTACGGCGGGATCGTGCAGACGCTGGAAGTGCCCGACCGGCACGGCCGAAGCGGCAACGTCGTGCTCGGGTTCCCGACGCTCCAGGACTATGTCGACAAGAACGGCGGCCCGTACTTCGGGGCCCTGATCGGCCGCTACGCCAACCGGATCGCGAAGGGCCGCTTCACCCTGGACGGCAAGCGCTACCAGCTCGCCGTCAACAACGGCCCCAACAGCTTGCACGGCGGGCTGAAGGGGTTCGACAAGCGCGTGTGGAGGGCCGAGCCCGTCCGGACGAACGGCACCGTCGGCCTGCGGCTCGACTACACCAGCGAGGACGGCGAGGAGAACTACCCCGGCACCCTCGACACGACCGTCACCTACACGCTGACCGGCGACAACGAGCTGCGGATCGGGTACCGCGCGACGACCGACAAGGCCACCGTCGTCAACCTGACCAACCACTCCTACTTCAACCTCGCGGGCGAGGGCACGGGCGACGTGTACGACCACCGCCTCCAGCTCGACGCCTCCCGCTACACCCCGGTCGACTCCACGCAGATCCCCACGGGTGCGCTGGACCCGGTCAAAGGCACGCCGTTCGACTTCACGCGTCCCGCGCGATCGGCGAACGGATCCGCGACAACGACCCGCAGCTCCTCATCGGACACGGCTACGACCACAACTTCGTCCTCGACCAGCGCCGACCGGGGACGCTCACCCGAGCGGCCCGCGTGACGGAGCCGCGCACCGGCCGCGTCCTGGAGGTCAGCACGACGCAACCGGGCGTCCAGCTCTACACGGCCAACTTCCTGGACGGCACCCTCGCCGGAACGAGCGGACGCGTCTACCGCCAGGGCGACGCGTTCTGCCTGGAGACCCAGCACTTCCCCGACTCGCCCAACCACCCGGCGTTCCCGTCCACCGTCCTGCGCCCCGGCGAGACGTTCGAGGCCACCACGGTCTACGCCTTCTCAACCCACTGAGGAGCTGACCCACCACCCCGGCCCCCGCCACCCCGCCGGACGAGAACGGCGAAAACTAGGCGGAAGGCGCGCGGCCACGTTTCGTACAGGGCGTGCGGGAGCGGTCGGTCACCTCTCTAACGGGACGTACGGCAGCGGGGATTTCCTTCCGAACGGGCCGTACGGGGAGGCGGGCGGTCGCCTGCTGGCCGGGGCGCGCCGAGGACGGGCGATCACCTCACGGACAGGGCGTACGGCGGCGGGCGATCCCTTCCGGACGGGCTGTATGAGGAGGCGGACGGTCACCTCTCGGACAGGACGGCGGCGACGGGCGATCCCCTCCGGACGGGACGTCCGGGGAAGCGGACGGTCACCTGCCGGTCTGGCGCGCCGAGGGCGGGCGGTCACCTCTCGGACGGGGCCTACGAGGAGGTGGGCGATTCCTTCCGAACGGGACGTACCCGGGAGCGGGCGGGCTCGGGCGGGCCCCGTAGAACGGGGGGTCAGCGGGTGGTCATGGTGGTGAGGGCTTCGTGGGCGGTGTGGCGCGGGGTCCAGCCGAGGGCGCGGCGGGCGCGGCCGGTGTCCATGATCATCGGGTGCCGGACGGCGTGGATCCACTCGGCCTTGGCCGGGACGAGCGGCAGCGCGTCCACCAGCGCGGACGCCACGCCGACCAGTTCGGACGGGACGGGGACGGCGTAGGCGCCGACCGCGCGGGCGAAGTCCGCCATGGTGATCTCGTCGTCGGCGGCGAGGTTGTAGGCGCCGGGCGGGCCGTCCCCGGCGGCGGCCGCGACGACGGCCGACGCCACGTCGTCGTGGTGGACGAGCTGGAACCGCACGCCCGGATCGGGGATCACCGGCCGCAGCCCCGGCACGAGTCCGAGGGCGCGGCGCAGCGGCTCGGGGACGTACGGCGCGGCCTGCTCCCACGGCAGGTTGCGCAGCAGCACGGTCGCGTCCGGTCCGGCCACGATGCAGGGGCGCAGGACGTAGACGTCGAGGCCCTCGGTGGTCTCGGCGAGGAGCCGTTCGCAGGCGGCCTTCTGCGCCGAGTAGTAGTGCTCGGACGACCCTCGCACCGGGACGTCCTCCGTCAGCGGGGCCGGGTTGTCGGCGTGGTAGCCGTACGCGGCGACGGAGGAGGTGTAGACGAGGCGTCCGGGACGTTCGGCCGCCGCGGTCGCCTCGAACACGTTGCGGGTGCCGTCGAGGTTGACGCGGCGGCTCTCCTCGCGCGTGCCGAGGATGACGTACGCGAGGTGCACCACGACGTCGGCGGCCCCGACCAGGGCGTCGACGGCCCCGCGGTCGAGGATGTCGCCCTGCCGGTACTCGGTCTTGCGCCAGCCCCGGGCGGCCGGGTCGAACGGGCGGCGCGCCATGCCGAGCACGCGCGCGACCCGCTCGTCCGCTTCCAGCGCGCGCACGACGGACGTGCCGATCTCTCCGGTGGGGCCGGTCACCGCGACGGTCAGTGCCATGGCGGGCTCCTGAAGGATGCGTTGGCCCGGGCCCGGATGCCCGTGACCGCGAAAGACGGCCGAAGAGGCCGCCCCGGTCGGAGGAGGCCCCGGTCGACCCACCCCTGACCCCGGTCGGAAGAGGCCGCCTCGGTCCGGAGGAGACCACCCGGCCGGAGGTCCCAGGCCGGAGGCCCCCGGCCGGAGGTCCCCGGCCGGAGGTCCCCGACCGGAAGTTCCCGACCGGAAGTTCCCGGCCGGAGGCCCCTGTCGGAGGCCCCCCGTCGGAGGAGACCACCACCCGGCCGGAAGTCCCCGGCCGGAGGTCCCCGGGTGGAGGGGCCGCCGCGGCGGGGCGGTTCGCTCGACCGGGGTCAGGGGTGGGTCGACCGGTTCGGGGTCGTACCCGCCGAGACCTCCAGCACACCCGTCTCGGTGACCAGGGCCGACACCAGGCGGGCGGGGGTCACGTCGAACGCGGGGTTGAAACCGCGGGCGCCCTCGGGGGCCGTGCGCGCGCCGTCCCAGGTCAGGACCTCGTCCTCGGCGCGCTCCTCGATCGGGATGGCCGCGCCGTCGCGGGCGGTGAGGTCCACGGTGCTCCAGGGCGCCGCGACGACGAACGGGATCCCGGCGTCGGCGCAGGCCAGGGCGACTCCGGCGGAGCCGACCTTGTTGGCGGTGTCGCCGTTGGCGGCGATCCGGTCGGCGCCGATGACCGCGACGTCCACCAGGCCCCGCAGAACGGCTCCGGCGGCGGCGGCGTCCGCCTGGACCAGGTACGGGACGCCCGCGCGTTCCAGCTCCCAGGCGGTGAGGCGGGCGCCCTGGAGCAGCGGCCTGGTCTCGTCCACGTGGACGGTCCGGATCCGGCCGCGCGCGTGCAGTTCGCGGACGACGCCGAGTGCCGTTCCCCAGCCCGCCGTGGCAAGCGCTCCGGCGTTGCAGTGGGTGAGGACGCGCAGCGGCCGGTCGCCGGTGCGGGCGAGGATCCAGTCGGCGCCGTACGCGCCGATCGCCCGGTTGCCGCGCACGTCCTCGTCCAGGAGGGCCTGCGCCTCGGCGGCGACGGCGTCCGCGCCGTCCGCGGCGAACGGCCGCACCCGGTCGACGCCCGCGGCGAGGTTCACGGCCGTGGGACGGGCCTCGCGGATCTCCGCGATCGCGGCGTCCAGCCGCGCGCCGTCCCAGCCCTCCCGTTCGGCCTGGCGCAGGGCGATGGCGACGCCGAACGCGCCCGCGACGCCCAGCGCGGGCGCGCCCCGGACGGCCAGCCTGCGGATCGCGTCCACCAGCGCGCCGACCGTACGGACGTCGAGGAGTTCCAGCCGTTCGGGAAGCACCGTCTGGTCGATGAGCCGGAGCCCCTCGCCCGTCCACGCGACGGCCCGCACGTCACCTTCCATCCCCCGATCCTATGAAACCCCCCGTTCGGTAACGGCGGGAGAGGTCAGGGGTCGTCGGGCTTCGGGGCGGGCGGGAACGATCTGCGGGGGCGTTGCTCCGGGTCGGCGGCGGGACGGGTCGCGGCGGCGCGGAAGGCGTCCTCGCCGACCTTGGAGATCAGGTGGTCGCGGGTGCGGCGGGCCAGTTCGCGGGCCTCGGCGAGGCCGACGCCGGCGAGGACGCCGTTCCGCTTGACCACGTCGCCGTCCACGATGACCGTGTCCACCCGTTCGGGCGCGCCCTGCCAGACGACGTGCGCGATGGGATCGACGCCGTACGGGACGGCCGACTCGGTGTCGGGGCGCAGCACGACGAGGTCGGCGCGGCGGCCCGGGGCGACGGTGCCGATCGCCGACGCGTGCCCGACGGCGCGGGCGCCCGCGAGGGTGGCGGCGTCCAGGACGTCCCGCGAGCGGAGCCGGTTGACCGGGTTGATGTGCCCGGCGCGGTGCGCGAGGGAGTGCTCGCGCCCCCGGTCGGCGGCCAGCGCGGCGCGCATCGCGGCGAACAGGTCCGGGCGGAGGCGCGCGTCGGAGTCGGTGCCGAGCGCGACGGGGACGCCGAGTTCGCGCAGCGGGGTGATCGCCGGATAGCCCTGCCCCTGGCACAGGTTGCCGAGCGTCGCCATGACGGCGGTCCCGCCGGAGTCGGCGATCGCGCGCGTCTCGTCGCCGGTCACCGCCACGACGTGCACGTAGGTGTTGGTCGGGCCGAGGAAGCCGTGCTTCTTGAGCTGCTTGAGGTAGACCTCGTTGCCCCACCCGTACTGTCCGGCGTGCGAGTAGACGGGGATTCCGTGCTCGTGGGCGAACGCCCAGGCGCGGCGTTCCGGGAAGCCGTCCGCGAGAGTCGGGTCGATCGCCACCTGCATGGTCAGCCGTCCGGTGCCGCTGCCGAGCCGCTGGTGGAGCTCCTTGACGTACGCGGTGGGCACGTAGTTCTGCGGCGAGGCGAACGCGTCCGCGTAGACGTACCGGGCGCGGATGCCCGAGTCCCGCAGCGCGTCGATCGCGGCCTCGGCGTGCTCGGGCGTACGGGACGCGTCCGACCAGTCCGCGAGGGTGGTCACGCCCGCGTCGAGGTGCTCGACGGCGGCGGCGAGGTTGCCCGCGTAGACGTCCTCCGGCCGGACGTGCGGGCCGAACGCGCCGAACATCCACGCGAAGTGGTCGGTCAGCGTCCACTCCACGCCGACGCCGCGCAGGACGGTCTGCCAGCCGTGCCGGTAGGCGTCGATCAGGCCGGGCAGGACGATCGTCCCGTCGGCGTCGATGACCCGCGTCCCCGGCGCGACCTCGATGCCGGGCGCGACGGCCTCGATCGTCCCCTCCCGGACCAGGACGTCGCCGCGCGGGAGGACGCCGAGGGACGGGTCCATGGTGATGACCGTCCCGCCGCGCAGGAGCAGGGGTCGTTCGTCGGTCATGAGGGTCGTTTCCGTTCGTCCGGGTTCGCGGGTCTCTCCGACCTCTTCACCGCCGGTGGCGCTGCGCGAATCGTCGCGCCGCGAGTCATTACCCGCGGGTGCCCATCATTTGGTGACCAGCGTCACATCCGCGGGGTGGCGGGGCTTCGCCAGGCCCCTGCACCCAAGGCTTCCCGGCTTCCCCGGCTCGCGCCGCGATCGCCGCGATGACCTGCGACGACTTGACATGAGTCGAACCTGTGTTCGACATTGTCGGGGGAAGGTGCGGACCCGGTCGGGCGAGACGTGGAGGGAGGCACCGTGCCGGAGGCGGCGCTCACGGACGCGGTCCCCGGCCGCCCGGCGGCCCGGGCCACGGCGCCCGGAGGCCCGGCGCCCGGAGGCCCGGCGTCCGGCGGGTCGGCGTCCGGCGGGTCGGCGCTCGCGGGCGTGGCGGCGGGGCTCGACGGGTTCGTCGGGGACGTTCCCGGTCGCGACCTCGTGCCGGTGCTTCCCGCGCTCCGCGACGTGGTGCCGGGCGGGGGGCTGCGGCCGGGATCGGTCCTCGGGCTGGACGGACGGGGCGCGGCGTCGCTCGGCGCGGCGCTGGTCGCGGGCGTGTCCCGGCACGGCGGCGAGGAAGGGACGGGAGGCTGGTGTGCGGTGGTCGGAATGCCTGACTTCGGGGTCGCGGCGGCCACCGGCATGGGCGCGTCCCCCGAACGGCTGCTGCTGGTGGACGAGCCGGGCGAACGCTGGCCGGACGTGGTGGCTGCGCTGGTCGAGGCCGTCGAGCTCGTCCTGGTCCGTCCGCCGGAACGGCCCCCGGCCACGGCCGTACGACGCCTGTCGGCGCTGGCCCGCAAGCACGGCTGCGTCCTGACGCTGTCCGGCCCGCACGCGCGCGAGTGGCCGGGCACGCGGCTGCGGATGCGCGTCGAGGAGGCGGAGTGGGAGGGGCTGGGCGACGGCCACGGCCGCCTGACCCGCCGCCGCGCGCGCGTGGTGGCCGAGGGCCGCGACGCGCCCGGACGGGGCCGCGACGCGTGGCTCTGGTTCCCCGGCCCGGACGGCGGCGTCTCCCCGGCGCCCGACCCGGCGGCGGAGTCCGGAACGCGCCGTCCCCGCCTCGAAGTGGTCGGACGTCCCGCGCTGCCGAACGGGACGGAGGAGATCGCGTGACCAGGGTCCTCGCGGTGTGGTGTCCCGACTGGCCGGCGACGGCCGCCGGAGTGGACGCGGCGACGCCCGGCGCGGTCGTCCTCCAGAACCGGGTCGTGGCGTGCACGGCGGCGGCGCGGGCCGAGGGCGTGCGCCGGGGCCAGCGGCTCCGCGACGCCCAGCGGCGCTGCCCGGGGCTCGCCGTGCGCGAGCGCGACACCGACGCGGAGGGGCGGCTGTTCGAGAGGGTCGTCGAGGCGGTCGCGGAGCTGGTGCCGAAGGTGGAGGTGGTGCGGCCGGGGCTGTGCGCGATCCCGGTACGGGGCGCGGCCCGGTTCTACGGCGGCGAGGAGGCGCTGCGCGTCCTCGTCCAGGACGCGGTCGTGGAGGCGGGCTTCGACTGCGGCTCGGGCATCGCCGACGGCCTCTTCGCCGCCGAACTCGCCGCCCGCGGCGGCCCCGGGACGCTCGGCGGGGAAGGGGGGCTGGTCGTTCCGGAGGGCGAGGCGGCGGCGTTCCTGGCGCCCTACCCGCTGGCGGTGCTCGACCGGCCCGAGCTGGCCGATCTGCTCGGACGCCTCGGGATCCGCACGCTCGGCGCGTTCGCCGCGCTGCCGTCCGGGCACGTCGCCGGGCGCTTCGGCGCGGACGGCGCGCTCGCGCACCGGCTCGCGCGCGGCGAGGAGCCGCGCCCGCTCGCGCCTGCCCGCGCGCCCGCCGACCTGTCGGTGCGCGCGGACTTCGACCCGCCCGCCGCGCAGGCCGAGCAGGTGGTGTTCACCGCCAAGCGGCTGGCCGGCGAGCTGCACGAGGGACTCGCGGCGGGCGGGCTGACCTGCGTCCGGCTGGAGGTCGAGGTCGGCTTCGCCGACGGCCGGGTCCTGCGGCGGCTGTGGCGCCACGACGGCGTGCTGTCCACGCTCGCCATCGGCGAACGCGTCCGCTGGCAGCTCTCCTCGTGGCGGAGCCGTCCGGCGGCGGGCGCCGACCCAGAGGGCATCGAGGCCCCGGCGGACGACGGCGCGGTGTGGGGCGGCGTCACCTGGCTGGAACTGGCGCCCGACCAGCTCGTCCCCGACGAGGGCAGGCAGGAGGGCCTGTGGGGCCGGACCGGCGTGACCGAGCGGATCTCCCGCGCCGCCGACCGCATCCAGGCGCTGCTGGGCCACCGCGGCGTCACCCGCCCCGTCCTCGTGGACGGCCGCGCCCCGGCCGAGCAGGTGATCAAAGTACCGGTCGGCGACCTCCCGCCCGCCGGCCTACCGGACGGCCCATGGCCCGGCCGCGTCCCCGCCCCGTCCCCCACCACCGTCCCACCCGCGCCCCACCCGTCCCTCTCACCCCTACTACTTCGAACGCCACGGTCAACGCGAACACCACGGTCAACACGAACGCCACGGCCAGCGCGAACGGCACAGTCAACGCGGACCGCACGGCCAGCACGAACGGCGCGGTCAACACGGCTGGCCCGAACGGCGCGAAGCGCGCGGCCAGCGCGAACGGCACGGCCAGCCCGAACGCCACGGCCAACGCGAACGGCTCGGCCAACGCGAACGGCTTGGCCAACGCGAACGGGGCGCCCAACGCGAACCGCGCGGCCAGCGCGACGAGCCCGAACGGCCCGAACGGTGCGGACGGCCCGGACGGCCCCCACGGGCCGGACGGTCGTAGGAGCCTGGTGGTCGGGGAGGACGGTGGGGCGGTCGTGGTGTCGGCGCGGTGCGCGGTGTCGGCTCCGCCGGCCTGGGTCGCGGTCGGGGCGGGCCCGCGGCGCGGGTGGCGGGCTGGACGGGGCCGTGGCCCGCGGACGAGCGCTGGTGGGACCCGGAGCGGTCGCGGCGGCGCGCCCGGTTCCAGGTGGTGACGGACGGCGGCGCGGCGTACCTGCTGGCCGTCGAGGGGGCCGCTGGTACGTGGAAGGCGGATATGACTGATCATCGCCGCTCTCATGCGCGTTTCTGGTGCGTTCTGCCCATGTGGGGGAACGATGGGGTGGGATAATCCGCCGGTCCCGTGGCGGGAGTTCGAGCGCAGGCTCTCGTGGGGCCGGGACCCGGAGCCGGGCGGACGGCCGCAGGATCGCCATCGGCCGCGCCGTGATCCTGCGGCCGTTCCCCTCGGCGGCGTGCCGTGGGCGGAGCTGCACTGCCACACCTCGTTCAGCTTCCTGGACGGGGCGAGCGACCCCGCGGCGCTGGTCGCGGAGGCCGCGCGGCTCGGCGTGGAGGCGATGGCCGTCACCGACCACGACGGGATGTACGGGGCGGTGCAGTTCGCGCAGGCCGCCGCCGAGGCGGGGATCGCGACGGTCTTCGGGGCGGAGCTGGGCCTCGGCCTGCCGGGACCGCGCACCGGCGAGCCCGACCCGGCGGGGCGGCACCTGCTCGTGCTGGCCCGCGACCCGGAGGGCTACGCGCGGCTCTGCTCGCAGATCACCCGGGCGCAGCTCGCGGGCGGGGAGAAGGGCCGCCCGGTGTACGACACGGACGACCTCGCGGCGGCGCACGGCGGCCACTGGGCCGTGCTGACCGGCTGCCGCAAGGGCCCCGTCCCGGCGGCGCTGGAGGCGGGCGGTCCGGAGGCGGGCGAACGGGAGCTGCGCCGCCTGGTCGGGATGTTCGGGCGCGGCAACGTGTTCGTCGAGCTGGTCGACCACGACCAGCCCGACGACGACCTGCGCAACGACGCCCTGCACGACCTGGCGGCACGGGTCGGCGTGGACGTCGTCGCGTCCAACAACGTGCACTTCGCCGCGCCGGGGGCGGACGCGCGGCTGGCCCAGGCGATGGCGGCCGTACGGGCGCGGCGGAGCCTGGACGAGATGGTCGGCTGGCTGCCCGCGAGCGGCACGGCGCACGTGCGGAGCGGCGCCGAGATGGCGGCCCGGCTGGCGCGGTTCCCGGGCGTCCGCGAACGGACCGTCGAGCTGGCGCGCGAGTGCGCGTTCGGCTTCGAGGTGGTCGCGCCGCGGCTGCCCGACTGGCCCGTCCCGGACGGGTACGACGAGGCGAGCTGGCTGCGGCGGCTGGTGGCCGAAGGGGCGCGCGAGCGGTACGGCCCGCCGGAGGCCGAGCGGGTGCCCGGAGCGTACGCGCAGATCGCCAGGGAGCTGGACGTCATCGAGCAGCTCGACTTCCCCGGCTACTTCCTGATCGTCCACGACATCGTCGCGTTCTGCCGCCGCAACGACATCCTGTGCCAGGGCCGGGGCTCGGCCGCCAACTCCGCCGTCTGCTACGCGCTCGGCATCACGGGCGTCGACGCCGTACGCCACGGGCTGCTGTTCGAGCGGTTCCTGTCGCCCGGCCGGGACGGGCCGCCCGACATCGACCTCGACATCGAGCACCGCCGCCGCGAGGAGGCGATCCAGTACGTCTACCGCAAGTACGGCCGGGAGTGCACCGCGCAGGTCGCGAACGTCATCAGCTACCGGCCGCGGATGGCGGTCCGCGACGCCGCCCGCGCGCTCGGCTTCTCCCCCGGCCAGCAGGACGCCTGGTCGAAGGGGATCGACCCGCGCGACCCCGTGGGCAGCGAGACCGACGTCCCGGACGCCGTGCGGGAGCTCGCGGGGCGGATGCTGTCGCTGCCCCGGCACCTCGGCATCCACTCCGGCGGCATGGTCATCGCCGACCGGCCGGTGGGGCAGATCTGCCCGATCGAGTGGGCCCGGATGGAGGACCGCAGCGTCCTGCAATGGGACAAGGACGACTGCGCGGCGGCCGGGCTGGTGAAGTTCGACCTGCTCGGGCTCGGGATGCTGGCCGCCCTGCACGACGCGTTCGACCTGGTCGCCGAGCACCACGGGGCGCGGTACGACCTCCAGTCGATCCCGCCCGAGGACCCGCTGGTGTACGCGATGCTCGCCGACGCCGACACGGTGGGGGTGTTCCAGGTCGAGTCGCGGGCGCAGATGGCGACGCTGCCGCGGCTGCGGCCCCGCGAGTTCTACGACCTGGTCGTGGAGGTCGCGCTGATCCGTCCCGGCCCGATCCAGGGCGGGTCGGTCCACCCGTACCTGCGCCGCCGCAAGGGCCTGGAGCCGGCCGCCTGCCCGCATCCGCTGATGGAGACCGCGCTGGCCCGCACGCTGGGCGTCCCGCTGTTCCAGGAGCAGATGATGCAGCTCGCCGTGGACTGCGCGGGCTTCTCCCCCGCCGACGCCGACGAGCTGCGCCAGGCGATGGGGTCCAAGCGCGCGCCCGAACGCGTCGAACGGCTCCGCCGCCGCCTCCTGGACGGCATGGCCGAGCGCGGCATCCCCGCCGACATCGCCGAGGACGTCTACCAGAAGATCCTGGGGTTCACCGGGTTCGGGTTCCCGGAGTCGCACGCCCAGAGCTTCGCCCACCTGGTGTACGCCAGCGCCTACCTGAAGCGGCACTACCCGGCGGCGTTCACCGCCGCGCTCGTCCGCAACCAGCCGATGGGGTTCTACAGCCCGCAGTCGCTCATCGCGGACGCCAAGCGGCACGGCGTCGAGGTCAGGGGGATCGACGTCAACGCGAGCGGCGCCCACCCGACGCTGGAGGAGCCCGTGCCGCTCCGCCGCGCCCACCCGCACGCCCCCGCGCAGCCGCAGCCCGCGCTCCGCCGGGGACTCACCGGCGTGCGCAACCTCGGCGACGGCGCCGCGGAGGCGATCGCCGCCGGACGCCCGTACACGAGCATGGAGGACCTCGTGCGCCGCGTTCTGCTGCCCGCCGCGGCGCTGGAGGCGCTCGCGACCGCCGGGGCGTTCGGCACGGTCGGCGTCCGCGACGGCGAGCCTCCGCCGTCGCGCAGGGAGGCGCTGTGGGCGGCGGGCGCCCTCGCCGGTACGGGGCCCGGTCAGCTCCAGGGTGTCGCGCCGGGCGCGACGGCGCCCGGCCTGCCCGCGATGACGCCGGTCGAGGAGACCCTCGCCGACCTGTGGGCGACGGGCGTGTCCGCCACCCATCCCCTCGCGCACGTGCGCGCGTCGCTCGACGACCTCGGGGCGTACTCGTCGGCACGGCTCGCGGACGTGCCCGGCGAGACGAACGTGCTCGTCGCGGGCCTCGTCACGCACCGGCAGCGGCCGCCGACGGCGGGCGGCATCGTCTTCATGACGCTGGAGGACGAGACCGGCATCATCAACGTGGTGTGCCCGCCGCAGGTGTTCCAGCGGCACCGCGGGCTGGCCGTGGACGCGCAGGCCCTGCTGGTCAGCGGACGCCTCGAACGCGCCGACAACGTCGCCAACGTCCGCGCGACCCGGCTGCGGCGCCTGCCCGTCCCCGGCCGCGTCAAGGCCCGGAACTTCCACTGACGGCGGGGACGCGGGCGGGCGCCGTGCGCGGGCAGACGCCGGACGCGGGCAGACGCCGGACGCGGGCGGACGCCGGGCGCGGCGGGCGCGGCGGGCGCGGCGGGCGCGGCGGGCGCGGCGGGTCAGCGTCCGCCGTAACGGCCGCCCGGCGGGACGTTGTGCGTCGCGAGGAGGTCGTCGACCGTGGCGAACGTGTAGCCCTTGCCGGCGAGCCGTTCGAGGACGCGCGGGACGGCGTCCACGGTCGTGCTGTGGATGTCGTGCATCAGGATGATGGCGCCGGGGCGCGCGTGGCGGACGGCCCGGTCGGCGACGATCCGCGCGTCGCGATCGCGCCAGTCCTCGGTGTCGACGCTCCACATGATCTGCCGGAGGCCGAGCGACTTGGCGACGTTGGCGACGGTGCCGTTGGTCGCGCCGTACGGGGGCCGCAGCAGCGTCGGCGGCCGGCCGAGGGCGGAGCGCAGGATGTCCTGCGTGCGCTGGACGTCGGAGTTGACCTGGAGGGTCGGCAGGCGGCTCAGGTCGCGGTGGCTCTGGGTGTGGTTGCCGATCTCGTGCCCGGCCGCCGCCTCCTCGCGGATCAGGTCGGGGTGCGCCTCGGCGTTGTTGCCGACGACGAAGAACGTGGCGCGGGCCCGGCGCTGGGCGAGCATGCCGAGCAGCCGCCGGGTGTACGGGCCGGGGCCGTCGTCGAAGGTCAGCGCGACGCACTTGAGCCGGGAGCAGTCGGTGCGGGCGCCCGGCGCCGGGGGCGGCGCGGCCGGGGACGAGCCGGGCGCCGGGGCCGACAGCGGCGAGCCGAGCGCGAGCCGCGGGTTCGGCGCGAGGGCCGCGTCCCTGGCGCGGCGGCCGAACTCCGACAGCATCGGGTCGTAGACCGAGCGGTCGAGCGCGACCGCGACGCGTCCCGCCGAGCCGGGCGCGACGGTGTAGTCGCCGAACTCCACGACCAGGTCGCCGCGCTCGTTGAACGCGAGCGAGGAGAACGTCCGCGCGTCGGGCGTGACCTGCGCCGGGTTGGCCTGCGAGCCGAGCCGGTCGCGGACCTGCGCGGCCAGCTCCTCCAGTCCCTTCGCGCCGTTCAGCAGGTCGGCGGACGAGCGCGCGGCGCGGGCGCGGCCGTCGTACCAGAGCGTGCGGCGCGCCTCGCCGCCGGACGCGCCGAGGAACTGCCAGGTGACGAGCCGGACGCCCGCGACGTCGCCGTCGGCGGCGGCGAGCGACCACTGGACGTTCAGCTCGGGCGCGCCGCCGCCGGGCAGCGGCGGCGACTCGTCGTCGGAGGTGTCGGCGACGAACGGCCGGATCTGGTCGTCCACCGCCTTGGCCAGCTCCGCGGTGAGCGCGTCGGCGCCCGGGATCTTCGGGTACGCGGCGTAGAGGTGGCGGACGTCGTCCTGCTCGTTGCGCGTCACGGTGGTGAGGCCGGGGACGGCGCGGGCGTCGACGGTGTGGACGGCGGTGACGTCGGACGCCGCGCGCGGGCGGCGCTCGGAGTGGCCGCCGCAGCCGGCCAGCAGCAGGCCCGCGGTCAGCGCCGCGGCCGCGGCGGCCCACCGTCCGCGCGCTCCGGGCGGCCGTGCCCGGCAGGCCGTTCCGCGCGTCCCGCGGCCCGTCCGCAAGATCAAGAAATCCCCCGCCGTCCCGTTGATCGGATCTTGGTTCGGTGCGACTGATTCGCCAGCGTATGCCCGTCCGGAACGGTGAAAGCCGGCATGAACGAGCCATGGCGGAGTTTTGCTCGGGGGCGGTATGGACTTGGCGAAACGTTGACCTTTTCCGGGCACTGGCAGGGACGCCCCGTCCTCTGCCATGGTGAGGACCGGAGGGCCGCGAGCCGCCGCGACGGGCGGCCGGACGAGGGCGCGCCCCGGGGTGGCGAGAGGTGATCGTCGATGGATGGTCCGCGTTCCCGGCCCGGTGCGGAGCCGCTGCGCGCGCTGCGCCCGGACGATCCGTCCCGCGTCGGGCGCTACCGGATCGAGGCGAAGATCGGCGAGGGCGGGATGGGCGCGGTCTACCTCGGCCGCGACGGCGACGGCCGGCCGGTCGCGGTGAAGGTGGTGCGGGCCGAGCTGGCGGGCGACCCGACGTTCCTCGCCCGCTTCCACGACGAGGCCGCCAACGCGCAGCGCGTGCTGTCGTTCTGCACGGCGCAGGTGCTGGAGCACGGCGAGGACCTCGGCCTCGCCTACATGGTCACCGAGTACATCGACGGCCCGTCGCTGCTGCGGTACGTGTCCGACACCGGCGGGCTGCCCGCCGGGATGCTGCACGGGATGGCGGTCGGGGTGGCCGCCGCGCTCGTCGCGATCCACTCCGCCGGGCTCGTGCACCGCGACCTGAAGCCGAGCAACGTGCTGCTGTCGATCTCCGGGCCGCGCGTCATCGACTTCGGGATCGCCCGCGCGCTCGACATGGCGAGCTCCCACACCCGCACCGGCCAGGTCGTCGGCACGCCCGGGTGGATCGCGCCCGAGCAGATCCTCACCCAGCGGATCAGCCCGGCCATCGACGTGTTCGCGTGGGGCTGCCTGGTGGCGTTCGCGGCGAGCGGGCGCAACCCGTTCGGGCAGGGCTCGTTCCAGGTGATGGCCGCGCGCGCCGTGCACGCGGACCCCGAGTACGGCGACGTGCCGCCGTCCCTGTCCGGGCTCGTCGGCGCCGCGCTGGCCAAGGAGCCCGAACGCCGTCCGACCGCGCAGGACCTGCTCCTCGCCCTGGTCGGCGGCTCGCGCGAGGCCGACGTGACGGCCACCCTCGGCGAGTCGTGGGCGCCGCAGCGCCCCGTGCCGCATCCGCCGACGGAACCGGCGAGCCCGGCTCCGGCTCCCGGGAGCACGGAACAGCCGGGCACGGAAGGGCGGGGCACGGATCCCGCGTGGGAGCGCCGTACGGACACCTCGCTCGGCGCGCCGCGTCCGCCGCGCCGCGACGGCGAGCGCGCGGTGTCGCCCGTGCCGCCTCCGCCGGTCCGGCCGCCGCATGTGCCGCCGACCGAGCCGCCGCGCCCGGTCCCCGCCGCGTCACCGCGCCGCGCACGGAAGGGGCCTCTGCTCGTCGGGGCCGCCGCCCTGCTGGTCGCGGCGACGGCGGGCGGCGTGTTCCTGCTCGCCGGCTCGGACGGCGACAAGGACAAGAGCGGGAGCGGCGCCGCGCGCCAGTCGCAGCCGCGGGCCCCTGGCGCGTTCCCGAACGAGGCGATGTTCGTCCGGATCGACACCGCGCCCGGGTGGCCGAAGGAGTGCCACGGCGACATCGGCACGTACACGCCGGGCGCCGCCGCGCCGACGCGCCTCGTCACCGGGCCGGCCTGCGACATGCTGCCGGAGCGTTCCCCGAAGGGAGACCGCGTCGCGTTCACCCGCAGGACGGGCGGGACGAACGAGGCGTGGGTGATGAACGCGAACGGCACCGGCGCGCGTCGCGTCACCGACCGGCTGGCGGGCGGCCGGGTCACCTGGTCGCCGGACGGCACGCGCCTCGCGGGCATGGTCGAGGAGGACGGCGTCCGGCAGATCTTCGTGGTGTCCGCCGACGGGACCGGCGAGCGGCAGGTCACCACCGACGCGTCCGACAAGGACGACCCGATGTGGTCCTCCACCGGGACGATGGTGTTCTGGAGCAAGCGCGACGGCGCCGAGCAGATCTACACGCTCGACCCCGAGCGGCGGGGCGGGCCGTGGAAGCGGCTCACCGACGACGGCGTGCGGGCGGTGGACCCGGAGTGGTCCCCGGACGGCACGAAGATCGCGTACACGCGCGGCGCGTCCCCGGGCGGCGACATCTGGGTCATGAACGCCGACGGTTCGGGCGCGCGCCCGGTCACCAAGGGCGGCGGCCACGACATGGACCCGTCCTGGTCGCGGGACGGCGCGTGGATCTGCTACGTGCGCGGCCCCGTGGAGGCCCCGGTCGTGCGGGCCGTCCGCGCCGACGGGACGGGCGACCGGAAGGTCACGCCGAGCGGCCACACCATCGCCCACCCCAACTGGTGAGCCCCCGCGACTCAGCCGGTGATCATGTCGAGCCGGCGCAGGATGACGCCCTCGCGCAGCGCCCAGGGGCAGACCTCCAGCTCGGAGATCCCGAACAGGTCCATCGCGGCGTCCGCGACGATCGCGCCCGCCGGGAGCTGCGGGACGCGCCGTTCGGACACGCCCGGCAGGTCGGCGCGCTCGGACGCGGGCATCCGCGCGAGCTTGTCCGCCCACCCGGTGAGGCCCGCGTGCTGGAGGACGCGCCGCTGGTACGGGCCGTCCGAGGACGGCGCGGCGCCCCCGATCCGCGCGAGCTGCTTGAACGTCTTGGACGTGGCCACGGCGAAGTCGGGCGCGCCGTACCTGGCGACCTCCCCCACATGCCGGGCGATCTCCGCGCGGACGTGCCGGCGCAGCTTGCGGACCTCGTCGGCGGGCGCCGGGTCGGCGGTGAGCCAGTCGCGGGTGAGGCGGCCGGCGCCGAGCGGCAGCGAGATCGCCACGTCGGGGTCCTCGTCGATGCCCGCCGCGACCTCCAGCGACCCGCCGCCGATGTCGATCACCAGCAGCCGCCCGGACGACCAGCCGAACCACCGCCGCACCGCGAGGAACGTCAGCCGCGCCTCGTCCGGGCCGGACAGCGCGTGGATGTCGACGTCGGTCTCGGTCCTGATGCGTTCCAGGATCTCCTCGCCGTTGGAGGCGTCCCGGACGGCGGAGGTGGCGAACGCGACCAGGTCCTCCACGCCCTTGTCCTCGGCGATCTGGAGCGCGTCCTCGATGAACGACCGCAGCCGCGCCTCGCCGTCGGCCGACAGCCGGTCGCCGTCCTCCAGGTGGGCGGCGAGCCGCAGCTCGGCCTTGTGGGAGAACGCCGGCAGCGGGCGCGCCCCCTGGTGGGCGTCCACCACAAGCAGATGCACCGTGTTCGAGCCCACGTCCAGCACGCCGAGTCGCATGCCACGACGCTACCGAACCGCCGTCCGGAACGCCGCCGCGGACCGCCCCCAATCAGGGCACTTCGCGCATCGGCCCAGTCCCGGGACTCGGGGGGCACCGCACTGTGTCCGCCGGGGAGGCCCGGTGCCCCGCGGGCGCGGGCCCGCTACCGTGGCCACCATGGGTGAGGAGAAGCGCTGGCGGGTGCCGCCCGCGCAGGTGGCGCTGAAGTGCGCGGCGGCCGTCGTCGTCGCGGGCCTCGCCGTCCTGTCCGGCTCCGACCGGCAGCTGCTGCTGCTCGCGGCGGTCGCCGCGATCGGGCTGGCCGCGCTCGCCGCGCGCGACCTGATCGCGCCCGTCCGGGTGGCCGCCGACCCCGACGGGCTGACCGTCGTGACCGGCTACGCGGGCCGCCGCCGCGTCCCCTGGTCGGAGGTCGCGGCGATCCGGGTGGACGAGCGCCGCAGGCTCCTGCTGCACACGCGCCTGCTGGAGATCGAGACCGCCGACGACCTGTACCTGTTCAGCGCCTTCGACCTGGGCGCCGACGTCCACGACGCCGCCGACGACCTCTACCGCATCCGCGCCCGCACCGACCACTGACCCCGCGCGCGCTTCGGGCGCGAGCGCGCTCACGGTGCGGTGGGGCTTCGGGGGTGGGGGGAGTTAGGGTTGCCTAACATCGGGCCGACGGACGCCGACGCGACGAGGACGCCACGCCATGCGAGACACGTTCTGGGGCATGCCGCTGTGGCTCGGCGCGGCCGTCGCCGTGCTGATCATCTTCGTGCGCGGGCAGGTGTACTACTGGATCGGCCGCACCGTCGGCCCCCGCGTCTACACCTCGCGGATCGGGCGGCGGGTCGGCGAACACCGGCTGCGGCGGGTCGAGGCCATGGTCGCCCGGCGCGGGGCGCTCGCGGTGTTCGCGGCGCACTGGGTCGCCGGGCTGCGGCACGCGATCCCCGTCTCCGCGGGCGTCGTCCGGATGCCGCTCCCGCGCTACCTGGCCGCGTCGGCGCTCGGCTCCGCGCTGTGGACGCCGCCGTGGGTGGTCGGCGGGTACGCGGTGGTGTGGGGCTGGCTGGAGGTGTTCGGCCGTTCGCCCGCCGCGACCGCCGCCCTCGTCGCCGCGGTCGCCGCCCTGGTCGCGGGGCTCGTGGCGTACCGGCGGCGGCGCCGGGCCCCGGAGGACGGCGCGCGGGGAGCGGACGCCCCGCCGGCCGGGGAGCGGAGCGGCGGCCCGGCCGGCTGAGCGGACGTCCTCAGGCGGGCAGCTCGTCGTCCGCCGACGGGTAGGAGCTCTGCGCGCCCGCCGCGCGCACGGACGCGGCGCCCACGCGGGCGGCGTAGCGGGCCGCGTCGGCGAGCGCGTCGCCGCGCGCGAGGCGCAGGCAGAGCGCGGCGGTGAACGCGTCGCCCGCGCCCGTCGTGTCGACGGCCTCCACCTTCGGGGACGGGACGGCCGAGGAGCCCGAGGCGTCCGCGACGAGCGCGCCGTCCCCGCCGAGGGTGATCACGACCGAGCGCGGCCCCCGGGCGAGGAGGGCGGACGCGAGCGCGGCCGGGTCCTCGTCCGCGTCGTGGCCCGGCAGCAGGAACGCGGCCTCGTGCTCGTTCACCACGAGCGGGTCGCACAGGCGCAGCAGCTCGTCCGGGACCGGGGCGGGCGGCGACAGGTTGAGCACGACGCGCCCGCCCGCGTCCGCGGCGACCCGCGCGGCGGCGAGGACGGTCTCCAGCGGCACTTCGAGCTGGAACGTCACGACCGCGGCCCCCGCGATCATCGCGCGGGCCGCCTCGACGTCGGCGGGCGTGAGCCGGGCGTTGGCGCCGGGCGAGACGATGATGCTGTTGTCGCCGTCCGGGCCGACCGTGATCAGCGCGACGCCGTTCGGGCCGGGGGTGACCAGCAGGTGCGCGAGGTCCACCCCGGCGCCGGCGAGGGACGCGCGCAGCAGCTCGCCGTTGCCGTCGTCGCCGGTGCGGCCGAGGATGCCGACCCGGCCGCCGAGCCGGGCGGCGGCGACCGCCTGGTTGGCGCCCTTGCCGCCCGGGTGGACGGCGAGGTCGGAGCCGAGCACGGTCTCGCCCGGCCCCGGCCGCCGGTCCACGCCGACCACGAGGTCGGCGTTCACCGATCCGACGACGACCACCTCTTTGTCGTTGGACACTGTCCCTCCCTACGGGGTCTCGAACTCGGCCGCGTTCTCCTTGGTGGCGACCTTCACCGGCACGGCGTTGGTCGCGACCAGCTTGTCACCCTTGGCGGCCTTCACCGCGCTCTGCACCGCCATCTGCCCGAGCAGCCTCGGCTGCTGCGCGACGGTGGCGTTCATCGTGCCGTCCTGGACGGCCTTGATGCCCTCGGGCGTGCCGTCGAAGCCGACCACCTTGACCTGCCCGCCGGCCTTGCCGCCGAGCGCCTTGACCGCGCCGAGCGCCATCTCGTCGTTCTCGGCGAACACGCCGTTGACGTCGGGGTTGGACTGCATGAGGTTGGTCATGACGTCCAGGCCCTTGGTGCGGTCGAAGTCGGCGGGCTGCTTGGCCACCACCCGGATGCCGGGGAACGCCTTCAGCCCTTCCAGGAAGCCCTGCCCGCGCTCGCGGGAGGCGGAGGTGCCGGCCTGCCCCTGGATGATGACGATCCTGCCCTTGCCGCCGAGCTGCCGCGCCATCTCCTTGGCCGCGTCCCTGCCGCCCGCGACGTTGTCGGACGCGACGAGCTGCGCGATCCGCGCGCCGTTCACGGTCCGGTCGGCGGCCACGACCGGGATGTCGGACCGGTTGGCGGCCTGGACGGCGGGCGCGGCGGCGTCGGAGTCGACCGGGTTGACGATGATCGCCTTCATCCCCTGGCTCGCGTAGTTCTGCACCTGGTTGACCTGCTGGGACGCGTCGTTCTGCGCGTCGGACACGGTCAGCGAGACGCCGAGCCTCTTCGCCTCGTCCTGCGCGCCCTGGCGGAGCTGCACGAAGAACGGGTTGTTCAGCGTGGAGACCGACAGGCCGACCTTCGTCCCGCCGCCCCCGGCCGCGCCGCCCGACTTGGAGCCGTTGCCGCCGGTGGTCGCGACCACCACGGCGAGCGCGATCACCGCCGCGGCGGCCACCGCTCCGCCGGCGAGGAACGTCGCGGGACGCAGCCGCGTGCCGCGGCGCCGGACGGTGTCCAGCAGCACGGCGAGCGCGATCACGACGCCGATGACGACCTGCTGCCAGAACGCCGAGACCGACAGCAGGTTCAGGCCGTTGCGCAGCACCGCGAGGATCAGCGCGCCGACGAGCGTGCCGAACGCCTTGCCCTTGCCGCCCGACAGGCTCGCCCCGCCGATCACGACGGCGGCGATGGCGTCCAGCTCGTAGCCGTTGGCGGCCTGCGGCTGCGCCGATGCGAGCCGGCTCGCCAGCACGATCCCGGCAACGGCCGCGAACGCGCCCGACAATCCGTAGGTGACGAGCTTCTGCCGGTTCACCCGGATGCCCGACAGGCGGGCCGCCTCCTCGTTGCCGCCGATCGCGTACATCGCCCGGCCGCTGTAGGTGCGGGCGAGGACCAGCGCGGTCAGCAGCCCCATCGCGATCATGACGATCACCGGGACGGGCAGGTACTCGCCGATCGTGTCGCCGAGGTGGGTCACCGCGCCCGGCAGCGCGATCGGGCTGCCGTCGGAGATGACCAGCGCGAGGCCGCGCGCCACGCCCAGCATCGCGAGCGTCGCGATGAACGGCGGCAGCTTGCCGTAGGTGATCAGCGCGCCGTTCACCAGGCCGGCCGCGAGGCCGACGACGACCGCGAGGGCCAGCGCCACCGGCCACGGCCACCCGTGCCCGGTCGCCGTCCAGGCGAGGACCACCGCCGACAGCGCGGCGACCGCGCCGACCGACAGGTCGATCCCCGCGGTGACGATGACGAACGTGACGCCGAACGCCAGGATCGCCGTCACGGCGGCCTGCACCCCGACGTTCAGCAGGTTCGTCACGGTGAGGAAGTCGCCGGACGCGATCGCGAGCGCGACGACCAGGATCACCAGCCCGGCCAGCGCCCCGTTCTCCCCGAGCAGGCGGCCCGCCGTCAGCCGGAACCCGCCGCCGTCGCCCGACGGCCTCGGCTGCTTGCGCAGCGTTTCAGTGGACATCAGATCCCTCCGCCGTTGTCCCGCGCGGGCTCGTCGTCCGCGTGCGTCTGCTTGGTCTCGTTCCTGCTCGTGTCCGCCGCGGCGGCGCCGTCCTCCGACAGCGCGAGCGCCATGACGGCGTCCTGCGTGGCGTCCTCGCCCGACAGCTCGCCGGCGAGCCTGCCGCGCGCCATCACCAGCACGCGGTCGCTCATCCCGAGCACCTCCGGCAGGTCGCTGGAGATCATCAGCACCGCGTGCCCGGACGCGGTGAGCCGGTTGACGAGCTGGTAGATCTCGACCTTCGCGCCGACGTCGATGCCGCGCGTCGGCTCGTCCAGGATCAGCACCCGGGCGTCGGCGAGCAGCCACTTGCCGATCACGACCTTCTGCTGGTTGCCGCCCGACAGCGTCCCGGCCGTCTGGCGCAGGCCGCTCATCCGCACGTTCAGCCTCTCGGCGATCTCGGCGGCGCCGCGCCGCTGGCCGGCGCGGTCGACCAGCCCGCCGCGGCTGGCGCGGCCGAGCGTGACCAGGCCGAGGTTCTCCTGGACGTCGGCGCCGAGCACGAGGCCCTGCCCTTGCGGTCCTCGGGCACCAGACCGAGCCCGGCCTCCAGCGCCGCGTGCACGTCGCCCGGGGGCAGCGCGCGCCCGTCCACCCTGACCTCGCCCTCGTCGGGGCGGTCCGCGCCGAACACCGCCCGCGCGACCTCGGTGCGGCCCGCGCCGACCAGCCCGGCGAGCCCGACCACCTCGCCCGCGCGCACGTCGAACGACACGCCGGAGAACACGCCCCGGCGGCCGAGCCCGCGGACCTCCAGCAGCGCGGGCCCCGGCTCGGACGGCTCGCGCGGGTACTGCTGCTCGATCGACCGGCCCACCATCAGCCGGACCAGCTCGTCCTCCGCCGTGCCCGCGGGCACCTCGGCGACCGAGCGGCCGTCGCGCAGCACCGTGACCCGGTCGCCGATCCGGGCGATCTCCTCCAGGTGGTGGGTGATGAACACGATCGCCACGCCGTCCTCGCGGAGCCGCCGGACGATCTCGAACAGCCGGTCCACCTCGCCGGACGTCAGCACGGCGGTCGGCTCGTCCATGATCAGCACGCGGGCGTCCTGGCCGAGCGCCTTGGCGATCTCGACCATCTGGCTGCGCGCGATGCCGAGCCCCGCCATCCGCGCGCCGGGCTCGACGTCCACGCCGACCCGGGCGAGCAGCTCCCCGGCCGCCCGGTTCATCGCGCGCCGGTCGACCAGGCCGAACCGGCGCGGCTGGCGGCCGAGGAACAGGTTCTCGGCGACCGTCAGCTCCGGCACCAGGTTGAACTCCTGGTAGATGGTGGCGATGCCGAGCCGCTCGGCGTCCTGCGCCGAACGGATCTGCACCGTCTCGCCGTCCACCTCGATCCGGCCCGCGTCGGGCCGGTGCGCGCCGGACAGCGTCTTGATCAGCGTGCTCTTCCCGGCGCCGTTCTCGCCGAGCAGCACGTGCACCTCGCCGGGCCGCAGGCCGAAGTCGACCCCGTCCAGGGCGACGACGCCGGGAAACTCCTTCCGCAGCCCGCGCACCCTCAGGATCTCGGCCCGGTCCTCCGCCGTCATGCCCGACCACTCCCTTCACCGTCGCCCCGGTTCTCCGGGGCCTCGCCGCACGAGCGGCGCACGACCAGCCGCGCGGCCAGCACCGCGGGCTCCACCGGCCGGCGTTCGACGCGGTCCAGCAGGGCCCGCACCGCGCGGCGGCCGAGCTCCTGGACGGGCTGCTCGATCGCCGTGACCGGCGGTTCCAGATGGGCGAACCAGGGCACGTCGTCGTACGACGCGAGCCCCACGTCCGCCGGGATCCGCAGCCCGCGCGCCCGGATCTCGTCCAGCGCGCCGAGCGCCATCAGGTTGTCCCCCGCGAAGATCACCTCGGGGGGCCGCGGGAGGTCCAGCAGGCGCGCCGCGGTCTCCCGGCCGCTGCCCGCCCGGAAGTCGCCCGCCACCAGGTACTCCTCGGGGACCTCCAGCCCGTTCGCGCGCATCGCCGCCCGGAACGCCTCGGTGCGCTCGCGGCCGGTCGACAGCAGCGCCGGGCCGGAGATGAACGCGACGCGCCGCCGCCCGAGCCCGCGCAGGTGGGCGACCAGCGCGCCGATCGCCTCCGCGCCGTCCGCGCGGACGGTCGGCACGTCCAGGCCGGGCAGCGTCCGGTCCAGGAAGACCAGCGGCGCGCCGTCCCGGACGACGTCGCGCACCAGCGGCGTGATCTCCGCCGTCGGGCACAGCAGCAGGCCGTCCACGCGCTGCTCCAGCAGGGTGCGCACGTAGTGGTCCTGCCGCTCGGGCCGCTCGTCGGCGTTGCCGATCACGACCGAGTACCCGGACCGCCGCGCCTCGTCCTCCACGGCCCGCGCGAGCTCGGTGAAGAACGGGTTGAGGATGTCGCCGATGACCAGCCCGATCGTCCGCGTGGTGTCGGTGCGCAGCGAGCGGGCGACCGCGTTCGGCCGGTAGCCGAGCTCGGCGACCGCCTCCAGCACCCGCGCGCGCGTCTCGCCCGTGACGGCGGCGCTGTCGTTCAGCACGCGGGAGACGGTGGCGACGGACACGCCGGCCAGCCGCGCCACGTCCTTCACGCCGGCCATGCCCACCTCCTCTTGTAATCGTTTACATCCAACGTCTTGTAAACGTTTACACGCTGTTTCCTCTTCCCGCAAGGCGCGGACCGCCGCGGCCGCCGCGATCGGGTCTCAATCCGGTCTCAGCGCGGCGAGGTCGACCGCCTCGGCCAGGTCCTCCACCGACGCGAAGTAGCCGACGAGCCGCCCGTCCTCGACGACCAGGAACGCGTGCCCGGCGTCCGCCGCGATGCCCGCGATGTCGGCCCAGACCCGGTGCGCCCCGGCCAGCCGCACCGCCCGGACCCGCGTCCCGCCGGGTCCCGCCCAGCGCTCCCCCATGATCGAACACTACGCACCGTGATCATTCCGCTGCGCTTCGGGGTCGGCCCGGCGGCGGGCGGCGGGTGTCACCGGGGGGCGGTACCGTGTCGGCGTGAGTCAGGGGCGGGTGGCGCGGCGGGTCGAGGACGCGGCGGACGAGATCCTGCGGCGGTCGCGCTCGGTGTCGGCCGTGGAGGTCTTCACCCGGCTCGGCTGGCTGCGGTCCGCCCAGGTGGACGAGTGGCGCCAGGGGCGGCACGACTCCCTTGAGGCGTGCATGCCCGTACGGGCCGACCGCGTCGCCGAGGCCGTCGAGGCGCTGCGGGCCTGGGCCGAGAAGGGCGGGCTCGACGCGAGCGAGGCGGCCTACACCGCCGCGACGCGCGACCGCCGCCCGCTGCGGTTCACCGCGTCCGGCGACCCGGCGGCCGAGCGGGCGCTCCGCGTGCACTGGCTGTCGCCCGACCTGACCCCGGCGCAGCGGGCCCGGCTCGACGCCAAGCGCGACGAGCCGCCCGACCTCGTCGCCGTGCTGCCCTCCGGGCCGTGGACCTGCGCGGGCTGCCGCGGCGGCGGCGACCACCAGGTCATGGAGGGCGACGCGCCGCTCTGCCTCGCCTGCGCCGACCTCGACCACCTGGTGTTCCTGCCCTCGGGCGACGCCGCGCTCAGCCGCCGCGCGAAGAAGGAGAGCGGCCTGGCGGCGGTCGTGGTCCAGTACAACCGGCGCCGCAAGCGCTACGAGCGGCGCGGCGTGCTGGTCGAGGAGGAGGCGCTGCGCCGCGCCGAGGAGCGGTGCCTCGCCGACGAGGACGCGCGCGCCCGCCGCCGCGACCGCGACCGCGACCGCCGCGCCGAGCAGGACCTCGACCTCATGGCCCGGATGACCGAGCGGATCGTCGCGCTGTTCCCCGGCTGCCCGCCCGGCCGCGCCGAGGAGATCGCGGGCCACGCCGCCGTGCGCGGCAGCGGACGCGTCGGCCGCACGGCGGCGGGCCGCGAACTGGACGAGGAGGCCGTCACCCTCGCCGTCGTCGCCTCCGTCCGCCATCTCGACACCGGCTACGACGAGATGCTGATGAACGGCGTCCCCCGGGCGGAGGCCCGCGCCGCGATCCGTTCCAAGGTGGACGCGGTCCTGACCCGCTGGCGCACCGGCCGTCCGCACCCGTGACCGCCCGGACGCAGGGCGTACGGAGTGGAGCGCATCATCCGCTTCACTCCCTGTTGCGCTCGTGGTCGTCTGCGCCTCGTTTCGTCCTCAATCGGGTGTTCTGCACTGGACGCGTGGACATGACACGCAGGACGTTCCTGGCCACCACGGGACTGGCCGGGACCACGGGACTCGCCGGGACCGCGCCCCTCGCGCGGACGCCGCAGGCGTGGGCGCCGAACGCGCCGTCCTCGCCGAGGCGGGAACGGCGCGCCCGCGCGGGCGATCCGTTCGAGCTGGGCGTCGCCTCCGGCGATCCGTCGCCCGGCGGGTTCGTGCTCTGGACGCGGCTCGCCCCGAGGCCGCTCGCCGACGACGGCCACGGCGGGCTGCGGGGGCGCGGCGACGTGGACGTGGAATGGCAGGTCGCGGAGGACGAGTCGTTCGGCCGCGTCGTGCGGCGGGGGCGGGTCGCGGCGCGGGAGGCGGGCGCGCACAGCGTGCACGTCGAGGTGGACGGCCTCGCGCCCGGACGCGACTACCACTACCGGTTCCGGGCGGACGGCCACGTGTCGCCCGCCGGCCGTACGCGGACGGCTCCGCCGCCCGGCGCGCCGTCGCCCGTGACGTTGGCCGTCGCGTCCTGCGCGTACTACGAGCACGGCTACTTCACCGCCTACGGCCGCATCGCCGAACGGAGCCCGGACCTCGTCGTCCACCTCGGCGACTACCTCTACGAGGACTCGGCGAAGGACGACTCGCCGCTGCCGGTCGTCCGGCGGCACGCGGGCGGCAGGCTCCAGACGCTCGCCGAGTACCGGCTGCGGCACGCCCAGTACAAGACCGACCCCGACCTGCGCGCCGCGCACGCCGCCGCGCCGTGGGCGGTGACGTGGGACGACCACGAGGTGGAGAACAACTGGGCGGGCGACGCCCCCGGCACGAAGTACCCGGGGTTCGCCGGGCGGAAGCGCGCCGCCATGCGCGCGTACTACGAGCACATGCCGCTGCGCCGGTCGGCGTTCCGGCCGGACGGGCGGCTCCGCCTGACGCGCGCGATCGGGTGGGGCGGCCTCGCGACGTTCCACATGCTCGACACCCGGCAGTTCAGGGACGACCAGCCGTGCGAGGACGGCCTGCGTTCCGGGTGCGACGCGCGCCTCGCGCGGCGGGCGCTCGCGGGCCCGGCGCAGCTCCGCTGGCTCGACGCGCGCCTGCGCTCGTCCCGCGCGCAGTGGAACGTTCTCGCGCAGCAGGTGTTCCTGGCGCAGCGCGACCACCGCCTCGGGCCGGGCCGCCTGATGGCCATGGACGGCTGGGACGGCTACGCCGCCGAACGCCAACGCCTGCTCGACGGGCTGCTGACGTCCGGGGCGCGCAACCCCGTCGTCCTCACCGGGGACGTCCACGTCGCGCACGCCAACGACCTGCTCCAGGACTTCGACGACCCCGGCTCCGCGCGGGTGGGCGTGGAACTCGTCGCGACGTCGGTCTCCAGCGACGGCGACGGCGTGCCCGACCCGGCGGCGAACGAGGCGGTCCGCGCCGAGAACCCGCACATCGCCTTCATCGACCAGCGCCGCGGCTACGTGCTGTGCGAGGCTGGGCCGGGCGAGCTGCGGGCCGAGTTCCACGCCGTCCCGTACGTCACCCGCCGGAACGCTCCCGCGACCGTCGCCGCGGCGTTCACGATCGGCGACGGGGAACGGTCGCTGGACGGCCGCTGAATTTCCCGCCCCATCGCGGGAACGCCCCGGTTCCGCGCCGCGTCCAATGTCGGCGCGGACCGAACGCGGCCGATCCACATCTGGAGAGACGCATGTCCACCCCACTCCGCTGGGCGCCGCTCATCGCGGCGGCGCCGCTCGTCGCCCTCACCGCCTGCGGTTCGGCGGACGCCAGGTCGTCCTCGTCCGATCCGCCCCCCGAACCGGCCTCCGCGCCGGCCTCCCCGGCGCCGGGATCGTCCGCTCCGGGGTCGTCCGCGCCGAGGGCCCCGTCCAAGCCGCTGCCCGACGCGGGCAGGCCGGGCGGCGGCCAGGTCGCCCCCGGCCAGGACTTCGCCCTGCGCCGGGGCGGCACGGCGCGCCTCAAGGACGGCACGCTCACCGTGACGTTCAAGAGCGTGGCCGACAGCCGCTGCCCCAAGAACGCCACGTGCGTCTGGGAGGGCGACGCGATCGTGACGCTCCAGGTCGCCGGCGCGAAGGGCTCCCCCGCCTCCTACAAGCTGCACACCAACCGCCGCTTCGCGGCGAGCGTGAAGGCGGCGGGCCACACGATCCGCCTCCTCGACCTCCAGCCCGCCGCGAGCCCGCCCGCCGGCCAGGACTACACCGCACGGTTGCGTATCTCGTAAGCCCCGGCCCTGGGGCTGGTGGTCAGGCGAAGGCGTAGCCGAGCAGACCGGCCGGGGTCAGCGGTAGGGCGTCGGCTGTGTTCGGGGGACGGGCGGTGAGGGTCGCGGCGCCGCCGAAGGAGCGGGCGCCGGGGGCGCCTACGGCCAGTTCGCCGTTCCTGATCGCCAGGGCCCAGCCGAACTGCGCGCCGGAGCCGAACGGCGAGGTGAGCGTTCTCGCGGAACGGGCGGCCAGGCCGCGGTCGGGTACGCCGCGCAGCACGCGGACCTCTCCCCCGCCCGGCGCGCCCACGGCCAGGTCCGCGGTGCCGTCGCCGGTCAGGTCGCCCGCGGCGAGCGCGGAGCCGAAGCGGTGGAAGCGGCGGGCGCCGGGCGTCAGGGTGGGGCCGCGCTGGGCGAGGGACGGTCCGGCGAAGATCTGGACGGCGCCCTCGATGCGTCCCGCGTCGGTGAGGCTCTCGCCGGGGACGCCGACGGCGACGTCGTCGTGCCCGTCGCGGTCGAAGTCGCCTGAGGCGAGGGCCGCGCCGAACGCGTCGAGCCGTTCGGGAGTGCCCGCGGTGCCGGCGGAGTCCTGGGCCAGGCGGGTGGAGGAACGCTCCAGCACGTCCAGCACGGTCACCGCCCCCTCGCCTTTGGCGCCGTCGCCGGGGGCGCCGACCGCGATCTCGTCGCGGCGGTCCCCGTCGTAGTCGCCGCAGGTGAGGACGGTCCCGAACGCGTCGGTCTCGGCGGTGCCGCCGCCGACCCAGCCGGTGCGCCGGGTGACGACCGGTCCGCGCCGCAGGCCGCGCCCGCGCAGGCCGAAGACGGCCACCGCGCCGCCGCCGGCGTGGCCGGGCGCGCCGACGACCAGTTCGTCGTCGCGGTCGCGGTCGAGGTCGGCGGCGGCGAGCGCCGCGCCGAACCGGTCGGTGCCGTCCGGCCGGAGCGCGAGCCGCCGCCCGGGGCGCAGCCCGCCCGGCGAGCCGTGGAAGATCCGCACCGCGCCCTCGCCCTCGGCGCCGGGCGGGCGGCGCCCGGCTGCCGCGTCGGGCACGCCGACCGCGAGGTCGGCGCAGCGGTCGTGGTCGGCGTCGAACGCGGCGAGCGCCGCGCCGAACCCGTCGCCGCGTCCCGGCGGCCCGGGTTCGGAGAGCCAGTCGGCGCGGCGCGTGCCGTACAGGACGGCGACCATGCCCGCGCGGGCGCGCGCGTGCGGGGCCGCGACGGCGAGGTCGGCGGTGCCGTCGCCGTCGAAGTCGGAGGGGACGGCGCGTCCGGGCGGGCACGGGACGGCCGCGGCGACGGCCCGTACCGGCACGGGAGGGCGGGGCCGGGGCGCGCGCGGCGGCGGCGCGGACGCGGTCGCGGCGACCAGCGCCGCCAGCAGGCACAGGGAGGGCAGGGGGCGGGGGGAGATGCTCACACGGGCAAGGTCCCCGGCCCGTGGAACGCCCGCCCTCCGGCGAGATGACGGTCCCGTTAACGTCAGGCGGGCGCGGACCGCGGGGCGGCTACCGGACCGCGTCCAGGTCCGTGCCGCGCGTCTCGCGGCCGAACGCGAGCGCGACGGCCGTGACCAGCATGGTGGCCACCAGGTAGCCGATCACCGCTCCGGCGCCGAACCGGTCGACCAGCCACACCGCGATGAACGGGGCGGGCGCGCCCGCGACGATCGAGGAGCCCTGGAACACCAGCGACGACCCGGCGTACCGGTACCGGGTGGGGAACAGCTCGGTGATCCAGGCGGCCTCGGCCCCGACCAGCCAGAAGAACACCGGCGCCCAGACCAGCAGCGCGACCGACGGGACGAGCATCGCGACGCGGCGGCCGGCGCGGTCCGACCAGGCGCCGCCGCCGATCATGCCCGCGAACTGGAGCGCCGACGCGCGAGGTCGGCGACGGTGATCCCGGCGGGGCACTGCGAGACGGCGTCCAGCGCCCGCAGGCCGCGGTCGAGGGTCTGGAGGGTCGTCATCGCGGTCGCCGTCCTCCCCCGAAGCCGCCGGTCACGCCTGCGACGATCCCACACGCCCCGCGGCCCGTCCGCCCCGGCCGGGCCCGTCCGCGGACGGCGGGCGGACTCGCCGCGGGCCGCGGGCCGCGGGCCGCGGGCGCGGCGTGGCGTGGCGCGTGGTCCGCGTCTGGGGGTCACGGCTCGGGAGGGGTGGCGCGGCCGACTCTGCGCGCGAGCCGCCGCACGGCGTCCTCGGTGATCGCGAAGTGGCGGCCGGCGATGCGGGCGGCCTCGTCCCCGTCGCCGCGCGCGATCGCGTCGGCGAGCGCGTGGTGGTGCGGCCTGGCCTCCTCGTAGATCGCCCAGGTGTACGGCTCGGCCGACACGCCGAGGCTGACCTCCGACAGCAGCCGCTCGTGCAGGGCGAGCAGCCGCGCGTTGCGGGCGGCGCGGGCGATCGCGCGGTGCAGGGCCACGTCGTGCTCGCGGGCCTCGCCGGGCGTCGCCGCCGCGTCGAACCCGGCGAGGGCCCGTGCGATCGCGGCGCGGTCGTCGGCGGTGGCGCGCTCGGCGGCGGTACGGGCGATGAGGCTCTCGATCAGGCGGCGGTAGTCGAACAGCTCCTCGAACTCGTCCCACCGTTCGAGCAGGGCGCTGCGGACGGCGTGCTCGCTGGCCTCGGCCCACTCGGCGCGGACGAACGCCCCGCCGCCCCGGCCCCGCCTGATCTCCACCAGCCCCGAGCCGGACAGCGTGCGCAGCGCGGTGCGCACGCTCTCGCGGCTGACCTGGAGCAGCGCCGCGAGGTCGCGCTCGCTCGGGAGCCGGTCGCCGAGGCTGAACTCGCCGAGGGCGATCGCCGTGGCGAGCCGGTGCGCGACCTGCTCGCCCGTACGGGCCGGGCGCAGCGGGCCCAGCGACTCGTGGCCCATCGCGCCGCCCTCCCCCGGTGCCGTCCGGTCCCGCCGGTCGTTCCGCCTCGCGGCGCCCCCACCCCGCGGGTCGGACACCGTCCCGGAAACACTAACGTTACAGAAAGGTCTGGGATTTAGACCTTTTACGGCATATCCTCGCTGTCATCAGCGTTCACCCAGCTCACAGGAGGTCCGCGTGTCCGGAGCGCCCGCCGTCACCGAGGGGTACGCCCCGTTCCGCGGTCACCGGACCTGGTACCGCGTCACCGGCCCGCTCGACTCCGGCCCCGCCCCGCTCGTCGTGCTGCACGGCGGGCCCGGCTGCACCCACGACTACGTGCTGTCGTTCGCGGACCTCGCCGCGTCCACCGGACGCCCCGTCGTGCACTACGACCAGCTCGGCAACGGCCGCTCGACGCACCTGCCGGACCGGGGCGCGGACTTCTGGACGGTCGGCCTCTTCCTCGCCGAGCTGGACAACCTGCTCGGCCACCTCGGCATCGCGGACGGCTACCACCTGCTCGGGCAGTCGTGGGGCGGGATGCTCGGCGCCGAGCACGCCGTGCTGCGGCCCGCCGGCCTGCGCTCGCTCGTGATCGCGAACTCGCCGGCCTCGATGCCGCTGTGGCTCGCGGCGGCGGCCGGGCTCCGCCTCGACCTGCCGCCCGAGGTCGAGGCGACGCTGCGCGAGCACGAGGACCGCGAGACGACCGGCTCGCCCGAGTACGCGGCGGCGATGCGGGTCTTCTACGACCGGCACGTGTGCCGGATCCCGTGGCCGGACGAGGTGGCGCGCACGTTCGCCGCGATCGACGCGGACCCGACCGTCTACCACACCATGAACGGGCCGAGCGAGTTCCACGTCGTCGGGACGCTCCGCAACTGGTCGATCATCGACCGGCTGGACCGGATCGAGGTCCCGGTCCTGGTGCTGTCCGGCCGGTACGACGAGGCGGCCCCGGCGGCCGTCCGCCCGTACGCCGAGCGCATTCCGGACGCCCGCTGGCGGATCTTCGAGGAGTCCAGCCACATGCCGCACGTGGAGGAGCGGGAGGCGTGCCTCGCCGAGGTCGCCGCCTTCCTCGCGTCCCGCTGACCCCGCGACGCCCCGGCCCCGCCCGCTTCCCCGCCGGCCCCGCCCGATCCCCGGGCCCGCGCCCGGCCCGATCCCCCGGCGGCGCACCAGCGCCGATGCGCCGCCCCGCACCCGAACCACCCGTACCCCCTGAAAGGCGCGTGCGAATGACGACCGCCAAGCCCGGCGCGGCACAGCCCGGCGCATCCGACAGCGGCGAGGAGACGCTCGGCTCCTTCGGCTACGCCCAGGAGCTCAAGCGCTCCCTCAGCCTGACCGACCTGGTCGTCTACGGCCTGGTGTTCATGGTGCCGATCGCGCCGTTCACCATCTTCGGCGTCGTGTTCAACGGGTCGAAGGGCATGGTCGCGCTGACCTACCTCATCGGCCTGGTCGCGATGCTGTTCACCGCGCTCAGCTACCGCGAGATGTCCCGGGCGTTCCCGATCGCCGGGTCGGTCTACGCCTACGCGGGCCGCGGGATCAACGACAAGGTCGGCTTCCTCGCCGGCTGGGCGATCCTGCTCGACTACCTGCTGATCCCGACGCTGCTGTACGTGATGAGCGCCGCGGCGCTGACCTCCCTCGTCCCGGCCGTCCCGCAGTGGGCCTGGGTGATCGTCTTCGTGCTGGTCAACACGGTCGTCAACTTCCTCGGCATCGAGTCCACGGCCCGGCTCAACCGCCTGTTCCTGTTCGGCGAGCTCGTGGTGCTCGCGCTGTTCGTCGGGTTCGGCCTCGCGGCCGTCGCGCGCGGCGAGAACGGCGCGCGCTTCACGCTCGACCCGCTGCTGAAGCCCGAGCTGCTCACGCCGGGCCTGATCTTCGGCGCGCTGTCCATCGCGGTGCTCAGCTTCCTCGGCTTCGACGGGATCTCCACGCTGTCGGAGGAGGTCCGCGGCGGCGGGCGCAGGCTGGTCGGCCGCGCGACGATCCTCGCGCTGTGCCTGGTGGCGGGGCTGTTCGTCGTCCAGACGTACGTGGCGGCGCTGCTGGTGCCGGGCCGCGAGTCGTTCCCGGACGGCGACGCGACCAACTCGGCGTTCTACGACATCGCGTGGATCGCGGGCGGCGGCTGGCTGAAGGTGACGGTCGCGGTGGCCGCCGCCCTCGCGACCGGCATCGCCAACTCGCTGGTGGCGCAGGCCGCGACGTCCCGGCTGCTGTTCTCGATGGCGCGCGACCGCAAGCTGCCCCGGTTCCTCGCGCACGTCCACCCGACCCGGAGGACGCCCGAACGCGCGATCCTGTTCGTGGCCGCGATCTCGCTCGTCCTCGGGCTGTTCTTCACCGGGCAGATCGACCTGCTGTCCTCGCTGGTCAACTTCGGGGCGCTGTTCTCGTTCCTGATGCTGCACGTCGCGGTGTTCGTGCACTTCAGGCTCCGCAACCGCAGCACCCGCTGGCACCTGCACATCCTCGCGCCCGCGCTCGGCTTCCTGATCATCGGCTCGGTCTTGGTGAACGCCGACACCCGCGCGAAGATCGGTGGACTGGCCTGGCTGGCCGTCGGCGCGGTCGTCCTGGTGTTCTACACGCGTTCCGGACGGGGCGCCGACCTGAAGTTGGAGGACTGATGCACATCCGGCGCACGCAGCGTCACCACGTGTGGGACAACGCCATCGCCCCCGTCGCGACGCTCGCCCCCGGCGAGGAGGCGACCGTGGAGACGGCCGACGCGGGCGGCGGGCAGTTCAGCCCCGCGTCCACGTCAGCCGACGTCCCGGCCCTGGACTTCACCCGGATCAACCCGGTGACGGGCCCGTTCCTCGTCGAGGGCGCCGAACCGGGCGACGCCCTGGTCGTCGACCTGCTCGACGTGGCGGTGGGCGACTGGGGCTGGACGGCGTGCATCCCGGGCTTCGGGCTCCTCGCCGACGACTTCCCGGACCCGCGCCTGCGGATCTCCAAGATCGCCTCGACCGCGGACCTACTGGGGCTGGCCGTCCCGGTCGTCCCCATGGTCGGGACGATCGGCGTGGCGCCGCCCGAGCCGGGCGAGCACTCGGTCGTGCCGCCGCGCCGCTGGGGCGGCAACCTCGACGTCCGCCACATCGGGCCCGGCGCGCGCCTCGTCCTGCCGGTCGGCGTGCCGGGCGCGCTGCTCTCGCTCGGCGACGCGCACGCCGCCATGGGCGACGGCGAGGTCTGCGGCACCGGCGTCGAGACCGAGGCCGCGGTCCGCCTGCGGGTGGACGTCCGCAAGGGCGCCGCGCCCCGCACGCCGGTGATCGAGACCGACCCGCGCGCCCAGCGCACCGGCGCGGCCCTCGCGACCACCGGGATCGGCCCCGACCTGCACCGCGCCGCGCGCGACGCCACCCGGTACCTCGTGGACGAGATCTCCGCGCGCACCGGCCTGGACCCGGTGGACGCCTACCTGCTGGCGAGCGTCGCCGCCGACCTGAAGGTCTCCCAGGTCGTCGACGTCCCCAACTGGACGGTCACCGCCCACCTGGAGCTGTCCCTGATCTCGTAGGGCGCGTACGAGCTCGGCGCTCGACCGCGGCATCACGATCGCGTGGCACAAGGTGCCCTACCAGCTCGGCGGGTGGGCCGCCTGGAACCCCACGGACCCCGCCCACGGGCCCGCCTACCGGACGCTCCTGCGACCGCAGGGCGGCGACCGGTTCCGCGCTCACGCAGGGATTCGTGTAGCGGCCCGCGTACGGGTCATACCGGCGTATGACAGGACGGAGAAGGACTCCGGCGGGATCTCGTCCACAAGGGCCGCTCCGTAACGTCCTGCACGGCACCGAGACCGGAGGCGCAGAGACCATGACCGACCCGCCCGTCGTCCTGACCGAGACCGAGGTACGGGCGATGCTGCCGATCGGCGACGCCGTGCCCGTCGTGCGCGGCGCGCTCGTCGCGCACGCGGCGGGGGCCGTCACGCAGCCCGGCCGGTGGCGCCTGCGGACGTCCCGGACGCGGGTGGACGTCACCGGCGCGCACGTCCACGGCGGCGAGCACTTCACCGCGAGGCTCGCGACGCCCGCGTCCGGCCTCAGCGTGGTGGGCGACGCCGACGGGCGCCCGTCCGTGATCGTCCTCGACGACGGCTACCTGGGCGACGTGCGCACCGCGGCGGCGGGGGCGCTCGCGGCCGACGCCCTCGCCCGTCCCGGCGCCGCGACGGTCGCGCTCCTCGGCACGGGCCCGCTCGCCGAGCTCCACCTCGAAGCGCTCCTCGCCCTCCGCGCCCCGTCCGAGCTCCGCGTCGCGGGCCCGCCGGACGCCGCGTTCGCCTCGCGGATGCGCGCGCTGCACGGATGGACGGTCACGCACGCGGACGCGCCCGCCGACGCCGTGCGGGGCGCGGACATCGTCGTCACCCATGCCCCCGCGCCGTCCGTCCGCGGCGAATGGCTCGCGCCCGGCGCGCACGTCACCTGCCTCGGACCGGACGGCCACCGCGCCCTCACCGCCTCGGTCCTGGAGGCGGCGGCGCTCGTCGCGGCCGACGACCTGCCCCGCAGCCGCCACCTGCGCGACCTCGGCCACCCGGCCGACCTGCGCCTGGTCCTGCTCGGCGACGTGCTGACGGGCCGCAGCCGCGCGCCCCGCGACCGGACCACGGTCGCCGACCTCACCGGCCTCGGCGCGGCCGACGCCGCCCCCGGCGCCCGCGTGGCCCTGATCACCCGCGCGATCACCGGCGCCGTGCTGCCCTCCGCCTGACCTCCGGAACGGTCCCGCCTCCGCGCCCCCGCGGCGGCGGCCCGGGGTCCCGCCTCCGCGGAGGCCGAATGATCTCCTTCACGTCGCCGGGCGGACAGGCCGGGGACGGCGCGGCGACACCCGGCGCCGAGACCGTGTGGCGGCCAGTGGAGATCGTGAAAGGGAACCGCGATGCCTTATCCCGTCCGCCGCCTGCGCGGGCCGCTGCTCGTCCTGACCGCGCTGGCGGTCCTGGCGTCCGCGGCGCTGGCCGTCCTCGCGGGACGTTCCGCGAGCGCCGGCGACGCGCGCCTGCGCGCGATGACCTACAACGTCCGGCTCGACGCCGACGCGCCGCCGAAGGACTGGGCCTCGCGCCTGCCGCTGATGCGCGACGTCCTGCGCCGCCACCGCCCCGACCTGCTCGGCGTCCAGGAGGCGCTGTGGCGGCAGATGCGCGGCCTGGACGGCGCGCTCCCGCAGTACGACTGGGTGGGCATGGGCCGCCAGGGCGGGACGCGGGACGAGTTCTCGGCGATCTTCTACCGCAGGGACCGGTTCGAGGTGCTCGACTTCGACCACTTCTGGCTCTCCGACACCCCGAACGTGATCGGCTCGGCCACCTGGGGCAACACGATCACCCGCATGGTGACGTGGGCGAAGTTCCGCGACCGCCGCAGCGGCACGGTGTTCTACCACGTCAACACGCACTTCGACCACCAGTCCGTGAACGCCAGGACCAGGAGCGCGCAGCTCGTCCTCCAGCGCGTGCGCGGCTTCGAGGCGGGCGTCCCGGTCGTCCTGACGGGCGACTTCAACACCGCCGCCGAGAAGACCGAGCCGTACACGATCCTGACCGGTCAGGACGCGTTCGCCGACACCTGGAAGACGGCGCGCAGGCGCGGCCCGGCCATCAACACGTTCGGCGGCTGGAAGCCCCCGTCCCGAACGGCGACCGCATCGACTGGATCCTCACCCGGGGCGCCGTCTCGACCCTCTGGACGGAGATCGACCCGTACCAGCGGAAGGGCCTCTACCCGTCCGACCACTACCCGGTGGTCGCCCACCTCGTCATCGGCTAGATCCCCCGCCCGCCCGGCCCCCGGAAGCCCCGGGGACCGGGCGGGCGGCCCGTTCAGTCGCCGGGCGCGCCGAACCACCTGGCCATCTGGACGAGCAGATCCTCCTGCTCGTCGCCGACCCACGCGACGTGGCCGTCCGGCCGCAGCAGCACCGCGGGGACGTCCAGGTCCCCGCCGCCGTCGACGACGTGGTCGACCCGGCCCGTCCAGCCCGCCGCCGAGAGCCGTCCGGTCCGGTCGAGCAGCAGCCCGCGGCCTCCGCGCATCAGCGCGTAGAGGCGGCCCCGCTCCAGCTCGACGTCCCGCATCCGCCGGCCGAGCAGCTCGTGCCCCTCGCCGAAGTCGTAGCGGATCCCGGTCGCGATGATCTTCTCCGTCAGGTAGCGGGCCACGTCCTCGAAGTCCATCAGCTCCGACAGCAGCCGCCGCAGCGCCCGCGGGCCCGGCTCGACCGACATCAGCTCCGCCTGCGCGCGGGTGTTGCTCAGCACGTCGGCGGCCACCGGATGCCGTTCGGCGTGGTAGCTGTCGAGCAGCCCCGCGGGCGCCCAGCCGCGGACCTCGGCGGCCAGCTTCCAGCCGAGGTTGAACGCGTCCTGCATGCCGAGGCCGAGGCCCTGCCCGCCCATCGGCGGGTGGACGTGCGCCGCGTCGCCCGCCAGCAGCACCCGGCCGGTCCGGTAGCGCTCGGCCTGCCGGGTGGCGTCGTCGAAGCGGGCGAGCCGGCGCGGCGAGTGCACGCCGAAGTCGGTGCCCGCGAACGCCCGGAGCCGCCGCTTGAACTCGTCGAACGTCGGCGGGACCGCGCCGTCCTCGGCCACCCCGTCCGCGGGCACGATGATGCGGTACACCCCGTCCCCGATGGGTCCCGCGCCGATCCGCAGCTGGGTCTTGCGGAGCTCGGCCATCGCGGCGTCCAGCGTCTCCGGCGGCGCGGCCACCTCCATCTCCCCGAGCAGCGTCTCGGCCGCGGCGGGCTCGCCGGGGAAGCCGACGCCGAGCAGCTTGCGGACCGTACTGCGCCCGCCGTCGCAGCCCACCAGGTAGCGCGAACGCAGCCGCGTCCCGTCCGCCAGCTCGGCGGTCACCCCCTCCTCGTCCTGGCTCAGCCCGGCCAGCGCGCGGCCCCGGCGGATCTCGGCGCCGAGCTCGCCGGCGCGCTCGGCCAGCAGCCGGTCGGTGACGGGCTGCGGGATGGCGAGGACGTACGGATGCGCGGTGTCCAGCCGTTCCGGCGCGGGCTTGACGATCCCGGCGAAGTGACCGCGGACCGGATGCATCCGGCCGTACGGCAGGAACCGCTCCAGCAGGCCGCGCTGGTCGAGCACCTCGATGCTGCGCGCATGCAGGCCGAGCGCGCGGATGAGCCCCGAGGGCTCCGCCTCCTTCTCCACCACGAGCACGCGCACCCCGTGCAACCGCAACTCGCCGGCCAGCATCATGCCGGTCGGCCCCCCGCCCGCAACGATCACGTCGATCACGGACCCCCGTTCATCTCGCCCGGCCACCCCCGCGCGGCTCGGCGGCGCGCACCCGTTCCACGCCTCGTCCCAGCAGAGGACGAACGCCGCGCGCACCACCGATTTCCGCAGGCCATGGCCCCGGCCGGAGATTCTGCAACACCCCCCGGGCCTTGCCGCAAGCCCCCCGTCCCGCTATAGATTGAAAATGGAAGGAGTAACCGCCTCCTCCCCTTTCCTTTTTCAGCGAAATGGTTTCCGGCGCGCCCGACCGGATCATGCGCGGCTACGACCGCGGGAATGGCGCCGACCGCGCGGCGTTCAGCGCTTCTCCGGGGGGTCGGCTTTTCCGCGCCCGGGGCGGTTGGCGGCGATCAGGGCGGCGGTGTGGTCGGCCATGAGCCGGGGCACGCCGATCCGCAGCAGCAGCCGATGCACCGCGGACACGGGCCGGCTCCACTCCCCGGAACGTTCCTGCCGATTCGCCATGCGCGACCCCCGATCAAGATCGTTCAATAATGCCTGATCGGGACCGTCCGCGGGGCCGTTTGCCACTATCTGCTGGCAACGTGCCCGCCGCCGTCGCGCGCGGTCACCGCGGCGCCTCGGAGAGGAGGCGAGGGCGGACGCGGGCGGCGGGGCTCAGCGCCGTCCGTGCGGGTAGAGCGTCGGCGGCAGCCATCCGGCGGCACGTTCCCGTGCAGCCTCGCCTTGTCGATCACACCGGTGGACGCGGCCGTCCTGCCGCCGACCATCAGGCAGTCGACCTTCCCGGAGAACGTGACGCCGTTCTCGTGCGACGCGTCGAGCCAGTGCTCGACCTCGAACGTCCCCGAGGCGGGCGGCACGGTGGCCCGGGGTTCACTGGTCGGGACGGTCGTCCAGGCGCATCAGCGTCTGCTGGCCCGTCGCGATGAGCGTCCTGCGTTCGTCGCGGACGCCGAAGACCTCCAGCCGGCACACGGTGAGGGTGCGTCCGGACTTGACGACCGTCCCCACGGCCTCGATGCGGTCGCCTTCGGCGGGCGCCAGCAGGTTGATCTTGTATTCGACGGTGAGGACCGTGCTGTCCTCGGGGAACAGCGTGAAGCCCGCGTAGCCGCCCGCGGTGTCGGCGATGGCGCTGGTGGCCCCGGCGTGGACGTAGCCGTGCTGCTGGGTGACCTCGGGCCGGCTGGGCAGCGTGACGTGCACGCACCCGGGCGCCATGTGCGTGATGCGCGCGCCGAGGTGGCCCATCAGGCCCTGCCGGTCGAAGCTGGCCTGCACGCGCGCCCGCACCTCGGGGCTGAGCTGGTCCGATGACGTCTGGTCCTGCACGGCTCTCCTCGGGATCGGGGGCGGGTCGTACGGCGCCGGTCCCGTCGGGCGGGACCCGCCGATGTCGATCATCATGGCACCCGCGGCCCCCGCTCCGGCCGTCCTACCGGACGAACGGGGCCAGCAGCTCGAGCAGCGGTTCCGGACGGTCCAGCGGGATGATGTGGCCGGAGTCGACGACACGGCCGGTGAGGTCCGCGGCGACGGGCTCCAACTGCCGTTCGAGCGCCCGTCCCACCGGATGCGCGCCGATCGCCATCGCGGGCACCGTGAGCCGGGCGGTCGCGACGGCGTCCCGGATCTGCCGCGCGCTGGTCGGCATGGCCCTGTAGTGCTCGAACGCGCAGCGCAGCGCCTCCGACCCGGTGTAGGCGTCGACGAACGCGTTCCGGATCTCACTCGGAACGCCGCGCCCGTGCGTCCCCGCGTCGAGGAACCAGTCGATGTACGCCGCCTCGTGGCCGGTGAGGACGGTCTCGGCTAGGCCCGGCACGGCGTGGAAGCCGAACCACCACGGCGGCCCGGAGGACAGGAAGTCCTCCGCGCCGGGCAGCGTGCCGAGCAGCGATTCCATCAGGACGAGCCGCCGGACGCGTTCGGGCCGCCGCATGGCCAGCAGGAACGCGGGCGGCGTGCCCGCGTCGATCCCGACCACCGCGGCGGACGGGACGCCGAGGGCGTCGAGGACGCCTTCGGCGTCGGCTGCGAGGTTGGCGGCGTCGTAGCCGTCCGCCGCGCGCGTGGTCGCGCCGAGTCCGCGCAGGTCGGGGGCTATGACGCGGTGGGACGACGCGAGGCGCGGGATCACGTGCGTCCACAGCCGCCAGGTGTGCGGGAAGCCGTGGAGCAGCAGAACGGCGGGCCCGTCCCCCGCGACCGCCACGTTGGCGCGGATGCCGTTGGCCTCGACCCGGCTCACGGAGATCGGAAACGTGCGGTCGGCGGGCAAGGCGCCCCACCCCCTCCTAGTGGTCACCATCGGTTACCAGGCAACGTTAGGTAACCTCTACAGGCCGGCCAAGACGGCACTTTCACGACAGGTGGTGAGCTCCAGGTGACCTCCGGCGCCGAGGGCGCGCGCGGCGACCTCTTCGATCCCGCCTGCCCGACCCGCAAGCTGCTGGACCGCATCGGCACCAAGTGGACGTCGATGACCATCAAGATCCTCGCGGCGGAGGCCCCGGACGAGGTCCGCTTCGCCGAACTGCGGCGGCGGATGCCCGGCGTCTCCCAGAAGATGCTGTCGGTCACCCTGCACAGCCTGACCCGCGACGGCCTGGTCGAACGGCGCGTCGAGCCGACCGTGCCGCCCCGCGTCCACTACCGCCTGACCGACCTCGGCCTCTCCCTGGAGACCCCGCTCGCCGCCCTGCGCGCCTGGGCCGAGGAGCACATGGCCGAGGTAGACCGCGCCAACGCCGCCTCAGACCGAACGGCACCCGCCTGACGCCACCCGCCGGAGAAGCCGCCCGAACCGTCCGGCCGCGCGGCCCGCCCGACCAGGACCAGTGCGCGCGGCGGCCCGCGTGTTTCCTGTGGGCACGGGCGGCAACAAGGGACCTAGGCGTTGGTTACCCAGGGTGATCGCCTTGGACGGTTCCGTGGCGGTCGAGTCCCCAGCGCCGTTCCAAGTGAAAGAGACACCCATGTCACTCCCGAACGCCCCTCTCCCGTCCGGCGCCGACCCGGGAAGCGTTCCCGCCGTGCGGTGGCCGCAGCGGCGCATCCCCGACAACACCTGGATCGACCAGCAGATCCGTGCACTGGGTTGGGATCCCCTCACCAGGAGGCCGATCGGCGGCGAGGTGACCGGTTACCGGCTCGACCTCTCCTCGCTTGAGGGGGAGAAGTTCCTGAACTGCGCTCTGGCCGACCCCGGTCTCTGGACCGTGCTGGTCCGCGGCAGCGAGATGGCGTACGCGTCCGGGCCGTTCGAAGCGGTCACCGGCCTGGTGTTCAACCGCACGCCCGACGAGGTCACCGAGAACGTGACGTGGACGCACAGGGTCGGCTCCACCACCGGCTTCGCGCTGCGCGCCGAGGTCTCGGCGTGCTTCTACGGCATCGTCAACGCTTCGGTGGCAGCCTCGCTCGGCTACTGCTGGACCACCGAGGACACCGTCTCCAAGGACCACTCTCTGCGGGTGCCCGCCGAACACGCCGGCTGGCTGGAGCGCAGCGCGGCCATGCAGACCCTCACCGGTGAGATCTGGGTCATCACCACGGCCGGGGTCTGCGCCTTCCGCGGCGAGGCCAGCGTCACCGGACCCGCCACCGACGGGCGGCCCGCGGGCGCCCTGGTCGCCAGGTACCGGCCGATCACTCGAAGCGAACGGCGCCGGTAGCGAGCGGCCCCTCCGCGCCTGGGCCGGGGCGCCGCGTTCGGCGGGGCGGTGGCGAGGCGGAGGATCTACCAACAATCTATATACGTTCAGCAATCATTCAGATGCGGAGGGTTACATAAGGGGGGCATCCAAGCAAAGGAGCATGTCATGGCACCCCGGGCCCCGCAGGCCGTGGCGGCCTCTCCCCTCACCCTCCCGGGTCCGGTCCGCGCGGACCGGCGGCCGAGCGCGACGGCGCCGACGGTGCCCCGGCTTCGGCGGAGGCCGTCCCGATGATCAACCAGTCGTTCGCCCGCGGCCTCCGGCTGGAGAGGCTCTACCACCATGGCGCCCGCCTGCTGATGGTGCCGCTCGACCACTCCGTCACCGAGGGGCCGCTGGCCGGAGGCCGGGACCTCGACACCTTGGTGGGGGAGATCAGCCGCAACGGAGCCGACGCGATCGTGCTGCACAAGGGCGCCCTGCGCTACGTCCGGCAGGACCGCTTCGCGCACACCTCCCTGATCGTGCATCTCAGCGCCAGTACGGTGCACGCTCCCGATCCCGATGCCAAGTACCTGGTGGCGAGCGTCGAGGAGGCGCTGCGGCTCGGCGCCGACGTGGTCAGCGTGCACGTGAACGTGGGCTCGTCCGACGAACGGCGGCAGGTCACCGACCTGGCGAAGGTGGCCGACGCCTGCGACCGGTGGAACGTCCCGCTGCTGGCGATGATGTATCCGCGCGGCCCGGGGCTCGACGGCCCGCCGGACCCGGCGCTCGTCGCCCACGTGGTCACGCTCGCCACCGATCTCGGCGCCGACATCGTCAAGACCGTGTACACCGGCTCGCCCGGCACGATGGCGGAGGTGGTGCGGACCGCGACGGTTCCCGTCCTGGTCGCGGGCGGCCCCCGCCGGGACGCCTCGGCCGCAATGGCGTTCGCGTCCGAGGCCCTGAGCAGCGGCACCGCCGGCATCGCGATGGGACGCACCGTCTTCCAGGCCGACGATCCCGCGGCGATGACCCGCCGGCTCGCCGGGATCGTGCACGCCGCCCCGCCCCGCGGCGCCGGACCCGTGCCCGGACCGGCGCGCGGCGGCCATCCTTCGAAGGAGGAAGCTTGAAGATCACGTGGCTGGACGTCAGCGCTCTGGGCGAGACCAAGAAGGCGACCGTCCAGGAGGCGCTGCACGCCCGGATCGACGGCATCGTGGCCTCCGACACCGCCGATCTGGCACCGCTTCCGCCGACCGTGCGGCGGGTGCTGTTCCCCCGGGACCGGCCGCTGCCCGAGGACCTCTCCTGCGCGGACATCGTGATCGTGGATCCGGCCGTCCACGGAAGCACCGCGGAACTGGCGGCCGCCCACGACGATGTGGAGTTCGGGCGGTTCGTCGAAGTCGTCGACGCCGACACGCTGGAGCAGGCGTGCCAGTCCGCCCGCGCCGAGCGCTGGAGCGTTCTGGAGTTCAAGGACCCCACCAGGATCCCGCTGGAGATCGTGATCGCGGCGGCGGCGCAGGCCACCGGCAGCATCATCACCGTCGCCTCCGACGTCTCCCAGGCCGAGATCCTCTTCGGGGTGCTGGAGCACGGCTCGGACGGGGTGCTCCTGGCTCCGGCGGCGGTCGGCGACGCGACCGCGCTGACCCGGGCGGCCACGTCCCGGCCATCGGAGCTGACGCTGACCGAGCTGCGGATCACCGCGACCGAGCATATCGGGATGGGCGAGCGCGCGTGCGTGGACACCTGCGCCTACCTGCGCAAGGACGAGGGCATCCTGGTCGGCTCGCACTCCAAGGGCCTGATCCTCTGCGTCAGCGAGACCCACCCCCTGCCGTACATGCCGACCCGGCCGTTCCGCGTCAACGCCGGCGCGATCCACTCCTACACGCTGTCGGACGACGAGCGGACGCGGTACCTGAGCGAGCTGCGGTCGGGAAGTACGGTGCTGGCCGTCGACGTCAAGGGCCGGACCCGGGCGGTGTCCGTGGGCCGGGTGAAGATCGAGTCCCGGCCGCTGCTGTCGATCGACGCGGCCGACGCCGAAGGCCGCCCGGCCAACCTGATCCTCCAGGACGACTGGCATGTACGCGTGCTCGGACCGGGCGGAGCCGTTCTGAACAGCTCCGAACTGAAGCCCGGTGACGCGGTGCTGGGGTATCTGCCGTCCGCCGACCGGCACGTCGGCTACCCGATCGACGAATTCTGCCTGGAGCAGTGAGATGGGCGGCGTCGTCGATTTCCACGGCGGGCATGTGCGCGTCGACACCGGCAACGACGGGCTGCTGTCGTCGTGCGCTCGGGCGGACGGCCGGCCGGTGCCGTTCTGCTTCGGCGACCCGCACCGGGACGCGTCGCTCTGCCGCGAGCGCGCCGAACGCTTCCGGGGGCTGGAGTCCGCCAAGGCCGCGGTGGCGCGTCCGGACCCCGACCGGCTCGTCGGGAGGTCATGCCGATGAGGGCCTTCGGCGGCGCGCCCCAGCCCCGGTCCCGGTCCCGGCCCCGGCCCCGGCCGGGAGACTGGAAGAGCTACCGGGAACTGGCGCGGCTTCAGGACGCGCTGCTGCCCGGGGCGCTCGCGCGCGCCGCCCGCTCCCCCTTCTACGCCTCCCGTTTCGCGGACGGGCCGCCCGCGGACCGTGCCGGGTTCGCCGCGCTGCCGATCACCACCAAGCAGGACCTGCGCGACGGCTACCCGTTCGGACTGCTGGCCGTGGACCGGACGGAACTGGCGACCTACCACGAATCCAGCGGCACGGCCGGACGGCCCACCGCCTCGTACTACACCGCGGCCGACTGGGCGGAACTGGCCGAGCGCTTCGCCCGCAAACCGACCGGCATCCGCCCCGCCGACACGTTCCTCGTGCGCACCCCGTACGCCCTGATGATCACCGGTCACATGGCCCACGCCGGGGCGCGGTCGCAGGGGGCGACGGTGGTGCCCGGCGACAACCGCTCCCTGGCGATGCCCTGCTCCCGGGTGGTGCGCGTGCTGCACGACCTGGCGGTCACGCTCACGTGGTCGATGCCCAGCGAGACCCTGCTGTGGGCGGCGGCGGCCCGCGCCCATGGGCTCGACCCCGCCACCGACTTTCCGGCGCTGAGGGCCCTGTTCGTCGGCGGGGAGCCGCTCGGCGGCGCGCGCCGCCGCCGGATCGAGGAGATCTGGGGGGTCCCGCTGGTCGAGGACTACGGCACGACGGAGACCGGCGGCCTGGCGGGCGAATGCGAGCACGGGCGCATGCATCTGTGGGCGGACCGTGTGCTGTTCGAGGTGCGCGATCCCGCGACCGGGCGGATGTCCGCGGAAGGAAGCGGCCACCTGGTCGCCACCCCGCTGTTCCGCGAGGCGATGCCGCTGATCAGGTACGACCTGGAGGACGAGGTCGAGGTCGCCTACGACGACTGCCCCTGCCGCTGGCGGCTCCCGACCGTGCGCGTGCTCGGCCGCGGGGCCCGCGGGCACGCCGTCGCGGGCCGCACGGTGACCCAGCACGACCTGGAGGAGCTGGTGTACGGCCTGCCCGCCCGTCACGGCGTGCTGTTCTGGCGGGCCAGGGCCGAGCCCGAACGGCTCGTGGTGCAGATGGAAGCGCCCGGCGACCAAGGCACGGCCGCCGCGTCGCGGCTCGCGGCGCAGGTGCGTTCGACGCTGGGCGTGCCCTGCGATGTGACGGCCGTGCCGCCGGGGACCCTCGTGCCCGAACGGGTGCTGACCGCCGCGTACGACGTCGTCAAACCCCGCAGCCTGTTCGGCGCGACCGAGCGCTGGGACAAGGCCGTCCTCTACTACTGACCGTCCGGCCCTCCGGGACCGCCTCGACCCTCAGGGAACGACATGCCGCGAAACACGATCGACGTCGCCGTGGTCGGCGGCGGCGTCGCAGGGCTGACCCTCGCCATCGGACTGACCAGGGCGGGGCTCCGGTGCCGGGTCTACGAGCAGGCGGCCGAGTTCAGGGAGATCGGGGCGGGCGTCCAGCTCTCGCCGAACAGCACCCGGCTGCTGCACCGCCTCGGCGCCGCCGAGCCGCTGGACGCGATCGCGGTGAAGCCCGCCGGGGTCGTCGCGCGGCACTGGGCCACCGGCGCGCTGCTGAGGAGCACCCCGCTCGGCCGGATGTGCGAGGAGATGTACGGCGCGCCGTTCTACTGCGTTCATCGCGCGGAGCTGCACGCCGTCCTGCGCGGCCTGGTGCCGCCGGGGACGGTCCGGCTGGGGACGCGCTGCGTGGGCGTCACCGACCACCCCGACGGGGCCGGGATGCGGTTCGCCGACGGGTCCGCCGAAACCGCCGACGTCGTGGTCGGCGCGGACGGCATCTGCTCCGTCGTGCGCGAGGCCCTGGAAAGCGACACGCCGCGCTTCTCCGGCAAGAGCGCCTACCGGGGGCTCATCCCAGCGGACCGGCTGCCGGGATCGTCCACCGAGGCGCAGGTGCGGTTGTGGCTGGGTCCCGACAGGCATCTGGTGCACTATCCCGTCTCCCGCGGCCGGTGGATCAGCTTCGCGGCGATCACACCCGCCGCGGACTCGCGCGCGGAGACCTGGACGACGCCCGGCCGGGCCCGCGACCTGAGGACGGCCTACGAGGGCTGGCACAGCGACGTCCAGGAGTTCTTCGCCGCGGCCGGCGCGGTCACCCGGTGGGCGCTGCACGATCGCGCGCCGATCGGCCGGTGGCACCGCGGCCGGATCACGCTGGTGGGCGACGCCGCCCATCCGATGCTGCCGTTCGGCGCGCAGGGCGCCAGCCAGGCCATCGAGGACGCCGCGGCGCTCACCGCCTGCCTGCGCGGCGCCGGGCCCGGACGCGAGCAGATCACGAGCGCCCTGCGGCGGTACGGGGAGGTCCGCCGGGCACGCACCGGGGACGTCCAGCGCATGGTCCAGGAGAAGTCCCGCACCCACCACTACTTCGACGGCGCGGAACAGCGCGAACGGGACCGTACGTCACACCAGCGGGAAGGACTGCGGCAGCGGGAGTGGCTCTACGGGTACGAGGCCGAGGCCGCGGTGCTCCGTTGAACGGCGCGAGTGAACGGCACGCGCGGAACGGTCAGCGGCCGCAGACCCGATCGAGGATGGTGCTCCACCGGCGTTCGGCCGTGCCGCCCTGCCAGGCCACGTGCTGATCGGGGCGGACGAGCACCAGGTCGCAGCCCCACGCGGCCCGCACGGCGGGGATGTCGCACGGGACGCACGTCAGCGGCATACGGCGGCGCTCGGCCTCTGCGACCAGTGAGTCGCCGGCCGCCGAGTCGGTGAGCCCGACCAGGGTGAATCCCGGCCCCAGCCGGTCGAACAGGCGGTCGCCACCGGGCAGGCGGATCGAGGGCAGCCGCCCGCCGGGCCACGGACGGTCGTCCACCCGGTCCCAGGACCACGCCGGCGCGGTCCCGTCCGCCGGCCAGACCACCGGGGAGCCGGAGTAGCGGTGGCCGAAGTGGACACCGAGGTTGTCGAGCTGGACCATCTCCCGCTCCAGGAAGCCGGCGAGCTGCTCGTCGGAGGTGCCGGCGGCCGAGAGCCGGATGAACCTGTTCCAGGTCTCCACGAGCTTGCCGCACATCTCCCGGTTGAACAGCGCGACGGGACGGCGTTCGGCCTCGTAGGAGTCCAGAAGCCCCGGGCCCGCCCAGCCGGCCGCCACCGCCGCGACCTTCCACCCCAGATCGGCCGCGTCGGCGAATCCCGTGTTGGCCCCGTGCCCGCCCAAGGGGGAGAACTGGTGCGCGGCGTCCCCGGCGAGAAAGACCGGACCCGCACGGTAGGCGTCGGCTACGGCGAGCGTGACCCGCCAGTGGCTCACGTCCAGCAGTTCCTCGACCGCGAACGGGGCGCCGAACCTCGCTCGGGCCTCCGCGACCGGATCGTCGAGCTCCTCGCCGTCACCGACCGGGAAGCTCATGCTCCAGAGGCGATCGCCGTCGCGCGAGACCAGGTTCACACCGGTCGCCGTGACGGTCACGAACGGCGGGCACTCCCTGCGCAGCAGCGGGTCGTCGCTGACGAAGTACAGCGAGCAGCGCCGCGTGCCGGGTCCGTCGTCCTGGACGCCGATGCCGGCGGCTTGCCGCACGCCGCTGTCCGCTCCGTCGCATCCCACGAGCCAGCGGGCTCTGAAGCGCTGCCGGCCGCCGTCGCGCCCGACCGCGCTCACCTCGACCCCTTCCTGGAGCAGGGTGTAGCCGGTGAACCGGCATCCCTCCCACAGGTCGATGAGCGGATTCTCGCGCGCGGCGTCGCGGACCACCTCTTCCAGCAGGGAACCGCGCACCCGCTGGTAGGCGTGGGCGGGGGTGGCGCCGTCACCGTGCGCGGCGTACCTGCGGACGGTGTCGGCCACCGATGGCTGCCGCCATGCGGCCACCGGGGGCCGGGCGGCGTCCCGAAGGAACACGTGGTCGGCCGGCTGGTCCGCGGCCACCCCGCGTGCGCGGATCTCCGAAGTGACCCCGAGCCGGTCCAGCAGCTCCATGCTGCGGCCGTTGACGTAGTCCATCTTGGGAAAGCGGGGCGGTCGCGTCGAGCGTTCCAGCACGACGCTGGGGGTCTTCTGCCGGGCGAGTTCCAGGGCCAGTACCGCGCCCACCGGTCCCGCTCCGACGATCAGGACCGGGACGTCGGGGCCCGGAGCGCCGTCCGAAGGAACTCGCCGTCCTGCGACTTGCGGCGCCATCGTTCTCCTTCGCACGCTTTACCACTGATCACTGCGGCGGCACAACAATGCAATGAACCGCTCCCAGTAAATGATGCGTGATCACCCGGACATACTCAATAAAGCGCGAGTCAAAACGCGCGCCGGACTTTGACCATGGAAAATGCGGGGACGCCATCGGACGCACCCTTGCCCGACACCGGACAAACACCCGAACATTCCCGGTAGTCGTGTCGTTCGCCGACACTTCGGGCTATTTACGCACCTTTCCGAGAAAAGGCGTGGAGGCGCGGGCGCGGCCGGGCTCCTACGGCACGGCGTTCCAGCGAGGTTCCGGCCCGGGGTTCCGACCTGGTCGGCCAGTCGAACGGACGCGGCACCGGCAGGTTACGCGTTCTCGGGGGCGAGGCCGCTGCGGCGGGCCAGGACTCTGGTTCCCGGGCCGGAGGCGGCGCCGGGGCCGGGGAGCGCGGTCACATTGGCGTCGGACACCGGTTTCCCGCATTCCGAGCAGCAGACCCGCGGCGTGAATTCCGTACCGCATTCCTGGTGAACGAGGCGCACGGGCGGGCCGCCCTCCGGTGTCGACCATTTGTCGCCCCAGGCCATCAACGCCATGAGGACCGGTACGAGTTCGCGGCCGGCCTGGGTGAGGTGGTACTCGTGCCGCAGGGGGCGCTCCTGGTACGCCCGGCGCTCCACGATGCCGTCGGCGACCAGCGCCTCCAGGCGGCGGGTCAGCAGGTTGCGGGAGATGCCGAGGTTCTCCGCGAGGTCGTCGAACCGGCGCAGGCCGAGGTGGAGGTCCCGCACGATCAGCGGCGTCCACCACTCTCCGACGCGTTCCAGGGACTGCCCGATCGAGCAGTGCATCTCCGCGAAGCTGGTCCGTTGCATGGCTCCAGTGTAGAGGGTTGATTCATTGAACTCACTGTGGGTACGGTGGGCCCACCCAGAGAGTTCAATGAGAGGACTGACTGATGCCGTTCGTGGAGCTGTTCGTTCCCAAGGGCTCGCTCGACCAGGACCGCCGGGAGAGGATCGGGGGGCGGCTGGTGTCGGAGGTGATGGTCGCCGAGGGCGCCCCGGACACCGAGGCGGCCAGGGCCATCTCGTGGCTGGTGGTGAACGAGATCGACGCCTGGTTCGTGGGCGGCCGCCAGCTGCCCGCCGGGGAGAAGCCGAGGTACGTGGTGCGCGTCGGGGTCCCGGCCGGTTCGATGAACGACGACAAGCGCCGCGACATCGTGCGGCGCGTCACGCGGGTGCTCGCGGACGCCGACGAGGACCCGGAGCGCTTCGCCCACGCCGCCGCCGCGTGGGTGCACATCAACGAGATCCCCGAGGGCAACTGGGGCGCACGCGGCGAGATCGTGCGGATCGAGGACATCGCCGCCTTCGTGACCAGCGGCTAGAGCACGGACGCGCCTCCGCTCCCGATGGGAGCGGAGGCGGGTGCGGCGACGCCCGCAGGCCCGGGTCCGCGGGACGGCCTTGCCCGCCGCATCCGGCGGTCCGCGGGTCCGCGAGAACGCCGGTCGGGCTCAGGCCGCCGCAGCGTTGCGGCGCAGGGTGAACCAGAACGTGGGGAACGGGTTCGTGCCGGGCGTGGTGTCGACCAGGTCCCAACCGGCGAACCTGGCGCGCAACTCCTCGGCGGTGACGCCCGAGACCGGGTCGTCGAACGCCTCGGGCCCGTACCCGAACATCAGCAACCGCGCGCCAGGAGCGGCGCGGCGGGTGAGCCCGGAGGCGTAGCCGTCGCGGCGGTGCGGCGGTATCCCGCAGTAGCAGCTCAAGTCGAAGAACAGGTCGTACGGTCCGGGTACGTCCAGCTCGTCGAGACGGGTGGCGTCCCCGCACAGCACCCGCGCCGCCGCTCCGACCTTCTCCCGGGCCTGCCGGACGGCGCGCTCGACCAGGTCGACCGCCACGACCTCCCAGCCGCGCCGAGCCAGGTACGCGGCGTTGGTTCCGGTGCCGCAGCCGAGTTCGAGAGCGCGGCCGGGCGGCGGCGCGCCGCGTCCCTCCACCAGGGCGACCAGCTCGGGCGGCGTCACGCCGGTGTCCCAGGGCGGCCTGCCGGCGCGGTAGTAGTCCTCCAGCTCGCGGCGGACGGCCTCCTCTTGGTCGCGTTCCGCGCGGGCCCGCTCCGCGTCCGGTAGCCGCACGGCGTCGGCCTGGTCCATCGCTTCCTCCAGAAACTAGAGTTGAACTCTAGTGACGGACTCTAGACATAGACTCGGGGCATGGACAAGGCCAAGCGACCGGACAGGCGGGCCGAGCGCTCGCGGCGCACCCGCGAGAAGATCGTCGAGGCGGCGCGGGAGCTGTTCGTCGCGCAGGGGTACGGGGCGACGAGCATGCAGGACGTCGCCGACCGGGCCGGAGTGGCGGTGCAGACGCTCTACTTCGTCTTCCGCAACAAGCGCACGCTGTTCAAGGACGTCGTCGACACGTCCATCGCCGGCGACGCCGAGCCGGTCGCCACCATGGACCGCGCGTGGTTCCGCGCCGCGTGCGCCGCGCCCACCGCCGCCGAGCAGGTGCGCTCGCACGTTCGCGGCACCCGCGGCATCCTGGAGCGGGTCGCGCCGATCATGCCGCTGATCGCGGCCGCCGCGGCCACCGACCCGGAGATCGCCGCCCAGTGGCCCGACGGCCCCGATCCGCGTCACACCGTGCAGCGCGCCGCGGCCGAAGCGCTGGCCGCCAAGCCCGACGCGCGCCCCGGCGTCTCCGTCGCGATGGCCGCGGACCTGCTGTACGGCCTGCTCAGCCCCGAGCTGTACCTGGTCTTCGTCAGCGACCGCGGCTGGTCGCCGGACGCATGGGAGCGGTGGGCCCGCGCCACCCTGACCGCCCAACTCTGCACCGCGTCCGAGCCGGGCCGGTAGTCAGGCCGTCCGGTCGGCCGGGCTGTCGCTGAGGGCGCGGGCGCGGAGGGTGTCGGCGAGCGTGCTCTCCCCCGCTTCGGCGGCCAGGCAGAGGGACGAGACGCGCGCGAGGGGCCCGGCGAGTGCGGCGCCGGCGGAACGGGCCCAGCGGCCCTGGCAGGACGGCAACGAGTCGGCCCACGCGTTCAGGCTCCCCGGGAGGTCGGGGGGCGGCGCGGCGGCCTGGAGTTCTGCGTCCTGGTCGATGGACGCGGCGAGCATCAGCGACCGCGCGAAGACCTCGGTGAGCTGGACCCGCTGCCGGGACGAGCGCAAGGCGTCCGGGAGGAGGAGCAGCGTCGAGGACAACGCCTCGTCCAGCGCCCGGCCCTGGACGACGTGGCCGTGCTCGGCGCACGGCTGGACGAGCGCGGCGGCCGTCCGGTGCGAGGCGAGCGCGGCGGCGAGCCTGCGGGCCAGGTCGTCCGCCTCGTCCCGGAGGTCGTCCAGGCGGGTGGTGGCGGCGGTGATGCGCTCGTCCTGGCCGTCCAGGGTCCGGTCCAGGTCGCCGCCGTCGGCCAGTAGGCCCGTGATGGTGTCCTCAAGCGCCTTGCGGGCTTCGCGTTCGACGCGCAGCGCTGCCGCCATGGAGAAATCGACCTGCCGGAACGCGTCCTCGGCTTTGCGCACCGTCTCGCGCGCTTTGGCGACAGCCGGGGCGGTCGCGTCGGCGGGCGGGAAGTCGGCAGGGTCCGGAGCGGGCGCTGGTTGCGGAGCCGACACGTTCGGCTGGGCAGGGGTTTCCGCGGCGGTCGGTGGCGGGGCCAGGAAGTCGGCGGTGATCCGCGCTTCGTGGCGTACGCGCAGCAGGTCGGCCTCCAGGCCGGCGTCGAGTTCGGCGATCTGCCGCAGGACCGGCGTCAGCCCCAAGGCGCGTGCGACGTCGCTGTATCCAGCGAGTGAGGCGGCGCGCCGGGTCGCGCGTGTTCGGGCCACCGTGAGGGCGCGGTCCACGACGCGGACGAGGACCAGTGCCCGGCGGTGGTCGGCGCCCACCTCGTAGGTGAAGACCTCCGCGAGGTACACGCGGGTCTCGACGGCGTCGCGGAGCAAGGTCAGCAGGACGTGCGCCTTGGCGGTGAGCAGCGCGGCCGGGACGGACGCGCCGGTCAGCTCCGCGACCAGGCGGGACCGCAGATCCGCGCCGGGGGGACGCTCGGGCTCTCGGGTCACATCCGCATTATCCGGACTTGACGGCGTCCGGTCAGCCCGCGACGGGCTTCGCGGGCGGACGGGGCCGCCCGCCCGCGAGCGGTCAGATGATGCCCTGGGCGAGGACGGCGTCGGCGACGCGTTCGAGGCCCGCGATGTTGGCGCCCGCGACGTAGTCGCCGGGGACGCCGTAGCGGTCGGCGGTCTCGTAGACGTTGTCGTGGATCGCCCGCATGATGTGGGACAGCTCCTCCTCGACGCGGTCGAACGGCCACGACTCGCGGGCCGCGTTCTGCCGCATCTCCAGGCCGCTCGTCGCGACGCCCCCCGCGTTGGCGGCCTTGCCGGGGCCGAACGCGACGCCCGCCTCGCGGAAGGCGTGCACGGCCTCCAGCGTCGCGGGCATGTTCGCGCCCTCGGAGACGGCGGTCACGCCGTTGCGGATCAGGGTCGCGGCGGCCGTGCCGTCCAGCTCGTTCTGGGTGGCGGACGGCAGGGCGATGTCGGCGGGGACGTCCCACACGCTGCCGCCCTCGATGTAGCGGGCCGAGGACCCGCGCCGCTCGGCGTAGTCGCTGACGCGGCCCCGCTCGATCTCCTTGACCTCCTTGAGCAGGTCGAGGTCGATGCCCTTGTCGTCCACCACGTAGCCGCCGGAGTCGGAGACGGTGAGGACCTCGGCGCCGAGCTGTTGGGCCTTCTCGATCGTGTAGATCGCGACGTTGCCGGAGCCGGAGACGACGACCTGGCGGCCGTCGAGGTCCTGGCCGCGGCACTTGAGCATCTCGGCGACGAACAGCACGTTGCCGTAGCCGGTCGCCTCGGTGCGCCCGGCCGAGCCGCCCCAGGACAGGCCCTTGCCGGTGATGACGCCCGACTCCCAGCGGTTGGTGAGCCGCCGGTACTGGCCGAACAGGAACCCGATCTCCCGGCCGCCGACGCCGATGTCGCCCGCCGGGACGTCGGTGTGCTCGCCGAGGTGGCGGTGCAGCTCGGTCATGAACGACTGGCAGAACCGCATCACCTCGGCGTCGGAGCGGCCGTGCGGGTCGAAGTCGCTGCCGCCCTTGCCGCCGCCGATGCTGAGCCCGGTCAGGGCGTTCTTGAAGATCTGCTCGAAGCCGAGGAACTTGACGATGCCGAGGTTCACCGACGGGTGGAAGCGCAGGCCGCCCTTGTACGGGCCGAGGACGCCGCTGAACTCGACCCGGAACCCGCGGTTGACGTGGACGCGGCCGCCGTCGTCGGTCCAGGGGACGCGGAAGATGATCTGCCGTTCGGGCTCGACGAGCCGCTGGAGGACGGACGCCTCGACCAGTTCGGGCCGGGCGGCGACCACCGGGGCGAGGGTCTCCAGCACCTCGCGGACGGCCTGGTGGAACACCGCCTCGCCCGGGTCGCGCCGGAGGATGTCGTCGTACAGGCCGTCCAGGACGGTCCGGGCGGCTGCGGCTACATGACCGTCGAAGGTCAGGGACATGCGCGTTCCTCTCGTTGGCGGCTCCTGCGCGCCGGAGGCTCCCGCGCCCCCGGCCGGCTCCAGGTCGCCCCGCGGGCGACGACCGGCGCCAACTTTATCTCCCGGTGGAAAAGTCCCCTCATGGTGATCAGCCGGGGGACGCGGCGGGGCCCGCGCCGTACGGCGTTGACCGGGTTCGGGACGGGCGATGGCGATCCCTTGGCCCTGGGGAGGGTTACGGTGGCGGAGTGCTGAGAACGTCCGACGCGCCGTCGCGGGGCTCCGCGTGAGGGTCGCGATCTTCGTCACCTGCGTGAACGACACCCTGTACCCCGGGACCGGGAAGGCCGTGGTGCGCCTGCTGCGGCGGCTCGGGCACGACGTCGGCTTCCCGGCGGCGCAGACGTGCTGCGGGCAGATGCACTTCAACACCGGCTACCGCGCGCAGGCGGTGCCCCTGGTGAAGGGCTTCGCCGACGCGTTCGCGCCGTACGACGCGGTGGTGACGCCGTCGGCGTCGTGCGCGGCGATGGTCCGCGAATGGCATCCGCGCCTCGTCCCCGCGGCGTCGGGCACGGCGTCCCGGGTGTACGAGCTGTCGGAGTTCCTGGTGGACGTCCTCGGCGTGACGGACGTGGGCGCATCCTACCCGCACCGCGTGACGTACCACCCGACGTGCCACTCGCTGCGGCTGCTGCGCGTGGGCGACCGGCCGCTGCGGCTGCTGCGCGAGGTGCGCGGCATCGACCTGGTCGAGCTGCCCGGCGCGGACGAGTGCTGCGGCTTCGGCGGCACGTTCGCCCTGAAGAACCCGGCGGTGTCGTCCGCGATGGGCGCCGACAAGGCCGCGCAGGTGCGGGCGACGGGCGCCGGCACGCTGTGCGCCGCCGACAACTCGTGCCTGATGCACATCGGCGGGACGCTGTCGCGCGCGGGCGCGTCCGTGCGGCCGGTGCACCTCGCGGAGATCCTCGCCGCGACGGAGGGGGCTCCCGCATGAGCGACGGCGCGATGCCCACCTACGTCGGGATGCCCTCGTTCCCGGACGCCGCGCGGGAGGCCGTCGGCGACCGGCGGCTGCGCGCCAACCTCGGCCGCGCGACGGCCACGATCCGCGCCAAGCGCGCGGGCGCGGTCGCCGAGCTGGACGACTGGGCGGCGCTGCGCGAGTCGGGCAAGCAGATCAAGGACCACGTCCTGGCGAACCTCGGCCACTACCTGCGGCTGCTCGAACGGCGCGTCACCGAGGCCGGCGGGACGGTGCACTGGGCGCGCGACGCCGCCGAGGCCAACGCGGTCGTGACCCGGCTGGTGCGGGCGACCGGGGAGCGCGAGGTCGTCAAGGTCAAGTCGATGGCCACGCAGGAGACCGGCCTGAACGAGGCGCTCGCGGACGCCGGGATCGCCGCGTACGAGACCGACCTCGCGGAGCTGATCGTCCAGCTCGGCGACGGCGACCGCCCGTCGCACATCCTGGTGCCCGCGATCCACCGCAACCGGTCGGAGATCCGCGACGTCTTCCGGCGCGCGATGCCGGACGCGCCGGAGGGCCTCACCGACGCGCCGGCGGAGCTGGCCGAGGCGTCCCGGCGGCACCTGCGCGCGAAGTTCCTGTCGGCCAAGGTCGCGGTGTCCGGCGTCAACTTCGCCGTCGCCGACACCGGCACGCTCGTCGTGCTGGAGTCGGAGGGCAACGGCCGCATGTGCCTCACGCTCCCCGAGACGCTGATCTCGGTGATGGGCGTGGAGAAGGTGATCCCGACGTGGCGCGATCTGGAGGTGTTCCTCCAGCTGCTGCCCCGCTCGTCCACCGCCGAGCGGATGAACCCGTACACCTCGTCCTGGACGGGCGTCACGCCGGGCGACGGCCCCCGCGACTTCCATCTCGTCCTGCTCGACAACGGCCGTACCGACACGCTCGCGGACGAGGTGGGAAGGCAGGCGCTGCGCTGCATCCGCTGCTCGGCGTGCCTCAACGTGTGCCCCGTCTACGCGCGCGCGGGCGGCCACGCGTACGGGTCGCCGTACCCGGGGCCGATCGGCGCGATCCTGTCGCCGCAGATCCGCGGGATCGGCTCGGACGTCGACGCGTCCCTCCCGTACGCCTCGTCGCTGTGCGGCGCGTGCTTCGACGTCTGCCCCGTCGCGATCGACATCCCCGAGGTGCTGGTCCACTTGCGCGCCCGCGCGGTGGAGAGCGGCCCGCGCCATCCGCTCGAACGGGCCGCGATGGGCGCCGCGGGCTGGGCGCTCCGCTCCCCCGCCCGCCTCGCGCTCGCGCAGCGCGTCGCGTCCGCGAGCCGCAACGTCGTCGGGCGCGGGGGCCGCATCCGCCGCCTGCCGGGCCCGCTGAAGGCGTGGTCCGCCACCCGCGACGCGCCCGCGCCGCCGCCCGAGTCGTTCCGCGCCTGGTGGGCCCGGACGGACGGCGGCCGTACGGAGGAGGACTCGTGAACGCCCGCGACGCCGTGCTCGGCAGGATCGACCGGATCGTGCCGCCCCGTTCCGCCGCCGAGGTCGCGGCCGACCACGCCCGCATCGACCGCGCGTACGCGACGCGGCACCACGCCGAGGGGATCCTGGACCTGTTCGCCGAACGCGTCGCCGACTACCGCGCGACCGTGCGCCGCGTGGCGCCGGACGCCGTCGCGGCGAAGGTCGCCGAGGCGCTCGCGGCCCGTCCCGGCGCGCACGCCGTCCCGTCCGGCCTCGCTCCGGAGTGGCTCGCGGGCGTCGATCCGTCCCGTCTGGTCCGCGACCCGTCCGTCGCCGAGCTGGACCGGCTCGCGGGCGCGGTCACCGGCTGCGCCGCCGCCATCGCCGAGACCGGCACGATCGTCCTCGACCACGGTCCCGGGCAGGGGCGGCGGGCGCTGTCGCTCGTCCCCGACTACCTCCTGATCGTCGTGCGGGCCGATCAGGTCGCGGCCGACGTCCCCGAGGCGCTCGGCCGCCTCGACCCCGCGCGCCCTCTGACGTTCGTGTCGGGCCCGTCCGCCACCAGCGACATCGAACTGGACCGGGTGGAGGGCGTGCACGGCCCCCGCACCCTCGAAGTGCTCCTCGTGGACCCGGGAACGGGCTGAGGCGCGACGCGGCACCGCGCCGACGGGCCGGGCATATCCGCCACTCGTCGCGAACCGCCCCCGGCGCCGGGTTATCCTCGGCCGATGCGGTGGGTTCGGGGTCGTCGGCGGACGCTCGGCGTCACGCTGCTCGCCGGCGCGGCCGGCTACGCGCTCTCCTGGATGGTCGTGAGCCTGGCGATCCTGCTCATGAGCGAGTCGGCGCGCGCGTCCGAACGGATCGAGGGCCCGCCGCCCGTCTCCCTCCCCGGCGTCAAGAACTTCGCGTACGTGGACGGTCGCCTGTGGCGCGGCGCGGCGCCGACCGCCGAGGGCTACCGGGGCCTCGCGCGGCGCGGCGTCCGGACGGTCGTCGACCTGCGCGCCGAGGACCTGCCCGCCTCGTCGCTCGCGCTGCCCGGACGCGCGGGGCTGGCGGCCGTGCGGATCCCGATGCGCGACGGGCAGGCGCCGTCCGCCGAGCAGGTCCAACGGTTCATGGACGCCGTCCGGCGGGCGCGCGGCCCGGTGTTCGTGCACTGCGGCGCCGGGGTCGGGCGCACCGGGACGATGGCCGCCGCGTACCTGGTGCGCACCGGGCAGGCCGACGCCGCCACCGCCACCGCGCGCAGCCTCGCGATCGGCCCGCCGACGCTGGAGCAGGTGTCGTTCATGCGCGGCCTGGACGGGCGCCGCGCGGCGCGTCCCCCGGCGGCGGTCGTCGCGCTCAGCCGCATCGCCGACTCCCCGCGCCGCTCGTGGGCCCGCCTGCACTGGTGAACGGCCCGCCGCCCGCCAGGGCGCCCCCAGGACGCCGCACGCGCCCCAGGGGCACCGCGCGCGGGATCGTTCGGGATCGAATGTGCCGGAGAGTGACCCGAAAGCCAGGTGACGACTACGGAACGGTTCGGTTCTGACGGTTGACACGCGGGCCGAGACGGCGGTTGATAGCACTGCGGTCATGGCCGGGGCCGGGGATGGTCCCGGGCCGCCCGTGGACGCGACCGGGCCGGGGAGCCCGCGCGGGCACGGCGATGTCCGGGGCGTGTCACCCGGCCGCGCCGACGAACGATCGCTAAGGTAATCTCCGCAATTCTCAACAAACACAACTAGAGGCACAATCACGGCGTTTCGACCGCCTGTCGCTGTTGGGGTGTGGACATGGAGGGTCGTGCGACCCACGACGCGGATGACCGGCCCGGCAACGCTCCCCTGGTGGGCCGCCGGGAGGCTCTCGACGCGCTCGGCCACGCGCTGGACGCGACCGAGGGCGGCACGTTCGCGTTCCTCGCGCTCGTCGGCGAGCCGGGGGCGGGCAAGACCCGGCTGCTCGGCGAGCTGACCGACGCCGGCGCCGCGCGCAGCCTGCCCGTCCTGTCCGGCCGCGCCGCCGAGTTCGAGCAGGAGATGCCGTTCGGCGCCGTCGTGGACGCGCTCGACGACCACCTCGAAGACCACCGCACGGGCCTCAGCCCGCAGGCGCTCCGCCTCCTCGGCACCGTCTTCCCCGCCCTCGCCGACTTCGGCGAGAGCGGCCCCGCGACGGCGCCCGCCGGGAGCAACGGCTCCGCCGACCCGCGCGTCGCGCGCTACCAGCTCCACCGCACCGTCCGGCACCTGCTGGAGGAGCTGGCCGGGCCCGCCGGGCTCGTCCTCATCCTGGACGACCTGCACTGGGCCGACGAGGCGACCGTCGAACTGCTGGACCACCTCGTCCGGCACCCGCCGAAGGCCCGCGTCCTCGTCGCCGTCGGCTACCGCCCGGCGCAGGCGTCCCCGCGCCTCGCCGCGCTGGTCGACGCCGCCGGGCCGCACAGCGTGCACGTCGCGGTCGATCCGCTGACGATGAGCGAGGTCGAGGAGTTCCTCGGCCCGGACGTGAGCGCCTCGCGCTGCGAGGCCCTCTACAAGGCCAGCGGCGGCAACCCGTTCTACCTGGAGGCGCTCGCGCGGATGGACCGGGGCGGGGAGCCCGCCGTGGTCGCCGACGACGCCGAGGGCGTGAGCTGGGACATGGGCGTCGCCAAGCTCACCGAGGTCCCCTCCGCCGTGCGCACCGCCCTCCAGGTCGAGCTGAGCGCGCTGCCCCCCGAGGCGCTGACCCTGGCGCACGCCGCCGCCGTCGCGGCCGACGAGTTCGAGCCGGGCCTCGCGGCGGTCGCCGCCGAGATGGACGAGGCCGAGGCGCTCGCCGCCCTCGACGTCCTCACCGCCCGCGACGTCGTGCGGCCCGCCGCCGTCGGCCGGTTCCGGTTCCGGCACCCGCTCGTGCGGCACGTCGCGTACGCCTCCACCGCCGCCGGGTGGCGCCTCGCCGCGCACGACCGCGTCGCCGCGCACCTCGCGGGCCTCGGCGCCCCGGCCGCGATCCGCGCCCACCACGTCGTACGGTCCGCGCGGTTCGGCGACGCGTCCGCCGCCCGCACCCTCGTGGAGGCCGCCGGCGTCGTCGCCGCGCAGGCCCCGGCCACCGCCGCGTACTGGCTGGAGGCCGCGCTCGACCTGATGCCCGACGACCCCGCCCCCGACCAGAACGGCGCCGCGCCCGCGGACGGCTCCCCGACCCGGGTCGAGCTGATGCTGGAGCTCGCGCACGTCCAGGCCGTGTCCGGACGCGCCAGCGAGGGCCGCCTCACCGCCCGCAACCTGCTGAACCTGCTGCCCACCGACGACACGATCCGCCGCGCCCGCGCCGTCCAGCTCTGCGCCGTCATGGAACGCCAGCTCGGCCGCGTCCACGAGGCCCGCGCCCTGGTCCTCGACGAGCTGCGCGGCATCAGCGACCGCCAGGCCCCCGCCGCCGTCCTGCTCCGCATCCGCCTCGTCTTCGACCGCATCCAGCGGATCGACATCCGCGGTTCGCAGGCCGTCCTGGACACGATCCCCGAGAGCGCCCCGGGGTGGGGCCCCGGCCTGAAGGCGGCGATCGCGTCGATGCGGCCGATGACGGCGTACGGCGCGGGGAAGATCTCCGAGGCGATCGCCTACGCCGAGGCCGGCGACCGGCTGTTCTCCGCCGCGTCCGACAACGACTTCACCGACTGCCTGGACTGCATGGTCTGGCTCGGCTTCTGCGAGATCTTCCTCGGCCGGTACGAGGCGGCGCTGCGGCACCTAGAACGCTGCGTCTCCATCGCCCGCTCCACCGGGCAGACCTACATCCTCGGCTACTTCCTGGCCGGCTACTCCCGGGCCCTGCTGCTCCAGGGACGCCTCGCCGAGGCGGCGGCCGCCGCCGACGAGGCCGCCGCCGTCGGCCGCGAGCTGCGCTCCCGCGAGGTCGTCGCGTACGGGTGATGCAGCAGTGCCTGGCCGCGAGCTGGGCGGGCGACCACGAGTTCGCGCTGAAGCTGGGCGACGAGGCCGTCGCCAACGACACCGGGTCCGGCGAGTGGTGGACGGCCATGGCGTGCGTCGCGCGCGCGTGCGCGATGGTCAACGCCGGACGGCTGGAGGAGGGCTCGGCCGCGCTGATCGAGGCGTGCGGCGACGGCACCAAGGGCCTGGACATGAGCACCCTGACGATGTGCGCGGAGACGCTGGCCTGGGTGCGCGGCGTCCAGGGCGACGCGCAGGACGCCTCGTACTGGGCCGACATCGCGGGCGCGCTCGCCGTCGAGGAGGTCGTCGGCGACACCGGGCTCGCGCGGCTCGCGCGCGCGCACGCGCTTCGGGTCCACGAGCCCGCGCGCGCCGCCGTGCTCGCCGCCGAGGCGGCCGATATGCTCCGCGCCGCCGGGCGGCTGCCCGACGCGGGGCGCGCCGAGTTCACCGCCGGGCTCGCCAACGGCGCGGCCGGGCTGCGCGCGCCTGCGCGGGAGCGCCTGCGGGTCGCCGCCGAGATCTTCGAGTCGTGCGGGATGCACGGCCCCCACGCGCAGGCCGTACGGGAGCAGCGGCGCCTCGGGGTGCGCGTCCCCGCGCCCGGCGGGCGGGCCGCGTCCGGAGCGGGCGGACGCGGGAACGCGCCGTACGGGCTGTCTCCCCGCGAGCTGGAGATCGCCCAGCTCGTCGCGGAGGGCCGCAGCAACCAGCAGATCGCCGAGCAGCTCTTCCTCAGCGTGCGGACCGTGGAGACGCACCTGTCGCGGGTCTTCGCCAAGATCGGCGTGACCTCGCGGGTGGGGGTCGCGACCGCCATGAACCGGCACGACTGATCCGGACTCTCACTACTTGTACGTACGGGTCGCCGACCTGCACTCCACGTAAGTACGTGTTATCCACGATGCACCGTACATATGCGTGTTTGGCAAGGTTGTGGCCGTGACGAAGGCGGAGGGGCAGGCCATGGAGAAGCGGATCACGCGTTTCACGCTCGGGGGCGTGAACGACGCGGCTGTGACCGTGCACCCGTTCGCCACCGCGGACGGCCTGGGGCTGAACCTGACCAGGTTCCACCAGGCCGACTGCGACGACGTCGTCCTGCTGATCCACGGGCTGACGACGTCCAGCGACATGTACATCATGCCGGAACACACGAACCTGGTGTCCTTCCTGCACGCCGGCGGCTTCGGCGACGTGTGGACGCTCGACTTCCGGATGAGCGGCCGGTTCCCCTACGACACCGAGACCCACCGCCACACCCTCGACGACATCGCCGCCTACGACCACCCGGCCGCCCTCGCGGAGCTGCGCAGGCACATCGGCGACCGGCGCGTGCACGTGATCGCGCACTGCCTCGGCTCGGTGTCGTTCGCGATGAGCCTGTTCGCGGGCAAGGCGACCGGCGTCACCAGCCTGACGTGCAACAGCGTCGCGCTGACGGTCCGGCCGCCGGCGTGGTCGAAGGTGAAGCTCGCCTACGGGCCGGCGCTCATGGAGTACGTCCTCGGCCCGTCGTTCATCGATCCGCGCTACCGCGACAGCCCGCCGTTCACGCGGGGCTGGATGCTGTCCAAGGCGGTCTCGCCGTTCCACAGGGGCTGCGACGAGCCCGCCTGCCACATCCTCAGCTTCATGTGGGGCGGCGGCAAGCCGATCTTCAGCCACGACAAGATGTCGCCGGTCACGCACGCGCGGCTGCCGGACCTGTTCGGCGCGTGCGGCGTGCACTACTACCGGCACGTCTCCCGGATGGCGAAGGCCGGCCGGGCCGTGAAGTGGGACCGGGCCGGGCGCCATCCCGACCTCCCCCGCGACTACCTGTCGCGGGCGGCGGACGTGACGACCCCGATCCTGCTGCTGACCGGCGACCGCAACCACGTGTTCGGCGACTCCAACATCGTCTGCCACCGCACGCTGGACCGCGCCGCGCCCGGACTGCACGAGCTGGAGATCCTCCCCGGGTACGGGCACCAGGACGCGTTCATGGGAGCCGACGTGGCCTCCGATGTGTTCCCGCAGGTCCTCGACTTCCTGAAGCGCAAGGCAGGCTGACTATGGAACACGTTGACGCCGTCGTCATCGGCTCCGGATTCGGCGGCTCGGTCGCCGCGTACCGGCTGGCCGAGGCCGGCCGCTCGGTGGTGCTGATGGAGCGCGGGCAGCCGTACCCGCCGGGGAGCTTCCCCCGCTCGCCGAGCGAGATGGGCCGGGCGTTCTGGGACCCCGCGGCCGGGCTGTACGGGATGTTCGACGTGTGGCGCTTCAAGGGCTGCGACTCGGTGGTGTCGTCCGGGCTGGGCGGCGGGTCGCTGATCTACGCCAACGTGCTGCTGCGCAAGGACGAGCGCTGGTTCGTCCACGACCAGCCGCTGCCGGGCGGCGGGTACGAGTCGTGGCCGGTGTCGCGCGCCGACCTCGACCCGCACTACGACGCCGTCGAGGCGATGCTCGGCGCGACGCCCTACCCGCTGTCGCGCGCGCCGTTCGACGACACCCCGAAGACGCACGCGATGCAGGACGCTGCGGCCGAGCTCGGCCTGGAGTGCAGCCTGCCGCCGCTCGCGGTGAGCTTCGCGTCGCAGCCGGGCGCCGAGCCGGGGCTGAGCCTGCCGATCGTGGACGCCGGGTACGGCAACGTCCACGGCGTCGGGCGCCGGACGTGCAGGCTGTGCGGCGAGTGCGACATCGGCTGCAACGAGGGCTCCAAGAACAGCCTCGACCACACCTACCTGTCGGCCGCCGCGCACCACGGCGCGGACCTGCGGACGGGCCACGAGGTGAAGGCGATCCGGCCCCGGGCGGGCGGCGGCTACGAGGTCGACTACGTCCGCCACGACGTCACGGCTGAGGCGAAGAGGCCGCCGCTGCGGACGATCTCCTGCGACCGCCTGGTCCTCGGCGCCGGCACGTACGGCACGACGTTCCTGCTGCTCAGGTCGCGGGCGGCGTTCCCGGGCCTCAGCGACGCGCTCGGCACGCGCTTCTGCGGCAACGGCGACCTGCTGACGTTCCTGCTCAAGGCCAAGGACCGCAACCGGGTCCGGCCGCTGGACGCCAGCCGCGGCCCCGTCATCACCAGCGCGATCCGGCTGCCGGACGAGCTGGACGGGGTGCCCGGCGCGGGCCGCGGCGCCTACATCGAGGACGGCGGCTACCCGTCGTTCGTCGACTGGATGGTGCAGCCGTTCGACATGGGCGACCAGATCGAGCGCGCCGTGCGGGTCCTGTGGCAGCGGTTCACCGAGTTCTTCAGGGACGCGCCCGACACCAACCTCGGCGCGGAGCTGTCGGAGCTGATCGGCGACGGCGCGCTGTCGGTCAGCTCGCTGCCGCTGCTCGGGATGGGCCGCGACACCGCCGACGGCCGCCTGCTGCTCAAGGACCGGCGACTGGCCGCCGAGTGGACGACCAGGACCAGCGAGGAGCACTTCCAGCGGGTCCGCAAGACGATGCAGGGCATCGCGGACGTGCTGGGCGCGGACTACGCCGACAACCCGATGTGGTTCCGCAAGCGCGTCATCACGGTCCACCCGCTGGGCGGCGCACCGATGGGCGCCCACGCGGACGAGGGCGTCTGCGACGCCTTCGGTGAGGTGTTCGGGTTCCCGGGCCTCTACATCGCCGACGGGGCGGCGATGCCGGGCCCGGTGGGCCCGAACCCCTCGCTGACCATCGCCGCGTTCGCCGACCGGATGGCGGAGCGGATGCTGGAGACCACCGCCGCACAGCGTCGTGCGGCGGGCGGAACGGGGGCCGGGCCGGTCGCGGGGACCGGCTCGCCGCAGGGGAACGGCTCGGCGTACGCGCCGGATCCGGGGAGCCTCACCGCGATCGGGGGATCGCCTGAGGACGCCGGCCGTACGTCGCTGTCGTTCACCGAGGAGATGAAGGGCCACCTGACCCTGGGCGTGTCGGAGCCGCGCGCGGGCGAGACGGCCGGGGACCGCGAGCCGTTCTCGTTCCGCCTCACCATCACCGCGGACGACGCGGCGCGCTTCCTGACCGACCCCGAGCACACCGCGCGGGCCGAGGGGTGGATCGAGGCCGCCGGCTGCGGGGGCCGGCGTCCCGTCCAGCGGGGCTGGTTCAACCTGTTCGCGCCCGCGGGCGGTCAGGACCGCCGGGTGATGAAGTACCGCCTGCACTTCACCGACGGCGCGGGCCGTCCCCGCACCCTGTCCGGACAGAAGAACGTGCTGCACGGCCCGCCGACCCGGATCTGGCCCGACACCTCCACCCTCTACGTCCGCCTGTACGAGGGACACCTCACCGAGGACCAGGAACCGGGAGCCGCCGTCACGGGCGCCGGCGTCCTGCACATCCAGCTCACCGACTTCGCCCGCCAGCTCACCACCTTCCGCACGGTGGGCCCCGACGGCGCGGGCACCCTACTGGAGTTCGGCCGCTTCTTCGCCGGCGAACTCTGGGAGGTCTACGGCCCCGACCTCACCTGAGGGGGCCCACAAGAACGCGCGAGCCGAGAGAACTGCGGGGTGCTCTCGGCTCGCGCCCCTTTTTTCGCGGCGGGTCGTTACAGTTCGCCGGCGCGGCGGGCGGGGCAGCTCGGGGGGCAGTGCTCGGTGTGGGCGGGGAGCCAGCGGGCGAACGCCTTGAGCATGAGGGTCAGGCCCCATTTCAGGGCCGGGGCGGTGCCGGGGATCAGAGGCTGGAACGTGGCCTTCCAGGTGATAAGCGTGCCGTCGCCGCGCGGTTCGAGGGTGACGTCGGAGCGGTAGTGGCGGACGGGCAGCCCGGCCAGCGCGATGTAGCCGAAGTGCTTGTACGGCTCGTAGGCGACGGTCTGCTCTCTGGCGGGCCAGATCTTCTTGACCGTGCCGACGCCGTACCGGCCGTCGTCGCCCTTCCGGTGCCGGACGGCCTTGGTGGGGAAGCGGCCCCACGCGCCCCACGCCTCGGGGACGGCGAGGTGGGTGAACAGCGCCTCGGGCGTCGCGCCGGACGTCGCGGTGACCTCGATCTGGTGCGGCATGGCGTCTCCCCGTGGTGTCGACACCGCACGCTAACGGTGGCGCGGGCGCGGGGACAAGGCGTCGGGCGTTCAGGGCAGCCGGGAGCGGTAGACGGCGCGGGCCTCGCCGAGGAGCGCGAGGTGGTCGCCGAGCTGGGCGGGGGTGAGGCGGGCGCGCCGGCGGAGCATGTCCTCCAGGCCGTCGAGGTACTCCAGGCACCAGCGCACGTCGTCCTCGCGGGCGACGTGGCGGCCGTGCACGTGGACGTGGACCGGGCTGGTGTGGGCGTACGCGCCGGAGCGGTGCATCGAGCGGTCGCAGGGCGGGCCGGACGCGGTGGCGACGACGTAGGTCGGCTCGGTGACGGTGATCTCGGCGGTGAGCTCCGGCGGCGGCCCCTCGGCGGCGATCCCGTCCGCCGTGCGGATCTCCAGGCGGGTCACCTCGGGGCCGATCGTGCGGGCGGTGACGGTGACGCGCGTTCCGGGGGCGGCGTCGAGGGCGTCGCCGGGCGCGCGGCCTCCGACGTCCAGTTCGAGCCAAGGGCCGGTCGTCGCGAACGTGCGGCCCCGGCGGATCGCGTCGGCGAACGACGCCGCGGAGAGGGGGCCTTCGACGCGGGCGTAGACGCGTTCCCAGCCGGGCGGGCTCGACTGGTTGCCGCGGCGCTGGAAGGACAGCATCGAGTCGGTGCCGGCGGTCGCGGCGAGGACGGCGCCCGCGCCGAGCAGGCGGCGGTAGACGACCGCGGTGGCGTGGACGGCGGAGTGGTTGAGCACGTCCAGGCTGTCGACGAGGCCGAGCGCGGCGTCGGCGACGATCTCGCGGGCCGAGCAGTTGCGGCCGGACGCGAGCGCGCCGGAGGGCGGGTCGTCCTCGCCGAGGGGCAGGTGGAACGGGTGGCTGTAGCCCGTGACGGCGCCGAGGCCGCGCAGTTCTGCGCAGCCGGCGGCGTTCGGCGGCCAGTCGGCGGTGCCGAGGAAGCCGGTGTGGTAGCGGCCCGGGGGCGCCTGCACGCCGAACGCGTACAGGTGGCCGAGCAGGTCGTTGCGGTACTCGACGCCGAGGCGGGCGAGGTGCGTCGCGTCCGACCAGGGCAGGTCGGCGCCCGCCCAGTGTTCGAGGGCCTCGCGGTCGTAGACGCGTTCGGACGCGACGTTCCCGGCGACGAGGTTGAGGACGTGCAGGTCCTCGCCGTGCTGGACGGCGGCGGCCTGGGCGGGGTGCCGACGCTGTCGCCGGTCCAGTTCATGTGGACGTGCATGTCGCCGCCGTACCAGCCGCGGGCGGCGGCGTCGTAGAGGCGCGGCGGAGCCAGCTCCACGAGCGTGTCGCCGGACGGGGCGAGGGTGCGGGAGGCGGTGCCGTACTCCATGCCGCGGGTGACGCGGACGGTGAGCGGTTCGGCGGGGACGTCGAGGAGGAGGTCGTCGCCGTGGAAGTAGGGGGTGCGGTGCGCGTCGATGCGGTGCGGGGCGCCGTCGGGGTACCAGCCCTGCCCGTTCTCGCCGGTGACGCTCCAGCGGCAGGGGAACCCGGCGCGCAGCCGGAGCCGGGCGGGCGTGGCGGCGCGGGTCAGCGCGCCGAGGTCGACGGGGCGTCCGGCGGCGCGGAGGCGGCTGCGGGAGGTGACGGGCAGGAGGCGGGCGCCGCGCGGCGGGATCTCGTACCGGGTCCCGTCGAGGTCGAGGGTCACCGGCTCGTCGCGGGTCGAGTCGGCGAGCAGGGTGGTGTGGAACGGGCCGTCGCCGAGGACGGCCTGCGTCCGGGCTTCGAGGACGGCGCCCTCCGGGGTGAGGCGGAGCGCGGCGAGGTTGTCGAGGACCTGCCCGGCGAGCGCGTCGCGGATGACCTCGTGCAGGTCGAGCAGGGGGACGGCATTCTCGATCTCCTCGTCGGTCGCGCCCGGGTGCCGTTCGACCGCGTGCTGGAGGCAGGCGGCCCAGAACGCGTGCTCGTCCAGGACGTACGCGCTGGACTCGATCTGGCGCACGTACCCGATGGGGTCCTCGCCCCAGGCCGGGCCGTGCTCGCACAGCAGCCGGCGGTACTCCTCCAGGGCACGTTCGACCTCGGGCGGGTGGTCCTCGCACATGCCGGCGCCTCCCGGTGCTCGTGGGCGCCGCCAGCGTGGCACGGAACGGGCGCGGCGGGAACGGCGGAGGCCGTGCGGGCCGCCGTCCGGCATCGGCCGGGGAACGATCCGCATCCCGGGGTGCACGATCCTGTCCTGTGGCGCACGCGATCCGTTCCCCGAAAGCCGGATCGTCCGACGACGGTCAGGACTGCGCGCGGGCGCGGAACGCGGCGGTCTTGACGCGGTTCTGGCAGGCGGTCGAGCAGAACCGGCGGGTGCCGTTGCGCGAGGTGTCGACGTAGACGCGGTCGCAGTGGGGGCGGTGCACACGCCGAGCCGGTCGTGGAGTTCGCTGCCGAGGACGACGGCGAGACCCGTGGCGCAGGGCGCGGCCCACTCGGCGGCGAGGGTGCCGGCGGTGCCGTGGAAGTGGACGTGCCAGGGCTCGCCGTCGTGCCGTTCGAGCCGGGGGCGGGCGCTGGTCTCCTCCAGCAGGCGGTTGACCTGGCGGGCGGCGGCGTCGACGTCGCCGGCGGCGACGGCCTCGAAGACGGCGCGCAGGTCGCGGGCGACGGCGGCGAGCCCGTCGAGGTCGCGCTCGCGGATCTCGGGGCGGCGGGAGATGCCGCGCAGCGCGTCCTCGGCGGCGGCGGCGCGGGCGGGGGCGTCGGGCGGCGTGTACGGGCGGCCCCGGCGCTCGCCCTCCGTCAGCGCGTTGACGAGCGCGACCGCGGTGGCCACCACCCTGTCGGTGTGACTGTTGAAGTTCACTTGACCAGTTACGCCCTTCCGCTCTAGCGTGTAACCATCCAAAGGCTATACGACAGTTACAGGAGTGGCCATGACGGCGCCCGCCCCCGAGATCGCCCCCGACGTCGCCGCGCGCTGGATCGCGCGCTGGGACCGCCAGCAGCAGGGCTATCTGCCCGACCGCGAGGAGCGCTTCACCGCGCTGATCGACGCGGTGGAGGCCGCGACCGGGCGGCCCGACCCGCTCGTCCTCGACCTCGGCTGCGGGCCCGGCTCGCTGTCGGGCCGCCTGCTCGACCGGCTGCCCGGCGCCACCGTCGTCGCGATCGACACCGACCCGCTGCTGCTCTCGCTCGGCAAGGCGGTCCACGCCGGCCGCCGCGGCCTGCGCTGGGCCGACCTCGACCTGCGCGTCCCCGGCTGGGCGGCGCGGCTGCGGCTCGACCGGCAGGCCGACGCCGCCGTCAGCACGACCGCGCTGCACTGGATCACCGGGGACGAGCTGCGCGTCACCTACGGGGAGCTGGCGACCGTCCTGCGCCCCGGCGGCCTGTTCCTCAACGGCGACAACCTCACGGTCGAGGACACCTCCCCGGCCTCGCCCGCCTGGACCGCGAGCTGCAACGGCGCGAGGCCGACCGCGTCTTCGCGGGCGGCCGTCCCGAGGACTGGCGCGAGTGGTGGGACGCGATCGCCGAGGAGCCGTCCCTCGCCCGGCTGCGCGAGGACCGCGAGGACTCGGCCGCCGCGCACCACGGCTCGGAGTCGATCCTGCTGTCGACGCACGTCAGCGCGCTCCGCGAGGCGGGCTTCACCGAGACCGGCACCCTCTGGCAACGCGGCGACAACCGCCTCCTCGCCGCCCTGCGCCCCTGACTCTCTACCGGGGGGCGCACGCCCCACCTGCGGAACGCCACGCACCGCTCCGCGCGCCCGGCCCGGCGCGTACCGCTTGGTCGGTCAGAGGTAGGGGCCGGGCGGGGTGTCGGGGCCGGGGTGGTGGGGGCGGGGGCGTTCTTGTCGGGGTCGGTCGTGGCGGCGTGCAGGTCGGACGGGCGGAGCGTGCGCACCTCCTCGTCGTCCACGGCGGCGGGCGAGGAGGTGATGCGCTGCGCCTGGACGGCCACGGCGCGGTCGAGCAGGTTGCGCATCTCGCGGGCGTTGCCGAAGTGCGGGCCCCGGCGCGGGCGCCGGGCGGCGGCGCGGACGGCGTCGAGCGCCTCAGGATCGACGCGGTACCCGGCGTCCGCGGCCATCGCCTCGAAGATCGCCACCAGCTCGTCGTCGGCGTAGTCGGGGAAGCGCAGCACCCTCGGGAACCGCGAGGCGAGCCCGGGGTTGGAGCTCAGGAACTCCTCCATCTCCCGGTCGTACCCGGCGACGATCACGACCAGGTCGGAGCGGTGCTCCTCCATCAGCCGCAGCAGCTCGGCGACGGCCTCCCGGCCGAAGTCGCCGCCCGGCGCGTGCGCCCCGGCGAGCGCGTACGCCTCGTCCACGAACAGGACGCCGCCGAGCGCGCGGTCCACGGCGGCGCGGACCTTCGGCGCGGTCTGCCCGACGTACTCGGCGACGAGGTCGGCGCGCGTCACCTCGACCAGGTGGCCGGACGACAGCAGGCCGAGCCGCGCGTAGACCGACGCGAGCAGCCGCGCGATGGTGGTCTTGGCGGTCCCGGGGTTGCCGGTGAAGACCATGTGGCGGGTCGGGCGGGCGACGGGGACCCCCGCGTCGCGGCGGAGGCGTTCGGCGCGGGCCTCGGCGACCAGCAGCCCGACCTCCTCCTTGACTCCCTCCAGCCCGACGAGCCGTTCAATCTCGGCGAGCGGGTCGCCGGAGCCGCCGCCCGCCGCCCGGTCGGCGGGCAGCAGGGTCGCGGGACGTCGGCGACCGTGAGCACGTCCAGGCCCGGGTCCTCGTCGAGCGCGCCGCCGGTCAGGACGCGCCGGCCCTGCCGCGCCACCGTACGGTCGAGCAGCGCGGCCATCAGCCGGGCGTTGCCGTGCCGGACGCCTTCGGGCGCGTCGCGGACCAGCTCCGCGACGCGGTCCAGCACGCCCTCGCCGAGCTCGAACCCGTCGGCGGCGGCGCGGGCGGCGAACACCTCGACCAGCTCGGCCGCGGTGAGGTCGGGGAACCGCACCGTCCGGGGGAACAGCCGCGCCAGGTCGGGGCGGGCCTGCCGCAGCCCGCCGAGCCCGGCGTCCGGCGCGGCGAGCACCACGACGACGTCGCCGGGGTACGCCTCGACGGCGGCGACGAGCGCGTCGGCGGCCTCGGCGTCGCGCGGCGACCCGGCGGGGTCGAGCAGGTGGGCGTTGTCCACGAGCAGCACGCCGCCGAGGGCCCGTTCGACGGCGCGGCGGACGCGGGGGCCGGTCTCGCTCGGGTACGGCCCGGTGAGGTCGGCGCGGTCGATCTGGACCAGGTGGCCCGAGGTCAGCACGCCGAGCTCGGCGTAGAGGCGGCCGAGGATCCCGGCGACGGTGGTCTTGCCGGTGCCGGGGCCGCCCGCGAACACCAGGTGCCGGGACCGGACGTGCGCGGTCATGCCCGCCTCGTGGCGCAGCCCCGCCGCCTTCGCCTCGGTGACGAGCGCGCGGACCTCCCGCTTGACCGGCTCGATGCCCGCGCACGCGGCCAGCTCGGCGAGCGGGTCGGTGACGGGCGCGCCGGGCGTGAGCGGCCGGTGCGGGACGTCCGCCTCGACGACCTCGTCCGCGCCGCGCAGCCGCGCGCGGGCCAGGCAGTGGTCGGCGAGCTGCCGCGTCAGCCGGGCGTTGCGCATGTTGAGCTGCGGCGGGGTCCGGACGAGCAGCGCCGCGGCGGCGCGGGCGACGCGCCGGTCGACCCGCGCGCCGCGCGCGCGGACCGTCCGGGCGAACAGCTCGGCGTGGTCGGCGGCGCCGAAGTCGCGGGTCCGCGCGACGGTCATGGCGCGGGCGAGCGCGGGGTTGGCGGCGAGGATGCGCTCCTCGCCGCCCGTCCGGCACAGCGCGATCACGTGCAGGCCGGGGTGGTCGGCCATGGCGCGCCGCAGCTCCTCGGCGGCGGGCGGCCCGGCGGGCTCGTGGCCGGCGAACGCGTCGAGGTGGCGGACGACGAGCGGCCGGCGTCCCTCCACGCAGTCGCGCACGCGGGCCTGGAGCCACAGCACCGCGTCGCTGACGGGCAGCGACGCGAACGCCTGGTCGGAGACCACCAGCGCCTCGCCCGCCGCGGCGCGGGAGGCGAGGGCCCGTTCGAGCGCGGCGGCGGACGTGCGCCGCCCGGAGCCCTCGGGCCCGCAGATCATCAGCCGGACGGGCCGCCCCTCGTCCTCCGCCGCGGCGACGGCCTCGCGGAGCGCCGCGCGCAGCGACGCGGGCCCGACGATGCCGTCCAGCTCGTCCGGCATCCGCTCGTCGAACGCGCCCTCCCCCGGCTCGCGCTCGTCGCCGGACGGAACGGCCACGAGCCGCGCCCCGAAGCCCTGCGGGGCTCCCGCCCGCTCGCCGCGTGCCGCCGGGGCCGGGGCCGGAGGAGCGAGGCGCCCGGCGAGCGGGTTGGGGACGCCGCGCCGTACGAACAGCCGCCGCACGTCGTGCTGGAAGTGGTGGACGGGCAGGCGGCAGCGCGGGCTGGTCGCGGCGTCCGGGAGGCCCTGCACGGCGCCGGTGATCCGCACCGCCATGTCGAGCCAGGCGCGGCAGGCGTCGGCCTCGCCCGCGACGAGCCCGCGCGCGAGCCATGCGCGCAGCTCCCGCTGCCAGGGCTCGACGGCGAACGCCGCGCGCAGCGCCCGCGTCCGCTCGCGCAGCTCCTCGTAGCGGGCGGTGCCGAGCGCGACGGCCAGCTCGGCGGGGACGGCGCCCGTCTCGGCGGCGAGCAGCAGCCGGGCGAGCGCGGCCGGCTCCGGCTCGCCCTCGCCGAGGACGGCGACGAGCCGTTCGTGCGCGGCGCCGAACCCCGCGCACGCCCAGCCGAGGTAGGCGACGGGCCCGGCGAGCTCGGGCAGGACGGCGAGCGCCGCGTCGGGCGCGTCCGCGGCCCACTCGTCCTCCAGCCGGTCGTACGGGACGGCCATGTCACGCTCGCGCGCCGACGGGTCGTCCGCCCGCCGGTCGAACAGGCCGATGAGGGCGCGGCGGCGTTCCTCCAGCGGTTCGAGGCCCTCGAAGACGTCGAGGCCCGCGCGCGCCAGGTCGAGCATCACCGCGCGGCGCTCGGGTCGTGGCCCGCGGGCTCGGGCAGCCACAGCGCCGGCGGGCGCCACCGCCCGCCCTGCGAGAACCACGCCAGCGGATCGCGGACGGGCGGCTCGGGGACGGCGAGGAAGTCCGACAGCAGCTCGTAGTCGACGTCCCCGCGCGAGCCGCCGCGCAGCGCCGACGCGCCCAGCAGGAACGTCAGCAGGGACCACTGCTCGGCCCCGGCCGCGCTCGTGCCCGTCCCGTAGAAGTCCGAGAGCCGCCGGGTCAGGACGATCGCGCGGGGATCGCGGTTGTAGGCGGTGGCCCGGCGGCGCAGCTCCTCGTACAGCCCGTCGGGGACCCGCCACGGTCCGTAGGCGTACACGTCCAGTACGGGCTCGTCGGTCAGGAGCACCTCCAGGTGCTCGGGCAACCGCGGGACGCCCACCTAGTCAGCCTCCGCCAGCGGGGATCTCCATTGTTCCAGAAGCGCCGCCAGACTCATCGCGGCGGAAGGAACCTTGCGACGCTCGGGAGGGCCCGCGCGACCGCGCGGTGACTCGTCAGGGAGGTGGCGATGCAGCGGCCCTTCGACCACGAGCGGACGGACGGCGAACGCGTGCGGGCCCCCGGCCGCCCGTTCCGGCCCCCGCACGCGACGTCCCCGCAGGCGCGCGAGCCCTGGCTGCGCGTCCTGCGGCCGCAGGAACGCCTCGTCGTCGAGCTCGTCCTGTGGGACCACTCGCAGGAGCAGGTCGCCGAGTTCCTCGACCTGCCCCTCGCGACCGTGCGCGGCATCGTGGAGCGCGCGGACGTCGAACGCCGCCGCCACGAAGCCGACCGCCGGCCCGACGACGACGCCGCCTGACCCCGGCCCCGCGCCCTCTCCCTCCCGTCCCCGCCCCGTCCGCGGCGCGGGGCGGGGGCCGGGTCAGGACCGGGCGGGGGCGCCGTACAGGCGGGTGACGTGCAGGTTGAGGACGACGCGGCGGTCCTCGACCATCGCGCGCCGGTAGTCGTCCCAGTCGGGGTGCTCGCCCTGGATGGCGCGGTACAGGTCGATCAGCGCCTCGACGGCGGCGTCGTCCCGGGCGGCGGCGGGGCCGATCAGCTCGGCGTCGCCCTCGGCGACGGTGTACGCCCAGCCGTCCGGGCTGCTGACGTGCAGGACGGCGCGCGGGTCGCGCCGCAGGTTGCGGGTCTTGGCGCGGTCCTCGGTGATCGAGACCCGCGCGAGCCTGCGCGCCGGGTCGTAGTGGTAGTTGATGTTGGAGAGCTGGGGCAGCCCGTCGCCCTTCACCGTGGCGAGCACGCCGAGGTTCCGGTCAACGAGCAGCTTCTCCAGCGCGGCGTCGTCCGCCATCGTTCCGCCTTCCGGGTCGGCCCGCCGCACCGCGGTTCGGGCGGACGGGTTCGGTCGCCTTGCACAACCGCGCGGCCGCCGGGGGCCTTCCCGCCCGGGGCCGGCCGTGTCCGGGACCGGCCCCGGGCGGGGCGGTCAGGCGCGCTGCGCGACGGCGAAGGCGGGGAGGTCCAGCAGGGCGGCGGAACGGTCGCCGGGCCCGCCGCGTTCCCCGTCGCCGCCGTGCCCGTCGCCGCCGCGCCCGTCCCGCCCGGCGCGGCCGGTCAGGATGTGCCCGCGGAACGTGGTGCCCTTCGCGACGATCTTGATGGCCTCGAACTCCGCCGGGGGCAGGGAGCAGAACCCCGTCTGCACCACGTCCTCGAACAGCGAGTCCGACACCACGTAGGCCACGTCCCGCCGCGCGTCGTCCTTGAGCAGCTTGCGCAGCGGCGCGGCGTCCAGCAGCCGCTGCACCACGATCGGCGCGTCTCCCGCGGGCCCGAACGGCCCGGCGGTCAGCGTGCCGTGGTGCAGCGCGAGCCGTACCCGCAGCGGCTTGCCGCCGCCGCGGTCGGCGTTGATCTCGCGCAGCCGGGCGGCGAGCCCGATCGCGAAGTCCCCGGCCACCGGCGCCGGGTCCACCTCCTCGGGCAGCGTCGCGAGCTCCCCGTCGCCGCCGACCTGCTTCTCCCAGCGGCCGCGGTCGAGCCCGACACCGCGCGCGGCGTGGTCGAGCGCGTCCGACAGGTGCCGCTGCGCGATGAGCTGCTCGCGCGTGTCGCGCTTGCTGTACGCCTGGATGTCGACCGCCAGCAGCAGGCGGTAGACCAGGTGCCCGTTTCCCTTCACTCCCGTTCGCCTCTCGGTCCTCCGAGCAAAGTGGGGCCCGTTGCCCCCATCCGCTCCACAGTGGAGAGAGTGTTGCCTGGTGAAGGACCACCGTGCCGACCCGGGTGCGCCTCCTCCGTCGCTGTGTGACGCGGTCGCTCGCCCCGTTGGACGTGCCGCCGCCCCGGGCCGCACCTGACGGTAAGGCGATAGTGGCGAACCGGTAAGGGCCCGTGTCCGGCGCCCCGCCCCAGCCGCTCTCCATCCGCTCTCGATCAGGGCCCGCTTGGTTGGCCGGGGGGCCGCGTTGAACCGCACCCGCGTTGAACCGCGCCCGCCACCCGCACGTACTGCCTCCCGACCGCCCGGCACCCCGCGTCCGCACCACGGCCCACCGTCCGCACCACGGCCCACCATCCGCACCGCCGAGCACGTCCGCGGCGCGGAACGCAGCCGTTCGGCGCTCTCGTCCGGATCACCGCCCGCCCCCTCCCGCCGGAGAATCCGATGGCCCACAGATCCCCCGCCGTACCGGCCCCGCGCGCGCAGGCGCGACCGTCCGCCGGGCCGTGGAGCTGGTTCCGCGGCCCGCATCCGGCGGGCCCCGTGGACGACCAGGCGATCGTGACGGAGCTGTACCGCGTGTACGGCCGCCCGCTGCTGTCGTTCGTGCTGCGCCTGACCGGCGGCGACCGGCACTGGGCGGAGGACGTGGTGCAGGAGACGATGATCCGCGCCTGGCGCAGCGCCCACCAGCTCGACGCGAACGCCGCGTCGCTGCTGCCGTGGCTCGCCACCGTCGCGCGCCGGATCGTCATCGACGACCAGCGCCGCAAGAACGCGCGGCCGCAGGAGGCGGGCGAGGGCCCGCTGGAGAACCTGCGCGCCCCCGACGGGCTGGAGGACCTCCTGCGCTCGGTCGTCGTCTCCGAAGCGCTCCTCGCGCTGTCCGCCGCGCACCGCGAGATCCTGGACGAGACCTTCTTCCGGGACCGGTCGGTCAACGAGGCCGCCAGGTCCCTCGGCATCCCCGTGGGCACCGTCAAGTCCCGGGTCTACTACGCGCTCCGGGCGCTGCGCGCCGCCCTGGAGGAGAGGGGTGTGACGCCATGAGCGCGGACCTGCTGCACGTCGACGTCGCCGCGTACGCGCTCGGGCTGCTGGAGGTGCCGGACCGCCGCGCGTTCGAGGCGCACCTGCCGTCCTGCCCGCCGTGCCACGAGGAACTGGCGGTGCTGCGCGGGGTGGCCGCGACGCTCGGCGGGATGGCGCCGATCGACGGACCGGCGGACGCGCCGTCCCCCGCGCCCGGCCCGGCCGTCGTGTCCGACCTGCCGCGCCGCCGTGCGCGCGGGGGCGGGGACGCCGCAGGGCGCGGGTCCTCGCCGCGGCGGCCGCCGCGGCCGTTCTGCTGGGCGGCGCGGCGGGCACGGGGTTCGCCCTGGGCGCGGACCGCCGCGAGACCCCGCCGCCGGTGGCGGGCGCGGAGCTGGAGGCGCTCTTCCGGAACGGGCGCAGCGTGGCCGCGTCCGATCCCGGCACGGGCGTCACCGGAACGGTCGCCATGGAGGGCAAGGGCTGGGGAAGCCGCGTCGGCCTGCGCCTGAGCAAGGTACGCGGCCCGCTGGAGTGCGAGCTGGTCGCGATCGACCGCCGGGGCGCGGGCACACGGTCGCGGGCTGGTCCGTACCCGCCAAGGGGTACGGGCAGCCGGGCTCCCCGCGCCGCTGGCCCTCCAGGGCGGCACGGCCGTCGCGCCTGGGGACATCGCGAGGTTCGAGGTGCGCACGCTCGGCGACGACCGGACGCTGCTCACCGTCCCGGCGTGACGGAGGCCGCACGGGCCCGCCACAGCGCGGGCCGGGGGCGGACGCCGGGGCGGGTCCCCGGTGGTCATAGCCTGAGGTGGTGACTGCTACTCGACGTTCCGCGGGGCCTTCGGGCGCGCCCCGCCTGATGCTCCCCGCCCTGCGCGAGGTGTACGAGGCGTACGTCCGCGAGGCGGAGGGGCTGCCCGGCCTGCCCGGCCCGTTGCAGGCGGAGGTGTGGGCATCGGCGCAGGCGGGCGCGCTGGAGGCCGCCGCCCCGCACGCCGAGGGACGGCGCGCCGCGCTGGGCGACCTGGTGACCTGCCTGCGCGCCGCCGGGACGCCGGGCACGCGGGCGTTCCTGCGCGTCCTGGCGGAGATCGGGCCGGAACGGGCGCGGCCCATAGCGGGACGGGCGGCCGACTCCATGCGCGGCCTCCCCGAACCCCCGTGGATCGGCTCCGTCGGCAAGGTCGTCCCAGGGCAGGTCTGGCTGATCCAGGAGGGGCCACTGGACGGCGACCGGCTGGTGTGCGAGTTCCGTTACGAGGACGCCGGGACGGCCGGGATGCACGCCTTGGCCGTACGGCTGTCGTACGGCGACGCGCCCCAGGAGGTCGTCATCGTCGGTGACGTTCCGGCCCTGATGACGGCGGCGCGGCAGGCGATGCAGGCGGAACTGTGCGTCGTCCAGCCCTACGACCCGGCGGCCGTCGGGGAACGACTCCGCGCCGCGCTGAACGCCACGGAATCGTTCCCCGAGGACTGCTATCCGGCACTACCGCTGGCGCGCCACCGAGCCCAGCTGCTCCCCAGCCCCTAGCCCGAGCGAAATCGGGGTCAGCGGCCCCGCCCGCGGTGGTGGCGTACGGCCAGCGGGAAGAAGACCGCCGCGATCAGCAGCGGCCAGACCACCGCCATCAGGACGGCGTGCTGCGCCGCCCAGGAGTCGCCGGCGGCCTCCGGTCGGCCGAACAGGGTCCGGCAGGCGGTGACGGTGGCCGACATCGGGTTCCACTCGGCGACCGCGCCGAGCCAGCCGGGCATCGTGCTGGGCGCGACCATGGCGCTGGACAGGAACCCGACCGGCCACACCAGCACCTGAACGGCCGTCACCGACTCGGGCCCCTTGGCGGCGAGGCCGAGGTAGACGCCCATCCACAGCAGCGCGAACCGCAGGAGGAGCAGCAGCCCGAACGCAGCGAGCGCCCGCCCCGCGCCGTCGTGCCAGCGCCACCCGACCGCCAGCCCGCACGCGATCATCACGGCGAGCGCGGCGACCGAGTGCAGCATGTCCGCCGCGCCGCGCCCGGCGACCACGGCGGACGGGGCCATCGGCATCGCCCGGAACCGGTCGGCCACGCCCCGCGAGGCGTCCGCCGCGATGGCGACGAACGTGTTCTCCACCCCGAACACCATGGTCATCGCGAACATCCCGGGCATGATGAACTCCCGATAGTCGCCCCCGCCCGGCACGTCCATCTGGCCGCCGAACAGGTAGCCCATCATCAGCACGACCATCACCGGGAACAGCAGCCCGGCGACGACCTGGCCCGGCCGGCGCGCCCAGTGCGCGAGCGCCCGGACGGTCAGCGTCCATCCGTCCGCGACGGCCCAGCGCAGCCTTCCCGCCGCCGTGCGCGGCGCCTCCGGTACGGCGATCGTTCCGCTCATGCGCGCACCCTCCCGTCCGTCTGCCGGCCCTCGCCGGACGGGACGTCCTGGCTACCGGGTCGCGTCGCGTCGATGACGCCGGTCCCGTTCGTCCGCCCGTCCGAGTCGGGCAGGGCGGACGGGTCGGACGGGTCGGGCCGCTCGGGCCGCTCGGGTGGGTCGTCGCGGTCGCCGTCGCCGGGGTCGCCGCCGCCGCCCTCGCCGGAGGCGGAGGGGGTCGGGCGGTGAGGCGGAGGAAGACCTCGTCGAGGGTGGGGCGGCGGACGCCGATGTCGGCGACGGCGACGCCCGCCTCGTCCAGGGCCCGTACGGCTCCGGTCAGGGCCGCGGCGCGGCCCGCGACGGGCGCGCCGACGCGCAGCGCGGCCGCGTCGACGTCGGGTTCGGCGCCGGTGAGGCGGGCGACGATCCGCGCCGCCTCGGCGAGCCCGGCCGGGTCGCGCAGGACGAGGTCGAGGCGGTCGCCGCCGACGCCGGACTTCAGCTCGTCCGGGGTGCCGCGCGCGACGACCCGGCCGTGGTCGACGACCGAGACGCCCGCGGCGAGCCGGTCGGCCTCCTCCAGGTACTGCGTGGTGAGCAGGACCGTCGTGCCGTCCGCGACCAGGGCGCGGACGGCGTCCCACACCTCGGCGCGGGACCGCGGGTCCAGGCCGGTCGTCGGCTCGTCCAGGAACAGCACCGGCGGAGAGAGGATCATGCTCGCGGCGAGGTCGAGCCGCCGCCGCATCCCGCCCGAGTACGTCCCGGCGGGACGTCCCGCGGCGTCCGCGAGGCCGAACCGTTCGAGCAGCTCGTCCGCCCGGCGCCGCGCCGCCCGCGCGCCGAGGTGGTAGAGCCGCCCGAACATCACCAGGTTCTGCGCGCCGCTGAGCACCTCGTCCACGGCGGCGTGCTGGCCGACGAGGCCGAACCTGGTCCGCGCCCGCGCCGCGTCCCGCACCACGTCGTGCCCGGCGACCTCGGCGCGCCCGCCGTCCGGGCGGACGAGCGTGGTCAGGATCCGGACGACCGTCGTCTTGCCCGCGCCGTTCGGGCCGAGCAGGCCGTGCACGGTGCCCGCGGGTACGGCGAGGTCGATCCCCTTCAGCGCCTCGGTGCCGCCGTACCGCTTGCGCAGCCCCTCCGCGGTGATCGCGTGCCGTCGTGCGCCCATCCGTCCTCCAAATTCTGTACGTCGTACGGAGTAACCGTCGGGCACTATAACGTACGCCGTACAGAGTTTCATTCCCGGGACGGTACGGTGGGCCGGTGACCACGGAGTACAGCGGGAGCGGCGACCCGAGGCGCAGCCTGGAGCTGCTGTGGGGCGTCCGGGAGCGGCCGCGGCGCGGGCCGAAGCCGCGGCTGGCCGTCGAGGACGTCGTCCGCACGGCGATCGCCGTCGCCGACGCCGAGGGGCTGGACGCGCTGTCGATGCGCCGCATCGCCGAGGAACTCGGCGTGGCCCCGATGTCGATCTACACGTACGTGCCGGGCAAGGCCGAGCTGATCGACGTGATGCTGGACCGCGTCGCCGGGGAGCTCACCCCGCCCGACGACGTCCGGGGCGGCTGGCGGCCCCGGCTGGAGCACATCGCCCGCGAGAACTGGCGGCTCCTGCACGCCCACCCCTGGATGCTCCAGGTCGCCGTCGCCCGTCCGCCGATGGGCCCCAACCTGCTCGACAAGTACGAGTACGAGCTGCGCGCCGTGGACGGCCTCGGCCTCACCGACGTGGAGATGGACTCGGTGATCGCCCTGGTCAACGGGTTCGCGGAGAGCTCGGCGCGCGTCTCGGTCGACGCCGCCCAGGCCGAGCGCCGCACGGGCGTCACCGACGCGCAGTGGTGGGAGGCGACGGGCCCGCTGCTGGAGAAGCTCGTCGACATCGCCCGGTACCCCGTGGGCTCCCGCGTCGGCACGGCCGCCGGGCAGCAGTACGGCGGCGCCGTGGGGCCCGAGCACGCCTTCGAGTTCGGCCTCCAGCGCGTGCTGGACGGCATCGAGGCCCTCATCGCGTCCCGCTGACCCCTCCCCCGGTCAGGGGCGGCGGGGGTTGAGGCGGCGGGTGGCCGGCGATCGCGCGGGGTCCTCGGGCCAGGGGTGGCGGGGGTAGCGGCCGCGCAGGTCGGCGCGTACGGCGCGGTAGCCCTCGCGCCAGAACGAGGCGAGGTCGGCGGTGACGGCGGCGGGACGCCCGGCCGGAGACAGCAGGTGCACCACGAGCGGCACGCGCCCGCCCGCGAGGCGCGGTGCGGCGTCCCAGCCGAAGAGTTCCTGGAGCTTGACGGCGAGGACGGGGCGGTCGCCGGAGTAGTCGACGCGGACCTTCGATCCGGACGGCACCTCGACCCGTTCGGGCGCCATCTCGTCCAGTCTCGCCGCGCACTCCCAGGGGAGCAGGCCGCGGAGGGCGGCGGCCACGTCCACGCGGCGCAGGTCGGCGCGGCGCCGCGCGCCCGCCGCGTCCAGCCAAGCGGGCACGTGGTCGAGGAGCGCGCCGTCGTCCACGGCGGGCCAGGGGTCGCCGAGCGCGTCGCGGCAGAACGCGAGCCGTTCGCGGAGGGCGGTGGCGGCCCGGGTCCAGGTGAGCAGGCCGAGCCCTTCGGCGCGCAGCCCGTCGCGGAGCGCGGCGCGGACGAGCGACGGGTCGGCCGCGGGCAGCGGGCGCTCGTTCAGCTCGATGGCCCCGAGCGTCTCGACCTGCCGGGCGGCGACGTCCCCGTTGCGCCAGGCGACCTCCTCGGTGCGCGCGAGGAGGGGCGCGGCGGCGAGCCGCGCGACGTCCTCGCCGATGACGACGGCCTGGCGGATCCGCGCCGACGCGGCCCCGGCGGGACGGTCGGCGGAGGCGACGGCGAGCCATTCGGGACGCGCGGCGGCGAGCGCGGAACCGTCCGCGAGCACCGCCCCCGTCCCGGACGCCATCAGGTACCCGCTGCCCGCGCGGGCGCGCGCGACGCGTTCGGGGAAGGCGAGCGCGACCACGGTGCCCGCCCGCGCGTCGTCGGACGCCCCTGCGCCGGGCTCGGCGGCGGGTTTCGAGGAGTGGGCCACGGCGGACAGGGCGCTCTCCAGACGGCGGGCCTCGTCGCGCCAGCGGGCGGCGTGGGCGTCGGCGGGCGGGCCGTTCCGCCGCAGCGAACGCCACGCGGCGGTCAGGTCGTCGCCCGCGGCGCGCGGCGGCGGCTCGGAGAGCAGCGCGACGACCTGCGCGGCCGTACGGGCGCCGACCTCGGCGGAGCCGTCGAGCAGGGCGCGCGCCAGGCGGGGGTGGACGCCGACGCGCGCGAGGCGCCGGCCGCGCCCGGTCACCCTGCCGCCCGGCGACAGCGCGCCGAGCGCCAGCAGCGTGGACCGCGCGGCGTCCATCGCGGCGGCGGGCGGCTTGTCGGGCAGCGCGAGCCTCGCCGCGTCCGGGTCGCCCCAGCAGGCCGCCTGGAGGGCGAAGCCGGTGAGGTCGGCGAGCTCGATCTCGGGGCGCGGACGGGGCGGCAGCCGCTGGTGCTCGGCCTCGCTCCAGCAGCGGTAGACGACGCCGGGCGCCTCGCGTCCGGCCCGTCCGGCGCGCTGCTCGGCCGCCGCCCGGGAGGCCCGCACGGTGGTCAGCGCGCCGAGCCCGCGCGCGTGGTCGGTGCGCGGTTCGCGGGCGAGCCCGGAGTCGACGACGATCCGCACGCCGGGAACGGTCAGGCTCGACTCGGCGACCGACGTCGCGAGCACGACGCGGCGCCGCTCCCCCGGGGCGAGCACCGCGTCCTGGACGGCGGCGGGCGCCCGCCCGTGCACCTGGAGGACGTCCGCCGGGACGCCGCCGAGCATCCCCGCCACCCGGGCGATCTCGCCGACGCCGGGCAGGAAGCACAGCACGTCGTTCGGCCCCGGCCCCGCGTGCTCCGCGAGCGCGCGGCGGACGGTCGCGGCGACGTGCGCGAGCAGCGCCGGGTCCACGCGCGTCCCGTGCGGCGGCGCGACGGGCCGTTCGGGCGGCGCCCAGACGGCCTGGACCGGATGCAGCGCCGCGTCCGTCTCCACGACCGGCGCGGGACGCGCGTCCGGCCCGCCGAGCAGCCGCGCCCACGGCCCGGTGTCGGCGGTGGCGGACGCGGCCACCAGCCGCAGGCCGGGCCGCAGGGTCTCGCGGACGTCCAGCAGGAACGCGAGGGCGGTGTCGGCGTCGAGGTGCCGCTCGTGGCACTCGTCCAGGATCACGGTGCCGACGTCGGCGAGCTCGGGATCGTTCTGGAGGCGCTGGAGGACGACGCCGGTCGTGACCACCTCGACCCGCGAGCCGGGCCGGTGCTCCCCGCGCACCGTGAGGCCGACCCGCGCTCCGACGCGTTCGCCGAGCAGCCAGGCCATCCGGCGTGCGGCGGCGCGGGCGGCGAGCCTGCGCGGCTCCAGCACGAGCACCTTCCCGCCGTCCCCCGACCCGTCCGGGCCCCGGTCCGCGCGGCCGTTCACCGGCCCGTCCGGGTCCGCGGCCGTGTGGCCGCGCGGCGGGAGGAGGCCCGCCAGGGCGAGCGGGACGAGGGTGGTCTTGCCGGTGCCGGGCGGGGCGGCGAGCACCGCCGCGCCGCGTTCCGCCAGGGCGGCGTGGAGGGCGGGCAGGGCGTGCCGTACGGGCAGCGCGGCGGCGGTGGAGCGCATCGCTCCAGTCTGGCGCGCCGCCCGTCCCGTCCGGCACCCGGGCGGTCTCCGGTGGCCGCGCCCCGGCGCCGGGACGCCATTGCGGGGCGCGGCCGTCCGGCCGGGAAAATGCGGGCCCGAAAGGGACGGAGATGCTTGCGGTGATACTTGCACCGCGCTTTTCATAATGGCCGCGAGAACCTTCTCTAGCTGCGAACAAGGACCCGCCGCAAGCGCTGCGCCACACCCCACGTTAAGCGATGCCACCTCGACTTCCGCTTGCTTTGCGGCCTGTGTTCCGTCACCGGGGGTGCGTCGCGGCAATAAGTCAGGTATTCACTTGAACGTGACGTCGCCGCAGGTGCAGGAGGTCAGTTGATGATCGGCAGCTCCATCTACCTCAGGGACCGGGTGGCGTTCACCGGCGGTACGCCGCAGGCCGTATACGAGGAACTGTGGCAGCGCGGACGCAAGGGCCGATTGCGCATGCGGGCCATTCTCACGCTGGCGACGCTCGTGTTGTGCGGAGCACTGGTCAACCCCGTTTTCGGCGTCGTCATGGCCGTTCTGGTCGCGGCCGCCGACACCTACTTCCATTGGCGCGGCTATAACGCCGCCAGCGTGTGGCGGCGCGGCCTGCGCGGCGAGGAGCGGATGAACCGGCTGCTGCGCTGGACCCTGGAGCGGCGCGGCCACCGCGTCCTGCACGCCCGCACGGTGCCCGGCCACGGCCCGGCGGACGAGTTGCTGGTGGGGCCGGGCGGCGTCTACCTGATCCACAACGAGGCGTGGCATCCGGAGGCGGAGATCTCCCACCACGGCGGCAAGCTGTTCATCGACGGCCGTACCCAGTCCAAGCTGGTCGCCGGGCTCACCGGCGCGGCGGGCACCGCGGGGCGGCTGATCTCCGACCAGGGCGGCGTCCTGGTGAAGGTGATCCCCGTGCTGGCGGTCCACGGCGGCAAACTCCCGAGGAGGACGCCGTTCCGCGCGGACGGCATCACGTTCGCGCCGCCGTTCAAGCTGGTGCGGTGGATCCGCCGCAACCCCTCGGCCGTCCTGTCGCCCGAGGAGGTCGAGACGGTCGCGCGCGCCGCCGTGCACGCGCTGCCCATCGGCGGCCGGACGATGACGTCCGCATGACGGGCGCCGCAGCATGGGACCGCGTGTCGGCGCGGGTCCCGTGGCGAGGGGACCCCTTCTGGCCGGGGGGCCGCTCGTGCTGGGAGGGCTCAGCCGGCGCGGGCGCCGCCCTCCTCAGTGCCGCCGCCCGTACGGGCCCCGCCGCTCGTACGGGCGGTGCGCCGGAGCCAGAACAGGCCCACGACCGGCAGCACCAGCGGCACGAACCCATAGCCCCGCCCGTACCCGGACCAGACGGTCGCGTCCGGGAACGCGGCGGGGTCGGCCAGGCTCAGCGTCCCGACGACCAGCACGCCCGCCAGTTCCACCGAGCACGCGGCGACGGCGACGCGCCACGACGCCCGGCCGCCCAGCGCGAGCGCCACGGTGGCCAGCACGTAGACGACCGCGGCGAACGCCGACAGCGAGTAGGCGACGGGCGCGTCCGAGAACCGGGTGGCGATCTGCACCCCCGCCCGCGCCCCGGCCGCCAGCGCGAAGACCGCGTAGACGGCGACCAGCAGCCGTCCCGGCCCGCTGCCGGTCCCTCGACCCGCCGGGCCGGCCCCGCCCGCCGTCCGGGGCCGCCCGGCTTCCCCTGAACCTCCGCTGGGGCGGACGCCGCCGGGGTCTCCGGTCTCGCGATCACCGGAGCCCCCGGCGGCACTCTCCTGCGAACCACCCGCAGCGGCCGGCGCGGCCGGGGTGGTCGGATCGCCGGGGCCGGTGGGGGCGGCCGGGTCGGTCGAAGCGGCCGGGTCGGTCGGGTCGGTGGATTCAGGCAACGGTTCCCTGCCAGGTCTGATTCATGTCGAGCCGCTACGTTCGGTACCAGGCCACCAGCGACGGCAGCGACGGCAGGTGAACAGGCCAGGACCGGGGGCGTTCAGAGCGCATCGGGCTCGGGCGTCCCGGAGAGACCTGCCGATCGCGTCACGTCCGCGCGCGGCCGCTGACGGCACCTGTGACGCTACACCCGCGCCATGAGCGCGCTTCCGGGCCCCGACCCAGCCGGGAAGGCCCGCCGCCGACGCGGCGCCGTCACGCCCGCCGCCGCTGAGATGGGGGCCCTGTCCCAGCCCGGGACAGGGCCCGCCCCCCGATCCCACCGCCACATCCCCCAAGCCACTACCTCTCGGAAGTAAAGGACTCGCCAAATGCTGCGGGCGCCGAACGAGCCGGCCCAGAACCGCGCCGTTCGCGAAGCCGCGGGCGGTGCGAGGGGGCCGGGTCAGGCGGGGACGCCGTCCCAGATCTGGTTCATCCTGACGATCATCACGGCGACGGCGAGGCAGGCGACGACGATCACGCCGGGGCCCAGCGCGAGCGCTCCAGCATTCCCCAGCCCGCGCCCGCGGCGGGGATCAGGAGGATGCCGACCAGGTAGCCGATGAACGTCGCGCTGTCGGAGGGGCCCTGGTCGTCGGCGAGCTTGACGAACCCGAGCACCGCCTGGACGACCAGCAGCACCTCGATGACGCCGAGCGCGCCGAGGTGCCACCGGTCCATCGCGCGGTCCCGCATGGCGGTGACCAGGCTGTGGAGGGCGGCCAGCAGCGACACGACGATGATCCCGTTCGCCAGCGCGTTCGTCACGGCAACCGAGAGTACTACCGGTCGTAGAGGATCGCTCGACTTGCCCGGCATGGGATCATTGCCCGCGTGAACGCGTTCCAGTGGCTCAACCTGGCCCGGCACGGCGAGAGCACCGGCAACGTCGCGTTCGGCGCGACCCGCGGCACCGACGCCGAGGAGACGGGCATCCCGAACGCGACGCCGACATCCCCCTGTCGGAGACGGGGCGGCGGCAGGCCGAGGCGCTCGGCCGGCGGCTCGCCGCCCTCCCCGAGGACGAGCGCCCGACCGCCGTCCTGTCCTCCCCGTTCCTGCGGGCGCTCGACACCGCCCGCATCGCGCTGGCGCAGACGCCGTACGCCGCGTCCGGCGGGCTGGAGCCCCGCGTGGACGAGCGGCTGCGCGACCGCGACCAGGGCGCCTTCGAGGGCCTCACGCACGTGGGCATCCGGCGCCGCTTCCCCGACGAGGCCGCGCGCCTGGCGCGCGTCGGCAAGTTCTACTACCGGCCGCCCGGCGGCGAGTCGTGGACCGACCTCGCGCTGCGGCTGCGCGCCTTCTACCGCGACCTCGCGGCCGAGGAGCCCGGCGGCCGGGTCCTCGTCGTGGCCCACGACGCGATCATCGTGATGTCCCGCTACCTGGTGGAGGAGCTGTCGGAACGGGAGGTCCTCGCCATCGAGAAGGAGCCCGTCGCCAACGCGTCCCTCTCCCGCTGGCGCGGCGACGGCCGTGCGATGCGCGCGGTCACCTACAACGACCGTTCCCACCTGGACGAGGCGCCGGCCACCACGGTGCCCGACGCCTCGGCCTCCTCCTGACCCGTCCGGGCGCGCGCCGGGGCCGGGGGGCGCGGACGGCCGGCGTCCGCTAGGCGTCGCCGTCGAGGAGGCGGGCGCTGCGGGAGGCGACGGCGGCCAGCCGCGGGTCCCCGGCGGGCAGCACGGCGCGGAGCCGTTCGAGCACCTCCGGGTCGGCGCGCCCCGGGTCGGTCTGCGCGTACGCCCACAGCGCGCCGGCGCCGCCGCGGTCGAGCAGGTGCCGCCGGGTGCGGACGGCGAGCTCGTCGCGTTCGGCCCGGATCGCGGGCGCGTCCGAACGGGGCAGCAGCTCGCCGCCGTAGAGCCGCGCCGCGGACACGGCGTCGCCCTCGTCCAGCAGCCGGCGCACGGTGAGGAAGTCGGCGTCGACGGCGCACGACAGCCGGTACGGCTTGGCGCGGACGAGGTCGCCGAGCTGCCCGCGCAGCCGGTGGATCTCCGCGCGGACCGTGACCGGGCTGCCCTCGTCCCCGTACAGGTGGCGGGAGAGCCGGTCGCCGTTCAGGCCCCGCGGGTTGAGCGCGAACAGCGCGAGGATCTCGGCGTGCCGGAGCGTCAGCGGGATGCGCCTGCCGTCGAGCAGGGCGTACGGCTGCTCGGTCCCGAGGAGCGTGAGGGTCAGCAGCGGCCTCGCGCCCGCGCCGCCCGGCGCGCCCGCCACGTTCGGCGCGCCCGGCGTCCCCGTCCGTACGGGCCGGGGGGCGGCCGGGCCGTCGGACGGCCGCAGGACGAACACCTCGCCGAGCGGTTCGGCGATCGCGGGCCGCCCGTCCGGGAGGGCGATCTCGCCGCCCGCGACGGGCACCGCGACGCGCCGCCCGTTCCAGCCGTCCGGCTCGGCGGCCAGGATCCGGCCGGTGGCGGTGGCGAGGACGCCGCGCGCGCCGCGCAGGGCGCGCAGGTGCGGGAGGAAGCGCTCGCGCAGGCGCTCGTCGCGCAGCCGCATCTCCAGTTCGAGCCGCGACTCGGCGAGCCGCGCGGCGGCGCCGACGAGCGCGACCGCCGCCGGATGCAGCGCCTCGACGGTCGCGCTGACGTCGACGCAGCCGATCACCCGCCCGGTGTCGGGGTCGGTGATCGGCGCCCCGGCGCACGACCAGCGGTGCAGAACGTGCGCGACGTGCTCGGACGCGTAGACGTACTCGGGGCGTCCCGTGGCCAGCGGCGTGCCGATGCCGTTCGTGCCGACCGAGCCCTCCGCCCAGCAGAAGCCCTCCAGCAGCCCGATGCGCTCGGCCTGCCGCCGCGCGGTGGGCGGCCCGTCCGTCCACAGCGCGTGCCCGGCCTCGTCGGTGATCACCATCAGGTGGTCGGCCTCGTCCGCGACCTGCCGCAGCAGGTCCCGCAGCATCGGCAGGTGCGGGTCGAGCGGATGCGCCGCGCGCGCGTCGGCGACCCGGTCGCGGTCGTACACCAGGGGCGCGGCCTGCACGCCGGTGTCGACGCCCGCCTCCCGCGACCGCCGCCACGATTCCGAGATCGGCGGGCGCGCCGCGGAAGCGCCGTCCTCGGCACGCGGCCCCGCCCCGCCGGGGCGCGCATGCCCCGCGCCGGGCCATCCGCTCGCCCGAACGGGCGGGAACCCGTTCACCACGTCCCGCGCGCCGCCATCATCGGCCCACCCGGGGCGACCCCGGCCGTCTCCCGCCCTGTCTGCCGACCGGCTCATTCTGTGGCGCTTCCGGACGACCGTTAATCTGGCTGGTCGGGCGCCGGCCGTCCGCGTCATACGGCGCGGGGCCCGCTCCGTGGGGGCCGTGCGCCGCGGCGAGCGCTGTGCGGGGTTCCGGAATCGGGTCTGTGGGGTCCTCGGACGCGCGTGGAACGGGTACCGCCGAGTCCTGCACCGCCATCGGTCTCTTCCTCGGAGTGAGAATCTCTGATCGGTTTGAGGATCGGCCCTAACCCTTTACGGCGCAACCGGTTCCCGGGAACCGGTCAGCCTCGGCGTTCGCACCCAGGGTGACCGGACGGTCGCAACGTGCGTGCAACGTCGCGGCGCCTAACGTACTGCCACCGCCGGGATCCGGCCGCGGCGGCCTGCGGCGTTCCGCCGTCGTGAGCGCGTCCGGGGGGGACGCACACGGGACGGCGCGTCGAGGCCGCCGCGCCGGCGTCCCGGCGGCCAGGGGAGGGATTCACCATGCTGTGCCTGACCTGCCGGCGCGTGCGTCCGGCGGAGACCCGCGCGGACTACACCACCGAACGCGCGCGGCTCATCGTCCAGCACGGCCTGTGCTCGTGCGCGCACCCCCGCGCGCCCCGTGCGCACCGGGTCGCCCGGGACGCTCTCGTTCACCCGAAGGACACCCGTCGACCGTGAACCGTTTCCGCCCGGTTCGCCTAGAGTTTAGGAGGAATCCCCGCGTCAAGATCCCCAAGTAGAGGAGCATCATGACCGTGATCTCGGGTCTCGTCCGCCGCGCCGCCGCGGAGGCGGAGCGCCATCTGCGCGGGGGGCTCGACCACCTCGCCAGACTGGGACGGGACCTCGAACGCACGGCCGGGCTCCGCAGCCTACCGCCCGCCCACGAGGAGCGGATCCGGCGCCTGGAGGAGGCCCTCGCCGACCAGGACGCGGGCCTCGCCGCCGTGCGCGCCGAGCTCGACTCGCTGGTCGTCCAGCTCAACGACCGGCTCCTGCCGCGCATCGACGAGCGGATGGACGACAACGAACGGGACCTGGCGGGACTCGCGACCGGCCTGATCCGGACGGGCAAGGACACCGCCGCCAACCGCGGCCATCTCGAAACCCTCGACCGCCGGTTCACCGACCTGCGCGGCAAGCTCGCCCAGATGGAGCAGCGGGCGGGCCTGTGGCGCGACCTCCAGGCCACCATGGCGCGCCTCGGCGACGACATCGACGCCCTGCGCTCCCGGGTCGAGACCCGTACGGACCGCCCGCTGCCCGTACCCGCGCCGGGGCCCGCGGAGCACGCCGCCGAGGCGACGGACCTCGCCGGGGAGCGCACCGATGGCCGCACCGATGGTCGCGCCGCGACCGAGAGCGTCAAGGAACGCCTGAGCGGCCACCTCATCGAACGCGTCGCCGAGCACGCCGCCGACCGCGTTCCGGGGCACGCGGGCAAGCACGCGGCGGAGCACACGGTCGAACGCGTCGCGGGCCGCGTCCCGAGCGGGTCGGCGAACGTCCCGGCGACGGCGCCTCGTTCGGCACCGGCTCCGGCGGCGACCCCCGCCTCTGACCGTCCCCCACGATGCCCGCCGGGACGTCCCGCGCACCGTTCGAGGGGACGGTTCGCGGGCGGGGGACCGGCGGGACGACAATGGGGGCATGGGCATGACTGAGGGTTCCAACGCCGCTGATCGCGTGGTCGTGGTGGCGGGTGCGAGCGGTCCGGCCGGGCGGGCGGCCGTGCGGCGGCTGGCGGCGGACGGCTCGCGCGTCGTCGCGGCGGCGCGCACGCCGGGGACGTGGGACGAAGACCGCGTCTCCCCGCCGCCGTGGACCTGCTGGACGCCGACGCGACGCGGGCCTGGGCGGACGGCGTCGCCGCCGAGCACGGGCGCGTGGACGGGCTGATCCACCTCGTGGGCGGCTGGCGGGGCGGCGGGTCGTTCGCCGACACCGACCTCGCCGACTGGGCGTTCCTGCACGGCGCGCTGATCCGCACGTTGCAGCACACCACGCTCGCCTTCCACGACCACCTGCGGAAGGCGCCCGCCGGACGGGTCGCGATCGTGTCGCAGCACGCCGCCCAGCGCCCGACGCAGAACGTGGCCGCCTACGCCGCCGCGAAGGCCGCCTCCGAGGCGTGGACGCTCGCGCTGGCCGACTCGTTCGCCCACGCGACGAGCGGGAACGCGGGCGAGGGCGGCGCGGGCGGGGGCTCGGCGTCCGGGGCGTCCGGGCCGGCGGCTAGCATCCTCGTAGTGAAAGCCCTGCTCACGGACGCGATGCGTGAGGAGAAGCCGGACGGCGCGTTCCCCGGGTTCACGCACGTCGACGACCTCGCGACGGTCATCGCGGGCCTCTGGGACCGCCCCGCCAGCGAGCTGAACGGAACACGCCTTGACCTCTCCCACCCCTGACCACGCCCCGGCCCCGCGACTGCCCCCGCCGCCCCGGCGGCGCGCGGATTCGCGAGCGACAACCAGGCGAGCGTCCACCCCGACGTCCTCGCCGCGCTGGCCGCGGTGAACGACGGGCACCAGCCCGCGTACGGCGGCGACACCGCCACCGCGCGCCTGCGCGAGGTGGTCCGCGGCCATTTCGGGGAACGCGCCGAGGTGTTCCCGGTGTTCAACGGCACGGGCGCCAACGTCGTGTCGTTGCAGGCGATGTCGGAGCGCTGGAGCGCGGTGGTCTGCCCCGAGTCGGCGCACATCAACAACGACGAGGGCGGCGCCGCCGAGAAGGTCGCCGGGCTCAAGCTGATCCCGGTCCCCGCGCCGGACGGGAAGCTGACGCCGGACCTGGTCGACCGGTACGCGCGCGGCTTCGGCAACCCGCAGCAGGCCCAGCCGGCCGTCGTGTCGATCACCCAGACCACCGAGCTCGGCACCGCCTACACCGCCGGGGAGATCGCGGCGCTCGCCGCGTGCGCGCACGAGCGCGGGATGCTGCTGCACATGGACGGCGCGCGGATCGCCAACGCGGCGGCGACGCTCGACCTGCCGATGCGCGCGTTCACGACCGACGCCGGTGTGGACGTGCTGTCGTTCGGCGGCACCAAGAACGGCCTGCTGCTCGGCGAGGCGATCGTCGTCCTGCGGCCGGACGCCGTGCGCGGCATGGTCTACCTGCGCAAGGCGGCGATGCAGCTCGCGTCCAAGATGCGGTACCTGTCGGCGCAGCTCGTCGCGCTCCTCGACGGCGACCTGTGGCTGCGCAACGCCCGGCACGCCAACGCGATGGCGGCCCGCCTGGCGGACGCCGTCCGCGACCTGCCGGGCGTGGAGATCCGGTACGCGGTGCAGGCCAACTCCGTGTTCGCGGTCATCCCGAAGGACGTGGCCGAACGGCTCCGCAAGCGGTTCGCGTTCTACACGTGGGACGAGCGGACGGGCGAGGTCCGCTGGGTGTGCTCGTTCGACACCACGGAGGCCGACGTCGACGCGTTCGCCGCCGCCCTCGCCGAAGAACTCTCCACCTGAGCCACCCGCCGCCCGACCGCCACATCGCACGCCCCCGCCGCACGCCCCGCTGTGCGCCCACACCGCACGCCCGCGCCGCACGCCCGCGCCGTGCGGTCGTGTTCGGCGGGATACCAAGCGAGCGCTCAGTTGGTCGCCGGGCTATCGTGGTGCCGAACTCGATTCGGTGCTTAACAGGAGGCGAGCCGGATGGCCAACCGCACCTTCGTCGTCGGCGTGGGCATGACCAAGTTCGAGAAGCCGGGCTCCCGCGACTGGGAGTACCCGGACATGGCCAAGGAGGCCGTCGGCAAGGCACTGGAGGACGCGGGCGTCGCCTACGGCAAGGTGGAGGCGGCGTACGCGGGGTCGATGTACGGGGCCATGGGCCAGCGCGCGCTCTACGAGACCGGCATGACCGGCATCCCCGTGATGACGGTCGCCAATGCCTGCGCGACCGGTTCCAGCGCGCTGTTCCTCGCCCGGCAGGCCGTGCGCGGCGGGCTGGCCGACTGCGCGCTCGCGCTCGGCATGGAGAAGATGCAGAAGGGCTCGCTCGGCGCGGGCGTCGGCAAGTCGAAGGTCACCATCATCGACCACCACCTCAACTCCATGGTCGAGGGCCGCCCGTGGGAGATGGACAAGGCGCCGATGCCGCAGATGTTCGGCAACGCGGGCCGCGAGCACATGGAGAAGTACGGCTCGACCCCGACCACTACGCGTGGATCGGGTGGAAGAACCACAAGCACTCGGTGCACAACCCGTACGCGCAGTTCCAGGACGAGTACTCCCTGGACGACGTCCGGAACGCGACGATGATCTTCGATCCGCTCACCAAGCTCCAGTGCTCCCCCACCTCGGACGGCGCCGCCGCCGCGCTCGTCGTCAGCGAGCGCTTCGTCGACGAGCACGGCCTCGGCGACCAGGCCGTCGAGATCGCCGGGCACCACATCGCCACCGACACCCCCGACAGCTTCGAGGACCACTCGTCCATCCAGGTCGTCGGGTTCGGCTGTTCGCAGCGTGCGGCCCGCAAGGCGATGGACGAGGCGCAGGTCGCGATCGACGACGTGGACGTCATCGAGCTGCACGACTGCTTCAGCGCCAACGAGCTCATCACCTACGAGGCGCTCGGCATGGCGGACGTGGGCGAGGGCCACAAGCTCGTCGACGACCAGGCCACCACGTACGGGGCAAGTGGGTCGTCAACCCGTCCGGCGGCCTCATCTCCAAGGGCCACCCGCTCGGCGCCACCGGCATCGCCCAGTGCGCCGAGCTCACCTGGCAGCTCCGCGGCAAGGCGGGCGGGCGCCAGGTCGAGGGCGCCCGCGTCGCCCTCCAGCACAACATCGGGCTCGGCAGCGCGTGCGCCGTCGCCGTCTACAAGCCCGCGTTCTGACCGGTCGTTCCCGGAGCCCCCGCCCGCCGTCCGCGGCGGGGGCTCCCGCCGTCCGTCCGCGGCGGGCGGGGGCTCCCGCCGTCCGTCAACGCCAGGTGCACAGGTCGACGAAGATCTCGCACAGGTCGACCGACATGATGCCGATGCCCCTGGCCAGGATCGAACCCTCCGGCCCCGGCACGTGCACGACGCCTCCGAGCCCGCTGAAGAACTGATCGAGAACGTTCAGCAGCACGGGGATGTCGCCCTGCCTGCGGCCCATCACCTCCGCGACCCGCCCGAGGCCGTCGATCGTCTCGCCGATGGCGCCGCCCTTCCGCGCCAGCGTGCCGCCGACCCGTTCCGCGAGGCCGGCCGTCTCGTCCAGCAGGCGCCCCAGCCGGTCGGGCCGCCCGTGCACGGCGGGACCGAGCCGGTTCAGGTCCCCGGCGATCCCCGTGACCGTCCCTCCGCGGCCGGCGAACGTACCGGACAGCCCGGTCAGGTCGGACACCAGCGCGCGGAGCTCGGCGCGGCGCGCGTGGAACGCGTCCAGCACCGCCGAACCGTTGACCACGGTCCTGCGCAACGCCGGGCCCTGCCCGTCCAGGCCGCTCCCGAGCGTGCGCAGAAGCGTCTCGACGTCCTCCGGGGCGACGGCGCGCGACAGCTCGTACGCGGGCCCGGCGATGCCGGTCGCCTCCCGCGGATCGACCGTGCGGGCGATCGTCGCGCCGTCCGGGAGCACCCTGCCGGGCGGGCCGGGCTCCAGCGTCAGGTCCTTCGGCCCGAACACCGACACGGGCTCGATCGCCGCCACCGTGCCCGCCGTGACCCGGACGCCGCGTTCGACCCGCATCCCGACCGCGACGCGCCCGTCGGGGAGCAGCCGCGCCGACTCGACGCGGCCGACCGTGACGCCGCGCACCTTGACGTCCGACCTGCCCGGGTCCAGCCCCTGCCCCGCCGTCCTGAACGTCGCGCGGAAGCGGTGCGCGCGCCCGCCCGGCGGCGCCGACGCGACCGCCACGACCACCGCGGCGAGCACCATGACGGCGATCCCGAACGCGGCGTGGAGCGTCCGGCTGCGTTGCGAGAGGTGCTCATCGCTCATGGCGCGGTTCATGGTCGGCTCCCGGCGGGCAACGGCGGGCGGCCACCGGACCACCCCGCCCGGAGCCCGGTCACCGCCCGAGGGACCGCCATTGCACCCGTTCGCCGGGGGCGCGGGCTATGCGGAACGTGACGAAGGTCGCCCCGTCAGGCTGTGACCGGACTCACAAAGCACCGCGCCGACCTGCGGGACGACGATCTGACGTGCGACAAATATTGACTCACGTCTCATCTCGCTCCATGCTGATGAGCAGATGGTCACTGGAGGTGCGATGCCCGCCCCGTTCCCCCGCCCGGCGTTCATCCGCCGCGCCCCCGCCCTCCCACCCGTCGGCACGGCCACCGGAACGGCCGCCGGAACGCGGGGCGCCGCGCCGCCGGCGGCCGGGAAGAACGCGGCCGCGCCGCTCGGCCCCGGCTCCCTGCTGTGGAAGTACGCGTCCGACATGCGCTCCCTGCTGCCGGGCGCCGCCGCCGGGCTGATGCAGCTCCTGCACCCGGGGATCGGCGCGGGCGTGTCCGAGCACTCGGCGTTCTTCGACTCCCCGTTCGACCGGATCCACCGCTCCGTACCGCAGATCTGGGCGACGATCCTCGCCCCCGACGGCGACGCGCGCGGCAGGGGCATCCGCGACCTGCACCGCGCCATCGGCGGCGTCGACGAACGCGCACGCCGCTACCACGCGCTCGAACCCGAGACCTTCTGGTGGGCGCACGCCACGTTCACATGGGAAATCTTCAAGGCCGTCGAGGTTTTCCACCCTGAAACGCTCAGCGCTGAGGAGCACGACCAGCTCTACGCCGAGACCGTCACCTGGTATTCGCGCTACGGCGTCAGCATGCGACCCGTTCCGCCGGACTACGCCGCGTTCCAGTCGAAGTTCTGGCACATCTGCGCGGAACGCCTCGAACTCACGCCCGCCGCGGCGCGCGCCCTCGACATCGCCAAGAACGGCTCGGACACCGTCACGCTCATGCCCGTGGGAGGCAGGGCCGTAGAAAAGGCGGGCCGCATCGTCGCCGAACGCCCGCTCCGCCTCGTCACGTTCGGCTGCATGCCCTCCATCGTGCGGGAACGCTTCGACATCCCCTGGGGCCCGTTGGACCAGGCCCGTTTCTCCGCCCTGGCCCTGACGAACCGGCAGGGCTACCGCATGGTCCCCACCGGCCTCAACCACTGGGCCCTGCGCAGCATGCTCCGCTACATCGGCTCCCAGACCCGCGACCACCGCTACCGCCCGGCCGCCTAGACCTCCGCGTACGCGTGGACGAGGACGTCCCGTACCCGGCGCTTGACGTCCTCCGGGGCGAACGCTGCTTCCAGCGCGTCCAGGTTCATCTGCGCGAAATCCGCCTGCGTCCAGCCGAGAACGTCGCGCAGCCGCTCGTACTCCCGCGTCAGCCGCACGTTCGTGACCGCGCGGGCGTCGGTGCTGATCCCCACCGGAACGCCCGCCTCGCGCAGCCGTCCGACCGGATGCTCCTCAAGAGACGGCACCGCGCTGGTCTGTACGTTGCTCGCGGGGCAGATCTCCAGGTGGACGCGCTCCTCCGCAAGCCGTGCCAGCAATTCCCGGTCTTCCACGCTGTGGACGCCATGGCCGATGCGCCGGGTGCCGGTCTTGTCGAGGGCCTCCCGCACGTTCTCCGGGCCACCGGACTCCCCCGCGTGCACCGTCACGCCGAGCCCTGCCTCCCGCGCCAGCGCAAACGCGGGAACATGCCCGTCCAGAGGGAAACCGATTTCGTCCCCCGCGATGTCGAGCCCCGCCACGGGCCCCGACCCTGCGTGCCGTACGGCGAGGCGAGCCGTTTCGAGACTCCGCTCGGTGTCGTAGTCGCGCAGCGTGCAGAGGATCAGCCGCGCGTCGATCCCCGTCGCCGCCGCCTGCGCGGCCGTCTCCTCCGCCACGTACGCCACGACCTCGTCCCCCGACATGGAACTGTCAGCGGCGTGCACCAGCGGCGCGAACCGCAACTCCACGTACGCGACGCCGTCCCGGGACATCTGCTCGAAGACGTCTTGCACCGCGATCCGCAACGCCCGTTCGCTCTGCAACAGCGCCCGGTAGTTCATCGTGTAGCCGAGGAAGTCCGCCAGCGACGGGCACCGCTCGGGCCCGACGAAGTCGCGCGCGTACCGCTCGCGCGTGATCCGCGGATCGATCCTGCGAACGGCGCCGTAGCTCAGGCAGCAGTCGAGATGACTGTGCAACTCCACCTTCGGAAGGGTCGTGAGATCCATCCGCCCAACGCTAGTCATACGTACCACTCCCCCGCCATCGCATTTCCCGAGTCCCACCTCCCGCCGCGTGCCTTGCGGTCGGGCGGGCGGCGCGAAGGGGCTTCGGGCGGGCATGCCGTTCCCAATCTCTGGTACGCGTTCCTCTGGATGGAACGTCCCGGTCGCATAACCTTCAGCCGGAAGGCCGACAAACAAGGTGTGGAGACCATCGCCGCCGGCGCTGAACGCGCGGCGCCCGCCGAGCGCCCTGTTCTCGGCGGCGACGCCGCGGAACCCGACCCGACCCCCGCGAGCATCCGGCTCGTTCCCCCGAGCCGCGGGGCCTGGCGTGCTTCCCGCGTCCGCTGGGCGCTCGCGGGCGTTCTGCTGACGACGCTCGCCGCGATCCTGATCGTGACCCACGGCCAGGGACCGGTGCGTTCCGCGGTGTCCGCGTTCAGGAACGTGCGGTGGGAGTTCCTGCCCGCGCTCATCGTCCTGTCCGTACTGCACTACGTCTTCGCCGCGATCGCCTTGCGCGGCGCGTCCGGGCGGAGCCTTCCCCTTTACACGACGACGCTGGCGCAGTTCACCGCGGCGGCGGCCAACCGCGTCACTCCCGGCGGCCTCGGGGCGGTCGCCGTCAACACCCGCTACCTCGTCTGCCGCGGCATGCCGCTGCCCCGCGCCGCCGTCGCGGTCGCCGTGCTCCAGGTCGCCGGCGTCCCGGCCGACCTCCTGCTGATGGCGGCCGTCCTCGCGCTCGGCGGCGGCGACGACCGGATGCTCGACGCGATGGGCGAGCACGCCGCGCAGGCCGCCGACCTCGTACCGCCCCTCCCCCTCCTCATCGCCGTCGGCGTGCTCCTCCCCGCGGCCGTGCTGTACGGGCGGCGCGCGATGCGTTCGGCCGTCGTCGCACGGGCGATGGACGGCCTCCTCGAACTGTGCCGCCGTCCCCGCGACCTGGCGCTCACGCTCGCCGCGTCGGCCGCCACCACCTGCGTCATGGGCGCGGCGTTCGGGCTCAGCGTCCTCGCCGTCCCGGGAACGGCCGCCGGGCCGGGCGACCTCCTCCCGCTCCTCGCGGCCTACCTGGTCGGCGCCGCCGCGAGCTCCGCGCTCCCCTCACCGGGCGGCGTCGGGTCCACCGAGGCCGCCCTGCTGGCCGCGCTCGCGGCGCTCGGGGTGGCGGCCGGTCCCGCGCTCCAGGCGGTCCTGCTGTTCCGGGCCGTCACGTTCTGGGCGCCGGTGCCGATCGGCCTGCTGGCCTGCCGGACCCTGCGCCGTTCCCCGCGCCCCGCGCCCTTTACAATGTAGATCACTAAATCGCGAAGACCTTCCGCGCGTTCCCGGACAGGAAGGCCGTACGCGCCGCGTCGTCGAGCCCGAGCTCCTCCAGCCCCCGCAGCGCCCGCTCGGGCGTGATCATCGGATAGTTGGTGCCGAACAGGACTTTGTGGTGCCGGTCCTGCGCCATGTACCGCACCAGCTCCGGCGGATAGCGCCGCACGGTGTAGGCGGACGTGTCGATGTAGACGTTCGGATGCTTGCGGCACACCGCGACCATCTCCTCCGTCCACGGATAGCCGATATGGCCGCCCACGATGACGAGTTCCGGGAAGTCCAGCGCGACCTGGTCGATGTACGGGATCGGCCGCCCGGTCTCACTCGGACGCAGCGGCCCGGTGTGCCCGACCTGCGTGCAGAACGGGATTCCCAGCTCGACGCACTCGGCGAACAGCGGATAGAAACGGCGGTCCGTCGGCGGCAGTTCCCAGAGCCACGGAACGACCCGCAACCCCTTGAAGCCGAGCTCGTTGACGCAGCGCCGCAATTCCCGAACGGCCTCCATCGGCTTCCGCAGATCCACGGACGCGATCCCGTGAAGCCGCCCCTCCGCCGCCGCGACGAACCCCGCCACCTCGTCATTGCTCACCAGGGCGCCCTCGGGCCCGTACCAGGCGCTGATGAGCCCGGCGTCCACTCCCCCGGCGTCCATCGCTGCCACGGTCACCTCGACCGGGACCTCCTCCTCGGGCGGCTCCTGCCCCGTCCACCGCCAGAGCGAATCGAGCATCTCGTGCTTCAGAAACCGGACCGTCCCATGCTGCATCCACGCGTCAACGACCATGTGCCTCTCCCGCGAGCGACCGCCACGCGGCCTCGCCCAGCCTCTCGATCAGCTCGTCCCCGGGCTCGGGGACCGCACCGTTCAGCCACAACCGGCTGAGCTCCTGCGCCGGCCCCAGCCACAGCACGAACGCTGTGACGAGGTCCAGCTCCGGCAGCGCCCCGTAATGCGCGTGCGCCCGCCACCAATTCCGCACCTCACCGAAGAACGCTTTGTTGCGTTCTTTCAGCTCACCGCCCTCCGGCGGCCTCTCCGTGAAAAGAAAGCGCGCCCGCGCGACGTTGTCCATACACCATCCGACATGGAACGCGACCGCGCCGGCCACTCCCCCGCGCGCGTCCGGATGCCGCCGCAGCTCTTCGAGGAACGCCTCCTGATAAAGCCCGATGCACTCGACGAACAACGCCTCCGCGACCTGCTCCTTGCCCGCGAAGTGGTGGTAGAAGCTCCCCACGCTGACGCCGCTCGCCTGCCGTACCCGGCTCAACGTCGTCCCCGCGGCCCCATCCCGCCCGAACAGCTCCAGAGCCGCCCGCAACACCCGATCCCGCCCGTCCACCCCCATAGAACAACATTCTGGCACCTCAGAACATCCTTCGGCCAGCCACACCCCTCCTTCCAGCCACACCCCCTACGAGCCGCCACTCCCCGCCCCGCCCACACCGCCGCCCCCCACCCCGCAGCCCCCGTCCCACAATCCCCTCAACCTGCCGCGCCGTTCCGCCCCGTAGACCTCCGCGCCCCCACAGAGGCGCAAGACCAGACCGTCCAACCACCCTCAGACCTCAACCTGACGCCTCCCCCTCCCCTCACCCACAGAGCTCTGCGCATTCATAAAGGCCGGCGGCTCGGTCCCCAAGACCGTGCTGGTGGCGCCGCCCGCGACGGCGGGATGCTGTGCGTCCGCTCGTTCATCCCCGTACGCCCGCACGCCGCGCTCGGCGTGCTCGGCGAAACCAGACCGTCCACCCCCAACGCCCACGCGGTGGCCCAGCCACGCGGCCACAGGGCCACGCGCCGCCCTCACCACCCTCAGCGCATTGGCCGACGACAATCCGCGACTCGCTCGCATAGCCCGGCTCGTGCCGCCGCCCCATGCTGCGCAAGCCAGGCCGTCGCATCGAGACGGAAGGCCGCCCAAAAGTCACGCTCTCGATCCGCAGCCCCGCCCCTGCCCTGCCCTCACTGAAGGGCAATGACAAAGTCGTCCACCTGATGATCGTCACCTGTCGTCCGAATTACTCGCCGTTATCTAACGCGAAGCGGAAACGGCACCGACATCCAGTCGCTTCCAGACCGTACGGAACGGCCGCATGGAAAAGTGGTGCTGGACCTACCCCCCATGGTGGTGCTGGACCTCTGGGGCGTGAAACGGACCGTTCGTACCGTCGTGCTCATGACGAATGCCGCAAATGAAGAACAAACCAGTGCCACCAGGCGGACGGCTTTGCGCGGGCTGGGACTCGCGGCGGGGGGCATACCGCTGGCCGTCGGGCTCGGTGCCTCGCCGGCCGCAGCAGATCCGCGGCGGGGAATCACCACCTACGTGCTGGTGCACGGTACCCACAGCGCCGGCGCGTTCTGGACGCCGATCGCACGGGAACTGACGCTGCGCGGTCACCGCGTCGTCATGGTGGACCAGCCGCTACATGGCGCGGAGGCGTTCGTGCCGGAGTCGTATCAGCGGCAGGATCTCAAGGCGATGGCAGACGAGCCCTCCCCGCTGAAGGGCCTCGGACTGGACGATTACGAGGCGCGCGTCACCGGCATCGTGCGGCGGGCGGCACGGAACGGCCCGGTGGTGCTGGTCGGGCACAGCCTTGGCGGCGTATCGGTCAGCCGTGTCGGCAACGCGGTCCCGCATCTGCTTCACCACATCTGCTACATGGCGGCCTTCTGCCCCAGTCGCGTCCTGCCCACAGCGGACGCCTGCACGGCGGCACCCGAGAACGCCAATGCCGTCAGCCCGGTCGAGCTGATGGTGGGCGACCCGGACCGGCTCGGTGTACTGCGCCTGAACTTCCGAACGGGCGACAGGCGTCAACTGGCCCTCCTCAAGGAAATGATCTGCGCGGACCTCCCCGACACCGACTTCCGCCGACTACTGGCCGGCATGCAGACCGACGAGCCAATCGCCGCTTACGCCGGTCGAGCGGTCGGCAGGGCTGGGAGCTGGGGGCGCATTCCCCGCACCTACCTGCGTTTCGGCAAGGACCGCACGATCGCCACCGCGCTCCAGGACAGAATGATCGCCGAAGCCGACGTGCTCACACCCGGCAACCGCTTCCGCGTGCACAATTTCGCAGATGCGTCCCACGCCGGTCCGCTGGACCCGACCCCGATCACAGAAGTCCTGGACACGCTCGCAGGCCAGAAGGCATAGGCCACCCGAAGAAACCACAGACCAAAAGTCTCTCTACCCGCCAGCACCAAAACCCCGTCCAGCCCGCAAACAAGCACTCTAGAACGAGGCCAATAGCCCAACCAGGCCATGACAAGCACCCCAGCGAGGCCGATGACCCAACCAGGCCGTGGACAACGTCAACTCCCTACCGGCACCATCCCCACGCACTCTCGTTCGATACGGATCTCCGACCGGCGGCAAGGGCATCGAGAGAATTTCCGCGACCCAGAGCGTGGCGTTCCAGACGGGCCAGCCGGGGAGCCGGGCGACCAGGGCGACGCCCGCGCCGAGAGGGACGAAGTGAAGGGCCTGGACGAGACTGAGCAGGATTCCCAGACAGGCCACCTTGAAATCGCCGGGCATTCGGGGCGAGGCCATGCCATGAGCGAGGCCCATGCCCCGCCTCAGTGGGAGTGGGCCTCTTGAAGCGATGCCCCCGCAAGGCGGGCGGCGAGGATGGCAGTAAAGTTGGGACAGTCGTAGAAGTCCTCGTGCGGGCAGGCCAGCCCGTGCGCGATCGCGGTACGGGCCGCTTGGGCCTGAGCGATCCGTTCGTCGAGCTCGGCGAGCTTGCGCTCCTGGAGTTCCTGCCAGGCGCGGGACTTTTCAGGTCGGGGCGTGACGAGCGCTTTGACCTCACGCAGCGTGAAACCAACATCGCGGAGCAGCAGGATCATCCCGACCAGCTCCACGGACGAGGCCGGATAGCGCCGCTGACCTGAAACCCGGGCCGGGACTGGAATGAGGCCCAGATCCTCCCAGTAACGCAACGCCGACGTGGCGACCCCGGTCGCCTTGGCCAGCTCGCCGATCGTCAATCGCTCGTCCGCCATATTGACTTCAAGCATACTTGAAGCCCTTGGCCGGCAACCACGACAACGAATCACTCAAGCAACACCCCATCACCTCGCCTGCAAGCCAATCCGACCAACCGGATAGCGCGGCCGGGCCAGATGTCGCGGCCGCCCGGATGGCGCTGCCGGTCGGATGGCGCTGCCGGTCGGATGGCGCTGCCGGTCGGATGGCGCTGCCGGTCGGATGGCGCTGCCGGTCGGATGGCGCTGCCGGTCGGATGGCCGTACGGGTGATAGCCGGACAGGTCATCGCGGGCGCTGACCGTACGGGCGCTGACCGGATGGATGCTGGTCGAGCGGGTCATGTCCGAACGCATCCTGGCGGGTACTGGCCGCACGGGTCATGGCCGCACGGGGTCATGGCAGGTGCTGGCCGTACGAGTGCTGGCCGCACAGGCCATCGCGGTCCTGGCCGGACGGGTCAAGGCCGCACGGGTCACCGCGGGTGCTGACGTACGGGTCAAGGCCACACGGGCCATCGCGGGTCCTGGCCGTACGAGTGCTGGCCGCACAGGCCATCGCGGTCCTGGCCGCACGGATCAAGGCCACACGGGTCACCGCGGGTGCTGACGTACGGGTCAAGGCCGTACGGGTGCTGGCCGCACGGATCCTGGCCGGACAGGTCACCGCGGGTGCTGGCCGCACTGGTCCTGGCCAGACAGGCCATCGCGGGTGCTGGCCGTACGGCTCCTAGCCGGACAGGTCACCGCGGGTGCTGGCCGCACGGGTCATGGCAGGTGTCCGCTGGGCGGATCATGGCTGGGCGGGTCATCGCGGGTGATGGCCGGACGGGTGATGCCCGAACGAGTCAAGGCCACACGGGTCATGACAGGTCCCCGCGGACGGGTGCTGGCCAGACGGGTGTCCTCCGGGTACTGGCCGGGCGAGTCCTGGCTGACGGGGCATGGCTCATCGCGGCTTCAAGCTGAAGCGCAACCTCTAGGTGGTGTGTTCCCTCCTCGACATGCGCCCCGGCGCCGGGGACTGGAAATCGGCTTTGGGCCGGGCATCGCCCTCGCCGAGGTGGTCTGCCGTGCCGCTCGCGGGAGCGTCTACGGCGTCGACCATTCCGACGTCATGGTCAGCCAGGCCGCCGAGCGGAGCGTGGCTGGCATCCGCGCCCGACAGGGCGAACTCGCACGCGCTTCAGCCGACCGTTTGCCGCACTTCGGCGAGCTGTTCGACGCGAGCGTCGCCGTGAACTTCCTCGGCTTCTGGTCCGACGCGCCCGACCTGCTCAGCGAGTTGCGCGGGCTGCTCCGTCCGAGCGGGCGCATCGGGCTCGCCGGTTCGCCCCGCCGCCCCGATGCGATTGCCGGCATCACTGTGCAGGCTGATCGCGAACTTCACGACCTTCTCACCCGGTCAGGCTTTACCCAGGTCCGCTTGGGAAGTGGCCTCGTACCGCCGGGCACCTGCGTTCTCGCCGCCGATCCGTCAGGTGAGCGGCCCTGACGACGTGGTCTTCAGCGAGCCGATACCCCGTTGAGAGCTTGGCTCGGCGGGGGGAACCGCTCTGCGGGACGTTTCGTTGGGAGCGGGCTCGTTGTTGAGGGGGCGTTGATTGGGTGGCTTATCTACTCCCTTCGTTGTATGCGCTGCCGCGATTCGTCGGGTTAGCGTGCGGTTGTGGCCGGACGGCGCGGGGGGCGGGGTTCCGGGGTGCGCCGGTTGGCGCGGGAGGGGATGGCCTCATGACCGATCGAACGTTCGAGGTGCCTGGCGGGATCACCGCGCATGTCCTGCGGAGCACACGTGAGACGGACGGTGCGCTCTTCCAGGTGGAGATCGAACTGGCCCCCAAGGCCAAGGGGCCGCCGCCGCACGTTCACATCGGGCAGGAGGAGTCGTTCACTGTTACGGAAGGCGTCCTTTCGGTGCGGTCGGGCAGGGAGTGGCTTCGTCTAGCGGCTGGGGAGACCGCGACTGTGCCGTCCGGTACGGTGCACGCTTTTCGGAACCGCACGGCGGAGCCGACGCGCATGGTCACGGAGATGACGCCGGCACTCGTCTTCGAGCACATGCTGCGGGTTCAGTCGGAGTCGCGCGTGCCTCCCCTTCTGCGGATCGCCGCGATCAATCATGGGCCGGACGCGTCGTTCTTTCTCGCCGGGCTCCCGATCGCGCTCCAGCGTCCTATGTGGAACGTCCTAGCCGTGATCGCGAAACTCGCGCGGCGGGATTTCTAGCCTTCTCACCACGCGCGTCTCGGGCGGGACAGGCGTGCGAGGTGGGCGGCTATGCGTTGCATGACAGCGTCGTCCGGTTGCCAGCCTCGGTGGAGCAGGGCGGTGAGCAGGGCTTCCAGGTAGGGGCCCGGGCGGGCGAGGAAGTCCTTGGTGACGGGGATGACCTCCCATCCCATCTGGGTGGCGAGCCACCGGCGGCGGTGCGCGTCGTGGGTGCGGGCGCGGATGCCGGTGTGATGGCGCTCGCCGTCGTACTCCAGGCCGACGCGGAACTGCTCGTAGCCCAGGTCGATGTAGAGCGGTCCGCCCCGGGGGCCGGGCACGGGGACCTGTGTCGCGGGGCGGGGGAAGCCCGCTTCGACGACGCGCACCCGGACCCAGCTCTCCCCCGGCGATCCGGCGCCCCGGTCGCCGAGCCGCAGCACCTCGCGCAGGCGTCTGGCGTCGCGGTAGCCGGGGAGGGCGCGGGCCATGGCCTTGAGGTCGTCGTGGTCGACGCCCCGGCGGAGGAACTGGTCGAGGGCGGCGACCGCCTCGTGGCGCGGGAGCCAGCGGGCGCAGTCGAGGGCCGTCCGGTCGAGGGACGTGACGCGCACTCCGGACTCCTCGACGATGTGGCCGCTCGGGAGCTCGGCGTCGAACGACGTGCCGGGGCCGGTGAGCTCGACGTGGCTGCCGGCGGCGGTCGTGCCCGGAGCCAGGACGTCGAGGCGCCAGATCCAGGCCGCGGTGCGGCGGGCCACCGCGATCTCGGGCGGCAGCAGGCGGGAAGCGAGAGCGGCCCGGACCGTGAGGGGCAGCGGACGGGCGGCCTCGCGGGTCGGGACGGCGCCGGGTGTGATCGGGACGAGGTGGGCATCGGCTGCTCGCTTCCAGGTCGAGGGGGCCATGTCCATCGATGATGGGTCCCGCCGTCAGGTCGGGCCAAGCCGGAATCGAGGCTGTGGATAACTTCCCCGACAAGATCATGTCGCTTGCCCGGGGCGGCGGATGAGCAGGTACGTCAGCGTCGCGCCAGCGAGAGCGACGACGGCGGCTACGGCGAACAGGTCGTTCAGGCCGTTGGCGAAGCCTGCGGGTGTCGGAGCCCGGCCGCTCAGGACGGCGCCGTACGCCGCGATGCCCACGGCGGAGCCGACCTGCATGACGGTGTTGTTGACGCCGGAGGCCATCCCGAGCCGCCGCTCGTCGGCGATGTCGACCGCGAGTCCGCCGAGGGTGGGGAGGGCGATGCCGCAGGACAGGCCGGCGAGTGCCAGCCCCGGCGCGAGGTGCGTCCAGGACGAGCCGGACGTCAGGCCGTGCATCAGGGCGAGTCCAGCGGCCAGGGCCAGCAGCGCTCCGGCCACGAGGAGCCCCTTCGGCAACCGGTCCATGAACGCTCCCGCCAAGGGGCCCGCCACGAGGATCGGCACGACGAGCGGGAGGAACGACAGGCCGGTCTCCAGTGCCGAGTAGCCCAGTTGCTCCTGGAACCACAGCGAGAGGTAGACGAGCAGGGCGAAAACGCTCGCCTGGACGGTGAACGAGCCGATCTGCGTGCCGGTGAACGCGCGCGTGCGGAACAACGAGAGTTCGAGCATCGGCTGGGTGCGCAGCCGTTCCACGAGGACGAACGCGGCGAGCGCAGCGGCGGAGAGGGCCAGCATGGACAGAATCCGGACGCTGCCCCAGCCGAAGTCCTCGCCGCGCAGGAGCGGGAGGACGAGGAACGTGAGCGCGACGGCGAGGAGGACCGTCCCGCCGAGGTCGAGACGCCGGTGCTCGTCCAAGCGCTCCGCGCGGGGCAACCTGCGAAGCCCGATGGCCAGGGTCGCCGCGGCGACGGGCAGGTTGACGAGGAAGATCCAGCGCCAGCCGAGCCCGGAGACCAGCGCGCCGCCGACGACGGGGCCGAGCACGACGGCCAGCCCCGCCGCGGTGCCGCGCACGCCGAACGCGACGCCCCTCCTGCGCCCTTCGTAGCACTGGGCGATCAGCGCGAGCGTGGTGGCGAACATGAGCGCGCCCGCGAGCCCCTGCACGGCGCGGGCGGCGATGAGCACCGACATGCCGGGCGCCAGGCCGCACGCGAGCGAGGACGCCGCGAAGAGGGAGACCCCGGCCAGGAACGCGCGCCGCCTGCCCCAGCGGTCGGCGAATGAACCGGCTGTGAGCTGGAACGCCGCCATGGCGAGCGTGTACGCGTTCATCACCCACTGCACGGCGCCCAGTCCCGCGTGGAACTCCTCGCGGATGTCGGGGACGGCCACGGTGGTGACCGTCGCGTCCAGCATCAGCATGAACACCGCCGCGACGATCGCGACCAGCGGCCACCACGAGTCGGCGTCCGGCGTCCCGGGCTCCGGCGGCCCGGCGGTCGGGCCGGCCCCGTCGCATCGCGCCCGCGCATCCGGCGACGGTTATCGGATCTCTGATCCGCCACGGCATCCTCCCTAGCAGTTGTAGAGGGAACCTAACAGTGCTAGGCGTCCCTTGCAATGCTAGATTGGCGGAGGCTCGAAGGGGGCGCATGGCCAGGGACGACATCGGGTTCCCGCGCGAGGAGGCGCGGACGCCGCCGCGGCTCGACCGCGGCGAGATCGTCCGCGTCGCGCTGGATCTCCTGGGCGACGAGGGGTTCGACGCGTTCAGCATGCGGAGGCTCGCCACGGCGCTCGACATCAAGTCCCCTCGCTGTACTGGCATGTGCGCAGCAAGGAAGAGCTGTTCGATCTGCTGGTCGACACCGTTATCGGCAAATGCGAGTTGCCGTCCGACGGGGAACGCGCGTGGCAGGACCAGATCGTCGGTATCGGGCTCGAACTCCGCAGGGTTCTGCTCGACCATCCGGCGGCGACCAGGCTGCTTTCGGGACGGCTCCCGTTCGGCCCGAACGGGCTCCGGTTGGCCGATCACGTCATCGGAGTCCTGCGTCGCGCCGGGCTCGGCGACAAGATGGCGGGCTACGGCTACGTGATCCTGATCTTCTATGTCACCGGGTTCGCCGTGCAGGAGATCGCGTTCGGCAAGGGTCCGTCGAACGCGGCGCGCATGGAGGAGGTCCAGGCGTACCTGCAAGGGCTCTCAGCGGAGCGCTATCCCGATCTGGTGGCCGTGGCGGGAGAACTGCTCGCCCCGCGCCTGACCGACCGTTTCGAGTTCGGTCTGCACGGCATCATCGACGCGTTGGCGGCGGAACGGGCCGCGGTCGCTGAGAAGTCTTGATACGCGCCGCGTCGGCGTGGCGGGAGTGTTACGCGTGTGACGCGGCCCAGGTCCCTATGCGCTGGACGAGGTTCTGGGTGGCTGCGACCTCGGCGTGGCCGAAGCCGGGTTCCACCCACAGTTCCCTGGGGTCGCGGGCGGCGGCGTACAACTGCTGAGCGTGTTCCAAGGGCAGGAACGGGTCGGCGTCGCCGTGCACGACCAGCAGCGGGACGGGCGCGATCCGCCCGGCCACCTCGTGCGGCGCTTCGGGCACCGGGTCCCATCCTTTCGGCGCTATGCGGGTGCCTCGCGCCATCCGCACGGCCAACCGCCCTACACGTCGTTCGATCGCCCAGTGAACGCGCCGCATCGGCACGGTGTCCCGGTAGTACCAGCGTGCGGGTGCGGACACCGACACGACCGCCTCCACGCCCGAAAGCAGTGCGGCGTGCCGTACGGCGACGGCGCCGCCCATGGAGAATCCGGTGACGGCGACGCGCTCGTACCCGCGCCGACGGGCGGCGGCCACCGCGGCGTCGATATCGAGGATTTCGCGGTCGCCGACGGTGGAGTGCCCGCCCGACCGGCCGTGTCCGCGGAAATCAAGCCCGATCACACCGCCGTAGCGGTTGAGGACGCCCGCGATGCGGCGCAGGGTCGGCTGCCGCCAGGAGCAGGTGAAGCCGTGGGCGAGCACGAAGCACAGCGCGCCGTCGCCCGGCAGGTGCCCGGCGTCGATCCGCACGGCGTCGCCGGTGTAGAGGGTCAGGGGTTCGGGCTTCCGCACGTGCCCCATCATCGACGATCGCGCCGAAGGCTGGTGGGGCGGCCCGTGCTTTGGCTACCCTTGCGCCATGACCGTTCTCCGGAGCCTTCTTATCGAGCCGCGCTGACGCCTTAAGTCAGCGCGGTGCCCCTCATTTCCTGAGGGGCTTTTTCATTTTCCGGGAACCCACGCCGATGAGGGGCCATGAACCAGCAGGAAGAGCCAGCGAGCGACGCAGGCACCGACGACCGCCCACGCTTCCGCTACGACGCGCGGCTCGCCAACGAAATCGAGCTTCGCTGGCAGGAGCGCTGGGAGGCGGACGGCACGTTCGACTCGCCCAACCCGAACGGCCCGCTCTCCGCGGGTTTCGAGGCGATGGCGGGGCGTCCCAAGTTCTACGCGCTCGACATGTTCCCCTACCCCAGCGGCGCAGGACTTCATGTGGGCCATCCGCTCGGCTACATCGGCACGGACGTTCTCGCGCGATATCTGCGGATGACCGGCCACCACGTGATGCACACCTTCGGATACGACGCGTTCGGGCTGCCCGCTGAGCAGTACGCGGTCGACACGGGACGGCACCCGAGGGAGACGACGCGGCTCAACATCGCCACCATGCGGAGGCAGCTCCGGCGGCTGGGCCTCGGCCACGACACCCGCCGCGAGGTCGCGACCTCCGACCCCGCGTACTACCGCTGGACGCAGTGGATCTTCCTGCGGCTCTTCGACAGCTGGGTGGACGAGCGGACGGGCCGGGCCCGGCCGGTCCGCGAGCTCGTCGCCGAGTACGCGGACGGACGGCGCGCCACGCCCGACGGCCGGGCCTGGTCCGAGCTGCCGGAGCCGGAGCGCCGCCGGATCGTGGACGGGCACCGGCTGGCGTACGTGTCCGAGGAGCCCGTGAACTGGTGCCCGGCGCTCGGGACCGTACTGGCCAACGAGGAGGTCACCGCCGACGGCCGCAGCGACATCGGGAACCATCCCGTCCACCGCCGGCCGATGCGGCAGTGGATGCTGCGCATCACCGCGCTCGCCGACCGCCTGGCGCGCGACCTGGACGACGTGGACTGGCCACCGTCCCTGAAGCGGATGCAGCGCAACTGGATCGGCGCGGCCGACGGCGCGCGCGTCGAGTTCCCGACGGCGGACGGTTCCGGAACGTCGATCAGCGTGTTCACCACCCGGCCGGACACGCTGGCCGGCGCGACGTACGTGGTCGTCGCCCCTGAACATCCCCTCGTGCCGCGTTTGGTGGCGGACGCCTGGCCCGCAGGGACGCCGCGGGCGTGGCGGTACGCCGAGGCGGACACCGGCGGGGAGTGGGGCCCTCGCCAGGCCGTCGCCGCCTACCAGGAGGCGGCGGCGCGCAAGAGCGACCGTCGGCGCGCAGCCGGGGAAGAGGGGAAAAGCGGCGTCTTCACCGGTGCCCGCGTCGTCAATCCGGCCACCGGGGAGCCGATCCCCGTTTTCGTCGCCGACTACGTGCTCGCCGGGTACGGCACCGGCGCGATCATGGCCGTTCCGGCCCACGACCAGCGCGATCTGGACTTCGCGCGCCGTCACGGCCTGGACGTGCGCGAGGTCCTGGAGCCGCCCGCCGGCTGGTTCGCCGAGCACGGCGTCGCGGAGGACCGTCCCGCCTCCGAGTGGCCCGCCGCGTTTAACGGGGACGGCGCGTACCTGGAGGCGCCCGGTCCGAGGCTGAGGGGGCTGAGCGTAGGCGACGGGAACGGCGCCGCGGTCGCCTGGCTGGAGGAGCGGGGCGCCGGACGGAGCGCGCGGGAGTACCGGCTGCGCGACTGGCTGTTCTCCCGGCAGCGCTACTGGGGAGAGCCGTTCCCGATCGTGTACGACGAGCACGGTCTGCCGGTCGCGCTCCCGGAGGAGGCGCTACCCGTACGACTGCCGGAGATGACTGAGTTCCGTCCCGAGCCGCAGCCGGACGAGACGAGCGAACCGGTTCCGCCCCTGGCCAGGGTCGCGGACTGGGCCACCGTCGAACTCGACCTGGGCGACGGGCCGAAACGGTACCGGCGGGAGCTCAACACGATGCCGCAGTGGGCCGGGTCCTGCTGGTACTACCTGCGCTACCTCGATCCGCGCAATGAGGAGGCGTTCGTCGATCCTGGCGTCGAGCGCTACTGGATGGGGTCGCCCAACGCCGCGCGCCCCGGCGAAACCGCGCGTCCCGGCGACGGCGGCGTCGACCTCTACGTCGGCGGGGTCGAGCACGCGGTGCTGCACCTGCTGTACGCGCGGTTCTGGCACAAGGTGCTGTACGACCTCGGCCACGTCTCCACCAAGGAGCCGTTCCGGCGGCTGTTCAACCAGGGCTACATCCTGGCCGACGCGTTCACCGACGAGCGAGGCATGTACGTCCCCGCAGCGGAGGTCACCGAGAACGACGGAAAGCCCTCCCACGGCGGACGTCCCGTCGCGCGACGCTCGGGGAAGATGGGCAAGAGCCTGAAGAACGGCATCAGCCCCGATGCGATGTACGAACGCTACGGTGCCGACACGCTGCGGCTGTACGAGATGGCCATGGGCCCGCTGGACGCTGATCGGCCATGGCGGACGAACGACGTCGTAGGCGTCCACCGGTTCCTGCAACGTCTCTGGCGCAGCCTGATCGATGAGGAGACCGGCGCCCCGAGAATCGTCGAGACACCTCCGGACGACGACACCCTCCGGAAACTCCATCAGACCATTGGAATCGTGCGTCACGACTTCGCCGGTATGCGTTTCAACACCGCTATCGCCCAGCTGATGGAGCTGACGTCCCACGCTTCCAGGATCGCGGCCCGGAAAGGTATGCCGCGTGCCCTGGCGGAGCCGCTCGTCCTGATGGTCGCGCCGCTCGCCCCGCATATCGCCGAGGAACTGTGGCATCGCCTGGGCCATGCGGAATCCCTCACCTATGCGCCGTTCCCGGAGGCCGACGAGTCCCTGGCCGCCGAACCGGCCGTGACCGTACCCGTCCAGTTCAACGGGAAGACCCGCTTCACCATCGAGATCCCTGCCGGAGCGGGACGCGAGGAGACCGAAACGCTGCTTTCCGAGCACGCCGACTACGCCAGGCACCTCGGTTCGATGACCGTGAACCGGGTCGTCATCGTTCCCGGCAAAATCGTCAACGTCGTCACCCGCTGACCTGGCGGAGACGACGCGCCCCGCCGGACCGTGCTGCGTTTGTGCCCCGGACCGAGGAAAGACAGGGTGGACGAGGACGATCCCTTCCAGCGGAGGACTGCGACATGGACAGCACGGCTCCCGCCCCGGAGACACTGGCGACGACCCGCCGCGCGCTGCACGGCGTGGCCGAACTGGTCCTGGCGGGCCCGCAGCACCGCCGGAGCGAGACGATCCGGCTGACGATCAGGCCCGGCGGCTTCGGCACGGTGGCCGAACCGGATTTGCGCGTCGAGGGCGCCGAACTCGTCGCCGCCGGACGGCGGATCCCGCTGAACGGCGCCACGTGCACCACGCTCGCCGCCGCTGCGGGAGTGGAGGCGGGGCCGCCCCGCGGCCTCTACGAGGACGGCAGCGGGATGTCCCCGGACGAGGTGGTGGGCGTGGAGGCCGCCGCGGCCGAATACCTCGCGCAGTGCTACGCCCGGGGCGAAGAGGCTCTCCTGCGCCTGGCGCCCGACGTGAGGCCGGTGCTGTGGCCGGAGCATTTCGACCTGGCCATCACCGTGGACGAGGTCAACTACGGCGTCTCCCCCGGCGACGGCTACCTGTCCGAGCCGTACGCCTACGCGGGGCCGTGGCGACTCCGCAGCGGAGCGTTCTGGAACGCCCCGTTCGGCGCGGCCCGTCCGCTGCGCGATATCCCCGGCACCACGGCTCTGCACGATTTCTTCATGGAAGCCCGCGACCGCGCCGCGACGGATCCGTCCTAGGATCGGGGTCCGGGCTCGTGATCTTGGAGGTTTACCTGTGCGGATCGGCATCCTGCTGAACGAGCGTGGCGGGCCTCGGGCGCTCGACATGCTGACCGACGACATGCGGCGGGCCGCCGACGAGGGCTTCTCCTCGTGCTGGCTCTCCAACATCTTCGGGATGGACGCGCTGACGGCGCACGCCGTGGCGGGCAGCCGGGTGCCGGGGATCGAGCTCGGCACCGCCGTCGTGCCCACGTACCCGCGGCACCCGACGACGCTGGCGCAGCAGGCCCGCACCGTGGCGCTCGCCCTCGGACCTGGCCGGCTGACGCTCGGCATCGGCCTGTCGCACCAGATGATCATCGAGGACATGTTCGGGTACGACTTCGCGCGCCCGCTGCGGCACATGGACGAGTACCTGTCCGTGCTGCTGCCGCTGCTGAACGGGGAGCCGGCGTCGTTCGCGGGCGAGACGGTGAAGGCCGAGATCGAGCTGTCGGTGCCCAACGAGGGCCGCGTGCCGGTCCTGCTGGCAGCGCTCGGGCCGAAGATGCTGAAGCTGGCCGCGGAACGCACCGACGGAACGGCGCTGTGGATGACGGGCCCGGCCACCGTGCGCGACCACATCGCGCCGACCATCACCGCGGCCGCCGAGGCGGCGGGGCGCCCCGCCCCGCGGGTGATGTGCATGCTGCCGGTGTGCGTGACCGACGACCCCGACGGGGCGCGGAGCCGCGCGGCGGAGCTGTTCGAGGTGTACGGGAAGCTGCCGTCCTACCGGGCCATGATGGACCGGGAAGGCGCCGAAGGCCCCGCCGATCTGGCCATCGTCGGGGACGAGGACGCGGTCGGCGAACGCATCGAGACGCTCGCGGCGGCGGGCGCGACCGATTTCGTGGCCGCCGAGTTCGTGCCCGGCGAGGACGCAGCCCGTACGCGGGCGTTCCTGAAGAAACTCACCGCCGGCTCCTGAGCGCGGGCTTGCGGCCAGGGCGGTGCCGTCTCCGCCGCGATCATCAGCCCGGTCGGCGCGGTCAAGGGCGCCGACCGCGCGTGGACGATCGGGGACGGCGGCACCGGCGAGGTCTCGACGCGGCTCTGCGAGGAGCCGGTCATTCCGGGGAGATGAGTTCGTAGAGGTTGCCGCTCCCGTCGCCGAAGTACAGGCCGCGGGCGCCGAGCGGGTGGTCGTCGGCGACGCGCCCGTTGGCGGTCCGCCCGGGATGGTCGCCGAACGGGACGCCGCGTTCGCGCAGCCGACGGAGGACGGCGTCGAACGTCGCCGGATCGACGTCGAACGCCAGGTGGTGGCCCTGCGGCGACGGCGCGGTCATGAACTCGACGGTGAACGACTCCGTCACCCGGATCGGGACGAAGTGCCCGGCGTACGGATGCGGGCCGGTGTACTCCAGCCCCATCACGTCGGCGAAGAAGCGGGCGGCCCCGTCGTTGTCGGAGGCGGTCACTATGGTGTGGTTCAAGCTGATCACGCGGGGTCTCCGTCCTTGAGGGCGCCGTGCAGGAAGACGTCCAGGTAGTCCTCCAGCGGCGGGGTGGAGGCGTCGGGGCCCGCGGGCGGCCGGGCGCGGGTGAAGACCGCGCCCATGAACATCTCGGCGATCTGCTCGGCGGGCAGGCGCAGCGAGTCGCGTTCGGGGCCGAAGAGGTCGGCGATGGCGTCGCGGGTGCGGGTCATGGCGCTCTCGCGGTCCAGGGTGGCGTCGGCGTGCTCGCCGCCGCCGTGCCGTCCCCGGTCGCGGCGGCCGGTGGCGTGCAGCGCGCCGATGACCATGCCCATCCGGGCGAGGTACGCTTCGATGGCGGCGGCGGCCTCGGTGAGCCGGTCGGCGAGCGGCTGGTCCATGGGCACCTCGGCGATCTCCGCGAGGACGTGGTCCGCCCGCAGCGCCTCGGCGACGCAGGCGTCCAGCAGCTCGTCCTTGTCGGCGAACACGCGGAAGATCGTCGCCTCGCCGATGCCCGCGGCGCGGGCGATCTGCCCGGTGGTCACGGCGGTGCCGTGCTCGGCCACCAGCGGCAGGGCGGTACGGACGATCATCTCGCGGCGTTCGGCCGGGGTCATTCCGGGCGCCCGGCGCCGCACGGGTTCGGTCTCCATGCCTCCCGACGATACGGAGTGAGTCCTCACTCCGTCAACCCGAAGTGAGCCCTCACTCCGCTCCGCGAGCGCGGAACGCGACACCCACGGCATGCCCGTGCCCTCCAGCCGAAGTGACCCGTCTCTCCAGCCCCACCGGGCACGGAAGGAGACCTATGGCGTGCCCCGGCCATCTGGCCGACGTGAAGCTCACTGCCGACCTCGCGGGCACAGGACGGCGCTCGCGGCATGCCCGTGCCAGCCAGCCCAGATGAAGGCTCACTGCCGCCCCGCGGACACAGGACAGCGCCCACAGCGTGCCCGTGCCAGCCAGCCCAAATGAAGGCCCACCGCCGACCTCGCGGACACAGGACGGCGCTCGCGGCATGCCCGTGCCAGCCAGCCGAAGTGAGGCACACTGCCAGCCCCGCGGGCACAGAACGGCGCCCACGACATGCCCGTGCCAGCTAGCCCAAATGAAGGCTCACTGCCGGCCCTGCGGACACGGGGCGGGGCTCGCGGCGTGCCCGTTCTGGCCCGTTCGTCGGGGGTGGTGGGAGGACTAAGTGGCGGGAGGCGGCTGATAACGTGCAGTTCACGCGTGCAGGAGCGAAGTCCGGTGGGAACCCGGCGCTGTCCCGCAACTGTGATGCCCTTCGAGTGGCCGAGCCAGGTCGCCTCCGTGCGCGCCGACGACTCTCGACCTCGTGGAAGGCGATCCGTCATGGGCGGGCCGCGGCTTCCCGCAGCCATGGAGGCTCCTGTGAGACCCGTACGTGCCCTGGGCGCGGCATTCGCGATCGTGATGCTGGCCGCCGGCTGTGGCGGTGGCGACGACTCGTCCGGCTCGGGCGGCGGGGGCGTGACCGTCCGGGCGGCGAACGGGCAGGTCACGATCCAGGGCACGCCGAAGCGGATCGTCTCGCTGTCGCCGACCCACACCGAGACGCTCTTCGCGATCGGCGCGGGCGCGCAGGTCGTCGCGGTCGACGACTACTCCACCTACCCGGCGAACGCGCCCCGCAAGAAGCTGTCGGGGTTCAAGCCGAACGCCGAGGCGATCACCGCGTACAAGCCCGACCTGGTCGTCCTGTCCGACGACATGGACGGCATCGTCAAGGCGCTGGAGAAGATCAAGATCCCGGTGCTGCTGGAGCCCGCCGCCAAGAGCCTGGACGAGGCGTACGACGAGATCGGCGACCTCGGCAAGGCGACCGGGCACGCGGAGCAGGCCGCGAAGGTCACCGCCGACATGCGCGCCCAGATCCAGCGGACGGTGGCGTCGGCGGCCAAGGGCAAGGGGCTCAGCTACTACCACGAGCTCGACAACCAGCTCCACACGGTGACGTCGAAGACGTTCATCGGGCAGGTGTACGGGCTGTTCGGGCTGCGCAACGTCGCGGATCCTGCGGACAAGGCGTCGGGCGGCTATCCGAAGCTGTCCCGCGAGTACCTGCTCAAGCAGGACCCCGACCTCATCTTCCTGGCCGACACCCGTTGCTGCGGGCAGAACACCGCGTCCGTCGCCAAGCGCCCCGGCTGGTCGTCCCTCGGCGCACTGAAGAAGCGCGGCGTCGTGGAACTGGACGATGACATCGCCTCGCGCTGGGGCCCGCGCCTGCCGCAGTACGTCGCGACGATCGGCGGCGCCGTCCGGTCGGCGTCGGCCGGTCGGTGAGACCCGGACGCCTCGGCGGCCCCGGACCGGACGGCCGCGCGTGGAGCGTGCCGGTCCGGGAGGGGCGGAACGGCCCGGTGTCGGCCCGGCTGCGCGCCCGGCCGCTGCTGATCACGGCAGGGCTGCTGGTCGCGACCCTGCTGGCGGGCCTGCTGGTCGGGGCGGCCGACCTGCCGTTCACCGGGGTGGTGAAGGCCCTGGTGGACCGGATCCCGTTCGTCCATCTGGACTCTGGTCTCGGGCCCGTGGAGCGCAACGTGCTCTTCGAGCTCCGCCTCCCGCGCGTTCTGCTCGCCGCGCTCGTCGGCGGGATGCTCGCGATGGCGGGGGCGGGATATCAAGGCGTGTTCCGCAATCCCCTGGCGGACCCGTACCTGCTCGGCGCAGCGGCCGGGGCCGGAGTGGGCGCGACGCTCGTGATCGTGCTGATTCCCGGCGATCCGGGGTTCGGGGTGCCGTTGGCTGCGTTCGTGGGGGCGCTGTCGGGGGTTTTCCTGGCGTACGTGCTCGGCAGCACGGCGGGACGGATGAACGGCGCGGCCACGCTGGTCCTCGCGGGCGTCGCGGTGTCGTCGTTCCTCGCGGCGATGCAGACGTTCATCCAGCAGATCAAGGCGCAGGAGCTCCAGCGGATCTACTCGTGGATCCTCGGCGGCGTCGGGACGGCCGACTGGCAGCAGATCTGGATGGTCGGCCCGTACGCGCTGGCCTCCACGCTCGTCCTGCTCGCGCACGGGCGGCTGCTGGACGTGCTGAGCGTCGGCGACGAGGAGGCGGCCTCGCTCGGCCTGTCGGCGTCGCGCGTGCGGCTGACGGTGCTGATCGCCGCGTCGCTGGCGACGGCGTGCGCGGTCGCGGTGAGCGGGCTGATCGGATTCGTCGGGATCGTGGTGCCGCACGTGGTTCGGCGGCTCGCGGGCGGCTCGTACCGGGTGGTGCTGCCGCTGTCGCTGCTCGGCGGCGCCGCGTTCCTGGAACTGGCCGATCTGGTCGCGCGGACGGCCGTCGCCCCTGGAGAACTGCCGCTGGGCGTCGTGACGGCGTTCGTCGGCGGGCCGTTCTTCGTGCTCGTCCTCCGCGCAAGCCGCAAACAGGTGGAAACGTGACCTCCAAGCTCTCGTCCCGGGAACGGGCCGCGCGCGGGCGGGGGGCGTCGTGACGGTCAAGGTGCGCGGGCTGGACGTCGCGCTGGGCGGGCGCCCCGTTCTGAACGGCGTCTCGGTGAGCGTGCCCGCCGGGACGTGGACGGCGGTGATCGGGCCGAACGGCGCGGGCAAGTCCACGCTGCTGCGGGCGATCCTCGGACTGGTGCCGTCCCGGGGCGAGGTCACGGTCGCCGGTGAGGACCTCGGCGCGCTGAAACCGAGGCACCGGGCGCGGGTCGTCGCGTACGCGCCGCAGACACCGAACCTGCCCGTCGGGATGACGGTGTTCGACTACACGCTGCTCGGCCGTTCCCCGTACATCCCGCATCTCGGGCGCGAGAGCTCCGCCGACCGCGCCGTGGCCGCCGAGGTGCTGGGACGGCTCGACCTGACCGGCCTCGCCGCGCGCCCCCTCGACCACCTGTCGGGCGGCGAACGGCAGCGGGTCGTCCTCGCGCGCGCCCTGGCGCAGCAGACGTCGGTGCTCCTGCTGGACGAACCGACGACCGCCCTGGACATCGGCCACCAGCAGCAGGTGATGGAACTGGTCGACCAGCTCCGGCTTGCGGACGAGCTGACCGTCGTGACCACGATCCACGACCTGACGCTCGCCGCGCAGTACGCCGACGACCTCGTACTCCTGTCCGGCGGACGGGTCGCGGCGGCGGGCCCGCCGGGCGAGGTCCTCACCCGTTCCGCCGTCGCCGAGCACTTCGGCGCGCGCGTGCGCGTCTCCCCCGGCCCGGACGGCCGCCCCGACCTCTCACTCGAACGCCCCGGACGCCCGGAACGTTCGGGAGGTTCGGAATGTTCGGCCGGGTCTGCGGACTCATGACAGCGTCGCGGGACGGGAGCCGCCGTGGAACTTGAACTGGTGTGGCGCGAGGAGGACGGCGCGCGGCTGGCGTCCACGGTGTGGTGGGCGGGCCCGGGGATACGGACGATTTCGTCCGCCATGCTCGGCGGCGGCATCGGACCCGCGTCGTGGGTCCTGAACGCGCAGGTCCCCGGCGCCTACTCCCGTATGGATCCCGTTGAGCACCTGCGCGAACTCGCCGCGGCGTACGGACTCGAAGGCCCAGGCGTCGGCATGCTGACGGCCGCCGCCGTATACCGCACCGTCATCCGAACGGACGGAGCCGTAACGGCCTCCGCCACAGTAGGACTCCGCGTCCCGACCTGGGCCGCCGCCCCCGAAAACGCCCTCGACCCCGAACTGGCCCCCCTGAACGCCGATCCCACCGATCCGCCCGCCCCTGCCGACGCCGCTTCGTCCGTTCCGCTGGTCCCGCCGGCACGCGGCGCGAAGACGCCGACGGCGACCGGCGCCGAAGCCTCAGACGCAGACGCAGACGCAGGCGCAGAGGCAACGGCCAGCGCGAGCAATACAGGCAGCGCAGGCATCGCGAGCGCAGCGGATGCTTCGGGCGGTGCCGACCCTGCGGACTTCACGAGCCGTACGGACGCCACGAACGCTGTAGTCCGTACGGACGCCGCGAGCGCTGTGGTCCGGGCGGACGGTGCGGGGGATGTGGGCCGTACGGGGTGGACGCCGGGGACCGTGAACATCGTCGTGAACGTTCCCGTGGCATTGACGGACGGCGCTCTCGTCAACGCCGTCGTCACGGCGACGGAGGCGAAGACGCAGGCGCTGCTCGAAGCGGGATATCCCTGCACTGGGACGGCCTCCGACGCGGTCTGCATCGCCGTCCGTACGGACGGGGACGCGGAGCCGTTCGCCGGTCCCCGTTCGGAATGGGGCGCACGGATCGCGAGGGCCGTGCACGCGGCCGTGTACGAGGGCGCGCTCGGCTACGGCGCCTGGCTCCGCGCCCGTTCGTAACGGCACCCCACGTGCCCCGAACCCGGCCCGCCACTCCCCTCGCCAAACGACCAGAGCGACCGTCGGCAGTGGCCGCCGTCCCCGGTTCCCCGGCCTCCCCGCCCGACCGCTTCGAGGGCACGCCGGAACGGGCTGAGCGGGGGGCGTCCTCCCGGACAGGGAGCGGACGAGCGGGGGGCCGTGCGGGTCAGTGGTTGTGGTGGCGGTGGTGGCGGACGCCGATGTTCATCAGGTCGCGGCCCACGACGAGGTCGCCCTTGAAGTGGGTGCGGGCGCCCTTGCGCCACTCGCGGTCGGAGACCATGTCGGAACGGGCCGGGCCGAGGTGGCTGAGGACGAGCGTTCCGACGCCGGCGCGCGCGGCGACCTCGCCGACCTTGACCACGTCGGTGTGACCCTCCTCCAGGTGCTTGATGAACGCCTCGTCCGAGCCCTTGTCCTTGTAGTAGCCCACGCTCACGGCCTCGTGGACGAGGACGTCGGCGCCGCGCGAGAACGCGATGAGGTTCTCGTTGTAGCCGGTGTCGCCGGAGAAGACGACCACGCCGTCCGGGGTGGTGACGCGGTAGGCGAACGCCGGGAACACCAGTCCGTGCGAGACCAGGATCGTCTCGACCGTGATCGTTCCGTCGGAGAAGAGCTTGATCGGCGCCATCTTCGGCGCGAGGTCGTCGATCGGGTTCGCACCCGTCCCGGAGACGTCGATCTCGTGGATGCGCAGGAACTTCGACGGATCGGGCATGTTCGCCTCGCGGCCGAGGATGTTGAAGTGGTACGCGAAGCCGTCGAGCGAGTCGGCGAACAGGTCCTTCAGCCCAGGCGTCGGGTTGTCGGGGTTGACGTTGGGCGTCGGGCGCGGCTTGCCCCACTGCGGCGGCAGGGCGCCCGCGCGGCCGGGGCCGTACAGGTCGATCGGCGGGACGAGGGCGTCGCCGTCCGGGCTGACCAGGCCGAGCAGCAGGTACTGGAACAGGTCGGCGGTGTGGTCCGCGTGCAGGTGCGTGACGAACATGCCGCGCAGCCTCTTGAACTCCAGCCCGGCCCGGACGTACTGGCTGACCGAGCCTCGGCCCGCGTCGAACAGGTACGTGCGGTCGCCGACGACGAGCGCCGTCGAGATCCCGAAGCGGTCGGCGTTCGGAACGGGCCCGCCCGCGGTGCCGAGCAGCACGAGACGGGTCCGGAACCGGCCCTTGCCGAGGGGCCACCGGCCACCCGAGGCGGGACCGGCGGCGTGCGCGGCCGCGGCGGGGGCCAGCGCCGCCGCGGCGGCTGCGCCGGTGGCGACCGCGCCGCCCTGGAGCAGGCGTCGGCGGCTCGGGACGGCGGGGCGGGACTCAGGGTCGGTAGGCACGGCGGCTCCTCATAGAACTGAAACTAAACTCAGTTTCAAGCCCGTCCGTTCTACCGAGGCGCGCCCGCGCGGGTCAAGAGCCCAGAGCAGCCCAACGTCCTGATCTCTGACGTCCCGCCATCTCGCCGGCTCAGGGTTTGAGGGGACGGCGGCGTGGAGCGGTGCAGGCCGGAGGCCGCCGGCGCGTTGGTCAGTCGGGACGAGGTCGTTTGTGGCCATTGGTGGGGCTGCCGTTGGTGCGGCCTAGGGGTCGGATGTCGTTGCGGGTGGTGCGCGAGTCGTTGAGGGACGCGGGATTCAGGTCGGCCAGGGAGTGCAGGCCGGTGGGCGGCTCCTCGTCGATCCGGCGGACGCCGTTCGCGGCGCGTGGAGCGGTGGCGGACGGGACGCCGGACGCGGACGGGGCGCTGGACGCGGGCCGGAACTCGGCGTCGCGGTCGGCGGTCAGGGCGGCCAGCGCGGCGCGGTGGTCCTCTACGACCCGGGACAGGCGCCGGTTGTGCTGTTCGAGGTCGTGCGCGCGGGCCTGCATCTGGTCGCGGTCGGCGACGGCCTGTCCGCGTTTGGCCTCGGCGTCGCGGACGGCGGCGCGCAGGTCCTCGGCGGCGAGCCGGGCGGCGGAGGCCCGTTCGGCCCGTTCCTCGGCCTCGGCCGCCTCGCGGCGCGCCTCCTCGCGTTCGTCGCGGGCGCGGCGCGCGTCGGCGAGCGCGGAGGCGGCGTCCCGTTCGGCGGTCTCGGCGCGGTTCCGGGCGGACGCCGCCTCGCGCCAAGCGGTCTCGGCCTGTTCCTGGGACGCGGCGCGCTCGCGCTGCGCCACGGCGACCTGTTCGGCCGCGCGCGCCCGCGCGTCGGCGACGCGCCGTTCGACGCCCGCGACGCTCAGCTCCGACGCGAGCGAGACGGCGAGGTGGTCGGCGGCGCTTTCGAGGCGTTCGACCATCTCCCAGGCCCAGGCGACCTGCCCCGTGAGGCCCGGCGCCTCGCGGCGGTCGCGCGCCGCCGCCTCGCACGCGCCGCCGCCGTCCGGGCAGTAGCGGACGGTGCGCGCGCCGCGGCCCGGCTGCGGGACGGGACGTCCGCAGCCCACGCAGAGGGGTTCACCGGCGCGGGCGTCGGAGGGCGGCCCGTACGCCGCGGCGACCGGCTCGGCGGACGAGGAGGACGAGGAGGGCGAGGAGGACGGGTCGGGGGTCTCGTCGAACGGAGCGACCTTCTGGTCCTTCATGTGCCGTGGTACGCAGCGGGCGACCGGCGCGTTCGACGTGCGCGTCAGGCGGCTCCGGAGCGGGACGCGCGCAGCTCGCGCTTGAGGATCTTGCCGGTGCTGTTGCGCGGGAGCGCGTCGGCGTACTCCAGCGACTTCGGGCACTTGAAATGCGCCAGGCGGTCGCGGGTCCAGGCGATGAGCGCCTCCGGCGGAGGCGGCGGCCCCTCCTCTCCACCGGCCCCGGCCTCCGCGCCGGCGCCGACCGCTTTGGCGGTGCGGGACGGGACGACGATCGCGTGGACGGCCTCGCCCCAGCGCGGGTGCGGGACGCCGATGACGGCGACCTCCGCGACCGCCGGGTGCTCGGCGAGGACGGCCTCGACCTCGGCCGGGTAGACGTTCTCCCCGCCGCTGATCACCATGTCCTTGGCGCGGTCGAGGACGTGCAGGTAGCCGTCCGCGGTGATCCGCACGATGTCGCCCGTCCGGTACCAGCCGTCCCCGTCGAACGCGGCGGCGGTGGCGGCCTCGTCGTTCCAGTAGCCGGGGAACAGGCCGTCGCCCCGCACGTGCAGCTCGCCGGGCTCGCCCGCCGGGACCTCCGCGCCGTCCGGGCCCGCGACGCGCACCTCCCAGCCGAGCACGATCTGGCCCGCGCTCGCCAGGACGGGCGCGTCGGGGCGGTGGTCGTCGGGGTGCAGCAGGCTCACGAACCCCAGGCACTCGGTGCTCCCGTAGATCTGCCGGAAGCGGCAGCCGAGGGTGTCGATCGCGGCGCGCAGGGACGCGGGCGTGATCGGCGCCGAGCCGTACTGGATCTCGCGGAGGGAGCCGAGGTCGGGCCGCTCCGGACGGGACCGGACCTCCGCCACGAGCATGTCGATCAGCGAGGGTCCGGCGGTGAAGAACTCGACCCGGTCGCGCTCGAACGCGTCCACGACGGCCTTCGGCTCGAACCCCGCGTGCACGATCAGCGTCCCCGCGGTCAGCAGGCACTGCATCGCCTGCGCGAACCCGGCCAGGTGGAACAGCGGCATGATCTGGAGGTGCCGGGACCCGGCGACCTGGTCGCCGATCTCGATCGCGAAGCCCGCCAGCGAGCGCATCAGCGACCCGTTGACGAGCGGGATCAGCTTCGGGCGGCCCGTGGTGCCGCTGGTGTGCATGAGCCCGAAGACCCCGGCGGACGAGAGCCGTTCGGCGGGACGGGGCGGCGGCGGGGCGTCGAGGGCGGCGGACGGCGTCCAGCCCTCAGGCGCGGAACGGCCGATCGCGACGCGCGTCCCGAACGGGTGGCCGCTCTCCTCCACCATCCCGCCGAACCCGGGGTCGGCGACGACCGCGACCGGCGCCGCCAGGTCGCACAGGCCGGCGAGCTCGCGGCCCGACAGCCGCCAGTTGACGAACAGCGGGATCGCGCCGGCGCGCATGAGCCCGAGGGCCTGCACGAGGAACGCGGCGCTGTTCTTGGCGACGACCGCGACCACGTCGCCGTCGCCGACGCCCCGCGCGGCCCAGCCTCCGGCGGCGCGTTCGAGGGCGACCGCCAGCTCGCCGTAGGTGAGGGCGGTCCCGCGGTCGTCGCGGACGGCGGTCTGGTCGCGGCGGCCCCGCGCCCGCCACTCGACGACGTGCACCCAGCTCTGCATGCGCCCTCCAAGAAACTGAATCTGAAATCAGTTTTATCTTGGTGGCGGCCCGGAGCGCTAGCCCCCGCCCGGCCCGGTCCCCGCGGCGGCGCCCGGGACGGCGTCCCCCGGATGACCTCGGCTTTCGGTGCGCGCGCCGTCCAGCGCGGCCCTCGCCATGGACCGCAGCAGCTCGGCCATCGGCCCGGCGCCGAGGCCGGCGGCGCTGTGCGGGGTGGAGTTGAGCAGGCCGAAGCAGGCGTGCACGGCGGCCCGGAGGTGGTCGTCGGAGCGCCCCGGGCTCAGCCTCCGCAGCACCCCGACCCATTCCTCCACGTAGGCGCGCTGGATGCGGCGGACCCGGTGGCGCTGCGGCTGGGGCACGTTGTCCAGCTCCCGCTCGTGGACGGTGATCAGCGCGGGGTTCTCCAGGGCGAACGAGACGTGCCAGCGCAGCAGCGCGTCGAGCGCCTCGCCGGGGTCGGGCGCGGCGGCGCGGCGGGCGCCCTCGGCGCGGAGCCGCTCGCTGATGTCGAGCAGCATCTCGGCGAGGACGGCCTCCTTGCCGCTGAAGTGCCGGTACAGCGCGGGCCCGGTCAGGCCGACGGCGCGGCCGAGGTCGCCGATCGACACGCCGTGGAAGCCGCGTCGCGCGAACAGCTCGGCCCCCGCCGCCAGGATCTCGGCCCGGCGCGGGTTGGCGGGCGCGCCGGGGCCCGCGGGGGCCCCGCGGCGGCCGGCTCGTCCGCGCGCGGGCTCCCGGCGGTGCGCGGCGCGGCGGGCTCGGATGTCATGATGGAAGTCTAGACTGGCATTGTTAATGCCGGTTAACATCGGCGGCGCATGACCGAGTTAATGACCCTTAACTGTCGACGAGGACGGGTGATGGGCGGACCTGAGCTGGCCACGCGGGCCGATCCGGGCGGCGCGGCGTTCAAGCGGAACGCCGAGCACAACGAGGCCCTCGCCGCGGAGCTGCGCGAGCGCGTCGACCGGGCGGGGCGCGGCGGCCCTGAGCGCTCCCGCGAACGGCACGTCGCCCGCGGCAAGCTGCTCCCCCGCGACCGGGTGGACGCGCTGCTCGACCCGGGCTCGCCGTTCCTGGAGCTGTCCCCCCTCGCCGCGAACGGGATGTACGGCGACGAGGCGCCCGGCGCGGGGATCATCACCGGCGTCGGCCGGGTCTCCGGCCGCGAGTGCGTCGTCGTCGCCAACGACGCGACCGTGAAGGGCGGCACCTACTACCCCGTCACGGTCAAGAAGCACCTGCGCGCGCAGGAGGTGGCGCTGCACAACCGGCTGCCCTGCGTCTACCTGGTCGACTCCGGCGGCGCGTTCCTGCCGCGCCAGGACGAGGTGTTCCCCGACCGCGAGCACTTCGGCCGGATCTTCTACAACCAGGCGACGATGTCGGCGCGCGGCATCCCGCAGATCGCGGCGGTGCTCGGGTCGTGCACGGCGGGCGGCGCGTACGTCCCGGCGATGAGCGACGAGGCGGTGATCGTCCGGAACCAGGGGACGATCTTCCTCGGCGGCCCGCCGCTGGTGAAGGCCGCGACCGGCGAGGTCGTCACGGCCGAGGAGCTCGGCGGCGGCGAGCTGCACTCGCGCACGTCCGGAGTGACCGACCACCTCGCCGACAGCGACGCGCACGCGCTCGGGATCGTCCGCGACATCGTCGGCACGCTCGGCCCGCGCGCGCCGCGCCCGTGGGACGTCGCCGCGCCCGAGGAGCCCGCGGCCGACCCGTCCGAGCTGTACGGCGTCGTCCCGCCCGACCCGCGCACGCCCTACGACGTGCGCGAGGTGATCGCGCGGATCGTGGACGGCAGCCGGTTCCAGGAGTTCAAGAAGGAGTACGGCGCGACGCTGGTCACCGGGTTCGCGCGGATCCACGGGCATCCGGTCGGGATCGTCGCCAACAACGGCATCCTGTTCGGCGAGTCGGCGCAGAAGGGCGCGCATTTCATCGAGCTGTGCGACCGCCGCAGCGTCCCGCTGGTGTTCCTCCAGAACATCACCGGGTTCATGGTGGGCCGCGAGTACGAGGCGGGCGGCATAGCCAAGCACGGCGCGAAGATGGTCACGGCCGTCTCGTGCGCGCGCGTGCCGAAGTTCACGGTCGTCATCGGCGGTTCGTTCGGCGCGGGCAACTACGCGATGTGCGGCCGGGCGTACTCGCCGCGCTTCCTGTGGATGTGGCCGAACGCCCGCGTCTCGGTGATGGGCGGCGAGCAGGCGGCGTCCGTCCTCGCGACGGTCCGCCGCGACCAGCTCGGCGACGCCTGGTCCGCCGAGGACGAGGAGGCGTTCAAGGCGCCGATCCGCGAGCAGTACGAGGCGCAGGGCAACCCCTACTACTCGACCGCGCGGCTGTGGGACGACGGGGTCATCGACCCGCGCGACACCCGGCGCGTGCTCGGGCTCGGGCTGTCGGTCGCGGCGAACGCACCGCTGGAGCCGGTCGGCTACGGCGTCTTCCGGATGTGAGGTCTGCTCCCTTGGCCATGTTCGAGAGCGTCCTGATCGCCAACCGCGGCGAGATCGCGGTCCGGGTCGCGCGCACCCTGCGGCGGCTCGGGGTCCGCTCGGTCGCGGTGCACTCCCGCGCCGACGCGGGCGCCCCGCACGTGCGCGCGGCCGACGAGGCGGTGCTGATCCCGTCCTACCTGGACGGCGACGCGATCGTCGAGGCGGCCCGCGCGACGGGCGCGGAGGCGGTCCACCCCGGCTACGGCTTCCTCTCCGAGAACGCCGCGTTCGCCCGCGCCTGCGCTGACGCCGGCCTGACGTTCGTCGGCCCGCCCGCCGCCGCGATCGAGGCGATGGGCGACAAGATCCGCGCGAAGCGGACCGTGGCCGCCGCCGGGGTCCCGGTCGTTCCCGGACGGGACGAGCCGGGCCTCACCGACGCCGAACTGGAGGCCGCCGCGCTGGAGGTCGGCCTGCCGGTCCTGCTGAAGCCGTCGGCGGGCGGCGGCGGGAAGGGCATGCGCCTCGTCCGCGACGCCGCCGACCTGCCCGAGGCGATCGCGTCGGCGCGGCGCGAGGCGTCCGCGTCGTTCGGCGACGACACCCTGCTCGCCGAACGGTTCGTGGAGAACCCCCGGCACATCGAGATCCAGGTGTTCGCCGACGCGCACGGCAACGCCGTCCACCTGGGCGAGCGCGAGTGCAGCCTCCAGCGCCGCCACCAGAAGATCGTGGAGGAGGCCCCGTCGCCGCTGCTCGACGCCGCCGCCCGCGCGCGCATGGGCGAGAGCGCCGTCGCCGCCGCCCGCGCCGTCGGGTACGTCGGCGCGGGGACGGTCGAGTACATCGTCTCCGCCGACCGTCCCGGCGAGTACTTCTTCATGGAGATGAACACCCGCCTCCAGGTCGAGCACCCGGTGACGGAGCTGGTCACGGGCCTGGACCTGGTCGAGCTCCAGCTCCGCGCCGCCGCCGGGGAGCCGCTGCCGCTCGCCCAGGGGGACGTGGCGCTGGACGGGCACGCCGTGGAGGCCCGCGTCTACGCCGAGGACCCGGCGCGCGGGTTCCTGCCGACCGGGGGGCGCGTCCTCGCGCTGTCCGAGCCGTCCGGCGAGCACGTCCGCGTCGACTCGGGCCTCGCGGAGGGCGCCGAGGTCGGCGGGGCGTACGACCCGATGCTCGCCAAGGTCGTCGCGTGGGGCCCGGACCGCGCGGAGGCGCTGCGCCGCCTCGACCGGGCACTCGCCTCGTACGCGCTGCTCGGCGTGCCGACGAACGTGGCGTTCCTGCGCGCGCTGCTGCGCCATCCGGCGGTCGCCGCGGGCGACCTCGACACGGGCCTGGTCGAGCGGTCCCTGGACGGCCCGGACGGCCTCGCCGCGCCCGCGCCCGTCCCGGACGAGGTCCTCGCCGCCGCCGCGCTCGAACGGACCCGCGCGCTGGAGACCGCCGACCCCGACCCGTGGGAGATCCCGGACGGCTGGCGTCCCGGCGCGCACGCGTGGACGCCGTGGATCGTCACGCCGTCCGGCGGCGACCCCGTCGAGGTCCGCGTGCGGGGCCGCGCGCAGGGCGCGCAGGTCCGGGTCGGCGACGGCGCGCCCGTCGCCGCGTCCCTCGACGGGACGGTCCTGACCTACGGCGGCCGGACGGTCCGGTTCGCGTTCGCGCGCGACGGCCGCACGCTGTGGGTCGGCCGCGGCGGCGCGGCGTGGGCGCTCACCGAGCACGTCCGCGCGGACGACGCGGGCGGCGCCGCCGCGGCGGGCGACGGGGTGCTGCGCAGCCCGATGCCCGGCACGGTCCTCGCCGTGAAGGCCGCCGAGGGCGACCGGGTCGCCGAGGGCCAGCCGCTCGTCGTCGTGGAGGCGATGAAGATGGAGCACACCGTGACCGCGCCGGTCGCGGGGACCGTGACCCGGCTGCCGGCCCGCGCGGGCGCCCAGGTCGCCCTCGACGCGGTGCTGGCCGTCATCGAGGAGGGCTGATGCGCGTACCCATGGACGGGCTCCCGGAGCGCGTCACGATCTACGAGGTCGGCCCGCGGGACGGCCTCCAGAACGAGAAGGCGGTCGTGCCCGTCGCGGCGAAGGCCGAGTTCGTCGCCCGCCTCGTGCGGGCCGGGCTGCGCACGGTCGAGACGACGAGCTTCGTGCACCCGAAGTGGGTCCCGCAGCTCGCCGACGCGGAGGAGCTGCTGGCCGTCCTGCCGCGCGAGCCGGGCGTGCGCTACCCCGTGCTCGTCCCGAACGAGCGCGGACTGGACCGGGCCCTCGCGCACGGCGTCACCGAGATCGCGGTCTTCGGCGCGGCGACCGAGACGTTCGCCCGCCGCAACCTCAACCGCACGGTGGACGAGTCGCTCGCCATGTTCGCGCCCGTCGTCGCGCGCGCCCGCGCCGAGGGCCTGTGGGTGCGCGCCTACGTCTCGATGGCGTGCGGCGACCCGTGGGAGGGCGACGTCCCGATCGAGCAGGTCGTGTCGGTCGCGACGCGGATGATGGACCTCGGCTGCTCGCAGCTCTGCCTCGGCGACACCATCGGCGTCGGCACGCCCGGCCAGGTCACCGCGCTGATCGAGGCGCTCGGCGCCGCGGGCGTCGCGCCGTCCGACCTCGGCGTCCACTTCCACGACACCTACGGGCAGGCCCTCGCCAACACGCTCGCCGCGCTCCGCGCCGGGGTCACCACCGTGGACGCCTCCACCGGCGGCATCGGCGGCTGCCCGTACGCCGAGAGCGCGACCGGCAACCTGCCCACCGAGGACCTGGTCTGGATGCTGGACGGCCTCGGCGTCGAGACCGGCGCGGACCTGTCCGAGCTCGTCGCGACGAGCACCTGGATGGCGTCCGTGCTCGGCCGCCCCAGCCCCTCCCGCGTTGTCCAAGCCCTGGCGAAGGAGCCATCATGATCGACTTCACGCTCTCCGGCGAGCAGGAGGAGCTGCGCCGCACCGTCGAGCGCTTCGCCCGCGAGACCGTCGCCCCGGTGATCGGCGACCTGTACGAGCGCGGCGAGTTCCCGTACGAGATCGTCGCGGCGATGGGGAAGATGGGGCTGTTCGGCCTGCCGTTCCCGGAGCAGTACGGCGGGATGGGCGGCGACTACTTCACGCTCTGCCTCGCGCTGGAGGAGCTGGCGCGGGTCGACTCCTCCGTCGCGATCACGCTGGAGGCGGGCGTCTCGCTCGGCGCCATGCCGATCCACCGCTTCGGGACCGAGGCGCAGAAGGCCGAGTGGCTGCCGCGCCTGGTGACCGGGGAGATCCTCGGCGGGTTCGGGCTGACCGAGGCGGGCGGCGGCTCCGACGTCCCGGGCGGGATGCGCACCACGGCCCGGCTCGACGGCGACTCGTGGGTGATCAACGGCTCGAAGTCGTTCATCACCAACTCCGGCACCGACATCACCGCGTTCGTCACGGTCACGGCGCTGACCGGCGAGCGGGAGATCTCCACGATCCTGGTGCCGAGCGGGACGCCCGGCTTCACCGTCGCGCCGAAGTACTCCAAGGTCGGCTGGTCGTCGTCCGACACCCGCGAGCTGTCGTTCGACGACGTCCGGGTGCCCGCCGCCAACCTGGTCGGCGAGCGCGGCCGGGGCTACGCGCAGTTCCTGCGCACCCTGGACGAGGGCCGCATCGCGATCGCCGCGCTCTCCGTCGGCCTCGCCCAGGGCTGCGTGGACGAGTGCCTGCGCTACGTCGGGGAGCGGCAGGCGTTCGGCAAGGAGATCGGCCGCTACCAGGCCATCCAGTTCAAGATCGCCGACATGGAGGCGCGGGTGCACACCGCCCGCCTCGCCTACTACGCCGCCGCCGCGAAGATGCTCAGGGACGAGCCGTTCAAGAAGGAGGCGGCGATCGCCAAGCTCGTCGCGTCGAACGCGGCGATGGACAACTCCCGCGAGGCGACGCAGATCTTCGGCGGCTACGGCTTCATGAACGAGTACCCGGTCGGCCGCTTCTACCGCGACGCCAAGATCCTGGAGATCGGCGAGGGCACCTCGGAGGTGCAGCGCATGCTCATCGCCCGCTCCCTGGGCCTCCCGACGACCTGACCCGCGCCGCACCGACGGCGACGCGGCCGGGCCCCGGCGGCTCGTGCCGTGCGGCGGGCACGAGCCGCCGGGGCCCGTTCAGGCGCCGGTGAGGACGCTGGGTTTGCGGTCCTTCCAGGGGACGGCCTCCTCCAGTTGGGCCGCCACCTGGAGCAGGAGGTCCTCGCGCCCGTGCGCGGCGACGAGCTGGACCCCGATCGGCAGCCCCTCCCGGCTCTGCCCGAGCGGCAGGCTGATCGCCGGGTTGCCCGAGACGTTGAACGGCGCGGTGAACGGCCCGTACTCGAACAGCCGGCGCAGCCACGAACGCGCCGTGTGCCCCGGATCGTCGTAGGCGAGGGCGCCGTGCGGTGCGGGCGGCCGCGCGAGCGTCGGGGTGACCAGCAGGTCGTACCTCGTGAAGAACAGCCCGACCGGGCGCGTCGCCCGGTGCTGGGCGGCGACGCCCGCGAGGACGTCCAGCGCCGTCGCCGCCTCCGTCTCGGCCAGGAGCCGCCGCGACACCGCCTCCAGGAGCGAGCGGTCGAGCCGTTCCGGCGCCTTCAGCATCGCCCCGGCCGCGAACACCGACAGCATCATCGCCTCGACCACGTCATCGGGCTCGACGCCGGGGGCGTCCTCGGCCACCTCGTGCCCGATCCACTCCAGCACCTTCCCGGCGTTGACGGCGACGGCCGCCACCTGCGCGTCCACCGGCGCGGCGGCGGCCGTCGAGACGGCCACCCGCAGCCGCCCCGGGTCGGTGCGGATCATCTCGGCGTACGGGCGCGGCGGGGGCGGCGCCTCGTACTTCTCGCCCACGGGCGCCGCGGCGACGGCGTCGAGCAGGTGCGCGGCGTCCCGCACCGTCCGGGTCACCGCGAACTCGGCGGACTGCCCGAACGACGCCTCGCCCACCGCCGGCCCGCACGGCACGCGGCCCCGCCCCGGCTTCAGCCCGACGACCCCGCAGCACGACGCCGGCACGCGGATCGACCCGGCGCCGTCGTTCGCGTGCGCCATCGGGACGGCCCCGGCCGCGACGAGCGCGGCCGACCCGCCGCTGGACCCGCCCGCGCCGCGCCCCGGCGCCCACGGGTTGCGGGTCGTCCCGTACCGGCGCGACTCGGTCGCGAAGCTGAACGCCATCTCGGGCACGGCCGTCCGCCCGAGGACCGCCAGCCCGGCCGCGCGGAACCGCGCCATCAGCTCGTGGTCCTCCCGCGCGACCGCGCCGCGCACCGCACGGCTCCCCACGGTGAACGGCACGCCCCGCGCGAACGGCCCGCCGTCCTTGATCAGGAACGGCACCCCGGCGAACGGCCCGTCCGGCGCGCGGTGCGGCATCTCGCCGGGGGCGAACGGCGGGCCGGCCAGCGCGTTCAGCGCCTCGTCGGCGCGCGCGAGCGCCCGCCGCGCCACGTCCTCGACCTCCGCCGCCGTCACCTCGCCTCCGCGGATCAGCCCGCGCAGGGCGACGGCGTCGAGGTCGGCGTACTCGTACGGTTCCAAGCCCCCAGCGTCCCCCACCCGCCCCAGCCGCCTCCACCGGATTTCCGCCCGCGGGCGGCGATGACTTCCGGCGGTGAGCCCGGTCTGTACGGATGCCAGGTGAGGGTGCGGTGTCGCGTGCGTCACAGTCGTTTGACCTGAAGTCCCGTTGAGGTCAGACGATATATCGCGTGGAGCAGCAGCGACGCGCTCAGATTGTCGGACCCTCCTGGAATACTCCGGATCCTGGTGAAGTTAAACCGTTCGCGAAAGTGTCAGTCTCTGCAGTATTTTGCTGCGGTATCCCCCAGAGCACTGTTCGACGGCCCCTGCATGCCTGACGGGCGTGGGCCCCTACCGATTGGAAGAGTGAGTTGACCGCTCCCGCGTCTCCGCAGACGAAGGACGGCCCACTGGAGGCACCGTCCCCTGGTGGAGGTCTTGATCGCGGCGTGCTCGCGGTGGCCATGGTCGTCGTGCTCGGCGCGATCATGTCCATCCTGGACGTGACCGTCGTCAATGTCGCCATCAATGACCTCGCCAAGGAGTTCGAGACTCCGCTGTCGACGATCCAGTGGGTCGCGACGGGCTACACGCTGGCGCTGGCCACGGTGATCCCGATCACCGGCTGGGCCGCGGCCCGGTTCGGCACCAAGCGCCTCTACATCATCTCCATCGTGCTGTTCGTCCTCGGCTCGATGCTGGCCGGCCTCGCCTGGTCGGCCGAGTCCCTGATCGCCTTCCGGGTCCTCCAGGGCCTCGGCGGCGGCATGATCATGCCGGCCGGCATGACGATCCTGACCCAGGCGGCCGGGCCGCAGCGGGTCGGCCAGGTGATGAGCGTCGTCGGCATCCCGATGCTGCTCGGCCCGATCCTCGGCCCGATCCTCGGCGGCTACCTGGTCGACGACGTGTCCTGGCGCTGGATCTTCTTCATCAACCTGCCGATCGGCATCATCGCCCTGGTCATGGCGGTCCGGATCCTCAAGCCGGACGCGCCGAAGCGCGGCGAGCGGCTCGACGTGCTCGGCCTGCTCCTGCTGTCGCCCGGTCTCGCCACGCTGATCTACGGCCTGGCCAAGGGCGCCGAGATGAAGGACTTCACCAAGCCCGAGGGGCTCGTCCCCACGCTCATCGGCGCGGTGCTGGTCATCGCGTTCGTGTTCCGCGCGCTGAAGGCCGCCAACCCGCTGATCGACCTGCGCCTGCTCAAGCGCAAGTCGGTGGCCGCGGCGTCGGGCACGATGCTGCTGTTCATGGCCGCGTTCATGGGCGCCATGCTGCTCATGCCGCTCTACTACCAGACGGTGCGCGGCGAGAGCGCCCTCGCCTCCGGCCTGCTGCTGGCCCCGCAGGGCCTCGGCGCGATGATCACGATGCCGATCGGCGGGCGGCTCACCGACAAGATGGGCCCCGGCCGGGTCGTCTTGGTCGGCCTGGTCGTGGTCGTGCTGTCGATGGGCGGCTTCGCCTCCCTGCTGGCGGCCGACACCTCGTACTGGGTGCTCGGCGGCACGCTGTTCGTGATGGGCCTCGGCATGGGCATGACGATGATGCCCACCATGGCCGCGGCCATCCAGACGCTGGTGCACGACGAGGTGCCGCGCGCCAGCACGATGCTCAACATCATCCAGCAGGTCTCGGCGTCCATCGGCACCGCGATGATCTCGGTGCTGCTGGCCAACCAGCTCTCGTCCAACCTCGGCGGGGGCGGCAGCAGCGTCGGGTCGGCCGAGGCCGTCCCGCCGGAGGTCATGAAGAAGATCGCCGGCCCGATGGCCGACGCGTTCCAGCACACCTACTGGTACGCGGCCGCGGCGCTGCTCCTGGCGTTCCTGCCGGCGCTGCTGCTGCCGCGCAAGAAGCCGGACACCCCGGCGACCGACGCGCCCATGCCGATGCACTAGAACGGCACGGACCGCACCGGGAGACCGGTCGAAGCCCCGGCCAGGGCTCTTCGGAGCCTCGGCCGGGGCTTCGGCGTCCAACGGCGCCGGACGCCGGATCTCCGCCGCTCCGGCCCGTCCGCGCTGCGCGCCACGCCCTCCGGGCGTCCGTGCGTCCATCACGCGGGCGTGGGGCTCTGGTCCTTCCAGTACTCGTCCTTCAGCAGCCGTTTGTAGAGCTTCCCCGTCGGGTGCCGCGGCAGTTCGGCGCGGAAGTCGACCGTGCGCGGGCACTTGTAGTGGGCGAGGTGCTCGCGGCAGTACGCGATCAGCTCGGCCTCCAGCGCCGGTCCCGCCTCCTCGGGGTCGGCGGGCTGGACGACGGCCTTGACCGCCTCGCCCATCTCCGCGTCCGGGACGCCGAAGACCGCGACGTCGGCGACCTTCGGGTGGACGGCCAGGACGTTCTCCGCCTCCTGCGGGTAGATGTTCACCCCGCCGCTGATGATCATGTACGAGCGGCGGTCGGTGAGGTAGAGGAAGCCGTCGGCGTCGACGTATCCGACGTCGCCGAGCGTCGACCAGCCGCGCCCCCACGGGTCGCGGGACGCTGCGGTCTTCTCCGCGTCGCCGTGGTACTCGAACGTGGGCCCGCCGCCGAAGTAGAGCGCGCCGGCCTCGCCGGGCGGCAGCTCGTTGCCGTCCTCGTCGCAGACGTGGATCTCGCCGAGCAGCGGACGCCCGACGGTGCCCTTGTGCGCGAGCCAGTCGTCCGACCCGGCGTAGACGAAGCAGTTGCCCTCGGTGCCCGCGTAGTACTCGTGCAGGATCGGCCCCCACCACTCGATCATCCGCTCCTTCACCGGAACGGGGCAGGGCGCGGCGGCGTGCACGGCGCACCGCAGGCTGGAGGTGTCGTAGCGGGAGCGGACCTCGTCCGGCAGCTTCAGCATCCGGATGAACATGGTCGGCACCCACTGGCTGTGCGTGACGCCGTACCTCTCGATCGCGGCGAGCGCGCCCTCGGGGTCGAACCTCTCCATCACGACCACGGTCGCGCCGGCCCGCTGGAAGTTGAGGCAGTAGCGCAGCGGCGCCGCGTGGTAGAGCGGCGCGGGCGACAGGTAGACCGAGTCGCCGTCCGGCCGGAACAGCAGCGTGATCAGCTTGAACAGCGGCCCCTCGGTGCCCATCGGGACGAGCGGCAGCGGCGGCTTCACGCCCTTCGGGCGGCCGGTGGTGCCGGACGAGTAGAGCATGTCCATGCCCTCGACCTCGTCGGGGACGGGCTCGGCGGGGTACGCGGCGACGCGTTCCTCGTAGGAGTCGAACCCCGGGGCCGTGCCGCCGAGCATGAGGCGCAGCGGCACGTCCGGAGCGGCCTGGGCCGCGGCCTCCACCGACTTTCCGGCGATGAAGGCCCGGGCCTCGCAGTTTCCCACGATGTAGGCCAGCTCTTCGGGTTGGAGCCGGGAGCTGACGGCCGTGTAGTAGAGCCCGGACCTCTGGGCGGCCCAGGCGATGGCCAGGTAGAGCGGGTGGTTCTCCAGCATGAACGCGATGTGGTCCCCGGGGCGCAGACCCTCGGCGCGGAGGAGTTGCGCGAGCCGGTTGGCCTCATCGTTCAGTTCCCGGTAGGTGACGACCCGGCCGGAGCCCGCCATGATCACGGCGGGCTTGTCGGGCGTCTGCGCGGCGATCTGCCCCAGGTGCATGCCACCGCACGGTACCGGGCCGGACGACGAAATGAAATGCCGTTCGGTTTACCGGCGGATCAGACGAGCATGTGATCGAAGTCGCCGTCCTTGGCGCCGCCCACGAAGGCCTCGACCTCCTCACGCGTGTAGACGAGAACCGGACCGTCGGGGTACCGGGAGTTGCGGACCGCGATCTCCCCGGTGGGGAGTTCGGCCATCTCGACGCAGTTGCCGGACGGGTTGCTCCGTCGGCTCTTCTGCCATACGAGCTCCTGTCGCCAGAAGTCCGTCAGCCCGTCGCCGTCCATCTTTGCCCCCTCAAGGCGTCTCCGCCTCCCCATCGGGAGGCCGCGATCTCGCCCCACCCCACACAATGGTACGAGATGCACGTGCATTCGTTCTTGCATCTGTGAGTGCAGACGGTCTTGCATCTGCACGACTTGGGGAGCAAGATAGCGAACGCTCGCCGGTGACCGACCCGCACGCCTCTGGGGTTTGACAATGATCGTTGACCAGGCAGACGACATCGCGGCGCCAGCCGCCACGCACGGGCGCCGTCCGCGCACCGCGATGGCCGATCACGCGCCCTGGCAGGACGCCCACCGCGCGGCGCCCTCGCACGGCGCCCACGCGAACGCCCCGGTGGCCACGGCCGCCCCGGTGCCCTCGCCCGGCCTCGCGGGCTTCTGGCCCGTCCCGCACGCGGGCACGCCCCGCACCGCGCGGTGCGTCCTCCCCGCCGAGATCACCGCGCCGAAGTCCGCCCGCGACTTCGCCGGCGACACGCTCCGCGGGTGGGGCCTCGGCGACGGTCCGGAGACCGGGGACGTCGTCATCGCGGTCTCCGAACTGGTGACCAATGCCTTGCGCCACGGACTGAAAGACCTGCCCCAGCCGCTGCCCGTGAGCCCGATCCAGCTCGTCCTGCTCGGCCACCCGCGGCGCCTGGTGATCGTCGTCACCGACCCCGGCGCCCGCACGCCCGAGCCGATCGCGCAGGACCCGGAGCGCTTCGGCGAGGGCGGCCGCGGCCTCCTCGTCGTCGGCGCCGTCAGCGACGCGTGGGGCTGGGCCCGCCTCGCCACCGGCGGCAAGGCCGTCTGGGGCGCGTTCGACCTCGCCATCCCCCCGGACGACGACGCCGCGACCGCCTGACCGCGGCCACCCGAACAACGAGACAAGCCGCCGGACATCGGACGCCCAGCGCCGGACGCCCGGCGCCGGACGGCCGACGAAGCAGGCGCCTCGACGAGCGAGCGTCCGAACGCGGGGAGCGACCGACGCGGCGAGCGCCGACAGACGTACGCGCCGCTCCCGAACGCGACGGGCTGACCCCGGCCCCGTCCAGGCGCGCCACAACACCCGCGCGCGCAACGTCCGCAGGCACAACGGCCGCGCGCGACGTTCACGCGCACCACGCCCCGCCCGCACGCGCGACACCCCACGCGCGCACGCGGATCGGTCCGGGCGGTGCGGAGCGGTGGAGCAGCGACCACCGCCGGGACAGAACACCCCAGAGCGGCTCAGAGGGCACCAGAGCGCCTCGGCCGGACACGCCGTCCTGACCACGGGGTCACGGGCGTCCGTCCGCTCAGCCGGCGCTCAGGGCCGCACGAAGGGCGGACGGGAGCCGCGGACCGGAAGCACGCGGGGCCGTTCCGAGCGGAATTGTTCGCGGACAGCGTCCCGGGCGGTCCGGGACGTCCGCGCCGTCCGGGAAGCCGGCGCGGGGGTTACTGGAGGGTGGCGGGGGGCTGCTCGGCCGGCTGGGCGGGGCGTTCGAGCTCGCTGAGGAAGTCGTGGGCCCAGCGGTCGACGTCGTGCTCGGTCACGCGGCGGCGCATGGCGCGCATCCGGCGGGCCTGCTCGGGCGGACCGGCGTTCAGGGCGGCGAGGAGAGTGTCCTTGAGGCCGTCGATGTCGTACGGGTTGACCTGGAACGCGCCGCGCTTGAGCTCCCCGGCCGCGCCGGCGAACTCGCTGAGGACGAGCGCGCCGCGCAGGTCGCCGCGGCACGCGACGTACTCCTTGGCGACGAGGTTCATGCCGTCCCGCAGCGGCGTGACGACCATGACGTCGGCGGCGAGGTAGAGCGCGGCCAGCTCGGCGCGGTCGTACGAGCTGTGCATGTAGTGGACGACCGGGAAGCCGATCTCGCCGTACTCGCCGTTGATCCGGCCGACCTGCTGCTCGATCTCCTCGCGCAGGAGCTGGTACTGCTCGACGCGTTCGCGGCTCGGGGTGGCGATCTGCACGAACACGGCCTGCCCCGGCTTGAGGTGCCCGTCCTCGAACAGCTCGCCGAACGCCTGGAGCCGCTGCGCGATGCCCTTGGTGTAGTCGAGCCGGTCCACGCCGAGGCAGATGGTCGCGTCGCCGAGGTCGGTGCGGATCTCCTCGGCGCGCTCGCGCACGTCGGGCCGGTTGACCAGGTCGTTCAGCTCGTGCACGTCCACCGAGATGGGGAACGAGCGGGCGCGGACGACGCGGTCGCCCCAGAACACGTCCTGCCGGTTGTAGCGGGCTTCGAGGAGGCGGCGGCACAGCCGGACGAAGTTCTGCGCGGCGCCCTGGAGCTGGAAGCCGACCAGGTCGGCGCCCAGCAGCCCTTCGAGGATCTGGCGGCGCCACGGGAGCTGCCAGAACAGCTCCAGCGGCGGGAACGGGATGTGCAGGAAGAACCCGATCCGCAGGTCGGGGCGCAGCCGCCGGAGCATCGCCGGGACGAGCTGGAGCTGGTAGTCCTGCACCCACACCATGGCGTCCTGCGCGGCGACCTTCGCGGTGGCCTCCGCGAACCGCTCGTTGACGCGGACGTAGGCGTCCCACATCGCGCGGTCGTAGACGGGGTGCGCGACGACGTCGTGGTACAGCGGCCACAGCGTGGCGTTGGAGAAGCCCTCGTAGTAGAGCTCGACCTCCTCGGCCGTCTGCTGGACGGGCACCAGGTGCATGCCGTCCTCCTCGAACGGCTCCAGGACCTCGTCGGGCGCGCCGGCCCAGCCGATCCAGGTGCCCTCGCGCCGCCGCATCAGCGGTGCGATCGCGCTGACGAGGCCGCCGGGGCTGCGCCGCCACGCCGGCTCGCCGTCCTCGCCCTCGATCCGGTCGACCGGCAACCGGTTGGCCACCACCACGAACTCACTGCCGCGCGACACCACAGACCCGCCTTCCCAGGAAACCGTTGACGATCACATGCCCAGAAACGGTCATCTGGAACATCTTGTCATTGTGACGTTAACGGCGTGTGTCGGGGTACCGGCAGGCGGGCCTACTCCGCGCACCTCCCTGGCCATAGGGCTTCGGTGCGGTACCGCGCGGGGCGCGGCGGACGGCTCGGAAGGCGCGTGGCCGGTCAGGGATGGGCCGCGCGGACCGTTCGCCGCCGGACCGTGCCGCCCGTTCCGCCCCGTCCCGTCCCGTCCGGGCTCGGGTCACGGGCGTGCGCCGGACGGGACGGGACGACGGGTGGCGGGTCAGGCGTCCACGGCGGTGCGGGAGCCGTCGGCGGAACGGGCGTCCGTCCGCCGGTCCCACAGGACGGAGTCGAGGGAGAGGCGTCCGGCGCCCGTGAAGGCGAGGAGCAGGGACGCGGCGCCGAGGATGAGGACCAGCTCGTAGCCGCCCTTGTCGGCGAACAGGCCGTGGTCGATGTGCGCGAACCAGAGCGCGCCGGCCATGTCGAGGGCGAGCAGGATCCCGGCGACGGGGACGACGACGCCGAGGATCAGGGCGATCCCGCCGACGAGCTCGACCCACGTGGCGTAGGTGGCCGACAGCGCGGGGAACGGGATGTCCATCCCCTCGAACATCTTGGTGACGCCGGAGTGCCCGACGTCGGTCAGCTTCTGCCACCCGTGCGCGACGAAGATCACGCCGAGGGCGAGCCTGCCGAGCAGCAGGCCCGCGTCGGGCAGGTAGGGGAACCGGCGGGCGGGGAGCATGGCACGTCCTCTCGTAAGTCGTTCAAATCTTAACTACCTCCACGCTAACAGCCTTTGGTTCAAAACCAAACTAAACTGGGGCGATGAGCGACGACCCCGATGCCCTGGGACCCCGGGAGCTGCGGGCCTGGATGGGGTTCCTGGCCGCGGCGCATCTGCTGGACCACGAGATCGAGCACCAGCTCAAGGCCGACGGCGGGCTCTCGCACGGCGACTTCGAGGTGCTGGTCCGCCTGGCCATGGCGCCCGACGGGCGGCTGAGGATGTCGGACCTGGCGCGCGAGGCGATGGTCTCCAAGAGCCGCCTGACCTACCAGGTGACGCAGCTCGAACGCGCGGGACTCGTCCGGCGGACGGCGTGCGAGAGCGACCGGCGCTCGGTGTGGGCGGAGCTGACGGACGAGGGCCGCGCCGCGCTGGAGAAGGTCCGTCCGGGCCACCGGCGCGTCGTGCGCGAGAGCCTCATCGACGTCCTGACGCCGGAGGAGCTCGACGTGCTCGGCGGAGCCCTCACCCGCGTGGCCGACCGCCTCCGCAGCCGCTGACCGGTCCGAGCGGTCCGAGCGGTCCGAGCGCTCCGAGCGGTCTGCGCGGTCTGCGCGGTCCGAGCGGTCCGGGCCGTCCAGCGTGCCGGGCGGGTGATCTCGGTGGCACGATGGCACGATGCGCGGCTCGAACGGCGACGGGACGTTGGGCCGGACCTTGGGCGGGGCCGGGGCGGTCGGCGACTTCGGCGACTTCGGCGGTGTGGTACGGCGGACGCCGCGCGCGGTCGTTCGCCCGGGTTCGGCGCGGGAGGTCGCGGAGGCCGTGCGCGAGGCGGCGGCGAACGGCCTGGACCTCGTCGCGCGCGGCTGCGGGCACTCGACGGACGGGCGGTCGCTCACCGGCGGAACGGCGCTGGACCTGCGCGGGCTGGCGTCCGTTCGGGAGGTCCGCGACGGCCGCCTGGTCGTGGACGCCGGGGCGACGTGGCGCGAGGTGCTGGAGGCGACCCTGCCGTACGGGCTGACGCCGCCCGTCCTCACCGACTACCTGGACCTCACCGTCGGCGGGACCCTCGTCGCGGGCGGCGTCGGCGGAACCTCGCACGTGTACGGGACGCAGGCGGCCGGCGTCCTCGCGCTCGATGTCGTGACCCGCGCGGGCGAGGCCGTGACGTGCTCGCCGGACGTGCGACCGGACCTGTTCGACGCCGTGCGGGCGGCCGGGACGGACGCGCACGGGATCATCACGCGGGCGACGCTCCCGCTCGTCCGGGCGCCGGAGTCCGTGCGTTCGTACCGCGTGACGTATCCGGACGCCGCGCGGCTGCTGGACGCGCTGCGGCACGTGACGGCCGATGACCTCTCCGGACAGGCCAAGCCCGAACGCGTGGGCGGATGGCGGTTCGAGTTGACCGCGACCGTGTACGGCGGGGCGCGGACGCCGGACGGGCTCGTTCTCGCGGACGTCGAGGAGGTGGAGGAGCTGCCGTTCCTGGCGTTCGCCGACCGGATGCGTCCGGACGTGGAGGAACTCGTCGCGCTCGGCGAATGGGCCCGTCCGCACCCGTGGGGGATGGTGCTCCTCCCGCGCGCGCACGCGGCGGAAGTCATCACCCGCACGCTGGACGAGACGGCGGCCGTGGACGTGGGGCTGAGCGGCGTCGTTCTGGTCAAGGCGTTCGTCGGCGGCGGGGTGCCGATGCTGCGCGCGCCGGACGATCCGGTGCTGTTCAGCATGTTGCGCACCGCGTCCCCTGGCTGCCGTACGCATCGGGAGATGGCCGCCGCTAACGATGCGCTGCTGCACCGCGCCCGCGCCTTCGGCGGCGGCCCGTACCCAGCCGCCTGACCCCGGCGGCCCACTGCGTTCCATCCAACTCGGGGCGGTGGGGCGCGGGGTTCAGGTGGGGTAGGCGTTCTGGAACGCCAGGCGGTCGTCGGCTCCGGCGGCCAGGCGGTCGCAGAGGTCGTCCAGGGCCATGAACGCCTCCCAGGGCTCCTCCCCCGACGCGGCGGCGAGACGGCCGACGACGAGGCGCTCCAGGTCGTCCACGCGCTTGGCCTTCCAGACCTTGTCTGCGAGGGAGACGAGCAGGTCGTCGATGCCGACGTCCGGTCCGTTCCACGACGCGTGCGTGCGCGCGAACCGGGCCAGCCGCTCCTCCACGCCGTGCTCGCGCAGCAGCGCGTACCCGGCCCCCTCGTGCTCGGAGCCGGGCCCCGACAGCTCGGCGGCGTGCCGCGCCTTGCCGATGTCGTGCGTCGCCGCCCCGAACAGCACCGCGTCGGCGTCGGCGCCGACGGCCGGGTACCGCTCGTCCACCCAGGCCACGATCTCGGCGGCGACGTCGTGGACGGCGCGCAGGTGCGCGGCGAGGCGCGGCGGCGCGCCCACGTCCTCCAGCAGCCGGACGGCGCGCTCGGGCAGCGGGCGGAGCCCCGGGTCGGTCAGCGCGCCGCGGAGCGCTCGGGAGCGCACGGGTCAGCGCTGCGCGAGCGCGACGACCTCGGCGTCCGGCAGCGCCGCCAGCGTCTTCCCGGCCAGCAGCAGCTTCGACCTGCGCAGGCCGCTGCCGACCACCACGTCCCCGGCCGCGACGACGGCCTCGTCCACGAGGACGGGCCATCCGGCGGGCAGGCCGACGGGCGTGATGCCGCCGTACTCCATCCCGGTCAGCTCCGTCGCCTCGGCCATCGGCGCGAACGACGCCTTGCGCGCGCCCAGGTGCTTGCGGACGACGCCGTTCACGTCGGCGCGGTCCGTGGCGAGGACCATACAGGCCGCGTACGACACCTCGCCGCCGCGCTTGGCCGCGACGATCACGCAGTTGGCGCTGGCCTCCAGCGGGACGCCGTACCGCTCGCAGAACGCGGCGGTGTCGGCCAGCTCGGGGTCGATCTCCGCGACCCGCGCGTCCGGCGCCGTCCCGAGGGCCGCCGCGACCGGCCCGGCGAGCAGGTCCGCCCGTTCCGCCGCGGGACCCCATTCCAGACTGCCGACCATCCGTCTCTCCCCTTCGCGTCGTCGTTCCGCGTCCCGGGCCGCCGCAGCCGCCCGGGGCCCACCCTGCCACGCCCACGATCATGATGCCGCCCGCCCCCGCGCGTCGCCCGCCGGGCGGCCGCGCGCGCCGCGGTTCCCGGCGGGCCGGGGTGGCGGGGTCAGGCGCCCAGGTAGCGGAGGACGGCGAGGACGCGGCGGCTGTAGCCGGGGGCGTGCGACAGGTCGAGCTTGTCGAAGATCGCGTTGACGTGCTTCTCGACGGCGCTCCGCGAGATGTGCAGGTGCGCGGCCGTCGCCGCGTTGGTGTGGCCCTCCGCCATGTGGCCGAGGACGTCGCGCTCGCGCGGCGTGAGGCGGCTCAGCGGGTCGGCGTGCGGGGAGCGCGCGAGGAGCCGGCGGACGACCTCCGGATCGAACGCGGCGCCGCCCGCGCCCACCCGGTCGAGGGCGTCGAGGAACTCGTCCACCTGCGCGACCCGGTCCTTCAGCAGGTAGCCGACCCCGGCGGTGTCGGCGGTGATCAGCTCGGTCGCGTACCGCTTCTCCACGTACTGCGACAGGACGAGGACGCCGACGCCCGGCCGGCGCCGCCGGATCTCCAGCGCCGCCCGCAGTCCCTCGTCGGTGTGCGTCGGCGGCATCCGGACGTCCACCACGACCACGTCGGGGGACACCGCTCGACCTCCTCCAGCAGCGCGTCGCCGTCGCCGACCGCCGCCAGGACCTCGTGGCCCTCCTCCGCGAGCAGCCGGACGAGGCCCTCCCGCAGGAGCGTCGAGTCCTCCGCCAGGATCACCCGCACGGCAGCTCCGCGTCGATCACCGTGGGCCCGCCCGGCGGGCTGTGCACGGTCAGCGTGCCGTCCAGCGCCGCCGCGCGCCGCGCCAGCCCGGCCAGTCCGCCCCCGGAGGGATCGGCTCCCCCGTCGCCGTCGTCCTCGATCCGCACGCTGACCATCCTCTCGCGGCCGCCGCTCCCCCGCCGCCCGCCGGGCCCGTGCCCGTCCGGGCCCGCGTGCCCGGGGCCCGACGCGGGTCCGGGCGCCGGCGCGGACCGGTCGAGCTCGCGCACGCGGACGTGGACGCGGGTCGCGCCGGAGTGCTTGGCGGCGTTCGTGACCGCCTCGCAGACCACGAAGTACGCGGCGATCTCCAGGGCGTGCGGCGGGCGCGCGTCGAGGCCGTACTCGATCGTGACCGGCAGCGGGGACCGTTCGGCGACGGTCTCCAGCGCCGCGCGCAGGCCCTCCCCGTCGAGCGCCGCCGGGTAGACCCGCCAGGTCACCTCCCGCAGGTCCTCCAGGACGTTCCGCGACTCCTCGTGCGCCTGCCGCAGGAGGTCGCGGGCCCGTTCCCCGTCCCCCGCGCGGCGGGCGCGGCCGATCAGCATGCCGAGGGCGACCAGCCGCTGCTGGACGCCGTCGTGCAGGTCGCGTTCGATGCGGCGGCGCTCGTCGTCCACGGCGTCCACCACCTCCGCGCGCGACACCGCGAGCTGCGCGATCCGCCGCTCGTACTCGGCGAGGGGGCTCGGGCCGAGGCAGCGCCGCGCCACCCGGCGTTCGAGGGCGACGACGCCGACCAGGCCCTGGACCGCGACGAACGCCAGGACCGTCCCGGCGACGGCGGTGTAGAGGACGATCCACCAGGCGGGCGGGATGCCGTCCATGTAGTCGCGGGTGATCCACCAGCTCACCGCGAGCCGGACGCCCGTCGCCGCGCCGTACAGGATCAGCAGCATGATCAGGCCGCCGAGCAGCCCCACCGGGACCCTCAGCACGAGGTAGGCGAGCGCGCGCAGCGGACCGTACTCCGCCTCGGCCCGTTCGCCGAGGAAGCGGGCGAGGCGGCGGCGTTCCAGCTCGGTCAGCGCACGCGCGCCCGCCGCGACGATCTCCGGCATGGCCCGCTGCCCCCGCGAGAACGCGAGCGCGTACGCCATGAGCAGCGCCGCCAGGGCCAGCAGCACCAGCTCGACGGCCGCCGTGACCGTGCCGCCCGCCAGCCCCAGCCCCGCCCGCCACACCACCCGAACCACCCACCGCCCGCGCTCGGCGGGTGCGGCGGGCGCGGGGGCGCCAGGGGTGGGGGGTGCGGGGGCGGCGGGCGCGGGGACGCCGAGTGCGGGGGCGCGGGGTCGCCGGGTGCGGCGGGCGTGGGAGCGCCGGGCGCGGCGGGCGTGGGGACCCCGGGCGCGGGGACGCCGGTCGCGGGGGCTGCGGGAGCAGGGGCGTCGGGTGCGGCGGGGGCGCGGCGGGGACGGTCGCGGGGCGGGTGGGCGGTGGTGTCAGCCGAATCGGTCACGTTCGAAGTCTCGGGTCGGTGGCGTCGCGCGGTGGGTCCCGGCGGACGGGGCGCGCCGTGCCTTCACGATACGTACGGCCACGAAGGCGACGGCCACGACGGCCGCCACCGCGAGGACACCCTTGGAGTAGACGCCGACGTACTCCTCGACCGTGCGCCAGTTGTCGCCGAGGCCGTACCCGGCGAGGACGAACGCGGAGTTCCACAGCAGGCTGCCCAGGGTCGTGAACAGCAGGAACGTCGTCATCCGCATCCGTTCCAGCCCCGCCGGGACGGAGATCAGGCTGCGGAAGATCGGGATCATGCGGCCGAAGAACACGGCCTTGGCGCCGTGCCGGTCGAACCACGCCTCCGTACGGTCCAGGTCGGCGATCTTGACCAGCGGCAGCCGCGCCACCAGCGCGCGGACTCGGTCGCGGCCGATCGCGGCGCCGACGCCGTACAGCGCGAGGGCGCCGACGACCGAGCCGAGCGTGGTCCAGACGAGCGCGGCGACCAGGCTCATCCGCCCCTGCGCGGCGGTGAACCCGGCCAGCGGGAGGATCACCTCGCTCGGCAGAGGGGGGAAGAGGTTCTCCAGCGCGATCGCCAGGCCGGCGCCGGGCGCGCCCATGCTCTCCATGAGGTCGGTGGCCCAGCCGGCGATGCCGCCGATCGGCTCGGTCCCACCGGTCGTCGTCGTGAAGGTCGTCGGGATCATGGAAGGAACGCTACGAACGGCGCGTCCGCGCCACCATGGAGCGCACCGCCGACCCGTCCGGCCGCGCACCGCACCCCGAACCTGCGGAAAACCACACCCCCTTCCGAAAAGCCCCACCAAACAGGCCGGACCGCCCTAGCCTTGGGTCCCCCGACGCTGTCCGACGCTCCGCGTCGGCGACACCCAAGGAGCGGCGCACGTGGCCCACGACGTTCCGGACAACGCCCCACCAGGCATCGACGCCTCGACGCCGAGCTTCGCACGCGTGTACGACTATTTCCTCGGCGGCAAGGACAACTTCGCGGTCGACCGCGAGGTCGCCGACATGGTGATGGGCCTGGTCCCGGAGGCGCCGGTCGTCGCGCGCGGCAACCGCGCGGCGATCGAGCGCGCGGTGACGTGGCTGGCGGGCGAGGCCGGCGTCACGCAGTTCGTGGACATCGGCTCGGGGCTGCCCACGTCGAGCAACGTGCACCAGTTCGCCAGGTCCGCCGACCCGTCGTCCAAGGTCGTCTACGTCGACAACGACCCGATCGTCCTCGCCCACGGCCGCGCCCTGCTGACCGAGACGGGCGTCGCCACGTTCATCCAGGGCGACCTGTACGAACCGGAGAAGATCTTCAGCGACCCCGCGCTCACCGGGCTGCTCGACCTCGACCGCCCGATCGGGGTCGTCCTCGCCGCGATCGTCCACCACGTCCCGGACGAGCGCGACCCGGCCGCCGTGGTGCGCGGGCTCCTGCCGTTCCTGCCGCCGGGAAGCCACGTCATGCTCACCCACCTGCACGACTCGGGCGACGACCCGCGCGTGGAGGAGGCCAAGCGCATCCTCCAGACGGGCCTCGGCGGCTCGTACTTCCGGCACTCCTCGGTGGTCGAGTCGTTCATGGACGGCCTGACGATCCTCGAACCGGGCGTGGCGCACGTCACCGAATGGCGCCCGAACGCCCCGGCCGGCCCCCTCGAACACCCCCTCCACACCCAGATGGTCGCCGTACTCGGCCGCAAGGACTGACCTCGGCGGGTTCCGTTCCGCGCGGGCGGGGCTCCGCGGGCGGGCGGACGGGGCTCGGAGCGGGTCAGGCCCGTTCGAGCGCGGGCGCGAACGGCGGGACCGGGGCGCCTCCGGACCGGCGGCGGGCGCGCTCGGCGAGGTGCGCCGCGCGTTCGCGTTCGTCGGTGAACGCGATGACGGTGACGGCGGGCTGCTCCCGCGACGCGGCCCTGACGATGAGGTACGGGACGCCGGCGCGTTCGGCGAGGTAGGCGGTCCCGTCCTCGTCGTCCCCGTAGAGGCGGGCCCCGCGGAAGCGGGCGGGCACCTCCTCGTGCGGGCCGATCTGCTCGCGCTCCTCGCGCATGGGGCCTCCAGTGCGGCGGGTCACCGGCCTTCATTCCGCCAGCCCCACATGTCGCCCCTGTTTCGTACGGGTGAAACGCCGCCCAACATCCAGCGTCCCCGTTCCACCGCTCCCCCGTCCGGCCGCCGCCATAGCCCGGAGGGGCGTCCGGCGCGGGAGTTCAGCGGAGAGTGAAACCCGGTGGGGGCGCGGCCGGGCCGCCGCGCGGGGCCGCGGACGCCGATTGCGCAGGACAGAGGTCGTTCGGGATCAAAGGTCACCGGGTTTCGGTCACCCCGCGCGACGTATCGAACGCGGAGATTCTTTTCTGATCGACTTTTCCGTTAAGAGCCTTTCTTGTAGCGTTCGCAGCGTTTTGTGAAGTGAATTCATGATCGGACATCCTCGCAGCAAGATCATGAAAGGACCCCGCGATGCCCACGGCGACAGGCTTGGCCGCGGCCGTGCTCGTCGGCCTGCTGGCGCTGCTGGCCACCGCGCGGCGGCGCGGACGCGGCGCCCCCGCGCGAAGGCGGCGCCCGCGGGGCCCGCGGCCTCGCCGGCCGAGCACCCCGAGTCCCTGACCGCCGTCCTCGAACCGGGCGCCGAGGAGTACCTGGCGTGGCTCGCCGACCATCACTGGCCGGGCGACGAGTACCTCGACCTCGAAGAAGAGTGGCGCAACGAGCTGGACCCCGCCTGGCTCCCCGATCCGGCCGACTCGCCGCTGTGCCCCCAGTGCCGGACGCGCTGCGAGGACGTCTGGCCGTGCCCGCAGTGCGGCCGCCTGCTGCACTCGTCCTGCGGTCACGGGATGCGCCGCCGCAGGGTCGCCCAGCCCTACCGGACGCACGGAACGGACCCCGAAGCCGTCATCGCGGAGTGGCTCTGCACCGGCTGCACATCGGTCGTCGGACTGGACGTCGACCACGGCGACGAGACCGGCGGCGGCCTCCTGCACTGAGGCGTCCGGACGCGAATCAGCGATCTTTCCCGGCCGAGAAAAGTAAAGAAATCCCCATCTACTTGCATATTTCGGCCGACCGGATGCACTCTTCACTATGTCCTGAATCACAGGGCGTGGAGGTACCATGATCAACCAGCGTGTCCCGGCCTGCGTCCACCAGCCGTCCTGCCCCTCCTCGGAGGACCACGACCGGGAGGCCGCCCGCACCGTGGCGAGCCACCCGGAACAGGGCTGGAGCCTGCTCTGCAACGGCATCGTCGTCTTCGACGACACCGGCGAACTCCTCCCCGACGGCCGCGCGGTAGCCCCCCACCGCCCCACCACCGTCTAACCCGCCCACCCGGACGCCCCCGCCGGGCCGCTGGGCCAGGCCGCCGCCCCGCCCCGCCGCGCCGCCCCGGCTGGGCCCCGCCTCCCGCCGGGTCCGCCCACGCCTTCGCCGCGCCCTCTCTCCGGCTCCTCTCCGGTGTTCTCCGGCCAAGCCCCCTCCCCCGGAGCCGTCTCCCAGAGCCTGCCCCGCCGGACGCCCACCACAAGCCCCACCCCCGTGGGTCCGTCCCCCTCCTCCAGGCCCGTCCCGCCGGACTCCTCCCGCCGGACGCAACCGACAGGGCGCTCGCCGCCGCCCTGGTGGGTCAACACGCGGCAGATCGTCGGGCACGTCCCCCTAGGCGCTCGCCCCCGCCGGGACGCCGCTCCGAGGCTCCCTCCATTGGCCCGCAGCCGCCGCCGAACTCGCCGCCATGCGGCCCCGGGCGCCGCGCCGTCCCAGCGCTCCAGGTCCGCCCGGCGCGCAGACCAGCATCCGCACCGCAGCCCGGAAACCGAGCCCGTCCCCCAGGACGTGCCCGTACGGCCCGGCGGGGACAACTTTCAGCCCGTTCTCGTTACGGGGATCGGGACGCCGTCGCTGAGTTCCAGGAGAACGCGTTCGCCGAGGGGCTTTTCCAGGTGGACGGTCAGTTGGCGCTCTGTGTGTGCGGGCGAGCACTGGACGGGCTCGCGCGGTCCGCGCCACGGTAGGGACTGCACGATCACGGCTACCGCGGAACGGTTCTCGACTGCCGTGGCACGGTATTCCGACTGGCACGGGCCCGTTCCGGGAGCGCTTCCGTAGAAGTGCACAGTCAGCGTTCGCGAGGGCGCTCCGGATTCCTCGACCAACGGTGGCGTGGGCGGCGCCGTCCCGTTGGCCACGTGCGTGTAGCCGCCGCCGAGCTGGAACCGAGGACTGAGCGGCTCCGGGTCCAATGCCGGAACGGGGGCGACCCGGGAAACCCTGACAGGCGTCCCGGCCAAGCGGAACGTCCACGCGGGAACGGCCGCCCGCCCGTGCGCGGTCTGTACGGGCACCCATTCCAGCCGTCCGCCGACGATCCTCTCTTCCGGCGCGTCACAGCGGGCTGTCGGGCAGTTGCGGTCCAGCACGGCGTTCAGCGCGTCGGCCTCCGAGACCACCGGCACGTCCGCGATGCCACCGTCCTCCCACCGGACCGGCTGCGGGCGCGGACGCGCCGCACTCGGCCGGAACGCCGCCTTCAGTCGTCCCCCGTCCAATGCGCGCTCGATCTCAGCGTCACGCCGCGGATCCGGGTCGTGCCCGAACCGGATCGTCCAGGGATCCTCAGGCGCGGAACGCGGGACGACCGGCACGAACACACGCCGAGGAACCGGACTGCGCGCCTGCCACGCGTTTAGAACAGCCCGCGCCCGCGCGTTGAGCGTCGCCGTCTCCTCAGCGGGCGGCGTCCCGTAACCCCCGCGTTCGTCGCCGCCTCCCCTCGCCAGCAACGCGACGACGGCGACAAGGGCCACCGTCACAGGCACGAGAACGAGCACCTGCGGCCATCGACTCGCCATCCCCATCCGACGCCCCCACCCGCCCCTCCGTTCCAGCCCCATTTCCGGTCTGCTGCCGATATGCGCTGCGCGGGGTTGGGTTCGGCGGTCGATCGGGCGGCGGGGGCGGGGAGCGGGGCGGCCGGGGCCGGGTCAGTGGCGGGCCGGCGGGAGGGGTGCGAGGGTGATGGGGACGGCGTTGAGGTGGGCCATTCCGGCCAGGGGTTCGAGGTCGTCGGGGTCGGGTGAGGCGAGCAGGTTGACGTTGGCGCCGCCTGCGGCGTTGGCGCCGCGCCAGCCGCCGCCCTGGTGGCCCCAGCCGTGCGGGACGGCGACCGTGCCCGGCGTCATCTCGTCGGTGACCGTGACGGGCAGGTCGATCGAGCCGTGCGCGGACGAGATCCGGCAGAGCGCGCCGTCCTGGAGGCCGTGCTCCGCCGCGTCCTCAGGGTTGACGCGGGCGGTGTGCCGGCGCTTTCCGCGCATGAGGGCGGGCGCGTTGTGCATCCAGGAATTGTGCGAACGCAGCTCGCGCATCCCGATCAGGCGCAGCGGGAACTCGGCCGGCGGGGCGGGCGCGGCGGCGAGCCGTTCGACCTCGGCGACGATCTCCGGCGGGGCGAGGTGCACGCGCCGGTCCTTGTGCAGGATCCGGCGCCGCAGCGTCCCGGTGCGGTGGTGGTCGGCGAGGACGACGCCGTGCGGGCGTTCGCGGAGTTCGCGCAGGCTGAGGCCGCCGCGCCGCAGCCCGTACCAGTCGCCGTACGGTCCGGTGCGCAGCAGCGCGTCGACCATGCGGCGCGGCGACGGGCGGACGCCGAGGCGGTGCGCGAGCCGTTGCGGACCGAACGCGCCGATGCCGAGCCGCATCCGCCGCGCGAGGTCGTCGATGATCTCCCATTCCTGGCGGGCCTCGCCGCGCGGCGGGACGACGGGCTCGGTCCACGTGACGTACGGGTGAGGTGGTTCTGGAGGAACGGGAGCGGGAAGTCCTCGCGTTCGAGGAACGTGGTGGCGGGCAGCACGTAGTCGGCCTTGCGCCCGGTGTCGGTCACGTACAGGTCGATGCACACGAGGAGGTCCAGTTCGTCCAGCGCCGCGTCGACGGCCGCGCTTCCCGGGAGGGACGACACGGGGTTCCCCGCCGACACCAGCAGTGCCCGCAGCCGACCGGGCCCGGGAGTCGTGATCTCCTCGGCCATCACGCCGGCCGGGAACGTGCCGAGCACGTCGGGGTAGCCGCCGACGCGCGAACGGGTCCTGCCGTACGTCGCGAGGCCCGACAGGCGGAGGATTTCGTCCACCCGGATCGGTGAGCCGCCGAAGATCCCGCCGCCGGGGCGGTCGAGGTTGCCGGTCACGAGCGTCACCGCGTCGATGAGGAACGCGGTGAGCGTCCCGTACCGTCCCAGGCAGGTGCCCGTGCGTCCGTAGACGACGGCTCGTTCGGCGGCGGCGAGGTCGCGCGCGAGGGCCCGCGCGGTCGGCGCCGGGACGCCGCTGCGCGAGGCGGTCTCCTCGGGTGGGAAGGCCGCCGCGAGCCGTCTCAGCGTCCGTACGCCGGTGGCCTGCCGGGCGCATGCGTCCCGGTCCTCCAGTTCCTCGTCGAACAGGACGTTCAGCAGCGACAGCAGCAGCCAGGCGTCGCCGTCGGGCAGCACCGGGAGGTGCTCGTACGCCCGCGCGGTCTCGGTCCGCCGCGGATCGCCGACGATCACGCGTCCGCCGCGCCGGACGATCGCCGCCAGGTCGTCCTTGACGCGCGGCGCGGTGATGAGGCTGCCGTGCGAGACGTGCGGGTTGGCGCCGAGCATCAGGAGCAGGTCGGTGCGCTTCAGGTCGGGGATCGGGACGAGCACCGGCGACCCGTACAGCAGCGCGCTCGCCGCGAACCGGTTGTTGGTGTCCTGCGAGCCCGCCGAGTAGAAGTGCGGCGACCCCAGCGCGGCCATGAATCCGTTCATCCACAGCGGGTGGCTGTAGGAGAACGTGGCGGGATTGCCGAAGTACCAGCCGATCGCCTCCCCTCCGTGCCGCCGCCTGATCGCGTTGAGGCGCCCGGCGATGTCGTCCAGCGCCTCGTCCCAGCTCACCCGGTCGAACCCGGATCCGTCCGCCCGCCGCCGCAGCGGGTGAACGACCCGGTCGGGGTCGTTCTGGACCTCGGTCATCGCGATGCCCTTCGGGCACGCGAACCCCTTGGACAGCGGGTGCCGCCGATCGGGCCTGATCTGGAGGAGCCCGCCGTCGCGGACGGTGGCCTCCAGGCCGCAGAGCGGTTCGCAGATCCGGCAGTAAGTGAACGCTTGCGTCGTTCCCATGGGCCGATTGTGCCCCATCCCGCCGCGCGTAGGAGGGCCGCCTCAGGGAAACCTGCCGGTACGTCCCATGCGGCGGTCGCCCCGTCCGCACACCCCCGACGGACGCAGGAGGCCGCCCATGCGCATCGGAACCTTGGTCCTCATCATCTGGCTCGCCCTCGGCACGCTCGCCGCCGGGCAGCGCCACTACTTCGACGACGACAAGCCGGGCTGCGCCAAGGTCTCGACCACGGCGGTCACCATCGTCGCCGGCCCCCTCAACTACATGGGCGCCAACCCGAAGGTCAAGTGCAAGACCCCCGAACCCAGCAAGTGACGCCCCCTCCCGCCCCGGCTTCCCCTCCCGGCGCTGGATACGGCCTCGCGCTCCCTTCCGCGCGCCGAGATCACTCCGGCCCGCAGGTCCGTCCACCGCCGCGCGGGCCGCGCCCACTTCCGCGCGCCGAGATCACTCCCGACCTCGGGCCCTCGCTCGTCCCGTCCCCGATCAGGTGGTCGCCTGGGGAGCCGTCGCGGCCCGGACCTGCCCCCGCTGGGAGGCCCGGGACCGCGTCCGACAGTGCGCCCCACGCTTGCGGGCGGGTCTTCGGTCCGCGTGCGGCTCGGCGGCCTGCGTGCCGAGCGGCGTCGGCCGGACCCCTGGCCGGCGGGTGGCCTCCTGAACCGAGGCAGGGGCGGGATCAGGGGCCGCAGGGAGGGCGTAGGCGCGGGAGACCGCGTTGAGGGCCCAGCGCATGCGTGCGGCGTACGCCTCGGGGTGGTCGCCCGCCTCCTGGGCGACGCGGGCGGCGAACGCGGTGAACGTGGCGGGGTGGTGGCGGCGGCATCTGAGCCGTTCGGCGATGGCGGCCCGGATCCGCCCGGGAGACGGGTGGTCGGACTCCTGGAGGCGCGTGGTGAACAGGACCTGCGCCAGCTCGCTCGTCGCGATCATGGTGCCCTCCTCTGAGGCGTGTTCCCCCACGCTACGATCCGCCTCCGACATTTCCGGGACGCCCGATGACGTGCCCGTCGAACCCGAGCCGGACGAGTTGCTCGTACGCCGCCCAGGCCGCGTCCGGAACGGGGTCGGGCGCCTGGAAGCCCCGCTCGGCGTACACCCGCATGCGCTGGAGGTCGCCCACCATGAGCTCGATGAACCGGCGCTCGTCCTCCTCGCCGGCGTACGAGTCGTAGCCGATCTCCGGAGCCGACACCAGCCAGTCCACGCCCGGCCACTGGCGGCGCGCCGTCGCCAGGGAGCGGCGGGTCATGTACGGCTTGGCGACGAGGACGCCCCTGGCCACGGCGACGCCGCGTTCGCCGAGGAGCCGCCGCGTCGCGGTGATGTTCTCGCCGGTGTTGGCCGCGGTCTCCTCCAGCAGCAGCGCGTCCGGCGGAACGCCGTGCTCCCGCGCGACCCGCGCGAACACGCGGGCCTCCGTCTCCGCCCACCCCGAGGTGATCTTGCCGCGCCCGCCGGTGACGACCAGCAGCGGCGCCCGGCCCTCGTGCCAGATCCGCGCCGCGTGCACCGCGACGCGCGGGTCGTGGCAGCCGAGCGCGATGATCGCGTCGGCGGGGCCGAGCGGGGTCGTCAGAACGAGGTGATCCCAGACGATCCGGGCGAGCGCCCGCACGCGATCGTCCACCGGCACCGGCCCCGGCGTACGCCAAGGATGGCGAAAGTCCACGGAATCACTCTCCCCGGCATGCGGCATGTCGCCCTCCCATCGGATCGTTCCATCTAGTAGCGTTCAACTGTTTTGCTCCTTACGTAGGGATCACGTACGCCAGAACACGATCGCGGAAGGACGGCGTGGTGTGATCGCAGCCCTGATCCTGGTCTCACTGGTGGCGCTGTTCGGCCTCAGCCTGCCGCGCCTGCTGCGCCCCATGGCGCCCGCCCCGCCCGACCGCTCGCCGGGCGCGCCCGATGGCGCCGAGCCGCCGTCTTGCAGCGCCTATCCGGAGTCGATGACCGCGGAGCTCGACCCGTGGGACGAGGAGTACCTGGCCTGGCTCGCGGACGACCTCTGGCCGGACGACGAGTACGCCGAATTCGACCACTCCACCGACGGCGAGGAAGGGACCGGCGGCAACAAACGCCGCTGACCCCGCCCCGCCCCTGCCCGCACGCCACACAACCCCGCACGTACAACACGCACGTACGACACGCACGCACAGCCCCGCACGTACGACGTGCACGCACAGCCCGCACGTACGCCCAGTCCGCACGTACGCGCACGCGCACGTGCAAGACCCGCCGTCCGCCGCCCTACGCCCGTGTCGGAGGGCGTACGGCCTCGCACGCACGCGCCCTTCCCTGGCCGGACGGCCGCACGCTGGTGATGACACACGGCATCGCGCGCACGCGTACAGAAGGGCAAGAGGCGAGCGACAGGCCAGAGCCAACGGGCCGACGGGCAGCACACCGCCCTAGAGCGCCCCGTCCCCGACGGCTCCTTATCCCGCGCAGCACGAAATCCACAGCCCTGGCCGCCGCCATCTCCCTTGCAACTACCCGCGTCGTTCAGAACACTGCGCCAAAAGAACGTCCCCCGGGGCGCAACGAACGGCAGAGCGGAACGGCCAACGGCATTGGCCTAAGCGTCACCTAATCAAAGGCGGCCAAGGGCGACGAAGCCACCGCTAGAGCCACCACCACCGCCGCAGCGAAGCGCGCCCTGTTCCGCATCGCCCAACTCACCACGGCACGCGAGAGCAGCGGCAACGCCCAGGGGCGGGCCCGCTCACATGGCGAGTGAGCGGACGTCCAAGGCGTTCATCGCGGGCAGGTATCCGCGGGCGTGTCCGATCGCGGTCGGGTGGTAGGAGGAACCGAGGGGGATCGTCACCGAATGCAGCCAGCCGTCGCCCGAGCACAATTCGTGCCCGGCGAACTCGTCGCGGACATCGGAGAAGGTGAGGCCCGCATTGGCGACCGACTTCTCGATGGTGGTGTCGAGGGCGTCGGCGGCCTTGTTGAGGGCGGCGCGTTTGGTCTGGTTGAGCCCGACGCAGCCGTCCACCATCTTGTAGAGCCGCGGATAGCCGAGCACGATCACCTGCGCGGACGGGGACTTGGCTCGAATGTCGCGGTAAAGCGAGTCGAGCTTGCCCGGCAGGGTGGTGCTGATGTATTTCTCCGCGGTCGTGACGGCGGTCTGGCACGACGAGGTCGACCTCAGGACGCACGTCTGCATGACCGTGCCGAATCCCGCGTCGTTCCCGCCGACGGTGATGCTGACCAGCGTCGTCGTTCCGCTGAGCGCGCTCAGTTGCCCGCTGCGCACGGTCGCCGTGGTCGCTCCCGAGCACGCCACGAACTTGACCGACGCCGCGGAATGCTTGGCCGCCCACAGCCGCGGATAGGCGTTGGCGCTGCGATTGCAGCTACCGCTGTCAGGCTCGTAGTCGCCCGCGCCGGTGCCGGACGAGTAGGAATCGCCGAGGGCGACGTAGTTGGTCACGTCCGCCGAAGCGGAGCCGGAACAGGCGAACGTTCCCGCGGTGATTAGGAGGGCGCCGAAGGAGACCAGGCAGGGGCGGTAGGGGCGCATCTGCACTCCGGGGTGGTGAGGCGGTGAATTGCGTCGAACCGCTTATACCCCCATGGTGCGCACGGGAAGCCTATCCCTTTTCTCCCCTTAACACCCTACTCCGGCACTGATCATCTGCAATAACCATTCGATCTCGCCGGAAGATCACAACTCCTAACACTTCTCCCCCACCCGCCTCCAGAGCCGGACGCTTCCCCCGCATCTCCCACGCGTTTGCCCCAAAAGCGGCGAGGACGACCGCGAGCAGACGGCCCCTGACCTCCAGAGACCCGGCACGACTCGGCGACCGCCGCCTCCTCGCGAGGCTGAGCGTCCTGATCGGCCCGAACGGCCCTCATGTCGTTGATTTCGGCGTCGCGCGCTCGATCGACGCAACGACGACGGCCTCCGGTTCCGTTCTAGAGGCTCCGTCCTACATGGCCCCGGAACGGCTCGCCGGACAGGTCGTCAGACCGCCCGCCGACGTCCTCGCCTGGGCAGCCACGATCCCGTACGCAGCGAACGGACGGCCGCCGTACGGGCCGGACAGCATTCCCGCCGTCATGAACCGCATCATCACCCGCAAGCCAGATCTGGGTCCGTCAGGGAGCGTGCTGCTCGGCGGAACGGTCTTCGTCACGCGTTCCTCCGCACTGAGCCTCGACCGCCCTCCAGGCATCCCCATGTCCGCGGCACGCAGAGGCCGCGGAGCCCAGGGCAGGCTGCACTTCCGCCCCCAACCAGAGCAGCAGCGGGGCCTTCACGCGCGCGTACTAGGAATCCATGGTCGGTCACCCTGCGATGACCGACCATGCAGTCGAACGGAGGAGCGGCCGGGCGTCACTTCCGTCCGGTCGGCGGAGCGCCTTCGTCGTCGTGGAGGACCTCAACGCGCTCCTTGCGGAGTTCGTCGCGGACGGTCTGCTCGCCTTCGACCCGTTCGGCGCGGATGCGGATCCGTTCGACGGGGACGGCCTCCTTGGCGACCACGGCCCGCTCCTCGTGCAGGACGATGACCTGCTCGTCCTCGCCGATGGCCATGTCCCCGGCCTCGCCGTCGACGATCGGCTCGCGCTCGATCCGGAGCTCCTCGTGCATGATCGGGACCTTGTGCTCGACGGCCTCGGTCTCGATCCACTTGCGCACGTGCGCGCGCCCCAGCTCGTGCTGCTCGGTGCCGATGCGCAGCCGCTCCTCCGACCGCGTGACCTCCAGCATGTCCGTGCCGGGCTCCATCGCGGCCCGGTCCGGGGCCCGCTCGCCGGACATCTGGTCGGCGGCCATCTGCTCGCCGGGCATCCCGGGCATCCCGGCCATGCCGTCGCCCGGGGCACGCTCGCGCGCGGCCTCCCCGCTCCGCGGCGCCTGGCCGGGAACGGCCTGCCCCATCGGACGCTGCGCCGTCTGCTCCGCCGTCCGCTCGTCGCTCTGCCGCCGTCCCGCCGGGGGCCGGATGCCGTAGTGCCGGTAGAGCTCGACGATCTGGTCCTGCGACAGGTGCTCGTCGGCGTTGACGTTCGGCGCGTTCTTGATCGTGTCCTTGTCGTACGGGACGGTGAGCCGGCCGGATTCGCTGTGGGCGCTCGTCAGCGGAACGAAGCTCTCCCGCGAGCCGAACCAGCCCGTGTGGACGGTGACCCATTCCGGGGCGCCCGTCCTGTCGTTGAGATAGACCTGCTTGACCGTGCCGACCTTGGAGCCGTCGTTGTCGACAACGTCGCACCCCATGAGTTCCTGAACGTTCGTCTGCGTCTGCACGCGAAACACCCCTGCTCTGCTGTTTCATCCTGGGTTGGCTGGCGCCCGGCCGCGCATGGGCCGCCCAGGCCCGGCAGCCTCACTGGCTCACCGCAGGGCTGGTCCGGTGTCGTCACCGAGCCCCCGATCCGTCAGAACGCCCCGTTCACCCCCCGATTCACTGGGGCACCCTGAACTACTCCTGGTATTTCCTCAAGCAACACCCGCAAACACCCAACCCGTCCGTACGCTGCGAAAACACCGTCCCTCCAGCCTCGCGAGACCCCGTTGCACGCGCACCCACCACGTCGGCGCACGGCCTCGCGGGACGCCCGTTTCACGCGTTCACAAGGATGTCCATAAAGATCTCGGTGTCCTTGACCGCAATATTCATCTAACGGGAGTTTCTCCTGGAACGGTGCGCGCCGAGTCGCACGCCCTTTCGACACCGCGCCGATCCGGAGGCCGAGTCCGGCCACCCGCCGCCGTCATTAAGCAGGCCATGCCGCTTTCCTCGGCACAGCCGACACCGTTCGTCTTGCCCGTCATATCTTCGGATGGGAAAATTTCCCGCACGTAGCCGATGACGGAAGCGAGCGGCCTCATGCCGAGACCATGGGAAGCCGATCACGACGCGGGATTCCAGCGCCGCCTGGGCAGGACCGCCGAGGAACTCGGGGAGAGCCGCACCACCCAGGACTGCCCGGAGATCTGGGAGCTCGACAACGGCGACATCGCCGTCATCGGCCGCGACGCCACCGCCGCCTACGCCGAACGCCTCCCGCCCGGAGTCCGCATCGGCGCCGACGAGCGCCTTGTGATCATCTCCGGCCGGATGCTGTCCGCCGCGAAACCGGACATCCGAGATGCTTGACGGAATCGTCGACGTCCCCGGCGACCTTCTCGACCACGGGGCCTACCACAAGGACTTCGCCGAGCACGCCGAAGACCTCCGGGGCGTGATCTGGAAACTCGAACGCTCCCAGACGTTCCGTGAACCGGGCGACACGAGCTGGGAGGCGTTCAGGTCCGGGGATTGGGACCGCGCCTTGACCCTCCTCGAAGCCGACCGCGAGGCGGTCCGCGCGGAGGCCCGCGACAACGAGCGGAAGGGCCTGCGGGTCCAGCGCGTCCGCGTGGTCGAGCAGCCGGTCACGCCCTACCTGCAATGGGAGCTGAACGCCCTCAGGATGCTCGCCGAGGAAGGCTTCGGACTGCGCATCGTCAAGGCCGCACGATGCCGCTTCCTCGAAACGCGGGGCCGCCTGCCGGAAATCGTCGTGCTCGGCGACCGCGTCCTTTACGAGGTCCGCTACCTCCCGGACTGGACGCCGTGCGGAGCCCGCCGCATCGACCGCCCGGACGTGATCAGCGCCGCGGCCGCGGAGATCGCCGGACTGTACGAGGCGGGCGAGCCGCTGCTCAGTTTCTTCGACCGGGAGATAGCGCGCCTCCCCGCGCCGGCCGCCTGAACTATCGTTCGTAGATGCCATCCGTTCGCAGGCGCCGCGGCACCTCCAGAACGCTCGTCCTCGTTCTCGCCACCATCGCGGTGGTCGCCCTGATCGGCGCTTCTCCCTTGGCGCTGCGCGCGTTCACGGGCCCGACGTCCCGCTGGGAACGGCCCAGCTTCATCGGCCAGACCTACGGCGCCGCGTCCGCCCTCCTGGCCGTCCTCGCCCTCATCGGGATCACGGCCACCCTGGCTCTCCAGGCCCGCGAAACGCGCATCGCCCGCGAGGAGGCCCGGCGTTCCGCCATAGCCGACCTGCTCAAAATGGCCATGGACGACCCGGATCTCGACGCGGCCTGGGGCCCCGTCCCTCCGGACGAGGACCGCACTGCCCGGCGGCAGTTCGTGTACATCAACATGATTCTCTCCGAATGGCAGATGTCGTTCGAGACGAAGGCCCTCGGAGAAACACGCCTGCGCGCCATCTCCCGCGAGATGTTCAGCGGCCACCCGGGCCGCGCGTTCTGGCGCGAGGCCCGCGAGGTGCGCATCAAGACCTCCGAGAACCGCCGCGCGCAGCGCTTCCACGAGATCCTCGACGAGGAATACCGGCGAGCGCCCGAACCCAGCCCGTCCGGCAGTCTCGGTGCCTCTGGCGCCCCTGGCCCTTTCTCGCCGTAACCGCCGCCCTCGCCCTCATCCCTCTCGCCCGCCACGCCCTGCGCCGTTGACTCACGTCCGCCACGTCTGCGGGAGTCGTGCGACCTCGTAGACCCCAGCGACATCCTCCGGCGGCAGTACTCTGCCGCGCCTCCGGAGCCACCGGCGCAACGCCTTGACGTCGGGGAGGACCGCGACGTCCTTCGGTCCCCCGCCCTTCAAGGTGAATCCTTGGACGCCGACGAAAACGATGGCCCCCCGCACAGGCACGTGCCTTCCGTACGCCGCGTCGAGAAGCTTCCGGGCCCGTGCCACCTCGTGCCGCGAATTGCGCAGGTAATCCGTCCTGACTCCGTTGACGAGCAGCGCCTGCTCCGCCGCCCACACCTTGCCGCGCGTCCTCTTCGTGTTGACCGTCACCACTCCGAACGGCCCGATCAGCACATGGTCGATGTCCGCCCCGTTGCGTCCGACCGGCACGGCGTGCAGCACATGCCACCCTTGAGCCCGAGCCCACTTGTCGAGCCTGCCGCCGATGGCCCGTTCCCCTTTGGCTCCGAACGCGAAGTCCCCCGCCTCCGTACGGACTCCGACGAGCCCCGCGACCCGCGTCCGCCAGTTCCGCAGTTCCTCCGCCCGAGCCTGAGCAGCGGCCCCGCCCGATTGACCGCAAGGTCCTCCGGGGCGCGTGGAGAAGGGACGTCAAAAGGAGCGGCGACCGGCACTTCTGCGGAATGCGTGGTGTCGGGCAGGGGCTCGCCCAGCTTCTCGCACTCCTGGCGCACGGCCGTCCAGAACGCGTCGGCCAGGTCGGGCGTCCCGATCTCGTACGTCCCCGCCCGGACGTCGTACCAGCCGACCTTGGCCTCGCCCTGCGCCACGTACAGCCGCAGATGCCCGAACTTCCGCCAGACCGTCACTTCGAGACCGTGCACGGCCGCCTCCCAACGCGATCGCCGATCCACTTCGGCAGCCTAAGTGTCGCCATCGGCTCGTTGGAAGGCATTGCGGGTGGCGGTCGACGCGCCATTACACCTCGGGACCCGGGTTACACCAGTTGATCGGCGGTTTTGTCAGATAGCGGTAAATCTCTTCGCAGGCATGGGATCACGTTCTAGCCTGTCGTCCGGTCTGGACTTGGAACGAGACTTACGGGGCGGCAATGGCGTTGCGTGACACCCTGGTCACACTTCTGGAGGAATCCGCACTGGCCGATGAGGCGCGGCGTCATGTGATGGCCGCGTTCGATGGTGGCGAGACTGAGGAGGCCGAGTCCCCGCGGGCCGCGACGGCGGGGCGTGTCTTCCTGAAATCGATCACGGCGTCGGGCTTCCGGGGAATCGGCCCCAAGGTCACGCTGCCGCTCGCGCCGGGCCCCGGGCTGACGCTCGTGATCGGGCGCAACGGTTCGGGCAAGTCCAGCTTCGCCGAGAGCGTCGAGATCGCGCTCACCGCCACGAACGCCCGCTGGCGCGAGCTGCCCGCCGCGTGGCGGGAGGGGTGGCGCAACCTGCACGTCGACGGGCCCCCGATGGTCAGCCTCGCCATGCAGGTCGAGGGCGAGCCGGGTACGACGACCGTCCGCCGCACCTGGACGGGCGCGAAGGTGGAGGAGTCGTCCTGCGAGGTGCACCGGCCCGGCGCGGGGACGTGCGAGCTGTCGGCGGTCGGCTGGAACGACGATCTGGTCACCTACCGGCCGTTCCTGTCGTACTCGGAGCTGGGCAAGATCCTCACCGGCGGCCCCAAGGAGCTGCACGACGCGATCGCCGGAATCCTCGGGCTTGAGCGGCTCACCGCGGCCGAGGCGCGGCTCGGCGCCGTCCGCAAGGACATGGAGGCGGCGGCCAAGGCCGTGAAGAACGAGCTGGCCGAGATCGCTTCCGAGCTGGAACGATCCGACGACCCGAGGGCGGCGGCCGCGCGTTCGGCGCTCTCCGGACGGCGCCCGGACCTCGACGCCCTGGCCGAACTGGCGGCCGTCGGCTCCGGCACGGACCCCGACCTCACCGCCCTGCGCCGTGCCGCGGAGTTGCACGGCCCGGACGCGGACCATGTCGCCGACGCCGCCCGGCGCCTCAGGGACGCGACCGCGAAGCTCCGGTCCGTCGAGGGCACCGCCTCTGAGGAGGCGCTCCGGCTCGCCGATCTGCTCGCTCGCGCCCTCGACCACGCCGGACGCCACGGCGCCGCGTCGCCGTGCCCCGTCTGCGGCGCCCCGGGCGCGCTCGACGACGAGTGGACGCGCACGACCCGCGCCGAGGTGGCGCGCCTCCGCGAGGAGGCCGCGAAGGCCGACGAAGCCCGCGCCGCGCTGGACCGTTCGGTCGAGCAGGCCCGCTCGCTCATCACGCCGGCGCCGGCGGGTCTCGACGAGGCGAGCGCGTCCGCCTGGGACGCCTGGTCGGCAGGCCGGGGCATCGGCGACCCGGGCGCCCTGGCGGACCATCTCGAGCGGGCCGGAAGGGACCTGCGGGAGGCGTGCGACAAGGCGCGTTCCCGCGCCGCGGCCCGGCTAGCCGAGGTCGAGGACCGCTGGCGTCCGCTGGCGCTGCGCCTCGCGGCCTGGATCCCCCGGGCCCGTTCGGCCGCCGAGTCGGACGGCACGCTCAGGTCCGTGAAGGCGGCCCGGACCTGGCTGACCGGCGCGGCCAACGCCCTGCGCAACGAGGAGCTCCGGCCGATGGCGGAGAGGTCCACCGCGATCTGGAACCTGCTGCGCCACGAGAGCAACGTGACGCTCGGGCCGATCACGCTCGCCGGGACGGGCAACATGAAGAAGGTGCTCCTGGACGTCCAGGTGGACGGGACGGACACGTCGGCGCTTGGCGTCATGAGCCAGGGCGAGCTGCACTCGCTGGCGCTCGCGCTGTTCCTGCCGCGCGTGCTCGAACCGCGCACGCCGTTCGGCTTCGTCGTGATCGACGACCCCGTCCAGTCGATGGACCCCGCCAAGGTCGACGGCCTCGCCCAGGTGCTCTCGGAGGCGGCGCGGCACCGGCAGGTGGTCGTCCTGACCCACGACACGCGGCTGCGGGAGGCGGTCGCGCGGCTGCAGCTCCCGGCGTCCGTCATCGAGGTCACCCGGCAGGAGCGGTCCGTCGTGTCCGTGCGGCGGGTCGAGGACGAGGTCACGCGCGCGCTCGCCGACGCCCGCGCGGTGGCGGCCAGCCTGGACCTGCCGTTCCAGGCCGCGGTCCCGGTCGTCGCCGGGCTGTGCCGGACGGCTCTCGAAGCCGCCTGCCTCGAAGTCCTCCGCCGCAAACGACTCGGCGCCGGCGCCCCGTACGCCGAGGTGGAGGCCCTGGCCCGTTCGGCGCGGACGCTCGCGGACATGATGTCGCTGGCCGCGTTCGAGGAGATCCGTCCGCGCGCCGCCGTCCGGGCACATCTCGGCAGGCATGGACAGTGGGCGCAGGACGCGTTCGACCTGTGCAACAGGGGCGTGCACGGCGGCGCGCTCAGCGGCGACCTCGGCTCGTCCGTGGACAAGGTCGACCGGCTCGTCAGGGCGGTGCGGAATGGCTGGTGACGACCTGATCGCCGTGGCCGACCGGATCATCCGGCGCGAGCTGCGCGTGGAGGAGGGCGCGTCGGCGCGCACCGCCGCCTTCCTGCTGCGCCTCGCGCTGGAACGCGAGATCGACGCGTACTGGGAGAGCATCGGCCTCGGCCCCGTGGCCGACAACCCGATGCGCCCGCAGCTCCTGTGCCTGGCCGAGTACGCGGACGCCGCCGTCGCCGCACGCGCGAGCAGCCTGTGGGGCCAGCTCAGCCAGGCATGCCACTACCACGCGTACGAGCTCGCGCCCACTTCCCGCGAGCTCCGCCGCTGGCACACGGAGGTGTCGCGGCTGTCCGCCCGTCTCCGCGAGCGGCGGGAAACGACGCCCGCCGAGGGCTGACGCCGGTCTCACAGGGCCTGCTGGGCGCAGAAGACGGCGGTGACGGTGCGTCCCTTCGCCGTTGCCGTGCCCCACAACTCGACGTCGTTAGCGAGACCGTGCGCAGGCCGCGGCCGCCTTCGTCCAGCTCGGCGGCGTGCACGGCGGCGGGCTCGCCGGGGCCGCCCTGATCAGCGACGGAGACGCCCACCCGGCCCTCGCACTGCACGATCTCCACCATGAACGACCCGCCGGCCTGCCCCGACTCGGTGTGCCGGAGCAAATCGTCCTTCTACCTCTACGCCTTTCCAGACCCCGCCGATCCGGAGATGGTCGTGGTCGACACCGCCACCACCGGCCTCGTTCTCACCCAGCGCAGCGAGGTCGCGCGGTACACCGGGATGTACGACCGCATCCGGGAGGCCGCGTTGTCCCCGGAGGGGAGCATCGCCTTCCTCAACAGGTGGCCGACCGGCTGGCGGACCCGGCAGGGTCAGGAACATGGCCAGGGACCACACAAGCTGGCGCAAGTCGCGCCCCAGCGAACCCAACGGCCACTGCGTCGAGGTGGCTCGTGCCGCCGACGGTGTCGGCGTCCGCGATTCCAAGGGCCCTGGCCCGTCCTCGCCGTCACCCGCCAAGCGTGGGCGGACCTGCTGGGAGCACTCCGGAAGGCACCCTGACCCGGCGCTAGCCTGGGCGCGTGCCTGAGATCCCTGACCTCGCCCAGCGCCTTCGCGACTTCGCCGCCGCCAGGGACTGGGAGCAGTTCCACACGCCCAAGAACCTCGCCATGGCCCTGGCGGGCGAGGCGGGCGAACTGCTCGCCGAGTTCCAGTGGCTCACGCCGGAGGAGTCGCGCGCCGTCATGTCCGACCCCGAGGCCGGCACCCGCGTGCGCCGGGAGATGGCCGACGTGTTCCTCTACCTGGTCCGCCTCTCGGATGTCCTGGGCGTCGACCTCGCCGAATCCGCGCTCGCCAAGCTCACCGAGAACGACCGCCGCTACGACGCCACCGCGTTCCACGGCTCAGCCCGCAAAGCCCCACCAATCACCTGACGTTGTCGGTGATCGCTTGTAAAGTGCCGTCCGCAAAGGATTGCGGCCCGACGGGCTTCCGCTGATCGGCTGATCGCGGACACGCCCCCACCCGCACGAGTTCTCGTGCTGCCTGGGGGTTGGTCTGTGACGGCTGTTCGCGTCTCCGCTGAGAGCTTCGTCGGGTCGCCCATGGAACGTCAGCTCGTCGGAATCATCAACGACCATCTTGAGGCGACGCGCGGCTACCGAGCGGGCTCCAGCGAGCAGAAGTCGTGGAAGCGCAGCCTGCCGGTGCTCGCCCGTGACCTCGTGGAGGCGGGGCTGGGCAAGCTGGAGATGCTCATCGAGTACCAGCTCCCCCGTACGAGCAAGCGGGCCGACGTCGTGCTCGCCGGGACCAACCGGCGGACGGGCGACGACCTCTACATGGTGGTCGAGCTGAAGCAGTGGAGCAGCGCCGAGCTGTACGAGGAGGACGAGACGATGGTCCTCGTCCCGGGCTACGCGCAGGCGGTGTCGCACCCTCTTCGGCAGGTGCAGGGCTACTGCGACACCATCGTGGACTTCGTCGGCGCGCTGGGAGGCGACGCCGACCTCGTGCGCGGCGTCGCGTACCTGCACAACGCCGCGGATCCAGACGTTGAAGACCTGTACGAGCTGGTGCAGAGCGAGCAGACGCGGCTGTTCACCAAGACCAGGCGCGGCGGCTTCCTGGAACACCTGCGCGGATCCTTCGCGCCGGACGCGGGCGCCGCGGCGGCCGACCGGCTTCTCGACAGCCACATCCGGCCGTCCAAGCAGCTCATGCGGCTGGCCGCTGCGGAGATCAAGGAACGCGAGCAGTTCGTCCTCCTCGACGAACAGCGCTTGGCGTTCGACATGGTGATGCACGCGGTGCGGAGAGCGCACGGAGCGAACTCCAAACGGGTCGTGATCGTCACCGGCGGCCCGGGAAGCGGCAAGAGCGTCATCGCGCTGTCGCTGCTGGGAGAGCTCAACCGGCAAGGGCGCACCGTCCTGCACGCGACGGGCTCCCGTTCGTTCACCCAGACGATGCGGAAAGTGGCGGGCAGCAGGAACCGGCGCGTACAGAACCTGTTCAAGTACTTCAACAGCTTCATGAACGCGGAGCGCAACGAGTGGGACGTTCTCATCTGCGACGAGGCGCATCGCATCCGCGAGACGTCCGTCAACCGGTACACCCGGGCGGAGCAGCGCACCGGGCGTCCGCAACTCGATGAACTGATGTCGGCGGCGCACGTGCCCGTCTTCCTTCTGGACGAGCACCAGGTCGTCAAGCCGGGTGAAACCGGAACCGTCGCCACCATCACCGGCTACGCCGAACGCCTGGGGCTGCGTGTCGAACGGGTTGACCTGACGGGGCAGTGGCGTTGTGGCGGCAGCGAGAAATACGAGGAATGGGTTCTCGGGCTCCTCGGATTGGCTGCCGAGGGGCCGGCACCCTGGACCGGCGACGACCATTTCGATGTCACGGTGGCCGAGACGCCCCAGGAAATGGAAGCGTTGCTGCGCGACAAGATGGCCGAGGGTTACACGGCGCGCATCTCCGCCGGATACTGCTGGCCCTGGAGCGATCCTCGCAAGGACGACTCGCTGGTTCCGGATGTGCGTATCGGCGACTGGGCCCGTCCCTGGAACGTCAAGGGCGACCGTTCGATCGGCACGGCGCCGCCGAGCGCCCTCTGGTCGACCAAGGACGGCGGCTTCGACCAGGTGGGCTGCGTCTATACGGCTCAGGGCTTCGAGTACGACTGGTCGGGCGTCATCATTGGTCCCGACTTGATCGCCGGGCCCGAGGGGCTGGTCACCGTGCGCGGCGAGAACAAGGACCCTGAACTGATCAAGAAAACTGTGTCCGACACCCAGGTCGACCGGCATATCCGTAACATTTACAAGGTGCTCCTTACCCGCGGCATGGCCGGGACCGTGCTGTACGCCGTGGATCCGGCGACGCGGGAGTTCCTTGCCGGATTGGTGGAGCGAAAGCACGGCTGACGACTCGCCATTCCATGTCGGCGGGACGGTGTATGCCGACGAAGCGTGCTGGGGTAAGGGATCGGCGGGAGAGCGGCTTGGCGGTGGGGTGGTTGGGGTTGGGGTTGGGGGTCAGGTGAGGTTGACGGGGAGGGTGGTTGCTGAGTTGGTGAAGAGGCTGGGGACTGGGGGGAGGGTGGCGGGGTCGGCGGCGAGGGTGAGGTGGGGGTGGCGGGTGAACAGGCGTTCCAGGGCTATGCGGGTTTCGAGGCGGGCCAGGTGGGGGCCCAGGCAGACGTGGGGGCCGTCGCCGAAGGCGAGGTGCTTGGTCCGGGGGGTACGGGTGATGTCGAACAGGTGGGCGTCGGGGCCGTGCTGTTCGGGGTCGCGGGCCACGGCCGTGTAGGGGGCCATGACGGCTTCGCCCGCGGGGATCGTCGTGCCGGCGAGTTCGATGTCCTCGGTGGGGTAGCGGGCCAGGAAGTTGCCGATCGGCGGGTCCCAGCGGAGGACCTCTTCGACCACGCGGCTCCAGTCGCCGTCCGCTCGGGCCAGGGCCAGCTGGTCGGGGTGGGTGAGGAGGGCCCTGACGGCGTTGGTGATCAGGCCGATGGTGGTCTCGTGGCCCGCGGTCAGCAGGACCCAGAGGGTGCCCGCCAGCTCGGCCGGGGAGAGGTCCTCGGTGGAGATCAGGGCGCTGGTCAGGTCGTCGCCGGGGTGGGCGGTGCGGTGCCGGATCAGGTCGGCGAGGAAGCGGGGGATGTCGGCCTGGACCTCGGTGACCTGTTCGGGGGTGGTGTCGGTGCGGAAGATGCTGTCGACCAGGTGGCGGAGGCGGGGCCGTTCGGCGTCGGGGACGCCGAGGAGTTCGCAGATGACCCGCATCGGGAGCGGGACCGAGAGGTGCTGCCGGAGGTCGACGGTGCCTTCGGGGAAGGCGTCCAGGAGCCCGTCGACGGTGGCCTCGATGGACGGGGCCAGCTTCTGGACGCGGCCGTTCGTGAAGGTGCGGGTGACGGGGCGGCGGAGGCGGTGGTGCTCGGCGCCGTCGGCGGTGACCATGTTGGTCACCTTGATCATGCCGACGATGGGGTTGTCGTCGGTGAGCGCGCCGGTCTTGACGGCGTTCCAGACGTGCCAGTCCTTGCTGACCTTGTCGTGGCGGACGAGTTCGGAGACGAGGGCGTGGGTGGTGACGGCCCAGGCGCGGAGGCCGCCCGGGAGGACCACCTGGACGACGGGGCCGGCCTCGCGGAGGCGGGCCGCCTCGCCCTGATGGTCGGCGCCGCTGGGGTCGAGGGTGATGACGGGGATCGTCACTGCGTGCTCCTCAGAGGGTGGCGGTGTGGGTGACCGGGAGGCGGGCCGGGCAGCGGGTCCACGGGGAGGGTTCGAAGTCGATGGTGTCGATCGTGAGGCGGACGTCGCGGAGGAGGTGCAGGGCCGTCGCGACGGCCGTCCGGGCGATGGTGCGGGCCGGGTCGCGGGCGGGGCAGGCGTGGGGGCCCGCGCTCCAGGCGAGGTGGGCGCGGTTGCCGCGCTGCCAGAAGGTGGCGCCCGCGTGCGCGCGGGGGTCGTGGGCCACGGCGGCGAGGCCGAGGACGAGGGCGTCGCCCTTGGCGATGGGACGGCCGCCGAGTTCGGTGTCGCGCAGGGCGTAGCGGGCGGGCATGTTGATCATCGGCGGCGCGACGGACAGGACCTCGTCCAGGGCGTCGTCGATGCCGAGGCGTCCGCCGCGCAGGCGGCTGTTGAAGCGGGGGTCGGTCAGCATCAGCCGGAGGGTCTGCGCGATCCAGCTGATGGTGGTGTGGTTGCCCGCCGAGACGAGCACGACGATGGACTGGAGGACCTCGGCGTCGGTGTGCAGGTCCTCGTGCGAGAGGAGGTGGCTCGTCAGGTCGGCGGACGGGGCGGCGCGGCGGGATTCGAGGAGGTCGGCCAGGAGGGCCTCGAAGCGGCGGTTCCCGTCCTGGGCGTCCTCGCCGGAACCGAACAGGGCGCGCATGGCGTCGAGGAGCTCCCGGCTCTGGCCCGGGTCGAGGCCGATCAGGTCGCCGATGGTGAGGAGCGGGACGGCGGCGGCGTACTCCGCCACGAGGTCGGCCTCGCCGCGGTGGACGAAGCCGCCGATCAGGCCGGCGCACAGGGCCTCGACCGTACGGCGCAGGCGGCGGTGGTCGATGGACCCGATCGCCGATTCGAGGGGCCTGCGCAGGCGGCGGTGCGTCTCGCCGTCGTACCCGATGACGTTGTCGCGGAAGAACATCATCGGGCCGAGCGGCGAGTCGGGCGGGACGGTCCCGTCCTGGAACGCCTTCCAGTCGCGGGCGTCGCGGGAGTAGAGGTCGGGCGTGCCGGTGATGGCCTTCAGCTCCTCGTACCCCATGACCAGCCACGCGTTCACGCCGGGTTCGAGCTCGACCGGCGCGACCGGGCCGTGGTCGCGCCAGAGGCGGTCGAAGACGGGGGCGGTGTCCGGGCACGTCGTCGTGGCGAGCAAGGGCAGCGGCGCCGGAGGCGAGGGAACGGTCATGAGCTGGTGCCTTTCGCGGCTGGCCCGTGCACGAGGGTTGTCGCGTTCATGTGGGGATGCCCTTCGCGGTGCGGAGGGCGATGGCGTGGTCGGCGACGGTGACCAGGGCGTTGATCGCGGACGTCCGGTCCAGGGCGTCGCAGTCGACGATCGGGACCTCGGGGAGCAGGTCGAGGGCCTCGCGCAGCCGGTCGGCGGTGTGCCGGGGCGTGTCGGGGAAGTGGTTGACCGCGACGGCGAACGGCGCGGGGACGTGCGTCTCGATCTGGTCGAGGACCTCGAAGCTGCCCGCGAGGCGCCGGGAGTCGACCAGGACGAGGACGCCGACGGCGCCCTCCGCGAGCCCCGCCCACATGCTCCAGAAGCGCCGCTGTCCGGGCGTGCCGAAGAGGTAGAGCGCGAGGCGCGGGTTGAGGGTGATGCGGCCGAAGTCCATGGCGACCGTGGTGGTCGTCTTCGTGTCGAGCCCTTCGAGGTCGTCCACGCCGACGCTGGCCTGCGTCATGGGCTCCTCGGTGCGCAGCGGGGTGATCTCGCTGGCCGAGCCGATGAAGGTCGTCTTGCCGACCCCGAAGTCGCCGACCACCAGGATCTTCGCGGTGCGGGTGACGCTCTCGGAGAGGTAGGGGACGCGTCGCCCGTCCCGCGCGGTGGAGGCGGACCGTTCGGCGCGGGCGGGTGGTGCGTCGCGGGCGGACGGCCGCCGGGGGGCGGGGGCTTCGCCCGACGGGTCGTCAGAGGTCGCGTAGGCCATCGAGCACCTCCTTCAGCAGTTCCATGCTCGGTTCGGAGAAGCTGCCGGCGTGCGCCTGGAGGTGGCCTGTGGCGACGAGGTCGCCGACCAGGATCCGTACGACGCTGACGGGCAGGACGAGATGGGCGGCGGCCTCGGCGACCGACAGCACGCCGCCGCCGCACAGCCGCAGCAGCGCGCGCGACTGCGGCGTCGCCGAGAGCGGCAGAGGCGTCGCGTGCGGCATCGCCTTCAGGAGGGTGTCGACGCCGAGGGCGGTGTCGGCGGGCCCCGCGCGTCCGCCGGTCAGCACGTAGGGCCGCAGCGGCGTGTCGCGGTACTCGCCCGCCGTGCCGTCAGTCATGCCGCTCCCCCGTGCGGGTCTGCGTCATGGCGGGCGCGGTCATGCCATGCCGCCGCCGCGGGCCGGGGTGGCGAGGGTCTGCTCGCCGAGCTTGAGGACCATCGCCTGCATCTCCTGGGCGATGAGCGCCGCGTTGATGACGGGCCCGGTGACCACGGCGAGGCAGGAACGGGCGGCGGCGCTGCGCACGAAGAGGTACCCGCCCTCGTGGCCGACCATGAGCTGGTACAGCGCCTTCTCCCCCGTTCCGAACTCCCCCGCCTGGTCGCGCGCGAGGGAGAGCAGGCCGCTGCACCGCGCGGAGAGCCGGTCGGCCTCCTCCGGACCGGTGCTCTCGGACCGGGCCTTCAGGAGACCGTCCACCGAGCACACGATGGCGTGCCGGACGCCCTGCACGCGTGCGAGCCGTCCAACTACCCAGTCATGATCTGCCGTCACGGCGCTTCTCTCCTGTCGGTTCAGTTGGAGTCGTCACGGTCGGGGAGGCCGGTCTCCCCCGCTGCCCCGGCCGCGTCGCCCGCCGGACGTTCGTGCTCTCCCCACGCGGCGGCGCCGGGAGCGGCGGCGGGAGGCGCGGGGGGTTCGAAGGCGACCGCTTGGGCGCTGCCTTCGAAGAGGGCTCCCATGAGGGCGCCCGCCTGTTCGGGGGTTTCGGGAGGCGGGGCGACGCCGGGCGGGGACGGCGTGGCGGTGGGTGCTGCCGACTGGGTGCGGCGAGGAGAGACGCGCTGCGGCAGAAGGCCGTCTTCGCCGGGTGGCGTCTCCACGGGCGCCGGATGGTCGGCGAGTGGTTCGTCCGAGCGGGGGTTCGGGGTGCCTTCCGGAACGGGCGGCGGCGCGGGGTCGGGAGGCGTCCGTTCGGGGGCCAGTGGTTGTGGTGAGGGGGGCGTCGCGTCGGGGTGGGACGGCTCGACCACGTAGGTGACCAGGTCCTTGGGGACGAGGACGATGGCCTGGAGGCCGCCGTACGGGGACTCGTCCAGCGTCACCTTGAGGCCGTGGCGCTGGACGTAGCGGGCGACCACGGGGAGGCCGAGGCGGGGGACCTCTCCCATGTCGGCGAGGGAGACCTCGCGGGTGCCGTTGAGGAGTTCGCGGGCCCGGGTGAGGCGGGGCTCCTCCAGCCCGGCGCCGTGGTCGTCGATGCGGAAGACGGCGCCCTGGGCGGCGGCGGAGACCTTGACGGGGACGGTCGTGGCGGTCGGGGAGGACTCGGTGGCGTTCGCGAGGAGTTCGGCGAGGACGTGGATGACCGCTTCGAGGGCGGCGGGGGCGATGGCGGTGCCGGGGTCGCCCTCGATGGTGACGCGCTGGTAGTCCTCGATGCGGGCCTGGGCTGCCTGGACGACCTCGGCGAGCCGCATGGGGGTGTCCCACTGCTGGCCCTCCCAGGTTCCGGCGGCGACGGCGAGGCCCTGGGCGAGGCGGGCGGCCTGGGCGGCGAGGTGGTCGATGACCTGGCAGGCGCCGTAGACCTCGGGGAGGTCGCGGTGGCGTTCGGCGGTGGTGGCGGCCTCGGCCTGGACGCGGTGCATCGCCGACTGGACGCGGCGGGAGAGCGCGACGAGCGCGAGCTGCTGGGATTCGAGGAGGTCGGCCTGGTCGGCGCGGAGGGCGTCGGCGGCGGCGTCGGCTTCGGCGCGGACGGCCTCGGCGTTCTTGGCGGCCTCCGCGCGGACCGTCTCGACGGTGCGTTCGGCCTCCGCGCGGACGTTATCGACCGTGCGTTCGGTCTCGGCGCGGGCGGCCTCGACGGTGCGTTCGGCTTCGGCGCGGGCGGCGCTCGCCGCGTCGAGCGCCTCGTCGCGGAGGGAGGCGAGGGCGGGGTCCGCGGTCTGCCGGCGTGGTGCGGGTACGGGACGTCCGGCGAGGGCGGCGGGGAGCTGCGCGGTGAGCAGGTGCTCGACAGTGCTGGTCATCGCGTCGTAGCGCGCGGCGAGGCCGTCGGCGTGGGTCCGCCACGCCTCCTCGCGGTCGGCGTGCTGCCGGCGGCGCTCGTGGAGTTCGGCGGCCTGCCGGGCGGACTGGGCCTCGTACCGGGAGACGGCGGCGAGGGCGGCGCCGTGCCGTTCGTACAGCCACCAGGTCGCGATCAGGGAGGCCAGCGCCAGGACGTCCACGAGGAGGGCCGCGAGCCATTCCGCGGGACCCATCGGGTACAGCAGCGGCGCGGCGGCGACGGCGAGGAAGGCGCACGCGGCGAGGGACGGCACCGCCCACCGGGGTGCCCGGTCTGCGGGCGGGGGCGCGGAGGAGGTCATGGTCGCTTTCATGGGATCGGCGGGGGGCGCGCGGGCGGCGGCCGGTCCGGGCGGGAGGAGGCACCGGCCCGGGACGGCCAGGGGTCACCGTGCGCGGTCCCGGGCTTCCTGTGGCTGAACGCGATGCGGACCACGCCAGCCAATCGCCGACGTGATCACCCGTCAAGCGAATGATCACAGTATGAGATTTTCGACCTTCCGGCCCCGGAATGCCGTGAAAAAGTTCCTGACTCAGGGTGTGTCGGCGGCTCCGCCGGGCTTGGAGCGCAGGCGGGTGAGGGCGGAGAGCAGGGCGGCGGGGAGGGACTTGGCACTGGCCACGAGGAGTGTCGTCCAGTCGAAATAGTCTCGCCACAGCGTGATGCGGCCGTCGTGGACCTCGAAGGTGCCGCAGACCCAGAAGCGGGCCTGCCAGGCGCCTGCCTTGAGGACGTCGGTGCGTTCGGTGAGGACTACGGGGCCGTTCGCGGCGATGCGGTGGACTCGGGCCTCGAAGCCTGTGCCGTACCGGGTCATGAGGCGGAGGGTCTTCTCTACGGCGGGCAGGCCGCGGGCGGGCGGCAGGGGGACGTTCTGGTAGACCATCTCCGGCGCGGCGAACGTCAGCGCGCGGTCGACGTCGAGGTCTTCGAGGGTGGAGAGGAACGCTTCGACGGTCTCGATCTCGTTCATGGCGGTCCTTCGTCAGTCGGGGACGGCGGCGAGCCGCAGGACGGTCCGAGGAAGGCCACGCTAGTAGAGATGGGTGCGGGGGCGATGGGCGACAATCGGGCCATGCGTTTCGGGATTCTCGGGCCGGTGGAGGTGCACTCCGGGACCCGGGTCGTCGCCGTGGGCGGCCCGCGCGTGCGCGCGTTGCTGGCCCTGCTGCTGCTCGACGCGGGGCGGGTGGTCACGACGGAGCGGCTGATCGACGGGCTGTACGGGGAGGAGCCGCCCGCCGGGGCCGCCAACGCGTTGCAGTCCCAGGTGTCCCGGCTGCGGCGGTCGCTCGGCGACGCGCGGCTGGTCGAGGGCGGTCCGGCGGGGTACCGGCTCGTTGTCGAACGCGACGACGTGGACGTGCACCGGTTCGAGCGGCTGGCGCGGGAGGGGCGGCGGGCGCTGCCGGACGATCCGGCGGGGGCGGCGGGCGTGCTGCGGGAGGCGCTCGGGCTGTGGCGGGGGCCGGCGCTCGCGGATCTGGCGGACGCGCCGTTCACCGAGGGGCAGGCGGCGCGGCTTGAGGAGCTGCGGGCGGCGGCGGCCGAGGACCGTGCCGAGGCCGAGATCTCTCTGGGCGAGTACGGGGCGCAGGTGCCCGCGCTGCGGGAGCTGGTCGCGGCGCATCCGCTGCGGGAGCGGGCGCGGGCGCTGCTGATGCGGGCGCTGTACGGGAGCGGGCGGCAGGCGGAGGCCCTCGCGGTGTACGAGGACGCGCGCCGTACCCTCGCCGAGGAGCTGGGCGCCGACCCGTCCGCCGAGCTGGCCGCGACGCACTTGGCGATCCTGCGCGGCGACGCCGCGCTGACGGCGGCCGGAGCGCCCGCCCCGGACGCCGTCCGCCTGCCCGCGCAGCTCACCAGCTTCGTCGGGCGGGAGGAGGAGCTGGAACGGGTCGGTGCGATGCTGGCCGCGGGACGGCTCGTCACGCTGCTCGGTCCCGGCGGCGCGGGCAAGACGCGGCTCGCGATCGAGGCGGCCGCGCGGGAGGACGGGGAGGTCCGGTTCGTCGATCTCGCGGCCGCCGCCACCGCGTCGGAGGTGCCGAAGGCGCTGCTCACCGCGCTCGGCGTCCGCGAGGGCGGGATGCTCCCGGCGGGGGCCGGGCAGGCGCCTCCCGAGCCCGACTCCGCCGAACGGCTCGTCACCGCGCTCGGCGGGCGGCGGATGCTGCTCGTCCTCGACAACTGCGAGCACCTGGTCGAGGCGGTCGCGCGGCTGGCGCACCGGCTGCTGAGCGCGTGCCCGGAGCTGCGCGTCCTCGCGACCAGCCGGGAGGCGCTGGCGATCACCGGCGAGGCGCTCCGGCCGCTGCCGCCGCTCGCGCTGCCGCCCGAGGGCGCGGCGCCGGAGGACGCCGCCGGCTACCCGGCCGTACGGCTGTTCGCCGACCGGGCCGCCGCCGTCCGCCCCGGCTTCGAGGTGGACGCGTCCAACGCCCCGGCCGTGCTGCGGATCTGCGGGGCGCTCGACGGGCTGCCGCTGGCGATCGAGCTGGCGGCGGCGCGGCTGCGGTCGCTGCCAGTGGACGAGGTCGCGGCGCGGCTGGACGACAGGTTCCGGCTGCTGTCGCGCGGCAACCGCACGGCCGCGCCCCGCCACCAGACGCTGCGCGCCGTCGTGGAGTGGAGCTGGGACCTGCTGGACGAGCGGGAGCAGACCCTCGCGCGGCGGCTGACGGTCTTCGCGGGCGGGGTCACGCTGCACGCCGCCGGGCGGGTGTGCGGGCTGCCGCCGGACGACGCCGAGGAGCTGCTGCTCGGGCTGGCCGACAAGTCGCTGCTCCAGACCGACGGCGCCCGCTACCGGATGCTCGAAACGGTCCGGGCGTTCTGCGCCGAACGGCTCGCCGACGCCGGGGAGGTCGACCGGTTCCGCCGCGAGCACGCCGCGTACTTCCTCGATCTCGCGCTGCGCGCCGACCCGCACTTGCGGGCCGCGACCAGATCGCCTGGCTCGAACGGCTCGCCGCCGACCACGGCAACCTGCACGCGGCGCTGCGCCGTTCGGTCCGCTCCGACAGCGCGCTCGCGCTGCGGATGGTCGCCGCGCTCACCTGGTACTGGTGGCTGCGCGGGCGCATCGAGGGCGCGGCGCTCGCCGCGGACCTGCTCGACGCGGTCGGCCTCGAACCCCCGGACGGCCTGGAGGAGGAGTACGCCCTCTGCGTGACCAACGCGGTGTCGGGCGGGCTCGCCGGGGCGCGGGCGACGGCGTGGCTCGACCGGGCGACCGAGCTGATCAGGGGCATCGACCGCACGTTCCGCTTCCCGACCACGCTGGTGCTGTGGGCGCTCACCGCCGGGCCAGCCCGCACCGATCCCGTCCTGCACCTGAAGCAGGTCGGGGACGATCCGTGGTCGGCCGCGCTGCTGGCGATGAGCGACGGGTTCCTCGCGCAGTTCGGCGGCTCGGTCGAGGAGGCGTACGCGGCGTTCACGCGGGGGCTGGACGGCTTCCGCGCGACCGGCGACCGCTGGGGCGCGGCCAACTGCCTGGACTCCCTCGCCCAGCTCGCCGACTGGCGCGGCGACGGCGAGCGCTCGCTCGCGCTGCTGGACGAGGCGCTGCGCCTCGCCGGGGAGCTCGGGGCGCTGGAGGACACCGCCGACCTGCTCGTCCGGCGCGGCGCCGTGCGCGTCCACGGCGGCGACCTCGACGCGGCGTGCGGCGACTTCGAGCGCGCCATCGGGTTCGCGCGCCGCGCGGGCGCGCCCGACAAGGTGGCGGGCGCGCGGCTCGGGCTCGGCGACGTGGCGCGCCACCGCGGCGACCCGGCCGGGGCGCGGCGGATGTACGAGGCGGCGCTGGAGGGCCTGGAGACCGAGCGGTTCATCGCCGCCGCCGTCCGGGCGGGCGCGTACGCCGGGCTCGGCTGGGTCGCGGTCGCCGAGGGCGACGCCGCGCGGGCGCGCGAGCTGTACCGCGAGTCGCTGAACGGCTCGTTGCACCATCCGGTGTTCATGCACCGGGCGGAGGCGCTCGCGGGCCTCGCGGCCGTGGCGCTCCTGGAGGGCGACGCGGAGACGGCCGCGATGCTCGTCGGCGCGTCCGACGCGGTGCGCGGCACCGAGATCCAGGGCGACCGCGACATCGCGGACATCGCCGTCCGGGCCCGCGCCGAGCTCGGCGACGACGGCTACGAGGCCGCCCGCGCCCGGGGCGCCGCCCTGCCCGCCGACACCTTCCTGACCACCGTCCTCTGACCCCCGCGGACGGCCCCGCGGAGTGCGCACCGCGGGTGGTCAGCGGGTGGTGCGCGGGCGGTCAGCGCGACCGCGGACGCTACGGGGCATGACGACGATCTCCAGTGCCCGCAAGTGGGCCACGTTCGCGATCTGCGCCCTCCTGGCGCTCGTGCCGAACATCGACCTGACCGCGCTGAACCAGGCCGTCCCCCACCTGAGCGCGGACCTGCACCCGTCGGCGACGCAGATCCTGTGGATCGCGGACGCCTACGGGTTCGCCCTCGCGGGGCTGCTGGTCACGATGGGCGGCGTCGGCGACCGGATCGGCCACAAGAGGCTGCTGCTGATCGGCACGGCGCTGTTCGCCGCCGCGTCCGGGGTGACGGCGTACGCGCCGAACGCCGAGTTGCTGATCGCCGCCCGCGCCGTCCTCGGCGTCGCGGGCGCCACGCTCATGCCGTCCGCGCTGTCGCTGATCCGCCGGGTCTTCGTCGAGCCGAAGGAGCGGACGGTGGCGGTCGGGATCTTCAGCGGGATCGGAGGGCTGGCGATCGGGCTCGGGCCGGTGCTCGGAGGCGCGCTGCTGAACCACTTCTGGTGGGGCTCGGTGTTCCTGATCAACGTCCCGGTGATGCTGGTGGTGCTGGTGGCCGGGCTGCTGGTGCTGCCCGAGTCGCGCAGGCCGGAGTCCGCCCGCCTCGACCTGGTGAGCGTCCCGCTGTCGATCGCCGGCGTGCTCGGCGTGGTGTACGCGATCAAGGAGGCCGCCGCGCACGGCTACGCCACGCGGGTGCCCGTCGCCGCCGCGGCCGGGGTCGTCTGCCTGGCGCTGTTCCTGGTCCGGCAGACCCGCGCGGCGCACCCGCTGATCGACGTGCGGCTGTTCCGGCGCGCGGCGTTCAGCGGGTCGATCAGCACCAACATGTTCGCGATGTTCGCCCTGGTGGCGCAGTCGCTGATCTTCTCGCTGTTCTTCCAGCTCGTGCTCGGCTGGTCGCCGCTGCGGGCGGGCCTCGCCGGGCTGCCCGGCGCGCTCGGCGCGATGGTCGGCGGCGCGGCGCTCGCGCCGCCGCTGATCGGGGCGCTCGGCCGCGCCCGCGTCGTCGCGCTCGGCCTCGTCGTCTCCGCCGGCGCGTTCGCCCTGTTCCTGATGGTCGGCACGGACACCTCCTACCTGCTGCTCGTGGGCCCGATGCTGCTGTCGGGGCTCGGCATGGGCATGGCGCTGACGGTCACCGCCGACACCGTGCTCGCCTCGGTCCCCCGGGACCGTTCGGGCGCCGCGTCCGCCATCTCCGAGACCGCGACCGAGCTCGGCGGCGCGCTCGGCATGGCCGTCCTCGGCAGCGTGCTGAACGCGGTGTACCGCGACTCGCTGGACCTGCCCGCGGGCCTGCCCGCCCCGGCCGGCGCCGCCGCCCGCGACTCCCTGGCCGCCGCGGTCGAGGCCGCCCGCTCCCTGCCGCCCGCCCTCGCCGGGCCGCTGGGCGACGCCGCGAGGTCGGCGTTCGTGGACGGCCTGCACGCCGCGCTGCTGTGCAGCGCCGCGTTCGCCGCCCTGGTGGCCGTCAGCGCCCTGTTCACGCTGCGGTCCGTTCCGAAGGTCATCCCCGACCTCGCCGACGAGGAGAGCCCCGCCGACCCGGCCCCGTCCCCCACCCGCTGACCCGCCCCTCCGCGTCCGAAGGCCCGCCCCGCGCCCCGGGGCGGGCTTCTCGCGTCGCCGCGGCCGCGACTTGGAAATGTGATATCACTTTGATAGTTTGCTGCCATATCGAGGAGGACGGGATGACGAACGCGAAGGTGGAGATGCCGCGACCGCAGATCTCCGAGCGGACCGGCCGGAACCTGAACGGCTGGCCGATGCTCGGGCTCGCGCTGCTGCTGGTCGCGGCCGGGGTCGCCGCGATCGTGGCCGGGATCGCGGCCGGCGAGGGCGCGGCGCTCGGGACGGGGATCGCGGCGGGGGCGGTGCTGGTCGTCGCCGGCGCGGCCGTGGCGGCGGGCCTCACGCCGATCGCGCCGAACGAGGCGCGGGTGCTCCAGGTGCTCGGGCGGTACGCGGGGACGGTCCGCACGGACGGGCTGCGGTGGGTGAACCCCATCACCGAGCGGCGGCGGGTCTCGACGCGGATCCGCAACCACGAGACCGGGCACGCCAAGGTGAACGACCTGGACGGCAACCCGATCGAGATCTCGGCCGTGGTGGTGTGGCAGGTGCGGGACACGGCGCGGGCGGTGTTCGAGGTCGACGACTTCGTGGAGTTCGTGGCGTTCCAGACCGAGGCGGCCGTGCGGCACATCGCGGGCAGCTTCCCCTACGACGCCGCCGACCGGACGTCGCTGCGCGACAACGCCGACGAGATCACCGCGATGATGTCGGAGGAGCTGTCGCAGCGGGTCGCGAGCGCGGGCGTGGCGATCATCGAGTCGCGGATCACGCGGCTGGCGTACGCTCCGGAGATCGCGCAGGCCATGCTGAGGCGGCAGCAGGCGGGCGCGGTGGTGGCGGCGCGGCAGCGGATCGTGGAGGGGGCGGTCGGGATGGTGCAGCTCGCGCTGGACCGGCTGGACCGGCAGAACGTGGTGGAGCTCGACGAGGAGCGCAAGGCGGCGATGGTCAGCAACCTGCTGGTGGTGCTCTGCGCCGATCGGGACGCGCAGCCGGTGGTGAACACCGGCACGCTGTACCAGTGACCCCGTGGCCTCGGAGCGCAAGAAGATCCTGCTGCGGCTCGACCCGGCCGTGCACGACGCGCTGGCCCGCTGGGCCGGGGACGAGCTGCGCAGCACCAACGCCCAGATCGAGTTCCTGCTGCGGCAGGCGCTGTCGGAGGCGGGGCGGATGCCCGGCTCGGCGGGCCGGATGCGGCGGCCCGGGCGCCCCTCCAGGAGTGGGACACCGCCGGAGGGCGGGGAGAAGAGCGAGGATTAGGTCATGGTCGATGTTCCCGAATCGCTGCCGGCGCGGATGTTCCTGCTGGCGTACGACCTGAGGAAGCAGCGGATGGGCGGCTCCGGAGGCCGGCTCGGGTACGTGCTGCGGGCGGCGGCGCTGACCGAGCTGTACCTGGACGGCCGGCTCGTGGAGGAGCGCAGGCGCCCGGCGCCGGGCACGCCGGGCGACGACCCGTACGGCGTCGTCGGGCAGATCGCCTCGTCGCGGCCGCGGTCCTGGCAGTACTGGGTGCGCAAGGGCAACCGGCGCATGGTCGCGACGGTCCGCGAGGAGCTGGAGCGGGACGGCTGGATCCGGGTCCGCAGGACGCGCGTGCTCGGCCTGTTCCCGGTGCACCGGGTCACCGTGCGCGACCCGCGGGTGGTGAAGGCGCTGTGGGGCGGCGCGTCGTCGGCGCTGCGCGGCAAGCCGGTCGCGCACGTGAACAGCTACGACGCGGCGGCGGTCGCGCTCGCGGCGGCGGGCGAGCTGAAGACGGTGCTGCCGAGCGGCGACCGCCGCAGGCACAAGCGCCGGATCGCGGAGCTGACGGCCCGTTCGGGGCCCGCCGCCCCGGCGATGCGCAAGGTCATCCAGGCGCAGTACGTCGCCGCCAGCGCCTGACCGCTCCGGTCCGGGGCGTGGGCGAACGTCGCCGCAGGTGGCGCCGGTGCGCGGGCGGGCGCCTCTCCGACGGAGATCGACCGGCCGGGGGCGCCGGATGTTTCGTCCGCTTCGCTGGGGCAGACCAGAAGGTGACCGGGAGGCCATCGTTCGACGGAGATGATGTGGAGCTCAACCTCGACATACGGCTTCCACGGGACAGCGTGAGCGTCCCGGCGGTGCGCGGGCTGCTGGAGGCGTCGCTGCGGTCGCTCGGCGTCCTCGCGCCCATCCGCGAGGACATCGAGTTGATGCTCACCGAGGCGTGCACCAACGTGATCAAGCACGCGCAGGACGGCGACGACTACACCGTGCGCGTGACCATCATGAACGCGCGCTGCATCCTCAAGGTCATCGACACCGGGACGGGGTTCGACGCCGACGAGGTCCCCGAGCCCTCGCCGCACGCCGAGCACGGCCGCGGCCTGATGATCATCCAGGCGCTGGCGGACGACGTGCGGTTCCGCTCGTTCCCCCACAACGGCGCGCTGGTCGCGCTGGAGAAGCGCCTGCGGTACTGGGAGGGAAGCCTGGGCCACAGGTACGCCCACGCCGGACCGGACGGCCCGCCGGACGCCTCCGGCGGCACCCCGCTGGACGCGTCGCTGGACGGCCCGCTGGACGGTTCGCCGCACGGTTCGCCGGACGGCCGGGAGCCGGGCCAGCGAGCCTGACCCGGACCCGCGCGGCACGCGGCCCACGGCACACGGCCCGGTCAGTCCAGGGAGGTCAGGTCGAGGGGCTTCGCACCGTCGGGGAGCATCACCCTGCGCCGCGGATACGGGATCTCCATGCCCTCCTCCCGGAAGCGGCGGTGCAGGCGCTTGAAGAACTCGTGCTTGATGCGGAACTGGTCGCCGAACTCGCTGGTGCGCAGGATGACGGTGAAGTTGATGGCCGACTCCGCGAAGGTGTGGAAGCGGACGAGGATCTCGGCCTCCTTCACGCCGCCCTCGACCTCGGCCATGACCTCCTCGCCGACCTCGGTCGCGATGCGCTCGACCTCGTCCAGGTCGTTCTCGTACGCGACGCTCGCCTGGAGCAGCAGGGACATGTCCTGCGCGGGGCGGTGGTAGTTGGTGAGGATCGTGTCGGAGAACCGCGCGTTCGGGATCACCTCGATGTTGTCCGACAGGGTGCGGATCGAGGTGTTGCGCCAGTTGATGTCGACGACGTAGCCCTCCTGGCCGCTGCTCAGCCGGATGTAGTCGCCGGGCTCGATCGTCTTCGAGGCGAGCACGTGCACGCCCGCGAACAGGTTGGCGAGGGTGTCCTGGAGGGCGAGCGCGACCGCGAGGCCGCCGACGCCGAGGGCGCCGAGCAGCGGCGTGATCGACACCCCGAGGCTCTGGAGCATGATCAGCACACCGACGCCGAGGACGATGACGCGCGTGATGTTGGCGAAGATCGTGACGTTGCCCGCGACGCCCTGGCGGCCGAGCGCGACGGAGGTGACCACGCCGGCGATCAGCCGGGCGAGGGCCAGCGACACCGCGAAGATGGTCAGCGCGGTCAGCACCTTGGCGGTGACGTCGAGGGTGCCGCGCCGCAGGTCCAGGACGTTCGCGGCGGCCCACGCACCGGTCAGCACCGCGACCGGCACGGCGAGGTCGCGGATCAGGCGCGCGGCCAGGTCGTCCCAGGCCCAGCGGGTGTCCCCGGCGCGCTTGAACAGCCGGGAGGTCAGCAGCCGCAGCACGACCGCGATGGCGAGCGCGACCACCATGATGACGGCCGCCGCGATGACGTCCCTCCACTGCAGATGATCAGGCATGACGCACCTCGCGCCCACGCGCCGGCGACTCGGGCATGGTGTGGATCTCTCCCTCCGGGCGCCCGCGGGCGCCCGTGATACTGGCGTACGCCGCGATTGTTCGCTTTGCCAGGCTGGTCCGGATATCGCCCGATCGTAGTGAACCCCGTGGCGTCCCCGGGCACGGTCGCCGTCTCCGCCGCGGGCGGCGCCGTCTACGATCGATCGGGTGGTAGGCGTGGGAATGATGCGCCGTCTGGGGGTCGCGGCGCTGGGACTGCGGAACGGCCCCCACCGGGTGACCGTCGAACGGGACCTGGAGGTGCCGACCGGCGACGGGGTCGTGCTGCTCGCCGACCGGCACGCGCCCGTCGGCGTCGAGCGCCCGCCGACCGTGCTCGTCCGCTCGCCGTACGGGCGGCGCGGGCCGTTCGGGCTGATGTGCGGGCAGGCGTTCGCCTCGCACGGGTTCCAGGCCGTGGTGCAGAGCGTGCGCGGCGGCTTCGGGTCGGGCGGGGTCTTCGAGCCGCTCGACGAGCGCGAGGACGGCCTCGCCACCATCGCGTGGCTGAGGGAGCAGCCGTGGTTCGGCGGCACGTTCGCCATGCACGGGCCGAGCTACCTCGGGTACGTGCAGTGGGCCGTCGCCGCCGAGGCCGGGCCCGAGCTGAAGGCGCTGTCGATGCAGGTGACGGCCTCGACGTTCCGCGACGCGGTCAACGTCGGCGGCACGTTCGCGCTGGAGTCGGCGCTGATCTGGGTCGACCTCACGGCCCGGATGAAGCACCCGCTGTCGGGCATCACCACCGGGATCATGTCGCCGCGCCGCGCCCGCCGCGCCGCGCTGTCGGGCCGCCCGCTCGCCGAGCTCGACCGCCTCGCGACCGGCGAGCAGCAGCGCTTCTTCCAGGACCTGCTGGTGAACGGCCCCGACACCCCGTTCTGGGACCGGCGCGACTTCAGCCCGACCGTCTCCGAGGTGCGCGCGCCGGTCAACATGACCGGCGGCTGGTACGACATCTTCCTGCCCTGGCAGCTCAAGGACTACGCGGCGCTGCGCGCGGCCGGGCACCGCCCGTACCTAACGATCGGCCCGTGGTTCCACGCCGACCAGCGCATGATGCGCGGCTCGGTCGGCGAGTCGCTGAGCTGGTTCCGCGCGCACCTGCTGGACGACCCGTCCGAGCTTCGCGAGCTGCCTGTGCGGCTGCACATCACCGGCGCGGGCGAGTGGCGGGAGTTCCCCGACTGGCCGGTGCCCGGGATGCGCGAGGAGCGCTGGCGCCTCCAGCCGGGCGGGGCGCTCGCGCCCGCCGAGCCGCCCGAGTCGCCGCCCGGCACGTACCGGTACGACCCCGAGCACCCGACGCCGTTCCTCGGCGGGCCCACCCTGCTCGGCGACAACCACCCGGTCGCCGACCAGCGCCGCCTCGAACGCCGCCGCGACGTGCTCACCTACACCTCCGCGGTGCTGGCGGACGACCTGGAGATCATCGGACCGGTCACCGCCGACCTGTTCATCCGGTCCGACCGCGAGCACACCGACTTCGTCGTGCGGCTCTGCGACGTGGCGCCGGACGGCGCGTCGCTCAACCTGTGCGAGGGGATGCGGCGGCTCGTCCCCGGCACGCCGGAGGCCGACGGCGACGGGGTGCGGCGCGTGGCGGTGGAGCTGTGGCCCGCCGGGCACCGCTTCCGCAGCGGCCACCGGATCCGCGTCCAGATCGCCAGCGGCGCGTACCCGCGCGTCGCCCGCAACCCCGGCACGGGCGAGCCGATCGGCACCGCCACCGCGATGCTCACCGCCTCCCAGGAGATCTTCCACTCCCCCGGCCGCGCCTCGTCGATCACCCTCCCGGTCGTGCCCGCCGACGCCCCGGCGCCCCGTCGGCCACCCCGGCCTGACGCCCCCGCGCGCCAGCGCCGCGGGTCCGGGCCGGGGCCCGGTCAGGTCCTCCGGCGGGCGCGGAGGGCGGCGAGGGCGCGGTCGGCGTGCACGTTCATGCGGACCTCGCTCTTGACGACCTCCAGGACCCGCCGGTCGGTGTCGATGACGAACGTCTGGCGGCGGGTCGGCAGCAGCGCGATGCCGCGCTTCACGCCGAACCGGGCGCGGACCTCGCCGTCCGGGTCGGACAGCAGCGGGTAGCCGAACCCGTGCTTGTCGGCGAACTCCTTCTGCTTGCCGACCGGGTCGGCGCTCACGCCGACCGGGTGCGCGCCGGCCTCGGCCAGCTCGGCCGCGAGGTCGCGGAAGTGGCACGCCTCGGACGTGCAGCCCGGCGTCATCGCGGCGGGGTAGAAGAACAGGACCACGGGCCCCTTCTCCAGCAGCCCGCTCAGCGTCCGCCGCTCGCCCGTCTCGTCCGGCAGCTCGAAGTCATCGACCACGTCACCGACGTTCATCGCCATGGCCCGACGCTACCGGCCGCCCGCCGGCGTGCCCAGGGCCGGCGGAGGAGACGGCCGTCACGGGAGCGCGGGACCGCCCGCGCCGTCCGCCGCGGCCGGGCTCGCGGCGGCGGTCAGGAGCGCGGAGATGGCGGGCGGGTCCCACGCGCCCGCGGCGCCGGGGCGGGCGCCGAGGTAGGCGGCGGCGCGGTCGGCGGTCCAGCCGTGCGCCTCGCGCAGGCCGTTGCCGAGCATGGTGAGGTACGGGGCGGTGGGCGCGTTCAGCTCGGCCCGCTCCGCGCCGTCGGGCGAGGTGAACGTGAGCATCGGGTGGCCGTCGCGCTGCCCGACCTTGAGGACGGTCTCGTACCGGCCGGGCCCGAGGCGCTGGCGGCCCGCGGCGAGGACCTCCGACAGGTCCGGGTCCGCGCCGACCTCGCGGCGCATCTCCTGCGCCATGACGTCGCAGAACTGCTGCGCGGACAGCAGGTACGCGCGGGCGGGGGCGCGCCCGGGGAGCGCGGGATCGTAGAACGCCATCCCGCCGCCCCACGTCAGCGACGTGAGAGCGAAGAAGATCCCGCCGGGCAGTGTGACGGCCCGTACGGCGCGGGCGGGGCGCGGGTCGCGGCAGCCGGTGTAGTGGCGCGCGCCGCCCTCGGGACGCCCTCCGGCGAGATAGCAGGCGAAACGGCTCGTGTAGAGGTTGGAGCCGTACGCCACGTACCACACACGTTCCTCGTCCACGGGCGCGATTATCCCGGCCGCGTCAACTCCTGGAGGGGTCCGCCACCCGCGCCAGGAAGAGCGGCTCGCCGGTGCGGACGTCCCTGACCAGCAGCAGGTAGGGGCGGTCGAACGTCACCTCGCGCGGGGCGGGCGCGGGCGCGGACCCGGCCTGCACGCCGCTGCCCGTCGCGGCGGCGGCCTCGGTGCCCTTCTCGTCCACCAGCAGGGTCGCGGCGTGGACGACGAATGACAGGCGAGTGGCCTTGGGCGAGAGGCCCGTCAGGTCGGGGGCGGTGAACAGGCTTCCCATCCCGAGCCCGGTGAGGATCGGTCTCAGGTCGGCCTTGGCGCGCAGCTCGACCTTGGGGATCTCCAGCTCCACCCGTTCGGGCGCGAGCGCGGCGGTGATCTCGCCGATCGCGCGGGCGTCGATCGCGGGGCATGCGGGCCGCGCCTGCGCCTGCGGCTTCGCGGTACGGGGCGCGTCCGGCAGCAGGGCGGTCATGCTGAGGCGTCCGCCGACGTACGGGAGGTCCACGGCCGTCCAACCCCTGGCGCGGGCGTACCCGTACGTGCCGCCCCGGCTCATCATCGGGGTCCGGATCGTCCGGCCCGCCGCGGTGGTGAACCGTTCGGGAGCGGTTTCCGAGCGCTTGAACTCCCCCGCCCAGCGGGCCTTGAGGTAGGTCGCGTCGGTGAGCACCCAGCCGGTGTCGTCGTCCACAGCGCCGGACGGGAGGAGATCGGAGATCTTGCCCTGCGTGGCCCGCTCGACCCCGTCGTTGATCGTACGGCGCGCGCCCTCGGGATCGGCCCGGATGTCGAGCTGCTTCAGGACGGCGCCGTAGCCGGTCGCGACGCGGGAGAGGTACGCGTCGTCCGGCTTCAGCGCCTTGTCGGACCACACCTGGTCGGTGGTGCTGACGGTGACGTTCTTGCCGTTCAGGCCCCTGAGCGCCTGGTCGCGGGCGCGGAGCGCGGGGAGCGCGCCCGCGGGGTCCGCGGACCCGGCGCCGCCGCCGGGCAGGTGCAGGGCGCGGGCCATCGTCCGGGCGGTCTCGCCCTTCGCGCCCAGGTAGACCATGCCGAGGCCGCTCGCGACACTGCTGGGTGACAGCACCACGTTGGCCGATGGGTCCTTACGGCACCAGGCGTCCAGCACGTCCAGCCCGAACGCCGTGTCGCCCCGCGCGGCGGCCCTCGGATCGCCCGCCGGAACGTTCAGCGGGGCCGCCCGCAGGACCTCGGCCTCCTGCGCCGGGGCTCCGCACGCCGCCGCCAGCCCCGCGGCGGTGAGGGCGGACGCCGCCGCGGCCCCGCGCAGCGCCCTCCGGGAACGTCGGTCTCCTGTGAGTCCCGTCACTCTGATCGGCGGGGCGTCCGACCGTCCCGCGGGCGGGACAGAGCAGGGCTTTTCGGGGCTAGAGCGCGGAAAACGCATGATTCTGGGACGTGGCGGCGGAGGCCACGGTTCCCTTGCGTCCGCGCCCGTTCGGCGTGCGGATCGGGGCCGGAAGGTTTCGTCCGGTACCCCGGCGGATAGACAATGAGGCGAGCGGTGTCTAAGACGCAGATACCTCCAGGCCACCCCTGTGCCAAGCCGGAGGACTCGTCATGCAGCACCAGCCTCTCAACATCGCCCTCGTGTCCGCCTCCGACCTCGACGGCGAGCACGCGAGCACGATCCACGTCCGTGAACTCGCCCGGGCACTGGCACGCCCCTCGCGGGACTACGAACAGGGCAACCACGTCACGGTCTTCGCGCGGCGGCAGGACGGCGCCGCGCGCACCCGCACCAGGCTCGGGCCCGGCGCCGCGCTCCAGTACATCGACGCGGGCCCCGCGCGGCCGCTGCGCGACGCCGAGGCGCTCGACCACGTCCGCGACTTCGCCGACGGGCTGCGCAGGCGCTGGAGCGGCGCCGGGCGGCCCGACGTCGTGCACGCGCACGGCTGGGTCGCGGGCCTCGCGGCCTGCGCCGTCGCCCGCGAGCTCGACATCCCGTTCGTGCAGAGCAACCACGGCCTCGCGCTGAGCGAGCGGCGCGCCGGACGCCCGGTGCACCCCGCGCGGGCCCGGCTGGAGAAGGCGATCGGGCGCGGCTCGGACGCCGTGCTCGCCGGGCACTCCGACGAGGCCGACGAGGCGGTGCGGATGGGCGTGCCGCGCAAGAAGATCGCCGTCGTGCCGTACGGGGTGGACGCCGAGCAGTTCGCCCAGAACGGGCCCGCCATGCCGCGCGGCGACCGCGAGCGCCTGGTGATGGTCTGCCGCGACCTGGAGGCCGGCGACGTCGCCACCGCCGTCCGCGCGCTGGCCCACGTCCCGGACGCCGAGCTGGCGGTCGCGGGCGGCCCGGCCCGCGAGGACCTGGAGAACGACCCGGTCGTGCACCGGCTGCGGCTGCTGGCCAAGGAGCTGCACGTCGCCGACCGCGTGATCTTCCTCGGCCGGCTGCCCCGCAGGTCGGTGCCGAAGCTCCTGCGCACGGCCCGGCTGGCGCTGTGCCTGTCCCCCACCAGCCCTCCCCCACCGCGCCGCTGGAGGCCATGGCCTGCGGCGTCCCGGTCGTCGCGACGCCCGCGGGCGGCAGCGCCGACGAGGTCCTCGACAAGATCACCGGGCTGCACGTCCCGGCCGGGCGGCCCGTGGCGATCGCCCGCGAGATCCGCCGCCTGCTCGCCGAGGAGACCACGCTGCACGGCTACTCCATCGCCGCCGGCGACCGCGCCCGGTCCCGCTACTCCTGGGACCGCGTCGCCGCCGAGACCCTGCGGCAGTACGCCAGGCTCCTGCCCGAGCCGGTCGTCGAGGAGGACCCGGCCGAGGCCGCCGCGGACGAGGCCGACGCCGACGCCGAGTCCGCCTCCGACACCGCCTCGGGCGAGGAGTTCGGCGAGGACGCCGCCGCGGCCGACCGCTCCGGACTCGCCGGCGCGCTGATGAGCTGACGAGCCGATGAGCTGACGAGCCGACCGGCCCGCACGCTCCGGGCCCCCGGCCCCCAGGTCCGACCCCGCCTGGGCCCGGGGGCCCGTCCATGTCCTCACCAGGTGGGATACTGTGCGACATGGCCCTGACACCTCCCCCCGTCCACGCGGCGGCCCCGTGCTGATCGGCAGGGCGGACGAGCTGCGCGAGCTGACCGCGGCGCTCGACCGCGCCGCCGCCGGGAGCGCCGGGGTCGTCCTCGTCAGCGGCGACGCGGGGGTCGGCAAGTCCTACCTGGTCGGCGCCCTCACCCGGGCGGCCCGGGAGCGGGGCTGCGCCGTCCTCGTCGGGCAGTGCGCCGAGCTCGGCGAGAGCATGCCGTACCTGCCGCTCACCGACGCGCTCTGGACGGCCGCGCGCGCCGGGTCCGAGGAGTCCGCCGCCGTGCGGGCCGCGCTCGACGCCCGGCCGGTGCTCGCGCGGCTCCTGCCGGACGGCGAGGGCGGCCCCGACAGCGCGGCCGAGCTCGGCCAGCAGCAGCTCTTCGGGGCCGCGCTCGGGCTGCTCGGCGTGCTCGGCCAGGAACGGCCCGTCCTGCTCGTCCTGGAGGACCTGCACTGGGCCGACCGGTCGACCCGGCACCTGCTGACCTTCCTCAGCCGGGTCCTCCAGCGCGAGCGGGTCTGCCTGATCGGCACGTACCGGTCGGACGACCTGCACCGGCGGCATCCGCTGCGGTCCGTGGTCGCCGAGCTGCTGCGGCTGCCGAACGTCGCGTCCGTCGATCTGAAGCCGTTCGGGCCCGGCGAGACCGCCGAGTTCCTCACCGCCCTCGCGCACGGGAGCGGGGCCCCGGGCCCCGCAGGCGGGCCGGGCTCCGCGCCGGCGCCGTCCGCCGAGGTCGTCGAGCGCGTCCACCAGCGGTCGGAGGGCAACCCGTTCTACGCGGGCGAGCTGTTCGCGGCCACCAGCACCGGGGAGGAGCTGCCGTCCGGGCTCGCCGACCTGCTGCTCGCGCGGGTCGAGAGGCTGTCGGAGGACGCGCAGCGGGTCGTGCGGGTCGCGGCGGTGGCCGGGCGGCGGATCGACGACGAGCTCGTACGGCAGGTGTCCGGGCTGGACGAGGCCGCGGTCGGGGAGGCGCTTCGCGAGGTGGTCTCGCACCAGATCCTCGTCCCGCAGGGCACCGCGGGCTACACGTTCCGGCACGCGCTGCTCCGCGAGGCGGTGGACACCGACCTGCTGCCGGGCGAGCGGACCCGCCTGCACGCCGACTTCGCGCGCAGGCTCGCCGACATGCCGCCGGGCCGCCGCGGCTCCGCCGCCGAGCTGGCCCACCACAGCCTCGCCGCGCACGACCTGCCCGCCGCGTTCGCCGCGTCGGTGCGGGCGGGGCACGAGGCCGACCGGCTGGGCGCGCCCGCCGAGGCGTACGAGCACTACGACCAGGCGCTGTCCCTGTGGGACGCGGTGCCCGACCCGGAGAAGACCGCCGGCGCCGACCGGATCCGCTTCTCGCTCTACGCCGTCCGCGCGTACGGGCGCGCCGGGGAGCTGCGCCGCGGGGTGTCGCGGCTGCGGCGGCTGCTGGAGGCGGTCGACCCGGCCGACGTGCGGCTCGGCGTGACGATCCGCGAGCACCTCGCGAGCTACCTCGGCGAGGCCGACGAGGACGAGGAGGCGAGGGAGATCGCGCGGACGGCGGTCGGGATGCTGCCCCCCGACCCGCCGACGAGCGAGCGGGCCGCCGCGATGGCCACGTACGCGCGGTGCCTGATGCACCGCGACCGCGAGGGCCTGCTGCCCGGGTTCGCGGAGGAGAGCATCGCGGCGGCGCGCGCCGCCGGGGCCCGCGACGCGGAGGCGAGCGCGCTGGTCACGCTCGGGCTGTTCCGGGAGTCGCGCGAGGCGGACGACAGCGTCGCCGAGATCTTCGCGCGGGGCCGCGACCTCGCGCTCGCCGACGACAACCATCCGGTGGCGCTGCGCGCGATGTACCACTACGCGCGGACGAAGTTCGACCGCGGCGACCTGGTGGGGGCCGCGGCGGCGGTCGAGGACGGCATCCGGGTGACGATGGCGAACGGGCTCGGCTGGAGCACGTTCGGCACGACGCTGCGGTGCCTGCACTACCTGATCGCCTACACGAAGGGCGACTGGCAGCGGGCCGAGCGGCTCGCCGAGGACTTCGGGGTCCAGGTCGTCCGGCCGCCGGAGGCGCAGGTCTCCGCGTACGCGCTGTTCCACGAGGTCGCGCGCGGCGACGCCAGCGTGGACGAGCGGCTGCGGTGGATCGAGCCGCTGTGGTCATCCGACGCGTTCCTGACCTACATCGCGCGGGGGCTCGCCGCCGAGCACTTCCTGTGGCGCGGCGACCCCGGCACGGCGCTGGCGCACGTCGAGGCCGTTCTGGAGTGGGCCGACCTGCACGAGACGGGCAACATCCGGATCGCGACCACCGGGCTGTGGGCGCACGCGGAGATCGCCGCGCGGGCCAGGGCGGCCGGGGACGGCGAGGCGGCGCGCCGGTCCGAGGCCGCCGCCGACCGGCTGCTGGAGCTGGCGCGCCGGACCGTGGCGGCGACGTACGACGGCGTGCCGCGGGCCTGGCTCGGGTTCGAGGGGCACGCGTGGGCGGCCCGCGCCGAGGCCGAGCACCGCCGCGTGCACGGCGTGCACGACGTGGACCTGTGGCGCACGAGCGTCGAGTCGTTCGTCTACGGCGGCGGCGAGGGGTTCGTCTACGAGGTGGCGAGGTCGCGGTGGCGGCTCGCGGAGGCGCTGGCCGAGAACGGCGAGCGCGGCGAGGCGGCCGCCGAGTGGGCCGCGTCCCTCGCGGCGGCCGAACGGCTCGGGGCCGCGCCGCTGGCGTCCGCGCTGAAGGATCTCGGCAGGCGGGCGCGCCTCCCGGCCGGCGCGCGTCCGCCCGCGGAGGCGGCGCGGCCCGGCGGGACGGGCGGACGGGCCGCGCCGGGCGCGGTCGCCGTCCTCACCGTGCGCGAGCGGGAGGTGCTGAAGCTCGTCGCCGAGGGCCGCAACAACAAGGAGATCGCCGCGACGCTGTTCATCTCGCCGAAGACCGCGAGCGTGCACGTCTCCAACATCCTCGCGAAGCTGGGCGTCACCAGCCGCACCCAGGCCGCGGCCGTCGCCCACCGCGAGGGGCTCTGATCCACTGGGCCCGTCCGCCCGGCGCGGGTCAGCGGGGCGGGGCGGGCCAGCGGCCGGGGATCAGCGGCAAGTCCAGGGCGGTCAGCAGGCCGGAAGGGGCCCGCACCACGGCGGGGACGGCGTTGACCAGGCGCATCGCGGTCGCCTTGAGCCCGGCGGTGTTGTGGTCGCCGTCGCTTCCGAGGAGCCGGAGGTCCAGGGTGTAGTTCGGCTCGCCCTTCACCTCGACGCGGTAGCACCCGGCCCCGGAGGGCTGCGGCCAGTCGGGGCCGAGGTCGCCGCGGAGCCTGGTCACGTGTTCGAGGACGATGGCGGGGCGGCCGCCGACGACGCCCCTGACCTCGAAGCGGAGCGCGGCGGCGGTGCCCTTCTCGATCGTCCCGCTGGAGACCTCGAACGTCTCGGGCGCGGGGAGGCGGGTGTGCCACTCGGTCACCTCGTCCAGCGCGACGCCGAGTCCCGCGGCGATCTGCCGGACGACGCTGCCCCACGCCATCGTGAGCACGCCGGGCTGGAGCAGCATGGGCGTCTCGTCCAGGGAGCGGCCGAAGCCCATGATGTCGAACAGGACGGTGCCCTGGTCGTAGGTGGCGTAGTCGAGGATCTCCAGGCAGCGGACCTCGTCCACGCGCTCGCTGATGCCGGTGAGGGCGAGCGGGAGGACGTCGTTGGCGAAGCCCGGGTCGATGCCGTTGACGAAGATGGACGCGTCGCCGTCGGCGGCGGCCCGGCGCACCGGGTCGGCCATCTCGGGCGGGACGACGCCGTCGGGGAACTGGAGGAACACCGGGCTGCTGGAGACGACGTTCGCGCCGGAGCGCAGGATGCGGCACAGGTCGTCCAGCGCCTCGAAGATGCGCACGTCCGCCATGGCGGTGTAGACGACGCAGTCGGCGCCGAGCGCGAGGACCTCCGCCTCGTCGGTGGTGGCCGCGACGCCGGTCGGGGGCAGGCCGCCCGCGAGGTCGCCGGCGTCCCGGCCCGCCTTCGCGGGGTTGGAGACCCAGACGCCGGCGAGTTCCAGCTCGGGGTGGGCGATGATCCCGGCGAGGCTGTTGCGGCCGACGTTGCCGGTGCTCCATTGGACGACGCGGTAGGTCACAGATCCTCCAGGCCGAGGTCGAGGTTGGGGGCGTCGATCCCGCCGTCCACGCGCAGCACGGAGCCGGTCACGTAGGCGGAGGCGGGGGACGCGAGGTAGAGGACGGCCGCCGCCACGTCCTCCGGGTCGCCGACGCGGCGCAGGGGCGTGCCCGCCTCCATCCGGCCGCGCAGCTCGTCGCTGGAGGTGACGATGTCGAGCGCGGACGTCGCGACCGAGCCCACGGCGATCGCGTTGACCCGCACCTTCGGCGCCAGGTCGTACGCGGCGAGGCGGGTGTAGTGGGCGAGGGCGGCCTTGGCGCTGCCGTACGCGAGGTAGCCGCGGCCCGCGATCCGGCCCATGGCCGAGGAGATGTTGACGACCGCGCCCCGGGTCCGCAGGAGGTGCGGGACGGCGGCGCGGGTCAGGGCGTGCGCGGTGCTCACGTTGAACTGGAACGCGTTCTCAAGATGCCGCGGCGCGGTGTCCAGGAACGGCCGCGGCATCGTGCCGCCCATGTTGTTGACCACGATGTCCAGGCGGCCGAACACGTCCGCCGCGCGGGCGGCGAGGGCGGCCGTCTCCTCCGGGTCGCTCAGGTCGGCGGGCACGACGAGCGCCCGGCGGCCCGCCGCCTCGATCTCCGCCGCGACCTTGCGGAGCTGGTCCTCGGTGCGGGAGGAGACGACGACGTCCGCGCCCGCCTGGGCGAGCGCCACGGCACTGGCCGCACCGATGCCGCGCCCCGCCCCGGTGACGACCGCCGCCTTGCCCTCGACACGGAACCGTTCCAGGATCACGCCGCCTCCTCCGGCCGGGTGCCGCCAGCGTAGGCCGAACTAGAACACGTTTCAATGGAACGGCCGGGACGGCGTTCCCCGGGCGGGGATCTTGGCCGGGGGTCAGGCCAGGAAGTCGTACTCGGCGCCCGCGCCCGCCCGCTTCGCGGCGCGGTACGCGGTCCACGCGACGGCGAGGTCCTGCCACGGCAGCCCGACCGGCGCGTACACGGTGATCTCGCCGTCCTTGACGCGGCCGGGGACCTGGCCGCACAGCACGTCGCGGAGCGTGCCCGCGGCGTGCTTGACGTCGAGCCCGGCCCCGGCGAGCACGCCGATCTCGACCGCGAGCGCGACGTCGTCCACGACGACGCGGGAGCCGAGGAGCAGGCCGGCGCCGAGCTCGGCCTTGCCGGGCTCGTCCGCGCCGAGCGAGGTGACGTGCGTGCCGGGCGCGACGTCGGCCGCGTCGAGGATCGGGCGGCGCGCCCAGGTGGCGAGCACGGCGATCTCCGCGCCCCGGACGGCGGCGCGGGGGTCGGCGGCGACGGACGCGGTGAGGCCGAGGCGGGCGCCGTGCCGTTCGGCGAAACCGGCGGCGCGGTCCGCGTCGAGGTCGCAGACGGTGAGGCCGCGGACGCCGCGCAGCTCGGACAGGCCCCGCATCACCAGCTCGGCCTGCGCGCCCGCGCCGACCACCGCGACCGTCGCGGCGTCGCGGCGGGCGAGCGCGTCGGTGCCGAGGGCGGCGGCGAGGCCGGTGCGCCAGGCGGTGACGGTCGCCGAGTCGAGCAGCGCGAGGGGCTCGCCGGTGTCGAGGTCGTAGAGGCCGACGACGCCGCGCAGCGCCGGCCGCCGTCCGGGGAACTTGGCGTTGACCTTCACGGTGTAGGCCGGGACGTCCTCCATCAGCCCGGGCAGCAGCGCGGTCGCGGTGCCCTGGCCGGGCAGCGGCGTGATCACACGGCGCGGCCCGACCTCGCCCTCCTTCGCCGCGAAGCCCCGGCGGAGCGCGGCCAGGCAGCGTTCGGCGTCGAGCAGCGACTCCAGATCGGAACGGTTCAGCAGCAGCGTCACCGGCCTATCTTCGCGTCCCGCCCCACCTGGCGTCGAGTTGGGATATTTCACCCGGCGGGCAGGCCGGCGAGGGCGGCGGCGGCGCCGAGCGCCCCGGCGGCGAGCAGCGCGCCGACGACGCCGCGCCGCAGGACGGCCAGCCAGAGCGCGGCGGCGGCGAGGACGCCGTACTGCCACGCGTGGCCGAGGGCGAGCGCGAGCGGCAGCGCGGAGCCGGCGATGGCGCCGACCACGGCGGGCCCGGCGCCGTCCAGGAACGCCTGCACGGCCGGGCTGGCCCGCAGCCGGTCGAAGCGCGGCCCGCCGAGCAGCACGAACGCGAAGGACGGGGCGAACGCGACGGCCGAGGCGAGCAGGCCGCCGCCGATCCCGGCCGCCGCGTACCCGACGACGGCGACCGTCTGCACGACCGGGCCCGGCGTGATCTGCCCGAGCGCGACGGCGGTGGTGAACTCGCCCGCCGTCATCCACCGGTGGTTCCCGACGGCCTCCGACTGCATCAGCGGGATGATCACGAACCCGCCGCCGTACGACAGCGCGCCGACCTTGAACGCCACCCACGCGAGCGCGCCGGTGCCGGAGAGCGCGGGCAGGGCGGCGGCGCCGAACGGCAGCGCGCGGGCGGCGCCGTCCGGCCGGCGGCGGATCCCGGTCTCGGCCAGACCGCAGGCGAGCAGCACGAGCACGAGGTACGGGCCGACGGCCACGGCGGCGACGGCCCCGAACGCCAGGTACGCCGTCCACCGCGCCCGGGAGCGCGCGCGTTCGCGGCTGGCGGGGAGCAGGTCGAGGGCGGCGCGCACCGCGACGGCGGCGACCGCCGCGCCCGCGCCCGCCGCCGCGCCCCGGACCGGGCCGGGCGCCCGCCCGGACAGCAGCAGCGCCGCGAGGGCGAGGATCAGCAGCAGCCCGGGGACGATGAAGCACAGCCCGCCGACGACCGCCCCGGCCGCGCCGCGCAGCCGCCACGCGCAGAAGATCGCGAGCTGGGTGGAGGCGGGGCCGGGCAGCAGGTTCGTCGCGGCGATCCCGTCCTCGAACTCGGCGGCGGACAGCCAGCGGCGGTCGCGGACGACCAGCGCGCGCAGCAGCGTGATGTGGGCGGGCGGGCCGCCGAAGCCGACGCAGCCGATCCGCCCCCACTCGCGGGCGATCACCGCGAGGCCCGGCGGTCCGGGCCCGGGCGCCGCCGGCTCCGGTTCCGGCGCGTCCCGTCCGGGTGTCCCGCCCACCCCGCGATGCTATTGCGGCCGCTGGCGGGCGGAGGTGAGCGACTCCCACTCAGTCATCCAGTCGCGCCCCTCGTCGTCGATGAACGATCCGGGCGGCGCCTCGACGTGGTGCTCCCTCAGCCACGCGCCGGGGCGGCGCATCGCGGGCCGCGGGCCGCCGTCGCTCGGCATGAGCTGCGGCGGGATCGGCGCGGGCATCGACGCGGGCGCGGCGCCCTCGCTCTCGATCTCGGCGAGGTCCTTCTCCTCGGCCATCCCGATCGGGCCCTGGCGGCGCGCGTTGAAGAACTGGTTGACCGCCGGGTGGGTGCTGGACAGGATCATCTCCCTCGGCCCGAACATCACCAGGCCGCGCCGGAACAGCAGGCCGAGGTTGTCGGGCAGCACGCGGGCCGTGCCGATGTCGTGGGTGACGATGAGGAACGTCGCGCCCATCTCGGCGTTCAGGTCGACGAAGAGCTGGTTCAGGTAGGCGGTGCGGACGGGGTCGAGGCCCGAGTCGGGCTCGTCGGCGAGGATCACCTCGGGGTCGAGGACGAGCGCGCGGGCGAGCCCGGCGCGCTTCTTCATCCCGCCGGAGATCTCGCCGGGCAGTTTCCCCTCGGCCCCGAGAGGCCGACCATCTCCATCTTCTCCAGGACGATGCGCCGGATTTCGGCCTCGCCCTTTCTCGTGTGCTCGCGCAGCGGGAAAGCGATGTTGTCGTAGATGTTCATGGAGCCGAACAGGGCGCCGTCCTGGAAGAGCACGCCGAACTTGCGGCGCAGCTCGTACAGGTCGTTCTCGCGCAGCCGCGGCACGTCGCCGCCGCCGACGAAGACGTGGCCGCGGTCGGGGCGCAGGAGCCCGACGAGGTTCTTGAGGAAGACCGACTTTCCCGTCCCGGACGGTCCCAGCAGGGCGGAGATCTCACCGGCGGGGATCGTGAACGTCACGTCCTCCCAGATCACCTGCCGCCCGAACGACTTCCTGAGCCCTTCCACACGGATCTCGACACCCATGGCGACTCCCAGGCGGGGAACCCGGGGGCGGGTGGTCCGCGTCTTACGTCCGGCCCCCGCCGCCTCGACTGTACGACGCGGCGGGCCGCGCGGGGAGGCCCAGCGCGGCGGCGGCGGTCACGCTTTGTCACCGGATGATAAACGGGGGCAAAGGTGTCATCCTCCCGGAATCGTTCGCCCCTCCCCCACCCAATGTGACAACTTTTTGTGGTGGGTTGAGCACTTTTCCGCCTATCCCCGTACTTCCTGATCTTCCACCATGTGCGTGACCTCCGGTGCGCCACAAGGGCACACCCGCTCCCCTCTGGAGGCTCAGTGAAGAACCGCCATGCCCGCATCCGCGGCGGCGCCGCCATCGGCGCGGCGACCGGCCTGATGGCGACCACCCTCATCGCCGCCGGGTCCGCGTATGCGACCACCGGGGCGCCCGCCGGACCGGCGGGGCCCTCCCCAGCCCCCAGGCCGACCAGGCCAGGGTGGCGAGCACGCTGGCCGGGAAGCTCGGCTCCCGCACCGCCGGCGCCTACATCGACCAGGCCACCCGCAAGCTCGTGGTCACGGTCACCGACGCCGGGGCCGCGAGCAGTGTGCGCTCCGCCGGCGCCGAGCCGAGGACGGTCGCGCGCAGCGGCGCCGACCTGAAGAAGGTCATGGCCGCGCTCAAGCGCGACGCGACCGTGCCCGGCACCGCCTGGGCCGTGGACCCGGCCTCCAACCAGGTGGTCCTGTCCATGGACAGCACGGTCAAGGGCGCGAAGCTGGCCAAGGTGAACAAGGCCGCGGCGGCCCACGGGCAGGCCGTCAGGACCGCGAGGGTCGCGGGCGAGTTCCGCCCGTTCACCAAGGGCGGCGAGGCCATCTGGACCAACGGCGGGCGCTGCTCGCTCGGGTTCAACGTGAAGAAGGGCAGTGAGTACTACTTCCTCACGGCGGGCCACTGCACCGAGATCGGGACGACCTGGTGGTCCGACCAGGGGCACACCCAGAAGCTCGGCGACACGGAGGAGAGCAGCTTCCCCGGCAACGACTACGGGGTGGTGAAGTACTCCTCGGCGCCCGAGGACACGCAGGGCGTCGTCAGCCTGTACGGCGCGGGCGACCGGGACATCACCGGCGCCGCCGAGGCGACGGTCGGCATGTCCGTCCAGCGCAGCGGCAGCACCACGCAGGTGCACGGCGGCCAGGTCACGGCGCTCAACCAGACCGTGAACTACGCCGAGGGCACGGTGACCGGGCTGATCCGGACCACGGTCTGCGCCGAGCCGGGCGACAGCGGCGGCTCGCTGTTCTCCGGGTCCAGCGCGATCGGGCTCACCTCGGGCGGCAGCGGCAACTGCAGCTCCGGCGGGACGACCTTCTTCCAGCCGGTGACCGAGCCGCTCAACCAGTTCGGTCTCCAGGTCTACTGACGGACGGTCGCTCGGCAGCCCCCCGCCACTGAAAGCGGCGAGCCTTCGCCATGAGGCGCCTCATGGCGAAGGCTCGCCGCTCTCGCGTCCGCGTCAGGGGGTCGCGGGGACGTCCAGGGCCCGCTGCACCTCGGCGAGCACCTCCGCCTGCCGTTCGACCAGGTAGAAGTGGTCGCCCGGGAGCTCCTTCAGCGCGAACGGCCCGGTGGTCAGCTCGGCCCAGCGGGCGGCCCGCGCCCGGTCCACGTGCGGGTCGGCGTCCCCGATGATCGCGGTGATCGGCACGTCGAAGCCGGGGGCGGGCCGGTGCGCGTAGTCCTCGATCAGGGCGAAGTCGTTGCGGACGTACGGCAGCACCAGCTCGCGCAGCTCGGGGTTGCGCAGCGCGTCGGCGTCGGTGCCGCCGAGCTCGATCATCTCGGCGACCACGCCGTCGTCGTCGCGGTCGGACACCCGGTCGGCGCCCCGGTCGTGCGGCGGGCGCGCGCCGGAGGCGAACACGTGCACCGGGGCGGCGCCCCGCTCCCGCAGCAGCCGCGCGACCTCGTACGCGAGGACGGCGCCCATGCTGTGCCCGAACAGCGCGGCGGGCCGGTCCATCAGCGGCGCCAGCGCCCCGGCGATGAGCCGGACGAGCCGGTCGGCGTCGGCGACGAGCGGCTCGGCCAGCCGGTCGGCGCGGCCCGGGTACTGGACGGCGTGCAGCTCGACCGCCGGGCTGATCTCCTTCGCCCACGGCCGGTAGAACACGGCGGAGCCGCCCGCGTGCGGCAGGCAGAACAGCCGCGTCGCCGCCCACGGCCGGGGCTCGACGCACCGCAACCATGTCACTGGATCAGCTCCTCCTCGGTCGGGCGGGCCGCCGTCCTCGGGTCGCGCGGGAGCGGCCACGGGGCGGCGCGCGGGTCGGGGACGGTCTTGGCGAAGGTGCGCTCGGCCGCCACCTTGAACCCGCGCCGCCGGTAGTTCGCCATCGCGTTCGGATGGTCGAGGGTACTGGTGCGCAGCCACACGCGGGTCGCCGGGCCGGTGTCCCGCGCCCACGCCCGCCCGCGCCGCCAGGCCCGGCGGACGCACTGCTCGACCAGGTGGCCGCCGTAGCCGCGGCCGACGAACGCGGGCGTGAGGCCGACGAGGTGGATCTCGGTGTCGCCGCCGGGCTGGGCCTCGATCTCGAAGAAGCCCGCGACCGTGCCCTCCGCCATCGCGATCCAGGTGGCCAGCTCGGGCCGTCCGACCCAGGCGCGCCAGTCGGCGTGCGTCCAGGGGAACCGGTCGGTCCAGCACACCGGGGCGCCGACCGCCGCGTACAGGGCGCGGCTCACGTCGGCGGACGGCACCCGGGCGCGGCTGAACTCCATCGGGGCGCCGGGCGGCGGCGCGGGCCGCAGGTCGGCCGCGTCGAGCATCTCCATCGTCCACTCGGTGACCGACGGGACCTCCACGGACGCGGCGTCACTCACCCATGGCCTCGATGAGGCTCTTCGGCCGCATGTCGGTCCAGTTGGCCTCGATGTGGTCCAGGCACGCCTGCCGGGTGTCCTCCGCCTTGGCGACCGTCCATCCGGCCGGCACCTCGGCGAACGACGGCCAGAGCGAGTGCTGGCCCTCGTCGTTGACGAGCACGACGTAGGTGCCGTCGGGGTCCTCGAAGGGGTTGGTCATCGGGAGGTTCCTTCCGTGCGGGGCCCTCGCTCGGCGGGGCCGGTCGGGTGGAGCGCGCCGAGCCTGGCGGCCAGGACGGCGCCCATCTCGGCGGCGGGGGCGGGCTCCATGAGCAGGTGGTGGTCGGCGTCCAGGGGGTGCTCCTCGATCTCGCCGCCGACGAGCGCGCCCCAGTTGGAGCGCCCGGTCGGGGAGCCGGGGCCGCGGCCCCGCGTCGCGGTGAAGAACACCACGTCGCCCTTGAACGGGCCGGGCCGGTACCGCTCGGCGTGGACGAGGCCGTTCTCGTAGTTGCGGTAGACGTTGACGAGGTCGTCCTCGCCGAGGGTCGCGAGGGCGTCGCCGCGCTCGGCGAGCACGGCCATGATCTGCTCCAGGTCGGGGCTGCCGTCGGCGGCGACCATGCGGGCGTCCACGCCGATGGCCTCCAGCAGCTCGGGCAGCACCTCGCGCCGTTCGGTCTCCAGGTCCTGGCCGTGGTAGGCGTCGATGAGGGCGAGCAGCCCGACCTCCTCCCCGGCCGCCTGGAGCCGTACGGCCATCTCGTACGCGACGAGCCCGCCGAGGGACCACCCGGCGAGGTGGTACGGCCCGTGCGGCCGGACGGACCGGACCTGCGCCAGGTAGTCGTCCGCCATCTCCTCGACCGAGCCGGGCAGCTCGCCGCGGGTGAACGCGCGGGCCTGGAGGCCGTAGATCGGCTGGTCGGGGCCGAGGTGCCGCCGGAACTGGAGGTAGCCCCACGCGAGGCCGCCCGCCGGGTGGACGAGGAAGAGCGGCGGCCGGGACCCGGTCGCGCGGATCGGGAGCAGCACCTCGAACCCGAGCCGTTCCCCCTGGCGCCCGGGGTCCCCGGCGCGGGCGAGGGCCTCGGCGGTCTGGTGGGTGAACACGTCGCGGGGGGTCAGCTCGATCCCGGCGGCGCGGGCGCGTCCGGCGAGCCTGAGCGCGGCGATGCTGTCGCCGCCGAGGTCGAAGAAGCTGACGTCGGCGCCGGCCCGTTCGACGCCGAGCACGTCGGCGAACAGCCCGCACAGCAGCTCCTCCTCCGGGGTGCGGGGGTCGCGCCCGGCGGCGGCCCCGCCGTGGTCGGGGACGGGCAGCGCGCGCCGGTCGAGCTTGCCGTTCGGGCCGACGGGGAACGTCGGCAGCGCGACGAACGCGGCCGGGACCATGTACTCGGGGAGCCGCGCGGCGACGTGCGCGCGCAGCCCCTCGACGGAGGCGCCGGCCGCGGGAACGACGTAGGCGACGAGGCGCTTGTCGCCGGGGCGGTCCTCGCGGGCGACGACGGCGACGTTCGCGACGGCGGGGTGGGCGGCGACGGCGGCCTCGACCTCCCCGAGCTCGATGCGGAACCCGCGGACCTTCACCTGGAAGTCGGCGCGGTCCACGTATTCGAGGACGCCGCCGGGCCGCCACCGGACGAGGTCGCCGGTGCGGTACATCCGGTCGCCGGGCGCGCCGTACGGGTCGGCGACGTACCGTCCGGCGGTGAGGCCGGGGCGGCGCAGGTAGCCGCGGCCGAGCCCGGCGCCCGCGATGTACGCCTCGCCGACGACGCCGGGCGGGACGGGCCGCAGCCCCGCGTCGAGCACGTACACGCGCATGTCGTCGATGGGGCGGCCGAGGACGGCGGAGGTCTCGGCGGGGTCGGCGAGCGGGCCGCGCTGGCCGGTGACGGTCGTGTAGGTGGTGGCCTCGGTCGGCCCGTACACGTTGCCGACCTCGGTGTCCGGGCAGGCGGCGAGCACCTTGCGGATCGCGGCGGGCGCGCCGGCCTCGCCGCCGGTCAGCACCTCGCGCAGGCCCGCGAACGCGTGCGGGCGCTCGTCGGCGACGAGGTTGAACAGCGTGGTGGTCAGGAACAGGCCGGTGACGCCGTGCGCGGCGACGAGGCTCTCGAACGCCTCGCCGTCGAGGTGGCCGGGCGGGGCGACGACGGCGGTGCCGCCGTGCAGGATCGGCGTCCACATCTCGTAGATCGACGCGTCGAACGCGTGCGGCGAGTGGACCAGCACGCGGTCGTGGGCGCCGCCGCGCAGCCGCCCGTCGGTGGTGAGGTCGAGCGCGTCGCGGTGCCGGAGCATGACGCCCTTCGGGACGCCCGTGGACCCGGAGGTGAACAGGACGCAGGCGAGCTGCTCGGGGTGGACGGCGACGTCCGGCGCGGTCGCGGGCCGCAGCGCGGTCTCGGGGTCGTCGTCCACTGCGAGGATCTGCGTCGTTCCGGCGAGGGCGGCGGCCCGTTCCCGGGTGGCCGTGTCGACGAGCAGGACGGGCGCGTTGACCTCGGCGACGGCCCAGGCGAGCCGTTCGGGCGGGTAGCCGTGGTGGACGGGCGCGTACACGCCGCCGGCCTTGAGCACGGCGAGGCTCGCGACGATCACGTCGGCGGACCGTTCGAGGAGCATCGCGACGGGCGTCTCGTACCCGACGCCGAGGCCGGCGAGGCGGTGCGCGAGCCGGTTGGCGCGGGCGTCGAGGCCGGCGAAGGTGATGTCGCGGCCGTCGGCGGTGCGGACCGCGGGGGCGTCCGGGGTCTCGGCGAGCCGTTCGGCGAAGCGGGCGGTGATCGTGCCCGGGGGCCGGGACGTGACCGGGCCCTGCCATGCGCGCAGGACGAGGTCGCGTTCGCCGGCGTCGATGACGTCGATGCGGCCGAGCGGCAGGGACGGCCGTCCGGCGATGGCCTCCAGGACGCGGACGAGGCGGGCCGCGAGGCGTTCGGCGTCGGCGGCGCCGTACAGGTCGGCGCGGTGGTCCAGGCGCAGGGACAGGCGGCGGCCGGGGACGGCGGCGAGCGTGAGCGGGTAGTGCGTCGCGTCGTGCCCGTCCACGTCGTGCAGGGTGAGGCCGCCGAGGTCGGTCCCGGCGGCGTCCGGGTCGAACGGGTAGTTCTCCAGCACCGTCATGGTGTCGAACAGCGGCCCGGTCCCGGCGAGCCGCTGGATGTCGGCGAGGCCGAGGTGGTGGTGCGCCATCAGGTCGGCCTGCTCGCGCTGGAGCCGCGCCAGCGCGTCGGCGACGGTGTCGGCGGGGCGGACGCGGACGCGGACCGGGAGCGTGTTGATGAACAGGCCGATCATCTGCTCGACGCCGGGCAGCTCCGGGGGCCGCCCGGACACGGCCGCGCCGAACACCACGTCGGTGGCGCCCGTGAGGCGGCCGAGCAGCACGCCCCACGCGAGCTGGAGCACGGTGTTGAGCGTGACGCCCTGCGCGCGGGCGCGCGCGTTGAGCGCGGCGGTGAGCTCCTCGGTCAGCCGGAGCCGGACGCGGCCGGGGACCGGGTCGGCGGGCTCGCCCGCGCCGGGCGCGACGAGGGTGGGGCCGTCGAGGCCGTCCAGGTTGCGCCGCCAGGCGTCCTCGGCGGCGGCGCGGTCCTGCTTCGCGAGCCAGGCGAGGTAGTTCTTGTACGGGGCGACGCGGGGCATCCCGGTGTCGTCGCCGTTCGCGAGGTAGAGCGCGAACAGCTCCGTCTGGAGGACGGGCGTGGACCAGCCGTCCAGCAGGATGTGGTGGTTGGTGAACACCATCCGGTGCCGGTCCTCCGCCATCCTGATCAGGACGAACCGCAGCAGCGGCGGCCGGGCCATGTCGAACGGGCGGGCGCGCTCGCGGGCGGCGACGGCCTCCGCCTCGGCCTCGCGCGCCGCGCCGTCCGGCAGGCGCGTCAGGTCGACGTCCTCCCAGGGGAGCCTGACCTCGCGGTGCACGACCTGGACCGGGCTGCCCTCCTTGCGCTGCCGGAACCCGGCGCGCAGGTTCGCGTGCCTGCGCAGCAGCGCCGCGGCGGCGGCGCGGAGCGCGGCGGTGTCGAGGGGGCCGCGCAGGTCGAACACGATCTGCGCCGTGTAGACGTCGCGGGCCGTGCCAGGGCCCGCGCCGCGGCCCGCGTCGCCGTCCGTCGCGGTGCCGTACAGCGCGTGGAAGAACAGGCCCTGCTGCAACGGCGACAGCGGCAGGATGTCCTCAAGCTGCGACTTCTTGCGCTGCGGCGCGGGCGCGGGCTCGGGTCCCCGCGCTCCCGGTGGCTGCTGTGCCGTCACTCCAGCTCCCATTCGCCGTCGAGTTCGGCGGCCAGTTCGTCGATCTCGTCCTGGCCGACGTCCACCAGGGACAGGTCGGACGGCGTGAACCCGCCGACGGGCCCGTCCGCGCCGCCGTCCGCGACGTGCGCGACGAGACCGCGCAGCGCGTCCGTCCAGAGCCCGGCGAGGCCCGCGACCTCGCCGTCGCCGAACAGGCCGCCCGCCCACGTCCAGGTCGCGGTCAGCACCGGCCCGTCCGGCAGGTCGCGGGTGTGCGCGTTCACCTCGATCGCGTGGACGAGCGCGAGCCCGCCGTCCTGCCCGCCGCCGAGCGCCTCGTCGTCGGCGCGGCCGGCCGGGGCCCAGTCGGTCGCCTCGGGCGCACCCGAGCGTCCCAGGTAGTTGAACGCCACCTGCGGTCGCGGGCGGTCCGCGAGGCCCGCGGCGGTCGCCGGGTTCAGGTAGCGGAGCAGCCCGTACCCGATGCCGTTGTCGGGGATCTCGCGGAGCTGCTCCTTGACCCGCTTCAGCGCGGTCCCGACGGCCTGCCCGCCGTCGCGGACCTCGTCCCGGTCGACGCCGCCCGCGTCGAGGCGGACGGGGAAGATCGAGGTGAACCAGCCCGCCGTCCGCGCCAGGTCCACGCCCGCGACGATCTCCTCGCGGCCGTGCCCTTCGAGGTCGACGAGCACGCCGGTCTCGTCGCCGCCGCGCCAGTCGGCGACCGCGATCGCGAGCGCGGTGAGCAGCACGTCGTTGGCGCGGCCGTGGAACGCGGCGGGCACGTCGGTCAGCAGCGGCCCGGTCACGTCCGCGGGCAGCTCGACGGTGAGGTGCCGGGCCGTGCCGAACGTGTCGCTCTCCGGGTCGAGCGGCCGGGAGCCGAGCCGGGGGTCGGGCGCGGCGAGGACGTCGTGCCACAGCGCGGCCTCGGCGGCGCGGGCCGGGTCGGACGCCTCGGCGACGAGCCGCTGCGCCCACCGGCGGAACGAGGTCCCGACGGGTTCCAGCTCCCCGCCCGCCCAGGCCGTGACGAGGTCGGGCAGCAGGATCCGCCAGGACACGCCGTCCACGACGAGGTGGTGCAGGGTCAGCAGGAGCCGTCCGGACCGTTCGGGCCCGGCGTCGAACCACACGAGCCGCGCCATCGTCCCGGCGTCCGGGTCGAGCCCGCGCCGCGCCGCCTCCGCCTCGGCGGCGAGAACGGCGCGCAACGCGGCCCCGTCGTCCGCGTCCAGGCCCGCGACGTCCACGCGGCGGACGAGCGGCGCGGCGTCCACGGTGCCGGGCTCGGTGACCTCGAACCGCCACTCCCCCGCCGGACCCGAACGGTCCACGCGCAGGCGGAGCATGTCGTGCCGGTCGATCAGCGCCTGGAGCGCGGCGGCGAGCCGTTCGACGCCGAGCGCGGGCGGGACCTGGAGCAGCATCCGCTGGCTGTAGCCGTCGACCGGCCCGCGCAGCTCCTGGAACCAGTGCATGATCGGCGTCGCCGGGACGGCCCCGATCCCCGCCCCGGGCGGCTCCGCCTCGACCTCCTCGCCGTCGCCGACGGGCCGGGCGATCGCGGCCAGCTCTTGGACGGTCTGGTGCTGGAACACCTCGCGCGGCGAGATCACCAGCCCGGACTGGCGGGCACGGGAGACGAGCTGGATCGCGATGATCGAGTCCCCGCCCAGATCGAAGAACCCGTCATCGACCCCGACCCGCTCCAGCCCCAAAACCTCCGCGAACAACCCCGCCAGGATCTCCTCCTGCTCGGTACGGGGCTCGCGCGAGGAAACGGCGGCGGCGATGACCGGGTCCGGGAGCGCCTTGCGGTCCAGTTTTCCGTTCACCGTCAACGGCAACGCGTCCAGCGGAACGACCACCGCCGGAACCATGTAATCCGGCAGATCCTTACCGACGAACTTCCGCAACGCCTGCCCGTCGAACTCCTGCTCTTCCTTGGGAACGACGTAAGCGATCAGACGCTCGTCGCGGACGACCACCGCGACATCGGCCACGGCGGCGTGCCGAGCCAGCGCGGATTCAACCTCACCGAGCTCAATCCGGAAACCGCGCAACTGGACCTGCTGGTCCGAACGGCCCAGGTATTCCAGGCGGCCGTCCTTCAGCCAGCGCCCCAGATCGCCGGTGCGATACATGCGGGTGCCGGGCTTGCCGAACGGGTCCGCGACGAATCGTTCAGCCGACAGGGCCGGACGATTCAGATAACCGCGCGCCAGACCCGCTCCCGCAACGTACATCTCCCCCGCCACACCGGGCGGAACGGGCTGGAGGCGGTGGTCCAGCACGTACACCTTCAGGTCAGGGAGGCCCGTTCCGATGACGCTGCCCGGCGCGGTCGCCGCATAGTCGCGGTCCAGTGCGAGGTAGGAGACGTGGACGGTGGTCTCGGTGATCCCGTACATGTTGACCAGCACCGGAGCATCGTCGGCGTGCCGCTCGTACCAATCCCCAAGACGCCCCAACTCCAGCGCCTCACCACCGAACACCACCACCCGCAACGCCAGATCCGCGCCGCCACGACCCCGATCAGCCGCCATCAACTGATAAAACGCCGACGGCGTCTGATTCAACACCGTCACCCGCTCACCTTCGAGCAGATCCAGAAAATCCTCCGGCGAACGCGACGTCAAGAACGGCACCACCACCAGCCGCCCACCCGACAACAACGAACCCCACAACTCCCACACCGAAAAATCAAACGCAAACGAATGAAACAACGTCCACACATCACCCGGACCAAACGCGAACCACCGCTCAGTCGACGACAGCAGACGCACCACATTCTGATGCGGAACCACCACACCCTTCGGACGACCCGTCGAACCCGACGTATAAATCACATACGCCGGACTGTCCGGTGAGACCACGATCCCGAGATTCGTGTCCGGCAGGCCCTCGGGAACCTCCACCGAATCGAGCGTCAGCACCGGAGCCGCGTCCTCCACCATGTACGCCAGACGATCCGCCGGATAATCCGGATCCATCGGAACGTACGCCGCGCCCGCCTTCAGCACGCCGAGAATCGCCACGACCAGATCAGCGGAACGCGGCAGCTTCAACGCCACGAACTGCTCGGGCCGACCCCCTGCGCCACCAGGTGACGAGCGAGACGATTCGATCGGGCGTTCAACTCCCCATACGACAACGACACACCCTCGAACGACACCGCCACCGCGTCAGGACGCAACGCCGCCTGCGCCTCGAACAACGCCGGAATCGACGTCCTCTCCACCGGAACGGACGGGACGGACGGGCCGGGGCCGGTCGCCCATTTGCGGAGGATGGTCCGGCGTTCGGCGCGGTCGAGGATCTCGGCGGTGCCGATGGGGGCGTCGGGGGCGTCGGTGAGTTCGGCGACGAGGCGTTGGAAGCGGGCGGCGATGGAGCGGGCCGTGTCGGGGTCGAACAGGTCGAGGGCGTATTCGAGGCCGCCCTCGATCCCGGCGGGGGCGCCGTCGTCGTCGTGGCGTTCCTCCAGGTAGAGGGAGAGGTCGTACTTGGCGGCGCCGGAGCCGAGGGGTTCGGCGGCGCCGGTGAGGCCGTCCATCTCCAGGCGGGCGTCGGGGTTGTTCTGGAACGACAGGACGACCTGGAACAGCGGGTGCCGCGCCATCGAGCGGGGCGGGTTGAGGATCTCCACGAGGCGTTCGAACGGGACGTCCTGGTTGGCGTACGCGCCGAGGTCGGTCTCCTTCACCCGCGCGACCAGCTCCCGGAAGGAGGGGTCGCCGGAGGTGTCGGTCCGCAGTACGAGCATGTTGACGAACATGCCGACCAGGTCGTCCAGCGCCTCGTCCGTACGGCCCGCGATCGGCGACCCGATCGGCACGTCCGTGCCCGCGCCGAGACGCGTCAGCAGCGCCGCGAACGCGGCCTGCATGACCATGAAGAGGCTCGCGCCGCTCTCGCGGGCGAGGCCGAGGAGGGCGGCGTGCCGTTCGGCGTCGATCTCGAAGGCGAGGGTGTCGCCCCGGTAGGACGCCTCGGCGGGGCGCGGCCGGTCCGCGGGGAGCACCAGTTCCTCCGGCAGCCCGGCGAGCGTGTCCTTCCAGTACGCGATCTGCCGCGCGGCCAGACTGTCCGGGTCCTCCTCGGAACCGAGCAGGTCCCGCTGCCAGAGGGTGTAGTCGGCGTACTGGACGGGCAGCGGGGCCCAGTCGGGGGCGCGGCCCTCGGCGCGCGCGGCGTACGCGAGGAGCACGTCGCGGGCGAGCGGCGCCATCGACCAGCCGTCCCCGGCGATGTGGTGCAGGACGAGCAGCAGGACGCGGGTGTCGCCGCCGAGGTCGAACAGGCGGGCCCGCAGCGGCGGCTCGACGGACAGGTTGAAGCGCTGCCCCGCGGCGGCGGCGAGCGCGGCGGGCAGCAGCGCCTCGGTCGTGCCGGTGACGGTGAGGCGGGGGCGGGCGGTCGCGGGGTCCAGGACGAGCTGCCGGGCGGTGCCGGACCCGTCGGGGAAGACCGTGCGGAGCGACTCGTGCCGGGCGACGACGTCGCCGAGCGCGTCCTGGAGGGCGTCGTGGTCGAGCGCGCCGTTCAGCCGGAGGGCGATCGGCATGATGAACGCGGCGGACGCGCCGTCGAGCCGGTTGAGGAACCACAGGCGGCGCTGCGCGTACGACAGCGGGATCACGTCGGGGCGGGTCGCGGCCCGCTCCAGCGGCGGGCGGGCCGTTCCGGTGGAGGCGGCGACGCGCGCGGCGAGGCCCGCGACGGTCGGCGCCTCGAACAGGGCGCGGACGGGCACCTCCGCGCCGAGCGCGGTGCGGATGCGGCTGATCAGGCGGGTCGCGGTGAGGGAGTCGCCGCCGAGGTCGAAGAACCCGTCGTCCACGCCGACCCGGCCGGCGCCGAGGACCTCGGCGAACAGCCCGCACAGGATCTCCTCCTGCGGGGAGCGGGGCGCGCGGCTCGCGGTCGCGGCGGCGCCGGGGCGGGCAGCGCGGCGCGATCGAGCTTGCCGTTGACCGTGAGCGGCAGGGCGTCCAGCGCGGTGAGCGTCGGGACCATGTGGTCGGGGAGGCGCGCGGCGGCGTGCCGGCGCAGCGCCGCGAGGTCCACGGACGCGGGGACGACGTAGGCGGCGAGGCGGCGGTCGCCGGGGCGGTCCTCGCGGACGACGACGGCGGCGCGGGCGACGCCCTCGAACGCGGCGAGCACGTTCTCGATCTCGCCGGGCTCGACCCGGAACCCGCGGATCTTGACCTGGTCGTCCACCCGGCCGAGGTACTCGATCGCGCCGTCCGCGCGCCGCCGCGCGAGGTCGCCGGTGCGGTACATGCGGCCGCCGGGGGCGCCGAACGGGTCGGCGGTGAACCGTTCGGCGGTGAGGCCGGGCCGGCCGAGGTAGCCGCGCGCGAGCTGGACGCCCGCGAGGTACAGCTCGCCGGGGACGCCGGGCGGGACGGGCTGGAGCGCGGCGTCCAGCACGTAGGCCCGGGTGTTGCGGTAGGGGAGGCCGACGGCGGGGGCGGCGCTGTCCGCGACGACCTGGTTCATCGTGTCGATGGTCGACTCGGTCGGGCCGTAGAAGTTGCGGGTGGTGAGGTGCGGGAGGGCGCGCAGCTCGTCCCAGAGCGCGTCGCCGACCGCCTCGCCGCCGAGCAGCAGGTGGGCGGGCAGGTGCCGGCCGTCCGCGTCGAGCAGGCCCGCCTCGCGGAGGGACAGCAGGTGCGACGGCGTGGTGTTGACCAGGTCGATCCGGGCGGCGGCGACGTACCGGGCGTACGCCTCGACGTCGCGGCGGGTGGCGTCGTCGATGAGGTGCAGCTCGTGGCCGTGCGCCATCCAGAGCAGGCCCATCCAGGAGGTGTCGAAGGAGAACGACGCGAGGTGCGCGAACCGCATCCGCCGCCCGCCCGCGGCGTCGGCCGCCGGGTCGATGAACGCCTCGCGGTGCGCCTCGTAGTAGTTGAGGACGGCCTCGTGCGTGACGGTCACGCCCTTGGGCCGCCCGGTGGACCCGGAGGTGTAGATGACGTACGCGGCGTGGCCGGGCAGCAGCGGCCGGACCCGTTCGGCGTCGGACGGGTCGTGCGCAGGCCGCCGCGCCGCGTCAGGCACACCGTCGGCGGTGAGGGTTAGCACCGGGCGGCAGTCGGCCAGCATGTGGGCGACGCGGTCCGCCGGGTACTCGGGGTCGATCGGGACGTACGCGGCGCCCGCCTTGTGCGCCGCGAGGATCGCGACGACGATCTCGGGGGTGCGGGGCAGGACGAGCGCGACGCGGTCCTCGGGCCCGGCGCCGCGCGCGATCAGCTCGTGCGCGAGGCGGTTGGCGCGCTCGTTCAGCTCGGCGTAGGTGAGGGACGCGTCGCCGCAGACGAGCGCGACGTCATCGGGGGTGCGGGCGGCCTGCGCCTCGAACAGACCGTTCAGCGTGCCCGCGCGGAGGGGCGCGGCGGTGTCGTTCCAGGCGGCGAGCGCGGCGCGTTCCGCCTCCCCGGCCAGTTCGACGGCGCCGACGGGGCGTTCGGGGTCGTCGGCGAACGCCTCCAGGAACCGGCGGACGCGCGCGAGCAGCGCCTCCACGACATCGCGTTCGAACACGTCGGGCCGGTAGTGCAGGCGCAGCGACAGCTCGGGTCCGGGCGCGGCGACGAACGACAGCGGGAAGTGGGTGGCGTCGTAGGAGTCGGCGGCGGCGATCCGGACGCCGTTCAGCGAGCCGTCCATCGAGGCGGGGTCGAACGGGTAGTTCTCCAGGACGGTCATCGTGTCGAACAGGGCGCCGCCGTGCCCGGCCGCCCGCTGGATGTCGGTGAGGCCGAGGTGGTGGTGCGGGAGCAGGTCGGTCTGCTCGTCCTGGAGCCGTTCCATCAGCGCGGCGAGGGACTCGCCCTGCCGGTGCCGGACGCGCACCGGCAGCGTGTTGATGAACAGGCCGATCATCTGCTCGACACCGGGCAGCTCGGGCGGCCGTCCGGAGACGGTCGCGCCGAACACCACGTCGCCGGTGCCGAGCAGGCGGCCGAGCGTGAGGCCCCACGCGCCCTGGAGGACGGTGCTCAGCGTGACGCCGTGCCGCCGCGCGGCCCGCCCGAGCCTGCGGGTGAGCCGTTCGTCCAGCGTCGTGGCGGTGCGCTCCGGCGGCGCGGGCGGACGGCTCGCGGCCTCCGGCGCGACGAGGCTCGGCCCGTCCACGCCGGCGAGCGCGGCGCGCCACGCGTCCTCGGCGGCGGCGCGGTCCTGCTTCGCGAGCCAGGCGAGGTAGTTCTTGTACGGGGTGACGCGCGGGAACCCGGTGTCGTGGCCGCCCTGCACGTACAGCATGAACAGCTCGGTCGCGAGGATCGGCGTGGACCAGCCGTCCAGCAGGATGTGGTGGTTGGTGAACACCAGCCGGTGCCGGTCCTCCGCCGTCCGGACCAGGACGAACCGCAGCAGCGGCGGCGCGGTGAGGTCGAACCCGCGGGCCCGCTCGCGCGCCACGACCGCGTCGGCCTCCGCGGCCGGGTCGGCGGCGCCGGTCAGGTCGACGTCCTCCCAGGGCGTCTCGACCGTCCGCGGGACGACCTGCACCGGCCGCGACAGGTCCTCGTGCCAGAACGCGGCGCGCAGGTTGGAGTGCCGGCGCAGGAGCGTGCCCGCCGCCGTCCGCAGCGCGGCGGCGTCGAGCGGCCCGTCGAGGTCGAGGACGAACTGCGCCGTGTAGACGTCGGTGTCGTCCGCGTCGAACAGCGCGTGGAAGAAGAACCCCTGCTGCAAGGGCGACAGCGGCAGGATGTCCTCAAGGTCCCCCCGGTTCACTGGCCGTTCCTCCAGGCGTTCTGCAAGGTGTCGATCTCACCCTGGTCGAGGTCCACGAGCAGGTCGGACGGGGTGAAGCCGCCGTCCCCGGCGCCGGAGGCGACATGGGCGACCAGGCCGCGCAGCGCGGTGAACCACGCCTCGGCCAGCTCGCGCACGTCGTCGTCCCCGAGCGTCCCGTCCGGCCAGGTCCACGCGGCGGACAGCTCCGGGCCGCCGGGCAGGTCCCGGGTGACGGCGTTGATCTCCAGGACGTGCGCCATCGGCATCCGCGGGTCCTCCCCGGACGGCAGTTCCTCAGGCGCGAGGTCCCAGTCGGCGTCGCCGCCGCCGGAGGCGACGCGGCCGAGGTAGTTGAACGCGATCTGCGCGGACGGCAGCGCGGACAGCTCTTCGGCGGCCGCGTCGTCGAAGTACCGCAGCAGGCCGTAGCGGGCGCCGTCCGACGGGACCTGCCGGAGCTGCTCCTTCACCTTCTTGACGGCCGCGCCGGCGGCCGGTCCGCCGTCGCGGACCTGCGCCCAGTCGGCCTGCCCGGCGTCGATCCGTACGGGATGGATGGAGGTGAACCAGCCCGCCGTCCGCGACACGTCCGTGCCCGGCACGGCGTCCCCGCGGCCGTGCCCTTCGAGGTCGACGAGCACGTCCGTGCCGCGCCCGCCCCGGTGCCTGCGCCACTGCGCGACGGCGAGCGCGAGCCCGGCGAGCAGCACGTCGTTCGCGCCGCCGTGGAACGCGGCGGGCACGTCGCTCAGCAGCGGGCCGGTCACGTCGGCGGGCAGGTCGAGGCTGATGGTGCGGGCGCGGGCGGCGATGTCCACGCGCGGGTCGAGCGCGCGGGACGCGAGCCGCCGGTCCGGGCCGTCCACGATGTCGAGCCAGGCTTCGAGCTCCTCCTCGGCCCCGGCGGGCTCGGCGGCGGCCCTGAGCTTCTGCGCCCAGCGCCGGAACGAGGTCGGAACCGGTTGCAGCTCTCCCCCGGCCCACGCCGTGACGAGGTCGGGCAGCACGATCCGCCAGGTCACGCCGTCCACGACGAGGTGGTGCAGCATCACCAGCAGGCGGCCCTGCGCCGGGCCCGCGTCGAACCAGACGAGCTGCGCCGTCGTTCCCGCGACCGGGTCGAGGCGGTCGCGGGCGGCGGCGGCCTGCTCGTGGACGACGGCGGCGAGCTTGTCGGCGTCGAGCCCCTCGGCGTCCACGCGGGTGACCAGGTCGGCGGCGCGCACCGTCCCCGCGGGCCGGACGACGGGCTGCCACGCGTCCCCGTCCACGTCCAGGCGCAGCCGGAGCACGTCGTGGTGGTCGAGCACGGTCTGGAGGGCGTCGGCCAGGCGTTCCGCGCCGAGACCGGCGGGCGTGCGGAGGACCATCCCCTGGTGGAAGCCGCGAACGAGCCCGGCGTCCCCGCCGACGCGCTCGCGCAGCCAGGCGACGATCGGCGTGACCGGGACCGGTCCCACACCGCTCCCCGGCGCCTCGACCTCGATCTCCTCACCCTCGCCGGAGGGTCGGGCGATCGCGGCGAGTTCCTGAACGGTTTGGTGCTGGAACACCTCACGCGGCGAGACCACCAGCCCCGACTGGCGGGCGCGGGAGACGAGCTGGATCGCGATGATCGAGTCCCCGCCCAGATCGAAGAACCCGTCATCGACCCCGACCCGCTCCAGCCCCAAAACCTCCGCGAACAACCCCGCGAGGATTTCCTCCTGCTCGGTGCGGGGCTCGCGAGAGGAGACGCTCACCGACAGATCCGGCTCGGGAAGCGCCTTGCGGTCCAGTTTCCCGTTCACCGTCAACGGAAGCGCGTCCAGCGGAACGACCACCGCCGGGACCATGTAATCCGGCAGACCCCGGCCGACGAACTTCCGCAACGCCTGCCCGTCGATCTCCTGGTTCTCCGCGGGAACGACGTAGGCGATCAGGCGTTCATCGCGGACGACCACAGCGATATCAGCCACGGCCGCGTGCCGCGACAGCGCGGATTCAACCTCACCGAGCTCGATCCGGAAACCGCGCAACTGCACCTGCTGGTCCGAACGGCCCAGATATTCGAGGTTTCCATCCGGGCTCCAGCGGGCGAGGTCTCCGGTGCGATACATGCGCGTGCCCGGCTCACCGAACGGATCGGCGACGAATCGTTCTGCCGACAGGGCCGGACGATTCAGGTAACCGCGTGCCAGACCCGCTCCCGCGACGTACAGCTCCCCCACCACACCGGGCGGGACAGGCTGGAGGTAATCGTCCAGCACGTAGGTGCGCAGGTCGGGAATCGCGGTGCCGATGACGCTCCCGGACGCCATTGCCGCAGCCACCCGATCGAGTGCGAGGTAGGAGACGTGGACGGTGGTCTCGGTGATCCCGTACATGTTGACCAGCACCGGAGCATCGTCGGCGTGCCGCTCGTACCAATCCCCAAGACGCCCCAACTCCAGCGCCTCACCACCGAACACCACCACCCGCAACGCCAGATCCGCGCCGCCACGACCCCGATCAGCCGCCATCAACTGATAAAACGCCGACGGCGTCTGATTCAACACCGTCACACGCTCGACTTCGAGCAGACCCAGAAAATCCTCCGGCGAACGCGACGTCAAGAACGGCACCACCACCAGCCGCCCACCCGACAACAACGAACCCCACAACTCCCACACCGAAAAATCAAACGCAAACGAATGAAACAACGTCCATACATCATCGGGACCGAAAGAGAACCAGCCCTCCGTAGCCGACAGCAGACGCACCACATTCTGATGCGGAACCACCACACCCTTCGGACGACCCGTCGAACCCGAGGTGTAGATCACGTACGCGGGGCTGTCCGGGGACACCGCCACACCGAGGTCGGTGTCCGGGTAATCGTCCGGCGCATCCGCTGACGTGAGCGTCAGCAACCGGGCGGCGTCCTCGACCATGTACGCCAGACGATCCGCCGGATAATCCGGATCCATCGGAACGTACGCCCCACCCGCCTTCAGCACACCGAGAATCGCCACGACCAGATCAGCGGAACGCGGCAGCTTCAACGCCACGAACTGCTCAGGCCCCACACCCTGCGCCACCAGATGACGCGCCAGACGATTCGACCGCGCGTTCAACTCCCCGTACGACAACGACGAACCCTCGAACGACACCGCCACCGCATCAGGACGCAACGCCGCCTGCGCCTCGAACAACGCCGGAATCGACGTCCGCTCCACCGGAACGGCCGAGGCGACCGAGCTGGTGCCGCTCGCCCAGGTGTCCAGGAGCGTGGCTCGTTCGGCCGGGTCGAGGATGTCGACGGTTCCGATGCGGGTGTCGAGGTCGGCGAGCAGGGCGGTCAGGGTGCGTTCGAAGCGGGCGGCGAGGAGCCGGGCGGTGGCGGGGTCGTAGAGGTCGAGGGCGTACTCCAGTTCGCCGTCGAGGCCGTCCTCGCGCTCGGTGAGGATCATCAGGAGGTCGAAGCGGGACGCGCCGGCGTGCAGGGGTTCGAGTTCCGCGGAGAAGCCGGGCATCTCCAGCTTCGCCTCGGGGTTGTTCTGGAAGGTGAGGCCGACCTGGAACAGCGGGTGGCGGCCCAGGTGGCGGGGCGGGTTGAGGACTTCCACGAGGCGTTCGAACGGGACGTCCTGGTTGGCGTACGCGCCGAGGTCGGTCTCCTTCACCCGGGCGACCAGCTCGCGGAACGTCGGGTCGCCTGAGGTGTCGGTGCGGAAGACGAGCATGTTGACGAACATGCCGACCAGGTCGTCCAGCGCCTCGTCCGTACGGCCCGCGATCGGCGACCCGATCGGCACGTCCGTGCCCGCGCCGAGCCGCGTCAGCAGCGCCGCGAACGCGGCCTGGGCGACCATGAACGGGCTCGCGCCGGTCTCGCGGCAGGCGCGCTGCAACGCGGCGCGCACGTCGGACGACAGGGTGAAGCGGGCGGTGCCGCCCCGGTGGGACGCCTCGGCGGGACGCGGACGGTCCGCCGGGAGCGGCAGCTCCTCCGGCAGTCCGGCGAGCGCGTCCTTCCAGTACGCGATCTGCCGCGCGGCCAGGCTGTCCGGGTCGTCCTCGTCGCCGAGGAGGTCCCGCTGCCAGAGGGTGTAGTCGGTGTACTGGACGGGGAGGGGCGTCCAGGCCGGGGCGTCGCCGTTCGCGCGGGCGGCGTAGGCGGTGATGAGGTCGCGGGCGAGCGGGGCCATGGACCAGCCGTCGCCGCCGACGTGGTGCATGAGCAGCAGCGCGACGTGCTCGTCCGGCGCGATCCGGAACAGGTGGGCGCGCAGCGGGGGTTCGGCGGAGATGTCGAACGCGTACCCGGCGGCCGTGCCGAGGCGGCCGGGCAGCTCGGCGGCGGTGGTGTCGGCGATCTCCAGTTCGGGGCGGGCGGCGGCCGGGTCGAGGACGACCTGGCGGGGGACGCCGCCGACGTCCGGCAGGACCGTGCGGAGCGTTTCATGCCGGGCGACGAGGTCGCCGACGGCGGCGCGGAGCGCGTCGTAGTCCAGGGGGCCGCGGATCCGCAGGGCGGTCGGCATGTTGTACGTGGCGGACGGCCCCTCGAACCGGTTGAGGAACCAGAGCCGCTGCTGGGCGTACGACAGCGGGACGGCGGCGGGCCGTTCGCGGGCCTCCAGCGCGGGGCGGGCGGCGTCGCCGCCGGACGCGCCGAGCAGCGCGGCGAGGCGCGCGACGGTCGGCGCCTCGAACAGGGCGCGGACGGGCAGTTCGACGTCCAGGGCGCGGCGGACGCGGCTGACGACCCGCATCGCGATGAGGGAGTTGCCGCCGAGCTCGAAGAAGTCGTCGTCGATGCCGACGCGTTCGGCTCCGGTCAGCTCGGCGAAGACGGCGGCGACGGCCTCCTCGCGGGCGTCGCGGGGCGCGCGGTGGGCGGCGGCCGGCGCGGGCGCGGCGAGGTCGGGCTTCGGGAGGGCCTTGGTGTCGACCTTGCCGTTCGGGGTGAGCGGCATCTCGTCCACGACGACGATGGCCGCCGGGACCATCGACTCGGGGAGGTTGGCGCGGACGTGGGCGCGCAGCGCCTCCGGGTCGACGCTCTCGCCGGGCGCGGCGACGACGTACGCGACGAGCCGCTTCACGCCCGGCTCCTCCCCCGCGTCCGCGGAGACGGCGGGAGCGGTGGGCGCGGCCGGGACGAGCGGGGCGGGGCGGACGGCGTCCGCACCGGGCAGGTCGAGGCCGGAGACGGTGACGGACGCGGCGGACTCGACCACGGCCTCCAGCACCCGCCCGTACCAGGCGGCGAGCCGTTCGGCGGTGCCGCGGTCGAAGAGGTCGAGCGCGTACTCCAGGGTGCCGGCGAGGCCGTCCGCGCCGTCGCGGCGGCGCTCCAGCATGAACTCCAGGTCGAACTTCGCGACCCCGGCGTCCACCGGTTCGACGGCGACCGACAGGCCGGGCAGCTCGACGGCCGCCTCGGGGTTGTTCTGGAGGGTCAGCATCACCTGGAACAGCGGGTGCCGGGCGAGGGACCGCACCGGGTTGAGCACCTCGACGAGCCGTTCGAACGGGACGTCCTGGTGCGCGTACGCGGCGAGGTCGGCCTCGCGGACCCGGGTGAGCAGCTCGGCGAACGCCGGGTCGCCGGACGTGTCGGTGCGCAGGACGAGGGTGTTGACGAACACGCCGACCAGGTCGTCCAGGGCCTCGTCCGTACGGCCCGCGATGGGCGAGCCGATCGGCACGTCCGTTCCGGCGCCGAGGCGGGTGAGCAGGGCGGCGAGCGCGGCCTGGAGCACCATGAACACGCTGACGTGGTGGTCGCGGGCCAGCTCGGCGAGCCCCTCGTGCAGCTCCTCGGGGATCTCGAAGGCGACCTGGCCGCCCCGGTAGGAGGCGCGGTCCGGGCGGGGCCGGTCGGCGGGCAGCGCGATCTGGTCGGGCAGTCCCGCGAGGGCGTCCTTCCAGTACGCGAGCTGCCGCGCGGCGGGGCTGTCCGGGTCGTCCTCGGAGCCGAGCAGGTCGCGCTGCCAGAGCGCGTAGTCGGCGTACTGCACCGGCAGCGGCGCCCAGCCGGGGGCCTCGCCGCCGCGGCGGGCCAGGTAGGCGGTGATCACGTCGCGGGCGAGCGGCGCCATCGACCAGCCGTCCCCGGCGATGTGGTGCAGGACGAGCAGCAGCAGGTGCTCGTCGCGTCCCTCCGCGTCGCGGCCGAGGCGGTACAGGTGGGCGCGGACGGGCGGTTCGCGGGTGAGGTCGAAGCCGCGCGTGGCGGCCGTGAACAGCACGCCGCGCAGGTCGTCGTCCGGCGCGTCCGCCACGCTCAGCGGCACGCCGGCGTCGCCGGGGTCCAGGACGATCTGGTGCGGTTCGCCGTCGGCGTCGCCGAACACGGTCCGCAGCGACTCGTGCCGGGCGACGACGTCGCGCAGGGCCGCGCGCATCGCGTCGTAGTCCAGCGGGCCGGTGAGCCGCAGCGGGATCGGCATGTTGTACGTCGCGGTGCGGCCTTCGAGCTGGTTGAGGAACCAGAGCCGTTCCTGCGCGTACGAGACGGGCAGCGGGTCGGGGCGCGGGACGGGCCGCAGCACGGGCCGGGGGGCGCCGTCCTCGCCGGGCGCGGCGAGCCGGGCGGCGAGGCCGGCGACCGTCGGGGTCTCGAACAGGGCCCGGACGGGCAGTTCGACGCCCAGGGCGGCGCGGGCGCGGGCGACGACGCGGGTGGCCTTGAGGGAGTCGCCGCCGAGGTCGAAGAAGTCGTCGTCGATCCCGGCGCGCGGCAGGCCGAGCACCTCGGCGACGATCCCGCAGAGGATCTCCTCGCGGGCGTCCCGGGCGGCCCGCCCGGTCGCCGCAGTGGCAAGGTCGGGGGCGGGCAGGGCGGCGCGGTCGAGCTTGCCGTTGGGGTTCAGCGGCATCGCGTCCAGCGGCACGATCACCGGCGGCACCATGTACTCCGGCAGCGTCCGCGCGGCGAAGAGCTTCAGCGCGGCCGGGTCGAGCGCCGAGGCGTCCCCGGCCGCGGGGACGGCGTAGGCGACGAGCGCGGTGTCGCCGGCGGCGTCCTCGCGGGCGATCACGACGCTCTGCGCCACGGCGGGGTGCCGGGCGAGGGCGGTCTCGATCTCGCCCAGCTCGATCCGGAACCCGCGGACCTTGACCTGGTGGTCGAGACGGCCGAGGTACTCGATCTGCCCGTCCGCGTTCCACCGGACCAGGTCGCCGGTCCGATACATCCGCTCGCCGGGCGCGCCGTACGGGCACGCGACGAACCGTTCGGCGGTCAGACCGGAACGGTGCAGGTAGCCGCGCGCCAGACCGGAACCCGCGATGTAGAGCTCGCCCGCCACACCCGGCGGAACGGGTCGCAGCCCGGCGTCCAGCACGTACGCGCGGGTGTTGGCGAGGGGACGGCCGATCGGCGCGAACCCGTCCGCGCCGCCGTCGTCGTACCAGGCGGTGACGTAGACGGTCGCCTCGGTCGGGCCGTAGATGTTGGCGATCCGGGCGTCCGGCAGCAGGGCCCGCAGGTCCTGGACCAGGTGGGGCGGCAGCGCCTCGCCCGCGAGGACGACGTCGGCGGCGGAGAGCTTGAGGCCGCCGCGCGCGATGAGCGCGGACATCGCGGACGGCACGCCGCTGACCAGCGTCCCCTCCCAACCCCCCCGCTCGGCGACCTCCAGCAGGTCACGCACCACCTCGACCTGCCCGCCCACCGTCAACGGCGCCAACCACTCGAACACCGACACATCGAAATTCAACGACGTCGAGAACAACACCCGAGCCAACCGATCAGGCCCGAAATCACCCTTCGCCCACGCACAAAAATCCACCACATTCGCATGCGAGACGACGACACCCTTCGGGCGGCCCGTCGAACCGGACGTGTAGATCACATACGCGGCGCTCTCCGAACGCAGCGGACGCACCCGCTCCGCGTCGGTCACATCGGTGCCGGAGACACCGCGCAGATCCAGGACGTCCAGCTCCACGCGCGGCGTACCGCCGGGCAGCACCGCGTCGGTCGTGGTCAGCACGCACGCGGGCGACGCGTCGTCCAGCATGAACGCGATGCGGTCGGCCGGGTAGGCGAGATCGATCGGCTGGTACGCCGCGCCCGCCTTCAGCACCGCCAGCGCCGCCACCACCAGATCCGCCGAACGAGGCAGAGCCAACGCCACGAAATCCTCAGGCCCCACCCCACGCCCGATCAGAAGACGCGCCAACCGGTTGGCGCGGGCGTTCAGCTCCCGGTAGGTGAGCCAGACGTCGCCGGAGACGACGGCGGTCGCGTCGGGCGTCCGCGCCGCCTGCGCCTCCACCAGGCCGGGGACGGCGGCGTCGCGGGGGGCCGGGACGGCGGTGTCGTTCCAGCCGGTCAGGACCAGGTGGCGTTCGGCGGGGCCGAGCAGCTCGATCTCGCCGAGGCGCAGGGACGGGTCGGCGGCGACCTGGGCGAGGAGGCGGTGCAGGCGCTCGGCCACCAGCCGGGCGGTGCCCTCGTCGAACAGGTCGAGCGCGTACTCCAGCCGGCAGTCGATCCCGGCGGGCGCGCCGTCCGCGTCCTCGGTCTCCTCGACCAGCAGGCACAGGTCGAACCGGGAGACGCCCGGGTCGACCGGTTCGACGGCGACGGTCAGGCCGGGCAGCTCCACGCGCGCCGCCGGGTTGCTCTGCACCGAGATCATCGCCTGGAACAGCGGGTGCCGCGCCATCGACCGCTGCGGGTTGAGCACCTCGACGAGCCGTTCGAACGGGACGTCCTGGTGGGCGTACGCGGCGAGGTCGGTCTCGCGGACGCGGGCGAGCAGCTCGGCGAAGGTGGGGTCGCCGGAGGTGTCGGTGCGCAGCACGAGGGTGTTGACGAACACGCCGACCAGGTCGTCGAGGGCCTCGTCCGTACGGCCCGCGATGGGCGAGCCGATCGGGATGTCGGTGCCCGCGCCGAGGCGGGTGAACACGGTGGCGAGCGCGGCCTGGAGCACCATGAACAGGCTCGCCTGGTGGTCGCGGGCGAGCCCGGCGAGCGCGGCGTGCAGGTCGGCGGGCAGCGTGAACGGGGCCTGCGCGCCCCGGTACGACGCGCGCGGCGGGCGGGGCCGGTCGGCGGGCAGCTCCAGCTCCTGCGGCAGCCCGGCGAGCGCGTCCTTCCAGTACGCGACCTGGCGGGCGATCAGGCTGTCCGGGTCGTCCTCGTCGCCGAAGACGGCGCGCTGCCAGAGCGCGTAGTCGGCGTACTGCACCGGGAGCGGCTCCCGCTCCGGCGCCCTGCCCTCGGCGCGCGCCGCGTACGCGGTGATCACGTCGCGGGCGAGCGGCTCCATCGACCAGCCGTCCCCGGCGATGTGGTGCAGGACGAGCAGCAGCAGGTGGTCGTCCGGGCCGAGCCGGAACACGGTCGCGCGGATCGGCGGCTCGGCCGTCAGGTCGAACCCGCGGGTCGCCGCCGCGAGGACCGCCGCCGCGAGCCCGTCCGGCTCCACCGCGACGAGCTCCGGCTCGGCGCCGGCCTCGTCCGGCGGCAGGATCCGCTGGTACGGCTCGCCGCCGATCTCGGTGAACACCGTCCGGAGCGGCTCGTGGCGGGCGAGGACGTCCCGCATCGCCGCGCGGACGGCGGCGAGGTCGAGCCGTCCGGTGAGGCGCAGCGGGATCGGGATGTTGTACGTCGCGGAGGGGCCTTCGAGGTCGTTCAGGAACCACAGCCGCCGCTGCGCGTACGACACCGGAAGCGGGTCGGGCCGCTCGGCGGGGACGAGCGCGGGCCGCGCCGCCCCGGCGTCGCCGCCGTCCCCGGCGACCAGCGCGGCGAGCGCGGCGACGTTCGGGGCCTCGAACAGGGCCCGGACGGGCAGCTCGACGTCCAGCGCCGCGCGGGCGCGTGAGACGACGCGGGTGGCCTTGAGGGAGTCGCCGCCGAGGGCGAAGAAGTCGTCGTCGATGCCGACCCGTTCGACTCCGAGGACGTCGGCGAAGATGCCGCAGAGGGCCTCCTCGCGGGCGTCGCGCGGCGCGCGGTCGGTGACCGCCGCGGAGAAGTCGGGGGCGGGCAGGGCGGCGCGGTCGAGCTTGCCGTTGGGGTTCAGCGGCATCGCGTCCAGCGGCACGACCGCCGTCGGGACCATGTACTCGGGGAGCGCGCGGGCGGCGAACGCCTTGAGCTCGGCTGGGTCGGCCGTACGGCCCGGGGCGGGGACGGCGTAGGCGACGAGCGCGGTGTCGCCGGCGGCGTCCTCGCGGGCGATCACGACGCTCTGCGCCACGGCGGGGTGCCGGGCGAGGGCGGTCTCGATCTCGCCCAGCTCGATCCGGAACCCGCGGACCTTGACCTGGTGGTCGAGGCGGCCGAGATATTCGATCTGCCCGTCCGCGTTCCACCGGACCAGGTCGCCGGTCCGGTACATCCGCTCGCCCGGCGCGCCGTACGGGCACGCGACGAACCGTTCGGCGCTCAAGCCGGAACGGTGCAGATAGCCGCGCGCCAGCCCGGAACCCGCGAGATACAGCTCGCCCGGCACACCGGCCGGGACGGGCTTCAGCGCGGCGTCCAGCACATAGGCGCGGGTGTTGGCGAGCGGCGCGCCGATCGGGGCGTGGCCGCCGGTGTTGCCGTCGTCGTACCAGGCGGTGACGTAGACGGTCGCCTCGGTCGGGCCGTAGATGTTGGCGATCCGCGCGCCGGGCAGCCTGTCGCGCAGGTCGCGGACGAGCTGCGCGGGGAGCGCCTCCCCCGCGAGCACGACGTCGCCCGCGCGCAGGTCGGCGGAGCCGGTGGCGAGCAGCGCGGACATCGCGGACGGCACGCCGCTGACCAGCGTCCCCTCCCAACCCCCGCGCTCGGCGACCTCCAGCAGGTCACGCACCACCTCGACCTGCCCGCCCACCGTCAACGGCGCCAACCACTCGAACACCGACACATCGAAATTCAACGACGTCGAGAACAACACCCGAGCCAACCGATCAGGCCCGAAATCCCCCTTCGCCCACGCACAGAAATCCACCACATTGGCGTGCGAGACGACGACGCCCTTGGGGCGGCCGGTGGAACCGGACGTGTAGATCACGTACGCGGCGTTCTCCGGCCGCAGCGGACGCATCCGCTCCGCGTCGGTCACGTCGGTCACATCGGTGCCGGAGTCGCTGGGGACGCCGCCGCGCAGGTCGAGGGCGTCCAGCTCGACGCGCGGGGTGTCGCCGGGCAGGTCGGCGTCCCCGGTCGTGATGACGCACTTGGGCGCGGCGTCCTCCAGCATGAACGCGATCCGGTCGGCCGGATAGGCCAGGTCGATCGGCTGGTACGCCGCGCCCGCCTTCAGCACCGCCAGCGCCGCCACCACCAGATCCGCCGAACGAGGCAGAGCCAACGCCACGAAATCCTCAGGCCCCACCCCACGCCCGATCAGAAGACGCGCCAACCGGTTGGCGCGGGCGTTCAGCTCGGCGTACGTCAGGGCGGTGCCGTCGTGGACGACCGCCGGGGCGTCGGGCGTCCGGGCGGCCTGGGCCTCCACCAGCTCGGGGGCGACGGCGGGCTCGACCGGCGCGGACGTGTCGTTCCAGCCGTGGAGGACGAGGGCGCGTTCGGCGTCGTCGAGGAGTTCGACGTCGCGGAGCGGGGTGGCGGGGTCCACCTCGCCGAGCGTCCGCAGGAACCGGACGTAGCGTTCCTGGTGGGCGGCGACCTCGTCCTCGGCGTACAGGTCGGGATGCGCCTCGAAGTCGATGCGCATGCCGTTGCCGTCGAAGTTGTCGTAGATGTTGATCGACAGGTCGTCGATCGGGCCGGTCGTGATGGCGTGCATCCGGGCGGGCAGGCCCGCGAAGTCGAGCCGGTAGTCGAACGCCATGATGTTGATGACCGGGCCGTACAGCCGCCGCCGCTCGCCGAGCAGCCGCAGGTCGCGCAGCAGGTCCTCGCGCCGGTAGCGCTGGTGCCGCAGCGCCCGCGCGCTCGCCCGGGTCGCGGTGCGCACCAGTTGCTCGACCGTCATGTCCGGGCGGACGGACACCCGCAGCGGGAGGATCGTGGCGAGCATCGCCGGGGTCTCCAGCGCGAGCTGCGAGGTGCGGCCGCTGACGGCGAGGCCGAGGATCACGTCGTCGGTGCCGGTCATCCGGGCGACGTACGCGGCGGTGGCGGCGATCGCGAGGCCCTGCGTGGCGGTGCGGAGCCGCCGCGCGCCGACCGCGAGGTCCGCGGTCTGGTCCGGCGGGATCACGGTGATGCGGCTGAGGTAGTCGGCGGTCGGGGCGGCCATCTCCTCGGCCAGGCTCACCGCGACCGGGCGGTCGGCGAACCGCTCGGTCCAGTACGCGCGGTCCCGCTCGAACTTCTCCGAGGCCCGGTACTCCTCCTCGGCCGCGAGGACCGCGCGGTAGGAGCCGTGCTGCGCGGGGACGTACTCGCCGCCGTTCGCGAGCGTCGTGTAGATCTCGGCGGCGCGGCGGCTGACGATCGAGCCGCTGTAGGCGTCCTGGATGACGTGGTGGGCGCGGATGAACCACCAGTGCAGGTCGGGGGCGAGCCGCAGCAGCGCCGTGACCCACAGGGGGTCGGCGTCGAGCGGGAGCGGCTCGGCCATCCGGTCGCGCATCCACGCCCGCGCCGCGGCGCGCGGGTCGTCCTCCGCGCTCAGGTCCAGCAGCGGAATGGTCGCGGCCGCCTCGGGGACGAACACCTGGTGCGGAATTCCGTCGACCTCGGTGAGGCGGACGTTCATCGCCTCTCCCTCGTGCGCCGCGATTCGCGCCACCCGGTCGAACAGCGCGTGGTCGACCGGGCCCTCGATCTCGATGTACTGCGCGATGTGGATCGGGGTTCGCGGCGCCAGTTGCTGCGCGTACCAGACACTGCGCTGCGCGGCGGAGAGAGGAACGTACTCGGAGGACGACATCAAGCAGTGCTTTCCCGGTCTGAGAGGGGTTTACTTTATGCCCGAGAACGGGGGCCGCCGGCCGCCCGGGGGCACGAGAAAGAAGAAGTGACCACAGTTCTTTCGGGCTGACCCCGTCCCCTTTCCCCGAGTCCGCCGGGAACGCCTCGCCCGCACCCGGCGCAGCCTTGCGCCGCGTGTTCTCCTCGGTACAGAGCGCCGTCGCTTTCCGCTCCGGGGGTCCCACCCTCGGCCCGCGTCTCTACTCAGGAGTAGCGGAGCCACAGTTAACCAGCCTGTCACATGCCTCGCAATCCCCTCGAAAGTAGAACTTGACCCCAGGAATTGCTCACGGGAGTGACAAACTCTCCGTCCCCGTCCGGGCCGCCGTGCGCATCGGACGCTCGTCATGTGACAACGGTCGGCGACCGATGCGCGGCGGCCCGGTTACGGACGGTTAACGGAGTCCTCACCGCGGCGGCCGGGCGAGGCGGGGTACTCGTGCACCACGACCGCCGCCGCGCCGACGGCCGGGTGCCGCTGGAGCACGGCCTCGATCTCGCCCAGCTCCATCCGCACGCCCGAGATCTTGACCTGCCGGTCCACCCGGCCGAGGTACTGGAGGGTCGGCCGGTCCTCGCCGCCCGCGCCGGCCGGCAGCAGCCGGACCGCGTCGCCCGTCCGGTACAGCCGGCCGGTCGGGGTGGCGGCGAACGGGTCGCGGTAGAACGCGGCCCGCGTCCGTTCGAGATCGCCCAGGTAGCCGCGCCCGACGCACACGCCGCCGACGAACAGCTCGCCCGTCTCGCCCGCGTCGCAGGCCGTCCACGAGCCGTCCTCGTCCTGCCTGAGCACGTAGAGGGCGGTGTTGGCGACGGGCGTGCCGATCGGCAGCCGCAGCAGCTCCAGGTCGGCGGCGGTGACGGTGTGGTGCGTCACGTCGTCGGAGCACTCGGTCGGCCCGTAGGCGTTGAGCAGCCGGGCGTGCGGCATCGCGGCCAGCCAGCGGCGCGACAGCTCGGCGGGCAGCTCCTCCCCCGTCGCGATCATCCACCGCAGCCCGCCGAGGGAGCCCGCGGGCGCGTCCGCCAGATCGTCCAGCAGGTGCCTGACCATGGTCGGGACCAGCTCGACCACCGTGATGCCGCGCTCGTCCACCGCGCGGGCGAACGCGTGCGAGTCGTGCCCGACGTCGTCGCCGACCACGTCCACCCGCCCGCCGACGAGCAGCGGCGCGAGCATCTGCCAGACCGAGATGTCGAAGCCGAGCGGGGCGGTCTGCGCGACGGCGTCGGCGCCGGTCAGCCCCAGATCCAGGATCTTGGCGTACAGGTGGTTGACCATCCCCTGGTGCTCCACCACCGCGCCCTTCGGGCGGCCGGTGGACCCCGAGGTGAACAGCACGTACCGGGGCTGGTCGAGGCTCTCCAGCCTGGGCTCGCCGCGCCACGGCGCGCACCGCGCGGCGGCCTCGGCGCGCACGACGCGGCAGCCCGCGGCGGCGGCGCCCTCCAGCAGGGCGGGCGCGGTCGCGCCGGCGTCCACGGCGAGCAGCACGGGCGCGCCCGCCTGCGCGAGGACGTCGCGGACGCGCGCGGCCGGCCAGGTCTCGTCCGCCGGGACGTACAGCGCCCCGACCAGCTCGATCGCGAGGAACGCGGCGATCACCGCGGCGCAGCGCTCGCCGCCGACGCCGACGACCGTGCCGGGCGTGACGCCCGACTCCTCCAGCAGCGTCGCGAGGCGGCGGGCCTCCCCGGCGAGCTCGGCGTACGACAGGGCGCGGGCGCGGTCGGCGACGGCGGGGCGGTCCCGCTCGGCGGCGGTCCGCTCGACCGTCGCGATGACGGGTTCGCGCAGGTCGACGGGGTGCTCGTGGACCATGCCGTGCCGGACGGCGAGCTCGCGGGCGCGCGCGGCCTCGGCGGCCGTGACCGCGAGCGCGGGGAGCCCGTCCGGGCCGGGCAGCCGGTCGGCGGCGGGACCGCGAGCATTCATGTTTACTCTCCGTGCTGTAGGACTTCTCTACCGTCATCACCAAATGAGCGGGGCCCATAGCTTATGTCCGGGCCCGGCCAGAAGCGCGGCGGATTACACGCATTAGACCCTACTCGTGGGTAAGTCGGGGGTTGCGGGGTGCCATGCCCGAAGGTACGGTGATGCTCCGCCACGGTCGCGTCACACCTGCCCCGCGGCGAACTTCGGGGGAAGGCGGGGAACGGCCATTAATTGCGCGAGGATCACCATCCACTTCCCCCGTCACCGTCAATTGTCATGCATTTAAGGGTGGCAGCGTGCCCCTCATCACCTCGCCGCAGGACTTTAACGTCGACGACCTTTACGTGGATCTGAAGCCGGTACTCGACATTCCGCTCTACCTCAAATGCGAGGGATTCAACTTCGCCGGCTCGGTGAAACTCAAGGCCGCCGCCGCGATGGTGGAGGCGGCCGAGCGGGACGGCGCGCTCGCCCCGGGCTCGACCATCGTCGAGTCCTCCTCCGGCAACCTCGGCATCGCGCTCAGCCTGATCGCGGCGAGCCGCGGCTACCGGTTCGTGTGCGTCACCGACCCGCGCTGCAACCCCGCCTCGGTGCGGGTGATGCGGGCGCTCGGCGCCGAGGTGCGGGTGATCTCCCGGCAGGACGCCAACGGCGGCTACCTCGACAGCCGCATCCGGTACGTCCGGGGCCTGTGCGAGTCGGGCGCCGGGTACGTCTGGCTCAACCAGTACGCCAACGACAACAACTGGATCGCGCACTACCGCGGCACCGCGCCCGCGATCGACCGGCAGTTCCCCGACCTGGAGGTCCTGTTCGTCGGGGCGGGCACGACGGGCACCCTGATGGGCTGCGCGCGCTACTTCCGCGAGCGCGGCCGGCCGGTCACGATCGTGGCGATCGACGCGGTCGGCTCCGTGACGTTCGGCGGCATCCCGAGCGGCGCATGGTGCCGGGCCTCGGCACGAGCAGCCGCCCCGGGCTGGTCGACGAGTCGTACGTCGACGACGTGGTGCACGTCCCGGAGACCGACACGATCCGCACCGTGCACGCGCTCGCGTCGCGCGGGTTCCTGTTCGGCGGGTCCACCGGCACGGTCGTGTCGGGCGCGGCCCGCTGGCTCGCCGAGAAGTACCCCGGCGAACGGCCCGTCGCGGCGGCGATCGCCCCCGATCTCGGCGAGCGCTACCTCGACTCCATCTACGACGAGTCGTGGCTGCGCGAGCACTTCTCCGAGCTCACCGCCGAGCTCGGCCAGCCCGGCGCCGATATCCTCGGCGTCTGATCATCAAGGAGTCGCGGAACATGTCCGAGCCCCCAGCCTTCGCCGTCATCTCCGGCGAGCAGGTCCACGCGGCCATCGGCGGCCGCGAGGAGCAGGTCACCCGGATGGTGGAGGCCGCGTACCGGCTGCACGGCGAGGGGCGCACGGTCAACCCCGACTCCTACTTCCTGCGCTTCCCCGACCGGCCGTCCGACCGGATCATCGCGCTGCCCGCCTCCGTCCAGGGCGACGTGGACGTGCACGGGATCAAGTGGATCTCCAGCTTCCCCGGCAACGTGGCCAACGGCCTCCCGCGCGCCTCGGCCGTGCTCATCCTGAACGACGCCGAGACCGGCTACCCGTTCGCCTGCCTGGAGAGCTCGATCATCAGCGCCGCACGGACCGCCGCGTCCGCCGCGCTCGCCGCCGCGGCGCTCGCCGACCGGCGCGGCGCGCGGCCCCGCCGGGTCGGGTTCGTCGGCGCCGGCCTGATCGCCCGCTACATCCACGCCTACCTCGTCGGGAACGGGTTCGCGTTCGACGCGGTCGGCGTCCACGACCTGTCGCACGAGCACGCCGAGGGCTTCACCGGATACCTGCGGCGGACCGGGCCGGGCGAGTTCACGATCCACGACAAGGCCGAGGACCTGATCCGCTCGTCCGACCTGGTCGTCTTCGCGACCGTCGCGGGCGAGCCGCACGTCACCGACCCCCGGTGGTTCGACCACGCCCCGCTCGTCCTGCACGTCTCGCTGCGCGACCTCTCCCCCGAGATCATCCTGTCGGCGTACAACGTGGTGGACGACGTCGAGCACTGCCTGAAGGCGAACACCTCCCCGCACCTCGCCGAGCAGCTGACCGGCGGCCGCGACTTCGTCGCCGGCACGCTCTACGACGTCCTCACCGGCGCCGCGGCCCCGCCCGCCGACCGGCCGGTGATCTTCTCCCCGTTCGGCCTCGGCGTCCTCGACCTCGCCGTGGCCCGCTACGTGTACGACCAGGTCACCGCGTCCGGCGAGCTGCGCACGGTGCCCGGCTTCTTCCACGAGCTCAAGCGCTACGGCTGACCCCCGCCCCGGGGGCCGCCGCGCGTCCCGTTCCGCCGACGTCATTGAACCGGCGCGGAACGGGAAGGCCCGTCACATGACCGAGGAACGCGGCGACGTCCAGGAACTGTCCGACTTCGAGCTGGCGGTGTACGAGGCGGTCGCCGAGATCGACAAGGCCGGGGGCGCGGCCGACATCGGGACGCTCACGGCGCAGATCGACCGCCCGGAGGAGGAGATCTGGGCGGCGCTCTCCCACCTGGTCTCGGCGAACCACCTGCACTCCACCGCGGACGGCTACACGCTCGGCCCGCACGACTGGGCCCCCTGACCGGCCGCTCCCGCGCCCGGCTCGCGCGGACCCGCCCGCCGTACGGGCCCCGGCCTTGGCGGCCCGGGGCCCGTACGGCACAATCCCTACCAAGCATCCGCTTGGTAGGGTGCGGTGCACGTGACGGTCGGACCCCGGGAGGCCGCGGATGGAGCTCGCCCACACCGAGGAGCAGCGGGAGCTGCGCGCGACGCTGCGCCGGTTCTTCGCCGACCGGTCCCGAGCGCCGAGGTGCGGCGGCTGATGGAGACCCCGGAGGGGTACGACCCGGCCGTCTGGGCGCGGATGGCGGGCGAGCTCGGGCTCCAGGGCCTGGCGGTCCCCGAGGAGCACGGCGGGGCCGGGTTCGGGGTGCGGGAGCTGGCGGTCGTCTTCGAGGAGATGGGCCGCGCCCTGGTGTGCTCCCCCTACCTCGCGACCGTCGCTCTGGCCGCGACCGCCCTGTCCGCGTGCGGCGACGGCGGGGCCCGCCGCGACCTGCTGCCGGGCATCGCGTCCGGCGAGACGATCGCGACGCTCGTGGACGGCGCGTCGCTCACCGCCCGCGAGGAGGGCGGCGCGTGGACGCTCAGCGGCGCCGAGACCTACGTCCTGGACGGCCACGTCGCGGGCCTCGTCCTCGCGGCCGTGCCGTACGGCGGGGAGACGGCGCTGTTCGCGGTGGACGCGGACGCGGCGGCGGAGTCGGGCGCTCTCGCGCGGACCGTACTGCCCACCGTCGACCAGACCCGCAGGCTCGCGCGCCTGGTCCTCACCGACGTCCCCGCGCGGCGGATCGCGGGCGACGCGGCGGACGCCGTGCAGCGGGCCTACGACGTCGCGGCCGTCGCGCTCGCCGCCGAGCAGCTCGGCGGGGCGCAGCGGACCCTCGACATGACCGTGGAGTACGCCAAGGTGCGGCGCCAGTTCGGCCGCCCGATCGGGTCGTTCCAGGCGGTCAAGCACCGCTGCGCCGACATGTTCGTGCAGGTGGAGTCGGCGCGCTCGGCGGTGCTGAACGCGGCGGCGGTCGCCGACGAGGCCCCCGGGGAGCTCCCGGCCGCCGCCGCGCTCGCCAAGGCGTACTGCTCGGACGCCTACGCCGGCGTCGCGGGCGAGGGCATCCAGATCCACGGCGGGATCGGCTTCACGTGGGAGCACGACGCGCACCTGTACTTCAAGCGCGCCCACGGGTCCCGGCAGCTCTTCGGCGCCCCGGACGTCCACCGCGAACGCCTCGCCGCCCTGGCCGGGATCGTCCCCGCCTGAGCCGCGCCGAGCCCCGCGCCCGGGACGGCTCCCGGCCCCGGGTGCGGCTCACGGGTGGAGGCGGAGGCCCTTGAGCATCTTGTCGATCCCGTTCCTCGGGCCGTGGACGGCCAGCCCGACGAGGGGCATGCCCTCGGCGTCCACGGCGCGGACGGCGGCGCGGTTGTCCACGTCGTTGCCGGTCTTGAACATCTCCTCGATGTAGACGGCCATGTCCGCGCCGCGCGCCAGGCCCCGCGCGTGCACGCGGGCGAGCCCCTCGGCGTCCGCCTCGTAGACCAGGACGGGCTGCCCGAACATCGGGAGGTAGCGGTTGCCGGAGCCGTCCTCGTACGGCTCGCCGAGGATGCCGTCCACCCCGGCGACGGCGCTGGCGAGGAACGCGGTCACGTTGAGCCGCTGCCAGGCGGCCAGGTCGGAGCGGACCACGATCCCGATCTTGGTGTCGAAACGCATCCCCGCACCCTGCCGCCGCCCGCCCCCGGCCGTCTTGAACGCTCGTGCGCGCCCCCGAAGCCCGCGGGCCCGGCGCGGCGGCCGTACGCCGTAACCTGGGACGATGCGGGACGGGACGGGCGACTGGGCCCGGTACTGGCGGTCGGACGACGGGGCGCTGGAGGCGATGCACGCCCATTTCGAGCGGCACGTCTACCACCGGCACAGCCACGAGACCTACTCGTTCGGCGTCACCGAGGACGGGCACCAGGCGTTCACCTGCCGGGGCGCCGCGCACACCAGCGCCGCCGGGATGGTGATCGCGTTCAACCCGGACGACCCGCACGACGGGCACGCCGCCGACGCGCTCGGGTTCACCTACCGGATCGTCCACCTCGGCCCGGACCTGGTCTCCGGCGTCCTCGCCGACATCGCGGACCGGCGCGCCGCCCTGCCCCTCTTCGACGCGCCCGTGCTGGACGACCCCGTCCTCGCCCGCAACCTGCGGGCCCTGCACGCCGCGCTGCTCGGCGGCGCCCCCGCGCTGCGGCGCGACGAGCTGCTGACGGCCACGGTCGGGTCGATGGTGCGGCGGGCGGCGACCGCGCCGGTCCGTCCGGCGGCGCCCGCCGCCACGGCGCGGATCGCCGAACGGGCCCGGCGGCGGCTCCACGACGCCCCGCTGGACGACGTCCCGGCCGACGAGCTGGCGCGCGCGGCCGGGTGCAGCCGCTTCGCGCTGTACCGGGCGTTCCAGAAGGCGCACGGCATGTCGCCGAGCGACTACCAGCGCCAGCTCCGGCTGCGCGCCGCGCGCGCCCTGCTCGCCTCGGGCGAGCCGATCGGGGACGTCGCGGCCGGGACGGGCTTCGCGGACCAGAGCCACCTGACCCGCTGGTTCGTGCGGTACTTCGGGGTCACGCCGGGCGCGTTCCGCCGCGCGCATGCGGAACAATAGGGCGGATGGCGACACAGCGGGCGAGCGGGGCGATCTTCGGGCTGGCGTACGGGGACGCGCTCGGAGCGCCGACCGAGTTCCTCACCATGAAGCAGATCGTCCGGCGCAACGGCCTCGACGGCCCCCGCGACCTCACCGGCGACCCGGCCCTCGTCACCGACGACACGCAGATGGCGCTCGCCGTCGCGGACGGCCTGCTGGACGCCCTGGCCAACCCCCGTTCACCCCCGACCTGGTCACGCCGATGTGGCGGCGGCGCTTCGTCGACTGGCTGCACAGCCCCGACAACAACCGCGCGCCGGGCAACACCTGCCTGCGCGCCTGCCGGGGGCTGTCGGGCGGCGTGCCGTGGGTCGAGGCGACGCAGCACGGCTCCAAGGGCTGCGGGGCCAACATGCGCGTGGCCCCCGTCGGCCTCGCTCCCGGCCTCAGCGCGGAGCAGCGCTCGGGCGCCGCGCAGCTCCAGGCGGCCATGACGCACGGCCATCCGACCGGCCTCGCCGCCAGCGAGCTCACCGCGTACGCCGTCTGGTGGCTGCGCGAGGGCATGGCCCCGTCCGACCTGCCGGCCGCGCTGCGCGACCACTGCCACGCCGAACGCACCACCTACCACGAGCGCTGGCTCGGCGCGCTGTGGCAGCGGCCCGCCATCGACTCCCCCGAGGCGTTCATCGCGCGCGGCTGGGACGAGTGCCTGCGGGCGCTCGACCGCCTCGACGCCGCCCTCGCCCGTCCCGACCGCGACTCCGACCCGTGCCTCCAGACGGGCGCGGGCTGGATCGCCGAGGAGGCCCTGATGACCGGGCTCCTCTGCTTCCTGCTCTTCCCGGACGACCCGGTGTCGGCGATCTGGCGCGGCGCGGCCAGCTCCGGCGACTCCGACTCCATCGCGTGCCTGGCGGGCTCGTTCGCGGGCGCCCGCCTCGGCATGGACGCCTGGCCGCCCGCGTGGCGCGAACGGATCGAGTACGCCGACCACCTCGCGCGCGTCGGCGCCGCCTGGGACTGACGTCCGCCCGCGGCGTCCGCCCGCGCCGCCCGCGCGGGTTCAGGCGGACGCCGTCCAGCCCGTCCAGCGGTCGATCGTGACGGCGATGACGGGGCCCTCGGGGACGCGGTCGCGGTACTGCGGGTAGCGGGCGCGCAGCAGCCGGACCGGCTCCGCCATCCCGGCCGCGTCCTCGATCAGGCGCGCGCTGCCGTCCACGCGGACCCACCAGAGCCGGTCCCAGTCGTCCTCGTAGTGGTCGGCGAGCAGGCTCACGTGGGGGTTGGCGCGGACGTTGGCGAGCCGCCGCAGGTCGCGGGTGCTCTTCGGCTTGTGGTCCACGGCCGTGTAGACGCTGCCCCGGTGGACGGTGAACGTGACGGGCACCAGGTGCGGGCGCCCGTGCTCGTCGGCGGTCGCGAGCCGTACGACCGGGACCGTCATGAGCCGCCGCCGCGCGTCGTCCGGGGAGAGCCTGGGCACGGCCGCAGCCTGCCACGGCCCGCCGCCCGCGCCACCACCCCCGGCGCGGGACGGCCGCACGGCGGCGCGGCGGCGCACCGGCGCGGCGCGCTCAGTCGCCGAAGACCGGGGGCGGTTCTGCTTGCGGGCCTCGATGGCCTCCTCGAAGTTGCGGGTGGTGAGGCGGACGTAGAGCTGCCCCAGCCCCTCGTGGTCCATGTGGGCCGCGAGGCTGCCCGCGTCCAGGCCGGACCAGAGCATCCGCTTGGTCAGCTCGACGCCGGGGCGGCTGAACCCGGCGATGCGCTCGGCCAGGTCGCAGCACTCGTCCAGGAGCTTGCCGCCCGGGACGGCGCGCGACACCAGCCCGATCCGCTCGGCCTCGGCGGCGTCCACGTCGCGGCCGGACAGCATGATCTCGAACGCGCGCGAGGAGCCGATCGCCCGCGGCAGCAGGTAGCTGAGGCCGAGCTCGCTCGCGGTGAGGCCGTTGTTGATGCCCGCCGCGCGGAAGTACGCGCCCTCGGCGGCGAGGCGGATGTCGGCGGCGAGGCTGAGGCACAGCCCGCCGCCGATCGCGGGGCCGTTGACGGCGGCGATGACCGGCTGGTGGAGGCGGCGCATCGCCGTGATGACGTCGTCCAGCAGCTCCATGGAGCGCAGCGCGATCGTGGAGACGGTGAGGCCCTCGATGCCGGGGATGCGGCCCGGCGACTCCAGGTCGGCGCCCGAGCAGAAGCCGCGGCCCGCGCCGGTGACGACGACGACGCGGGTGTCGTTGTCGCGGCCGACCTCCTCCAGCGCCTCGCGGAACGGCACCATGACGTCGAAGGCCATCGCGTTCATCCGCTCGGGGCGGTTGAGCGTGATCTGCGTGACGTGCGGCCGTGGCCTGCCGATCAGGACGAAGGACATGCGGGCACCCTCTCGTTCGACCTAACAAGCGCTAGGTTACACGGGCGGCCACTCGGGCGGGGTGAGGCCGCGCTCGATCACCTGGGCGAGCTGCTCCGGGGTGAGCACCGCCGGCTCGCCGATCATCCGGGCGCGGACGTAGACGCCGCAGAGCCATTCGAGGAGGCGGGCGTTCTCGTACGCCTCGTCGAGGTCGCCGCCGAGCGCGACGCCGCCGTGGTTGGCCATCAGCGCGGCGCGCCGGCCGCCCGCGAGCGCCGCGCGCACGTTGGCGGCGAGCTCCTCGGTGCCGTACGTGGCGTACTCCGCGACCTTCACCGACCCGCCGAGCAGCAGGATGTTGTAGTGGATCGGCGGCAGCTCGGCCATGGTGCTCGCGACGACCGTCCCGTAGGTGGAGTGGGTGTGCACGATCGCCGCCGCGTCGCCCGCCCCGTAGACGGCGAGGTGCATCGGGGTCTCGGACGACGGCGCGCGCCCGCCGTCGGCGAGCCGGCCGTCCATGGTGACGACCGGGCAGTCGGCCGGGGACATCCGGTCGAGCATGACGCCGCCCGGCGTGACGGCCACCAGCTCGCCCGAGCGGACGCTGATGTTGCCGGACGCGCCCGTCACCAGGCCGTTCTCCACCAGTTTGCGGCCGGTCCCGCAGAGCGCGGCGCGCTCGTTCTCCAGGAGCATGCGAATACCTCTCACGTTCAACGGGCCTCAGGGCGTACGCTACGGCCCTGCCGATCAAGAGGGGGTACGGCCATGGCCGTGGTCGCGCTCGGAGCCCACATCCTCGACGTGCTCGCCCGCCCCGTCGAGGCGATCCCGGCCGGCCAGGACACCGTCGTCGTCGACCGGATCCGCGTGACGGCGGCCGGCGCGGCGGCGGGCACGGCGGTCGCGCTCGCCCGGCTCGGCAACGAGGTCGTCTCGGTCGGCGCGATCGGCGACGACGACCTCGGCGACCTGCTGGTGGCGATCCTGACGCGCAACGGCGTGGACGCCACCGGGCTCGTCCGCCGCACCGGCGACCAGACCAGCGCGTCGATCCTGCCGATCCGCCCGGACGGCGGCCGGCCCTCCTTCCACGTGCCGGGCGCCAACCTCACGCTCACGCCGGCCGCGGTGGACCCGGGCCTGCTCGCGGCGGCGGACGTCGTGCACCTCGGCGGCCCGGACGTCACGTTCGGGCTGAACGACCCGGCGTTCTTCGAGGCGCTCGCGGCGGCGCGGGCGGGCGGCACCGCGGTCACCATGGACCTGCTGTCCAACCTGCCCGACCTGGTCGCGGCGGCGGGCGCGTTCCTGCCCTACGTCGACCACGTCCTGCCGAACGAGGAGCAGGCCGCGATCATGACCGGCGAGGACGACCCGGAGAAGGCCGCCCTCGCCCTCCTGGAGCGCGGCCCCCGGACCGCGGTCGTCACGGTCGGCGCGGCGGGGTCGGTGATGGCGACGGACGGCGCGGTGCGGCGGATCCCTGCGATCGACGTGAACGTGGTCGACACGACCGGCTGCGGCGACGCGTACTGCGCGGGCTTCATCACCGGCCTCGTGCGCGGCGAGGACGTCCACGAGAGCGCCCGCTGGGGCACGGCCGCCGCCGCGACGGTCGCCCAGGGCCTCGGCTCGGACGCCGGCCTCACCGACCTCCCCGCGATCCTCGCTCTCCTGGACTGACCGGGCCCGCCGGGGGCGGGCCCGGCGTCAGATGCGCTGGGCCCGGTCCTGCCAGTACGGGTCCTTCAGCAGGCGCTTGTAGAGCTTGCCGGTGGGGGTGCGGGGCATCTCGGCGACGAAGTCGATCGAGCGCGGGGCCTTGTAGCCCGCGAGGGACGACCGGACGTGCGCGATCAGCTCGTCCGCCAGCTCCGGCGCCGGCCGCACGCCCTCGGCCGGTTCGACGGCGGCCTTGACCTGCTCGCCGAACTCCTCGTCCGGGACGCCGAAGACGGCCACGTCGCGGACCGCCGGATGGGTGATCAGGACGCCCTCGATCTCGGCCGGGTAGATGTTCACCCCGCCGCTGATGATCATGTCGATGGCGCGGTCGGCGAGGAACAGGTAGCCGTCCTCGTCGAAGTAGCCGATGTCGCCGGTCGTGAACAGCCCGTCCGCGCGGTGCACCGACGCGGTCTTCTCCTCGTCGCCCCAGTACTCCACGTCGTCGCCGCTGGTGTAGCGGAACCAGATCTGCCCGCGCTCGCCCGGCGCGGCGGGCCCGCCGTCCTCGCGCAGGATCCGCACCTCGGTGGTCGGCAGCGGGCGGCCGACGCTGCCCGGCCGCTCCAGCCACTCCGCCGCGGTGATCACGCTGTTGACGGACGCCTCGGTGGAGCCGTAGTACTCGTGCACGACCGGGCCCAGCCAGTCGATCATCCGCCGCTTGATCTCCGGCGAGCACGGCGCGGCGCCGTGCCACACCGCCCGCAGGCTCGACCCGTCGAACGCGGCGCGCGCCGCCTCGTCCAGGCGCAGCAGCCGGACGAACTGGGTGGGGACGAGGTGCACGTTGGTGATGCCGTGCTCGTCGATGAGGCGGAGCGTCTCGGCCGGGTCGAAGCCGCGGCGCATGACGACCGGACGGCCGCCCAGCAGGAAGACGTACGACCACAGCCACTGCGCGGAGTGGTAGACGGGCCCGACCAGCAGTGTCCGGCCGCCCTCGGGGATCAGCAGGATCTCCGCGAAGACGTCGCCGACCAGCTTGGCGGTCTCGATCGGCGCGCCCGCGGCGACGAGCTTGCGGTTGACGCCCTTCGGCCGCCCCGTCGTGCCCGAGGTGTAGAACATCGGGAAGCCCATGACCTGGCCGTCCGGCTCCCCCTCGGGCCCCGACGCGAGGAACTCCTCGTACGGCGCGAAGCCCTCGACGCCGTCGCCGAGCGCGACCCGCGCGCGCAGGTCCAGCCCCTCGGACGCCTCGCGGGCCACGTCGCCGAACGCGTCCTCGGAGAACAGCGCCTTCGCGCCCGCGTCCTCCAGGACGTACCGCAGCTCCTGGGCCGTCCAGTGCCAGTTGACCAGCACGTAGCGCAGGCCGATGTGCCCGGCCGCGCACATCAGCTCGAAGTGCTCGCGGCGGTTGCCGGAGTGGATCGCGATCGCGTCGCCGGTGCCGAGGCCGAGCCCGCGCAGCGCGCCCGCGAGCCGGTCGGTCCTGCCGTTCAGCTCCCGCCAGGAGGTGGCGCCCCGCTCGTCGGTGATCGCGGGCTCGTCGGGCTGGGCGGCGGCGTACGGGCGGAGCAGTTCGGCCATGGACGACCTCCAGGAACCGGCACGGATCTAGAACGCGACTCTAGGACCCGCCGGGCCGGAAGGCCAGGGCCGTCAACCCGTGCGGGCCGCGGAACCCTCCGCCGCGCACGCCGCCGCGCGCACGCCCAGCACCGCCTCGGCCGCGCCGACGAGCTGCGCGAGCCGTTCGACCTCGGTGCGGTGGAACGGCGGCGCGCCGGTCCGGGCCGCCACGAGCACGAGCCCGCGCCCGTCGCCGCCCTCCATCGGGCAGATGGCGTACTGGGTGCCGTCCGGAGCGGTGAACGAGCGGGGGCGCAGCGGCGCGAGCTCGGGCAGCCGCACGCCCGCCAGGCCGTGCACGCTGGCGTGGACGAGTCCGGGGCCGTCCCCGCCCCCGGTCTCGGCGAGCCCGGCCCAGTCGCCGCTGAGCAGGGCGGGCACCGCGTCGGCGAGGATCATCGGGCCGCGCGCCGGGGACGCGGCGACCTGGCCGATCACCGCGGCGTCGGGGAACGCGCCCTGCGGCTCGGCGGTCGGCCAGACGCCGACGATGTCGACGCCCGGCACCGAGGCGAGCCCCTCGCAGAGCCGGTCGATCCCGGCCCCGGCCGGCCAGGCGACGGTGAAGTCGTCGAGCGCCCGCCCGCCGTCGCGTTCCAGCACCGCCATCTGGACGACGTCGGCGCCCGCGGCCCCCAGCGTCCGCGCCACCCGGCCCAGCGATCCGGGACGGTCCGGCAGGCGCACTCGGATCCTCAGCAACATCGCCACCTCCCTCATCCGATCGAGCTCTGACCGATCGGTACCCACAACCGTGCTGGAGGCTCGTTTCCAACGTGTAACCCGAGCGTGTCTTCAGAGAGAAGTCGGGCGAGGACCGTACGTGAGCGGGTCGGGGAAAAGTCTCCCGAACGTCAAGGGCGGCCCTACCTTCGCAAGGTCAGGGCCATTAGGGTTACTGCACGTGTCGAGCGACCGGGAACGCCAAGTCAACGACGGCTTCGCGGCGGAGCCGGAGCGCGAGCCTGCCCGCACGGCCCTGGAGAACGGCGCGGCGGCGCGCACGGAGGGCGACCGCGCACCGGGGAACGGCACCGAGACACCCACCGATCCCGGCGCCGCGAACGGCGCGTCCGGGCTCACCGTCCCCGTCCAGGCGGCGAAGCCCAGCGAGCCCGCACCTGCGCCCGCCCCCGCACCCGTCCCTGCCCCCGTCCCCGCGCCCGGCCCCGAAGCCGCCGATGACGGCGAGGAGGCCGGGGCGCCCCGAGAGTCCGAGGTGTCCGCGCTGCGGGACGACGTGCGGGAGGCGATCGCGGGGCTGGCCGCCAGGCTCGACCGCGAGCACGACCGCGCCGCGCACCGCGAGGCGATCATCGACCGGTTGCACGAGGAGAACCAGCGGCTGCGGCGCGGCGAGTTGCAGGCCCTGCTGGAGCCCGTCCGGACCGCCCTCTACCGCCTGCACGACCAGACCCGCCGCGAGTCCGGCCGGTGGGCCGAGCCCGATCCCCCGAGCCCGCGCACGCGGCGAGCCTGCTGGCCGCCGTCGCCGACGACGTGGCCGACGTGCTGTCCAGGATCGGCGTGGAGCGCTTCACCGCCGAGCCCGGCGAGCCGTACGACGCGGCCCGGCACCGGCCGGTCGCGGTCGCGCCCGTCACCGAGCCCGGCCGCGCCGGCACCGTGGTCTCCGTCCAGGCCGACGGCTTCGAGCAGGGCGGGAGGGTCCTGCGCAAGGCCGAGGTCTGCGTCGGAAAACTCCCGCCGGACGCGGAGCCGCCGGGCGAACCGGACACCCCGGCTCCGTCAAGTCGCCTGCGCGACACGGTGCGGAGCGAGACGATGAACACCGGACCATGAACGCCGGAGCGCGGCTCCCGAACCGGGCGCCGCGCCCTGACCCGGTACCGATAGGTGTGAGAGGGACATGGCTGTCTACGGGATCGACCTGGGAACCACCTACTCCTGCATTGCCTCGATCGACGATGTGGGGCGTCCGGCGGTCCTGCGCAACCTGGAGGGCACCGACACCACGCCGTCGGTCGTCTACTTCGAGAGCGGCGACAACGTCATCGTCGGCGCCACCGCCAAGGACACCGCGGTGCTGGAGCCCGACCACGTCGTCAGCCTCGTCAAGCGCGACATGGGCCGCGACGTCGCCCGCCCGATCCACGGGATCGACTTCACCCCCGAGGAGCTGTCGGCGTTCATCCTGCTGAAGCTCGCGACGGACGCGCGGACCACCACGGGCGAGGAGACCCGCGACGTGGTGATCACCGTCCCGGCGTACTTCGGCGCGGCCGAGCGCGACGCGACCCGCAAGGCGGGCCGGATCGCCGGGCTGAACGTCATCGACATCGTGTCCGAGCCGATCGCCGCCGCGATCACCTACGGCGTGCTCAACCCGGAGGTCGACCGGACGATCCTGGTGTACGACCTCGGCGGCGGCACGTTCGACACCACGGTGATCGCGCTGCGGTCCGGGCACATCGAGGTGGTGTGCACCGACGGCGACCACGAGCTCGGCGGCGCCGACTGGGACGCGCGGCTGGTGGAGTACCTGGCCGAGCGGTTCCGCGCCGAGCACCCCGACGCGGGCGACCCGCTCGACGACAAGCAGACCGAGCAGCAGCTCCGCCGCGACGCCGAGGACGCGAAGAAGGCGCTGACGACCCGTACGGCCCACACGGTGCGGGTGATGCACGGCGGGCGCGTCGCGGCGGTCGAGGTGACGCGCGAGAAGCTGGAGGAGCTGACCAAGGACCTCCTGGACCGGACCGTGGAGATCACCGGCCGGACGCTGTCGACCGCCGCCGAGAAGGGCGTGCACGACTACGACGACCTGGTGCTCGTCGGCGGGTCCACCAAGATGCCGGTCGTCGCGGCGCGGCTGGAGACCGAGCTCGGCCTGCGGCCCCGCGTGCAGGACCCCGACCTCGCGGTCGCGAAGGGCGCGGCGCTGTACGCGTTCGAGGAGACCTACCGGCGGCTCGTGCGGGAGGGCGCCGAGGACCGCGCCGAGGAGATGGCGCTGCGCGCGGGCCTGTCGGCCGACCAGCAGAAGCAGATCGCGGGACGGCAGATCAAGACGGTCGCCTCGCACGCGTTCGGGATCGTGGTGGTGGACCGGGAGACCGGCGCCGAGCACGTCGCGCACCTCGTGCACGCCAACGACGAGCTGCCCGCCGCCAAGACCGAGGACTTCTTCACCGTCTACGACGACCAGACGTCCGCCGACGTGCGGGTGATGGAGCAGGCGGGCAGCGTGGAGTCCGGCGAGCTGATCGACAACTCCGAGATCGCGACCGGGGAGATCCGCATCCCGCGCGGCAAGAAGGCGGGCTGGCCGGTCGAGGTGACGTTCGCGCTCGACGCGTCCGGGCTGCTGAACGTGACGGCGGTGGAGAAGGAGACCGGCGAGCGGCTGGAGCTGAAGGTGGACGTCGGCGGGATGTCCGAGGAGGAGGTCGAGCGTTCCCGCAAGGCCCTGTCCCGCGTCCAGGTGAGCTGACGCCGGGACGGGCGGGGGCGGCCGCGTGGGGTTCGACGAGGAGTACCACCGGGAGGTGCTGGAGCCGGCGCGGGCGGCGGGCGACCAGCCGCCCGAGGACCTGCGCGTCCGCTACGCGCTCCCCGACCCGCCGTCGGCCGCGGCGGTCGCGGCGCGCGTCAAGCAGGTGCGGCAGTGCTGGCGGCGGGCCCGCGGGCAGCTCAAGTACCGCAAGCTGATCGACCGGCTGGAGGCCGAGCACCGCGAGCTCGCCGCGGTGTTCGCGGCGGCCGAGCGCGGCGACCTCGGCCCGCTGGACGAGCGGCTGCGCGGCGGGCGGGAGGCGACCCGCAGGCGGCTGGCCGAGGCGCGGGCGCGGCTCGCCGACGCGGCGGGCACGCTGCGGACGGTCACGCCCGCCGAGGTCGAGGGCATCGCGCGGACGGCCGGGGTCGCCCGCGCCGAGCTGGAGGGCCTGGCGTCCGCCGACCGGATCGAGGTGCGCGAGCCCGACCCGCTGCCGTCCGGGTCGCCGTACCCGGCGTACCGGAAGGTCCGCGAGTCGCTGGACGTGCTCGGCAAGCGGCACCTCGCCGACTTCCTGTTCGGCGACCGGCTGCGGGGGCCGATGCGCGTGATCGGCGGGTTCCGGGCGGGCGGCGGGCCCGCCGGTCCCGGCGGCGCGGGCGCGCTGCGTCCCGGCCCGGAGGCGGTCGCGGAGGCCGGAGCGCAGTGGGCGCGGCGCAGCCGCGACACGAGCACCACGCACGCCGACACGGTGCTGGCGGCGCTGCGTTCGGGCGCCGACCTCGACGAGCTGCTCCTGTACGACGTCGTCGACCGGCTCCGCGAGCGGCTGAGGCAGCGCGCGTCCGAGCGGGCGCTGCAACGCCACGCGATGGAGGACCTCGGCGTCGAGCCGTCCGACGCGCGGCGGCTGGTGTTCGCCGTGCTGCGCGAGACGGGGCCGGGCGGCGGGCTCGCGGGGCGGCTGCGCGCGCTGCTCGACGCGGGCGAGGTGCAGGCCGCCGCCGAGCTGGCCGACGCGTCCGGCGTCCCGGCCGGGCCCGGCGCGCCGCCGTCCGGCGCGGGCGGGGACGGCGAGCGGCCCGAGGAGGAGGTGCTCGCGGCGGAGGCGCGGCACCGGCTCGACACGGCGCTGCGGCTGCGCGAGTCCGCCGTCGCCGAGGACGACCCCGACCGCGCGTGGCGGCTGCTCGCCGACGCGCTCCGCCTCGTCCGCGACCTGCCCGGCGCGGCCGAGCACCAGCGCCGCCTGCCGCCGTACCCGGTGCCCGCGCTGCGCGCCGACGTGGACGGGCCCGCGGACGGGGCGCGGGGGCCGTCGGTGCGGCTGGCGTGGGACGCCTCGCCGTCCACGGCCGGCGAGGTGGTCTACCACGTGGTGCGGCGGCGCGGCCGTCCGCCGCGCGACGCGGCCGACGGGGAGCCGCTGCCCGGCGCGCGCGACGACCGGCCGCCGGTGAACGTGCCGCTGTACTACGGCGTGGTCGCGGTACGGGGCGAGGCCGCCGCCGCGCCCGCCGTCGCCGGGCCCGTGACCGTACGGCCGGAGCCGGGCGAGGTGACGCTGACGCCGGGCGACGGGGTGGTGACCGGGCGGTGGCGGTGCCCCCCGGAGGCGGCGCGGGTGCACGTGGTCCGCGCGGGGCGTCCCGTCCCGGCGGGGCGCGAGGGGTTCCGGGAGCGCGTCCCGAACGGCACGACGCACCACTACCGGATCAGCGCCGTCTACCTGGACACCGAGGGCCGCGAGGTCGCGACGCCGGGCGTGCGGGAGTCGGTGACGCCGTGCGCGCCGCCGGTCCCGGTGTACGAGCTGGCCGCCGAGCCCGACCCGTCCGACCCGGGGCTGCTGCGGGTCAGGTTCGATCCGCCGCCGAACGGCACGGTCGAACTGGTCCTGACCGACGGCCCGCCGCCGTGGCCGCGCAGCGCGGTCGTCCCGGTCGAGGAGGTGCGGCGGGCGAGCCGGAGGCTGGCCGCCGCGCCGTCCGGGGGCGGCCTGGAGGTGCGGCCCGGCGCGGGCGGCTGGCTGCTCGCGGTGACCGTCGCCGAGGGGACGGCCGCGATCGGCGCGTACCACCGGCACGTCAACCTGCCGCCGCCCCGGCGGCTCGTCGCCGAGCGGCGCGGGGCGTACGTGCACGTCGGGTTCGACTGGCCGCCGGACGTCGCGGAGGCCGAGCTGACCTGGCGGGTCGGCGCCGACCGGATCGCGACCGGGCGGATCGAGGCGGGGCTGGTCGAGGCCGGGCGGATCGAGCCGGGACGGCTCGGGTCCGGCGCGCCGCGCCGCGAGATCGTCACCCGCGCCGCGTACGACACGCAGGGCGGCGTCCGCCTGCCGGTGCCCGAGGACGAGCCGGTCGAGGTCGCGGTCGCCTCGTCCGGGACGGTCGGCGGCGCCCGCGTCACCGGCCCGGCGGTCGCGGCGGAGGTGCCCGCGCCGACCGTCGTGCACTACGACCTGGTGCGGAGCGGCCCGCCGTGGCGGCGCACGCTGACGGTCCGGCTGTCGTCGGCGCGGCCGCTGCGGGTCGCGCGGCTGACGCTCGTGCTGCGGGCCGGGCGGGTGATGCCGCACCGCGCGGCCGACGGCGAGACGCTCGGCACGTGGGAGCAGGTGCCGGTCCCCGGCGAGGTGTCGCTCCCGCCTCCGGGCGTTTCCGGCCCATACTGGCTACGTTGTTTCGCGGACGACGACGTCGTCGAGCTGAGCGACCCCCCGGTCCGCAGCCTCCAGGTCCAGCGATGAGGAACCCGTGTCACTAGCCTCCCGGGTGGGCCTGCCGGGTGTCCCCTCCCGGCAGGCCGTCACCTGCCCCTACTGCTTCGAGGCCGTCGCGCCGCAGCGGATCCTGTTCCGCTGCCGGGGCCGGGCGGGCCGCACCCGCGGCTGCGAGCCCGTCCTCGACGAGGAGCTCGCCGCCTACACGGGCTCGACGGCGGGCGCGTCGCTGCCGCCGGTGTTCGCGGCGGCCGGGCGCGGGGGGCGGGCGTCCTGCCCCGCCTGCGGGCAGCCGACCGGCAACCGGGCGTGCCCCGAGTGCCACAACCCGCTCCCGTCGGCGTACTGCGACTCCCCCGGGCGGATCGTCGCGCTCGTCGGCGCGAAGAACGCCGGGAAGAGCACCTACATCGCGGTGCTGCTGCACGAGCTGATGAACCGGGTCGGCACCGAGCTCGACGCGTCGCTCGTCGCGTGCGACGACCGCACGATCGAGCGCTACAAGCGCGACTTCGCCCGGCCGCTGCTGGAGGAGCGGCGGCTGCTGCCGACGACCGCGAGCGCCGCGACCGGTCCGCGCGAGCCGCTGGTCTACCTGCTGACCCGTACCCGCCGCACCCGGTTCGCCCGGCCGCGCAACGACTCGCTCGCGCTGGTGCTGTTCGACACCGCGGGCGAGGACCTGCGCAGCCGCGAGGTGCGCGACCTGCACCTGCGCTACCTGGAGGCGGCCGACGCGATCATCTTCCTGGTGGACCCGCTGGAGCTGCCCGGCGCCCGCGCGGGGCTGCTCGACGCCGTTCCCGGCGCGCCGGCCGTCCCCGGGGACGATCCGGACAGCGAGCCGATCAACGTCATCGCGCGGGTCACCGAGGCGCTGCGGCAGCGGCACGGCGCGGCGGGGCGGACGGGTCCGGGCGACCGGCTGCGGGTACCGGTCGCGGTCGCGCTCACCAAGATCGACGTGCTGCGCCCGGCGCTGCTGCGGCAGTCGGCGCTGCACCGGTCGCGGTCCGGTGCCGGCGTGCTGGACCTGGACGACAGGGAGGCGGTGGACGCGCAGGTCCGCGCGCTGCTGCACGACTGGCAGGCCGGGCAGCTCGACACCTACCTGTCGCAGCAGTACGCCGAGCACGCGCTGTTCGGGCTGTCGGCGCTCGGCGGGCTCCCCGAGGAGGACCGGGTCGGCGCGGGCGGGGTGCGCCCGTACCGGGCCGAGGACCCGCTGCTGTGGCTGCTGTACCGCTTCGGGATGCTCGACGGCGTCCGCACCGGAAGGTCGTGAGCCCGTGGCCTGGCAGCTGCACTACACCTCCGCGCGGAACGGGCCGACGGGCCGGGCCGGGTTCCAGTTCGTCGCGGAGACGCCCGGCCTGCCGGACGGGGTGCGGGCGGGCGTGACGCCGCACCTGTCGTACCGGCCGCCGCCCGGCGCGCCGCTGTCGCCGGACGGCGGCGAGCTGGACCTGTTCCCCGTCGCGCTGCTGTACGACCGGGTCGGCGGGCGCCCGCTGCTGCTGCGCTGCCGCTACCTCGGGCGCGACTACTCGGGCCGGTACGGCAACTTCTTCGGGCACGCGGTGGTCGCCGACCCGGGCGAGCTGGAGGGCGTGCGGCCCGCCGAGCTGTGGCACTCCCCGGTGTGGGCCGACGCGCCCGCCGAGGGCGGCGACCTGCCCGAGGTGGACGAGCTGGCGCCCGGCGAGGCGTTCGCCCCCGAGGCGCTCGCGGAGTGGCTCGCCGACACGGCGTCGTTCGGGACGGACGGGACGGGCGGGGCGGAGGGGGCGGACGGGCCGGGCGGGGCGGGCTCGCAGGCGGGCGGCGCGTACGGGATGCTCGCGCGGCTCGTCGACGCGGTCGCGGGGGTCCTCGCCCGGGGCCACGGGCGGGTGGTGCTCGTCGGGCCGGACGACGAGCTGATCGCCCGGTGGATCGCCGTCGTGTCGTACTCCCTGCCGGTCGCCGCCGCCGCGCGGCTGTCGTTCGTCACCTACAGCGCCGACCCGGGCGGCGCGGCGCAGCGGCTCGTCGGGACGACACCGGACGTGTGGGCGTCGGCCGGGCAGCACGCCGCGTCCGACGCGTTCTTCACCGACTCGTGGACGAGCACCCGCGAGGCCCCGCCCGGACGGTTCGCGCGGACGGTCGCCGCGTGCTGGCGCGACCTCGACTTCGCCGGGCTCGACGCGCTCGGCGAGCTGGCGATGCTGGACGCGCGGGCGGGCGCGGGAACGGGCGGCGGCGCGGAGGCGGGCCCGGGACGGGACGCGGGGCTGGACGGCGCGGCGGCGCTGCTCGCGCTGTGCCGGGACGGCGCGTCCGTCGCCGGGGCCGAGGAGGACGCGGCGGCCGGGCTGCTGACCAGGCACGGAACGGCGATCCCCGAGTGGGTGTGGCGCGACCTCGCGCCGGGCGTTCCGTCGATGGGCTTCGACCTCGCCGTCGCGGTGCGCGACCGGGCGCGGGCCGCGGGCGCGGCGGACGTCGCCGGGGTGTGCGCGCTGCGCGCGACCGCCCTCGCGCTGACCGACCAGAGCGCGCGCGAACGCCTGGAGCGCGCCGGGCCGTGGTCCGTCCCGCCGGGCGAGCTGGCGCCGGAGACCTCGGCGGCGCTCGCGGCGGCGCCCGACCTGGCGGAGGTCGCGGCGATCGCGGCCGTCGCCGAACGGGCCGGGGCCCCGGCCTCTCCGGCCGATGTGACGGCCGCCGCGGCGGACTGCGCGCGGCGCGGCGCGGCCGACGTGCCCGCGGCGTTCCGCGCCTGCCCCGAGGGCGCGCGGGACGCGCTGCTCGACGGGGTCCTGGACGGGCTCGCGCGGGCGGCGGGCGAGGACCGTTCCGCCGCGCTGACCGCCGCGGCGTGCGAGGTGCTGTACGAGCACGCGGCGCGGCTGCGCGAGGCGCCCGCCGTCGCGCTGGAGGTGCTCGCCGCCGTCGGGCGCCGCCGCCGGGACCGCCGCGTCGCGGTCACCGGGGAGCTGCTGGCGCTGGACGCGACGCCCTCCGAGCTGGACCCGGCGTTCGGCCGCGTGTGGGAGGACCCGCCGACGGCCGCGGAGTGCCTGGACCTCCTCGACGCGCACGCCGCGTCCCTGGCCGGGCATCCGGCGCTCGCCGCCCTGCCGTCCCGGACGTTCACCCGGCTCGCGGCGCGGATCGCGCCGCCCGAGGAGACCTCCGGCGGCGACGCGCTGTCGGAGGCCGCGACGCTGCGGCTGGCGGCGCGGGTCGGCGCGGTGCTGCCCGGCGGGCGCGCAGGACGCGACGCGACGGCCGTGCGGGCGTACACCGACGCGATCACGGCCGAACGGCCCGAGGGCGCGGCGCGGGCCCTCGGCACGCTGATCGGTACCGCGGGCACCAGCCCCCGGCTCGTGGACGCGGCGTTCACCGCCGCCGCGCGCCGGCTGTGCCGCCGCCCGCCGCGCTTCCGCGCCGACCTGCTCGGCGCCGCGACCCCGACCGTCCGCACCCGGCTCGGCGCCCGCTGGACGGGCGAGCTGCCCGGACGCGCCCGCGCGGGGCGCTCTCCATTGCGCGGCGCCGAGATCGAGCAGCGCAACGACCTGGTCGAGGTGGTGCTGCGGCTGCGCGCGCGGGGCGTCACCGAGCCCGCGCTCGCGGCGTGGGCGCGGTCGGCCGTCACCCGCTGGCTGTCGGCGCGGCAGCTCGACGCCCACTTCTCCGGCGACCCCGACCTGCGCGCCGCGCTGAAGGACCTCCTCGCCGAGACGCGCGGGGGAGGTGAGCCGTGCACCCGCTCGTGCTGCTCGTGCTGTTCGCCGTGTGGATCGGCGCGATGTGGCTCGGCTTCATGATCGTGTTCCCCGTGCTGTTCCCGGCGGCGCTGGTCGCCGCCGGGCTCGGCGCGCTCGGGCTGTACTACGTGCACGCGTGCCGCACCCTCGCGCCGTCCACCCTTGAGGGGCCCTCGCCCGTCGCCGCGCCGGCCGTCGCGTACCGGCACTACCTGCTCGGGCAGGTGTGGCGCGACTGGTGGACGATCACACGCACGGTGGTGCCCGAGGTCTGGGCCACCGCGTACGGCATCGGGCGCGGCCTCACCCGCACGCTGCTCGGCGGGCTGTGGGGGTTCTTCGCGTTCCCGGTGTGGCTCGCGCTCGTGGCGGGCATCGCCGCCGCCGCGGTCCCGGCCGCCGTGCTCGGGCTCGCGCTGACCGTCCTGTACGGGCTGGTCGCGGCGGTCGGGCTCGCGGGCTGGCTCGGGTGCGCGCTGGTGCTCGCGGCCGTCGAGCGGGTGTTCATGACGTACGGCCGGATCCTCCAGACCTGCCCGCACCCGTTCTGCTACGAGCGGATCGGGCTGCCCGAGTACGAGTGCCCCGGCTGCGGGGCCCGGCACGCGCGCCTGTCGCCGGGCCCGGCGGGCGCGTTCCGGCACGTGTGCCGGTGCGGGGCGCGGCTCCCGACGACCGTGCCGCTCGGCCGGTTCCGGCTCGCCGCGTACTGCCCGCACTGCGGCGGGCGGCTGCCGGAGCGGATCGGGCGGGTCCGGGTGGAGCCGCTGCCGTTCGTGGGCGGCCCGGCGGCGGGGAAGACGACGTTCATGGTGCTCGGCATCCGCGCGCTGCACGCCCGCGCACGCGCGGTGTCGGGGCGGCTGACGTTCGTGGAGCAGCGGCACGCGCAGGCGTACGCGGGCGCGATCCGCGAGTTCCAGCGCGGCGGCCGTCCCGCCAAGACCGGTCCCGAGCTGCCGCTCGCGACGATGGTGGACGTCGAGCTGCCCGGCCGGACGCGCCGGATCCTGTACCTGTTCGACCCGGCGGGCGAGCACTACACGGGCGCGACCGAGGTCGAGTCGCTGCGCTACCTCGACCACGGCGAGGCGCTGCTGTTCGTCGTCGACCCGTTCGCGCTGCCGGGGGTGCGCCGCGCCCTGACGGCGGGCGAGCGGGAGCGGATCGACCGGGCGGCGTTCTCGTCGGAGGAGGACCCCGCCGACACGTTGCAGCGCGTCCTCAACGAGCTCCGGTCGCGGCCCGACCGGGGGCGGCAGAAGCGCGTCGCGGTCGTCGTCACCAAGACCGACCTGCTGGCCGGGACGGAGGTCGGCCGGGGCCTCGCGGAGGACGGCGACCTGCGCCGCTGGCTCGGCGGCGTCGGGCTCGGCAACACCGTGCGGACCCTCGACCAGGTCGCGGGCCAGGTCCGCTACTTCGGGTCGGGCCTCGCGACCGAGCCCGCCGACGTCGCCGAACTGCTCGGGTGGGTGTCGGGCCTGTCGGCGGCGGGCCGGGCCAGTCCGCCAACGGCGACCGCCCGGCGACCGCCGAGGACGCGGCGCAGGAGGTCCCGGGGACCGCGCCGCTGCGCGCGCCGTGGCCGGTGCGGGGCCGCGACGCGTCCCGCGTGCCCGTCGGCTACCAGGTCGGCCGGTGGGCGGTGCTCGCCGGGCTGTCGGTCGTGACGGTCGCGACGCTGACCGGCGCGATCGTCGCCGCCGCGCAGCGCCTCCCGTACTGACCGCGCGCCGTCCCGCCGGACGCTGCCGGTCACGCGGCGCGCCCACCGATGCTGGGACGTTCCGGACACGAACTCGCTCATGGAACGGCGCGTCCCATCGCACAGGCGGGGGACGGATCCCCGCAGGACGTTGGGGGCGCGGATGCCCGGACACGACCCGTACCGCCAGGACGCCGCCGGCGCCGGAGCCCGCCCGGAGCCGCCGGAGATGTCGGGCCGCGCGATGCTCCTGCTCGGCGGCGGGACGAGCCTCGGCGTCGTCGCCGTCCTCGGCCTCACGCTGCTGGTCGGCGGCGCGGGCGGTGCGGGCGGCGCGCGCGAGGACGCCGCCGCCTCGCCGGTGTCGCGGAGCCGGGCGGAGCCGCCGCCGAACGCCGCCCCCGCCGCGCGGGTCGTGGTGCCGCAGGTCGCGGGACTGCCCTCGATGACCGCCGTGAGCCGCCTGACCGAACGGCGCGTGCCGCTCGGATCGGTGATCCGGGTGCCGTCGTCCCGTCCGGCCGGGCTCGTGCTGCGCAGCTACCCCGAGGCGGGCGCGGCGCTCGGCGCGGGCGGCCAGGTCAGCCTGTACGTCTCGGCGGGGCTCGGCGGGACGGTGACCGGCGGCCGCGTCGTCGTGCCGTACTTCATCGGCCTGACCGTTCCGCAGGCGCGCGGCGCGGCGGCCGGGCTCGGGCTGCGGGTCGCGGTGCTCTCCGGCACGGCCACCGTCGCCGCGCAGGACCCCGCGCCCGGTACGGTGGCGCGGCGCGGCGCCACGGTCACGGTCCGCCTGCGCTGACGGCCGGCCCGCGCGGCCTCCTGACCTGTGACGCATCCCACTTCCTGACGTGGCAGATAACTCTTCGTCATCTGGTTAGAACTCCGAGGGGGCGCCCGCCCCGCCGGCCGAGGAAAGGTGACGAGATGACGACGACCGCGCCCGAGAGCGTGCTGGCGCTGGACCCCGCCACGCAGGACCTGCTGTTCCGCGAGGCGCGCACGGCCAACGCCTTCACCGGCGAGCCGGTCACCGACGACCAGGTCCGCGCGATCTACGACCTGGTCAAGTGGGGGCCGACCGCGATGAACACCCAGCCGCTGCGGCTGGTCGCGGTGCGCACGCCGCAGGCCCGCGAACGCCTCGTCGCCCACATGGCCGAGGGCAACAAGGCCAAGACGGGCTCCGCGCCGCTCGCCCTGATCGTCGCCGCCGACGCCGACTTCCACGAGCACCTGCCGGTCACGTTCCCGCACAAGCCGGGCGCGCGGGAGAGCATGGCCGACAACCCGGGGCGCCCGGGCATCGCGCACTTCAACGCGACCATCCAGCTCGGCTACCTGATCGTCGGCATCCGCGCGGCCGGGCTCGCCGCGGGGCCGATGGTCGGGTTCGACGCCGAGGGGCTGCGGCGGGAGTTCCTGAGCGGGACGAACCAGCAGCCCATCGCGGTGGTCAACGTCGGCAGGCCCGGCCCGGACGCCTGGTTCGAGCGCAACCCTCGCCTGTCCTTCGAGCAGGTCGTCACCACCGTCTGATTCGCTGTCAGCGCTCCGGTCCGCTCCCCGCAGTCGGGATTCCCACGATCGGCGCACCGCCGCGACGTCCCCCGCGCGCGGCGGTGCGCTCCGCCACAGACGGAGATTCCATGCCCCAGGCCGCCCCGCCGCCCGGTCCCGCGTCACCCGACCCCGCCGAGCCCCGAGGCGCCGAGCACGCAGGCCCGCGCCCCGGGCCGGCCGGCCCCGGAACCGGCCGCCGCGCCGTCCGGCTCCGCGACGCGGCGGGACCGCCGGCTCGCGCTGATCGTCATCCTCGGCGCGCTGACGGCGGTCGCGCCGCTGTCGATCGACATGTACCTCCCGGCGCTGCCGTCCCTGGCGTCCGACCTGTCGACCGGCGCCGTGCGGACCCAGCTCACGCTGACCGCGTGCGTCGCGGGCCTCGCCATCGGGCAGGCCGTCGCGGGGCCGCTGAGCGACGCGTTCGGGCGGCGCCGCCCGCTGCTGGTCGGGCTCGCGGCGTACGCGGTCGCGTCGCTGCTGTGCGTGTTCGCGCCCACCGTCGAGACGCTGATCGGGCTGCGGTTCGTCCAGGGCGCCGCCGGGGCGGCCGGGATCGTCATCGCCCGCGCCGTCGTCCGCGACCTGCACGACGGGGTCGCGGCGGCGAAGTTCTTCTCCATGCTGATGCTGGTCAACGGGCTGGCGCCGATCCTCGCGCCCGTGATCGGCGGCCAGCTGCTGCGGCTGATGCCGTGGCCCGGCGTGTTCGCGGTGCTGGCCGGGACGGGCGTCGCGCTGCTGCTCGGCTCGCTGGCCGGGCTGAAGGAGACCCTCCCGCCCGAACGGCGCGAGACCGGCGGCGCCCGCGCGACCCTCGCGACGTTCCGGGCGCTGCTGGCCGACCGGAGCTTCGTCGGGTACGGGCTCGCGGTGGCGCTGGCGTTCGCGGCGATGTTCACCTACATCTCCGGGAGCCCGTTCGTCCTCCAGGACATCCACCACATGTCGCCGCAGGCGTTCAGCCTCGTGTTCGGGGTCAACTCGCTCGGGATCGTCCTCGCGGGCCAGATCAGCGGACGGCTCGCGGGCCGGGTCGCGCTGCGGCGGCTGCTCGGCGCGGGCCTCGCCGTCGTCGCCGCCGGGGGCGTGCTGCTGCTGGCCGCCGTCCTCGCCGGCGCGGGGCTGTGGGGCATCCTGCCCGCGCTGTTCCTCGTGGTGTCCGGGCAGGGGCTGATCCTGCCGAACGCGACGGCGCTCGCCCTGTCGGGACGTCCCCCGAACGTGGCGGGCAGCGCGTCCGCCCTGCTCGGCCTCGGCCAGTTCGCGCTCGGCGGCGCGGCGGCCCCGCTCGCCGGGATCGGCGGCAGCCGCACCGCCCTGCCGATGGCGCTCGCCATCGCGGTCCTCGCGGTGCTGGCCGCCGCCATCACCGCCGTCGCCACCCGCCCCGCCGAGGGCCGCCCGGAGAGGGTTGCGTGACGGAACTCCGCCGCCGTACGGTCGAAGGATGATCGTCAGAATCGGCCTCGCCCCCGCCGCCTCCGCGCCCGACCCCGACGCCCTGGGCGCGCTGGCGGCGGGGCTGGAGCGCGAGGGGTTCGACTCGCTGTGGGTCTCCGAGCGCGCCACCGGGCGTTCCGGCGACCCCGTCTCCACCCTGGCGTACGCCGCCGCGCTCACCTCCAGGATCAAGCTCGGCACGGCCGTGATGACGCTGCCGGGCCGCTCCCCCGCGCTGGTGGCCAAGGAGATGGCCTCGCTCGACCTGCTCTCGCGCGGCAGGCTGCTGCCCGCGTTCGGCCTCGGCGTCCGCGACCCGGGCGAGCAGCAGGCGTTCGGCGTCCGCCGCGAGGACCGCGCCGCGATCTTCGAGGAGGCCATGCCGCTGCTGCGCCGCTTCTGGGCCGAGGACTCGGTCACCCACCGCGGCCCCCGCTTCGACTACACCGACGTGCGGGTGCTGCCGAAGCCGGCGAAGGGCGGCTTCGACGTGTGGATGGGCGGCGCGTCGGATGCCGAGCTGCGCCGCACCGGCCGCCTCTCGGACGGCTGGCTCGCCGCGTTCACCACGCCCGCCGAGGCCGAACGGGGCCGCGGGCTCGTCCAGCGGGCGGCGGCGGAGGCCGGGCGCGAGATCGAGGAGGAGCACTTCGGCGCGGTCGTCCCGTACCGGCGGGGCCCGCTCTCCCCCGAGGCGGAGGAGCGCTTCGCCCGCGCCCGCCGGGTCCGCGGGCAGGCCGCGCCCGGCGAGGTCGTGCCGGCGCTGGAGGACGCCGAGGCCCATCTCAAGCGGCTGATCGGGGCGGGCCTGTCCAAGTTCGTCCTCGCGCCGGTCGTCCCGCCGGACGACTGGGACGCCGAGCTGGCCGACGTCCGCGACGCCGTGCTCGCCCTCCAGACGCGCCGCTGACGCCGCCCTCCCGGCGGCCCCGCCCGTTGACTCCCGGCCGCCCCGCCCGTTGACTCCCGGCCGCCCCGGACCTAGCTTGCCAAGAACCGACCGACCGGTATGCGCCGAGGAGCACCCCATGCCCGCAGTCGAGACCGCCCGCGGCCCGGTGGACGTCGCCGCCCTCGGCCGCACGTACATGCACGAGCACGTCTTCGTGCTGTCCCCCGAGCACGTCCAGAACTACGGGGAGGGGCGTGGTGGGACGAGGAGGAGCGGGTCGCCGACGCGGTCGCCAAGCTCGGCCGCCTCGCCGAGCACGGCGTCACCACGATCGCCGACCCGACCGTGTGGGGGCTCGGGCGCTACATCCCGCGGATCGAGCGGATCGCCGCCGAGGTCCCCGGCCTCAACATCATCGTCGCGACCGGGATCTACACCTACAACGACCTGCCGTTCCCCTACCACCACCGCGGGCCCGGCACGCTGCTCGGCGGCCCCGACCCGATGGTCGCCGACTTCGTCCGCGACCTGACCGAGGGCATCGCGGGAACGGGCGTGAAGGCCGCGTTCCTCAAGTGCGCCGTGGACGCGCCGGGCCTCACCCCGGGCGTCGAGCGGATCCTGCGCGGCGTCGCCGCCGCCCACCGCGAGACCGGCGCGCCGATCACCGTGCACACCGAGAGCTCGGTGCACGCGGGCCGCGCGGTGGTGGACGTCCTCCGCGCGGAGGGCGCCGACCTCGCCAAGGTGGTGATCGGGCACGCCGGCGACAGCAACGACCTGGACTACCTGATGGAGCTGGCCGACACGGGGGCGATCCTCGGCATGGACCGGTTCGGGCTCGACGTGCTCAACCCCACGGCCGACCGCGTCCGCACGATCGCCGCCCTCTGCGAGCGCGGCTACGCCGACCGGATGGTGCTGAGCCACGACGCGAGCTGCTACATCGACTGGTTCGGGCCCGATCCCGAGCTGCTGCGCGCGATGGCGCCCAACTGGAACTACCGGCACATCGGCGACGACGTCCTGCCCGCCCTGCGCGCCCTCGGCGTGACGGACGCGCAGGTCGGGCAGATGCTCGTGGACAATCCGAGGCGCTACTTCACCCGTTCCGTCTGAGACTCGTCCCGCGGCGCGGAGGCCGGGCCGCCGCGCCCCGGCAGGAGCAGCACCGGGACGGCGGCGAGCACGGTGATGGCGAACGCCCACCAGAACGTCGCGCCGTACGCCGAGGCGATCCCGGCCGGGTCGAGCTGCCCGTGCGCCTCGCGGGCCCGGTCGGCGAGCTGCCGCTGGATGACGATGAGCAGCACGGCCCCGCCGAACGACGCCCCGATCTGCTGGAAGATCCGCACCGCGACGCTCGCCCGCGGGATCTCGCGGTGCCCGAGGCCGCGCATCGAGGCGGTCATCACGGGGACGAGCACGGCCCCGACGCCGAGGCCGCTGCAGAACTGGGCGGCGCCGAGCAGCGTGTACGAGGTGGAGGCGCCGACGCCCACGTACACCAAGTCGCCCGCCGCCGCGAGGGCGAGCCCGGCGAGGGCGGGCCAGCGCGGCGGCAGGCGGTCGGAGAGCCGGCCCGCGACGCCCAGCGCCACCGCCATCCCGACGCCGAACGGGATCATCAGCAGCCCGGTGTGGAGCGCGTCCTCGCCGCGCGCCTGCTGGTAGTACAGCGGCAGCGCGCCCATCGCGCCGAACATCACGCCCGACGCCAGGAACAGCGCCGCCGCCGACGCCGCGAACTCGCGCCGCCGGAACAGCCGCAGGTCGATCAGCGCCGCGTCCGGCGCGCGCAGCCCGTGCGCCGCGAAGCCCGCGACGAGCGCGGCGCCCGCGAGCAGCGGGACGAGGACGCCCGTGCCGGTGAACCCGCCGCTGCGGCCCGCCTCCGCGAGCCCGTACACCAGCGCCACGCACGCGCCCGACAGCAGCGCGAGGCCGGGCAGGTCCAGCCGCGCCTGCGCGCCGCCGGCGGCCCGGTCGTCCGGCATGACGCGGGCGAAGGCCAGGGCGACCGCGCAGACCGGCACGTTCACCAGGAAGATCCACCGCCAGTCCAGGTCCTCGACGATCAGGCCGCCGAGCACGGGGCCGAGGACGGGACCGAGCAGGGACGGGACGCCGATCAGCGCCATCACCCGGCCGAGCCGCTCGGGGCCGGCGGCCCGCGCCATCACGGCCTGCGCCAGCGGCATGATCAGCCCGCCGCCGAGTCCCTGGACCACGCGGAACGCGATGAGGCTGCCCGCCGACCAGGCGAACGCGCACAGCAGCGAGCCGACGAGGAACGCCGCGATGGAGGCCGTCCAGACCGCGCGGGCGCCGAAGCGCTCCAGCGCCCACCCGGCCATCGGGATCACGACGGCCATCGCCAGCAGGTAGCCGGTGCCGACCCACTGCACGGTCGACAGCGGCGCGTCGAACTCGTCCAGGAGCGTGTTGGTGGCGATGTTGGTCATCGTCATGTCGAGCTGCATCATCAGCGCGCCGAGCATGATCACTCCGGCGAGCCTGAGCAGCGCCGGGGGCAGCGCCGCGGACCTGGTCATCGGTTCCTCCATCGGTGTGCAGTAAATATTTACTGCGGAAGGGACGGTAAGGCTCCCCCGCCCGCGGGGACGGGGCGGGGGACGGGGGGAAGCGGGATCAGCGCGGGCCGGTCATGCCGTCCAGGAGCTGCCCGATCACCTGGTCGCGCAGCAGCTCCCGGTCGTCGGCGAGGCCGCCCATGCTCCGGGCGAACCTCGGCGCGAAGATCGTCAGGGACACCAGCGCGCCGATGACCGTGCCGTAGGCCACCTCGAACGGGACGTCCCGCGCGAACACCCCGTCCTCGCGCCCCGCCTCGTACAGCTCCCGCAGCGGCAGGGGCAGCTCGGCGGGGTCGGGCAGGGACGAGGTCTCGTCCCCACTCAGCCACTCGTGCATGAGCAGCGACACCAGCCTCGGCCGGTCGCGCAGCGCGTCGAACAGCCCGCCGAGCGCCGTGCGCATGCCGTCGTACGGCTCCATCCGCATGGCCCGCTCCAGCGCGGGGATCCAGGACTCCCCGATCCCGAGCCGCAGCGCGTCCACGACGGCCTTGTAGAGGCCCTCCTTGCTGCCGAAGTGGTGGTAGATCATGCGCTCGTTCACCCCGGCGCGCTTGACGATCGCCTGCACCCGGGTGCCCTTCAGCCCGTTGCGGGCGAACTCCTCGGAGGCGGCTTCCAGGAGCAGCGCCCTGCTGTCGCTCATGAAGTAAATGTTTACTGCACAACGGGCCCCGCGCAACCTCGCGGTGCTCACGCGGATCATATGGCGCGGGGCGGATCGTTCATGGTGTAGTACGTCGCATTCCGGGCACCCGCCCAGTAGGGCGGCGGAGGAGGGACGACGACCGTGAACCAGATGCCCGACGGGCGGCGCAACTCGGGGGCCGCCGCCGGCCTGGTGGTCCTGACCGCGCTCGCCGCGCTGCTGGGTTTCCTGCTCGTCCGCCCGATGCTGGACGACGGCGGCACGAGCACCTCGGGCGCGCCGCCCGCGACGGTGCGGCCCGCCCGCACGGAGAAGCCGAGCGGACGGCGGCCCGGCGTCGTCAACCTGGAGGCCGAGCAGGCGTTCCGCAACACCCTGTCCGCCGGCACCGGCATCGTGATCGACCCGTCCGGGCTGGTGCTCACCAACAACCACGTGATCCAGGGCGCCACGACCCTCCGCGGCACCGACACCGACAACGGCCGCACCTACACCGCGCAGGTCCTCGGGTACGACAGGTCCGCCGACATCGCGCTCGTCCGCCTCGACGGCGCCGCCCGCCTGAAGACCGCCGCGTTCGGGGCCCGCGAGCCGGAGGTCGGCGACGTGGTGACCGGCGTCGGCAACGCGGGCGGCAAGGGCGGGACGCCCGCCGTCGTGCACGGCAAGGTGACCTCGCTCGGCCAGTCGATCGTCGCCACCGACGAGAGCGACGGCAGCTCCGAGCGGCTGACCGGCCTGATCGAGACCGACGCGGCGATCAAGCCCGGCGACTCCGGCGGCCCGCTCCTGGACTCGTCCGGCCGGGTCGTCGGCATGAACACCGCCGCCTCCGCGGGCTACCGGATGAAGACGGAGTCCGGGCACCGCGCGTACGCGATCCCGATCGCGCGCGTCCTGGAGGTCGCCCGGCAGATCCAGCAGGGCCGGCCGTCCGCGACCGTGCACATCGGCCGCACCGCGCTGCTCGGCGTGCAGGTCCGCGGCGCGACCACCTCGACCGGCGCCCGCGCGCCGGGCGCGTTCATCGCGAGCCTGCTGCCCGGCACCCCGGCCCAGTCGGCGGGGCTGCGTCCGGGGACGACGATCGTCAGCCTGAACGAGCAGGTCGTGGACTCCCCCGGCGCCCTCACCGACCTGCTGCTGAGGCACCGGCCCGGCGAGACCGTCCAGATCGGCTGGACGGGCCCGGACGGCCTCAAGCGGGTCACGCCCGTCCAGCTCGGGGACGGCCCGCCGCAGTAGCGGACCGCCGCCGGGGGCGGCCCGCGGTCAGCCGTCGCGCCAGGTCACCGGCAGCGCGGTGAGGCCGCGGCCGACCATGCTCCTGCGGTACTCGGGGCGCGCGCCGTCCGCGAGCCGCAGGCCGGGCAGGCGGGCGACCAGCCTCTCGAACGCGATCTGCATCTTGAGCCGGCTGAGCGCGGCGCCGACGCAGTGGTGGACGCCGTAGCCGAAGACCATGTGCTCGCGGGCGTTCGGGCGGCGGATGTCGAACCGCTCGGGGTCGGGGAACACGGTCTCGTCGTGGCCGGCCGAGTCGGCGTGCAGCAGCACCTGGACGCCGGCGGGGATCGTGACGCCGTGCAGCGTGACGTCGCGGGTGGTGGTGCGGAAGCTGCCGAGGCTGGCGCCGTCGATGCGGAGCGACTCCTCGACCATGCCCGGGATCAGGGCCGGGTCGGCGACGATCTCCTCCCAGACGGCGCGCTCGCGCAGGAGCCGGTGGACCGCGTTGGACAGCCCGTTCGGGACGGTGTCGTTGCCGCCGAGCAGCAGCGCGCTGATCGTCTCGACCACCTCGCGGTGCGACAGGCCGTCCGGTCCGGTGTCGATCAGCTCGGCCATCAGCGAGACGAAGTCGTCGCGCGGCTCGGCGCGGCGCTCGGTGACGAGCCGGTCGACGTAGTCGAGGTACTTGAGGAAGTCCCGGGCCAGCTCGCACTGGCGGTCCGGCGGCTGCGGCGACAGGAAGAGCTGGAACCAGGACAGCACCCAGTGCTTGACGCGGTCCTCGTCCTCGGGCGGGACGCCGATGAACACGGCCGCGAGGCGCGCCGAGGGCAGGTGCGCGATCTCGGACACGAAGTCGGCCTTCCCCTTCGGGACGACGCCGTCGAGCACGCCGTCCACCTCGGCGCGGAACGCGTCGCCGAGGCGGGCGACCGCGCGCGGCGTGAACGCCCGGGAGATGGCGCGGCGCATGCGGGTGTGCTTGGGCGGGTCCACGTTGGCGGCGAAGTCGTCGAGGAACGAGCGGTGGTCGCCGAGGATCTCCTTGACCTCGTCCGTGAGCGTGCGGGAGATCGTCAGCGAGCCGACGCTGGAGAACGCGGCGTGGTCCCGGTACGCGGCGCGGACGTCGTCGTAGCGGGTCAGCACGTGCATCGAGAGGTGGTCGCTCCAGAACACGGGCCGCTCGCGGCGGAGCCTGCGCAGGAACGGGTACGGGTCCGCCACGTGCCAGGCGGCGGTGACGTCGAAGTCCGTCGCGGTTTCCGGCGTCGCGTTCTGTGCGGTCACGGGCGCTCTCCGGTGAGGATGCGGCGGGGGTTGCCGACGAGCATCTGGTCGATCTGGTCCTGGGTGACGCCGCGGGCGCGCAGAGCGGGCAGGACGTCGCGCGGGATGTGCAGCAGGTGGTAGTTCGGATGGCGTTCGGCGACCACGGCCGGGTCGAAGCGGTCGTTGAAGCAGTACGAGTCGTGGGAGAGCACCATCGCGCCGGCGTGGCCGCGCTCGCAGAGGGCCGCGACGGTCGCGACGCGGTCCTCGAACGAGGTGAACTCGATGCCGAACCGGTCCATCCCGATGTACGAGCCGTTCGCGATGAGCTCCTCCAGGTAGCCGAGGTCGGTGGAGTCGCCCGCGTGGCCGATGACGACGCGCGACAGGTCCACGCCCTCGGCGGCGAGGAGCTTCTGCTGGTCCAGGCCGTTGCGGGTGGACGACTCGGAGTGCGTGGTGATCGGCACGCCGGTCTCGCGGTGGGCGGCGGCGACGGCGCGGATGACGCGCTCGACGCCGGGCGTGATGCCGGGGCGGCCGGTCGCGCACTTGAGCATGCCGGCCTTCACGCCGGTGCGGCCGATGCCCTCGGTGATGTCGCGGACGAAGAACTCGGCGAGCCGGTCCGGCCCGCCGAACAGCGTGCCCGGCCCGCGGTTGCCGAAGTACGGCGGCAGCGCGTCGTAGGTGTAGAGGCCGGTCGCGGCGACGATGTTGACGCCGGTGAGCTCGGCGACGCGCTGGACGGACGGCACGTGCCGGCCGAGCCCGATCACGGTCAGGTCCACGATCGTGTCGATCCCGGCGGCCTTGGCCGCGTCGAGCTTGGCGGCGGCCTCCCGGGCGCGCGCCTCCGGGTCCCAGCCCTCGGGGATGTCGGGCCAGTTCCACAGGATCTCGGGGCTGAGGCCGAAGACGTGCTCGTGCATGAGGGTGGCGCCGGGGTCGGCGACGGGCCCGCGCAGGGTCTCGATCACGACGGCACCACCGGGAACAGCGGGTGGTCGAACGGCTCGTTCACGGCGAGGCCGAGCCCGTCGGTCTGCCCGTACGGCGCGCCGGTGTAGAGGGTCGCGGCGTCGAAGTAGGTCGCGGTGAACGACAGCCTCGGCCGGTCGCGGCGGTTGGCGGGCGCGCCGTGGATCACCAGGCTGTGGTGGACGGTCGCGTCGCCCGCCGCCAGGTCGAACGGCTCGGAGAGCGGCAGCTCCCCCAGCCACGGGTGCTGGTCGAGCGCGCCGTCGTCCTCGCGGACGAAGCTGCGGCCGAGCGGGCCGTACCGGTGCGAGCGCTCGTAGAAGCGGAGCGCGCCCATGTCGGCGGGGACCTCGTCCAGGGCGAGCCAGACGGTCAGCATGGACGAGCGGTCCATCGGCATCCACGGGAAGTCCTGGTGGAAGACCGTCGCGCCGTGCCCGTCGGGCGGGCCCTCGGCGGCGCCCGGGTTCCCGGCGGGCTCCTTGACCAGCAGGTTGGTGACCTGGAGCCGGACGGCGTCCACGCCGACGAGCAGGCGGCGCACGTTGCGGGCGAGCGCCGGGGAGAGCGCGAGCGCGGCGTACGCCTCGTCGTGCCGGGCGATGTCGCGGTCCTGGCCGAACGCCTGGTCGACGTAGTTGTTGCGGAAGCGCCCGCGCCGTTCGCCGAGCCGTTCCAGGGCGCGTTCCCGCAGGTCGGCGACGTAGTCCGCGCCGACGAGGCCGGGGAGCCTCGCCCAGCCGCGCTCCCTGAAGGAGCCGATCTCGGAGTCGGTCACGTCGCGGACGGCGGGCTTGTCTGAACGAGCAGGCACCGGAACACCCATGGCCGTGACGGTAACGCCGGGACGGTTGACGAGCAAGCGCTTGGTATAGACTCGGGCGCATGCGACCGTTCCGTTTCGCCGCGGTGGTCCGGATGGCGGGCTCGGCCCGGGAGTGGGCGGCCAAGGCCCGGCGCCTGGAGGACTCCGGGTACGACGCGCTGCTCGTCCCCGACCACCTCGTCGGCCCGCGCTTCGCGCCCGTCGCGGCGATGGCGGCCGCGGCCTGCGCCACGTCCCGGCTGAGGGTCGGCACGCTCGTCTTCGCCAACGACTACCGGCACCCGGCCGTCCTCGCGAAGGAGGCCGCGTCGGTCGACGTGCTGTCGGACGGGCGGCTGGACCTCGGGCTCGGCACCGGCTGGATGGCGCAGGACTACCACCGGGCGGGCCTCGTCCTCGACCCGCCGGGCGTGCGGGTGGACCGCCTCGCCGAGGCGATCGACGTGCTGAAGGGGCTGTGGCGCGGCGGGCCGTTCTCCTACGCGGGCGAGCACTACCGGCTGGACGGCCTGGAGCAGGAGCCGGTGCCGGTGCAGCGCCCGGCCCCCGCCTCATGCTGGGCGGCGGCGGGCCCCGGATGCTGCGGCTCGCGGCCCGCGAGGCCGACGTCGTCAACCTCACCATGCGGGTCCGCGCGGACGGCTCGGGCCCCGACACCGCCGACGGCGGCCCCGGCGCGTTCCGCCGCAAGATCGAGGTGGTCAGGGACGCGGCGGGCGAGCGGTTCGGCGCGATCGAGCTCGGCACGTCGATCCTGCGGGTCGGCGGCGACCGGGCCGCCGCGTCCTGGAGCGCCGCCGACCCCGGCACCCAGCAGGACACCCCGCAGGTGCTGGCCGGCGGCCCGGACGCGATGGCCGACCGGCTGCGCGGCTGGCGCGAGGAGCTCGGCCTGAGCCACTTCGTCCTGCACCACGAGTCCGACCTGGACGCGTTCGACCCGGTCGTGGCCCGGCTCGCGGGGGCCTGAGCCCCACCCGCCTCGCACACCGACAGCGACCAAGCCGCTTCGGAGCGTACGATCGGGGACCTCCCCGTTCGCGGACCCCCGGTCCGCGAGCCGCGATCCCGAGGTGGACATGACGACTTCACTGGCGGCGGGCTCCCCCGGCGCCCGGCCCGGGGGCAACCTGCCCGCCGAGGTCAGCAGCTTCGTCGGGCGGCGCCAGGACGTCGCGGCCCTGAAGCAGGCGCTCGAACGGTCCCGGCTGGTCACCCTGTGCGGGGTCGGCGGGGTCGGCAAGACGCGGCTGGCGCTGCGCACGGCGACCGAGCTGCGGCGGCAGTTCGCCGACGGCGCGTGGCTGGCCGAGCTGTCGGCGCTGCGCGAGCCGGGGCCGCTCGGCCGTACGGTCGCCGACGCGCTGCGGCTGCCGGACCGGGCGCCCGGCGACGGGATCGACCTGCTGGCGGGCCAGCTCGCCGACAAGCGCATGCTGCTGATCCTCGACACCTGCGAGCACCTGATCGACGCCTGCGCGATGCTCGCCGAGGTGCTGGTGCGGGCCGCGCCCCACCTGCGGATCATCGCCACCAGCCGCGAGCCGCTGGACGTGATCGGCGAGCACACGATCATGGTGTCGCCGCTGCCGACGCCCGACCCGGCGGGCCCGCCCGCCGAGGACTGCGACTCGATGACGCTGTTCGCCGAGCGGGCGGCGGCGATGATGCCGGGGTTCGCGATCACGCCCGCCAACCGGGAGGCCGTCGCGCGGCTGTGCCACCGCCTCGACGGCATCCCGCTCGCGATCGAGCTGGCCGCCGTGCGGCTGCGGGTGATGTCGATCGACCAGCTCGTCGAACGGCTCGACGACCGGTTCCGGCTGCTCGGCACCGCGCGGACGAGCCAGTACCGGCACCAGACGCTGCACGCCGCGATCGCGTGGAGCCACGAGCTGTGCACGCCCGCCGAGCAGGTGCTGTGGGCGCGGCTGTCGGTGTTCCCCGGCGACTTCGACCTGGAGGCCGCCGAGCGGGTCTGCTCGGGCGACGACCTGCCCGCCGGGAGCCTGCTCGACGTGCTCGGGCGGCTGGTGGAGAAGTCGGTCGTCCGGTACGAGGGCGAGCGGCGCCGCTACCGGCTGCTCGACACGATCCGCGAGTTCGGCTCCGAGCTGCTCGACCAGGCCGACGGGCGGGACGGCCCGGCCCGCCGCCACCACCTGTTCTACGCCGGCCTCGCCGAACGGGCCGCCGCGGCGCAGAACTGCGGCGACCAGCTCTCCTGGACGCTGCGGCTGCGGGCCGAGACCGCCAACCTGCGGGCCGCCCTGGAGTGGGCGCTGACCACGCCGGGCGAGGAGGAGGCGGGGCTGCGGCTCGCGGTGCTGCTGCGCCAGTACTGGTACTCGACGGGCCAGTTCAGCGAGGGCCGCGACTGGAGCCACCGGGCCCTCGCCGCGACGTCGGGCGTCACCGCCGAACGGGGCTGGGCGACGTACGGGGCGGCGATGTTCACCGTCCTCCAGGGCGATCTGGAGCCGGCCGAGCCGCTGCTGGCCGGGGCCGTCCAGATCGCCGACACGCTCGGCGAGGCCGACCTGCGGGCGCACTCCGACCACCTGCGGGGCCGGGCGCTGTTCTACTCCGGCGACCTGGAGGGCGCGCTGGCGCGCTACCGCGAGGCGCAGGCGGGCTACCTGCGGGGCGGGCACACCGATCCCGACGCGCTGACCATCTACACCGACCTCGGAGCCGTGCTGTCGCTGTTCGGGGAGTTCGACGACGCGTTCGCCGTGCTGGAGGAGGGCCTGGCGGCCTGCGACCGGACCGGCGAGCGGTGGGCGCGGGCGTTCGCGCTGTGGATGCGGGGCGCGTCGCGGTGGCTGGCCGGGGCGGTCGACGAGGCCGTGGCCGACGCCTGCGCGAGCATGCGGACGATGGAGGCGTTCAACGACCTGGTCGGCGTCGCGATGTGCCTGGACGTGCTGATGGTGTGCTCGGTCGCGCGCGGCGAGCACGCGCGGGCGGCCGTCCTCGCGGGCGCGACCGAGGCGATGTGGCACCGGCTGCGCACGCCGGTCCAGCGCGGCCCGCACTACGCCGACCTGCGGGCCGCGGCGGTCGACGCGGCCCGCGACGCGCTCGGCGACGAGCGGCTGGAGACCGGCCTCGACGCGGGCCGGGCGATGCCCGTCGCCGACGCGATCGCGCTCGGCCTGGACCCCGGCCGCGTCCCGGCCCTGCCCGCCCCGCCCGAACGGCCGGCCGAGCTGCTCACCCGGCGCGAGCACCAGGTCGCCGAGCTGGTCGCCGAGGGCCTGTCCAACCGGGAGATCGCCGAACGGCTCGTGATCGCCAAGCGGACGGTCGACTCGCACGTGGAGCACATCCTCGGCAAGCTCGGCATGGCGTCCCGCACTCAGGTCGCGGCCTGGATGGCCGCCGCGGAAACGTGACCCCCCGGCCCGGCGGGCGGCGGGGGACGTCCGCCGCGGCCCCGGGCCCGGTCCCGGTCGCCCGCGCGACGATTTTGCTATAGCTCCAGCGTGTCAGCGCATTGGCGGGGACGTGCCACAGTGGGAGAGAGTGGAGCGGGGGGCTCTCCCCGGCCCCCGCCCCGGCACGACTGGAGGATGTGGACGATGAGCCGTAAGGCGCCGAAGGACGACTTCGACGACGACGCCCTGGAGGTGTCGAAGCCGAAGACGTGGGCGGCCGGCGTCCCCGGGGTCACGGCCGCGCTCCGCGACTCCTACGACCAGATGGGGGTCCGGCGCACCGCGCTGACGCTGCTGCGCGTCAACCAGAAGCGGGGGTTCGACTGCCCCGGCTGCGCCTGGCCCGAGGGCGACCGCCGGCACGTCGCCGAGTTCTGCGAGAACGGCGCGAAGGCCGTCGCCGAGGAGGCGACCACGCGGCGGATCACCCGCGAGTTCTTCGCCCGGCACACGGTCGCCGAGCTGGGCGAGCGCAGCGACCACTGGCTCGGGCAGCAGGGCCGGCTCACCGAGCCGATGATCAGGCGCGCCGGGTCCGAGCACTACGAGCCGGTCTCGTGGGACGAGGCGTTCGGGCTGCTCGGCTCGGAGCTGAACGCCCTGGACTCCCCCGACGAGGCGCTGTTCTACACCTCGGGCCGCACGAGCAACGAGGCCGCGTTCGCCTACCAGCTCTTCGCCCGAGCGTTCGGCACCAACAACCTGCCTGACTGCTCCAACATGTGCCACGAGTCGTCCGGGTCGGCGCTGAACGAGACGATCGGGGTCGGCAAGGGCTCGGTCCTGCTCGACGACCTGTACCGGGCCGACCTGATCTTCGTCGTGGGCCAGAACCCCGGGACCAACCACCCGCGGATGCTGTCGGCGCTGGAGCGGGCCAAGAAGGAGGGCGCGCGGATCGTCGCGGTCAACCCGCTGCCCGAGGCGGGCCTGATGCGGTTCAAGAACCCGCAGCGCCCGTCCGGCGTGGCCGGGCGCGGCACGGGGCTCGCCGACCGGTTCCTCCAGATCCGGCTGAACGGCGACCTCGCCCTGTTCCAGGCGCTCAACCGGATGCTGCTGGAGGCCGAGGCCGAGACGCCCGGCGCGGTCGACCGCGCGTTCCTGGCCGAGCACGCGCACGGCGTCGCCGCGTTCGAGGAGCACATCAAGGCGCTCGACTGGGACGAGGTGCTGGAGGCGACGGGCCTCACCCGGGGTGAGATCGCGGCGACGCTCGGCGACGTGCTCGCCGCGGAGCGGATCGTGGTGTGCTGGGCGATGGGCCTGACCCAGCACCGCAACTCGGTGCCGACGATCCGCGAGGTCGTCAACTTCCTGCTGCTGCGCGGCAACATCGGCCGTCCCGGCGCGGGCGTCTGCCCGGTGCGCGGGCACTCCAACGTGCAGGGCGACCGGACGATGGGGATCTACGAGAAGCCCGCGCCCGCGTTCCTGGACGCCCTGGCCGAGGAGTTCTCGTTCGAGCCGCCGCGCCGCCACGGCCTCGACACCGTCGACGCGATCCGCGCCATGCGGGACGGGACGGCCAAGGTGTTCCTCGGGATGGGCGGCAACTTCGTCCGCGCGACGCCCGACTCCGCCGTGACCGAGGCCGCGATGCGCCGCTGCCGCCTCACCGCGCACGTGTCGACCAAGCTCAACCGCTCGCACGCGGTGACCGGCGAGCAGGCGCTGATCCTCCCGGCGCTCGGCCGGACGGAGCGGGACGAGCAGGCCGCGGGGCCGCAGTTCGTGTCCGTCGAGGACTCGATGGGCATGGTGCACGCCTCGCGCGGGCGCCTCGCCCCCGCGTCGCCGCACCTGCGGTCGGAGGTCGCGATCGTGTGCGGGCTCGCCCGCGCCACGTTCGGCGACGCCTCGCCCGCCGACGCGGACTGGACGGCGATGGAGCGCGACTACGACGTGATCCGCGACCACGTCTCGCGGGTCGTCCCCGGCTTCGACGGCTACAACGAGCGGATCCGCGCGTCCGGCGGGTTCACGCTGCCGCACGCGCCGCGCGACGAGCGCCGCTTCCCGACGGCGACGGGCAAGGCCAACCTGACCGTGAACGCGCTGGAGGTGCTGCGCGTCCCCGAGGGGCGGCTGCTGCTCCAGACCGTCCGCAGCCACGACCAGTACAACACCACCGTCTACGGGATGGACGACCGCTACCGGGGCGTCAAGGCGGGCCGCCGCGTCGTGTTCGTCAACCCGTCCGACCTGGAGGCGCTCGGCCTCGCGGACGGCGCGACGGTCGACCTGGTCTCGGAGTGGTCCGACGGCGCCGAGCGGCGCGCGCCCGGGTTCCGGATCATCGCCTACCCGACCGCGCGGGGCTGCGCCGCCGCGTACTTCCCCGAGACCAACGTGCTCGTCCCGCTGGACAGCACCGCCGAGGTCAGCAACACCCCGACGTCGAAGTCCGTCGTCGTCCGGCTCGATCCGCCCGCGTAGCGGGGACCTCGGGGCCGGGCGGCGCGGGCCGCCGTCCGCCATCGGCCGCCCGTCCCCCGCGCGGGCTGGATACGATGCGAGGGTCCACGCACTGCGAACAGGTGGGGGCGCTTCGTGTCGGCTGTGTCGATGAACCACGGCGCCGGCAACCTCCCGGCCGAGGTCACCAGGTTCATCGGACGGAGCGGTGAGCTCGCCGAGGGCGCGCGGATCCTGGAGCGCGCCCGCCTGCTCACCCTGTGCGGGGCGAGCGGCGTCGGCAAGACCCGCCTGGCGCTGCGGCTGGCCGCCGACGCGCGCAAGCGCCACCCGCACGGGGCGTGGCTGGTCGAGCTGTCGGGGCTGCGCGAGCCGCATCTCGTCCCGCGCGCCGTGGCCGAGGCGCTCCACCTCCACGACCGCCCGGACGCCGACACGGTCGAGGCGCTGGAGGAGTTCCTCGCCGACCGGCGGCTGCTGCTGGTCCTCGACACCTGCGAGCACCTGGTGGACGCGTGCGCGATGCTCGCCGAGCTGCTGCTGCGGGCCGCGCCCGGGCTGCGCATCCTCGCGACGAGCCAGCAGCCGCTGAACGTGATGGGCGAGCACACCTACCTCGTCCCGCCGCTGGACTCGGGCGTCGGCGCGGACGGCGCCGCGGACTGCACCGAGCCGTCCGAGCCGTCGGAGCCGTCCGAGTCGGTCGAGCTGTTCGGCGACCGCGCCGCCGGGATCGTGCCGGGCTTCGCGCTCACCGACGCCAACCGGCCGGCCGTGGCGCGGCTGTGCCGCCGCCTCGACGGCCTCCCGCTCGCGATCGAGCTGGCGGCCGTGCGGCTGCGCTCGATGACGCTGGAGCAGATCGCCGCGCGGCTCGACGACCGGTTCCGGCTGCTCGGCACCGCGCGGTCCCGGCACGCGCGCCACCAGACGCTGCGCGCGGCGGTGAGCTGGACCCACGACCTGTGCGACCCGTCCGAGCGGCTGCTGTGGGCGCGCGCGTCGGTGTTCCCCGGCGGGTTCGACGTCGAGGCGGCCGAGGCGGTCTGCGCGGGCGGCGAGGAGGTGCCCGCGGGCGACGTCCTCGACCTGCTCGGACGGCTCGTCGACAAGTCCGTGATGACCTGCGACCGGGGCACCGGCCGCTACCGGATGCTCGACACCCTCCGCGAGTTCGGGGCCGAGCGGCTGTCGCCCGCGGACCTCCGCGAGCTGCGCCGCCGCCACCGCGACCACTACCTGGCCCTCGTCCGGCGCGCCGCCGACGGCGAGATGGGCCCCCGCCAGCTCGCGCTGGCCGGCGGGCTGCGCGACGAGCACCACAACCTGCGGGCGGCGCTCGACCACTGCCTGCGGACCCCCGGCGAGGCGCCCGCCGCCCTGCGCATGCTGGTGGCGCTGCACTTCTACTGGGTCCTCACCGGCAGGTTCGGGGAGGCGCGGAGCTGGCTCGCGCGGGCCCTCGCCCGCACCCCGCCCGGCGGCGCCGACCGAGGGTGGGCGCTGTACTCGGCCGCCGCGTTCGCCGCCGCGCAGGGCGACCTCGCCTCGGCCGGGTCGCTGGTCGACGAGCTGCGGGACGCGCACGGCGACGACGCGGCGCTGCGCGCCTGCACCGAGCAGATCCACGCGATCGCCACGTTCGTCGCCGGAGACCCCGAGGCGGCCCGCGCGTCCCTCGAACGGGCGCTCGCCGCGCAGGCCGCCGTCGGGTTCGACCGGCCGCACGCGCTGGTGACGTTCCCGGTCCTGGCCGCCGCGCTCGGCGTGCTCGGGGAGGCCGGGCGCGCCCTGGAGGTCGCCGAGGAGGGCCTGCGCGTCTGCGCCGCCACCGGTGAGCAGTGGTGCCGCTCGTACCTGCTGTGGGCGCGGGCGCTGGTCCGCTGGCTGGAGGGCGACCCCGACGCCGCGCTCGCCGACGTCCTGGCGTGCCTGCGGATCAAGGAGGCGTCCGCCGACGGCGTCGGCGCCGCCCTCGCGCTGGACCTGACCGCGTACTGCCTGGCGGCCCGCGGCGAGGGCGACCGCGCCGCGATCCTGCTCGGCGCGTCCGGGGCGCTCTGGGAACGGCTGCGCGTCTCCATGCCCGGCCCCGTCTACACCGGCGTCCGCGACGCGGAGCTCAGCCGGCTCGGCGTACGGCTCGGCCCCGAGCGGCTGGCGCTCGCGCGCGGCCACGGCGCCGCGCTGCCGCTCGGCGAGGCGACCGCGCTCGCCCGCGGCGAGCGCGACCCCGCGCTCCCCCGCGCGGCCCCGCCGGCGGGCTCGGCGGACGACCCGCTGACGCGCCGCGAGCGGGAGATCGCGGCGCTGGTCGCCGAGGGCCTCGCCAACCGGGAGATCGCCGAACGGCTCGTCATCTCCAAGCGCACCGTCGACTCGCACGTCGAGCACATCCTGGCCAAGCTCGGTTTCGGGTCGCGAACGCAGATCGCCGCGTGGACCCAGCGGCGGCCCTGACGGACGGTCCTGACGGGCGCGCCCCGCCGCGGCGGCGCGGCTGGAAGCGGCTGGAAGCGGCCACCCGGCGGCGATCCTGCCGTGGGACGGGGAGCCGCGGGCATACGATACGTACGCTCCGACGTACCGATCGAGGTGACCGTGACGGCTCTGGCTGACAGAGGGCGGCCTGGCAACCTGCCTGCCGAGGTGACCCGGTTCGTCGGCCGGCGGCGCGAGCTCACCGAGGCCAAGCAGACCCTCGGGCGGTCCCGGCTGGTCACGCTCACCGGCGTCGGCGGGGTCGGCAAGACCCGGCTCGCGGTCCGGCTGGCGTCCGACCTGCGCCGCTCGTTCGCCGACGGGGTCTGGATGGTCGAGCTGTCGGCGCTGCGCGAGCCCGAGCTGCTGCCCCGCACGGTCGCCGACGCGCTCCAGCTCCCCGGCCAGACGGCGGGCGCGCAGCTCGACCGGCTGTCGGAGCACCTGTCCGACAAGCACCTGCTGCTCGTCCTCGACACCTGCGAGCACCTGGTCGACGAGTGCGCCCTGCTGTCGGAGGTGCTGCTGCGCGCCGCGCCGCGGCTGCGGATCCTGACGACCAGCCGCGAGCCGCTCGACGTGATGGGCGAGCACAACCTGGTGATCCCGCCGCTGCCCGTCCCGGACGGGCCCGACGACGCCGGCGACGGCGCCGCCGGGGCCGCGGGCGAGGCGGGCGGCGGCGACGCCGTCACGCTGTTCGCCGACCGCGCCGAGGCGATGGTGCCCGGCTTCGCGCTCACCCCCGGCAACCGGGCGACGGTGGCGCGGCTGTGCCGCCGCCTCGACGGCATCCCGCTCGCGATCGAGCTGGCCGCCGTACGGCTGCGCACCATGTCGGTCGAGCGGCTGATGGACCGGATCGACGACCGGTTCCGGCTGCTCGGCACGAGCCGCGCGGGCCACGACCGGCACCGCACGCTGCGCGCCGCGATCGAGTGGAGCCACGAGCTGTGCACGCCGGAGGAGCAGAAGCTGTGGGCGCGGCTGTCGGTGTTCCCCGGCGACTTCGACCTGGAGGCGGCCGAGCGCGTGTGCGCCGGGCACGGCGTCGCGGCGGACGAGCTGTTCGAGGTGCTCGGGCGGCTGGTGGAGAAGTCGATCGTGCTGTGCGAGCGGGACGGCCGCCGCTACCGCCTGCTCGACACGCTGCGCGAGTACGGCCTCGAACAGCTGGACGGCCTCGGCGAGCGGCCCGACCTGCTGCGGCGGCACCGCGACCACTACCTCGGCCTCGCCGAGCGGGCGCGCGCGGCGGCGATGGGCGGCGAGCAGGTCGACTGGCTGATCCGGCTCCGCGAGGAGAACGCCAACCTGCGGGTCGCGCTGGAGTACTCGCTGACGACGGCCGGCGAGGAGCGGACCGGGCTGCGGCTGATCGTCGTCCTCCAGCACTACTGGATGTGCCTCGGGCTGTTCGGCGAGGCCCGCAGCTGGTACGAGCGGGCGCTCGCGGCCCCGTACCTGACCGGGATCGAGCGCGCGCGCATCGCGTACGGCGCGGGGATGGTCGCCGTCCAGCAGGGCGACGTCGACGGGGCCCGGCCGCTGTTCGCGGAGGCGCTGGAGGAGGACGACCTCGACCTGCGCGCGCACGCGCTGCACGGGCAGGGCCTCATCGCGCTGTTCGAGGGGCGGCTGGGCCCCGCGCGGTCGCTGCTGGAGGAGGCGTGCGCGGCGTTCGCCAAGATCGGGCACCAGGACCCGCTCGCGCTGCTCACCGGGCCGCACCTGTCGTCGGTGCACCTGCTGTGCGGCGAGGAGAGGGAGGCGCTCGCCGTCGCCGAACGGACCGTGCGGAGCGGGGAGGCGACCGGCGAGCGGTGGAACCACGCGTTCGCCCTGTACGCGCGGGGCGCGGCGCTGTGGTGGCTCGGCGAGCACGAGGCCGCCGTCCGGGACCTGCTCGACTGCCTGCGGATCAAGGAGTCGCTCGGCGACCAGCTCGGCATCACACTCGCGCTGGACCTGCTGACGCCCGCGCCGGTCGTGCGCGGCGACCACGAGCAGGCGGCGATGCTGCTCGGCGCGACCGACCGGATGTGGCGGACGCTCGGCGCGTCGCTCCAGTACGGGCCGCACTACATGAAGCGGCGGGCGATGTCGGAGCGCGCGATCCTGCGCACCCTGCCGCGGGACCGGTTCGAGGCCGCCAAGCGGCGCGGCGCCGCCCTGTCCGTGGCCGAGGCGATCGCGCTGGCGCGCGGCGAGGCCGTCCAGGTGCCGCGGGACGACGAGCCCGACCCGCTGACGGGCCGCGAGCGGGAGGTGGCCGCGCTCGTCGCCGAGGGCCTGTCCAACCGCGAGATCGCCGAACGGCTCGTCATCGCCAAGCGCACCGTCGACTCGCACATCGAGCACATCCTCGCCAAGCTCGGCTTCAACTCCCGCACGCAGATCGCGACCTGGACCGAGCGCCGCGAGCGCGGCGCCGCCCCGTCCGCCTGACCGGGCGGGGTCCCGGCCCGGGGCGCGCTGCCTTAGGCTCGCTCCATGACGAACCTCCCCGACCGCGCGGGCCCGCCGGACCCGCCGGAGATGCGCGCCTCCGACTCCGACCGGGACCGCGTCGCGCAGCTCCTGCGCGACGCGGCGGGCGACGGTCGGCTGACCCTGGAGGAGCTCGACGAGCGTCTCGACGCCGTCTACGCCGCCAAGACCTACGCCGAGCTGGAGCCGATCACCCGCGACCTGCCCGCGACGGCCGCGGCGGGCCGCACGGCGGCGGCGCCGGCGGGGGCGTTCGCGCCGGTGCCCGACGCGCCGTCCTGGAAGACCGGCATCGGCGTGATGAGCGCCTTCAAGCGGCAGGGCGTGTGGAACGTCCCGCGGCGGTTCACCGCGTTCACGTTCTGGGGCGGCGGGAAGATCGACCTGCGGGAGGCGCGGTTCGCCGGCGCCGAGGTGCGGATCATCGCGCTGGCGATCATGGGCGGGGTCGAGGTGATCGCGCCCGAGGACCTCACGGTGCACGTCAACGGCATCGGGATCATGGGCGGGTTCGACCACAAGGCCAGCGGCCCCGGCGTGCCCGGCTCCCCCAAGGTGATCGTCTCCGGCTTCGCGTTCTGGGGCGGCGTCGACGTCAAGCGCAAGGCCCGCCGCGAGGAGAAGCGCCTCCGCAAGGAGCTGAAGAAGCGCGCCTCCGAGGAGTGACGGCGGGGCCGCTGGCGGGCGGGCTCAGCCCGGGGCGAGCTTGCTGCCGGGGTACGGGCTGAGCAGCGTCTCGCGCCAGTCGCCCTCCAGGTACTCGCGGGCCTGCTTGCGCCACGAGAGCAGCCGGTGGTCGGGCTCGGTCTCGTCGTCCATGCCGAGGGCCGCGTCGCGGGCGCGCTGGAGGCCGAGGTGCGCGTCGATGTCGGTGCCCCACAGCGTGACGGCCTCGGTATCGCAGAACTGCACCTCGTACGCGCCGACGAGCCGGTGGCCGTGCTCGGCGAGCACGGGCGCGCGCTCCTCCCGCACGGCGGCGAGGTAGTCCAGCGCGGCGCCGGGGCGGACGCGGGCGCTCTCGAACAGGTACAGCGGCGCCGCGTACCCCTCGTCCAGCAGCCCGGCGATCGAGGGGCTGCCGGGCGCGGCGCCGAGCGGCCGGGAGAACGCGCCGTGCCGCAGGTCGTCGATGTCGGACAGGAACAGGTTCTTCTGGACGTCGTCGTAGATCTCCAGCATCTGCCGCCAGCCGCCGTCCCAGCCGCCGTGGCAGTCCCACAGCGTGACGACCTTGAACTGCGGGTGGCCGCTGATGCCGACCGCGTAGAACGCGCCGACCAGGTCGATGTCGCGGGACCTGATCGACAGGCCCTCGGTCAGCTCGTGCGCGCCCTCGGCGAGCCGGTCGTCCTCCTGCTTGTAGGCGGTGAGCCAGCGCAGGTACTCCAGGGGCCTGCGCGAGTTCATCGGGTGGAACTCGACCTCTTCGAGCAGGTAGACGCCGCGGCGCACGGACCCTCCCGGGGGCAGGCGGATTAACAAGCAGTTGCTTGCTTGGGACAGTAGACGCGCCCGCCCCCGCGCGCAATGCCCCGCCGCCGCGCCCCTCGCGGCGTACGGCCGGTCAGGCGCCGATCGGCGGGCGGCGCCCGTGCCAGGGCCGCGCCCGCTCGTACGCCCGGCACGCGGCCAGCACCAGGTCGTCGGCGTGCCGCGCCCCGACGACCTGGAGGCCGACCGGCAGGCCCGCGCGGGTGAGCCCGGCGGGCAGGCTCGCGGCGGGCTGCTGGGTCATGTTGAACGGGTAGGTGAACGGCGTCCAGTCCGTCCAGCGCGGGGCCGGGCGCCCGGGGCGCGCCGCCGAGCCCGCGGGCACCTCGCGGCCCGCCTCGAACGCGGTGATCGGGAGGGTCGGGGTGAGCAGCAGGTCGTACTCCCGGTGGAACAGGCCCATGATCCGCCCGAGCTCCATCCGGCGGGCGGTCGCGTCGAGGTAGTCGCTCGCCGAGTAGCGGGCGCCCCGCTCGCAGATCTCCCGCAGGCCGGGGTCCAGCCCGGCGCGGGCGTCCGGCGGCAGGTGCTCGGCGACCTTCGCGGCGCCGGAGAACCACAGGACCTCGAACTCCTCGACCGGGTCGCCGAACCCGGGGTCGGTCTCCACGACCTCCGCGCCCAGCTCGGCGAAGGCCCGCGCGGCGGCGGCGGCGAGACCGGCGACCTCGGGGTCCACGCGCGCGAAGCCGAGCGTCGGGCTGAACGCGACGCGCAGGCCCCGCAGGTCGTCCAGCGCCGCGTCCGCGAACGGCGGCGAGCCCGGCCCGCGCGGGGCCAGCTCGGACCAGTCGCGGCCGTCCGGCCCGCTGATCACGTCCATGAGCAGCGCCGCGTCCGCGACCGTCCAGGTGATCGGCCCGACGTGCGCGAGGGTGCCGAACGGGCTCGCCGGGAAGTGCGGGACGCGGCCGTACGTCGGCTTCAGCGTGAACGTGCCGGTGAACGCGGCGGGGATGCGCACCGAGCCGCCGCCGTCGGTGCCGAGCGCGAGCGGCGCGAGGCCCGCCGCGACGGCCGCCGCCGCTCCCCCGCTGGACCCGCCCGCGGTGCGGGACGGGTCCCACGGGTTGCGGGTGACGCCGGTGAGCGGGCCGTCGGTGACGCCCTTCCACGCGAACTCCGGCGTGGTGGTCTTGCCGACCAGGACCGCGCCGTGCTCGCGCAGCCGCGCGACCGACGGCGCGTCCTCGGTCCACGGCCCCGCCGGGTCGACGGCGCGGGAGCCGCGCAGCGTCGGCCAGTCGCGGGTGATCAGCACGTCCTTGATCGAGACGGGCACGCCGTCGAGCAGGCCGAGCGGCTCGCCGCGCCGCCACCGCTCGGCCGAGGCGCGGGCGGCGGCGAGCGCGCGGTCGGGGTCCACGAGGCAGAACGCGTTGAGCGCGGGATCGACCCGTTCGATCCGCTCCAGAACGGCCTCGGCGGCCTCGACCGGGGAGAGCCGCCCGGCCCGGTAGGCGGCGAGCAGCTCGGTGGCGGCCAGCTCGGTGACCGCGGTCGCCGGAGCGGAGCCGCCCGGGGGCTCGGGCGGCGGGCCGCCGTTCGTGGTCGCGGTGCCGTTCGTCATCGCTGCCCCCTCTGGTCGTCTCGCTGCGGGTCGGACGGGTCGGACGGGTCGGGCGCGCGCACGTAGCCGAGCCGCTTGTCGACGACGTTGCGCAGCGGCCGGCCGTGCCGGTGGCGGTCGAGGTTGTCGGCGAACAGCCGGACGAGGTCGTCGCGCCAGCCGGCGACGTCGCCGGACATGTGCGGGGAGACGATCACGCCGGGCAGGTCCCACAGCGGGGACGGCGCGGGCAGCGGCTCGTCCACGAACACGTCGAGGGCCGCGCCCGCGATCGTGCCCGCCCGCAGCGCGGCCACCAGGTCGTCCTCGACGACCAGCGGCCCGCGCCCGACGTTGATCAGCCGCCCGGTGGGCCGCATCCGGGCGAGCGCCGCCGCGTCGATCATGCCGCGGGTGGCGCCGGTGAGCGGCGCGGCGAGCACCACGTAGTCGGCCCCGGCGAGCGCGCCGTGCAGCCCGTCCATCGGCAGCACGTCGCCGAGGTCGGGGTCGCCCGGCCGCGCGGTGCGGCCGACGCCGCCGACCCGCATCCCGGCGGCGGCGAGGCGGCGGCCGATGGCGCGGCCGATCGGCCCGGTGCCGACGACCAGCGCGCGGGCGCCCGCGACGCGCTCGGTCTCGCGGTGCCGCCACCGCCGCTCGGCCTGGAGCCGCAGCGTCGTGTGCAGGTCCTTGGCGAAGCAGTGCACGAGCCCGAGGACGTACTCGGCGATCGGCTCGTCGAAGATCCCGCGCGAGTTGGTGACGGCCGTGCGGCCCTCGACCAGCGCGGGGAACAGCAGCCGGTCGACGCCCGCGCTCGCGATGTGCACCCAGCCGGGCCCGCCGCCGTCCGGCCACGCGCCCGCGAGCGCCTCGGACCAGAAGTCCCACATGAACAGCACGTCGGCGTCCTTGAGCGCCGGCGCGAGGTCGGGCTCGCGGACGTAGCGGACGTCGGCCAGCCGTTCGATCCCGTCCATGCCGGGCGGGCGGTCGTCCGCGACGAGGACCGCGACGCGGGGTCGTCCGGAGGGGGCGGGCGGCGCGGGTTCCATGGGCGTCACTTTCCGGAGTGCCGAGTTAACGCGGAGGCAACGCGAGTCAACACGAATGCAACCCGCAAGGGATTGACACGCTAGGAAGCATTCGTAGGATTGTCAACAATCAGCGCGGTCGTTATAGCAGGTAGCCGCACTGATCACGTGCTGCAAGACCGTCGCAACCGTGTCCCAGGCCAGGACGGCTCCCAAGGCGCTCTAACGCAAGAGTCCTCTCGGGTGAGCGACGATCATCGCCCGCCCCTGTGCACGGGGAGGCCCGGCATGCCGAAGCACATGACCATCTCGCTGGAGCGGCGCGGCGTCTCGTGCGTCGCCGAACTCCTCGAAAAGGACGCGCCGCGCACCTGCGAGGCCGTATGGCGCGCCCTGCCGCTGGGCGGCGACGCCTACCACGCCAAGTACGCCCGCAACGAGGTCTACACGATGGTGGAGACCTTCGCCGAGCAGGAGGTCGGCCAGGAGAACCCCACCGTCACCCCGATCCCCGGCGACGTCGTCTACTTCGCGTTCCCGGGCGGGATGCTCGACCGGGCGTTCAAGGAGGAGAAGGGGATCGCGGCGCTGCCCGGCGTGATCGACCTCGCGATCTTCTACGGCCGCAACAACCTGCTGCTGAACGGCGACGTCGGCTGGGTCCCGGGCAACGTCTACGCGACCATCGTCGAGGGGCTCGGCCCCATGGCCGAGGCGTGCAACGACGTCTGGCGCTCGGGCGCCGTCGGCGAGCGCCTCGTCTACCGCCGCCTCGACGAGACCTGAGCGGCGGCCCCGGATGACATTCGACCCCAAGCTGGTCAGCCAGCCGGAGCTGCTGGCCCAGCACGGCATCGGCGTGGTCGCGCCGTTCGACTTCGCCCTCGACCGCGAGCTGTGGCGGTGGACGCCCGACGACGTGTCGCTGTTCCTCACCCGGCTGCCGTACGTCCCGGTGCCGGTCACGGTGGAGATGGCGTCCGCGCTGTCGGACCACTCGATCGTCCGGCAGGCCGTCCGCGACGTGCTCGCCCCGGAGCCGCTCGCGGTGGCGTACGCCTGCGCCTCGGGGAGCTTCGTCCGGGGCGCGGCCGGCGAGCGGACGCTCCACCAGACGATGCTGTCGGCGGGGGCGCCCGCCGCGGCGACCACGTCGGGCGCCCTGGTGGAGTCGCTCCACCTGCTCGGCGCGCGGCGGATCGCCGTCGTGACGCCCTACATCGACACCGTCACCGGACGGCTGGTGTCGTACCTCGCCGAGCACGGCATCGAGGTCGTCTCGTCCGTCGGGATGGGCCTGCTCAGCCACATCTGGAAGGTCGGCTACGGCGAGATCGTCAGCGCCGTGTCGGCCGTGGACGGGCCCGAGGCCGAGGCCGTGTTCATCAGCTGCACCAACGTGCCGACGTACGACATCATCGCGCCGCTGGAGAAGATGCTCGGCAAGCCCGTCCTCACCGCCAACCAGGTCACGATGTGCTCCGCGCTGCGGCGCATGGGACGTCCCGCCGCCGGTTCCGACCAGTGGCTCGTCCAGTTCAGCAGTCCCACCGCCGCCTGAGCGCGGCGCCGCCACCGGGAGGGGCCCATGATCCAGACTGGTAGGATTGTCGACAACCTGTCCGCGGACGGGGTACCGGCGGCGCCGGCCGCCGGGTTCCTCTACCCGGGGCACAGCGCCGAGGACGACTATCCCGTGATCGAGAAGTTGCTGGGCGGCGTCCGGCTGCCGGTCGTCCACACGACGATGCGCGAGGACGCCCACCGCGTCGACGCGCTGCTCGACATCGGCGGCGCCGACGTGCTCGCCGAGGGCGCGCGCGAGCTGCGCGCCCTCGGCGTGCGGGCGGCGGTGTGGGCCTGCACGAGCGGCAGCTTCGTGTTCGGCTGGGACGGCGCGGCGGCGCAGGTCGCGGGCGTCGGCGAGGCCGCCGGGGTCCCCGCGTCGAGCACCTCGTTCGCGTTCGTGCACGCGGCCCGGCACCTCGGGCTGCGGCGGGTCGCGGTCGCGGCGACCTACCCCGCCGACGTGGCCGGGCGGTTCGCGGAGTTCCTCGGCCACGCGGGCGTCGAGGTCGTCGCGCTGTCGGCGCGCGGCATCGTCACCGCGGCCGAGGTCGGTACGCTCGGCCGCGACGCCGTGCTCGGCTTCGTCGCGGCCAACGACCATCCGGAGGCCGAGGCCGTGCTCGTGCCCGACACCGCCCTGCACACCGCGGCCTGGCTGGACGAACTGGAGGAACGCCTCGGCAAGCCGGTGCTCACCGCCAACCAGGTGAGCGTCTGGGAAGGTCTGCGCCTCGCCGCGGGCCCGGACGGGACCGTCCGCCCGCGCCCCGGCCTCGGGCGCCTGTTCGCTAGAGAGCGATGACGAAGGGGGCCCGGGCATGGGCCGATTGGGTGAGCTGGAACCTGTTCCGCGCAAGTCGACGGTCGAGCTCGTCTCCGACGAGCTGCGCGCCGCGATCCTGTACGGGTCGCTGGAGCCCGGCGCGCAGCTCGGCGAGGCCGAGCTCGCCGCGCGGCTCGGCATCAGCCGCGGGCCGCTGCGCGAGGCGATGCAGCGCCTCGTCCAGGAGGGCCTGCTGCACAGCGAGCCGCACCGCGGCCTGTTCGTGATCACCTTGGACGAGACCGACGTCGAGGACGTCTACCTCGCCCGGCTCGCCATCGAGCGCGCCGCCTGCGAGCTGATCATGCAGCGCAACCGCGGCGAGGCCGTGGTCCGCCTCACCGGCGCGCTGGACGCGCTGGTGGACGCGGCGCGCCAGCGCGACCGGGTCAAGATGAGCGACGCCGACCAGGAGTTCCACCAGGTGCTGGTCAGCTCGTCGGGCAGCGCCCGGCTGGAGCGGATGGCGCAGACGCTGCTGGTCGAGACCCGGATGTGCCTGAACGCCCTCCAGGACAAGTACCCCGAGCCGGGCGAGCTGGTCGAGGAGCACCGCCGCCTCGTCGACGCGATCGGCGACGGCGAGGAGGAGCGCCTGCTCCGGCTCATCGAGGAGCACATGACCGACTCCATCCAGCGCCTCCGCGTCACCTAGCCGGCGGCGCGCGCCCCGTCCGCGGCGGGAGCAGGACGATGTGACCGGCCCGCACTGGACAGCCGGACCCGGCCCGTGGTCCGATGGCTTGCAGTTTGTCGACAATCTACATCTCGGGAGGAACGCATGGCGAAGCTGTCACCGGTGCTGAAGCAGGCCACCCCCGTGCTGGCCGAGCGCGGCGAGGGCGTCCACCTCTACGACGAGCGGGGCCGGCGCCATCTCGACTTCACCTCCGGCATCGGCGTGACGAACACCGGCCACTGCCATCCCCGCGTCGTCGAGGCGGTGCGCGCCCAGGCCGGCACGCTGATCCACGGCCAGTACACGACGGTCATGCACCGGCCCCTGCTGCGGCTGACCGAGCGCCTCGGGGACGTCCTGCCGGAGGGCCTGGACTCGGTGTTCTACCTCAACAGCGGCAGCGAGGCGGTGGAGGCGGCCGTCCGGCTGGCCCGGCACGCGACCGGCCGCCAGAACATCGTGGCGTTCCAGGGCGGGTTCCACGGCCGCACGATGGGCGCCGCAGCGCTCACCACCGCCGGGACGAAGTTCCGCGCGGGGATCGGCCCGGTGATGCCCGGACGGGCGCTCGCCCCGTTCCCCCAGGCGTACCGCTACGGCTGGGACGAGGACGAGGCGACCCGCTTCGCGCTGCGCGAGCTCGACCACCTGCTCGCCACCGACTGCTCCCCCGGCGACACCGCCGCGTTCATCGTCGAGCCGGTGCTCGGCGAGGGCGGCTACATCCCCGCGCCGCCCGCGTTCCTGGAGGGCCTGCGCGAGCGCGCCGACCGGCACGGCGTCCTGCTCATCGCCGACGAGGTGCAGACCGGCTTCGGCCGTACGGGGCGCTTCTGGGGCCACCAGCACGCCTCCGCCCGCCCCGACGTCCTCGTCACCGCCAAGGGCCTGGCGAGCGGCTTCCCCCTGTCGGCCATCGCCGCGCCCGCCGCGCTGATGGAGCGCGCGCGGCCCGGGTCGCAGGGCGGCACGTACGGCGGCAACGCGGTCGCCTGCGCCGCCGCGCTCGCCACCCTCGACGTCATCCGCGACGAGGACCTGGTGGGCAACGCGGCCCGTACCGGCGAACGGCTCCAGGAGGGCCTGCGCAAGGTCGCCGCCGACCACCCGCGCATCGGCGACGTGCGCGGCCTCGGGCTGATGCAGGCCGCCGAGTTCACCGCGCCGGACGGCGGGCCCGACGCCGCCGCCGCGCAGGCGGCGCACCGGGCCGCCGCCGAGCGCGGCCTGCTCCTGCTCACCTGCGGCGCGTACGGCAACGTCGTCCGCTTCATCCCCCCGCTGGTGGCCACCGAGGCCGACATCGACGAGGGCCTGGCCCTGTGGGCGTCCGCCGTCGCCGCCTGCTAGCGGCCGCGGTCCCCGTTCCCGACCTTCCGGTAGACGATCGCCAGGGCCACCACCAGCACGACCAGGGCGACGACCACGATCCCGAACTTGATCAGCCGGTCCATCAGCAGCTCGCCGAGGATGTCGGAGTCGCCGCCGGCGAGCACCGCCGCCGTCATCGCCGTCATCGCCGTCCACCCCGTTCACCGCGTTCACCGCGGTCCTCCGGGCGCCGGTCGCGCGAACGGTCGTCGAGGTAGCGCAGGGCTCCCCGGACGGCGAGCCCGCCGAGGCCGCCGCGGCGCCCGCCCCCGCCTCGCGGCGGCCGTTCGGCCCAGGCGCGGACGACGGGCTGGACGGCGGAGGCGACGCGGCGGGCGTCCACGGGCCTCCCCCGCCGCTTCAGCGCGATCGCCACCGCGAACCCGGCGACGATCAGCACCGTGATCCCGGCGACGATGATCCCGAACCTGATCAGCAGCAGGTCCATCACCTCCCGCATCCCGTTCCCCTTCCAATGATTTAGCAGAGCCGTGCCAAATCAACGTAGCATGACCGTGCTATAAAGGACCATGCCCAAGGTCGTGGACCCCGAGGAGCGCCGCCGCGAGGTCGCCGAGGCGGTGTTCCGCGTCGCCCGGCGCGAGGGGCTGGAGCAGGCGTCGCTGCGCAACGTGGCCGCGGAGGCGGGGCTCGCGATCGGCTCGGTCCGGCACTACTTCGACGGCCAGGCCGACATCATGATCTTCGCGATGCGCTACTTCGCGCAGCGGGCGGGCGAGCGCCTGAAGGCCCGCGCGCAGCGGCTCAAGACCCCCGATCCGGACGCGCCGCCCGCCGAGCACGTCGCGGCGCTGGAGGCGCTGTTCGCCGAGGTGCTCCCCCTGGACGGCGAACGGCGCGAGGAGGCCGAGGTCTGGCTGACGTTCGTCACCAGCGCCCGCACGCACCCCGGCCTGGAGCCGTACGCGACGCAGATGCACGAGAACCTGCGCGGGCTGATCGTCCGCCTCCTCCAGGCCGCGGACGGCCTCGGCCTGCTCCGCGCCGGCCTCGACATCGAGGCGGAGGCCGACCGCGTCCACGTCCTCCTGGACGGCCTCACCATGCACGCCGTCCTGCGCCCCGCCGCGCTGGGCCCCGAGGAACTGTCAGCCGTCCTCCACCGCCACGTCACCGAGATCACCGATCCCGCCGCCCGCCGCTGAAGGGCCGCGCCACCTGCGATAGCCACTTTTTTGTGGGTACTTGTCGGCGGCCCGGGGGCGGCCCGAAGCTTGGTCGTGGACGGGCCGCAGGGGACCGTCCGATCCAGATGGGACGGGGAGGCCGGCGTGCGTCAGGAATCCGATCGTGACTCGGCCAGCTTCTCCAGGCGGCGGTGGCCCCAGTCGGAAAGGGGCGCCAGCGCCTCTGAGAGTTCGCGGCCGAACGGGGTCAGCGAGTACACGGTCTTCAACGGCCGCACATCGTGCACCTCCCTGTGGACCAGTCCGTCGCCCTCCATTTCGCGGAGCGTCTGAGTCAGCACCTTCTCGCTGAGGCCCGGCAGCCGCCGGCGCAGTTCGCCGGGACGGTGCGGACCCGATTCCAGGAGCCACAGCAGGATCGTCTTCCATTTGCCGTCGATCACGGCGATCGCGGCGGTCACACCGCAGACGTTCGGGTCCTGGGCACGGCTGCGCGTCATCTTCTTCCCATCATCGCCGTTCGCCATCACTTATCGAGGAGTTGAGGCATGACCTCGCACACCGAACAGTCTGCCGTCACCGTGCTCGGGTTGGGACCGATGGGCAGGGCCCTGACCGGCGCCTTCCTGGACGCCGGCCTACGGACCACGGTCTGGAACCGGACGCCGGGCAAGGACCGCGAACTGGTCGAGCGGGGCGCGGTCAGCGCTGGATCGCCCGAGGAGGCGGTCGCCGCGAGCGGGCTGACCGTGGTCTGCGTGGTGAACTACGACGCGGCGGACGCCATCGTGCGGCGCGGCGCGGTCGCCGACGCGCTCAAGGGACGCACGGTCGTGAATCTGACCGCCGACACCCCCGACCGGGCCCGGGAGGCCGCGGCATGGGCGGCCGAGCGGGGCATCGGCTACCTGGACGGCGCGATCATGACGCCGACCACGACCATCGGGACACCGGCCGGGGTGTTCCTCTACAGCGGTCCCGAGGAGCTCTACCGCCGGCACCGGCCGGCGCTGGACGCGCTGGGCGGCGCCCACACCCACCTCGGCGAGGACATCGGGCGGGCGGCCGCCTACGACATCGCCCTGCTCGACATCTTCTGGACCGCGATGGCGGGCTACGCGCACGCGCTGGCCGTGGCGAGGGCCGAGGGCGTCAGCGCGCGGGAGCTGGCGCCGTTCGCCAAGGGCATCGGCGCGATCCTCCCGCCGATCTTCGAGCGGTCCGCGGAGGACGTGGACGGCGGCGGCTACTCCGGCGAGGGCAACCCGATCACCTCGGCGGTGTCGTCCATGGCCCACATCGTCCACGCCTCCGAGGCCCACGGCATCGACGCGGGCGTGATGCGCGCGGCCGAAGGTCTCGCGCGCCGCGCCATCGGGCGGGGCCACGGCGCGGACGGGTTCCTCCGGATCACCGAGATCCTGAACCCCCGTTGAGAGGGGCGCGAGATCGCCGCGGCGAAGGGCCCGAGCCGGGCGGACGGGAGCGCGGTGCCGGCGGCGCCGGGGGGCTGGGCTAGCCTCTTAGATTCCGAATCTCGTTCTGGTCATGTGGCCCCCCGGAGGAGTGCGATGAGTCCTTGGAACACGCCTGAGCGCTTGGCGCTGCGGGAGCTGGTGCGCGAGTTCACGGCCAAGGAGATCGTGCCGTTCCTGGCGGAGTGGGAGCGGGCCGGGGAGCTGCCGCGCGAGCTGCACCGCAAGGCGGCGGACGCGGGGCTGCTCGGCGCCGGGTTCCCCGAGGCGGCGGGCGGGGCGGGCGGCGAGGTGTTCGACGCGCTGATCGTGGCGGAGGAGCTGATCCAGGCCGGCGGGTCGGGCGGGGTCGTGGCGTCGCTGTTCACGCACGGGATCGCGCTCCCGCACCTGATCGCGTCCGGGAACGAGGACCTGATCGAACGGTTCGCGCGGCCGGTGCTCGCCGGGGAGATGATCGGCGCGCTCGGGGTGACCGAGCCCGACACCGGGTCGGACGTGGCCGGGATCCGCACCACCGCCGTGCGCGACGGCGACGTCTACGTGGTGAACGGGGCGAAGCTGTTCATCACCTCGGGCGTGCGCGCCGACTTCGTGACGGCGGCGGTGCGGACGGGCGGGCCGGGGTTCGGCGGGATCTCGCTGCTGGTCATCGAGAAGGGCACGCCCGGGTTCACGGTGTCGCGGGCGCTGGACAAGATGGGCTGGCTCTGCTCCGACACCGCCGAGCTGGCGTTCGACGACGTGCGCGTGCCCGCCGCCAACCTCATCGGGGAGGAGAACGGCGGGTTCCTCCAGATCGTGCAGAACTTCGTGACCGAGCGGCTCTCGCTCGCCGTCCAGGCGTACGCGACGGCGCAGCGCTGCCTGGACCTCACGGTGGAGTGGATCCGGTCGCGCGAGACGTTCGGGCGCCCGCTGTCGTCGCGGCAGCTCGTCCGGCACAAGGTCGCGGAGATGGCCCGGCAGGTGGACGTCGCGCGCGCGTACACGCGGTCCGTCGCCGAACGGCACGTCGCCGGCGAGGACGTGCTGACGCAGACCGCGTACGCCAAGAACACGGCGGTGTACGCGGTCGAGCACGTCGTGCACGAGGCCGTTCAACTGCACGGCGGGATGGGCTACATGCGCGAGTCCGAGGTCGAGCGCCACTACCGCGACGCCCGCATCCTCGGCATCGGCGGCGGGACGAACGAGATCATGAACGAGATCGTCGCCAAGACCCTCGGGCTCTGACCTCAGGGCAGGAAGCGGGCGGCCAGCTCGCGCTGGCGCGCGGCGGCGCGGGCGCGGATCTCCGCGACGTCCACGGTGGTGAACGCGCGGTCCCGCATCACCGCGCGGCCCTCCACGAAGACGGTGTGGACGTCGCGGCCGTTCGCGGCCTCGTAGAGGAACGCCTCGGGCGTGATGGACGCGGCGGCGTCGGCGGCGTCCAGGCCGAGCAGGACGACGTCGGCGCGCTTGCCGGCCTCCAGCGACCCGATCCGGTCGGCGAGGCCGAGCGCCCGGGAGCCGCCGCGGGTGGCGATGGTGAGCGGCTCGGCCGGCTCGACGGCGAACCGGTCGTGGTACGGCGTGCCGTACACGAGCTGCTGGTTCGTCCGGGCGCCGTGCGCGACCTGGAACAGGTCGAGGGTGCCGCGGGTGTTGACGCCGTCGGTGCCGAGCCCGATCGCGACGCCGCGCCGCCACATGTCGAGCGCGGGCGCGGGGCCGATCGAGGGGTTGCCGAGCGCGCAGTGGCAGGCGGACGCGCCGTGCGCCACGTACGACTCCACGTCGCGGGGCGCGGTCAGCACCGAGTGCGCGCCGTGCAGGTGCCGGTCGAACACGCCGAGGTCGATCAGGTGGTCGATCGGCCGCCGCCCGAACGCCTCCAGGCAGTGGTCGATCTCGTAGGTGCCCTCGACGAGATGGGTGTGGATCTTGACGTCCAGCTCGCGGGCGGCCTTCGCCATCGCGGTGACCAGCTCGGTCGAGCAGGTGATGATCTGGCGCAGGGACAGCGACGCGGCGACGCGCTCGCCGGAGCCGGACGGCCAGCGGCCGACCAGGTCGAGGTTGCCCTGGAGGGCCTGCTCGGTGGTCGTGCGCATCGAGTCGGGGATGCGGGACCCGCCGTCCATCGTGCTGAGGGAGACGAGGCCGCGGATGCCGGTCTCGACGGCGGCGCGGCCCATCGCGTCGGGGTGCGGGCCGCCCGCGTCCCAGAACGCGGTCGTGCCGTTCGCGATCATGTTGGTGTAGGCGAGCAGCCCCGACAGCTCCATGTCCTCGGGGGTCAGCATCGCCTCGAACGGCACGTAGTACTCGCGCCAGAACGGCACCCGCAGCGCCCCGCGCCGCCCGAGCGTGGTGATCAGGCCGCGCATCAGCGTCTGCGCGGTGTGCACGTGCGCGTCCACCAGTCCGGGCATCGCGATCGACCCGTGGGCGAAGACGCGCTCGGCGGGCGCGTACCGGTCGCCGAGCTCGGCGGACGGCCCGACGTCGGCGATCGCGCCGTCGCGCACCGCGATGGCCCCGTCCGGGATCACGGTCCCGGCGTCGTCGAAGGTCACGACGTGGGCGTTCTGGATGAGCAGGTCGATGGTCTGCAACGGGGTCCTTCCGGGGCGGGAGCGGTGGTGCGGTGGGCGCGGGGCGCGGGGGGGCGCGGGGCGCGGCGGTCAGCCGGCGAGGCCGAAGCGGCGGGCGACGAGGCCGTCCACCCAGCCGATCAGCGCGTAGAGGGCGAGGACGAGGAGCACGACGAGGACGCCGGAGCTCCACAGCGCGTCGAACGACAGCCGTTCGTAGGAGTCGGTGATGAGGTGGCCGAGGCCCTTGCCGGTCGCGAGCCATTCGGCGAGGGTCGCGCCGACGACGGCGTTCGGGATCGCGATGCGGGCGGAGGCGGTGAGCGCGGGGACCGCGTACGGCATCCGGACCTTCATCGCGGCCGACAGCGACGAGCCGCCCGCCGCGCGCACCACGTCGGCGGCTCCGGCGGGCGCGGAGCGCAGCGCGACGAGCAGGTTCACCAGGGTCGGGAAGAACGTGCCGAGCGTGATGACGACGCTGACGCCCGCCAGGCCGCGGCCGAACACCAGCACGATCAGGGGGGTCATCGCGATCAGCGGGACGGACCGCAGCACGATCGCGAGCGGCAGGACGAGCCGTTCGACGGGCCGCCAGGCGACCATGGCGACCGCGGCGAGGACCGCGACGAGCGTGCCGACGGCGAAGCCGGTCCCGGCGTCGATCACGGTCTGGCCGAGGCCGGAGCCGAACGCGGACCAGAACTCCCCCGCCCCGTCGCCGGTGAGGAACGACAGCACGTCGCCCGGCCCCTTGGCGAAGAACGGGTCGAGGTTGAGGCCCGACACGATGAACTGCCAGAGCCCGAGCAGCAGCGCCGCCGACAGCACCGCGCCCGCGATCCGCTGCGCCGGGCCGCCCTGGGCCGCGCCCGCGCCCGCGACCTCGGCGCCCGCGGTGGTCTCCTTCCCGGCCCACGGGGTGGCGAGCCGGGCGGCGAACGAGATGAGCGCGTAGACGGCCCCGGCGAGCAGGCCGATGTAGACGGCGGTCGCCCAGGTCCGTTCGACCTCCATCGCGGTCTGCGACTGCACGATGAACGCGCCGAGCCCGCGGTCGGCGCCGAAGAACTCGGCGACGAGCGCGCCGAGCAGCGCGGCCGGGGTCGCGATGCGCAGCCCGGCGAAGACCTGCGGGAGCGCGGCCGGGAACCGCACCTTCAGCAGCGCCGTCCGGGACGTCCCGCCCGCGGCGCGGACCACGTCGAGCGCGCGGGAGTCGGCGCCGTGCAGGCCGAGCAGCACGCCGATCAGCGACGGGAAGTAGACCATCAGGGCGGTGATGACGACCTTCGCGCTGCCGCCGGGGAGCGCGACGATGAGGATCGGCGCGATCGCGATGAACGGGACGGCGTGCACGACGACGCCGAGCCGGCTCACGACGGGCTCGGCGGCGGGCCACAGCAGCGCGATCGCGGCGAGCGGGACGACCACGAGGTTGCCCCAGAAGAAGCCCTGCGCGGCGACCCACAGCGTCGGCCACGTGTTGCCCGCCAGCAGCGACCGGTCGCGCCACAGCGCCTGGACGATCTCCCACGGGTACGGCACGAGCTGCTCGTCCGACAGCGTCCACGCGACCGCGCACCAGACCGCGAGGACGGCGGCGGCGCCCCCGGCGACGACCGCCCAGCCGCCGAGCCGTCCCGAGCCCGTCCGGCGGGCGCGCGGGGCGGCGGGCGCGGCGGCGCTAGCCACGCTCGCCTCCGGACGCCGCGCCGTGCTCCGCTCCGTGCCCGGCACCGTGCCCCGCGCCCTGCCCGGCGAACAGCTCCTCGGAGAGCCGGTCGACGTACGCGTGGAACTCCGGGGTGCGCTGGAGCTCGGGCGTGCGGGGACGGGGCAGGTCGATCGGGATCTCGGCGACGACGCGTCCGGGCCGGGCCGCCATCACCACGACCCGGTCGCTGAGGAACACCGCCTCCGGGATGGAGTGCGTGACCAGCAGGGTCGTGGCGGGCTTGGCCGTCCAGATGCGCTGGAGCTCCAGGTTCATGCTCTGGCGGGTCATGTCGTCCAGCGCGCCGAACGGCTCGTCCAGCAGCAGCACCTCCGGCCGGAGGACGAGCGTGCGGGCGATCGCGACGCGCTGGCGCATGCCGCCGGAGAGCTGGCCGGGGCGGGCCTTCTCGAAGCCCTTCAGCCCGGTCAGCTCGATCAGGTCGGAGACCAGGCCCCGGTCGGGGCGCCGGCCGGCGACCTCCAGGGGGACGCGGATGTTGCGCTCGACCGAGCGCCACGGCAGCAGCGCCGCGTCCTGGAACGCGACGCCGACCTTGTGCGCGGTGCGGGCGCGGGCGGGGGCCTCGCCGTGCACGGCGACGGTCCCGGCGGTCGGCGCGTCCAGGTCGGCGAACATGCGCAGCAGCGTGGACTTGCCGCAGCCGGACGGGCCGAGCAGCGAGACGAACGACCCGGCGGGCGTGGTCAGGTCGACGCCGCCGAGCGCGGTCACGGTGTCGCCGGACACCCGGAACACCCGCTCGACGCCGTCGGCGGTGAGGCCCGCCGCGGGGGTTGACGACATGCTGGGGTCCTTCCTCACAGGTTTCCTGGGGGTGTCGGGCCGTCCGGGGCCTACAGGCGGGTGGCGCCGCCGTAGACCTCGTCGATGAGCGACGGGTCGAACATGGCCTTGACGTCGGCCTTGACGCCGATGCCGCGCAGGAACCGCTCCTGCGTGGCGATGCCCTCGGGGGTGAGCCGCATCAGCCCGTGCCGTTCGGTGTCGGGGGTGCGGGCGAGGCCGGCCCAGACCTTGGCGCCCGCCGCCTGGGAGCGCGGGTCGAGGCCGGTCCGCCTGCCGTACCGGTCCACGACGACGCGGGCCGCGGCGCCGGGGTCGTCCACCGCGTCCTGGAGGCCGCGGATCGTGCCGCGCAGGACCTTGGCGATGCGTGCGCGGGTCGCGTCGTTCCTGAGGTTGTGGGCGCTGACGGTGAGCAGGCCGCTCCAGCGGTTGTAGCCGTGGTCGGCGAGCGCGATCGAGGTGGTGCGGATGCCGCGCAGGCCGAGCGCGACGGGCTGGTTGGCGAGCGTCGCGGAGATCGCGTCGACCTCGCCGGAGGCCAGCGCGGACGGGTCGGTGCCGGTCGGGACCATGGTCACCTTGCTCGCGTCCACCCCGGCGAGCCGGAAGAACGCCGCGTACACCCGGGCGTCGCTCTGCGCGACGCCGAACCGGCGGCCCTCCAGGTCCTTCGGGGTGCGGACGGGCTTGTCGGCGAGCGACAGGATGCACGAGGACGACCGCTGGAAGGTGGCGCCGATCGCGACGAGCGGCGCGCCCTTGGCGACCGCGTCGCCGAGCTTGTCGCTCGCCTCCACGCCGACCAGCACCTTGCCGGTGATGATCTGCGGCTCGATCACGACGTTCGGGCCGCCGGGCGCGAGCTTCGGCGTGACGCCCTCCCGCCGGTAGTGCCCGTTGGCGGCGGCGACGAGCAGCGCCATCGACTCGACGTTCGGCAGCCAGCCGAGCTGGATCCGGGTGGCGCCGTCGGCGTCGGTGCCGCCCGCGCCGCCGCAGGCGGCGAGGGCAGGCGCGAGCGCGGCGGCGCCGCCGAGCGTCGCGGCGCCGCGCAGCAGCCCGCGCCGCGACAGGCCGGGTGAGGGGGACACGGGGCCTCCTGAACGGGGACGTGGGAACGGCAACGGGGTCAGATCCGGAGCAGGTCAGATCCGGAGCAGGTCGAGGAGGCGGGGCCGGTCCACCTCCAGGACGATCTGCACGGCGGGACGGTCGTCGTACCGGTCGAGCCAGTCCACGACGGTGAGGCCGCGGTCGAGGCCGGGGCCGTACCCGACGTAGATCCGGTGGGTCTCGGCGCGGGTGACGATCGACGGGTCGAGCGCGACGGCCATGGCGAGCGGGTCGGGGCGCAGGAACGACGGGCGGTTCGCGTACGCGGGGTCGGCCGCGAACCGGTGCCGGACCACCTCGTCCAGCACCCGCGCCGGGCGCGCGTCCCCCGCGAAGAACCCGGCGAACTCCCCCGGCGTGAACGGGTGCGCCATCGTGGTCTCCCAGGAGATCAGCGTCACCCGGGAGAACTCGGCGAAGACCAGGTCGGCGGCGGCGGGGTCGGCGCCGGTGTTGAACTCGGCGTTCATCGTCAGGTTGCCGCGGCCGTCGATCGCGCCGCCCATGACGACGACGCGGTCCACCAGCTCGGGCAGGCGGGGTTCGAGGCGGACGGCGAGCGCGAGGTTGGTGAGCGGCCCGAGCGCGACGACGGTCGTCTCGCCGGGGTGGCGGCGGGCGGCGTCGATCAGCGCGAGCGCCGCCGCGCCCGCGGTCTCGGGCACGTCCGGGACCCGGTGCCGGGGGACGCCGCCGAGCCCGTCCGCGCCGTGGATCTCCGCGGCGTCCACCCGGGGGCCGGCGAGGGGGCCGGACGCGCCGCGGTGCACCGGCACGTCCCCGACGCCGTAGGCGCCGAGGAGCCAGCGCGCGTTGGCGGTGACCCGGCCGACGTCCACGTTGCCCGCGACGGTGCAGACGGCGGCGACGGGCGGCGCGGGGCGGGCCGCCGTCGGGGTCAGCGCCATCGCGAGCGCGTGCGCGTCGTCGAGTCCCGGGTCCGTGTCGACCACCAGTACGGACACCCGGCCTCCAGGGTTAAAAAGCAGGTAATAAACGATTAATTAGAAGTAGACTCGATGCTGCGTCTAGTGTCAAGGGCGGGTCCGGCGGGCGGGCCCGGCACCGGATCCGGAGGTGGGCAGCGTGACCGGCGCGCGCCGCGTGACGATCGCCGACGTCGCCGAGGCGGCCGGGGTGTCCACGACCGCGGTGTCCTGGGCCCTCAACGACAAGGGCACCCTCGACCCGCGCACGCGCGCGCGGATCAGGGCGCTCGCGAGCGAGCTCGGCTACCGCCCGAGCGTCCGCGCCCGGCACCTGCGCTCGGGCCGTTCGCAGGCGATCGCGCTGGTCAGCACCATGCCGCCCGCGATCGTCGGCGGCACCTCGCGGCTCGGGTTCTTCATGGAGATCGGCATGGCCGCCGCCCGCGCCGCGCTCGACCGCGGCTACGCGCTGATGCTGGTCCCGCCGGTCGAGGACGGCGCGTTCATCGACCGGCTCGACGTCGACGGCGCGCTGGTCATCGAGCCGGTGCTCGGGCACTGGGCGGGCGAGCGGCTCGCCGCGCGCGGGCTGCCGGCCGTCGCGATCGGCCGCGACCCGACGCCCGGCGGCACGATGGCGTGGGTCGACCGCGGCGCGTCCGGCGCCGACGTGGTCCTCGGCCACCTCGCCGACCGCGGCTGCCGCGAGATCGCCGTCGTGGTGACCGCGCAGGCCCGGTCCACCACCGAGGACGTGTGCGCCTACCTGCGCACGTGGGCGGCCGAGCGCGGGCTGCCCGCGCACGTGGCGCGCGCCGACGAGCACGGCGGCGCCCGGGCGGGCCACGACGCCACCCTCGCCCTGCTGCGCGAGCACCCGTCCGTGGACGCGGTGTACGCGCCGATCGACGCGTTCGCCGTCGGCGCCCTGAGCGCGGCCCGCGAACTCGGCCGGGACGTGCCCGGCGACCTGCTCGTCGCGACCAACTACGACGGCGACCGCTCGCGCAGCGCCGACCCGCCGCTCACCGCGCTCGACCTGCGTCTGGAGGGCCTCGCCGAACGGGCCGTCGCGCTGCTGCTCGACCGGATCGAGGGCCGGGCCGGCGAGGCGGCCTCCGTCCCCGGCCCGGCGCCGCGCCTGATCCCGAGGGCCAGCACCGCCCGCTGAGCGAGCCCCGGCCGCACCCCGCCGCACCGGCCGGGCCGGCCGCACGGCCCGACCCCGCCGCAGCAGCCGGACGGCCCGGACCGGCCGCGGCAGCCCGACGGCCCGGCCCGGTCGGGACAGCCGGACGGCCCGCCCCGGACGGCCCGGACGGGCCCGGCGGCCGAACGGACCGGACGGACCGCCCCGGTCGGGCCCGGCGGACCGGACGGGCCGGTCGGTCAGGCGGCGCGTGCCAGGAGGCCGTCGACCAGGGCGCTCAGCCCGTCGGCGTAGGCGTCCTGGGCGGTCAGCGGGATCCAGTCGGCGCCGATCTCGGCGAGCCGCGGGTACTCGGCGGCGTCGACGTCGGCGAACACCGTCTCGCGGTACGTCGGCCGTCCGGCCTCGGCGCGGCGGCCCGCGCTCGCCCGGACGATGATCTCCCCGGCGGTGTAGTACCAGATCGCGCGGTAGGCGTGCACCGCGGCCTCCGTGGCGAGGCCGCCGGCCATGAAGGCGTCCACGATCCGGTCGCCGTACCAGAGGGCCTCGGAGGCGAGCAGGTCGTCGGCGGCGAGCACCTCGACGATCCACGGGCATCCGGCGAGGCCGTCGCGCATCCCGGTCGCGACGGCGAGGATCCGCTCGCGCGGGTCGTCCGGCAGCGCGGGGCGCGGCATCCCGGCGGCGTACTCGGCGAGCAGCAGGAGCAGCAGCTCCTCCTTGTCGCGCACGTGGTGGTAGAGCGCCATCGGCGTGCTGCCGACCTCCCTGGCGAGCCGCCGCATCGTCAGCTTCGCGACGCCCTCGGCGTCGATCACCGCGCGCGCCGCGGCGAGGATCTCCGGGCGCGAGATGCGGGGCGGGCGGCCGGCTCCCCGGCGCTCGGACGTCGGCTGTGGCATGCCCACATCATCGCCCATCGCTGGACAGCCGGAAGGCCGCCCGCTATTTTTCTTACATGTATAAAAATTCTCGGGGGCATCCGGGGCTCGTGCTGGCGGCGGCGGCCGTGGCGCAGTTCGTCGTCGCCCTGGACATGTCCGTCGTCAACGTCGCGCTGCCCGCCGTCCGCACCTCCCTCGGCTTCGCGCCCCTCGACCTGTCGTGGGTCGTGCACGTCTACGCCCTGACGTTCGGCGGGTTCCTGCTGCTCGGCGGCCGGGCCTGCGACCTGTACGGCCGGCGCAGGCTGTTCGTCGGTGGACTCGTCGTGTTCGGGCTGGCGTCCCTCGCGGGCGGCCTCGCCCAGGCGCCGTGGCAGCTCATCGCCGCCCGCGCCGTCCAGGGCCTCGCCGCCGCGGCCGTCGCGCCCGCCGCGCTGGCCGCCCTCACCACCGCGTTCCCGCAGGGGCCGGCCCGCGTCCGCGCGCTCGGGATCTGGAGCGCGGTGAACGCGGCGGGCGGCGCGGTCGGCGTCCTCGCCGGCGGGCTGCTCACCGAGTACGCGGGCTGGCGGTGGGTGATGCTGGTCAACCTGCCGATCGTCGCGGCGGCGCTGCACCTCGCCGCGTCCGGCCTGCCCGCCGACCCGCCCGTGCGGCGCGCGCGGCCCGACCTGCCGGGCGCCGCGCTCGCGACGCTCGGGACCGGGTGCCTGGTCCTCGGCGTCGTCCGCACCGACCGGTACGGCTGGACGTCGGCCACGACGCTGGGGACGCTGCTCGCCGCCGCCGTGCTGCTCGCCGCGTTCGTCCTCGTGGAGGCGCGGACCGCGGACCCGCTCATCCGCCTCGGCCTGCTGCGCGGCCGCTGGGTCGCGGGCGCCAACGTGGTCGTGTTCCTGGCCGCCGCGGGCCAGTTCGCCGCGTTCTACTTCGTCTCGCTCTACATGCAGCAGGTGCTCGGCATGGGCGCCGCCGCGACGGGCGCCGCGTTCCTGCCGTTCTCCCTCGGCGTCGTCGTCGGAGCGGTGCTCGCGACGCGGCTGACCGCCCGCCGGACGCCGCGCGTCGCGCTCGTCCCGGGAGCGGTCCTCGCGGCGGCGGGGCTGGCCTGGTTCAGCATGATCAGTCCGGGCGGGAGCTTCCTCGCCGACGTCCTCGGCCCGTCCCTGCTGGGCAGCGTCGGCGTCGGCCTCGTCCTGTCCCCCGTCGCGGACGCCGCGACGACCGGCGTCCCCCGCGCGAGGCCGGCATGGCGTCCGGCGTCCTGAACAGCGCGCGCCAGCTCGGCGGGTGCGTGGGCCTCGCGGTCCTCGCGACCGTCGCCGCCGCCCGTACGGGCTCGTCCGCGTCCCCGTCCGCCCTGAACGACGGCTACGCGCTGAGCCTCGCGGTCGGCGCGGGCCTGTTCCTGACCGCCGCCGCCGTCGCGGCCGCCGTCCTCCCGAGGCGCCGCCCCGCGGACGTCCCGGAACACCGTGAAGCAGAACTGGAAGGGATCCCCTCATGACCGTCACGACCGTCGACATGCTCTCCTCCGCCATCACGTTCGGCGACGGCGGCAGGGTCGAGGCCGCCGAGCCCCGGATGACCGAGGACGACGGCGCCTGGCAGCTCGCGACGTTCCGCGTCGAGACCGACGCCGACGTCCACGCCGACCACTGGGAGGTGCACCCGGCCGCCGAGGAGGCGGTCTGCTGCCTGTCCGGCGCGCTGCGCGTGTACTTCCGCCCCGAGTCGCCGGACGGGGACGAGACGGAGGTGAGGCTCTCCGCGGGCGGCGCGGTGATCGTCCCGCGGGGGCGGTGGCACCGGCTGGAGCTGGACGAGCCGTCCGTCGTGATGTCGGTCGCCCTCCGCCGGGGCAGCCGTCAGGAGAAGCGCTCCGACGTGTGACCGCGGACGCCGCGCGCCGCCCGTCCGAACGGGCGGCGCGCGGGCGTACGGCTCAGGAGCCGGCGGCCCGCACCGCGCCGGAGGCGAGCAGTTCCTCCGCGTCCTCGAAGCCGAGGTCGGTGAGGACGTCGCGGCTCTGGCCGCCGGGCAGGACCGGGACGCCGTCGGTGCCGGCGGGCGTCCGCGAGAAGCGCGGCGCGGGCGCGGGCTGGTGCTGCCCCCCGCGCTCGACGAAGACCTCGCGCTCGGTGTTGTACGGGTGGACGGCGGCCTCGCGCATCGACAGGACGGGCGCCACGCACGCGTCGCTGGGCAGGAACACCTCGGCCCACTCGTCGCGCGTCCGCGCCTTGAACGCGGCGGCGAAGCGCTCGCGCAGCTCGGGCCAGCGGCTCCGGTCGTGCTGGCCGGGCAGCGTGTCGTCGCCGTCCAGGCCGAGCAGCCGCAGCAGCTCGGCGTAGAACTGGGGCTCGATCGCGCCGACCGCCATGTGCCGTCCGTCGGCGGTCTCGTAGACGTCGTACCAGGGGGCGCCCGAGTCGAGCATGTTGACGCCGCGCTCGTCCTGCCACATGCCGCCCGCGAGGAAGCCGTGGATGAACGTGGACAGGTGGGCGGCGCCGTCCACGATCGCGGCGTCCACCACCTGCCCCTTCCCGGAGACCTTCGACTCCAGCAGGGCGGACAGGACGCCGACGACGAGGTACATGCTGCCGCCCGCGAAGTCGCCGAGCAGGTTCAGCGGGATCTGCGGCGGGCCGCCCGCGCGGCCGATCGCGTGCAGGGCGCCGGTGATCGCGATGTACGCCACGTCGTGCCCGGCGCTCTGCGCGAGCGCGCCCTCCTGGCCCCACCCGGTCATCCGCCCGTACACCAGCCTCGGGTTGCGGGCGAGGCAGTCGTCCGGGCCGAGGCCGAGGCGCTCGGTGACGCCGGGCCGGAACCCTTCGAGCAGGACGTCGGACCTCTCCACCAGGCGCAGCACGACGTCCTTGCCGCGCTCGCTCTTGAGGTCGATCGCGATGGAGCGCTTGCCCCGGTTGGTGAAGTCGGTGCCGCCGAAGCCGCCGCCGCCGGACGCGGCGGAGGCGCGGTCCACCCGGATCACGTCCGCGCCGAGGTCGGCCAGCAGCATCGCGGCGAACGGCCCGGGCCCGATGCCGGCCAGCTCGATCACGCGCACTCCGGAGAGCGGACCCTTGCCCATGTCTGCGACCCCTTTCCCCGGCGACCCCGGGTGAACCTCGTTCGGTGCGCCCCCCAGTCTGCCCGATCGCGGTAAGCGCCCGCTGACCCGGGTCAGCCGGTGCGGGCGGCGAGGGAGACGGGGGCCTCGGGCCGCGCTCCGGCGGCGGGCGGGGTGGCGACGAGGAGGCGGCCGGTCAGCCGGGCCGTTCGGAACGGGCCGTCCGCGTGGGGGACGAGGCCGCGGGCGGCGGCGGCGAAGTAGTACCAGGCGCCTGAGGGCGCCTGCCACCACGTGCCGCTCACCGGTCCGCGGTCGTCGCACCAGCCGGTCGAGCCCTGCTCCCCCGCGCGCAGCAGCGTCGCCTGCCCGGCCGTGCCGCCGCCCGCGAACGCCATCCGCGTGCAGACCCAGTCGGCCGTCCCGGCGCCGTAGGGGAGCTCGCCGGACCAGAAGTTCCACGCGGTGGCCTCGGCGACCGGGCGCGCGGTCCGCGGGACGTGGCAGGCGAGCCGTTCCCACAGCGCGAGCCCGGCGCGCTGGAGCTTGGCGGGCGCGGCGTGCCCGGCCCGGAACCTGTGGGCGGGCGTGTGGTGGCCGAGGACGACGGCCCGGGGCCCGCCGAGGTCGCCGACGGTGCGCACGCCGTCCCGCCCCTTCACCTGGAACAGCGGGCCGCGCCCGCAGCGAGTGCGCGCGGTCACCGGGTCGGTCACGCCGTCGCGGACGGCGAGGCGGCGGCCGCCGGGCGTCACGGGGGCGGAGTCCCACGGCGACAGCAGGTAGCGCCCGCCGGGCAGCGCGATCGGCCCGGTCGGGTCGCCGCCCGCCGCGGCGACGTCGAGCGCGCCGTTCGTCCCGGTGTAGCGGGCGATGCGGACGCCGTGCCGCAGCACCGCGAACGGCGTGCCGTCCACGTGCCCCGCATAGAGGAGCTGCGCGGCGCCGCCGACGCCGTGCCCGCCGCGCAGGCGCGCCCAGGCGGCCACGGCGCGGCGGGTGAACGCCCGGTCGGACGCCAGGTCGCCCCGCGCGGGCCACGTGTCGAGGCTGGGCGCGCCGTTCGCCCACGCGCCCGGCTCGGCGGCGGTGAGCCGCAGGTCGCGGGCCTCGGCGGGGCGCGTGCCGCCGAACAGCGGTCCGGCGAGGAGCGAGCCGCCGTTCTCCGTCGCGACGAGCGCGCCGATCAGCGTGGCGGTGAGCGCCCCGGCGGCCACGATCGGCAGCGGCGAGCGGCGCCGGACGGGACGCAGCGGCGCGGGCTCGAACGTCGCGGCGCGCCCGGCGGGCGGCACGGCCTCGACCCGCTCGGCGGCCTCGATCACCGCCCACGGGTCGGGCACGCGCAGGTCGGCGAGCTGGTCGCGGACCGCGTACCGCGGCATCCCCGCCACCCGGCGCAGCACGTACGCGACGCGGACCGGCGGGTCGAGCCGCGCCAGCGCGGCGGTCAGCGCCGGGTCGGGCAGGCGGGCGGGCAGCGCGCGCAGCCACGGGCCGAGCCCGACGCCGAGCCGGCGCGGCGGGCGCATCGCCGTGCGCAGCACGCGGGTGCGGCGCCGCGCCTCGTCCGCCGCCGCGTCGCCGCGCCGGGCGTCCCGGCTCGGGCGGCGGGCGGTCGCGCCGTCCACGATGCGCCGCGCGACCGCGAGCCGGTGGACCCGTTTCCCCTTTCCGGGAAGAACGAAATACGCCAACCGGACAAGGTCCCGGTACCGCGTCTCCGCCTCGGATCTCGTCTCGACATTCTCGGGTGTCACGCCTGCTCCCTCGGGCCTTCCGGACATGGGGGACCCGAGGCTAAACACCGCCGCCGCCGAACGGCGCCGAATTGGCGGAACGATTAACCAGGCCGGTGGAAATATCGCGCTATGCCGGTCGCGGTCCCGGCGTCCGTGCGATCCGCCGGGTGAACGACCCGTGGAATCCCATCGGAATGTGATGGCGGAGCCGGGCCACCGCGACCGGCTCCGCCTCCACGTCCCGGGCGTCCAGGACGAGCAGCCGGGAGCGGTGCTCGTCCGGGTCGTACGCGAGGGTCAGCAGCCAGCCGTCCCCCTCGGCGGCGCCGGGCTCGCGCGGCACGAACACCGGCTCCCGAAGCCGTGGCCGGGCGGCAGCTCGTGAACGGCGCGCCGGCCGGTGGCGTGGTCGTAGGCGTGGATTCCGGTGGACGATTCCGTACGACCGGCGAAATAGGTGTAGCGGTGCGGCCTGCCCGCCTGCCTGACATCGGAATGCGGCAGTTCCATGGGCAGCGCGCACACCTGCTCTTCTTCGACCGCCCCCGACGCCTTCACGCGGTAGCGCATCAGCGCGCAGCCCCAGGGGAAATCGCTCGTCCGGAAGTCGCGGAACGCCGTGCTCACCTGTTCCCAATCGGCGAAGCGGACGAATTCCACGACGATGTCGTCACCGTCCTCGAAGGCGTTCACGAAATGGAACCCGAGCAGCGCCTCGTGCTCGATGACGCGCGCCCTGCCGCCGTACCGGGGAACGATCGTGAAGCACGTCGGACGGTGCGGCTCGTAGCTCAGCCCGTCCGCGATGGAGCCGGTGCCGAGCAGGATCTGCGCGGCCTTCGGGATCACCGGGTTCACGACGAAGACCAGGTGGCGGCGGGTGAGCGCGAAGTCGTGGTTCCACGGGCTGTACGGCAGGGAGATCCGCGGCAGGTGGTGGAGCCGCCCGCGCGCGTCCACGCGGTAGCAGCGCAGGCTCCGCGCCCGCGTGAAGTCCATCCCGAAGTTGAACAGCTCCCCGGTGTCGGGACACCGCGACGGATGCGCCGAGAACGCCGACATCACCTTCAGCCGCCCGCCGAACGAGTGCTCCCCGTACGTCTCCAGGCTGTCGGGGTCGAGGCGGAACGGCCGCCCGCCCTCCCACAGCGCGAGCAGCTGCCCGCCGTGCAGGACGACCCCGGTGTTGGCGACGTTCGCGGGCGGGCGCAGCATGTTGCCGAGCATCCCGCCGGGCCGCTGCGTGCCGAGCCCGCGCAGCCCCACCCGCCCGTGGCGCTGCCCGTACCTGTAGTGGCGCGTCCGCACGTACCGGTTGCGGTAGTGGATCCGCCCGTCGCCCGGGAACGCGAACAGCGACAGCATCCCGTCGCCGTCGAAGATGTGGTCGAGCAGGCTCTCGCCCACCCGCCACCGGCCCGGGCCGTTCCGGTACAGGGTCCCGGCGAGCCCCTCCGGCAGCCGCCCCTCGATCTCGCGGACCTCGTAGTCATGCTCGTCGTCGAGCGCCTCGTACACCTTGTGCCACGGGTCGTCCCCATGGGGAACGGCGCGTTCGGCGTGGGCGTCGTGGGCATCGTGCCGGGCCTCTGCCGTCACGGCGGGCCTCCTCGTCATCCGTACGCACGGCCGCCCCGATCGTGGCCGCGCCCGCCCGCAGCGTGCCACGCAAAACAGACGTAGTTCAATACCTAACGACTAATGCCGCCCCTCCCGGTCGACACCACCCGACCACACCACCCGACCACACCGCCCGGCTGGGGTGGGCCGGCTGGGGTGGGCCGGCTGGGGTGGGCCGGCTGGGGTGGACCGGCTGGGGTGGACCGGCTGGGGTGGACCGGCTGGGGTGGACCGGCTGGGGTGGACCGGCTGGGGTGGACCGGCTGGGGTGGACCGGCGCGGGCGGTCGGGCGGTCCGGTGCGGGCGGTCCGAACGCAGGCCGTCCGGCTCGGGCGGTCCGGCATGAGCGGGCCGAATCAGGCCGTCCGACACAGGCCGTCCGACACAGGCCGTCCGACTGGGGCCGTCCGGCTTGGAGCGGCCCGACACAGGCCGTCCGACTCGGAGCAGTGCGGCACAGGTGGTCCGGCTTGGGGGACGTCCGCGTCAAGGGGTGTTCAGGGCCTCGGCGTAGGTGGTGATCATGACGTTGCGGCCGGACAGGACGACGGCGAGGCGGCCCTGGATTTCGATCTTCCCGGCGAGGACGGCGGCGACGCCGCAGGCTCCTGAGCCCTCCACGACCAGGCCGTGTTCGGCGAACAGCCAGCGCATCGCCGCACGGATCTCGTCCTCGGTGACCGACGTGAGGGCGGTGCCGGCGGCGCGGAGGATGCCGGGGGTGACGGAGCCGGGCTCCAGGTTGCCACTGAGGCCGTCGGCGATGGTGTCGCCGACCTCGACCTCGGTGATCGCGCCCGTACGCACCGCCGTGGACACCGCGGGCGAGGCGGCCGCCTCGACGCCGACGACGCGCGTGTCCCCGCGTTCTCGTGCCCAGAGGGCGAGGCCCGCGACGAGGCCGCCGCCGCCCAGCGGGGCGACGACCGTCAGCGGGCCTGCCGCCTGTGAATCGAGTTCACAACCGATCGTGGCTTGACCTGAAATCACATGCGGGTCGTTGTAGGGAGACACATACCGTCCGGGCAGGCCCATCGCGTGGGCCTCGGCCTCCTCGTACGTCGTTCCGTGGCGGACGAGCGTCGCCGGGCTCGCGGCGATCCGGTCGGTCTTGGCGCGCGACGCGCGGGTGGACACGACCACGGTCACGTCGGCGGCACTCCTGGACGCCGCGTACGCCATGCCGAGCCCGTGGTTGCCGGCGCTGGCGGTGACGGCGGGCTCCCCCGGCGGCAGCGCGGCGACGGCCGCGAGCGCGCCCCGCACCTTGAACGACCCGGTCGGCTGGAACGTCTCCGCCTTGAGCAGCGCGCCGGGCGCTAGCGCGTCCGCCGGAACGACCGGAGTCGGCGCGAGCGTCGCGGCCACGACCTCCCACGCCCGGTCAAGGTCGGCGCGCGAAGGCGGCCCGACGGCACGAACGGTCATGAACGCTCCCCCAAGTCGATCTTCCCCCTCAGTCTGTCCCACCACCCCCATCCACCCCCCAGCCACCCCGCGAGACCAGTCCCCTGGCCACTCCGCCAGACCGCCACCCGCCAGTCCGCCAAGCAGTCGGCCCGCCAGCCAGTCGGCCCGCCTCGGAGTGGGCCGCACCGGGCCCGACGGACGCGTACAGCAACTGAGAGAACGGCACACCACAGAGGGCGTCGGTCCCGTCCCCGAACAAGCCGCAGAGGCCTGATGAACCCGTGTGACGGCCATGGGGGCGGGGCTAGCCGCAGGCTCTCGGGCGTGTTCCACGCACACGCGACAGCCGGACCCAATGGGCCCGCGCGGCGGTCGAGGGGGCGGCGCGGGCCACAGGATGACGGGACTGTCCCCGAACAGGCGACAGCCGGGCCCGATGAGCACGCCCGGCGGCTGAGGGGCCAGGACGGTCACGGGTCTCGGGCCCGTCCCCTGAACACGCGACAGCCGGGCCCAACAGGCCCGCGCGGCGGTCGAAGGGGCAGCGCCGCCACAGGGTGGCGGGACTGTCGCCGACACGCAACGGTCCGGCCCAATGAGCGCGCGCGGCGGCCGAGGGGCCAGGACGGTCACGGGTCTCGGGCCCGTTCCCCGAACACGCGACAGCCGGGCCCAACAGGCCCGCGCGGCGGTCGAAGGGGCAGCGCCGCCACAGGATGGCGGGACTGTCGCCGAACACGCGACGGCCCGGCCCAATGAGCGCGCGCAGCGGCCGAGGGGCCCAAGCGGTCACAGGGTCGCGGGCCCGTTCCCCGGACACGCGACGGCCGGGCCCAATGGGCCCGCGCGGCGGCTGAGGGAGCGGGGCGGCCATGGGGTGGGGGCGGAAGGGGGCTGGGGCAGGGGCTCGGCGGGGCGGAGGGGGTGGGGGTGGGATGGGAGCGAGTGGGGGGCAGATCGGGGTGGGCTGGGTAGGGGATGGGGATGGAGAATGCGCTGCCTGATCTGCCCTTGATGGGGTGGGGACCGACCAAGGACACGCTGCATCTGTTCACGCAGGTCGTGGGGAAGATTCAGCTTGCGTCGGCGCCGCCGCGCAATCACTGGTGGCATGCGACGCTGCGGGTCAATGAGCACGGGTACGGGACGGGGCGGATGGTGCGGGACGGGGTGAGCTTCGGCATCGCGTTCGACCTCGTACGGCACCGGCTCGTCGTGCGGACGCCTGGACGGGAGGAGGCGATTCCGCTGCGGGACGGGTTGTCGGTGGCGGAGTTCTACTCCAGCCTGTTCGCGCTGCTGCGGGAGTTGGGCGTGAACGTGGAGATCAAGGCGGAGCCGTTCGGGGTGCCGATGACGACGCCGTTCGCCGACGACACCGAGCACGACGCGTACGACCGCGAACGGGTCGAGGACTACCGCCGGGCGCTGCTGTGGGTGGACGAGGTTTTCCGGGAGTTCCAGGGGTGGTTTTGCGGGAAGAGCAGTCCGGTGCAGTTGTTCTGGCACAGTTTCGACCTGGCGACGGCGCGGTTCTCGGGGCGTGCGGCGCCGGAGATGAAGGACGCCGACAGGGTGACCAGGGAGGCGTACAGCCACGAGGTCATCAGTTTCGGGTGGTGGCCGGGCGATCGGGCGGTTTCCGCGCCGATGTTCTACTCGTACACGCATCCGGAGCCGGAAGGGTTGGCCGGGCAGCCGTTGCGGCCTCCGTCCGCGTGGTGGGAGGCGTCCGGGAGCAGTCATCAGGCGCGGCTGTCGTGGGACGACGTCCGCGCCGCCGCCGAGCCGCGTGACGCGCTGCTCGACTTCTTGCAGAGCGCGTACGCGGCGGGCGCCGTGACGGCGAACTGGCCGTACGACGACTTCCACTCCTCGTGGTGCCCGCCGCGCGGGCAGGTCACCGCCACGCCGAGCTGACGTTCGGCGTCGCGGGGAACGCTGGCGCAGGCGTCGGGTCGGTCGGCGGACGCTTCCGCTCTTGGCAGTGACCAGGTGTCCGAGCGCGCCGGTGTGGTGCCGGGCGCGGACGGTGGCGGTGGGGTCCGGGGCGGACGGCTGGGAACGCGTCCGGTCGGTCGGGTCGGTCGGCGGGCGCGGGCGTGTGTCCGCGCCGGCGCCGCGTTCTCGGACGGACGGCCAGCAGACCTCCGACTCGCCGGGGATGTCTCGGCGTTGTCGCGCTATGTGTTCGTTTGCTTGCTTTCTGACAGAAATTGGCTTGGGGTGCGTCGGCGGGGCCCGGATCGCGGGGGCGGGGCGGGCTGTCCAGCCTGAACCGAACGCGAACGTTATCTCCGACGTCCTACTGTTTTGGGCATCGCGAACGACGACTCCGAGGTGGACGTGGACAACGCAAGCATCGCCGATCTGTGGGACCGAGTGACGGGGACCCAGCCGGACCCGCCCTGGTGGCTGGTCGCGCTGGTCGGCCTCGTGGCGTTCGGCGCGGTGCTGCACGGTCCGACCTGGCGGGTCGCGCGAAACGTCGTGACGATCGCGCACGAGGGCGGGCACGCGCTGATCGCCCTGGTCACCGGCCGGAAGCTGGACGGGATCAAGCTGCACTCCGACACCTCGGGCGTCACCGTCTCGCGCGGCAGGCCGCACGGGCCGGGCATGGTGTTCACCGCGATGGCCGGGTACCTCACGCCGCCGCTGCTCGGGCTGCTGTTCGCGGCGCTGCTGGCGGGCGGGCGGATCACGCTGATGCTGTGGTTCTCGCTGGCGCTGCTCGCCGGGATGCTCGTCATGATCCGCAACGCGTACGGGGCGGTGTCGGTGATCGCGACCGGCGCGGTCATCTTCGGGGTGTCGTGGCTCGGCGGCGCGAAGGTGCAGGCCGGGTTCGCGTACCTGGCGGCGTGGTTCCTGCTGTTCGCCGCCGCCCGTCCCGTCGTCGAGCTCCAGCGGATGCGCGCGCGGCGGATGGCGCCGAGCTCCGACGCCGACCAGCTCGCCAACCTCACCGGCGTCCCCGGCCTGGCGTGGGTGAGCCTGTTCGCGGCGGTCGCCCTGCTGGCCCTGGTCGCGGGCGGCGCGCTGATGGTCCCGGACGGCGGCTCCGTCCCGGAAGTGCCGCGCCCGCCCGGCTACTGACCCGGCGAGCCCCGGCCGCTGGCGCGCGGCGCGCGGCTCTGCGCGCGTTCAGGCCAGGGCGCGCTGGAGGTCGTCCAGGTGGGATTCGAGGGCGGCGGCCATGCGCGCGGGCGTGAGCCGGTCCGGACGCGTCGCGGCGTGCACGGCCAGCCCGTCGACGAGGGCGTGCAGCCGGTCGGTCTCGCGCTCCACCGCGCCGTCCGAACGGTCCGGCCCGGCGAGGGCGGCGACGAGGGCGCGGCAGCCGGAGCGGAGCGCCTCGTAGCCCTCGTCGCGCAGCGCCCGCAGCTCCGGGTCCACCATCGAGCGCGAGGTGAACGCGAGCCAGACCTCGTTCTCGGCGGCGCGCTCGGCGTCCATGGGCAGCAGCTCGGCCAGCACCGCGGCGGCGCGGCGGCGCGGGTCGGGTTCGTCGGGGAGGGCGGCGATGCGGCGCTCGATCCGTTCGGTCACCGTCCGCAGGGTGAACGCGAGCAGGCCGGACTGGGACGCGAAGTAGTGGCGCAGCGAGCCCGGCGACAGCCCGGCCTCGCGCGCGACGTTGCGGACGGACGCCTGGTCGAGCCCGTCCCGCCGGACGACCCGCCACACGGCCGCCGCGACGTCCCGCCTGCGCTCCTCGGGATCCACGACCTTCGGCACCGGTCTTTTATAGCACAGGCGTGTTACCATCCTTTTTATGACACAGCCGTACTATAAAGGAGCCGCGATGGCGCCCGGCACCGGACCGACGGCCACGGAACCGTCGGCGTCCAGCACGCCCCAGCCGCCGACGCGGGGCGGACGGCTCCGGGGAAGGCCGCGGCGCGCCGTGCTCGCGTTCGCCGCGGCGGTCCTCCTGCTGCTCGCGGGGCTCGGCCTCGGCGGTGCGGCGGCGGCGCAGGCGGACTCCGGCGGCTACTTCTCGTCCTCCGAGCACCGCTTCGCGACGTCCGCCGCCGCGCTGAAGACCGACGAGATCGAGGTGGGCTCCAGCGCCGCGCACGCGGCCGACCCGAATCCCGACGTCGGGGAGGTGGCGCGCGTCCGCGTCGTCGTCCGGGCGGCGGACCCGGACGTCCCGATGTTCGTGGGGATCGGCCCGAAGGAAGATGTCGAGAGGTACTTGAGGGGGACCGCCCACGACGACTTCCGTTCGGCCCGGCTCTCGCCGTTCAAGGCGGATTTCGCGCGCGTCGGCGGCGGTTCCCGCGCAACGGCGCCGCCGACCGCGGAGGACTTCTGGGCGGCGGCCTCGTACGGACCCGGCACCCGCACGCTGACCTGGGACAAGACCCACGGCGCGTGGTCGGCCGTCGTCATGCGGCTGGACGGCGCGCCGGGCGTGGACGTGCGCGCGTCGTCGGGCTGCGGTTCGGCTTCCTGCTGCCCGCGGGCCTGGGTGCGCTCGCGGGCGCCGCACTGCTGCTGGCGTACGCGGTGATCGCCGGCCGCCGCCCCCGCAACGGCGAGCGTCCCCGTAGCGGCGGACGTGCGCACGGCGGCGGGCGTCCGCACGACGGCGAGCGTCCCCGCGATGGCAGACGTGCGCGCGACAGCGAGCGTCCCCTCGGCGGCGGACGTGCGCACGGCGGCGGGCGTCTCCGCGGCGGCGAGCGTCCGCGCAGCGGCGAGCGTCCGCGCGATGGCAGACGTGCGCGCGACAGCGAGCGTCCCCTCGGCGGCGAGCGTCCGCGCGACGGCGAGCGTCCCCGCGGCCGCAGACGTGCGCGCGACGGCGAGCGTCCCCGCGACGGTGGGCGTCCCCGCGACAGCGGACGTCCCCGTGACGGCGGACGTACGCACGACGGCGGGCGTCCGCACGACGGCGAGCGTCCCCGCGATGGCAGACGTGCGCGCGACAGCGAGCGTCCCCTCGGCGGCGGGCGTTCGGGCGGCGGCGGGCGTGCGCACGGCGGGGGGGTCGGGCCGGATGCGGTCAGGGCGCTGGGCGGCGCGTACGGCCGTGTCCACGATGGTGCATGGCCGTCAAGAAGCTCGACCGCGCGAAGTACCACCGCAAGCGCAGGGCCCGGCTCCGGCGCGGCAGGGTCCGCTCCCGCCCCACCGTGGGCAAGGGAAAGGGCCGCTGACCTCGCCCGGACGGGCCGACGGCGGGCCGGGGTCCGCGGACGTGCGGTGAGTGTCCGACCCTGTCGATAGTTTCGACACTGTGAGCGATCGATGGGATCGGGAGCACGTGATCGGCCTGGCGCCCGACGCGGCGTCCGCCAAGGCCGCCGGCGGGATCGCCAGGCCCGCCGCGTGGAACGGTACCGGCTGCGACGAGGAGGCCGTCTGGGGCGAGTGCCAGGGCAGCGGTAAGAACGCCTACCGGGCGTGCATCGATCTGTCCGAGCCGGCGTTCCGCTGCTCGTGCCCGAGCCGCAAGTTCCCGTGCAAGCACGCCGTCGCGCTGCTGCTGCTGTGGAGCGACGGCACGGTCGGCGGCGGCCCGCGGCCGGGCTGGGCGGCCGAATGGCTCGACCAGCGCCGCGACCGCGCCGACAGCACGCAGGAGCGCCGCGCGTCGTCCGCCGCCAAGGCCAGGGACCCCAAGACCGCGGAACGGCGCGAACGGCGCGTCGGAGACGGCCTCGCCGAGTTCGACCAGTGGCTGCGCGACCAGGTCACGCACGGGCTCGCGCGGGCGGAGAAGGCGCCCTACCGGGTGTGGGACGACGCGGCGCGGCGGCTCGTCGACGCGCAGGCGGGCGCGCTCGCCGGGCAGGTGAAGGCGCTGGCCTCGATCCCGCGCCGCCCCGGCTGGCCCGACCGGCTGCTGGAGGAGTACGCCCTGCTGCGGCTGCTCGTCCGCGCCTACCAGCGGCGGGACGCGCTGCCCGAGGCGCTGCGCGACACCGTCCGCTCGCGGGTCGGGTTCACCGTCCCGCAGGAGGACGTGCTCGAACGCGGCCCGCGCGTCCGCGACCGCTGGCACGTGACCGGCTCGCGCGACTCCGTCCAGGACCAGCTCACCACGCGCCGCGTCTGGCTGCGCGGCGCCGCGACGGGGCGTCCCGCGCTGGTGCTGTCGTTCGCCGCGCCCGGACGCCCCTTCGACGCGGCGCTCGCCGTCGGCATGGCGGTGGACGCCGACCTGGCGTTCTACCCGGGCGCCCAGCCGCTGCGCGCCCTCGTCGCCGAACGGCACGGGCCCGCCGCGCCGAGCGCGCCCGGCGGCACGACCGTCGCCGCGTTCCTCGACGAGCACGCCGCGGCGCTGGCCCGCGACCCGTGGCTCGACCGCTGGCCCGCCGTCCTCGCGCCCGTACGGCTCGCGCGCGACGGCTCGGGCGGGCTGCACGCCGTCGACGCCGAGGGCGCGTCGCTCCCGCTGCTGACGGCCGAGCCGTGGCGGCTGCTGGCGGTCTCCGGCGGCGCGGCCGTAACGCTCTCCGGCGAGTGGACGCCGCAGGGCCTGCGCGCCCTGGCGGCCTGGCACGAGGACGAAGGGGTCGTGATCCTGTGACCGCACCCCCCACCCACGCGCCACGCCCCGCGAACAGACCCCTGAACGGGACCGCGACCGAAACCGTGAACCGAGCCGCGAACGGGACCGTGATCGGACCTGCGAACGGGGCCGCGATCGGAGCCGCGATCAAAGCCGTGGCCGGAGCCGCGAACAGCCCTGCGATCGAGGCCGTAAACGGACCTGCGAACAGACCTGCGAACGGAGTCGTGAACGGGGGCGCGGTCGGAGCCATGGACGGACCTGCGAACGGAGCTGTGATCGCGTGAGCGGCTGGAACGATCACGTCAGCGCGGCACTCCTCGGCACCGAACGCCGTCCCGCGCCTCCTCCCCCGCTCCCGACCGTTCCCGACGACGCCTCCGGAGCCGACGACGCCCCTGGCGCCGGGGATGCGGCCGGAGCCGACGACGCTTCTGGAGCCGGGGAGGTGGCCGGAGCCGGGGATGCGGCCGGGCGGTTGCTCGATCAGGCGGCGTTGCTGGCCGTCCAGCGGAGGGCGGGGCGCGTTCCGGAGAGGGTGGCGGACACGGGCGGGGAGCCGGGGCGGATCGAGCTGATCGCGCCCGCGCCCGCCGAGGAGGTCCCGGCGGTCCCGCCCGCGGCGGCGGCACGGCTCGCGCGGATCCTCGCCGGGGAGCAGATCCGCGTCCTGCCCGAGTGGCTCGACGCGGCGGCGGCCCGCGGCCTGCGGGTGCCCGCGCGGCTGCTGCCCGAACTGCTGGAGAAGGGCCGCGGCGACCGGATGCTGCGGCCGTCGATCGCGCGGGCGGCGGGCCGGCGCGGGGTGTGGCTCGCGCTGCGCAACACCGACTGGGCCTACCTCGTCGGGTCCGGCGACGACCCGGGCGGCGGCGCCGACGTGTGGGAGACCGGCTCCCGCAACCAGCGGGTCGCCCACCTCACCCGCCTGCGCGGCACCGACCCCGCCGCGGCCCGCGAGGCGCTGCGCGGCACGTGGGCGCGGGAGCCCGCGCCCGACCGCGCCGCGTTCCTCGCCACGTTCGAGCACGGACTGTCGCCGGACGACGAGGAGTTCCTCGAATCGGCCCTCGAAGACCGCGGCAAGGACGTCCGGCAGCTCGCCTCCGACCTGCTGGCGCGCCTGCCCGGCTCCGCCTACGGCCGCCGGATGGCGGACCGGGCCCGCGCCTGCCTGCGGCCCGAGACCCGCACCGTACGGCTGCGTGAGCAGACGTGGATCGTGGTCGAGCCGCCGCGCGCGCACGACGAGGACCTCGCGCGCGACGGCGTGCCGTTCCACCCGAGCGGGTCGTTCGCCCCGAGCGGCCGCGCGGGCGGCGGACCGGTCGGCACGCGCGCGGCATGGCTGCGGGAGATCCTCGCCCGCACGCCCCTGGAGACGTGGACGGAGCTGTTCGGGCTGCCGCCGATGGAGATCGTCTGCCTGCCGGTGGCCGACGCCGCCGAGGAGGGCGGGCGCGCGGCCCGCGACGTCCACATCGGTTGGGCGCGCGCGGCGCTGCGCCAGCGCGACACCGCGTGGGCGCGGGCGCTGCTCAAGGGCGGCGTGGTCGTGGACGAGCCGGAGGCCCTCGCCGACCTGCTGCCCGTGCTGCCCGCCGCCGAGCGCGACCCGGCCGCCGCCGACCTGATCCGCTGGGTCGAGGGCCACCCCGACCTGCTCCGCGTCCTCGAACGGGTCCCCGGCCCGTGGTCGGGCGTCCTCGCCGACGCGGTCGTCGCCATCCTCACCGCCGCCGCGCGGCGCCCCTCGCACCGCCACGAGCACACCCTCGTGCAGCTCTGCCGCCTCGCCGACCAGCGCCTGGCCCCGCCGCAGCCGTACGCCTGGAACCACCGGACGCCGCCTCGGAGCCCGAACCCACGCCCGCCGCGACGTCCGCTCCGGCGTCCGCCCCGACGTCCGGCCCGACGTCCGCACCCGCTTCCGGCCCTGCGTCCGCACCCGCGTCCGGACCTGCGTCCGCACCCGCGTCCGGACCTGCGTCCGTCTCGCCGTCCGGACCCACGTCCGGCCGCGCGTCGGGTCCGGCGTCCGGACCTGCGTCCCGGCCCGCGCCGGGTCCGGCTTCCGGCCCGGCGTCCCGTCCCCAGTCCGGATACGCGTCCGGACCTGCGTCCGCTCCCGCGTCGGGTCCGGCGTCCGGACCCACCTCCGGACCCACGCCGGGCCCGGCGGCCGGTCCGGGGCCCCGTCCCGCGTCCCGGCCGCAGTCCGGGTATGCGTCCGGACCCGCGTCCGCCTCGCCGTCCGGGCCCGCGTCCGGCCGTGCGGCGGGTCCGGCGGCCGGAGCCGCGCCCGGCCAGGGGGCCGGTCGCGCGGCCGGACCCGTCTCGGGTTCGCCTTCCGGGGACGCGTCCGGGTCGGTCGGGGGGTCCGGCCGGGCGGTGGCCGGCTCGGCCACCGCGCGGGCCATCGGGGAGCTGACCGAGACCCTGCGTTTCCGCGACGACATGCTGAAGGAGCTCACCCAGTGACCAGTGACGCCGTTCTGCGTCCGCACGCCGAACAGCAGTACGCCGACGAGCTGGCCCGGCTCGCCGAGCACGACGAGCGGCCCCGTCCCCCGGGCTGGCGGCTGTCGCCGTGGGCCGTCACCACGTACCTGCTGGGCGGCGAACTGCCGGACGGCTCGCGGATCGCCCCGAAGTACGTGGGGCCGCGCCGGCTGATGGAGGTCGCGGTCGCGACCCTCGCGACCGACCGGGCGCTGCTGCTGCTCGGCGTGCCCGGCACCGCGAAGACGTGGGTGTCCGAGCATCTCGCGGCGGCCGTGTCGGGCGACTCGACGCTGCTGGTCCAGGGCACGGCGGGCACCGCCGAGGAGGCCATCCGGTACGGGTGGAACTACGCGCGGCTGCTCGCCGAGGGCCCGTCGGAGAAGGCGCTGGTCGAGAGCCCGCTGATGCGCGCGATGCGGACGGGCGCGGTCGCGCGGATCGAGGAGCTGACCCGGATGCCGAGCGACGTCCAGGACAGCCTGATCACGATCCTGTCGGAGAAGACGCTGCCGGTGCCGGAGCTCGGCACCGAGGTCCAGGCGGTCAAGGGCTTCACCGTGATCGGCACGGCCAACGACCGCGACCGGGGCGTCAACGAGCTGTCCAGCGCGCTGCGGCGGCGGTTCAACACCGTCGTGCTGCCGCTGCCCGAGAGCGTGGAGGACGAGGTCGACATCGTCGCGCGCCGCGTCGACCAGATCGGCGCGTCCCTCGACCTGCCCGAGACGCCCGCCGGGCTGGAGGAGATCCGCCGCGTGGTCACCGTGTTCCGCGAGCTGCGCTCGGGGCTGACGGGCGACGGCCGCACCAAGCTGAAGTCGCCGAGCGGGACGCTCAGCACGGCCGAGGCGATCTCGGTCATCACCAGCGGTCTCGCGCTCGCCGCGCACTTCGGCGACGGGGTGCTGCGGGCGGCCGACGTGGCGGGCGGCATCGTCGGCGCCGTCGTGCAGGACCCGGTGTCCGACCGGGTGGTCTGGCAGGAGTACCTGGAGACGGTGGTGCGCGACCGCGACGAGTGGCGCGACTTCTACCGCGCCTGCCGCGAGGTCTCCTGATGGCGGCTGATCCCCGCGTACGCGTGTACGGGATCCGCCACCACGGTCCGGGCTCGGCGCGCGCGCTGCGCGGCGCGCTGGAGGAGTTCCGGCCCGACGCCGTCCTGATCGAGGGGCCGCCCGAGGCCGACCCGCTCGTGGAGCTGGCCGCCGACCCCGGCATGGTCCCGCCCGTCGCGCTGCTCGCGTACGCCCCGGGCCGCCCGCCCCTGCCACCCGAACCCGCGCCCAACGGCTCCACCCCCCCGCCCCACCGGAACGCTCCCGAGAGCCAACCCTCCGCGAACGGCAACGGCACGGCGGCCGCCAGTCCGACGAGCGACAGCACAGGCGATCGCGGCAGCACAGGCGATCGGGACGGCGCGACGGGCGACGGCGCGGGACGCGGCGGCGGCCCGGCGGGCGACGGCGCGACGGGCGACGGCGCAACGAACGACGGTGCGGCGGGCGACAGCACGGGCCACGGCGACGGCGCGGAACGCGGCGACGGTGCGGAACGCGGCGACGGTGCGGCGGGCGACAGAACGGCGGGCGACGGTGCGGCGGGCGGTGGCGCGGGACGCGGCGACGGTGCGGCGGGCGGCGGGGATAGTCGCGTGGCCGGGGGTGGGCCGGGAGGGGGAGGTAGCGGGACGGCTGGGAGCGACGGGGGTGACAGGGGTGACGGGAGTAGTGAGCGGCAGGCGGCGTTCTGGCCGTTCGCTGAGTTCAGTCCGGAGTGGCAGGCGATCCGGTACGCGCTGGGTGCGGGCGTGCCCGTGCGCTTCTGCGACCTGCCCGCCGCGCACCAGCTCGTCCCGCTCCAGGCCCCCGAGCAGGACGGGACCGACGGTCAAGGCGCGGAAGGCGCGGACAGCGCGCAAGGCGCAGAGGGCGCGGAAGGCGAGGGCGTCGCTGAGGTCGTGGAGGGGATCCGGCTCGATCCGCTCGGCTGGCTGGCGAAGGCCGCCGGGTACGACGACACCGAGCGCTGGTGGGACGACGTCGTGGAGCACCGCGGCGAGGGGCCGTCGCCGTTCCCGGCCATCGCCGAGGCCATGACGGAGTTGCGCGAGCAGCTCGCGGCGGCCGAGGAGCGGCCTGGCGCGGGGCTGCCGCCCGGCCATCTTGTCCGCGAGGAGCAGCGCGAGGCGCACATGCGCCGCACCCTGCGCCGCGCGCTGAAGGACGGGTACGAGCGGGTCGCGGTCGTGTGCGGGGCGTGGCACGTCCCGGCGGTGCTGGCGAAGGTCCCGGCCGCGCAGGACGACCGGACGCTGCGCGGACTGCCCAAGACCAAGGTCGCGATGACGTGGGTGCCGTGGACGCACGGGCGGCTCGCGGGGCGTTCCGGCTATGGGGCGGGGTGCGGTCGCCCGGCTGGTACCACCACCTGTTCGCCGCGCCGGACCGGCCGGTCGAGCGCTGGCTGACCCGGGCGGCGCGGGTGCTGCGCGAGGAGGACCTGCACGTCTCGTCCGCCCACGTGATCGAGGCCGTACGGCTCGCGGACGCGCTCGCCGCGCTGCGCGGGCGGCCGCTCGCGGGGCTGGACGAGGTCACCGAGGCGACCCGGGCGGTGCTGTGCGAGGGCGCCGACCTGCCGGTGGAGCTGATCCAGCGGCGCATGGTCGTCGGCGAACGGCTCGGCGCCGTCCCCGAGCGGACCCCGATGGTGCCGCTCCAGCGCGACCTCCAGGCCGAGCAGCGGCGGCTGCGGCTGAAGCCGTCCGCGCTCGACAAGGAGCAGGACCTCGACCTGCGCCGGCCGATCGACCTCGCGCGGAGCAGGCTGCTGCACCGGCTCGCGCTGCTCGACGTCGACTGGGGCGTGCCGCGCGATCCGGGGCGTTCCAAGGGGACGTTCCGGGAGACGTGGACGCTGGCGTGGCGGCCGGAGTTCGACGTCGAGCTGATCGAGGCGAGCGCGTGGGGCACGACCGTGCGGGGCGCCGCGTCGGCCCGCGCGGAGGCGATGGCGGAGCAGGCCGCGGCCCTGTCCGACCTGACGTCCGTCGCGGAGCGCTGCCTGCTCGCCGACCTCGGCGGCGCGCTCCCGGCGGTGATGCGGGCGATCTCCGACCGCGCCGCCGTCGACACCGACGTGGCGCACCTGATGGCGGCGATGCCCGCGCTCGTCCGCGCGCTGCGGTACGGGGACGTGCGCGGCACCGCGACCGGCCCGCTGCGCACGGTCGTGGACGGCCTGGTCGTGCGGATCTGCGTGGGCCTGCCCCCGGCGGTGGCCGGGCTGGACGACGACGCGGCCCGCGAGACGCTGCGCCACGTGGACGCGGTGCACGGCGCGCTCGCGCTGCTCGCCGACGAGGGCCACGCGGCGCGGTGGCAGCGCGCGCTGGAGGGGCTGGTGTCGCGGCCGGACGGCCTGCACGGGCTCGTCGAGGGCCGCCTGACGCGCCTGCTCCACGACGCCGGACGGCTCCGCGACGTCCCCGACCGGATGGCTCGCGCGGTGTCCGTCGGCGCCGCGCCCGAACGCGCCGCCGCGTGGGTGGAGGGGTTCCTGTCCGGCGGCGGCCTGATCCTCGTGCACGACGCCGACCTGCTCCGCCTGGTCGACGGCTGGATCGCGGGGCTGCCGAACGACTCGTTCACCGACGTCCTGCCGCTGCTGCGCCGCACGTTCGGCGAGTACGCCGCCGCCGAGCGCCGCGCGATCGGCGAGCGGGCCCGCCGCCTCGGTCCCGCGACCGCGGCGGCCGGGCCCGGCGAGCCGGGTCCCGGCGAGCGCCTCGACCCGCGCCGGGCCGCGCCCGCGGCGGCGGCCGTCCTCGACATCCTCGGCTGGGAGACGCCATGACCACCGACCCCGCCCGCCCCGTCCCGGACGCCGCCGACGCCACCAACGCCGCCGCCGACGACGAGCGGCTCAGGCGGTGGCGGCTCGTCCTCGGCGGCGAGGCGTCCGACGGACGGGCCGCGCGCTGGACGGCGACGACGCGCGGATGGACGCCGCGCTGGAGAAGCTGTACGGCTCGGGGCCCGGCGAGCGCGACCGCTCGCGGCCGGGGCGCCGCAGCGCGGGGCTGGGCGACTCGGCGCCGTCGGTCGCGCGGTGGCTCGGCGACATCCGCGAGTACTTCCCGTCCACGGTCGTGCAGGTCATGCAGAAGGACGCGATCGAACGGCTCGACCTCACGCGGCTGCTGCTGGAGCCGGAGATGCTCGACGCCGTCGAACCCGACGTGCACCTGGTCGGCACGCTGCTCTCGCTCAACAAGGTCATGCCCGACCGCGCCCGCGAGTCGGCGCGCGCCGTGGTCCGCAGGGTCGTCCGCGACCTGGAACGGCGGCTCGCGCAGCGGACCCGTTCGGCGGTCGGCGGCGCGCTGGACCGGTCGGCGCGCGTGCCGCGCCCCCGGCGGCCGTCCGACGTCGACTGGGAGCGGACGATCCGCGCCAACCTGCGCCACTACCTGCCCGAGCACCGCACCCTCGTGCCCGAGCGGCTCATCGGCTACGGGCGGCGGCAGCGGGCCGTCAAGCGCGACGTGGTGCTGTGCGTCGACCAGAGCGGGTCGATGGCGGCGTCGGTGGTGTACGCGAGCGTGTTCGGGGCGGTGCTCGCGTCGGTGCGGTCGCTGCGCACGTCGCTGGTGGTGTTCGACACGCGGTGGTCGACCTCACCGACCAGCTCCAGGACCCGGTCGAGCTGCTGTTCGGCACGCAGCTCGGCGGCGGCACCGACATCAACCGCGCCCTCGCGTACTGCCAGGGCCTGGTCGCCCGCCCGGCCGACACGATCCTCGTGCTGATCAGCGACCTGTACGAGGGCGGCGTCCGCGCCGAGATGCTCCAGCGGGTGGCCGCGCTCACCGCCGCGGGCGTCCAGGTGGTGGTGCTGCTCGCGCTGTCGGACGAGGGCGCGCCCGCCTACGACACGAGAACGCCGCCGCGCTCGCCGAGCTCGGCGTCCCGGCGTTCGGCTGCACGCCCGACGCGTTCCCCGACCTGATGGCGGCGGCCGTCGAGCGCCGCGACCTGCGGCGCTGGGCGGAACGCGAGACCGGCTGATCCTGCTTGGGCAAACTCCGGCGCGTCCCCGCGCGGCACGGCGGCGCGCCGGGGTTGGCTGGGCCCGCCGGGGGCGGCGCCTCCGGCGGCCGACGACCACGCCCGTGTCCTCCCGCGCGGACCGATCCCGAGTGGGAGACCACGGATGTCCCTGGCGAACACCTGGAAGTTCCGGATACCGCTGCTGGCCGCGGCGATCTCCGTCCTGCTGGCGTCCGTCGCCGCGACCTCGGTCGTGCTGGCGAGCGCCGGGCCCGGGGAGCGGCGGGCGGGCGGTTCGGCGACCAGCACCGGCGTGCGGCTCGACGTCACGCCGGTCCCGGGTCTCGGCCGGCCGGGCTTCAACGGGTCGTGGGGCAGGCGTCCATCGGCGCGGACACCGGCCAGGTGAACGCCGATTACGGCGAGGACCCCGACGGCGTCGCCGGTACGTCACGATCGCCGTCCCGTCCGGCAGCGTCACCGGCGACACGGCCGGAGGCTCGTGGCGGGGCGTCAGCGACCCGAACGACGTGAACGTGAGCCTCGTCCCCGGCGGGCCGCCCGTCCTGAACGTGCGACGATGCACACGTTCGCGCAGTGCCAGCCGCCGCACGCGCCCATCACGCAGAACTCCGTCACCGCGCCCACGGTCGCGGGCCGCCCGATCCGGCAGGGCGTGACCACCGTCCCGGTGACCGGGGAGCGGCTCGGGCTGCGGAACGCCGGGGGGACGGCGCTGCCGGACGCCACGTTCACCGACGACCTGTCCGACATCGCGCGCCACGCGCACATCGACGGATCACGGCGAGCACGGGCCACGCCGCCTACGGCTTCCGCCCGCCGAAGCTCACCTGGACGGGGTCGCTCAAGCCCGGCCGGACCGCGACGGTCCGGATCACGGCGACCGCGCGGCGGCCCGGGGTGATGCGCAACGCGGTCGGCAAGGACAGGACGAGCACGCACGTCGTCCCTCGGCACGTCAAGTGACCGTGCGGGCCCGCCGCCCCACCGGCGGCGGGCCCGCGCTCACCGCGCCGCCCGCAGCCCGCGCGAGCAGCACCACGACCAGCCCCGACAGCGCCGCGTGCATCACCAGCGCCGACGCCTGGACGGGCACCAGGACGCTCCAGGCCCCCCACATCGCCACCCGGACGTCCGCGCGGCCATCACCGTCCACGCCGCGCCCCGGCTCCCCGCCACGCCAGCACGACGCCGACCAGCGTCACCACCGCCAGCACGGCGAACGACGACGCCACGACCGCAGCAGCTCACGCGCCGCCCCTCGCTGAGCCGCGGGAGCGCGATGAGGAACGCGAGCGCCACGACGTCGAGCGCCGCGAGCACCCCCGCCAGGACGAGCCCGGCGAACACCGCGGGCCCCCGCCCAGCTCCCGCCGTACGTCGCGCGCCCCGGCCGTTCCGGCCACGCCGGAGGCACCGGAGGTGCGGGAGGCCCCGGAGCGTTCCCGCCTCGCGCCTCGTTCGCTGCGGGGGCCGGTGCGGGCGC
>NZ_WING01000001.1:4800000-7479928 GCF_009793335.1 Actinomadura sp. J1-007 | reverse complement strand
GGGCGCCGCCGACCACCTCCGAACCCTCATAGCCGCCGCACGCCCCATAGAAAGCCCCCTGCTCACTGACCCGAAACCCCCATCCAAACCCTCCTCCCCACCTCTAATGCGGTAACCGTCGAGCGGGTTCAGCGGTGAGTGGCCAGTACTGCCGCGAGTCCTTCTTGCAGGTCCTTGATGAAGTAATCGGGTATCTCCAGCGACGGGAAGTGTCCGCCGGTTTCGGGTGACCTCCATCGGACGATCTGGCGGTATCGCTCCTGGGCCCAGGGGCGCGGTGTCTTCTCGATGTCGCGGGGATACATGCTGATCGCCGACGGGACGTCGACTCGCAGTTCGGGATCGAGCGAGTTGTGGCTTTCGTAATAGATGCGGGCCGACGACGCGCCGGTCCGCGTCAGCCAGTACAGGGTCACATTGTCGAGAACACGGTCTCTGGAAATCGTCTCGAACGGGCTGTCCTCGGTATCCGACCACTCGGCGAACTTGTCGAGGATCCAGGCGAGAAGCCCGACCGGTGAGTCGACGAGCGAGTAGCCGATGGTCTGCGGTCGGGTCGCCTGCTGCTTCGCGTACGCCGCGCGGTGGCGCCAGAAGTCACGGGTCTCCTCGGTCCACTTGCGCTCGACCGCCGTCAGCCCGTCCGTTGACAACCCGGGCGGCGCTTCCGCGAACGTCGTGTGGATGCCGAGGACGTGCGCCGGGAACCTCCCGCCGAGAACCGTGGTGATATTTCCTCCCCAGTCACCGCCTTGCGCCACGAACTTGCTGTAGCCGAGCCTTCCCATCAGTTCCACCCATGCGGCCGCGATCTTCTCGGTTCCCCATCCGGTAGTGGCCGGCTTGTCGCTGTGACCAAAGCCTGGGAGCGACGGAACCACGACGTGGAACGCCGGTGCTTCTGCATCGTTCGGGTCCGCCAGCCCGTCTACCACGTCGATGAACTCGGCGATGCTGCCCGGCCAGCCGTGCGTCAGGATCAGAGGAGTGGCGTCCGCGCGTGTGGAGCGGCGGTGCAGAAAGTGGATTCCCAGACCGTCAATTGTCGTGCGGAACTGGCCGATGCGATTAAGACGCTCCTCGAACGACCGCCAGTCGTACCCCGTGCGCCAGTAGTCCACGAGATCAACGAGGTCGGCGAGAGGAACGCCCTGTTCCCACCGGCGACGGCCGGGCGCGGCGCGCTGAACCGTCTCAGCCTCCGGTAGCCGCGCCGCGGCCAGTCGCGCGCGCAGATCGTCGAGATCGGCGTCAGTCGCGTGGGCTTCGAATGCTTGCACGTCGCCGGTGGGGCGGGACATGAGACCTCCTGGCCATCGCGGACCGGCCGCTACCTGCTGCGAACCGGCTAAGACGGTTCTAACATGCCGTCCGGCCGGCATGCAACCTGCTAAGGTGGTTCCATGCGTGCCAGGGTCCCTGAATTTCGTCTCGGTAATGTGCTGGCGACCAGCTTCACGGGGACTCTGACGGAACGTCGCGGCAATCCGGTCGAGCGCATTCCCACGCCGCAGCGACTCATCGACTGGCTGGCGGTGAACGGCCTGGCCGTGGAATCCTGCACCGCCGCCCAACTCGAACTCGCCCGGGAACTGAGGGAGTCGATTCACGCCGCCGCGACAGCGGCCGCGCTCCAGGAACCTCTCCCCGCGCCTGCCATCCAAGTCATCAATGACCGCAGCGCCCAGGGCCGGGCCGCGGCCGTTCTGACGCCCGAGGGCGATCGCCAATGGCGGCTCAGCTCGGCTTCCTGCGTGGAAGACGCCCTCAGCGTGATCGCCGCCGACGCGATCAGCATCATCGCGGGCGAACGAGACGGAAAACTGGCCCTGTGCGCATCACCGACCTGCCAAGCCGCCTTCTTCGACACCAGCCAAAGCCGCACCCGCAGATGGTGTGACATGAACACGTGCGGGAATCGCCACAAGAAAGCGCGCTTCATCGCCAACCAGCGCAAGAACTCCAGCCCTGCGTAGTAATCGCTAACTCGGTACGCCCAAGCAAACCCCACATCTGCCACGTTGGCCGCACCGTTCATGGCCGTTACAGCGGCGGGGGCGGTGGCGCCGCTTTCAATTGGCGGAGGAGACGCGGTCCCGAGAGTGGCGAGGGCCGTGAGACGCAACCGGTCCCGGCCGCGAAGGGCGGCCGGGACCGGCGGAGGGACGGGATCGTCAGTCGGCGCAGATCGCGAAGGCGCTGATGCCGACGTCGCTGTAGCCGATCTGGCGGCCGAGCACGATCCAGCCGCGGCCGTCGTCAGTGGGGAACGAGCCGACCAGGACGGCGCCGTTGCCCCGTGCCTCGCCACCGCCTCCGAGCACGCGCTTGCTGCCCGGGCAGTAGAGGACCCGGCGCTGGAAGTTGGGGACGTTGGCGTTCGGGAGGGTGACGAGCTGCCAGCCCGGCGGAAGGGCGGCGGCCCTCGGGCGGCCGGCTTGGCGGGGGCGCCGGCGCTCTGCGCGCTGGCCGCCCCGGTCGTGGCCAGGCAGGTCGCGGCGGCGGTGGCGGCCAGGGCCAGAGCGGTGGTCCTCATCGACGGCATCTGCTCTCCTTCGACGTTGGTCCCGCACCGCCGATCCCGAGGGACACCGGATACGCATGGGTATCCCGGGGGTGCGGCGGCGGGGAATCCAGTAAGGGTCGAACACGAAGAGTGTCCAACACATCACAACTGGTTTCCATATGATCCTGTGTCCAGATAATTACGGAGAGTGCTCAAAAGGTGATTGCGGAGCGCATTCACCTGCGTGATGAGTCCGTCACCTGCGGTGATAGAAGGTGGTCGTGGGACGGCTGTCCGCATCCGGCCGCCCGTTCCCCCGGCCCTTGACCCCGCCCCCGGACGGGCCGAATGACGGCAGGACCGACCCGTACGGATCAGATGTCGACGCGCCGGCGCGCCTCAGTCGTGGTGCCGACGGCGGAAGCGGAGCCTCCATCGGTTGCGGCTCGGCCTGCCGCCGCCGCTCGGCGTGGTGGTGCTCTGCGGAGGATCGTCGTCTGCGCCATGCTCCTGCCGCCAGCTCGCCACGACCTCGTCGATGTCGATCATCCGGCGCCCGAGCGGGGGGCCGGGCGGGGCATGCGCAGGTAAGCGGCGATCTTCTCGTTGACCGGTTCCAGGAGCTGGCGCACCCGCCGTTCAGACGCCGCCCCGGCCGCCTCGGCCAGGGCGTCCTCGATCTCCTTGCGCAGGGCCAGGGTCGGATGGGGCAGTGCCACGAGCCCCTCGCTGGCCAGCTTCTGCTTGATCCACCAGTTCTCGTCCAGCGGCTTGTTCGCGTCGGGCAAGGGCTTTCCCGCGCCGGGCAGGTCGGCGAACTCGCCCCGCTGCTCCGCCTCGCGGATCTGCCCGTCGATCCAGGACTCGAAGCTGAGCCCCGCGGGCTTTCGCTCGGTCATGACGGCATTGTCCCACGCTCGGAACGAGACATCATGCCCGGAACCGCCCGGACCCCGTCAGGTGGAGGCGGCACGGAACGCCACTGACCGGCACCGGGTTGCAGAGTGTGCAAATTCTGCAAATCGTGGATGCGGGAGAAGCACGGCGCGAGAGGCGTCGCGTCGCCCGGCGGGTCGCGATCCGCGGCGCGGCGGTACGGCTGGCGCTGGAGCGAGGCGGGCCCGACGCGGTGACCGTGGAAGAGATCAGCGAGGCGGCCGACATCTCGCCGCGGACGTTCTTCAACTACTTCACCAGCAAGGACCGGGCGTTCTCGATCGAGCCGCACCAGTGGACGACCGAAGAGATCGTTGCCGAACTGCGGGCCGCCGACACCGGCGAGGCGTCGGGTTCGGTACTGATGTACGGCGACTGACGCGACGAGCCGTTCCCGAGAGGGTGCGCCCGTCCGCGGATCACGCCTTCGACTTCCAGAACGGCCACGCCCACCTGAAGCCACCAGGTCAGACGCGGACTTCTGAAGTCGGACATGCCCGTCTTCGGGTGGGTGGTCGGCAGCCGGGCGGTAGTATCCCGGGACGACCACGGCGGGTCAGGGAGTGTGATCGCATGCGGCCGGCAGCGCCCCCGGCGGTCGTCCGAAGGCGATCGCGGCGTTGCTGCTCTGGCCGACGTTCTTCTTGCTGATCGGGTTCGGACTGATCGTGATGTTCGTCGGCGCCCAGGGGATCTACGCGGCTCACCGGCCGATCAAGTGCGGCGGCAAGGTGGTCCCCGAACACGGCCCGTACACCTGCTTCACCGGCTACGGCCCCCGCACCTACAGCGACCTCGCGCGGGAACGGCGCGACCGGGAGGAACGGGCCCCGTACTTCCTGGCGTTCGGCGCCCTGGCCGTGGCCGTCGGCGTGCCGGGCGTCAGGCGGACCACGCGTTACCTCGGCCGCATCCAGCGTTCCCTCTAAGGGCGAGCTCGGTTCCCTGGCGCCTGACTGGAACGGGTTCTAGTATTTGGCGACCTGTCGCCGTCGCCTGGAGCGGTTCGCATGAGGTTCACCTATGCCGAGGCCATGACCGACCACTCGTACTACCTGCCCCTGGCCCGCGCCGCCGAGGCGGCGGGGTACACGAGCTTCTCGGTCGCCGACTCGCTCGTCTACCCCAAGGAGTCCGACTCGACCTACCCGTACACCGAGGACGGGGACCGGAGTTTTCTGGAGGACAAGAGCTTCATCGAAACCTTCACCCTGATCGCGGCGATGGGGCGGTGACGAGCACGCTGCGGTTCACGCCGTTCGTGCTCAAGCTCCCGGTACGGCCGCCGGTGCTGGTCGCCAAGCAGGCCACGTCGATCGCCGCCCTCACCGGCGACCGGCTCGGCCTCGGCGTCGGGCTCAGTCCCTGGCCCGAGGACTTCGCGGTGATGGGCGTCCCGTGGGAACGGCGCGGAAAGCGGATGGACGAGGCCATCGACATCGTCCGGGGGCTGAGCACCGGCGAGTACTTCGAGTACCACGGGGAGATCTACGACCTGCCCGCGATCAAGATGACCCCGGCGCCCGCGCGGCCGATCCCGATCCTGGTCGGCGGGCACAGCGAGGCGGCGCTGCGGCGCGCCGTGGTCCGCGGCGACGGGTGGATGCACGCGGGCGGCGACGACCTGGACGCGCTGCTGGAGCGCCTGGCCCGGATCCGGGAGGCCGAGGGCAAGGCGGACGACCCGTTCGAGGTGCACGTGATCTCGTTCGACGCCTACACGCCGGACGGGGTGAAGCGGCTGGAGGACAAGGGCGTGACCGACGCGATCGTGGGCTTCCGCTGGCCGTACATCCAGGGGCCCGACACCGAGCCGCTGGCCAAGAAGATCGAGAACCTCGAACGCTTCGCCGAAACGGTGATCGCCAAAGTCCAGCCGTGATCTCGGAACGAGAACAGGTTATAGTTTCGGGTGCGGGTCGGACGCGGCCTCGTCGTCCGGTTCCAGCCGCGCCCAGACGTCGGCGAGGTTGCGCAGGTGCTCGTCGTCGAGCCGGTCGAGGAAGAGCCTGCGCAGGTCGTCGTGCTGCCGGCGCCATGCCTTGCGCAGGAGCGCCTTCCCTTCCTTGGTGAGGACCGCCGTGAAGCCGCGGCCGTCGCCGGCCGCCCGCCGCCTCTCGATCAGCCCGCGGCGTTCGAGCCGGTCGGCAAGCCGGGTGAACCCGCCGGTGGACATCAGCCGCTTCCGGGCGAGCTCCGACATCCGCATGCCGTTCGGACCGGCCTCGCCCAGCAGCGCCAGCACGCTGTACTCGGCCATGCTCACGTTCAACGGGGCGAGCCCGGCCTCGATCTCGCGCCAGATCCGATCGTGGGTGACCAGGAACCCCCTCCATGCCTGGTCTTCGAGCTCTCGCAGCCTGTCGGTCGCCATGAGCAGCACGGTATCGGCAGGTCATCCCGAATCCCAATCGGATCTGCCTGCCTGCACAGCGAGTCTTGTTCGCGGCGGCGAGGACGTGGGGCGCTCCCGCGGCCCGGCGCTCGCCGGGCGGCGCGAGAAGGGCGCTATCCGCCGGTTCGCAGCGTTGCTTCGCCTCCCGTCGCGCGGGCACGGAGCAGGTCCACGACGTCGGTGAGTCCGACCTCGATGCGCCCGTAGACGCGGGGGTTGAGCAGCGTCGTGCCGTCGAAGTCCCCGGCGGACGCGAAGAACGCGACCGGGACCGTCAGCGCCTGGAAGAAGGCGAACAGCGGCCGCATGGCGTGTTCCAGGACGAGCGCGTGGTGGTCGCCGCCGCCGGTCGCGGCGAGGAGGACGGGTTTGTTCGCGAGGGCGTACTGGTCGACCAGATCGAAGAAGTGCTTGAACATGCCGGGGTACGTGCCGCGGAACACCGGTGCGGCGGCGATGAGCAGATCGGCGTTCTCGGCCCGCCGGAGCGAGTCCTCGACGTCGGGTGTGACGTCGTCGCGCTCGATCGCTCCGGTGAACCCCGCGCCCAGCCGGTAGACGTCCACCCGGGACACCTCGATCGGGAGCATGCCCTTGAGGGTGCCGAGGACGACGTCCACGAGCCCCATCGTCTTGGACGGCTCGCTCGGACTGCCGTTGACGACGACGACTCGCAGGGACGGGGCCGTCCGCGTGACCGGGTCCGGGGGCGTACCCGCGCGACGGCGGTCATGCCGCGCTCCTGTCGAGCAGGGCGACCTCGCGGCGCACGACGGGCGCGACCTCGGTGCCGAGCAGTTCGATCGCCTCCAGGTGCTCCTTCTGCGGCACGCCGCCGAAGCCCATCTGGATGATCGCGCGGTTGAGGCCGTACACCTCGTGGTAGGCGAGCAGCTTGTCGATGATTTCCTGCGGGCTGCCGACCAGCAGCCCGGCGGCGGGCGAGGACTGGGCGTCGAACGCCGCGCGCGGGATCGGGAACCCGACGCCGCGCTGGTGGTTGTTGTCCATCATGCCCTTGGCGAAATAGGGGTACATGGTGTCCCGCGCGCCCTGGCTCGTGCGCCCGACGAACCCGTGCGTGTTGATGCTGATCGGGAGCGCGTCCGCGTCGTGCCCGGCGTCCGCCGCGGCCGTCCGGTAGAACTCCACGGTCTCCTCGTGGGAGGCGAGCGGTCCGAGCAGCAGGGCCAGCGCCATGGGCAGGCCGAGGCGGCCGGTGCTGATCGCCGACGCGCGCGATCCGCCGACCCCGACCCAGACCGGGATGGCGCCGCCGTCGGCGCGGGGCGCGATGTCGGCCTCGACCAGGGGTGCGCGGAAGCGCCCTGACCAGGTGAGCGGGTTCCGTTCGCGGATCTTGAGCAGCAGGTCGAGCTTCTCGCGGAACAGGTCCGCGTAGTCCTTCAGGTCGTACCCGAACAGCGGGAACGACTCGGTGTACGAGCCGCGCCCGGCGATGATCTCCGCGCGGCCGGCCGACAGCAGGTCGATCGTGGCGAACTGCTCCCAGACGCGCACGGGGTCCTCCGAGCTGAGCACGGTGACCGCGCTCGTGAGCTTGATGTTCTCGGTCTTCTCCGCTGCGGCGGCCAGCAGGACGGTCGGCGCGGACCCCACGAAGTCGGTGCGGTGGTGCTCGCCGACGCCGAAGACGTCCAGGCCCACCTGGTCGGCGACCCGTGCCTGCTCGATCGTCTCCCGGACGCGCCGCCGCGGGGACGGCGGGGTCCCCGTGACCGGGTCCTCCGTGAGCTCCCCGAACGTCATGATGCCGATCTCGAACGACATGTCGTTCCCCTCTCTCCGCTCGGAGGCCACGCGCCCCCGTTCATCGATCCACCCCCAAGAACCTGCCTGTGCAGATAATTATTTCTGCGCCTGCGGCCGGTTTTCCTGGGTGGATGGCGATGGCGGACGCCTGAGAGGACGTTGAACTGGGCTTCGTACGAGCTCATCGGGCCCCGCGGCAGGCGGCGGTCCTGAACTTTCGCGATCAGAACGCCGCGCCGTGGATTCCCGGCCGCGGCTGGGCGTGCGGCGGCGCGCGCCTCACGTCGGGTGATCGTCGGGGTTGCCGTGGGGCCGGGTCAGTCCCGGCGTTCGACGCGTTGCAACGCGCCCCAGTTGCCCTCCTGCGCGGCCACGATGCGATCCGCCTCCGCGAGCACCGAGTCGGCGATCCACGCGACGGCCTGGCGGCAGTACACGACGGGCTCGTTGTCCGGGCCGCGTCCCCGCTCCTCCCCTTCCAGCACCCATGGCCGTACGCCCGGGCCCTTCTGGCGCTCCAGGTGGCTGTAGTCGTGCAGGCGGCGCGCCACCCACACCCGCAGGGGCGCCGCCCCCACCACTCCTCCACCTTCAGGGGTTGGCCGACAGGCCCGGCAGCCGGGCTCCCGTCAGGTCGTCCTTGCTGGACGCCGAGGCGTCGGTCTCGGGTCCGCGCGACCACCGGATGAACAGCTCCGGCCGCTCCGCCACGAGATCGGCCAGCTCGTCGATCGTCTCGAGTGTGGGAATGCCCATGTCCCGTCCCCCCTCGGCTCTTGTCGATCTCGGTGGCGTAGAACCGGTGCTACCCGTTTGGAGCGGCTGAACGCATCGGTCAGTACGGGCAGAGCGTCACACTCCCGGGCAGAGCAGGCGGGTCTGTTAGGGTCCGGCGGATGTCGGCCAGTGGACCGGCCTCCGCGTGGCGCGGCGCGGCGGCGCTGCGCCCGGGATGGCTCCTGTACGCCGGCGTGGTCGGGACGGCCTCCCCGCACGCGCACCACACCGTCCAGGTACTCGCCGCCCGCGGCGGCGAGTTCGAGCTGGCCGACGGGCACGGCGGACGGGTCGCGTGCCGTGCCGCCGCCATCCCGGCGGACGCGACGCACGCGGTCCTGCGGGGCTCTCCCGACGCGGTCCTCCTGCACATCGACCGCGACTCGGCCACCGGCCGCGCGCTGAACGCCTGCGCCCGCGACGCCGCGTCCTGGGCGAACGCCGCGCGGTCCCTGCCGATCCCCGCGGCCGCGGGGCTGGCGGGCGCCGAGGCGTTGGCGGCGGCACTGCCGCGCGTGCCCGCCGGGCCTCCGGCGGCGCGGCATCCGGCGCTCGCACGTGCGCTGCGCGCGGTGGCCGTCCGGCTGGACCGGTCGGCGCCGGTACGTCTCGGGGACGTCGCGCGGGAGGCGGGCCTGTCCGAGGGCCGCCTCGCGCACCTTTTCCGGGACGAGTTGGGGCTGCCGTTCCGCCCGTACGTGCTGTGGCTGCGAATCCAGCGGGCCACGGAACTGGTCGCGGCGGGCGAATCGCTCACCCTCGCCGCGCACGGGGCCGGGCTGGCGGACAGCGCGCACCTCAGCCGGGTCTGCCGCCGGATGTTCGGCATCGCGCCGTCCGAGTTCACCCGGGGAATCCGGTGGGCCGTCGGTGACGCGCCGCGCTACGGCGGGCCGATCCGGTAGCAGGTTCGTTCAAGCGCCCGCGTGACACGGTCGGACAGTCTCAACGGCATGGCTTCCCGTTTCCTCATGCCCGCCCGCGTCCGCGTCTCGTTCGAGAACGAGTTGCACCGGGCCGCCACCGCCGCCGACCCCGACACCATGTGGACCGCCCTCGAACGCGCGCACATCCTGTCGCAGCGGTGGGCCTGGGAGCACACCCGAGCGCACTGGCTGATGCTGCGGCTCGCGCTGGCCTGCCGCGACCGGCGCGAGGCGTTCGGCCAGGTCGTCCGGCTCGTCGTGGCCGGTCCCGGGTCTCTGATGGGCCGCGCGCCGGTGGGGAACACCGGCCGCACGGCGGTCGGCCTGCACACCGTGCTGCCGGTCCCGGACGACCTGGCCGCCGTCCTCGACGCCCCGCAGGACGGAGTTCCAACGCCTTGACCCGACAGACGCCGCAGGGCCGGGTTTCAGCACGTCGCCCCGCGACGCTGAACGGACGCCCCGTAGAGTGCCGGCATGGCTAGTCGCATTTCCGAACTGGTGATCGATTGTCGGGACCCGCAACGGCTGGCGGCGTTCTGGTGCGAGGTACTGGACTTCGCCGTGCTCGACACCGACGACGACGGCTCGGTGGAGATCGGACCGCCGGAAGGGTTCGGCGGTTTGCAGCCGACCCTGGTCTTCAGCCCCACCACCGAGCCGAAGACGGGCAAGCTGCCGCTGCACATCGACGTCAACGCCACCGACCGCGACCAGGACGCCGAGTTGGAGCGCCTCCTCGGACTCGGGGCGCGCCCCGCCGACGTCGGCCAGACCGGCGAGGAGTCCTGGCACTGCCTGGCCGACCCCGAAGGGAACGAGTTCTGCCTCCTGCGCACCCGCCTGGACTGAACCCCGCCGCACGCACCGAGCCCGCGTGACCTCCCCACCGAGGTCACGCGGGCTCGGCGGTTCTCGGGCGGCACGCGGACGGCTTTCGGCACGGTCCCGCCACGCCCGCCCACTTTTTGCCTCTGAAGAAAATTTGCTTCAGAAGCAAGTTTCTGTAGTGTGGGCGGTGTGAGCGGACTTCGGGAACGGAAGAAGGAAGCCAGGCGGACGGCGCTGAGCTGGGCCGCGGTACGGCTCGCCGTGGAGCACGGGTTCGACGCGGTCAAGAACGAGGACATCGCCGAGGCGGTCGGCGTGTCTCCGCGCACGTTCAACAACTACTTCTCCAGCAAGGCCGAGGCGATCGCGTTCCGCTACCTCGAACGCTCCCTGCGCGTCGCGGACGAGCTGCGCCACGGGCCCCCGGACGAGCCCTTGTGGGAGGCGATCGACCGCGCCGTGCTGCGGCAGTTGCAGCCCGGCCCGGAGGTGGGGCACCTGCCGCCGCAGGAGCCCCCGACTGGGTGGCCGGCCTGCGCGTGATGCTGGCCGAACCGGCGCTGGAGGTCGAGATGCTGCGGGCGAGCAAGATCGCGGAGCGGGAGCTCGCCGCGGCGATCGCCGAACGAACGGGCACCGACCGCGGGACCGACCTCTACCCGGGCCTGGTGGCCGCGAGCGTGATGGCCGCCTACAACGTCGCGATCGAACTGTTCGTCCAGGGCGACGCGCGGGAGCCGATGGAGGTCCTGCTCCCCGGGCGCTCGACATGCTGGCCGCCGGACTCCCCCGCCCCTAGGCCCTGCCCTGCACAGGAGGTTTCCCATGTTGGACGTGGTCATCGTCGGCGGCGGTCCGAACGGCCTGATGCTCGGCTGCGAACTCGCGCTGGCCGGGGTGCGTCCGGTCGTCCTCGAACGCCTCACCGGCCCGAAGACCGAGGCGCGGGCGAACGGCCTGGTCGGCCAGGTGGTGCGCATGCTCGACCGGCGCGGCCTCTACGCGCGGCTCAGCGGTGCCGACGGGCCGCCCCGGCCCGCGCCCCGATTCATGTTCGGCGCCTTCACGCTGGAGTTCGGGGATCTTGAGGACAACCCCGTGAGCCTGCTCATGGCGCCGCAGGAGCGGATCGAGAAGGTCCTCGGCGAACGCGCCGTCGAGCTCGGCGTCGACCTCCGCAGGGGGCAGGAGGTGACCGATCTGCACCAGGACGGCGACCACATCCGGGTCGTCCTGGCGAGCGGGGAGACTCTCCGCGCCCGGTACGTGGTGGGGGCCGACGGCGGGCGCAGCATGGTGCGGAGACTGTCCGGCATCGAGTTCCCGGGCATGACCAACGACGACTTCGTCACCAGGTCCGCGAACGTGTCGGTGGCCGACGAGCACCTCGGCCCGGACGGCGACCTGCTCGTCCCCGGCTACGGCAGCCTGCCGCCCCTGCTGTACGTGCGGACGGAGCGCGGCACGATCGTGTGGGCGCTCCTGCCCGGCCGCGTGCCCGCGCTCACCACCACCGAGACCGGCACGGCGGGCGAGCACACCGCACCCATGACGTTCGAGGAGATGCTGGCGAGCGCCGAACGGGTGCTGGGCGTGCCCGTACCGATCCGTCCTCCGCGGGGCGAGGGGCCGCACCTGCTTCGCCGGCTCGTCGGCGGCAACACGCGGCTGGCCGAGCGCTACCGCGACGGGCGGGTGCTGCTGCTGGGCGACGCGGCGCACGTGCACTCGGCGATCGGCGGGCCGGGCCTCAACCTCGGCCTGCAAGACGCGGTCAACCTCGGTTGGAAGCTGGCCGCCGCGGTACGGGGACGGGCCCCCGAGCACCTGCTCGACACCTACGACGAGGAACGCCGTCCCGTCGCCGAACGCGTCATGGCGTCCACCCTGGCGCAGTCGGCGCTGATGCGCCCCGGCCCGGAGGTCACCGCCCTGCGGACCGTCTTCGGCGAGCTGCTCGCCGCGCCCGGAGGCACCGAACGCATCGCCCACCTGCTCGCGGGCACCACTGAGGCCTTCGCGCCCGACCTCGTGGTGCACACCGACGCCGGTACCCACCGGCTGGCCGAACTGACGACCACCGCCCGGCCGTTGCTGCTGGACCTGAGCGGCGACTTCACCGAGGCCGCGGAGCCTTGGCACGACCGGGTGGACGTCGTGCGCGGCAAGGCGGAGGGCACGGACGCGGCCGGGCTCCTGCTGCGCCCCGACTGCCATGTCGCGTGGACCGGTCACCGCCCCGACGACGTGAACGGTCTGCGAGCCGCGCTGACCAAGTGGTTCGGCGCACCGCTCGCCTGACCCCCTGGCGCGGCCTCCGGGTCGTTCAACGCGGCGGGGAGCCGGACGCGGCGGGATCAGGGGTCGCGCACGGTGCGCTGAGGAACGCCGAGGCGCGTGCCGATGGTTTCCAGTTGGCGGGCGAAGGCGGCCGGGGCATCGCGCAGCGGGGTCCGGGACACGAAGGGGACCCCCCACCGCAACCGCTGAGCCACGTTGTAGATCTTCTGCGTGATCAGGCTGCCTTCGGGACGGGCGTGACGGTGGTCTCGCTGCGGTACCACCAGCCGCCCTGAACGGCGACCGTGCGCGCGGCCGGGTCGGCGTCGACGGTGACGCCCTCGACCGGCGGAACGTCGAGGACGAGCGGTGTGACCTGCTCGACGGGAGCTTCGACGATACCCTGCAAGGTGCGCAGGTGCTTCTTCGGGTGGGACATTCGGGGGTCGGTCCGTTCAGTGGGGTGATGCGGACGGGACGGGTTCGAGGCGGTTGGCGGCGGGCGTGCGCGGTGGCGGGGTGCGCGGGGTCATCGTTGGGCTGCGGGAATGAGACCGGGGGTGGTCTTGAAGGAGATGGCTTCCATCAGCGCTTTGCGTTGGGTGTTGTGGAACGCGGCGATGCGCCATTGTCCGTCGGACTCGCGGACGAACGTCAAGGTCTGCACTTTGGACGGCTTGCGCGGGGCGCGGCGGCCTTTGTAGGTGTCGCCGCGGCCGACGAGAATCGCGGTGTCGGGGCCGTGGAAGCGGATGTCGGTGATCTCACCGGCCAGCCTGGTTCCCTTGAGGTGTTTGCGGAACAGGACGCGGTGGCTGTTGATGATGTCGTCCCGGCCGCTGTAGCAGGTGCCGACGAAGGTGACGTAGCTGGCGTCCCGGGTGAACAGCCCGCCGTAGGCGTCGGCGTCATGCCGCGCCCACGCCCGGTGGAGTCGGTCCATCACCTGGGTGATCGCCTCCCGATCCTCACGGGTCCCGCTGTGGGGAGCGCCGGGTGGTCCGTCGTCGGGCGGCCTGGGGCGTGGCTGCGAGCGGTCATGGGGTCTCCCGAGGATCGTTAGACTGATTCAGAACCTGCAACGAAACATTATCTGCATCCTTGCAGATATTAGCCTAGGAGACGTCCGCCGCCGATGGCAACCGAACCGAGCACCGAGCCGTCCGACGAGCCGACCGCCGAGGCGGAGCCGACCGCCGAGGCGGGCGCCGAGCCGTCCGGCGGGGAGCATGCGATCATCCGCCGCTATCTGGACGCGGTCGGCCTGCACGGCATGGCCGCCGCGGAGGCCGCGGGGCTCCAGCCCACCGAGTGGTACGCGGTGAGCGTCATCGCGCTGGCCGGACACCTCACCCCCGGCGACCTGGCCACCCGCACCGGACTGACCACCGGCGCCACCACCCGCCTCATCGACCGCTTGGAGAACGCCGGATACGTGCGCCGCACCACCGACCCCACCGACCGCCGCCGCGTCATCGTCCGCGCTGTTGACGACACGTTCCCCGACATCGAGCAGGTCGTCACCCCGGCCGCCGGCATCTGGCCGCCGTCCTGGACCACTACACCCCCAGCAGCGCGCCCTGCTCTTCGACTACTTCACGCGCGCCGCCCCCGCGTACCGCGCCGCCACCGAGGAAATCCGCGCCAACACCACCCATCTACGCCGTCCCGGCCGCAAACGCACCTGAACCATTCGGCCCCCTTCGAGCCGAGGGCAGCGCCGAATGCTTCCGTGTCGATTTCCTCTGTTTTTTGCGCGGTCCGGCTTGTTATGCTCCCGAACGCTTGATCACGGGTTGCCGGGACGGGGCCGACGCCGGGGGCTCGTACGGAGCGGGGACGCCTTTTTCTCGCTACCGGCCATGCAGCCCCAGGACCTGTTCTTTTGGGCGAGGAGCACCGCGCATGGGCAGACGGGGCGGATTCGGCGGCAGACGGCGTGGTGGGGCGGGACGCGGAGGACGCGGCGCGGCGGGCGGAGCGTTCGGTAAGGCCGCCGGGCAGTTGTTCCACACGCCGAAGGGGCGTTCAGGTGGACGCGGCGGGCATGTGCCGGATCGCGGCAACCGTGCGGGCGGGCCGGGTGGCGGACGGCCCGCGAACAGCAGGACGTCGCAGAATCCGCGCGAGACCTCGCGCAGCCCCAACACGAGGACCACGACCCAGGACCCGATCGACATCGCCACCGGGGAGGTTCTGCTCGCACAGGTCGATGTCCAGCTTCCGGGCGTCCTGCCCCTGCTGATCGAGCGCGTCCACCAGTCGAACTATCGGCACGGGCGGCTGTTCGGCGCCTCCTGGGCCTCCACGCTCGACCAGCGCCTGGAGGTCGATGCCACCGGCGTGCACCTCGTGACCGCCGACGGCATGATTTTGACGTATCCGTCCGCGTCGCTGCCCAACGTGCTGTTCCTGCCGTTGGAAGGGCCCCGCTGGCCGCTCCAGCTCACGGCTGAAGGCGGTTACACGGTCACCGACCCGCAGTCGGGACGCGTGCTGCACTTTCCGCCTCCCGGGCCCGAGACGGGGTGGAGCGAGCTGCCCCTCACGGCGTTCTCCGACGGCAACGGCAACCGTGTCGACTTCCTCCGCACCGCCGGCACGCTGACCGAGATCCGGCACTCGGGCGGGTACCGCATCGCGGTCGACACCGTTCCGCTGGACGCCGCCGGGCCCGGCTCCGTCCCGGCGGAGAGTGAACGGCGCGTCAGCGCGTTGCGGCTCCTCACCGGCGCCTCGGACGGGGAGGTGTCGGACGGGCAGGTGCTCGCCCGTTACGGCTACGACGAGGCGGGCCATCTGGCGGAGGTGTCGGGGCCCGCCGGAGTCCCCCTGCGGTTCACCTATGACGGTGAAGGCCGCATGACGAGCTGGTGCGACAGGAACGGCCACCCCTACGAGTTCGAGTACGACCGGTACGGCCGCGCCGTCGGCGGCAGGAGCCCGTCCGGCTTCCTCAACACGTCGCTCACGTTCCAGGACGACGGCCGGACGGTCGTGACGGACTCGCTCGGCCGCGCGAGGACGTACTCCTTCAACGGGGCCCACCAGCTCGTCGCGGAGACCGATCCGCTCGGCAACACGACACGGTACGAGTGGGACCGGTACGACAGGCTGCTGTCCCGCACCGACGCGCTGGGCGCCACCACGCGGTTCGTTCACGACGAGCACGGGAGCCCGACGTCCATCGTCCGTCCGGACGGCGCGCGCACGGATCTCGTCTACGGCGACCGGCCGCACCGGCCGACGGAGATCAGGCAGCCCGACGGCGCGGTGTGGCGGCAGACCTACGACGAGCGCGGCAACCTCGCCGCGGTCACCGATCCCGCGGGCGCCGTCACCGCCTACGCCTACGACGAGCACGGCGGCCTGGCGAGCGTCACCGATCCCCTCGGCAACGTCACGCGGACCGTGAACGACGCGGCGGGACTCCCGCTGCGCACCACCGGACCGCTCGGCGACACCACGGTCACCGAGCGGGACGCTCACGGCCGCCCCTTCCAGATCACCGACCCCGCGGGCGGGATCACGCGTCTGGAGTGGACGCCGGACGGACGTCTCGTCGCCCGCGTCCTGCCCGACGGCAGCACCGAGCGCTGGGCGTACGACGCGGAGGGCAACCAGACCGAGCACGTCGACGCCCTCGGCCAGGCCACGCGCACCGCGTACGGGCCGTTCGGGATGCCGACCGCGCAGACCGGGCCGGACGGCGGCCTGCTGCGGTTCGCCCACGACACCGAGTTGCGGTTGACGACCGTCACCAATCCGCAGGGCCTCCAGTGGACGTACCGGTACGACGCCGCAGGCAACCTTGTGGGCGAGACCGATTTCAACGGCCGCGACCTCGCCTACACCTGCGACGCCGCCGGACGGCTGGTCGAACGGAACGGCGGAGGCGCTCCGGTCTCGTTCCGCCGCGACGTCCTCGGCAACGTGGTGGAGCGGCGGTCCGGCGAGCAGGTCACCACGTTCGCCTACGACGCGGCGGGACGGCTGGCCCGGGCCGTGAACGCCGATTCCGACCTGCGGTTCGAGCGCGACGCGCTCGGCCGCGTGACCGCCGAGATCTGCAACGGCGCGGCCCTGACGACGGCGTACGACGCGGCCGGGCAGCGCGTACGGCGCCGTACTCCCTCCGGCGCCGAGAGCACCTGGTCCTACGACTCGGCGGGGCAACCCCAGATGCTCAGCGCCGGCGGGCAGACGCTCCGCTTCTCCTACGACGCCGCGGGACGGGAGGTCCAGCGGCAGATCGGCGCCGGTGCGGTCCTCGCCCAGCAGTGGGACTCCGGGCACCGGCTGTCGGCCCAGACCGTGTGGGGCGCGCCGCGGGCGGAGGGCGAGCAGGCGCGCCTCCTCCAGCACCGCACCTACGCCTACCGGCCGGACGGCGCCGTCGTCGGCGTCGGGGACCGGCTGGCCGGGGACCGCCGCTACGACCTCGACGCCGGCGGCCGAGCCGTCGCCGTGCGCGCGCACGCCTGGACCGAGCGGTACGCCTACGACCTCGCGGGAAACCTGACCCAGGCGGCCTGGCCCGCGGGCGGCCCCGGCGACACGGCGGCGGACGCGGTCGGCGAGCGGGAGTACGCGGGGACGCTGATCCGCCGCGCCGGGAACGTCCGGTACGAGCACGACCCGCACGGACGGGTCGTCCTGCGCCAGCACGCGCGGCTCTCGTCCAAGCCGCTGACCTGGCGCTACGAGTGGGACGACGACGACCGCCTCGTCGGCGCCGCCACCCCGGACGGCGCCCGGTGGCGGTACCGGTACGACGCGCTCGGACGGCGCGTCTCCAAACAGCGCCTCACGCGCGACGGCGGTGTGGAGGAGCAGACCGACTTCGTCTGGGACGGCCCGGTCCTGGCGGAGCAGGTGCATCGCGTCTGGTCGTCCGACCAGCGGACGTATGTCGCTTCGGGAAAGGTGTGGGAATACGAGCCGGACACTTTCCGGCCGATTTCCCAGACCGAACGGGCGCCCGCGCGCGACGCGCCCCAATCGTGGATCGACCGGCAGTTCTACGCGATCGTCACCGACCTGGTCGGGGCTCCGCGAGAACTGGTGGACGGCTCGGGCGACATCGCCTGGCATTCGTCCGGCACGCTCTGGGGGAACGAGCCGTCCGGACGTTTGTCACTGTGCCCGCTGCGCTTTCCCGGGCAGTACCACGATGCCGAAACGGGTCTCCACTACAACCGTTACCGCTATTACGACCCGAGCGGCGCCCGCTACCTGACCGAGGACCCGCTCGGCCTCGCCTTGGCGCCGAACCCGCACGCCTACGTGGCGAACCCGATGTCGTGGACGGACCCGCTGGGCCTCGGGCCCGGCCGGGGCGCCACGTTCGAGGTCAACTCCAAGGGCGAGGCGACCAGCGTCAAGGGCAAGGGGCGGCCCGACAACCAGACCGTGTTCAGCGGCCACGGCTCGTACGATCCGGCGAACGGGAAGGTCACGGTCCCGCCCGGGACGTCGGTGACGGTGTACGCGCCGCACGGCGCCACGATCTCCGACCGCCTGGGCGGCGCGATCGAGACCGGAACGGGCACCGGCAAGTTCCCGCACGTCGCCACTTACGGCCCGGGGCAGAAAATGCCGAACTACACCCTGCACCCGCCCTACAATCCGACGCTGAACATCCAAGGACACCCGATCACGGTGACGAAGGACACGCAGCTTTCGCAATTGCTCCAGCCCAATATGGGCCGAACACACTGGGCCGCGTGCCTGGAACAGGCGGGGCATCCCCTACAGAACACGATGATAGACTTGACGCCGTGACCTATTTCGAGGACCTGACGCCCTACAGATACTGGCCGAACAGCACGGAGACGGCCGTCAATATCGGTTGGCTGGGCAGTGGAGAGCCATTCCCCACAGGCGACGTCCCCGCCGAAGTCGTTCCCGCGCTATTGCGGCTGGTCGCAAAAGGCCCTGTCAATCTGACGCGCGGCTTCCACAAATGCGAGTTCTGCGCCGAGCCGCCGTACCCCGTCCTCATGCACCTCGGCGAGCAGGAAATCGCCCTCGGCAACGGCGAGGTGCGGGTCACCGGAGAGAACGGCACCGTGTACGCGGCCCCCACCCTGCTCCCCCATTACATCCAGGCGCACCGGTACCAGCCCCCGAGCCGTTCACCAACGCCGTCCTCGCCATATCACCAGCCTGAGAGCGCCCCCGTCACCCGCACCCTGAAAGTCAGCCAGGGGGTGCGTTCCCAGCCCCGGCGGGGGGCGGGTGCCGAGGCCCTCGGCGCGGCTGCGGCAGACGATGCAGGGACGGGCCAGGTAGCCGATCGGGGCCGCGAGCATGTGGACCAGGCAGGTGAACGACCACACGGCGAACAGCAGCGCGGCGCGCCCGGTCCCGCCTCGGGCGGGACATGGCGCCCGGGGGTGTGGTCCCCGGGCGCCATGGTCGTTCCTCCGTCCCGAACGGTCGGCGGTTCAGCCGGTGAAGTTGTGGGTCGTTCCGGGGGTCCAGCCGGGGTCGTTCCGCTGGGCGAAGCCGGTCCAGGAACGGCGCACCCGACGGACGAGTTCGGGCGGCGGGTCGCCGTCGAGCATGGGGGCCTCGCGCCAGGCGGCGGCGGTTCCGAGGACGAACGGCAGCTCGATGCAGTGGCAGGCGCCGTACGGGCTGTGCGGCGGGTGCCAGTCGAAGCGGTAGAGCCAGGGAGCGGCCCCGCCGTCGGTGAGCAGTCGCGCCAGGCGGTGGGCCGGTTCGCGGAACATCTGGTCGGTGACCATGTCGACCACGATCTCGGTGGTCGTACGGCCGCCGGGCGCGGCGCGTTCCGGGTCGCCGAACCAGCGGGTGGCGATCTCCGTCAGGTCCTCTTGGCTGAGGGCCCGCGTTCGCGGGTTGTCGGCGAAGAACGCCGCCGCCTCGTGGCGGGTCGTGCCCATGAGGATCTGGACGCCGTCGGCGGCGCGTGCTCCGGTGACCTCGACCGGGTCGCCCGCCACCAGTTCCCCGTCCGCGATGAGCTGGAACGGCGGAACGGGGCTGAGCGGGGCGGCGGCGCGCTGGGCGACGGCTCCCTGCGCGGTCAGGAGGTCGGCGACCGGCACGTCGGTGAGCGCGGCCTCTTGGCCGGGATCGAGGCCCAGTTCGTCCAGGAGGAGGCGGCCGGTGCGTTCCGCCGCGTCCGGCGTGTCGGGGAGCATCCCGGCGGGGTGCTCTGCAAGATCGCACGCTGGAAGAGGCCGCCGGCCCGCCGGCCGGACAGCAGCGCCAGGATCGACTGTGCGCCGGCGGACTGGCCGGCCACCGTCACGTTGCCGGGATCTCCGCCGAACGCGGCGATGTTGTCGCGCACCCATTCCAGCGCGGCGAGCTGGTCGAGCAGCCCGAGGTTCCCTTCGCTCACCGGCGGCAACCGCAGGTAACCGAGCACGCCGAGCCGGTAGTTGGCGGTCACCACGACCAGGTCCCCGGCGGCGGCCAGCTCGGCGCCGTCGTACCAGTCCGCACCGCCCGAACCGCTGGTGAAGCCGCCACCGTGCAAGAAGACGAGCACCGGACGTCCTTGTCCCGGTGGCGCCCACACGTTCAGCGACAGGCACTGCTCCGCCTGCGGCATCTGGAACGGGCCCATCACGCGTTCGAGCCGGGACGCCGGTTGCGGCGCCGCCGGGCCCGGCGCCGCGGCGTCCCGAACGCCGGGCCACGGGCGGACGGGCCGGGGCTCGGCGAACCGGTCGGCGCGGGCGTACGGGATGCCGCGGAACGCGGTGACCGGCCCGGCGGCGGCGCCGCGGACCCGGCCCGCCGCGGTCTCGGCGATCATCGGGCGGTGAAGAACAGGCCGGCGCCGTAGGCGTCGCGCGCGGACACGAAGAAGCCGTCGCCGGTCGTCCGGACGCCCGTGCCGCCGTCCTCGACGATCGTGCGGGCGGCGGTGACGTCGTCGACCAGCACGGTCATGGCGGCCAGGTAGGACGCGGCCGGGGCGGGCTCGCCGGGCAGCGCCTCCTCGGCGTCCGAGGACCGGACGAACTCCAGCCTTCCGTCCGCCAGGTCCAGCACGGTCATCAGGCCCTGCCGGCGGGGCGCCGCGTTCAGGATGCGGGCGTACCGGTCCACGATCGCGTCGAACTCGGCGTCGTCGGCCACGAGCAGCACCGCGTCCAGGGCGCGCGCGGTGTTGGGGTGGCGCAGGTAGCGCGGCTGGTGGACGTACTGGCGGGTGAGGTGCTGGGCGAGGCCCACGTAGCCTCCGGGGGTCGAACGCGGATCGAGGTGGGCGGCGCGGGCGCGCATGGTGCGGGGCCCGTCCTCGGTGTCGACCTCGCGTTCCAGGTCGAGCACGCCGGAGGTGCGCAGCCCGGCGGCCGTCAGCCGCCGGTCGGTGGCCTCGGCGTCGTCGGTGTCGAGGTTGAGGATCCGGAAGCCTTCGTACTGGTCGGCCATGGCCTTGGTGTTCCAGGGGTCGGGCGCGGACTCGTCCACGATGCCGAGCAGTTCGATGTAGGCCCCGCCGAACAGCGCGCACCGGTTGGCGGTGCAGCCGAGGACCGGCGGCTGCCCGGGGCGCTCGTTGAGCAGGTGCCGTGAGCGCGGGCTCAACGTGAACCCGAACGAGGTGAAGGTACGTTCCAGGCCGTCCAGGTCGCGCGTCAGGATGCCGGTGTGGTGGAAACCGCGGATGTCGCTCGTCATGGCGACGATGCTGCTCCAACCGTCCGCCCGGGACGGCGGCGCCGGGCCAGGACGCCCGGATCCGACATCGAACTACCATGATCGGGTGGATCCGGTCACGCTCGACGCCCTCGACCTGCGCGTGCTCCACGCGCTCCACCTCGACGCGCGCGCCCCGTTCAGCAGGATCGCGAAGGCCCTCGACGTCGCCGACCGCACGGTGGCCCGCCGCTTCGGCAGGCTGCGCGCGGCCGGCGCGGCCCGCGTCACCGCGACGGTCAGCAGCCGCGACACCGGCCAGGTCGAATGGCTGGTGCGCCTGCGCGTGCGGCCCGACGCCGCCCCGCTCCTCGCCCGGGGGCTGGCGCGGCGCCCCGACACCCGCTGGGTGACCGTCCTGTCGGGCGGCACGGAGATCGGCTGCATCCTGCGCGCCTCCCGCGCGGCCCCGCCGCCGCTGGAGGAGCTGGCCCGCCACCGGCAGATCCTCCAGGTGGACGCGCAGCGGCTGCTGCGCCACCTGATGGACCGGCAATGGTCCGGCCGCACCTCGGCCCTGACCGCTGACCAGATCGCGGCGCTGCGGCCGCCCGCCGGCGACGGCCACCGGATCGTTCTGAACGATCTCGACCGGCGGCTGCTGCCCGCCCTGGCCACCGACGGCCGGGCCGCCTATCCGGAGCTCGCCCGCCGCGTCGGCTGGTCGGAGTCGGCGATCCGCCGCCGCCTGGAGGAGCTGCGCCGTTCCAACACGCTCCACTTGGACGTCGAGGTCGATCCGCTGCTGCTCGGCTACTCCGCCCAATGCCTGCTGAGGCTGGCCATCGCCCCGTCCCGGCTCTCCTCCGCCGCCCGGTCCCTGGCCGCGCACCCCGAGACGGCCTTCGTCGGGGCGACCACCGGAAAGCACAACCTCATCGCGATCGCCGTCTGCCGCGACGACAACGCCCTCTACGCCCACCTCAGCGACCGCATCGGTTCACTGGACGGCGTCGAACGCCTCGAAACCGCCCCGATCACCTCGTACACCAAGCGCCACGCCCCGACCCTCTAGCCGGTGCGGGGTCGCCTGGCGGCCGTTCGTCAGTTGCTGACGGCCTTCTTGTAGCGGCGGGTGGCCAGCGGGACGAACACGATGAGGATGACGGCGATCCACAGCAGCGACGCCGGGACGGCGTTCTGGATGGGCCAGGCGTCGGAGGTCTTCATCGCCGGGCTGGTGTTGCCGAAGAGCTCGCGTGCGGCCTGGGTGAACGTGGAGACGGGGTTCCACTCGGCGACGACCCGCAGCGGCGCCGGCAGCCGGGAGCTGTCGAGGAACGCGTTGGAGACGAACACCAGCGGGAGCGAGACCATGTTGGCGATGCCGCTGAAGCTCTCCGGGGTGCGCAGGGCCAGCGCGACGGTCGCGGTGACCCAGGAGAACGCGTAGGCGAACAGCAGCAGCAGCCCGAACCCGGCCAGGGCCTCCGCCGGAGAGCCGTGCACGCGCCAGCCGACGACCAGCCCCATGCCCGCCATGACGGCGAGGGCGACGACGTTCATCAGCAGGTCGCTGACGGTCTGGCCGACCAGCACCGCCGACCGCGCCATCGGCAGCGAGCGGAACCGGTCGAAGATGCCCTTCTGGAGGTCCAGGGTGAGCGTGTACCCGGTGGTCTGCGCGCCGATGATCACGGCCTGGACGAAGATGCCGGGGAGCAGGAACTCCTTGTAGGGCATCCCGGGATGTCGATGGCGCTGCCGAAGACGTACGCGAACAGCAGGATCAGCACGGCGGGGAGCGCGACCGCGGCGGCGAGCTGCTCCGGGGACCGTCTGATCTTGATGGCGTTGCGCCTGGCGACGGTGAGCCCGTCGATGATCGGGAGGGTGAACGCGCTCATCGGGCGGCCTCCTGGACCTGCGCGGCGGTGTCGTCGGTGCGGTCGGAGCCGGACGCCCGGCGCCCGGTGAGGGTGAGGTAGACGTCGTCCATCGTGGGCCGCCGCATCCCGGCGTCCCTGACGGTGACGCCCTTCTCGGCCAGCCGTCCGAGGGCCTGGCGCAGCGCCTCGGGCCCGTCGGAGACCGGGACCGTGACGCGCCGCGCCTCGGCGTCGGTCTCGATGGCGCCGACGGCGAACCAGGCCAGCGTCTCCCGCGCGGTCGCGAGCTGCCCCGGGTCGGCGACCGACAGCTCGATCCGGTTGCCGCCGACCCGTTCCTTCAGCTCGTCGGCGGTGCCGCGCGCGATCGCGCGGCCGTGGTCGACCACCGCGATCCGGTCGGCCAGCCGGTCGGCCTCCTCCATCTACTGGGTGGTGAGCAGCAGCGTGGTGCCGCCCTCGACCAGCTCGCCGATCACGTCCCAGAGCTGCGCGCGGGCGCGCGGGTCGAGGCCGGTGCTCGGCTCGTCCAGGAACAGCACCGGCGGGTCGGCGACGAGAGCCCCGGCCAGGTCGATCCGGCGCCGCATGCCGCCGGAGTAGCCCTTCACCGGACGGTCGCCCGCCTCCGCGAGATCGAAGCGCTCCAGCAGCTCGCGGGCGCGCTTCCTGCTGCGCTTGGCGCCCAGGTGGTAGAGCCGCCCGACCATCTCCAGGTTCTCGGCGCCGGTGAGGTGTTCGTCGACGGCGGCGTACTGCCCGGACACCCCGATGCGGGAGCGCAGCTCCGCGGCGTCGCGGACGACGTCGCAGCCCGCGACGACGGCGCGTCCCGCGTCCGGCCGCAGCAGCGTGGTCAGCCCCCGCACCGCCGTGGTCTTCCCGGCGCCGTTCGGCCCCAGCAGGGCCAGCACCGTCCCGGACGGGACCGACAGATCCAAGCCGTCCAGCGCCGTCACGTTCCCGTATTTCTTGACCAGCCCTTCGGCCGTGATCGCGTCACTCATAGGGCCCCCTCTCCATCTACTCAGTGCCGCTGACTACCGGTAGATAGTATGACCAAGTACCACTACTCAGCAACACCGAATACCGGACCGCGCTCAGGGGAGGAGGAGCTGGCCGAAGCCGCCGTCCTGCTGCTGGGTCAGGCCGAGCTGAGCGCCGCTGACGGTCGTGGCGCCCTGGGTCCGTCCGTTGGGCAGGACGTAGACGCGTCCGCCCGCACGGGTCGTCCATTCGGGGACGCCGACGGTGAGCTCGGGCTCCCCGTCTCCGGTCAGGTCGCCGACCGACAGGCCGTCACCGACCCAGCGCAGGTCGCTGCCAGAGGGCCGCGGGAGGTCCTGGCCGTCGATGATGTGGGCCTTGCCGGGGCGTACGCCGTCGGGGCCGCCCGGGATGACCGCGACCTTGCCGTCTCCGGCGACGGCGATGTCCTCGATGCCGTCGCCGGTGACGTCGCCGACGGCGAATCCGCGCGCCGCCTCCAGGGACACGGCGTAGTCGAGGTTTCCGGGCTTGTCCACGGTTCCGACCGTGATGGGGCTGGTGAAACCCTGCCGCGCGCCGAGCCCGGTGGGCGTCCCGGGCACCACGGACATCTGCGGCTTCGGGACGTCGTTGCGGTCCCGCATGACCAGGTCGGGCCGGCCGTCGCCGGTGACGTCGCCGGTCGTCGCGTGCAACCCGACCCAGCCCCGGCCGAACACGGTGGCCCGGTCGCTCAGGCCCCGGGGGCCGCCGAGCCGCAGCTCGCCCCAGTAGTGGTTCTCCTCGCCCTCGGACAGCCAGTGGACCATCAGGGCGAGGTCGGAACGGCCGTCGGCGTTGAAGTCGGCGACCTTGAGGGAGTGGAAGGCGTCCTCGGCTCCGCGCTCGTTAGGCATGATCAGCTTCGGCGCGGTCTCCACGGCGGGGACGGGCCGGTCCACCACGTCGCGGAAGAAGAGCAGGCGGGGCGTGAACCCTCCGGTGGCGACGACGTCGAACCCGCCGTTGCCGTCGAAGTCCCCGATCGCCAGGCCGTCGAAATCGGAGAGCGTCTTCGGGGCGTCCGCAGCTCCACCGCGCGGCGGGTGAGCCCGTGCGCGCCGCCGTAGACGATCGTCGCGCGGGGGATCCGGTACAGCCCGGTCTCGCCCCATCCCTCGGAGTGCCCGCCCACCAGCAGGTCGTCGTAGCCGTCGTGGTCGAAGTCGGCCGACTCCATCGTCGTGCCGAACTCCATCGTCGGCTCGCCCCGGGTCGGCACGTCGAGGCAGTCGTGCGTGATGATCTGCCGCCTGGCGGGGTCCGGGCCCTGGGGCCGCTGTAGACGACGGCGACGTACCCGGCCGCCCACTTCCCGTTCACCTTGGCGTCCGGCCGTCCCGGAACCTTGCCGTACGGGAGGGAGACCGCGGTGTCACGGCGGCCGTCGCCGTTGAAGTCGCCGCCGCGGTCGAAGCCCCTTTTCGCGGCCCGAACAGCCCGCCGGGGCGTCCTCGCGCTGGGCGTCGGCGCGGGGGCGGCGCTGCCGGACGGCAACGGGGTCACGCAACCCGCCCGGGGCGCGGCGTTCCGCGGGCTCGGGTCGCTGCGGGTGACGTCGCCGGCGATGACGAGCGACGCCACCACCGCGACGGCCGCAGCGACAACCGTGATCCTCCTGCGGAGGCTCGTCCCCCGCGACCCTTTCATCTGCACTGCGGACCCCCGGCTGATCGCATTGAAGGGAAGATCATCCAGCGTCCGCCCGGGATCCGCGAGAGATCGCGGAAAATCGATCTGTCCCGCCCGCCGTCCGGTGGCGTCACTGCCTGCGGCGCAGCAGGAGCATCGCGGCGTCGTCGTCGATCGGGCCGCCGACGTACCGGACGAGGTCGTGCGGGAGCGCGTCCAGGGCCTCTTGGGGATCGTGCGCGCGGAGCAGGTCCGAACGGTCCGCGAGGGGATAGAACGCTCCCCGGTCGTCGCGCGCTTCGATCACGCCGTCGGTGTAGAGGAGCATCCGGTCGCCGGGGCCGAACTCGATCTCGTACGGGGACGCCTGGACCGGGGTCATGCTCGCCAGTCCGAGCGGCGGCGCCACGTCCGGGGGGTCGGCGAACTCGGCGTGGCCGTCGGCCCGCAGCAGCAGCGGCGGAGGATGGCCGCAGTTGAGCAGGCGGGCCTTGGCCCTTTCGGAGGCGATCTCGACGAGCACGGCCGTGACGAACTGCTCGCCGGTGAGCTGCCTGCCCAGCGCCTTCTCCAGCCGGAGCACCACGCTGGGCAGGTCGGGCTCGTCGAACGCGGCCTCGCGGAAGGCCGCCAGGACGACCGCGGCGGTCTCGACCGCGTCCAGGCCCTTGCCCTGGACGTCCCCGACGATGATCCGGACGCCGCCGGGCGTCGTGACCACCTCGTACAGGTCGCCGCCGATGCGCGCCCGCGCCGCGGCGGAGGTGTAGGACACGGCGGCGTGGATGGGGCCGACCCGGCGGGGCACCGGCCTCAGCAGGACGCGCTGCGCGACCTCGGCGACGGTGCGGATGTCGTGCAGCTCGCGCTCCTTGCCCTCGCGGGACGCGGAGGCCAGCATCGCGGCCCCGGTGACCCCGCCGATCGACAGCAGCGTCAGGAAGTTCTGGCGGGACCCGATCAGCTCGTCGTAGACGGCGAGGGCGAGGCACAGGGCGAGCGCGGCCAGGCCGATCCACGCCGTACGCCGGGCACTGCTGGAAAGGCTCGCGAACGCCGGGCCGAGCGAGAGCAGCGGCAGGAACCCCGCTCCCGGACCGGCGAGCACGTCGGTCACGGCGATGACCGCCATCATCGCGAACGGCAGCGACCCCAGGAACCGACCGGCGGCCCGATCACCCGCTCCCACCCGCATCCGCAGCCCCCAGGAGATGTCCTCGTTCCGCAGAAGGCTAATGCCTCCCCGCCGCGCCCGGCCTCGCCAAGCCCTCCAGGTCCCGGCGAGGTGCCCGCTGTGGACGGCGAGTGGATCACCCGCGAGACGTGCGTCCGGCGGCTGCCCTGCCCGGTGTGGGAGTGAGGCGCTACCGCGCGGGACGCCGCGTTCTACGGAAGGGCATCGCGGAACGCCCCGCTCACGAGCCGTCCGACCGCGCCGGACGCTCGGGCTCCGTCCCGTACAGCCGGAGGAACACGTCCACGCCGCTCGTCACGATGTGGGCGGTCTCGGACTCCGGGATGGGGACGGCGCCGTAGAACGTCCGCTGGTTGACGCCCGTGATCGTCAGCAGGTTGAAGTGGTTCGCGGCCTCCTCCGCGTCGTCGAACCGGAGCAGGCCCCGGTCGGCGATCCGCCGGAGGTAGGGCGCCAGCCGGACGTGGCCCGACTGCGGGCCCGCCTCCCGCCAGTCCTTGAGCATCTCGGGCGGGATCCGCGTGACCTCCGCCTCCAGCGCCCGGACCAGCGCGAAGTGGTCCGGGAAGTCCATCACCGCGGCGGCCCGTTCGGTGGCGAAGTCGATCAGGTCGTCCCGCAGGTCCACGATCTTCCGCAGGTGCCGTTCCATGATCTGCGCGATGGCCTCGGTCACCTGGTGCGCGCCCTCCATGGCCACCGAGTGGAACAGGTCCTCCTTGTCGGCGAAGTGGTTGTAGATCGTCCGCTTGGACACCCCGGCCTCGTCGGCGATGGTGTCGACGCTGGCGCGCGAGTAGCCCTCCCGCCCGAAGACGACGCGGGCGGCCTGCATGATCGCCCGGCGCTTCTCCGGCATCCCGCGCCGCCGTCCCGGCTTCTCCTCGCGCATCCGTCCGTGCACCTCTCCCCGGCCGTCGCCGTCCGCGGCGGTGACCGCGGCGTTTCCGGCCTCCAGTCTTCCAGCCCGAGCGTACACGGCATAGTTTACTGATTACACTGCACGGTGTAGTTTCCCCTCTGGCTCCGGTCCCCGACCCTCTGGAGGCACCGATGACACGTCCGTCCGATCGCGAGGCGGCCGCCACGCCGAAGTCCGCGCGACCTCCGCGCGGCGCGCCGGGCGCCGGCGGCCCCTCCCCGCCCGCGCGGGGCAGAGCGCCCTGCGCGTTCCCGCGCCGGCGCTCGGCCTGCTGGCCGCCCCCGCCGCCCTGAGCGCCAACACCGCCACGATGACGCTCCCGGCCATCAGCGACGACCTCGGCGTGTCCGTGGGCGCGGCGACCTGGATCGCCACCGCGTTCGGCCTGCTGATGGCCGTGTGCACCCCGCCGGCGGCCGAGCTGCTGAAGCGCCGCGGGGTACGGACCGCCGTGCTCGTCGGCGCCGCCCTGGTCACCGCCGGCACCGTCCTGGTCGTCGCGGCCGGGTCCCTGCCGGTGCTGGTCGCCGGCCGCGGCGCCCAGGCCGTCGGCGGGAGCTGCCTGGTCACCACGGCCATCAACCTGGCGGGCACGCCCCGCCGGATGGGTGCGGTGACCGCGGGCAGCGGCCTCCTCGGCGCGCTCGGCCCGCTCACGGGCGGCCTGCTCACCGAGCACGTGTCCTGGCACGCGGCGCTGTCGCCGTCCATCCTCGCCGTGCTGGCCGTACCGGGGGTCCTGCGCGCCGCGCCGAAGCCCCCCGAACGGGACGCGCACGCGCCCTTCGACACGGCCGGCGCCGCCGTCCTGACGGCGATGATCAGCGCGCTGGTGTTCGTCCCCCGCTTCCCCGTGCCGGCGCTGATCTGCGCGGCGGTCATCGGCGCGGCCCTGGCGGCGCGCGTCCGCAGCCGCCCGAACGGGTTCGTGCCCGCGACCGTCCTGCGCACCCCGGTCTTCCTCGGCGTCAGCGTCCTCGTGTGCGCCCTGTCGACCTCGTACTTCTCGCTGCTCTACACCGTCCCGCGCGTCCTGGAGGAGGACGGCGGCTGGGACCCCGGAGCCGTCGGCACGGCGATCCTCGTCGCGCTGCTCGTCGGCTCCGCCGCGTCCTGGCTCCTGGCGGCGTCCTCACCGCGCATGAGCCGCGCCATGGTCCTCGCCGTCCTCCTCGCCCTCGGCGCGCTCGCCCCCATCGCGGCGGCCGTCACGCCGTGGGCGGCGCTGATGCTCGTCGCCGCCGGCGTCTCCGTCTTCGTCAGCTCATCGGGCCAGGCGACGCTCTCGGTGTACGCCGCGAACTCCGTTCCCGACGCGCAGCGGCCCATCACCCTCGCCCTCTTCACCCTCTGCTACCAGCTCGGCGGCGCGTTCGGCCCCGCCCTGTCCGCGCTCCTCATCACCTGACGCACCCGTCCGCGAACGAAAGGACCCAGCCGCATGGACGACATCACCGTGCTCGCGATCTCCGGCAGCCTCCGGACGACCTCGTACAACACCGCGCTCGCCCGCGCCGCCCGGAAGCAGGCGCCGCCGGGAGTGCGGGTCTCCCTCTACAACGGCCTGCGCGAAATCCCGCCGTTCGACCAGGACCAGGAGGAACGGCTGCCGGCCCCCGTGACCGACCTCCGGCGGCGGATCGGCGAGGCCGACGCCCTGCTGCTGTGCACCCCCGAGTACAACCACTCCTACCCGGGCGTCCTCAAGAACGCGATCGACTGGGCCAGCCGTCCGCCCGGCAGGTCGGTGCTGAACGGCAAGCTGATCGCCATCGCCGGCGCGAGCCCCGGCTTCCTCGGCACCGCCCGCGCCCAGGTCGCCCTGCGCGCGGTCTTCGTGGGCCTCAACGCCGAAGTCGTCACCTCCCCGGAAGTGGCGGTCTTCCGCGCCCAGGAACGCTTCGACCAGGCAGGGAACCTCACCGACGAAACGAGCATCGCCCTCCTCCAGCAACTGCTCACCGAACTCTCAACCCGTGCCCGCCGCTGAACTCTCCTCCGCACGGGACTACGGGCCTCCTGTGTGCCGTCCGATCGCGAACTTTCTGAAACCCACCACGCTCGGGATGTCGAGAACGCGGCGGCGGCTCCGTCCCAGGGGCACCAGCGGCCAGGACGGGCCGCCCGACTCAGGAGAGCCACCATGACGCTTCAGCGGATGGACAACATCGGCATTACCGTCAACGACCTCGACGCCGTCATCGCGTTCTTCCTCGAACTCGGCCTGGAACTGGAAGGCAAGGCGCTGATCGAGGACTCTTGGGCCGCCCGCGTGGTCGGCCTCGACGAGCAGCGGGTCGACATCGCGATGCTGCGCGTCCCGGGCGGCCACGGGCGGATCGAACTGGCGAAGTACCACACGCCCAAGGCGATCGCCGGCGTGCCGGAGAACGCCCCGTCGAACACGCTGGGCATTCGCCGCATCATGTTCGCGGTCGACGACATCGACACCGTCGTCACGCGCCTGCTCGCCAAAGGCGCCGAACTCGTCGGCGAGGTGGTGCGGTACGGGGACAGCTACCGGCTCTGCTACATGCGCGGCCCCGAGGGCATCACCATCGCGCTGGCCGAGAAACTCGACTGACGGCCGCCCCTGTGCACGGCTCCGTCCGAACACCGCGACGGGGCCGTGCACCGTCAAGGAGGGCATCATGGCCAGATATCTGCTGCTGGAGCATTTCCGAGGCGCTCCGGCGTCGGTGAACGACGCGCCGATGGAGCAGTGGACGCCGGAGGAGATCTCGGCCCACATCCAGTACATGCGGGACTTCGCCGCCCGGCTGGCGCGCACCGGCGAGCTGATCGACCACCAGGCGCTCTTGCCCGAGGGAACGTTCGTCCGCTCCGACGGCGAGGGCCGCCCACCGGTCACCGACGGCCCGTTCGCCGAGACCAAGGACCTGATCGCCGGCTGGATGGTGATCGACGTCGAAAGCTACGAACGAGCGGTCGAGCTGGCCGCGGAACTGTCCGCAGCGCCGGGCGCGAACGGCGAACCGACCCACAAGTGGCTAGAGGTCCGCCCCTTTCTGTCCCCCTTCCCCACCATCACCGAGTAACGGAATACGGACAAGAACACCCTGGTCGAAGACCGTCTGAGCGGTGCGCTGCGAGAAAGGTTCGTGTGGTCAGGCTTTGCCGTTTGCGTAGCCTTCGTAGTTCTGCTGGATGGTGTTCTGGAAGGCGATGATCTGTTCAGCGTCGAGGACCAGGGTTTGGGTGCTGTGGATGTCTCCGGCGAGTGGGCCGTTGGGGACGTGCAGGAGCGACGTGTTGTGCATGATCATCATGTCGCCGATGGTGCGGGAGCCCGTGTGGCGGAACGTGATGCTGCTGCCCTGGTAGATGGTGTCGAGGACGTGCTGGGCGGACGCTTCGATCTCTTCTCGGCCGTGGTGGTGGCGCCCTAGGGCGTCCACGAAATCGGCGTCCTCGGCGAAATTGGCCGCCCATGCTTGGCCGTCGCCGGCGTTCCACGCGTTCTCCAGGCGGCGGTTGAGAGCTTTTTCGATGGGCACGTGGGATTCCTTTCAGATCAACTACATGTCGTAGTACTACACGTGGTAGTACCCGAGCGTCAAGGAGGTTCCGAGAACGGGCGTGCTCGTCGGTGGTCGGCTATTGCGGGGAGGTGGGGACGCCCATCCAGCCCTCGGGGAGGCCCACTCCGCCGTTCCAGGCGAGGTCGGTGAGGTAGCCGACGAGTTTGGGGCGGGGCATGGCCATGTCCGTTCGCAGCCACCATTCGATCGCCGCGATCGCCGAGCCCATCATCGCCCGCGCGCCGGGGGCGGCCAGCTCGACGTCGGTTCCCCTCGCGCGCAACGCCGGTTCCAGCATCGCCTCGATGGCCCCGGCGAGCAGGTCGAACAGGCCGGGTCCGCCTTCGTCCGGGAGGCGGATCAGCGCCCAGTAGAGCCGCGGGCCGTCCTGCACCCAGGCGAACAGGGCGTTGAGGATCTCCTGGAACTGGGCGCGCGGCTCGCCCGCGGCCGAGGCGCGGCCGAACATGTCGGCCAGCAGGAGCCCGGCGTGACGTTCGGCCAGCGCGGCGAGCACCGCCGTCCGGTTGGGGAACGCCGCGTAGACGGCCGAGCGCGCGTACCCCGCCTCGCGGGCGATGTCGGCCATCGAGGCGCCCGGCCCCTTCGCGCGGATCGCCCGTTCGGCCGCGTCGAGCAGCTCCTCCCGCCGCCGCCGCGCGTCGACGCCCGGCCCGGGCGGCCGGCCGCGTCCGCGCGGCCGTTCTGCTTCTCGCACCCGCCAATGCTAGTGACGGACCCTCGTCCGGCCCCGCGGCCCGGCCGGGGTTGACACGCCCGCATCAAAAGTTCAGCCTGTCTTTTTATGGACACCGTCGCGCACCGCACCGGGCCCGCCGCCGGCCGCCTCTGGGACCCGGTCCCCGGCGAGTTCGACATCCCCCTCACCGAGATCACCGGGACGCTGCCCGCCGGGCTGACGGGCACCCTCTACCGCAACGGCGCGGGCCGGTGGAACGTCGGCTCGACCGTCCTGGACTGCCTGTTCGACACCGACGGCATGGTCAGCGCGTTCGTCCTGGACGGCAGGGGCGTGCGGTTCCGCAACCGGTTCGTCCGGACGAGGCAGTACGTGCGGGGCGAGCGGGCGGGCCGGATGACGACGCGCGGCATCGGCCGCCAGCGCCCCGGCGGTGTCGCGGGCAACGCGCTGCGGGGGCCGGCCAACACCGCCAACACCAACGTGCTCGTCCACAACGACCGGCTGCTGGCCCTGTGGGAGGCGGGCCGACCCCACGAGCTGGACATCGACACCCTCGAAACCCTCGGAACGACCGATCTCGGCGGCGCGCTCAAAGGAGTGCTGGGCGCGTACTCGGCGCACTACTGCCACGACCCGGCGACCGGCTCGGTGGTCAACTTCGGGTTCGACCCGTACCTGCCCCGGCTCGACCTCCGCCGCTTCCGCGACGCGTCCGGCGGTCGCGAACGCCTGAGGCTGCTCCGCGAGCTGCTCGGCGAGGCCCGGCCGCGCCTGCGGCTGCGGCTGTACGAGACCGACCGTTCCGGTGTCACGCGGTACCTGCGCTCGGCGCCGCTGCCCGCGATGTGCTTCGTCCACGACATGGCGCTGACGCCGACCCACGCGATCTTCGCGGCGACGCCGTGGCGCATCGACCCGCTGCCCATCCTCGCGGGCACGTCCTCGATGCTCGACGCCCTGCACTTCGCGCCCGGCGTCCCGGCGTACTTCCTGCTCGTCCCGCGCGCCGGCGGGCCGGTCCGGATGGTCGAGACCGACCCGTTCTTCGTGATCCACTTCGTCAACGCCTACGAGGACCGCGGCGACGTCGTGATCGACCTCGTCCGGTACGGGCCCGAGGACTTCCCGGCGGCCAAGGCGTTCTTCGCCGACGTCCGGTCCGCCCCGGCGACCACCGGCGTGCTGACCCGCTACCGCGTCCGCCCCACTGGCGGCATCTCGGCCGAACCGCTCAGCGACGCCGGATGCGAAGGCCCGCAGTTCGACCAGCGCAGGGCGACGCGCAGGCACGACGTGTCGTACGCCATCGCGCGCACGGACCCGGCGGGCGCGGCCCTCGGCCCCGGGTTCGGGATCGCGCGCTTCGACCACCGCAACGACACGACCAGCACGTTCATCACCGCCGACGACGGGCTGATCGAGCCCGTGTTCGTCCCGCGCTCGCCCGGCGCCGCCGAGGACGACGGCTGGATCCTCACCGTCGGCTACCACGCGCCCCGGCAGCGGAGCCGCCTCATGATCTTCGACGCGGCGCACCTCCCGGACGGGCCCGTCGCCGAGGCGTGGCTCCCGTTCCACCTCCCGGTCAGCTTCCACGGCGCCTTCACCCCCCGCATCGCCACCTGACAGCGGCGAGGCGGGCCCGGCGAGGCTCTCCGGTGTACGGCGGTGTCAGGGCAGGAGGGGGACGTCGAGTCGGGTCGCGAGGTCTTCGGGGGTGGTGCCGAAGGTCTCGCGGACCCGGACGCCTTCGGGGGCGATGTCGAAGACGGCGAGGTCGGTGTAGACGGTGTCGACGCAGTTCCGCCCGGTCAGGGGGTAGGTGCAGTCGGGCACCAGCTTCGGGGCGCCGGTCTTGGTGAACAGCGTCATCATGACGAAGACCTGCTTCGCGCCGATCGCCAGGTCCATCGCGCCGCCGACCGCCGGGATCGCGTCGGGTTCGCCGGTGTGCCAGTTGGCGAGGTCGCCCGCCGCGGAGACCTGGAAGGCCCCGAGGACGCAGACGTCCAGGTGGCCGCCGCGCATCATGGCGAACGAGTCGGCGTGGTGGAAGTAGGCCGCCCCCGGCGGTTCGGTGACGGGGATCTTGCCGGCGTTGATGAGGTCGGGGTCGATCTCCGCGCCCTGGGCGGCCGGGCCCATGTGCAGCATGCCGTTCTCGGTGTGCAGGACGACGCCCGAGTCGGCCGGCAGGTGGTCCGCGACGAGGGTCGGCCGGCCGATGCCGAGGTTGACGAACGCCCCGCGCGGGATGTCGCGGGCCACGTAGGCGGCGATCTCGTGCTTGCCGAGCGGCCGTTCGGCGGTGGGGACTCGGGTCATGCGGCTGCCTCCTGCACCACGCGGTCGACATAGATGCTCGGCGTCACCACGGTCTCGGGATCGATCGCGCCGGTGTCGACGATCTCGCGGACCTGCGCGATCACGGTCGTCGCGGCGGTGGCCATGACCGGTCCGAAGTTGCGGGCGGTCTTGCGGTAGACCAGGTTGCCCATGCGGTCGGCCCGGTGCGCGCCGACCAGCGCGACATCGCCCTTGATCGGGTACTCCAGCACGTGCGTGCGGCCGTCGATGACGCGGGTCTCCTTGCCCTCGGCCAGCAGGGTCCCGGCTCCGGTGGGGCAGAAGAAGGCCCCGATGCCCGCCCCGGCCGCCCGCATCCGCTCGGCGAGGTTGCCCTGCGGTACGACCTCCAGCTCGATCTCGCCGGCGCGGTACAGCGCGTCGAAGACATGGGAGTCGGCCTGCCGGGGGAAGGAGCAGACGACCTTGCGGACCCGGCGCTTCGCCAGCAGCGCGGCGAGGCCCGTGTCGCCGTTGCCGGCGTTGTTGGACACGACGGTCAGGTCCCTCGCGCCCTGGCGGACGAGCGCGTCGATCAGCCCGACGGGCATGCCGGCCATCCCGAAGCCGCTGACCAGGACCGTGGAGCCGTCCTCGATCCCGGCGACCGCCTCGTCGGCGTCGGCGCACACCCGCGCGGTCATCGGCCCGCCTCCGCGACGTTCTCCAGGACCACGGCGAGCGCCTGGCCGACTCCGATGCAGATCGCGGCGACGCCCCACCGCTCGCCGGACTCCTTCAGCCGGTGCGCCAGCGTGCCGAGGAGCCTGCCGCCGGACGCGCCCAGCGGGTGGCCGAGCGCGATGGCGCCGCCCTTGGCGTTGACCGTCTCCGGGTCGATCCCCCAGGCGTCCACACAGGCCAGCGCCTGCACGGCGAACGCCTCGTTGAGCTCGACCGCGGACACGTCGGACCAGGTGATGCCCGCTCTCTTCAGGGCCCGGTTCGCCGCCTCCACGGGTGCGAAGCCGAACATCTGCGGGTCCAGCGCGTACCTCCCGCGTCCCGCGATACGGGCCAGCGGGTCCACGCCGATGCGCTCCGCGGCGGCGCGCGAGCCGAGGAGCACGGCGGAGGCGCCGTCGCTCAGCGGGGAGGCGTTGCCCGCCGTGATCGCGCCATCGGGCCGGAAGGACGGCTTGAGCGCGGCGAGGGCGTCGATGGTGGAACCGGGCCTGACGCCCTCGTCACGGGCGAGCGCGCCCTTGCCGCCGGTGACCGGAACGACCAGGCCGTCGTAGAAGCCGGCGGTCCAGGCGGCGTCGGCGAGGAGGTGGGAGCGGAGGGCGAACGCGTCCTGGCGTTCCCGGGAGATGGAGAACCGCTCGGCGATCTGCTCGTTGGCCTCTCCCAGGGAGACCGTCCACTCCTTCGGCATCCGCTCGTTGACCAGCCGCCATCCGAGCGTGGTCGAGACCGCGGCCGTGTCACCGGCGGGATAGGCCCGTTCCGGCTTGGGCAGGACCCACGGCGCCCGGGACATCGACTCGACGCCGCCGGTCAGCACGATGTCCACGTCGCCGGCCTCGATGGCCTGCGAGCCGATGATCGCCGCGTCCAGGGACGACCCGCACAGCCGGTTGACGGTCGTCGCGGGGACACTGGTGGGCAGCCCCGCCAGGAGGACGGCCATCCGGCCGACGTTGCGGTTGTCCTCGCCCGCGCCGTTGGCGTTCCCCCACACGACATCGCCGATCTCGCCCGGATCGAGCGCCGGCGTCCTCGCCAGGACCCCGTTCACCGCGAGCGCCGCGAGGTCGTCCGGCCGCACTCCGGCGAGGGCCCCGGAGAACCGCCCGAACGGCGTCCGCGCCGCCGCGTACACGTAACCGTCGGTCATGCGCCCACGGTAGGCGGGGCCGATCCATCAAGTCCAAGACCTTATCGTTCACCATTGATAAGGGCGGCTTATAAAGTGTGGTCATGGAACTCCGCCAGGTCCGCTACTTCCTCGCGCTCGCGGAAGAGTGCCATTTCGGACGCGCGGCGGCCCGCCTGCACGTCGCCCAGCCCGCGCTGTCCCAGCAGATCAGGCACCTGGAGCGCGAGCTCGGCACCGCCCTGTTCCACCGGTCCACCCGGCACGTCGAGCTCACCGAGGCCGGACGGCACCTGACCGGGTACGCCCGCACGCTGGTCACCGAGGCCGAACGCGCGCGCGTCCACATGGCGGAGCTCGCCGCCGGACGCGCGGGCCGCGTCGCCGTCGGCTTCATCGGCACCGCCACCTACGACGTGCTGCCCCGCGTCGCGCGCACCGTACGGGCCGAACTGCCCCGGATCACGCTGGAACTGCGCGGCGAGCTGCTGACCCCGCAGCTCGTCGACGGCCTGCTCACCGGCGCCTACGACCTCGCGGTGCTCCGTCCGGGCGCCGCCGCCGAGGGGCTGAGCGTCACACCGCTGCGCAGCGAGCCCCTCGTGGCCGTGCTGCCGTCCCACCACCCGCTGGCCGGCCGGAACGAGATCCCTTTGGACTCGCTGGCGGGCGAACCGTTCGTCATCCACCCCTCGCAGACCCGGTCCACCATGTACGACCACGTCCTGTCGGCCTGCGCCCGAGCCGGCTTCCAGCCGCCGTCGCTGGTCGAGGTCGGCGAGACCGCCACCCTCGCCGTCCTCGTGGCCGCCGGGCACGGCGTGGCGCTCGTCCCGCGCTCGGTGCAGAGCCTGCGCCTCGACGGCGTGACGTACGTACCGCTCACCGAGAACGAGCCCGTCGACCTCGTCCTGTGCCGACGCGAGGATCGGGATTCACCGGCCTTGCTCCAAGTCGCCGCGGTCATCGAACGCTGCGCCCACGCCTGAGCCGCCGGCGACGTTCACACGCAGTCGGCGCGGGGGCAAGCCATGGGCGACGACATGCGGTCCGGGGTCAAGGGGCGTCGGGGGGACGGCCCGGGACGACGATGCCGTGCTCGTAGGCCAGGACGACGGCCTGGACGCGGTCGCGAAGGTGAAGCTTGGCGAACACGCTGCCGACGTGGCTCTTGACGGTGGCCTCGGTGACGACGAGCCGCGCCGCGATCTCCTGGTTGGACAGGCCCTGGGCCACGAGCAGGAGCATCTCGCGCTCGCGCGGGGTCAGCGCGGTCAGCAGGTCCGCCGCCGGGCGGACGGGGTCGGTGCGGGCGGCGTAGTCCTCGATCAGGCGGCGGGTGATCGACGGGGACAGCAGCGCCTCACCCTGGTGGACGACGTGGATCGCCTCGATGAGCCGTTCGCGGGGCGCGTCCTTCAGCAGGAACCCCGACGCCCCCGCGCGCAGCGCGCCGAACACGTACTCGTCGAGATCGTAGGTGGTGAGGATCAGCACGCGGGGCGGACGGTCCGTACGGGTGAGGCGGGCGGTGGCCTCGACGCCGTCCATCCGCGGCATCCGGACGTCCATCAGGACGACGTCGGGCCGCAGCTCCGCCGCCCGGTCGAGGGCCTCGCGGCCGTCCGCGGCCTCCCCGACGACCTCCAGGTCGGCCCGGGTCTGGAGGAACAGCCGGAACCCGATCCGGATCAGCTCCTGGTCGTCGACGATCAGGACCCGGACCGTCACGCCCGCTCCCCGATCGGCAGCCGTGCCGCGACCCGGAACCCGCCGCCGGGCGCCCGGCCCGCCTCCAGCTCGCCGCCGAGCAGCGCGACCCGCTCCCGCATCCCCACCAGGCCGTGCCCGCCGGGGCCCGGCCCGCCGGGTCCCGTGCCGTCGTCGTGCACCCGCACCTCCAGTTCCGTCCCGCCGTAGTGCAGCCGTACCGCGACCCGCGTCGCCCCGGCGTGTTTCAGCGCGTTGGTCAGCGCCTCCTCGACGATCCGGTAGGCGGACAGCTCCACCCCGCCCGGCAGGTCCAGCGGCTCCCCGGCGATCTCCAGCCGGACCGGCAGCCCCGCCGAACGGTACCCGGCGACCAGGTCGTCCAGGTCCGCCAGCGACGGCTGCGGTCGCGTCTCCGCCGGGTGCCGCTCGCGCAGCAGGACGAGGATCCGGCGCAGCTCGGCCAGGCTCTGCTCGGCGCTGGTCTCGACCTGCTCCAGCGTCCGCGCGGCCACCCGCGGCTCGGTCTCCAGGACGTCGCGGGCGCCGCGGACGCCGATCAGCATCACCGTCACCGAGTGGGCGACGATGTCGTGCAGCTCGCGGGCGATCGCGCCGCGTTCACGCTGCGCCGCGATCAGGTCGAGCTGCTCGCGTTCGTGTTCGAGGGTGGCGGCCCGTTCCTCCACCGCCCGGACGTAGCGGCGGCGCGTCTGCATGTAGGCGCCCAGCGTCCACGCCCCGATCGACACCGGCGGGCTGCACACGGCGTCGGCTTGCAGGAGGACGGCCACCGGCGCCAGCACCGCGAGCGAGACGCGCCGGTCGCGCGTCTCGGCGAGCGACCACAGCGCGACGACGGCCGGCGCGCCTCCGGGCGAGTACCCGGCCGCGGTCACCGCGGCGGCCGCCGCGACCGTCGCCGCGGTCACCGCCACCCCGAACCGGCGGCGGGCCAGGAGCACCGCACCGGTGAGGACGGTCGCCGCGATCGGCAGGGGCGCGGGCCGGGTGCCGTCGTTGAACAGCAGCCCCACCTCCACGAAGGTCGCCGCCGCGGCGAGCACGATGTCGAACAGCACCGGGCGGTGCGCGGCCCGCAGGCCCCGCACCGCCCTGATCGTCTCCGCGACGTTCACGCCAGGTCACGCCGTCGTTCGCACCCGACCGCGACCAGCACCACCAGCACCGTCCAGGCCGCGAACACCGCGCCGGCCTGCGCGACCGTGAGGGTCGTGTTGTGGGTCCCGCCCGTCATGACGCCGACCGCGCCGAACGGCGAGAGGTTCGCCTCCCGCTCCCACGCGCCGCTCACCAGGGGCTGGACCACCAGGGCCAGGGTCATCAGGACCACCGCGCCGACGACCGGGCTTCGGATCAGCGCGCCGAGCGCCGCGCCCAGCACCGTCGCCAGCACCAGCGCCGAGACGTTGGCCGCCGCGACCTCGGCCACCTGGCCGGACGTCAGGTCCGGGCCGGGCTGGTCGGCCAGCAGCGGCAGCGCCACACCGACCGCCACCGCGTTGATCAGCAGCGCCAGCCCGAGACCGGTCAGCGCGTACGCCGCGATCCGCACCGCCAGGACGGTTCCGCGGCCGCGCCGGGCCACCAGCGCCGTCGGCGCGGCGGTCCGGTGCCGGTACTCGCCCGCCGCGCCGACCAGTCCCCACAGCAGCAACAGGACGGGGAACCCGGCCAGCGCCTCCTTCTTCTCCGGCACCTCGTCGATCGTTCCCGACGCCACGGCGACGATCACCGCGTTCAGGACGGCGAAGGCCGTCCCCCCGGCCGCGAACCCCCACACGGCGCGGGTCGTCACCGACTTGAGCAGCTCCCCGCGAAGCAGGCCGATCATCGTTCCAACCCTCCGGTGAGCTCCAGGAACACGTCCTCCAGCGACTCCACCTCGCTGATCGGTCCCTCGTGCACCAGCCTGCCACGGTCGATGACGACCACGTCGTCAACGGTCCGCGCGGCCTCCGCGAGCAGGTGGCTGGACAGCAGCACCGTGCCGCCCTTCGCGGCCCGCTCGCGCAGCATCGTCCGGAGCCAGCGGATGCCCTGCGGGTCCAGCCCGTTGGCCGGCTCGTCCAGCACCAGGACCTCCGGGTCGCCCAGCAGCGCGGCGGCGAGCCCGAGCCGCTGCCGCATCCCCAGCGAGAACGCGCCGACCCGGCGGCCCGCCGCGCCCGCCAGCTCGGCGGCCTCCAGGACCTCCTCGACGCGGCGGCGCGGCAGCCCCGCCGACAGCGCCAGCGCCCGCAGGTGGGCGCGGGCCGACCGGGCGGGGTGCGCGCCGCACGGCTCGATGTGGACGCCGACCCTGCGCGCGTCCGGCGCCACCGACGCCGCCGGCGCCCCCAGCACCGACACCGCGCCCGCCGACGGCCGCGCCAGTCCGACGACCGCCTTCAGGGCGGTGGTCTTGCCCGCGCCGTTCGGGCCGAAGAAGCCCGTCACCGCGCCCGGCCTGACCGTGAACGTCAGATCGTCCACCACCGTGCGGCGGCCGTACCGTTTCGTCAGCCCCTCGACCCTGATGGCCGGGGCGCCCTCGGTCTGTGTTGTCATGGCGCCCAGCTTCGGCCGCCCGCGTCTCCCGGTCATCCGACCACGGTCGAAACCCGTTCTCCGACCACGGCATGACTCTCGCCGGGCCGCCGTCAGGAGTCCTTGGCCCACCGGTAGGTGGCGTAGGACATCAGCAGGAGGCTGACGAACGAGAACAGGCCGCGGACGTGATTCCAGGCCGTCCACTTGCCTGTGTAGTCGGACCAGGTCTTGGCGGCGTCGTGCAGACCGCTGAGCTTCACCGCGTCCAGGTCGTTGTTCATCGGGACGTTCACCGCGACCGTGGGCAGGAACGCGCCGACGACGTAGACGGCGGCGGCGGCGAAGAACAGCCAGGCGGCGCCGTGCTGCCCGGAGGTCCACAGCAGGACGCCGACGAGGGCGGCGAACACCGGGGCGAGCATGAACGCGCCCAGGAACGCGGGGTTCTGGATCTTCTGGTTGATGGTCTGCATCGACTCGATCGCGGTGGTGGCCTTGGCGGCGTTGAGGCCGGGCATCACCGCGACGGAGAAGGCGAAGAAGGTGCCGGCGATGCCGGCGGTCATCACCAGCGACACCGCCGCGCAGATCGTGGTCAGGGTGGTCTTCATCGGGCGGCTTCCTCTTCGTGGGTGTTCCAGACGCCGGTGGCGGCGGTGCGGTGGGCGTAGTCGGCGAAGTCGCGGGCCGGGCGGCCGAGCGCGCGCTGGACGCCGTCGGCGACGGCGCTGTTGCGGCCGTCCAGCACGGTGGTGAACAGGTAGGTCAGCATCTCGGCGACCTCGGCCGGCACCCCTCGTCCTGGAGGGCCGCACTGTAGTCGGCGGGCGGCACCTGGAGGTAGCCGACCGGGCGTCCGGTCGCGGCGGCGATCTGGCCGACGGCCTGCGCGAACGTCAGCGCGCGGGGCCCGGTCAGCTCGTACGCCCGGCCCTGATGGCGGTCGGGGCGGGTGAGGGCGGCGACCGCGACGTCGGCGATGTCGTCGGCGTCCACGAACGGCTCGGGCACGTCCCCGGCGGGCAGCACGACCCGGCCGCCGCGGACCGGGTCCAGCAGGTAGTCCTCGCTGAAGTTCTGCGCGAACCAGCTCGCCCGCACGATCGTCCAGCCCAGGCCGGAGTCGCGGACGAGCCGTTCGCACTGCTCGGCCTCGGGCTCGCCCCGTCCCGACAGCAGCACCACGTGCCGGACGCCCGCCTCGCGCATCGCCGCGGTGAACGCGCCGATCGCCTCGGGCGCCCCGGGCGCGGCCAGGTCCGGGGAGTACGCCAGGTAGACCGCCGCCGCCCCGGCGAGCGCGGGCGCCCAGGTGCCCGGGTCGGTCCAGTCGAAGGGCTGGTCGCTGGAGCGCGACGCCCGCCGCACCGGCGCGTCCAGCTCCTCCAGCCGGGCGGCCACGCGGCGGCCGGTCTTGCCCGTCGCCCCGAGCACCAGGGTGAGGCCGGGGTTCGCGGCAGTGGTGTTCCGGTTCGTTGTCATGTACTTCAGTCAATCGGCGGAAGGCTTCAGCGAACATGGTTGAGACTCTGGACCGCATACGCCAGCGTCCACGGGTCCGCGCCGCACGTCCGCGCGGGCGGGGCGTCGCGGTGCGCGTTCACAGGAGTCGGAACGGGTCTCCGGCGTTCACCCGGCCCGGCGTCACGACCTGCGCGTAGACGCCTGCGCACGGGCGCGGGCCCATGCCGGGCACCGGCTCGACGAGGTTGAGCCGAGCGGGGATCCGCAGCGCGCCGGTGTCGCGGGGCAGCGTGCCGTGTTCCAGCGTCGGCACCGAGCAGCGCGGCGTCGGCGCCATGACGCGCAGTACGGCCTCGCCGACCCGCAAGTCGCGACCGACCCAGTCGTTCTCCCCGAAGCCCGCGCCGTCGCCGGTGTCGAGGACGATGTTGGGCCGGTACCGCGCGGCCTCCATGACGCCGCGTTCCCCCGCTTCGGCGATCGCGGCCAACGTCGCCGTTCCGACCAGGTGGACGGGCGCGAAGTCGACGAACGTGCCGGGCGGCGAGCCCTGCCCGAGGACGACCTCCTCGTCCTCCACCTCGGCGGTGATCCCCGCCGCGAGGACCTGGTCGGGGACGGCGCGCGCCAGCGTGGCGCCTTCAGGGCGGGTGTCGGTGAGCGTGACCCGGCGTCCGAGCGCCTCGGACAGCTCCGCGTCGGCGCGGGCGTCGCCGCTGCGCACCGTACGGCCGTCCGGCAGGACGATCCGTACCCCGTCGCCGTCGGCCACCGCCGACATCGTCAGCAGGTCGCGCCAGAGCCGGGGGCTCTTGGCGCTGGCGACCCGCCCGGTCTCGGCGTCGAGGAGCGCCCAGCCGCGGTCACCGGCGAGGCCCGTCGCGGCCACCTCCACCGAGGGCAGCTCCTCGCCCAGCATCGACTTGACCGGGTAGCGCCGCAGCGCCACGGCCGTTCCCGCCATGTCCCTCTCACTTCCTCTTCTCGTCGTCGGCTCCCGGTCGCGTCCCGCCCGCAGGCCGTCGCCCCGGCCCGGGACTTGCCGTGATCTTTGCAAATGGGCACCGTCACCGCGACCGAAGCGGCGGCCGGGCCCGCCCCTGGCGGATGCGCCGGCCAGGACGGCTTAGTTGCTGAAGCCTCAAGGGGCGGGCGGCTCTCGCCGCAGGCCGGCCAGGATGGCGTGCAGTGCTTCGGCGGCGGCGCGGCGCGCTCCGGCCGGATCGGGGTCGGCGCCGGCGGTCATGGCCGCTTCGCAGAGGGCGCTGAAGAGCAGGCGTGTCAGCATCGGGCCGGGCGGCGCCGACAGCTCCCCCGCCGTGGCCAGGTCGTCCAGGAGCGCCTGCAACGCGGGCAGTCCTAGCTGCTCGTCCAGTTCGCGGCAGCGCTCGGCGCCCAGCGCCGCGGGGGCCTGCTGGAGCAGTGAACGGTGCGCGGCGTCGGCGACCGCTCCCTCAAGGTAGGCGTCCAGCGCGGCGGTCAGCCGCGGCCAGGGCCGCCGATGGCGCGTCGCCGCGGCGGCGACGTTCTCCACCAACTGCTCCTGGCGGTCGCGGAACACGGCCTCGAACAGGTGGGCCTTGTCGGTGAAGTGGTAGTAGACCGTCCCCTTGCCGACGCGGGCCGCCTGGGCGACGTCGTCGATGGTGGTCGCGGCGAACCCCTGCTCGGCGAAGAGGCCCGCGGCCGCGTCGAGCACCGCGCCCCTGGTGAGTTCCCTGTACTCGGCCCTGCGGCCCTTGACGGTCATGCCGACCAGGATACAGTCTTCGACTATGAGTCAGTTTTCGACTGTTGGTCAGAACGTGCTGGAGACGTCGCGCGGTCAGGTCCGCTACCGGACGGACGGCGAGGGCCCCGGACCCGCCGTGCTGTTCCTCCAGGGCTTCCTCGCCGGACCGGACGTCTGGTCGCCCGTGGTCGCCGGACTCGCCGAACGGCACCGGTGCGTCACGGTCGACTGGCCGTTCGGAGCGCACGGCCGCCCGATGCGGGCGGACGCCGACCTCTCCCCGCCCGGCGTGGCCGAACTGGTCGTCGAGGTCCTGGACCGGCTGGGCGAGTCCAGCGCCGTCCTCGTCGGCAACGACAGCGGCGGGGTCATCGCGCAGCTCGTCACGGCCGCGCATCCCGAACGGGTCGCCGCGCTGGCGCTGGTGGCCTGCGACGCCTTCGAGGTCTTCCCGCCCGGCGCCTTCCGGCCGCTGTTCCGCCTGGCCGCCGTCCCCGGGGCGGTGCGCGCGATGGCCGCCGCGATGAACGTTCCGGCCATCGCCCGGTCGCGGCTGGGGTTCGGGGCCGTCATGGAGCGCCGTCCCGGCTCGGTGCGGCACTGGGCCGCTCCGCTCGCCGCCGACCCGGGCGTCCGCCGCGACATCGCCAAGCTCATGACCGGGGCGTCCAGCGCCCAGACCCTCGCCGCCGCCCGCACGTTCGGCGGGTACGACCGGCCGGTCCTGGTCGTCTGGGCCGACCGCGACCGCCTCTTCCCCATGGCGCTCGGCCGGCGGCTGGCCGGCGCGTTCCCCCGCGGACGGCTTGAGGTGGTCAGGGATTCGGGGACGTTCGTGCCGCATGACCAGCCCGAACGGCTCACCGAACTGCTCGCGGGTTCCTGGACGGAGAGGACGTCCGATGACTCCCGACGAGTTTCCCGCCGCGTTCGCCGCAGGCTGGGCACTGCCCAAACCCAACGCGTTCCTCGACCACTTCCGCCCGCTCATCGCCCCGGACGCGACGTTCACGCAGCCCATGTTCCCCACCGCCCACGGCGTGACGGCCATCGAGGACATGTTCCGGCGCTTGTTCGTCCTGTTCCCCGACATGGCGCTCACGGTCGTCCGCACAGCCGTCGAAGGCGACACCGTCTACATCGAGTCAGCCTGCACCGCGAGCCTCGGCCGCGGGCCCGTCGAGTTCAGCGTCTGCGACCGGTTCACCGTCGTCGGCGGCGTGATCCGGACGCGTCGTTCGTTCTCTGACCCGCTTCCCGTGCTGCTCTCCGGGGTGCGCCGCCCTTCCGCCTGGCCGAGGCTTCTCCGCAGTCGCCTTCCGGTGAGAGCCCGCACCGCGTCTGTGTAGGGACCGACAGGTCGCTTACGTTCGTGAGGTTTCTTGGGGGAAGTCGTACTCCCAGTCCAGTTCCCAGACGCGGGTGACGCCGGATTGGTCGAATGTGGTGACGATGTGGCCGTTGGCGCTGATTTCGAGGTTCACGACGGTGTCGTCATGGCCGTCCAGGACACGCAGGCAGCCGCCGCCGTGGAGGTCCCACACCTGGACCCGGCCGTCCCAGTCGCCGGTGGCCGCGAACCGGCCGTCCGCGCTGAGCGCGGGCGCGCTCGGGCCCGCGTAAGCGCCGACGTGGTGGCCCTGCCCGGTGTGCAGGTCCCAGACCAGCATCGTCTTGCGCTCCCCCGTCTCGTCCTTGCCCGTCGAGACGATCGTCCGGCCGTCCGCGGAGAGGGCGATGCCCGTACCCGGCCAGGCGGGCGTGGTGTGGGGGCGGCGGTGGCCGGTCGGGACGTCCCATACCTGGACGCCGTCCGGGTGCTGTGACAACAGCACCTCACCGGTACGGCTCAGGGCGAGCGAGCTGTGGCCGCCGCCTTGCGGCAGCTCGCGCAGGCAATTCCCGGTGCGCAGGTCCCAGATCCGCGCGCCCTCCTCGTCGAATCCTGGGGACGAGACGGCGTAGCGGCCGTCTGCGTCCATCAGCAGCGTGGCGGCGGCGGTGGTGTGGCCGGTGAGCCAGCGTTGGCATTCGCCGGATTCCAGGTCCCAGACGCGGAGGGTGGCGTCGTCTCCGGCGGACAGACCGACACGGCCGTCCACGCTGACCGCCACCTCGTTCACCCAGCCGCTGTGGCCGCGCAGTACGTGCCGGCAGTGCCCTGACTCCGCCTCCCAGACCCGGACGGTGCCGTCCTCCCCGGCCGATACGGCGATCCGGCCGTCGCCGCTGACGGCGAGGGACGGGACCCGTCCGGAATGCCCCTCCAGGCTGCGGTGCCGTCCTCCGGCGCGCAGGTCCCATGCCCTGACCGTGCCGCGCTCGTTGCTGACCAACGCCAGCGAGCCGTCGAGGCTCATCGTCGTTCCGCAGACCATGGAGCGGAACTGGCCCACGGTGGGCAGGACGTCTCGCGGCCACGCGTCGGTCAGCGTGCCGCGTCGTCCGGCTCGTGCGAGGTCCTGCCAGCGGTCGAGCAGCGCGAGATGCCGCCGGTAGCCGGGCACGGCCCGTGCCCGGCGGATCTCATCGGCCGCGCGCTGGAACCGGCCGTCCGCCATGAACGCGCTGGTGCGGTCGAGGGCGCGGTTGATCTCCTCGTTGCCGCGGAGCCGGTCCGTGGCCGCACGCGGGAGCACGTAACTCCACACGGCGGCCGGGCCCTCGCGCGGCACCTCCCGCAGTGTGACGGTGCCGGAATCGTCGCCCACGAGCGCGACCCGGCCGTCAGCGCTCAAGGCGACCGTGAGTTCTCCCCAGTCCGGTCCCGGCCGCGCCATCGGCCACGTGTGCAGGCACCGTCCCGTGGTCAGCTCCCAGCACTGGACGCCGGTCTCCCTGGTGGACAGCGCAACGCGGCCGTCGCCGCTCACGGCGAAACTCCAGCCCCTCCCTCCGGGGCGGTCGACGGCGCAGCGTTCCCGACCCGTCTCCACGTCCCAGACCCGGACGCGGGCCTCCGCGTAGCGGCCCTCCTGCGCGACGACCGTTCGACCGTCGGCGCTGAGCCACGCCATCACGCATCCGGTGCCGAAGTTGCGCAGCAGGCGACCGGTGCGGGTGTCCCACACCTGAACGACGCCAGAGTCACCCCACATCCACGGGCCGCTGTGCACTTTGCCGAGCCCGAGCGCGATGCGGCCATCAGCGCTGAGGCCGACCGAGCGGAAGTACCCCTCGCCGCCAGGGCCCTCCTTGAGAACGTTCAGGCGGCGGCCGGTCGCGGTGTCCCAGGTCCGAACGGCCCCGTCATCGTGCAGGGACAGGGCGAGGCGGCCGTCGGCGCTCATGGCGACCAGGCCGTTCGGGTTGATGGGCCGGTCGGCGCGCTGAACGGGAGGGCTCTGCCCGCCTTCGGCCCGGTCGGTGAGGACGCGGTCGAGGCGGCCGGTGGTGAGGTCCCAGATCCGCGCGGGACCGCCCTCCTCGGCGGAGACCGCGCGGGCGCCGTTCGCGTCGAGCGCCAGGTCCACGCCGCCGTACGTCTCGCCGGACGCGTCGTCCGCCGTGCTGATCGCCCGCACGGGGCGGCGGTCGATCAGGTCCCATACGCGGATCGTTCCTGCTCCGGCGGAGAGCCCGGTCCTGCCGTCCTGGCTGATGGCCACGGCGGACACCGGATCGAGGCGATCGGCCAGGACCACCGGGGGCTCGGGCCTGGGCATGCGATCGGCCAGGGCGAGGGCGGCGGTGAGCTCGCGGGCACCGCCGGGCGCGTGCGCGGCTGCGGCCCGCAAGGCGCTCCGCGCGGCCTGCGCGTCGCCGCGTTCCATATGCGCTAGGCCCAGCAGGTATCCGCACCTCCAGTCGTCGGAACGGGCGGCGCGGACCGCCTCCAGGTCGGCGAGGAACTGCGCGTCGGTCACGCGTCCGGCCCGCCACTGGTGAAGGCCGCGGTTGTACGCCACGTGCGGATTGCGCGGGTCGATCTGGGCGGCCCGCCGCCACAGCGCCTCGGCCTGCTCGCTCTTCCCCAGGTCCAGCAGCGACAGGGCCTGGTTGGACAGCTCGTCCGCGAGCCGTACGGCCATCCGGGGCTCGGGTCTCGGATAGGGCTCGCCGAGGGCCTCGGCATAGATCCCGGCGAGTTCCGCGGCCACTTCGTCCAGGTCCTTCGGGCGCTGTTCCGGCTCCCGGGCGAGGCACCGTCGGAGCAACGCCACCAGCCCCTGCGGCATGGCAGGGAGCCCCGCGGCGTCGCCCCGGGCGTTCGCCCCGTTCCTGACGAACTCGGCGAACACCTCGGCCCCTGCCTGCCCGGACCGGCACGGCGGACGCCCCACGAACATCGCCAGGACGGTCAGCGCCCACGACCACGTGTCGGTCGCCCGCCCCATCCGCTCCCGAGGCCGGCCGCCGCCCCGCCTCCACGCGGCGGCCCGCGCCTGCTCGGGCGAGCAGTAGGCCGGCGTCATCCCCGCGTACCCGGCCGGCACGCTCGTGCCCGGCGGTACGAGCCCGACCTCCCCGGCCACGGCGCGCGCCCCCGCCAGCCCGAAGTCCGTCAGCTTCGCCGTGCCGTCCCGGGTGAGCAGCACGTTCGCCGGCTTCACGTCCTGGTGGACCAGGCCGTGCCGGTGCGCGTGCCGGATGCCCCACGCGGTCTGCACGGCCACATCCAGAACGCGTCCGAGCACCGCCCGAGGCCCGCCGGTGTAGAGGCCGCCGGAGCGTACGGCGTCGGCCAGGCTCCCGCCGTCCAGCCATTCCGCGAACACCCTGGGCAGGCCGTCCAGCCTGCGGACGTACACGCAGTTCACCGTGTGCGGATGCTCGCGGAGGCCGACCCAGGTCGCCGCCTCGGTCTCGAAGTCGTCCAGTCCGCGCCGGGTGGCCACCAGTTCCAGCCGGGGCGCCTTGACCGCCAGCTCCACGTCCCACCCGCGGTGCCGCACACGGTAGACCAGCCCCATCCCACCCGTACGGATCACATCGCGGACCTCGTAGAGGTCCAGGACGACGTCACCGGAACGCCACTCGCGGGGCGTGTCAGTCTCCACTCGTCCACTTCCCCATCCGACGTCCGCCACCGGCGGCAGACCCCACATTCTGCCCAGCCGAGTGGGCACGGGCCAGGGCGAGCGAGCGTCCGCGCCTAGAGCAGGGCGCGGGCGGTGACGGCGGCGTCGAGGAGCCGTACGCCGCGCGGGTCGGCCAGGTCCAGGCCGGTGATCTTCGTGATCCTGCCGAGCCGGTAGTCGAGGGTGTTGCGGTGGATGCGCAGCTCGGTCGAGGTGCGGCTGCGGTTGTGCCCGTGCCGGACGAAGCAGCGGGCCGTCTCCAGCAGGACGGGGTTCCCGGCGAGGGGCTCCAGCTTGGCGGCGAGCCGCGTCAGCGCCCGCCCCGGCCGGGTGAGCTGGTATTCGAGCAGGACGTCGTCGAGCCGGTAGAGGCCGGGCGGCAGGTCCAGGCGGTGGACGAGGGCGGCGACCTCCTCGGCCTCGCCGAGCGCGTCGGGCACGGCGTCCAGGGCGCCCGCCGCGGCGACGGCGGCGGTGGCCGGGCGGGCGGTCGCCTCGCCGATCCGGGCGAGCAGCGCGGGCAGCTGCGCGGACGCGTCCGGCGTCAGGGGCAGCAGCACCGTGCCGCCGTCGGTGGTGAGCGCGGTCAGCACGTCGGCCTGCTGGTGGGCGTCCAGCGCGGACTGGACGCGGCGGATCGTCCGGCGGGGCTCGGACTCGCCGGGCGCCAGCCGCAGCAGCACGACGAGGTAGCCGGGCGCGAGCGTCACGCCCGACTGCTCGGCCAGCTCGGCGGCGGGCTCCCCGGACAGCAGCGCGGAGACCAGGTCGCGGCGCAGGTCGCGGCGCTGGCCTTCGATCTGCTGCTGCTCGTGGAGGTGGGCGAGCGCGACCGCGGGCAGGACGCTCGCCAGGTAGCGCAGGGTGTGGGCGGCGTACCGGCGCGTCTCGCGGGCGTCGGACCCGTCGCAGAGCAGCTCGAACTCGGTCACCGACGCGACCAGGTACGCGGCGATGGCCGCGTCCAGCGGCAGCCCGTCGGCCGCGCGCCGCGCCGACCAGTCGATGATCTCGGTCAGCTCGACGGCGTTGGGGACGCGCTCCTCCCGGAGGGTGCCGGCGATCAGCCGGGTGGTCGCGGTGAACGCGCTGTGCACCTCGCCGTCGAGCAGCTCGCGGGGCAGCGCCCGGTAGAACGGGATCTCGGCGGCGCAGCGGTCCACGGCCGCGCGGGTGATCTCGGGCAGCCGCGCCAGCATGCGGTCCTCGGTTCGGGACATTGCCCAATTCTTCCACGCGAAGATTGCCCCTGATGCGCACAGACAAGCGTCTTGGAAAGTGGCAACTTGTGCATTCGCCACTCCCGGACCCATCGGCCCTCTCCCCCGAGGAACCGCCATGCGCCGCATCCCCCGTGTCCCCCTGCTCGCCGCCGCACTGGCCGGCGCGCTGCTCGCCGCGCCGCCCGCCCACGCCGCGGCCACCGCCGAACGGGCGCCCGTGACCGCGCCGTCCCCCGCCCAGTGGGAGCGGCCCGGCCCCCACCAGGTGGCGGTGAAGAAGGAAGCGGCGACGACGTTCTACTACCCGAGCGACATCGCGGCGGGCGCCGCCCCGTACCCGGTGATCGTCTGGGGGAACGGCACGTTCGCCACCCCGCCCGTCTACGACGGCCTGCTGCGGCACTGGGCGAGCCACGGGTTCATCGTGGCCGCCGCCAACACCGCGTTCGCCAACTCCGGGACGCAGATGCGCGCGGGCATCGACCGGCTCACCGCCCTGAACGGCACGGCGGGCAGCCCGTTCCGCGGCAGGGTCGACCTGGCCCACGTCGGCGCGACCGGCCACTCGCAGGGCGGCGCGGGCGCGATCAACGCGTCCGCCGACAAGCGCGTGACCACGACCGTCCCGATCCAGCCCGGTCCGCTGGCCACCGCGTCCGCCCTCCACGGTCCCGCCCTCTACCTGGCCGGGCAGAACGACAACGTCGTCCGTCCCGCCTGGGTCCATAACTTCTACGCCGCCACCACGCAGGTTCCCGCGTTCTACGCCGAACTCGCCGGGGCCACGCACTTCACCACCGTTGGCGACGGCGGCGGGTTCCGCGGCATCACCACCGCCTGGTTCCGCTACCACCTCGCGGGCGACCAGACGGCCCGGCCGGTGTTCTACGGCCCCGACTGCGGCATCTGCTCCGGCTCCACCTGGCTCAAGGTCGAACGCAACGCCAGAGTCGAGCAAGCCTCCTAGGTCCGCGTCCGGTCGGACGACACCCGCGCCGCGGGCGTCGAGCACCCCTCGCGAGCGACCTCTGGGAGAAGGAGACCGCATGTCGCCTTCCGTCCGGCCTCCCGCACTCGCCGCGTCCCTCTTCCCGGCCTCCGGCACGGACGCCGGAGGCCGGGACAGGCTGATCAGCGCGCTGCGCGAACGCGTCCCGGACGCGGCCCGCGACGCCGTCCGGCAGATCGAACGGGACCTGCCCGTGTACGTGCGCGCCCACGACGCCCGATGCGCCCGTACGCTCGCCTTCTCCATCGAGTGGGCCATCGGCCATTTCGTGGACCTGCTCGGCGACCCGGACCTGCCGTCCGCGGCCGTCACCGAGCACTTCCGCCGAATCGGCGCCGCCGAAGCCCGCCGGGGCCGCAGCCTGGAACCGCTCCAGGCCGCGTTCCGGATCGGCGCGGGCGTCGCGATCCGGCGGCTGACCGAGGGGGCGGAACTGCTGGACGCCCCCGTCACCTCGGCGACCGTCGTACGCATGACGCAAGCGATGCTCGGCTACCTCGACCAGCTCGCCTCCGCCGCCGCCGAAGGCCACGCCGGCGACGGCGCCCGGCAGGCCGGACGGCTCCAGGCCCGGCGGCGCGCACTGCTGGACAAGCTGATCGAACCCGACCCCGAACTCGCGCACATCCGGCTCCTCGCCGCCGAGTGCGACTGGCCGGTCCCCCGGACGGCGGCGGCGGTCGCCCTGTCGGGGCAGCCCGGCGAACGCGCGCCGCGTCCCGCCTTGCCGCCGGACGCCCTCGTCGGCCTCCACCGCAACGAACCGTGCCTCATCGTCCCCGACCCGGACGGCCCGGGACGCCGCCGCGCCCTGGACACCGCACTGGCGGGCCGGACCGCGGCGATCGGCCCGACCATGCCGGTGACCCGCTGCGCCCTGTCGCTGCGCCTCGCCCACGACGCTCTGGCGCTCGTCCGCGAAGGCGTCATCTCGGCGCCATCGCCCGTCACGGCCGCAGACCACATCCCGGCCACCCTGATCGGCCAGTCCCCGACCTGACCGCCCTCCTGGTCGACCGCAAACTCCGGCCGCTCCTGCGCTCCCCCCGCGTCCACGCCCGCGACAAACTGGCCGAGACGTTCCTGACCTGCATCGAGAACAACTTCAACGCCACCGAGGTCGCCGCCCGCATGCAGGTGCACGCCCAGACCGTCCGCTACCGCCTCCGCCAACTCGAAGCCCTGTTCGGCCAAGACCTGCACGACCCCGCCCAACGCCTCGAATTCCACCTGGCCCTGCGCGCCTGGATCGGCCCCCGCCACTGACACCCCCGGGGACTGAATCCGTTGTGAAGGTTCATCGTGTCGTTCCGGCCGCGCTCGTGGCCGTGCCTGCGACCGGAATTCTCACCTCGTCCGCGGACGCCTCGCGAAGATGGAAGGGGACGAATCGGCCGACGTCGGCCATCGGGCGCCGTTCGACACGCGGAAGGCGGCAGTGCGGACAGGATGGAAAACGGAAGATCTCCAGCCACGATCCTGCGATGGAGCGGTGCCAGATGGCCGACAGCGATGAGCCGGTGCAGATCGACACGGCGGTTTCGCATCCCGCCCGGATCTGGAACTACTGGCTCGGCGGCAAGGACAACTACCCGGTCGACCGGGAGATCGGCGACGCGACCCTCCGGGTCTATCCGGAGATCGCCGACCTCGCCCGCCACCAGCGGGCGTTCCTGGGCCGCGCCGTCCGGTACATGGCGAACGAGGCCGGAATCCGGCAGTTCCTCGACATCGGCACCGGCCTGCCCACGGTCGACAACACGCACGAGGTCGCGCAGCGGGCCGCCCCCGAGGCGAAGGTCGTGTACGTCGACAACGACCCGCTCGTCCTCGCGCACGCCCGCGCCCTGCTCACCAGCAGCCCGGAGGGGGCCACCACCTACCTCGACGCCGACGTGCGCGACCCCGGCCGGATCCTGCGCGAGGCCGCCCGCACGCTCGACTTCTCCCGTCCCGTCGGGATCACGATGCTCGGCATCATGATCTTCATCGGGGACGACGACGAGGCCCGCGCCATCGTGCGCGAGCTCGTCGACGCGATCCCGTCCGGCAGCCACCTGGCGATGACGCACACCACCAACGCCGTCCACGGGGAACGGACCGACGAGGCGATCCGCGTCTGGAACGAGAACGGATCGGTCCCGATGGTCGTCCGCAGCCCCGAGCAGATCGCGGCTTTCTTCGACGGCCTGGAACTCGTCGAACCCGGCCTGGGCCCCCTGTCCCGATGGCGGCCGGAAACGAACCCGTTCGGCGACGCGCCCGAAGTGGACGAGTTCTGCGCGGTCGCCCGCAAACCCTGAACCGCTCGGTCCTCACCGTCCATGGAGGCGCGTGGGCCTCTGAAGCAGCACCACCGTGCGCCGCGCCCACGGCGGCGGCACGACCGTTGGTGTGTTCTGGAACACATGCCGCGGAGGGTGTCGAGAACGCGGTGCCGGCTCCGTCCCCGGGGCACGAGCGGCCACGAACCGGCCGCGTGAAGAAGGAGAACGGCGCCATGCGCAAGCTCAGGGTCCAGCAGTGGGTCACCGTCGACAACTTCGCCGCCGAGGAGGACGGCGGGCTCGGCTTCGTGTCAGGGGAGCCCTTCTCCGACACCACCGAAAAAGCCTTCGAGGAAAGCCTGATGGGACTCATCGACTCGGTCGACACGATGATTCTCGGCGCGAACACCTACGCCCAGACCAAGGACTACTGGCCGTACGCCGAGGAACAGGGCGAGTACGGCGAGAAGCTCAACAACCTCACCAAGTTCGTCGCCTCGTCGAAGCTGGACGACGCCCCCTGGGGCGGCTTTCCCGCCGCCACCGTGACGCGCGACCCGGTCGCCACCATCCGGGAGCTCAAGGGGCAGAGCGGCAAGGACATCTGGCTGTGGGGAAGCTTGGAACTCATGCACTCCCTGATGGACGCCGGCCTCGTCGACGAGGTCCGGATGCTGGTCTGCCCGGAGACACGCGGGAAGGGAAGGCGCGTCTTCGAGGACCGGCAGAATCTGAAGCTGGTCGAGGCCACCCGGTTCGAGAACGGCATAGCACTTCTGTGCTACGAGATCGAGAAATAAGCACGCGCCCCGGGAGTTGCCGGTACAACTCCCGGAGCCAGAGAGGCGGCCGTGGGCGGCGCTTGCGGAGGCCGTTACAGCCGTTCCTCGGACAGCACTCGGAAGGTGATGCCGGCCCGGTCGAGCCGTTCGATCAGGGCGTCGCCCATGGCGGTGGCCGTCGTGACCTGGCCGGCGGACGCGGGCAGATCGTCGAACGCCAGGCACAGCGCCGACTCGGCCAGCATCTTGGCCGTCTCGCCGTAGCCCGGGTCGCCGCCGCTGACCTCGGTGACGACGCGCCTGCCGCCGCCCTCGCCGGCGAACTTCACGCTGAACCAGTGCCCGGCGCGCTGCTCGGCCGACGGGCCGTCGCCCGGGGCGCGCAACCGCAGCAGCAGCGAGCGGGTCGGCGGAAGCTGCGCGAGCGCCACGGCCGCCCCGGCGCCCGCCGCCAGGCCCACGGCGACCGGAAGGCGCTTGACGGCGACATAGTGCCCGTACGAGAAGTCGGGGCCGTAGCGCTCGTTCGCGGCGGCCGAACGCGTCACGATCTGCGCGTCGATCGACGGGAACGGCAGCGTCCAGCGGGCGCGCGTCCGCGGGACGGGCCGGCGGGACACCCGGATCGTCCGGCCCCGCGGAACGGGGCTCTCCACGCGCCGCCGCTCGCGCTCGGCGTTGATCATGCCGCGCACGTCGGAGAAGATGCCGATCGCCGAGTGCAGCGTGCCGCCGGAGATGGTCGCGTTCGCCCGCACGAAGCCCTCGACGTGCAGCGGAACGCCCTCGGGCAGGTGCTTGACGGTGAAGTAGGCGCCGAGGTCGTGCGGGATCGAGTCGAAGCCCGCCGCGTGCACGATCCGGGCGCCGCTGCGTACCGCCTCGGCGTGGTGCTCGACGTACATCCGGTCGATGAACGTGGGCTCGCCGGTCAGGTCGAGGTAGTCGGTGCCGGACTCGGCGCACGCGGCCACCAGCGGCTCGCCGTACCGCACGTACGGGCCGACGGTGGTGATGACGACCCGGGTGGAACGCGCGACCTCCTTGATCGAGGCCACGTCGCCCGTGTCGGCGTGCAGCAGCGGCAGTTCCGCGCAGGCCGGATCGATCGCCGCGAGCCGGTCGCGCACCGCCCTCAGCTTGGCCTCGTTGCGGCCCGCCAGTGCCCAGCGCGTCGTGGCCGGGGCGTGCTCGGCCAGGTATTCGGCGGTCAGAGCGCCGGTGAAGCCGGTGGCTCCGAACAGGACGATGTCGTACTCGCGCTCAATGGCCATTGCTCACTCGCCCTCAACTCGCCGTTCTCAGAATCGGATTCTTCGCATCCGCCCGCCGCGGCCACACGACGTCCGCGAGCCGTCGGCGGGTACGCCAGGCCGTCGGAGCCACGGAAGCGGCCGGAACGTGGCGGGTGCCACGCATTGCCTTTCCCGGCCTGGTACACGACCGTACCGCCGGATGGTACGCCGATGTACCGTTCAACTCAAGAGGCATCACGAAAGGCGGGATACCATGACGGCTGTGCGGCGGCAGCTTGATCAGAGAACCCTGACCACCATCCCCGGCGACGGTCACCGCGACCGGCTCCTGGACGGTCTCGCCGCCTCCATCGCCGAACGCGGCTACTCCGCCAGCACGGTCGCCGACATCGTCCGCCACGCCCGCACCTCGCGGCGCACCTTCTACGAGCACTTCGCGGGCAAGGACGAGTGCCTCATCGCGCTGCTGACCGCCGTCAACACCATGCTCGTCGAACGGATCTCCGCCTCCATCGACCGGACCGCGCCGTGGCGCGACCAGATCCGCCGCGGCGTGGAGACCTGGATCGCCTGCGCCGAGGCCGACCCCGCCGTCATGGTCTGCGCGATCCGGGACCTGCCCTCGCTCAACGGCGACGTGGCCCGCCGCCTGCACCGCCAGGGCATGGAGGCGTTCGTCGCCACGATCCAGACCGCGTGCGACACCGACGAATGGCGCGCCGCGGGCGCCGGGCGGGTGTCCCGGGAAACGGTGCTGATCCTGGTCGGCGGCCTCTACGAACTGGCCGCCACCACCGTCGAGGACGGCCGAAGGCTCAGCGAGATCACCGAGACGGCCGTCCAATCGTCGATCGCCCTCCTCGCCCCCGCGAGCCCGTCCTTCGATAGCAGGCCCCGCGACGGGCGGGGAGCCGGTTGACGGACCTGGCCGACACCGAGCCTCGCGTCGTTTGGGCCTTGTCCCGGGGCCGGCATGTCGTTCTGCCCGCCGGGTTCTTTCAATGGCCGTCATATGCGCTGATCGCGTGCGGATGGATTTTGGCCACCAGCGTCATCACGGGGGTCAGCCGGAACGTGAGCCGTCAGTGAGTGCGACCGGCCAATGCCAGGCGCGCGCCGAAGCCGATGAGGACCGTGCCCGCGATCGCGTCCGTGGCGCGGCGGACCCGTGGACGGTCGAACAGTGCGCGAGCGCCGTCGATCATCACGCTGTACAGGGCGAGCCAGGCGAACGTCAGCAGGGAGAACAGCAGGCCCAGAGCGACCATGGTCGCGACCTCGCCGCCAGGTGCGAACTGGGGCAGAAGGCTCATGAAGAAGGCGGCCATCTTGGGATTGGCGAGGTCGTTGATGAGGCCCTGCCGCAGTGACCTCGTCCGTGACGGCCCGAGCTCGGGATGCTGGACGTCGCCCGGTTGGCGGCCGCGCCAGGCCGCGCGCAGCGACTGCGCACCCAGGTAGGCCAGGTAGGCGGCGCCCGCCAGCTTCATCGCCACGAACACCGGCTCGGACGCGTGCACGAGCCCGGCGACGCCGAAGCCGGCGGCGACCGTCCAGACCGCCTGGCCGATCGCCACGCCTGCCGCCGTCCAGACACCGCCCCGGCGTCCGCCGGACAAGGCGTTCCGGACGGTCAGCGCGGTGTCGGGGCCCGGAGTGCAGATGACGACGACCGACAGGCCCGTGAAGGCCGCCAACTGACCCCACATGCCCACCCACGCTACGGCATGCCCCAACCTCGCGGCGGGGCGTGATCGCCTTCGCCGCTCACTGGGCGGCGTCAGCGGCCTCGGGCCCCGGGCGGCCTCCCAAGAAGGTCGCGGTCGATTACGAATATCCCAGCGGCCAGGGCCCGATGAAGGCGCGTTCTGGAAACAACACGGTCTTCAGGGCCGGCTTCAACGGGCCATTAGCAGGGCGGCCGCGAGCGCCAACTCGACAAGGAGGTAGAACACGGTCGGATAGAACCGCGACGGACGGTCGATGCACATGGAGATGACCCGGCCGGCGCCCATTCCCGCGAGGGCCAGCGCCACCGCCGCCACCACACCGTCGCGCAGGCCCCCGGTGTCGGCGGCGGCCACGATGAGCGCCAGCGCCATCGCCAGGCCGAACCCTCCGTAGACCGCACGAACCTCGTTCCGTCCGTCCGCCGAGGTCACCTCAGTGCCGAACGGGGCCAGCAGCGACGCAGGCGCGAGCAGCCCGTAAAGCCCATCAAGGCGAACAGGACGCCGACCGTCCCGATGACCACCTGTTCCACGAAACCTCCCACGTGCCGCGGTGACGAGCGAGGAAGAAAGGGCTTTCCCTCGCCTGTCCGACACCAGCGTCCCGAGGCAATGGCGACAGGTCGATTACCCGAGAGGTAATCGGAACAGTTCTTCTCCGGTCCCCGGTAGCAAGCGGTGAGCACCGCCGTTGTATCGCGGTGCTCACTGCTTGCTCTGCACGCGATCGCGTGCCTTCGCGGCGGTGGCGTTGTCCGGCGCGGTCCGCACCGCCTGTTCGAGGCTGGCCAACGCCTCTGGCAGGCGGTCCAGTTTCTCCAGCGTGACGCCCCGGTTGAACCAGGCCCAGCCGTCGTCCGGGGCGAGTTCCGCCATCCGGTCGTAGCAGGCCAGCGCCTCCTCGTACCGGCCGAGGCGCTCCATGGTGACTCCCCGGTCGCACCAGACGTCGGCTTCGCGGGGTGCGAGGTCCGTCGCGCGGGCGAAGCCGTCCAGCGCTTCCTCGAACCGGCCCAACTCGCGGAGCACCGCACCGCGCCGGTGCCAGGAGACGCCGTTGTCCGGCTCGTTCCGCAGAACGCGGTCGTAGCAAGCGAGCGCCTCATCGAACCGGCGCAGTTTCTCCAGCGTGATACCCCGGTTGTTCAGGACCACGGGATCGTCCGGCGCGATCTCCGCGGCACGGTCAGCGCAGATGATCGCCTCATCGGCGCGGCCCGTCACACACAGGAGATTGGCCTTCTCGATCCACCCCTGGCTGTAGCGCGGTGAAACGGCGAGCAGCCGTTCGACGATGCCCAAAGCCTCATCTTGTCTGCCCAGCTTCCGCAGCGTCACGGCCCAGAAATAAAGCACTTCCTCGTCGTTCGGGGCAATGGCGGCGGCCCGCTCGCAGGCGACCAGTCCGTCCTTGTAGCGTCTCAACCGCAGGAGGGCCGAAGCGCGGCCGCGCCAACCGTATGCCTCGTCCGGAGCGAGTTCGACCGCTCGGTCGTAGCAGGCCAATGCCTCCGAGGATCTGGAGAGTTTCTCCAGCGCAGCTCCCTTGCATACCCACGCGCTGTATTCGTCCGGGTTCAACTCGATCGCTTTGTCCTGGGCAACGACGGCGTCGTCGTACTGGCCGAGGTCGACGTGGGCCAGGCCCTTGACCTGCCACAGGTGCCCGCGCATTACCCGTTCGCCATCGCCGACGGTCCGCAATCCCTCCTCGGCGGTCGCCAGCGCTTGGCGGTGCAGGCCCAAGTGGCGCTGGCCGATGGCCCGCTCACACAGCATCGCGGCGCTGGGCGGGACGGCGGCAGGACCGGCGGACGCCGGGAAGACCTCTTCCAGTTCCGCGCGCACATCCGCGAATGTGGCCGGGCGGTCTTCGCGCCGTGGCGCGGTGCAGTCCCCGATGATTCGTGCGAGCCGCGCCTCCCGCTTGCGCCACCACCGTTGCCGTCGAGGCGCATGGCCGGCGGCGAGCAGCTCCCCGGTGAGCATCTGGTGCAGCATCACACCGAAGGCGTAAATGTCGGTGCGGGTGTCCAACCGCTGCCCGGGACGGAACTGCTCGGGCGCCATGTACGCAGGCGTCCCGATCACGGTGGTGACGAAGGCCGCCGCGCCCGCGGGCACGCCGGTATGGGCCGCGTCGGCCGGCCGGTCGAAGGCGCGGGCGAGCCCGAAGTCGGTGACCTTGAGCGTTCCGTCGGACGTGAGCAGGCAGTTCGCCGGCTTGACATCACGGTGAACGAGGCCGAGCTGTCGGGACGCGTGCCCCATTCCATCGCAGAACTGGATGCCGAGCCGGACCGCGCGCTCGGCTTTCAGCGGCCCGGCGGCCAGCAACGCGCTGAGGTCACCGCCGTCGACGTACTCCATTTCCAAACACGGGAACCCCTCGATGAGGTCCACCGAAGTGGCCGTCACAACGTTGCGGTGCGGTTGAAGACTGATCCAGGTCGCCGCTTCCCGCTCGAACCGCCGCCGGTCGTCATCGCTCCACAGATAACTGGCATTGAACGTCTTCAGTGCCAGCCGCGTCCCCGAGTCTCCGAGATTCCGCACAATGTAGACCACCCCGAACCCACCGACGCGAATGTCCACCACCTCGAACACACGCTGCCGCTGGCTGTGCAACCGCTGCCCGACGCGGAAATTGCGGCGCTCGACCGGTGGGGGCGGGAGCTCCCCAGCGCGGCCCTGGCTCTCACGGCCGCGGCGCCGTCCGGGCTGACCGCGATCGCCCGGGTGAACGCCTGCCGGGCGGCTTCGATCAGACCGGCCCTACGCAGGCTCGTCGCGAGTTCGAGATGCGCCGCCGCATCCGCCGGCCGCAGGATCGCCGCAGCCCGAAACGCTGCGACCGCCTCGTCCAGCCGCCCCTCGGCCAAGGCACGACGGCCATTCGCGAAACACTCGCGGTAACTGATGTCCACGCTGTTCCCTCTACCGCTCGGCCCCCGCCCCATTCACCTTCCAACACCTCGCGCCTCGTCAGCGACCGTTCCCCTCCACCCGTTCGAGCCGAACCTTAGCCGGACACGCCGGGACCGGTCCCGAGGACGCGTACGGCCAAGCCACCATGAGCACCAAGAAGTCCCGCAACGACGCACGGCCCCGATCAGCCCAAGCAAAGTGATCTTGGTTCGGTCATTTCAGGTCGGCCCTTCTGAGGGCGGTGGCGCCTTTGACGGTGACCCCGGAGTCGCTGCCGGGAAGGATGAAGACACGGTCCTGGGCGGGAACCTTCTCCTGCGTGGCCCCGACGATGAGATCGGCTTTCTGATCGCCGTTCAGGTCGGTGAGGAGCACGCGGTCACCGAAGTTCCGCAGGTCGTTTCCGGGGGCGGCGGGCAGGCCGGGTGTCGTCCTGTCGAAACGGCGGGCTCTGGCGGGGACGGGACCGTTCTCGCCGCCGGGCAGGACCGCGACCGTCATGTTCCAGCCGCCGACCGCCAGGTCCGCGTTGCCGTCTCCGTCGGTGTCGCCGGCCGCCAGCGCCCGGACCTCGCCCCGCATCGGAAGCCTGATCCGGTTTCCGGGCGCGAGGCCCTCCGTTGTGCCGGGGAAGGTGACGAGCGTGCCGTCGGGGCCCCGACGATCACGTCGGCCCTGCCGTCTCCGTTGACGTCACCGGCCAGCGGGTCCGACCCGTCGGAGAACTGGTCGTCGCCGAAACCGACCGCGTTCCCGCTCAGCCCCTTGGCGGTGCCCAGGCGCAGTTCGGCGTTCCAGAAACTCTCTCCCTCCTCACCGTCCGCGGCCGGGGTCTCGACCACCAGCACCAGGTCCGAACGGTGGTCGCCGTTGACGTCGGCCACGACCGGGTCCCGGGCCCACGCGTGGGCGGCCGGGCCCACGGAGCGTCGGCGGACCCTGTCCCCGGTACGGCCGGTCACGGGGATCTTGGCGGCCTTGACGGGCTTGGTGGTGATGTCGCGGAAGACCCAGCTCGTTCCCTCGCCGGTGACGACGAGATCCATGCCCCGGCCCCGTCGAAGTCACCGGCCGCCATGCTGTCCACGGAGTCGCCCACGGGGCTCTTGAGCACCACCGACCGGCCGGTGAGCCCGGTGGCGGAGCCGTAGAAGATCACGATCGGGACGGAGCGGGCCGGCTCGCGCAAAGTGACCGTATCGACCGCCAGGTCGGCGTAACCGTCGCGGTCGAAATCGGCGGTGGCGACCGTCCATCCGACCTGCGCGTCGCCGGGAACGCCGGGGACGGACGGGCCGATGCTCTGGTGACGGCCGGAGGTCGGCCCCTCGGGGCTGCCGTAGACGACCGTGAGCAGGCCGGGACCCTGGCCTGGATTCACGAACGGGTCGATGAGGTCGCGATAGCCGTCGCCGTTGAAGTCGGCGCGCTTGGCGGGCTTGGTGAAGGTGACGGGCCGGGCGGGCGTGACGGGCCGGAGGGAACCGGCGGCGCTGGGCGTAGAGGTGACGGACGCGGCTTTCGGCGTCCCGTCGTCATCGAGCGCGCCCGCGCCCGCGGCGCCGAGGCCGACGGTGACCACGGCACCGATCGCGATCAGCGAACGTCTCTTCAAAGCGGCTCCTGACAACGACGCCGAGCGGTACGCCCTTCTTGATCGAGATGCGCCAAGATCTCACGATCGCCGCAACCTGTCAGCCCACCCCGCAAACCCGCGTTCCCCGGCCACCCCAGCCAGGGCCCGCCCCCGTTCCCCTGTCGTGCATCCAGCGATCCTCCGCGGCACGGGCGTTCACACCGCTGGAGCCGGCGGCGGTCAGTCGTGGGACATGGTGGGCGGTGCCGGCGAGCTCGGGAACAAGAACCCGAAGTGGCGGCCGCTGAGGGTCTCCCCGTCAGCGGCCTGGAGGAGCGTCTGGATCTCGTCCGGAGTCTCTCCCAGCAGGACCATCAGGTCGACGATGAGGTCCCGAGGCCAGGCCGAGGTCCGGGTCTGGGCTCGGATCCATTGGGGGTCCGCGGACTTCAGCCCTCCCACGGCGAACATGATCACGTCGTCGTCGAACATCCACGGCTCGTTCTCGTAGCTGATCTTTCCGCGTAGGTAGTCGAGCACGACCTTGCGCTTGCCCCGAACGCGTGGGTCGTCGGCGACCAGGCCCAGGTCGCTGACGGCCAGTCCCTGGCCTGGCGTGCCCAGCGGGACCGCAGGGGCGGCCAGCCGAGTGAGCATGGCCTCCAGGGACGGCCGCGCGGCGGGGTCCTTGGCGAGGCAGACGGCGATCAAGTCCTGGAGATCGGACGGCAGATGCCGGAGCGCGACGAGATCGGGCTCCTCATGGACGATCCGGTAGAGGACGGCCTCAGGACGCCCGGCGCCGAAGGGGCCGGCTCCAGCAGCCGCAAAGGCAAGAAGGGCACCGAGGCCGAACACGTCGCTGGCCCTGCCGATATCCCGGCCGCGCACCTGCTCGGGAGACATGAACCCCGGGGTCCCGACCACGACGGTGCTGGTGGAGGCGTCCAGGGCCCGGGCGATGCCGAAGTCGATGAGGCGGGGACCGTCCTCGGCGAGGATCACGTTGCCGGGTTTGAGGTCACGGTGAACCAGACCGCCCCGATGAATCGCCGCCACCCCTTCGACCAGACCGGCGCCCAGGACCCGCAGCCCGCTTTCGTGGAGCGGGCCATGCCCGTCGATCGCTTCGGCCAACGACGGCCCCTTGATGTAGGCGGTCGCCATCCACGGCGGGTTCGCATCGGGGTCGGCGTCGATCACCTCGGCGGTGTAGAAGCCGTTCACCTTGCGGGCCGCGCGGACCTCCTGCGCGAAGCGGCGCCGGAACTCGGGCTCCCGGGCCAGGTCCGACCGGATCATCTTGACCGCGACCGGACGGCCGCCCGGGGAGCGCCCCAGGAACACCTGCCCCATCCCGCCACTCCCCAAGCGGGCCTCCAATTGATACCGCCCCGCGCTACGCGGGTCGTCATCGGTCAACGCTTCCACTCAACCTCCCGCGACCCGTTCGCCGATCCCATTGGGTCCGTGCGGCCCAGTTTGCTCGGCCAGAGTCTCGTGCACGACCCGCATTCGCGGCGGCCCGGAATCGCGGCGCGCTCGTCATCATCGACCACGGGACGTCGCCCACCGCCCTCGCCGCTTCGACGCGCGGACTCCAGGCCGTCCTTGTGGCTTCGCGAACATCGTTGAGGACGATCAGCCCCTTCCAGGAGGTTGCGGCGAGCCGGTCGCCCTCCTGAACGGTCAGCATGTCGCGGCCGCGAATGCGTTCACGCAGAAGAGGAACACTATCGAAAAGCGGCGGAAAGATGAATGGCGGAATGGGCGGTGAACGATGAGGTCGGGAGCCGCGCTCCGGACCGCCTTGGCTCAGCCCAGCGCGTCCATCAGGGCGGTGACATAGGCATCCAGCCGTTCCTCTACGGCGCGTGTCGTCAGTTCCGTTCTCCCTGCCGCTCGCCATGGCCGCGCCACCTGCCGCACTTCTTCCGAGGACGCCAGCGCGTCCCGCACCTGCCAGTACAGCCGCTCGCTCGCGGTCGCGGCCAGCACCCCGCCGGCCTCCTCGTACGCCTCAGTGAACCGCAGTCCCCACCCCGGGCCGTGCAGCAGCGCGAGGTTGGTGGAGCAGTGCGCCACATCGAGATCCGCCGGGCCCCAAGAGGTCGCCGCCCAGTCGACGATGCCGGTGATCCGCGCATCTGCCGACCTTGCGGGCGGCACGTCGAACAGCACGTTGCCGGGTTGGAAATCCCGGTGCAGGAATCGCCCCTCATAGGACGGCGCGGACCTGCGGATCACATCGATCGCCGCAGCCCATGTCACCGCGTCGGCGCCTTTCGGAGTGACGACGGTGTCGGCGGTCGTCAACGCCACATACTCTCGGGGCCGTTCGGCGGGCCGCAACGCATGGATCGCCGCGAGTTGGCGGGCCAGCAGAGGAACGCGCGCCTCCAATCCCTCATCATCGAGGACCGGACGGCCCGTCAGATGTGTCATCAGGAGCGATGGGTATTCGCAATGCGCGGCGGTCGGATCGACCGCGACCAGTCCGGGAGCCGGCACGCCGGTCCCCGTGAGGAGGGCCAGGGCGCCGGCCTCCCGGTTCAGCCAGTCCTCGGCGTTCTCGGTATAGAACGGATCGACAAAACTCCGCAGCACCAGGTCACGAGTGCTTCCATCCTGGGTGCCTATGGTCAGCCTCCGCATTTCAGCGGTGATGCCGCCGTGCAGCGCCTCGGTCTTGAGAACCCGTTCGCCGTCCTCCAGATACCGGCTCACCCAAGCCAGCGTCAACGGGCGGACAGCCGCCGCCTCCTCGTAATCGGTCACCGTGCGACCTCATCATCCAGACGACGGCACACGCGAGAGATTTTCGGAGGCGTTGGCCGTGCCGTCCGTCCTGCCGGCTTCCACTCGTTCCATCGAGAACAGCCCACCCTCACAACGCCCGCCCGCAAATCAGCGCGCATATCGTGGGAAATTGGTCCACCGTCAACGGCTTCACCCGCCCGGAGTTGAACGTGGTCGGAATCCGCAGTGCCCGCCACCGCGACGCCCTGGCCGTACTCTCCCTGCTCAGGGGCGGGCGGATCAGCTCCCGGATCACCGCCCGCTTCCCCCTGGCCGACACCCGCAAGGCCAACGAGTTAATGCAGACCAGCCAGGACCTGGTGGGACGCGTCGTCCTCAAACCCTGAACCCGGTGCCTCCCCGACGGCCGTCCCCGGCCCGGGGCCGAGGTTTGCCGTTTCGTTAGCGGTCCCCGCTGCGGTGCCGGGTACGAGCCCACCTCGGAGTACTACTGTGCGTTGTCGAACGAGCACGCACCGTGACAGTGCCTGTGTGAGAGACAACCGAAAGGGAAGCTTCGAGCATGTCCAACCCCCTGTCCCGGGCCGCCGTCGCGGCCGGGACCACCGTACTGATCACCGGGCTGGTCACCGCGCTGGGCACCGGCACGGGCCACGCCGACGACCCCAACGCCGACATCAAGAACACCCCCGACTGCGCCCCCACCGTGCTGCTGTCCCCGGGCGCGCACGTCGAACCCACCCACTGCTCGGGCCTGACCATCGTCGGCCAGAACGCGGACAAGAACGACACCGACAAGACCTCCACCCTCAGCGGCCTGCTCGGCCTGATCAACCAATGACCCGCCCGCCCGAGGCCACCGGCCGCCGCCGTGCGACCCGTCTCCTCGGCGTCCAGTCCCGTACGTCCACGACCAGGGAGCAGAACTCGTGACCGGCACCAAGCGACTCACCCGCACCACGATCCTTACGGCGGCCGCGCTCACCACCGCCGCCGCCCTCACCGCGTCCGTGACCGCGCTGCACCATGCCAACGCTCAGCGCGACACCTCGCACCACCTCGCCCAAGGGTTGGACCTTTCCAGCCTCCCCGTCGTCGGCAACCTCCTCGGTGGAGGGGGCCGCGCCGTCGGAGAGGTCGCGGACGCGGTGGAGGACGAGACCACCTGAGCCACTGAACGAGGGCCGTCCGCGTCAATGAGGGCAGCACGCCGCGCCTTCACCGGCTCGCAGCACGGGACCACGGGGAGCGATCCCCCGTGGTCCCGTACGCATTTGCAAGGGACAAGAACACGCCGCGCCGCCGCACGTGTGGGCTTGCACGGTGAATTCGGCCTTGCAGCACCAGCCTGGCGGCGAGCAGGACGGGCGTGGCGGCGCTGGACGCCCGCTGCTCGCCGACCCGCCGCACCGGCACCGGGTCCTCCCCCGTGACTCCGGCCTCGCGGGCCACGCTGATCAGATCGGCGTCCACCCCTGCGAGCCACTCGGCCAGATGAACGGCCCAGCGTTAACGGGGCCAGCGCCTCGTCCGCGTTCGACGCCTCGCCCCCGCTGCGGTGGCGGCGGCAGGTGGGACACGATAGTGACGGCCAGGCGCGCCGGCGGCGCCACCGTCGGGCGGCATCCGGGGCGGCTGGGGGTATCGGTCAGGAGCGTTGGAGGTTGGCGCCCAGGCCGGTTTCGACGTCCTGCCACTGGAGTTCCACGCCGCTCGGGTGAGTAGCTGCTCTCTGCCGAGCACGCAGTCGGGTGACCGGGTGAGCAGCCGGACCGGGACGAGCTGGATCTGCTCTTCGGCGGAGATCAGCATGGCCGTCTCCTTGCAGGTCAGACTGCCGGCGGTGGTGGTGATCTGGATGCTCTCCGTCCCGACGGCGCCGCCGCTGATGTCGAACTGCCTGCGCATCCCCTCGGAGGCGGCGGCGGTGTACCCGCCGTCCGTTCCGGCCCAGCGCCCGCGCAGCCCCTCCGGCACCGCGTCATGCTTGGCGCGCTGGAGAGTGCCCGTCACGCCCTGCGAACTCCAGCGGACGTCGGCCCCGCTCTGGGTCGCCGACTGGCTGGACGGGACCGGGCACTGGCCGGGCGGGATGCTGCGGGTGGGGCGGGGACGGAAGGTCAGCGAGGGCGCGCGCGATGTCATCTTGGCGGCGTACTCGCATATCGCGCCTTTGCCGACCATGCGGATCTTGGCGACGTCCGCGCCGAGCCTGCCCTGTACGAGGGTGACGCGGTGGTGCCACCAGGTGGAGTCCTTGGCCTTGGCCGACCCGTCCCACGTACCGACCATGCCCGCGGGCACATCGCCCCGGACGGGCCCGCCCTTGGCGCCGCCCGAACCGTTGGCGCTCGTGTCGCCGTCCAGGAGGGCGACGACCAGGCCGGCCGTGACGGTGGCGACGGCCGCGGCGGCGCCCGTCGCCACCAGGAGTCCGCGACGCCGCGCGGGCGATCGCGTGGTGCCGCCCGATGGTGCGGTCGCCTCCGGCGGCGGGGACGGCGGAGCCGAGTGCGGCGCGGTCGGAGCCGTCTCGGGGACGGGTGGGACGTCGGTGGTCTCCAGGTCGAGCAGTTCGGCGGCGTGGCGGCCCAGTTCGGCGATGACGTCGGCGGGCAGCCAGCGGGCGGGCGTCGGCGGCAACGACCGAAGGATCTCGGTCGGCGTCGGACGCTCCTCCGGTGCCTTGGCCAGGCAGGACTCCGCGAGAGCGCGTACCGGCCCGGAGAGGCCCTCCAGGTCCGGTGGCTCCTGGAGGACGCGGAACAGCAGGGCGTGCAGCCCGTTCGCTCCCGTGCCGAACGGGCGGCGGCCGGTCCCCGCGTAGGCGAGCACCGCGCCGAGGCTGAACACGTCGCAGGCCGCGGTGACCTCGCCGCCGCTGATCTGCTCGGGCGCCATGAAGGGAGGCGAGCCGATCAGGGCGCCCGTCCTGGTGGCGACGCTCGCGTCCACCGCGCGCACGATTCCGAAGTCGATCACCCTCGGCCCGTCGATCGTCACCAGCACGTTGGACGGCTTGAGGTCGCGGTGGACCAGGTCGCAGGCGTGGACGGCCTGGAGCGCGCGGGCGAGCCCGGCCGCCAGCGCCAGGACGGACTCCTCGGGCAGCGGGCCGTGCCGTTCCACGATGCCGGTGAGCGTGGGGCCCGGGACGTAGCCGGTGGCGACCCAGGGGGCGGCCGACTCGGTGTCGGCGTCCAGCACGGGCGCGGTCCACTCGCCGCCGACGCGGCGCGCGGCCTCCACCTCGCGGCGGAACCTCCGGAGGAAGACCGGGTCGCCGGCGAGCTCGGCGTGCACCAGTTTGACGGCGACGATCCGGCCGCCGCGGGATCGTCCCAGGTAGACGCGGCCCATACCGCCGGACCCGAGCCGCCCGAGCAGGCGGTAGCCGCCGACCTCCCTCGGATCACCGGGGCTCAGAGTGTCCACGCTCTCCCTCTCCAAAGATCAAACGCAGCATAAGGACACACCACGCCGGCCGCCACACGACCGCCGAACCGCCGCGCGCGGGCGGACGTACGCTCCGCGTCGGCGGCCAGCCCTGACCTGGGTCGTCAGGTGAGCAGCGCCCTGACGGCGTGGCCGATCTTCGCGGGGTCGGGGGCGCCACCGGTGATCATGTCGATGTAGGTGAACGACTCGCCGATGCGCACGACGACGTAGGCCAGGTCGGACAGGTCCAGAGGGGCGGGCGGGACGACGCGTTCCTCGTGCAGCGTCCGCTCGACGAAGCCGATGATGTTGCGTTGCAGGTCGCTGCGGTTGGTGGTGAGGACGCGCAGGGCGATGTCGCCCTCGCGCCTGAGGAAGACGTGCATGAAGGGGGCCGCCAGGACGGTCCGGGTGAACTCCTCCATGGTGGCGGCCACGGCGTCGGCGCCGGTGCCGGCGGCTCGGGCGCGGGCCTCGCGCAGGGCCGGCTCCGCGAGCGACCAGTTGATCTCGCCGATGAGGCGGTCCCGGCTGCCGACCCAGCGGTTGAGCGTGACGCGCGAGACCCCGAGTTCGGCGGCGAGGGCGTTCATCTCGATCCGCCGCCCGGCGAGGAAGCACCGGCGGGCGAGGCGGACCGCGGCCCGGCGGTCCGGCCGGCCGGTCTCCGGCGGTTCGCGGGGAGGTGCGGCCACGGGTCTTCCTCTCGCCCACTCGTGATGTTACGTTTCCCGGAATGTAACATCCGAACGTCGTGCCGGGAGGCGCCGATGCCCCGTACCAGCTCGGGAATGTTCTACCGCGAACTCGGCCGGGGCGACCGGACCCTGGTCATGCTCCCCGGCTTCGGCTGCTCCACCGGCACGATGACCGGCCTGGCCGAACGGCTTCCCCGGTTCCGCGTCCTGATCTTCGACCTGCCCGGCCACTCCGAGTCGAGGGGCGTGCCCGCGAACGGCCGCATCCCCTCGCTGGCCGCCACCGTCCACGACGCGATCGCCGAGGTCGTGGACGGCCGGTATGACCTGCTGGGCGTCTCCCTCGGCGGCGCCGTCGCGCTGCGGATCGCCCTGGACCACCCTGACCGGGTTCGCGCGCTGGTCGGCGTCACTCCGTGGAACGCCGCGGGAACCGTACCGGGCGACGCGGTCATCGCGGGATTCGCCGCCTCGTACGGCGAGGCCGACCTGCTGCGCCAGGGGGTGGCGGCCATCTCGATCGACCCCGCCCGTACGGCATCGCTCGCGGACGACATGCTCGCTGTCAGCCGGGAGATGTGGCAGGGGTGGCTCACCGAAGGGGTGTTCACCAGCCAGGCCGACGAACTGCCCGGCCTGCGCGTCCCCACCTGCTCCCTCATCGGCGGCAAGGACGTCGTCGTGGACCAGGCCAAGCAGCTCGACGACATCCGCCGCGTCCCCTCCGGCCGCGCCGTCGTTCTCAGCGATCACGGCCACCTCGGCGTGCTGGAGGCCCCCGGCGACTTCGCCCGCGAGACCGCGGCGTTCCTGGGCACCGTCGAGCTCTGACGCGCGCTCAGCCGTCCAGGAGCCGCCATGCGGTCAAGGCGAGCCGGGCCCGGGCCAGCCCTTCGGGGCGGTGAGGTCGATGCCGAGCACCTTGGCGATCTGTTCGAGACGGCGGGAGACGCTGCTGTGGTGCAGGTGGAGGAGGTCGGCGGCGCCGCGCAGGGAACCGGTGGCGCAGTAGGCGTCCAGGGTGTCCAGGTCCTCGGAGCCGGCCATGCGGGCGATCGCGGCCACGTCGGCGTTGCCGCGTACGGCGTCGGGAGGGATCTCGGCCAGCAGCGCCAGCGCGCCCAGGTCGTCGTGGTGGACGACCGGGCGGCGCGGCGTGGTGAAGCGCAGGGCGGTACGGGCCTGCCGCCAGGACCGGTCGGGGCTCGGGGCCGCGCCGACGCCGGCGCGGACGCCCGGCGGGAACCGGTCGGGGGCGACGGCGCCGGCCAGGATCACCCCGACGTCGGCGAGCGACGCCGCCTTCACCGGGCGGGCCGGGCAGATCAGCGCGCCGATCCGGTCGAGCGGCAGCGAGGAGCGCACGGCGACGACGCGTACGGGCAGGTCGGCGGCGAACCCCAGCAGCCGCAGCGCCCGGGCGCGCGCCGCCTCGTCGCCGTCGGCGCTGACGGCCAGCTCCACCAGGGCGGGATCGGCCATGGTGGTACGGGCCGGACCGTACCGTTCGACGACCCCGGCGGCGGCGATGGCGAGCCGTTCCAGCAGCGCCGCGTCGAGCGGGCCGGACGGGCCGTCGCGTTCCAGCCACACCACGCCGATCTCCTCCTCGTCGAGGGTGATCGGCGACGTCCCGGACGCGGGCGCGGGCGGGCCGGACGCCTCCCGGCCGTCGGGCGCCATGCGGATCTCCCGCCCGGTGCCGTGCAGCCGGATCCCGGCCACGCACTCGGCCAGGCCCGCCGAGGCCCGCGCGAGCGCCGGCAGGTCCACCCGCCGGCGCATCAGCGTGTCGTAGAACAGCACGACGCGGATCACGCCGTCGACGTGCGGGTCCAGCCCCGACAGCCGTTCGGCCAAAGCCTCCATGGCGCCACAATAAGCGCCGTTCGGTGCGCGACCGACGCCGAACACCCGACAGATGGCGGATGATCCAAGACGGGGGTAACCGCAATGGTTAACGGCATGGATCCCGAACTGGAAGCGTTCATCCCGCTACTGCCCGACCTCGACATGACCGACCCGGCCGCCACCCGCGCCAAGCTCGTCGCGAGCGCCGGTCCGCGACCGGCGCCCGACACGACGGGACTGGAGATCGATGACCGCACCGTACCCGCCGCCCCGGACGTGCCGGTGCGGATCTACCGGCCGGGCCGGGCGCAGGGCGCCGTGGTCTGGCTGCACGGCGGGGGCGGCGTCTTCGGCGACCTGGACAGCGAGCACTCGCAGGCCGTCCGGATGGCCAGCGGCTCCGGGGCGGTGGTGATCTCGGTCGGCTACCGGCTGGCCCCGGAGCACCCGTTCCCGGCCGCCCACCACGACGCCTACGCCGTCCTGCTCTGGGCGGCCGAGCACGCGGCCGAACTGGGCGTCGACCCGGAACGGATCGCGGTCGGCGGCCACAGCATGGGCGCGGGCCTGGCGACCGGGGCGGCACTGCGGGCGCGCGACGAGCAGGGCCCGTCGATCTGCTTCCAACTCCTCAACCAGCCGATGCTCGACGACCGGCAGGAGACCTGGTCGCAGCGCACCTTCACCGACGCGCCCTGGATGACCCGCGACAGGCTCGCCGCCGCCTGGCGACACTACCTGGGCTCCCAGACCGCCACCCCCTACGCCGCACCGGCGCGCGCCGCCGACCTGTCCGGCCTGCCCCCGGCCCACATCGCCACCGCCGAGTTCGACCCGCTGCGCGACGAGGCCATCGAGTACGCCCAGCGGCTCCTGCGCTCGGGCGTACCGGTCGAGCTGCACCAGTGGCCCGGCACGTTCCACGGCTCCCAAGCCCTACCCGCCGAAATATCACAACGCCAGTTCACCGAACTAGCCACCACCCTCCACCGAGCCCTCTCCAACTAAGCCCCCGTCCGCCACGTAGCGCCCGCGTCCCTGGACCGTAGGGCCCGACCGCACGACTACAGCGTTCCTGGGCAGGCCCGGCGACATCCCTGGCGCCGTCCAGGTACCGCCACATGGCCAACGAGAAGGTCCGGCTCTCAACTCGCGGCGCAGCGCGTCCGGGGTCCGTCCGTACGGTGAGCCCGGCGTCACCGTACGGACGGGCCGGCGGCTCCGCGGCCAAGGCGCCGACCTCACAGCCCGACTCGAAGCGGCGCGCGGGAAACTCCGAAAGCTTCGCGTCTCGCGCGGCTTCTCAGGCCAGACGACCGGGCTCTGCTGAACGACCTCCAGACCTGCGTACGGCATCATGAGCGAGTGACGTCGTGGTTTCGCAGCTACTGGGGCGAAGAGGACATCTGGTTCTACTGCGAAGTGGACGACGAGGGGTGGGTCGCCCGTCAGATCGAGCTGCAAGGGCCGCACCGGCACCCCATCGCCGCGGCCTCCTCGGCGGAGTGGGAAGCCGCCTTCCAAGCCGGAAGCTCCGGCCGATACGAAGCCGCCTACGGGTTCACAGCCGAGAGGCCCGTCACCGAATGGGAAGGCCACGACCCCCAGCCCCTGACGCGCGCCGAGTTCCAAGCCGTCTGGGCTGAGGCCCGCCGGGCCCTCACGGCCGGGCACAGCGGAACGCCATCCAGCACCACGCCCTGACCGCCGCCCCTCACAACCGAGCAGCACGCCATGTCCGACGCGTGCTCGGCCGTACGGTGCGTTTCGCTGGTCAGGGGGGTCGGAAAGTGGTTGGGGGCGGCGTTGCGTCAGCAGTTCTTACGAGCTCGGAACGTAACGATCATGGACCTGTCCGGGCCGCGCGACGGTCGTTAGCTTCGGCTCCATGATCCAGATTTCGCGCCGCGGTCACCGCGCCGGCCTGGCGGCCGCAGCCGTCGCGCTGAGCCTGCCCGCCACGCTGGCCGCAGCCCTGCCCGCCAGCGCCGCCGACGGCACCCCCGCCGTGGTGTCCACCAGCGTCTCGCCCGCAACCATCACCGCCGGTGACCAGGCGATCCAGACCGTGCGGCTGTCGGCGCCCGCGCCCGAGGGCGGCCTCGGGGTCGAGGTCCTCGTCGTCGGCCGTTCCGACCGCGCCTACGCCTACTCCACCGACACCTACGTCCGGGTGCCCGCCGGGCAGACCAGCGTCAGCTTCCCGATCCGGCTGGACGCCTACCCGTCGAAGACCGTCGTCCCGCTGGTGGCCGGACGCGACGGTTCCGAGGCCACCACCGATGTCACGGTCACCCCGCCCGACTGGCGCGAGCAGACCGTCGAGCGGATCGACCTGGAGGTCCCCGGCGACTCCAACGCCGTGATCGCCGGCACCAAGGCCACCGGCACCGTGCAGCTGAAGGCCCCGGCCAAGCCCGGCGGCACGTCGGTGGACCTGCGGGCGGAGCACATCTCGGGCCTGCCCACCAGCCCCGAACCCAAGATGCCGCCCTACGCGGTCGTGCCCGCGGGCAGTACCCGCGGCACGTTCACCCTGGAGCACCCCGGCGTCCCGGTGCAGGGGATCGGCATCACCGACATCGCCGCCGACCTCGGGCACACCCCGATGCGCGCCACCGCGCTGCTGGCCCCCAAGGACTACACCCTCGGCGTGGTGCGCACACTGCGCCGCGGGCCGTACGCCCGGAACCTGGGCGCCGTCGGGCTCGGCAACCGCTGGCACCCGTTCGGCGCGGTCATCGAGCTCACCAGTCAGACACCCGGCGTGACCGTTCCGAAGAAGCTGGAGATCCCCGCCGACCAGGCCGGTACCAGTTTCCCCATCACCGTGGACGCGACGGTCCCGGTCGGCACCGAGGTCAAGATCTCGGCCAAGTGGGTGCTGTCCACCGCCGGAACGGTCACCACCACCGCCCGCGTCGACGAGTAACCTGCCCCCGTCCCGCCCGCCGCCTCGCGCGAGGCGGCGGGCGCTTCCAAGGACGGCGCGCGTCGTGGGTGGGTGCGCTTTGTGGTCGGCCTGCGCGAGGACCTACATTTGGTGCACGTGCGGATCATCTCCCTCAACGCCTGGGGCGGGGCGATGTTCGACGAACTCGCCCCCTGGCTCGACACGTGCGGCGTCGACGTCCTGTGTTTGCAAGAAGTCACCCATACCCCGGGCCTCGGCGGCTGGACGCGGTTCGATGACGCCGACCGCTCGCTGCCCCAGCGAGCGAACCTCCTGGCCGATGTCCGCTCCCGCCTCCCGCACCACCACGGCATCTTCACCGTGAGCGACACCGGGCCGGTCCAGGACGGCCGGCAGCGCCGCCACCCGCAGGACTTCGGCGTGGCGACCTTCGTCGCCGAGTCGCTTCCCGTGGTCGCCATGCGTTCGGCGTTCGTGCACGGCGCCTACACCGAGCACCGGGACCGCTGGCCGAACGACGGCCGGCCCCGCGCCGCACTGGGCGTGCGGGTGCGCGACCGCCGGGCGCGGCGGTTCGTCACCGTCGTCAACCTTCACGGCCTGCGCGACCCGCGCGGCAAGGCCGACACCCCCGCCCGCCACGCGCAGGCCGAACGGCTCGCGGCCCTCGTCGAGGAGGCCCGCGAGGACGGCGACATGACCGTGGTGTGCGGCGACCTCAACCTGCTCCCGGACAGCAAGACCTTCCAGGTCCTCGCCGACCTCGGGCTGACCGACCTGGTCGGCGGGGCCGACACCAGGACCTCCCGGTACCCCAAGCCGCTCCGGCACGCCGGCTACCTGCTGGTGTCGGACCCCGCCGCGGTGGAACGGTTCGAGATCGCGGCCTCCCCCGAAGTTTCCGACCACCGCGCTCTGGTGCTCGACCTCTAGGGCCTTCCTTCGGGCGCCGGGCCCGTCACCGGGCGGCCGCGCTCCGGACCATCAGCGTTTCTCTCACCGGGAGTCCGCTTCGTCGGTACGGGCGCCGGCGAGGACGGCGTCCAGGAGGCCCGGGTAGCGGGCGTCCAGGTCGTCCCGGCGCAGGGTCAGCAGGTTCTCCCGGCCGGACGGCTCCTGGAGGATGACGCCGCTCTCGCGGAGCACGCGCCAGTGGTGGGTCATCGTCGACTTGGCCGTGATCCCCAGTTCGACCAGCACGCTGGTGCAGTTGTGCTCCCCGCCGCCGTCCAGGACGCGGACGGCGGCCAGCCGCACCGGGTGGCCCAGCGCCGACAGCACGCCGTCGACACGGATCTGGTCGCGGTCGGGGTGACGGTACCTCATGGTCGCACTGTAGCGCGATAGTCGAACAATCGTCCGGAGCCCCTTGCCGAACGGCTCGATCGTACGTAAATATTCGTACAGTCGTATTCCCGGGCGGCCGCGCCGACCCGGGTCCCACTGAAAGGGTGTCCTCTGGCATGTCCGCTCTCGCAAGGCAGCCCGCCGGACGGCGGCTGGGCTGGACCCTGGCCCTGCTGGCGCTCGCGCAACTGATCTACGCGCTGGACCTGAACATCGTGTTCGTCGCGCTCCCCGAGATCGGCGCGGAACTGGGCTTCCCCGGCCAGACCCAGCAGCTCGTGGTGAGCGCCTACGTCGTGTTCGCCGGCGGGTTCCTGCTGTTCGGCGGGCGCGCCGCCGACCTGCTGGGCCGCCGCCGCGTCTTCGTGCTCGCCCTGGTCCTCTACGCCGTCTCCTCGCTGGCCGGCGGCCTCGCGCCGTCGCCCGCCACGATCGTCGTGGCGCGGGCGGTGCAGGGGATCGGCGGCGCGCTGCTGCTGCCCTCGACCCTGTCGCTGATCAACACGCTGTTCGCCGAGGGGCCGCAGCGCAACCGGGCCCTGGCGGTCTGGGGCGGCGCGGGCGCCAGCGGCCTGACCATCGGCGCGCTGCTCGGCGGCGTGCTCACCGAGAACTTCGGCTGGCCCGCCGTCTTCTACGTCAACGTCCCGCTGGCCGCCCTCGTGGCCCTGGCCGCGCTCGCGGTGATCCCGCGCGACCCGGCCCGCGGGCAGCGGCGGCGCTTCGACCTGCCCGGCTCGCTGACCGTCACCGGCGGCGCGACGCTGCTGGTGTTCGCCCTGGTGGAGGGGCCGGAGGAGGGCTGGGGCAGCCCGCTGGTGATCGGCGCGCTGCTGCTGGCCGCGGTGCTGCTGGCGGCGTTCGCGGCCATCGAACGGCGCAGCGCCGACCCGCTCATGCCGTTCCGGCTGTTCCGCAACCGCAGCCTGACCATCGGCATGAGCGTCACGTTCATCTACATGGCGACCTACGGCGTGCTGCCCTACTTCCTGACCGTGCTCATGCAGAGCGTGCACGGCTACAGCGCGTTGCAGACCGGAATGGCGTTCCTGGTCCCCTCGGTGGCGATCGCCACCGGCACGCAGCTCGGCGAACGGCTGACCACCCGCATCGGCCTGCGCACGACCCTGCTGATCGGTTTCGCGATCGGCGCCGTCGGCACGGCGGTCCTGGCGATCGGCTTCGACGCGGACGCCGGCTACGGCCTGCTGGTGCCCGGACTGGTCGTCTCCGGCGTCGGCCAGGGCATCGTCTGGACGGCGATGTGGATCGCCGCCGCCACCGGCACCGCCGCCCACGAGCAGGGCGTCGCCAACGGCATCGCCTCCACCGCCCTCAACATCGGCAACGCGATCGGCCTGGCGGTGTTCACCGCCCTCGCCGACATCGGCACGGAGGGCAAGTCCGGCGAGTCCCTGCGTTCGGCGACCGCCCACGGCGAGCTCGTCGTGGTGCTGCTGACCGCGGCCGGAATGGTGGCCGGACTGCTGGTCAGCCTCGTCCTGCCCCGCCTCGCCCCACCGCCCGCGACGGCCGCCGAGACGCCGGACCCCGCGCACGTCACCACAGGCTGACCGCTCCCCCGCTCCCGTCCGAGCACCGGACGGGAGCGGGGTTTCACGTGCTCAGGCGGAGGCCCGCACGAAGTCGGCCACCGACACGGGCGTGACCTGCGGGTACCTGGCGTTGTCCAGGGTGGCGAACTTGCCCTTCCCGCTCACCATGCACCACTGGTACTGGAGCGCGACGTAGTCGAACGGGTTCTCGGTGAGCCGGGCCCGGCGTTCGATCTCGGCGCGCAGCTCGTCGGCGGTGCCGAGGTTGCGCAGCTCCAGCCGCCGGCCGGAACCGCGCTCGACCGCCTCGTGGAACCCGCGGAACGAGACGACCTCACCGGCAAACCGGAGCGTGCCGGCCGCGCCGGGGTCGAGCGCCGCGGCGGCGGTGTAGGCGGCCGTGTCCGCCACCGAGGTCAGGTCGAGCGGCTGGTCGGGGTCGCCCCAGTGCGACAGCGTGCCCCGCTCCCAGTCCACGATCCCCATGAAACCGAGCATGACCTCGTAGAACGCGCCGTTGAGCACCGAGACCACGTTGAGGTCGGCCTCGCGGTACGCGGCGGCGGCCCGGCGCCGCCAGTCGATCATGAAGTTGTCGCCGTCCTCCAGCCTGGTCACATCGACGGCGAAGTCGGACGGGATGAAGCGTCCGGCGCCGGCCTTCTCGGCGGCGCGCACGAGGTTGACCTGCCCGTCCACGATCACGTCGGGGCCGCCCTGGACGGCCGAGACCACCGTCGCGGCGTCGCCGATCGCGTCGGCCAGCCGTGCCGCCGGGTCGGTGATGTCGCCCTCGACCACCTCCAGGCCGCGGGCCTGGAGCGCATTGATCGCCGCCTTCTTCTCCGCGTCCACGCCCGGCCGCACCAGGGCCCGGACGGAGGCGCCCTGGTCGAGGAGGGCGCTGACGATCCGTCCGCCGAGCAGTCCGGTCGCTCCGGCGACGAAGATCTTCGATGACATGCCGTTCTCTCCTACATATATGCGGTGATGGGAACCTGTTTCCAGGCGTTCAAGGGATGAGCAGGGTCTTGCCGACGGTGCCGCGCGCCTCGACGGCGGCATGCGCGTCGGCCGCCCGCTCCAGCGGGAACCGCTGGCCGACCACCGGCCTGAGGGAGCCCGCTGCGGCCAGGCCGAGGACCTCGTCCACCAGGTCGCGGGCGTGGGCGGGCCTGCTCCAGATGAGTCCCGCGCTGAAGCCGGTGAGGGTCAGGCCCCGGCCGAGCAGCTCCATGGGCTTGACGTCCAGCGGCGTACCGCCGGAGAACCCGAACACGATCTGCCGTCCGGAGCCCGGGGTGAGCAGCTCGAACGACGCGCGGCCCGGTTCGCCGCCGACATGGTCGAAGACGACCTCGACGGAACCGCCGACGGCGTCGCGGACCCGGTCGGTCCAGCCGGGCAGCGAGTAGTCGACCGCGTGGTCGGCTCCGAGGCTCCGGACCAGCGCCAGCTTGTGCTCCCCGCGCGCGGCCCCGACGACCGTGGCGCCGGCGCGTTTCAGCAACTGCACCAGGACGGTGCCGACGGCGCCCGCGGCGGCCTGCACCAGCACGCGATCCCCGGCGGCGACGCGGGCCGCCCGGACCAGGCCCTGGGCGGTGGCCCCGTTCCGGTGGATCGCGACCGCCTCATGCAGGTCGAGGCCGTCCGGCACCGGGACGAGCGAGTCGGCGGGCACGGCGGCGACCTCGGCGTAGCCGCCGGTGCCCGCGGTGGCGGCCAGGACCCGCGCGCCGACGAGGTCCGCGTCGCCGTCCGGGCCGACCGCGGTCACCTGGCCCGCGACCTCCTTGCCGAGGACCACCGGGAGCGGCGCGCCGCCGAGCGCTCCGCGCATCGTCCCCGAGCGGATCTGGGTCTCCAGGAACTGGACGCCGGCGGCGGCCACGCGCACCGTGACCTGGCCGGCGCCCGGCCGGGGCTCGGGCGTCTCGGCGACGCGCAGCCGGTCCGGCGGACCGAATTCGGGCAGCACAACAGAACGCATGTGATCTCTCACTCCGTGGATGGGCAGAACGCCGACGAAAGCCGGCGCGCGGCCGAAAGGGAATGGGCAGGAGAACCCGCAATGACCGGGACGGGACACGGGTCATCGGAGGCGTATAGAACGCGGCGCGAAAGGCGCAGGAAGTCAGAGCGCGGTGACGACGGTCAGCGCGCGTTCAAAGAACTGCTAGGAGCTTTTCTTGATGGCTTCGGCGAAAGCGCCGAGCCCTTCGGCCAGGTGCTCGATGTCGGACGGCTCCCAGTCGGACATGAGCGAGGCAACGGCTTCCGCGCGTGCTTTCCAGAGTTCGCGGATGGCGAGCCTGCCCTCCCGCGTGACGCTCACGAGCTGCGCCCTGGCGTCCGCCGGGTCGGGCCGCCGCTCGATGAGCCGGCGCGCCTCCAGGCGTTTGGCGGGCGGCGAGAGCGTGGACTTGTCCACCTCCATCTGCCCGGCCAGCACCGACAGCCGCACCGGCCCGTGCAGCGAGACCTGGGCGAGCAGCGTGTAGTCCCCCAGCGACATCTCCAGCCCCGAGGCGGCCATGATCCGCCGCCGCGTGGCCGGGGCGAACATCCAGTTGCCGACCGTGGCCAGCGCCGCCGCCACGCGGTCGGCGGCCTCCCGCTGCTCCGACCGGCCTTCCCGGTCCGCGGCGTCCCCCATCGTCCGCCACTCCCCCCGCAATTGGTTGGTTTGACTCAACCAACCATAAACGCTCTTTTCGTCCCCCGCAAGTGAGCCGGCCCCCATGCCCGGCCGGGCATGGGGGCCGGGCATGGGGGCCGCGACCTCCCTGTCAGAAGCGCTTGCCCTCCTCGCGGGCCCGGGCGTGGGCTTCGCGGCGTCCCGTCTCGGCGTCGGCGGTGGCGAGGTTGGGACGGAACTCCACGGTGGTGATGTCCGCGATCCCGGCCCAGCGCAGCCAGTCGTCGAAGAACGTGCTCTGGAAGTCGGCGCCGAAGGCCGGTCCGCGGCCGTCGCCATAGACGGCGCCCGTGTAGACGACGGCCGCCTTCTTGTCTTTCAGGAGACCGGTGTAGCCCTGCTCGGGATCGAAGCCGAACACCCAGCCCGGCTGGGAGATGACGTCGATGAACTGCTTGAGGATGTACGGCACGCCCGCGTTCCACATGGGGACGCTGAACAGGTAGCGGTCGTAGGAGTCGAAATGCTCGAAGACGGCGCGGGCGGCCGTCCAGGCGCGTTCCTCGGCGCCGGACGGGTCGGCGCCTCCGAAGACCGCCATCTTGGCTCCGGTTCCGGCGGGGCCGAACTCCGGGAGCGTGCCGTCCCAGAGGTCGTGGTGCTCGACGGTGTCGCCGGGGTGGGTCTCCCGGTAGGCGTCGAGGAACGTGGCGGCGAGCGCCAGCGACTCGGAGGACGCTCCGCGCGGCGAGGCGGAGACGTGCAGCAAACGGCTCATGGTCTGACCCTTCAAGTAAGCGGACCGTGGTCCGAATCTCTTCCCGGAACACTAACGGACCATGGTCCGCTTAGCAAGGCGCGCGGCTGGGGGCACGGCGGCCCGCCTTCCGAGCGCTGTGCGGCACCGGCACCGCGCACCGCGCACCGCGTCGGGCTGGCCCGGCGCGGTGCCGCCCGGGCGGGATGGGATAGTGCTGGCATGGATCTTCGAGCCCATGCCGACGCCTGGCTCGCGGCGTGGAAGGCACGCGATCTCGACGCGATCATGGCTTGCTATGCCGACGACGTTGACTTCGCCGCCTCGACGGTGGTGCGCCGCTGGGGCCGCCCCGACGGCCGGCTCCGCGGCAAGGAGGAACTGCGCAGGCATTTCGAGCTCGGGCTGGAACTGGCTCCCGACCTGTCCTTCACCGAGGAGGCGCTGCTGTCCGGCCCCAATGGCTATGCGTTGCTCTACCGGCGGGAGAACGGCAACAGCGTGCTCGACGTCGTCGAGCTTGACGAACACGGTCTGGCCGCACGCGTCCGCGCCTTCTACGGCCACCAGCAGATGTAGCGCCTGAACGGCCTTCGGCGCGTCGGCCGCGGATTCGGCCGGCCCGCCGAGGGCGGCGAGGGCCCTCGGGGTGTCAGGCCAGGCCCGCGTCGTGGCCCAGCAGCGCGATCTGGGTGCGGTTGTCCAGGTCGAGCTTGGTCAGGATGTGCGACACGTGCGCCTTGACGGTCGCGACCGTCATGAACAGCTCCTCGGCGATCTCGGCGTTGCTGCGCCCGCGCGCGATCCCCAGCGCCACCTCGTTCTCGCGGGGGCTGAGCGTGGCCAGCGCGGCGCGGGCCTTCTTGTACGCCCCGGCCTGCACGGCCGTCCGGTCCATCAGCCGCCGGGTGATCTGCGGTGACAGGATCGGGTCCCCCGCGGCGACCGTCCTGACCGCCTCGACGATCTTGGCGGGCCGGGTGTCCTTGAGCAGGAAGCCGCTCGCTCCGGCGCGCAGCGCGTGCAGGATGTTCTCGTCGGTGTCGAACGTCGTCAGCACGATCACCTCGGGTGGACGCGAACGGGCCCGCAGCCGTCCGGTGGCGGTGATGCCGTCCACCCGCGGCATCCGCAGGTCCATCAGCACCACGTCCGGCGCGTGCGCGTCGGCCGCGGCGGTCACCTCGTCGCCGTCGGACGCCTCGCCGACCACCTCGATGCCGCCCGCGCCGTCGATCATCATCGACAGGCCCGCGCGGACCAGGGGGTCGTCGTCCACGATCAGGACGCGCAGGGGGCGGTTCACGCCGGCCATGGTAGCCAGGCGCGCAGCCGGAACTCCCCGCCGGCGGCCTGGTGGTCCAAGGTCCCGCCCACCAGCCGCACCCGCTCGGTCAGGCCCACCAGCCCGGTGCCGCTGCCCGGGATCGCCGGCGCGGCGTCCGGGCCGGCCGGGAGCCGGTTGCGGATCTCGATGGCCAGCCGGTCCCCGGGACGCCCCTCCAACGCCACGCGGACCCGCGTGCCCGCGGCGTGCTTGCGGGCGTTGGTCAGCCCCTCCTGCACCACGCGGTAGGCCGTACGGGCGGTGGCGGCGGGCAGCGCGTCCGGGTCGGCCACCGCGTCGGTCAGCTCCACCTCGGCGCCCGCGTCGCGCGACTCCTGCACCAGGCGCGGCAGGTCGGCCAGCACCGGCTGCGGCCGGGACCCGTCCTCGCCGTCCTCCTCGTCCTCGCGCAGGACGAGGATCACCTGGCGGAGCTCGTCGAGGGCCAGGTGCGCCCCGTCGCGGACGACGCCCGCGGCCTTGGCCAGCCGTTCGGGGCGAGGTCGGGGCGGTACTCCAGAGCGCCCGCGTAGGTGGCCAGCAGCGACAGCCGGTGCGCCAGAACGTCGTGCATCTCGCGGGCGATCCGGGTCCGTTCCATCATCCGCGCCTCGGCCACCCGGCGGCCCTGCTCGGCCTCGGCGCGGAGGGCGCGTTCACGCAGCGACTCCAGCAGCGCCCGGCGCGCCTGGGCGAACGTCCCCCAGCCGACCATCGCCCCGTAGCTGACCACGATCAGCGCCGCCCACCAGCCGAACGAGATCCCGCCGCTAGGCCGCCACAGCCCCTGCACCAGGTGCGCTCCGACACCGGCCACCGCCACCGCCACGGCCACGGGGAACGGGCGGCGCTGAGCGACCAGCAGGGCCGCCGTGGTGGCCGGAGCGGTCGCCCCGGGCGACAGCGCCGCCAGCGCGGTCAGCGCCAGGGCTCCCGGGACCGGCCGCCGCAACAGGACCGGCACCAGTGCCAAGGCGACCGCGCCCACGGTGACGTCCAGCCACGGCAGAGCCGGCCCTTGCCGGGCGACGAGCTGGCCCCAGACCGTCACGGCGATCAGGGCGCCCATCGCGATGGCCACGGACGCCTCCGCGGCGAGCGGGATCGGCCGGCGGTTGACCTCGGTGTTCACCGGCTCAGGCTAGCTTCGCGCCGTCCCGCGCCGACACCGACCAAAGTCGGTGGCCGGCTCCACCGCGGTCGAAGCGACCGCCGTCGCGCGGCCGATTCCGAACCCTCCGCCGCGGGCCACGCTGGGAGCTCCCCTGAGCAAGGAGGCGTTCAGTGCCCTACGGCTATCTCTTCGGTACGGGACTCGTCGCGTGCGTGACCATGATGGCGCTGCGTCCACCGCGCAGGCCGAACCTGCTGGCCAACCTCGGCTTCCGGCTGGGCATGGTGCCGAACGAGGTGCCGTTCGTGGCGATCTTCCTGCTGCTGGTCTCGACCGCGATCGCGGCCGCGCAACGGGATCTGGGGTCGCTCGGCGCCCGGCTCGTGGTCGTGCTCGCGGTCGCGACCTGCGCGGGCCTGGCGGTCGTCGCCCGGCGGCAGTCGATGGCCGGTCCCGCGCTGGACGACGCTCTGCGCGACGGCCTCGGCTCCGGGTGGCGGGACGCCCTGGCCCCCGAACTGGCCGCCGGGCTGCGCCGCCGCCTCCCGTACGGCCGCGTGCTGCTCGGCATGTACGTGCGGCGCCGGGACGTCCAGCGGATCGCCAACCTCCGCTACGGCGACGCGGGCAGGCGCAACCGCCTGGACGTCTACCGCCACCGCTCGGCTCCCCAGGGCGGCCCGGTCCTGGTCTACTTCCACGGCGGCGGCTACTCCGGCGGCCGCAAGAACCGCGAGGCCAGGCCGCTCCTCTACCGGCTGGCCGGCCAGGGCTGGGTGTGCGTCAGCGCCGACTACCGTCTCAGGCCGGAGGCCGGCTTCCTCGACCACCTCGCCGACGCCAAGAAGGTCATCGCCTGGACGCGCGAGCACGGCCACGAGTACGGCGCCGGCGCCGGCGCGCCGTTCGTGGCCGGCAGCTCCGCCGGCGCGCACCTGACGTCGCTGTGCGCGCTGACCCAGAACGACCCCGCGTACCAGCCGGGCTTCGAGACCGCCGACACCTCCGTCACCGCGGCGATCTGCCTGTACGGCTACTACGGCGATTACTACGGGTACCCCGAAGGGTCCGGCACCTCGCCCATGGCGCACGTCCGCGCCGACGCGCCGCCGTTCCTGATCGTCCATGGCGACGCCGACACGCTCGTTCCCGTGCGGACGGCACGCCGCTTCGCCGAAGAGCTGCGCGGCATCTCCGATTCCCCGGTCGTCTACGCCGAACTGCCCGGCGCCCAGCACGCCTTCGACCTGTTCCACTCGCTGCGCTTCGACCGGGTCGTCGACGCCGCCGAGGCGTTCGCCGCCTGGGTCAGGTCCCGGCCGCGCGTTGAAGCCTGACCAGCGGTACGAGCATGGCGGCGCTCCCGGGCGTTGGGCCTGGACGGCCGGCGTGCGGGAAATGGGTCCGCGCCCCTGCCGGACGCAGCGGTCACCCGGCAGGGGCGCGGAAGCGGGGATGGTGGTCAGCGGACGGTGAGGGTGTAGTCGGTCGTGCCGGACTTGCCGGCCGTGTCGGTGGCGGTGATGGTGACCTTGTAGGTGCCCGGCTGGAAGGGGGCGAAGGCCGTCATCGTCGAGGTGCCGCCGGGTTCGACGGTCTGCGGGAAGAACATCGGGGCGGAGAACAGGCCCGGGGCGGACGCGGTGAGCCTGCTGGCGCCCGTCCCGCCGGTCACGGTGACCGTCGGCTGGGCGAGACCGCCGCGGGAGACGCTGCCCGAGGAGGGCGAGACCGAGGGACGGGGCCCGTCGGAAGGCGAGTCGCCGCCGACGGTGAGGGTGTAGGTGGCGGTCTTCTTCCCGGACGGCCCCGAGGCGGTGACCGTGGCCTTGTAGGTGCCCTTGGGCGTGCCCGCCGTCGTCTGGAACGTCAGCTTGGCGTTGTCGCCCGAGGTGATCGAGGTGGGCTGGAACGTGGCGGTCGCGCCGTCCGGCAGGCCCGAGGCGGACAGGTCGAGCTTCTCCGGGCCCTGGTCGCCGGCCTTGCTCGTCACGGTGGTCGACAGGGTCCTGCCCGCGTCGACGGAGCCGGAGGACGGGCTGAGCCCCACGGTGAACTTCCCGTCGCCGGGCGGGTCCTGGCCGCCGATCTCGTTCTTGGCCCAGTCGCCCATCTCGTTGGTCAGCCGCGACATGATGCTGTAGCGGTCGCAGTTGCCCGCGCCCCAGGAGACGACGCCGACGACGATGCCGTCCACGGTGTACGGTCCGCCGCTGTCGCCGGAGCAGATCCCGATGTGGCCGTCGTCGTAGCCGGTGCAGACCATCAGGTCCGGATTGACCCTGACGTCGAACACCTGGCAGTCGCCCGCGTCGTTGACCGGCAGCGCGGCCTTGTCGAGCCGCCCGGAGAGGCCGCCGCTCGCCGCGGTCTTGCCGTAGCCGAGGACGAAGCCGTTCTTGCCTGGCCGGGTGAGCGCGGCGTCCCCGAGCCCGCGACCTTGGCCCATTGGGCCTGCGGGACGGGGATGTCGTCCTCGGTGGTGACCACGGCGACGTCGTAACCGGTCTTCCAGCCTCCCGCCCCGGTGTACTTGGGGTGCGCCTTGAACGAGGCCACCTTGGTGCGGAACGTCTCGTCGCCGGCGGTGTTCAGGTCGTCGTCGCCGTAGAGGTAGCTCTTGGCTCCGCCCACGTCGATCATGCAGTGCGCGGCGGTGAGGATCGTTCGCCTGCCGACGACCGAGGCGGTGCAGGACTGCCCCTGGGCGTTGCCGCCGCCGACGCGCAGCCCGGCGATGACGGAGGGGTGCTCCTTGACCGTCGTGGGCTGCCCGTTGACGACGCCCGGCGACGGGCGCAGGTCCGGGACGAGCTGGTCGGTGGGCGTGGCGGCGATGCTGACCGGCGGGCGCGGCGCCGCCTGCGCCACGTGTGCGGCCGGTGCCGACTGCGCCGCGGCGGCGGACGCCGGGACGAGGGCCGTGACGGCGGCGCAGGCCAGGACGAGGAGCCGGGTGGGTCTCATGGACGGTCCTTCAGGGTGGGGGGAGAGAAGGTGAGCGACCAGCCGGTCAGGGTGCCGGCGTCGAACTTGTAGACGTCCCTGATCCGGAGCTTCCAGGCGCCGTCGGCGTTCTCGCGGGAGGCGTCGGCGGTGTAGGTCGTGTGCACGCCGGCGGCCTCGCCGACGTCCCCCGACTTCTTCAGGCCGTACACGGTCCCGCTCGGGCCGATCAGATCGATCGCGAGGTCGCCGGTGTACGGGTGGTCGATGTCGACCTTGACCGGCAGGGTGGACGGCGCCTTGCCTTCGCAGCCCTCGACGGTGATCGTGCTGGTGACGGCCGCGCCGGCGTCCGGTACGGCCACCCGCTCGCTGCTGGTCGTGCCGTCGCAGCCGCCGGGGCCGGGGCCGTCGCCGTCGATGAACCCGGTGTAGAGCAGCTTGTTCGGCGAGCCCGAGCCGGGGTTGGTGACCAGTCCCGGGGTGGCGTGCTCCACCAGCGCGTCCCGTACCTGCTGGGGCGTGGCGCCGGGGTTCGCCTGGAGGTACATGGCCGCCGCGCCCGTGACGTGCGGCGTGGCCATCGAGGTGCCGCTGCCGTTGCGGTACGAGCCGGTGTGGTCGGCGGAGTAGATGTTGCCGCCCGGCGCGAACAGGTCGAGGCAGGTGCCGTAGTTGCCGCTGCGGCCTCCGCCCTGGTTCATCCAGCCGACCGTGATCGCCTCGGGCACCCGCGCCGGGCTGACGCCGCAGGAGTCCTCGCCGTTGTTGCCGCCCGCCACCGCGACGACGAAGCCCTTGGCGACCAGCGCCTTGACCTGCTCGTCGCCGACGCCGGGGGTGTCCGTCGTCAGGCTCATGTTGACCACGCCGGGCTTCTTGCCGTTGGCGGCGACCCATTCCATGGCGCTGATGGTCGCCGAGTCCGGCGCCGTACCGGCGCAGCCGAGCGCCCGGACCGCGACGACCTCGGCCTTCTTCGCGACGCCGACGGTCTTGCCCGCGATCGTCCCGGCGACGTGCGTGCCGTGCCAGAAGCAGTCACTGGCGTCGGTGTCGTCGTCGACGAAGTCGTAGCCGAACGAGGCCCGCCCTTCGAACTCCGTGTGGTCCTTCCTGACCCCGGAGTCGATGACGTAGGCGGTGACCCCGTCGGCCTCGTTGGCGTAGGCGTACTTCCTGTCCAGGGCGGTGGTCTTCTGGTCGATCTGGTCCAGGCCCCAGGACGGCGGGTTCGGCTGCTCGCCCGCCGCCCGCGCGGTGCCGTCCTCGTACACCGCCTTGACCGACGGGTCGGCGGCCAGCCTGCGCGCCTGCGCGCCGGTCATGCGGCGGGCGGAGTACCCGTTGAACGTGGCGGAGTAGGTGCGCGCCACCTCACCGCCGTACCGGTCCGCCAACGCGGACGCCTGGCCGCGGGCGGCACGCGGCGCACCGTCCTTCAGCACCACGATGTACTGGCCGGGCACATGCTGCCGGGCCTGCCGCACGGTGCCTTCGGGGCCTGCGGCCATGGCGGGGACGGCGGCCCCGGCCAGCACGACCGCCGACGCGGCGCCGACCGCGAACGCCGCGAACCTCGTCCTACGCATGGCACGCCTCCAGCACCGGCTCGGGCCGGGACGGCCGAATGGCGCCGGCGGTCGGGAACGGCTCGGTTCGTCGCATGAGCGCTCCGCCTTTCTCCCTTGCACCGGACGCCGCGAGGCGGTCCGGAGGAACGGCCGGGGCGGGGGTGTCGGAGTGGGGGTCGGCCGCTCAGCGTTTACCGTCCACGGCCGCGGAGCGTGGAACAACCGTGGCAACACCCCGTAGGGATACGGGTTTCTCGAATGCGCGACGGAACTGTTTCGCTGCTGCCCGTATGCGCTTATCCTCTGGGTCGGCCGAAGCTGCCAGGGGTGCTCCGAAAGGAGTTGGGATGACCCACGCGACACGGCTCGAAGCGTCCAGCGCCATCGTCCGGACCAGCTCGCCGGTCCTGATCGGGCGCGGCCGGGAGTTGGAGGCGCTGACCGCGGCGACCGCGGCCGCCCCGTCGGTGGTGTTCGTGGAGGGCGAGGCGGGCGTCGGCAAGACCCGGCTGGTCACCGAGCTGGTGACCGCGCTGCGCGGGGGCCCGGCGTGGCCGGCGGTGCGGCACTGCCAGCCGCTGCGCGACCCGTTCCCCTACGGCGTGATCTTCGAGTGCCTGCGCTCGTGCGGCGCCCGGCTCGGCGAGCCGAGCGCGGTGACCGGGGCGCTGCGGCCCTACCTGCCCGAGCTCGCCGACCGGCTGCCGCCGCCGCCGGAGCCGCTCGGCGACCCGGCCGCCGAACGCCACCGGCTGTTCCGCGCCGTCCGCGACCTGCTGGCCGCGCTGGGCCGCACGGTGCTGGTCATCGAGGACCTGCACTGGGCCGACGAGGGCACCCGGCAGATGCTGCGGTTCGTGATGAGCGACCCGCCGCCGGGCCTGTCGCTGGTGGCGACGTTCCGCCGCGAGGACCTGCCCGCCGACGCTCCGCTCGGTGGAGCGTTCCGCCCGCCGCCGGGCACCACGAGCGCCCACCTGGTGCTCGGCCCGCTCGACGCCGCGGGCGTGCGCGGGATGGTGGAGGCGATCCTCGGCGACCGCGCGGTGTCGCCCGGGTTCGCCGAGGTGATGCGGCAGCGCACCGCGGGCATCCCGTTCGTGGTGGAGGAGATGATCTACGCGCTGCGCGACCACGGCGGCGCGCTGCGCACCGACGGGGCCTGCGCGCGCCGGCTGCTGGACGACCTGGAGGTCCCGGCGCTGCTGCGCGAGGCCATGCTGGAACGCCTGCACACGCTGCCCCCCGGCGCCCGCGCGGTCGCGGAGGCCGCCGCCGTCCTCGGCGCCCCCGCCACCGCCGAGATGCTGGCCGCCGTGGCGGGGGTCGGCGGCCGGGGCCGGATCACCCGGCTGCTGGACGCCGCGGTGCTGGTGGAGACGGCCGAGAACCAGTACGGCTTCCGGCACGTGCTGGCCCAGCGCGCCGTCCACGACGCCCTGCCCGGTCCGCGCCGCCAGGCGCTGCGCCGCCGCGCCGTGCGGATGCTCTCCAAGCTCGACCCGCCCCCGCTCGTCCGGCTCGCCGCCCACGCCCGGCACGCCGGGCTGCCCGGCGACTGGCTGCGCTACAGCGAGGAGGCCGCCGACGCGGCGATGGACGCCGGCGACGCCGACACCGGGATCGAGCTGCTGCGCGCCGTCGTCGCCGACCCGGCCGTCCCGTCCGCCGACGTCGACCGGCTCGTCATGAAGCTGTGCCGGTACGCGCTGACGGGGCTGCACCACGACGGGGTGACCGCGCAGATCGAGGGGCTGCTGTCGGATCCGCGGCTGTCGGTCGAGGTCCGGGGCGTGGTGCGGCTGTGGCTCGGCCTGCTGCTGATCCGCGAGGCCGGCGAGATGGACCGGGGCCGCGCGCAGATCGAGGTGGCCGTCGAGGCGCTGCGCGAACACCCCGAGCACAGGCTCCGGGGCATGGCGGTGCTCGCGCTGCCCTACCTCGGCAGCACGCCGAGCGCCACGAACCGCCTGTGGCTGGACCAGCTCGACGACAGCGTCGCCGGCATGCCGCCGGGCGTGCTGCGGACGTCCCTGCTCGCCTACACGCTCGGCGCCGGGCTCATCTCCGGCGACCCGCACGCGTGGGACCGGCTGGAGCTGCTGCCCGAGCCGGCGCGGGTCACCGACTCCGCGCAGCTCCGCGAGCTGGCGCGGGCGCACTGCAACGTGGCCGACGCGTGCTCGTGGACCGGCCACTACGGCCGGGCGCGCGAGTTCCTGCGCACCGGCCTGGACCTCGCCGCGCGGGCCGGCGCCCCGTACGTGGTCGGCACCGCCGAGGCCACCCGGCTCCGGCTGGACTGGTACCGCGGCGACTGGGCCGACCTCCCGGAACGGGCCCGCGGGCTCGCCGAGACCTACGCCCACCTGCTCCCGGTCACCAGCGAGATCCAGCTCGTCGCGGGCTGGCTCGCCACCGCCCGCAGCGAATGGACCGAGGCCGAGCACAGCTTCCAGGCCACCCGCATGGCCCAGGCCGACTCCGCCATCATCCCGGTCGCGCTCGCCGCGACCGGCGGCATGATCACCATGCTGCTGAACCGCGGCGACACCGACGCGGCCTGCGCCCACGCCGACAAGGGCGCCGCGCTGCTGCGCCGCAAGGGCCTGTGGGCGTGGGCGGGCGACCTCGCCCCCCAGGCGGTCCAGGCGTACCTGGCGGCCGGACGCTCCGCGGACGCGCGCGTCCTGACCGCCGAGCTCGACACCGGGCTGAACGGCCTGGACGCACCCCTGGCTCACGCGGCGCTCCCCGCCTGCCGCGCCCACCTCGCGCGCGCCGACGGCGCACCGTCCACCGCCGCCCGGCACTTCGAGACCGCGATCCGCCGCGCCCGCCGCCTCGGCCTGCCGTACCGTACGGCCCAGCTCACCGAGCAGTCGGCCGAGGACCGTCCCGGCGCCGTGGGCGTCCTCACCGCGACCGCCGACTCCTACGAGACGCTCGGCGCGAGCATGGACGCCGCCCGCTGCCGCAAGCTCATCCGCGGCGCCGGCGCGGCCACCCCGTCCCACCGCGGCTCGCGCGGCTACGGCAACCAGCTGTCCCCCCGCGAACGCGACGTCGCCCGGCTGCTGGCCGGCGGCCGCACCAACCGCGAGATCGCCCAGGCCCTCTTCGTCTCCCGCCGCACCGTCGAGGACCACGTCGCCAAGGTGTTCCGCAAGCTGAACATCCACTCCCGCGACGAGGTGGCCCGGGCCCTCCCCGCCCCCGACCGGAACGGGACCGACCGCCCGGACCGGTGATCCGCCCGCCGATCTCCTTGGAAAGTTTTCGGAAGCCGGTGTCGGATCGGGGCGGTCGCGTTCGTGGAAGTAGTGAAGCCGCCCGGCGGGGGCGGCGCAGGACAAGGGAGCAGCACCATGAGCGCCACCTTCACCGTCGACTTCTTCTGTAGCCTCGACGGCTACGGCATGGCCCGGGGTTGGCCCGGCTACTGGGGAAGGAGGGCCCCGAGGTCCGCGAGGACCGGGTGCGCACCTTCGCGCAGGACCAGGTGCTCGTCTTCGGCGCGACGACGTTCCGCCTGTTCCGGAAGTTCGTGGACGAGTACGACGAGCCCTACTACGACAGCCTGAACGAACTGCCGAAGATCGTGTTCTCCAGCAGGCTCGAAGACCCGCTCGGGTGGCGGAACTCGACGGTCATCGACGAGGACGCGGTGACGGCGATCGAGCGCCTGAAGCGTACGACGGACGTCCCGATGCGTTCGCACGGCAGCATCTCGCTGAACCGCGCCCTGCTCGCCGCCGGCCTCGTCGACCGGCTCGAAGTCATCATGTTCCCCGCCATCTCGGGTCGCGCCGGGGAAGCGGCGCTCTTCCACGGCGGACCGGAGTTCGACCTGGAGCTCATCGAGTCGACCGTGCTCGACGGCCGTACGCAGAAGCTCGTCTACGCCCCGCGCCTCCACGGGGAGATCCCCGAGGGCGCCGGGCCGCGGCTCCGGAACGCGGACTAGGCGCCGCGGCACCGTCCCGACACCACAGGAGATCATCCTCAGATGCGTTACCTGCTTTCCGTGATCCACGACCAGGCCGGCCTCGCCACACCGGACGAGCACGCAGCTATCGACGCGTTCAACGAACGGCTCCAGGCCGAGGGCAACTGGGTCTTCGCCGGCGGCCTCGCCGCGCCCGGCACGGCCACCGTCGTCGACAACCGGGGCGGGGAGGCGATGGTCACCGACGGGCCGTTCCTGGAGTCGAAGGAGTATCTCGCCGGCTTCTGGGTCATCGAGGCGCCCGACCTGGACGCGGCGCTCAAGCTCGCCGCCGAGGGATCGAGGGCCTGCAACCGCAAGGTCGAGGTACGGCCGTTCCTGGACGCGTGAGCATGGCCGACGTGCGCGCGGCGCTCACCCGGGCCCACCACGAGGAGTGGGCCCGGGTGGTCGCCGCCCTGACCAGGCGCTTCGGCGACCTCGACATCGCCGAGGAGGCCGCCGCCGAGGCGTTCGCGACCGCCGTGCGGCGGTGGCCGGCCGACGGCGTGCCGCCCAACCCCGGCGCGTGGCTGACCACCACCGCCAACCGCAAGGCCATCGACCGGATCCGGCGCGAGAGCAAACGCGGCGACAAGCACCAGGAGGCTCAGATGGCGTACGGCCACGAGCCCGAGCCGCTCGGCGCCATCGACGACGACCGGCTCCGGCTGATCTTCACCTGCTGCCACCCCGCGCTGGCCGTGCAGACCCGCGTCGCGCTGACGCTGCGCATGGTCGCCGGTCTGACCGTGCCCGAGATCGCCCGCGCCTTCCTGGTGCGCGAGACCGCGATGGAGCAGCGGATCACCCGCGCGAAGGCCAAGATCAGCGCGGCGCGCGTCCCCTACCGTGTGCCGTCCGCGGAGGATCTCCCGGAACGCGTGTCCGGCGTGCTCGCCGTCCTGTTCCTGGTGTTCAACGAGGGGTATCTGGCGAGCGGCCCCGGCACCGATCCCCTCCGCCCCGGCCTGACCGCCGAGGCGATCCGGCTCACCCGCCTGGTCCGCGCCCTCCTGCCCGACGACGGAGAGGCGGCCGGGCTGCTGGCGCTGATGCTGCTCACCGAGGCCCGCCGCCCCGCCCGCGTCTCGTCCGGCGGAGAACTGGTCCCCCTGGCCGAACAGGACCGCGCCGCCTGGGACGCGGCCCTGATCGCCGAGGGCCACCGGCTCGTCCGCGAACGCCTCGCCGCTGCCGCCGCCGGTGCCGTTCCGGGCCGCTACCAGATCCTCGCCGCGATCAACGCCGTGCACACCTCCGCCCGCGACATGCGCGACACCGACTGGTCACAGATCCTCGCCCTCTACGACCGGCTCGCCCGCCTCGACCCCTCGCCGATCATCGCCCTCAACCGCGCCGTCGCGGTCGCCGAACTCGACGGGCCGGACGTGGCGCTGGCAGCCGTCGACCGGCTTGAGGGCGAACTCGCCGGCTACCACCCGTACCACGCCACCCGCGCCGACCTCCTGCGCCGGCTGGGCCGAAGCGAGCAGTCACGCGCGGCCTACGACAAGGCCATCGAACTAGCAGGCAACACCGCCGAGACCGCCTACCTGACCCGCCGCCGCGACCAACTGGCATGAACAGGCTCCCGACCCGCGCGCGAAGCGGCCGGCCCGCTGCCGTACAGGGTGTAGGTGAGTTTCTTGACCGACCACCCCGAGAGAGGTTCCTAGCGCTGTCCGGCGTGCAGGCGGCTCAGGCGACGAGGCGGCGCCCGGTCGCCCATCTGGTCGCGGACACGTTCGGGATGGCGGCGGGCTGGGCTACGCAGGCGGGCCCGCGCAGGCGCGTGCGCCGGCCCGTCGCCTCGGGGGTCTCAAGCCGACTCGTTCAACGTGCTCCGGTAGTGTTCGGCGATCTCGTCGCTGGTGGTCAGCCAGATGTCGGGCTGCGCCGTGAGGTACTCCAGGACCTGGTCGAAGTACTTGGCCCGGAACGCCTGGCCGGTCACGAACGGGTGCAGCGCCAGCGCCAGCACCCGCCCGCCGTGCTCGGAGTCGGCGCGGAGCTGCTCGTACTGGTCCTTGACGACCTGGACGAACTCCGGCCCGGTCAGGCCCTTGGCCCGAACAGCATGTTGTCGTTGATCTCCGCCGAGTACGGGACGCTGATGACGCCGGGCACGTTCAGCGGGTAGGGCTGGTCGTCGTTCGTCCAGTCCAGCACGTAGCTCAGCCCGAGCTCGGCGAGCAACCGCGGGGTGTTGAACGTCTCGGTCATCGCGGGCCCCATCCAGCCTCTCGGCCGCCGTCCGGTGGCGTCGGCGATGGTGTCGACGATCTCGGTGAGGACGCGGCGCTCCTCGTCCGGTTCCATGCCGGTGTGCAGGATCGAGTTGGTCCGGCCGTGCGCGAGCCACGCCCAGTCCCGTTCCCGGCCCGCCTTGATGATCTGCGGGTAGTGCTCGGCCGCGGCGGAGTTGAGCAGCACGCTGGCCCGGACGCTGTGCCGGTCCATGCTCTGGATCATGCGCCAGATCCCGACCCGGGGCCCGTAGTCGCGCCAGCCGTGGTTGAGCGGGTCGGGGACCAGGTCCGCCGTCCCGGGCCAGATGCTCGTGGACGGGCGATCGATCAGGTAGTGCTCGACGTTGAGCCCGATGTAGGCGGCGACCCGGGCGCCGCCCGGCCAGACGATCGGGGGGCGTTCGGTGATCGGGCTGTAGTCGAAGATCTCGTCGCGAGATGCCGGTGCGTTCGTCATGCCGGTACGGTAAGACCTGACATCAGTGTCAAGTTCAACCGCCGGACCGGCTTCGGGAGGCAGCGACATGCGGATCGGCGAACTCGCGCGGCGCACCGGAGTGAGCCAGCGCTCGCTTCGCTACTACGAGCAGCAGGGCCTGCTCGCGTCCGACCGCACCCCCGGCGGCCAGCGCGACTATCCCGAACGGGCCGTCGACCGGGTCATCCGCATCCAGGAGCTGTTCGCCGCCGGCCTGCACAGCAAGAAGATCGCGCAGCTCCTGCCGTGCATGCGCGACGCGGACGGCGCCCCCTCCGAGATCGCCACGCCCCGGCTCGTCGGCGAACTCACCGCCGAACGGGACCGGATCGACCGCATGATGACCGAGCTGGCCAACTCCCGCGCCGTCCTGGACGAGATCATCGACACGGCCTCGCGCCCCGTTCACTGAACCCGCCAGCGCTGCGGGCCAGCCCCCGTCAACGCGGCAGTCGAGCAGTACGAGGCGCTCGCCGAGCACGGCGGTGCCGACCAAGCCCAGCTCCAGAACGGGCATCCCGGCGAAGACCGCCCCGTCCCCCCGCACGCCGTGGATCATCGGGAAGCCCATCACCCGGCCCCGGCCGACCAGACCGAACTGGAAGAGGCCGCGCACCACGGCCGGGCCGCCAATGGTCCGCATCGGCGGCCCATCCGCCCTGGCCTTCCCCGGCGCACCGCACTCCCAGCAGGGCGCCGCTCGCGGCCCCGGACCGCCGAACCCGTCAACGATGCTGAACATGCCGACCCTCAGCTCACGCGTGAACTCCTCCTGACCATCCGTTCGCGACACGAACCGGAGCCGTCGACGCCCCGGGCACCACGCTGTGCCCTCCGCCCCGCCGCGAAGAACTCATCGACGTTCACCCGTTCCCGTCCCGGAACGCCTGCCGCGGGGCGGTACGGGCGGGGGCGCGCCCACTACGGCAGGCGTGCCAGGCCAAGCTCCCTTTCACCGTCCACGCGCACGACCACTCCTCGGCAAGCGCCCCAAGCAGCGGGGCGGGCGGATGTGTCCGTGGCCACTCGGTGGCGCGAGGGCCTTGTTCTCAAGTCGGCTTGAGCTTCTACGGTCGGCTCGTCGTGACAGCGAGCCGATCGAAGGGAGCACGGTGGAGAAGAGGAGTGGGGGGCCTGGAGGTGTGTTGCTGCTGGTCTCGGCTTTCTCCGGGACGTTCATGGCGCTGCTGGACCTGACGATCGTCAACGTGGCGGCCCCGAGCGTTCAGGCCGACCTGAACACCGATCTGGCCGGGTTGCAGTGGATGGTGGACGGTTTCGCGCTGGCGCTCGGGGCGTTGATGCTGTCCGGCGGATCACTCGGCGACCGGTACGGGCGCAAGCGCGCCTTCCTCGGCGGGCTCGGGTTGTTCGTCGCGGCCTCGGTGCTGTGCGCGGCGGCGCCGTCGCTGGCGGTTCTGGTCATCGGCAGGTTCATGCAGGGCGCCGCGGCGGCCGTGATCGTTCCCGGTGCCCTGTCGTTGATCGGGCAGGCGGTGCCCGATCCCCGCGCCCGCGCCCGGGTCATGGGCTACTGGGGCATGGCCGGGGCGCTGGCCGTCATCGCCGGGCCGCTGCTGGGCGGGCTGCTGGTGGACACCCTCGGCTGGCGGAGCGTCTTCCTGGTCAACGTGCCGGTGGGGCTGGCCGCCATCGCGATCGGCGTGCGCGCGATTCCCGAGAGCGCCGACCCCGAGCACGCGGCGCTGGACCCCGCCGGGCAACTCCTGGTGATCGGCGCGCTGGGCGCGTTGTCGTACGGGGTGATCGAGGCCAGGACGCATGGCTGGGGATCACCGGTCACGATCGGTGCGCTGGCCGCGGCCGCGCTGGCGGCCGTGCTGCTGCTGGCGGTCGAGCGCCGGGCCGTCCGGCCGCTGCTGCCGGTGGGCCTGTTCCGCGACGCCCGGTTCGCGGTCACCAACCTGGCCTCGGTCGCGCTGGGGTTCGCCGCCAACGGCTCGCTCTTCCTGCTGTCGGCGTTGTTCATGCAGCAGTTGCGCGGATACTCGGCGATGGAGACCGGGTTGATGCTGCTGCCGATGACACTCGCCGTTCTGCCGGCCTCACTGGTCGCCGGACGTCTGAACGCCGCGTACGGGCCACGGCGTCCGATGCTCGCCGGCTACGTGCTGACGGGCGCGTCGCTGGCCGCGATGGCCGTCTTCGATACCGGAACCGCCTACCCGGTCATCGCCGCGCTGTTCGTGGTCGCGGGAATCGGGCAAGGGCTGGCCATCACTCCGGCGGCGGCCGCGGTGCTGGAGATCGTGCCGCGGGAACGGTCGGGCGTCGCCGCCGCCACCGTGAACACCGCCCGCCAGGTGGGCACGGCACTGGGCGTAGCCGTTCTCGGTTCGATCGTCGCCGAGAACGGCGACCCGGTGCGCGGGATGCGGCTCAGCCTGCTGGTGGCCGGGACGGTGACGCTAGCCGCCGCCGCACTACTGGCCGTCCAGCGCCGGACCCGCGAACGGCCCCCCACCCAACGGCTAACGGCCTCAGAACCAGCAGCCGACTGACCCAAACTCCCCCACGGCCGCGCCGCTGCGGTGCTCGGTTGTATGGCCACCGCCCACGCTGCCACCAGCACGACCAGGGACACAGCGGTCACCGCCCACAACGCACGGATGGCGTGGCTCCCTGGGAGGAATCCCGGCCCCAATCGCGGCGACCCGAAAGATATGGCCGTGACCGAAATGCACTTCAGTCCCACCAGCCGACGTTCCCGAACCTTGGACGCGCGAGGAGCCGAACAAGCACTCCCCCCTGACACCACGCGAGCACCCGCTCCCCGACGCGCGCCGGTCGCACCGGGCCACGACGCCGACGCGCACTCCGGGCTCGGAGACTCTCACTGAGGGTGGCCGTTGGTGTGCCGGAGAAGCCCTTGGAGGCTCGCGGGTGGCGGGGACACCGGTTGAGGAGTTCGGCCAGGAAGTCGAGTGTCACCTGGCGGCGACGGAGGCCGCCGGGAACCCCGTCGTGATCGGCCAGGTTACGGAGCGCTGTCGGACGGATCCTTACCGCCTGTGCGCGGCGGATGAAATCAGGGGCTTCAGCGACTGCCAACCGGGCTCCGGGCAGCATACGCTCGCGGTGTGGACAGGCGCATTTTCGGGCTTGAGAACGAGTACGGGGTCACGTGCACCTTCCGTGGGCAGCGGCGGTTGTCGCCTGATGAGGTGGCGCGGTATCTGTTCCGGCGGGTGGTGTCGTGGGGTCGTAGCAGCAATGTGTTCCTGCGCAACGGTGCGCGGCTCTACCTCGATGTGGGTAGCCACCCCGAGTACGCCACGCCGGAGTGCGACAGCGTCGTCGACCTGGTGACGCATGACAAGGCGGGCGAGCGGATCCTGGAGGGGCTGCTGGTCGACGCCGAGCGGCGGCTCCGCGAGGAGGGCATCGCCGGTGATATCTACCTGTTCAAGAACAACACCGACTCGGCCGGCAACTCCTACGGCTGCCACGAAAACTACTGCGTCGGCCGCCAAGGCGAGTTCGGCCGCCTCGCTGATGCTCTCATCCCGTACCTGGTGACGCGGCAGATCATCTGTGGGGCAGGCAAGGTACTGCAAACCCCACGTGGGGCGGTGTACTGCGTGTCACAGCGCGCCGAGCACATTTGGGAAGGCGTGTCGTCGGCGACCACCCGGTCTCGGCCGATCATCAACACCCGCGATGAGCCGCACGGTGATGCCGAGCGGTTTCGGCGGCTGCATGTGATCGTGGGTGACTCGAATATGAGTGAGACCACGATGTTGTTGAAGGTGGGGGCGACGGATCTGGTGTTGCGGATGATCGAGGCCGGGGTGGTGATGCGTGATCTGACGTTGGAGAATCCGATCCGGGCGATCCGTGAGGTCAGTCATGACATGACCGGGCGGCGCAAGGTGCGGTTGGCCAACGGGCGTGAGGCGTCGTCGTTGGAGATCCAGAAGGAGTACTTCGGCAAGGCCAAGGATTTCGTGGACGCGCGGGGTGGTGATGCGACGTCCAAGCGGGTGCTGGATCTGTGGGAGCGGACGTTGCGGGCGGTGGAGACCGGTGATCTGGACATGGTGTCGCGGGAGATCGACTGGGTGACCAAGTACAAGTTGATCGAGCGGTACCGCCGCAAGTACGACCTGCCGCTGTCCTCGCCGCGGGTGGCGCAGCTGGATCTGGCCTATCACGATGTGCACCGTGATCGCGGGTTGTACTACCTGCTGGAGAAGCGGGGGTCGGTGGAGCGGGTCACCCGTGATCTGGCGATCTTCGAGGCCAAGTCGGTGCCGCCGCAGACCACGCGGGCGCGGCTGCGCGGGGAGTTCATCCGCAAGGCCCAGGAGAAGCGCCGCGACTTCACCGTCGACTGGGTCCACCTCAAGCTCAACGACCAGGCCCAGCGCACCGTGCTGTGCAAAGACCCGTTCCGCTCCGTCGACGAACGCGTCGACAAGCTCATCGCCAGCATGTGACACCCGCAGCACGGATGTCAGAGCCGCCCACACGACGACCGGACCACGACAATCTCAAGGCGGCCGATCGCCGTCCGGGACAGCCGCAGGCAGATCAGGCTCGCCGGTACGAATGGACCTTGAACGGCGACACAAAGGCAGTCACCCGTAGCCGAGTCGCGCCACACCATGAAGCTGCCGCACTCGGACGGCGGCAATTGCCCGGCTTCAAGGCGTTCCGCCTGGCCGGTGGGGTGGCCTTCCCCCCGGGCTCGTTCAGGCCGCGACCTGGGCGCTGATTCGCACCCTGGCTCGCCGCGCTCCCGACGCGGCATTGCGGGCTGCTGCTGCCCGATCTGACCTCACGTCCCGTCGGCGAATTGCTGGCCGGCCTTCCCAACGCCGACCGTGCGGCGCTGCTGGGGTTGTTCGGCCGGATGCGCTCGGGCGCCGGTTTCAGCAACGACATGCGTGTCATGGCCGCACCCGAAACCGCAGCCCATGTGACCCGGGCGGCGGAACGGCTGCCGCAGCCGGCCCTGGTGATCGCGTCCCGCGACGACGGGTCGGTCTCGTACGCCCACGCCCGTTCCCTGGCGGGTGCCATCCCGCGCCCCCGCCTCCTCACCAGCACCGCCCCCAGCCACATGGTCTGGCTCGGTGACGACTACCCGGCCATCAGCGCCGCCATCGCCGGCTTCCTCACTCAGCCCGTTTGAACGTCCACGACCGCAGGGACGCAACCAGCGCAAGTGTCCGGGCGTTCATCCGCACCAACAGCCGACGCCTGCGAGCACGCGGCCGGTTGCTAGTCCAGGTTGGCTGGGCCGTGTGCTGGGGGTGGTTATAGGTAGCGAAGCCAGAGGTAGGGGGTGGCGATCGCGACGGTCGTGATCGTGACGACGATGCCGTACTTGGTGAAGTGCCAGAAGCTGATGGGGTGGCCGTTGCGGGCGGCGATGCCCAGGACGACGACGTTGGCGCTGGCGCCGATGGCGGTGGCGTTGCCGCCCAGGTCGGCGCCGAGGGCCAGCGCCCACCACAGCACGTGGCCGCCGTCGCCGCCGCCCTGCTGGTGGACGAGGTCGGCGACGATGGGGCTCATCGTGGCCACGTAGGGGATGTTGTCCACGATCGCCGATAGTGCGGCTGAGGCCCATAGCAGCAGCATGGTGGCCAGGCCCAGGCGGCCGTCGGTGACGTCGGTGGCGGCGTGGGAGATCTTGCCGATGACGCCGGTGTCCACGAGGGAGCCGACCATGACGAACAGGCCGGCGAAGAACACCAGGGTGGGCCATTCGACCTCGCTGAGGGCGTCCTGGGTGGTGACCTTGGTCGCGGCGACCAGCAGGCCCGCGCCCAGCAGCGCCACCACCGAGGGCTGGTAGTGCAGGACGGGATGCAGCACGAACGCCGCGACCACCAAGATCAGGACGGCCAGTCCCTGGGCCAGCAGCCGGGGGTCGGTGATCGCCTCGCGTTCGCGCAGGGCCATCACCGCGGCGATCCGTTCGGGGTCGGAGGTGAACGCCGAGCGGAACAGGATGCGGCACAGTCCGCAGAACACGGCCAGCAGAAGTACCACCAGCGGCGCCAGGTGCACCAGGAAGTCGTTGAACGTCAGGTCGCCCTTGCTGGCGATGATGATGTTGGGCGGGTCGCCGACCAGGGTGGCGGTGCCGCCGATGTTGGAGGCCATCACCTCGGCCATCAGGAACGGCACGACCTTGAGTGCGAGTCGTTCGCATACCAGGAAAGTGACGGGGGCGATCAGCAGGACGGTGGTGACGTTGTCCAGCAGCGCCGAGGCGACGGCGGTGATGAGCACGAGCATCACCATCAGCCGGTACGGCCGGCCGCGGGCGCGTTTGGCCGCCCAGATCGCCACGTATTCGAAGATCCCGGTGCGGCGCAGCACCGAGACGATCACCATCATGCCCAGCAGCAGGAAGATGACGTTCCAGTCGATCCCGCTCCGCTCGGAGAAGAACGCCTTTTCGGCGTCGGTGACGTGCAGCAGCAGCATCAGCGCGGCCCCGCCCAACGCGACCGCCGTCCGGTGGACCTTCTCCGACGCGATCAGCACATAGGCGGCGACGAAGACGACGATCGCGGCTACGGCGGCCAAGAACCCTCCCAGGTGTCATGCGAAAGAACGGACGGACATACCGATCATTACAGAGAGTGATCATCGTCCGCGGAGGCGGCGGGGCGGCGGCGCAGGGAACGGGCCCGGTCCAGCATCGGATCGAACCAGGCGGGGACCTCGTGCTCCTCGTCGAAACCGCGGGCCACGACGATGTCGGTGGAGGAGTGCGCCAGGATCGACAGCACGATCGTGGCCGCGACCAGATGGAAGATCTGGTCGGCCGCGCCGATGCCCGACTCCAGCACCAGCAGCCCGTACACCACCGACGCGAACCCCTTGGGCCCGAACCACATCACCGCGCCCTGCTCGCGCACGCTCAGCCCCGACCGCCAGAACGACACCCAGATCGCCACCGGCCGCGCGACCACCAGCGCCAGCACCGCGAACACCCAGCCGCGCCAGCCGACATCGCCCAGGAACGCCGGGGTCAGCAGCGCCCCGAACACCAGCAGCGCCGCCAGTTTCAGCAGTTCGGCGACCAGCTCGCCGAACTCGGTGAACGCCTCCCGATGCCGGTCCCCGATCGTCGCGACCGTGATCCCGGCGGCGAACGCGGCCAAGAACAGGTTGCCGTGCGTGGCCTTGCCCAGCGCCAGCACCAGCAGGCCGATCGCCACCGCGTTCAACGGCTCGTACTTGGCCGAGATCGCGAACAGCCGGGTCCGCTCCAGCATGATCGCCGTCCACGGCACCGCGACCCCGATCGCCAGACCGACCGCCAGCTCCGAGCCCAGCTCGCCCAGACGCAGGTCGCCCGACCCCTGCGCGACCGCCAGGAACAGCACCACGAACGGCAGGATCAGCCCGTCGTTGACGCCCGACTCCACGTTCAGCAGATGCCGCAGCCGCGGCGGCACCCGGTCGTTGCCGACCAGCGCGGCCGCGAAGACCGGATCGGTCGGCGTCAGGACCGCCGCGATCAGCAGCGACTCGGTCCAGCCGAGCCCGACCACGTACCGCGCCAGCACCGCCGTCACCACCAGCGTCAGCGGCAGGCCCCAGCCCAGCGCCCGGCCCGGCAGCCGCCACGCGCTGCGCAGGTCCTTCCAGCCCGCGTGCATCCCGTCGGTGAACAGCACCGCGAACAGCGCCAGTTCCGCCAGCCCGGACACGATGCCCTCGCCCGGTTCGACCGCCACCACCCCGGTGACGCCGTCGCCCAGCACGAACCCGCCGACCAGGAACAGCGCGGCGGTGGACAGCACGGTCCGGTGGGCGAGGCTGGACAGCAGGACCGCGAGCAGCAGCAGGGCCGCGAACGCGGTGAGCAGAGCGGTCATCGGTGGGCCGGCCCCTTCCCGGGGTTCGGTCGCGCAGGACGTGAAAACGACACTGCCGACCAGACTTCCCGGCGCACCAGAGACCGACCTTAACGGGATTCTGACGCGTTCTCCACGCGACGCCCCGTCCCGCCGCTCCGATGAGCCCCCGAGAACAACGTTCCGACCTGGTATAACGTCGAAACGTGCGCGCCCGTGAACTCGCCGTCCGGTACCCCACCGTGACCCCGGCCACCGGAGTCCTGGAGGCTGCCCGCCTGCTGGCCGAGCACGACCTGCCCGGCCTGATCGTCGTCGACGGCGAGGAACGGCCCAAGGCGGTCCTGCCCGGAGCGCAGCTCCTCGGGTACGTCATCCCGCGCTACGTCCAAGACGACCCCGCGCTCGCGCGCGTCTACGACGAGATCCACGACGACGAACTCTGCGACCAGCTCGCCGGCAGGACCGTCGCCGACCTGCTCGCCGAGCACCGGACGCCGCTGCCCGCCGTCGACGCCGAGGCCACCGCCATCGAGATCGCCAGCGTGATGGCCCGCACCGGCAGCCCCATCGCCGCCGTCTCCGGCGATCCGCGCCGGACCGACGCCCCCGTGATCGGCGTGGTCACCGTCGCGCACCTGCTCACGCGCCTGCTCCCCTCCGCCTGAGCCTCCGCCTTCGCCCGGACGTCCGTCGCAGCGTGGCCCCCGCCCCTGGCCGCTCCGAACCCCCATTCGTCGAACGGCCCGCGTCGGCGCCGACAGCGCGTTCACCTGCGGCGACAGTGCCCGCACCATTCTCCGTACTCCACTCGGGGCGGCTCTCTGCACGCCGCCCACGGAAGGAGAACCCTTTACCCAGCATAAAGAACGCGCTAATGTATCCCCCGGTGTGCCGGGAAGACTGGTCGGCGATTCAGATGCGCTATACGAGCGCGTCCCCGACCGGGAGAAGCCGATGAGCCCTACCAGGACCACCGTTCCCGCTGCTGAGCCGCAGCGTGTGGCCCCCTCAACGCGACGCCGCTTCCGCAGCCCGTTGCCACATCCTTGCCTGTCCGAGGCGTTCCCGTTCCCGGATAGCCGCTGACCGTTCCCGGTCACTCGCGCCTCGTCTGAGCCGTCCGCTCATTCCTTTCTTCTGACCTCGCCCTCCCCCGCGCGAGGCCCCATCGCCCATGCGATCAACGCAGAAAAGCGCGCACCCATGGGCCAATTCATTAATGCCGTCTTGAGTTTTCCAGTGGCGTTGTTCAGCTTCACGCCGCTGGTGGTCGCCGGGTCCTGGACCGTGGTCCTGCTCGGTGGCCTGGGAGTCGACGCCCTCGACGCCGATGCCGACACAGGGGCCGGTGTCGACGGCGAGGGCGCCGACGACCTGCTGGACGGCGCGGGGCTCGGCGGCGCCCCGGCGACGATGGCGCTGTCGCTGCTCATCATGCTCGGCTGGTTCGCGAGCTTGGTGGGTTCCGTGCTGGTCCACAGCATCGGCGGCGCGGTGCACGCGATGCTCGCGGTCATGGTGCTGCTCGCATCCCCGACGGTCGCCGCGCGCGCTGGTACTGCCGTTGCGCCAGGTCTTCCAGTCCGCCGCCGGGCCGTCCCGCCGCGACTTCGCGGGCGTGGTGTGCATCGTCCGCACCGGGCACGTCGGGCCGGACTTCGACCAGGCCGAGGCCAACGCGGCCGACGGCTCGTCGGCGATCGTCCAGGCCCGGCCCGGCGGCCGGACGGAACGTCCCGGTCGCGGGAGACGCGGCCGGCACCGGCCTCACGGCGGCCAGCACCGCCCCGATCGTCGACTACGACACGACCCGCGAGTGCTTCCTGATCATGCCGTACGACACACCGCCGCACGACGCCCCGCCGCACGGCCCGTTCCGGCTAGAGCTGGCCCCCGTTCGGCTAGAGCTGGCCCCCCGTCCGGCTGACGGTCCGTTCGGCTAGCGCCGGTCCGCCGCCCCGCGTCCCCCCTTGCCCAGCCCCCACAGACAGGGATCTTCGATGGATGCCATCACCATAGGAGCAGGCGCGCTCATCGCCGTGCTGCTGTTCGCCGCGCTCGGCGTGGTCTTCGTGCTGACCCGCCTGTTCCGCAAGGTCGAGCAGAAGGGCCAAGGGAGGTGTCACCCTGAACGCCTGCCCGACAGAAACCAGCCACAACGCTCGGACGCCAGTACGGGTCGTCCTCACAAACAGCCAGCCGCTGCTGCGTACTGCCCTTGACGCGCTCGACGCCGACCCGTCCGGGCTGAAGCCCGTAGGCGAGGCCAGCACCGCCGCCCAGTCCGTGTAGCTGGGCGAACGCTGTTGCGCCATGTGCTGGGAGGCCCCGGGAGCCGCCTAGCCGACCTCATGCTCGCGCGACGGCGGTGATCTTTGGGGCGCCCCTGGCTTGGAGCCATGCTTGCAGTTCGGTCCCGTCGATCAGCTGCGGTGCCTTCTCACCGACATCGACTGGGCCGGTGATGAACCCGGTCGCGTCGTCGAGTGCGCAGTTGGCGATGCGTGCTCCTGCCAGCGCCGTCGCGTTTTGATCACGGCGGCCGAAGCGACAGAAGCGCAAGGAGGCGCTGCGAAGGTCGGCGCCGTCGAGTCGCGTCCAGCCCAGTGAGGCCGAGTTCATGATCGCGGAACGCAGATCCGCGGACCGCAGGTCCGCACCTACGAAGTTGACCGCGAAGAGAGTCGCCGCGGCAAAAGTGGCGTGCCGGGCATCGCATTCGACGGCTTCGGCCTTGGTCAGATTCGCGCCGGTCAGATCAGCCCCATGCAGAATGGCGCCGCTGAGGTTCGCGCGGTCCAGTGACGCGCCGACCAGCCGCACTCCCGATAGGTCTGTGTTGAACAGAAACGCACCATCGAGCATGGGCTGACTGAGGTCCGCTCCACGAAAATCCATCAGCTCGCCCGACAGCACCTCACCTGACTCCCCGGACGGGGCGGCGCATAGACCGTCAAGGTAGCTCGACAGCGCCTCCGCGGCCTCCGGATCGGTAGGCCAAGCGCGTACGTCCTGGCGGGAGATGCCGTAGCCGCTCATGGGTAGCCGACCCGGCCGAACCGGACCCCGTCGCCGCGCACCTCTATGACTCCCTTACCGGCCGACCGCCGGTCCCCGAGCACCTGGCCGCCGTGGACCGGCGTACCGACAAGTATTCCCGACAGGACCGGCGCGCGTCGCCGACTCCGTGGCCGGGGTGGCGTTCACGTCGGGAGGAGACGCGCCGGGAACAGCGGGTCGGGCGGAGAGCCGGCGCAGGCCGCGGGTGTACTGTGCGGCCGCTCGCCACGTCCGCCGTCCTGCTCGGGCGTACGGTTGACCTCGCCGGTCGCCGCGGACAGCAGCACGTTCGCCTGTCAGCCCGTGGTCGGCCGCCGAGACCGCCTGCTGGACGTGGCCAGAGGCGGGGCCGGTCCGGTCTGCCCGCGATGCGGCCCCACGGCGGCTGGTCGCCACGGGACGCCACGCTTTGCGCGGGCGTTCGGCTGCCCCCGCTGTGATGGGGAGGCTGGGCGGCGGCCATGGGACGCGGGGCGCGGTCAATCGCTCACGTGCCGTGGCTGGGGGCTCGTGCTCGGTGTTTATTTTGACTGTGTAGTCCGGAAAGTGTTTGGGTGGGGGCATGGCACGGACGAAGGGCTTCGATCCGGACGCGGTCCTCGATCTCGCGGTCGAGGTGTTCCGGGAGCGGGGCTACGCCGCCACCTCGGTGGACGACCTGCTGGCGCGCTTGAAGATCAAGCGGCAGAGCCTGTACGACACCTTCGGGGACAAGCACGCGCTGTTCCTGGCCGCGCTGGAACGGTACGACCGGCGGCTGGGCGAGGAAGTGATCGCGGTCCTGGAAGGGGACGAGCCGGGGCTCCGGGCCATCGAGCGGGTCTTCGGCTCGGTGATCGGCGCTCGGGCGGGCGGGGGGTCGGACGCCTGGCGGCCCGGCTGCCTCATGGTCAACACCGCGGTCGAGCTGGCCGGGCGGGACGCCCGGGCGGCCGACCGGGTGGCGCGGAGCGCCGAGCGCACCGAGCAGGCGTTCCTCGCCGCACTGGAACGGAGCCGGGCGCGCGGTGAGCTGTCCGCGCGGCACCGGGACCTTCGCCCGCTGGCCCGGTACCTCGCCAACTCCCTGCGCGGTTTGCAGGTGACCGCGCGCATGGGAGCGGACGCCGAGGAACTGCGCGACGTGATCGGCGTGACGCTGGCCGCGCTGCGCTGACCCCTCCCGCCGTCCCGCCGCCCTTCCGCCTGCCCTGATTTCGGACTGTCTAGTCAAGAATGGTGGCCGCATGCGCCCCTCCCCCCTGCTCCTGCCGGTGATCCTGGCCGCGACCTTCATGGAACTGCTGGACGTGACGATCGTGCACGTCGCCGTGCCGTCGATGCGGCGGGACCTGGACGCCGGGCCGGGAACCGTCGAGCTGGTCGTCGCCGGCTACGTGCTCGCCTACGCGTGCACGCTGATCTGCGCGGCGCGGCTCGGCGACCGCTTCGGCTACCGCCGCCTGTTCGTGGCCGGGATGGCCGTGTTCACCGCCGCGTCCGCCGTGTGCGCGCTGGCCCCGGACGTCCAGGTCCTGATCGCGGCCCGCGTCGTCCAGGGCATCGGCGGGGCGCTGATGAACCCGCAGGTCCTGTCGGTCGTCCAGACCTCGTACGCCGGCGCGGCCCGGGACCGGGTCTTCGGGCTGTACGGCGCGACGATGGGGATCGCCTCCATCGCGGGGCCGGTCCTGGGCGGCCTGCTGGTGACCGCCGACCTCGGCGGGCTCGGGTGGCGGCTGATCTTCCTGGTCAACGTGCCCGTCGGCGTCGCCGTCCTGGCGGCGGCGGGGATCCTGCCCGCCGCGCGCGGCGAGGCCGGCCGGATCGACCGGACGGGCGCGGCGCTGGTCACGGTCGGGCTGGGCCTGCTGGTGCTGCCGCTGGCGCTGGGGCAGCAGCGGGGATGGCCCGCCTGGACGTGGCTCAGCCTGGGCGGCTCCGCCGTCGTTCTGGCCGCCTTCGCCGTGGTGCAGGCCCGCCGCGGCCGAACGGGGCGCGAGACGCTCCTGCACCCCAGCCTGCTGCGCGATCGCAGCGCGACCAGCGGCCTGGCGGTCGTCCTGCTGTTCTACGTGGGGATCTCCTCGTTCTCCTACTTCTTCTCCGTCCACCTCCAGGACAACGGCCGCAGCGCGCTCGCGGCCGGGCTGACGTTCGCGCCCTTCGCGGTGGCCGCCATCGCGGGTTCGCGGGCATCGGCCCGGCTGGCCGAACGCTACGGGCACCGGCTGCTCATCGCCTCGGGAGCCGCGCTGGCCACCGTGATGGCGGCGCTCGCCGTCGCCGTCGCCGCGGGCGTCGGGGAGCGTCCGTGGCTGCTCGCCGGTCCGCTGCTGGCCGGCGGCTCCGCGTTCGGGCTGTTCACGGCCGCCGGGTTCTCGATCGTCCTGGCGAACGTCACGCCCGAGGCGATCGGCTCCGCGTCGGGCCTGCTGCCCACCGTCCTCAACATCGGCGGCGCCCTGGGCATCGCGGTCGCGGGCACGCTGTTCGCCGGCGCCGACGGCTTCGCCAAGGCCCTCGTGCTCGACGCCGCCGCGTTCGCCCTCGCCGCGCTCGCCGCCGGGAGACTGCCCCGCCGGGTCTCCGGCCGCGCCCCCGACCTCGTGATCACCAACTCGGAAGGACAGTCATGACCGCACGTTTCCCAGGCAGGACCGCTCTGGTCACCGGCGGCGGTTCCGGCATCGGCCAGGACGTCGCCCGCGCCTTCGCCCGCGAGGGTGCGAGGGTCGTCGTCGCCGGCCGCAGCCCGCGATCGCTGGAACGGACCGTCGCGCGCATCGAGGCCGAGGGCGGGCACGCCACCGCGATCCCGACCGACGTCACCGACTCCGCCCAGGTCGCCCGGCTCGTGGCCGCGACCGTCCGGCACCACGGAGGACTCGACATCGCCGTGAACGCCGCCGGCCTGCTCACCGCCGCGGGCCCCGTGGGCGACATCGACGAGGACGAGTGGGCGACCCTGATCGCGGTCAACCTCACCGGCACCATGGTCTCGATGAAGCACCAGATCGCGTCCATGCGGCGCAACGGCGGAGGCGCCATCGTCAACCTCTCCTCGACGCTCGGCGCCCACGTCCGGGTCCCCGGAACCGGGGCCTACGGAGCGACGAAGGCCGCGGTCAGCGCCCTGACCCGCAACGCCGCACTCGACCACGTCCACGAGGGCATCCGCGTCAACGCCGTCAGCCCCGGCCCCATCGACACCGCGATGTCGTACAACCCGGGCGAGACCCGCGCCGACCGCGACGAACGCTACGCCCGCCAGCTCCCGGCCGGACGCGTGGGCGCCCTGGAAGAGGTCACCGCGGCCGTGCTGTACCTGGCCTCGCCCCAAGCGGCCTTCCTCGTCGGCGCCGACCTCGTCATCGACGGCGGCGCCGCCGCCTGAACGAAGCCGCACGGGCCGGGACGCGCCGACGACCCACCACAGCCGTCGGCGCGATCCCGCCCCGCGGCGCCGGCACTCCGGCTCCGAACGAGGCCCGGCCGTTCTTCGTCGCCGCCGCCATGCCCTCGCGGGTCGAAGTGGATGCGATCTTCGGCTGCGGCGAGCGCGAGCAGTTGCCCGGTCTGGACGACGGCGCGCCTCTCCGTTTGACGCATACCGATATGGGAATATGATTGCGGCCATGGCCCGAGCAGCGACGACGTCGGATGTCTTCAACGCGATCGCCGAGCCGCAGCGCCGGGAGATCCTGGCGCTGCTGCGGGCGGGCGAGCGGCCGGTGACCGAGTTGGCGCGGGAGCTGGGGATGACCCAGCCCGGGGCGTCCAAACACCTGCGGGTGCTCCGGGAGGTCGGGTTGGTGCGGGACCGCAAGGTGGGAAAGCAGCGGCTGTACGGCCTTGACGCCCGCGGGCTGCGGCCCGTCCACGAGTGGACCGGCGGGTTCGAGCGGTTCTGGAACGAGAGCTTCGACCGGCTGGAGGAGTACGTGCGGGACCTGAAGCAGGAAAGGCGGGAGGAATAGCCGATGAGCGATACCGGAAGAGGAGAGCGGGCGCGGTCCGCGGTGGCCGACCGGGAGGTCGTCATCTCCCGCGTCATCGACGCCTCGCGGGAGCTGGTGTTCGAGGCGTTCACCGAGGTACGGCACCTGTCGCGGTGGTGGGGGCCGGAGGGGTTCAGCACCACCACCCGGGCGTTCGAGTTCCGCGCCGGCGGGGTGTGGGACTTCGTGATGCACGGACCGGACGGGACCGACTACCCCGAGTGGATCACCTGGACCGAGATCGCCCCGCCGGAGCGGATCGCGCTGCTGCACGGCGAGTCCGCCGGCGACCCGAACGCCTTCGAGACGGTCCTGACGTTCGCGCTCGACGGTGCGGCGACCCGGATCGAGATGCGCACGCTGTTCCCCACCAAGGAGCTGCGCGACGAGGCGATCGAGAAGTACCACGCGATCGAGGCCGGCCGGCAGACCCTGGGCAACCTGGCCGCCTACGTCACCGAGAACGTTCGCAAGGGAGTTGAGGACTGATGGCTGGAAAAGTGTTCTTCAGCGTGTCGATGTCGCTGGACGGGTTCATCGCGCCCGAGTCCAGCGAGGAGCTGATGGGGCGGCAGTGGATGGAGCTCCAGCAGTGGGTCTTCCCGCAGCGGTTCTTCCGGGAGAACCTCAAGCTCGGCGGAGGCGGCGAGGAGGGGCGCGACAACGACATCGTGCGGGAGACGTTCGAACGCACCGGCGCGAGCGTGATGGGCAAGCGCATGTTCGACGCCGGTGAGCGGATGTGGCCGGAGGAGGCGCCGTTCCACACGCCGGTGTTCGTCGTGACGCACGAGAAGCGCGACCCCTGGGAACGGCCGGGCGGGACCACCTTCCACTTCGTCAACGACGGCATCGAGACGGCGCTCGACCAGGCCCGCGAGGCCGCCGGCGACCGGGACGTCCGCATCTCGGGCGGCGGCGCGACGATCCTGGAGTACGTGAACGCCGGACTGATCGACGAGTTCTCGATCGCGCTGTCGCCCGTGCTGTTCGGCTCCGGAGTCCGCCTGTTCGAGGGCGTGGACGCGAGCCGCGTGGCCCTGGAACAGGTCCGCGCCGAGCCCTCCCCCAGGACGACGCACCTGACCTACGCCGTCCGGAAGCGATAGGCATCCGTCGCCTGCCGCTGCACCCCGCCATGCGGGCATGCCCGGCCAGAACGGCGCCGCAGGTGCACTCCGATCCTCCCAACGCACGATTCGCCTGGTCTACCTGACCCGCGTGACCCGTTTGGTGCGCTCCACCGGTGGCGCGGGAAGGACGGCGTCTACAGCGAGTCGGCGGGCTGCGCGGCGGCGGGCTGCGCGGCGGTCGTGGCGGCTCGTTCCGCGGCGGCCGTCTCGAAGCGGCGCGTGAGCGGGATGAAGTAGAGCTCGATCACCCGCCGCCGCTCCGCCTCGTCGTCGATCGGCAGGACGGTCTCGGGGTGAGGACGAGCGACAGCACCATCCGGACCAGCAGCTCGGCGAAGCTGTCGACGTCGGGGGCGGGGATGGTGATGCGTCCGGCGTCGATCTCGGCGCGGACCAGGCCGGCGATCCACTCGCGGGCCTCGGCGACGGTCTCGGCGGCCTGGGTGGTCAGGTACGGCAGGATGATCTCGGGCTCGGTACGCAGCAGCCGGTTGAGCAGGCGGTGCTCGCGCAGGTAGACCACGCAGAACACCAGGCCCTCGGTGAGCTTGGCCACGGGGTGGGCTGGGCCTCGACGACCGTTTCGGCCTTGCTGAGGAACCGGTGCAGCTCCCGGGTGAGCAGCGCGTTGATCAGCAGATCCTTCTTGGGGAAATGCCGGTAGATCGTCACCCGGGACAGCCCGACCCGGCGGGCCAGGTCGTCGATGGTGAAGCGGCGCATGCCGAAGTCCTCGGCCTGCCGCAAGGCCATGTCCAGCACGCGTTCGGCGGTGCGGTCGTCCACCGGGTCGCCGGTCTCGGCCCGTTGCCGCAGGCGGTTGAACCAACCCATGGCCTCACCCTAGCAATCTGAACGCACTTTACATCTTGACGGAAGTTGTTACATGCGTTTGAGTATCGCGTGATCGCGCTCTGAACGCCACCGGGTCGCGAGGGACGTCGCGCGACCCGACAGCCGGGAGGCCGGTATGACCCGACCGCGACAGGCAGGCACCGACGAGACGGGCACCGGCGCCCGTGCCCGGCCGCCCAGCCCTGGCGATCCCCCGCCGGACACCCACATCGCGATCATCGGCGCGGGCCTGAGCGGCCTCGGGATGGGCATCGCGCTGCGGCGCGCGGGGCTGGAGGACTTCCTCATCCTGGAGCGCGCCGGCGACATCGGCGGCACCTGGCGCGACAACACCTATCCGGGAGTGGGGGTGGACGTCCCGGCGCAGGCGTACCAGTTCAGTTTCGAGCTCAACCCCCGGTGGAGCCGGGTGTTCGCGCCGGGCTCGGAGGTCATGGCCTATCTGGACCGCCTCGCCGACCGGTACCGGCTGCGCCCGCACGTGCGGCTGCACTCCGAGGTCGTCGAACGGGTGTGGGACCAGCAGGCGCAGGTCTGGCGGCTGAAGGTCAGGCGGCCCGGCTCTCCGGACGCCCAGGAAGTGGTCGCGCGGTTCGTGGTCAGCGCCATCGGACCGTTCGTGGACCCGAAACCGGTCAACGTGGCGGGCGCCGCACGGTTCGCGGGGACGCTGCTGCACTCCTCGCGCTGGGACGACTCCTGCGACCTGGCCGGCAAGCGGGTCGCGGTGATCGGGACGGGCGCCAGCGCGGTCCAGCTCGTTCCCGAGATCGCGGCCGAGGCGGCCCGGCTGGACGTCTACCAGCGCACGCCCATCTGGGTGGCACCGAAACCCGACGTGGCGATCCCCGAGGCGCTGATGCGGGTGTTCCAGCGGGTTCCGCGGCTGCAAGGCGCGGTCCGGCGGGCGGCCGCGCGGGGCGTGGAGCTGCTGCTGATCGACGTGGTCGTCCACCATCAGCGGGCGCCGTACCTGGCGCGGGCGGGCGCGTGGCTGCTGCGGTCGCTGTGGTACCGGTCGCAGGTCCGCGACCCGCGGACCCGCCGCGCACTCGTCCCCCGCTACGGGCTCGGATGCAAGCGCCCGTCGGTCTCCAACACGTACCTGCGCTCGTTCAACCGGCCCAACGTGTCACTGATCACCGACCCCATCGCCCGCGTCACCGAAGCCGGGGTCGAGACCGTCCAGGGCCGCGAGCGGCGGGTGGACGTGATCGTCCTGGCGACCGGGTTCCGGCTGGCCAGCGACCCGGAGAACTTCCGCCGCACCCCGGTGCGAGGCCGGGACGGGTTCGATCTGGCCACGGCCTACACCGAGCACCGGCTGGCGTCCTACGAGGGCATCAGCATCCCCGGCCTGCCCAACCACTTCATGATGTTCGGCCCGTACGGCTGGGTCGGCGGCACCTGGCACGAGCTGGTGGAGACCAGCGCGGCGCACATCGTGCGCGTCATCACCGAGGCCCGCCGGCGCGGGGCCGCCGAGGTGGAGGTCCGCGCCGAACCGACCGCGCGGTGGACGGAGCGGATGCGCTCGCGCCTGGCCCGTTCGCTGTGGGCCACCAACGGCTGCGCCACCGCCAACAGCTACTACTTCGACCACCACGGCGACACCCCGTACCTGCGGCCGACCAGTTCGGCCCAGGCCCGCAAGGCCAGCCGCTCCTTCCCGCTGGACCACTACCGCTACCTGCCCCAGCGCCCCCGGCCGCCCGTCCGGCCGCGGGCCGCGCCGCGAGCGAGACAGCCGAGAGGACACCATGACCGCCGCAGGTGAACACCCTCCCCAGCCGGTGCCGCAGCGGGACGTCCGCGTCCGCCGGGTCCGCTTCGCCCACCCCGACGGCGCTCTGCGCCACCACTACGTGGACGGCGACCTGGTCACGAGCCACGCGATCGCGGTGCTGTCGGCGACCTTCCCGCCCGGCGAGGACTTCTTCGTCCGGGCGGTGGGCCGCTACCGGGACCAGATCACCGATCCCGAACTCGCGGCCCAGGTCCGCGGCTTCATCGGCCAAGAGGTCGTGCACGGCCGCGAGCACGACCACCTCAACCGGGTCCTCCAGCGGATGGGCTACCCGACCGCCCTGACCCACCGGTTCATCGAACGTGTCCTCGCCCTGTTCGACCGCCGTCTGCCGCCGCGCGTGCTCCTCGGCTTCACCGCGGGCCTGGAGCACTACACGGCCACCATCGCCGAACGGCTGCTCACCAGTCCCGAGGCCCAAGCCCTGCTCGGCGACACCCAGGTCCGCGAGATCCTGCTGTGGCACGCCCTGGAGGAGTCCGAGCACAAGGCGGTCGCCTTCGACGTCTACCGGACGGTCGGCGGCAGCGAACACATGCGGATCTGGACCATGCGGGTGATCAGCACCCTGCTGATCCTGCACGTCATCACGGGGACGGCCCTTTCGATGCTCACCGACCGCGCCGCCTACAACCCCGTCCGCCTGGCCCGCAGCCTGGCCCGCCTGCGGCGGTCCCCCTTCCTGGCCCGCGAGGTCGTCCACCATCTGCGCGCCTACAACAGACGGGGCTTCCACCCCGACGACTTCGACAGCGCCGAACTGCTGGCGCGCTGGCAAGCTGAACTCTTCGGCCCCCAAGGCACCCTCACCGGCTACCTGAAGTAAAGCCACCCGGCCCCGCCGCGTCCCGTCCCCGACCGTCCCCGACCGGGCAATGCGGCGTCCCGCTCTGGACGCCCACGTGATCCAGCGGACGGGTCTTAGGGTCGTTCGACCGGGGGCATGAGGGGCTCGACCGGGGGCATGAGGGGCGGTCCGTCCGCCTCGTAGGCCGTGACGACCTTGCGGAGCAGGCCCGCGAGTTGCTCGCGCTCGTCGCCGGTCAGCGGCGCGAGCAGCGCGTGCTCGGCGGCGGCCTGGTCGCCGATGGCGCCCTCCCATGCGGCGTGGCCCTCGGCGGTGAGCGCGACCAGGAGGCGCCGCCGGTCGGACGGGTCGTGCACGCGGGCCAGGTGCCCCGACTCCTCCAGCCGGTCGAGCCTGCTGGTGAGGGTGGCGGGGTGGGTATTCAGCGCCCGCGCGAGCCAGGTGGGCGTGGCGCGGTAGGGCGGCCCGGTGGAGCGGAGCCGCCACAGGATGTCGTACTCCCAGCCCTTGAGGCAACGTGCGCTGAGCGCGGTCTCACGGCGGCGACGCAGCAGTGCCACCAGGGCCTGCATCCGGGTTATCGCGCCCTCGACGTCGGGGTCGAGGTCCGCCAGTTCCCGGGACCAGTGGGCGATGTGCCGGTCGATCGAGTCCTTCACCACGCGAAATATACTATTCTTCCCGATATTATCTTTTCGTACTAACTGAGGGTGAGAAGCGCTCATGCCCCTGTGGCCCCCCGGATTCGCCGGACGGATCGACGAACGCACCATCGACAGCCGGCTGCTGCGCGGCAACCCGCTGGGAGACCCGCACCGCAGGCCGCTGTGGGTGTACACGCCCCCCGGCTACGACGACGAGCCCGAGCGCCGCTACCCCGCCGTCTACATGCTGCTCGGGTTCACCGGCACGCTCCCGGCCTGGAGCAACTCGCCCGGCGCCTTCCGGACGTCGGTGCCGGTCGCCACCGACGCGCTGTTCGCCCGCGGCGAGGCGCCGCCGATGATCCTGGTGTTCGTGGACGCCTGGACGACCTACGGCGGCAGCCAGTACGTCGACTCCCCCGGAACGGGCCGCTACCACTCGTACCTGTGCGAGGAGGTCGTCCCGTGGGTCGACGCCCGCTACCGGACGCTCCCCGACCGCGACCACCGGGCGATCGCCGGCAAGTCCAGCGGAGGGCTCGGCGCCATGGTCACCTCGATGCTGCGCCCTGACCTGTTCGGCGCGTTCGCCACGCACTCGGGGGACGCCCTGTCCGAGGCCCAGTACATCCCCCACTTCCTGCGGGCCGCACGCGACCTGCGCGCCTACGACGGCGACGTCTTCTCCTGGTGGCGGGACTTCCGTTCCCGCGTCGCCTTCACCAAGGAGGAGGATCTGCGGCTGCTGGAGATCTTGGCGGTGTCGGCGTGCTTCTCGCCCGGCAGCGACGGCACGCCGCTGCTGCCGTTCGACCCCGTCACCGGGGCGCTGCGGCCCGAGGTCTGGGAGCGCTGGCTGCGCTGGGATCCCGTCCGGATGGCGCCCGCGCACGCCGACGCGCTCCGATCCATGCGCGCGATCTGGATCGACGCGGGAACCCGCGACGAATGGTTCCTCGACCTCGGCGCGCTGGCCTTCCGCGAAGCGGTCGAACGGGCGGGCGTGCCCGAGGAGACCGTCCGGTTCGAGCTGTTCGAGGCGGGCCACATCGCCATCGAGTACCGCCACCCCCAAGCCCTCGCCTGGCTCGCCCACCGCCTCACGCCCTGACAACGCCACCAGAGCCAGTTCGCCGGTCCTCTCACCGTCCGTCTCGATGGCCGTCGTGTTCCGCGTTCCGTGTTCCGCGTCGGGGCCGGAACAAGCGGGCGCTCGGGGCGAGTAAGGTAGGCCCTCTCGTCACCGAGGCGCGCGCACGGACCGTACAGGCCGGGATCTGGCCCACCTCGCCGGGCTCACTCGCCTGACTCGCGCAGGTCAGCCGCCCCGTAGCCCCCGCGCCTCGCCGGTTGTCCGGTGAGGTGCCCCGGGCCCGTGGCCTGACCCGTCCCCTAGCAGCGGCGGCTGTCGAACGGCCGACAATCCCGCATCCGGGACCGGTGCCCGGACGAGGCTGGTCGGTAAGCGGACGACGCGAGAGACCAGCCAGGTGACGACGGCGAACGGAACACCAGCCCCATGTCAGCCCGGCCTCCGGGGCATCTGAGCGGCCGAGCGGCGGTCGGCTCATGGCGTTGAAGGGAACCTGATCATGCGGAGATTCATTCTCACCGGCACGCCCGGAGCGGGAAAGACGTCGATCCTGATGGGCCTCGAACGGCTGGGGCATCAGGTCGTCCGCGAGGCGGCGACGGATGTCGTGGCACGGCGGCAGGCGCGCGGAGAGGACGAGCCGTGGACCCGGGCGTCGTTCATCGACGACATCGTCGCCGAGCAGGTCCAGCGGCAGGCCGCGGCCGGTACGCCGACCGCGCGTGTCCAGGTCTTCGACCGGTCACCGGTGTGCACGCACGCCCTGGCCAGACACTTGGGCCTGCCCGTCCCGCCGGCCCTGTCGGCGGAGCTCGAACGGATCACAGCCGAGAACGTGTACGACCGGCGTGTCTTCTTCATCCGGAACCTCGGCTTCTGTGAACCCACCGCGGCCCGCCGTATCAGCTTCCAGGACGCCCTGGAGTTCGAGAAGGTCCACGAGCGCAGCTACCACGAGCTCGGCTACGAGCTCATCGACGTCCCCGCCGACCATGTGGACCGCCGCATCGCGACCGTCCACCAGACGATCTCCCGGCTCACGGCCTAACTCCGCCAGCCCGCCCCATCGCCGTCCGCCTCGCCAAGTCGTACCTGGACGAGCAGCCAATGCCCGCGAGCGCGAGCAGGGTTCGTGCTGCCGTACCTCCTTCACCTGCGGAGTTCCATCAGGTTCGGGGAGCGGTCGAGCACGGCGGCGTGCGCAAAGTGGAACGTCGTGCAACCGGGAACGAACCGAGCGGGCACGCCACCGCGACGAGGCTGTCGGTGTTCAGCCGACGCGGACGGGACGCCGGGCCAGAACGGCGGTGGCGAACGTCAGTCCCAGGAGCAGTCCCCAGTAAGAGGCCGACCGCCAGGAGAGAATGATCGGGTACTGCACGAGCGGGGCCATCGCGCACAGCAGGTAGGCCGAGGCCGCCACCGCCCAGCGCGCGTCGCGCGTCCGCAGCGTCGCGGCGACGCCGACGCCCAGCAGGGCGATCTCCACCCCGGCGCGCGTCAGCGTCCACCATGGCCCGGTCGTGGCGACGAGCACGCCGTAGGCGACGACCGCGAGGACGCCGGCCAGCCAGAGCGGGCTGCGACGCCGGAGCCTGTCGCCGCGTACCGCCAGAACGGCCAGGAGCCCGACCGCGGCCCACAGCAGAAGCAGGTTGGACCAGGCGCGGCCACCGAATCCGTACGCGAGCGGTTGCAGCCAGCCCCAGGTCGGATCGCCCAGGGCGGGGTACGGGGTGGAGGCGAGCAGTGCGGGCACCAGAGCGAACGGCAGAGCCACCCGCACCCAGCCGAGCACCACCGCCAGCATCGACAGGACGAACAGGGCGCCCGACCATGGGTGGTTGAAGATGGACCAGTAGGAGGAGACCGCGCCGGCCAGGATCAACGGCGGCAGGGCCAGGTGGAGGCCGTCCACCCACCAGGGGCGTGGACCGGCGACGGCGGCGTGGGCGCGTTCGCCCAGCCCGCCGCTGACCAGCGCGACAGCCTCGCGGGCCCGCGGGACCCGGCGGTCGGGGCCGGTCTCCAGCAGTGTGGCCACCAACTGCTCGCCGTTCGCACGCCGGTAGTCGCGGGGGTAGGCGAGCAGCAGTCGCCGGTAGCGGCGTTCGAGTGCGTTCATGCCTGTGCCGTCCTCGGAAGGGTTCTACGGGTCACGACCTGCGCGGCCTGCCGCATCCGCTCGGCCTCCACCGCCACGCTCTCGCGACCGGCTTCGGTGATGCGGTAGTAGCGGCGCGGCCTGCCCTGGACGCTCTCCTCACGGTCGAGCTCGACCAGCCCCGACTCGCTGAGCCGCTCCAGCGCGCCGTACAGCGTGCCGACCGCGAGCCGCACCCGCCCGCCGGACTCCCGTTCGGCGAGCTTGATGATCCCGTAGCCGTGCAGGGGACCGTCCAGAAGGGCGGCGAGGATGAAGTAGACGGGTTCGCTCATCGTCCTGGCCATGATCAGGACCATACATCGGGGCACGATATATCCGCAAGCGAAGTATGAGCGGCCGCACCTTGCCGGACGAGGAACGGCCCGCGGCTCAACGTCCGCGATCACCTCGACACAGGGAATGCCGGGCGCCGTGAGGCCAACGCAGCCAGCCATCCGTCCCCCGGCCCGTCCGGACACCCCCGAGCACCCGAGACGGACACCGAAAACCGTCAAAGGCCCTGGAGCTTGAAGCCCCAGGGCCCGTTCCGTCACTGCGAGGGCACGACTTTCGCCGGTACGCGCACCGCCAACCGCGGCTTCCCAGGGACTCGTCTCGCGCGCGTGCATTTCGTCGGGCGCGCCGGCTAACGGCCGCGTTGGTGCGCGGTGCCGTCTAGCCGGCCAGGGACAGGTCCTTGGAATCCGCTTGCTGGAGGGTGAAGGTGCCGTTGGCCATCTTGATGAGCTGGGCGCCGACGGTGGCGATGGTCCCGGTCTTCCACGTTCCGGTGAAGGTCGATGTCGGGGTGGCGGTGAGGGTGACGACATGGGATTGGCCGTCGCAGGTGGGTGTGGTCGTGGCGGCACCGATGCGTTCGTAGTCGGTTCCGCTGCCGCGCGGGGGCTGGCCTGCCACCACGGCCAGGTGGGTGGAGTCCGAGCAGGTGTAGGTGACCTTGACCACCAGGTCCTTGCCCTCGTTCGAGATCGTGGCCTCGCCGAGGCTGACGGCATCGGCCGCCACCCGGGTCGGCGCGAGCGGCGGGGCGGCGGCCAGCGCGGGAGCGGCGGCCGTGGCGGCCACGCACACGCCGGTGGTCACAGCGAGCGCGGCCGTCCGGAAGACGGTACGGGGGGTGAGACGCATGATGTCTCGTCCTTTCCAGTGGTTGCGGTGATCTCAGGTCCGCCGCTCCGCCAGGGAAGCGGACGGCGAACGCGAAGCGGCCCTGGCCAATGCGGTGTCCGGCGCGGCGCGACAAGCGCGGGGGCCGGGCAGGATGAACGCGCCCTGGATGATGAGCATGAAACGTTCGAGACCGGGGGCCAGGACTTGACGGTACGGACACGCAAAGTAACTATCCATGTCCGGTGAACGACTACCGCCGGACGGCGGCAGGTCTCCCTTCCGTCCGCGTCGATTACGGTGCCGCCACCACACCCTGCCGTCCCGGTTCGCCCGCCCTCCGGGATTCGACGGGCGGCCGGACACGCCGAGGCGGGCGTACTAGGACGAGGCTCTGTGCACCGCGACGAGCGACGTCGGCCGCCGGCACTCCGGCAGCCGTTCCGATGTGGAGCCGTTCTGGTCGGCGGGGAGCGGCGCTTAATTCACCAGGTCTACGAATTCGCCCCTGACCGGCGAGAATGCCCCGCGGTGCACGTGAATCCCGATGCCGTCCACTGCCGGATCGGGACGCCTTTCCCGCACCATTCGTGGGCGCCTACCTCTACGCGTCCGGCGCTCGACGGAACGGAACGGTGGGGCTTGGGGGCGCCGCTCTCCGACCGCCAGGGGCCCCGCGGCCCTCCCGTCAGGAGGTCTCCTCCGCACCAAGTAAGGTGTCGGCGTGCGTCTACCTGGGCCATTGCACTTGGCGAACGAGGGCCTCGCCTTCCTGCTGGAGGTCGCGGCGATCGTCGCGCTCGCCTGGTGGGGTTTCACGACCGGCGGGAACGTGCTGGTCAATATCCTCCTCGGAATCGGGACGCCGATCGCCGCGATGCTCCTGTGGGGCCTTCTCGCCGCGCCGAAGGCACGGTTCAAGGTCGCGTTGCCGTTCGTGCTGCTGGTGAAGGCCGCGGTTTTCGGGGCCGGAGCGTTGGCGCTCTACGGCCTCGACCGTCCGGCGCCGGCGCTTGCCTTCGCCGTGATCGCGCTGCTCAACACCGCTCTGGCGACGGTCGACCGTGAGGCTCATTTCCACGCCGCCCGCTAGCTCCGGCGCTGGATAGACGGGCGATTCTCTCCGCCGGCCTTCGCAGCGCCTTCTCCACCCACACGTTCCCCCGGCAGGGAGGGAACGGTCCGCCCCATTCCAGACCTCGATGTCCCTGTGGATCAGATCGTTCACTTGGCGGTCTCTTCGAGGATTGTCAGGGCTTGATGGCCGTGCCTTGGGCCGAGAGCAGGCGCCACCCGCCGGAGGCGTCGGCGGCGAAGACGTGGGTGTAGCGGCTGCCCGCGCTGAACGTCGTGCCATCCGGGTTGTCGAAGGTCATGCTCGTTCGGCCGACGACCACACCGACGTCACCGACCCGGCGGACGATGGCCTCGTCGGGGAAGGAGCCGATCGCCGGGAAGCGCAGGGCGCCGTCGGCGATCAGGGTGAGCAGGGCGGCCTTGTCGGCGACCGAGCCGTCCTCGACGCCCACCAGGAGGAAGTCCTCGGCGAGCAGCTCCTCCAGCCGGGCGGTGTCGGCGTCCATCAAAGCCTGGAAGAAGGACTGGTCGTGTCGCAGCAGCACGTCGTGTTCCATAGGCGGCACAGCGTAAAGCCTGCCGTCGACGTCAAGGTCAAGCCCGGCGACCGCTCCCGGTCGGCTGTCTCAGGCGGCCGGGACGAGACCGAGGCGGCTCGCGCTCAGGTGGTGATCTTGTATCTGCCAAGGATGATCTGTAGGAGTTCGTCGGTGATCTCCTCCAGGGAGGCGTCGACCCATCCGACGACCCAGTCGTGCATCAGGCCGTTCACGGCGCCGATGAGGCCCGCGGCGGCGATGCGGTAGTCGCCCGGGGGCGCTTCTCCGCGTTCGACGGCCTCGTCCGCCATCTGGCTCACCAGCTCGATCCAGGCGGCGCGGCGTTCGAGGCGCTGGCGGTCCATGCGGGGGCTGACACCGACGACCTCGACGTAGGCGATGCGGGCGTGGCGCATGTCGCCGGTGGCGCCCCTGACGTAGGCGTGCACGTACGCGGTGATCCGCTCGGGCGCGGGAAGGTGCCGAACGTCGGGCAGCACGTCGAGGACGGCTCTCTCGGCGACCGCGTTGACGTAGAGGTGGAGGTCGGCCAGGAGGTCTTCCAGCGTGCGATACTCCTCGTAGAACTGGCGGGTCGACAGTCCGGCCGCCCTGCACAGGTCTCCGAGCCTGGTCGCCCGGTATCCCGGGCCGGCGCCGAACAGCTCCAGGCCCGCTTCACGGAACCGGCCGCGCCGCTCGGCCCGCCGCTCGGCCGCGTCCCTGCCCCCGTACCGGCCCCGCGCCGGGGTGATCCTGCCCGCCACTGCGCCCCCTGCCTCGTGGTGCGCACAATCCTCCCGCACGGGTCTTGCACCGTCCGCCCACGCCTGCATACTATCCAGTAACCCAACTCTGAATACGGTGATATTCAGAGTTGGAGGGTTGCGCGGAAGGCCCACGAAGCCGGCGCACCCCAGGCCGGCCCGCCCGACACCGCCATCCACCGGCAACCGAACCGCCGACTCCGCGGCCCCGCTGAACGCATCCCCGCCCAACGCCGCGCGCCGGTCCCGAACGCAGAGCAGCTTCACGTTTCCCGCCCGTTCCGGGCACCCCACCCCCTGGAGAAGCGACATGCATGCTGCACCCACCCCTGCCCAGGCCCGCCCCGCCGGCACCGGCCCCGCCCGCGGGCTCCGGCGGCTGCGGACCATCGCCGCGGCGGCCGTCCTGGCCGCCGGCGCCGCCGTGCCCGCCGTCGTCTCCGCGGGGGCCGCGCACGCGGCGCCCGCGCTCCAGGAGGTGATGTTCGTCGGCAACAACTGGGACGGCACCGCCGACGTCATCAGGTCCAGCGGCGACTTCCGCAAGATCGGCCGGATCAACGTCATCCCCGACAAGGACCAGCGGCTGGCGGCGATCTACACCAACCCGCTCAACCTCGCGGTCTTCCTCGGCATCCGCCTGACCGCGGGCGAGGGCCACGACCAGTTCGTGGACGACATGTACTCCACCCCCGACGGCACGGCGATGGTCGCCTCCCGGCCCAGCTTCGGCGACGTCGTCTCCATCGACCTGGCCACCGGCAAGGTCAAGTGGCGGTTCCCGGTCTCCGGCTACCGCTCGGACCACATGGCCCTGTCCCCCGACGGAACCAGGGTCGCGGTCTCCTCGTCGCTGTCCAACAACGTCTACGTGCTCGACATCAGCACCGGCAGGCAGCTCGGCTCGTTCGCCACCGGCGCCAAACCGCACGAGAACGTCTTCACCCCCGACGGGAAGATCTGGAACATGTCGATCGGCGAGGTCAACAACGACCTCGACGCGCCCTGGCAGGACTTCCTCAAGGGCGACCGGCACATCACCATCGCCGACGCCTCCACCTACAAGGTCGTCAGGACCATCGACATGCGCTCGCGGCTGGACGCCTTCGGCCGCAAGGACCTGTCCAACGCCGTCCGGCCCGCGGTGTTCAGCCCGGACTTCTCCAAGCTGTACTTCCAGGTCTCCTACTTCAACGGCCTGGTGGAGTACGACGTCGCCACCGACAAGATCACCCGGGTCAAGACGCTGCCGAAGAACCCCGCCACCAGCGACGACCGCACCACCTTCGTCAACGACTCCCGCCACCACGGCCTGTCCATGGGCCCCGGCGGCGGCAAGTTGTGCGTCGCCGGGACGATGGACGACTACGCCACCGTCGTCGACCGCGCCACCCTCCAGCAGGGACCGCTCGTCAACGCCTCCAAGCCGTACTGGGCGACCGTGAGCGGCGACGGCAAGTCCTGCGTCATCTCCGAGAGCGGCGCCGACCAGGTGACCGCGATCAGCTTCGCCACCGGCCAGAAGACCGTGTCGGTGCCCGTCGGCGACCACCCCCAGCGCGTCCGCGTCGCCCGCATCCCCGCCGACTGGACCGGCCCCACCGACTGACCACCGTCCGAACACCTCGGCGCGGGGCCCGACCTTCAGCCGACCACTGACACCGGCTGCTTCCTGGGCCGCCCTGCCTTCACCCGCGCCGGCTCAGGGGCCGGGCCGCGCGCCTTTCACGCCCCGGGCGCGCAGAGAACCCGACCTGCCGTGCCGTTCAGCGGTGATGGGCCCGCATGACCAGGTCGGTGGTCTGGTGGACGATCCGTTGGATCTCCTCGTCGTCGAGGGGTTGGACGCCGCGCAGCGAACGTACCTGCCCCTCGGCGCCGAGCAGCATGACGAACTGGTGCGCGCTCAGCGCCGGGTCGGGCACGCGAAGGTCCCCGCGGCGACACCGGCGACCCGCGCGCCGGCATGAGCCTGGTCGCCCTCGGCACGATCCCGTTCGCCGCGGCCGGGCCGCACACCAGCCAGCCGCTCCTGGCGGCGGCGCTGTTCGTCAGCGGTGCGGGCATCGGAGCCGTGCTGCTGACCGCGATGACCGCCACCTACCGGCAGTTGTCCGCCGAGCAGGTGGCCGCCGCGACCAGCGCCAGCCGGATCATCCAGCGGGTGGACGGATCGTTCGGCACCGTGGTGATCGCGATCATCCTGCAACACCGGATCGGCGCGGCGCACGGGCTCCCACATGGTGGCGTGGATGCGCGGTCGGGATGTCGCGGGTCAGGGGAGGCGGAAGGCGGCGAGGGTTTCGTTCCGGAGTGCCACGAGGGTGGAGGCGGCGCTGGTCAGCAGCCACTGGTCGGTGCCGCTCGACGATGCCAGGGGGTGCCTCCACATCAGCGTGCCGGTGGCCTCGTCCCAGCCGTACAGGCCCGAGCCCGTGACGCCCGCGGCGCCGGTGCAGACCAGGCCGCCGGCGGCGATCAGCGGGGCGGTGTCGTCGCCGGGGGTGTCGGCCGACCAGAGGCGGCGGCCGGTGCGGGCGTCGAGCGCGATCAGCTTGTGGTCGTCGAGGATGTAGGCGCGCCGTCCGTTCACCAGGAACGTCCGGTCCCCGCCTCCAGGCAGGGACGGCTCGTACGCCCATCTCAGCCGCCCGGTGGCCGACTCCAGCGCGTAGAGGGACGCGGCGCCCACGTAGGTCGTCCCGTTCGTCGCGGTGACCGTGGGCGTGTCGCGGCGGAGGTCGCCCGCACCGGCCGGGAGCCGGGCGGTCCAGACCGTCCGGCCGGTGGAGGACGACACCGCGTCGAGGGAGTGCCGGGCCGAGCCGATGAAGAGCAGGTCTCCGCTTCCTGGGACGATCACGCCCGATGCGGAGAGCGGGCGTTCCCAGCGGGCCGCACCGGTCCTCGCGTCGAGCGCGGAAACGGCGGTGGAGGAAGCGGCGATGAGACCGCCGTTCAGGAACCCGCGGAGTTCGGCCGTCGCGGGCGCGCGGTGCTTCCACAGCAGCCGTCCCGTCCGGACGTCGACGCCGATGACCGTTCCTTCGCCGTCGCTCAGGCCGAGCAGCCCGCCGGCCGGGCCGTACAGTTCCCGGACGTTGTAGCCGGACGGCAGCGCGGCGCTCCAGCGGTGCGCCCGCGAGGCGGGGTCCATGGCGACGAGCGCGGCGCCCCGGCCGAGTTGCGTGTAGATGAGGGTCTCGTCGGCGGTGGCGTGGTTCGTCTTGTCCGACCACAGCCGCCGTCCGGTTGCCGTGTCGTAGGCGACGGCCTTCTTCGAGAACGCCCCGAAGACCGCGACAGTGTGCGCGAACACCCGGGCAGCGTGATGTCGCCGCGGATCGGCAGCGTGGTCCGCCACAGGAACCGGGGCGGTGGAACGGTTCCGCCCGGATCGCCGGCCGCCAGCGCCGCAGCGGTTCCGCCCCGACGACCGCGAGGCCGGCCACGGCCGCGCCGCCTCGCAGGAGCCTGCGCCGTGCCGCCGCACGGGAGACGGCCCTCAGGTCCATGACGAGGGTGCGCTCGTGCTCCTGGAGTTGGCGGTCCATGCCGTCGGGCAGCCAGCCCTGCGCGAACGGCGGCGCGGCCAGCAGCCGGGGCAGCAGCGTCGCGGGCGGACGGCGGGCGGGGTCGCCGCTCAGGCAGGCGGCGACCAGCGCCACCAGGGACGGCGGCACGCCCTCCAGGTCGGGCGGCTGGTGGAGCGTCCGGTGGAGCCGTGCCTGCACGGGGCCGGTCCCGAACGGCGGACGTCCGGTGGCGGCGAAGGCCAGCACCGCGCCGAACGCGAACACGTCGTCGGACGGCCCCAGGTCCTCCCCGCGGATCTGCGCGGGCGACATGTAGCCGGGCGAGCCGACGAACCGGCCCGCGGCCGTGAGCCTGGTCCCGTCGGCGGCCCGGCTGATGCCGAAGTCGATGATCTTCGGGCCGTCCCGGGCGAGCAGGATGTTGCCCGGCTTGAGGTCGCGGTGCACCAGCCCGGCCGCGTGGACGGCGACCAGCGCCTCGCCGAGTCCCGCGCCGAGGCTCCGCAGCGGCGGCTCGGGCAGGGGGCCGTACCGGTCGATCGTGTCCTTCAGGCTGAGCCCGTTCACGTACGCGGTCGCCAGCCACGGCACCGTCCCGTCGGGGTCCGCGTCGACCACCGGGCTGGTGAAGGCGCCCGAGACCTTCCGGGCGGCCTCCGCCTCGGCGCGGAACCGGGCGCGGAAGGCCGGGTCGTCCGCCAGTTCCGGCCGCACCACCTTGATGGCGACGGCGCGTCCGGCCGGCGACGCGCCGAGGTAGACGCGGCCCATGCCGCCCTCGCCCAGCCGGCCCAGCAGCCGGTACCGTCCGATCCGGCGCGGGTCGCCGGGCTCCAGCGCGGCCATCAGGCGGAAGGCCGGAAGCAGCGGAGGCGCCGGTTGTCGGTCGCGTAGACGGCGCGGCCGGCCACGGCCAGGCCCCAGCCGCCGTTGTTGTAGGCCGGCCCGCGATGCGCCCAGACCGGTCCGCCGCCGGTGCCCGCGACGAAGAAGCCGCTGTCCCCGCTCGTGCCGGACGAGTCCGCGTGGCCGGTGAACGACGCGGCGACCAGCTCGGCGGAGCCGGCGGCGGACGCGGAGCCGCCGATCCAGTCGAGGCCGGCGGGACTGGAGGTCTGCCGGCGGCGGAGGGCTCCGGTGGCCTGGTCGTAGGCGTAGAAGCCCTTCTCCCCGGCGGCGATCACGTCGGGCCCCACCGGCAGGACGGGACGCTGCATGTCGTCGGCGCGCTTCGTCCAGACGATCGTCCCGTCCCGGGTGCCGACGGCGTAGAAGGTGGAGGCGCCGGTCGCGGTGAAGAACAGGTACCCGTCGCCCAGCGTCGCCGGATAGGCCGTGGAGCGGTCGGCCCTGCCCGTGAACCAGGTCCGTTCCCACCGCCGCGCCCCGGTCCCGGCGTCGATGCCGAGGACCTTCGCGGGAGTGACGACGTACAGCGCGCCGCCGTCGGCCGCGCCGTAGATCTTGCGGGCTCCGCTCGGGCGGCGCCACAGGACCCGTCCGCTCGCCACGTCCACGGCGAGCACGACGGTCTGGTCGCCGGTGCCGCGCGTGGCCGCGCCCACGAACACGGTGCCGCCGACCCGCCCGTACACCTCGGCGAGCCTGGTGACGTCGCCGGGCAGTTCGATCGTCGAGGACGCGCCCGTCACCGGGTCGATGACGTAGAGGGAGTTCGGCCGCGGGGACGAACGGTGCGCGAGGCCGAAGACCCGGTCTCCGAAGACGCCGTACCCGCGCGTGGTCGTGCTCCCGACGGGACGGTCGAACATCCAGAGCCAGCGGCCCGAGGCGGCGTCGATCCCGCAGATGCCTTTCAGCCCGCGCCACACGATCGTGCCGCCGGCCGGCGAGACGTCCAGCGGCAGGCCGTCCTCGAACTTCCCGGGCCACGACAGCGTCCAGGCGGCGTCCGGAGCCGCGACGAGGCGGGCCGGGCGCGGCACCGGCTTCGCCGGCTTCCCGCCGCCGCGGGTCAGTGCCCAGGCCGTGGCGCCGCCCCCGGCGCCCAGCGCCCCGACGGCCGCGGCGGCCGCCAGGCCGAGGACGCGCCGGCGGCCCGGCCCGCGCGCGTCCTCCCCGTCGATCCGCGGCGGCGGAGGCGGCGGCGTGACCGCTCCCCCGGCGAGCGCGGCGGCCTCCGCCTCCCGCGCCGCCACCTCCCGGCGAAGGGCGGGAGACAGCAGCGCCGCCGGATCGGCGGGGAGGAACGCCTCCAGCAGCGCCGGCAGCACGGGACGCCTGTCCGGCTCCTTGGCGAGGCAGGCCGACAGCACCCCGCGCAGCGGGCCGGGCACCCCGTCGAGCCGCGGCTCCTCGTACATCACCCGGTAGATCAGCGAGGCCGGGTCTCCGGCGCTGAACGGCCCGGCTCCGGTGGCCGCGTACACGAGCGCGCCCGCCAGCGAGAACACGTCGGACGCGGGGCCCGCGTCCCGGCTCTCGGCGATCTGCTCGGGCGACATGAACGCCGGCGTCCCGACCATGGCGCCGGTCGCGGTGAGCTGGGAGGCGTCGACGGCCTTGGTGACGCCGAAGTCGATGATCTTCGGGCCGTCCTCGGCGAGCAGGATGTTCCCGGGCTTCAGATCCCGATGGACCAGACCCGCCGCGTGGACGTCCAGCAGGGCCTCGGCCAGCCCTGCGCCGAGCGCGCGCAGCGCCCCCTCCGGGAACGGGCCGACGGCGCCGACGGCCTCGGCGAGCGTGGGACCCGGCACATAGGCGGCGGCGAACCAGGGCCGCGGCGCGTCGGCGTCGCCGTCCAGCACCGGCGCGGTACCGGCGCCGCCGACCCGGCGCGCGGCGGCGATCTCCCGCCGGAACCGTTCACGGAAGCCCTCGTCGGCGGCGAAGTCCGACCGGACGACCTTGAGCGCCACGAGCCGTCCGCCGGGCGACACGGCGAGGAAGACCGTCCCCATGCCGCCGGCCCCCAGACGTCCGAGCAACCGGTACCGACCGACCCACGCCGGGTCACCAGCTAGAAACGGCCGCACTCACGTCCCTCACCGAAGCCACCACAACCGGACACGCAGCGTATCAAATAGATACGCTTGTCTATAGGAGATCACCGGCCCGGGAGCGTGCTCAAGCCCGGCCCCGACTGACTCGCCATCACGACCTGCCGCGCCATCGAGATGTGGGCCAGCGAACCGGAGGCCCGCGATCGCGGGACGGTTCGAGCCGTCCTGTCCGGCCAGCACCTTCGCCACCTTCTCGACGCCCGCCCCGGGTGGTATCGGGACGGCTGCCGTGCACGGGTGCCGCGTTTCAGCCGGTGTGGGACCGGTACGTGCCGGGCGGTGACCCGTACTGGCGTTTGAAGGCGTGGGTGAAGGTGTACTGCGAGCTGTAGCCGACCCGTTGGGCGATCGTGTTGACGGGGGCGTCGCAGGTGCGCAGGAGCCGAGCGGCGGTGGTCATCCGCCACCATGTCAGGTAGCTGAGCGGCGGCTGGCCGACCAGATGGGTGAACCGCCGGGCGAACGCGGCGCGGGACAGGCGTGCCTGCGCGCCCAACTCCTCGACGGTCCATGACCGGCCGGGGTCTTCGTGGATGGCGCGCAGGGCGGCGGCGACGGCGGGGTCGTGCAGGGCCGCGGCCCAGCCGGTGGCGGAGTGGCCGAGGACGCGCTGTTCTTCGAACCACGCGCGCAGGATGTAGAGCAGGAGAAGATCCAGCAGAGTGAGCACGATGGTGTCGGAACCCGGGCGGGCGTCACCGTCGAGTTCCGCGCCGAGGAGTTCGACCGCTGCGCGCAGTTCCCCGTGCCGCCCCACCCGCGTCGGTAGATGGATGACCTCGGGCAGATCGTTCAGAAGCGGATGCGGTCCGGACCCGTCCAGGAGGTAGGCGCCGCAGAGCATGACCACCGTGGGCGGCCGGTCGGCTGACGCTTCGGCGGCGCGGTCAACATGGACTCCGGTGGGCATTGGGGACGGCTCGTTCACCGGGGTGAACGGGTCGTCGGCCAGACCGTGCGCGGATCCGCGCGGCAGGAACGCCACGTCGCCCGGCCCGAGCGCGACCGGCTCTCCCTGCGACGGGAGAAGCCAGCACGTTCCCTGGAGAACGATGTGGAACCCGGCGGAGGGCACCGCCGGAAACCGCTGGGCGAAGGGAGCGGACCTGGTCACCCGGCCCGAATGGGGCCGACCGGTACGCGCCGCACTCACCACATCAGACAGAACATCCACGCAGCCAATGTAACCAACAACGGTCTCGGCGAAGACGATGCCGCAAACAGCCGAGCGAATCACGCATTCAATCGTCTCGTTCCCGCGCCTTACTGTGCTCGTGGGCCAAGCAGTCACGCAGGCCACCATCATGAGGAGACGACATGAAGATCGCCGTTTATGGCGCGAACGGATACCAGGGAAAGCTCGTGCTCACCGAACTGGCACGACGCGGCATCGAGACCGTCCTGGCCGGACGCGATATCGCGCGCCTGGAGAAAGCCGCCTCGGCGGTCGGCCTCCCCGGCACGGAACGGCGCGTGGCCGACACCAGCGACCATGAGGCGCTGGTGAACGCGTTCCGCGGCTGCGACGGCGTCATCAACTGCGCCGGACCGTTCACCTCATCGGGCGAGGCCGTGGTCCGCGCCGCGATCGCCACCGGCTGCCACTATGTCGACACCTCGGGCGAGCAGCTCTACGTCAAGAAGGTCTTCGACACCTTCGCCTCGGAGGCGCGGAACGCCGGGGTCACCGTCGTACCCGCCGCCAACGACGGCTGCGTCCCGGTAGACCTCATGGCCCACCTCCTGGCCGACCGCCTTGAACCGGTCGAAGAGATCATTTCCACCCACGTGGTCGTCGGAGGAGGCGGCATGTCGCGCGGCTCGCTGCGTTCGGTGGTCGAGACGATCGACGCCATCAAGGCGGGCGGACTGACCTACGACGACGGCGGCTGGCGCTCCGGCACGCCCGCCCGCCACGCCGCGATCACGCTGCCCGGACGGTCGGAGGCGACCCCGGTGATGGCCTTCCCCGTGTCGGAAGTGGTGACCATCCCCCGCCACATCCGCGTCCGGCATGTCCAGGGCCTGACCGAGGCGGCGCTGGCCGACCGGCTGAACACCCCGCTCACACCAGAGATCATCGAAAGCCTGCCCGAAGGGCCCGACGAGGACAGCCGCCGCACCCAGCGCTTCACCTACGTGCTCGACGCCACCGGTACCGACGGCCGCCGCGCCCGCGGCATCGTCCAGGGCCCCGACACCTACGGAACGACCGCGGTGATCGCCGTCGAAAGCGCCCGCCGTCTCATCGCCGACCCGGCCGACCCGGGAGTCCTCGCACCCGCCCAGGCCTACGACCCGACCGCCTTCCTCGACTTCCTCATTCCGCATGGCATCCAGTGGACGATCGAGGACGCCCCGGCAACCTGACGCCCAGCGCACCAACCCACCGTCGAGATCGGCGACGGGTCTTGCTGGGGCGCGGTTGAGAACAGCCGACGGCTCTGAGGCTCACCCCTCGAACGCGCCGTTCGCCTGGATCAGGGGAGGTCCGGGTCCGGTGCGGTGGGCGCCTCCCGGGTTCGTTGGGCCATGAGCACGGTGGCCGCGACGGCGAAGCCGGTCGTCACCGTCCAGCCGTCCAGGCGCTCCCCAGCAGCAGGGCGGCGAACAGCATCGTCAGGAGCGGCTGGAGCAGGGGATCTGCCCGACCTTGGCGATCCCGCCGATCGCCAGCGCCCGGTACCAGCAGAAGAACGCGATCAGTGAACTCCCCAACCCCAGGTAGATGATGGCCAGCACGCCCACGGGGGTGACATCCGCCGGCATCCCGCGGCCGGAGACGAGCACGAGCGTCAGGACCAGCGGGGAGGCCACGATGACCGACCAGCACGTGGTCTGCCATGCCGGTGTCCGCCGTGACAGCACGCCGCCCGCGACGTACCCGAGGGCGCACAGCAGCACGGCACCACAGAGTTGCAGGTCGCCGATCCCCGGACCGCCGCCGGTGTCCAGTGCCAGGTAACCCGCGCTCAGCAGCGTCCCAGCCGCGCACCACAGCCAGAACCTGCGGGCCAGCCGCTCTCGCGCGTGCAGCACGGCCATGACCGCCGTCGCCGCCGGAAGGAACGCGATCGCCACGGCGGCGTGACCGGCCGGCACGCTGCGCAGTGCCAGCGCGGTCAGCAAGGGGAACCCCACCACCGAGCCCAACGCCACCACGGCGACGGCGGCCAGGCAGTCCCTCGGGGGCAGCAGCGGACGCCGCAGCACGATGAGGAGGACCGCGGCCGGCAACACCGCGACCAGCGACCGGCCGGGACCCGCGATCTCCGCACCGAACGCCGGCACCGCGAAGCGGGTCACCGGAAGCGTGAGACTGAACCCGACCAAGGCGACCAGCCCAGGAACGAAAGGACGCCACCAGGCGGGACCGCCCTCCTGCTCCTGCCCGGCCAGGAGCGGCCCCCCATGCGCAGCCTCCGACTCGATCAGTCACCTCACCTGCCGCCACCGAATGAACAACCGCACCTCAGCCTGAGCGCTTTATGCAGGGGCCGAATTACCTACCGGACGCCGCTCGCACCCAAGACCACGTGCCCTACAGGCTCGCCTTCGTCAACCGAAGGAGCCGTTCAAGATGAGCGATGTGCATTCGTCATAGAACCCCGCGAGGTCACTTTCGTGGTCCCGGGCGCCCTGCACCACCAGCGGATCGTCGACCGAGGAGAACGCGATCACCGCCCCGATCGCGCAGCCCGCATGCTCTTCTTCGACCTCGCAGTGCGCATTCATGTAAGGTGCGTCGAACCCCAGAGACCTCCAGGCAGCGGTCAGATGGTCGAATTCCCCCACCGAAAGCGCTTCGACTGCCCAGTGGTAGCCCAGATTGTACTTGGCCCGGTCGTTGGGGTCGGGCCAAGCCTGCTGTAGGCGATCGATCATGGCCTGCGTCCAGCGGCGACCACACGCGAGCCACTTGCTCTCGGTTTTCTCAGGGTACTGAGAAGGCCACGGCTTGCCCGTAGCGGACGTGTAGAAGTCTGCGTAGAGTTCGCGATGCGTACTCTGCAAGGGGCGCCCCGGCTCAATGCCGTACTCCGAGGCGAACGGCTGCAACACGTTCTGCATCGTGACGTAACGGGCCTCGTACGGCGAGACATCATGAGTGGCCTGGACGCTTACCGCGATGACCGCGAACATGAGGTCAAAGGCTTCATAGAGGTGCCCCATGCCCAGCAGGACCTCGGGATACGCCGAACGCGGAACTCTGGGGAGCTCGCCACAGAAGCGCGCAATCGATTGATCCGAACGTCCGGACAGCTGAGCAAAGAGGCGCTCCTGCTGGAAGTTGAGCTCCTCAACCGTCGCAGTCTCAGTGTTCATAGACGTCGCCGCCATCCAACAAGCATTTCCCTTGACAGACCCTAGTCAGAGGCATCGTCACACGCGTAACCATCTATGTCAAGAGGCCCGAACGTACTGCACCTTCCCCCAAGGGAGATGCCTGAGTTTCGATCGAGGCTAATATGCCAGATGTGCTCGGACGGACCGCAGGTGACCACTGAGCGACACTGGAGCGAGCGAGGAACCGACCAACCCTGAGGCCCCTCCACTCGGACCCGTACGAGCACCCGCAAAGCGAATCCATAAACCATCCCAAAGACACCGCACAGCGGCCCCAGCTCACCGGTCCCTGCCAGTAGCGCCACAGTCACAGATCATGTTCCTTCTGATCTTTGACGTGATCGATAAAAATTCAGCGATGCGAAAGGAGCGGAACCAGAAAGACCTAATCGAGCACTGCCCCCTGAACGAGGGCCTATTCGCCCTGCCGGCGAACGAGACGGGGACGGCGCGGCCGGGACGAGGCCGGCGCCGGGAGGGGCCACCAAGCCCACAGAGTTTCCGTCCTGGAGTTCAGGTGCTTTCAATGAAGTTCTTAGTCGATGATGTCCCGTTCCAGCAGAGTGACGCCGACGGCGACACCACGAAACGGGATGCCAGGGCGGGCGCGCGGGCAACCTGCGCTTCGCGGCCAGGCAAAGGGCCAGCAGCCGGATCGCGGTGACCCTGCGGGGCCGACTGGCCGCTTTGCCGAAGCCGAGTCCGTCATCGAACTGGCCAAACGCCGCCTTTAGCGAGCGCGTCCTGCCGGCCAGGCTCGACTGACCTCGTAGCGCCCGACTCTCCACCGTGATACTTCAGGTACATAACGCCGGAGACCTCTGAGCACAAGGAACGTATGAAGCACGTCGACCTCAACGCCACCATCAACGGGCTGACCGGGATCACCGATCCGACGCCTTATCTCGATCTGCTGCCCGATCTGGCAATCGCGCTACCTGTCGGCGCGCGCGCCTTCGCCACCAACGTCGACCACTACGACTTCGTCGGCAAGCGCTGCGTCAAGGATCTGCAACTCACCCGGATCGACGGACCCGCCGAGGGCGAGCTCACGCTTTTCTTCCGGCACAACTGCTGGAAGCATGAGGAAGACCTCCTCATCCGCTACGAAGGCATCACGAACTTCGCCGTCGAAGAACTCGCAGACGACGAGACGCTGCCGGGGCCGGTCATCCTCGACGAGATCCTTCCGCATCCCAACGGATGCACCCACGAGTTCGCCTTCAGACCGGGCACCCTGAACATCACGTGCCGGGACCTCCATGCCTCCTGGCTCGAAACCGACTGCCCCGACAAGCCCACAGGTTGAACGACAACCCAGGCTTTCCAAATGGCAACGAGGGCGCCTGCGAGCGCATAGCCGTTCGCCCGCACGAGCTCCATCCCTAACCGGGACATGCAGGACCGCGAAAAGGCCCACCGCGACGACACCTTCCGCAACGTGCTGCACGATCTCAAGGCCGCGCCGGATCCACGCGGGGGCTGGAGTGACAGCCTCGCCTGTCCGGGGCGTCCAGTACGGTCACCGCCATGAGCGACGGATTCGACATCAAGCGAGAGCTTGCGGCCGGGCTGAGCGGGCGTGTGGGGGCCTGGCGGTTCATTCGGGGCTTCGTCAGCACGTGGCATGAGCCGCTGAGCGCCGCGGACGGCTGGTCGTCGGCCGAGTTGGACGCGGCCGGGGAAAGGCTCGGCGTTCCGCTGCCCACCGCGCTGCGCGAGGCGTACCAGTTGTTCGGGCGGCGAGACGATCTGACGAGCAATCACGATTCGTTGCTCAACCCAGACGAGCTCTACCTGAACGATGGCGCCCTGGTGTTTCGGGAAGAGAATCAGGCGTGCGCGTTCTGGGGAATCCTCAGCGCCGACCTGGAACGGCCCGACCCGGCGGTGTACGTCCGGGCGGACTTGGCCGACGAGAGCGCCGAGAACTGGGAGGGCTGGCTGGACACCTTCTCCACGTCCTGCCTGGAGATCGTCCTTGCTGAGTCGATGCACGCCCCCGAGGAGCTCTGCGACTTCATGGACGGTTCGGACGAACCGCTGAGCCCTGTGCTCGAAGAACACTTCACCCTGCTGCCGTTCCCCGCCTACCCGACCAGCCAGCCGGACTCCACCACCCGCTGGTTCGCAAGCCCCGAGGCGATCCTGCGCCAGGACGGCGACTGCCTCCACGTCCGCGCCCGTACCGAAGACGCTCTCGAAGAGCTCCGCGAACTGATCGACGGCGACTGGCTCGGGTGAACAGCGGCGGCGCAGCGCTTCGGTGGCCCGACAAAGTCTCCGGTCCCCAGTGATTCGGGCACGGCGCAGCCGCTCACCAACCGCCGCCGCAGGTAAATTCTTACACTCGCCTTGGTGACGGATGAGGCATGAGACGGCGCGATGGCGTTCTTATGACCGGCGGGAGTTAACGCTGGTCGTCGAGTTCTCTGTTGGTCTGATCGATCCGGCAGATGCGACCGTCAGCCGCCAGACGGCCGAACAGGTAGATCTCCGCAGCAAAGGTCTTGCCCTTGCGCATTTTGGTGCGAAGGGTCCAGCGTGCAGCTATCTGGTCGCCAACGACCAACGCCTGGTGAACCTCCACCCCGGAATAGTCCTCGGCCGCCATGGCCGCCTTGTCGACGTTCTTGCGGACGGGGCGGACGTGGTCGATCATCCGCTGCCGGTCGATCACCAGGCCGTCGTTGCAGTATTCAAAGTCCGGAACGAAATAGTGGTCAAGGATCGCGCCGGGCTCCTCATCCGACAGGGCCATGTCTCGGGTGTAGGCGACAAGGAAGTCGACAAGATCACGCTCGGTTTTAATGCCCACGATGCCCCCTTGCAGGAGTACGTCATACGCTAACATCGCGATCACCATACTACACCCCCGTAGGGTTTAGGCGATTCCTCCCGTAGGGTGACAGCGAGTTGATCAGGCCGTGCTCCCGTCCTCTACTTGGTCCTCGGTGTGCGAGCGTGGCCGCCGCGCTCGCCGCTGTCGCCGACGTACTCTAAGCTCAGAAGACCGTCGAGCCGCCGAACGATTCGTTGGAGGCGATCGCGACGCCGGCCTTCTCCTCGCGTACGGTCAGGGTCTGGAACAGCAACTCGGTGCCGTGGCGATCCAGTTCCATATAGCCGTTCCTCAGTACGCCAGGCCGAACGACTCAAGGCCGCCGCGCCTGCGCCGCCACCGGCACCGCGCTCGCCGTCCGGCTTCTGCTCGTCGCCCACGGGTCCCACCGCCTCGGCGATCCTGACGGCGCCGAACACGCCCAAGCGACGCACCTGCGGGGGCTGGGCCCGCTCGGATGGCTAGATGATGTCCGCGTACGGGCCGATCTTGGCGTACCGGTCGTCGGTCTTGGTTAGGTCGAAGCCCTCTTCCCTAGCGCCCTTGGGGCTCCGCCTACGTCGGATGCTCACCGAGGCCAGAGGCGAGGGAGCCGGACTCGCCGCCGCCGGGGTTCGGCGTCGGCGGGGGCTGACCGAACGCGCTGCGATGATGATCCAGGGCGTGGCGGTGTCCAAGTCGTCGAGGATTCCCAGCACGTCGTGCAGGGGTCAGGTGCGCGCCGGGGTCGACGTCCTGCCCGTCGACCGTCTCGTGGGAGGAGTGCAGAGGTTTGCAAGCCCGATCACTCGCCCCGCTGGCCAGCGTTACGCTCACCTAGCAGGCCGAAAACCAACACCGTTCACAAAGGGTCTGGACAAGCGACGAGCACGCCTTCGCGCACATGAAGTGGTGGGGCATCCTTCGGAACTACCGCCGCAAACGCAAGGCGTCTACCATGCCACTCGCGCCCTCGCTCTCGTGAGCAACTGGCCACGACCGACTGACAGGCCCTTTACAACCCTGCCCCCGCGGCCACCCTCTCATGCAATTCCTGCAAGCCCTGTATAACAGGAGTGCTTATTGGCCCTCATCACGACGTTTCTCGACCGCCAGTTGGCTGCGGACGCTAAATATGGCGGACGGATGGATCTGGACGAGTGTCCTCCGTTGCCTCCGACGCTCGATCGGCATCTGCGTTCCTGCGCCCGGCATTCAGCCGTCTGGCCTCGCGTTAACCAGGAGATCCGGGCCCGCTGCGCCCAACGCCCGGCGCTCCTTCGGCTTCTGGCGTATGCGTACGCCGCGATGCCCGGCTACCGGCCCTCATGGCAGCCGCCCCTCCCCCGCCGCCGCGTCCCCTCTGACCCGGCCACCGACCCCTTGCTGGAGCAGTGGCAGAACGAGGAACACCTGGCCCGCGAGGCTGCCGGCGAAGCCGGCCTGGACTTCGCCTGGCGCGAAGTGGATCGCCAAGATGGCCAGGGCCTGGTCGTCAACGGTGACGGTCATCCTCTCTGGGAGACCGCCGTTTACCCGGAAGACGGCTTCGCAATTGCCCGATACGGGCCCGGCCGCGTTCTCCGCGAACTAGCGGCCCGACGCGAGATGCTGGCAAGCCTCGACCTGTCCGCCAAGGCCGACCAAACCATCCTGCACCTCCTCGCCGAGCCATATGCAGAGCAGTGATCTGGGATGATGGTGCCTCGATTTTCGATGAGGGTGTCAGCAAGGGCTCTTCTCGCAAATTGCCAGGTCGACGCGCAGCCGTTCGAAGGCCGCGGCCTTGCCGACGAGCCCCTTTTGGCCGATGCTCCCGATCAGGTCAGTGCCGCCCACGCGCCTAACTGGTCAATGAGCAGGATGCGGCCCGGCGATGCCCAGCCGCTGGGAAGGGGGAACTGGAGGTGGCCACCGCTCCGGGGTTGATCGACCAGGTCGGCAGGCTGCTGAGGATGATGGGGGGCCGCGGGTCGCGTTGGAGCTGTCCCAGGTGGCCTTCTGTGATTCGTCGGGGCTCAACGCGTTCCTTCGGTTGTGGAAGCGCGCGAAGGTCGTCGGCGGGGAATTGGTGCTGGTGGATCCCGGGCCGCGGTTGGCTGAGTTGCTGATCAGGACCGGGGTGGACGCTCATGTGCGCGTCGTGGACGCCCTCAGTGCTCTGGTCGGCGTTGATCCCCAGGCCGGGCCTGCCGCCCCGAGCCCGAGCCCGCCTGAGACGCATTGCCGAGATTGTCAGGGCGTACTGTTCTCGTGCCGTGCCGTGCCGTGCCGTGCCGTGCCGTGCCGTGCCGTGGCGGGGCTGGGCGGGAGGCTGGTGAGCAGGTTCAGCAGTGCGCTGATGGGGCCGGGCGGTCGCCGAGCGGCTGGGTGGGGTGCAGGCGTAGTTAGTACGGCGGCACGTGCGGGTGCGGGGAGGTAGCCGCCGGGGCCAGGCGGCGGTTGTCGTGTTGGACGGCGGTTGCCGGGTCAGGGAGGCTTGGGGGCGACGGGACGCCGTGCTGGTGGGGAGGCTTGCTTGGATCAGGATTCTGCGATCGTGTCGTTCGCCTACGAGGCCGGTCATCTCAAGCGGGTGCCGCGGGCGGGGTGGCAGTTGGCGGGCGTGAGCTCTCCGGAGTCGGTGGCTGAGCACAGTTTCCGCGTGGGCGTTCTGGCCTATGTGATCGCGGTTCAGGAGGGAGCCAACCCGGACCGCGCCGCGGCGCTGGGGCTGTTCCACGACCTGCCGGAGACCCGGATCGGGGACGTGCCCTCGGTCGGGAAGGAGTACGTGACCACGACCGACGCTGTCGCGGTCGCCGTGGAACAAGTGGCAGGTCTTCCCGACGCGCTCGCCCAGCATGTCGTCGCATTGATCCGCGAGCACGAGTCGGCCAAGACCGACGAGGCGACGTTGGAGGCTCGTTGCAGCCGAGACGCCGACAAGATCGAATGCTTGATGCAGGCGCGGGAGTACGCCGTCGCCGGCAACACGCAGGTCGGCCCGTGGATCGCCTCCATGGTCAACGCGGTCAGGACCGAGACCGGCAAACGCCTGGCCGCCTCCGCGCAGGAGGTGCCGCCCGGCATCTGGTGGGACCGCTTCGCCCGGGATTACGGCTTGCCTGTGGTGAAGCCGGAAGCCTGATCGTTCGGGCGGAGCTCGGGCTCGGGCTCGCCTGGCGGCGTGGCCGTTCACCGCACCGATCGGGAGCGGGGGCAACTCTGCGGGCGCGATGCGGGCGCTCGGCGGTGTGGCAGGCCGGAGCAGGCGCGGGGCTCGTGTTGCCCGGGCGGGTGGTCGCGTCTGGACGGGGACGAACGCGTCGCGGCCGCCCCGCCGGTGCCGCGGCCACCCCGCTAGTGCCGCGGCCACCCCGCCGGTGCCGCGGCCACCCCGGTGGTGCCGTGGTCACCGCGCTGGGGGGACGACGGTCACGCCGGTTCGCTGTGCTCGTCCGTCTGGGGTTGAGCGGTGTGTATGCCTTTCAGGCCGTGGGCCATTTGCAGGCACAGTTCGTCGAGCAGGGTGGGCAGGTCGATCGGTGTTTTGGAGCGGTGGGAGTCCTCGATACGGGTTTTGACGGTGTTGTAGTGCGGGTTGGCGGCGCCGTCGGGTTCGAGCAGGGCCAGGGTGCGGCGCGCCGCGTCGATCAGCCGGATGGGACCGTAGCTTGCGGGTTCGGTCAGCAGGGAGCGGCTGCTGGCCAGCAGGTAGGCGGCGAGTCGTGCGAGTTCGGTGTCGCGGGAGGCGGGGTCAGGCGTAGCTGTCATAGCGGACCACCTCGTCGATGTCGCGGCGTTCGGACGGTTGCGGAGGGTGGGCCGGGTGCCCGGCGGAGACCAGCAGAACGGGTTCGAGGTGGGCGGGCATGTCCAGCAGCAGCCGGATCGGTTCGGGCAGGAAGCTGGAGGCGGGGCAGGCGCCGAGGCCGAGCGCGTGCGCGGCGAGCATGAAGTTCTCCACGGCCATGGCCACGCACAACCGGCCCAGCTCGCGGACGACGCGCGCGTCGTCCTCATCGGTGTACCGGGAGTGATCGTGGCAGGCGACCAGGAGAAGGGGCGGAGTCCCGATCACCCCGGGGGCGAACGCGCGTACCGACAGCAGCCGCTGCGGCTCCCGGATGACGATGAAAGCCCATGCCTGCCGGTTGGATCCGGTCGGAGCGGCCACCATCGCGGTGACCAGGGCATCGACATCGGCGTCGGTGATCGGCTCGCCCGTGAACTCGCGGATGACGCTGCGGGTGCGCAGGACCCGCAGCGCCCCGCCTGGGTCCGGGCTGGATCCGGGCGGTGCGTGTGGGGGTGATCCGGACGGCGGGGTCGCGTTTCTTGCGCGGGCGGTCATGTGTGCTCACCTGACCCATCTGACGAGGGCGTGACGCCCTGGCGAACGGTTTACCGGTAAGGGGAAGGGGCCTTTTTCGTGCTGTGCCGGGCCGGGCCCCGGCTCACCAGGTCACGGGGATGGCCTGGGGTGTACGGAACGCGGCCCCGTTCACCCATCGCAGGTCGTGTGGGGGGACGGCTAGGCGGAGGGCGGGTGAGTGGTCGGCCAGTGCGGTGACCATGGCGTGGATCTGCATTCGGGCCAGGCGGTTGCCGGGGCAGAAGTGGGCGCCGTGGCCGAATCCGAGGTGGCCGGAGGTGTCGCGGCCGGGGTTGAAGGTGTCGGGGTGGGAGAAGGCGGCCGGGTCGTGGTTGGCGGCTTCCAGGGAGACCAGGACGAGTTCGCCGGCTTTGATTTCCAGGCCGTTCAGGTCGGTGTCGGCGGTGGCCAGGCGTTTGGCTCCGCCGGTGGCCATCGGGGTGTAGCGCAGCAGTTCCTCCACGATCGCGGGGATGAGCTCCGGGTCTGCGCGTGCGGCCGACAGGGTGTCGGGATGGCGTAGCAGTGTGACGATCGCGCCGGCCAGGAAGCTGGCCGAGGTCCGATATCCGGCCATGAACATCATCACGGCGAAGACCACCAGGTCGCGCTGGTCGAGGGCGTCCGCGGCAGAGATCTTGGCGAGCAGGTGGTCGCCGGGGCCGGTGGTGAGGTCGGGCAGGCGGCGCAGGAAGAAGCGGTAGATCTTCTCCTGTGCCGTCGACAGGTCCGCCAGCTCGTACCGGCTGAGTCCCGGCCCCACGACAGGGCGGCGTCGGCCCAGGTGTTGAGCCGGGTGAGTTCGTCGGTCTCCAGGTCGCCCAGCAGTGTGCGGCAGGCGACCGCGAACGGCAGCCGCAGCGCCAGCCCGGCGTGCAGGTCGGCGGGCGGGCCGCCGCGGACCAGGGTGCCGAGCAGGAGCCGGGCCTGCTCGGTGGTCCAGTCCTGGTGCCGCCTGACGGTGCGCGGCCCGAGCGCGTCGGCGACGACCTGGTGCAGGCCGGCCTGTTTGAGCTCGGTGACGACGTCGCCGGTGCCCTCGGGTCCCCGCAGCGGCAGCGGTTCCTGCCGCGGCGCGCCGGGCGCGAGGGCCGCGGGCATGCTGAGCCGCGGGTCGGACAGGGCCCGTACGGCCACCTCGTGGCGGGTGACCAGCCAGGCCGGGTCCCCGGTGACGGTGGTCACCCGGCACGCCGGCGCGGGGGCCGCCCGCGCGGCGGTGTGCTGGGGGGTCAGCTCGAATCCCCAGTCGCCGAACGGGTAGGCGGGAACTGGGTCAGTGGTCGTCACCGTGGTCGCTTTCGGTTCGGTCGTTGGGCGGGGTGGTCCGGGGTCGGACGATCGCGTGGCCTTGCCGGGGTGAGACGTCCATGTGCGGGGAGGCGAAGATCGCCTCGATCATGGGCATCGGCTGGTGGTAGACGGCGACCGAGGACGGCACGCCGATGATGGCCGGGGTGTCCAGGCACAGCGGCATCTCGGCGGCGAGGTAGTTGGTGCCCTCCTCGACCTGTTCGCTGGTGGGTTCCGTGCCTTTGAGGTAGGCGGTCAGGACCTGGCGGCTGGCTTGGTGGAACACCTTCCGCAGGGTCGGGTCGGCGTCGATCGCCCGATGGGCGTGGACCCGCAGGCGGGCGTAGTGGGGGTGGTCGGCGAAGTCCGATAGCAGGTGGATGCGCTGCTGGGTGCGGTCGATGCCGATCTCGTCCCACGCGCGGGCGACGCGGCGGCAGGTCTTGCCGGCTTTGTGGCGGGCGTTCTTCCAGGCCAGTGCGGGAGGTTGGCCCAGGGCCTGGTAGGTGTGGGTCAACGACACGTCGGGCACGATCGCGTCCACTCTGGCGAACCTGCTCCCGGCCCAGCGCAGCAACGCCGACAGCCGTGGTTTGTTGAAGTAGCCGTTGCCCGGGCTCACGCCCACCAGTACGTGCTCGGCGCGTTCGTACAGGCCCGCGCAGTTGTCGGTGTAGGGGGTCACCGCGAAGGATGCGGTGGCGGTGTCCGCTGGAGCTTCACACATGATCAAACCTCCACCATCCACAACCACTCTAAGTATTCATATGTATACGGAGAGTAAAAATCTTTGGATGTTGAGAGCTGAACACGACGCCTCCACGCGGAGAAGGCCGCAAAGTGTTCGGCCCTCCCGCGTGCTGTGGCACCGAGCGGTTAGAGGCTCATGGCGGAGCCGCCGTACTGGGAGACCGTGCGGGGAGTGCCGGGCGGGGCCTCGGTAGCGGTGATCGACTTTGGGATAGTCCGGTGAGGTGACTATCGTCAAGGGGTGAACGAACGCTTGATGCAGGAGCCGACCCTGGTGGTGCTCACCGCCCTGGCGGACGTCCCCCGTCACGGGTACGCGATCGCCCAGGAGGTCAAGGCGATGACCGGTGGCCGGGTGACGCTGCGGACCGGCGCGCTGTACGGGGCGCTGGACCGCCTGCTGGCCGAGGGGCTGATCGAGGTCGCGAGCGAGGAGATCGTCGATGGTCGGGCCCGGCGCGTCTTCGCGCTGTCAGCGCAGGGGCGCGAGCGGCTGGGGCTGGAGGCCGAGCGTTTGGCGGCGGCCGCTCGGGAGGCCCGCAAGCGCCTGGCCGCCAAGCCTTCGGCGGCCACGTCGCCACCGATCACGCCGTGACCGGACGCGCCGTGGTCGAACAGGGTGTGATCGAGCTCGTCGTACGGCTGTATCCGGCCGCCTATCGGCAGGCCCATGGTGCGGAGATCATGGCGACCTACCGGGAGATGACCGCCGGACAGCCGTGGAGGGCGCGGCTGCGGGAGGGTGTCGAGCTGGTCGCCCACGCCCTGCGGACACGGCTGCGATTGGGGCGGCCGCGCCCGCCGGACGGTTCTTCGCCTTGGCCGCGCCGTTGGCGTTGGGAACCGCGGCGGCGGCGAGCGGCCTCTTCGTCATGCGCTGGTATGTCGGCCTGGTCGCCTCGCCCGCTCCCCTGCTCGTCCAGCTCAAGGCCGGGCTGGACGGCTGGAACGTTCTGCTGGGCTGCGCGGTCGCGATCGTGGTCGCAGCGGCGGCCGCTCTCGCGGGCGCTTGGAGACGGGGGCGGTGGTGTGCGGCGGCGGGATCGCTGGGATTCGCGGCCGCCGCGGTCATCAGCGGGCCGGCGTTCGGTGACCCGGTGTTCACCCCGGCGATGATGGCGATCACCGCGCTGGTGATGGCGGCGTGTCCGCCCGATCGCCGCGATGAAGCGGCGGCGGGCGCGGCGGTCGCCGTGGTCGCGGCGGTACTGGTCCCGCTGACGGCGCTGTACGCGCGTGCGCTGCCGGGGATCAGCACCGACTACGGCAGTTGGCCCCTGCTGGTCCTGATCGCCGCGGGCGTGATCCTCGCGGTCCGCAACCGTTCGGTGGGCGCCCGGGAACTGGGGGCGACGGCGGTGGCCTCTCCGCCCTTTGTCGCCTACGCCTACACCAGCGCCGGGGACCACCTGCTTCCCGCCGTACTGGCGGCCGTGCTGCCGGTCGGCGCCCTGCTCGCGGCCCTGGCCGTCCACCTGCGTCGCCAGGTCGGCTCCGCGCGCTGATCGCCACCAGCACGGCCACACTCCCCATCTCGCGCCGCACCTGCCGCACCTGCCGCGCCTGCCTCGCCTGCGCTGGCCTCTCCCTTCGCTCATTAGTCTGCTTAGCGTAGTATTCAGGTGAACGGACTATGAGGTTGGTTCTGCCTGAGCAATGAAAGGCCCGGCGCGTGCCGTTCACCTTGTCTCCTCCCGCCGCGGTGCCGCCGCTGCTGCGGCGGCCGTTGCTCGCGCCGGCTGGCCACCGAGGCCGAGGCCGAGAGCGAGTCCGGCCTGGGACGGCCGTTGTCAGCCGATCTGCTGGACGGCTCGCGTACCGACGACTCCGTTGCCGCGCGGTCGCGTGATCATCTCGTTCGTCTCTCGTGAAGGGTCTGCTGTGCCTCTGACGTTGTGCCATCCGGCCGCGGTGCTGCCGCTGGCCCGCGGCCCGCTGGTGCTGTCGGCTCTGGCCGCCGGTTCCATGGCGCCCGACGCGGCCTACTTCGTGCGCCCGCCGTCGGGGTGGGAACGCACCCTGGACCCGCTGGTGAACGCCACCTACACCCATTCGCTCCCCGGCATGGTGGGGCCGGACCTGCTGCTGGGGGCCGGGCTGCTCGTCCTGTACGTGCTGCTGCGCCGCCCGGTCGTGGCGCTACTACCACCCCGGATGTCCGCCCGGCTGACCGCACGCCCACCCCACCGGACCCGTTCGCGGAACGGTGCCGGCGCGGTGCTGACGCGGGCGTGGTGGGTGCTGGTGTCCCTCCAGATCGGCGTGCTCACCCACCTGATCTGGGACTCCTTCACCCACCACGACGGATGGGTGGTGGCCCACGTGGCGTTCCTGCGCGCGGACGTCACCGGCGACATCACGATCGGCCGGATCGTACAGCACCTGAGCACGCTGGCCGGAGCGGCGATCCTCGCGGTCTGGCTGTGGCGCCGCTACCAGCACCAGCCGCAGAACGCCCGGCAGCAGGGCATTGAGATGACAGTCGCGCCTCGCTCGCCGTACGCGACCGGCCAGGCTTCCACCCCGCCCCGGACGCAGCGGCCGCTGGCCCCCGCGATCCGATGGAGCGTGCTGGCGGGACTGCTGACGGCGGCCGTGCTCGGCGCGGCCGCCAACCTGCCCGGCGACACCGGCGACCTGACCGGCACCACCCTGGTCGAGACCCAGCTGTCACTGCTGATCACCGGTGCCGGAGCCGCACTCGCGGCCGCGCTGGCGCTGTATGCCGCCCTCTGGCACCTGACCCACCGGCCATGTAGCCGACGACATCCCGCTAGGGACACGTCCCGGAGCGGAGAACCGGTGCCGGGTGCCGGGTGCCAGGTGTGAGCGTCCGGATTTGATAGTTAGCTCTGCAATGGTTAGCATGTTAACTGTGAACGAGGTGGAGCGAGAGAGCACGTTGGAGCTGATGCGGTGGGTCGTGTGGGGGCAGCGGCGCATCGCCGACGACTGGATACGGGAGCGCGGCCTCACTCACGAGCAGAGCGCCGTGCTGGCGTACCTGTCGAAGAACCCGGAGGCCATCCAGCGTGACGTCGCGCGGGCCACGCGCACCAGCGCGCCGAGCGTCTCGCGGCTGCTGGCCGGGCTCGAACGGCGCGGACTCGTACAACGCCGGACGCAGGACGGTGACACGCGCAGCCGCCGGGTCCACATCACCCCGGCGGGCTCGGAGCTGATCCAGGGTTTCGAAGAGGCCATGGACCGTGTCGAGGACGAGATCCTCGCGCCGCTGGGCGCCGCTGGGCAGGCACAGCTCCACGACCTGTTGAGGCGGCTCGCATCCCGGATCGAGCCGCCCAGCCTCCCCTGATCCGGCCCCCGCCCGACCTCCCCTGACCCGGCCCTCACCCGGCCTTCCCTGATCCGGCCCTCGCCCGGCCTCTTCTGGTCCGGCCTCGCCCGGCCTCCCTGACCCGCCTCTGGTGCTCTGTGCGGCACCCGGAGGTCCTGCGGGCCGGACCGCCGATTCGTCCACCAGCAGCAAAGGAACCCACGTATGACTCAGATCTCGATCATCGGTGCCGGTCTCGCGGGACTGGCACTGGCCCGGACCCTCGCGGTCCACGGCATCCCGTCCACGGTGTACGAGGCGGAGGCGTCCGCGCAGGCCCGGGGCCAGGGCGGCATGCTCGACATCCACGACTACAACGGACAGCACGGGATCCGCGCCGCCGACCTGATGGACGGATTCCAGTCCCTCGTCCTCGAAGGCCGTCAGGCGTCCCGCGACGTGGCGCCCGACGGCACCGTCCTGGCGGACCGGCCCGACGACCCCGCCGGAGGCCGTCCCGAGGTGCAGCGCGGCGAGCTCCGGCAGTTGCTGCTGGAGGCCCTGCCCGCCGGCAGTGTCGTCTGGGGGCACAAGACCCAGAGTGTCCGGACCCTCCAGGACGGTCGCCACGAAGTGACCTTCGCCAACGGAGCGAGGATCGTCACCGACGTCCTCATCGGCGCCGACGGCGCCTGGTCGAAGGTCCGGCCGCTGCTCTCCGACGCCACGCCCGCCTACGCCGGACGCTCGATGGTCGAGACGTACCTGTACGAGAGCGACACCCGGCACCCCGCCACCCTGGCGCTGGTCGGCGGCGGGTCGATGACTGCCTACGACGAGACCGCCGGCATCGGTCTCGGCGTCCAGCGCGAACGCGCGGACACCCTGCACTCGTACGCCATGTTCGACCAGCCGCTCGACTGGTTCGACGGCATCGACTTCAACGACGGCCCCGCGACCGCCCGCACCATCGCGGCGATGTTCAAGGGGTGGGCGCCCGAACTCGTCGCGCTGATCGCCGACAGCGACATCCCGCCGGTCTTCCGCCCCTTGTACGGGCTCCCGATCGGGCACCGCTGGGAGCACGTACCCGGTGTCACGCTCGTCGGAGACGCCGCCCACCTGGCGCCGCCGGACGGCGAAGGAGCGAACTGGGCGCTGTTCGACGCCGGACAGCTCGGCAACGCCATCGCCGAACGGCCCGAGGACATCGACGCGGCCATCCGCGACTACGAAGCCGCGCTGTTCCCGCGGAACATCGAGACCGCCACCGCCGCCGCGGCCTTCTACCCCGACTTCACACCCAACTGATGAGCACAGCGACCAACCCCATACGATCGTCCCCTTCCTCAGACGGTGACCGGGCGAGACCGCGGCGTCGGCTGCCCGACCAGGGACAGCGATGCGCGGACGCGGCCGGAGGCGCTATCTCGCGTCACCATTCGCAGTGGACCTCCTCGCGTACCGCTCGGATCGGTCAACGGCGTACCCGATAGCGCAGGTGAAGCACCCGGTCGCCCTGGATCACCACGTCGGGCCCCTCCAACAGGTGCTGCGCGCGGACCGACCCGAAGTAGCGCTTGCCGGACCCGAACACGACGGGTACGACGTCCATGCGCACCTCGTCGACCAGGCCCGCGGCGAGCACCTGGCCGCCGACGTCGCCGGCGGCGACCTCGACCACGCGGTCGCCCGCGAGTTCCTGCGCCTTGGCCACGGCCGCCTCGACGCCGTCGACGAAGTGGAACGGCGCCTCGGAATCCCAGCCCTCGGGCTCCGGCCGGTGCGTCACGACGACCACGTGGTCGATCCCGCTCGGTGGCTTCCCGTCCCAGCCGTCCGTCATGTCGAAGACGTGTCGGCCGACGAGTGTCGCCCCGATCTGGTCCCAGTACGGCCGGGTGTGGTCGTAGGACGCCCGCGACACCTTGATCTCGCCGCTCTCGTCCAACGGGACGTCACCGTTGGTCAGCCAGTCGAACAGCGGTCCGGGCTGGTCATCGTCGTCCGCGACGAAGCCGTCCACCGACACCGAGCTGTACATGACCACCTTGCCCACGGGGCTCTCCTCTGCTTTGGGGTGCCCAAATTAACGTGCCGTGAGCTGGCGTTCTTGTAAGAAATCAATCGGCAGGCAGCGGCCAGCCGTCCAGCACGTGGCCGGGATGCTCGCGCAGGAACCGTCGCCGGACTTCCAGGTACCGGGTCGGCGTGAGCCCGGTGAACGCGCGGAACTCGTGGCCGAAATGGGCCTGGTCGAAGTAGCCCGCGCCACCGGCGAGGCCGCCCCAGTCGATCGGTCCGTCGGGGTCGATCGCGAACACGGTGGCGGTGAAGCGGTAGGTGCGGGCCAGCCGCTTCGGCGTGACACCGACGAGCTCCTTGAACCGCTGTGCCAGATGAGTGCTGCTGACACCGGCCGCCATGCTCAGGTCGCCGATCGCCACCGCCCCGCTGGTGGCCGCGATGACGTTGCTCGTATGGCGGACGAGCCCCAGGCCGGCGGTCTCGCACAGCCGTCGCATCAGCTCCTCCTCAAGCAGCGTCAGCATCGCGTGCGGCCCGTCCGCCGTGGCCAGCCGGTCTCGCAGTTCGGCGATCGCGGGCCGGCCCCAGACCTGCTCTACCGTCAACGGCCGGTCGCACAGCTCGGCCGCGGGCATCGGCAGGAACGGCGCCGGCCCCCACGGCTTGAAGTGCACGCCGACGGACCGGGTCGGAAGCGGGTAACCGAACTCCCACGCGCGGGTGGGCATGGTGACCACGCAGCCGTCGGCGTACTCGGCCGTCTCGACGTCGGTGCCGGCGCGGATGCGGAACGGCGCCCCGAGGTTGACGATGAGCAGCGCCGACGGCGACGGCGGCAGCGTCAGCCAGGCGTACGGCGGCGCACCCTCCAGGTAGTAGAGGTCGTCGATCAGCCCGTCCAACGGCGGTCGCGGCGCTCTGGACACGTACTCCACGCGCACAGCATCGCCGATGCCCCTCCGCCATCGCACGCCGGAACGCTCCACTCGCGCTACACCAGCAACGGCCCCTCCCACTCGGTACCATCGGCCTCTTGCCGGCCGTGCTGGTCACCGCCGCATCTGTCCAGGACTCGGTCGCCGGAGCCGCTCTGATCAATCAGTTCGCCGACGAACAGCCCGCCGTCCGTACCATCCGGGTGGACGGCGGCTACCGCGAGCACGCCGCCGCGGTCGGCATCGACATGCGGATCGTCCAACGCCCGTGAGGCGTCCGGGGGTTCACCCCGCCGTCACGCCGTTGGGTGGTCGAACGCTCCCTGGGCCGGGCCCCATGCCGCGCCGCCGCCTGATCCGCGACGACGAGACCCTGCCGACCGGTTCCACCGCCATGATCCATTCGCGATCATCGGCCTCTTGAGCTGCCGCCTCACCGGCGAGTCCGCTCCCACCTGGCGGGACGCCTGACCCGGAAGCAAGCAGGGGACGAAACGCCCGGTCAGGTCCGGGACGCGGAGGAGGTGGCGGCGCCGGGGCGGGAGCGGTTGGCGCGGATCTCGTCGTGGTGGTCGGCCGCCCAGCCGATCAGCTGCTTGACGATCTCGTTCAGGCCGCCGCCGAGCGGGGCGAGCGCGTACTCGACGCGCGGTGGCACCTCGGCGTAGGCCGTACGGGTGATCAACCCGTCCTCCGTGAGTTGGCGAAGGGTGTGGGTCAGCATGCGCTGGTAGATGCCCGGGATCTGGCGCTGCACGTCGGTGTAGCGCATCGGGCCGCCCTCCAGGACGGCGATGACCAGCATGCTCCACTTGTCGCCCACCCGGTCGAGCACCTGGCGGATGAGGTCCATGTGGTCGGCGGGGATGCTCGCGCACGGCCCGACCGAAGCCGCCATCCCGATTGCCGCGCTGTCCTGCATGGCGCCCGTTCCCCTCCGTCACGCACACCGATGTGCCTTTTGTAACGCCTTCCATACTGGCTCATCATGGCGTTACGAACAAACAGTAGGAATTGGAGGTCAGGACATGAAAGTAGAGATCTGGTCCGAGGTCACCTGCCCCTGGTGCGGTCTGGGCGGCCATCGGTGGGATCGGGCCGTGGAGCGGTTCGAGCACGGCGGCGACGTAGAGGTGGTCCACCGCTCGTTCCCTCTGGGCAGTGGCCTCCCCGAGGACCGCACGCTCAGCGTGCGCGAGTTTCTGCTGGCCAAGTACGGCGTCGTCCCCGGGCAGGCCGACGTACCGGATATCGAAGGCATGGCCGCCGCCGAAGGACTGGCCCCGTACCGCGTCCTGGACAACCGAGTCGGGAACACCGACCTGGCCCACGAGCTCCTGGCCCACGCCTCCGCCGAAGGCAAGAACCGCGAAGCCTGGCGCATGATGTTCCGCGCCTACTTCGGCGAAGCCGAGTCGGTCTTCACGCTCGACGACCTGCTCGGCCTGGCCGGCAGGATCGGCCTGGACCGCGAACGGACCCGCCGGGTGCTCGCCGAGCGGCGCTACCGCCGTCAGGTACGGCAAGACGCACACCAGGCGCAGCGGCTCGGGGCGACCGGTGCCCCCTTCACCGTCATCGACGGCCGGTACGCCCTCGCAGGAGCGCAGGACACCGACACCCTGCTCCGCATCCTGCGCCAGGTCTGGGACGAGACCCACCCGACCGTTCTCGATGCCGGCGACGACGCGGCGATCTGCGGCCCGGACGGCTGCGCGGTCTCCGCCGACCACGCCGCCCGCACCTGATCCACCCGCCTGCCGGGCGTCCGATCTCCGCATGTCCCGGCGGTCACGACACACGGAAGGGACTTCACTGTGCCCACTCTCGCCATCGTCGGCGCCGGCCCCGGCCTGGGCCTGGCCATCGCCCGCACCTTCGGCAGCCGCGGCTTCGACGTCGCCCTGATCGCCCGCACCAAGGAGAAGCTGGAAACGCTGGTCGCCCGGCTCGGCCAGGAAGGCGTCACGGCCGCCGCGTTCCCCGCCGACCTCCTCGACCGCGCCTCACTGACCGATGCCCTGGACGCGGCCAGGGCCCGCTTCGGCGGCATCGACGTACTGGAGTACTCGCCGGCCCCGCACACCCCGGTGCCCGGCCTCACCCTGGCCGCTCCTTCGCAGGTCACGGTGGACAACCTGCAACCAATGATCGAGTACGGCTTCTACGGCGCCGTCACGGCGGCCCAGGCGGTACTGCCCGCGATGCGCGAGGCGGGCGCCGGGACCCTGCTGTTCACCGCCGGCGGCGGCTCGGTGGACCCGGTGCCGATGTTCGGCAACGCCAACGCGGCCCAGGCGGCTCTGCGCAACTGGGTGATCAACCTGAACAAGGAACTGGCGGGCAGCGGCGTGTACGCCGGGCACGTGGCGATCAACGTCTGGATCGGCGAGGGCGTCGTGGCCGCCCCGGAAGGCAGCCCGACCGCCACGCCCGAGCAGATCGCCCCCCTGTACTGGGACCTGCACGAGAACCGCGACCGCCCCGAGGCCGTCTTCAACGCCTGACCGGGCCGTACTCGTACTCGAACCGGCGCGTCCCCGTCCACCTCGCGCCGCCGGACCGCGATCTCCCCGTCCACCGAGGCCAGTGAATCGCCGACGACGTCGACCGCCGCCGATCGGCCACAGCAGGGCGGACCGAGCGGCCCCGTGGCGTCCACCCCGGTGTGGGGGCCGCAGCCGGCCTGGCCAGGAGGTGCGGGCGGGGAAGGTGGCATTCCCCGGGCGCGCGGTGGGAGGGTCCGCGGGTGCGTGGGTGGTCGGGCCGTGGCCGTGTTCGGAATGGGCAACGGTCTCGGCGGCCCTGACCGATGGGGAGTCGATGATGACGGTGGCGGCCCCTGGAAAGCGGCGAACAGAAACCTGCTGTGTATTTCTGTCAATGTCGAATGGGTTGTTCGCCTTCGAGCGGAAACTTAGCGTGATGCCTCGGCGTCCGGCGCCCACGATCGTCCGCACCACGGATGACGGAGGAAGGCGAGGATGATGGAGCTCCCGCGGAACCGTGAACACCCGAGGGCCTGGTCGGTCCTGGCCGTGCTCGTCCTGCTGCTGGGCGCCGGCGCCCTCGGCGGTCCGGCGAACGCGGCTGAGGGCACCGTGATCAACGCCGATGCGCCCGGCACGGTCGAGGGCCAGTACATCGTGGCGCTGAAGGGCGGAACGTCCCTCGCGCCCGGTGCACAGGCCCCGGTGACCGCCCAGGCGAAAAGTCTGGCGCGCCGCTACGGCGGCTCCGTTCAGAGTGTTTTCAGCGCCGTGCTGCGCGGATTCGCCGCCGACATGACGGCCGCGCAGGCTCGGCGCCTGGCCGCTGATCCGGCGGTGCGGTACGTGCAGAAGGGCGTGATGGTCCACACGGCCGGAGGCGGCACGCAGCCCAATCCCCCGTCCTGGGGCCTGGACCGCGTCGACGGCAGGCAGGACCGCGCGTACACCTACCCTGGCGCCGGCACCGGCGTCACCGTCTACGTCGTGGACACCGGGGTCCGCATCAGCCACAGGACGTTCGAGGGCAGGGCGTCCAACGGCTACGACTTCGTCGACAAGGACGCCACCGCGCAGGACTGCCACGGCCACGGCACGCATGTGGCCGGCACCGTGGGCGGCGAGGAGTACGGAGTGGCCAAGGACGCCCAGATCGTCGCCGTGCGCGTCCTGGACTGCGACGGCTACTCCCCCGACCGCTACGCCATCGAGGGCCTGGAGTGGATCGCCCGGAACGCCCGCAAGCCCGCCGTCGGCAACATGAGCATCGGCTCCGATCCCCCGGTTCCGGAGCCGCAGGCGTTCCGCGAAGCGACCAGAGGCGCCATTCGCGCGGGCATCCAGTTCGCGATCGCCGCCGGGAACGACTCCAGAAACGGCTGCGACACGCCCGGCGACGTGTCCGAGGCCGTCACGCTCGGGTCCACGGACGAAGGCGACTGGCGTTCCTACTTCTCCAACTACGGCCGCTGCCTGGACCTGTTCGCACCGGGCGGCGACATCGTCTCCGCGGACTACGGCTCCGACACCGGAGCGACGTGGATGAGCGGCACGTCGATGGCCACGCCGCACGCGGCCGGGGCCCTCGCGCTCTATCTGGAGGGCCACCCGAACGCGACCCCGCAGGAGTCCCGCAACGCGGTGGTGAAAGCGGCCCAGCCCGGCGTCATCTCCGATGCGGGCAGCGGCTCCCCCAACCTGCTGCTGAACGTCTCCACCCTCGGCACCCCCGCCATACGCCGATAAGCCAGCCGACGCCTCCTGGTGAGGCCCAAGCCCCGAGGACACCGGCCTCGCCGAGCGATGGACTCGACGCCAGAGTCCGGCACGGCTAAGTAGGACGTTTGTTCACCGGTTGCGTCGCCGGTGTTGAGCGGACGGGGTCCTCGCGACGTCCGGGCGGTGTGTCTAGGGTTTGTGGGTTATCCAGAGCATTTCTGCTGGCCAGTGGTGTGCCCAGTCGGGCGGGTCGGTTCTGTTGTAGTCGTTGGGTGTTCCGGGGTCGGGCCGCGGTTCGATGAGGTCGTCGATGATGAGGCCCGCGCCGCGAAGGGTCCTGATCCAGTCGCCGTAGGTGAGCTGGTAGCTGGTCGCGCCGCGTCCTTCGGTGATGGAGTTCAGCCCGAAGTAGTCCTGGTGCAGCGTGGTGGTCACGCGGCTCGCGGTGTCGTCGTAGCAGGCTTCGAACCACGGGCTGGCGGTGTTGAACACCAGGCGCCCGCCGCGGCGCAGGACGCGTGCGGCCTGCGGGACGGCCAGGTGCGGGGGCGCCCAGCTGAGCCCGCCATGGTCGCAGAACACCAGGTCGAAGCTGCCGGCGGCGAACGGGAGCAGTTCGGCGGCGCCTTGCACCAGCGGGTAGCGGGCCGCTCCCATCGCGCCGGCCGCCGCGGTGAGCTGGGCTTCGGACAGGTCGAACCCGACCACGGTGGCGCCCTCGGCGGCGAGCGACCTGGACCACTGGCCGGCGCCGCAGCCGAGTTCGAGGACGCGCTTGCCGGTGACGTCGCCCAGAGCGTGCAGGTGCGCGTCGGGGATGGCGTACATGCCCCACAGCCGGGGCGCGGCGCCGATCCGCGGGTCGTGCTCGTGCTGGTAGGAGCTGCTGATCTGGTTCCAGAACCGCCGGTTGGCGGGGATGCTGTCCACTCGCAGACTCCAGCACTGCCCGCCGAGCGCGGTCAACACGGGGGGCCGATGTAACCACGAGGCCGGTGCCGGACCTATAGAGACGAAGCAGGAACGATCTCGGGTCGGAGTTACTTTGGGGCGATCTCGTGGGTGATGAAGCTGACCGGTTCACGGTGTTGTTCCGGCGGCATCACGGGCACGTGCTGGCATACGTGCTCCGCCGGACCGGCGAGGCGCAGGCGGAAGACGTGGTCGCGGAGACGTTCACGGCGGCATGGCGCCACATCGACCGCCTGCCGGATGATCCCCTGCCCTGGCTCTACCGGACGGCGCAGAACTGCCTGAGCAACGACCGCCGTTCGACGCGGCGCCGGGAACGCCTCGCGGGCCGCCTGGCGGCGCACCACCGGGTCGAGCCCGACCACGCGCCGGGCGTGGTCGAGGAGGTACGCCTGAGAGCCCTGCTCTGGGAACTGCCGCCCGGCGAGCGCGAGGCGCTGATGCTGATCAGCTGGGAGGGACTGGACCACCGCATGGCCGCTTACGTGGCCGGGTGTTCGGCCCCGGCCTTCAAGGTACGCCTGCACCGCGCCCGCAAGCGGCTGGCCGGCCTGCTCACCAGCGACAACCCGCCCGTGGAGGAGGCCACCCGATGAACGACCTGGACGCACTGATCGCCGCCGCCGACCCGGTGGCCGCCGACGACCTGACCTATGGCGCGCGGCAGGAGACGCTGCTGCGGAGCATCATCGACGAACCGGCCCGCCGGTCCCCCGCCCGTCCTCGTGCACGGCTCAGGTGGATCCTTCCGACCGTCGCCGCGGCAGCGGCCGTCACTGCGGTGCTGTGGCACGTACTGGCACCCCGGAGCATCCCCGAACAACGGTACGTCACCTCCGGACCCGCGCACGCGATGCTGCTGGCGTCGGCCGAGCACGCCGACCGGACCGGGACCAAACGCTTCTGGCACGCCAAGGGCGAGGTCGGCCAGCTTCTCCGCCGCGACCACAATGGACACCGGTACACGTTGCTGGTCACCATCCCCACCGAGGCCTGGCGGCCGCGCGACCCGGTCGACGGCGACGCCGTGCTCGCCCATGACCTCGCGGGGGCACGGCTCCAGCCGGTCAGCGCGGCCGACGCCAAGGCGTACCGGGAGGACGGCTCGCCCGGCCCGAACGAGAACTCCGACGCCGGCATCGCCATCCCCGATCCGCCGGACGGACCGGAACATACCGAAGACAGCGTCTTCGAAGGGGACCCCGCACGCCTGCCCGCAGACCCGGCCAAGCTCCGGGTGGCGATGCTGACCTGGATCCGCGACCACGGCGGTCTCCCGGCGCGCCCTGACGCGTGGCTCTTCCGCGAGGCCACGCATTTGCTCGACTCCCCGGCACGGACGCCGTCCCCGGCGGTACGCGGCGCGCTCTATCGAATGCTGGCCGGACTGCCGGGCGTCCGCAGCCTCGGCACGGTCCGTGACCCGCTCGGCCGACCCGCGGTCGGTGTCGCCCTGCGCGAGCACACCTCCGCGCTCGGCACCATCGACTGGCAGCTCCTGCTCAGCCCGTCCAGCGACTTCGTGATGGCCACCCGCGCCGTCGTCGTGCGGCCGGGCGCCACGAACCGCGGGCTTCCCCCCGGCACCACGCAGTACCTCACCGTGAAGCAGACCGCCGGCTGGACCGACCAACCACCGAAGCGCCCACTGCCAGGCGCGCGCCGCTGACCGAGTCACATCCGGAACGCGAGATCCGCCGCGATCCGCACTTCCGGTCTCTGCTCACCCGCTCGGACGGCCCCTGGAGCCGACCGCGCCATGTGCCGACGCTCAACGCGGGCCGCGCCGGCTGCGGTACGCCGCGACGCTGGCCCGGTGTGCGCAGGTTCGGGTGCAGAACTGCTTCGAGCCGTTGCGCGAGAGGTCCACGAAGGTGCCTCGGCAGTTCTGCCCGGCACATACGCCGAGACGGGCCGGGCCGAGCGTGGCGATCACGGAGGCCAGTGCGCTGAGCGTGGTCGCGGCCAGGTGCGCTGCGCAGCGGTCGCTGTCGGAGGTGACGTCGGTCCACCAGCGGTCGTGGTCGTGGCGCAGCGCCGGGGTGGCGCGGCTGCGACGCAGGCCGTCATTGATCAGGGCCGCGACTCCGGCCGCGTCGGTGCCCGCTCGTTCGAGCACGGCGCGCACCGTCTCGCGCAACGCGCGGACCTCTGCCAGGTCGGCGCGGGTGAGCCGCGGCCGACAGCTCGCTCGGTCCGCGGCCGAACCCGGAGGCCCGGCCGGTCCGGCCGGTCCGGCCTGGGGATGGTCGTCGAGGAAGTCCCGGAGCTGCTCCACGGTCTCGAGCGCGTCCTCTCCCTTGATCGGCTTCAAGGTGTTGGCGAGGTCGACGGCCGTCTGGACCGCCGACTCGCTGTAACACGCATCAAGCATTTGACGTGTCTCCTTCGCGTTCCTATGGTGACATCCATAGTAGCTTTCACATGTCACCGCTGGCCGGGAGAAGACGACGATGCCGCAGACGATCCCCTCGGGTGCAGCCCTCAGCGGCGGATCGGACCACGCCCCGGACGGGCGCCGGATGGGGCTGGCCCTGGGAATGCTGGTGCTGCCGCAGTTTGTGGCTCTCGGAGCACCGTCGGTGGCGCTGCCGGCCATCGGCCGCGCACTCAGGGTCCCGTTCGGGGCCACGGCCTGGATTCTCGCCGCGTGGTCGCTGACCTCCGCGCTCGCGGGCCGGCTGATCGCCCGGTGGGGCCCCTTCCGGGTCCTCGTCGCCGGGGTCGTGGCACTCGCCGCGGGCTCGGCGCTCGCAGGCGCCGGCCCGACGCTGCCGGTCGTGATCGCCGGTCGGCTGATCGGTGGAGCCGGGGCGGGCGCGACCGTGATCTCCGTCTTCGCCGCGGTCACCTCCCTCCCCGGGCGGGAACGGACCCGCGCGCTGGGGATCATCGCGGCCGGCAGCGCGACGGCGTCGGCGTGCGGGACCCTGCTGGGCGGGGCGCTGACCACCTGGTTGGGGTGGCGTGCCGTGCTCGCCTTCCCGGTCGTCGCGCTGCCCCTCCTGCCGGTCGCTCTGGCGGGTGGGCGCTCGTTCACGCGGGTCGGCGGCGGTGGGAAGGACGGCTCGGCCGGGAGGCTCGACACCGTTGGCGCGGCCGCGCTCTCGGTGCTCGCCGGATCGTTGATCACGTTGCTGCAAGCACACTCGGTCGGCCTGTCCCCCGCGGTCACGCTGGTCGTGGCCGCAGCCGGGGTGCTCGCCGCCGCGGGACTGTGGTGGCGCGTGCGGCGCACGCCCGACGGGTTCGTGCCCCGGCGGGTGATCGCGGCCCGCGGCTTCGTGCCCACCGCGCTCGTCGGCGCGTCGGTCTTCGCCGGCTACTACGGGGTGCTGTTCGTCGCCCCGTCCCTGATCGAGCGGGCCACGGGCGGTGGCGCCCTCGAAGCGGGCGCGCTCCTGGTCCCGGCCGCCGCCTGCTCGGTGCTGGCCGGGCGGCTGTTCGGCGCGCTGACCGACCGGTTCACCGGTTGGCAGGTGTCGGCCGGGCTCGCGGCCCTCACCGTCGCCGGCGTGCTCGTGGTCGCGGTCTTCGCCGGGCCGGTCCCGGTCGTCGTCGGCGCGGCGCTGACCGTGTGCGGGTTCGCCGGCGCCCAGGCCGTCCTCGTGGGCCTCGCCCCGGAACTGGTCGCCGCGCGCGACCGCGACACCGCACAGGGTCTGCTCAACTTCATGATCTTCCTGGGTGGCGGGATCGGCCCGGCCGCAGTCGCGGGCCTGTCCGGCGTCGTGCCGGTGCCGGTGGCCCTCGCCGTGCTCGCGGCGCTCCCCCTGGCCGGATTCGTCCTCAGCCTGACCCGGCGCCCCGGCGCCGGCCGCCGACCCTGAAACGTCCCGCTTGGAAAGGAGTCCCGCTGTGGCTGCCGAACCGTTTGAGGCCAGCGTCACCGAAGCCGAGATCGCGGATCTGCGTGAACGGTTGCGACGGACACGATGGCCCGAGCCCGAGCCGGTCGACGACTGGTCGCAGGGGTTGCCACTGGCCTGTGCGCAGGAGCTTTGCCGCAGCTGGGCCGAGGACTACGACTTCGGGTTCGCCGAGCGGCTGAACGTGTTCCCGCAGTACCGCGACACCATCGACGGGCTGGGCATCCACTTCCTGCACGTCCGATCGCCGGAGCCGGACGCGTTCCCGCTCGTGCTCACGCACGGGTGGCCGGGATCGGTGCTCGAGTTCCTGGACGTCCTCGGCCCACTGACCGACCCGCGCGCGCACGGCGGTGACCCGGCGGACGCGTTCCACGTGGTCGCGCCGTCGCTGCCCGGGTACGGCTGGAGCGACAAGCCGTCGACGACCGGATGGGGCGTCACGCGCACCGCGCGCGCCTGGGACACGTTGATGGTCTCGCTGGGGTACCACCGGTACGGCGCGCAAGGCGGTGACTGGGGTTCTGCGGTATCCGGGGCGCTGGGCGAGGTGGCGCCGAACGGGTCGCCGGCGTCCACCTGAACCTGGGATCCGTGGCGGCGGGCGCGTTCGACGACCCGACGCCCGCGGAGCTGGCGAACCTTGAGGCCGAGAAGGAGTTCCAACGCACGGGCCGGGGGTATTCCGCGATCCAGGCGACCCGGCCGCAGACGCTCGGCTACGGCCTCACCGACTCCCCGGCGGGCCAGGCCGCCTGGATCGCCGAGAAGTTCTGGACCTGGACGGACCACAACGGCGACCTCGAGGAGGCGGTGTCGCGGCAGAAGCTCCTCGACGAGATCTCGGTCTACTGGTTCACCGCGTCGGCCACGTCGTCGGCGCGCCTGTACTGGGAGAGCTTCGCCCACTTCCGCGACAAGGTCACGGCGCCGTCCGGGCTGTCGGTCTACCCGCGCGACATAACCCGTCCCTCGCGCCGGGAGGCCGAGCTGCGCTTCACCGACCTGCGCTGGTTCGAGGAGCTCCCGCGAGGCGGCCACTTCGCCGCGCTCGAGCAGCCGAATACGCTGGTCGAGCAGGTGCGCGGCTTCTTTCGCCTCTTCCGCTGACGGCCCGTCCATTCCCGTGAATTCCGCACCCGGGGGTTCTGCCCGCGGGCGGACTCACAACTGTGCGTAGCCGCTGCAACTGACCGTGATGACGTGATGCGGCCCCGGGCGGAACGGTAAACCCCAGGCCGAAGGGTGGTGGGCGGCTCAGCGGAGGGCCGTTATCTCTTATCCCGCCGAACTAATGGCACAGCACCAGGACGTTGGGCAACTCGATGGGCACGAACCGAGCCTCGCCCGGACCGTTGACCGCGTCAGCTTGGGCGTCGCAGGGAGTCGACGTACTGATGGGCGTCGTGGGCGATGTTTCGCCACAGTGCGAGTGTCGCGGTGTCGTTCTCTTGGGCGGGAAACGCGATCCATTCACGCATGGTTCGCGTCCCCATGGTGACGTGCTCTGCGGTTCCCGCGTCAACGAGACGACGGGCTCGATCCTGTGGGAGTTTCACGATGAGTTCGCCGTCATGGCCGAGGAAGGCGAAGACCTTGCCGCCGACGCGGAGTCCCGGGCTGCGGAACATCGTCCCCATCGCGACGTCCGGTTCGTCGTTGAAGTCCTCGGCGATCCTGTCGAGAAGGTCCTGGTTGGGTGTGTCTGGACGGCCTGTCATCGGTTCGCCCTCTCCGCCGGGAGAAGGCGTTGAAGTGCCGCGGCGGAGCCGTCGACGACCAAACCCTCGGTCTGCGCCTTCCGCAACGTCATCAGTCCGGTGAAGAGCGCGACGAACACCTGCGGTGGCGCTGTGATCGTGGCGTCGGGTTGACGCTCGGTCGAGCACGGACGCACGTCGACCCGGCCGTGCTCGGCGATGATGTCGCAGCCGTCGTGCAGGTCGCCGAGGCGCACGGTGACGGCCGGCTCGTCGGGTGAGCCGTCCTGGCACAGGTGGCGCAGGGGCAGCGACAGCCAGTGCGTCCTGAACTCGTCGCCGTCCGGCGGGTCGAGCATCAGGGGGGCGCCCCAGCGGGTCAGCTCGCGGACGACGCCGCGAAGGTCCTGGCCGCGTTCGGTGAGGCTGATCAGCGTTGCGGCGACCGGCGGTGGTTCTTCGTGCCGAGTGATCAGCCCGGCGGACTGCATCTCGCGCAGGCGCTCGGCGAGCAGGTTGCTGGCGATGCCGGGCAACCCGCGCCGCAGGTCGGAGAACCGGCACGGCCCTTGGGCGAGCAGTTCGCGGACGATGAGCAGCGCCCAGCGGTCGCCGACCACGTCCAACGCGCGGGCCATCGAACAGTACTGGTTGTACGAGCGCATCCCCGCAGCCTACCAGCCCGGTTGAAATTCCCCACTTAGTGGTTTACTTTTCTAACCACTCCAACCGTGGACCGAGGGAGATCTCGTGACAGTCGTCAGCGACACCGCACCTTCCCTGCTCAGGGCCTACTACCGGGTCCTCACGGGCGGGATCGAGAACTACGAGGACGGCCGAGAGCTCGCGCCCCTCTTGGCCGACGACCTCGAGTTCGAGGGCCCCATCGCCGGCCGGGTCACCGGGGCCGCCCGTTTCATCCAGGGCGTCAAAGGGTTCATCGCCAACGTCAGCGAGATCGACCTTGTCCAGGAGGTCAACGGACCCGACGGCAGCGCCGTTCTCTACGACGCACACCTGCCCAAGGGCGTCGTCAGGTTCTCCGAGTTCTTCACCTTCAACGGCGGCAGGATCCAGCGACTCCACCTCCAGTACGACCCCGCCGCCTACATCACCAACGGAGGGGCCTGACGGTTCCGGCGGACGGCCCCCGGAACCGCGAGCTTGCGACGTGGGGGCACCCACCTCCTGTCCAGCAACGCCCGTTCCAGGAAAGGAGGTGGACGGCCCCCGTCCGGACACCGCCTTCAACCGGGCGTGCCCCGGGTCGGGGCTCGGGCAGGGGCGGGGGAACCCCGAGGGGCAAGCAGGCCGCGCCCCGGATGCAGTCGGCCGCCGCCAAGAACCCCGGCGGCAAGACCGCCCAGAGCGGCGCAGCAGCGCGCGCGCAGCCCGCAGCCGACCGCAGCTTCTCGGCCACGCCTGGCCGTTACGCATCCGCCTCCGGGCGAAGGACTGCGTGAGCTCGGAGAGATCCCCGTCCTGCCCTAGGGGATCTGACGGTCATGCCGGGGTCCCTCATCAAGGTCGGTGAGCAGGTCGTCGAGGGCCTTGTTGAGGGCTTCGGAGTTGGCCGAGTCGAACCAGGTGGTGCGGATGCGTTCGTTGTTCCCCTTGGGGGTCTCGTGGTCGGCCGCGAGTTGGTGCAGGGAGCGGGTCCGGTCGCTCAGGGACCGGCCGACGCCCTGGAAGAGGCTGCGCACGTAGCCGTCGGCATCGTCGGGGGCGATGCCGTGGCCGATGGCCCATGAGGTGAGCGTGGCGAGGTAGGAGTAGTGGGTCGTCAGCGTTCCCGTCAGCGCGGAGAAGACGTTGAAGGCGGCCTCGTCGGCGACCGGGAGGGCCCCGCCCAGGCGCTCGAACAGGGAGTCCACCGTCGGGTGCGACGGGTACGTCACCGTGACCGAGCGGCGTTCGCGGACGGCGGGCAGGGGGATGGCCCGTACCAGTGCGGCGTCGGTGGCGAGTGTCCGGCGCAGGTCGTCGTTGCCGACACCCGACATCACGTTGATCACGACCTTGTCGCCGTCCACCTCCAGCCCGGCCAGTGCCTCGTGCCGGTCCAGGCGGCGGACGGCGATGATCACCACCTCGGAGCGGTTCACCACCTCCTGGTTGTCGGCGCACACCCGTACGCCCTCATAGCGTTCGGCCAGTTCGGCGGCCGTGCGGGCTCCCCGAGGGGAGAGGAACACCTCTGGCGACTTGCCGGTTCCGGCGCGCAGGCCCGTCACGATGGCCCGGCCGATCTCGCCCACTCCGATGATGCCGATGCGCTTCACTGCTTCTTCCTCCGTCGCGTGTGGTTGTCGTGAACCCTGTCGGTGCGGGTTTGTGACGTGGAGTCCATGTCGAGAGTGCTGTGGTGCCCTGGTCCCCTTGCGAGGACTCGCGGTCGCCTCCACAGGAACACGACCGCCAGGAGTGCTGCCAGGCAGGGAGCCATCCCGGCCCAGCCCAGCGCCGGGGGCAGGCCGGTCTGGCCGGAGGTGTCCTTGGTGAGCAGCCCGGTCAGTCCGATGCTTGCGCCGAGCACGAACATCACGGTCACGGCGGGGCGGGCCCACCGTTTGCCCGCCTTGACGGCCCAGGTCGTCCAGAGCCAGGCGATCACGCCGAGCGCTCCGATGACCGACAGCAGGACCAGGTAGGTGGTGACGGCCGCGTCGACTTGCGTCTGGGTGTAGGTGGGGTAGCCGGCCCGGATGTGGTCGGCCAGCAGATGGCTGGTGGCACGGTCCACGTACGGGAGGACCGTCACCGCGACGGTGAGCCCAAGGCCCGTGAGCATCGCGCCGATCGCCCATCGCTCATGGTGTGTCTTCGTCGTCAAAGCGCATTCTTCCTTCCTGTCACGCGGCGAGGGAGGCTCGCAGGAACCCGAGGATCTCCGCCCGCGCGGCGTCGGCCTGCGGCTCAACGCCCGGCAGGGTGAGGAACGCGTGCCTGGCTCCGGGGTACTCGGTGAGCCGTGCCGGTGTCCCGGCCGCCTGTAGTCGCGCGGCGTAGCGGCGGCCGTGATCGGCCACCGCGTCCTGGGTCGGCACCACCACCAGAGCCGGGGCCAGCCCGTTCAGATCGTCGGCGTACAGCGGCGAGAGCGCACGAGCGTCGGTTCCCGGTGGAACGGAGAGCCGCTGGAACACGCGCAGTTGAGGCACGGCTCGGGTCGGGCGGTACCCGTACTCGGCCATCGAGGCGTAGTCGAACATCGACTCCGTCACATCGACCGCCGGATTGACCAGCACCTGCGCCTTGAGCGTCAGGCCGGCCTCTCTGGCCCGAATCGCCGTCAGGGCACTGATCAACGCGCCGCAGCTCTCGCCGAACACGGCCGTACGCGCCGGGTCGATGCCCCACTGCGAGGCGTGCCGCACCACGTGCTGGAGCACGTCCCAGCCGTCGTCGACGGCGTCCGACAGCGGAGTCTCCGGGGCGAGGAGGCGGTGCTCGACCGAGACGAGGAGTACGGGCAGGTGGGCGGCGAGATGGCTGTTGGCCCAGTCGCACTGCACCGCCGTGCCCACGAAACTGCCTCCGTGCACGTGGAGCACCAGTGGCAGCTCGGCCCGGTCGGCGCCGTCGCCGTCGCCGTCGCGCCCGGCGGTCGGCCGGTACACCCGGACCGGGATCTCGCGGTCGGGCAGCACCACCTGCTGCCAGTCGATCGTGGCGCTGGGATCGGGGTCCCCGAGGAGCGCCCGCGCCGCACTGGACGCCCGGAAGCGGTTCTCCGCCTCGCGGTAGGCGAGCAACTCCTCGTCCGTCATCGCGGGCCAGTCCGGCTCCGGCGGCCGCTCCATGGCAGTGACCTCACTCATGTCTTCTCCTTGCTCAGAAAGTCGTACGTTCTGCCAGGCCCGATGCCCCCAGGGCTCGGGTGCCCGACGGGGCCGGCGCGTTCCGGGTGGGCCGTGTCAGCCGGGACGCCAGTTCCCGGGCCTGTTCGGGACGCGGGTTGGCGCCGGTCAGCACCGTCGCCAGGCGCTCGCCGGGGACCGTGCCCTCGGCGATCGCCGCCAGGCCCGCCGCGCCCGCCGGTTCCAGGATGATCCCGAGCGTGCGCGCCGCCAGCTCCATGGCGGCGGCGATGGACTCGTCGGTCACCAGGACGATCTCGTCCACCAGGGTGCGGGCCCGCCGGACCGAGGCCTCCAGCGGGTCGCGCACCGCGATCCCATCGGCGAAGGTGCGGGCGCGGTCGATGCACACCGCGCGGCCGGCGCGCAGGCTCTCCCGCATCGAGGGCGCGCCCTCGGCGTTGACCCCGACGATCCGGACACCCGGAGCGTGCTCTTTCATCCAGCACCCCACGCCGTTGATCAGCGCACCGTCGCCGACCGGCAGCACGACGGCATCGAAGCCTGGACCGCCCGGCGCGCCGCCGGTCAACTCGACCCCGATCGTTCCGGCGCCCTCGGCGATCGCCGCATGCAGACCGTCTCGCAGGTGGACGCGGTCCCGATGGCGTTCGGCGTGAGCGGCCGCGGCGGCCCGCGCCGACGCGCCGTCCGGCCCGGCCGCGACGACCCGGGCGCCGAAGGTCTCCATCCGCTCCCGCTTGCCGGGATTGACCGTCTCGGGCACGAACACCTCGACCGGCATCCCGCGCGCCCGTCCCGCGTAGGCGACGGCCTGCCCGAAGTTGCCCGAGCTGGCACACACGACCGGCGTGCCGGGGGCGAGCGTGCTCACCATCAGGTCGGCGCCCCGGCCCTTGAAGCTGCGCACCGGATTGGCCGTCTCCACCTTCACCGTCACCGCCCGGCCGCCCAGCGCCCGGCACAGCAGCTCATCGAGGTACTGCGGGGTGTTGAGGAACACCGGATCGATCACCTGTACGGCCTTCTCGATCCGCGCCACGTCCAGGTCCATGCGCGTCGCCTCTCCTCGGGAGCTTCCGGACCCGGCTGACGCTAATCGAACTCCCGATCGAAGCGATTGAGAATTATCCCGCCGCGGCGCAATAATCTTGCATGCCCGAATCGCCGCCGCCGCGCCTGGACGAGATCGACGTGCAGCTCCTGGACCTGCTCCAACACGACGCCGGACGCACCCTGCACGACCTCGGCGAACAGATCGGGCTCTCACCCAGCGCCGTCCAGCGGCGGATCGCCCGCTACCGCAAGGACGGCCTCATCACCAGGCAGGTCGCCGTCCTCGACCCGCACCGCCTCGGCCCCACCGTCCTGGCCACGGTCCTGGTGACCTTCGACCAGGAATCGTTCGAGCACCACCGCGCCTTCTCCGAACGGATGCGCGCCGACCCGCAGGTCCAGCAGTGCTACCGGGTCGCGGGCCCCTGGGACTACGTCGTCGTGCTGGCCGCACGGAGCATGCGCGACTGCGGCCGGCTCGGCGACCGCCTGTTCAAGGCCGACGACAACATCAAGCGGTACGAGACCCTGGTCGTCTTCGACACCATCAAGACGGCCCTGGCCCTCCCACTTCCCGCACCACATCCCACGCGACCACAAGACGGGCGGCCATAAGCAAGGAGCCCCAAGTAAATGCCGGATGTGTGACGGCATCCCCACCACGCAGCGCCAGCCAGGCGATCCCCACGAAAGCATCATCGTCCCATCGGCCGACCAGGCGGCCAGGCCCTGAGGACGGATCGAACGGCGGCGTCCAACTCGCCCAGCGCGGTGGCCAACCCGGCGTGGCGTTGACGCCGGAAGGCGAGCATCAGCCCGACCGCGACCGCGACGCCGCCACCGGCGGCCAGCCCGGTCCGCACCGCCTCCACCCGGGCCTTCGCGCACTCGGCGGCCAGTGCGTCGTCGGCGACCTCCAGCAGCCACACGGCCGTCACCCAGACCGCCAACACCGCCGCACCCGCCGCACCCGGCGCGCCAGCATCCAGAACCCCGCCGCCAGCGGAGCGCACCCACAACGCCCGCCCACCCCGCCGTTCACGCACGCCCACCCAGCGCCGCCGCACCGACTCCAGCCCACACCCGACTCGCCATGACCGAGCAGTCAACGACGCTCGCGGTAGGGGCCGCTGCCGGTCGGCCACAACAGGGCGAACCGCGCGGCGGCGTAGCGTTCACACCCCGGCATAGGGCCCGACCCCGGCCAGGGCGAGCCGGGAGTGGACGTCCCCGGCCCATCCCGTGAGGTACTGCGAACTCCGCCCACGGGTTATGAGACGAACTGACCTGGGCGAGCCCGCCCACGACGGGACATCTATGCGGGCATCTCACCGACGATCGTTCTATGACACGTAGCCGCGAGGCCGCTCGCGTACGCGGGGTCCGTCGAAGTTCGGAGTCGTGTGCACTGTACGTCCGGGCAGCAGACCGGTTCTTGGGGAACGGCGGCCGCCGACGCGGGGGCGTTCAGTCTCGTCGGGATCCGTCCCCCGGGGAGTCGGGCATGATTGGGCTCCCGCAGCCGACGTGAGGGAGACCCCAATCATGATGGTGTCCGGGCGGAGCAAAGGACGTCATGGGAACGGAGTCGATAACCGTGCCGGACGGAAGCGGCTTCTCTTTTCCTGCGCCCTGGCCGGGGCGCTTTCCCTTGCTTCGACGGGTTGCGGGTCGGGTGGTAGTGAGCATGGCAAGGGCGACGCGGCACCGCGCCTCAAGGTGATCGCCAAGGTCGACGTCGGCAAGGTTCCGAAATCCGTGGCGATCACACCGGACGGCCGATATGCCTACACGGCCGGTCAGCAGGACGTGTCCGTGGTCGACCTGACTCAAAACAAGGTGACCGCCACCGTTCCGTTCTCCGGCAATCCCGCGTTCATCAGGTTCAGTCCGCAGGGGCACCAGGCTTATGTCGCGGGGAACACCGACCTGCAAGACGGTCTGGTGGCGATCGTGGACACCGCCACGCGAACCGTGTCCGCCAATATCGGTGTCGAAGGGGGCCTCTCAGTGACCTGATCGTATCGGCCGATGGCCGGAGCCTCTACACGGTGAACACGGGAGGCGGTCTGGCACGCATCGACGCTCAGCGGGGAAGGTTGGCGGGCCGAGTGCAGCTTCCGACGGGCCACCACAACACGCTTGCCCTGTCCCGAGACGAACGCACCGCCTACGTCCCGAGCTCCTCCCTGAGAGCCGACGTTGATCCGACCAAAGTCGACATCCTCGCGGTCGACCTGGCCCGCAAGCGCGTCACCGCGAAGATTCCGGTGAACCACGGCGGCATATTCGCTCTTGAGATGGCGCCCGACGGGCGCCGCATTTACACGAGCCACTTCCCTCGGGCACAGGGCGTTCCGAACGTCGTGTCGGTGGTCGATCCGGCCGCCGGTTCCGTGACCGGCACGCTTTCCGTCCAGGGGCGCAGTACTGGCCTGGCCTTGGCACCTGATGGACGCCGCATCTATGTGCTCAATGAATCAGGCATGCTCCAGGTCATCGACACCGCCTCCGGCAAGGCGATCGCAAGCACCACGGTGGGCAGGGATACGACCGGCATGACCCTTTCACCCGACGGTCGGCGCGCTTACATCACCGATGAGGGTGAGGAACAACTCGTCGTCGTCGCCATTGGTTGACGGTCACCCGAGAGGCGGACCTGCACCTTCCCAACGAGTACCTGTCCGCCGGCAATGATGGACCCGAGACGATGATCGTCCGCGAAACCCTCGCGAGTCTGCCCCCACAGCAGACGCGTGCGCTCACCCTCCGTTATGACGGATAAACGCCTGCTGATATCGCCGACATCCTGGGGATCACGCCCAACAGCGTCCGGGTCAGCCTCCACCACGCACGGGCCAAACTCCGCCACCAGGCAGACTGAACCATCATCCGTCCTCGGCGGCGCAGTCGCCCTCTGGCCTCGCTCTCGAGCTGGGCGCGGGCGATTCGCTCAATCGGCAGATCCTACCGACTGGCGGCGGATTGAGCGCGTAGGTGCTGGCAGCGGTGAACGCGGCGTCCGCACTGTCGGGGAAGGGCCCGCTGGACTCCGCCGTGGACTCCACCTCCTCCGGCGGGAAGGCGGCCTTGGCCGCGTCCCAGCCGCTGCGAATCTGGTTGGCCACGACTCGCCGCCGGGCCTCGTACTCCTGGAGATCGAATGTCCGAACACCACCCCGATCCGATCGCCGAAGGATTCACCCAAGGAGCACAGCGCTTCGTCCAAGTCGTCTCCATCACAGCCGCTTTACGCCAGGTCACGGCTCAGCGGGCGGCACAGTTAACGGCCGCGAGAGAAGCTCGGGACAGGCCGGCCGAAGAGTTGGCCCAACGCCAAAGCCGGGTTACGATCCGCGCGTGTATCGCTCCTTGAGTCCGTCCGCGTGAGGGTAGAACTCGGGCCCCAGTCCGAGACGGGCAAAGCGGCCCCGTGCCTCCTGGCGTCGAGATGACTAGCGCACCAGGCGGCGGGCAAGCGTAATCAACATGAGCAGCGACGGGGCTTTTCCGGCCCACTAGGGGCGTTCTTAAGTTCACAATGAACGAGAGACAGATCGCACGGCGGGAGGTGCTGCGGTGGCTGGTTTGCTGTCGGCTGACCAGGCCGAGGTGATCGTTGCGCGTCATCTGGTGGGAATCATGGACGGGGCCGCTGATCTTCGGGGCCGGGTCGCTTTGGAGTCGTGGCTCAATGTCGGTGAGTCGCGGGTGTTCCTGCGGACGGAAGAGGACGCTCTGCACGCCACGCTGCACTTTGAGGTGTGGGATGACGTAGCAGCCTTTGATGAAAGGGAATGGCAGCGCAGTGAGGTGATCGAGTTGCAGATGTCGACGGGGCGGATCGGCGCTGACCAGGTCGACGCGGGGTTCAGTCCTTGTTCACGCTTCCCGCACCGGGCCGTTATCGGGTGCGGGTGGCCGTACGGGAGGAGCCTGAGCCGCCGGCCGCGCCGGGCACTCCGGACTGGGAGTGGCCCGAGCCGGTGGTGACGGTCTTGTTGCAGTTTTGGTCGGCAGGCGGTTAGGGCACGAGCCCGGAGCGGGCCTTGGACATCTGGGTGTTCGGGGCCCGCCCCGGACTTGTCTGGTTCTGTGGCGTGAGGCCACATGGCCGTTCAGGGACTAGTTGATGACCAGGAAGAAGCCGTCTCGGACGGAGGGCAGAATGGGCGCCTCCTGAGAGGGCAGCCGGACCGGCTCGGTGTCCGTGCCGAGCATTAGGCCTCTGCCGTCGCTGGGCATCTTTTCAGCTACTCACTTTCTGACAGCCGTCCGGGCCTAGAACGTCCGGATGGGGAGTCGGCGTTGCGGGATCGGCCAGAGCTGACCATCGTCCAGGCCAGTTGAGGAAACGCGGCCGTGAGGGCCGTCCAACGGGGAGCCGGTTCTCGTCAGATAATCCGGGCCGGGGTCTGCCCTCCGGTTCAAGAGGGCAGGCCCCGGTTTGTGGGATCAGCAGTGCTGGAGCATTGGAGTAGTGCCGTTTTCCCTCCTGCGTCCGCGGCTGGGGCGGACCGCTGCTCTCTGCCCGGCTGCCGGAATGCTCTTGGGGCGCATGACCGACTCTTTGGATGAGACAACGTCTTAGGCGGGCTTGCCCATGTCGATCCACCGCTGGAGCCTCTCCAGGTGCGCCTCGGGCCACCCGCCGTCGCAGGGCATGTGTCCGCTCAGCAGGGAACCGATGATGGCATCGGCGTGCTCGGCGACATCGGCGTGATCGAACAGGTCGAAGTAGGCCAGCATCGCGTCGCGGTCCTTCGACCGGAACAGGGGCTTGATGTCCTGCTCGAAGCTGAGCTCGCTGCCTTCGTCAGGTGATCGCACGGCTTGCTCCTTCGTGGAACGGGTGATCGGTCCTCCAGAAGAGACAGGGCAGCTTTCTCGTCCGTGACAGTGCAATCCCCAGCCCGGTTGCACGCGGCACTTCAGATAGGCGCTGCGCCACGAAGGGTCTTCACAGGAATGTGGTCGGTCGCCCATGCGGTCGCGGCCCGCGCGCGTCACGGTTACGGCGGGTCCGCGATCGGTGTCCGTTCAGGGGACGCGTCCCTGTTCCGGACGAGGGTAAGGACGGTCATCACGACGCAGATGGCGCTGATCGACGCGACGACCGTGACCACTCCGGTCTGGGCGGCCGCCGGGGGCAGGAGGACGATGGCGGCGGTTCCGCAGAGCACCACCGCGGGACGCAGGACGGGCGCGCCCAGGATGGGCATGTGGACCCTCCAGAGCAGCAGGACGTACAGCGCGGCTGGGATCGCGACGGCGTAGCAGACGGTGAGAGGTGACGCCTTGAGGTCGTGTGCCGTCTGCTCGACTGCGACCTCAAGCCCGGCGCCGAGCGCGGCGAGGCTCGCGAAGATGCCGTAGTGACCGTAGCCCCACCGGTAGGAGAGGTGGCGGCGGTCGTTGAGGCTCGTGCCTGCGGGGACGAGGAAGTAGAGCCACCAGAGGGCGAACAGCAGGACGAGGCCGGAACCGGCGATGACGACGAGCCGGTGGTTGACGTCCGCCTCGTCCAGCCCCGGGCGACCGCGTTCGACGCGGCGAGGACGCTCTCCCCGAAGAGAATGATCGTGAACAGGCCGTAGCGTTCGGCGATGTGGTGCGGGTGCCAGGTGGTGGGACTGGTCCGCTCCGCCCACCGCGGCACCGCGAGCTCCAGGAAGGCAAGGACGACGAAGAACGGGACCTGAGCCGTAGAGGTCAGGATGCCCGCCTCCGCCGAGACGAGCCAGAGGATCCAGCCCGCCTGCGCGACGGTGATGCCGAGGGCGTACCGCAAGGCGGTGCGGCGGCCCGCCGGATCCTCCCTGCCGGCCCGCAGCCACTGCGCGACGAGGGCGGTCCGCATGATGAGGTAGCCGATCGCGACGGCACGGTAGTCGGAGCGGCCGGCCGCGGCCGGGACACCTGCGGCGAGGACCAGGACGCCCGCCATCTGCACCATGGTCAGCAACCGGTAGGCGACGTCGTCGGTGTCGTAGGACGAGGCGAACCAGGTGAAGTTCATCCACGCCCACCACACCGCGAAGAAGACCTGGAGGAAGGGGACCAGCCCGGCCACGGCGTTCCCGTCGGCGATGTCGTGCGCGAACCGCGCGGTGACGGCCGCGACCGCCACCACGAAGGTGAGATCGAACAGCAGCTCCAGTTGGCTCGCGGTGCGGTGCGGCTCGTCGATCTCGCGCGGCCTCATCCGGACCCGGACCCGGCACACGGCACCTGATGGCGGCACGGTCACGCTCCCGTCGTCGCATGGGTTGGTCTGGAAGCGATGACCGGGCAGTGCCCCCGTTTGTTACGGCCAACGCCCGATCCGGCCGCCTGCCGCACATTTTCGCCGGAGCCGTCACAGCGCGGACGAGTCGCCTGTCTTAGCTGACGACCGGGCGGTGACCGACAGCCCGGCGAACGGGAGGGATCTCATGAGAATCGTCGTCATCGGCGGCACCGGCCTGATCGGGTCGAAGATCGTGTCCAAGCTCGGCGAGCACGGCCACCAGGCGGTGCCGGCCTCGCCGAACACCGGTGTCAACACGCTCACCGGCGAGGGCCTGGACGAGGCGGTGGCGGGCGCGTCGGTCGTGATCGACGTGTCCAACTCGCCGTCGTTCGAGGACGCCGCGGTGCTGGAGTTCTTCCGGACCTCGACCGCCAACCTGCTGGCCGCGGAGAAGAAGGCCGGGGTGGGGCACCACGTCGCCCTCTCGGTGGTCGGCACCGAGAAGCGGCCCGACGTCGGCTACTTCCGGGCCAAGCTGGCTCAGGAGAAGCTGATCGAGGAGTCGGGCGTCCCGTTCTCGATCGTGCACGCCACGCAGTTCTTCGAGTTCGCCCGCCGGATCGCCGACGAGGCGACCGACGGCGACATCGTCCGGATGGCACCGGTGCTGTTCCAGCCCATCGCGGGTGAGGAGGTCGCCCGGACGGTCGGCCGGACCGCGGTGGGCGCGCCGTTGAACGGGCGGATCGAGATCGCCGGACCCGAACGGTTCCGGATGGACGGGTTCTTCCGCGACGCCCTGGCCGCCTGGGACGACAAGCGCACCGTGGTCACCGACCCGCACGCGCACTACTTCGGCGCCGAGATGCACGAACACGACCTCGTCCCCGGCGACGGCGCCACCCTCGGCGAGATCGAGTACAGCGGCTGGCTCGCGAGCGTCGGCGCCCGCTGACGGCGCGTCCGGCGACCGTACGAACACGAGCCAAGGAGGTACCTCCATGTCCGACACCGATGCCGCGGCCACCGGGCCGGAGGCCGGGGCGCCCGCATGGCAGACGGCGCTCACCATGCTCCAGGAGGCCGAACCGCCCTTCATTCCGGCGGCAGCGCACGCGATGACCGTGGTCGTCGAGTACCCGCCCGGCGACCCGGGCACGCCGCCGCACCGGCACTCGGGTCCCGCGTTCGGGTACGTGCTGGAGGGCGAGATGCTCCTGGAGGTCGAGGGACGGCCGCCCCGGCCGGTGCCCGCGGGCGAGGCGTTCTGGGAGCCGGGCGGCGACGTCATCCACTACCAGGACGGCAACAACCGCGACGACGTGCCGGTCCGGTTCACCGTCACGATGCTCTGCGAGCCGGGCAAGCCGATGCTGACCCTGGTGGACGAGGCCGAACTCGCCCAGCGCACGCACCTACGGGCTCCCCGCGAGTCCTGACCGGCACGCGACGGCGGCGCCGCCGGGGACGCCGACGCGCTCGACCTTACGGAGGGGTCTCACCATGACCGCATCGGCGATGGTCGCCGAGTTCGACGACGTCGCCGGATGGACCGCCGACGCCGTCGAGCGGCTCGGGGAGCGGTACGCGATCCCGGCCGCCTGCCGCGGCAGCGCGAACCCGGCCGCGCTGGCGTGGCTGGCGGAGGCGTGCGAGCTGCGGGCCGGGTCCGTTCTGCTGGACGTGGGCGCCGGTGTCGGGGGCCCGGCGGCCTGGGCGGCCGAGCGGTTCGGGGTCCGGCCGGTCCTGCTGGAACCGATGCCGGCCGCGTGCCGGGCCGCCGCCCGGCTGTTCGGCCTGCCGGTCGTCTCGGCGGACGGCGCCCGGATCCCGCTGCGGCCCGGATCGGTCGACGCCGCCTGGTGCCTGGGCGTGCTGGACACCGTGCGCGACAAGGCGGCCGTGCTCCGCGAGATCCACCGGGTGCTGCGGCCGGGGGCGTCCCTGGGGCTGCTGGTCGTCGTGGCCCGCGACCCGGACGTCCCGGCGGCTCCGGAGGGCAACAGCTTCCCCACCCCGCGGCGGCTCGCCGAACTGCTCGACGGCGCGGGGTTCGACCTGGTCGAACGGATCGAACGGCCCGGTGACGCGCCGCTGTCGTGGACCCGGCGCGTCGAACGGGTCGCCGCGGCCGTCGCCGGGAGGCACCGGGCCGACCGCGCCCACGCTCTGGCGGTCCGCCAGAGCGAGAGCTTCGTCCGCCTGTTCGCCTCCGGGCAGATCTCCATGGAGCTGGTCCACGCGACCGGCCGTCCGGCCGGGCGGCCTTCCGAGCAATCCCGTGTGGAGGACAGATGAGCACTTCGACCAGTGGCAACGAGTCAGAGTTCGAGGTGGAGGTCGAGGCGGAACTGAGCCTCGCCGAGTCGAGCGACCCGGAGCGGGCAGCGGAGCTTCCGGCCTCGGAGTGGCTGTTCGATCCCGCCGACGTCGAACGCGAGGAGGTCGGGCTCCGCAACCTCCTCGGCGCGGCCGAGGGGCTGGAGGCGCACTCCCGTTCCCGCCGGGACCGTACCGGCGAAGGCGCCTGATCCCCGCACACCTGTGACACCACCTCACGAAACCCGAAGCGAGAAACCCATGGAACACCCAGCCGGGCGGCAGCATGCCCCCGTTCCGGTCCCGTCCGCGCGGATCGCCACGATCGACGGTCTCCGCGAGCACTTGCAGTGGGCCGTCGAGTTGGAACACGCGACCCTTCCGCCGTACCTGTGCGCGCTCTACTCGCTCGATCCGGAACGCAACCCCGACGCCGCCGAGGCGGTGGCCGGCGTCTTCGTCGAGGAGATGCTTCACCTGGCGCTGGCGGCGAACCTGCTCAACGCCGTGGGCGGGCGCCCGCGGCTGGACGCGCCGGAGATGCTGCCGCCGCATCCCCGGCGGCTGCCGCACGGCGACCCTTCGCTGGAGCTGTCGCTGCTGCCGTTCGGGGACGACGCGCTCGACATGTTCCTCCGGCTCGAACGGCCGGCACTGCCCGGCGCCCCCGCCGAGGGCGACGGCTACGAGACGATCGGGCAGTTCTACGAGGCGATCGAGGACGGCCTCCGCGGCCTGTGCGACCGGCTCGGCGAACGGAACGTCTTCACCGGCGATCCGGCCCGCCAGCTCCACGCCGGGCATTTCCGGCACACCGCCGGGCGGATGATCGCGGTCACCGATCTGGCCTCGGCGCTGGCCGCGCTGGAGGAGATCGTCGAGGAGGGCGAGGGCACGTCCCGGGGCGCGGTCTGGGACGGCGACCAGGACGTCCACCACCCCGACCGGGACGAGGTCGCCCACTACTACCGGTTCCAGGAGCTCAGGGCCGGCCGCCGCTACCGCCGCGGCGACACCCCGCGGTCCGGGCCCACCGGCGAGCCGTTCAGCGTGGACCTGGCGGGCGTCCGCCCGATGCGGCGCAACCCGAGGCTCGCCGACCACGCGCCGGGCAGCGCGATCCGCACGGCGCAGGAGGAGTTCGACCGGACCTACTGCACCCTCCTGCACCTGCTGGAGCAGGCGTTCAACGGAAGCCCGCGGCTGCTCGCGGTCGCCATCGGCACCATGTACAAGCTCAAGGCGCAGGCCGAGGCCCTGATGGGGATGCCCGACGGCGAGGGCACGGTGGCCGGTCCCACGTTCGAGTACGTCCCGCCCGAGCAGCGCGGATGGACCGCCGGGGACAGCCCGCAGCGGATCGCGGTGCTCCCCGACGGCCCGTACCTGGTCTACGGCCGGGTCCCGCTGAGGCGCAAGCGCAAGATCGTCTCTGGCGGGGGCAGCGCGCTCACCTGGCAGACCGGCGAGGACCTGCCGACCGAGGACATCTACGCGCTGTGCCGCTGCGGCCATTCGCGGTCCAAGCCGTTCTGCGACGGGACGCACGCCCGGATCGGGTTCGATGGCACCGAGTCCGCCGACGTCCGGCCGTACAAGGAACTCCAGCACGTGCACGACGGGGTGAACATCTCCGCGCAGCGCGTCGGCGAGCTGTGCGTCCACGCGGCGTTCTGCATCGGGCGCACCGAGCCGATCGCCGCGATGCTCGCCGACAGCGGCGACAGCGACGTCCGCTCCAACATCATGGGGCGGATCGAGCACTGCCCCTCCGGCTCCTACAGCTACGCCCTGCGGCGCGGAGGCGAGACGATCGAGCCCGACCTCCCGCAGGCCATCTCGGTCCTCGAAGAGGAGGACGGCCTGGCCAGCGCGCTGTGGGTCACCGGCGGCGTGCCGGTGCACCGCGCCGACGGACGGCCGCTGGAGACCCGCAACCGGATGACCCTGTGCCGCTGCGGCCACTCCGCCGGCAAACCGCTGTGCGACGGCACGCACCGCAGGATCGACTTCCGTGAAGAGCACGCGGGCACGAGCCGTCACCCCGGAACGGGGCGCGACCGTGCCTGACACCGAACGGCTGATCGCGACGCCGGTACTGGTGATCGGCACCGGCGGAGCCGGGCTGCGCGCCGCGATCGAGCTCGCCGAACGAGGCGTGGGCGTCCTCGCGCTCGGCAAGCGGCCGAAGGGCGACGCGCACACCACGCTCGCCGCCGGCGGCATCAACGCGGCGCTGGCGACGATGGACCCGCAGGACACCTGGCGGCAGCACGCCGCCGACACGCTTCAGGAGAGCTACCTGCTGGCCGACCCCCGCACCGTGCGGATCGTGACCGAGAACGCGGCACGTGGCATCGACGACCTCGTCCGGTACGGGATGCCGTTCGCGCGCGAGGCCGACGGGCGGATCTCGCAGCGCTTCTTCGGCGCCCACACCTGGCGGCGCACCGCCTTCAGCGGCGACTACACCGGGCTGGAGATCCAGCGCACCCTGATCAACCGTGCGGCCCGGCTCAAGGTGCCGATCCTGGACACCGTCTGCGTGACCCGGCTGCTGGTCCGCGACAACGCCGTCTTCGGCGCCTACGGGTTCGATCTGGACGACGGTGCCCGCTACGTCATCCACGCCGACGCGATCATCCTGGCCACCGGCGGGCACACCCGGATCTGGCGCCGCACCTCGTCCCGCCGCGACGAGAACACCGGCGACTCGTTCCGCCTGGCCGTGCTCGCGGGCGCCCGCATCCGCGACCCCGAACTCGTGCAGTTCCACCCGTCCGGCCTCATCGAGCCCGAGAACGCGGCGGGCACGCTGGTGTCGGAGGCGGCGCGCGGCGAGGGCGGACGGCTGCTGAACGATCTCGGGGAGCGGTTCATGGCCCGCTACGACCCCGAGCGGATGGAGCTGTCCACCCGAGACCGGGTCGCACTGGCCGCCTACACCGAGATCAAGGAGGGCCGCGGCACCCCGGCCGGCGGCGTCCGGCTGGACGTGTCGCACCTGCCCCGGGACACGATCATGGCCCGGCTGCCGCGCGTCTACCAGACGCTGCTGGAGCTGCAAATGCTCGACATCACCAAGGACCCCATCGAGGTGGCCCCGACCGCGCACTACTCGATGGGCGGGGTCTGGGTCCGTCCGGAGGACCACGGCACCGACGTCGAGGGCCTGTACGCGATCGGGGAGGCCGCCAGCGGCCTGCACGGCGCGAACCGGCTGGGCGGCAACTCCCTCATCGAGCTGCTGGTGTACGGCCGGATCACCGCGGCGGCCGCGGCCGCCCACGCGGCGTCCCGCGATACCCAAAGGCGCGGTGGGACCGCGCTCACCGAAGCCCGCCGGGAGGTGGACGACCTGCTGGCGTGCGACGGCCCGGAGAACGTCCGGGCGCTGCAACGCGCCGTACGGGACGTCATGACCGAGCACTGCGGCGTCGTCCGCGACGAGGCGGGGCTGCGTCAGGGGCTGGTCGAGCTGGCGGCGATCGAGGCCCGGATGGGCGACCTGGGCGTCCATCCCGACCTGGCCGGCTATCAGGACCTCGCGCACGCCTTCGATCTGAAGTCCACCGTCCTGGCCGCCCGCGCCACGCTGGAGGCGGCACTCGAACGCCGCGAGACGCGCGGCTGCCACAACCGCTCCGACCACCCCGAAACCGACAGCTCCTTGCGGGTCAACCTGGTGTGGTCGGGGCCCGGCCGGATCGAACGCGAGCCCCTGCCGCAGATCCCCGCCGAGATCGCCGAGCTCATGCGCGAGGTCTCCGCCACCGGCAAGCTCGTCGAATAGCGAGGCCGCCGGGCCGGCCCTCTCGGCGGCGGAGGCCGGCGTCGCGGGCGGGGCGCGGCGCGCCGCGCCGACCGGTTGGAGTCCCTGGCCCACAAGTCGCCCGGCGAGGTCCTGCCCCGCGATCTGGACGTGACCGGCCAGGAGTCGGTGCGAGCAGCGGTCGCCGCGCCCGGCGAGCACTTCGGCGCCCCCTGAACGTCCTGGTGAACAACGCCGAGATGCGGATCTGAACACGGGCCGAGTCCCTGGTGCCGCACCAGGGACTCGGCCCGTGTCGCGCTCAGGGGGGGCGCCCCTAGCCCGGCGACCGGTGTGGCACACCCAGGGGTCGGGTGCCGCCCTGGTGGATCGGCCAGGGGATCACCCTGGTGCCTTTCCCTACCTGGCCCGGCGACGGTGATCGGTATCGGCCGGAACGTCGATCGGGGCCCGCGGCGCAGAACGGCTCGTCCGTGAGGCGGCGCCGTGGCGGGAGACCCCGTCCCCGGTCGCCGACATTCCCGCCGCGCAGCAGGACGGAAAGGACAACCGCTCATGACCAAGCACGTACAGGTGCCGGCGGCGCAGAAGATCGCGGGCGCGGGGAAGGCGCCTGCGGATGTGCGGCCAGACCCTGAGTGGCCGGACGGCACGCTCGAAGAGGCCGCCTCCGTCTTCACGCGGGCGCGCCCGCGCCTGTTCGGTATCGCCTACCGGATGCTCGGCAGCGTCACCGAAGCCGAGGACGTCGTCCAGGACACCTGGTTGCGCTGGCAGGACGCCGACCGTCCGGCCATCGCGAACCCGACGGCCTTCCTGGCCCTGATCACCACGCGGCTCGCCATCAACATCACCAAGTCCGCCCGGTCGCGGCGGGAGACCTACATCGGTCCCTGGCTGCCCGAACCCGTCGACACCGGCACCGACCCCGCCCTCGCGGCCGAACGGGGCGAGGCGCTCGAACTCGCGCTCCTGCTGCTGCTCCAGAGGCTCACCCCGACCGAACGGGCCGCCTACATCCTGCGCGAGGCGTTCGACTACCCCTACCCGCGGATCGCGGAGATCCTCCAGGTCAGCCCGGCCAACACCCGCCAGCTCGTGAGCCGTGCCCGCAAGCACCTGACCTCGACGCGACGCGTGCCGATCGACAGGACGGAGCACCGCCGCCTCGTGGAGGTCTTCCTCAGCGCCGCCCAGACCGGGAACACCGCGGCCCTTGAGGACCTCTTCGCCGCGGACGCCGCCAACCCGTTCACCGGCCGCGGCAGGGGCGCGGCGGAGGCAGCGGTCCTGTACGGCGACCGCGTGGCGTGACCCGGATGCGGAGCGCCGGAGGTCGGGCCCGACCGGATGCGAGGGCGTACACCTCGTTCGACAAGGCGGCCCTCACACGTGTGACACCCATCGGCGGATCTTGTGCCCGGTTCTGTCGGGCTCTCGCGCTCCCGGGAAGTGTCACCGACCCCAGGGTCCCGCCCAGTGGCTCACCCGGGTCTCACCCCGTACCCGTTCCGGCCACCGTTGTTGATGTCGCCCTGAGAACGAAGCAGTGACTGGAGGAACAGTGACGGCCAACGACGGCACCGGCAGACCACGCGGGACGGCCCTTCCCCGCGCGGGTGCGGCCCTGACCAAGACGACCTCGCACTGGGAGGAGGCGGCGCCGTGCCGCTCGCTCGATCCCATCGCCCTGGCCCGCCGCACCCTCCACGACGTCCAGCCGGACCGGGGGATCGAGTTGCAGATCGATCACCGTGTCCTGCTGGACCGCGTCACGCTGATCGCCATCGCCGGTGAGATCGACATCGCCACCGCGCCGCAGCTGCGCGGCTACTGCGAGCGGCACGCCCGGCCCGACCGCGGGCGGCACCTCGCGCTCGACCTGACCGAGGTGGCCTTCCTGGACTCCAGCGGCGTCAAGGTCCTGGTGGACGCCCACCTGGCGGCCGGCGCACACGGCACCACCGTGCGGGTCGCGGCGCCGTCCCCGCTGGTCGCCCGCGTCTTCGACGTGCTGAGGCTGGGCGACCACATCCCCGTCCACACCACGGTCCAGCAGGCGCTGGCCGCCGTCCTGGTCATGCCGGGACGGTCCCGCGCCCCGCGGCGAAGCACCCTGCCTGACGGTATGTCGGCCGAGGCCACCAGGACATGCACGGCCGGAACGGCTCCCAAGGAGATGAGAGCGAAATGACAGAAGAGGTCGATGTGGTGGTCGTGGGGCTGGGGCCGGGCGGCGAGTTCGCCGCGGGGACGCTGGCCGAAGCGGGGCTGAACGTGGTCGGAGTGGAGGCCGAGCTCATCGGAGGCGAGTGCCCGTACTGGGGATGCATCCCCAGCAAGATGATGATCCGCGCCGGGAACGTGCTCGCCGAGGCCGGTCGCGTATCCGAGTTGGCCGGTGAGGTGAAGGCGGTACCCGACTGGAGCCGGGTCGCCGAGCGCGTTCGGCGAGAGGCCACTGGCGGCTGGGACGACCGGGCGGCGGCCGACCGCCTGGCGGCCAAGGGTGTGCGGCCGGTCCGCGGGAAGGGACGGCTCGCGGGACCGGGCCGGGTGACCGTGGGCGACCGCACGTTCCGGGCCGGGCGCGGCGTCGTTCTGGCCACCGGGACGGGCCCCCGCATCCCCCCGGTGCCGGGGCTGGCGGAGACGCCCTACTGGACGAACCGGGACGCCATCGCGGCCGAGGAGATCCCCGCCTCGATGCTGGTGCTCGGCGGCGGCGCGATCGGCGTGGAACTCGCCCAGGTCTTCGCCCGCTTCGGATGCGCGGTCACCGTCCTGGAAGGCGGGGACCGGCTGCTCGCCCGAGAGGAACCGGAAGCCGGGGAACTGGCCGCGCGGGCACTGCGGGCCGATGGGGTCTCCGTGCGCACCGGTGCCCGAGCCGCCCAGATCGACCATGACGGGACGACGTTCGAGGTCCTGCTCGAAGGCGGTCTGGAACCGCTGCGCGCCGAACGCCTGCTGGTCGCGACGGGCCGCCGCGCGGACCTGGCGGCCCTGGGTGTCGGCACGCTGGGCCTCGACCCCGCCGCGCCGGCCGTGCGCACCGACGGGCAGATGCGAGCAGGAGAACGGCTCTGGGCGGTCGGCGACATCACCGGCCACGGCGCCTTCACCCACGTCTCGATGTATCAGGCGCGGATCGCCGTCCTCGACATCCTCGGCCGGCCCGGCCCCGACGCCGACTACCGGGCGCTCCCCCGGGTCACGTTCACCGACCCCGAGATCGGGGCCGTGGGGCTGACCGAGCGGCAGGCCCGTGACCAGGGCATGCGCGTGCGCACGGGTCTTGTGCTGATCGCCTCCTCCGCGCGCGGCCTGGTCCACGGGCCCGGCAACGACGGGTTCATCAGGCTCGTCGAGGACGCCGACCGCGGCGTCCTGGTCGGCGCCACCTCGGCCGGTCCCGCGGGGGGCGAGGTGCTGTACGGGCTGAACATCGCCGTCCACACCGAGACGCCCACCGACCGCCTCAAGCACATGATCTACACCTATCCGACCTTCCACCGGGCCGTGGAAGCCGCACTGGACGACCTCCACTGACCACGCGTGGCGACCTCGCGGTACGGCCACCAGGGGTTCTGCGTCACCCCAGGGACTCTCCCAGGGCCCCACCCGGGTGCCCCGGGATCCCCGGCCCGGCGACCGTGATGGACATCGACCCCGAAGCAGCGACCGGAGAGACCGATGACGAGCGAAGAACAGTTTCAGAAGGGACACACCGATGAGTGAGCACGTTCTCGAACCGGCGGCGCAGGAGCTCGCCGACGCCACGTCCAAGCCGCCGTTCCTGTACGAGCTGGGCGTCGAGGGGGCCCGCAAGGTCCTGGACGACCTCCAGGCCGCCCCGGTCGACAAGCCCGGGATCGACGAGAAGTGGATCACCGTGGCGGCCGCGGTGGGCGACGTCCGGGTCCGCATCGTCCGGCCCGTCGACGCCGGGGACGGGCTGCCGGTCGTGCTGTACGTGCACGGCGGCGGCTGGGTGCTCGGCAACGCCGGCACGCACGACCGGCTGGTGCGCGAGCTGGCGGTCGGCGCGCACGCCGCGGTGGTCTTCGTGGAGTACGACCGGTCGCCCGAGGCCAGGTACCCGGTGGCGATCGAGCAGGCGTACGCCACCGCTCGGTGGATCACCCGGCACGGCGCGGAGGAGGGCCTGGACGCCTCCCGCCTGGCGGTCGCCGGCGACTCGGTCGGCGGGAACATGACGGCCGCGCTGACCATCATGGCCAAGCGGCGCGGGGACGTGGCGTTCGTGCACCAGTCGCTGTACTACCCGGTCACCGACGCCGCCCAGGACACGGGCAGCTACCGCGAGTTCGCCGACGGACCGTACCTGACCGCCAAGGCCATGGCCTGGTTCTGGGACGCCTACACCACCGACCCCGCCGAGCGCGCCGAGATCACCGCCTCGCCGCTGCGCGCCACCCTCGACGACCTGGCCGGCCTCCCGCCCGCGTTCGTCATCGTGGACGAGAACGACGTGCTGCGCGACGAGGGCGAGGCGTACGCCCGCCGCCTCACCGAGGCCGAGGTGCCCACCACCAGCGTCCGCTACAACGGCACGCTCCACGACTTCATGATGCTCGACCCCGTCCGCGGCACCCGCGCCGCACGGGCCGCGACGGCGCAGGCCGTCGCGGCCCTGAAGTTCGCCCTGCACACCGGAGAGGAAGACCGATGACCACCAGCGAGCAGCCCGTCGTCGTCCTGGTCCACGGAGCGTTCGCCGAGTCGGCGAGCTGGAACCGCGTCATCCGGGACCTGCACGGCCGCGGCCTGGAGGCCGTGGCCGCGGCCAACCCGCTGCGCAGCGTGGCGGGCGACGCCGCCTACCTGCGTGACGTGATCGGCGGGATCGGCCGTCCGGTCGTCCTCGTCGGCCACTCCTACGGCGGCATGGTGATCACCCAGGCGGCGGCCGGCGATCCTGCCGTCCGGTCCCTGGTGTACGTCGCCGCCTTCGCCCCCGAGACCGGCGAGAGCGCCCTGCAACTGTCCGGCAAGTTCGAGGGCAGCTCCCTGGGCGGCGCGCTGGCCGCCTACCCGGTCGCCTCCGGCGGCAACGAGTTCCGGATCGCGGACCAGAAGTACCACGCCCAGTTCTGCGCGGACCTGGAGGCCGGCGAGGCCGCCCTGATGGCGGCCACCCAGCGCCCGGTGACGGAGAAGGCGCTGACCGACGGGCTGGAGGTGAGCGAGGCGGCCTGGCGCACCAAGCCGTCCTGGTTCGTCTTCGGCGACCGCGACCTCAACATCCCGGCCGAGCTGCTGCGGTTCATGGCCGACCGGGCCTCCGCGCAGGGAACCCGCGAGATCGCGGGCGCCTCGCACGCGATCGCCGCGTCCCGGCCGGACGCGGTGGTCGCCTCCATCCTCGACGCCGTCGGTGACCGGCGAGGCTGACCGGAGCCCTGCCCGCCGGCCCGCCCATCGGCTTCACCGCCGCTGGGCGGGCCGGTGTCGGCGGCCCTCGGCTTCGCGGTGCTGCTCCTGCTGGAGCGGCTCTCACCCACGGAACGCGCGGCGTACGTGCTGCGGGAGGCGTTCGACTACCCCTATCCGCAGACCGCCGACATTCTTCAGGCCAGTGACGTCGCGGCCCGCAAACTCGTCAGCAGGGCCCGCGCGCACCTCCAGTCCGGGCGCCGCGCGCCGGTGACCGGGTCCGAGCAGCGCCGGCTACTGACCGTCAACGTCTCCGAGCAGGGCATCGACCAGGTGCTGTGAATGACCCGTCCACCCGACCCACGGTGCGGACGCCGTGGCCCGCTTCATCACGGACCTGCTGGCCGGCCCCGCACCGCCGTGACCGTCGGGTCCGTGAACGGCCGCACCGGCCTCGTGCCGCGCCGCTGGCAACGCCCCTGACCTGCGGCACCGCCGGCGGTAAGGAACTCTCCCCAGTGCGGCGAGGTCGCCGGACGGCCAGTGCCGGCCGGGCGGTCGGCACGCTCTCGCCGAAGCCGTGAGCAGGCCGTTGAATCTGGGATCATCGAACTGAGGCTGGCGATCTTTGTGGTCACGATGAAGGTGTCCCGATACGCGGTCGACCAGAGCCGGGCGCGTGACGAAGGCGGTAGCGGTGGAACAACGGAGACGCGGCGCGGGCCACGGGGAGAGTGTCGTATTGCTCGGGCGGGGGCCGGAGCGCGCCGTCGTGGACCGGATGCTCGCGGCCGTCGACGCCGGTGAGAGCCGCGTGCTCGTGGTGCACGGGGCGCCGGGCGTCGGGAAGTCGGCGCTGCTGGAGTACGCGGAGAACGCGGCGACGGACATGCAGGTGCTGCGCGCGGTCGGGGTCGAGTCGGAGATGGAGCTGCCGTTCGCCACGCTGCATCAGTTGTGCGCACCGCTGCTGGACCGCTTGGAGCACCTGCCCGAGCCGCAGCGCCACGCGCTGGAGACGGTGTTCGGGATACGGGCGGAGGCGCCACCCGAACGGTTCCTGGTCGGGCTGGCGGTGCTCAGCCTCCTGTCGGACGCGTCGGAGGAGCGTCCGCTGCTGTGCGTGGTCGATGACGCCCAGTGGGTGGACCAGACGTCGTTGCAGGTCCTCGGCTTCGTGGCCCGGCGGCTGCTGGCGGAGTCGGTCGTTCTGGTCTTCGGTGCCCGGGAGCGCTCCCAGGATCTGATCGGGCTCCCCGAACTGGAGGTCACCGGTCTCCTGGACGCGGACGCGCACAGCCTCCTGGACTCGGTCACCTACGGCCGTCTCGACCAGCACGTCCGCGACCGGATCGTCACCGAGACCAGGGGCAATCCGCTGGCCCTGATGGAGCTGCCGCGCGGGCTGACCGTGACCCAGATGGCGGGCGGGTTCGGGCTCCTGCGTTCGGACACGCTGCCGGGCCGGATCGAGCAGAGCTTCCTGTCCCGGATCGGCGGCCTGCCGAGCAGGCCCGGCTGCTCCTGCTGATCGCCGCGGCCGAGCCGGTCGGCGACCCCACCCTGGTCTGGGGCGCCGCCGGCCGGCTCGGCGCGGCATCAGAGGAGGCGCTCGCCGACGGCACGCGGGAATGGCTGTCACTGGACGCGCGCGTGACGTTCCGCCATCCGCTCGTGCGTTCGGCCGTGTACCGGTCGGCGTCGAAGGAGGACCTCCGGGCGGTGCATCTGGCGCTGGCCGAGGTCACCGACCCCAAGGTCGACCCTGACCGCCGCGCCTGGCACCTGGCGGCCGCGGCGGCCGCGCCGGACGAGTCCGTCGCCGCAGAATTGGAGCGGTCCGCCGACCGGGCGCAGGCGCGCGGCGGGCTCGCCGCCGCCGCGGCGTTCCTGCAACGCTGCGTCGTGTTGACCGTCGACTCGTCGCGGCGCGCCGAGCGCGCGGTGGCCGCCGCCGACGCGACCCTCCAGGCCGGCGACCTCGACGCCGCGCGCCGGTTCGCCGACATCGCCGACCGCGACGCCCAGAGCGAGTTCCAGCGCGTCCGGGCGCAGCTGGTCCGAAGCCGGATCACGTTCGCGGCCGGCCTCAACCAGGAGGCCCCGCCGCTGCTGCTGGCGGCCGCGCAGCGGATCGAGCCCTTCGACATGGACCTCGCGCGCGAGACGTATCTGATCGCGTGGGGCACCGCGGCGCTGATCGCCGCGGACTCCGACAGCCTCACGGCGATCTCGGAGGCCGTGAAGGCGCTGCCGCCCCCGGCGGGCGCCCCGCACGTCCTCGACCTCGTGCTCGAAGGGTACGCGCTGCTCGTCACCGAGAGCCGGGCCGCCGCCGTCCCCGTCCTGCAACGGGCGCTTGCCGCGCTGGAAGACCTGCCGGTGCGCGAGGTCTTGAAATGGGGCTGGGTGGCCAACGGCGTCAGCGCCGCCGTCTGGGACGACCGGGCCATGCGCGTCCTCGTCGGCCGGGTCGTCGAGGGGGTGCGCGCCGCCGGCGCCCTGACCGAGCTCCCGTTCTGCCTGACCTCCCTTGGGATAGCCATCGCCTGGACCGGGGACTTCACCGCCGCGTCCTCGATCGTCGCGGAGATCGAGGACGTCTGCGCGGCGACCGGGGTGCCCATCGCGCCGCACGTCGAGCTCCGGCTGAACGCCCTGCGGGGCAGGGAGGCCGAGGCCGAGGCGCTGATCGCCGCCACGATCGAGGAGGCCGGCGCCGGCGGCCAGCTGATGGGGGTCACGGTCGCCCAGTGGGCGGCCGCGGTCCTCTACAACGGGCTCGGCCGCTACCGGCAGGCGCTGGCGGCGGCCCAGGTCTGCACCCGGATGGGGGAGCTGTGGGTGTCGGTCTGGGCGCTGCCCGAACTGGTCGAGGCGGCGGTGCGCGCCGGTGAGGACGACATCGCGCGCGCGGCGCTCGAAGACCTGGCGGACGCGACGCAGCCGTCGGGGACGGATTGGGCCCTCGGCGTGCTCGCCCGTTCCCGGGCGCTGCTGAGCGACGGGCCGTCCGCGCGGGAGTTCCACCGCGAGGCGATCGAACGGCTGGGCCGCACGGAGCTGCGCCCGGAGCTCGCGCGCGCTCATCTGCTGTACGGCGAGTGGCTGCGCCGGAGCCGGCAGCGGGTCGAGGCGCGGGAGCAGCTGCGCACCGCGTACGAGATGTTCACGGCGATCGGGATGGAGGCGTTCGCCGAGCGGGCCCACCGCGAACTGCTCGCCACGGGCGAGAGCGTCCGCAAGCACGCGGTCGAGGCCGCGTCCGGCGAGGAGCTGACCCCGCAGGAGCGGCAGATCGCACTGCTCGTACGGGAGGGCCTGTCCAACCCGGAGATCGGCACGCGGCTGTTCCTCAGCCCGCGCACGGTCGAGTGGCACCTGCGCAAGGTCTTCGCCAAGCTGTCGATCACCTCGCGCAGGCAGTTGCGCGACGTCCTGCCGCCCAGCGAGCACGTTCTCACCCCGGAGTGAGGGAGAGGCCGGCTTCGGCAAGGCCGCGCCGCCGGGGCGTACGGCGGCGCGTGCCGAGGCCGACGCGCAGGTCGAGCATGGTGTCGGACGCGCGGCGGTCGAGCCCGGATCTCGCTTGAGCTCGCACCTCGGATGCGGATTCGGACATAATTCAACACGCAAGAGCATTTTCCGCAATAAGGGCGGGGTGGCGGGTGGGCGCGCGTACAGGCGGGGCCGGGCATGCGGGAAATGTCGGGCTCCTCGGGCGGGGGCCGGAGTGCGCCGTCTTCGATGAGATGATCGCGGCCGTCCGCACGGGGCAGAGCCGCGTGCTCGTGGTGCACGGGGCGCCGGGCGTCGGGAAGTCGGCGCTGCTGGAGTACGCGGAGAACGCGGCGACGGGCATGCAGGTGCTGCGCGCGGTCGGGGTCGAGTCGGAGATGGAGCTGCCGTTCGCCACGCTGCACCAGTTGTGCGCACCGCTGCTGGACCGCCTGGAGCACCTCCCCGAGCCGCAGCGCCACGCGCTGGAGACGGTGTTCGGGACGCGGGCGGGGCCGCCGCCGGAACGGTTCCTGGTCGGCCTGGCCGTGCTGGGCCTGCTGTCCGCGGCCTCCGAGAACAGCCCCCTGCTGTGCGTGGTCGACGACGCGCAGTGGACGGACCGTACCTCCGCGCAGGTCCTCGGCTTCGTCGCGCGCCGGCTGCTGGCCGAGTCGGTCGCCCTCGTCTTCGGCACCCGGCAGCAGCCGAGAGACCTGCTCGGGCTTCCGGAACTGGAGGTCACCGGGCTGAACGACGCCGACGCCTACGCCCTCCTGGACTCGGTGACGCCCGTCCGGCTCGACCGGTACGTCCGCGAGCGGTTCGTGGCCGAGGCCCAGGGCAACCCGCTCGCCCTGCTGGAACTGCCGCGCGGGCTGACCTTGACCCAGATGGCAGGCGGATTCGGCCTGCTGCACGCCGACACGCTGCCGGACCGGATCGAGCAGAGCTTCCTGTCCCGGATCGAGGACCTGCCCGAGCAGACCCGCCTGCTCCTGCTGCTCGCCGCCGCCGAGCCGACCGGCGACCCGTCCCTGGTATGGCACGCCGCCGAACGGCTCGGGATCTCCCCGGCGACGGTGCTGGCGCACGGGACGGACGGCCTGCTGGAGTTCGACACGCGCGTCGTCTTCCGCCACCCGCTCGTCCGCTCCGCCGTGTACCGCTCGGCGAAGCAGAAGGACCGCCGGGCGGTCCATCTGGCACTGGCTGAGGTCATCGACGCGAAGGCCGACCCCGACCGCCGGGCCTGGCACCTGGCGTCCGCGACGACCATGCCGGACGAGTCGGTCGCCGCCGAACTGGAGCGGTCCGCCGACCGGGCGCAGGCGCGCGGCGGGCTCGCCGCCGCCGCGGCGTTCCTGCAACGGTCCGTGGCGCTGACCGCGGACGCCTCGCGGCGCGCCGAGCGCGCCTTGGCGGCCGCCGACGCGAGCCGCCACGCGGGCGATCTCGACGCCGGCCGGAACCTCGCCGACATCGCCGACCGGGACGCCCAGAGCGAGTACCAGCGCGTGCGCGCCCACCTCGCCCGCGGCCACATCACCTTCGCCGCCGGCTTCAACAACGAGGCGCCCCCGATGCTGCTCGCGGCCGCGCAGCGGCTGGAGTCCTTCGACATGGCCCTGGCGCGGGAGACCTACCTCATCGCCTGGGGAAGCGCGTCGTACGGGGCCGCGAACCGGGACAGCCTCATGGCGATCTCCCAGGCGATCAGGAGGCTCCCCTCCCCGAAGGCGAACCGAGCGCCCTCGATCTCTCGCTCGAAGGTTGCGCGCTGCTCATCACCGACGGCCGGAGCGCCGCGCTTCCCGCGCTGCGGCAGGGCGCGCGGGCGCTCCTTGAGGCTCCTGTGCAGAACCTCATGAAGTGGAGTTGGGTCGCCGGTGCGCTACCGGCGCTCGTCTGGGAGGACCGGCCCACGACCGAGTGGCCGGTCAGGGTGATCGCCGAGGTGCGCGCGATCGGCGCCCTGTCCGAGCTGCCCATCTACCTCCACGCGCTGGGGATACCGGCCTCGCTGGCCGGCGACTTCGCCACCGCGGCCGCGATGGTCGCGGAGGCCGACGCCGCCACCGCCGCGACGGGCGTGCCCATGACCCAGCACACCCGGCTCCTGCTGACGGCGATGCAGGGCCGGGCGGCCGAGGCCGCGGCACTGATCGCCGCCACGATCGAGGAGGCCGGCGCCACCGGCCAGCTGAACGGCGTCGCGTCGGCGCACTGGGCGGCCGCGATCCTGCACAACGGCCTCGCCAACCACGAGCGGGCTCTGACGGAGGCCCAGGCCACCATCGAGAGCGCCAACGCGCTCGTCTCCCAATGGGCGCTGCCCGAGCTCGTCGAGGCGGCGGTGCGCACCGGGGACGACACCGCCGCCCACGGGGCGCTCGAGAACCTGGCGGACGTGACGGAACCGTGCGACACCGACTGGGCTCAAGGAATCCTGACACGCTGCCGGGCCCTGATGAGCGACGACGCCGCCGCGGCCGACCTCTACCGCGAGGCGATCGAGCGGCTGGGCCGGACGATCATGCGTCCCGAACTGGCGCGCGCACACCTGCTGTACGGCGAGTGGCTGCGGCGGGACCGGCAGCGGGACGAGGCGCGGGCCCACCTGCGGACCGCCTACGAGATGTTCACGACGATCGGGATGGAGGCATTCGCCGAGCGCGCCCGGCGCGAGCTCCTCGCCACCGGCGAGACCGTCCGCAAACGCAGGACCGAGACCCCGGCGAGCGGGGAGCTGACCCCGCAGGAGCGGCAGATCGCCCTGCTCGTGCGGGACGGCCTGTCCAACCCGGAGGTCGGGGCCCGGCTCTTCCTGAGCCCCGCACCGTCGAGTGGCACCTCCGCAAGATCTTCGCCAAGCTCGGGGTCGGCTCCCGCAAGCAGCTTCCCGACGTTCTTCCGCGCGACGACTCCGGCTCCTCGCACCCCGCGTGAAGTCCGGGGGGTCCCTGGCCGGTGTCGACCAGGGAGACACCCTGGTGCGACCCGGTGGCCCTCCCCACGAGGCTGGTCCTGTCGGCGTTTCGCCGAGCGCAGGAGGCACAGCTCCGGGACTCGACTCCTGGATCGCGGAAGGAATGAGGCCGTCATGTCCGATCAGCCGCTGGACGGAGCCGTCGCGCTCGTCACCGGCGCCAGCAGCGGGATAGGCGCCGCGACCGCACGCCGCCTGGCCCGGGACGGTTCGGCGGTCGCCCTGGTCGCCCGCCGCCGCGACCGCCTGGACCAGGTCGCGAGCGGCATCGCCGCGTCGGGCGGGCACGCCGTCGCGGTGCCGGCCGACCTCACCGACCCCGAACGCGCCGAGGACGCGGTGCAGGAGACACTGGACCGGCTCGGGCGCCTGGACATCCTGGTCAACAACGCCGGGATCATGCTGCTCAGCTCGGCGCTGCACACGTCCGTCGAGGAGTGGGACCGGATGGTCTCGCTCAACGTCACGGGACTGCTGCACGTCACGCACGCCGCCGTCCCGCACCTGATCTACGCGGCCTCCACATCGCCCCGCCAGGTGGCGGACCTGGTGAACATCGGCTCGGCGGCCGGGCGGACCGTCCGGCCGGGCAGCAGCGTCTACAGCATGACCAAATCGGGCCTCGGTGCGTTCACCGAGTCGCTTCGCCAGGAACTGCTCAGTGAACAGGTCCGGGTCAGCATGGTGGAGCCCGGCACCGTCGACACCGAACTGGTGGACCACCTGAACGAGACCGTCTGGGACGCGTCCCGCCGCCAGGTCGCCGGCATCGAGGCGCTGCGGCCGGAGGACATCGCGGACGCCGTCGGCTACATCGTCACGCGGGAACGGCGGGTCGCCGTCAACCAGATGCTGGTCCGCGCCGGCGACCAGACATGGTGACCGCGACGAGGGACGCGAACGCGTTCATTGCGGAGGGCCAATACGGTCGGTGATCGGAGGTCCGCCGCGGGGCGCCTTGGGGGCGTTCCAGGCCTGCCAGACGGGTTCGGCTCGTCGCGCAGACTCATGTCAGGCGTCTGCGGCGCCGGTGCCACAGTGAGCACTAGGTTTTCCAAAGCAAAGCCGGGATCGCCCTCCCGCCGTCCATCGCGCGACCCGGCGACCGGGATCCCCGACCCGTTCAGCCGCGGCGTCGAGCGGCTTGCGGCGCGGTGGCCGGTGGAGTGGAGACCGCCTGGGCGGCGGCGACCGGTATGTCATGATGTGCGGCACAGGCGACGGCGGAACGAGGAAGCCGGTGTGAATCCGGCGCGGTCCCGCCACTGTGATCGGTGAGCGAGCCCCGACGAGGCCACTGCCCGTGCGAGCGGGTGGGAAGGCCGGGGCGAGCGTCGACCCGAGAGCCAGGAGACTCACGCGGTCGCCTCCTCGAAGAACCTGGGGCGGATTTCCCCGGAGAGGAGGACGCGGCGGCATGCTCGTGACCGTTCGCGCCATTGCCGTTTTCGGCGACCCTGTCCCCTTCCGTCCCTTTCCCTGCACGCCCGTTCCGGGCCGTGGCTGATGAGAGGACAGGGAACTCGTGAGGTGCGGACGCGGACTGCTGGCCGCGGTTACGGTGATGCTGGTCGCCGGATGTGCTGGGTCCCCGAACGTGGCGGGGCCGGATCCGGCGGAGGGGCGCCGACGCGGGGTCTCCCCGCGGTGATGGACCACCGCGGGGTCACAACCACCTACCAGCGCCCGCCCCAGCGCGCGGTGTCGTTGAACCAGCACGCCATCAAGGTGATGCCGACGCTCGGACTCCAGGACTCGATGGTCGCCACCGGCTGTCTGGATGACCGCCTCCTGCCGGAGTACCGGGCCGCGTACGGCAAGACCAAGGTGATCTCCAAGGAGTACCCCTCCTTCGACGCGCTGCCGGCCGCCGAACCCGACTTCGTCTACGGGCTGACGCACGTGCGCCGTCGGCGCGGTTCGTACGTGCCGGTGGTCGCCGCGGCCGCCGTCGCGGTCGGACCGGTCAACGTCCCGGCCGGTCAGGTGTGGGGCACCGTGCCGCACCGGCCGCATCCGGCGCTGGCCGAGCCGACCTGGCCGCCCGTCCGGGAGACGATCGTCTCCTCGGGCGTCATCGCCGGAGCCGTGCCGGCGGCGTTCCAGGTGGCGGTGTTCGGCGCAACGTCGCTGTCATTGGCGGCGTTTTCGGAGCGCTGTCGGCGGTGTACTTCCTGGCCCGTTCGGCGGGCGAATGACGACGCTGCGGTTGGTGCCAGCGGGCGTGGCCATAGCCGAGGCGCTCTCGGCGGTGGCCAGCTTCCTGGCCGTCACCTCTGACGATGCCGGTCGGGGCCGACCACCGGCGCGCGTTGCCCGCCGCCGTTCTTCTGGGTGCCGCCTTCCTCATCGTCGCCGACCTGGCAGTGCGCACCCTGGTCGCGCCGGAGGAGATCCGCGGCGGTGTCCTCACCGCCCTGGTGGACGGTCCGTTCCTCTTTTGGCTCATGCGACGGCGCTCGGCAACCTCGGACCGGGGCCACTTTTCCCAAAAACCCTCAACCGAGAAAAGAGAACGGCGTGCTTCCTCTACCGCAAGCCCCTTCCACAACCGTCGTCACCGCTCTTTCTCGAGCACGCGCCTTCGGGTCTTTCTTCGAGATCACGGTCGGTGGCCCGGGCGACGGCTGGCATCCGGTGCGGGACTCCTACGCCCGGGGCATGACCGATCTGGTCACCGCCGTCGCCGACCGCTATGGCACCTCCGAGCTGCGTATCGGCGCCTCGATCATGCAGCTCGGCCATGCCGCGCGGTTGTGGTCGCCGACGCTGGCGTGCGCGCTGACCCACCGGGTCGTCCCGGACCTGGCGCAGGTCCAGCGGGCCGATGGCGGCGCCGCGCTCCGCCTTCCCGAGGCGACTGGCCGGAACCTCTCCGATCTCACGGAAGACCAGGTCAGTGAGGTGCTGTACCGGGTGGTGGTGCGCGAGCACCTGGAGCCGTTGGCCGCGGGACTCCAGGTGAAGGTCGCCGCCCGGCTGCTGTACGGCAACACCGCGTCGGCGCTGGTCGAGGCCGGGCGCGCGATCGTGGCCGGGCGGCCCGAGCTGGGGGCACCAGTCGTCCGGCTCGTCACCGGGCTGCTGGGCACCGGCGGCCTGGCGGGCCTGGGAGAGATCACCGGCCCCGATCTGGCCTTCCGTCGCCGCACATGCTGTCTGTACTACCGCGTTCCGGGCGGGATGCAGTGCACCGACTGCTCCTTGACCGAAAAGGAACCGAAAACGGGGTGAGGTGAACCCGCGGAAAACCATCGGCCGCCCGCACGGAATCTGTTGACCTTTCGAGCGTGCCATGCCTTCGCTTCCTGTGAAGTGTCCGCAAACGCATGGAGGACGCAATAAGGGACGGCTTCTGCGCGGACCGAAGGAGGTCGCGTATGGCGCACCACGGTTTCGTCGAACCCGAAGAGTCCAAGAAGGGGCTGAAGTCCCACATGCCTGCGGTGGACGCCCCGTTCGAATGGCGTGACGACCCGCAGGACCAGCGGGATCAGCAGGAACAGAGCTGACCGCGCGGTGTGGGGTCGGGTCACCGCCCCCACACCCCCGGAGAGGGACGAGAACAGGCCATGGACACCGCCGCTCCGCGCACCGCCGACCTCGACCAGAGCCCATCGCCCGATCTGGTCCCCCGAGTCGTGCATGATCGGCCCCGGGTGCCGGTCGTGGAGCTTGGGGCGCTGTCACGGTGGCGGAGCGAGCCGTCCTCGGGTGGCTCCTTACGTCCGGGGCGAGCGAGGTTTGTCAGGGGGAACGGCCACCGTTGCGGGGGCGTGTCTGGTCACGACGGCGGGGTTCGGGTTTCCAGTGTGGCGGTGATGGCGTCGACGGACCGGACGACCAGGGCGACGGCGGTGAGGGTGGGGTTGCAGGCGGTGGCGGTGGGGATGACGCCGTTGCCGCCGACGAACAGGTTCTGCCATCCCCAGACGCGGCCGTGGTCGTCGCAGACGCTGGTGCCGTCGTCGGCGGCGCCCATGCGGACGGTGCCCTGGTAGTGCAGGGAGCTGCCGGCGGCGAGCAGGTCGGGGGTCCGGGTCTGCTCGCCGAGGTCGGCGGCCAGATCTTGCAGTTCCTCGACGGCGCGGCGGACCAGGGCCCGGTCGTCGCCGGTGAGCCGGTAGTCGATGTGGATGGCGGGCAGGCCGTGCTCATCGAGGTCGCCGTCGCTGAACCAGACGCGGTCGTCGGGCTGGACGTCCTTGGGCAGGAACCAGCCGAGGCCGACCATCGGGCGGGGGTCGGGTCTGTCGGCGGCGTGGATCGCGATGGGCGAGGCGTCCAACTGCATGACCTGGCCGTGGAAGGGGTGGACGCCGTCGGCGAACGGCACCCAGGACACGCCGGTGAGGGCGTCGCGGGGATCGGTCGCGGCCGTGGCGCGGTGGGCCGGCAGGTCGATGCGGGCGCCGACGACGACCTGCGGCTGGTCGTTGAGGTAGCGGCCCAGCGCCGGTGGGCGGATGCCCGAGGCCCACAGCAGTTGCGGGGTGTGCAGCGCGTCGGCCGCGACGGCGACCGCGCGCGCGATGACGGTGAACACCTCGCCGGTCCGGGTGTCGACCATTTCGGCGCCGGTCACGCGGTCGCCGTCCGCCAGCAGGCGGCGGGCCCTGGCGTTGCCGCGGATGGTCAGCCGGGAACGGCCCGGGGCGTGGAGGGCGGTGCCCAGGATGGTGTCGGCGCCGGTCCAGCGGGGCGGCCCGGCGCCGGGGCCGGGGTGCAGGCCAGCGGCATCGGGCCGGTCTTGCGGCCGGCGGGCAGCAGGTGGTCGTAGCGGCGGGCGAGTTTCTCGCGTACCGCCTCGGCGGCGGGGGTGGCTCGGAACGCGGTCGTGGTGGCCCGCAGCAGGTCGGATGCGACCTCGAAGGCGGCGTCGAGTTCGTGGCCGGGGATGAAGCCGATGCGTTCGCTGCCGCCAGGGGGCGGAACGGCGCAGGTCCAGTGGGCGCCCATGCCCCGACGTTGGCCGAGTAGGCCGCGGCGGGCATGCCGTCCTGGCCGTCGCCGCTGCCGTCGTCGTCGTCGTCGTTCACCAGGATCGTGCCGGGCCGGGCGTGCAGCGGGCGGGCGCCGAACGGGCGGAAGCCGCCGGGCTGGGGTCCGCTGACGCGTTCCTGTAGCTCGGTGCGCTGCCCGGGGGGCAGGTTGCGGATGTTGTGGCCGGGCACGGCGGTCAGCCAGGGACCGGCCTCGACGATCAGGACGGTGGCGTCCGGCGCGGTGTCCAGGGTGCGGCGCGCGAACGCCGCTCCCGCGGGTCCGCTGCCGATCACCAGCAGGTCCACGCGTGCCGTCGTCCCGCTCATGAGCCGGCCGGGGAGGCGTCGAGGGAGGCCAGGACGCGTTCGCTGAGCCGGTGCTGGGCGGCGACCATGTCGAACGGGTCGTCGGTGTCGTTCCAGTGCCAGCCCTCCCACTCGGTGGAGATGTAGCCCTGGTATCCGGCCTGGACCAGGTCGCGCAGCAGGATGTCGTGCGGGATCGACGGTTCGTCGCCGTTGGCGTCGATGTCGTAGAACTTGCCGTGGACGTGCACCACCCACGGCATGATCGTCTTCCAGTCGGCGGGGTCCATGTGCCCGAAGAGCCCGACCGAGTTGGTGCCGATCCGTACCGACACGTCGTCGCCGCCGTACGTCTGGTTGATCTCGCGCATGCGCCGGAACCGCGCGCCCTGTTCGGCGTCGTCGCGGATGAGCGGCTCGCGGTGGAAGGCGTTCCACTGGACGTCGAAGGCGTCCAGGAGCCCGGCGGGGACGCCCTTGGCGCGGTAGGTCGACAGCAGGCTGGGTGGCAGCCGGGTCAGCGAGGCGCCCCAGTCGGGGATGAAGCCCAGGCGGGGCGAGCCGAGCTTCTCGTAGCGTTCCAGCAGGGCCTGCATCTTCGGATGCCGCACGCTGTGCGGGCTGTGGATCTCCATGCCGAGGGTGAGGTCGAGCCGTTCGGCGTGCGGCAGCAGCCGCTCCATCAGGTCGGGCGTGACCGAATGCTGCACGCGTACGACGGGGAATCCGAGGGTGTGCGCGGCCTCCAACTGGGCCAGCATGTAGTCCACCAGCTCGTCTTCGGTCAGCAGCCGGTCCTGGCGCAGGCCGGCGTCGGCGTTGGCGCCCAGGCACGACAGCTCCAGGCCGGCGTCGTCGACCAGCCGCCGGAACCCGGCGGCGAACCCGTCGGGGAGCTTGGGGAACCCCTTGATGCTCTGGAACCCGACGACCTCCAGGCCCGGCCCGAGTCCTCGCTCCCCCACGATGCGGACCAGGTCCTCGAACCCGTAGTCGCGGGCATGGAAGTAGGGCGTGAAGCTGTAGAGCGTCACTCCGAGCTTGGGCAGGTTCACTTCGCGGTCTCCTTGGTCGGCTCGGGGCCGGCGTCGGTGGTGGTGGCGGGGTCGGGCGTGGTGGTGGCGGGGGCGGCTCGGAGGGCGGGCATGGTCTTCACGCAGCGTTCGGTCATGACCAGGGGACGCCCGGCCACCGGCAGGTAGGGGATGCGGACGCCGAGGGTCACCTCGACGTCGTGCTCCCGGTCGCCGTCCGGCCGCCGGTCCGGTGCCGCGACGTGCACGATCGCGTCGTCCAGCACGTACCAGACGTCGTCGAAGTCGCCGGCGGCGTCCCGCAGAGAGCGCTCGCGGCCGTTGACGTCGATGGTGATGGCGTGGGCGGGAGCCGGGTCGCCGTCCAGGCTGATGTCCAGTTGCTCGATCGAGCTGACCGGCAGGGCCCGGTACCAGGGCAGCCGGACGGCCACCTGGTAACCGGTCGGGGTGACGGCCAGCGAGCCGTCGACGATGATGCGTTCGCGGAACACGTTGAGGACGCTCCTTGGAGAGGTGTCGTGGGGGCCGGGCGCGCGCCTGGACCGGCGGGCCGCGCTCGGTTCGAACGGGAGGCGGGGTCACAGGGGGCGGCGCCGAGGTAGGAGGAGACCAGCACGTCGCGGTCGGCGAGCAGGTTGGCGGCGGTGTCGTGTTCGACGAGGTCTCCGTGCGCGAGGACGTAACCGCGGTCGGCGGCCTGGAGGGCGAGCTGGACCTGCTGCTCGACCAGCAGCACGCCGGCGCCGGACTCGTCGGCGTAGCGGCGCACGACCGGGATGAGCCGTTCCACGATGACCGGCGCGAGGCCCTTGCTGAGTTCGTCGATCATCAGCACGGCCGGGCGGCGGGCCAGCGCGCGGGCCATGCCGAGCATCTGCTGCTCGCCGCCCGACAGCAGCCCCGCGCGGCGCGACCGCAGCGCCTCCAGCTCGGGGAAGTAGCCGTAGGCGATGGCCGGGTCGAGCTTGTGCAGGCGCAGGTGCTCCTCGACGGTGAGCCCGTGGAACACGCCGCGGCGTTCGGACATGTGCACCAGCCCGGCGCGGGCGATATCCTGCGGCCGCCGCCCGGTCACCTCCCGGCCGTTCAGCGTGACCGTCCCGGCCATCGGCGTGATCGTCCGCGAGATCGCGCGCAGTGTGGTCGACTTCCCGGCGCCGTTCGGGCCCAGCAGCGCCACGACCTCTCCGGCCCCGACGGTCAGGTCCAGGTCCCGCACCACGGCGGCGCCGAAGTAGCCCGCCGACAGTCCGCGGACGTCGAGCGAGGGACGCTTGGGGGTCTGGCTGGTCACGAGTCGTCCTCCGATGATCCGCTCTGGGGCCGTTCGCCGGGTCGGGCGTTGTCACTGTCGGGCCGGGCGCTGTCGGGTGGGGTGCTGCTGCCGAGGTAGGCGGCGATGACGGCCTGGTCGCGTTGGATCTGCTGGGGGTGCCTTCGGCGAGGACGCGGCCGAAGTCCAGGACGACGATGCGGTCGCAGACGGCCAGTACCAGGCCCATGTCGTGGTCGACGAGCAGGACGCCGGTGCCGGCGTCGACGACGCCGCGCAGGCGGGCGGCGAGTTGGCGGCTTTCGTCGGTGTTGAGGCCGGCGGCCGGTTCGTCGAGCAGCAGGATGTCGGGCCTGCCCGCCAGCGCGCGGGCGACGTCGACGAGTTTGCGCTGTCCGGCGGCCAGGCCGTCGCAGGGCCGGTCGAGCAGGTGGGTGATGCCCAGTTGTTCGGCGACGCCGGTGTCGTGGCGGGCGCGTCCCCACACGACCTCTTTGAGGGTTCGGCGCCAGTCGGGGGTGTAGGCGCCGACGGTGAGGTTCTCGCGCACGGTCAGGTCGTCGTACAGGTCGGCGGCCTGCCAGGACCGGCCGAGCCCGGCGCGTGCCCGGGCGCCGGCCGACAGCCCGGCCAGGGTACGGCCGCCGAGCCGGATCTGCCCGGTGGACCTGGTGAAGCCGCAGACCGCGTCGATGAAGGTGGTCTTGCCCGCGCCGTTGGGGCCGATCAGGCCGACCAGCTCGCCGGGTTCGACGGTCACGCTGACCTGGTTCAGGGCGGTGACGCCGCCGTACCGGACGGTGAGGCCGGTGACCGACAGGGCCTTTCCCGCCGCCGGAGCCCCGGCCGCGGAGGTGGAGGCGGCGGCCGCCTTCGGGGCGGTCATCGCGCGGCCTCCGCTACGGTCGCGGCCGTGCCGGTTCCGGGCCCGCCGGTTCCGGTTCCACCGGGGTCGGAGCCGGTCGGCGCCGGTCCGTGCCCGGGCGCGCCGGTCCTGCGGTGGGCCAGCGCGATGCCGCCGGGGTGGTGGTGACGGTGAGGACCAGGGAGACGCCGGCGAACAGCAGCAGATAGTCGGCGGGCAGGCCGATGTAGTCCTCCATGATGGTGGCGGCGACGCCGCCGGACATGAGCATCCCGCCGATCAGCGCGCCCTTGATGACCGAGATGCCACCCAGGTAGGCCAGCGCGATCAGGACCAGGGTGTTGACGATGCCGAAGTTGGCCGGATCGACCGACCCGAAGTTGTAGGCGGTCAGCACGCCGACCACGCCCATGATGAACGCCGAGATGACGAAGGCGGTCACCTTGATGCCCGGGACGGAGATGCCCGCGGCGGCCGCGGCGCGTTCGCTGGAACGCACCGCGAGCATCCGCTGGCCGAGGCCGCTGCGCCGCAGGTTGGCCACGGCGACGCACATCAGCGCGGTGACCGCCAGGCAGATCAGCCCGAACAGCGGGCTGGGCGGGTGCCCGCCGCCGAGCGGGAACGAGCCCGACGGCCCGAGGTTGACGCCGAACACCACGGGTGATGACACCGGCGACCCCAGCCCGCCGGCGCCCCAGGACGGGTTGTGGAACCCGAAGTTCTGCAACGCTACCGCGGCGGCCAGGGTGAGGATCGCCAGGTGCACGCCCCGCACGCGCATGGCGGGCAGGACGTCCACCAGCCCGAACAGGGCCGCGGCGGCGATGCCCAGCAGCGGCGCCCAGGGCAGGCCGAGGCCGAGGTGGATGCCCAGCTTGGAGACCACCAGGCCGGACAGGCCCGCGAAGGCGAACTGGGCGAGCGACACCTGCCCGACGTAGCCGGTCAGCACGACCAGCGACAGGCAGGCGATCACCGCGATGAGGGTGTTGACGAACCCCTGCCGCAGGTCGAACGGCAGCACCAGCAGCGCCACGGCGCCGATCGCCACGAGGATCGCGGTGGGCCGGGCGATGCGCCGGGGCGCCGGGGCGGGTGGCAGCCGGGGTTCGATGTGGCCGCCGCGCCCCGGCAGGCTGTTGCCGCGCCACATCAGGGCGGCGGCGATGACGATGAAGAACAGCACGTCCGGCAGGCCCGGCATGGGCAGCCCTTTGGAGGTGGGGAACCACGACAGGGTCTGGAGATACAGCGCCACCGACTGGAGCGCGCCCATGCCCAGTCCCGCCAGCGCCGCGACGGTGAACGAGGTGAAGCGCGCGATCAGCGCCGCGCCCAGGGCGGGCACCACGGCCAGGGCGAGGGTGGTGGGGTCGAGTTGGGTCATCGGGGCGACGAGGATGCCGACCGCTCCGGCGAGCGCGCCGGCGAAGGTGGTGTTGAGCAGCGAAAGCCCGCGGGGCGACAGGCCCGACATCACCGCCTCGGCCTCGTCCTCCTGCGCCGCCCGGGTGGCCAGGCCGAAGCGGGTGTAGCGGTAGGCGGCGGTGAGCGCCACCCCGATCACGACGGCGATCGCCATGACCTCCAGCCGTACGGCCGGGACGGTGCCGCCGAACATGTGGATGCCGCCTCCCGCCAGCACCGGCGGGGCGGTCTGCCCGGTGCCGCCGAACCGCAGGACGATCACCGCCTGGACGGTCAGCAGCAGCCCGACGGAGGCGACCAGCTTGGCCAGCGGCGCGGACCCGCGCAGCCACGCGAACACCGCCACGTCGATCAGCGCGCCGAGCAGCGCCGACAGCAGCACCGCGACCACGAACGCCGGAGCGACGCCCAGCGGCCCGCCCAGATCGGGATAGAAGAAGGGCAGCAGCAGGTGGCCTTCCCGCAGCCCGTAGAAGGTGTAGGCGCCCCACATCGCCATCGCGCCGGCGCTGACGTTGATGATGCCCGCGCCGCGGTGGGTCAGCACCAGGCTCTGGGCGAGCCCGGCGTACAGCGCGCCGGGTCCGAGGCCCAGCAGGATGAACAGGATCACTTGGTCCACGTGACTCCTCCGCTTGGGTGGTTGCGTTCCGGGAGCGGTGTCAGGAGGGGAGGTTGATCCAGCCCTGGGACACGTCGACCCACTTGCCGTCGCCCTCGTAGCGGTAGTAGTGCACCGCCTGCGCGCCGAGCGCGGGCATCTGCGGGTTGCTGCCGAACCTCAGCTTGGGCGGTCCCATCAGCAGCGGCCCGGTGTAGGCCCTGGCGGCCTTGGAGACCTTCTCGACGGTGAGCCGGTCGGGGCCGGCGGCGTGCAGGATCTTGGCCGCCGCCAGGACGGCGGCGAACCCGGCCGGGGCGTTGATGCCCAGCTCGGCCCCCTTGGGCGCGTACCGGGCCATGACCGCGCGGTAGAACGCGACGTGCCCGGTGGGATCGGGGGCGTGGATGTTGAGCAGCGACCCGCTGAAGATCCACTTGGGCAGGTCGCCGAGCGCCTTGCGGACGGTGTCCGAGGCGCACAGGCCCGAGGCCGACAGCGGGATCTTGATCCCGGACTGCTCGTAGGCCTTGGCCATCGCGATGCACGCCGTCGGCGTCACCGCGATCGGCATGATCACATCGGCGTTCCCGGCGCCGACCGCGGTCATCGGGCTCATCAGATCCGCGCTGCCCGAGGGGTAGGTGGTCAGCTTCACCGTCATGCCGCGGGCTTCGATGCCCTCCTTGATGCTCTTGGCGATCTCCTGGTTGCCGGGGTTGTCGTCGGCGATCATCGCGACCGTCCTGGCCTTGAGCTTGGTGTCCAGGAAGATCGGCGTGGCGGCCTTGCCGGCCAGCGAGCTGGCGTTGAGGGCGAAGGCGTTCTTGGCCGAGACGTCCGGGCCGGGGTTGGCCACGGCGATCAGGTCGGGCTTCTTGCCGGCCAGGGTCGCGTGGAACGACTGCGTCCCGACGTTCAGCCCGCCCTGCACGACCAGTTCGATCTCGTCGTTGGCCAGCATCTGCTGCCCGCACCGCTGGCCCTGCGACTCGGCGGAGACGATGTTGCAGACCTCCAGCTTCACCGGGCGGCCGCCGACCCCGCCGAGCTCGGCGTTGAGGTAGCCGGCGGCGGCCTGGGCGGCGACGGTGAACTCGGGGTTGGACACCGGCCCGCCCTGCTGGTTGATCAGGCCCAGCGTGATCGGCGCGCCGGTCGCCTTGCCGCTCCCCGCGGCGCCGCTGACCGTCCTGCCGAGGCCGCCGTCGATCGTCGTCGGCGCGGCCTCCCCCCGCCCGGCCCCGGGCCCGCTGTCATCGCTCGCGCAGGCGGACAGGCCGCCGCCGATCAATCCCGCGGCCAGGGACAGCGCGACGAGACCGGATCTCCTGGTGGTGCCCGGACTCCGCTGGGGGATGGCGCTCATACTCGGCTCCTGCTTCTGTCATGGCCACCGGGGGCGGTGACCGTCCTTGCGGGGGTGGGGGCACTCGGGGCTGGATCGCGGTGCGGTGGCCGGCGGCCGAGCTCCGTGCCTGGGCACCGCGGTGCTCGGCGCGGCTCAGGGGCCGGAGACGGACGGGGAGAATCGGGTGGCGTGATCGCGATCGACGCCTCTTACGCCGGAATGTGTTGAACTTTTGCCGGATTGCGAGGAAACTAAGCCGCACGGCGCGAACAAGTCAACCCCTTGGAAACGAAAGGACATCTGGGTGAAACCCCCGACGACGGCCCGTGGACCAGCGGCCGCTCCGGTCCCCCGGCCCCAGCGGCCCCCGTCCGCGGACCTGGCGGCGACCCTGCTGGACCTGGTCCGCTCCCAGTCGCTGACCACCACCAACGATCTGTGCGAGGCGACGGGCATGGGCCGCACGGTCGTCGCGCAGCGCATCGGCCACCTGGTGCGGCTCGGGCTCCTGGCCCACCGCGGCAAGGGCCGCTCGACCGGCGGCCGGGCGCCTCGCGAGCTGCGGTTCCGGTCCGAGGCCGGGACGGTCCTCGGCGTGGAGGTCGGCGTCACGAGCCTGGCGGTGGCGCTCACCGACCTGAGCGGCGAGCCGCTGGAGACCCGGGAGCGGCCGTGGCGCAGCACCAACGGCCCGGACGCGACGTTCGACGAACTCGAGAAGCTGATGGACCAGGTGCTGGCGGCGGTGCCCGGCCGGGCGCCGCTGCTCGGCGTCGGCGTCGGCCTGCCGTGCCCGGTGGAGTTCAGCAGCGGGCGGCCGGTGGCGCCGCCGATCCTGTCGGGCTGGGACGACTACCCCGTCCGCGAACGCCTCACCAGCCGGTTCGGCGTCGGCGTGTGGGTGGACAACGAGGTCAACGCGATGGCCCTCGGCGAGCTGCGCACCGGTCTGGCCCAGGGCCGCGACGACTTCGTCTACGTCAAGGTCGGCACCGGGATCGGCGCCGGGCTGGTGTCGGCGGGCCGCCTGCACCGCGGCGCCCAGGGCTGCGCGGGCGACATCGCGCACCTGTGCATCGACCCGCACTCCACCCGGGCCTGCCGGTGCGGCAAGGTCGGCTGCCTCCAGACCTACGCGAGCGGGATGGCGCTGGCCCGCGACGCGGCCCGGCTGGCCGACAGCGGCGCCAGCGCCGAACTGGCCCGGCGCGCCGCCGACGGCCGGCGGCTCACCGCGGCCGACGTCAGCCAGGCCGCGGCCGTCGGCGACGCCGCCAGCCTCGAACTGCTGGCCTCCGCCGGTCACCACCTCGGGCACGCGCTGGCCAGCCTCGTCAACGTCTTCAACCCCTCCCTGGTCGTCATCGGCGGCGGCGTCTCGCTCGCCGGCGACCTGCTCCTGCCCTCCCTGCGCAAGGTCGTCTACGAACGGTCGCTGCCCCTGGCCACCCGGGACCTGGCGGTCGTGCTGTCGGCGCACGCCGACCGCGCCGGAATGATCGGCGCCGCGCTGACCGCCGTCGACGGCCTGCTGTCGCCCGACCAGCTGAAGACCTGGACCCACCTGCTGGAACCCCTGCCGGACGACGCCCGCTGAACCGGTTCGACGGTCCCCTCCCGCGGACCTCCAGCCCCCGCGCCGACCATGCGATTTCACATACAGGACTGACGTCCGGATATGCAGGAGTGCGATGAGCGAGATGATGACGGCCGTGCGCATCTACCGGCACGGCGGGCCCGAGGTCCTCACCGTCGAGCAGGTCCCTGTCCCCGCCCCCTCCCCCGGCCACGTCCTCGTCCGGGTCCGCGCCACCTCGGTCAACTGGTGGGACGCCGGATACCGCGAAGGCATCGTCCGGCCCCGCCCCGGCGTGCCGTCCCTGCCGCTGCCCTTCCAGCTCGGCCGCGAGGCCGCCGGCGAGGTCGCCGCCGTCGGCGCGGGCGTGGAGGCGTTCGCCGTCGGCGACCGCGTCGTGGTGATGACCTGCCCGGCCTGCGGCCGGTGCGCGGCCTGCCGCCGCGGCGACGACAACCTGTGCCAGGACACCGAACTGCCCGGCCACCAGCGCTTCGGCGGCTACGCCGAATACGTCAGCGTCCCCCAGGACGGCCTGCTCCCCGCCCCCGACGGCGTCGACTTCGAGACGCTCGCCTGCGTCCTGTGGTCCTACGGCACCGTCCTGCACATGGTCACCGCCCGCGCCCGCGTCCAGCCCGGCGACACCGTCCTGGTCACCGGCGCCTCCGGCGGCATGGGCACCGCGGCGCTCCACCTGTCCAAGCTCGCCGGCGCCCAGCGGATCATCGCCCTCACCGGCTCCCCCGGCAAACGCGACGCGCTCCTCGCCGCCGGCGCCGACCTCGCCCTGAACTACAAAGACCCCGACGTCCTCGACCAGATCCGCGCCCACACCGGCGGCGCCGGAGTCGACGTCGTCCTCGACAACGTCGGCGGCCCCATGGTCCCCCTGGCCATCAACGCCGCCCGCCTCGGCGGCCGCGTCGTGCTCGCCGCGGTGATGGGCGGCCGGACCGCCGAGATCCACATCGGCGAGATCTTCGCCAAGCACCTCGACATCCTGGGCACCCGCGCCTCCACCCGCCGCGAACAGGAACTCGTCCTCCAGCTCGCCGCGACCGGGAAGATCAGCCCAGTGATCGGCGCGCGCTACCCCCTGACGCAGGCCCGGGCCGCGCACACGGCCCTGGACGCCGGCGACACCATCGGCAAGATCGTCCTCGTTCCGTGAATCCCGGGCGCGCGGAGTTCCTCCGTGCACGCCAACGAGAGTCCGGGGGCTTGGTGAGTCCTCGAACCGGATGAGGCGGGGGTGCCGGCATTCCCGGGCTCGTCGCACCCACCCGGCGTTGAACGCCACCCAGTTGGTGACGGGGTCTTGCCCGGTGAAGAACGGCCGCCGCAGGAACACCTCGAAGAAGTTCGATGACCGGCCCGCCGTCGCCAGCGGAGGTCGTGCGGACGACGTTCTCGGCGGTGGTGACGACCGGGTCGGCGGGGGTCAGGCCACGGCTGCGCGGGGACGGGCAGCGCGTCGCCGAGCGTTCCACGGGCCTGGGCTTCCGGCGTGTCGTCAATGGTGTGGAAGGTCAGCCGACGGGTTGTTCTCCTATGAAGATCCATTTGCTGGAGGGGCAGCCGGGCGGGAACTCGGGGAGCGGATCGCCCGCCACGTCCATTCTCCATTGGTGGTGGTAGCCGCACTCACATTCGTAGATGCCGCTGTCGGGAGCACGTTCGCCCGGCTCGAAGTGTTCTGTTTGTTCAGCCATGTCCGCGGACTACCCCTAACGCTTGTCCTCAAATAGTTCGACGCCGCGCGCCTGACCGAGCGGATGCGGCTTTTCGCGACACGCATGTGTGCATTGCCCGACAGATGCCCGGTGCTCGTGGAGGTTTTCGCTGGTCGAGGCCTTGGGGCGCGTTCGATAAGGCATCCAGGTGATCGGTTGTTATTCGGCCGGGGGAACGCGTTGGAGGATATCGTTCACTACGGTCGAATCGACGTAGGCGTGCACCTCGACGATGGTCTCGCCGTTGAACCGGCAGATCCATACGTAGTAGGGGTCGTAGGGAACGCCGTCGCGTGCCGTGGCAACGCCGTCCATCTCCACGATGGTGATGGGGTCTCCGCCGTACAGGCCCCTGATGCGAAAGTGCAGCCCGCCCGACAGCAGTGGGCGGACTTTGCCGATGGTGGCCGGGATGAACTCCTCTTTGCTCTTGTAGTCTCCGGCGAGCGGATGGCGGCCGAAGAGCGTCCACCTCACGTTGTCCGCGCAGCGCGCAAAGAAATCGTTGACGGTGTCGACGTCCTCGAGGAGTTCGAACAGTTCACGGCGGGTCGGCGAGATGCCTTCCTGGACGATCATGGCGCTCTTCCCGATCGAAGTCGTACGGGCCGTTCCGAGCATACCTCGCCATATTCACAACGAGTGTTGAGAACGGTGCTCGCGGTGATGGTGATGCGAGAATGCTCGCGGCGTTCGTGACACTTTGATGAGTTCGCGTGAAAGGCAAGTTGCGGTCGCGCAATGTGCGCTCGTCGCCATGGTAACCGTTTGCGTCCCTTTCTGATCGGTGGTGCCTGCGGTCGACACCGTTCCTCGCGCTTCTTCGCCCGCACCGGACGCATGCCTCTACGCCGCATGGCACCGCACCATCGGGCACGTCTTCGCATACTCGCGCTTTATGCACTTCCGGCAGCGGCATCCTCAAAAGATGTATGGGAGGCACGCGGCGGCCAGAAGGCGGTAATGGCACGCGGGAGGCGGTGTTCGGGTGCGATCCCACCGAATTTCGTGCCGATTATCGGCCGATCGAAGTTTCTGCTGCCCTTATCCTGGGCCGATGGGCCCGAATGGCACCGTACCGGTCGTGCGCGTCCTTGACGCTTTTAGCGAAAGAGAGGCATCATGGCAAAGGAGAACCCTAGGAGCCGCAATGCTGGCGGCTCGTTCTCGAAATGCTGCGGTCCGGGATTTGCGACCTGCTTCCTCATGGGTTGGGGTGCGTGCATTTCGACTGTGGCGGAAAGGATTGACATGCCGTCCACAATTGATGCGGTGGTGCCGGTTCCGGATCAGTACGGGCAGTTCTGGATGCTGTCGGGCGACCGTTCACTGCGCATCGCGATCGCCGACGGCGAACCGCACGCCGACACCGTCGTACGCGGACCGGACACCTTCGCGGAGCTCTGGCCGAGCCTGGAAGGCTTCGACCACATCGACGCGGCAGTTCCGGTCCCCGACCAACACGGCCAGTTCTGGATGCTGTCGGATGACCGGTACGTGCGCATCGCCATCAAGGGCGGAGAACCGCACACCGACACCGTCGTACGCGGCCCCGGCTCCCTGGAAAAGGACTGGCCGAGCCTGGCCGACTTCGGTCGCGTCGATGCGGTGGTGCCGGTTCCGGATCAGTACGGGCAGTTCTGGATGCTGTCGGGCGACCGTTCACTGCGCATCGCGATCGCCGACGGCGAACCGCACGCCGACACCGTCGTACGCGGACCGGACACCTTCGCGGAACTGTGGCCCAGCCTGGAAGGCTTCGACCACATCGACGCGGCAGTTCCGGTCCCCGACCAACACGGCCAGTTCTGGATGCTGTCGGGCGACCGGTACGTGCGCATCGCCATCAAGGGCGGAGAACCGCACACCGACACCGTCGTACGCGGCCCCGGCTCCCTGGAAAAGGACTGGCCGAGCCTGGCCGACTTCTGACGCTACGGCTCCAGCGACGGCCCATGACCCCCCACGAACGGTGGAACTGCGTCTGGTGCGGGAATTGTGCCGTCGCCCCGGAGTCGTACGGCGCGCTGTTCTCGGTCGCCTCAGCACAGGATGCCGACCGGGGCCCGGTCGCATTACGCGGTGTGGCGGGCGATCGATGCGGCGACATCCGCGAGGCGCTGGAACAGGTAGAAATGGTCCCCGGCGAAGCTCTCCAGGTCGAATTCAGCGTCGGTGAACGCGTTCCAGCCCTGCGCCTGTGCGGGCCGTACGTCGGGGTCGGCTTCAGCGACGAAGGCGGTAATGGGGCAGGACAGTGCCCCGTCGCCGTGGTGACGGTAACGCTCGATCATCCGCAGGTCGTGCTCGACGGCCGACACGACCAGTGCGCGGGCCTTCGGATCGTCGAGCAGGGGCGTTCCTGTTCCCGACAGCCGCACCAGTTCCGCGGCCCGGTCATCCAGCCGCTCATGGCATGGATCGTCCGTTCGTTCCTCGCCCTGGGCGGCCTTTCCTGGTTCGAGTGCCGAACGGCCTGTGTCTCCTTGCTGAATGCCGAAGCGATCGGGGCTGGCGCATGCGGAGACGAAGAGCCTGGACGGCTCGGACAGCCCGATTCGGGACATGCGCCGAATGGTCTCATAAGCGACGACGGCGCCCATGCTGTGCCCGAGGAACGCGGACGGCGGTTCGTTCAGCCATTGCAGCGCGTAGCTGATGTCGGCGGCCATGGAGACGAGCTGGGCGGCGGCCGGTTCGGTGGCCCGATCCTCACGCGCGGGATACTGCACAGCCCAGGGTTCGGTGGTGGCCGGCAACGCCTCGGCCAGCGGATGGAACACGCTCGCGCCGGCTCCGGCATAGGGAAAGCAGATCAGTTTCCATCGGGCGCTCGGGCGGCGGTCCAGGCACCGTAGCCATTGCTGCGATGGGGCGGAGTGAGCCACCATGTCACCCCACTCGCCTGCGGTCCCGCAGAGCCGACGCCATCGCCGCGACGGTGGGCTCGGAGAGAAGCGAACGCATGTCTAGCCGTCGCCCGAAACGTTTTTCCAAGGCCCTGATCAGCCGCATGCTGAGCACGCTGTTGCCGCCCAGTTCGAAGAAGCCGACATCGCGGACGGTCACGGGTCTGCCCAGGAGCTTGTGCCACTCCTCGGCGACGCCGCGTTCCAGGTCTCCGCTGGGCGGCTCGTTGGACGGCGAGACCGGGGCGGGGGCGCTCCACCGCGCCAGAGCGCGCCGGTCCACCTTCCCGTTGGAGGTGAGGGGGAGCTCGGGGAGCACGAAGTAGCGGGACGGCCGGGCGTATTCGGGTTGGTGTGCGGCCGCGTGCTCGCGCAGCAGGGCCAGGTCGATGTCGTCCCGTGCGGCGGTGACGAAGGCGGTGATCTGCCGGGCGGCGCCGGTCCCGGTGACCACGGCGACCGCGTGCGCCACCTGGGGGTGGGCGGCCAGGACCGCCTCGACCTCGCCGAGTTCGATCCGGTAGCCGTTGATCTTCACCTGGAGGTCGTCGCGGCCGAGGAACTCCACCAGCCCGCCGGTCCGGTAGCGCGCCCGGTCGCCGGTGCGGTACCACCTGCCGCCCCGGTGGGCGACGAACCGCGCGGCGGTGCGTTCGGGATCGCCCCGGTAGCCGCGGACCACGCCCGCGCCTCCGATCCACAGTTCGCCGGGGACCCAATCGGGGCAGTCGCGTCCGGCCGCGTCCACGATCCGGAAGCGCTGGTTGCTCAGGGGCAGGCCGTAGGGGATCGACCTCCACTGCGGGTCGGCCCGTTCGACCTCCAGGTGGTTGGAGTAGATGGACGCCTCGGTCGCGCCGCCGCTGGCGACGAACACCGCCGAGGGCAGCAGGTCGTGCAGGCGTCCGGGCAGATCGAGGCCGATCCAGTCGCCGCCGGTGACGACCAGCCGCAGGTCGGGCGGTGGCCGGCGGGCGTCCTCGCAGGCCGCCAGCAGCATGTCGAGCAGCACCGGCACCGAGTTCCAGACGGTGACGCGGTGCCTGGCGAGCGTCCGCGGCCAGTCCCGCGGTTCGCGCAGGACGGCGTCGTCCAGGACGAGCAGCGAGCCGCCGGCCCCCAGCAGGCCGAAGACGTCGTAGACCGACAGGTCGAAGTCCAGCGCCGAGACGGTGACGCCGCGGTCGGACGGGCCGACCGACCAGCGGTCGTTGATGTCCTCGACGGTGTTAGCCGCCGAGGCGTGCTCCACTTCGACGCCCTTCGGCGTTCCGGTCGAGCCGGAGGTGAAGATGACGTAGGCGAGCGAGGAGGTGGCCCGCGGCACCGGGCTGGGGAGGGGCGGGCAGCCGCGGGCCGCGGCCGGCGTGAGGAGCTGCGGGCCGTCCGCCGCCTCGGACGCGGAAGGCTCGGCGCCGATCAGCAACCGGGTGCCTGCGGTGCGGTACATCAGCTCGCGGCGGGCCTGGGGGTGATCGACGCCGACGGGGACGTAGCAGCCGCCGGCGGCCAGGACGCCCAGCACGGCCACCACCTGGTCGGGGCCGCGCGGCAGCGACACGGCGACGGCGTCGCCCGGCTCCAGCCCCCGGGAGATCAGGGCGGAGGCGACGCGCCGGGCCCGCTCGGACAGCTCGCCCCGGGACATGGCGCCGCCGGGGCCGACCAGCGCCGGTTCGCGGGGCGATTCGGCGGCCCGTTCGAACACCGGCTGATGCAGCGGACGACCGCTCATGGGCCGTTCGGTGGCGTTCACCCGCGCGCGCGTGGCGGCCTGCGGCGCGGGCAGCGCCGCGGGGACCGGCCGTTTCCACTCGCCGTCGGCGTAGTTCTCCAGCAGATCCTGGGCCGCCTCGACCATCGCGTCCAGAACGCCCGGCTGAAAGATCTCCTCGGGAGCGTCCCAGGCCAGGTGAACGCCGCCGTCACGTGCGTACACCTGGAAGTCCACCAGCGCCTGCGGGGTTTCGGTGAGGGCCCAGACCGGCTCGCCCAGGACGCGGACCACCCGCCGGTCCGGCCACTCCCGTTCGATCAGCGAGGTGAACACGGCCGCGCCCTCGAACGAGAGCGCGGCATCGCCAGGTCCCGGCTCCCGCAGCGCGCGGACCGCCGAGTACGCGCTGTGCGGTGCCGCCTCCCGCCGTTCGCGGTCCACGGCGCGGGCCAGTTCGGCGAGGTCATCGAACCGTTCGACGGTGAACGGGACGAACGTCAGCGCCGTGAAGTCGCCCACGGCCCGGGACATGTCCGGGGGCGCGTCCGGGCGGGGAAAGGACGGCACGCTGATGCTGAACGCCGGTTCGGCGCTCCACCGGCCCAAGGTCTGGGCATAGGCGGCCAGCAGCACCGATTCGGGCTCGACCGCGTGCTCCCGCGCCCGAGCCCGCAGCCGCCGCCACTTGTGGGCGGGCAGCAGGGTGCCGCGCCGGGTGAAGTGCGCCCCGGCCACCGTCGCCGGCTCGGCGGCCAACGGCAGCCGCGGCGGCCGGGCGGTCCCGCCGGGAAGACGTTCCCGCCAGTGGTCGCGCGCCGCGTGCGCGTCCTCGTCGTGGACGGGCCGCGCCGCCGCGTGGACCGCGAAGAGCGGATTCTCCGCCGCTTCCAGGGTGCCGTCGTAGGCGGCGGCCAGATCGGCCAGCAGCATGCGGATGCTCACGGGGTCGGCGACGAGGTGATCGACGTCCACGTGCAGCCGGGTCCGCCCGTCGGCGAGCAGGCACAGTCGCACGTCGAAGACCTGGCCCCGTTCGACGTCGAGCAGCCGGTGGGCCATACCGCTCCGGATCCTGGCCAGCTCCCGACGCAGGTCGCAGGAGTCGAGCCGGGACAGGTCATGGACGGTCAGGCCCGGCCATGCGGCCGAGGAGGCGAAGTACTGCTCGCCGGAGTCGGTGAATCTGGCGCGAAGCATCGGGTGACGGCCGGCGACCGCTCGTACCGCGCGTTCGAGCCGGGCCGGTTCGAGCAGGGCGCCCTCGAACTCGAAGTACATGTGGCAGGCCACGCCGCCCAGCGGCTGGGTGTCCTGCCGCCCCACCCAGTACGCCTCCTGGACGGCGGTCAGCGGAAAGACCGAACGCCTCGCGGGAGTGCTCATGCCGTTCATTCCGCCTTACCGCCGCGGTCGGCGGCGATCCCGCGGTCCGCCTCGCGCACCGCCGACGCGATCGCCTCCATCCCTTCGCGCGCCTGCGCTTCGGTGAGCGTGAGCGGCGGCATGAGACTGAGGCAGTGCTCCTCGGCACCGCCCAGCCCGACCAGGACGCCGTTGCGGCGGCAGCCCTCCTGGACCCGGACGGCGATCTCCGACCCCGCCGAATCGCGGTCCGGGCCGGTGAACTCGATGGCCAGCAGCAGCCCGCGGCCCCTGACGTCCGCCACGATCGCGGTGTCGAAGATCCGTTCGCGCAGCCCGTCCAGCAGCAGGCTGCCGAGCCTGCCCGCGTTCGCGGGGAGGTCGTGGGCCTGAACGTGGTCGAGCGTGGCCAGGGCCGCGGCGACCGGCAGGGGGTCACCGCTGGTCGCGGAGACCCGCATGCCCGTCATCGCCTCCATGATCTCCCTGCGCGCCACCACCCCGCCGATCGGGAAGCCGCCGCCCAGCCCCTTGCCGAACACCAGCAGATCGGGGACGACGTCGTGATGCTGGTAGCCCCACAGGTGCCCGCCCGTACGGCCCCATCCCGTCTGGACCTCGTCGCTGATCAGCAGGATGCCCTCCCGCTGGAGGATCGGCCGGTACGCCTCCAGCAGACCCGGTGCCAAGGGCGCCGCGCCCGCCACGCCCTGGACCGGCTCCACGATCAGCGCCGCCACCCGGTCGGCGGTACCGGCACCGATCAACTCGGCCAGGTCCTGCGCGCACGCCCGCACGTAGGCGGCGTCGTCCAGTCCGGCGGACGGGCCGTGGTGGCGGTCGTAGCCGCCGCGGGCATAGCCGACCTGGAACGGGCTGAGCCCCATGCCGACCCAGCGCCGGTCGCCGGTGACGGCCATGGCGCCGAACGTGGTGCCGTGGAAGCCGTGCCGCAGGGCGAGCACATGGCTGCTCCTGCGATACAGGGTCGCCAGGAAGAGGGCGAGGTCCACCGCCTCGCTGCCCGAAACGGTGAAGGAGACCACGGCGTCGGGAATGCCCGACAGCTCTGCGAGCCTTTCGGCGAGCTCCACGCGGCGCCGACTGACATAGAACGGCGACAGGTGCACGATCCCGCTGCGCAACTGCTCCCGCACCGCTTCCCAGATCTCGGGAACGTCGTATCCGAGAATGTTGGCGGATACCGCCGAATAGAAGTCCAGATAGCTTTCCCCACTGGCATCGGTCAAAATATTCCCGCTCCCCCGGGTGGGCACCAGCGGGCGTTCATAGAACGTGGACATCCAAGAGGGAAACTGCTTTCGATGGCGCTCGATGAGGCCCTCGTCATCCATTCATAGGAACTATCCGGACGTAACGGGCTCATGTGGGTGAAATCACCACAAAACACTGCCCCCGAGCGCTTCTAACGTAGCCCGGCAGGTAGGTGCCATCGGAAGAGGCGGACCATGCCATTCCTTACCGACCACTGGCACCACGCCCGCACGCCGTTCACAAATCGAAGCCCGCATCCGTCAACTGGAGTACAGCCCCGCTATGGCAACACAGGCCGACCCCGAACGCCTTCCCCAATTCACCCGCCCGACACACCGGCGAGGGCAGCGCAGGGCACTGTCTTCCGCCCTCGCATGGAACGATCACGCCCCGGCTGCCCGGGGGGCGTCACTCCCCCGGTCCGCGCCGGACGATGCCCGCCTGCATGACGAACTCCACGTGGCCGAGCGCGTCGATATCGCGCAACGGGCTTTCGGGTACGGCGATGATGTCAGCGGGGACGCCGGGTTCGATACGGCCGAGGTCGGGACGGCGCAGCACCCGGGCGGCGACGGTGGTGGCCGCCTGAAGCGCGCGCGACGGGCTGAGCCCTGAGCGCACCAGAGTGGGGAACTCACGCCAGTTGTCGGCGTGGTCGAAGGTTCCGGCGTCGGAGCCGAAGGCGATCTCCACGTTGCTGCGGGCGATGCGCCCGAGGCCGGCGCGCAGGGCGTCGGCATGGCGTCGCACCTGCTCGCGCACGTTGCCCGGCTTGTCGGCCCAGAAGGACTCGTCGTCGAGGCGGTCGGTGAAGACGGTGATCGGGTACTGGGTCGGGACGACCGGGATCCGCCGGCCGGCGAGCAACCGCAGCGTTCCGGCGTCGGCCAGCGTCGCGTGCTCGATCGTCGAGACCCCGGCCATCGCCGCGCGACGCACACCGGTGTCGGAGAGCGCATGGCATGCGGTGGGCAGTCCGAAGTCGCGAGCCGCCTCGACCAAGGCGTCCATCTCGATCTGCCGGTAGCCGGCCGTCGCGGGGTCGTCCACGCTGGTGGAGAACCCGCCGCTGCCGGCGAACTTGATCCAGTCGGCCCCTTGGCGCACCTGCTCCCGGACCGCCCGGACGATCTCGTCGGTCCCGTCGGCGAGTGCGCCGATCTCGCACGCACAGGCCGCCACCTCGCTGGTCTGATCGCCGTGGCCTCCGCGGCCACTGATCAGACGCGGCGCCACCAGCATGCGCGGCCCGCGGATCTCTCCGGCCTCCACAGCCCGCCGCAGTTCCAGCGTCACCGGTTCGGGCGTATAGCAGCCAAGGTCGCGCACGGTGGTGAATCCGTTGTCCAGCAGCGTGCGCAGGACCGGCAAGGATTCCAGCGCCGATCGCGCCGACGAGGTCATACCCGAGACACAGTGGACGTGGCAGTCGATCAACCCCGGCAGCAGGGTCGCCTCGCCCAGCTCCACGATTCGCGCACCGGCCGGCCGGTCGGCACGGCCTTCACACGCGACGATCCGCCCGTCGCTGATCAGCACTTCCGTATGCCCGCGCACCTCGGGCGAGATCCCATCCCACATGTGCTCAGCGACGACAATGGTGTCCACAGTCATAGAACGTCCCGACGAGCTCAATCCGAAATTCTCAGCGGATGAAAGGATCGCCTTCCTTCTGCACCAAGATGAGGATCTACCAACTATGCCCTATGGGCAATCGAGTATCCGAAAACATCGACCCTGACGGTTCTCCACTGCCCAATGTGAAGCACGAGCGGCGATCCCCTCCGTTCACCCCATGAATTCACCCCTGCAACGCCTCGCCGCCACGTACAGCAAGCGGGCATTCCAGCCCAAGGACGATACGGCGGGACACCCGGTCGGGGCCGAAATTCCCGCCGGACCGATGATCAAATATCGGGCCCGTTGACTTCGATCATGCCGTGTCATAGAACAAGAAACAGGATAAACGCACAGAAGGGCAGAAGCATCATGCTGAATGGCATGGACGCAGGGCCCGGTGTGATGGGAGGAATAGGCTCCGACATGGGCATGCAGTGATCGCCCCGGGCCCATGGGGCGGTCGAGGCGCACATGCGGCCCTTCTCCGAGGAGAGCCACGACCCCCGGTTCCTGTGAAGCCCTCCTCACCATTCCGTCGGGAGTGACATGAACATTCCCTCGCCCTCCGGTCCCGGCCCCGACCCCGCCGAGACCGGCTGGCCCAGCACGATCTCCTTCCGTCCCGAGGACCTGGAGATCGGCGACGAGCCCCGCACCGGGACCGCCAACGGCCAGCACGATGACGAGCTGCTGCGCCTGCTGGCCCACTGGGGCATGAACCAGCGGAACTGGATGATCGGGTTCCCGGTCAACCTGGACTTCGACTACCGGCCGCTGGCCGACTTCCTGGCCGTCTCCCTCAACAACGTCGGGACCGCCTACGCCGCCGCCGGCTACAACATCTCCACCCGGCCGTTCGAACGCCAGGTGCTGGAGTTCTTCATCCGCCTGACCGGCGGCCAGGTGGACCAGGTCGCCGGATACACCACCAGCGGCGGCACCGAGAGCAACATCTTCGGCGTGCACCTGGGCATGCGCCGCTACCCCGACGCGGTCTTCTACACCTCCGCCGACGCCCACTACTCCGTCGACAAGATCACCTCACTGTTCGACCTCGACCAGGTCAAGATCGACACCGGCGACGACGGCGCCATGGACCTGGACGCCCTCACCGACGCCTGCCTGCGACGCCGGGACCGTCCCGCCGTGGTGCTGGCCACCGTCGGCACCACCATGACCGGCGCCGCCGACGACGTCGCCGCCGTCCGCCCGCGCCTGGCCGCGGCCGGCGTTCACCGCGTCCACCTCCACGTCGACGCCGCCTTCAGCGGCCTCATCGTCCCCTTCATCCCCGGCTACGGCCCCTGGGCGTTCGACGCCGGAGCCGACAGCCTGGCCATCAGCGGCCACAAGGTCATCGGCCTGCCCGTGCCCGCCGGGATCGCCCTGGCCCGCCGCGAGCACCTGCACCGCGTCGGCTCCCACGTCACCCAGGTCGACGCCGACGACTACACCCTGACCGGCTCCCGCGACGGGCTGGCGCCGCTGATGCTCTGGTGGGCGCTGCGCCGACTGGGCCGCGACGGCCTGGAACGCCGCGCCCGGCACTGCCTGCACATCGCCGAATACGCCGAACAACGCCTGCGCGAATGCGGCGCCGACCCGCGCCGCGTCCCCCACTCCATCATCGTCGGCTTCCAACGCCCCGCCGACGACGTCCTGGAGACCTGGCACCTGCTCGACGCCGGCGAACAAAGCCACCTCATCGCCATGCCGCACCTGACCGAAGAGCACATCGACCGCTTGTGCCAACACCTGCGGCCATAAGGACCGGGACCGCACAGCGCAGCCACCTCACAACCCCAGCCAGCCAACGGGCCACTCGACCATTGCCGGAACTGGGACCGACGGGACCGCTGAATGCCCGGCACCAGGCTGGCACGGCCCCTTCGAGAACGCATCGCCGGTCCTCGGCCAGTTCACCGCGACCGAGCAGATCCCTGCGCCCATCCCCGTCCACTCCCCCGAGTCGGCCCACCGATGGGAGCCACGAGGACCGTGCTGCCGCTAACGGCGGCGAAGGCGGTGAAGGGGCCGGGGGTGCGTCTGCGGGTTGGGGGTCCGGCCGGTGGGGGCTGCGCACCGCAGGGCGCCCCGCCGCGGTAGCGGGGCTCAGCGCCCTGCTGGCGGTCGTGGCGCTGGTGGCCCGTGCATCTGCGCCGCACCGGCAAGTCGCCCGTCTGGGGCCATAGACATTTTGATTTCTGGCTCGATCGTCGTTACGTAGCGGGACCGTAACGAGGAGGGCCTTCCATTGTGATCACAAACTTCTCTGATCCTGGAGTAGCCCCGTTGAGCATCGGAGTGAGACAGAACGTCCGCTGAGCGAATCAGTAGTCGTACTCTGCGAATGTGTAGCCGTCTGAGTCGATTAGGTTGCGGGCCTCGCAGGTGGGGCATCGGACCACCGTGAGGTTCCGGTAGCGGATTCCGTCGATCCATTCGTGCCCGCATCGCCCGCAGCACACCTCGACGACGAAGTTGTCGGTGACTCCGCGGGCGGCGGCCCTGATGCTCTGGTTCATGTCGATCATGCCACTGATCGCGCCTTGGCAATCCGTGTTCGCGGTATCCATCTGCCAAGGCCGCAATCTCTCCAGGAAGAGGCCCTTGATGTCGGTGCCCCAGTTCCCGTCGGGCGTCTCTACGATGATGTAGTACAGCTCTTTATCAATCGGTTCTTTCCGCAGAAAATCCTTGGCTCTTGCCGGGTCTTCTCCGGCGAGCACCTGGTAAACGGCGCCTTGGTTGTTCTTCTTGATCTCGACGAGCCGCAGACCGGCCTCTGCCACCCGGCGCTGCCAGCGTTCGATCGGTTCATTGCTCGCCAGCGGAATACGTGAAGGGCCCGGCTTCCGTAGCCGACCGAACCATGCCATCGCTTGCTCCCTTCACTCCGGCTCGTCATGCAAGAGTGATCGCGGCCGCCTGCCGCGCCCACCGGTAGGACGCCAGGGTCGTGGCGCGAGGGCACAGTGACTCCAACCGGCTGACACTCGCCCCATGGGCAGCGTAAACGACGTGACTCGGGAGGGGACCCGGCTCACCGTTCAGCGCACTTGGAGCCAGCGCCACCGAAAGACGACCCAGCGGTCGGCGTAAGCGGACACCGAACCGGGCCGACGCCGCCGACTCCTTCCGCACGGCCCGGCCCGGGGCCCGTTCCGCCCCGGGACGCGCGAAACGCCTAGCCGTTGGGCAGCGCTGGAGATCTCCAAGGTTCGGAAGCAGGCCCTGAAGGATCCCGGATAACACGCGCTGACGTCGCCGATCTGCGCACGGGCCGGGACGAGCGGATCGCCCGCCAGGTAGGACTGGCCGGCCACGGCGTTCCATGGCCCGAGGGCGAGCCGGGAGGGGCGCAGTTCTTCTGCAGGGACCCCTCCCCTCTGCTCGGCGGGATTCTGAAGGGAGCATCGAGGTGCCTCGATGCCGTCCGGGTGGTGTCCGTTGAACGAAGGAAGCGCATGCGTGCTTTGCTGAGCGTCCTGGCCCTTTTAGGGACCCTGGGAGTCGTTGTCTTCGGCGGCATATTCACCCTGGTCGGCTATCTGGAACAGCGCCGCGCTCACCCGCCGTACAAGATCGAGTTCGTTCACGGCCGCGGTGGATGTGACGAAGGGCCGGTGCACCTCAACGTCGAAGACGGAAAGCAGTTGAGCTGCATTCCCAGCCGGTTCGCTGGTGGATGGGGGTATGAGGGTGAGCTGCCCGGCTTCACTGCCGAGCAGACCGATGAGGTGATGGCGCTGTCGGAAAGCCTGGGCGCCGACGGGCTGTCGGACGCCGACCAACGCCAGATCCAACAACGGGTGGACCAGATCGCCGCCACGGTACCGCCCGCCCAACGGCCGCACCGCCCGACCATCTGGGGTGCCCGCCGTGCTTGGCTGGGAATCGGAATGATCGCGGTCGCGATCACACCCGCGTGGATGCTCCTAAGACGGGTCTAGATCGCCCTGACCGGTAGGAAGTCGTCTTTGGACCTCGCCGTCTGTGAGTGCCTGGCAAGGAGTTGCCGGGCGGAGGGCGCCAGCGCGGGTTGGCCTATTGGTGAGGGGGCCCCGCCAGCCGCCGTCTGGGCCATTCAGGCAGGTAGGTGGCGTGGCCTGTCCGCCGGCCGGGTCCCCTCCCGGGTGATGCGCCCTAGCGTTGCGCCTGAGGCGACTTGACGCGGGGGGTGGATCACCGCGTCGTCGATGGTCGTGATTCCTCGGCAGGGAGTCATGGTGGACGCTGAGGCGCGGGTGCGGTGCGAGACTTCGTACGCCCCGATGGGCGTGATCGGATTCGCCCTCATGTGGATCTTTTCGATGGTGGGGCTGGCGACCGACCGAAAGCCTTCTGACAGGGGGTATGCCTGGAGTCTGCTCGTGCTCGGCGGGCTGCTGATACTCACCATCTGCGTGGGGCTGATCAGAAGCCACTACGTCCTCCGCGTGATCGAGTTCACCAGGGCACAGGTCCGCTTCGAAAGTCCCGCGCGGGTGCGGACGGTGCCCATCGCCGAGGTGAGCGCGGTGCTTGTCGAACACTCAGGCGATACCGAAAAGGGCTACCAGGAGACATCGCTGCAGGTGCAATGGCGGCATCGCCGCAAGAGGATCGTCTTCGAGCACGATCCGGCCCTGGGCCCGGCGCTCGTCCGGCTGCTCCCCTGGCAGGTACCGGTGCATGAGCAATGGCTCGATCTCTCCGAGCCAGACCCCACCTAGGGGACCCACAGCCCGCATGAGTCAGAACCCACGCTGAGACGATCATGAGGTGGCGCTTGCGCCGGCAAGCGGTCGGATGGGCCGGCTCGACGTACTGTCCGAAGCCCACCGCCGTCCAGCCCGCGTGGCCGCCGCGCCTCAGCGCCGGTGACCTGCGCCGGGTTCAGGAATCCGACCGGGGGCGAGGCATGATCGCGTGTCATCCGGCCGGGTGAACGCGCGGCGCGCCGGCCTTGTCCCGCCGCGGCCGGGCCGGAACCCGGTGCGCGGCCGGGCGGCGTACACGCCCAGCAGGCTGCGGCGTTGGCGGGTACGGCCGGATGGCCTCGCGACGATGGAGGGCCTTGGCGACCTGGCCGAACACCTGCGCGAGCTGCTCGTGGACGCTGACGCGCTTTCCGAAGGCAACCTCGCTGGCCTCGTTTGCCTCGACGGCCTTCTGCGTCAACTACTCGAGGTCGCATAGCCCGCCGCTCACGCGAGCAAGGCGGCCTCCGCCGAGCTACCTGCGCTTCGGAACACTCTCCAGATAGCGCAGGACCGCGGTGACCCTGCGGTCCGCGCGATCGGTGGGCGTCAGGTCGAGCTTGGCGAAGATGTTGCGAATGTGCTTGTGCACGGCGCCCTCGGTGACGAAGAGCCGTTCGGCGATGGACGTGTTGCCCAGTCCCTCGGCCATCAGCCGCAGCACGTCGCGCTCCCGGGCGGTGAGCCGCTCCAGCCTGCTGTCGGGATGGGACCGGACGAGCATCTGCGCGACGACCTCGGGGTCGATGGCCGTACCGCCCTCGACCACCCGCTGCAGCGCGTCCAGGAACTGCTCGACGCGGCCGACCCGCTCTTTGAGCAAGTAGCCGAGCCGGTCGCTGCCGCCGGCGAGGAGGTCGGTGGCGAACGTCTGCTCCACGTACGCCGACAGCACCAGCACCGGAAGGCCGGGCCGCCGACGCCGCGCCTCGACCGCCGCCTTGATGCCCTCGTCGGTGTGGGTGGGCGGCATCCGCACGTCGACGATCACGACGTCCGGCTCGTGCTCGTCCACGGCCTTGAGAAAGGTCTCCGGGGAGTCGGCGGTCGCCACCACGTCCAGCGACTCGGCGCGCAGCAGCATCGCCACCCCTTCGCGGAGCAGGTAGTCATCGTCGGCGATCACGACCCGCATGGCAGCTCCATCTCCAGAACGGTCGGCCCGCCAGGCGGGCTGGTCACCGCGAACCGGCCGTCGTGCGCCTCGATCCGACCGCGGATGCCGGCCAGCCCCGAGCCCCGGCCCGCGACCGCGCCGCCGATCCCGTCGTCCTCGATCCGCACGGACAGCAGGCCGTCCCGCCACCGCACGGCGAGGGCGGCAGACCGGGCGCGGCTGTGCCGGGAGACGTTGGTGAGCGCCTCGGCCGTCACGAAGTAGGCGGTGGCCTCGACGGACGCGGCGCATCGCGCGGGGATGTCGATGTCGGTCCGGCAGGGGACCCCGCAGTCCGCGGCGAGCCCGGCCAGCGCCGCGGCGAGCCCACGATCATCCAGAATCGGCGGCAGGATGCCGCGCACGACCGTGCGGAGCTCGGCCAGCGCGGTCTCCGCGGCGTCCTGGGCCTGCGCGAGCATCGCCTCCGCGCGGGCGGGATCGCGGGCCAGCGCCCGGCGGGTCCCGCCGATCAGGACGGTCGCGGCGACAAGCCGGTTCTGCGTCCCATCGTGCAGCGAGCGCTCGATGCGCCGCAGTTCCGTCGCGTGCGCGTCCAGCGCCGCGGCTCGGGTGGCCGAGAGCTGCGCGATCTGCAGCGACAGGTCCATGTCGGCCGGGGGCGCCAGCAGGCGCCGCCCCGGCCACGCCTGCAACCGGGCCATCCACGGTCCGACGACGACGAAGACGGCGGCGAGCGCCAGTCCGTAGAACGCGACCGCAACGGCGTCGAGATCATCGCGCACGCTCCAGAACACCAGGTTCGGGCTGGCGTCGTCGCGGGGCAGCATCCGCCACCACAGCGGGTAGCTGATGTCCTGGACCGCCTGCACGGCCAGCGTCGCCCCGACCGCGCCAATGGCCAGGCCCAGCGTGCCGTGCGTCAGCAGCCAGCGCAGCTCCCGCCGTACGACCGGATCGGCGAGTGCGGCGCGCACGCCGGACGGTGCGGGGCCCATCGCGGTGATCTCGGGACCCCACCGCGACAGCCGGGCGCGCTCGCGGTCGGCCGGTGCCCGAACGAGCCGGGGCAGGGTGGGCGCCAGCAGCAGGCCGACGCCGACGACGCACAGCAGCGCGACCGCAAGAAGCCACACCAGGACGATGAACGCGGGCAGGGTGGTGCCGAGGCCGCCGACGAGATGTTCGAGCGCGTCCAGGGCCGCGCGCCCACGCTTGAGAACGATCATCCGCAGGATCCGCCGGGGGACCCGCAATTCCATGTTGTCTACCGCCTTTCCAACAGCAAACCCTAGGGGAACGGGCCCCCGCGCCAGGCGACTCCCGCGGGGCGGCACAGCCTGCTGGCTGAGGTTCTGCCAGTGCGCTGGATTGTTCAGCCGGTGGCAGAGCACCATGCACGCTTCCCAGCAGCCGCCGCCACGCGCAATTCGTGGCCGTGCGTAGCGACGATCACCGTGGGTGACGAAGAAGGGCGTTTGGTAGTGCCTGCACTACTTCCCATGGGCACCTGGCTGCATTGTTGGAAGGGGCGGTCCTTCCTACCGTCGAAGGCTGTTGAATTCAGGCTCCTGGAAGGTATCCGCCATGTCAGCGCCCCCGCCGCCCGAGGCCGTGCGTCTCGAGCGCGTCAGCAAGACCTACGAAGGTGATCAACCAGTCACGGCACTGGCCGAGGTCGATGTCCGGTTCCTCCGGGGGACGATGACGGCGGTGATGGGGCCGTCCGGCTCCGGCAAGAGCACCCTGCTGCACTGCGCGGCCGGACTGGACCGCCCCGACTCCGGCCGTGTCGTGATCGGCTCCACCGACCTGGCGACGCTGCCGGAGAAGCGGCTGACCGAACTGCGCCGCGACCGGATCGGCTTCATCTTCCAGGCTTTCAACCTGGTGGGCGCCCTCACCGTGGAGCAGAACATTCTGCTGCCGCTGCGGCTGTCCGGCAGGCGCCCGGACACGGCGTGGCTCGCCCAGGTGATCGGACGGGTGGGGCTCGACCACCGGCTCGGGCACCGTCCGGCGGAGCTGTCCGGCGGCCAGCAGCAGCGGGTGGCCATCGCCCGGGCGCTGGTCACCCGACCTGAAGTGATCTTCTGCGACGAGCCCACCGGAGCGCTCGACACGCAGACCGCCGCCGACGTTCTGGCGCTGCTGCGGTCCGTCGTCGACCACTTCGGGCAGACGGTGATCATGGTGACGCACGACCCGGTCGCCGCGTCCTACGCCAACCGCGTCATGGTGCTGGCCGACGGCCGGATCGTCCAAGACATGCCGCAGCCCGGGGTGCGGCGGATCGCCGAGGAACTGGCGATGCTCGACCGCCGCAGGCGGCAGCAGCAGCCCGTCCCGGCCCGGGAGGGCTGAACGGTGCTCGGACTCGCCGCACAGATGCTGCGGTACCGCAAAAGCGCCTTCATCGCCACCTTCCTCGCGCTCGCCGCCGGGGTCACGGTCCTGACGGTGTGCGGGATGCTCGTCGAGTCGGGCCTCCGCTACAACGGCGAGCCGCAGCGATACGCCGGGGCGTTCGCAGTCGTCGCCAAGCAGGAGTTCGCCATCCAGGGGCCGGAGAAGTTCGGCGAGCGCGAGACCACCAAAGTGACGCTGCCCGAACGCGGCGGCGTCCCGGATTCGCTGGTCGCCGACGTCGCCGCGGTGCGCGGCGTGCAACGGGCGGTCGCGGACCGCACGATACCCCTCGCGGCGGCGGCCGCACCGAAGGTGCCGGTCAGCGGCCACGGCTGGGGAAGTGCGGTGCTCGCGCCGTACGAGCTGGTATCCGGCACCGCACCCCAGGCGCAGGGCGAGGTCACCGTCGACCAGCGGCTCGCCGCTGCGGGAAGGCTGCGCCCCGGCGGCACTACGGCGATCATCGTCGGCGGGGCCGTCCAGCAGGTCCGGGTGAGCGGCGTCGTCCGGACGCGCAACGGGCAGGGGCCGCAGGCAGCGCTGTTCTTCACCGACGAGCAGGCGGCGCGGCTCTACCCGCGTCCGGGCCGCGTCGACGCGATCGGCGTCCTGCCCGCGAAGGGCGCCGACCGGGCGGCTGTCTCCGCCGCGGTGAAGCGCATCGTGGAACGCGCCGGCGCGAAGCTGTACACGGGCGACGAGCGGGGGCTCGCCGAACAGCCGGAGGCGGCCGCCGCGAAGAGCTTCACCGTGGAGGCCGGCGGCGCGTTCGGCGGCTACGCCATGCTGATCATCGGCTTCGTGGTCGCCGCGACGGTCGGCCTGTCGGTGCGCCACCGTCGCCGCGACTTCGCCCTGCTGCGGGCCATCGCGGCGACCCCCGGCCAAGTGCGGACGCTGATCCTCGGCGAGGTCGGCATCCTCGCCCTGCTCGGCGCGGCGGCGGGCATCCCGATCGGCCTTCTCGCCGCCCTCTGGCTCAGGGACGAGATGGTGGACCGCGGCTTCGTCCCGGACACCTACACCGTGAACGGCGGTGTCCTGACCTCCCTGGCGGTGACCGCGGCGGTGACCGCCGTCGCGCTGCTGTCGGCGTGGATCGCCGCCCGGCGCACCACACGCATCCGGCCCACCGAGGCCCTCGGCGAGGCGGCCGTCGATCCGGCCCTGGGCGGCAAGGTCCGGGCGGTGTCCGGCCTGGCCCTCCTCGGCGTCGCGTTCGCGCTGATCGCCCTGACCGGCCGTGCCGGCGGGCAGACCGCCATGGGCGTCGCGGTGGCCATGCTGTACACGTTCGTCCTGGCGATCGCGCTGCTCGCCCCATGGATCAACCGGGCCGCCGCGGTGGCGCTCGCGCCGATCCTGCGGACCGTCTTCGGCGACAGCGGATACCTCGCCGCCGCGAACCTGCGGGCGAACGCGCGAGGCATGGTGGCCGTCCTCACGGCGCTGGTGCTCTCCGTCGGGTTCGGCGGCACCGTCTGGTTCCTTCAGGACAACCTGCAGCGGCAGACCGCGGTCCAAAGCAAGGAGGGCACGACCGCCCAGCACGCGCTGGTAGGCGCCGTCGGACTGCCCCCGCGGCCGCCGCGCAGGCTCGCCGGATCCCCGGCGTGCGGGCCGCGACCGGGGTACGCCGCACCTCGGTCATCGTCCCGTTCATGGGAGACGCGATGACGGTCGTCGCGCAGGGCGTCGACCCCCAGGGCGCGGGCCGGACCATGGATCTCAAGGTGACCTCCGGGAACCTGAACGACCTGCGCGCCGGCACCGTGGCGGTGTCGGCGACCCAGGCGGGCTCCTCCGGCTGGAAGATCGGCGACGCGGCACGGATGTGGCTCGGCGACGGCACACCGGTCACCCTGAAGGTCGTCGCCCTCTACGACCGGGGCTTCGGCTTCGGCGACGTCACGCTGAGCAACGAGACGCTCGCCGGGCACACCCCGACCGGCCTCGACGACCACGTCCTGATCCGCAGCGCCCCGGGCGCCGCCGTCGGACCGGACCTGAGCAGGCTCTCGAACGCCTACCCGGGAAGCACCGTGACGCGGACCGACCAGTTCACCGGCGAACTCGCCAAGGACCTCGCGATCAGCTCCTGGCTCAACAAGCTGCTGGTCGCGGTGCTGGTCGGGTACGCGGTGCTCGCGGCCGCCAACACGCTGGTCATGGCCGCGCTCGCCCGGGCCCGCGAGCTGTCCCTGCTGCGCCTGGTCGGGATGACCCGCCGCCAGGTACGGCGGATGGCGAACGCCGAGCAGACCGCGCTGCTGGGCGTCGCGCTCACGATCGGCGTGGCGATCGCAGCGGTCACGCTGTCCTCGATCGTCAACGCGCTCGCCGGGCAGCCCGTCCCGTACGTCCCCGCCCTGGGCTGGGTCGTCATCATCGGCGGCACGGTCGCGCTCGCGCTGGCGTCCACGATCGTCCCGATCGGCCGGCTCCTGCGCACACCACCCGTCGAAGGCATGGGCATCCGCGAATAGCACCGGCCGCGAGGACCCGGGCATGCGCGCCCGGGTCCTCCTGCCGCCCTGTACCGGGACGGTAGCGCTGGCTACACCACGTTTCCTCCTGTGTGCTTTGGAGCCGGAATCCGGTGAACGAGATTCTTGAAGCGTTCCCAAGACGCCCCCACCCACCAGGTGGTTCAGAGGAGTACAGGTGTTCGGCCATTTCCTTCCTGCGGCTCGTCCGGACGTACCGTCCAGGCGCCACCGGAGATCACCGTTGCCGGCGGTGGTGTTCCCCGTCGGCAAGCGGCGCCACTACAGCGGAGCTGGCGCCTGCCGCGTTCTCCTGGGTCGGGAAGCAGGAAGTTGTGCTTGCCGGCCACGTTGATGTGCTCGCGTACGAACGGCCAGCGTTCGGCTGGCTGACTGGCTGACTGGCTGGCTGGGGGGCGGCCGGGGGTGTGGGCGCGGCCGTGGTCAGGTGCCGGGCAGGGTGGGGGTGAGGTGGTAGTCGTTGAGGTCGAGGCGCGCCATCTGGCGGGTGTACTGGGTGGCGAAGCCCGGGTACATGGTGACGTTGCGGCCGTCCTGGGTGAGGTACCAGCTCGTGCAGCCGGAGTTCCACGTCGTGCGTTCCAGGCGGCGTTGGAGGCGGCGGTTGAAGCGGTCCTGGCTGTCGGCGCGGACGTCCAGGGCGAGGAGCCCGCGGTCGACGATGGTCAGGACGGCCCTGGCGATGTAGCGGATCTGCGCCTCCATGTAGACGAGTGCGGAATTGTGGCCGGGCCCGGAGTTGGGGCCGAACGTGAAGAACAGGTTGGGGTATCCGGCGACGCTGACGCTCTTGTAGGCGTATGCACCGCGGCTCCATTCCTCGTGCAGGAGCCGTCCGCCGCTGCCGTGGATCGGGAACGGGGTGCCGGTCTTGCAGACGTCGAATCCGGTGGCGAAGACGATGCAGTCGACCTGGTGCTCGATCCCGTCGGCGGTGCGGACGCCGTCGGGGGAGATCCCGGCGATCGGCCAGGTGACGAGCTTGCAGTTGGGGCGTTGCAGAGCCGGATAGTAGTCGCTGGTCATCAGCATCCGTTTGCAGCCCGGCCGGAAGTGCGGGGTGAGCCGGCGGCGCATCCACCGGTCCTTGACCTGGCGGCGCAGATGCAGGCGCGCGGCGGCGGCGACCGCGGTGCTCCCCACGGTGTCCCACACCAGGCCGAGCGCCATGATCTCGTGCCCCCAGAACCAGGCGGCGCGGGTGGCGGATCGTGCGGCGGGACGGCGGTGGTAGAGGGAGCGGAGCCGGGGCGGGACGCGGTGGTCCAGGCGCGGCAGCACCCAGCCGGGTGTGCGCTGGAAGACGGTGACGCGGGCGGCGCGCCGGGTCAGCTCCGGAACGAGCTGGACGGCGCTGGCCCCCGTGCCGATGACCGCGACCCGCTTGCCGGCCATGTCGTAGCCGTGGTCCCAGCGGGCGCTGTGGATCGTGCGGCCGCGGAAGGACGCGACGCCGGGGATGTCGGGAGGGCCGGCGTTGGCGAGCGGCCCCGCGGCCATCACCACGGTGCGGGCGGTGTGGTCCTCGCCGGACGCGGTGGACGCGGTCCAGGTGCCGGTGTCCTCGGTGTACGTCAGCCCGGTGACCTCGGTGCCGAAGCGGATGAAGCGCCGCAGCCCGTACCGTTCGGTCATGTCGCGGATGTAGCCGAGGATCTCCGGACCGCGGGCGTAGACGTGCGTCCAGCCGGGGTTCTGCGCGAAGGAGAACGAGTACAGGGCGGACGGGATGTCGCACGCGGCGCCGGGGTAGGTGTTGTCGCGCCAGGTGCCGCCGACGTCGTCGCCGCGTTCGAGGATCACGAAGTCGTCGACGCCCTCGCGCAGCAGCCGGATGGCGGTGCCCAGCCCGGCGAAGCCCGCGCCGATGATGAGCGTGGTGGCCGGCCTGCTCATCGCGCCACCGGTTCGCTGGTCAGCTCCTTGGCCCAGGACGGTGTGGGGTGCAGCAGCCGCCGCGGGTAGCGCTCGGACGCGCGGACCATGAAGTCGGCGAAGTGGTGGTACGGGTGCCCGCGGTCGACGACCATGCGGGCGTGGTGCTTGAGGATCTGGTAGGTCGGCAGCCGGGTCCCCATGCCGCGCTCGCCGTTGCCGGTGAAGCGGTTGATGGCCTGGTAGAGGCGCTTCTCGTCCAGGCCCATCGCGACGATGTTGTCGCGCATCCGGTTCAGGAGCGGGATGTACATCAGCGCGCCGAGCAGCACCGACGGGCGCAGCGCGGTGCCGGCCGAGCGGATCAGCAGCCGTCGCAGCGGCGCGTGCCCGAGCATGTCGAGGACCTGGAAGTCGACCGCCAGGTGCCGGGACTCGTCCGCGTTGATCTTCGCGAAGACCTGGTGGCAGACGGGGTCGCGGACCTCCTCCAGCAGGAACTTCAGCAGCGCCCCGTCCAGCGCCACCTCCAGCATCGGGATCACGGTGCCGAGGATCGACAGCGGCAGCCCGTCGGCGCAGCGGTCCAGCCATTCGATGGCGAGCCGGACGTTGATGTTCGGTTCGGGCACCTCGTCGCCGTCCAGCATCCCCCAGCGCCGCATCAGCGCCAGTTCGGCGTTGGCGTGCCGCTGCTCCTCGGCGTGGAAGTAGGTGTAGATCTGCCGGAGCGTGTCGGTCGGCGCCTTCGGGGCCATCGCGGCGAACCCGCGGGCCCCGACGTTCTCGATCCACACCAGGTCGGCCATGAAGGCGCGCAGCCGGGGCCGCTGCTCGTCGGTGACCAGGTCGGCGCCGGGGGCGTCCCAGTCGATGTCGGCCAGCGCCCACTGCCGGTCCTTGATCTTCTCCAGCATCGCGTCGTAGTCGAACGCCATCATCGGCCTCCCAGCCGGGTCGCGGGCCCGAGCCTGCCGAGCAGGCCGAGCGTGCGGACATAGGTGACGGGAACGTGTCGTTTGAGCCGCCAGACCAGCCGCGCGTCCGGTTGCGGCAGCACGTACAGGCGGCCCTTGTCGTGGGCGTCCAGCGCGGTGCGCGCGACGCGGTCGGCGGACCAGCCCGTCCAGCGCATCGCGGTGGCCGCCAGCTTCGCCGCGCGGGCCTCGATGAGCGGGCCGCCGGCGATGCCCGTCCGCACGAACGTCGGGCACAGCGCGGTGACGGCGACGCCCGTCCCGGCCAGCTCCGCCGCGAGGGTCTCCGACAGCGCGAGGACGGCCGCCTTGCTCACGTTGTAGGGGCCCATCAGCGGGGCCGCAGCGAAGCTCGCGGCCGAGCAGGTGTTGATGACGCCGCCGTGCCCCTGCTCGATGAGGTCCGGGACGAAGACATGGCAGCCGTGCACCACGCCCCACAGGTTCACGTCGAGGGTGCGGCGCCAGTCCCGCAGCGGGATCTCGCCGACGGTGCGCCCGCCCGCGCCGATCCCCGCGTTGTTGACGACGAGGTCGACGGGGCCGTCCAACCACGATCCGGCGGTCGCGGCCAGTTCGCGGACCTGCCGCTCCTCGGCGACGTCGCAGCGGACGGGCAGCGCGTCCGCGCCGATGAGCGCGGCGGTCGCGCGCGCCGCGTCGAGGTCGATGTCGGCGCAGACGACGCGTCCGCCGCGCCGGGCCAGTTCCAGCGCGAAGGCCCGTCCGATGCCGCCGCCCGCGCCGGTCACCACGGCCGCCGCGTTCTCGGTCCGCTTCATGCCGGGATCGCCTCCGTGCCGGCCGTCTCCGGGCGGAGCGCCTCCGTGGGGGGCGCGAGTTCGGCGGTCAGGAACGACGCGACGCGGCCGAGCGCGAGCCCGGCCTCCGGGATCAGCCGGGGAAGCGCCTGGAAGACGTGCATCTGGCCGGGCCAGATCTGCAACTCGCAGCGTCCGCCCGCCGCGCCGAGCAGGGCGGCGAGGTGCTCGGCGTCGGCGGCGAGCATCTCCGCGCCGCCCGCCTGGATCAGCGTCGGCGGCAGCCGGTCGCCGCTCCCGACGGTGAACGCCAGCCGCGGCGAGGCCGGGTCGGCGTCGCGGATGTAGTGCCGGACGAGCCGCGCCGCCCGCGCCGCCGGGATCATCGGGTCGCGGCGCGTCCGCTCGCGCTCGCGCGCCAGCCCGAGCGACAGGTCGCACAGCGGCGACAGCAGCGCCATCGCGGCCGGGCCGGGACGCCCGTCCCGGCACAGCTGAAGGGCCAGGTCGACGGCCAGGTGCCCGCCGGCGGAGTCCCCCGCGACGGCGATCCGGCCGGGGCCGTACCCCTGGCCGGTCAGCCAGTCGAACGCGGCCCGGACGTCGTCGGCGGCGGCCGGGAACCGGTGCTCGGGCGCGAGCCGGTAGTCCACCGCGAACACCGGCAGCCCGGTCATCACCGCCAGCCGCGACGTCAGGCCCCGGTGCGTGCGCGCCGACGCGAGCATGTACGCGCTGCCGTGCAGGTACAGGATCGCGGCGTCGTCGCGGACCGGCCCCGGCGGGCGGACCCACTCGCCCGGCACCGGCCCGTCCACCGGCTGGACGCGGGTGCCGGGGACGGCCGGACCGTACCGGGCCAGCGCGCGGGCCACGATCCAGCGCGACAGGGCGATGCCGCGCCCGCCGGACGGGATCACCGCGGTGAGCGGCCGGACGGTGCACGCCGCCGCCACGGCCGCCGCGCGGGCCCGCCGCGAGACCGGACCGGACGGCCCCGGCGGAACCGAATCTGATGGCACCTGCCTTCTCTGATGGCACATGCCCTCAATTAGCGATGTGCGGGCATCTGCCGTCAAGATGGGCAGGGTGAGATCCAGGACACGCATGTACGGGGGGCGCAGCGCCGAGGAGCGCCGGGCCGAACGCCGCCGCCGGCTGCTCGGCGCGGCCCTGGAGATCTGGGGGGAACAGGGCTGGGCCGCCGTCACGATGCGCGGCGTGTGCGCCCGCGCCCAGCTCACCGACCGCTACTTCTACGAGAACTTCGCCGACCGCGACGCCCTGCTCGTCGCCGCCTGGGACCAGCTGCGGGACGAGACCGTCGCGCTGCTCCTGGACGCGATCGAGCGGGCGCCGAAGGAGCCGGTCGCGCAACTGCGCGCCGCGATCGAGGCGTTCGTCCGCCAGCTGACCGCCGACCCGAGCCGCGCCCGCATCGCCTTCGGCGAGCACGCCGGCAGCGACGCCCTGGAGCGGCGCCGCCGCGACACCCTGCGCACCTTCACCGACCTGCTGATCGTCGCGGGCCGCCCCTACTTCCGGCCGGACGTCGACGAGGACGCGCTGCGGATGAGCGTGCTGATGGGCATCGGCGGCTTCGTCGAACTGATCACGGCCTGGCACGCCGGCGCCGTCCCCGCCGACGCCCAGCAGATCATCGACCACTCCACCAAGGTCGGCGCCACCCTCGCCATCCCCTACCTGCCGTGATCGAGTCCCGGCCGACGCCGTTCCAACGGCACCGCTGACAACAGCGGCGCCGCTCGCCGCGGGGCATTGCAGGGGCATTGATCGGTCAGTTCCGCCCTGATCAGGGCCCTGCAAGCGATTGATTTTGCAGGCGGTGCTTCGCCCACCGCCGTCGCGACGTCGTGGCGCTCACCGCGGCGATGCTGCACCCGACCGGGCCGGCCCCGTTCGTCGCCGCGTTCCCCGACCGGTGCTTCGCCTGCGCCACGGCGACAACGACGTCCTGGCCGTGGCCGTCGGCGCCATGACCGAGGCCGGCTCCGTCGCGGCGCTACCAGCTCGCCGGCCGCTCGCCGACGATCTTCAGTCGGGGCGCGCGGGCGGCGTGCCGGATACTGCGCACGGCGGTCACCCACGCCCGCCGGTCGGCCTCGCCGCCGCCGCAGCCGCGGACCAACCCGGCCACGTACTCCAGCTTCAGCGGCACCCTCGGGTCGGCGGCGATCAGCTAGGCCGCGGTGGCGTGGCTGAACGCCCCGCCCGAGGCCGCCGCCACCCGCCGCGAGCCGAACTCCCCACCCACTGCCAGTATTCGCGCAGCAGCTCCCGCAACTCCACCGCCCGATCGGGCTTGAACTCCTCCCTGGCCGCGTCCTCGATCGCCCCGGGCATCGCGCGCAGGACGGAAGCATTCCGGAGCGGCGGGATGCCCTCACCGCTGCCGACCACGCACCGCCGAGAAAGAAGACGATCGCCCCGCTCAGGCCGGAGCTGTGCCACCTTCAACCCCGCGTAGAGTTTCTTCAGATCCGGATGAGCAGCTTTGTTGTGGCGGCCCTTTCCTTCTCCCCCATGAGCGCGGTGATTTTGTTGAAAAATGCCACGACTTCCACGATGGATGCCCGCCAGGAGGCGGTTGCTCGTGGGCTCTTCTCCTCACCCAGCCAGGCAAGGAATTCAATTCGTACGGGGGAAGCCTGGGGAACCCCAAAGTTTCCAGGTGAACCTGCAGCATATTGGGAGACAGAAAGCATGGGGCGCGCTCCCGCTGCTTTCGCTCATGCGCGCTCGCCTCGTTTGCTCGGGGCGCGGTCGGCGAGGGTCTGGGCGAGCAGGGCGCCGGGGAGGGCGGTGTCGGCGGGCGCACCGTCCACGGCGGCGACGTACTAGACGGTGGAGGCCGTCCCCAGGGGCGACAGGGCAGCGGCCAACTGCGGACCGCAGCCGGTAACGCTGATCTTCAGGTGCACGGGCGCTCCTCGCTCGCGGATGGAATCCGAAGAACTGCATTCGAGGAACGTCTGCGCGCCGTGCGGGCCTGCATGCCCGTGAGCGCCGGAAAACGACCTCGATTGGTCCATGCTCCCTTCGCCACGCCACCCCACAACTGCCATCTGGCACCCCGCGAGCCGAACCGTCGACCACTCTGCCGAGTTTCGCCTCGGGGCGCCCAAGACTGTAAAAGTGCGTCCACGTTCGTCAGTAAGAGGCCACGTCGTAGCGCTGAGCTTTGTATCTGGAACATACTTGCTTCCTGGCCAGGTGAAAGACCTGGTGGGTATGTCTTGAAAGCCTTGATCGCGGGTGGAATCCGAAAAAGGGCAAGCGCGCACCGGGCACGGCCGGCTGCATCCGGCCGACTGCCAAGAGCGCGGGCCCGCTGGGAGACATCTGCGGGCCCTGTGCGTCCACGATCGCCCGTACCGGGTGCCAGCGCTCCGCCGCGTCTAGGGGAGGGCCTGCTCGGTGGCGAACACCCATCGAGAGCCATCGGGGTGGATCTGCGGGGCGAGCAGAACCACGCGGGCGTCGTTGGCCTGGGCTCCGCCGATCGCTGCGAGGACCTCGGCCTCGAACCCGCGCGGAAGCTGCGGCTCGCCCGGTCCGGGGGTGAGCAGCGGGAGGGGGTCCTTCACGCCGCGCAGCGCGATCGTCGCCTGCTCGGCACGCACGCTGATCGTGGTGATCTCGTCCGTGCGGACGATCGTCTTGGGGTGGATGCGGATCCATACCTCGGCCATGCCTGCGACCGTACGTCACCGGGCCCGGCCCGGCGAGTAAGCAAGACCGGTCACCGCCAGACCCTCCGCAGCCGCCAAGCGCAGCCGTCCGCGGTCTCCACCTCGGCGACAAGCCGATCGTCTCCGCCCGCCTTGCCCAACGCCAGCCGGTACAGCCGATGCTCGCCCGTCACCCACACGGCCGTAACCGACGGACCCGATACGTCCCCAGAGGCCCGCTCGGCGGTCCACTGAGCCGGGTTGGACGCCCGGAAGACGCGGTCATGGTCGCGATGAGCTGATGTAGCAACACGACACAGCCCCCCTAGATCGAACGTTTGTTCGCACCAAGGGTGAGCTCGCGACGAATTCGCCAGACTGGTGAACCGCTCGCCACCCGCCCTAGAGGACCCACCTGTACCCGGACGGAGGCCACGCAGGACCACCCGCTTGAAGCCTTCGATCCCGATCGGAGTGACCGTGCAGCGGATCGACTTCGACGACCCAACGCCCCCGCAGCCACCAGCCTCGTTCCCTCGGTGAACCTCGCCGTGACCAACGACCACGCCCTGCTGGTGATCCGGCGCGCCGACAACGGCAGCTGGGCACTGCCCGGCGGCGCCATCGACCACGGCGAGTCCGTCGCCCAAGCCGCATCCGCGACCGCCGCGTCCGACCGGGACGGCGGGGGACCGACGTCGCGAACGCGGTGATGGGCACGGTGGTGGAGCGGCGCGACGATGACCTGGCCTGGCCGCCTCAACGGCGGCCGGGCTCAGGACCGAGACGGTGCGGACGCTCACCCGCGGCATGGTGGACCCCTTGGTCGCCGACTCCGGTTCTCCAGCAAATCGCGAAGGTGAGGGCGACCGCCGACTGGCTGGAAAGCGCCGTCGGCACCGGCAACCTCACCTTGGACGAGGGCCTCCCCCGCACAACCTGGGCGTCCGCCACTCCACACCTCGACCATCTCAAACCACCCACGCAGCGTCACCATCCCGACGCGTCTCAGCGGGTGCCGCCGGTTGACTCGCCCTCCCTGGGAACCATCTGCACCCGCTACAGATCGCCTACCGCACCGCCGTCATGCTGTCGGTCTGCATCACCCGGCTACGCGTTGAGGAGACATGCCCTAGCGAAGCGCGTTCAGCTCGTCGAGGGCGCGATGGCCGCGCTTGACCACCCCTGGAACGACATCGTGGCGCCCGTGGCGGATGGGGATCTCGAGCACGTGGAGGATCTGTGTCGCTGCGAGCACCGCCGCCCCTTCCCAGCCGACCAGGTCGAGGATTCTCGTCCACAGCCGCCTTCGGACACCGTCCAACAGCGGATCCCGGAAGGCGTACCACACGAGGGTGGTGAGATCGGTCGCCCGCGTGCCGCTACCCGCGTTCCCGATATCCACGACCGCCACCACCGCTCCGTCACGGACCAGGACATTGCTGGGGGTCGAGAGATCGGCATGGACCATGTCAGGTGCCTCTCGTGGTGGTGGGACGTCGGCACACACCAGCCGCAGGCGCTCGACCAAGGCCGACACCGCGCAGGAGTACCCCGGGAGCCTGGCGATGGACTGGCGGAGACGCGACTGCTCGGGCGTCTCGTTGACATCCGGCCCGGCGACAGCCGATTCCTGACCGGTGGCGATCCGCCAGGCGTACGACCAGTGGTCGTAGGGCTCGGAGGCTTGGCCGGCCTGGAGTTCGATGATCTCCATCAGCTGCTCAACGAGGGACGGGGACAGCCCTGGCGCGGGAGCCGCGTCAACGAAGTCCATCAGATGCCACACATGAGTGGCCGTGGCCCCCACTCCGAGCCAGGCCGGGGTGGGATAGCCACGCCTACGCATGTGCTCGACGATTCTCTGGGCCCGCAACGTCTCGTCCAATTGGTTGGGATGGGCCCGGGGCACTGCTTTGAGCACTGCATTCGCCCTTCCGCCCAACCGGACGCGCATGGCACCCCCATTGACGCCTCCGGATAGGCGACTGAGAAGAGCGACTTCTGCCCCGACCACGTTGGCCACGTCGTCCAAGACCTCGACCGGCAGCTCTTCAGGATGGGTGCCCTGGTTCATCGGCTCGAAGGGCCGATCACCGGCTCAGACGGCAGGTCCCGCCGATGCTTGCCGGCCAGGGCCCGGTAACGCGAAGAACCCACTCAGCCAGGATGCCGCAAGCCTCACCAGGCAAATAGGAGACGCGCCCTAGCTGTTCTCGGCCGAACTCCCGTTCCCCTGAGCGGATGGGTTCAAAATCAGGCTCTCAACCGGTCAGGGCCGTCTAGAGCCGTCTTAGGAGCACTCCAGGTCCCGCTCGCGGCGGACGGCGGCGGCCAGGGCGGGAACGACCTCCAGCGCGCCGGCGACGACCCGCACCGCGGCGTCGGCCCGGCCGGGGAGGGTCCGCACGCACGGCCCGCCGTCGGAGGGCAACGCGGTGGCCTGTTCGCGAAGACGGCGCAGCGCCGCGCGGGCGGTCGCGGCCGGATCGATCCCGGTCATGACGCTCCCGTTCTGTGACGTGTTCCGTGACGGCTGCCGGGTCAACAGTCCGCCGCGCCGGACCGTCGCACGGACCCGTTCCGCCGCCCGACGCGCCCACCGGGACCGGGACGGGGTGATGTCGTGATGCGTCTCGGCGAGCTCACCGCGGGCCGCTGTGGCGGACGCCGGGAATCGGTCCCCGTAGCCGGCTCGCCGCTTCCTTGGTTGCCCGTCATTCGTCGGATTGCTCGGTGTAGGTGTCCCAGAGTTCGCCGGCGAAGAAGCGGCCGAACTCCAGTAGGGTGCCCGCGCCGTCCGGGCCCACGGTGCGGAAGGTGGTGAGCTGGCGGGCGAAGTCGGTGAGCTGGATGTGCAGGACTCCGGCGCCGGTGACGGCGGCTCCCGGTTCCTGGTCCTCGGTGAGGTGTCCCTCGTACAGGCGGACGTAGAGGGTGGAGGTGTCGGGCCAGATCCGGGTCGGCGGGCCGTGCAGCACGTTCTTCTGTCCGGACAGGGTGCGGGGGCGGCCCGCGCCGTCGGTGAAGTGCAGGCGGTACTTCATCACCCGCCGGTCCTGACCGCCCGCGGGCGCGAACAGGTTGAACCAGCCCCGCTGGACGGGACGCCGGCCCCCGCAGCCCGCGGCCTCGATCCACCCCTCGGCCCGCGCGGTGTGCTCGGGCTCGGTCAGGAAGCGCGCCGCGTCGTCCGCGGTGATCGTGAGGCGGAACGAGAACGGCTCACGGTCCCCGGCCGTCTCGCCCGCGCGCGGATCGTCCACCCCATAGGTGATGAACCCCTTCATCTCTTCGACGAACGACAGCAACGTACGCCCGAGCGCCTCGGGACCGGGCCTGCGCGGCTCCGCTTCCCCGCCCGCCCGAACCGCCGGCTCGTTCACCGTCGGGGTTGGAGAGGCGGCACCCCCGACCGCGCCGGTCTGGCCGCCATCGCGCTCGTCCGAATCGGTCGCGGGCGCAGCCGGCGCGACAGGACGGGGAACCGCCGGATGCCGGGCCAGCGCCGCGACCAACCTGCCGAAGATGCTGTCGACCCGGACGCCGCGCGGCGAGGAGCGCAGCGGTTCGGGCGCACGAGCCAGTGCGGCCACCAGCCCACCGGCCGCTGTGCTACGGCGCATTGCCGCCCCCTCCCGTAGCCGCCTGCCCAGCTTGCCCGCCCTGACCGCTGGGAGCGGGTTCGGCAGCCAGGTCCGGCGGCGGCTCCAGCGCGGCCTGCACATCCAGGTTCAGCGGGACCAGCCGGGCCAGCTTCTCGATGACCAACGGGGCCGCCACCCCCAGCCCGAACGCCGCCACCGCACCAGCGACCTGCCCGTCGCGGGCCATCGCCGCAACGACCACGCCGCCGACCCCGACCCGGATCAGCACCGACACCCAGAACGCCGCCATGCCCTGCGGGATCGGGCGGCGCCAACTCCACCGACGGCGCGACCGGATGTGGGCGTACAACTCCAACGCCTCCACGCACACGCCGCCGGCCAGCCCCCACAGCGCCGCCTGCTACCACTCCATGACCCGAACCTAACCGGCTCAGATCCCGAAGTCTCCGGCTTCTGCCTCACTCGCGCCTGCCCCGCGTCGTTGAGTTCGCCTCTTGCGGCTCGTGACCGGGTGGGATGGTGCATACGACTTCGCAGTCGGGCCGCGATCGGCGAAATCAGGTCCGTGCTGGAGTACTCAGCACCTGAACGTCACAGTGGCTCCGACTTGCGCGAAGGCGGGCTTGACCCGGATCCGGGGATTGGCGGCGTTGTTGCCCCATGCGACACGTACCACTCGATGGGGACTATCGGGAGACATCAGGGGCACACCGGCCCAGAACTTCCCTCGGGCATTGAACCCCATGACCTGGACCTGCGCGGCCCCTGAGCTTTGAAGTGTCAGGTCGTAGACCAGCTGGTAACGGGGACTGCCCAACACGGCATTGTTCGCCACGCCCTCGCGCCAGTTCGAGCCCGCAGGGGCGACGGCTGTCCCCGCGCACCTTTTGTTGTTCGCTTGGGTCGATACCGGGGCTGCTGCGGGCGTGGTCGCGGACGCCGGCTGCACGGCGGGCGAAGACACGGACCCGACGACGGCGGCGAGCAACACCGCTTTCCGGATGACCTTCTTCATCGAGGATCTCCTCCTGGTAAGGCGGGATGTCGTGGTCTGTGCGGGCCAGGGGACGATCGCCGATGGGCGATGTCCTTGTTCGAACGGCTGGTGACGGCCACGACACCCCCACAGATCGACTACTTTGAGTAGTCATCTGCTTACCTTAAGCGAAGCGGGACTCTGAACGTCAACCCCTGTAGGGGCAACGGACATGGGGCTGGCCTGCGGAGACGGGCATCTCGCGGGGAGCGGCACGGACTGCACGACCACCCGCCGACCGAACGGTCTGGCCGCAGTCTCAGAAACGATCGTTGGTGAGATGGTCGCGGACGTGTCCACTGGGGACGCGTTCGCCTGCCGAACGGCGGATCACCGAGCTGTACAACGCCGCCGCCGAGCGACTCGCCTCCGACAGGGCTCCGGTCAGGTTGACCGCGCTGTACACCTTGGAACGTCTCGCCAATGACAATTCGCGGCACCGGCAGACCAGCGTAAACATCGTCTGCGCCTACCTGCGGATGTCCTACATTGCGTCCCCCAGCTGACCGTCCCGGTTCTGAGGAAGAGGCCCGGGAACGGGCGCGCCGCAACCAGTCGCGCAGAGCACGGACCCGCTCGTTCGTCTCCGTCCGCACTCACGGCAGCCGATGAGCCGGTTCGACACCGTCGGTGCTTAGTGCAAAGCCGTTGTGATCGGGCTGGGCCTGGCGCGGTCCGGCGGAGGCGTGGGGACATTCTCCGTGACGCCGCCGAACCGCGCCTCATCGCGGGCGTCCGGTGGAAGGTGGCCACCGCGCGGCTCGTCGGCCTGGTGCCGGTCGTCGCACAGCCCGGGATAGGCTGCGCGTCGCTTCCTAGGGGTGCCCCGAGCTCGGCGGGTCGTTTGGGCTCAGGGCGGGCGGTCCCGCCCTGAGCCGTGGACGACGCCGTGCCGGGCACGATGGGGCCAGGACGGCACGGCTCGTCCATCCCCAGGGACTCACTGGTAGGACGGGTTCTCCCAGCGGCCGATGCTCCGGGAGCGGACCGGCTCCAGGGGGCGGGGGGCCGCGGTGTTCGGGAACTCCGGTCCCCAGTTGGTCGCCTCTCCCTCCATGACGATGCGGGCGTTGTCGGTGTACCAGTCGACCAGGTCGGCATCGGAGCGGATGATCCAGGTGCAGCCGAGTTCGGCGTCGGCGGTGAAATCACCGTGCCGGACCAGTGCCGGCCGCCAGAAGTACGTGCCCGGCCACATCTTCCCGAAGTTGTACTCGAACTTGCCCTCCAGGCAGTAGGACTCCTCCGAGCAGGGGTGGTGGGCCAGGGGCACCTCACGCCAGCCGGGCTTGGCCTTGATGAGCCGGGTGTAGAAGCCGGTCTTCTCGTCGCGGTGCAGCAGTTTGATGTAGAGGCCGGGGACCGGTGTGCCGCCCAGGTCGAACCGCATCGGGCTGCCGTCCTTGACGTCGATCCAGGGCATCTGGGCCGAGTCGAGCACGACCAGTCGCTGGTCGGGACGGACGCCTGACCGGTCGCCGTCGGCGAGGTCGAAGTGCCAGTCCCCGTACTCGCGGAAGAGCAGGATCTCGGTGCCGGCGGCGACCGAGAGCGGCGGCGTCCACACTCCGGCGGGGGCCATCCAATAGCCCCCGGTCCCCAGGACGGTGTCGCCGATGGTGACCTGCCCGGACAGGACGTACCACTCGGTCTCGGCCTGGTGCACGCCGGCGGGGCGGGTCCAGTCGGAGGTGAACCGGACCTTCAATGAAGCCGAGCCGTCCTCCTCGTCGTAGCTGAGGTTGCGCTGCTCGGCGGTGCCGTCGGCATGGTCGAACTCGGCGAGATGCCAGATCAGGTCCCGTTCGTCCACGATCTCCACGTGCGGTCGCATGATGCCCCTCTCGAAGGTTTCCGATACGGAATGTAGCGCTTACCGGTTCCCGAGACAATATGTATTGTTAATCTCCGTGAACCGACCCGGACGCCCGGCAGGCCCCTCCTCGGACACCGAGGCGACAGTCCTGACCACCGCACTGGAACTACTGCTCACCGAGGGCGCCGCAGCGCTGGTGCCGCAGCGCTTGCACGCCGAGACCGGTGTGGCCCGCTCGACGATCTACCGTCACTGGCCGACCGCCCGCCACGTGCTGGAGGCGATCATCGAAGTCGCTCCGGTGCGGTCCCCGCCGCCGACCGGCGACCTCGCCCGCGATCTGCACACCCAGGTCGACCTGTTGTGCGACCGGCTGGCGGGCAAACCGGTCGGCGGCGTGCTCCAGGCTCTGATCGTCGCCGCTTCCTGGGACGCCTCGATCGTGGACCTCAGGTGCCGGTACGTCCGCGACCTGATGACCCCGTTCGAGACCGTGCTGCGCTCGGCAGGTCTCGACGAGGCACGGCTCACCGAGTGGGTCTCCGCGATCACCGCTCCGCTGCTGGTCGACTCGCTGCTGCTGAACCTGCCCGTCCCGCGCGTTCGAGCGCACCGAACCGTGGACGCCCTCCTCGCCGAACTGGAGTTGACATGACCAACGCCGTCGGCCCCCGCGCCGTCTTCGGCGTCGTGGTGCCGAGCACCAACACCGTGGTCGAACACGACTACTGGAAGGCCGGCGTGCCCGGTGTCGCCTACCGCGCCGGGTCGATGTACATCCCGGACCCGGCCATCGCCGACGACGCCGGGTTCGAGGCGCTGCTCGGCCAGATCCGGGCGTCGATCGACAACGCGGTCCGGGACGTGCTGACCGCCGAGCCCGAACGGCTGGTGATGGGGATGTCCGCCGAGACGTTCTGGGGCGGAGTCGAGGGCAACGCGGCCTTCGAGCGCCGGTTGCGCGAGCGCACGGGCCTGGAGGTGACGACGGGCGCCGGCTCTTGCCGGGCGGCGTTGCGGCACCTGGACTGCCGCCGGATCTCGGTGTTCTCCCCCTATCAGCCGGTCGCCGACCGCGAGGTCGGACGCTTCTTCACCGAGGCGGGCTTCGACGTCGCGGCCATCACGGGATTGCGGTGTCCCACCGCGATGGACATCGCCCGTGTTCCCGAGAATCGGCTCCGCAAGGTGGTCGCGGAACTGGACGGTCCGGACGTCGAGGCGATCGTGCAGGTCGGAACGAACCTGTCGTTCGTGGCGCTGGCCGATGAGCTGGAGCGGGAGCTGGGCAAGCCGGTGATCGCCATCAACGCCGCCACGCTGTGGCGCGCACTGCGAGAGCACGGCTTGGACGACCGCGTCTCCGGCGCGGGCACGCTGCTCCGCGAGCACTGAGGCCGCACCGCTCGTGGTGCTCGCGTCCCCGGCGCGAGCACCACGGGTGCCACGTTCATCCCGCGATGCCGGGAAACGGTCCGGCGCGGCCGAGGAGGGCCGGGGCGGGCTTGCCGAGGTGCTCGCCGAGCCAGGCTCCGGTGGCGGCGACGGCGGTGGCGTCGATCCCGGTGGAGCCCCCCTCGCGGTGAAGCGCGTACAGCAGGTCTTCGGTGGCGATGTTGCCGGTCGCGGCTGGAGCGAACGGGCAGCCTCCGAAGCCGCCGGTCGCCGCGTCCAGGACGGTGACGCCCTCGGCGACGGCGGCCAGCGCGTTGGCGTAGCCGGTGTTGCGGGTGTTGTGGAAATGGAAGCGCAGCGGAGTGCCGGGCGCGGCGGCGCGGACCCGGCGCGTCAGGTCGCGGACCTGGCCGGGAACACCCACACCGATCGTGTCGGCCAGCGCGACTTCGTGGGCTCCGGCGGCGTGGGCGCGGCGAGCGATCTCGGCGACGCGCTCGGGCGGTGTCTCGCCCTCGAACGGGCACCCGAACGCGGCCGCGATCGTCACGCTACAGCGCACCCCGGCATCCGCGGCGGCCTTGGCGATGGCGTCGAAGGCTTCCATGGCCTGGTCGGTGGTGACGCCTTGGTTGCGCACGCAGAAGGTGTCGGTGGCGACGACGACGGCGTTGACCTCGTCCACCCCTGCCGCCAGGGCACGGTCCAGGCCGCGCCGGTTGAGGACCAGGCCGATGTAGGAGACATCGCCACGGCGCGGCACTCCGGCCATGACCTCCTCGGCGTCGGCCATCTGCGGGACACGCGCGGGATTGACGAAGCTGACGGCCTCGATCCGAGTGATCCCGGCGGCGACGCTGCGCTCGATCAGTTCGATCTTGACGTCGGCGGGCAGCACCCGCTCCTCGTTCTGCAGGCCGTCCCGCGGGCCGACCTCCACCACTGTTGTATGCAATTTCTTCCATCCTTCGCCTAGATCTTGTCTTCTGGGGAGACTAAGCCATATGTTGCATGCAATCCAGGCTTAAGGGGGGACCGTGCCACGGGCTGCCGATGTCGCGTACACCGAGCTGCGCCGGATGATCCTGTCCGGGACCGTCACCGCCGGGTCCCGGCTGGGCGAGGCCGAACTGGCCGGCACGCTGGGGCTGTCGCGGACGCCGGTGCGCGAGGCTCTGCAACGGCTGGACGCCGACGGTCTGGTGGAGGTGCTCCCCCACCGAGGCGCGCGGGTGGTTCGCTGGACGGCGGAGGACCTCGTCGAGATCTTCGAGTTGCGGGGGCTGATGGAGCCCTATGCCGCCGCCCGCGCCGCGCGGCGCGGTGTGCCCGCGGAGGCGCTGGAGGAGCTGTCGGCCTGCTGCGCGGCGATGGAGACGGCCGCCGCCAAGGGTGATTTCCAGACCGTGGCGGAGTTGAACGACCGGTTCCACGGCAAGGTCATCGAGCTGTCGGGGAACCGCCGGCTGCCCGCGCTTCTGACCTCGGTGGTGCACGCCCCGCTGGTGCTGGGGACCTTCCGCCGTTACGACGAGGCCGCCCTGGCACGCAGCATGAACCATCACCGCGAGCTGGTGGCCGCGTTGGCGGCGAGCGATCCCGCCTGGGCCGAGGCCGTGATGCGCGCCCACATCCGTGCCGCCGCCGACCACCTGGTCGAAGACGTCCGCGCACGTGAACGAGAGCAAGCGACAGTGAGGAAGATCGATGGCTGAAGCGACCCCGGACGTCATGCCCTTGGGCGACCTGCGCGTGGTGGAGATGGGCCAGCTGCTGGCCGGCCCGTTCTGCGGTCAGCTCCTCGGCGACTTCGGCGCCGAGGTCGTCAAGGTCGAGCCGCCCGGCGCGGGCGACCCGATGCGCGAGTGGGGCCGGGAGAAGCCGCACGGCAAGTCGCTGTGGTGGCCGGTGCTGGCGCGCAACAAGAAGTCGGTGACGCTGAACCTGCGCGCCGCCGCCGGGCAGGCGCTCGCGCGGCGACTGATCGCGACCGCCGACGTACTGGTGGAGAACTTCCGCCCGGGCACCCTGGAACGCTGGGATCTGTCGCCTGAGCGGCTCTGGGCGGACAACCCCGGGCTGATCATCACCCGTGTCACCGGGTACGGCCAGGACGGGCCGTACGCGCCGCGCGCCGGGTTCGGCTCGATCGGCGAGGCGATGGGCGGCATCCGGTACGTGACCGGCGACCCCGCCCTGCCGCCGTCACGGGCCGGCATCTCGCTGGGCGACGAGTTGGCGGGCACGTTCGCGGCGCTGGGCACCCTGGTGGCTCTGCACGCCCGGCACCGGACCGGGCGCGGCCAGGTCGTGGACTCGGCGCTGTACGAGGCGGTGTTCGCCATGATGGAGTCGCTCGTCCCCGAGTGGGAGATCGCGGGCTACCAGCGCGAGCGGACCGGTTCGGTGCTCCCCAACGTCGCCCCCAGCAACGTCTATCCCACCCTCGACGGCCCGATCCTCATCGCCGCCAACCGCGACACGATCTGGCGGCGCCTCGCCGAACTGATGGACCGCCCCGAGCTGGCGGACGACGAGCGCTTTGCCTCCCACGGCGCACGCGGCGCGAACGCCGGCGTACTCGACGAGCTGATCGCCGCTTGGACCGCGCCGCAGCAAGCCGAGCCGCTGTTGAAGCTGATGCACGACAACGGCATCCCCGCCGGGCTGACCTACCGCGCGAAGGACATGCTGAGCGACCCGCATTTCAAGGCGCGCGAGGCCATCATTCGGCTGGCGCACCCGGAGTTCGGCGACTTCCCGATGCAGAACGTGTTTCCCAAACTGTCGGACACGCCCGGCCAGGTGCGTTCGCTCGGTCCGGAGCTGGGCCAGCACAACGCCGAGATCTATGGGGGGCTGCTCGGGCTGACCGAGTCGGAACTGGCCTCGCTGGCCTCGGACGGAACGCTGTGATGGACCCGCTCGACGCCGACTACCGGGCGGCGGGCTTCGGTGGGACGCTGCCCTTCGGGCAACGGCCTGCCGTGTTGGCCATCGACATCGTCCGCGCCTACCTGGACAGGGATTCGCCGCTGTACGCGGGGGTGGAGGGCGCCGTCGCGGCGGCGGCACGGCTGGTGACGTCCGCCCGCTCCCACGGCGCGCCGGTGCTGTTCACGAAGGTGGAGTACGGTCCGGGCGGGCGTGACGGCGGCCTCTTCTATCGAAAGGTCCCCGCGCTGCACTGCTTCGAACGGGGAAATCCGCTGGGCGACTTCACCGAGGACCCCTCCCCCGCTCCGGACGAGACCGTCGTGGTCAAGCAGTACGCCAGCGCGTTCGCCGGCACCAGCCTGGCGGCGACGCTCACGGCGATGCGGATCGACACGGTGCTGCTGTGCGGGCTGTCCACCAGCGGCTGCGTGCGGGCCAGCGCCGTGGACGCGTTGCAACACGGGTTCGTGCCCTTCGTGGTGCGTGACGCGTGCGGCGACCGGGATCCGCGCCCGCACGAGGCCAACCTGTTCGACCTTCAGGCCAAGTACGCCGAGGTCGTCTCGCTGGAGACGGCACTCGCGGCGTTGGAACGGTGAGCCGCCGGATACTCCGGACGGCATCCGGCGGGGTTTCTGACGATGCCACCGGCATACGCCCCCACCCGTCCACCCACCCCTAGCTCAGGGCGCCCGCTCGTGCAGGATGACGAGGCGGCCCACCGCCCGTGGGGCCTGCCGGGGGCTTCCCCACCCGAGACACGGGCCATGGCGTAGATGAAGTCGCTACGGCGACGGCGCGAAGTTGCGGCGGACCTCCTCGGCGGCGTCCTTGACCAGGACCCGGTACCGTTCGACCGCCTCGGGCGTGAACCGGTAGCGAGGCCCGCACACGCTGATCGAACCGTGCACCTCGCCGTCCGGGCCGAACAACGGCGCGGCGACCGAAGCCGCATCGGCGCGCCGCTCACCGAGCGACACCGCGACCCCCTCGCGGACCGTCTCAGCCAGCCGCTCGCGGAGCACGGCCCCGTCGGTGAGCGTCCCGCCGGTCAGCGCGGCGAGCGGCCCGGCGAGCACGGCCTCGCGGCGCTCGGGCGGCAAGAACGCCAAAATGACCCGCCCGGACGAGCCCGCGTGCAGCGGGAACCGGCGACCGACCTCGACCGTCATCTTGATCTCCTGCGGGCTCTCGAACTGATCGAGATAGACCCGCTGATCACCGACCAGCCCGGACAACGTACCGGTCTCGCCAGTCTCATCACGCAGCCGCCGCAGCACCGGCGCAGCGGCACTGCGGACGTCGAACCCGCGCAGCGCGCTCACCCCGAGCGCCACCGCGGCCGGGCCGAGCCGGTAACCCTGCGTACCGGAGTCCGTCTCCAGCATTCCCCGCGACACCAGCGACCGCAGGATGCGATACACAACGGCCTTCGAAATCCCGAGTTCACGGCTGATGGCGCTGACGCCGAGGTAGCGGGGGCCTCCGGCGAACAGCAGCAGCACGTCGGCGACGCGCCCGGCCACCTCGGTGCCGACACTGTCCACGTCCCTACCCGGCACGGCGCTCTGCTTGGTCACCCTGGTGATCCTAGGGAACGAGCGGAACGGCTCACGAAGCCGCGGTCAGCGGCCACGGCGGATGTAGCGGCCGAGAGGTTCTGCGGTCACCTTCCCATCGGCGAACACCCGGTGGCCGCGCACGAACGTGTCGGTCACCCGGGCCGACATCTCGAACCCCTCGAACGGCGTGTACTCCTGGGCCGACTCGGAGTCGGCGGCACGGACGGTCCACGAGACGTCCGGATCGACCAGCGCGATGTCGGCGTCGCAGCCTTCGGCGATGGCGCCCTTGCGGAGCAGGCCGTAGCGGCGCGCCGGGTTCCAGGACGTGAGTTGCGCGATCCGCTGGAGGGACAGGCCGCGGCGGGTGCCCTCACCGACGAGGCCGGGGAGCAGATACTCCGCGCCGCCGAACCCCGACTTGGCGAGGAAGACGTCATCGCGGTCGGCGCCGAACTTCATCTCGTCCCGGCAGCAGGCGTGGTCGCTGACGACCCAGTCGACGTCGCCGGCGAGGACGTGCCGCCACAGCGCCTCGACGTCGTCGCGGTCGCGCAGCGGAGGGTTGACCTTGCCGCCCAGGCCGTGCGCGGTGTCGACGTCGGCGAGCAGGTGCCCGATCGTGACCTCGCGACGAAAGTCGATGTGCGGGAACGCGGTCGCCATGGTGAGGGCGGCCGACAGCGCCTTCTCGGACGACAGGTGCAGCAGGTTGACGTTGGGCAGCCCGGTCTCGTGGGCGAGGTACGACGCGATCGTGACGGCGAGGCCCTCGGAGTGCGGCGGGCGGGACGCGCTGTAGGCGCGCAACCCTGACAGCGAGCCGTCCCGTTCGACCATCCGGGTGTAGGCGGTCATGATCTCGGCTGTTTCGCAGTGCAGCGACAGCGAGATGTGGGGGGCGTACTCGGCGAGCCTCTCGCGGGCCTTCTGCACGCCGCGCATGACGAACTCGAAGTGCGCGACGTCGTACCGCTCGTCCGGCGGTGTCATGAGGAAGTCGCTCTGGCTGGTGGAGCGGCCGTGCAGCCCGTGGCCGCCGTAGAACATGAAGATCTTGAACGAGGTGACGCCGTGTTCTTCGACGAGGAACGGGATCTCCTCGATGTGCTCGGCCGTCATCGGCGCGAGGTGGAAGGCGTAGTCGACGTGGGCGTTGCCTTGTACGGCGTCGAGCACCTCGGGGAAGAACTCCCGGTAGGGGCCGCCCTTGTTCAGGTAGTACTGGCCGGTCCGCATGTAGGTCAGTGAGGTGGTGACGCCGCCTTGGGCGCTGGCGCGGCTCTCGGTGCGGGCGTCGGTCCGCAGCTCGTTGTAGATGCCCCAGTGCTGGTGGGCGTCCACGACGCCGGGGAAGGCCAGCGACCCGCGTCCGTCGATCACCGTGGCGGCCTCGTCGTGCGGCAGGTTCGGGGCCAGGCGGGCGATCGTGCCGTCGTTGACGGCGATGTCGAGAGGTTCGGGTTCCGCCCCAGCGGGGCGTCGGGGCGGACGACGCGGACGTTGGTGAGCAGTAGCTCGGTGGTCGCCATGAGGTTCTCCTGATCAGTGGGGGGCGGCGGCGTCGGCGACGGCGCCATGGCCTCGGTAGGTGTCCGGACGACCGAACGTGGCACCGATCCGCAGCGCGTCGCCGAGCGTCCGGCCTCCGCGCGGTGGAGTTCTCCGGCGATCCCGGGACGGAGCCGTCGGAGGAGGGAGCGTACGGCGCGGAAGCCGCTGGGCGGCCGACGCAACGGTGCGGGAGGGGACCTCCTTCGGAGTGAAGCCCAGATATCGGCCTAGCGTTTCGCTGAAAGAAACACTCGGCCGTCGATGGCTCATCGTGGCACCGGCCGCTCTTTCCGGTCAATCCCTAGGGGACGAGCTTGACGATGGCTAACATCCAGTGCGAACTTGAAAGCCGCCGCCAGGCCACAGCCTGAGGCAGGAGGTCCGCAACCGTTTCTCTCAGCGAAACGTTCCGGAGTAGGGAGAGTTCTGATGCGAAGGCGGTACGTCCCATGACCGACGCCCTGGCCGGGGTCCGGGTACTCGATGCGGCCACGCTGTTCGCCGGGCCGCTCGCCGCGACCCTGCTGGCCGACTTCGGAGCCGAGGTCGTCAAGATCGAACATCCGAAGGGCGACCCGGTGCGCAGCCACGGCGCACAGCGCGACGGCGTCGGGCTGTGGTGGAAGATGCTCGGCCGCGGCAAGAAGGCCGTCACGCTCTACCTCGGCTCCCCGAGGGGCAGGAGATCTTCCGCCGCCTCGTCGCCGACGCCGACGTGCTGGTCGAGAACTTCCGTCCCGGCACGCTGGAGCGCTGGGGCCTCGGCCCGGACGAGCTGAGGGAGCTCAACCCGCGGCTCGTGGTGGCGCGGGTCACCGGGTTCGGGCAGATCGGGCCGTACGCCGCGCGGCCCGGGTTCGGAACGCTGGCCGAGGCGATGAGCGGTTTCGCCGCGATCACCGGCGAGCCGGACGGGCCGCCGACCCTGCCGCCGTTCGGCCTGGCCGACGGGATCGCCGCGCTCACCGCCGCGTTCGCCGTGCTGACCGCGCTGCGCGCCCGGGAGGCGACCGGCGAGGGGCAGGTGATCGATCTGGCCATCATCGAGCCGATCCTGACCCTGCTCGGCCCGCAGATCATCACCTACGACCAGCTCGGCGAGCTCCAGGCCCGCACCGGCAACCGCTCGCACAACAACGCGCCGCGCAACACCTACCGCACCCGCGACGGCAGCTGGGTCGCGGTCTCCACCAGCGCCCAGTCGATCGCCGAACGGGTGATGCGCCTGGTCGGACGGCCCGAGTTCATCGACGAGCCGTGGTTCGCCACCGGCTCGCAGCGCGCGGAGCACGCCGACGAGCTGGACGAGGCCGTCGGCTCGTGGATCGCTCAACGCGACCGCGACGAGGTGGTCAAGGCGTTCGAGGACGCGCAGGCCGCCGTCGCACCGATCTACGACGCGGCCGACGTCATGGCCGATCCCCAGTTCCGTGCGCTCGACTCGATCACCACCGTCCAGGACGACGAGCTCGGGCCGATCAAGATGCAGAACGTGCTGTTCCGGCTCTCCCGGACCCCCGGGCGCATCGCCTCGGCCGGGCCCGCGCTCGGTGCGCACACCGGCGAGGTCCTCGGCCGGTACGGCATCGGGACGCGGAGCTGGAGGCGCTGCGCGCCAAGGGCGTGATCCGATGACCGCCGACCGGACGCTTCAGCGCGGAAGCCGGCCGTACGCGCCGGGTGGCCCCAGCGCCAAGGCGCTCGCCGCCAAGGCCGACCCGGCCGAGCGGGCCTCCTGCCTGCTCACCGTCATGAAGGCCGCGTCCGCCCGGCCCGACAAGGAAGGGCACCATCCATGACCGACGAGGGAACACGCACCGTCACCCGCGCCGAGGACCCGCTCCTGGCCGCGGTCGCCGGCGGCGTCCGGCTGATCGAACTCGGCCACCCGTTCTTCACCGGGATGCCGTGCTCGCCCAACCATCCCGGGTTCCGGATGACGCTGATCCGGCGGCACGGCGACATGGAACGCCCGGACGGCGGTTCGGCCGCCAACGAGATCATCGTCACCGGCGGGCACGTCGGAACGCACATCGACGCCCTCTCCCACGTCAGCCACGACGGGAAGCTGCACGGCGGGATCGGCGCCGCCGAGGCCCAGCGCGGCGGGACGTTCACCAGCCACGGCGCCGAGCACCTGCCCGGGCTGCTGCGGCGCGGCGTCCTGCTGGACGTCGCCGCCGCGCACGGCGCCGGCACCCTCCCGCCCGGGTACGGCGTCACGGTGGAGGACCTGGAAGAGGCGGCGGCGCGCGGGGCGCCGAACCCCGCGAGGGCGACGTCGCGCTGGTCCGGACCGGCTGGTCGCGCAACTTCCACGACCCGGCCGCCTACCTCGGCACGGAGACCGGCGTCCCGGGCGTGACCGCCGATGCCGCCCGATGGCTCGCCGACCGCCGGATCAGCGCGACCGGCGCCGACACGACGGCCTACGAGCAGATCCCCGCGGGCGCCGGACACGCCGTCCTGCCCGTGCACCGCGTCCTGCTGGTCGAGGCGGGGATCTTCATCATCGAGCACCTCGACCTGGAGGCGCTCGCGGAGGCGGGGCTGCACGAGTTCGTGTTCGTCCTCGCGCCGCTGCGGATCAGGGGCGGCACCGGCTCGCCCGTCCGCCCCCTCGCGGCGGTGAGCGCGTGACCCGCCCGCCCGCGACCCCGGTCCAGCGGCTCGCGGCCTTCGCGGACGGCGTCCGCGTCCGCGGCCTACCCGCCGAGCTGCGCGCGGACGCCGCCCGCCGGGTCCTCGACGTGCTCGGCAACAGTCTCGCCGCGACCGGTGAACCGCCCGCGCGGGCCATCGGCGTGCTGGTCCGCGAGTGGGGCGGCGCCGACCGGGCCACCGCGATCGGCACCGGCCTCCGGCTCCCGAGCCGAGCGCCGCGCTCCTGAACGGGACGCTCGCGCACTCCCTCGACTTCGACGACACGCACCTGCCATCGGTGCTGCACCCGTCGGCGTCCGTCGTGCCCGCCGCGCTCGCCGCCGCCGAGGCTCAGGGCGCGTCCGGCGCGGCGCTGCTCGACGCGATCGGCGCGGGGGTCGAGATCGCCGTGCGGCTCGGCATGGCCGGGTACGACCCCGGTCTCGGCAACTCGGTGTTCTTCGAACGCGGCCTGCACGCCACCGCGATCTGCGGGGCGTTCGGCGCGGCCGCCGCGTGCGCGATGCTGTCCGGCCTGGACGCCGCGGGCGTCGCGGACGCGATGGGCATCGCCGCCAGCATGGGCTCGGGCCTCTTGGAGGCCAACCGCACCGGCGGCACCGTAAAGCGGGTCCACTGCGGGTGGGCCGCGCACGCCGCCGTCACCGCGGCCGGGATGGCACGGACCGGGATCACCGGGCCGCCCACCGTCCTGGAGGGCCGTTTCGGGCTGCTCCAGGCGTTCTGCGGCGATCAGGCCGACCCGGACGCGCTCACCGACCGGCTCGGCGAGCACTGGGAGCTGCCCGGGATCTTCTTCAAGCCGTACCCGTGCAACCACTTCACCCACGCGGGCATCGACGCCGCGCTGCGGCTGCGTGCCAACGGCTTGGACCCCACGGCGATCGACGACCTCGAACTGGGCGCGCCCACCGCCGTCCTGCGCACGATAGGCGAACCCGCCCAGGACAAGGCCCGACCGAAGTCGGGGTACCACGCCGCGTTCTCCGGGCCGTACACCGTGGCGGCGGCGCTGCTCGGCGGCGGCGGGCTCGGCGTGTCCCACGAGGACTTCACCGACGAGGCCGCCGCCGACCCCGCGCGGCTGGCGCTCGCCGCGAAGGTCCGCTGCGTCCCGGACGCCCGCTGCGACCAGATCTTCCCGCACCGGTTCCCGGCCGTCCTGCGCGTCCGGCTGCGCGACGGAACCGTCCTGGAGGAACGGGTCGAAGCCAACCGCGGCGGCCCCGACCGGCCCCTCTCGGCCGCGGAACTGGCGGCCAAGTTCCACCTGAACGCGACCCGCCACGTCTCCCCGGCCCGCGCCGACGAGATCACCGAACGCGCCTACGAGCTCGCCGACCTACCCAACGTCGACACCCTCACCACCCTCCTCACCACCTGACCGCGCCCCACCACCGCCACCACCGCCGCCACCGCCACCGCCGACCTGAGGCACGGCCTGAAGACGTTGCCGGCCCTCGGGCTCGGCTGCGGGCTGAAATCCCGCGAGTTCATCGATGCCCCTTTCGGTGCCGCCGACCAGGTGATAGTGGCGGTACGCGGCCGCCGCGCCTGGTTGGTGGTCTGTCGCCATGCTTGGCAAAGGGTGCTCGGCGACCAGGCTGAGCACGCCCTACGGACCGGCGGCGGGCCGCCCGGCTACGGGCCGCCTGGCTGATCGGCCCCATCGAGGCGGGCGTGCCGCTGACGGTCATCGTCTCGGCCGCCGGACTGGACACCCTGCACAGCCTGACCCGTCTGCTGCCGTTCGTCGGCAGCGCCGATCCCGGCCAGGCCGCGTCACTGCTGCGAGGCAGCCCGTGACGGCATCGAACCCCGGACACGCGCCGCAGCCGGTTCCCGGCGGCGCACGCGATCACGGATGGACGGGCCTGCGCGAAGAACGCGTCGTCTACGGCGACCTGCGGGTGCGGCAGGCCGCAGAGTTCGTCACCGCGACCGGCATCGTCGACCAACTCCAAGCCCTGATCACCCGACCGACCGGGTCGCGCCGTTGAGCTCGCCGCGGTCGTTGCGGATATGTACAGGACCTCCTGGGACCGTGGTCCTGGATCGGTGCGGGGGATCTTTCAGGGGTGTCCCGGATCCCCCGCCGGGCTCGGTCCTCCAGGGTGGCCGAACAGAGAGTGACCACTTTGGAGGGGACACCCTGGTGAAAGCCGAACACAAGATCAGGAGCGCGCTCGCGGCGGCGGCAGCCGTCGCGGCGGCGGCGGGCGTGGTCGTCGCCGCGCCCGATGGCGCGGCGGCGGATGGCGCGGCGGGGACTCGCGCTAGGACCGGCCCGCAGGGTTGCACGCAGGTGCCCAACGCCGAATGCGGCACGATTCGGGTGTCGCTGGTGCGGGCTCGACCCGAACTCGGCTCGACGACCGTGGCGTACGTGCTGATCCGGCACACCGACCGCGGCAGGCCCACCGCGGGTACGGTGGCCTTCAATCCGGGCGGGCCGGGCTCGTCGACCATCGCGTTGGCCCCCCGCCTCGCCCAGTTGCATGCCGACCTGCTAGCCGACCACGACTTCCTGCTGGTGGATCCGAGAGGCGTCAACCGCTCCGGCGCCGTCGACTGCGGACTGACCGCTCCGTCGGCCACCCACTCCCAGCTACTCAAGGACGCCGGGCGATGCGGACGGGCGCTGGGCGACCGGTCCCGCGCGTACACCTCCGCCGAGACCGCCGACGACATCGACGCCGTCCGGGCCAGGCTGGGCATCCCCAAGCTGATCCTTCAAGGCATGTCCTACGGCACGTACCTGATGACGGTCTACGCCCAGCGCCACCCGGGCAGTGTCCGCTCGATGGTGCTTTCCGGCGCCTACCCGCTGACCCGCGACACCTGGTTCCGATCCAACGCCCGCGCGATGCGCCGGTCGGTCCGGCTGCTGTGCGCCCGTAGCGGCGGGCGCTGCGACGGTGACCGGGTTCTGGCCGACCTGGCCCGTCTGTCTCAGCGGTTGCGTCAGCGCCCCATCGGTTACACCGCCGAGGGGGTGGACAGGAGACTCGACGACGCCGCCCTGGCGTCGCTGGTCTACCGGGCCGCCTCGAACATCCCCGCGCAGATCGGAGGCGTCCCCGCGATGGTGTCGGCCGCGCTGCGCGGCGACTCCACGACGCTGGTTGAACTGGCCCGGAGGGCAACTCCTATCAGCGGCAACCGCGGTGGAACCGACGGTGACGTCCGGGAGCAGGACTACAACGACGGCCAGAGCCACGCGGTCGCCTGCAACGACTACCGCTGGTCATGGGACCGGTCGGCACCGATTAAGACGCGGTTGCGCCAGTACACCGCCGCTCGCGCGGCACTGCCCGAAGCCGACTACACACCGTTCGGCAAGGTCGCCTGGACCAAAGCGCTGCGCAGCGACAACTGCATCCTCTGGCCCGACCGGCGCCCGCCGGTCCAGCGGACCAGCGGGCCGTTCGCCGACGTCCCCGTTCTGGTGGTCTCCGGAGACCTCGACCCCAACACCACCACCGAGCAGGGACGGCAGGCCGCCGCGCAGTTCCGCCACGGCACGCTGCTGGAAGTCCCTAACCTTGGGCACATCACCGAGGTGGAACCCAGCGGATGCGTGGCATCGATTCAGCACGCGTTCATCCGCACCGGCCACCTGGGTGACACCCGCTGTCTGGCGAAGATCCCACCCGTCCCAGTGGAGAAGTCCCCACCCGGCGTGCGCTAGCCGGGTCCCTCACACCGCCCGGACCGGCCGCAGCCCGCCCGGCGCGGGGACACCACCACGGCGCGGGCGGCACCCCTCCGCTTCAGCGATGCGTCGCGTTGAGCCCGCCGCGGCCGCCGCGACGAACGGGCCGTGCCCCTGCCGTCAGGCGTACCGGGACAGGACGGGACGAACGCCGCCCACCCCATGCCACTCCGATACCTCAAGCCCGTCTTTCGGAAGTTTCGGGACACGCCGGCGCGCGTAGGCGTACAGGACTTTCTGAAGTTTCTGGAGTCGCCCACGCGCGCGCGACGCGCGTCTCGGCCGGGCCGTACGGCAGGGTGCGGCGGCGTCGGTCCGGTTCAACGTCCGCTGTCGCCGGCGCTGCGGTCGGCCGCGGACTGCGCACATGGTGCTGCGCCGCTGTGGGCGGTCTAGCCGTCGGGGTTCTTGGCGGTGGCCGGCTGCATCCGGCTGGCGGCCTGCGTGTCCATCGGGGTGCCCTTGCCCGAGTTGCCGCCCGAGACGCCGCCCGAGCCGCCGCCCGAGCCGCCGCCCGAGCCTTTGCCGGAGCTGTTGCCTGATCCTTGCTCTTGCTCATGCCGGAAGGGTGCCTGCCGCATCGCCCGGCCTGGGCGGTACGGCTAGCGGGGGTTGTCGGGGAGGGTTGTGTTCGGGCGGTGGGTTGTTGGCTGGGCGGAGTGCTGTTGGCTGGGGTGGTCGTTGGGTGGTTGTCGGGGTTTGCGGCTTTGAGGCCGTGGGCCATGTGCAGGCACAGTGTGTCGAGCAGGGCGGCCGGGTCGATCGGTGTCTTGGTGCGCAGGGTGTCGTCGATGCGGGTTCGGACGGAGGTGTAGTGCGCGTTGGCGGGGCCGTCGGCTTCTAGCAGGGTCAGGGTTCGGCGTGCCGCGTCCATGAGCCGGTAGGGGCCGTAGTCGGGAGGGTCGTCCAGCAGTGAGCGGCTGCTGGCCAGGAGGTATGCGGCCAGTCGGGCGAGTTCGGTGTCCCGTCGCGTGGGGTCAGGTGTAGCGGTCATGGCGGATCACCTCGTCGAGGTCGCGGCGGGGGAGGGGTGCGGTGTGTGCGCCGGGTGGCCCGCCGCTGCGAGCAGGACGGGTTGGAGATGGTCGGGCATGTCCAGCAGCAGGCGGATCGGGTCGGGCAGGAAGCTGGAGGCGGGGCAGGCGCCCAGGCCGAGCGTGTGGGCGGCGAGGAGGAAGTTCTGCACGGCCATGGCCACGCAGAGCTGGCCTTCCCGGCGGCGCGCTTCGTTGTCGGCGTACCGGGAATGGTCGAGGCAGGCGATGAGGAGCAGGGCCGGGGTTCCGATCACCCCGGGCGCGAACGCGCGGACCGACAGCAGCAGCTGCGGTTCCCGTACGGCGATGAACGCCCACGCCTGCCGGTTGGAGGCGGTGGGGGCGGCCGCGGTGGCGGTGAGGAGGGCTTGGACGTCGGCATCGGTGATGGGCTGGTCGGTGTACTCGCGGACCACACTGCGCGTCTGGATGATCCGCAACAGCTCGGCCGGTCGCGGGCCTGGCCCGTCCTGTTCCGGGTTCTGTGGCCTGCTCGGGGGCTGGTTTGTGGGTGCGGTGGTGTCGCTGGCGTGTGGGCGGTCAAGGGTGTTCACCTGTCCGGTCCGTTCGGGCGCGGTCGCCCTGGTGGCTGGTCTGGTGGCCGGTTCCCGCCTGCGGGTGGTGGGCTTTGGGCCGTGGTGTTCGGCCTCGTCGCGGTTGGCCAGGTCACCGGGATCGTCTGCGGTGTCCGGAACCCGGCGCCGTGCATCCACGGCAGGTCGTGGGCGGGGACGGCCAGACGCGGGGTGGGTGAGTGGCCGGCCAGCGCGGCGACGGCGGCTTCGATCTGCATCCGGGCCAGGCGGTTGCCGGGCAGAAGTGGGAGCCGTGTCCGAATCCGAGGTGGCCCGAGGCGTCGCGGCCGGGGGTGAAGGTGTCGGGGTCGGGGAAGGCGGCCGGGTCGTGGTTGGCGGCCTCCAGGGAGACCAGGACCAGGTCGCCGGCCTTGATCACCAGCCCGTCCAGGTCCACCTCCCGCATGGCCAGGCGTTTGACCCCGCCGGTGGCCATCGGGGTGTAGCGCAGCAGTTCCTGCGCGGTCGCCGGGACGAGCGCGGGATCGTCGCGGACGGCCCGCAGCGCGTCGGGATGGCGCAGCAGCGTGACCAGGGCGCCGGCCAGGAAGCTCGCCGAGGTGCGGTATCCGGCCAGGAACATCGAGGCGGCGAAGACCGCCAGGTCGCGTTGGTCGAGCACGCCCGGAGCGGCGATCCGTTTGAGCAGATGGTCGCCGGACCCGGCCGCGAGGTCGGGCAGTCGGTGCAGGAAGAACCGGTAGATGTGCTCCTGCGCCGCGGCCAGGTCCGCGGTGGCGTACCGGCTGAGCCCCGGTCCCCACGACAGGATGGCGTCGGCCCACTGGTTGAGCCGGACCAGCTCGGCCTGATGCAGGTCGCCCAGCAGCAGGCGGCGGGTCAGCGCGAAGGGCAGCCGGAGGGCCAGCCCGGCCCGCAGGTCGGCGGGCGGACCGGCCAGGGCGTCGAGCAGGTGCCGGGCCTGCTCGTTGATCCATTCCTGGTGCCGTTTCACCGCTCGCGGCCCGAGCGCGTCGGCGACCACGTGGTGCAGACCAGCCTTGTTGAGCGTGGTGACGATGTCGCCCGTGCCCTCGGGCAGCCGTATCGGCAGCGGTTCTTGCCGTGGCGCCTCGGGTCGCAGGGCCGCCGACAGGCTCAACCGCGGATCGGCGAGGACACGCCGGGCCAGGTCATAGCGCGTGATCAGCCAGGCCGGGTCGCCGTTGACGGTGCGCACCGGGCAGGCGGGCGCGCGGGCCGCACGCACGCGGGCGTACTGGGGGGCCAGGTCGAAGCCCCAGTCGCCGAACGGGAAGGGCAGACCGGCCTCGGCTCCGGCCACCGTCTCAGACATGGTCACGCCCTTGGGCAGGGTTCTCGGCCTCGGCGCCCGGCCTATCGGCCGGCGGCCGCACCACGGCGTGGCCCTGTAGGGGCGAGACGTCCATGTGCGGCGAGGTGAACATCCGCTCCAGCGTGGGCAGCCGCTGGTGATAGACGTTCACCGACGAGGGCACATCCAGGATCGCGGGGGTGTCCAGGCACAGCGGCATCTCGGCGGCCAGGTAGTTCTTGCTCTCCTCGACCTGCTCATCGGTCGGCTCCTGGTTCAGGTAAGCCTGCAAGACCCTGCGGCTGGCCTCCAAGAACGCCTCCCGCAGGACAGGGTCGGCGCCGATGGCCTTCTCGACCTGGGCGCGCAGCCGCACGTAGACGGGATGGTCCATGAACTCCGACAGCAGGTGAAGCCGTCGCTCGTGCTGGGGGACGCCGATCTGCTCCCAGGCCCGAACGATCCGCCGGCACGTCTTGCCGGCCTTGCGGCTGGCGTTCTTCCAGGCGGTCGCCGGAGACTGCCCGAGAGCCTGGTAGGTATGCACCAGTGACGCATCGGGCACGATCGCGTCGACCCGGGCGAACGTGGCGCCCGCCCAGCGCAGCAGCCCCGCCAGCCGTTCCCGGTTGAAGTAGCCGTTGCCTGGACTCACCCCCACCAGGACATGTTCGGCCCGCTCGCACAGGTGCTCACAGTTGGATGTGTACGGCACGACCGCCCAAGACGCAGCGTTCCCCGCACCAGCCTCGTCCATGAAGAACCCCAAACCTTGACCACTCTAAGCATCCAACTGACTACACAGAGTTATCAAGGCTCAAAGTTCTGACGTTAACGGCACCCCGCCCACCGCCGCCGAGGTGGCGGAACTCCCCCGGACCCCACTGGGAACTGCCCGGGCGACACCCGACCCGCCTGCCGCCCGGTGCCAGAAAACGATCGTTGGTGAGATGGTCGCGGACGTGTCCGCTGTGGACGCGTTCGCCTGGGACGTCCGGTCTCACAACTCGTGTGCGGCAGGGCGGAACCCTTCGAGATCAGCATCCTGGCCAGCCGCTAGGGCCAGGAAGCGGACGCGGCTTGTCAGCCCTTAGGCACTGCCCCCGGACGCCCGTTCGGGAACCCTGCCCGTTCACGTCGTTTAGGGACTGAGAGTCCCCTGGACCATGGGCCGGGAGCAGCGGATGAGGACCCGCCGTTGCCCGGCAACCTAGTCGCGCCAGTCACCGAGCACGGGCCGGTCACCGTCGAGGCGTAAGAGCGGGTCCGCGGTCGTACGGCGGGCCCGGCCGGCCAGGGCCGTCTCGACCTCGCCGACCCGGTCGGCCGGTGCGCTCACCGCGACCTGGTGGACGGTGCCCTCGCTGGGGAACGCCCGGGTCGGCCGGTCCATCGCCCGCACGCCCGGGATGTCGCGGGACAGGTCGTCCGAGCCGGGCTGCTTGAGCCGCATGTCCAGGGCCGGGACGGCGAGCAGCAGCAGTCCCCCGCCGACACCGCCAGCGTCACCGCCGGGTGGCCGATCGCGGGACGCAGCAGCGCCGGCCACAGCCGCGCCTGGCCGGGCCGCATGGTCAGCCGCCACAGCACCGGGACCTTCGGCCGGTCGGTCCAGCGGCCCAGCTTGGCCGGCAGCGCGGGCAGCACTGTCAGCGAGGAGAGCACCGCGACGGCGACCACGATGATCGACCCGGTGGCCAGCGAGGAGAACGCTGCCTCCCCGGCCAGGTACAGCCCGGCCACCGCGATGATCAGCGTCACCCCTGACACCACCACCGTGGGCCCGGACGTCTGTGCCGCTATCTCGATCACTCCGGTCGGCCACGGCGCCGCTCCTCGCGTTCCCGCTTGAGGTAGAACAGCGAGTCGTCGATGCCGACGGCCATGCCCATCAGCAGGATCACGTTGCTGATCGCGCTGGTGGCGGGCAGCAGGTGCGACACCAATCCCGACAGCCCGAACGCCGCGCCCCCGACGACAGCGCCAGCACCTCCGGCACGCCCGCCGCGATCACCGCGCCGAACACCACCAGCATGATCAGCAGGGTGAGCGGCAGGCTGATGAACTCGGCCCGGGCGAAGTCCGCGCCGAGGGTCTCCCCCAGCCCCTTGGCCTCCGATCCGGCGCCGACCTGTTCCACGCGCAGGGCCGACGTCCGACGTGGTGACCGTGGGGGTCAGCGGTGTGCTCCTCGCACGAGGCGGCCTGGGAGTTCGCCGGTGTGTTCGCCGTTGGCGAAGGTTTGCGTGCCCGAGACGAACGTGGCGAGGTACCCGTCGGCGCGCTGCACCAGCCGCCGTCCGCCGGCGGGCAGGTCGTACAGCATTTCGGGGCGGTGGTTGGCGACTCGGTCGAAGTCGATGAGGTTGAGGTCGGCCTTCGTGCCCTCGGCGATCACGCCGCTGTCGGCCAGCCCGTACAGGCGGGCGGTGTCGCGGGTCATCAGCCGCACGACGTGCTCCAGCGGCAGTGTCTCGCCGCGCCGCCGGTCGCGCGCCCAGTGGCTGAGCATGGTGGTGGGCAGCGAGGCGTCGCAGATGAAGCCGCAGTGCGCGCCACCGTCGCCGAGCCCGAGCACGGCCCGCGGGTGGGTGAGCATCTCGCGGACGGAGTCGAGGCTGCGTTCGGAGTAGTTCAGCAGCGGCAGCAGCATCAGGTTGCGGCCGTCGTCCTCCAGCAGCAGGTCGTACAGCATCTCCAGCGGGTCGCGGCCGGTCGCCGCCGCACGCGCCGCCACCGACTCGTCCGGCGCGGGCTCGTAGTCGGGACGGTCGCCGTCCAGCGGGAACAGCCGGTCCAGGTAGCCGCGGACCATGCCGGCCAGCACGTCCTCCTCGACCGGGCGCTCGGCGAGGATCCGCGCCCGGACCTCGGGATCGCGCATCCGCGCCACCCGTTCCGGCAGCGGCAGCAGCGACAACTCCGACACGTACGTCGGGTGGTCGCCGAACGCGTGCAGCGTCTCCAGCCCGATCAGCATCCCGAACGGCCTGGCCGCGACCTGCGGGAACATCTGTGCTTCGGTGCCGGCCGACAACTCCATCAGCTCCCGCCACAGGTCGGGCGCGGCGTCCACCTGGAGCAGCGCGAACGACACCGGCCGGCCGGTCGCCTCCGACAACCGCCGCATCCACCGGACCTCGTCCGGCGGGGCGTTGACGTCCTCACCCGCCGCGCCGACGGGCGCGATCTCGTACACCCCGGTGCCCAGTTCGCGCAGCGCCTCGCCGATTCCGAACAGCTCCTCCTCGGCGGCGAACGTGCCGGGCACCGGTTCGCCGTCGATGGCCCGGTGCGCGAGCGTGCGGGAGGTGGAGAAGCCCAGCGCCCCGGCGGCCACGCCCTGCTTGACGATCGCTTTCATCGCGGCGATGTCGCCGGCGGTGGCGGGCTCGTTGCGGGCACCGCGCTCGCCCATGACGTACGCGCGGACGGCGCCGTGCGGAACCTGCGTGCCCAGGTCCATGGTCCGCGGCATCCGTTCCAGCGCGTCCAGGAACTGCGGGAAGCTCTCCCACTCCCAGGTGATCCCCTCGGCCAGCGCACTGCCGGGGATGTCCTCCACACCCTCCATCAGCCCGATCAGCCATTCGTGCCGGTCGGGCCTGACCGGGGCGAACCCCACCCCGCAGTTGCCCACGACCACCGTGGTGACACCGTGCCACGACGACGGGGCCAGGATCGGATCCCAGGTGGCCTGCCCGTCGTAGTGGGTGTGGATGTCAACGAAACCGGGGGTGAGCAGCGCACCGTCGGCGTCGAGCGTGCGACGGCCGGCGCCGACGTCGCGGCCGATCCCGCTGATGCGGTCGCCGGTGACGGCGACGTCGGCGTGGTACGGGGCCGCGCCGGTGCCGTCCACGACCCGAGCGTTCTTGATCACCAGATCGTTCATCAAGGGTCACTCCTTCCAGCGCTTCCGCACCGATCCACGGGATAGCCGAACGACTCGCGGCAGGCTTTCCCCCAGCCCTCCTCGCCGGGCACGGCGAGGAACTCCCGCGTCTCCTCCCCACGGAAGGCCCCGAATACGCTGGTCAGGGAACCTCTCCCGCCTTGGGTGCGAGCGGCGGGCATGACGCTTTTCACCGCGGGGAAGCCCGAACCGCCGGCCGGGTCGTGCTGCGCGTTGCCGCCGGTGGACGCCCGGATCGCGGCGTCCAGTATCCGTTCCCGCGCCTCCAGCGGGATCGGGCCGGGCCGCGCCCGGCGCATCGCCCGCGTGGTGGAGAGCGCCTGCCGGGGGTCCATGCGCGGTCCCTTCTCGTCCACCGCTTCGGTCCGCACGGCCCGCCGACCGTCCCGAACCCTCTAGGACTACTGTCTAGACCCCCGTCTCATCCCAAGCAAGCGATTGGCCGTTTCGTGTCAGTCGCGGGCGGCGTCGCGCCTCGGCGGATCGTGTCGACCACGGACCTGGACAAGAAACACTCCGGCGACATCCCGGTCCTGCCGGCCCGTCCTGCTGGGCACTCAGAACCGCCGGCCCCGGCCGCACTGTGCCGCCGCACCGGGCTGGCGCGCTCGACTGCGCACCGGCTCGTGACCGAACTGGTCGAATGGGGCGGCCTGGAACGCACCGACGTCCTGCGCTACCGGATCGGTCTGCGGCTCTTTGAGGTCGGCATGCGCGTCCCTGGCCGCTGGAGGGCTCACCGAGGGCGCGCTGCCCTTCCTTGACCGCCGTGACGCGCTGGCGGCCATCCCAGTCGTCGTCCACAGTTCCCGCGCGAACATCGCCCGGCTCGGACAGCGGCCACGCTTATGGCGTCTGGAGAGGCAAGAACGGTTTGCGGCTCATGTGTCGCCGGGGGGCACCTGCACGCGTGGTGGCTCACCCCAAGGCAGTGAGAGGAGGCGTCGCAGTTCCCCGGTGGAGGCGGCGCCGATCCGTTGAGCGAGGACGTCCTCGATGACGGTGAGCGTGGCCTGCGCCCTGCGGTGGACACGGGCGCCCTCCGCCGTCGTACGGACCAGGCGGTTGCGCGCGGAGGCCGGGTCGGGAATCTGCTCCAGCAGTCCCATGCCGATCAAGCCGTGCACGGCCTGGTGGACGGTCTGCCGCCTGACGCCGATCCGGCGGGCGATCTCGGAGATCGTGCAGCCCTCGGCGGGCAGAACGGAGAAGACGGCGGCTTGGGCGACGGTCACCGGACGTTCGCCCGCGGCCTCCATGCCGGTGAAGAGCGCGTCGTCGAACCAGCGCTTGGCCTCGCCGAGCAGCCGGGGCAGGTTCGATGCGGTCTCGGTCATGGCTCCTCGGTGAGCGTGTGTCGAGCATGTCCGCCGCGGCCCGGTCGGAGACGTACGGCCAGGCCATCCTATTTCCGCGCGGACGGCGTCCTGGAGCCCTGAACGTCAGGTATCCTGACGTTTCTGGTTCCGCCCCTCCTGGAGAAGCCATGACCATGGAGTTCGCCACCCCCTACCGGTCCCGCTCGCAGATCCCCCCGGCTCCGGGCACGCCGTACTTCATCGAGAAGGGCATGGGGGACCGCGCCCATCTGTTCGGCGACCTGTTCACCGTCTACGCGGGGGGCGAGCAGACCGAGAACACCTTCAACTTCTTCACCTGTGAGGGTCCGAAGGGCGACCTCATCCCGGCGCATTCACATCCGGACACCTACGAGGTCTTCTTCATCACCGCGGGGGCGGTGCGGCTGTTCGTCGAGGACATCGAGGGCCGCCAGTACGAAAAGCTGCTGACGACCGGGGACTTTGGCTTCGTCCCCAAGAACTGTCCGCACTCCTACCGCATCGAGCGGCACCACAGCCAGATCGTGGGCGTAGCCGCAGGGCCGGGCGGAACGTTCGAGCGGTTCTTCGAGAACCTCGGCACGCCCACCGAGGAGCTCGGCCTTCCGCAGCGGCCGCACGTCCCGGCCCCGGAGAAGTTCGGCACCGTGCCGCAGCGCTTCGACGTGGCGTTCCTGCTCGATCACCAGTGGCGGACGCGATGAGCGCCCTCCAGGACCTCATCGTCGCCCCGCACCCCGACGTCGCGCCCCTCCCGGCTCCCGTCCCGCCGGGCGTGCGCGTCATGCGCGGGGTGCCGTACGCCGAGATCGAGGGCGCCCGCCCGCTGGAACTGGACCTGTGGCTCCCCGAGGGCGGCCACGCCCCGCTCGTGCTCTTCCTGCACGGCGGTGCCTGGCGGCGCGGCCGCCGCGACGACATGGGCCCGCGCACCCGCCAGTGGTCGCCGGGCCCGTTCGCGCGGATCGCCGCCGCCGGTCTCGCGGTGGCCTGCGTCGACTACCGGCTGAGCGGCGAGGCGGTCTTCCCCGCCCAACTCGACGACGTGCGGACCGCGCTGCACTGGCTGGTGCTGCGCTCCGGCGAGCTCGGCATCGACGTCCGGCGCGTCGTCGCGTGGGGCGAGTCGGCGGGCGGCCACCTGGCCTCGCTCCTGGCCCTCACCTCGGCCGAGCCCTGCCTCGCCGCCGCCGTCATCTGGTACGGGCCCGCCGACCTGGCCCTGTCGCCCGGACCGCCGGAGTCGCTTCTGCTCGGTGCCGATCCCACGGCCGATCCCGGGAAGGCGCGCGAAGCGTCCCCCGTCGCGCACGCCCACCGCGATGCGCCGCCCTTCCTCCTGGTCCACGGTGAGAACGACAGCCTCGTTCCTCGTACGCACTCGCAGGCGCTCGCGGCCCGGCTGCGTGAAGCGGGCGCGCCGGTCGATCTGCACCTCGTCCCCTCCGCTGACCACGGCTGGCACGGCATCTCCGACAACGAGTTCGAGGCCATCTTCACGTCCTCGCTGCGCTTTGCGCTTCACGCTGTGGGAGAAGGCGGCAACACGACGAGCTAGGTAGCCGCCAGCGGTCCTCCGTGGACCGTGCCGGGTGCGCCGGTGGCCACGCGCAGGTGAGGTGCTCCCCGGCCGCACGGCGGAAGGCGCCCATACCGTGCACCCCACACCGCCGGTCGAACTCGACCACGCGATCGAGCGGTTCCTGATCGGTGCCGGTCACCGCAGCGTTCATCGAACGCACCCTTCCTTCAGGAAGCCGGTGAGTAGTTGTAGATCGACGGCACAACCTGTTCCGGCTGCGCGACGACCTTGACCGATGTGCTCGCCATATAGATGTTGTCGGCTACGTAGAACGGCACGAACCAGGCTTGGCCGACGACGTACCCGGACAGCTGCTTGTACAGCGCATCCTGCGCGGGGCCGCTCGCCGCGGCGATCCGCTTCATGAGGGACTCGATGGTGGTGTCGCTCGCGTGGAACGGGTTCCAGGCGCCGTTCCGGGCGAGCAGGAGGTTGGCGTCGAGCCAGTTGTCCGAGGAGCCCCAGCTGAACAGGTAGGCGGGGAATTCTTCGGACAGGTAAGGCGTCAGGCCGGCCGATGCCGGCTGGCTCTTGTAGACCACCTTGATGCCGACCGCCCCGAGCTCCTCCTGAATGATCGGGTAGACGCTGGCGAAGAGCGCGGTCATGGACGGCATGGTCAGCGTGAATCCCCCGGCGTACCCGGCTTCGGCCAGCAGTTGCTTGGCCTTCGCCGGATCGTACGGGTATCTGGAGTTCAGGGAGTTGTCGTAGGCGGCGGTGCCAGGGTAGAAGATCTGCGTCGAGGACGTCCCCTGCCCGAACGCGTACGACTTGAGAATGGCGTCGCCGTCGATCGCATGGCTGATCGCCTGCCGGACCCGGACGTCCGACATCGCCTTGACGGTCTTGCCGTTCCGGTCATTCAGGAAAAGGCCCTGCCAGTCTCCGGGGCTGGACAGCACGTTCAGGCCCGACCCCTTGGCCGTCCTCGCCTGCGACGCGAGCGCGACCGCGCCATCGGCCTCTCCGGTCTTGACGGCGTTCAACCGTGCGGTCGCGTCGGTCATCACCCGGATATCGATCTCATTGAACGGGAACGCCGCCGCGTTGTAGTAGTGCTGGTTCCGGACGAACGCGTAGGCGTTGCCGCGGCTCGTCTTCTTCGTGTCGAGCACATACGGTCCGGTGCCGGCCGGCGTGCTCTTCAGGCCGGTCGCGGCTGCCGCCGGGTTCGTGATCATGCCGGCCACGAGGCCGAGATTGTGCACCAGCGCCGGGTCCGGCGACGCGAGGGTGAGGTCGACCGTGGTCTTGTCCGGTGCCGTGACGGATGTGACGTTCTGCAGCGCGGAGGATCGCGGCCCGTTCGCCGCCTTGAACCTCTTCAGGCTCTTGGCGACGGCCTCCGCGTCCATGGCAGTGCCGTCGGAGAACTTGACGTCACCGCGGAGGGTGAGCTTCAGCTTCGTCCTGGCGGCGTCGGTGTAGGTCCACTTCGTCGCCAGCATCGGCTGGAGCTCGTTGTGCGAGTCGATCTTGATCAGCGTGTCGTACGCCGGCTGCAGGTACTGCATGAAGTGGCCGACGTCCGACTGCGACGGATCGAACGACGCGACGTCGACGATCGCGCCGAGAGTCAGGGTCTGCCTGGCCTCCGACGAGTCCTGGGCGCCGCTGGAGCAGCCAGCGAGGGTCACAGCCAACAGCAGGGCCGACAAGCCGGCAGCACATGTGCGTTTCATCTGATGGGAGGCCTCTCTCCGTCCCGGGCTCCACCGCACCGAGTTCTCATCATCTAATAAGAGAAGTAGATATGTGTCAAGGAAAGAGCGGTGTGGGCCCGCCGGCCACTGGATCGTGCGGTGATCGTGCCTTCGGCCTTGCTCGCGTCCTTCAGACCCGGCGTCGCACCGCGGGACGCCCGTCCGGGAGCCGTCGCGTGCGGAGCGGCACGCTTACTTCCTTGCTCGGTCTCTCTGTTAATGTAAGAGAAGTTTGTAAGAAGGAGGCGCGATCGTGCCGGGGGCCCGGACCGCGGGCCCGGTACCGTCGCCAGGGAGTGGAGCTGAGAGATGCCGGCATCCATCAAGCGCACATCGCTCACCGACCAGGCGACTGAGGCGATCATCCAGCTGATCCAGGAGCGCAACCTGCGCGATGGCGATCAGATGCCGGGCACCGGGGAACTGGCGGAGATGCTCAACGTGAGCGTGCCGGTGGTCCGTGAAGCGGTCGCGGGCCTGTCGGCCATCGGGTTGCTCAAGCGCCACCAGGGCCGGGAGAGCACGGTCTCGACGCCGGACTCGACCCACATGTCGAGGCTGTTCGCACTCCGCATCCTCGGCACCTCCGTCGACGACGAGCAGCTACAGCAGTTCCGCGAGATCGTGGAGGTCGGCAACGCCCGGCTCGCCGCGCGCAACCACACGCCCGAACACCTCGCCTCCCTGCACGAGGCGCTGGACGCGCTGAGGTCGGTCCGCGACGCCGAGCACCTGCACGAGGCGGACGTCGCCTTCCACGCGGCCGTCTCGCAAGCGGCCGGCAACGACCTCTGCGAGCTCACGCTCGAGTCGCTGGAGCCCCTGCTGCGGCGGCTTCGCCGCCGGGTGTGGAATGGATGGGTCAACGCCGGCGGCCGGGTCGAGGCGATCATCGATGCGCACCGGGTGATCCTGACCGCCATCGAGGCCGCGGACGAGAACGCCGCGGCCACCGCGATGGCCGTCCACCTCGAACAGGCCCGGCTCGGCCTCGAGGAGTCGATCTGCGACGGCGACCACGAGGTGGCGGGCACCGCCGGCTTCCCGCCGGACGCACCGGATCAGGCGACGAGCGACGTCACCGCATGACCGGGTCCACCGCGCCGAGCAGGTCCAGGTCCCCTCGGCGCGGCAGCCCTTCCCAGTCGCCGGTGCTGAGGCAGGCGAAGGCGCCCGCGGTCACCGCGGTCGCCAGCCGAGCGTCCATGGAACCGCCGAGTTGGAGTTCGGCCAGGTAGCCGGCGACGAACGCGTCACCGGCGCCCACTGTGTCGACGGGATCGACGGGAACGGCACTGCGGGCGTGGAGTTCGCCTCCTTCGAGCGCCAGGCAGCCGTCCGCGCCGAGCTTCACGACGATCTGGCCGGCCCCGATTCGCCCGAGCTCCCGGGCGGTGGCCTCGGCGGTCGCCGCGGCGCCGGTGAGGAGCGACGCCTCGTCCAGTCCGGCGAAGATGATGTCGGCGCGCTGCGCGACCTCGCGGTAGATGTCCGCGGCCGCGCGGTGACGGCGGAGCGTCGCGCGGTGGTTGACATCGAAGGAGACCAGCGCGTCGTTCGCACGTGCGATGTCGATCGCGTGGTGCACGGCCTTCTCCGCCGACGCGGAAAGGCTCGCCGTAATGCCCGAGACGTGCAGGACGTCGTTCGCCTGGACGAGGCCGGCGGGGATGTCCGCGGGACCGAGTCGGCTGCCGGCGCTGTCCCCGCGGTAGTACAGCACGCGTGACATTGCCGGCACCGGTGATTCCTTCAGCATGAGGGCGGTCGGGCGGTCGGCGTCGATCCCCGCGTGGACCTCGACGCCTTCGGCGCGGAGCTCCCGCACGATGCGGTCACCGATGACGTCCCGGCCGACCCGTCCGATCCAGCGCGCGGATCCGCCGAGCCGGGACACCCCGATGGCGACGTTCGACTCGGCGCCGCCGAAGGTCAGGCGAAGCCGGTCGACGGTCGCGAGCGAGCCGCTCTCCTCGGCCCGAAGCAGGCCGAGGGACTCCCCCACGGCGACCACGGTCATGTCGCGGCTTCCGCCCGCAGGCGTTGAGACGCCTCGCGGGCCGGCGTTTCGATGGCCGCGTGATCACGTGCCTCGACGGCCGACCATGGCAGCCTCCAACCGCCCGCTCGCATCGCGCGCTGCGCCCCCGTCGCCGCCGCGATGCCCGGGAGGGTCGGGCTGCCCCGATTGGCGGCCGCCCGCAGCACGTCGTCGTCGAGGCCGGGAGCGACGGTGAACGCGGCGCCTGCGCGGGCGACCGGCTCGATGTCCCGCACCGTCCGCACGGTCCCAGCGCCAACGAGGATGTCGGTGTCCGCTGTGACCCGTTCGATGGCGGGGATGCCCGCGCGGGTGCGGAGCGTGATCTCGATAGCGCCGATGCCGCCCGCCCGGAGCGCACCGGCCGCTGGCGGCGCGTCCTCAGCATGGGTCGGGGTGACGGCGGGGAGCATCCGTTCCTGGACGATCCGCTCGAAAACGATCACCGGGACCCCCAGTCCACCCGCTCGCCGGCGGCGGCGACCCGGTACGGCAGGGCGGCGGCCGCGGCCGCGGCCTCGAATGTCGCAAGCGCGTCCGGCTCGACGTTCTGCGCGAACATGTCGTAGTGCATCGGCAGGGCCAGCGGGCGCCCGGCCTCGACCGCCAGCCGCACCGCCTCGCGCGCCGTCATGTTGCCGGCGAACCCCATGAGTCGGCGCTCCTCGTCGCGCCCGTTGATCGGCAGGGCGATCAGATCGACCGCCTTGTCGGCGAGCGTCCGTGCGACGCGGGCGTGGGCCAGGCTGTCGCCGAGGTGGGCGAGCCGGACGCGCGCGTCGCCGACCACGAATCCGAGATACCGGGCCGAGCCGTCCGCCTCATCGAACTCCTCGTGCGGGACCGCGTAGCCTTCGACGTACCAATCGTCGAACTCGGTGCGGGACCCGTCGCCGAGCACGACCACCTGCTCGGCGCGCCAGCCGAGGTCTTCGAAGGCCTTCCCGCAGGCGGCCGGGCCGACGATGCGTGCGCCGGGGTTGGTCCGGGCCAGCGTCCGGATCGTCGGCACGTCGAGGTGGTCGAGATGGTCGTGGCTGACCAGGACCGCGTCGAGGAAGTCGATCTCGGCCGGGTCGAGCGGCGCGCGGGTCAGCCGGCGATGGTCGAAGGGCGGCCCGAGTACCGCCTCGCCGTGGTTGCTCAGGTACGGGTCGATCGCCAGCGTCGCGCCGGGGAGGCGGACGACCAGGCCCGATTGGCCGAGTCGCCACAGCGACGCGGAACCGGGTTCCGGCGCCGAGGCGAGGATGTCGCCGACGAGCCGCGCACCGTGGACGATCGGCTCGATCATGGTCATCGGGTCACCACCGCGACGCCGCACGGCGGCACCGTCACCACGGCCCGGCCCCGGGCGACCGTCACCCGTCGCTCCCGCACGGTGAGGGTCTCCGGAGCGTCGAGGGTGTTCACCGCCCACAGATCCGGTCCGTCGACCCAGCGCACGATCGCCTCGCCGTCGGCGAGGCCGAGCACGGACACCTCGGCCGCCTCCGCGACGCCGCGGTTGACCAGGAACACGCTCATCGCGTCGCCGTGACGTGTCGCTGACGCGCTGAGCGCCGGGGCCCGGCGCGGGCTGCTCAGGTCGCCGTGGGTCATGGCGTGCGGGGCGAGCCGGTCCAGCGGCGGGACGTCGATCACGGCCGACTCGACATCGACGGCGAGCGACGTGCCGCGTGCGTGCGCCTCGTACAGCTGCGCGACCAGGAAGGCGACCGTGCCGAACACTCGGTCGTCGTCGGTCTGGATGGGCGCGAGGCAGTTGACGAGATGGCTGATGACGGCGATCGGCGTCCGTTCGGCGTTGGCCAGCAGCGCGTTGTAGCAGCCCGCGAAGAACGCCGCGTTGCCCAGCGGGTGGTTCGTGCCCAGGTGGTCGTCGAACTGGACCATGCGGTTCCACTCGTCCAGCGACAGGCCGATGGCGCGCCCGGGAACCATCTCGTCGTTGAAGGCGGCCGTGTCGCGCAGGATGTCCGCGAGCTGGTCGGGCGAGGTGTTGAGCCGCAGCAGGTCGTTCTCGTCGTCGAGGGGCCGCCCGATCATGCCCGGGAAGTACCAGTGCACGGACAGCAGGTCGATGACGTCGCCGCAGGCCTTGAGGACACCGCTGTTCCAGTCTCGGGCCCTGTACGTCGTCAGGCCCAGCCCCTCCTCATCGGATCCCATGATCTCTGTCTCGCCCGAGACGGGGAGTCCGACCGCCACGAGTTTGATGGCCGGGTCGACGAGGCGCATGGCCCGGGCGAACTCGGCGACGCGCTCGCCGTAGGCGGCAGGCGTGTCGTGCCCGTACTCGTGGGAACCCCAGGTCTCATTGCCGATGGACCACCAGGTGACCGTGCGGGGCGACTCGCGGTCGACATTGCAGTACCGCACCCAGTCGGCGGCCTCCTCGGGCGTCCCGGTACCGATGTTGACCACGAGGAACGGTTCGGCGTCGACGTCGAGGCAGTACCGCAGGAACTCGTCGGTGCCGAACGCGTTGGTCTCGGCCGGGCCGACCAGCCGGCCGAGGGCCTCCGCGCCCGACGCCAGTCGGGAGTCCGCCCCGAAGCGCTGCATCCGTTGCGGCAGGCCGGTCCAAAAGGTCTCCGTGACCGTCGGCCGCTCATGGCGCGGCCCGACACCGTCGCGCCAGTGGTAGTCGCTGGAGAAACAGCCGCCGGGATACCGCAGCAGGCGTACGCCCATCCGGGTCACGGCGTCTCGGGTGTCGGCGCGGGCCTCGTCCCGCTGGACGTCCCACACCCCGGGGTACACGGTGCGGCCGAAATGCTCGATCATGCCGCCGAACATGAAGGGTGAGATCGTGCCGAGCGTGCGCTCGGTCACGCTCACGGTTCCAGTCGTCACGGGTGTCTCCTCAGGCTGGTCGAAGGTGCGCGTCACAGTGACGCCGTTGGCGATTCCAGGCGCCTTTTGCGGCGCTCCGCCTGGAGTACGGGGTCCGGCAGCGGTGCGGCCTCCGCCAGCGCCCGCGTGTACGGATCGGCGGGGTCGGTGGCGATCTTCTCGCTCGCGCCGAGCTCGACCAGGCGGCCGTGCCGGATCACCGCCGTCCGGTCCGCGATGTGCCGCACGACGTCGAGGTCGTGCGAGATGAACAGGTAGGCGACCCCGGTCCGGTCCTGCAGCTCGTTGAACAGTTCCAGCACGCGCGCCTGGGTCGAGAGGTCCAGCGCGCTCACCGGCTCGTCGCAAATGATCAGCCGGGGCGCCCGGCAGAGCGCCCGCGCGATCGCGATCCGCTGACGCTGGCCACCGGAGAACTCCCGTGCCCGGCGCCGGCCGGCGTCCTTGGGCAGATGCACCTCATCGAGCAGTCGGCGAACCCGCTGCAATGCCTGCGCGCGCGTCAGTGCGGGGTCGCTGAGCAGCGGCTCGACGAGAATGTCCTCGACGGACATGGCCGGGTTCAGCGAGCTGAACGGATCCTGGAACACGACCTGGATGTCGGCGCTGAGCTCGCGCCGCGCGGTCCCCGAGAGGTTCGCGATACTGCGGCCGTCCCAGCGGATGTCGCCGGACGTCACCCGGGCCAGGCCCAGGATCGCCCGCCCGAGCGTCGACTTGCCGGAGCCTGACTCGCCCACCAGCCCCAGCGTCTCGCCCTGGCGGACGTCCAGGCTGACGTCGTCCAGTGCGACGAACGCCGCGCCGCGCGGGCCCGGGTAGCTCACCTGGAGGCGCTCGACCTCCAGCACGACCTCGCCGATCTGCTGCCGGCCGACCTCGCGCGGCGGGAGGCGCGAGGGCATCGCGTCGAGCAGAGCGATCGTGTACGGGTCCCGCGGCTGGGTGAACAGGTGCTGGACGTCGGCGTCCTCCACCACGTGGCCGTCGCGCAGGACGGCCACGCGGTCGCAGATGTCGGCCACCACGCCCAGGTCGTGGGTGACCAGCACGGTGGCCAGCCCTCGTTCGGCGACCAGCGAGCGCAGCAGATCGAGCACCTCGGCCTGCACCGTCACGTCCAGGGCCGTCGTCGGCTCGTCGGCGACGATGAGGCGCGGCTCGCACGAGACGGCGGCGGCGATGAGCACGCGCTGGGCCATGCCGCCCGAGATCTCGTGCGGGTGGCTGCGGAACGTCCGTTCGGGGTCGGTGATGCCGACCCGGGTCAGCAGTTCGAGCGCCTGGCGTTTGGCCTCTGCGCGGGACAGCCGCAGGTGCTGCCGCATCGGCTCGATGAGCTGCGAACCGATGGTGAAACTCGGATCGAGGTTGGACATCGGCTCCTGCGGGATGTAGCCGATCGCCCTGCCCCGCAGGCGGTTCAGCTCCTTGGGCGACAGCGCGGTGAGGTCCCGGCCGTCGAAGAGCACGGTCCCGTTCGTGACGGCGCCCCCGGTGGACAGCAGCCCGAGAACGCCGAGCACCGACTGGGTCTTGCCCGAGCCCGACTCGCCGACCAGCCCGAGGATCTCGCCTTCGCGGACGAAGAAGTCGATGTGCTCCACGACCTTGGCGTCCTTGCCGTCGGCACGGTACGTGATGCCCAGGTCGCGGACGTCGAGCAGTCCTCGCGGGGCATCGGATCCCGGCGCCGGCACGCGCCGGCGGGCGCGGCGCGAGGGTGTGGAGCTCTCGCTCGCCAGGTCACGGCCGACCGAGGCCATGAGCATCGGGCACAGCACCGTCAGTGCGACGGCGACCGCGGGCGGGACGACGAGGAAGGAGTTGCCGTAGATGGTGCTGAAGCCGTCCTGGAGCATGGAGCCCCAGCTCGCCGCCGTCGCATCGCCGACACCGATGAACTCCAGGCCGGCCTGCACGATGAGAGCGACACCGAAGATGAACCCGGTCTGGATGAGGGCCACCGGGAACACGACGGCGAGGATGTGGCGGCCGATGATCGAGGTGTCGCTGATCCCGGCGACCTTGGCCGCGTCGATGTACAGCTCGCGCCGGACGTCGATCACCGCGGCGCGGACCGGCCGGAACACCGCGGGCAGCAGCAGCACGCCGAACACGGCCATGATGGCGTACGGGCTGGAGCCGATGGCGGCGGCCACCGCGAGCAGCGCGACGATCGCCGGCAACGCCTGCACAAGGCTGGAAACCCAGTTCAGCGCCCGGTCGATCCATCCGCCGTAATAGCCGGCGACGAGGCCGAGCGGCAGGCCCAGAACCAGGGCGACCGCGGTGGCGATCAACCCGGCCAGCAGGGTCGCCTGGCCGCCGTGCAGCAGCCGGCTCAGTACGTCACGCCCGGAGGAGTCCGTGCCGAGCAGGTGCTCAGCGGTCGGTCCGGCCAGCGAGTGCAGGGGGTCGGTCGCGTTCGGCGACCTGAGGCCGAGCAGCGGCGCGGCGAAACAGGCGATGATCATGAGCGTGAGCACCGCGGCCGGGACGAGCATCCCCGGGCTTCGCAGCAGCCGCCGCCATGCGCCCGAACGCGGTCGCGGCGCTGCCGCGGTGGGATCGACGACCTCGCTCATGATGCGCGCACCTTCGGGTTGAGCCACGCCGAGGCGAGGTCGATGAGCAGGTTCACGAGGACGACGACCACGACGACGGTCACGACCGCGCCCTGGATCACCGGCTCGTCGCGCTGCGTCGACGCGCTGACCGTCAAGGCGGCCATGCCCGGCAGCGCGAACATGTTCTCGATGATGACGGCGCCGCTGAGCAGGCTGATGAACTGCAACGACAGCACGGTCAACGCCACCGGAGCGGAATTGCGCAGCACGTGCTTGAGGTAGACGGTGCTGCCGCGCAGACCGCGCCCGCGCAGCGACCGGACGTAGTCCTGCTGAAGGACGAAGACCGCGGCGTTGCGCATCTGCTGGGCCACCGCGGCGATCGCGCCCACGGCGAGCGCCGCGACGGGCAGGGTGATCGACCGAGCCCACCGGGTCGGATCCACCGTGAGATCGGTGTAGCCGGTGGCCGGCAGCGCCCTCAGACGGACGGCGAAGACCCCCAGGAGCACGATCGCGACGATGAAGTTGGGGATCGCGAAACCGCCGATCGAGAGCGGTTGCAGGAGCCGGTCGGCGAAGCCGCGCCGAACGGCGGCCAGCAGGCCGAGAGCTGTGCCGATGACACCCGCGACCACCGTGGCCACCAGCGCGATGGACAGTGTGACCGGCAGCCGGCTCGCGATCGAGGACGCCACGTCCTGGCCGGTGAACCAGGACGAGCCGAGGCTGCCGGTCGCCGCGTGGCCCAGCCAACGCGCGTACGCGACGAGCACGTTCTCGTCGAGCCCGAGTTCGGCGCGCTTGTCCGCCACCTGCTGGGCGGTCGCGGAGACCCCCAGAATCGTGCGCGCCGGGTCGCCCGGCACGAGCCGGGACAGCAGGAACGACAGCAGCGAGACGACGAAGACCAACAGGACGGCCGAGCCGACCCGCTTCGCCGTGTAGGCGATCATGCGGCAGCGCCGGGTCGCGGGACCGAGCCGGGCAGGGCCGCGTCGTGGGCAACCTTCACGGAGACCTCCAGGAACATCCCATCTGGCACTACGGCCGGATGATATCAGCTAGTAATAGAAGTTGATAAGCTGCTTGGACGTGGAAAGACGCCCGCCGGCACGTGAGGGATCAGCGACGCAGCCGCACCGTCGCACGGGAGTCCCGCGACGACGCCGCCGCCTCGACCGTGAAGGTCCCAGTGGGCAACGACCAGACCTTGTCCGTCACCGACCACACCGACAGGTACTTCGCCGCCACATCGATGGTCACCGTCCTGGTCTCTCCCGACCGGAGTTCGACCTTCGCCCAGCCGACGAGACGCCGGGGCGCCGCCGCGGTCTCGGGCAGCGTCGCGTACACCTGCACGGTCTCCTTGCCGTCCACGGCTCCGGCGTTGCGCACGCTGACGGTGACGCGGGCGCCTTCGGGTGTCCACTGCGCGTCGACGGCGCCGTACTCGTAATCGGTGTACGAGAGTCCGTGGCCGAAGGGGAAGGCCACCGGCCGGTCGCCGGCGTCGTACCACTTGTAGCCCAGTAGCAGTCCCTCGTCGTAGACCGCGTCGAAGTACTCGCCCTGCTGTTCCTTGAGCAGGTTGACCAGGGACAGCTCGACCGGCCCGCGCCGGTCCGGCTGCGGGGGCGGCGGGAAGACCGTCCGGTGGGGCAGATCGTCCTCACTGCGCGGGAACGTCAGCGGAGTCTTTCCCGAGGGGTTGACGCGGCCCGTGAGGATGCGGGCGATGGCATCGCCCCCACGATGTCCGGGGTACCACGCGGCGACGACCGCCTCGACGTCGTCGAGCCACGGCATGGTCACGGCGCCGCCGGTCTCCAGGACCACCACGACACGCGGCGCCGCGGCCGCGACGGCCGCGATGAGCTCCTCCTGCCCGTCGGCGAGACCCAGGTCGGGTACGTCGAGGTGTTCGGTCGTCAGTTGCGCGGCGAACACGACGGCGACGTCGGCGTGCTGCGACGCGCTCGCCGCGGCCTCGGCGTCCGAGCCGTCGAACCAGGTGATCTCGGCGCCGGGCAGCTCCCGGCGGAGCGCCTCCAGCGGCGAGGACGGCACCCAGTACTGCGGCATCGCCCCGGGCGCGGCCTTCACCGGGTTGCCACCGATCGGCCGGACGGCGGCGGATCCGCCGCCCGACGGAACCGCGACATCCGCATGCGCACCGATGACCACGACGCTGGAGACGGCGCCGGAGAGCGGCAGCACGCCACCGTTCTTGAGCAGGACGATGCCCTCCTCAGCGATCCGCTGAGCCGTGTCGAGGTTGTCCTGCCTCGCGGATGCGGGCTTGTCCGAGGCGTCCCGGTCGAGTACCCCGACGGCGATCAGGGACCGGAGGATGCGCCGGTTCATGTCGTCCAGGCGCTCAAGGGGAACCTCGCCGCGCTCGACGGCATCCTTGAGTGCCCGGCCGAACCAGTGCGCGAGTGGGAACTCCTGGTCGAGACCGGCCAGTGCGGAGGGGACCGTGCTGTGCACGGCGCCCCAGTCGGACATCACCCACCCGCGGAAGCCCCACTCCTGCTTCAGCACCTCGCTCAGCAGGTAGTGGTTCTCGGAGCTGTAAACCCCGTTGACCCGGTTGTACGAGGTCATGACGGCGCCCACATCGCCGTCGGTGAGCGCCACCTCGAAGGCCAGCAGTTCGCCTTCGCGCAGGGACCGCTCGTCGACGACCGAGTTGACGACGAACCGGCCGGTCTCCTGGAAGTTCGCCGCGAAGTGCTTGACGGAGGCCACGACCCCGCTGTCCTGGGTGCCGAGCAACTCCTCGCGCACCATGGCGCCGGCCAGGATGGGGTCCTCGCCGCGAAACTCGAAGTTGCGCCCCGACCGCGGCTCGATCGACAGGTTCGTGGCACCGGCGAGCACGACGTTGATGCCCTGGGCTCGCGCCTCGGCTCCGAGCCGCCGGCCGAACTCCCGGACGAGCGGCTCGCTCCAGGTCGCGGTCTGGGCGACGGAGGACGGGAAGACCACGTTCTCACCGCCCGGGCGTTCGACCAGAGACGTGATGCCCACACCGGCGCCGGCGAGCTGGAGATCGGGGATGCCCAGACGCGCGATGCCGGGAACGAACCCATCGCTGCCGACCGCGCCGGGCGGCGGCGTGGTCTCGGGAGTGAGCCTGAACATCGGGTCGTCGGTCTCGGGGCCGTCCGCGCCGATGGGAATGCCCATGTAGCCGGTGACGAGCTGGATCTTCTCGTCGATGGTCATCTGCGCGACCAGGACGGCGGCCCGTTGGTCATGCTGGTCGAAAGGCACGGTGGCGCCTCACTCTCGATGTCGGGTGCCGGCTCAGTAACGGACGATGTTCTCGCTGTAGGCGCCATCGACGTAGAGCGTCGTGCCGGTGATGTAGCGAGCCGCGTCGGAGGCGAGGAAGGCCACCGCGCCCGCGACGTCGCCGGGCACGCCGATCGTGCCGGTCGGTACAGCACGCTGGAACGACTCTTCGCCGACGGCGGCGATCGTGTGCTCGTTCATCGAGGTTCGGATGACCCCGGGAGCGACCGCATTGACCCGAATGCCACGCGGGGCCAGCTCGATGGCGAGCACCTTCGTCGCCATCGACAATCCCGCTTTGGACACGCTGTAGGAGAGGTGCCGGGGATAGGGCACGCGCTCGTGGATCGACGTCACGTTGACCACCGCGGCGCCGGGGCGCGCGGTGAGGTTCTTCCGCAAGGCACCGATCAGGCGTACCGGCGCCAGCAGGTTCACGGTCAGGGTGCGGTCCCAGTCCGCCAGGCTCAGCTCGAGCGAGTCCTCCTCGACCTCATAGCCGGCGTTGTTGACGAGGATGTCGAGCGGCTCCTCCCCCAGCCGCTCGGCGATGGACGCGGGCGCGTCCCCGGTGGACAGGTCCGCTCCGATGTACCGGTACGGCAGATCCGCCGCCGGCTCCGGCGCCAGGTCCAGCACGGTGACCGACGCCCCGGCCGCGGCCAGCGCATCCGCGATGGCGGCCCCGATCCCGCGGGCGCCGCCGGTCACCAGCGCGGTGCGGCTGGACAGGCTTCCGGTGGTGCTCATGCGAAGAACTCCTCGCCCGGCTTCGCCCACCGCCGCAGCACGGCGAGATCCGGCTCGACGCCGATCCCCGGCCGATCCGACATGACGATGCGGCCGCCGACGATGAGCTCGCCGCCCACCATCTCGTCGAAGAACGGCACGTCCTGCGCGTGGAACTCCAGGGCCAGCAGGTTCGGCCAGGTCGCCGCGACCTGTGCGGCGAACGCGGTGCCGATCGGCCCGGCGATGTTGTGCGGCGCGACGGCCAGGCCGCGCTCCGCGGCGGAGGCGGCGATCCGCCGGGCCTCGGACACACCGCCGACCTTGCCCAGATCCGGCGTCACGACGGCCAGCGCGCCCGTCTCCAGCAGCGGCGCGAATCCGCGGTGACCGATCAGGTTCTCGCCCCCGCCGAGCGGAGTGGAGGTCGTCCGCGCGAGCGAGATGAGGCCGGCGACGTTCTCCGGCGGCAGTGGATCCTCAAGCCAGAGGATCGGGAAGCCTTCGAGGGCTCGGGCCAGCCGGGCCGCCGATGCCATGTCGTAGCGCCAATGCAGGTCGAAAGCGAGCTCGACCTCCGGCCCGGCCGCGTTCGAGATCGCCTCGACCATCTCCCGCGCCAGGCGCTCCGCCCCGACCGGCATGCTTCTCGAACCGGCCCGGGTCGGCACGAGACCCGGCACGTCCAGGTCGAACTTCAGCGCGTCGAACCCCTGGCGGACCGCCCGCCGGGCACGGTCGGCGAGCAGGTCGAGGTCGATCTCGCCGGTCTCGGCGTCCGGGTCGAACAGGCTCCTGCCCACCACGCCGTCCGCGACCGCCTGGTCGTCCTGCCACGGCACCGGACGGATGTCCAGCATCGGCCCCAGACTCATCAGGCCCCCGCCGCTGTGGCAGTCGGCGTAGACCCGAACCGACTCATGAAAGCGACCGCCGAGCATCTGCCACAGGGGCACGCCGAGCGCGCGGGCGTTCAGGTCCCATAGCGCCGCGTCGATGCCGGACAGCGCGTTGTGGATGATGCCGCCCACCGAGCCCGCACCCGAGGCCGCGGCCCGCAGGCGCGCGACGATGGCGTCGATGTTGCGCGCCTCCTCCCCCACCATGAGGGGCGCCATGGCACCGATGATGCTGGTGAGGCCAGGAGCGAAGAAGGACTCACCCCAGCCGACCTGGCCATCCACGGTCTCGACCCGGACGATCGTCCAGTCGAAGTTCGCCGCGACCACCGCGGTCGACACACTCTTGATCACACTCACGGCACTTCCTCGACAATTCGGATTGGTCTGGGGACGCTCTACAGCACGCCGAAACGCGCGAACGCATCCGTCGACGACATGCCCTGCTCGATCGCCTGACGAACGAAGCCCTCCGTCGAGACCTTCTCGATCGCCCGCTCGATGACCTCCTGCTCGACGTGCGTCGGCACCACCACGACTCCGTCTTCGTCCCCGAAGACAAGATCACCCGGCGCCGTACGTACGCCGCCGATCTCTATGGGGACGCGGTAATCGACCACGACCTTGCGAACGCCGGCATCCTGCGCGAAGCCGCCCCGACTGAAGACCGGCCAATCCTGCGCGAGCAAGGCACGGGTGTCGCGGTGATAACCGTCGATCACAGCACCCGCGGCTCCGTGGCCGCGCGCGGTGACCGTCAGGATCTCTCCCCAGGCCGCGGTCGGGACGGTGCCGTTCTGCGCGACGTAGACCTCGCCGGGCTCGAGCTGGTCGAGGGCCTCGGTCAGCCGACCGAACGGGCGACTCTGCGGGCCGCTCACATCAGCGATGACCACGGGCATCGCCCGCCCGACGACCTTCACCCCGGCTCGAATGCCGTGGATCTCCGGCGGCAGGAACTGATGCATGAGCCCGAGCGTGTCGAGGATGTCGCCGACGACCGGGGTATGGAGCCGCTCCCGGAGGAGGGCGAAGAGCTCGGGCTCGGAGGCCGACCTCCCATCGAAGGCCGGAGCGTCGGTTGCCAAGGTCGGACTCCCTCGCGTCATCCGCATCCACTCTGTGCGGTAGCCGCCAACCTAACTGGATATAAGAGAAGTTGGCAAGTGGCTGGCCCGTCCCCATGGGACCAGCACGAGCGTCGCGCACAAGGCGGCCAGGGCGTCGCGCCCCGTATCGGGCGTGCCGGTCAGACTCGTGCAATCAGGAACAAGAGTTTGAGTTAGGCCAGGTCAGCGGGACTTCGGGTGTGCCGGTCGGTGGGCGCGCCGCGCGCTGATCCCAGGAACATGGCGTTCTACCCACCGGCGACGAAGGCGTCATGAAGTACACGTCACCGGATCGCCTATGCAGAGTCGTTCGACCTGGGGTGGGCGGGGGTGGATGTCGAGGACGCTGTCGTGCCAGATGCAGTTCCGCCACCGACTCCTGCGACGCGCCTCGGGCCAGCAGCAGCCATCTCGCCGCAGCAACGGTCTCCATCGCCGCGCCCACATGCGGATCGGTTCCATCGTCCGCGACCGCCCCGGGTCCGGGCACCGCCATCACTGCCGCCGCCAGCCTGTGCTCAACCCAGGTCAACTCCCTCGTCGCCCGCTGGACCTGGTCCTCGGCGATGGGCCAGGACAGCGGGCACACCACGGCCCAGCATCTGGCCGTGTCGCGTTCATCGTCATGGGTGACTGCCTCGTCTAGGTGCTGGCCGGCGATTCCCCACGCCAACGCCCCGAGCGCTAAGGCCCGTACTGGTCACACGGCACGACCGTGCTTCGCCGTTGAAGGCGGTGTCGGGCCCTGGCCACCGTGGGGCTCCTCTCGCGCTCAGATCCCTACCGCGCGCCTCCCCACATCTATGGGGACATGTCTTAGATGGCCAGCAGGCGGCGGGCCGAACGGACGACGGCTTCGTCCACCAGGCGGCCGCGTTCGTCGAGGCAGACTCCGGTGCCGGCCGCGATGGCCGCGTCGTAGCGTTCGACCAGGTCGCGGGCGCGGGCCACCTCCTGCGCGGACGGGGTGAAGACCGCGTTGACCACGGGCAGCTGATCCGGGTGAATGCAGGCACGCCCCTGGAAGCCGAGCCGTTTGAGGGCCAGCGTCGACGCGCGAAGCGAATCCAGGTCACGAAAGTCGGTGCTGACGGGAGCGATCGGCGCTTCGATGCGCGCGGCGGCACTGGCCATCACGACCTGGGATCGGGCGAACAGCAGCTCGCGTCCATCGGGCCCGGGCTCTACACCGAGGTCGGCTCGCAAGTCGGCCTCGCCCATCTGGAGCCGAACGACGCGGGGGGCGCGGGCCAGGGACGGCGCGGCCAGGATCGCGGCGGCCGACTCCAACAGCGGGACGACGCCGAGCCGTTCCAGCCCGCGCTCCTTCTCAAGGTCGTCGAGCAGCTCGTCCAGAGCGGCCAGCTCGCTCACGTTCTCGGCCTTGGCCACGCACAACCCGGTCAGGCCGGGGAGGGCGACCGCACGGACGTCCGCCTCCCCCAGCCGTCCCGGATTGATCCGTACCCACAGGCGGGGTCCGCCGCCGGTGCCGCGCTCCCGCAGCCAGGAGGCGACGACGTGCCGCGCGTCGTCCTTGCGGACGAGAGGGACGGCGTCCTCCAGATCGATGATCAGCTCATCGGCGTCATGCCGTGGGGCCTTGGCGAGCTTGCCGGGCGCGTCCCCAGGGACGTACAGGGCGGATCTCATCTGATCGCCCCTCGGCCGGAGGTCAGTGCTCTCGCGATGACGGTCCGCATGATGTCGTTGGTCCCCTCTCCGAGGCTCATCACAGCTCCTCGAAGACGATGGCGACCATGTCGACGGCCGGGCCGCCGTACTCCTCAGGTGCGGTCAGCATCCGTTGCTCGTCGTTGAATGCGAATTCGATCGTTCACTCCTTGGTGAGGACGGGCAGGTGGCGGCCGTCGGGCGGCGGACGACGGTGCACGAGTCGACTGTGCCGGTGCCCGAGACCTCGGCGGAATCCAGTTCCGCGCCGCCGCAGCCGGTGCACAGCGCGCGCGGACAGTGCTGGCGGTGCCCCCACTCCAGGCGGCGCTGCACGGTCATGCGCTTCTCGCGGGTGGCGTCCCACCAGGGCGCGGTGACCTCGTCGGTCGGGACCTCGTAGGTCATCGGTCCGCTCCCAGCAGGACGGTCGCATGGGAGGGCAGCCCTCCCCCGGAGGTGTTCAGCGCGAAGTCGCCGCCGGGGCGGATGCGGCCGTCGCCGATGAAAGAGGCGGCCGCCCCCGGGGCGCGGAAGCCGAGCCCTTCGAGGGTGAGCAGCACCGTGACGGTGAACGAGTCGTACAACTGAGCCACGTCCACGTCGCCCGGCCGCAGCGCCGCCATCGCGAACGCACGACGTCCCGAATCGGGAGAGCCCGGACGCAGCAGATCGGAGGCACTGGTCATGGACGTGTTGGTGGTGGATTCGCCGTACCCGAGGACGACCGCGGGCGGGCGGGGCAGATCGCGGGCGCGTTCGAGCGAGGTCAGGACGATCGCGCCGCCGCCGTCGGTGGCCAGGCAGCAGTCGGCGGCGATCAGCGGGGAGGAGATCATCGGGGCGGCGCGGACGTCCCGGGCCGTCAAGGGGCCGGGCGCCGTACCGGTACGCCTTGGGGTTGAGCAGGGCCCGTTCATGGGCCGCGACCTCGGCGCGCTGTTCGGCCGTGGCCCGGTAGGCGGGCAGGTAGCGTCGCGCGGCCGACGCGTGGAAGGAGGCCGGGAACAGGGACCCATAGGGCGTCTCGAACCGCGCCTCTGGAGTGTGGGACTCCAGCACGCCGCCCGACGAGCGGGAGTGCGCGGAACGCTGGTTCGAGCCGCAGGAGATGACGACGGTGGCGCACTGCCCGGCGTCGATGGCCTGCACGGCGCGCGCCACGTACATGTGAGAAGTCAGACTTCAACCTCGCTCACGCTAAAGGTCTGATGTTTTATGCGTCACGGCCCTCCCCTGGTGCCGGACCTTGGGATCACTGTATGTTCCATTTTACGTAACAGCGTTCCGAGTTTCTAGGGGGACCATGGACAGCCCGCTCACCGTCGTGGAGGCCCTGTGCCGTGCCGCCGCGGCACGCCGGGCCGAGGAGCTGGTGGCCTGCTACCGCGACAGCCCGGATCTGCGGGTGTATCCCGAGGGACCGCGCTGGCTGACCGAAGGGCACGCGAAGGTGGCCGATGGCTGGCGAGCCTACGTCCGGTCGCCCATCGGGCTGACCGGGGTGGCCTGGGAGGACGGGCCCCACGTGCGGACCGGCACGGAACTGGCCTGCGTCAACGGCATCCTCCGGCTGCGGACCGCCCGCGGTACGGTCCGGCTCCGGCTCACCTGGATGCTCGACCGCGCCGAGGACGGCTGGCGCGTCGTGCACGAACACGGCTCCCAGCCCGCGCCCGATCCGTACGCGGCCGACGGCTGGATCGTTGAGGAGGGGAGATGACGGACGACGCGTCCCCCGCCTACAGGGCCCTCGCGTTGCAGAGTGAGACCCGCGCGGTGAACGGTCTGCCACCCGAAGACGCGAGGGCCGCCATGATGACGGCGATCGGCCGGGTGCGCGCCCAGGTGACCGCCGCCCGCGGCTGGGTCGGCCCGGATCTGCGGCTCGTGGTGCTCCCCGAGTACTTCCTGACCGGCTTCCCCATGGGCGAGTCGGTCGCGCTGTGGCGGGAGACCGCTGCCCTGGCCCCGGACGGCCCGGAGTACGAGGCGCTCGCCGCCATAGCCGCCGACCTCGGGATCTTCCTGTCCGGGAACGCCTACGAGAGCGACCCGCACTTCCCGGCGCTGTACTTCCAGTCCTCCTTCATCATCGACCCGCGCGGTGAGACGGTGCTGCGCTACCGGCGGCTGCACTCGATGTACTCCCCGAGCCCGTACGACGTATGGGACGCCTACCTGGACGTCTACGGGATCGACGGCGTGCTCCCCGTGGCCCGGACCGAGCTCGGCATGCTCGCGTGCGTGGCGTCCGAGGAGATCCTCTATCCCGAACTGGCCCGTGTGCTGGCGCTGCGCGGTGCGGAGGTGTTCTGTCACTCGACCTCGGAGGCGAGCAGTCCGGCGCTGCTGCCCAAGGAGATCGCCCGGCGTGCCCGCGCGACGGAGAACCTGGCCTACGTCGTGTCGGCCAACAGCGGTGGTCTGGACGGCATCGCGATCCCGCGCGATTCGACCTCCGGCGGTTCCAAGGTCGTCGACTTCGAAGGCCGGGTGCTCGCCGAGGCGGCGCAGGGCGAGAGCGTGGTGGCGACCGCCGAGCTGGACCTGGCGGCGCTGCGCCGCCACCGCGCACGACCGGGTATGGGCAACCTGCTGTCGCGTACCAAGCCCGCCCTGTGGGCCGAGGAGTACGCGCGCCACGAGGTGGAGCGGCCGAACGGACTCGACGGTGTCGTCCCGGACCGCGCGTGGTTCGTCCGGCGCCAGCGCGACTCCCTCGCCCGGCTGCGTGAGGCCGGGGTGATCCGGTGACCGACGTGTATGCGGCTCCCTGGATCCACAAGCCCCGCAACGGCGCCCCGGAACGGCCGCTGGAGCCGCCCTCGCCCGGCGAGTTGCGCGCCTTGGCCCAGCGCCTGCGGGCGGGACAGGGCGCATGGGCCGCGGCTGGGCCGCGGGGCCGGGCCGAGGTGCTGCTCCGCTGGCGGGGGCGCTGACCGCCGAGCGCGGCGGCCTGATCGACGCCCTGGTCGCCGACACCGGGCGCCGCGCGGAGTCGGAGCTGGAGGTCGACCTGGTCCTCGGCATGATCGACCGCTGGGCCCGGCTCGGACCCGACCTGCTCGCGCCCGTGCCGGGGACGCCCGCCGGGCCGCCCGGCCTGGTGATCGGCGGCGACCATGTCCCGTACCCGCTGGTCGCGGTGATCAGCCCTTGGAACTTCCCGCTGCTGCTCGGCCTCATCGACGCGATCCCCGCTCTGACGGCGGGCTGCGCGGCACTGGTCAAGCCGAGCGAGGTGACGCCGCGATTCATCGGGCCGCTGATGCGAACGGTCGCGCGGGTGCCCGAGCTGGCGGCCGTGCTGGCGGTCGTGGAGGGCGCCGGCGACGTCGGCGCCGACCTGGTCGGCCTGTCGGACCTGGTCGCGTTCACCGGCAGTGTGCCGACCGGCCGCCGGGTGGGTGAGGCCGCCGCCCGCGCCTTCGTCCCCGCCTTCCTGGAACTGGGCGGTAAGGACCCGGCGATCGTCCTCGCCGGAGCGGATCTGGAGCGGGCGAGCTCGGCCGTCCTGTGGGGCGGCACCGCCAACGCTGGACAGTCCTGCCTGTCGATCGAACGCGTCTACGTCGAACAGCCCGCCTACGACGCGTTCGTGGAGTCGCTCACCGCCAAGGCCGCCCGGGTCGGCCTGGCCCGGCCGCGGCCGGAGGACCCCGGCCTCGGGCCGCTGATCGATCCGGCGCAGGCGGCGGTGATCGAGGAGCAGCTCGCCGACGCCTACGCCAAGGGGGCGGTCGCCCGATGCGGTGGCACCGTCGAACGGCTGGACGGCGGGCACTGGTGCCGGCCGACGGTACTGACCGGCGTCGACCACTCGATGGCGGTGCTCACCCAGGAGACCTTCGGTCCCATCTTGCCGGTGATGCCGGTCGCCGACGCCGACGAGGCCGTGCGGCTGGCCAACGACAGCGCCTACGGTCTGTCGGCGGCGGTGTTCGGTCCCACCGAGGACGCGGCGATGGCCGTCGCGGCCAGGCTGGAGGCCGGCGCGATCAGCGTCAACGACGCCGCGCTCACCGCCATGGTCCAAGAGGGCGAGAAGAACTCCTTCAAGTCGTCCGGGCTCGGTGGCTCCCGCATGGGCCCGGCCTCCCTGCGACGCTTCGTGCGCCGCAGGTCGTACCTCGTCAACCGTGCCACCGGTCCCGACCCGTGGTGGCACCAGTAGGAAGGACCGTCATGGGCAGTATCCGCGCGGACATGCCGCTGCTGGCCCGGCACGCCGGCGAATGGCAGGGCACGTACACCGTGGTGGACCCGCGGGAAAGATCCTCGATCACCACGACTCGCACCTGACCTGCTCGTTCCCCGACGACGGCTCGCACGACTACTACCAGGTCAACCGCTACACCTGGGCCGACGGCCGGAGCGAGGTCCACCGGTTCCCCGGCCGCTATCTCGGAGACGGCCGGATGGGGTTCGACACCGAACGGATCAAGGGCGAGACCTGGGAACTGGACGAACGCGCCATCTACCTGCACTGGATCTACCAGGCCGAGGGGACCGACCTGCAACTGTTCGAGCTGATCGTGCTGAGCGACGACGGCATGGCGCGCAGCCGCGTCTGGCAGTGGATCAAGGAGGGAATCTGCGTCCAGCGCACCCTCATCAACGAGAAGCGCGTCGCCTGAGTCCGGGCACGCCCGCGGCCGTTCCGCCGGCGGGCGTGCCCGCTCCGCACAGCCGTACGGTTCGCGAGCGGCGCGGGGCGATGATGCGGCTCCGATGACGCGGCCCGGCCGCCGATCCGCGCCGTGCGGCGGCGGAGCAGGCCGGCAAGGACGGCCGTTCTGGACGACGGTCAGGCGTGGTGCGAACCGCGGTCGATGCCGAGGTAGGTGGATCGAAGGTGCTTCAGGTGGGCGCGCGCGGCGGCGCGGGCGCCTCGGTCGTCGCCGGCCTCGACGTACCGCAGGATCTTCCGGTGGTCGGTGTCCACCCGGTGCCAGAACCGCGGTGGCGCGTGCTCGCTCAGGAACCTCTCGTTCAGCACCCGGAACACCGGCTCGGTGACCACTCCGAGCAGCGGGTTGCCCGCGGCGTTCAGCAGGGCCGTGTGGAAATGGCGGTGAGGTTCGTAGCTCTCGGCCGGGTCGACCACCGCCGGATCGAACAGCGCGCCACGCAGCGCGGCCAAGTCCTCCTCACCGCGCCGCAACGCCGCCAGCCCCGCCGCCGGGACTTCCAGCAGCTCTCTGATCTCCAGAAGCTGGTCGACGCTGACCTGGGTGTCGACCGCCAGCAGGCTCAGGCCGGTCTGCAGATAGTCGCTGATCTGGTCGGGGCTCGGATGTTCGACGAACGTTCCGCCCGCCACGCCGCGGGCCGTGGTGACCAGATGCTGGCTGGCCAGCAGCCGCAGCGCCTCGCGCAAGGTGCTGCGGCTGACGCCGTAGTGAGCGCACAGCTCCGACTCGATCGGCAGGCGGTCACCTGGCCGGTACTCCCCCAGCACGATCCGGCGGCGCAGGTCGTCGGCGAGTTCGGCATAAGCCGGCACGGTGACCCGTCCCTTGTCTGCTCGGGTAGCGCTCACGCGGGCATCGTACGGTAAACATCAGACTTTCCATTCCCCGCCCGTTGACGGCGCGCGCACGCTGGCCGACCTCAGCTCGCGGGCGGCCCATTGCCATATGGAGAGTTGTCGCCTAGGTGGGGTCGGTCGAGGCGGTCGCCTACCGGCAAGCCCGCGGCGGCCGGCGCCGGCCGCCGGTGGGGCGGCCCGCGCCGGCCCGGCGGTCAGGGGACGGGTTCGGCCCCCAGGTAGACGGACTGGACGGCGGGGTCGGCGGCGACCGCTTCGGCGGTGCCGCACAGAGCGACCGTGCCTCGTTCGAGGACATAGGCACGATCGGCGAGCTTGAGGGCGGTCATCGCGAGCTGCTCGACCAGGAGCACCGACAGGCCGTGTTCGACGCGCAGGCGTTTGAGATAGGCGAACAGCTCGGCGACCTTGAGGGGGGCCAGCCCCAGGGAGGGTTCGTCCAGGACCAGGAGCTTCGGCTCGCTCATCAGGGCGCGGCCGACCGCCAGCATCTGCGCCTCGCCGCCGGACAGGGTGCCGGCGGACTGGCCGCGGCGTTCGTCGAGCCGCGGGAACAGGTCGAGAACCTCCTTGAGGAGCCTGCGGGACCGGGCCCGGTCGCGGCGCAGGGGGAACGCGCCGAGCTGGAGGTTCTCCAGGACGGTGTGGTCCGGGAAGATCTGACGCCCTTCGGGGACGTGGCCGATGCCGAGTGCCGTGCGGCGGTGGCCGGGGACGCGGGTGATGTCGCGCCCCGCGAGAAGGACCTTTCCCGCGGTGGGGCGGACCAGGCCGGACAGGGCGCGCAGGGTCGTGGTCTTGCCGGCGCCGTTGGGCCCCAGCAGGACGACGAACTCGCCCTCGGCCACGGTGACGTCGATGCCGCGAAGGGCGCGCACGCCGCCGTAGCCGGCGTGCAGCCCGGCCAGTTCGAGCAGTGCGCTCACGGGGTCGCCTCCTCCACGAGATCGGGACGGCCGAGGTAGGCCTCCAGGACGGCGGGATGGCCGCGGACGTGGTCGGGTGCGCCGGAGGCGATGACCGTGCCGCTGTCGATGACGGTGATCTGGTCGCAGACGTCCATCACGAACTCCACGTTGTGCTCGATGAGGACGACGGCGAGGCCCGCGTCCCGGAAACCTCGGCAGAGGCGGGCCAGGGCGGCGATCTCGGTTCGGGTCAGGCCGGTGGCCGGTTCGTCGAGGATCAGCACGCGCGGGCCGGAGGCCGCGGCGCGGACCACTTCGAGCAGCCGTTTCTGGCCGTGGGAGAGCGAGCCGGCCAGGCGGTCGGCACGACCCGCCAGCCCGGCGAACTCCAGGAGAGCACGGCCCTCCGCCCGTCCAGCGCGGTCCTGTCGCCGGTAGGCCGGCAGGCGCAGGACCGCGGCGAGCCAGCCGTAGCTCTCGCGGCGTCTCCTGCCCGTCAGCACGTTGTCCAAGACCGACTGCTGTTCGAACAGGTGCGGGATCTGGAAGACGCGGATGACGCCCTGCGACGGGACCGCCCAAGGGTGGCGGGCGGCCGTCTCGCCGAAGACCAGCACCTCCCCGTCGTCCACCTGATGGAACCGGGTGAGGCAGGAGACGGTGGTGGACTTCCCCGAGCCGTTCGGGCCGATGATGCCGTGGACGGTTCCGGAGCCGACGCTGATGTCGACGCCGTCCACGGCCTTGACGCCGCCGAAGTGCTTGACCAGACCGCGCCCTTCGAGGGCCGGACATCGCCGGGCGGGGGCGGCGGCAGCACCGAGTCGGGCAGCCCGCCGGCCGGGTCGGTGTCCTCGCGGTCGGGCCTGCGTCCGAACCGGCTGGCCCCCCAGGTGCCGACGACTCCGCGCGGGATCACCATCATGGCGGCCAGCAGGGCGACGCCGAGGATGAGGGTGGTGTAGCGGGCGTGGTCCTTGATGAGCTCGACGAGCAGGGCGATCAGAGCGACGCCCAGGATCGGGCCCGCCAGCGTGCCGATGCCGCCGACGAACAGGCCGACGAAGAAGACCAGGCCGTTGTCGAGCAGACCGACGTCGGGATTGATGAAACCGAGCTGGAGCGCGTACAGCGCCCCTGCCAGACCCGCCAGGCCACCGGCTATGGAGAACACCAGCGCCTTGGTGGTGGCGGGGCGGATGCCCATCGCCGCCGCGGCGTCCGGGCTCTCCCGCACTGCCATGGCGGCGCGCCCCACGCCGCTGCGCACCAGGTTGCGCTGCACGATGTAGGTGAGGACCAGGAACGCGAGCACCACATAGTAGAAGGCGGTCTTGGACAGGCCGCCCGGGGCGATGCCGACGATGCCGTTGAGGCCGCCGGTCAGGTCCTCCCACTCCTTGCCGCCCTCGACGACGATCAGATTGGCGGCCAGCGTGATCATTCCGAAGTACAGGTAGGTGGCGCGCAGGCTGATCAGCAGGACGGCCGCCGACAGGACGGCGCCGAGGGCGACGCCCGCGGCGATGCCCGCGTACCAGGGCGCGCCCGCCTTGACCACGAGGTGGCCCGCGCCGTAGCCGCCGAGCAGTTGCAGGCCGGTGTGCATCATCGACAGCATCCCCCCGTACCCCATGGCCAGGTTGAGGGAGATGGTGAGCACGGCGCTGATGCAGGCCGAGGCGACGATGCCGTTGTAGTAGCCGTCGTTGTAGCTGTAGAAGCCGGTGATCGACGGCCAGGCGAGCAGGACCGCCAGCGCGACCGCGGTGAGCACGGCGGGCAGCCGCCGGGTGATCGTGTCCATCAGTGCGACTCCATCTCAGTGCGCCGCCATCGGCTTGCCGAACAGTCCGGATGGGAAGGCGACCAGGATCAGCGCGAGCAGCGCGAAGGCCACGAAGTTGCCCGCGGTGGCGCTGACCAGGTTGCGGACCACCGCGTCCAGCAGCCCCACGATGAGGCCGCCGGCCAGCGCGCCCCGCGGCGACCCGACCCCGCCGATGATCGCCGCGGTGAACCCCTTGATGGTGAACAGCAGCCCGGAGGCGGGGCCGACGAACAGCACCGGCGCCGCCAGCACCCCGGCGAGCGCGGTGATCACGGTGGCGATGGCGAAGCTGAGCACGATGATGCGCTGCACCGGAATGCCCAGGATGACGGCGGTGTCGCTGCTGTGCGAGGCGGCCCGGATGGCCCGGCCGTACACCGACCGGCCGAGGAACAGGTCGTACCCCGCCACGACGGCGAGCGCGACGCCCACCGTGAGCAGCTGCTGCCAGCCGATCCGCTCCCCCAGCACTTCGAAGCCGCCGGCGAGGACCGGCCGGGGACGCAGCGCGTCGGTGTCGTGGTACCGCAGGGTGAACAGCGACTGGAAGATCATGGCGGCCGCGAGGGTCGCCACGATCCAGGCGAACCGGGAGCCGGACAGCTTCACCGGAAGCATGATCATCCGCTCGGTGAGCACGCCCAGCAGGGCACCCAGCAGGAGCGTGACCAGCAGGGCGGCGACCCAGCCCCATTTCCAGAGTGCGATGAGCTGGTAGCCGATCGCGGCGCCGAGGACCAGCGCCTCGCCCTGGGCGAAGTTCATCACCCGGGTGGGCTGGAAGACGATCGCCAGGCCGAGCGCCACCAGCGCGTAGACGGCGCCCGAGAACAGCCCGTCGATCCACACCTGCGCGCTCATGTGGGGATCTCCGTGGTGTACCAGCCCCGCGCGTCCTTGTTCCACTGGTAGACGTGCAGTTCTTCGATGCCGTAGAACTCGTGCGCGGTCCCCGGCTTGATGGCGTTGCCCGAAGGCGTCTGGTCGGCCTTCAGGTCCAGGGTCTCCATCGCGGCCGCCAGCTTGCCGGGGTCGGTGCCGCCGGCTTTGGCGGCGGCCTGCGCGAAGGCGAAGACGCAGTCGGCGGCGATCGCGGTGCCCTTGGGGGAGGTGGCGCCGGTCTTGGGGCCGGTGTTCTTGCCGTACTTTCTCTCGATGGCTTCGATATGCGCGCGGTAGCCCGGCTTCCACCGGGCGCGGTCCGTGCGCAGCGGGTACTCGTAGTTCGGAGCCGGGAACAACGCGCCCTTGGCGTAGTCCCCGGCGGCTTCAACGAACGCGATGTTCTGCATTCCGGAGCTCGTGCCGGACAACTTGCCCTTGTAGCCGATCTCGGCCGCCGCGGCCATGGTCTTGGCGCCGCCGATGTTGCTGGAGACGAAGAGCGCATCGGCCTTCTTGAGCTTCTCGACGTACACCTTGTGGCTCTGGTCGTCGGGCCGGGTGGCCTGGAAGCCCAGGTACCGCATCCCGTAGGCGCCCGCCGCCTTCTTCAGCACCGCGTCGGTGTTCTTGCCGGTGTCGTCGCCCTCGTAGACCAGGCCGAAGGACTTGACGCCCTGCTTCCTGAGAAGGGTCAGCATCTTTCGCAGGTCGAGCTCGGCCTGGTCCTGCGAGCGGAAACCGTACCGCAGGCCGTTGAAGGTACCGGTCGCGACGGCCGGCTGGCAGTTGAGCTTCTTGCTCCTCTCCAGCGTGCTCTTGGCCGCCTCGTAGAAGGCGGTCAGCGAGGGGCCGACGACGAGCTCGACCCGGTCGTCGCCGGCGAGTTCGTTGGTGGCCTGGACGGCCTTGCCCGGATCGAGCGCCGAGTCGCGGACGACCAGCCGCAGTTTCGCGCCGTCGACGCCTCCCGCCGCGTTCACCCGGTCGATCTCCACCTGGAGTGAGTGCTGCTGAGAGATGCCGAGGACGGCGAACGGGCCGCTCATGGGCGAGATCAGACCGATCTTGATTTCCGGCTTGCCGCGGCTCTCCTTGCCCGCGCAGCCGCTCGCGGCCAGCATCAGCGCCGCCGTGCAGGCGGCGGTCGTGAGGGGGGTTCTGCGCACCTGCGCCTCCAGAGAAAGACTCACCGACGCTTGTTCCTAGAATCGGAATGCTGTTCCGTGCGAGCAAGCTACGCAGGTCCCTGAGGTGTGTCAATAGGTCCGATGTTTTCGTTCCCGGCCGTTGTCGGGGAGGCGGAAGCCCACGCCGGGCGGCCGGTGACAGGCCGGAGTCAGGTCGCCGAGTCATGGCGGACGCTCGGGTCGCCGTGCCCCGGATACGTGACCGAGGTGTTGAAAGAGTTGCCGCGGGGGCCCGCAGATCCGAGGCCGATGAGCAGACCGGCGGGGTCAACGGCATTGGCCCGGTGAGGTCGGCCCGACCGCGGCCCCAGTAAAGCGTCATGGTGAAGCCAGCACGCGGGAACATTGAACCGGTCGAGGACCGCGAAGACCGCGACAAAGCACGCCTGCCATCCGCCGCCGGCATCCTGCCCGACGGGACGCGCAGCACCGCCGCCAGGGGGAAGCCGCCGGGGCTCAGCGTCAGCGCCCCCTCGCCCCGGTCCGCGGGCACGGGGCCGACCGGCGGCGGCGAACACCGTCGCGTGCAGAGCGCGGCCAGGCCGCGCGGGGCGGCGAGCAGAACGCGATAGTTCGGCGCGGCGGTCGGCGGCAGGTTCGCGGTGGCCGGTGACAGGTTCGCGGTGGCGAGGACCGTGACCGCGACGATGAGGGACTTGTCCGTGCCCGTTGCGAAGACGGCCAGAGTCGGCACGTACACGCCGGGCAGTAGCGCGCGGAAACTCGTTCGCCTCTGGCGAGCCGCTCGTACCCTCGATCGTCAGCCCAGGTCGGGATCAGGGAGCTGACGTCGGGCGCCGGTGCGCTCGGCGGTGATGGTGGCGCGGGTGTGGACACCCGCGCGGCCACGGCGAGATCGGTGCGATCTCGCCGTGGCGCGTCAGGAGGAGTCCACCGCTCCGGCCGTCATCTCCCTTTCTGGGCCGGGGACAGATGGCCCAGCCGAGCCGAGAGCCGGTCGGCGCTCTCCAGCAGCGTGGTGGCGCACCCGTCGGCCTCTTGCCGGAAACGTTCGAGGGGACCACAGACGCTGATGACGGCGGACGGCAGACCGTGGTGGTCGAAGACCGGCGCTGCGACGGAAGCGGCGCCTTGCTGGCGTTCGGCGAAGGACTTGGCGTAGCCGCGGGCCCGGATCTCGCGGAGTTCCGCGCGCAGCGCGTCGGCGTCGGTGACCGTGCGCTCGGTCAGCCGCCGCAGCTCACGAGTGAGGTAGGCATCGACCTCCTCCTGGGGGAGGAAGGCCAGGAAGGCCTTGGAGGACCCGCCGGCGTGCAGGGGGTAAGGCACTCCGAGCGACACCGACATGATCACCTCCCGCGGCGGGGTGACCTGGTCCACGTAGGCCCGGTGGTCGCCGGTACGGATCGACAGGGTGGCCGTCTCCTGGGTGCGCCGTGACAGCGCGGCCAGTTCCGGGCCCGCCAGCTTGCGGACGTCGATCCGGTCCAGGTAGGCCAGGCCGAGCCGCATGGAGGTGAGCCCCAGCGAGTAGCGGCGGCTCTGCTGGTCCAGCTCGATCAGGCCGCGGCTGCGCAGTGAGGCGAGGATCCGGTGCACCGCCGGCTTGGACAGGCCCAGCTCGTCGGCGATCTCGGTGACGCCGAGGGTGGACTGGTCGGTCTCGGTGAACAGCACGAGCACGTCCGCGGCTCGCTCCACGGTGGCCGCGGTCTGCCCGGTCGACGCGCGCTGTGTCGCCTGCGGCATCTCGGTCCTCCTCCAGGGTCGGTCCTGCTCCGATCAGGTGCGGCGCAGGCCGACGCTGACCGGCGGATCGGTCACGATGCGGGTATCGACGAAATTCCACCACTCATCTTGGGACACCCGCTGCTCCTCCCACCCATCGTCGGCCTTGAGCCCCGACAGGGCGGCGCGGTAGGCGCCCCACGCCGCCTCGTCCTCGAAGGCGGCCCAGTTCTCCAGCGTGTAGACCTCGCCGATCACGCTGTAGTACCAGCGCACCTCCCGCACCATCGGCAGATCGCGGTAGAACCAGCTCTCCCGCTCCTCCAGCCAGGCCCAGAACTCTTTCATGTTCCGACGGGCCCGCTCGGTCAGCCCCATCCGGTACACGAGGTAGATCATCTGATCCTCCCGATCTCTCAGCTTGTTTCGAAGGACGTAACGACGTCTCGGAGACGGCAACGCCGCTACGGCTACCTTTGTAACAGCTTTCCGCTAATTGGAACACCCCTCGCGTACGTGTCCTGATCGTGGGCACTCCACGGGACACCGGGCCTGAGGTGTCGCCCCCTCTTCCTGGTCTCCGTCGGCGGCTGTGCGAGCGCCCGCGCGAACCGTCCGGGCTCGCTGTTCCTATATATGAACCATCATTGACATAATAGGAACAGCTTGCTTGCATGAGCGTGCCCACCCCCCGCATACGGACACGCCCACGCAAGGGAGCCTCCATGCACCGACGCGTCCCTGCCGCCCTCGCCGCCACAGCCGTCACCGTCGCGATCGCGGCAGCTCCCGGCGCCGCTTCCGCCCGGCCCTCCGCCGAGCCGACCGACCCCGGCCCCCTGTACGCACGGGTCAAGGACCTCGATTCCCGCCTCCAGCTCCAGACCCTGGGCCGCCCCGACGGCAAGGACATGGTGTTCCGCATCTCCGGGTCCGCCTACGTCAACGCACCCGGCGACACGCTCGCCCCCGGGCTGCGGCATGGCACCAAGCTCTTCGGCTTCGAGGGCTACAACATCCGCCGGCTCTACCGGGAGCCGGGCACCGACAAGCTCTACAACCTCACACGCGAGATCGTGTTCTACACCGACCCGAACGACCCCACCAGGATCCTGCGCGAGTGGCGCAACCCGCTCGACGGCAAGACCTATCCGGTGGTCCCCGTCAACAACGACGCCGTCAACAACGGCCCGTTCACCGTCACCCGCGACCTCACGCTAGGGCAGTACCAGCGCGTGCACGACGCCCTGATCTCGACCTCCGACATCCCGCCCCGCACAGATCTGGCGGCCAAGACCGGCGACGAGTTCGGGTTGGAGAAAGGCGTCTACGCCTCTTGGGAGATGTTCGACTTCTTCATCGACCGGCATGAGGCCGGCCGGCGCGGACGGGGCGTGCCGAAGGGGGCGCTCCAGGTGGTCAACAGCTGGACACGCTCGGGACCGTTCGTCCCGTTCATGTGCGTGCCCGAGAAGAACACGCGCGCCAACCTCGTCTATCACGCGCGGAGTTGGACGATGGATTCCTGGTCCGACCTCGAGCCGTGGCTGAAGGACATCGTGGCCAGGGATTATCCGCTGTACAAGACCTCGCCGAGCGTCCCCGGCCCCAACGAGACCTCCTGGACCTCGTTCTGGCACAAGCAACTCGGCAACGGAAAGACCACGTGGAACGATTGGTGCGCCGCCCACGGCAGGGCGTGAAACGCCGGAACCTCGTGGTCGTGGCCACGGCAGGGAGCGTCAGCGGCTCATCAAGACCGATCCGCTGAGCAGGCGGGGTTGCACGGCCCAGGCTCCGAAGGGCCCGACATTCAGATGGCAGGTCCCACTCCCGATATTCGGATCACCGGGGCTGGCCGCTCACGAGGAAGAGGCGTTTTGGGAGCCCACACGCACAGTTGGTGGATTCTGCTTCATCTGGTGCTGTTCGCGATCTGGCTGGGCGGGGACCTCGGAGTGTTCTACGCCAGCCGGTTCACCGTCCGGCCGGACCTCTCGCCGGAGGCGCGGTCCGTCGCCGTGAAGATCATGAACGGTCTGGACCAGTGTCCGAAGGTCTGCCTGGTGCTGTTCCTGCCGAGCGGATTCACGTTGATGTCCCTGGAGCCCCACGGCGCCAGGGTGTTCGGCATGGCGCCGTTCGGGCCCTGGTCGGCCGCGGTGGTCTGGATCGCGGCTCTGGGCTGGCTGTTCCTGGCCATCGCCGCCCACCGCGGCCGGTCCGGGCTCGCCCGCCGGCTCGACTGGGCGGTGCGCGGCGCGCTGATCGCCGGAAGCGGCGGTGCCGCCGCCTACACGCTGACGGCGGACGAGCCGTTCGGCGTCACGACCGATCCGCGATGGCTGGGCGGGAAGCTCGCTCTGTACGCCTTCATCATCGGCTGCGGGCTGGCGATCCGGCTCGAACTGCGTCCGTTCGGTCCGGCCTTCGCCCGGTTGCAGAGCCATGGTTCGACACCGGCTGCCGAAGCCGACCTGCGCCGTGCGGTGAGGGGCTGCCTGCCGTACGTCTTCGCCATCTGGGCGTCCCTGCTCGTGATCTCTCTGCTCGGCCTGCTCAAGCCGGGCGCACGCCTGCCCTGAGCGCGCGACGCGTCCGGCCGCGCCGTGGCATCGGTGCCACGGGGCGGCCGGGGGCGACGTTCAGCGAACGTAGGTGACGGTGACGTTCCCGTCGACGGTGTCGCCGACCCCGTAGAGCCAGGCGGCGGCCCAGCGGTCGCCGAGCGCCGTGCGCAGGAACATGCCGGTCCACCTCGCCGAGGCCCGGATCGCGGTGTCCTGGCCGGTCGCCTGAGGGGACGGGTCGGGCTGTGCGCCGGCGGGGTTCTGGGCGTCGGTGACGCCGTAGTGGTTGGCGCCCTTCACTGACACCAGCATCTTCGGCGGGGTCCGGATCGCGGCATAGGTGCTCGCGGCGGCCGATGGCGCGGCGAGCCCGTCCACCGTGCCCTGGACGAGCGCGACGGGAACGGCGTTCGGAACCGGTGGGTTCGCGCCGCCGCCGCGGGGGGCGTTGTTGGTGCCGTAGAACGCGGCTCCCTTCAATTCGGCCGGCATGGTGGCCGGTTCGGCGCAGAACGGCGGTGCACACGTGCCCGTCGTCAAAGTCAACCCGGCCGCGCCCCCGAACGAGTGCCCGGCAAGGACGAGAGAGCCCTTGTCGATGCGGGCGCGCAGCGGAGACCCGGCCCGGCCGTCCTCGGCCCGCATCCAGTCGACGGTCCACATCGCCTGCGCCTCCTCGGCGTACAGTCCCGTCTGTCCGAGCACCGAGCGACGGTGGTCGGGCACCACGACCGCGAAGCCGAGAGCGGCGACGGCGCGGGCGAACGGGGCGTAATGGGCTCGGCCGACGTTCGCGCCTTGAAGCAGCAGGACGACGGGCAGTCGCGCGCGGCCTCCCGGCGCGTACACGTCGGCATCGTCCCCGTGCACCGAAGTCGTGTACTCGACCGGCCCGCCGCCCGACGCGGCCGCGGCGGGCGGCGCGCCGGCGACCGCGACGCCGAAGCCGACCGCCGTGGCAACCGCCATGGCAACCGCTGTGGCAACCGCTGTGGCAACCGCCGTGGCGACCGCGCCGGTGATCCTCGCCAGGCCGTTCACGAGGTGCGGCGGCGTCGGCGCGGAATGATCAGCAGCGCGGCGCCACCGCCCATGACCAGGGCGGATGCCACGAGCGCGTAGGTGGGCACGCCGTCAGGGCTTCCGGTGTGAGGCAGCTTCTGGTTACCGCCACCATTGCCACCGCCGCCACCGCCGCCGCCGTTGCCACCGCCGCCGCCGTTCCCGTCCCCGCCTCCTCCGGAACCACCGTCGCCTCCGCCACCGCTGCCTTTGCCGATGGTCAGCGGGACCATCGCGGTGTTGGCGCCGCGGTCGCCGGCCGGGACGCCGAGGAGCGAGACCGCCACCACGCAGGCGCCGGGCTTGGCCGTGCAGTCGGTCCCCTTCACCGTGCTCTTGATCGTGACCTGCACTGAGGATCTGCCCTCGAAGGCCCACTCACCACCGCTGACCGATCCCATGTAGGCGCTCGGCGGCGACAGTTCACAATCTCCGAGCCCGGCCGCAGGCGGTTTGCACAGGCCCAGAGGGGCCTGCCCGCTGTCCTTGGCGAAACCCGCGGCCGACACGGTGATCTTGTCGCCGGCTTTCAGACCGGTGGTCTCGCTGACCCGGAGCTTGGGCTTCGCCGCGGCACCGGCCGGCGCCTGCATCATCGCGAGCGGGGCCGCCAGCAGGGTGACGGCGGCCGGAACGGCGATGGCGCGTTTCATGACACTCTCCTTCTGGTCGCACGGAACTGGACGAGGGCGATGGCCGCACCGGCGAGCACGAGGACCCCGACCGTTCCCGCCCACAGCGTGGTCGGCGGGCCGTCCCCCTCGGCCGGTGCGGTGCCCTGCGCTGCGGGCGGCGGGGAGACCGCGCCGCCCTTGAACGGCGATCCGCGGAATCCGACGTTGACGACGGCCGTGTTGGCCCGGACGATCGCGGGCGGCGCCTTTCCGGGCAGCGGAGCCACTCCGATGACGCACTGCCGCGCCATGCAGTCGGTACCGCCGAACTTCGGCCGCGCGGTGAGCGTGACGGTGCGGAAGCGCCCGTCGGCGTCGATGTTGACGAAGGTGGCTCCGCCAGCGAGGTCGCAGTCGCCGGGGCCGGTGTAACCGGCGCGGCACACGCCCACCGCGACCGACCGCAGGCCGGGGCGGAAGCCGCCGCCGCTCACGGTGATCTTCTGTCCCGGCACGAGGCCGGCGACCGGCGCGGCGTGCAGGGACGGTCCCGGAGCCAGGGACGCCGCAAGAGCGAGGGCGGCCAGAGACGCGCTCATCGGAGGAGACCTCCTCGGTGGAGCAGTTCGCGCACCCGGTCGGGTGTGGAGGCGGAGAGCTCGGCCACCGTGCGGCCGTGGCGCAGCACATGGGCACGCCCGCACACGGCGAGTGCGACGTGGACCCGAGGCTCGGCAAGCAGCAGGGCGGTGCCGTCGGCGAGCAACAGCCGGACAGCGGCGGCGAGGACGTCGACGGACGCGTCGTCCAGGCCCGGCGACAACCCGTCGATCAGCAGAAGTCTCGGCCGGACGATGAGCGCTTCGGCCAGGCCGAGCAGCCGCGCGTCCCCCTCGGCCAGAGACGACACCGGCTCGCGGGCGCGGGCGCGCAAGGCCGGGAAGACGTCGAGCACCGCCGCCGTGCCCGGCTGGGCGCGGCCGAGCCGGCGGGCGCGGGCCTGGAGGCGGCCCATGACCGTGTCGTCGCCGTCTTCTCCGCCGGTGGTCCGCACCAGGTGGGACAGGCCGAGGCCGGTGCGCCGCTCGGCGGTGACCGCGGTGACATCGGTTCCGCCCATGATGACCGCGCCGCGAGAGGGCATGAGATGTCCCGCGACGGCCTCAAGCAGGATCCGGCTGCCAGGGCCGAAGACCGCCACGGCTTCTCCGGCGCGCACGCGCAGCGTGACGTCGCGGACGGCCGTCGCTCCCCGGCCCGCCGACAGGGCGTGCACGTCCAGCAGGGGCGGGTCGGTGCCCTCCACGTCGGCCGGAGGGGAGACGCCCGCTTCCGCGGCTGGAAGGGCCCCGGGGCGCTTCACGGCCGTACCGCTGGCCGCGAAGGCCCCTGCGGCCAGCGGCACGGCCATCAGCGTCGCCGCGGACACGTCATCGGTCACCTTGCCGATCAACGCCATGACGCCGAGCGCGGCGAGGGCGGCCGTTACAGAGACGGCGGCGGTGACGCCGGCCAATCCCGGACGCTGCGCGGCGGGGGCGCGGGCGATCAGCGCCCCGTCCAGCGACGCCGCCGCGAGGGCCGCCGCGGCGAGGACGACCGTGAACGAGGCCGCCAGCGCCCAGCCCGCGGGAGCGGTCGCCACCAGCACCGGCGCCGTCGCCGCCATGAGAAGCAGCCAGGGGACCGGCCAGGTGGCCCCGGCCAGGTTCCGGGCCAGGACGGTCAGGACGACAGCCGCCAAGGCCGCCCAGGCCAGCCGTAGGGCCGGGGCCCCGCCGACCAGGTTCCAACGGAACAGCAGCAGGTGAAGCCCGGACTGCACGGTGACCGCCACCGCCCCCGCCGCGGTGGCATAGCCGGGCAGCGCCGGTAGCGCGAGTGCGAACGCCTCGCGCAGCCCCAATGCCCGCGCGCTGACCGCTCCGGCCGCGGGCGGCCGGCCCTTCGACGTCGGCAGGCCGGAGTCCGGGGCCTCGCGCACCGGCTTCGGGACGCAGATGGCCCCGACACCGAGCACAGCGGCCAGGACCCCGGCGACGGCCACAGCGTCGCCAGGCGCGTTCGCACGTGCCACGGCCAGGAACGCCGCGCCCGCCACGCCCGCGAGCGCGGCCAGGTGCCACCAGGCGGCCAGCCCTGCCGGAAGCAGGGCGCGCGGCAGCACCAGCAGGGGGCCGCCCAGCAGGCCCGCCAGCACCATCGCCGAGGCGAACGCGGGGACGTTCGGCACCAGCCCGCCGGCGGCGACGGCCAGCGGGGCCAGGCCGCCCGCGACGGCCGTCATCCCCGGCGCCGACACCCGGCCGGCCAGCCGGAGCACCAAGGGCACCTCCAGGCAGGCGACGAGCAACGCGCAGTAGGCCGTGTAGGTGACGGCGTCGCCGGGCATCTCGACGATCCCGCCGAGCGCGTCGGCCAGCAGCAGCACGGCGCCCGCCGCCAGCGGCCCCGCCGCCGCGCACGCGAGGGCGCCCGCGCGCGCGATGACGTCCCGGCGGTGGCGTGTATGGACCCCCATTTCAGCGCTCCTGTTCGGAGACGGCGAACCGGTCGAGGCCGAGGTAGCGGTCCAGCGCGGCGAGGTCGACCGGGCCGCCTCTGCGTTCCTCCAGGAACGCGACCAGTTCCTCTCGATCGATGGAGCGGCGGCCGAGGCCGCGGACATGGTCGATCAGCTCGTCCAGCTCGCGTCCGCGTGGAGGCGGGGCGGCGCCCGCGGCCGCCTGGACCGCCGCCCGCCGCCGCGCCGTCCGGCGGCGCAGCGAGATCCGCACGCCGATGAGCAGGAGCAGCGCCGCCACCACGTTGGCTCCCAGCAGGCCCCAGGGATAGGTCGTGAACGCGGCCTGGAACGGCACCGAGCCGGCGAAGCGCCCACCGACCACGAACCGTCCGAACGAGGCGGACGGAAGCCGGACCTGGATGCGGTAGGTGGCGGTCCGCCCCGGCTGGATCGTGCCGGTCGCCGGCGCCTCCAGCGGGGAGTCGGGGACGTCGCCGGCCCCCCAGCGGGCGACGAGCGGCGCGCCCACGATCGGTTCGGCGCCCGCGTTGCGGACGCGCACGACGAGTGTTCGGCGGGGCGCGCCGCCGAAGAGTTCACCGCGGCGTCCTCCTCCGGTCAGCTCGGCGCTGACGATGTCGGCCCGTACCGGGGTCACGTCCCTGAGCACCGGGCCGTCGGGATGGCCGGGAATCGCCAGCGGTGAAGTGGCGGCGGCCGGAGGACCGGCGCTGTCGGGAAGCGCGGAGACCCGTACCACGCAGGGGCAGTGCGCGGGCGGCTCGCCGACCGTCAGGCCCGCCTCGAACCTGCCCGCGGGTGCGACCAGCGCGGTGACGGCGTGCGGAGTGTCGCAGTCGGGAGAGCCGTGGACGGCGTTCGCGCCACAGACCTCGGCCTGCACGGTCGTGCCCGGCGACCACGCGCTGCCCCGCACGCGCACGAACGTGCCGACCGCGGCGCTCGCGGGCTCGGCGCTCACACCGGGACCGGGTGGCGCCCCCGCATGGGCGGGGCCGGGCGCCGAGGCGAGCAGTAGCCAGGCGCAGGCGGCGGCCAGGGCTCTCATCGGCGCACCTCGGGCAACGATCCGCCCGGCCGCCGGTCCGGAGCGACGGCGGCCAGCCCGGCGCGTTCACGCCAGCGGCGGACCAGCCGCGGCAGCACCGACCAGCACACGGTGACCGTGCCGAGCAGCGTCAGCAGCGCCACCCACGGAACGGCGAGGAAACCTGTCCGGGTGCGCGCCGCCACGCCGTCCGCGGCCGTGACATCCACGCGGACGGCGACCGCGTCCAGCGGCGGCGGCCCGTCCCACGGCATTTCGATCGCGATGCTCTGGCCGGGCAGGAGCTCCGGCAGGTGCCGCGCCGGCCACTCCTTGAGGGGGCGCCCGAGCAGGCCGGTGGCGCGGACGTTCGCCGTCGGGGCGATGCGCAGGTTCCCGGTGTTGACGACGGTGTACCGCACTACGCCCAGGGTCCTGTTCACCACCGGGACCAGGGGCTCACGGCGGGTGACCGCGAGCGCGTCCACCCGGACGCCGGGCGCCGCCGGCCCGGCGACGCGCAGGTAGACGCGCGCCGCGACGGCGCGACGCAGCCCGATCCTGGCCGCGCCGTCCTCCTGGACGGCCTCGATGGCCTGGTTGAGCGCGACGACTCCGCCGATGTGCTCCCCCGGCGTCGCGTTCAGCGGAACGCTGATGGTGAAGGGGATCTCCCGGGCCGTGCGGGGCTGGATCACCGTCTTCCCGGTGCCCAGCCTGATCCAGCGCCCCACGTCCGTGCGCGGCTCGGCGGCCGTTCGCAGCGCGAAGCCGGCGTCCCGGGGCGTGTTGTAGGCGTCCGCGCCGTACAGGCTGAACGTCAGGCGGCGGTCGGTGAGGTTGGCGATCCGTACCAGGTCGTGCACCACCGCGCCGGGGCGCGCCTCCAGCGCGAAGTAGGGGCGGGCGGCCGGCGCGCCACTGCGGTTGGCGGGCCCGACCGACCATGCTCCGTTGCCCGTGGCGGGGTTGCTCGTGGCGGGCGGGATGGATGGACGCGGGTCGGCCGTCGCGTGGGCGGCGGCGGGGCCGCGCCTGCCGGCAGCGCACAGGCCGCCACGGTGAGGGCGATACGGACCTGGATCGTCATGACCACCTCGCGGACCTGCGGGAGAGAGGGACCGGCCGGGCGGGGAGGCGCGAGACCACCGCCCGGCCGGGGCCGGGGACGTTTCCGGGACGGCGCGCGGACGGGCCCGGACGCGGTTCAGGACAGGGTGAGGGTGAGGACGGCGGTATACCGTCCCGCCCCGGTCGCCGGAGGGATCTTCAGGTCGAGGGCGGCGCCGACGTCGTAGGTCCCGCCGACCACCGGGCCTCCACCCGCGCCGCCGCACAGGGTCGCCGCCGTTGAGCCGCCGAGCGCGCCGACGCTGCCCGGCGTGGCGGGGGACGATCCGCTCCGCGCGGAGCAGCGCGGTTTCCAGGTGAGGCCCCCAGCGGGGATCTTCGTTCCGCCCGGGGAGGTGAAGTCGGTGAGGGTGCCGGTCAGGGACCAGCCCACCGTGCCTCCTCTGGCGTCCACGACCTGGACCTTGCGCAATTCGCCGGTGGAGGAACTCGGGGTTCCATCGAGCGTGACGGGGGCCATCTCCACCTCGCCGGGCTCCTGGGACATGGTGAGCGGGCCGCCGTTGACCGTGAGCTTCAGCCTCTGCTCGACGCAGCGCGAACGGGGCGCGTCACCGCAGCCCTTCGGTGGCGGCTTGTCGGCGAGGACGGTGATCGGGGTTCTTCCGCTGAGCGTCCCCTGTGCGGCGAGCAGAGTGCGTGCGCCCGCCGCGGCCGTCCGCGCGACCCGCGCCGAACCGGTCAGCCTGCCCGCGCCGTCGGCCGCGGCGGTGGCCCCGGTGAGGTCGCCGGGCTCGCAGTGCGCGCCGTTGGCGTCGCACAGGGCGAGGCGGGCATCACCTGGCCGCCAGCCCGTTCCGGTGACCCGGAGCGCCGCTCCCCGCGCGATGGTCGAGGGGTCGGCCGACACGGACGGCTCCAGCGGGCCGCTTTCGGTGACCTTGACGGTCGCGAGTGGCGCGGGCTTTCCGACGGGCGTGCAGTCGATCGTCGCCTCGGCGCCGGCATCGGCGACGATCTTGATTGCGGCCGGGGCGAGGGTGACCTCGCCCGGAGCGGTCAGGGTGAGCCTGCCGGTGGCCCTGCCGATCGGGATGGGAGCCCTGGCCGCGATGGGGCCGGTCCGTTCGGGGACGGCGATCGGGAGGCCGCCGGACTGGGCGCCCGCCACGGTGAGCGCCCCGCTGGTCCGCCACTTGCCGATCGGCAGGGGGGCCACGCCGGGCAGGTCGGAGAAGTCCGCCGCGACCGTGATCTGGTCGCCGACTCCGGCGGTCGCCGGAGCCCGCACCGACACCTCGGCGTCGTAGCGGAACCGGGTGGAGAAGATCTGGCACTCGTAGGCGACCCTTCCCGTTCGCGGCGCCGCTTCCGCCCGTGCCGGCGTGTCCGTCTCCACCCCCGCCACCGTGTCGGCACGCGCCGGGGAAAGGGCGAGCCCGGAGACGGCCGTCGCGGTGATGCCGAGGGAGGCCGCCGCCATGGCTCCCCGCCGGGTCGTCAGGTGTCCGCCTGTCATGCGGTGCCGCTCCTTCTCTCGCCGGGTGCCGGCTCGGGGCCGGGCCGTGCCCCGCCCTGCCGACCGAGCGGCGCACCATGAACGGCTTGTTCCGTTCAGAGAAACGAGGTTTCGCAGTGGCATCACATAACTCCGCACACCTCCCTGCTGTCAAGGCTTGAGCGCCATGTGGGACGAGCGAGTTCCTCAGAGGGGATCGGCGTTTCCAGTCTCTCGGGTTAGATTCGTCCGCATGCGTACGATCGTTCGCGGCCTCGGCGAACTGGCGCTGACCGCCGGCCTGGTGCTCGCGCTCGGCGTCGCCTACCTGGTCTGGGGAACGGGCGACTACACCCGCGGGCAGCAGGACGGCCTGCTGGACCAGATGGAGCGGCGGTGGCGGGCCGACCGCTCGGCCGCGGCGACCGCCACCGCCGGGAGCGGCCCCGCGCGGCGCGGCGCACGGCGCGGCGGCGCGGCGAGGACCGCGCGCGGAACGGCGTTCGCGATCATCCGCGTCCCCCGCTTCGGACGGTCGTACCGGTACGTGGTCGTCGAGGGCGTCTCCCCCGCCGATCTGCGCAAGGGCCCGGGGCACTATCCCGGGACGGCGCGGCCGGGCGACATCGGCAACATGGTGGTCTCCGGGCATCGCACCACCTACGGGGCGCCCTTCAACCGCCTGGGAGAGCTGGCGCCGGGCGATGAGATCCGGATCGAAGCCACCGCCGGAACCTACGTCTACCGCGTTACGGGACTTGAGATCGTCCGGCCCGGCAGCATCGAGGTCACCGCGCCGGTACGCGGCCGCCCCGGACGCGCGCCGCGGCGGAGACTGCTCACGCTCACCACCTGCCATCCGAAGTTCTCGGCCGCCTACCGGCTGGTGGTCGCCGCGGAGATGGCCCGGTTCGAGCCCGGAACGGCCGGGACCTGACGCCTGGGCGGCCGCACACAGGCGTGCTAACGTTCCGCACCGTGTAACGATGTTTCCTTCAGTGAGGTGGCATGGAAGCGCATCCGCACGGCTGGTGGGTCCTGCTGCACCTGGTGCTGTTCGTGTTCTGGCTGGGCGGCGACCTGGGCGTCTTCTACTCCAGCCGGTACGTGCTGAGGCCCGACCTGCCCCCGGCCGCTCGCGCCACGGCGCTGAGCATCATGGGCGGCCTGGATCTCGGCCCCAAGGTCTGCCTGGTCCTGTTCCTGCCGAGCGGGGTCACGCTCATGGCCCTGGAGCCGCACGGCGCGCGGCTGTTCGGCGCGCCCGCCTTCGCCGCCTGGCAGGTGGCCCTGGTCTGGGCGTTCGCCGCGTGCTGGCTGGCGGCGACCGTGGCCGACCATCGCGCGCACGGCCGGTACCCGTGGGCGCGGCGGGCCGACTGGACGGTCCGGCTCCTCATGGTCGTCGCGTTGGCGGCCGTGTCGGCCTACACCCTGGCCGCGGACCGGCCGTTCGGCGTGACGACCGACCCGCGCTGGCTCGGCGGCAAGCTCGGCCTCTACACCTTCGCGCTGGCCTGCGGGCTCGGGATCCGCTCGACGCTACGGCCCTTCGGGCCCGCGTTCGGGTCGCTGATGGCCGACGGCTCGACCGCCGAGGTGGAACGCGCGCTCAAGCGCTCTGTCGACGGTTGCCTGCCGTACGTCTGCGGGATCTGGGCGGCCCTGCTGGCCGCCGCCGCGCTGGGGTGTTCAAGCCCGGCGCGGACCTCTGATCACTGCTGACGTCCGCCGGGGGTGTAGCCGAGCTGGGCGGAGACCTTCGCCGCGGCTTCCAGCAGGCGCGGGGCGTGCTCGTGCATACGGCGCTCGAAACGGGAGTCGGGGCCGGACAGGCTCAGCGCGGCGATGACGCGGCCGTCGTGGTCGAAGACGGGCGCGGCGATGGAGGCCGCCCCCGTCTCGCGTTCGCCGAGCGAGGTGGCGTAGCCGCGGCCGTGGACGGCGGCCAGTTCGGCGCGGAGCGTCGCCGGATCGGTGATGGTCCTGTCGGTGAGGGCGTCCAGGGTGTGCCGCTCCAGGTAGCCGTCCACCTCCTCCTGGCCGAGGAAGGCCAGGATCGCCTTGGAGGAGCTGCCCGCGTGCAGCGGATAGGGGATGCCGAGGCTGACCTCCATGCGCAGCTCCTGCACCGGGACCACCTGGTCGACGTAGAGCCGCGTGTCGCCGCGGCGGACCGACACCGTCGCCGTCTCCTTGGTGGCCTGCGACAGCCGGCGCAGCTCGGGGACGGCCATCGCCCGCAGGTCCATCCGGGCCATGTAGGCGCGGCCGAGCGCGATGGCGGCGTGGCCGAGGGAGTAGCGGCGGGTGGCCGGGTCGGCGATGACCAGGTCGCGGGAGCGCAGCGCGGTCAGGATCCGGTGCACCGCGGCCTTGGTGAGGTCGAGCTCGCCCGCGATCTCGGTGACTCCGAGGTCCGGCCGCCCGCTGCGGCCGAACAGCAGCAGCACGTCCATGGCGCGCTCGACGGCCGCGATCGAACGGCTCTGTCCCTCCGCCTCGCCGGCGGCGGTTCGTTCGGACGCGATGTTCGGCACGGTGCCCCCGTTCCCTCGACCTGTCCGTGCAGTGTAGGGCAGTTCGTTTCGCTTCGGGAAACGGAGCTCGGAACGGGCGCGTTCCCGGAGGATTGACACTCGTTTCCGTCTCTCGTTACCGTGTGCGGTACGTTGTTTCCTTATAAGAAACATCCCATCGGGGAGGGCCGGCAGGTGACGGTCGATTCCGGAACCTTCCGAGCGGTGCTCGGCCAGTGGTCCACCGGCGTCAGCGTGGTGACCACCGTCGCGGACGGCGCCTGGCACGGCATGACCGCCAGCTCGTTCAGCAGCGTGAGCCTCGACCCGCCGCTGGTGCTGGTCTGCCTGGCCCGGCGGTTGCGCACGCACCGGCTGGTCGAGGCGAGCGGGGTCTTCGCGGTCAGCGTCCTCGGCAAGGACGACGCGCGGCTCGGCCGGGTGTTCTCCGGCATGGAGCCCGGCGAGCGCTTCGCCGGGCGTGCCTGGCGCGCGGTGCGCACCGGGGCGCCGGTGCTCGACGAGGCGCTCGGATGGCTGGACTGCCGCGTGGCGCACGCCTATCCGGGCGGCGACCACACGATCTTCGTCGGAGAGGTGCTCGCCGGGGGCGTTCCTCGGCGGGCGGCGCCCCTGCTGTTCCACTCCCGCGCCTGGGGGCAGCTCGCCGACCCGCTTCCGGACGAGGTCTCGGTGGCCGACACCGGCCTCGCCGCCGCGCTCTACCGGCGGTCCCGTCCGTCGGGCACCGCACCGGCCCGGATATCCCCGGCCGGTGCGAACGGGCTGCTGTCGGCGGTCCGTGCCGCAGGCGTGCGCACCCGCCTGCCCGCGGTGAACGCGTGCCGAAGCGACGCGGACGGTGGTGCGGGTGGCGATCGCTCCATCCTGGTCACCGATCCCGCGCAGCTCGCGCGCCGCTGTCCCGGCGGCGCGAGCGTGGCCGAGGTCTACGACGGCCGCCGCACATCCGAGATCGTCGAGGCGGCCAGGGTTCGGGAGATGCGCGTCGTCGGGCGCGTCGGCGACGCGTTCGCCACCGGCGGGGAGCGGACGGTGCTCGCCGCCGTGGACCGCCTCGTGGCCCTCGGCTGCGATGAGATCGCGCTCGACGAGGGCGCCGAGGCGGCCTCCCCCCTCCAGGTGCGGCGGCTGCTCCAGGACGCGGTCGCCGCGACGCGTCCGCGCGCCTTGCGGGTGCGGTTGCGTGAGGCGTACGGGCTCGGGCCGGCCAATGCGCTGACCGCGATGAAGAGCGGCGTCCGGCACTTCGACGCCACGCTCGGCGGGGTGGACGGCGGACTGTGCGCGGAGGACGTGCTGTTCCTGGCCGAGCGCCTTGAGGTGCCGTCCCCCGTGGACCGGGCGGCGCTGGTGACGGCCGCCGGAGACCTGGAAACCGTCTGGGGCGCGGCCCTGCCCGGGCGCACCTATCGCGTGGCCTCCCGCCACCCGGCTGTAAAGGACGATCCCTATGCCCCTGACCGGTGAACGGCTCGTGGAGCGCATGACGGATGCCGAGCGAGAGCGGGCCCGGCGTGTGGAGACGGTGCTGCCCGCGCTGCGCGAGGCGGCCCCCGCCGCGGACGCCGCCGCCGCGTTCCACTTCCCGCACGTGGCGTCGCTGCGCGAGGCGGGACTGCTCGGGCTGGTCGTGCCCGAACGGTACGGCGGGCTGGGCGGCGGCCTGCGCGACCTGGCGGCGGCCACCTATGCGATGGGCACCGCGTGCCCGTCCACCGCGCTGGCGTTCTTCTTCCACAACACCAGCGCTTCCCGGGGGCTGCTGCCGCTGGAGGCGCTGGACGCGGGCCTGTTCGATCCCGAGGAGGCGCCCACCGTCCGGGCGTTCGCGGAGAAGGTGCTGAACCGGATGGCGCGGGGCACGTGGCTGGCCAACTTCGCCAGCGAGGAGGTCAAGAGCTCGGGCGCCAACATCGCCATCGCCACGACCGCGCGCCCCGCCGAGGGCGGCTGGCTGCTGGAAGGCGTCAAGTCGTTCGGCTGCGCGACCGGCGTCGCCGACACCTACCTCGTGACCGCGCGGGTCGCCGGCGCCGACGACGCCGACGGCCTGGCGCTGTTCCTGGTCCCGCGCGAAGCCCACGGGGTCGCCTCGCGCGAGCCGTGGAACGGGCTCGGCATGCGGGCCTCGGCCAATCACGGCGTGACGCTCTCCGACGTTTTCGTCCCCGGGGACGAGGCGCTGACCGTGCCCGGCGCCTTCGTGCGGATGCTGCGGATGAGCCGGGGCAGCTTCGTCGGCAACCAGCTCGCCATCTCGGCGGTCTACCTGGGCGCGGCGCAGGCGGTGTACGACTTCGCCCTGGACCGGCTGACCCGCAAGACGTTCGCCGACTCCGGCCGCCCGATCGCCTCCTCCCCCATGCACCAGGTGATCATCGCGGAGATGACCGAACGGCTGGAGACCGCCTACCTGTGGCTGCGCCGCCAGCTCGACCTGGAGACCGGCGATCCGCCGTTGCGCGCCAAGCCGGAGGTGTACCGGCAGTGGCGGATCGCCAAGGGCGACATCGCCGAGGCGTGCTTCCAGGTGGCCCTCGGAGCGTTCAAGGCGTGCGGCACCTCGGCCGCCGCGCTCGACGGCGTGGTCGGGCGGGGTCTGCGGGACCTGGCGATGGGCCTGGTGATGACCTTCCCCGCCGAGCGCGGCCGGCTGGAGGCCGCCCGGATGGTCACCGGGGACCGGGAGAACGAGCTGTTCGCGAGCGTGCGCGCATGATCCCGCCCGGGCCGCGCGACCTCGTCGCGGGCGACTGGGAGCCGGTGACCACCCGGGCGGAACCGGTCCTGGAGGACCCGGCCACCGGTGCGCCCGTCCGCCCGGTGGCGGTCTCCCGCCCCGACCGGGTGGAACGGGCGCTCGCGGCGGCGAGCGGCGGGTGGGAGCACACCACCGCCGCCGAACGCGCCGACGTCCTGGACGCCGTCGCGGACGCGCTGCCGCCGGCCGCCCGCGAGATCGCGGCGCTGGAGTCGTTCGCGACCGGGGTGCCGATCCGGCAGACCATCCCGCTCGGGGAGATCGTCGTCGGCGCGTTCCGCCTCGCCGCCCAGCAGCTCCGCGAGGGACGGCTGGCCGAGCGGCCGGGCGGCGGGGTCGAGGTGCGCAGGCTCCCCTGGGGCCCGGCACTGTGCCTGACCCCCTGGAACGCGTCCGCGCCGATGGCCGCGCACAAGACCGCCAGCGCCCTCGCCGCCGGTTGCCCGGTCGTCCTCAAACCGAGCGAGTACGCCCCGTACGGCACCCAGCTGCTCGCCGAGACCATCGACGCGGTGCTCGCCCGGCACGGCGCCCCGCGCGCGACGTTCCAGCTCCTGCACGGCGACGCGCGGACCGGAGCGACGCTGGCCGCCGACGCGCGCATCCGCGCGGTGTCGTTCACCGGCGGCGCCGCGGGCGGCGCCGCGGTGGCCGCCGCCTGCGCCGCCGGGCTGAAACCGGCCCAGCTGGAACTGGGCGGCAACAACCCCCTGGTGGTACTGCCGGACGCCGATGTCGGCCTCGCGGCGCGGACGGCGGTCGACCTGCTGACCACGTTGAACGGGCAGTGGTGCCGGGCGCTCGGGCGGCTCGTGGTGCCCGCCGGGCTGCACGACGAACTGCTCGCGGCCGTGGAGGCGCGGCTGGCGCGGATGTGCGCCGGGCCGCCCCTGGAAGAGGAGACCGAGCTCGGGCCGCTGGTCCACTCGCGGCACCGGGCGCGCGTCGCCGGCCGGCGCGACCGGCTGCTGGAACAGGCGAGCGGCGGCCGGCCGGTCCTGGCGACCGAGGTCCCGGACAAGGGCAACTACCTGGCCCCGGCATTGCTGGTGGGCGTACCGCCGGAACGGGCCGTCGAAGAGATCTTCGGCCCCGTCGCCACCGTCCACCCCTACGGCTCGATCGACGAGGCGGTCGCGCTGGCCAACGGAACCCGGCACGGCCTCGAAGGCTACGTCACCGGCACCGACGAGGACGCGGCCCTCGCCGTCGCGCGCCGGATCCGGGCCGGCGAGGTGAAGGTCAACGGGTCGAGCATGATGAGTCTGCACCTGCTCGCGCCGCGCCCCGCATGGGGCTGCTCGGGGCTCGGCGAGGAGGGCACCGTGGAGACGCTGCGCTTCTTCACCGGCGCCCAGGTGGTCGGCGTCGAGAACGGCTTCGCCCTGCACTCCCGGGAACCGGCGTGAACGGCCCCTCCACCGCGAACGACGTCCCGGACGCCAACGACGTGACCAGCGTCCTTGTGGTCGGCGCGGGACCGGTCGGCCTCACGGCGGCACTGGCGCTGCGGCGGCGCGGACTGGAGGTCACGGTGCTGGAGGCGGGCGCCGGGCTGGCCTCCGAGTCGCGGGCCTCGACGTTCCACCCCCCGACCCTGGAGATGCTCGCCGATCTCGGAGTGCTGGACGAACTGCTGGAGCGGGGACTGGTCGCGCGCACCTTCCAGTACCGCGAACGGCGCGGCGGCGTCATCGCCGAGCTCGACCTGGCGGTGCTCGCCGACGCCACGCCGTACCCCTTCCGGGTGCAATGCGAGCAGGACAAGCTCACCCCCGTCCTGCGGCGCCACCTGACCGGACTGGGCGGCGAGGTGCGGTTCGGGTCGCCGGTACGGCACGTCGTCTCCCGCCGGGACGGCGTGGTGGCGGTGACCGAGGACGGACGGCGGCTGCGCGCCGACTGGCTGATCGGAGCGGACGGCTCCCACTCGGCGGTGCGGCGCTCGCTGGGCGCGGCGTTCGAGGGCATCACCTACCCCGAGCGGTTCCTGGTCGCCTCGACCCGCGAGGACCTGGACGCTCTGCTGCCCGGCATCGCCCCGGTGAACTACCTGTTCGATCCCGGTGAGTGGCTGGTGCTGCTGCGCACGCCCGACCACTGGCGAGTCCTGCTGCCCACCCCCGACGGGACGTCCGACGCCGACGAGCTCGCACGTCTCCCCGAACGGCTCCGCGGCGTCGTCGACAGACGATGGCACGTCGCGCACGCCTCCATCTACCGGGTGCACCAGCGCGTCGCGTCGGCCTTCCGGCACGGGCGGGTGCTGCTCGCCGGAGACGCCGCCCATGTCAACAACCCGCTCGGCGGTATGGGCATGAACAGTGGGATCCACGACGCCGTCCGGTTCGCGCACGCGCTGGCCGACGTGGCCGAGGGACGCCCCGACGCCCTCCTGGACGCCGCCGCGGAGGAGCGCCGGTCCGTGGCGCTGTCGTTCGTCCGGCAGGTCAGCCACGCGAACTGGGAGCGGTTGCGCACGTCCGGCGGGCGGCACGAGGATCTGCGCGCGCTCGCCGCCGACCCCCGCCGGTGCCGCGACCACCTGCTGCGCACCTCGATGATCTCCTCGCTGCGCGATGGCTGAGTGGATCCGGAGGGAGAACCCCGCGCGCCTCACCGAGGAGGTCGGTCGCGTTCCGGTCGCGTCCGCCGCCGACGTGGACGCGGCGGTCCGCGCGGCCGAGTCCGCACGTCGAGGCTGGTACGCCGCCGCCGTCTCCGAGCGCGCCGACCTGGTGGCCGAGGTCGCCGAGGCGGTCGCCGCGGCGGCCGAGGCGACCCGGCCCGGCCACCCGGCCGAGCTGCTGGCCCGCGAGACCGGGAAGCCGCTGCCCGACTGCCGCGGCGAACTGCGGTTCGCCGCCGCGTACCTGCGCTGGGTGGCCGAGCAGGCGCCCGCCGCGCTGGCGGACCGGGAGCTGGACGACGCCGAGGGCCGGCTGCTGCTGCGGCGATGCCCCTACGGGGTGGTCGCGGCGATCACGCCGTGGAACGCACCGGTGATCCTGACCCTGCTCAAGGTCGGTCCGGCGCTGGCGGCGGGCAACACCGTGGTCGTCAAGCCCTCGCCGCTCGCACCGCTGACCGTTCCGGCGGTCCTCGCACTGTTCCCGCCGGAGCTCGTGCACGTCGTGCACGGGGGCGCCGCGACCGGCCACGCGCTCGTCGGGCATCCGCTGGTGCACCGGGTGGCGTTCACCGGCGGCCCGCAGGCCGCGCGCGAGCTCGGCGTGTCCGCCGCTCGGCGGATCACTCCGGCGGTGATGGAGCTCGGCGGCAATGACGCGGCGGTCCTCCTGGACGACGCGGACCTGTCGGACGAGGCGATGGAGCGCCTGGTGCTGGCCTCGTTCGCCACCGCCGGGCAGGTGTGCATGGCCGCCAAACGGCTGTACGTCCCGAGGAGGCGCTTCGGGGACTTCCGCGTGGCCTACCTCGCGGCGGCGGCCCGCACGCTGGTGCTGGGCGACCCGCTGGATCCCGGCGTCACCGTGGGGCCGCTCATCTCCGCCGACGCCGCCAGGCGCGTCCGGGCCCTGGTGGCCGACGCGGCGGACCGGGGCGGCGACGTCACCGAACTCGGCGCCGTCCGAGCCGACATGGACGCCGGGTACTTCGTCCGGCCGACGCTGCTGGCCGCCCTGGACGACGACGCGCCCGCGGTGTCCCGCGAGCAGTTCGGCCCGACGGTACCGCTGCTCGCCTACGACACCGAGGACGAGGCCGTGGCCCGCGCCAACGCCGGCGATCTCGGGCTGGGGGCCTCGGTGTGGTCGGCCGACGAGGAGCGGGCGTTCGCGTTCGCCCGGCGCCTGGAGGCGGGCTTCACCTTCGTCAACACCCACAACCGCACCGGCATGGCGCTGCGGGCTCCGTTCGGCGGCGTCAAGCGCAGCGGGTACGGCCGCGAGTACGGCGTGGAGGGACTGCTGGAGTACGCGCAGACCTGCGTGGTGCACGCTCCCGCCGCGTTCCGTCCCGGCGGCGCCGGGATGGCGGCGGGCGCCTACCCGGCGTGATGGCACGGCCGCCGACCGCACCGTTACCGAATAGCGTTCTGAAAGTTCCTTGACCGCCCGCTCCGCGCATTCTTGTATGAGTGACATCACTGGGAAACTCCGTTTCTCACACCGGAACGGAGTTGTTGCCCTCGGAGGCAGCATGCGCGTCACCCGACTGATCGCGTCCGGTCTCACCACGGGCGCGGCCATCACCGCCCTCCTCATCCCGTCCCTCGCCCGGCCCGCCGACGCACGACCGCCCACCGCCAGGCCCCTCCCGGCCTCATCCGCCCCCGCCGCCGTGACCCGGATATCGACCACCGTCGACATCCGCTGCGCGGCGATCGTCCTCCACCAGAGCGCCGACTGGCACTTCCCCGCCGGCACCCCGAAGGGGCTGGTCTGGCTACAGCACGGCTTCTCGCGCGCCAACGAGCACGTCCGGGACCTGGCCGGCAAGTACGCCGAAGCCGGGTACCTGGTGTTCGCCCCCACCCTGCCCTCGGCCAACATCTTCGGCTGCACTCTGCAGAACCTCGGCGACAACACCGGCTTCCTCGACAACGTCGCCGACCTGTTCGGCAAGGCCGGCGGGACCGGCGACAGACTCGGCAGCAGCTTCGCCGACGCGAGGAACCGGGCGGGCCGCCCCGGCCTGGCACTGCCCCAGAACAAGGTCTTCGTGGGCCACTCGGCAGGCGGCGAGGCCGCGCTGTACGTGGCGCAGCGAGTGCGTTCGGCCTATCCCGCGGCCTGGGCGGGGACGCGCGGCCTGGTCCTGCTGGACCCGGTGCGGTCGTTCATCGGCACCAACACCACCTCCTCGCTCAACCACCTCGACAACACCTCACTGCCCATTCACACGATCTCGTCGCCCGGTTACCTCTGCAACAACGGCGGGTCGGGCACCCAGGCCGTGCAGGCGCAACTGCACCGGCCGTTCGTGGGCGTGCGGTTGACCAGCGGCGCGCACACCGATGCCGAAGGAGCCAGCACCGACAGGACGGGGACCTTGGCCTGCGGCACTCCGCAGGCCAAGAACGTCGCCGCGCTCCAGACCCTCGCGGTCGGCTGGGCGCGCGACGCGTTCACCGGCGGGACCACCCCCGACCTCTACCCCGGCGGCGCCTACTACCAGGGACTGCTGAGCAGCGGCACGGCGCAGACCCTCACCGGCGCGCAGTGAGCACAGCCCGGTTCCGTCCGGCAAGCGCGGTCCACGCGGACCGAACGGGTCGCTGGGCGGAACCGGGCGCCGCACGCTCGTCAGCTCTCGTAATCGACCACCGCGCGATCGGCCAGCCGCGGCCGCAGCCACGACGCGACCTCCAGATGAGCCGGATGCCGCTGGTATCCGGCCAGCTCGGCGACCGAGGCGTGGCCGGTGATCAGGCACAGGTCGAAGGACGGCTCCGAGCCCACCACGTCGAGCACCCTCAGCTCGCGGATCTCGGCGACGCGGCCGTCCAGGCTCTCCAGCAGTTCCTTGGCCCGCGGCGCGTCGGCGGCGTCGGTGAACTTCATCAGCACGAGATGGGTCAGCAACGGAGCCTCCGGTTCCTCTGGTCACGGCGCTGCGGTGATTGTATGTTTTGGAAACAGCGTTTCGCTATGGGAATCATGGAGGCGTGATGGTCGCGGTCCGCGTAGCCGCCGCCCAGTTCGCGGTCGACGAGGACGGAGCCGCCAATCTGGCCGCCTGCCTTCGCGCCGTCGACCGGGCCGCCGCCGAAGGCGCCGGCCTGATCGTGCTGCCGGAGTTCTGCAACGGCCTCTCCTGGCATCCCGACCGCGCCGCCGCACGGCTGCGCGCCTGCCGCACGGGAGACGCGTTCCTGACCGCCGTGGCCGCCAGGGCCCGGCGGCGCCGGGCGTACGTCAAGCTGAACGTGACCCTGGCGCGCCCGGACGGCCGCACCACCGCCACCAACCTGCTGTACGGCCCGGACGGCACCCTGCTCGCCGAGTCCGACAAGCTCGTCCTGATGGGCGCCGAAGGCGACCACCTCGCTCCCGGGCACCGCGCCGGGCCGGTCGTGGCCACACCGTTCGGCCGCCTCGGCATGTACGCCTGCCTGGAGGGCGTGCTCGGCGAAGTCTGCCGGGACCTGGTGCTGCGCGGCGCGCAGGTCCTGCTCAACGGTCTCAACTCGTTCGCCACCGACGAGGCGTCCTTGCACGTGCCCGTGCGCGCCGCCGAGAACCGCGCGTGGGTGATCGCCGCGAACAAGGTGGGTCCCCTGCTGCCCGCCGCGCACCTGCCCGCTGTCAGCGCCCGGCTGGGCGTGCCGGCCGAACGGCTGCACGGCGCCGGGGAGAGCCAGATCGTCGCTCCCGACGGGAGCGTCGTCGCGAAGGCGCCCCGCACCGGCGAGGCCGTCATCGTCGCCGACATCGACCCGGCCGCGGCCGATGACAAGACGCGCCCGGACGGGACGGACGTCTTCGCCGCGCGCCGACCGGAGCTGTACGCACCGATCGTCTCGCCCCCGCGTCCCCGGTCGGCACCGCCCGGCGCGGCGCGGGTGATGGCGGCGGTGGCGCTTCCGGACGGTCCGGCCGACGCGGTCGCGCTGACCCGCGAGGCGGCGGCGCGCGGCGCGGAGCTGATCGTGCTGCCCGAGCTGGCGTTCGGGCCCGGCGCCTCCGTCGCCCGCGTCACCCGGGAGCTGGCGCGGGCGCTGGACGGCACCGGCGCACACGCGGTCACCAGCGCCCGGGACGGCGACCGCCATACCGGCTTCCTGACGAGTGCGAACGGTCTCGCGGGAACGCAGTGGCAGCTGCACCGGAGCGCCCGGCACGCCGCGTGGGCCACGACCCTGGGTGACCGCCTGGAGGTCTTCTCCCTGCCCTGGGGACGGCTCGCCATCGTGGTGGGCGACGACGCCCTGTACCCCGAGACCGCACGGCTCGCCGCCATCGCGGACGCCGACGTGGTGGCGGTGCCGTTCACCCCGTGCGAGCCGTGGGAGACCGAACTCGGACTGCCGGAACGCGCGGCGGAGAACAGGCTGAACGTGGTCGCGGCCGGGGACTCGGCCGGGCTCGTTCTCGCCCTGCCCGGCGACTTCACGTTGTGGACCGAGTGGGAGGACGGGTTCACCGGCCGCATCAGCCACCCCCTCGTCACCCGCGCCGAGGCCCCCTCACGCTTGCGCCGGTCCACCCGGCGCGCGCGGTCAACCGCCTCGTCTCCAAGAACACCGACCTCGTCGGCCACCGCCCCTGGCAAGCCGTCGCCGCGCTCGCCCGCACACCGCCCTCCCTCCCTTCTCCCTCCCCGACCCCCTGACGAGCGGAGCTTTCCGTTGAAGGAGACCTTGCGACACGTCGAACAGATGGTGGACTCCGCCTCACCCGTGGACGTCACCGAGACCTTCGAACGCTGGCGCGGCCTGCTGGACGACCTGAAGGCCAAGATCGACGCGCGGTTCACGCTGGCGCGCGACCCGTCCACCGAGCCCCTGGAGTCCTACGGCTCCCTTCCCGACGGACCGGGCGGGCGGCTGGCCGCCTACACCGGACCCGAGGTCGACTGGATGGTGCAGTCCTGGCTCGGCGATCCGAAGGCCGGTTTCGCCAACCTGCACCTGACCGTGTGGCTCGGCCCGCAGATACGGGTGCCGCACCTCGGCATCGCCCTGCTGGTGTGGCCGGACGGCTGGTTCTACCTGGACTCGCTACCGCGTACCCACCTACTGGCCGACGGCGCCTACTACGACCGCTACTACGAACCGCTCAACGAGCAGTGGCTGGCGGTCAGGGAGGGGACCCCGGAGCTGACCTGGTTCACCAGCCGCGCCGCGTTCATCCGGGCCAGCCTGTCCCCCACCGCCCAGTGCTATTCGTTCCCTCGGTCACCCGAGCACATGGACCTGGTGCGCCGGCTGACCCACGAACACGTCGACCGGTGGCTGCGGTGGGTGGACGAGGCCGAACCGGTGCCGGAAGAGGAACGGGCGAGGCTCGCCGCAGACGATCTCGCCATCCGCCGCAACATCGCCGAACGCGATCCCGCCAATGTGATGGGCGTCCGGTTCTTCGGTGAAGAGACGACCGAGCGGCTGGTCCGGGCGCTGTGGGGCGGCGACCGCGCACTGGACAGGCCCGGCGCGTGAGCGTGCGAAGCCTGTGGTGGGCGGCACGGACCGGGGGTGCGCCGCCGTTCGACACCGCACACCTGAAGGTCTACTACCCGGCGCGCCCCCAGGGCACCGACGCCGAACGGCTGACCGGCGTGATGCCCCCCGACCGGTCCGGCGCCCCGTACCCGGTGGTGCTGTTCTGTTCGGGGGTGAACGTCGCGCAGGAGGGTTACCGGGCGTTCGCCACCGCACTGGCGTCGGCCGGGCACGCCGTAGTGACCTTCGACCGCGTAGGCGACCTGTACGGAGGCCAGGTCGGCATCACCCCCGGCGTGGACGTGGAGGCCGCCGGACCCGAGGTCTACGGGTCCCGGCCCACCTGTCCCGCCCTCGGCGCGGTACTGGAGTCCCTGGCGGACATCGAGACGCTGAAGGGGGCGATCGACCTCGGCCGGGTCGCGCTGGGCGGGCATTCGGCCGGTGGGACGGTGGCGCTCCAGTCGGCGCGGTTCCTCCCCGGCGTGCGGGCCTGCTTCGCCTACGGGACGCACACGATGGTCGCGACCATGCTCGGCTGGCCCGCCGGGACCGTCCTGCCCGCCCAGGTGGACGGCCCGGTCCTGCTCGGCGTCGGCACCCGCGACGGGGTGATCGCGGGCAGCTCCGACCGCTACGGGCCGGACACCGCCGCCGACCCCGTCGCCCGCACCTTCCACGAGGCCCTGTCCGGGCCGGACGACCTGCTCGCCGTGCTGCCGGGCGCCAACCACTTCACGATCGCCGACGCGCCCGACCCCACGGCGGCACGCGCCTTCCTCGACCTGCCCGCCGCATGCGACGAGGCCGCCGCACGCCGCGCCTACACCGACCTGGTGATCGCGTTCCTACGCGCCCACCTGCGCGGCGAGGACCTCGTCCCGGACGCCGATCCGGAGCTCATCCACCTCCAGCGACGCCGCGTCCACCGAGAAGGAGCATCCCATGGGGCCCCTGCCTGACGACGCCATCGCCGAGGACGCCCGGAAGGCGGACGACGACGTCGGCGGGGCCGCGGTGTCACCGTCGGCCCGTCGCCCCGCCCACCCGCCGGAACAGTCACGGACCGGCCCGCGCCGGGCAAGGCCGGGACCGCGGGACCGGACCACCCGGCGCGCCCGTCGAAGAGGAGATCGCGTGAGCCTGCCCCTACAGTTGAGCGACCGCACGATGCGGGCGCTGGCCGAGGCCGACGACCTGAGCACCGTCCGGGACGTTCCCCTGACGAGCACGGTGTCGACCGATCCGGTCGGCCGCCTGACCGTCCGGCGCGGCGAACGTCTCGCCAAGGTCGTCTACGTCGGGCTGTCGGTGCCGGCGATCGGCCTGGACAGCCACATGGTCTTCGCGTTCACGCCCGCGGAGTCGGCGGTGCCCCACTTCACGCTCGACGCGGTCGAGGCGAACGGCTATCTCGCGTTCCATCTCGATCTGGTGCCGCGCGCCGAACTGGCCTCCCACCTGGACTACCTCACCGTCGCCTTCCAGCCGCTCACGCCAGCGTTCGAAGAGGCGGCCGAGCTGTTCGGCGCCTCCAGGGCCGCGATCTCGCCCCGCCAGTACGCGATGATGTCGCCCTGGATGCTGGTGCACCGAGCCGACGAAGAACGCTTCCGCCGGGTGAGCGGCTTCGTCGACGCCTACCTCGGCCACTGGCGCGCTCTGCTGGCCGATGGCCTGCCGCAAGAGGTCCTCACCGGCCTCACCGACACGGACCTGGCGGCGCGAGACGCCCGCAACCGGGCGGCGCTGTTCAGCCGCGAAGTCGATCCCGTCTGGGCCGACGTGTCCCACCTACTGGGCGACGAACGCACCGACGACATCCGCGCCGAACTGCTCCGCAACGCGGTGTCCGGTGACTGAGCCGAGCCGACGGCGGACCCGGAACACCGGCCCTCGGTCCACCGCGCGCCCACCCGCACGCGACCTGCCGCGGCGTGCTCGATCACGCCATCACCGTGGAGGGGAAGGGCACGTGACCGCCGTCGTCATCACCGGCGGCACGCGGGGCATCGGCTTCGGGCTGGCCCGCGCGTTCCTCGACCGGGGCTGCCGTGTCGCGATCTGCGGCCGGACCCGCGCGTCGGTCGACGGCGCGCTGGCCGCCCTGGACGCCGGAGAACGGGCTATCGGCCGTCCCTGCGAGATGTCCGACCGCGACCAGGTACGAGCCCTGTGGGACACCGCCGCCGAAGCGTTCGGCCGCCTCGACCACTGGATCAACAACGCCGGCGTGTCGACCTCCCGGAAACCCCTGTGGAACCTGCCGTCCGAGCAGCTCGACGCCGTCGTCGGCGCGAACCTCCTCGGCGTCCTGCACGGCAGCGCGGTCGCGGTCGCGGGGATGCGCGCGCAGGGCGGCGGCACGCTCTGGAACGTGGAGGGGCTCGGCAGCGACGGCCGGGCCGTACCGGGCCTGGCCGCGTACGGTTCCACCAAACGCGCCGTCACCTACCTGACCCGCGCCCTCGCCAAGGAACTGGAGGGCACGCCCGTACGGGTCGCGCACCTGTCCCCCGGCATGGTCGTCACCGACCTGCTGGTCCAGGACTACCCGCCTGACGAGCTCGCCAAGGCCAGGAGAGTCTTCAACATCCTGGCCGACCGGGTGGAAACCGTGACGCCCTGGCTCGCCGACAAAGTCCTGGAAGGAGCGGGCAACGGTGACCGGGTGGCCTGGCTGACCCGCCGCAAGGCCGCCGTCCGCTTCGCCACCGCCGGCTTGCGCAGACGCGATCTGTTCGGCGGGACATCATGACCGACTACCCCGTCGGCCTCGCGGCGGAGGACTTTGTCCCAGTCGCCCTGACCACCGCGGGCATCGTGCTCCTGAGCCCGTACGTCGCGGCTCGGTTCGGCCCCGAGCACGCGGGACCGTGCTCGCGGCAGCGGCGACGGCGGGCGCGGGGGGAGCCGCCAAGGCGTCCTGGAAACTGATCGTCGCGGTGAACGGCCCGGACCTGACATGGCTGAGCGACGCGCTGTTCCCGTTGCTGCTGATCGGCTTCGCACTCCTGGCCCGGTCGCTGTTCCCCGAACCGGACGGCCCGCGGCGAGGCGTCGCGGCCTATGCCCTGGCCGCGCTGCCCGTCGTCGGCCTCACGGCCTCGGCCGCGCTGCGCGACACCTGGCCCGCCATGCTGCTGGCGATCCTGGCGGTCAGCACCGCCGCCGTGCGGTTGGCGCTGCTGGCCCGCGCGGCGGGCGACACCACCGCTTCGGCTCTGTTCGGCCTGTGGATGACCGGCCAGTACGTCCTCGGCCCGCTCGCCGCACGCCCCGACCAGAGCGTCCCCCTCCAGTGGGTCGAGCAAGGCTGCAACACCCTCACCCAGACGGCGTTCGCTTACGCCGCCTGGCGACTCGCCCGAACCGTCCGCACGAAGGAACCCGTGGCCACATGACCGATGTCCTGGGGTGGCGCCGCAAGTTCGGCGTGATCGCCCCCTCCACCAACACCATCGTCGAGCCCGATCTCTACCGGATGGCCGTACCCGGCGTGACCGCGCACTTCTCCCGCATCCACATCCGCGATCAGGACATGCGCGGCGACGCGGGCATGGAACGGCTCATGCAGCAGATCCGCGCGGAGATCGGCGCCGCCTGCGAGCGGGTCATGACGTGCGAACCCGACTCCATCGTGATGGGCATGTCCGCTGAGACGTTCTGGGGCGGCGTGGAGGGCAACCGCGCGTTCGTGCGGCAGGTCCACGACCTCACCGGGCTGCGAGTCGCCACTGGCGCGGAGGCGTGCGAGCGGGCTCTGACGCTGCTCGGCGCCCGGCACATCGGCGTCGTCACCCCCTACCAGCCGGTCGGCGATGCGAACGTGCGCACGTTCTTCACCGACCTCGGCTTCGAGGTCGGTGAGATCATCGGCCTCAAATGCCCCACCGCGGTGTCGATCGCGCACGTCGGCGAGCCCGAACTGCGCGATGCCCTCCGCACGCTGGCGGCGGGCGGTGTGGACGCCATCGTGCAATGCGGCACCAACCTGTCGATGGTGCGGCTCGCCGACGAGGCCGAACGCTGGCTCGGCTTGCCCGTCCTCGCCATCAACGCCGCCACCTGGTGGATGGCCCTGCGCGACAACGGCATCCAGGACCAGGTCCACGGAGCCGGAAGCCTCCTGCGCGAGCACTAGGCGCCTCTCGGCCTCACTCCGCCGACCGCGCCGCCTGAAGCCGCGCCGGCGAGCGAACGGGGAGACGACCGTCCCGCCGACCAGGCCGTTCACTCGGACGTGAACATCGGCTTCCGCCCTGCCCCGCAGTAGGCGTCGACCGCCGGCTCGAAGGACCGGGGATCGGGGCGCCAGCGCGAGCACGACACCACACCCGGGTCGAGAAGCTCCAGACCATCGAAGTACCGACCGATCTGTTCAGGCGTGCGCAGGGTGACCGTGGGCCTGCCACCGGACTCGTTCCATTGACGCGCGCTCCGCACGGAACGCTCACCGTGGACGACGCTGGTCGGATGATTGATCACAAGCCAGCTTCCCGGCGGTACCGCGCTCATCAGCCGCCGGACGATCACCTCGGGCTTCTCGGCGTCCTCCACGTGGTGCAGGATTCCCACCAGCATGACCGCGATCGGCTTCGTGAAGTCGAGGCGCGCTCGAGCCGCGGCCAGAATCTCGTCCGGCTCGCGCACATCGGCATCGATGTAGTCGCAGCCGCCTTCGGGGCTGCTGGTGAGCAGCGCGCGGGCATGCACCAGCACGAGCGGATCGTGATCAACGTAGACGATTCTGCACTCTGGAGCGACCCTTTGCGCGACCTGATGCGTGTTGTCGGCGGTGGGCAGTCCGGTGCCGATGTCAAGGAACTGCCTGACCCCTTCCTCGCCGACCAGGTGCCGCACAGCGCGGCCGAGGAAAGCCCGGTCGGCCCGCGCCTGTTCGATCATGTCCGGTTTCAGGGCGACGGCGTGGTCCGCCGCCGCCCGGTCGGCCGCGAAGTGGTCCTTGCCGCCCAGAAGGTAGTTCCACACCCGCGCCGAATGCGGAATATGCGCTTGCAAAACGTCATCCCACCGGCCGTCGCCCCCGGAAGGCTCGTCCCCCTTCGCCATGTCGTTCCTCTCGTAACGAGTATGATCGGCCGCTGGAATGCTACTGCTCCCGAAACTGAGCCTGGGCATACGCCTGGGAATAACTGCCGTACCGGCGCTGAGACGGTGCTGTCCGAGAACGGACTCTAGCCCAGGCGGATAATTGCGGCAAGACGAGCTTGGCGAATCCGCCGCCGACGATCGGCATGGCGGTCAGTCGCCGTCCCGGATGAGGACTCCGTGGAGGACAGCGGAGAGCACGTTGCCCTCGAACAGTTCGTACGCCACGGTGAGGGTGCGCCCGGCGCCCATCCCCGGGACGGCGTCGATCATGAATTCCCGGCCTTTCATCTTCCACTCGTCCGCGAAGTGCAGCACCGGGTACGAAGCACGGCCGAAGGCCTGGGCATTGCCCCACGCGTCGGGACCCTCGTAGAAGGAGCGGGTGCCGTCGCGCCGCCATTCGACCCGATAGCGTCGGTCGATCGCCCCGGCCCATGTGACGTCGAGGCGGGTGCGGAGCAGATCTACCGGATCCAGCCCGATGCTGACCCGCACCTCGCCGATCAGTTTCTGGTCGGCGTTCCACAACTCGCAAGTGCCGCGGTACGCGTACTGCTTCTTGGTCGGCAGGATGTACGGCGTCGGCCCGTTCCGCGTCTCCGCCGCCAGGAACTCCCGGACCATGTCCTGCGTGGCGGTATTGGTGGCGTGGTCGGTGGTCCTCTTGTAGACCCCGTTGAAGGCTCCCACCACCGCCCAGCCCTGGTAGAGGACGGACGAGTACACCTGGGTATCGCCGTCCGGGAGCACATGGTTCCAGGTATTGAGATCCACCTGCCATCCGGGCCCGTAATAGTGCGCGTCCACGAATGCGCCGTACGGCTGTCCGGCGCCGTAGAAATCGGGGCCGGTGTAGAGGCGGTTCTGGTCGGAGTCGACCACGCCGAACGCGAAGGGCGCGCCCAGCCGGAAGCGGCTGGCCAACGGTCCACCGGCCTCCAGCGCTCCATCCATGTAGTACGTGGTGGCGCCGTTCTCGAACACCGACGATCGGCGGATGTCCTCGTATCCGACCCACGTACCGTTCGCGTCGAACAGCGACGGCTTGCCGTGCCATTCGCCGGTGATGCGGTGCTGCCATTGGCTTGCTTCAACCACCGTGTGCTCCCTTTGAGACGAGGTCGTTGGTGATGCGCCGGCGAGAAACTTTCTCGTCCTGTGCCTTGCGGAACAGCCGCGCCATTCTCCTCCACGCCGACCCGCCGAAAACTGCACGAATTGACGCGGTCACGGACGTCCCGCAGGCCAGAGCGTTGCCTGGATCGGGCACAACCCGCTCACCGCGGAGTAAGGTCGCTCAACGCCCGGGCGGACCGCTCACTTCCGCTCTTTGTGCTGCCAGGCGTGAGCGAGTTCGGGTACCTCCCGGCGGACGGGCGAAGGAATGACGGTGGCGGCGGGGTGTTCGTGGTCACCGATCCACCACCCGGCCTCAATAAGTTCGCGACGCCTGCGCCGGTAGGCGACCTGCAACGAGTCACTGCGGATGTGCAGCTCGTCGGACAGGTCGTAGGGCAGGAGTTCGGGCCGCTGGGACTCCACCACGGGCTTGTCCTGGAGGAATATCTTCTCGATCCGTTTGACCGCGTTGCCGTCGGCCCATTTGCGGGTGAGGAAGTTGCGATATCCGACGATCTTCACGAGGGTGCGGTCCCTGCTCAGCGGCACGTTGTGGTCGTACAGCAGCAGATCACCGAACGGCAGCCGGACGTGCAGCTTGACGATGTTGGGCAGGTACCAGGCGTTGGTGACCACCACCTGCTCGGGCTTGTCCTTGTAAAGCCGCTTCCACCGTCCCTTGGCGGGCGGCGGACTCAGCAGGATGTCGGCTTCGGCATGCCATTTACCCTGCCGGACTTCGAAGTCCGGGACCTCTGGCTTGTCCGGGTTGCCGAAGGCCGTGCCGTGCACGAACGGCGTGTGCGCCGCGTCCACCACGTTCTCGAAGGTCCGCTCGTAGTTGGCGTTGATCTCCATCTCGAAGTAGACCGGCCGGAACGATGGATCGTCGTGCTCGGGGAAGTGCGGGATGGGAGGCCGCTCCTCCTCCGGCAGGTCGCCGAGGAACGCCCAGATCATGCCGTAGCTCTCCCGAACCGGGTAGGCGTCGACGCGCGCCTTCCTGGGAATGCCGCGCCCCTCCGGATTGGCCGGAATCTTCACGCAGGCCCCGTCCGGCGCGTACTGCCAGCCGTGGTACGGGCAGGCGATCACATCGTCGACCAGCGTTCCCATGGACAGAGCACCGCCACGGTGGACGCACAGATCCGACAGGCAGGCCACGCTGCCGTCGCGCTTGCGGTACAGGACGAAATCCTGACCGAGGCAGGTGACCTTGCGGGGCTTCCGCGTCACCGCATGGCTGAAGTCCAGCGCGTACCAGAAGTCTTTGAGCATGGCGGCCTCCTTGATCGGCGCCGTTGGCGGACCAGTGCCAGGCAAGGTCCGGTGTCACAGGTTCCGCGCGCACGTCAGAGACCACACGCGTCGGAGAGGAAGCTCACGGATAGACACCTCCCGGTCGCCGTTCCGAGCCGCGGGCGAGCGACGCGGTCGCGCCAGGAGGGTGCCGGGCGGATGATGCGCCGGTGGAGAGAGGACCGCAGCGCCGGACGCAGTCCAGGTCGGTCCCGTCCGAGCCGGAACGGATCCATCACACCTCGTGGTTCTGCTAGGGAAACACCGTTTCCAAAACAGTACCTCCGCTGTTCGCCGCCCGCCAGAGGCTTGCGGGACGAAAAGCACACTGGGAAGCGGGTTCCGCGTACCCATCAGGAAGTAGCCCCCAAGCGCCAGTGCGCCGACGGCAGCAACACAAACTCCACTTCAGTCCGCAGACCGGAAACTGCCCCTCGCTCCACCGACGCGGCAACGGCGTTTCGGACACCGCAACAGCTTGGCGAGTGGGCACCGGCAGGCGTGTGCACCGGCGGACGGTCACCGAGACGGTCCGGCGTCCGGCGTTCCGTCGCCGGCGAGCGCCCGGGCGGCGTCGGCGTCGTAGTGGCGGCGGCCGGCCAAGGTGACCACGGTGCCGACGACGAGTGGCAGCAACAGCACCGTGAAGGCGCCTCGCAACGAGCCGACCAGGTCGGAGAACAGGCCGACGAGAAGCGGACCGATCGCTCCGCCGAGTGTGATGAGGAACTGGAGGACCGCGAAGCCCAGGCCGCGTCGGCCGGCGCTGATGACGTCGGCGTTGGCGGCCGTGAGGCTGGGGATGGCGATGCAGAAGCCGACGTTCGCCATCGCGTAGAAGGTGACCTGTGCCGGCAATGGCGGGACGAGCACGGCGCCCGCGAGGCCCAGCGCGCCCACGACCAAGCCGATCCCGCCCAGCCGGACCCGCCACCCGGGAACGTTCCCGTGCCACCGGTCTCCATACCGACTGCCCAGCACCATGCCGATGACCATGCCGAACAAGCCGACTCCGCCCGCGAGGCCAGCCGCCGGGCCCTCAGAAAGGCCGTACGCACGCTCGTAGTAACTCGGCATCCAGAAGAACAGCCCGCCGAGCCCGAAGAACAGGATGGTCAGGCCGGAGACGATGGAGCGGAGCGTGCGAATGCCCCACAGCGCCCGCAGTTCCTCGCCGGTCGGCTTGCGCCCCTGCGTCACCGTCCGACCAACACTCAGGCCGGTGCGCATGGCCTCGATACGGTCGCCCAACCCGCGGACGGGCTCCCGCACGGTCAGGCAGGCCAGCGCGACCAGCGCACCGGGCAGCGCGACAACGAAGAACATCATCCGCCAGCCGACGACCTCAGCGAGCGCGCCACCAGCCATGATGCCCAGCGGCAGCCCGGCGAAGTAGGCGAAGCGCTCCACTCCGTACGCTCGCGTACGACCACTGCCCGGATAGTAGTCAGCGATCAGGCTGGAGCCGGACGGGTTGTAGAGCTGTCCGGCGCTGCCCAGGAGTACTCGCACGCCGAAGAGCATCATGTACGACTGGGCCAGACCGCTGCCGAGCGTCAGGAGCGACCAGACCGCGACCACGGCTGCCATCGTCCACGTCCGGCGGGCCCGGTCGGCCAGCCGCCCCGCCGGAATCAGCAGGACCACTCCGGCCATGGCCGCGGCGGTGGCGATCGCACCGCCCGCGGTATCGCCGAAGCCGAACTCCTCTTGGATCTTGGGTAGAGCCCCGGCCATCAGGTTGGTCTCGATCCGGTCGATCAGCGCGGCCAACGCGACGCAGATCGCCGGCCACCAGCCGAACGGCGCCCCCTTGCCCGGATCGATCGCCACCGGAGCCTTGCCGACGAAGGCATCGATCTCAATGAAGGGCGCCTCGTGCGAACCAGGCTCGCTCATATCACCTCCGTCCTTCCCGGCAGCATGTGGCGGCACGGGGCTCGTCGGACCGCTTCAGGTCCCGATCCGCGAGTGGATATGCCCTGCATCCGGCCGCGTCCGGCCGTAGGACGATGGCAACGTAACGAGAGCAGCACCGCCACGCAGTGCGCCCCCAAAGGTCGTCGGCCCCTGAAGCCCGACCGCGGGCACCCCGACCGTGCTGCCGCCGCTGCCCAAGACAACCCCTATGTTTCTCTAGGCGAAACACAGTTTCCGACCTACTGATCTCATTAACAACGGCTCCGCCCGATCCGTCAATGACCTGAGGCACCCTGTAGCGCGCCCCCCGGGACGCATGCCAACGACACGAACGCAAGCGACCGCCCCCCTCTACCGGCCTTGTCAGCCCCCGCTGGCCCTGGCACGCCGGACCGGGCTGCGGCTGGATGAGCGGGACCAGATCGCCGCGACCGAGCTGACCGAGTTGACCGCCGCGCAACTGGTCGCGCTCGCCGACGCCCTGGGCATTGCGGTGGACGCCGTCCGAATCCGGCGGCGGCCCCGGATCCGCCGCACTCGGCCTGCTGCTCTTCGACGAGCACGGCGAGGCCACATCGATCAACGAGGAGGCCCGGCGCTGTCTCGCGCTCCTGCCGGACGGGCCGTCCACACCGTCGGTCCTCGGACTGAAGCTGCCCATCTGGCTGATCGGCACGGCTCTGCAGGCGCGGGCCATCGCCCAGGGCCGCGACCGCGGCAGCGCCCAGATCCGCATCCAGACCCTCGACGGGCAGTGGCTGACCTGCCGCGCCTCATGCCTCAGCCGGCCCGGCGGGCGGCCGGGGCCGACCGCACTCGTCATCGAATTCGCCCCTCCCGCCGACCTGGCGGTCATCATCGGCCAGGCGTACGGCCTGACACCACGCGAATTCGAGATCGCTCAACTCGTGGCACGGGGCCTGCCCACCGCGGAGATCGCCACGGCCGTGTTCATCTCCCCCCACACCGTACGAGGCCACCTCAAGGCCCTCTTCGGCAAGACGGAGACCTCCAGCCGCGGAGAGCTCGTCGCACGGCTGTTCGCCGTCCCCTACCGGCCCGTGGACGCCTGAATCACGACGCCCCGGGGGCAGGGGCCTGGTCACCGCTCTTGGACGGGATCGGACCGGCGTAGCCGCTGCGGCCCAGAGCGGCTGAGCGCGCCCGACCAGGTCGAGATCTTGAGCGAGGGCCTCGGCCGCCCGGTCGACCCGCCGGACCGCTCACGCTGCTCCGGGTCCCACCCGACGCTCCTGGCGGCGCGATGGCAGCCACACCCTGAAGTGGTCGCGGCGCCTCTCCCCGACCCAAGATCACCCTTCTCAGAAGGGCCTTAGCCGAGGCGGCACACGCGGATCGGTTGGAACGGGTCGTTCATCACGGCCTTGGTCTGCTCGTACACCCACAGCACGACCGTCGTACCAGGGTCGTTTCGGAAGACGCTGCCGAGTGAGGTCGTGTAGTCGACGTCGTCCTTCGTGCTGTAGCTGCTGATCTCGTGCCGCAGCACCCCGGCGTGCTCTGTGGGAACAGCCGCCGGCACTGCGGCAAGGCTCACCGAGACGAAGGTGCGTTGCCGGGACACCGGCGGATCGATCGGCCACGACTGTTGCTGCGGACGGGCAATGGAAGCGGCGAGGAGCGGCACCAGTTCCTCAGTGCGCAGGGTTTCGACCCACGGCCGGAGCGCGTGGCGTAAAACCATGTCGTCGTGGAGCCTGGCCTCCGACACCGGGCGCCGGACGAACGAGTCCGAACCTCGCCCACGGCACGCTCGTGATGGGCGCACGCCCGCTCCAGCGCGGCAGGCGACCAGGCCGACGCGGTGGCCAGCCATGCGTCGACATCGGTGATAAGGCGATCGAACCTGTCCCGCTCGCGTCGCTGGTGGTCCTGGTTCCGCGCCACCAGCAAGGCATGACAGTTCTCGCACATCAACGAAATGCGCTCGTAACGAAGGCGCTGATACTCCTTCCACCGGAGGCGGAAACGCTTTCCGCACTTCGTGCACCGAGGACGCATCTCTCCTCCCAACGGCGAGGGTCCACGGTACCAGCGGTCTATCAGCAGATCCTTGTCGAAGGTCGCTGCGCTGGACACATCATTTCTGCGACGCCGATCAAGAGCCGGTGACGATGCGCCTTCCACAGCCACGACGGGCCAGCCAGCCGCTACTGGCCGTTTCGATCCTCCTCGCGGGCCGACGATGCGGTCCAACAGGACACCGGGCGGTCGCGGCGTACCGTGGCGTGCGTGAGGTGGCAGTGGCCGGGCCCGCCGCACGGGGAGTCCCTGGAGCGGTACGCCACGCACGCCGAGGCGGCGTTGTCGGAGGGCATGTGCCCCGACTGCCGGGGCGCCCTGCGGTCGCTCGACTTCGTCCTGGCCGACTGGGAGCAGACCCAGCGCACGGTGACGGCGCTGGTCTGCCCGTCCTGCCGAGGGGACTGGTGGCTGGCGTGGATCCTGCGAGCAGGCGCGGACGGCTGGCTGCTGATGGTGGACGGCGCGATGATCTGCAAGGTGCTGGCCGCGCGCACCTGGGACGGCCGGTGGCGCCGACCAGTTTCTCGGCAGATTCCTACGCGCCTCGTTGGCCAGCACCGAACATTCAATTTCTGTACCGACCATTACTGGACATGGCAACTCTGCGACACCGGCGGCGCCTCGGCCGGGAGTTGGCGCGTCTGCGAGAAGCACGCGGCCTCTCGCAGGTCGGGGTTGCCGCCGCTTTGCGGTGGAGCCGCCCGACCGTCGGCCGAATCGAGGCTGCGCAGACCGAGCGGGTCCAGCGGGCCGTCGTCCAGCTCATGGACCACTACCAGGTCGACGGTGAGGAGCGGGAGCGCCTGCTGCAATTCGCGGCAGGCACACCGGGGCGCGGCTGGGTGGGAGAGCTATAACGACGTCGTTCAGGGCAACTACGTGGCGTTGGAGGATGAGGCGGTCTCGATCCGCTCGTTCCAGAGCCAGATCATTCCGGGGCTGCGGCAGATCGAGCCGTACTCCCGGCCCGTCATCGGCGCCATTACGGGCGAGCCGGACGAGATCGTTGCTCGCAGGGCGCAGGCGCGCGGACTACGGCGGGCCCTGCTGACGAGGACGGACGCCCCGCACCTTCACGCGGCGCTCGATGGGACGGTCCTGCACCGCCAGATCGGCGGACCGGCGGTCATGCAGGCTCAACTGGTGGAGCTGTACAAGGTCGCCCGCAGCGACAACGTCACCATCCAGCACCTGTCGTTCGACGTCGGCGCGCACGCCGGGCTGGAGGGACGGTTCGTCAGGTGCTGCCCTTCGAGGCAGGCGCCAGCGCCGCCGCCAGCGCGTTTTCGATCTTGACGTTCAGGGACACTGACCCCGAGGCGGTCTACCTGGAGACGACGGCCGGTGATGTGTGGGAGGAGGCGCCGGAGTAGGTCGTCGGCTACCTCGCCGCGATGGAGCGGCTCATCGGTGACTCTCTGAAAGTGAAAGACACTTTGGAGTTGATCGAGCGAAGGTCTCGTGACCTGCTCGAACTCACCGAAAGGAACTCATAAGCGAAGCAGCATGGCGAAAATCCAGCCACAGTGACGTTAACGGGCAGTGCGTCGAGGTGGCCGCCTCCGAAGGCCGTGTCGCCGCCCGTGATTCCAAGGATCCGCACGGGCCCCGAGGTGAGATAACCGCAGAGGTCTGGCACACGCTCCTGAACACCATCAGAACCCGTCGCTGACTCGCCTGACGGCTGGTGCAGGCGCGACGCCAGCCGCTCAGCGCTTCCGGGCCAGCCCGCCCAACAGCGGGACCTCCAGCAGCTCCGGGGGCACGGGCGTCTCGTCCGGCCGCCACCGCGTCACCGTCACCAGGCCCGGCTCCAGCAACTCCAGATCCCCGAACAGCCCGGCGATCTCCTCGGCGCTGCGCATGGTCCCCTTCTTCATGGCCCGCTGCGCCAGCTCGGTGACCTTCACCATCTCCTCGGTCGGCGCGGCGTAGGAGATCGCCAGGTGGCTCCCGGGCGCGATCGCGGTGCGCAGCGCACGGGCGGTGATCTCCGCGCCGTCCCCGGGCAGGAATGCAGCGCCGCCAGCGCGAGGACGCCGACCGGGCGGCTCAGGTCCAGGTGCCCGCGTATCTGCGGGTCGGCCAGCAGCGCCTCCGGGTCGCTGAAGTCACCATCGACGATCACCGTCCGCTCATCATGCTCCAGCAGCGCGCGGGCGTGCGTGAGCACGTGCGGGTCGTTGTCGACGTACACCACCCGCGCCGCCGGGTTGATCCGCAGCGCGATCTCGTGCACGTTGTCGACCGTCGGCAACCCCGACCCGATGTCCAGGAACTGGTCGAGGCCCGCCCGGTGGGCCATGTACCGAACGACCCGGACCAGGAACGCCCGGTTCGCCCGCGCCGCGGTCCTGGCGATCGGCTGGAGCTCCAGCAGCTCATGCCCGAACTGCCGGTCCACGGCGAAGTTGTCGGTGCCGCCCAGCAGCCAGTCGTAAGTGCGGGCCGGTGACGGCCGGGCGAGGTCGGCCTGACGGGGCAGCCGCGCCTTGGGCGGCATCAGTCCCTGCCCCCGGCGGGGGAGCCTGTGCGGGCCAGGGCGCTGAGCATCGGCAGCGCCAGCGGACCGTCCGTCCCGGCACGCGGCCAGTCCTGCACCGGGACCACCCCGGGCTCCAGCACCTCCAGCCCGCCGAGCAGCGCGCGGATCTCCTCGGCCGACCGCAGCCGCAGCGGACTGGGCGCGTTGCGGTAGGTGTCGTCGATCCGCTGGAGCAGCACGGGATCCATACCGGTACGGGTCGCATGGGTCAGCGCGACGTGGCCGCCGCGGGCGAGCGCGTCGGCGTACCGGCCCAGCAGCCGCGCGGGGTCGTCGGAGTCGGGGACGAAGTGCAGCACGGCGACCGCGAGCAGCCCCACAGGCCGGGCGAAGTCGATCAGGCCGCGGGTGACCTCGTCGCCCAGGACCGCGTCGACGTCGCGGACGTCGGCGTGGACGTAGCCGGTGCGCGAGTTCTCCTCCAGCAGCGCGCGGGCATGGGTGAGCGTCATCGGGTCGTTGTCGACATACACCACCCGGGCCTGCGGCGTGACGGCCTGGACGACCTCGTGGGTGTTCTGGACGGTCGGCAGGCCGGCGCCCAGGTCGATGAACTGGTCGATCCGAAGGTCTTCGGCCATGTGCCGGGCTGCCCGGACCAGGAACGCGCGGTTGGCGCGCGCGGTGTCCGCGGACTCGGGCGACACCTCGAGGACCCGCGCCGCCGCCTGCCGGTCCACGGCGTAGTTGTCGCGTCCGCCGAGCAGGTAGTCGTACACCCGGGCCGGGGACGGCCGGCTGACATCGAGAGTCGAGGGAATCCGTGGGCCGTCTGACATGAGCCGATGCTCGCACGCTGCTGTCAGGGCCTCGCAAGGCGCGAGTTAAGGGTGGCCGGAACCGGACGATCCGGCTACGCCCAGCCGAATTCCCGGTACCCGAGCCCGGAAGATGGTGTCGTCATAATCCTCAGCGACCCAGGCCACACCTAGCTCTAGATGCCCACAGCAGCAGAACCGTCCTTGTTGGTGATCTCCACTCGGTGCGGGGTGACGAGCCACGGTCCCCAGGTGGCGCCGTGCCCGACGAACCCCCTCTCGTTAATTGCCAACCGCAGCAGGACGTATGCGATGCAGAATGCCGAGAAAGAAACGTCGAACAAGACGGAGTCGCCACTATTCTGGTCAACCGGAATGAACCAGACCGACGTGGCGATGGCGATGCTGGCCCACATGGCGATCCATCGACGCCACCGTCTGCGACGAGTGGCAACGACGCTGTAGACGGAGTAGGTCAGCGCCTTTCCGCACACCGGGCATCGGACTGACCAGCGCCGCGCGGGACGGCCGTCTTCCGGCCTTTTGACCAGATAGCGAGAACCTTTGTACGACCAAATGAAGGTGTTGGACCCCGATGGGCGTCCCCGCAGGCTCATGCGGTGCGAAAGGACCGTCCACTGATTCTCCTCTAACACAGTGGCCATCGAAGCATTCCCTCCCGCTTGAAGTCGGTCGAGTCCAAGACGGGCGTGTTCCCGATACGGGTCGACCAGTCCGCGTCCATCATCAGCGCTGCGCCCGGGACCCCTCCCCGCGATGCGCCCTCGCGCCACCCGTTCAGGGTGGGCTCGATCGACTTCCAGCGGGCGTCGGACAGATCACTGAGGTAACGACGACGGGCGCTCATGACGCTCCCGTTCTGTGACGTGTTCCGTGACGGCTGCCGGGTCGAGCGCAGCGCGGGCGATCAGGTGGGCGCGGTGGGGAGGGTGACGGTGAACACCGCGCCTTCGCCGGGCGCGGACCGGACGGTGGCCGTGCCGCCGTGCGCCTGCGCGACGGCGGCGACGATCGACAGGCCGAGGCCGGCGCCGCCGTGGTCGCGCGATCGGGCCGCGTCGGCGCGGTAGAACCGTTCGAACACCTTGGCGCGCTGCTCCTCGGTGAGCCCCGGCCCTTGGTCGGCCACCTCGATGACCGCTCGGTCGCCGTCCAGGGCCGCGCGGACGGCGGCCGGCGTGCCGGCGGGGGTGTGCCTGCGGACGTTGGCCAGCAGGTTCGCGAGCACCTGCCGCAGCCGCTCGGCGTCCCCGGAGACGATCACCGGTTCCGCGGCGTCCAGGGTGAGGGGGCGGCCGGGTTCGACGGCCCCGGCGTCGGCGACGGCATCCGCGGCCAGGACGGCCAGGTCGACCGGCCGCCGTTCCAGCGGGCGGCCCTGGTCGAGCCGGGCCAGCAGCAGCATCTCGTCCACCAGCAGGCCCATGCGCTCGGCCTCGGACTCGATGCGGCGCATCGCCTTGGCGAGGTCCCCTGGCCGGTCGGCGGCGCCGCGCCGGAACAGTTCGGCGTAGCCGCGCATGGTGGCGACCGGGGTCCGGAGCTCGTGCGAGGCGTCCGCGATGAAGCGCCGCAGCCGGTTCTCGGACGCCTCGCGTTCCCGGAAGGCCGCCTCGATCTGCGCGAGCATGCCGTTGAGCGCGGTGCTCAGCCGCCCGACCTCGGTCCGGGGGCCCGGCACATCGACCCGCCGAGCCAGGTCCCCGCCGCCGATCGCGGCCGCGGTCTCGGCGATCTCGTCCAGCGGGCGCAGCGCGCTCCGGATCGCCCACCAGGCCAGCAGCCCGACCCCGCCGAGGACCGCGACCGTCACCGTGACCAGCGTGCCGAGCGTCCGGCCGAGCAGTTCGTCCTGCTCGGTGGTGCGCATCGCCATGACCAGCGTGCCCTGCCCGTCCGGCAGGAGCGCGGCGCGGACGCGCCAGTCGGGCGCCTGGCCGCCGAACGGGCCCTCGGAACGGTCGCCGTCACCGGCCACCCGCGTCTCGATCCGGGAGAAGCGCTCCCCGTCCGGGTTGCCCTCGCTCGGCCGGCCCGCGCGGACGGCGGCCGGGACAGGGGGCGTCTCGGCGAACGCGAGCGTCTGCACCGCGGCGCCGTCCGGGCCGCGGATCTGAAGGAACGAGGGGAAGCCGCCGTGGCCGGCGCCCGCCCGCCACAGGCGCCGCAGGTCGCCGCTCTCGGGCGGGAGCGTCAGCCCCTGGCCGCGCCCGGCGCGGGCGGACACGATCGCCGCGGCCTCGCGTCCGACCTGCGTCATCAGCCGGTCGTCGGTGGTGGTCTTCCAGTCGAGCAGGGCGGCGACGGTCGAGGCCCCGGCGGTGACGAAGCCCAGCGTGAGCAGCACGAGCACGATGAGGACGAGCCGCCTGCGCAGGGTCACCGGCCCTCCCGGGGCAGGCGCATGACGTAGCCGACGCGCGGCACGGTGTGGATGAGGCGGGGATCGCGGTCGTCCACCTTCCGCCGCAGGTAGCTGACGTAGGTCTGCACGACGCCGTCGCCGCCGCCGAAGTCGTACTCCCACACATGGTCGAGGATCTGCCGCTTGGACAGCACGCGTCCCGCGTTGAGCACCAGGTAGCGCAGCAGCTTGAACTCGGTCGGGGTGAGCTCGACCAGATCGCCGCCGCGCCGCACCTCGTAGGAGTCCTCGTCGATCTCCAGGTCGGCGAACGCCGCCCGGGCCGGCGCGCCGCCGCGCGGCCGGGTGCGGCGCAGCACGGCCCGGATGCGCGCGATCAGCTCCTCCAGGCTGAACGGCTTGGTCACGTAGTCGTCGCCGCCGACCGTCAGCCCCTTGACCTTGTCCTCGGTGGCGTCGCGGGCGGTGAGGAACACCACCGGCGCCTCGCAGCCGTCGCGGCGCAGCCTCGCGCAGGTCTCCAGCCCCGACCCGTCGGGCAGCATGACGTCGAGCACGATGAGGTCGGGGGCGAACCGCGCCACCTGCCGCAGGGCCTCGGCGCCGGAGCCGGCGACCGCCGCCTCGAAGCCCTCGTACCGGAGGGCGGTGGCGACCAGGTCGGCGAGGTAGTCCTCGTCGTCGACCACGAGGACGCGGATGGGAGGGGCACTCGGGGTGTTCGTCACGATGCCCAGTCTTGTCCGTTCTGCCCTGTGGGCGCAGTCAGAGATCCCTGAGAGAACGCTGTGAGGCGCGGATTCACTGCGATCTCTGAGAACTCTCGAAGGGGCGCCGAAGAGCGGGCCGCTGCACTGGGCCGCATGGAGAGATTCACTGGACTGGTGCTGCGGCACAGGCTCCTGGTCACGCTGATATGGCTGGCGCTGACCTGCGCGGGCGCGCTCGCCGCCACGCAGGTCACCGACCGGCTCAAGGAGGACTTCGGGCCCCCGGGGTCGGCGGCGCGCGACGCGAACGAGGCGATCGCCCGGCAGTACGGGACGGGCGGCGCGCACACGCCGCTGGTTCCCGTGGTCACCCTTCCGGCCGGGCAGACCGTGGACTCGCCGGCCGCGAAGGCGGCCATCGGAGAGGCGTTCGGCACGGCCGGACGGAAGCTGGACGCGCGCGTCGTCTCCTACGCCTCCACCGGAGACCGCAGGTTCGTCTCCCCCGACGGGCGGACCACGTTCGGCCTGGTCTTCCCGCACGCGGAGGAGTCCGCCGACGGAGCCGGAGACGAAGGGCCCGACCTCGGCGAGCCGCTCCGGCAGGCGCTGCGGTCCGCGCTGCCGCTCGGCACGGCGGTCCAGGTCACGGGCATGGACGGGCTGGCGGACGGCGCGGGCGGCGAGGGGCCCAGCGTGCTCGTCGAGACCCTGGTCGGCGGCGTCGGCGCGCTGGTGGTGCTGGCCTTCGTGTTCGGGTCGTTCCTGGCGGTGGTGCCGCTGGCCGTCGCCGTCGTGTCGATCCTGACCTCGTTCCTCGTCGTGTACGGGATCACCGGCGTCACCGACGTCAACTTCATGGTGCAGTTCGTGGTGGCGCTGATCGGGCTCGGCGTCGCGGTCGACTACTCGCTGCTGCTGGTGACCCGGTGGCGGGAGGAACGCGCGCGCGGCCACCGGGGCGAGGAGGCCGTGCGGCGGGCGATGGCGACGGCCGGGCACGCCGTACTGTTCAGCGCGGTCGCGGTCGCCATCGGGCTGACCGCCATGCTCGTCGTCCCGGTGGGGTTCCTGCGCAGCGTCGCGCTCGGCGGAATGATCATCCCGATGGTGAGCGCACTGGCGACGCTGACCCTGCTCCCGGTCGTGCTGGCCGCCGTCGGACCGCGCCTCGACCGGCCCCGGCTGCGCACGGAGACGGAGCCGAGCCGCGCCTGGACGGCCTGGACCCGGCTGGTGGTGCGTTTCCGCTGGGCGGCCGTGCTGGTCTCCACGGCGGTGCTCGCCTGCCTGGCGTACGCGGCGCTCGGCCTGAACCTGGGCGAGGCGCACAGCGGCGCCATGGCCAAGTCCGGTCCGGCGTACGAGGGCCTGGCCGCCTTGCAGCGCGGCGGGGTGCCCTCCGGAGTCCTGACGCCCGTTGACCTGCTCGTGCCGCCGGGCACGGACCCGGCCGGGGTCGCAGCGGACCTGCGCTCACTGCCGGGCGTGCACGCGGTCGCCGCGACGGACGACGGCGCCTGGCGCAGGGGCGGCTCGGCCCTGGTCACCGTGCTGCCCGCCGACGAGGGCGGTACCGGCGCCGGCAAGGACACCGTGAAGGCCGTCCGCGCCGCCGTGCCGCCGGGCGTGCAGGTGGGCGGCGGGACCGCGGCCGACCTCGACTTCACCGACAAGGTCTACGGGACGTTCCCGCTGATGCTCGGCCTCATCGGCCTGCTGACGTTCGTGCTGCTGGCCCGAGCGTTCCGCTCGCTCCTGCTTCCGCTGAAGGCGGTGCTGCTCAACCTGCTGTCCCTCGCGGCCGTGCTCGGCGCGACCGTGCTGGTCTGGCAGCACGGGCACGGCAGCGAGCAGTTGTGGGGGTCTCGGCGACCGGTTCCATCGCGGTGTTCGTCCCGGCGATGGTGTTCGCCTTCCTCTACGGGCTGTCGATGGACTACGAGGTCTTCATCCTCGCCCGGATGCGGGAGGAGTACGACCGCACCGGATCCACCGAGGCAGCCGTCGTCGAGGGCATCGGACGGACCGGCCGCCTGGTGACCAGCGCGGCGCTGATCCTGTTCCTGGCGTTCGCCTCCCTGGCGGCCGCGCCCATCATCGAGGTGAAGATCTTCGCGACGGGCCTCGGGCTCGGCATCCTGCTGGACGCGACGGTCGTCCGCGCGCTGCTCGTGCCCGCGATGGTCGCGCTGCTGGGCCGCTGGAACTGGTGGCTGCCCGCCTGGGCCGCGGCGCTCCTGCGAGTCCCGCCGGCGGCGGACGGCCGCCACCGCGCCGGACCGGCCGGGGCCGACGAAGACCACATGGTGCCGCACGCACTCCCGGACCGGTCGCCTCGCTAGAGGCTGTCCGGTGGATCATGCATTGATCCAAAGCAGGACGATCGCGGCCCAGTGATGCCGCGCTCAAGGCGCTGCGGGCCGAACTGGGCATCCGGTCTAGGGCTCTGTCAGTCATGTAAGGCAAGTAGATGGTTCGCGTTCGGGAGTGCGGCGAGGCGGGGGCGGGTTCGTCGTCGCTGTGAGGACTCAGTCAACTGACGACCGCGAATCCGGCGCCTGCTGACGGGGCGAGGGGTGGTGGCCGGCGGACACTGAGTGGTGTAGCGCAGCACGTTGCGGGCCGAGGTCCCGGTGTTGGTCAGGAGAGTCGGCCGCGTGTCCTCGACGCCGGACACCGCCGTACCAACGTCCTGCTGATCATGGTGATCGAGGTTCCCGCAGAGCCGGGGAAACGGTGAGGAAACATCTGTGGAGCTACCTGTGGTCCTCGAACTCGGCGTGGGGAGCTTCGGAAGCTCTTTGGTGGGTGCTTCTCGCGCGTTCTCGCGAGGAAAGGATCCTTGTTGTGAATCGTGCGACAGCGATGCGTGTCGTCGGTCTGGCCGTGGGGGGTGTCGCGTCGACTGGGGTGGCGGCGGTTCCGCCCGCCGCGGCCGCCGCGGCGGATCACCCCACGGTCGACTGGTGGCCCTGTCCGTCCTATTCCGACGCGGCGATCCGGACCCAGGGCATCTCCGACAAGCAGATACCGCAGTTCCGGGCCCAGATGAAGCGCCTCGAATGCGGAAGGGTCAGCGTGCCGCTGGACTACCGCCGCCCGAACGGCCGGAAGATCAGCATCGCGATCACCCGGCTGGGCGCCGTGGACAACAAGCGCCGGCTCGGCTCCATCGCCTACCTGACCGGCGGGCCGGGCAAGGCCGGGTTCCTGGCGCCCCTCACCTATGTCACGCTCAAGAACAAGGAGAGCGCGCGGCTCAATGACCGATATGACCTCATCGGCATTGATCCCCGCGGGGTGAACTACAGCACCCAGAGCACCTCGACCCGCTGCGGGATCCCGGGTGCCGACCCCAACAACCCGGGTCCCGGCACCGAGAAGCCGGGACTGCCGACCAAGGCGTCGGCCAAGAAGAGCTATGACGCCCAGGTGTCCAGCAACCGCTCCTGCGGGCGGTCCGATCCGGCCTTCCTCGGCCAGCTCACCTCCATGAACGTGGTCAGGGACCTGGACCGGGTGCGGGCCGCGCTGGGCGAGCCGAAGCTCAACCTTTACGGCGCGTCCCAAGGCGTATGGTTCGGGCTCATGTATCGCAGCATGTTTCCCGGGCGGGCGGGACGCGCCTTCCTGGACAGCGTGCCACCGCCCTGGACCCGTCACCGCGTCGACAAGTCCGGAAATGTGACCGCCGACGCCGCCGAGCGCAACTTCGCGCGCATGGCGGCCTGGCTCGCCCGCCGCCACGCCACCTACGGGCTCGGCACCACCGCGGCGCAGGTACGGGCCGCGGTCTTGAAACTCCGCCGCGACTACGACCGGCACCCCAAGAAGTTCGCCGATATGAAGAACTCCGTCGACGGTGTGACCATCGCCCTGCTGGCCGGCAAGACCTCTCCCGACTGGTCACGGGCCGGGCAGGCGCTCGCCGAGCTCCGACATGCCACCGGCCCCACAGCACCCCCCACCGTCAAGGAGATGTTCGGCGCCGAACCGGCCAAGCCCGTTCCCGGCGCGCCCGAAATCCTCAACATCACGATGCATCGGGCGACCAAGTGCAACGAAGACTTCAGTCGGCTCAGCTTCTCCCGCGCATGGGCCGACTACTGGAAGCGCCTCAAGCGTGACCCGGTGACCGGCCGGGCCTTCGGCCCCGCCGTCCCGTGCGCCGGCTGGCCGCTGCCCGCACAGGAGCTGCGGTTCCAGCGCGGCGAGGCACCGCTCGTGCTGTCCGGGCACCGGTACGAGCAGGCCACCGCGTACGAGTGGACGCGGCAGACGCAACGCGCCGTCGGCGGCGAGATCTACACCGTCGACGACGACGTGCACACCTCGGCCCTGAGCGTGCCCGAATGCGCCGCCGACATCGTGACCTACTTCAACACCGGCCGCATCGACCGGGGCTGCAAGGGCGTCAGACCTCCTGCGTAGCCAGCACGGAACCGGGGCAACGGCGTGTGCCCAGGCGCATCCGCCGGTATCCACCCCGGAGCTCATCCGCCACGCCCGGGCGGCCTAGCGGATGCCGCCTCTTGACGTTGTCGTAGCCAACCCACCCAAGACCGCCGCCGGCAAGCCCTCACCCTGGCCCGTCAGCGGCACCGGGTCTGGCAGGCGTGGCGCCGCGGGGGGTCGCGGCCAGGTGACCGGCCGCGCCCTAGTCGACCTTCGAGCGCCGCACTATCACCTCCAACCCCTGGGGGACCTCCCCCACGTCGGGCAGATCGAGCGCAGCCACCTCGCCGCGGCGCACCATCGTCGCCCAACCCAGCACCAGGATCAGCCGGGCGCGTGCCATCACCGCCCTAGACCTGGAATGCGAGCGCGGGTCGGCCGGGCCATCGCACGCGGCCATCAGCACTTTGGGGTGATCGACGTCAGCGCCGCCTGGACCGAGGCCATCGCCGATGGTGCGCAGCAGGTCGCCCGAGGGGAGATCGCCGTGGAAGCGGCAGGTGTCGATCCGAACCCCCTCCCGCTGCGCGACAAGATGGTCGCGCTGTACGCCGGCTGGCCAGACGAATGGGACGGCCACTCCCCGGCGGAGTCATCCTCACCGACTACCGGGGCGACGCCCCTCATCCCCACGGAGTGATTCCGCCCCGTGAAGCCGCCCGTCGCGAGGTCCTGACCATTGCCTGGGCCGGATCGGTGTCTCCCGCGAGACGACCCCGAGGCCCAGCCGGACCGGGGGCCAGCGCCGCTCAGGCCTGACGGCCGGGCGTGGGCACGATCTCCCCGCCGCTGCCCTGCCCAGGCTCGATCCGCGCAGGCGGTGACGATCCTCAACGAGCTGAACCGCACCGGCGGCCGCAAGGTGCCCGCGCACGCCCGACCGGGTTCGTTCCGGCCCGGTATGCCGAGTACCTGGCCCAGACCGACCGCGAGGGTGAGGACACCGCCTACCGGCACTGCGAGAACATCAACTTCTTCGGCGTTATTACCGTCGACGTCGAAGAGGAACTCGCCAAAATCGACCCGGTCGGCGGCCGGCGCCCGCTGCGCCCGCAGGACACCGGCCTGCTCTGGGCCTGACCCGGCCGCGAGCGTGATGTGACAGGGAACTGCCCATTCCCTGTCACGGCCACATCCGGCCGAGCACTCTCACCTGCACCCCGACAGCGGCCCGTAGGGTCGAGGGCGGCACATTCCCTGTCACATCCCCGGCTGCGGCCGCCGTCCTGCACCCTGCGGTGATCGCCCCGGTCCGTGACCGTTCCCATCTGCCCTCAAGGTGAACCGGTGACCAGGACATGAGCGAAGCCGACAATCACGACACAGGCCGGGACCGCACCCCGCCCCAGCCCGCCCCGGAGGAACCGGCGCCCGAGGAACCCGCCGAACCGCAACCACAGACCGCTCCGCCCCCTGCTGACCGGCCGCGCCGCCGCCGCTTCCCGCCCCGGCGCGCGAGACCGAAGATCATACTGCCGTCCCGGGCCGAACTGGATCGGCTCCCCGCCGAGGTGCGGATGGAGCTGCGCAACCAGCAGCGGGCCGAACGGCATCAGTGGCTCAACTCGCTGGGGATCTTGTTCGGGGTGCTGTTCACCGCGGGCACCCTGGTCTTCACCGGTCTGGCCCTGCGCACCGCCCGAGAAGATCTGCGCACCTCCCAGGACAACGTACGGATCGCCAGGGAAAGCCAGCTCACCGACCGCTACGCCAAGACCCTCGAAGCCCTCGCCGACGACGACACCACCATCCGCCTGGGCGCCGTCCACGCTCTCAAACGGCTCCTGGCCGACTCCCCACGCGACCGCGCCGCCATCATCGCCGTACTGGCCGGCTTCATCCGCGGCCAAGACCCCGCCCCCACCATCAAGGACAAAGACCTCCCCTTGGAGCCCTCTGTCGACATCGCCGCCGCACTCACCACCCTGGCCGACAACCCCCACCCGGTCCCGCACCTCGACCTGCACCGCATCCGCACCCCCAACATCCTCCTCGACGACGCCCACTTCAACCAAGCCACCCTCAGGGGCGCGAACCTGCGCGGCGGGAACCTGCACAACGCGGACCTGGGCCACGCGAACCTGCGCGACGCGAACCTGTACAGCGTGGACCTGGAGGGCGCGAACCTGTTCGGCGCGGACCTGGGCCGCGCGGACCTGGAGCGCGCGGACCTGGAGCGCGCGAACCTGGTCGGCGCGATCCTGCGCGGTACGGACCTGCGCGGCGCGAACCTGCGCGACGCGGGCCCGATCGACGCGGACCTGCGCGAAGCGGACCTGCGCGGCGCGAACCTGGACGGTACGGACCTGCGCGGTGCGGACCTGCGCGGTGCGCGCTATTCCGTGGGCGTAGACCAGATCCGCCGGATGGCGGTCACCGACAAGAGGACCCGGTGGTGATGCCGGGCCGTCTCGACCACGACGATCTGGACAGCCCTGCTGGGCATTGGAAGACGGCAGGCAATCATGACCATCGACGGGCACCCTGGTACGTCCGGTGCCCGGAGTGCTGCTGCCGTGGCCAAAGCAGGAAATGGCCGGGCGCTCACCGGCCCTGCGGGCCCGGCGGGTCTGATCGCCACGAACAGGTGGCAGGTGTGAGGATCAACTCCAGGGCCGACCAGAATCGTCCCCGCTGCCCGGCCGGCCATCTGGGCCACAGCCCCAGGACGGTACCCCGCAACGACGCTGAGTTGCGCACCCGCCTTCGGTCGCGAGGTTTCCGGATCTGATGAGCGCTCGTGCCGTTCCTGTCGCCGGTGTCACCCTGGCCGAGGCGGCCGACGCGTTCTTGGCCCGCCGCGACCTGGACACCGACACGCTGCGCTCCTACGGCCAGACGATGCGGCGGCTACGCCGCGAGTTCGGAGACCCCGCTCCCCTGGCCCAGGTGACCGCAGAACAGACCGCCACACTGTTCGACCATGCGTGGGGCGACGCTGCCGCGCGCACCTGGAACCGGCACCGCTCGGCCCTGCGTTCCTTCTGCGCCTGGGCGGCCGCGCCCGGCCGCGGCTGGATCACCACCGACCTGGCCGCACTCATCGAACGACGCCCCGAGCCCCGGGACCGTACGCGCGCCATCGATCGGCACATCATCACCGCGCTGCTGGACCGCCGCGACGTGCCGCTGCGCGAAAAGACACTCTGGCGGCTGGCCTACGAATCAGCCGCCCGCGCTGATGAGGTCCTGGCACTCAACATCGAGCACTTGGACCTGGACAACAAACGTGGCCGCATCCTCGGCAAAGGCGGCACCACCCGCTGGATCCACTGGCAGTCGAGCACCGCCCGCCTGCTCCCGCGCCTGATCAACGGCCGCACCAGCGGCCCGCTGTTCCTGGCCGACCGGCGCCCCGCGCCCGCACGAATGCCTGCCGACGCTGATCTGTGCCCCCGCACCGGCCGCGGCCGGCTGTCGTACGAACGCGCCGAGTACCTGTTCAAGCAGAGCACTAAGAAGCACGACCGGCGCAAACGCGGCTTCACTCTTCACCAGCTCCGCCATGCTCGCCTCACCCACCTGGCCGAGGACGGCTGGTCCGCCCCGATGCTGATGGGCCTCAGCGGCCACGCCAACATTCGTTCCCTGGCGATCTACACCAACGTCACAGCCGAAGCCGTCGGCGCCGCCCTCGCCAAACAAGACCCCGCCCGCCGCCCCCGCTGACCGCACTCGCCACATCAGGGCAGGTCTTCGCCCGCTGGGCGCGCGCCGGGGTCGTCGCCCGCATCCGCGACCAGCTGCGCGCCTGTGCCCGCGCCCGCCACGGTTACGCGCCCAATCCCGTCGCGTGCTGGACAGCCAGACCGTCCGCGCCGCCGAGACCGTCGGCAAGGCCGGCCGCGGCTACGACGGAGCCCTGGTCACCTGGACGGGCTCGTTCCTCAACCTGTCGCTGGCGATCGCGTCCCGTCCCGCCGGCATTCCGGGGTTCGTGGTCGTCCCGCGCCGCTGGGTGGTCGAGCGCACCCTGTCCTGGCTGGTGCGCGCCCGCCGCAACGTCCGCGACTACGCACGCCTGCCCCAGCACTCCGAAGCCCACCCGACCTGGGCAGCGACCACACTGATGACCCGCCGCCTGACCCGAGCCCTAAGGGCCGGAGCGCCTTGATCGAGCACAGTCCCGAGACCGATCCCGCTCCCAAGGCGAATCATCCCAGCGAAGAGACGAATCCCAGGGTCGTCACCGCCAGGGCGGCGATGCCGAACCAGGCCAACGACCTGCGGGCGGGGCGGGGGCCGTCGCGGAGGGTCGCAAGGCCGAGCGGGACGAGCGCGACGCACAGTCCCGCCGTGCCGACGATCGACAAGGGCGTGGTGCCCTTCAGGATTCCGAGGGGCAGGAGCGCCATGAGCGCCAGTGCGAGGCAGCGCATGGGGCCGAGCACGCCGGAGCGCCAGGCCCCGACTGCCAGCACGAGCCAGCCGAGCATGATCGCGAATGAGGCGTACTGGAAGATGTGGAACGCCTGGTAGGAGCCGGCGACGGCGGTAGTGGCCGACCGTCGTCCCTGCGTGTCGACGAGTTGGAAGGCCAGATGGTCCGCTCCGGCGTGGAAGGTGCGGGCGAAGAGGCCCAGCAGGGCGAGGCCGCCGCCGAAGGCCGCCAACGTCGGGCGGGTGGCGGCGATGCGGGTGGCCAGGGCGCTGACGGCCGGGCACAACGCCACGGTTCCGGCGGCGAAGCAACTGTAGGACGCCGTCATCAGCGTCGGGTGCCGGTCGTAGGCGGCCAGCTGGTCGGGGAAGAAGAAGTGGAACCTCGCCCGCAGGAGCACCCCGGCCAGCAGCAGGACGGGCCCGAGCACCAGCGAGGTCCCGGCGAGCCACCGTCCCGGGAACGCGAGCGCGAGGTGTGTCGAGGGTTGCGTTGAAGACATGCCCCACAGGCTGCCCGCGCGGCACACCTCGGCGGATCGGCCCGCGACCGACAATCCTGGTTCAGCCCGGCGCGGACACCATCGGCCGGCAGGGCGGCACGGTCCTCCCCGGGGATGATCCATCCTGGTCTGATGCGGCAGGTGACCTGCGCCGATAACGTGCGTTTGGTGGATGAAGCCGATTTCTCGGCCCGCCAGGCGCAGCGGCTGCGCCGGGGCCGGCTGCGCGCCCTGGACGTGCCGCTGGCGGCCGTCATGGTCGCGGTGGACGTGGTGGTCGCCGGGAACATGCTCAAGGACCGGCCGGACTTCACCCTGCCCTTCCTGGCGTCCTGCCTGGTGGCGGTTGCGCTGGGCGCGATCATCGCGGTGCGGCGGCGCCGGCCCCGGCGTGCGCTGACCGCGGCGGCGGCCCTGTCGTGCGTCGCGGCCGTGGCCGGCGTGCTGTGGGATCCGTTCGCGGCGACCGCGCTCGTGCTGTGCACCGTCGCGTCCATCGAGCCGCCGCGGCGGTCGCCCAGCTCGTCCATCCCCGGTACGGCCTGCCGGCGGCCGCCGGGTGGACGGCCGCGGCCTGGCTGCTGCCCGCCGCCGGGTGGCTGACCGGCCACCTGCTGCGGCGCCGCAGGTGGCACGCGGCCCGCCTGGCCGAGCAGCGGGCGCGCCGGATCCTGGCCGACGAGCGGCTGCGGATCGCCCGCGAGCTGCACGACGTGGTCACGCACGGCATGGGGTTGATCGCCGTCAAGGCGGGCGTCGCCAACCACATCGCCGAGGCGCGCCCCGAAGAGGCCCGCCAGGCGCTGCGGGTGATCGAGACGGCCAGCCGCGACGCCCTGGCCGAGATGCGGCGTCTGCTGGACATGCTCCGCCAGGACTCCGCACCGGACACCGACCTCACCCAGCCCGGCATCGGCGGATTCCAGGACCTGGCCGAGCACGTCCGGGCCGCCGGAGTCGAGGTCGAACTCACCGTCTCCGGCGAATACGATCTTCCCGAAGCGCTTCAACTCACCGTCTACCGGATCGTCCAGGAGGCCCTCACCAACGTGGTCAAGCACGCCGCGCCCACCCGCTGCCGGGCCACGGTGGACATCACGACCCACCAGGTGAGCATCCAGGTCACCGACGACGGCGCGAGCCGCCCGCCACCTCGACCGGGCTCCGGCGGACACGGACTGGTCGGCATGCGCGAACGCGTCGCGATGTACGGCGGGACCTTCACCGCCGGGCCCCGTCCCGAGGGCGGCTTCGCGGTCACCGCCACCCTTCCGCGCCCCCACGGCGGCGTAAGGTGACCGAACTGATCCACGTCCTGGTCGCCGACGACCAAGCGCTGCTGCGCGGCAGCTTCCGCGCCCTCATCGACACCACCCCCGACCTCACCGCCGTCGGCGAGGCCGCCGACGGCGCCGAAGCCGTCGAACTCGCCCGCACCCTGCGGCCCGACGTCGTCCTGATGGACGTGCGCATGCCCCACCTGGACGGCATCGAAGCCACCCGCCAGATCCACCAGGACACCGGCACCCCGCACGTCCGAGTGCTCATGCTCACCATGTTCGACCTGGACGCCCACGTCTTCGCGGCCCTGCGCGCCGGCGCCGCCGGCTTCCTGCTCAAGGACACCCCACCGGCCGACCTCCTCAACGCCATCCGCGTCGTCGCCGCCGGCGAAGCCCTCCTGGCCCCCACCGTGACCCGCCGCCTCATCGCCGAATTCGCCCGCCGACCTCAGACCGAACGTCCACTCCCGCGCGCCCTGGACGGCATCACCGACCGGGAACGCCAGGTCCTCACCATGGTCGCCCGCGGCCTGTCCAACACCGAGATCGCCGACCACCTGCACCTGAGCCTGGCCACCGTGAAAACCTACATCGGCCGCCTGCTCTCCAAACTCGGCGCCCGCGACCGCGCCCAACTAGTCATCACCGCCTACGAATCCGGCCTCGTCACTCCCGCCCCTTAACCGGGTCTGCTCCACCCACGGATAGGGCACCCGCGCGACGGCGGCCGTGGCGTGCACGCGGTCGTACGGCGCGCCGGGCGGCCAGCCTGCGGCGCCGTCACCCACGACCAGGCGCGGCGCATGTCCCGCGGCCTTGAGGTTGGCCGCGGCCTGGTCGGCGACGGCCGGATCGACCTCGACGCTGAGGATGCCGGCGCCGAACTCGGTCAGCAGGGCGGCGGTCCACCCGGTCCCGGGGGCACGGACGAAAGTCCCAGCCTCACAGTGACGAAACGGCCCCGGAACTGGCAGGCCCCCGGGCTCTTGTTCGTTACGGAGGTCGGTCTTCTGTGACCGCTGGGCCGAAGGGACGGGCGCCAGGAGTGTGCCTCGGCCCCGGGGCGGGTTCGTGGTGGTGTTTCAGCGCCGGTGGTTCAGGCTGCGGGGCGGGTGATGTGCCCGGTCGATCCGGCGTGACCGGTCGGTGATTACGCCCAGGCGGGATCACGGCCGGTCAGGCCGAGGATGCGGTCCAAGGTGGGTGCGTCGGCCGGCACCGCGACCTGCGGTCCGTACATGCCCATCTCCCGCCCCTGCTCCACGCTGGCGAACACCGTGTCGTGCAGATGCGTCAGCAGGTCGGCGGGCAGTTGCAGGCGCTGCCCGGTGGCGACCGCCAGGTCCCAGGCGTGCATGGCCAGCTCGCCGGTGATCATGTCGCCCAGGACGGGCGCGGGCAGCGTGTGCGGTGTGCCCATGCTCGTCTCGCCCTCCCAGGCGCTCGGCGGCGCCCACGACGAGGTGATGTCGTCCAGCAGCGCGAGCAGGCGGCCGCGCCAGTCGCCGGCCGCCAGGTCCACATCGGACTCGGCGGCCGCCGGCTGCGGAACGGACTCCTTGCGGCCGCCGCCGGCGAGCGACGGCCCCAGAACAGCAGGTGGTTGACCAGTGCCCGCACGTCGTACTCCGTGCACGGAGTCTTGTTGGAGAGCTGGTCGTCGTTGATGGGGCGGGCGACTGCCGCCATGGCTTCGGCAGCGTTGAACAGATGCGACATGGCGAGGAGGCTAGGTGGCGCGCGCCGGAGGGGTATTGGACAAAGGCGACATACACTTTGCCGTGTGGGGCGGGACGTTCGTGAGCTGCGCGGTGCGTGGACCAGGTATCAGCGCCACACGTTCCACGACCCGTCGCCGGCGCTCGCACCCTGGGTGGAGCGGTACTGGGAGGCTCGCTGGGACTACGCCGAGCCCTACCGGCAGAAGATCGTGCCGTACCCGAATGTGCACCTGTCATTGGGCGGCGGCCGTGCGGACGTCAACGGCGTGTGCAGCGGCTACCGGATCAAGATCCTTGAGGGCCGCGACCACGTCTTCGGTGTCGCGTTCCGGCCGGGCTGCTTCCGCCCGTTCCTCGGTGCCTCCGTTTCGACGATCACCGACCGCGTCGTCCCGGCGGCCGAGGTGTTCGGCCCGGACCTGCCCACGACGCTCGACGTGCCGACCGTGGACGCTTTCCTGCTGGAGCACCTGCCGGACGACGACCCCCGGGTACGCCAGGTGGTGGCCGCGGTCGAGCTGATCGCCAAGGACAAGGCCGTGACCAGGGTCGAACACCTTGCTGGCGAGCTCGGGCTGAGCATGCGGGGGCTGCAACGGCTGTTCGCGGAGTACGTCGGCATCGGGCCCAAGTGGGTGATCCGCCGCTACCGCCTGCACGAGGTGACCGCACGCATGGCCGCCGGCGGGGCGATCGACTGGGCCGCGCTGGCGGCCGACCTCGGCTACGCCGATCAGGGCCACTTCATCCGCGACTTCAAGGCCATGTTCGGCGAGCAACCGACCTGGTACGCACAGCGGTACTAGCCCGCCTCCCCGGATTCGACGTCCCGGCGAGGGAACAGGAGCCTCCGATGTACGAGGGCGCCGGGTCGGCGACTGCGCTCAGATCGGCCCGGGTGGGGTCTCGCGCAGGTCACTGCGCCAGGGGCTGACGGCCCAGTTGCTTGCCTTCGGCAACATCGGGGTGGTCGTCTTAGAGGTGATCGCCTACCGTGCAGGTCGGGACCTTTGTCGGCCCCTCCCCGCTGCCCGGCGGAGAGTGGAAGATGATCTCGCTGGCGTGGAATTCGGCGGTCCGGGGCTTCACGTCGCCGCTGATCAAAGAGTTTCGTCAGCGGCCCTCCCGATCTCCAGCACCCGATCACGGGACCGCGCCTCCAGCAGCCCGAGGAACTCGCCGACGACGCCCGGCGCCGACAGCGAACTGGTCGGGGGCCCGGCCGCCGCGTCGGCGGCTACCGCGCCGTCATCGCGTTGGGTGATCAGGGAGCCGTCGGCGTAGACGGCCGCCCACCAGCCCTCGGGCGCGGACCGCCGGTGGACGGCCCACTCCGGCGTCGGCTCCGTGGTCGGGGCTGAATCACCCGGCGTCGGGGGCGAACAGGTGCCGGGGCACGGCCCGCATCGCGGCCGCGACCGAAATGCGATCGGGGCGCTCAAGCCACGCTCTGATGCCTTCGGTGTCCACCGTCAGGCCGAAACGCTCCCGCCCGGGTCGGCCCCAATCCACCCACCATTGCCACGCCGCCACCAGTTCGTCCCACAGATCGCGGGTGCCGCGCTGGGTGACCTCGGCGGTCCGCGTCCCGGCCGGGTGGATCGCCAGAGCGTGCGAATCGCCGTCACGTTCGCGCAGCGCCAACCGGAACGACCCGTCGACCGGGTTCACGGACCCGCCGCCCTCGACCCCGGGCAGGAGCGCGGCCGCTGCGACGTTGAACCCCTCCCCCGCCTCGGCGAGCCGCTGCGGCGGCACCGTCGCCGGTGACTCCCGCTCCTCGCCCTCGATCGGCCGGACCGGTGTCCGCTGGGCGCGCAGCGGCATGAACCCGCACGGCTCCCCGATCGGCCCGGACGCCGTGCCGTCCCCGGCGACGGTGAGCCGCACCAGATACCCCGACGCATAGCCGGGCATCCACGGCAGCACGACCACCCCGCCGGGACGGGTCTGCTCCACCCACGCGTACGGGATCCGCACCGTCCCGGCCGTGACGTGCACCCGGTCGTACGGGGCGCCTTCCGGCCAGCCCAGGGTCCCGTCCCCGACCATCACCCGTACGCCCTCGATACCGGCCGCCCGCAGATTCTCCGCCGCCCGCTCGGCGAGCGCAGCGTCGATCTCCACGCTGACGACGTTCGCCGCGCCGACCCGGCGCGCCAGCAGGCCCGCCGACCATCCCGTCCCCGTCCCGACCTCCAGGACGCGATGGCCGGGACCGACTGAAAGACACCGGGAAGTCATACGTCCAGACGCGCCACGTCTCGTGCGGCTCGGCGGCCCGTGCCAGCGGCACCAGGACCTCCCGCTCATAGCGAGCGGGGTCTTCCAGGATCGCTTGTGGGTGGTTCGGGCAGCCAGTCGCGAGCCGGGTCGTACTCCAGCCATCGCCTGCGCCCGGCTTCTCCCGCGCAGGCGGCGGTGAGGCTGGTCAGTCCCGGGTGCCCGTTGCCGGTGCGCCACAGCAGTGACCAGGCGTACAGCGGCGTGGGATCGACGAGGGGGACGGAACTCAGTCCGGGGACCTCCGGCAGTGGCACATCCGCAGGTACCAGCGAGAAGCGTCGCGGCTCTTCCGCCACCTCGGCAAGGAAGTGGGCAAGCCCCAGGTTGACGCTCGTCGCCGTGTTCTGGATGCCGAACCGGTCGGCGAACCGGTCGAGGAAGTCGAGCCGGTTCAGCGGGCCGGGCGCCCACAGCGTGCTGCCGCGCAACTGGTCCGGTCGCAGCGCCGGTTCGGCTGCGAGCGGATGGTCCTCGCTCAGGACGGCATCCACCGGCTCGAGGCGGACGAGGCGGTGGGCAAGGCCGGCGGGCAGCGGGGGGTGGACGCGACCGAAGGCCGCGTCGATGTCGCCGCGCAGCAGTGCCGTCGTCACCGACGGCAGATCACGCCCGTGCCCCAACGTCAGCTCTCCGGCCCGTCCGGCGACCTGGGCCAGCGTCCGCATCGGCGCAAAGAGGTGACCCCAGACGTCCACCCGCAACGGATCGTCCGTGCCGACCACTGCCGCGACAGCGGCGTCGGCGGCGGCCACGACCTGCCGGGCCGGCAGGAGGAAACGCTGTCCGGCCTCGGTGAGGCGTACGCTGTTGCCGCCGCGCCGGAACAGTTCGGTACCGAGCAGGGATTCCAGCCGCGCGATCCTCTTGGACAGTGCCTGCTGGGAGATGGCGACGGTTCCGGCCGCCCGCCCGAAGTGCAGTTCCTCGGCGGTGCGCACGAAGGCACGTACCTGCGCCACGTCAAGATCCATGGCGCCCACCATAGGTGACAACCGAACGTTGTCGGCTGTGCTCGTTCGTTGTTGGATCGTGGGGCGGCCGCGGGGGTTGCATCCTCCCCATGCAAAGACTGATTCCCACGGGGGAAGCGGCGCGGCCGGTCGCCTTCGCCGAGGTACCCCAGCCCGTGCCGGAGCCCGATGAGGCCCTGATCAAGGTCGAGGCGATCGCGCCGAACCGGGGCGAGACCTTCCTCCTCGAACGCCCCGGGCCGAGGCTGCTGCCCGGCAAGGACATCGCAGGGCTCGTCGTACAGGCGGCGACCGACGGCTCCGGCCCCGGCATCGGCACCCGCGTGGTCGGGCACCCGGCGCAGGGCGGTTGGGCCGAGTACGCCGCCGTGCCCACGCACTCCCTCGCGGCGCTCCCGGACAGCATCGACAGCGTACGGGCGGCGGCTCTGCCCCTGGCCGGGATCACCGCCCTGCGGCTGCTGAGGACGGCCGGTTTCCCGGCCGGCCGACGGATGCTCCTGACCGGCGCCTCGGGCGGCGTCGGCCACTACGTCACCGAGCTGGCTGTCGGCGCGGGAGCCGAACTGACCGCGGTGACGGCCACACCGGTACGCGGTGAACGGCTCGCGGAGCTGGGCGCGACGGTGGTGCACGAGGTCGCGGCGGCTCAGGGACCGTTCGATGTCGTGCTGGAGTCCACGGGCGGGCCGGATCTGCCCGTCGCCCTGTCGAAGGTGCGCCCGGGCGGCACGCTCGTCTGGTTCGGCCAGGCGAGCCGCACCCCGGCGACCCTTGACTTCTTCCAGCTCCTCGGCGGGCCCGAGCGCGTCACGATCCAGCACTTCCACTATGCGGGCGCCCCGTACGGCTCCGATCTCGCAGCCCTGGTGAGGCTCGTGGAACAGCGCCGGTTGCACCCGGAGATCGGCCGCGTCACCGACTGGGCACGGACCGCGGACACCCTGGTCGACCTGCGAGAGCGCCGGATACGCGGCAAGGCCGTCCTGCTGACCGGAGGAGCACGATGAGTGCCACCGAGTTCGCCGCCGCCCAGTGGACACGCGCCACCGGAACGGGCGTGGACCCTCACGAGTACCGGCGCGTCACCAACGGCCTCGCCTGCGTCGCCGACTGGGGGCCGTCCTTCCTGCGTACCGGACACGACCACCTCCGGCGTGCGCAGGACGCGGCATCACCGCTCTCGAAGGGTGAGCACCTCCTGATGGCGGCCCGATGGTTCCACCTGGCCACCCTGGCGCCGTACCCGGAGGCACATCGTGCCGCCGCCGAGGCGGATCACGCCTTGGGCCGAGCCCTCACCGTGCTGGAGCCCGATGCGCGGCGGGTGAACGGCGAGGGATTCACCGGCTGGCTGCGCGGCCCCGCCGACGCGCCGGGAACCGTGGTCGTCGTCCCCGGCCTCGACTCGGCCAAGGAGGAGTTCCTCGATCTGATGTCCGCGCTGCTGGCCAGGGGTCTTGCGGTGTTCGCGATGGACGGCCCCGGACAGGGCGTGCTCGCGGCCACCACCACCTTCGTCCCGGACTACGAGCGGGTGGTGGGCCGGGTCATCAACGCCCTCGGCGTCGCACGCATCGGGCTCGTCGGCCTGAGCCTGGGCGGTTACTTCGCGGCCCGGGCCGCGGCGCTGGAGCCGCGCGTGGCGGCCCTCGCCACCGTCAGCGGTCCCTTCCGCCTCGACTGGGAGCGACTGCCTCCGCCCGTACGGGACATCATGGCCATGCGCACCGGGGGTGCCGACGCCGCCCACGAGTTCGTACGCCAGGTTGACCTCGCCGCCCTGGCACCCCGCATCACGGCCCCGCTGCTGGTCGTGGACGGCGACCAGGATGTCATCCCCGGCGTGACGAACGGGGAGCCCCTGGCCCGTCTGGCCCCGCACGGCAGCTACCTGTCCGTCCCGCACGGGGACCATCTCCTCGGCAACGCGCGGCCCGACTGGCTGCCCCACCTCAGCGACCACCTCGCTCACACCCTGACGGGAACACCGGTATGAACCGCTTCACCGACAAGACCGTCCTCATCACTGGCGGCACCAGCGGCATGGGGCTGGCGACGGCACACCGCCTCGTCGCCGAAGGCGCCCACGTCATCGTCACCGGCCGCACCCGCGCACGGCTTGACGCGGCCGTCGAAGAACTCGGCCCCAGTGCCTCGGGCGTCGTGGCCGACGCCGCCGACCTCGGCGCGGTGGACGCGTTGACGGAGACCGTCCGGGACCGTCACGGCCGGCTCGACGGCCTCTTCGCGAACGCGGGCACCGGCACGTTCCTGCCGTTCGAGAACATCACCGAGCAGGACTTCGACCATGGCATCGACGCCAACTTCAAGGGCGTGTTCTTCACTGTCCAAAAGGCGCTGCCGCTCCTGTAGCAGCCCTCTGCCGTCCGGGTACGGCGCCCGGACGGCATGCCCCTCGCGCCGGTCAAACCACGGCGTGCCCGCGACCACCGGCCGGGGCGCCGCGGATCGACCGGCACCGGACCACATCGTCGAGCAGCGCGGGCTCGGCGTCATGCCGGCCACGATCCGCCAGCGGCTCAAGATCGCGAAACCGGGCTGGTGTCAGGAGTGATCGAACAGTGTGACTACGCTCTGCGGTGCTTGCGGACCGAAGAAGATCTCCAGGTTCTTCGCCGAGCGGCCGGCGGCGTCGCTACTGCGCGGGAACAGCCGCTCTTCGTAGGCGGTGAGCGCGACCTCGGTGTCGGGTTGCTCAACCAGCTCGCTCGCCAGGTCGGCGCCGTCGTACATGGCGAGGTTCGCACCCTCGCCGGCGAAGGGCGACATCAGATGCGCGGCGTCGCCGACGAGCGTCACGCCGGGCACCCTGTCCCATTTGAGCCCGACGGGCAGGGCATGGATGGGTCGGAGCCACGGTTGCGCGTCGCTTTCCGTCACGAAGGCGGTAAGCAGTGGCGACCAGCCGTCGAACTCGTCGGCAAGTCGGCGAAGGCCCGCGGACGGGTCGCCGAAGTCGATCGACATCATCCACCTCTCGGGCTTGTTCAGCGCCACGTATCCGCGCACGTGCCCGTCGGCGTAGCGATGGGCGATGATGCCTTTGCCCGGCGCGACCGCCATCAGCGTGCCGCTGCCGATCGCGGCCACGCTCGCCCGGCGGTCCTGGCCGCCCGGGGCGAGGGCGATCTCGATGAAGCAGGTCCCGCTGTAGGCGGGCTTGGCGGAGGTGAGCAGCGGACGCACCTTCGACCAGGCACCGTCCGCGCCGATGACGATGTCGGCGCGCGCGGCGGAACCTTGCGCGAAGGCGAGGTCGTAGCCGCCCTCCGGACGGTGCCGGATCGAGGCGAGCTTGTGATCCCACCTGATGGTCCCGGGCGCGAGCGAGTCGATGAGCAGGCGCCTGAGCTCGCCACGATCCACCTCTGGACGGGCCGAACCAGGATCCGCGGGCATGTCGAACAGGATCGTGCCGTGGCTGTCGACCACGCGCTTGGCGTCCTCGCCCGGGCGGACCAGAGCGAGGAACTCGTCGTAGAGACCGGCTGCGCGAAGCGCGACCTGTCCGGTCTCCTCCTGGATGTCGAGCAGACCGCCCTGCTCACGGGACGCCGCCGAAGCCTCACCTTCGTAGATCGTCGCGGCGACACCGTGAGCCTGAAGCACCCGTGCGAGCGTCAGCCCGCCCAGTCCCGCTCCGACAATGGCGATGGTCTTCTGCATTGTGCGCTCCTCTGTCGCGCCGACACGCGCCGGCGATGGTCAGCGCCGAAGGCGGGCCGGATGCCCGATCTCGGCAAGGAGACGCTCACCGATCAGAACCATCTGCATCGGTGTACGAACGATGTCCGCCGGGTGGACCCGCGGAACATCGCTTTTCGCGATCGTAGGAGTGTAACTCGGCACCGCCGGAGAAAATTTCGCCGCTGCTACTGCGGAATGTGGGCGAGCGGGCCGGGCAGCCGCAACGTCTCCCCCCACCTCCGAGTGGGGCCAGGAACCACGCGTACAACCAGCCCGGTGGTGGACGGTGCCGTCGTGAACGGGTGACCGGCGGTTAAGGTCGTTGAGGGGTTGAACCTTCTGGATGCGCGGGTGCGTGTCGAGGAGCTTGGGGTGTTGACCGGGTTCCGGGCGGAGTTCTACGGGTGCCTGACCGGACGGGCGGATGCGTGCTGTTTGAGCTGGCGGACGCGGTGTTGTGCACCGACGGGCCGGTCCGGACTCTGGTGGATCTGGCACTGGCGCCCGAGCATCGCCGTGGTCATGGGCGATGCACGACGCGTTGAATTGCGGGCGTATCGATGCGGAGCAGTTGCGGTGGGCGCTGGCCGCGCTGCCGTTGCCCCTGGCGGCCGATGGGCAGATCGTGCTGGCGGTCGATGTGTCGCCGTGGTTGCGGCCGGACGCCGACACCTCACCTGACCGGGCGTTCTGCCACACCTACGGCCGCAGCGAGAAGGCCAAGCACCAGATGCTTGCGCTGTCGGCGCTGGAGAAGCGGCTGGCACGCCCAACCCCTAGGGCCGGCCTGCGTCGGGCGCGGTTTCTGGACGACCGCTGGGAGCGTACGGAAAGCGCTTGCCGGTTGGAGGGAACTGGCCGAAGCTGGCGGGATGACCGAGGCTCGGGTGTGGGAGAAGGTCGCCATCACGGTACCGGACGGCGGTGAGGACGACCTTCGTTCGCTGAGTGACTGGCTGCGGCGTGAGGACGTACTGCGGGGACGGGTGGAGCTGGTTCGGGCGCCGGTGGAGCGCGGGAGATGGGCGCCGCGTTCGACGGGCTGGCCGTCGCGCTGGGCAGCGGCGGAGTGGGCGCGGTGCTGGCTCGTTCGCTGTCGGTATGGCTGCGGCACCGCACCGCGGACGTGCGCGTGAAGGTGACCCGGCCGGACGGCGGCAGCGTCGAGGTGACCGTGGAGCGGGCCCGTGATCCGGAGGCGGTCATCGAGGACGTCCGGCGGCTGACGGGTGAGGATGCGGACACCGGAACGGAGTGAAGGGGCGACCGGTGGTGCGACTCCCTGACCGGAGACGGTCCGCGGCGCTGCTGATCGGCACCGGAACCTACGAGTCCGGCCAGTTGCCCGACCTTCCCTCGGTGCACAACAACCTGGTCGCGCTGCGCGGCCTGCTCACGGACGCGGAGCGCGGCGTCTTCTCCCCGGAGCTGTGCGACCTCGTCGAGGACGTGCGCGAACCGCGCGAGTTGGGCGTACGGATCGCCGACACCGCCCGGTGGGCCACCGATGTGCTGCTGGTGTACTTCTCGGGGCACGGCCTGCTCGACACGCGCGGCCGACTCCACCTTGCCGTCACGGCCAGCAGCCCCGCGACGGTCGGCTACGGCGGCCTGCCGTTCGAACGGGTCCGCGAGGAGATCGCGGGCAGTCCCGCGGCCGTCCGCTGCTGATACTGGACTGCTGCTTCTCCGGCCGGGCGTTCGAAGCGATGGCCGATCCGTCCTCGCTGATGAGCGGCGAGCTGAACGTCGCCGGCACCTACACCCTCACGTCGACTTCGGCCAACGCGACCGCGCACTCGCCGCTCGGCCGCAGGTACACGGCGTTCACCGGGGAACTGCTGCGGACGCTGAACCGGTACCGGGCGGGCATGGGCGAACCGCCCACGCTGGACGCGCTGTTCCGCGAGCTGGACGCGGCCTGCGCGCGCGGCGGGATGCCCCGCCCCCAGCAGCGGGTCATCAACACGGCGGGCGATCTGTCCCTGCTGCGTCCCGTCGTGGCCGCCGATGCCACGACCGCGCCCCGCACCCTGGCCGGTGCGCCACCGCAGCCGATGGCCGGCGTGACGCCGATGGCCCGCTTCCCCACCGACCTGAACGGCGTGGGACTCGGCGAAATGTGCCTGTCCATCGCGGTCTTTCTGGCGTTCAGCCTGGTGCCGGGAGCGGTCGCCATGAGCCTGGGGAGCGGATGGTCGATCGCCGCGCACATCAGCGAGGGCGTCTTCATCACCTTCCTGGTCGTGCTGTTACTGGTGCCGCGAGAGACCCCCCGGCTGGTGCTGGATCCCAACGGGCTGGAGGTCGGCACCGAGAACGACACCACGCGCATCCCCTGGCGGCACATCACTCGCGTCGGGATCCGCGGCGTCCGGGTCGGCAGAGGCGATAACGCGACACTCCAGGATCACCTGCTGGCATGGCTGGCCGAGGGCTACACCCTGCCGAGGAAGGCGAAACTGCCCTACCACGAGGAGTTCGGCGCGTACGTGGTCTTCCCGGCGGTACCAGCCGCGGTCGGCGACCAGGAGGAGTTCATCGCAGCCGTGGAACTTTTCGCAGGCCCCCTGTGGGACCCCACCCGCGAGGACACCTCCGGCAGAGACCCACGGCTGGACGAGTAGAGACGGAGCCGCTACGACTGGTTTCGTCTGCGCGTATCGGCAACGTTCGTTGATGAGTTTGGGCAACGCCCTGGCCGTTGGGCTGCTGTGTTGATGAGTTCCAGCAACTCTCGGGCTCCCGGTGGGAGTACCGGCTGTGCCACCCGGCGTGAGGGGGGCGAATGGCGCGGCAGTCCAAGATCGGGCTGCACGCGGTCATCCGCCGTGACGTTCGGGACGGGCTGTCGATCCGGTGATGGGCCAGCTCGGCATCGGTGTAGTCGGTATGGCAGCGTTGCCGGGCGTGGTCCAGGGTCAGGGTCCAGGCGGCCGATCACGATGTGATCGGCGCATTCCACCGGCATACATCTTCCTGGCGGGCCTGTCCGCTCACCCGACCGCCGTGATCAGATGATCCCGGGTCGGATGATCTTGGTCAGATGACAAAGATGTCCAGCAGGACCTTGCAGAGGGGAAAGGTCAGGCCGCAGCAGAGCCACAGTGACCGCACGCGCCAACCCATGATCGCGCGGAATGCCGCGCAGGCGGCGAGCCCACACGCCAACGAGATGAACAGCTGCCAGAAGGTGAGAGGGTTGGAGTAATCGTCGATGGCCGTTCCCGGCCCTACATCGTGGTAGGCGCCAGGCGGCAAGGCCGCCACGGCGGAGAAGAAGAAACAGAACCCGGCGACTCCAACCCCGACGGCCAGCCGCACAACCCGCAGAAGGTACGCGTACCGCCGTGCGGCCTCCCACACCAGGTGCACCGAACCGGTCACGGCGAGGAACACCGGCGCCGACGCCCACAAGCCCAGACCGCCGACCTGGTGGACGATGTGCGCGAGGAGCAGGCCGAAGGGAAGGCTCAGCCAGATCAGCATCTGCTGGTCGCCCCTGCCGGTGTCACCCGTGTTCACCCAGCACCGCCCAGCCTCGTGGAAGTCCTCTGTCCGGGCCCTGCTGCGCCCTGGAGACGCGGACGGCATGGTGGGAGGGAGGCATCGCTCTCCATACCTCCATCCCAGCACGAAACCGCGGCCTACCTACTCTGTTGGTCCTTGTTCAGTCCGCAGATCGTCGGGCCACCTCCGAATCCCGCTGGGCATACCGGGTCGACTGCCTCGTGGGGTGGTCCTGGGAGCGCGGTGGGAACAGTGCTTCTGGCTAGGGTTTCGCTCGTGGCGAGCGGAACGGCGGGTGAGTATGACCGGGCAGCGCAGGCCGCATCGTTCGGCGCTGCGGCAGGCGCTTACGAGCCTGGGCGTCCGCAGTATCCGGCAGAGGCGGTGGACTGGCTGGTCGCCGGTACGGGGCACCGAGTGCTCGACCTTGGGGCGGGCACCGGCAAGCTGACCCGGCAACTGCGGGCCCGTGGGCTGGAAGTGACGGCGGTGGAACCATCGCGCGGTATGCGGGCGCAACTGGTCGCGGCGGTGCCTCAGGTGCGTGCTCTGGCGGGTAGCGGGGAATCGATCCCGCTGCCCGACAGCAGCTTCGACGCCGTGCTGGTGTCCCAGGCGTGGCACTGGGTCGACGCGCGCCGGGCCGCGCCGAGGTCGCCCGTGCCCTGGCCCCGGGCAGACGCCTGGGACCGGTGTGGAACGTCCGCCCGGTCGTTCTTGTGACCTCAGTTGGGTGAGAGGGAGATGATCTCCCAGAATCTCCCAGTCGATCAAGAAGGCCCTGCCGCTGTGGTGCGGGAGGGCCTGTGGGGTGGGGGTGGGCGATACTGGGTTCGAACCAGTGACCTCTTCGGTGTGAACGAAGCGCTCTCCCACTGAGCTAATCGCCCTGGCGGAGCGCGGTGAGGCGTTCCGACGTCCGAAACTCTAGCGCATGTGGCGGGGTGTTCGCGCCTCGTTATGGGGCCGCGTGGGCGGGGGTCTTGGTGCGGCCGCCGGGGTGGCGGTGGCGCCAGACGACGAAGACGGTGGTCGCGACCAGGGTCCAGACGGCGAGGATGACGAACGGGAGGACGTGCTGGTGGCCGCCGAAGTAGATGGCGGTGTGCTGGGCGTTGACGGAGGCGCCCGGGGGAGCCAGCGGCCGATGGCGCCGAGGGGGACGGCAGGAGGGGCCAGGAGACGGCGCCGCCTGAGGACGGGTTGCCGATGAGGACCATCAGGCCCCAGGTGGGGATCATGGCCCAGCGGCCGACGAGGGTGTTGAACATCGTGAAGACCATGCCGCTGCAGAACATGGTGAGGGCCAGGATGGCCCAGGATTCCTTGAACGGCAGGTCGAGGACGCCGAGGAGCCAGTCGACGATGGCGCAGATCGTGAAGCCGCCGAGTACGGCGTAGGCGGCGATGAACGCGATGCGTTCGCCGGCGTTGAGGGCGCGGGCGTGCACGCTGAGCTGGATCGCGCCCACGAAGCCGATGATCACGGCGGCGAGGGAGATGTAGAAGATCGCCAGGCCCTGGGGGTCGGACGACTGGAGCGGCTTGATGTCGCGGACCTGGACCGGGACGCCGACCTCGCGGCCCGCGACGGGGGCGGCCTCGACGAGGAGGCGGGCGACGGAGGCGCCGGCGGCGGCCGCGACGTCCAGGGTGGCGCGGGTGCCCTGGAGGTCGAGGACGGCGAACTCCTTCTGCTGTTCGACGGCCCTGCGGGCGGCGGCGTACGAGGAGTACGGGTGGACGGAGAGGGAGGCGTCCAGGCGCTTGTCGATGGACCTGGTGAAGTGGTTCGACTGCCCGTGGCCGGTGACGGCGACGGGGACGTGGTGCGGGACGGGGTTGGCGAGCGCGTAGCAGTACGAGCCCGCGAACAGCCCCGCGGCGGCGGCCAGGATGAACAGCAGGACCACCGCCGGGACGAACGGCGACTCGCGGAACGCGGCCCAGTGTTCGGCCGGGGTGCGGCGGCGGGCGTGTTCCGGAGTGAGGTGCGCCATACCATCACGCTAAGTGATGGACGATCAGCTCCAGAAGGTGAGGTCCTCGACGTTCCACGGCAGGTTGAATCCGTAGACGACCAGGTAGGCGATGACGACGGCGCCGGCGAGCAGGCCGCCGAGGACGGCCACGATGGTGTTGCGGCGCTTGGTGCGGGGGTCGAGCGCCTTCTCCTTGGCCCGTTCGGCGGCGGCCTTGGCGTGGTGCAGGGCGCGCTGGGCCCAGGCGAACTCGGTCGCCAGGATCGCGAGGCCCACGAGGATGCCGAGGATGCCGGGGCCGGGGGCGACCATCATCACCAGGCCGCCCGCGAGGACGGTCACCCGACGGTGAAGACGCCGATCCGCCACGTGGTGTTGAGCAGGGCGTTGCGGCGGATGGTCTCGCGGAAGCGCACGAAGACGTTGGGCTCGTCCTCGACCTGCGCGTCGGGCGGGGGGAGGTCCTCGCCGAGCGCCGCCGGGACATCCTTTTCATGGTTGATCGCCACGTTATTACCCTATGCCAGGAGGACGGCCGGTACGGCGGGTATGCCCCGCCGATCCTCACACACCCTGACGGCCGGTGTCGTCCTCCCAACGCCCGGGAGCCCCCACGGGGTTCCGTTTTCGTCCACTTTGCCCAGGTCAGAGAGCACTTTTGCGAACGTGAGATAGATCACATAGGGCAAGGGTGGCGGAATGTTCCCACAACTTCCCTCAGTTACGCGTCATAGATCGCGGGGACATCCGTGAGAGGGGATGAAGTTCCCACCGGAACGCCCGCGCGCCAGCGGGACCGACGTCTGAAGGAATGCTCATGAACAGCAGCACCACCGTCTCAGCGGAGCTGGGCCTTCGTCTCGTCGTCCCTGACCGCACGACCGTCCCCCTGCTCGCCGGGCTGGAGTACGCGGCCGACGACCCGTACGCCATCCGCATGGCCTTCTACGTCGGCGACGACGAGCCGGTGGAGTGGATCTTCGCTCGCGAACTTCTCACCGTCGGCATCGTGCGCAAGGTCGGGGACGGCGACGTGGAGGTGTGGCCGGCCTCGCCCGAGGACGAGAACACCCTCAACATCGCCCTGTCGTCGCCCTTCGGCAACGCGCTGTTCGAAGTGCCGCTGTCTCCCCTGGCCGATTTCCTGCACCGCACGTACCAGGCGGTCCCGGCCGGGCAGGAGTCGCAGTTCATCGACATCGACGCCGAGCTGGAGAACCTGCTCTGGCCCTCCTGATCCCGGAGGGGCCGGAGTGAGATCGACGGGGTCATTCCGTTAGGCGCGCTATGTGGCGCATCTTGTTCATGGCGTCCAGCGCCGCCACCTTGTACGACTCGGCGAGCGTCGGATAGTTGAAGACGGCGTTGACGAGGTAGTCGACCGTTCCGCCGCAGCCCATCACGGTCTGTCCGATGTGGACCAGTTCGGTGGCTCCGGTGCCGAAGACGTGCACGCCGAGCAGCGAGTGGTCCTCGGGCGAGACCAGGAGCTTCAGCATCCCGTACGAGTCGCCGATGATCTGCCCGCGCGCCAGCTCGCGGTAGCGGGAGATCCCCACCTCGAACGGCACCTTCGCCTCGGTGAGCTGGTCCTCGGTACGGCCCACGAAGCTGACCTCGGGGATCGTGTAGATCCCGATCGGCTGGAGTTCGGGGATCTCGGCGACGGGCTCCCCGCAGGCGTGGTGGGCGGCGAGCCTGCCCTGCTCCATCGAGGTGGCGGCCAGGGACGGGAAGCCGATCACGTCGCCGACCGCGTAGATGTGCGGGACCTCGGTGCGGTAGCTCTCGTCCACCTTGATCCGGCCGCGGTGGTCGGCGGCCAGGCCCGCCGCCTCAAGGGCCAGGCCGTCCGTCATGCCCTGCCGCCCGGCCGAGTACATCACCGTGTCGGCCGGGATCCGCTTGCCGCTCTCGAGGACGGTGATCGCGCCGCGCGCCATCCGCTCGACCGAGGCGACCGTCTCGCGGAACCGGAACGTCACCGCCAGGTCGCGCAGGTGGTACTTGAGCGCCTCGACGATCTCCAGATCGCAGAACTCCAGCATCCGGTCGCGGCGCTCGACCACGGTGACCTTGGTGCCGAGCGCGGCGAACATCGAGGCGTACTCGATCCCGATCACCCCGGCGCCGACCACGACCATCGTCTCGGGGATCCGTTCCAGATGGATGATCCCGTCGGAGTCGATCACGGTCCGGTCGTCGAACTCCACGCTGCCCGGCCGGGCCGGACGGGTGCCGGTCGCGATCACGATCCGGTCGGCGGTGACCTTGCGCTCGCGGTCCCGGTCCCCCGCCACGCCGATCGCGTTCGGCTCCAGGAACCTGCCCGTGCCCGGGAGGACGGTGACGTGGTTGCGGGCGAGCTGGCTGCGGACGACGTCCACCTCGCGGCCGATCACGTGCTGGGTCCGCATCCCCAGGTCGGCGACCGTGATGTCCTCCTTGACCCGGTAGCTCTGCCCGTACAGCTCGCGCTGGCTGAGCCCGGTGAGGTAGAGCACGGCCTCCCTGAGCGTCTTGGACGGGATCGTGCCGGTGTTGATGCACACCCCGCCGATCATCTCCCGGCGGTCGACGATGGCGACCCGCCGGCCGAGCTTCGCCGCCGCGATCGCGGCGCGCTGCCCGCCGGGCCCGGACCCGAGCACAACGAGATCGAAGTCGTTCACGCCCCCAGTCTGACGGGGCGCGCCCGTTCCCATAAGCCCCCGGCCGATACCCGCGTCTTTCACCTCGGAGGCGGAGGCGACCGCGGAGGGGGTGGGCGAGGGGGCGTGTTTCGGGCTGAGGGGCGGGCTGTGGCTCTGCGGGGCGGAGGGGGCACAAGGCGGGGGGCTTATGGGCGGTCGGTCTCTTAGAGGGGATCTGGGGAGCGTTCAAGGGGGGCGGAGGCTCGGGGACGGTGCGCGGGCGCGGGGGAAGGACGGTGACTTGGCGTGCTCTTTAGAGTGGCGAAGATCGGGGCACGGGTAGGGCATGACCATGGAGATGCTGGGCGTGGACATCGGCGGCACGGGGATCAAGGGGGCGCCGGTGGATCTGTCCGACGGGGCGTTCCTGGCGGAACGGTTCCGCGTCGACACGCCGCACCCTTCGACGCCTGACGCCGTCGCGGAGGTGGTGCGGCAGGTGGTGGACCACTTCGGCTGGACGGGGCCGCTGGGCGTGACGTTCCCCGGCGTCGTGATCAACGGTGTGACGATGTCGGCGGCGAACGTGTCGAAGAGCTGGATCGGCCAGGACGCGGAGGCGCTGTTCGCGCGGGCGACCGGGCGTCCGGTGACGCTGGTGAACGACGCGGACGCGGCCGGGATCGCGGAGATGCGCCTCGGGGCGGGCCGGAACCGGGGCGGCACGGTCGTCCTGCTGACGCTGGGCACGGGGATCGGGAGCGCGCTGTTCAGCGACGGGGTGCTCGTTCCGAACACCGAGTTCGGGCATCTGGAGCTGCACGGCCACGACGCCGAGTCGCGGGCGTCCGCCAAGGCGCGCGAGGACCACGACCTGAGCTGGGAGAAGTGGGCCAAGCGCCTCAGCGACTACATGCGGCACCTGGAGGGGCTGATCTCCCCGTCGCTGATCATCGTGGGCGGCGGGGTGAGCAAGAAGGCCGAGAAGTTCGTGCCGTTCATCGAAGGGGTACGGGCGCCGATCGTCCCGGCGACGCTGGTCAACAACGCCGGGATCGTGGGCGCCGCGATGGCGGGGGCGGCCGCGCACGCGCCCGGGACCACCGGCCCCGATCACGCCCGGAGCGCCGTCCGGCGCGCCGCCTCCCCGAGCCTGCTCGTCCCGCGCCGGAGAACGGCTGAACGCAACGCGCGCGCGTGCGCCGCGCGGCAGCCGCGCCGCGCGGAGGGTGGGGCGGCGCGCTTCTCCCGTTAGCGGGGTGGGGTGAGGCGCATCGTGACGATTTCCGATGGGCGCATTTGGATTGCTGTTGCGCCGTCGGTGACGTTCAGTGTCTCGACCGGATTTCCGAGGAGGTCCACCCGTACGGCGTCGGTGAACGCACCCGTCACGTTCGCTGTCGTCTGAGAGGTCGCGCCGAGGGCGACCAGGCGGATTTCGAGCTGACCGTCGCGTTCGCGCAGGCTCGTCAACGCGACACCTTCGCCGGTCACCTCGATTCCGTTCTGCGGGGCGGGCGGCGTTGCTGCTGCCGGGCCGTATCCCTCAGCGGTGAGCAGGTCGTGGCGGAAGTGCTCGGCGGCCTGGATGACGGTGTGGGGCGGGCGTTCGCCTTCGTACGGGAGGACGGCCAGGGCAACGGACCGTTGTCCCCTGCATTGGCCGTTCGGGGTCGCGAGTTGAGGGCCTGCGGGTTGGTCGCGGTAGGCGTTGCGGTCGCGCGACAGGAATCCGGTCGAACGGAGCACCGTCAGCGCCATTTCCCGGCCGTCCTCGACCACCTCGTACTCGGTGACATGGTCGAGCAGCACGGCGAGCCCGCCCGCCGCGACGAACCCGGACGCGGGATAGGTCGGCAGCGGTTTCTCTCCGAATCCGCCTTCGGCGGTCAGTGCCCGTTCGACGACCGCGAACTGCCCTTCCGCGAACGAGGACGACGCCATGCGCGGCAACGGCATGTGCAGGCGTACACGGTGGTCGTCGCAGCGGTTGTCGAACGTGACGCGCATCCGCAGGAACGGTTCGCCCGCGCGCAGTTCGACGCGCGTCACGACCTTGACGTCCTCCGTCGCGTGCGTGCGCGCGTCGGCCGCGGCGTCTCCCGACGCGGGCCAGCGGTACGTCCGCAGGATGTCGAACGCGGCGGTCAGCGGGCCTGGTCGGACGGCGTCGATCCGTACGTCCAGGGGCGTGTCGATGAGGCGGTCCGTGCGCGGCGGTGCGTAGTTGTAGGAGTCGCCCAGGTCGCCACCGTCCACGACCCGGCCGATGCCTTCGATCACCACCCCGCCGGGGGCGCGCAGCGAGATCGTCCCGTCATCGCGTGCCTCCGCGACCAGCAGCCCGTTGTCGAGCACTCTCCCGTCGCCCCGTACGGGTTGCGCGTTCGACGGCGCGCCGCGCCGGGCGTCGCTTGCCGCTGCGTCTGCGGCGGGAGATGGGTGAATCGACGTCAGGCCCAGGGCGGGTACGTGCACCGCAGCGGCGACCGTACGGCGCGGGTCGGCGAGGATGCGTACCCGCCAATCGCCGTCCGCGTCCCGCAACGCCTTGCGAACGTCTCCGATGTCGAACGGCACGTCGGCGCGGCGCGTCACCCAGAACGTCAGCGTGCGTTCCTGCGGCGCGACCGCCCAATCTCTGACTTCCTGGCCGAACAGCACTCGTCCGTACACCCGCTCTAGGACGAGAGGGAGTTTCTCCGCCGGGTGTACGGCGTCGTCCAGCACGACAGGCGCGATGTCCAGGGTCTGCGTCGGAACGGGCCGGCCGTCGGCGGTCTGGAGGGACGGCTCGCCGTCGGACGCGACGTCCAGAATCACGATGTCCGTGCGAGGCGCCGGGGACGGGTTGAAAACAAGGTGTGCACCGTGGGCAGCGCGGCGGCTCGTTCCGCGGTGACGAGGTCGCAGACGGCGCGACCGAGTTGCTCCGCCTCCGCCATGCGGGCGGCGACCTGTTCGGCGGTCTCGTCGCTGCCGCATCCGGTGACCGAGTCGTGGCAGCTCACCTCGATGAGGCGCCGCCACGCCAGGTCCAGGAAACGCTGCGCGGAGCCGGTGTACCAGAGGGCGGCGAGCGGCTCGGCGTAGCGTTCCACGACGCGTTCCGCGTGGGACATGGCGTGCTTGAGGTGGACGCGGGCGGACAGGACGCCGGGCAGGATGTTGGCCCGCGCGTGCGAACGGAGTTCGCCGCTCACCCGGGTGAGGCCGTCCGTGGACGGATCGACGCCCGCGAAGTAGCCGGAGAGCGTGGCCAGGCGCATGGGCCGTCCGGCGGCGGCGATCCGGTCGGCGAGATCGGCGGCGGGCGCGGTGTGGTCGGCCCCGTACATCGCCAGCAAAGGGCCGCCTTCCGGATACCAGCGCCGCATCCGAACGGTGAAATCCTCTGCCCGGCGCGGCAGAACATCTGCGCCGGGAGCGGTCTCCGAGGGAGGTGAATTCTCGGGTTCTGAGAAGCTCTCGAACATTCCGGCGGCGTTTCCGTAACCGCCTTCCGGAAGGTACTGGGTACGTATCGTTGTGCCGTCCGGCGCCCCCCAGGCGAACGCGTGAGACCGCACGCCCGCCGGGACGCCGCGCCAGACGCAGGCGTGCTCGATCCCGGCCAGCCGCAGGATCTGCGGCATCTGCGCGCAGTGGCCGAACTGGTCGGGGAGGTATCCCGCCATCATCGCCGCGCCCAGCTCCGCCGACCTGCGGAGGCCGAGTTCGAGGTTGCGGACGATGTTCTCGCCGGAGCACAGGAACTCGTCGTTCAGGATCTGCCAGGGCCCGACCGCGAGCCGCCCGTCGCGTACGAGCGCAGCGAGCCGTTCTCGGCGCTCTGGACGGATCTCCAGATAGTCATCGACCGCGGCCATCTGTCCGTCGAGCGTGAAATGCCACCGGGCGTCGCGTTCCATTCTTTCGATGACCGTGTCGAGAAGCGACACCAACCGCAGCCGGAAGCGCTGGAAAGGCAGATACCATTCCCGGTCCCAGTGCGTGTGCGGAACGACGATGATCGGCCCGTCAGCCACGGGGTCTGAGGTCGCTCGGGTCACCCGCACAGCGCGATCACCTCGTTCTCGTAGGACTCCAGGCGATGCATCCCGTCCGCCTTCGCGGCCGTGCGGTAGTGGTCGCCGCGGACGACCTCGCGGCGTCCGTCGGGTCTGACCAGCACGGTTCCGTCGGCGCCGACCGCGATGAGGTCGTCCTCCACGCGCAGCAGCACCGGCGCGTCGCGTCCGGCGGCCACCGCCGTACGGCCCGCGGCGAGGCCGCCCAGCACGTCGTCGTCCTCGGCGAGGACCCACGTCACCGGCTCGCCGAGCAGCTTGTGCTGCGCCGGGTCGTGGTAGTCGCTGCCGCCCAGCGGTACGACGTCGGGCCGCCACAGCCGCGCCCACGCGAGCGGGGCGCCCCACCGCCGGTCCCACCAGGCCGAGTGCCAGACCTCCGCCAGCCGGGGGCGGGCCGCCTCGGGAAGCGGCTGCCGCCACGCGCAGTCGCCGCTGAGCGGATGGTTGACCGAGATCAGCGAGCCGTACGCCGCCGCGCCCGCCACCCACTCCTCGGCCGGGCACCGGAAATCGATCCAGCCCAGCTTCTCGGCCGCCGACTCGCCCACCGATTCGCCTGGCGAACCGCCCGCGGCGACGTCCGCCGCGACGGAGAGCGCGGACGAACGAGGGCCGAACACGTTGGCGTGGCCCAGATCCGTGGTGACCTCCTGGCCGGGAACGAGGATCACCCCCGAATACGCCGCCGCCGCAGGCAACTCGGGATGGTGTCCGACGGTGTTGTGGTCGGTGACGGCCAGATAGTCGAGTCCTCGGGACGCGGCCAGGCAGGCGAGTTCGTGAACGGTCAGCGTGCCGTCGCTGTGGACCGTGTGGGCGTGCAGGTCCCCGGCCAGCCACCGCATCCCGGATCGCGCGGGCAAGTCGCGGCGCGGCGGCCGTTCGGGCACCGGAGGCCGGGCCGGAGCGTCAGGCGGTGGCGGGACGGTGGTCGACGTCGTCGCGGTGACCTCGTACGCCAGGCCGTCCACGGGAATGCGGTGCAGTCCGAGCCAGACGTGCCACAGCCCCGGTTCCAGCTCGCCCGGCAGGTAGCCGGGCGTCGCCCATCCCGGCGCGATCGTGAACTCGCGCCTCGCCCCGCCCGACCAGCCGCGGAACCCACCGGGCCCGGCGCAGCCGAGGTCGATCACCCCGGGATCGGCGTCGTACGACAGACGGACCGTGAGCGACGCCGTCCCGGGCGGCACCTCCACGGGCAACTCCCTCAGCCCGCGTTCGAGCCGATCGTCCAACGTCCACCGGCCCCCGTGCACGACCGCCCGTTCCCTGCCTCCGGCCATCAGCCCTCCCCATACGCCACGTTCCGTCCTTGCAAAACTCCCCGCCCCAGCCCCGGCTCGCTCCATTCCCTCTGCGGGATCGCCCGGCTCGTGCTTTCGACTCCCCCGGCGCTCCGAGTCCGCCGCAACGAGGCGTTCGGAGTGCGATTTCTCTGAGTACGGGTCGGCGGGTCATGGGGCTGCGGCCGGAACCTCGTCGGACGTGATGAGGTCACCGTCGCGGTAGAGGAGAACACGGCCCGCGCGGGGGCGCGCCCAGGCGCGGTCGCCGGGGGCGAGCTGCTGCGCCCGTTCCTCTCCGACGACCACGCGAACGGGCTCGTCGGCCACATCGAGGGTGACCAGGGAACTGCCGCCCAGGTTCTCCACCACGGAGACCGTGCCTTCGAACGCGCCGTCCTCGGCGGACGGGAGGGCGTCCAGGTATTCGGGGCGCACTCCGTACACCACCGCCTCTCCCTCGGTCACCAGGTCGCGAGCCTCGGCGGGCAGGGGAAGCTCGGTCCCGGCGGCCACGATCCGTTCTTCTCGTACCCGTCCGGGGAGGAGGTTCATCGGCGTGGAGCCGATGAACGAGGCGACGAAGAGGTTGGCCGGACGGCGGAAGACCTCGGTCGGGGAGCCGAGCTGGCGGATCCGGCCCGATTCCATCACCGCGATGCGGTCGGCCAGGGCAAGGGCTTCGGCCTGGTCGTGCGTGACGAAAACGGTGGTGACGCCGAGTCTCTGCTGGAGTTGCTTGAGGAACGTGCGGGCTTCCAGGCGGAGCCGCGCGTCGAGGTTGGAAAGCGGCTCATCCAGCAGAAAAAGCTGCGGTTCTGCGACGAGGGCGCGGGCGAGCGCCACTCGCTGCTGCTGGCCCCCCGACAACTCGCCGGGACGCCGGGAAAGCAGGCCGTCCAGGCCGAGATAGTGCGCGACATCCTCCGCCTTGCCGTGCCGTACGGAACGCGGCCTTTTCTTGATGCGGAGCGGGTACGCGATGTTGTCGAGCACGGTCATGTGGGGAAACAGCGCGTAATCCTGGAAGACCATGCCGACGTCACGCCGTCCCGGGGGCATGCGCGTGACGTCGGTGTCGCCCATGTGAATCGTTCCGGACGTGGCGCTCTCCAGTCCCGCGACGGTGCGCAGCAGGGTCGTCTTGCCGCAGCCGGACGGGCCGAGCAGCGCGAAGAACTCCCCCTCGGCGACGTCGAGGTCGAGCGCGTCGAGGGCGCGCACGCCGCCGGGGTAGTCCTTGGTCAGTCCCCTTGTGGTGATCGCCGACATCAGCGCTTGATCCCTCCGTGGAAGCGGAACCCGTAGCGGCGGCTCACGAACAGGTACATCACCACCACCGGCAGCGCGTACAGCAGCGAGAACGTCGAGATCAGCGCCAGATCGGGCTGCCCGCCCTCGGTGTAGAACGTGTACATGATCACCGACGCGGGCGCCTTGTCCGGGTCGCGCAGCAGCAGGAACGGCATGAGGAAGTCGCCCCACACCTGCGCGACCGTCCACACCGTGACCGTGGCGAGCCCTGGCCGGATGACCGGCACGACGACGTGCCGCAGCACCTGCGACGGGGACGCCCCGAACACCCGCGCGGCCTCCTCGTACGACGTCGGCGTCGCGTCGGTGAAGTCCTTCAGCAGGAAGATCGCGGCGGGGAGCAGCCCGCCGGTCAGCACCAGGACCACGCCGAGCCGCGAGTCGATCAGGTGCAGGTTGAACGCGAGCAGGAACACCGGGACCATCGCCGCGGTCCCCGTGATGATGGACGACAGCAGCAGCAGGACGTACAGCAGCGCGTCGCGGCCGGGCACGCGCACCCGGCTCAGCGCGTACGCCGCGAACGCCGCGCACGTCACCACGAGCGCGGCCGTCCCGGCGGCCAGCAGCACCGAGTTGCGCAGCGAGGCGAGCGCGTACGGGTTGTCCATCAGGATCCGGAAGTTGTCGAGCGTGAACTCGGGCAGCGACACCGAGATCCCCGGCTCCGCGTCGAACGGCGCGAACGCCAGCCACAGCAGCGGCAGCGCGAAGAACCCCAGAACCGCCGACACGAACGTCGCCAGGCCGATCCTCCGCAGCACCTCCTTCACGACCTCGTTCACGCGCCTCCCTCCCCGCGCCCCGCGCGTCGAGCGCCGCCCCGGCCCCGCGCCCGCCTCCGAGCCCGCGGCGGCCACCACGTCCGCGTCCGAGCCCGGCTCCAAGCCCGCCTCCCCGCCCGCTCCCGCGTTCCGACCGGTCCTTTCGCGGGGCGGTCGCGCCGCGTTCGCGCAGGGCGCGCAGGTAGAGGAGGGCGATGGCCAGGTTGATCAGGATCATGACCAGCGAGATCGCGGCGCCGAAGCCGAGGCGGCCGTCGCCGAGCGCGGTCCGGTAGACGTACACCGACATGATCTCCGAGCGCCCGTCCGGCCCGCCCGCCGTGATCAGGAACGGCGTGAAGTCGTTGAACGTCCACAGGCTCACCAGCAGCAGGCTCGTCAGCACGTGCCCGCGGATGCGCGGGAACACCGCGTCGCGCAGCGTCTGCCAGGTGGACGCCCCGGCGAGCCGCGCCGTCTCTAGATGCGACGGCGGAACGTTCCCCAGCGCCGCGCCGTACAGCATCATCGAGAACGCGGTGCCGCGCCAGATGTTGAACACGATCACGCACGCCATCGGATGGTCGAGCAGCAGGGCGTTGCCGGGCGTGCCGAGCAGCGCGTTGAGCGTGCCGCCGTCGCGGTCGAGCAGCGCGATCCACAGGAACGCGATGACCGAGGACGGCAGGATCCACGCGAGCAGGACCAGCCCCTCGACCAGCCTGCGCACCACCCCCTTCCGCTCGCGCATCACCCACGCGATCGCGAACCCCAGCACCGTCTGCCCGACGACCGCCGACCCGACCACGAACTGCAACGTCAGCCACAGCGACCGGTGGAACTCCCCATCCCCCAGCACGTCACCGTAGTTGCGGGCACCGACGAAACGCGGATCGCTCGCCGCGAGGCCGGTGAGCCGGTAGTCCGTCGCGCCCAGGTACAGCGTCCACAGCGCCGGGAACACCAGGAAGACCGCGATCATGACGAGCGCGGGCGCCACGAACGCGGCGGCCCTTCCGCGTCCGAGTCCCGCGGCGTCGTCCCCGCGCACGCGCCCGACCGCCGCCGCCCCGGCCACGACTCCCACCGGGCCCGCCGGAACCGCACCCGAAGCCCCTGAGCCGGCGGAACGCGGCCCCGGCCGGACGTCATCCGCAGCCGGCGGAACCGGCGAGGCACCCGCGGAGGCCCCCGGGGAGGCGGTCGCGGAGCCCCCGGCGAGGCCCCGGGGAGGCGCCCACGGCGGGGCCCTCGTCAGCGGGGGCGACGTTGGCGGCGCCACCGACGATTCCCTCCAGCTTCTTGCCGTACCGCGCCGCGGCCTCCTCAGGGCTCTTCCCCGCGACCACGGCGGCCGTGGCCTCCTGGAGGGCGACGGAGACCTCCGGGTACGCGGCGACGCCCGGCCGGTACGCGGTGATGGGCAGGATCCTGTCGGCGACGAACGTCAGGAACGGGTCGCCCGCGAGGATCTGCTTGTTCACGTCCGTCCGGGACGTGATCTCCGGCGTCCCGGCCGTGCGCGCCTTCGTCATCGCCGGGGAGTTCATGAACGCGAGCAGTTCGAACGCCTGCTGCGGGTACTTCGTGTTGGGGTTGAGGACGGTCACCGCCCCGCCCGACATGCTGACGAACGACTGCCCGCGGATCCCCTTGCCCGGGGCCATCGCCGGGAACATCGCGTACCCCACGTCCTGGTTGCGCGTGCCCATCTTCGCCACGCCCGTCTTGGGGTTGATGACGTCGCGCCAGAAGTAGTCGCCCTCACCGAGGATTCCGATCCGTCCGTCCGCGAATTCCTCGAACGACTTGTCGCGCCCCTTCGCCTCCTGCTGCAACTTGGGGTCGCCGAGCCCCTGCCCGTAGACCTGCGCGTACAGCCCGAGAACGTTCCGTACGGCCTGCCCGCCGCCGGTCCACTTACCGGCCGAGCGGATTTCGGCGCCCGCACCGGCCAGCAGAGGCAGAACGCCCTGCATCGTCGTGGCCTCGCCCATGGCGGTGCCCGCGTTGAGCTGGATCGGCGTGACGCCGGGCAGTTTCTTGAGGGCGCGGCCCGCGGTGAGGATGTCGGCCCAGCTCTTCGGCTGCCAGCCCTCTGGAAGTCCCGCCCGTGCGAACAGCTTCTTGTTGTAGAAGAGCAGCCGCCCGTCGGTGGACGGAGGGATTCCGTACCGTTTCCCCTCGAACGACGCGAGCTGCTGCACCGCGCCCGGAATGTGCTGCCAGCCGTCCCATCCGTCGGCGGGCGCGCCGACGACCTCGCTCAGCGGGCGCAGGTATCCGGCCTGGGCGAACTCCCCCACCCAGATGCCGTCGACATCCATGATGTCGGTGCCCGACCGCGATTTGAGGTCGAGGGCCAGTTTCGTCTTGTACGCCTCGTCATCGACGCCCTGGCCCCGGAACGTCACCTTCGCCGTGACGCCCTTCGCCTTCTGCGCGGCCTCGAAGGCCGGGATCACCTTCTTGGCGATCCACTCGGCCTCTTCGGTGTTCTTGCCGCCCTCGATCGCGTTGCGGGTGATGGTCAGCGAGAAGCGCTTGGCGTCCTTGCCCCGTTCGGGATCGGTCGAGGAGCCGCCTCCGCCGCAGCCCGCCGGCACGAGGGCCGCGACCGCGCACGCCGCGATGATCCGCCGTCTGGAGAAGCCCACGGTGACCTCCTACAAGCGTCACCGCTAACGTGACCCATGAGACGGATCGCGTAAAGCCCCACCGGAGTGACACCCTTACGGATCCATCAGCTCCGCGGCGCGCTTGGCGAACGCCTCCATGGCGCCCGCCGTGACGGGTCCCGGCGCGGCGGGCAGCGCGGCCCCGTCGATCAGGCCGATCGGCTGGACGTCCCGCGTCGTGGAGGCCAGGAACGCCTCGTCGACCCGGTGGAGCTCGTCGAGCGGCACGTCCTCCTCCTCGCCGCCGCACCACTCCAGCACCAGCCCGCGCGTCACCCCGGCGAGGCAGCCGGACGACAGCGGCGGCGTGACGAGCCGTCCGCCGCGCACGACGAAGATGTTGGTGCCGGTCCCCTCGCACAGGTCGCCGACGCTGTTGCCGAAGATCGCCTCGCCTCCGCCGCGCGCCCGCGCGTACGCCAGGGCGCGCGCGTTCTCGGCGTACGACGTGGTCTTGAGCCCGGCGATCGCGCCCCGCTCGTTCCGCGTCCACGGCACCACCGCCACCGACGCCGTCGCGGGGAACGGCTTCTGCTCCGCCGCGATGATCGACACCGTCGGGCCGTCGTCGCCGCGGTCTGAGCCGAGCGGTCCGGGCCCGCTGGTGTAGGTGATCCGGATCCGGGCCAGCGGCCACTTCGGCGCCGCCGCGAGGACCTCCAGGACCCCCTGCGCGAGGGCGTCGTGATCGGGCTCGGGCAGCCCCAGGCCCTCCGCCGAGCCGGCCAGCCGCCGCAGGTGCCGGGTCAGCGCGAACGGCTCCCCCGGGTGACCTTGATCGTCTCGAAGACCCCGTCCCCCACCAGCATCCCGTGGTCGAACACCGACACCACGGCCCGCTCGGGATCGACCAGTTCCCCGTTCAGCCACACCTTGCCCGACACAGAACGCCTCCTCGCTGAGCCCCGAACCTCCCACCCTACGGCGTGGCCCTCACTCGGGCAGGACACAGCCGAACGAGTCGGCGAGCCCCGCGCGCCGCGCTCGGTGAGGCTCAGCGCGCGCCGCGTCCGGCCCCGCTCGAACCAGCCGATCTCGATCATCCGGGCCGTCAGCGCGGCGCCGAGCGCGCCGTTCAGATGCGGGCGGCGCTCCGTCCAGTCGAGGCAGTGCCCGGCGAACCGCCGCCGGGCCTTGCGGACCTCCGCGACGTCGACCCCGATGCCCCGAACCGCTCCTCGCCCTTGTCGGTCACCTCGTAGGCCCCGTCGGCCCCGCCGGTCTCGCCGCCCTCGATCAGGCCCCCGCCGAGCAGCGCCTCGAAGAACGCCACCCCGGCCTCGCCCGCCAGGTGGTCGTAGCAGGTCCGCGCGACGTGCAGCCGCTTGGCGTCCCGCGACTGCCGCAGGCTGCGCACCTCGACCGGCGGGCTGATCCGCGAGATCGCCTCGATCACCTGCGCGATCTCGGCGCTCCTCAGCCGGTAGTACCGGTGCCGCCCCTGCTTGACGACCGTGACCATCCCGCCGTCCAGCAGCCGCCCGAGGTGCGCGCTCGCCGTCTGCGCGCTCACCCCCGCCGCACGCGCGAGCTCTCCCGCGGCCAGCGGCCGCCCGTCGAGCAGCGCGCTCAGCATCGCCGCCCGCGCCCGGTCCGCCAGCAGCGCCGCGACCGGCGCGAAGTTCGCCTCCAGCACGTGTTCGCCCATGTCAACGAGCCTAGGCGGCCCATCCTTCGACGTGCGGCGAAGCGTTCGCGCGGAAACCGGTTTGGGGTTCGGCGCGGGACGCGCTAATGTTTTCCCCGTCGCCAGGGGCCGCGAGGCCCGGGCGGACAAGCGGAAGTGGCTCAGGGGTAGAGCATCACCTTGCCAAGGTGAGGGTCGCGGGTTCAAATCCCGTCTTCCGCTCTGAGAGGTCTCGGAGGCCTCGCTCTGGTGGAGTGGCCGAGAGGCGAGGCAACGGCCTGCAAAGCCGTGTACACGGGTTCAAATCCCGTCTCCACCTCGACGGGCGATTAGCTCAGTGGGAGAGCGCTACCTTGACACGGTAGAGGCCACTGGTTCAATCCCAGTATCGCCCACCACCGTCTTCCCGGTTCCAAGGCCCTGCCCCGCACGTTCGGGCGGGGCCTTCTTCATGTCCCCGTCATGTCCCGGAGGTCGTCTCCGCCATGTCCGGGAGATCGTCCCGGCCATGTCCTGGAGATCATCGGTCGGCCTCGGGAACGTGGTCACCGGCCGGTCAGGCGCGGGATAGAGTGTCGCGCGGACGTTTCTGGGTCGCTGTTTCGTGGGGGGACTACGCGTTTGTCAGCCGCTCACGCTCAGGGCGATCTCACGCCGCGGTTGCTGGGGTCGCCGATCTGGTCCGATGACATGGTCGCGGCCGCGGGCATCCCGATCTTCGATGCGCCGCTGGTGTCGGTGGGCGGCGGGCTCGGCTCGTTCACGCTGGTGGACGTGCTGCGGATCCAGGGAGCCCCGCCGTCGGCGATCCGGGTCGTCTCCCTCAGCGACCGGCCCTGGCAGACCTGGCAGTACCTGACCCGCGTCTCGCAACTTCCGGCGCACGAGCGCATCCGGTCCGACGCCGGCGCCCGTCCCGACAACATCTGGGGCTTCCCCTCGTACGCGCTGCACGAGGCATGGCGGGAACGTTCCCCCAAGCTGGTGTGGCAAGTGCTGACCGAGCCCGTCCTCTCCGACTTCTTCAGCCCCCGGGCGGGGACGGTCTTCTCGACCGTCCAGCGGGAGGCCGAGCGCATCTCGTACCCGGACATGCTGGCCAAGGGGCAGGTGCGGATGGTCCGGCGCCGGGGCGGCGGCGGCTACTTCACCGTCCTGACCCCGCCGGCGGGGACGATGCCGACCAAGCGCGTGGCGATCCGGTCGCGGTACGTGCACCTGGCGGTCGGCTACCCGGGCCTGAAGTTCCTCGACGACCTTCAGGAGTTCCGGGCGGCCTACAACGACTACCACCGCGTGGTCAACGCCTACGAGTCGCACGAGCACGTGTACGAGTTCCTCAAGACGCGCCCCGGCGTCGTCATCGTGCGCGGCGCCGGGATCGTGGCGTCCCGCGTGCTCCAGCGGCTCATGGACGACCGGGAGCGGTACGGGCTCCAGACGCAGATCGTGCAGATGTTCCGCACGTTCGTCACCGGGCCGCACGGCCCGAGCCTGTGGATGCGCCGCAAGGGCGGGGACGGCTGGGCCTACCAGGCGTTCACCCTCCCCAAGTCGGCGTTCGGCGGCCAGTTGAAGGCGCAGTTCCGCAGGCGCGAGGGGCAGGACCGCGCGCGACTGGCGAAGACGGTGGGCGGCACCACCACGCCGCGGCTGCGCCACTGGCAGAGGCAGATGGGCGAGGGACGGCGGGGCGGCTGGTACCACGCGGTCCAGGCCGTGGTCGACAGGGTCGAGCCGACCCCGGACGGCCGCCTGGTGAGCTACACCAGCAGCGCCGACGGCACCCGCAACCGCGTCGTGTCGGACTTCATCATCGACTGCACCGGCCTGGAAGCCGACATGGCCGAGCACCGCGTCCTCGCCGACCTCCTGGAGCACGGAGGCGCGCGGCGCAACGGGGCGGGACGGCTGACGGTGGGCCACAGTTTCGAGGTCGTGGGCGCCGAGAGCGGGGACGGGGTGCTGTACGCGTCGGGGGCGGCGACGGCGGGCAACCACTTCCCGGCCGTGGACAGCTTCCTGGGCATGCAGACCGCCGCCCTGGACATCGCCGCCGACCTCGCACGGCGCGGGTTCGTCAAGCGGCTCGGTCCGGTGCGGTCGACCCGGCAGTGGCTCAAGTGGGCCGCCGGCCGGCGGATCTGAGGAGGCGGCGCGATGATCCCCACTCTCTTCGGACGGATCCAGACGCGGATCTTCACGCTCGGCACCGTCGGCGTGGTCCTGACCGCGCTGATCACGCCGGTCCTCCCCGGGACCGGCGGTTCGCTGGGGGCCGCCTACCGGGTCGCGTACCTGATCCTCCTGGCGGTCGCCGTGGTCGGCGTCGGCTGGGAGCTGCTCTACCACCTGCTGATGCAGTTCCGGTGGGACAAGGACTGGCCGACGCTGTTCGGGCTCCTGACGATCGTCCCCGAGGGCGCGCTGATGTGGGCGCTCCTCCGGTACGAGCTCGTTCCGGGGATCGGCGGGAAGGTCGCGACCTCGACGTTCCTCACGATGTTCGTGTTCGTCTGGTGCGGGGTGTGGCTGTTCTCCAACGGTCCCATGCGGGTCCCGTTCGTCCAGTGGCGTTTGCGCGGTGGACGGCTGCTGTGATCGGCGAGACCGGCGACCCCGTCCGGCTGCTCGCCGGTGACGGGCTGGTGGCCCGCGAGGGCGCCCTGTCGCTGGTGTGCGCCCTTCCCGCCGCGGAGACCGAGCGCGTCGTCGACAGGCTCCTCGCGGCGTTCGCCGACGCCTCGTCCGCCGGAGAGGACGGGCGGGCGCTGGTACGGCGGGTGATCGAGGTCCTGGCCTCGTCGGCGCTCCCGGCTCCGAGTGCCCCGCTGGCCTGCGCGGTGGCCGGTCCGGCGGGCGACGGGGTCGCGGTCCTGGTCGGCGGCGCGGCCCTGGCCGAGCTCGTCACCGGGTCCGGGACGGCGGTCCGCGTCGGCGGCGACGCCGCGTACACGTGGACCGACCGGGTCGTCGCCGGGCCCGTCACGCGGATCGGGCTGTCCCTGCCCGGCGCGCGCGAACCCGAGCCTCGGCTGCGGCTGGGCTCCGGTGTCGTACGGGGCGGCGGCCTGGTCCAGGTATCAACCAGCCGTGCCGTACGGGCCGAGGAGCCGTCGGCGGGGCCGCCCGTCTCCCTCAGCCATCCCGACCGCCCGCCCTCCTCCGGGGCCGCAGCGCGGCCGTCGCCGCCTTCGCCTACACCGCCTCCGCCGCCGTTGCCGACGCGCGCGGAGAGGCTCCCGGCGCCCGCGCGCCGATCGGTCCCCGAACCCCCGCACGTCCTCGGGGTCAACTGCAAGAACCACCACTTCAACGACATGCGCGCGCACTACTGCGCCGTCTGCGGGATCTCGATGATGCAGGCGACCCTCGCGCCGTTCAGGGGGCCGCGTCCACCGCTCGGGGTGCTGCTCGTCGACGACGGCCAGACCGTGCCGCTGACGGTGGACCTGCTGATCGGCCGCGAGCCGAGGACCGCCAAGGAGGTGACCGAGCGGACGGCGGTCCCGCTGCGGCTCACCGACTCCGAGGGGTCGATCTCGCGCAGGCACACGCTGGTCAGGCTGGACGAATGGCAGGTCGAGCTGGTCGACCTCGGCTCGGTCAACGGCACCGCGATCACGCCTCCGGGCGGCACCGGGTTCGAACGGCTCCGGCCGGACGTCCCCGTCGTGCTGCGTCCCGGCACCGCCGTCCGGATCGGCCGCTCGCGCACGTTCCGTTTCGAGTCGAACCGCGACGGTTGACCCGGCATCTGATCATCTGCGGCCCGATGCCGTACGTAACGAACCCCCCACGGAAGGACGATGATGCGGAAGCGGTCTACGGGCGGAGTCGACTTCGCCCACCCGGTGTATTTCTGGACCGGTTTCGTAGCCTGTGTGGCCGGAGTGCTCCTGCACCTGCCGATGTACCTGGACGCCTCGTCCATGGGCTACCACATGAACGGCATGCCCATGGACACCCCGATGATGATCGGCATGGGGCTGATCGTCGTCGGGCTGGCCGCGGTGACGTACGGGCTCGTCCCGCCCGGGTCCCTGACCGGGCGTCCCGCCGGCGAGGTCCGGATCCGCGCCCTCGACGGCGCCCGCATCCGGCCCGCGCACCTCGGCCTCATCGCCGTCCTCACGATCGCGGTGACCATCGACGCGATGAAGCCCATCACGCTCAGCTTCGTCGCGCCCGGCGTGGCCAAGGAGTACGGGCTGAAATCGGCGCTCAACCCGCACGGCGACCTCCCCGTGGCGCTGCTCCCGTTCTTCGGGCTCGTCGGAACCGTCGCCGGCTCGCTGCTGTGGGGATGGCTCGGCGACCGCATCGGCCGCAGGGCGTCCATCCTGCTCGCCGGCGTGCTGTTCGTCACCACCGCGACCTGCGGCGCGATGCCGTCCTTCAGCTGGAACCTGGCCATGTGCCTCCTCATGGGCCTCGGCGCGGGCGGCATGCTGCCGATCACCTTCTCGCTCCTCGCCGAGACGGTCCCGGCCAGGCACCGCGGCTGGGTGATGGTGCTCATCGGCGGCAACCTGGCCCTGGCCTACGTCCTGACGAGCTGGCTGTCGTCGGCGCTCGTCCCGGAGTACTCGTGGCGGATCCTCTGGCTGCTGGGGATGCCGACCGGCGTCCTGCTCATCCTGCTCAACCGGTGGATTCCCGAGTCGCCCCGCTTCCTGCTCGCGCACGGCCGCGACGAGGAGGCCCGCGCGATCCTGACGCGGTACGGCGCCGCGGCGGCCGAGCGGACCGAGGCCGAGGCGGAACGGGAGGCGGAACGGATCGAGGACCAGCACGGCGGCGGCTACGGCAGGCTGTTCCGGTCCCCGTTCACCGGCCTGTCGTCGGCCATCGTGATCCTCGGCCTCGGGGTCGGCCTGGTCACCTACGGCTTCCAGCTCTGGATCCCGTCCAACCTGCAAGGGCTCGGGCTGTCGCAGGCGACCGCCGACAAGGCCCTGCGCGATTCCGCGCTGCTCGGCCTTCCGCTGGTCTTCGTCAGCGCCGCCATGTACGGGCTGTGGAGCGCGAAGAAGACCATCGTCGTGCTGTCGGCGCTGGTGGCGGCGGCCCTGGCCGTGCTGTCCTTCGCCGGCGACTCGCTCGCCCACGACCGCGCCTGGCTGTACGTCCTGCTGGCCGGCCCCATCGTCGGCACCAGCGTGATCGCCGCGGTGCTGGCCGCCTACAGCTCGGAGATCTACCCGACCCGCGTGCGCTCGCGCGGCTCGGGCCTGTCGGCGGGCGTCGGCAAGCTCGGCGGGGTGGTCGTCACCCTGCTCCTCGTCGCCGGCATCGCCGCCCCGTCCATCGGCGCCACCGCCCTGCTCGGCGCGGTCCCGCTCGTTCTCGCCGTCGTCGTCGTCGCGCTGTTCGGCGTCGAGACCCGAAAGGGCCCTGGCGCGGACCACACCGGACCCGACGCGCCGCAACTGTCCGCCGCGGACGCTTAACTCCGCAGTGAGCGGTAGTCGAGCACGAGGGCGGCCAACATGGTGATGCCCGCGCCGATGCACAGGACGTGCTCGACCACCGCCACCGCGGGGTACTCCGCCGTGGCGTACTCCCCGGGGCGCAACAGTGCCAGCGGCAGTTTCCAGCCACTCCAAGCGAACGGCGTGGATGCTGTTGTGGCGGGCGCCGCTGTACGACTGGCCGGACCAGGTGTTCCTGATGCCGCTCGGGGAACTGACGAGGAGGCCCTATCCGGCGACGATGCTCGCCACCGACCTGCTGGCGATGCTGACGATCCCGCTGGGCGTGGCCGCTGCGACGGTTGTCGTCCTCGCCAGATCCGACGCGTCCGGAGCGGGGGGCGGCGCGGGGCGCGGTCGCCGGTGGATGCCCGGGGTGGTGCTCCTGGTGCTGGCGGTCGGAGTGGCGGGGCTGTACGACCTGTCGTTCCGGATCGCTGAGGCGTCCGAGCACGAGGCTCTGCTGTTCATCAGCGGTCCGACGGTGCGTGACAGGGCATTGGCGGTGGCGGGTGCGGCGGTGGCGGCCGCGCTCGTCGAACTGTCGGGGACGCTGCTGAAGGGCCGGTGGAGCAGGTGGGCTCCGGGAGCGGCGGGCGCCATCCTGCTGGTCCCGGCGGGCTGGGACGTGTGGGACTGGACGCAGGACTTGCTGACTCCGCGACGCCTGTCGGCCACCACCAGCGTTCACACCTTCTCCTCTGCGAACGCTTGGACCGAGCCGCTCTCCGAGGGGCTGAACATGGCGGCATGGCAGGGGGTCGTGGTGGTGCTGGCGCTCGCCGCGCTGCTGGGCGCCACAAAGGTCTTCCAGGCGATTCGGAAACCGGGCGCGGCTTAAAAGTCTGTTACTGCGTCGGGGACGGAGGTCAGGTGGGTTCGAGGAGGGGGCGTAGGGATTTTTGGATCTCTTCGTCGGTTGGGACGACGTCCACGGTTTCGCCGGAGAGGTAGCTTTCGTAGGCGCTGAGGTCGAGGAGGCCGTGGCCGCTGAGGCCGAAGAGGATGACGCGCTTCTTTCGTTCTTCGCGGGCCTTCACGGCCTCGTCGATCGCGGCGGCGACGGCGTGGGCCGATTCGGGGGCGGGGACGAGTCCTTCGGCCTTCGCGAACGCGGCGCCGCTTTCGAAGACGCGGTTCTGGCCGTAGGAGATCGCCTCCACCAGGTCGTGGTGGTACATCGCGCTGACGATCGGGGCGGCGCCGTGGTAGCGCAGACCTCCGGCGTGGATGTGGTAGGCCATGAACGTGTGGCCCAGGGTGTACATTTTGACGGCCGGGGTCACGCCGGAATAGTCGGTGTGGTCCATCAGGTAGCTGCCCCGGGTCATTTTGGGGCACGCGTCGGGCTCGACCGCGAGGAAGCGCGTGGCGGGGTTCTCGGTCTGCGCCGCACGGTAGAAGGGGAACGTTATTCCGGCGAAGTTGCTGCCCGCGCCCATCGCCCCGATCACGACGTCGGGGAACTCTCCGGCCAGTTCCATCTGGAGCAGCGCCTCCTCGCCGATGACCGTCTGGTGCATCAGGACGTGGTTCTCGCCGCTGCCGATGGAGAAGCGCGCCTCCTTGCGGTCGTTGGCGTACTCGATCGCCTCGGCGTTCGCTATTCCGAGGCTGCCGGGCGAGTCGGGGTCGGCGCGCAGGGCGGCCCTGCCCACCTCGGTCTCCTCGCTGGGACTCGTGAAGACCTTGGCGCCGTTCAACCGCATCAGCGTGCCCCGGTAAGGCTTCTGCCGGTAACTGGACCGCACCATGAAAACGGTGCACTCCATGCCGTACGGGTGGCACGCCATGGCGAGGGCGCTGCCCCACTGGCCGGCGCCGGTTCCCGTCACCATCTCCTTGACCCCGGATTGGCCGTAGTAGTACGCCTGCGCGAGTGCGGTGTTTATCTTGTGGCTGCCCGACGGGCTCGTGCCCTCGTACTTGAAGTAGATGTGCGCGGGGTGTCGAGCGCCTTTTCCAGCCTGGACGCGCGGTAGAGGGGCGTCGGCCGCCAGCGCTGGTACTCGGCGCGCACGGGTTCGGGGATCGGAACGAAACGCTTGCGGCCGATGCTCGGCCGGTACATCGACAGCGGCAACTGCGGGCGCAGCGGCGCCTGCCCGTTGTTCCGCGGGGGCGCCGGGCGCGACGGGGGGACCTCGACCGGAAGGTCGGCGAGAATGTTGTACCAGGACGTGGGAACCTGCTCCGGTTCCAGGTTGAACACCTCGCGCATGTTAGTGTTCCGCGCCTTTCGCGTCGATGACTCCGCTGATCATCTGCACCAGGCTGCCGACGTTCCGCAGTTCCGCGCTCATCACGTCCTCGTCGTCGATCTCGATGTCGAATCGCTTCTCGACCTCCACGAGGATGTGCAGCAGGCTGAGCGAGTCCAGGCCGACGACCGGCGAGTAGAGCGAGACCGTCTCGTCGAGCTGGTCGCGGTCGATGCTCAGATCGAGCACGCCGATCACGATGTCCTTGATCTGCGCGGTCAGATCCAGTTCCTTGGCACGATCCATTGCATGCACCTCGTTCGCACGCGCCGTCTCAGGGAGTTTTTCAAGGCGGGGTGGGAATTGACGGTAACCGATATCTGCGAAGTCAGCGCGCCGCCGCCGGTAACGGCGCATCGCGTCTCGGTGACTCGGTCGTCGGGCTTCACCTGCCCGAGATCCCTGGCTCTGCCCTGGGCGAACCGGCCGGGGGCCGTCCACGGCCGCAACGTTTACCACTGCGATTGGCTGACGGACCGTACCGTACGACACGCGCCTGAGGTGTGCAAGAGATCGCACGGGGTCGCCCGGCGGTCACTACCTGCCCGAAGTTGGCCCTTTTCAAGATCGGATGACTCATGGACAATGGGCGGCGACCGGCGTGGCTGCGCCTGGTTTTCCGCGGTCGTCCCCGGTGAACCGAGGAGTAGAGCATTGCGATTCCGTACAGTGATGGTAAGATCACTCCCGCCCCCCGCCCGACCCGGAACCGGTTTCCGCTCCCCTCCCCCGGTCCCCGCCATCGGCGCCGTCTGATCCCACGCCAATGTGAAACCCGTGCGTCACCGGGTGAACGCCTTCGGTGCGGCCGCTCTCGCAGAACAGCCTTACACCCTGCGCTTCTCGATGTGGCGTTGAAAAGCTCCCTGGGCGAATGGAGAGCCATGCGGTTCGAATGGTCCGACGGCCAGGACGGGCTGTACCGCGACTTTCGCCGACTCGGCGAAGAGTCACTGGGCAAGGACGTCACCGAACGCGACAGGGCCGGAGTGTTCGGCCGCGACGATTGGACGCTCTGCGCCGAACGCGGTGTGCTCGGCCTGCTTCTGCCGCCCTCCTACGGCGGGGCCGGACGCGACCCCGTCGCCTACGCGCGCGCGATGGAGGGCCTCGGCTACGGCTGCCTCGACAACGGCCTCCTGATGGCGATGGGCGCGCACACGCTGGCCGCCGAGGTGCCGATCTGGAAGTTCGGTGACGAGGACCAGCGCCGGAGATACCTGCCGGAACTCGCCGCCGGACGGCTTATCGGGGCCAACGCGATGACGGAGCCCGAAAGCGGGTCGGACGCGCTGTCGCTCGCGACCACGGCCGAACGCGACGGCGGTTTCTACCGGCTGACGGGACGCAAGCGCTACGTCACGAACGCGCCGATCGCCGACGTGTTCGTCGTCTACGCGACCGTCGACCGGGAACTCGGTTTCACCGGGGTCACGGCATTTCTGGTCGAGCGCGGCGACGCCGGCGTCTCGGTGAAGGAACAGTCGGAGAAGATGGGCCTGCGCACCGCGCGCTGGGGGGAGGTCGAGTTCGACGCGTGCCGGATTCCCGCGTCCCGGCGGCTCGGCGCCGAACGGCGCGGGGCGTCGATATTCGCGTTGACGATGGCCTGGGAACGGTCCCTTCTGCTGGCGCCGTGGCTCGGGGTGATGCAGCGCGAGATCGATGAATGCGTGCGCCACTGCCGCCGGCGCCGGCAGTTCGGCAAGCACATCGGGCATTTCCAGTCGGTCTCCAACCGGATCGTCGACATGCGGATTCGCTGGGAACTCTCCCGGATGCTCCTCTACCGCGCCGCGGCGGAACTCGACGGACCGGACGGCACCATCTTCCCCGAAGCGAGCAAGCTGTATGTGAGCGAGACCGCGACGGACGTCTTCACCAGCGCGATGCAGATCTACGGAGCACTCGGCTACGCCTCCGACGGGCGTACCGAACGCAATCTCCGGGACGCCCACGGCATGACCATTTCCTCGGGCACCTCCGACATGCAGCGCGTCGTCATCGCCGGGAAACTCGGCATCACCTGGCCGGACACCGAGGGAAGCGGGGATGGAAGTTGAGCGTTCTCAGCGACTATCTGAGCCACTGGGCCGAGAAGCAGCCCGACGCGCCGGCGGTCGAGTTCCGGGGCGAGTCGATGACCTACGGCGAGTTGGACCGGTGCAGCTCCGCCATCGCCCGCACGCTGCTCCGCAACGGGGTCGTCCCCGGTGACCGGGTCGGCCTGTGGCTGCGGAAGTCGGTCGAGTCGGTCGTCGCCGTCCACGGCATTCTGAAGGCGGGCGCGGCCTATGTTCCGATCGACCCGAGCGCGCCGTTCAAACGGGCGGGCCATATCCTCTCGCACTGCGAGGTCGCCTGTGTGATCGCCCAGGACGACCGGGCCGACTGGTTGCGGGAGCATTTCTCCTGCCCGATCGTGTCCGTTCCGTCCACGGCGGACGGACCGTCCGGTGCGACGGCGGACGGGGCCGTGATCGGCTGGGATGAGGCGGTGGGCGCGGCCGCGGCGGAGGACGACCGGGAGCCGTTCGTCGATCCCGGGAGCCCGGCGTTCATCCTGCACACCTCGGGGTCGAAGGGCGTGCCGAAGGGGGTTGTGCTCTCGCACGGCAACGCCCGCGCTTTCGTGGAATGGACGGTGGACGAATTCGGCCTGCGCTCCAGCGACCGCGTCTCCAGCCACGCGCCGTTCCACTTCGACCTGTCCGTGCTGGACCTGTTCGCGACGTGCAGCGCGGGCGGCTGCGTGGTCCTGGTGCCGGAAAGCCAGGTCGGGCTGGGCGGCGCTCTCAACAAGTTCGTCGTCGAGCGGCGCATCACCGTCTGGTATTCGGTTCCCGGCGCGCTGACCCGGATGCTGGCGGCGAAGAACGGCCCGACGCTGGCCGGGTCGTCGCTGCGCGTCGTTCTCTTCGCCGGGGAGACGTTTCCGATCACGCAGCTCCGGCGGCTTCACGAGCTCCTTCCCGCGGCGGACTTCTACAACCTCTACGGCCCGACCGAGACCAATGTGTGCGTGTTCCACCGCGTCCGCGCGTCGGACGTCGCACCGGGTATCAAACAGCCCGTGCCGATCGGCCGTCCCTGCCCGTACGCGGAGACGTTCGTCATCGACCAGTACGGCCGCCCGGTCGAGCACGAGCCGGGACGGACCGGGGAACTCTGCGTCGCGGGCGACTCGGTCATGCTCGGCTACTGGCGGGACGACGACCTCACGGCGGCCAGGACGGTGTCGATTCCACGGGACGGCGCGGAGCCGTTGAGGGCCTACAGGACAGGGGATCTGGTCAGGCTCGACGCGGATCTGAACTATGTGTTCTGCGGACGTGAGGACGACATGGTGAAGATTCGCGGTCACCGGGTCGAGATCGGTGAGATCGAGGCGGTCCTGTCGGCCGCGGACAATGTCCGGGAGGCCGCCTGCGTGGCGGTCGGCGAGGGCCCCGACGAACGCACCCTCGAAGCGTACGTGGTGCCCGGGGCGGAGCCGTTCGACATCTCCGCGGTGCGCCGGCACTGCCTGGCCGAGATTCCGCGCTACATGGTCCCGGAGCGTTTCCACGTCATCGCCGCGCTGCCGTTGACGAGAAACGGGAAGATCGACCGCCGCCGGCTCGTCGAGTCGTAGGCGATGCGGCGATGAAAGTCCTGACGGAGACCTGGTGGAGCGCGTCGATCGGCCGCGAGAAGTCCGTGACGGTCGCCCTGCCGCCCACCTATTCCCCGGTCGGCAAGCCGTTCCCGGTGCTGTACCTGCTGCACGGTTTCGGCGGCAACCGGAACACCTGGCTCCAGTGCAGGGACCTCACGACCGAGGTCGATTCCGGCGAGCTGATCCTGGTGTTCCCCGAGTCCGGGCGGTCCTGGTTCATCAACGACGCGCGGGGCCGGCGCTACGAGGACTATCTGGTCGGCGAGGTCGTCGGCCATATCGACGGCCGTTTCAACACCGCGGCGTGCCGGGAAGGGCGCGGCATCGGCGGATTCTCGATGGGCGGCGCCGCCGCGCTGTTCCAGGCGCTGCTGCACGGTGACCTGTTCTCGGTGGTGTGCAGCAACGGCGGCGCCTTCGAAGCCCCGCTGCGGGCGGGCGACCCGTACAGCAGTTTCCGGGACGACCGGGCGCTGGCCATGCCGACCACGCGGGACCACGAGCGGGTGTGGGGCCCGGTCGGCAGCGAGGTCCGCCGGAAGTACGACCCGTACCGGCTGCTCCGCGAACGGAACGCGGAGCAGCCGATCGGCATCCATTTCGATGTCGGGCTGGACGACTATCCGCGGATGATCGACATGAACCGGAGGATGAGGGACGCGCTTTCGGCCGAATCCGTTCCCCACGAATATCGAGAACGTCCCGGCGGGCATGACTGGGAGTTCGTCAACGCCGGTCTTCCCGACCTTTTCACGTTCGCGCGGAGCCGGCTCCTCTCCGCGTGACCCGAGCGCGCCACCACGACGACGATCAGAGGACTGCTCATGTGCGGCATCACCGGTTGGGTCGACTGGACGCGGGACCTGCGGCGGGAACGCGCCGTCGTCTCGGACATGACGCGGACGCAGACGCCGCGGGGCCCCGACGCGGAGGGGGTGTGGCTCTCGCGCCACGCCGCGTTCGGGCACCGGCGGCTCGCCGTCATCGACATCGAGGGCGGCCGGCAGCCGATGGCGCGGAACGGGCGCCATGGCGAGCCGGTGGTCATCACGTTCAGCGGCGAGATCTACAACTTCCAGGAGCTCCGCACGGAACTGCGCGGCGCCGGCTGGTCGTTCACGACGCGGTCGGACACCGAAGTGCTGCTGACGGCCTACCTGGAATGGGGACCGGATCTCGTCACCCGGCTCAACGGAATGTACTCCTTCGCCATCTGGGACGAGCGGAGGCAGCAGCTCCTGCTGGTGAGGGACCGGCTCGGGATAAAGCCGCTCTACTACGCCGCGCTGGGCGAGGGGATCGTTTTCGGGTCGGAGCCCAAGGCGCTGCTGGCGCATCCCGAAATGGCGGCCGAGGTCGATCTGGAGGGGATCGCGGAGCTGATGGTCGTTCCGCGCGCGAAGACTCCCGGCCACGCCGTCTACCGCGGAATGCGGGAGGTGAAGCCGGGATGCCTCGTCGTCGCCGACGCCTCCGGCTGCCGGGAGCGCCGGTACTGGCAGGTGCGGGCCGAGCCCCACAGCAAAGACTTCCGGACGACGACGGCCGAGATCCGTTCCCTGCTCACCGACATCGTCAAGCGGCAGGTGGTCGCGGACGTGCCGGTCGGCACGCTGCTCTCCGGCGGAATCGACTCCAGCGCCATCACGGCCCTGGCCGCCCGGGAGTTCCAGGGGGAGCTGACGAGCTATTCGGTGGGCGTCCCGACGCCCGCCAAGGCGGGAAGCGACGCGTGGCGGCCGAGCCCGGACGAGCCGTACGCGAAACTGGTCGCCGAACGGCTCGGCCTGAAGCATTCCGTGGCCGAGGTCAGCACCGGCAGCCTCGTCGAGGGGATCGAGCGCGGGCTCCAGGCGCGCGACCTGCCCGGCTGGGGAGATCTCGACACCTCGATCTACCACCTGTTCCGGACGGTCCGGGAGAACTGCACCGTCGCCCTTTCCGGGAGTCCGCCGACGAGGTGTTCGGCGGCTACACCTGGCAGATGGACGAACGGTTCATTCAGCATTCGTCGTTCCCCTGGATGTATTCGAGGCGCCAGCCCGAGTTCCTCCTCCGCGAGGAGATCAGGCGCGAGATTCGGCCGGAGGAGTACGAGGCCGAGCGGTACCGGGAGGCGCTGAGCGAGGTCCCGCACCTGGACGGCGAGGACCCGGGCCGGCGCAGGCAGCGCGAGGTGTTCTACCTGGGCCTCACCCGCTGGCTGGGTGCGCTCCTCGACCGGAAGGACCGGATGAGCATGGCCGTCGGCCTGGAGGTCCGGGTCCCGTTCGCCGACCACCGGCTGGCCGAGTACCTGTTCAACGTGCCCGCGGACCTGAAGGCGCACGGCGGGACGGAGAAGGCGCTGCTGCGCCAGGCGTGCGCCGACCTGCTCCCGGAGGAGATCGTCAAGAGGCCGAAGAGCGCCTACCCGGCCAGCCAGGACCCGAGTACCTCGCGACGGTGCGGAACCTCGTCATCGACATGGTCGGCGACCCGGACGCCCCGCTGTTCGACCTCATGGACCGGGAGCGGGTCCGTACGGCGGTCACCTCCGACCTGGACGCGCTGCCCGGCCCGATCACCGCCCGTACGCCCGCGATCGGCCTGTCCTACCTCCTCGAACTCAACCGTTGGCTCTCCCGCGTCCGCGTCGTGACCTGACCCCGCGTCGGCGGCGCGTTCACCGCCGCGGCCGGGACGCGTTCGCGTAGCGCTGCCGCAGTTCGGCCTTGCGGATCTTTCCGGTGGCGGTCCTGGGCAGGTCGTCGAGCAGTTCGAGGCGCTGCGGCCAGTACGCCTTGGTCATCCCCGCGTCGTCCAGCGAGCGTCGCAGCTCGTCCAGGCTGACCTCCGAGGCCGCGCCGGCGGGCGTCACCACCGCGCAGATCGTCTCGTCCTCCCGCTCGTCGGGGACGCCGATGACCGCGACGTCGCGGACGCCGGGATGCCGGGCGATGATCGACTCCAGGTCGGTGACGGGCGCGATGTTGGCGTTGCGCAGGATCATGTCCTTGGCGCGGCCGGTGATGCGGATGCCGCCGCGGCCGTCGGGGCGGGCGAGGTCGCCGGTGTTGAACCACCCGTCGGAGTCGAGGTCGGCCGCGTACAGGTCGTCGCGCCGGTAGTAGCCGAGGCACTGCGTCGGGCCGCGGATCCACAGCACGCCCTCGCCGTCGGTGCGTTCGGAGACGGGGTCGATCCTCAGCTCCATGTCCGCGATGGGGCTGCCGTCGCTGTGCGCGGCCCAGTCCTCGGGGTCGTCCGGGCGGGTGATCGTCGCCGGGCCGTTCTCGGTCATCCCCCAGAGCGAGTACAGCCGGAGCCCGAAGACGTCCCTGGTCTCGCCGATGAAGTACGGCGGGATCGGGGCCGACCCGCTGACCAGCCAGGCGAGCGCGGGAATGTGGCGCGGCGAGGACCGCTGCTCCTCGATCAGGCTCAGCAGGTAGAACGGCGCGCAGTAGAAGAACGTGACCGCGTGGCGCGCCATGAGGTCGAGGGCGGCGCCGGGCTCCTTGGCGTCCTGGAACGCCATGGTGCCGCCCAGCGTCAGCGGCATCAGCATGCCCTGCACGACACCGGTGTAGTGGGTGTAGAGCGCGGTGGTGTACATGACGAGCGTCTCGTCCAGCCCGAAGGCGTCGGCCTCGCCGCGGACGGCCGCGTACAGCGTGTTCTGGCTGTGCAGGACCCCCTTGGGCTCGCTCGTCGTGCCCGAGGTGAACAGCACGAGGTACGGGTCGTCGGGGCCGAGCTCGCGGACGTCGAGCAGGTGGCCGTGCCGTTCCTCCCAGGCCGTTCCGAAGAAGAACGACTCGAACTCGCCGGTGCCCTCCGGGCCGGGGCCGTCGGCGACGAACACGCGTTCCAGGGACGGCAGCTCGGCGGCGAACTCCGCGCCCAGCTCCCCCAGCCTGTCGCCGTTGTCCTCCGCCATGGTGACCAGGACCCGGGCTTCGGTGACGCGCAGCATGACGTCGAGCTCGCGGCGCCGGTAGGTCTTCATGAGCGGGCAGTACACGATCCCGGCGCGCAGGCAGCCGAGCGTGAGCGCGGCGAGCTCCCACCGGTCGGTGAGCTGGACCGCGATGACGTCGCCGGGGCGCAGCCCGAGCTCGACCAGGGCGCTCGCGCAGCGGTCGGAGGCCGCGGCGAGCTGCTCGTAGTCGAGCCGGTGCGTGCGCCCGTCGGACTGGCGCCGGGTGACGACCGCCGTCTTCCGCGGCCTGTCGCGCACGTGCCGCCGCAGATCGTCGAGGAACGTCTCGTCCCGCCACCAGCCGCGCTCGCGGTAGCTCGCAGAGGTCTCGGTCATGTCCGCTCTCCAGTTCTGTTCTCCGGCGAGAAGCACGGTCGATGCTCGGGCCCGGTCGGGCGGCCGCCTCAGGGGACGGCGGACCGGCCGCGGCGTTCGCCCGCGCGGAACCCGTTCCGCGCGGGACGCGGCGGCGTCCGCGGGGCGGCGGGCGGGGGCGTGGCGGGGGGAACGGCTCCGGCAAGCACGGCGGCTCCCGAGGGGTTGGGACCGAGATCGGCCGACGGCACTCGTCCTCGTTCAGGTCTGCCTTGCAGCGAAGATCCATGATCTTATCGATTCTGTCCAGACCCGCACGGGCTCGTTCTCGCGGAGGCGCGCATGCCGCCGGCGGTGCCGCACGACGCCCGGCCGGCGCGGTGGCGCCTCGCCGGAGGGCCCGCGCTCGCGCTCCTGGCGGGCTGCCAGCTCCTGCTCGTGGTGGACGCCTCGATCGTGAACGTCGCGCTGCCCAGCGTCCAGCGCGGCCTGGGCTTCACCGACGCCGGGCTGTCGTGGGTGGTCAACGCCTACACCCTCGCCTTCGGCGGCCTGCTGCTCCTCGGGGGACGGGCCGGCGACCTGCTCGGCCACCGGCGGGTGTTCGCGGCGGGCGTCGCGGTGTTCACGGCCGCGTCGCTGGCCGGGGGCCTGGCGGCGTCGCCGGGGTGGCTGCTGGCCGCGCGGGCCGCGCAGGGCGCCGGCGCCGCGCTGGCCGGGCCGGGGTCGCTCGCGCTCATCGCCACCACCTTCGAGGACGGGCCGCGCAGGAGCCGCGCGCTCGCGGTCTTCTCGGTCGCCGGGAGCGCGGGCATGGTGGTCGGGCTGGTCCTCGGCGGGCTGCTGACCGCGTGGGCGTCGTGGCGCGCCGTCCTGTTCGTGAACGTCCCGGTCGGGGCGGCGATCGTCCTGCTGGCGCCGCGGGTCCTGCGCGAGTCCCCGGGACGGGAGGGGCGCTTCGACGTCGCCGGGGCGCTCGCGTGCACGCTCGGCTCGACGCTGCTGGTGTACGGCTTCATCCGCGCGGCCGAGCGCGGCTGGAACGGGGGCCTGACGGTGGGCGCGTTCTGCGGCGCGGCGGTCCTGCTCGCGCTGTTCCCCGCGATCGAGGCGCGCGCCGCGCAGCCCGTGCTGCCGCTGCGGCTGTTCGGCGACCGCGACCGGGTGGGGGCCTTCCTGATGCGGCTGCTGCTCACCTCGGCCATGAGCGGCATGCTGTTCTTCCTCACCCTCTACGTGCAGCGGGTGCTCGGGTACGGGCCGCTGGCGACCGGGTTCGGCTTCCTGCCGACGACGGCCGCCCTCATCGCCGCGAGCCGGGCGGTGCCCCGGCTGCTCCCCCGGTACGGCCCGCAGCCGGTCATGGCGGCGGGCGCGGTGCTGTGCGCGGCCGGGATGGTGTGGCTGACGCAGGTCTCGCCGACCAGCTCGTACGTCACGATGATCCTGGGCCCGGTGCTGCTGTTCGGCGCGGGAACGGGGCTGGTGGCGGTGGCCGCGACGTTCGTGGCGATGGCGTCCGTCCCGGCGGGCGAGTCCGGCGCGACCTCGGCGCTGCTCCAGAGCATGCAGCAGATCGGCGGATCGCTGGGCGTCGCGGTGCTGATCACCGTGAACGGGGCCGCCGCGCGGGGAGGCTCGCAGGTGGACGGGATGCGCGGCGCGTTCACCGCGGGCGTGGCGTTCACCGCCGCGATGCTCGTGACCGCGCTGCTCGGCTTCCGCAGGCGTTCCGGCGGCCACGGGCGCTCTGGTGGTCAGGAACGCTCCGGCGGTCACGGACGTTCCGGGTCGCAGATCTGGAGGCGCAGCTCGGAGAAGTAGCGCCGCCCCTGGGCGTCGGCGAGCCAGGCGTCCTCCGGTCCGGGCAGCAGTTCGGTGAACACGACGGGGACGCCGTCGCCCGAGGACGCGCGGCCCGCGCGGAGCATCGTCGCGAACGCCGACACGTACCGGGGCCGGTGAAGTCCACGTACACGGGCTTGACCTCGGTGCCGACCTTGGCGAACACGCGTTCCGGCAGGCCGAGGGAGCGGCGCAGGCGGCGCGCGGCCAGGTACTCGCGGGCGGCGCCGCCTCCGGGCGCGAGCCTCGTCGCGCCGACGGTCGTGCGCCAGGTCTCGCGGGCGACGACGAGGCCGTCCAGCGTGAGCCGCGGATGGTGCGGGCCCGCCCCGGCGAGCTTGAACGCCTCGGTGCCGAGCCAGCCGAACAGCAGCGCGAACACCTCGCGCAGCGGGCGGCGGAGCCCGCCGGGGCCGGTGACCTCCAGCGTCCCGCCGCGTTCGGCCACGGTCAGCGCGACGATCGGCAGGACGCGCCCGGGATCGGCTCCCGGGGCCGCCGTGAAGGCGAGCTGGTGGTCGTCCACGCCGAGGACGGGCGCGATGCGCGCGGTGTACTGCGGCCACCACGTCGGGTACAGCGGGCGGAACTGGGGGCCGATGTCCTCGGCCGCGGCGGCCCGCAGCCGTCCGGGGTCGGGATGGCGGTCGGCGAAGACGGCGCAGTCCAGCGTCGGCCAGGCGGCGTGCATCTCGCCGAGCACGAGCGTGAACTCCCCCGCAGCGAGCGCGTCCACGCTGGAGGCGCAGACGCACAGGTCGGGGCTGTGGATCCGGGCGCCCGCCCAGCCGGGGCGTTCGGCGGGGAACAGCCGCGCGGCGCGCTCGCGCAGGTCCGCGCTCGCGAAGCACAGGCGGTGCTCGCCGGGCGCCGCGCCGTCGAGCCCGAACAGCTCGGTCCAGCGGCGGGCGAACCCGGAGGCGACCGCGTCGGCCGGGCGGTCGCTCCCGGTCAGCAGGCGCTGCGCCGCGTCCCAGAACGCCGGCATCGGCACGCCGTCCTCCCCCGGCCCGAGCAGGTCCCGGTACAGGGCGCGGAAGGCGTCGTCGTACGCCTCCGCCAGGGCCGCCGACAGCCACCGCGCCGCCGGGAGCAGGACGGTCCCGAACGGCCCCGCCAGCGCCTCCAGGATCGGCCGGCCGAACGTGAGGTCCACATCGCGGACGGTCTCCTCGTAGCAGACGCGCCGTCCCGCGTACATCTGCCCGTCCCGACGCTGCGGCTCGGTGCCGGTGACGGCCGTGAACTCGGCGTCGAGCCGTTCGAGGGCGACCGCCAGGGCGTCGGCGTCCCCGGCGGCGGCGGCCACGGCGGCGCGCGCCCGGTCGAGCCGATCGAGCCCGGCCAGCGCCCGTTCCCTGGCGCGCGGCTCGGGGATCGCGGTGAGGGCGTCGCGCAGGACGCGTTCGGCGCGCGGGTTGTAGGGCAGGTTCACGCCGCGCCAGACGATCCCGGCTTCGACCAGCGATTCCAGGGCTTCGGCGCGGCGCGGATCGGGAGCGATCTCGGCCGCGCACCGGACGCCGTCGCATCCGGACAGCACCGCCGCCTGCGCATCGTTCAGCGGCAGGGGCTCGTCCCCCGGCCGCAGCACGCGCCGTCCCTCGACGGCCAGGTGCGGGTGGACGCCGGCGGGCAGCCACGGCGCCACGTCCGGATCGGAGAGCAGCGCGGCGACGTACGCCTCCAGGGCCCAGAACTCGTAGGCGACCTCGCGGGACCGCACGAGCCGTCCGCCCGGCCGCGCCGCGACCGCCTGGATCGTTCCGGGATCGAGCGTGCCCCAGGCGACGGGGCCGAAGAAGCCGACGGTGTCGTTCTTGCCGCAGTAGCGCTGCCAGTACCGGACGAGCGTGTTCTCCTTGGCCCGGCGCTCCTTGCGCGCACGCCTGGGGTTCTTGCCGTTCGTTTCGGCAACGGACGGCACCGGTTCGGCGAGCCGTGCGAGGCGGCTCGCGGCGGCGGGGTTCTGCCACGTCAGCGCCTCGCGGAAGAGCGGGTCGGCGGCCACGTGCGCGACGGCGCGTTCCGCTTGCGCCAGGGCCGCGTCCAGGGCCTGCGCGAATTCGGCCTCGGTCGCCGTGCCGTCCAGATGGGAATCGGCCGTAATCGCACATTCGGGTGCGCCGAAAAGGGCGAGACCGTGCGCGGGAAATCCGGTGGAGCGGAGGAGCACGTCGGCCCAGACCGACCATTGCGTGCCAGGTAGCGGGATCGAATGCGCATGGTCGCCCACCGCGGCCTCCTGCCGATGCCGGAAAAGCGGCTCTTTCCCGACGAAGATCAACATAATGTGTGACCCGTCCGCCGTCACCACCCCCGGAGGTCCGCATGCGCTACGACGGCCTGTACGTCGCCGGGCTCGCCCACCGGCTCCCGGACGCCGTGGACGTGGACGGCGCGGTCGAGGCGGGCCGGTACGACCCGGCCGACCGGCTGGCCGACGCGTACGCCTCCGTCACCGTCGCCGCGGACGAGGCGCCGCCCGAGATGGCCGCCGCCGCGGCGCGCCTGGCGCTCGGCCGGGCGGGGACGCCGCCGTCCGCGGTCGCGCTCCTCCTGCACGCCTCGGCGTGGTTCCAGGGCGTCGACTACTGGCCCGCCGCGTCGTACGTCCACCGCGAGGTCCTGGGCGACGCGGGCCGGCACGCGCCCGCGCTGGACGTCCAGCAGATGTGCGCCGGCGCCATGGGCGCGCTGGAGCTGGCCGCCTCGTACCTGGCCGCCGACGCCTCCCGCGCGTCCGCCCTGGTCACGACCGCCGACCGGTACGCCGACCCGGGGTTCGACCGGTGGCGCGGCGACGTGCGCGGCATCGTCTACGGGGACGGCGCGGCGGCGGCGGTGATCGGCCGCGAGGGGTTCGCGCGGCTGCTGTCGGTCTCGACGGTCGTGGACACCGCCCTTGAGGGCATGTACCGCGGGGACGAGCCGTTCGCCGCGGCCCCCGGCCGGGCCGTGGACGTGCGCGCGCGCCGCGAGGCGTTCGCCGCCGCCGGGCGGCCGGCGGGGGGCGTGGGCGAACGGACCGCGTCCGGCCTGGCCGAGGCCGTCGGGCGGACGCTGGACGAGGCCGGGATCGGGCTCGGCGACGTCGCCCGGTTCGTCTTCCCCAACGTCGGGCTCCAGGTGCTGCGCGAGCGGTACGCCGAGCCGCTCGGCCTGGACGTCGAGCGCACCGCCTGGGACTGGGGCCGCCGCACCGGCCACGTCGGCGCGGCCGACCAGCTCACCGGGCTCGCCCACCTGGTCGAGAGCGGGCGCGTGGCTCCGGGCGACCGGGTGCTGCTGCTGGGGATCGGCGCCGGTTTCGCGTGGACGTGCGCCGCCGTCGAGATCACCGCCCGCCCGGACTGGGGCGGCTGACGGAACGGACCGTACGCGCCGCGCCGCGCCGTACACGCCGCGCCGTACGCGCCGTGTTGTGAGCACCGTGCCGTAAGGGCCGGGGCGGACGATGGCGCCCGCCGTTCGGGTGCGGAGAGCGGGGCCCTCTCCGCCGTCTGTTATGTCGCGTCGTCACAACACGACGAAACAATCATGTTCTTGTCTTGATGGTTCCGCTTTGCGCAAGATCATGTTTTTATGTTGGCTGATCGACTCGCACCCGTCCCTGGGGGTTGTGGTTGCCAATGAAGGTGCTTTACATCACCGGTTGGTGCCGCAGCGGCAGCACGATGCTGGGCAACGTCCTCGCCGAGGCCCCGGGCGTCGTCCACGTGGGCGAGCTGCGCTTCCTCTGGCGGAACGGCGTGCTCGGCACGGGCAGCAACGGGCGGTGCGGCTGCGGCGCCGGCCACCGCGAATGCCCGTTCTGGTCCGAGGTGCTGGAGGAGGTCCGGCCGGACGGGCGCTCCCTCGAAGAGCACGCCGCCGAGGTCGTGGCGTGGCAGGAGGAGTGCCGGACCCGGCACACCTGGAAGGTGCTCCGGAACCCGCCGCGCAACGGATGGCCCGCGACCCTCGCCGCCGCCTACCGCGCCATCGCCCGCGTCTCCGGCGCGCGGGTCATCGTCGACAGCTCCAAGTACGCCTCGGACGCCGCGCTGCTGTCCGCGCTGCCGGGGATCGACGGCCGCTACGTCCACCTGGTCCGCGACCCGCGCGCGGTCGCCTGGTCGTGGCTGCGCCCGAAGGCGTACACCGGGTACCGCTCGACCGTGAACAGCACCCTGCACTGGACGGGCTTCAACCTGGCGGCCGAGGCCGTCGGCCGCGCGCACCGGGCCGACGCGCTGCGCGTGCGGTACGAGTCGCTCGTCAGCGACCCGCGCGCCGCCGTCGACCGGGTCCTGGAACTCGCCGGGCACGAGGGGCCGAACCCCGTCGCCCCCGACGGAACGGTCGAGCTCGGCGGCAACCACACGGTCACCGGCAACCCGAACCGGTTCGGCCGCGGCCGGACCCCCATAGAGGAGGACCGCAGATGGCACGCCGCGCTGCCCCGCCGCCAGCGTTCGGCGGCCACGCTGCTCGCGCTTCCGCTACTGCGCCGGTACGGCTACGGCAGAAGGGTGTGACGTGGACCTCGGACTGAACGGGAAGGTGGCCCTGGTCGCGGGAGGCTCCGCGGGCATCGGGTACGCGATCGCCCGCGACCTGGTGCGCGAGGGCGCGACGGTGTCGATCGCGGGCCGCGACCCCGCGCGGCTCGCCAAGGCCCGCGACGGCCTCCGCGCGGAGCTGGGCGCGGACGTCGCCACCCGCGAGCTGGACATCCGCGACACCGAGGCGGCCCGCGCCTGGGTCGACGGCACCGCGGCCGAGCACGGCGCGGCGCACATCCTGGTCACCAACGCCGGAGGGCCGCCCGCCGGGCCGACCGGCGCGTTCGGCCCGCAGGAGTACCGCGCCGCGGTCGAGTTGGGGATGATCGCCCACATCGGGCTCGTCCAGGCGGCGCTGCCGCACCTGCGCGCGGCGGGCTGGGGACGGGTCCTGATGGTCACCAGCGAGACGATCCGCGACATCATCCCCCGGTACGCGCTGTCGGGCATCGCGCGGGCCGGGCTAGCCGGATACGCCAAGACCCTCGTGCACGAGCTGGGCCCCGGGGACATCACCGTCAACGTCCTCGCACCCGGCTACACCGCGACGGAGGCGCTGCTCGCGGGGCTCACCGGCGACGTCGAGGCGGAGGCCGCGAAGGTCGGCGCGGAGGCGGGCATCCCGCTCGGCCGGGTGGCCCGGCCCGAGGAGGTCGCGGCGGCCGGGGTGTTCCTGCTGAGCGCCCGCGCGAGCTTCGTCACCGGCACCGTCCAGGTCGTGGACGGCGGCCGTTCCCTGGGAGTGTGACCGTGACCGACGTGCGCATGATGCTGGACGACCCGGAGCTGACCCGGCGCAGCCCGGGCGAGGAGTTCGCGCTCGCCCACGCCCGGCACGGGCCGGACGCGTCGGTCGAGCTGCGGGCCTCCATCAGCGACCTGTTCCCGCCCGCGAAGCGCCGTCCGCGGCTCACCGTCAGGCACCTGCTCCGCAAGGCCGTCGTCGACGCCGACGAGGTCACCGTCTTCACCGAGCGGGCCGAGAACGCCGCGCCGGACGACGCCGCGCCCGAGTGGAAGTTCGAGGTGGGGGCGCGGACGGTGGGCACGCAGACGATCCGGGCCGCGGTGCCGGTGCCGCCGGAGATCCTCGCCGACCCGGCCGCGCTCGCCGCGTTCGTCGACTACCGCCTGCTCGTACGGCTCGGCACGGCGGAGAACGACGTCCTGCTCAACGGGACCGGCCCGATCCAGGGCCTGCTGCGCTCCCCCGGCCTGCGCCGCCGCCCGGACGCGCCGGACGGGTCGGCCGCGCGGGCGCTGCTGGCGACCGCGGCGCTGTGCGAGTGGTACGGCGGGTCGGCCGACGGGATCGTCATGCACCCCGACGACTGGTGGCCGCTGGTGGAGGACGGCGCGTTCCTGGAACGGCTCGCCGTCCAGGGCGTCAAGGTCAGCCGTACCCGCATGGTGCCTCCGGGCACGGCCCTGGTCGGCGACTTCACCGCCGCCGCGACGCTGCTGGACCGCCGTTCCTCCACGATCCTGCTGGAGGGCGGCACGCTGGTGGCCGAGATCCGCGAGGGCCTCGCGGTGCACCTGCCGGGGCACTTCGTGCTCACCTCCCTCCCGGGCCCGCGCTGATGGCCGGGCGGGCCCCGGCCGATCCGCCGCGCGCGCAAGCACCGCGCACCGACCCGCCGCGCGCGGAAGCGCCGCAGGCGGAGCCGCCGCACGCGGAGCCGCCGCACGCGGACGCACCGGACGCGCCGCACGTGGATGCGGCGGCGGTCGCGCATCGGGTGCGCGAGCACATCGTGGGGATGTGCGCCGGGCCGGAGGGCGGCCATCTGGGCGGGTCGATGTCGCTGGTCGAGATCCTCACCGTCCTCTACTTCGAGGTGATGCGGAACGATCCGCGCCGCCCCGCCGCGCCGGACCGCGACATCTTCGTCCTCAGCAAGGGCCACGGCGCCATCTGCCTGTACGCGGTACTGGCCGAGCGGGGCTTCTTCCCGGTCGGCGAGCTCGCGGAGTACGCGCGGCCGGGCAGCAGGCTGATGGGCCACCCGATCCGCGCCGTTCCGGGGGTGGAGATGCCCACCGGGTCACTCGGGCACGGGCTCGCGCTGGCCAACGGGTTCGCGCTCGCCGACCGGGGCCGCCGCTGCTTCGCGGTCATGGGCGACGGCGAGCTCCAGGAAGGGTCGGTGTGGGAGGCCGCCATGGCATCCGCCGCGCTCGGGCTGGGCAACCTGACGGCGGTCGTGGACCGCAACAACCTCCAGATCACCGGCCCCACCGAGGACACGATCGGCCTGGAGCCGCTGGCGGACCGCTGGCGCAGCTTCGGCTGGACGGTGCGCGAGGTGGACGGCCACGACTTCGGCGCGCTGCGCCGGGCGCTCGCCCCCGACGGAACCGACGGCGGCGAGACCGGCGGCGGCGGGACGGGCGGCGACGGGACCGGCGGCGGGGCGGGCGAGGGCGGGACGGGCCGTCCGGTCGTGGTCATCGCGCGCACGGTCAAGGGGCGCGGGCTGCCGTCGCTCGAAGCCACGGCCCGCGGTCACTACGCCAAGCTGAGCGACCGCCAGGCCGAACGCTCCCTCGCCGTGCTGCGCGCCCGGCGCAGGAAGGCGGTCTCATGACGGGCGGCGGCACGGCACCGCCGGGCGGCGGGCGCGGCGCCCGGCAGGCGGAACGGCCCGAGGCCCGGCCGCGTTCGGCCCGGGAGGCGTACCGCGACCTGCTGCCCTCGCTGATGCTCGCCGACGACCGGCTGTACTGCCTGGACAGCGACACCGGGCTGTTCGACCGCGAGGCGTTCGCCGCCGTCCCGGGCCGCTACCTCAACCTCGGCATCGCCGAGCACAACCTGATGGGCACGGCCGCGGGCCTCGCCGCGAGCGGGAAGGTGCCGTTCGTGACCACGATGGCCACCTTCGCCACCACCCGGGCGCTGGAGGCCGTCAAGATCGACATCGCGTACAACGGGCTGCCGGTGCGGATCGTGGGCACCCACGGCGGGCTGGCCGCGGGGCACCTCGGGCCGACCCACCACGCGCTGGAGGACCTGGCGATCACGCGGCTGCTGCCCGGCTTCACCGTGGTCGTCCCGGGCGACGCGCGGCAGGCGGAGGAGGCGGTCCGGCAGAGCGTCGCGCTGCCCGGCCCCGTCTACATCCGGCTCGGCCGCTCCGCCACCCCGGACCTGGACGACCCGGTGCCCGGCCCCGCGTCCCGCCCGTCCGAGACCGGCCCGTCCGAGACCGGCCCGTTCGAGACCGGCGCGTTCGAGACCGGCGCGTTCGAGACCGGCGCGTTCGAGATCGGCAGGGCGCAGTGGCTCCGGCGGGGCGGGGACGTGGCGCTCGTCGCGTGCGGGCCGCACCCCGTGCTGGCCGCGTCGCGGGCGGCGGACCTGCTGGAGGCGCGGGGCGTGCGGGCCGCCGTGCTCAACCTGCACACGCTGCGCCCGCTCGACGCGGACGCCGTCGTGGCGGCGGCGTCCGGAACGGCGGGCGTCGTCACCGTCGAGGAGCACTGGCGTTCCGGCGGCCTCGGCGGGGCCGTCGCCGAGACCCTGGCCGAGCACGCGCCCGCCCGCGTCGCGCGGGTCGGCATGCCCGACGCGTTCGCCGAGCGGGCGGGCGGCCAGGCCGACCTGCTCGGGGTGTACGGCATCACGGCGGACGCCGTCGCCGCCGCGGCCCTGAACCTGACCGGCGCGATCCATGGAGGTGGCACGGATGACCCTGACCTGTCCCGAGTGTGAGGGCCCGGTCGAGCTCGCCGAACCGGTGCGGCTCAGCGAGATCGCCCAGTGCGCCGACTGCTCCAGCGAGCTGGAGGTGGTCGGGCTGGACCCGGTGGCGCTCGCCCTCGCCCCCGAGATCGAGGAGGATTGGGGCGAGTGAGGCCGGTGGCCGTGCTGGCCTCCAGGGTGCGGTACGAGGAGAAGCGCCTCTTCGCCGCCCTGGAGCGCCGCGGCGTGCCGTACGCGCACGTCGACACCCGCCGGTTCAGCGCCGAGCTGGGCGGCGGGGCGCGGGATGGCGGCCGTCCCCGGTACGCGGCGGCGCTGAACCGGGAGATCTCCCACAACCGCGGCCTGTACGCGTCGCTGCTGCTGGAGGCGCGCGGCGTCCCGACGGTCAACCGGGCCGAGGTGGTCGCGGTCTGCGGCGACAAGCTGCGCACGTCGCTGGAGCTGGAGCGCGCGGGGGTCCCCGTCCCGCGCACCGCGGTCGCGCTCACGCCGGAGGAGGGCGCGGACGCCGCCGAACGGCTCGGCTTCCCCGTCGTGGTCAAGCCGCTGACGGGCTCCTGGGGACGGCTCGTGGCGGCGGTCCACGACCGGGCGGGCGCCGAGACCGTCCTGGAGCACCGGGCCGCGCTGCCGTCGCCGCAGCAGCACATCGTGTACCTCCAGGAGCTCGTCGACAAGCCGGGCCGCGACGTGAGGGTGATCGTGGCCGGCGACGAGGTGCTCGGCGCGACGTACCGGTACGGCGACGGCTGGCGCACCAACGCCGCGCTCGGCGGGCGCTCCGAGCGGTGCCCGCTCACCCCCGAGCTGACCGGCCCGGCGCTCGCCGCCGCGCGGGCCGTCGGCGGCGGGGTGCTGGGCGTCGACCTGGTCGAGGGACCCGACGGGCCGCTGGTGCTGGAGGTCAACCACACCGTCGAGTTCCGCGGCTTCCAGGACGCGCACGGCGACGCGGTGGACGTGGCGGACGCGATCGTCTCCCACGTGCTGGACGCGGCCGGGTCCGGGGAGGCGGGGTGATCCGGGTCTGCGTCATGGGCGCCGCCGGCTACCTGGGCGGCGAGCTGCTGCGGCTGCTGCTCGGGCATCCGGGAACGGAGGTGGCGCGGGCGGTGTCCACCCGGTTCCCGGGCCGCCGCGTCGACTCCGTCCACCCCAACCTGCGGGGCCGGACCGCCCTGGCGTTCAGCTCGCCGGACGACCTGGACGCGTGCGACGTGCTGCTGATGGCCACGCCGCACCGCACCACCATGACCCTGCTCCCGGAGGTGCGGCGGCACGCCCGGACGGTCATCGACCTGTCGGGGGACTTCCGGCTGCCGGACGCCGCGGTCTACGAGCGGTACTACGGCGTCCCGCACGCCGCGCCCGAGCTGCTCGGCGAGTTCGTCCCCGGCGTCCCGGAGCTGTTCCGCGCCGAGCTGGCGGGCGCCGACCTCATCAGCGTGCCCGGCTGCACGGCCACCGCCGCGATCCTCGCGCTGCGCCCCCTGGCCGGGCTGGTCGGGCCGGACGTGCAGATCGACGCCCGTACCGGGTCGAGCGGGTCGGGCGCGCTCGCCGGGGACGCCAACCTGCACGCCGAACGCAGCGGGGCCATGCGGGTGTTCGCCCCGGTGCGGCACCGGCACGAGGCGGAGGTGTCGCGGCTGACCGGGCTGAACGCGCGGATGACCGCGACCGGCGTCGAGGCGGTGCGCGGGGTGCAGGTCGTCTGCCACGCCACCGGCGCGGCGGACGAGCGGACGCTCCGCCGCGCCTACCGCGAGCACTACGGCGGCGAGCCGTTCGTACGGATCGTCGCGCACCGCACGGGCGCGCACCGGCTGCCCGACCCGAAGCTGCTGTCCGGGTCCAACTACTGCGACGTCGGCTTCGCGGCGGACGGCGACCGGATCACCGCGATCGCCGCGCTGGACAACCTCGTCAAGGGCGGGGCGGGCGCGGCGGTGCAGTGCCTCAACGTCCGCACCGGCCAGCCCGAGACCCTGGGCCTGGAGTTCCCCGGCCTGCACCCGATCTGATGGGCGTCACCGTGGTCAAGTGCGGCGGAGCGGTCCCCGCCGAGGCGGTGTGCGCGGACCTGGCCGGCCTCGCCGGGCGGGTCGTCCTCGTCCACGGCGGCGGCGTCGAGATCGACCGGCTGGCCCGCGAGCTGGGCGTCCCCGCCCGCACGCTCGTGTCGCCGAGCGGCGTGACGAGCCGCCACACCGATCCGGCCATGCTCGACGCGGTCACCCTCGCCCTCGCCGGGCGGGTCAAGCCGCGGCTGGTGCGCGCGCTCGCCGCGGCCGGCGTCCCGGCGGTCGGGCTGACGGGGCTGGACGGCGGGCTGCTGCGGGCCCGGCGCAAGACCGCGCAGCGCACCGTGCGGGACGGCCGCACCGTCATCGTCCGGGACGACCACAGCGGGCGCGTCACCGGCGTCCGGCCCGGGGCGCTGCACGCGCTGCTCGGGGCCGGGTTCGTCCCGGTGGTGTCGCCGCCCGCGACGGGCGAGGACGGCGCGCCCGTGAACGTGGACGCCGACCGCGCCGCGGCGGCGGTGGCGGGCGCGCTCGGCGCCGAACGGCTCGTCCTGCTCACCACGGCGCCGGGCGTGCTGCGGGACGCCTCCGACGAGGGCACCCTCCTGGACCGCTGCGCGCTGCCCCGCGAGGGCCCGGTGCCGCACGCGGCGTCCGGCGGCATGCACCGCAAGCTCATCGCCGCCCGCGAGGCCCTGCTCGCGGGCGTTCCCGGGGTGTCGGTCTGCGACGGCCGGGTACCCCGTCCGGTCACCGCCGCCCTGGCCGGCGCCGGCACGACACTGGAGATCACATGAGCACACCCGTCGACCTGCTGCACGCCATGCTGTCCATCCCCTCGCCGTCCGGCCGGGAGGACGAGCTGGCGCGCTTCCTGGAGAAGGCCATGAACGACCTCGGCCTCGCCGCCCGCCGGGACGAGGCCGGCAACGTGATCGGCGACATCGGCGCGGGCAAGGGCCCGGTGGTGATGCTCCTCGGCCATCTCGACACCGTCGACCGGCCGCTGCCGGTGCGGCGCGACCGCGACCGGCTGGCGGGCCGCGGCGCCGCCGACGCCAAGGGCCCGCTCGCGGCGATGATCAGCGCCGCCGCGGCCCGGCCGTCGTTCCCCGGGACGATCCGGGTCGCCGGGGCGGTCGAGGAGGAGCGGCTCTCCCGGGCGGCGAGCACCTGGCGCGCACCGTGCCGGCGCCCGACGCCCTGGTCATCGGCGAGCCGAGCGGCTGGTCCCGGGTGGTGCTGGGCTACAAGGGCAAGATCGACATCGGGTACCGGGTGGCCCGCCCCTCGACCCACTCGACCAACCCGGTGGACAAGGCGAGCGAGGTCGCGGTGGGGTTCTGGCACGACCTGCTGGAGGCGCTCGGCCCCGAACGCGACCACGGCGCGTTCGGCCTGCCCGCCGCCACCCTGCGCGGGATCCGCGGCGACCCGACCGAGGCCCGGCTCGACGTCGACTGCCGGGTCCCGCCCGGGTACGACGCGGAGGCCCTGGCCGGGCGGCTGCGCCTGCTCGCGAACGGCGGCGAGGTCACCGTCGTCCGGCACGTCCCCGCGGTCCGCCGCCCCCGCACCGACCCGGTCGTGCGGGCGGTCACGGCGGCCATCCGGCGGCACGGCGGGACGCCCCGGCCGACCGTCAAGACGGGCACGTCCGACATGAACACCGTGGCTCCCCACTGGAACGTGCCGATGGCGGCGTACGGCCCGGGGGACGGGTCGCTGGACCACGCCGACGACGAGCACATCGAGATCGCCGAGTACCTGAGGGGCATCGAGGTGCTCACCACCGCGCTGGACGAACTGGCCGCCGCCCTGTGACCGCCCGGGAGGCCGCCCTGTGACCGCCTAGGGAAGGCGTCCGCGAGGGCTTCGGCGAACGCGGCGTGGTGGGCGTAGTCGCGCGACTCCACGATGAGGCCGTCGCGTACGCGCATGACGAAAATGTTGGGCACCGTGAACGCCCGGCCGGTGGTGGTGACGCGGCCCTCGTACGCGAACTCGGCGACGATCACCTCCGGGTCCGCGGTCTCGTGCACGACGACGTCGCGCGCCCGCATCTCGATCGGCAGCTCGGGGACGCGGGCGAAGTGCGCGCGCAGGCCGGCGCGGCCGACCAGCCGGGAGGCGGGGGCGGCGAACGGGTGCGTGACCACGGCGTCCTCGGCGTACAGCAGCGGCAGCTCCGCGTACCGGCGCCCGGTCACCCCGTCGATCAGCCGCTGGAAGACCGCGCGCGGCGCGGCGAGGTCGGACATGGTTCTCCCCTTCCATAAGCGGAGCTGTCACTCCGATTGATTCGGGACGATACGGAGTGATCAATCCGCTTGTCAATCGAGGACTTTCTCGAACACACCGCCGGGAAACGTCATCGTGGGAGGACTAGCCGTTATCGGCCACCGTATTGATCCGGTTTGGGGGTGAAGATACGTTCGCACGAGTTGATCTTGGAGGTGATCGGATGGCGACCGCGAGGCGCTTGAGGACGGCACGGATCGCAGCGCTGGCATCGATGGGGATGCTGCCCTGCGTCGTCGCCCAGCCGGCGATGGCACAGTCGCACGAACCCCCGCCGGTCTGGTCCTATCCGGGAGACCCCGGCCGCTCCGGCGACCCGGCGAGCTGGCGCACCCCCGAGTTCGTCCGGGACTCCGGCCTGGTGTCGATCGGCGCGGAGTACGCCTACGCGGCGGGCTACGCCGGCGGCGGGACGAACATCGGCGTCGTCGACTCGGGCTACTTCACCGGGCACGTGCGCGAGCACGGCAGCCTGCGCACCGGCTACAAGGTCGGCGACCGCTTCTTCCCGGTGACGGCCCGCGGCGGCCGGACCGGCCCCACCTCGGGCGCCTACGACCCGGCGTTCAACGACAGCCACGGCACGCACGTCACCGGCACCGTCGGCGCGAGCCGCGACGGCGTCGGCGAGACGCAGCCGGACGGCCCCCAGGCCAACATGCACGGCGTGGCGTTCAACGCCAACGTGTACGTGGGCAACACCCACAAGACCGACGGCGTGTTCTACGGGCTGCTGCCTCCAGACGCGACCACCGCCCAGACGCCCGACAACGCCTACCTCGCCAACGTCTACCGGGCCGTCAGCCGGGCGCGGACGGCGAACGGCAGGCCCATCGAGATCATCACCACGAGCTGGGGCAGCGCGCCGCCCACCGAGAACTACAACACGCTGGAGCCGCCGCCCGGCGCCCCGGCCACGTTCGGCCTGAACGCGGCGTGGCGCTACCTGTCCACCCCGGACGGCGTCGCCGACGCGAACGGCAACACCAGGCACTGGCTGAACGGGGCCATCCGGGTCGCGAAATCCGGGAAGATCCTCCAGTTCACCGCGGGCAACGCCGGGGTCGCCAACCCCACGGCCCGCGCCGCCACCCCGTACTACCGGCCCGACCTGGAAGGGAGCTGGTACACCACGTCGGGCGTCAACCCCAACATCGGCCGCACGTTCAACGCCGACGGTTCCGTGCTCGTCCCGGGGCAGCAGGAGTTCAACCAGTGCGGCGTCGCGAAGTGGTCCTGCGTCACCGCGCCGAGCAGGCTGATCAACAGCACCTGGGTGGAGGTCGTCGACGGCGTGCCGCAGGCGCGCTACCGGGCCGCGTCGGGGACGTCGATGGCCGGGCCGCACTCGGCCGCCGCGCTGTCGCTGATCGCGCAGCGGTTCCCGTACATGTCGAACACGCAGGCGCTCCAGACGATGTTCACCACCGGGCGGCAGAACGCCACGACCAGCGACGCCGAGGGCAACGCCGTCCCGAACCCGACGCGGGGCCAGACGGTGCGGGTGCCCGACCGGCGCAACGGCTGGCACACGGTCAGCCTGCGGGAGGCCATGAACGGGCCGGGCCAGCTCCTCGGACCGTTCGACGCGGACCTGCGCGGCTACAGCGACGTGTGGTCGAACGACATCTCCGACGTCGCCGCCCAGGCGCGCAGGCAGGAGGACGCCGACGAGGCGGCGGCCTGGCGGGCGACCAAGATCGCCCGAGGGTGGACGCGCGGGCTGCCCGCGGGCGCGAGCGAGAAGGACAAGTTCGACTACGCCGTCGGGACGCGGCGCGAGCGGGCGCGCGACGCGCGCGCGTACACCGGTTCCCTCACCAAGCGCGGCAGCGGGTCCCTGTTCCTGGCGGGCAAGAACACCTGGCACGGAACGAGCACGGTCCGGGACGGCAAGCTGTCGGTCGTCGGCTCGCACGCCAGCCCGATCGACGTGCGCGGCGGGACGCTCGGCGGCACCGGCCACGTGGCCGACGTCAACGTCTCCCACGGCACGCTCCAGCCCGGCGTCACGCAGCAGGAGGCGCGGCGCGTCAGGAACGGGCATGTCGTCCCCGGCGCCGTCCTGAACGTCGACGGCGACCTGCGCATCGGCCGGTCGGGCGGCTTCACCGCGGCCGTCTCCGGCGACGGCGCCAACACCGGCGTGCGGGCCGCCGGTGACGTGGCGCTGGACGGCAGGCTCAACCTGGACGTGCACGCGTCCCCGGCCAGGGGCACCGTGCTGACGATCGTGAGCGGCCGGTCGGTCCGCGGGACGTTCCGCGGGCTGCCCGAGGGCAGCGTCGTGAAGGCGCACGGCCACCGGTTCAAGATCTCGTACGGGCACGACCGCGTCACCCTGACCGCCCTCCGCTGAGGAGCGGCCCCAAGCCCGCAATGGGTGTTGTGCAATAAGTGTTGCACAACACCCGTTGCGGGCATCACCATGGCTCCATGACGGAATCCGACCTGCCCAAGGTGACCGACTCCCGGGTGCTCTCCGCGATGTCGCACCCGCTCCGCCGGCGCCTGCTGGACGTCCTCAAGGTGTACGGCCCGGCCACCGCGAGCGCCCTCGCCGAACGGACCGGCCAGGCCGTGGCGAACATCAGCCACCATCTGAAGGTGCTCGGCGCCGCGGGCCTGATCGTCGAGGCGCCGGAGCTGGCCAGGGACCGCCGCGAGCGCTGGTGGCGCCTGGCCGCCCCGGACGTGCGCTGGGTGACCCGCGACTTCGACGACGACCCGGCGCGGCAGGCGGTGGCCGAGGCGGCCGTCTCGCTCAACCTCGACCGGCAGGTCGCCCTGGCCCGCGCCTGGTTCGCCGTCCGGGAGGAGCGCCCGGAGTGGAACGGGGCGGCCTTCTCCGCCGACCGGTGGCTGCACCTGACGCCCGATGAGCTCGGCGAGCTGGAGCGGGACATCCTCGCGGTGCTCGACCGGTGGTCCCGGCGGGAGCCGCGCGGCGACGGGCGGGACCGCGAGCCGGTCTTCCTGTTCGCCTACGGCGTCCCGGCGCAGCCGTGACCGCCGGCGGACTCGCGCCGCCGCACGCGCCGGAGACCCCGCGCCGGCCGGGCGGCCTGCTCCGGCACCGGGACTTCCGGCTGCTGTGGATCGGCCAGACCACCAGCAAGCTGGGGAGCAGCGTGACCGGCGTGGCCCTGCCGCTGGTCGCGGTCGCCGTCCTGGACGCGGGCGCCTTCCAGGTCGCGCTGCTGTCGGCGGCGGCCTGGCTGCCCTGGCTCCTCGTCGGCCTGCCCGCCGGGGCGTGGGTGGACCGCCTGCCGCGCCGGCCGGTGATGCTGGCCTGCGACCTGGCCTCCCTGCTGCTGTTCCTCAGCGTGCCGGCCGCCGCCTGGCTGGACCGGCTGACGGTCGTCCACCTGCTCGCCGTCGCGCTGGGCGCGGGCACCGCGAGCGTCTTCTTCCAGACGGCCTACCAGGTCTACCTGCCGTCCCTGCTGGAGCGCGGCGAGCTGGCCGAGGGCAACGCCAAGGTGCAGGCGACCGAGGCCGCCGCCCAGGTCGGCGGCCCGGGCGCGGCCGGGGTGATCACCCAGCTCGCGGGCGCGGTCAACGCGCTGCTCGCCGACGCGGCGAGCTTCCTGGTCTCGGCGCTCTGCCTGCTGGCGATCCGCGCCCGCGAGCCCCGCCCCGAACGCGCCCGGACGGGCGGAACGCTGCGCCGGGAGATCGGCGAGGGGCTCCGCTTCGTGGCCCGGGACCCCTACCTGCGGGTGCTCGCCCTGTTCTCGGCGGCGAGCAACATCGGCCTGATCGGCTACCAGTCGATCCTGGTCGTCTTCCTGGTCCGCGAGGTCGGCGTGAGCCCCGGCCTGGTCGGCGCGCTCGTCGCGGCGTCGGGCCTCGGCGCGGTGCTCGGCGCCGTCTGCGCCACCGCCGTGGCGCGCCGCCTCGGGTCGGCGCGCGGCCTGCTCGCCGCCGAGGTCGGCGCGGCGCCGTTCGGGCTGCTGATCCCGCTCACCGCGCCGGGGGCCGGGCTGGCCCTGGCGGTCGCCGGCGGGTTCGTCCTCGGCGCCGGGGCCGCCGTGGGCAACGTGCTCAAGGGGAGCTTCCGGCAGACCTACACGCCGTCCGGCCTGCTCGGCCGCGTCACGGTGACCATGCAGCTCGTCGGCTACGGGACCATCCCGCTCGGCGCGCTGGTGGCCGGGGCGCTCGGCGGCGCGCTGGGCGTCCGCCCGGCCCTGTGGACGATCACGGGCTGGCTGGCCGCGAGCGGGACGCTCCTCCTGATCGGCCCGCTCCGCCGACACCGCGACCTGCCCACCCGCCCGGAGCCGCGGCCCGCCTGATCCGCACCCGCGTGATCCTCCTGCTCCTACGTCATCCGCTGTCCCGGTCGGGCCGGGTGACTGGATGGCGTCACGCCTTGCTCCGCTGCTGGAACCGGACCATGTTGCCCGAGGGGTCGCGGAACGCGCAGTCGCGGGGCCCCCAGGGCTGGTCGATGGGCTCCTGCATCACCTCGGCGCCGGACGTCCGCAGGCGCTCGAACGTCGCGTCGAGGTCGTCGGTGCTGAAGATGATCATCGGCAGGGCGCCCTTGGCGAGCAGTTCCCGCAGCGCGTCCCCGTCGTCCTTGGAACGGCCGGCGTGCGGCTCGGAGAGCACCAGCTCCAGGTCCGGCTGGGTCGTTCCGCCGAGGGTGACCCAGCGGAACTCGCCGGACGAGACGTCGTTGCGTACTTCGAGGCCGAGCGCGTCGCGGTAGAAGGCGAGCGACTCGTCCAGGTCGTTGACGGTGATGTGGCAGTACCGGAGTGCGATGTCCATGCCGGCAACGTTAGGAGGCGGCCGCGCGACCCCGCTTCTCCATTCCTGACCGGTTGGGCGCCCCCTCCCCGGTCGGGGGCGTTCGTTGACGGATTCGTTGCGCGCCCCATTCCGGGTCATCGTCTCGGCGGGAGTTCGCCCAGCGCGGCCCCGGGGCAGTTCCGACACCGGAACCGTTTTCCGGAGGGGAAGGCCGTGATGGGGCGGGACGATCGCAGGACCACCTCCGACCTGATCGTGGAGCGCCTGCTGGCCTGGGGCGTGGACACCTGCTTCGGGATCTGCGGCGACCAGGTGAACGGCTTCTTCGAGGCGCTGCGGACGCATCCGGAGATGAGGTTCGTCCACGTCCGGCACGAGGAGAACGCGGCCCTCGCCTGCGTGGGGTACGCCAAGTTCACCGGCCGTCCCGCCGCGTGCGTGGCGACCGCCGGGCCGGGCGCGGCGCACATGCTCAACGGCCTGTTCGACGCGCGGATCGACGGCGCCCCGGTGATCGCCGTGACGGGCCTGTCGTACCACGACACGGTCGGCGCGCACATGCTCCAGGACGTGCCGTCCGACCGGCTGTACGAGCACGCGTGCCTGTACTCCGAACGCGTCATGGGCCCGGCCCACGCCGTCACCGCGACCGACCAGGCGGTGCGCAGCGCGCTCATGAACCGCACCCCCGCGCACCTGGCGGTCCCGATCGACGTCCAGTCCTGGACGCTCGACCAGGACACCCTCTCCGACAAGAATGTCCCCGGGCACGACTCGCTGGCCGCGCAGCCCTTCGCGGTGACGCCGCCGGACGGGCTGGTCCGCGAGGCCGCCGACGTCCTGAACGGCTGCTCGCGCGTCGCCGTCTGCGCCGGAGCCGGAGCGCGCGGCGCGGGCGAGGCCCTGGTGCGGGTCGCCGAGGCGCTCGGCGCGCCGATCGTCAAAGCCGGCCTCGGCAAGGACTGCGTGCCCGACGACAGCCCGTACACCACCGGCGGAATGGGCCTGATCGGGACGCGCGCCTCCCACGAGGCGTTCGAGCGGTGCGACGGTTTCCTCATCGTCGGCTCCTCGACGCCCTACTACGAGTTCTGGCCGCGTCCCGGGCAGGCCAGGGCCGTGCAGATCGACCTGAACGCCGACCGGATCGGCCTGCGTTATCCCGTCGAGATCGGCCTTGTCGGGCACGCCGAAAGGGTGCTGGATTCGCTCCTCCCCCATCTCGAACGCAAATCCGACCGTTCCTTCCTGGAGAGCGCGCAGGAGAGCTACCGCGCCTGGTGGGAGCTGATCGGGCGGCAGGCCGCCTCTTCCGGCACCCCGATGCGGCCCCAGGTGGTGACGTGGGAGCTGTCGAAGCACCTGCCGGACCGGGCCATCGTCACCGGCGACGCGGGCACGGTCACCGCGTGGGGCGGACGGCTCAGGCTCCGCGAAGGCATGAACTACTCGTTCTCCGGAACGCTCTGCACGATGGGCTCCGCGCTCCCCTACGCGATCGGCGCGCAGATCGCCCACCCGGACCGTCCGGTCATCGCGTTCACCGGCGACGGTTCGCTGTCCATGGGAATGGGGGAACTCGCGACCCTCCGCCAGTACGACCTGCCCGTCAAGGTCGTCGTCCTGCACAACAACTCCCTCGCTCTGGAGGTCTGGGAGCAGAGCGCGCTGCTCGGCAACCCGCAGTACGGCTGCGACCTGCACCCCATCGACTTCCGCGGCGTCGCGGAGGCGTGCGGCCTGCGGGCGTTCCGGATCGAGGACCCCGCCGACGCGTCGGCGGTGTTCGAGCAGGCCATGTCCCACGACGGGCCCTGCCTCGTGGAGGCGGTCACCGATCCGTACGAGGCGCCCTTCGGCGAGAGCCTCAAACCCGCGCACGCCGAGCACATCGTCCAGGCGTTCGAGAAGGGCGAGAAGCACGCCGGGGAAATGGCCCGCAATCTGCTGGAAGAGCAACGGGTGGCCATGTCGCCGGCCCTTCAGCAACACCAGTCCGCCATTTCCCGCTTCACCTGAGCCGCTAGGTCGTTGACGCTCGGTTCGCGGCGGCGGCGTAGCGGCGGGCCAGGTGCGCGAAGGCCTCCTTGAGCTCGTCCGGCCCGACGACCTCGATGTCGGCGTCGAACCCGCCGATGGCGGACGCCAGGCCGGGCCACGACCATGAGCCGAGGACGAGCCGGCAGCGGTCCGGGCCGAGTTCCTCGACGATTCCCTCGCGGGTGTAGCGGGACACGACGCCGGCGGGCAGGTCGAGGATCACCTCGCCGCGGCAGGGCCAGTCGCCGGAGCCGTCCGAGCCCCGGAACCTGCCCGCCACGAAGGCGGCCACATCGCCGCCCGGCAGTTCGCGCGGCGTGAACCGGGGCCCGGCGGGGACGCGCGGGGTGATGCGGTCGGCGCGGAACGTCCGCCAGTCCTCGCGGTCGAGGTCCCAGGCGACGAGGTACCAGCGCCCGCCCCAGGTGACGAGGTGGTGGGGCTCCGCCCGGCGCGGAGGGACCGGCACGTCCCCGCCGCCCTCGCCCTCCTGCGCCGGGGAGGCGGGGGCGTAGTCGAAGCGCAGCACCTCGCGGGCGTGGACGGCGGCGCTGAGCGCCAGGAGCACGCCGGGGCCGACCTGCGGCGCGGGCCGGGCCGCAGGCCGTTCGACGGCGGTGACCTGGAGGGTGTCGATCCGGCGGCGCAGCCGTGCGGGCATGACCTGGCGGACGGTGGTCAGCGCGCGCGCCGCGGCCTCCTCGATCCCGGCGCCCGCGGTGGCGGCGGTCTGGAGGGCGACGGCGAGGGCGACGGCCTGCTCGTCGTCGAACAGCAGCGGGGGCAGGTCCGTTCCGGCTCGCAGCCGGTATCCGCCGTCCGGGCCCTTGATGGCCGCGATGGGGTAGCCGAGCTCGCGCAGCCGGTCGACGTCGCGCCGTACGGTGCGCGGGCTGATGTCCAGCCGTTCGGCCAGCAGCGCTCCGGGCCAGTCCCGGCGCGCCTGGAGCAGCGAGAGCAGGGCCAGCAGCCGCGCTGAGGTCTTCTGCATGTCCTCCATCCTGCCCGGAGAAGCGGCCACAACCTGGCCGCTTCTGCTGCGAACGTGATTCGTGCAAGACCGCGAGAACGAAACGCATCTACCGGCAAGGAGCCGATCATGACCGTTAACGCCGTGACCCACCTGAACTTCCGGGGCGACGCCCGTGCGGCGCTCACGTTCTACCAGTCCGTGTTCGGCGGCGACGTGGCCGTGGTCACCCACAAGGACGTCGGGAACGTCCAGGAGCCGTCCGAGGCCGACCAGGTGTCGTGGGGCCAGGTCGCCGCCGACAACGGTTTCCGGGTGATGGCCTACGACGTGCCCTCGCACCTTCCCTGGGACCAGGGCGAGAACGCGTTCTTCCTGTCGGTGCGCGGTGACACGGCCGAGGAGATCACCGCGTACTGGAAGAAGCTCTCCGAGGGGGCGACCGTTCTCCAGCCGCTGGAGCCCGCGCAGTGGGCGCCGCTGTACGGGATGCTGAAGGACCGGTTCGGCGTCACGTGGGTTCTGGACGTCGTCAGCGAGTACAACGCGTCCTGACCACCGGCCCCGGGGCGGGCGTCCGCCCCCGGGCCGGGCGGGGTCGGCCTGAGGCCGGCTCCCCGAAGAGACTCACACGCCGTTCGAAGGAGGACGTGGCCCGCATGACCGTTCTGGACGCCCGCGCGCTCAACCGCGCGACGCTGGCCCGGCAGTTGCTGCTCGATCGCGCCGACATGCCGCCGCTGGACGCGGTCGCGCACCTGTGCGGCCTCCAGGCCCAGGAACCCCAGGAGCCGTTCGTCGGGCTCTGGTCGCGGCTGCGCGCGTTCGACCCCGCGGCGCTGTCGGACCTGCTGACCGGACGGCGGGTGGTGCGGACCGTCATGATGCGCCGCACCATGCACCTCCTCACCGCCGAGGACGCCCTGGCCTGGAGGGCCCGCCACGACGCCATGCTGCGCCAGCGGATGAACGGCGTGTACCGCCGCGAGCTCGAAGGGGTGGACCTCGACGAGCTCGCGGCGGCGGGCCGGGCGGTGATGGCGGACGGCGAGCCCCGCTCGATGAGCGAGCTGGCGCGGGCGGTGGCCGACCGGTGGCCTTCGGCGGGCCCGCGCGCGCTGGGCGAGATGCTGGTCGCCGCGCTGATCCCGATGGCGCAGATGCCGCCGCGCGGGCTGTGGCGCGCGAAGGGCGGCGTCCGCAACGTCCCGCTCGCGTCGTGGCTGGGACGCGAGATCGACCCGCTGGACCCGGACGAGTCCGACCCCGTGGGGCAGGCGCTCGTACGGCGTTACCTGGCCGCCTTCGGGCCCGCCGCGTCGGCCGACCTGCGCGCCTGGTGCGGCCTCGCCGGACTGCCCGCCGCCGTGACCGCCGTACGCGGCGAGCTGGTCTCCTTCCGCGACGAGCGGGGCCGGGAACTGCTGGACCTGCCCCGCGCCCCGACCCCGCCACGCCCGCCCCGGTGCGGTTCCTGCCCGCGTTCGACAACGCGATCCTCGGCTACCACGACCGCGGCCGGATCATCGACGACGCCCACCGGGGCCTGTCGGTCACCGGCGCGCGCGTCGTCCTGGTGGACGGCCGGGTCTCCGCGACCTGGACCGCCAAGGACGGCGCCGTGACCGTCACGCCGCTGCGCGCCCTCTCCCGGGCCGACCGCGCCGACGTCACCGAGGAGGGACGGCGACTGGCGTCGTTCCTCTCCGACGGCGACGGCGACCGGGTGCGGCTCGACGCGTCCCCCGGCTGAACGACACGCGCGCGCGGCTGCGGAGCCGTGCGGGCGATGGCGTGTCAGGGGGCGGCGTTCTCGATCAGGCGGGTCAGGAGGCGGACCAGGTGGTCGCGGTCGGCGGCGGAGAGGCGGCCGAAGAGGCGCTCGCCCGTGTCGTCGGCGACCCGCCGGGCCGCGGCGAGGGTCCGCCGGCCCTCGGGGGTCAGCACCACCGAGTACGCGCGCCGGTCGCGCGGCGCGCGCTCCCGCCTGGCGAGGCCGCCGCGTTCGAGCTCGTCCACGAGCCGGACCATGGCGGACTTGTCGATGCCGACGTGGTCGATGAGGGCGCGCTGGCTGGACGGCCCGTACAGGTCCAGGGCGAGCAGCACGGTGAGGCTCCGGACCTCGATCCCGAGCGGCCGGAGCCCCTCGTTGACGGCCTCGCGGCTGCGGTGGTGCGCGGAGGCCAGCAGCATGCCGAGCCCCACGTGGGAGCCGCCGGGGCCGCCGCCTCCGGACAGGAGCCGTTCGAGCAGGTCTTCGAGCACCGGTCCATCCTAGACTCACCCGCTATAGTCTCAACTGAGACTTTCTTGTATGCTCCAAAGGTGGGCGGCGCTCCAACGGACGACAGGAGATCGGCATGCCCGACTTCACCCGCCGCCACGCCCTGCGAGCCTCGGGACTCACGGCGCTCGGACTGTCCTCCGCGGCGGTCATGGCGCCCGCCGCGCGCGGCGACGGCCACCCCGGACGCAGGCCCGCCGTCGGCAGGATCGACACCCACCACCACGCCGTCCCGCCCAAGATGCGCGCCTGGGCGGTCGAGCAGGGCATCATCCCCGAGCGGGGAGGGCCGCAGTGGGCGCAGTGGACCCTGGCCGGCACGCTGGAGACCATGGACGCCAACGGCATCGCCGCCGGGGTGGCGTCCGCGCCGATCCCCGCCGAGGTGTTCCGCGACCGGAAGGTCGCCGCGTACGGGGTGCGGGTGTGCAACGAGTCCCTGGCCGAACTCGTCCGGGACCGTCCCACCCGGTTCGGCTTCTTCGCCAACGTCGCCCTGCTCCACCCGGACCTGGCGCTGGAGCAGGCCGCGCACGCCCTCGACGAGCTGGGCGCGGACGGCGTGCTGCTGAACACCTCCGCCTCCGGCCGCTACCTCGGCGACCGGGCGTTCGAGCCGCTGTTCGCCGAGCTCGACCGCCGCCGCGCCGTGGCGTTCACCCACCCGTTCGCGCCGAGCGGCCTGCCCGAGGCCGCGCTCGTCGGGGACTGGCTCGCGGACTACCTGCTCGACACCACCCGGACGGCGCTCAGCCTCATCGCGGCCGGGACCCTGGACCGCCACCGCAACGTGTCGGTCATCCTGTCGCACGGCGGCGGGTTCCTGCCGTACATGGCGGGACGGGCCGAGCGGTGGGGCAGGGAGGACGGCGGGCCCCACCCCGCGAAGGTCCGTTCCGCCCTGCGGCGCTTCCACTACGACACCGCCCTGCCGATGTCGCCGTACGCGACCCCGTCGCTGCTCGGCGCGGCCGGCGCCGGACGCGTGCTGTTCGGCACCGACTGGCCGGCCAACTCGGCCCGCGAGGTCACCCTCAACACCGCCGAACTCGACCGCGACCCCGGCCTGGACGACCGCGCGTACCGGGCCGTCAACCGCGGCAACGCCCTGCGGCTCCTCCCCCGCCTGGCCCGGCGGCTGTCCCGCTCCTGACGGCCGCCCGAGCAGAGACGCCGGTGGTCCCGACCGCCCCCGCGAGACCACCGGCGCGCGCCGTCCGGGCCGGGCGGGGCGGGGCGGACGGGCGGACGGGCGGACGGGTTCAGTGTTCGCGGTTCTTGTAGGTCTTCGGCCGCTTCGACTTGCCCGGGAAGACGATCAGCAGGTGCCGTTCCACCGGCGGCCCCTCCACCTGGAGCGGCGACTCGTCGCGTCCCCGTACGTGGACGCGCAGCCGGTACGGGCCCTTGCCCGCCACGGTCAGCACCGGCAACCCGGTCTCGTCCCCCTCTGCCAGCGCACCCACCCGGGCCTTGCCGCGTGGGCTGTCGAAGCCGACCTCCGTGACGCGGTCCCATCCCTTCAACGACACGGGAGGCGCCTTCCGATAGGCCATCACGGTCAGGCAGAACTGCGTGCCGTCGGAACCGGGCAGCAGAGCGACGCTGTTTCCGGCCGCGGCGACGAGTCCCTCGTCCAACGCCGCCTTGAAGGACGCGTCGTCCTCTATCGCGCCGTCTCCCACGTAGTAGGTGCCGCTCTCGTCCGTCGACATCACCCTTGTGGCCCGCCGCACGGCGGCGTCATCGCGCGGCGCTCCCCGCTTGCAATGGGCCTCGTCCCGTACGCGCTGACGCTCATAGATCGCGTCCATTTCGGCCTGGCGCCGGGCCGCCGCCGCCTTCCGTTCCGCCATGACCTGCGGGCACAGATACTCGACTCCCTGAACGACGACGGACACGATTTTCCCCCGGCACGTGTCCCAGCCGTCCCGCAGCAGATCGGCCTCCGGCCGTATCCGCCTTTGCGCCATCACGCCGCCCCACTGCTGAGCGGCGCAGATGAACGCTTTCTTGCGCTCTCGCCACGACAGCCGCGACACGTCCGGAAACGGTTCGCCCGGAACACGAGACCGGCAGTCCTTTTCGCTTTTCACCAGTTGCCCGCGATGCCCCTGGTCGGCCCCGACCGTGAACACCGATCCAAGGACCACGACACAAACGGCCACGCGCAACGCCCGCAGGCCCGGCCGGTAAACGGCCGCCACCATCAGCACCGCGGGCATCACCGCGATGACCTGCCACAGGACCGAATCCCCGCTCAACGGACGCCAGAACCGGGCGCATTGGGGGCCCCACCGCAGGACGTCGTACCCGAGCAGCGCGGGGTCCGCCAGCGTCACCGTCCCCAGCACGAGGGCCCCGGCCCACCCGGCGGCGCGCCGGCGCGTGAACCACCAGACCGCGAACGCCGTGCCGACGACCAGATACGGCCTGTCGATGAGCAGCCGGTAGCCGGGAAGCCGCCAGAGTTCGATCTGCCATTCCAAGCTGCCGACGCACTCGAAGCCGGCCAGGAAGTGCCCGCTCTCGTACAGGCCATTGCGGTCGTCGGTGAAGAGGTCGTACAGCTCCCGCCAGCCGGTCGGCAGGACGCTCACCGCGAGCGCCGCGAGCCACCAGTACGTCTGTCCTTTTGCACTCCATCCGGCCACAAGCCCAGCAACCTACTGAACAACTCCGACAGTTGCGGGCTGTTCGGTGCCGAGTGATGGGCTTTGCGATGGGATCGCGCTGCCGCCGCGCACGTCAATCCCCAGATCTCGGGATAGTGCCGCGTTGCCGTTCGGGCGACCGTTGACGTAGCCGGGTGGACCGTCGTGGTCGGCCCAGGACGGTCCACCTCGGCCATCGTCCGCAATTCACGTTGTGAGGGAGAAGTCCATGGCCAGCGACGACGCCGACGAGACCGCCGTGGCGGGTGCGGGTCCGACCACTCAGCAGGACAACTGGCGGCACTGCCGCAAGTGCTTCGGCCTCTGGTGGAACGGCGCCCCCACCAACGGCGCCTGCCCGGCCGGCGGGTCCCACGACGGCACGGGCAGCTGGAACTTCTACCTGCCCGCCAACCCCGCCGAGCACCTGTAGCCGTCGGCGGACGTGGGAGGGCCGCGGCCGGGGGGCGCGGTCCTCCCACCCGCCGGGAGGCGGGGACCGGAGGAGGCGACCGGACGGGGCGCAGCCGTTAGGGTGCTGGGTTGCACGGTGAGAGCACCTCGTCGCGGAGCGCTGATGGCCGACCTTCTCGTCCACGGCCGGTACCGGCTGCTGGAACTGCTGGGCACGGGCGGCATGGGCTCGGTCTGGCGGGCGCGCGACGAGCTGCTCGGCCGGCAGGTCGCGGTCAAGCGGATCGACCTTCCCGAGGACGTCTCCCCCGCCGAACGCGACATGCTGTGCGAGCGGGCGTCGCGGGAGGCGCGGGCCGCGGCCATGCTCGACCATCCGAACGTCGTCGCCGTGCACGACGTCGTGGTGGCGGACGGGCTGCCGTGGATCGTGATGGAGCTGCTGGAGGGCGGCTCCCTTGCCGAGGCCGTCGCCGCGGACGGGCCGATGCCGCCGGACCGGGTCGCGGCGCTCGGGCTCGCGCTGCTCGGCGCGCTGGCGGTCGCGCACCGCGAGGGCCTGGTGCACCGGGACGTGAAGCCGGCGAACGTGCTGATCTCCGCCGACGGGCGGGCCGTCCTGACCGACTTCGGCGTGGCGGCGCTGGACGGTGACCCGGCGCTCACCCGGACCGGGACGCTGATCGGGTCGCCCGGGTTCATCGCGCCGGAGCGGCTGCGCGACGCGCCGGCCGGGCCGGCGTCCGACCTCTGGTCGCTGGGCGCCACGCTGTACGCGGCGGCGGAGGGCCGGGAGCCGTTCGGGCGGGGCACCGCGATGGCGACGCTGAGCGCCGTGCTCACCGAGGACGAGCCGTACCCGGTACGGTCCGGGCCGCTCGCGCCGGTGCTCGTCCGGCTGATGGCCAAGGACCCGTCCGCGCGGCTCGGCCCGGCGGCGGCACGCGACGCGCTCCGCCGGGTCGCCGAGGGAGGGGACTCGGGGCTGCCCGACCAGATCCGGCGCCGGCGGCGTCCGGCGCTGGTCGTCTCGGCGGGCCTGGTCCCGTTGGCGGCGGTCGCCGTCCTGCTGTGGCCCGGGCACGGCGGGGAACGGCCCGCCGCGCGTCCGCGCGTCCTGACGTCGGCGCCGGACCCGTGCGCGCTGATCACCGACCGCGAGGCGGGAAGCCTCATCGCCCGCGCGGTGCGCCGCCCGAACTGGCCCGTCAAGGGCCACTGCGCCTGGTGGACGTCGAAGGTCCCCGCGTCCCTGGCGGTCTCCGCGCCGCAGGTGTTCGCCTCGGCCGCCGAAGCGCGCGGCAAGCTGACGAAGATCCTGAACGAGAAGGCGGCCGATCAGCCCTCGACGGGCGCGTTCAAATGGGACTTCTCCTACCTCGGCCTGCCCGCCGAGGCGAAGGGCGCCCTTGAGGTGCCGAGGACGCTGCCCGGCGTGGGCGAGCAGGCGATCGCCTACACCTACCGCGGCTCGGATCCGGCTCTCGACTCCGAGAACGTCGTCGTCCGGCAGGGCAACGTCTTCGTCCACGTCGAGTTCCGTGGGGCGCGCGGGACGGCCGCGGACGGGGCGCGGCGCGCGGCGGTCCTCGTCGCCGGGGCGCTCGCCCGCCTGGAGCGACGCGGATGAACGGGGGCGAGCCGCTCGCCGGCCGCTACCGGCTCGGCGGCGAGCTCGGCAGCGGGGCCATGGGCACCGTCTGGTGGGCGCGCGACGAGCAGCTCGGCCGGGACGTGGCGGTCAAGGAGCTCAAGCTGCCCCGCCAGTCCGGCGAGGCCCGGCGGCGGACCGCGGCGCAGCGGGCGCTGCGGGAGGGCCGCGCCGCCGCGCGGCTCCGCCATCCGGGCATCATCACCGTCCACGACGTGGTGGTCGCCGACGGGCGGCCGTGGATCGTGATGGAGCTGCTGTCGGGCCGTTCGCTGGACCGGGTGCTGGCGGACGAGGGCCCGCTGGAGCCGCGGCGCGCCGCGGCCATCGGAGCCGAGCTGCTGGACGCGCTGCGCGCCGCGCACGCCGAGGGCGTGCTGCACCGGGACGTGAAGCCGGCGAACGTGTTCCAGCGCGACGACGGCCGTGCCGTGCTCACCGACTTCGGGATCGCCACGCTGGCCGACGAGGCGTCCCTCACCCGCCCCGGCGCGCTGATCGGCTCGCCCGCCTACATGGCGCCGGAACGGGTCCGCGGCGAGCCGGGCGGCCCGCCGTCCGACCTGTACTCGCTCGGGGCGACGCTGTACGCGCTGGTCGAGGGCCGTCCGCCGTTCGCCCGGTCGGCCCCGCTGAGCATGCTCGGCGCCGTGCTGACCGAGGAGCCCGCCAGGCCCCGGCGCGCGGGGCCGCTGGGCCCGCTGCTGCTCCGCCTGCTCGACAAGGACCCCGCCCGCCGCCCGTCCGCCGAGACCGTCGAACGGGAACTCCACGCGATCGCCGACCCCGGCCCCCGGCGGCCGTCCTTCCCGCGTCCCCGCCGCCGGTCCCGCGCCGCCGCGGGCCTGGTCGCGGCGGGTCTGGCCGCCGCCGTCCTGGCGGCGACGGTGACCGGGTTCGCCATGCTGGACGACGACGGGCCGGCCCGGCGGCCAGTGGCGAAGTCGTCGCTGTTCACGACCGTGCGGGCGCTGTGCGGGCTGTTCGGCGCCGACCAGTTGAGCGGGCTCGTCCCGGCGGCGCGCACCATGCCGTTCGACCCGAAGTCCCTCGGCGGCTACTTCGCCGAGGGCGACGAGCCCGGCGCCGGACGAGCCTGCGCGTGGGACCAGGGCGTGAAGAAGAACGTCAGCCACCGCGCGCTGATCAGGATCCGCCCCGTGCGGGCCGCCACGGACGCGGACGCGGTGGCCGTCGCGTACAACGCGTTCGCCAGGCTGGAGAGCGACGCCCGGAAGGTGGTCTACGAACGCGACAACGCCCCGGGCCCTCGGCCGATCAGCTACGTGGGCGAGGAGGCGTACGGGGTGGACCAGCGCGGCGAGAAGGGCCGGCTGTACCGTGCCATCGTGATCAGCCGTACCGCGAACCTGCTGCTGGAGGTCCGGTACGAGCGCCGCGGCCCCAACGGCCCGTTCGGCGCCCCGCCCATCGAGCCGATCCACATCGGCGCGGAGCGGATCAGCCAGTGGGCCATCCTCGCCCTGCGCGCGGGCCGACCCGTTCCCATGGTCCCGCCCACACCGTGGATCAAGCCCGGATAGCACAGTTTGCCCCTCCGAGGAGTCGCATGCCCGACCTGCTCGTACGCCCCGCGGACGCCGCCGACCGCCCCGTGCTGGAACGCCTCTGGCTGATGTTCCGCCACGACCTGTCGCAGTACCGCGGCGTGCTCCCCAACCCGGACGGGACCTTCCAGAGCGAACGCCTCCAGATGGCGTTCGACGACGACGACCGGGCCGCGTACCTCCTGCTGAGCGGCGAGCATCCCGTCGGACTCGCCGTCGTCCGCAACCTGAACGGCCAACGGCGCGTGCTGAGCGAGTACTTCGTCGTACGCGGCGCGCGCGGATCCGGGATCGGCCTGCGCGGCGTCCGGGACGTGCTGGCCAGGCACCCGGGCCCGTGGGAGATCGCCTTCCAGGACAACAACCCGCCCGCGGTCCGCTTCTGGCGCCGCGTCGCCGCCGACATCGCCCCGGACGCCTGGACCGAGGAACGCCGCCCGGTACCGGGAAAGCCCGACACGCCCCCGACGTCTGGATCTCCTTCGACGCCCCCGCCTAACCGCCGCCCCAGACCCGGGCGCGGTCAGGGCTGGAGTTGGGGGGATGGGCGGCGGGGGTGGTGGGTGGCTTGGGTGGCGGCTTTGAGGGCGCTGGTTATGGAGACTTCGGCGAGGATGCCGGGGGCGGCGACCATGTCGCCGGCAAGGTAGCGGCCGTCGCCCTGGTCGATGGCGGGGCGGTCCCGCCACGTCCGGCCCGGGAGGTCGAGGGCGCCGGTGCGGTGGTGAGCGAGCTGGTCGCGGCTCCAGACGAGCCGGGTCCTCCAGCCGGGCAGGGCCTGGTCGTAGACGCGGTCGAGGCGGCGCAGGGCGTCGGCCTTGGACTCGTCCGGACGCGCCGGCATGTAGCCCTGGACGAGGGACCGGCCGGACGGCGCGAGGGACGGGTCGGTCTCGCTGAACCTCTCCAGCAGCGCGCCCTCGTCCAGGTCGAACAGCAGGGGGGTATCGTCGCGGCCGGACGGCAGGGCCAGGTCGCGGCAGGCGACCCGGCCGCTCTCCCAGCGCAGCGACGGGTCGCCGAGCAGGTCCCGGGCCGCCTCCAGCGAGGTGGCGACGATGACCGGGCCGTCCTCGGGGAGCGCGGTGACGCGCGAGCCCGTCTCGATCCGTACGCCCAGCCCGACGGCGCGCCGGCGCATGTTGGCGATCATCGCGCCCCAGCCGCCGCGCGGGTAGCGGGTCGCCGGGTAGCCCATCGCGACCACGCGGTGCAGCCGCTCCTGGCAGAACGCCGCCGACAGGCTGCCCGGGTCGTGGAAGAACGTGACGGGGCGCAGGAACCCGAGCGACGCCCGGTACGCCGCCGGGCCGAACCGCCCGGTCGCCCAGTCGCGGTAGGAGACCTCGACCGGCGCGCGGTGCCGCCTGCCGAGGGTGACCATCCGGTTGAACGGCATCGGCGGGAGCCGCCTCAACCTGTCCTCGTGGCGGAACCGCATCCGGGCGAGCGTGGACGGCTTCAGCGCGTGGAACGGCTGGACGAGGCCGCGTTCCTTCAGCCAGCGCCATGGCGCGCCGTCCGCGTAGAAGGCGTGCGCGCCGTCGTTGGCGATGTACGGGCCGTCCGTCGAGCGGGCGCGCCCGCCGAGGTGGGAGTGCGCTTCGTGGAGCACGACGGCCGCGCCCCGCTCCGCGCTCGCGATGGCCGCGGTCAGGCCCGCGAGCCCGCCGCCGATGATCGTGATGGTCGTCATGCGTCAAGGACGCAGCGGCGCCGATTCCCGTGACATCAGCCCGGCCATCTTCTCCGGATTGGTGATGACGAAGACCTCCTGGACGAGGCCGCCGGCGACCGTGGGCTGGAGGAAGACGATCGGACGGCCCGCCGCCACCATCACGACCGCGGGCCCCGCGTTCGCGTTGACGGTCTCGTAGCCGATGTCCGTCTCCTCCAGGCCGAGCCGGGTGAGGAAGTGCGTGCGGCCCTTGCCGTGGACGAGTCCGAGCAGCAGCCGCGCGATCCGGTCCGCCCCGCGGACGACGCGCAGCGCGCTCGGCGCGAGCCCGCCGCCGTCGCCGGTCAGCCGCACCCCCGGCGCGAGCGTCGCGAGGAGCTCGTCCATGGACCCGGTCGCGCAGGCGAGGAAGAACCGGTCGGCGGCCTCGCGCCACGTGGCCCGGTCGATCTCGTACCGCGGCCTGCCCTCCCGCACGTGCGCGCGGGCCCGCGCCGCGAGCTGCCGCACCGCGGGCTCCCGCTTGCCGAGGGCCCGCGCGATCGCGCCGTACGGCTCGTCGAACACGTCCCGCAGGACGAACACCGCGCGCTCCAGCGGCGACAGCGACTCCAGCACGACGAGCATCGCCATCGTCACCGACTCCGCCCGTACGGCGTGCTCGGCCAGATCCGCCGGCCCGGTCAGGACCGGTTCGGGCAGCCACTCCCCCGGATAGACCTCCCGCCGCGCCTGCGCCCTGCGCAGGCGGTCGATGGCCAGCCGCGTCGTCGTCCGGACGAGGAACGCCTCCGGATCGGCGACCTCCGCGCGGTCCGCCGCCGCCCACCGCAGCCACGCCTCCTGGACGACGTCCTCCGCGTCCGCGACCCGGCCCAGCACGCGGTAGGCGACCCCGAGAAGCCGGTCCCGGTGCTCGACGAATCCGTCCACCCCCACATCTTCCCCACCGCCTCCGGCACGGCGCATTCGGGGCGTCCGTACGGACCGCGGCGCCCCGGGCCTGGGCGGGCCCGGGGCGGGACGGGGATCAGGGGCGGGGTTCGGCGTTGGTCCACTCCGAGACCTCGAAGACCTCGTACGAGGCCAGTTCGCCGGGGCGGTGGAAGCGGTCGGGCATGTTCGCGGCCTTCAGGCTGCGGGGTCGGCCGTTGTCGCCCGGCGGGAGCGGGCGGCTGCCGTGCGGCGGCTTCGCCACGAGGTCCCGGATGGCCAGCAGCGTCCCGTTGGCGGGGTCGACGATCCACTGGCGCCGGTAGGTGCCGAGCTGCTTGGGGACGGTGAACAGGCCGAGGGGCAGGTCGAGCGCCGCCGCGATCTCGGCGTACGACAGCTCGCCGAACGCCTCGGGGTCGTCCAGGGACGCGGCGACGATGCCCGGATCGTCCAGCTCGTCCCTGGCGTGACTCACCATGGCCATGAGTGCGTCTTCATGGGGGTGCGTCCTTCGTGACTCGGGGGGGTGCTGGCACCTCCTCTATCCCGAAGGCCGCGTCCGGGTTGCGTCCCTCCGCCCGGACGGCCGCGCCGCCCGGTCAGGAGACGGGGGAACGGGCCGACCGCGCGCGGTGGCGGCGTACCGCGTCGCGGTTGGCGCACCGGTGGGAGCAGTAGCGCTGCCGCCCGGTGCGGGTGGTGTCGGCGAAGATGGTCGCGCACTCGGCGACGGCGCAGCGGCGGAGCCGGTGCATGCCCCGCCCGACCAGGTGCAGGGCGGTGCCGACGGCGATCAGCGCGGCCAGCACCGAGCCGAGCGGGCGGCCGTCGTCGCGGTAGTGCAGGTGCCAGGGGCCGCCGTCGTGGTCGGTCAGCCGCGGGTACGCGGCGGCCTCCGCGAGCATCCGGTTGACCAGCTCGGCGCGGTCGCGCTCGTCGGCGGCGTCGACGATCTTCTCCCAGGCGTCCAGCGCGGCCTGGACGCGGTCCAGGTCGTCCGGCGTGGCCGCGCTCTCCAGCACGAGCCCGGCGGCCCGGCAGCGGTCGGCGAGCTCCGCCGCGGTCTCCGGCCGCCGGTTGGCGAGGGCGGCGGCCAGGTTCACCGCGTCCTGGCCGTAAGGGTTGAGCTGCATAAGCCTATTACACCAGGCTGGCGCGCATGACGCACCACACCGATGTACGGCAGGCAGTGGAGGACGACATCGCGGAGCTCGTACGGCTCCGGGCGATGCTCTTCGAGGACCTCGGCGGCGAGTTCTTCAACCCCTCGTCCGCGGGGACGACTGGCGGGACGCCCTCGCGCGGGTCCTGAAGGAGAAGATCGCGGCGGACGACGCGCGGATCCTGGTGGTGGACGGCGACGGCGGCCTCGCCGCGTGCGGGTTCGGCACCATCGAGCAGTGGTTCCCCGGGCCGCACTCGCGCAACGGCCGGATCGGGCACGTGATCGGCATGGTCACCGACCCGGCGTACCGGCGGCGCGGCCACGGCCGCGCGATCATGCACTCCCTGCTCGACTGGTTCCGGGAGCGCGACGCCGTCCGCGTGGACCTGACCGCCTCCCGCGACGGCGAGTCCCTCTACCGCGAGCTCGGCTTCTTCGACCACCCCGACCCGGCGCTGTGCTGGCGCCCGTGACGGGAGGCCCGGCGGGCGCGGGCGGGGTCGCGCACGGCGCGGGGCGGTACCGGTGGGTCATCCTCGGCATCGCGACGTTCACGCAGGCCGCCTCCGGCTTCTTCGTGCAGGGCGTCGGGGCGATGGGCGTCCAGCTCCAGCGCGGTCTGGACCTCGGACGGCCCAGCTCGGCCTCCTGCTGTCGGCCGCGCAGGTCGTCCCCCTGGCCGGGCTGCTGGTGGCCGGGGAGCTGCTGGACCGCTACAACGAGCGCTGGGTCGTCGGCGCGGGCGCGGGCGTGGTCGCCGCGAGCCTGGGGCTCGGGAGCGCGGCCCCGGGGTACGCGGCGCTGCTGCTCGTCATGCTGGCCGTGGGAGCCGGATACAGCACCGTCCAGCCCGGCGGGAGCAAGTCGGTGGCGTCCTGGTTCGACGCGTCGCAGCGGGGACTGGCGATGGGCGTCCGCCAGGCGGGCCTGCCGCTGGGCGGGGTGCTGGCCGCGGCCGTCCTGCCCTTCCTCGCCGCCGCCCACGGCTGGCGGACCACGCTGGTGGTGGGCGGGCTCGTCGCGCTGGTGGGAGCCGCCGTCTTCATGGGCTTCTACCGGCAGCCGCCCGCCGTCCAGGCGACGGCGCCGGCCGCGGCGACGCGGGACCCGTCCAGGCCGGAGCCGGGCGCGCGGCTGCGGATGCTCCGCGAGCCGTCCATGGTGAAGGCCGTGCTGTCGGGGACGAGCATGGTCTCGGTGCACAGCGGCATCGGCGTCCTGACCGTGCTGTACCTGCACGACACGGCGTCCCTCGGGGCGGGCGCGGCGGCGCTGGTCTTCGTGGCGACGCAGGGCGCGGGCGCCGCCGGCCGCGTCTGCCTCGCCGCCTGGAGCGACCGCAGCGGGACGGGGCGCTACACGTCCGTCATGGTCTGCATGGCCGCCGTGATCGCGGGGATGGCGGCGCTGATGACGCCCGTCGGGCACTCGCCCGCCGCGGCCTGCCTCGTGTTCGTCTGGCTCGGGTTCTTCGGGATCGGCTGGTACGGCCCCTGGGTCGCCTACGTGGCCGAATCGGCTCCGCCGGGCAAGACGGGGTTCGCCCTCGGCCTGGCGATGGCGGTCACGCAGATCGCCATCATCCTGGCCCCGCCCGTCCTCGGCCTCGCCAAGGACCTCACGCACAGCTACACGCCGGCCTGGGGGCTGCTGTGCGCGATGACCGCCGTCACCCTAGCGGTCACGGCCCGCGCCGAACTCCGGCAACGGCGCGCTCCGGGGCGTCCGGCCCCCTCCGCCCCGTCCCGTTAGACCATCGGCTAATCGTTTGGCCTCTCGGGGCTTAGACCGCGGCCGCGCGGCTGGTTGGCTTCCCGGACATGAGCCGATCATTCGTACGACGCAGTACGACCTTCGCCGCCGTGGCCCTGCTGGCCGCGGCGGCCCTGCCCGGCGCCGGAGCCGGAGCCGCGCCGCCGGGCGTGGTCGTCCGCACCGCCTCGGGCCTGCTGCGCGGGGTCGCGGACGGTCACGTGGTCCGCTACCTCGGCGTTCCGTACGCGGCGCCTCCCACCGGCGAGCGGCGGTGGCGCCCACCCTCGCCCGTACGGCCGTGGAAGGGCGTGCGGAAGGCGGTCCGGCCCGGGCCGCCGTGCGCGCAGAGCAGCCTCGCGGGCGGCGAGGAGGACTGCCTGCACCTCGACGTGACCGCGCCGCGGACGCCCGCCCGTCCCGGCGGCAGGCCCGTGATGGTGTGGGTGCACGGCGACGGCTTCCAGGGCGGCGCCGGCAGCGAGGTCGACGCGGCGCGGATGGCGGCGCGGGGCGACGTCGTGGTGGTGTCGATCGACTTCCGGCTGGGCGTCTTCGGGCTGTTCGGAACGCCCGGGATGGCGGGATCGGGCACGTTCACGCTCCAGGACCAGCAGGCGGCGCTGCGGTGGGTGCGGGCGAACGCCGGGGCGTTCGGCGGGAACGCCCGCAACGTCACGCTGTTCGGCCAGTCCGGCGGGGCCGTGGGCGCCTGCGCGCAACTGACGTCGCCGGGAGCGGCCGGGCTGTTCCACAAGGTCGTCTTGCAGAGCGGGTCGTGTGCGGTGTCCTGGCCCAAGGGCGGCATGAAGGCGGACGGCCCGGCCGGGTCGTTCTTCACCCCGCTGAGCGCGGTCTACCGGAACGGACGCCGGGCGACGCGCGACTGGGGCTGCGCCAAGGGCTCCGCGACCGCCCGCATGGCGTGCCTGCGGAAGCTGCCGACGGAACGGGTGCTCGAACACAACGACCGGTTCACCGCCGCCGCGACCGGCAACGCGGTGCTGCCCCAGGACCCGGCCGCCGCCGTCCGCGCGGGGCGGTTCCACCGGGTTCCGGTGGTGTCCGGGCACACGCGCGACGAGCTGCGGTTCCTGGCCGCGCTGATGCGGAAGCAGGGATACCCCCTCGACAAGGCGCAGTACCACAAGCGGCTCGCCCTCGGGTTCGGGAGCGCGGGGCCCGACGGATCGAGGCCGTCTACCCGCCCGCCCCCAAGGGCGACTCGTGGGAGCGGCTCTACACGCTCTACAGCGACCGGATGTTCACGTGCATGCAGATCGCGACCGGTGACGCGCTGTCGCGCCGTACCGCCGTCTACAGCTACGAGTTCGCCGATGTGAAGGCCCCGCCCTACTCCCCTACGCCGTCGGACTTCGACGCGGGGCCTCGCACGCCGCGGAGCTGCTCTACCTCTTCGACATCAAGGGCAAGCCGGTCGACTACGACGGCCGGCCGCTGTCGTACACGGCGGCGCAGCGCCGGCTGGCCGACCGGATGGTCGACTACTGGACGCACTTCGCGCGTACGGGACGGCCGGGCGCCGCCGGGACGCGCACCTGGCCCCGCGCCGTCACGGGCCGTACCGGGTCGCCGGAGCTCGCGCTCGCCCCCGGGCCCGGCGGCATCCGCCCGGTGGACGGCTCCGCCGAGCACCACTGCGGCCTCTGGCGGACGATCGCGGACCGCTGACGGGCGATCGCGCCTCGGGACGGCCGTACGGAACGCCTCGTACGGCCGTCCACGCCTCGTACGGACGTCCCTTCGCGGAGGGCGTCGGCGTGCGCCTCGCGCCGCGGGTCAGCGGGCGTCGTGGACGAGGAGGGCCAGGAGCGTGCGGTTCTCGACGCCGAGCTTGGCGAGGGCCCGGGAGATGTGCAGCTTCACGCTGGCGACGCTGATGTAGAGGTCGGCGGCGATCTGGGCGTTGGTGCGGCCCTGGGCGACGCCCGCCGCGACGGCCCGCTCCTGCCCGGTCAGCCGGTCCAGCAGGTCCCGCGCGCGGCGGCGCTCGTCGTGCCGTACGGGCGCGGCGACCTGCCGGATCAGGCCGCTCAGCGCGTCCGGCGACAGCACCGGCTCGCCCGCGGACGCCCTGCGGATCGCCTCGACGATCTGCTGGGGCGGGGTGTGCTTGGTGACGAAGCCGCCCGCGCCCGCCCGCAGCGCCGCCAGGACGTTCTCGTCGGCGTCGAACGCCGTCAGCATGATCACCTGGGGCGGCCTCGGCCCCCGGCGGATCGCGGCGGTGGCGGCGAGCCCGTCCACGCTCGGCATGTGCAGGTCCATCAGGACGACGTCGGGGGCGCGCTCGGCGACGAGCGCGGCGGCCTCGGCGCCGTCCGCGGCCTCGCCGACGACCTCGATGTCGGGCAGGCCGCCGAGCATCGTCGCCAGCCCGAGCCGGACGAGGGCGTCATCGTCGACGATGGCGACGGCGATCGGCGAGGTCACGCCTCAAAGGGTAGCCAGGCCGACAGCCGGAACACGCCGCCGGGACGGGGCCCGTGCTCCAGCCGCCCGCCCGCCAGCGCGGCCCGTTCGGCGAGGCCGACCAGCCCGAAGCCGCCGCCCGGCATCGCGCGGGAGCGCCCAGGGCCCGGAAGCGGGTTGTCCGCGGTGACGCGGATCCCGCCGTCCTCGCGGACGACCCGCACGGTCACGGGCAGGCCGGGCGCGTGCTTGCGCGCGTTGGTCAGCGCCTCCTGGAGCACGCGGTACGCGTCGCGCCGCACCGGTTCCGGCACGCCGTCCAGCGTGTCGGGGAACGCGTCGAGCACCACCGCGTCACCCGCCCGCCGCGCCTCGTCGATCAGGTCGCGCGCCGCCGCGAGCGTGGGCCGCGGCCCGGACGGCCCCGGGTCCCGCCCGGCGTCCCGCCCGCGCAGGACGCCGATCACCTCCCTGAGCTCCACCAGCGCGTCGTGCGAGGCGGACCGCAGGATCTCCGCCGAGCGGGCGACCTCCTCCGCGGGCGCGTCGGGCCGGAACGCCAGCGCCCCGGCGTGCAGGCTCATCACCGTGATCCGGTGGCCCAGCGCGTCGTGCATCTCCCGCGCCATCCGGACCCGTTCGCCCTGGCGGGCCTCCTCGGCGCGCCGCCACTGGTCGGCCTCCGCGCGCAGCGCCCGGTCGCGCAGCGCCAGCACCAGGTCCCGGCGGGCCCGCGCGAACAGCCCGGCCAGCAGCACCGCCGTGCACAGCAGCACGACCGCCGCCACCGTCGCGGCGCCGCCCACGCCCCGCTGCCGGACCGCGACGTCGCACACGCTGGCGCAGGCCAGCAGCGCCGCGACCGCGACCGCCGTCCTGGTGCGGCAGCGCAGCGCCACCCCGAACGCCGCGACGCCCGCCGGGAACCCCGCCGTCCGCGCCACCGCCGACACCAGCACCAGCCCGACCGCCACCCGCACGGGCCACCGCCGCCGGAACAGCAGCGCCAACGGCGCCAGCACCCCGGCCGCCGCGTCCAGCGCCAGCCAGCCCGCCGCCGGACGGGCGGTCGTGAAGTACTCCCCCGCCAGCGTCCCGGCCGCGATGCCGCACGCGACCAGCGCGCACGCCGCGTCCACGCACCAGTCCCGGAACGACCGCCGCGTGCCGTCCTCGCGCAGTGCCGACGGAAGCAGCAGCGACCGCTCGACAGCCTCCCACTTCGACCGACCGCCCACCCGTTCACGATATGCCCGCCGTCCCGATCCGCCGTCCGAAGTGCCGCGCCGCGCGTTCGACCCGTAATGAACGGAACCTGAACAGCCAGTCGTTGACAGAACAACTCTTGCGGCCGAACTCTGTGGAGCGGTACGAGCCGTTCAACGCGCGTGCCGACCGTTCCCCCCCTCCCTGTTGGAGTGCATGATGCCGCGCCGGAAACTGCTCACGTGCGCTGCCGTCCTCGCCGTGCTCACCGCGGCCCCCGCCACCGCCTCCGCCACCGTCTCCGCGCCGCCGGAATCCCCGCACGGCGCGAAAGCGGCCGTGGCCGCGAATCGGCCCCCTGACCCCGACGCGCCGAAACGCGGCCGGGTGGAGGGCGCCCGCCCGTTCGTGCCGAACGCCCGGAACGCCAAGGCCGTCCAGCGCTTCCGCGATCTGCACCGTTCCCGCGTCCGCCGCCAGCAGATCCACCATTTCTGGGGCGTGGAGCCTGCGGCCGGAACGCACGACGGGCTGATGGCCACGCAGAGCGTCGACACGAGCTACAAGGTCTCCTATAGCGCCGACTTCACCTACACGCCCACCATCAAGGCCGCCTCGTCCTGCATGGAGATCACGACCGTGTACTCGCAGGTCCTCGGGAACGAGATCTGGGCCTGGGACTGGTGCGGCGGCAACGGGCCCTCGGTCGAACTGAAGCTCGACGCCTCGTTCGTCCAGACCTACACCACTCCGGTGAACGGCCATCCCGCCTACAACGTCCAGCTCGTCCGCACCGACGCGAGCCGCAATTCCTGGTCGGCGTATCTCTACAACTACAAGACCAGCAGCTGGAGCCTGTTCTACAGCAAGTCGGGAACGGACACGAGCGAGCTCAAGTACGGCTGGGACATCTTCGAGATCTACGCGACCCGCAACCCGAGCACGGGAACCGCGTACTACTGCTCCGAGGCGAAGAACGTCGTGTTCGAGAGCAGTTCCATCAAGCTTCGCAAGAACAACCAATGGACACCGGCGAGCCCCTCGGATTCTCCGTGGCAGCCTTCCGCCAATCCCAATCCGAGCGACTACCTGTGCCCGACCCTGAAGTTCGTCCGCGCGGGCGCGAACGACCACTGGATCGTCCGCCAGTGACGGCACCCGCCGGGCCGGGCCGCACGGCCGCCGGGCCGGGCCGCACGGGCGTGCGGTGAAAGGCGCTCCTCCCGGGCGATCTGCCGCCCGCCCGGGAGGAGGCCGCACCGCCTGGGCCGCCTGGGCCGCCGGGGCCGCCTACGGGGTCACGGTTGCGGGGCCACGGCCGATCCGGTGCCGCCGAGCCGTTCGAACTCCGTCGAGGTGGCGCCCATGGCCCGCTGGTACGCCTCGTCGAGGGCGGCGCCGCCGTCCTCGGCCGTCGCCACGACCCGGCCCCGGATCAGGACGTGGCCGCGGTCGATGAGCCCCGCGAGGGGGCCGATGGTGGGCTCGGCGAGCAGCACGCAGACACCGTCGTCCGCGAGCCCGGCCACCGTCCGCGCGATGTCCTGGACGATCTTGGGGGCGAGCCCGGTCGTCATCTCGTCCAGCAGCAGCACCGACGGCTCGGCCATCAGGGCGCGGGAGATCGCCAGCATCTGCTGCTCGCCGCCGCTCAGCACCCCGGCGAGGCCGCGGGCGCGCGTCCGCAGGACGGGGAAGCGGTCGAGCGCGGCGTCCGCCCGCCCGCGGGGCAGGCGCAGCGTCTCCGCCATGACCTTGAGGTTCTCCAGCACGGTGAGGTGCGGGAAGAGCTGCCTGCCCTGCGGGACGACGGCCACGCCGCGGCGGGCCCTCGCCAGCGCCCGCAGCCCGGACAGGTCCGCGCCGTCCACCACGACCCGGCCCCGGGCGGGCACCGACCCGTACACGCCGAGCAGGAGGCTGGTCTTGCCCGCCCCGTTCGGGCCGACGACCGCCGTGACGGCGCCCGAGCGGGCGGTGAGGGACGCGGCGTCCACCGCGACCGCGCCGCCGTAGCGGACCGTGAGGTCCTCGACCTTCAGCTCATGTCCGGTCATATCCGCCTCCGAAGTACACCGCACGCATCTCCGAACTCGCCAGGCATTCCTCAGGGGTGCCCTCGAAGACGACCCGCCCGGAGTCCAGCAGCACCACGCGCTCCGCGAGGGAGGCGACCAGGTCGACGCTGTGGTCGATGAGGACGACGCCGTGGCCGCGCCGCCGGACGGTGCGGATCGCCTCCATGATGGCCGCGATGCCGGTGGCGTCGGCGCCCGCGAACGGCTCGTCCAGCAGCATGACCTGGGGGTCCTGGGCGAGCGCCCGCACGACCTCCAGCACGCGCTTCTCGCCGAGCGTCAGCTCGCCCGCGAGCCGGCCCGGGTCGTCCAGGCCCATGTCGGCCGCCAGCCGGGCGCACTCGTCCCGGCCCGTCGCGGTGGACAGCAGGCCGCGCAGCATGCTCGCCGCCATGCCGCGCACCGAGGAGTGGCGGGCGGCGAGCCGTCCGGTCAGGACGTTCTCCGCGACCGTCAGCTCCGACGCGAGCTGCGGATGCTGGAACGTGCGGGCGAGGCCGAGCCGCGCCCGCCGCCACGGCGCTCCGGCCAGCGGGCGCCCGGCGAGGGTCAGGGTCCCCGCGTCCAGGTCCTGGGCGCCGGAGACCACGTCCATCAGGGTCGTCTTGCCCGCGCCGTTCGGGCCGATCAGCCCGAGCACCTCGCCGGCCCGCACCTCGACGTCCACCCCGTCGAGCGCGGTGACGCCGCCGTAGCGCTTGCCGATCCCCGTGCCGCGCAGGAGCGCGCCGTCAGCCACGTGCGCCGTCCCTTCCGCCGCGGACGGCGCCGGGCGCGAACCGCCGGCGCGTCCGGTCCAGGTAGCCGAGCAGGCCGTTCGGCGCGACCAGCAGGACGGCCAGCACCACGGCGGTCAGCACGAGCTTGCCGCTGTCGTCGAGCACCGGCAGGTTGACGGTCGTCTCCACGACGACCAGGGCGCCGACGACCGCGCCCCACGACGTGCCGAGCCCGCCGATCAGCGGCATGAACACCGCGAGGAACACGATGTCGAGCGTGAACGTCTCCGGCGTCACCCCGGCCTGGAACGTGGCGAACAGCGCGCCGCCCATCGAGGCGATCGCCGCGCCGGTCGCGAGCGCGAGCAGGTCCAGCGCGCGCGTGCGGACGCCGCACGACTCGACCGCGAGCGGCACCTCGCGCGCCGCCCGCACGGTCACGCCCCAGGCGCCGCGCCGCAGCCGGTCGACCAGCCAGGCGACCGCCCACACCAGCAGCAGGCCGGCGGCCATGAGGACGCCGCGGCCGGGATGCCAGCCGAGGACGGCGGGCCCGGCCCCCGCCGCCATGCCGCTCGCCCCGCCCGTCAGGTCCTCCGACGCGACCAGCCAGCGCTGGAACGCGGTGCCGAACAGCAGCGTCACCGCCGCGAGGAAGAACCCGGACAGCCGCGCGGTCGCCAGCCCGAGCAGCACGGCGACGGCGACCGCCACCGCGCACCCGGCCGGCCACCCGAGCCAGAACGGCGCGTCCAGCTTCACCTGCGCGACCAGCACCGCGTAGGCGCCGATCCCCGCGTACGCCCCGTACGCCATGGACAGCGACCCCGCCATGACGAACGGCACGTACATGCCGAGGCCGATCAGGGCGTAGACCGCGAACAGGACGGCCAGGTCCTGGTGGTAGGCGCTGCCGCCCGCCCACGCGGCGACCAGCGCCAGGCCGGCCGCGCCGAGCAGCGGCGGCCACCGGTCGGCCGCCCGGGGCAGGCCGACCGCCGGGCGCCCGGCTCCGGCTCGGGCTCCGGCTTCGGTTTCGGCTTCGGCTTCGGCGGTGGGCGGCCGGCGGAGCGCTCCCGCGGGCCGCGTGCGATCCACGGTCATGTACGAACCCTCCAGACGAAGATGCCTTCCGGCCGGAACGCGAAGAACACCAGGGCGACGCCGAGGACGACGTAGGAGACGAACTCGCTGCCGAGGTAGTAGGGCACGAACATCTGGACGGCGCCGAGGAGCAGCCCGCCGGCGAGCGGACCCCAGACGGTGCGGGTGCCGCCGACGACCAGCGCGAGGAACCCGTTCAGCGTCCACCCGAGGCCGCTGTCGAACTGGAGCCCCGCCTTCGGCGCGAACAGCAGGCCCGCGACGCCCGCGACGACGCCGCTCACCGCGAACGCGAGCAGCCGGACGCGCGCGACCGGCAGGCCGAGCAGTCGCGCGGTCGCCTCGCCGTCGCCGACCGCGCGCAGCAGCCGGCCGCTCCTGCCGTACCTGATCCACAGGGCGGTCGCGGCGAACACCAGGACGGTGACGCCGATCAGCAGCACCGCGTACGGCTGCACGACGACGCCGCCGAACTCCAGCGGTGCGGTCCGCAGCAGCGACTGGCCCGCGAGCGGCTGGTGCCCGAACGCCAGCCCCGCCGACTGCTCGATCATGAAGAGCACCGCGGCGATGGCGACGAGGGCGGGCAGCTCGCTGCCGGACGACCGGCTCTGCACGCGCCGTACGACCACGAGCTCGGTCAGCACCGAGAGCGCGACCACGGCCGCGAGCCCGAGGAACGCGGCGGGCCACAGCGGCACCTCGTGCTCGGCGACCAGCCACGCGGTGGTCATGCCCGCGACCGTGGCGTACGGCCCGAGCGCGAAGTTGAAGAATCCGGCGCCCTGGAGGACCAGGAGGTAGCCGAGGGCGATCAGCCCGTAGAAGCAGCCCATCTCCAGGACCGACACCCATATCTGAAGGTCCGTCATGGCCGGGACCACCCGCCCGTCCGCATCCGCGTCCGCATCCAGGTGCGCGTTCGTGTTGGCTTCATCCGCGTCACCCGCACTGGGGCTGGTAGCCGTGCTGCATGCCGCCGGGCCTGTTGCCGCGCCCGAACTCGACGAGCGCGAGCCCGCACAGCCCGTCCGCGCCGATGTGCTTGCCGGGCGCGAACGACAGCGTGAGCCGCGACTGGCCGAACGCCGGCCGGTACCCGCGCAGCTTCTCCAGCTCCTGTTTCAGGCGGTTCCCGTCGAGGCTCCGCGCCCGTTCGATCGCCGTCTTGATGAGCTGCACCGAGTCCCACGCCTGGGCGTCGTAGGCGGTCATCTCGAACCTCCCTCCGCGTTCGCGGGTGAGGAAGCCGCGCAGCGCCTCCGCCCGCGGGTTGCCGGGGACGAGCGCCCCCATGAACGCGAGCCCGTCCAGGGCGCGCGGGTTGGCGACCTTCCAGAAGCCCGGCTGGTTGCCGATCGAGGCGAGGGAGTAGCGGGCCAGGCCCGGCATCTGCTCCGCGAGCTTGTTCTGGATGAGGATCTCGTAGATCCCGCCGACGCTGGACACGAACACCGCGTCGGGGTCGTGCCGCTTGAGCCGGGCGACCTGCGGCGTGACGTCCGACGAGCCCAGCTCGGCCTGCTCGACGCCGACGACGTCCACGCAGGCGCGCAGCTTCGGCAGCAGGATCCGGTTCAGCGCGACGATCGTCGGCGACAGGTCGGTCATCACGCCGAGCCGCCGGTACCCGGCCTGCTTCATCGCGGCGCAGTAGACCTTGGTGAAGTCGGAGATCGGGTTGCCGAGCATGAAGACGTAGTCGGCGTTCGGCGGGGTCACCGCCCCCTCGGAGATCGCGACGGGGGCGAACGCGGGGACGCGCGCCCCTTGCAGGACCGGTTTGGCCTGGAGCACCGAGCCGCCGCCGGTGCTCAGGATGACGGCCTTCGCGCCCTCGCCGAGCAGCTTGCGGACGACCGACGGCGTCTTGGTGGGGTCGCTCGCGTCGTTCTCCACGACGAGCTTGAGCGGCCTGCCGAGGACGCCGCCGCGGCGGTTGATGTCGCGGACGGCGTCGCGGACGGTGCGGCCGGCGGGCACGCCGTACGAGGCGCCGGGGCCGCTGCTGTCCTCGTCCATGCCGATCACGATCGGCTCGCCCGCGGGGCCGGCGACCTCGGCCCGGCGCGCGGCCGGGTCCGCCGAGTCGCAGGCGGCGGCGAGGGAGAGCAGCGCGGCGAGGCAGGCGATCCGCCGCGGCCCGCGCCGCCGGACGGCTCGCCGGACGTCTCGTCGGATGGCCTTCCGAGCGGCCCGGCGGACGGCCCGGCGGGCGGCCTGCGAGGTGGCTCGTCCGGCCGGTGGCCGGTGGGATGCGTTGCGGAGCACGGGTTCCTCCTCGCTCACGTCACAGGCCGGAGATGTCGACGCGCAGGATCGCCCCGGTCCGCTGGGCACGGCATTTCTCGGGCACCCAGTCGTCGGCCGCGCAGACGTACATGGCGGCGCCCGGCCCGGCCCCTGCTCCGGCGAGGACGCACGCGTACGGCGGCCGCGGGCAGTCCAGCCGCGCGGTGATCCGCCCCGCGCGCGAGACCCGGACGAGCTCCCCGGTGAACGGGGAGGCGAACCAGACGTTGCCGCCGGCGTCCGCGGTGAGGCCGTCGGGCAGTTCGGCGTCCAGCTCGATCAGCACGCGCCGGTCCGACAGCGAGCCGTCCGGCCCGACCGAGAACGTCGTGATGCGGGGCGGCAGTGCCCGCGTCTCGGCGACCGCGAGGGTACGGCCCCCGTCGAGCAGCGCCATGCCGTTCGGCAGGTGCAGGCCCGCGGCGGCCTCGCGAACGTCGCCGCCGGGGCCGACGAGCGCCAGCGCGGCGGGGGTGATGGGCTCCGGCGGCGCGGTGCCGTCGCCGAAGTTCCCGACGTACGCGCGGCCCGCGCGGTCCACCAGCATGTCGTTGGCGTGCCAGGTGGCGATGCCGGACAGGTCGGCGTGCACGCGGACGGCGCCGCCGTCCACGCGCAGCACCCGCCGGGCGTGCATGGCGACCACGAGCGGAGTGCCGTCCGGCAGGAACCCTAGGCCGGAGGGGCAGTCGTCCAGGGTGACGACCGTCTCCGGGGCCGCGCCGGGCGCGCACCTGACCACGCGGCCGTCGTGCATGTCGGAGAACCAGAGCGCGCCCTCGTGCCAGCGCGGCCCCTCGGGGAACGCCAGCCCGGACATGACGGTCTCGAACGCGGGCCGCTGGGTCGGCGGCGCGGTCATGCCCCTTCCCCCGCGCCGTCGCCCCGGCCGCCGTCCGCCCCGCCGTCCGTCCCGCCGCCGTCCGTCCGGCCGCCGCCGTCCGCTTCCGCGGCTCGCGCGAGTTCGCGGAGGGCCGGTTTGAAGACCTTCGCCGAGGCGTTCTTGGGCAGCTCGTCGAGGAACGTCACGTACCGCGGGACCTTGTAGTTGGCCATCCGGGTCCGCGCCCACGCGATCAGCGACTCCGCGTCGAGGCCCGCGCCGGGCCGCGGCACGACGAAGGCCCGGCCGACCTCGCCGAACCGCGCGTCCGGGACGCCGATCACGGCGGCCTCCCGGACGTCGCCGTGCCGGGCGAGCGCGTGCTCCACCTCGACCGGGTAGACGTTCTCGCCGCCGCGGATGTACATGTCCTTGGAACGGCCGGTGACCCGCAGGTACCCGGCGTCGTCCAGCTCCCCGATGTCGCCCGTGCGCAGCCAGCCGTCCACGAACGCCTCGGCGCTGCGCTCGGGGTCGCGCCAGTACCCCGACATCACGTTGTAGCCGCGCAGGAGGATCTCGCCGCGCGTCCCCGTGGGCGCCGGGGCGCCGCCCCCGCCGTCGATCCTGACCTCGACGCCCGGGATGGCGCGACCGGCCGTCCGCGCGACCGTCTCCGGGTCGTCGGTGTGGCTGCACATCGTCGCGACGCCGCTGGACTCGGTGAGCCCGTAGCCCGTCACGACGTGCTCGAACCCGAGCTCGCCGCGCATCGCGAGGACCAGGTCGGTGGGCACGTCGGACGAGCCGGTCACCGCGAGCCGCAGGCTCGACAGGTCGTGCGCGGACCGGGCGGGGTCGGCCAGCAGGCCGTGGAAGATCGCCGGAGGGCCGGGCACGACCGTGATCCGCTCGTTCTCGATCAGCCGCAGGCACCCGGCCGGGTCGAAGGTCAGCCGCGGGTGGACGGTGGCGCCCGCGAGCAGCGCGGTGAACAGGCCCGCCTTGGAGCCGAAGGAGTGGAAGAACGGCGCGATGATCATGATCCGGTCGTCCGCGCGCAGGCCGACCACGTCGGCCCAGGCGCCGAACGGCGCGCACACCTGCGCCTGGGTCGCGACCGCGCCCTTCGGGAGCCGGTCGTGCCCGAGGTGAACGAGATGTCGGACCGGTCGTCCGGGCCGAGTGAGGCCGTCCGCTCGTCGAGCACCGCGTCGGACACCGCGTCCCCGGCCCGCAGGAAGTCCTCGAAGCCGACCGCCCCTTCGGGGACCTCGCCGCGCAGGACGACGCGCCGCCGGAGCGCGGGCGTCGGCTGCTCCGCGGCGGCCCCCTCCAGCCAGCCCAGGTAGTCGGTGCCGAGGAACCCGGTGACGGTGAGCAGCGTGGACGCCCCGGACTTGGCCAGCACGTACGCGGCCTCGGGCCCTTGAAGCGGGTGTTGACCGGGACGGTCGTGGCGGCGGCGAGCTGCGTGCCGTAGTAGGCGGTCACCCACTCCCACACGTTCGGCGCCCAGATCGCCACCCGGTCTCCCTTGCCGACGCCGGAGGCGATCAGCGCCTTGGCGACGCGGCGCGACTCCCGTTCGACGTCGGCGTAGGTGAGCCTGAGGACGCCGCCCCGCGCGTCCTCGGCGACGACGGCGAGCTTGTCCGGCGTGCGCGCGGCGCGCTCGGCGAGCGCCTCGGGGATCGTCCGCGCGCTGAGCCGGGCGCGGGGCCCGGCGTCCGTCGCGGTCATTCAGACCCCGCGTTCGCGGCGGCGGACGGAGCGGAGGCGGCGGGACCGGAGGCGGACGGAGCGGAGGCGGCGCGGCCGTCGCCGCGGGCGGGCAGCACCGAGCGTTCGAGCTCGGCCATGGTCGTGCGCGGATAGGACCGCACGTAGTGCAGGTAGCGGGCCATCTGCCGGTCGGCGGCCGTCATGTGCGCCTCGCCGAGCCGCAGCGTGTTCATGATCGGAAGGTCCTCGTTGAGCAGGTCGGTGTGCAGGGCGAGGATCTGGTCGAGGTTGCGGTCGGCGGTCGCGCGGCCCTCGTCGTCGTCGCTCTCCAGCCGCGTGACGGCCACGATGAAGAACTTCGTGCCCTCCCGGCCCATCGGCGAGGACGCCGCGAGGTGGCCGAGGAACTCGCCGTTGCGCACGCCGTGGGTGACCGAGATGTTGGGGCCCCACTTCTCGACGGTCATCGTCACGCGGCCGACCGCCTCGTGGATGAAGTTGTCGACGCTCCACCGCATCCGGTGGCCGTCGCGCTCGACGTCGGGGCTGAGGTTCTCGATGCCGTGCACGGCGCGGAAGTGGGCGAAGTCGAAGATGTTGGTGCCGAACACCCACGAGTCGACGACGAGCGGCTCGTCCATCGGGATCTGCCCGCTCTTCGAGACCATCGTCTTCTCGTCGAAGGTCGGGATGGTGGGGACCTCGAAGGGCGGCTCGGCGCCCCAGAAGACCCAGATGATGCCCCACTTCTCCGAGACGGGGAACGTGAACAGCCGGGCCGCCTGCGGGATGCGGTCGCCGGTGGGGATGTGCGAGCAGCGCCCGTCGGTCCCGTAGCGCCAGTGGTGGAACGGGCAGCGCAGGTCGTCGCCCACGACGTCACCGACGCCGAGGTCCGCGCCGAGGTGCTTGCAGTACGCGGTCATCGCGCGGACCACGCCGTCCGCGCCGCGGTAGACCACGACCCGGCCGTCGCAGAGGTCGACGCTGGTGGACTGCCCCGGGCCAGGTCGGACGAGAGCAGCACCGGATACCAGCACTGGTGGCCGCCCGAGCGCATGGGCTCCCAGAGCCCCGGCCGCCGCTCGTCCCGCTCGTCGTTGGTCGCCGTCGGTGCCGCTGTGGGGGCTGCTGTGGGGGCCGCTGCGGGCGCCGCCGCCGCCGTCGTGGTCTCGGTGCCGTCCATCATGCTCCTCGGGATTGGCCGCTCCGGGCAGTGAACGTGCGTTCAGTTCACTGAACGCTTGTTTATTTCTCAGGACGCTAATGTCGCGGAAGGGCCGTGTCAACGGCCGGAGAAGCGGTGGAGCAGCGAAGCCGTCGCCACCGGCGCCCCCGAGGAGGCGTTCCGCACGTCGATGTCGCAGAAGGTGAATCGTTCGTCACGTGCGCGCACGCGGGCGCGGGCGCGCAGCGCGCCGGGCTCGGCCCTGCGCAGGAAACGCGCGCTGAGCGACACCGTGACGCCGCCCGCGGCCTCGGCGCCCACCGTCCACGGCACGCTCGCCCCCGCCGCGTCGATCAGGCCGAGGACGGCCCCGCAGTGCACCGCGCCGTCCTCGCCCAGGGTGCGCTCGACCGGGTCGATCGACATCTCGATCTCGCCGGACGCGATCCCGGTGACGTGCACCGCCCGGTCGGCCAGGTAGGGGATCGCCTGGGTGGCGGCCTCGGCGTCCGCCACGTCCCCGCGCAGGCCGCGCGCGGTCTCGGGCCGCCCGGCTCCGCCTCCCCGCCCGCGTCCACGTCCGCGTCCCCGCCCGTGCCCCGTGCGCGCCCGTGCCCCCGTGCGCGTCCGCGTGCACGGTCCGCGCGAGGACGGTCGAGACCTGCGCGATGACCTCGCCGTCGCCCTCGGTGACGCTGCCGTGCGCGAAGCTCAGGTCCCGCGCGGCGCGCACCACCGTGGATCCGGCCGAGAACGGGGGCGTGCGCCCGCCGCGGACGTAGTCGATCTGGATCGCCGTGATGACGGGCTTCGGCAACGTGGCGAGCACGGCGGCCTCCGCCGAGGCCGCGGCGAGGGCCGCTACGACGCCGCCGTGCAGGACGCCCCGGTAGGTCAGCGCGTCGTCCCCGTGCAGCAGCAGCGCGCCGTCCCGGCCGCGCAGGCCGAGGCCGGAGAGGAACGGGTTCGCGTCGATCCATGGCTCGATGCCGTTCACGGCCCCTCGCCGCCTTTCCTGATGTGGTGCCAGTAACGGCCGATCAGCTCGGCGTCGATCGCGGGGATCGCGACGCCGAGGGCGTCCAGCCGCCGGAGCGTCGCGCGGTTGTCGAGCGCGGGCGGCGGCCTGTGGGCGGTCCCCTCGCGGGCCATCTCGCGCAGCGCGGGCCGGTACGGCTCGATGGGCAGGACGCGGCCGGACGCGTCCACGAGGTCCAGCCAGCGTTCGAGCGTCACCGGCTCGGCGGACCCCCCGTACAGCCGGGCGCGGACGGCCATGAACTCCTCCAGGCCCGTCCCGTCCGGATGGTGGAGGTGGTGGATCGGCCCGCCGTCCGTGCCGTCCAGCGCCAGCGCGACGACCGCGGCGGCGGCGACGTCCACGGGCAGCAGGTTGGTGCGCAGCGCCGGGGCGTCCGGGTGGCTCCCGACCGCGTCGCAGGTCGCCAGCAGCCGGTAGAACATGTCGTCCGGGCTCGCCGCGCCCGTACGGCTGTCGCCGGAGATCCGGCCCAGCCTGTGCACGCCGGCGTGCGCGCCCTGCTCCATGGCGCGCTGCACCATGACGTCGGCCGCCCACTTGCTCGCCGCGTAGCCGCGTCCCTGCGCGTGGACCTCGTCCCGCGCCGGGCTCGCCTCCGTGATCGCGCCCGCCTGCGAGCCGCCGAAGACGCTCAGCGAGGAGATGTGGTGCAGGCGCTTGCCCGCGCCGTCGGTGGCGAGTTCGATCAGGGCGCGCGTGCTGTCCACGTTGGCGGGGCCAGCCGCCGGTACGGCGACAGGTGGTGGACCTGCGCGCCCGCGTGCACGATCGTGTCGGCGCGTTCGGCCAGCCGCGCCCGCCATCGCGGGGCGAGGCCCAGCCCGGGAGCGGCCAGGTCGCCGGGCACGGGGACGATCCGCGGATCGTCCGGCGCGATCGGCACGCCGAAGCGGGCCGCCGCCTCGCGTACGCGCTCGCGCGCCGCGTGCTCCGTGCCGGCGCGGACGAGGCAGTAGACCTCGGCGCCGGTCCGTCTCAGCAGCTCGGCCAGGAGGAACGGGCCGAGGAAGCCCGTCGCGCCGGTCAGCAGGACGGCTTCCGGGCCGGCCGCCTTCGGGCCCGGCTCCGGGAACGTCCATTCCCGCGGGATCGCCGTGACGGCGGCGTCGAGGGGGACGTCACCGGCCGGCCGTCCTCCGGCGACGCGCGCCGCCACGGCCTTGACGTTCGGCTCGGCCAGGAACTCCCGGACCGACAGCCGGGCCCCGAACTCCGACTCCAGCCTGGCCAGCACCTGGACGATCAGCAGCGAGTGCCCGCCGAGCTCGAAGAAGTCGTCCGCGCCGGACGCCACGCGCACGTTCAGCACCTCGCCGAAGACGCGCGCGACCTCCCGCTCCGGACCGGTGAGGCCCGCGCCCGGCCCGGCCGGAAGCGGTCCGGTCGCTCCGGCGAGAACGGGTCCCGCGCCCGGCCCGGCCGGGCCGGGGGCCTCGTCGGCGGCGGCGCGGGCGAGCGCGCGCCGGTCGATCTTGGCGTGCTCGGTCATCGGCAGCGCGTCCAGGCCGACGAACCGGGCCGGGACCATGTAGGCGGGCAGGGCGGACGCGAGATGCCCGCGCAGCGCGTGCTCGGACGCCGTTCCCGCGACGAACGCGACGAGGCGGCCCGCATGCGGGACGACGGCGGCCTGCCGCACGTCCGGATGCCGGGCGAGCACGCTCTCGATCTCCCCGGGCTCGACGCGGAACCCGCGGATCTTGGCCTGCTGGTCGAGCCGTCCGAGCACGTCGATCGTGCCGTCCGGCAGCCACCGGCCGCGGTCGCCCGACCGGTAGAGCCGCCCGGCTCCGAGGCCCGGCACGCGGACGAACCGTTCGCGGGTGAGGGCGTCGTCGTTCCAGTACCCCCGGGCGAGCCCCGCTCCCCCGATGTAGATCTCGCCGGGCACGCCGACGGGCGCGAGCCTGCGCTCCTCGTCCAGGACGAGGATCCGCGTGTTGGGCAGCGGCCCGCCGACGGGGAGCCGCGCGCCGTCCTCCCGCCCGGTGGCCACGTACGACGTCGCGCAGATCGTCGTCTCGGTCGGCCCGTACCCGTTCAGGACGAGCTTGCGCGGCGCGTAGTGCCGGACGTCGCCGAGGTCGGCGGCCTCCCCGCCGACGAGCAGGTGCCGCACGGTCGGCAGCTCCGGCCGTCCGAGCGAGCGCAGGAACGCGGGCGAGGTCACCATGACCGTGACCCCGTTGCCGTCCACGAAGTCGACGAACAGGCGCCCGTCCAGGCGGCACTCCTCCGGGCACACGACCGAGGTCGCTCCGAGCAGCAGCGGCTGGAGCTGCTCGTAGATCGCCATGTCGAACCCCGACGCGGCGAACTGCGACCACACGTCTCCTTCCTCGAACGCGCAGAGCGTGCGGTGGCCCACGAGCATGTTGACGGCCGACCGGTGCTCGATCGCGACGCCGCGCGGACGCCCGGTGCTCCCCGAGGTGTAGATGATGTAGGCGAGATCCCCCGGCGAGGTCCGCGGCAGCTCCGCCGCGCCCTCCCCGTGCGCGTCCGCGCCGTGCGCCCCGTGCGCGTCCGCGCCGGTGGCCTCGGCGACGTCCACCACCGTGTCCGGGACGCGGTGGCCCGCGAACAGCGCCTCGTGCAGGTCGCCGCTCGTCACCAGCGCCTCGGCGCCCGCGTCGGCCATGATGACCGAGAGCCGCTCCGGCGGGTACGACGGGTCCAGCGGGACGTACACCGCGCCGGCCTTCATGACCCCGAGCATCGCGACGGTCAGCCGCGCCGACCTCGGCAGGCAGACCGCGACCGGCCGCCCCGGCCGCACCCCGCGCCGTACGAGCGCCCCGGCGAGCCCGTCGCTGAGGCCGTCCACCCAGGCGTAGGTCAGCGCCTCCCGCCCGTCCCTGACCGCGATCTTGTCCGGACGGGTCCGGGCCCGCTCGGCGAACAGCTCGTGGAGGCAGCGGTCGGCGGGGACGTCCAGCGCGGTGTCGTTCCACGTGCCGAGGACGAGCCGCCGTTCCTCCGCGTCGGTCATGTCGAGCTCGCGCAGCCCGGCGGACGGGTGCGCGGCCAGCCACTCGAACACGTTCGCCAGATGCCGGGCCATGCCGGAGACGGTCGGCTCGTCGTGGACGTCGGTGCTGTACTCGATCTCGATGTGGAGCTCGCCGCCGCGCTCCTCGAATCCGAAGCCGAGCTCGAACTTGGCGGTGCCGGAGTCGAACGGCTCGGGGCCACGTCCGCGCCGGGCAGCACGAGCGGATGCGGCGGCCGCTGCTGGTAGGCGACGACCACCTGCAAGAGCGTTCCCGTTCCGGCTCCGGCTCCCGCTCCGGCGGCGTGGAGCGGGACGCGCTGGTCGGCGTACAGCTCCAGGCACACCTCGCGGACGTGGGCCAGCAGTTCCGGCACGGTCGCCCCGGCGTCCGGTGAGATCCGGGCGGCCAGGAGGTTCGCGAAGTAGCCGATCGTGCCTTCGGTTCCGGGGACGTCCCGGCCGGCGACCGGCGTGCCCACGCAGACGTCCTCCTGCCCGGAGTAGCGGGCCAGGAGCAGGTAGACGGCCGACATCGCCACCATGTAGCGGCTGACGTCGTGCTCCCGCGCGAGCCGCGCGACGCGGTCGGCGGCCCGGCGGCCGAGCACGCGGCGCACGCGCCCGCCGCGCCCGCTCAGCACGCGCGGACGCGGATGGTCCGTCGGAAGGTCGATCAGCCCCGGATAGCCCGCGAGCCTCCGGGACCACGCCGCGGTGGCCGCGGGCCCGGCGCCGCCGGAGCCGGAGCCGGAGCCGCGCGCCGTCCAGGCCGCGTAGTCGGCGAACTGGACGGCGGGCGCGGGCGGCTCCGCCGGTTCGCCGGTACGGGCCGCCGCGTAGGCCGCCGACAGTTCGCGCAGGAGGACGTCGAGCGACCAGTCGTCCGCGACGATGTGATGGACGTCGAGGTGCAGGGTCCAGTCTTCGCGCCCCGTCCTGATGAGCAGCAGGCGCAGAACGGGTCCGGAGGCGAGGTCGATCGGTTCGGCCGCCGAGGCGCGTGCGATGTCGCGTGCCGCTTCGGCGCGTTCGCCCGGGGGCCGGTCGCTCAGGTCGATGAACCGGAGCGCCGGGCGCCGGCCCGCGCCGACCCGCTGGACGAGTTCGCCGTCGCGTCGGGTGATGGCCGAACGGAGCGAACCGTGCCGTTCGACCACCGCCTCCAGCGCGCGCCGCAGAGCGCCGGGGTCCACCGCGCCGCGCAGGCGGAACGTGCGGGAGATCGTGTACCGCGACACGTCCGCGGCCTGGTCGTCGATCCAGATTCCCTGCTGGCCGGGGGTGAGCGGCGCGTGGTCGTTCCCGGTCGGGAGCGCCGCCTCCTCCTCCCGCGCGACGCCGACCCGTTCGATGAGCCCGGCGAGCGTCCGCGCCTCCACGACCTCGGCGGGCGCGACCCTGACCCCGAGGTCGCGGACGATCCTCGCGGCGATGTCCATCGCGGCCAGGGAGTCGCCGCCGAGCTCGAACAGGCCCTGCCCGGGGTCGGGAACGGCGCCGAGGACGTCCGACCAGATCGCGGCCAGCGCCTTCCCGGCGGCGGAGCCCGGTGCGGGGGGCGCGGTCCGGGCGTCCGATGGCGGCGGCGCGGACTCCACCGGCGTCCGGTCCGGCTTGCCGTTCGGCAGCGTGGGCAGGACGTCGACCGTCCGGACCAGGGCGGGGACCATGTGGTCGGGCAGCAGCCGCGCCAGGTGCGCCCGCAGGTCGGGTGCGGAGAGGCCGTTGTCCGGGGCGACCAGCGCCTCCAGGCGTCCGGCGTTCAGGCGGACGAGCGCGGCGCCCACGGCGGGGTGGGCGGTGAGGGCGGCCTCGACCTCGCCGGGCTCGACCCGGAACCCACGGACCTTGAGCTGGTCGTCCAGGCGGCCGAGGAACTCCAGGAGCCCGTCCCCGCCGCGCCGGACCAGATCGCCGGTGCGGTAGAGGCGCGCCCCCGACCCGGGGTCGGTGACGAACCGTTCGGCGGTCAGCTCGGGCCTGTTCAGGTAGCCGCGGGCCAGGCCCGCGCCGCCGAGGCAGAGCTCCCCTCGCTCGCCCTGGTCCGCCGGGCGCCCGTCCGCGCCGAGGATCCGCGCCGTCACGCCCGGGATCGGGCCGCCGATCGGGGTCGGCCGCTCGTCCGCGCCGTCCGCGCCGTTCGCAATGACATGGCAGCAGGCGTAGACCGTCGCCTCCGTGGGGCCGTAGCCGTTCACCACCCGGCAGCCGGGGAGCCCGCGCGCGGCGCGGGCGACGGCGGACGGCGACGCGCGGTCGCCGCCGGAGATGAGCAGGCGCAGCCCGGAGAGGTCGTCGAGGCACGACTCGACGACGAGCCTGAAGAGGGGGGCGACGAGCCGCAGCACGGTCACGCCGTTCCGCCGCACGTCCGCGCCGATACCGTGCACGCTCGGCCGGTCCTCGTCGGGGAAGGCCAGCAGCGCGCCGTTCAACAGGGGTGCGAACGTCTCGAAGACGGACGGGTCGGCGTGGACGGGCGCCAGCCTCAGGAACACGTCGTCCGCGGTGACCCCGAAGAAGGGGTTGCGGGCGAGCGCGACGACGCCGCGCTGCTCGACCATCACGCCCTTCGGCGTTCCGGTGCTGCCCGACGTGTAGAGGACGTACGCGAGCCGCGAGCCGTCGCCCTCCGCGAGCGGCGTCCCGGACGGCGTCCCGGTCCGGGCCGGCCGGGGCCGGGCTCGGCGGCGTCCGGTGGTTCGGGCAGAGGACCACCTCCGTCCCGGACGGCGCGAGCGCCCGGACGCGGGAGGCGTGCTCGGCGTCCGACACGACGCACCGGACGCCGCCGTCCTCGGCGAGGTGGCGGATCCTGGCGTCCGGCAGGGCCGGGTCGATCGGCAGGTAGGCACGGCCCGACGCGAGGACGCCGAGCGTCGCCGCGACGCCCGCCGGGCCGTTCCCGGCGCAGACGCCGACGATCTCCTCGGCCTCCGGCGCGGGCGGGCCCGGCAGGCACGCGGCCGTACGCCGCGCCCAGGCGTCCAGCTCGGCGTAGCTCAGCGTGCGGCCCCGCCAGGCGATGGCCGGACGGTCGGGTCGCGCCCGCACCACCTCCGCGAACGCCGGGTAGATCGCGCTCATCGCGGCCCCGGACCGGTGGACGGCGCGCGCAGCGCGGCGAGGACGGTGCCGGTGTCGTAGACGTCGAGCAGGCGCGTGATCCGGCCTCCGGCGAGGGTGAAGATGTTGACCCAGTGCGTCGTGTATCGCGCGCCGCTGGCCAGCACCCTGGCGCTGCTCGTCCCGAAGGCGACGACCCGGTCGCCCTCCGCCGTGTACTGGAGGGCCTCGAACTCCTCGACCTCGATGAGGCCGCCGACGATCTCGAAGAACCGGTCGACGCCCTGGCGTCCGACGTACGTTCCGGCCCAGGGCAGCTCGGGCGGGCCGAAGTAGTCCCAGTGGAAGTCCTCGGAGAGCAGCTCGTGGATGGCGGTGACGTCGCCGCCGCCAAACAGCTCGTAGACGCGCCGGACGATTCCCACGTTCGTCAGGGTCGCCGCCTCCGGCAGGGGTGCGGCCCGTTTCGCGCCGGTCTCCCCGGCGGGGGCGCTCATGCCTTCCTGGCCAGGTAGAGGTGGGTCTCCGGCAGGTCGGTCGGGACGATCTTCTCCATCTCGAACCCGGCCTCCTCCCACACGGCCCGCCACTCGTCCTCGTTCAGCAGCCGCTGGCTCATGAACGCCTGGGTGAGCGTGTACTCGGGGCTGACCAGCTCGGGCGTCTCGAACGCCACCCGCGGCGGGCTGATCTCGGCGGCGAGGGCGCGCGCGCCGCGGGGCAGCCGCGCGTGGAGCTGCCGCAGATAGTCCACGAGGACGGCGTAGCCGAGCTCCAGCACCTCGTGCAGGAAGAAGAACATCATCGCGAGCTGGACGTCCTCCAGCTCCGGGACGCCCCACGGGTCGCGGGCGTCGGCGTGCACGATGTCGATCCGGTCCTCCATGCCCGCGCGGCGCACCTCCTCCCTCGCCTCGGCGCACGCGTCCGCGCTGATGTCGATGCCGACGCCGTTCCCGCCGGTGGCCCGGCAGAGCGAGATCAGCAGGTGGCCGTTGCCGCAGCCGAGGTCGGCGGCGCGGCTGAACTCGATCCGGTTCAGCAGGTCCATCACGTACGGCCGCAGGTCCTTGCCGCCCGCGAGGGCGGTGCCGACCGCGACCCAGCGGACGTCGCGGTCGACCTGCTCGCCGAACGTCGCGGCGCCCGTCAGCAGGTCGCCGAACGCGTGCAGCGGCTCCCCGTACCCGCCGGACAGCCAGTTGAGGTAGCCGCGGTCGGCGTACAGCTCGCGGCCGAGGTCGGTCGGGCGGTGGACGCCGCCCTCCTCGCGGGCGAGGCCCCGCTGGGACAGGTACCGGAGGGTGGCCTCGGTGAGGAACGCGTTGGAGCCGAGGTCGTCCGCCGTGAGGCCGTGCTCGGCGAAGCGGTCGAGCTTGCCGATCCGCTCCAGGCCGCTGTAGACGGCGCAGACGACGTACCCCTCCATGTAGTCGAACACCTTGCGTCCGGGCTTGTCGTGCATGGTTCGCTCCGTTTCTGCGCGGTGCCGGGCGCGGTCGCGCGGACCGTCCGGCACGGGCCGGTCAGCGGGCTCGGGCGCGGCGCACCGCCGCGAGGAGGCTCTGCTCGATCTGGTGGAACGCGGCCGCGGCCAGCAGCCGCGCGGGACCGCAGGCCGCGAGGGCGCGGATCCCCGCGCCGATCCTGGCGGCGTCGCGGGGTTCGGCGATCAGGGGGACGCCGAGGCAGTCGTACAGCACGAAGACGCGGGCGCGGGTGATCCACCAGGTCGTGGTCGCGATGACCGACCACTCCCCCGCCTTCGCGGCCAGCCGCCCGGCGTACCGCGCGGGCAGCAGGCGCCGGACGGGGCGCGGCAGGCCGGGCGGGACCATCTCCAGGCGGACGAACAGCCCCTCCCGGAACCGGCGGCCGACGCTCGGCGACCGGTCCGGCAGGGCGTCCATGGCGTCGCCCAGCACGCGTTCGAGCTCACGGGTGCGCTCGGGCAGGCCGAGCGCGTCGACCTGCGCGACCGAGTGCAGCCCGAAGTGCGCGCCGAGCTGGTTGCGGTAGCGGGTGCGCAGCTCCTCGACCAGGCCGGGCTCGCGGAGCCGCGCGCGCTCGTACACCTCCTCGGAGACGACCGTGGAGGCCACCGGGAAGCACAGGTAGCTGAGCGCCTTCGACACCGTGACGATGTCCACGTGCGGCAGCCGCCCCTGGTGGGCGAAGCGCCGCCCGCAGCGGTAGAACGAGGTGAGGACCTCGTCCACGCCCACGAGCAGCCCGTGCGCGCGGCGCTGCTCCTCGACGGCGGCGAGGAGCTCGTCCGGCAGCGGCCGGTAGGTGTCGGAGCTTCCGTGGACGAGTTCGAGCCACACCAGGCCGACGTCGCCGGAGGCGGTCTCGCGGCGCAGCCGTTCGGGTGCGTCCGGGGCGAACGGGTCGAGGTAGGTGACGCCGTCGTACAGCGGGCCGAACGGCGCGCGGGTCGCCTCGGCGGCCGTCGCGACGAGCGCGGCCAGCGTCTTGCCGCCGTAGTTGTGCCGGAAGACGATGATCCGCCGCTGCCGTTCGCGGGCGAGGACCGCGAGGGTGATCGCGGTCTCGACCGCGCTCGCGCCGCTCACGCCGGGGAACGCGCGGGCGAGGCCCGTCTCCCCGGCGAGCGCCGACTCCAGCCGGGCGCAGTAGTCGGCGGCGGTGTCGTGCTCGGCGAGGACCGCCGTGCGGGCGTCGTCGGGGTTGTGGCCGTTGACGCCGAGGCCGCCGCCGCAGACCGCGTCCACCAGGTCGAGCCGGCGGCCGGAGTCGAGTTCGACGGTGAGCCGGGCGCCGTCCGCGCGGACGACGTGCAGGGCCCCGCGCATCCTGCGGTGCAGCCGGACGGTCTCGGGGTTGACGTGCGTCGCGTACAGCCGCAGGACGGCGCGCCAATCCCGGTCGGTGTGCTCCAGCGTCTCGCGGACGGCGGGGTCGCCGCCGAGCAGCCCGGCCAGGTGGTGCTTGACCTTGCGCATGGCGAGGGTGTTGCCGCCGTAGGTGTTGGAGTGCAGGAACGCGTTGCCGGGCTCGTTCCACGGCGCGAACGCGGCGGCGGTCCCGACGATCGCGGCGAACGGGACCTCGTACCCGGTCAGCCGTTCGCCGACGACCACCAGGTCGGGCCGGGCGGCGAGGAGCAGCGCCTCGCCGTCCGGCTCCCCGCTCCAGTCCAGGCCCGAGTCCGACAGGTCGAGGCAGACCGGGACCCCCGCGCCCCGGGCCCGCCGCGCCGCCTCCCGCACCGCGGCCGGCCCCAGGCGGCCGGGTGCCGCGATCAGCGCGCCGCAGTGGGCGCGGCCGCGCAGCGCGCGGCCGAAGCCCTCCGCGTCGGGGACGCACTCGACGCCGGGGACGAGCGCCGCGCCGGGTCCGACGCCGAGCGGGTCGAGGGTCGCGCGGAGCCGTCCGGACCCGTCCAGCACGAGCACCGCGCCCCCATGGGCGGTGCGGTCGCGCCGGCCGCCGTGCCGGAGCAGCTTGATCGCGCCGTGCAGCGCCTCGTGCCGCGAGTTGGCGTAGAACGCCTGGTGCGGCTCGCCGGGCGCGCCGGCCGTGCGCCCGTCGAGGAGCCTGCTCAGCAGGTACCCGACCTGCGCGGCCTCGGCGCTGACGAACCAGGACGGCATGGCGAACACCGGGACCTTGTCGCGTACGAGCCCGTCGAGGATCTCCCGGGTGTGCGGTCCGCTCGGCCGGTACAGCGAGGCGCCGCCCTCGCGCCGGACGCGGTGCGGGGCGCTGTGCGGCGCGCCGGACGGGGTGCTCTGTGGCGGCATGGCTCAGACCCTCTGTTCCACGTCGCGCGCGGGCCGCAGCCCGGCGAGCCGCCGCTCGACGTCGAGGAGCGTGTCGATCCTGCGGTTGAACGAGATCCGCACGAACCCCGCGCCGAGCCTCGCGTCGTGGTGGAAGTAGCCGCCGGGCGCGACCGTCACCCCCGCCTCCTCGATCAGCCGGAACGCGAACGCCTCGGAGTCCTCCCGGGTGGCGGGACGGATGTCGCCGATCGTGTAGCAGCCGCCGTCGGGCGGGATGCACCGGACGCCGATCTGGGCGAACGCCGCGACGGTCAGGTCGCGCTGCCGCTCCAGCCCGTCCGACGGCGTGGAGAACGCCGGGTCCGCCGCGGCGGCCCTCGCCACCGCGCGCTGGAGCGGCGCGGCCGTCCCCCGCAGGCCACGACGTGGACGCGCCGGGCGACCTCGGTGAGCGCGGGGCTCGCCCGCAGGTACCCGACCCGCCAGCCGCTGACCGCCTGGGTCTTCGACATGCTGCCGATCACGAGGCTCCGGTCCCGCAGCGCCGGATGGTCGCCCGGCGAGCGGTGCCGGTGGCCGTCGAACGTGAAGCCGGAGTAGATCTCGTCGACGATCGCGACGGCGTTCCACCGGTCGCAGAGCGCGGCGATCGTGTCGATCTCGGCGGCGGTCAGCACGTGGCCCGTCGGGTTGTTCGGCGTGCTGAGGATGATCGCGCTGGTCCTCGGGCCGAACGCGGCGGCCAGCTCGTCCGGGTCGAACCGCCAGCCGGGCGGGCGCATCCGGACGAGCCGCGGCGTGCCGCCCGCCAGCGCGACGGCGCTGACGAAGTTCTCGTAGAACGGTTCGAGGATCACGACCTCGTCGCCGGGGTCCACGGTGGCGAGCACCGAGACGAACAGCGCCTCGGTGGCGCCGACGGTGATCGTCAGCATCGTGGCGGGGTCGGTGGGGGCGGCGAGGGACTCCGCGATCGCCGTCCGCAGCTCCAGGCTCCCGTCCGGGATCTCGTACTGGTTGCGGCCCGAGCGCAGCGCCGCGCACGCCTCCTCGACCAGCGCGGGCGGGGTGGGCGGCGCCTCGGGCACGCCGAGCGCCATGTCGACGGCGTCGTGCTTGTGGCCCTCGTTGAGCAGGCGGAACAGGCGTCCGGGCGACATCCGCTCCACCCGGCGGGCGATGCGCGGCCCGTCCGGTCCGGCGCCGGTCATCGCAGCTCCGCCCGGACGGCCGCGCCGGCCTCGGCGGTGGTGAGGTCGCCGCCGAGGTCGGGTGTCGTCCGTTCCAGGTCGATGGCCCGGTCGACCGCCCGGGTGACGGCCTTGGCCGCGTCCCGGTGGCCGAGATGCCCGACCATCAGCCCGGCGGTGAGGATCGCCCCGACCGGGTTGGCGACGCCCTGCCCCGCGATGTCGGGCGCGGTGCCGTGCACGGGCTCGAAGAGGCCGAAGCCCGTCGCGGCGTTGAGGTTGGCCGACGTCGCGGCGCCGAGCCCGCCCGCCAGCTCCGCGGCGAGGTCGCTGAGGATGTCGCCGTAGGAGTTGTTGGCCACGATGACGTCGAACCGGGTCGGGTCCGCGACGAGCTGCATCACGGCGTTGTCCACGTACAGGTGGGTGGTCTCGATGTCGGGCCGCGCCTCCGCCGCCTCGCGCCAGCGCCGCTGCCACAATCCCCCGCCGTTGCGGACGGCGTTGGACTTGTCGACCATGCACACGCCCCGCCGCGCGATGGAGAACGCGTAGTCGATCACGCGCTCGACGCCGTGACCGGTGCTGATCTCGACGTCCAGGGCGACCTCGTGCGGGGTGCCGGGCCGGAGCCGTCCGCCGATCCCCGCGTACAGGCCCTCGGTGTTCTCGCGGACGATCACGCAGTCGAGCGGCCGGTGCTCCTTGCGCCGCAGCGGGCTGAGCCGGTCGTGCAGCAGCCGCGCCGGGCGGTGGTTGACGTACAGGTCGAGGTCGAAGCGCAGGCGCAGCAGGACGCCGCGCGCGTAGTCGGTGCCGTCCGTCCTCGGGTCGCCCACCGCGCCGAGCAGGGTGGCGGCGCTCGCGCGGACCCGTTCGAAGTCCCGGTCGGACAGCGCCGTCCCGGTGCGCAGGTACGCGTCGGCGTTCACGTGGTCCAGCACGTCGAGCCCGAGGCCGAGGTCGAGCGCCTCCAGGGTGAGCAGGGCCTCGTGGACGACTTCGGGGCCGATGCCGTCCCCGGGGATGACCGTCACGGAGTCCAAGCCGTCGCTCCTCACAGTCGGGCGCGGGATCGCGCGGGAGTGGTACGGGGACCGGCCGCCGGGAGCCAGTCGTGGCGGGCGGACTCGTACGCGGTGATGGCCTCGTCCTCCGCGAGGGTCACCGCGATCTCGTCCAGGCCCTCCATCAGCAGCCGGCGCTGCCGCTCGTTCGCGGTGAACTCCCAGCGGTCCCCGCCCGCCGTGACGGTGAGGCCGGCGAGGTCGATCGTGACCGTGAAGCCGGGATCGGCCTCGGCGGCGTCGGCGAGGGCGGCGACCGCCTCCTCGGGGAGCTCGACGGCCAGCAGCCCGTTCCGCCAGGCGTTGCGGCGGAAGATGTCGCCGAAGCTGCTGGCGATGACGGCGGCGAACCCGCCGTCGCGCAGGGCCCAGACGGCGTGCTCGCGGGAGCTGCCGGTGCCGAAGTTCCGCGCGGCGACCAGGACCGTCGCGCCCGCGTGCTCCGGCCGGTCGAGCACGAAGCCGGGGTCCTTGCGCCAGCCCGCGAACAGCGCGTCGGCGTAGCCGCTCTTGGTGAGCCGCTTGCAGAACGAGGCGGGGATGATCTGGTCGGTGTCGACCTGGTCGCGCCGCAGCGCGACGGCGCGGCCGGTGTGGGCGGTGATCGGTGTCAACGCGTTCATCGCAGACCTGCCGGTGGGGTGAGCCGTCCGGTGACGGCGGTCGCGGCGGCGACCGCGGGCGAGACGAGATGGGTGCGCGCCCGGTCGCCCTGGCGGCCCTCGTAGTTGCGGTTGGACGTCGAGGCGCAGCGGCGCGGGCCCACCAGCCGGTCGGCGTTCATCCCGAGGCACATCGAGCACCCCGAGAGCCGCCACTGCGCGCCCGCCGCGGCGAAGACCTCGTGCAGCCCCTCCTCCTCCGCCGCGCGGCGCACGGCCATCGAGCCCGGGACGACGAGGGCCGTCACGCCGTCGGCCACCTTCCGCCCGCGCATCACGTCCGCGGCGGCGCGCAGGTCCTCGATCCGCCCGTTGGTGCAGGACCCGATGAAGACGGTGTCCACGGCGATCGACCGCATGGGCGTGCCCGGGGCGAGGTCCATGTAGGCGAGCGCCCGTTCCGCGGCGGCGCGGTCGGCCTCGTCGGCGAACGCCTCCGGGTCGGGCACCGCGGAATCGACGGGCACCGCCTGGCCGGGGTTGGTGCCCCAGGTGACGAACGGGGCCAGCGACGCCGCGTCCACGGTGACCGTGCGGTCGAAGCGCGCTCCCTCGTCGGTGGGCAGGGTCCGCCAGTGCCGTTCGGCGCGGTCCCACGCGTCGCCGGACGGCGCGTCCGGACGGCCCTTGAGGTAGCGGTAGGTGACCTCGTCGGGTGCGATCATCCCGGCCCGCGCGCCCGCCTCGACGCTGAGGTTGCACAGCGTCATGCGGCCCTCCATCGTGAGGCCCTCGATGGCGGCGCCGCGGTACTCGATGACGTGGCCGTTCGCGCCGTTCGCCCCGATCTGCGCGATGACCGCTAGCATCAGGTCCTTGGCGGTCACGTCCGGCGGGAGCGCCCCGGCGAACTCGACCGCCATCGTGCGCGGGCGCGCCAGCGGCATCGTCTGGGTGGCGAGCACGTGCTCGACGTCGCCGGTCCCGACACCGAAGGCGAGCGCGCCGAACGCGCCGTGCGTCGAGGTGTGGCTGTCGCCGCAGACCACCGTGGTCCCCGGCTGGACGAGTCCGCGCTCGGGCGCGACGACGTGCACGATGCCCTGCCGGCCGTCGCCGAGCGAGTACACGGTGATCCCGTGCTCGGCGCAGTTGCGCCGCAGCGTCTCGACCTGCTCGCGGCCCATCGCGTCGGCGATGGTGAGCGAGTCGGTCGGCACGTTGTGGTCCTCCAGCGCGAGCGTCAGGTCCGGGCGCCGCACCCGGCGGCCCGTTCCGCGCAGCCCGTCGAACGCCTGCGGGGAGCTGGCCTCGTGCACCAGGTGCAGGTCGATGTAGATCAGATCCGGGTCGTCCGCGCGGCGGCGCACGACGTGGCCGTCCCAGACCTTGTCGATGAGGGTCCGCGGCGCGCTCATCGGCCGCCCGGCCCGGCGAGCTCGGACAGCCGGTCGCTGATGAGGCCGCGGACCTCCGCGAGGTCGATGCACTCCCCGTTGGTGCGGTTGGCGACGTGCTCGCGGTAGACGTCCTCCAGCACCGCCTCGTCGACCGGCCGGCCGATCTGGTCGAACACGTGCCGCAGGACCGCGCGGCCCGAGTGCCGGCCGACCAGGATCGTGCGCTCCCGGCCGAACCGGTCGGGCCGCACGTACTCGTAGGTGATCGGGTCCCTGAGCATGCCGGCCTGGTGGATGCCCGCCTGCGTCGCGAACGCGTTGACGCCGAAGATCGCCTTGTTGCGCGGGGCGGGCAGCCCGATCGCGGCGCTGAGCTTCTCGAACGCGGCCTGGAGCCCCTCCGGGCGCGCGGACGTGCTGAGCCCGAGCGCCTCGCCCCGGTAGTCCAGGACCGCGACCAGCTCCTCCAGCGCGGTGTTGCCGGCCCGTTCGCCGATCCCGGCGAGCGTGCACTGCACCTCGTCGGCGCCCCGCTGGACGGCGGCCAGCGCGTTCGCGAGGGACAGGCCCATGTCCTCGTGGCAGTGCGCGGAGATGACGATGTCCGGCCGGGTCCAGCTCCGGATGGACGCGATGAGGCCGCCGAACTCGCCGGGCGTCATGCAGCCCGTCGTGTCGGCGACCGCGACGCAGTCGGCCCCGGCGTCCACGGACTCGCGCACCAGCGGCCGCAGCAGCCCGGCCGAGCCGCGCGAGGCGTCCTCGATCCCGAGGGTGACGTGCTCGACGCCGAGGGACCTGGCGTGCGCGATCGCGTCCACCACCTCGTCCTGCGCCTCGGCCTGGCTGATCCCGCGCTTGTGCCGCAGGTGGATCTCGCTGCCGGTGGCCATGATCTGGAGATGGTGGCCGCGGGTCCCGCCGGCCTCCACGGCGATGTCCACGTCCGCGCGGGTGGCGCGGCTCAGGGTCGCGATGCGGGCGCTGGTGACCGAGCGGCTGATCAGCCGGGTGGCCTCGACGTCGCTCGGCGAGGAGCTCGGGAACCCGACCTCGATGACGTCGACGCCGACCGCCTCGATCGCCATCGCCACCTCGAGCTTCTGGTCCGGGTTCATGGCGTTGCCGGGCGCCTGCTCGCCGTCGCGCAGCGTCGTGTCGAAGATCGACACCCGCCGCGGGGGCGCGTCCCGCTCTGTCAAGCAAGCGACCGCTTGGCTATTGTTCGGAGCATTCGACACCTTCTGCCTCCGCTGGTCCGAAACGGGTCTCCGGCGCCCCCTGACCGGGCGGCGCCGCCGCGAACGCGCAGGTCCTGCGCGTGCGGAACTGTTGTGAACGAGATGAGCAGTGGAGTGAACGAGCGTTCTCACTTTGGTGACGCACGTTCACTCTGAGCCCGCGCTCCGCGACTGTCAACCCCCGCCGGGACGGCCGGAAGGGCCCCGCCGCGCCCACCGCCGGACCCGCCCGGACACACCTCACCGCAAGCGGGCGCGCAGGTTCGGGGGCGTGCCGGGGCGACCGGAGAGGAACGCGCGGCGCCCCCGGCCGGACGTCCGCATCCGGTCACCGGCACGCGTGTAACCCCAGCTCAGCGCAGGGAGAGAAGGGGAACCGGCCGGACGGCGCGCACTATCAGCGCGCGGCGCGGCTGGAGACGGGCACTGTCAGCGCCCGGCGCGGCCGGGGACGTGCGCGGTCAGCGCGCGGCGCGGCCGGGAACGCGCACGATCAGCGCGCGGCGCGGCGCGGCCGGGCGGCGCGGCCGGGGGCGTGCACGACGGGCGTGGGGACGTGGGCGGTCAGCGGGCGGCGGGGCGGACGAAGGCGCGGTCGAGCAGGGCGAGCAGCCGGTCCTTGGCCTCGCCGCGGTCGAACGCGGAGGCGCCGTCGTCCTGGAGCAGCCAGCGCGTCAGGTACGCCTGCGTGATGCCGACGAAGACGACCGCCATCTGCTCGGGCTCGTCGTCGACGAACTCGCCCGCCTCGATCCCGGCGCGGAACATCTCGGCCTCGATGTCGAGCGCGCGGTGGAACCGCTGGACGCCCATGTCGTCGAACTCGGCCTTGAGCGTCCACCACGACGGACCCGCCGTACGGAGGATCAGCCGGTAGAAGTCGCGGTTCGCGGAGTAGTAGCGCATCTGCGCCTCGGCGAGCGCGTGGAGGCGCTGCGCCGGGCGCATACCGGGGTCGGCGGCTTTCTCGAGTTCCTCGACCAGGCGACGGCCCTTGCGTTCCATCACATGGGTGAGTATGTCGTCCTTGCTCTTGAAGAACCGGTAGAGCGCGCCACTGGAGAATCCCGCCTCCGCGGCGATTTCCCGGACCGTGGCGGCATGCAGCCCATTACGGCTGAAGACCACCTCGGCGGCGTCGAGAATGTACTGCCGGCTGATATCGTCCTTCGCACGCCGACGCTCTTCCACGAGCTGCCGCCTGGGATCGTTTTCGACGTCCGCACCGGTTTGCGGATCGGAAACCTCGCCCTTGGAACTGTTCCGCTCGGCGCGCGCCACTCTCGACTCCTATACGTCTGAAACGTCGGCTCCGATGATACGGCCCTCCGCCGAGGACCTGCACCCGCGGCACCGCGGGGACCACGAACCGCAGGCGGCGCCGCACAAACCCGTCCGCGCCGCCCGCGCGCCCGAGCCCTGCGGACGGCACCGGCCAGCGCGACAAAGCGCCCCGCTTCGCCCCCCTTCACTCCGCCGGACGGGCGCCAAAAGCGCGCCCACTCAACAGGGCCCGAACGCACGAAATACCGGACGGCCCGTTACCGGCCGAGCGCCGTTAACCAGGCATGTGAATCGGTCCTCAATAAGGCGACCAGAACCTCATCGTTCCCGGGCCGCAATCCCCGCCTCCCCGCCCGCTCCGGAATCGTTCGCCGACGGAGGAACGCGGGGCCGTCCCACCGGGCGGAACGCGGCGCGGCCGTCCGTTCGTGCGCGGTCGCGTAGACTGGCGGACATCCGGCATTGACGGCATCCCGCCTTGAGGTTGTCTCGCCACACCGGCCCACCCCCTGGAGGGGATGCCATGCCGATCCCGAAGCGCACTCACCCACCCGTGCGCCCGCGCGAGAACCGCGCCGTCCAGGCGACCCCGATGAGCCGCGCGCTTCCCGTGCTGATCGCCGCGGTCGTCCTCATCGCCTACACCGTCTTCTGGATGACGACCACCGCGCTGCTGGCGCTCGCGTTCGCGTTCGCCGCCGCCGTCGCCGGAACGGTGCTGCTCACGCTGGTCTTCGGCGCCGGATGGCTGCGGCCCGCGCGGGGCGCCTCCCGCTTCCGGCGAAACCGCTGACCCCGCCCCGAACCGTCCCGCCCGCGCGAACGCCGCGCGACCGCGCACGCCGTGCACGCCCGTGCACGCCCGTGCACGCCCGTGCGCGCCACCCCCGACCATCGGAGAGACATGAACGTCACGCACGGCGAGCCCCGGCCGCGTCATACCAAGGGGGACGCCACCGTCCTCCGCAGCCCCGGCCACACCGTCGTCAAGCTGCGCGGCGAGCTCGACATCGCCGCCACGCCGCACCTGCGGCAGCGCCTCGCCGCCCTGCTGCGCCCCGCCCCGCCGCTGCTGGTCCTCGACCTGTCCGGGGTGTCGTTCTGCGACGCGTCCGGCCTGGCGCTGCTGATCGGCCTCCGGCGCCGCGCCGCTCCGCTCGGCACCGACCTGGTCCTCGTCGGCCTCCGCCCGTACCTCGTCCGCGTGCTGCACGCCTCCGGCCTGGACCGCACCCTCACCGTCCGCCCGACCCTGGCCGACGCCCTCACCCGGTCACCCGCCGCGCGCGTCCGCCCGCCGCTCCCCTCCACCGCCCCGACCCGTTGACCCGCGGCCGTGGACACGCGCCCCCGGTCCGTCTGGCCGGGCGTACCGCCCGCGCCCGGTCCTCGCGGCCCGGCGCGGCCGAACTCCGGCCGGGCGGCCTGCGGCTGGGCGTCATCGGGCGTTCGGGCAAGGAGAACGAGCGCCGCCTCCCGATCCACCCGCTGCACCTGCGGCGGATCGACCCCGCGCTGCGGTCGCGCGTCTACCTCGAAAGCGGGTACGGCGAGGGGTTCGGCGTCACCGACGAGCAGCTCGCGCCCCATGTCGCCGGGCTGCTCACCCGCGAGCGGCTCATCGCCCACTGCGACGTCATCCTGCTGCTCAAGCCCCTGGCGGACGACCTCAGGGAGCTGCGTCCCGGCCAGGTCCTGCTGGGCTGGCCGCACTGCGTCCAGGACCGGGAGCTGACCCAGGTCGCCATCGACAGGCGGCTCACGCTGATCGCGTTCGAGGCGATGAACCACTGGACGCCCGACGGCGGGTTCAGCCTGCACGTCTTCCACAAGAACAACGAGCTGGCGGGCTACTCCTCCGTCCTGCACGCCCTGACCCTCACCGGGGCCACCGGCGCGTACGGCCGCAGGCGGCGCGCGGCGGTCATCAGCTTCGGCGCGACGGCCCGCGGCGCGGTCACGGCGCTGAACGCGCTCGGCGTGCACGACGTCGACATCCTCACCTACCGGAGCGTCAGCGCCGTCGCCTCGCCGATCCACTCCGCGCGCATCGTCCATTTCGACCGCGATCCCGAGGACCCGTCCCGCACGCGAGCCCTCACCGACGGCGGCCCGGTGGACATGGCCGCGTTCCTCGCCCGGCACGACATCGTGGTCAACTGCGTCCTCCAGGACACCGCCGCCCCGCTGATGTTCGCCGAAACCGGCGACCTGCCGCTCTTCTCGCCGGGCACGCTCGTCGTGGACGTGTCGTGCGACGCGGGCATGGGCTTCGGCTGGGCGCGGCCGACGTCGTTCGACGACCCCATGTTCACCGTGGGCGACGGCGTCCGCCACTACGGCGTCGACCACAGCCCCTCCTACCTCTGGGACTCCGCGTCCTGGGAGATCGGCGAGGCGCTGCTGCCGCACCTGCGGACCGTTCTCGGCGGCCCCGGCGCCTGGAAGGGGGACGACACCGTCGAGCGGGCCGTGGAGATCCGGGACGGCGAGATCCAGAACGCCGCGATCCTGTCCTTCCAGAACCGTTCGGCCGACTACCCGCACCCCGACGCCGAGCCGTCCCGCACCGGCGAGGACCTCGTGACCCCGTAGGTCCGGGCCCGCGGGCGGAGTCCGGCCCGCGGCCGGAGTCCCGGTCCGCGGGCGGAGCCCGGGCCCGCGGGCGTCACTCGCGGCGGCCGAGCGCCTCGGCCGGGCGGTAGCGGACGACCATCGCGGCGGGCAGGACACTGACCAGCAGGACGAGGACGGCGACGCCCGCGAGCACGACGGCGAAGCGCTCCAGGGGCACGTGCGGGGCGAGCGACCCGGTCAGCGCGCCGCTCGCCCCGGCCAGCGCCGCCAGGCCGATGGTGGAGCCGACGACCGTCCCGATCACCGCGACGATCGTCGTCTCCAGGCAGATCGTTCTCACCACCTGCCCGCGGGACGCGCCGACGAGCCGCAGCAGGGCGAACTCCCTGGCCCGTTCGGCGGTGCCCATGACGCACGTGTTGACGATCGAGACCGCGGAGAACGCGACGAGGAGCCCTAGGACGACGTAGACGTTCGTGGTGCTCTGCGCGAGCCCGCTGCGGGCCAGGCGCGCGTAGGCGGCGGCGTCCAGCACCTCGACGGTCGGCGTGCGCGCGGCCAGCGCGCCCAGCTCCGCGTCGAGGTCGGCCCCGGCGCGGGCCCGGACGAGCACCGCGTCGTCCAGCCTCTCGTGCAGGTGGCCCGACAGCGCGGAACGGTCGAGCAGGAAGTCGCCGAGCCCGAGCGAACGGTCGTAGACCGCGACCACCCGGAGGTCGGCGCGCGTGCCGTCGCCGAGCCACCCGCGGACGCGGCTCCCGACCGACCAGCCGCGCTCGCGGGCGTGCGTCCGGCTGACGGCGACGGTGCCGGGCCCGGCCAGCGCGGCCAGCCCGCCCGCGCGGACGCCGGGGGCGAGGACGGCGCCGACGGCGTCCGGCGCGACGCCCTGCGCGACCATCGCCTCCGGCGCGCCGAGCACCTTGGAGACGAACGTGGTCGAACGCAGCGGGGAGACCGCCGCGACGCCGGGCAGGGCGCGCGCCTGGTCCGCCACCGACGCGGGCAGCCCCGGCGCGTCCCGGGGGACCAGGACCCGGTCGGCGACGACGCGTTCACCGCTCTGCGCCTCGGCGGCCGACTCGATCGAGTCGGCCACGAGCAGCGCGGTGCTCGCCAGGGCGGTGCCCAGCATCACCGCCGACGCGGCCGAGGCGACCCGGCGGACGGCGGCGCGCGACCCGGCCGCCGCGAGCCATCCGGTGGTCCGGGCCGCCGCCGCGACCGCCGCGCCCGCCGCCGGGGTCAGCAGCCTGGCCAGCAGCGGCGACAGCGCCACCGCGGCGGCCATGAGGATCATGACGGTGAGGTACTGGAAGGCGACCCCGACCTCCCCGCCGACCCGCTGCGACAGCAGGTGCACCGGGGCCGCCCCGCCGAGCGCGGCCAGGCCGAGCAGCAGCCGCGGCAGCGGCATCGTCCGGCGCGGCGCGGCGGCCTCGCGCAGCGCCTCGGTGGCCCGCACCCGGGCGGCGTGGTGCGCCGAGAGCACCACCGCCAGCAGCGACACGGCCAGTCCGGTGCCGGTCGCGACGGCGAACGGGAGCACCCCGGCGGAGAGGTGGAGGTCCGCGGGCGCGATCCCGTTGCCGACCATGAGGCGCAGCACCAGGTGGGCCAGCGGCAGGCCGAGCAGGCATCCCGGCACCGCCGCCGCCAGCGCGACGGCGCACGCCTCGGCCACGAGCATCCGCCGGACCTGCCAGGGGGTCGCGCCCACGGCCCGCAGCAGGGCGATCTCCCGGCCGCGCTGGAGGATCGACAGGCCGAACGTGCCCGCGATCACGAAGACCGCGAGGAACAGCCCGATCCCGCCCATCGGGCCGAGGAACTGCGTCGCGTACTCCAGCCTGTCGCCGATCTCGGGAGAACCGGCCCGCGCGGCGTCCCGCCCCGTGAGGACCTCGCCCCCGGCGGAACGGAGCCGTACCGCGAGAGCGTCCGGGTCCGCACCGGCCTCGGGGACGACGCCGAGGAACTGCGGCGGGACCTGCGCGGCCCGGCCGAAGAACAGCGCGGCCTGGCCCGGCAGGCCGGACCGGCCGGGCGGCGACGCCACGCCGGCGACCCGCATCGCGCGTGTCCCGGCGGCCGTGACGACGCGTACGGTCCCGCCCGGCGACGCCCCGGCCCTGCGGGCGAGGTCCGCGTCGAGGACGACCTCGTCCGGGCCGGCAGGCGCCCGCCCGGCCCGCGCGGTGAACGGCGTGAGCGCCGCCGCCCGCCACGCGTGCCCGAGTGAGGGCCCGCCTCCCGGGCCGGGCACGGGAGCGCCGTCCCTGCCGACGACCTGCGCGTAGAACGGCGTGTCCGGGATGACGTCCCGGACGCCCTCGGTCTTCCTCACCCGTTCGACGGCGTCCGCGGGCAGGCGCGGCCGCTGGTCGAGCGGCACCCGTTCCCGGTCGGCGTTCTGCCCCGAACCGGTGCGCACGGTCAGCGCGGGATCCATCCGCACGACCAGCGGCGCCGCGCCGAAACGGTCGACGGCCGGCGCCGAGGCGAGCCCCGACAGCAGCAGGGTGAACCACGCGCACACCAGCGCCACCGCGAGGGCGACCGCGACGAAGGAGCCCGCGAAACCGAACCGCCGCGTGCGGACGGTGCTCAAGGCCAGGCGCAGCACCGCGTCACGCCCCCAGCAGGGTCATGCGGTCGGCGATCCGCGCGGCCCCCGGCCGGTCCATCGCGTCCACGATGGTCCCGTCGGCGAGGAACAGCACCCGGTCGGCGTACGCGGCGGCGGCCGGGTCGTGCGTGACCATCACCAGGGTCTGCCGCCAGGCGTCCACGGCGGCGCGCAGCAGGGCGAGGATGTCGCGGCCGGTGGACAGGTCGAGGGCGCCGGTCGGCTCGTCCGCGAACACGACCGCGGGCTTGGCCGCCAGCGCCCGCGCGATCGCGACCCGCTGCTGCTGCCCGCCCGACAGCTCGCCGGGCCGGTGGTCGAGGCGTCCGGCGAGCCCGACCCGTTCGACCACCTCGCGCACCCACTCCCGGTCGGTGCGGCGCCGCGCGAGCCGCTGCGGCAGGACGATGTTCTGCCGCGCGGTGAGGGAGGGCAGGAGGTTGAACGACTGGAACACGAACCCGATCCGGTCGCGGCGCAGCCGGGTCAGCCTCCTCTCGCGCAGACCGGACAGGTCGGTGTCCTCCAGCAGCACCCGCCCGGAGGTGGGCCGGTCGAGGCCCGCGGCGCAGTGCAGGAACGTGCTCTTGCCCGACCCGGACGGGCCCATCACCGCGGTGAACGAACCGGCGGGCAGCTCCGCCGACACCCCCCGCAGCGCCTCCACGGCCGCGCGCCCGCGCCCGTACCGCTTGGTCACCTCGTCCAGCCGGACGGCCGCGCGGACGGCCGCCGGGCTCTCGATCCCGTGCATGCGCCCACGCTCCCGCCCGGACCCGGCCGTGATCTACAGGGCTGGCCCCGAACCCGTTCAGGGCCTGCCCTGAGCGCCGGGACGGGTCCGGTGGATCGCCGATCGCCGCGCGGCGCACAAGATCCACCGGGCAGGCCCTAGTCTTCGGCGCATGCGCGTGATGCTGGCCGAGGACGGCGCGCTCTTCCGGCAGGGGCTGACCAGGCTGCTGGAGGAGTCCGGGTTCACCGTCGCCGCGGCCGTGGGCGACGCGCCCTCGCTGCTGGCCGCGGTGCGCGACGACCCGCCGGACGTCGCGATCGTGGACGTGCGGATGCCGCCCGGCTTCCGGCTCGAAGGGATGGACGCCGCGCTGCGGATCCGCGCCGGGCATCCGCACGTGGGGGTGCTCGTGCTGTCCCACCACATCGAGGCGCAGCACGCCGTACGGCTCCTCGGCGACGACCCGCGCCGCGTCGGCTACCTGCTGAAGGACCGGATCGCGGAGATGTCCGAGCTGGCCGACGCGCTGACGCGGATCGTCGCGGGCGGCGCGGTCGTGGACCCGGCCCTGGTCGCCCCGCTGATGGGCCGCGGCCGGGCCGGCGGCCCCCTCGCGCGGCTCAGCGAGCGGGAGCTCCAGGTGCTGGCGCTGATGGCGGAGGGCCGCACCAACCAGTCGATCTGCCGTTCGCTCACGCTCAGCCCGAAGACGGTCGAGACGCACGTCCGCAACATCTTCCGGCGGCTGCGGCTCCCCGACACCGGCGACGACCACCGGCGCGTGCTCGCGGTGCTCAGCTACCTGCGTTCGTGACGGGCAGCTCGACCGCCACGCGGGTGCCCTCACCCGCCGGGCTGCGCACGCTCAGCCGCCCGCCGAGCGCGGCGGCGCGGTCGGCGAGCCCGACCAGCCCGGTCCCGGCGGACGGGTCGGCGCCGCCGTCGCCGTCGTCGGCGACCTCCAGCAGCAGCGCGCCGTCCCGTACGGCCACGGCGATCGTGATGCGGTGCGCCCGCGCGTGCTTGAGCGCGTTCGCCGCCGCCTCGGCCGCGACGAAGTAGGCGGCCTGCTCGACCGGCTCGGGCAGCCGGCCGTCCACCGCGCCGCGCACCGCGACCGGCACCGGCGACCGGTCGGCGAGCGAGGCCAGCGCGGCGGCCAGCCCGGCGTCCCCGAGCACGGACGGGTGCAGGCCCCGCGCCAGCTCGCGGACCTCCTCGATGACGGCGCGCAGCTCGGCCGCCGCCTCGTCCAGGTCCGGGGCCGTCTCGGCGGTGGCGCGGGCGCGGACGCGGCCGAGGACGAACGCGAGGTTGACCAGCCGCTGCTGCGCGCCGTCGTGCAGGTTGCGTTCGATGCGGCGGCGTTCGGCGTCGGCGGCCGCGACGATCCGCGCCCGCGACGCCCGCACCTCCGCGAGCTGCCCCGCCAGCTCGGCGCGCATGTGCTCGTTCTCGATCGCCAGGCGCGCGACGGCCGCCGCCGACCTGACCAGCTCGGGCTCGGCGGCCAGCGCGGCGTCGTGCACGAGGGCGGCGGCGGGCCCGGCGCCGGTCTCCAGCCGGGTGACCATCCGCCCCGAGCCGGGCAGCGGCGGCCCGACCGGCCGCCCGTCGCCGTCGACGAACTCCTCGGCCCCGTACACCAGCCGCAGGCTCGGGTCGTGCAGCACCACGCCGAGCGCGCCCTCCAGCGAACGCGGCGGCAGCGTCGTGCCGACCCGCGCCGCGAGCCCGCCGACGGCGGCCTGGTCCAGCCCCGCGCGGACGAACCCCGCGAGCAGGCCCGCCGGCCACAGGAGCAGCAGCAGGAGCCCGGCCGTTCCGAGGGCGCTCTGCAACGGCTCGTGCGGACCGTCCGGGACCATCAGCAGCCCCTCCCGCACCCCCATGACCAGGACCGCGGGCACTCCCCCGTACATCACCGGGGCGAACACGTGCCGCCGCGGCGCGGGCACGCCCGCCAGCCACCGCCGGACCAGCGTCCACGCCAGCACCAGCGCGTACGCCCAGAGCGCGACCGCGCCCGCCGACATCGGCGCCCGCCCGCCGTCCCCCGGAACGACCGGCAGGCACACGCACTCGCCCTCGTCGGTGCGCCCGAACCGGAGCCAGACCACCAGCACCAGCGCGTGGATCGCGTAGCCCAGAACCACCAGGCCGCGTTCGTAACGCGTCCGGGCCTTCCCCTCCGGAACGACGACCACCAGGTGCGCCAGCACGGCGAGAGTGGCCACGCCGAACGCGTTGCCGACGGCGAGCGGGAGCCGCCCGTCCACGTACTGGATCCCGGACGCCAGGTGCAGCAGGCCGATGGCGACCACGAGCCGTCCGGTCCGGTTGGCGGGCCGCAGCCTCCGCGCGACGAGCCCGGCCCCGACGAAGCCGCCCCCGCTCATCAGCCCGATCAGAAAGAGCGTGACCCCCTGAGCGGCGGAAGGCTCCGGATGCACCAGCAGCCCGACCCCGGCCGGAACGGCCAGCAACACCGCCAGCCCCACGACCCCCGCGCTCACCCACCCCCGCATCCCCAAAGAATCACACACCCCGGCCCGCACCGTCGCGGGGGCGGTGCCCGAGGGGAGGCGGGCTCTGACAGGGGATTCTGACCTTGGGGACACGCGCCGACCTGGCGCTTGCTTACCCATGGTCAACTCTGGGCATATCCGTCGGGTTGCTTCCGGACGCGGACGGCGCGCGGCGGCCCCCACCGCGCGCTTGGAAGGTGGTCGCGAGGTGAAGGTCATCGGTGCGGGCTTCGGCCGTACGGGCACGCTGTCGCTGAAGGCGGCGCTGGAGAGGCTGGGGCTCGGCCCCTGCTACCACATGACCGAGGTGATGGACGAGCCGTACCGGGTGCGCCACTGGCTCGGCGTCGCCCGGGGCGACGGTCCCGGCTGGGACGAGATCTTCGCCGGGTACCGGTCGACCGTCGACTGGCCCGCGGCGGCGTACTGGCGCGACCTGGCCGAACGCTATCCCGACGCGAAGGTCCTGCTCACGGTCCGCGACCCCGACCGGTGGTACGACAGCGCACGGGAGACCATCTTCGAGCGGGAGCTGGCGTCCCGGCGGCCGTCCCGCGCCGAGCGCGCGATCGAGTGGCTGGTCCAGCGCCGCTCCCCCGACTACGCGCTGTTCACCCAGATGGCCCGCGAGGTCATCTCGGAGCCGCTCTTCGACGGCCGCCTGGACCGCGCGCACGCCATCGAGGTCTTCGAACGGCACAACGCGGAGGTGCGGGCCGCGATCCCCGCCGAGCGGCTGCTGGTCTTCGACGTGCGCGAGGGCTGGGCGCCGCTGTGCGCGTTCCTGGACGTTCCGGTGCCGGACGAGCCGTTCCCGCGCGTCAACGACCGCGCCGAGTTCCGCCGCAGGCGCCCCCGCAGACTCCTACGCCTCGCAATGCGCGGCACTTGACCCCCGCCAGCCACCCCAGCGCCCCACCAATCCAGCCCTGACCCGCCGCGAGGGGACCGTGGCGCGACCGCGGTCGCCCTGATGTCGGCCGAGGGGTAGAGGGCGGATTTTTCGGGCGCGCCGGGGGTGGTTCGCCGACGATTCGCTGTTGTGGGGGCATCATGATCCTGGGGTCCTCCGCGCGCCTGCCCGCGGCGGAGGGCCCCTTCCCTTGGGCGGACGGCGTTCCTCCGCTTGTGGAGGCGGCATCGCCTTACACTCTCCGTGTTCGAGCGATTGCTTATCGTGGCGGTGGGTGGGATGCCGGGAGTGCAGGGGACGGGGCAGGTCGGCCCGGCGCAGGCCGGGGTGGAACGCCGGACCGCGCACTTCATGGTCGCGCTTCGCCTGTCGAGCTCGTTCGCCGGCGGAGTCGCGGCCCTGCTCGGTGCGACGTTGGCGCAGCGGCCGGGGCTGGCGGTGGCGTGCGGTGCGGGGCTGATGGTGTGGGGCGGCGCGTTCTCGCTGCTGGTCCTCACGCGCGGTCCCCGTACGGGGTTCGTGGTCGGTGACGTGGCGGTGACCGCCGTGCTGTGCCTGCTGCACCGGCAACTGGTGCCGGACGAGGTGCTGGGTGCGAGCGCCGGGACCGGGTGGGTGGACATCGTGGCGAGCAGCGCTGTCTTCCTCGTGCAGTTCGGGGCGCGCCAGCCGTTCGGGACGGTCGCCACGGGGTGCGTCGTCGCGGCCTACGTCCTCGGGGCGCCCGGCTGGCGGGAGGCGCCGGCGGTCCTGGTCCTCCAGGGCCTGCTGGCCGCCGCGCTCGTCGGGCTGCTGCGCCGCGAGGCGCGGGCGGCGGACCGGGGGCTGGCCGCGCAGGCCGAGGCCGCGGCGCGGGCCGCGGCGCAGTCGGCGACCCGCGCGGACGAGCGCGACCAGCAACGGCGGCTGCACGACACGGTGCTGGCGACGCTGACCATGGTCGGCGCGGGCGGGATCACGGGGCCGTCCCCGGTGCTCGCGCGGCGTGCGGCGGCCGATCTCGCGGTCATCGAGAGCCTGGCGACCGGCGGTCCGGACTCCGGGCGGGCCCGGCTGGACGTGGCGCTGCGGGCGGCGGTGCAGGCGCTGCGGCCCGGACTGCCCCAGCTCCGGGTGGACTTCGCCGTACCGCCATGCGAGCTGCCGCGCCGGGCCGTGGCCGCGATCGCCCAGAGCGCCCAGGAGGCGCTGACCAACATCGCGCGGCACGCGGGCACGGCGTCGGCGCGGATCGAGTCGCGGCGGACGGAGTCGGGCGTCCGCGTCGAGATCGGCGACGAGGGGCGGGGCTTCGACGTGGCCGCGGTGCCGGCGCAGCGGCGGGGCCTGAACGAGTCCGTCCGGGGCCGGATGGCGGCGGCGGGCGGCGGCGCGGAGATCGACTCCCGTCCGGGCGGCGGGACCAGGGTGCGGCTGTGGTGGCCCGATGGCCGGTGACGAGGGCGAACGGCTCGTCGCGGCGCGCTACGCGCGGGCCGTCGCCGTCACCGTGGTCGGCATCGTGGCCGTCTGGCACTGCGGCTACGACCTGGCGATCGTGGCCAGGAGCTGGCGGGTGTACGAGCCGAAGGCCGCGGTGGCCGTCGCGTGGCTGGTGCTCGCGGCGGTCCAGGCGGTGGGCGCGGTGCTGCTGTTCCGCTCGGCGCTCGGCCGCCGGACGGCCCGCGCGCTGGCCGTGGGCGCCCAGCTCGCGGGCGCGCTCGCGATCGTCGCCTACCCGCCGGGGACGACGATCAGCGACGTCGCCTGGGCGTCCAACACCGTGGGCTGGACCGGCGTCATGCTCCTGCTCGGCCGGCCGCTGCGGGAGCTGGCGGTGTTCCTGGCCGCCGACATCGGGATCATGGCGGCGCGGATGGCGGCCGACGGCGACCTCGGGCAGGCGTCCCTGTCCCGGCTGTTCACCGTCGCGTACACGATGGCGGGCATCCAGCTCATGTTCGCGTGGCTCGGCAGGCGGCTGCGCGAGACCGCCGGGCAGGTCACCGGGATCGCGGAGCGGCGGGCGGCCGACCGGGCGCGCGCCGCCGCCGAGGAGGCGGTGCACGCCGAGCGGCGCCGCAGGTACGACTACCTGCACGCCCGGGTCGCTCCGCTGCTGGGCGGCCTGGCCGAGCGGCGGCTGGACCCGCGGGACGCCGCCGTACGGCGGGTCCTCGCGATCGAGGCGGCCCGGCTGCGGCGGCTGTTCGCGGAGACCGACGACACCCCGCACCCGCTGCTGCACGAGCTGCGGGCCTGCGCCGACGTCGCCGAACGCCGCGGGGTGGCCGTCACCCTGGCGAGCTACGGCGACCTGCCGCCGATCCCGATGGCGGACCGGCGGGCGCTGGCCGAGGGGCCGCTGCTGGTGCTGTCCGCGGCGGCCACGTGGGCGCGGGTGACCGTGGTGGCGGGAGGCGGCGACGTCGTGGTCAGCGTGTTCGCCGACGCCGACGCCGAACTCTGCGCGGACGGGGGCGGGCCGCTGCCGCCGTCCGTCGTGCACGACCGGGAGGAGGACCGGCTGTGGGTGGAGACGTGCTGGACGCGCGCGGGGTCACCGTAGGGATCGTCGACGACCATCCGGTGGTCATCGAGGGCGTGCAGACCTGGCTCGCCGCCGATCCGCGGATCCGCGTCGCGCATGTGGCGGAGACGGTGGAGGCGGTCCCGGACGGGCTGGACGTGCTGATCCTGGACCTGAACCTCGGGGGCCGCCTCGTCCTGGACGAGCTGGCCCGGCTCGCGGCGCGGGCCCAGCGGGTGATCACGTTCTCGCAGTTCACCGAGCGGGAGATGGTGCTGGCGGCGCTGGAGGCGGGCGCCTGCGAGTTCGTCGCGAAGAACGAGGGCCGCGCGCACCTGGTCGCCGCGGTCCTCTGCGCCGCCGGGGACCGGCCCTACGTGACCCCGACGGCGGCCGGCGTGCTGGCCAGTTACCCGCGGCCCGACTCCGTCGCCCTGTCCGAGCGGGAGCGGACCGCGCTGCTGTGGTGGTTCCAGTCCATGTCCAAGGCGTCGGTGGCCCGGCGCATGGGCGTCTCGGCGCACACGGTCGAGATGTACATCAGGCGGGCGCGGGTCAAGTACGCGCAGGCCGGACGCCCCGCCCCCACCAAGGCCGACATGCTGGCCCGCGCCATCGAGGACGGCCTCGTCAGAGCCGACGAGATCACCGGCTACAGCTCCGCGGCGTCCGCGCCGCGGTGACCGCCCCCACGCCGGCGGGGGTGCCGCCACCCTGCCGGGTGGCGGCACCCCCTGGACTACGCGCGCCTGGTCCGGCGCGGGATCGTCAGTGCCATTCGTCGAAGGGCATGAAGATCTCGTCGTTGTTGCGGATCCCCCAGTTGCCGGTCTGCTCGGCGAACTCGCCGAGCTCGATGACCTCGGGAGCCTCGTAGGAGAAAGCGTCCACGTCGTTCACCTCCTTTCTGAACGGTCGGCCGGTCCGGGCGAGGGCGCCGGTCCGGGCGAGGGCCGGGACGCCGGTGCGCGGCGGGTCCCGGAGGCCCCGGTCGATCTCGTCCGTCCGCGAGATCACCGGAGCCCGTCTGGTCGGCGAGGTCGCATGGCGCGACCGCCGGAGTCCGAGGGGCACGGCCGTCGGTGCGCGCCCCTTCTCTTCGCCGGACGCCCGCACGTGCGGGGCGAGGCCGGGTCCCCGGACGGCGCGACGCGGATCAGGCGGCCGTAGAAGCGGGCGTCGATCCGTTCGCCCACCATGGCGTCCTCGGCCTCCACCCACGCGTGCGCGGTGAACGGCGGAGCGAGCAGCACGCCCACGCACCAGGTGGGCCACACGCCGCGCATCCGGCCGAGCAGCACGACCGCCAGCGAGCGCCGCAGGCACGCCGCGTGCCCGTGAGCGCGCAGGCTCACGGCGAGGACGTCCTCGCACAGGGCTTCGGCCTCGTGCCGCCGGGCCGGACGGGCGCCCGCGCGCAGCAGCGACAGGACGGCGCGGATCGTGTGCGGGCGCAGGCGGGCCAGCGCGGCGCCGCCGGCGGCGGCGAGCCGGGCCCGGATCCGCGGGTTCACGAGGTCACCAGTCCGAGGGCGCGGAGCCGGGCGAGCAGGCCCTGGACGTCGGCGCCGGCCCGTTCCTCGGTGATCCCGTACCGTTCCGCGACCGCCCGTACGGTCCCGGGGACGCCCCGGCCCTCCTCCAGGTCCCGCACGATGGCCGCCGCGGTCGGGCTCAGCCGGAAGTACCTGCCGCGGCGTTCGTCCAGGAGCACCGTCCCGTACTCGGTGCCGGTCCGCGCCACCCCCGCGCGCAGCCGGACGCCGGCCATCACGCGCCTCCGTCCACGGCCGGGACGGCGAGGGCGTCGCGCTGGGCCTTCAGGAACGCCGCGCAGTTGATCGTCGGGTCGAGCGCGGCGTCCCGCCTGCGGTGCCGGCCGGGGCGGCCGTGCTCCCGCAGCCGCCGCATGTCGACCAGGCCGCTCCCGGCCAGGCCCGATTCCTCGCACAGCTCCATGAGCTCCTCCCAGTGGCGGTCCAGTCCCCGCGCGGCCTGCGGAGCGCCGCCGGCCTTGCCGTCGCGCGCCAGGAACCCCTCCGGCAGCGCGCCCCGCATCGCGTCCTTGATCAGGGGCTTGTACTCGGTGGGCGCGTCCCGTTCCGCCGGCCGGACCGACAGGCACGCCTCCACCACGCGGTCGTCGAAGAACGGCGACTCCAGCGCGATCCCGTGGCAGCCGCCGAGCTGCTGGACGCCCCGGGAGATCCGCGCGCCGTCCAGCACGGTCGCGAGCTGCGCGTGGGCGGCGCGGGTCGGGCCGAGCGGCCGGGCCTTCGCGGCCAGCTCGCCGAGATGCTCCGCGAGCAGGTCGGCCGCGTCGTCGGTCAGCCACGGCGGCGGACGGAGCGCGGGGCCCCACGCCAGCGTCAGCTCCGGCCCCGGCTCCCGGCCGCTTCGCATCGCGCGGACCTGATCGCTCAGCCACCGGGCGTACGATCGTCCGCTCAGCAGTTCGCCCGCCATCTCCCGTACGGGCCGTCCTTCCAGGCACTGCACGGCGCGGATCCGCCGCAGCGCGAGCAGCGGCCGGCGCCGGAAGAGCGTGTGGTAAACCGCCGGCAGCGAACGCAGCAGATGGTCGCCGCCCAGCCCGGTCAGGTACGCGCGGGCCCCGCGTTCCCGCGCCCGCGCGGCGCTGACCGCCATCCGGGGGCCCGCCAGGTACGCCTGGGACGGCTCGTCCATGCGGTGCGCGGCGTCCCGTACGCCCTCGAAGAACCCGGGCAGCTCCTCCATGCGGAACGTCTCGTGGCGCACGCCCGGCATCGCGGGCAGCGCCTTGCGCGCCCAGGCCAGGTCGTCCCCTCCGGACGGGTCCCCGTTGTAGCCGGTGTGGGCGATGACCTCGGCGGGTCCCCGCGAGGCCAGGTAGCACAGCGGCGTGGAGTCCAGCCCGCCGGAGAGGTCGCAGTGGACGGTCCCGCCGGCGGCCGTGCGGGCGTCGACGGAACCGGCGAGCGCCCGCCGCAGTCTCCGCGCGCCCTCCGCCCTCGACAGCTCCGCCTCCGGCGGGCGCCACCAGACCGCGATCCGTCGCCGCCCGTCGCGCTCGACGACCAGCGCGGACCCGGGCTCGACGCCCGCGACGCCCCGCCACAGCGGCCGTTCCGCGAAGGACGGCGGCAGGCCGCGCAGCAGCGTGATCGCCACGCCGCGCTCGTCCAGCGAGAACCCGCCGAGGCCCGCGAGCACGTCGGACCGGTCGGAGGCGACCGGCAGGCCGTCGATCAGCGCGTGGTGGACGCGCCGCGCCCCCGACGCCGACCCCTGAGCGCGCAGCCGCCCCCGGACCGCGCCCAGCAGGTGGAAGCCGCCGTCGAGCGTCCGGCCCAGCTCGTCGAGCCCTTCGACCGAGGACAGTCGCCCGGCCTCGGCGTCCAGCAGGGCCGGGGTCGCGGACGAGTAGCCCAGCACCGTGACCCGCGCCGCCCGCCCCACCCCGCTGAGCACCTGGTCGGACGGCACGTTCCCGACGATCCAGGGACGTCCCGAGGGGTGGACCGCCAACGTGCCCGCCCCGGGGAGCCGCGCCGCGACCGTTCCCGCGTCCTCGACGTCCGGCAGCATGACGAAGTACCAGCCGGGATCTCCATGCGTTCTCACCGCGTCCTCACCTCCGTGGGCCGTACCGCCCGACCCGGCGACAACGCTAAGTAACCGCCCGTGCACGCGCACGTCCCTCGTTCAGGGGACACGCCCGCCCGGCCGGAACCGGGTCCCGCTCAGGTGAGGAGGGCGGGCGGCGTCAGGGCCGGGTCCACCTTCGCTGCCGGTGGTGGGTGCCGTTGCGCCGCCACCACCGCCGTACGGGAGCCATCCAGTCCCAGCGCCGGGCTCGCCGCCGGACGCCTCGCCGCCTGCCGTACTGCCGCATCGTCCCACCGTGCTTTCCAGGCCAGAGCCCGCCGTGCCGGACGCCGAACGCCCGGACAAGAGCCACCCGCCGATCCCACCGTCGAGACCATCTCCCCTACCCGCGAGCGCCCTCCGCGCCGTACCCGCCTGGCGAGGCGCGTCCGGCCCGGCGGCGCTCGTCGGACGGGACCGAACGTAGCGTCGAGAGCGCGGCGGGTTTACTTTCCGTGACCGCCGCGCGATGAGCGGTCGCAGGATTGCGCCGAATGGGCCCGGAGACGCCTCAGCGTCACGGGGCGGACAGTTCGCGTTCGATGCGGTGCTTCCACGGGCCGTTCGCCGTGTGGTCGGGGCATCGCAGGCCCTGCGCCCACGCGCGGCGGGCCTCGGCGGCGCGCCCGAGCGCGGCGAGGGCCCGGCCGTAGTGGAGGAGGTCGCGGGCCAGTTCCTCCTTGCCGGACGGGTCGCCGGTCAGCTCGCCGGCGAGGTGCTCGCCGTAGAGCGCGGCGGCCCGTTCGTGGTCACCGCGGGTGAACGCGACGCGGGCGCGGGCGATGCGCAGCAGGTCGTCGCGGCCGAGGCGGGCGAGCCACTCGTCCTCCTCCAGCGCTTCGAGCTCGGCCCCGGCGAGAGCGGCGTCGCCGGTCTCCACCGCGAGGTCGATCAGGTACTGGTGGACGTTCATGGCCCAGCGTCGCGCGTGCGGCCCTTCGGCCCGTTCGGCGAAGTACGTCCGCGCCTCCTCGACGTCCGCCCGGAAGCGCGCGGCGCCGACCGTTCCGGCGAACAGGTTCATGCGCAGGGCGACCAGCCGCGAGATGTACGCGCCGGTCGCGTTGCCCGCCCGGTCCGCCGCCTCGGCGCTGCGCCGGAACAGCCCGTCGGCCGCCGCCGTCTCGCCGTACAGGTAGTGCACGTACGCCAGGTCGTAGCAGATGCTGGAGAGCAGGCCGTCCACGGAGGCGTCGCCGGCGAGGTCCGCGCCGAGCCGCTCGGTGCTGGAGACGGCGCGTTCGAGGATGTCGCGGGCCTTCCGTACTCCGGCCTCGTCGCCGAGGCGGCGCAGCCGGGTCGCGTTGCCGTGCGCGAAGCCGAGCGTCGTGAGCATCAGCTTGCGGGGGTCGGCGACGTACTCGCCGACCGTCGCGGCGTCGGTGAGGTGGACGAGCACGGCCTCGTTCAGGCGCCCGGCCCGCCCGTGGTAGCCGAGGACGGAGTGCAGGACGTCGGGCAGGTGCTCGTCCGTCGCGGCGGCGCGGGCGGCGACCGCGGACGCGAGGCCGCGCACGAGCGCCTCGCGGTGCTCGGGCGCGGCGCGGTCGAGCGCGGCGTGGGCCGCGACGTAGTCGAGGAGCATCTCCTCGGTGCCGAGCCGCGCCGCCTTGGCCAGGCCGTACGACGGGTCGGACAGCAGGGAGGCGACCAGTCCGGCGGCGCGGGAGCGTTCGGCGTCCGTCCGGGCCTCCTCGACGGCGCGCACGCCGTGGGACGCGGTGTTCGCCAGGGCGTAGCCGTCGTCGCAGTCCTGCCAGGACGTCCCGAACGCGTCGACGTACCGGCGGGCGAGGTCGAGGTTGCTCTGAAAGGGGTTCACGTACCAGGGAGGTCTCTCGTCGGGGGCGGGGGGCTCGGTCAGGAACTCTCCCAGACTGGCGTGGCACAGCCGCAGCCCTCCCCCTTCCTTGATCAGGAACTCCGCGAGATCGCCCAGCGCCTCCGGCAGCAGCGGGTCGTCGGGCGACAGGCCCGCCGCGCGGGCGAGGCCCGCGAGGGTGAGCGGGCCCCGCGCCACCGCGAGGGCGCCCAGCAGCGGGCGGTGCGCCTCGCGCCACACGCGCCGCCAGCCCGGCCCGTTGGCCAGCCGCACGGCGTCGTGGACGAGGGTGAGGAAGCACTCGTAGATGCCGGTCAGCCCGCTGGGGAGCGCGGTGAAGTCGGTGAGCGCCGCGAGCCGCCGGTCGTCGCCCTCCGCGACGGCCCGGCGCAGGGCCTGGACCCACAGCACGAGGTACAGGAAGTTGCCGTCGGCGCGTTCGACGATCCGCCTGGCGAGCCGCGCGGGGCCCGCCGGATGCGCGCTGAGGACGGCCGCGACTGCGGGGTCGTCCAGCGCGGCCGACGTGTAGGCGCGCAGGTCGCCCGCGACCCGTTCGGCCGAGTCGGTGATGGTCTCCTCGCGCAGCCACTCCCGCTGCCGTGTACGCAGCCCGCGCAGCCGCTCGCCGGGGCGGGAGGTGATGACGACGCGGACGTTGCCGGGCAGCCGCGGGCACCGGGCGAGCCAGTCCAGCACGTCCTCGCCGGCCCCGCCCGGCCGGTGGCCGACCTCGTCCACGGCGTCGAGGAGGAGGACGATGCGGCTGCCGGGCTCGCGGCGCGCGAGTTCCAGCGCCGGGTCCAGCAGCGCGAGGTACTGGAGGTCGCCGAGGTCGCGGAGGCGCGGATCGGTGACCAGGCGGTCGATCTGCACGCCGACGACCGAGCCGTCCACCCGTCCGGCGCTCTGCGCCACGCGCAGGGCGGTGCCGCGGAACGGCGACGCCTGGAGCAGCCCGATGCGGACGCCGATCACCGTGCCGTCCGGGGCCACCTCCCCGACCCGCTGCTCGACCTCCGCGGTGACCTCCCGGCCCATGACGCCGGGGGCGAGCGCGGCGAGCTGGTGGCCCACCCGCAGCAGCACCGAACGGGCGTCGCCCGCCGCCAGCGTCCCGGTGCTGTCGCGGCGGACGAAGTAGCGCGGCGACAGCTCGTACCGCCGCGCCAGCCACGCCGCGAACGACGTCTTGCCGGTGCCCGGCCCGCCCTGGAGCAGGACGAACCGGCAGCCCGGGTCGTCGAGGTGGGCCTGCACGAGGTCGGCCAGCCAGGCCCGCTCCACGAAGCCGTGGTCCAGCGCGCCCCGGACGACCTCCTCGAACAGCAGCTCGGCGAGGTCCATGCGCGAGGTCACCGACCGTCGATCCGGTCGATGTCGACGCCGACGAACTCGCCGCCGCCCTCGACCCGTTCGGCCCGTCCCTCGCCGCGCACGTGCGCGCGCCCCGACACCTCGCCGCCGCGCACGGCCACCGCCCGGCCGAGGACCGTACCGACGTCGACGCTGCCCTCGACGACGGGACCGGACGGCTCGCGGTCCTCCCCGCGGAAGGTGAGGCGCTGCCCGTACACCGCCTCCAGCAGGCCGCGCAGCGCGTCCACGGTGACCAGCAGGTCCCGGTCGCCCGGTGTGATCTCCTCGACGCCGTCGGCGTAGCCGGACAGCTCCCGGCGCAGCCGGGCCATCTCCCCCGCCACGACGTCCAGCGCGGCGGGGTCGGCGACGAGCGGCGCGGGACGGCCCGCGAGGACCTCGGCGCCAGCCTCCACCGGCTCGGCCGCCTCGGGCTCCCCGCCGGCCTCGCGCCGCTCCCGGCGGCGCCGCAGGAGCTCGCCCGCCTGGTCGTACACGAACGACACACCCTGCGTCAGCACCGCCCCGCCGAGCACGGACAACGTCAACGGATCCGCCACCGCGGCCTCCCAGGAGTCCTTGTTGTACGACGGTTCCTACCATCCCGGGGAGTCACGCGCGAGGGAACGGCCCGCGGACGCCGGGCAGGGACGCCGGGCGGGGACACCGGGCGGGGACGCCGCGTCAGGAGTGCCGGCGGGGTCAGCGGTCGGCCTGGAGAGCTGTGGTCTGCTCGTGCAGGATCTCGTTGGTGCGCCGGGAGAAGTCCAGGAGCAGCCGCAGCTCGTCCTCGGTGTAGCCGCCGATGAGCTCGGTGTAGCGGCCGGTGAGGCCGCCGAGCGAGCGTTGCAGGCGCTGGTAGGCGTCCTCCCGGACGAGTTCGATCAGGACCCGCCGGCGGTCGACCGGATCGCGGCGCCTGCGCAGGAAGCCGGCGCTCTCCAGCCGGTCGATCATCGCGGTGACCGGGCCGCCGCGGGAGACCCCGACGCGCTGGGCGAGCCGTCCGGCGGTCATGGGCCCCTCCTTGTCCAGCACGCCGACGCAGCTCACGTCGGTGATGTTGATCTTCAGATGGGCGGCGACGGCGGCGTGGTACAGCACCGCGCCGGTCGCGCCCGCCCGCTCCTCGTCGTACAGCGCCGCGGCCAGTGCCGCGCGCGGGGACTCCGTTGACACCCGCTCCCCCATTCAATACCTTCTGTACTCAGTACATATTGTACTTAATCTGTTCTGTACTGAACGGGACCCTAGCAAGGAGGTGAGGGGCATGACCGACGACCGGACGGCGCGGCGCGCCGCCCAGCACCGCTGGCCCGCGTTCGCCGTCGTCCTCGCGGCGGCGTTCATGGACCTGGTGGACGGCACGATCGTCAGCATCGCGATGCCGCGCGTGCAGGACGATCTCGGCGCGGGGTACGCGGCGGCCCAGTGGGTGCTCGCCGGGTACTCGCTCGCGTTCGCCCTCGCGCTGATCCCCGGCGGCAGGCTCGGCGACGTCTACGGCCGCAAGCGGGTCTTCCTCGTCGGCATCGCCGGGTTCACCCTGGCCTCCGCCGCCTGCGGCGCCGCGCCGAACGCCGAGGTGCTGATCGCGTCCCGGCTGCTCCAAGGGCTCATGGCGGGGCTCATGGTGCCGCAGGTGCTCTCCGTCGTGATGATCGTCTTCGCGCCCCGCGAACGACCCAGGGCGTTCGCCGTCTACGGCACCGTCCTCAGCCTCGCCAACGTCGGCGGGCCCCTGCTCGGCGCGCTGTTCACCGAGTACGACGTGCTCGGCCTGCACTGGCGCGCGATCTTCTACGTCAACGTGCCGCTCGGCGTGGCGGCGTTCCTCGGCGCCCTGTGGCTGATGCCCGAGTCCAGGGCCGCGGGTCGGCTCCGGCTCGACCTGCCGGGCGTCGCGCTGATCGCCGCCGCGTCGTTCGCGGTGATGTACCCGCTGATCCAGGGCCGCGAGCAGGGCTGGCCGGTCTGGATGCTCGCGCTGCTCGCGGCGTCGGCGCCGCTGCTCCTGCTGTTCGGCGCGGCGCAGCGGCGGCGCGACCGGGCGGACGGTTCGGCGCTCGTCCCGCCGGCGCTGCTGCGCCAGAAGCCGTTCGTCCTCGGGCTGGTCGTGCTGCTCGCGGTCTTCTCCGGGCTCGCCTCGTTCTTCCTGGTGCTCAGCTACGCGCTCCAGCTCGGCCTCGGCTGGTCGCCGCTGCGCACCGCGCTCGCGGGCCTCGGCTACCCGGTGGGCATCCTGCTCACCACGGGCTTCGCCCAGCGCTACGGCGCCGTCCATGGACGGCGGCTGACCGGCGCGGGGCTGGCGGTGATGACCGCCGGAGTGGTGCTGCTCATCGCGGTCATGAACGCCGCCGGGCCGGGGATCGCCCTCTGGCAGGTCGCCGCGCCGATCGCGGTCATGGGCCTCGGCATGGGCCTGTGCGTGTCGATCCTGACCGGCGTCGTCCTCGCCGGCGTCCCCGAACGCGACGCGGGCGCCGGATCCGGCGTGACGAACGCGGTGCTCCAGCTCGGCGCGGCCGCGGGGATCGCGGTCGTCGGCACCGTCCAGTTCGCCCTGACCGGCGGCGGGCCGGAGGCCGCGTCCCGCATGTACGACTCGGCGTCCACCACCTTCTGGTACAACGCCGCGGTCTTCCTCCTGGCCGCCCTGCTCACCCCGCTGCTCCCCCGTTCCACGCGCGCCGCCGGGGACGGACCGCGCGGACGGTCGGCGGGCCGGCAGGGCGCCGCCGCACACGATCCTTCGTAGGTACCAGAACGGGGCCGGCAAGATCACCTGAAGGTGGGAGTCGTTCGCGGGCCGGAGCCGCTTGGCTATGCACGACCGTAATTCCACGCACGGGAGGCGACGGCATGAAACGGCTGGCAATGGCTCTGTGCGCCGGGGTCGTGGTGCTCGCGCCCGCGTTCGCGGCGACGCCCGCGCACGCGGACAAGATCTACCACCGCATGACCAACTCCGGCGGATGGCTGCAGTTCTGGCCCAACGGCGACTCGGTCAAGGTCTGCGACTCCAAGGCCGACGGCAAGAGGGCCGTCGTCTACGTGACCAACTGGACCAAGAAGCGCTTCGAGTACAAGATCGAGGCGGTCGGCAAGAGCGACTGTCGGCTCGTCGGCGCACGGAACGGCCAGCCCTACGAGCTCGCCGAGAACCACTGCTTCCAGTTCGTCCTGGAGCTCTACGACAAGGACCACGGACGCTTCAGCGAGCGCAAGCAGGCGTTCTGGAAGAACACCAACAAGTCGATCAAGAAGTGCGCCTGAGCGCGGCGCGCTGACCGGTCCGCGGAGGCCGCCCCGCCCGAGGCCGGGGCGGCTTTCGCGTCTCCGGCCCCGATCGCCTGCCGCGCTTCGAGCCGATCGCGGTCAGGGGCGGGCCGCGGGACGTTCCTCGCGGGCGGCTTCGGGTCGTACGGCGGAACGGGGACGGGCGGTGGCCTGGGCCAGCAGGGTCACGGCCTCCCGCGACGGCGAGCCGGGCTCGGTGACGGCCATCACCAGGTGCTGGTCCTCGGCCTGCGGGAGGTGCACGCTCTGCTGCGTCACGGTGAGCGTGCCGACGAGGGGGTGGCGCATCTCGTACCTGCCGAGCGCGCAGGGACGGACCCGGTGGTCGGTCCACATCGCGGCGAACTCGGGGCTCTTGACCGTGAGCTCGCCGATCAGCGAGGTCAGCAGCGTGTCGTCGGGGAACCGGCCCGCGACCATGCGCAGGTTCTCGACGACGGCCTTCGCCTTCGCCGTCCAGTCGGCGTACAGCTCGCGGGTGTGCGGATCGAGGAAGACCATCCGGGCGAGGTTGGGCCGCTCCGCCGCGCGCCGGGGGCTGCCGGGGTCCACATGCGCGGCGAACAGCGCGTGGCCGAGCCGGTTCCACGCGAGCACGTCCGTGCGGCGGCCGCTGACCAGCGCCGGGACGCCCTCCAGGGTGTCCAGCAGATCCAGCGTGGCGGGCTTCGCCTGCTCGGGGCGCGCCCGGCGGGCCGGGGCGCGGCCCCTGCCCGCGCCGGCGAGGTCGTGCAGGTGGCGGCGCTCCGCCTCGTCGAGCAGGAGGGCCCGCGCGACGGCGTCCAGGATCTCCGCGGAGGCGCCCGCCGACTGGCCCTGCTCCAGCCTCGTGTAGTACGAGACGCTGACGCCGGCGAGCATCGCGAGCTCCTCCCTGCGCAGGCCCGCCACGCGCCGCCGGTCGCCGTAGTCCTTCAGGCCGACGTCCGCCGGACGCAGCCGGGAGCGCCTGGCGTGCAGGAAGTCGCCGAGTCGGCCTCGTTCTCTCATGCCCTCCAGTCTGCCTCGGGCCGCGCACCGCAGCCTGACCCTGCCGGGGGTAGGCAGAGGCGGGTGTGGCGGACCGCCGCGGACGGCGGCGAGGGTGATGGCCGCAACCCGATGACCAGGCCATGGAGCACACGTTGGAACAGATCGAACTCGGCGGCGTCACCGTCACCCGCGTCAAGGAGTACTACGGGCCCGCCGGCCTCACGCCCCGCGCGTTCGTCCCCGCCGGGCCGGAGGACGCCTGGCACGGCGGCGGCGCCTGGCACGCGCCCGACTTCCTCGACCCCCGCACGAACATCGTCAACACCGCGATCCAGACCTGGCTGCTGCGCAGCGAAGGCAAGACCGTCCTGGTCGACACGGGGGTCGGCAACGACAAGGAGCGCCCGTACTCGCCGGTGTGGAGCCGTCTGCGCACCGACTTCCTGGGGAACCTGGCGCGGGCCGGGGTCGCCCCCGAGGACGTCGACATCGTGGTCAACACCCATCTGCACGTCGACCACGTCGGCTGGAACACGCGCCTGGACGGCCGGGAGTGGGTGCCCACCTTCCCGAACGCCACGTACCTGATCCCCAAGGACGACTTCGACTTCTGGAACCCCGAGAACGGGCACAGGCCCCTGCTCGGCCGCGGCAACCAGAACGTCTTCGAGGACAGCGTCGCCCCCGTGCACCGGGCGGGGCAGGTCCGCCTGTGGGAGGGCGGCCACCGGATCGACGCGAACCTGCGCCTCGACCCGGCGCCCGGGCACACCCCGGGGTCCTGCGTCCTCACCCTCGCGAGCGGGACGGACCGCGCGGTGTTCGTCGGTGACCTGCTGCACAGCCCCGTGCAGATCATCGGCCCGGACCACAACAGCTGCTTCTGCGAGGACCCGGCCGCCGCCCGCGCCACCCGCCGCCGCGTCCTCGGCTGGGCCGCCGACAACAACGCGCTCGTCGTCCCCGCGCACCTGGGGGGCCACGGCGCGGCCGAGGTCGAGCGCGCGGGCGACACGTTCGCCGTCAAGGGGTGGGCGCCGTTCACCAGGTACACGCCCGCCGACGGAGACGAGGCACAGGCATGACCACCGAGACCCGCACCGTGCGGACGGCTCAGGGAGCGGTCGCCGGCATCCGGCAGGACGGCATCGCGGTCTTCCGCGGCATCCCCTACGCCGCGCCCCCGGCCCGGACCGGACGCTTCGCCCCGCCCCGGCCGCACGCCCCCTGGGACGGCGTCCGCGACGCGACCGCGCCCGGCCCGACCGCTCCGCAGGCCGAACGGAACCTCGGCACCATCGACCTGGCGCCCTACTTCGGCAACGGCTGGAGCCGCGGGGACGACTACCTCACCCTCAACGTGTGGACCCCCGATCCCGTCCGCCGCGACCTGCCGGTCATGGTGTTCGCGCACGGCGGCGGCTTCGTGGCGGGGTCGAACCGGGCGGGCCTGTACGACGGCGCCGCGTTCGCCCGCGACGGGGTCGTCCTGGTGACCGTGAACTACCGCCTCGGCATCGCCGGATTCCTCGACCTGCCCGGAGCGCCGCGCAACCGCGGCCTCCTCGACGTCCTCGCCGCCCTGCGCTGGGTGAACGAGAACATCGCCGCGTTCGGCGGTGATCCCGACCGCGTCACGCTCTTCGGCCAGTCCGCGGGCGCGACGCTCACCGGCGCCGTCGTCGCCGCGCCGGAGAGCGACGGGCTCGTACGGCGCGCCATCGTCCAGAGCGGCAGCGGCCTGGGCGCGTTCTCGCCCGAGCAGGCCGCCCGGGTGACGGAGGCGGCGGCAGCAGCGCTGGGCGTCGAGCCGCACGCCGGCGCCTTCGACCGCGTATCCGACGAGCGCCTGGTCGAGGCCGCGTCCGGGCTCGGCGGGATCGACCTGCGGACCGCGACCGCCTACGACCCGTTGATCGGGCTCAGCCCGTTCAGCGTGGTCTTGGACCGGCAGCCCGCCGACGCCGTCGCCGACGGGCGGGGGGCGGGCGTCGATCTCCTCGTCGGCACGAACGCCGAGGAGGGGAACCTCTACCTCGTCCCGTCCGGGGCCTACGACGCCTCGACCATGGCGGACGTCCTCGCCACCGCGGAACGCGCCCATCCCGAGCCCGCCGCGCTCGTCGCGGCCTACCGGGAGGCGGACCCGGAGGCCCCGCCCGCGCGGTTGCGTTCGGCCGTCATGGGCGACGCGCTGTTCGGCGCGGGGAGCCGGGCCCTGGCCGGGGCCCACGCCGCCCGGTCGTCCGGCGCCACCTACGCCTACCTGTTCGACTGGCGTTCGCGCGCACTCGGCGGGCGGCTCGGCGCCGCGCACACGGTGGAACTGCCGTTCGTCTTCGGCCTCGACCCCGCGCCGCTGCGCGGAGAGGACGCGCTGCTCGGCCCCGAGAGCCCCCCGCCCGACCTGGCGGCGCGCACGCACGCCGCCTGGGTCCGCTTCGCGCACACGGGCGACCCCGGCTGGGAGCCGTACGACACGAGCCGCCGGGCCACGATGGTCATCGGCCGCCGCTGGACGCTCCGGGACGACCCCCACGCCTCCGTCCGCCGAGCCTGGGAACGCCGAGCCTGAGAACGCTGAGCCACCCCCCGGCCGTCCGCCCCCCCGGCCGTTCGGGCGGTCAGGGGGCGGTTCCGGTCGCCGGGGCGGGACGGGCGGCGAGCTGGGACTCCAGGCCGTCGAGGATGGCTCGGAGGCCGAACGCGAAGCTGTCGTCGGGCGCGGCGCCGTAGGCGGCGACGGCGTCCGCTTCGAGGCGGGCGCGCAGCCGGGGGAACCGCATCGCGACCTCGCTCGCCCGCGCCATGGTGTCGCGGATCCGCTCCTGCGCGTCGCCGCCGTCCCGGTCGATCCGCCGCGCGAGCGAGGCCGTGGCCGACTCCCCGAGGGCGTTGCCGAGCACGAACATGAAGACGGTCGCCGCCGCCCGGTCGGCCTCGGCGCCGGCGAACCCGGCCGCCTCGTACACCGCGAGGCTGTGGTCGTCGTGCCGCGCCTTGCCGGGGCCGTGGAGCAGGTGGGTGGCCAGCGCCTGCACCAGCCACGGGTGCCGGGTGAGCATCGCGTACAGGTCCGCGGCCATCGACGTCGCGGCGGCCCGCCAGCCGACCGCGCCGGGGTCGGGGAGTCCGACCTCGTCCCACACCAGGTCGCCGGCCAGCACGACGAGGTCGTCCTTGTTCCTGACGTGCCAGTAGACGGCGGTGGCGGCGGAGCCGAGCCGGCGGCCGAGGGCGCGCATGTTGAGCCCCTCCAGGCCGTCCTCGTCCAGCAGCTCGATCGCGGTCTGGACGATCTGGTCCCGGGTCAGCGTGTCGCGCGGCATGGGCCCACGATAGGGCACCCGAAGGCTTCTTGCACAAAGTTCAAGTCAGCACTTGCACAGCGTTCAAGTCGGGGCTAGCGTTCCACTTGAACAAAGTGCAAGTGAGGGCGAGGCGGCCGGACGCACCCGGCGCCGAGCGGGCCCCCCGGTGAGGAGACCATCATGATGATCTTGGTTGCGGCGCTCCAGGTGCTCGTCGCCCTGGCCTTCCTGAGCATCCCGCTCGTCCGCCACCGCTACGGGGCGAGCGCGAAGGCGAACGCGGAGGCGGAGCTGGCGCGCCAGGGCGTCCCCATCACCGTCCTGGAGGACAACAAGATGAGCTTCGACGCCAGCGGGCACGAGACCGCCGCCCCGGCCGCGGTCGCCGCCGTCATGGCGGTCCTCGCCGGGCTCAACCTGTGGGGCAGCGACTGGGGGCAGACCCTGACGCTGGTCTTCCAGTCCCTCGTCCTGGCGGGCAACGCCCTGATCCTCTACAGCCAGGTGACCGCCGTGAAGTCGGTGGAGTCGGCCTTCGCCCGCAAGGGCGACCCGGTGCTCGGACGGGTCAAGGTGCCCGCCCTGCTCAAGGCGGCCGAGAGCGGGTTCCCGTCCTGGACGCCCGTGCTCCAGAACGTCCGGCACACCGTGGTGTTCGCCGCTTCGGCCCTGGCCCTGGCCCTGGCCGCGACGGCCGCCGCCTGACGGGCCGTTTCGAGGGCCGTCCCCCTGCACACCGGGGGACGGCCCTTTTCGTGCCCGGTGTCAGCGCCAGGAGTCGGCGGGCGGGGCCATGCCCGCGCCGGGGAGACCGGCGTAGAAGTCGCCCTTGGGGCAGGAGGTCAGCTCCATCTGCATGCCCCACGGTGTGAGGAAGTAGAACCAGCGCTGCCCCGCCACCGGCGAGTCCGGGGCGACGCCGTTCGGGCCGTCCATCACCACGACGCCGGGGACGGCGGAGATGTAGGCGTGGGCGGCGTCGATGTCGTCCACGTACAGCGCCAGGTGGTGGCCGCCGACGTCGCTGTTGCGGGGCGGGACCGTGCTGCGCTCGGGCGCCTCGTACTCGAAGAGCTCGATGTTCATGGTGCGGCCGAGCCGGACCATCGCGAGCCGGCAGCGGGCGCGCGGGTCCACGTTGAGGCGGCGGGTCATCCCGTCGTCCCGCCCGGAGAACGGGCCGTCGCGGAAGACCAGCTCGCCGCCGAAGTGGTCCGCGAAGAACGCCACCGCGGCGTCCAGGTCGGGGACGGTGTAGGCGGCGTGGTCCACGCCGCGCACGGTCGGGACGCCCCGGGAGGGGTACGCCGAGGACATGGGGGCTCCGATCTCGGAAGGGGTCAGGACGTGAGGTCGCCGGCGGCGGCGACGCGCAGGGCGAGGGCGGCGACGGTGAGCGCCGGGTTCACGGCGGCCGAGGACGGGAACGGCGAGCTGTCCACGACCCACAGGTTCTCGACGTCGTGCGACCGGCAGAACGGGTCGACGACGCTGGACGCCCCGTCGGCGCCCATCCGGGCCGTTCCGCACTGGTGGGACGTCGCCTCGATCCCGAGCTCCTGGTGCAGGACCACGGGGTAGCCGGCGCGGCGCGCGACGCGCTTCATCCGCGCCACCAGCTCCCGGTGCGCCGACCGGTTGGTCGGACGGTACGACAGGACGATGTTCCCCTTGGCGTCCAGCCGCACGCGGTTGTCCCGCAACGGCAGGTCCTCGGTCTGGAGGAACAGGTCGAGGGTCCGGTGCGTGACCGCGTCGAGGATCGGCAGCGGGATGTGCCTGCGCGCGTTCTTGACGTGCGGGCCGCCCAGCTTGCCGAGGCCCTGGACGTTGCCGAGCGGGTGGCGCGTGGTGGGCCCGGCGGCGTACCAGTCGTTGATCCCGAGGGTCTTGTGGAACCCCTCGCCGTTGACGCGGCGCGGGTCGACCGCCACGAAGAACGAGGTGATGTGCCGCATGAAGTTGCGGCCGACCTGGCCCGAGGCGTTCGACAGGCCGGACGGGTGCGCGTCGGACGCCGAGCGCAGCAGCAGCGCGGCGGTGTTGGCGGCGCCCGCCGACACGACGAAGCGCCCGGCCCGGACGGTGATCGTACGGCCGCCGTGCACGATCTCGGCGCCGGTGACCCGCCGCCCGCCGGGGCCGGTGTCCAGCCTCCTGACCTCGGCGTTGGTGAGCAGCCTGACGGTCGGCGAGGCGATCGCGGGCCGTACGGCGCGCACGTCGGCGTCGCCCTTGGCGTCCACCAGGCAGGGGAACGCGTCGCACGTCGGGCAGAGCACGCAGGCCCCGCCGTCGCGCACGTCCACCGCCTGCGGCAGCGCGAACGGCCGCAGGCCCTGCGCGCGCGCCGACGCGGCGAAGTCGGCCATGGCCGGGACGTGCGGCAGGGGCGGGAACGGGAAGTCGGTCGAACGCCACGGGTCGGTCGGGTCGTCGCCCCGGCGGCCGTGGACGAGGAACATCCGCTCGGCCTCGGCGTAGTGCGGTTCGAGGTCGGCGTAGGACAGCGGCCACGCCGGGGAGACCCCGTCCGGGTGCTCGACCGCGCCGAAGTCGTGCTCGCGCAGGCGGGGCAGCGTCGCGCCGTACATCTTCGTGCTGCCGCCGACGTAGTGGTAGTTGCCCGGGACGAACGCCTTGCCCTTGTCGTCGTACCACTCCGGCGAGTTCTTGTACCGGCCCTGGACGTGCACCGCGGTGGGCGACCAGTTGGCGGCCTCGCGCGGGAGGAACCCGCCCTGCTCGACGATCAGCACGCGGGCGCCGGAGTCCCGCAGCGCGTACGCCAGGGTGCCGCCGCCCATGCCGGAGCCGACGATGACGATGTCGCATTCGAGATCGTCCGGTGGCTCCGTGATGACCTTCGGGGTCCCTGGGGCGAATACGTCGTTCAATGCGGCTCCTCCCGATCTGTCCAGCCAGCAGCTTAGGAGCCGCCGCGGCGGCCGAGCAGAGGCATTCCGTGCAGGGGCTCCGCCGGGCGTTGCACACCGCGTGCATGGCGCGCGCCGCGAGTCCGGGGTGGCGAGGGGCCGGACGGTCAGGCCGGGGCGTTCGGGCGTCGCAGCAGGTCCAGCCCCCGTACGGCCAGCAGGAGCCGCTGCCGCACCTCCGGCTCGTCCAGCGAGACGCCCAGCAGGGCCGAGAGCCGGTCGAGGCGGTAGTAGAGGGTCCGGCGCTGCACGTAGAGGGCCTCGGCGGCCCGCGACTTGTTGCCGTCGCAATCCAGGTAGGCGCGCAGGGTGGGCAGCAGCCGGTTGGACGAGCCCGCGTCGTGGCGCAGCAGCGGGCCGAGCTCGTCCTCGACGTAGCCCGCGAGCTCGGGGCCCTCCGCGAGGACGGTCAGCAGCCGCAGCACGCCGAGGTCGTCGAACCGGCGCACCCGCGGGGCCTCGCCGCGCCCGGCGGCGGCGCTCGCGCTGCGGGCCTGCCGCACCGCGGTGTGCAGCAGCGGCGGGTCCACCGCGCGGCTGAGGCCCGCGCGCACGCGGTGGCCGGACAGCACGTCCACGACCCGCTGCTCGGCGGCGGCGGCCGGCAGCCCGACCACCGCGAGGGCGTGGTCGCCGAGGTCGGCGACCACGGTCGGGAACCCCGCCCCGCGCAGCGCCGCGTCCAGCTCCTGCTCGCCGAACGGCCCGTCGGCGCCGTTCCGGTCGACCACCGTCACCACGAGCGTGCGGCCCCGCAGGTCGCGGCCGAGGCGCAGCGCCTTGGCGACGAAGTCCTCGCCGGACAGGTCGCCGAGCATGAGCCGGTTGACCAGGGCGCCCTGCCGCTGCGCCGCGCGGGCGCCGCTGGCGCGCTCGCCGAGCAGCGTGATCGCGACGGCGGCGGCCGTCCGCTCCAGCGCGTACAGGCTCGGCGCGGCCAGCACGTCGCGGCCGTGCAGGACGTGCAGCCAGCCCCAGCGCTCGCCGCGCAGCACGACGGGCCGCCGGGTGCAGTCCACGGGCTCTCCCCGGCGGGCGGCGCACCGGCGGGCGGCGTCCCTCCGGGGGCCGGCCCGCCGGGCGGGGTGCCGTGCAGCACGCGGGAGTGGGTGTTCCAGTCGGCGACGACGCGGTCGGACTCCATGGTCGGGCCCGCGTACGCGAGGACCTGGTGCGCCATGTCCTCCAGCACCACCGGGTGGCCGACCCGGTGCGCCAGCTCGGTGGTCAGCGACAGGTGGTCGGCGCCGTCGAGCAGCAGGTTCATGAACGCCTCGCTGACGGCCTCCTCCGCGCTCAGCTCCTGGAGCCGCATCCCGACGAGCATCTCGTGCACCAGCGCGGACACCTCGGCGAACGGGATCTCGTCGCGCAGCCCGATCAGCGGCAGCCCGTGCCGTTCGGCCTCCTCGGCGACCGCCGGCGGCATCGCGCCGAACGCGCGCCCGGCCAGCTCGACGACCAGCACCGCCGCGCCCGCGGTGGCGATCCGCCGGACGTAGTCGCGCTGCTCGCGCTCGTCGCGGCCGATGCCGAGACCGGCGGTGAGCAGCATCTCCCCGCCGGACAGGAACCGGTAGATGTCGGGGATCTCCCCCGCGTGCACCCACCGCACCGAGCGGTGCAAATTCCGCTCGCCGGCCGCGACCCGCACGCCCGCCTCGCGGAAGATCGGCAGGTCCAGGATCGCCCTGACCGTCGGCTCCATCACACCCCCGCTTCACACCCTGTGCAGCCGCGCGCCCGATCGCGTCACAGACCGAGTCTGTCAGTGATCGTTTGCGTATGGCAAAAATAGGCCGATATCACGCCGTATCTTCGGTATCGCTCCGGCCGGACACCGCCGAATCGACGGCTCCCTTCCCGTCAGCACCACTCCATGGGAGACCACCCAGTGCTCACCACGCTCAAGGCCCCGGCCGCCCCGGCCCCGGCCGACGCCTCCGGACCCGCGCCCGCCGCGCCCGGGGCCGACCCGCGGGTCGCCGAGACCGTCGCGCGGGTCATCGCGGACGTCCGGGCCCACGGCGACGATGCGGTCCGGCGCTACTCGCGCGAGTTCGACTCCTGGGCGCCCGCCTCGTTCCGGCTCGGGCCCGACGAGATCGCCGCGACCGTCGCGGCCGTCCCCGGGACCGTGCTGGACGACCTGCGCTTCGTCCAGCGGCAGGTGCGCGGCTTCGCCCAGGCGCAGCGCGACTCCATCACCGACTTCGAGGTCGAGACGCTGCCCGGCGTCGTGCTCGGGCAGCGCTCCCTGCCGGTGTCCGCGTCCGGCGCGTACGTGCCGGGCGGCCGGTACCCGCTGACCGCCTCCGCGCACATGACGGTGCTGACCGCCAAGGTCGCCGGGGTCGAGCGCGTCGCCGCCACCACCCCGCCGACCGGCGGCGGGCCGCCGCCGGTCAGCGTCGCCGCCATGCACCTGGCGGGGGCGGACGAGATCCACGTGCTCGGCGGCGTGCAGGCCGTCGCGGCGCTCGCGCTCGGCACCGAGACGATCGACCCGGTCAACCTGATCACCGGGCCCGGCAACGCGTACGTCGCCGAGGCGAAGCGGCAGCTGTTCGGCGAGGTCGGCATCGACCTGTTCGCGGGGCCGACCGAGGTCCTCATCGTCGCCGACGACACCGCCGACCCGTTCACGGTCGCCGTGGACCTGCTCAGCCAGGCCGAGCACGGCCCCGACTCGCCCGCCGTGCTCGTCACCACGTCCGAGCGGGTCGGCCGGGCCGTCCTCGCGCACGTGGACGAGCTGCTGCCCGGCCTGCCGACCGCCCCGGTCGCCGGGCCCGCGTGGCGCGACCACGGCGAGGTGCACGTGACCGCCGACCTCGACGCCGCGTACGCGCTGGCCGACGCGTACGCCAGCGAGCACGTCCAGATCCTCACCGCCGAGCCGCGCGCCGCGCTGGAGCGGATGCGCGACTACGGCGCGCTGTTCCTCGGCGAGGGCACCTGCGTGGCGTACGGCGACAAGGTGATCGGCACCAACCACGTGCTGCCCACCCGGGGCGCCGCCCGCTACACCGGCGGCCTGTGGGTCGGCAAGTTCCTCAAGACCGTCACCTACCAGGAGGTGCGCGACCCCGAGTCCAGCGCGTTCCTCGGCGAGGTCTGCGGCCGGGCGTCCCGGCTGGAGAACTTCGAGGGCCACGCCCGCTCGGGCGACCTGCGCGCGGCCCGCTTCGGCGGCCGCCCCCTCACCTGGACCGACCGTGCCGTCCGATGACCGCCCCGCCCCCTGCCGGGACGGGGGCGGCGGGAGCGTGGAAGGCGTGGCGCGGACGGGGCGGAGAGAGGTGAGGTCATGTCGATGACGGACAAGCGCGAGAGCCCGCTGTCCGAGGACGACGGGCATCTCGCGGCGCTCGGCTACGAGCAGAAGTTCGACCGCGAGATGAGCCTGTGGGCCAACTTCGCGCTCGGCTTCCTCTACCTGTCGCCGCTGGTCGGCGTCATCGCGCAGTTCGCGATGGGGCTCACCCAGGCGGGGCCGCCCGCGATGTTCTGGATCTTCGTGGTGGCCGGCGGGCAGTTCCTCGTCGCGCTGGTGTTCGGCGAGATCGTCGCGCAGTACCCGCTGGCCGGCGGCCTCTACCAGTGGGGCCGGCGGCTCTGGGGCGGCCGGTACGCCTGGCTGCTGTCGTGGATCTACATCTGCGGCGTGGTCATCGGCATCACCACGACCGCGCTGTTCAGCGCCGACTTCGTGGCCGGGCTGCTGTTCGGCACGGCGGACGACCCGGGCGCCTCGTCCGCGTCCACGCCCGGCAACAGGCTGCTGATCGCGGTCGCGGTCACCGCGCTCGCGCTGGTGCTGAACATCACCGGCACCAGGACGCTCGCGCGCATCTCCAAGATCGGGCTGGCGGCGGAGCTGGTCGGGGTGCTCGCCGTCGGGCTGTACCTGCTGGCCTTCGAACGGCGCCAGCCGTTCTCGGTGTTCCTCGACACGATGGGCACGGGCCACGGCGGCGGCTACGCCGGGGCGTTCCTCGGCGCGTCCCTGGTCGGGCTGCTGCTGTTCTACGGCTTCGAGGCGTGCGGCGAGGTCGCCGAGGAGGTCCCGGACCCGGCCCGCCGCATCCCGCGCGCCATGCAGCTCACCGTCCTCGTCGGCGGCGGCTCGGCGCTGCTGTCGTTCGCCGGGTACGTGCTGGCCGCCCCCGACCTTCGGGCGATCGTGTCGGGCGACCTCGCCCAGCCGATCCCGGCCATCCTCCAGAACTCGATCGGCACGGTCGGCACCAAGGCGTTCCTCGTGGTCGCGCTGACCTCGTTCCTCGCCTGCGTGATGGGGCAGCAGGCCGCCGCGAGCCGCCTGGTGTTCTCGTTCGCCCGCGACCGGATGTTCCCGGGGAACGCGTGGTTCTCGCGCGTCCACCCGAGGCGCAAGGTCCCGAGGAACGCCCTGCTCGCGGTCAACGTCCCGCCGCTCGCGCTGTACGTGTTCGTGTACTACTCCCCCGACTCGCTGTTCCGGATCGCCGCGTTCCAGATGCTCGCCGGGTACGTCGCGTTCCAGATGGTCGTGCTGGCGGCGCTGCGGATGCGGCTGCGCGGCTGGCGGCCGGGCGGCGCGTGGAGCCTCGGCCGGGCCGGGCTGCCGGTGACCGTCGGCGCCCTGGCGTACGGGGTCGTCGCGATCGTGCTGCTGGCCCGCCCGACCGGGGACGGCGGCCTCGCCTTCTACGACCGGTGGATCGCGCTGATCGGGTTCGCCGTCGTCGTGCTGGTCGGGCTCGCGTACCTGCTCATCGCCCGTCCGGGAGCGGGCTCGACCGCGCCCGAGGGCGACGCGATCGAGATCGCCGACCGGCTCCGCCGCCGCCGTTCCGAGATGGAGGCCCCATGAGACGCGCGCTCTACCTGTACGGCGGATGGCCGGGCCACCGGCCGTACGAGGTCGCCGCCTGGGCCCGGCCGCTGCTGGCCCGGCAGGGGCGCTCACCACCGAGGGTCTGTCCGCCGCGCAGGAGGAGGGCCTGCTGACCGCGGTGGAGGGCGGCGCCGGGGTCGTCGCCTGGCACGGCGCCGCCGCCGCGTTCCGCGCGAGCCTGCGCTACCACCTGATGCTCGGGGGCAGCTTCGCCGAGCACCCGGCGGGCGAGGGCGTGAAGCACCCGTACACGGTGCGGATCACCGACCCCGAGCACGAGATCACCCGCGGCGTGCGCGACTTCCGCGTCGCGTCCGAGCAGTACTACATGCTCGTCGACCCCAACAACCACGTGCTCGCCGAGACGACGTTCACCGGCGAGCACCTGCCCTGGCTGGACGGCCACCGGATGCCGCAGGCGTGGACGCGCCGGTGGGGCGCCGGCCGCGTCTTCTACAGCGCGGTCGGCCACGACGTGGATGACCTGGCCGGCCCGGACGTCACCCGGCTGGTCGAGCAGGGCATCGCCTGGGCCGGCCGCTGACCCCTGGAATCCGAACACGCGCCGCGCACCCGCGCGGACCCGAACACCCCGAAAGGACTGCCAACGTGCCCAAGCTGACGGGCGGCCAGATCATCGCGCGGACCCTGCGCGCGTACGGCGTCGACCATGTGGCCGGGATCCCGGGCCACGGGATCTGGTCGGTCACCGACGCCTTCCTGGACGACGAGTCCCGCATCCCGTTCCACCAGGTGTTCCACGAGCAGAGCGCCGTGCACCTCGCCGACGGCCACTACCGGGTGACGGGGCGGCCGATGGCCGCGCTCGCCTCGATCGGCGCCGGGGCCAGCAACACGCTGATCGGGCTGGCCACCGCGTTCGCCGACTCCACCGGCGTGCTGGTCGTCACCGGCGGCCCGCCCACGCACATGCGGGGCCACGGCCTGCTCCAGGAGCTGGACCGCAACAACGCCAACGACTTCCCGAAGGCCGCCGAGGCGGTGTCGAAGCGGCACTGGGTGGCGACGCGGGTCGAGGAGCTGCCGTTCATCCTGCACCGGTCGTTCAACTCGATGCTCACCGGGCGGCCGGGTCCGGTGCACGTCGAGGTGCCGATGGACGTGCAGGCCGAGAGCGCCGAGGTGGACCTGCACGACCTCGCGCCGCGGCTGCCGGTGGGCCGCCAGTTCCCCGACCCGGCGGCGATCGAGCGCGCCGCCGCCGTGCTGCACGGCGCGCGCAGGCCCGTCCTCGCCCTCGGCGGCGGCGCGATCACCGCCGACGCGTGCGGCGAGGTGCTGGCGCTCGCGGAGCGGTGGCAGATCCCCGTGGTGACCACGTGGAACGGCAAGGGCGCGTTCCCCGAGGACCACGCGCTGTTCGCGGGCAGCGTCGGGCAGACCGGCACGATCCCCGGCAACGCGATCGCCTCGTCGGCCGACGTCGTGGTCGCGGTCGGCTGCCGGTTCACCGACTGGTCGGCGTCCAGCTACGCCAAGGGCGTGAGCTTCTCGATCCCGCCCGCCCGGCTGATCCACATCGACATCGACCCGCACGAGATCGGCAAGAACTACCCGGCGGAGGTCGGCATCGTCGCGGACGCCCGCCGCGCCGTCGAGGCCCTCACCGCCGCGCTGCCCGAGTCGGCCCCGGACCGTCCCGAGTACCTGGAGGAGCTCGCCACCCTCCAGCGCGACTGGGAGGCGCAGCTCTCCTCGCGGCGCGACAGCGACCGCTTCCCGTTCACCTCGCAGCGCCCCCTCGGCGCGCTGCGCAAGGCGCTGCCCCGGGACGCGATCGTCGTCGTCGGGTCGGGCAACACGCAGGGCGCGGTCAAGCAGACGTTCCCGGTGTACGAGCCGCGCACCCACCTGACGTCCGGCGGGTTCTCCACGATGGGCTGGGCGGTGCCCGCCGCCATCGGCGCCAAGCTCGGCCGCCCGGACCGCCACGTCGTCTGCGTGCTCGGCGACGGCGACTTCCTGATGACCGCGCAGGAGATCGCCCTGTGCGTGACCGGGAACATCCCGGTGGTGTTCGTCGTGCAGAACAACAGCGGCTACCTGTCGATCCGCGGCGGGCAGCGCAAGCTGACGTCCCGGCACATCGGGACGGAGTTCAACCGCCCGTCCGGCGAGCCGTACAGCCCCGACTTCGCCGCGCTGGGCCGCGCGTTCGGCCTGGAGTCGTGGCGCGTGGACGGCCCGGACGCGCTGGAGCCGACGCTGCGCAAGGCCATCGCCTCCGGCGGCCCGGCCCTGGTCGAGGTCCCCACCGACCGGGACGCCGCCGGACCGTGGACGCCGGGCTGGTGGGACTTCCCCGTCCCCGCCTACATCACCGACGACCGCCAGGCCGACTACCACCGCACCCGAGCCACCGAACAACACCTCTAACCCCTCCCAGGACCTGCCCACTCCTCCCCCAACCGGACCGGCCCCCTCCTACGGAGGGGACCGGTCCCTTCCCAACCCATTCCGTTCTGCCCCGCCCCATTGCGGGGTCAGGCGGTCAGGGGGCGGGTGGCGCTTTCGGTGATGGTTCGGAGGGCGTCGCAGTGGGCGGTGAAGGCTTCGCGGCCCTCGGCGGTGATCGAGAGCCAGGTGCGGGGGCGCTTGCCCACGTAGCCCTTGGTGACCTTGAGGTAGCCGGCCTTCTCCAGGGTGGCGACCTGCTTGGACAGGACCGAGTCGCTCACCTCGACGGTGTCGCGCACGAAGCCGAACTCGGCCTTCTCGGCGGCGGCCAGCGTCGCCATGATGGAGAAGCGGACGGGGGCGTGGATCACCTCGTCCAGCGCGTGCCTCGGGTGGTTCACCATGCCGCCCGCGGGGCCGTGCGCCGGGACGTGAGCCAGGCGCTCGCCAGGCCGGGCGCCGAGACCGCCGCGGCGGCGGGCAGCCACCAGGCCAGGTCGCCGGGGAACGCGGGGATGCCGACCGCCAGCGCGGCGCCGTACAGCACTCCCCAGGCGCCGATCATCACGCCGTGCGAACGCGCCATGCCGCGGTGCGCGACGGGCTGCCGCGCGGCGTAGACCGTCAGCGCGACGATCGCGGGGACCCACAGGGCCATGCTGACCACGACCCCCGCGGCGCCCTCGAACAGCCCGAGCGCCAGCACCATGGCGAACGACGTCACCCCGTACGCCAGTTGGTAGCGCACCAGCCAGCGCGAACGCCGGTTGACCGCGTCCCTGAGCCCGTCGGCGCGCGCGAGCGCCTCCGCGGCGTCCATCGAATCGGTCTCGGCCATCGGCACTCCTCCTCAACGTGAGGGTGCCATCATGGCAAATACTTTCCAGATTGGCAAGTACTTTCCGGAGAGGGCCGCCGCGCCGTGCGGGGACGGCGCGGCGGCCCGGTTCAGCGTGCCGGGAGGGAGGCTTGGACGGCGGCGAAGGCGTCCAGCCGTCCCTGCCCGTAGACGTTGTTGTTCTCGGCCGTGCCGCCGCAACCGAGGTCGGAGGCGTCCACGGCCGTGGCGTCGAGGATCTGGCGGGTCCGCTGGACGTCGCCGACGAGGGCGGGGTTGGCCGACCACATCAGCGCGACCGTCCCGGCGACGTGCGGGGTGGCCATCGAGGTGCCGGACAGGACGGCGTAGCCGCCGCCGGGCGACACCGAGCGGATGTCGGCGCCGGGCGCGGCGATGTTCGGCTTGGTCCCGCCGTCCAGCGCGGACGGGCCGCGGCTGGAGTTGTTCCAGATCGCGTCCGTGCCGCCGGTCGCGCCGACGGTGTAGGCGGCGGGACCGTGGCCGGGCGGGACGGTCGTGCCGCACGCGGGGCCGCTGTTGCCCGCGCCGAACACCGGGAAGATCCCGACGCCGACCCAGTTGTCGATCATGTCGGCGAAGAAGTCGTTCTCCCAGTTGGCCCAGCCCCAGGAGTTGGTCACGACGTTCGCCGCCAGGTCGGGCCGGGGGTCGGCGCCGTTGAGGTCGGTCGGCGCCATGACCCACTGGCCGGACCTCAGCAGGCCCTCCTGGAGGAGGAAGACCCCGCCGGCCGCCGCGGAGATCCACTTCGCGCCGGGCGCCACGCCGATCTGGTTGCCGGCGCCGTCGTCGCCGACCGCCGTGCCGATGGTGTGCGAACCGTGTCCGCCGGAGTCCAGGTCGCAGGGCACGCCCGCGGGCTTGCCCAGTTTCGGGCAGTTGTCCATCGCGTCCAGCCAGTTGTAGGCGTGGCTCACGGTCCCGTCCGGCGCCCGGCCGCGGTAGTGGCCCAGCAGGGCCGGGTGGTCGAACCGCGCGCCGGTGTCGATGCCGGCGACGACGATGTTCTCGCCCCGGACGCCGAGGTCCTGCCAGACCTTGGGGGCGCGGATCCGCTCGATGTTCCATTCCGGCCCGGCGGCCTTGGCCGCGGCGCTCGCCGGCGCGGCCGGCGCACGCCGCACCTGCTGCCGCCGCTGGAGGCCGGTCACCTCGGGACGTGCGGCGATCCTGGCCGCGAGGGCGGCGTCGGCGTTCCGCACCAGGACGGTGTTGACGATCCAGAACGACTCGAAGTCCGCGCCCTCGGCGGTGAGCATCCGCCGCAGGCCGCGCTGGTCGCGTTCGGCGGCGGCGGTCAGCGCCCGGTATCCGGCGGCGGCCCGTTCGGAGTGCCGCCGGAGTTTCCTGACGGAGGTGAGGTCGGCGCGGCCCTTCAGCCGTACGAAGAAGGTCGCGCGGCCGTCCCGGCGGAGCTCGGAGGCCAGCGAGGGCGTGATCTTGGCGGTATCGGCGGCCTCCCCGCCGGACGCGCTGAACGCGCTGGAAGCGCTGGAAGCCGTTCCGGCCGTCAGGACGAGCGCGAGGGCCAAAAGCCCGGCCCGCAGCGGCATGACAATTCTACGTTGCACAGGTCTCCCTAAGAGGGGTCCACGAAAGCGGCTCGCCGCCGCGAAAGCGCATTTCACCGTTCGGTGGCCTCTGAACGGTCCGGACGCCTGCGGCGCGATGCGCTGCGAATTTGTTCCGGGAATGCCACCGCCCGCGCGGGCGGTGGCATTCGGAGGGGATCAGTTCTTCTGAGCCGCAGCGAGCGGGGGCAGCAATTCGGGCTTCCAGGTGCCGCCTGCGGAAGTCCACTGCACCGCGTCGCGGGAGCCGTCGCCCTTCTCGGCGCTCCCGACGGCCCGGCCTGCGCCGTTGACCGCCTGGGCCTGGCCGCCCGTCGCGCCCGCGGGGAGCCCGAGGTCGGCGGCGGAGCCGTTCTCCCACACGGCGGGGTGCGGCGGCGGACCGGACACGCCGACGACCTGGCCGGCGTCGTTCAGGGCGTTGGCGCTGCCGTTGCCGAGGCCCGGCAGGGCGCCGAGGTCGGTGATCTTCCCGTCCGTCCACACCACCGCGTGGCTCGCGCCGTCCTCGGCGGTCGCCGTGCCGACGATCCGGCCGTCGGACGCGATGCCCTCGGCCCAGCTGCTGGTGCCTCCGGGCAGCGTGCCGAGGTCGACGGGCGCCCGGCGGCCCTCCCACAGCACGGCCCGGTTGCCGCCGGGGACCTGGGACGTTCCGACGACCTGGCCCTTGGCGTTCGCGTCGTTGGCCACGCTGACCCGTCCGCCGGGCAGCTCGCCGAGCGCGGTCGGCTTACCGCCGGTCCACAGCGTGGCGTGCATGTCGGTCAGGAACGTGCCGGACCAGCCGGCGACCTGCCCCTGGTCGTTGATCGCCGTGCCCCAGGCGTCCTGGCCGGGGACCGGGGGCGCGAGTTCGACCGGCCTGCCGCCCGACCACAGCACGCCCCGCGTGTAGCCGTTGGGGAACTTGTTGTCGCCCGACCAACCGACGACGTCGCCGGCGGTGTTGACGCCGAACGCCTCGCTGGCGCGGTCGCCGGGGTTCAGGACCCCGAGGTCAGTGGGCTTGCCCCCGTCCCACAGCACGGCGCGGGAGGCTCCGCCGACATCGGAGTCCCCGACGATCCGTCCGGCGTCGTTGATGTCGGACGCCCGGGTGACGCCCGTGCCCGCGGCGCGCTCGGCGTCGGCCCGCATCGCGTCGGCGCCCGCCGGGCCGTACAGCGTCGTCGCGCCGGAGGACGCGGCGCGCGCCGTCCCGCCGGGGCCGGACGGTCCGGACGGGGCGGACGGGGCAGCCGAGGCCGGTGGGGCCGCCAGTCCGGCGACGGCGGTCAAGGTGATGCTCGCAGTGGCCAGTCCGCTGCGGATGCGCATGAATGGTTCCCCCTCTGAGATCGTGCCGCCCGCGATCATCGTCAGGGGTCCGCTCGGCGCCGGGCGCGGTGTTTCAGGCCAGCCTGAAAATATGTCCTGATGCGGCCATGCCGGGAATCGGGGGAAGGGCGCCGCGTTTGACAGCCAGAGGACCGTACCGCCGGAGGCCCCCCGCTCATGCTGCGCATTGTTTTCACCCGCGAGGATATGGGATTCGTCCGTCTCGCCAATGAACCCGACCCGCTCTGGGAAATATTGTTGAGTCTGCATAAGATTTCCGACGGAGAGGGCTCGTTGATCTTCGACGGGTGGCGGCGGCGGGTGGTGCGCCGCCTTCCCCGCTCGACGCGCTGGCTGCTGGAGCTGGCTCCGGCGCGCGGGACGTCGCCCGACTTCCTGACGCCCGGCGCCCGCACGCTGGAGGAGGGCCTCGCCCTGATCCGGTCCACCCCGGCCGAACGGATCCGCGCCGAGCTGGCCCGTACGGCGCGCCGCGGCGGGGAGGCCGACCCGCGCACCGCCGCGCTGGTCGAGGGCGACGAGCGGGCGCTCGCGGCTCTGGTCGCCACGCTCCGCGACTACCACCGGTCGGCGCTGGCGCCGTACTGGCCCCGGATCCAGGCGCAGGTGCACACCGACCTCGCGACCCGCGGGCAGCTCCTCCTGCACGAGGGCGTCGACGGGACGCTCGCGGGGCTGCTTCCCGGCTCCCGCTGGAGGCCGCCGGTCCTGGAGCTGCCGTACCCGGTGGACCGGGAGCTGCGCCTGGACGGCCGCGGGCTGCGGCTGCTGCCCTCCCTGTTCTGCTGGCGGCGGCCCGTCACGCTCGTCGATCCGGCCCGCCCGCCGGTGCTGGTCCTCCCGGCGGGCCCGGATCCGGGCTGGCTGTCGGCGGCGTCGCCGGCGCCCACGCACCGGTCGCTCGCCGCGCTGCTCGGCCGCACGCGGGCCGTGGTGCTGACCACGATCGCGGCGCAGGCTGCCACCACCACTCAGATCGCGAGGCGTACGGGCGTGTCCGTCGCGGCGGCCAGCCAGCACGCGACCGTGCTCCGCGAGGCGGGGCTGATCGCCACCCAGCGCCGGGGCAACCGCTCCATCCACAGCGTGACGCCCGCCGCCACGAAGCTGATCGGGGGCGCCGCGCCCGACCCGTCCTGAGCCGCGCCGCCGCACCGCCGCCGTTCCGCCGCGCCGCCGCACCGCCGCCCGCCGATTACTTACCATGTGGTAGAAAATTGGCGGGCCCGTGGTCCGCGCGGGCGCCCGGAGGCGCTGGAGGTGCCGTGGTCGAGAAGCTTGTGCCGCTTCCCCAGCGGGTGAACGGGACCGAGGGCGCCGCCCTGCGTCTCGGTTCACGCTGGTGCGTCGCCGTCCCGTCCGAGGGGTCGCGCGCGCTGGGCGAGACCGTCGCGGGACTCCTCGAACGGCTGCACGGGGTCGCGACGTTCGTGCGCGTAGGGGGCGGAGGCGACCTCAACCTCATGCTCGCCCAACTCGGCGCCGACCCCCGCGCGGACCCCGGCGCGGACCCCGGCGCGGTGGGGGCGGCGCGCGGGATCGACCCCCTGGACGAGCCGGACGGGCTCACCCGCGAGGCGTACGCGCTCACGGTCACACAGACGGCGGCGACGGTCACCGCGCCGACCGCCGAGGGGCTGTTCCGCGGCGCGACGACGTTCGCGCAACTGATCGGGACGGACCGCGCCGTGGCGCCCGTCGAGGTGGCGGACGGCCCGGCCTGGGCCTGGCGCGGGCTGTCGCTGGACGTGGCGCGGCGGTTCTTCACGGTCGCGGAGGTGAAGCGGGTCGTCGACCTGCTCGCCCTCTACAAGTTCAACGTCCTGCATCTGCATCTCACCGACAGCCAGGGGTGGCGGCTGGAGATGGAGAGCCGCCCCCGCCTGACGGACGGCGACTTCTACACGCAGGACGACTACCGCGAGATCGTCGCGTACGCGGCGGCGCGGTTCGTCACGGTCGTTCCCGAGATCGACATGCCGGGGCACACGCATTCGGTCGTCCGCGCCTATCCCGCGTTGCGCGGCGAGACCGTTCCGCCGCACGAGCTCGTGGCGTTCCTGGACCCCCGCGCCGAGGACGCCCCGCGTTTCGTCGCGGACGTCCTCGGCGAGCTCGCCGCGCTGACGCCGGGCCCCTACCTGCACATCGGCGGGGACGAGGCGTTCGGGATGCCGCGCGAGCCGTACGCCGAGTTCGTCGCGATGTCCCTGGAGGCCGGGCGCGCGACCGGGAAGAAGGTCGTCGCGTGGCAGGAGGCGGCGCGCTCGGGCGGGCTCCGGCCGGACGACGTGGCGCAGTGCTGGATCGGGGAGGCCGACCCGTTCGACGCCGAAGCGCTGCGGGAACGCGCCGCGCCCGAGTACCACGCGCTGATCGACCTCGCGGCCGAGGCGTTCGAGGAGTCCGCCGGCGACGTGCCGGCGGCCGTCGCGGGCGGCGTTCCGGTGCTGGCCTCCCCCAAGGGCTTGCTGTACCTCGACCGGCGGTACGCCGAGGACTCGCTGCTCCCCGACCAGACCGCGCGGCGCGCGAAGGTCGGTCACCGCGACTACGAACCGCGCACCTCGCGCGAGCTCTTCGCGTGGAGCCCCGGCACGCTCACCGACATCCCCGCGGACGCGCGCGTGGCCGGAGTCGAGGCGGCGGTCTGGTGCGAGACGGTGAAGGGGTTCGACGACCTGGCGTTCCTGCTGCTGCCCCGGCTCCCCGCGATCGCGGAGAAGGCGTGGACGCGCGGGGAAACGGCGTGGGAGGACTACCGCGGACGCGTCGCGCCGCACGCCCACTGGTGGGAGCGGCTCGGCTGGAACGGCTACTACCGTTCGTCCGAGGTCTTCGGGCGGTGAACGGCCGCGCGCTCGCGGCGTTCCTCACCGGCGTCGCCGACGTCGGGGACGGTCCGCGCGGCGGGATCGTCCCGCACCGCCTGCCCGGCTGGGCGCGCGTCCAGCACGACCAGCCCGACCTGAGGTGGGCCGAGGGCTGCCCGGCGGGCGCGGCGCTCCGCCTGCGGACCGCCGCCTCCAGGCTGGTCCTCGCGATCGCGGCGACGGCCGTGGAACTGGACGGCGTGACGTTCCCCGACCCGCCCGTCCTGGCGGTGCTCGACGGCGGCGTCACGACGGCGCGTCCGATCGCGCCGTTCGACGTCGTGCCGGTGGACGGGCCGGGAGCGCCGCGCCGGAACGGTCCCGCCGAGGTCGTGATCGAACGCCCCGCGGTGGACGGCGTCGTGGAGATCCGGCTCCCGCACAACTGCCGGGTCGAGCTGCTCGGCCTGGAAGCCGACGCCCCCGTCACCCGCGCCGGGGAGCCTGCGGGGCTCCGCTGGGTGCACTACGGAAGCTCGATCAGCCATTGCGCGAACGCGCCCTCACCGGACCGCGCCTGGCCCGCGCAGGTCGCCGACGCGCTCGGCTGGCGGCTGCGGAACCTGGCGTTCTCCGGCAACGCCCAGCTCGACCCGTTCGCGGCGCGCGTCATCGCCTCGGCGGACGCCGACCTCATCACGCTCAAGGTGGGGATCAACCTGGTGAACGCCGACAGCATGCGGCACCGCGCGTTCCTCCCGGCCCTGCACGGCTTCCTCGACACCATCCGCGAGGCCCGGCCGGAGACGCCGATCGTGGTGTTCACCGCGATCGCCTGCCCGGCCCAAGAGCACACCCCCGGCCCGTCCGTGATGGAGGACGGCGCGTACCGGGGAGCCCGCCGCGCGCTCGAAGCCGACGGCGGCGCGCTGACCCTCGCCCGCACGCGCGAGGTCGTGGAACGCGTCGTCGCCGCACGCCGCGAGCGGGACCCGCGCCTGTTCGCCGTGGACGGCCGGGAGCTGTTCGGGGCGCGCGACGCCCACCTGCTGGCCGACGGCCTGCATCCCACGCAGGAGGGCAACGACCTCATCGCGCGCCGCTTCCCGGGCCTGCTCCCGCCGGAGGCGCTACCGGGCTGACGCGTCCCCGCCACCGGGCCGACGCGTCCGCCCGCTACCGGGCTGACGCGTCCGCGCCGTCCGGCCGTTCGAGGGCCCGCCGCCGTTCGCGCTGCTCGGCGACGTCGGCGACCGGCGCCGACAGCATCAGGCCGCGCGTGTACGGGTGCCGGGGCCGCGACGTCACCTCCGCCGCCCCGCCGGTCTCCACGATCCGGCCCTGGTGGACGACGGCGACGCGGTGGCTCATGAACCGGATCACCGACAGGTCGTGCGACACGAACAGGTACGCCACCGCCGTCTGCTCCTGGATCTCCAGCAGCAGCTCCAGGACGGTCTGCTGGGTCGTCAGGTCCAGCGCCGAGACGGGCTCGTCGCACACGATCAGCCGGGGGTCGATCGCGAGGGCGCGGGCGATCGCCACCCGCTGCCGCTGCCCGCCGGAGAACTCGCGCGGCAGCCGCTCGGCGGCGTCCGCGGGCAGCCGCACCCGGTCCAGCAGCCCCGCGACGCGCCCGCGCGCCTCCCGCCTGCCGTACCCCTGGCCGAGCAGCGGCTCGGAGAGCGTGTCGCCGATGGTCAGCGACGGGTTCAGCGAGGTGTAGGGGTCCTGGAAGATGACCTGGAGGCAGCGGCTCAGCTCCCGGCGGCGCGCCCGGCCCGCGCGCTCGATCCGTTCGCCGTCGAACGTGATCGCGCCCGCCTCGACCGGCACCAGCCCGAGCACGGCCCGCCCGATCGTGGTCTTGCCCGACCCGGACCCGCCCACGAGCCCGAGGGTCTCGCCCGCGCGCACGCCGAACGACACGCCGCGCAGCACGCTGTTGCGCGCCGCGCGCCGTCCCTTGCCGGGGTACGAGACCCGCAGCCCCTCGACGGCCAGCAGCGCGTCGTCCGGCACCTCGTCCACCTGCGCCGCTCGCACCTGCGCCGCTTCCGCGTCGCGGTCCAGCCGATCGGCGCTGTCCTCGTGTCCGGGATGGTCGTTCGTCGTCATGGGGTGGGGCCTTTCGCGGGTCGCCAGGGGGCTCGCGCCGGGACGTGGTCGAGGACCGCGCCGAGCAGCCTGCGGGTGTACGGGTCCTCCGGGTCGCGCAGGACGCGCTCGGTCTCCCCCGCCTCCACGATGCGGCCCTCGCGCATGACGGCCACGCGGTCGCACAGGTCGGCGACGACGCCGAGGTTGTGGGTGACGAGCAGGACGCCGAGGCCGCGCTCCTTCTGCAACCGCCTCAGCAGGCCGAGGACCTCGGCCTGGACCATGACGTCGAGCGCGGTCGTCGGCTCGTCGGCGATGAGCAGGCGCGGGTCGCAGGAGATCGCGCCCGCGATGAGGACGCGCTGCGCCATCCCGCCGGAGATCTCGTGCGGGTACGAGGCGAACGTCCGCCCGGGGTCGGCGATCTCGACCGTGCGCAGCAGGTCCAGCGCCCGGCGGCGGGCCTCGGCGCGGGAGATCCCGAGCTTGTGCCGCATCGGCTCGACGAGCTGCGCGCCGATCGTGAACGACGGGTCCAGGTTGCTCATCGGCTCCTGCGGGACGTAGCCGACGACGTCGCCGCGCAGCGCGCGGTGGGCCCGTTCGGGGAGGCCGACGACCTCCGTTCCGCCGACCAGGACGCTGCCCCGGCTGACGTGCCCGCCCTCGGGCAGGATGCCGAGGACCGAGAACGCCGTCTGGGTCTTGCCCGACCCGGACTCCCCGACGAGCCCGACGATCTCCCCTTCGCGGACGTCCAGGTCGACGCCGTGCACGACCTCGGTCGCGCCGGCCGCGGTGAGGTAGGAGACCGCGAGGTCGCGGACGGACAGCAGCGCGCCGGCGTCCGGACGAGACGTCCCCGCGGCGGGGGCCGCGCCGGGAGCACCGCGCCGGCGGCGGGCGGAGCGCGGGCGGACGGAGCGCGGACGGGCCGAGCGCGGACGGGCGGAGCGCGGACGGGCCGAGCGCGGACGGGCCGAGCGCGGCTTGGCGGTGCGGTCGTCGAGCGCGTCGCGGACGGCGGCGGCGAACAGCACCAGGGCGGCGTTGGTGAGGCCGAGCGCCAGCCCCGGCCACAGCATCAGCGAGGGCGCGCGCTGGACGTTCTTGAACGCCTCGTTCAGCATGGCGCCCCAGGTCGGGGTGTCGCCGCTGCCGATGCCGAGGAACTCCAGGCCCGCCTGGAGCGCGATCGCGAGGCCCGCGACGAGCGCGACCTGGATGATGATCGGGGCGCGAACGACGATGAGGACGTGCCGGGCGACGATCCGGGTGTCGCTCAGCCCGGACACCTTGGCGGCGTCCACGTACAGCTCGTTGCGCACGCCGGAGACGATCCCGCGGACGAGCCGGAAGAACCCCGGCGAGACCAGGACGCCGAGCACGACCATCAGGACCCACACCTTCGGCCCGAGGATCGCGCGCGAGGCGAGCAGCACCACCATCGCGGGCAGCGCCATGACGAGCGTGACCGTCCAGTCGGCGGCGGCGTCGAACCGGCCGCCGCGGTAGCCCGCCAGCAGCCCGGACGGGACGCCGAGCGCGAGGGCGACGAGCACGGCGAGCAGCGCCCCGCCGAGCGTGTTGCGCCCGCCGTACAGCAGCCGGGCGAGGACGTCGCGGCCGGCGGTGTCGAAGCCGAGCGGATGCGCCCCGGACGGTCCGGCGAACGCGTCCTTGAGGTGGGAGACGTCCGGGCTCTGCGGGCTGAGGACGGGCGCGAGGAGGACGGCGGCGGCGACGGCCGCGAGGACGATCGCGGACGCCAGGCCGAGCGGGTTGCGCAGGAACCGGCGGCGGGCCCCGCCGCGCCGCGCGCCGCCCGCGGGGTGCGGAGCGCTCATGCGGCCCTCGCCTTCGGGTTGAGCCAGCCGGTCAGGACGTCCACGGCGAGGTTGATGGCGAGCACGCCGGTCACGGTGACCGTGACCAGCGCCATGATCACCGGGATGTCGCCGCGGGTGGTGTAGGTGACGGTCATGGCGCCGATGCCGGGCAGCCCGAAGATCTGCTCGACCAGGACCGAGCCGCCGAGCAGGCTGACGAACTGGAGGCCGAGCACCGACAGCGCGGGCGGCGCCGCGTTGCGCAGCACGTGCCGCAGCACGATCGAGGAGGGCGGCAGTCCGCGCGCCCGCAGCGTCCGCACGTAGTCCTGGCGGAGCGTCTCGATCACCGCGCCGCGCACCTGCTGCGCGACGCCCGCGACCGCGGCGACCGACAGCGACACGACCGGGAGGGTGACCGTGGACAGCCAGCCGCCCGGCGACTCGGTGAGGCCGGTGTAGCCGATCGCGGGGAACCAGCGCAGCCGCACGGCGAACACCACCACGATGACCAGCGTGACCAGGAAGTTGGGCAGCGCGTACCCGGCGACGCTCAGCACCTGCACGGCCCGGTCCACCGCGCCGCGCCGCACGCCCGCCCACACGCCGAGCAGCAGCGACAGCACGGCGGTGAGCAGGGTGACGCAGACCATCAGGCTGAGCGTGACCGGCAGCCGGTTCGCGACGGCCTCCGCGACGTTCTCGCCGGTGAACCAGGAGGTGCCGAAGTCGCCGCGGACGGCGTGGGCGAGCCAGTCCGCGTACTGGACGGCCGCCGGGCGGTCCAGCCCGAGGTCGGCGTTCTTGGCGTCCACCAGCTCCTGCGGGGCGTTCTGCCCGAGGAGCTGGCGGCCGACGTCGTTCCCCGGGATCGACAGCAGCACGTAGGACAGCAGGGAGATCACGAACAGGAGGACCGCCCCCGCCGCGACCCTGCGCAGGACGAAGCTGAGCATCGGCCCTACCCGGCGGGCGCGTAGCCGTAGATGGACGGCACGGCCATCCCGTCCTGCGGGGTGATCTTCACGCTGCCGTCGGAGACGTGCAGGTAGCTCATCCGGTAGAACGGGACGAACCAGGCGTCCTTGACCAGGTGCTCGTTCAGCGCCCGCAGGTCCGGCTTCGCCTTGTCGGCCGTGGTCGCCTGGATCCTGGGCAGCAGCCGCTTCACGGTCGCGTCGGTGTAGCCGAACAGGTTGAACGCGCCCGGCAGGACGAGTTCGCCGACGGCGGTCCAGTCGTTGGACGACTGGCCCATGTTCATGACCATCGCCGAGTACGCGCGGTCGGTGAAGATGCGCCGGACGGCGGAGGAGTCGACGGTGTCCCAGACGAGCTTGACGCCGACGGCGGACAGGTCCGACTGGAGCGAGGAGGCGAGCGCGTCGGAGACGATCGCGGGGACGCGCGGCAGCTTCAGCGTGAACCCGCCGCCGTACCCTGCCTGCTTGAGCAGCTCGCGCGCCTTCGCCGGGTCGTGCGCGTAGTAGTCGTCCAGGCTCTTGTCGTAGGCGGCGGTGGACGGGCCGAAGACCTGGCTGGTCACGGTGCCGCGCCCCTGGCGGATCTTGGCGAGCATCGTCCGCCGGTCGATGGCGTGGTTGAGCGCCTGCCGCACCCGGACGTCGCGCAGCGCGGGCGTCAGCTTGCCGGCGCGGTCGAACAGCAGGATGCCCTGGAAGTCGAAGTCCTGGCGGATGGTCTTGATCTTCGGGTCGGACGCGACGCTGATCTGCTGGTCGGCGTCCTGGAGCAGCGCGGCGTTGACCTGGCCGGTCTTGACGCCGTTGGCGATCGCGGTCTCGTTGTCGAAGTAGCTCATCTTGACCGTGTCGTACGGCAGCCGGGCGCCCCAGTACTTCGGGGCGCGGGTGAAGACCCAGCGGGTGCCGATGACGGTCTGCTTCTGGTCGAGCCGGTACGGGCCGGTGCCGTCCGGCCTGGTCTTCAGCGGGTCGCCGCTCTTGGCGAAGTCGGCGGGGTTGGCCATGAGCCCGGCGGCGTCGCTGAGGTAGAAGAGCATGGCGGGGTTGGGCCGCGCCAGCTCCAGCGTCACGTGCGACGGGTCGACGACCTTGACCGCCTTGACGTCCTTGACGGTCTTGGCCTGCGCGCCGGTGCGCTTGCCGAAGCGCTCGATGTTCGCCTTCACGGCCGCCGCGTCGAACGGCGTGCCGTCGTCGAACGTCACCCCGGTCCGCAGGGTGAGCGCCAGCTCGGTCATGTCCTTGTCGTACTTCCACGCGGTCGCCAGCATCGGGCTGAACGACCCGTCCGGCTCGCGCTTGACGAGCGTGTCGTACACCGCCTGGAAGAACGGCAGGGCGCTGCCGGTCGCGTCGGCCGGGTCGAGGCTCTGCGGGATCGTCAGCGTGGCGATGCTCAGGCTCCCCGTGCCGCCGCCCGAGCCGCCCGAGCCCGAGCAGCCGGTCAGCGCGCCGGCGGCGGTGGCGCACGCGGCAGCGGCGGCGGCCACCTTCAAGATCATTCTCATACGTCCCAACTCCGCTCCGGGAGGCGGCAACCGGGGGTTCCGCCGAGGGTGCGGCGAGCATACATGCAAAACTAACCACGTGGTAGGTTTTGTTGCGGCGGGCCGGAGAGCGCGGAGGCCGTACCGTTTCGGCAGCACCCACGACCCCGTGCGCGCGAGCCCGACGCGCCGCCCCGCCTGGAACCGGAGACCGACCGTGACCGACCAGCCGCCCCAGCCGCCGCAGCGGGCCGAACGTTCCGAGCGCCGCCCGTCCAAGGGCGAGCGCACCCGCGCGCGCATCCTCGACTCGGCGACCGAGCTGTTCTCCAAGTCCGGCTTCCGCGCGGTGTCCCTGCGCGACATCGCCGCGCACGCGGGCCTGACCCACGCCGGGCTGCTGCACCACTTCCCCGGCAAGGAGGAGCTGCTGGTCAAGGTGCTGAACCGGCGCGAGCGCACCGACGCCAAGCTGCTGTTCTCGGTCGAGCCCGAGACCCGCCCGGACGAGCTGCTCGACGTGCTGGTCAACTTCGTCGTCCGCAACACGCGCACGCCCGGCCTCGTCGCGCTGTACGTGAAGATCTCCGGCGAGGCCGCCGACCCCGAGCATCCGGCGCACGCCTACTTCGTCGAGCGCTACCGCGTCCTGCGCCGCCTCGCCACGGAGCTGTTCGCCGAGCTGTTCGCGCGCTCGGCCCCGCGCCTGGAGCACGACCCGGCGGCCGTCGCCCAGCAGTTCCTCGCGCTGATGGACGGCCTCCAGACGCAGTGGCTCCTCGAACCGGACGTGGTCGACATGCCCGCCTCGGTCAACGCCTTCCTCACCCAGCTCGGCCTGGACCCGGCGCCCGCGTCCGGGCGGGCCGAGCCATGACCGCCACCGACCCCCGAGGGATTCCATGACGCAGACCCCCGACCCGACGACCGCCCGCCTCTCCCTGGAGGAACGGGCCTCGCTGACCTCCGGCGCCGGGACGTGGACCACCGCGGCCGTTCCCGGAACGGTCCGTTCGCTGACCTTCGCCGACGGGCCGCACGGCCTCCGCCGGCCGGTCGAGGGCCAGGGCGACGCGCTCGGGCTGAACGACAGCGTCCCCGCCACCTGCTTCCCGCCCGCCGTCGCGCTCGGCTCGTCCTGGGACCCGGCGCTCGCCCGGCGGGTCGGCGCGGCCCTCGCGCGCGAGGCGTCCGCGCTGGGCGCCGACGTGGTGCTCGGCCCGGGGATCAACATCAAGCGCTCCCCGCTCGGCGGCCGCAACTTCGAGTACCTGTCGGAGGACCCGCACCTGACGGGCGTCATGGGCGCGGCCGTGGTGCGGGGGATCCAGTCGCTCGGGATCGGCGCGTCCGTCAAGCACTTCGCGGTCAACAACCAGGAGACCGACCGGATGCGCGTGAGCGCGGACGTGGACGAGCGGACGCTGCGCGAGATCTACCTGCGCGCGTTCGAGCACGTCGTGCGCGAGGCCCGCCCGTACACGGTGATGTGCTCGTACAACCGGCTGAACGGCGTGTACGTGAGCGAGGACCGCGGCCTGCTGACGGACGTGCTGCGCGGCGAGTGGGGCTTCGACGGGCTGGTGGTCTCCGACTGGGGCGCGGTCAACGACCGCGCCGCCGCGCTCGCCGCGGGCCTGGACCTGGAGATGCCGCCCACCGGCACCGACGCCGAGATCGTGGACGCGGTGCGCGGGGGCCGCCTGGACGAGGCCGCCGTCACCCGCGCCGCCGACCGGCTGCTCGGGCTCGCGCGGCGGGTCGAGCGCGCCGAACGGCACGACGGCTGGGACGTCCGGGCCCACCACGACCTGGCCCGCGAGGCCGCGGCCGCGTCGGCCGTCCTGCTGAAGAACGACGGCGGCGTGCTCCCGCTGGACCCCGGGGCCGCGCAGCGCGTCGCCGTGATCGGGGAGCTCGCCCGTACGCCGCGCTACCAGGGCGGAGGCAGCTCGCACGTCGTCCCGACCCGGCTCGACACCGCGTGGGACGCGCTGCGCGGCGCGGTCGGCGAGGCGACCGCGCTCACGTTCGCCCCCGGCTACCGCCTCGGCGGCGCGCCCGCCGCGGAGGACGGCGGGGCCGCGCCCGCCGGGGCGGAGCTGCTCGCGGAGGCGGTGGAGGCGGCGCGCGGAGCGGACGTCGCGCTGGTGTTCCTGGGCCTGCCCGACCACGCGGAGTCGGAGGGGTTCGACCGCACCACCCTGGACCTGCCGAGGGACCAGATCGACCTCGTGCGCGCCGTCGCGCGCGTGTGCCCGAAGGTCGTCGCCGTGCTCGCCAACGGCGGCGTCGTGACGGTGTCGGAGTGGCGGGACTCGGCCGCGGCGATCCTGGAGGGCTGGCTGCTCGGGCAGGCGGGCGGCTCGGCCGTCGCGGACCTGCTGCTCGGGCCCGCTCCCCGTCCGGACGGCTCGCGGAGACGATCCCGCACCGCCTCGCCGACGTCCCCTCCTACCTGCACTTCCCCGGCGCGGACGGGCACGTCCCGTACGGCGAGGGCGTCTACGTCGGCTACCGCCACCACGACACGCTCGGCACGGACGTCGCGTACCCGTTCGGGCACGGCCTGACCTACACCCGGTTCGAGTACTCCGACCTGTCCGTCCGCGAGACCGGGCACGACGCGTGGAGGGTCGAAGCGACCGTCGCGAACGCCGGCGACCGGGCCGGGCAGGAGGTCGTCCAGCTCTACGTGGCGTTCGACGAGGAGCACCCGACGCGGCCGCGGCACGAGCTGCGCGGCTTCGCGAAGGTCGCGCTCGAACCCGGCGCGAGCACGCGGGTGTCGTTCACGCTGGACGGGCGGGGCCTCGCGCGCTGGTCGGTGTCCCGGCACGGCTGGCGGGTCGCGGCGGGCCCGTTCGCGGTGGAGGTCGGCGCGTCCTCGCGCGACGTGCGGCTGCGCGCGGAGCTGACCGCGCGCGGCGACGGCGCCGCCGAGCCGCTCGGCCGGATGTCCACGCTCGGCGAGTGGCTGGACCACCCCGTGGGCGGTCCGCTGCTGAGGCGGCGGCTGCGCGAGGCGCCCCGCCGCGACGGGCTCACCCGGGCCGACCCGGCGCTCGCGGCGATGGCGCGGGGCATCCCGCTGGCCAAGTTCCGCACGTTCGGCATCGGCCTGAGCGTCGAGGCCGTGGACGGGCTCGTCACCGAGGTCGCGGCCCTCATCGCCGCCGGCGAGCGTTGAACGCAGCGGCGGGCGAGGGCTGAGCGCAGGGGCGGCGGCGCGGCCCGGCCCGTTCGCGGACGGGCCGGGCCGCGCGCTCACTCCTCGGGCAGCGCGCCGGAGCGCGCGACCCGGCCGAGCCACCGCGCGCTCGGCTTGGCCGTGCGGGCGAACGTCTCGCGGTCCACCGACACCAGGCCGAACGTCGGGCGGTAGCTGCCCCACTCGTAGTTGTCGAGCAGCGACCAGTGCAGGTAGCCGCGCACGTCGGCGCCCTCGGCCATCGCGGCGTGCAGCCCGGCGAGCGCGCCGCGCGTGTACTCGACCCGTTCGGCGTCGTCGGACGTCGCGATGCCGTTCTCGGTCACCAGGATCGGGACGCCGGGGACGCGCGCGGCGGTGTGGCGGACGGCGTTGCCGAGCGCGTCCGGATAGAACTCCCACTGCGTGAGCGTGCGGCGGGCGCCGTCCGGGGCGGGCAGCGCGCCGTCCGGACCGATCAGGACCCGCGTGTACGCCTGGACGCCGACGAAGTCGTCCCCGGCGGCGGCGTCGAGGAACTGGTCCTCGCGCGACCAGGCCCACGCGTCGCGTTCGCCCTCAGCGCCGTCGGCGGCCTCGAAGTTCTGGTTGGCGACCGTCCATCCCGACTTCAGGCCGCGGCGCGCGCCGAGCTCCTCGCGGGCGGCGCGGTGCGCGACGGCGAGCGCGTCGGCGATCTCCTGGTCGGGCGGGGGCATGGCCCCGGCGACGGCCTCGGTGCGCTCGCGCCGCCTGAGCATGGCGGCCATCATCGCGACCATGTTGGGCTCGTTGATGGTGCAGACCCACTCGACGCCGTCCAGGATCGGCAGGACCGCGCGCACGTAGCGGCGGAACCGTCCGGCGGCCTTCGGCGACGGCCAGCCGCCGTCCTTCTGGAACCACAGCGGGCTGGTGAAGTGGTGCAGCGTCACCACCGGCGTGACGCCCCGTTCGAGGCAGCCCTCGATCACGCGGCGGTAGTGCGCCAGCGCGGCCCGCGACACCCGCCCCTCGACCGGCTCGACGCGCGCCCACTCGATGCCGAACCGGTACGCGTTCAGGCCGGTCCGCCGAACGATGTCGAGGTCCTCGGGCCAGCGGTGGTAGGAGTCGCAGGCGTCGCCGCTGCGCTCGGGCAGGAACGCGTCCGGCCGGTTCTCCAGGGCCCAGAAGTCGCTCGCGACGTTGTTGCCCTCGGTCTGGTGGGCGCTGCCCGCGGCTCCCCACAGGAAGCCGTCCGGGAACGTGAGTGGCACGCTTCCTCCCTCGCTCGGTCGGACCAAAACCTACCATCTGGTTAGTTTTTGGCGCGAAGGTCTGGACACCGGGATTACCGGCTAGTACGAATAGCCCCACCCTCCCCCCGGCCCCCTGGAGCCTCCATGCGAGCCCGCTTCGCCCTGCCCCTGTCCGCCGCGCTCTGCGCGCCGCTCGCCGCCTCGGCCCTGCTCGCCGCTCCCGCGCGGGCCGCCGTCCCCTACTCGGTGCGGACCCTCGGCTTCGACACCATGGTCGGCCCCAAGAAGGACGTGCGCTGCCGCGTCGTCGCCGACCTCTACCGCCCGTCCGCCGCGTCCGCCTCGTCGCGGATGCCGGCGCTGCTGACGACCAACGGGTTCGGCGGCTCCAAGGACGACCAGGCCGGCCTCGCCAAGGCGTACGCCGAGCGCGGCTACGTCGTCCTGGCGTACTCCGGCCTCGGGTTCGGCGGCAGCGGCTGCCGCGTCACCCTCGACCACCCCGACTACGACGGGGCCGCGGCGCGCGCGCTGGTCGACTTCCTCGCCGGGACGCGCGCGGCGTCCGACGGCACGCGGCTGGACGCCGTCCGGCTGGACGGGCCCGGCGACCCCCGCGTCGGCATGGTCGGCGGGTCGTACGGCGGCGGCGCGCAGTTCGCCGCGGCCGCCGTGGACCGCCGCGTCGACACCCTCGTCCCGATGATCACGTGGAACGACCTGCGCTACTCGCTGGCCCCCAACAACGAGCTCACCCCCTCCGGCGGGCTCGGCGACCAGCCCGGCGCGACCAAGCTCCTCTGGGCACTCGGCTTCTTCGGCATGGGCGCGATCAGCGGCGTGAACGGCGCGGGGAACGACCCGTCCCGGCTGACCGGCTGCCCGAACTTCCCGACCGTCCTGTGCGAGGGCGTGGCGGAGAGCCTCTGGTACGGCGTGCCGCAGGGCAGGACGATGGCGTACCTGCGCTCGGCGTCCGTCGCGTCGTTCCTGCCGAAGGTCAAGGCGCCCGTCCTGCTCGTCCAGGGGCAGTCCGACAGCCTGTTCAACCTCCAGGAGGGCACGGCGACCTACCAGGCGCTCGCGCGGCAGGGCACGCCCGTCAAGATGATCTGGCACTCCGGCGGGCACAGCGGCCCGAACCTGCCCGGCGACCTCGACCTCGCCTCCCCCGGCTCCAACTACGTCGGACGGCGCGTCACCGCGTGGCTCGACCACCACCTGAAGGGCCTGCCCACCGGCACCGGCCCGCGCTTCGCCTACTTCCGCCCCTGGGTCCGGTACCAGGGCGACGCGGGCCCCGCGTACGGCACCGCGCCCACCACCCCGCGCCACCTGTACCTGTCCGGTACGGACCGGCTGGTCGCGTCCCGCTCGTCCGTCACCAAGGGGCAGGCGACGTACCGCAACGCGCTCGGGCCCCTGCCCACGTCGTTCTCCGAGTTGTCGGTGCTGCAACAGCGCTTCAACGACGTGCCGCCCGCCGACGCGCCCGGCACGTACGCGGCGTGGACGGGTTCGCCGCTGCCCCGCGCGACCGACGTGGTCGGCTCCCCCACCCTGTCCGTGCGCCTGCGCTCGCCCGCCGCCGAGCGCTCCCAGCGGACCGGCGTCAACGGCCGCCTCGTCCTGTTCGCCAAGCTGTACGACGTCGCGCCCGACGGCACCGCGTCGCTCGCCCAGCGGCTGGTGTCCCCGGTCCGCGTCACCGACGTCCGCAAGCCGCTGTCGATCCGGCTGCCGAGCATCGTCCACCGCTTCCCCGCCGGCCACCGCCTCCGCCTGGTCATCGCCTCCAGCGACCTGTCGTACCTGGGCAACCGCGCGGTCCTCCCCGTCACCATCGGCACCAGCCCGTCCGCGCCCGCCCGGCTGACCCTCCCGACTCCCTGACCGTTCCCGACGCGTACCCCCCGAGCGACGCGGTACGGGTCCGGGACACGGGGTAGGGACGGTCTCGGGGGTTCTCGCATGGAACGGACTGAGTTCGGCCCGCGCATGTTCGGCGACCGGCTGGGGTACAACCGCGCGGTCCTGGTGGACGCGCCACGGCGCTGGCTGATGGTCGCCGGGCACGAGGCGCGCGCCGACGACGGGACCATCGCGCACCGCGGTGACCTGCGCGCCCAGATCGGGCTGACGTTCCAACGCCTCGGCGAGACGCTGGACGAGGCGGGGTTCACCCTCGCCGACGTCGTCCAGATCCGGGTCTTCACCGTGGACCTGCCCGCGATGCTCGCCGCCTACGACGCCGTGACCGGCGCGCTCGCGGCGGGCGGCTGCCGCCCGACCAGCCTGCTCGCCGAGGTCTCCGCGCTGTCGGATCCCGCGATGCTGGTCGAGATCGAAGCGGTCGCGGCCCAGTAGCCCGCCCCGCGAACGCCGGCCTTACCGAATTCCGGCCCCGGATAAGAATCGGCGAATCGGTCCGCGCGCCGCCCGCCCCCGAACAAGGGCGGCGAATTCGGTAAACCGCCGATGAACATGGAGCGTCTTGCAATTAACGCGTTCCACCCCCGCAGAAGGATGTGCGATGACACGACGCAATCGGGGCCTGCGCACCGCCGCGCTCGCCACGTTCACGGCCCTGGCCGCGGGCGCCGCCGGTCTCGCCGGGGTCCCCGCCGAGGCCGCTCCCAAGGCTCCCGCCAGGCCCGGCGACTTCAACGGCGACGGCAGGCGCGACCTGGCGCTCGGCAGCCCGTCAGGCACCGCGGCCGGAGTCGAGTGGGCCGGTTTCGTCACCGTCGTCTACGGCGGCGCGTCCGGCCCGGACTCCGCCAAGCGGCAGGTCATCACCCAGGAGAGCCCCGGGATCCCGGGCGGCTCGGAGCAGATCGACGGCTTCGGCGCGTCGCTCGCCTCGGCCGACTTCAACCTCGACGGGTACGCCGACCTCGCGGTCGTCGCCGACGCCGAGGACTACCAGGGCCCCGGCGAGAGCGGCCGGATCACGCTGATCTACGGCGGGTCCGGCGGCCTGACGTCCAAGGCCGTCGCGTTCGGCAAGGCCACCTCGGTCAGCGCGGGCGACTTCGACCACGACGGCAGGCCCGACCTCGCCGCCGCGCGCCCCGGCGCGTTCACCGTCTTCCGGAACCTGGCCTCCGGCGACCTCACCGGGACCGACACCCGGTACGCCAACGGCACCGGCGAGACCATCACGGTCACCACCACCGCGGCCGACCTCACCGGCGACGGCTACGCCGACCTCGCGGTTGGGCTGGTCTGGCCGCCCGTCGACGGCGAGGGCGACCTGCTCAGGCTCAACGTCTACAAGGGCTCGGCGGACGGCGTCGCCACCACGCCCGCGTTCACCACCTCCGACCTGTCCGTCCGGTCGCTCGCGTCGGGCGACGTGAACGGCGACGGCCGGGCCGACCTGGTCGCGGGCGTCCACACCGAACGCGGCGGCGAGGTGCGCGTCCTCCCCGGCGCGCCGGGCGGCGTCGGCGCCGCCACGGTGATCGACCAGGACACCGACGGCGTCCCCGGCACCCAGGAGAGCGACGACGCGTTCGGCTCCTCGGTCGCCGTCGGGGACGTCAACGGCGACGGCAAGGCCGACGTCGCGGCGGGCGCCCCCGAGGAGAAGGTCGGCGGCACGCTGCGCGCCGGGGCGGCGACCGTCCTGTACGGCGGGCCGGGCGGGGTGACCGGCGCGTCCGCGCAGCAGTTCGGGCAGGGCACGGCCGGCATGCCCGGCTCGGTCGAGCAGGACGACCGGTTCGGCTCGGACCTCTCGCTCGCCGACCTCAACGGGGACGGCAAGGCCGACCTCACCATCGGCTCCTCCGGCGAGAACGGCCGCGAAGGCTCGCTCCACATGCTGAACGGCACCGCCACCGGCGTCACCGTCACCGGCGTCAGGGCGTTCAGCTCCGGGACGCTCGGCGTGCAGTCCCGCAACGCGAAGATCGGCTCGGTCGTCCTGCACTGACCTCCGGTCGCGCGGCCCGGTCCTCCCGGCCAGGCCGCGCGACCGGACCACCACGCCGCGCCATCGTCCCCCACCGAAGAATTCGCCCCTTTCCAACCCCTGGCCGAACCAGTCCAATACGGCTCTGGAAAACGACGGATCGCGCCCTTCACATCCGACGCACGGGCCTTCACATCCGACACTTCGCATTCACCGCCTCCGGCCGTCCGGATAATGGCGCGGACGGCATTTCACGCGGCGGTGGCCGCCGCCGGTGACGGGCGCCGGACCGCGGGGCCGGGGACGCCCGGACCGGGCCCCGTCCGGCGGCCCGGATGGGCGACATGCCCCCCACATCCTCCTAGCGATCACGGTATGTAATCTTGTGGTGACCAACCGTCATCTCCAGGAGGAGGATGCATGCGTTCACACACCCGACTCGGCCTCGCGGCGGCCGGCCTGGCCCTGCCGCTCGCGCTCACGGGCGCTCCCGCGATGGCCGCCACGGCGCCGAGCCCGGCCGTCGCCGGGCAGGCCGAGGTCCAGGGGGCATCGGCTTCAAGGTGCTCTACGGCAAGGCGCACTGCGCCAAGGTCACCGTCACGATCATCCGCCTGAAGCACCACCACCACGGCTGGGGCCACAAGCCCAAGAAGCTGCTTCCCTACAAGATCACCGTCAACGGGAGGACCGTGGCCACGGGCAGGGTCTACGCCGCGGCGAAGCCCGGCGTGGCCGTCCGGCGCACCGTCCGGATTCCCCACAGGCGGACCTCCGTGCTCGACACGCTGCTGTACGTGCACGGCCACAAGATCAGCCTCGGCAAGGCCAAGCGGTACGGCAAGCACTGCCACCGGCCGAAGCCGGTCTGCCGGACCGTGGGCGGCGCCGCCTGCTGACGCCCGGCGGCGCACGGACGCCTTAGGGCGTGTTCGTGGATCCCGTCCACCGCGGGACGCGGGCACGGCGCCGCGCGGCCGAACGCGGATCCACGAAGAACGTAGAACGACCGGGCCTCGCGGACACCCTCCGCGAGGCCCGGCCCGCACCTGGCCGGGCAGCACCACACCGAGCCGCATCGGGCCGGACCGGACAGGCCGAGCCGACCGCCACGGGCCGAGCCGCACCGAGCCGCACCGAGCCGCACCGGGCCGCACCGGGCCGCACCGGGCCGCACCGGGCCGAGCCGGGACGGGCGAGCCGGACCGGGCCGCATCGCATCGAGCCGAGCCGCACCAAGCCGAGCCGCATCGGGCCGAGCCGCATCGGGCCACACCGGACCTCACCGAGCCGGAACGGGCCGAGCCGAGCCGGGCCGCACCGAGCCGAACCGGGCCGCACCGGATCGCACCGAGCCCGGCCGAGCCGACCGCCACGGGCCGAGCCGGGACGGGCCGGGCTGAGCTGAGCCGGGACGGCCCCGTGCACGATCGCACGCAATCGCCGCGAGGTCGTTCGTGGCTCAGGGGGTGGTTTCGCCCAGGGCGGCCACGGCGGCGGGGCCGTGGCCCGCGTCCGCCAACGGGGCGCGGATGTCGCGCTCCAGGTCGGGCAGGTAGCCGACGAGGACGTCGGCGGGCCCGGTGATCCGCGCCTCGCCGAGCGCGGCCGGGAGCAGAAGCGTGCGCGCCGGGTCGAGCGGCTCGGACCAGCCGGGGACGCCCACCCGCACGGTGGCGCCGACGTTGCTCAGGACGCGGGCGGTCGGCAGCGGCAGCCGGATCGTGGCGCCGGCGGCGGCGCGCCAGCGTTCCAGCGCGAAGAACGGGCCCGCGCAGCAGACGACCCGTTCGACGTCGTCCTCCACGCCGATGCGCAGACCGGGCTGGAAATCGGGACGGAACCCGGGCTTCCATTCGGCGAGCAGCATGTCGATGTTGTGATGCCAGTCCTCGTCGTCCAGGCGCGAGCCGTCCTCCATGCGGTGGCGCATGGCGCTGCGCTGGACGTCGGAGGTCTGCTCGATCTCGTACACGAGGGTGCCGGGGCCGAAGGTGTGCGGCGTCCCGGCCGGAACGTAGAGGGTCTCGCCCGCGCGGACGGGCAGCCGCCGCAGGACGGCGTCGAAGTCGGCGCGCAGCAGGGCGTCGCGCAGCGTGGCGGCGTCCACGCCGGGCTTGACCCCGGCGAGCGCGGTCGCTCCGGGCGGGGCGTCCAGGATGTGCCACGCCTCGGTCTTTCCGCTGGGCTGCCCCTCCAGCCGCCGCGCGGTGTCGTCGTCGGCGTGCAGGTGGACGGGCAGCGCGCGGGTCGCGTCGATGAACTTGGTCAGCACGGGGAACCGGTCGCCGCGCCAGCCGCGCCCCATCAGCTCGTCGGGGAAGCCGGTCGCGAGGCCGCGCAGGGGCCGGCCCGCCAGCGGCCCGGCGCTCACCTCGGCGCCCTCCCCGTCGACGTCGCTGACCTCCCACGTCTCGGCGATCCGGCCGGACGGGGCGGGCCGCCGCCCGAACCGTTCGACGATCGCGCGGCCTCCGAACACGTGCGACTTGACGGGAGTGGTGAGCCTCAGCGGGTACCAGTCCACGGCCGCGCCGGGGCCGCCGTCCGCGCGCGCCGTCATAGGATCGGCTGGCCGCCGGTCACCGCGACCCGCGCCCCCGAGACGTAGCTCGCCTCGTCCGACGCGAGCAGCACGTACACCGGCGCGAGCTCCGCGGGCTGCCCCGGGCGGCCGAGCGGGACCTGCCCGCCGAACGACTCCACGTCCTCGGGCGGCATCGTCGCCGGGATCAGCGGGGTCCAGATGGGGCCGGGCGCGACGCTGTTGACCCGGATGCCGCGGGGGCCGAGGAGCTGTGACAGCCCGCCGACGAAGTTCGCGATCGCCGCCTTCGTGCAGTTGTAGGCGAGCAGCTTCGGCGGCGGCGCGTCGGAGTTGACCGACGTGGAGCCGATGATCGAGCCGCCCTCGCCCATGTGCGGCAGCGCCGCCTTGCACAGGTGGAACATCGCCGTGATGTTGGTCTGGAACGTGTGGTCCCACTCCTCGTCCGGCACGTCCTCCAGCGCGTCGCGGGTCATCTGGTACGCCGCGTTGCTCACCAGCACGTCGATCCGTCCGAACGCCTCGGCGGCCTTGGCGATCACCTCGCGGCAGTGCTCGGGCCGCGCGAGGTCGCCCGGCACGAGGACGGCCCGCCGCCCGGCCTCCTCGACCAGGCGCGCGGTGTCGCGGGCGTCGTCGTGCTCGTCCAGGTAGGAGATCAGGACGTCGGCGCCCTCGCGGGCGTAGGCGATGGCCACCGCCCGGCCGATCCCGCTGTCGCCGCCGGTGATCACTGCGGCCTTGCCCGCCAGCCGTCCCGATCCCCGGTAGCTCTCCTCGCCGCAGTCCGGCCGGGGGTCCATCTGCGACTGGACACCCGGCGGCCTCTGCCGTTGCGCCGGCGGACTCACACGATCACCCCTGAACGGTCGGCGGCTCCTGACACGGCGCTCACTACCCGGCACGCCACCCACACACCGGAGAAAAGCACAAATTGGCCCCCACATGACCAAACCGGGCTCCACCCGTCCCCACCGGGCAGCCCCCCCCCGGACCCGAAACCGGCACCCCGCGCGTACGGACGGGGCCCGCGTGTACCGGCGGGGCCCGGCTCGTACGGGCGGGGCCCGCGCGTACGGGCGACGCCCCGCGCGAGCGGACGACGCCCGGCTCGTGCGGACGGGGTCCGGCTCGTACGGACGGCGCCCGCGCGTACGGGCGAGGTCCGGCTCGTCCGGACAGGGCCCGATTCGTGCGGACGGGGTCCGGCTCGTACGGACGGGTTCGGCTCGTGCGGGCAGGGCCCGGCTCGTACGGACGGGGTCCGGCCCGTACTGGCGGGGCCCGGCTCGTACTGGCGGCGCCCCGCGCGTGCGGGCGGGGCCCGGCTCGCACGGACGGCGCCCGCGCTACTGGCGGGGCCCGGCTCGTACGGACGGCACCCGGCCCGTACGGACGGGACCCGGCTCGTACGGACGGCGCCCCGCGCGTACGGGCGGGGCCCAGCTCGTACGGACGGAGCCCGGCTCGTCCGGGCGGGGACCGGCTCGTGTGGGGCGTCTGGTGCCGCGTAGGCTCGTTGGGTGGAGTTTCGGCAGCTCAGGTACTTCTGCGCGGTCGCGGACGAGGGCAACCTCACGCGCGCGGCCGAGTGGCTGGGCCTGCGCTCCCCGTCCCTCAGCCAGCAGATCCGCAGCCTGGAACGGGAGCTCGGCGCGCCGCTCTTCGAACGCTCCGCCGCCGGGATGGCGCTGACCGCCGCCGGGGAGGCGCTCCTGCCGGAGGCCCGCGCGGCGCTGGCCGCCGCCGAACGGGGCGCGCGCGCCGTCGCCTCCGCGGTGGTGGACGTACGCCCGCTCACGGTCGGCGTCCCGCCCGGGGTACCGCCCGACCTGCCGGAACGGCTGCGGACGGCCGCCCGCGACCTCGGCGCCGAGGTGGTCTTCGAGGACGTCGCCACCGACGGGCAGCTCCCCCGGCTGCGCGCCGGCGGGCTGGACTTCGGCGTCCTCGCGCTGCCGGTGGACGGCACCGGCCTGGACGTCCGGACCGTTCGGGACGAGCCGCTCGGCGTGCTGATGACCCGCGGCCACCCGCTCGCCGCCCTGGACGGGATCGGCTGGGCCGACCTGGAGGGCCAGGAGCTGCTGTGGTTCCCCCGCGAGCTGGCGTCCGGCTACCACGACGCGGTCCTCGCCGCCTGCCGCGCGGCCGGGTGGCGGCCCGCGCTCCGCACCGCCACCGCCCGCCGGGCGATCACCCGCGCCGAGCTGGCCTCCGGGGACCCCGTCGTCGCGCTGCGCCCGCGCTGGGACGCGGCGGGCGAACCGGGCCTGGCCTGGCGGCCGCTGACCGCCGAAGGCGCGCCGCGGCTGCGGTACGGGCTCGCGCGGCCGGGTGACGCGCCCCACCCGCTGCTGCCCGGACTGGCCCGCCACCTGGCGCGTTAGGCGTCCCCTCACGCGATGAAGGCGTCGCCTCGTGGACGGCGCGGACGGCCGCGGCGTTGACTGCCCGCATGTTCATCCTGCTGCTGCACTACGCGCCCGGCTCGCTGGACGCCATCGACCGGCTGGTCCCCGAGCATTACGCGTTCGTCGACCGGTACCTCGCCGACGGGACGTTCCTGCTGGCGGGACGCCGCGTCCCGCGCACCGGGGGCGTCTTCCTCGCCTCGGGCACCGACCGCGAGCGCGTCGAACGGATCGCCGCCGAGGACCCGTTCCACCGTTCGGGCGCCGTCACGTACGAGATCATCGAGGTCCGCCCGACCCGGTCGGCGCTCCCCGGCCTTCCCGTGCCCGCCGCCGAGGACGCCTGAAATCCCGCGTCCGCGAAAGGCGGCGGCGAACGCGGCGCGCGGGAATTCCGGCGGGCGGATGTGGGCATATGCGCGGCCATCGCACCGACATGCGGCCCCGGCACGCGGTCTGGACGCTATAGCCGGGAGGTGCCGGTCTGCGGGAGATCGAAGGCCGCCCTTCGGTAGATCCCCAGAAAAGTGCCGGACATATTGCGGCCAATCTGAAAGGCCCGCCGTATGGCTGGTCGACTTCGGGACGCCCGCACGGAACCCTATTTCTCATGCAGTCACAAATTCGAACCACCGCGGCGTGCAGCCCCGCCGGGTGGATGCTGACATTCCTCCATGGACGGGACCAGTCCGTTCAGATCCGCACCGGGCTCGCGACGGGCCCCGCGGAATGGCTCCTGGAATTCCTCCGCTGCGAGGGCGCCGAGGTCCCCGCCCGGCAGCGCCCGACCCTGCTGCCCAGGCGGAGCGGCGCCGACGAGCGCCCCGCCGCCCGCCCGAACACCCGAAGCGCTTAGGAAGGCGGACCCGTGGTCATCGAGATGCTCCTGGCCGCCCTGCTCGGCGGCGGGATCGGCAGCGCGGAGCTCGTCGCGCGCTACCGGGACAGGCCCGTCGCGGCGCTGCTGTCGCCCGGCGGCCTGCTCTACGTCTTCATCAACACCAGCGCGTCGGTCATCTTCCTGTTCGCGGTGACGGCGGCGGGCTGGCGGTTCGGGCTGCCGGACGCGACGTCGTCCACGAGCCTGGCGGTCGCGCGCGTCATGGCGGCCGGGCTCGGCTCGGCGGTCGCCCTCCGCCTGTCGCTCACCCCGGCGCAGGGCCAGCGGACCGGCATGGGGCCCATCACGGTCCTCAACGGCCTGCTGCGCGTCGCCGACCGCGACCTGAAGCGGAAACGGGCGCTCAGCAGGCTGTCGCGCAACGACCTGGCCGGGCTCTCCTTCGAACGGGACCACGCCGCCCTGGCCGAGCTCTGCTGCCACCTGATGCGCGAGTTCGACCTGGCGGAGGCCCAGCGGCTCGGCGGGCTCGCCGCTGAGCTCCAGCAGCGCGACGACCTCACCGACGCCGACAAGCTGGACTGCTGGGGCCTGGAGCTGACCCGCCTGGTGGGCGAGCACGCGCTCCGGCAGGCGGCCGGCCGCCTGCGGGACCGTCCCGCCCGGCCCCCGCGCGACGCGGACGCCGACGGCTCCGACGCGTCCCGTGCCGAACCGGCGCTGGAGGAGAAGCTCGCTCCCGTGGCGTCCAACGGGGAGCACCCCGCCGAGAACGGTGCGGGCACCCTGCGCCCGCCCGCCGCCCGGACCTCCCGGCTCGCGCCGTCGAACGGCGCCAGGTCGGAGCGCAAGTCGTTCAGCGAGGTCTGAGAACTCTGAGAACGGCGAACGGCCATGGAATACCGCCGTGCATTTCCCCGCGCAGCGGTATTCCATGGCCGGTCCGATCAGTCCCCCGTGAACGCGTCCTGTCTGTCCCGGTCTTCGACGACGGCGGCGATGCGGTGCAGCGCCTCGGCGATCGAGATGAGCGCCTGAACCTGGGCCGCGGCCATCAGATTTCCCGGAGACGGATCCGCCGCCTGGGCCTCCGCGGCTCCATCGAAAGCCTGCTGATTCCACCAATGCACTCGGCCACTGTATTTGGAAAGCGAACGGGAATCCAGCACATGTGCGGCGGCCGGCGACGAGCTGCGGACGGCGCGCCGACAGACCGGTGCGCCGATGTGAGGAAAGGGAGCACGAGGTGGAGCAGACGCAACCGAGCCGGGCGCGGCACGCTCGCCCGGCGCCGGACGCCGGCCAGGACCGTTCCGCGGGCGCCCGCCGCGGCGCCTGGTCGGGAAAGCCGGTCGGCCGGCTGACCACCGACGAGCTCGCCGAGGCGCTCCAGTTCCTGGAGCGGCACCCCCGTTTCGACGACGCCCTGGCCCGCGCCCTGGCGGGCGAGTTCGCCCGCCGCACCGCGGCCCGCCTGAACACCGGCCGACCGTAGAACCGCACGGCCCCCTCGGCCCAGCGCCCGGCCCAGCCGCACGCGTCCCCGGGTGCTCCGTCCGGCTCAGGCGCCCCTCCCCGAGCGCGCCGCTGTTCCAAGGATCGAATTGAACGCGCATTCCAGCCGACTTTCGCGTTGGAGGTCACGGTCCTGACGGACGATCGCGCGCACCATTGGACCGACAGGCCCGCAAACGCGGTTTCGGCCGTACGGCGCGCCCGTCCCGTGCGGCGGGGAACGCCTCGTGCGCGACCAGTGGCGGCCGGTGTCGGAGAAACGGCGTGTGTCCGGTCTGTCACGCAGTAGGTTCGATCACGCGTGGCTGTGGGCGTTCCCGGGTGAGAGGAGTCGCGGTGCGCTTGGGAGCGGAGATCGCTGGACGGTTCCGGTTGGTCAAAGGGCCCCTCCGCGGGGGAACGGGCGAGGTGTGGCTGGCCGACGACCGGGAGCTCGGCAGGCGCGTCGCGCTGAAACGGGCCCTGCTCGGGGACGACAGCACCACCGCGTTCGACCGGCTGCGGGCCGAGGCGCGGGCGCTGGCGCGGTTCAGCCACCCGCACGTGGTGACCCTGTACGACGCCGTCCGCGTGCGGGCGCGCGGGCGCAGCACGTCCTGGCTGGTCATGGAGTACGTGCCCGGCGGGAGCCTGGAGAGCTGGCCGGCGGTGTCGCCGGAGGTCGCGGCGCGCATCGGCGCGCAGATCGCGGGCGCGCTCGCGGCCCTCCACGCCGCGGGCATCGTGCACTGCGACATCAAGCCGGGCAACATCGTCGTCACCGAGAACGGGACCGCCAAGCTGACCGACTTCGGCGCCGCGTACCGGTTCGGCGGCCGGGAGACGGTCACGTCGAACGGCGCCGTCAGCCACACCCCGGCCTTCGCCGCCCCCGAGGTCGTCCGCGGACGGCCCGAGCCCGCGTCGGACGTGTTCTCCCTAGGCGCGACCGTCCGAGCGCTGGTCATGGGAGGCCCGCCCCACCAGGGCGCGGACGAGCCGGGCCCGCCCCGCCAGGGCGCGGACGAGCCGGGCGCGGACGAGCCGCCCGCCGAGGCGGGGCCGCTGGACGAGGTCCTGGAAGCGTTGTCGCGGCCCGACCCGGCGGACCGGCCCGATGCCGCCGAAGCGGCCAGGCTGCTGGACGCGGTGGCGGGCACGGCGGAACCGGAGCTGCCCGTCCACGCCGTCGTCACCGTGACGGAGGAGGACACGCGGTCCAAACCGGAGGAACGGCCGCGCGGCCTGACGTGGGCGGCCGTGGCGGCGTTCGCGACGCACCGCCCGCGCCTCCTCCTCGCGGGAGCGGCCGTCGCCGCCCTCGTCGCCGCGCTGCCGTTCACGCCGTTCCTCGCGGAGGGCGAGGACAAGGACCCGTCCCCCGCGAGACCCGCGTCCGTCATCGGCGATCCGCGCACCGCCGAGCCCTGCGCGCTGGTCTCCGCCGAGGCGTTCGGCAGGTACGGCGAGACCGAGCTCGACAGGGACTACGGCAACTTCGACCGGTGCGACGTGATCGTCTCCTCGGGCGACGAGAACGTCGTGGACGTCAAGGTGAACCTCAACAGCGGGCCGGGCCCCGAGCAGGCGGTCGTGGCGAGGACCGTGGGCCGGATCCGGCTCGTCGCCGAGCGTCCCGAGGACGACGAGTGCGAGCGCACGCTCCTGCTGCCCGCCCCCGACGGCGCGACGAACGTCACGGTCACCGCGAGGCAGACCGAGAAGGGGCCCGCGCCGCTGTGCGCGATCGCCGACACGGCGGCCGACGGCGCCGCCCGGGTGCTGGACCGCGGGCCGCTCCCCCGCAGGACCCCGCCGCTCCCGGCGCGCTCGCTGGCCCACCAGGACGCCTGCGCGCTGCTCGGCGCCCGCGCGCTCGACGTCGTTCCGGGCATCGACGCGAGCGACCCTGACATCGGGTTCGGGGGGTGGGACTGCCAGTGGCACAGCACCACCAGGGACCTCCAGGTGAAGCTGCGTTTCGACCGCGGGCAGCCCCTCGGCGCGGCGGACGGCCGCCCGACGCGCCTGGGCGGCCGCCGCGCCTTCGTCCAACCGGACGGCGAGGGCGACGGGACGTGCCTGGTCCGCGTCGTCCACCGCTCGTACGCCGACCAGAACGGCGAGGACGCGATCGAGATGCTGTTCCTCGTCGTCCAGGGCTCCGCCGAGACCCGCACCCAGTGCTCGATGGCGACGCGCCTGGCGAACTCGGCCGCCGGCGCCCTTCCCCGTCCCTGACCGCATCCCCGGTCCGCACGCCCGCCGCGCGAGCCGGGACTCTCATGGGTTCAGCAGGGTCAGGTCCGTGGTGACGAGCGTGGCGGTCAGCAGCAGTTCGGTGATGAGGTTGTGGTTGAGGGTGTTGCCGAGCGGCGGCGGGATCTCCTCCTCCAGGAGCCCGTCCACCTTGGTGCTGAGGCGCTTGCGCACCTCGGTGACGACGCGGGCGGCCCGTTTCGCGCTCCACCGCTCCCCCGGCCGCAGCCGTGCGAGCTCGTCGGCGGCCTGCGCCCAGGTGAGCGGCTGCGGCGACGGCTCCTGCCGCAGGTAGCGCTGGCCGAGGCACACCAGGACGAGCCGTTCGGTGGGGCTCAGCTCCCACTCGTCGGGGTTGTGGGTGTCGACCTCGTACATGTCGCGGGGCCGCGGGGCCGGCGCGCGGGCGGCGATCCGCACTTCGAGCAGGTGCTCCTGCCGCGGCGCGACGATGAACAGCGGCGTGTACGCCACCGGCAGCTCCGCCCGGTGCCCGCCGAGCACCAGCCGCGAGCCGGGGAACCGGATGGCCAGCCTGCCGACGTTGTGCAGCACCCACCGCGTCCGCTCGCGGGTGATGTAGCCGTGCCGGCGGCTGACGTGCGGGTCGTTCGCGCCGACGCAGACGTGGACGTCCGGCTCGCAGCGCCCGAACACCACGTCGAACCCGGCGTCGGGCGAGACGCACATCCCGCCGTTCGTCCCCATGACGAAGAGCGTGCCCGGCTCGGCGGGCGGGAGTTCCGTGGTCAGGCTCCCCATCTCCTTCGGAAGGATGTCGACCTTGCCGACCGGGCTCCGCATCGTCATGTCGCCGATCCTTTCTGAGCTCCTCCGTGGCCACGGTAGCCGCCGCCGCACGGGAGGGGTCCCGAGCCCGGAGAAGACGCGCGGGCGGCCGTCGAGGCTCGCCGCGCTCCCGCCTGCCCGGCCCCCGGGGGCGCGGGTCCGCCGCCCGGTGTAGCTGGCTACACCACAGGTTCGGGAGTGTGCGCTCATCCGGCGGACGGTCCCGCGGTGGAAGAGTCGATCACAGGTCAAGCGCAGTCGTTCTCCCTGGAAGGACCCCCTGATGAAGCCCGTGCTCTGGTTCGTGCTCGCCGTCGCGATCGCCGTGAACGTCTCGACGAGCTACGCGTTCGACGGCGCGACGCAGATCGTGATCAGCGTCGTCACCGGCGTCTTCGCCATCGGCTCGGCCGCGGGCCTCTTCCTCCTCCGCGGCGACCGCTCCTGAGGCCCGCCCCGGACGCCCCCCGGCGGCCTCCTCCGGCCGAGACCGCCGAGGGCGTCCCAACCGCCGGCAAAGAGGCGGCCAGTTTTGGGCGGATCCCGGCGGCGCGGCGTCCAGGCGGGGACGACCCCGGTCATGGGCGCATGGTTCTCGCGGGAGATCGTCGACGGCGGCCGGCTGCGGATGCTGTTCTTCCTGGTCGCGTTCATCCTGGCGTTCCTGTTCATCCGGTTCAGCGTCCGCATGATCCGGCGGCGGGCCCGCTGGTGGCCGGGCAACGTCACGCCCGGCGGCCACCACATCCACCACGTGGTCTTCGGGCTGGTGTTCATGTGCGTCGGCGGCGTCGGCGGCCTGATGGTGAGCGACTCCACCTCGGCCGCCGCGGCGGCCCTCGCCGCGGTGTTCGGCGCCGGGACGGCACTGGTCCTGGACGAGTTCGCCCTCGTCCTGCACCTGGACGACGTGTACTGGACGCAGCAGGGCCGGCTGTCGGTCCAGGTGGTGTTCGTGGCCGTCGCCCTGTGCGGGCTGGCGCTGCTCGGCCTGCGGCCGCTCGGCATGGCCGCCGTCAGCGAGGACCAGGCCGACGACTTCGCGCGCGGCGCGTGGGCGATCGCCGTCACGCTGCTGTTCAACCTGTCCATGGCGGTGATCACCCTGCTGAAGGGGAAGGTGTGGACGGGGCTGATCGGCATCTTCGTCAGCGTGTTCTCGTTCGTCGGCGCGGTCCGCCTCGCCCGTCCGGGATCGCCCTGGGCCCGCTGGCGCTACCGCGAGGGCTCGCGCAAGCTCCGCCGCTCCGCGGCCCGCGAGAGGCGCCTGCACCAGCCCGTCGCGCAGCTCGCCCGGTCGATCGAGGACCTGATCGCCGGACGCCCGTCCCAGCCGCGTCCCGACGAGCCCGCCGCTCCCCCGGCGCGGAAGCGCGAGTAGCCGGGCGGCGCGCTCGGAGTGTCGGACCCGGATGCCAGGGTGGGGACTTCGGTGAGCGACGGTCGGGGGGAGCCCATGAGCACGTGGCGAGAGGTCGCCGATTCGGCGCCGGAGTTCGCGGAACGGGTCCGGGAGGCGTTCGAGGCGCACAAGCACAAGACGCTGGCGACGCTGCGCGAGGACGGCTCGCCGCGGGTCAGCGGCATCGAGGCGTACTTCATCGGCGGCGACCTGTGGTTCGGGTCGATGCCGGGGGCGCGGAAGGCCGCCGACCTGCGGCGCGACCCGCGGTTCGCGCTGCACGGGCCGCCGCTGATCCTCAGCGCCGACGACCCGGCCGCGGCGCCGGGCGACGCCAAGGTGTCCGGCCGGGCGGTCGCGGCGACCGACCCCGCCGAGATCGCCGCGATGCTGGACGCGCGCGGGCTCGACCCCGACTCGTTCCGCGACTCGCACTTCTTCAAGGCCGACATCGAGGAGGCCGTCCTCACCCGGGTGGAGGGCAAGGCCATGACCATCCTCCTGTGGCGTCCCGGCCAGGACGTCCGCCGCTTCGAACACGCCTGACCCCCAGGGTCCCGGCCGGGTCAGGGGAGGTCGATGAGGGTTTCGACGCGGCGGCCGGCGGCGTAGGCCACGGCGTCGGCGTAGCCGAGCCGGAGGGCGTAGGCGGGGGCGGCGGCGTCCCGCACGGCCTCCGCCTCCTCGTGCCGGCCGAGCGCGGAGAGGTCGAGGGCCAGGTTCGCGGCGCACGCCAGGGCCAGCGGATGGTCCGCGCCGAACCGCGGGGCCAGCTCGTCGAGCAGGGCGCGGCCGCGTTCGCACGCCTCGTCGGCGCGGCCCCGCGCGGCGAGCGCGCCGTCGTGCCCGATCGCCGCGGCGAACGTGGCGGGATGGGCCCCGCCGAGCCGCCGCTCCAGCCCGTCCAGCGCGTGCGCGGCGAGAGCGAGCGCCGCCTCGGGCTCGCCGGCCGCGCGGTGCAGCACGGCGAGGTCGCTCCGGAACGCGTGCGCGTACGGGTGGTCCGGCCCGTAGACGATGTCGTGCGCGGGCACCGCCTCCTGCGCGAGCCTCATCGCCTCGAAGGTCTCGCCGTTCACGCCCAGCGCGTTCACGAGGGCGGCGGCGAGGGCCAGCGTCTCGGGCTGCTCGGAACCCCAGCGGCGCAGGCTGCGCGCGTGGGCGTCGCGGACGGCCTTCAGCGCCTCCGGGCCCCGGCCGAGGCCGCGCAGCGCGACGGAGAGCTCCAGGCTCAGGCCCAGCACCAGCGGATGGTCCGGGCCGAACAGGCCGGTGGCCCGGACGCGCGCGTCCTCGCCGGCGTCGAAGGCGGTCGCGAAGTCGCCGAGGAGCCGCGCCGTGCGCACCACGCCGAACCGCGCGGCCATGAGCCGGAACACGTCGGCGGTGTCCAGGTCGGCCTCCATCCGCACGGCCTCCCCGTACAGCCGCGCCGCCCTGGCGTGGTCGCCCGCGAGGCAGACGTCGAGCGCCAGTTCCAGGGACACCTGGCGGGTCAGCGGGTCGTCCTTCCCGAAGGCCGCGACCGCCCGCGCCAGCCGGTCGGCGTCCCGTTCCGCCGCGCGCGTGTAGTCGGCGACGTCGCGGGAGCGCGCGGAGCCGGCGCCCAGCAGTCCGATGGTGAACGCGTCGGAGCCTGGCAGTTCGGTGCCTCCCAGCGTCTTCTCGGCCCGGGTGTGGGCGGCGTCGAACAACCCGAGCCTGCGCAGGACCTCGGCGTACTCGGAGCCCGCGGCCAGGTGGTCCGGGTCGTTGGGGCCGAGCCGGTCGCGCCACTCGTCGACGAAGCCCTCCAGCAGGTCGGCGGCCGTCCGGAAGTCGCCCCGCGCGCGCAGGTGGCGGGCCGTCGCGAGGACGTACGCGCGGGCCTCCGGCGCCTGGCAGTCCACGGCGCCCGAGGCGAGCAGGTGCGGGAGGAGCGCCACCGCGCGCCGCCCGCCCTCCAGCGGGTCCCGGTCCGATGACGCGTACGCGACCAGCAGCAGGTGCGCGTCGTGCCGTCGCTGCTCCCGCTCCTGCTCGTCCAGGTTCTCGCGGACGATCGCCTGCGTCAGCGGGTGCACCTGGAGCGTGCGGTCGGCGGGGTCGAGCCGGGCGAGACCGAAGCCGACGATCCACCTGATCGACGCGCTGAGCTGGATGCGGTCGGCGAGCGCCGCGGAGAGCTCCGCCGAGAGCCACCCGCGCGCGTCGAACATGTCGATCGGGATCGGTGCGGCCCCGAAGAAGGCGAGGCTCCGGAGGAGCACCGCCGCGTCCGGCGTCTTCGCGGCGAGGTTCATGAACGACAACTGCACCGCCGCGGTCAGTGGGAGCGGGTACTCGGTCGGCTTCCCCTCCTCGAGCACCGAGTGCGGACGTTCGCCGAGCAGCCCGAGGGCCTGGTCGAGCTCCATCCCCGTCTCCGCCATCAGCGCGGCCATCTGCTCCAGCGCGAGCGGGAGGTCGCCGAGCGTCCCCGCGAGCAGGTCCGCGTCCGCGGGGCCGAGCACGTTCCTCGGCACGCGCGCGCGGAGGAAGTCCACGCTCTCCGCCCGGGTGAAGACGTCCACGGCCACCGGATCGACGATCTTGCGCCAGGTCGGGTCCTGGCTCGTGACCAGGACGTCGCCGGGGCCGGAGGGCAGCGCGCCGACGAGGTCCTGCGGGTCGTGGGCGTTGTCGAAGACCACCAGCCACCGGGAGAACGGCTCGCCGAGGCGCAGCGCGTTCAGCACATCCCGCGCCGAGTCCTCGATGCCCGTCGCGCTCACGGGGGCAGGCCCAGGTCGGGCGCCAGCGCCGCGAGCGACGACCGGACCAGAACGGGCTGGTCGGCGGGGATCCACCAGACGGCGTCGTACTCGCCCTGGTACCGGTGGGCGTACTCGACCGCGATCTGCGTCTTGCCCACGCCCGTGATGCCGGTCATCACCTGGACCGTGCCGCCCCCGCCCCCGCGCGCAGCTCGGCGAGCACCGACTCGCGTCCGGTGAAGCGGCGGTTGCGCGGAGGGACGCTGCGCCACGCCTGCGGCGTCCGCACCGGCGCGGGCCGCCGCGCCGGCCGGGCGCTCCCGTCCGCGGTGATGCCCTCGCCGGACAGGGCCGCGGAGCCGAGGTGCTCCAGGTTGTCGGCCTCCCGGTGAAGCGCCTCACCGGCCCGCCGGAGCAGCTCGTCCACGCCGCTGAGGTCCTCGTCCACGACGAGCCGGACCTCGCCCGTCGCGGCCGGGGCGTCCGGACGTGCGGCCTGCGCGGCGGCGGCCATGCCGTCGAGGTCGGCGATGCGGCGCATCGCGGTCTCCAGCCGTTCGAACGCCGCGTCCTTGAGCCGCTGCGCCTCGGCGCGCTGCCGCATCGCCTCGGCCAGCAGGTCCTGGGTCTCGCTCTGCGCGCCGACCGCCTCCTCCAGGCGCCGCTGCGTGTCCTCCAGCTCCTGCTCGGTGAGCCGCGCCTGCCGCATCGCCCGGCCCATCGCCTGCTCGGCGATCCGCCGTTGCAGCGCGTCGCGCTCCCCGGTGAGCCGCATGACGATCTCGTTGAGCTGGACGAGGGCGGCGCTCAGCCCCGCGAGGTACTTGGTGTTGGTGGTGAGCGCGAGGTCCACGCCCGCCGTGTGCCGCCGCGCCTCGGCGGCCTCGCCGAGGCTCGCGACGAGCTCGGCGCCGCCGCCCCGCTCGGGGACGATCGCCGTCCCCGGGCCGCCCCGGGCCGGATCGGCCGCCTCCCACAGCGCCCGCAGCCTGGCCAGCGCCGCGTCGCGGGCGTCGGGCGCGGCGCCGGCGCAGATCTCCACCAGGCGTTCCACGAACCCCCAGCTCGGGCGCGACGCGCCGCTGAGCCGCTCGGCCAGCGTCGAGCGCGAGTACGGCAGCAGCGCCTCCAGCGCCGCCGGGGACCGCCCGTGCCGGTCGGCGAGGCTGCGAAGCTCCGCCGCGAGATACCGCATCTCCGCGAACTCGCCGCGCAACGGCCCCCATCCGGCTCCGCCCTCACCCGCCATGTCGCCTCCAGGTCCGTCACCGCGCCCTCGGCGGCGGTCCGGTATCCACATCATCGGGCACGGGACACGCGGAGGTCTGCCCCGTTCGCCACGTCCGCGACGGGCGCCGGGGCCGGTTCCGGGTGTGCCGAACGGCCCGCGCGCCTCGTTGAGGATCACTCGCCGGACCAGCATGATTACCGTGCGTAGCACTCCTGTAGGGCTCCGGCCTCCGACGAACGATCTCGATTGGGTTCCCGTTGCGTTCTCCTCGGCTCCACTCTTCCGCCGCGGCGATGGCCGCCATGTTCACGGCCGCGATGCTGACCTGCGGGCCGGCGATCGCGGCGACCCTGCCCGCGGACGGACCGCCCACGCCGCCGCGCCTGGCACTGTCCAAGAAGACGTCCACGCCGAAGGCGAGACCGAAAGGGACGGCCGCCTTCACCATCACCGTGCGCAATGTCGGGATGGTTCCCGCGTTCGGCGTACGGCTCAGCGACGCGATGCCGAAGGGGCTGAAGCTCACCTCCGTGAAGGGCAGGGGGTGCCGCGCCCAGGCCGGCCGCGTGGTGTGCCGGTGGCGGAGCGTGCCCTACCGCTCGTCCCGCACCGTCGCGGTCCGGGCCCGGGTGGACGCGTCGGCCCGTCCGGGCAAGCACCTGGTCAACACGGCCGTCCTGCGCTACGCGCACCGCCGGGCCGCCGCGCGGGCCGCCGTCGTCGTGGACCGTCCGAAGCACCCGGTGCGTTCGCATCCGGCTCCCGTACGGCCGGCGCCGGCCGGTGCGCACCCGCACCACTCCGCCGCGCCGGAGAAGCACCACGTCTCGCACTCCTCGCACGTGCCCGCCACACACCAGCCCGCCGCGCCGCCCCAGCAGGCGCCCCGCCCGCAGGCGCCGCGCCGGTGCGGCCCGGACGAGACCCCGGCGCAGAACGGATCGGACCCGGGCACGTCCAACTGCGTCTGCCCGCCCAACGCGTCGGGCGGCGGTTCCGCCAGCGGTTCGGGCGGCGGTTCAGGCGCGTGCGGCTGCCCGTCCGGCGGGTCCGGCGGCGGTGGCGGCGCGTCGAACTGCGTCTGCCCGCCGAACGGGTCGGGCGGCGGTTCCGGCGGGTCGAACGACGCGTCGAGCGACGGCAAGTGCGGCGGCTGCGAGCATCAGCCCGGAGGCAAGAGCGGCAAGGCGTCCGACGGCTGCGAGCGGAACGGGGTCCTGCCGCACACGGGCGGCACCGTCATGTGGCCCGCCGCGATGGCGGTCGCGGCCATCGCCGTCGGCGCGGTCGCGCTCCTGCTGACCCGCAGGCTGCGCCGGCGCACCCGCTGACCGCACGCGCCGACCGCACGCGCCGAGCACACCCGGCGTCCGCGCGCGAAGCCCGCGAAGCCGATGTCCGCTCCCGGCCGGAGAACGCTCCGGCCGGGAGCGTTCGTCTCCGGATCGGGGGCGCGCACCCCGCCGGACCTGGGGACTCGTCGGTATCTGGAAAGAGAGTTAACATATGGGCGTCTCGGGGGATCAGGAACCTGATCGGGAGTCCGTATGGATCTGGGTCCCCAGCACCTCCGGATGATCGTGGCCGTCTCGGAGACCGGCAGCATCGGCAAGGCGGCGGCGCGGCTCGACCTCACCCAGCCCGCGGTCAGCACGATGCTCCGCCGGGTCGAGAAGCACCTCGGCGTGCGGCTGTTCGTCCGCTCCCCCTCCGGCGTGGCGCTCACGCCCATCGGCGCCGAGGTCGCCACGCGGGCTGGCGCGGTGCTCGCGTGCATCGACGACCTCAACACCACCCTCGCCGGGAGCCGCGCCGGCGGCGCGGCCCGTCCCCTGCTGAGGCTGGGCGCGCAGGCGTGCCCGGCGCTGACCCTCCTCGGCGAGCACCTCGGCACGCTCGCCCCCGAGACGCAGATCCAGTTGCGGGTGGACCAGGGCGCCGGGCGGATCCCGCCGCTGCTGGCGTCCGGCGCGCTCGACGTGGGCTTCGTCCAGGAGCCGGTGGGGCACGCCGCCGAGGAGCCCGCCGGCGTCGAACGGTGCGTCCTGATCGACCGCGAGCCGCTGTTCGTCGGGATGTCGTCCCGCGACCCGCTCGCCGCCAGGAGCACCGTGGACCTCGCCGACCTGGCCGACCGCGACTGGGTCGACGACCCTGCCGACGACGGGCCGTTCCCCGCGTACTTCCGCGAGGTGTGCCGCGGCGCGGGGTTCCAGCCGCGGGTGCGCTTCTGGTCGGGCGACTGGCAGATCTCCTCCTCGATCGTGCGGACCGGCAGGGCGGTCGGCATCTACCAGCCGACGGCGCTGCCCCGCGAGGGGGTCGTGTTCCGCAGGCTCACCGGCGATCCGCTGGCGCAGCGGGTCGTCCTGATGTGGCGGCCGGAGGCGCGCCCGGTGGCGCTGCGGCTGCGCGACTCCCTCACCCGGATCTACCTCGGGCTCGTCCGGTCCAACGACGTGTACGCCGCGTGGTGGGACGCGCATCCGGCCGCGCACCCGGGCCTGCCCGCGCTCGCCCTCGCCCGCTCCGGGGAGGGATGACGGCGGCGGGCGAGGGCGGGACGGGACGCGGGCCCCGGATGGGCACCGGGGCCCGCACGCACCGGTCGGACGGTCAGCCGGACGCGGACGCGCGGCCGCGGCGGCCGAGGCGCACGGCGGCGCCGGTCACCAGCGTCAGACCGCCGCCGGCCAGGGCGATCAGGGCGATGCCCGGGACGCCGCCGCCGTCACCGTCGCCGGTGCGGACTCCGGTGTTCGGCGTCACGCCGCCGAGCCTGCCCTCGCGCACGTACTTCGAGCCGGGCATCTTGTCGGCGTAGCGGGCGTGCACCAGGGCCTGGTACGACGCGAGCGTCGTCCCGCGCGCGCCGACCGAGGTCCGCGCCGCCTCGTTGAGCCCGGTCACCCGGTCGCCGTCGAGCCGGTACCAGGCGTTGATCTGCGGTTCGGTGAACACCGTGCCCGTGCCCGCCTTGGCGGGGTAGGCGGTCTCCTCCGTACCGGAGATGATGTTGGTGACCTCCCAGTTCCGGGCGCCCTTGGTCAGCCACAGGGACGCCTGCTGGCCGGTCGCCGACCGCGCGCCGACCGCCAGGTAGGCGAACGTCGCGACCTCGGCGCTCCCGTACGACCCGCGGACGAAGGCGGGGTTCAGCGAGTAGACGGGGTGGACCCGGCCGTCGAGGGTGGGCGCCTTGGCGTCCGCGGCGGCCTTGCTGACGCCCGCCGCGGTGAACTGTCCCGCGCGGTGCCGGTCGAGGCGGACGAAGTACCGGGCGACCTTCTCGGTCGTCTGCCGGTCCGCCGCCACCCGCTGCGCCGCCGCGACGTCGGACGGGGCGGGGGCCGGGGGCGCGTCGGCCATGGCCGAGCCGTAGCCGGCGAACAGCGCGGCTCCGATCCCTAGCGCCGCGGAGCCGGCCGCCAGCCGGGCGCCGCGCCGTGTGCGTTCACTGGTCATCGGGGGTCTCCTCGTCACCGTGCACCGACCTGGGACAGCGCCTCGCCCCAGCGGAACTGGCCGTTGTTCACGTAACTCCGGTACGACATCTCGCCGTAGCGGGGGCTGGACGGCCACGGGTCGCCGTACGCGACGGTCTGGCCGCTCGGCTCGTACCCGTAGATGACCTGCGCGTGGCCGCCGCCCGCGGTCCAGTAGATGCCGGTCTCGATCGGCCGCCGGCCGTCGATCTCGGTGTTGATGGCCTGGAACGACAGCGGTCCGGTGACCTGGCCCGGGGAGATCCCGAGCTGCTGGAACGCCCGCTGCGCCCATTGCAGGTAACCGGCCTGGTTCGGGCAGCGCGAACCCTGCGGATAACCGCGGGCGAGGTTGCAGAAATCGTTCTGGCTGACGTTTCCCTTACCGAGGAATTTAGCGATCGTCAGGCCGCTGGCGGCCCAGCACCACTGGTTCTGCTGCTGCACCTCCTGGGAGATGCCGAGCTCGCCGGCGAAGGCCGTTCCGGGCGCCACCGCGAAGGTGGCGGCGGTCAGCGCGGCGGCGACGCCGCCCGCACGGTAACGGCGCGACCGTGCCGGCCGCGCCTCATCGGATCGTGACCACCGTCTCATCCGTCCCTTTCCTTTTCTCCCGGTCGGCACCGAAGGCACGCCTCTTGGCGGGGAGGGAATTCGCTGCTCCCCGGGACCGGGGGGAATCCGGAAGGGAGCATCCGAACAAGAGGCGGGGAACGCCATTACCATGGCACCGGGAGAACCGGCCGGGTAATGTCAGCGGGTCATAAATCCGGTGAATGGGTTCCGCGCGCGGCGCCGGGCGCGGGCACCGGTCCCGGCGCGGCCGGGCGGTCACGCCCTCGGACGGTCCGGCCGTCCTCGGCGGAACGGTGGAACCGTGGCGCGCGCCGCTGGAACCGTGGCGCGGACGGTCGGGCCCGGCGGCGCGGCGGTCGCGGGAACGCGAACCCACCCGCCCGGCTTCTGGCGTTTCGGGCGGGAGTTCGATTTACTGAACGGTATCTCGTGAGAGCGCTCTCACGGGGTGCGTGTCCTAGCTTCGCGGTCGCCAGGACCGGCCTGGCGCCCCTGTCCCCGGACCCCGGACGGTGTGAAGAGGTGGACGCCGTGGCACCTCTGCGGATGCAGACCTCCAAGCTGGGCCGGCATGTGCTGGTGACGTTGGGGGGCGAGATCGACGCCTCCAACAGCCGCACGCTGACCGACCGCCTCATCGTGCTCCTGGGCGAGGCCGCCGAGCACGCGGGCGGCGAGGACGGCGCCGGCGCCCGCCGGGACGAGGCGGGCGTCATCGTCCATCTGGCCGAGCTGGCGTTCTGCGACGCCAGCGGCCTGTCGTCGTTCGTCGTGGCCGCCGGCGCCGCCGAGGATCTCGGCGTGGGCTTCGCCGTCGCGGGAGCCTCGGGCCTGGCCGAGCGGATCCTCGACGTGACCGGCCTGGCGAAGGCCGAGTGGGTGCACCCGGACCTGTCCGAGGCCGTCCGCGCGTTATATTCCGACGCCCGGCCCTCCGAGCGGCTGAGCATCGTCCCCACCGCCCGTGACCGCCGCGACGCGCGCGAGCACCGGGACCGCCGGGGCCGTCCGGCGGCCGGCTGATCCGTCGCGGCACGCGAAGCGGCGCGCGAGGCGAGCGGGCCCTGGCCGGAGCCCCGTCGGGCAAGGTCCGCTTTAGCGCGGGCGTTCAGGCTCGTCGGGACGCCGAACCGCTAGGGGGACCCGGATGCCACTGCGTTCAACGGCCGCCGTCGCGGAGCCGCGCGAGACCGAGGACCCGCGCAGGCCGTCGCGCCGCCTGGCCGCGCTCCTGGACCCGGGGACGATGTCGGCGCCGCTGCGGCCCGCCGACGACTCCAACGTGACCGCCGTGCGCGGGCGCGCCGGCGGCGTCCCCGTCGTCGCGTACTGCACGGACGGCGCGGTGATGGGCGGCGCGATCGGCGGCAGCGGCGGCGGGCACATCGCCGAGGCGATCGACACCGCGGCCCGCGAGGGCGTCCCGGTGATCGCGCTGTGGCACTCGGGCGGCGCCCGGCTCGGCGAGGGCGTGGAGTCGATGGACGGCATCGGGCGGATGTTCGCGGCGATGATCCGCGCGTCCGGCCGCGTCCCGCAGCTCTCGGTGGTGCTCGGCCCGGCGGCGGGCGGCGCGGCGTACGGGCCCGCGCTCACCGACCTGGTGATCATGGCGCCGGACGCGCGGGTGTTCGTCACCGGCCCGGACGTCGTGCGGAGCGTGACCGGCGAGGACATCGACATGGCCGGGCTCGGCGGGCCCGACGCGCACGGCCGCCGCTCGGGCGTCGCGCACGTGCTCGCCTCGTCCGAGGCCGACGCGCTCGCCCGCGCCCGCCGCCTCGCGGCCCTGCTCGCCGCGCCGGGACGCGTCGACCCGCGCGAGGCCGCCGACGGCGCCGACCCCGGCGCGCTGCTGCCCGCCAGCCCGCGCCGCGCGTACGACGTGCGCCCGCTGGTGCGCGCGCTGCTGGACGGCGGCGCGTTCGAGGAGATCCAGGAGAAGTGGGCGGCGAACATGGTCACCGGGCTCGGCCGCGTGGGCGGCGGGACGGTCGGCGTCCTCGCCAACAACCCGCTGCGCAAGGGCGGCTGCCTGGACTCGCTCAGCGCGGAGAAGGCCGCCCGGTTCGTCCGGATGTGCGACTCGTTCGGCGTGCCGCTCGTGGTGGTCGTGGACGTGCCCGGCTACCTGCCGGGCGTCGGGCAGGAGTGGGAGGGCGTCGTGCGGCGCGGCGCGAAGCTGCTCTACGCGTTCGGCGAGGCGTCGGTGCCGCGGGTCACGCTGGTGACGCGCAAGTCGTACGGCGGCGCCTACATCGCGATGAACTCGCGCTCCCTCGGCGCCACCCGGGTCCTCGCGTGGCCGGACGCGGAGATCGCGGTGATGGGCGCGGAGGCCGCGGCCCGGATCCTGCACCGCCGCGAGCTGGCCGCCGCGCCCGAGGACCGGCGCCCGGACCTGCTCGCGCGCCTCGCCGAGGAGCACCGGCGCACCGCCGGCGGCCTCGGCCGCGCCCTGGACCTCGGCGTCGTGGACGAGACGGTCGCCCCGGCCGACTCGCGGCGGCGCGTCGCCGAGGCGCTGGCCGCCGCCCCGCGCGGCGTCGGACGCCACGGCAACATCCCCCTGTGACACTCCCGCGCCGTCCCGCCGGTCCGGGAGCCCTCACCGCGCGCCCCTCACCGAGGAGCGGGGGCCGCCCCGGAGGGCGTTCAGGGTCATCCCTGGTCGGTCCCTGAGATCGCGGCGACGGGCTGTCGCCGCCGCCCCGGTGAGGGGAGTCTCGTCGGACGAGCTCCGCCTTCGACCACCGGTGAGGAACCCGAATGAGCGTGATGACCCACCGCCGCGGCGCGCGCCGCCTGGCGCTGGCCGCCGCCGGTACGACGGGGCTGCTCCTCGCGGTGCCGGCGGCGGCCACCGCGAACGTCCGCGCTCCCGGAGCCGGTCCGGCGGCGGCACCGGCGGTGACGTCCGCGCGGGCGGTGCAGGCGGGCGGGTGGCGGCAGGTCGCCCCGAACGGCGCGAGGGGCGGGTGCGGCTGGCGCTGCCCGAGCCCACGGGACCGCGACGCGTCGGGACGACGTCGCTGCACCTGATCGACCGTTCGCGACGGGACCCGTGGACGTCGCCCGCGCCCCGGGAGCTGATGGTCAGTCTGTGGTACCCGGCGCGGGGCGCCGCCGGGCACCCGCGCGCGCCGTGGTTCCCGCCGGCGGCGTCGGAGCTGTACGAGCAGCAGACGAGCCAGGGGCTGCGCACGCCGCTGGACGGCGTCGACTTCCCAGTGACGCACGGGCACGAGGGCGCGCCGGTCGCCGTACGGCCCGGCGGCCATCCGGTGGTGCTCTACTCCCCCGGCTACGGCGCGGAGCGCGAGCTGAACACGGCCCTGGTCGAGGACCTGGCCAGCCGGGGCTACGTGGTGGTCACCATCGACCACACCCACGAGTCCGGGATCGTGGAGTTCCCCGGCGGCCGGGTGGAGCGCGGCCGGACGCCTCCCAAGCCGTCCCCCCGCGACTACGCGCGGGCCCTGCGCGTGCGCGTGGACGACGCGAGGTTCGTCCTGGACGAGCTGGCCGCGCTGGACTCCGGGCGCAACCCCGACGCGGAGCACCGCGGGCTGCCGCGCGGGGTGCGCGGGAGCCTCGACCTGTCGAAGGTCGGCATGTTCGGCCATTCGTTCGGCGGCGCCACGGCGGCGCAGGCGATGGCGCGGGACCGGCGGATCCGCGCCGGGATCGACCTGGACGGCAGCGTCGACGGCCCCGTCCAGTACACCGGGCTCGGCCGGCCGTTCATGCTGATGGCCAACGCGACCCACGGGCGCGGGAACGACCCGTCCTGGGCGCGGTTCTGGAGGCACCTGCGGGGATGGCGCCTCCAGTTGCGGCTCCGCGACTCGGGGCACCAGACCTACACCGACGTCGCTCCGCTGGTGCGGCAACTGGAGAACGCCCTGCCGCTCCCGCCGGACGTGGTCGCCGAGATGACCGAGCGCATCGGGACGATCGACCCGGGCACGGCCGTCGCCGCGCAGCGCGCGTACATCGGCTCCTTCTTCGACCTGCATCTGCGGCGGCACGACGACCGCCTGCTGTCGGGCCCGTCGCCGCGGCACCCGGAGATCGAGTTCGTGCCGTGACCGCCGCCCGCCCGGGTCGGGGCGCGGGAACGCGCGGCAGGGCCGGGGGCGGGTGGTCAGGGGGTCGGGGGGTCGGTGATGCCGTGGCGTTCGCGGGAGGTGAGCGGGGCTAGGGCGTCGTAGGCGTCGTAGTCGTAGTTGGAGAGGATGACGCCCGTCCAGTCGGTGTCGAGGTAGACGTTCCAGTTGGTCGAGCCGCCCGCGATGCCGCCGCCGTGCGTGATGAGCCGCTGGCCGTTGAAGATCGGCGCGACCGGACCGTACGCCTGGAACGCCTGCTGGGCGGACGGGTCGGCGGGGCCGCCCGGCATCGGCCCGTTGACGACCTTCCCGCCGACGTACAGCTCGGTGTAGGCGCGGTTCAGCAGCCTGTGGCCCATCAGGGCGCGGGCGAAGCGGACGAGGTCGGGCGCGGTGGAGAAGCCGTTCCCGCCGCCCGTCCCGATGAAGTTGCGGGCCGAGTTGCTCCCGCCGGGGATCTGCCCGCCGCCCGGGATCGTGCCGGGCTTGCCGCCCGCCTCCAGGTGGCGGACGCCGTCGATGCGCTCGCCGGACTCCTGGAGCATGTACGGGTGCGCGATGCGCTCGTCCTCCAGCCACTGCGGACGCGTGTAGTAGGCCGAACGGGTCATGCCCGCGGGGAGGAAGATGTGCTCGCGGACGTAGTCACCGAACCGCTTCCCCGAGACCTTCTCGACGATCTCGCCGAGGACGTCCATCCCCGAGCTGCTGTACGCGCCGCGGGTGCCCGGCGGGAACTCGAGCTCCTCCTTGCGGAGCGACTCGGCCAGGTCCCTCATCTGCTCTTCGACGCTGTTGTAGACCTTCTTCGGCGGGGTCGGGTCCCGGCGCGGGTCGCCCAGCCCGGCGGTGTGGGTGAGCAGGTGGTGCACGGTGACGTGCTTGGCGACGTCGGCGGCGAAGCCGTCCAGGTAGGTGCCCAGCGGCTCGTGGAACTTGACCTTCCCCTGCTGGGCGAGCTGCACGATCGCCAGGCCGGTGAACGGCTTGGACGCGGAGGCGAGGGCGTAGACCGTGTCGGTCCTGTTCCGGATTCGCCGTTCCCTGTCGGCCATCCCGTACGCCCGCGCGAGGACCGTCCGGCCCCGGTGCGCGATCAGGACCGTCCCGCTGAACCTGTCCTTCGCGGCGAGCCCGGCCACGAACCGGTCGTACGATCCGCCGGGCCGCACGGCCTCCGGGACGCGTCCCCGGGAGAACGGCGCGGTGCCCGCCGCGGCCGTTCCCTCGGCCAGCAGTCCGCCGCCCGCCACGGCGAGCGGCGCGGCGCCGAGCGCTCCGAGGACCTTCCTCCTGGACCGTCCGGCCGTCCCTGCTCCGTGCTCGTCCATGCGGCTCTCCCTCGTCGGTGCCGGAGCGGTTCCGGCGGACAGGGAGAGTGGACACGAACGCGTGTTTCCGCGCCGTAAGGCCGCCGCGCGCGTCAGTCCTGAGCCGTGAGGGGCTTGGCGATGCTCTCCAGCCCCTTGCGTTCGGCCTTGACGCCGAAGACCGTCTCCACCAGCCCGGCCGCGATCATCAGCACCGCCCCGATGACGAACGCGAGGGCGGTGTCGCCCGGCCTGCCGGTGGAGGTGAGGCGGGAGAAGATCAGCGGTCCGGTGATGCCGCCCGCCGCCGTGCCGATCGCGTAGAAGAACGCGATGGCGAGCGCCCGCGTCTCCATCGGGAACACCTCGCTGACCGTCAGGTACGCCGAGCTCGCGCCCGCGGACGCGAGGAACAGCACCGCGCACCAGCACGCGGTCAGCGTCACCGCGGTGAGGGCGCCCGCGTCGAACAGCCACGCGGTGGCGAGGAGCAGGACGCCCGACCCGATGTAGCTGCCGCTGATCATCGGCTTGCGGCCCACGGTGTCGAACAGCGGCGACAGCAGCAGCGGCCCGAGGAAGTTGAACGAGGCGATGACGGCGTAGTAGTAGCCGGTCTCGGTGCCGACCTTGAAGAACGTGGTCAGGATGTCGGCGTACCCGAAGGTGATCGCGTTGTAGAGGAACGCCTGCCCGATGAACAGCGAGAACCCCAGCACGGCGCGCTTCGGGTACCGCCGGAACAGCGTGCGCGCGATGGCGCCGAAGCCGAGGCTGCGGCGCTGCCGGATGGTGATGGCCGCGCCGGGCTCGGGCAGGTCCCGGCCGGTGCCGTCGCGGACGGCCCGCTCGGCGCCGTCGACGAGGTCCTCCGCGGCGCCCGTCCGGCCGTGGATGATCATCCAGCGCGGGCTCTCCGGGACCTTGCGCCGCACCAGCAGGATGGCCAGCCCGAGCACGACGCCGAGCGCGAACGCGAGCCGCCAGCCGACGTCCACCGGGAAGCGGCCGAGCACCGGGATCGTCAGCAGCGCCCCGAACGCGGCGCCGAGCCAGTACGTGCCGTTGATGACGATGTCGATCCGTCCCCGGTGCCTGCTCGGGATCAGCTCGTCCACCGCCGAGTTGATCGCCGCGTACTCGCCGCCGATGCCGAGCCCGGTGACGAACCTGCACAGGAAGAACCACCACGCCGTCCACGACAGGGCGGTCAGCGCGGTCCCGGCGAGGTAGACCGCCAGCGTGGCCATGAACAGCCTCTTGCGGCCGAACCGGTCGGTGAGCCACCCGAACAGCAGCGCGCCCGCGCAGGACCCGAGCACGTAGATCGCGGCGCCGGGCCCGGAGACCTGCGCGGAGGTGATGTCCACGCCGCTGCCGGACTCGGCGAGCCGCGGGGCGAGGTTGCCGACGATCGTGACTTCGAGGCCGTCCAGGACCCAGACGGTGCCGAGCCCGATGACGATCATCAGGTGCCAGCGCGACCACGGCAGCCGGTCGAGCCGTGCGGGGATCCTCGTCTCGACCGTTCCCAAGCGCTCCCGCTCCACCGCCGCCCCCCTGTGATCGTCGCTCTGGGAGCACAGCTTCCCGATCAAGGCGGAGGTAATCTCCGCGCCGGGTCAGCGGGACGGGTCGCGGTTGTAGAGCCGCATCGCCCAGAGGTAGCAGACCAGGCTGATGCCGGCGCACCAGGCCACGGCCTGGATCGCGCTGTCGCCGACCGGGCCGCCGAGCAGCAGGCCGCGCAGCGTCTCGATGACCGGGGTGAACGGCTGGTACTCGGCGAACCAGCGCAGCCCGGCCGGCATCGAGTCGGTCGGGACGAACCCGCTGCCGAGGAACGGCAGGAGCATCAGCGGCATCGGGGCGTTGCTGGCGGACTCGACGGTCTTGGACGCCATCCCGAGCGCGACCGTCAGCCAGGTCAGCGCGAGGACGAGCAGCGCGAGGACCCCGACCGCGCCGGCCCACTCGACCGGGCCCGCCTCGGGCCGGAACCCGATGAGCAGGGCGACGCCGATGACGACCGCCAGGCCGAGCATCGCCTGGATCATGCTGCCGACCACGTGCCCGGTCAGCACCGACGCGCGGGAGATCGCCATGGTGCGGAACCGGGCGACGATCCCCTCGGTCATGTCCATGGCCACCGACACCGCCGTCCCCTGGGCGGTCCCGGCGACGCTCATCAGCAGGATCCCGGGCGTGACGTAGTCGACGTACTCGGCGCGCCCGCCCGAGGGACCGCCGAGCCCGTTGCCGAGCGTGCCGCCGAAGACGTACACGAACAGCAGCAGGAAGATCACCGGGATGCCGACGAGCATCGCGGTCATGGACGGGTAGCGCAGCATGTGCCGCAGGTTGCGGCGCAGCATCGTCGCCGAGTCCGTCGCGGCGTACCTGAGGGCGGTCATCGCGCGTGCTCCTTCGGCCGGCCGGGTCCGCCCGTGAGGGCGAGGAAGACGTCGTCGAGGTCGGGGGTGTGGATGGCGAGGCTCTCGACCTCGACCGACTCGGCGTCCAGGGCACCGAGCAGGACCTTCAGCGACGCCACGCGGCCGTCGCTCGGGACCTGGAGGGTGAGCTCGTCGCGGTCGTACGGCAGCCCGCCGAACAGCCGGGCCGCGGCGGCGACCCCCTCCGGCGCGGCGAACCTGAGGCTGACGTGGCCGCCCGGGACCAGCCGCTTCAGCTCCTCCGGGGTGCCCTCGGCGACGAGCGTGCCGCGGTCCAGCAGGGCGATCCGGTCGGCGAGCTGGTCGGCCTCGTCCAGGTACTGGGTGGTGAGGAAGATCGTGACGCCGCCCGCGACCAGGTCCCGGATGATCTGCCACATGGTGCGGCGGCTGCGCGGGTCCAGCCCGGTGGTGGGCTCGTCCAGGAAGATGATCTGCGGCTCGCCGACCAGGCACATCGCGAGGTCCAGGCGGCGGCGCATGCCGCCGGAGTAGGTGCCGGCGGTCTTGCGGCCGGCCTCGACCAGGTCGAACCGTTCGAGCAGGTCCGCGGCGCGGCGCCGGCCCTCGGCCTTGCCGAGGTGGTGCAGGTCGGCCATGAGGACGAGGTTCTCGTGCCCGGTGAGCAGGTTGTCGACCGCCGCGAACTGCCCGGTGACGCCGATCGCCGTGCGCACCCCGGCGGGGTCGCGGGCGAGGTCGTGCCCGCCGACACGGGCCTCGCCGCCGTCCGCGCCGATCAGCGTGGACAGGATCTGCACGATGGTGGTCTTGCCGGCGCCGTTCGGGCCGAGCAGCGAGAAGATCGTTCCCTCGGGGACCTCCAGGTCCACGCCGTCGAGCACGACCTTGTCGCCGTACGACTTGCGCAGCCCGGTGGCCTTGATCGCCGGTGGGGGCGGAAGGTGGACATGTTCCCTCTCTTCACTGGTGGGGGGGTGGTGGAACGGTCCGGTCAGGCGCGGCGGACCACGATGTCGCCGAAGTTGGTGCGCGCGCGGACCTCGACGGTCTCGTCGGCCTTCTCGGGCCCCTCGGCGGCGTCGAGGTCGCTGCGGACGGTGCCGTACTTGGTGTCCACGTCGAGCCAGGCGGCGGTGCCGTGGGCGATCCCGAACTCGACCTCGCCGAAGCCGCTCTCCAGGACCGCCGAGCCGCGCGCGACCTCGCCGACCCGGACGCTGCCGTACGCGGTCTTGGCGGTGATGCCGGCGAGGGCGCGGTCGACGGTGACGTCGCCGCTGGCGGTGTTCAGCCGCGCGTCGCCGGTCACCTCGCCGACGGCGATGTCGCCGCTGGAGGTCTTGGCCGTCGCGGCGCCGTCGATCTCGCCGACGCGGATCCTGCCCGCGGCGGTGCTGATGTCGGCGGGCCCGGCCGTCCGCCCGACGAGCACGTCGCCCGCGGCGGTGCGCGCCCGCAGGCGCCCCGCGCTCTCGACGCGGATGGTGCCCGCGCCGGTGCTGAACACCGACTCGCCGAGGCGGCCCTCGCCGTGCAGGTCGCCCATCGAGCCGACGTCGACCCGCGAGCCGTCCGGCAGGTCCACCCTCACCTCGATCGTCGGGGGCGGCCGAACAGGGAGCGGAGCCGGTGCTTCGGCGCCCGCACCGTGAGCTGGCCCGCGGCGTACGCGACCTCGGTCTGCCGGGCGGCCTCGACGTCGGCGTCGAGGTCGGCGTCGAGCGGGCGGACCTCGACGACGGTGTCGGTCCGGTCGCTCGCGCGGATCCAGACCCGGCCGGCCTGGATCTCGACCGTGGCGGAGATCGGCTCAGGCGTGTCGAACGTGGGCATGGCGATGCCTTTCCTCGTGCCCGGAAGGGCGTCAGGTGGTGCCGGTGGGCGGGCGCGGTCAGCGCACCCAGCCGGTGAAGCCGCGGCCGAGCCGCTGATCCCCGCCCGGCCCGGGGTGCCGGCCCGGGGCGGGGCCGGGCTCGCCGGGTTCGAGCGCGGCGGACACGGCCCGTACGAGCCAGGCGTTGACCGACAGCCCCATCCGGGCGGCGGCCTCCTCGATGCGCGGCTTCAGATGCTCGGGCAGGCGCAGCGTGATCCGCGACGTGCCGCCGCCCTCCTCCGCCTCCGGCGTGTAGGGCGGCCGGACGCCCATCGTGACCTCCAGCGCCCCGGCCAGCGCGCTGCGCAGGCTGCCCGGGGGCGGCGGCTCCTCCCGCGCCGGCTCGCTCGGCGGCGGCGTCACCACGAACTCGGCGTCCCGGCCGCGCAGCCGCACCTCGACCGAGCCGGGCGCGAGGTCGCGGGTGATCTCCTCCGCGGCGGCCGACAGCGCCTCCAGCAGGGTGAGCCGCGTGGCCGCGTCGAGCGGCGCGGTCAGCCGCTCGGCGAGCGCGCGGGCGTCCTCGCCCCCGGCCTCGGCGGCGACCGCCAGCTCCCGGCGGAGCTGGTCGACGTACGAGCTGAGGTTCATGGCATCACTATGACGTCATAGTGACGTCACGGTCAAGCACGATGACATCAAAGCGGCGTCAAGATGCCCGCCGCAGCCGCGCAGCGGCAGCAGGCAGGCGCGGTTGCGGCGAGGCCGGGGTGCGGCGCCGGGACGGGCCGGGGTGCGGCGGGGCCGGGGCGGGCCCGAGGTGCGGCGGGGCCCAGGTGCGGCGAGGCCGGGGTGTGGCGGGGCCGGGGTGTGGCGGGGCCGGGGTGTGGCGGGGCCGGGGTGTGGCGGGGCCGGGGTGTGGCGGGGCCGGGGTGTGGCGGGGCCGGGGTGTGGCGGGGCCGGGGTGTGGCGGGGCCGGGGTGTGGCGGGGCCGGGGTGTGGCGGGGCCGGGGTGTGGCGGGGCCGGGGTGTGGCGGGGCCGGGGTGTGGCGGGGCCGGGGGGCTTTGGCGGGGTGGGGGAGGGGTTCACGCGGCCGGTTCGCTCGATCCGGCCGCGTGCCCTCCCCCATTCGCCGGGTGCGGCTCGACGCGGCCGGCGGGACCCTCACCCTCCAGATCGGGCCCGGCCGGTGCGGAGCTCCGCACCCTGACGCCCATGACCGTAGCCGCTGCGTCGCGGCGGGTCCCGCGGAAGGTCCCGGTCCATCGGCCAGTGGTCGGGCCGGCGCGGCGAACGGCCGCGCGCGACGCGCCGGCCGCGACGGGCGGCCGACGGACCGGGACGGGCCGCGCCTAGCGGCCCTGGAGGGAGCGGACGTTGTCGCCGAACGACCAGCTCTTCGAGCCGTCCCAGTTGATGGACCAGGTCATCAGGCCCTTCAGCCCGCCGCTGTAGTTGTTCCACGCCTGCGCGACGAGGCCGGGCGACATGTAGCCGCCGCCCGCGCCGGGCTGCGCGGGCAGGCCCGGGACCTGCTTGTCGTACGGGACCTTGATGGTCGTGCCCTGGATGACCAGGCCCTTGTTCAGGCAGTCGGTCTGCACGGTGAAGCCCTGGACGGTGCCCGCCGAGTACGAGTCGCCGGAGCAGCCGTACATGCTGCCGTTGTAGTACTGCATGTTCAGCCACCACAGCCGGCCGTTGTCGGCGTACTTCTTGACGATCGGCAGGTACGCGCCCCAGATCGAGCCGTAGGTGACGCTGCCGCCGGTGACGTACGCGGTCTCGGGCGCCATGGTGAGCCCGAAGTTGGACGGCATCTGGGCGAGCACGCCGTCGATGATGCGGATGAGGTTGGCCTGCGACGCCGAGAGCTGGTTGATGTTGCCGCCGCCCGTCAGGCCCGTCTCGATGTCGATGTCGATGCCGTCGAAGTTGTACTTCTTCAGGATCGGCACCACGGTCGCGACGAACCGGTCGGCGACCGCGCTGGAGTTGAGGTCGATCCCGGCCGCCGCGCCGCCGATCGACATCAGGATCGTCTGGCCGGACGCCTTCGCCGCGCACATCTCCGCCGGGGTGGAGACCTTCACGGTCGCGTCCATGCCGTCCTCCCACAGCACCGTGCCGTCGGAGCGGATGACGGGGAACGCCGCGTTGATGACGTTGTAGCCGTGCTGCCGCATCCGGGGGTCGGTGATCGGGGTCCAGCCGAACGGCGGGTGCACGCCGTTGCTGGCGCCGTCCCAGTTCTCCCAGTAGCCCTGGAGGACCTTGCCCGCGGGCTTCGACTTCACCGGGCAGGTGTCGTCGCCGGTGGGCGGAGTGGTCGGGGGCGTGGTGGGCGGTGTGGTCGGAGGCGTCGTGGGCGGTGTCGTCGGGGTGCCGTCGCAGGCGCCGAGGTCGCGCCACAGCGTCGGGGTCGCGGCCGGGTTCCAGCCCGCGCCGGGGTGCGCGGTGTGGGCGACGCGCGCCTCGTACCCGTGGTCCTGGTAGGTGACCTTCGCGGCGGCGGCGTAGGAGGCGCCCTCCGCCCAGGCGGGGAACGTGCAGGCGATGAGCCGCTGCGAGGCGGTGGACGGGGCCGACAGGGCGGCGGTCGCGGAGAACGCGAGAAGGCCCGCGAGAGACAGGGCCACCGCCACGACGGCGGCCAGCCAGGGCCTGAACTTGGAGGTCATGAGGACTCCTCGGCAAACGGGGGAAACGCAGAGGAGTCGGCAGTCCCTCCACCAGCCGACATGGTGCGGTCACCAGGTTAGGCGCTCGGTTCCGGAGCGCCAATAGCCGGGCGATCACCGGGCCCGCGACCGCGCATTTTTGGCAACAGTCGTCGTGGACGGCTATCGGACCGTGCTCGGATTCGCATCAGGTGCCAGCGGGACGTTCGCGCCGAGGCTCCGCACGTACCCGGAGGTGCGCGCGATGGCGGCCTGGTGGTCGCTGCCGGGGCCGAGGGCGTGCAGCCGGATGGGCGGCCCCGGCACGACGACGGTCGGGGTGAACGCGGGCGCGGCCGTCCAGCCCGACGGGCCGCGGGTGAACGTGAACCTGGCGATCACGCCCTCGTGCGTCGCGGCGTCGTTGGCGCTCGGGTTGGCGACCTGGTTGCCCATCCCGTACGCCACCCACTTGCCGTTGATCCGCTCGAACGGCTGGACGACGTGCACGTGGCAGCCGACGATCAGGTCCACGTCCTCGGAGGCGAGCAGGGTGCGGGCGAGGGCCCGCTGCGCGGCGGTCGGCTCGTGCCGGTACTCCTCGCCCCAGTGCAGGCTCAGCACGACGAGCCGCGCGCCCGCCGCCTTGGCCCGCGCGGCGTCCGCGAGGATGCGCGGCGCGCTCAGGCCGGCGTTGACCGACCAGGGCGCGGGCGGCGGGATGCCGTTGGTGTCCTGGGTGTACGACAGGTGCGCCACCTTGACGCCCTTGACGTCGAGCAGGTTGATCCGGCGGGCCTCCTCGGCGGTGCGCGCCGATCCGGCGTGCCGGACGCCCGCGGCGTCCAGGGCGGCGAGGGTGCGCCGCACGCCGGGCTCGCCCTGGTCGACGGTGTGGTTGGACGCCGTGGAGCAGGTGTCGTAGCCGAGCCCCGCGACGGCGTCCACGATCTGCGGCGGCGAGTTGAACGCCGGGTAGCCGCTGAACGGGCCCTCGCGGCGGCCGAGCGGCGTCTCGACGTGGCAGATCCCGAGGTCGGCCGCGCCGATCACCGGTTTGATCCCGGCCAGCATCGGCATCAGGTCGTACCCGCGCCGCCCCTGCGACCGCCGGTCCTCGGCCGCCTGCTGGACCAGCACGTCGTGGAGCAGGAAGTCGCCGGTCGCCGCGACCGTGAGCATCGGGACGCCGGGCCGGCCGCGCGCGCCGGACCCGTGCTCCGCGCCCGCCCCGCCGCCGGCGGCCCCGTTCCCGTCGGGCGGGCGGGCCGCGGCGGCGCCTCCGTCCTCGGGCGCCTGCGCGTCCGTCAGCTCGCAGGCGGCCGGCATCGCCAGGACCGCCCCTGCCGCCGTCGCGAGCACCGCCCGGCGCGTTCGCGAACGGGGCGAGAACGCCGTCATCGTCATGATCCGCACACGGCGGGTATTCATCGCCGCGGACGTTCCGAAACGGGCCTTTACCAATCGCTATCTAGAAGATCAACCATTCCTCTTCTAACGGACGACTCCTACCGGGCGACGGGCGTCATTCGCTGCCGTTCGGCTTCGGTTTGAGGGAGAGCCACGGGTTCCCCTCTCCGCGCGGTCCGAGCCACAGGCCGCCGCTGACGTCGATGACCTGGCCCGTGATCCAGCGGGCGTCGTCGGAGGCGAGGAAGGCGACCGCGTCGGCGATGTCGCCGGGGCGGCCGACCCGCCCGAGCGCGGTGACGCCCGACACCGCCGCGGCGGCCTCGGGGTCGTCGAGCCAGCTCGCCATGCCGGTGGCGGTGAGACCGGGCGCGACGGTGTTGACGGTGATGCCGCGCTCGCCGAGGACGTTGGCGAGGACGCGGCCCATCACGTCGGTCGCGCCCTTGGTCATGGCGTACGCGAAGTCCCGCAGGGCGATGCGGGTGGCGCCGGAGGAGATGTTGACGACGCGCGCGCCGTCCGGCATGAGCGGCAGGGCGCGCTGGACGATGAAGAACGGGGCGCGGACGTTGACCGCGAACAGCCGGTCGAACTCCTCCGGGGTGATCCGCTCGCGGCCCTCGCTCATCATCGACGCGTTGTTGACCAGGATGTCGAGGCGGCCGAGGCCGAGCCCGGCGAACAGCGCGTCCAGCCCCTCGTCCGTCCCGAGGTCGGCCTGGATGAGCGAGCCGCGCCCGCCGGCGCGCTCGATCGCGGTGAGGGTCTCGTGCGCCTCCTTGTCGCTGGCGCGGTAGTGCACGGCGACGCGGGCCCCGGCTCCGGCGAGCCGTTCGGCGATGGCGCGGCCGATGCCGCGCGCCGCGCCGGTGACCAGGGCGTTGCGGCCGGTGAGGTCGGTCATGGCAGCTCCCTGAGCTCGGACCAGGCGAGGTCGGTGCCGGACGCCCACAGGCGGCCGAGTGCGGCGAGCGTGATCTCCAGGTCGGTGCGGCTCTCGAAGACGCCGGGGAGCGTGCGCAGCTTCGGGCCGTCGTGGGTGGCGAGGCCGGTCAGGGTGCGGCCGGGCCCGAGCTCGATGGTGACGGGCCGGGCGAGGCCGCCCAGCGCGTCCAGCGCCTCGGCGAACCGGATGGGCGTGCTGAGGTGCCGGGCCCAGTACGCCGGATCGGTCGCCTCGGCGTCGGTGATCCAGGTCCCGGTGACGTTCGAGGGGAACGGGATGGCGGGCGGGTGCAGCGGGATCGCGGTGAGCGCCTCCCGGAGCGGCTCCTCGACCGGCGCCATCATCGGCGAGTGGAACGCGTGGCCGGTCGCGAGGCGGCGGCAGGCGATCTCCGCGTCCGCGAGGCGGCGCGCGGCGCGCTCGACCGGTCCGGGCGGCCCGGCGAGGACGGTCAGGCCGGGGCCGTCCAGCGCGGCCACAGTGACGTCGCCGTCCGCGAGGTACGGGGCGATCGCGTCCGGGCCCGCGAGGACGGCGAGCATGGCGCCCGGCGGCAGGCCGTCCACGAGCCGGGCGCGGTAGCCGATCAGGCGGAGCGCGTCGTGGGGCCGGATGACGCCGGCCGCGCAGGCGGCGACGTACTCGCCGACGCTGTAGCCGACCAGCGCGGTCGGCGCGACGCCGAGCATGGTGAACGTGCGCGCGAGGGCGTACTGCGTGGCGAACGCGAGGGGCTGGGCGACGCGCGTCCGGTGGATCGGCTGCGTGGACGCCCGCCGGTCGAACAGCGCGGCCAGGTCGGGCGCTCCCGCGCGCCCGCCGCCCGCCCCGCTTTGCTGTATCCGGTCCGGTTCTTCCGGATACAGGACGGCGTGCAGGTCGGTGCCGATCTCGGACCGCAGCCGGACCAGGCACCGGTCCAGCTCCTCGCGGAAGCGCGGCAGGTACCGGTACAGCCCCGCCGCCATCCCCGGGTACTGGTCGCCGACCCCGGAGAACAGGAACACGATGTTCCGCGCCCGCGCGCCGTCCGAGCTGAACACCTCGCACGGGCCGTCCCCGCGCAGGCTGCGCGCCGCGTCGGCGGGGTCGGTCGCGACGACGGCGCGGCGGTACGGCAGGTCGCGGCGGACCGCCCGGGGCGGGAGGCCCGTCTCCAGCCGTTCGGCCAGGTCCTTGGTCTCGGCCTCCAGCGCCTGCGGGGTCGACGCCGAGAACGCGTACAGGCGCGGCGTCACCACTCGATCGCCTTCCGGACTCCGGCGGGCCAGGCGGACGGCTCCGCGCCGTGACGGCACAGGAAGGCGTAGGCGAGGCGTTCCAGCCCGAAGCCCGCGCAGGAGGTGTGCACGGCCCCCTCCTCGCCGCCCTCCTCAGCGCCGATGCCGAACGACTCCCCGAAGAACCGGTCGTGGAAGTTGAACGAGCAGACCGCGACGTCGCGTTCGGCGTCCAGCGGGAGGCGCAGCTCGTACTTCAGCTCCAGCAGGTGCTGCGACCAGACCCGTTCGGCCGTGCCGGCGTCCGCGAAGAACGGGTCGTTGGCGACCTCGCACCGCCCGCCGAGGCCGAGCTCGTCCATCAGGTCCCACGCGCGCTCCATGAGGCGGCGGCGGTCGGCGAGGACCCGGGCGCGGGGGCCGAGCAGGACGACCTCCCTGATCGTGAAGTCCCACAGGCGTTCCAGCGACCGGCGGTAGCGCGCCTCGTACCGGAACGACTTGCCGCGCGAGGTGACCGTGAGCGCCCCGCCGGGCAGCGGCGCGTCGGCGAACCGGTGGTAGGTGTGGAAGCACATCGTGGGCGGCAGGCAGTGGTCGGCGCCGCCCGCCCGGGAGCGCAGCGCCTCCGCCGGGTCGCCTCCGTCCGCGATCTCGCCGAGGAACCCGCGGTAGGCGTCCACGTCGCCGTGCAGCCGCGAGACGAACATCATGAGCTGCGGGAACGACTGGAAGTACCCGCAGCGCCGCATCGCGGCCGTGGGGATCAGCGTCGGGTACCGGTGCTCGACCGCCCCGAACTCCGCCACGGCGAGCGAGCGGATCCGGGCGTCCAGGCGGTCCATCAGCGACAGGACCGGCTCGCCGACGCCGATCTGCCCCTCCCCCGCCTCCCAGGCCGCGCCCCGGCGCAGCAGGTCGCCGAACACGTCCCGCGCGGGCGGCCCGGACGCCGTCCCGCGCCACACCACCTTCGGCTCGGCGCGCCGCTGCCCGAGCACGTCGTTCGCCACGACGTAGCGGAGCTTGCGTGCCAGGTCGCCGGGGTCCGCGCCGTCCCGCACGGTGACCCGCACCGCGCCGATGCCCGCCTCGGACGGGACGAGCGCGAAGTCCTCGATGCTCTCCGACACGAAGAACACCCGCGTGGCCAGCTCGTCCGCGTGCGTGCGCGGGACGGGCGGGTCCAGGCCGATCACGTGCGTGCGGGCGGCGGTCGTCTCGCTCACGGGCTCACCGGCCTTCCGGGTCGCCGGACAGGACGCCGCGCAGGCCGAGCAGCTCGGCGAGGATGCCGCGCTGCACCGCCGACGTCCCGGCGAAGATGGGGCCGCCGAGCGCGTCGCGCAGCTCGCGTTCGAGCTCGAACCCCTCCAGGTAGCCGCGGGCGCCGTGCACCCGCACCGCCGCCATCGCGGTCTGGACGAGGCTCTCGCTGACGAAGATCTTGGCGATCGTCGCGTCCTGGAGGGCGAGGCGCCGCTCGCGCTTCAGCCAGCCGACCCGGTAGAGGATCAGCCGGGCCAGCTCCAGCCGGATCTTCATGTCGGCGATCTCATGCGCGACGGCCTGGAACCCGCCGATCGGGCGGCCGAACTGGCGGCGCGACGACGCGTGCGCGACCGCGCCCTCCAGCAGCCGCTCCATCACCCCGAGGTGCCCGGCGAACATGAACGCCCGCTCCCACTCGATGGTGGCGTTGAAGATCGCGTAACCCGCGCCCTCCCGGCCGATCAGGTTCGCGGCCGGGACGCGGGCGCCGTCGAACTCGACCGCGCCCATCGGGGTCGTCCGCAGCCCGAGCTTGGTGAACTCGCGGGTCCTGCGGACGCCGGGCAGGTCGGCGGTGACGAGGAACGCCGAGAGCCGGTCCTGGGGCCGGCCGCCGCCCGGCGCGCCGCCGGGCGCGCCGTCGCCCGGCGCGCCGTCGCCGGGCGCGTCGCCGCCCGTCCGTGCGAGCACCACGAACACGTCCGCGACCGGGCCGTTGCTGACGAACCACTTCGTGCCGTTCAGGACGTAGTGGTCGCCGTCCCGTTCGGCCGTGGTGCGCAGGCCGAGCACGTCGGACCCGGCGTCGGGCTCGGACAGGGCGTGCGCGCCGACCAGCTCCCCGTCGCACATCGGCTTGAGGTAGCGGGTCTTCTGCTCCTGCGTCCCGTGCAGCAGCAGGTAGATCGCGCAGCCCCACAGGTGGTTGTTGACGGCGAAGACCAGGCCGTTGTCGCGGCAGCCGTAGCCGAGCGCCTCCAGCGCGATCATCGTGGTGAGCGGGTCGAGGCCGCGCCCGCCGTACCGGACGGGCACGGGCCAGCCGAGCACGCCGTGCTCGGCGCAGCGGGCCCAGTCGGCGGCGGGGAAGCGCGAGGCGCGGTCGTCCTCCTCGGTCCCCGCGCCCAGCTCGGCCTGGGCGAACGCGATCGTCTCCCGCCTCAGCCCGCGCTGCTCGGGGGTCAGGTCGAAGTCCACCCGCCACCTCCCGCCAGGGCGGCCCGCTTGCGGTCAACGAACGCCCCGATCGCCTCGACCGAGCGGATGTTGGCGAAGTCGAGGTCGGTCCCCTCCATCGGCATGTCGAACGTCCGCTCGATCCACATGACGAGCTGCACGGCGAACAGCGAGTTGACGTACCCGCTCGCGAACAGGTCCTCCGCGTCGCCGATCTTCCGGCCGTTCACGTGCCGCGAGACGAACTCGCGCACCGACTCCCGTTCCGCGTCGTTCATCGGCCCTCCTCGTAGGTGTGGAAGCCCCGGCCGGACTTGCGGCCGAGCAGCCCCGCGTCGACCATCGCGCGCAGCAGCGTGCAGGGCCGGTACTTGGACTCGTTGAGCTCGCCGTACAGGACCTCCAGCGAGTACAGGACCGTGTCGAGCCCGATCAGGTCGGCGGTCTCCAGGGGGCCCATCGCGTGCCCGAAGCACTCCTTGAACAGCCGGTCGACGTCGCCCGCGGTCGAGACGCCCTCGTGCAGGAGGAAGACCGCCTCGTTGACCGTCAGCATCATGACCCGGTTGGTGACGAACCCCGGCGAGTCGCTGACGACGACGCAGTCCCTCCCGGCCCCGGCGAGCAGCTCGCGGGTGAGCTCGACGGTCCGGTCGGAGGTGTGGAAGCCGCGGATGACCTCGACGGTCGGCTTCAGCGGGGCCGGGTTCATGAAGTGCGTGCCGACGACGTCGGCGGGACGGCGGGTGAGCGCCGCGATCCGGGTGATCGGGATCGCCGAGGTGTTCACGCCGAACGTCGCGCCCGGCGGGCAGATCCGGTCCAGCTCGGGGTACAGGCGGCGCTTGACCTCCCACTTCTCCGTGACGTTCTCCACGACGCGGTCGGCTGCGCGCAGCTCCTCCAGGTCGGTGGTGAACCGGACGCGGCCGACCACCTCGTCCGGGTCGCGGCGCGGCTCGGCCGGGCGGACGAGCGGCATCAGCCGGACGCCGCGCGCGATCGCCTCGCGGGCCCGGTCCAGCGCGGACGCCTCGACGTCCACGAGCACCACCTCGTGGCCCGCCGCCGCGAAGAGCTGGGAGACGCCGGCGCCCATCGTTCCCGCGCCGACCACGCCGATCCGTTTCATGCGGGCCGTCCCTCGCCGTCGGTGATCGCGTCGTGCAGCAGGCGCAGCACCTCGCCGCGCCGCTCGCGGAAGTGGAAGTGGCCGCCGGGCACCGCGTGCCGGGCGAACGGACCGGAGGTGTGCGCGCGCCACCCGTCCATCCCCGCGGCGACCGGGTCGCCGGTGCCGCCGATCGCGATGACCGCGCAGCGCAGCGGGGGCCCGGGGACGTACCGGTACGTCTCGACCACCTCCAGGTCCGCGCGGAACCCGTGCAGCGTGAACGCCAGCAGCTCCGGGTCCGAGCGCACCTCCCCCGGCAGCGGGCCCCACCGCCGCTCGACCTCCCTCAGCAGGTCGAGGTCGCGCAGCAGGTGCAGGGCGGTGCCGCCGGCGCAGGACGCGTGGGCGGACGACTCCGCGGACGGCGGCGCGGGGCAGGCCGACACCACGAGCACGTCCGGGCCCGGCGCGCCGCGCGCCTCCAGCGCCCGCGCGACCTCGAACGCCACGAGCGCGCCGAGGCTGTGGCCGAAGAACGCGACGCGCCGTTCGACGGCGCGCTCCCCTTCGCCTCCCGCCGCCCGTTCGCTCTCGATCGCCCGGACGGCGCCGTCCACGAGGTCGGCCATCCGAGTGAGCGGCCGTTCGAACAGGCGCGAGGCGCGGCCCGGAGCCTGCACCGCGCGGACCCGCGCGCCCGGCAGGTCGTCGGACCAGCGCACGAACTCGCCGGGCGCACCCCCGGCGTGCGGGAAGCAGTAGAGGCGCACGGCCGCGCCCGCGCGGGGCGGGCGGCCGACCAGCCAGGCCCCGCCGGGCGGGGTACGGCCAGCGGGGGCGGCGTGCCGTCCGGTCCGTTCGCTCATCGCGGGTTCCCGGCGGGACCGGCGGCGGGGCTCGGCATCCGCGCCTCGACGAGCGCGGCGAACGCGTTGGCGGTCGGCGCCTCGAACATCGACCGCAGCACGACGTCCACCGGGTAGATCTTCCGGATCCGGACGAGGAACTGCGTGGCGACGAGCGAGTCGCCGCCGAGGTCGAAGAAGCTCTCGTCGGGATCGAGCCCGTCGATGCCGAGCGTCTCGGCGAACAGCCGCCGCACGACCTCCCCGACGTCCGCGACGTCCGCGCCGCCTCCGTCCTCCGCGCCGTCCTCCGCGCCGCCGTCCTCCGCGCCGTTCGCGGGGGTACGGCTCGCGGGTTCGGCGGGGTCGATGGCGTAGCGCTGCCGCTCGAACGGGTACGTCGGCAGCTCGACCCGGGACCGGCGCGTCCCCTCGTGCACGGCCTCCCAGGTCACGGGCGTACCGGCCGCCCACAGCCGGCCGGCGATGTCCAGCGCGGCGGCCTCGGCGCAGGGGGCGTCCGGCCCGGCCGCCACGTCGGCCACGGCGCGGTCGCCGTCGCGGGCGGACGCGCCGGCGGCGTGCGGGTCGGCGTCCGGCTCCGGCAGCAGCGGGATCTCGGGGTCGTCGTGCGGCGTCTCGCGGACGAGGAGCTCGAACCGGCGCGCGGCCTCGGGCCCGGTCTCGCCGTCCCGGACCAGGCGCGCGCGCTCGGCCACGAGCCGTGCGGCGTCGAGCACCGGGAAGACGCCGGCCGCCACCGCCGCGGCCAGCGCGCCCGGCCCCTCCCCGTACACGGCCGCCGGAACGACGCCCCACCGGGCCAGCAGCCGCGCGAGCGCGTACTCCTGCGCGAACGCCACGACGTCGTCCGCCACCTCGGGCGTCGCGGGCTCGGTGGCGGCGAGGCACTCGTCCACCAGGCGGCGGAAGCCGGGCTCGGCGTCCAGCCGGTGCGTGCTCGTCCCCGGGAAGGCGAGCGTGACCGGGCGGGGCCGGGCGGCGTCCCCGGCGGTGTGGAGGCGGCCGGGCGTTCCACCGTCGAGCACGCCGATGGCGTCGCCTGCGCCGTTCACGACCGCGTACCGGCGGAACGCGTGCTCGCCGCGCCCCGTCTGGAGCGTCCACGCCACGTCGGCCAGCGACACGTCGGGACGGGCCCGCAGGTGGTCGGCGAGCCGTTCCGTCACCGCGTCCAGCGCGGCCGGGGACTTCGCCGACAGCACGAGGAGCTGCCAGGGCCCGCCCGGCGGAGCGGGCGCGCGCGGCGGGGGCTCTTCGAGGACGACGTGCGCGTTCGTCCCGCCCATGCCGAACGAGCTCACGCCCGCGCGCCGCGGCGTCCCGTCGGGCTTCCACTCGCTCAGCCGCGCGGCGACGCGGAACGGGCCCGCGTCGAAGTCGATCTCCGGGTTCGGCTCGGTGAAGTGCAGGCTCGGCGGGATGAGGCCGCGCTCCAGCGCCAGGACGGTCTTGATGAGCCCGGCCGCGCCCGCCGCCGCGTCGGTGTGCCCGATGTTGGTCTTCACCGACCCGATCGCGCAGCGGGCGCCGCGCCGCCGCCCCGCCGCGGCGGGCCCCGCGCCGCCGAACGCCCGGGTCAGCGCGGCGACCTCGATCGGGTCGCCGAGCGGCGTGGCGGTGCCGTGCGCCTCCACGTACGTGACCGTCGCGGGATCGACCTCCGCGACCTCCTGCGCGGCGCGGACCACGGCGGCCTGGCCGTCCACGCCGGGCGCGGTGAAGCCGATCCGGTCCGCGCCGTCGTTGTTCACCGCCGACCCGCGGATCACCGCGCGCACCGGGTCGCCGTCGGCGAGCGCCTCGGGCAGCCGCTTCAGCAGGACCAGGCCCGCGCCCTCGCCGCCGACGATCCCGCGCGCGCCCGCGTCGAACGTGCGGCACGAGCCGTCCGGGGACAGGATGCCGCCCTCGGCGTACACGCCAGGCTCCGCCGGGAACCGCACCGTCACACCGCCCGCGAGCGCGAGATCGCAGTCGCCCGCCAGCAGCCCCTGGACGGCCAGGTGCACCGCCACCAGGGACGTCGCGCACGCCGCGCGCACGGTGACGGCCGGGCCGCGCAGCCCGAGCTTGTACGCGGTGCGCGAGGTGAGGAAGTCCAGGCCGGTCGCGAGGCGGATCTCCCAGTCCGACACCGAGGGCAGCGCGTCCCGGCGGGACCGCAGGATCGCCGCGTACGCGGTGTCGGTGCCGCCCGCGTAGACGCCGACGACGCCCGGGTACCGGGCGGGGTCGCAGCCCGCGCCTTCGAGCGCCTCGACCGCGCACTCCATGAGCACCCGGTGCTGCGGGTCGATGATCCGCGCCTCGCGCGGCGAGTAGCCGAAGTACCCGGCGTCGAACCACTCCGGATCGTCCAGGAAGCCCCCGGCCGGGACGTACCGCTCGCCCGAGCCGCCGGGCACGGGCCGTTCGGGGAACCGGGTGACGGAGTCGACGCCCCGGACGAGGTTGTCCCAGAACTCCTCGGGGTCGCGCGCGCCGGGGAACCTGCACGCCATCCCGATGACCGCGATGTGCGCGCCGTCGTCGGGACCGTCGTCGGGGGCGTCGCCCGCGCCGTTCGCCGCGTTCACCGTGCCGGCCGCGTCCACCGCGCTCACTGCGTCCCTTCCGTGCCCGCGCGCCGCGCGCGCCGCCGCTCCAGCCGGGCGAGGCCCCGCTGCCGTCCGCCGTCCGCGTCCGTGCCCTCCGCGTCCGGGGCGTCCGGGGCGTCCGGGGCCGCGGCGGACGGGCCCGTTCCGTCGATGTGGCGGGCCAGGGCGCGGACCGTCGGGTACTGGAAGAAGTCGATGATCGGCGGGCTGTGGCCGAGCCGTTCCACCAGGCGGTCGCGGACGCGGTAGACCAGCATCGAATGCCCGCCGAGGTCGAAGAAGTTGTCGGCGACGCCGACCTCGGGCAGCTCCAGCACGTCCGACCAGATCGCGGCCACGGCGCGCTCGGTCGGCGTCGCCGGGACCTCCGGCGCGTCGCGCGGCTCGCGGGCCGGGGCCCCGGGGGCGGGCAGGGCGTCCGCGTCCACCTTGCCGTTGGCGGTGAGCGGCAGCCGGGCGAGCGGGACGCAGGCCGAGGGCACCATGAACGCGGGGAGCCCGCGTTCGAGGTGCCGCCGGACCTCGGCGGGCGGCGGGGTCGCGTGGCCGTTGCGCGGCACCAGGTAGGCGACCAGCCGCCGCTCCCCTCCCGGGCCGTCGTCGCGGGCGGCGACGTGCGCCTGCCCGATCGCGGGATGGCGGCACAGCGCCGCCTCGATCTCGCCGGGCTCGATCCGGTTGCCGCGCAGCTTCACCTGCGCGTCCGTGCGGCCGACGAAGTCGAGCCTGCCGTCCGTACGGACCCGCACCACGTCGCCCGTCCGGTAGAGCCGCCCGCCCGGCTCGACGGCGAACGGGTCGGGCACGAACCGTTCGGCCGTCAGGCCCGGCCGCCCGAGGTAGCCGCGCGCGAGGCCGGGCCCGCCGAGGTACAGCTCGCCGCGCACGCCGGGCGGGACGGGCCGCATCGCCGCGTCCAGCACGCGGACGACCGCGCCCGCGACGGGCACGCCGATGTCGGGAGCTTCCGCGCGCGCCGCGCCGGGCGGGGCGGCGGGGGCGGACGGGTCGGCGGGGGCGACGGTCCCGACGGTGGCGAACACCGTGCCCTCGGTCGGGCCGTACGCCAGGTCCACCCGGAACGGCAGGTCCGGGCCGGGGCGGCTCCGGAACACCTCGCCGCCCGTCTGGAGCGCCCGCAGGCGGACGGCGTCGGGCCAGTCGAGCGCGAGCAGCGGTTCGGCGAGGGCCGTGGTGAGGAAGAGCGTGGCGATCCGTTCGGCGACCAGCCACGCCTGGAGGCGGTCCGGGGACAGGCGGGCGGACGCGTCGGGCACGTGCACGGCGGCCCCGGCGGTGAGCGCGGGCCACAGGTCCGTGATCGAGCCGTCGAAGCCCGGCGCGTTGACCATCGCGAGGCGGTCGCCGGGGGCCACGCCGTACTCCTCCCGGTACCAGGCGGTGAAGTTGGCGAGCGCGGCGTGCTCGACCGCCACGCCCTTCGGCGTCCCGGTGGAGCCGGAGGTGTACATGACGTACGCCAGGTTGCGCGGCGAGAGCGGCGCGGGCGGATCGGCGGGCGCCGCGACGGGGTGCGCCAGCATGGCGTCGATCGGGAGCGCCCGCGCGCCGCCCGGGACGCGGGACGCCCGCGCGTCGGTGGTGATCACGTGCGCGGCGCCGGCGTCGCGGCAGAGGAACGCGAGCCGTTCGGCCGGGTGCCCGGGGTCCAGCGGCAGGTAGGCGGCGCCGCTCCTCAGCACGCCGAGCTCGGCCACCGCCAGGGGGATGCCGCGCGGGAGCAGCACGCCCACGACGGCATCGGGACGGGCGCCGAGCTGCCGGAGGCGGGCGGCGACGCGTTCGGCCTGCTCGTCCAGCTCACCGTAGGTCAGGCTCAGGTCGCCGTCGCGCAGCGCGACGGCCGAAGGCGTGCGGCGAGCCTGCTCGCCGACCGCGACGTGCACGAACGGCGGCGCGCCCGCGCCGGGACGCGGGCCTCGCGGGCCGCGCGCCCATCCGGACAGCACGCGCTCCCGCTGGGTCCCCCGAGGACCGGCAGCCCGGACACCCTGGTCGCGGGTGCGTCGAGCGCCGCGCGCAGGAGCGTCGCGTGGCTCTCGGCCATCCGCGCGACGTCGTCGGCGTCGAAGGCGGTCGCGTCGTACTCCCACAGCAGGGCGCCGGGGGCCGTGACGACGTTGAGGGCGGTGTCGGCGGGCTCGACGACGTGCCCGGCGAACGTCGCGGGCAAGCCGCCGAAGTCGATGGGGCCCGGCCGCGCGGGATCGCCGCCGTCCAGCGCGAACGTCGCGTGCGCGAGCGTGCCGCCGCCGCGCCTGGCCAGGAGCCTGGCCAGCTCGCAGTAGGGGTAGTCGCGGACGGCGCGCGCCTCGCGGACGGCGGCCGCGGCCCGTCCGGCCAGCTCGCGGAAGGACGGGTCGCCGCCGAGGTCGCAACGCAGCACGACGGGGTCGGCGAGCGCGCCGAGCAGGCCGTCCGCGCCGTCCCCGGGCAGCTTGGTCACCGGCGTGGCCACCCGGAGGTCGGTCGCGCCGCCGTACCGGTGGAGCAGCGCCGCGAACGCGGCGAACGCGATGGCGAACGGCTCGGTGCCCTCGGCGCGGGCGAGGTCGTGGAGGGCGTCCATGAGCCCGGCGGGGAGATCCTCGACCACGAGCCCGTGCCGGGGACCGGGTTGCGCGGACGGGGCGGCCGGGGCAGTGCGGACCGGCAGCTCCAGGGGCGGCGGCGGGTCGGCGAGCGTCCGGCGCAGGCGGGCGAGCTGCGCGCGCATCGCCGGTGAGGAGAGGGCGTCGCGCTGCCAGGCCGCGTAGTCGCCGTACTGGACGCGCGGCGCGGCGGCCTGCGGCGCGGCGGAGCGCGGTCCTCCGGACGGACCCCGGCGGGGCCTGCGGCGCCGTAGAGGGAGGCCGCCTCGCGGAGCAGCAGGACGGCGGACCGCGCGTCCAGGATCGCGCGGTGCGCCACCAGGACGACCGCGTGGTCGTCGGGGCCGAGCCGCGCGACCGTCCAGCGCACGAGCGGGAGCCGGCCCAGGTCGAACGGCTCGCGCGCGGCGGCGCGGACCAGGTCGTCCAGCCCGGCGTCCCGCTCGTCCGGGGCGAGCGGGCCGGGACCGGTCTCGGTGACTGCGACGGCGGCGGGCGTGCCGGGCGGGTGCGGCTCCTGCCGCGGCCAGCCGTCGATCTCGCGGCAGGTCGTCCGCAGCACCTCGTGCCGCCGGACGAGCTCGGCGACCGCGCCGCGCAGGAGGTCCGCGGCGAACGGGCCCCGGACGCGGACGGCGACGCGCGCGGGGCGCGTGCCGCCGTCGGGCCAGAGCCGTTCCTGCTGGAAGCTCAATGGCGTGACGAGCCTCTGGGAATTCGGGACGAGCGGCGGGAGAGACCGTTCCAACCGATCGTGCGTGCGTGCCTGCGGCACCGGGAAGCTCTTCATTTCGCACAACGCCTCATCTGCGCGTCCCGCGCCTATTACGGGGGGAGGCGGCGGGGGCAACAGTTGCAGAACGTATATCCCTCTGACAGGCCAGTCAACAGCCGATCAGATCCCTGTTCGGATTCCGGTCGGGACCGTCGGCGCACGGACGGGAGGTGGGATCAGTCCCGCACCATGGACTACTCTGTCCACATCCGGTCACCGGCGTTGTCGGGACCGCCCGCCGGTGATCTCTTGAAAGTGATCTACGAGCGTTTCACCACGGCGGTTCCCAGGTGTGATCACTCGGAGGAGGTCTCGATGGCGAGGCCCAGGGGCGGGTACGGGCGCGTGTTCGCCGCGGCGGCCGGCGCCGCGGCGGTGGTGCTCGCGGTGTCCACGGCTCAGGCGGCGCGGCCGACGGTGTCGGCGGCGCGGCAGGCGGGCCCGTGCGCGGTCGACAAGCAGGCCGACGTTCCCGACCGGATGCGCGACGGCACGGTGCTGTCGGCCGACGTCTACCGGCCCCGGACCTCGGAGAAGGTCCCGGTCGTGCTGATGCGCACGCAGTACGGCAAGAACGGGCCGCCCAACCAGCCCGGCCGCTTCCTGTCCCCGCGTGGCTGTCGGCCCAGTGCTACCTCGTGGTGGTCGAGGACGTGCGCGGGCAGTACGCCTCGAAGGGCACGTTCTACGAATTCCAGCAGGATCTGAACGACGGCTACGACTCGGTGGAATGGGCGGCGAGGCTGCCGGGGTCGAATGGCCGCGTCGGCATGTACGGGTCGTCCTATGTCGGCGCGACGCAATGGCTGGCCGCGCAGAAACTGCCGCCGCACCTCACCACGATCGTCCCGCTCAACACGGCCAGCGACTATTTCGAGGGCTGGACGTACGAGGGCGGCGCGTTCCGCCTGGGATTCATCGAGAACTGGTCAATGGAGACGATCGTGCAGACCGCGGCCGCCAATCGCGGCGACACCGCGCTCGCGCAGCGACTCAAGACCGACTACCTCGATATCGCGAAATGGATGACCTACCGGCCGTATCGCAGATTCCCGCCGTACCGGCCGGACGATCCGCAGGTGGCGCCGTACTTCTTCGACTGGATCAAGCATTCCACCAATGACTCCTACTGGTCCTCGATCGCGCCGGAGCGGCACCATTCCCGCATCAAGCTCCCGATGCTCCATCTCGAAGGCTGGTACGACGCGTTCCTCGACGGCGGCGTCCGCAACTTCACCGGGATGGCGGCGAACGGCGGCTCGCCCGAGGCCCGCGCCGGGCAGCGCCTCGTGATCGGCCCGTGGGACCACCAGACCTGGTCGCGGGTGCCGAAGGAGCGCTACGTCCCGGCGCCGATGCTGTCGGCCATCGGGTCCGCGGGCGACTACCCGCTGGACGAGGTGATGCTCGCCTGGTTCGACCGCTTCCTCAAGGGCCGCGACAACGGCGTCAGCAAGGGCAGACCCACCGTGGACTACTTCGAGATGGGGTCCAACGTGTGGCGGCGCTCCCCCGCCTGGCCGCTGCCCGGCACGCGGTTCACCAAGTACTACCTCGACAGCGGCGGCCACGCCGCGTCGATCCTCGGCGACGGGCGGCTCTCCGCGCAGCCGCCGGGCGGCGGGCAGAAGCCCGACCGCTACACCTACGACCCGCGCAACCCGGTTCCGTCCGTCGGCGGCCACTCGTGCTGCGAGAACCGCGGCGGGCAGCAGGGCCCGTACGACCAGCAGACGGTCGAGGCGCGGCCGGACGTGCTCGTCTACACCGGCCCCGAGCTGGCGGCCGACACCCACGTCACCGGCCCGATCAGCGTCGAGCTGTACGCCTCGTCCACCGCCCGCGACACCGACTGGACGGCCAAGCTGGTGGACGTCGCGCCCGACGGCACCGCGCGCAACCTCAACAACGGCATCCTGCGGGCGAGCTTCCGCGCGTCCTCGACGCACCCGACGCCGATCAAACCCGGCAAGGTCGAGAAGTACACCATCAAGATCTGGCCGACGTCCAACCTGTTCAAGGCCGGGCACCGCATCCGGCTCGACATCTCCTCCAGCGACTTCCCGCAGTACGCGCCCAACCCCAACACCGGGGAGCGGTTCGGCCAGAGCGACCGGGTGCGGACGGCGCGGCAGACGATCCTCCACGACGCCGAGCACCCCTCGTCGGTGACCCTGCCGATCGTCCCGGCCGACCGGGTCGGCCCCGCCTACGCCAAGATCCCGACGACGGGCCTGGACTAGGCCCTGCCCCGGCCGGTCACGCGGCCCGGGGCACGGCGGCCTCGGGCTCGGCGTCGGGGAGGCGGCGCAGGGAGCGCAGCGGCGACAGGTAGACGGGCAGGAACGCCGTCGCCATGCCCGCCGCGGCCACCCACAGCACGGTGCGGGTCCCGGCGAGCGAGGCGAGCGCTCCGCCGAGGAACGCGCCGACCGGCATCGTGCCCCACACGAGGAACCGCATGGTCGCGTTCATCCTGCCGAGCAGCCGCGTCGGGCACAGCGCCTGCCGGAAGCTGACCTGCGCGACGTCGTACACGGCGGCGCCGAACGCCATGCCGAACTCCCCCGCCGCCGCGACCCAGAGCCGCCAGTCGTCCCGGACGAGCGGCACGAGCAGCGCCGACAGGCCGCCGACGGCCGCGCTGGTCCAGATCGTCCGGCCCTGGCCGAGGGCGGCGGCGATCCGCCGCGCGAGGAACGCGCCCGCGACGCCGCCCGCCGCGCCGACCGCGAAGAACATCCCGATCGTGCCCGCCGACAGGCCGAGCCCGCCCGCCAGCAGGACGATCAGCATCGGCTGGCTCGCGGTGCGGAACAGGTTGAACGCCCCGGTGCAGCCCGCGATGGCGCGCAGCAGCCGGTGCCCGAACACGAACCGGAGCCCCTCGCCGATCTCCCGCCCGAGGTTCCGGTCGGGGTCGCGCGGCGGCCGGGCCTCGGGCGTCCGGATGCGTGCGATCCAGACCGCCGACCACGCGAAGCACACGGCGTTCGCCGCGACCGCGTACGGCACGGTGAGGGCCTGCGCGGCCGCGCCGCCGACCGTCGGGCCGCCCATCAGCGCGACCGACTGCGTGGCGGCGAGCTTGGCGTTGCCCTCCACCAGCCGGTCGCGGCCGACCAGGCCCGGCAGGCAGCTCTGGTACGCGACGTCGAAGAACACCGTCAGCACGCCGTAGCCGAGGGCGACCAGGCAGACCTGCGGGAGCGTCAGGACCCCGGCCGCCGCGGCGGCCGGCAGCGAGCCGAGCGCGAGGGCGCGGCCGGCGTCGGCGACGATCAGCACGCGCCGGTGCCGCATCCGGTCGACCCACGCGCCGACCGGCAGCCCGAGCACGAGGAACGACGCGGTCAGCGACGTGGACACCAGGCCGACCTGGAACGGCGTGGCGTGCAGGACCGTCGCGGCCAGCAGCGGCAGCACGAACAGGCTCGCCGTCGCGCCGATCTGGCTGGCCGCGTCGCCGATCCAGAGCCGCCGGAAGTCGGGATGGAACGCGAGGCTCGCGCGTACGGCCCGTTCCCGCCGCTCCGCGCCGTCCCGTCGCGGAGCGGCGCGTCGCATCAGGGCACGCCCATGAGCAGCTCGGAGACCCGGGCCTCAGGGTCGCCGGTCACCGCGTCGAGCAGCCGCCGGTACAGCTCGGCCGCCCGCGCGATCGTCCGGGCGTCGAACAGGTCCCGGTCGTACTCCCAGATGAACTCGACCGCGCCGCTCGGCTCCGCGTGGCCGGGACCGCCCGGCCCGCCCGGCCCGTCCTGGCCGACGGCCTGCTCGGCGGCGGGGATGGCGATCACGTTGAGGTCGAACTTGGCGGTGCCGTTCGCGATGCCGGGCGTGACGCGCACGTCCAGGCCGGGCATCCGGAGCGGCGGCATCGGCGCGTCGTGGAACGCGAACGACACCTGGCAGAGCGGGTGCCGTCCCGCGACGCGCTCGGGCCGCATCGCCGCGACCACCCGGTCGTACGGGACGTCCTGGTTGGCGTGCGCGCCGAGCGCGGCCGCCCGGGTCCGCGCGAGCAGCTCGCGGAACGTCGGGTCGCCGCGCAGGTCGGCGCGGAGCGGCACGGTGTTGATCACCATCCCGAGCAGCCGCTCGGTCTGCCGCCACCGCCGGTTCGCGAAGCCCGAGCCGACGCAGAAGTCGTCCTGCCCCGACCAGTGGCACATCAGCACCTCGAACGCGGCGAGCATGGCGGTGAACAGCGTGACGCCCTCGCGCGCGGCCAGCGCGCGCGTCCGGTCGGCGACCTCCGCGGGCAGCTCGAAGCGCGGCGCGTCACCCAGGAACCGCCGCTCCGGCGTGCGCGGCCGGTCCGTCGGCAGGTCGAGGAACAGCGGGACGCCGTCCAGCGCCTCGCGCCAGTACGCGAGCTGCCGTTCCGACACGGCGCCGTCCAGCCACGACCGCTGCCACACCGCGAAGTCGGCGAACTGCACCTCCGGCTCCGGCAGCGGCGACGGCCCGCCGGTCGCGTACGCGCCGTAGAGCGCCGCCAGCTCGCCGACGAACGTGTTGAACGCCCAGCCGTCGTGCACGAGGTGGTGCTCCAGGTGCAGCAGGACGTGCCGGTCCGGCGCGGTCCGCAGCAGCCGCCACCGGACGAGCGGCAGCCGGTCCACCGGGATGGTCTCGGCGATGGCGGCCCGGATCAGCGCGCGCGCCGCCCCCTCCGGGTCGGGCCCGCCGCTGAGGTCGTCGAACGCCAGCGGCGCCGGGAACGGCGGGTGGATCACCTGCCGCGGCCCCGGGCGCTCTCCGCGCGGCCCGGCCGCGCCGGACGCCTCGCCCACGCCGGGCGCCTCGGTGAACGTGGTGCGGTAGATCTCGTGCCTGCGGACGATCTCGGTGAGGGCGCGGGCGAGCGCGGCGGCGTCGAGGGTCCCGGTGAGCTCGATCGTCGCCTGGAACTGGTAGGCGCGGATGCCCGGGTGGAGCTGCTGGAGGAACCACAGGCGCTCCTGCGAGTACGACAGCGGCAGCCGCCCCTCGCGCGGCACGGGGACCAGCCGCGGCACCTCCCGTCCCGCCGGGGGCGCCGACCCGATGGCGGACGCGATGCCGCGGACGGTGCGGGCCGTGAAGACCTCGTCGAGCGGCAGCTCGACGCCGAACTCGGCGCGGATCCGGGCGACCAGCCGGTTGGCGAGCAGCGAGTGTCCGCCCAGCTCGAAGAAGTCGTCGTCGGCGCCGGGCTTGTCCTGGCCGAGCAGCTCGGACCAGAGCGCGGCGAGCCGTTCCTGCGCCGGGCCCTCGGGCGGCGTCCAGATGCCGGACAGCCTGGGCCGCGACGGGGGCTCGGGCAGGGCGGCCCGGTCGATCTTGCCGTTGGGCGTGAGGGGGAACGCGTCGAGCAGGACGAACGCCGAGGGCACCAGCGCGTCCGGCAGCGACCGGGCGGCGTGGGCGCGCAGGTCCGCGGTCAGCAGCGCGGGACTGGCCCACGGCCCGCCCTCCGCGCGCACGGCCGCGACCGGCTCGACCGCGGTGGCGGTCCCGGCGGAGGCGGTCGCGGCGGAGGCGGTGGCGGAATCCGGGCGGACGGCGGCCAGCATGACCAGGCCGGTCCCGGCCAGCCGCGGGTCCTCGGCGGACCGGACCCGGTAGCCGCGCGCCTCGAAGAAGCGAGTGAGGCGCGCGAGCCGTCCGCCGGTGTCGTGCACCTCGACCAGCACCTGGCGGACCATCGCCCAGTCGGCCTCGGCGACGCCGGCGACGACCTCCTCCTCGCTGCGCTCCACGTCGATCTTCAGCAGGTCCACGCGGCGCACGCCGCTCTCGCGCAGCACCGACGACAGCGCGCGGACGGGGCGGACGAAGCGCCGCTCCTCCAGGCTGCGGTCCAGCAGCCGGTCGAGGTCGGGCACGTCGCCGAGGTAGGCGCGCAGCACCTCGCGGTCGGCGCCGGGGTCGGTGTGCCGGCCGGACATGATCGTCAGGTGCGGGTAGTGGGTCAGCGTCGCCTCGCCGTCCTCCGCGCCGAGCGCGCAGGGGTGCGCGCGGGCGTCCACGCCGTGGACCGCGAGGTTGCGGCGCAGCAGCTCGAACAGCGGCGGGATCGGCTCGAACGCGTGGACGGTCGCGCCGGAACGGGCCGCGAGCAGCGCGAACACCCCGACGTGCGCGCCCGCGTCCACGACGACGCCGCCGGGGCTCGGGTCGATGCCGAGCTCGGCGTACCGCTCGCCGTCGAACACCTCGCGCGCGAGGAACTCGGCCTCGGTGCGGTTGGGGACGAGCACGGTGCGGCCGTCGGGCAGGTCGTGCCGTACGGCGGGGACGGGCAGCCCCTCGCGTTCGGCGCGCAGCAGCCCGGCCACCGGGCGAGCGGTCTCCTCGTCCGGGACCGCGTAGGCGACGAGCCTCGGCTCGCCCCCGGGGCCGGGGCGGGCGAGCACCGTCGCGCCCGCGACGCCCGCGTGCCCGGCGAGCACGGCCGCGGCCTCGCCCGGCTCCACCCGGACGCCGCGGATCTTGACCTGGTCGTCCAGCCGGCCGAGGAACTCCAGCGTCCCGTCGTCGCGCCACCGCGCGCGGTCGCCGGTGCGGTACAGGCGCGCGCCGGGCTCGCCCGACAGGTGGTCGGGCACGAACCGCTCGGCCGTGAGCGCGGGCCGCCCGAGGTAGCCGCGGGCGAGCGCGACGCCGCCGACGAGCAGCTCGCCGGGCTCGCCCGGCCCCGCGGGGGCCATCCGCTCGTCCACCACGTACGCCCGGACGTTGGCGATCGGCGCGCCGATCGGGACCGCGGCGTCGCCCTTGCGGCACGTCCAGGCGGTGACGTCCACCGCCGCCTCCGTCGGGCCGTACAGGTTGTGCAGGTCGACGCCGGGCAGGCGCTGGAAGAACCGCTCGGCGAGGTCGGGCGGCAGCGCCTCGCCGCTGGAGACCACCCGCCGCAGCGAGGCGCACTCCTCGACCCCGGGCGCGGCGAGGAACGCGCGCAGCATCGCGGGCACGAAGTGCAGCGTCGTCACCCGCCGGGCGCGGACGGCCTCGACCAGGTAGGCGGGGTCGCGGTGCCCGCCGGGCCGTGCGAGGACGAGCCGCGCCCCGTTCATCAGGGGCCAGAACAGCTCCCACACCGACACGTCGAAGCTGAGGGGCGTCTTCTGGAGGACCCGGTCGTCGCGGGTGAGGCCGTAGGCGTCCTGCATCCAGGCGAGCCGGTTGGCGATGGCGCGGTGGGTGTTCATCGCGGCCTTCGGCGTGCCGGTCGATCCGCTGGTGTGGATGACGTAGGCCAGGCTGTCCGGATGCGGGTCGGCGCACCCGGCGGGCGGCGCAGCGGCCCCGGCGGGGCGCGGCGCCCCGGCGAAGCCGTCGAGCGTGACGACGGTGGCCGCCTCGCGGGGCACGGCGCTCATGAACCGCTCCTGCGTGAGGACGACCCGCGCGCCCGAGTCGGCGAGGACGAACTCCCGCCGCCGCGCCGGATGGTCGAGGTCGAGCGGCACGTACGCGCCGCCCGCGGCGAGGACGCCGAGCAGCGCGACAGGCAGTTCGGCGGAGCGCTCCATGGCGACGGCCACCACCGTGTCGGGGCCGACGCCCTCGGCGCGCAGCAGCGCGGCGACGCGTCCGGCGCGTTCCCACAGCTCGGCGTAGGACAGCCGGGCGTCGCCGCACTCGACCGCGATCCGGTCCGGCGACGCCGCGGCCCGCGCGGCGACGGCCCGGTGCACGAACGGCGCCTCAGGAGCCGCCATCGGACGCCTCCATGTGCCGCCGCAGGCTGAGCGGGCGCAGGTCGTCCCAGACCCGGTCGACGAACGCCAGGCACTCCTGCCGGGTGCCCTCCTTCCCCGCGTCCCTCCAGCCCGGCGGCTCGGCCTCGCCGGCCGGCCAGATGGAGTACTGGTCCTCGTGGTTGACGACGACGCGGAAGGTGGTTCGGTCCGAGGCACTCATGGAGGTCGCGCTCCTGCTTGGCGGGAACCGCCGTCACCACGGTCGCGCCGGGGGAACGAGCGGCGGAGGAGAGAGCCGGAATCCGCGGAGCCCCAACGACCCCGCGGCCATCAATCAGACTCAGGGTCATTACAAGGCAAACCGGGGTGCCTGTCAACGAGCTGTTAACCCCATGGCTCAAGGTGGACGACGCGTCGGCGGAGCCCGCGCGGACGGGCTTTCGAACGTCCGGCGGCCCGCGCCCGGCCCGGCGCCGGACCGCGCCGGAGCGGAGGGCTCTTGACCCGCCCTGTCCGGCCCTGTAGTTTTCCACCTAGTTAATTAACCGAACAGGAAACCAATGCGCCAGATCGATCGGCTCAGCATCACGTTCGCCGCGCTCGCCGACCCGACGCGGCGGGCGATGCTGGCGCGGCTGGTCCAGGGCGAGGCGACGGTCGGCGAGCTGGCCGAGCCGTTCGAGCTGAGCCCTCCGGCCGTGTCCAAGCACCTCAAGGTGCTGCGGGACGCGGGGCTGGTGGAGCAGGGACGGCACGCGCAGTGGCGGCCGTGCCGCCTGCGCCCCGAGCCGCTCCGCGAGGTCGCCGCGTGGATGGAGACGTACCGCGAGTTCCTCGGCCAGAGCTTCGACCGCCTGGACGGCTACCTGCGGCGCCTCCAGGACGAGCAGCACGAGCAGGGCGAACAGGACCGGCGAGCAGAGCAGGACGAACGGACAGAGCACGGCGGACACGACGGAGGGAAGCGGACATGACGCGACGGGAACTGGGCGACGAGCGGACGGCGATCACCGCCGAGGGCGCCGAGATGGTGATCGAGCGGGTCTTCGACGCCCCGCGCGAGCTGGTGTGGGCGGCGATGACCTCGCCCGAGCACATCCCCCACTGGTGGGGCCCGCACGGCACGACGGCGAGGGTCGTGGAGATGGACGTGCGGCCGGGCGGCGCGTGGCGGATCGGCGGGGCGGACGGCGAGGGCGTCGCCTTCTTCGGCGAGTACCTGGAGGTGGAGCCGCCGGAACGGATCGTCCGCACATCCGGGCCTGACATGCCCGAACTCGGGACGGGCGGCCCGCCGGCCGTCGAGACCATCACGTTCACCGACCTCGGCGGCAGGACGAGGATGACCTACCACGCCAGATTCCCCTCGGAGGACGTGCTCGACTTCGCGCTCGACCAGGGCATGACCAAGGGCGTCCTGGAGCAGTTCGACCGGCTCGCCGACCTGCTCACCACGCAGCGCTGAGCCCGCGCCGGGCGGGGGCGCGGCCGGAACGTCGCGGATGTTCGGAATCGTCGGGCGCTCACCTGGCGCGCCACTGCGGGAGGCCCCATGCGGACGGCCGTGGCCCTGGCCGCCCTGACGCTGCTCGTCGCGGGCTGCTCGGACGAGCCCGAGTCCGAGGCCGCCTCCCCGCCCTCGAAGCGTTCGGCGACGCCTGCCCCCTGCCCCGCCTCGGGCGCCGTGGTCCGCAAGGGCCGGCCCGACGGCGCGTCGGACGTCAAGGTGCTCGGCCTCGATCTGCACAACTGCGGCCCTGCCGCGATCCGGCTGAAGGGATACCCCGTCCTCGGACGCCTTCGCGCCCGGAAGGACGTCGCTCCCCCGGCCGTGCGCGCCGCGCTCCTGCGAGCCGGTTTCCGGGCGGACCGCACGTTCACCCAGCCGTACCGCGCGTCGGCCGCGTCCGACGTGCCTCCGCCCGGCTCGGTGTTCGAGATCCGGGCCGGCGAGCGCGCCTGCGTGTACGGCTCCGTGGACCCCGGCCGCGTCACGGTCCGGATCGACGGCCCGACCCGCGAAGGGGCCTGCCTGGAACCGTTCGCCCACTGAGCCGGAGCCCGGGGCGGGGGCGCGCGGGTCAGGGGGTGATGACCAGCTTGCCGCGGGTGTGGCCGGCGCGGCTGGCGTCGAAGGCGTCGCCCACGCCCTCCAGGGGGTACGTCCCGGCCACCTCGACCGCCAGCGCGCCGCGTTCGGTGAGGGCTGCCAGCTCGGCGAGTTTGGCGCCGTCCGGACGGACCCAGATCCAGTGGCCGCCGTGCTGCTCCACGGTGTTGTCGGTGATCGACACGTGTCGGCCGCCGTCCGCGAGGACGGCGAGCGTCGTGTCGAGCTGCCCGCCGACGAAGTCGGCGACCGCGGTGACCCCGTCCGGCGCCAGGTCCCTGATCCGGCCCTCGACGCCCTCCCCGTACGCGACGGGTTCGGCGCCCAGCTCGCGCAGGTAGCCGTGGTTGCGCTCGGACGCCGTGCCGATCACGCGGGCGCCGCGGTCGCGGCCGATCTGCACCGCGAACCCGCCGACGCCGCCGGACGCCCCGTACACCAGCAGCACGTCGCCCGGCCCGGCGTCCATCCGGTCCAGGCAGCGCTGCGCGGTCATCCCCGCCAGCGGCAGCCCGCCCGCCTGATCCCAGCCGAGCGCGGGCGGCTTGCGCGCGACGTGGGCGGCCGACACCGCGACGTACTCCGCGAACGTCCCCTGCCCCACCACGTCCTTGCGCGCGTACGCCATCACCTCGTCGCCCGGCGCGAACTCCGGCGTGTCGGGGCCGACCGCGCGCACCACCCCGGCGACGTCCCAGCCGGGGACGACCGGGAACACGGCGTCCATCATGCCGTCCAGCCCGCCGGTCATGACCTTCCAGTCGACCGGGTTGACGCCCGCCGCGCGCACCTCCACGAGCACCTGGCCGGGCCCGACCTTCGGATCGGGAACGTCGCGGACGGCGAGCCGCGAGTTGTCGGACGCGTACGAGTCATAGACGACGGCCCGCATCAGCCGCCTCCTTCCGTCGGGACCGCGCTCCGTCGCACGGCGCGGCGATGGCGCCGCCAGGGTCGTCCGCGGTCTTGTCCCCTCACCCATCGTCACATTCGCGCGACCGGCCGCCACCGCCGCCCCCCGCCGCGGCCCGGGGACGGTGTCACAGGTCGGCGCGGACGGCGCCGGTGGTGTTGTGGGCCTCGATCAGGCGCAGCGCCTCGTCCCGGTCGCGCCGGTCGAGGGCGTCGACCAGGTCGGCGTGGAGGCGGTGCCGCTGGACGACGTACTCCGCGAGCGGCTGCTCCCCGCCGGGCAGCACGCCGAGCGTGTGCGACTCGATGAGGTCGAGCAGGTTCTTGTAGAGCGACCTCAGCAGCGCGTTCGGGCTGATGTCGGCGATGCGGGCGTGCAGCCCCCAGTTGGCGTGGACGAACGCGACGGGGTCGGCGTCCGCGACGGCCCGTTCCATGGCCTCCAGCCGGCGGCGCAGCGCCGCGATGTCGGCCGGGGACGCGTGCCACAGGGCGTCCTCGATGAGCAGCGGGTCGAGGGCGTCGCGGATGCGGACCGCGTCGGCGACCCCGGTCTGCTGCGCGTCGAGGGCGAGCACGGAGTTGCCGAGCCTGACCATGGGCGACGGCTCGGCGGTGAAGATCCCGCCGCCGGGCCCGGGCCGCACGGTGACCAGGCCGCGGGCCTGGAGCAGGCGCAGCGACTCGTTGAACGTGCCCACCGAGACCTCGCACAGCGTGCGCAGCGCCTCCTTCGTGCCGAGGCGCGATCCCGGCTCCGCGGACTGGGCGAGCGCGGCGACGCGCTGCGCGGCCATCTCCGCCCGGCTGGGCGCGGCCGGGCGCTCGGCGTCGCGTGCGGTGCTCACGTGGCTCCTCCGGGGGTCGGCTGAATTCATTATGGACGTTACCGCCGCCGCCCCCGGACGTCAGCGCCGCCCGGACATCAAGATCTCCGTAATCATCATGGTCGTTCTCCGCGCCCGGATCGGCTACGCCTCGTTGAGGCGGGCGACGCCCGCGTACAGCCAGTCGGTCCTCGGGCCCTCGGGCCGTAGCCGGGCCGCCACCGCCAGGGCCGGATCAGGCCGGGGTCGGTGATCTCGAAGCCGTCGAACAGGGCGCGGATCTCCTCGCGCGGGCGGAACACGATCGGGCTGGTGGCGTTCTTGTAGGCGTCCACGACCTGCGCGAGCTCGTCGGCCGGTGGCCCGTCGGTCGTCAGGTGCGACAGCGCGAGGTATGACCCCGGGCGCAGCCGCGCCCGGAACGTGCCAAGGATGTCGGCGGGCCGCTCGGCGTCGCGGATGAAGTGGAACAGCGCGACCGACAGCACCGCGACCGGGCGGGAGAAGTCGATGAGGGCGCGCAGGTCGGCGTTGCCCAGGATCGCCTCGGGCTCGCGGACGTCGGCGGTGATGACCGTGGTGGTCGCGTTGGTGGCGAGGAGCGCGCGGCCGTGGGCGAGCACGATCGGGTCGTTGTCGACGTAGACGACGCGCGCGCCGGGGACGACCTGCTGCGCGATCTCGTGCACGTTGCCCTGCGTCGGCAGGCCCGTGCCGAGGTCGATGAACTGCTCGATCCCGGACTCGGCGAGGAACCGGACGGCGCGCTGGAGGAACCGGCGGTTCTCCCAGACGATGTCGTGCGACATGACCTCGCCGAGCGCCGCCTTGACGCGGTCGCCCGCCTCGCGGTCGGCGGCGTAGTTGTCCTTGCCGCCGAGGAAGTAGTCGTACATGCGGGCGGGGGACGGCTTGCTCACGTCGAATGGCAGCCGCTGGTCGTCGATGCTCATGGACAGCCTCGCGCTTCTGGGTCGGGGAGCCGGTTCCATGATCGCATGTCGGCGCCGATTGGACACCGCGACGCCCCGTTAACAAGGCGTTCGTATAGACCGCCGTCTCCGCGACGCCTCCCCGCGCTCCCCCGGGGTCCCCCGCGCTCCGGGGCCGTCCTGTCCCGGCCAGGCGCGGGTGCGCGGGGCGGCGGCCTGCGACAGTGGAGGGGAACGCTCCCGGCCCTCTCCCTCCCCCGCCGGCGGCGCGGGCCGCGGGGTCCGGAGCCGGCCCGCGGCCGGCCGACACGAGAAGGGGAGCCGGCGATGACGAACGTGGGCACCTGGAACCTGGAGAACCTGTTCCCGCCCGGCGGCCCGTTCGGGCCCCGCGACCAGGCCGCGTACGAGGCGAAGCTGGACGGCCTCGCCGCGCTCATCGGCCGGTCGGGGGCCGACGTGCTCGCCGTCCAGGAGGTCGGGGACCCGGCCGCGCTGGCGGAGCTGACCCGCCGCCTCGGCGAGGACTGGCGGCAGGTCGCCTCCGAACGCTTCGAGTCGGGCCACCCGATCCGGGTCGGGTTCCTGTCGCGGCTGCCGCTGGAGGTCGTCGCCGACGTCTCCGCGTTCCCGCCGCCGCTCGGGCCCGTCCAGGCGAGGGACGACGGGACGGGCATCTCGGCGACCGGGCGGGGCGTCCTCGCCGCCCGCGTGCGCGAGCCCGGAGGGCGCGACCTGACCCTCGTCTCGGCGCACCTGAAGTCGAAGCTGCTGTCGTTCACCGGCCCGGACGGCAGGCCGCGCTTCACGCCCCGCGACGAGGGCGAGCGCGCCCGCGTGGCCGCGTACGCCCTCTACCGCAGGACGGCCGAGGCGGTGACCGTGCGCGCGCTGGCCGACCGGTTCATCGAGGACCGCGGCCACGAGCGGCAGGTGATGGTGATGGGCGACCTGAACGACGAGCCGCTCGCCGCCACCACGCAGATCCTCTACGGCCCGCCCGGCTCGGAGATCGGCACGGCCGGCGAGAACCAGCCCGACAAGGGCGACAGGGCGCGGTTGTGGAACCTCGCCGCCCGCATCCCGGAGCCGGAGCGCTTCAGCCGCGTCTTCCACGGCCGCCGCGAGCTGATCGACCACATCATGGTCACCCGTTCCCTGCTGCGCCGCGCGCTGGACGTCCACACCCTGCGCCCCGGCCAGGGCGCGGGACTGCCGTCGGTCACCGACGACCCGGCCGCGCGCCGCGACGACCCGGCGTCCGACCACGCCCTGGTCTTCACCCGGCTCGCCGACGCCTGACCGGCCGACGATCACCGTTGTGTTACTCCTTGGGTACCGGGCGTCGCCGAGGTCCGGTCAAAGCGGTCGTTCCCTGACCTCTTTCGTTCCTAGGGTCGGCGGGACCGCCACGGTTCGTTCAAGGGAGAACTCCGATGACCATCGCCGTCACCACCCCGACCGGCCACGTCGGCTCGCGCGTGGTCCGCCTCCTGCTCCAGGCGGGCGTGCGCCCGAGGCTGCTCGCCCGCGACCCGGGCCGCCTGGACGCCGCGGCCCGCGAGCGCGCGGACGTGCGGCGCGGCGACCTGACCGACGCCGCGTTCGTCCGCGAGGCGACGGCCGGGGCGCGCACGGTGTTCTGGGTGGACCCGACCCCGACGTCCTCGCCGGACCCCGTGGAGACGACCGAGCGCACCGCCGCGCCGCTCGTGGACGCGGTGAAGGCCGGCGACGTCGAACGGGTCGTCCTGCTGAGCAGCATCGGCGCGGAGAGGCGGCACGGGATGGGCCACATCGACGGGCTCGCCCGGATCGAGGAGGCGCTCGACGCGACCGGCGCCGACGTGCTGCACCTGCGGTGCGCCTACTTCTTCACCAACCTGCTGTTCGACCTCGACGGCCTCGCGGACGGCGTGCTGACCACGTCCTTCGAGCCCGACGCCCCGATGGCGTGGGTCGATCCCCGCGACATCGGCGACGTGGCCGCGGCGCGGCTGCTGAACGACGCGTGGCACGGCCGCGTCGTGCAGGGCGTGCACGGTCCCGAGGACCTCACGTTCACCCAGGTCGCGCGGATCCTCACCGGCGCGCTCGGCCGCCCGGTGCGGCTGGACGCCGTGAGCCACGACGACGTGCGCGCCTCGCTGCGCTCGGCCGGGCTCGACGCGACGGCCGTGGAGGGGATCGTCGGGATGGCCGCGGGCACGGCCGGGCACGTGCCCGACCCGCCGCGCGACGCGGTCACCACGACCCCGACGCACCTCGCCGGATGGGCGTACGCGCATCTGCGCCCGCTGCTCGAAAACTGATCCGAAGAATTTCGGAGCCGTCCGCGAACGGATGTCGAGAACGCCGGCGCCGCTCCGATCCCTCTGTGACAGCGCGGACCGGACCGGTTCCGCACCGGCAGTGGAGGGACATCCCATGAGCAAGGTCACCTGCGACATCGCGATCTCCGCCGACGGCTTCGCGGCCGGACGGAACCAGAGCCTGGAGGAGCCGTTCGGCGAGGGCGTCGGGCAGGTCCTGCACCGCTGGATGTTCGAGGAGCCGGAGGAGAACGCCGAGGTCATCGAGCGGATCACGGCGGCGGGCGCGTTCGTCATGGGGCGCAACATGTTCGGCCCCGGGCGCGGCGCGTGGGACCTGGACTGGACGGGCTGGTGGGGCGACGAGCCGCCGTACCACGCGCCGGTCTTCGTCCTCACCCACCACGAGCGGGCGCCGGTGGCGATGGAGGGCGGCACCACGTTCACGTTCGTCACCGGCGGGATCGAGGAGGCGCTCGCCCAGGCGCGGAAGGCGGCGGGCGGCGCGGACGTCGCGATCGCCGGCGGGGCGGCCACCGTGAACCAGTACCTGGCGGCGGGCCTGATCGACGAGCTGCGCCTGCACATCGCGCCCGTGCTGCTCGGAGCGGGCGAGCGCCTCTTCGACGGCGTGTCCGGTCTCTCCCTCGACAAGGTCGGCCACGCGGGCACCGACCTGGTCACCCACGTCACCTACCGCGTCCGGCACTGAGCGCGCCGCACGGGGCGGCCACGCGGGAACGGGGCGCGCCGGGCGAGGGGGCACGCGGGAACGGGGCGCGCCGGGGCTCAGCGGTCCGCGCGGCCCCGTTCGCTCCACCGGGCGGTCGGGTCGATGCGGGCCATGAGGCGCAGCGCGCCGGGCGACAGGCGGGACAGCGCGTGGTTGACCTTGGCCTCGCCGGTGACGGGAAGGACCGCGCTGTTGTGCTCGACCGCGTGCAGGATGCGCTCGGCCACCTTCTCCGGCGGGTAGCCGCGCAGCCGGTAGAGCCGGGCGGCGGCCTGCCGCGCGCGGTCCTGCCCGGCCGCGTCCAGCCCGACGTACTCGGTGGAACGGGAGATCCCGGTGTCGACGAACCCCGGGCAGACGGCGCTGACGCCGATGCGGTGCCCGGCCAGCTCGGCGCGCAGGCACTGGCTGAGCATCAGCACGGCGGCCTTGGTCGTGGCGTAGGCGGCCATCGCGCGGTTGGGGGTGAACGCGGCGGCCGAGGCGATGTTGACGATGTGGCCGCCCGCGCCCCGTTCGACCATCTGGCGGCCGAACAGGCGGCAGCCGCGCGCGACGCCGCCGAGGTTGACCTCGACGATCCGGTCCCACGCGGCGGGGCCGGTGTCGAGCAGCGAGCCCGCCATGCCGATCCCCGCGTTGTTGACCACGACGCCGGGCACGCCGAAAAGCTCCTCGACCTCGCCCGCGAACTCGGCCATCGTCTCCTCGCAGCCGACGTCCACGGTGAACGCGTGCGCGCGGGGGCCGAGCGCCCCGGCGAGCGCCGCGGTCCGGTCGACGGCCGCGGTGTCGACGTCGGCGGCGACGATCCGCGCGCCGCGCTCGGCGAACGCCAGCGCGGTCGCGCGGCCGATGCCGCCGCCGGCCCCCGTGACCACCACGACCTCGTCCTCGAAGGTCACGCCCATGCCCGGCTCCCGCCCCACGACTATTGGAATTGAGATCTAATATGGGCGAGGATTTGAACGAAAGTCAAGAACCGCGCGCACCGGCCGATCAGAGGCGCGGCGCGCGCGTCACGCGGGCGGGGCGAGGGCGAAGCGCAGCGCGAAGGCGTCCAGCGTGCGCGGCAGCGGCCCGTCCGGGCCGAGCGGCTGCCCGGAGGCGAGCCGCACGCGGCGCGACCGCAGCAGCGCGGCCAGGAAGACGCTCGTGGTCAACAGCACGAGGTTGCGTCCCGGGCACTCCCCCGGCCCGCCGCTGAACGGGACGAGCGACCAGTCGTCCTCGGCCGTCCCGTCCAGCCACACCTCCGGCGCGAACGCGTCGGCGAACGGCAGCGTCTCGTCGTCCCGCTGGACGAACGGCGTGTGGATCAGCAGCCCGGTGCCCTCCGGCATGGCCCGGCCGTCCCACTCGGTGGGCGCCGTGGTGTCCCGCAGGATCGACAGCGTCGTCGGCCACAGCCGCACCGACTCCTCCACGCTCGCGCGCAGGAACGGCAGGTCGGACCCGCCGCCGCGGGCCTCCTTCGCGGCCCGTTCCGCGGCGTCCGGGTGGGCGGCCAGCAGCGCGAGCGCCCGGAACGCCGCCATCCCCGCGGGCTCGTACGCGAACAGCCACTGCGGGACCTGCTCGTCGCGGCGCAGGCCCGGAGCCGCCGGGGCGCGCGCGACCAGCTCGGCGAGGCTGCCGGGCTCCGCGTACTCCACGTACCGGTGCACGCGGGCCAGGAACCGGTCCCGCACCGCCGTCCGGCGCGGGTGGGCGAACGCCCAGTTGGCGTCCATGCGCAGCCGGGTCAGCAGGTCGCTGGTCTCCGAGTCGTCGCGGGCGGCGTCGCCGAGCACGATCCGGCGCACCGTCCGCCACCACGCGACCCGGAACGCGTCCCAGCCGAGTTCGCCGCCGTCGCCCGCCGCGTCCAGCAGCGCGGCGGCCTCCTCCTCGATCTTGGCGATGAACGCGTCGGCGTGGCCGTGGACGGGGTGCGGCGTGTCGAGCACGCGCTCGTTGAACGCCCGCCGCTCGGCCCGTTCCGCGCCGGTGGAGACGAGCACGCCGTGCGGCTGGAAGTGCTTGAGCGCCGCGCGCTTCTCGCGGTTCGCCGGGGCGAACGGCTCGGGCCCTTCCCGCAGGACCCGCCGGACGTCGGCCGCCGACAGGACCAGCGCGAACGACCGTCCGGGCAGGCGCAGCCGCAGCGGCCCGGGACCGTAGCGGGCGCGCATCCGCTGGAGCAGCCGGCCGCCCCGTTCGTCGAGGCGGAGCCGCCCGGCGAGGGCCACGACGCGGGGACGGCGCGCGAGGATGCCCCGGGCGATGGTCGGGGCCAGCACCTCCGCGCAGATCCGGGCGGTGTCCAGGGCGGACGCCCGGACGAGCGGGCGTTCGGCCCGCGCCGCCGTCCGGGCGCCGGAAACGCTGTGGGCGTGGGTCATGCGGCTCCCTCCGTGGTGCGTCACTCCCGCCGCACCTGCCCCTGCCGGAACGGCTCACACCGCTCCCCCACGAGACACGCGCCACTCCGGCGAGCGACGGCGCCCGGAGACCGTTCACACGCCGCCGTTCACACGCTGCCGCTCACACGCTGCCGCTCACACGCCGCCGTTCACACGCCGCTGGGCAGGGTCTCCAGCTCGCCGCGGCGCGCGGCCTCCAGGTGCAGCGGGCTCAGTGCCGTCGTCTGGCGGAACCAGCACAGGGCGTCGTAGCGTTCGGCGAGCCGCGTCATCGGGTACTGCGCCGCGTCGCGGTCCGGGTCGTAGACGACCCCGATCGCGCGGTGGCCGCGCGGGGTCGTGAGCCACGGCGCGCCGGGACGGTCGGCGAACACCCACAGGCCGCGGTGCAGGCCGGTGTCCGCCAGCAGCGCCTCCACCGAGCCCGGGCTCGGCGGCGGCACCGTCATGGTCTCCATCGTGTCGCCCCAGCGCGGAGCGGCGACGACCTCGCCGGGCCCGCCCGCGAAGCCGATCGCGGCGACCTGGTCGCGGCCGAGCCGTTCGCGCGCGAGCTGGCCGAGGTTGACCATCCCGGCGTCCGCCATGCCGGTCGCGCGGGCGTCGCCGACGTGGGTGTTGTGCGCCCACACGACGGCGCGCGAGCCCTCGCCGTGGTGGGCGAGGAGCCGGTCGAGGGTGTCGGCCATGTGCACGTCGCGGACGTTCCACGACTCGGGGCCGCCGCCCATCATCGCCCGGTAGTACCGCTCCGCGCCCGCCGCGACCTCCGCGTTCTGCCGGGCGTCCAGCCCCTCGGACGTGCTCCGCAGCCGGGTCAGCAGCGCGAGCACCTCGTCCGCGCAGCCGTCGGGGACGAGCGAGGTGTCCAGCGCGTACGCCTGCGGGTCCTCGGCGTACGGCTCGAAGCAGCGGTACGCGGCGAGCGCGGCGTCCAGGTGCTCGGGCCGGTGCGCCGACAGGTAGGTGATCACGGCGCGCAGCGACTCCCACAGGCTGTAGACGTCGAGCCCGTAGAACCCGGCGGCCTCGCCGGACGCCGCGTTGTGCTCGCGCAGCCAGCGGGAGAACCGGACGGTCTCCTCGTTGGCCCACATCCACGTCGGCCAGCGCCGGTAGCCGTCCAGCACCTCGCGCGGGTCCTCGGGCGCGCCCTCGGCGAGGGTGACGCTGCGGTTGACGTTCCAGCAGTCGGGCCAGTCGCCCTCCACGGCGACGAACGAGAAGCCCCGTTCGGCGATCAGGCGCCTGGTCAGCGCGGCCCGCCACGCGTAGTACTCGTGGGTGCCGTGGCTCGCCTCCCCGATCAGGACGCACCGCACCCCCGCCACGCGGTCCATGAGCGGGTCGAGATCGGCCTCGGTCTCCAGCGGCAGAACGGATCCGAGCGCGCCTTCGGCGTCGTTCGGGCTGCCCGGGAACGGCATGTTCATCATCCTCACCTCCGTGGGACCGTCCGTTTCCGCAGCGTTCCCGGCCCAGGGCGAACGATGCGGGCGCGCCCGGCCCGCTTCGCGGCCGATGACATCCTTTGCCGTCGGCTGGGGAGGGGTAGGGCATGGAGCACTTGAAGATGCGCAGCACGGCGTTCGACGACCAGGCGCCCATCCCGGACGAGTACTCGCACGCGGCCGGGGACGTGCATCCGCCGCTGCGGTGGGAGGAGACGCCCGCCGACGCGGCCGAGCTCGTCCTGTCGGCCGAGGACCCGGACGCGCCGTCCGGCACGTTCGTGCACTGGCTGCTCGCCGGGATCCCGCCGGAGACCGACGGGCTCGACGCGGGCGAGCAGCCGACCGGCGGAGTCGAGGGCCGCAACGACTACGGCGCCACCGGGTACGGCGGCCCGAACCCGCCCGAGGGCGACGAGCCGCACCGCTACTTCTTCCGGCTGTACGCGCTGTCGCGCCCCTCGGGCCTGAGCACCGGGTTCACCGAGGAGGACCTGCGGATCGTCCTGCGGGAGAACGTGATCGCGTCCGGCACGCTGGTCGGCACGTACGCCCGGTGACCGCGCGCCGCGCCCCGCCCGCCCGGCGAGCCGGACGGGCGGGGCGGACGGGCGGGCGCGACGGGTCAGGCCGCCTTCCGGACGTCGTCGTACTCGCCGCGGGCGTCGACGAGCGCCAGCGCGCCCGCGAGCCACGACAGCTCCTCCTCGCCGCCGCCCCGGGCCACGTCGCGCAGCAGCCGCTCCGGGTCGGACGGCAGGTCGAGCCGTTCGGCGGCGCGGGCCGCGCGGTCGTCCACGAACGGCCCGGCCTCCGGCCAGAACATCTGCGCCTCGCGCAGGAAGACCGTGAGGCCCGCGCCGTCCATGCCGGGGATCTCCCCCAGGAGGTCCCGGAGCCGCGCGGGGTCGCCGTCCGCGGCGTCGCGCAGCCGGTTCAGGTCCCCGCCGTAGCGGTCCATGATCAGCCGGGTCGCCGCGGCGAGGTCGCGCGCGCCCTCCTCGGGCCGGTCCAGGTCGGCCTGGGCGAGGACGTCGGCCAGGTCGTGCTCCTCCACCTTCGCCATCTCGGGCGCGCTGTCGCGGTGCCCGGACAGGACGGCGCGGGCCGCGCCGACCGCGGTGGCCGAGGGCGCCCCGTCGTCCGCCAGGATCGCCAGGCACGCCAGCCGGAACAGCCCGGCCGCCGTGGCCGTGACCGTGAAGCCCGCGGTCTCCTGGACGTAGCCGCGCGGGTACCGGTCGAGCAGGGCCCGTACGGTCGCCTTCGTGCGTTCGTCCATCGGCATGGCGTCCGTCCCCCTACCCCTGCTTGCGCGCGACCGCCTGGGCGAGCTGCGCCTTGGTCATCGTGGACCGGCCCTGGACGTTCAGCCGGGCGGCGCGCTCGTACAGCTCGCGCTTGCTGTCGCCCTCGAAGTCCACGCCGCCGAAGCTCTTGCCCTTGCCCCTGCGGGCCTGCGGGTTCTTGGCGCGCGGGTCGGACGGCCCCTTCCGCTTCTTCGGCAGCCACTTGTCGCCGCGCTTCTCGAACGCGTGCTTGAGCGCCGCGTACGCGACGCGGTAGGCCCGCTGGCCTTCACCGTACTCGCGGGCGGCGCTGTCGTGGGCCTTGGCGAACGTGTCCTGGGCCTTCTGCGGGGAGCGCTGGATCGTCCCCGGGAGCTCGCCCTTGCGCGGCTTTCCGCTCTTGGTGGTCATGGGCATGATTGCCTCCTCCTTCCGGTCACCTGAAGCCAATAACCGGAAAGGACGGACTCAAACCGACATTTCGGGCATGACCTGGGGATCTCCGGGAAGGATCGCTGCGACACGGCCACGCATGGAGGTGAAACAAGATGGTGCGAAGCGCTGGAATCGAAGAGCATCCCGACATCGTCGGCCTGCGGGCCAGGTACGACGCCGCGGCCGCGAATCCCGCGGTGCAGCTCGCCGACGGGCTGACGATGCTGGCCGGGCTCTACCTGGCCGTCTCGCCATGGATCATCGGCTTCACCGGCCTGGACCGGCTGGTGGTCAACAACCTGGTGACCGGGATCGCCGTCGCCGCGCTGGCACTCGGCTTCAGCTCGGCGTTCGGTCACACCCACGGGATCGCCTGGACACTGCCCGTCATCGGGGTCTGGACGATCATCGCTCCGTGGGTGATCTACGGTTGGAGCACCGGCTTCGACCACGACTGGGTGTGGAGCAACGTCGTCGCCGGAGCCGTCATCACGGTGATGGGACTGGCGACCATGGGGACCGGCGTCCTCGGCACGAGGATGATGGGCAGGAGGATGAGGTAACCGGCTCCAAGCCGCCCAGGCGCGAGACGCTGGAGGACGGCCGGGTCCGCATCATGTCGCGGACCCGGCCGTCCTTCGCGCTCCGACCCCGTCCGCGCCGCCGTCCGCACGGGACGCGCCGCGGGCCCGCCACCGGCCCGTCGGCCCCGTCGGCACGCCGCTAGGAGCCCTCGGCCTTCTGGAGCATGTCCAGGTGCTTGCGCAGGTTCGGCGCGGCGGCCTTGGCGAGCGCGACGACCTGCGGGTTCGAGCCGTTCGCGATCTCCCGCTGCGTTCCGTCGATGGCGGTGCGGTGCGCCTTGACCATGGCCCCGATCCAGTCGCGGTCGAACTGCCGCCCCGACGACCTGCGCAGCTCGTCCGCCTCGTGGAGCTGCTCCTGATCGGCCTGCGAGGGCAGCTCCACGCCCACCTGCCGGGCGGTCTCGCCGAGCTTGCCGTCCAGCGCGGAGTGGTCCTGGACGAGCATCGCCCCGATCGAGCGGACGTTCTGGCTGACGCCCTCCCGCCGCGCCAGGTCGCCCGCCGAGATCTCCGCGAGGTTCCCCTGCTTGGTCTCGGTCATCCACGTGCGGTCCTGGTCGGTCACGGGGCCCGCGGACTCCGCGGGCTTCACCGAGGCGTGCGTCGTGGGCGCGTGCGCCGCGGGCGCGTGCGGCGGCGCCGTGCCGGCCGCCTGGCCCTGGTTCGCGGAGTCGCCGCACGCCGCCGCGGCCACCGCGACGGCCGAGACCGCGAGCGGGACCGCGAGGATCCGTGTGCGCTTCATGGGTTTCTCCAGGTCGTTCGCGAGTATTGTGATCGACCTGTTACCCGCGGTGACGCCGCTCATGCCCGGCGCGGCCCTCCGGCCCCCCGTTTGGAACGGGCCCGCGGCGGGCAGCCCGGCGCAATGAGGATCACCACGCGCGTACCCGTACCGCAGCCGCAGCCTCCGGGGCCGTACACGCCGCCGCGCCCGGCCCCAGTGCCGGAGCCCGATCCGGAACGGCCCGCCGAGCCCCAGCCGCCCGGCCCCGGGCCGGGCCCGCAGCCGATCCCGGACCCCCCGTCGGAGCCCGAACCCGAACCCGAGCCCGTCTGACCCGGCGGCGCCCGAGCGGTGCCCAACGGACTGCGGCGGCCTCCGAACGCGCTGCCGCACCTGAACGAAAACTGTCGAAAATCGCCCGCATACAGGAATTCACTTCCCCTCTCTCCGCAATTCCGGAAATGCGCGCCGCAGGCCCTCTGCGCGGCCTGCGCGAGTCCCATGCGGGCCGCCCGTCCGGGTGCGGGCGACGGGCTCGACGAGCCCTTACGGGACCCCGGGGAGCGGTGAGCGGCCCCCCGGAAGCCCTCCTTCAAATCCGGCATTTAGGAGCATAAGGGCCGGATATCCCCGGCCCCGCGGCCGGATTATCGACTTCATTGACCGCCCTTGCGTTTACCACAAGATCTTCCCGGATAGCCGAGACCGCATCGGGATTCTGTTCCGTGACGGCGTCGCGGTGCGGCCCAGCAGACGAATCGACCCACGCTCATGGGAGATCGCATGGTGGATCCGTCCATCGGTTATCGGGAGTGCGAACGCATCGTGCGGACGAGGGCCCGCAACTTCGCGTACGGGATCCGGCTGCTGCCCCCGCCGAAGCGGCGGGCGCTCAACGCCATCTACGCCTTCGCCCGGCGGGTGGACGACATCGGCGACGGGACCGGCCCTCAGGACGTCCGGCTGGCGGCGCTCGCCGAGACCCGCGCCCAGCTCACCCGGCTGCGGGACCCGGGCGACGACCCCGTGCTGGCCGCCCTGAACGACGCGGTGCGCCGCTACCCGATCCCCGTCGCCGCGTTCGACGAGCTCATCGAGGGCTGCGAGGCCGACGTGCGCGGCACGACCTACACCACGTTCGACGAGCTGGCGCACTACTGCCGGTGCGTCGCCGGGTCGGTCGGGCGGCTCTGCCTCGGCGTGTTCGGCCCCGCCGACCAGGCCCGCGCCGAGCCGCTCGCGGACGCCCTCGGCGTCGCGCTCCAGCTCACCAACATCCTGCGGGACGTGCGGGAGGACGCGGGCCTCGGCCGCACCTACCTGCCCGCCAAGGACCTCGCCCGGCACGGCTGCACGCTCCACTTCGACGGCGAGTTCACCGACGACCCCGAACTGCTGGCCGGGCTGATGCGCGCGCAGGCGGAACGGGCCCGCGAGTGGTACGCGACCGGCCTGCGGCTCATGCCGATGCTCGACCGGCGCAGCGCCGCCTGCACGGGCGCGATGTCGGGGATCTACCGGCGCCTGCTGGTGCGGATCGAGGCCGACCCGCTGACCGCGCTGCGGACCCGTACCTCGCTGCCCACCTGGGAGAAGGCCGCGGTCGCCGCGCACGCCCTGATCGGGGCGCGACGGTGAGCGTCGCCGTCGTCGGCGGCGGCCTCGCCGGGATCAGCGCGGCGCTCGCGCTCCAGGAGTCCGGGCACGACGTGACGCTGTACGAGGCGCGGCCCAGGCTGGGCGGCGCCACGCACTCGTTCCGGCGCGGGGGGCTCTGGATCGACAACGGGCAGCACGTGTTCCTGCGCTGCTGCACCGCCTACCAGGGGCTGCTGCGCCGCCTCGGCGTCGCGGGCGACGTCCGCCTCCAGGACCGCTTCGACGTGACCGTGGTCGGCGCGGACGGGCACCGCGGGCGGCTGCGCCGCGCGGGCCTGCCGGGCCCGCTGCACCTGGTCCCGGCGCTGGCGCGGTACGGGCTGCTCGCGCCCGCCGACCGGGCCCGCGCCGTCCGGGCGTCCCTCGCGCTGCGCACCCTCGACCCCGCCGACCCGGCCCTCGACGCGACGTCCGTCGGCCGGTGGCTCGCGGACCACGGCCAGCGCGACGACGCCCTGCGCGACCTGTGGGGCCTGTTCGTGACCGCCTCGCTGAACGCCGACGTGGACGACGCGTCGCTGGCGCCGGCGGCCATGGTGCTCCGCACGGCGCTGCTCGGCCGTTCGGACGCCGCCGACATCGGCGTCCCGACCGTGCCGCTGCAAGAACTGCACGGCCGCGCGGCGCGGGCCGCGATCGAGGCCGCGGGCGGGCGGGTCCGGCTGAAGGCGAAGGTCACCGCGGTCGAGCCCGGCTTCAAGCTGGTGGTGGACGGGGCCATGGAGGCGGCGGACGCCGTCGTGCTCGCCGTCCCGCACCGGGCCGCGCCCGCGCTCGTGCCGCCGTCCGCGAGCCCCGACCGCGACACGTGGGCGGGGCTCGGGCACAGCCCGATCGTCAACGTCCACGTCGTCTACGACCGGCGGGTCACGCCGCTGCCGTTCCTCGCCGCCACCCGCTCGCCCGCCCAGTGGATCTTCGACCGGACGGCCCCGAGCGGCCTGGCGTCCGGGCAGTACCTGGCGGTGTCGGTGTCGGCCGCCGACCGCTGGGCCGCGATGCCCGCCGCCGAGCTGCGGCGGCTGTTCCTGCCCGAGCTCGAACGGCTCCTGCCGGAGGCGGGGGGCGCGCGGGTGGAGGACTTCTTCGTGACGCGGGAACGGCACGCGACGTTCCGGCAGCGTCCTGGCACGGCCGCGCTGCGCCCGGGAACGGTGACCCGGACGCCTGGAATGTACCTGGCCGGCGCATGGACCGACACGGGCTGGCCCGACACCATGGAGGGGGCCGTGCGCAGCGGCCTGGCCGCCGCCGTGGCGGTCCGCAGGCACCTCCAGCCCCGATCCTCGGAGGTGACAGCAGATGACCACTGAGACTCCCTCGCCCGCCACGACCGGGCGAGAGCTCATCGAGCCCGCGCTGCGGGCCGCGGTGGACCGCCTCGACCGGCCGATGCGCGAGATCGCCGCCTACCACTTCGGCTGGACCGACGAGCGCGGGCGTCCCGCGTCCGCGTCGGGCAAGGCGCTGCGCCCCGCGCTGGTCCTGCTGTCGGCGCGCGCGGCGGGCGGCGGTCCGGGCGCGGGGCTGCCCGGCGCGGTCGCGGTGGAGCTGGTGCACCAGTTCTCGCTGCTGCACGACGACATCATGGACGGCGACCGGACGCGGCGGCACCGGCCCGCGGCGTGGACGGTGTTCGGCGTCCCGGCCGCGATCCTGTGCGGCGACGCGCTGGTCACGCTGGCCCTGGAGGTGCTGCTGGAGCCCGGCACCCGCGGCGGGCAGTGGGCCGCGCGCGGGCTGACCGCCGCGACCGCGGAGCTGATCGCGGGCCAGGCGCTGGACCTGGAGTTCGAACGGCGCGAGCGGATCACGCTGGACGAGTGCCTGCGGATGTCGTCGGCGAAGACCGCGGCGCTGCTCGCCTGCGCCTGCTCGCTCGGCGCGATGCTGTGCGAGGCGCCCGCGCCGCTGACGACCGCGCTGACCGCCTACGGCGCCGACCTCGGCGTCGCGTTCCAGCTCACCGACGACCTGCTGGGCATCTGGGGGTCGCCGGAGGTCACCGGCAAGCCGGTGCTGAACGACCTGCGCTCGCGCAAGAAGTCGCTGCCGGTGACGGCGGCGCTGAACGCCGGGACCGCCGACTCGGCCGGGCTCGCGGAGCTGCTCGGCCGCCCCGGCGAGCTGCCGGAGGACGAGCTGCGGCGGGCCGCCCGGCTGGTCGAGAGCGCCGGCGGCCGGGCCTGGACGGAGGCGGAGGCCGACGCGCGCGTCGCGTCCGCCCGCGCACATCTGGACGAGGTGGAGCTGCCGGACGACGTCCGCTCCGAGCTCGACGCACTCGCCCGCTACGTCACGACGAGGGACCGCTGATGACGACGACCGAGCCCGCCCGGCCGGCCGGGACCGCGAAGAACCCGCCGGCCGCCGGCCGCGCCGCGACCGCCCGGACCGCGGCCCCAGCCGAAACCGGAACCGCACCCGCCGCCGCCGAAGCCGCCGCGGCTCCGGCCGTCCCCGCCGCCGCTCCCGCTCCCGCGCCCGGGGACAGGACGGCCGCCGCGCTGCACGCCGCCCGCGAGCACCTGCTGGGCCTCCAGTCCGCCGAGGGCTGGTGGAAGGGGGAGCTCCAGACCAACGTCACCATGGACGCCGAGGACCTGCTGCTCCGCGAGTTCCTCGGCATCCGGACGGAGTCGGAGACCGCCGAGGCCGCGGCCTGGATCCGCTCGCAGCAGCGGGACGACGGCACGTGGGCCAACTTCCACGACGGCCCGCCCGACCTGTCCACCACGATCGAGGCGTACGTGGCGCTGCGGCTCGCCGGGGACCGCCCCGAGGACGCCCACATGCGCCGCGCCGCCGGGTACGTGACCGGCGCGGGCGGGATCGAGGCGAGCCGCGTCTTCACCCGGATCTGGCTCGCGCTGTTCGGGCGGTGGTCGTGGGACGAGCTGCCGGTGATGCCGCCCGAGCTGATGTACCTGCCGACCTGGTGCCCGCTCAACGTCTACGACTGGGCGTGCTGGGCGCGGCAGACGATCGTCCCGCTGACGATCGTCGGCTCGCTGCGGCCCATCCGCCCGCTGCCGTTCGACCTGCCGGAGCTGCGCTCGGGGGTGCGGCCCCGGCGCCGCGCGACCGGCTGGGGCGCGGCGTTCAACGGGCTGGACCGGCTGCTGCACCGGTACGAGCGCGGTCCGGCCAGGCTCGCGCCGGGGCGGCGGCTGCGCCGGGCCGCGATGCGCCGCGCCGCCGAGTGGATCGTCGCGCGGCAGGAGCTGGACGGCTCGTGGGGCGGCATCCAGCCGCCGTGGGTCTACTCGCTGATGGCGCTGCACCTGCTCGGCTACGGCCTGGACCACCCGGTGATGGAGCGCGGGCTGAAGGGCCTGGACGGGTTCACCGTCCGCGACGGCAAGGGCCGCCGGATGGAGGCGTGCCAGTCGCCGGTCTGGGACACCGTCCTCGCCATGAACGCGCTGGCGGACGCGGGCCTGCCCGCCGACCACCCGGCGCTGATGCGCGCCGCCGGCTGGGTCGTCGCGGAGGAGGTGCGGGGGCCGGGCGACTGGTCCGTCCGCCGTCCCGACCTCGCGCCCGGCGGCTGGGCGTTCGAGTTCCACAACGACGGCTACCCCGACGTGGACGACACCGCCGAGGCGGTCCTCGCGCTGCGCCGCACCGCCCATCCGAAGGCGGAGGCGGCGGTCCGGCGCGGCATCCGCTGGATGACCGGGATGGCCTCCAAGGACGGCTCGTACGGCGCGTTCGACGCCGACAACACCCGGACGCTGTGCACGAAGCTGCCGTTCTGCGACTTCGGCGCCGTGCTCGACCCGCCGTCCGCCGACGTGACCGCGCACGTGGTGGAGGCCCTCGCGCACGCCGGCCACACCGACTCGCCCGCGCTGCGGCGCGCCGGGGCGTGGCTGCTGAAGGCGCAGGAGAAGGACGGCTCGTGGTTCGGCCGGTGGGGCGCCAACCACGTGTACGGCACCGGCTCGGTGGTGCCCGCGCTGGTCGCCGCGGGCGTCCCGCGCGACCGGCCCGAGATCCGGCGGGCCGTGCGCTGGCTCGCCGACCACCAGAACACCGACGGCGGGTGGGGCGAGGACCTGCGCTCGTACGGCGACCCGGACTGGATCGGGCGGGGCGTCTCGACGCCGTCGCAGACCGCGTGGGCGCTGCTGGCGCTGCTCGCCGCGGGCGAACGGGGCCCGATGGTCGAACGGGGCGTCGGCTGGCTCGTCGACCGCCAGCGGCCCGACGGCACCTGGGACGAGGACCACTTCACCGGCACCGGGTTCCCCGGCGACTTCTACATCAACTACCACCTGTACCGGCTGGTCTTCCCGATCAGCGCGCTCGGCCGCTACCTGGCCGCCCGCGACGCCGCGGGCGGCCCGGACACCGCCGCCCCCGCGCCGGAGGCCGCGTCCGTACCGGAGGCCGCGCCCGCGCCCGAGGCCGGGCCGGTGCCGGGAGCCGCGCCCGCGCCGGAGGCCGGGCCGGTGCCGGGAGCCGCGCCCGCGCCGGAGGGCATGGCATGACGCGGCTGGTGGTGTGCGCGGCGCTGTCCCTGGAGGTCTGGGCCGTCGGTTCCCGCGGCGACGCGGCGACCGGCTTCGACGTGCTGCGGACCGGGATGGGGCCGCGCAGGGCGCGGGCGGCGCTCGGCCGGCTGCCGGTGTTCGACGCGCTCGCCGTGGTCGGCTTCGGCGGGTCGCTCGTCCCGGGGCCCCGGCCGGGCGACCTGCTCGTCGCCACCGAGGTCCGCATGGGCGGGCGCAGCCTGCCGTGCCGGGGCGCCGACGCGCTCGCGGCGCTGCTGCGGGACGCCGGCCTGACCGTGCACCGCGGCCCGCTGCTCACCACCGACCACCTCGTCACCGGCCCCGAGCGCCGGACCCTCTCGGCGTACGGCGCGACGGCCGTGGACATGGAGTCGGGGGTGCTCGCCGAGGCGGCGGGCGACCGGCCGTTCGCCGCGGTCCGCGCGATCGTCGACACCCCGGACCGCCCGCTGTCGCGTCCCGCGACGGTGCCGGGCGGCCTGCGCGCGCTGCGCGGGCTGCGCGCGTGCGGTCCGGCGCTGCGCCGCTGGCCCGCGCGTCTCGACGCGGGCCTTCCATCCGACCGTCCCAAGGAGGTACGTCCCTGATGGGCATGCCATTTCGGCAGAGTGTGCGCGTGGGCAGCCACATCCTGCGCAACCGGCTGATGAGGCGCGACAAGTTCCCGCTGCTGGTCGAGCTGGAGCCGCTGTTCGCGTGCAACCTGTCCTGCGCGGGCTGCGGCAAGATCCAGCACCCGGCCGACGTGCTCAAGCGGCGGATGCCGGTCGAGCAGGCCGTCGCGGCGATGCGCGAGTGCGGCGCGCCGATGGTCTCGATCGCGGGCGGCGAGCCGCTGATGCACCCGCAGATCGGCGAGATGGTCGAGGCGCTGGTGCGGATGAAGCGGTACGTCTTCCTGTGCACCAACGCGCTGCTGATGCCGAAGAAGCTCGACCGGTTCACGCCGTCGCGCTACTTCAGCTTCGTCGTCCACATCGACGGCCTGCGCGAACGGCACGACGCGTCGGTCTGCAAGCAGGGGGTGTTCGACGACGCGGTCGCCGCGATCCGCGAGGCCCGCGAGCGCGGGTTCCGGGTGACGACCAACACCACGTTCTTCAACACCGACACCCCGCAGACCGTGATCGAGGTGCTGGACTACCTGAACGACGACCTCGGCGTGGACCAGATGATGATCTCGCCGGGGTACGCGTACGAGAAGGCCCCGGACCAGGACGGCTTCCTCGGCGTCCAGGAGACCCGCGAGCTGTTCCGCAAGGCGTTCGCGGGCGGCAACCGGAAGCGGTGGCGGCTGAACCACTCGCCGCTGTTCCTGGACTTCCTGGAGGGCAGGGCCGACTTCGGCTGCACGGCCTGGGCGATCCCGTCGTACTCGCTGTTCGGCTGGCAGCGCCCGTGCTACCTGATGAACGACGGCTACGCCCAGTCGTACCGCGAGCTGATCGAGGAGACCGACTGGGAGTCGTACGGGCGCGGCCGCGACGACCGCTGCGCCAACTGCATGGCGCACTGCGGCTACGAGCCGACCGCCGTCTTCGCCACGATGGGGTCGCTCAAGGAGTCGCTGCGCGCGCTCCAGACGATGTGAGGAGGCGGGCGATGGCCGCCCAGGCGGTCCCGCTGCGGGAGCACGAGCACGACCCGCGGACGCTGGAGGCCGCGGCGGCGAAGGAGAACTTCCCCGTCGCCTCGCGGCTGCTGCCGTCCCGGTACCGCGGCCACCTGCTGGCCGTGTACGGCTTCGCGCGGATGGTCGACGACATCGGCGACGAGGCCCCGCCCGGCGAGCGGCCCGCGCTGCTGGACGAGGTCGAGCGCGACCTCGACCGCGTGTACGCGGGCGGGCGGGCGCGGCTGCCGGTCATGCGGCGGCTCGCGGAGACGGTCCGGGACCGGGGCGTCCCGGACGGGCCGTTCCGCGCGCTCGTCCAGGCGAACCGCCAGGACCAGGAGGTCGCGCGGTACGGCACGTTCGACGAGCTGATGGCCTACTGCGCGCTGTCGGCCGACCCGGTCGGGCACATCGTGCTGTACGTCTTCGGCGCGGCGACGCCCGCCCGGCTCGCCCTGTCGGACCGGGTCTGCTCGGCCTTGCAGATCCTCGAGCACTGCCAGGACGCCGGGGAGGACCACGCGCGCGGGCGCGTCTACCTCCCGGCGGACGACCTGCGGCGCTTCGGCTGCGAGGACGGCGACCTCGCGGCCCGTTCGGCGCCGACGCGGCTGCGCGGCGTGATCGCCCTGGAGGCGGGCCGGGCCCGCCGCATGATCGCCGAGGGCGAGCCGGTCGTGGACGGCCTCGGCCCGTGGGCGCGGCTCGCGGTGAGCGGTTTCGTCGGCGGCGGGCGCGCCACGTACGCCGCGATCGTCCGCGACGCCTACGACGTCCTCGGCGCGCGCCCGCGCCCGCGACCCGCGCGCCTGCTCACCGAATGGCTGCGCGTCCTCGCGAGAACCTCGCCGGCGAACGCGCGCGGCTAGGGCCGGGTCCGTTCAACGGACGCGGTCGCCGAACCGGCCCGCCAGGCGGCGGTAGGGGCCGGGGGCGGCGCCGCGGACGGCGACGGGCAGCCGCAGCCAGCGGGGGCGTGGACCTCGTCCGCGCCCCCCGCGACGCCGCGGACGAGCGCCGCGGCGACCCGTCCGGCCGGGAGCGGGCGGGGGCGGCTCCGGTCGTACGGGGCGCCCCTGCGTTCGAAGAACGGGGTGTCCACCACGCCGGGGACGAGCACGGTGACCGCGACGCCCGTCCCGCGCAGTTCGAGGCGCAGGCTCTCGGCGAACGCGTCCAGGCCGCCCTTCGTCGCGGCGTAGACGGCCTCGCCCGCCACGCCGAGCCGTCCCGCGATCGACGTGACGTACGCCAGGCGGCCCGTGCCCCTGTCGAGCATGTGCGGCAGCAGCGCGCGGGTGAGCGCGATGGGCGCGGCCAGGTTGACCGCCAGCATCGCCGCGGCGCGGTCGCCGTCCATCGCCTCCAGCGGGCCCGACCAGCCGACGCCCGCGTTGCTGACGAGCAGGTCGACCCGGCCGTGGGCGCTCAGCGCGGTCGCGGCGAGGCGTTCCACGTCGGCGGGCACGGCGAGGTCGCCGGTGACGGCGGTGGCCTCGGCGAGCGCGGGCGGCGTGGTGAGGCGCTCGCGGTCGCGGCCGTGCAGGACGAGCCGGTACCCGGCGCGCGCGAGCGCCACCGCGGTCGCCCGGCCGAGGCCGGACGAGGCGCCCGTCACCAGGGCGACCCGCTCGCCCGCTCCGGCCCGCCCGCCGGGGCCCGCGGGTTCAGCCACGGTCGGTGGCGGGGTCGAGTTCGGCGATGACGTCGCGCATCGCGCCGCACAGCTTCGCGGCGTCCTCGACCAGGGCCGGTTCGGCGCTGACGCCGAAGTCCAGGCGCCCGTGGCGCCCGATCGCGCCGACGGCGAGCGGCGCGCCGGGCGCGGTCGGCAGGATCGGGTGGACGGCCAGCACGGGCGCCCCGGCGAGCCGCAGGTCGGCGTCGGGGCCCGGCAGGTTCGACACGATGGCCTGGAACGTGCGCCCGCCGTAGACGGTCCGGGCGAACGCCCCGTGCAGCGGAGGCGGGACGAGCGCCGCGACCCGGCTCATCACGAACCACGACGCGAGCGCGCGGGTGCCGCTGTGCAGGCGGCCGGTCCTGCGGGCGATCAGCGCGAGCCGTTCGTCCTCGGGCATCGCGCCGATCGGGACGTCCACCATCACCGCGGCCGTGTAGTTGCCCTCCGGCGCGGTGTCGGGCGTGCGCATCATCAGCGGCACCGTGACGCGCAGGCGGCCGGGCGCGCCGTCGCGCGGCGAGGCGGCGTCGGCCCCCGCGCCGCGCGCGGCGCAGACGCGCGACAGGCCGCCCGCGACGGCGCAGAGCATCACGTCGGTGACCCGGGCGCCCCGACGCCGCGCGACGTCCCTGACCGCGCTGAGCGGCAGCCCGAACGTGCCGAACGTGCGCTCCGGCGTCGCCGCGTCGGGCAGCCGCGCGCCCTGGCGGCTCTCGGTGGCGAGCTGGAACAGGCCGGCCGCCGTTCCCGCGGCGCGGCGGAACGGCCCCGGTCCGGCGCGGGTCCCGCCGCCCCGGAGCAGCGCGCCGAGCCCCGCGAGCGGCGACGGGCCGCGGCCCCGGCCGCCGCCCGCGCCGGGCCGGTCCGGCGGGTCGTCCATCAGCCGCAGCGCGTGGGAGATCACGCCGATGCCGTCCGCGACGACGTGGTGCATCAGGAACACCACGGCCGTGCGGTCCGGCTCGTACCCGCGCACGAGGACGAGCCGCCACAGCGGCCGGTCGCGGGGCAGCGGCTCGGACTGGAGCTCGGCGACCAGCCGGTCGAGCGCGGCCCTGCCGCCGGGCGCGGGCAGGTCGCGCACCGGGACGTGCCAGTCCCAGTCGATGGCGGCCTGCTCGGACCAGGCGGGCCGCCGCCACCGGCCGCGCGGCGCGAGCCGCTGGCGGAACCTCGGCAGCCCCTCCAGCCGGTCGCGGACGAGCGCGACGAGCCGTTCGCGGGTGACCGAGCCGTCCGGGGCGCCCAGCACGATCAGGCCGCCGACGTGCTGGGGCGCCCGCCGCGACTCCACGGCCAGGAAGAACGCGTCGGCGGGCCGCACCCGCCGCTCGCGGGGCACGCCGCCGAACCGTTCGGCGAGGTAGACGCAGAGCCAGACCAGGACGGCCGCGCCCGCGGCGTCCAGCAGGAAGTGGTTGGCGGTCGCGAGGATCACCACGATGGTCAGCAGGACGTGCACGAGGCTGACCGCCTGGACCGAGCGGCGCGCCGACAGCCGGGCGAGCTCGACGCTCACCCACAGCGCCCAGGCGACGTGCAGCGACGGCATCGCGGCGAGCTGGTTGGCGTTGTCGACCAGCGGGGAGCCCCACGAGCCCCAGGTGTGCCCGAGCTTGACGGTGTCGACGAAGCCGAGGTCGGGGAGCAGGCGGGGCGGGGCGACGGGGTAGAGCGCGAAGGTGGCGACCGCGAGGAGGTTGATGAGGGCGAACGAGTTGCGCGCGACCGGGTACCGCTCCGGGCGGTTCCGGAACAGCCAGACCAGCAGGATCGCGGCGCTGACGACGTAGGTGACGGCGTACTCGTAGTTCGCCGCCTTGCACAGCGAGGGGTGGCCCGACAGCCACTCGTTCAGCGGGCGGGCGACGGCGATGCGCAGGTCGCTCTCCAGCGCGTGCAGGGCGAGGCCGTGCGCGTCGGCGACGGCCCGGCGGTTCTCCACGGGCACGGACTCGACCAGCCCGTACACCGCGAACACCGCGAGGCCGATGAGGAGCTCGCGCTTGACCGACAGCCGCGGCGCCTCCTCGCCGGGGCGCGAGGCGGCCGACGACACGGAGACATCCGCGACCATTGCGTCCTCCCCCACTCGCTCCCCGCTCGGCACCCTGAACTGGATCTTTTCCATAACCGCCCGTTCCCTAACGCCGAACGGACCGGCGGCCCCCCGCAGGTGTCGGACGGCCCGCGGCGGGATAGCGGTTGATCATGGACGGCACGCTCACCGGCGCCCGCGGCACCGCGCGGCTCATCCCGCGCACGCTCGTCGTCACCGGGCACTTCCCGCCCGAGGACGGCGGCGTGCAGACGTTCACCTGGGAGCTGGTGCGGCGGCTGCCCGCCGACCGGCTGCTCGTCGTGGCGCCCTGCTGGCCCGGCGACGCGGCGTTCGACGCCGGGCTGCCGTTCCCGACGGTGCGGCGGCACGGCTACCTGCTGTTCCGGGGGCTGCGGCGGCTGGTGCGCGAGCACGCCCTGACGGCGGGCTGGATCACGGCGGCGGCGCCGTTCGGCCTGTACGCGCCGCTCGTGCGGGCGGCCGGGGTGGGACGGCTCGTCGCCTCGTCGCACGGGCAGGAGCTCGGCTGGGCGCGGGCGCTGCCGACCCGCCTCGCCATGCGCGCCGTCGCGGGCCGGGTCGACACGCTGACCTGCCTCAACCGGACGACCCGCGCGGAGCTCGGCGCGGCGGTCGGCCGCGGGACCCGGCTGGCGACCCTCGCCGGGGGCGTGGACGCCGAGCGGTTCGCCCCGCACGTCTCCGGGGAGCCGGCGCGCCGCCGGTACGGGCTCGGCGGCGGCCCGGTCGTGGTCAGCGTCGCGCGGCTCGTCCGCCGCAAGGGCCACGACCTGCTGCTGCGCGCCTGGGCCGACGTGCTGGCGGCGCGGCCGGACGCCCGGCTGCTGATCGTCGGCGACGGCCCCATGCGGGGCCCGCTCGCCGAGGCCGCCGCGCGGGAGTTCCCCGGCTCGGTGCGGATCGCCGGGCCGGTCCCGGCCGCCGACCTGCCCGGCTGCTACGCCGCCGCCGACGTGTTCGTCCTGCCGTGCCGCGACGACCGGCGCGGGCTCCAGACCGAGGGCCTCGGCCTGACCACCCTCGAAGCGTCCGCGAGCGGGCTGCCGGTCGTCGTCGGCCGCTCGGGGGGCAGCGCCGAGTCGCTGCTCGACCGCCGGACCGGCCTGCTCGTCGACGCCTCGCGGCCGGACGCCATCGCGTCGGCGCTGCTGGAGCTGCTGGCCGACCCCGTCCGGGCGCGGGCGATGGGCGCGGCCGGGCGGCGGTGGGTGCTGGACACCTGGACCTGGGACCGCGCCGCCGAACGGCTCGCCGCCCTGCTGCGCGGCGAGCCCGCCCCTGACCCCATGATCGAACCTTGGGGCTGAACGGGCGCGTTTCGGGGTACCAGGCATTCCGGGGGAAGTCGATGAGATCATCCGAACGCGGCGCGCCCGGGGCGCGGCGGGGCGGCGCGCCGCCGTCCGGCCGTCCGGGCGGAAGGCGCTGAGCGCCCGTGCCCGCCGCCACGCCGCTGCTGAAGCGACGCGCGTTCCGCACCCTGATCTTCGGGCAGGCGGTGTCGTCGCTGGGCGACTGGACGGGCACGCTCGCCCTGATGTACCTGGTGCTGGAGCTGAGCGGCTCGACCACCGCCGTCGGCGGCGTGCTGGTGCTGCGGCTGCTGCCGTCCGCTGTGGGCGCCCCGTTCGCGACCCGGGTCGTGTCCCGCTGGCCGCGCCGCCAGGTGATGATGGCCTCCGACGTGATCCGGACCGGGATGGCCCTCGCGCTGCCGATCATCCCCTGGCTCGGGTGGGTCTACTTCTGGGCGTTCATGATCGAGGTGGTCGGGCTGGCGTTCCTGCCGGCCCGGGACGCGGCGATCCCCGTCCTCATCGAGGAGGGCGAGGAGGGCGAGGAGGGCGAGGACGGCCCGCGCACGGGGACGCTGGAGGTCGCGAACGGCGTCACGATGGGCACCTCGTTCGGCATGATCCCGGCGGGCGCGGGGGTGTTCGCGCTCATCCTGTGGTCCACCAGGTCGCTCGGGCTGACCGGGCTCTGGCCGTACCTGGTGGTCTTCTGGCTGGACGCGGCGACCTACCTGATCTCCTACTTCGCGATCCGCACGCTGCCCGACCTCGGCCCGAGCCGCTCGTCCCGGGAGGCCGACCGGACGGCGGAGGGGCCCGCCGGGAAGTCCGGCGACGGGTTCTTCCAGGCGCTGCGCCTCCCGGCCGTGCGCGCCGTCGTCCCCGGCGTGGCGGTGGTCGCGCTCGGGCTCGGCGCGCTGTTCTCGCTGGGCGTGATCTTCGTCCGGAACGTGCTCGGCGCGGGGCCGTGGGGGTTCGGGCTGCTGGTGGCGCTGTTCGGCGTCGGCGCGGCGGTCGGCCTGACGATCCTGAGCCGCCGCCGGACCGGCAACCTGATCCCGCAGGTGCGCACCGCCGCCGCGCTCCAGGGCGTGGTGATCACGACGATGGGCCTGGTCGCGTCGAAGGCGTGGGCGTTCGTCGGCGCGGTGCTGTTCGGCGCGGCGGCCACCGGGGCGCTGGTCGGCGGCATCACCTACATGCAGCGCAGCCTGACCGGGACGCGGCGGAACGTGGCGCTGACCGCGTTCCACGCCGTCCTGCGGTTCGGGCTGGCGCTCGCGGCGCTCGCCTCCGGCCTCGCGGCCGACCTGCTCGGCACCATCGACCTCGGCGCGCTCGGCTCGCTGGAGCCCACGCAGACGGTGCTGGCCGTCTCCGGGCTCATCGTCATCGCCGGGACGTTCCTGATCCACTCCCCCGTCCCCGAGGTGAGCGCCGAGGCGGACGGCGGGGCGGAGGCGGACGTGGACCACGGCCCCGACGCCGAGCCCTCCGAGCCCTCCGAGCCTGGCCCCGGCCCCGGCGCCGGACCGGGCGCGGACGGCCGGGAGAGCGGGCCCGGCGGGCCCGGCGGGCCGGGCGGGCCGGGTCAGGCGGGCAGCGGGAGCAGCAGCTCGACGACCTGATGCAGGTAGCGGCGGAAGTCCGCCAGGTCCTGCGGGGTGAGGTGCATCCCCTCGCCGTGGCCGTGCGCGTCGGGGTCGCTGTGCATGATGCCGCTGCTGAGGAACCCCGAGATCAGCCACGGGATCGTCCACAGGGCGTAGTCGATGTCGATGTCCTCCGGCGCCGCCCCGCGCAGCGCGCCCGCGAGCCGCGCGAACGGCGGCCGGACGTACAGCTCCTCCAGCTCGGCGATGTCGGCCGCGTCGCCCATCCGGCGGTGCAGCCACAGCGACACCATCCGCGGGTTGCCCGCGTAGAAGTCGAAATAGGCGTCCACGACGCCCGCCATGCCCTGCCGGGTCGGGGTGAACGCCACGGTCGCGTCGGCGAGCGCGGCCCGCTCGGCCTCGTGCGCCCGCATCATCACGGCCCGGTACAGGTCGGTCTTGCCGCCGACGAGGTCGGTCACCGACGCGACGCCCACCCCGGCCGCGTCGGCGATCATGCGGAGGGACGTCCCGTCGAACCCGAGCTCGGCGAACAGCTCGGTGGCGACCGCGATGATCCGCTCCGTACCGTCATCGGTGCTGGTCATGGGCCCATTGTAGAGAACGGGACGGTCCCGGCCCCGACACCGGGGGCGCCGGTGCGGCGCGCGGCCCGCCCCGGGCGGCGCGGCGCCGCGCGGGTCAGGACTTCTTGACCGTGATCTCGCCGTTGCCGGTGGTGAGGTCGAGCGTGTGGTCGCCGGCCGGGTCGTCGGCGACGCCGATCTCCCGGTCGCCGTTGTCGGTCTTCGCCGACACCCGGTAGCGGCCGGGCGGCACCGCGAGGACGATGCCGCCGTTGGACGTCTTCGCCCGTACGTCCATCGCGGTGGCCGGGACGAGGTCGATCGTGCCGTTGGACGTCTCCGCCTGCACCCGCCCGCCCCGGAGCCCGCGCCCCTTGACCTCCCCGTTGGTGGTATGGGCCTTGACGGGTCCGGCGACGCCGTTCAAGCTGATCGACCCGCTCGTCGTGCGGACCGACACCTCGCCCACGTCCGACAGCCGGATCCCGCCCGACGTCGTCCGGCCCGAGACGGGGAGCCCGGCGGGGAGGCGGACGGTGTAGTCCACGGAGCAGTCGTCGCCGCAGCCGCGCAGCACCAGCACGCCGTCCTCGACGCGGTGCGTTTGGCCCTTCGGGCGGTCGCCGCGGTAGCGGACGGTGCGGTGCAGGTCCACCTCGGCGCGGCCCTTCTCGCCCCGCAGGGTGACGCCGCCGGACCGGCCGTCGAGCCGTACCGAGGTGATCTTCTGGGTCACGGTCGCGTCGTCCTCGAACGTGGACCGGGGGCCGCCGTCGCAGGCGGCGACCGCGGTCGCGCCGATCACGCTCGCCGTCGCCGCCGCGATGACGTGGGCCCGCTGCCGCATGGACGCTCCTTCGCAGGTCGTTCCGGTCGGGACCGCCCCGTACCGGCCGTACCCGACCACGTTAGGTAATCCAGGCGGGAGGTTCGTCACGCTGCGGAGCCACAACGGCCTTCATCGCGGGTCGCAGTACCGTCACGCGACCGAGGCGGTCACCAGCCTGGGGAAGCCCGCGGCCTCGACCGCCGCCTCGATCGGGGGCGGGAGCGGACGGCCGTACGCGCGGGACCGCTCGGCCGGGGAGTGCGCCTCGGGCGGCCAGCCGTGCTCGGCGAGCACGGCGGCGGGCTCGTTCTCGCCGTGCGCGTGCCAGAGCGGGCCGACCGCGTCGTCCCCGCCCGCGGACGCCAGCGCCCGCCGCATCGCCTCGCGGCGGCTCCGGCTGTGCAGGTCCAGCCCGAGGACGCTGCCCGGCCCGCTCAGCCGGCCGACCTCGCGGACCAGCGCCCGGTACGCGTCGGGCGTGAGGTAGGGGTGCAGGCCCTCGGCCAGCCACGCGGTCGGCCGGTCGGGCACGTGGCCCGCGCCGCGCAGCGCCGACGGCCAGTCGTCCCGCAGGTCCAGGCCGAGGACGGCCCGCGCGCAGCGCGGCAGGGCGTCCCGCTCGGCCAGCACCGCCTCCTTGAACGCCAGCACCGACGGCACGTCCACCTCGAACAGGTGCGTCCCGTCCGGCCACGCCATCCGGAACGCCCGGGTGTCGAGGCCCGCCGCGAGCAGCACCACCTGACGGGCCCCGGACCGCACCAGGAACTCGTCGTAGAACCTCGTGCGGATCTGGACGTAGGAGGTCACCCACGTCCGCCACCGCTCCTCGGCGCCCCGCCCGCCGGCCGCCTCCTCCGGACGCGGCCCGTGCGCCCGCGACCACGCCGCAACGAAGTGCGCCGCGTACGGATCGACGAACCACGGCGCGCCCCGCTCGGCCTCCGCCGCCCGCGCCGCGGCCACGGCCACGGCCGTCCACCCGACCTGCGCCCCGGCCTCCGCCGCCCTGTCCCCCTGACCACCCATAGGGCAAGGGTCGCACAGAGTGACGTCCCGTCCCCGTTGCGAACGCGCGCCTGTTTCCCATTTCCTCCGGCGCCCGCCGCCATTGGTCAATGCCTTTACGGAACCGGAACCGGACGCGCCGGAAAGGGCGTCCGGACGTGGCCACCGCGCGGCGGGCCGCGTTTCACGACGGCGATTCTCCGGCCAAGTAGGCTGCGACTCCCCGTTGCCTTTCCACGTCCCCGCCCCGACCCACGGAGGTGGCATGCGGACCCTGCCGCGCCTGCTCGCCGTCACGACCGCGCCCGGCCGTTCCGCGCCCGTTCCCGCCGCCCCCGCCACGGACCTCGGCGCGGACGGCACGGCCGCGCTCGTGCTGCGGCCGCACGACCACGCCTGCCGCGAGCCGGACGCGCTCGACCTGCGGGAACGGGTGCTGACCGGCAAGGGGCTCGCGGAGCTGTCCGCGCCGTTCGGCGCCGCGGCCGCGGCGGACGGCGCGGTCACCGTGGCCGCCGATTGGCTCGGGCTGCGGCACCTGTACGGGGTGCAGGGCGACGGCTGGGCGGCGGCGGGCACGTCCGCGCGGGAGCTCGCCCGGCTGGCCGGGCGCGGGCTGGACCGCGAGGCGCTCGGCGTCTACCGGCTCGTCGGCCATTTCCTCGACCAGGACACCGCGTTCCGCGGGGTGAAGAAGCTGCGCCCCGGCCACTCCTGGACGCTGTCCGAAGGACGTCTCGTGGAGAACGAGATACCGCCGGGCGACTTCCGCGCCGAACGCGTTCCGTCCGCCGATGAGGCCGTACGGGAAATGGCCGGGATTCTGCGCGAGGCCATGGAGCGGTGCCTCGATCTGTTCCCCGACGCGGTCTTCCAGCTCTCCGGCGGGCTCGACTCGCGGCTGCTGCTGGCGGCGGTCCCGCCGTCGCGGCGCGCCGGGCTCGGCGCCCTCACCCTGGAGGCGCCCGACAGCGGCGACGGCCGGGTCGCGGCCGCGCTCGCCCGCCGGTACGGGATGCGCCGCGACGTCATCGACCTCGCCGAGCTCGGACGGCTCGGCCCGGCCGAGACGCACCGCCTCGTCGTCGGCACGGCGCTGAGCCGCGAGCAGGTCCTCAGCCCGCTGCACCTCGGCATGCTCGAATGGGTCGAGGGCCGGACGAGCGACGCGCCGCGGATCAGCGGGCTCGGCGGGGAGCTGTCGCGCGGCATGTACTACCCGATGCAGCGGCGGCGCCCGGCGGTCGAGCGCAAGGCGGTCGAACGGCTCGCCCGGTGGCGGATCTTCAGCCTGGACCCCGTCGCGGCGGGGTGCCTGGACGCCGAGTTCGCCCGCGAGTCGGAGGCGACCGCCCTGGACCGGCTCCAGCACGTGTTCGCGGGGTTCGGCGGCGACTGGCTGTCGGCCACCGACGCGTACTACTACCGGCAGCGCTACCACCGCGTCATCGGGCATCGCTCACCGCGTCCTGCACCGAGCACGCGGGCGTCAACCCGCTGCTGCACCCGCGGTTCGTGGCGCTCGCCGAGGCGCTGCCGCCGGACGCCAAGCGCGGCTCGCGGTTCAACGCGCGGCTCGTCGCGGCGCTGGACCCCGAGCTGGCGGCGCTGCCGATGGACACGGGCGTGCGGCCGTCCGCGCTGACCGCGCCGCGTCCCGTCACGGCGGCGCGCACGGCCCGCGCGCAGGGCGGCAAGGTGTGGACCAAGACCCGGCAGCGGATCTCCAAGCGGGGCGAGGCCGTCTCGGTGACCAGCGCGCTGACCCGTTCGCTGGTCGAGCACTGGCGCGCCGAGCCGTACCTGCTGGAGCCCGTCGCCGGGACCGGGCTGCTCAGCCGCGAGTGGCTCGACCGGATGCTGGCCGGGTCGGCCGTCCCCGCCCCGGCGACCGCCGGTTTCATCGCCCTGCTGGAAGCCGCCCTCGACGGCCGGTGACGGCCCATCGCCCCGTCCGCCCGCGCGCACGGCGGGCGGGCGGACCGGGCGGAACGGTCACTTGCGGGTGAGGTACTCCCATCCGGCTTCGAGCTGCGAACGGGGCCAGCACTGGGCGCGCTTGGCCGCGGCCTCGTCCGCGTCGGAGTACGTGCGGATCGGGCCCGCCGCCATGGCCGCGAGCTGGACCTCGCACGCCCGGTCGAGCAGGACGGCGTGCATGACGGCCTCGGGGACGGTCTCGCCCGCCGCGACGAGCCCGTGCTTGGGCATGAGCGCGGCGGGCGCGTCGCCCAGGCAGGCGGCGAGGTCGCGGCCGAGCGCGGGGTGCAGACCAGGCCGCCGGTGGTGGTGAAGCGCGGCGCGTCCGCGCCGCCGAAGATCGTCGCCTCGTGGGAGACCGGGAGCAGCGGGACGTCCAGCGCGGCGAACGCGACGGCGGACCGGGCGTGGGTGTGCACCGAGCAGTTCAGCTCGGGGCGGGCCCGCAGGATCTCCAGGTGGATGTGGCACTCCTTGTGCGGCGTCCCGTCGCCCTCGACCACCTCGGCGTCGAACGACACGAGCTGCACGTCGCCCGGCTCGACCTCCTCCAGGCCCCAGCCCGGCGCCTTGATCCAGATGCCCCGGCCGCCGGGGTCGCGGACCGCGACGTGGCCCCACACCATGTCGCCCTGCCCGGCGGCGGCCAGGGCGCGGCTCGCGCGGACGGCGTCGTCCCGGCTCACGCGGCCGCCTCGGCGCGCACGGTGTTGCGCAGCGTCCCGATGCCCTCGATCTCGACCTCGACCACGTCGCCGTCGGACAGGAACACCTGCGGGTCGCGCCGGTAGCCGACGCCGCCGGGCGTGCCGGTGAGGATCACGTCCCCCGGCTCCAGCACGGTGAACTCGGAGATCACCGCGATCAGCTCCGGCACGTCGAAGATCAGCCGGTCGGTGCTGGACGCCTGCATCTCCTCGCCGTTCAGCCGCAGGGCGATGGCGAGCTTGGACGGGTCCAGCTCGTCGGGCGTGACGAGGACCGGGCCGAGCGGCGTCGAGCCGTCCCACGCCTTGCCCTGCACCCACTGGTGCGTCTTGTACTGGTAGTCGCGCATGGTCACGTCGTTGCAGATCGTATAGCCGAGGACGTGGTCGTACGCGTCGGCGCGCGCGATCCTGCGGCCCCGCCTGCCGATCACGACGGCGAGCTCGGCCTCGTAGTCCACCTGGGCCGACTCGGGCGGCAGCGCGATGTCGGCGCCGTGCCCGACCAGGCTGGAGGCGAACTTGGTGAACAGCACCGGGTACTCCGGCAGGTCGCGTCCCGTCTCGTCCACGTGCGACCGGTAGTTGAGGCCGACACAGAAGATCTTGCCGGGACGGGTCACGACGGGCAGCGGGGTCAGCTCGTCCAGCTCGGTCCCGGCGGTGTCCGCCGGGGCGTCCAGCAGGCCGGCGAGCGAGGTGGCGCGGTCGATCCCGGCCACGCCGCGCAGCCGGTGCGCGCGCGAGCCCTCGACCCGGCCGAACGCCTCGGCGCCGTCGTCGTCCCGGTAGGCGATGAACCGCATCCGGCCTCCATGTCCTGAAAAATGAATCAACCATCCTGTATGGCGATACAGCCTAGGGACTGGAGCGATCGCCGGTCAATCGGTTACGCTCATCTCACATAACAGGATCTATGTTCTGAAAAACAGGACAAGGAGGGGGCCGCATGGCCATCGCCGAACTCGGGCACACCGGACTCTGGGTGTTCGACCTGCCCCTGATGAAGGACTTCTACGAGCGCGTCATCGGGCTCACCGTCACCGACGAGGACGCCGACCACGGCATCGTGTTCTTCAGCTCCCGCCCCGAGGAGGAGCACCACGAGTTCGTGATCCAGACCGGCCGCACCGCCGAGCGCGGCGCGAAGCAGCAGCATCAGATCTCCTGGCGGGTCGAGACGCTCGACGACGTGATCGCCTACCACCGGCGGTTCCGGGAGGAGGGCGTCGAGGTCCAGCAGGAGGTCACGCACGGCAACGCGTTCGGGATCTACTTCTTCGACCCCGAGGGCAACCGCAACGAGGTCTACCTGCGCATCGACCGCGACGTGCGGCAGCCGTTCCGCAAGTCCCTCAACCTGGACCAGCCGGCCGAGGACATCCTCGCCGAGGCCGAGCGCCTGCTCGACGACGGCGGCCCGGCCTACCAGCCCGTCCAGTAGCCCGGCGGCGCGCCTCCTGGCACGGTGCGGCGCGGTGCGGCGAGTCCCGCCGCGCCGGTCAGGAGGCGAGGGTCTTCAGCCGGTCGCTGATCCGCTCGGCGGAGGCGCTGACGGCGCGGGCCACCTCGGGGACGCGCTCGTCGGGGACGCGGTGGGACAGGGCGGCGACGCTCACGGCCGCGACGACCTCGCCGTCGGCGCCGCGGATGGGCGCGGCGAGGCCGAGGACGTCGTCGTCCAGCTCGCCGCGCGACACGGCGATGCCCTCCTGGCGGATGACCTCCAGCCGCCGGCGCAGGGCCGCCGCGTCGGTGAGCGTCCGCCCGGTGAACCTCGGCAGGCCGGCCTTCTCCACGATGCCGTCCACCTCCGCGTCCGGCGCCCAGGCGAGCAGCACGAGCGCGGCGGCGCCCGCGTTGACGGGCAGGACGTGCCCGCGCTCGTACGACAGGCGGACGGGGTGGTCGGCCTCCTCGCGTTCGAGGCAGACGACGGCCGTCCCGGCGCGGCGGGTGAGCAGCGCCGTCTCGCCGACCGAGGCGACCAGCTCGCGCATCACCGGGCGGGAGACCTCCGAGAGGCCGATCCCCTTGCGGGCGAGGCGGGCCAGCTCGAACACGCGCGGGCCGAGCCGGTAGCCGGCCGGGCGCTGCTCCTCGATGAAGCCGGACGAGGCGAGGCTCTGGAGGTAGCGGTAGGCGGTGGAGCGGGCGACGCCGAGCCGGTCGGCGACGTCCTGGCCGCTCAGCACCAGCCGGTCGTCGTCGAAGAGCAGCAGGATGTCCAGTGCCCGGTCGGCCGTGGAGTTGCGCTCCCGGTAGCCGCTCGCCCGTGTCGATTCCCGTCCTGCCATACAGGAAAGCGTACATGGGGCACAGGTCGCGGCGGGGGCGTCCGCGCACATCGGGCAAGGCGCGCCGGACGAGCACGAGGGCGAGCACGATGGCGAGCACGAGGTCGCGGACGCAGGGCCTGGTCAGGCTTGCGTCGCGGGCTCCGCTCGGCCTAATGTTTCACAACACAGGACGCTTGTCCCCGTAATTAGGACACACCGATCGGGAGACGTCATGACCAGCACACCGGCGGGCCCGCGCCCGCGGGAACCGAGGATCGGCAGGTCCCTCACCCTGCACCTGCGCGGCGACTGGGGCGGCGCCAACCTGCACCGCGTCTGCGGCTGGATCTCGCAGGAGCTGACCGACCGCTGCGGGCCGCACACCCGCGTCGCGATCTGGAACGGCCGCGGGTTCTCCGACTCGGTGCGCGCCGTCGGCCGCGGCGAGGTGCACATCGCGCTGACCACGCCCGCCGCGTTCGCCGCCGCCGCGCTGGACGGGCGCGGGGCGTACGAGGGCGAGGGCTTCCCCGAGCTGCGCGCGCTCGGCGTCGTCCCGCAGCGCGATCGGCTCGTGGTGGGCGTGCACCGGTCGCTCGGCGTCTCCACGTTCGCCGAGCTGCGGGAGGCCAAGCCGGTCCTGAGGCTCGCGACGTCCGTCCACGACGGGGTGAACCACGTCGGGCTGGCGGCCCACGAGATCCTGGACCGCTCCGGCGTGGACGTGACCGGCTGGGGCGGCGAGTTCATCGAGGACGAGCGGCCGTTCGAGACGTTCGCGCATGTGAAGGCGGGCCGCGCGAACGCCGTGGCGCACGAGGCCGTCATGCTCCCGCACTGGCAGGAATGGGGCGGTGACCTGCACTTCCTCGAAGTGGAGGAGAATGTGCTGGACGGGCTGTGGAACGACCTGTCCTGGCCCGCCGCCGTCGTGGAGGAGGGCCACTTCCCTGGGTGCCCGCGGTTCCGCACGCTCGACTTCTCCGACTTCCTGGTGCTGGCGCGCTCGGACCTGCCGGACGACGTGGCGTACGCGATCGCGTGGGTCCTCGGCGAGACGCGGCACGTCATCGAACGCCAGTACCGGCACCTCCCGCCGGAGCGCAGCCCCGTCACCTACCCGCTGGACCCCGTGACGATGGGCGAGTCCCCCGTCCCGCTGCACCCCGGCGCCGCCGAGTACTACGGCGCGCTCCCCCAGGCATGACCGTCCCCGAAGCGAAGGAGAACCGAGAGATGACCGGCTGGACCACGGTGGACACCGCCGACGGGCCGATGCGTGTGTACGCCGCGCGGCCCGCCGAGCCGAACGGGAGCGCGGTCGTCGTGCTCCAGGAGGCGTTCGGCGTCAACGACCACATCCAGGACGTCGCCCGCCGCCTCGCCGAGCGGGGCCACCTCGCGCTCGCGCCGGACCTGTTCCACCGCAACGGCGTCGGGACGCTCGGGTACGAGCAGCACGCCGAGGCGATGCCGCTGATCGGCGCGATCGGCGCGGACGCGATCATCACGGACGTGCGGGCCGTCCTCGACCACCTCGCGGCGGCCGAGGGCATCGGCGCGGACCGTACGGCCGTCGTCGGCTTCTGCTTCGGCGGGCGCGCCGCGTTCACCGCCGCGACGGCCCTGCCGGGCCTCGCCGGGACCGTGGTGTTCTACGGGCCCGGCATCGCGGCCGGGCCGCACGCCGTGCTGGACCGGGCCGCGTCGATCGACGCGCCGCTGCTGCTGCACGTCGGCGCGCAGGACCCGACGATCCCCGCCGAGCAGGTCGAGGCGATCGACGCGGCGCTGCGGGACGCGGGCGTGGACTTCGAGCAGCACGTGTACGAGGGCGCCGGGCATGCGTTCGCCTGCGACGCCCGCCCCAACATGTACGTCGCCGGGCCGGCCGAGACCGCCTGGGCCCGCACGCACGCGTTCCTCGACCGCCGCCTGCCCGGCCGCCCGGCCTGACCGGCCCCCGGGCCCGGCCGCCGGGCGGGGCCCGGCCGCCGGGCTAGGTCCGGCCGCAGCAACGCGCGAGAGAGCAAGGAGAACCGTGGGAACCGTCCAGGAGACCGTCGCCCTCATGGGCTCGGACACGCCGCTGCGCACGGTCGAGCGCGACGAGGAGCGGTTGCTGACCGCCGCGCCGCAGGGCCCGATGAAGCTGTGGCGCGTGCACGACCCGCTGACCGTCGTGCACTTCTCGCAGGAGTTCACGGCGCGGCCGTTCGCGCCGCCGCGCGGGGTGTACGAGAACGACCGGATCCGCGTCGAGTGGCAGACGATGGACAACCGGCAGCCGTTCTACCACCGCAACACCGACGTGGACGAGATCTCGTACCAGATCGCGGGCGAGCGGACGCTGATGACCGAGCTGGGCGTGGTCGAGCACCGGCCCGGCGAGTTCTCGCGGCTGCCGCGCGGCGTCGCGCACGACAACCACGGGCGCCGGGAGAGCCACCTGCTGTTCTACACGCCCGCGCCCGTCGCCGAGGAACGGGACGCGGTGCGGCTGTCGGAGCCGGTGTCCCCGCCGTTCGAGGGCTGGGAGCCCGGCGCGGACGCCAAGGAGGCCGTGACCCAGTGCATGGGCGCGCCCGGCAACGACATCGCCGTCTTCCCCATCGACGAGCGGCTGCTGCTCGACCAGGTGCACGCGGAGCGGGACCGGCTGCGGGTGCTGCGCGCGTCCGGCGACACCGGGACGACCTGGCTGTACCGCTCGGCGCACCTGCGCCTCGGCGTCGTCCGGCTGCGCTCGGCGGACGGGCGAGCCTACGTCCGCACGCTGGACGCCGACGAGATCCAGTACCAGGTCAGCGGGCGCCGCACGCTCGTGAGCCAGCGCGGCGTGGTCGAGCTCGGGCCGGGCGACTTCGTCCGCGTGCCGCTCGGCGTCGCGCACACCAGCTTCGTGTCCGGCGGTTCGGAGCACATCCGGCTGCTGTCGGACCGCGAGCTGCCCCAGGTCGCCGCGGCGGCCCGGACCGCCGACCCCTGCGAGCCGGGGCGGATCGCCGCCCTGCGCGCCGCCTGACCCCTTACCCCTGAGAGGGCACCCACGCCGATGACCGCCATGCTCGCCGCGCGCGCCGAGAAGGGCTCCGACGCGCCGCGGATGACCGAGATCCCCGTCCCCGAGCCGGGACCGCTCGACGTACTGGTCAAGGTCGCCGCCGCCGGGCTCGCGCCCGGCATGATGCGGCTGCTCGCGCAGGGCGCGTTCCGGCACCTGCCGACGACGCTCGGGCACGAGGCCGCCGGGACGGTCGCCGCCGTCGGCGGCGCGGTGACCGGCGTCGCGCCCGGCGACCGCGTCCGCGTGCACCCGAACCTCACCTGCCGCGCGTGCCGGTACTGCCGCACCGACCGCGAGATGATGTGCGCGCAGCAGGCGATGATCGGGCACGCCGCGTTCGGCGACGTCCCGATGCCGCTGTACGACGCCTACCACGACGGCGGGCTCGCCGAGTACGTCCGCGTGCCGCACTGGCTGATCGACCCGCTGCCGGACCGCGTCGGGTTCGACCTCGGCGCGAAGGTGCACGACCTGGCCAACGCCGTCCGCGCGCTGAAGTGCGCGGACCTGCCGCTCGGCGGCACGCTCGTCGTGACCGCCGCGACCGGGACGATGGGCACCGCCGCGGTCAAGCTCGCGCCGCACTTCGGGGTGGCGCGGCTCGTGCTGGTCGGCCGCAGCGCCGAGCGGCTGGAGGCCGTCCGCGCGCTCGCGGGAGACGTGCCGGCCGACGCGGTCGCGCTGGAGGAGCTGCCGGACGGCTGGGAGTCGTCCGGGCGGAACGACCTGGCCGGGGCGCTGCGCCGGCTGGTCCCGGAGGGCGCGGACGCGGTGCTGGACTTCGTCCCGGAGGGGCCGGCGTCCGCGCAGGCGATGACGTCGCTGGCCACCGGCGGAACGCTCGTGCACATGGGCGCGAACCGGGCGCCGGTGCCGCTGCCCATGGCCGCGCTCATGGTCAACTGCTGGCGGGTGGTCGGCACCCGGTCCTGCACCCGGACGGACGCCGCGGAGGTCCTCGGCCTGCTGGGGCGCGGCGCGCTGGAGGCGGACGAGCTGATCACGCACCGGTTCCCGCTGGCGGAGACGGGCCGCGCCGTGGCCGAGATGCAGAGCCGCGCGGAGCCGATCTGGATGGCGGTGGTGAACCCGTGACCGCGCCGGAGCCGAGCGGGCCCGAGGCGGAACGGGACCGGGCCGGGGCGGCCGGGGCCGCGCCGGTGCTGGTGGTGGGCGGCGGGCCGGTCGGGCTCACCGTCGCGAACCTGCTGGCCGCGCGCGGCGTCCGCGTCGTCGTGGTCGAGCGCAACGCCGGGACCAGCGACGAGGCCAAGGCGATCAGCCTGGACGACGAGTCGCTGCGCACGCTCCAGGCCGCCGGGCTGGCCGAGCGCGTCCTGGAGATCGTCGTCCCGGGCACCGGGACCCGCTACCACGACCGGAACGGCCGGGTGCTGTTCCACGCCCGCGGCCCCGCCCCGTACCGGCTGGGGTACCCGTTCAAGAACCAGTTCGCGCAGCCCGAGCTCGAACGCGTCCTGCTGGAGGCGCTGCGGGCCCGTCCCGAGGCGGAGGTGCGGTTCTCGACCGAGCTGGTCTCCGTCGCCGAGGACGAGACCGGCGCCGTCGCCGGCCTGCGCACGGCCGGGCCGGACGGACCGAACGGGCACGGGCCGAACGGGCACGGCGGCGGGCACGGCGGCGGTGTCACGGAGCTGCGCGCGTCCTGGGTGCTGGGCTGCGACGGGGGCCGCAGCACGATCCGGGAGCTGCGCGGGATCGACATGACCGGCACCAGCCACCAGGACGTGTGGCTGGTGGCCGACACGGTCGGCGACCACCACGACGAGCGGTTCGGGATGCACCACGGCAGCCCCGACCGCCCGGCGGTGGTCGTCCCCGGGCGGGGCGGGCGGTGCCGGTACGAGTTCCGGCTGCGCCCGGACGAGGGCGAGAAGGGCGTCGAGCCCGACTTCGGGACGGTCCGGCGGCTGATCGCCCCGTACCGCGACATCACCCCTGACCAGGTCGAGCGCTGCACCGCCTACACGTTCAACGCGGTGGTCGCGGACCGCTGGCGGGACGGCCGCTGCCTGCTGCTCGGGACGCGGCGCACATGATGCCGCCGTTCGCCGGGCAGGGCCTGAACTCCGGGGTCCGCGACGCCGCCAACCTCGCGTGGAAGGTCGCCGAGGTGTGGCACGGCCGCGCGGACGCCCGGCTGCTCGACACCTACGAGCCGGAACGGCGCCCGCACGCGGCGGCGACGGTCGCGTTCTCCGAACGGCTCGGCGACGTCGTCATGACCACGAGCCGCCGCCGCGCCCTGGTCCGGGACGTCGCGGCGCGGGCCCTGCTGCTGACCGGGCCGGGGCGGCGGTACCTGACCGAGATGCGGTTCCGGCCGCGCGTCCGGCACGAGGCGGGGGTCGTCGCGGGCGCGCATCCCCTGACCGGCACGCAGATCCCGCAGCCGCGCGTCCTCGTGCCGCCGAGCCTGCGGCCCCGGCTGCTGGACGAGGTGCTCGGCGACGGCCCCGCGCTGCTCGGCGTGGACGTGCCGGACGCCGCGTGGGCGCGGGCGCGCGCGGCGGGCTGGCCCGGCGCGGCGGGGGCGGCGGTGCGGGAGGTCGAGGTCGTCCTCGGCGACCGGCTCCCCGCGCGACCGGGGAGCGGCGGGCGGTCGCTGACGCCGACGGGGCGCTGGAGGCCGCGCTGGGGGCCGCGCGGGGACGGTTCGTGCTGGTGAAGCCCGACCGCTACATCGCCGCGGTGATGGGCCCGGCCGACCTCGGCCCGTTCGCCGCCGCCCTCGCCCCGCTGTTGCGGGCCGGCGGCGAGGCGTCGCCGGACGCGGCGGCCGCCCCCGCCGCGCGACCGAACAGCTAACGCGGCGGACCGGCGCCGGTAGCGGGGTCGGTGAAGTAGCCCGTGGGCGTGGTGCCGAGCGCGCGGCGGAACATCGCGGTGAACGCGCTCGGGGTCGCGTAGCCGAGCGCCGCGGCGATCGTCGTGACGGGCGTGCCGCGGGCGAGCAGCGTGACCGCGTGGACGAGCCTGGCCTGCTGGACCCAGCGGGCCAGGCTCATTCCGGTCGCGGCGGCGAACCGGCGCTGGAGGCTGCGGGCGCTCAGGTGCGCGTGCGCGGCGGCGTCGGCGGTCGTCCAGCGTTCGCCGGGGGCGCGGCGGATCGCCTCGCAGAGCCGGGCGAGGTCAGCGTTGTCGGCGGCGCCGGAACCGCCGGGGCCGTCCGCCGGGGCGGGCAGGTGCAGCGCCGGGACGGGCCGCGGGGCGAGCTGGAGCAGCAGCAGGTCCATGACCTTGCCGTCGCGGCCCTCGGGGTCGTACTCCACCGGGATCCGGGTCGCCTCGTCGATCAGCTCGCGCAGCAGCGGGGACACCGACACGACGGTCGGCTCGGCGGGCAGGTGCCCGGCCGCTCCGGGCTCGATGTAGAGGGTGCGCATGGCGACGGCGCCCGCGCAGGTCATCGCGTGCTCCATCCCGGCCGGGATCCACGCGCCCCGGGTGGCGGGCACCACCCACGCGCCCCGGCCGGTGACCACGGTGATCGCGCCGGTGGTGCCGTAGATGAGCTGGGCCCGGCGGTGCCGGTGGGCGGGGATGCGGTGGCCGTCCGGCAGGTCGCGCGCCATCGCCGCCACGGGCCTCGGGACGTGCTGGTAGTCGTCGCGGTTCTCGCTCTTGCCGTACATGCCCCTCCCCGGTTGGCGCGTTCTCGACAGATGATGGCGTGACAGCGAAAGTATGCCAGCCAGGGACCGTTCTAACGTCGGGCCACGTGACCCGAACAGCCTCGCCGCCCGCGCCCCGCGCGCTGATCCCGCTGCTGGCCGCGGCCAGCGCGGTCACGGCGGCCAACGTCTACCTCAACCAGCCCCTCCTCGCGGACGCGGCGGCCTCGCTGGGCGCCTCCCCCGCCGAGCTCGGCAGCGTCCCGACCGCCACGCAGGCCGGGTACGCGGCGGGCATCCTGCTGCTGGTCCCCGCCGGGGACTCCCTCGACCGGCGCCGCCTGATCCTCGGGCTCGGCGCGGCGTCGGCCGCCGCGCTCGCCGCCTGCGCGGTCTCGCCCACCGTGGCGTTCCTGATCGCGGCGAGCTTCGCGGTCGGCCTGCTGTCCCCGGTGCCGCAGCTCGTGACGCCCCTGGCCGTCCTGCTGGCCGGGGACCGCGGCCGGGGACGGGTCGTCGGGACCGTCCAGGGCGGCCTGCTGGTCGGCGTGCTCGCGTCCCGGGCGTACGCGGGGGCGCTCGCCGACCTGGTCGGGTGGCGGGCGGTGTACGGCTGCTCGTGCGCGCTGACCCTGGTGGTCGTGCTCGTGCTGCGGCGGGTGCTGCCGCCCGTTCCGCCGGTGTCGGCGGGCGCGTACCGGGCCGCCCTCGCGTCGCTGCCCCGGCTGCTCGCGCGGCCGCCGGTCCTGCGCGTCACCGGGTCGGGCGCGCTGGTCGGGGTGGCGTTCGGGGCGTTCTGGACGGCCCTGACGTTCCTGCTGGAGGGGCACTACCACATCGGCCCGACCGGGATCGGGCTGTTCGGGCTGGTGGCCGCCGCGAGCGCGCTCGCCTCCCCGTACGCGGGCCGGGCCGCCGAACGGCTCGGGCGGCGCGGCGCGCTCGCGGCGCTCATCGGCATGGTGATCGCGGGCTGGCTCGTCCTGCTGCCCGGCGGCACGGGCCTCGGGTGGCTGGTGGCGGGCGTGGTCGTCCTGGACGTCGGGGTGTGGGGCAACCAGGCCGCCTCGCAGACCGTCCTGCTGGCGGGCGACCCGGCGGCCCACAACCGGCTCAACACGCTGTACTTCACACTGCGGTTCCTCGGGATCGCGCTCGGCTCCCTGCTCGGCTCGGTCGCCTGGGCGCGCGGCGGCTGGCCCGCCGTCGCCGCGGTCGGCCTCGCGTCGGCCGCCGCCGGCCTGGCCGTCGGAGTCTCCGGCAAGGACGGCCCGTCTCCCCACGACCAGCCCGCGGCCGGAACATCCCGGCCGAAAGCGGGTAGCTCCCCCTAATGAGCACCTCAGCGAACGACGCCGGGCCCTTCGTCCCCGAGAAGGCCGACCTCGCCGGGCTGCGCGAGGCCGCCGCCGGGTGCCGGGGGTGCGCGCTCTACGAGGACGCCACGCAGACGGTCTTCGGGGACGGCGGCGCGGGGCGCGGCTCGTCATGGTCGGCGAGCAGCCCGGCGACCAGGAGGACCGCAAGGGCGAGCCGTTCGTCGGCCCCGCCGGGCGGCTCCTGGACCGGGCCCTGGAGGAGGCCGGCATCGAACGGGGCGACGCGTACCTGACCAACGCGGTGAAGCACTTCAAGTTCACCCGGCGGGAGGGCAAGCGGCGCATCCACCAGAAGCCGGGCGTCACCGAGATGGCGGCGTGCCGTCCCTGGCTGGTCGCGGAGCTGCGCCTGATCGGGCCGGACGTGATCGTCGCGCTCGGCGCCACGGCGGGACGGGCGCTGCTCGGGTCCGCGTTCCGGGTGACCAAGCAGCGGGGGGTGCCGCTGCCCTGCCCGCCGTACGACCGGCTCGGCACGGCGGCGGAGGGCGACGAGGCGAACGGGCGGATCGTCGCCACCGTCCACCCGTCGTCGGTGCTGCGCTCCGACGACCGGGACGCCGCCTACGCCGGGCTCCTCAGCGATCTCAAGGTGGCCGCCGGGCTGCTCGGCCGACCGTGAGCCGAGCGCGTCCGCGGGTCCGGGCTCAGTCGACGTCGACCCAGTCGAGGGTGCGCTCGACGGCCTTCTTCCAGCCCTCGTAGCCCGCGGCCCGTTCGTCCTCGCCCCAGTGCGGCGTCCAGCGCTTGTCCTCCTGCCAGTTCCGGCGCAGCTCGTCGGTGTCCTTCCAGAACCCGACGGCGAGCCCGGCGGCGTACGCGGCTCCGAGCGCGGTCGTCTCGGACACGACGGGGCGGCTCACCGGGACGCCGAGGATGTCGGACTGCAACTGCATGCACAGGTCGTTGGCGGTGACGCCGCCGTCCACCTTCAGCACGTCGAGGGTCACGCCCGAGTCGTTCGCCATCGCCTCGACCACGTCGCGGCTCTGGTAGCAGATCGACTCCAGCGTGGCGCGGGCCAGGTGCCCGTCGTTGTTGAAGCGGGACATCCCGACGATCGCGCCGCGCGCGTCGGGCCGCCAGTACGGCGCGAACAGCCCCGAGAACGCCGGGACGAAGTAGAGCCCGCCGTTGTCCTCGACCTGGCGGGCGAGGGTCTCGCTCTGCGCCGCGCTGCTGATCACGTGGAGCTGGTCGCGCAGCCACTGGACGGCCGAGCCGGTCACCGCGATCGACCCCTCCAGCGCGAACACGGTGGGCTCGTCGCCGAACTTGTAGGCGACCGTGGTCAGCAGCCCGCTCTCGGACCGTACGAGGTCGGTGCCGGTGTTGAGCAGCATGAAGTTGCCGGTGCCGTAGGTGTTCTTGGCCTCGCCCGGCGCGAAGCACACCTGCCCGACCGTCGCCGCCTGCTGGTCGCCGAGCACGCCGGTCAGCGGGACGGCGCCGCCGACCGGCCCCTGCCTGATGGTCGTGCCGTACGTCGCGGGCTCGGACGACGGCCGGATCTCGGGAAGCATCCGGCGCGGGATGCCGAAGAACGACAGCAGCTCGTCGTCCCACTGGAGCGTCTCCAGGTCCATCAGCATGGTGCGGCTGGCATTGGTGACGTCGGTGACGTGGACGCCGCCGTGGGTGCCGCCGGTGAGGTTCCACAGCATCCAGGAGTCCATGTTGCCGAAGACGGCCTCGCCCTTCTCGGCGGCCTCGCGGACGCCGTCGACGTTCTCCAGGATCCATTGGATCTTGCCGCCGGAGAAGTACGCGCCGGGCGTGAGGCCCGCCTTGCGGCGGATGACGTCGCCGCGCCCGTCGCGGTCGAGGGCGCGGGCGATCCGGTCGGTGCGGGTGTCCTGCCACACGATCGCGTTGTAGTACGGGCGGCCGGTCTTCGGGTTCCACACCACGGTCGTCTCACGCTGGTTGGTGATCCCCATCGCGGCGAGGTCGGTGTCGTGCAGCCCGGTCTCCTGCATCGCGCTCTGGATCACGGCGCTGGCGCGCGTCCAGATCTCGATCGGGTTGTGCTCGACCCAGCCCGCGCGCGGCAGGAACTGCTCGTGCTCAAGCTGGTAGCGGCCGACCTCCGTGCCGCTGTGGTCGAAGATCATGAACCGGGTGCTGGTGGTGCCCTGGTCGACCGCTCCCACGAAGTCGGGCATGGTCATCGTCCTTCCTGGCCGTCGGCCGGATCGGGGTCGCGGCGGGCGCTGGTCGGCTCCAGCTCGCTCGCGGGCGCGGGCAGGAACCTGCCGACGAGCGCGCGGTACAGCGCGGCGCCGACCACGCCGCCGACGAGCGGCCCGACGATCGGCACCCAGAAGTAGAAGTCGCCGTACTGGTCCCGCCAGGCCGTCCGGTAGCCGGTGAGGTACTGGGCGAGCCGCGGCCCGAAGTCGCGGGCCGGGTTGATCGCGTAGCCCGCGTCGGTGCCCCAGGCCATGCCGATCGCGACGATCAGCAGGCCGATGACGACCGGGCCGAGGTTCGACTCGGGCGCCATGTTGCGGCTGTCGGAGAGCGCGAACAGCACGAACATCAGGATCGCCGTGCCGATGATCTGGTCGCGCAGCCCGCCCCACATGCTGACCGGCAGCGTCCCGTTGCCGGGGAGCGTGGAGAACACGCCCTGCGTCTTGAAGGTGTGCCCGGGGTCGGCCTTGGCGAGGACCTCGGTGAAGTTCCAGCGGACGATCAGCGCGGCGATGAACGCCCCCGCCGTCTGCGCCAGCATGTACGGCAGCACCTTGCGCCAGGGGAACTCCCGGAACACGGCGAACGACAGCGTCACCGCCGGGTTGATGTGCGCGCCGGTCGTCCGGCCCGCGACGTAGACGCCGAGCGTGACGCCGATGCCCCACGCCCACGCGATGCTGTCGTGGTCGCCGATCATCGCCGCGCTGACCTGGGCGACGACCGCGGTGCCGAAAAGGATCAGCACCATCGTCCCGGCGAACTCGGCGAGCATCTCGCCCGCCAGCCCCATCCTGCTCAACCGTCCGGCCACGCGCGCCCCCCGAGTCCCGCTGCTCCCCCGAACACCACGGCCCATACCCACCCGGCCGGTGACTTTATGCGTTCTGTAGCCTGTTCCTTACGGAACGTACGTACCACGCGAAACACACGTGGCGCAGACGCGGACTCGGGGGACGACGCATGAACGTGACTGGGGGCCTCGACGCCCGGAGACGGCGGGACACCATCGACCGGCTCGCCTCGGAGCGGTTCGACGTGCTGGTGGTCGGCGGCGGGGTGACCGGCGCGGGCGCGGCGCTCGACGCGGCGTCGCGAGGGCTGCGGGTCGCGCTGGTGGAGGGCCGCGACCTGGCGTCCGGCACGTCCAGCCGGTCCAGCAAGCTGATCCACGGCGGGCTGCGGTACCTGGAGCAGCTCGACTTCAAGCTGGTGCGCGAGGCGCTCAAGGAGCGCGACCTGCTGGTGTCGCGGCTCGCGCCGCACCTGGTGAAGCCGGTGACCTTCCTCTACCCGCTGCACCACAAGGTGGTCGAGCGCCCCTACGTCGGCGCGGGCCTGACCCTGTACGACACGCTGGAGGGCGTCCGGCGGCCCATGCCGCGGCACCGGCACCTGTCGGCGCAGGCCGCGCGGCGGCTCGTCCCCGGGCTGCGGGCCGACGACCTGACCGGCGGGATGATCTACTACGACGCGCAGGTGGACGACGCGCGCTTCACCCTGACGCTCGCCCGCACCGCCGCCGCCCACGGCGCGGCGGTCGCGACCCGCGCCACCGTCACGGGGCTGCTGCGCGGCGAGGACGGCGAGCGGGTCGTCGGCGCCCGCGTCCGCGACGCCGAGGACGGCCGGGAGGTCGAGGTCACCGCCGACGCCGTCGTGGTCTGCGCCGGGGTGTGGACCGACCCGCTGAACGACTCGGCGGAGGTGCGGCCGGGCTTCACGGTGCGGATGTCGAAGGGCGTGCACGTGATGGTGCCCGCCGCCGCGATCGACTCGACGACCGGGATGATCCTGCGCACCGAGAAGAGCGTGCTGTTCATCATCCCGTGGGGCGGCGAGCGGTGGATCGTCGGCACGACCGACACCGACTGGACGGGCGACCGCGCCGAGCCGGGCGCGACCGGCGAGGACGTCGACTACATCCTCGGGCACGCCAACACCGTGCTGACGCGCCCGCTGACCCGCGACGACGTGGTCGGCGTCTACTCCGGGCTGCGCCCGCTGGTCGCCGCCGACGCCGACTCCCCGACGACCAAGCTGTCCCGCGAGCACGTGGTCGACTCGCCCGCGCCGGGCCTGACGAGCATCGCGGGCGGCAAGTTCACCACGTACCGGATCATGGCGCGGGACGTCGTGGACGCGGCGCTGGACGGCTTCGAGGTGCCGGAGTCGGTCACCGACCGGCTGCCGCTGATCGGCGCCGACGGGCTGCCCGCGATCCGGGCGGGGGTCGGGCGCCTCGCCGAGGACCACGACCTGGACACCGCCGTCGTGGAACGGCTCGTCTCCCGCTACGGCAACCTCGCCGCGCAGGTCCTCGAACTGATCGACGGCGACGCTTCGCTCGCCGAGCCGCTGCTGGCCGGGCGGCCGTGGCTGAAGGCCGAGATCGTCTACGCGGTGACGCACGAGGGCGCGCTGCACCTGGAGGACGTGCTCGCGCGCCGTACCCGGATGCTGATCGAGGCGTACGGCGACGCGCGGGAGGCCGCCGTGCCCGCCGCCTCGATCATGGCGGGCCTGCTCGGCTGGGACGACGAGCGCGTCCGGCGGGAGGTCGCGGAGGTCATCGGGCTGGTCGAGGTGGACGAGGCGGCCGTCGCCGCCGCGTCCGCGACGCCCGTCCTGCCGGAGGCGCCGCCCGCGTCCGCGCAGCCGGGCGTCGCCGAACGCGTCCGCAAGCGGGTGCAGGGCGGCCGGGCGGGCCGCCTCAAGGAGGCCGACTGACGGGCCGCGCCGCCCGCCGGCGCGGGGGCGGACGTGCGGCGGGGCGGCACGCGCGGGACGATGATGATCCGGGACGAGCCGGACCGACAACCTGAGGAGCTTTCATGGTGGACGCGCGCGCCGGGCAGCCCGCCCTCCCCGCCGATCTCGTGGACGTGCCGCGGCTGGTCACCGCCTACTACAGCCTGCGGCCCGACCCGTCGGTCGCGGCGCAGCGGGTGGCGTTCGGGACGTCCGGCCACCGCGGGTCGGCGTTCGACGCGGCGTTCAACGAGGACCACATCGTCGCGACCAGCCAGGCGATCTGCGAGTACCGCGCGGCGCAGGGCACCACCGGGCCGCTGTTCCTCGGCGCCGACACGCACGCGCTGTCCGCGCCCGCGCAGGCGTCCGCCCTGGAGGTGTTCGCCGCGAACGGCGTCCGCGTGCTGGTCGACGCCCGCGACGGCTACACCCCCACCCCGGCCGTGTCCCACGCGATCCTCACCTACAACCGCGGCCGGACGTCGGGCCTCGCGGACGGCGTGGTCGTCACCCCGTCGCACAACCCGCCGCGCGACGGCGGGTTCAAGTACAACCCGCCGAACGGCGGCCCCGCGGGCACCGGCGCGACCTCGTGGATCCAGGACCGGGCCAACGCGATCATCGAGGGCGGGCTGAAGGAGGCCCGGCGGATCCCGTACGAGCGGGCCCTCGACGCCGACACCACGGGCCGCCACGACTTCCTCGCCGCGTACGTGGACGACCTGCCGTCCGTCGTGGACCTCGACGCGGTCCGGGACGCGGGCGTGCGGATCGGCGCCGACCCGCTCGGCGGCGCGAGCGTCGCGTACTGGGCCGAGATCGCCGAACGGCACCGCCTCGACCTCACCGTGGTCAACCCCGAGACCGACCCGACCTGGCGGTTCATGACCCTCGACTGGGACGGGAAGATCCGGATGGACTGCTCGTCCCCGCACGCGATGGCGTCGCTGATCGCCAACCGCTCGGCGTACGACGTGTCCACCGGCAACGACGCCGACTCCGACCGGCACGGGATCGTCACGCCCGACGCGGGCCTGATGAACCCCAACCACTTCCTCGCCGCCGCCATCGCCTACCTGTACGCGCACCGCCCCGGCTGGCCGGACGCCGCGGGCGTCGGCAAGACCCTGGTCAGCAGCGGCATGATCGACCGGGTCGCCGCCGCGCTGGGCCGCCGCCTGTACGAGGTGCCGGTCGGGTTCAAGTGGTTCGTGCCGGGCCTGCTGGACGGCTCGCTCGGTTTCGGCGGCGAGGAGAGCGCGGGCGCGTCGTTCCTGCGCCGCGACGGGTCGCCGTGGACGACCGACAAGGACGGCGTCATCCTCGCCCTGCTCGCGTCCGAGATCACCGCGGTCACGGGAGCCTCGCCCAGCCGCCTCTACGCCGAACTGACTGAACGCCACGGCAGCCCCGCCTACGCCCGCGTGGACGCCCCCGCCACACCCGACGAGAAGGCCGTCCTCAAGAAACTGGACGCGTCCCAGGTCACCGCCGACACCCTCGCCGGAGAGCCGATCACCTCGGTCCTGACCGAGGCGCCGGGCAACAGCGAGCCGATCGGCGGCGTGAAGGTCTGCACCGAATCCGCCTGGTTCGCCGCGCGCCCGTCCGGCACCGAGGACGTCTACAAGATCTACGCCGAGTCGTTCAAGGGCGAGGAGCACCTCAGGGCCGTCCAGGACCAGGCCCGCGACCTCGTGGCCTCGGCCCTCACCCGCTGACGACGTCCTGTAGCAGCCCCCACACGAAATGCGCGACGTAGGTCTCGCCGTCCGCGCCGAACCGCACGTGCCACCGGCTCGGCGCGTCCCCCGCGAAGTGCTCCACCGGCCCGAACGCGTCGAGGTCACCCACCACGCACGACCAGGGCACCATCTCGTCCACCGTCCTCGGCCCGGCGCCGTCCGCCCGCACGAGCCACTCGTGCAGGACGGTCCCGTCCGGGCCGAGCAACGTCTCGAACCTCAACTCGGGCCAGAGCGACAGCCGCCACCACGCCACCCGGCACGAGACGTCCCCGACCCGCCGCTCCCGCGTCTCCTCCGGCGGCCCGATCACCGCCTCGTACCGCCGCACCCCCTGCGGGAACGCCCGCGACCGCACGATCCGCTGCCACCGCGCGTTCACCCCGCGCATCTCAGTACGCGAAGCCCCCAGTTCCCTCATGGCCGCCTCGACCATCTCCGGCCGGTAATCAGCCATCCGCCGAAGCAGCACAAGCTGAAACTCCCGCCGAGCAAACCCGTTCACAACCTCTACTTCACACCCTCAACACCCGCACAAGCTCACCAAACTCTTCCCGCCCCACCCGCAGAACCCCACCCTCGGGGTCCTTACTGTCCCGAACGGCGATGACATTTCCGAGGTCGGCCAGCTCCACGCAGTCGCCCTGCTGCACGCCGCTGTGACTGCTCTTCCGCCACACGATGCTCGTCATGTCATCGCCTCCATCACGTTCCAGATGAGGTCCCTGGACGCTCCCGCGGGCAGCGCCTTGGCACTGATCCGATCATGCCGCACGGCGAACTTCCGCACATCCTCCGCCAACGAGACGAGCCGCCCGCCCTCCGGCGATTCGGTGTAAGCCACTTCACCGTAGTCCGCCCCGGACAGCCGCGTGAACGACCCGTCCAGCCCAAGATAGGCACCCGTCTCCCAGTTCCTGGGGACCACCCGGAGCACGACGTTCCACTGCTCTCCGGCCGCCAGCAGATGGGCGAGCTGCCGCCGCATGATGTCGGGGCTGCCCACGGGCCACTCCAGCGCGTTCTGGGACAGGATCACGGAGAGGTGCGGAGGCGGAGTCTCGCGAAGAACGAGCTGGCGCTCTATGCGCTCCCGCAACAGCCGATCGACGTCGTCCGGGTCGCCCGCCTCGAACAGCCCTCGCGCGTAGTCCTCGGGACTTCCGACCCAGACAGGCCCAACGTTGCGATGTGCACGCACATCATCACGGAGGGTGATCACATGAAGGTCGTCACTGCGGGCGCGGAGGTTGTGCGCGTGCTGGACTGGAAGGCGCTGCCTGGCGCCGGTACGGCGGGTGCGGCCAGGTTGCTTCTGGAGGGGCGCATCGCGGTGGGCGGGTTGTCGCCATTCTTCAAGGAGCGTGTGGGCGACCTCTGCCTCGCGACTTCGGAGCTTGTCACCAACGCGTGCAAGGAGACGCCGGAGACGCCCATTCGCTTCCGGGTGGTGTTCAGGGTGCGGGCGGTCTGGTTGGGCGTGTGGGACGCGTCCGACGTTCTTCCCCCGGAACCCGCGCCGGTGGACGAGCTGGACTTCGCGGCGTTGGACGGTCTGGCGGAGGAGCAGCTCGTCACCGGGCGGGGCCTGGCCATCGTCCGCGAACTGGCCGACACGTGCGGTGTGACGTCCACTCCCCCGAACGGCAAATGGGTCTGGGCCGAGTTCGCCTGTCCACTGTCCCGGCAGGACGGGCCGCGGGGCGGGTGAGGTCGTGGCGCCGTTCAAGCCCCGGGCGGCGGCGGCCCGGGGTTTGAACGGCGGGGGTCAGCGGGTGCGGGTGTAGGTTACGGCGAGTTCGCCTAGGGTGCCGGTCTGCTGGTGGGTGAGGGTCCACTTGGTGGGAGGGAGGCCGTCGTCGAAGAGGCGGGCGGCGCCGCCGGCGATCTCGGGGACGATCACGAGGTGGAGGCGGTCGATCAGGTCCGCCGCGAGGAGGGGCTTGATGACGCTGGCGCTGCTGTTGACGAGGATGTCGCCCTCGCCGGTGGCCTTGAGTTCGGTGATGACGTCCGCGGCCGGGGCGTTCACCACGCGGGTGCGTGCCCACGGGGCTTCGGTCAGGGTGGACGACAGCACGACCTTTTCCGTGTCGACCAGCCATTTCGCGTAGCCGCGGTCGCGGGGGTCGGCGTTCTCGTCGGCGGCGACGGCGGGCCAGAAGCCCATGAAGCCCTCGGCGTTGAGCCGTCCGAGGACCGCGGTCGTCGCGCCCTCCCGCATGCGGGTCATGTGGTCGCGCGCGGCCTCGGTGGTCGCGTACGGGGCGAACGCCGCGAAGTCGGCGGGGCCGCCCGCGCCGTGGTAGCGGCCGTCGAGGGTGAGGACCAGGTTCGCGGTCACGGTGCGGTCGGTCATGTCGTGCTCCTTGTGTCGGGGGGTTGCGTGGTGAGGGCCGCCGCGAGCTTGTCGAGGCTCTGGCCGTAGCCGAGCTCGATGCCCGCGACGAAGTCCGCGGAGTCGACGGTGCTGCCGGTGATCCGCCAGTGGACGTCGAGGTCGGTGCCCGTGCCGGTGGGCCGGAGGGCGAGGTCGAGGTGGGCGGTGAAGGCGAGGCCGCCGCCCGGCAGCAGTGGGGAGAGCCGGTAGGCGAGCCGTTCACCCGGGCGTACGTCGATGACGGTGCCCTCCGCGCGCCCGGCGACGGGGTCGGAGCCGTCGGTGTCGTCGGCGTCGCGGTACTCCTGGACGATCCGTCCGCCCGGCCGCGGCTCGAAGACGAGTTCGGAGACGCGCAGGTCGTCGGGCGTCCACCAGCGGGCGAGGAGGGCGGGTTCGGTCAGGTGGCGCCAGACCCGCTCGGGCGGCCCCTCCAGCGACCGGAGGAACGTGAACGTGCGGCCGTCGGCCCATCCCGGCTCGTCCGCGGCGAGCCGCTCGGTGCGGAGGCCCGCGCCATAGCGGTCGTAGGTGGCGTTCGGCCCGTCGGCGGTGTCGGCGAGGCGGTCGAGGGCGGCCGCGAGGTCCCGCAGGGCGGCGGAACGGAGCGCGTAGACGCGGCGCTGGCCGGAGCGCTGGGACGTGACGACGCCGGCGCGTTCGAGGGTCTGGAGGTGCTTGGTCGTCTGCGGCTGGCGGGCCTCGGCGAGCCGGGCGAGGACGCCGACCGGGCGCGGCCGCTCGGCCAGCAGGGTCACGAGCCGCCAGCGGGCCGGGTCGGCCAGCGCGGAGAGGAGGGGTTCCACTGCGTCCATGGGCATGAGTATTCCTTACGACGAATATTCGTGTCAAGGAATAGATGCGCGCCGGTCGGCGGTGCGCGCTTTCGGGTGCGATGAGAGGCTTGCGTGTTCGCGCCTCCCCGGACAGCAAAGACGCACCCTCGGGGTCAACGCTCCGCATCGCCGCAGGTAGTAGTGGCCATGGCCCGCCGTCCGCCGGCGTAAGGGTGGGCTTGCGAGGTCGGACGCATGGTGTCCTGGTTGGTGCGGAGAAGGAGTGCACCGGCGAAGGAGGCTCCTGTGGCGCGGGATCGGCTGGAGTTGGGTGAGGTCCTGGCCGCGGCGGCGGACGCCGCGCCGGTGGCCTCCATCGACGTGGTCGCCCGCACCCTGCGGGAACGGTTCGACGCGGTGGCGGTGTCGTTCCTGTTCGTCGACGTCATCGGCCGGCAGGTGGTGCGGTTCACCGAGAAGGCCGCGGCGCACCGGGGGAAGGGCGTCGAGCTGATCCCCCTGACCGGCAGCGTCTACGAGCGGGCGCTGCGCACCCAGCGGCTGACCCGGGCGTCCGGCGGGCGGCGCGGGCACCGGGTGATCGTGCCGGTCACCAACCGGGGCGACGCCATCGGCGTGCTGGAGCTGACCCTGCCCGAGGCGGGACGGGACGTCCTGGAGCAGGTCGGCCAGGCCGCGCACGCGCTGGCGTACATCATCGTCGCCGACCGCCGCTTCACCGACCTCTACCACTGGGGGCGGCGCACCACCCCGCTCAGCCTGGCCGCCGAGATCCAGCACCAGCTCCTGCCCGCGTCCACCTGCTGCGAGGCCGCCGAGTTCACCCTCGCCTGCGCGCTGGTGCCCGCCGACAACATCGGCGGCGACACCTACGACTACACCCTCGACCACGACACCCTGCACGTGTCCATCACCGACGCCATGGGCCACGACGTCGGCTCCGCCATGCTGGCCACGCTGCTGGTCAACGCGTCCCGCGGCGCCCGCCGCGCCGGGCGCGACCTGACCGAGCAGGCCCGCCAGACCCACCAGGCCATGGTGGACCACGGCCGCGACGCGCTGGCCACCGGCCTGCTGCTGCGCATCTCGCTGGACGGCACCCGGGTCGAGCTGGTCAACGCCGGGCACCCGTGGCCGCTGCGGCTGCGCGACGGCCGGGTGGAACGGGTCCGGCTCGACGTCGACCTGCCGTTCGGCACCCCGCTGGTGGACGCGCACCGCGTGCAGGAGATCGACCTGCGGCCCGGCGACCGCCTCGTGCTCCACACCGACGGCATGCAGGAACGCCGGGCGCAGAAGGTGGACCTGCCCGCGCTCATCCGCGGCACCGCGTCCGAGCATCCGCGCGAGGTCGCGCGGGCCCTGACCACCGCGGTCGACGACGCCACCGGCGGCAACCTCCAGGACGACGCCACCGTCCTGTGCCTGGATTGGCACGGTCCTCAGTCCGGAGGCCGTCCCGCGCGGGCCTGAACCCGTCGTGCGGTGCGGCCTCGTCGAGGCGGTTCAGTCGGGGCGGAGGGCGGGGATCCGCACGGTGAAGGTCGAGCGGTCGGTGACGCGGACGGTGCCGCCGAGGGCGGTGACCAGTTCGCGGACGATGGTCAGGCCGAGGCCCGTTCCGCCGCCCGCGCGGGTGCGGGACTCGTCCAGGCGGACGAACCTGTCGAAGATCCGTTCCCTGTCGGCCGCCGGGACGCCGGGCCCGTCGTCGGCGACGGTCAGGACGACGGCGCCCGCCTCCGGCCGGACCGTCGCGTGCACCGCCCCGCGGGCGTGCCGCGCGGCGTTGTCGAGGAGGTTGCGGACGACGCGGCCGAGCCGCACCTCGTCGCCGGGGACGAGCGCGGGCCGTTCGGCGTCGCAGGTGAACACGGGCGCGCCGCGGACGTAGGCGCGTTCGGCGACCTGCTCCTCCACGATGTCGGCCAGGTCGACGGCGGCGCCGGTCCGCGGCGGTCGGCCCCCTTCGGAGGACAGCAGGAGCAGGTCGTCGGTGAGGCGCTGGAGGCGGGCGGTGTCGGCGAGCGCGGCGGAGACCACGGCGGGCCAGTCGGCGCGTTCCGGACGCGCCAGCGGTATCTCCAGCGTGCCGCGCAGCGCGGCGAGCGGCGAGCGCAGCTCGTGGGAGGCGTCGGCGACGAACCGCCGCTGGCGGACGAGGGCCTGTTCGAGCCGTTCGAGCGTCTCGTTGGTGGTCCGCGCGAGCCTGGCGATCACGTCCGCCGAGGGCGGGACGGGCACGCGCCGGTCGAGGGCCCCCGCGGTGATGCCGGCCATCTCGGCCCGGATCGCCTCCACCGGGCGCAGGGCCCTGCCGGTGACGAGCCAGGCGGTCAGGCCGACGAACGCCACCGCGACCGGGAGTCCCAGGCCGAACACGCGGTCGAACGTGGCGACGGCCGCCTCGGCGCCCCGAGGCGAGGCGAGCGCGTAGACGGTGAGCCGCTGGGCCGTCCGCACGTCGTCCAGGCCGGTGATCCGGCGGATCCGTTCGGGCGGCAGGACGTCGGTGGTCCCGACAACGAACGTCCGGAGGGGCCGCTCGCCTCCCTCCGCGGCCGGCGGCCGGAGCCTGCGGGTGCCCCAGCCGACCGTGGGCGCGAACCCCGGCCAGGCCCGTTCCGGGCTCGGCCCGGACGCCGCGTCCATGCCGCCGCCCAGCCTCCCGTCGGCCAGCACCACGACGAACGGGCTGTCGAACCCGATCGGCTGGCGTCCGGCCTCCAGCGCGGAGACCACCTGGAAGGCGTCCTGGGTCGCCCGCCTCTCCGCCTCGTCCGCCCACCGCGCCCCGATGCTCTCGCGGGCCCAGAACACGCCGAGGCCGAACGCGACGGCGGCCGCGGCCATCGCGCCGAGGGCGGCCTTGGTCCGGACCGACCACCGCCGCGGCCGGCGCTCACGCATCGCGGGCCGCCAGCCGGTAGCCCGCGCCCCGTACGGTCTGGATCGTCGAGCGCCCGAACGGCAGGTCGAGCTTGCGGCGCAGCGCCCGGACGTAGACCTCGACGATGTTGACGTCGCCGTCGAACGCCTGGTCCCACACCTCGTCGATGATGTCGATCTTGGCGACGGCCTCGTCCGGGCGGCGGGCGAGGCACTCCAGCACCGCGAACTCCTTGGCGGTCAGCCGCACCTCGGTGCCGCCGCGCCGGCAGCGCCGGGCCGCCGGGTCCAGCCACAGGTCGCCGACCTTCAGCGCCGCCGGGCGGACCGCGCCGCCGCGGCGCAGCAGCGCGCGGAGCCGCGCGACGAGCACGACGTAGGAGAACGGCTTGCAGAGGTAGTCGTCGGCGCCGGTGTCGAGCGCCTCGGCCTCGTCGTACTCGCCGTTCTTCGCGGTCAGCATGAGGATCGGGACGGTGCTGCCCTCCGCGCGCAGGCGGGCGCAGACCGCGTACCCGTTGAGGCCGGGCAGCATGATGTCGAGGATCAGCGCGGCGTACGGATGGGTGCGGGCGAGGGTCAGGCCCTCCCAGCCGTCGCCGGCGACGTCGACCGCGTACCCCTCCCCGCGCAGGCCGTCGCTCAGGGCGGTGGCGAGCCGTTCCTCATCCTCGATCATCAGCAGCCGCATCGGCTCAGTATGCACGCGCGCCGAAGTCCGAAGCTGAAATGCTCTTCAGCTCGCTTAAGCGGGTCTTCAGCCGCGATCGGCCAGCCTCGGCCGCATGTTCTCGCCCCGCCGCGTTTCCTGGACGGTCGCGGCCGTCCTTTTCACCGCCTATTCCACACTCTCGCTCGAACGGCACCGCCGCATGGAGAGCACGGGGTACGATCTGGGCATCTTCGAGCAGGCCGTCCGCGGCTACGCTCATTTCCGCGCGCCCGTGTCCGACTACAAGGGCCCGGGTTTCAATGTGCTCGGCGACCATTTCCATCCGATCCTCGCCGTGATCGCCCCGCTGTACCGGCTCGCTCCGAGCCCGGTGACGCTGCTGGTCGTCCAGGCCGCGCTGCTCGCCCTCTCGGCGGTCCTGGTGACCCGGCTCGGTGCCGAGTGGTACGGAGTGCGCGCGGGGGCCTGCGTCGGCTTCGGCTACGGCCTGGCCTGGGGAATCCAGCAGGCGGTGGTGTTCGACTTCCACGAGGTGGCCTTCGCCGTCCCGCTGGCCGCGCGCTGCGCCGTGCTCCTCGCCCTCCACCGCGAGCGCGCCGCTGCCGCGTGGTCGCTCCCGCTGCTGCTGGTGAAGGAGGACCAGGCGCTCATCGTCGCCGCGATCGGCGTCCTTGTGTTCTGTAGAGGTGAACGCAAGGTCGGCGCACTACTGGTCGTCATCGCGGTCGCGGCGGCGGCGCTGACCACTCTCGTCATCATCCCGGCATTCAATCCGAGCCATTCCTACGCCTATTTTGGAGTGGCCGAACCCGGGCCCGCCAACCCGATTCTCCGGCTCATCGAACCCGTGACGACAAAGGCGTCCACGGTGCTGGCGCTGTTGGCCCCGACGCTCTTTCTCTGCCTGCGCTCGCCGCTGGCGCTGATAGCCGTTCCGACGCTCGCGGCCCGTTTCTGGGCCGCCAACCCGCTGCTCTGGGAGCCCCGGTTCCACTACAGCGCCGTGCTGGTGCCCGTCCTGTTCGCCGCCGCGCTCGACGGGCTGAGGCTCCTGCGGGCGAGCCGCCTTCCGCAGCGGCTCACCGGCGCCGTCCAGGCCGCCGTGCCCGTCCTCGTCCTCGCCGCCGGGCTCGTTCCCACCGTGATCGGCTCGCAGCCCCTCGGACGGCTCGCGCACGCGTCGTACGGTCACGTGCCGTCCCGGGTGGCGGCCGCGCGGCGGGTGCTGGCGATCATCCCGGACGGGGCCGCGGTCGCCGCGTCCAACCGCCTCGCCCCACAGCTCACGGGCCGCTGCCGCGTCTTCCGCGTCGTCCCGGTCATGCTGGCGCTGCGCCCGGAGTGGGCGGTCGCCGCACCTCCCGGTCCCGCGCCGACGCCGCTGAACGGGGAGGGCGCGACCATCAAGCGGCTCGCGCTCTGGGGCTACCGTCCCGTGGCGAGCGGCGGCGGGATCGTCCTGTACCGCCTCCAGAACCCCGCCAGGACGGCCTAGACCCGCCCGGGACGGATCAGGATTCTCCGGAGAGCTTGGTGGAGGCGACGGAGGCGTTGGCGATGGCCCGGGCCGCGGTCTGGGTGGACGAGCTGTTGTTCAGCTCGGTCAGTTTCGCCTTGTTGAGCGCGTGCACGGTGAACTCGTAGGTGTTCACCGTCCGGGGCGAGCACGGGCCCTGGTAGCCGTACAGGCTCGCGCTGCCGCGGTAGTAGACCTGCCTGGCGCCCGCCGGGACGGACGGCATGTAGGCGTGCTCGACGTTCTGCGGGAGCGACGTCGCGGCGGGCGGGATGTCGTAGATGACCCAGTGGATGAGGTTCGCGTTGTCGAGGTCGCGCATGACGATCGCGTAGCTCTTCGCGGCGGCCGGCGCGCCCGCCCACGCCAGCGGCGGGGACTCGTTCTTCTGGCGCGGGTCGTTGCCGCCGCTCGTGCACTCGTGGACCTTGGGGATCGTCCCGCCCTCGGTGAAGGCGGAACTCGTCAGGGTGAACGCGGCGCGCGGCCCGGACGCCGCCGCCGCGCCGGACGGTACGGCGGCGGCGGTGGGGAGGGCGAGCGCGCCGGCGACGAGCAGGGCGTGCGGCGCGATGCGTTTGATGGTCACGGAGATCTCCTTGGGAGCCTGGGGCGGAGCGGCCCGTCACCTGAGGTGCGTTCGAGATGCGTAGGGATGCGCTGGAGTGCGTTGCCCGCGCTGCGGGCCCGCGGCCTCACACGAGGCCGCGGGCGCGGGCGTCAGCGGGCGGCGGCGGACCTGGCCTTGGGGACGAGGCAGCCGGGACGGTTGGTGTCGATCACGCTGCCGGGGCGACGCAGCCGGCGAGGGTGTAGGTCTCCTGCGCGTACCCGATGTTGGGACGCACCGTCACGTTGCCGTTCTGGTCGACCTCACACGGGTTGTTGAGGGTGCACCGGCCGCCGCTCTCGTTGATGGTGTTGTTGGCGCCGATGACCTTGCCGGACGCGACGTCGATGACCGGCGAGCCCGAGGTGCCGCCGATGACCTGGCACTCGGGCGTGTAGCGCAGCGAGTCCTTCCAGGTCCACGCGGCCTCGCGGACGCGGTAGGCGAAGCCGTCGACGCGGCAGGAGTAGATCCGCTTCCAGTAGCCGGACACGACGCGGATGTCCGCGCCCGCGGTCGGGTGGTCGAGCGACAGTTGCAGCGCCGGCGTGTTGTACGACTGCCTGATCTGGGCGTAGGTGGTGCTGAGCTTGTAGAGCGCCACGTCGGTGTCGGTCATCGTCGCGTACAGCATCGTCGTCGCGCGCAGGGTGCCGAGCGTGCGGCGGCCGGTGGAGTCCAGCAGGCTGAACGTGCGGCTGGACGGCCGGTTCCTGATCACCTGGCCGGCGCCGGGCTCGCCGCCCTCGTAGCAGTGGCCGTTGGTGAGCACCAGGGCCGGGTCGGTGTCGGCGGCGCCCGGCACGCGGACCAGGGAGCCCGAGCAGTTGCTCAGGGCCACGATGCCGGTGAAGTCGACGGCGACCTTCGGCGGCGCGGGCGGCGCGGGCGCGGCGGAGGCGGCGTCGACGGCGGTCACCGACGCGGCGCCGAACACGGCGGCGGCGATCACGCCGAGCAGGCGTCTGGACATGGCGGGGTCCTCCCGGGCGGGTCGAGAAGCGGTCGGGCGGGCACGGGCGGCGGCGGCCCCGAACCGCCGTCGCCCGCGGGGTGGTGGATCGTCTGGCAGCGCGACGGTAACCACGGAACCCGCGATCGAGAAGGCCCCGATTCGGCCGACCTGCGAGGACGGCGGCGATTGGGCAGGCAATGACAAGTCCGTCCGGCAATGGTGACGTTCCGTCGCCGTTCGACCACGTGAAAGGGAACGGGCGGCGGTTCCGGGCGTCGCGTCCTGAGGGGCCGGGAAATGGCGGGGTCAGGTCGCGGAGTTCTCCGGGTGCGTTCGTTGGGCGCGGGCTTCGGCGTGGAGGCCGAGGGCCTCGTAGCTCTCCGCGAGACGGCCTCGGCATTTCGCGCCCGCCGCGTACGCCTCTTGCGACGAGAACAGTTCGGCGGCGCGAAGCAGGAGCGGCACGGCCGCCTCGTGGTCGCCCAACCCCTGGTGGGCGTAGCCCCATTGCTCGTTGAAATAGGCGTCGCCCAGGCGGTGGCCGATGCTCCCGGTCAGGGCGAGGCCCTCTTCGCACAGTTTCGGCACGCGTTCGTAATGGCCCGCGGTCAGGTGGACGCGGACGAGCGTGTAGAGCGTCATGCCCTGGTACGCGGCCTCGCCGAGGTCCCGCGCGATCGCCAGGGAGCGTTCGCAGGCGTCGGCGGCGCGGACGTGCTCGCCCTTCTGGCTGAGGACAAGGCCCAGCACGCGCAGGCAGTGGAACGCGGCGTGCCCGTCGCGGACCTCGCGGGCCAGGGCGAGGCCGCGTTCGGCGTCGCGCTCGGCGTCGTCCAGGCGGGCGAGGAGCTGGGCGCAGTAGGCGCGCAGGCCGAGCGCGCGGGCCAGGTCCGGGCGGGCGTGCGCGCTCTCGAACACGGTCGTGCACTCGTCGATCAGGGGGTACGCGTCGGACGGCCGGCCGCGGTCGGCGGCGATCACCATCGCGGCGCGGTAGCCGCAGCGGGCGGCGGCGGCCTCGTCGCCGCAGGACGAGGCGGCCTCCATGACCGTCCGCCAGAGGTGCTCGGCGTCGTCGTGGCGGTGGTTCAGGTGCAGGTGCGCGGCGAGCCGCAGGACGAGGCCGGTGGCCAGCCGGAAGCGCCCCGCCTTGCAGGCGATCTCGACGGCGGTGCGCAGGCTCGGCAGCTCGCCGTCGAGCCACTCCGCCGCGCCGGGCTCGATCAGCTCGGCGACCAGGCCGTCGTCCACCACGACGCGCTTGGTGAAGCGCGCGGGGGCCGGGAAGTACGGGTCGCGGGGCACGCGGGCGTCGGCGGCGTCGACCAGCTCCAGCCAGCCGAGGGTGAGCCGTTCGAGCGCCGCCTCCGCGCCGGGGTCCTCGCGGAGCCGCTCGCCCGCGTACTCGCGGATCAGGTCGTGCATCCGGTAGCGGGGACGGCCCGCGCGGTCCACGCCGGCGGCGTCGAGCAGGCACTTGTCGACCAGCGTGTCGACGGCGTCGCCCGCCGGCCCGCCGAGCAGGACGCCCACCAGCCAGGCGGCCACGTCGTGCGGCCCCGCGAGGGCGAGCAGGCGGAACGCGCGCCGGGACCGCTCGTCCAGCGAGTCGTACCCGGCCTCGATGTGGGCGCGGACGGCCGCGTTCCCGGCGACGAGGTGGTCCAGGCGGCGGCTGCGGTCGAGCAGCAGCCCGGCGAGGTGCGCGAGCGGCCACGACGGGCGGGCGGCGAGGCGGGCGCCCGCGATGCGGACGGCGAGCGGCAGCCCGTCGCAGGCGGCGACGAGCCGTCCGGCGTCGTCGCGCTCGGCGTCGATCCGCGCGGCGCCGATGATCCGGCCGAGCATCCGGACGGCCTCGGCGGGCGGCAGCCCCGCCAGGTCGACCAGGTGCGCGCCGTCCAGGTTCAGCGACCGGGACCGCCCGGTGACGATGATCGCGGCGCCCGGCGCCCCGGGCAGCAGCGGCGCGATCTGGTCCGGGTCCGCCGCGTCGTCGGCGAGCACGAGCACCCGGCGGCCCGCGAGCCGGGACCGGTACGCGGCGGCCCGTTCGGCGAGCGTGTCGGGGATGTCGGCGGGCGCGACGCCGACCGCGCGCAGCACCTCGTTGAGCACGACCGCCGGGTCCCGGGGCGCCGACGACGCGCCGGCGAGCTGGAGGTAGAGCTGCCCGTCGGGGAACGACGCGGCGGCGGCGTGCGCGGCGTGCAGGGCGAGGGAGGTCTTGCCGACGCCCGGGGCCCCGGTGATGTGGACGATCGGCGGCGCGGCCGACGTCGCGGCGGACGCGAGCAGCTCCGCGATGCCGTCCCGTTCGGCCTCGCGGCCGGTGAAGTCGCGGACGCCCGGCGGGAGCTGCCGCGCGAGCGGGGCCGGGGCGGGCGGCGCCTGCGCGCGTCCGGCGGCCGGGGCGGCCGGGACGAGGCCCGGGTCGTTGACCTTGACGCGGTGCCACATCCGCTGGAGCTCGGGACCGGGCTCGGCCCCGGTCGCGCGGACGAGCGTGTCGTGCGCGTCGTCGTACAGGTGCAGCGCCTCGGCCCGGCGGCCCGACCGGTACAGGGCGAGCAGGAGCTGCGCCCACAGGTGCTCGTGCAGCGGCTCGTCGTCCACCCAGGCGCGCAGCATCGGCACCAGGTCGCGGTGCCGGCCGAGCGCGAGGCCGGCGACCGCCAGCTCCTCCCGCGCCTGGCGGCGCTCGGCGAGCAGCCCGGCGACGAGCCCGGACGTCGCGGCGGTGCGCGGCAGGTCCGCGAGCGGCGGGTCGCGCCACAGCGCGAGGCCCCGCCCGTACAGCTCGGCGGCGAGCGGCCCGTCCCCGCGGTCGCGGGCCTCGCGGGCCTGCCCGAGCAGGTCACGGAACGTGGCGAGGTCGAGGGAGTCGCGCTCGCCGAGCCGCAGCCGGTAGCCGCCGTGGCCGAGCGGGACGCGGTCGTGCGTGAGCACCCGGCGCACCCCGCTGACACAGGTCTTGACAGCGCCGGGGCCGCGCGCGGCGAGCAGGTCGCCCAGCCGGGCGGTGCTGAGCGGGCGGTCGCCGGTGAGGGCCAGGACGCAGATCGCCGAGCGGATCAGCGGCTGCCGCACCGCAACGGGCCCGCCCCGGTCGGACAGCACCTCCAGATGCCCGAGAATCCGCACCTCCACGCGCTCTCACCCCTGTCCGCAGGCCGTCCGGGATCACGGTAGTGAGCCGGGGCCCGCGCGGCGGTGTCCGGATCCGGTCACAGTCAGATGGAGTCAACGCCTTCGTCACCGCCGCCTGCGCGGTCATGCTCGCTAGCTGACGGGGACGGCGGGGCACCGGGCGGGCACGGGGGCGTGCTGACCTTCGGCTGACCTTGACCGTCTAACGTCAAAGGCTTCTGACGGGGTTTGGAGTTGCGGGGTGACGATGACGACGACGCGCCCGCCGTCCATCGGCGAGTTCGGCCGGGACGGGCTGACGCTGGATCCGCGCTACGGGGAGTTGCGCCGCGCCGGGGGGCCGGTCGTCCGCGTGCGGCTCCCGGACGGGGGCGAGGGCTGGCTGGTGACCGGCTGGGAGGAGGCGCGCCGCGTGCTGTCCGACCCGGCGTTCAGCCGGGCCCTCGCGGTCGGCCGGAACGCGGGCGCGCGGCGCCGCGAGACGTTCATCACCGACATGGACGCGCCCGAGCACACCCGCGTGCGGCGGCACGCGGTCCGGGCGTTCACGCACCGGCGGGTGCAGCGGCTGCGCCCGCGCGTCGAGGAGGTCGTCGCGGACCTGCTGGACGCGATGCTCGCCGAAGGCCCGCCCGCCGACCTGGTCGAACGGCTCGCGCTGCCGCTGCCGATCACCGTGATCGGGGAGCTGCTCGGCGTCCCGCCGGGCGACCGCGACCGGTTCCAGGGCTGGTCGGACGCTTTCCTGTCGACCTCGGCGTACTCCCCCGACGCGATCCGGGAGGCGCACGCGCGTCTGGACGCGTACCTGGTCGAGCTGATCGACCGGCGCCGCGCCGAGCCGTCCGGCGACCTGCTGTCCGCGCTGGTGCACGCCCGCGACGAGGAGGGCGGGCTGGACGAGGACGAGCTCGTCAACCTCGGCGTCGGCCTGCTGATCGCCGGGTACGAGACCACGGCCGGGCAGATCGCCAACCTGGCGTACACGCTGCTCTCCCGGCCGGAGCGGTGGGCCCGGCTCGCCGCCGACCCGGACCTGCTGCCCACCGCCGTGGAGGAGCTGCTGCGCTTCGTCCCGCTCGGCTCCGACACCGGGATGCCGCGCGTCGCGGCCCGCGACGTCGAGCTCGGCGGCGTGCGGATCGCCGCCGGGGACGTCGTGCACGTGGCCCGCGCCGCCGCCAACCGCGACGAGTCGGTCTACACCGACCCCGAGACGCTCGTGCTCGACCGCGCCGACAACCCGCACCTGGCCTTCGGGCACGGCATCCACCACTGCCTCGGCGCGCACCTCGCGCGGCTGGAGCTGACCGCCGCCCTCGGCGGGCTGCTGCGCCGCGTCCCCGCGCTGCGGCTCGCCGTCCGCGAGGACGAGCTGAGGTGGAAGGAGGGCCTGGCGGTGCGCGGCCTCCGCGAGCTGCCCGTCACCTGGACGGGGGCCGTGTCGTGAACGGGCTCCAGCCGGACACCGACGCGGGGCCCGGCTGCGCGCCCGACCTCGGCCCCGCGAGCCCGGCGCGCGTGTACGACTACCTGCTCGGCGGCAAGGACAACTACGCCGCCGACCGCGTCCTGGTGGACGACCTGCTGCGGCTCCAGCCCCACCTGGTGGACGCGGCCCGCGAGAACCGGGCGTTCGTGCGGCGCGCCGTCCGGGACCTGGCGGGCCTCGGGATCGGGCAGTTCCTCGACATCGGCTGCGGCCTGCCGACGCCGCGCAACGTGCACCAGATCGCGGCCCGCCACGCCCCGGGCGCGCGCGTCGCGTACGTCGACAACGACCCGATCGTGCTCGCGCACGCGCGCGCGTTGCTGACCCACGACGGCGGCGTCCGCGTCGTCCAGGCCGACCTGCGCAAGCCGGACGAGCTGCTCGGCCTCGCCCGCGACGGGCTGGACCTGTCGGCGCCGGTCGCGGTGCTGCTCGCGTCGGTGCTGCACCTGCTCGCCGACGCCGAGGACCCGCACGGCGCCGTCGCCGAGCTGCGCGGCGCGCTCGCGCCCGGCAGCGCCCTCGTCGTCTCGCACCTCGCGACCGGTTTCTCCTCGGCCGCCGCCGCGCTCTACACCGAGCGCTGCACCGCGCCGCTCGTCCCGCGCGAACGGCACGACATCGCCCGCTTCTTCGGGGGCCTGCGCCTCGCCGACCCGGGTCTCGTGCCCACCACCCGGTGGCGGCCGGACGGCCCGGCGCGGCCCGACGAGCACGCCCTCATGTACGCCGGGGTCGCGTTCGCCTGACCGCGGCGCGGCGGGTCCGGGGACCCGGCCCGTCAGGTCCGGGGGCGCCAGGGCGAGCCCGGCTCGGTGGGCCGGGGCGCGGCGGCCACGCGCAGCGCGTACGTCGGGGCGCGGGTGAGGCCCGGGGCGTCCGGCGTCGGGACGGTGCCGAGGTAGGCGTGGCCGGTCAGGTGGCACCAGGCGGCCAGGTCGAGCGGCGCGGCCGGGTCGGACGCGATGAGGTGCACGACCGTCCCGGCGTCCAGGGCGGCCAGCCGGCCGCGCAGTTCCAGCAGCAGCCGCACGCACGCGCGGTCGCCGCCGTCGATCAGCACCGGCTCGGCCTCGTCGGCTGGCAGCACCCGCGCCCCCTCGCTCGCGTCGAACACCCCGCCTATTTTTGCGCATTCCACGCGCTACGGCGCCGATATACCGAAAGGGATTGCGGAGGTCAGAGCGCGGTGGTTGGGTGTGACTTCTCCCGGAACGCCCGGCGGCCGGTCCGGGCCGCGGACAGGTGGAGGGCACGGGCTGTGGATCTGGACTCCGGCAGGCCCAACGTCGCCCGCATGTACGACTACTACCTCGGCGGCAAGGACAACTTCGCGGCCGACCGCGCTGCGGTCGCCGACGTGCTCCGCGCGGCGCCCGAGGCGGCCGTGCTGGCGCGGGCCAACCGGGCGTTCCTCGGCCGGGCCGTCCGCTGGCTGGCCGCGCACGGCGTCCGGCAGTTCCTCGATCTCGGCACGGGCCTGCCGACCCGGGAGAACGTGCACCAGGTCGCCCTGGAGGCCCGTCCGGACGCCCGCGTCGTCTACGTGGACCACGACCCGGTCGTGCTCGTCCACGCGCGGGCGCTGCTCGGCTCCTGCGAGCGGGTCCGGATCGTCGGCGCCGACATGCGCGAGCCCGGCGCGATCCTCGCCGCGCCCGAGGTGGCGGAGCTGCTCGACCTGGACGAGCCGGTGGGCGTGCTGTTCGTGTCGGTGCTGCACTTCCTCACCGACGCCGAGGACCCGGCGGGCGTCGTCGGCGCGTTCATGGACGCCGTGCCGAGCGGCAGCCACCTGGTGATCTCGCACGCGACCGCGGAGGTGCGGCCGGACGCGGCGCGGCAGGCGGCGGCCGTCTACGACCGGGCGTCCGCGCCGATGGTGCAGCGGTCCGGCGAGCAGGTCGAGGCGCTGTTCCGGGGCGTGCGGCTGCTGCCGCCCGGGGTCGTCCCGGTCACCGACTGGCCGCTGCCGAGGCCGTCGGCGGGCGGCCACCGCTGGATCCTCGGCGGCGTCGGCCGCCGCCCCTGACCCGGCCGCCGCGCCCGACCTGGCCCCCGCCCCTGACCCGGCCACCGCGCCCGGCCCGGCGGGCGGTCAGGCGGGCCAGCGCAGCGGGAGCGTGTCGAGGCCGAGCACCTGGGCGGCGTGCTCCAGGGCGGGACGGTCCGGGTCCGGCTCGTACGCGGGGATGCGCCGGTGCCATTCCTCCACCGCGATCCGCAGTTCGAGGCGGGCGAGGTGCGCGCCGAGGCAGCGGTGCGGGCCCGCGCCGAACGCCAGGTGCCGGTTCGGGTGCCGTCCGAGGTCCACGCGCTCCGGCTCCGGGAACGCGGCGGGGTCGCGGGTCGCGGAGTTGAGCGGCAGCAGCACCATGTCGCCCGCCTTCATCGGGCAGCCGTGGAACTCGCCGTCCCTGGTCACCTTGCGGCCGGTCACGGTGATCGCGTGGGCGCGCAGGAACTCCTCCACCGCCGTCGGGACCGCCGCCGGGTCGGACGCGAGGCGGTCGCGGTCGGCGGGGTGGCCCGCCAGGTGCCAGAACATGTAGGCGAGCTGCGCGGTGACCGTGTCGAGCCCGGCGAGGAACAGCAGCAGGCACAGCGACAGCAGGTCGTCCTCGGCGACGGGCTCGCCGTCCATCCGCCAGGCGAGCGCCGCGCTGACCAGGTCGTCGCGGGGTTCGGCGCGGCGGTCGGCGATCAGCTCGCGGAAGCACCCGACGACGGCGGCCAGCGCCTTGCGGCGCCCCGTCGCGCGGCCCGGCTCGTACGGCCGGTGCAGGATGGTGTCCTCCCACTCCAGGAACGTGGCGAGCCGCTCGGTCGGCAGGCCCATCATCTCCAGGAACACCACGGTCGGGAACCGCGTGGCGAAGTCGGCCACGAAGTCGCAGCCGCCCTTGCCCGCGAGGCCGTCCACCAGTTCCCGGCAGTGCTCCCGGATCCGCTCCTCCATCGCCGCCGCGCTCGCGGGCGTGAAGTGCGGGCGCAGCAGCCGCCGCCACGCGGTGTGCTCGGGCGGGTCGAGCATCTCCGGGATCCACCGGTAGGCGGGCTCGGGGTCGAGCACCGTGATCGCGCTGGACGAGAACCGCTCCGGGTCGTTCAGGGCCTCCAGGATCCGCTCGTACCGGGTCAGCACCCAGAACCCCTGCCCGACCGTGCTGCGGAACCAGTCGTACTGCTCGCGCAGCTCCGCGAACACCGTGAACGAGGCCCCGGCGGGCCTCAGCCCCGCCATCGGGTTGAACTCCACCTGCGGTACGCGGTCCACGCGGCCTCCCCGGACGTCGCCCCCACACCACACAAGCCCGCCGGACGATCATCGTCAAGGCACGCGCGGCGGCTTTCCGCCACCCGGCAAATTCTCAGCACAGTTCGTCCCGCATAACCCTGTTCATCGCATATCGGGCCCCGTGCCGGGTAGGCGGCGCGTTGAACCCAGCACGACAGGCCGAGGAGGAGTGGAACGTGCCTGACCCCACAGCACGCGACGACGCCAAGCAGCGCCAGCTCGACCGGCACCGGATCGGCCCCGAGGGCGCGAACCTCACCACCGATCAGGGCGTCCAGGTCGACGACACCGACAACTCGCTGAGCGTGGGAGAGCGCGGGCCGACGCTGCTGGAGGACTTCCACTTCCGGGAGAAGATCACCCACTTCGACCACGAGCGGATCCCCGAACGCGTCGTCCACGCGCGCGGCGCGGGCGCCTACGGCCACTTCCAGCCGTACGACGCGTCGCTCGCCGAGTTCACGGCGGCGCGGTTCCTGACCGACCCGTCGGTGAGCACGCCGGTCTTCGTCCGGTTCTCCACGGTCGCCGGGTCGCGCGGGTCGGCCGACACCGTGCGGGACGTGCGCGGCTTCGCGACGAAGTTCTACACCGACCAGGGGAACTTCGACCTGGTCGGCAACAACATGCCGGTGTTCTTCATCCAGGACGGCATCAAGTTCCCCGACTTCGTGCACGCGGTGAAGCCCGAGCCCGACAGCGAGATCCCGCAGGCGCAGTCCGCGCACGACACGCTCTGGGACTTCGTCCGGCTCCAGCCCGAGACCACGCACATGATGATGTGGCTGATGTCGGACCGCGCGCTGCCGCGCAGCTACGCGATGATGCAGGGCTTCGGCGTCCACACGTTCCGGCTGGTGAACGCGGAGGGGCGCGGCACGTTCGTCAAGTTCCACTGGAAGCCGAAGCTCGGCACGCACTCCATGGACTGGGACGAGACGCAGAAGGTCGCGGGCAAGGACCCCGACTTCAACCGGCGCGTGCTGTGGGACTCGATCGAGGCCGGCCTGTACCCCGAGTGGGAGCTCGGCGTGCAGCTCGTCCCGGAGGAGGACGAGCACGCGTTCGACTTCGACCTGCTCGACCCGACCAAGATCATCCCCGAGGAGCAGGTCCCGGTCCGCCCGGTCGGCCGGATGGTGCTGGACCGCAACCCGGACAACTTCTTCGCCGAGACCGAGCAGGTCGCGTTCCACACCGCGAACGTCGTGCCCGGCATCGACTTCACCAACGACCCGCTGCTCCAGGCGCGGCTGTTCTCGTACCTGGACACCCAGCTCATCCGGCTCGGCGGGCCGAACTTCACGCAGCTCCCGGTCAACCGGCCCGTCGCGCCCGTCCGCAACCACCACCGCGACGGCTACCACCAGAGCGACATCCACACGGCCAAGTCGGCGTACCACAAGAACGCCCTGTCGGGCGGCTGCCCGGCCGTCGTGAGCGAGGGCGCGTTCAAGCACTACCAGGAGCGGATCGACGGCAACGCGATCCGCAAGCGCAGCGCGAGCTTCGCCGACCACTACGGCCAGGCGACGCTGTTCTGGAACAGCATGGCCGACTGGGAGAAGGAGCACATCGTCGCCGCGTTCCGGTTCGAGCTCGGCAAGTGCACCGACATGGGCGTGCGCGAGGGCGTCGTCGCGAACCTCGCCAACGTCGACCACGGCCTCGCGACGCAGGTCGCCGAGGGCGTCGGGGTGACGCCCCCGGACCCCGTGCCCGGCGCCGGGCACGACCGCAGCTCGCCCGCGCTGAGCCAGGCCAACGCGCCCCGCGACTCGATCGAGGGCCGCAAGGTCGCCGTCCTGGTCGCCGACGGCGTCGACTCCGGCGCGGTCGCCGCGATCGGCGACGCGCTGGTGGACGGCGGGGCGATCCCGGAGCTGCTCGCCGCCAAGGACGGGTACGTCCAGGCCGACGACGGCGGCCGCGTCGAGGTGACCCGGGCGCTGTCCACCATGTCCTCGGTGCTGTACGACGCGGTGGTCGTGCCGGGCGGCGCGCGCAACGCGCAGGCGCTCAAGGCCGACGGCCTCGCCGTGCACTACGTCGCCGAGGCGTACAAGCACGGCAAGCCGATCGGCCTGCTCGACGCGGGTATCGAGCTGCTGAACCGGGCCGGGATCACCGAGGTCCGCACCGCCGAGTCCGGCACGCTGACCGACCGGGGCGTGGTCACGCGGCGCGGGGCCGGCGGCGACTTCGCCGGCGCGCTGGTCGAGGCCCTCGCCGCCCACCGGCACTGGAACCGCGACCGCGACGCCGTCGTGGCCTGACTGGAGAGGAGCCGCCGTGAAGGCGCTCACCTGGCACGGCAAGCGCGACGTGCGCGTGCAGGACGTCCCGGACCCCGCGATCAAGGAGCCGACCGACGCGATCGTCAGGATCACCACGTCGGGGCTCTGCGGCTCGGACCTGCACCTGTACGAGGTGCTCGGGCCGTTCATCAACGAGGGCGACGTCCTCGGGCACGAGCCGATGGGCGTGGTCGAGGAGGTCGGCTCCGAGGTGGGGCACATCGCGCCCGGCGACCGCGTCGTGGTCCCGTTCAACATCTCCTGCGGCCACTGCCACATGTGCGGGCTCGGCCTGTACGCGCAGTGCGAGACCACCCAGGTCCGCGACCAGGGCTCCGGCGCGGCGCTGTTCGGCTACACCAAGCTGTACGGCGACGTGCCCGGCGGGCAGGCCGAGTACCTGCGCGTGCCGCAGGCGCAGTTCGGGCCGGTCAAGGTCCCGAGGGGCCGCCGGACGAGCGGTTCGTCTACCTGTCGGACGTCCTGCCGACCGCGTGGCAGGCCGTGGACTTCGCCGACCTCCCCGAGAACGGCACCGTCACCGTCCTCGGCCTCGGCCCGATCGGGCAGATGGCCGCCCGGATCGCCCGCCACCTCGGGCACCGCGTGATCGGCGTGGACCTCGTCCCCGAACGCCTGGAGATGGCCCGCAGGCACGGCGTGGAGACCATCGAGCAGTCCCCGGGCGTCCCCGACGAGATCCGCGACCGCACCGGCGGTCGCGGCACGGACGCGGTGATCGAGGCCGTCGGCATGGAGGCGCACGGCTCGCCGGCCGGCAAGCTCGCGCACACCCTGGCGGGCCTCGTCCCCGACAAGGCCGCCGCCGCGCTGATGTCGAAGGCCGGGGTGGACCGGCTCGCCGCGATCTACCAGGCCATCGACATCGTCCGGCGCGGCGGGACGATCTCGATCGTCGGCGTGTACGGCGGCATGGCCGACCCGTTCCCCATGCTGCGGATGTTCGACAAGGGCATCACGCTGCGCATGGGCCAGGCGCACGTCAAGCGGTGGATGGACGACCTGCTGCCGCTGGTGTCGGACGAGTCCGACCCGCTCGGCGTCATGGACCTCGCCACGCACCGGCTGCCGCTGGACGACGCGCCGCACGCCTACGAGATCTTCCAGAAGAAGCGGGACGGCGCCATCAAGATCCTCTTCACGCCGTGACGCCCGCCGGTTAGCACGCGATCCGCCGCGCGGTCCCGAGGGGCCGCGCGGCGGTTCGCGTGGGCGGGGCGGTCAGCCGCTCCAGGTCCAGTCGCGGATCTCCGGCGCGTCCTCGCCGTGCTCGCGGGTGTAGGCGCGGAGCCTGAGCCGCTCGTCGGCCATGTGCTGGCGGAGCTGGGCCACGCTGCCGCCGAGGGACGGGACGCGGTCGATGACGTCCATGACCAGGTGGTAGCGGTCCAGGTCGTTCATCATCACCATGTCGAACGGCGTGGTGGTCGTGCCCTCCTCGCGGAAGCCGCGCACGTGCAGGTGGTCGTGGCCGGTGCGCCGGTACGTGAGCCGGTGGATCAGGTACGGGTAGCCGTGGAAGGCGAAGATCACCGGCTTGTCGGTGGTGAAGATCGCGTCGTAGTCGGTGTCGGGCAGCCCGTGCGGGTGCTCGCGCGGCGGCTGGAGCCGCATCAGGTCCACCACGTTGACGACCCGGACCCGCAGGTCGGGCAGGTGCCGCCGCAGCAGGTCGACCGCCGCGAGCGTCTCCAGCGTCGGGATGTCGCCCGCGCACGCCAGCACCACGTCGGGGTCCGCGCCGTCGTCGCTGCCCGCCCACTCCCAGATGCCGATGCCGCGCGCGGCGTGCGCGACCGCCTCGTCCATGGACAGCCAGTTCAGGGCGGGCTGCTTGCCCGCGACGACGACGTTGACGTAGTCCCGGGACCGCAGGCAGTGGTCGGCGACCGGCAGCAGCGTGTTGGCGTCCGGCGGCAGGTACACCCGGACGATCTCGGGCTTCTTGTTCAGCACCACGTCCAGGAACCCGGGTCCTGGTGGGTGAACCCGTTGTGGTCCTGCCGCCACACGTGCGAGGACAGCAGGTAGTTCAGCGACGCGATCGGCCGCCGCCACGGTAGGTCCCGCGTGACCTTGAGCCACTTGGCGTGCTGGTTGAACATCGAGTCGACGATGTGCACGAACGCCTCGTAGCTGTTGAACAGCCCGTGCCGCCCGGTCAGCAGGTAGCCCTCCAGCCAGCCCTGGCACAGGTGCTCGCTCAGCACCTCCATCACGCGCCCGGACGGCCCGAGGTGCTCGTCGGTGCCGTACGGCTCGCCCTGGAAGACCCGGTCGGTCACCTCGAACAGCGCGCCGAGCCGGTTGGACGCCGTCTCGTCCGGGCCCATCACGCGGAAGTTGTCGGGGTTGGCCGACACGATCCCGGCGAGGAACGCGCCGAGCGCGCGGGTCGGCTCGGTCGAGGTGGCGCCCGGCTCGTCCACCGGGACCGCGTGGTCGCGGAAGTCCGGCAGGGCGAGGGGCTTGAGCACCAGGCCGCCGTTCGCGTGCGGGTTGGCGCTCATCCGCCGCTCGCCGTACGGCGCGAGGGCCCGCAGCTCGGCGACCGGCCGCCCGCCCGAGTCGAACAGCTCCTCGGGGCGGTACGAGCGCATCCACGCTTCGAGCTGCGCCAGGTGCCCGGGATCGTTCCGGACGCCCGGCAGCGGCACCTGGTGCGACCGCCACGTGCCCTCCACCGGGACGCCGTCCACCTCCGCCGGGCCCGTCCAGCCCTTCGGCGTCCGCAGCACGATCACCGGCCAGCGCTGCCGCCGCGTCACCTTCCCCGAGCGCGCCTCGCGCTGGATCCGGGCGATGTCGTCGAGCGCCTGGTCCACCGCGGCGGCCATCCGGCGGTGCACCGACAGCGGCTCGATCCCGCCCGCCATTCCGGCCGCGTCCGCGCCGTCCACCAGGATCGGGCGGTGGCCGTAGCCCTCCAGCAGCAGCGACAGCTCCTCCTCCCCGATCCGGGCCGGCACCGCCGGGTTGGCGATCTTGTAGCCGTTCAGGTGCAGGATCGGGAGCACCGCGCCGTCCCGCACCGGGTCCAGGAACTTGGTCGAGTGCCAGCTCGCCGCGAGCGGCCCCGTCTCGGCCTCGCCGTCCCCGACGACGCACGCGACGACCAGGTCCGGGTTGTCGAACGCCGCGCCGTACGCGTGCGCGAGCGAGTAGCCGAGCTCGCCGCCCTCGTGGATCGAGCCGGGCGTCTCGGGCGCCACGTGGCTCGGGATGCCGCCGGGGAACGAGAACTGCCGGAACAGCCGCCCCATTCCCTCCTCGTCCCGCGGCACGTTCGGATAGACCTCGCTGTAGGTGCCCTCCAGCCACGCGTTCGCGACCGCGGCCGGGCCGCCGTGCCCCGGCCCGAACACGTAGATCATGTCGAGATCACGGGCCCGGATCGCCCGGTTCAGGTGCGCGTAGCAGAAGTTCAGCCCCGGCGAGGTCCCCCAATGCCCGAGCAGCCTGGGCTTGATGTGCTCGGGCCGCAGCCCCTCTCGCAACAACGGATTGCCCAGCAGATAGATCTGCCCCACCGACAGGTAGTTGGCCGCCCTCCAGTACGCGTCGATCAGCCGGAGTTCCTTGTCCTTCGGGCCCGCAGCAAGGTTCATGGCGAAGGCCCTTCCCGGGTCCGGCGCGGCAATCACCGCCGCCCGCTCCCCCCGCCGCCATGCGGATTCCCCGGCCCGCCCGCACCGGTCCCGGACGGGACGGGACGGGCGAAGCGGAAACTGCTCCGGGTCGAACACCGCGCCCGGCCGCCGCGCCGTGGCGTCAACCGGTCGCGGAATCCGCTACGGTCAAGGTCGCCGCGTTGGCAAGGGGAAGGAAGACGGAGCACACATGGCCGAGAAGGTCATTCGCGTGGACGACATCGACGGCTCCGAAGCGGGCGATGTCGCAAAGCGAGACTTCGAAGTCTTGGGTCGGACGTTCACGATCGACTTGAGCGAAGACAACCACAAGCGCCTGCACGAGACGCTGACCGCCCTCGGACCGTTCCTGGACAACGCCGTCGAGGTCAAGCCCGCCGGGAAGGGCCGTAAGGCGGGCCGAACGGCGAAGATCAAGGGCTACACCAACGGCGACGTCCGCGAGTGGGCATTGAACGAGGGCGTCGAAGTGTCCGAACGTGGCAAGATATCCGATGAGGTCTATGCTGCATTCATCGAGGCCCATCCGGACGCCAAGCCGGACGCATAGCTAGGGAGTCCCCGCATGGCACAGAAGGTCGAAGTCCTTCTCGTAGACGACATCGACGGCGGAGAGGCGGACGAGACCGTCAGCTTTTCCCTCGATGGCACCACTTACGAGATCGATCTGAGCAAGAAGAACGCCGCCAAGCTCCGTGAGGGACTTGAGCCGTTCGTGTCCAGCGCGCGCAAGGCCCGCAAGACGCCGGGCAAGGCGGGCCGCGGCGCGCGCACCACCAACAGCCGCGAGCGGTCCGCCGAGATTCGCGAGTGGGCGAAGAACCACGGCATCAAGGTCAATGAGCGCGGACGCATTCCCGCCCATGTGATCGAGAAGTACGACGCCGCGCACTAGCGGAACGCGCAAATCGGGGGATTCCCCTGCGGCCGGGGGCCGGGTGACGCAATTCACCCGGCCCCTTCGCCGTGTCCGCGCGTTCGCCGTGACCGCGCGCGGGCCGCTCAGAGGAGCGTTATGCCGAGGGCCTGGTCGAGCTGGAGCGCGGTCGAGGCGAGCAGGCTCATGACGCAGCCGGCCGTGAGCACGACCAGCGGCCCCGACACCGCGTTCTTCGGCGGCGGCTCGCCGAGCAGCGCCTGCACCCGCTGCACGACGCCCGACCCGCCGAGCCCCGCGAACGGCCGGCCGTACGGGCTGCCGTACGCGGCGGACGGGGCGGTGAGGGCGACGCGGGCGATCGTGCGGGCCACGAGGGCGCGGTCGCCGACGGTCTCGGCGGCCTCCTCGTCGGCCCAGCGCTCGACGGCGAAGCGCAGCCGCGCGTCCAGCGGGCGCAGCGGCGGCAGCACGGCCGCGGCGAGCGCGCCCGCCGCCAGGTAGCGGTGGTGCCGGTGCCGCAGATGGGACCGCTCGTGCTCGAACACCACGCGCAGTTCCTCGGGCCCCAGCATCGCGAGCAGGCCGCGCGAGACCGCGACCCCTCCCCCGCGTCCCGGCACGGCGAGCGCGATCGGCGCGTCGGTGTCGAGGGGCCGCCGCGCGTCGGCCCGCGCGGCGCGCACGTCGGCGGTCCAGCGGGCCAGCAGCCGCCAGACGACCGCCGCGCCCGCCGCGGCGAGCACCAGCGCGGGCACGCCCACCGGCGCGGGCAGCGGCCGGTCGTCGCCGAACAGCGCCCACTCGGGCAGCCAGGTGGTCAGCCCCGGCGCGAGCCCGGCCAGGTAGTTGACGCCGACGAACACGACCGTGCCCGCGACCGCGACGGCCGTCGTCACCGCGACGGTCGCGAGCAGCCGGGCCGACCAGACCGGGTGCAGCGGCAGCGGGCGCGCGCCGAGCACCACCGCGAGGGTGACGGTCACGGCGCCGGGCAGGAAGGTGAACCAGTTCATGCGCCCGGCGCGTCGTCGCCGAGGATCGAGCGCAGCACCCGCTCCTCCTCGCTGCTGAGCGTCTGCACGAAGCGGCTGAGCACGCCGGACGGGTCGCTGGCGTACCGCAGGTGGTCGTGCATCCGGTCGGCGACGAGGCGGGACTCGTCCACCGCGAGGCGGTAGGTGAAGTGCCGGCCCTGCCGTTCGCGCGTGACCAGGCGCTTGTCGTACAGGCGGAACAGCACCGTGTTGACCGTGGTGTAGGCGGGCTCGCCGTCCAGCCGGGACCGGATCTGCGCGGGCGACAGGTGCCCGTCGGCCGCGGCGAGCGCGGCCAGGATCTCGGCCTCGAGCTGGCCGAGCTGTCGTCGTACCACTGCGGACGCCCTCACAGACTCGGGAACGGAGCGACGGTGAGGTCATACCCTAGCCGCGCACAACTATTACGCTCGTAGTAGCATGTCGGAAATGCGCATGCGAAAGGGGCGCGCGATCCCGCACAATTGAAGTGCGGGAGCGATCCGAGGTGGGCGGACTGATGCTGGTACGGCTGGGCGCGCAGATGGCGGAGGTGGAGGCGCTGTTCGCGTGCGCCCTCGACGCCCGCGACGCCGCCGCCGAGCGCCGCCTCCTCGCCGAGCTCGCGATGTCGGCCGCGCGGCTGGCCGCGCTCGCCGAGACCGCCGCCAACGGCGAGACCGCGGCCAACGGCGAGGCCGCCGCGAACGGCGAGGCGCAGCCCGTCCCCGTTCCGAGGCGCCGCACTCCGGGCGCGCCGGCTGCGGCGGGCACGGGCAGGAAGCCCGGCGGCGCGGGCCGCCGCCCGGCCGCACGCCCCAAGGTCCGCCGGCGCATCGCGCGCACGCAGCGCACCGCCGACTGGATCATCGCGCGCACCACCCGCCGGACCCCCTGAGCCTCCGGCCGGGCGTTCCGGACGTTCGGGGTCAGTCGGCGGGGACGTCGAGGCGCTGGCCGGCGTTGAGGGCGTCCTTGACGGTGGCGCGGAGGGCGGTCTCGACGCGCTGGGCGTCGTCGGCCAGGTCGCGGAGTTCGACGCCTGCGAGCTCGTCGCCCGCGGTGGCGGCGAGCAGGTCGCGGTAGCGGGCGTTCTGCTCCGGCAGGCCCTGGAGGATTTGCGACTCGTGGTAGGCGTCGTCGGCGTCGTGGGCGCGGCCCGCGTACGCCTCCAGCGCCTCGATCCGGCGGGTGACCGAACGGACCGACAGGTCGAGGGCGCGCTGCTGGGGTTCGAGGAGGGCGCGGACGCTCGCGCTGAGCCGTTCGTGCTGCTGGGCGCGGCGCTCGCGGCGCAGGCGGGTGTGCTCGGCGAGGGCGCTCGCGATCGCCCACTCCTGGCGGGGCAGCACGACGGCGTTGTTGACGTCGTCGAGGAGCCCGGCGCGGTGCGACTGCGAGCCGAGCACGGCGTCGATGGCGCGCTGCGCGCGGGCGAGCAGGCGCGCGGCGGGGCCGTCGAAGTCGGCGGGCAGCAGGTAGCGGCCGTGGTGGTCGCGGGCGGCGCGGGCCGCGGCGGGCTCGCCGAGGTGCGCCAGCGCGCCCGCGCTCCAGCCCGCGAACGACACGGCGGCGAGGATCGCGGCGGCCTCGCCCTGCCCGGCCAGGATCAGCGCGATCTGCACGGCCGGGGCGATCATCATCGCGAGCAGCGGCAGCCGCCCCCACCGCAGGAGGCCGCCCATGAGGTCCTCCTCGTCGAGGGACACGGCGAGGAACGCCTGGATCCAGCCGCCGGGCAGCACCCCGTAGAAGATCGCGACCATCGGGATCCAGACGGCGCGGCCCGCGACGGCGGCGGCGCTGAGCCGCGGCGGCGCGGGCGGCGGGAGGCTCGCCGCGACGAGCCGTTCGGGGGCGGACGCGAGGAGTTCGCGGTCGGCGCCGGAGAGTGCCGGGTCGAACACCGGACGGGGGCGGATCTCGTCGCTCATTGGCCCTCCCGCCGTTTCGGGGGCGGGCGGTCGCCCGCCCCTTCCGTGCCTATCACGCGCGGCCGGGCACGCTCCAGATCGTCACGGAATCCGGACAGGGGAACCGGTGGCGAGCCGGTCGCCGAGCGGCGTCCTCGCGTACAGGACGGACCGTCCGGCGCGGGCCCGCCCGACCAGGCCCGCCCGCGCAGCACGGCGAGGTGCTGCGAGACCGCGCCGGGCGTGACGCCGAGGCGGCGGGCGAGGTCGGTGGTGGAGGCGGGCCGTTCGAGGCAGGCGAGGATCGCGGCCTTGCGCCGTCCGACCAGGTCGGCGAGCACGCCGGGACCGGCGGGCGGCGCGCTCTCCCAGACCGTCGCGACGCCGCGCGCCGGGTACGACACGGTGGGCGGCTCGCCGGGGTCGAGCGGCATGCCGGGCGTCTTGACGAACACCGCGGGCATCAGGCACAGCCCGCGCCCGGTGATCGGGATCCGCAGCTCGCGGTGCGGGTAGCTGAGTTCGAGCCGGAGCACGCCGTCGCGCCAGGTGATGCCCGGGTGCAGGTCGGCGAACAGCAGCCGGGCGCCGCCGCGCGCGAGCCGCTGCGCCCGGTAGAGCAGGTCGGCCTCCAGGACGCCGCGCATCCTCGGCCAGTGCGGTTCGAGGGTCGCGGTCCAGTACGCGTGCAGGAGCTCGGCGAGGCGGTCGCGCAGCCGCGCGGGGCGGCGCAGCCCGTCGGCGAGGACGGCGGGCACGGGGCGCCCCTCGTGCACGGCGGCGATGTCGGCGGCGACCTTGGCGGGCGGGACGCGGCGGACGCGGTCGAGCTCGGCGTCGAACCCGGCGACGGGCTCGTCCGGACGCGGGGTGAGGAAGTCGGGGACGGCGCGGTTGGGGCCGACCAGGGCGAGCAGCGGCGCGATGTCGAGGCCGCCGAGGGACTCGCGGGCGTGGTGCAGCCAGGGGAGCTGGAGCGCGTAGTAGCCGGGCAGCAGCCAGACGCGCAGGCTCAGCACCGCCTCGTTGAACGCCGAGACGGCGAAGCGGGTGTCGGCGAGGTCCTCGATCTCCAGCCTCAACTCGATCATCGTCCCCGCCCGCGCCTCGCTCCCCGTCCCTTTAGCTCCAGCCTAAAACTCTACGCGGATCGCCCGATCGCCGATGGGGTGGCGGCATGACCGCCGCACTCGCCGTGATCTTCGCCGGTGTCCTGCACGCCACCTGGAACGCCATGGCCAAGGGGGCGGCGGACCGCTGGGTGTCGTTCGCGCTGATCGGTGCCGGGCAGGCGCTGCTGACGCTGCCGCTGCTGCCGTTCCTCCCGGCTCCGGACGCGGCGGCCGTGCCGTACCTGGCGGCGTCGGTGGCCGTGCACCTGGTCTACATGGGGCTGCTGCTCAAGTCGTACGAGCTGGGCGACTTCAGCCAGGTGTACCCGCTCGCCCGCGGCAGCGCGCCGCTGGCCGTCGCGCTGGTGGCGGCGGTGTTCCTCGGCGAACGGCTGTCGTGGGCGCAGTTCGGCGGCGTCGCGGCGGTGTGCGGCGGGCTCGGGGTGCTCGCGTTCGCGGGCGGGCTGCGGCCCGGGTCCCGGCGGGAGCCGAAGGCGGTGGCGGCGGCGCTGCTCACCGGGGCGTCGATCGCCTCGTACACGCTGCTGGACGGCATCGGGGTGCGGGAGGCGGGGAGCGCGGCCTCGTACACGGCGTGGCTGTTCGCGATCGAGGGGCCGGTGACCGTCGCGGCCCTGTGGGCGGTCCGGCGGAGCGCCCTGCACCGGGGCCTCGCGGTACGCCAGGTGGCGACCGGGCTGGGCGGCGGCGTGATCGCGATGGCGGGGTACGGGATCGTCCTGTGGGCGCAGACGCGCGGCGCCCTGGCGTCGGTGGCGGCCCTGCGCGAGACCGGCGTCATCTCCGGCGCGGTCATCGGCGCGGTGTTCTTCGGCGAGCACCTGGGCAAGAGCCGGATCGCCGCCGCCTGCGTGGTGGCGGCGGGCGTGGTCCTCATCACCGCCCACTGAGCCGTCGCGCGGGCGACGCCCGCCTGGCCGTCCGGCGGGTTCGGGACGCGGCGGCGGAGGGGATGGACCGGGGTAGGAAGGATCTTGGCAGGGAAGGTAGGTGGGGTGAACGCCGCGCTCGGCCTGCTCGCCGTCCTGGTGCTGACCGCCGCGACCGGCTACTTCGTCGCGCAGGAGTTCGCGTTCGTCACCGCGGACCGGCTCGACCTGGAGGAGCGCGGCAGGAACGGCGACCGGGCGGCCGAACGCGCCGTCCGGGTGATGGAGCGGCTGTCGTTCATGCTGTCGGGCGCGCAGCTCGGCATCACCGTGACGGCGCTGGTGGTGGGGTTCATCGCCAAGCCCGCGCTCGCCGACCTGATCGCGCCCGCGCTGCGCGCCGCCGGGGTCCCGGGCGGCGCGGCCGGCGGGGTCGCGGTCGCGCTCGGGTTCGCGCTGGCCACGGTGGTCCAGATGGTGCTGGGCGAGCTGTTCCCGAAGAACCTGGCGCTCGTGCGCGCCGAGTCGCTCGCCCGCGCCCTCGCGCCGTCCACCCTCGCGTACCTGATGCTGGCCGCGCCGCTGATCAGGCTGTTCGACGCGTCCGCCAACCGGCTGCTGCGGGCCGTCGGGATCGAGCCGGTGGAGGAGCTGCACCACGGCGCGACGCTGGAGGAGCTCGGGCACATCATCGGCGAGTCGGGCGAGAAGCTGAAGGACGCGCACGCCGCCCTGCTCGAACGGGCCCTGGCGTTCTCCGACCTGTCGGCCGAGGAGGTGATGGTGCCGCGGGTCGACGCGGTGACGGTGCCGGGCGACGCGCCCGCGAGCACGCTGAGCGAGGTGATCACGGCGAGCGGCCACACCCGCTACCCGGTCGTCGGCGAGAGCGTCGACGACGTCCTCGGCGTGGTCGGGCTGGACGAGCTGATCCTGCTCGCCCCGGAGGAGATCCCCCGCACCCGCGTGCGGGAGATCGCCCGCGCGCCGGTGATGCTGCCGTCCACGCTGCCGCTGCCGGAGGTCGTCGCGCAGCTCCAGCGGGGCGGCGGCCCGATGGCGCTGGTCGTGGACGAGTACGGCGGCTTCGCCGGCCTGGTCACCTGGGAGGACGTCGCGGAGGAGCTGGTCGGGGAGATCGCCGACGAGAACGAGGCGGGCGAGGACCTCGCGATCCTGCGCGGCGAGTGGTGGACCGTCGACGCGGGCCTGCGGATGGACGAGGTCGCGCACGAGACGGGCATCGCCCTGCCGGAGGGCGCCTACGAGACGGTCGCCGGCCTCATCATGGAGCGCCTGCACCGCGTCGCCGAGCCCGGCGACGTCGTGACGGTGCCGCTCGCCCCCACCGGCATGGACGAGCCGCCGCGCCACGCCGTCATCGAGGTGATGACCGTGCACCGCCACGTCCCGGAGCTGATCCGCGTCCGCGCCGTCGAGGACGCCCCGCCGGACGGCGACGAGCCGGACGCCGGGCCGAACGCCGGGCCGGGCGGCGGGACCGCGGCGGACGCGCGGCGCGGACGCGACGGGACCGGGGAGCGGAAGGGCGGGGACCGGTGAACCTCTCGGTCGGAGCGCCGGTGACGCTGGCCCTGCTCGCGGGCAACGGGTTCTTCGTGGCGTCGGAGTTCGCGCTGGTGGCGGCGAAGCGGCCCCGGCTGGAACGGGCGGCGGCGGAGGGCAGCCGGTCGGCGGCGAGCGCGGTGGCGGGGATCAGGGAGCTGTCGCTGATGCTGGCGGGCGCGCAGCTCGGCATCACGATGTGCTCGCTCGGGCTCGGCCTGGTCTCCGAGCCGGTGATCGCCGACACGCTCGTACCGCTGTTCCACGCGGTGGGGGTGCCGTCGGCGGCGGCGCATCCGGTGGCGTTCGTGCTGGCGCTGGCGGTGGTGACGTTCCTGCACATGGTGGTCGGCGAGATGGCGCCGAAGACGTGGGCGATCGCGCGGCCGGAACGGTCGGCGACGGTGCTGGCGCCGACGTTCCGGGCGTTCACCGCGGTGGTGCGGCCGGTGCTCGCGGCGCTGAACGCGTCCACGAACCTGCTGCTGCGCATGGTCGGCGTCCGTCCGGGCGACGCGGTGAGCGTGTCGCGGACGCCCGAGCAGCTCCGCAGCCTCGCGGTGGAGTCGCGGCGGCTCGGGCTGATCGGGGAGGCCGACCTCAGCCTGCTGACCGCCGCGCTGGACGCGCCGCGCGCGCCGCTCGCGGACCTGGTCATCCCGGTCGGTGACATCGTGTCGGTCGCGCCGGCGGCGTCCCCGCAGGAGGTGATCGACACCGCCGCGCGGACGGGCCGGACCCGGATCATGCTGCGCGGTCCGGGCCGTCCGCGCATGGTGCACGTCCGGGACGCCTACCTCGCGCGGGCCCGGGGCCGCCCGACCCCGGCGGGCGCGCTCGCGCACGCGGTGCCCGCGCTCGACATCGGCACGCAGGTCGGCGACGCCGTCGGGACGCTGCGCGCGGGCCACAGCCACTTGGGCCTGGTGACGGGCGAGGACGGCCGTCCCGCCGGGCTGGTCAGCCTGGACGACCTGCTCACCACGCTCCTCCTCCCGGACCGTCCCGTCAACGAAGGTTGACACCGGACGGCTGTCAACCTAGATTGACACCCATGAGCGATGGAGTGACGCTCGCCCAGGAGGCGAGCAGCCGTGACCCGGCCGTCGGCCTGCGCGCCGTCCGCGCGCTGCGCGAGCTGGCCGAACGGCTCGAAGCGCTACAGGTGTCCAACGCGCGCGAGCAGGGCTGGTCCTGGCAGGAGATCGCGGTCTGCCTCGGCGTGAGCCGGCAGGCCGTCCACAAGAAGCACGGCGGGGGCCGCGGCCTCCTCAGGAAGGAACGGTAGGCATGTTCGAGCGTTTCACCGCCGCCGCGAGGAACGCGGTCACCGAGGCCCAGAGCGTCGCCCGCGCCCTCGGCGACCGGCACATCGGCACCGAGCACCTCCTGATCGCGCTCCTCGACGGCGACGGCCCGGCGAACGCGGCGATGCGCGGACGCGGACTGACCGTGGAGAAGCTGCGCGGCCACCTGGCCCGGACGCGCGGCCGGGGCGGCGACCCCCTCGACCCGAGGCGCTGCGCGCGATCGGCATCGACCTGGACGCCGTACGGGAGGCCACCGAGGACAGCTTCGGCGAAGGCGCCCTCGACGCCCCGCCCGGACGGTTCCAGCGAGGCCGCCAGGGGCACATCCCGTTCACCCCGGACGCCAAGAAGTCCCTGGAGCTGAGCCTCCGCCAGGCGCTGCGGCTCAAGCAGAAGCACATCAGCGACGGCCACGTCCTGCTCGGCCTGCTCCAGGACCCGGGCTTCCTGTCCGCACGCCTGCTGACGGAGGCGGGCGTGGACATCCCCGCCCTGCGCTCCGACATCACCCACCTCCTCACCACCAACGCCGCCTGACCCGGTTACCCCCGCAGGACCCGGCCGTGATTACTTGGGTGGCATGTCCGAACTGCTGGAATCCCTGCGGGAGGCCCTCTCCTCCGACGCTCCTTCGGACGGAGCCCCGATGCCCGGGAACGGCTCCGCCCGCCTCGTCACCGACCCCGACGTGATCGCCTCCTACGCCCACGACGAGGCGCAGTGGGCGCCGTACGGGACGCCCGCCGCGCTCGTCCGGGCCGGGTCCGCCCGGGACGTCGCGCGCGTGGTCGAGGTCTGCGCGAGGCTCGGCGTCCCGGTGGTGCCGCGCGGCGCAGGGACGGGCCTGTCCGGCGGCGCCAACGCGCTCGACGGCTGCGTGCTGCTGTCGCTGGAGGCGATGGACGGGATCCTTGAGATCGACCCGGTGGAGCGGCTGGCGGTCGTCCAGCCGGGCGTGGTGAACGACGACCTGCGGCGTGCGTGCGCCGAGCACGGCCTGTGGTACCCGCCGGACCCGGCCAGCTCCCCCTGGTCCACGATCGGGGGAACGTCGCGACCAACGCCGGCGGCGTCTGCTGCGTCAAGTACGGCGTGACCCGCGACTACGTCCTCGCGCTGGAGGCGGTCGTCGGCCGCGGCGAGACCGTGCGCCTCGGCCGCCGTACGGCCAAGGGCGTCGTCGGGTACGACCTGTGCGGGCTGCTCGTCGGCTCGGAGGGCACGCTCGGCGTCGTCACCGAGATCACCGTCCGGCTGCGCGGCGCCCGCGCCCCCGAGCGCACGGTCGTCGGCTACTTCGACACGCTCCGGGACGCGGGCGCGGCGGTCGCCTCGGTCACCGCCGCGGGCGTCGTCCCGAGCGCCCTGGAACTGGTCGACCGGCACTGCCTCCAGGCCGTGGACCAGTGGCGCAACATGGGCCTGTCGGCCGACGCGAACGTCCTGCTGCTCGGCCGTTCGGACGCCCCCGGCGAGGCCGGGGAGGCGGAGGCCGACACGATGGTCCGCTGCTTCGAGGAGGCGGGCGCGACGTGGAGCGCGAGGTCGGCGGACGAGACCGAGGCGGAGGCGCTGTTCGCCGCCCGCCGCCTCGCCTACCCCGCGCTCGAACGCCTCGGGCCCGTCCTCACCGAGGACGTGTGCGTCCCCGCGCCCTCGTCCCCGAGATGCTCGCCCGCATCGAACGGGCCGGCGCCGAGCACGACACCCACATCGCCAACATCGCGCACGCGGGCGACGGCAACCTGCACCCGCTGATCATCGCCCCGGCCGGCGACGACGCCGCCCGCGTCCGCGCCCAGCGCGCGTTCGACCGCATCGTGGACGACGCGATCGCCCTCGGCGGCACCGTCACCGGCGAGCACGGCGTCGGCCTCCTGAAGCGCCGCGGCCTGCACGCCGAACTGGACCCGGCCGTCGTCGCCCTGCACCGCGCCGTCAAGAACGCCCTGGACCCCGCCGGAATCTTCAACCCCGGCAAGGTCTTCGGCCCCCAACGTGACCCGAACCTCACCCCTGGTGGTCGTTCAGCCAGGCCCGGATCAGCTCGTCGGACTCGGCCGTGAGCGGGCTGACGGACTGGCCCGTGTCGTCGAACACGACGCCGACCGGGGCCAGGTCGGGCACCCGCCCGCTGTAGAGCGCCTCCTTCTCGGGCATCCGCTCGTACGCGCCGGGCCGCCACCAGTACACCTGCGAGCTGATCGGCTTCTCTCCCGCCGCGGCGAGCTTCGCGGTGACGTCCTGGAGTGTGGCGATGGCCGTGAAGACGCTGTTGCCGCCGCCGATCGAGTGCGTCACCACGTACTCGGGCAGCGGGAACGACACCAGCGCCCCGTACGGCAGAGGCCCATCGACGTACCGCGCGAGGACCTGGACGTGCGCGCCGACGTAGCGGTGCCGCTCCCCGATCGTGACCAGCCGCACCTCGTCGGCGGCCTCCGCCGTGACGTGGTGCGGCTCGTCCTCGATCGAACGGGTCAGCGCCGCGCCGAACACCTCCTCCTCGCTCGTCCCGCCGAGATCGGCCCGGTTGAGCGGCATGATCGAGTCGGGATGGTCCACCACGACCGTCTGCAACAGCCCCGGCGCGAGCCGCCGCGTCACGAGCGCGGCCCGCATCTCCTCGTCGAACGCGGCCTCCGGGTAGAGCCGGACCCGCAGGTTCGCCGCGCCCCGCCCGCCTGCGCCGGCGCGGCGGCGTGCCGCCCGAACGCGGCGACGGCCTGGTCGGCGTACTCCCCCGCGACACGGGCCAGCTCCGACCGCGGACCGCGCTCGGCGTGGTCGCGCCAGCCCCGGATATCGGCCCGCGCCTGCGACCCGTCCGGCAGCACGACGCTGACCGTCCCAGGCTCGGGCAGCGCCGCCTGAAGCCCCCGCTGCGCGAACGCCTCCAGAAGTGCCGAGCCAACAATGTCGGATGTTTCATGTTCCATGGCCATGTACGACTCACCTGACCCCCACAAGTTCCCCCGCCCCGGAGCCCGCCGAATGCCCAGCGGACGAGGCCATCCGACGCCCAAGGCAGCCGACCGACGGACATTCGGACGGATCAGCGGGTGAACCGGCCGAGCGCGGCGATGCACGCCATGCGCCGCGCGGGATCGGTCGGGAAGCGCTGGACGCACGCCGCCCTGACCCACGCGGGCAGCGCGGGCGCCTTCGGCCTCTTCGGACGCGGCACGTGTGGCTTACGAACGTGTCGCGACGGCGCGCGCGTTCGCGGCGAGCCATGCCGGGGACGTTCCGGCGCGGAGGTGGCACCACGACGCCCCGGCTCCTTCCGTTTCGCCCGCGCTTTCGTGCCCGTACGCGCGCGCGTCGGCCGGGAGGACGCGCCGTTCCGCGGAACACCGGAAGCACTCGGGCTCGCCGCCCCGGCGCCCGTCAGACTGGGCGCCGGAGGCACGGACGGTGCCGGACGGGCCTCCCGGGACGTTCCGCCCGCGCCGGGCTCGGACGGGCCGGACGCCTCGACGGCGAGTCCGACCCGAACGCGACGATCGCGCTCAGCACCAGCGCGAGGACGACGCCGGGGCCGCGCCGGACACCGGCGAGCCCGCCGGAACGTCCAGCGGGCGCGGAACGGAGGTAGCCGGCTGGAGGCAGCGGGCGGGGTTCGCTGTTGCGCACCCCACGATGGTCACCGTCCGCGTCCGCCCGGACACCCGAACTCGACCGACCGTTGCCACCTCGCAACGTCCGAGCCGCAGCCCCCGCCCCCGACCGGACACGAGACCTGAGGCCCCTGCCGCCCCAGCCGCCCGCACCACGTCGTCACACCCGCACAAGAGAGGACAGCACTACCCACAGAAATCTAAGCGCCTACCGCCTCGTCCTCTTCACGAGCAAACGCAACGTCACCGCAAGGATGACCCCGACGATCAGCATGACGATCTGTATCGGGTGCATGGCACTCCTCTCCGACCGAGTCGAGCGTCAGCACCCTTGTCCCCCCGCAAACAGCCCTGACACCTCCGCCGACCAATGGGCCGTTGCTGCCCATTGTGCCGAGGCCAACGCCGATAACGCCCTCACCCACGCGACCAGGTGACCTCAGACGGCAACCAAACCGAACCACCCCGACCCGGCTTTTGGCGGCGCCCTGCCCCGACCATCGGGCCCAATCCCACCAACCGATCACCGGGCTCATGACAACGACTGGTTCGCCCTCAAAGCCAAGAGCGGGAATCAGCGCTTCTCTCTACAGAAGGTAGAGGACCACGCCCGAAAGGGCCGCTGCGCCAACAGCCACCACAAATCACCCCAGGTGCGCCTGCCGTACACGCCGTCGGCGATTGTTCTATGCGTGCCCGACTCCGACACACGTGCAGTAGCAGGCCGACGCCCTTGACGGCGACCATTACTTCCCTGTCGTCGACTCTTGTACCAGTCGCTGAACCTGGAGGTGTAGAAGATCTGCTTCAGCACGAGGGCGACGAGCAAGAGCGCCGCGACGATGATGGCTTCCCTCATGACGTGACCTCGCTCTTGGCTGGCCCGAAGAGGGTTCGATGGTTGCCCTGCCAGGGCGGTCGCCGGACCACTCATCCGTGCTAACGGTTTCTGCGCGGGCGTCTTACTACCCAGAAGATGCGGCCCGTGACCCCGAACGCGAGCACTCCGACCAGCAGGCAGGCCGTCGCGATGCTCCAGTCTCCGGCGGACACTCCGGTCCAGATCAGTGTCGCTTCGGTGATCGAGACGGTGCCGACGGCCACGATCGGGGCCACACCCTTGTAAAGCATGGAGCGTGGAGGACGAGGCGTTCTCTCTGATGACATCTTCTCTTCCCTCAAGGCAGCGTCAGGACGTTCTTCCCTAGGTACAGGCTGCTACCCACTCCGGGTGACGCACTCGGTGAGAGCGACGCCAACCGATTTCCCGCGCCAGCCGTTGTCGGCGGTGGTCTCGCCGTACGGCCCGTAGGTGTAGGCGGCCGTTGACATAGGGCACGATCCAGTATCGGACACACATATGCCGATCATTCATTACTATGGCGGCCGTGCCGTCGACGCGCGTACATAACCATTTTCAGGCCCAGGTACGCCAGCCAATAGCTGCTTAGTGTTCCGATGCCCATCACGATCTCTATGACAATGTTGCCGTTCGGCACCCATTCGGCGATGAACGCAATGAGAAGCAGAGTGAGCCCTACGGCGGCCAGCAGGAACCCAGTCATGAACAGACCGTATTTATAGGTGGGCATCAGTGCCGAGTCCGGCACGTCCCGCTTGGGGCGCCACAGGTCCACGATTCTGTCCTTTTCGTTGGGTGCCGAGTCGTTCGGTCAGCCAGCGGATTCACTCCGAGGGCCACAGCCGCCTCCACCGATCGCACAACCCCGGATGCGGCGACCCCCGCCAGAACTACGCCTCCACCGACGGCCCGACGGCAGACCGAAATCTCAATCCCAGAGCATTTCGCGTGATGGCAGTGCGCCCAGGTGGCCAGTTTCCGGGATTCGGCCAGGTAGCCGGGCGGGCGTTCGCAGGCGGTCCACTGTTCGTCGACGTCGGTCGGCGTGCCGTGCTCGTCGTCGCTGGCGACATCGAGCAGGTTGTCCCCGGTACAAGGCTCCGCCATCGGGAGCGGTCAACGAATGCGAGGAGCTCATTTCCCACAGAACCGGCGATCGCGCCAGGCTTCTGAGTCGTCGTGACACACAGACGAGTAGCCGTCTTACTTGGACGTATTAAGGCCCTCGCCTGCATCCGAGTGGTGACCGAGCACAGGCGGGGAGATCCAGGGGGTTCAGGGCGCATAGTTGCTCATTCGGAACGCGCTTTCGAGTTCCGCTTCTTGCGCCAAGAGAGGGCACCGTGCATGAAGCATATACCTAGGATGTTCGAGCCGACACCCACGATCAGGCATCCCCAGGCGATGCCCCAGTCGCCTTCTGCCATCCCTGTCCAAATTGACACTGAGGCGAGGACTAGGGCTATCCCAGCCACAAGGAACCAGAGAGACAGTTGGACGAGCGGACGTACGGAAAGGTGCTGGGATCTCTTGGGAGTCATATTGACCTCAAGTGGGAGCAAGGACGTTCTTGTCGAGATACATGCATGCTGCTGGCGACGCCAATGCGCAACCACCGACAGAGGTAGCCTCCTCGGCCACGGTGCCGTAGCCAGAGGCGAGAATCAGAGATTGGGCAGGCGGCAGGGAAGGGGGCGCGGCCACGGGCTCGGGAGGTGCTGCGGGTGCGGCGGTAACCGGCTGCGTGATCGGGCTGCACGGCGGTGGGCAGTTCCTGCTGGGTGCGGTGCTGGTGCTGCCGGCCGCGCGTCGCGGTGCGGGGGCGCAGACCTACGCGCCGGTGATGACCGCGACCGGTGGTTTGGTCTGCTTCTGGGGGAATAGCATGGTTCCGGTCATTCGAACCTGCGAGGCGTGACTCATGGGAACGGCACTCTTCATCGGCGTCGCGGTCTTCATGCTGGTGATCGTGGTGATCAGTTTCGTACGGATGCGCACTGGCGGGCCCGGCCCCGCGTTGAACTGGGTCCCGCCCCGCATGCGCCCCCGCGTCAACAGGCTCTATGCCAGCAAGGGCTGGGACGAGCCCTACGGTGCCGACGGGCGGAAGAAGAGCCCCGGACGCATCCTCTAGCCCCCATCGGGCTGGCCTCGGACGCCAAGAACGGCTTCGACCCTCGAAAGGCGACCTATGAGTTCGTACGGCGATGGAGTGCTGGCAGGCAACGGCCTGGGAAACAATCCGATACTGATCGGGATCATAGTCGTCCTCATGGTGCTCATCTTCGCGAGCTGGCTCTACAGCCTGCTCAAGAGGAAGCGCTAGAGCCATTCCCGCTCCTCTGAGTGCTCTTTCCAGTACCGGATATGAACTGTCCCGGCCCGATGGACTCGGCGCCGGGACAGTTCAGCTGGAACATGTCAGAGAGTTGCCTCTATCCCGACATTGCAGCCGTACTCGGTTCCGGTGGTGGCTCCGGCGTTCGCGCCCACATCGCCGGTCGCGAGATTGACCTCTCCCCCGCCGGTGACGCCCGGGCCACTGCACTGGGCGTTGCCGGTCACGGCGGACTCGACTTCTCCGGTGTTGGCGGTCACTTCAACGTCGACGCCTCCTTCGGGGCCGACACCCAAACCGGCGGTGGGGCTGATTCCGCCGTCCCCGAAAGCCACGCCGACACTGGCGCAGACGATGGCGCATCCGCCGACGCTGATCTTGTCGTAGATGGCTCCGGTGGGATCGGTGTTGTTGGTGGGGTCGTCGCCTGAGTACGTGTAGCGGTTGCCGTTCTTGGGGTTGCCGATGGTGTTGATGGCGTCTTGTTGGGTGAAGCGGCCTCGGCCGGTGTCGTAGAAGCGCTGGCCGAGTTTGACCAGTCCGGTGTTGGGTTCGTGGAAGCCGCCGGTGTAGCGGATGAGGTTGATGGCGGCTTGCCAGCCATTGTCGGCGGTGGTCTCGCCGTACGGCCCATAGGTGTAGGCGGCGGCCTGGGTGCCCGACGGGGAGACGATCGAGGTGATCGAGCCAAGGCCGTCGGTGCCGAAGGCATAGGAGTTGGAGTTGTAGGAATAGCCGATGGGGGTGCCGGTGCTGTCGTGGATCATCCACACCGACGTGCTGCCGTTGGTGTAGGAGACGATTCCGGCGCTGGTGCTGCCGGAACGTCCGTAGACGAGGCTGGCGCCCTTGGCGGTGACCATTTCGGATTGGTCGGAGCCCGCGTAGCCGAACGGGATCGTGGTGGTGCCCTTGGTGAACTGGGTGGTCTGCCCGGCGCCGTTGTAGGTGCCGTTGAGGCCGCCCGAGCCGGTGGTGGCGGTGAGGTTGCCCGCGGCGTCGTAGGACTCGCCGGAGGTGGTGGCCTGGTTGGCGGAGTTGTAGGTCAGCGACTGGGACTGGGTGCCATCGGTCGTGACGGTGGTGCGGTTGCCGCGCTGGTCGTAGTCGTAGGCGTAGTCGTGGCCGGCGGTGTTGGTGGCCTTGGTGAGGCGGTTGCCCTTGTCGTAGGTGTAGTCGCTGATGGTGCCCGACACGTTGTTCTTGGACCACTGGCGCAGGCCGGTGTCGTTGGACTTGCCGGTGTCGCAACTGGTCGCCGTTCCGCGCTTGGAGTAGCAGTACGAGACGTCCGAGACGATCTTGGAGTCGTCGTTCGCGCGCGAGGTGACGATCCGGGTGATGCGGCCGGAGTCGTCGTAGCTGTGCTTGGTGTGCATCGACCAGGCGGTGTCGGAGGTCTTGTTGAAGTAGGTGTGGGTGCGGTTGCCGTCGTCGTCGTAGTCGAACTCCCACTTCTTGCCGGCGTAGTCCGTCATGCTGGCCAGCAGGTTGCGGGTGGAGTGCACGTAGTGCAGGGTGCCGGCGGTGTTGAGCTGGTTGACCAGGTTGCCGGTCGGGTCGTACTGCCAGTCGATCTCGCCGCCACCGGAGGTGGAGTGGCGGGCGGCCAGCAGGTTGCGCTGGGTGTACGACCAGGTGGTGGTGCCGGTGGCGTCGGTGCGGAGTTTGAGGTTGCCGGCCTTGTCGTAGGTGTAGGTGACGGTCGGGGTGCCGTCGGAGTAGGCGATGGTCAGGACGCGGTCGTTGGCGTCGTAGGTGTAGGTGGTCTTCTTGCCGTTGCCGTCGGTGGCGGTGGCCAGCCGCCCGTACCCGTCGTAGGTGAAGGTCTTCTTCTTCAGGGTGTTGCCGGTCGGCGGTGTCACCGAGGTGAGCTGGTGGTTGCCGTCGTAGCCGTAGGTGGCCGAGTTGGAGCCGTTGCCCGGGTCGGTGGAGTCCTTGACGGTGCCGTCGGAGTTGTAGGACAGCTTGGCTTCGGCGGCCAGGGCGTTCTTGGCCGAGTTCAGGTTGCCGGGGCCGTCGTAGGTGAACGCGGTGGAGTTGCCCTGGGTGTCGGTGCCCGCCGAGGGCTGGTAGGCGGCGGTCGGGTTCTGGCTGGTGGGCGAGTTGCCGTAGGCGGCCGTTCCCGACGCGCCGGTCGGGGAGGCCGACTTGGTCTGGGACTCGCCGCCGTTGGCGCCGAAGGTGTTGGTGGTCATCCCCTGGTTGGCGTTCTCGTAGGAGGCGACGTCGCTGAACGGGGTGTAGGTCTTGGAACGGGTCTTGCCGGCCGGGTCGACGGTCTTGGTGACCCGATCGTTGGAGTTGAGCGTGTAGGTGGTGTGCGGAACGTCGGCGACGGGCTTGGACTGGTCGGTGTTGGGATCGGCGACCTGCGACTGGGTGTCGGAGGCGTACGCCAGCCGGGTCACCTGGCTGACCGACTCCCCGACGCGGGTCACCGACAGCACCCGATGGTTGCCGTCGTAGGCGAGCTGGGTGACCGCGCCCTTGCCGTTGGTGATGGAGTTCAGGTTCCCCGAGGCGTCGTAGCCGAACTTGGCGACCTCACCCGCGGGCTCCTGGACCTGGATCAGCCGGTTGGAGGTGTCGTAGCTGTAGGCCGCGATGCGGTTGCCGCCGCCCGCCTTGTCCTGGGTGTAGGAGTTGATGTGCTCGCCGTCGTACATGCCGACCTTGATGACCCGGCCGGACGTCTCGCCCTTGGGCTTGTAGGTGATCGTGGAGACGTTGCCCGAGGTGTAGCCGAAGTCGGTGGTGTTGCCGTTGCGGTCCTCGACCTTGGTCGGCAGCCCCGAGGCGTTGAAGTACGAATCGCTGCCGGAGCCGTGGTCGGTGTACTTCCAGCCGCCGCCGGACTGGTTGACCAGGTCGCCCTTGAACTCCTTGGGCGTGGAGTAGCCCGAACCGGAGACGGTGAACACCCCGGACGTGCCGTCCGGGCCGGTCATGGTGACCGAGTTGCCGCTGTTCTTGTACAGCCGCACGTCCTGGCCGAGCCGTGTACGCCAGCCGGGCGAGATGACGCCGGTGGCCACGTCGGCGGCGTGCAGCAGGCTGTTGTAGGCCGCGCCGACGGTCACGTTCCCGCCGATGCCCGGCAGCGACATGTCGGTGGTGCGCACCATCGCGTTCCCCGACCCGACGTTCACCTTCAGTTGCAGGTAGTCGGCCAGATTGAACGACAGGAACGTGCCGTTGCGCACCGGCCCGATCCCCACCGGCACCGACGCCGCCACAGCGGGCTTCGCCGCCGGACGGCCAGCGTTGCCCGCTCCCGACGGCGCACGGGCCGGGATCTTCGTCTTGGCCGGGTCACCGACCGTGCCCGGGCTGACCAGCCGCACCCCGGCCCGGTGGGACGGACCCAGCTTCGGGTTCGAGGCGTGGGGCGAGCCCAGCTCGGGATACAGATGCTGGAACCGGTACGGCCCGGCCGCGGCGGGCGCCTGGGCGTGGGCGGCGGCGGGCGTTGCCAGGCCGGTGAGGGCGAGCGCCGAAACGGCGACCCACACGACAGAACGTCTTAACACCAGGGATCTTCCTTTCCTTCGGGGCATTGTTCGACCAGTCGGCTCCTCGGCGGCCGCCCGAGACGCTTTTCCTTCGGGAAATGGGCAAGGCGAGGAGAATGAGCGGCGGTACTGCTGCGCCCGCGGGGAAGGCGAAATATCCGGGAGGGGGAAAGCTCCCGGTTAACGGTCGGGGGACGGGCCCGGACGAGGCGTCGTCGGGTCGGCCGGAGGCTCCAGGAGCAGGGCGCATTCCTCACACGCCCGTACCGGGGAGGAGGCCGACGAGACGCCCACCGTCAGGGCGGGCAGCGGGAAGCGCTTGTCACACACCACGCACGCCAGCCCGTCTTCCTGGAGCCGGTTCAGGTGGGCGGAATCAAAGACCAGCACACAACTCGCAAAGGCTCAGGCGGGGAGCGGACAAGGAATGCGTCGATCACGTCTTACCGGTGAGCACGACCGACTTTTGCCAGGTGGCAAACAATCACAGGAGCGATGATGCAGGATCCGACCCGTACAGTAAAGACCATTTTCTGTTACAGTTCATGACGGAAAGTGATCAGTCGCTCCGTGCCCTCCGAACGGGTGGCGGTGACATCCGCCGCTCCGTCGTCTACAGTTCTGAGTGAGTGCCCACTCAACAACGGTGGCTCTCCCGGATGGTCCGCGGGCTTGACCTCAAGCGCGGTCGAGCCCGCAGACTCGGAGGGAGCCGACAACGAGGAAGGTCATCCGATGCCCGCCGTTCTCGACCACATCATCGTCCCGGCCACCGACAAGCACGCCTCCGCCTCGTTCCTCGCGGGAATCCTCGGCCTGGTGCCCGCGCCGCAGTACGGGCCGTTCATCCCGGTCAAGATCTCCAACGGGGTGACGATCGACTTCATGGACGCCGCGGGGTTCCACCCGCACCACTGCGCGTTCCTGGTCAGCGAGGACGAGTTCGACGCGATGTTCGCCCGCGTCAAGGAGGCGGGCTGCGGCTACCACGCCGACCCCGGCGGCGGCCGTCCCGGCGAGATCAACACCCGCGACGGCGGCCGGGGCGTCTACTTCCCCGACCCGGACGGCCACAGCATGGAACTCCTCACCGTCCCCTACGGCGGCTGGCCTTCCTGACCCCCCGACCACACGAGCCACGGGCCAGAGGTCCAAGCCGCGGGGTGGGGGACTCCGGGGCGCTGGGCGTCCTGGCCCTGGCCCGTGGCGGCTCAAGGCGCGCGGGCCGGGCCTCGCAGCCGCAGTACGCGCTTCGCGGCGTACGACATGCAACGCACGGCCCGCCCCGGGGTGCGCGGCGTCCCGCACGGGCGTTCAGCGCGCGGGATCCCGCACGGGCGCCCAGCCCCAGCGTCCAGCGTGGGCGTTCAGCGCGGGCGTCCAGCACGCGCGCCCAGCGCAGGCGTTTAACGCGCGGCGTCCAACACGGGCGCCCAGCACGCGGTGCCCAACAGGAGCGCCCAGAGCGCGCGGCTAGCGCAGGCGTTCAGCGCGCGGACCTTACGGGCCGGCACGGCGGGAGCGCGGCCGGGGGCAGAGGCGTTGGACGCCGTGGCCTGCGACGGCCTCGCGGCGCGCGGCCTGGGTTAGAGGCGGTTGATGGAGGTTACGCGGATCTCGGCCTGGCCGGACTGGTCGGAGCCGGCGAGGTCGACCTCGGCATCGATGCCCCAGTCGTGGTCGCCCGCCGGGTCGTGGAAGACCTGGCGGACGCGCCACAGGGCGTCCTCGGGGACCTCCTCGATCTGCAGCAGTTTCGGGCCGCGCGCGTCCGGGCCGGTCAGCAGCTCGTCGTGCTCCTCGTAGTAGGCGTCCATGGCCTCGCGCCAGCCGTCCGCGCCGAGGTCGGGGTCCAGCTCGCCGAGCTCGGCGTAGCGTTCGAGCGCGGCGAGCTCGACCCGCCGGAACAGCGCGTTGCGCACGAGGACGCGGAACGCGCGGGCGTTGGCGGTGACCCTTGTGACGCGCTCCTCGATCACCTCGTCCGGGTCGTCGGACGGGTTGGCGAGCTGCTCCCACTCGTCCAGCAGGGACGAGTCGACCTGCCGGACCAGTTCGCCGAGCCACTCGATCAGGTCGATCAGGTCGTCGGTCTTGATCGACTCCGGGACGGTCTGCTGGAGCGCCTTGTAGGCCCCCGACAGGTAGCGCAGGACGAGGCCCTCGCCGCGCGCCAGCTCGTAGTACCCGATGTACTCGGTGAACGTCATCGCCCGCTCGTACATGTCGCGGACGACCGACTTCGGGCGCAGCGGGTGGTCGCCCACCCACGGGTGCCCGGCCCGGTAGATCTCGTACGCGGCGTCGAGCTCCTCCTCCATCGGCTTCGGGTAGTCGACGTCCTGGAGCAGCTCCATCCGCTCCTCGTACTCGATGCCCTCGGCCTTCATCTCCTGGACGGCCTCGCCGCGCACCTTGTTGAGCTGGGCGGCGAGGATCTGGCGCGGGTCGTCCAGGGTCGCCTCGATCACCGACAGGACGTCGAGCGCGTACGACGGGGAGGACGGGTCCAGGATCTCGAACGTGGCGAGCGCGAACGTGGACAGCGGCTGGTTGAGCGCGAAGTCGTCCTGGAGGTCGACCGTGATCCGGGCGTACCGGCCCTGCTCGTCGGGCTGTTCCAGCGTTTCCACGACGCCGCCCGCCAGCAGCGAACGGTAGATCGCGATGGCGCGGGAGATGTGCCGGCGGCGGGCGGCGGGCTCCTCGTGGTTGTCGGTGAGCAGCCGCTTCATCGCCTCGTAGGCGTTGCCGGGACGGGCGATCACCGACAGCAGCATCGCGTGGCTGACCTGGAACCGGGAGCGCAGCATCTCCGGCTCGGCGGTCTGGAGCTTGGTGAAGGTGTCCTCGTCCCAGCCGACGAAGCCCTCCGGCGGCTTCTTGCGCTGGACCTTGCGGCGCTTCTTCGGGTCGTCGCCGGCCTTGGCGAGAGCCTTCTCGTTCTCGACCACGTGCTCGGGGGCCTGCGCGACGACGAACCCGACCGTGTCGAACCCGGCGCGGCCCGCCCGCCCGGCGATCTGGTGGAACTCGCGGGCCCGCAGCCGCCGCACCCGGTGCCCGTCGTACTTGCTGAGCGCGGTGAAGACCACCGTGCGGATCGGGACGTTCACGCCGACGCCGAGGGTGTCGGTGCCGCAGATGACCTTGAGCAGCCCGGCCTGCGCGAGCCGTTCGACGAGCCGCCGGTACTTGGGCAGCATCCCCGCGTGGTGGACGCCGATCCCGTGCCGGACGAAGCGCGACAGGTTGCGGCCGAACTTCGTGGTGAAGCGGAAATGGCCGATCAGCTCCGCGATCCGGGCCTTCTCCTCCTTGGTGCACACGTTGATGCTCATCAGGGACTGGGCCCGTTCAATGGCAGCCGCCTGCGTGAAATGAACCAGGTAGACGGGGGCCTTCTGCTCGGCGAGCAGTTCCTCGATGGTCTCGTGGAGCGGCGTGACCCGGTAGTCGTAGATGAGCGGGACGGGCCGTTCAGCAGAGGTGACCAGCGCGGTCGGACGGCCCGTGCGCCGCGTCAGGTCCTTCTGGAAGAACGAGACGTCGCCCAGCGTCGCCGACATCAGCAGGAACTGCGCACGGGGCAGCTCCAGCAGGGGGATCTGCCAGGCCCAGCCGCGTTCGGGCTCGGCGTAGAAGTGGAACTCGTCCATGACGACCACGCCGACGTCGGCGTCGGCGCCGTCGCGCATCGCGATGCTGGCGAGCACCTCGGCGGTGCAGCACACGATCGGCGCGTCCGCGTTCACCGAGGCGTCGCCGGTCATCATGCCGACGTTCTCCCGGCCGAACATCTCGCACAGGTCGAAGAACTTCTCCGACACCAGGGCCTTGATCGGCGCGGTGTAGAAGCCGACCTGGTCCTTGCCGAGCGCCGCGAACAGCGCGCCCGCCGCGACCAGGCTCTTGCCCGACCCGGTCGGCGTCGACAGCACCACGTTGGCCCCGGAGACGACCTCGATCAGCGCCTCCTCCTGCGCGGGATACAGCGTGATCCCGCGCCCCGACACCCACCGTTCGAACGCCTCGAACAGCGAATCGGGCCCGACATCGTCACCGGAGGGAAGCTCATCGATAAGGCTCACCCCTCCATCCTGCCCGTGATCGCCCCCTGCCCGTACCACAGGCCCCTGACCGCTCCCCTGACCGGAGTGCGCTAATCGCGCAAAATGCCCGACGCGTCCCTATAGGCTCGCGGTCCCATCGTGATCACCTGAAGGACGCCGGATGAACCCCGACGATCACCAGGCCCCTCCTCCCGCCCGTCCGGACCCCGCACCGCAGGCCCCCGAACCGTCCAGCCCCCCGACCCCGAAAGCACGGACGCCGGCGCGCCACCCCCTCCGCCGAACGACCCGTGGCCCTCCCCGACCGACGACCGAAACGCCCCACAGGGGCCGGGCACCCCGCAGGACTCGGGCGAACGGGGGGCGTTCAGCGGCCTGGAGGAGTTCAGCGGCGCGCAGGGGTTCACAGGCCCGGAGGCACCCGGCGGACCGCAGGGCTCCGACGATCCGCAGGGGCCGGGCGCCCCGCAGGGGTCCGGTGCCCCGCAGGGGTCAGGTTCCCCGCAGGACTCGGGCGAACGGGAGGCGCTCAGCGACCTGGAGGAGTTCAGCGGCGCGCAGGGGTACACGGGGCCTGAGGCACCCGGCGGACCGCAGGGCTCCGGCGCCCCGCAAGGGCCCGGCAGCCCGCAGGAAACCGGCGGAACGCTGTGGCCCGGCAGCCCAGAAGGGGGCGACGGACCACAGGGGCTCGGCGGATCGGAGGGATACAGCAGGTCGGACGGGCGCGCCGGACCGGAAGAGTTCAGCAGGCCGGACGGGGGCGGCGGACCGGAAAAGTTCAGCAGGCCGGACGGGGGCGGCGGACCGGAAAAGTTCAGCGGGCCGGACGCGGGTGGCGAGCGTCAGGGGTTTGCCAGTCCGGCCGGGCCTCCGCTGTACGGGGCGGAGCCGCGCTGGGCCTCTCCTTCCGATGCTTCCGATGCTTCCGATGCTTCCTGGGGGCCGTGGGACACCGGGGCGGCGGGGCCGTGGGGGTCCGATCAGGGCGGCGGTCCCGGAACGCAGCAGGTCGGCGGGTGGAGCTGGGGCCCAGGCGCGCCACAGGGGATGCCGCAAGGGATGCCGCCGGGAATGCCCGGCGCGTGGCCCGCGCCAGGCGGGCCGAAGCGGCGGAACACCGGGCTGATCGTCGGGCTGGCGATCGCGGGTGGACTTGTTCTGGTGGCGGGCGGCGTGGGCGGCGGCGTCGCGTTGACGTCCGGTGACGGCGAGGAGAAGAAGGGCGCGGAGGCGGGCGCGCCGTTTCCGACGGCGACGGGCCCGGTGATCCCGGACGTACCCGCGCCGTCCTCGCCGCCGTCCGTCAAGCCCACCGAGCCGCCCCGCACGCTCAAGCTGCCGAAGTCGGTCGCGGGGTACCGGCAGGAGAACGGCAGCGTGGCGCGGCGGCTGGTGGCGGAGATGCGCAGGGACATGGCGAAGTCGGGCGGCCTGCTGGGCAAGCGGACCGCCAAGGCGGCCAAGGCAGCGCTCTACTCGGACGGCGGCGGCAACACCGTCGTCTTCGTCGGCTACCAGCTGTCCACGCTGTCGCTCACCGGGGAGGACGTCCCCGAGAACCCGTCGTCGATCGTGGACGGCGTGCTGCTCGGCTCGAACGTGTCGAACGACAGGCGCTACCCGGCAGGGAGGCTCGGCGGCGTCCTGCGGTGCGGTAAGGGCGGCGACAAGTCCGGGTTCTCGGCCGCGGTGTGCGCGTGGGCGGACTCCTCCGTCCTCGGGATGGTCCTGGCGCCCGACCTGTCGCCGAAGCGGCTCGCGCCGTTCACCCTCAAGTTCCGGAACGCGGCGGAGCGCTGAGCGGCGAGCTGTCAGAACGGCGCGGGGTCGGGGCGGGCGATTCCGCACTGCGGTGAGTGTCGCGGCGCGGCCGGAAGGTCGATCGTTGGCGCACGCCGTCGCGAAGGAGAAGCCGATGCCGTACCGCGTCCTGTGCGTCCCCGTACTGGCCCTGACGCTGGGAGCCGCAACCGCCACCGCGGCCACCGCCGCGCAGGTCCCCGCGGTCGCCCGCGCTGGCGAACGAGTGGAGACGCCCGTCGCCGGAAGCTCGCCGATCACCGACGTGAACGAGTCGGTGGTACGGGTCAGGGCCCCGCTGCCGGCCTCCGCTGGACCGCGTCCCGAGGCGTGCGACTGGCTGTCCTACCTGCGGTTCCGGCACAAGGACGGGCCCGCGGGCAGCGCGGACGCCGACAGGATCATGGTGGCGCAGCCGGGCGTGCTGGAGGGGGCCGGGGCGTTCGACGGCGTGGCACGCAACACGATCGTCGAGGCGGCGAAGAAGGGCAGGCACGTCGAGTTCTGGGCGCTCGACCGGCGTTCCAACTGCCTGGAGGACGGCACCGGTGTGCGGGCCGGGCTCGCCGCGCGCGACGCCCATCTCGCCGTCGATTACTACTACCGGAACAAGGAGGTAGAGGGACGCAGGTTCGCCGGCTATCTGGGCAACGACCAGGTCGGCTTCCTCCAGAACGTGGGGCTTGAGCAAACCGTTCGCGACCAGTACGACTTGCTCGCAAGGGAACTGCCGGACCAGGCAGTGCGTAAACGCAAGGTGCTGTGCGGCGGCCATTCCCTGGGCGGAATCCTCACCGGCTATTTCGCCCAATGGGATTTCGACGGGAACCGTTCAACCACCTCGGACGCCGGCTACAACCAGTGCTCCGGCTACTTCGCGCTCGACACCCGCATCTCCACGTCGCTGCCCGGAATGGACGGCCAGGTCCCGACCGAACTCGTCCCGCTCATCCGGTTCGGAGCCCAGGCGGTGAAGATCGGCCTTGAGTACGGCGTGATCCCGCGCACCCTTTCCGGTCCGGCGCTCATCAACAGCGAGACGATGAACCTGCTGTCGATCGCGGGCCTCGCCGCGCGCCTCTCCCCCACCGGCCGGTCCGACCTCGCGACCTACATCCCTTCCAGCTTCAACACCGACACGACGTACCGGCTGCTGTTCTCGAAGGACTACCCGACGTTCCTCAAGGGCTCGCCCACCGTGAAGGACTTCGGATTCACCAACGCCGCGGCGCTCGGCGGTCTCTTGGACGACAATTCCGAGCCCCTCGCGTTCCTCCAGACAAGCGTCGGCTTCTTCGACGGGGGCCGGATCGTGGACAAGGAGTTCCCGCTTCCGAACGAGCTGTCCGGCGGGCTCGGCTCCCTTCTCGGTACGGAGAAGAAGGCGATCCCCGACGAGCCGAACGGCCCGCTGTACTCGTGGCGCAATTACGACGACGTCGGCGGCCTTCCGCACCGTTCGAAGGACGGAAAGCCGTTCACGACGCCCGCCAAGGAGGTCACCGACATCGCCCAGCTCGCGCGCAGCCTCTCCGAGCATCCCCTCGATTTCACCGAGCACTACTTCCCGACCAAGCTCGTGACGGACATCGCGCTCGCCGCGTCCCCGGGAATCGCCGACGACGCCGTTCACAGCGGCGGTATCAAAGCCAACCCGACACTCAACCTGGAGGCCGGCGACGGCCTCGGCGCCAGGAACCCGCAGCCCGGCGACGTCATCGCTCCCGGCTATCAGCATCTCGACGTCCTGACCGCCTCACCCGTCCAGAACAACGGAAAGCCCGAGCCCATCTCCCTCAACCTCGCCACCTTCGCGACCCACTGATCCCGCGACGCCGCCCACCAAACGAGACCACCACCACCTTCTCCAAGGATCGGCGCGAGCGCCCGCGACCAGGCGACGATGTCGTTCCGCAGGGGAGTGCTCGGTGGACAAGCGGTTGCACAGGTGGCGGCTCGTCGTCCGTGGCATGCGTGCCCGGCTCAGATCAGACGATCCTGAGCCGGGCCCGCGTTCCGACTGCCGGTCAGTTCACCGTGCTGGCGAACACGCCGGGCTCGTAGGAGCCGCCCTGGTTGTGCACGATCACGTTCATCCGGGTGGCGGCGTTGATCAGGGAGACCAGGCAGACCAGCACGCCGACCTCATCGTCGTCGTAGTGCTTGCGCACCTCGGCCCAGGTCTCGTCGGACACGCCGCGGTCGCCGAGCAGGGTGCCCTCCTCGGCGAGCGCCAGCGCCGCCCGCTCGGCGTCGGTGAACACGGTGGTGTGCCGCCAGGCGGCGACGAGGTTGAGCCGGAGCGCGCTCTCACCGGCGGCCGCGGCCTCCTTGGTGTGGACGTCGACGCAGAAGCCGCAGCCGTTGATCTGGCCGACCCGCAGCTCCACGAGTTCCCGCAGGGACTTGGGCAGCGTCGACCCGTCCAGGGCCGCCGCGGCGGTGTAGAACCGCTTGGCGACCTTCGCGGCGGTCGGGCTGTCGAGCAGGTTGAAACGAGGGCCCATGATGCTTCCTCACTGTGTGCTGGTCACCGCGTCCGCAGAACTCCCGGCAGCGCGTCGCGGACCATGATGGACGATACGTACCGTATCGATTCGAGGATGACGGCACACACCGGCCTTTGTCAACGGTACGTCCCGTATCGCTAGGATGGAGGGCATGGTCAAGGCACCGAACGCACCGCGCCGCAGGGAGAGCAGTCGCCTGGCGGTCCTCACCGCGACCCGGGAGCTCTGCGAGGAGAACGGCTACGGCCGGCTGACCATCGAGGCCATCGCCGCCCGGGCCGGAGTGAGCAAGATGACCATCTACCGGTGGTGGCCGTCCAAGGGCGCCGTCGTCCTGGACCTCATCGACGAGGCCGCGGCCGTCACCGCCGACCCGCCCGACACCGGCGATCTGGCCGCCGACCTGCACACCCAGCTGTCCGAGGTCATCAACCTGCTCACGCCGCAACCCACCTCCCCGGTCACCGGGGTGATCACCGAGGCGCAGTACGACCCCGACCTCGCCCGCGCCCTGCGCGAACGCCTGATCGAACCACGCATCGCCAAGTTCAAGGACCGGCTACGCCGAGCACAGGAGCAGGGGCAACTGCCCGTCGACGCCGACTTCGACGTCGCCCTCGACCTGCTGTTCGGCCCCATCTACCACCGCCTCGCCCTCCACCTCGGCATGCCCGACCCCGATTACCTCGACACGCTCATCACCCACGTCCTGCGCGCACTGAACCCACCCCCTCACCGCCTTGACGGTGCGGCCACCGCTTGAGCGGCAGCATTCACAAATCACGGCGTTGAGGACCGGCAGCCCCTGCGGGATGCAGACTGCCCGGCACGCTCCCCCGTCACCAAGCGCGCCCTGGCCAGCGGCTCGCGACGGAGGGTCGTCCGTCGCGTTGCCATGGGCGGTCAGGTACCGGAAGCCGACACCTGCAAATCCCTCGCCGCCGGGAGCGCCCGTGCTTCGGAGGGGAGCGTTTCCAGAATCTGGGAGACCAATTGCCGCATGGCCATCACTGGTTGTGGCCGGCCGCTGAGTGATGTGACGGCCAGGTCCAGCCCCTCCCGTACTTCACGTCCCCTGATCAGGTCCATGGAGCGCATGAGACGGAGATTGGTAAGGGGCGCCATCGCCGTAGTGGGGTAAAGCATTTCGGCATTCTCTATCGCACTGGACGTTTTTTTGCCGCCGAAGGTCGTCCGAACGTATGCCTCATTCCATTGCAATTGACTTTCTTGGAACTCCAGAACGGAGGGTTCACTGGAAGTGCGAGGCAGGCGTTCGAAGGTGTTCTTGAGCATACGAAGGCTCTCGTTCGCCCTGGCCTGGTCGCCATTGAAGGCGGCCATGTACGCACCGGCAGCGTAGGCGCGCGCGAGTCCCGATGATGGCACATCATTGGCAATTTCGACGGCCTCATCGACCATAGTCATCACAGTGCCGTACGAGCTCCCGGCCCACGTTGCATTTTGTGCGGCTCTGCCACGGACCCACACGCGCAGCATTCGATCGCCTGATGCATCAGCAGCTTGGCGTGCTGTGTGCCAAGTCCGTCGTGCCGCACGGTCATCGCCCATGTTGCTGAGTGTTTCGGCCAGGACTCCGGACAATCCGGCACTGACACGCAGCAGCCCGGCCTGGTCGCGAGGCGGACGACCTTGCTTGAGCAATTCGCCCACGGCGACCAGATCGGCGGTCAGGGCAGGTATGAGTACCTCGAACGGCCTCCTATAAAGCTGGTGGCCGTAGTCGTAGGCAATTCGCTCCCATTCCTCAATATCACTACTGAGGCAAAGGACACGGTCGATGCCCGAGAGCAACTCCTCCAGGACGCCGGGCGGGACAGTGACCCCGGCGCCGAGGGCGGTGATGAGTTGTAGTGCCGCGCGGCGTTTCACATCGTCGTCCCCCTGGTCGGGAGTAGCGCTTTGATCCACGGTACCCACAGGGCCGGGGAACAGTTCGTCGCGGGGGATGTCATAGGTGATCGCGTACGCCTTGGCCCACGTGATCGGCACGACGTCGCCTCGCTCGTGGTGGACGATCTACCGGGCAAGCCCCTTGACCTCGCTGGTCGGGTGACGGGTGATCCCCACCGCTTCCCGAAGGCGACGCGCGGCCCCGAACGGCCCCCACCCGCGCGCCTGCCGTTCGGCTTGCAGCCGAACGGCCCACTCAGGGCGCTGCTGCCGGGACATCACATGCACCCTTCGCCGGAACGAGATGGCGGTCCCGGTGGGGCTTCCCCACCCGTTACGCCATTGTGCGTGTTCCACGTCGCGTGCGCAGGGCTTTGACTTGTCCGCAAGCGGGGCGCGGACCCAGCCACCGAAATTCCCGAGTGGTCCGACAATCCTCATCCGGGCCCGCGTCCCGCTCACCAGAGACAAGGCGGCCCCGGGCCGGTGCGCGAACACCGGCGGTTCCGGGGCCTTGACCGGAAGAAAGGTTCCGGCCCATGACCGATCGTAGGGCGAACACACGTCCAGAAATAACGGGAATTCGGCGATCCTGGACCGATCCGCCGTCGCTGTATTCCTGGGACGTCACGTCAGGTGCCGGCGGGGTGACCGACGACGAGGACCGCGCCCGCCGCCACGTGGGCGACGAACTGGCCGACGCGCCGCCCGGGACGCGGGGCGTGGTGCGCAGGGTCGGGCTGGCCGGGCTCTCCGGCCGTGTCTACGCCGACCTCGGGACGGTCGCGACCGCCCGGCGGGACGAGTCGTCCGGCGCGGTGGTGTGGGGCTGATGGACGCCGCAACCCAAGCCGCTCTGCACGCGCTGCGTCAGGACTTCCCCGAGTGGTGGATCGGATGGAAGGACAGCTACCCGGCGTGGGACGCCACGCACGAGATCGACCTGTACTGGAGCGGCGGGATCCTGCATGTGCAGGCGTCCACCCCGGGGATGCTGCGGGCTCTGCTGCTGGACGCCCGGGTCGCCAACGCCAGGTGCCCGGCGAGGCGGTGAGCGTGGGCGCGCACCGGGTGCCGACATCCCTCCCCCGGACACGGCGGTTCGAACCGGTGCGCGTCCGCTTCAGCGCCGTACGGCCGACTGAGCTTCCCCCGCCGGAAGCGTGTGACAGGCGGCCGTACGGCCCAAACCCCGGGGCGGAGAGGCGGCTGGGGAGCACGCCCCGTCCCCGGGTGAGGGGGCCGCGCGCTGCGGCGGCTGAGCGTGGGTGGTTGGGCTTGGCGGCTCCGCGGCAGAGGTCAGGGGGTGAAGTCGGCGGAGCGCCACGGCATTTCCTGGAGTAGCCAGGTGTTGCCGTCGACGTCCGCGAACGGCACGAAGAGCATGGCGCCCTCGTGCTCGTCGACCTCGCCCACCTCGACCCCCTTCGCGGCGAGCTCGGCGCGGGTGGCGCGCGCGTCGGCGACCACCAGGTGCAGGCTGCGCAACGAGCCCGGCGTCATCTCCGCGATGCCCGGGAGTCCTGTGCTCAACAGGATCGAGCACGCCGACCCCGGTGGGGTCAGTTGCACGACCCGCGTTCCCGGCACGGGTTCGACGTCCACGTCGACCGTGAACCCGAGCTTGTCGGTGTAGAAGGTCTTGGCGCGGTCCACGTCGGCGACCGGCACCGGTACGAGTTCGAACTTCATCTGCGTCATCACGCACACTCCAGGTAGAGAACAGATCAGGTGGTGGGAACGGAACGCCGGTAGATCAGGTGTGTCACCCCGGCGCCGACGATCACCTCGGGGTCGTCGAAGTCGACCGGCGCCGCCCCGACGCCGTCCAGCATGCGTACACCGCCGCCGAGCACGACCGGCACCAGGTCCAGCCGCAACTCGTTCAGCAACCCCAGGCCCAGGGCCTGGCCGACCAGGCTCCCCGGGCCGATGCCGACATCGCGCGCGCCGGCGGCCGCGACCGCCTGCCGGACCGCCGACTCGACGCCGTCGGTGACGAAGGTGAACGGGGTGACGGTGTTCACCCAGCCCTCCGGCGGCCGGTGGGTCACCACGAACACGGGCACATCCCCGATCGGATGCGACCCGCCCCATCCACCGGTCAGGTCGAACTGGCCCCGGCCGACCACCAAGGCCCCGGTGCGCGCCATCGTGTCGCGGAGATAGTCCGCCGTCCCGGCCGAGGTGCGGTACGTGAGCCGGTCGGGTTGCGCCGACGGCGTCGCCACCTCCCCGGCGGTGCACCACGCGAACAGGCGGTCGAATCCCGAACCGCCCGGCCCCGCGATGAATCCGTCCAGAGACACCGATGCCTGCGCGACAACCTTGCCCATTTCCCCTCCGCCTCGTCGATCACGACGTTGTGCCAGGAGAGACCACGGGCCGGCGGAGAACTCATCGGTCGCGGCCAACCGTGATCCGTAAGGGGGTTCGAGGTCGACCGCTCCCTCTGGAGCGCTACAGCCGCATGGCGCTCAGCAACTCCCGGCAGATCAATTCACCTGGCGGGGCGCTTGGCACCACAGGGACAGGACCACACTCCGCTCAGTCGGTCGGTGCGCCGCGTTCGCCCGGCCTTGTCATGCGTCTGGCAGGGGCTCGGCGTTCTGCCGCCTCGGCCGGAGCCGGTCTCGCTCAGTCCTGCCGCTTCACCCCGCGGCGGGTCAGGGGTTCGGGTGGTGTTGGCGTTGGAAGGTGGCGTACAGCCACCACAGGGACGGGAGGAGGAGGGCGGCGCCGACGGCCAGGGCGCCGAGGGTGGTGGTGAGGACGGCGTTGGTGGACGCGGCCTGGTCGACGTTCCGGTCCGGGAGCAGGTGGGGGTACTGGCCGAGGCCCCAGCCCCACAGCAGGCCGACGACGGCGAGGGCGGCGGTGACGCGGACCAGGAGGTAGGCGCGCCACCACAGCAGGACGAGCGACGCCACGCCCGCGGCGATGGACAGGACCAGCAGCGGGAGGCCGCGGCCGGAGGTCAGTTCCGTGAAGAGCGGGTGCGCGTCGGCGTGCAGGATCAGAAGGCCGGCGGCGGACAGCACGCCGACCGCGACACCGGTGATCAGGGCGCGGCTGCGGAACGAGCGGGCCAGGTCGTGCTCGCCGGTGCGTTCGGCGTCGCGGGTCAGGTAGACGGCGGCCAGGTAGGCGGCGGTGCCGACGGCGAGGGCGCCGGTGATCAGGGCGGTCGGGTTCAGCCAGCTCGTGACCAGGTCGCCCTCGGCGATGCCCGGCGGGACGCGGCCGGAGGCGAGCGCGCCCGCGACGGTGCCGAGGAAGAACGGGGTGGCCAGCGAGGAGAACGCGAAGGTCGCGCCGAACAGCCGCTGCTGCCACAGTTCCACGCTGACCTTGCGGAACGCGAACGCGGCGCCGCGGGCGATGATGCCGAGGGCCGCCAGGGTCAGCGGGATGTAGAGGGTGGACGCGACGGCGGCGAACACCTCGGGGAAGCCCGTCCACATGAGGACGAGCACGAAGATCAGCCAGACGTGGTTGGTCTCCCACACCGGGCCGATCGAGTGCTCGATCAGGGAGCGTCCCGGCCGCCCGCGTTCGGCGCCGCCCGCGAGCAGGTCCCACACGCCGGCGCCGAAGTCCGCGCCGCCGAACAGCACGTAGGCGCTCAGGCCGAGCCACATGACGGCGAGCAGGATGTCGGCGGCCATGTCACACCACCTTGTATCCGGTGACGTCGGCCTCCTGCGGCGCGACCGGCACGGGGACGTCGCGCGCCAGCCGCCTCAGCACGTACACGGACGCGACGGTCAGCACGACGTACACCACGCTGACCAGGACGAACCCCCAGACGAGGCCGGGCGCGGGGTTCACCGCGTCGGCCGTGCGGAGCTCGCCGTAGACGATCCACGGCTGCCGGCCTACCTCTGTCACGGTCCATCCGGCCTCCAGTGCGAGGACGGCCGCGACCCCGGACACCGAGGCGGCACGCAGGAACCACGCCGAGCGCGGTAGCGCGCGCCGCCGCCACCAGCCGAGCGCCGCCCACGCGGCCAGCGCGAGCAGGGCGAAGCCCAGCCCCACCATGATCTGGAACGCCCAATGCACCGCGTTGACGGGCGGGCGGTCGGCGGGCGGGGTGCCGTTCAGGCCGGTGATCTCGGCCTGGGGGTCCCAGTGGGCCAGCAGCGACAGCCCGTTCGGGACGGGCACCGCGTAGCGCAGCTCCCCGTCGATGGCGACGCCGCCGAGGTGCAGCGGAACGGCCCGTTCGGTCTCGAAGACGCCCTCCATCGCGGCGAGCTTCACCGGCTGCCGGTCCGCGACGAAGTGCGCGGCCCAGTCGCCGACCGCGATCTGCACGGGCGTGATCGCCGCGGCGACGGCGAACGGCACCAGGAAGCCGAGCCGGTGGTAGCGGTCGCGGCGGCCCCGCAGCATCGCCACCGCGTACACGCTCGCCATCCCGAACCCCGCGACCATGAACGCCGCCAGGACCATGTGGACGGTCTGCGGCGGCGTCGCCGGGTTGAACATCGCCGCCCACGGATCGACCGACACGACCTTCCCGTTCGCGGTGTCGAACCCGGTCGGCTGCTGCATCCACGCGTTCGCCGTCACCACGAAGAACGCCGAGGCGACCCCGGCGACGACGATCGGCAGGCCCGACAGCAGGTGCGGTACGGGCGGCAGCCGGTCCCACGCGTACAGGTAGATGCCGAGGAAGATCGCCTCGATGAAGAACGCGATGCCCTCCAGCGAGAACGGCAGCCCGATGACCTGCCCGTACGTGCCCATCAGGCCGGGCCACAGCAGCCCCATCTCGAACGACAGGATCGTCCCGGAGACGGCGCCGACGGCGAACAGCACGCCCATCGCCCGCCCCCACCGCCGCGCCAGCAGCCGGTAGTGGACGTCGCCGGTGCGGTGCCCGCGCCACTCGGTGAGCAGCGTGATCGCGGGCATCCCGACGCCGAGGCAGGCGAGCACGATGTGCCAGCCCAGCGACAGGGCCATCTGCATCCGCGCCGCGCCGAGATTCGCGTCGGTCGCCGTGGCGAGCACCCCCACGATCACCGCAGGTCCCCCGTCGTCGCTGGTCGTCTCCCCTCTCCGGCGTACCCACCGAATCCCCCGCTCCAGCAATCCCCGGGCATGCCGATGATCAAGCCGTGGCCGGGTCAGCCGAGGGCGACCGGCCCGATCGGCCCGCCCGCGATGGAGTCCTCGCACCGCAGGCAGTTCGGGTCCGCGCAGCGCGTGATCGTCTGGTCGGCGGTCAGCGCGGCGACGGCGGCGTCCACGGTCGCGCGCGCCTCGTAGGCGTTCCAGCGGGACGCGGCGACGGTGGCGGTGCGGGCGCGCAGGTACGGGGCGAGGCGCGGGAAGCCCTCCGAGCAGGAGCCGACCTCCACCGCGCAGACCTCGCCGTCCGGGCGCAGCGCCCAGCGGACGAACAGCCGACGCCCGGACAGCTGCTCGGCGTAGTGCAGCGCGGTCATCCGGTCGAGGCCGACGCCGATCTGGAGGATGGCGCCGTCGCGTTCGACCAGGGCCCGGATCGGCGCGTACACGTCGTCCGGGGCCTGCGCGCCGACGAGCGCGGAGGCGTCGGGGCCGAGGGCGGCGAACGAGTTGAGCGGGTGGTGGCCCCGGCGGGCGCCCTCACGGGCGACGAGGCGGGCGGGCAGCGCGCCCATCCCCGCGTTCACGACACCGCAGTCGACGGTGTAGACGGCGGGCGGCGCGTCCGGGATCGCGAACGGCGAGGCGTAGTCGAGCGCGTTGCGGGACGGGCGCAGGCCGGGCGGCGGGGCGACGCCGAACTGCGGTTCGCTGAACGACGGCACCAGCACCGTGCAGCCCTGGTCGAGCAGCGCGTCGAGGATCGCGTCCGGGCCGCCCTCGACCCGTTCGCCGAACGAGCGGAGGGAGGTGTGCGCCATCACGGCGCGTCCCGCGAGGTCGAGCCGGTCGATCGCCTCGGCCAGCCGTTCGGTGGTCACCGTCATGGCACTCCGTTCCGTTGATCATGGTCTGCACTGAGACGGCACCGGGTGAGCACGGGTTCCGCGCTCAGGCCAGATGGCGCGCGGTGTGCACGCGCCCCCGCCGGAGCTCGGCGAGCGCGGTCGCGGTGGCGCGGGTGTCCGGATGGTCGGCGCCGAGGACGCGTTCGCGGGCGCGCAGCAGGTGGGCGTACGCCGCGGCCGCCTCGTCCGCACGGCCCTGGCTCGCCGCGGTCCAGGCCAGCTCGTGCCGGGTGGCGAGGGTGTCGGGGTGGTCGTCGCCGAGCGCGCGGCGGCGGTCGGCGAGCAGCGCGCGGTACCGCCGCTCGGCGTCCGCCCAGCGGCCCCGCAGCGCGTCCAGCCAGGCCAGCTCGTGCCGGGTGCCGAACGTCCGCGGGTGGTCGTCGCCGAGGACGCGGCGGCGCGTCCGCAGGTTGTCGCGGTGCACGGCCTCCGCCTCGTCCAGGCGGCCCTGCCCGGACAGCGCCCACGCCAGCTCGTGCACGGTGATCAACGTGTCGGGGTGGTCGTCGCCGAGCAGCCGCCGCCGGTCGCGCAGCACCTCCCGGTAGCCCGCCTCCGCCTCCGTCCAGCGGCCCCGAACGCCCGCCACCCACGCGATCTCGTGCCGGGTGTCGATCGCGCCGCGGGCGTCCGCGCCGCTCACCCTGACCCGGTCGGGCAGCAGACCGCGGAAGATCTCCTCCGCCTCGTCCAGCCGCCCGAGCACGGCGGTCACCCAGCCGAGGTCGTGCCGCAGGGCCAGCACGCCGGGATCGTCCGCGCCGAGGACGTCCCGCATCTCCGGCAGCAGCCGCGTGTACGCCTCCGCGGCCTCGGTCCACCGCCCGCGCGCGGCGGTCAGGCGGCCCAGCTCGTGCCGCAGCGCCAGCGCGCCGGGGCCGCGTCCGTCCAGGTGGGGCAGCGCGGCCAGGCAGAGCCGCTCCCCCGCCTCGGCCGCCGCGGTCATCCGCAGCACCTCGCTCACCTCGCGGGCCGAACCGGCGAGAGCGGCGAGCCGGGCGCGGTCCAGGGCGTCCGCCACGGATCCGAAGACCGCGTGCAGGTGGGGACCAAGCGCGTGGTGGGCGGGCCAGTCGCCCGGCCGGTCGAGGCTGAGCCGCCGTACCGCCGCCGCGACCAGATCGGCGGCGGCCCCCGCGACCCGCGCGCGCTCCGCGCCGTCCAGGTGGGCGCGGTTGGTGTCGGCGACGAGCGGGTGGACGGCGATCCCGCGGTCCCTGCACTCGATCAGGCCGAACCGGGCCAGGCCGTCCAGCGCCCGTTCCACGTCCCGCTCGCTCGCCGGGACGAGCGGCGGATCCAGCAGCCCGTACGGGATCGGGGTCGCGGGCGCGAAGCACGACAGCAGCCGCAGCAGGGTGCGCGCCAGCGGGAACCCGTCGCGTTCGAGCCCGTCGAGCGAGATCTCCCAGGTGCGCATCACGACGGTCCGGGGGTCGCCGCCGCCGTCCAGCCGGCCGAGTCCGTCCCCGTCGTCCAGCGCGTGCCGGTACTCGTCGAACGTGCGCCACCGCGCGCCGCCCGAGTTGAGATAGCCGCCCGCCAGCCGCAGCGCGAGCGCCAGGCACCCGAGCCGCCGCGCGAGCGCCCGCGCGCCCTCCACACTGCCCGCCCTCGGCGCGAGATCCAGCAGCACGAGCGCCGCGTCGTCCTCCCCGAGCGCTCCCACGTTGCGTACGACCGCGTGCCGCCCCCACGTCCCCGGATCGGCGTCCCGGCTGGTCACGACGGTCAGCCCGCGCTTCGACGGACGCAGCCACCCCGTCCCGTCGCCCGGCGCGGCCACCCCGGCGAGAACGCCCGGCTCGTCGGCGTTGTCGAGGACGAGCAGCCACCCGGCCGGGGCCCGTTCCAGCAACGCCCATAACCGGTCGGGCGCGTCACCCGCCCCGTACGCGATCGCCTCAAGGTCCGCCCGCGACGCCCCGAGCCGCCGCGCCACCGTGACCAGCCCCGCCGCCAGACTCGACCGGTCCGCCGCCGAAACCCACCACACCGGCTTCCCCCGCGCCGCCCGATGCCCCGCCAACGCGGTCGCGAGCGTCGTCTTCCCCTGCCCACCCATCCCCGCCAGAACAACCACCGCACCGGCCGCGCCGGCCGCACCCGCCGAGCCCGGCCGCGCCGCCCAGCGCTTCAACTCGCCCAGCACCGCGTCGCGTCCGCGCACCTCAACGGGCAGCGCCCCGGTGGGGACGGCAACCGACATCCCGAAGATGTCCGCCGCTCCCCGCTCGGCCTCTGGCTCCGGCGCCGCGGCCCCCGCCCTCTGCGTCCGCACCTGAACCCACGCGAACCCGAGGCTCGCGACCGTCCCGACCGTCCCGACCGCCGTCCACACCAGGCCCGCATCCGCCATGCCGTACGAACCTCCACAGGAAGCCCCAGCGCCCCCCGAATCATCCCACGCCGGACTCCCTCACCCCGGCGAATCGTCCACCCAGGCGGCCCCGCCGGGAAAGGGAGGTCGGGACCGAGGCGGGCTAGCATTTGAGCAAGCGCTTGGCAGAAGGAGTCGCATGGGCGAGGTCGCGGAGCTGTGGCGGTATCCGGTCAAGAGCATGGGCGGCGAACGGGTCGTCTCGGCGGGCCTCGGCGCGGACGGGCTGCGGGGCGACCGTTGCTGGGCCGTGCGGGACGAGCGGCGCGGCGCGATCACCGAGGCGCGCAAGATGCCCGCGCTGCTGTCCCTCGCCTCCCGCTACCCGGACGGCGACGGGAAGCCCGCCGAGATCGTGCTGCCCGGCGGCGGTACGGTCCGTACCGACGACCCCGGCGTGCACGGGACGCTGAGCGCGGCGCTCGGGCACGAGGTGACGTTGTGGCCGAGGCTTCCCGAGAGCGAGCGGGAGCACTACCGGCGGGCCCTGCCGGACGGCGACGCGGGGCGGCACCTGCTGGAGCTCTTCGCGGTGGAGAGCGACGACCTGCTGCCCGACCTGTCGTCCATGCCCGCCGAGCTGTTCACGCACCAGACGATGCCGGGGACGTACTTCGACTGGGCCCCCGTCCACCTGATCACGGACCGTTCACTGGAGGCGCTGCGGCGGCTGGCGCCGGAGTCGGACGTGGACGTCCGCCGCTTCCGCCCCAACATCGTCCTGCGGGACGGCACGGACGGGACGGACGGCTTCCCTGAGCAGGGCTGGACGGGCCGGAGGCTGCGGATCGGGGGCGCGGTTCTGCGGATCACCGACCGTACGCCGCGCTGCGCGATGATCACGCATCCGCAGCCGGGACTCGCCAAGGACCGCGCCCTCGCCCGGCTCGTCCACACCCGGCTCGACCACTGCCTGGGCGTCTACGCGACCGTAGAACGCCCAGGCGAGGTCTCCGTGGGCTCGGAAGCGATCCTGCTCTAGGCAGGGACCTCCGAGCGGTCGCCGCCCCACAGAGTGTGGAACGAGCCGTCGCGGTCCACTCGGCGGTAGGTGTGGGCGCCGAAGTAGTCGCGCTGGCCCTGGGTGAGTGCGGCGGGCAGGCGGTCGGCGCGGAGCGAGTCGTAGTACGCGAGGGCCGTCGAGAAGCCGGGCGCCGGGATGCCGAGGCGCGCGGCGGTGCCGACGACCGAGCGCCAGGCGTCCTGGGCGGCGCCGACCGCCTCGGCGAAGTGGGCGTCGGTGAGCAGCGTCGGCGTGTGCGGGTCCTTGGCGTACGCGTCGCGGATCCGGTCGAGGAAGCGGGCGCGGATGATGCAGCCGCCGCGCCAGATGGTCGCCATCGCGCCGAGGTCGATGTCCCAGCCGTACTCGGCGCTGCCCGCCTGGATCTGGTGGAACCCCTGCGCGTACGCGACGATCTTCGACGCGTACAGCGCCTGCTCGACGGCGTCGGCGAAGCCCGAGTCGGTCACGCGGGCGCCGGACGGGCCGGGCAGGGCGCGCGACGCCTCCCGCAGGTCGGCGTGGCCGGAGACGGAGCGGGCGAAGACGGCCTCGGCGATGCCGCCGACCGGGACGCCGAGGTCGAGGGCGGTCTGGACGGTCCAGCGGCCGGTGCCCTTCTGCTCGGCCTGGTCGAGGACGACGTCCACGAACGGCCGGCCCGTCGCCGCGTCGGTGTGCGCGAGGACCTCGGCGGTGATCTCGATGAGGTACGACTCCAGGCGGCCGGTGTTCCAGGTGCGGAACACCTCGGCGACCTCGGCGGGCGCGAGGCCCGCGCCGTTGCGCAGCAGGTCGTACGACTCGGCGATGAGCTGCATGTCGGCGTACTCGATGCCGTTGTGCACCATCTTGACGAAGTGGCCCGCGCCGTCCGGGCCGACGTGCGTGGCGCAGGGCGTGCCGTCCACGTTGGCGGCGATGTCCTCCAGCATCGGGCCGAGCGCCTCGTACGACTCGGCGGAGCCGCCGGGCATGATGCTCGGGCCGTTCAGCGCGCCCTCCTCGCCGCCGGAGATGCCGGCGCCGACGAAGTGGATCCCCCGCTCGCGGAGCGCGGCCTCGCGGCGGCGGGTGTCGAGGAAGTGCGCGTTGCCGCCGTCCACGATCATGTCGCCGGGTTCCAGCAGCGGCGCGAACTCGTCAATCACCGCGTCGGTCGGGGCCCCCGCCTTCACCATGACGACGAGCCGGCGGGCCGTTCCAGCGACGCCACGAACGCCTCCGCCGTGTCGGCGGGCAGGAACGTCCCCTCGTCGCCGTAGTCGGCCACCAGCGCCTTGGTGCGGGCGGCGGTCCGGTTGTGCACGGCGACGGGGTGGCCGTGCCGGGCCAGGTTGCGGGCGAGGTTGCGGCCCATGACCGCGAGCCCGGTGACGCCTATGCGCGCCTTGTCCATTGGATTCCCCTCCTCGGATGGGCCCCTACCCGCCTGGTACGCGGTTCAGGGGCCCCTGGTTCGGGCAACCTCGCGGCGCATGTCCTTGTTCCGGGCGGGAACGGCAAGCCATTGTTGGGAAATCACTACGCACGAAGGGGGCGCGATGCTGGGACTGCCGGACGGGGCCGCGGCGTGCCTGTTCGATCTTGACGGAGTCTTGACCCGTACGGCGGCGGTGCACGCGGCCGCGTGGAAGGAGATGTTCGACGGCTTCCTGCGGGAACGGGCCGCGAGGGACGGCACGCCGTTCGTGCCGTTCGACCCCAACAAGGACTACGGCCGCTACGTGGACGGCAAGCGCCGCGAGGACGGGACGCGCTCGTTCCTCCAGTCGCGGGGCGTCACGCTCCCCGAGGGCTCCCCGGACGACCCGCCGGAGGCCGAGACCGTGCGGGGGCTCGGCAACCGCAAGAACGCGCTCGTCCTCGCCCTGATCAAGGAGCGCGGGGTCGAGGTGTTCGACGGGTCGGTCGACTACGTGCGCCGCGCCCGCAAGGCGGGCCTGAGGACGGCGGTCGTGTCGTCCAGCGCCAACACCGTTCAGGTGCTGGACACGGTGGGCATCACCAACCTGTTCGACGCGCGCGTGGACGGGGTCGTCGCCGCCGAGCGGGACCTGCCCGGCAAGCCGGCCCCGGACACGTTCCTGGAGGGCGCGCGCGAGCTCGGGGTCCCGGCCTCGCGGGCCGTGGTCTTCGAGGACGCGCTCGCGGGTGTCGAGGCGGGTCGGGCGGGCGGGTTCGCGTACGTTGTGGGCGTCAACAGGGTCGACGACGAGCACGCCGCGGCGCTCGCCGAGCACGGCGCGGACGTGGTGGTCGACGACCTCGCCGATCTCCTGGGGGAGGACGAGTGAGCGACGGGGAGGACCGGGAGCCCGCGGCCGGGCCGCCGCGCGGCGGCCCGCGGGCCGTGCTCGGCGAGGGCCGGACCGGCGGGCCGCGGCGCGCGGGCCGCGCGGCCGGCGCGGAGGGCGCCGGCCCGCCGGCCGGCGCCGACGGGGAGACAGCGGACGTCAGGGGGGACGCGCGGTGAGCGAGGCGGACGGTCAGGGGGCCGTGGTGGACCGGCCCGTGTACACGGTCGAGCCGTGGTTCGTGCGCGAGCCGGAGCTGCGGATCGACCGGCTGGCGCAGAGCGAGTCGGTGTTCGCCCTGTCGAACGGGCACGTCGGGCTGCGCGGCAACCTCGACGAGGGCGAGCCGCACGGGCTGCCGGGCAGCTACCTCAACTCGTTCTACGAGCAGCGGCCGCTGCCGCACGCCGAGACCGCCTACGGGCTGCCGGAGTCGGGCCAGACGGTGATCAACGTCACCAACGGCAAGCTGATCCGGCTGCTGGTGGACGACGAGCCGTTCGACGTGCGGTACGGGCGGCTGCACCACCACGAGCGGGTCCTGGACCTGCGGGCCGGCACCCTCACCCGCGAGGTGGAGTGGACCTCGCCGGCCGACAGCCGGGTGCGGATCACCTCGGTGCGGATGGTGTCGCTGACCCAGCGGGCGATCGCGGCGATCAGCTACGACGTCGAGCCGGTGGACGAGTCGATCCGCGTCGTCGCCCAGTCCGAGCTGGTCGCCAACGAGGCGCTGCCCGACCTCGGCAAGGACCCGCGGGTCGCCGCGACGCTGGAGTCCCCGCTGGTCAGCGAGGAGCACGTCGCGAACGGCACGAAGGTGCTGCTGCTGCACCGCACCCGCAACAGCGGCCTGCGGATGGCGGCCGGGATGTCCCACGAGATCGAGGGCCCCGAGTCGATGGCGGTCGACACCGAGAGCTCCGCCGACGTCGGCCGGCTGACGGTCGCGACCCGGCTCGAACCCGGGCAGCGGCTGCGGATCATCAAGTACCTGTCGTACGGCTGGTCCAGCCAGCGGTCCCGCCCGGCGCTGCACGACCAGGTGGTCGGGGCGCTCGCGGGCGCGCGGCAGACCGGCTGGGACGGGCTGCTGAAGGAGCAGCGCGACTACCTCGACGAGTTCTGGCAGGGCGCCGACATCGAGGTGGACGGCGACGCCGAGATCCAGCAGGCGGTGCGGTTCGGCCTGTTCCACATCCTCCAGGCGGGCGCCCGCGCCGAGCGCCGGATGATCCCCGCGAAGGGCCTGACCGGCCCCGGGTACGACGGGCACACGTTCTGGGACACCGAGACGTTCGTGCTGCCCGTGCTGACCTACACCCAGCCGGGCGCCGCGGCCGACGCGCTCGCCTGGCGGCACATGACGCTGCCGCTCGCCTGCGAGCGCGCCACCCAGCTCGGGCTGACCGGCGCGGCGTTCCCGTGGCGGACGATCCGCGGGCAGGAGTGCTCCGGGTACTGGCCCGCGGGGACGGCCGCGTTCCACATCAACGCCGACATCTCCGATGCCGTCATCCGGTACGTGGACGCGACCGAGGACGAGCGGTTCGAACGCGAGGTCGGGCTGGAGATCCTGGTCGAGACGGCGCGGCTGTGGCGCAAGCTCGGCCACCACGACGTCGAGGGCGTCTTCCGGATCGACGGCGTGACGGGCCCCGACGAGTACACCGCCGTGGTCGACAACAACGTCTACACGAACCTGATGGCCCGCCGGAACCTCCAGGGCGCCGCCGCGATCGCGATGAAGCACCCGGACCTGGCCGACCGGTTCGGGGTCACGACCGAGGAGGCCGCGTCGTGGCGGGACGCGGCGGCGGCGATGCTGATCCCGTTCGACGAGCGGATGGGCGTGCACCCGCAGAACGAGGGGTTCACCAACCACGCCCGCTGGGACTTCGCGGCGACCAAGCCCGACCACTACCCGCTGCTGCTGAACTTCCCGTACTTCGACCTGTACCGCAAGCAGGTCATCAAGCAGGCCGACCTGGTGCTGGCGCTGCACCTGTGCGGCGAGGCGTTCACGCCGGAGCAGAAGGCCCGCAACTTCGAGTACTACGAGGCGCTGACCGTCCGGGACTCGTCCCTGTCGGCGCAGACGCAGGCGGTGATCGCCGCCGAGGTGGGGCAGCTCGAACTCGCCCACGACTACCTCGGCGAGACGGCCCTGCTCGACCTGCACGACATCAACGGCAACACCCGCGACGGCCTGCACATCGCGTCGATGGCGGGCGGCTGGAGCGGCCTGGTCGCCGGGTTCGGCGGGATGCGCGCGGCCGAGGGCCGGCTCCGGTTCGCGCCGCGCCTGCCCGGCGGGATCAGCCGCATGGCGTTCCGGCTGCGCTACCGCGGCAACCGCCTCAAGGTGACGGTGACGGGCGAGTCGGCGACGTACGAGCTGATGGACGGCCCGGGGCTCAAGGTCCGGCACCACGACGAGGAGTTCACGCTCGCGCCCGACGGCAAGCCGGTCGAGCTGCCGATCGAGCAGGTACCGTCGCCGCCGCCGTCCGCCCAGCCGATCGGCCGCGAACCCGCGCCGCGCCGCATCGACCCCCACGGCCGCGACCAGCGCATCCGCGACCACCGCTGACCCAGCCCTGACCGCCCCGCGGCCCCGGAGCGGCGGGCGAGACCGCCGCTCCGAGCCGCGATCGACGGGCTTGCGGTCGGCGGGCCGTGGTCGGCGCTCGGCTGGCCGCGGTCGGCGGGCTGCGCTCGGCGGGCCATGGTCGGCGCTCGGCTGGCCGCGGTCGGCGGTCGGCGGGCTTGCGGTCGACGGGCTTGCGGTCGGCCGGCCGCGGTCGGCGGGCTTGCGCTCAGCGGTCGGCGGCGGGTGTGCGGGTCAGAGGCAGGTGTTGTCGCAGGGGTCCTGGGGCTGGGAGTCCTCGGGGGCGTCCGCGCCGGGGCGGGGCGGCGGGGGCGGGGTGTCCTGGCCGTCGGCGTGGTGCTCCCGCTCGGCGGGGCGGGCGCCGCGCTGGACGAGGAGGCGGCGGGGGCCCGGCCCTTCGTCGCCGAGCCGGTCGTACGGGTTGGCGAGCGCGCACTTGTTGATCGACAGGCAGCCGCAGCCGATGCAGTCGGTGAGGTTGTCGCGGAGCCGTTCGAGCTGGGCGATCCGGTCGTCGAGGTCGGTGCGCCACGTCTCGGAGAGGCGGGCCCAGTCCGCGACGGTCGGGGTGCGCTCCTCCGGCAGGGTGCCGAGCGCCTCTCGGATGTCGGCGAGCGGGATGCCGACCCGCTGGGAGATCCTGATGAACGAGACGCGGCGCAGCGTGTCCCGGCTGAACCGGCGCTGGTTGCCGGGCGTCCGGCGGCTGCTGATCAGCCCCTTGGACTCGTAGAAGTGCAGGGCCGAGACCGCCACGCCGCTGCGCTCGGCGAGCTGGCCGACGGTCAGTTCGTGGACGCGATGCTCAAGGCGTGTCATGCGCCCGACCCTACCCGCTCCTCAACCAAACCTGAGGTTTCCGCCCCGGCGGGCGGCGGCGTCAGCCGTGCGCGGGCGCGCCGCCCATGCCGCGCCCGGCGCGGCGCGACTCCTCGCCGAGCCTGCGGAGCCGGAACGCGGCGCCGATCATCACGGCGCCGAACAGGATCGAGAACAGGCCGATCAGCCAGACGACCGCGAGCGCCCCCGACACCGGCCACGCGAACAGCAGCGCCCCGAAGACCACCGACACCACGCCCGTGAGCGCGTACAGCCACTCGCCGTGGATCTCCCTGCGCAGCGCGACCGCGGCGACGATCTCCATCACGCCCGTGACGACCGCCCACACCGCGATCAGCATCAGCAGCGCGAGGCCCGTGATGGCGGGCCAGATCAGCGCCGCGAGGCCGAGGACGATGCCCGCCACTCCGGCGAGCGCGAGCCAGCCGCGCGACTGGCCGGGCACGCCGCGGAACGCCCCGACCAGCGAGAACAGGCCGTCCACCAGCGCGTACGCGCCGAACAGGACGACGAGGGCCCACACCGTGATGCCGGGCCAGATCCAGGCGACGAGGCCGAACAGCACGGCGAACGCGCCGCGCAGCGCGAGCACCCACCAGTGCCGCGTGATCTGATCGAACATGACCGCCTCCAGAAGCGTCGCCGGCCGCGCCTCCGGTGGCGGGAACGCGCCGGCTCTCCTCACCACACCGCTAACCGCCGTCCGCTGCCGGGAAAGCCAAGCGCCCACACGAACTGGGCAAAGTTCCCGCGAACTCGCCCGCCGTCGCGCGCGGGTCACCGGCGTGCGCCGCCCGCCGGCCCCCGGCGGCCGCCGCGGGCCACGACGCTCGGGCCGCCGCCCCGGAACGCGACGGCGGGACCACGCCTCACCGAGGCATGGTCCCGCAGCGCGCCGCTCAGGCCCGGTCAGCCGCGCGAACGCGGCGGATCCGGCCGCCGGTCAGTGGCCGAGCCGGTTGACCAGGGCGTTGTACTCGTCCCACAGCTCCTTCGGCAGGTGGTCGCCGAACGTCTCGAAGTGGCCGGGCACGAGCGCGGCCTCCTCCTTCCAGACGTCGGTGTCGACCGACAGCAGCGTGTCGAGGTCGGCGTCGTCGATCCGCAGGCCCTCGGTGTCGAGCGCCTCCCGCGTCGGCAGGTGCCCGATCGGGGACTTGACGGCGTCGGCCTGGCCGTTCAGCCGCTCGACGATCCACTTCAGGACGCGGCTGTTCTCGCCGAAGCCGGGCCAGATGAACTTGCCGTCGGCGTTCTTGCGGAACCAGTTGACGTAGTAGATGCGCGGCAGCTTCTCCGCGTCGGTGGACTTGCCGATCTTCAGCCAGTGGCCGAAGTAGTCGCCCATGTTGTAGCCGCAGAAGGGCAGCATCGCGAACGGGTCGCGGCGCAGCTCGCCGACCTTGCCCTCGGCCGCGGCGGTCTTCTCCGACGCGACGTTCGCGCCGAGGAACACGCCCTGCTGCCAGTCGAACGACTCGGTGACGAGCGGCACGGCGCTCGCGCGGCGCCCGCCGAACAGGATCGCCGAGATCGGCACGCCCTTCGGGTCCTCCCACTCCGGCGCGATGATCGGGCACTGCCCGGCCGGGGTGGTGAAGCGGGCGTTCGGGTGGGCGGCCGGGGTCTCGGACTCCGGCGTCCAGTCGTTGCCCTTCCAGTCGGTGAGGTGCGCGGGCGGCTCGTCGGTGAGGCCCTCCCACCACACGTCGCCGTCGTCGGTGAGCGCCACGTTGGTGAAGATGGAGTTGCCCCACAGGGTCTTCACGGCGTTGGCGTTGGTGGAGTCGCCGGTGCCGGGCGCGACGCCGAAGAACCCGGCCTCAGGGTTGATGGCGTAGAGCCGGCCGTCGTCGCCGAACCGCATCCAGGCGATGTCGTCGCCGATGGTCTCGACCTTCCAGCCCGGGATGGTCGGCTCCAGCATCGCGAGGTTGGTCTTGCCGCACGCCGACGGGAACGCGGCGGCGACGTACCGGGTCTCGCCGGTCGGCGGGGTGAGCTTGAGGATGAGCATGTGCTCGGCCATCCAGCCCTCGTCGCGGGCCATGGTCGAGGCGATGCGCAGCGCGTAGCACTTCTTGCCGAGCAGCGCGTTGCCGCCGTAGCCCGAGCCGTACGACCAGATCTCGCGGGTCTCGGGGAAGTGCGAGATGTACTTGGTCTCGTTGCACGGCCACGCGACGTCGTCCTGGCCCGGCGCGAGCGGCGCGCCGACCGAGTGGACGGCCTTGACGAACGAGCCGCGCTCCTCGATCAGCCGCAGGGCGCCCTCGCCCATCCGCGTCATGATCCTCATCGAGACGGCGACGTACGGCGAGTCGGTGATCTCCACGCCGAGCTGGGAGATGTTGCCGCCGAGCGGGCCCATGCAGAACGGCACCACGTACATGGTGCGGCCCTTCATCGCGCCCTTGAACAGCTCGCCGAAGGTCGCGCGCATCTCCGCGGGCGCGATCCAGTTGTTGGTGGGGCCGGCGTCCTGCTCGCGCTCGGAGCAGATGAACGTCCGGTCCTCGACGCGGGCCACGTCGCTCGGGTCGGAGGCGGCGTAGAAGCTGTTGGGCCGTTTCGCCGGGTCGAGGCGTTTGAACGTGCCCTGCTCGACGAGGAGGCCGGTCAGGCGCTCCCACTCGGCGTCCGAGCCGTCACACCACTCGATCCGGTCGGGCTGGGTCAGCTCGGCGATCCCGCGCACCCAGTCGATCAGCTCGGTGTGACCGGTCGGGGCCTGGTCGAGGCCGGGGATCTGGTTGGACACGGGCAACTCCTTCAGCGGTTCGCAGGATCTTTGCATGATGAACAAGACCCGTCGTTTTTGCCATTTGGTCTGGACCAATCCGGCCCGCTTTTGGGTCTTCCCGTCGCCTTTTGTGATTGATATCACCTAGCCACGGGCGCCACGGACGTCGCGCGGCCACTCTCGGCTTAACGGTGCTCAAGCTGGGTAAACGTGGGTTTCGGTGGCCTTGACGGCCGCCCATATCGTCGTGCCCTCCGCCAATTCCAGCTCCGCGACGGCCGCTGGAGTGACCTCCGCGACCGCGGGGAAAGGCGGGGCTTCGAGCTGGATCCGGACGCGGTCTCCCTGCCGTTCCACGGAACCGACACGCGCACGCCAGAGGTTGCGCGCGCTGCCGTCCGGGCGAGTCCGGTACAGCGCGACCGATGCTGGCGAGAAGGCTAGGAAAACGTCACCAGTCAGAGAGTCGACGGTGTCCATCGTAGCGACGCCGGACGTCCCCTGTCCCCCGGAACCTTCGCCCTGGACCGCCCGCACGGTGACCGTGGTGCCGCCGTCCGCCCGCCCCCGGTACAGGTTGAGCCCGACGAGCCGCGCCACGTACCCGGTGCGGGGACGGCGCGCGACCTCGGCGGGCGTGCCCTGCTGGACGAGCCGTCCGTCCTCGATCACCACGAGCCGGTCGGCCAGCACCATCGCGTCCAGCGGGTCGTGCGTGACCAGCACCGCCGCGCCGCCGAACCCCTCCAGGTGGCGGCGCAGCGCCGCGCGGATCTCCAGCCGGGTGTGGGCGTCGAGCGCGGCGAGCGGCTCGTCCAGCAGCAGCAGGCCGGGCCGGGTCGCGAGCGCGCGGGCGAGCGCGACGCGCTGCGCCTGCCCGCCCGACAGCGCGCGCGGGCGCGCGGACGCGTGCCCGGCGAGCCCGACGCGGTCCAGCCACCCGGCCGCCTCGCGCCGCGCCTCGCGCTTGCGGGCGCCCCGGCAGCGCAGCCCGAACGCCACGTTGTCGAGCGCGCTCAGGTGCGGGAACAGCAGGTAGTCCTGGAAGACCATGCCGATCCCCCGCCGTTCGGGCGGCAGGGCCCGCAGGTCGGCGCCGTCCACCCGCACGTGCCCGCCCGCCATCGGGACCAGGCCCGCGAGGGCGCGCAGCGCGGTGCTCTTGCCCGCCCCGTTCGGCCCGAGCAGCGCGACGACCTCGCCGGGCGCGGCGGCCAGCTCCACATCGAGGTCGAACGCCGCGCGCCGTACGACCAGCCGGGCGTCCAGGCCGCCGCTCACGTGGCGTTCACCCAGCGGTCGCGGAGGGCGGCGAGGACGGCGACGGACACCGCGAGCAGCACGAGGCTCAGCACGATCGCCGCCTGCGGGTCGGTCTCCAGGGCCAGGTAGACGGCCAGCGGCATGGTCTGCGTGCGGCCCGGGAAGTTGCCCGCGAACGTGATCGTCGCGCCGAACTCGCCGAGCGCCCGCGCCCAGCACAGGATCGCCCCGGCCGCGACCCCGGGCGCGACGAGCGGGAGGGTGACGCGCCGGAACGCCGTCCAGCGGGTGGCCCCGAGGGTCGCGGCGGCCTCCTCGTAGCGCAGGTCGGCGGCGCGCAGCGCGCCCTCCACGCTGATCACCAGGAACGGCATCGCGACGAACGTCTCGGCGAGCACGACCCCGGCCGTGGTGAACGGCAGCGTGATCCCGAACGCCGCGTCGAGCCACCCGCCGACCAGGCCCTTGCGGCCGAGCACCAGCAGCAGCGCGACGCCGCCGACCACCGGCGGCAGCACGAGCGGAACGGTCACGAGCGCGCGGACCAGCCGGGCCCCGGGGAACGGCACGCGCGCGAGCAGCCACGCGAGCGGCACCCCGAGCAGCAGGCACAGCCCCGTCGCGAGCGTCGCGCTGACCAGCGAGAGCCGTAGTGCCTCCAGCACCTGCGGCTCCCCGAGCCGCGTCCCGAGCGTCGACCACGGCGCCCGCACGAGCAGCCCGACAAGCGGCAGCACAAGGAACGCCAGCCCCACGAGCGCAGGCGCCACAAGCATCCAAGGCGCCCGCCCAAGCCCCCGCTCAACCGTGGGCGCCGCCCTCCCGCCCGGCACCCCCGCCTCAACACGCCTTTCCTCCCGTCACCGCCCCTCCCCCTCCCCGACCACCTCACGCCCCCGAACACCCCCGGACTCCCCGCGGCCCCGGAACACCCTGCGGCTCTGGACACCCCGCGGCCCCGGACTCCTCGCGCCACCAAGCACCTCGCGGCCCCGAACACTGCGCGGCCCCGGGCCGTTCCGCCACGGGGGCCGCCGGCGCCGAGCGCGCATCGTGGGGGCGGCGGGGTCGCTCGGTCATGGGGTCTCGAATCCGGCGCCGGTCAGGGCGGTTCTGCCCTGGGGCGACAGGACCAGCTTGACGAACTCGCCGGCGAGCGCGGCCTTCGGGGCCTTCTTCAGGACGGTGATCGGGTAGTCGTTGACCGCCTTCGCCGACTCGGCGAACTCGATGCCCTTGACCTGCGGGGACGCCGACCTCGCGTCGCTGCGGTAGACGAGTCCGGCGTCGGCCTCGCCGAGCCGGACCTTGGTCAGCACCGCCTTGACGTCCTGCTCGCGCGAGGCGGGGGCGACCTTGACGCCGGCGGCGGCGAGGGCCGTCTCGGCGGCGGCGCCGCACGGGACCCGCTCCGCGCACAGCACGACCTTCAGGCCGGGACGCGAGAGGTCGGAGACCGCCTTCACCTTGCCGGGGTCGTCCTTCGGAACGGCGATGACGAGGCGGTTGCGCGCGAAGACCCGGGGCGGGCCCGCCGCGTCCCCGCCGTCCGAGACGGGCTTCATCGTGGCCGGGCTCGCGGCGGCGAACACGTCCGCCGGGGCGCCCTGCGCGATCTGCTGAGCGAGCGTGGAGCTGCCGCCGAAGTTGAACCTGACCTTCACCCCCGCGTGGGAACTCTCGAAGCTCTTGCCGAGCGCGGTGAACGACTCGGTCAGCGAGGCGGCGGCGAAGACGGTGAGCGTCCCGCCGGACCCGCTCCCCGAGCCGCCGGACCCGCCGTCGCCGGTGTCGCCGCACCCGGCGGCGAGCAGCAGGGAAAGGGCGGCCGCCGCCGACGCGCGGCGCGGAAGCCGGGCGCGGACGGCGCGGACGCCGGGACCGCCGGGGCCGCCGGGGCTCCGCCCGGCCATCTGGTGGGACACGGTTCTCCTTCAGCCCGGGTCGGTCACTTCGACCACGACGTTGGTGGACTTCACGACGGCGTCGGCGACCACGCCGACCTCCAGGCCGAGCTCGTCGGCGGCCTCGCGGCTCATCAGGGAGACGACCCGGAACGGCCCGGCCTGGATCTCGACCTGGGCCATCACGCCGTCGCGGACGACGTCGGTGACGATCCCGCGCATCCGGTTGCGGGCGGACGAGAACCGTTCGCCCGGCTCGCCCGATCCCGGGCCCGTCCCCGCGCCGCCGCCCGCCGCGCCCTGCCGGGCCTGGTCGCGCACGAACGCGGCGAGCTCGGCCCCCGGAACGAGCCGGTGGCCGTGCGCGTCGCGCGACGCGGGGAGCCGGCCGCCGTCCACCCACCGGCGGACGGTGTCGGCGCTGACCCCGAGCAGCCCGGCGGCCTCGCTGATCCTGAACGTCGTCACGCGGCACAGCCTAGACCCTCGCAGATGCCAGCCACACCTGGGCGACTCTCCACTGTTTGCAAGCTGTACGGGCCCGAAAGCCTGGCAGATGCTCCAATAGAACGAGATTCGGATTCGGTCTTCCCCGATCGGCCCCCGCGGTGCCACCATCGAAGGGACGACCCGCGACGAGGAGGCCCCGTGCCCGGAGCAGCACAGCCGACGACACTGGTGATCGAACGACGCGGGACGGCGAGCCTGCGCTCAAGGGCGGTCTCCTCGGGCGTCCGCGGCCTGCTCAGGCCGGGGCTGACCAGGGTCGCCAAGCTCCCGATCGACGAGCGGGCGCTGCGCCGCGCCGCGTCTCTCGACCGTCTCGCCGGACGGGCCCGCCCGCCGAAGGGCACGCACTGCGAGCCGGTGCGGTTCGACGGGTTCGGCGCGGAGTGGGTGCACGGGCCCGGCGTCGGCCGCGGCCGCGACCGGGTGATCCTCTACCTGCACGGCGGCGGCTGGATCTGCTGCGGCCTCAACACGCACCGGCGGATGGTGTCGCGGTTCAGCGCCGCGTCCGGCGTGCCCGCGCTGTCGGTCGACTACCGGATGATCCCGGCCGTGCCGTTCGAGCGCGAGGTGGACGACTGCGTCGCCGCCTACCGCTGGCTGCTGGAGGAACGCGGCGTCCGGGCGAGCGACGTCGTGGTGATGGGCGACTCGGCCGGCGGGCACCTCACGTTCTCCACCGCGCTGCGCGCCCGCGACGAGGGGCTGCCCATGCCCGCCGCCCTCGTCGCCATCTCCCCCATGCTCGACATGGACCTGACCTCCAAGCTCGCGCACGCCAACATGAAGCTCGACCCGTCCGCGCCCGGCGCCCTGCTGGAACGGCTCGTCGAGGGCTTCCTCAGCCACCTGGACCTCGCCGACCCGTCCGTCTCGCCGATCCGCGCCGACCTCGCCGGGCTGCCGCCGGTGCTGCTCACGGCGGGCTCGACCGAACTGCTCTACTGCGACTCGGAGCTGATGGCGCGGCGCCTCGCCGAGGCCGGCGTGCCGACGACGTTCCAGGTCTGGGACCGGCAGGTGCACGTGTTCCAGATGTTCGGGCCGCTGCTCCCCGAGTCGCGCGCCGCGATCGCCGATCTCGGCTCGTTCGTCCGGACGGCCTACGGGACGAGCCGCTCGACGCCCTCCGCTCCGCCCGCTCCGCGCGCGGACGCCGCGTCCGCGTAGGGGCGCGGCCGGGTATCCGCAGGTCCCCGGGCAGCGTGCTTGGAGCGATCCGCGCCGGGTAAAGGGGTGGGCACGGACCTACCACCCGGTCAGGAGGAGCGATCATGACTGGGACCATGCGAGTACCGCGCACCAGGGGCGTCCTCAGCGGAGTCCTGCTGGTGCTTCTGGGATTGTGGGGCGGGCTGCTGCCGTTCGTCGGCCCGTACCTGGACTTCGGCTTCGCCCCCGACGAGACGTGGGTCTACGACACCGACCGGCTCCAGCTCAGCGTCGCGCCCGCGGTCGCGGTCGGGCTCGGCGGACTGATCGTGCTGCTGGCCGCCAACCGGGCGTTCGCGATGGCGGGCGCGTGGCTGGCCGTCCTCGGCGGCGGCTGGTTCGCGGTCGGACCGACCGTCGCGACGCTGTGGGACGTGGACGGCGTCGGCGCGCCGCTCGGCACCGAGGAGGGACACCGCGTGGCCGAGCAGCTCGCGGGGTTCACCGCCCTCGGCGTCGTCGCGGTGTTCCTCGCCGCGGTCGCGCTCGGCCGCTTCGCGGTGGTCGGCGTGCGCGAGGCCGACGCCGCGCGGGCGGCGGCGGCCGAGGAGGCCGAGGGGCCCGCGTGGACCGGACGGCCCGGCGGCGCGGGCACGACGCAGCCCATCGCGCCGACGCAGGGCCGGTACGGCCGCGACGCCCAGGCCGGCCGCCACGCCGGGGGCCCCGCTCCGGCGGTGCCGCGGCAGGCCCCGCCCGACCCGGCCCCGCCGGACCAGCGCGTGGCACCGGAACCGGGCGAACGCCCGCACGGCTGACAGCACTCACACACAAGGACGGCACCCGGCCGAACGAGCACGGCCACCGGCGCGAGCCGGTGGCCGTCGCCGTCGCGACCGGGGAGGGACGAGGGTCAGCGGTTGCGGCCGCGCATGTTGCGGACCGACTTGGTGGTCTCGTAGCTGCCCTTCTCGTCATCGAGGCGGACGTCGTCGCGGTCGGTGAACATCGCGACGAACGCGATCAGCAGGCCGATGCCGCCGAGCCACGGCTCGCGCCACACGAACGCGAGCGCCAGGCAGACCAACGCTGCGGAGATGAGCACCAAGAGCTTCACGTCGCACCCCTCGACCCGCGCCCTGACGTCCGGAAATCCGCCCACCAGAACTAGACCACACACCCGTTGCTCGGTCAACGAGTAAGCGTCAGCTTACATCGGCGGCCGTGATGTGCATCCTGACACGCCGCGGCCCGCCGGGGAAAGGTCTCCCGGCGGGCCATGGCGCGGTTATTTGCGCTTGCCGCGCTTTTCGCGGATCTTCATCGTGATGTCGAGGGGCGTGCCCGCGAACCCGAACTCCTCGCGGAGCCGCCGCTCGATGAAGCGCCGGTAGCCCTCCTCCAGGAAGCCCGAGGTGAACAGCACGAAGCGCGGCGGGCGGACGCCGGCCTGCGTCGCGAACAGCACGCGCGGCTGCTTGCCGCCGCGCACCGGGTGCGGGTGCGCGTTGACCAGGTCGGCGAAGAACTGGTTGAGCTTGGACGTCGGGACGCGCTGCCCCCAGCCCGCCAGGGCCGTCTCCAGACCCGGCACGAGCTTGTCCACGTGCCGTCCGGTACGGGCCGAGATGTTGACCCGCGGCGCCCAGCGGGCGTTGTGGAGCTGCCGGTCGATCTCGCGCTCCAGGTAGTGCCGGCGCTCCTCGTCCAGCAGGTCCCACTTGTTGTAGGCGATGACCAGGGCCCGGCCCGAGTCGATCACCATCGAGACGATCCGCAGGTCCTGCTCGGCGAGCGGCTCGTCGGCGTCGATCAGCACGACCGCGACCTCGGCCCGTTCGAGCGCCGACTGGGTGCGCAGCGTCGCGTAGAAGTCGGCGCCCTGGTTCTCGCGGTGCCGGCGGCGGATCCCGGCGGTGTCGATGAACCGCCACACCTTGCCGCCGAGCTCGATCTCCTCGTCCACCGGGTCGCGGGTCGTCCCGGCGACCGCGTCGACGACGGCGCGGTTCTCCCCGGCGAGCTTGTTGAGCAGGCTGGACTTGCCGACGTTGGGACGGCCGAGCAGCGCGATCCGGCGGGGGCCGCCCGCCTCGCCGAACGTCTCGGCGGGCGCCTCCTCGGGCAGCGCCTCCAGCACCGCGTCGAGCAGGTCGCCGCTCCCCCGCCCGTGCAGGGCGCTGACCACGTGCGGCTCGCCGATGCCGAGCGACCACAGCGCCGCCGCGTCGGACTCGGCGCCGATGTCGTCCACCTTGTTGGCGACGAGCACGACGGGCTTGCCCGAACGGCGCAGGATCTCCACCACGGCCTCGTCCACGTCGGTCGCGCCGACGGTCGCGTCGACCACGAACATCACCACGTCGGCCAGCTCCACCGCCAGCCGCGCCTGCTCGGCGATCGCCGCGGCCAGCCCGGACGCGTCGGGCAGCCAGCCGCCGGTGTCCACGACGGTGAACCGCCGCCCGCTCCACGTCGCCTCGTAGGCGACGCGGTCGCGGGTCACCCCCGGCACGTCCTCCACGACGGCCTCGCGGCGGCCGAGGATCCGGTTGACCAGCGTCGACTTGCCGACGTTGGGCCGGCCGACCACGGCCACCACCGGCGCCGGAGCGAGCTCGTGCTCGTCCTGCTCGGGCGCCTCGAACGTCTCGATCTCGTATTCAGTCACAGTCTTTTCCCGCGTGCTTCCGGGGCGCCGTCCGGCGCCGCCCTGCCTCGTCGCTCCTCCGCCGCCGTCCGGTCCAGTCGGCGCCGCACCCCTCCAGCACGCTCAGTCGGTCTCTTTGGCGAGGCGGACGACCGCCTCGATGACCTCGCCGAGGCTCAGCTCGGTCGAGTCGATCTCGTGCGCGTCCGCGGCCTTGACCAGCGGGGACGCCTTGCGGGTGGAGTCGAGCCGGTCCCGGCGGGCCTGCTCGGCCTGGGTCACCGCCACCGAGGCGGCGGGATCGGCGGCCAGGTCCCTGGCGCGGCGCGCGGCGCGGATCTCCTCGCTGGCGGTGAGGTAGACCTTGACCGGGGCCTCGGGCGCGACGACCGTGCCGATGTCGCGGCCCTCGACCACGATGTCCCCCGCCGCCATGATCTCACGCTGCAACGCGACCAGCCGCGCCCGGACGGCCGGGACGGAGCTGACCGCGCTGACCGCGTTGGTGACCTCGCGGGTGCGGATCGGCTCGGACACGTCGGCGCCGTCCACGCTGATCGTCGGCGCGTCGGGGTCGGTGCCGGACACGATCACCGGGTCGCCGGCGCGGGCCGCGACCGCCTCGGCGTCCCCCACCGGGACGCCCTCGCGCAGCATCCACCAGGTCATGGCCCGGTACATGGCGCCGGTGTCGAGGTAGCGCAGCCCGAGGGCGCGGGCCACGCCCTTGGAGGCGCTGGACTTGCCGGACCCGGACGGGCCGTCCATGGCGATGACGAGCGTCACGATCGCGTCCCTTTCGCATGTTCGGTGCCCGTGGGCACCGGTGGTGGATGCCCGCCGGCACCGTTCCGGGCGGCGCGCCGACACCCCGTGGCCGATGCCCGGGGGCATCGCGCGGTCGGTGCGCCGGCGCGGGGGTGCGCGGCGCGCGAGGGCCGTGCCGCGCCCGGCGGCCGGACGTGCGGCGGCCCCGAGCAGTGCTGATCCCCCGAACGAGCCCCAACCGCCCAGATTACCGGCCCCCGGCCACCACCACGGCCAAGATCGTCTGCCCCGCCACCCCGGAAGCCCACCCGCCCCCACCGACCGGGCCGGGCCCCGCCGAACGGGCCGGACCCTGTTGAACGGGCCGAGGGGGCCGGAGCGGCCGAACGGGCCCGAAGGGGCGGCCTCTGCCGAACGGGCCCGAAGGGAGGCCGGACCCTGCCGAACGGGCCCGAGAGGGACCCGACCCGCCGAACGGGCCCGAACGGGCCGGGCCCGCCGAACCGGTCCGAGGGGGTCGGAGCGGTCGAGTGGGCTCAGCCGGGGACGGACCAGCCGCGGGCGCGCAGCTCGGCGGCGAGCCGTTCGGCCGCCTCGGGCTCGACGGAGAGCTCCAGGACGCCGAGCGGGCGGCCCGGCGAGTGCTCGATGGTGACGTCCTCGATGTTGACCCCGGCGATCCCGGCCGCCTGGAAGATCATCGCCAGCTCGCCCGGCCGGTCGGGGATGACGACGGGGACGACGGCGTAGGCGGACTGGTCGCCGCCGTGCTTGCCCGGGATGCGGGAACGGCCCGCGTTGCCGCGCAGCAGCAGGTCGGCGACGTGCGCGGCGGCCTCCTCGCTGCCGTCGCGCAGCAGCGACGCGGCGACGGCGAGGTCGGTCGCGACGGCCTCCAGGACGTCGGCGACCGGCTCGGAGTTGGCCGACAGGATCCCGATCCACAGCCGCGGGTCGCTCGCGGCGATGCGGGTGACGTCGCGGACGCCCTGCCCGGACAGGCCGAGCGCGACGTCGTCGGCGCCGGTCAGCCGGGCGGCGACGGCCGCGGACACCACGTGCGGGGCGTGCGAGACGAGCGCGACCGCCCGGTCGTGCTCGCCCGGCTCGACCACGACGGGCTCGGCGCCGCAGGCGCGGGCGAGGCCGGTGACGGTCGCGACGGCCTCGGGCGCGGCGTCCGGCGTCGGGCACAGCGCCCAGGGACGGCCGAGGAACAGGTCGGGCCGCGCCGCCGCGGGCCCGGACCGTTCGCTCCCGGCGAGGGGGTGCCCCGCGACGAACGTGGTGAGGTCGCAGCCGAGCTCGGCCGCCTGCGCGAGCGGCACGGCCTTGACGCTGGCGACGTCGGTGTAGGCGGTCGCGAGGCCGCGCTTCTGGGCGTCCAGCAGCGTGACGGCGACGGCGGCGGGCGGAACGGCCAGCACCGCCAGGTCGGCGGGCTCGGCGGTCGCGCCCTCGGGCAGCGCGTCGCCTGCGCCCAGCTCGACGGCCATCCGCAGCGCGGCGGCGTCGCGGTCGGTGAGCAGCACCTCGGTGCCGCGTTCGCGCAGGGCGAGGGCGATCGAGGTGCCGATCAGCCCGGTTCCGACGACGACGACGCGTCTCGCGATCCCTTCTTCAGCCACCGGCCCAGCCTAGCGGCCTTCCCGAAGGCCGAGGCCGGACCGCGATCCGGGTCGCCGAAGACGGCCGCCTCGCCTCACTTCCGTGACCGTACGCGAGAGGCCCCTCACCGTCACGAACGATGAGGGGCCTGCGGCCTCCCGAAGCCCGGAACGGACCGTTGCCGGCTACTGGGCGATGTCGAGGCGGAGGGCGACCGCGCCGCGCAGGTAGACGTGCTGGATGTCCGAGCGCGGGCGGCCGGTCTCGATGTGGGCCATCAGCCTGATCACGCGCGGGAGGGCGTGCGGGACCGCGATCTCGCTCGCGCACAGCAGCGGGACGTCGTGGAAGCCGAGCTTGCGGGCGGCGAGCGCGGGGAACTCGGCCGTCAGGTCGGGCGTCGCCGTGAAGACCACGCTGATCACGTCGTCGGTGGTCAGCCCGTTCCTGCTCATGACCTCGGTGACGAGCTCGGTCGTCGCCGCCAGGATCTGGTCCCGGTCGTCGGCGTCGACCTGCGTCGCCCCTCGGACGGCTCGTACGGCCACCTCGCACTCCTCCCGTTCCGCCGCCCGCCCGGCTACAGCCCGACGGCCTTGTACAGCTCCCCGACCTCTCGGACGGTCAGGGCCCGCATCCCGCCGGGCTTCAGCGCGCCCAGCTTGATCGGGCCGAACTCTACGCGGGCGAGCTGCTGGACCGGAAACCCGACCTCCTTCAGCAGCCGCCGCACGATGTGCTTGCGCCCCTCGTGCAGGGTGATCTCGACGAGGACGCGCCGTCCGACCTGGTCGAACACCCGGAACCTGTCGGCCTTGGCAGGCCCGTCCTCCAGCGTCACCCCGGCCCTCAGCCGCTTGCCGAGGTCGCGGGGGATCGGGCCGTGGATCTCGGCCAGGTACGTCTTGTCGACGCCGTAGCTCGGGTGGGTGAGCCGGTGGGACAGCTCGCCGTCGTTGGTGAGCAGGATCAGCCCCTCGGTGTCGGTGTCGAGGCGGCCGACGTGGAACAGCCGCTCGGGCACCTCCACGTAGTCGGCCAGGGACTTGCGCCCCCGCTCGTCCGCCATGGTGCTGACCACGCCGCGCGGCTTGTTGATCATGTAGTACCGCATCTCGGCGCGGGTCTCCACCCGGCGGCCGTCCACGTGGATGACCGCGCGCTGGGGGTCGACGCGCTCGCCGAACCGGAACACCCGGTTGCCGTTCACGGTGACCCGGCCCTCGCCGATGAGCTCCTCGCAGTGGCGGCGGCTGCCGATCCCGGCGTCGGCCAGGACCTTCTGGAGCCGTACGCCCTCGTTCTCTTTCACTTGTCCTCGATGATGTCGTCGGGCAGGTCGTCGGGCAGGTAGGGGGCCAGTTCGGGCAGCTCGTCCAGGTCGCGCAGCCCGAGCCGTTCCAGGAAGTACCCGGTCGTGCGGTAGAGGTGCGCCTGCGACTCGGGGTCCTGCCCGGCGTCCTCGATGAGGCCGCGCAGCGTCAGGGTGCGCATCACCCCGTCGCTGTTGACCCCGCGGATCGCCGACACCCTGGCCCGGCTGACCGGCTGCCGGTACGCCACCACGGCGAGCGTCTCCAGCGCGGCCTGCGTCAGCCGCGCCTGCTGCCCGTCGGTGACGAACCGCTCCACCACCGGGGCGCACACGTCCCGGGTGTAGAACCGCCAGCCGCCGGCGACCTCCCTGAGGTCGAACCCCCGGCCCTGCTCGGTGTATTCCGCGGCCAGCTCACGCAGCGTACCCGCGACCTCGTGCCGGGGGCGCTCCAGGAGCTGCGCGAGCGTGATCTCGGCCACCGGCTCGTCCACCACGAGCAGGATCGCCTCGACGGAGGCGCGCAGCCCCGGCAGCCCCTCCCCCGCGCTCCCGCCGCCGTCGGTGCCAGCGCCCGCGTCGGTCCCGTCCTCCGGGGCGCGTTCCTCGGGTCCGGCCTCGTCCGCGCTCTCGGAGGCGCTCGCGGGCCCCGCTCCGTTCGAGGGCCCGGCTCCGTTGAACGGCTGCGCGGCGGGGGCGGGCTCCGCGGCGTTCCCGGGGCCTGGCTCGGGGGCGCCCTCGCGGGCGTCCTCGCTGGGTCGGTCAGTCATCGTCGGTGTTCTCGTCCCTGTCCTTCGGGTCCGGCCGGTCGTCCGGCTCCGGCCGGGCGCCCGGGTCCGGCTCGTCCCGCCGGTCCCGCGCGTCCCGCCGGTCCTTGTCGTCCTTCCGGTCCTTGTCGTCCTTGGCCCGCTTCTCGGCGGAGCCCTCGTAGTCGTCGCCGACCTCGACGTCGCCGTCGTCGGTGCCGGTCCAGGTGACGTGCAGCTCGCCGAGCGGTTCGAGCTGCTCGAACGTCACGGCCTGCTCGCGGTACAGCTCCAGCAGCGCCAGGAACCGCGCGACGACCTCGTAGGTGCCCTCGGCGTCGGCCGCGAGGACGCGGAAGGTGGTCTTGCGGAGCCGGCGGAGCCGTTCGACGACCAGGGCGGCCTGCTCCTTGACGCTGGCCTTCGGCTGGTACATGTGCTCAACCGACACCGAGGGCGGCGCCTTCGGGGCGAGTGCCTTGCCCGCGAGCCGCGCGAACTCCTCGGGGCCGAGGCCGAGCAGCACCTCGGGCAGGAGGTTGGCGAAGCGGGGCTCCATCGGCACCACGCGCGGGAAGCGGCGGCCCTGGTCGGCGATCCGCCCGGCGATGACCCGCGCGACCTCCTTGTAGGCCCGGTACTGGAGCAGCCGGGCGAACAGCAGGTCGCGGGCCTCCAGCAGCGCCAGGTCGTCCTCGTCGTCGACCTCGCCGGACGGCAGCAGCCGGGCGGCCTTGAGGTCCAGCAGCGTCGCGGCGACCAGCAGGAAGTGGCTGGCCTGGTCGAGGTCCCAGTCCTTGCCGTGGGACCTGATGTGGGCGATGAAGTCGTCGGTGACCTTGTGCAGCGACACCTCGGTGATGTCGAGCTTGTGCTTGGAGATCAGCCCGAGCAGCAGGTCGAACGGCCCCTCGAAGTTGTCGAGGTGGACGCGGAAGCCCTGCTGCTCCTCGCCGTCCTGTCCCGTTCCGCCCGCGCCGCCGGGCCCGGCCGCTCCGCCCGCGCCGCCGGACGCGGCCGCTCCGCCTGGCTCCGCCGTGGCGGCGGCCTCCGCCCGCCCGCCGGGGCCGGCCGCTCCGGGGGGCTCGCGCTCGTCCCGTTCCGGTTCGGGCGGCGTCTCGTCCACGCCGCTCACGGTAGCGGAGCGGGCTGGGCGTTCTGCCTGTTCGGGCGGGGTGGGCACCGGCGGCTCAGGCGTCGTCGCGGAGTCGGTGGACCAGGACGCTGTGCTCGCCGCGGGCGTCGAAGTCGCCCAGCATCGCGGCGACGGCCTCGCGGACGAGCCGTCCGCGGTCGACGCTCAGGCCGTGGTCGGCGCGGAGCGTGAGGCGGAGCCGTTCGAGGTCGAGCAGCTCGTCGGAGGAGACGTACACGGTGATCTTCGAGTCGTGGCGCTGGCGCCCGGTCGGGCGGCGGGCCGGGGCCGGGCTCTGCGCCGGGATCGGGGCCCGGGCGGGAGCGGGCGCGGGCCGCGGGTGCTCGGCCTGGGCGGGGACCGGCGCGGGCTGCCCGCCCGCGGGGGCCGTGGGGCGGAAGATCTCATCCACCCCGGGCAGACTTACCCGCCGTGAGCCCACCTTCCGAGCACCTCCCGAGCCAGACCACGATATGCGTTCGCCCCCATCGAGTTGGGGTCGAAGTACGTGATCGGCTCCCCCGCGACGGTCGCGTCAGGAAACCGTACCGTGCGGTTGATGACCGTGTGGAAGACCTTCTCACCGAACGCCTCGACGATGCGGCCGAGGACCTCGCGGGTGTGCAGGGTGCGCGAGTCGTACATGGTGCCGAGGACGCCGTCGATGCTGAGGTCGGGGTTGATCCGGCCCTGCACCTTGTCGATGGTCTCCATCAGCAGCGCGACGCCGCGCATCGCGAAGTACTCGCACTCCAGCGGGATCAGCACGCCGTCGCTCGCGGCGAGCGCGTTGACGGTGAGCAGGCCGAGGGACGGCTGGCAGTCGATGAGGATGTAGTCGTAGTGCGGCACCGCCGACTTCAGGGCCCCGGCGAGGATGTACTCGCGGCCGACCTCGTGGACGAGCTGCACCTCGGCGCCGGACAGGTCGATGTTGCTGGGCAGCAGCTCCATCCCGTCGACGCCGGTCTCGATGACGACGTCCTCCCACTCGGTGTCGCGTTCGAGCAGCAGGTTGTGGATCGTCATGTCGAGCTGGCGCGGGTCGCCCTTGCCGAGGCCGACCGACAGGGCGCCCTGCGGGTCGAAGTCGACCAGCAGCACGCGGCGGCCGTACTCGGCGAGCGCGGCGCCGAGGTTGATGGTGGTGGTGGTCTTGCCGACCCCGCCCTTCTGGTTGCAGATCGACACGATCCGCGCGGGCCCGTGCTCGGCGAGCGGCTCGGGGTCCGGGAACACGGGAACGGGCCGTTGCGTGGGGCCGAGGGCCCGACGCGGATCGGTCTCTATGGTGGCGGAGGACAGGACGCCCTCCGGAGCCTTTGTGCTGGTCACCAGATCCCTCCCCGGCGGCCCGAAAATGCCATCCAGAGTGGGGACTCTAGAGCTTGCCACCCCACGGCTCAAGCCGACGCGCGCCGATAGTCGGGATTTGTCGCCGGCCCCCCGCCGGCACCCGTTCAGCCACGCGCGCGAGGGTGTGAGGTCGCGTAGACCTCGCGCAACAGCTGGACCGTCACCAGAGTGTAGACCTGCGTCGTCGTCACCGAGGCGTGCCCCAGCAATTCCTGGACGACGCGCACATCCGCGCCCCCGTCGAGCAGATGCGTGGCGAACGAATGGCGCAGGGTGTGCGGCGAGACGTCCGAGAGTTTCGCGCGTTCGGCGGCGGCGCGCAGGACCATCCAGGCGCCCTGCCGGGAGAGCCGCCCGCCGCGCGCGTTGAGGAACAGCGCGGGCCCGCCGCGGCCCGCCTTGGCGAGTTCGGGGCGGGCGCGCACGAGGTACGCCTCGACGGCGCGGCGCGCGTAGTCGCCGATCGGCACCACGCGGGTCTTGCCGCCCTTGCCGGACACGCGGGCGAACCCGTCGCCCAGGTCGAGATCGTCGACGTCGAGCCCGACGGCCTCGGAGATGCGGGCGCCCGAGCCGTACAGCAGTTCGAGCAGGGCGCGGTCGCGCAGGCCGCGCGCGGCGCCGGCGTCGCCGTCGGCGCCGCCGGACGCGGCGAGGAGCCGTTCGACCTCGGCGATGGAGATGGCCTTGGGGAGCCGCCGGGGCGGGGTGGGCGGCTTGACGTCGCGCGCGGGGTCGGCGGGGGCGAGGCCCTCGCGCAGCGCGAAGCGGTGCAGGCCGCGCACGGCGACGAGCGCGCGGGCGGCCGAGCCCGCCGACAGCGGCGGATGCTCCTCGTCGCCCTCGCGCAGCCCGACGAGGAACGCGCGCACGTCGTCCTCGCCGATCGCGTCGATCGCGGTGCGGCCCCGCCCGGCCTGCACCTCGGCGTAGCGGCGCAGGTCGCGGCGGTACGAGCTGAGGGTGTTGGCGGCGAGGCCGCGCTCGACGGCCAGGTGCCCGAGGTAGGTCCGCACGGCTGACTCCAGCGCGGACCGGGGGGTCGAGTCCTCCTCGGGGGGCCGCACGGCGTTCCGGCGTGTCGTGCTCGGTGTCAGTGCGGCACCTCTTCCCTCGGGGCGGAACGGCTCGTGCCCATCATGCCCGTTCCCGCCACCGAGGGAGATGTCATCCGGCCGCGAGCCGCCGCACGTCCGGCTCCCTCCCCCGCGCGTGCGCGCGGGAGGCGGACGGGTCAGCGCTCGGGGGCGTCCACGGGGCGCAGGTCGCGGAAGCCGTTGGCGCGGGCGGCGTGCGCGGCGAGGATCCCGGTCGTGGCGATCATGTTGTGGATCTCCCCGGCGAAGATCTTGCGGACGGCGTCGTCCAGCGGCACCCACACGACCGGCATCTCCGCCTCCTCGTGCCGGCGCTCGAAGTCGATCTGGTCGGCGGGGACCTCGGTGAGGCCGCGGGCGAGGAAGATCCGGACGCGTTCGTCGGACATCCCGGACGAGGGGAAGACGTCGGCGAGGGTGTCCCAGCGTTCGGCGCGGTAGCCCGCCTCCTCCAGCAGCTCGCGCTCGGCGAGCTTGTGCAGCGGCTCGCCGGCGACGTCGCGGAGCCCGGCGGGCGCCTCCCACAGCAGGTAGCCGACGGGGTGCCGGTACTGGCGCAGCAGCAGGACGCGGCCGCCGTCGTCGAGGGCGAGGACGCCGACCGAGCCGAGGTGCTCGATCACGTCGCGGCCGACGACCTCGGTGCCCGCGGCGGCGGTCGGCCCGGCGGGCATCCGGACGCGGTCGCGGCGGACGTTGAACACGTGCCCCTCGAACGCGCGGGACTCCTCGACCACCTCCCAGCGCTCGGGCCGGTCGCGGACGTCGTCCGGGCCCGGGGTCGCGCCGCCGCTCACGGGGCCGTCACCGCGTCGCCGCTGCGGCGGGCCTCGGCGTAGTCGAGGGCGGCGGCGGCGAGGCCGGTGAACAGCGGGTGCGGGCGGGTCGGGCGGGACCGGAACTCGGGGTGGGCCTGGGTGCCGACGAAGAACGGGTGGGTCTCGCGGGGCAGCTCGACGTACTCCACGAGGCGGCCGTCCGGGGACAGCCCGCTGAACCGCAGCCCGGCCTTCTCCAGCTCGGCGCGGTAGGCGTTGTTGACCTCGTAGCGGTGCCGGTGCCGTTCGGACGCCTTGGCCTCGCCGTACAGCTCGCGGACGATGGTGCCCTCGCCGAGGTCGGCGGGGTAGAGGCCGAGCCGCATGGTGCCGCCCATGTCGCGCTCGCCGGCGACGACGTCGACCTGGTCGGCCATCGTCGCGATCACCGGGTGCGCGGTGGTGGCGTCGAACTCGGCGCTGCCGGCGTCGGCGACGCCGCCGAGCGTGCGGGCCGCCTCGATGACCATGCACTGGAGGCCGAGGCAGATGCCGAGCAGGGGGATGCGGCGCTCGCGGGCGTGCCGGATCGCGCCGACCTTGCCCTCGATGCCGCGCACGCCGAACCCGCCGGGGATGAGGACGCCGTCCACGCCGTCGAGCTCGCGCCGCGCGCCCTCGGGGGTCTCGCAGTCGTCGCTCTTGACCCAGCGGATGTTGACCTTGGCGTCGTTGCCGAACCCGCCGTGCCGCAGCGCCTCGGTGACCGACAGGTAGGCGTCGGGCAGGTCGATGTACTTGCCGACCAGCGCGATCGTGACCTCGCGGGAGGGCCGGTGGACGTGCCGCAGCAGCTCGTCCCAGGCGCCCCAGTCCACGTCGCGGAACGGCAGCCCGAGGCGGCGCACCACGTAGGCGTCCAGGCCCTCGGAGTGCAGCACCTTGGGGATGTCGTAGATGCTGGCGGCGTCCACCGCCGAGACCACGGCCTCGCGGTCCACGTCGCACATCATGCTGATCTTGTGCTTGAGGCCCTCGGTGATCGGCCGGTCGGAGCGGCACACGATCGCGTCGGGCTGGATGCCGATCGAGCGCAGCGCGGAGACCGAGTGCTGCGTCGGCTTGGTCTTCAGCTCGCCGGACGGGCCGATGTAGGGCAGCAGCGACACGTGCAGGAAGAAGCAGTTGTCGCGGCCGATCTCGTGGCGGATCTGCCGGACCGACTCCAGGAACGGCAGCGACTCGATGTCGCCGACCGTGCCGCCGACCTCGGTGATCACGATGTCGACGCCGGAGTCGTCGGCGGCCATGCCGCGGATCCGGTCCTTGATCTCGTTGGTGATGTGCGGGATGACCTGGACGGTGTCGCCGAGGTACTCGCCGCGCCGCTCCTTGGCGATCACGTTGGAGTAGACCTGGCCGGTGGTGACGTTGGCCGAGCCGTGCAGCTCGGTGTCCAGGAAGCGCTCGTAGTGGCCGATGTCGAGGTCGGTCTCGGCGCCGTCGTCGGTCACGAAGACCTCGCCGTGCTGGAACGGGTTCATCGTGCCGGGGTCGACGTTGAGGTACGGGTCGAGCTTCTGCATGGTGACCCGCAGGCCGCGCAGGGTGAGCAGCCGACCCAGGCTGGAGGCCGTCAGTCCCTTGCCGAGGCTGGAGGCGACACCGCCGGTGACGAACAGATGCTTGGTAGGACGTGAACTACCCGTGGCTGCCGAAGGCAAGTAGGACTCCCGTGGTCGTTGCGAGGCGGACGTTAACCGCACTGTCCACGGGCCACCAGGATAACAGCCGCGCGACCGTGCGCCGTCCGGGACGTGTCCCCGGGGAGGGCGCGGGGCCCCTGGTCAGCGGCTTCCGGGGCCGCCCGGCCGCCGGATTCTCCGCCGGGCCGCCGCGCACACCGTCGATCCGGCGGCTGCCGGAGCCCCTGCCCCCGGCGGGTCTCCGGCCTTCGGGCCGCGCCGCGCGGCGAGGTCCCGCCGCCCCGCGGGCGCGGGGCGGGAGGCCGGGGGGTCAGAGGCGGGGGGTGGCGGCGGTGGGCATGATCGTGCGGAGCTGCCGGGTGAGCTCGTCGATCAGGGAGCGGGCCTGGTCGGCGGCGTTGCGGGCGGCGTCGCGCTCCTGGGAGAGCTCGGCGATCGCCGCGCGCTGCTCGGTGACGGCCTGGGCGAGCTGGTCGACCCACTGGTCGCGTTCGGCGAGCTTCTCGGCGACCGCGTCGCGCTCGGCCGCCATCTGGCGCATGCCGGCCACGGCCTTGTCCCGCTCCCTGCCCGCCGCGTCGGCCCGGCCCCGCGCGAGGGTCAGCTCCGACTCGGCGCGGGCCTGCGCCTGGACGGCGGCCTCGCGGGTCCGTTCGGCGGCCTCGCGGGCCTTGCTGTTGGCGTCGCGCTCGCGTTCGGCCTGCTTGGCGGCCTCCAGCGACTGCGCGGCGGTGTCGAGGGCCTGCTGGCGCTCGTTCTCGGCCTCGGCCGCGCGGCGCTCGGACTCGGCGACGCGGCGTTCGGCGTCGGCGGCGCGGCGCTCGGCCTCCTGGGCGCGGCGCTCGAACTCCGCGGCGCGCCGTTCGGCGGCCTCGGCGCGGCGGCGGGTCTCGTCGGACTCCTTGCCGGCGGCGGCGACGGCGTGCTGGAGGTTCTGCGCGGTCATCTCGGCGTCGGTGACCTTGGCGCGCAGCCCGGCCAGCTCGGCGTGCGCGGTCTCCAGCGCGCGCGACAGCTCGGCGGCCTGGTCGGCCACCCGGTCGCGCTCGGCCTCGGCGGAACGGCGCGCGCCGACGGAGTCCTCGACGGCGCGCACGGCGTCGTCGCGGGCCTCGCTCATCGCGTCGCGCTGGGTGATGGCCTGCCGGACGGTCGCCTCGGCCTCGGCGACGCGGCGCTCGGCCGCCTCGGCGGCGGCCTGGGCCTGCTCCATCTGGGCGCGGGCCTGCTCGGCCTGCCCGCGCGCCTGGTCGGCCTGGAGCCGGGCCTGCTCGGCCTGGCCGCGGGCCTGGTCGGCCTGCGCGCGCCCCTGCTGCGCCTGGTTCCAGGCGGCGGCGGCGTCGCGCTGGGCGTTCTCCTTCTCGCCCTGCGCGGCGGCGATCTGCTGGACGGCGTCGTTCTGGACCTCGGTGACGCGGCGCTCGGCGTCGGCGAGCTTGCGCTCGGCCTCGACCGCGCGGCGGTCGGCCTGCTCGGCCTGGCCGCGGGCCCGCTGGACCTCGCCCCACGCGGCGGCGGCGTCGCGCTGCGACGACTCCTTCTCCGCCTGGAGCGCGGACATCTGCTGGGCCGCCTCGTTCTGCGCCTCGGCGACGCGGCGCTCGGCCTCGACCGCGCGGCGGTCGGCCTGCTCGGCCTGGCCCCGCGCGCGCTGGACCTCGCCCCACGCGGCGGCGGCGTCGCGCTGGGCCGAGTCGCGCTCGGCCTGCACGGTCGCGATCTGCGAGGCGGCGTCGGTCTGGGCCTCGCTGACCTTGCGCTCGCCGGCGGCGAGGGCGTCGCCGATGAGGTCGGCCATCTGGCGCAGCCGCTCGACGATGTCCCAGGGCTGCGCCTCGGGCTCGGGCTCGGGCGGCCGGGCGGCGGGCTCGCCGGGGGGCTGCTTGGTGACCTGGATGGGCTGCTGGGCGGCCGGGACGGGCACGTCGGGCTTCGGGCCCGCGTCGCGGCCCAAGGGGGGCCAGGGCGAACCGGCGTCAGGGACGCCTCGCGAACCACCCGATCCGTTCAGTTCGCTCACTTGTCTCCTCGCCAGGCGGCACGGAGCCGCGTACGCGGGGCCTGCATGGTCGTCGTGCTCGCGTCGCTCCGCGCCCGGCGGCCGGGGGCCGTCCGTCGGCTCGTCGCTCTGCTCACCACAGGCACTCTAGTGCCGACGCGCAGAACGTTTGCCCAGTTTGGGGTTTAGTTTCTTGATCCTCACGGTCTATTCGCGCACATCGGGGCGCAGATCACACTTCCGCCCGCCCGTCCGCGGACGGATGGAAGGATGGCCGTCCATGGAGCTTCGGACCCTGTATCCGCCGATCGAGCCGTACGACTCCGGGCTGCTCGACGTCGGCGACGGCAATCAGATCCACTGGGAGGTCTGCGGGAACCCCGACGGCAAGCCGGCGGTGTTCCTGCACGGCGGGCCGGGCGGCGGGTGCAACGCCGACCACCGGCGGCAGTTCGACCCCGAGGCGTACCGGATCGTGCTGTTCGACCAGCGCAACTGCGGCCGGAGCCTCCCGCACGCCAAGGACCCCGGCGTGTCCCTTGAGGCCAACACCACCTGGAACCTCGTCGCCGACATGGAGCGGCTGCGCGAGCACCTCGGCATCGAGCGGTGGCTGGTGTTCGGCGGGTCGTGGGGCAGCGCGCTGTCGCTGGCGTACGCGCAGGCGCATCCCGAGCGGGTGACCGAGCTGGTGCTGCGCGGCATCTTCATGCTGCGCCCGTTCGAGCTGTACTGGTTCTACCAGGAGGGCGCGTCGCTGGTGTTCCCCGACCTCTGGGAGCGCTACGTGGAGCCGATTCCCGAGGACGACCGCGAGGACCTCATCGAGGCGTTCCACGAGCGGCTCAACTCGGCCGACCGCGACGTGCGGGTCGCCGCGGCGCGCGCGTGGGCGACGTGGGAGGGCTCGACGATCACGCTGCGGCCGGACCCCGAACTGGTCGACGGCTTCGACGAGCCCGACTACGCCGTGGCGTTCGCCCGGATCGAGAACCACTACTTCGTCAACGGCGGGTTCTTCGAGGAGGAGCAGCTCCTGCGGGACGTGGACAGGATCCGCCACATCCCCGCCGTGATCGTCCAGGGGCGGTACGACATGTGCACCCCGGCGGCGACCGCGTGGGACCTGCACCGCGCGTGGCCAGAGGCCGAGTTCCACCTGGTGGACGACGCGGGCCACGCCTTCACCGAGCCGGGCACCCTGCACCGCCTCATCGAGGCCACCGACCGCTTCGCCGCCCGCTCCTGAACCGTCCCCGAGCCCGGCCGCAAGCCCGCTCGTGAACGGGCCCCGAGCTCGGTCACAAGCCCGCTCCTGAACGGCTCTCAACGATTCTGGTCGGTTTTGAACGGGTGCTGAACGGGTGCTGAATGGTCGCTCGCGCGCGGTTCGGTCGGCGGCGGGCGCGGGCGGCCTTTCGCGGCCGGGCGGCGCGTCCGGGCGCGGGCGAACCGCGGGCTGGGCGCCGGGCCCGAACGGTCGCCGGCGGGTGGGCCCGCGGGCGGGAGGGAGTTGGGAGCGGGACTTATTGCGGTCTCGGGGCGGGCCTGAATCGGGCCTGACTTTCAGGGGTCGCGGTCCCCCGAAATCTCCCCGCGACCTCACCGTCGCAGATAGCCATCTCTTCCCTTCGCGATACCCCTGCGGGCCCTTGCGTGGCGGTGTCGCTCCCTCTCAGGACTCCCGCCCGCGCGCCCGTACCGGCCCGGCCGCATGCCCCTCGACCTGCCCGGTCACACCGTGACGCCCATCGCGCGCGTCACGTTGCCATCAAAAATATGTGATTCACCTCACACAAATGAGACATAAAAAGTCTCGCGAATCGATGACAAATCACTAGAGTGACCCGCAAAGTGGCGGGGGCGCGCGGCGTCGGCGCTTCCCGCAACCGCCCTGCGTATCCGCCCGAAAACCGCCGGGACGGCGGGCCGTCGGGGTCCGAAAATGAACCCGGTTTTGGCAAGCGTTCTGCCATACCCGCTCGCCGGCCGCTCAAACATCCCGCTGATAACAATCCTCGCGGCGCACTCAGGTTGGTTCGCTAAGTTGCCTGGACATGGCAGCGCAACCCCTGGAATCCCCCATCCGCCGGACCGATCCGGAACCGGACGTGCAACTCCAGGAGCCGTGCCTGGAGGACGGTCCGGAGTTGTGGCGGCTGGCGCGCGAGTCACGCGTGCTGGACGTCAACTCCCCGTACAGCTACACCCTGTGGTGTCGTGATTTCCCCGATACCTCGGTGGTGGCGCGCGACGGCGGCGTCCCCTGCGGTTTCATCACCGGCTTCGCGCGTCCGGCGAGTCCCGAGACGTTCTTCGTCTGGCAGGTCGCCGTCGATCACGGGCACCGCGGGCAGGGCCTGGCGAGACGCATGCTCGACGAGCTCGGCGACCGGATGTCCGCCCGCGGGTACCGGTTCATGGAGGCGACCGTGACACCGTCCAACACCGCGTCCACCGCGATGTTCGAGTCGTTCGCCCGCGCCCGCGGGGCCGAGCTCGTCCGCACGCCGCTGTTCGGGGCCGAGCACCTCCCCGAGAAGCACGAACCCGAGGTGCTCTTCAGGATCGGCCCGTTCTGATCCCGCGGCGCCGCAGGCCCGCCACCCGCAGAGAGCCCCAGAGGTCCACCACCCCCACATGTCACCACCACTCATGGATTCACCCCGCACGTTCCACCGCCCCGTTCACCACCGCCCCGCACACCGCGGTGCCGCGCGTTCCCGCTCCGCGCGCCCGAGGCCGGCCCGCGCCGGGCGCGCGCGGCCGTCCCGCGACGCGCGGCCGTCGCGTACGGCCCGCCGGGGCCCGGTCCCCGATGCCGCACGTCCTCGTGCGGTGCCCGGACGTCCGCCCGCATCCCCTCGCGTCATCACCCCGTTCCCACCCCTACTGCCGGAGGCAGAGCATGGACACTTTCGCCCGTCTCGAATCGGAAGTCCGCGGCTACTGCAGGGGCTGGCCGGCGGTGTTCCACACCGCGCAGGGCAGCCACGTCACCGATGAGAACGGCCGCCGGTACCTGGACTTCTTCGCCGGCGCAGGCACCCTCAACTACGGGCACAACAACCCGGAGCTGAAACGCCGGCTCATGGACTACCTGTCGAGCGACGCCATCGTGCACAGCCTCGACATGTACACCACGGCCAAGCGCGACTTCCTGGACCGTTTCAACGAGGTGGTGCTCGAACCGCGCGGCCTCGACTACAAGATCCAGTTCCCCGGCCCGGCGGGCAACCACTCGGTGGAGGCCGCGCTGAAGCTGGCCCGCAAGTACACCGGCCGCGAGAGCGTCGTGAGCTTCACCAACGCGTTCCACGGCATGACGCTCGGGGCGCTCGCGGTCACCGGCAACTCGATGAAGCGGCACGGCGCGGGCGTGCCGCTCGGCCACGGCGTCGCGATGCCGTACGACGACTACCTCGACGGCCGCACGCCGGACTTCCTGCTGCTGGACACGATGCTTGACGACAGCGGCAGCGGCCTGGACAAGCCCGCCGCCGTGATCGTGGAGACGGTGCAGGGCGAGGGCGGCATCAACGTCGCGACGGCCGAGTGGCTGCGCGGCCTCGCCGACCTGTGCCGCCGGCACGAGATCCTGCTGATCGTCGACGACGTGCAGATGGGCTGCGGCCGGACGGGCGGGTTCTTCTCGTTCGAGGAGGCCGGGATCGAGCCGGACATCGTGTGCCTGTCAAAGTCGCTCAGCGGCTACGGGCTGCCGTTCGCGATCACGCTGATGCGGCGCGAGCTGGACGTGTGGGAGCCCGGCGAGCACAACGGCACGTTCCGCGGGTTCAACCCGGCGTTCGTCACCGCGGTCGGGGCGCTGGAGGACTACTGGACCGGCGAGGGCATGGAGAAGCAGACCCTCGCCAAGGGCGAGCAGGTCGAGCGCGCCCTGAACGAGATCGCCCTCGCCCACCCGGGCGCGGTCGACGGCGTCCGCGGGCGCGGCCTCGCCTGGGGGCTGGTCATGTCGGACCCGGCGCTGGCGCCGCGGGTGTGCGGCGAGGCGTTCTCGCGCGGCCTGCTGATGGAGACCTCGGGCCCGGAGGGCGAGGTGGTCAAGCTGCTGCCGCCGCTGACCACGTCCGAGACCGAGCTGGACCGGGGCCTGGAGATCATCGCCGAGTCGGTGGAGGCTGTCCGCGAATCCGTCACCGTCTGACATTCGCGGACGAATCCGCAGGTTAACGGCATGCGAGAAGCGGAAAGAGGAGTTTCATGATCGTTCGTTCCCTCACCGAGGTCGTCGGCACCGAGCGCGACGTCAAGGCGGAGACGTGGTGCAGCCGCAGGCTGGTGCTGGCCAAGGAGGGCGTCGGGTTCTCGCTGCACGACACGGTGCTCTACGCGGGCACCAGCACCGCGATGTGGTACGCGAACCACATCGAGGCCGTCTACTGCATCGAGGGCGAGGGAGAGCTGGTCAACGAGGAGACCGGCGAGAAGCACCGCATCGAGCCAGGCGTCATGTACCTGCTGGACGGGCACGAGCACCACACCTTGCACGCGCACACGGACGTCCGCACCGTCTGCGTGTTCAACCCGCCGTGCACCGGACGGGAGGTCCATGACGAGAACGGGGTCTACCCGCTGCTCACCGAGGAGGACGCATGAGCATCATCGAGTCCCATCCGACCATCGACGACGCCTATCCCACCCGCAAGGGCGCTGAGGCCGCGCTGCTCTACCGGCAGGACCCGGTCGTCGGCGGCACCGCCGCCGACGGCCCGATCGACGCCGCCACGCTCGACTCCTACGAGGCCAACGGCTACCTGACCGTCGACCAGTTGCTCGCCCCGGAGGAGGTCGAGGACTACCGCGCCGAGCTGCGCCGGCTGTCCTCGGACGAGCGGATCCTCGCCGACGAGCGCACCGTTCTGGAGCGCGGTTCCAACGAGGTCCGGTCCATCTTCGAGGTGCACAAGATCAGCGAGGTGTTCGCGGCGCTCGTCCGCGACCCGCGCGTGGTCGGCCGGGCCCGGCAGATCCTGGGAACCGAGGTTTACGTTCACCAGAGCCGGGTCAATTACAAGCCAGGGTTCACTGGTAAGGACTTCTACTGGCACTCGGACTTCGAGACCTGGCACGCGGAGGACGGCATGCCTCGCATGCGCGCGGTGAGCATTTCCATCGCGCTCACCGAGAACTTCGTGCACAATGGCGGGCTTATGATCATGCCCGGCTCGCACAAGACCTTCGTTGCCTGTGTCGGCGAGACCCCCGCCGATCACTACAAGGAGTCCCTGCGCGGCCAGGAGATCGGCACGCCCGACCCCAACAGCCTGTCGATCCTGGCCGACAAGCACGGAATCGAACTGTTCACCGGGGCCGCGGGTTCCGCGACCATGTTCGATTGCAACTGCATGCACGGCTCCAACGGGAACATCACCCCGTTCCCGCGCTCCAACGTGTTCGTCGTGTTCAACAGCGTGGAGAACACCTGCGTCGAGCCGTTCTCCGCCCCCACCCCGCGCCCCTCGTTCATCGGCGCCCGCGACTTCACGCCGGTCGGCGCCTGATCTGCCCCGACAACTCCATATCCCCGATCATCGGCCCCGCGCCCGCGGGGGCGTTCGCGCCCCCGCGGGCGCGGCGGCACACATCCAGGAGTTCAATGATGACTTCCTCGAGGCGCGACTTCCTGCGCACGACCGTCCTGCTCTCGGCGGCGGTCCCGCTGGCGGCGGCCGGCTGCTCCACCACCGACCCGGACAAGGAGAAGTCCGGCGGCGGCACGCTCGACAAGGCGAAGAGCGACGGCTCCATCAAGATCGGCTTCGCCAACGAGGCGCCGTACGGCTTCACCGACAAGTCGGGCAAGCTGACGGGTGAGGCGCCGGAGCTGGCACGCGCCATCTTCAAGGAGCTCGGCATCAAGAAGGTCGAGGGAGTCCAGGTCGACTTCGGCGGCCTGATCGGCGGGCTGAAGGCCAAGCGGTTCGACGTGATCGCCGCCGGCATGTTCGTCATCCCGTCACGCTGCGCCGAGGTGGCGTTCTCCAACCCCGAGTACGTCGCCAAGAGCGCGTTCCTGGTGCCCAAGGGCAACCCGAAGGGCCTGGTCAAGGCGGAGGACCCCGGCAAGAAGGGCGTCACCGTCGGCGTGCTCCAGGGCGCGGTCGAGCAGGGGTACGCCGAGAAGCTCGGGGTCAAGAAGAGCAAGATCAAGACGATGGCGGACCAGCCGAGCGCCTACGAGGCGCTGAAGGCCGGGCGGATCGACTGCGTCTGGCTGACCCGCATCTCGCTGGCCGACATCATGTCCAAGCACGAGGGCGAGCCGTTCGAGGTGACCGAGGCGTTCACCCCGGTGGTCGACGGCAAGGAGCAGCTCGGCGCGGGCGCGTTCGCGTTCCGCAAGGCCGACTCCGACCTGCTCAACGCGTTCAACGGCAAGCTGAACGAGCTGAAGACGGGCAACCGGCTGCTGCCGATCATCCAGCCGTTCGGATTCACGCAGGCCGAGATCCCCGGTCCGGACGACACCGCCGACAAGTTCTGCAAGGGCTGATCCACAGTGACGGACGTCCTCGACAGCTACCAGCTGTTGCTCAAGGGCGCGTGGGTCACCGTCCAGCTCACCCTGGAGGGCAGCGCGCTGGCACTGGTGCTCGCGCTGTTCTTCGGCCTCGTGGGCACCTCCCGGCTCCGCGCCGTGCGCGCGCTGAACCGGGTCTACGTGGAGTTCTTCCGGGGCACGGCGACACTGGTGCTGATGTACTGGTTCTTCTACTCCCTGCCCCTGGTCGGCTTCCGGCTCACGCCGATGTTCGCGGCGGTGCTCTCGCTCGGGCTCAACGTCGGCGCCTACGGCGCCGAGGTGGTGCGCGGGTCGATCAACGCGGTCCCGAAGGCCCAGTATGAGGCGACGGTCGCGCTCAACTTCACCCCCTCCAGCGGATGCGGCGCGTGCTGCTGCCGCAGTCGGTGGCGCTGATGCTGCCGCCGTTCGGGAACCTGCTCATCGAGCTGATGAAGGGCAGCGCGATCGTCTCGCTGATCACGATCAACGACCTGATGTTCCGCGCCAAGCAGATCCAGGCGTCCACCGGCGAGACGGTGTGGACGTACGTGGCGATCCTGGTGATCTACTTCGTGATCGCGCAGGCGCTCCAGCTCCTGGTGCGGCTCGCCGAGCGCCGGGTCGACAGGATGCTCGGGCGCACGCCGTCCCGTGAGGCCACGCTGTCCACGGTCGCGGCCGGCGCTCCCGGCACGGGGGTGATGTAGGCGTGGACTGGGACTGGAGCTACACCGGCGACATCCTGCCCGACCTGCTCAAGGGCCTGCGCTACACGGTGGTCGCGACGCTGGTCGGCTACGTGATCGCGGTGGTGCTCGGCATGGTGTGGGCGCTGCTGCGCCGCACGCCGTTCCGGATCGTCAACGAGGCGGTCCGCTGGGTGACCGAGTTCATCCGGAGCACGCCGCTGCTGGTGCAGCTGTTCTTCATCTACAACGTGCTGCCGGCGTGGGGGTTCAAGCTGAGCTCCCTGGCCGCCGGGATCATCGGCCTCGGCGTGCACTACTCGACGTACACCGCCGAGGTGTACCGGGCCGGGATCGCCGACGTGCCGAAGGGGCAGTGGGAGGCGGCCACCGCCCTCAACCTGCCGACGTCGCGGGTGTGGCTGGATGTGATCCTGCCGCAGGCGTTCCGCCGGACGATCCCCACCCTCGGCAACTACCTGATCGCCATGTTCAAGGATTCGCCGCTGCTGCTGGCGATCAACGTCGCGGAGCTGCTCGGCGCGGCCTTCAAGGTCGGCTCCGACTCGCTGAAGTTCCTGGAGCCGATCACCCTGGTCGGGCTGCTGTTCGTCGCGGTCAGCGTTCCGTCCTCGATCATGATCCGCCGCTTGGAGAGGCGTTATGCCACCAACTGACACCACACCCGAGACCCCGACTCCGGAAGAGGCCGAGGGGCCGTCCCTGGAGAAGGGGGCGAAGACGCAGTCCGCCGCGGCGCCGCTGCCGCGCGGCAGCACGCCGGGCATCCGCTTCGAGAAGGTGGTCAAGCGGTTCGGCCGGAACGTGGTGCTCCGCGAGCTCGACTTCTCGGTGGCGCCCGGGGAGCGCGTGACGCTGATCGGGCCGTCCGGGTCGGGCAAGACCACGATCCTGCGGCTGCTGATGACGCTGGAGAAGCTCGACGAGGGGCTGATCTGGATCGGCGACCAGACGCTGTGGCACATGGACAAGGGCGGCAAGCGCGTCCCGGCCAACCAGAAGCACCTGCACGAGATGCGCAAGCAGGTCGGCATGGTGTTCCAGCAGTTCAACCTGTTCCCCAACATGAACGTGCGCCGGAACCTGACGGAGGGGCCGGTGCGCGTGCTCGGGGTGTCCAAGGACGAGGCGGACGAGCGGGCACGCAAGCTGCTGGACCTGGTGGGGCTGGCCGACAAGATCGACGCGCATCCGTCGCAGCTGTCGGGCGGGCAGCAGCAGCGGGTCGCGATCGCGCGGGCGCTCGCGATGGAGCCGAACGTGCTGCTGCTGGACGAGGTCACCTCGGCGCTGGACCCCGAGCTGGTCGTCGGCGTCCAGGACCTGCTGCGCGACATCGCGCGCGAGAGCGACCTGACGATGCTGTGCGTGACCCACGAGATGCACTTCGCGAAGGACATCTCCGACCGCGTCCTGATGTTCGACCAGGGCCAGATCGTCGAGGAGGGCCCGCCGGACCAGATCTTCGGTGAGCCGGCCGAGCAGCGCACCCGGGACTTCTTGCAGGCGGTCCTCGCTTCCTGAGGGCCTCCCGCGTCCCGGCTGCGCCGAGTCGCCCGCGTCCCTGTCGCCCCGGGGACGCGGGCGACGCGCGCCCGGGCCCGTTCAGGCGGTGCCGGGCCAGGCCCCTTCGGCGATGTCCTTCCACGCCGGGACGGCGATCTCGGGGTGGAACTGCGACAGCAGGCCCGCCGGGAACGAGAACAGGGGCGCCTTGGCCGGGTTGCGGACGGCCTGGGCCGTGATCGCGCCGGTGAGCTCGGCGCCGCAGTCCAGCCGGGGGAACGCGGCGTTGGCCCGTTCGGCCAGGTCCGCGGGGACGGCCTCGGCGCCCATCCCCGTGACGTCGATGCCCGCCCCGGCGTGCAGGAGGGCGATCTCCGGGCGCATCCGGCCGGCGATGCCGACGCTGGTGTGCAGCGCGATCGACTCCCACACGACGCGGGCGCGGTCGAGGGCGAGGCCGCGGCCGCGCAGGAACGCCTCGGCGGTGTCGGCGCCGTCCACCTCGAACCGCTGGTCGCCGTCGCCCTCGGGCGTCAGCCCGGCGTCGTGCAGGACGCACGCGAGGAACAGCAGCTCGTCGTCGTAGGCAGCGCCGGGCCGCAGCCCGCCCGCCTCTCCGGCGGCGCGGCCGAACAGGTACGTGCGGACGCTGTGGTTGGCGAGCGTGGCGCTCTCGTGCTCGTACGCCCAGTCGAGGGACTGGCGGGCGAGGTCCGTGTCGGGGAAGCCGAAATCGGCGAAGTGATCAGCCATGCCCCGATCCTCGGGCCCGTTCCCCCGGCCCGACAGTGACCGGAACGACGATGTGCGCTACGTTCTGGCCATGCAGCGCGCGCACGTGGTGGCGGTCCTCGCGATGGACGGGGTCGTGCCGTTCGACCTGTCGGTGCCGTGCCAGGTGTTCGGGTCGGCGCCCGGCCCGGACGGCGCGCCGCTGTACGAGACGCGGGTGTGCGCGCAGACGCCGGGGGTGGTGACCTCGGCGGCGTTCGGGCGGATGCGCCTGGAGACCCCATGGGGCCTGGACACGCTCGCTCGGGCCGACACGGTCGTGGTCCCGGGCCACGACGACTTCCTCGCCGAGCCGCCGCCCGCCGTCCTGGACGCGCTGCGCGCGGCGGCGGAGCGCGGCGCGCGGCTCGCGTCGATCTGCGTCGGCGCGTTCGCGCTGGCGGCGTCCGGGCTGCTGGACGGGCGGCGCGCCACGACGCACTGGGTGCACGCGGCCGCGCTCGCGCACCGCCATCCGCGCGTGGAGGTCGATCCGGCGGTGCTGTTCGTGGACGAGGGGGACCTGCTGACGTCGGCGGGCATCGCGGCGGGCATCGACCTGTGCCTGCACCTGGTGCGGCGCGACCACGGCTCGGAGACGGCCGCGCGGACGGCCCGGTACGTCGTGATGCCGTTGCAGCGGGACGGCGGGCAGGCGCAGTTCATCCGGCACGAGGACCCGCGCGACACCGGGACGGCGCTCCAGCCCACGCTCGCCTGGCTGGAGGCCAACCTGCACCGCCCGCTGACGCTGGACGACATCGCGCGGCAGGCGGCGACGAGCGTGCGGACGCTGACGCGCCGGTTCCGCGCGCAGGTGGGGACGACGCCGCTGAAGTGGCTCGCGCGGGCGCGCGTGCTGCGCGCCCAGCAGCTCCTGGAGAGCACCGACCTGCCGGTGGAACGCGTCGCGGCGGAGGCGGGGTTCGGGTCGCCGGTGACGCTGCGGGCGCACTTCGCGCGCGCCGTCGGCGCGTCGCCGCAGGCGTACCGCAGCGCCTTCCGCGCCCGGGGCGGCTGACCGCGCCGTCCCGCGCGCGGCGGGCTCGGGCGAACGGGTGACGACGTTCACCGGGGGCGGGCGTGGAACGTACCGAACGACATTCGGTAGCGTGGGCGGCAGACGATCGGAAGGACGGTGATCCATGCCCCCCGGCGGCGCCTGCATCGCGGGCCTCGGCATGACCGAGCTCGGCAGGGTGTACGGGCGCAGCCCGCGGCGGTTCGCGGCCGACGCGGTGCGGCTCGCGGTCGCCGACGCGGGCCTCGCGCTCGGCGACCTGGACGGTCTGCTGGTCAGCCACGGGCTCGGCGGCTCCCCCGGCATCGAGCTCGCCGACACCCTCGGCCTGAAGGACCTGCGGCTGCTCACGCAGATGAACGCCTACGGCGCGACCGCCGGGGCGATGGTGTCGTACGCGGCGATGTCGGTGCTCAGCGGCGCGGCGTCCACGGTGGCGTGCGTGTTCGCCGACGCGCCGCTGAAGCCGAAGCAGTCGGCCGGGTCGGCGTACCAGCGGGACGCGCCCGAGTGGTACGGGTTCGGCGGGATGACGGCGGCGCTCGGGTTCCGCAGCGTCAACGCGTTCTACGCCCTCGCCGCGCAGCGGCACATGGCCCGGTACGGCACGACCGCCGACCAGCTCGGCGCGATCGCGGTCGGCACCCGCGCGTGGGCGGCCCGCAACCCGCTCGCCCAGATGCGGGAGCCGATCACGCTCGACGACCACCGCGAGTCCCGGTGGGTGGCCGAGCCGCTGCACCTGCTGGACTGCTGCATCGTGTCGAACGGCGCGATCGCGGTCGTCGTCACCGCCGCCGACCGGGCCCGCGACCTCGCCCGCCCGCCCGTCCACCTGTGGGGCTGGGGGCAGGGGCACCCGGGGATCCGCAAGGAGCGCGGCAGCGAGTTCGGCCTGACGACGGGCGCGGCGGCGTCGGGCGCGGTCGCGATGAAGATGGCCGGGGTGACGGTCGACGACGTCGACGTCTGCGAGCTCTACGACTGCTACACGTACACGGTGCTGGTGTCCCTGGAGGACTACGGGTTCTGCGCGAAGGGCGAGGGCGGCGCGTTCGCCGCGTCCGGCGCGCTCGCGCCCGGCGGGTCGCTGCCGACCAACACCGGCGGCGGGCAGCTCTCCAGCTACTACATGTGGGGCATGACGCCGCTGTCGGAGGCGGTGATCCAGGCGCGCGGCGACGGCGGCGAACGCCAGGCGCCCGCCAACGACGTGATCCTGGTCAGCGGCAACGGCGGCATCCTGGACCACCACTCGACCCTGATCGTCAGCCCGCACGCGAAGGGGGCCTGAGCATGGACATCGGCGTGCTGCGCCGCGACGGCCGCACCGACCCGTTCTTCGACGGGACGGCGCGGGAGCGGCTGGTGGTCAGGCGGTGCGAGGCGTGCGACCGGTGGTTCGCGCCCGACGCCGCGGGCTGCCCGGGCTGCGGCGACGAGGAGCTCGGCTGGGCCGAGGCGAGCGGCGACGCCGCCCTGGTCACCTGGACGGTCACGCACGGCCGCCCCGCCGCGGACGGGACCGTCCCGCCCCGGCCGTGCTCGCGCTGGTGGAGCTCGCCGAGGGCCGTGGCTGCACGCCCGCCTCGACGGGGCCGAGCCCGGCGCGCTGCGCGAGGGGCTGCCGCTGCGGCCGTCCTACCGGCATCCGGCCGAGGGCGAGTCGTACATCCTCTTCACCCCCGCCTGACCTGCGGATGATCTCCGGCGGGCGAGACTGGGGGTCATGGAACCGGCTGTCCTGTACCCGCCCATCGAACCGTACGACGCGGGGTTCCTCGACGTCGGCGGCGGCCACGAGCTCTACTGGGAGACCTGCGGGAACCCGGAGGGCAGGCCCGCCCTGTACCTCCAGAGCGTGCCGGGCGGCGGCTGCGGGCCCGTGCACCGGCGGCTGTTCGACCCGGACGCGTACCGGCTCGTCATGTTCGACCAGCGCAACTCGGGCCAGAGCCGTCCGCACGCGGGCGACCCGGTGGCGGACCTGACCACCAACACGACCGCGCACACGATCGGCGACATCGAACGGCTCCGCGAGCTGCTCGGGATCGACCGGTGGCTGCTGTTCGGCGGCGGGTGGGGCAGCGCCCTCGCGCTCGCGTACGGCCAGGAGCATCCGGAGCGCGCCACGGGTTTCGTGCTGCGCGGCGTCCGGCTCTACCTGCCCAACGCCGAGGCGTGGTTCCTCGGCGCCGCCGGGGTCGCGCGCCTGTACCCGGAGATCTGGGAGGCGTTCCGGCTCGCCATCCCGGAGGCCGAGCGCAGCGACCTGATGAACGCCTACGCGCGGCTGCTGGCCGACCCCGACCCCGCCGTGCACCTTCCCGCGGCGCGCGCGTGGATCCTGTGGGAGGACGTCACCAGCACGCTGATCCCGCGCGAGCCCGAGGAGGACGAGGACGCGCGGTCCCTGCTGGCGGTCGCCCGGGTCGAGAACCACTACTTCCGCAACGGGTTCTTCTTGCAGCCGGCGCAGCTCCTGCGCGGCGTCTCGGCGATCAGCCACCTGCCCGCGGTCATCATCAACGGCCGCTACGACCTGCTGACCCCTCCCGACGCGGCCTGGCGGCTGCACCAGGCGTGGCCCGGCTCGGACCTGCACCTGGTCCCGGCCGCGGGGCACTCGTTCGACGAGCCCGGGATCCTGGAGCGGCTCGTCCAGGCCACCGACGCGTTCGCCGCCGAAACCTGAGGCCGCGCCGCCGGGGACTGGGGCCGGGGGCTAGGGCGGGACCGCGGCGGACAGGGACTGGACCGAATCGGGTTCGGGTCGTTAGCGTCGGGCCATGCGCACCGATGTCTGCGACCGCCTCGGGATCGAGTTCCCGCTGTTCGCCTTCAGCCACTGCCGCGACGTGGTCGCCGCCGTCACCAACGCCGGCGGGTTCGGCGTGCTCGGCGCCGTCGCCTACTCCCCGAACGGCTCGACGAGGAGCTGCGCTGGATCGACGCCCACGTCGGCGGGCGCCCCTACGGCGTGGACGTGCTCGTCCCGGCGAAGATCGACGACTCGGCGGAGCGGGCCGCGCGAGGGGAGGGCGGGCTGGACACGATGCTCGCGGCCGTCCCCGAGCAGCACTGGTCGTTCCTGGTCGATCTGTTCGGCAGGTACGACGTGCCGCTGCCCGACTTCGAGAAGGCCAAGCGCGCCGGGACGAGCGCCAGGGGCGCGGGGACGCAGGTCACCGCGCGCGGCGCGACCGAGCTGATCGACGTGTCGCTGGCGCACCCGATCGGGCTGATCGCGAGCGCCCTCGGCACGCCGCCGCCGCTCATGGTGGAGCGGGCCAAGGAGCGGGGCGTGCCCGTCGCCGCGCTCGTCGGCACCGCCGAGCACGCCCGCCGCCAGGTCGCCGCGGGCGTGGACCTGATCGTCGCGCAGGGCGGCGAGGCCGGCGGGCACACCGGCGAGATCTCCACCATGGTCCTCGTCCCCGAGGTCGTCGACACCGTCGCGCCGCTGCCCGTCCTCGCCGCGGGCGGCATCGCGACCGGGCGGCAGATGGCCGCGGCGCTCGCGCTCGGCGCGTCGGGCGTGTGGTGCGGGTCGGTCTGGCTGACGACCGAGGAGGCCGAGACGCCGCCGCAGGTCAAGGAGAAGATGCTCGCCGCGACGTCGCGCGACACCGTCCGGTCCCGGTCGCGGACCGGCAAGCCCGCGCGGCAGCTCAGGTCCGCCTGGACCGACGAGTGGGAGGGCCCGGGCAGCCCCGGCGCGCTCGGCATGCCGCTCCAGATGATCATCGCGGAGGGCGCGATGCGGCAGATCAACAAGGTGGCCGAAACCGGCAACCCGGGGCCCGCGCGCTCGCCAACTACTTCGTCGGCCAGTGCGTGGGCCAGATGAACGCCGTCCGCCCCGCCCGCCAGGTCGTCTACGAGATGGTCGAGGAGTTCGCGACCGCGCTGGAGCGGCTGAACGCCATCACCGCCGGCTGACCGGCAGATCGCAAACGGGTCAAACTGCACAGTGCTGGGGCAACAGGGCGAATACGCTTCGCTTCCGAGTGACCCGAACCCGACTCGGCGACTCCGAAAGGCGAACCGTGGCCGCCTCCCCAGCGCACGGACCGGCGTCCGGTCCCGGCCCCCTCGCTCTCTTCGACCGCCTCACGCAGAGCCTGCCGTGGCGGCTCAACGTCCGCCCGTTCCCCGTCCTCATCCTCGAACCGGGTGAGGACGGGGCCCCGGAGGAGCGGTTCCTCGACGCGTTCAAGCGGTCCGCGACGGAGCTCGGCCTCCCGTCGGTCTCGCCCGCGCCGGGCTCCGCGCCGCGCGAGGCCAACGCGGTCGACCTGGTCGACGCGATGGCCCAGCCGCTCAAGTGGAACCATCCGCAGCCGCATTTCGTACGGTTCCGGTTCCCCCGCTCGGCCCTGGTGGCCTCGATCGAGGAGGCGGGCGGGCGGCCCCGCGAGGTCGGCGCGCCCGTCCTGCCGTGCCGCCGCTCGCCCGTCGCCGCCGTCCAGGCGTGGAACGCGGCGGCGGGCCTGTTCGACCGGCGGGGCGGGCCGTTCGGCGTGCAGCCGTGGTGGCCCGCGATCGGCGCGCTGCTCGCGGTCGTCGCGGGCGGCATCGCCGAGCAGTCGTCCCGCCGCAGCCTGGTCGCCGCCGCGGCCTGCATCGCCGCGGCGCTGCTCGTCCTCGCCGCGCTCAGCACGCGCCGGATCTGGCTGCCGGTCGTCTCGCACGTCGGGTTCGGGTCCCGGTACCGGTGGCTGGCCAGCTCGTCGTTCTTCGGCGTCCTCGGGGAGAGCGGGGTGGACGAGCAGGGCGGCGGCGTCCAGGGCGGCTTCGAGGACCGCCTGCACCGCGTCTTCGAACGGCTCTCCGAGGACGACGCCGCCGGGTTCCTCCTCCAGCTCAAGACGTTCGCGCTGCTGGAGGACGTCCGCGACAACTACCGCAAGGCGTCGTTCGGGCTGCGGGGCTTCAAGCGGACCGCGCCGCCCGTCGCGTTCCTCGCCGGGATCACCCCGGACAACGGCGGGTTCGACGTCGTCACCGCGCTCAGCGACATCCGCAGCCGCCGCAGCGAGCTGCACCCGCTCCTCGTCATCGCGTCCGTCGGGCGCGACAGCGTCGCGGCGCTCGACGCCCTCACCCAGTCGCCCGACGGACGCCTCGCCCCGCAGGTCCGGTACGAGCGCTGGCGCACGAGCCTCGGCACCGCGCAGGGGCCCAGCCAGGAGGTCGCGCTCCCCTGGCTGCTGCGCGTCCCCGTCGCGGGCGACCCCGCGGGCGGCGACGCGCCCGCGCCCCGCGTCCGCCGCCGCCCCCGCTGGACGTGGGTGTGGTCGGTGCGCAGCCTCGCCGCGTCCGTGCTGGTGTTCGCCGCGGCCGCGACGTACGTCCAGTCCGACCTGCGCTCCACCTACTGCACCGTCGGGCTCCCGTTCACCTGGAACGCCGACACCCGCCTCCAGACCAACGACAACGGCACCCGCGAGTGCGTCGGCGTCTCCACGGGCGGCGTGCGGTTCGAGCGCAGGGCCAAGAGCATCGGGCTGGACGGCCGCGACCACGTCCCGTCCGGCTCGAACACCGGCGCGTCCCTCACGCTCGCCGACCTCCAGAGCCGCATCAAGTCCGAGAACGACGCCGTGGCGCGCAGCGGCGAGCCGTACGTCACGATCGTGCACGCGGGGGTGTTCACGGCGAGCGCCGGGCAGGGCGAGCTGACGCTCAGCAGCGTCCGCGAGCTGGCCGGCGCGTACCTCGCGCAGCTCCGCACCAACCGCGTCGAGCTCGGCGCGGGCACCGGCAGCCCCTGAAGGTGCGCCTGCTGCCCGCCAACACCGGTCAGGACATGAAGTTCGCCGACGAGATGGTGGACCGCGTGCTGCACCTCGCGCGCACCGACCCGACCCTCGTCGGCGTCGCCGGGATGGGCCGCAACACCGCCTACAGCCAGACCGCGATCACCCGCCTGGCGAACGCCGGGCTGGCCGTGCTCAGCACCGTCAACTCCTCCGACCAGCACCCCGGCCTGCCCGGCTACTACGGCCTCGCCGCCACCGACCACCAGGAGGCGCTCGCCACCCAGGCCGCCGTCCGCCGCGAGCTGCGCGGCAGGCCCGTCGCCAACGCGCTGGTCGTCCAGCGCGCGCCCGGCCCGTCCAGGGACGCCTACAGCAAGGAGATCGCCGACGACGTCACCGCCGTGCTGCGCCCCCGCGACTCCGAACGCGTCGTCTACCAGGGGGCCGGCGACCTCGCCGGGCAGCTCCAGTCGGCCTGCGAGAAGGCGCGGACCCCGTTCACCCTGGTCTACTTCGCCGGGCGCGCCGAGGACATGAACGCCCTGATGACCGGCCTCGCCGACGGGGGCTGCACCCGCCGCCGCCTCGTCCTGGTCACCGGCGACGACATGACCAAGGTCCGCTTCGGCAGCGGCTCGCTGGACATCCCGATCCCGGAGACGGTGACCGTCTACCACACCGCGTTCGTCCACCTGCCGACGCTGCTGCGCGGCAACGGCGACCGCACCAACCGGTTCCTCATCCTGGCCCGCAACGAGCTCGGCGTCGGCCGTCCCCGCGCTTCCCCCGACGATCCGCTGCTCGCCGACGGGCAGATGGCCCTCACCTACGACGCCACGGCGGTCCTCGCGCAGGCCGCGCAGCGGGCGTTCACCACCCTCGGCCTGAACCGCGCCGGGCCGCACCGGGTGGCGGGCAGCGCGTCGGTCACCTCCGGGTCCGTCCTGCTCGAGCTCGCGCGCTTCTCCACCCTCACCGCCGCGACCGGCGCCATCGACTTCACCCGCGACGCCCGCGGCCCCGACGGGCCGAAGAACCGCGGCCTCGCCCTCGTCAGGGTCGCCCTCGACGGCTCGGGCCGCGCCGTCTCCACGCCCGTGTGCGGACGGCTCAGCGGCGGCAAGCCGTTCCCCGGGCTCTCCCCCTGCCCCGCGCGCTGATCGCCCCCGGCACAATAGTGTGCGCCGCACTGTATAGTGTCGGCATGACCCCGGACGAGCTGATCCACGGGCAGGCCCAGGAGCTGCGCCGCGGCACCGTCGTGCTGGCCTGCCTGGCCCTGCTGGAGGAGCCGCAGTACGGCTACGCGCTCCTGGAGACGCTCACCGGCGCCGGCGTCGCCGTCGACGGCAACACCCTCTACCCCCTGCTGCGACGGCTGGAGAAGCAGGGCCTGCTCACCAGCGAGTGGAACACCGACGAGTCACGGCCGCGCAAGTTCTACCGGGTCAGCCCGCTCGGCTCCCGGGTGCGCGCCGGCCTGGTCCGCGAATGGCGGGACCTGACCGCGTCCCTCGCACGACTGACCAAGGACGACGCATGACCGCGAACACACTGACCGACCGCTACGTGCGCGAGGTCGCCCGGAGGGTCCCCGCCGGCCAGCGCGACGACATCGCCACCGAGCTGCGCGCCACGATCGCCGACACCGTCGAGGCCCGCGACGCCGAGCCGGGCGCCGCCGAACGCGAGGTGCTCACCGAGATGGGCGACCCCGTCCGGCTCGCCGCCCGCTACGCCGACCGGCCGCTCGCCCTCATCGGCCCCGACCTCTACCCCGCGTACACGCGGCTGCTGGTCACCCTGCTGACCACCGCGCTGCCCGCCGTCACCGCCGTCGCCGTCGGGTTCGACGTCCTGGACGGCAAGGACGCCGGCTCGCTGGTCGGCACCGCGGTCGGCACCGTCCTCACCGTCGGCGCGCAGATGATCGCCTGGGTCACCGCCGGGTTCGCGCTCGTGGAACGGTCCCGCCACCGCGACCGCGCCCTCGCCGCCACCCGCGCCTGGACCCCCGACGACCTGCCCGCCGCCCCGAGGAACGACCGGCGCGACATCGCGGCCTGCGCCTCCGCCGCCTGGCACGCGCTGCTGCTCGGCCTCATCGTCTGGCAGCACACCGCCGAGCCGTACCGCGCCGACGGCCGCCGCCTCCAGGTCCTCGACCCGGACCTGTGGACGGGCTGGATCTGGCCCGTCCTCGCCGGGCTCGCCGGCCTCGCCGCGCTCGACCTGGCCCGCTTCGCGACCCGCGAGCGGCCCCTCGCCCTCGCCGCCTGGTACGCCGCCGCCCAGGCCGCGTTCACGCTCCCCCTCGCGTGGATCCTCTACCGCCACATGTTCTTCGACCCCGACTTCCTCGCCCACGTCAACGGCGGCTGGAAGACCCCCGACGCCTTCTACACCGGCGCGGCCCTGATCGTCCTCGCCATAGGCGCCACCGACACCCTCAAACACTTCCGCGAATCCCGCTGACCCTCAGGGTTTGAGGGCGGCACCGAATTGCCGGTATGAACGGCCTTCCGGATCAGCCCTTCGGCGGAAGGATCTCGATATGCAGATGCCCACCGTCCGCCAGTTCGTGGGCGACCGCGACGGGCCGCCCTTTGCGGAGATCTCCGAGTGCCGCGACGATCTCGGACCTGGAGTACAACCCGTGATCGGAAAGCGCCCGCCTCAAGAACTCGACCGCGCCTTCCGGAGTTCTCCAGTCCTCGGCGGGCACGGTGCCCCGCGCGGCCTGCCGGGGCCCCTGCCAGGCGTAACACGCCCATCGCTTCGTCATGGGAGAACTCTAGAGGTCCAGGGCTCCCCGCTTCACCTCGGAGACCAGAACCACCGCCGTACGGCGGCCCAGTTCGAGCACCGGACCGTACGGATCCTTCGAGTCACGAACGCCTACGACCCGGGATGTCGCGGAGAGTTCCACGCAATCATCCCAATCAGGACTGTAGGTGGACTTCTTCCACGCCATCGCACGCCAGTCGAGGGACATCATCGTCCTCCTTTTCACGGAATTCGGAGTGACCGGTATTGCGCGCCCCGCTCAACGGGAAGCGCAATCACGCGTACACCACCGAGTTAACCTTCCGCGACGTGCGCGTACCAGAGCACAATTCCGGACTTCGCCGGTCTGGACATCTCGCCGCCGAGCCACCGCACGGCGCGCCCCGCCTCAGGGTTTGAGGGCTACGGCGCCGTACATGTGCCTGATGGGGTCGTCCGGGACGGGCGGGTGGTCCGGGTGCCAGTGCGGGACCGGGACGACGCCCGGCTCGACCAGTTCCAGGCCCTCGAAGAAACGCTCCGTCTCCGCCCTGGTGCGCATCTTCATCGGGATGCCCTGCGCCTTGTACGCGGCGACCCCGGCCGCGAGCGGGCTCGCCTCGTCCGCCTCCGGAACGACCGACAGCGCCAGCACGCTGCCCGGCGCCAGCGGCTCCATCAGCCGCCGGACGAGCCCGAGCGCCTCGTCGTCGTCGGTGAAGAACTGGAGGACGGCGATCACCGTGAGGGCCACGGGCCGGTCGAGGTCCAGCGCCCCGCGCGCCGCGTCCAGGATCGCGCCGGGCTCGCGCAGATCCGCGTCGATGTACGCGGTGCGGCCCTCGGGCGTCCCGGCCAGAAGCGTCCGCGCGTGCGCGAGGACCATCGGGTCGTTGTCCACGTACACCACGCGCGTCTCGGGCGCGATCTCCTGCGCGGCCTCGTGCAGGTTGGGCGACGTCGGCAGTCCCGTGCCCACGTCCAGGAACTGCCGGATGCCCAGCTCGCGCACCAGGAACCGGGTCATCCTGACCATGAAGTCGCGGTTGGCGCGCATCGCCACCGGCAGCGCCGGAAGCCGCCGCGCGATCTCCTCGGCCGCCGCCCGGTCGGCCTCGTAGTTGTCCTTGCCGCCGAGCATGTAGTCGTAGATCCGCGCGGTGTGCGGAACGTCGGTCCTCAGCCCGGCGTCGGCGGTCTCCTCGCTCACAAAGATCACCGTACGGCCGTCCGCGCGCCCGGGACGCGTCACGCTCCACCCCTGACCGGTAGCGGCCCCGCGAACCGCATCCACACCGTCGTCCGCTCCCCGTCGGCCCGCACGCCCCAGGCGTCCGCGAGCGCGTCGATGATCCGCATCCCCCGCCCGTCCTCGCCGAACGGATCGTCGCGCAGCACCGGCCGCTGCCCTCCGGCCCCGTCGTCCGTCACCTCCGCGACCAGATCCCCCGCCGCCACGAACCGCACCGTGACCGTCCCGCCCCGTCCCGACGCGGTGTGCTCGACGCCGTTGACGAACGCCTCGTTCACGCACGTCTGCACGTCGTCCAGCGCGGGATGCCCCTCCCCCACCGCGTCCCGCGTGAACGCCCGCACATGCGCGGCGGACCGCTCCACCCCCGGCAGCGTCAGCGACGCGATCACACACCTTTCACCCGAGCCCGTCATCGGCGGCATCCTGGCAGCCCCTTTCCTCGACGCCCCGCCAGGCTCGTCGCCGTCCGTGATCAGGACAACGCGTTCCGTGCCGCGCGCGACGATCCCTCATTGAAATTTGAGGGAACGCCTCTTACCCGGCGATCGACTCCGCACCGTGACACGCTGATCACATGCCGGACGCATCGCCCTCCACCGTCCGCCTCCGGAAGATCGGCAGATCTCTCCGCCACCTGCGGGAGGAGGCGGGCCAGACCCTCAAGACCGCGGGCCGCCATCTCGAACGCTCGGGCTCGTCCCTGAGCCTCATCGAGAACGGCCTCCAGCCCCTCCGCCTGCGCGACCTGGAGCACATCCTCAACCGCTACCGGGTCCCGCTCCCCGAAAGCGCCGCCCTCATGACCCTCGCCGAACAACAACAGCAATCCGGCTGGTGGGACGCCTATAAGGACTTCATCTCCCACGAAACGCTGGACCGCGTTTCCCTCGAATTCAGCGCCTCGCGCATCGTGACCACCGAGACCACCTTCATTCCCGGCCTGCTCCAAACGGAGGACTACACCCACGCGCTGAACCGCGCAGGACTGCCCGACGCCCCCGCAGCCGTGGTGAGCCGTTACGTCGATTTCCGGCTCCAGCGACAGCAGATCCTCAAGCGTCCCGACCCCACTCATCTGTACGTCACCCTCGACGAGGGGGCGCTACGTCGCATCCGCGGAGGACGCTACGTCATGCGCGCCCAGCTAAAGAGGCTGCTCAACGAGTCGGAGCAGGAACACGTGTTCCTGCGCGTCCTGCCGTTCACCGCCGACGGTGGCCCCCACTACGTCGGCCACTTCCAACTCGTGGACATCGGAACGCCGCCGATCCTCAGCGTCGTCCTGGTCGACCATCTGACGGGCCACTGGATTCTGGAGGACGAGGCCCAGGTGGAGCGATTTCGAGAGAAGTCCATCCTGGTCGAGCCTTCGACGCTTTCCGAAGCCGAGTCGCGGACCTTGATCCAAAGCGTAATGTCGGATCTATGACGGGACCGGACCTCACTCACGCCAGGTGGCGAAAGAGCAGCCACAGCGGCTCCCAGGCGGCAGAGTGCGTCGAGGCGGCCGGGATTCACCGCGGCGTAGCCGTCCGGGACTCCAAGGACCCGGACGGGCCGGTCATCAGCATGGACGGCCGCGCCTGGCGGTCGTTGCTGGACGCGCTGCGGGACGGACGCTAGGTTCCCGCCGCGCTGACAGCGCGCCCGCCGCACGTACGCCGGGTCAGTCGTCGTTGGACGTGGCGCGTTCGGCCTTCCATTTGGCGATGACGGCCTCGGCGAGTTCCGGGGAGATCTCCACGTAGTCCTGCTCGTTGTGGCCGAGCCAGTGCAAGCGGAGAAATTCCGTGGGATGCCAGTGCATGTCCCGGTGAAACATCTCGTCCGTTGACAGCGGCTCAGTGTGGATGCGCCGAACGAGACCCGACGGCCGATCGGGCGGGTAGCCGTCGTCCACGATGGCGTAGTACGTGATCTCAGGCGTGCTCTCTCCCGGCCCATCAAGACGCACCAGCGCACCAACCGCCGCCTTGGCGCGAACTCTAACCGGCTGAATACTGTCGAAGCATGACGTACTCCATGCAGCCATGCCCTGCGTGGCGCAAGAGCAGCCGCAGCAATTCCGACCACGCAGAGTGCGTCGAGGTGGCCGGGATCCATCACGGCGTGGCCGTCCGGGACTCCAAGGAGCCGGACGGGCCCGTCATCTGCGTGGATCGCCGGGCCTGGCGGTCGTTGGTGGACGCGTTGAGGGACGGGCGCTAGTCGCGCGGGGGACTCACGCGTGGTCGGAGCGGGGGTTCGGCCGCTGGTGTCTGGTGCTCATGGCGTGGAAGACCTTTTTCGGTTCCCAACGGGTCTCGTCGAGCATGCGGACGACGCCGTAGGAGGCGATGTCGCGGTCGCGGGGCTTGTCGTAGTTGGCGAACGAGAACCACAGGGCGGTGTCGACGCCTTCGCCTTCGAAGATGTCGAGGAGGTCGTTGAGGTAGCGCACCTGCTCGTCCTCGTCCGGGATCGCTCCTTGCGGCGGCTGCCAGGCCATGCCGCCGAGGTCGCCCGCGCCGCGGTAGGCGCAGGTGCCGTACTCGGTGATGGCGACGGGCTTGCCGTGGGAGAGGGAATCGCGCAGGCGGGTACGGAAGGTGTCGGCGTTCTGCGCGGTTCGGTAGGCGTCGATGCCGACCAGGTCGAACGGGTCCCAGTCGACGGGCTCCCAGGGGCCGGAGGCGTAGGTGATCTGCCCGCCGAAGTGGGCGCGCGCTGTCGTCGCGGCCCGGGCGAGGAAGGCGTTGAGGCGTTCGGGAACGGGTCCTAGGGACGCCCACCATTGCAGGTCGGCGGTGGCCATGGCCTGGAGGCGGTCTAGGTGGGTGTCACCCGGGAGGAAGCCGTGGGCGAAGGCGCTGAGCTCGCAGCCGGTGACGAGCGCCACTCGCGCGCCGTCCTGCCGCAGGGCCTCGGCACGCTGCGCGCAGTCGGAGAAGAACGCCAGGATCTCCTCTGGGGAAAGGTCGGCGGGGAACGGGGAGAGCCACACTTCGAGGCCGGTGTCGGCGGCGTGCCGGGCGGCGGTGCTCAGCCGTTCGGCGTCGCGGCCGGAGATGCGCACGGCGTCGCAGTGCAGGTCGTTGGCGATGACCGCCATGTCGTCCCGGACTTGGACGGGGTCGAAGGTCTTTCGGGTGAGGCGGCGGCCGGGGAAGGTCCCGGTGTCGTAGTTGATGCCACGTGCGCGCACGTCAGTGCCCTTCCGCATGGGTGAGTCCGTGTTCCAGCAGGTCGAAGGCCAGCTCGACGTCCCGGGCCAGGGCGCGGTCGGCGTCCTCGGCGGACGTGCCGTCCAGCAGACGCTGGAAGTGCGTTTCCTGGAGGGTGAGCAGGGACGCGGCGATCTGGGCGGCCATCAGCGCGGCGGCCGTGGGGCCGTACTCGTCGGCCAGGACCTGCGCCAGCGCCTCGCGCTGCTGGTAGAGCAGACCGTTCGCCGCGGTCTGGAGTGCAGGGCTGTCCTGGATCACGCGGACGCGCGCGAGCAGCGCGGCGAGGTCAGCCTCCGGCGTCCGTCCGGCGGCGAACGCGCGATGGTGCGTCCGTAGCGCTGCCAGGAACGTCTGGCCGGCCGAGCGCCGGGCGACGATCCCCGCCAGGTCGTCGTCGCCCACGCCGTGGAGGGCGAGTGATTCCTTGGTCGGGAAGTACGCGAAGAGGGTCGCCTTGGCCACCTCGGCGGCCTCGGCGATCTCGTTGACCGTCACCGAGTCGAAACCGCGCTCGGTGAACAGCCGCAGCGCCACCGCGGCGATCCGCTGCCTGGTCTGTTCCTTCTTGCGCTCGCGAAGGCCTGTCACAAAATAATCATACCTGGTTTAATATTGAACTCGGTATGAATTTCTCGCGCGGTCCGAACGCCGCGGGTGGTCGGCTCGGTCAGCAGGTCCGGGTCGTTCTGGCCCGGGCCTGCTGACCTGGCCGCGTTGGTAGGAGCGGCGCCCGCCACGGGCGGGGCGCTGCCAAGGGTCGTCCTCGGCGGTTTCAGGGTGGGGTCGTTGTCTGGAAGCGGCTTCGGGCGAAGACCATGGGGGCTGCGTCGGGGCGGTGGATGGCGGCGTCGGCCACGGTGCCGACGATCAGGCTGTGGTCGGCGACGGCGATGCGTCGTTCCACGTGGCAGTCGAAGGTGGCCAGGCTTTCCGTGAGCACCGGGTCGCCCGTTACCGCTGAGGGCTCCCAGTGGACGGTACGGAAGGGGTCCTCGGCGGGGTCCGAACGGGCGAACAGTTCCGCGCAGTCGCGCTGGTCGGCGGCGAGGATGTTGACCGTGAACGTCGCCGCCGTCCGCAGGATCGCGTGGGTGTTCGTGCCGTGGTGGACGGCGGCGAGCACCGAGGGCGGGCTCAGGGACAGCGACATGACCGCGTTCGCCGTCATCCCGTGCGGCCCGGCGGGGCCGGTGGTCGTCAGGACGGTGACGCCCGTCGGGAAGTGCCGCATGACGTCACGGAACCGCTGCGCGCCGGTGACGGCGCATGCCTCGATCACCACGCGGGCTCCTCGGGCTCGGGACCGGCGAGGGCCGGGAAGTGCGGGACGACCTCCTCGGCGAGCTGCGCGACCACTTCGGCGGCGGGCCGCGAACCGTGCTGTACGCCGAGGGCCGCGTGGTTCACGCCCCGTTCCTGCCAGCGGTGCAGCAGTTCGATCAGCCCTTGCGAGCCCGTCCGGAGGACGAAGCCGCCGCGCAGGGGCGTCGGGGGAACGGCGGGGTCCTCGGTCAGGTCGATCCACTCGTTGGTGGCGACCGGCTTGAACCGGCCGTTGGGGACGAGTTCCCGCCAGGCCGCGATCTTGCGGGCGAGCGCGTCGACGGCGGTGACCGCGTCCGGGGAGCCGGGGTAGACGAGCCAGCCGTCGGCGTGCTCGGCGATCCACTCCGGCTTCTGCTGCGAGGAGCCGGTGACCAGCAGCGGGACGCGCCCGTTCACCGGCTTCGGCAGCAGGTCGACGCCGCCGCCGACGCGGCCGAGCGAGGAGGACAGGGCGGGGGCCGTCGTCTCGGTCAGCGCGCGGAACCACTCGAACGCCTCCCGGTAGCGCTCTCCACGCGAGCCGTGGTCGATCCCGTAGGCGGGGAACTCGGAGGCGCGGTCGCCGGACGCCGCGCCGAGGACGAGCCTGCCGCCGCTGAGCCGGTCGATCGACGCGGCCTGCTTGGCCAGGTCGACGGGGTGGCGCAGCGTGAAGATCGCGCTGCCCGCCGCCAGCGACAGGCGCCGGGTGTGCGCGGCCAGCCACGCGAGGTAGGTCCAGGGGTCGAAGACCTGCCCGACGTCCCCGAAGCCGGGGTCGAGCAGCGGGACGTCGCGCACCCACAGCGCCGCGAACGGCGTCTCGTCGGCGCGCTTGATCACCTCCGCCTGGCCGGACATGGCCCTCATGTCCCCGCGTACTGCCACAGCGGCAGGAACAGGCCGACGGTCAGCCGTCCGGGAGCGAACATGCGCCCGAATCCGGGGTGGGCGGCGAGCGAGTCGGTCATGGCACCTCCAGTTGATCGATCGATCAAGACGGAGGCTAGCAGACTTGATTGATCGATCAATCTGGTAACCTCGCGGCCATGGAAGCGACGCAGCGCCCGGCGGCCGAGCAGGCGGAGGGGGCGGGCGAACGCGACGGCACGCGCGCCCGGCTCGTCAAGGCGACGGCGATGCTGCTCCAGCGCCAGGGGTACGAGGCCACCACCGTCAAGCAGATCCTCAAGGAGGCGGGGGCCGCCTACGGCTCCCTCTACCACTTCTTCCCGCAGGGCAAGGAGGAGCTGGCCGCCGAAGCCCTGCGGTTCGGCGCCGACGACTTCGCCGACCTGCTCCGCCGCGGCCTGGCCGCCGCCGACGACCCCGCCGACGCGGTCGCGAACTGCGCGCTGTCGATGGCCGACGCGCTGCGCACGTCCGCCTGGCTCGACGGATGCCCGGTCGCCGCCACCGCACTGGAGATCATCGACCGGTCGCCGCTGATCCAGCGGGCCTCGGACGAGGCGCTGCGCCAGTGGCGCGAGCTGATCGCGGCCAAGCTCCGCGACGGCGGCCTCCCCCGCGACACCGCGGCGGCGCTCGCCTGCACCGTCCTGTCCACGCTCGAAGGAGCCGAACTCCTCAGCCGCGTCTCCGGCGACGACTCCCCGATGCGCTTCGCGGCGGAACACCTCGCGACCCTCGTCCGCGCCAGCCGCTGACGCGCCGCTTTCGTCCGCGTCCCCCTCTGAACGCCCCGGCGCGATGAGTTCCGGCCACTTCGACAGTCTGTTCTAGTGCCGTACGACGCCGCTCGAACGAGACGCCACGGAGGACGCATGACGACCACACCGGACAACCCCGCCACCACGCTCCCCGGCCGACCCCCCATCACCGACCTCGCCACCTGGCAGGCCGCCCGCGACGAGCTCCTCGTCCGCGAGAAGGCCCACACCCGCCAGGGCGACGCCCTCGCCGCGGCCCGCCGCCGGCTCCCGATGGTCGAGTTCGACGGAACGGTCGAGGTCGTCGGACCCGACGGCCCCTTCCCGTTCCTCGACCTGTTCCAGGGCCGCGACGAGCTCGTGGTCTACAAGCACATGTGGTACGACGGCGCGCCGCACCAGGGGCAGTGCGAGGGCTGCACCACCGCCGCCTGGCACCTGAAGGACGCCGCCTACCTCAACGCCCGCGGCGTCTCGTTCGCCCTCCTCACCACGGGCCGGTGGGACGAGGTGGCCTCCTTCGTCGCGTTCATGGGCTACATCCAGCCCTGGTACTCGGTGCGCGACGCGGACGAGCCGGTCGGCGGCAGCATGGGCTACCTCACCTGCTTCCTGCGCGACGGCGACCGCACGTTCCTCACCTACTCCACGACGGGCCGCGGCACCGAGCGGATCAACGGCTCGATGGGCCTGCTCGACATGACCCCCTACGGCCGCGGCGAGGCGTGGGAGGACAACCCCGAGGGCCGGCCCGAGGGACGCCACGCATGCTGGTCCTGGCGTTCGGACGCCGACGGGAACCCCGACTGGGGCCCGACCAGCCGCCCCGTACCGCAGTGGACCCGCCCCGGCGTGACCCCGCCGACACCCTCGGGCGGAACGGCCACCACCGCTGACGCGCCTCGGCGACTACACGACGTCCGCCACCGGACGGGGCTCCTCGGCACGTTCGACCGGGGGACGGGGCCGTAGTCGCGCCCGAGGAGCAGCAGCGGCGTGGCCAGGACGAGGACGCCGGCGATCGCGATCGCGGTTCGGGGGCCGGTCGCGGCGGCCAGCAGTCCCCACACGGCGGTCATGGCCGCGATGGACGCCTTGCTGGTGACCGACCAGGCGGACAGGACGCGGGCCACCCGGCCCGCGTCCGTCTCCTCCAGCCGGTAGGTGGCGATCACCGGGCTGAACACGCTCCCGCAGACGATCAGCCCCAGCTCCACGGCCATGACGAGCGCCAGACCCGCCGCGCCCGGACGGACGAACGCCAGCCCGAGCAGCCAGCACCCGCGCAGCGACCCCGCGGCCAGCAGCACCCGGTGCCGCCCGAACCGCGCGACGAGCCGCGACGCCAGCCGCGAGCCGACGAGACCGCCGACGCACGGGACCGCGAACGCCAGGCCGTACTGCCACGGCGCGAACCCGAGGCGGCCGACCATCAGGACGGCCAGCAGCGGCGACGTCGCCATGATCAGCCCGTTGACCAGGATCGTGTTGAACAGCAGCGGACGCAGCCCGCGGTGGGCCAGGATGTACCGCCACCCTCGAACAGCTCGCCGGCGCGGTGCCGCGGCTCCGCGCTCCGTACGGGCCGCGGCTCCCCGCCGCCGATCGCGCGGATGCCCACCGCCGACAGCAGGAAGCTGACCGCGTTGGCCGCCAGGGTCGCCACCGGGCCGAACGCCCCGATCGCGGCCCCGCCGAGCGGCGGGCCGAGCATCGTCGCCGTCCAGGTCGTCGACTCGAACCGGCCGTTCGCGACGAGCAGGTCCTCCGGCCGCACCAGCGCCTTCAGGCACGCGCCGCTCGCCGCGGTGAACGCGATGTCCGCCGCCGCGACGACCACCGACACGGCCAGGAGCTGGACGAACGTCAGCCATCCGAGCACGTACGCGGCGGGCACGCTCATCAGCGCCGCGAACCTCACCAGGTCCATCCCGATCATCACCGGGCGCTTGCGGCGGAACTCCACCCACGGCCCGAGCGGCACCGCCACCGCCACGCCCACCGCGAGCCCCGCCGCCGCCAGCGCCGACACCTGCGTCGGCCCGGCGTCCAGCACGAGGATCGCGATCAGGGGGAACGCGTCGAACGCCAGCCACGTCCCACACGTGCTGACCGCGTACGCCGCCCAGAGCCACCCGAACCGCCGCCCCAGCGACCGCCTGCCCACCATGCCCAACGCCCCCGCCCCGTCCCGCCGACCCGCCAGATCCAAGCAAGCGCCGGGCGAACGGATCAAACAACCGCCCGGCCGCGAGCCACAACGAGACGTTGTACGGTCAGGCGGCGTGGACCTCAACGCCGTGCGCACCTTCGTCGCCGTCGCCGACGCGGGCCAGTTCCAGGAGGCCGCCGCCGACCTGTCGATCACCCAGCAGGCCGTCTCCAAGCGCGTCGCCGCGCTGGAGAAGGACCTCGGCGTCCGGCTGTTCGCCCGTACGGCGCGCGGAGCCCGCCTCACCGTCGACGGGCAGGCGCTCCTCCCCCACGCCCGCGCCCTCCTCCAGGCCGAGGAGCGGGCCGCCGCCTCCGTACGCCCCGGCCGCCGCGCCCTCCGCGTCGACGTGATCAGCCGGCGGCTCGCCCCGGGCGGCCTGCTGCGCGGCTTCCACCGCGCGCACCCGGGGGCCGAACTCGACGTCGTGACCCACCTGCACGACGCCGACGCGGCGATCGAGGCCGTACGGTCCGGCGAGATCGACGCGTCCTTCCGCGCCGTCACCGCGCCCGCCCGACGGCTCCCCGGCGGCGTCCGAGCCGTCCGCGTCCTCGACGAGCCGATCCAGCTCCTCACCGGCCCGGCGCACCGCCTCGCCGAGGCCCCCGCGGTCGCGCCCGCCGACCTGGCCGGGCACCGGATCTGGATGCCCGGCAACGTCGCCGGAACCGAATGGGCCGCCTTCTACGACGACCTCGCCGCCGCGTTCGGCCTCACCGTCGACGTGACCGACCCCGACTTCGGCAGCGAACCGCTCCTCGACATGCTCGCCGCCTCCCCCGCCCTGGCGTCCTTCGTCGGCGACCAGACCCACCTGCTCTGGCCCGCCCACTACGACCTGCGCCGCATCCCCGTCCAGCGCCCGACCCCCGTCTACCCCCACTCCCTCCTCTGGCGCCCCGACAACCCCCACCCCGCCCTCCCCGCCCTCCGCCACCACCTCGGCTCCCCCGTCCTGCCCCGAGAGCTGGACTCCGGGCTGGGCGCACCCCTCCCGTAAGGCCGCGCCCGTTCCGCCAAGGCGCCGGCTTCCCGAGCGGTTGACAAATGGGTGAGTACTCACTCATTCTGAGGACGCAGACGTTTTCGCCGGTCAGGTGGGGAGTTCGGGATGTACAGCGAGTTGGACGGGCAGGTCGTGGTGGTCACCGGGGGGTCGCGCGGGATCGGGGCCGACACCGCGCGGGCGTTCGCGGGGCAGGGCGCCAGGGTCGCCGTGCTCGGGCGCGACCGCGCGGCCCTCGATCAGGTCGCCGCCGACATCGGCGGCCTCGGGCTGGTCGCCGACGTGACCGACCTCGCCGCGATCGAGGACGCGCGCCGGCGCGTCGAGGACGGCCTCGGGCCGGTCACGATCCTCTGCGCGTTCGCGGGCGGCGGCATCGCGCGGCCGGGGCCGACCGCCGACATGACGGTGGAGGAGTGGCACTCCGTCGTGGACGGCAACCTCACCTCGACCTTTCTCACGGTGAAGAGCTTCCTGCCCGGGATGCTCGAACGGGGCGCGGGCTCCATCGTCACGATGTCGTCCTCGGCGGGACGGCTCCCGTCCAACCTCCCGGGCGCGAGCCCCTCCCTGGGCAACCCCTGGGGCGCTCCCGTCGCGTACGAGGCCGCGAAGGCCGGTGTCCAGGCGTTCAGCAGGCACGTCGCCGCGGAGGCGGGCCCGCGCGGGGTCCGCGTCAACTGCGTCGCGCCCGCCGCGATCCGTACGGAACGCACCGCCCGGCTCATGCCGCCGGACATGCGCGACGCCGTCGCCGCCATGCACCCGCTCGGCAGGATCGGGGAGACCAGCGACGTGGCGGACGCCGCCCTGTTCCTCGCCTCCGACCGGTCCGCCTGGCTGACCGGGCTCACGATCGACGTGGCCGGCGGCCGGATCATGCTCTGAGCGCGGCCCGCGCGGCGGCCGGCGGCGCGGCGGCCGGCGGCGCGGCGGCCGGCGGCGCGGCGGCCGGCGGCGCGGCGGTCAGGCGGGCTGGGCCAGGGAGCGGCCGGGGCCCTTCTTGATCTGGTCCACGAACAGGCGGGTCAGCGCCTCGTGGCCCTTGACGGTGGGGTGGAAGCTGCGCGGCTCGGCGGACAGGGCCGACAGGCTGACCCCGAGGCCGTTCATGTACGGGTCGGAGCTGCCGACCTCGTGCCCGGCGAACGCGCTGTAGGCGTCCACGAACTCGACGCTGCCGAGGCCGCGCTCGGACACGATCCGCGCGTCGGCCTCGGCGGCCGTCTGGCGGATCAGCTCCCCCAGCTCGTGCGCGCGGGCGTTGAGGAAGCGCTGGTCCTGGAGGGTGATGTTGTCGCCGTCCGCGCCGTCCACCTCGGAGAACGCCCGCGGGTAGCCCATCATGATCACGCGGGCGCGGGGGGCGCGGTCGACGATCTCGTCGACGAGCGCGGGCAGGGTCTGGCGCAGGGTCGCCATCCGGCCCGCGATGTCGCGGCCCTGCTCCTCGCAGCTCTTGCTCCACGGCAGCTTCACCACGCACCCGGTGAGGATCTTGGAGAAGCCCACGTCGTTGCCGCCGATGCTGATCGTGACGAGGCTCGTGCCGGCGTTCAGGCGGCCGAGCTGCGGCGGCTCGCCGTCCTTGCCCTTCCGCACGTCCTCGGTCGTCGCGCCCGAGCAGGCCCAGAACGAGCTGCCGCCCGCGAACGGGAACGCCTTGGAGACGGCGTGGTAGTACGCCTTCGACGTCCGGTGGCAGCGTTCCAACGGGTTCTGGTCGGAGAGGCTCGCCTCGGCGCCGACGCCCGACGAGTACGAGTCGCCCAGCGCGACGTACGCGCCCCGGGTCGCGACCTCCACGGGCGTCAGGGCCCGGCCCTCCTGCTTGGCGACCGGGTCGGCGCGCACCTCCGGAGCCGGCTTGCGGCACCCGCTCCCGAACACCTCGCACCGCACCGCGGGCATCGCCACCAGCGGAACGACGCCCAGCAGCAGGAGGAACGCGAGGACGATCCCGGCGATCCCGCGCTGGCCCAGCCGGTCCCCCACCGCGCCGAGCCGCCGGTTCAGCGCGCTCGGCCACGACCGCGGATCCGTCATCGTCCTCCCCTCTCCCGCATGGGCAGACGTCTCTGGAACGCCACAGGTTCCCGCCTTTACATTGTAGATCACATAACTCCGCGGGGAACGCCGGAAGCCCCTGCGCCAAAGGCTTCACGATACTTCTCAAGCCCACCTCGACCCCCGGTCATTCCAGGGCGCACCACCGCCGGACGGACACTAGGGTCCTGGCATGGACGCCGCCGACGACCTTCTCCTCCGGATCGGGGCCGACCGGGAGCTCTCCGGCTTCCTCGCCTGGCCCGGCGACTTCGACCTCGAACGCCGCGACCCGGTCGAGGACCTGCGCCTCCCGACCGGAGCGCCGCTGGCGCCGATCGCCGGGGACGGCGCCGGAGGCACGTTCTTCCTGTGCGGCGAGCCGGGAACGGCGCGGCCCGTCCTGTACGCCGACTCCGAGGGCGGCGCCGCGCTGATCGCCGCCGACCTGGCCGAGGCGCTCGCCCTGATCGCCGCGCACCCGTACTGGCGGGACCTCGGGAACGGCCACTCCCCCGCCGACCTGGAGGCGGAGCTGATCGAGCACGACCCCGGCTATCCGGCCAGGCGCGACCGGGCCCTGGCCCTGCTCGGCGCCGTCCCCCCGACCGCCGAGGAGGCCCTCGCCCGGCTGCGGGCCTGCGCGGCGCGCACCGTTCCGGACTTCCGGCCCATCGCGCGGCACCAGGACGCCGCCGGGCCGTACGACTCCGCCTACACCGTCCTGTTCCAGGACTGAGACCGCTTCACGGACATGCCGCGGGACGGCCGCCCCTCACGGACTTCTAGCCGAACGGCTACATCCCTGCCGGCGTCCGCCCCAGCCCGTACGGCGGCGCGGCGTCCTGCCCGCCCGTCACGCCGTCCCGGCGGATCGCGGACGCGACCGGCCGCCCGTCCACCCCCGGCCGCAAGGAGTACGACGGCTCGCACCGGGTACGGCATGCGCACGCCGGCATGGAGGCCGGCACGGCGACGGGGCGTGCTCGTCGCCCGCGTCCGCCACCCCTGACGCACCCGCGAGGCTCCACTTCACTACCGGCTACACACTGTCGCCATCAGGCGACCCTCCGCTATAACTGCGGTACTTCGCAGGTCCGAGCAGAGGGAGAAGCCGTGAAGAACCCGTTCGACCGTATGCCCGGGGCGGCGACCGTGACCATCGCCGCCGCGGCCCTGTCGCTGCCCGCGTCCATCATCCTCGGCCCGCCCCCCTCCGTGGCCGGCACCGCCGAGGCGATCCCGTGCCTGCGCCTCGCCGCGCTGTGCGCGTGGAACGGCACCGACGGCCAGGGCACCCTGCACCTGCTCTTCCACACCCAGACGCCCCTCCCGGCCCCGGTGCGCTCCGCCAAGAACCAGACCGACTCGACCTGGTGCCTCTACAGCAAGCCGTCCTTCCAGGGCAGGCACCACCAGATCAGCCCGTCGGCGACCGTCCGCGACCTCGGGTTCGGCGCCCGCTCGGTCCGCCGGGAACCCTGCTGACCCCACCACCGGAGAGCAGCCGGGAGCCGGGCCGGCAAGGCGGCGCTCCCGGCCGTTCACGTGCGGCCCGGCACGGGTCGGGGGCCGGTGGGGCGCCACATCACGAGGCGCGGGCCGAGGTCGTGCAGGCCCGCGTCGATCTCGGCGTTCCAGAGGTTCCGGACGCCCTTGCCCCAGCGGTCCTCGGGGAGCTCGGCGAAGCCGTGCGCGCGGTACCAGGGGGCGTTCCACGGGACGTCGCGGAACGTGAGCAGCGAGACGCCCGGGAAGCCGCCGGCGGCGGCGCGGGCGAGCACGGCGCGCAGCAGGCCGGTGCCGACGCCCTTGCGGACGTGGTCCGGGTGGACGGCGATCTGCTCCAGGTGGACGGCCCCGTCCAGCTCGTCCACGGCCGCGAAGCCGATCGGCGGGTCGCCGGCCACGAGGATGTCGCCGCCGTTGTCGATCATGAGCCGTACCACGGGGTCGCCGGGCGGGAACACGATCCCGAGCGGCGCGAACAGCCCGTCCGCCGCCTCCTCGATCGGGGGGAGCAGCGGCAGGTCTCCCGGCCGCGCCGGGCGCGGCTCGAATGCGGGGTCCATTCCGCGATCGTACGGCTCAGGAGCCGAAGACGCGCATGTGCCAGGACATCGGCGGCTCGCCCCACTCGTCGGCCGGCGGGTTCGGGCCGAACTCCAGCGCGCAGACCTCGGCGAGGTCCGCGACCGCGGCGCCCACCTCCAAGGCGTCGCGCCATCCGGCGGGGACGGCGCGCGAGCCGTGGCGGGCGCCGAGGAGGTTGCCGCAGACCGAGCCGGTGGAGTCGCTGTCGCCCGAGTGGTTGACGGCGATGAGGAGGCCGCGCCGTCCGATCTCTTCCGCGCCGCCGCCCGCGGACTCGGCGCAGAGGGCCGCGTAGACGCCGATGGCGAGGGCCTCCGGGGCGGTGAAGCCGCGGCCGAGGGATTCGAGGCGTTCGGGTGACGGCGGGCCGGTACGGGCGAGCGCAATCGCGGCGTCGAGGGCGGCCGCGGTCTCGCGGTGGTGCGGGCGGCGCAGCAGTTCCGCCGCGGCCAGGTCCAGGGCGGCGGGCAGGTCGGCGCCCCGCACCAGGGACGCCGTGGCGGCGGCGAGGACCCCGGCGGGGAGTTGCCCGCTCGGGTCGCCGTGGGTCAGGGCGGCGGCCTCGCAACCCAGGGTGAACGTGCCCTTCACGCCCGGGAAGCCGAAGCCGCACGGGGCGGCGCGGACGACGCCCGCGGAGCCCTTCGAGCCGTTGATCGGCTCATCGACCTTGCCCAGGGGCCATCCGGGCTTCTGGCGTTCCGCGGCCTTCCGGAGGGCGGCGAGCGTGGCGCGGCCGGGGCCGCGGCGGCTCATCAGGGCGGGGACGGACGCCAGCCGTCCGGGAGACAGCGAGGGCTGCTCGGGGATCGGCTCGCCCTGGCCGCGGGCCCAGGCCAGGTAGGCCGACTGGAGCAGTCCGAGCGTCGCACCGCCGATGCCCCGCGCGCGGGCCCGGACGGACGCCTGCGCGAGGGCCTGCGCGGTGAACAGGGTGAGCTGGGTCTCGTCGCTGATCGCCCCGGGCGCGGGGCCCGTGTAGCCGGCGACGCCGTACGGGCCGTGCCGTTCGCGGATGGCCGCCAGCGACATGGCCTCGACGGGGGCGCCGAGGGCGTCGCCGACGGCCCCGGCCAGCAGGCAGCCGAGGATCCGGTCGGGGTCGGGCGGCGCGGCGGACGGCGGCATGGCAACACGCTAGCGGCGGCTGCGCCGGCGGCGGCGCGCGGCTACTTGACGCCGGCCTCCTTCATCTCGCGGAGCTCGCGCTTGAGCTCCTTGATCTCGTCGCGGAGGCGGGCGGCCAGCTCGAACTGGAGGTCGGTGGCGGCCTGGTGCATCTGCTCGGTCATCTGCTCGATGAGCGACTCCAGCTCCTCGCGGGGCGCTCGCCGACCAGGTCGGCGGCGTGCCGTCCGGCCTCCCTGGCGCGGGACCCGAGGCCGGGGACGGGCGCCTTGCCGCGGCTCTGCTGGCGTCCGGCGCCGCCGATGAGGGTCTCGGTGTCGGCGTCCTCGCGGACGAGGGAGTCGAGGATGTCGGCGATGCGCTTGCGCAGCGCCTGCGGCTCGATGCCGTGCTCGGTGTTGTAGGCCTGCTGCTTGGCGCGGCGCCGCCCGGTCTCCTCGATCGCGCGCTGCATCGACGGGGTGACCGTGTCGGCGTACATGTGGACCTGGCCGGAGACGTTGCGGGCCGCGCGCCCGATGGTCTGGATCAGGGACGTCTCGGAGCGCAGGAAGCCCTCCTTGTCGGCGTCGAGGATCGCGACCAGGGACACCTCGGGCAGGTCGAGGCCCTCGCGCAGCAGGTTGATGCCGACCAGGACGTCGAACTCGCCGGAGCGCAGCTCGCGCAGCAGCTCGATGCGGCGCAGCGTGTCGACCTCGCTGTGCAGGTAGCGGACCTGGATGCCGAGTTCGAGGAGGTAGTCGGTGAGGTCCTCGGACATCTTCTTGGTGAGGGTGGTGACCAGGACCCGCTCGTCGCGCTCGGTGCGCAGCCGGATCTCGTGGACGAGGTCGTCGATCTGGCCCTTGGTGGGCTTGACGACGATCTCGGGGTCGATCAGGCCGGTCGGCCGGATGACCTGCTCGACCACGTCGCCCTTGACCCGGTTCATCTCGTAGGGGCCGGGCGTCGCGGACAGGTAGACGGTCTGGCCGATGCGCTCCAGGAACTCCTCCCACTTGAGCGGCCGGTTGTCCATCGCGGACGGCAGCCGGAACCCGTGCTCGACCAGCATCCGCTTGCGGGACGCGTCGCCCTCGTACATGGCGCCGATCTGCGGGACGGTCTGGTGCGACTCGTCGATGACGAGCAGGAAGTCCTCGGGGAAGTAGTCGAGGAGGGTGTTGGGCGCGGTGCCGGGGCCGCGGCCGTCGATGTGGCGGGAGTAGTTCTCGATGCCGGAGCAGGCGCCGACCTGGCGCATCATCTCGACGTCGTAGGAGGTGCGCATGCGCAGCCGCTGCGCCTCCAGCATCTTGCCCTGGCGCTCCATCGCGGCGAGGGTCTCCTCCAGCTCGGCCTCGATGTCGCGGATCGCGCGCTCCATCCGCTCGGGCCCGGCGACGTAGTGCGAGGCGGGGAAGACGTAGAGCTCCTCGTCCTCGGTGATCACCTCGCCGGTCAGCGGGTGCAGGGTGGCGAGCTTCTCGATCTCGTCGCCGAACATCTCGATCCGGACGGCGAGCTCCTCGTACTGCGGGATGATCTCGATCGTGTCGCCGCGGACCCGGAACGTGCCCCGGGTGAACGCCAGGTCGTTGCGGCTGTACTGCATGCCGACGAGCTGGCGGAGCAGGTCGTCGCGCTCCACCTCCTGCCCGACCTGGAGGCGGACCATGCGGTCGACGTACTCCTGCGGGGTGCCGAGGCCGTAGATGCAGGAGACCGACGCGACGACGATCGTGTCCCGGCGGGTGAGCAGCGAGTTGGTCGCCGAGTGGCGGAGCCGGTCGACCTCGTCGTTGATCGAGGAGTCCTTCTCGATGTAGGTGTCGGTCTGCGGGATGTAGGCCTCGGGCTGGTAGTAGTCGTAGTACGACACGAAGTACTCGACGGCGTTGCCGGGCATCATCTCGCGCAGCTCGTTGGCGAACTGGGCGGCCAGCGTCTTGTTGGGCTGCATGACCAGGACGGGGCGCTGGAGCTTCTCGACCAGCCACGCGATCGTGGCGGTCTTGCCGGTGCCGGTGGCGCCCAGCAGCACCGCGTCGTCGTCGCCGCGCCGGATGCGCTCGGCCAGCTCGGCGATCGCCTGCGGCTGGTCGCCCGACGGCGTCATCTCGGTGACGACCTCGAACGGCGCCACCCTGCGCCGCAGATCGGTGATCGGCCGCATCTCGTTCTCCCCTGACGTTCCCGGCGGCCGGCACCCGGCCCGCCGGCGGGCCCGACGCGGCCCGCACACCCCACTCTATGCAGGGGGTACGACAACCTCGGCCGCCCGAACATTCCCGCAGGTCAGGCGGCACACCGGGCCGGACGGGGCGCACGGGGCGGCGCGGGCGGGTCAGGGGCCGGCGGGCAGGGGCAGGCGGGCGCGGACGGCGTAGCCGCCCTCCTCGCCGGGGCCGGCCTCGAAGTGGCCGCCGAGGCCGGTGACGCGCTCGCGGAGGCCGACCAGGCCGTTCCCGCCGCTCGGCAGGCGGTGGTCGGGGGCGGCGGGCGGGGCGTCGTTGGCCACCTCGACCTCGACCGCCTCGGGCAGCAGCCGCAGGTCGATCCGGGTGTCGGCGGCGCCCGCGTGCTTGTGGACGTTGGTCAGCGCCTCCTGGACGAGGCGGTAGAGGGCGCGGCTCACGGCGGCGGGCATGGGCCGCTCGCGGCCCTCCACCGACAGCTCCACCCTGAGCCCGGCCGCGCCGGACTGCCCGATCAGCTCGCGGACGTGCGTCAGCGTCGGGGCGTCCTGCGCCAGGGCCTCCTCGCCCTGGCGCAGGACGCCGATCACCTGCCGCAGCTCCTCCAGCGCCTGGCGGCCCATGTCGCCGATCACCCCGGCGGTCTCGGCCGCGCGCTCGGGGTCGCGGCGGGCGATCGCCTTGAGCGCGCCCGCGTGGACGACCATGACGCTGACGCGGTTGGCGACGACGTCGTGCATCTCGCGGGCGATGCGGGTGCGCTCCTCCCCGCGCGCGCGTTCGGTGAGGAGGTGCTGCTCGCGTTCGAGCCGGGCGGCCCGCTCCTGGAGGGACGCGAAGAGCTGCTTGCGCGCGCCCATGTAGAGCCCGAGCAGCACCGGGACGATCATGACGGTGATCCCGAAGAACGCCTGCGCGAGGAACGGGTCGTCCCTGATCGTCGGGCCGGGGAAGACGAGGAACGAGGCGTAGCCGGCGGCGGCGAGCGTCCAGACCGTCCGCTTGGACGCGGCGTACGCGCCGAGCGAGTACAGGGTGATCAGCACGGCGAACAGGCCGGCGCCGAGGGCCGTCGCCCACACGAGCATGAACAGCGTGAGCCCGACGGGATGGCCGCGCCGCACCACCAGCGCGAGGCCGAGCACCACGCTCGCCGCCGACACCGCGGGGGGCGGCAGCCAGAACCGCTGGTCGGAGAACCACATCAGGACGGCGTCCACGACGGCGGTCCCGGCGGCCAGGGAGACGTCCAGCGCGCGGGAGCGTCCCGTCGGCCACGCCGCCGACCACCGGGCACCCAGGTGCATGGCAGGAGCCTATAGCCGCTCCCGCGCGCATGGTCCGCGGCGTGACGCGCGAAACACCGCCCGGTGCTGGGCCAACGCGGCCCGGCCGCCCGCCGGACGCCCCGCCGGAGGTCCGCCGGACGCCGCCGAACTCCGGCCGCGGCGCCCGCCGAACCCCCGTCCCGGCGGCCGCCGGACGCGCGCGGAGCCCTTGCGGGGCAGGGGTTCGCGCGCCGCGACGCTCCGACCTGCGGGGGCGTACGCACGGTGGCCGGGCCGGGCGGCCGGTGGTTACGATGACGGCGCCGACAAGGACGGGGAAACCGCACACCATGAGCCGATTCGCGATCTGGTTCGGGAAGAACGCCGACGCCGCCATCGCGCTGATCCTGGCCGTCGTCGTGGCCGTGCTCGGCATCGGCGTCAACCTGCCGGACGAGCGCGACATCATCAACAGCGCGATCCTCGCCGTGATCGGCCTGCTCGCCACGTCGGTGCTGCGCGACCGGGGGCGGCGCGCGCCGGTCGAGGCGGAGGTCCGCGACACGCTGCGGGCGTCGTCGGCGACGCTGGACGGGCTGAGCGACAAGCTCGCCCACATCGAGCGGTTCGAGGGCGTCGTCGCCGACACCAAGCGGGCGCTCGACGAGACCACGGTGGTGCGAGTGATCAGCGGCGCGGAGGTCGCGCGGGTGCTCGCCGACGCGCGCCGCGAGACCGACCGCTGGTTCTTCAAGGGCGGCACCGGCACCTACATCCGGGCGAAGACGCTGCCCGAGTGCGTGGCGGCGGCCCGGCGCGAGCGCCGCACGCTGCTGTTCCGCATCGAGATCATCGACCCGACGCACGTCGAGGTCTGCGAGGCGTACGCCCGGCACCGCCGCTCGGTGTCGGACGGCCCCGACGCCACCGGCGAGCCGTGGACGCTGGAGCGCACCCGCAAGGAGGCGTACGCGACGATCCTCGCGGCGTGCTGGCACAAGCAGCGGTTCGGGATGCTCGACATCGACATCGGCCTGGCCCGGACGATGACGACGCTGCGCTACGACCTCGCGGCGTCCCGGGTCGTGGTGACCCGCGACGACCCGCGCGGCGAGGCGCTCGTCGTCGACAGCGGCAAGTTCTACTACGGCTGGGTCAGCGCCGAGCTCCAGACCAGCCTGGACCAGGCGCGCCGCGTCCCGGTCGAGCAGGCGCGGCTCGCGCCGCTGGACGACGAGCCGACCGTCGAGGAGGTCCGCAAGCTCTTCGAGGTGATCGGGGTCGAGCTGGCGTCCGGCTACACCGACCGGGACGTCATCGAGATCATCCGCAAGGCCCTGCGGGCGAAGGACCCGTACGAGTGATGCGCTACGACGAGATCCGCGACGCGATCGCCGGGGGGACGGCGGCGGGGACGCTGCCGTCCTGGGCGCGCCGGGTCCTCGCGGACGCGGCGGCGGGCCGGGCGGCGCACCCGGCGGTGCGGCATCCGCTCGGGTTCCTGTGCCTGCCGGTGGAGCGCAGCGGCGACCTCGGCGTGTGCCTGCACATCTGGACCCCGGAGGTGCGGCCGATGCCGTCCACCACCTCCCCCGTGCACTGCCACAGCTGGGACCTGCTGAGCTTCGTGCTGTACGGGACGGTCCGCAACGTGCGGATGGACGTCGCGCCCGACGACGCCGCGACGCACCGGGTGTTCGAGGTCGTCAGCCGCGAGGGCGTGGACGAGCTCCAGGCGACGCCGAGCCGCGTCCGGTTCGCCGAGGGGCCGTCGGCCGCGCACCGCACGGGCGAGTCGTACACGCTGCCCGCGGGGGTGTTCCACAGCACGCTGATCGAGGGCGGCGAGGACGCGGCGACCGTCGCGCTCGGCCGCCGGTCGCCGGGCGGCGGCGACCTGTCGCTCGGGCCGCTGTCCGCCGCGACGCACCGCGTGCGCCGCGCGCGCTGCGATCCCGACGACGCCGCCCGCGCGGCGCTGCGCGCGTCCCGCCGCATCGCCGCCGAGTTCCCCGCCCTGTTCCCCGCGCGCGCGGGAACAGGCCCGACGATCCGCCGTCATCCGCCGAGGCGTACGGGCGGCGCCGCCGCTCGGCGCGCCGCTGAGCCCGGCGCCGCCGGGCGGACAGCCGAACGCGACCGGAGAGGTCCATGAGAACCCGTACCCCGCCAGCGGCCCTTCCCCCCGACCTCGACCTGGACCTCGACGCGGCGCGCGCGCTCGCGGTGGACGCCGCCGAGGCGGCCGGCGACCTGCTGCGCGCGGGCGTGGACGAGCCCGTCGAGGCCCGTCCGAAGGGCGAGGGCGCCGACGTCGTCACCGACCTGGACACCGCCGCCGAGGACGTCATCCTGCGGCGGATCCTCGGCGCCTACCCGGGGCACCGGGTGATCGCGGAGGAGGCGGGCCTGGTCGAGGGCGCGGCCGGAGGCGCGGCGGGCGACGCGCCGGTGTGGCTCGTCGATCCGCTGGACGGCACGAACAACGTCGCGATCGGCATGTCCGTCTACGCGGTCGGGATCGCGCTGTGCGTGGACTCTGCGCCGCTGCTCGGCGTCGTCCACGACCCGGTCAGCGGGCGCACCTGGTCGGCGCTGCGCGGCGGCGGCGCGACCGGCCCGGACGGCGCGCCGCTGCGCATCGGCGAGGGGCTGCGGCCGGGCCGGGAGGACAACCCCGTCCTCGCGTGGACGCAGGGCCACCAGGTCGGGCGCGCGGACCCGGTGGCGTTCCCCCTGCGGTCGATGCTGGAGATGCGGTGCGGGCGGCTGCTGCAACCGTGGGCGCCGCTCGTCGGGTGGGCGATGCTCGCGCGCGGCGACATCGACGGGATCGTCGGCTACCGCCCCGAGCTGGTGGACCTGCCCGCCGGGGCGCTGCTCGCGGCGGAGGCGGGCGCGGAGTTCCGGCGGCTGGACGGCGGCCCGTACGAGCTCGGCATCGACCGTTCGCCCGCCGAGCTCAGCTTCGTCGCGGCCCGCCCGGCGATGCTCGACCGCCTGCTGGAGACGACCCGTTCGGCCGAGCACCTCCCCGGCGACGGCCCCGGCGTGCGCCTCGCCTTCTGACCGCAGCCCGGTGGGCGGACGGCCCGCCGGTCAGCCGGTGAGCAGGAGGGCACCGACGGAGGCGGCGGTGCCGAGGACGGCGAGGGCCGTCCCGGTGAGCAGGAACTTGCCGATCGGGACCTTCACGTCCCAGCGGCGGCACCACTCGAACCACAGCAGCGTGGCGAGCGACCCCCACGGGGTGATGACGGGCCCGACGTTCGTCCCGATGAGCAGCGCGAGGAGCTGGTCGCGGTTGCCCGCGGGGACGGCCGACTCGCCCGCGACGTAGGCGGGCAGGTTGTTGAGGACGTTCGCGAGGCCGCCGCCGGCGAACGCGGCCCGCAGCGCCCCGCCGAGCCCGTCGTCGGTGCCGACGAGCGAGCGCATCGCGTCGTCGAGCCCGTACCGTTCGAGGGTCGGGACGACGAGGAACAGCGCCGTCACGAACACCATGAGCTGCCACGGGATCAGCGCGGGCCGCAGCGCCGAGCGGTCCCGCACGGCGAACGCGGCCACGGCGATGAGCGCGGCGGCGGCGGTGACCACGCCGAGCTGGAGGCCGTTGTGGACGCCCGCGAGGATCGCCGCGATGAAGAACAGGCACGCGAGGCCCGTCGCCGAGAACAGCACGCGGTCGCGGACGGGCGCGGGCGGCGGCGGGTCGTACCGGTCGGCGCCGCGCATCCCGCGCCGCCAGAAGAACGCCCACAGCAGCGCCATGGTCACGGCGAGGACGGCGAGCTGCGGCGCCCACATCCGGGCGGCGAACGCGCCGGTCTGGAGGGCGACGCGGTCGGCGGCGAGGAGGTTGGTCAGGTTCGACACCGGCAGCAGGAGGCTCGCGGTGTTGGCGAGCCACACCGTCGTCATCGCGAGCGGCAGCGGCGCGACGCGGGCGCTGGCGGCGAGCGCGAGCATGACGGGGGTGAGCAGGACCGCGGTCGTGTCGAGGTTGAGGAAGACGGTGTTGACCGCCGCGAACGCCACGCACAGCAGGAACAGGGCGGCGTAGTCGCCGCGCCCGACCCGCGCCATGCGCTGCGCGATCGCGTCGAAGACCCCGGCCTCCTTGGTCAGCTCGGCGAGCACGATCACGGCGAACAGGAACAGCAGCAGCGGCGCGATCCGGTCGAGGCTCGCGCGGGCGTCCGCGGCGGGCAGCAGGCCCGTCGCGACGAACAGCAGCCCGAGGGCGAGCAGCCCGATCCGGATCCGGTCCAGCACGCCGAACGACCTCGCGCCGCGCGCCGTCGCGCTCGCCGCGCGCCGCAGGAGGGTGCCGGGGTCAGCCACCGCGACATGATCCCATAACGCGCCGCGCCCCCTACGGCGCGCCGTTCCCGCGCGCGATACTGGCGGCATGACATCCCCCGGCGACCGCTCGCGTCAGGAGCGCCCGACCGATCTGTTCATCAGCTACTCCCCCGCCGACGAACGGTGGGCGTCGTGGATCGCGTGGCAGCTCGAAGCCGCCGGGCACCGCACGATGATGCAGGCGTGGGACTTCGTCCCCGGCACCAACTTCATCGACTTCATGGACCGGGGCCTGTCGGAGGCCAAGGTCGTCGTCGCGGTGCTGTCGCGCAACTACCTCAAGTCCAGGTACGGGCGGATGGAGTGGATGGCGGCGCTGCGGGCCGACCCGGACGACCCGGCGCGCAAGCTCGTCACGGTGCGGATCGAGGACTGCCCGATCGACGGCCTGCTGTCCACCATCACGTACGTGGACCTCGTCGGCGTCGCCGACCCCGACGACGCCCGCGAGCTGCTGATGCGGCGCGTCGGAGAGGCCCTCGCCGGGCACGCGCGCCCGCTCGACGGCCCCGGGTTCCCGGGTTCGGCGCCCGGCGGCGGGACGGGCCCGCAGCCGCTCGTCGGCCGCGTGGAGGGCGGCGCCCGCGCGGGCGCGGAGCCGGCGCGGCCCGCGCCGTCCCTGCCCGAGCCCACCGGGGAACGGCCCGTACGGCGCGCCCCGGTGGCCGCGCCCGCGTTCCCGCCGGGCGACGCGGCGGGCCGGGAGCCGCGCGAGCACCTCAGCGTCCTGCACGTCTCGGGGCCGCGGTTCGGGCGGACGCTCGCCGAGCCGGACGAGCCGACGACGGCGACCGAGCTCCAGGACCGCGTCTGGAGCGATGTGACGCGCCTCGCCGACTCGGGCGTCCCCCGGCCCGACCTGCTCGTCGTGACGGGCAACCTGACGCACTCGGGCAGCCGCAAGGAGTTCGCCGAGGCGCTGGCGTTCCTGACGAGCCTGCGGGCGCTGCTCGGGCTGGAGGCGCAGCGGGTCGTGATCGTCCCGGGCACGCACGACGTGACCCGCGCGGCGTCCCAGGCGTACTTCTCCAGCTGCGAGGCCGACGACATCGACCCGCAGCCTCCGTACTGGCCGAAGTGGCGGCACTTCGCGGGCCTGTTCAAGGAGCTCTACCAGGGCCTGGACGCGCTGATCTTCGACAGCGCGCAGCCGTGGACGCTGTTCCCCGTCCCCGACCTGAAGGTCGTGGTCGCCGGGCTCAACTCGACGCTGCCCCAGACGCACCGCGAGGAGGACCGGTACGGGCAGGTCGGGCGGGCGCAGGCGGCGTGGTTCACCGAGCGGCTCCGGCACTTCGAGGACGAGGGCTGGCTCCGGCTCGGGGCGGTCGAGCACTCGCCCGTCGCCGGGGAGCCCGGCGCGCTCCGCGACCCCGACACGGTCGACGACCTCCTCGGCGGCCACGTCAACCTCTTCTTCCAGGGCACCGGGTCCGAGTACGGCGACGTCCCGGTGCTGCCGTCCGGCGTCCCGTCCGTCCCGGCGCTCGGCCCGGACGCCACCAGGTCGTCGTGCTGCGCCGCGACGGGATGGAGCGCTGGATCCCCGGCCACGCCGCCGCCGGGCGCGGCCCCGAGCGCGTCGAACGCGCCTGGGCCAAGGTCGGCGGAACGTTCCCGCCGCCCCCCGAGGAGGCCCCCGCCGAGCCGCGGGCGACCGGGCCGCAGCCCGCGCTCGGCCCCGCGGGCGAGGCGTCCCCCGGCGGCGCGGTGGACCCGGTGCCCGACCCGACCGGGCAGCTCCTCGACCGCCTCACCGAGGCGTGCGAGACCCGCTTCGAACGCGCCAACATCCGCCGCGTCGTCCCCGCGCCGCGCGCCGACGGCGGGACCGACCCGCCGCACCTGCTGCTCACCCACCTGGAGGACGGGTTCGTCCGGCAGTACCGGATCGGCGCGCACGTCGGGCAGGTCACCGAGGCCGACGTCGACGCGTTCGCCCGGCACGTGCACGCCGACGGCTCCGACCACGGCTCCGAGCTGGTCTACGTCGGGCCGACGCCGCCGCGCTCGCTCCGCGACGACGCGCTGCGGCGCGGCATCCGGGTGCGGAGCCTGACCGAGTTCCAGGGGCTGCTCGACCTGTCCGACTACGTGACCGCGCAGACGGGACGGCTCGCGTCCGGCGGCCTCTACCCGCCGTCGCTGTACGTCCCGCAGCGGTTCCGCGAGGTCGACCGCGGCGGCGTGGACGTCCAGGACGACGCGGTCGGCGAGATGCTGAAGCTGCTCGCCGCCGACCACGGCCGGTTCCTGCTGCTGCTCGGCGACTTCGGGCGCGGCAAGACGTTCGCGCTGCGCGAGCTGGCCCGCCGCATCCCCGCCGAGCTGCCGCACATCATCCCGATCCTGATCGAGCTGCGCGCGCTCGACAAGGCGCACTCGGTGGACGGCCTGGTCGCCGCGCACCTCGCCAACCACGGCGAGGAGCTGATCGACCTCAAGGCGTTCCACTACATGCTGCGCCAGGGCCGGATCGTGCTGCTGTTCGACGGGTTCGACGAGCTGGTCACCCGCGTCACCTACGACCAGGCCGCCGACCACCTGGAGACGCTGCTGAGCGCGGCCCGGGACAAGGCCAAGATCGTCGTGGCGAGCCGGACCCAGCACTTCAAGTCGCAGGCGCAGGTGCTGACGGCGCTCGGCGAGCGCGTCGGCGTGCTGCCGCACCGCCGCGTGCTGTCGCTGGAGGAGTTCGCGCCCTCCCAGGTCCGCTCGTACCTGGTCAACCGGTACGGCGACGAGGACGCCGCCGACGCGCGGCTGCGGACGCTGTCGGGCATCGAGGAGCTGCTCGGCCTCACCTCCAACCCGCGGATGCTGAGCTTCATCGCCGACCTGCCCGAGGACCGCCTGCGCGCCGTCGCGCGGGCCCGCACGACCGTCAGCCCCGCCGACCTCTACCGCGAGATCCTGTCGTCCTGGCTGGCGCACGAGGCGGGCCGCGTCCGGCAGGCGGGCGGGCCGTCCGGCCTCGCCGCCGACGACCTGTGGCAGGCCGTCGGGACGCTCGCGCTGCGGCTGTGGGAGAGCAACGAGCCGTACCTGAGGCTCGCCGAGCTCGCCGACGTCGCCGACGCCCTCACCGGCCTCGCCGACGGCCGCCTGTCGCCGCACCAGGTCACGCACGCGGTCGGCGCGGGCAGCCTGCTGGTGCGCACCGAGGAGGGCCTGTTCGGGTTCATCCACGCGTCGGTGATGGAGTGGCTCGTCGCCCGGCACATCGCCGACGAGTTCGCGCGCGGCGCCGACCCCGCCGCGCTCACCCGGCGGGCGCTGTCGCAGCTCACCGTCGACTTCCTGTGCGACCTCGCCGACACCCGCGCCTGCCAGGAGTGGGCGGCCGGCGTCCTCTCCGACCCCGGGGCCGACGACGTCGCGCGCGCCAACGCGATCCGGATCACCACCCGGCTGCGCACGCCCGCCCGCACCGACCTGCGCGGCGCGAAGCTCGCCGGCGAGGACCTGTCGTACCGCGACCTCCAGGAGGTCGACCTCAGCGGCGCCGACCTCACCGACGCGCAGCTCGTCGGCGCCAACCTGTCCCGCGCGGTGCTGCGCGGCGCGTCCCTCGCGGGCGCCCGCCTGGACGAGGCGCGGCTCGCGGGCGCGGACCTGCGCGACGCCGACCTGTCCCGCGCCCGGCTCGCCCGCGCCGACCTGCGGGACGTCGCGATCGACGGGTCCCGCTGGACCCGCGCCGCGCTCATCGACGCCGCGCTCCCCGACCGCGTCGCGTCCGCGCCGGAGCTGCGCGAGGCCGCGATCGCGCCGGGACGCCCCGTCGACATCCAGGTCGCCCCGGCCGCCGTCGGCGTCCCGTACGGCTTCCACTTCCAGACCAGCCGCCTGCCGCAGCCGCTCGCCTACAGCCCCGGCGGGTCCGTCATCGCCATCGGCAGCGAGGACGGCGGCGTGCTCGTCTGCGACGCCGTGTCGGGCCTGCCGCTCCGCACGCTCCAGGGCCACCAGGACCGCGCCTACGCCGTCGTGTTCGACGCGCACGGCAACCTGCTCGCCACCGGCTCCGCGGACGGCACGGTGCGCGTCTGGGACCTCGCGACCGGCCGCGGCCTGCACGCCTTCACCGTCCACCCGGACGGCGTGTGGCCCGTCGTCGTCAGCACGGGCGAGGGCCCCGCGCTCGTCGCGGCGGGCGCCGCCGACGGCGTCGTCCGCGTGTGGGACGCCGCGTCGGGCGAGCCGCTGCACGAGCTGCGCGGCCACACCGCGCCCGTCTACACCGCCGTGTTCGCCCCCGGCGCGCCGCTGATGGTCACCGGCGACGCGGGCGGCACCCTGCGGGTCTGGGACCTCGCCACCGGCGCGCTCCAGCGCGAGCTGACCGGGCACCGGGGCGCGGTGTTCCGCGCCGTGTTCCACCCGGACGGCTCCCTGCTCGCCGCCGGGGACGAGGCGGGCGTCGTCCGGCTCTGGGACATCCGCACCGGCGAGATCCGCCAGGAGCTCCTCGGCCACACCGGCCGCGTCTACGCGATCGCGTTCCACCCGACGGGCGCGCCGCTGGTCACCGGCGACACCGACGGCGAGGTGCGGCTGTGGGACGGCGACCGCACCAGCGCCGTCCTCAGCGGCCACGGCGGCGCCATCTACCAGGCGACGTTCAGCCCCGACGGCGGACGCCTCGCCACCGCCGACAGCGCCGGATCCGTCCGGCTGTGGGACCCCGCCACCGGCCGCCAGCGCCTCGAACTCGCCGGGCACCGCGGCGCGGTCTGGCCGTTCGCGTTCCGCCCGGACGGCGGGCAGCTCGCCACCACCTCCAACGACGGCACCGCGCGGCTGTGGGACGCCGAGACCGGCGCGTCCCGCGTCGTGCTGCGCGGCCACGGCCGGCGCGTCACCGGCGTCGCGTTCAGCCCCGACGGCGCGATGCTGGCGAGCAGCGGCAACGACGGCCTCGTCCGGCTCTGGGAGCCGCGCTCGGGCCGCCTGCTCCGCGAGCTGCACGGCGTCGCCGACAACCTCACCTCCGCCGCGTTCAACCCGCGCGGCGGGCAGCTCGCCACCGCCACCAACGACGGCGGCGTGCACCTGTGGCAGCCCGCGAGCGGCACGTTCGAGCGCGAGCTGAACGTCGAGACCGACCACGTGTGGGCGCAGGCGTTCGACCCGACCGGCGACGTCCTCGCGACCGCCAACGACGACGACAGCGTCCGGCTCTGGTACTGGACGACCGGCCGCGAGATCGTCAACCTCGCCGACCACCGCGGCCGGGTCCGCTCCATCGACTTCGGGCCCGGCGGCACGCGCGTCGCGACCGGCTGCGACGACGGCCTCGTCCGCATCTGGAACGCCCGCTCCGGCGCCCGCGAGATGACGCTGAGCGGCCACACCGACCGCGTCTACCGGGTGGCGCACTCCCCGTCCGGCGAGCTGCTCGCCAGTGCCAGCAACGACGGCACCGCCCGGATCTGGGACCTCGCGACCGGCGAGACGCTGCACACCCTCACCCGGCACTCCGGACGCCTGTGGACCGCCGCGTTCGACCCGTCCGGCACGCTGCTCGCGACCGCCGGCGACGACCTGGTCGTCCGGCTCTGGGACCCCCGCACGGGCCGCCACCTGCACGCCCTGACCGGCCACACCCGCCGCGTCTGGTCCGCGGCGTTCGACCCGTCCGGGAGGCTGCTCGCCACGGCGGGCGACGACGGCGCGATCATCCTGTGGGACGTCGCGGACCGCGCCGCCCCCGCCCGCCGCGCCACCCTCCTCGGCCTCGCGGAGGGCTGGGCGGCCCTCACCCCCGAGGGCCGCTACAAGTGGGAGGGCAACGCGACGTCGGAGTTCTGGTACGCGGTCGGCATGTGCCGCTTCGAGCCGGGCGAACTCGACCCGTACCTCCCCGAGGTCCGCCAGTCCGCCCAGGACGCCGACCTCTGACCCGCCCCCCCGGCACGCCGCGCGCCGCACGCGCTGGCCGGGGCGGGGCGGCAGGGCCCGGCGGAACGGGCGGCCACCGGCCCTGGCGGGCTATGCGGGCGCGCGGCGGGTGAGGTCCTCCCAGAGGGCGTCGACCTGGGTCTTGAGGTCGTCCAGGGAGCCGGAGTTGTCGATCACGTGGTCGGCGATGGCGCGGCGGTCCTCGCGGGACGCCTGCGCGGCGATGCGGGCCCGCGCCGCCTCCTCCGTCATGCCCCGGCGGGACGTGAGGCGGTCGAGCTGCGTCTCCACGGGCGCGTCCACGACCACGACGACGTCGTACATCGCGGCCAGGCCGTTCTCGGTGAGCAGCGGCACGTCGTAGACGACGATCGCCCCGCTCGGCGCGGCGTCCATCAGCTCGCCCATCCGCTCCCCCACCAGCGGGTGGACGATCGCGTTGAGCGCGGCGAGGCGGTCGGCGTCGGCGAACACGATCGAGCCGACCCGCTCCCGGTCGAGGCCCCCGTCCGGGAGGAGCACCTCCTCGCCGAACTCCGCGACGACGGCGGCGAGGCCCGGCGTGCCGGGCTCGACCACCTCCCGCGCGATCAGGTCCGCGTCGATGATCAGGGCGCCGCGCTCGTCCAGCAGCGCCGACACCTCGCTCTTGCCCGAGCCGATGCCGCCCGTCAGTCCCACTTTCAGCACGGGCCCACCGTACTCAGGACGGCGCGGCCTCGGCCACGAGGGGCTTGCGCATGTGCACGAACGTCAGGTGCGCCGCGACCCGCTCCCGGTGCGTCTCGGTGTAGCCGAGGCTGCGGTAGAGCCGCAGGTTGCCCTCCGACAGGTGGCCGGTGAACAGCACGCAGGCGTCGGCCCGCCCGGCGACCCGCCGCTCCAGCTCCCGCATCAGCCGCGCCCCGACGCCCCTGCCCTGCACGTCGGGCGCGACGACCAGCCGCCCGATCAGGCACGTGTGCTCGCTGAACTGCGCCCGTACGGCACCGACGATCCGGCCGCCCAGCAGCGCCTTCAGCGTCACCGCGTCGCCGCAGAGCACCTTGCGCATCTGCTCCTGCGACTCGACCAGCGGCGAGATGAACGGGTCGCCGTAGAGCTGCGCCTCCGACACGTACGCCGCCCGCTGCACGGTCAGGATCTCCCCGGCGTCGTCCGGAACCGCCGGTTCGATCACCACCGTCTCGCTCATGCCGACGACACTAGCGGCGCGGCGGGCGGCGGTCTCCTCACCGCCCGATCCGGACGGTCACCGCGACGGGATAGTGGTCGGACGCCTTCGAGCGCGGCACCTCGTAGTCGGAGAACAGCAGGTCGTCGGTCCCGAAGACCCAGTCGAGCCGGGCGCCGTCCGGGGTGGTCGGCGACGCGTCGCCGCCGAGCGCCGCGCTGCGCATCTCCGAGTCGAGCATCCGGCCGATCTCGTCGCTGTCGGGAGCGGCGTTGAAGTCGCCCGCGATGATCGTGCGGGGCGCGCCGCCCCACGCGCGCAGCAGCGCCGCGACCTCCCGCTCGCGCTCCTTGCCCTGGTCGCGGCCGCCCTCCAGGTGCGTGGACCACACGTCCATCGTGGTGGAGCCGACGCCGAGCCGCGCCCACACGTACCCGCGGATCTGGGACCAGTCGCCCTTCGGCATCCGGCCCGTCCCGGACCGCCGGACGGGCAGCGAGGTGAGGATCGCGTTGCCGAACTGCTGGTCGGCGGCCGGTCCCCACAGCAGCGTCATGCCGAGCCGCCGCGACAGCCACACCGCCACGTCCGTCGTGCCGGACAGCAGCGACCCGCGGCTCGCCTCCTGGAGCAGGACGACCTGGGCGCGCTGCCCCTCGATCGTCTCGGCGACCTTCTCGGGGTCGAGGCGGCCCTCCTGGCCGACGGCGTCGTGGATGTTGTAGCTCATCACCCGCACCCGGCCGGGCGCCGGGCCCGCCTTCGCCTTGCCGTCCGGCCCGGCGATCGTGAACACCAGCGTGCCGAGCAGCAGGACCAGCGCGGCGGCGCCGGCGGTCAGCGCGCGCAGCGGCGCGCGGGCGGGCAGCGGCCCGCCGCGGGCGGCCGCGATCGCGGCGAGCGCGCCGAGCAGGATCCCGGCGAGGCCGGGCAGCACGTTGTTGGGCAGCGGGAACGGCTGGATCGCGCTGATCTGGTACGGCACGAGGATCACCGCGACGAGCAGCCCGCCCGTCGCCGCGCCGACGTCCACCCGCCAGACCGGCCCGCCGGTGCCCGCGCGGCGCAGCGGCGCCCGGCACGCGACGGCGAGCAGCCACGCCGACAGCACGTGCCCGACGATCACGATCGGCACCACCTCGATGCCGGAGATCGCGTACGTTCCGGCGATCGCGCCCGCGCCGACGCCGAGCAGCGTCCCGCCGAGCACGCACACCCCGCCCGGGACGGCCCGCACGGCGAGGCCGGACGCGAGGAACGCGAGCGCGAGGCCCTGCCCGGCGACCACGATGACGTGCGCGGCCGTCAGCGACCGCCATCCGGACGACGCGACGAACGCGGGGCTGGACAGCACCAGCACCTGGAGGGCGAGGAACGGTCCGAACGCGGCGGCGCCGAGCGCGTCCCGCCAGGACAGGCCGGGCGCGGCCACCGGCCCGGACGCCAGCTCACGGTAGAGGGCCGCGGCGCCGAGCCCGACCCACACCAGGCACACCAGCCAGGGGAAGATCCCGGTGCGCCACACCGGGTCCCAGGTGGCGAACGCCATCCGGACCGCGCTGTCGGCGGCGAGCCCGGCGACGGTCGCGGTGGCGAACCCGACGCCCGACAGGCCGCGCGCCCCCTCGTACAGGGCCGCGACCGCGATCATGCCGACGGCGGTGCCGACCAGCGCCAGCCACGTCTGCGGGGTGAGGACCTGGGCGAGCAGCCGCACGGCGAACAGCCCGCCGACGCCGGCGAGCAGCAGCGCGCGGGGGCCGCCCGCGCGGCGGATCAGCGGCGCCGCGAACCCGGCCAGGAAGATCACCATGACGACCGCGGCGGCGGCGCCGGTCCCGGCGGTGTCGGCGAAGTGGTCGAGCTGGGGCAGGGCGAAGCGCAGGGTCTGCGCGAGCACCGCCACCGTGATCGCGATCAGCGCGAGCCGGGCCGGGCCCTGCGGGACGATGGAGGGACCGGGCGCGGCGTGGCCGCCGCGGCTCGTTCCCGCGTGTGTGCTGGCGTCTGTGCTGGCCAATTGACGAATGCTCCCGGGAGGGACGTGCTGGGGGACGGGCGGGGGCGGACGGGACGTACGGAGCGCCGCGGGTCGTGCCGGTGCCGCGCCCCGTGCCGCGGATCCGCGACTCCGTGGGTCTCGGCCCCGTGGGGTCGCGGCTCCGCTGCGGGCCGCCGTGCGGGGCGTGCCGCCGCGGAAGGCGGGCACGGCCGCGCGGCGGTTCCGTGCGACCCGTACAGCCTGCCGCATGACCGCGCGGATCGCGCGCGGACCGTGCGGGCGTGTCTGGATTCGCGGGGAGAAACAGGTCACGGCCGGAGGACGATCCCAGGGGATCGGCCTCCGGCCGTGATCATGGTTTTTCACCGGCCGCCGCGCGCGCCGTCCGCGCCGGAACCGTCCGAGGCGGACGGCCCCGCCGCGGGAGCGGCGCGCGGGTGGTCAGCGGGCGCCCGCCGGGACCGGCCGGTCGCCGGCCCCGGGACGGGCGTCGTGTCACTGACCGCCGGAGAGCTTCTCCCGCAGCGCCGCCAGGGCCTCGTCGGTGGCCAGCGCGCCACCGCCCGACTCGGACTCGCCGCCGCCGGAGTACGAGGTCTCGCCGCCGCCGCCCGTGCTGGCCGGAGCGGGCGCCGTGTCGGCCTCCGCCTCGGCCTTGCGGGCCTCCTCGATCTGCTTGCGGTGCGCGTCGAAGCGGGAGCGGGCCTCGGCGTACTGCCGCTCCCAGGTCTCGCGCTGCTCGTCGAACCCTTCGAGCCACTCGCCGGTCTCCGAGTCGAAGCCCTCGGGGTACTTGTAGTTCCCCTGCTCGTCGTACTCGGCGGGCATGCCGTAGAGCGTCGGGTCGAAGTCCTCTTCCTCGATGCCCGCGGCGGACTCGTTGGCCTGCTTGAGCGACAGGCTGATCCGGCGCCGGTCGAGGTCGATGTCGATGATCTTCACGAAGATCTCGTCGCCGACCTGGACGACCTGCTCGGGGATCTCCACGTGGCGCTCGGCCAGCTCGGAGATGTGCACCAGGCCCTCGATGCCCTCCTCGACCCGGACGAACGCGCCGAACGGCACCAGCTTGGTGACGCGGCCCGGCACGACCTGGCCGATCTGGTGGGTGCGGGCGAACTGCTGCCACGGGTCTTCCTGGGTCGCCTTGAGCGACAGGGAGACGCGCTCGCGCTCCATGTCGACGTCCAGGACCTCGACCGTGACCTCCTGGCCCACCTCGACGACCTCGGAGGGGTGGTCGATGTGCTTCCAGGACAGCTCGGACACGTGCACCAGGCCGTCCACGCCGCCGAGGTCGACGAACGCGCCGAAGTTGACGATCGAGGACACGACGCCCTTGCGGACCTGGCCCTTCTGCAAGGTGTTGAGGAAGGTCTGGCGGACCTCGCTCTGGGTCTGCTCCAGCCAGGCGCGGCGGGACAGGACCACGTTGTTGCGGTTCTTGTCGAGCTCGATGATCTTGGCTTCGAGCTCGCGGCCGACGTACGGCTGCAGGTCGCGGACCCGGCGCATCTCGACCAGGGACGCCGGCAGGAAGCCGCGCAGCCCGATGTCGAGGATGAGACCGCCCTTGACGACCTCGATGACCGTGCCGGTGACGATGCCGTCCTCGTCCTTGATCTTCTCGATCGTGCCCCAGGCGCGCTCGTACTGCGCGCGCTTCTTGGACAGGATCAGACGGCCTTCCTTGTCCTCCTTCTGGAGGACGAGGGCCTCGACGTGGTCTCCGACGGTGACGACCTCGTTGGGGTCGACGTCGTGCTTGATGGAGAGCTCACGGGAGGGGATGACACCTTCCGTCTTGTAGCCGATGTCGAGGAGGACCTCGTCTCGATCGACCTTGACAACGGTGCCTTCGACGATGTCGCCGTCGTTGAAGTACTTGATGGTCTCATCGATCGCGGCGAGGAAGGCTTCCTCGGATCCGATGTCGTTGACCGCTACCTGCGGGGTGGTCGAGGTGGCCTCGGTGCTGCTCGTCATGTGTCGGCTGGCTCCGGATACGGACATAGTAGGTGTCTGGCGATGCGCGGAGGGCCGGTATCCGCCCTGCCGAGGACCGGAATGGAACGCGGCGATGAACCGCGTCGTTGCACCGAACCGATGTCGACGACCTGACCGAGCGCGAGCCTGCTCCGTCCGAAGCGCGCGCAGACCCACAGCGCAGCGATCAGGATATGGGACCAGGACCGCGTGGTCAATCCGGACGGCGCGGCACCGTCCCGGGAGAACGGGACCGGAGCCGCCGGGTCAGTAGACGCGGGCCATGGAACGGTACCGCTCGTCCAGCCGCCGCTTCTCCTTGCCGGGGAACGTGATCGTGCCCGGATCCCCGTCGGAGGTGTACCGCTGGGCCGGGTGGTCGTCGAGCTCGTCCAGCCAGGCGGTCGAGCAGAACTTCTTGCAGTCGTTCTCCCTGATCTTGCCCTCGGACCGCACCCGGGTGATCGCCCACCGGTCGAAGTCCTTGTCGTACGGGGACTCCGACGGCTTCCAGCCCGCGAGGAAGACCCCCTGGAAACCGTACTGGCCGTCCCGGCGCTGCGCCCACTCGCGCTTCTTCGGCACGGCCCCGAACGGGTAGGCGAACGTGGTCGTGTGCTGCCCGGTCAGCGAGAGGATCCTGCCCTCCATCCCGCCGATCTCGTCCTGGACCTTCTTCTTGGCCATCCTGGACAGGTCCGGGTGGGTGACGGTGTGGTTGCCGATCTCGAACCCGTGCTGGACGAGCCACCGGAGCCCGGCCGCCGCCTGCGGCCCGAGCCCGAACAGGTCGTCGTTCAGGTAGAACGTCGCGACCGGCCGGAAGCCGGGGTGGCGCCGCGCGACGTCCTCGATGATCCCGACGGCCGTGTCGGGCTTGGGATTGCCCTGCGCGTCCAGGCCGAAATGCCCGGGGGTGCTGTCGTCGAAGGTCAGCACGACGGGGTGCTTGCCCGCGGGCACGTCGAACCGTCCGCCGACGAACTCCGCCGCGGTGATCGGGACGTACCCCTCCTCGGCGAGCCGGGTCAGCTCGTCGCGCAGCTCCTTCGTCGAACGGTCGAGGGACAGCTCGGGCTTCTTCAGGATCCGGTGGTACATGAGCACCGGGATCTCGCCGAGCTCGTTGGCCTTGACCGCCGCGGCCGCGGGGGCGGCGGGGGCGAGCGGCGCGGTCGGCGTCGCGGTGGCCGACGCGCTCGCCGACGGGGAGGGCGACCCGCTCCTCGGGGCGTCGGCGCGGGAGCTGCGCGGCGACGCGCTCGGGCTCGGCCCGGTCCGGCTCTCGGCCCCGGCGCGGCTCGCGGACGCCCCGCCGTCCCGGCCCCGGCGGGCTCCGGGGAGCGTGAGCCCGAGGATCACGGCGCACACCACGACGACGCCGGCGATCTTGTGAAGGAGTGGCACGGTCCTCCCGTCGGTCTTCACGGAGAGCGGGACGGCCGCCGCCGCGAGAGCGCGGAACCCTCGGCGGACGCGGCCATGGACAGCGTACGACGCGTCCGACATCGGCGGACAAGCACCCTGTACCCGCCATCGAACATTCACCCCTTACACCCATGTGCCTCCCCTCCGTGACGCCCGCAGGTCCGCGGAAGGCACCGCGCCCGCCCCGGCCCCGCCTTGGCTGACGGCCCATGCACCCGGCAAAGCCGCGCCCAGAGCGCGCAGCCAGAGCGGGGACAGGCGGCAACGCAGCGCACCACGACGGACGCGCCAGCCGGAGGCGGACGCGCCAGCCGGAGGCGAACGCGCCAGCCGGAGGCGAACGCGCCCTGCGACGCAACGACCCGGCATCCCGCGACCCAAGCCCGGCACGGGCACAGCGAGCGCAGCGCATCACGCGGTTGCAGGGCACGGCGGGGCGGGACGGACCGGGACCTGAGCCCAGCGGGACGAGTCTGGCCCGGGCACAGCGCATCACGCGGTCGCGGGGCACGGCGGACCGGCGGGGCGGGGTCTGAGCCCAGTTCGGCGCGGCGGCGGTGGGCGCGGGGCGGGGCGGGGCGGGGCGGGGGTGTGGGACCCGCGGGGCGGGTCCCGCGGGGGTCAGTGGGCGGCGTCCTGCCAGGTGCGGCCGGTGCCCATGGAGACGCCCAGGGGGGCGCGGAGCTCGTAGGCGCCCGCCATCTGCTCGCGGACCAGGGACTGGAGCCGGTCGAGCTCGCCGGGGGCGACCTCGAAGACGAGCTCGTCGTGGACCTGGAGGAGCATCCGGGACGTCAGGCCCGCCTCGCGCAGCGCGCGGTCGACGTTGAGGCTGGCGACCTTGATGATGTCGGCGGCCGAGCCCTGGATCGGCGCGTTGAGGGCCATCCGCTCGGCCATCTCGCGGCGCTGCCGGTTGTCGGAGTTGAGGTCGGGCAGGTAGCGGCGGCGGCCGAGGATCGTCTCGGTGTAGCCGTCCTGCCGGGCCCGCGCGACGACGTCGCGCAGGTAGTCGCGCACGCCGCCGAACTGCTGGAAGTACTCCTCCATCAGCCCGCGCGCCTCCTCGGGCGAGATGCGCAGCTGCTGGGAGAGCCCGTAGGCCGACAGGCCGTAGGCGAGGCCGTAGTTCATGGCCTTGATGCGGGCGCGCAGCTCGGAGTCGATCTGCTCGGGCGGCAGCCCGAACACGCGGCTCGCGGTGATCGTGTGGAAGTCGGCGCCGGAGTTGAACGCCTCCAGAAGCGCCTCGTCCTCGGAGAGGTGCGCCATGATCCGCAGCTCGATCTGCGAGTAGTCGGCCGTGAGCAGCGACTCGTACACGACCTCGGGCGAGGACGGCCCGGCGGGCGCGGCGCCGACGACGAACGCCTCGCGGATCTGGCGGCCCTCGGCGGTGCGGATCGGGATGTTCTGGAGGTTGGGGTCGGTGGACGACAGCCGCCCGGTCGCCGCGATCATCTGGTTGAACGTGGTGTGGATGCGCCCGGCGTCGTCGAGCATCGGGATCAGCGAGTCGACGATGCTCTTGAGCTTGGCGACCTCGCGCCAGCGCAGGATGTGCTCCAGGACGGGGTGGCCGTCCTTCTCCAGCAGGCCCGTCAGCGCCTCGGAGTCGGTGGTGTAGCCGGTCTTGGTGCGCTTGGTCTTGGGCAGGCCGAGCTCGTCGAACAGCACCTGCTGCACCTGCTTGGGCGAGCCGAGGTTGAACTCGCGCCCGACGGCGGTGTGCGCGGCCTGCTCCTCCTCCTTGACCTGCCCGCCGAGCGAGGCCGACAGGCCGGCCAGGTGGTCGGCGTCGACGGCGATGCCCGCGCGCTCCATGCCGGCGAGGACGCCGACGAGGGGCAGCTCGACCTCGTGCAGCAGCCGGGTCGCGCCGCGCTTGTCGAGGTCCTTGTCGAGGACGTCCGCCAGCTCGGCGACCGCGCGGGCCCGCACGGCGAGGTCCTGGGCGGCCTCCTCCTCGCCGGAGCCGTCGAGGGTGAGCTGGCCGGAGTCGTCGGACTCGTTGCGCAGCTCGCGATGCAGGTAGCGCAGCACGAGGTCGGCGAGGTCGAACGTGCGCTGGCCGGGCAGCGCGAGGTAGGCGGCGAGGGCGGTGTCGCTGGTGATGCCCGCGAGGGTCAGGCCGCGCGCGGCGAACGCCAGCATCGGGCCCTTGGCCTCGTGCATCGCCTTCGGCCTGGCCGGGTCGGCGAGCCAGGCGGCGAGGGCCCGCTCGTCGTCCTCGATCAGCTCGGCCGGGTCGAGGCTGACGGCGGGGCCCTTCGGGGAGGCGAGCGCGAGGGCGGTGAGCTCGCCGGTGCCGCGGCCCCAGGTGCCGGTGACGGCGACGCCGATGCGGTCGGCGCCGGTGGCGTTGGACTCCAGCCAGGCGCCGAGCGCGCCGGGCTCCAGCGCGTCGACCTCGACGTCGAAGCCCTCGTCGGCCTCGGGTTCGACGGCGCTCAGCGTCGCGTAGAGGCGCTCGCGCAGCACCCGGAACTGGAGCGAGTCGAAGAGGGTGTGGATCTCGTCGCGGTCCCACTGCCCCATGCTGAGCTGCGGCGGGGTGAGCTCCAGGCCGACCTCGCAGTCGAGCTTGTTGAGCTGCTGGTTGCGCAGGACGTCGCCGAGGTGCTCGCGCAGGTTGTCGCCCGCCTTGCCCTTGATCTCGTCGACGTGCTCGACCAGCCGGTCGAGGCCGCCGTACTTGGTGAGCCACTTGGCGGCGGTCTTCGGCCCGACCCCGGGGACGCCGGGCAGGTTGTCGCTGCTCTCCCCACCAGCGCGGCCAGCTCGCGGTAGCGCTCGGGCGGCACGCCGTACTTGGCCTCGACGGCGGCCGGGTCCATGCGGGCGAGCTCGGACACGCCGCGGATCGGGTAGAGGATCGTGACCCGGTCGTCGACGAGCTGGAACGCGTCGCGGTCGCCGGTGACGATCAGCGTGTCCATGCCGGCCTCGGTGGCCTGGACCGACAGCGTGGCGATGATGTCGTCGGCCTCGAACCCGGCGACCGACATCCGCGGGATCCGCAGCGCGTCGAGCACCTCGAAGATCAGGCTGACCTGGCTGCGGAACTCGTCCGGGGTCTTCTGCCGGCCGGCCTTGTACTCCACGTACTGCTCGTGCCGGAACGTCGGCTCGGACCGGTCGAACGCCACGGCGATGTGGGTCGGCTCCTCGTCGCGCAGCACGTTGATGAGCATCGAGGTGAAGCCGTACACCGCGTTGGTCGGCTGCCCGTCGGTCGTCGAGAAGTTCTCCACCGGCAGCGCGAAGAACGCCCGATAGGCCAGGGAGTGCCCGTCGAGCAGGAGAAGCCGGTCTTTCTTGTCAGGGGTCGCTGCTTTCGTCGCCACACCAGGACTCTAGTCTGCGCGTACGACAGTTTGAGGGAGGCTCAATGACACAGGAGCAGCGGGAGCCCGCCGGGAGCTTCGCGGGTCTCGTGGACGGCGACGCCCACGGCGATCTCGCCAAGGCCATGGGGATCGAGCTGGTCGAGGCCTCCTCGGAGCGGGTGGTCGCGCGGATGCCCGTCAAGGGCAACACCCAGCCGTACGGGCTGCTCCACGGCGGCGCGTCCTGCGTCCTCGCCGAGACCATCGGCTCGGTCGGCTCGGCCCTGCACGCGGGGCCGGACCGGATCGCGGTCGGGATCGAGCTCAACGCCACGCACCACCGGTCGGCGACGGACGGGTTCGTCACGGGCGTCGCGACGCGCGCGCACGGGGGCCGCACCCTCGCCACGTTCGACATCGTGATCAGCGACGAGGACGACCGGCGGGTCTGCACCGCCCGGCTGACCTGCATGCTCCGCGACAGGCCGCCGTCCTGACCGGACTTTCTTTGCGATGGGCCGGGCCGGGTCTGTACCGTTGATCTCACCGGCCCGGGATCACCGAGTAGATAACGTACGCGCCCGGGGAAGGTTCGTACGGCCCCAAAGGTGATCCCGGGCCAACACACGTCCAGGCCCGGCGCGCGTCCCCGGCGGGCCGTCGAGGTCCGGCTCCCAGAGGGCGACACCGGCGACGGCGTTTGGCCGGTTTCGGTTGGATTGCGAAACGGATCGGCCCGTTCCCGGCCGCCGCGCTCCGCCGTACGTTCGGGCCATGCAGCGACCTCTGCCGCGTTCTCTGCACCGTCCCCCCGCCGCCGGGCGGCCCCCTCCGGCTCCCGGCGGCCCTCTCCCGGCCTCCGGCGGCGCCGCCCGGCCCGGCTCCTCGGAACCGCCGCCGCGGCGCTCCTCGTCCTGGTCGCGCTTCCCGGCTGCTCCGGCGACGACGGCGGGGACTCCGGCTACCGGCTCCCGTCCGAGAAGCTCCGCGAGAGCGAGAAGGCGGTGAAGGGCAAGGCGGGCCGCAGCGCCGACATGCGGTTCACCGTGATCGGGTTCCGCGAGGGCATGACCGAGGTGATGGGCACGCACGCGGCGATGGGCGCCCACGGGACGTTCACCAGGATCCGGCTCCTCGCCGCCAACGAGGGCCGCGACATCCAGGTCTTCGACACCTGGAAGCAGCGGCTGCTGACGTCGGACGGCAAGAGCCTCTCCCCCGACGTGAACGCCACGATGGTCAAGCGGCAGCCCGAGCGGCTGTCGGTGGGCGCCGCGATGCGCGCGGAGTTCGACCTGTGGTTCGACGTCCCGAAGGGCGTGAAGGTCAAGGGCGTGCAGCTCTTCGGCTCCCCGCCCGTCGGCGCCGTCACCGACCCGGCGCCCGTCCGGATCAGCCTGCCCTGACCCGGCGCGCGAACGCGGCGTGCCGCCCTCGGACAGGACGGCACGCCGCGTTCCCACGGATCAGGGCGCCGTGCCGCCCTCGCCGTCGTCGGCGCGCGTGCCCGCGGGGTCGGCCGAGTCGGCGTCGGCAGGCCCGCCCGCGTCGGCGGACGTCGCGGAGGGCTCCGGAGCCGGAGCCGGCGCGGCGGGCGGGGCGGCGGTTCCCTTCGCCGCCCCGAGGTCGCCGCCGAGGTACGCGGCGCGGACCTCCGGGTCGTCCAGCAGGTCGGCGGCCGGGGCGGTCTTGACGACCCGGCCGGTCTCCAGCACGTACGCGCGGTGCGCGATCTGGAGGGCCTGCTGGGCGTTCTGCTCGACGAGCAGGACGGTCGTGCCGCGCCGGTTGATCTCCTGGATGATCGTGAAGATCTGCTGCACCAGCATCGGCGCGAGCCCCATGGACGGCTCGTCCAGCAGCAGCACCTTCGGCTTGGCCATCAGCGCGCGGCCGATCGCGAGCATCTGCTGCTCGCCGCCCGACATGGTGCCGCCCGCCTGGTTCTTGCGCTCGGCGAGCCGCGGGAACAGCTCGTACGCCTCCTTCAGCTCGGGCGAGGAGTCGCCCTTGCGGGCGTACGCGCCCATCAGGAGGTTCTCCTCCACCGTCATGCCGGGGAAGATGCCCCGGCCCTCCGGCGCCTGCCCGATGCCCGCGAGGACGCGCTTGTGCCCCGGCATCTTGCTGATGTCCTTGCCGTCGAACACGATCCCGCCGCCCGACAGCGGCCGCAGCCCCGACACCGTCTTCAGCGTCGTGGTCTTCCCCGCGCCGTTCGCGCCGATGAGGGTGACGATCTCGCCCTCGTCGACCGACGCGGTGATGCCCTTGAGCGCCGCGATCTTTCCGTAGTGGACGTGGATGTCCCTGATCTCAAGAAGCATCGGCCGGAGCCCCCAGGTACGCCTCGATCACGCGCGGGTTGTTCTGCACCTCGGCCGGGAGCCCTTCGGCGATCTTCTGCCCGAAGTCCAGCACCGCGATCCGGTCGCTGATCCCCATCACCAGGCTCATGTCGTGCTCGATCAGCAGGACGGTCACGCCGGTGTCGCGGATCTCGCGGATCAGCTCCTGGAGCGCGACCTTCTCCGCCGGGTTCATGCCCGCCGCCGGCTCGTCCAGCAGCAGCAGCCGCGGCTCCGTCGCGAGGGCGCGGGCGATCTCCAGCCGCCGCTGGTCGCCGTACGGCAGGTTCTTCGCGGCCTCGTCCGCGCGCCGCCCGACGCCGACCAGGTCGAGCAGCTCGCGGGCGCGCTCGCGGCCCTGCCGCTCCTCCCGCCGGTGCCAGGGCAGCCCGAGGGACGCCCCGGCGAGCCCCGTCCGGTGGTGCGCGTCGGTGCCCACCAGGACGTTCTCCAGCGCCGTCATGTTGTGGAACAGCCGCACGTTCTGGAACGTGCGGGCGACGCCGAGCTTGGTGACGACGTACCGCTTCTTGCCGTCGATCCGCTTGCCGCCGAAGACCACCTGGCCCTCGGACGGCCGGTAGACGCCGGTCGTGACGTTGAACACCGTGGTCTTGCCCGCGCCGTTCGGCCCGATCAGGGCGAAGATCTCGCCCTGCGCGATCGTGATGTCGACCTCGTTGAGCGCCACCACGCCGCCGAAGCGCATGGTCACGTCGCGCAGCTCCAGCACCGGCGCGGCGTTCTCCGTGCCCGCCGTGCCCGCCGCCTTCGTCGCGTTCGCCGCGTTCGTCGCGTCGCTCACTTGCCCACCTCCGCGGTCGCGCCGGCCGCGCCGGGGCCGGCCACCTCGGCGCCCATGCTGCCCATGCCGCCCGTTCCCTCGGCGAGCTCGGCCTTGCGCTGCCGCGACGGCCACAGCCCCTCGGGACGGAAGATCATCATCAGCACCAGCGCCGCGCCGAAGATCAGCATCCGGTAGTCCTGGAGGCCGCGGAACCGCTCGGGCAGCCACGCCACCACGAACGCGCCGAGCATGACGCCCGGCATGTTCCCCGAGCCGCCCAGCACCACGCCCGCCAGGATCAGCGCCGACACCAGGAACACGAAGTTCTCCGGGTTGATCGACGTCTGCTTCGCGGCGAACACCACGCCGCCGCTGCCGCCGATCGCCGCGCCGATCGCGAACGCCGCCAGCTTGAACTTGAACGTCGGCACGCCCATCAGCTCGGCCGCGTCCTCGTCCTCGCGGATCGACGCCCACGCGCGGCCGACCCGGCTGTGCTCCAGCCGCTTCACGAAGATGATCGTGAGGACGATGAGGAACACCAGCAGGTAGTAGTACGGCCGCGAGTCCAGCAGCGCGTATTTCAGCGGCTGCACCCCGAAGACCTCGAACTCCGACAGGGTCGGCGGGTGCGGGATGCCCTGGATGCCGCGCGGGCCGTTCACGTACGAGCTGTTGTTCGCGGTCTTCTTGACGATCTCACCGAACCCGAGGGTCACGATCGCCAGGTAGTCGCCGCGCAGCCGCAGCGTCGGCGCGCCCAGGATCACGCCCGCGAGCGCCGAGAACAGGATGGCGAGCAGCAGCGTCTCCCAGAAGCTCCACCCGTACTTGGTGGCGAACGAGGCGATCGTGTAGCCGCCCACCGCGTAGAACGCGACGTAGCCGAGGTCCAGCAGGCCGGCCATGCCGACCACCACGTTCAGGCCGAGCGCCAGCAGCACGTAGATGGCGATCTGGTCGGAGAGCATCGTCGGCCAGTCCGTGCCGCTCGGGGCCATGAACGAGCCGATCGCCTCGTTCGGCAGCCACAGCGCCACCAGCACTAGGAGGACGTACACCCCCAGCGCGCCCAGCCGGGCGCGACCGTCCACCAGTCGCGCAGCGGATCGAGGGACAGCCCGGTGCCCCGCTTGCCGTTGCCGTTCTTCGAGAGGTTCATGCGCGCGCCTGCTGTAGGGACTCACCGAGGATGCCGGTGGGACGGAACATCAGGACCAGGATCAGCACGGAGAACGCGACGACGTCCCGCCACTCCGAGCCGAACAGGCTCGACCCGTACATCTCGAACAGGCCGAGCGCGAACCCGCCGACCAGCGCCCCGCGGATGTTGCCGATGCCGCCGAGCACCGCCGCCGTGAACGCCTTGATGCCGAGCAGGAAGCCGGTGAAGAACCACGCCTGCTCGAACCGCAGGAAGTACAGCGCCGCGGCCACGCCCGCCATCGCGCCGCCGACCAGGAACGTCACCGACACGACCCGGTCGATGTTGACGCCCATCAGCACCGCGGTCTCGGGGTCCTGCGCGGTCGAGCGGATGCCGCGGCCGAGCTTGGTGCGGTTCACGAACTGGTCCAGCGCGATCATCATCAGCACCGCGCCGACGAACACGATGAGCTTGTCGTTGCTGATGTGGATCGGGCCGAGGTCCACCACGTCGTTGCGGCTGACGAAGTGCTCGTTCAGCGGGAGCTTGCCGCCCTCCTTCGAGGTGTCGAACACCCACGGGATCACCGTGGTCGCGAAGAGCTGCTGGATGAAGATCGAGGCGCCGATCGCGGAGATCAGCGCCGCCAGCCGGGACGCCCCCTTCTTGCGCAGCGGCCGGTACGCCGCCACTTCGAGGAGCAGCGCGCTGCCGCCGGACACCGCGCCCGCCACCAGCGCCATGACCACGGCCACGCCGATCAGGCCGATGCCGCCGGCGCTGCTCACGCCCATGGTCTGAACGGTCCACAGCGCCGCGAACGTGCCGACCATGAAGATGTCGGCGTGCGCGAAGTTGATCAGGCGCAGCACGCCGTAGACCATCGTGTAGCCCAGCGCCACCAGCGCGTAGATCGCGCCGAGCGAGAGGCCGTCGATGGTGGACGGCCAGAATTGATTGATGAAGTCGTCGAGCACCTTTGGTCGCCTTTGTGAAAAGGAGCGGGAGCGCTCGTGGCGCTCCCGCTCCCGCGCCGTCAGGGCCCCCGGAGCCCGGGGACGGCCGGCCGGGCGGCGGGGTGCGCCGCCCGGCAACCGCGTCCTTACATGGTGGGCTGCGCGTCCTTGCTGTTGCCGAGCAGCGGCAGCTTGTTGCCCTTCACCTCGTAGACGAAGATGTCCTGCGCGGCGAGCTCGCCCTTGGCGTCGAACTTGATCGGCTTGCCGACGCCCTGGAAGCTCTCCGTCTTCATGAACTCGTTGATGTCCCCGGTGGTCTTCTTGCCGGCCTTCAGCGCCTCGATGAACGCCGTCGCCGCGTCGTAGCCCTCGCTGGAGTAGATGGCGACCTCCGAGCCGAACTTCGCCTTGTAGTCGTCGGCGAACTTCTTGGCCTTCGGGTTGGTCTTGCCCTCGGCGTCGATGATGCAGCCGCAGCTCAGCAGCGCGCCCTGCGCGTTCGCCTGGCCGGCGCCCTCGATCAGGCCGGTCGCCAGGGAGCCGTCGCCCGACATCATCTTGCCCTTGTAGCCGGCCTCCTTGAGCTGCTTGAACAGCCGTCCGGCCACGGCGTAGTAGCCGCCGTAGTAGACCACGTCGGGCTTGTAGCCGACGATCTTGTTGACGGTGGAGGAGTAGTCCTGCGCCTTGTCGTCCACCGCGTCGTTCTGGACCTGGGCGCCCTTGGCCTTCACCGCGTTGCCGATGTTGTCGGCGAGGCCCTTGCCGTAGTCCTGGTTGTCGGAGACGGTGAAGACCTTCTTGGCCTTCAGCGCCCGCGTGATGAAGTCGCCCGCGCCGGCGCTCTGCACGGCGTCGTCGGCGACCACGCGGTGCCAGTACTTCCAGCCCTTCTCGGCGAGCGTGATCTGCGTCGCCGACGGGCTCACGCTCGGCACCTGCGCCTCGTCCAGGATCGGGTTGGTCGCCTGCGACTCGCCCGAGAACGCCGGGCCGATGAGCCCGACGATCTTGTCCTGCTTGATCGCGCCCTGGACCAGGGTCGTCGCCTGCTCCGGCTTGCCCTGGCTGTCGTACTTCTTGAGCTTGATCTTCACCTTGGGGCTGGTCGCGTTGTACTGCTCGACCGCCAGCTGGGCGCCCTGGTAGGGCGGGATGACCAGACCCGAGTTATCGCCGGTCAGGTCACCCATGAACCCGATGGTGACCTCGTCGCCACCGCCCGAGTCGTCATCGTCGCCGCCGCACGCCACCAGGCCGAGCGCGAGCACCGCGCTCACCGCCACAGCACCGGTGACCCTCATCTTGTTGCGCCGCAAGGTGCCCAACCTTTCCATCCGGATCCGGGAGGGGATCGGGTACGAGTTATTCCCCGACGCCGAATCCCGGAAGGAGAAATCGGTCACTCGGGGACCAGCTATGTCGTACACCGACTACCTAGCCCAGAACAGCACCCCCGGATAGAAGGGTTACTCGTTCGTTACTCCTCCGTGCCCATCCCCCTCCGGCTCTCGCCTGGAACGATCGCGGAGAGTCACCGGAACGGGAGGGCCGCGGCCACCGCATTGGCCCTTGACATCACCGGAGGTGAGGTGGCGGGTCAGCCCGCCGCGGGCTCCGGCCCGTCGCCCGTGGCGCCCGCCACCACGGCCTCGGCCACCGCGCGCATCGTGAGGCGCCGGTCCATCGAGGTCTTCTGGATCCAGCGGAACGCCTCGGGCTCGCTCCAGCCGTTGGCCTCCTGGAGCAGGCCCTTGGCCCGGTCCACGACCTTGCGGGTCTCCAGCCGCTCCTGGAGGCCCGCGACCTCGGCCTCCAGCGCCCGCATCTCGGTGTAGCGGCTGACCGCCATCTCGATCGCCGGAGCCAGGTCGGTCTTGGTGAACGGCTTGACGAGGTAGGCCATCGCCCCGGCGTCGGTGGCCCGCTGCACCAGCTCGCGCTGGGAGAACGCGGTGAGGATGACCACCGGCGCGATCCGTTCCGCGGAGATCCGCTCGGCCGCGGAGATCCCGTCGAGCACCGGCATCTTGACGTCGAGGATCACCAGGTCGGGCCGGTGCTCGGTCGCCAGCCGCACGGCCGTCTCACCGTCGCCGGCCTCACCGACCACGGCGTATCCGTCCTCCTCAAGCATCTCCTTGAGGTCCAGCCGGATCAGGGCCTCATCTTCTGCGATCACAACTCGCCGAGCGCTCTCCGTCACGCGCACGAGACTACCGGGACCCGCTACCCTGGTCTCAGCCAGGTCGGCCGAGCCGCCCTCGCGCCGAAGCGCAACATAAATGTCCGGATTATCTGGATAATTGCCCCGATATCCCAATCGGCAGAGGAAGCGGTCTCAAACACCGTTAAGTGTGGGTTCGAGTCCCACTCGGGCACCCTCCCCCGGCCGCCGCCCCAAGGGCGGCGGTTTTGTCGTACCCGCACCGGACACTGTCCGCATGCCGTTGACCACGAAGCGCGACCCCCACGCCCGGCTCGGCCCGCCGCGCCCCGCCCGGCGCGACGAGGCCCCCGGACGGCGCGACCGATCACCGCCGGAAGCGGCCGGCACCGGGCCGCGACGGTTGCCTCTGGTGCCCAGAGTGATCCCCGATCGAGACCGCGCGGTGATGCGGACGCCACCGCGCGACGGCGCGCACACGATACGAGCACCCCCTCCACTCCCCGCGCGCGCAGCCGCCGCGATCGGCGCAGCCGCCGGGATCGGGCAGGCGGACCGTCCGCCCGCACGTTGGCTCGCGGGCCGGTCCTACAGGTCCAGTAGCTCGGCGAGGACGGCCTGGTCCTCCTCGGGCGTACGGATCGTTGCCGGATCGCCGAGGTAGGTGTCCAGGAGCAGGTGGGTGGCGCCCAGGGAGCGGTAGCCCTCGATGTCGTCGCGGATCTGGGCCGTGTCGCCCTGGCCGGGGTCGCGGGAGGCGAGGGACGTCTCCGTGCGGTGGATCCGGATGCGGGGCGCCAGAGCGGGAACGGGGCGTCCGGCTGCGGCGGCGGCCTCGCGGAGCGCGGGGAGGCCGCTCTCGCGGAGCCAGGCGGGCGAGGCGAAGAGGGGGTGCCAGGCGTCCCCGAAGCGGGCGGCGCGGCGGACGGCGGGCGCGCTGTCGCCGCCGACCCAGACCGGCGGGGGCGGCGTCGGGCGCGGGGCCGTCGAGACCGTCTGGCCGTTGTGGATGATCTCGTCGTGGGTCCAGGCGTCGATGATCGTGCGCAGGTGGTCGTCGGTGGCGCGGCCGCGGCCGTCGAACGGGACGTCCAGGGCCGCGTACTCCAGCGGCGACCAGCCGGTGCCCACGCCGAGGATCAGCCGTCCGCCGCTCAGCTCGGCGAGGTTGGCGGTGACGCGCGCCGTGTGCAGGGGGTGGCGGTACGGGAGGACGGCCACGGTCGTGCCGAGCATGATCCGGCTCGTCCGCCCGGCGAGCCAGGCCAGGGTGGTGAACGGGTCGTAGAACGGCGCGGGGTACTGGGCCGCCACGTCGGGGGTGACGGCGACGTGGTCGGAGATCATGGCGAAGCCGAGGCCCGAGGTCTCCGCGAACGCGGTCCAGCTCTCCAGGCCGGACGGGGTGGCGTGGGGGCCGAAGTTCAGGATGTTGACGCCGATTTCCATGCCGACGAGTCAACCGCAGTGCGGCGCTCCTCGTGGAGGAGGGCGGCGCCGAGCGCGGTCAGCGCGTGCACGACGCTGTTGGCGTCGCGGCGGCTGGTGATGAGCCCCGCCTCGCGGAGCACCGCCGTGTGGCTGCTCGCCGTCGCGGCGGACACGCGGGCGGCGCGGGCCAGCTCGCCGGTCGTCCGGCCGTCGGCGGCCGAGCGCAGGATCCGCGCGCGGGTGGCGCCGAGCAGCCGGGTCAGCGACGTCCCGGCCGTACGGGACGTGTCGGCGGCGGCCGACATCAGCCGCATCGGGTAGACGATCGTCGGGGCAGCGCGGGGTCGGCGATCGGCACCGGGCCCCGCCAGCAGAACCGCGACGGCACCAGCACCAGTCCCCTGCCGTTCAGGAACAGGTCGCGGTCGAGCGGATGGCGCATCTCCAGGACGGGCGCGCGCCACCGCATCATCGGCCAGAAGCCGCCGAGCACCCGGCCGATGCCGCCCGTCCGGCGCTCGACGCTGCGGACCGCGTGGTCGACCTCGGCGCGTTCGCGAATCCCCGGCCAGTACGGCGCGAGGACGGTGCGGTGGTAGGCGCGCAGGGCGCGGCCCAGTTCGTCCAGGGCGGCGCGGTCGCCGTCCGCGAGGGCGCGGAGCGGCAGGGGGACGCCGCCGGGGAACGGCGTCCGTTCGAGTTCGCCGCGCAGCCGCCGCCTCGGCGTCGCGAGGACGCCGTCGATCCCGGCCTCCAGGCCGAGCAGCCCTTCGGAGGGGGTGAGGAAGTCGGGCCAGTACGACGCGTCCGGGGTGAGCGGGAACAGCAGCTCCCGCACGACCCCGGACAGTCCCGCGCGCCGCAGGTCCTCCCGCGCCCGTACGCGCCACTCGCCGAAGACGGACGACCCGTACCGGGCGCGGAGCATCTGGAGGCTCAGCACCGACTCCCACAGCGGGTCGGGGGTCTCGGCGACGCGCGTGCGCACGAGGTCCTCACCGGTGAAGTGCACCCGCAACATGTCCGCCCCCGCGAAGACTTCCCAGGCCACCGTCGGCCCCGAGCATCCCGTAAACGCCCGCTGAACGCGCTGTGAACGGGCGAACACGCATGGCCATGGCGGCTGGCCTGGCTGTTTAGGGCTGGGCCGAAGGACGGCGCGGGCGAGGGGCCGGGTCTTCGAGGATCTGGCATCGACAGCACCGTCCGTTCGGGGAGGAACCATGAACACCAGGAGTCTCAAGGTCGGCACGGCAGCGGCGCTCGGCCTGGCGGCCGGCGCGGCGACGCTCACCCTGGCCGTCCAGCCCGCGCAGGCGAGCGCGCTCGCGGCGACGCAGGCGGACACCGCCGCGCAGGCCGCCGCGGACACGCGGACGGGCACGGCGCAGGGCGGCGCGGCCGCGCAGGCGGAGGCGTTCGCCGCGGCGCCGGCAGGCGCGGGAGCGGCGGCCAACTGCTCGGGGCGGCTCATCGACCGGAAGGTCGCCACCTACAGGGGCAAGGCCGTCGCCGAGCTGGTCGTCTTCCACAAGGCCGGACGCAACTGCGCCCGGATGAACCACCTCGGCGCCACGCGCGGCGTCAAACTCCGTACGAGCGTGTTCCTCGCCGTGTGCAGGCAGAGGCATCCGGCGCCGACCTGCAACGTCCTCGGCAGGCCCGCCGCGGAGGACCGCAAGGTCCGCTACTACGCCGGGCCGGTGTGGAAGGCGGCGCGGGGCCACTGCATCCACGCCGCCGGCGACATCTACTTCCACGGCAAGCGGCACCTGGAGACGAGGCCGGGCGCGTCCCACTGCCGCTGACCTCCGGACGGCGGAACGCCCGCACCGGGCCGCGGGGGCCGGGTGCGGGCGTTCCGCATTCCGCTGGGCGGGATCAGACGGCGACCGGGGTGCTGGCCGGCTCCAGGGCCAGGTCGAGCACCTCGCGGACGTCGCTGACCGCGAAGACCGTCATGTCCTTCAGGACCTCCTCGGGGACGTCCTCAAGGTCCGGCTCGTTCCGCTTGGGAACGATCGCGGTCGTGATGCCGAGGCGGCTGGCGGCCAGCAGCTTCTGCTTCAGCCCGCCGATCGGCAGCACCCGCCCGGTCAGCGAGACCTCGCCGGTCATCGCCACGTCCGAACGGACCGGACGCCCCGACAGCAGCGAGGCGAGGGCCGTGGTCATGGTGATGCCCGCGCTCGGGCCGTCCTTCGGGATCGCGCCCGCGGGCACGTGGACGTGCACGCCGCGGTCCTTCAGGTCGCCGACGGGCAGTTCGAGCTCGGCCCCGCGCGAGCGCAGGTAGCTGAGCGCGATCCGCGCCGACTCCTTCATGACGTCGCCGAGCTGGCCGGTGAGCGTCACGCCGGTGTCGCCGGTCTCCTTGTCGGCCAGCGACGCCTCGATGTAGAGGACGTCGCCGCCCGCGCCGGTGACCGCGAGGCCCGTCGCCACGCCGGGGACGCCGGTGCGCCGCTCGGACCTGCTCAGCTCGACCTCCGGCGTGAACCGCGGCCGTCCGAGGTAGTCCTTCAGGGTGTCCGGGCCGACCGTGACCGGCAGGCCCGCCTTGCCCAGCGCGACGTTCGCCGCGACCTTGCGCAGCACCCGCGCGATCGAGCGGTCCAGGGACCGCACGCCCGCCTCGCGGGTGTACTCGGCCGCGAGCAGCCGCAGCGCGCCGTCCTCGAACGCCACCTCGGACGCCTCCAGCCCGGCCTTGTCGAGCTGGCGCGGCAGCAGGTGGTCGCGGGCGATGGTGACCTTCTCGTGCTCGGTGTAGCCGTCCAGCTCCACCAGCTCCATGCGGTCCAGCAGCGGGCCGGGGATCGCCTCGACCACGTTCGCCGTCGCCAGGAACAGCACGTCGGACAGGTCGAGCTCGACCTCCAGGTAGTGGTCGCGGAACGTGTGGTTCTGCTCGGGGTCCAGGACCTCCAGCAGCGCCGCGGTCGGGTCGCCGCGGTAGTCCGCGCCGACCTTGTCGACCTCGTCCAGCAGCACGACCGGGTTCATCGTGCCCGCCTCGCGGATCGCCCGGACGATGCGTCCCGGCAGCGCGCCGACGTAGGTGCGCCGGTGGCCGCGGATCTCCGCCTCGTCCCGGACGCCGCCGAGCGCGACGCGGACGAACTCGCGGCCCATGGCCCGCGCGACCGACTCGCCCAGCGAGGTCTTGCCGACCCCGGGAGGGCCGGTCAGCGCCAGCACCGCGCCGGACCGCCGCCCGCCGACGACGCCGAGCCCGCGCTCCTCGCGCCGCTTGCGCACGGCCAGGTACTCGACGATGCGCTCCTTGACGTCGTCCAGCCCGGCGTGGTCGGCGTCCAGGATCTCCCGGGCGCCCTTGATGTCGTAGGAGTCCTCGGTGCGGTCGTTCCACGGGATGTCGAGGACGGTGTCCAGCCAGGTGCGGATCCAGCCGCCCTCCGGGGAGGCGTCCGACGAGCGCTCCAGCTTGTCGACCTCCTTGAGGGCCGCCTCGCGGACCTTCTCGGGGAGGTTCGCGGCCTCGATCCGGGCGCGGTAGTCGTCCTCCTCGTCGGCCGGGTCGCCGTTCAGCTCGGCCAGCTCCTTGCGGATGGCCTCCTGCTGCTGGCGCAGCAGGAACTCCCGCTGGGTCTTCTCCATGCCCTCCTGGACGTCCTTGCGGATCGTCTCCGCGACGTCCAGCTCGGCCAGGTGGTCGCGGGCCCAGCCGGTCACGAGCTCCAGGCGCTCGACCACGTCGACGGTCTCCAGCACCTCGATCTTCTGCTCGTCGCTCAGGTACGAGGCGTAGCCGGAGTTGTCGGCGAGGACGGACGGGTCGTCGATCTGCTGGATGACGTCCACGACCTGCCAGGCGCCGCGCTTCTGGAGGATCGCGCTGAGCAGGCTCTTGTACTCCTTGGCCAGCTCGTGGGCGCGGCCGTTCGCCGGGGGCGTCTCGATCTCGGCGCCCTCGACCCACAGCGCCGCGCCGGGGCCGGTCGTCCCGGTCCCGATCCGGACGCGGGACACGCCGCGCACCACCGCGCCGGGCTCCCCGCCCGGCAGCCGCCCCTCCTGCTCGATGACGCCGAGGGTGCCGATGCCCGCGTACTGCCCGTTGTTCCTGGGGACGACGAGCACCCGCGGCTTCTGAGCGGAGCGGATGCCGGGCCCGCGGCTCTGCGTCACGGCGCGGGCCGCCTCTATGGCCGCGCGCACCTCGCTGCTCTCGGAGAGGTCCAGGGGGACGACCATCCCCGGCAGAACGGCCCCCTCGTCCAGGGGCAGCACCGGCAGCGTCAGGGTCTCGCTCATGCTCAGCTCCAAGTCTGTCTGGGGACCCAACTCCAAGTTGAGTCATACACACTCAAGAAAACGGAGCAGGATTTTGTTTCCTCAGCAACGTTCGCTCTCAGCGATCACCGCCGCGTCCTCCGGCGGGGAGCCGCCGCGTTCTCCGGTGGGAAGGGGGTGGCGGCCGCGGATATCGTCGGGGGTGCGCAAAGTACTTCATGGCGAGTCGGTGACGTTGCGGGCCCCGGTGGAGTCGGACGTGGCCGTGCTGGCGGCGGTCCGCGCGAAGCCCGAGGTGCGCCGGTGGTGGCGCGGGGGCGGCGACCTCGCCGCCGAGATGGCGCGCGACCTCGCCGATCCCGGGAGCGAGGCGCTGGTCATCGAGCACGGCGGCCGGACCGTCGGCCTGATCCAGTGGCATGCGGAAGAGGAGCCCGACTACCGGCACGCCGGCATCGACATCTTCCTCGACCCGTCCGTGCGGGGGCGGGGTCTCGGGCCCGACGCCATCGGCGCGCTCGCGCGGCACCTGTTCGACGACCACGGCCACCACCGGATCACGATCGACCCGGCCGCGTCGAACGCCGCCGCCATCCGCTGCTACGAGAAGGTCGGCTTCCGTCCGGTCGGCGTCATGCGCCAGTACGAACGCGGCGCGGACGGCACCTGGCACGACGGCCTGCTCATGGATCTGCTGGCCGGCGAGCTGGTCGCCCCGCCCTCCAGGGCGTGAGCCGCGGCGGCTCGGCGCGCCGAGCGCTGGACGGCGGGGCGTTCGCGGGGTCAGCCGCCCGTCATGAGGTCGGCGAAGGCCCGGGCGGCGGGGGTGGAGGTGAAGAGGCGGTCCAGGCGCGCTCTCGCTAGCCGGCGGCGGAACGGGCCGGCCAGGGTGTCGTCGCCCGACTCGTGCAGCATCTCCGTCATCCAGCGGGAGAACTCCTGGTGGTTCCACACGCGTTCGAGGCAGGTCTCCGAGTACGCGGCGAGCGCCGAGTCGTCGCCGTCGCGCAGGGCCGCGCGCAGTGCGCGGGCCAGCACGTTCGCGTCGGCGATGGCGAGGTTCATGCCCTTGCCGCCCATGGGCGTGATGATGTGCGCGGCGTCCCCGACGAGGAACAGCCTGCCGTACCGCATCGGGTCGACGACGAAGCTGCGCATCTCCACGACGGACTTCTCGGTGATGGCCCCGGTCGGCAGGGCGCTCTCGCCGAGGCGCAGCCGCAACTGCTCCCAGATCCGGTCGTCGTCCCAGGCGGAGAGGGCGTCGTCGGGCGCGCATTCCAGGTAGAAGCGGCTGGCCTGCGGGCCGCGCGGGAACTGCGCGGCGAAGCCGTGGGACGAGACCGCGAGGAGCGGGTGGCGGGCGGGCGGGACGTCGGCGAGGACGGTGAACCAGCCGATGCCGTGGTCGTAGCTGTACGTGGTCAGGGCCCGTTCCGGTACGGCGGCGCGGCTGACGCCGTGGTGGCCGTCGCAGCCCGCGACGTAGTCGCAGGCGAGCTCCCGTACGGTTCCGCCGGAGTCGCGGTAGGCGACCGTCGGACGGTCGCCGTCCAGGCCGTGCAGGGACACGTCGTCCACGTCGAACCGCAGGTCGCCGCCGCCGTCCAGGAACGTCGCGACGAGGCGTCCGACGAGGACCTGCTGGGGCACGATGCGGCCCGTCCGGCCGTCCGCCAGCGCGGGAACGTCGAGGTAGCGCGGTTCACCGTCCACCCGGAACTCGACGACGGCGTCCGGGGGCGCGCCCGCCAGCAGGGCGTCGGCGAGGCCCCAGTCCTCGAAGACCCGCGCCCCGGCGTGTTCGAGGATGCCCGCGCGCTGCCGCCGCTCCACGTGCGAACGGCTCCGCGCCTCCAGCACCACGCAGGAGACGCCCGCGCGCCGCAGCATGTTGGCCAGGGACAGCCCGGCGGGGCCGGCTCCGATGACGGCGACCTCGGTGCTCTCGGGCGTACTCGGCATGGACGGTCCCTCTCGGCTCGGCGACGTTCCGGACGGCCCGGGCGGCGGGGGCCGGGCGCCGCTCTCGATGATGGGGCACGTTCGCCCGATTCGTCCGGCGTACGGGTGTGCGGGACGGGCGGAAACGCGTGAACGGGCCCCGGAGGGGTCCGGGGCCCGTTCGTCAGCGGGCGCGGGTCAGCGGAGGCGGAGGCGGTGGACGCCGCCGTCCTGCGTTCCCGCGTAGAGCCACGCGCCGTCGGGGGTCGCGGTGAGCGCGGTGACGGCCGTGTTCTGGAGGTCGCCCGACACGTTCGCCCACGTACGGCCGCCGTCGGTGCTGCGCAGGACGCCCCGGCCGCCCTTGAGCAGGCCCGCGTCGGTGAACGCGCCCGTCGAGGCGTACAGCGCGCCGCCGCGGGCGGCGACGACGTCGGTCACGCGCATCGGCGGGCCGCCGGCGCGCGCCTCGCGGAACGTGCGCCCGCCGTCGTCGCTGACCCGGATCACCGCCCCGGCCGCGATCACCCGGCGGGGCGAGGACGGGTCGGTGAACACCTTGGTGACCGGGCCGTCCTGCACCTTGGTGACCGTCTCGCCGCCGTCGTCCGAGCGGTAGAGGCCGTCGCGGTCGCCGAGCCAGATCCGCCGGGGGTCCTTCGGGTCGCCCGCGGCGGTCGTGAAGACGTGGCCGTGCAGGAGCCGCCGCCACGTCGCCCCGCCGTCGTCGCTGGCGAGCAGGCCCGAGTCCCGCAGGGTCTTGAACGGGACCGCGATCCGCTTCGGGTCGGCCGGGTGGACGAGCAGGTCGTACGGGGTCTCCTGGGCCCGGACGACCTGCTTCCACGTGGCGCCGCCGTCCTGGCTGCGCAGGACCTTGAACACGTCCACCGACGGGCTCGTCACGACCTTCCACACCTCGCGCGGATCGCGGGGCGAGACGGCGAGCTGCCCGACGGCCGTGCCGAAGTACGCCTCCTTCGCCGTCCCCCACTCGCGCGTGCGCGCGGTGACGGCGCCGGTGGGCGGGGCGGTGCGGTAGAGGTCGAAGTCGGTGGCGGCGATGAGCGACGGGCGGCCGTCCGCGCCGTTCGCCATGGCGAGGTCGTGGACGGTCGCCCCCTGGATGCCGACGCGGGTGTACGAGCCGCCGCCGTCCCGGGTGGCGAACAGGCCCGCCCGCTCGGACGACAGCAGCGTCTCGCGGTCGCCGCCGGACCCCCAGGCCCCGAAGTCGTTCTCGATGGCCCCCTCGATCGGCTCCTTCCACGTCGTCCAGTCGGCGCCGTGGTCCTTGCCGACGTGCTCCTCGGTGTACGAGCCGATGAGGATGTCGCCGTCCACGATGCGGAGGCTCTGCGGGAAGCCCCTCGGCACCTGGTAGAGCTGCTTCCACGTCGCGCCGCCGTCGCGGGAGCCCCGCACGGTCCCGTTGTTGGCATCGGTCACGACCATCGTGCCGTCGCCCTGGACGTGGCGCGTGCCGGGCGCGGCGAGCGCGAGCCGCGCGTCGCCCGGCGCGTCGCCGGTGATGCCCGGAACCGTCCAGACGCCGTCGTGCGCGGCGACGAAGAGGGCGCCGCCCGAGATGGACAGGTCGCTCGGCCGCGAGCCCCACGGCGCCGGGCGGGCCTGCCAGGTGGCGCCCCGGTCGCGGCTGACGTGGAACGCGTCGCCCGCGAGCGCGACCAGGGTCGTCCCGGACGGGTCGATGACGAGGCCGTCGACCGCCACGTCGGGGAACCTCAGGGTCGTCCACGTGCGCCCGCCGTCCTCGGTGCGCAGGATCTTGCCCTGGTAGGTGGGATCGACCTGGCCGGCGGTGAACGAGCCGGAGCTGACGGCGTTCCACATCCGGCGGCCGTCGCGCGGGTCGATCACGACCCGTCCGGTGCCGCCGATGCGCGGGCCGACGGGGAGCCTGCGCTGCTGCCGCCAGGAACCGCCCCGGTCGGTGGTCAGCCAGACGCCCGAGTCGCCGAACTGGGACAGCGCGGCCTGGCCGGGCGCCGCCGGCGTCGTCGCGATCGCGCCGGAGCCGGAGTTCGGGCCGACGGGGTCCCAGTGCGCGCCGCGCGCGTCGGCGGGCGTCACCTCGAACGCGGCGTCGCCGGTGAGCACGCGGCCCCGCGCCGTACTCCCGCGGGCGGTGACCCGGTACGTGCCCGCGCGGTCGCCGCGCAGCGGGGCCCGCCACCACTGGTCGTGGTCGAGCCTCGCCGTGACCTCGGCCGTCCGGCCGTCGGGGCCGGTCACCGCGACGACGGGCGGCGCCTGGAGCGCGACCGGGGCGTGGACGAACGCCTCGGACGCGCCGTCGCTCGGGTCGGGCGAGGTGTGGACGGTGAAGTGGCGAGCGGCCAGCAGGTACGGGACCCGGACCCGGACGCGGCCGGACGACTCGATCCAGCCGGTCAGGTCCGCGTCGCGTTCCGGCGTGCGGGCCGAGACGGTGACCTTGACGTCCGCGCTGCGTCCCGCCGGGATCGACACGGTGCGCGGCGAGATCCGCACGTCCGCGCGGTTCCCGAACCCGCGTGCGCGCAGCGGGACGGTGGCCCGGCGCTTCCCCGCGTTGGCGAGGCGGACCGTTCCGGTCCCGCGCACCGTACGGCCCGAGAGGTCGGCGAGGCCGAGCGACAGCGCGGGCGGCGAGGCGGTCACGTCCGCGTCGGCGGCGGCGGGCAGGTCGAGCCGTCCCGCGCCCTGCTCGCCGGGCGCGAGGCCGTCCAGCCGCTTCGCGCCCGCGACGAGCGCGCCGCCGATCGCGGTGGCCGGACGGTCCGGGTGGAGCTGGCGCAGCAGCGCCGCCGCGCCCGCCACGTGCGGGCCCGCCATGCTCGTGCCCGACAGCCGTTCGGTCCCGCCGTCCGGGACCGTGGAGAGGATCTCGACGCCGGGCGCGACGAGGTCGGGCTTGGTCCCGAACCTGTCGGACGGCCCGCGCGAGCTGAAGTCGGCGAGCCGGTCGGTGGCGTCCTCGGACGCCAGCCGCAGCCGGACCTTCCCCTTGCCGAGCAGGCCCAGCAGGTGCGCGGTCTCGTACGCGTCGGCGTCCAGGACCACGAGCCTGCCGAGGCGGCCGTCACCGGTGGCGAAGCGGTCCCGCGGCGGCCCGGACGGGGGCTTCGCGGCCGTTCCGGAACGTTCCGCCGCGAGCTGCGGGCCCGAGCTCTCCTCGCCGCCGAACAGCGCGGCGAGCGCGCCCCGCCTCTCGATCTCGCGCGCGACGGGCTCGGTCTCCGTGACGTCCACGCCGCGGACGAGCACGACCGCGCCCTTGACGTCGCCGAGTCCGTCCAGCTCCTCCGCGGTGCCGTGCCCGCCGTCGAGCAGCGCGGCGTCCGACGCGCGCGCGGGCGGGACGGCCGACAGCGCGTTGCGGAACGCCTGGACGTTCTCCTTCGCGGGCCGGACGACGCTGAGCCGCGGCACCCGCACCCCGCTGGTGCTCGCGCCGACCGAGATCACGCCGTCCGCGGCGGCGGGCGTCCCGACGGTCTGCGCGCCGGGGCCCTCGTTGCCCGCGGCGGCGACCACCACGATCCCGGACTGCGCGGCCCGGGTCGCGGCGCGGCCGATCGGCTCGGTGCCGTCGCCGGCCGCGCCGAGGCTCATGTTGATCACGTCGGCGGGGTGCGCGGCGGCGGGGTCGGCGGCGGCCTCCAGCCCGGCGAGGACGGTCGACTCCGCGCCCTGCCCCCGTCCGTCCAGCACCTTGTAGGCGGCCAGCCCGGCCTTGGGCGCCACGCCCTGGACCCCGCCGTCGCCCGCGATGATCCCGGCGACGTGCGTGCCGTGCCCGTTGTCGTCCCGCGGGTCGCCGTCGCCGTTGACGAAGTCGTACCCGGCCGCGACCTTGCGGCCCTGCCCGAACCCCCGCCGAGGTCCGGGTGCCGGTAGTCGATCCCGGTGTCCACCACCGCGACCGTGGTGCCGTCGCCGCGCGTCCCGCGCCCGTCCGGCGCCTTGCGCTTCCACACGCCCGGCACGCCGGTCAGCTCGTTGCTCGCGGTGTCGGCGCGGCGCATCGTCAGGTCGGGGTGGACGGCCGCGACGCCGGGCAGCGAGGCGAGCGCGGCCCGGTCGCGTTCCCTGGCGCGCACCGCCACGCCGTTGAACAGCAGCGTGAACGACCGCTTCTCGGTCAGCCGGACGCCCCGCGACCTCGCCTTCGCGAGCAGGTCGCGCTGCCCGGCCCGCAGCGTTCCCCGCCGTTCCGCGACGGCCTGCCGCGCCGCGGCGGCCCGCAGCCCGGCCGGAGCGGTCGCGGCGGTCGCCGCCGGCGCGGCGGCGAACTCGATGATCAGGTCCGTCGTCCGGTCGCCGCCCTCCCCGGCCAGCGCGCGCGGGACGGCGACGGTGACCGGGACCGCCGCGAGCAGCACGGCCGCCGCGCCGCGCCGCAGGCGGGCGAGGTCGGGGGACGGAGGCGGGGTCTCGGACGGTGGCGGGATCGCGATGGCGTCACGGGGGCTCCCTCGAAGATCAGGTGTCCCCCCGGTCCTACGTTCCGAAGATCGCCACTGTCGACGTTTTCGCCCGTCCACCTGGTGACAACGGCACGTTTGTGCCATCTACGGTGTAGATCATCTTCACGCGTGGGGGAACGATGAGCGACGACGCCAACCTGTTCGAGCCCGTCGGGCTCTCCGCCGCCGACGAGCGGGTCTACCAGGCCGTTCTCGACGCGCCCGGCAGCACCGCCGCCGAGCTCGCCGCCGCCCGCGGCGTCCCGCCAGCGCGGCTCGCCCGCCCCCTCGCCCGGCTGGAGCGGCTCGGCCTGGTCGGCCGGTCGTCGGGGACGCCGCGCCGCTGGTCGGCGACCATGCCGGAGGCGGCCGTCGAGATCCTCGTCAGCCGCCGGATGGAGCAGCTCCAGCGGCTGCGGCTGGAGACCGGGGAGCTGATGGAGCGGTTCCGGGCGTCCGCGCGCGCCCGGCAGCCGGGCGAGCTCGTCGAGGTGATCGCGGGCGCGGAGGCGTCCGGACGGCGCTTCGCGCAGATCCAGGCGACGGTCGCCGAAGAGATGCTGATGTTCGACCGCCCCCCGTACGTGCAGGCGGGCGGCAACCCCTGGCAGCGCCCGATCCTGGAACGCGGCGTCCGCTGGCGCGCGATCTACGCGCCGGAGTCCCTGTCGGTGCCGGGCGCCCCGGACACCGTCCTGGAGCTGCGCTCCCTCGGCGAGGAGGCCCGCATCCTCGACGGCCTGCCGATGAAGCTCGTCATCGCCGACCGCCGCATCGCCCTGCTGCCGCTCGTCGCCGACGACGTGATCGGCCAGACGGTGGTGGTCCACCCGTCGTCGCTGCTGGACAGCCTGGTCATGCTGTTCGAGGCGCTGTGGCAGCGCGCGATCCCGTTCGCCTCACCGCCCGCCCCCGCCTCCGGCGGCCCCGCCGAGGAGGACCGCCGCCTGATCGAACTCCTGGCGATGGGCCTCAAGGACGACGCCATCGCCCGCCAGCTCGGCCTCTCCACCCGGACGACCCGCCGCCGCATGAAGGCCCTGAGCGACGAGCTCGGCGCCCGCAACCGCTTCCAGGCGGGCATGGAAGCCGCCCGCCGAGGCTGGCTCTGACCCGCCTCCCCCGCGGCGCGCGGTGAGCCGCGCTCGCGGCGCGGCACCGCTCCGCTCCGCTCCGCGACCGTGGCCCGCCGCACGCTTCGAGGCTTAAACGACCAGACGCCGCAGGGAGCCGGGTTCCTCCTCCTGCCCGCTCGCCCGGCGGGACTCGTTGGCGGCCCACTTGAACACGCCCGTCGCCATCAGCGACGGCTCCGCCTTCGCGCGCGCTCCGTACACCTCGGCGCGGATTTCGTGCAGCGCGGCGTTCTCCGGGTCGGCCTGCGTCGCCATCTCGGCGAGGTGGGCGGCCAGGCGCAGGTCGCCCTCGTCCACCGCGCGGCGCGCGGCGTCGGCGACCTTCGCGGCGCCGCCCGCCAGTTCCGCGACGGCGCGCGCCACGTCGGCGTCGCGGGCGGGCTTGAGGTGGGCGGGGTTGCCGTCGTACCAGCCGCCGTACATGCGCCACAGGTTCCGGACGATGAACTCGGGCTCGTCGTACTTCGGCTGGAGGTAGACGCGCTCGGACAGGCGCGCGGGCGGCTTCACGGCGTGGACGATGTCGTCCAGCCGCGACCCGTCGTTCAGCATGGCGAGGGTCTGGTCGATGATGCTCTCCAGCCATTCGGCGGTCTCGGTGAGCGCCTGCTCGATCCGGTCCGAGCCGAACACCGGCGCGCCGTGCGACGGCATCATGACCTCGGCGCCGAGCGCGGCCATCCGGCGCAGGTCCCGGGCCCACTCGCGCGGGTAGCGCTGCACCTTCTGCGGGTTGCCGCAGTTGGGGGTGAGCCAGATGAACATGTCGCCGGGCAGCAGCAGCCGGTGCTCGGGCACGTACGCCACGGCGGCGTCGTCGGTCTCGCCCATGGCGTGGAACAGCTCGAACGTCAGCCCGCCGCGCGTCACCGTCATGGCGTCGCGGAACGTCACGTCCGGCAGCCGGTACTCGGTCGGCCAGCGCAGCCCCGGCGCCTGGAACTGCCGCTGGTTGATCACCGAGTTGTATCCGGCGGTCAGCGCGTAGCGGTCGAACCGGTCCCGGACGCGCTCCTGCGCGACCACCTGCGGGCGGGGGCGCCCGGCGGCCTCCGCGCCCGCGTCGTACGGCCCCATGCCCATGACGTGGTCGATGTGCCCGTGCGAGTAGAACGCCAGCGTCAGCGGGTCGGCGCTCCACTCCCGGACCGCGGCGTGCATCCGGTCCGCGACGTGGGCGCTGCCGGTGTCGAACAGGATCAGCTCCCCTCCGGCCCGGAACGCGACCACGTTGCCGAAGCCGGCCTTCCAGCCCACCCCGTCGGCGATCTCCACGACGCCGTCCCCGCCGCGCCCGGTGTGCGCGATGCTGTCGTCGCTCGCGCCGTTCCACACCTTGTCGGCGTACGCCCGGATGTCGATGGTCACACTGCTTCCTTCCGTCAGGTGATGCGGGAACTCTGGAGGGACGCGCGGTCCCGGGCCGGGCGGACGAACGCCGCGGCGAGCAGCCCGCCCGCGACCATCAGCCCGCCGGCGAGGTCGAAGGCGTGCTGGAAGCCGGCGGCGGCGGTCCCGGCGGCGTCCACGAGGGCGCCGGTCAGCAGCGGCCCGAACGCGCCGGCGGACGACGCGGCCGCCGTCACGGTGCCGAGGAGCGCGGCGCGCTGCCGCAGCGGGGCCAGCTCGGCGAGGGCGGCCTGGAAGAGGCCGAAGAACGCGTTGCCGGCCGTGAACGCGACCATCATCACGAGGACGAGCGGGGCGCCGCCGCCGACGCGGGTCAGCGCGAGCACGCCGCATCCCGACACGGCGACCGCGGCGCCGCCGACCACGCCGCGCGCGGCCCGGCTGGACCGGCCGCCGCGCAGCATCCGCGTGGACGCGTAGCCGAGCGCGAGCATGAACGCGATGCCGACGACCTGCGTCCCGGCCGCCAGCATCGACGCCTTCTCCAGCTCGATCCCGTGCACGCGCTGGAGGAACTGCGGCAGCCACGTGACCGCCACGGCCAGCATCCAGAACGCGGCGAACGCGCACGCGAGGCCGCTCAGCACCGTCCCCCGCGTGAACAGCGTCCGGTACGGCACGCCCGGTTCCGGCTCCGCCGTTTCCGCGCGGGCCGAGTAGGGGCCCTCGCCGCCCCACGCCCGCCACGCGAACAGCCACAGCACGCCGAGGACGCCGGTCAGCGCGAACGCCGCCCGCCAGCCGAGGCCGCCGATGGTCACCGCGAGCACGGGCGCCCCCACCGCGACGCCGACCGCGCCCCCGACGGTGAGCAGCGTGCCGGGCAGCGCGCGCTCGCGGTCGGGGAACCAGCTGAACGCGGTGTGGTTGGCCATGGCGAACGCCGGGCCCTCCGCGGCGCCGAGGGTGATCCGCGTGGCGACCAGGACGGCGAGCCCGGCGGCGGGCACCGCGACCACGAGCTGGGACGCGCTCCAGACCGCCACCAGGACGGTCAGCAGCCGGGCGGCGCCGATCCGGTCGGACAGGAACCCGACCGCGACGCCCGCGACGCTGAACAGCAGGAAGAAGGCGCTGCCGACCGTCCCGAACTGGGTGTCGGTGAGGCCGAGGTCCTCGCGGATGTGGTCGCCCGCGAGGCCGAGGACGGTCTTGTCCATGAAGTTGACGACCATGAACGCCAGCAGCAGCGCGACGACCGTCCACGCGCGCCGGGACGGCGGGGCGTCCGGCGCGGGCGCGGTCGCGTTCGCGGGCGGCGGGGACGGCTGGGAGGGAGAGGAGGGGGAGGAGGGGGCGGGCGCGGCAGGCTCCATGCGTACGCTCCGATCCGCGGCGGGATGGTGCGGATCACTCTTCCCCGAGGGCCGGGGGCGGGCAATGGACCTTCAGCCCACCTCGTTCCCGGCCGCACTGTGAGATGTCACAACGAGTGGGTCGATGCCCGCCGATGCCGGACGATGCTGCTGCAAACGGTGCCGTCGCCGGACGTGAGGTGACGTTGCGCGACGTTCCACCCGCCCGGATCGGGGTCCGGCCCTCCCGGTTCGGTAATGCGGAAGTAAAGCCATGATCGCGATCACGATTCTTCGTTGACCTGGGTTTGCGTCGCCATGGCGTGCGGGTACTTACCGCAACGAGATCGTGACGCACAGTAAACGAGCGCCCCTCGGGTCGGTAAAACGGCCCGGGGCTCCGCGCCGGCCCTGGAAGAGGAGGAACCCGATGCGCGGTGGCAGGACCCCAGACCCTACCGCCCTCCGTTCCACCGGCGCCCGCGCTTTCGCGAATCTCACGGACCCTTCCCCCAGCGGACCGGTCCGTACGGCCGAGGATGCCTCGGGCGCACCGTCCCGTATCCGGCACCACCCCCTGCCCGCCTGGATGCGCACCATGACGGTCCCCGTCGGCACACCTCGGGTCCTCGGCCGTACCGGACCGGCCCGCGCACGCGACCACCACAGGGCGCCGGCGCCGTACGCCCCCGCGGCACCGGCGCCCCTCTCAGCCGGGCCGGCGGCATCTTCGAGCAATGCCGCCGGCCCGGCCCTCCGCCCCTGGGCTCGCCGCGCCGGGCCGCCGCCGGCGGCTCCCGGCCGCCCCTCGCACGGCGCCGGGAGGAGGTGAGAGCAGGTCCGACCAGGCTCCGGCGCCAGCCGGTACGTCCAGGCGGCCGGTCTTCCGTCCCGACCCCCGTCCCGGCCGCCAGGACGGCAGCGCGCAAACGCTGCCAGTGAACCCGGCCCGCGAAGGCACCAGCCTCCGCGGGCCGGGGCCTTTTCATGCCGAACGCCGCCCGCGGCCCGCGCTCCGCCGCTCCCCCGTTTCAGAGCCTCTTGCGCCAGTACTGGCCGTGGATCTCGCCGCCGAAGCGGCGGACCGGGGGCTCCTCCACCTCCAGCTCGAATCCGGCGCGCTCGTAGAGGCGGTGCGCCGGGCGCTGGAGCGCGGTGGTCCAGAGCATGATCTCCTTGTAGCCCGCCCCGGCGGCGAACCGGACGCACGCGTCGACGAGCGCGGCGCCGACCCCGGTCCCCCGGGCTCCCGGCTCGACGTGCAGCAGCCGGAGCTGGGCCACCGTGTCGTCGCGGCGGACGCAGAAGACGCCGCCGATCCGTTCGCCTCCGGCCTCGGCGATCCAGGCGTCCTCCCGTCCGGGGACGTGGTTCTCGACGTATCCCGCGACCACGCCGGCGACGAGCGCCTCGTACGTGCGGTCCCAGCCGCATTCGGCGTCGTAGAGGACGCCGTTGCGCTCCACGATCCAGCCGAGGTCGCCCGGCCGCAGGCCGCGCAGGGTGAACGGCGCGTCGGGGCGCGCGGCGCGCGGCGCGGGCGGCGCGCCGTCCCGGACGGCGCCGCCGAGGGCTCCGCGGATCGACCGCATCGAGGCGAGCAGCCGGTCGCGGCCCGGCTCGGGCAGGCTCTCCAGCAGCGCGCGGATCTCGGCGACCGACCGCTCGTCGAGCATGGCGAACACCTCGCGGCCCCGCGCGGTGAGCCGCGCGACCTGGCGGCGCGCGTCGCCGGCCGAGCGCTCGCGCCGGACCAGGCCGTCGCGCTCGAAGCGGGCGAGCATCCGGCTGAGGTAGCCCGGGTCGAGGTCGAGGGCGCGGCGCAGGGCGAGCACCTCGGTGTCGTCCCGCTGGGCCAGCTCGAAGATCACGCGGGCCTCGGTGAGCGAGTACGGCGTCCGCACCAGGCCCTCGCCGAGCACGCCGATCACCGCCGTGTAGAACCGGTTGAACGACCGGACCGCCGCCACGTCCGCCGTGCTGACCGCCATGCGCGCCTCCATGATCTTTGACTGAGTCAAAGATTAGGGGACGCGTGGGCCCGTTCCAACCCGTTTGCCGGGGACGCGCTCCCACTCAGGGGAGGCGGCACCGCGCCACGGAGGAACGGCGGGAGGTCAGGCGTTCGCGCGCTCGTCGGCGCCCTCGGCGGGGCCGCCCCGGGCGGCCAGGACGCGCGCGTCGGCGACGACCCTGCGCTCGACGAAGAAGGTCATGAGCGGGATGACGCCGCCGAACACGATCAGCACCATCCGGCTCAGCGGCCATCCGGTCCGCCGCCACAGGTCGTACGAGGCGGCGAGGTAGACCATGTAGAGCAGGCCGTGGACGGGCGCGACGATCCCGGCCACCGACGCCTCGCCGGTCGGGCCGTACTTCAGGACCATGCCGACCACCAGCAGCAGCAACAGCGTGCCGACCACCAGGGCCAGAGCCCGGTACCTGGTCACCGCGGCTTCCACAGTTCACACCTTTCGTCGGCCTGCCGGACGGCGGGCCGGGGGTCGGCCGCGCCGGTGCGCCGGATCGTCACGCGCCGCGCCGGGCGGCGCGGCGCGTCAGTCGCGCCGGTGGGTCTCGGAGTTCAGCCGGGCGAGGTAGCGGTTGTACGCGGCGAGCGAGGGGTCCTCCTCCTCGTGCCGCTGGATGATCGCGCGCTTGATCGCGGCCTCGGCGGGCTCCTCGATGACCTTGGGCGCCTGGCGGCTGTCGTCGCCGCTCAGGTCGTCGCGGATCATCTTGACCCACATCACGATGACGAACAGCGCGAAGATCGGCCATTCGAACGTGTAGGCCCAGCTGCGGTCGTTGCCGTCCTGGGCGCGGTCGTACTGCCACCACCCGAAGCCGATGAACGAGGCGCACAGCACGATGGCGATCAGATGCAGCCCGAGCCATCCAGGGGTGAAGAACCGTCGCACGTCAACGAGCGTACCCCCGCCTTCCCGCGACCCGCGCACACCCCCACCCGAGGGCCTTCGCCGCCGGGGCCCCGCTCGGCGCGCTCAGGCCCGCCGCGGCGGGGGGCCGGTGTAGACGGCGCGGGGGCGCAGCGGGGAGCGGCGCTCGTACTCCTCCAGGGCGTGGGCGAGCCATCCGGCGGTGCGGGCGACGGCGAAGACCGCCTCGCCCGCGCCGGGCACCATGCCGGCGACGGCGGCGAGGGTGGCCGGCGCGGCGTCCACGTTGGGCGCGGGCAGGCGGCGGCGCTCGGCGTCGGCCAGGACGGCATCGGCCGCGGCCAGCCGCTCGTGGTCCGGCGCGGCCTCCCTGATCAGGCCGAACAGGCGGGTCGCGCGGGCGTCGCCCGCCTTGTAGACCCGTGGCCGAAGCCCGGGACGCGCTCCCCGGCTCGCAGCCGTTCGCCGATCACGCGGGACGCGTCGGCCGGGTCGGCGATCTGCGCGAGGAGCCGTTCCACGCCATACGACGCGCCGCCGTGCAGGGGCCGTGGGCCACGCCGAGCGCCGCCGCGACCACCCCGTACGGGTCGGCGCCGACGGACGCGGCGATGCGGGCGGCCACGGTGGACGCGGCCAGCTCGTGGTCGATCAGCAGGATCATCGCGCCCTCCAGGGCGTGCAGGAGGCCCGGGTCGGCGGGTTGCGGCACAGGCGCGTCCAGAGCCTCGCGGCGATCCCCGCCGGGCCGCTCCGTTCGCCGCCGGGGCCCTGCCCGTCCTCCCGCGCGGCGGGCGGCAGCGCCTCGACGAGCCCGGCGATGAGGGCGCGGCCGGTGGCCGTCACGCCGCCGGGGTCCTGGGAGAGGCGGAACGGGTGGGTGGCGTCGAGGTCGCGGGCGGGGACGGGGAGCTGGCGTTCAGGCTCGTCCAGCTCTGCAACGCGCAGACCGGCCGCCCGCTCACCGACGACGAGCTGCGCCTGATCGGCGGGCACCCGGGGCAGCTCGACTGATCCGTCGCCGCGGGGGTTCCGGGGGCCGCGTGATCTTCGGAACCGGGGGCGGATTGTCGGCGGCCGGCCGTACGTTCTCCGGCATGGCAAGCACGGCAACCGCGGCCAGCGCCGCGCAGGGCTACACGTACTCGCGACCGTCGGGACTGGACGAGGGGCTCCTCGGCCTGTCCACCTCCGGGGGCACGACGTCCACCGGACCCCAGGCCCATCCGTACTTCTTCAGCGGGCTGCTCACCCAGGCGGCGCCGGCCGCGGCGGCGCTGACCGCCCTCGCCGACGTCGCGCGGACCCGCTACCACCAGCCGCGCCCGACGTCGTTCCGCGACCCGGTCGTCACCTGCAGCGGCGACCGGCTCCGGATGGAGTCGTTCTCCGCGTGCTGCGGCGTCTACGCGCGGCTGGACGTGCTGGAGGGCGCGCTCGACGGCGAGGTGCACGAGCGCGGCACCACCAACGTGGACGTCAACGGCCCGCTGCGGGAGGCGCTCGCGCGGGTCGGCGGCTCGGACCCGCTGCACCTCGCGGTCGGCGCGGACGAGCTGGCCGTCACCACGCTGGACGGCGCGGTGGTGGAGAAGAAGGTCCCGCTGCCCGAGCGGTGGCTGCGCGGGTTCGCCGAGGTGCAGGTCATCACGGCCGGGTTCGACCCGCGCGCGGAGCTGGCGGCCCCGGAGGCCGTGCGGTTCCTGCGCGGCCTGCCGAAGGGCTCGCGCGGCGAGCTGTGGGCCGTTCCGGCCGGGCGGTCGCTGCGGGTGGCGTCGCGGGCCGCGGCGGGCGCGGTGTGCCTGCCGGGGCCCGAGCGGCTGCGGACGATGCTGCCCCTGCTGCGGTTCGCGAAGGCGCTGCGCGCGTACGGGCCGTCCGTCCGGGCGGGGAGCGGGCCGGTGGCGAGCGTCTGGGAGCTGGAGCTGCCGGGGATGCGGTACGTGCTGTCGCTGTCCCCGGAGGTGCGGCGCGGGTTCTCCGGTGAGGGCGCGGTGCTGGAGGCCCTCGCCTCCGACGAGGCCGCCGGCGACGCCGACCTGCTGGGCGCGCTGCTGTCGTTCGAGCCGCGCGTCGAGCCCGACCTGCTGGCCGAGCGTGCGGGCATCGGCGCCGCGCGGGCGCGGGCGGCGCTGACGCAGCTCGGCACGTCCGGCAAGGTCGGGTTCGACACGGCCGAGGCGGCGTTCTTCCACCGCGAGCTGCCGTACGACCCGTCCCGCGTGGCCGCGCTCAACCCGCGGCTGCGGTCGGCGCGGACGCTGGTCGACGAGGGCGCGGTCCGGTTCGCCACTCCGGACGTCGCCGTCGTCACGAGCAACGGCCGGGAGCGGCAGGTGCGGTTCGACGGCGGCCGGGCGTCGTGCACGTGCCCGTGGTGGGCCGACCACGGGGGCGGGCGGGGGCCCTGCAAGCACGTCCTCGCCGCGCGCGCCGTCCGGGAGAGCGAGGGCGCCGCCGCCGCGGTGCTGGAGGGTGAGGGCCGGTGACCGCCTGGGGAGCGATGCGGGAGCGGATCGAGTCGGGCGACGCCGGCGAGGTCGCCGCGTTCGCGCGGCGGCTGGACGAGGCCGAGCGCCGGGCGGTCGCGAAGGAGCTGCCGGGCTACCTGCGCGAACGCGTCGCGCTGAGCGAGTGGCGCACGCTGGACGCCGAGGCCGTCCGGCCGCTGCTGGTCGCCGGGGCGGGCACGCTCGGCGGCCCCGCGGCCGTCGCGACGTGGCTGAGCCGCCGCGACCTGCGGAGCTGGTCGCAAGAGAGCTTCGCGGGCCGCGTCGTCGAGGCCGCCCTCGACCGTCCGGCGGAGTGGCGGGCGGAGGTCGCGCGGCGGCTCGCCGAACGGCTGCGGATCGACGCGGACTGGCGCGCGGGCGACCTCTGGGACTTCACGGCGGCGTTCGCCCGCAGCACGGGGCTGGAGCCTCCGGCGACGGACGGGTTCGTCGCCGGATGGGTGCGGCACCGGCCGTACGATCCGCGGGTGCTGCGCGACGACCCGTGGGCCGACGTGCTGCTGCCCCGGGTCTTCGAGGTGGACGGCCTCGGCGCGCTGCTCAGCGAGGAGTGGCCGGAACGGATCGCGGCGCTGGCCGAGGAGGGCCGGTTCGACCGCAAGCCGCTGCTGGACGGCTGCGTGAGCCGGTTCCTGCGCGGCGGCGAGGCGCGGGACCTGCGGTGGTTCGTCGCGCTGCACGACGCGCTGGCGCCCACGCCGGACGAGTCGTTCGCCCGGCTGCGCGACCACGTGCGGCTGCTGCCGGCCTCGCCCGCGGCCGTCGCGGAGATGGCGTTGCGCGAGGTGCGGCGCGCGGACGACGACGGGCGGCTCGGCGCGGCGGAGTTCGCGGAGGCCGCCGACGCGCTGCTGTTCCGTCCGGAGAAGAAGCTCGTGCGCGCCGCGCTGACCTGGCTCGACCGCACGGCCCGCAAGCGCGGCCGGGTGGACGCGACGCTGGCCGCGCTCACCGCCGTCTTCCCCTCCGAGGCCCTCGACCTGCGGGAACGCGCCGTCAAGGGCGCCGTACGGCACGCGGCCCACGTGACCGATGAGCAGACGGGCGCGGCGGTGCGCGAGGCCGCCGCCGTCCTGCCCGCGGACCTGCGGGAGGCGGTCGCGGCGGCGTTCGGGGAGGTCGAGGAGCCGGAGGCCGGGCCGCCGGTCCCGCCCGGTCTTCCGCCGTTCACGCCGCGGACGCTGCCGCCGCCGATCGGGTCGCCGGCGGAGCTGGCCGAGGAGTTCGCGGCGCGGACGCGCACCGAGTCGGAGTGGCCCGGGACCGAACGGCTCGTCGCGGGCGTGGTCGAGCTGGCGTACCGCGACGCCGACGCGGTACGCGAGGCCCTCCGGCGCGTGCTGCCGGACGCCGCGTCGTGGGAGATGTCCCCGCACGCCCTCGACTCGTACGACCCGGGCGTGTGGGCCACGATGTGCGTGCGGACGCTGTTCGACCCGAAGCCGAAGCACGGGCTCGTCGACGCGCGCGGCATCTTGCGGCACGGCCGTTCGTGGACCCGCGGCGACCGGGACGTGCCGGTCCTGGACCGGTTCCTGCGGTGGCGGCTCCGGGAGGCGTCGGCGGCGGTCCGGCGCGCACCGGTCCTGCTGGCCACCCCCACGGAGGGCAGCGGCCACATCGACCCGGGCGTGCTCGTCTCCCGGCTGGAACGGCTGGAGGCGGCGGGCGCGGACCCCGGCCGGGCCGACCTCGCCCAGGCCCTCCTGCGCCTGCCGCGCGACGCCGCCGACCTCGACGGCGACGCCGTCTCCCGGGCCGCGCGCCTGCCGTCCAAGGCGGGACGGGCCGTCGCGGCGTGGCTGGCGTCGGGCGGGCTCGCGGACCCGGACGTCGAGTGCGCGACGGTGTCGCTCCCCCAGCGCGGGCGCCGGTACGGGAGCGGCCGGCCGGAGTACGTCTCCGGTACGGTCGCGACGGTGCTGGCCGCGGGCGGTCTCCCGCCCGACATCGCCCCGCTGCTCGCCGTCCCGGAGGACGGCGAATGGAAGTCGCTGCCGTGGCCGTACTACTACGGGCCCATGGCGTGGTGGCCGTCCATGCTGCCGTCGCACCGCGAGGTCGTCGCCGCGCACGTCCTGCCGTACTCCGGGCACTGGGACGACGTCTTGGTCGGGCAGGGCGCCCTGCTCGCCGAGCTCGCGGAGGCCGACGGCCCCGCGGGGACGGCGACCGCCCACGTGCTCGCGTACGGGCTCGCGACCTCGCCCGCCGACGAGCGCGCGGCCGTGGTCGACGCGTTCGCGGCGTTCGCGGGCCGGGGCGCGCTGCCCGCCGCCGGGCTCGGCACGGCCCTCGGCGCGCTCGTCGCCCGCGACGCCGTCACGCTGAACCGCGCCGCGCGGGCGCTGGACGGCGTCGCCGACACCGGCGCGTACGCCGACGTCCTCACCGTGATCACCGCCGCGCTGCCCGCCCTGCTGCCCGCGCCGGGCGAACGGCCCCGGAGCGGGCTGCACGACCTGATCGCCCTCGGCACCCGGGCCGCCGAGGCGACCGGCGCGCGGGCCGACGTCCCCGGCCTCGCCGCGGTAGCCGCGCGCGGCGGATCGAGCCGCCTCGTCCGAGAGGCGGCCCGACTGCACCGAACGCTGACCTAGGAGGCACATACCCCCGGCCCCTACGATGAGCGGGCTTTTCACGCCCCAACGGCACGATCGCTCATGACAGGACGGCGATGACACCGAGCCGGGCGACACCCGGCGCAGCGGCCCGTCGTCGCCGTCCTGACCGGCCCCCAAGTGCTCGGCGGCGTCGGCGTAGCGACCGGCGTCACCATCAGCACGCCGGCGGCGGCGACGCTGCCGGGCTCCGACACCGTCGGCAGGCTGGCGCAGCCCAGCGCCGTCGCGGCCGAGGGCAACGCCGCCGCCGCGGTCGCGGTCGGCGGCGCCGCGGGCGCGATCGTCACCGCGCTGTCCTGGGGCGCCCTCGCCGCCATCGCGACCGCCCCCTGGTCGTCTCGATGGCCGTCGCGGTCGGCGGCGGTGCCGCGGGCGCGATCGTCACCGCGCTGTCCTGGGGCGCTCTCCCGGCCATCGCGACCGCCCCCTGGACGTCCCGATGGCCGCCGCCATCGCCGCATCCCGCGGCGGGGGCCGCAACCGTCCGTCGGCCGCCGGTGTTGGAATGTCGGACACCGCTGCCAAGCTGAGCATCGGAAGGAGCACCGTTGACTGACACCCTCGCGTTCGGCACGGCCGACACGCCGCTCGGCCGCCTCCTGGTCGGCGCCACCGAGACCGGCGTCGCCTGCCTGACGTTCCGCGACACCCCCGGCGGCCGCGCCCGCGCGGCCAAGGCGGCCGGTCTGCCCGTCGTGGACGACCCGGCCCGCCTCGACACCCCGCTGAACGCCGTCGCCGGCTACTTCAAGGGCGACACGGGCCCGTTCGGGCTGCCCATCGACTGGCGCCTGGTCCCGCCCGTCCACCGCGAGGTCCTGAGCACCCTCTACGAGACCGTCCCGTACGGCAGGACCGTCACCTACGGCGAGCTCGGCGACCGCAGCGGCACCGGCGTCCACGCCCAGGTCATCGGCCAGGTCATGGGAGCCAACCCGATCCCGCTCATCGTCCCCTGCCACCGCGTCGTCGCCGCCAACGGCCTCGGCGGCTACAGCGGCGGCTCCGGCGTCGAGGTCAAGCGCTGGCTGCTCACCCTGGAGGGCGCACTCCCCGCCACCCTCGACTGGTCCCCCGACCAGGGTCCCGACCAACCCCGCTGACCCGCGGGCCGAGGCCGGGCCGTTCGGCGGGGTCAGGGGTTGGCGGGGGCGGCGTACGTCACGCCGGTGAGGGACTCGGAGACCTCCCAGAGGCGGCGGCCCAGCTCCGGCTTGGCCGCCTGGGGCGGCATCACCACCTTCGCGGGGGCGCCGCGGGTCTGGAGGCCGCGGGGGCCGTAGCACGCCCCGTTCTGCACGCCGGGCGCGGTCGCGGCGTAGAGGGAGGGCAGGGCGCCGGCCGTGGCGGGCTGCGCGATCAGGACGTTGCCGAAGGCGACCGCGCGGTCCATCAGCTTGTTGCCCTCCATCCGCGGGCCCGCGTGCTGGAGGTTGGTGGCGGCGTAGCCGGGGTGGGCGGCGACGCTGAGCAGGCCGGGCTCCCGGCGGGCCAGCTCCTTGGTGAAGATCAGGTTGGCGAGCTTGGCCTGCCCGTACGCGGCCCACTTCCAGTAGCGCCGCTCGCCCTGGAGGTCGTCGAAGCGCATCCGGCCCATCCAGGCGAGGCCGCTCGTGACGGTGACGACGCGGGGCGCGGACGCGGCCAGCAGGGCGGGCAGCAGCAGGCCCGTGAGCGCGAAGTGGCCGAGGTGGTTGGTGCCGAACTGCATCTCGAACCCGTCGGCGGTCGTACGGCGCGGCAGGGCCATCACGCCCGCGTTGTTGACGAGGATGTCGAGCGGCGCGCCGGAGTGGCGGGCGGCGAACGCCCGCACGGACCCGAGGTCGGCGAGGTCGAGCGAGCCGAGCGTGACGTCGCCGTCCGGCACGGCGGCGGTGACGCGGTCGTACGCGGCCTGGCCGCGCTCGGCGCTGCGGCAGGCCAGCACCACGGCCGCGCCGCGCCGGGCGAGCTGGAGCGCGGTGTGGTAGCCGATCCCGCTGTTGGCCCCGGTGACGATCGCCCGCCGTCCGTGCAGGTCGGGAATGTCGGCCGCCGTCCAGCCGCCCATGGGCCACCTCCGTCGCGTCATGACTCGATGACCCAAACTAGACGGGCCATCGAATAGCGACAAGCCATCCGGCCGGGTGTGTCGCGGCCCACACTCCGCGCCCGCGCCCGTCCCGGCGGGGCGGCCGGTCCGCGGCGGGGCGGCCGCAAGCGGTCAGGGCGCCGGGGAGGCCGCCCACCCACGCGGCGGACCGGGCAGGTGGGCGGGGTCGGAAGACGGGGTCAGGGAAGGTTCTTCTCGATGGCGGAGGTGACCTCGTCCGACTCCGGCTCGGTCTGCGGCGCGAACCGCGCCGCGACCGTGCCGTCGGGCGCGATCAGGAACTTCTCGAAGTTCCAGCGGATGTCGCCGGTGTGGCCCTCGGCGTCCGGCGTGCCCACCAGGCCCTGGTAGAGCGGATGCCGGTTGTCGCCGTTGACCTCCACCTTCTCGGTCATGGGGAAGGTCACCCCGTAGGTCGCCGAGCAGAACTCGGCGATCTGCTCCGGGGTGCCCGGCTCCTGGCCCATGAACTGGTTGCAGGGAACGCCGAGGACGGTGAAGCCGCGCGCGGCGTACGTCTCCTGGAGCCGTTCGAGCCCGGAGTACTGCGGGGTCAGGCCGCACTTGGAGGCGACGTTGACGACGAGCACGGCCTTGCCCCGGTACTGCTCCAGGTCCGCGGACCCGCCCCGCAGACCATCGATCTCTACGTCGTAGACAGACATGCGGTCGATCCTAGAAGATCGCCGCCGTCCGCCACCGGCCCGAGGAGGGCGGATCTCCCCGCGCGGGGCCGGCGCGCCCGGGTCAGGTGCCCAAGGCGTTCACGAAGGCCGCAACCTGGTTGCCCGCGTTCGCCAACTGGTCGAACGCGTTGTTGACGACATTGGCCGCATCCCGGGGTGAGCTCAGCAAGTAGAAGATGACGAAGGCGATGGCCACATAGCGGAGGTTCTTCTTCATCCGAACGCCGTCCCTGTAGTAGCGCAGCGACACATTGACCCGATCCAATTGTGCCCATCTGCTGGTGCTCGCAAAGCGGGATTTTACTGTGACGGCGGGGCCAGCGCTTGATGGCGGTACGCGCGAAGGAGCCCCGCACCCGATGGAGGTACGGGGCCCGCGGTGCCGCCCCCCTCAGGGGATGGCGCTCACGAACGTGGACAGCGACTCGGCGGCGCCCCCAAGGCTGCCGAGAGCGTTGCTGACGAGAGTCGCGGCGCCCTCGGGCCTGCTGATGACATACCAGGCCACGAATGCCATCGCGGCCAGTTTCACATGTTTCTTGTTCACGTCCCCCACCCTCTGCGCTCAATTGCCTACCTACCGTAATTCCCCAGGGCGGGCGCGCGCAGATCAAAGGTGCTCAAAGAGACGGTCAGGTCACCGGGAGGGAAGTGTTCGAGTCACGAGTCACGAGCGGGCGTCGTCGGCCAGGTAGGTGATGTAGAGGGGCCTGAGCTCGTCGGCGAGGTCGCTCTCCCCGCGTGCGTGAACTCGTCCAGCAGGGACAGGCCGTGGAGCAGGTCGAACTGGGCGCGGTCGGTCTCCCCGGTGGCCGCGGCGGCAGCGGGGATGGCGCGCAGCAGGTCCCAGAGGAAGCCGATGTCGCGCCGTTCCCTGGCCTTGGCCATCGCCCGGTCGTGGAGTTCCTTGGAGGACAGGGAGTCGAGGTCGTCCGCGCCGGGCCCGGAGGCGCCGGGCGTCGTGTCAGGAGTCGCGTCGGGCATGTCCCGACTCTAACGAACGCGGACGGGCCCCGGCGCGCGGCCGGGGCCCGTTCGGCGGGGTCACTTGGTGATGACGTCCTGCGGGATCTCGCGGTCGGACTTGAGCGCGTCGAACAGCCGGGCCGCCTTGCTCCGGTCCCAGGTGATGTACGACCCGGCGGCGGCCGAGGAGCCGGTGCCGCCGATCGGGACGGCGGCGGTCACGCCGTCGCCGCCGCTGACGCCCTTCATCGCCCACATCATGCGGACCAGGTCGTAGAGGTGGTCGCCGTTGTCCACGATGAAGTTGCTGGTGGCGTTGGTGGCCAGGGGGATGCTCCGGAACGGGTTGAGCAGCACCCCCGGGCCCGTGGCCTTCTTCATCAGCGCGCCGAAGAACTGGCGCTGGTGCTCGATCCGGTCGAGGTCGGCGCGGGCGGAGGCGCGGGTGCGGACGTAGCCGAGGGCCGTTCCGCCGCTCATGTTCTGGCAGCCGGGCTGGAGGTCGATGCCCGCCTTGTGGTCCTTCATCGGCCGCTTGACGCAGATGTCCACGCCGCCGATGGCGTCCACGACGCCGACGAAGCCGCTGAACCCGATCTCGGCGTAGTGGTCGATGTGCACGCCGGTGGCCTTCTCGACGGTCTGCACGAGCAGCTTCGGCCCGCCGAACGCGAACGCGGCGTTGAGCTTGTTGGACCCGTGCCCCGGGATCGGGACGTACGAGTCGCGCGGCAGGCTGATCAGGCTCGTCCCGCCCTCGCCGTAGTGCATGAGCATCATCGAGTCGGTGCGGCGGCCCTCGGCCTTGCCGGTGGCGAACTTGTCGCGCTGGTCCTTGGACAGCCCCTCGCGGCTGTCGGAACCGACGATCAGCCAGTTGGTGCCGGGCGTGTCGGCGACCCGGCCCGGGTAGTCCTCCAGGACCGACTCGCGCTTCAGCCGGGAGTCCAGCCAGAAGTAGCCGCCGACGGTGACCAGGAGCAGCAGCGCGACGAGGATCCCGACGATCTTCGGCCAGCGGCGCCGGCGGCGGCGCCCCTGCGCGGGGGCTGGTCCCCGCCGCCGTACGGGTCGTTCCCGTACCCGGCGAGCTGGTCCCCGCCGCCGTACGGATCCCGTTCGTAGCCGTGCGGGTACTCCGCCGGTGCGGAGTCGTGCCTGCTGCGGGCCACGCGGCCGCCCTCCTGTCGTGTCCGGCCTTCCGGCCAGCCGTCGGTCATGCCGTAGACCTTAGACAAAGCGGGCCGCGGCCCGCGTCCATCCGGCGCATGATTGTCCACAGCTCCAAATCACCACGCTATGTGACGTTCGCCCTCCAAACCGTCCTCCCTGCGGCGCACACTGCCCGTGGGTGGTACGTACGGGCGAAGGGCGGCGGATGACTTTCGGACGACGTTTCCTGAGGGCCGTCCTCCTCCTCGGGAAGGAGCGCGGCCCGCGCGGGGCAGGGCCCGGCGCCCCGGGCGCGGCGGACGCGGGGCTGCCCGAGCTGACCGTGCACATGTGGACGGCGCGGACGGGCGAGCTGGCCGAGACCAGCATGCGGACGATGGCGCGGAGGCTGCCGTCGGTGATCGCCCGCTCGGCGCGGCTGGCGTGGCGGGCGAGCCGGGCCGACACGACCGTGACGATCGCGCTGAACCTCGCGGCGGGCATGTTCACCGCGTTCGGGCTGCTGGCGACGACCGGGGTGCTCACGGCGCTGTTCAGCGGGGGCCCGACGCCGGGCCGGGTGCGGGCCGCGCTGCCCGCGCTGGCGCTGGTCGCCGCCGCGGCGGGCCTGCGGGCGGGGCTCCAGGCGGGCGCGGGCTGGGCGCAGTCCCGGCTGGAGCCCCAGGTCCAGCGGCTCGTCGAGCTGCGGCTGTACGAGGCGACGACGGCGGTGCACCTGGCCGCGCTGGACGACTCGGCGTTCCTGGACGAGCTGCGGCGGGCGCAGACACGGGGCATGGCGGCCGCGCCGAGGCTCGTCCAGTACGCGGTGGACGTGCTGACCGGCGCGGTGGGCCTCGTCGCCGCGGCCGGAACGCTCGGGCTGCTGCATCCGCTCCTGCTGCCGCTGCTGCTGCTGACCGCGCTGCCGGAGGGCTGGGCGTCGGTGCGGACGGCCCGGATGGAGTACATGACCGACCTCGCGCTGGTCGCGGTGCTGCGGCGCAAGTGGATCCTGTCGGACCTGATGGCCGACCGGCGGCACGCGGCCGAGATCCGCTCGTTCACCATGCGCGGCTTCCTGCTCGGGGAGTACGACCGGTTCGCCGCGTACCAGCGCGAGGTCCAGCTCGACCTGGCGCGGCGGCAGACGATCACGCGGGTCGTGGGGGCCGCGCTCAAGGGCGTGGCGATGGGCGGCATGTACACCTCGCTCGGCCTGATGCTGTGGGCGGGGGCGCTGCCGCTGGCGGTCGCGGGCACCGCCGTCATCGCCATCCGCAGCGGGCAGACGTCCCTGACGAACCTGGTGTTCGCGGTCAACCACTGCTACGAGGAGGGCCTGTACTTCGGCGACTACCTGGGGTTCTGCGAGGCGGCCGAGGCGCGGGTGCCGCGGCGCGCGCTGCCCTCGCCCGGCGCGCCGCCGGCCGGGCCGCCGCGCGACTTCGAGGTGATCACGGTCGAGGACGTCGCGTTCACCTACCCGGCCGCGGAGCGGCCGTCGCTGAACGGGATCTCGCTGGAGGTGCGGCGCGGCGAGGTCGTCGCGCTCGTCGGCGAGAACGGCTCGGGCAAGACCACCCTCGCCAAGATCATGGCCGGGCTGTACGACCCGGACGCCGGCGAGGTCCGCTGGGACGACGTCCCGCTGAGCACGGTCGACCCCCACCGGGTCTGGGACTCGGTCGCCGTCATCGCCCAGGAGTACACCCACTGGCCCATGACCGCCCGCCAGAACATCACCATGGGCCGCCACCCCACCTCCCCCACCCGAGAAAAAGCGGGCATGGACGGTGGCGGGGCGGGCGTGGATGGGACCGCGGAGGGCGGCGGGGAGGACGGGATGTTGGCGGCGGCGCGGGCGTCCGGGGCCGACGAGGTCGTGGCGGGGCTGGCGCGGGGGTACGACACGCTGCTCGACCGGCGCTTCGAGGGCGGCGCGGAGCTGTCGGGCGGGCAGTGGCAGCGGCTCGCGGTCGCGCGGGGGTTCTTCCGGGACGCGCCGCTGCTGATCTGCGACGAGCCGACGGCCGCGCTGGACGCGCGGGCCGAGCACCACCTGTTCGAGCGGATCCGCACGCACGCCGACGGCCGTACGGTCCTGCTGATCACGCACCGGCTGGCGAGCGTCCGGCACGCCGACCGCATCTACGTGCTGGAGCACGGCCGGGTGATCGAGGAGGGCGACCACGCGCGGCTGATGGCGCTCGGCGGCCTCTACGCCGAGCTCTACTCCCTCCAGGCCGCCGCCTACCGCACCTCCCCTGACCCCGCGTCGCCGGAGGCGGCCTCCACCGAGCCCGCCTGACGCGCGGGCAGCCCCCCGGGCCACCGCGCCCGCCTGGCCGGGCCCGCGGGCGCGAGGATCAGATGTACGGGCCGAAGCCGTTCTCGTCCTGGGGGTGGGAGGTCGCGTCGGGGAGGTCCTCGGGGCGCAGCATCCGCACCTCGGCGGGCTCGACGCCGCCGGGGCCGCGTCGTGGGCGGCGGTGATGCGCTGGGCCTGGCGGGCGACCGCGGCGTCGAGCAGGTTGCGGATCAGGCGGGCGTTGCCGAACGACGCGCCGCGCGGATGGGCGGCCATCCGGCGCCGCACGGCGTCCGCGACGCCGTCGGCGAGGGCGAACCCGGCGGTCGTCGCCATGTGCTCGAAGATCGTCACGAGCTCGTCGGCCGAGTAGTCCGGGAACCGCAGGACCTTCGGGAAGCGCGAGTCGAGCCCCGGGTTGGACGTCAGGAAGCGCTCCATCTCCGCGTCGTACCCGGCGACGATGACGACCAGGTCGTTGCGGTGCTCCTCCATGAGCTTCAGCAGTTCGGCGACCGCCTCGTAGCCGAAGTCGCGCTGGTCGCCGCCGGTGCCGGCCAGCGCGTACGCCTCGTCCACGAACAGCACGCCGCCGAGCGCGCGCTCGACGGCGGCGCGCACCTTCGGGGCGGTCTGGCCGATGAACTCGGCGACCAGGTCGGCGCGGGTGACCTCGACCAGGTGGCCGGACGACAGCAGGCCGAGCTGGGCGTACACGGCCGCGACCAGGCGGGCGATGGTGGTCTTGGCGGTGCCCGGGTTGCCCATGAACACCATGTGCCGCGTCGGGGACGCGAGCGGCACCCCGGCGTCGCGCCGCATCTGCTCGGCGCGGGCCTCGGCGACGAGCGCGGCGACCTCCGCCTTGACCGTGTCGAGCCCGATCAGCCGGTCGACCTCGGCGAGCGGGTCGCCGGGCACGCCCTCGCGGGCGGGCGCGAGCGTGTCGGGGACGTCCTCCAGCAGCAGCTCGTCCAGCGACTCGGTCTCGTCCACGACGCCGTCGGCGAGCACGCGGCGGCCCTGGTTGGCGACGGCCCGGTCCAGCAGGTTGATCATGATGCGGGCGTTGGCGAAGCCGCGGTCGCGGGGCGCGGCGGCGGCGAGCCCGCGCAGCTTGTCGAGCACGCCGGGCGCCAGCGCGAACCCCGCGTCGGCGGCCTTGCCCGCGAACACCTCGACCAGCTCCTCGTCGGTGAGGTCGGGGAAGCGCACCGTGCGCGGGAACAGCGCGGCGAGGTCGCCGGACGACTTCAGCAGCCCGTTCAGCTCCGCCTCGGGGCCGGTCAGGACGGCGACCAGGTCGTCGGGGTGCGACTGGAGCACGGTGGTCAGCACGTCCAGCACCTCGCGGCCCCGCGCGGCGTCGGCCGCGGCGAGCGCGTGCGCGTCGCGGACGACCAGGACGCCGCCGAGGGCGCGTTCGACGGCGCGCCGGACCTTGAGGGTGCTCTCGGTGGTGTACTCGCCCATCAGGTCGGCGCGGTCCACTTCGATCAGGTGGCCGGACGACAGGACGCCGAGGTCGGCGTAGATGCGGCCGAGGATGCGCGCGACCTTGCTCTTGCCGGTCCCGGGGTTGCCCGCGAACACCAGGTGCCGGGGGCGCGCCGCGACGGCCATGCCCGCCTCGCGCCGGAGCCGGACGGCGCGGGCCTCGGCGACCAGCGCCTCCACCTCCCGCTTGACCGGTTCGATCCCGGCGCACGCCGCGAGTTCGGCGCGCGGGTCGTCGGTCCCGGCGGCGCGCCCGGAGATGAGCCGCTGCGGCAGGTCCGCCACGGTGATCTCCAGGCCGGGCGCGGCCGCGTGCGCCGCGTCCTCCCCGGCCTCCGCGGTGGCGGCCCGGTCGGCGCGGCGGAAGGCGGCGAGGCGGGCCTGCGCGGCGGCGGTGCTCTGCGCCGCGAGGTGCTCGACGAGGCGGGCGCCGCGCAGGTTGAGCAGCGGCGGCGTGCGGGACAGCAGCACGCCCGCCGTCGCGGCGACCTCGTCCGGGACGGACGCGCCGCGGCGCGCGGCGGCGCGGGCGAACAGCTCGCCGAAGTCGTCCTCGCCGAAGTCGCGGGTGCGGGTCACGTCGAACGCGCGGACGAGCGCCGGGTTGGCGTCGAACAGCCGCCGGTCGCCGCCGGGGCGGCAGAGCGCGACGACGTCCAGGCCGGGCGAGCGCGCCATCAGCCGGCGCAGCTCCTCGACCGCCGCCGGGCCGCACCGCTCGTAGGTGACCAGCTTCTCCAGGTCGTCGACGACCAGCAGCAGCCGCGCGTCCAGGCAGTCGCGCACGCGGCCCTGGAGCCACAGCACCGCGTCGCTGACGCTGAGCGCCGCGAACACCTGGTCGGAGATCCACGCGGCCTCGCGGATCGCGCCGTGGTCGGTGAGGCGGCGTTCGAGGATCTCGGCGGCCGTGCCCTTGCCCGTGCCCTCGGGACCCGCGATGAGCAGCCGTACGGGCCGTTCGCCCGAGACGCGGGCGGCCAGGGCGTCCTGGACGGCGCGGGTCAGCTCGGGCTGCCCGACGAGCACCTTCGCGACGGCCTCGTCCCGCCCGCCGCCGGGCGCCGCGGCCGGCCCCGACTCGTCCGCTCCGGAACGCCCCTCGGCGCCGGCGCCCGCCTCGTCCGCGCCGGACCTCGCGGCGAGCTCGCCCGCCAGCGGGTTGACGATCCGGCGGGCGGTGAACAGCCGCCGCAGGTCGAGCTGGAACGCGCGCACCGGCACCCGGCAGCGCGGGCTCACGGCGGGTTCCGGCAGGCCCTGCGCGGCGCCGGTGAACCGCACGGCCATGTCGAGCCACGCGCGGCACGCGTCGGCCTCGCCCGCGACCAGGCCGCGCGCCAGCCACGCGCGCAGCTCGTGCTGCCACGGCTCGGCGGAGAACCCGCCGCGCAGCGCGCGTACCCGATCGGCCACATTCTCGTAGCGGGCGGTGCCGAGCACGACGGCCATCTCGGCGGGAACGACCGGGACGTCCGCCGCGAGGAGCAGCCGCGCGAACGCGACGTCCGCGTCGTCGCCGTCCTCGACCGTCGCGGCGAGCCGCTCGTGCGCGGCGTCGAGCCCGCCGCACACCCATGACAGGTAGCCGACGGGCCCGGCGAACTCGGGCAGGACGCCCAGCTCGGCGTCCGTCAGCCCGGCCAGCCACGTCTCCTCCAGCCGTTCGTGCGGAACGGCCAGGTCCTGTTCGCGCAGGCCGGGGTCGCCCGCCCTGCGGTCGTAGAGGCCCGCGAGCGCGCGGCGGCGCCGTTCCAGCGGAACGAGCCCGTCGAAGACGTCGAGCCCCGCGCGGGCGAGGTCGAACATCAGCTCGCGGCGCGTGCGGTCGTTGCCCGCGGGCTCGGGCAGCCACAGGCCCGGCGGCCGCCACCGGCCGCCCTGGGTGAACCACGCCGACGGGTCCCGCACGGCCGACTCGGGCGTGGCGAGGAACTCCGACAGCAGCTCGTAGTCGACGTCGCCCGCGACCCGCCGCGCACCGCCGACGCGCCGAGCAGGAACGTCAGCAGCGACCACTGCTCGGCGCCCGCCGCACTGGTCTCGGGGCCGTAGAAGTCGTTGAGCTGCCTGGTCAGCACCACCGCGCGCGGATCCCGGTTGTACTCCATCGCGCGCTCGCGCAGCTCCTCGTACAGCCCGTCGGGGACCCGCCACGGACCGTGCGCGTACACGTCCAGGACGGGCTCGTCGGTCAGGAGCAGTTCGAGGTGTTCCGGCAGCCGGGGTGCGCTCACCTGAGAGGTCCTTCTCCTACGTTCGACATCACGTCTGGCAAGCACCCTACGACTCGGCGCGATCAGGCACACCCTTCTCGCGCGCCGATCCCGCACCCCCTGCGCGCACCGGGTCGCGCGACCCTGCGCGCCCGTCCCCGCGCCCGTCCCGCGCCGCCGGGCGAGGGTGCGCGATCCGCTTGGCACGGGGCCCCGACTCCGGGATAGTTGTCGAATGGAAAGCATCCCCCGGACGCCCGGGGGGCGCGCCTCGACACATGAGGGGAACCCCCCGTGCCACCACTGGAAGTCACCGCCCGCGCGCACGACGGGCACACCGTCGTGCGGCTGCGCGGCGAGCTCGATATCGCCGCCGCCGACGACCTGCGCCGGCGGCTCCGCGCCGCCAGGCAGGCGCACGGCGACCACGTGATCCTCGACCTGGAGGGCCTGGAGTTCATGGACTCCCAAGGCCTGTCGGTCATCGTCGCCTGCTACAAGGCCGCGACCGAGGCGGGCGGCAGCCTGACCCTCGCGGGCCCGCAGCCCATCGTCCGCCGCACCCTGGAGGTCACCGGCCTGCACCGCCGCATGACCGTCGTCGGCTCGATCGACGAGGCCCTGGCCGCCCGTCCCCCGACCGCCCCGCGAACGAGGGCCGTCCCTCCCCCGACGGCCTCCGCCCGCCGATCTGAACCCTCGTCCCAAGCCCCGTCGAACGGAGGCGCAGAGCCCGAACGTCCGCCTCCGGCCACAGGCCGGGGGCGGACGTGCATGGGCAAGCACTCACAAAGGAACGTTCAGGACGCGAGCCCTAGGCGGGTGTCCTAGGCCGGGGCTTCGATCAACACGGCCGTGGCTACAGCGGGAGCGCCGTGGGGCGCTTGGGGCCTCGGCCGTCGCCGGAGGAGCGGCCCGTCGCGCGGCGGCCGATCCACGGGAGCAGGTACGCGCGGGCCCAGTAGAGGTCCTCGCGGCGCATCGTCAGCCAGTCGGGCCGGGCGTCCAGCGGCGGCCACGGCTCGTGCCAGCTCTCCTTCACGGGGAGCCCGATCGTCTCGGCGACGCGCAGCGCCATCCGCCGGTGGCCCTCCGAGGACAGGTGCAGCCGGTCCTCGTACCAGGCCCGCGGATCGTTGAAGATCGTCGCGGACCAGAGGTCCACCACGGTGCAGCCGCGCCGGTCGGCGATCGCCCGCAGGTGCATGTTGTACGTGGCGGCCTTGCCGCGGATGCGCCCGCCGGTGCGCAGCCCGCGGGTGTCGAACCCCGTGAAGATCACCACCCGGGCGCCGGTGGCGCGCAGCCGCCGCACCGCGTCGTCGAACACGACCGCCAGCGCGTCCGGGTCGGCGCCCGGACGGATCATGTCGTTGCCGCCGGCGCAGAACGTCACCAGGTCGGGATCCAGCTCGACCGCCCGGGGGACCTGGTCGTCCACGACCTGCCGTAGGAGCTTGCCGCGCACGGCGAGGTTAGCGTACCGCAGGCCCGGGCTCCGCTCGGCCAGGAGCTCGGCCAGGCGGTCGGCCCAGCCGCGGAAGCGGTCCGGCTCGTCCGGGTAGGGATCGTTCAGCCCCTCGCTGAAGCTGTCGCCGATCGCCACGTACGTGGAGATCCGCTCCAATTCGTCCATCGCAACCCCTCGTACTGACTCTGTCTCGGTCACGCGACTTAATGATGCATCGTGCACACATCCCTACGCGACCGTAGCCCACCGGAACCCGGCGGCGGAGCCGGGTCCGGCGGCGTGTCACGGGCCGGGGCGGGTCAGGTCCAGCTGGGCGAGGTGGTGCCGAGCGGGCCGCCGGGGGCGCCCGGGGCGGGCGGCTGCGCGGCGGGGGCGGGCTGGACCGAGTGGATCGTCATCGCGTGCTGGACGAGATGGATGAGCACCTGCTTGGTCGACTCGCGGCTGCGCGCGTCGCACTGGATGATCGGCACGTGCGCGCTGATCGACAGCGCCTCGCGGATGTCGTCCACCGCGTACTGGAACTCGCCGTGGAACCCGTTCACCCCGACGACGAACGGCAGGCCGAGCTCCTCGAAGTAGTCGACCGCCGCGAAGCAGTCGGCGAGCCGCCGCGTGTCGACCAGCACGACCGCGCCGATCGCGCCGCGCACCAGGTCGTCCCACATGAACCAGAACCGGTGCTGTCCCGGCGTGCCGAACAGGTAGAGGATCAGCTCGCTGTCGAGCGACACGCGGCCGAAGTCCATCGCCACCGTGGTGGTCGTCTTGTCCGGGACGGCCGACAGGTCGTCCACGTCGGCGCTCGCCGCCGTCATCACCGCCTCGGTGGTGAGCGGCATGATCTCCGAGACCGACCCCACGAAGGTCGTCTTGCCGACGCCGAAGCCCCCGCCGACCACGATCTTGACCGAGGTCAGCTCGGCGTCCGGTCCGGAGGGGCCGGACGGGCCCGCGCCCGGAACCTGGTCAGAGCTTCCGAAGGCCACTGAGAACCCTTTCTAGCAGGCGAAGGTCCGGCTGGGCGCCGGCGGGACGCGACTGGTGCAGCCGCAGCAGACCCTCCAGGGCCATGTCGGCGACGAGCACCCGGGCCACCCCGAGGGGAAGGCGCAGCAGGGCCGAGACCTCGGCGACCGACCGGGCGGAACGGCACAGATCCATGATCGCCCGGTACTCGGGCGTCAGCATCGCCACGTCGCGCGGCGGGTACGGCGCCGCGGTGACCAGGGCCTCGATCGCCAGGTCGTAGCGCGGCTTGGTCCGCCCGCCGGTCACGGCGTACGGGCGCACGAGGGAGCTGGTGTCGGACCCCTCCCCCGGCGGCGGGCCGCCGGGGGGCCGGCCCTGCCCCGGCGCCGCCCCCGGCTGCCCCTGCCCCGGCTGCCCCTGCGCGGGCGGGCGGACCTGCGGGTCGCCCGGCCACCGTCCCCGCCCTCCCGGACCGGAACCGTAAGGACTGCCTCGATCCATCTCGCCGACCTCCGTCAGAGTCAGTCAGATCAAAGTCGGTCAGAACCGGGCGGGTCCCGCGCCCATCTCGGGCACCGGCGGGCCTCCGTACGGCGGCTGCTCGGCGCCCCGCAGCGCGGGCGTCAGCACCCTCCCGACCCGCTCCACCAGCAGGGTCATCTCGTACGCGACGAGGCCGAGGTCGCAGTCCGGGGCGGCCAGCACCGCGAACACCGAGCCGTTGGTGATGGCCATCACGAACAGCAGCCCGCGGTCCATCTCCACGACGGTCTGGTTCACGCCGCCCGCGTCGAAGATCTTCGCCGCGCCCTGGGTGAGGCTCATCAGCCCCGACGCGATCGCCGAGAGCTGGTCGGCGCGCTCCGGCGGGAAGCCGGAGGAGTACGCCATCGGGAGTCCGTCCGAGGAGACCACGACGGCGTGCGCGACCTTCGGGACACGATCGGCGAAGTTCGTCACCAGCCAGTTGAGATCCTGCCCGCTCACCGGGTGCCTCCTGTCTCGCCGTCGTCCTGCGACGGCACGTCACCTGTCATGCCTCCACCGCGGGTCTCGGTGCGACCCCGGTAGACGCCGCGCTGCAAGCTCGCGAAACGATTGCGTACGAGATCGGCCGACTGGCCCGGGGCTGCTGCGGCGCGGGCCCGCCCTGCCGGCCCTGCGCCTGCCGCTGCGGCGCGGCGGCCTGCCCCGGCGCCTGGGCGCCCTGGCCCCTGGCCTGCGGCGTCTGGGCGGCGACCGCTCCCGGCACGCGGTTCTTGCCCGGCACCCGCTTGGGCAGGCCCGCGGCCGTCCGCTTGTCCGTCACCGGTTCCCTGGTGGCGGCCTCGGCGGCGCGGAAGCCGGCGTCGGCCGCCGACTCCCAGCCCTTCACCGGGTCCTCCGGCGACCCGTCTCCCGTCCGGCGCATGAACCACTCCGACTGCATCGCGTCGAAAATGGGCGACCGCTCCGGCACGCGGCGCGGCCCCTCCTGTCCCTGCCCGCCCCGCTGGGCGCGCGCCGCCTGCGCGGCCTGCCCGGCGCGCGCGGCGTCGTCCCGTGCGGACGGCTCGTCCCTCGGTGCCGGCCTGCGCGGCGCGGGCTCCTCGGGCGCCGGCTCGGCGGGCACCTGCTCCAGCGGGCCGGTCTCCCAGGTGGGCCGCTGCCGCGCGTTGGCCTCGGGCGCGGGCCGCCGCGGCTCGGGGACCGCGGGCTGCGCCTCGGGCACGGCCGGCTGCGCGCCCGTCTGCCGCCCGGCGGGGTCGAAGAACCCGTTCGGGCCGTCGTGGGCCTCGCCGCCTCCGCTGAAGGGACGGCCCGGAAGCTGCGCGCCCGGCTCGCGGACGGGCAGGTCGTCGAGGCGGCCCTGCGGCGCGTCCTGGTCGCGGTGCGGCGGTTCGCCCTGCGGGGGGACGGCGGGCAGCGGGCCCGTCCCGCCGACGGCGGGCAGCGAGCCGCTGTCGCGGCCGAACCGCTGCCGCGGCCCCGTGTCGCCGACGGGCGGCTGCGGACCCGTTCCCCGAAGGCCGGCTGCGGACCCGTGCCGCCCCGCAGGGGGCGCAACGGCCCGGTGGCCCCGCCCGGCGCGCCCGGCCCGCCGAGGCCGGGGCGGCCGCCGGTGTCGTTCAGGCCCGGGTACGCGCCGCTGTCGTTCAGGTCGCGGTGGCCGCCGGTGTCGCCGATGCCGGCGTGCCCGCCGGTGTCGTTGAACGCGCGCTGCCCGCCGGTGTCGTTCGGGTTCCGGTGGCTTCCGGTGTCGTTCACGCCGCGGTGGCCGCCGGTGTCGTTGAGGCCGCGGTACGCGCCGCTGTCGTTCGGCGCGCGGTGGCTCCCGGTGTCGTTCAGCCCGCGGTGGGCGCCGGTGTCGTTCAGGTTGCGGTGGCCGCCCGTGTCGTTCACGCCGCGGTGGCCGCCAGTGTCGCTGAACGCGCGGTGGCCGCCGGTGGCGCCCGAGCCGAGGACGGGCTGGCCGCCCGTCGCGCCGAACATCGGGTGCCCGCCGGTGCCGTACTCGTCGGGGGCGTCCGGCTGGCGGAACGCGCCGCCCGCGCCGATCGCGGGCGGGTCGGCCACGGCGGTGAGGGACGCGAGCGGGGCGGAGCCGCCGCCGAGCGACGCCTCCCGGCCGCCGAAACCGCGCCCGCCGATGCCGCCGCCCTCGGCGGGGGTGACCACCGCGTCGGGCAGCACCACGAACGCGGTGAGGCCGCCGCCCTGCGCCGCGCGCAGCTCGACGCGGATGCCGTGCCGGACGGCGAGGCGGCCGACCACGAACAGGCCCATGCGGCGGGCCGCGGAGAAGTCGATGACCGGCGGGTTCGCGAGGCGCCAGTTGGCCTGCTCCAGCTCGTCGGCGGGCATCCCCACGCCGTTGTCGGTGATCTGGAGCATCGCGCCGCCGCCGCTGAGGAGCTGACCGGAGACGGTGACCTTGGTGTTCTCGTTGGAGAACGCGGTGGCGTTCTCGACCAGCTCGGCGAGCAGGTGCACCAGGTCGTTGACGACCGGGCCGACGACGGTCATGTCGCCCTGGACGCGCAGTGCGACCCGCTCGTACTGCTCGACCTCCGACAGGGAGGCGCGCACGACGTCGATGAGCGGGACGGGCTGGTTCCAGCGCCTGGCCTGGTCCTGGCCGCCGAGGACGAGGAGGTTCTCGCAGTTGCGGCGCATGCGGGTCGCGAGGTGGTCGAGGCGGAACAGGTTGGCGAGCTGCTCCTCGTCGCGCTCGCTCTGCTCCAGGTCCTCGATCAGCTTGAGCTGGCGTTCGATGAGCGACTGGCTGCGGCGCGACAGGTTGACGAACATCGCGTTGATGTTGCCGCGCAGGACCGCCTCGTCGGCCGCGAGCCGCACCGCCTCGCGGTGGACCTCGTCGAACGCCCGCGCGACCTGGCCGATCTCGTCGGTGGAGTCGATGTCGATCGGCTCGACCTCGATGCCGCCCGCGGCGGCCTCGGGATCGCGCAGCCGGTCGACCAGCCCCGGCAGCCGGGTGCCGGCCACCTCCAGCGCGCCCTCCTGGAGCCGGCGCAGCGGGCGGACGAGCGAGCGGGCCACGACGAACGTCAGCAGCAGCACGAGCAGCAGCACGAGCCCGACACCGGCGCCCTGGAGGAGCGCGGTCTGCTGCGCGTCCTTCTTCTCCCGCCCGGCCTGCGCGACGAGGTCGTCGCCGAGATGCTCCTGGACGGTGCGCATCTTGTCGATGGACTCGGTCATGGCCTTGCGCCAGGGCTCGGAGTCGCGCCGGTACTTCGGGTCGAGATCGAGGCGGCTGCCCGCCGTGCCGATCCCGGTGACGCCGAACGACAGCGCGCGCTCGCGCATCTCGTTGGCCTGGTCGACGTCGCGGCCGGTGACGGTGTCGTCGTACTCCTGGCGCTGCTGGAGCGTGGCGGCGTCGCGGAACGCGGCGAGGTAGCCGTTCTGCTGCGCCCGCGCCTCCAGCAGCAGGGTGAGGTCGGCCGAGTTGAGGTGCCCGTCGATCGCGGCGGCGAACAGGACGGCGCGCTGCCGCGACGCCTGCTCCTTAGCCCGCGAGAGCGCGGCGAGCGCCCGGGTGCCCTCGGCGAGGTCCTGGCCGGCGGAGCCTTCCGCCATGCCGTCCAGGAACGTGATGATCTCGCCCAGCGCCTCGCTGTACTTGTCGATGACGGTGTCCTGCGGGACGCGCGCCATGGTGAGCGAGCGGAGCGCCGCGATCCCGTCGAGGCGGTTGACGACCGCGCGGGCGTCGGTGGCGACCTTGCCGCCGTAGGCGTCGGCGACCCCGGTCGCGTCCCGCCGGACGTCCGCGGCGGCCTGGTCGACCTTGGCGTACTGGGCCTGGACGCGCGCCTTGTTGGAGGCGGGCCGGCCGGCGGCGATGTAGCCGGCGGACAGGTCGCGCTCGGCGCCGAGCTCGTGCACCAGCCCGGTGATGTCGCCGCCGAGGCCGGTGAGCCGTTCGACCCGGCTGTAGGTCTCGGCGTCGGAGCTGGCCGAGACGACCCGCAGGCCGCCGAACGCGAGCGCGACGGCGGTCGGGATCACGATCAGGGCCACGAGCCGGGCGAGCACGCGCCAGTTGCGCAGGCGCAGCCGCCTCGTTCCCCCGCGGTTCCCCTCCGCGCTCGCGGGGGCCGTTCGCCGGAGTCGGGCGGCGGCCCCTCCACCGCAGGAGCCTCCCGCTCTTGATCGCCCGGTTGCGTGCGCACTTGGCGTTTACACCCTCTCACTTACAGTGCCGTGCCGGCGGTCTGGATCCGGCGGCGTATCGGCTGGTCGAGGGCCGTCCGCTATGCGCGTCTTGCCCGCCGTCCCTCCACTGCGCCCGACATTGCAGCACATCAGGAGGACCCGCTGCAAAGAGAACGAATTATTCGTGATCTTAGCCGGAACCGAGATTATTTTCGTCCCTTGATGTCCGTTTTTGACCGATTTGTCCTGTCGAAAGTCGCCACAGAGAGTCCCGAAAGGGCCACGCCCCGAAAGAAACACGCTCGTATCTCGGCCCCGTTACGGAACCGTTGCCGAAAAACGACTCCAGGCGACCGTACGGTGACCGGGGTGCGACCATTCCCCTCCATTCAGTCACCGCTATTTCGAATCCCATTCGATACATAGTCCCTTGACTAGGGGGTTTTCGCAGGTCGCCGGGCGCCCGCGCCGGGCCGTCCGCCGGACGTCCGGCGGCGCCGGGGCCGCCCGCGTCCGGTGGATGGAAGCCGCCCCTTCCCCAGGCAGGGTGCGGAGTTCTAGCATGATCGCTCGTCGCCCATGTCTGGATCATCCCAGGTCATGCGGATCGGTCCCAGTCTGCGCTATTGTCCGCTGCCGGGATCGGGCGCTCCGTCTTCCGTGACGGAAGGTCGCCAACGGCACATTCCCTGCCAAAGCACAAAGGATCAGTATGAGACGGTCAAGGTGTCACTTCGTCGGCTGCCGAGCCGAAGACACCCACGGCCGGGAGCCCTCCCGCGACGCCCGGCTCCGCGGCCCGTCCAACGGGCCCGTCGGGCATCTGATCTGCGGAAACCCGCCCGCCGGAACCGGAATTCGTCGCGCTCTCGCGGTGATTTCATGACGGGCGCCCCCGCGTCGCTGCCGCGCCGCTCCCGCGCCGCCTCCACGGCGGGCCCCTCCTCCGCGCGCAAGCCGCTCACCCGCACCGGACGCTACGTCCGCGGCGCCGTCGGCCTGCTGGTCATCGTGGCCGCGGACGAGGCGCTCGGCCGCGCGGGCATCGTGAACGAGGACTCGTTCCCCCCGGCCTCGACCGTGCTGAAGCGCGCGGGCGCGCTGTTCGGGGACAGCGAGTTCATCAACGTGCACCTCAGGTCGACGCTGTCGGCGTGGGGGCTCGGGCTGCTGATCGCCACGCTCATCGCGGTGCCGCTCGGCGTGCTGCTCGGCAGCGTGCCGATCGTGAACACCGCGACCCGTTCGCTGGTGGAGTTCCTGCGGCCGATCCCGTCGGTGGCGCTCATCCCGCTCGTCGGGCTGATCCTCGGCCTGGGCCTCCAGATGAAGGTCACGCTCATCGTGTACGCGGCGGTGTGGCCGGTGCTGTTCAACACCGTCTACGGCCTGCGGGACGTCGACCCGGTCGCCAAGGAGACGATGCGGACGTTCGGGTTCGGCCCGCTCGCGGTGCTGTGGCGCGTCGGCCTCCCCGCCTCCGCGCCGTTCATCTACACGGGCGTGCGCATGGCCTCGTCGATCGCGCTGATCCTCACCATCGGCACCGAGATCCTCTCCGGGTTCGGGGAGGGTGTCGGCATCTTCATCGCCCAGGCGAACAACGACCCGAGCGGCACCGGCGACGTGCTCGCCGGGACCGTGTGGGCGGGCTGCCTCGGCCTGATCGCCAACGCGGTGCTCGTCCGCGGCGAACGCCGGCTGTTCCGGTGGCACCTGCGGGAGGAACGGGCATGACCGCGATCCGTACGGCCCCCGGCAAGACCGCGGGCAAGGGCCGGGCCAGGGGCATCGGGCGCAAGGGCGCCCGGACGGCGGCGGGCGCCGGAGGCGGGGGCGGCGGGCCGCGCGGCGCGCTGTCGGTCCGGATCCTGCGCGCGCTCCGCGACCGCTGGCTCGTCCTCGCCGTCGCCGTCGGGATCTGGGAGCTCGCGACGCGCGCCTCCGACAGCGTCTTCTTCCCCCCGCCGTCGAAGATCGTCTCCCACATGCACACGCTGTGGTTCGACGGGAGCGCGGCGCGGCTGTTCCTCAACGAGACCGCGACCGGCAACATCCTGCCGAGCCTCGGCCGGATGGCGCTCGGCCTGTTCCTCGCGGCGGCCGCCGGGCTGGTCTTCGGGCTCGCCCTCGGCCGCTCCGAACGGGCCTACGCCTACCTCGACCCGGCGTTCCAGTTCTTCCGCGCGATCCCGCCGCCGGCCCTGGTGCCCGTCTTCATCGTGCTGTTCGAGGTCGGCACGCCGATGCAGGTGGCGTCGATCGTGTTCAGCGCGGTCTGGCCCATCCTGATGAACACCGCCGAAGGCGCCCGCACGGTGGACGCGCTGCAACTGGAGACCGCGCGGGTCTTCCGGCTGTCGGCGCCGACCCGGCTGCGGCTGGTGATCCTCCCGGCCGCGCTCCCCAAGATCTTCGCCGGGGTCCGGCTGTCGCTGTCGCTGTCGCTGATCCTGATGGTCTTCTCCGAGCTGCTGCCGGGCACCGCGAACGGCGTCGGCTTCCAGCTCACCGACGCGCAGAGCCGCTCGGACCTGCCCACCGTGTGGGCGGTGATCGTGCTGCTCGGGATCCTCGGCTACCTGCTGAACGCCGCGCTGACCGCGGTGGAACGGCGCGCCCTCGGCTGGCACCTGGCATCCCGGAGGGTCGCCACGTGACGCCGTCCCCGTGACGGGGACCGCGCCGCGGCGTCCTCCGCCCCGCCCGCACAACCCCCCTTCCCCGCATTTCGATTTGGAGAGTTCATGCGTTCGTTCAGACGCCTCACCTCGCTGGTCACCGGGCTCGCGCTCGCCGGCGCCAGCCTCGCCGCGTGCGGCGACGACTCCGGCGGCACCAGCTCCAAGGGCCTGGAGAACGGCGGGAAGATCACGGTCGCGTCGCTGCCGCTGGTGGACGGCGCCGCCCTCTACATCGCGCAGCAGCAGAAGTACTTCGAGCAGGAGGGGCTGAAGGTCAAGATCCAGCCCGTCCAGCAGAGCACCCAGGCCCTGCCCGCGCTGAAGAACGGCTCCGTCGACGTGATCGCCGGCGCGAACTACGTGTCGTTCCTCGCGGCCAACGACCAGGGGGCGCTCAAGCTGAGCATCCTCGCCGAGGCCGCGACCCTCACCTCCAACATGATGAACGTGCTCGTCCTGCCCAAGTCCAAGATCAAGGAGCCGAAGGACCTGGAGGGCAAGTCGGTCGCGGTCAACATCCCGAACAACATCCAGAGCCTGACGCTCAACGGGATCCTGAAGGCCAAGAACGTCGACACGAGCAAGGTGAACTACCGCCAGTTCGCGTTCCCGACGATGGCCGCCGCGCTGGAGAAGGGCAGGTCGACGCGATCCACGTCGTCGAGCCGTTCCTGTCGGACGCGCAGAAGAAGCTCGGCGCGCGGGTCGTGGTGGACGGCGGCAGCCAGCCGGTGACCGACATGCCCGTCTCCGGCTACGTCTCCACGCAGGACTTCGCCTCGAAGAACCCGAAGCTCGCCGCGGCGTTCCAGCGCGCCATCTTCAAGGCGCAGCAGGCCGCGAGCGACCGCAAGAAGGTCGAGGCGGTCATCCCCGACTACGCGCACATCAAGCCCGACGTGGCGTCGGTCATCACCCTGCCCGGCTTCCCCTCGTCGCTCAACGCGACCCGGCTCGGCCGGATCGCCGACCTGATGAGCGGCGCCGGCCTGCTGAAGCAGAAGCCGGACATGAAGTCGCTGCTGTTCACCCCTCCGGCGGCCTGACCCCCGGCGCCTGACCCCAGAGAGGCACCACCCATCATGACGGAGACCACGGTCCGCGAGGCCGTGTACGACTTCTGCCGGCGGACCGGCATGACCACCTTCTTCGGCAACCCCGGCTCGACCGAGCTGAAGATGTTCCGCGACTTCCCGGAGGACTTCTCCTACGTGCTCGGGCTCCAGGAGTCGGTGGTCGTCGCCACCGCCGCGGGCCACGCGCTCGGCACCGGGCGGGCGGCGCTGGTCAGCCTGCACTCGGCGGGCGGCGTCGGGCACGCGCTGGGCGCGGTGTTCAACGCCCACCGCGACCGGGTCCCCCTCGTGATCTTCGCCGGCCAGCAGGGACGGGCGATGCTGCCCGCGCGCCCGTTCCTGTCGGCCGACGAGCCCGCGCAGTTCCCCCGCCCGTACGTCAAGTGGTCCCGCCAGCCGGACCGGGCCGAGGACGTGCCCGCCGCGCTCGCCGAGGCGTACCGGGTGGCGATGACCCCGCCGCGCGGGCCGGTGTTCCTGTCGGTCCCCGAGGACGACTGGGACCGTCCGGCCGAACGGGTCCCGGTGCGCGAGGTGCACAGCGAGTTCGGCGCCTCGCCCGCGGCGCTGCGGGAGGTCGCGGACGCGCTCAACGCGGCCCGCAACCCGGTCGTCGTCGTCGGCTCCGGCGTCGAGGACGAGCGGGCGATGCCGCTGGTCGTCGACCTCGCCGAGCGGACCGGCGCGCACGTGTGGATCAGCCCGCTGTCCGGCCGCTCCGGGTTCCCCGAGGACCACCGGCTGTTCCGCGGCTTCCTCCCGCCCGTCCGCTCGCTCCTGCGCGAACGGCTCGAAGGGCACGACGTCGTCCTGGTGCTCGGCACGCAGGTCTTCACCTACCACGTCGAGTCGGACGGGCCGGTCGTCCCCGAGGGCTCGCGGCTGTTCCACTTCGACTGCGACCCGGCGCAGACGGCGTGGGCGCCCGTCGGCACCAGCGTGCTCACCACGATCCGCGCCGGGGTCTCGGGCCTGCTCGACCTGGTCGACCCCGAGGCCGCCGGCAAGCTCGGCCGCACCCCGCCGGAGCGGCGCACGCTGCCCGCCACGCCCTCCCGACCGACCCGATGGACATCGGGTACGTCCTGGACACCCTCCGGGACCTGCTCCCGAGGACACGGTCATCGTCGAGGAGTGCCCGAGCCACCGCGACGCGTTCCACTCCCGGATGCCGATCACCACGACCGGCGGGTTCCTGACGTCCGGCAGCGGCGCGCTCGGCTGGAGCCTGCCGCTCGCCGTGGGCCGCGCCCTCACGGCCGCTCCCGGCCAGCGGATCGTCTGCGTCATCGGCGACGGCTCCAGCATGTACTCGATCCAGGCGCTGTGGACGGCCGCCCAGCACAACGTGCCGATGACCGTCGTCGTCCTCAACAACAACGGCTACGGCGCCATCCGGGCGCTCGGCCGCCGGATCGACATGGACCGCGTCCCCGGCGCCGACATCACCGGACTCGACTTCGCCACCATCGCGCGGGGCCTCGGCGTACCCGGCGGCACGGTCACCTCGGCCGCCGGCCTCGCCGAAGCCCTGACCGGGGCCCTCGCCCACGAGGGCCCGTACCTGGTAGACGTGGCGGTGGCCGACGACGACTCGACGCTGTACGAGCCCTGGGCGCGGTGAGGCGGATGCTCCAGATCAACGAACTGAGCCACAGCTACGGCGACCACACCGTCCTGGACACCATGGACCTCCAGGTCGGCGAGGGCGAGCTGGTCAGCATCGTCGGCCCGTCCGGCTGCGGCAAGTCCACCCTGCTGCGCTGCATCGCGGGTCTGATCACGCCGACCGGCGGCGAGGTCGTCCTGAACGGCACGCCGATCAACGGCGTCCCCGACGACCTCGCGGTCGTCTTCCAGGACTACAGCCGTTCCCTGCTGCCCTGGCTGAGCGTCCGCGACAACGTGGCGCTGCCCCTGCGCCAGCGCGGCAGGTCGCGCGCCGAGCGCCGGTCGGCCGCCGAGGCCGCCCTCAAGGAGGTGGGCCTCGCCGACGCCGCGCGCAAGTACCCCTGGCAGCTCTCCGGCGGTATGCAGCAGCGCGTCTCCATCGCCCGCGCCCTCGCGTACCGGCCGTCCCTGCTGCTGATGGACGAGCCGTTCGGCTCCGTGGACGCCCAGACCCGCGAGGACCTGGAGGACCTCGTCCTCCAGGTGCACCAGGCCGAGGGCATGACCATCCTCCTGGTCACCCACGACATCGACGAGAGCGTCTACGTCGGCGACCGCGTCGTCGTCCTCGCCCGCAACCCCGGCCGCATCCGCGCCGAGCTGCCGGTCGCGCTGCCCACGCCCCGCGACCAGATCACGACCCGTTCGGTCCCCGAGTTCGTGCGCCTGCGCGCCGAGGTCGGCGGCCTGGTCCGGGGCGCCGCGTCACCGCCGTCCGAGGCCGGCGCCGGGAAGGCCGACGCGGACAAGGCCGGCGCGGGGAAGCCGACGACCGCCAAGAGCTGACGCGGCGAGGAGGCCGGCGATGCGCGTACTGATCGTGGGAGCGGGCATCGGCGGCCTCACCGCCGCGCTCAGCCTGCACGCCGCGGGCGTCCGGGCGCAGGTCGTCGACGCGTCCGCCCTGCGCCCGCTCGGCGTCGGCATCAACCTCCTGCCGCAGGCGACCCGCGAGCTCACCGAGCTCGGCCTCGGCGCCGACCTCGCCGCGACCGGCGTCGAGACCGCCGAGATGGTGCACTTCGACCGGCACGGCGGACGGATCTGGGCCGAGCCGCGGGGCAGGGCCCTCGGCCACGCCTGGCCGCAGTACTCGATCCACCGCGGCGAGCTCCAGTCCATCCTGCTCCGCGCGGTCCGGGCCCGCCTCGGCGACGCGGCCGTCCGCACCGGCACCGCGTGCGAGGACTTCACCGACCGGGGGACGCACGTCCGCGCCGTACTCCGCGACCGCGCGTCCGGCGCCGCCACCGCCTACGAGGCCGACGCGCTGGTCGGCGCCGACGGCCTGCACTCCCGCGTCCGCGCGCGCCTGCACCCGCACGAGCCGCCGCCCCTGTGGAACGGGATCCGCATGTGGCGCGGCGTCACCGAGGCCGAGCCGTTCCTCACCGGCCGGACGCTGGCCGTCGCGGGCAGCAACACCGCCGCGAAGATCGTCGTCTACCCCGTCGGCGGCGGCCTCACCAACTGGGTCGCCGAGGTCCGCACCCCCGCCGCCGACCTCCGCGCCGACTGGGACCGCACCGGCCGGCTGGAGGACGTCCTCCCCCACTACGCCGACTGGACGTTCCCCTGGCTGGACGTCCCCGCGCTCCTGTCCCGCACGGCCCGCATCCTCGAATACCCGATGGTCGACCGCGACCCCCTGCCGTTCTGGACGCGCCACCGCGTCACCCTCCTCGGCGACGCGGCCCACCCGATGTACCCGGTCGGCTCGAACGGCGGCACCCAGGCCGTACTGGACGCCCGGGCCCTAGCCCGTGAACTGGCCCGCTCCCCCGACGTCCCCACCGCCCTGGCCGCCTACGACGCCGCCCGCCGCGACGAGGCCAACGCGATCGTCCTGGCCTGCCGCGACATGCCCGCCGACCGCATCCTGCACACCGTCGCCGAACGCGCCCCGAACGGCTTCACCGCCATCGAGGACGTCCTCACCCCCGAAGAGCTCGACACCATCACCACCGCCTACCGCCGAACCTCCTCCAACACCCCCGACCCGGCCCCCGCAACTCGCCCTGAACCACAGAACAGCCGGCCCCCCTCTGAACAACCCGTTCCGATACGGGACCCTGCCTGCACCCCGGCACGGTCGAAAGGCACGCAGCGGCTCACGTCGCACCACGCGGAGCCCAAGGCGGCAGGGGACGCGCAAGACCCGGCGGAGAACGCGAGAACGGCACGGAGCGAACAAGCAAAGCCAGCAACACAACGCCGACGAGCCGACCCGCGAGGACCCACAAACGACGACGTAACGCCTCACAGCCCAACACGACGCACCGCATCGCAGCGCGAGACGGCGCGGCGGGGGTACGGGGTGGCGGGGCGGAGCGCAGACGCGAGGGCGGGCACAGGGACGGACCGAGGCGACGCAGCACGGCCCGGGACGGGCGCGGTCCGGGGGCGGGGCGGTACGGGTCGCGGGACGGGGCGAGACGGCGGGCCGTTGCGCAGCGCGGCGCGACACAGCACAGCCCGGAGGGACAGCGCGGCGGGCCGTGGCGCACCACGGCGCGACGCAGCACGTTCCGGGGGGCGGCGCGGCGGGGCGCGGCCCGGGGGACAGCGCGACCCAGCACGGTCCGGAGGGGACGGCGCGACACAGCACGGTCCGGGGGACGGCGCGACACAGCACCGTCCGGAGGAACGGCGCGACACAGCACCGTCCGGGGGACGGCGCGACACAGCACCGTCCGGAGGAACGGCGCGACCCAGCACCGTCCGGAGGGACGGCACGACGCAGCACCGTCCGGGGGACGACGCGGCACAGCACCGTCCGGAGGGGACGACGCGACACAGCACGGTTCGGGGGGACGGCGCGGCGGGGCGCGGTCCGGGGGAACGATGCGGCAGAGCGCGGGGCGGTGTGGGCTGGGCGAGCGGGGACGCGGCCTGGCGCGTCAGCCTGGCCTGGCGCGTCCGCGCCGCCCGGCCGTTCCGCGCGTTCGGTCTTGGCGATGGCGACGGCAACGGCGACGGCGTCGCGGACGCGGCCGGGCGGGTGTCGAACTCGGCGAACGTGGCATTGATGGAGCAGCCGCCGAGGAAGGCGGGTTCGTGCTGGTAGCGCCGTCATGCCCGGTAGGACGTACGGACGCTGGGCATGCCTTCGGCCGCGGCGAGGGCGAGCTCGACCACAATCACCACTCTGAAGCGTTCTGGCGGGCTATGGGGTGCACGGAACGTTGGAGAAGGCGCCGAGTACGAGGTTGTCGCAGTGGACGATGGCGCTGGAGTGTGCGGGATCGTCGATTCGGAAGCCGTAGCCAGTGGACGACGCGGTGAGCGCGACCAGATTGCGGTAGAAAAAGGCGCGCCGGCCCCATTGGCCGCCGCCCTCCTTGCGGTGGGTCTGCCATCCGTCGGCGCCGCTGCCGGTGCACAGGTTGTAGGCGATCAGCCAGTCGTCGCCCTTGACGTCGCCGCAACTGTCGCCGCCCGCCTTGGTCAGTGCGGCGGCGTCCAGCCAGTTGCCGGTGACCAGGCCCCCTGTGGTGCCTTCTTTGATGTCGATGGGCTCGGCGGTCGTACCGTGGATCACGTTGCCGGAGACGGTGTTCCTGTCGCTGCGGTCGGGCCGTCCGCCGGTGTAGAGGTGCCAGTTGGTGTTGGCCGAGCCGATGTAGACGCCCTCGCCCCACTCGTCGTGCGTCCGTCCCGTGCCGTGCACCCGGTTGCCGACGATCATCGAGTCCGTGGTGTCGCGGCGCAGGTGGACGCCTTCCTCGTCCACGTCGCGGATCTCCAGACGCCGCAGGGTGACGTGTGCGGCGGCGTCCACCACGATGCCCTTCTTGGCGTGCGCCACCGAGAATCCGTGCAGGCGCCACCAGGACGCGCGGTCCAGGTGCAGCCCGTATCCCGGCTGCGAGCCGGGGCGTCGGCCGGGAGCCCCGGCGGTGCCGCGGCCGGTGTTGGTCAGGATCGCTTGAGACCCCCCGCACAGCCAGATGGGCGCGGCGCGCGTGCCTGCGGTGGTGGCGGTCCAGTCGCCGTCGTAGACGCCGTCGGCGAGGTGGATCACCGTTCCGCCATGCGCTCCGGCGAGGGCCGCGCCAAGCTCCGCCGGGGTCCGGACCGTGACGGTCTCGGCCGGGCACTCCCCCTCCGGGGCCGCGGCGTGCGCCGCGTCGAGGGGCGCGGTGACCGCCAGGATGGCCGTCGCGGCTGTGGCGGCCGCGGTCGTCAGCCGGTGCATGGAACCTTCCGTCAAGGCAGCTCGTCGGTGTCGCCGCTGCGATCGGTGTCTCTGGAACGCCTGACGTTCTGGCGGAGACGATGGGTGGCGGCGAGGACGCCCACCGAGCCGATGGCGAACGAGACCGCCAGCGCGGTCCACAGGCAGCGAAGACGGAAGGCCGCTTCGGCGGCTCCGGTCGCGGTCGGCGTCCTCGGCCGTCCCCAGCCCATGCCCAGTGAAAGCACGAGCCCGGCTGAGGCCAGCAGAACCAGGAGCGTGAATATCCCACCCAGAGACCGGCGCCAGGCACACGCCCGCGGCTGCGCGGGATCCGTCGTCAGGGGCATGGCACCTGCCTTTCCGGAACGTCAGGAACGGCTCCGGGACGCGTCTTCGCGATGGTGACGAATCGCCGGGGTTTTCCGGTCACCGTACTGCCGATGACGATGAAGACCGGGAGGATCGCCGTCGGTACGCACAGCAGCACGGCGGCCACGGTCTGAACGGCACGAAAACCGATGTAGCGGACGCCCGGTCCGCCGAACCGTTCCTTGTTGGCGTCGCCACCGGAGTTGATCCAGCCCATCAGTCCGTAAGAGGCGAACCAGGACCCCAACGAAATCCAGAACAGCACGTGAGCCTGCGCGGGAACCTTGGTAATGCCTGTGGTGACGCATATCGCCCCTGCGGCGGATGCGAAGACCGATACGACCCCAGCGCGTACTTGGCGGCCTTGGGCACCGCCACCGAGAGCGGGAGGATGTCGCGCCGCCGGATCGCCGTGAAGTTTCCCCACGTCCAGCGTTTGCGCTGCCTCCAGGAATCGGTGAAGGTCCACGGCGACACGAGCTGGATGTGTTCGTGGAAGTAGCCCCAACTGAAACCGGCGTAAGCCGCCTTGGTACCGAAGACCAGGTCGTCCGAGGCGACGATCGGATGGTCCCAGGTGATCACGTCCTCGACCAGGCCGGTGACGCACAGCCCTTCGCCGTGCACGAACAGCGGTTTGCCCGTGACCCCCTGCGTGCAACTGCAATAGACCAGGCAGTTGCGAGTGCGGATATTGTCCAGATGGGAGAGGAGGAAGTGTTTCCATGGACGGGCGGCGTAATGCCGGTTCACCACCGTCACGCCTTGGCAGAGGTCGTAGTCGCCGGCGTAGGCGCTGGTGATGTACTCCTTGGTCGGCAAAGTATCGTCATCGACGAACAAGATCTTGGTGTCATAGGAGTTCAACCCGTGCGCGGCGCGCTCCAGCCGGGAGAACTCCAGGGCCCTCGCCTTGTCGATGGCCTTGCAGGTGAAATCTTCGGGCACCGTGATGACACGGTCGGCCAAGGGATAATGGTCATCGTGGCCCGGTTCCAGAACGACCCAGATCTCATAGGAGCCGGTGAGTCCGTATCCGCGAATGGCGGCGATGGTCTGGCGTACCAGGTCCGGTTCCCTGCCCACCGTCGTGATCTGGATGATCAGATGACGGAATTCATCCGCCGCGACCCTGTAGGCCATTCGGCCGTGCACGTAGCCGACGCCCATCAGCAGCAGTTCGGCCAGTGGGACGAGGAAGAACGGCAGGCACGCCCACTGGAGGTACTGCGCCCATCCAGGGTCGTCCATCAACGGCCTCCGAGGCGCACGTTCACCTCGCGCGCCGCCGCCGCAAGGGGGGTCTCGACGCCCAGCCGCCGCATCTCGGCGAGCCACGCCCCCAGGTCCTTGGGCAGGCACGCGCCGCCGTAAGGGCCGAGGTCGGCGATTCCGTACGACGGGTTGCGCATCCCTTCGGCCGAACGTGCCGTGATCTCGAAGATCTCATCGACATCGCGCAGCCCGAGACGCGCGGCGGCGCCCCTCATCTCGTTGAAGAACGAGATCTTGACCGCGTTGAAGAGATTGTGCACGTACTTCTGGAACTCCGCCTCCTCCACCCCGGTGACCACGATGCGAGCCCCGAACGGGCGGTACAGGCAGCGAAGGACCTCCGCCACGCGGCGGTCGCCGTCGACCACGCCGATGGTCACCACGGGCGGGGTGGCGAAGTCCTCGACGGCCCTGTGCGCCCTGAGGTACTCGGGGTTGTAGGCCACGCCGAAGTCGGCGCCGGCCCGCCTGCCGGAGACGGCCTGGAGGATCGCCGCCATCTCCCGCGTCGTCCCCGGCGGCGCGGTGCACCGGTACACGATCACCGGGAACGCGTCCGGCGTGACCCGCTTCAGCGCCGTCCCGAGAGCGTGGGCCGTCTCCCGCAGGCGCGACAGATCGCAGCCCCGCCGGCCCGTCGGCGTGGGCACCGCCACGAACACCACGTCGGCCTCGGTGAGATCGACCGCGCCGGCCGCCGCCGCCACGAACCCGAGCTCACCGGCACGGCGGCGGGCCGAGGGGTCGACGTCGATGAACGCGATCTTGTGGTCGTGCCGGCTGAAACCAAGGCCGGTGGCCGTTCCCACCACACCCGCCCCAACGATGAGGATGTTCGCCACAGACCGGAACGCTACGGCCGCGCGTTTCCGGGCACGAGCACCTCTCCCCCGCCAGCGGCCAACCATGACCGGAGCTTGATCATTTCGAAGCCCACACGCGGCGGTGAGCAGACGCCTTCGTCGCGACAAGGAACGCGCTCGCGGTGGCCAGGAATCACACCGGCCGACGCCCACCGAGACCCGGACCAGCCGTACCCAGGAATGGCGAAAGCCAGAGCCAACCGCAGCCAGGCCCAACCGCGCTCAGCCCCAGCCATCCTCAGCGATGGCCATGTCCAGAGCCAACCGCGCTCAGGACCAGCCGTACTCAGAGATGGCCGTGGCCAAAGCCAACCGCGCTCAGACCTAGCCGTACTCAGGGATGACCGTGATCCGAAGTAGCCACGCTCACGACCAACCAAGACCCGAGCCGACCGTGGCCCCAGCCGACCGCGGTCAGGCATGGCCCTACTCAAGAACGGCCGTAACCCGAAGTGACCACGCTCAGAACCAACCAAGACCCAAGCCGACCGTGGCCCCGGCCGAGACCCGAGCCGACCGTGGTCGGGGATGGCCGTACTCAGGAATGGCCGTGGTCAGAGCCGACCTTGGTCAGACATAGCCATGATCAATGGTGGCGGCGGTCAAAGGAGGCCGTGGTCAGAGATAGCCGTGGTCAATGGTGGCGGTGGTCAGAGCCGACCGTGATCAGAGATAGCCGTGGTCAAAGGTGGCCGTGGTCAGGGGCGAGGGCGGTCACAGGTGGAGGTGGTCAGGGACGAGCGCGGTCAGGGATGAGGGCGGTCACAGGTGGGGGCGGTCAGGGATAAGGACGGTCAGGGGCGGGGGTCACAGGTGGGGGTGGTCAGGGGTGGGGGGTGGCGGTGGAGAGGCGGGATCTGATGGCTTGGGCGGAGCGGGCGTAGGCGGCGTTGTCGTCGTGGAGGAGGGCGTTGGCTCCGCCGGCGCGGCATAGGGCGTGCAGTTCGAAGGCCAGTTGGGCGACGTCGGTCTCCGGTGTGAGGTGGCCCAGGTCCCGGGCCTCGCGGAGGCAGCGCTCGGTGAAGTCGCTCCAGGCGCGTTCGGCCTTGGCGATGGCGTCGCGGACGCGGCCGGGGCGGGCGTCGAACTCGGCGACCGTGGCGTAGAAGAAGCAGCCGCCGGGGAAGACGGGTTCGCGCTGGTAGCGCTGCCATGCCTCGTAGAGCGCGCGGACCCGGGGCATGCCCTCGGGCGCGGCGAGGGCGGGCTCGACCACGTGCCGGCGGAACGTCTCGGCGGCGGCGCGCACGGTCGCGAGTTGGAGCTCCTCCTTGGAGCCGAAGTGCGTGAACACGCCGCTCTTGCTGATCTTCAGCTCGGTCGCGAGGCGGCCGATCGAGACGCCTTCGAGGCCCTCCGCCGAGGCGATGTCGGCGGCGCGGGCGAGGATCGTCCTGCGCGTCTGCTCTCCCTTGAGGAGCCGTCCGTCGGTCACACGGGTGAATGTGCACGATCGTTCGTTCTAAGTCAAGGGGGCAAAGCCCTTGACGCGGGTGGTGGGCGGAGAAGAAAGTACGACCGTTCGTTTAACTTTCTTCGGAAGGGGCGCTCATGACCACCGATACGGCCCCGGCTCCCCCGGCGGGCGCGGCCCGCCTGGGGAGGCGCGGGGTGCCGGTGCTCGCGGCGGGGGCGACGTTCCTGGCCATGCTCGACGCCACCGTCGCGAACCTCGCCGTGCCCGACCTGCACGCCGACTTCCCCGGGACCTCGCTCGCCGGCCTCACGTGGGTGATCACGCTGTACGCCGTGCCGTTCGCCGCGCTGCTCGCCCCGGCCGGGCGCCTCGCCGACCTGGTGGGGCGGCGGGTGATGTTCCAGTCGGGGGTGGGCGTGTTCACGCTCGCGTCGCTGGCCTGCGCGCTGGCGCCGAACGTGCCCGTCCTGCTGGCCACCCGGGGGCTCCAGGGCGCGGCGGCGGCCGCGATGATCCCGGCGTCGCTCGCGCTGCTGCTGCACGACACCGCTCCCGAACGGCGCGCGGGCGCCGTCGGGCTGTGGAGTGCCGCCGGGGCGTTCGCGGCGGCGATCGGGCCGAGCCTCGGCGGCGTCCTCGTGGACGCGTTCGGCTGGCGCTCGCTGTTCGTCATCAACCTCCCGTTCGGCGCGGCGATGCTCCTGGCCGGAGTCAGGCTGCCCCGGGCCGCCGGCGAGCGGGGGCGCCTGCCCGACCTGGCGGGCACGGTCCTGCTGGGCGGCGGCGTCGGGGCGCTCGCGCTGGGCGTCACCCAGACCCGGGAATGGGGCTGGGCCGATCCCGGCACGCTCGCGCTGCTCGCCGCGGGTCCGGCGATGATGGCGTGGGCGGTCCTGCGGTCGGTGCGCCACCCGGTGCCCGCGCTGGAGATCGGCCTGTGGCGCAACCGGCGCTTCGCCGCCGCGAACGCGGCCTCCTTCCTGTACGGGACGGCGCTGTACTCGTGGCTGCTGGTCGGGGTGCTCTTCCTGACCGAGCGGTGGCACTACTCGGTGCTGAAGGCGGGCCTCGCCTCGACGCCCGGCGCGTTCACCGCGACCGCCGCGGCGCTCGCCATGGGCCGGCTCACCGGACGCCTCGGCGCCCGCCCGGCGGTGGTCGGCGGCGCTCTGACCATGGTCGCCGCCGGTCTCTGGACGTGCGCGGGCCTCCCGGAGGAGCCGCGCTTCCTGACGTTCTGGCTGCCGGTCGGGCTCCTGGTCGGCGTGGGGATGGGCGCGCTCAGCACCGGGACGGCCGGTGCCGCCGCCCTCTCGGTGAGCCCGCTGCGCTTCGCGGGGGCGACCGGGCTCAACACGACGGCCCGCCAGCTCGGCGGGGCGCTCGGGATCGCCGCTCTGGCCGCCCTGCTCCCGGACGCGGCGTCCCACGATGACTTCACCACTGTCTACCTCTTCTGCACTCTAGCCTCGGCCGCCGCCGTGGCGGCCGGTCTGTGGACCGGCACACGCGAGGCCGCGCGGTGAGCGAGACGGCCATAGCTGACGGAGACGGGGATGGCCAAGGATCGCCGGTGTTCGTTTCGGAATTCCTTCCTGGAGGTGCGTGATGACGATGGTCGAGTTCGCCGAAGAGAACGCAGACCCGGACGTGCTGCCCCTGAACGAGGCGGCCATCCTGCTCAAGGGGGCGCCCTGGCGGCGGATGGTGACGATCGGGGACAGCGTGGCCGAGGGCGTGCGGGACCCGGCGCCCGGTTACCGGAACCTTTCGTGGGTGGACCGGGTGGGCGAAGCCCTCGCCGCGCAGGCTCCCGGCTTCACCTCGCTCAACCTGGCGCGGCGGGACCTGGTCGCGGCGCGGGTGCGGGAGACGCAGCTCGCCCCCGCGCTGGCGTTCCGCCCCGATCTGGCGTTCGTGGTGGCGGGCGGCAACGACCTGCTCGGCCGGTCGTTCGATCCCGAGGCCGTGCGGAACGAGCTGGCCGCCATGGTCTCGGCGTTCCGGGACGCGGGGGCCGACGTCGTGACGATCGGCCTGTTCGACATCACGCGGGCCGGGATCATCGCGGAACGGCACCGCGAGACCATGTCGTCGCGCACGCGCACGCTGGGCCGCGTGACCGGGGAGGTCTCAGCGGCGTACGGGGGATGCCACGTCGTCAACCCGCACGACATCCCCGCCGCGTCCGACCCAAGGATCTACAGCGCCGACCGGCTGCATCTCAACGCCCGCGGGCACGCCATCGCAGCCGCCAGCACCCTTCGCGCCCTGGCCTCCCGCCTGAACGCACCGACCTGAACACCCTCCGCCGACGGCGCCGACTCGCGTGCATGGCGTGCTCCTCTCGTCACGGCGCGCGATCACCACCCCTCGATGTTCCGGCCCGGCGGGTCAGCGGCGCAAGCCGTTCCTAAGCCTGTGGATAACGCCGCGGGGGTGCGGGGGCTTGGGCGTGCGGGAGAACGGGTAGTCGGTCGTCCACGCGAAGACGCGTTCGGCGGCGTGCTGCGGTGCGACGTGCAGGATGCGGCCGGACACGTCGAACTCCTCGAACAGTCCCGTGGACATCAGCGCCCGCTGGAGGTGCTCGTCGAGGGCGGTGAGCGCGGCGAGCGGGCCGTCTGCGTCGAGGACGGCGCTGAGGATGACGGTGCCGCCGGGCCCGGGCGTCAGCGCGGCCGGGACGGCCCCGGCGAGGACGCGGCGCGCCTCGTCCTGCTCGTCGCGCTGGCCGCCCGCGTAGCGGATCTCGATGAGCACCGTGTAGGACGGCATGGGGCCCTCACTTCGCGTCGGCGTAGCGGTGGACGGTCGCGGTCTCCATGGGGAACACGACCGGCGTCGCGCCGAACAGCAGGCGCCCGGCCTCCTCGGCGGACGCGTGGATCGCGGCGACGGCCTGGTCGGCGAGGTCCGCGGGGGCGTGCACGATGACCTCGTCGTGCTGGAAGAACACCAGGTGGGACGGGGCGGCCAGGCGGTGCCGCAGCGTCGCGATCAGGGCGAGGGCCCAGTCGGCGGCGGTCGCCTGGACGACGAAGTTGCGGGTGAAGCGGCCCCGGCTGCGCAGCGCCTGGCCCGCCGCCGAGCGGTCGGGGCCGTCGGCCGTGGACGTCAGCCGGCGCCAGTCGTCCGACGGCGGCGGGCACGTGCGGCCGAGGCGCGAGCGCACGAGCCGGCCGCGCTCCCCCGCGCGCGCGGCGGCCTCGACGTAGTCGAACGCGTCGGGGAAGCGGTTCTTGAGGACGGCGAGGAGCTGCACGGCCTCGCCCGTTCCACCGCCGTACATCGCGGAGAGCAGCGCGAGCTTGGCCTTGTCGCGGGCGCTCAGCCCCTCGGCGCCGGGGCTCGCGCCGAACGCGTCGGACAGCGCCGCGTAGAGGTCGCCGTGCGCGGCGGCGTCGGCGAACGCCCGGTCGCCCGCGAGCGCGGCGAGGACGCGCGGTTCGAGCTGGGCGGCGTCGGCGACGACGAGGACCCAACCGGGATCGGCGACCACGGCCTTGCGCAGGACGCGCGGGATCTGGAGCGCGCCGCCGCCGTTGGTCGCCCAGCGTCCCGACACGACGCCGCCGACGACGTACTCGGGCCGGAACCGCCCGCCGCGCACCCACGTGTCGAGCCACGCCCAGCCGTGCGCCATGTGCAGGCGCGACAGCTCCTTGTACTCCAGGAGCAGCGGAACGGCCGGGTGGTCGACCGCCTTCAGCACGTGCGCGCGCGTGGACGCGATCGACAGGCCCGCGGCCGCGAACGCCTTGAGCACCTGCGCGGGCGAGTCGGGGTTGACGTGGTTGCGCGGGCCGAACGCCGCGCCGATGCGGTCGGCGAGGTCCTGGAGCCTGCGCGGGCGCAGCCCGCCGGACGGGCGCGGGCCGAGGAGGTCGGTGAGCAGCGCGTCGTGCTCGGCGGCCGACCAGGGCAGCCCGTCGTGGCTCATCTCCGCGGCGACGAGCGCGCCCGCGGACTCGGCGGCGGCGAGCAGCGCGAACCCGTCGAGCTCCGCGATGCGCCGCCGCTGCTCGTCGTGCACGGCGACGATCCGTTCGATGTCCTCGCGTTCGGCGGAGGACTCGTCGCCGCTCGTTCCGGCGTCGAACAGCGACCCCTGCGGCGGGGCCTCCTGCGCGGGCGGCGGGTCGGCCGGAACGGGCTCGCCGCGCAGCCTCGCCCACGCGGCCCGTACGGAACGGGGCTCGCCGTAACGTCCCGCGTGGCCGAGCAGGAGGTTCTCGACGAGTTCGAGGTCGTGGCAGCGTCCGATCCGTACGCCCGCGCGCAGCAGGCGCGGGTAGAGCCGGGCCGTGGACGACCACACCCACCGCGGCCCCTCGCCGCCCCCGACCGTCCCCGCGGGCTCTCGGGCGGCGATGGCCGCGACCAGGTCGGGAACGGTCTCGGCGGGCCCGGCGGGCGTGCCGTCGGCGGCGAACGGACGCAGCGTCCCCCCGCCGCCCGGTCCGACGGCCACCACGATCCTCACCCGCCCATTCTGGCCGAGCCCTCCGACATTTCCCCCGCGCCGCCCAGCGGACCGGCACCCCGGACCGGCCGCACGGCCACGCCCGGCGGACCCGCACAACGGCCGCCCGGCGGCACCGCCCGGCGGACGGGCACCCTGCGGACCGGACGCACGGACGCGCCCGGCGGACCCACGCCGCGGCCGCCCGGCGGCATCGCCCGGCGGACCGGCACCACGGCCCCGCCCGGAGGATCGCCTGGCGGACCGGCCGCACGGACGCGCCCGGCGGACCCGCACAACGGCGCCGTCCGGCATGACGGCCATGACGGTCCCGCTCGGAGGGCCGGTACGGCGGACCCCTCCGGCGCGCGGGCGCGGAGGGGTCCGGGGACGTGCGGGATCAGGCGACCAGGGAGACCTGCTGGCCGGCCGGGGTGTCGCCGTAGCGGTCGACGATCTTGTTGAGCTGGAGCTGGTAGTACAGGACGCCGAAGCCGAAGATGCCGAGGATGAAGCCGACGCCGCCGCTGCACGAGGCGGGCAGGCCGGCGGCGCGCTGGGCCTGGGCGATGCGGCCGGCGAGCTTGACCCACATCACCAGCGGCCAGATGCCGAGCGTGCAGAAGCCGAAGATCATGGACAGCAGCGCGTTGGTGGCCGCGTCGCCCGTACGGCGGTCGTAGTCGTAGAGCTCGGCGTGGACCTTGTACATCCAGACCAGCCCGTAGATGCCGAGCGTGATCATCGGCAGGCCGAGCCAGGCGCCCACGGGGTTGCGCCGCTTCATGTTGTTGCCCGCTCCGGCGGCGACCGGGGCCTGGCGCTGCTGCGGCACCTGCGCGGGCGCGTAGCCGCCCTGCTGCGGCTGCTGCTGCTGGTAGGGCTGGCTCTGGCCTTGCTGGGGGTAGCTCATTCGAGTCTGTACTCCTGTGGACGCGGTCAGGTTCGGCCGACCGTCCGCTGTTACCGGTCACCCGTGATGGAAGCCAAGACTGTACGACACGAGCCGACGCGATGACGGAGAAATCAGGCTGTTTAGAGCTTAATCGTGCAAAGTTCTCCGATATGAGACCTAGTTCCTCTTCTGCTGCAAGGGGATCACCACTTCGTCCTCGATCGGAGGGCTCTCCTCGTGGTCGCCGCAGCCGGTCGCGGCGAAGCAGCGGATGCGCAGTTCGCTCTCCGTCACCTCGACGCGCAGGAAGCTCTTGAAGAACGGCGGACGGTCCCAGTCGGCCAGTTCGGAACGGAACCGCTGCGGCAGCGCGCGCACCGGAAGCCGGAGGAAACGGTGCCGCCGCCGCTGCCCCCAGGGGACGCCGAGCACGGACGCGACGAAACGCGCCCGCCGCGACGGCTCCACCCCGTCGTACCCGCGCCCCGGGCTGATGCCGAGGCGGTACTCGACGGCGGCCGTCGCCTCCTCCGGCGTGAGCTCGAACAGCTTCGGCAGCCGCGTCCACCGCCCGTACAGCTGGCTGTAGCGCGACAGCGAGTCGCCGCGCAGCGGATAGCAGCGGAACGCGTCCTCCTCCACCACCCGCGTCTTCGGGATGACGTGGGTCGCGTGCATGAACGCGCCGCCGCCGCCCGACACGATGTACTGGATCGTGCGGCCGTCGACCAGCCGCACCGGGTAGCGCTGGTAGTTGTGGATGTCGCCGCCGACCGCGGCGACGTAGTTGTGCCGCGGGTCCTGGACGATCTCGTCGACCGTCGCGCCCTCGCCCTCGATCGCGCCCGGACGGCGGTCGTCGTCCACGCGCAGCGGCTTGCCGGTGATGAGCATCTTCGGCTTCGGGCCGGCCGACACCTCGCGCAGCCACGCCGCCTGGTCGCGGTCGATGCCGCCGGTGATCCCGGTGTCGATGCCGACGACGCGCAGGCTCGGCGTGTCGATCGCCCAATACGGGCCGGGCTGGACGCCGCGCTGCGCGGCCGTCCCCCGGTAGCGTGCGCGCGCGTCCGCGATCTCCGCCTCGTCCACCTTGCCGGGCATCCGCCAGAACAGCCGGGCGACCAGGCCGAGCGGGCCGCGCCAGGGCGGCGGCTCGCAGTCCAGGTCGAGGTCGCAGAACACGCGCAGGAACCCGCGCAGCCCGTCGTACCAGTCGTGGTTGCCGGGGATCGCGTAGATCGGGGCCGGGTAGTCCTTGTACGGGCGGAAGAACTTGGCGGTGTAGTCGGCCGCCTCGCCCGTCGGGTAGATCACGTCGCTGGCGATGACCATGAAGTCGGTGCCGGCGGCGGCGCGCAGCAGCGGCGGCACCACCGCGTACTGCGACCTGTCGCCCTCCCCCGTGTCGCCGAGCAGCGCGAACGAGAACTCCGGCGCCGAGCGGTGCATCGTGAACGCGGCGGGCGTGCCCCGTTCGCCGAGCGCCGTCACGCAGCGGCGGCGGATCTCGTCGGACGGGTCGCCGAACAGGCGCGCCACGACGTCGTTGCGCGAGCGCCACAGGACCGTCGGACGCCACCACGACAGCGGCCGCACCCGCTCGGGGAGCAGTTCGTTGAACGTGCCGGGCCGCTGGCAGGCCCAGCCCGCGCCCGCCTCCGACGTACGCGAGTTGACCAGCTCCCGCTGCGGCGCCACCGCTTCGTCGGCGGACACAGATCACCTCCGGGGGGTGAGGGTTCAGCCACACCCTGTCCCGGAGGTGATCGGAGCGTCAAGCGCCTTGCCCGTACTGGCCGCGCGGCTTTCCGCGCGGCTTTCGTCACGCCCGCGCTCGGCGGCGCCCTCGGGTCAGTGCGCCCCTTCGCCCGTCAGCGCGCGGACCTCCAGCTCGGCGTACTTCTCGGCGGTGCGCTCCTTCGACAGGACGGTCCCGAGGTACGCGCACAGGAACCCGATCGGGATCGAGATGAGCCCGGGGTTCTGGAGCGGGATCGGCGCGACGGTCGTCTCGCTGAACAGCGCGTCCACGTTGCCCTTGGGGATGGTGTCGGACTTGCCGCCCCAGCAGATCGGGCTGAGCAGGACGACCCCGACCGCGGAGACGAGGCCGCCGTAGATGCCCGCCACGGCGCCGCTGGTGTTGAACCGCTTCCAGAACAGCGAGAACAGCAGCGTCGGCAGGTTCGCCGACGCCGCGACCGCGAACGCCAGCGCGACGAGGAACGCCACGTTCAGCCCGCGCGCGAAGATGGACAGCACGATCGCGACGGCGCCGATGACGACGGCCGAGATCCGCGCCATCCGCACCTCGTCGCGCTCGGACGCCTTGCCGCGCCGGAACACGTTCGCGAACAGGTCGTGGGAGAACGAGGACGACGACGCGAGGGTGAGCCCGGCGACCACCGCGAGGATCGTCGCGAACGCGACCGCCGCGATCACCGCCAGGAACACCGCGCCGCCCGTCGAGCCGCTGCCGCCGCCGAGGTTCTCGGCGAGCTGGACGGCCGCGGTGTTGCCGCCCTTGTCCTGCGCCGCGATCGCCTTGCCGCCGACCAGCGCCGCCGCGCCGAACCCGATGACGAGCGTCATCAGGTAGAACACGCCGATGATGCCGATCGCCCAGTTGACCGACGAGCGGGCGGCGCGCGAGTTCGGCACGGTGTAGAAGCGGATGAGGATGTGCGGGAGCCCGGCGGTGCCGAGGACGAGCGCGAGGCCGAGCGACAGCAGGTCGAGCTTGGACCACATGTCGGTCGCGCCGTACTTCAGGCCCGGCTCCAGGAACGCGTGGCCCTTGCCGCTCGCGTCGGCGGCGGCGCCGAGCAGCGTCGAGAGGTTGAAGCTGTACTTGGACAGCACCCAGACCGTCATGACGAGCGCGCCGGTCATCAGCATGACGGCCTTGACGATCTGGACCCAGGTCGTGCCCTTCATGCCGCCGACCGTCACGTAGAAGATCATCAGCGCGCCGACGACGACGATCGTCCAGATCTTGGCGGCCTCGCCCGAGACGCCGAGCAGCAGCGACACCAGCGCGCCCGCGCCGACCATCTGCGCCAGCAGGTAGAAGATCGACACGACGATGGTGGAGATCCCGGCGGCGGCGCGCACGGGCCGCTGCCGCATCCGGAACGCCAGCACGTCCGCCATCGTGAAGCGGCCCGAGTTGCGCAGCAGCTCGGCGACCAGCAGCAGCGCCACGAGCCACGCGACGAGGAAGCCGATCGAGTACAGGAACCCGTCGTACCCCGACAGCGCGAACATGCCCGCGATGCCGAGGAACGACGCGGCCGACATGTAGTCGCCGCCGATCGCGAGGCCGTTCTGCATCGCGGAGAACTGCCGGCCGCCCGCGTAGTAGTCGGCGGCGGTCTTGTTCTGCCGGGACGCCCAGAGCGTGATGTAGAGCGTGATCGCCACGAAGACGGCGAACAGGATCAGGGAGAACGTCCGGTGCTCGTTGTCGGAGGCCGCGAGCACCGGCGCGGCCAGCGTGTGGGCGGTCATGCGCGCTCCTCCCCGCCCTCGGCGGCGCCGTCGTCCTTCTTGCCGTCCTTGTCGCCGTCCGGGCCAGTCTTCTCGGCGCGCGTGGCGCCGCCGGCGCCCGTCCCGCCCGCGTCGCCCGCGTCGGCTCCGGTGGCGGTCCCGTCGGCGGGGGGCGTCTCGGTCTTCTCGGAAGGCGTCGCGGTCTTCTCGGTGGACACGGCGGCGGTCCCGCCCGCCGTCGCGGCGGCGCCGGGAGCGGCGCCTCCGGCGGCGCGGCCGGGGATCGCGTCGCGGACGCTCGCGGCGAGCGGTTCGAGTCCGCGGCGCGCGTAGCGCTCGTACGCCCAGGCGATGAGGAAGGTCGACACGAACTGAAGCAGGCCGAAGACCAGCGCGACGTTGATCTCGCCGACGACCTTGGTGCCCATGAAGCCGCGCGCGTACGCGGAGAGCACGACGTACAGCAGGTACCACAGCAGGAACGCCACCGTCATGGGGAAGACGAAGCGGCGGAACGCCAGGCGGAGCCGCTGGAACTCCGGGGTCTGGCTGAGTTGCACGTAGGCCGCGTTGTCGAGCCCGCCTGGGGCGGGCCCGGGCCCTGATGGCTCCGTTGTCACACACACCTCCGCCGAACGATCTCTTGCGAGTGTCACCGAGAACGGCGGACACGATGCCCCACGTGACCGGCCGGTGGAAGTTGAATGACCAAGAACTTGGTTGGCCTGCGGGAAGGGATATCGGCCCGATGCCCGTCCGATGCCGGACTGTGATCAAAATCACAGCGACGTGCGACGACTCTACCCCGCGGGCACTTGCTCCGCGCGCTTCTCCGCGCGTCCGCCCGTCCCCCGGCCCGTTCGTCCGCTTCGTCCGCGGCCCGCGCCGGGGCGGTCAGCCGACGCCGAAGCCGCGCGGGTCCGAGGTGGAGACGATCTCGCGGCCGAGCGGCAGCAGCGACACGGGGATCAGCTTGAAGTTGGCGATGCCGAACGGGATGCCGATGATCGTGACGCACAGCGCGATGCCGGTGACCAGGTGCCCGAGCGCGAGCCACCAGCCCGCGACGATCAGCCAGACGACGTTGCCGAGGCCCGCCGCGAGCCCGGCGTCGCCGCGCCGCACGACGGTCTGGCCGAACGGCCAGAGGGCGAACGCCGCGATCCGGAACGAGGCGATGCCGAACGGGATGGTGATGATCAGGATGCAGCAGATGATCCCGGCGAAGGCGTATCCGAGGGCCAGCCAGAAGCCGGACAGGACGAGCCAGATGATGTTCAGGAGGGTGCGCACGCGATCACTCTAGGCGACCCGTCCCGCCGGGCACAGGGTTCCGCGCCGGAAGATCGTCAGGTGCGGCCGGAGGCGGCGCCCGGCAGCGACATCACGTCCCCGAGCGAGGGCGGGGCGGGCGCGGTCACGCTCCGGATCGGGATCGGCCGCGCGGGGCCGGCGGGATGCGTGGCGGACGCCGGCGCCACTCCTGTGGACACCGGCGCCACCACGACGAGGGCGCCCGTGGTGATCATGAGTCCCCCCAGAACGGCGAACGAGCGCCTTCTCATGATGCCCCCCACAGACGGCCCCAAGGTCCCGAAATCGGGACGTATAGGAACGCTATCCCGCGGACCATAATGGGCCCGTAAACCCACCCAAACGCGCTCGCCAAATCTGGAATCCCGCACGAACCCGCTGGTCAGGCGGCCGACTCAGCGGTCACGGGGCGAGAACGCGCAGCGCGCCCGGCATGGCCCTGGCCGTGACCGGAAGGACGCCGGGCAACTCCCCGTCCGCGCCGTACGGCAGCGTGCGCCCCGCGCGCCCGCGCGTCGGCGCGGCCAGCTCGATGCGCACCTCGCGCCCGCGCAGCACCTCCACCTGCGGACGGCGCACGTGCGTGCCCGCCTCCAGCTCGCGCATCACGGCGAAGAACAGCAGGCGCGGCGCGTGCCGTACGAGCACCACGTCGAGCAGGCCGTCGTCCACGCGCGCGTCCGGGGCGATGTGCTTGCCGAACCCGTAGTAGCCGGAGTTCGCGGCGACGACCGTGTAGCCGAGCCGCCGGTGCTCCTCGCCGTCCACGGTGACCAGGTAGTCGGCGGGCCGCCAGGACGCGATCGCGCGCAGGGCCCCGAAGTAGTAGGCGGCCGAGCCGCGCAGCAGCCGCGTCCGGTTGGCGTTGTCGTTGGCGACGGCGTCCACGCCCGCGTACACGCTGCCGAGGACGGGCACGCCGTTCGCCTCGATGGCGTCGACCGCGCGCGGCTCGCCCTCCAGGAGCAGCGGCGCGAGCGCCTCCGGGTCGGACGGGACGCCGAGCTGCCGCGCGAAGTCGTTGCCCCGCCCGGCGGGGACGATGCCGAAGACCGCGTCCGTCCCGGCGAGGGCGCCGCCGACGCATCCGACCATGCCGTCGCCGCCGACGCCGAGGACGACGCGTCCGGCGTCCGCCGCCTCGCGCGCGAGCGCCCTGGCGTGCTCCAGGCCGCGGCTGTACTCGACGGCCAGCTCGGCGCCCGCCTCGCGCAGCAGCCGGGCGAGCGGGATCAGCGTGGCCGCGGAGGCGGACCCTCCGGCGGCGGGGTTCACGACCGCGGTGAACGTTCGGGGGGAGGACATCGCGGCTACTCCTGCGCGCCGTCGGCCGGAGGGACCAGGACGCCGGGATTGAGGACGCCGGAGGGGTCGAGCCGTTCCTTGACCGCGCGCAGGACCGCGCCGCCGAGGGGGCCGATCTCGCGGGCGTACCAGTCGCGGTGGTCGGTGCCGACGCCGTGGTGGTGGCTGATCGTGCCACCGGCGCCGAGGATGGCGTCGCTGGCGGCGCGCTTGGCCTCGCGCCAGTGCCCGACCTCCCGCCCGGACGGCCCGGACGCCGACACGACGGTGAAGTAGAGGGACGCCCCGGCCGGATACACGTGCGAGATGTGGCACATCACGAGCGGCGGGGTGCCGGCGCGCGCGAGCGTGCCGATCAGCGCCTCGCGCACCGCCGCGTACAGCGCGGGGACGCCCGACCAGAACGCGGCGGTCTCCAGCGTCTCGGCGAACGCGCCGACGTCGAGGAGCGCGTCGCGCAGGTACGGGGCGTTGAACCGGCCGTGCGCCCACGCGTCGCCGGGGCCCTCGCCGAGCGGCTCGCCGCCCGCGCCGCGCAGGACCGCGGCGAGGCGTTCGCGGCGTTCGGCGATCGCGGCGGGCGCGCCCTCGTACCCGAGGACGGCGAGGCAGCCCGCCCCCTGCGGGAGCCCCGCCCCCTGAGGCGCGCCGTTCTCCGGCGCGTCGCCGGTGCCGACGGCGGACGGGTCGGCCAGCCCGATCATGGTCTCGGTCTCGTCCGACAGCCGCAGCACGACGGGCATCGGCCCGTCCTGCGCGACGCGCCGCAGCGCTGCCGCGCCCGCCTCGAACGACGGGAAGCGCCAGCCCTCGTACGCGGCGGCCTCCGGCGCCGGGTGGATCCGGACGGTCACCGAGGTGATCACGCCGAACGCGCCCTCGGAGCCCAGCACGAGCTGCCGCAGGTCGGGCCCGGCGGCGGAACGGGGCGCGCGGCCGAGGTCGAGCGGGCCCTCGGGCGTGGCGACAGTGAGGCCGAGCACCATCTCGTCGAACCGCCCGTACCCGGCGGACGCCTGGCCGCTGGAGCGGGCCGCCGCGAACCCGCCGACCGACGCCCACTCGTACGACTGCGGGAAGTGCCCGAGCGTGTAGCCGCGCTCGCGCAGCAGCGCCTCGGCCCGCGGCCCGCGCAGGCCGGGCTGGAGCACGGCCGTGCGGGAGACCTCGTCGACCGAGACCAGCGCGTCCATGCGCCGCAGGTCGAGCGCGACGACCCCGGCGAACCGGTCCGTTCCGCGCGGGGCGAGCCCGCCGACGACCGACGTCCCGCCGCCGAACGGCACGACCGCGACGCGCCGTTCCGCGCACACGCGCAGGACGGCGAGGACCTCGTCGTGCGAGCCGGGCAGGACGACCGCGTCGGGCGCGTCGGACGCCTCGCCCGCGCGGATGCGCAGCAGGTCGGGCGTGGACCTCCCGCGCGTGTGGCGGACGCGCGTCTCGGCGTCGGTGCGGACGTGCGCGTCGCCGCCCGCCGCGTCTGCGAGGGCCGCGAGCACGCCGTCCGGCAGCTTCGGCGCGGGAACGGCCACATCGTCCAGCGCGAGCGGCTTCGCGTCGGAGGGCGGACGCCGAGCAGGTCGCGCAGCAGGCCGACCACCGGTTCGGGGAGGGGCGACGCCTTGGCGGGATCGCCCCAACCGCTCCACAGCATGTCCCGCGTCTCCACCGCTTCTCCCGTCGGTCGCCCGTCCCCGCACGCTCACGTGGCTGACGTCGTACGTGGCTGATGTGGATTACACTGTGACATATGACGTCGAATCGTCACAACAGGGCGCCCGCCCGCACCGCCGACGACGCCGTGCTCGACGCGGCGCGCGACTGCGTGCTGGCGGTCGGCGTGCGCCGGACGACGCTGACCGACATCGCCCGCCGCGCGGGGGTCTCCCGCATGACGCTGTACCGGCGGTGGCCGGACGTGCGCACGATCGTGGGCGACCTGATGACCCGCGAGTGGGTCGCGATCGGCGCCCGCCTGGACCCGCCCGACGACGGCCGCCCCGTCCGCGCGCGCCTGGTCGAGGGCCTGGTCGAGGGCGTGCGGACGTTCCGCGGGCACCCGCTGCTGCGCAAGATCATCGAAGTGGACCCCGAGCTGCTGCTGCCGTACGTGCTCGACCGCTGCGGCGCGAGCCAGCTCGCCTTCCTGGAGCTGTTCGAGCAGGCCCTGGACGCCGGGCACCGGGACGGCACGGTCCGCCGCGGCCACCCGGCCCGGCAGGCGCGGTCGCTGCTGCTGATCGTCCAGTCGTTCGCGCTCTCGGCGCGGACGGTCGTCGCGGCGGACGACGCCGAGCTGGCCGCCGAGGCGTTCGACGCCGAGCTGCGCCACATCCTCGAAAGGACCCTCGCCCCATGAACCCCATGCCGGAGCGGTCGTCGCTGAACGCGGCGCGGCGGGCGCGCGAGCTGGCCGCGCTCCCGGGCGAGGTCGTGGACGTGCTGGTCGTCGGGCTCGGCGCGACCGGCGCGGGCGTCGCGCTGGACGCCGCGTCGCGCGGCCTGTCGGTGGCGGCGGTGGACGCGCACGACCTGGCGTTCGGGACGTCCCGGTGGAGCTCCAAGCTGATCCACGGCGGGCTGCGCTACCTGGCGAGCGGCCAGGTGGACGTGGCGCGCGAGAGCGCCGTCGAGCGCGGCGTCCTGATGGGCCGCACCGCGCCGCACCTGGTGCGCGCGCTGCCGTTCGTCCTGCCGCTGACGCCGATGGTCACGCGCGGGCAGGCGGCGGTGACGCGGGCGGGCCTGCTCGCCGGCGACGCGCTGCGGCTCGCCGCCGGAACGCCGCGCTCGGTCCTGCCGGCGCCGCGCCGCCTGTCGGCCGTGGAGACGCTGCGGCTCGCGCCCGCGCTGCGCCCGTACGGGCTGCGCGGCGGGCTGCTGTCGTGGGACGGGCAGCTCGCCGACGACGCGCGCCTCGTCACCGCGATCGCCCGGACCGCCGCCGCGCACGGCGCGCGCGTCCTCACCCGCTGCCGGGCGGTCGCCCTCACCGGGGACGGCGCGCTGGTCCGCGACGAGCTGACCGGCGAGGAGCACACCGTACGGGCCCGCGCCGTGGTGAACGCCGCGGGCGTCTGGGCGGGCGGTCTCGTGGACGGGGTGCGGCTGCGCCCGTCCCGGGGCGCCCACCTGGTCGTACGGGCCGAGGCGCTGCGCGGGCTGTCGGCCGGGATGCACGTGCCGGTCCCGGGCGAGAGCAACCGCTTCGTCCTGGTCATCCCCCAGGGCGACGGCCGGGTCTACGTCGGCCTGACCGACGAGCCCGCCGACGGCCCGATCCCCGACGTGCCGGAGCCGTCCGAGGGCGAGATCGGCTTCCTGCTCGACATCCTCGGGTCGGCGCTGGACGTGCCCGTGCACCGGGGCGACGTGGCCGGGGCGTTCGCCGGGCTGCGCCCCCTGCTGGACGACGAACGGGGCCGTACCGCCGACATCTCCCGCCGCCACGCTGTCCTCACCTCGCGGGACGGGGTCGTCACCATCGTCGGCGGCAAGCTGACCACGTACCGGCGCATGGCGCAGGACGCCGTGGACGCGCTGGTCGCCGCCGGACGCGTGCGCGCGGGGCGCGCTCGCACCGCCCGGCTGCCCCTCGTCGGGGCCGCGCCGCCGGACCGCCTCGCCGGGCTCGACGCGCCGCCGCGCCTCGTCCAGCGGTACGGGACGGAGGCGCCGCTGCTCGCCGCGCTCGCCCGCGAGGACCCGGCGCTGCTGGAGCCGGTCGTGCCGGGGCTGCCCGTCCTGCACGCGGAGCTGGCCTGGGCCGTCCGCCACGAGGGCGCGCTGGACGTGTCGGACCTGCTGGACCGCCGGACGCGCATCGGCCTCGTCGCCGACGACCGCGCGCGGGCGACCGGCGCCGCCGCCCGCCATCTCGGCGCGGCGTCCAGCCCGGCCGCCCCGCTCGGCTGACCCGGCCGCGCCGCCGCTCCTGTGACGTCCGTCAACGCCCGTGCACCACGGATGCGCATGCGTTCACCCTGCGGAGTCCAAAGATCACGCTTGGGCTATGAGGTGAGTCACGTGTACTGGGGATACCGGGGTGGATTAGGTTACCCTTACCTAATCTCAACGAGCGACGGGGGACGGGGAGCTTTGACGCGCGGTAAGGGCTGCGGGCACTGCCCGGGCAGCCACTCCGGCGAGCGGCCGTGCCTGGCCAGCGCGACGGCGAAGGCGCGCGCCTGGCTGCTCGTCGAGCATCCCGGCCCCTGGCCCGAGCGCATCGAGCACCTGGAGGCGCCGGAGCCGCTCGCCGAGGCGATCCGGGCCGCGCTGGCGCACGGGATCCGCCCCCAGCTCATCCGGCGCACCGGCAGGCGCCGGGCCGTCCCCCCGTCGCAGGTGTACGTCGCCTACTCCGACGGGCCGGACGTGTGGCTGGAGGGCCGCGAGATCGCCGACCCGGCCGAGCTCGCCGGCCTCGACCTGGCGGCCGTCGCCGCCGGTCGGCGCCCCGGCTTCGGCGAGCCCGTGGACGGGCCCGTCCTGCTCGTGTGCACGCACGGGCGGCGCAACGCCTGCTGCGCCCGCACGGGCGCGCCGCTCGCCCGGACGCTTGCGGGACGTTTCGACCCGTTTGTCTGGGAAACAACGCACGTCGGCGGCGACCGATTTGCGGCGAACCTTGTATGTCTTCCACACGGGCTCTACTACGGCGACCTCGGAAAGGCCGAGGCGGTACGGGCCGTGGAGGCCTACCTGCGGGGCGAGGTCGTGCTCGACCGGCTGCGCGGACGCGCGGGCCTGCCCGAGCCGGCGCAGGCCGCCGAGCACTTCGCGCGCGAGCGCACCGGCGCGCTCGGGATCGGCGCGGTGACCGTGGAGTCGGTCACCGGGTCGGCGCCGTTCGAAGCGGTCGTCTCCGTCCAGGGGACCCGTTACCGGATCATCATGGAGAGCGCGGTCCAGGCCGATCCCTGCGGCCCGGACTGCGGCGAGAACCTCGGAACCTACATTGTTAGGGACCTCACCCTTCTCAACGAGGCGGCCCTCGTGTAATCTCCTGGAGGCCCCATTCGAGGGCTTCCTTGTCGCACGGCCCCAGGTTCCCGGACTACCGGGCGGGGAACAGAGCGGCAACTCCAGACGTTGGACCTTTCGGCGCTTCTGTAGCACGTCGCGTGCAACGCACGTCTTGGAAGCACGTCGGGCGTCCATGTCCCGAAATTGCTCAGTAAACCAATCAAGGTGGGTGTTCCATGGCTCAGGTACGTCGGCAGGCAAACCTCCCTCGCCCGAGCTGGGGCTGGCAGGACGCCGCGGCGTGCCGGGGGGAAGACCTCGTGCTCTTCTTCGGCCCCGACGGCGAGCGTCAGCCCGAGCGTGAGATCCGCGAACGCAAGGCCAAGCAGATCTGCATGGGCTGTCCCGTTCGCACGGAGTGCCTGGACTACGCGGTGTCCAGGCCCGAGAAGTACGGCACGTGGGGCGGTCTGAACGAGGACGAGCGCGCGTCCGAGCGCCGCCGCCGGATGCGTCGCGCGAACGCCGCCTAGCAGTTCAGGCAGGCGCCCGACGTACGCTCCCCGCGCACCCCGGCACGCCACCGAAAAACGTACGGCCCCGCTACGGCGGGGCCGTTTGCGTGCCCGGATCTGCGCGCCCGGATTACCGGGGCCGTCCCAAGGTCGGTCACATGTGCGTCACATGTGCGTCACGACACAGATCCCTATTGCGGCGACATCCTCAGGCCATTACCGCACCCGGCGCTCGAATGTGAGTTATTCCCGCACATTCGCGGAGAACCATTCCCCGGCGAGCCGGGAGACCTCCCGCAGCGCCCCCGGCTCCTCGAACAGGTGCCCCGCGCCCGGGACGACCGTCAGCTCGTGCCCGCCCGCCGGGTCCATCCGGTCGAGGGACCGCTCGTTGAGCGAGAGGACCTCCAGGTCGCGTCCGCCCACGATGAGCAGCGTCGGCGCCCGTACGGCCCCGAGCGCGTGCGCCGCGAGGTCGGGGCGACCGCCCCGCGACACCACGGCCGCGACGTCGTCCGGGCAGCTCGCGGCGGCCACCAGCGCCGCCGCGGCGCCCGTGCTGGCCCCGAACAGCCCCACGGGACAGCCCGCGGCGGTCGGGCAGCCCTCCCGCCGCAGCCACGTCACCACCTGGCCGAGCCGCCCCGCGAGCAACGGCACGTTGAACCTCAGGTGCGCGGTGCGCAGGTCGCTGAGCTCCTCCTCGGGCGTCAGCAGGTCGAACAGCAGCGTCCCGAAGCCCCGCTCCGCCAGCGACGCGGCCACCCGCCGGTTGCGGGGGCTGTGCCGCCCGCTGCCGCTGCCGTGCGCGAACACCACGATCCCGCGGGCGCGGGCGGGCTCGGAGAGGTCGCCGTCCAGCCGGACGTCCCCCGCCGGGACGTGCACCTCGGTCACGGCCGCCCCCGCCGGCCCGGTCCAGCCACGCGACCACGTCGGCGTCGGTGAGCTGGTCGAAGTCGTGGTACCACTGGCCCACCGCGCGGAACGACGAGGGCGCGGCCAGCACCACCACGTCGTCCGCCTCGCCGGACATGTCCCGTACGGTCTCGGCGGCGCCCACCGGCACCGCCAGCACCAGCCTGGTCGGGCCGTGCCCGCGTACGGCGCGCAGGGCCGCGCGGGCCGTGCCCCCGGTGGCGAGGCCGTCGTCCACCACGACCACCGGCCGGGACGCCGTGCCGGACAGCGGCCGGTCGCCCCGGTAGGCCCGCACGCGGCGGTCCAGCTCGGCGCGTTCGGACGCGACGGTCGCGGCCAGGTCGTCCTCGGTCAGGCCGAGCCGCCGCAGCAGCCCGCCGTCGAACACCGGGTCGCCGCCCTCGGCGACCGCCCCGACGCCGAGCTCCGGCTGCGGCGGATAGCCGATCTTGCGCGTGACCAGGACGTCCAGCCGGGCCCCCAGCCGCCGCGCGACCTCGTGGCCGACCGGGACGCCGCCGCGCGGCAGCGCGAGGACCACCGCGCCCTCCAGGCCGAGCGGCGCCAGCCGCTCGGCGAGCGCGCGGCCCGCCTCGGCGCGGTCGGCGAACGGAAGCCGCACGGTCCCGGCCTCCCGGGCATCGGTGCGAGCGGGTCTCCAGGGCATCGGCGCCACCCCCTCCCGGGGTCGCGGAACAGCACCTTTCCCTCAGCCCTACCCAACTTCGGCCGCGATCTCCCAGACGGGAACGTTCCCGGTCAAGGACGGTATGGCGGGCCGTCCGGACGATGCCTCAGGAAGCCCCCAGGGCGCGGCCGGGACGCGTTCGCACCGCGCTGCGGGCGCGTGTTCAGGCGGCGGTGAGCCAGCGCAGCGGATTGGCGTGCAGGATGCCGTCCAGCGTGGCGTCGTCGGCGCCCGCCGTGCGCAGGGCCGGGAGGAACGTCTCGAAGAGGTAGCCGTAGCCCGTGCCGCCGTACCGGGTGATCTGGGCCATCCGGGACACGCCGGTGCTGAGCAGGACGCGGTCGGCGTGCCCGGCCTCCAGCAGGTCCATCACGCCGCGCACGCGGGCGCCGAGCGCCGCCGGGTCGTCGCCGCCGAGCCCGAGGGTGCCGAACGAGACGTACGCCCCCGTCTCGGCGATCTTGCGGTGCGCGCCCGCGTCGTCCACCTGGTCCTGCTGCCCGACCGCGACGCGCTCCGGGGCCAGGCCCGCGGTGGTGAGGATCTCCAGCTGGGCGAGGCCCGCGCGGCCGTACGTGGCGACGGGCAGCCCCGAGTAGCGGCCGGCGTGCGCGGCGGCGCGCAGGCACCGCTCCTCGGCCTCGGTGGGGAACTCGCCCCACGTGCCGATCTCGCCGATCACGCCGGGCAGCGCGTTGGTGCCGTCCATGCCGAAGCCGATCTCGGCCAGCAGCCGCTCGCCGAGCCGCTCGGCGTCGGACTCGCGGACGAACGCGGGATGGAACGGCTCGGTGAAGAACCCCGTGCCCGCGACCACGGCGACCCGCGACCCGGCGCTGATCCGCGCGAGCGCGGCGGCGTTGCGGCCCATCCCCGAGCAGGTGAGGTCGACGACGAGGTCGAGGTCGTGCCCGGTGCGCAGGGCGGCCAGCTCGGCGGTGACGCCCTTCTCCTCGTCCAGCCAGCGCCGCGGGTCGGAGTCGACCAGCGCGGGGCGCGCCGGCCAGCGCAGGTCGAGCTGGAGGTGCTCGTGGGAGAGCACGCGGCCGGTGATCGCGGACGTCGGGATCGTGCCGGTCACGGTGCGCAGCCGACCGGTCTCCTCACGGGGGGTCATGTAAGGCGAGATTACGACATGTTTGGCCTTTTCAGGGCCCTAACCGGCCCATTTTTTACCCGTCAGGCCCGACGTCACAGCCCGCGTCCGCCTCCCGGCCCGGCGCCCGACCGCCTACCCGGCGCCCCCGCCGGACTCCTCCGTCCCACCGGCGGCCCCGGACGGCTCGCCGCCGCCGGACGGCCCCGCCGACCTGGCCTTCCGCGCCCCCGGCGACCGCCCGTCCGCCCCGTGCTCCCGCCCGCCCGCGCCGCCGCACCGGACTCCGTGCTCCCGGCGACGTCCGCCCGCGTGGCGCCCTCCGGGCCGGCGCCGTTCTCCGAGGCGGCCGCGTGCTCGGCGACGGCCTCGGGGGTGCGGGCGACGGCGCTGCCGGGCTCGGGGTCCGGGGCCGGGCGCTGGGCGGCGGCGCGGACGGCGCGGGCGCGGGCCGTCCCGGCGCTGGGCCAGAGGCGGTCGATCTCGGCGTTCAGCGCGGCGCCGATGAGGACGGCGAGGGCCGCCACGTACAGCCAGGCGAGGATCGCGATGGACGCGGCCAGCGAGCCGTACACCGAGACGCCGCTGAGCGAGCCGGTGAGGTAGAGCCGCAGGGTGACGCTGCCGACGATCCAGATCAGCAGGGCGACGACGGCGCCGGGGACCTCGCGCCACCAGGCCGTCCGCACGGGGACGCTGGAGTGGTAGAGCATCGCGAGGAACATCACCGACAGCGTCACCACGACCGGCCAGTAGAAGACCTGGACGAACCCGGCGCTCTCCGGCAGCGCGTCGCGGACGAGCGCGGGCCCGGCGACCAGCAGCGGGATGACGATCAGCATCACCAGCAGGCCGACGAGGTAGAGGAAGAACGCGCGCAGCCGGGTGCGGATCACGCCGCGGATGCCCGACAGGCCGTACGCGATGGTGATCGTGTCGACGTAGACGTTCGTCGCCCGCGACCCCGCCCACAGCGAGATCAGGAAGCTGACCGACACGATGTCCGGGCTGCCGCCCTTGATCACGTCGTCGATCAGCGGGACCACGACGGAGTCGACCGCCGGGCCGGTCAGCACGGTCTGCGCCTGCGTGATCAGCCAGGCGCGGATCTCGGCGACGGTGCCGGCGCCGAGCGCGCTGCGGAAGTGGCCCATCGTCCCGACCAGCCCGATGACGAGCGGCGGGAGCGACAGCAGGGCGAAGAACGCCGCCTCGGCGGCGAGCCCGGTGACCCGGTAGCGGAACGCGGCGACCGCCGTGCCCCGGATCAGGGTCCAGGCGATCCGGCGCGCCTTCCGTGCGCGGCCGGGCGTCCCGGCGTCCGGATCGGCGGTCTCGGCGCCCTCGGCGGGGGTCCCCGCGACGCTCGCCGCGTCGGAGACTGTGGTCACAGCGCCCCACCGTAGAGCGTTACCCGCCCGGAACATGCCGCCTCGCCCATTTCCGTGATCCACTCCGCGCGTCGCGTTCCGGTCACCCCCCGTTCCCCCGAGCGAGGGTCCGTCGTTCCGCCCCTACCCGCTACGACGGGCCGCAACGGCGATCGGCCCATGATCGTCCTGATTTCGGATGGGATGTCGTCCCCGGCGCATGCATCCGGGACGATCGGTGAGAATGGTTACATGATCTGCCTTTCGTGCAGGGACCGCCGCCACGCCGAGTGCCGTGGAGGATCCTGGTGCGACTGCCAGCATCAGCCCGTCCCCGGAACGGGCGGGCAGGGCGGCCTACCGGCTCCGACCGGCCCGGACGCCGCCGGCGGGGACGAGGGCGAGGGCCGTCCGGACGGGCCGCCGCGCGTGGAGCCGCGCGTCAACTGGAAGCGCCAGGGATGACGCTTCTCACTCGTCCGCATGCCGGACGCAACTGGACAGCCCGCGAGACCGCGTGTCAGAGTTCACGTATGACTGCTGCGGACCCGTTGCTGGTGATGCGCCGGCACGTTGACTTTCTGCGCGTCCGCAGCGCGATCTGTCTGTGACGCCCTGACCACGCCTTCCGACGTTGTGCAACGCGGACGCGTGGTGCATCGGCGTCACCCGCGACATTCCCCTGCTCAGCGTCGAGCCGGCTGTTCGTACGCCGGTGCGCTACGCGTCCTTCCACCCAGACCGGATGAGGACGCGCGCCGTGCCACCTGCGACCAAGCGCAAGCGGGGCGAGGGCCAATGGGCCCTCGGCTACCGCGAGCCGCTCAACAAGAACGAAGAGAACAAGAAGAACGACGACGGCCTGGCGGTCCGCCGGCGGATCATCGACATCTACTCCAAGGCCGGGTTCGACTCGATCGACCCGGCCGACCTGCGCGGCCGGTTCCGCTGGTACGGCCTCTACACCCAGCGCAAGCCCGGGATCGACGGCGGCAAGACCGGGCAGCTTGAGGACGAGGAGCTCGACGACCGCTACTTCATGATGCGGGTGCGGATCGACGGCGGGCAGCTCGACGGCCCGCAGCTCCGCACGATCGCCGACATCGCCACGAGGTACGCGCGCGGCACCGCCGACATCACCGACCGGCAGAACGTGCAGTACCACTGGATCCGGATCGAGGACGTCCCCGCGATCTGGGAGGCCCTGGAGGCCGTCGGGCTGTCGACCATGGAGGCGTGCGGCGACACCCCCCGCGTGATCATCGGCTGCCCGCTGGCCGGGATCGCGGCGGACGAGGTGATCGACGCGACCCCCGCGCTGCGCGAGGTGCAGGAGCGCTACATCGGGTCGCCGGAGTTCTCCAACCTGCCGCGCAAGTTCAAGACGGCGTTCTCGGGCTGCACCGCGCACTGCACGGTCCACGAGATCAACGACGTGGCGTTCGTCGGCACCGTGGACGAGCACGGCGAGGCCGGCTACCAGGCGTTCGTCGGCGGCGGGCTGTCGACCAACCCGATGTTCGCCAAGAGCCTCGGGGTGTTCGTCAAGCCCGAGCAGGCGCCCGAGGTGTGGAAGGGCGTCGTCTCGATCTTCCGGGACTACGGGTACCGGCGGCTGCGGCACCGCGCCCGGCTGAAGTTCCTGATGAACGACTGGGGCCCCGAGAAGTTCCGCGAGGTGCTGGAGAAGGAGTACCTGGGGTACGCGCTGCCGGACGGCCCCGAGCCGGCCGACCCGCTCCCCCGCCGCGACCACGTGGGGATCCACCCGCAGAAGGACGGCAATTTCTACGTCGGCTTCGCCCCGCGCGTGGGGCGGGTCAACGGGGAGATCCTCGGCGTCGTCGCCGACCTCGCGCAGCGCTACGGCTCGGGCCGGGTCCGCACGACCGTCGAGCAGAAGATGGTGATCCTCGACGTCCCCGAGGAGAACACCGAGGCCCTGGCCGACGCGCTCGCCGAGCACGACCTCCAGGTGCGGCCGTCCACGTTCCGCCGGCACACGATGGCGTGCACCGGCATCGAGTACTGCAAGCTCGCGATCGTCGAGACCAAGCAGCGCGCGATGGACCTGATGGACGAGCTGGAGAAGCGGCTGCCCGACTTCGAGCAGCCGCTGACCGTCAACGTCAACGGCTGCCCGAACGCCTGCGCCCGCATCCAGGTCGCCGACATCGGGCTGAAGGGCCAGCTCGTCGTGGACGAGAACGGCGACCAGGTCGAGGGCTTCCAGATCCACCTCGGCGGGCAGCTCGGCGCGTCGTTCGGCAAGAAGGTCCGCGGCCTGAAGACCACCTCGGCGGGCCTCACCGACTACGTGGAGCGGGTCGTCCGCAACTACGACGCGCAGCGCTCGGAGGGCGAGTCGTTCGCCCGGTGGGTGCAGCGCGCCGACGAAGCCGACCTGAAGTAGGGGCGATCCGGAATGAGCGAACGTGCCGCGCCGTTCTACTGCCCCTACTGCGGCGACGAGCGGCTGGAGCCGCGCGAGGAGGAGGGCGCGTGGTTCTGCCCGGACTGCGTCCGCTCCTTCGCGTTGAAGTTCCTCGGTGTTGGAGCGCCCCGGACACACAAGGAGAACCAACGGTGACACTGCTGGAGACCGACAGACCCACCCTGGATCTCGAAGACATCGTCGAGTCCGCCGCGCACGCCCTGGAGGGCGCCTCCACCCTCGAGGTGATCCGGTGGGCGGCGGCGACGTTCGGCGACCGCATCTGCCTGACGTCCTCGATGTCGGACGCGGCGCTGCTCCACCTGGTGTCGAAGGTGAAGCCGGGCATCGACGTGCTGTTCGTCGACACCGGCTACCACTTCGCCGAGACGATCGGCACCCGCGACGCCGTCGAGGCCGTGTACCCGGTCAATGTGATCAACGTGACGCCGTCCCGGACGGTCGAGGAGCAGGAGGCCGCGCTCGGGCCCCGGCTGTACGGCCGCAACCCCGACCTGTGCTGCCATCTGCGCAAGGTCGAGCCGCTCGGCCGCGCGCTGGAGGGCTACATGGCCTGGTTCAGCGGGATCCGCCGGGACGAGACCGCGAGCCGCCGCAACCGCCGGGTCGTGGAGTGGGACGCCAAGCGCGGCATGGTCAAGGTCAACCCGATCCTCGACTGGACGCAGGAGGACATGGACAACTACATGGCCGACAACGGCGTCCTGGTGAACCCGCTGCACTACGACGGCTACCCGTCGATCGGCTGCGAGCCGTGCACCCGCCCCGTCGCGGACGGCGAGGACCCGCGCAGCGGCCGCTGGGCCGGGACCGGCAAGACCGAATGCGGCATCCACCTGTGAGCGTCCCCATGGTGGCGGTGGCGCACGGGAGCAGGGACCCGCGCGCCGCCGCGACCGTCACCGCGCTGCTGGACGCGGTCCGGGCCCGCCGCCCGGACGTCCCGGTCCACGCGTCGTTCCTCGACCACGCCACGCCCGCCCCGGCGGCCGTCCTGGACGGGCTCGCGGGCGCGGCCCGGCGGGACGCGCACGCGGAGGCGGTCGTGCTGCCGCTGCTGCTGACCGCCGCGTACCACAGCAAGACCGACATCCCGGGGGTGCTGGCGCGGGTGGGCCGCCGCCATCCGCGCTTCGGCGTCCGCACGGCCGGGACGCTCGGGCCGCACCCCCTCCTCACGGCCGCGCTGGAACGGCGGCTGGCCGAGGCGGGCGTCGGGCCCGGCGATCCGGACACGGCGGTCGTCCTGGTGTCGGCGGGCTCCAGCGACCCGTCCGCGAACGCCACGATCTGGCGGCTCGCGCGCGAGTGGCGCGCGCGGGGCTGGCGGGGCGTGGTCCCGGCGTTCGCGTCGGCGACGCGCCCGGCGCCCGCCGAGGCCGTCGCCGCGCTCCTCGACGCGGGGGCGCCGCGCGTTGCGGTCGCCTCGTACTTCCTCGCGCCGGGCCACTTCGCCGACAAGGTGCGCCGCGAGTCCCTGGCTGCGGGCGCGGCGGCCGTCTCCGGCGTCCTCGGCGACGCGCCGGAGGTGGCCGACCTGGTCCTGCACCGCTACGAGCAGGCCGCGGCCGCCGCACCGGCCCGCCACGTCGCCGCAGGCTGACCCTCGCCGCGGTCCCCCGCCCGGCGCCGACCGGCCCTCGAGGTCAGGACGGCCCGGTGCCGGGGGGCCGGGTGGCGACGTCCAGGAGGAGCCGGATCATGTCCGGCAGGGCCTCCGGGGACAGGGCCGGGTCGACGGCCCGGCGCAGGCCGAGGCCGATGCCGAGGCTGAGGAGCGCGCCGGCCATCTCGGGCGCGGGCATCGGGAGCGCCAGGCCGCGGCGGTGCGCCTCCTTCTCCAGCAGGAGCTGGAGGGCGCCGACCCAGGCGCGGCCGCCGGACGCGACGCGGTCGCGCAGCGCGGGGTCGCGGCGCGCGGCGTGGATGGCGAACTCGGCCTCCAGCAGCGTCCAGCCCGGGTCGCCGATGGTCCGCTCGGCCCACGCCTCGAACGCGGCGAGCCGGGTCTCGTCGGTGCCCTCGCCGAGGAACGCGTCCATGACCGCCTGCACCTGCTCGCCCCTGACCAGGTCGATCACCGTCTGGCACAGCTCGTCCTTGGTGCCGAAGTTGGAGTAGACGGCGCCCTTGGAGTAGCCCGCGGCCTCGGCGACCTTCTCCAGCGTGGTCGCGTGATATCCGTCACGGAGGAAGAGCCGACGGGCCGTCTCGATCAGCAGCGCGCGAGTGCGCGCCTGGCTCTCGGCCCTGGTCGGTCGTGCCATGGCGGCCATTCTACAAGCCCGCGGTATCCGGATACCCACGGTATGCGGGTGGTGGGAAGGTCGGGCGGGCACTATTGACCCGGCGTCCAAAACACAAATACCTTCGGTATCCCGATCAACCGAAGGAGCACGAGGATGAGGCGCCCTCCCGTTCCCCCGAGCCCCCCGTCGCGCGGCCGGGCGCGGTCGTGGCGATCACCGGCGGGGCGCGGGGCATCGGGCGGGCCGCCGCCGAGGCGTTCGCCCGGCGGGGCGCGCGGGTGTGCGTCGGCGACCGCGACGCCGCCGCGGTCGAACGGGCGGGCTCCGAGCTCGGCGTCCTCGCCGCCCCGGTGGACGTGACGGACCGCGCGTCGTTCGCGGCGTTCCTGGACCGGGTGCGGGACGAGGCGGGGCCGCTCGACGTCCTGGTCAACAACGCCGGGATCATGCCGCTCGGCCCGTTCCTCGACGAGCCGGACGCGGTCGGCGACGCGACCCTCGACGTCAACGTGCGCGGCCTGGTCCACGGGATGCGGCTCGCGCTGCCCGGCATGGTCGAGCGGGGCCGCGGCCACGTCGTCAACGTCGCGTCCATGGCCGGGAAGCTCCCGCTGCCCGGCATGGCCGTCTACAACGCCAGCAAGTACGCGGCCGTCGGGCTCAGCGCGGCCGTCCGGGAGGAGGTGGCGGGCACCGGGGTGACCGTGAGCGCGGTCCTCCCGACCGCCGTCCGCACGGGCCTCACCGAGGGCGTGCGGCTCGGCGGCGGGCTGCCGACCGTCGATCCCGAACGCGTCGCCGAGGCGATCGTGCGGAGCTGCGTCACGCGCCGCGCCGAGTACCCGGTGCCGGGCTGGCTGGCCGCCGTCCAGCCCGTCCTGGGCGTGACGCCGGAGCCGGTCGTACGGGCGGTGCGGCGGCTGATGGACGGCGACCGCGCGTACCGGCAGAGGTTCGGGACGCGCGGCGACCACGACCGGCGCGTCGCCGAGCAGGCCGCCCTCCGCGGCGGCCGGGGCGAGGTGAGCCGCTGATGGAGCCGGACCACGAGGTGCTCGTCGTCGGCGCGGGGTTCTCCGGGCTCTGCGTGGGGATCCGGCTCCGCCGCAAGGGCGTGCGCGACTTCGTCATCCTGGACGCGGCGCCGAGCGTCGGCGGGGTGTGGCGGCACAACACCTACCCGGGCGTCGCGGTCGACATCCCGTCCGCCACGTACTGCTACTCGTTCGAGCCGAACCCGGGGTGGACGCGGTCGTTCGCGCCGGGCGCCGAGGTCCGCGCGTACGCCGAGCACTGCGCCGACAAGTACCGGCTGCGCCCGCACCTGCGCCTGAACACCCGGGTCGAGCGGGCGGTCTTCGACGAGGACGCCGACCTCTGGCGCGTCGCCACGACCGGCGGCGAGATCACGGCGCGGTTCGTGGTCAGCGCGGTCGGGCCGCTCGACCAGCCCAAGAACCCCGACATCCCCGGCATCGACGACTTCGCGGGCACGGTTCTCCACACCGCCCGCTGGGACCACGGCCACGACGTCGCGGGCGAGCGCGTCGCGGTCATCGGCACGGGCGCGTCCGGCCTCCAGGTCATCCCCGAGCTCGCCGGGAAGGCCGCCCACCTGGACGTCTACCAGCGCACGCCGATCTGGGTGTTCCCGAAGGTCGACTTCGCGATCCCGACCCCGGTGCGCGCGCTGTTCCGGATCGCGCCGCCGGTGCAGCGCCTCGTCCGGCTCGTCACCGCCGCGGCGTCCGAGGTGATCATGGTGCTGGGGATCGTGCACTACAGCAAGGTCCCGTTCCTGGTGCGGGCGGTGGAGGCGCTGTGCCGGGCGCACCTGCGCCGCCAGGTGCCCGACCGGGCGCTGCGCCGCGCGCTGACGCCGCGGTACGGGTTCGGTTGCAAGCGGCCCTCGTTCTCCAACCGCTACTTCCCGACGTTCATGCGCGACGACGTGGACCTCGTCACGACGCCCATCGACCGCGTGACCCCGAAGGGGATCGTCACCGCCGACGGCCGCGAGCGCGAGATCGACACGCTCGTCCTCGCCACCGGCTTCAAGATCCTGGAGCTGGGCGCGATGCCGCCGTTCCCGGTGGTCGGGCTGGACGGCGTGGAGCTCGGCGCGTACTGGGACGAGCACCGCTACCAGACCTACGAGGGGCTGTCGGTCCCGCAGGCCCCGAACTTCTGGCTGATGAACGGCCCGTACACCGTCACCGGGGCGTCCTGGTTCTCCATCATCGAGGCGGGCGCGACGCACGCCGTGCGCTGCATCGCGGAGGCGCGCCGCCGCCGCGCGACGCGGATGACCGTCAAGCGCGGCCCGCACGACGCGTTCACCCGCGACATGCGGCGGCGGATGCGCGGGACGATCCTCGCCCAGCCGAGCTGCGCCCGCTCCAACAGCTACTACTTCGACCGGCACGGCGACGCCCCCTACGTCCGGCCGCAGTCCGGGCTGCACGTGTGGCGGCGCGCCCGCACCTTCGACCTGGACGACTACTCCTATGGACCATGAAGTGGCGATCGTCGGCGCGGGCTTCTCGGGCCTCGGCATCGCGATCGAGCTCAAGCGGCACGGCCTGGACGACTTCGTCATCGTCGACCAGCGCGCCGACATCGGCGGGGTGTGGCTGGCCAACACCTATCCGGGCATCGCGGTCGACATCCCGTCGGCGTCGTACTCGTTCTCCTACGAACCGAACCCGGACTGGTCGCGGGTGTTCGCGCCCGGCGCCGAGCTGAAGCGGTACGCCGACCACTGCGCGGACAAGTACGGCCTGCGCCCCCACCTGCGCCTCGGCACGCGGGTCGAGCGCGCCCGCTGGGACGAGGCGGCCCGCCTGTGGCGCCTCGCCACCCCGTCCGGCGAGATCACCGCGCGCTTCCTCATCACCGCGAACGGCGTCCTGCACCAGCCGAAGCGGCCCGACATCCCCGGCCTGGACGACTTCGCGGGCAAGGTCATGCACACCGCCGAATGGGACGCCTCCCACGACCTCTCCGGCCGCCGCGTCGGGCTGATCGGCACCGGCGCGTCCGCGCTCCAGGTCATCCCGAGGATCGCCGCCGAGGTCGGGCGCCTGCACGTCTACCAGCGCACGGCGATCTGGGTCGCGCCGAAGCCCGACTTCCGCGTCCCGCGCCCCGTCCGGCGGCTGTTCCGCGCCGTCCCCGCCACGCAGCGGGCCGTCCGCGCCGTGACGAACGCGGTGGTCGAGCTGTTCCTCGTCACCGGCATCACGCAGAACCGGCGCTACCCGTTCGTCGTGCGCGTGATCGAACGGGTCTGCCGCGCGCACCTGCGACGCCAGGTGCCCGACCCCGAACTGCGCCGCGCCCTCACGCCCACGTACGGGTTCGGCTGCAAGCGCCCCTCGATGTCGAGCACCTACTACCCGGCGTTCCTGCGCGGCAACGTCGAGCTCGTCACGGCCGGGATCGAGCGGATCACCCCGAAGGGCGTGCGGACCGCGGACGGCCGCGAGCAGGAGTTCGACACGCTGATCCTCGGCACCGGCTTCAAGGTCATCGAGCCCGACAACCTGCCGCCGTACCCCATCACCGGACGGGACGGCGTCGACCTCGGCGAGCACTGGGCCCGCGAGCGGTACCACGCCTACGAGGGCACGTCCGTCCCGCAGGCGCCGAACCTGTGGATGCTCATGGGACCCTACTCGTTCACCGGTTACTCGTGGTTCGGCATGATCGAGTACCAGAGCACCCACGTGCTGCGCTGCCTCACCGAGGCGCGCCGCCGCGGCGCCACCCGCGTCCAGGTACGGCAGGAGGCCGACGACCGCTTCTTCCGCGACATGCTGCGGCGCGCCAAGGGAACGGCCTTCTACAACAACAACTGCGCGTCGTCCAACAGCTACTACTTCGACGCCTCAGGCGACGCGCCCCTCCTGCGCCCCACCTCGACCCTCCAGGCGCTCCGGCGGTCCCGCCGGTTCCGCCTGGACGACTACTCGTTCACCCGCTGAACGCCCTTCGAAAGGACGACCATGGCCCTCCTCCGTTTCGCCGGCCTCGCCCTCGCCGCCACCGGAGCCGCGCACTTCGCGGCCCCGAAGGCGTTCGAGCCGATCTCCAAGCTCCCGTTCCCGAACGACACCCAGGCGTGGATCAAGCGCAACGGCGCGACCGAACTGGCCCTCGGCCTCGCCCTGACCACCGACCGCACCCGCAAGGCCGGCCTCGTGGGCGTCGCCGCCTACACCCTGTGGCTGGGCGCCCGCACCGCCTACAACCGCTGAACGCAGTGAAGCCCCGGCCCAGAACACTCGCCTTGGGGCGCGCGTCCTGACCGTGGCTTTGCGAGCGCCGCATCGCTTCGCGATCCGTCCGGGGGAGGCTCGCCTTCGGCCCCGCCTCCCCCGGACGGTCAACGCACTCGCGCGACGGCTCGGCTCACTGCGGGAAGTCGGCCGGGAGGCTACCCGCGCTCTTTGCGGCTCTCCCACCAGGAGCTGAGGGCTCGGCGGACGGGGGCGTGGTGCTCGTCGTCCACGATCCTGATGTCGCCCATCACCGCGTGCGCGGCGACGCGGACGACCGGGACGCGGGAGCCGGGCGGGGCCTCGCGCACGCTGACCTTGCGGTCGCCCATGAAGGCGTAGCCGGTCAGCTCGACCGCGACGCCGTCCGGCACGATGATCTTGACGTCGCCCATCACCGCGGTCGCCGCGATGCACACCTCGCCCTTGGGGACCTGGGCGCCGCGCAGGTCGAGCACCACGTCGCCCATCACCGACAGGGCCTCCAGGCGCTCGTCGATGCGGCCGACGATGCGCTCCTTGCAGTCCCCATGATCGCGGTGAAGCGGCGCTGCACCTGGAGCGGCGCCGGGTTGGCGCCGGGGGCGCCCATGCCGGGCAGGTCGGTCGTGATGCGTTCGAGGTCGCCCCGCGTCACGGCGAGGAACGCGGCCTCGGTGCGCTCGGTCAGCTCCTCGAACGTGAGCCGTCCCTCCACCGAGGCGACCCGCAGCCACTCCACGACCGCCTCGCGCTCGGCGTCGGAGGCCCGGACCGCGTCGGCGGGCGGCGCGTCGGCGGGGCCGCGGGGGCCGGGAGGCGCGTCCGCGGGGACCTGCTCGGCCCGCACCGGCGGCGGGTCCTGGTGGAGGTCCTGCGGCCGGCCCTTCCGGAGGTCCGGATGGCGGGCCGGGGACGGCCGCCGCCCTGGTTGCGGGGTGGACTGACTCATGATTCAGAAGGTATGCCCCCGCGGCCTGCGGGCAATCCGCCGCGCGGACGAGATCCCCCCACGTCTTCAGGAGGATGGCCCGGCGGCCACTCGTCCGAACGTCGTTCTGTATCGTGCGGGGAGGCAGCGCAGAGGTGTTGGGAGCAGTGCCGTGACGACCCACGAGGTGTTCAACCAGGTCCCCCCGTTCGCCGGGTACGACGCCGCCGACGAGGCGGCCCTCCTGGCGGGCCTCGAACGCGAGGGCGCGGGCTGGGCGGCCCCGGAGGTGCACGAGCTCGGACGCCTCTCCGGCAGCCCCGAGGCCCAGGAGTGGGGCCGCCTCGCCAACGAGAACCCGCCGGTCCTGCGCACCCACGACCGCTACGGCCACCGGATCGACGAGGTCGAGTTCCATCCCGCCTGGCACGAGCTGATGCGCGTGGCCGTCACCCGCGGCCTGCACGCGGCGCCCTGGGCGGACGGCCGGGAGGGCGCGCACGTCGCCCGCGCCGCGAAGTTCTACGCCTGGCGCGTCGACGCGGGCCACGGCTGCCCCGTCTCGATGACGTACGCGGCCGTGCCGGCCCTCCGCCGGTCCCCCGACCTCGCCGCGCTGTACGAGCCCCTGCTCGCCAAGAGCGAGTACGACTACGGCCTCCGTCCGCCGCTCACCAAGAACGCGCTGCTCGCGGGCATGTCGATGACCGAGAAGCAGGGCGGCTCGGACGTCCGCGCCAACACCACCGAGGCCGCGCCGCAGCCGGACGGCTCGTACCGCCTGGTCGGGCACAAGTGGTTCACCAGCGCGCCCATGTGCGACGTCTTCCTCACCCTCGCCCAGGCGCCCGGCGGCCTGACCTGCTTCCTCGTCCCGCGGGTCCTCCCCGATGGGGAGCTGAACCCGCTGCGCCTCATGCGTTTGAAGGACAAGCTCGGCAACCGGTCGAACGCCTCGTCCGAGATCGAGTACGAGAACGCCGTCGCGTTCCGCGTCGGCGACGAGGGCCGCGGCGTCCGGACCATCATCGAGATGGTCAACCTGACCCGCCTGGACTGCGTCATCGGCGCCGCCGCCGGGATGCGGCAGGGGCTCATCACGGCCGCGCACCACGCCTCCCACCGCAAGGCGTTCGGCGCGTACCTCGTCGACCAGCCCCTGATGCGCAACGTGCTCGCCGACCTCGCCGTCGAGTCCGAGGCCGCCACGACCCTCATGACGCGCCTCGCCGGCGCCACGGACCGTTCCGCGCGCGGCGACGAGTCGGAGACCGCCTTCAAGCGCCTCGGCCTGGCCGTCAGCAAGTACTGGGTCTGCAAGCGCTGGCCCGTCCACGCCGCCGAAGCCCTCGAATGCCTCGGCGGCAACGGCTACGTCGAGGAGTCGGGCATGCCCCGCCTCTTCCGCGAGAGCCCCCTCAACTCCATCTGGGAGGGCTCCGGCAACGTCGCGGCCCTCGATCTCCTTCGGGCGACTCTGCGTGCGCCCCGGACACTGGAGGCGTTCTTCGACGAGGTCGACCTCGCCCGCGGCGCCGACCCGCGCCTCGACGCCGCCGTCAAGGACGCCAAGGACGGCTTCGTCGACACCGCGACGATCGAGTACCGCGCCCGCCGCGTCGCCGAGCGCCTGGCACTCGTCCTCCAGGGATCACTGCTGGTCAGGCACGGCCACCCGGCCGTCGCCGACGCCTTCTGCGCCACCCGCCTGGCCGGCGACCACGGCGCCGCGTTCGGCACCCTGCCCCCGGGCCTGGACCTCGCCCCCATCATCGACCGCGCCACCCCGAAGACCCCCTGACCCCACGCCCGACCACCCCCACCGAGGCCGCAGCGAGACACCAGACCACCGCACCGACCACGAACCCCCTGAAGATCATCGGCTAGCAGGTGGCCGACGCGCGACACCCGTAGCGTCCAGTACACCCCTCTGCCACCCGATGCCGGCCACCACCGACTCGTACAGCCTGATCGCCGACAACGCGCGTGTCAGCCCAAGACGCATCCACCTACTGGAACTGTCCTTCCATCATCAAGTAACCGCCCGGAGGCCCTAAGAGCTCCCCGGGCACATATTGAGCCCAGAAAGGGAAGCGCACTGGCTGAACGGCGCGATCCGGATGAGGCACCCCGGAGAAGCATCCACGAGCCCCTACTTGCCACTGAGTGCACACACGGTCCTTAACACAGAACCGGCGGTGCTTTGTTCAAGCCGGCCACTTCACGGCGGAGCTCAACGCACGGGAGCCAGTGCGCGTCGCTGCTTTTAACTCGGTGCGGACTGCCAGTTTCGCCGCGACCGGCAGTCTTACCGGGAGCAAGCGAGCCTACCGATCGGAACGATCACCGACCTTACTCACGATCGGAGGCCTGCGACAGTGCGGGGAACAAGGAACAGCCTCCGAGCGGTGGTGTCGGCGTACTCCATGAGTGCTCAATTGAGTACGAAGTTGTGTGCACCAGCCTAGACCCGTCTTCTGCGGATCCTGGAGGATGCACCGGGAAAGGAGAGTGGCCGGAGTCGAGTCGACGATCGCCCTCTCGGTCGCTCGCCCTCAGAGAGTGCGAGTTTGACGCTGAAAGGACCACACCAGGAACCAGCCTTCGTCCTTGAGGTGTCTCATCTGTCGCTGCGCGAGCATTCCCTGAACCAGGAACGGCGTGGCGAAACCCATCCCTGCCAGCAGCACTGGCAGATCGGCCCCAGACACCAATGACAACGCCGCCGCCGTGGTACCCAGCCCGGCCCCGGTAGTCCCCCACGCCCTGCCTCTGCGCGCGTCCTTCATCCGCGCGGTCCACTCACCGACCTGCCTGCGGATCCGGGTGGCGACCAGTTCTATCTGCCGTGCTGAATCCACCGCGTCAGCCGCTAAGTGGAGCTCCAGGAGTTCTTCACGCAGGTACTCCCGAAAATCGCGGAACGCGTCGAACTCGCCGGTCACGATCTTTGCGAAGGTGTTCAGGTCGGTGCCTGCCACATGCGGCACCTCGACCGTCAGCACGTTGCGCATCAGCTCCAGCTTCAGCGGATCGGCGCCCGTCAGATCAATCACCCGGCGATCCTTGACCAGGTAATCCAGCTCGGTCGCCAACCGGTGGTCGTACCAACGCCCCCGGCAGGTGTAGGTCGGCAGGTACCACGCCAGCCCCTGACGCAGCAGTGGCTTGGCGTCCAATAGCCAGCGTCCCAGCTCGGCCCTGTCCGGCACCAGCATGTAAATTTGGTCCTCCGGACGCTGTGAAGGCCGCGGGTCCAATGGGTGCCAGTCTCCTCGGCCATCAGCCATCAGCAGCGGTGGCTCCTCCGACGCTATTGGCGAGATCAGTTGATGTGGGGTGCCCCTCCCACCGTGGGAGACAAGAAGGGTGTCGGTTACTAAACTGGTGCGTTTGACGGGATCTACCAAGTCGTCCGCCGCCAGCGCGACGTCGTACCGTCCGCTGTGGTGCCAACGGTCTGGGAACAGATCCTCGTTGACAGAGATCCTGCCCGCCTCGTGGACTCTCAGCAGGCTCTCGGCGTACCGGCGAGCAACCAGGGAGGGCTGGTCCGTTGTCGATGGGCATCTCCGGTAGAACCAACGCATGTGACGGGCCACCAGAGCGTTCTCCGCCTGCCTGTTGAACATGCCGCCTCGCCTCCCCTCTACGTGGTCACAACCTCGACTTTGCCAAGATCCGCAGATGAAGGCGGGGAAGGCGTCGTCGGTGTCTCGTTCGATGTTAATCAGGCGGTTCTTCAGCCGGTAGCTTGGGCCGTTGATCGAGATTACGTCGCAGTGGTAGAGGCGAAGACCTGACCCCATTCGTCGAAGCTCTTGTTCGAGGCCAAAATGACCGAGCCCCTTTCGTAGCGCTTGGAGATCACCTGGAAGACCAGGTTGGCCTCGCCTCGTTCCAGGACCTCGTGACCCACCTCGTCGATCACCAGGACACTCGGGCGACAACACCGTCGTCTTGTTCACACCCCAGGCAGCAGCATTGCTCGGCGATCTCGGCGCCGACATGCTCAACGACCTCCACCAGACAGGCAAGACCTGACCTACACGACCAAACCAGCGCAGCGCCCGGGGACCGCACCCCCGGGCACTGTCATCTCTGGACCGCCGCTTTGAACGTCCGCCCACCGCCAGCCTCGTTGGCCATCTACCACCAGAACTCTGGCCGCCCTCCGCCACTCGACCCGGCCGCCACCACCATGATCGCGACCGCTCACCTTCACTCCTCGATGACCGTCAGCACAGGAGCTCGGCCGTGCGCGGCGAGCCGGCGGGGGTCGGGCACGGAAGGCGGGATTCGACGGGTCCCGCTTCCGGACGGGCGATCCCTGCCGGCAGACGGCTCAGGGGCAGCCGGGTGCGGTGGACCCGGTTGTCCTCCGCCAAGGGGCGGATCCGGACGTGGGGCATCAGGGAGCGCTGATGCGGTCGGTCAGCCCTGCTGGGCTCGCCGGGTGCCCTGGTCGGCTTGCTGGAGTTCGTCCAGGACGGTGGCCAGGGTGGGACGGCCGGGGCGGACGTCGATCGGGGCGGGGGCGGCGGCCGGGTGCGGGATCGACCAGGTGGTGTGTGCGGTGACGCCGGGCAGAGCGCAAATCTGGGCGAGGCGGGCGGCCAGCAACGTCGGGGTGGCGGCGGCGACCTCACCGATGATGTCCCAGGGGCCCCACCCGCCGGCGACCGCCCGGACTTCGGGCATCTGCGCGGCCGCGGCGGCGACCCGGTTAGCGCCGCCGGCGGTGGTCAGGGCGAACCCGGCGGCCGCGGCCAGGCCGATGCGGGCCGGGTCCGCCACCGCGACCACCTGCACGACCCCGGCCTTGCGCAGGCCGACGACGCGGGCCCGGGTGGCGGCGGTCGACAGGCCGATGAGGCTGCTCAAGCGACTGAAGGCGACCCGCCCGTCGTGCTGCGGCAACTCCAGCAGACGCCAGTCGATCGCATCCAGCCGCGGCGGGGCGGGCAGCACCGCCGGGGTCGGGAGGTCCAGCACGGTGGACACCACGCGGAACACCCGCACCGCCTCGACCGTGTCCAGGTCGCCGATGTGGTCGGCTTCGGCCGCCGACGCGGTGTCGTCGCGGACACGGACCCGGACGACCAGGTCCTGCTCGCCGGTGGTCACCTGGCAGCCGTACACCGTAGGGCGGGCTGTGAGCGCCGCGGCGGTCTCGGCCGGGTCGCCGCGGGAGCGGATCAGCAGCCGCGCGTCAGCGTGCAACCCCGCCACCGTCGGATGCACCGCGGCGACGACGGCGGCGGCACCGCTCGCCAGCAGCTACTGCACCCGTGCGCGCGCCGCCGTCCGCGACAACCTGACCCGGTCGGCCAGTTCTTGATAGGTGGCGCGGCCGTCCTGCTGCAACAACGCCAACAGGGCGATATCGGTGTCGTCACAGACCATCGGCACCTGCCCCCTCATGCCGCCGCCCGCCCCGGCGCCAACGACGATGGAACGATGCACGCCCTGACGGCCCGCAGTGACCCGCGAACCATCTCCCGGTGTCGAGAAGGCGCGGTGCACGTCCGGTCCTGCCTCTGCGCCCGGGCGAGATCACCGTGTCTAGGTACTCCCCTGGCCGCGCCTCATACCGCCGCGAGCCGGGCGCGCAGGTCGTGGCGTACGGAGTCGTCCATGAACGCTGCGGCGACACTGGTCGCGTCGAGTGCGGCACGGTCGGCGGTTGTGAATCCCAGGGCGCCGGTGAGGATTTCGGCCTCGGCGCTGAGCGGTGAGCCGGTCTGTGCGGGGTTGTCGTCGCCGAGCACCAGTGGGATGCCGGCGGCGAGGAAGCGGGGCGCCGGATGGTGGTGCAGTGCGGGTGTGGCGCCGGTGTACCAGTTCGAGGTGGGGCAGACCTCGACGACGATGCCGTGGTCGGCGGCCCACCGCATGACGTCGGGGGCGTCGGCGATGTGGGCGCCGTGTCCGATCCTGGTGGCGCCGAGCAGCCGGACGGCGTCCTGCGCCGCGTGCGCGGGTCCGGCCTCGGCCGCGTGGCAGGTGATGCCGAGGCCGGCGGCGCGGGCGAGCGCGAACGCCTCGGCGTACGCGGTGAGGTCGGGGTAGCGCAGTTCGTCGCCGGCCAGGTCGAATCCGAGGACGCCGTCTCCGGCCCGCCGGGCGGCTGCCCGTGCGACGGCCGCGTTGAGTTCGGCGTCGTGCACTCGCAGCGCGGCGACGACGAGTCCGGCGGGCATGCCGGTGGCGCGGACGCCGTCATGCAGTCCGTCGAGGGCGGCCGCCACGACGTCGTCGAGGCCGAAGCGGTCGCGGACGTGGGTGGCGGGGCCGAAGCGCAGTTCGAGGTAGTCCTGGCCGTCGGCCGCCGCGTCCTCGACGGCCTCCCGGGTGATGCGTGCGAGTGCGTCGGCGCTGCCGAAGAAGGGATAGGTGCTGGAGACCTTGGCGAGGTAGGCCGTCAGGTCGCCCGGTGCGTCGAGCCGGATGGCCTCCTGCCAGCCCCGCGGCGGTGCGGGGGTCCCGGCACGCGCCGCGAGTTCGGCGGCGGTGGTCGGCCGGACACGGCCTTCGAGGTGGGTGTGGAGATTGATCAACATGCGGTGCTCTGTCCGTTCTCGGTGCCCGGCGGGGTCAAAGGGTGAGAAGACGCTTGAGGAGTTGGGCGGCGCTGTCGGGGCCCGCTTCCAGGACGACCCGGCAGCGGGCGCCCGGCTGCGGCGGGAAACCGAGGTAGGCGCCGCGCAGGTCGCAGATGGTCTGGCCGCGGCCGGGGCCGCCGGTGGCGTCGACGACCACGTCGACGACGGGCGCCAGGGTGGGCGCGACTGCGCCGACGGCGACGGCCGCGGCCAGCGGGTCGTGCAGGGCGCAGCAGCGGCGGCCGTAGGTGGCCAGGTAGAAGTCGAAGTACACCTCGAGCATGGCGCCGAGCGCGGCGGGCACGGGGCGCCCGGAGTCGAGCAGCGCCTGGCGGTCGGTCTCCTCCAGGGTGTGCGCGAGAGTCACATCCAAAGGTACGAGGGTGATGTCCCACGGGGCCGCGAGTACCTGGGCGGCGGCCTCGGGGTCGTTGTGGATGTTGGCCTCGGCGACCGGGGAGACGTTGCCGCTGTGCCGGGCGGCGCCGCCCATGACGGTGATGTCGGCGACCAGGGAGGGGAGGCGAGGGTCGCGACGCAGGGCCTCGGCGATGTTGGTGAGCGGGCCCGTGGTGAGGATCCGCAGTTCCCCGGGGTGGCTGTGGGCGAGCTGAATGATCAGGTCGGCGGCGTCGAGGTCGGTCCGGGGCGGGGCGGCGTCGGGCAGTGCGATGTCGCCGATGCCGTTGTGGCCGTGGATGTGGGGGACCGGCCCGGCGTAGGTGCCGGCCTGGGGGTCGGCGGCGCCGACGGCCACCGGTATGTCGTCGCGCCCGGCGAGGTGGAGCAGGGCCAGGGTGTTGCGGGCGGCCTGGGCCGAGTCGACGTTGCCGCTGACGGTCCCGATGCCGGCGAGCCGTATCTCGGGCGAGGCCAGCAGGTAGGCCAGGGCCATCGAGTCGTCGATGCCGGTGTCGCAGTCGTAGTAGAGGCGGGAGGCTGGCATGGTGGTCTTCCTCGAGGCGGTGGACAGGCGGGAATGGACAGGCGGCAACGTCGGCAGGGGCGGATAGGCAGGGGCGCCGGTTGCTGCGGCGGTCGTTGCGGCGGTTGCGGGGCTACTCCTGGTCCGGTTGGTCTGGAGTCGGGACGATGCACAGGCTCGCGACCAGGGCGAGCGCGGTGATGCCGATGGAGATGCACAGCGCGGCGGTGTAGCCCCCGATGGTCGCGTCAGCGGCGAACGGGGCCACGACGCCGATGCCCAGGCCGGCCCCGAAGCCGAACGCGGCACCGTTGAGCCCCGGCAGCGCGGCGGGTGCTTCCTTGGGGGACTGTGTGACGCCCAGGCCGTTGAGGGTGGTGAGGACCAGGCCGTTGTAGAAGACGCCGAGCACGGCCACGGCGGCGAACACGATCCACCGGTGCTGCGGGAACACCGCGATGAGGGTCAGTGTGGCGACACAGAGCACCAGACCGACGCGCAGCATGGGGATCCAGCCCGTCCGGCCGGCCAGCCAGCCCGACAGCGGCGCCGCGACGACGCCGATGACCGCGGCCGGCGTCAGATACAGCAGAGCGGACCGGCTCGCGGTGAGCCCGAAACCGGCATGGGCGTCCTGGCTGAGGACGATCACCGTGAAGTTGATGACCGCGAAGACACCGGTCAGGGCGAGCACCGTGGTGGCGATGACCGGCCAGATCCGGCGCGACCGCAGATGCTCGATGGCGATCAAAGGAGTGGCGGTACGGCGTTCGACGGCGGCGAACACCGCGAAGAAGACCACGGCACCGATCGCGTACGCGAGCGTCCAGGGCCGGGTCCAGCCGTCGGTGGAGCCGTGGGAGACCCCGTAGGTGAGGCAGACCAGGGCGATCGACAGGGCGGCCGAGCCCCACCAGTCCATCCGGCCGCGGGTGACAGGCCGGGCGTCGGCGGGCACCACCATCGCCACGCACACCGTCGCGGCCGCTCCGACCAGGAGGATCGCGGCGAAGATCGCACGGAATCCGAGGTGGTCGGACAGCAGGCCGCCGAGATAGCCGTCGAGCCCGCCCACCCCGCCGTTGATGGCGGTGACCACTCCCAGGGCCGTGCCGAAGACCCGGGCGCTGAGGCGCTCGTTGAGGATGACGTAGGCGATCTGGAAGGCGGCACTGGACAGCCCCTGGAGCACGCGCCCCGCCAGCAGCACCGGCAGGCTGGGGGCCAGCGCACACAGCAGCGTGCCGACACAGGTGAGGCCGAGCACCGTCAGCAGCGTCTTCCTGCGTCCGGTGAAGTCGCTGAGCCGGCTGAAGACGACACCGGCGATCGCGCCGGCGAGGAAGAACAGCGACGAGACATGGGATATGGCGCCCAAGCTGCTGTTCAGCGTGCGCGCCATCTCAGGCAGCGCGGGCGTGACCATGCTGGCGTTGAGCTGATAAGCGATGACGCCCAGAAGCAGGGCGGCGACAAGAGCCGCGGCCTTCGCCCCTTCCAGGGGCGGGAGGAGGTGCCGCTCGCCGGGCGCCGACCGAGGGGTTCCTGCACTATCTGTGTTCATAGAGGCCCTCATCGTCACTTTCAGCCACCATACGGTGGATGTGAGATGTTATACCTCTCGGTCTGACATGTGTCTAGACCGTGGACTCTGGTTAGATGGACCCCACCCCGTCTTGTCCCGTTCGAGCCGCATCAAGTGAGGTACGTCGTGGCCGTCCCCGCCGAGGAGTTCCTGGCTCAGCCGCTGACCGTGCCGGTCGGGCAGCCGCTGCGCGTAGCGGTCTACTCCCGCCTGGCGCATGGCATCCGCACCCAGACCTTCCCGCTCGGGACGGTCCTGCCGAAGGAATCGGATCTGGGCGCTCGGCTCGGCGTGAGCCGCACGGTCGTGCGCGAGGCGCTCATGCTGTTGGAAGAGGACGGGCTGATCCGTACTCGCCGCGGAGTGGGACGGTTCGTCGCCCACACCCTGCCCCGCCCCGGCCTCGAACAGCTCCAGCCGCTGGAGGAGACGCTCGCCTCCGCCGAACAGCCCGTCGGGGCCCAGCGACTGGAGATGACGCTCCAGCGCACCACCGACTACGTGGTCCGCGGCCTGGAACTGGACGAGGACACCAATGCCTGGTTCTGCGAGACGCGGCTGTCACGAGGCGAGGAGCCGCTGGCGCTGGTGCAGGAGCACATCCCTGCCGGAGCCGAGCTGCGCGAGCGGATCCCGGCCGCCGCCGATCACGTTCAGCAGCTGCAGGAGGGATCGGGCACTCTGCTCCACGCGCTCGGTGAACTGCTCGGTCCCGTGCTCGGGCCCGGCAGGTGCACCGTCACCGCCGGAATGGCCGGCGCAACACGCGGGAAACTGCTGGGACTGCGGCCGGCCGACCCGGTGCTCATCCTCACCCAGTCGGTCCAGCTGGCCGGCAAGGCCGCGTACCTGGCCAAGTACCTGATCGCGCCGACCGGCGATCCGCTGTCCATCCTCCAGCCCGCCCAGCCCGGAGCCGTCCCCCCATCGCCATGACACCCGCACGCTCCACGCCGCACCCGAATACGCCGCACGCGTCGATCAGTTCTTCGCTCGGTTCGACACGGCCCCGGCGACTCCCAGGTGCCGGTTGACGAAGGGCGACAGGTGGGTCATGTCCTCCTCGCGGACCGGGTAGTCCTGGACTTTGAGTTGGCATACGGCGGCGTCCAGGTACACCGTGGTTCACAAAATGACGCAGTTCACAACCAGGCCGAGGACGCCGAGCCGGCCCGCTTCCCCCGCCTGGTGGTGGTCGACGAGGCTCAGCGCCTGACCGGACACGCGCTCGAGCTGCCGCGGCACCTGCACGACGACCCCGACACGCGGTTCGGGCTGCTGTACGTCGGCGGCGACGGCTGCTGAAACGTGCTCTCGCGCGAGCGGTTGCTGGCCTCCCGGCTCTGGCGCCGCCTGGCGATCACCCGCTGGACCGCCCCACCGTCCCCGAGACGAGCCGCGGCGACCACCCGATGGACCAGCAGGCCGACGACGAACTGCTGTACTACATCGACGGTCGCCACCCGGGAGCAGCGCCTGAGAGCTGACAAGCCGCGCCCGCTTTCTGGCCCTAGCAGCTGGCCAGGACGCTGATCTCTAAGGGCTCCGCCCTACCGCACACGAGTTGTGAGACCGAATGTCCTGGGCGAACGCGTCCACAGCGGACACGTCCGCGACCATCTCACCTACGATCGTTTTACGGCAGATCGCGAGTCCTAGCTGGCCGGTCCGATCTCGTCCGGTTCCTGGCGCGGCGGCCGTGTCTGCAAGCGCAGGTCGGCGTACACGGTCTCGGGGTGCGCGGAGGCCGTTCGTGCCGCGAGGTCCTCGAAGTAGATCCAGAAGTGCAGTCCGTGCTTTCGCCGCTCCGTGTAGACGAACGGAGCCAAGGCGTCCCAGAGGCGCACGATGTTCGTGCCGTAGGAGCCGATGACCATGCTCTGGTCGATCACCCCGTGCGCCACGAGTTTCCCAAGGTCGTCGTAGAACAGTCCGATGGTGTTCGCGTAGGTGCGCGCCTGCTCGGGCAGGTCGCGCCAGCCGCAGTCGGCTTGGTGTTCATGAGACAGCCTGGTTAGCACATACTCCTGCGCCTCGAACCACACCGCGCTGCGCGAATGGTCGAAGGCCTGCAACACCACTGGAAGGTGGAGCCCGCCACTGGCCACGCGGATCTGCCGCAGGGTCAGCAGGATGGAGATGACGAGCGCCGTGAGGGAGATCGCCAGCGTGGCGAGGTTCAGCACGATGGTCGCGTCCACAAACCGAATCTACGGACGCTTGCGCACCCCCGCCCTCGCGCCGACGTTCTGCCCACATCCGGCCGCACTCGCAGGCCGTTTCCCACCATCCAGCGGCCTGCTTGCCCATCGGGGCACCCTTGCCCGAGCACGGCCGGAACTGCCGCCTGGAGACCGGGCGCACCGCATGACCACACTGCATGGCCTGCAAGCCTTCGACTTCCTCAGGCTCGCCGGCGATCACCGCGGGCGATGGGCCCGGATGTCCACAGGGCGTCCATCGGGATCGCGAGCCGTCATCGTCCATTGCGTGGGCAGTGTCTCGATCTGTCCGACAGGCCGCCCGGCACCCAGGATCCGTTGGCGAAGCTCACACAGTTGTTCGTATGTACCCACGCGCAGTCCCCAACCCGCCCGGTTCAGGGGGTCAAGATCGAGGGCGGGAGCGGTCGCGGTCTCAACGATCATCAGATGGTCGAGACCGCCGACATCGAGGACTGCGATCCGAGGGTCAGCAGAGTTCGCAGCGCGCTCGAACGCGAGCGTTGCTCCGAGCAACCCCGTGTAGTACGCCACGAGCCGGTCGATGTCGGTCGTGGACAGTGTCAGATGGTTGATTCCAAGCAGCTCGGACATGATCAACGAGCGTAGCCCAGCCACGTGCGATGGGGCGCGGGCAGCGGCTCAGGACCCGTTCGGGAGGAAGGCGCCCAAGACGGGCGAGCATCGGTGTCCGGTCGGGGTTCCCTCAACGAGACCCTCACCGGCGCGGGCGCTGAGAAACACGCTCAGGCAAGGGCGGGCCGTCGCCACCCGCGATGACACGCTCGCCGTGCACTACCGAGCAGCCGTCACGCCGGTCAGCGGCGTCCGGCTCTGGCTCGCAGGGTGATCCACCGTACGGCCGGGGAGGAAAACGATCGCTTCGCCGGTGTCGGCGTGAAACGGTTGCCGCGTGCCTCAACCGATCTTGCGGACCGAGCGTCTGCTGCTGGTACCGCTGGCCGATCGGCATCTGGACCTGGAGGTCCGCCTCGACTCCGATCCCGAGGTGCTGCGCTATCTCGACGCCAGGACGCCGACCAGGGACGAGGTGGTCGCCACTCATCAGCGGCGCATCGCCGCGGCGGGCAAGGTGGACGGGCTGGGCTTGTGGACGGCTCACCTCTCCCATGGAGGGGAGGAGGGTGAGTTCGTCGGGCTGATGATGCTGCCGCCTGCGCATGGCCCCGATCAGCCCGACGATCCCACCGTCTGCGATCTGGGGTACCGGCTCGTCCGCCGGTACTGGCGGCAGGGCCTGGCCAGTGAAGCGTCCCGCGCCCTGCTGCGGCACGCCTTCGACACGGTCGGGCAAAGCCGTGTGATCGCGCAGACCATGGCCGTCAACGCCGGATCCATCGGAGTGATGCGGGCCATCGGCATGCGGTACGTGCGCACCTACCACCCGCGGTTCGACGATCCGCTGCCGGACGCGCACCTCGGCGAGGTCGAGTACGAGATGACCCGCACCATGTGGGAGAGGATGCGCTGAGGCGGCGCCACCCGGCCTCGGACCAGGCTCCGGCACGACGACGAAGACGTCCGCGTCCGACCACGGCGGTGGTATGCGCTGCGGCCGGTGGCGGCTGCCGAAGTGGCCCCGTCGGCGCCGCCGATCCGGATCGGTTACGCCCGTTGCTCCGCCAAAGACCAGGAGCTCGACAGCCGGTTGATCGCCTTGCCCGCGGCCGGGTGCACGCGGGTCTTCTCGGAGAAGATCTCCACGCGGGTGAAGGTGCGGCCGGAGTTGGAGGGCGCGCTCGCGCTGTGCTGGGACATCAAGGCGGCCGCGTCCGGCCAGGCGGTCATCTTCACGGTGCACGAACTCAAGCGGCCCGCGCGCAACGCCGCCGAGCTGATGCCGCTGCTCACCTTCGCCCTGGCGCTGCGGGCCAAGGGCGTCGGGGTGCCGGAGATCGCCGCCAAGCTCAAGATGTCCTCGGGCAAGAACGCGGGAAGGCCGCCGTCGGTGGCGTCGCTGTACCGCGCGCTGGCCGAGGCCGACCAGCGCCTTGCGGCAGTCGCGCCGTCTGAGAGTTCTGCGTCGTGGCCGGGGCGTGGGCGGTCACGGTGGAGGTGGTCGCCGGTGGAGGGGGCGGCGGCGGGTCAGTCGGTGTCGTCCATGAGGTCGAGGCGTTGCAGGGCGGTTTCGAGTTCGCCGAGGACGGTCGGGGGGGCGGCTTGCGCAAGGACGGAGGCGACCGCTTGGACGGCGGCGACGGCGGCCGTCAGTGAGGGCAGGGGGCGGACGGAGTCGCTGGGGGCCACGACCAGGTGGTGGGCGTCCTCGGCCAGTGGTGAGGCCGCCAGGTCGGTGATGACACCGATGACGGCGCCGCGTTCGCGTGCGAGCCGGGTGAGTTCGCGCAGCGACCGGGGGAGCCGCCAGACATTGATCGCCAGGAGGCAGTCCCCGGGAGCCAGCCGCAGCACCTGGGCGAGTTGCACGGTGGGGGCGCCGACGGCGACGTCGACGGCGTAGCCGGCGTTGGTGGCCAGATGGGCGAGGATGTGCGCGGGTCCGGCGGCGGTGCCGGTGCCGATGACGAGCGTGCGGTCGGCGGTGGTGATCGCGTCGGCCAGCGCGCGAATCGCCGCTTTGCTCCGCGGCTCGGCGAGGGCGGCGAGGTTGGCGGCGTCCTGACCCAGTGAACGGTCCACTGACCGTTCGACCAGCTCTGCGTGGCGCTGCTCGGACGGCGGTGCGATGGGTTCGGGCGAGGGAGTGTGACCAAGGGCCCGCAGGTACTGGGTGCGCAGTGCGGTGCGCAGATCGGGCCAGCCGGCGAAGCCGAGTTGCTGGGCGGTGCGCACCACGGTGGAGGTGTTGACCTGGGCCCGCTCGGCGACCGCCCGCGCCGAGGCGTAGGAGGCGAAGTGCGGTTCGCGGGCCAGGACGCGCAGTACCCGACCCGCTCTGGGACCGAGTCCGGGAGTGCTGGTGCGGTGCGCGTCGAGCCACTCGGTGAGCGCCCTCACCGCGGTCCCCGCTGTTGTGGTCGCTGGTCTGCCGGGTGTGGGGCGCGGCCCGGGGACGGCCGCAGGCGAGGCATGGCCATGTGCATGCACCAATCATTGCATTACTTCGTTCGATGCACATAACGTTGCATTCATGCCACGACTGCTGATCACCGACGCCGTCCCGCTCGATCCGGCCGCCGGCGCGTACGGCGACGCCTGCTGGATCGAGGTCGGCGACGACGGCCGGATCGCCGGCACGGGGACCGGCCCCGCGCCCACCGTCCCCGACGGCACGCCGGTGCTGGAGGCCGCAGGGGCCACCGTGATGCCCGGCCTGATCGACGCCCATGTGCATCTGCTGCTCACCACGCTGCACCAGGGCGAGGCGGCGTCCTGGACGCCCGGCTACGCGACCGTCCGCGCGCTGGCGGAGGCCGGACGCATGCTGCGCCGCGGGTTCACCACCGTGCGCGACGTCGGCGGCGCCGACCGGGGGATGGTCCGCGCCCTGGAGGAAGGACTGATGCCCGGCCCCCGGCTGGTCGCCGGCGGCATGGCGCTCTCTCAGACCGGTGGGCACGGCGACATCCGCCCGCTCGGCCAGGACTGGCGGCCCTGCTGTCAGCACCAGGCCGGCTTCGCCCGGATCGCCGACGGGCCGCAGGAGGTGCGCGCGGCGGCGCGCGAGGAGTTCCGCAAGGGGGCACAGCACTTGAAACTGCTGGTGTCCGGCGGTGTGGCCTCCCCGCACGACGAGGTCTCCGCCGTGCAGTACACCGACGAGGAGATCCGCGCGGCCGTGGTCGAGGCCGACAACCACAACAGGTACGTCACCGTGCACGCCTACCATCCGCGCGCTGTCAACCGGGCGCTGCGACTGGGCGTGCGCTGCGTCGAGCACGGCAACCTGCTCGACCAGGAGACCATCGGTCTGCTGCTGGAGCGCGGCGCCTTCCTGGTCCCCACACTGATCACCTACGAGATGCTGGCCGAGCACGGCCGCGCCGCCGGACTGCCCGAGGCGTCCGTGCGCAAGGTCGCCGATGTTCGCCAGGCCGGCCTCTCGGCCTTGGAGCGCGCGCACGCCGCCGGCGTCAACCTGGTCTACGGCTCCGACCTTCTCGGCCCCATGACCGCGGCGCAGCTCGGCGAGTTCGAGTTGCGCGCCCAGGTCCAGCCGAACGCCGACGTGATCCGCGCGGCCACCACCACCGCGGCCCGCCTGCTGCGCATGGAGGGCGAGATCGGCACCCTGTCCGTCGGAGCCCACGCCGACCTGCTCGTCCTGGACGGCGACCCGCTCACCGACATCTCCGTGCTCACCCGCCCCGAAACCCGCAAGCACGTCGTCAAAGCCGGCGCCCTCATCTGACCGCCCCCTCCAACCGGCTTACCCGGCTGGCGGCCGCCGGACGCACCGCCGCCGAGCTCCAAGCCAAGTCCCGGCACCTGCATCTGGCCAGCCTCGGCCGCTACGTCCGCCTCGGCGAGCAGACCTCGGCGGCCGTCACCGCCGAGCACGATCCGCGCGCCCGCCGCCGTTCCACCTCACCGCCAAGCAGCGCCCGATGACGCCCCAGACGCCCAGCACCGAAACCGCGACCGGGGACGGAGCCGGAGACTGACCATCTGGTTGGAGATCTTCTCGATGTCGGTGTCGTTGGAGTTCCACAGTTCGAGCTGCGCGTCGGCCTGCATATGCGGGACGTCGGCGGCGAGGGTGCCTGCGCCGTATCGTTTGACCAGCTGGGGGCCGAGGGCGTGGTCCAGGCGCCTGTTGGCGGCCCGGCACAGGGTGGTTTCGTCCGTGTCTAGGGGCAACGTTTGTCGATGAGTTTGGGCAACACCCTGATCGTCGGGGGTGTCGTGTTGAGGAGTTTCAGCAACGCCCCAAAGCTCTCGACGCATCGGGAAGCCCGTGCCGCCCCGGAGGGGAGAGGGGCGGCACGGGTGGGGAGGGTCACCAGGTGTAGACGACGCCGGGTTGGGTGCTGTCGGCGGGCAGGGAGAAGGCGGTGCGCTTGCCGGTCTTGAGGTCTAGGCGCGCCCAGCCATCGCCTCGCCGGTAGAAGATGTGCCTGCCGGTCGCGTCGGTGGCCGGCAGCTTGAGGAAGCCGGGGATGTCCTTCCACTCGTCCAGTACCCGGGCGCCGCCCCCACCGGACGGCAGTAGTACGAGCCGGACCTTCTGCGTCGTCTGCCGCAGGGCGAGCCGGTCGCCGCTGGGCAGCAAGACGGCTCCCAGCGGATCACCGGCGGCGGGCACGTTCCGGCCCGCCGGGAGCGCCCCCTCCCTGCTCCGTGGGGCCAGGTCGCCGGCTGTGCCGTCGGCGGACCAGTGCACCTGGCGGCCGTCCTCGCTCCAGGAGATCGCGTCGAGGCCGGAGCGGCTGCTCCAGGCGCGCTCCTTGCCGGTGCGCAGGTCGCGCACCACCAGGACGTCGCCGTCGTGGCCGCTGAGCGCCAGCGCGAGGCGGGTGGCGTCCGGCGACGGTGCTAGCGCGGTGACGCTGGGCCAGGCTGAGGGCGCCTGCGTCGTCTCCGGCGCGGGCGAGGCCGCGGGCAGGTCCCGGGACCGGGGGCGCGGGCGACGAGCAGCGCCTTGCCGGGATGTCCCTTCTCGTCGACGCGGGTCCGCGCGACGAACTGCGGCGACGAGGCGCCCCCGCCCTTGGCCTTCACGGTGAAGAACAGCGTGCGGTTGTCGGTGGCGGTGGTCAGGCCCGCCCAGTCCTGGACGTAGCCGGGCGGTGGTTCGACCGTGCCCAGCGTGCGGCCCGTAGCGGCCTGCACGACCCGGGTCGCGGACTCGCCGTCGCTGCGGAACAGCAGCGTCGGGGACGCGGCCGGCCGGATCGGGGTCACCGCGCCGATCGTGAGGACCGGTTTGTCCGCCTGCCCGCCGCCGTCGCCCCGCCCCGTGAGGATGACGGCGAGCAGCACGGCCATCCCGGCGGCCGCCAGCGCCGGGAGCAGCATCAGACGGGGGCGGCGAACGCGGAGGCGCCAGGTGCGGGGGGCGGGCGCGGCTTCCCAGTCGGGTTCGGGCGGCGCCGGTACGGCGGCGGTCCTGGCCTCGAACGCGGCGCGCAGCCGGTGCTCCATGTCGGTCGTCATCGCTGTCCTCCCAGCAGGTCTTCCATGCCGCGCAGCGCGCGAGAAATCGTGGACGAGACGGTGCCGCGGCTCACGCCGAGCGCGGCGCCGATCTCGGCGTCGTCCAGCCCGAGGTAGAAGCGCAGCACGAGCACCTCGCGCTGCCGCCGGCTGAGCCGGTCCAGCGCGGCCAGCACCGCGGCCTGCTCCTCGCGGCGCAGCGTCTCGGCGTCCGCCGCGCTCTCGGGCACCAGGTGCAGCACCCGGGCCCGCGCGGCGGTCTGGCGGCGGCGCAGCGCCGACCGGCAGCCGTTCACCACCGAGGTACGCAGATACGCCTCGGGGCTCTCGGGCGGGCCCTCGCGCTTCCAGCGGCGATGCAAACCGAGGTAGGCCTCCTGCACCACCTCCTCGGCGAGCCCTTCGTCACCGATGAGCAGCACGGCGATGTGCACGAACTTGCGGGCGTGGCTCTGGAACAGCGCGGACAGCGCGTCCGCCGGCCGATCCTCCATGTGCGGATCGGACAAGGGCACTGTTGTCGGCACGTGAGGGGCCGCCTTCCCTAGGGGCTTTACCAACAAAGACGTCCGACCGGCCCGCTTGCTGAATCCAGAGCCTCTCGGCGCCGCCCTCGCAACGGCCGCGGGGCGTGCCATGCGCACCCGGCGGCGTGCAGCCGCGGTCGTGGCCGTGAATCCGGCGTCAAGCGCCGCGACTGTTCACCATGGTCGCGTCGCTGAATCTCATCCACATCACCACCTCGACCGCGCGTCCGCCGTCGTTGAGACCAGCGAACAAACGTTGCCGATTCTCACGGTCACACTCAACCGGGGGCCGACCGATCGCGTCCAACTGTGATCGTGTCGGCCCTCATCTGGGGAGCGCGCCATCGACGTTGCGGACGGTCTGACGACCGCAGTGCTGAGCATCCTGAGCGGCCTGCTGCTCATGGCCGGCGGCGCCATGTGGCTGCTGTTCGTTGCGGCGCTGCTGCGCTGGTTGATCCGGAGCCCCATGCACCGATGGCTCCAGGAGGTTGATCGCAACCCGGCCGAGCTGACGGTACCGCTGGTGTACGCGCCACTGCTCTCGGGCGCGGCGGCGGTGGGAGCCGGGGCCGGGGTGAACCTGTACACCTCCTCTCCCGAGATCACCAAGCAAACCGGGTACGGCGCAGCATTGGTACTGGCCGCGCTCGGGCTGTTCTGGTGGTACAGCCTGGCCCTGCTGCGCTACAGCCGCGACGGGGGCCGCTGGCTGGCCCGGGCCCGGTACCGGCTGCACCGCTACGGCGATCCGCGCTACCGATCCGCCGATCCGGCCGAGCACGCCCGAGAGACTGCGCAGGTACGCCGACTCGTACGAGTCGGACACCGGCTCACCGCACAAGCCGACCGCCTGACACTGTGGAAGGCAGAACAGCACCCACGCCGACTGCTGACGGTATGGCTGATCTCGCTGACTGGGGCGATACTGCTGAGCGCCGCCGTTATACCGAACCTGATCACCCATTTCACATGGCTCAACCTGGGCATGCTGACGTGCTTCTGCCTGGCGCCGTTGGTCGGTCCGCTCGGCCTACTCCTGCGCCGCAACGACCGACGATGGGCACTGCGACAGATCGGCACCGAACTGATCAGCGAAGGCAATCGCGCCGCAGCGGCGCTGGCCCGACACGCACCGCCGTCCCCGCCCAACGATCCGCCGCTGGCCCGACTGCTGCGCTGGGGAGCCGCGCGGCTGACCGGCGTGGCTGACCGGCGGGCCCGCCGGTGAGCTGACCGCAGTCTCTGGACCATGGATCGCCTACGGTTCGTCCCGAGAACTGCCTAAAGTGGCGCCGGAGCGCCGGGGCACTGCCCTGTACAGAACCAATCATCTCTGTGGGGTCTCCGAGAAACGATCTCCGAACGCTGGCAGGACCTGGTTCGCTGGGGGGCCCGCGCCGGCCTGCCGTTCGGTGGCCTGACGATGGAGCCGGACGCTGACCGCCCCGGACCGCGCCCGCCCGTCGCCCGCGGCGGCGGCCCGGTGAACCTGGTTGAGCAGGGCTTGGTCGGATCGTGGTGAGGCCCCGCGGTCCAGAAGCAACCGTGGGGCCTCACCCCATCCCGCCTCTAGCTAGCGGCAGGACAGATGATCACGGACAACCTCGTAGGCGAGTTTCGCGGCCGTGACTACTACCTGCAAAGTTGCGGGCAGCCACCACCAGCGGAGGCTTCCCTTCCCCTTGGGGGGATCCGTTGTCGGGGACATGAGCTCACTCCTCACAGCGTCCCCTGAGCAGAGCGAGGCTTCCCTCCTTCCCTTACCCAGGTGACTGATGGCGCCCGTGATCAGGGAGCGTCCAACAGGTCCGGAGCACGCACAGTGCCGCGAGGTACTCCGTGGGCATTAAATGGGAGCTTGGTCCGGGCCGCTCGGCCCGAGGCGACCAAGCGTAAAGCAGTGCCAAGCCACGAGCGGTGTTGTCCCGCAAATCACAAACGGACCGCACCACGTCTCAGTCGCCGAAGACATGCTGTTCTTCCTGCGCTACCGGCCCGAGACCACATCACCACCAGGGCGGCGCGTGCAGCTCGGCATCGCTGTTGGGCGCAGAGAAGGCCGCCGGCAAGGTCCTCGTACTTAGACCTTGTTTTGTTTGGTGTGGTCGATGGTGTTTCGCCGTGACGATGGTGCAGCGCCTGGTTCCAGATGAGTTGTGGGAGTTGTTCCAGCGGGTTGTGCCACCTGCGCCAACACGGCCGCAGGGTGGTGGACGGCGGCGCGCTGGCGATCGCGAGGTGCTGGCGGCGATCGTGTTCGTGGCCACCAGCGGTTGCACCTGGCGGCAGGTCCCGCCGGTGTTCGGTGCCTCCTGGCAGACGATCTACCGCCGCTTCGCCGAGTGGAGCGATGCGCGGGTGTGGGCCAAGCCGCACCGGGTCGTGCTGGACGAGCTCGGCGCGGCCGGGGAGCTGGACTGGTCGCGGTGTGCGATCGACTCGGTCAGCGCCGGCGCCGCCCCGCCAAGCTGCACGGCGACAAGGGCTACGACTACCCGCACCTGCGACGCTGGTCGCGCTCGCGCGGCATCGTGGTGCGCATCGCGCGCCGCGGGATCGAGCCCTCCGAGCGGCTGGGCCGTCACCGCCGGGTGGTCGAGCGGACGGTGTCGTGGCTGGCAGGGTGCCGCCGTCTGCACCGCCGCTACGAACGCAAAGCCGAGCACTTCCTGCCTTCGTAGGCATCGCCGCAGCCCTGATCTGCCACCGCCGACTCACCAAATGAAACGACCTCTTAGCGCGGACGGGAACGAGTGGGGGCCGGTGTTCACGGCCCTGTCGGTACGGCAAGCCTCCGAACGCGCCGGTCGACGGTGCCCCCAGATCGCCCCGACTCCAAGCCGATACGCCCGGCCATGGCGTAATGATCCACATCTGCCGGGTGCGGACGCGTGCGCGTGCGGCACCGTGTCCCAGAACAGGGCTGGAAGTTCATCCCCCCAGTGCTCGTCCAAAGGAAGTTGTGCGAATACCTCTTCGCGCCTCAGGTCGCGGTAGCAAGCGGCGCTCCCCCGCCGCATCCAGCCCAATCATGCAGCACCGAGTGGAGCCGACGACGGGGCCATTAGAGTTCCGGCGCACGTCAAGCTCGTCAAAGCAAAATCTCGACGCATGGGGAGTGCAACCGCAGGGCCCTCGTCAGTGAGTCCGAAGAAGTTGTCACAGGCGTTCGGCGCAATAAAGCTTCAGGCCGAGCCTGTCGGGCGACAACTGTACGCGGCCGTTGCCCTTCGGGCAGGATCCTTTCCCCGCCTCGGTGATGTCGACGACCTTGTACTTAGGACGCTTTCCGTTACCGCGGCAGGGGACTTCCACATAGCCGGCCGAGCTTTTTGTCAGGCAGTCCCCGACAACGACGATTCCTCCTCCCGATCCTGGCCGGGCGTGGTGCGGTGGGCGCAGATTCCGCAGGCAGAAGTAGCCGCTGCCCCCGTCCGGCCGGTTGAGGACTTGGTCGGTGTCGGCGGGGCAGTCGGCGAAAGCCGACCCCACGCCCGTCGGATTGCTCACCAGTCCGAGTCCGACGACCTTGGCGGCCGCCCGATCATCGTCGCACCGGACCGGAATCCATGTCGGCCGGTCGGCCAGGCAGTCGTTCTTGACGACGAGGCCGAGGCTGCCCCGTGCCGGAGACGCCGAGGACGAAGGACTCTGCGAGGGGGACGCCGGTGTGGTCGCGCTCGGGGACGCGGACCGTACCTCGTCTTGTCCGCCGCCGCACCCGACGGCAGCGCACGCGATCAGCGCCAGGCACGGGCCCACGGCCATGGCACGGGCAAGGGCGGGACGTTTGGCGCGGGCATGGGCGCCCTCGATGCGGTGTAGAAACGCGAAGCGCATACGGGGGGTCAGCGGCACTGCTCCTCCTACGGTCAACGAATGGACGGCCCATGGCCCGTGAAATGGCGGCACGGCGGAGACAGCGTGCAGGCCGTTGCGCCACGCTCGCTGACAAGCGCAAACCATCCGGCAGCGGCCGTTTCCAGGGTTTGGCCAGCGCTTGCGCGTTCGGTTCCGACGGCACCGGACGATGGATCGGAGTAGATGCGGCTCATGCTGTCAGCATGCCGTACGCCCCAAGCCGAAATCCGCTCGATGGCTTCAACAGCAAGCTCGAAAGGACGGTCCTTAGGCACCGGCATTGCATAAGGCGGTGAACGTCCGGCGCGACGCGGACCGGCCCTACGCCGGCCAGGACCTCGTCCCGCACCGATGGCCGCGTCCAGGCCGTCACCCTCGGCTCCAGTACCTGGATGCTTGCGCCACCATGACGTTATAGAGCAGCTTGAGTTCGGCCGCCTGGATGGCCCCGCTACCCGCCGTGGTGCGCAGTATGTTGCCGGTCGGGGTGGGTGTGGGAATCTGGCCGTGGGGTGGCCGTGTTGCTCGGTCGTAGGCGTCGGTGGCGCGGTGCAGGTGACGGTTGTTGGTCGCTTCTCCTGCGGCGCGGAGTGTGTCTGCGGCGGCCCAGCAGGCGTCGCGTGCCTGGTAGGGGTTTGTGACGGTGCAGCGTCGGATCTCGGCGGTGGCATGTGCGGCAGCGTGCGCGGCGTGCGCGGCGGCGTCGTAGAACGCTTGCCGCTCTTCTGAAGTCAAGGATGAATGCGGGTTCGGGTTGGGCGCGCCGGTATGCCAGTGCTCGCAAAGGCGCGTCCAGGCGAGGTCTGGCGCCAGGCGGCCACCGGCGTACCAGATGGTCTGGCGGTCGGGGCCGAGGTGGTCGGGCAGGGTGACGGCGTAGCCGGTGATCTGTCCGGGGAGCTTGATACTGAATCGTTGCCGGACGAGGAGGCCGGTCTTCTCCAGTTCGTTGAAGAACTCCGCAGCGGTCCGTGTCCGGTCTGCGGTCTGGCGGACGGTGGTCCGCAGGAAGGCGCGGATGGTCTGTGTGCTCAGGTGCCGTCCGCTGATCGTCTGCTGGCGGACCGAGTGCGGACCGGCTCCCCTCGGCATGGGAATCCGCGGCGCTTGGCAGGTCGTAGGCGTACGTCCGGGACAGCCCCCGGCGCACGGGCCGCCCGTCCCTGACGTGTCCGTCCGTGTTGCCTCACTGGGAGCGTACGGTCCTGATCCGGAAGTGCTGGCGCTCGTGAAGCGGCTTCCTGCGACAGGCGGGACCATGACCGGGAGATGTCGCCGAGTGGGTTGGAGGCCCTGGAGCCGGTGCTGAGGCGCGCGTGCGTCGACCAGGCGCAACCGTCCGCCGGCTGAACGGTCGAGGACGCCGCGGCGAGTCACCGCCGCAACGTTCGCAGAACTGGCCCCACGCGCCTGGCCAGGACGCTCCCACGCGTGCGCGCGCGTAGGGGCTCGCGAAACTCTCGATTCGAGCCGTTTTCGAAGCTTCAGTCCAGGTGAGCGGGAGTTTATCGACGCCCGAACGTCTAGCTCAGAGTGATCACATGAATGCTCAGGGGTATGGGTGGGGTGTATCGGAACGACGACGTCCAGAGGGAAATCATGAGGACGAAGCGCCTGGCGCGCGTGGTCGGGCTGACCGTGGTCACCGCCACCGCCACCGCCGCTGTCGGCCTCGCCCTGCCCGCAAACGCCGCATCAGCGGTGCCCGCCCCGCAGAAGGTGGGCTCATGCCCGCAAGGGTGGGTGAAGACACCGTTCGGGTGCATCCCCACCTGACCCATCCGGCGTGGCCGGCCGCCGGGACGGGGTCGGCCACGCTGACGTGAACGAGGCGAGCGGTCGGTGGATGCTCCGCCGTCATCCCGTAGAACTCGTCAAGCAAAGGCGCGGGCGTACGGGGAAGGGCTGGGACGAACGCCGCCCACCCCATGCCGGCCCGGCACCCCAAGCCTGCCTTTCGGGGCGCGCCTACGCGCGCCCGCGCGCGAGGCAGGCTCGGGTATCGCGACGACGCCACCGCCCTCGTCCTGTCCCGCAGCCTGACCCGCCCCGCGCCCCCGGGAGGACGAGTCGCTCGTCCACCGGGGACGCGGTCGTGTACGGGGCGGGCGCGGTCGGCCCGCCCGGTGCAGGGTCGTCAGCTCCCAGGCGACCTCGACGGCCTCGGCGCCGCCCGCGACAACGGGGACCAGCCGCTCGTCCAGCCAGGCCCTAGCCAGACGGACGGGGACGAGGCGGGCCGGGGTCTCCCGCGCCTGCTCCTCCCCCAGCGTCAGGGCGTGCGCGGCACCGCGCCAGGCTTCCACCGTGACCGGTGTCCAGGGCATCGACCGCATTGTCCTGGTCGGAGTCTGTATGGTCGATGGATCTTGCTGGTTCGGCGGAGGCGGTGGTCGTGATGTTGGGCTTTGGACGCAAGCGAGGGCTGGAATGGGCCGCCGGCGAGTTGGGCGCTCAGGTGGGTGAGGCCGGTACCCGGCCGCCGTTCGGAACGCTCACCGGGCCCTACACCGGGGCGATCGAGACGCCCGCCGAGTGGTTCGCGGTGACCCACCGGGGCTGCCAGGTCGTCGCCTTCAGTTGCGAGCAGAAGCCGGGCCCGTTCTCGTCCAAGGGCTGGACCTGCCTGGTGCAGGTGCGCACGCCGTGGGTGCCCGAGACCCGAGTACTGCCCTACACCCAGCAGATCCAGCAGGTCTACGAGCAGTTCGTCCGGCCGGACATGCCGATGTTCGTCCCCGACCGCGCGCCGAACATCATGGTCTACTCGGCGGACGCCCAGCAGGCCAAGGCCGTCCTCACCGCGGAGTTCCTCAAGGCGATCGACCACGACCGCCGGCCGCGACCGAAGATCACCCCACCGGTCTCGTTCAACGAGGGCGTCCTCAACCGCCAGTCGCGCGGACGCCTCGACCCACAGAAGGCGCTCGACATCGCCGACGGGCTCATCGACCTCCTCCTGCTCATCCCGGCCACGGCCTGGCCGGGCGCCCCGCAGACCTGGCCCCCGGCCCCTGGCTGTCCCGCTGACACCCGTTGTCCGGGGAAACTTGAGCCGATGCCTCCAGGCGTTCAGCCTGGACGGCTGACGGGCCCCGGCCGAGGCCGACGATCGAGGCGCCGTGATGGAAGACTTGCGGTGCCCTTTCCCGTATGTCGTGAGGGCCGCTGCGGGTGGCGAGGGGCCTCCTCGCCGCCCGGGTGGGGCGGGATCAGGCGGGGGGCTCGGCGGTCGTGGTCAGGACGGCCCAGCCGAGGCTGTGGCCGGACATCGTGAAGCCGAGGAACGCCGGGGTGGCGTCGGCCGGGACGCCGATCGTCTCCACGTCCAGAGCTTGCACCACGGTGAATTAGCGGTGCGGTTCGTCCGGCGGGCGGCGCGGCGCCAATGCAGCGGGGCATCCGCGCGTCGTTGGGAGCCGGAACGCTCCCCCAGGCAGGGCCGCGCCGGTGCCGTCGCCCGCCCGTGCGCTCGGGCAGCTCGGTGACGGTGGCCAGGATGTCGGCCACGGCCCAATGCCAGAACCCGGAGCCGGTCGGGGCCTCGGGGTCGTAGACGGTGACGGCGTAGCTCTTGGTGCCCTCGGGCGCGCCGCTCCAGGACAGTTGCGAACGAGAGATTCCTGCCGCCCGGGACGCCTGACAAGAGCCGCCCGGGCGGCTTGGCGGCACCGTAATCGGCGTCGGCTGCGGGAGCGCGGCGTCGCTGGGGGCTTCGGGTGCGCCTAGGCTTGTGCGGGTGGTGGCAAGGACCGGTGATATCGAGAAGGCGGCCGATGTGCTGCGTGCCGGAGGGCTGGTGGCCTTCCCGACCGAGACCGTCTACGGTCTGGGAGCCAACGCCGAGGATCCCGCCGCAGTCACGCGCATCTTCCAGGTCAAGGGGCGCCCGCCCTCACACCCGCTAATCGTCCACCTCAGCGGCGCGGAACCGCTGGACGACTGGGTCGCCGACGTGCCGGCGACCGCCCGCGTGCTGGCCGAACGGTTCTGGCCGGGGCCTCTCACGCTGGTCCTGCGGCGCGGCGGCCGGGTACCCCTCGAAGCCACGGGCGGACTGGAGACGGTGGCCGTGCGCGTGCCCGACCACCCGGTCGCGCTCGCACTACTGGCGGCCTTCGGGGGCGGCGTCACAGCCCCGTCCGCCAACCGCTTCGGGCAGGTCAGCCCCACGGCGGCGGACCACGTCCGTTCCGAGCTCGGCGGGGCCGTCGACTTCGTGCTGGACGGCGGGCCCTGCCAGGTCGGCGTCGAGTCGACCATCCTCGACGCCACCGGCGAGACCCCGAGCATCCTGCGGCCCGGCGCGGTGACGCGCGAGGACCTCCAAGCGGCGCTGGGGCGTCCGCTGGAGGTGGCGACGACGACCCGGATCCGGGTACCGGGCCAGCATCCGTCGCACTACGCGCCGCGGGCACGGGTCGTCCTGGTCGACCCCGAGCAGGTCGTCCGCCGAGCCGAACTCGCGCAGGAGGAGGGACACCAGGTGGGCGTCCTCGTTCCCCCGTCGGTGGCCGGCGCCGCGGTGAAGGCGCACGCCGTGGTGAAGGTCCCCGGTTCGATGGCCGCCTACGCGCGAGGACTGTACGGGTTCCTGCGCGAACTCGACCGGCAGGGATGCGACCTCATCGTCGCCTCCTTGCCGGTGGAGAAGGGGCTGGGACTGGCGATCGCCAACCGGCTCCTCCGCGCCGCAGGCCCCCGGCACATCACCTGACCGGCCCCACGTGCCCCGCTCCGGACGTGAGCGCTCCCCGATCCCGCACATCACAGCTGAGAAGTATCGGTGAAAGTCGCCGACGAGCAGGAGACGCCTCGCGCCGCAATCGGCGTGATCTCGCCGTGACCGGGACCGGCGACGTGACGCGAACCTTCGTCTCTCCGCTCGTCGAGGCGGGGGCTGCTCCTCGCCCAGTCCGAGCGCGGTCCGGGCCTCCAAGCGCGCGGAGTGCCCGTCGGCGGTGCCGGTCTTCGGCGTCCTGGTCGTTGCGGACGTGCCGGCTGCGGTACGTCGCGGCGGCCGCCGCGCTCTCCAGCTCCGGAAGGAGGAGTTGGATGTGTATGGCGGCGCGCTGGCGGCGGCGCGGGTCGGGGGTACGGCCGCGTCCGCCCTCGCACCTGGTCGGGATCGCCGGTGGCGGCAGCGGGCCTCCGTTGTCGGGCTGCGAAGAGCCGTCCACCGGAGACCCGTGCGCCTGTTCACGCGGCGCGGACGCCGGGCACGGTCAGCAGGCGACCTGGTAGTTCACGGAGTTCTTCCGCAGGCTCTTCATCTCTTTGTTCTTGCTGTCGTAGGCCAGGATCTTGGCGTAGAGGGGGTGGACGGTGCACTTGAACCGGGAGGTGCTGACGGTCGCGTTCTCGTACGGGTAGACCTTGAAGCAGGCCGTCGTGACGGGGAAGTCCGAATGGACCGCCGCAGCCCAGACCTGAAGGCAGACCTTCTTCATGGCCGGGCTCTTGAGCGTCTTGTACTTGGCGTAGGCGCGAGCGCCCCACTTGCCGCTCACCTTCGTGGCCTTCATGTAAGGCTTGTAGGTGTAGCTCTGCGCCGCCGCCACGGTGACCGGAGCGGTGCCCGCGGCCGCCGGAGCGGCTTCGGCCGGGGCCGCCATGGCGATCGCCAGGGACGAGCCGACGAACACACCGATGGTTCCCATGCGGGTTACGTGCATGGACTCTCCTGTCCCTCGATACCGTTGCCGGGTTTCGGCAAACGATCATGCCGAGGGTAGCCCGCGACCCGAAAGAGCGGAGCCGATATCAACAACCCACCGGCCAACGGCGACAGCGAGCCGGATTGAGCGGGGTCACCGCTGTCTGCCGTTCGGATGCGGGGGTCGTGGACCGTCAGGGCGCAGGTGAGCGAGCGCACCGAGCCCCGGCTGGACGACGGTCGCGTCCTGCCGGTGCGCGTCGATCGGGAGATCGGCGACGGCGGCGCCTCACCGTTCTGATCACCGGCAGCGACACCCCGACAGCCCGGCGCCCCACCGCCTGCCGGGCACCGCCTGGTCACGGCGGCCACCAGCGGCCGACACCAGGCCCGCTCCCGCCCCCCGCCGGCACGAGGCCACACCATGAAGATCCACAATCGCGGGGTATTGACCGACCGACCGAAGTCAGTGCGGCCCGAGGGGCTCTCAGGTGGCCGTCAGTGCCGCCATGGCGCGGTCCATCTCGGTGTTGAACTCTTCGGGTGTCAAGGGCAGGCGGGACTTGACGTCCCGGCTCCACTGGTCGGCGAGGACCTCGGCGGAGCCCGCCTCGACCCCGTCGAGCGCCGCGTCGGCCAGGTCCGACGGCGTGATCTTGTCCACGGGCCAGCCCGCGGCCATGTCGGTGTCGGCCAGACCGAGGTGCACCGCCGTCACGAGCGTGCCCTGCTCGGCGAGCTCCAGGCGGACGCCGTTGGTCATGGCCCAGGCGGCGGCCTTGGTCAGGTGGTAGGCGTTGGCACCCTTGACCCGAACCACGACATGGCGGAGAGGACGTTGACGATCGCGCCCCCGCCGTTCCTGGCGAGCACCGGCGCGAACTCCCGGATCATGCCCAGGTGGCCGAACACGTTGGTCTCCAGCTCGTGCCGCACCCCGTCCAGCGAACCGGTCACCAGGTCGGCCCCCGTCTGGATCCCCGCGTTGTTGACGAGCAGCGTGACGTCCGGGGCGGCCTTGGCGGCGGCCCTCACGGATGCGGGATCGGCGATGTCGAGGGGCAGCACCTCGACCCCGGGCAGGTCCACGGTCTCCGGTCGGCGGGCCGTCGCGTGCACCTTGCGGGCGCCCCGTTCGAGCAGGCGCTGGGCGAAGGCGCGGCCGAGGCCGCGGTTGGCTCCGGTGACGAGGACGACCGAGTCGTTGATATCCATGCCGGGTACGCTAAGACCTGACGTTGACGTCAGAGGCAAGTGCCGGCCGTCAGGACCGGGGTGGGAGGAATCACCATGACCGTCACGGAGGCCGCGGGCGAGCGGCTCGTCCGCATCGGCGAGGTGGCGCGGGGTGCCGGCGTCTCGGTACGCGCCGTCCGCTACTACGAGCAGCAGGGGCTGCTCGTCGCGGAGCGCAGCCCGTCCGGCCAGCGCCTCTACCGGCAGGACGCCGTCCCCTTGGTGCGCTTCTTCCAGCAGATGTTCGCCGCCGGCCTGACCAGCCGAAGGATCGCGGAACTCCTCCCGTGCTGGGACTCGGGGCACACCGACGCCGAGCAACGAGCCATGCTGCGCGCCGAACGCGACCGCATCCAGGCCAAGGTCGACGATCTGCAAGCCGCCCTGGACCGCCTCGACGAGGTCATCGCGATCACGGACACGCACCCGGAGCCCTGATGAGGTTCGGCCGCGGCCGGGGGCAGCTCTCGTCGTCATCGTCGCGTGCGTCGGGGGCGGGGATGGCCGCCGGGGGCCAGATCCGGCAGAAGGAAGGTTTCGCCGCACCTCATCATGACCAAGACCCGCCACCGCAATCCGCGCACCACCACGCGCTACCCCCGCCCCGCCAACGAAGCCGTCGCCGAGACCACCGGCCAAGAACTGCGAGCAGGTATAGAGAACCTGCTGGTCCGCGGTGGCGTTGAGGGAATGGAAGCCACCGTCGTTCGCCGCACGACACAGAACCGGACCTCATCAAGTGCTCCTTCTACGGACGCGGGAGGCGACTTCCGCACTTGCCTTGTGAGTGATCTTGCGCTCTACAGACCCGCTCTGCGAGCCGCGTACGGTCGTGGCCATGTCTGAACGCGGATTTCGCAGATGTGAGGCTGACCAGCAGGTGGATATTGAAGAGGTCGTACTGCTCATCCTGGAGTGGCTGGCCGAGCAGGGCATCAACGCGTTCATCAGGGTGGATCCGGAGCGGTTGGCCGAGAACAGGCCCGCCTGGACATTCGCCGCCAGCGGCGGCCCGTTGAGCTGCGGTCTCCGAGCCGACGGCCGCACTGCGGGCGAATGCCTCTCCCGAGCGCTGCTGAGCCTTCGCGCGCGCGGCATCGTCGTGCCGTACTGATCCAGAGATCCGCCGCACTCGCAGGGTGTCCGAACGGTCCGAGCGTTGCCGCTCGCGGCCAGACGTTCTACGCAGGTCACCGACACGGCAAGGATGGAGATCGCCAAACGGCACCCTGCGAGGAGCGCTCATGGTCGATACCTCAGCGATCGACACGTCCGTGCCGCACTCCGCACGGATCTAGAACCACTGGCTCAGCGGGAACGACAATTATCCTGTGGACCGGCGGGTCGGCGCCCAGATCGCCGCGGTGTTCCCGGGGTTCGTGCTGGCGGCGCGTACGTCCCGGATGTTCCTCGGGCGCGCCGTCCGTTACCTCGCCGCCGACTCCGGCGCCCGCCAGTTCCTCGACATCGGCACCGGCCTGCTCACCGCCGACAACACGCACGAGGTCGCGCAGCGCGCCGCACCCGACGCGAAGATCGTGTTCGTCGACAACGACCCGCTCGTCCTCGCGCACGCGGCCGCCCTGCTCACGTCCGGTCGGCGGGGGCGGCGTTGATTTCAGCGGTCGGAAATTTGTGTGCTTCCCTGCGGGCCGTCGTCTCTGGTAGCTGGTACTGCAAGGTTGCGCCTTCGACAGGGGCCTGGAGCCGCGGGGGTGCTGGCTCACGGTCGGGGCGCCATCGAGAATTGGCAGCCCCGCCCCACCCATCGGCATCACCGCCCCTGCTGGTTCACACATGCTCCCAGCCTCCCGTCTTATCTACGCCTCAATGTCCCCGCCCATCAGCGGCACCACCCGCCACTTCGCGTTCAATTCCCCGATTAGCAGATGGACAGCAAGCAGCTTGAGACGTTGCAGACCTGGATACGGAACGCATTCGTCAACGCCTAATGCAAGGCCGCAAGGTTCTTGTAGCGCGCCGGCCTCTGCCGTGCCCTACTCCGCAACGACCGTCCTTCGCCCAGCCGCGCGACAAAACCGATCACACTCCAGAAAGGAACCCTCATGACCTCGCCCCGTTCCAACGGCTTCCGCTCGATCACCGCAGCCTTCGTGCTGGGGGTCGCGGCGCTCCTTCCACTGACCGCCGCCGCCCCAGCCGCGCATGCCGACGAGATTCTGGAGGGATACACCTACCACGGTGCCTACCCCTACTCCCGATACGATCAAGCCCAATGCCTGATGGCGGGGATGCACGGCGTGCAGGAGAAGCAGTGGAGCGATTTTCGGTGCGTCTTCTACCAGCCGACGTCCACCGAATACCTCTACGTCAAACTGATCCCCAGCGCGCGAACCGCCGCAATGTGACGTAGCAGCACCTCGCGGGGAGCGGGAGAGGGCTACACGTCCCTCCCGTTCCCCGCAGACGTGTGCGGGGAATGGGAGCCGCGCCTCCTGAGTGCGCCACCGGGTGGCGGAAACTAGGCGCGGAGCGCCGTCTCGACACCGACGGTCGCGAGATCGAGGACTCCCTCACCGGGCTGGCCACCGTCGGGGCTCGAAGCCCGTCGTTATGGGACGTCTGGCCCTTGCCTTTCCGGCGTCCCTCTTCGGCGAGGCACGGCCACCCGGCGGTCGCCGACGCCTTCTGGGCCTGTCTGTTTAGGCGGCGACCGAGGTCGCGCCTACAGGCTCCCCGCCAGCCTTGGTCTCTACCCCATCGTTGAACGCGCCGTTCCGGGAACCGCCTGGCTCCGTCTCGTTCTTAGGGGCATCGGGCGGGTGTGTCACGGGTTGGTGGAGTGGCGGGCGCGGTGGGTGCGGAGTTTGTGGCGGTTGCCGCAGCGTTCCATCGCGCACCAGCGGCGGGCGCCGGGGCGGGACGAGTCGACGAACACCAGCGGGCAGTTGTCGCTCGCGCATTCGCGGATGCGTTCGGAGAGCGGTCCGGTCAGCAGCTCGATCATCTCCCGCGCCAGGGTCGACAGCGCCTGCGTCGCCCGTACGGGCGTGGCCCATGCGGCGGTCGTTCCGGCATCGGCGAGTTCGAGGACCAGGGGTGGCGCGGCGGCGGCCCGGTTGATGGTCGCCACCGCCTCGGCGCGGACGGGACGGCGCGCCGCGCGGTCGTGCGCCGCGTCCCAGATCGCCTGGCGGAGCGTCTTGGCGGCGGCCAGCTCGCGGGGCGTCACGGGGTCGGTCAGGACGGCGGCCAGCGGCGGCTCGGCCAGCCATTCGCCCAGGTCGGCGGGCTCGCGGAGGGTCTCGAACACCGCGTACCGGCCCTCGCCGCCCGTATGGGCGAAGTCCAGGCAGACCGCCCCGGCGTCGAACCGAAATGACCCGCCCTTGGGGTCGTGCAGAACCCGGCCGGTTGTCCTCGCTCGCATGAAACCAGTATAACTGGTTTCGCCAAGAAACCACTTATACCGGTTTCATCGCCGGAGAGGACGGCATCATGAGCACGCGGCACGTCAACCCCGAAGGACTCCACCGCAGCCCGGCGTTCAGCCAGGCCGTCGTGGTCGAGCAGCCGGCGAAGACGATCTACATCAGCGGGCAGAACGGCGTGGACGCCGAGGGCAAGGTCGTCGGCCCGACGGTCGCGGAGCAGGCGGCCCAGGCGTTCCGCAACCTCCGGACCATCCTGGAGAGCGAGGGCGCGAGCCTGGCGAACATCGTGCACTGGAACATCGCCGTGGTGGACGGCCACGTGCTGAACGAGGGTTTCGCCGCGTTCCAGCAGGTCTGGGACCCGGCCGACGCGCCGCCGGCCATCACGGTCCACGTCGTGGCCGGCCTGGGTCCGGAGTGCCTCGTCGAGATCGACGCCGTCGCCGCCGTGTGACGTCCCACCCGGGGCGCGGCGCCGGGATCGGGCACAAGGCCGGAGGTGCCCTTGGTCAGGGTCGAGGGGCGCCGTGCCCGGCGATGCGGTCGAGCCAGCGCAGAAGCAGGGCGGTCTCGGCCTGTTCGAGGGCGCCGGTGCCGTGGAGTTCGAGCTGGGCGCGCAGGCGCAGGGCGGCGGTCCGCAACGGGTCGCCCTCCGCCTGCTCGGTCGCCTCGGTGAGCACGTTCGAGAAGACGGCCTCGCGCATGCGGTGCGACAGCGCGGGGTCGTCGAACAGGGTCGGTCTCGCGATGTGGTCAAGGGCGATCCCGACGTTGGCGGACAGGATCAGCCGCGCGGCCGTCCGCGGCTCGACCTTCAGCGCGCCCGCCGCCGCGCACCGTACGAGCGCCGCCACGAGCAGGTCGAACACGCGCGCCCGCGCGGTCGAATGCGACCACGGCCGGGGCGTGAACATCAGCTGGTAAAGGGCCGGGTGCTCCTTCGCGAACGCCAGGTGGCCGTCCCACCCGGCGCGCAGGTCGGACACCGGGTCGTCCGTCCGCTCCTGCGCGGCCTTGAGGGCGGCGTAGCGCTCGTACCCGTGGTCGGCGACGGCGTCGAGGAGCCCCCGCTTGTCGCCGAACAGGCGGTAGAGGACGGGCTGGGTCACGCCGGCCGCCTCGCACACCGCGCGCGTGGCGATGTCGTTGTCCGAGGACGCCGCGAGCTGCCGCTCCGCCGCCTTGATCATCACCGCGCGGAGCGCGTCCGTGTCCGCCATGAGATCAATGATACGGCACGATGTTAGCGGTGATATGGGATGCGTGCTACTCTCTTTTCGTAACATCGATACGCCAATCCTGTATCGGCGGTAAGGGAGGGGGGATCTCCATGAGTGACCAGCGTGTGGCCGTCGTCAGCGGCGGCTCCCGTGGGATCGGACGGGCGATCGCGATGACGCTGGCGGCACGGGGCGCCGCGGTCGTCGTGGGCTACCAGGGGTCGGCCGACGCCGCGGCCGAGGTGGTCGACACGATCACCTCGGCCGGCGGGCGGGCCGTCCGGGCGCGGGCCGACGTGGCGGACGAGACCGCGGTCGCGGCGATGTTCGACGAGGCGGAGAAGACGTACGGCGGCGTCGACGTCGTGGTCAACTCGGCGGGGCGGATGAGCCTGTCCCCCATCGCCGACCTCGACCTCGACGAACTCGACGCCGTCCACCGCACCAACATCCGCGGCACCTTCGTCATGGCACGCGAGGGGGCGCGCCGCGCGCGTCCGGGCGGCGCGATCGTCACCCTGTCCACGTCCGTGGTGGGCCTCCAGTTCCCCGGCTACGGGGCGTACGCCGCCAGCAAGGGCGCCGTCGAGGCGATGACGCTCGTCCTGGCGCGCGAACTGCGGGGCCGCGACGTGACGGTCAACGCGGTCGCGCCCGGCCCGACCGCCACCGACCTGTTCCTCGAAGGCAAGGACGAGGCCGCGATCGAACGGCTCGCCAAGCAGCCCCCGCTCGAACGGCTCGGCACCCCCGCCGACATCGCCGAGGTCGTCGCCTTCCTGGCGAGCCCCGAGGGGCACTGGGTCAACGGCCAGGTCGTCCGAGCCAACGGCGGAATCATCTAGGCCCCCGCCTCGGCCGCAGGCCGTTGGCCGTGGCCGCCTTGTTGTCTACGCCCTCCGCATCGAACCGAAGGAGAATCATCATGCCGTTCGCCAACCTCAAGGTGCCCGCCGAGACCTTGACCCCCGAGTCCAAGAAGAAGCTCATCGACGCCGTCACCGACGCCTACGCCGACGTGTACGGCGAGAGGGCCCGCGCGACCACGCTGGTGCTGCTGGAGGAGGTCCCCGACGGCGGCTGGGGCCTCGGCGGCAACATCCTCACCGCAGAAATGCTCGGCCGAAGCTGACCCCCGCCGGTCCGCTCCTGACCGCCGCAAACGGCGCACGCAGAACGGCCGCGCGGCCGTCCTGAGCGGGGTCACGCACGGCTGCTCAGGACGACCGCGCCCGGCTGACGACATCTCCCGGGCGGCCCGGACGGATCACGTACGCCTCCCGGGACGACCCCGCGGCTGGTCCGAACGGGTCGCGTACGGCTCACGATGGCCACCGGCCGTTCCGGGCGGGTGGAGTACGGTCATGACGGTCGGGGAGTCGTTGCGAGCAGGTCGCGTACCGTGGCGGCGGCTTTGAGGCCCGAGCCGCTGAGCACGACCGCTGTCGTCTGGTCCGGCGAGATGCGGCCCTCGCCGACCAGGCGGGTGAACGCGGCGGCGGCGGTCGCGCTTGTGGGTTCCACGAACAGCCCTTGCGCGCACAGTTCGGCCAAGGCCGCGACGATGTCCTCCTCGGGGATCGCCACGGTCGAGCCGCCGCTGTCGCGCAGGGCGGTGAGCATCTGCGGCAGCCGCAGGGGGCTGCGGATCGCGGTGCCCTCGGCGATGGTCGGGCGCACCGCGCGGTCGGTGGAACGCTCCTCCGCCGAACGGCCCCGCCCGGCGACGAACGCGGCGTCCACCGGGGAGCAGTTGAGCGGCTGCGCCGCGAACAGGCGCGGCAGGTGCGGGATCTGGCCTGAGGCGACCAGTTCCCTGAAACCGAGGTGGCAGCCCAGCAGACCGCTGCCCGCGCCGACCGGTACGACGACGTTGTCCGGCGCCTGGAAGCCCAGGTCCTCCCACAGCTCGTAGGCCAGCGTCTTGGCGCCCTCCAGGAACAGCGCCTGCCAGTTGTGGCTCGCGTAGAACAACCGGTCGGACTGGCGGATCGCCTCGGCCTGCGTCTCCTCCCGCGGTCCCTCCACGAGCTGGACCTCCGCGCCGTACGCGGCCACCTGCGCGATCTTCGCCGGGGACGTGTGCGCCGGGGCGAGGACCTTCACCGCCATCCCGCCGGCCGCGCCGTACCCGGCGACCGAGGAGCCGCCGTTGCCCGAACTGTCCTCCAGCACCTCGGTGATGCCGTGCCCGCGCAGGTACGACAGCATCACGCTCGTCCCGCGGTCCTTGAAGCTGCCCGTCGGGCTGAACCACTCCAGCTTGAACAACGGCCGCGCGCCATCCCACTCCCTCTCCACCAGCGGAGTGCAGCCCTCCCCCAGCGAGATCGGCCGCGCGATGTCCTCGGGCAGGCAGGCTCGGTAACGCCACAGCGAACGCTCGCCTCGTTCGACGTCCTCGCGAGAGATCCCCGCCTGCGGCGTCAGCATCAACGGCCGTCCCGCATCGGACCGCCACCGGGGGACCTCAAGCGGGTACTCGCTGCCGCCAACAGGATCGACGTACCGTGCACGAGCCATCCGAGCCTCCAACATGACCGAGCGCCGAACGTACGAGTCTCCCAGAGCCTTCGATACGGGCGACGTGGGCGAGGAGAGCGACGCGCGGGGGGTGCGCGGTCCGCGCGGGGCCGCTGGGTGCGGGGTGGAGGTGGGCCGTGAGCCGGTGGTCGGGGCTTGGGGGCGTTGACCAGCGGCTCACGGCGGTTCGTCAGTATGGCGGACGGTTCGTGGGGCTTAAGCCGGGTGGCTGGGGATGTCGGCGGCTGCGGCCTCGCGGACGATGTCCCTTCCGTCGGCCGCGGTGATGATGTGCCGGGCGACGAGGTCACGGGTGTCGGCGGCGACGGCTTGGACGTAGCGTCCGTGCGTCGGGTAGAGGCGGCGGAGCTTGGCCGCGTCGAACGGGACCTCGTGTCCGGCGATGCGGCAGAACGACGCGCCGGTGGACGTGCCGTACCAGGTGCTGGTGGGCACGTTCAGGTACGGCGAGCGAAGGCCGCCGCGGACGTTGCCGTGCTCGTCGAGGACGGGCGCGCCGTTCTGGACCTGGATCGGTTCGGCGTGCGGCGGGCGGGTGCCGTACCGCACCCAGCGGTCCAGGTTGCGGATCGCGGCGTCGAAGAAGACGTGGCTGGGGAAGCGGCTGCGCGGTCCTTGGTCGCAGTTCATCGGCGGTACGGGCTGCCCGGCCTTGGTGATGTCGGCGGGCGCGGCGGCGAAGTACAGCTCGTCGGGGGTGGCGTGCCCTGCCCCGGCCATCTCGTAGTGGCGGTAGCGGTCGGCGGGCGTGTCGCTGTCGGGCGGCGGGCCGCGATCCCGGTCAGGTAGTCCGACTGGGACATGATGTGGATGATCGGGACGCCGACGTTCCGGAACTGCTTGCGCGGGTCGCCGGTCGGCGGGGCGGCCTCGCACTGGTTCATCGGGACGGCTCCGACGAAGTCTCCCCCGGCGACGGCGACGATGTAGCCGTCGTAGACGGGACGGCCTCCGTTGCGGCGCACGTCCAGCGGGTGGATGCCGTTGATGTAGTTGTAGAGGTAGCCGCCGGTCTGGGAGTAGCCGAAACCGTAGACGTGCCGAACGCGTTCGCCGTAGCCGAGCGGGTTGCCGCGACCCCTGACGCGCAGCAGGCTGCCGAGCTGGCTGTAGATGTCCCAGGCCAGGCCGTTCTCGGTGGCGCGGGAGGAGTCCGACGGCACGGACGCGCAGTTGCGCGGATCGTCCGGCGGCAGCGGATTGGCGAAGCTCAACGACGCGTACCGCTGGGCGTCGAACTTCTTCAGCGCCGCCACCGAGACCGGCTTGGCGGTGACGCCCACCCACACGTCGCCGTTCGCGACGAGCTGCCGGTGCGCCATCGCCCAGCCGATGTTCAGATCGAACAGGTTGGAGGGGTTGAGCATCTCGGTCACCACGTTGCCGCTGAACCGCGAGGCGCGCGCGGGACGGCGCACGAGGATCCTGGTGGTGTACGGGGCGTCCGGGGTACGGACCCGCGCGGGCCCGGCCTCGGGCCAGGTGTAGACGTTGGCCTTGCCGCTGACCAGGTACTCCTCCTCGACGTACCCGACCTTCTTCAGGTTCTCCGGACGGCGCTCGTAGGCGGCCCCGCCGAACGGATGCGAGGCGGCGTTCGCCGGCAACGGGCCCCGCACCCGCGGCAGCCCACTTCGCGCCGGATCGTTCGACGCGCCTTCGAACGAACGCCCCTGTGCCACGCCGGACGTGCCGCCGGACGTGATGGCGGCCGTGCCGCCGGACGTGCTTGCGAGTGTGCTGGCGGCTGCGGACGGCGCGGTCGCCACGGTGCTCAGAACGAGCGCACCGACGGCCACCGGCAATGCGGCCTTCGTCCAGTTGAACGGTCGGGAAAACCTGGTTGATCGCACGCGTGCTCCCGCTGTGCTCGTGGTGGAAGACAGAGGTGAAAGGGGGTCTGGCGGATCCGAGGAGCGCGCTTGGCAGCCTGCCGGGCCTTGTGGGGGTCCAGGTGTCGGCGCTGCCGGTGAGCGGTGCTGTTTCGCGGGGGTGTGGTCCACGTCACCGGTGCGAGGAAGCTAAATCCGGCCTTCCCGGAAGGCAACGGGAGACCGCCGACAATGTCGGCAGCATGTCGCCATTACTCGCGAGCCAACGGCACTACCGGCTCGGGCGCCCGCACCGATACCCCCTGCGTGACCGCCGCTTTCCCGCCCGCGGCACCACCGCCGACAATGCCGTCCCGCCTTCTCCCGATCAGCACCGCCTACGGCGGCCGTTCCGAACGGCAACCGGGGCTCTGGGAACGGGGCACCACGGACTGGGAGCACTGACCGAGGGCCGGGACCGGGGCCGGGGCCGGGGGCCGTACCGCAGACTGCGAGCCCGGACTGAGAACCGCGGACCGCGGTTCGGGGTCGGGGACTGCGGACCGGGAACGGGAACTGCGCGGACCGGGGTCGGGGACTGCGGGCCGGGATCCGGGAACGGTCCCGCGCGGACACCGGACACCGGACGCCGCGCCGCGCGGATGCCGCGTGGAGACCGGACACCGCGTGGACGCCGGACACCATCCAGGGGCGGGCGCGTCACCGCACGCCGCGGGCGGGCGCGGCACAGCACGCCGCGGGCGGGCGCGGCACAGCACGCCGCGCGGCCCCCGACTCCCCCGGCGCGCCGCGCCGGACACTGCTCGTGTCCGGCGCGGCCACCGGGCGCGGCGCGGGGGCGGGGGCGGTCAGTGGGGGCGGTTGGTTTCGGGGATTTCGATGCTGATCGGGAGCTTGCCTTCGGACAGGTAAAGCAGGGCGCCTTGGCGCAGGATCTCGTCGAACGCCCAGTACGCCTTCTGGAGTTCCTTCGGGGCGTCGGGGAGGGCGAGGAGGCCCTCGCGGACGGCGACGAACGGGCCCCAGGCGTTCTGGATGAGCGGGTCCCACAGCGGGTCCCTGGGGATCCTGAGCCAGCCGGCGATGGTGTCGCCGAGCAGGAAGCGCGTGAGCGAGCCGAGGATGGGCTTGGTGAGGAGGCCGCCGTCGATCAGCGAGCCGAGGTTGAGGAGGATGTCGGCCAGCTTGACGCCCTCGGGGGTGGGCGCCAGCACGGGGGTGAGGACCTGCTCGGCCTGGGCGTTCGCCTCGTTCCACGACTTCGGGATGTACTCGTCCCTGATGCCGAGCATGTGCCCGGCGACCTGCCAGGAGTGCAGGAACGCCTCGGACTCGGAGGCGGGGATCGGCACCTTCCACTTCACCAGGTTCTGCATGACGGTCGTGGGCAGGCTGTGCCAGGTGACCATCATGTCCCGCTGGCTGATCGGGATCTCCTCGTCGGCGACCTTCGACCAGTACGGCGACTTCGGCAGCAGGTGGCGCACCGCGGCGTGCACGATCCGGGTCTTGACGCAGGTCACGATCATCTCGCCGCCGGGCTGGAACGCGTCGCGGGACCCGATGTCGTAGCCGAGCTTGGCGGTCTTGGTGATGCGGTCCTTCATGTCCGCGCCGCCCTTGGAGTAGTAGACCGCGCGCGCCTCCTTGGGGATGGCCGTGCTCATCATCCCGCTGGCGAAGCCGTAGGTCACTCCGAGGTAGAGCCCGCGCTTCTCGTTGAACTCGACCGCGGTGGCGAGCTTGCCCTGGTCGGCCCAGGACGGCAGCCGGCGGGCGCGTTCCATGAAGTCGCGCAGGTCCGCGGGGAGCCCGTCCGGCAGCGGCTGGCCGTTCTTCTTCCAGGTGCGCAGCAGCTTGTTGACCTTGGGGACGTCGCCGCGGTCGAGCAGCGAGGCGATCAGCGGATCGGCCTCCTCGTCCCACACCCACCGCGGGTCGGCGCCCTCCCCGCGCCCGCCACCGAGCCCTTGGGCGACCAGGTCCAGGCCTGCGCGGGCGACGCGACGCCGAGCGCGCCGAGCGCGCCGAGCGTCCCACCCGCCATCAACACGTTGCGTCTGCTGGGTTTCTCCATGCCTTCGCTCCTCCTCGGCCCGAGAGCACCTTGTTGAAACGATGAAACGCGCGCTGCATCGGTGTATCATCAATAAAGCACAGTGTGTCGGCCATCACAAGGCCCGTCGCAACGGCGACCATTGGCGACCGAGGCGGAATCAGCCGTCCAAGGAGGAGATCGTGGAGCCTGCGCTGTCCTTCCTCATGACGTCCACGGGCCCGGAGTCACTGCTCGAACGCGCGTACACCGACGCCGTCGAACGGGTCGACGACCTGGACGAGACCCGCGCGCGCGTCCTCGACGCGGCGTACGAGCAGTTCTGCCGGATGGGCGTCCAGCGGTCCACCATGGAGGACGTGGCCAGGCGGGCGGGGGTCTCGCGCATCACGGTCTACCGCCGGTTCGCCACGAAGAACGCGCTGGTCGAACAGGTGGTGCGCCGGGAGTTCCGCCGCTATTTCGACCAGTTCCTCATCGACATCCAGCGGGCCGAGACCGCCGCCGACCGGGTGGTGCTGGGCTTTGTGAGCGCCTTGCGCGCCATTCGCCGCAACCCGCTGATCGGCGGCCTGATCGCCACGGAACCGGATCTGCTCGTCCCCTCCATGATCAGTGACGGCGGGCGGACCCTCGCCACCGTGCGCGCGTTCGTCGCGGGTCAGCTACGCCGCGAGCAGCGCGCGGGCAACGTGTCGAACGACCTGGACACCGACCTCGTCGCCGAGATGATGGTCCGGGTCTCGGGCTCCTTCCTGGCGATCCCCAGCCACCTCATCGACCTCGATGACGACGACCAGGTGGCGGCGGTGGCCCGCCGATTCCTCGTCCCCATGCTCCACCCCCCGGCCAACCCCCAATAACCCTTCCGCGCCGGTAACGCTATTGGCGTTGCACGAATGGGAACTTCGCCCGCACTCAAGGGCCGGAAGGCGCGGCACAGTCGTCGCGTTTCGCCGGGGCTCGGCCTTGTCGGCCGGGATTCAGCGGGGGCGGAGGCCGTCCACGATGATCGTCACGATGGTGGGGGCCCGCGCGTCCCATTCCGATTCGGGGAGGCGCGTCAGCGCACCCAGGAGCAGAACGACGTCGGTGGCGTCGACCTCTTGGCGCACTTGACCGGCGGCCTTTCCCTGGTCGAGCAACGTCCCGAGTGCCTCATCGAGTCGATGGTGCTGCTCCGAGTGGACGTCGCGCCACGCCGACGCCTCGATCGCCGCCATGACGCCGCGTTTGACGCGCGCGTACTCGACCAGGCGTCGCATCCAGCAGGACAGCGCCCGCAGCGGGGGATGCTCCGCCAGCAGCGGCGCCACGGCGTCGACGAGCTGGGCCAGCTCGTGCCGGTACACCTCCGCCAGCAGGTGCTCGCGGGTCGGGAAGTGCCGGTAGAGGGTGCCCTGCCCCACTCCCGCCGCCTTGGCGACCTTGTGGAGCTTCAGGTCGTCGACGGCGCCGTTGGACTCGCTCAGCTCGGCCCGCGCGGCCTCGACGATCCGGTCGCGGTTGGCGACCGCGTCCGACCGGCGTTCACGACCCGCCATGCCCCGCCGCCCCCTCCCTCGCCACTAGACGGACAACTGTCCGGTACGGTGGAGCCGTAACCGGACAATTGTCAGTTTAGGGCAGGAGAGGTCTCGATGAGCACGCTGGACAGCAAGGTCGTCGCCGTCACGGGAGCGAGCAGCGGTATCGGAGCGGCGACCGCACTGGAGTTGGCGGCCCGTGGCGCCGCCGTCGTGCTCGGCGCCCGGCGCACCGACCGGTTGGGCTCGCTCGTGGCACGCATCCGGGCCGAGGGAGGACGCGCGGAGATGGTGGAGGTGGACGTCACCGAGCGCGCCGATCTCGAACGGCTGGTGGCCCTGGCCGTGGAGCACTTCGGACGCCTGGACGTCCTGGTGAGCAACGCCGGAGTCGCCCGTACCGCCCCCATGGCCGATCTCGACGTGGACGGCTGGGACGCGATGATCGACGTCAACCTGCGCGGCGTCCTGCACGGCATCGCCGCGGCGCTGCCGGTTTTCCGCGGCCAGGGGCGGGGGCACTTCGTCACCACCGTGTCGACGTCCGGCCTCAAGATCGTTCCGACTCAGGCCGTGTACGCGGGCACCAAGAACGCCGTGCGCACGCTGCTGGAGGCCCTGCGCCAGGAGTCCACCGACGGCGTTCTGCGCACGACCTCCATCTCGCCGGGGTACGTGCGCACCGAACTCCTCGACCACATCGACGATCCCGGGCAGCGGGAGCAGGCCCGGCAGTCCATGGCGTCGCTCGGCATCAGCCCCGACGCCGTGGCGCGCGCCGTCGCGTTCGCCATCGAGCAGCCGGACGACGTCGAGATCGGCGACATGACCATCCGGCCCACCCGGCAGGGCTGAGAGGGCCCGAGGGCGCGTGGCGGGGATCGCGGGCTCTCGGATGAGCGGTGCGCCCGGGCGTACGCGACAGGGCGGCCGTCGGACGGTGGTGGGCGGGCTGGCAGGGGCGGCACATCTTCGTGGCGGTCCGGCGAGCGGCTTCCCGACCTGGGGGTTTCCCCGCGGCCGGGCGGTCATTGTTGTCCGGACGGACTCCCGGCCTCCAGCGAGGCCGGGGCGGCGGGTCGTCCGGATGTTCTTCGGTCACCGGGGTTTGAGGGGCTTTGGATCTCGTTCGTGAGCGGCTCTTGATGCGGCTGGCCAGGCTGCTGGCCGCGGACTGGGTCGCCTCGCGCGACGAGACCGGTCCGCGGGGGCGGGAGCAGCGGGGGCATGCGAGGGCGGTGGAGGCGCGCCGGACCATGGAACGGCTGGGGCCGTTCTACATCAAGGTCGGCCAGGTCCTGGCGACGCGCCCCGACTTCGTCTCGCGGACGATGATGCGGGAGCTGGCGCTGTTGCAGGACACCGTGCGGGCCGCGCCGTTCCCGATGTTCGAGCAGGTCCTCGACCAGGAGCTGGACGGCGGGTGGCGGCGGCACTTCCGCCGGATCGACTCGGCGGCGCCGCTCGGGTCGGCGTCGCTGGCGCAGGTCTACCGGGTCGTACTGCGCGATGGCCGTCCGGCGGTGGTGAAGGTCCAGCGGCCGGGGGCCCGCGCGGCGGTGCTGCGGGAGATGGCGGCGTTCCGGCGAGTGGTGGCGGTGGCCACCCGGCTCGCCTCGCCCAGGGTCAACGCGATCGTCGACGCCAGGGCGACGCTGGCGGTGATCTTCGACGCGATGGGGCCGGAGCTGGACTTCACGGCCGAGGCCGCGGCGATGGAGCAGGCGGGGCGCGCGGCGTCCGGGTTCGAGCTGGTCGCCGTCCCGCGGGTCATCACGGCCACGCCCCGGATGCTGGTGCAGAGCGAGGCGCCCGGCCGGTCCATCCGCCACGTCCGCCGCGAGGACTTCACCGACGCCCAGCGCGGGCGCATCGGGCGGCAGCTCCTGGAGTTCAGCTACCACAGCGTGTTCGTCGAACGCGTCTTCCACGCCGACCCGCATCCCGGCAACGTCTTCGTCCACCCCGAGCTGGGCGCGACGGTCATCGACTGGGGCATGGTGGGACGGATCGACCGGGGGCTGAGCGTCCAGGGGCTGCTCACGCTGGTCAACGTCGCGCAGAACGACGCGCGGGCGGCGGCGCGGGGCTGGGTGCAGATGGGGCACGCGACGCGGTGGGCCGACCTCAGCGGCTTCACCGAGGACATGCGCCGGATCGTCCCGCAGGTCGTGGGCAGGTCGCTCGCCGACCTGAACTTCGGCGTGGTGCTGATGGACGTGCTGCGCAGCGCCGCCCGGCACGGCATCCGGTCCAGCTCGATGGTGGGCATCGTGGGCAAGGCGTTCGCGAACGTCGAGGGCTCGGTGCGGTGCCTGGCGCCGGAGCTGTCGGCGATCGAGGCGTTCGAGGACGCGCTGCCCGGCATCGCGCGGGCGCTCGCCGACGAGGCGCTGTCCAAGCGCTACCTCGCCCGGCAGGTCCTGGACCTGGCGCTGCTGGGCGACTCGGCCCTGGACCAGACGCGCGCCGTGCTGGCCGAGGCCGCCGGCCGGGACCTGACGATCAACATCGGCACGGGGGTCTCCGGTTCCGGCCGCGACCCGCGTCCCGCGGTGCGGGCGACCGCGGCGGGGCTGGCGGCGGCCGCGATCTGGCGGCTCTGCCGCGACCGGGGCGAGGAGGCGTAGGACGGTTCCGGGCCCGGGCGGCTAGATCGCGGTGAGGCCGCCGTCCGCGGCGACCACGGCCCCGGTGACGAAGCCGGAGCGCGGCGAGGCGAGGAAGCACAGGACCTCCGCGATCTCCTCGGGCCGCGCCACCCGTCCCAGCGGCTGCGCGTCCGCGAACGAGGCCAGGTACGCGCGGCTGTCGGAGCGGAACGAGTCGAGGAAGTCGGTCTCGACGACGCCCGCGGCGACGATGTTGGCGCGGATGCCGAGCGGCCCGCCCTCGATCGCGAGGACCTTGGTGAGCTGGGCCAGCGCGCCCTTCGACGCGCTGTAGGCGGAGCCTTCGGGCAGGCCGACGGTGCAGGTGTACGAGCCGGTGCTGACGATGGCCCCGCCGCCGCGCGCCTCCATGGCGCGGAACGCCTCGCGGGCGAAGAGGAAGGAGCCGCGCGCGTTGACCGCCATCACCGCGTCCCAGTCGGCGGCGGTGGTCTCGGTGACGGGCTTGTTGAGGGCGCGGCCGGCGTTGTTGACGAGGATGTCCAGCCCGCCGAACGCGTCCACGGCCGCCCGAACCGCTCGGACGGCGGTCTCCTCCCGCGTGACGTCGCCGGTCAGCGCCAGGACGCCCGGGATCTCGTCCGGGAGGTCCGTAACGGCCGGGCGCACGTCGACGGCGACGACGCGGGCGCCGCGGGCGCCGAGCAGCGCCGCGGTCTCCTTGCCCACGCCGCGCGCGGCGCCCGTGACCAGGGCCACCTTCCCGGCGAACTCGTCGGTTTCCTTGGACGCAGTCGTGATGGTCATGTGTGTTCCTTGTGCTGTCGGCTGAGGCGGCTCAGTACGCGGTGAGGCCGCCGTCGACCACGAGTTCCGAGCCGGTGACGAACGAGGACTCGGCGCAGGCGAGGAAGAGGTAGGCGGGCGCGATCTCGTCGGCGCGCCCGGCCCTGCGCATCGGGGTGCGCCGGACGTCCGGCTGCCGGTCGCCCTCCTCGTCCAGGATGTCCTGGATCATCGGCGTGGCGACCACGCCGGGGTGCACCGAGTTGACCCGTACGCCGTGCCGCGCGTACTCGACCGCGGCGGTCTTGCTCAGCAGGCGCACCGCGCCCTTGGACGCCTGGTAGGCCGCGGCGGCGCCGCTGCCGACGAGCCCGAGCACGGACGAGGTGTTGACCACCGACGCGTCGCCGCTCGCGCGCAGCAGCGGCATCGCCGCCCTCATGCCGAGCCAGGTGCCCTTCTGGTTGACGTCGATGACGCGGTCCCAGGCGTCCTCCCGCGTGTCCTCGACGCCCGGCCAGTCCACGATGCCGGCGAGGTTCACCAGCACGTCCAGCGTCCCGAACCGGTCGCGCACGAGGGCGATCACCTCGTCCCACTGCCGCGCGGACGAGACGTCGAGGCGGGCGTGGACGGCCTCCGCGCCGCCCGCCTCGATCCGGCGGGCGAGGTCCGCCAGCGGTCCCTCGGCGACGTCGGTGAGCACCAGCCGGGCGCCCTCGCGGGCGAAGAGCTCGGCGGTCGCTGTGCCGATGCCGCCGGTCGCGCCGGTGATCAGCGCGACCTTCCCGGCGAGCCGCCGTCCCGTCATCAGGACCGCCCCCCGCCCGTCGTCTCCCGGTACAGGACGAGATGCTCGTGGTAGAGCACCCCGTCCCGGACGTCGCCCGTCGCGGTGAACCCGGTGTCGTCGACGTACTCCAGGTGGGCGCCGGTCACCGTGTACCGGCCGGTGTACGCGCTGCGCCGCTCGCCGCGGGCCTCGTCGTAGCGCCCGTCCGGCAGCAGCTCCTGGCGGATGTGACCGTCCGCGGTCACCCACGTCCCGACCACGTCGGCGTCGACGCCTTCAGCCGTCCCGGCCATGGCTCACCCCTCTCCCCGTTGGTGCGGTTCTTCCCCGCTCCAACGAGTCTGACCAGGTCAGAGGCCATCAACCAGGGCGCGTTTACCCTAGGAACGCCACACCCAGGCAACCCCGCGGCCCCGGAGCCGCCGGGACGGCGGTCACCCGGGCAGCAGGTGCTCTCGGCCGAACAGGGCGGCGGCGGCGCGGGCGGTGGGCGTGCCCGCGTCCAGGTCGGCGCCCGCCTCGCGGAGTACGGTCACGACCTCGTCCGCGCCTTTGAACAGCGCGCCGGCGATGGGGGCCTGGTCGCGCGCGTTGCGCAGGTCGGGGTCAGCGCCGCGGGCGAGCAGGGCGCGGACCGTGCCGGCGTGCCCGTGGTAGGCGGCGAGCATGAGCAGGGTGTTGCCGGCGGGGTCGGCCGCGTCGGCCGGCAGCCCGTGGTCGAGGAACTCCACGAGCCGTTCGGTCTCGCCGTCCCGCGCGAGGTCCAGGGCCATCGCCACGACGCGCTCGGTCTGCTCCGCGGTCAGTGCGGCGTCGCTCATGGGCGGTCTCTCCGATCCTTTCCGGTACGTGCCCGGCGCGGTGCGCGGGTCCGCGCACCGCGCCGGGGTGTTCGCCTTGCTGGAAGCCCGCGCGTGTCAGGGCTTCTGGGCCGCCAGGGCCTCGATCGCCTTGCGGACGCCCTCGCCGTAGGCGGGGTCGGCCCGGGTGCAGTTGGCGATGTGCCGTTCGATGGTCGCCCGCGAGGCGCCGTCGATCGCCCGCGCGGTGTTCTCGAACAGCAGGCGCTGCTGCTCGGCCGACATGTTGCGGAACAGGATGCCGGGCTGCTCGAAGTAGTTGTCGTCGTCCTCCCGGAAGTCGAACCGGTCGGCGAACGCCCCGATGGCCTGCCCCGGCTCGCGGTACGACGGCTGCTCGCGCCAGCGGCCGTAGGAGTTCGGCTCGATCCCGGGGACGCCGCCCTGGTTGCCGTCCACGCGCATGGCGCCGTCGCGGTGGTAGGAGTTCACCGGGGCCTTCGGCGCGTTGACCGGGATCTGGTGGTGGTTCACGCCGAGGCGGTACCGCTGCGCGTCCCCGTAGGAGAACAGGCGGCCCTGGAGCATCTTGTCGGGCGAGAACCCGATGCCCGGCACCACGTTGGCGGGGGTGAACGCGGCCTGCTCCACCTCGGCGAAGTAGTTGTCGGGGTTGCGGTTCAGCTCCCACTCGCCGACCTCGATCAGCGGGTAGTCCTTCTTCGACCACACCTTGGTCAGGTCGAACGGGTGGTACCGGTAGTCCGCGGCCTCGGCCTCCGGCATGACCTGGACGTACAGCTTCCACTTCGGGAAGTCGCCGTTCTCGATCGCTTCGAACAGGTCCCGCTGGTGCGACTCGCGGTCCCGGCCGACCAGCGCCTCGGCCTCGGCGTCGGTGAGGTTCTTGACGCCCTGCTGGGTGCGGTGGTGGAACTTCACCCAGAACCGCTCGCCCTCGGCGTTGACCAGGCTGTAGGTGTGCGAGCCGAAGCCGTGCATGTGGCGGTACGACGCGGGGATGCCGCGGTCCGACATCACGATCGTGACCTGGTGCAGCGCCTCCGGCAGGTTCGTCCAGAAGTCCCAGTTGTTCTCGGGGTCGCGCAGGTTGGTGCGCGGGTCCCGCTTCACCGCCCGGTTGAGGTCGGGGAACTTCAGCGGGTCGCGGAAGAAGAACACCGGGGTGTTGTTGCCGACGAGGTCCCAGTTGCCCTCCTCGGTGTAGAACTTCAGCGCGAAGCCGCGGATGTCCCGCTCGGCGTCGGCCGCGCCGCGCTCCCCCGCGACGGTCGAGAACCGGGCGAACAGCTCGGTCCTCTTGCCGACCTCGGAGAAGATCTTGGCGCGGGTGTAGCGGGTGATGTCGCCCGTCACCGTGAAGGCGCCGAACGCGCCCGACCCCTTCGCGTGCATCCGGCGCTCGGGGATGACCTCGCGGTCGAAGTGGGCCAGCTTCTCCAGGAACCACACGTCCTGGAGGAGCATCGGGCCGCGGGCGCCGGCGGTCATGGAGTTCTGGTTGTCGGCCACCGGCGCGCCGGCGACGGTGGTCAACGGCTTCTGGTCGTTCTCAGGCAAGGCTCGCTCCGATGCGGCTCGTTCGTCGGACGCTCGTATGCCCGTGAGCCAACCAGCTTTTCTTGAATGAGTCAAGAAAACGATCCGTTCGCCTGAACGGTCCGGCTCCCCCGGCCGGCGCGTCCCGGGTTCGGCAACGGAAGTTGGCCCGCCGGCCCCGGGGCCGCACCATCGGCCGCGGAGGTGATCGCCGTGACGGAGGCGACGAACGAGGTGGACGTCCGGACCGCGCGGCGGGCGCGGGGCACGGGCGGGAGGCTGCCGCTCGGCGTCTACCTGCTCGCGTTCAGCCTGTTCGCGATGGGCAGCGCGGAGTTCCTGCTGGCCGGGGTCCTCCCGGCGGTCGCGGACGATCTCCGGGTCGGACTGTCGTCGGCCGGGGCGCTGATCTCGGCGTTCGCCATCGGCGTCGTCATCGGCGGGCCCCCGTTCGCCATCATGACGCTGCGCTGGCCGCGGCGGACCACGCTGGTGGCCACCCAGGGCGTGTTCGCGGTCTCGCTGGCGATCGGGCTGCTGACCGACGGCTACGGGGTGCTGCTGGCCACCCGGTTCGTCTGCGGCCTGGCGTACGCGGGGTTCTGGGCGGTCGCGGCCGTCACCGCGATCGGCCTGGTCACGCCGGACCGCACCGCGCGCGCCTCCGGGGTCGTCGTCAGCGGGCTCAGCCTGGCGATGGTCGCCGGCGGGCCGGCGGGCGCGTCGCTCAGCTACTTCACCGGATGGCGGGGCGGGTTCTGGGGCGTGGTCGCCCTGACCGCGGCGGGCGCGGTCCTGACCCTGCTGGCGGTGCCCGCGACGAGCACGGACGCCGAGCCGAGCGTACGGCGCGAGCTGCGCACCATGGGGCGGCCGCAGCTGTGGGTCGTCTACGCCGCCACGATCCTGAGCACCGCCGCCTACATGATCTCGTTCAACTACCTGGCGCCGCTGCTGACCGACATCACCGGCATGCCGGGCGCATGGGTCCCCGCGGTCCTCGCGCTGTTCGGCGTGGGCGCCTTCGTCGGGCTGTCCATCGGGGGCCGGATCGCCGACAGGCGGCCCGCGCACGCGCTCCTGACCGGAGCGTTCGGGATCATGGCCGTCTCCGTCCTGCTGGCGCTGCTCGCGGGACACGCGTGGGCCGTCGTCCCCCTCGTCCTGCTCCTCGGGATCGCCGGCTTCGTCCTGAACCCGGCCGTCTACGGGCGGGTGTTCACCATCGCGGCCGAGGCGCCGACGCTCGCCGGGGCCACCACCGTCTCGGCGTTCCAGCTCGGGATCAGCCTCGTGCCGGCGCTCGCCGGGCTCGCCCTCAACGCCGGGGCGGACGTCACTTCGGTCGCCTGGATCGGCGCCGCTCTGGCGGCGGCCATCGTGCCGACCGTCCTCCTCGACCGGGCCCTCACGCGCCGCCACTCGCGGACGGCGGCGAGCCCGGCGAGCTGACTCCGCCGCCCCGCCCGCGCACGTCCGAACCGTACGCGGACGGATGCCCCCAAGGCACGGAGGTCACGGCCGCCAGGGCACCACCTTGCCGTGGCGGACGAGCTGCCCGTAGTGGTCGGGGTCGACCGGGCCGAGCGCGAGGTCCAGAAGGGGGACGGCGCCCTGCGCGGGCGTGGCCGCGTCGCCGACGTCCCACCACAGCGCCGAGGTCGGGGTGTTCAGCATCCCCGGGCAGACGGCGGCGAGCAGGACGCCGCGCGCCGCGTCCCGCTCGCGCCGCCGTTCGGCGAGGGCCCGCACGGCGGCGACCTGGGCGATCTTGGACGGGATGTTGACGAAGCCGGGCCAGGCCCCGCTGCGAGCGGTGCCGTCCTTGACGGCGTCCCGCCAGGCCGCCGTCTGCTCGTCCACCTCGTCCAGGGACGCCAGGCCGTCGAAGCGGTCGTGCAGCACGGGCGCGAGGTGGTGCAGGGTGCCGAGCGAGCTGGCCACGACGATGAGCCGCCCGCCGTCGCGCAGCAACGGGCCGAACGCCCTCAGCACCCGGGTGGTGCCGAAGTTGTTGACCTCGGCGTACCCGTCGATGATCTCCCGCGGGTCGTCGTCGGGGCCCACCCGCATGACGGCGTTGTTGAACACGATGTCGACGCCCCCGTGCCGTTCCTCCAGCCGTCCGGCGAGCAGGGCGGCGGCCTCGGGATCGGCGACGTCGAGGAGCTCGCCGCGGACCCGGGCCCCGCCGCCGGGCACGGCGCGGACGGCCTCGGCGACGCGGCCGGCGTCGCGGCCGGTGAGGTAGACGGTGTCGTCGGGGGCCAGCCGGCGGGCGAGCCCTTCGACCAGGGCCAGGCCGAGGCCCTGGGTGGCCCCGGTGACCAGGGCGACTTTCGGTGCGGTCGTCATGGGATTCCTCACGGTCCGAGCAAACGGTCTGAACGGCGGGCGCCGCCGCGCGACGGCCCGGCGGCGCCCCCATGACGATCACGGTAGGCATCCGCCGACCATGCCACCAGCGAAAGTTCGTCACCCCGCCTATGCTTGAACGTCATGGCCTTCAGCGACGCCTCACTCACCGCGCTGCGCGTCTTCCGCGAGGTGGCCGAGCGCGGCACGCTCACCGCAGCGGCCACCGCGCTCGGCTACACCCAGTCCGCGGTCTCCCGGCAGATCGCCTCGCTGGAACGGGCGGCCGGCGCGCCGCTGCTGGAGCGCCGCCACGACGGGGTGCGGCTGACGCCGGCCGGGCGCATCGTGGTGCGCCGGGCCGCCACGGTGATCGACCAGATCGACTCCACCGCGCGGGAACTCGCGGGCCTGCCCGACGAGCACGGCACGGTCCGCCTCGGCTGGTTCGCCAGCGCCGGGGCCGTGCTGGTGCCCCGGGCGCTCGCCGCGCTGCGCCGGACGCACCCGTCCATCACCGTGATCACCCGCGAGGGCAGCACCCCGGCGCAGGTGCGCGCGCTGCGCGCCGGGACCATCGACCTCGCCGTCCTGGCCTCGGCTCCGCCGTTCCGCCCGCCCGACACCGAGACGCCGGCCCTCGAACTGCGCACGCTCGCCGAACGCGGCCTCCAGGTCGCCGTGCCCGCCGGGCATCCGCTCGCCCGCGGCGAGTACGTCGACGTCGCCGACCTGAACGGGCGGAGCTGGATCGCCGGCGCGGGCGAGGACCAGGTCATGGGGGTGTGGCCCGGCCTGGACGAACGCCCCGAGATCGCCCACACCGCGCGCGACTGGCTGGCCAAGCTCCACCTCGTCGCCGCCGGCTGCGGGATCACCACCGTGCCCGTCTCGCTGGCCCCTGCGCTACCGCCCGGCGTGCGCGCCCTCCCTGTGCGGGGCGGACCCCAGGAGCAGCGGCGCCTCCTGCTCGCCCGCCTCCCCGGGCCGCTCCCCGAACCGGCCGCCCGCCTCGCCGCCGCGCTCCGTGCCGCCGCGATCGAGACCGACACGCCACAGTGAGCCCGTACGTCCCCCGTTTCCCTCCGGCCCCGACGATTCCCGGCGCCGACGGTCGTCTGTATCTCCGAGGTCGCGCCGCGACCCGAAGGAAACGCCGCCGAAGAGGAGCAACGATGATCGACCTGAGGCCCGCGTGCCGTTCCATGATCGACGTCCTGGCGGGGGTCGCCGGCGACCAGCTCGCCGCCGCCACCCCGTGCGCCGAGTACAGCGTCGGCGACCTCGTCGGCCACGTCGACCAGGTGGCCGTGGGGTTCGCCGCGCTGGCCCGCAAGGAGTCGGCCCGCGAGGAAGCGGACGAGCCCGCCGCCGCGGACCCCGGCGACGGCGGCCGGGACGGCGTTCCCGAGCACCTGCGGGCGGTTCCCGAGCACCTGCGGGCGCTCGGCGAAGCCTGGACCGACCCCGCGGCCTGGCAGGGCGCCACCACGACGGGCGGCCTCGAACTGCCCAACGAGGTCTGGGGCAGGATCGCGCTGACCGAGCTGGTGGTGCACGGCTGGGACATCGCGAAGGCCACCGGCCAGCGCATCGCCCTCCCGGACGGGACGCTGCGCGCCTGCTACGACCACGTCGTCTCGTTCGTCCCGAACGCCCCCGTCCCCGCGCTCTGGGGCCCCGCCGTCGAGGTCCCCGCGGACGCCCCACTGCTCGACCGGATAGTCGCCGTCACCGGCCGCAACCCCTGACCACTCCCCACCGGCAGCCAGGCGAACGGTGGGCAACGGGGGCGTTCACTGCTCACGGTGTGGGCGGCGAACAGCGGGGACGTCCATCGGTCAGGCAGAGAGGCGGCGAACGATGGGGCGCGGGGTCGTTCGCCTCCGTACGGGGTTCAGGGGCCTGTCTCGTAGCGGTATCCCTGGCCGCGCAAGGTGCTGATGCGGCCCGGATCGTGCCCGTACACCGACAGCTTGCGGCGCAGGGCGCAGACGTGCACGTCCAGCGTCTTGGTCGCGCCGAACCAGTCGGTCCCCCACACCCGGCGCATCAGCTCCTCCCGGGACACCACGCGGCCCGCGCGCGACAGCAGCAGCGCCAGCAGGTCGAACTCGCGGGGCCGCAGATCCACCTCCACCCCGCCCAGGAGCACGCGCCGGGCCGCCAGGTCCAGCCGCAGCTCGCCCACGCCGACCGACCCGGGCCCGAACCGCGCCACCCTGCGCCGGTCGAGGGCGCGCAGCCGCGCCAGCAGCTCGGCCACCCTGAACGGCTTGACCACGTAGTCGTCGGCTCCCGCGTCCAGCGCCATGACGACCTCGAACTCCCTGCTGCGCGCCGTCACGACCACGAGCGCCACCTCGGGGAGGGCGTCGCGCAGCCAACGGCACAGCGCCACGCCGTCCATGTCCGGCAGTCCGAGATCGACGAGGGCGAACTGCGGCGGCCGGCCGAGCGCCGACTCCGTCGCCCGCGAGCCGTCCGCCGCCAGCACCGCCGCATATCCGTGCGCGCTCAGAACCGTGACCAGATCCGAACCAATTTCACGATCGTCTTCCACGATCAGCACATCGCCACAGGCCACGGACCCAGGGTAAATCGCCCCCGAACGGTCCCCGTCCCGACCCCTCGCCCATGCGCCAGGCGGCTTTCCCGGAGCGCCCAAGGGCGGCCGCCCTGCGTAGGCATATCCCCAGAAAGCACCAACGAATTGTGCATTCACTGTCCGATTCCGCCGCGACCGGCCGGGCACGCCCCATCGGGACCGGAGGGACCCGTCAGGCCGGATGTGGCCCCCGGTAGGGGCGATGCCGTACGCGTCCGGCGAGCGGTCTCGGAGCCGCGGAGTCCGGTCACCGATGGGGTGGTCGTCGCCCGCGGGGCCGCCGCCGCATCCCGCCCGTCCCGCCTCCCGAACGAATTGCCTGGAGAATTCAATTCCCCTCCCATAGGCCCCGATGAACGCGTCGCGCGCCACTCGCCATCGGCGACGGACTTCGCCTCCCCGGCATGATCGATGTGCGCACGGGTATGCGGTAGTTCTCACGGGGAACGGGAGCCTCGGGGAAGGAGACACGCGTGAGCACCGTCGCTGACCAGCAGCAGGAGCCCACCGGATCATCGCGTTCGAGTGCCCGGTCCACGGCCGCCGCCGCCGACCGGCTGCGCTTTCACACCGAGCGGCGGCCCGGATGCGTCATCGTCCATCTGGGCGGGGAAATCGACTTCACCACCGCGGAGATAATGCGGGAGCACGTCACCGCCGAAGCGATGGCCCATACGGCTCCGTGCGTCGTCCTGGACATGGCCGGAGTGGAATTCTGCGATTCCTCCGGGCTCGGCGCACTGATCGCGATCGACAAGGCGGTCCGCGCCCGCCAGGGCCGCTTCGTCCTCGCGCAACTGCCGGAGATGCTGCGGCGGATCCTCAACCGCACCGGCCTGGACGGCCACATCGAGAGCAGCATCAGCGTCCAGGGCGCGGTGGCCCGCCACGCCGACCGCCCGGCGCCCCGGCAAGGGCCGCGCCGCAAGCAGCACTCCTGACGGCGCCGCGGCGCCGGCCCGCGCGACCGGGACGGGTTCCGGCGGGGCGGTTGCATGGAAATACATTGGGGTGCATACTTCTGCTCATGTCCAAGGTGCTTACCTCCCTGCCTGTCGGCGAACGCGTCGGGATCGCCTTCTCCGGCGGCCTCGACACCTCGGTTGCTGTCGCGTGGATGCGCGACAAGGGTGCGGTGCCGTGCACCTACACCGCCGACATCGGCCAGTACGACGAGCCCGACATCGCCTCGGTGCCCGGGCGCGCGACGGCGTACGGCGCGGAGGTCGCCCGGCTGGTCGACTGCCGGGCGGCCCTCGTCGAGGAGGGGCTCGCGGCCCTGACCTGCGGGGCGTTCCACATCCGGACCGGCGGCCGCAGCTACTTCAACACCACCCCGCTCGGCCGCGCCGTCACCGGCACCCTGCTCGTGCGCGCGATGCTCGAGGACGACGTGCAGATCTGGGGCGACGGCTCGACGTTCAAGGGCAACGACATCGAGCGCTTCTACCGCTACGGCCTGCTCGCCAACCCGTCGCTGCGGATCTACAAGCCGTGGCTGGACGCCGGGTTCGTCAGCGAGCTCGGCGGACGCCGGGAGATGTCGGAGTGGCTGCTCGCCCACGGCCTGCCCTACCGGGACAGCACCGAGAAGGCGTACTCCACCGACGCCAACATCTGGGGCGCGACGCACGAGGCCAAGGCGCTGGAGCACCTGGACGCGGGCATCGAGACCGTCGAGCCGATCATGGGCGTGCGGTTCTGGGACCCGACCGTCGAGATCCCCGCCGAGGACGTCACGATCGGCTTCGAGCAGGGCCGGCCGGTGACGGTCAACGGCAAGGAGTTCGGCTCCGCGGTCGACCTGGTGCTGGAGGCCAACGCCATCGGCGGCCGGCACGGCCTCGGCATGTCCGACCAGATCGAGAACCGCGTGATCGAGGCCAAGAGCCGCGGCATCTACGAGGCGCCGGGCATGGCGCTGCTGCACGCGGCGTACGAGCGGCTGGTCAACGCGATCCACAACGAGGACACGGTCGCCGCGTACCACAACGAGGGGCGGCGGCTCGGCCGGCTGATGTACGAGGGCCGCTGGCTCGACCCGCAGGCGCTGATGCTGCGCGAGTCGCTCCAGCGGTGGGTCGGCACGGCCGTCACGGGCGAGGTGACCCTGCGCCTGCGGCGCGGCGAGGACTACTCGATCCTCGACACCTCCGGGCCGGCGTTCAGCTACCACCCCGACAAGCTGTCCATGGAGCGCACTCAGGACTCGGCGTTCGGCCCGGTCGACCGGATCGGCCAGCTCACCATGCGCAACCTCGACATCGCCGACTCCCGCGCCAAGCTGGAGCAGTACGCGGTGCTCGGCATGGTCGGCAGCGCGTCGCACTCGACGCTGATCGGCGCCGCGCAGGCGGCCTCGACCGGGCTGATCGGCGCGATGCCCGAGGGCGCCGCCGGGGCCATCGCCTCGCGGGGCGAGGCCGCCGACGACGAGCTGCTCGACCGCGCCGCCATGGAACTCGGCACCGACTGAGCCCGGAGGAACGGCTCCGGCGGCCCGAACGGCGCGGCGTCCCGAGTGCGGCTGCCTGGGTGCGGCGGCTGTCAAGGGGGCCGGCCCTAGTCGTCGGATCACGGGCTGGCCCGATGTCGGATCGCCGTCCACGTTCCTAGTGTCGTGCTCCTCGATTCCAGTCGAATGGAGCACGATGCGCACCACTCCCCTGGCCGCCGTCCTCGCGGCTGCGGCCGCCGTCCCGGCGCTGGCCGTTCCGGCGTCCGCCGCGTCCCGGCCGTCGCCGACGGCCCGTTTCCAGCACCAGCGGCTCGTCTGGGGGCCGTGCTCGCCGGGCCAGCAGGAGCTGAACGAAGCGGGCGCGCAATGCGCGAGAGTGACCGTTCCGCTCGATTACGCGGCGCCCGGCGGGCGAACGATCCAGATCGCGGTCTCCCGCGTCCCGGCCAGGGACAAGGCGCACCGGCGCGGCGTCCTGCTGTCCAATCCCGGCGGGCCCGGTGGGACGGGCCTGGACTACACGCTTTCGCTGCGTCCGGCGCTGAAGGGCGCGGCCGACCGGTACGACCTCATCGGGTTCGATCCGCGGTTCCTGGGCGAGAGCACGCCGATCACGTGCGATCCCGCGCCGCCGCCGAGTCCGCCCGGCGCGACGTCCCCGCGCGCGGACTTCGAGGCGTCCGTACGGGACGCGCGCGCCACGGCCGAACGCTGCGGGGCGCACGGCGGCAACACCGCCCTGCTGCCCCACGCGTCCTCCCGCAACGTGGCCCGCGACATGGACGTCATCCGCGCCGCGCTGGGCGAGCGCAGGCTGTCGTACTACGGCACCTCCTACGGAGCCGACCTCGGCGCGGTCTACGCGCAGATGTTCCCCCGCCACACCGACCGCATCGTCATCGACTCCTCCACCGACGGGCATTCCACGCAGTACGAACTGTTCCGCCAGGCGGGCGGGCCCCTGGAGTCGGGCTTGGACGAGTGGGCGGCATGGACCGCGCGGCATTCGAGGGAGTACCGCCTCGGCACGACCCCCGCGCGCGTGCGCGCCGGGGTGCAGCGGCTGCTGGCGCGGGCCGAGACCCGTCCGATCACGGTCGCCGGGCAGCCGCTCAACGCCCCGCTGCTGCGCCTGTACTTCCGGCAGCTCGTCCAGCACACCGAGAACGATCCTGCGCTGGCCCGTTCCGTCCGTACGCTGACCGACGCCGCGGCGGGCAGGCCCGTCACGCCCGACGCCGACCTGGCCGGGTTCCTGCGCCTGGCCGGTTCGTCCGGGCTGGCCGACCTCATGGTGGGCGGCGCGCTGTTCATGTGCGGGGACGGCGGCTGGCCCGCCGGGGGTTGGCCGCGGGACCCAGAGCGGTACTGGGCGAACATGCAGCGCGGCCGCGCGGACCAGCCCGTGTTCGGGCCGCTGGTCAACGGGATGATCGCCCCGTGCGCGTTCTGGCCCGTCGCGCCCCGCGAACCCGCCGTGCGGATCGGCAACGCGGTGCCCGTGCTCATGCTCCAGGCCCGCCGCGACAACAACGTCCCCTATCCCGGCGCGGTCGCCCTGCACCGCAAGCTGGCCGGATCGCGCCTGGTGACGGTCGACATCCGCTCGCACGGCGTCTTCGGGCGCGGGCTGGAGGGCAAGCGCCCCGTCCCCTGCGCGGACCGCGCGGTCGCCGCCTACCTGAGCGGCGGCCCGCTCCCCCACCGCGACTCCACCTGCCCGGCCCCCCGCGACTCACGCTGAACGGCCCGGCCGTCCCGTCCCGTCCGTGCGGGGGTCCTGTTCTGTCCGACCCGGTTGGCAGGATCCCGCCCATGGGACTGAACGTGATCGTCGGCCTCCTCGCGGACATCGGGGACGACGAGGAAGCCGAGACGTTCCGGGCGCACTTCGCGATCGCCCGGGAGCTGCTCGCCGGGGCCGGAGCCGAGCGGTGGGACGAACCCGACCTGGACGAAGAGGACGTCGCCGATTACGAGATGTCGGGCTACGGGGGCCTGCACGCCCTGCGTCGCCTCGCCGTCCATCTCGAACGGAACGCGAGCCTGCCGGAGCCCCTCGACGCCGTCGGGGACGCGACGGACGATCCGCTGCTCGCCGAGTCGTACGACGCCTGTCCGCGGACCCCGGCCGGTCCGTTCGACCATCTCGTCCATCACTCCGACTGCGAGGGCTACTACGTTCCGGTGGATTTCGCGCCGGTCCTGTTCGACGAACGGCTTCCCGGGGCGCTCCTGGGTTCGTCGGTGCGCCTGCTGGCGGAGGCCCGCGGCGTCGCCGCCGCGCTCGGCCTGCCCGAAGACCTCGATCCCGATTCCGAGGAGGTGACCGGTGCGTGCGACGCCGAGGCTTCGGAGGGCGAGGTCTGGCGGCGCTACGGCGTCGAGTCGCGCGAATGCCTGCAACTCATCCGCGCGGCGAAGCACTCGATGGCGACCGGAGCGGCGATCGCGTTCTGCTGAGAGCTCCGGGGCGTACGGAAGGGGGTCCCCCAGCTCACGCGGCGGGTGCCGTCCAGCGGACGAGGGGCGGGCGGACCGTCGCGCACAGCGGCTCGCCGCGGGCGTCGGTCAGGCCGAGCCGCGCGAGGAGCAGGCCGTTCCGCGCTGCGGCCTCCATGACGTCCGGCGCGACGCCGTCGAACCACAGCTTCGCCCGGCGGAACATCGCGAACGCCCCGTCCCCGTCCACCGTCCCCCACGACAGGTAGACGAACCGGCCGCCGGGACGGCCCTGCACGTACGGGCCGCGGAGATCCCACCCGGTCTCCTTCCGGGCGGCGTCGACCTCCAGGTCCCACGCCGCCGAGGCGGCGTCGCCGGGGTGGAGGCCGAGGATCTCGTCGGGGCGGTCCTTCCGCTGGACGCCCACGTGAACGTTGCGGTAGCCGGGGTCTCCCGGCCCCTGACCGCACTCGCGGCCAGGCAGCTCCGACGCTTCGATGCGAACCAGCACCCCACCATCCTGCCTCGCCCCGAACGCCCCCGAAAGCCCGGTCCGTCCACGACACCGCCGACCGCCCGCCGTCCACCCGCCGTCCACCGCCTCGGCGCCCTACGGGACCCCGGTCCAAGGGCCGGACGGGCGGATCTCCCAGCTCGTACCGGTGACGGTGACGGCCTGGTCGTCGTTGATCGAGACCATGGGGCACGGCCGCGCGGGGTCGGCGGCCAGCCGGTCGTGCCGCGCGGCGCGTCCCCGGTCGCGATGGGGCAGCACCGCGAACGGCACGAGCCCGAGCCCGGCGGTCGACGTGACGGCCCCCGGGTCGTCCGCCGCACGCAGGGGCCGGAGGTCCGGCCCGGCGAGCGTCGCTCCGGCCGAGATCCCGGCGTAGGCCAGTCCCCCGCCGGAGACCGCGGCCGTCGCGAGCCGGTCGAACCCGCTGCGCCGCACGTGCTGCAACAGGAACATGGCGTGCCCGCCGGTGACCACGACGACCTGGACCCGGCCCAGCACGCGCTCGACGTCGTACGGCGCGGCGGGTTCGAGATCCAAGCGTTCAACGACCATGCCCGCGGCAACGAGCAGGTCAGCGGCCCCGCGAACGAAGGGCGCGGACCGAAGCCGGTTGGCGGCCGTGGGCACCAGCGCGGCCCGGCGCGGCGCGACGGGCAGCGAGGCCAGCCAGGCGGGCAGCGCCCCCAACCCCGCAGAACCCAGGAACAGCCGTTGAGGACTTCCCATCACGGATATCGACTCTGCCAGGGGTCAGGGCAGGGCGCGGTAGTGGGTCACGAGGCGCTGGTCGTCGTGGAGGACGTGGAAGGCGACCGCCGGGGGCGCCTCGTAGTCGACGGGCTCGCCCTCGCCTTCGCGCCACGGGAAGACGAGGCGGGAGACGACGCCGGGCGCCACCAGCAGCGGGCGTCCGGCGAAGGAGGTGGCCGCCGCCGTGTGCGCGTGCCCGCACAGCAAGGCCGCCACCTGCGGGTGCCGCGCGATGACGGCGGCCAGGCGTTCCTCGCCGAACTGGCGGATCGGGTCGACGTACGGGGCGTGCAGCGGGACGGGCGGGTGGTGGAAGCACACGAACGCCGGGGCCGCGGGCTCGGCGGCGAGCACGGCGTCCAGCCAGGCGAGCGTCTCGTCGGCCAGGAACCCGCGGTCCTCGCCCGGGACCGTGGAGTCGCAGAGCGCGAAGACGGCGCCCCCGATCCGGTGCGCGGTGTTGACGGGGGCCGCGTCGCCGCCGCTCTCGCGTCCCAGCAGGACCCGGCCGTACGGTCCGCGCGCGTCGTGGTTGCCGGGGCAGGTGAGCACCGGGTACGGCGAGGACAGCACCTTCAGGGCCTGCTCGTACTCCTCGGGCGCGCCGTGGTCCGCGATGTCCCCGGTGACGAGGACCGCGTCGAGGGGGCGGCGAGGCCGTTCAGATGGTCCATGATCCGTTCGGCGCGGGCGGCGCGCCGTTCTCCGCCGTCGAGGTGGAGGTCGCTGAGCTGGGTGAGAACGAGCAAGGTGACTCCCTGTCAGGAAGGGCGCGGAGGCCCGGCGGAGTGGCGGGCCGACGTCCGGTCCCGCCCTCCCGAACGCTAGGAGGCGACCGGTCCGAAATTAAGATCCAGTCTCATGCCGAAAGATCGAACAGGTTCGGGCATCGACCTCCATCTGGACCTCGACCCGTCGCTGGGCCGCCGGGCGGGTCTGGAGCGCGCGCTGCGCTCGGCCGTCCAGGCGGGCCGCCTGGCGCCGGGCACCGCGCTGCCGTCGTCCCGGGCGCTGGCGCTGCACCTGGGTGTGGGCCGCGGAACGGTCAGCGCCGCGTACGACCAGCTCGCCGCCGAGGGCTACCTGGCGAGCCGTCCCGGCGCGCGGCCGAGGGTCGCGCGGGTCCGGCGCCCCGGCGACGGGCGGACCGGCCCGGCCGCCGCGTCCCCCGAGGCGGACGAGGCGCCCCGGTACGACCTGCGGCCGGGACGCCCCGATCTGACCGCCTTCCCGGCCGCGGACTGGCTGCGTTCCACCCGGCGCGTCCTCGCCACCGCGCCGCCCGACGTCCACGCGCTGAGCGACCCGCGGGGCCGCCCCGAGCTGCGCGCGGCCCTGGCCGGCTACCTCGGACGCGCCCGCGGCGTGGCCGCCGATCCCGAACGGATCGTGGTCACCTCCGGCTACACGCAGGCGCTCGGCCTGCTCGCGCGCGTGCTCGCGGACGCCGGGACGGCCGCGTTCGCGATGGAGGACCCCGGCCATCCGTACCACCGGGCGCTGGTACGGCGCGCCGGGCCGGACGTCGTGCCGCTGCCGGCCGACGGCCTGGGCGCCCGTACGGGGCTCCTCGCGGGCGCCGGTTTCGAGCGCGCCGGGGCGGTCGTGCTCACCCCCGCCCACCAGTACCCGACCGGCGCCACCCTGCGTCCGGACCGCCGCCACGCCGCGACCGCCTGGGCACGGGCCACCGGCGGGACGGTCGTCGAGGACGACTACGACGGCGAGTTCCGCTACGACCGGCGGCCGGTCGGCGCGGTGCAGGGCACGGCCCCCGAGCACGTCGTCTACGTCGGCACCGCGTCCAAGACGCTGGGCCCGGGGCTGCGCCTCGGCTGGATGGTGCTGCCCGCCCGCCTGGTCGGGCCGGTCGCCGAGGCCAAGTACCTGGCGGACGCCCACACCCAGTCGCTCGGGCAGCTCGTCCTCGCCGACATGATCGAGAGCCACGCGTACGACCGGCACGTGCGCGCGGCGCGGCTGCGCTACCGGCGCCGCCGCGACCTGCTGGTCCGGCGGTTGCGCGAACGGGCCCCGCGGGTCCGCGCGCAGGGCGTCGCGGCCGGGCTGCACGCCCTGCTGCCCCTCCCGCAGCCGGGTCCGGACGAGGCCGAGGCGCTGCGCCGCGCTCGCTCGCGCGGCCTGGCCGTTCAGCCCCTGGAGGAGTTCTGGCAGCGTCCCGGCCCGAACCCGCAGGGCCTCATCGTCGGCTACAGCACCCCGCCGGAGTCCGCGTACCCGCACGCCCTCGACGCCCTGTGCGAGATCCTGCGCTGACCACCGCACGGCCGCGACCGATGAGTTCCCACCGGCCGAGGGGTCTTCTCACAAGAATCCACATCGTGCGCGCCAGGAGGTTCGTGATGACCGACGCAGAGCCGACCGCCCGACTCGACCGCCGCTTCGGCGACCCGGCGGCGGAGCCGACGCCGTGGCCGGACGTGGTGCGCGTCCTGGAGGAGGCGGAGCTGTACTGGCTCACCACCGTCCGGGCGGACGGCCGACCGCACGTGACCCCGCTGATCGCGATCTTCCACGACGGCGCCATGCACTTCTGCACCGGTCTCGGGGAGCAGAAGGCGCACAACCTCGAACACCACCGGCAGGTCGCGCTGACCACGGGGAACAACACGTGGGCCAAGGGCCTCGACGTCGTCGTGGAGGGCACGGCGGCCCGGGTCGCCGACAACGCCGCCCTGCGACGGCTCGCCGACGCGTACGAGGCCAAGTACGGCAGCGCGTGGCACTTCGAGGTCGGCGACGGCGTCTTCGGCGGCAAGAACGATCCCGCGGCGGTCTTCCGGATCGTCCCGGGCAAGGTGCTCGCGTTCGCCAAGCAGCCGCACGCCCAGACCAGCTACCGCTTCCCCGAAGGCGACTGACACCGACCGGCCAGGACGCCCCGCCGCGACGTCCGCCGACGCCGACCGCCCCGTTCGCGCGGAGGGTTGGAGCGCCAGTGCGACCGGCCGGCGCGGCAGGCCGCCGGGCAGCGCGCGGAGGCCGGGCCGCAGGGCAGGGCGGAGGGCCGCGCAAGCGGATCGCGGTGCGGCGGTCCGCCGGCCGACAGGCGATCACGGTCTGACCGCCCGCCGGGCCGCCGGGCCGTCGCGTGGCGGACGCCGAGCCGGAGGACAGGCCGCCGGACGGGACCACCCCGCGACCGCGGACGGGACCACCGCGCGACCGCGGACGGGACCACCGCGCGACCGCGGACGGGACCACCGCGCGATCGCGGGCGGGGTCAGTGCCCGGGGGCGGGCGGGTCGCCCGTGCCGTTGCGGTGGCCGCGCCGGAGCTGGGCGTTGATGCGCTGGGCCTCGGCGAGCTGGTCTTCCAGGATGATGATCCGGCAGGCCGCCTCCAGGGCGGTGCCCTGGTCGATCAGTTCGCGGGCGCGCTGCGCGAGCCGGAGCTGGTAGCGCGAGTAGCGGCGGTGCCCGCCGCCCGAGCGCTGCGGGACGATCAGCTTGGCGGAGTCGAGGCTGCGCAGGAACGCCGGGGTGACGTCCAGGATCTCCGCCGCGCGGCCCATGCTGTAGGCCGGGTAGTCGTCGTCGTCGAGCTTGCCGTCGAGCGTGTCCGGCGCCTCGCCGGCGTCGTGCGCGTCGTCGTACCGGTCGCCGGCCGGAGCCGTCTGGGGTGCTTCCACAAAACCTTCCGTACTGCCGTCTGCGATGCCGTTCCGGGGAACGACAACGGGGGCCCCAGCGCCAGACCGCGGCGCCGGGGCCCCTGATGTACAACACCGTCTCTCCGACCCGTACGGCCGGACTTCCTTCACGTCGGCGGCCTCTCGGCCGCCCGGACGCGGTCCGTCTGCCAGAGCCCCTTGCACTGCGTCGGCCCCGGCACGTCCGGCTCGCGCCGCCCATCTGCTCGGGCAGTTCGTCCTCTGCCGCGACTCATGGACTTGTCTCTCTTCGATGGCAGGAACGATACCCCATGCCTTCCGGAATATCTACTTTGGCCGCTGCAAGATTTCTGGATCGGCGGTGCGCGAGCCCTCCGGACGGCGGCCGTGGACGGACAACGCGCGGTGCTTGCCCGCGCCGAGCGGTCCTGCTGGGGTGGAGCGTATGAGCCACGCGCCCGCTGATCTGCTGTTCACCGGCGGTCCCGTCATGACGATGGACCCCGCCCGTTCGCGGGCCGGGTCTCTGGCCGTGCGGGACGGGCGCATCGTCGCGGTGGGCCACGGCGACCCGAGGGAGCTGGTCGGGCCGCGTACGGAGGTGGTCGATCTGCGGGGGCGGCCGCTGCTTCCGGGGTTCCAGGACGCGCACGTCCACGCCGTCATGGGCGGGATGGAGCTGGAGACGTGCGACCTGACCGGGACGACCGACGCGCGCGAGTACTCCCGCCTGATCCGCGCGTACGCCGGCGCGCACCCCGGGAAGGAGTGGATCACCGGGGCGGGCTGGTCGCGGGAGAGCTTCGAGCGCGGCGTGCCGACGCGGGCCGCCCTGGACGCGGTGGTGCCCGACCGGCCGGTCTTCCTGATGGACCGCGACCACCACGCGGCATGGGTGAACGGCCGGGCGCTGGAGCTGGCCGGGATCACCGCCGCCACCCCCGACCCGTCCGGCGGGCGCATCGAGCGCGACCCGTCCGGAGCGCCCGCCGGGCTGCTCCAGGAGGGCGCGATGGCGCTCGTCGGCGACCTCGTCCCGCCCGCGACCGAGGAGGAGCGGCTCGCCGGGCTGCTGCGCGCCCAGGCCCTGCTGCACGGGCTCGGGATCACGGCGTGGCAGGACGCGCTGGTCGCGGGAAGCGACGGCTACCCGGACATCTCCGGCGCGTACCTGGCCGCCGCCCGCGACGGGTCGCTCACCGCGACGGTCGTCGGCGCGCTGTGGTGGTCCCGGGGCCGGGGCGCCGAGCAGCTCCCCGACCTGGTGGAACGGCGCGAGCGCCTGACCGTCGGGCGGCTCCGCTGCGGCACCGTCAAGATCATGCAGGACGGCATCGCGGAGAACTTCACCGCCGCGATGACGGCCCCGTACCTCGACGCCCGCGGCCGCGCCACCGCCAACGCCGGGATCAGCCACGTCGACCCGGCGGCGCTGAGAGAGCACGTCACGGCGCTGGACGCGCTGGGCTTCCAGGTCCACTTCCACGCGCTCGGCGACCGCGCGGTGCGCGAGGCGCTGGACGCGGTCCAGGCCGCGCGGGCCGCCAACGGGTGGCGGGACACCCGCCCCCACCTGGCGCATCTCCAGGTCGTCCACCCCGACGACGTCCCGCGCTTCCGGATGCTCGGCGCTACAGCCAACATCCAGCCGCTGTGGGCCGTCCACGAACCGCAGATGGACGAGCTGACGATCCCGTTCCTCGGTCCCGAACGGTCGGCGTGGCAGTACCCGTTCGGCGACCTGCTGCGCGCCGGGGCGACGCTGGCGGCCGGAAGCGACTGGCCGGTCAGCAGCCCCGACCCGCTCGCGGGCGCCCATGTCGCCGTCAACCGCGTCGCTCCCGGCGCGTCCGCCGAGCCGTTCCTGCCCGCCCAGGCCCTAGACCTGACCGCGGCCCTCGCCGCCTACACGGCCGGGGCCGCGTACGTGAACCACCTCGACGACACCGGCAGCCTGCGCCCCGGCAACCGCGCCGACCTCGTCGTCCTGGACCGCGACCCGTTCGCCGGGCCGCCCGAGGCCGTCGGCGACACCCGCGTCGCCCTGACCTACGTGGACGGGGTCAGGGTCCACACGGCGCCCGACGCCTGAACGGTCCGCCGGGCGCCGCGCGCCGCGCGCCGCGCTAGGAGGTGCTCCAGGGTGCGGCGGCGCCGGGCCCCGCCCCGTTGCCGAGCGTGAGGTCGAGGTCCTCGCGGCCGGGGCCGGAGACCATGACGGTCGCGCTCACGGGCGCGTACCCGCTGGCCAGCACCGTGTAGTCGCCGCCCTCCAGGCCCGTGAACGAGTACGCGCCGTCGGAGCCGGTGACGTTCTGGGCGAGCAGCTCGCCCGCGGAGTCCAGGAGCGTGACCCGGGCGTGCTTGAGCGGCTCGCCGGAGGGGCCCCGCACCGTTCCGGAGACCGCCGCGACGGGCTGGAGGTCGGCGTCGCGCATGGTCTCGGCGCCGCCCTCCACGGCGACGGGTTCGGCCAGCGGCCGGTGCCCCGCGGCGCTGACGGCCAGCGTGTACGGGCCCGGCGCGAGACCGCGCAGCCGGTACACGCCGTCCGGGCCGGTGGTGGCGGAGCCGACGACCTCGCCCTGCTGGTCGGTCGCCACCACCACCGCGCCGGGCAGCGGCGCGCCCGCCGCGCGCACCGTCCCGGTCAGCTCGCCCGTCCCGCCGAGGGTCAGGTCGAAGCCGAGCGGGGCGGCGCCGAGGTCGAGCGTCGCGACCTGCGGCTGGTGGCCGGCCGCCGAGCCGACGAGCACGTACGGCCCGCCGCTCCCGGCCGTCCCGGCGCTCGGAGCGCGCAGGACGTACGCGCCGTCCCCGCCCGTGACGGTGCGGCCGAGCTGGCGTCCGGTCGAGTCGATCAGGGTGACGGCGGCGCCGGGCACCGGGACGTCTCCGCCGGTCAGGACCCGGCCGTACAGCGCGGGACCGGCCGTCCGCGCCTCGTCCGCCGCGCCCTGGGCCTGCGGAGCCGCCGGCGCGTTCGCCATGGCGGGGGCCGCCGGGCGGGTGTCCTGCACGGCGGGCGTCTGGTAGGCCGTCACACCGTCCGGCGCCGACGCGTCCTGCGGCACGGGGACACCGTCCGGCTGCGTCGGGGCGGGCTCGTCCGGCTTCGCGGCGGGCGCGTCCTGCTTCGCGGTGGCGGCGTGCTGCGGGGTGTGGGCGTGGGCGAACGGCCGTCCCCGCCGGTACAGCAGGACCGCGACGACGAGTCCCGCGGCGAAGAACCCGGCCGCCCACCAGAACGCCGTCTGGTAGCTGTGGACGGTGGCGTGCTCGGCCAGCCGCTCCATCCCGGCGTGGTCCTTGGCGTAGCCGGTGGCGGCGGTCGCGGCCAGCGTGTTGAACAGCGCCGTGCCGATCGAGCCGCCGATCTGCTGCATGGTGTTGACCATGGCCGAGGCCACGCCCTGGTCGTGGCCCGCGACGCCGAGCGTCGCCAGGCTCATCGCGGTCGGCATCATCGTGCCGATGCCGACGCCGAGCGCCAGCAGCGCGGGCAGGACCTGCGCGTTGTAGCCGCTGTCCAGGCCGAGCCTGGTCAGCCAGACCAGGCCGCCCCCGGCGATCACCATCCCGGCGGGGACGAGCAGCTTCGGGCCGAGCCGCGGGAGCAGCACGTTGGTCGTCACCTGCGCGGTGACCATCAGCGCGCCGATCATCGGCAGGAACGCCAGGCCCGTCCTGACCGGCGAGTAGCCCATCGTCTGCTGGAGGTAGTACGTCAGGAACAGGAAGATCGCGAACATGCCCGTGCCCGTGATGAACACGCTCAGGTACGAGGCGGCGCGGTTGCGGTCGGCGAGCACGCGCAGCGGCAGCAGCGGGTGGCTCGCCTTGAGCTGCCACAGCGCGAACAGCACCAGCAGCACGCCGCCCGCGGCGAGGAACGCCCAGCACCGCCAGTCGTCCCACGCGTGGGTCTCGGCGTTGGCGAACCCGAAGACGACGCCGAACAGGCCGGTCGCGACGAGCACGGTGCCGAGGACGTCGAGCTTCGGCCGCTGCGTCGGAGGCTGCCTGCTGAGGAACGCGACGGCTCCGATCACCGCGGCGACGGCGATGATGTCGTTGACGTACAGCGTCCAGCGCCAGTCGAGGTGCTCGGTGAGCAGCCCGCCGAGCAGCAGGCCGATGGCGCCGCCGGTGCCGGCGATCGCGCCGAAGATGCCGAACGCCTTCGACCGCTCCCTCGGGTCGGTGAAGGTCGTGGTCAGCAGCGACAGCGCGGACGGCGCGAGGAGCGCCCCGAACACGCCCTGCAACGCGCGCGCCGCGACGAGCATCGTGAACCCGCTCGCCGCCCCGCCGAGCGCGGACGCCGCCGCGAACCCGACCAGCCCGATCAGGAACGTCGTCCTGCGGCCGAACAGGTCGGCGAGGCGCCCGCCGAGCAGCAGCAGGCTGCCGAACGCGAGCGAGTAGGCGGTCACGATCCACTGCCGGCCGTCGTTGTCGAAGCCGAGCTCGTGCTGGGCCGACGGCAGGGCGATGTTCACGATGGTGGCGTCCAGCACCACCATGAGCTGGGCGAGCCCGATGGCGGCCAGCGCCCACCAGCGGCGGGCGGACGGCCGGGGCGCCTCCCCGCCGGTCCGCGTGCCGGCCGGCGAGGCCGTGTCGACGCGATCGCCGACGGCACTTGTTGACATGAGGGTCCCTCCAGGGAACGGCAGATGGTGGCCGGCGTCCGGGTCGGCGGGACGGCCGGCGGCTTATTCGCGTGTCAGCGCGGGCAGGACGACGGCGTCCAGGTAGCGCCGGAGGTACTCGGTGTCGGGCTCCCGCTGCTCGACGAGCGGGCGGGCGAACATCGCCCCGGCCCACATGTGCGGCAGGAACTCGCGGGCCGGGGAGTCCGCGGGGATCTCACCCCGCGCGGCCGCGCGCCCGAGGATCGCGCGCATCACTTCCAGTTCGGGCTCGACCAGGGCCTTGCGCATGGCGTCGGCCAGGTCGGGGTCGTGCCGTACGGCCGGGGCCACGGCGCGGACGAGGGCCAGGTCCTTCTTGCCCTCACCGGCCCGGCGGGCCATCTCGTACAGGTCGCCGGCCAGCGTCCCGGTGTCCAGGTCGTCCAGGGTGAACGGCTTGGCGTGGCGCAGGGCCGCCGCGACGAGCTGCGGCTTGGTCCTCCACTGGCGGTAGAGGGTCGCCTTGCTCGACCGCGACCGGGCCGCCACGGCCTCCATGGTCAGCGAGTCGTACCCGGCCTCCCGCAGCAGGTCGAGAACGGCCTCGTAGAGCTCGCCCTCGCGCTCCGGCGTCAGCCGCGTGCGGCGCACCGCCCCGGGGTCCCCGGTCTCCCCGCCCTCATCGGGCGGACGTCACCACGTCGTTCTCCATGACCCCCCGCACTCAGCGCATCCGGACGATTACCCGCCCGAAGCTATGGCACGCTCCAGCGAAACGCAAGCGTTTCGCAGAGGACGGGACGGTGCGGTCACAGTCAGCGCCACCTGTCCCCGGGCTCGTCGCGCAGCTCCTCCTCGATGGGCGGAGGCTCGGTCTCGCGCATGTGCTCGGCGAGGCCCGGCTTGCGGTGGTGGAGCCTCTGGCGGTCGCGTTCCGAGGCGCTGCGGTCGGGCGCCGGGTCCAGCGGAACGGATCTCAGCACCTCGTCGAGATTGCCGTACTCCCCGAGCGGGAGCGCGGCGAGGGCCTTCTCGCCTCTCGTGCCGGACCCCCGCCGGCCCGCGTGGTCGACGATCTCCTGCTTGCTCGCCGGGAAGTCGAGGTCGTCCAGCAGGTCCTCGACCTGGCGAGTGCTCGCGATCTTCATGGATCATCCTCTTCCTCAGTCGCCGGGACGCCGCCGCCCGGCCGCCGGCGTTGGGCCGGGCCGGGGCGGCGTCCGCGGAGGGACCGGGTCCGCCCGCCGTCGGGCGTGGCGGCGCCGGTCTCCTGCGTACGGCACGAGTGTGGGGCGGATCAGCTTTCGCGGCGCCTCTTGGAGGCGGGCTCGCCGTAGCCCGGCTTCGGGCTCGGCGACTCGTCCTGCTGCTTGCCCCTGTGGATGCTGTCGAGCCGTTGCACGTGGTGGTGCGGGTCGTGCTTCGGCAGCGTGTGAGGCTGCTTGGACGCGCCGGTCGTGGCGTTGCGGGCGCTCGGCGTCGTTCCCGCCGCTCTGGCCTCGCGGGCCGCCTTCCGGCGCTGCTCCTCGTTCCCTTCCATCTTCTTGCGGACCATGACTCCCCCTGCCTCTGATCCACGTTCCACCCCGTCATACCCACCCAAACCCCCACCATTCGACCGCCCTGGTTCCCCTGGAGGCGGGGTCAGGCGGCGGGCGCGGGGTGGGCGGGCAGGTCCACGGGGAGCTGGTCGCGGCTGCGGATGCCCAGCTTGCGGTAGATCCGCGTCAGGTGCTGCTCGACCGTGCTCATGGTGACGAACAGCCTGCCCGCGATCTCCCGGTTGGTGAGCCCCTGGGCGGCGAGGACCGCGACGGGGCGTTCCGAACGGCTGAGCTTGGCGAGGGCGTCCTGGCCGCGTTCGGCGCGGCGCGGCCTCGCGTCCCGCGTCCAGGGCGCGAGGTCCGTGCGCGGCGCGGGGAACGGCGCGTCCCGGCGGCGGTGGTCCGCGATCTGCCGCGCGCGGCGTCCGGCGACGCGGGCCTTGGTGCCGTCGCCGAGCGCGCGGTAGGCGTCGGCCAGCTCCCCGAACGCCCCCGCCATCTCGTACCGGTCCCCGCCCGCCTGGAGGGAGCGCAGCGAGCGTTCGAGGAGCACCGGCCGCTCGCGCGGGTCGTGGACGGCGGCGAGCCGGCGCAGCGCGATGCCGTGCGCGCGCGGAGACAGGCCCTCGGCGAGGGACAGCTCGTCCTTCAGCAGGCCGCGGGCGCGGTCGGCGTCCCCGAGCAGCAGCCAGGCTTCGGCCGCGCCCGTCCGCCAGGGAACGAGCGCGGGCGTGTCCATGTCCCACCGTTCCATCAGCTCGCCGCAGGTCGTGAAGTCCGCCAGCGCGGCGTGCGGGCGGCCCGCCGCGAGCAGGTGCCTGCCGCGCGCGAACAGGTAGTGCAGCCCGGCGCGGGTCTGGAACAGGGCGGACGGCGCGGGCCCGGCGAAGCACTCGGCGGCCTTCGCGGTCTCGCCGAGCGCGGTGTACGCCTCGGCGAGGGTGGCCAGCGTGAGGCCCGCGCAGGGCCCCAGCTCCCGTTCGGGAAGGAGGGCGAGGGTGGCGCGCGCCTCCTCGGCCGCGCGGAGCGGCATCCCCCGGCGCAGGGAGGCGAGCGCCGCCGGCCCGCCGAGCACCGCGCGCCACGCCGTCAGCCCGAGGCGTTCCGCGTCGGCGAGGAAGCGCTCGCACCACCCGGAGGCGGACGCCGACTCGTCGGAGTAGACGAGGCCGAGGATCGCGGGCTCGACGACGCAGAACGAGGACCGGGGCAGGCTCTCGTTCTGGAGGATCTGCTCCATCCGCGCGACGGTGTGCTCGTCCCCGGCGCGGGCCAGGACGGCGCGCAGGCCGCGCGCGGCGCGGAGCTCCGGCGGAAGGTCGGCGGCGTCGGGGAGGCGCGGGTCGTCCGGGTCCGGGACGTCCGGCGGGACGGCGGCGCCGAGGCGGGCGAGCAGGTCGGGGAAGCTGACCGCCGCGGTCAGGCGGACGCCCCGCAGGCCGGGTTCCGCGGCGGCTCCGGCCGCGGCGGCGTGCCCGACGACCTCGGCCGCCTCGTCGAACCGGAGGTTCCACAGCAGGGCCCGCGCGATCGGCGGGACGTGCCGCGGGCCCAGCGCGCCCGCGAGCACCTCCTCCTTGAGCGCGAGGAACCGGGACGCGGAATGGGCCGGGTCCAGCATCGAGTTGAGGCCGGCCAGCCTCGCCCGGAGGGCCCCGGCCTCCGCGGCGTCCGTGCAGCACTCGCGGGCGAGCTCCAGGCACTCGATCGCGAACGGCACGTCGCCGTCCAGCGCGTGCGCGGCGGCCTCGGTGAGGAGCCGTACCGCCCACCCCTGCCGCTGCGGTCCCACCTTGAGGAGCTGCCGCGCGGTGGCCACGGCCGGCGTCCCCGCCTCGTACAGCAGGCGGGCGGCCCGGTAGCGCAGCTCGGTCTCCTCGTCCGCCGTGACGCTCTCGGCCACGGCGTCGCGTACGGCGCGATGCCGGAACCGGGCGCCGTCCAGCAGCCCGAGCGACGTCAGCTTCGCGATGACCTCGCCCACCGCCTTCTCGCTCACGTCGAAGAGCCGCGCGAGCATCGTGGGATCACCGGCCTCCGGCGGCGTACCGGGGCCGGACGCGACGTCCAGCAGCGCGAGGCTCCGGCAGACGTCCACCTCCAGCGGTTCCAGACGGTGCAGGCACACCAGGACGGCGTGGCGGAACCCGTTCCCCGCGACGGGCCCGTCCTCGCCCGGCGGCTCCCCCGGGGTGCCGTCGCGCGGCGCGGAGGCGCGGAGGTCGGCGTGGTCGCGCTGGAGGGCGCGGACCAGGAACGGGTTGCCGCCGGTGATCGCGTGCCAGGCCGCCGCGTGGCGGCGGGACGGCGCGGGCTCGGGACCGGCGGCCAGCATCCGGGCGACGCCCTCGCGGGTGAGGCCCTCCAGGTGGATCCGCCGCGTGTTCGGCTGGTAGACGATCTCGCGGAGGGCGGACGGCATCCTGCGGTCGAGCCGGGGCTCCCAGGTGAACGCCACGGCGACCGGGCTCGCGGCGAGCCGGTCACCGAGCCGCCGCAGCCAGCGCAGCGACTCGGCGTCACCGAGATGGGCGTCGTCCAGGCTGATCAGTACGGGCCCCCGCTCGGCCAGTCGGTCGAGGGAACGGTGCCGTTCGCGGGCCGCCGCGAAGTCGGGCCCCGCGCCCCCGCCGGGCGGGAGCAGGGCGCTCTCCGGGCCGAGCAGGTCGTCCACGATCCCGTACGGCACCGGTTCCTTGCCGGACGGCCGCGCGCGCAGCACGGTGACGCCGGACTCGGCGGCGAACTCCTCCAAGTGCCGCAGCAGCTCGCTCTTCCCGATCGTGGCGGCCCCGCTGATCGCCGCGAAGACGCACCTGCCCTGCGCCGCCTCGCGCAGGAGCCGTTCGAGCTGCTCGACGGCCTGCTCTCGTCCGCTGAGGGGTTTCACGACCACTCCTTCACATCCGTGTGCCGCACAGCCCAACCGGCCCCCGGCCGGCACAGAGTCAGTCAAGGTTCCGCGGGCCGACGCGCGGCGCGCGTCGCGCGCCCCGCCGCACTCCCCGTTCCCCGCGCCCGATCCCCATCGGACGGGCCGTCCGTACGGCCCCGCCTGCTCGGCCCGGTCCAGGCGGTCACCAACACCCTCTCCCCGGCCGGTCACCTCTCGGTATCGCACCGGTCACGCCGCGTCGTGGAACGATGGGGCGGTGGCGTTCGAGTTCAAGGTGCTGGGCCCCCTGGAGGTGCTCTCCGACGGCGTGCCCATGACCGTCAGCGCCCCGAAGCACCGCGCCCTGATCGCCGCGCTGCTGTTCGACGCCAACCGCGTCGTCCCGGTGGAGACCCTGGTGGCGAGGCTGTGGGGCGACGACCCTCCGGGCGGCGCGCGCAACGCCGTGAAGAACTACGTGCTGCGCGTACGGCGGCGGCTCGGCGAGCCGTGCCCGCTGCTGTCGCACCCGCGCGGCTACCTGATGACGGTCGAAGAGGGCGCGCTCGACCTGCACCGCTTCGACGCGCTGGTGGAGCGCGCCAGGGCCGCCGCGGAGCCGCGCGAGACCGCGGCGCTGCTGCGCGAGGCGCTGGAGCTGTGGCGCGGGCAGCCGCTCTCCGACCTCGGCTCCGAGTCGCTGCGGCGGGAGATGGACCCGGTCCTGACCGAGCGCCGCCTGCGCGCGGTGGAGCTGCGGATCGACGCCGACCTCGCGCTCGGCCTGCACGCGGACGTCCTCCCGGAGCTGCGCAGGCTCACCGGCTCGCACCCGCTGCGGGAACGGTTCTGGGGCCGCCTCATGGTGGCGCTGTACCGTTCGGGCCGCCAGGGCGAGGCGCTGCGGTGCTACGCCGAGGTCGGCGCCCTGCTCGCCGACGAGCTCGGCGTCGACCCCGGGCCGGAGCTGCGGGAGCTGCACCGGCGGCTGCTGGTCGCCGACCCCGCCCTCGACCGTCCGGACGGGCCCGGCCCCGCGGCCGGCGGGCACGGCGCCCCCGGCCCGCCCGGCGACGCCTGGGGACCCGGCAACCTGCCAGCTGAGATGACCACGTTCGTCGGCCGCGAACCGCAGCTCGCGCGCACGGCCCGCCTGCTGGAGACCGCCCGGCTGGTCACGCTGACGGGGGTCGGCGGGGTCGGCAAGACCCGCCTGGCGCTGCGGTCGGCCGCGCGCGAGGCCGGGGCGTTCCCCGACGGCGTGTGGCTGGCCGACCTGTCCTCGCTCACCGAGCCGGGCCTGCTGGAGCTGGCGGTCGCGGAGGCGCTGGAGATCCGCGACCGTTCCGCCCGTTCCGGCCTGGAGGTCCTGGTCGACCGGCTGCGCGGCAGGCGGCTGCTGCTCGTGCTCGACAACTGCGAGCACATGGTCGAGGCGGTCACGGCGCTGGCCGGGGCGCTGCTGCGGGCGGTCGCCGGGCTGAAGGTGCTGACCACGAGCCGGCAGCGGCTCGGCCTGCCCGGCGAGCACGTCCTGCCCGTTCCGCCGCTGGACGGCGCGGAGGCGGTGCGGCTGTTCGCCGAACGGGGCGCCGCGTCCGCCCCCGACTTCCAGATCACCGGCGGCAACCGCGACACCGTCGAGCAGCTCTGCCGCCGGCTCGACGGCGTCCCCCTCGCGATCGAGCTGGCCGCGGTGCGGCTCGACACGCTCTCCCCCGCCCAGATCCTCGAACGGGTCGACGACCGGTTCCACCTGCTGAGCGGCCACGGGGACGCGCAGCGCACGTTACGGGGCGTGGTCGAGTGGAGCCACGACCTGTGCACCGAGCGGGAACGCGCGCTGTGGGCCCGGCTGTCGGTGTTCTCCGGCGGGTTCGACCTGGCCGCGGCGGAGACCGTCTGCCGCGACGGCGCCGAGCCCGGGAACGGGCACGCGAGCGGGGACGGGGCCGCACGGCACGCGGTGCTCGACGACCTGAGCGGGCTCGTCCGCAAGTCCATCCTGTCGGCCGACACGGGCGGGAGCAGCACCCGCTACCGGGTCCTGGAGACCATCCGCCAGTACGGCCGCGAGCGCCTGCGCGACCTCGGCCGGGAGGCGGAGCTGAGGGCGCGGCACCGCGACCACTACCTCGCCCTCGCCTCGCGCGCCGCGATGGAGTGGTGCGGGCCGGACGACCACGAGTGGCTCGCGCGGATCCGCGGCGAGCTGCCCAACCTGCGCGCCGCGCTGGAGTTCTGCGTCACCGAGCCGGGCGAGGCGGCGGACGGGCTGCGCCTCGCCGTCGAGCTCGGCCGCGCGCACACCTGGCTGTTCAACGCCACGCCGGGCGAGGGGCGGCACTGGCTGGAGACCATGCTGGCGCTCCAGCCGGGCGCGCCGCCGGAGCTGCGGGCCGCCGCCGCGGGCATCCTCAACTGGCTGGCGCTCTGCCAGGGCGACGGGCCGTCCGCCGGACGGTGGGCGGAGGCGTGCCGCACCACCGCCCACGACGGCTCCACCGCGACGGCGATCGCCGCACTGGCCGAAGGCGCGCACGCGCTCCTCGCGCTGGGCGACCCCTCCTCCATCCCGCTGCTGGCCCGCGCCCGCGACGCGTTCCGCGGCGCGGGCCTGACCGGCGAGGCCCACCAGGCGACGATGGTGTGGAGCATGGCCGCCGCGTTCCTCGGCGACCGCGCCACCTGCATGCGCGTCGGCGATGTCTACATGGCCGAGGCGACGGAGCACGGAGGGCGCTGGATCCACTCGTGGGCGCTGTGGGGCCTCGGCCTCGCGGAGCTTCGCCACGGCGACCCGCACCGGGCCACCGAGCTGCTGCGCGACGCGATCGCCCGCCAGCGCGCCCTGGACGACACCTGGCTGCCCACTTGGGGCGTCGAGCTGCTCGCCTGGAACTTCTCGGCGATCGGCGAGCCCCGCCGCGCCGCGCGCCTCTTCGGCGCCGCCGCGCGGCTCAGGCACTCCTTCGGCGTCGCGCTGTACGGCCCGTTCGAGCAGGCGCACCGCGAGACCGACCGCCCGGTGCGCCGCGCCCTCGGCGAGGACGCCTACGCCACCGCCTTCGGGCAGGGCTTCACCAGTCGCGACCCCATCGCGCTCGCCCTGGACGACTGACCGCCCCGCGCCGAGCGAACGCCACGCCACGCGCACGGCCGCTCGGGCCGGGCCTCCTGCACGAGCCGTTGAAGGTCGCCGAGCCGCTGTGGCGCCGGCACCGCGACCGCGGCGACTTCCAGGCCGTCGTGCGCTGACCGAATCCGGACGGCTCGTTCCGCCGTCCGCCCGTGGGGCCGCGGAACGGGGCCGCGGCTTTCGCCGGGCGGGCTATTGCAACCGGCGAGTAACAAATAGGGACCGAAACCTGCCCGACACGCGGCCGCGTTCCCTCGAAGGGATGCGCGGAATTCGCGCAATATCCCACCGCACCTAAACCCGGTAAGGACTTCTCCGTTCCACACCTGGATGGCCGATATCGGCCCGGCGATTCTCACGCGCATTGACTGGCAGGGGCGCACGCCTGCCGCTCTTTCTTTGGACCGCTCTAGAGTCGCGTGGGACGGGCGTAAACCTTTCCACCGGAACGCGGCGAGCCGTCCCATTTGACTCCCTGGCGAAATTCATTCACCCTGAGTGGCAGCACCCGGACTCAGCCCAGTTAAGGTGTAATTATGGTCATCCCTAATCACAGCATGCGCTTCCTGTGAGCGAACACGCCCGGAGAACGACCCGCGGTATTGGCGTCTGTTGCCCTACCGTTCCCAGTGATCACAGGAAGGCGAATGTGATTCACGTTCTGATCGCGGAGGACGCTCAGCTCTTCCGCAGCGGCCTGGCCGCCCTCTTGGAGGACGAACCCGACATCGTCGTCGCCGAAACGGTCGACTGCGGAAGCAAGCTGGTGGCCGCCGGAGGGCGCGTCCACCCCGAGGTCGCGCTGATCGACATCGACCTCGCCGACATGGACGGGATCGCCGCGACGCGCGCCCTGCGGGGCGTCGCCCCCGAGTGCGCGGTCATCGTCATGGCCGACCGGCGGCGCACCGGCGACCTGCGGCGGGCGGTCGGCGCCGACGCGGCGGGCTACGTCCTGACCGACACCTCCCCGAGCGAGCTGACCGACGCGATCCGCCGCGTGGCGAGGGGCGAGCGGGTCATCGACGCCGAGCTCGCCTTCGCCGAGATCGGCGCGGCGCGCAGCCCCCTCACCCCGCGCGAGCTGGACGTCCTGGAGGCGGTGGCGGACGGCGCGACGGTGCCCGAGATCGCCGAGCAGCTCGTGCTGTCGACCGGCACCGTGCGCAACTACGTGGCCCGCGTCCTCACCAAGCTCCACGCGCGCACCCGCGTGGAGGCGGTCACCATCGCCACCGAGCACGGCTGGCTGCGCCACTCCGTCGACGCCGTCCGCCGGAGCCGGCCGCTGCGCCGCTGATCAGCGGCCCACCGCCCCGCCGCCGCGGCCCTGGTCCCCGGTCACGGCGCGGGCTGGCGTTCGGGGGCCCGGTCCGGCGGGTTCCAGTGCCCCACCAGGTCGGCGTACAGCGGCGCGGTGCGCAGCAGGTCGCCGTGCGTGCCGAGGTGCGTGCGCGCGCCGTCCATGAGCAGGACGCGGCGCGCGCGCAGGGCCGAGCTGACCCGGTGCGCGACGACGATCAGCGTGCCGGGGCGGCGGGCGAACGCCTCCTCGGCCCGCGCCTCCGCCGCCGGGTCGAGATGGCAGGTCGCCTCGTCCAGGATGACCAGGGCGGACGGCGCCAGGTAGGCGCGGGTGAGGGCGATGAGCTGGCGCTCCCCGGCGGACAGGGTCCGCGGGTCGAGGTCGGCGTCCGGGCCCCCGAGTCGGCGCGCGAGACCGGCCCCGCCGACGGCGTCCATCGCCTCCTCCACCGCAGGGACGGGCACGTCCGCGAGATAAGTCAGGTTCTCCAGCAGGCTCCCTCGGAACACGTACGCCTCCTGCGGGATCAGGACGCGTGCCGACGGGGCGAGCCGACCGGCCGGCACGCCGCCGACCAGGACCTCCCCGCCCGTGGGCGCGAGCGTGCCGGCGATCAGGGCCGCCAGGGTGGACTTGCCGATCCCGCTCGGCCCGACGACGGCGAGGTGGTCACCCGGCGGAACGGTCAAGCTCAGCTCGTCCACGACAGGCGCGGCGTACGGCCCGTACGCAAAGCTCACCCGATCAAGCCGCACCATCGGCCCACCGTCCGTCTCAACAACGCCCGTCCCGCCAGCGCGCCCGAAGGCAGCCGCGGCATCCCGCCCGCTGGCGAGCGCGGCGGCGGGCACGGCACCTGGCGCGGCATCTCGCCCGGAGGCGGGCGCAGGGGCGGGCGCGGCGCCCGGCCCGGCGGTGGACGCGGCGGCAGGCGCGGCGTCTCGCCCGGAGGCGGACGCGGACGCGGTGGCGGGCGCGGCGTCCGTCCCGGCATCTCGCCTGGCGGCGGGCGCGGCGTCTCGCTCGGGGGCGGGGGCTGGCTCTGGCCCGGGGGCCGGGGTTTCGTCCCAGCCTGCGGTCTCGGTGATGCGGGCGAGCGCTGCCCCGAGGCGGACGGCGCTCACGCCCACCCCTTCCACCAGGCCGTTGAACGCCGGGACGAGCGACTGGGTCAGGTAGGCGAGCGCGCCGACCACGACGGCGGGGCCGACGCCGTGGCGCGCCAGCCACGGCGTCCCGGCGAGGACGAGGACGACCGGCAGCCATCCGCCCACCGCGAGCGCGATGGTGCGGACGGCGGTCAGCCGGGCGAGGGCGCCGCCCGCGGCGGCCTGCTCCTCGACGCGTTCGAGCGTGGCCGCGCCCGCGCGGGACTCGGCGCCGCAGGAGACGATGTCGCGCAGCCCGCCGACCAGCTCCCCGGCGGCGGTGGCGGTCCGTTCGTCGGCCTCCAGGAACGCCCGCTGGGCGCGGGCGAGCGCCGGCAGCGACGCCGCGAACAGCGCCAGCCCGATCAGGAACGGCGGCAGGACGAGCGGCAGCAGCCGCGGCGCCAGCGTCAGCAGGCCGAGCGTGACGCTGAGCGCCGTGAACGCGAACGACCGCACCACCGTGACGACCGCGGCGAGGGCGTCCCTGGCCACCTCCACCTGGAGGTTGACGCGGGCGACCGCGGCGGCCCCCGGCGGGCGGCCCGTGGCCGCGGCGCGCCGCAGCGTGCCGGTGACCAGGCCGTTCAGCAGGCGGTCGCGGAACGGCTCGACCACCGCGGCGACGGCCAGCACGACCTGCCGGGCGCCGAGCGCCGCGAGCAGCCAGACCGCGCCGAGCGCGGCGAGCCAGGCGAGGCCCGTCCCGGGGCGGTCCGCGCCGAATCCCTCGATCGCCCGCGCGATGGCGAGGCCGATGACGAACGCGGGCGCGGCCTCCAGCACCGACCACGCGCCGATGCGCAGCAGCGCCTTCGGCCGCCCCAGCAGCGAGCCGAGCACGAGCGAGACGATCGGATGCCTCATCCGGTGCCTCCCCGGGAGCCCCGCGGCCCCGCGGCGGCCGGTGCGGGCTCGGCGGCGGGCGGCTGGAACAGGGCCCGGTACCCGGGGTCGCGCCAGAGGGTCTCGTGGGGTCCGTGCGCGCGGACCCGGCCGTCCTCCAGCCAGATCACCCGGTCGGCGCGCAGGGCGGTGTTGATCCGGTGCGCGACGATGAGGCGGGTCCGTCCGCCCAGCTCGCCGGTGAGGGCGGCGCCGACCTGGCGTTCGGTGACGGTGTCCAGGCTGGACGTGGCGTCGTCCAGCACCAGCAGGCGCTCGCCGTGCGCGATGGCGCGGGCGAGGCCGAGCCGCTGCCGCTCCCCGCCCGACATCGGGGCGTCGGCCAGGGCGGTGCCGTAGCCGCCGGGCAGCCGCCGGACGAACTCGTCGGCGCAGGCGAGCCGCGCCGCCGTGCGCACCGTCCCGTCGTCCATGGGGCGGCCGAGCGCGATCGCGTCGGCGACGGTGCCGCCGACCAGTTCCGGCCGCTCGAAGGCGTACCCGACGGCGCGCCGGAGTTCGGCGCGCGGCAGTTCGGGCAGCGGCACGCCGTCCAGGAGGACCTCGCCCCGGTCGGGGTCCGCGAGCCGTCCCGCGAGCGCCGCGAGGAGCGACTTGCCGCTGCCCGAGAGCCCGACGAGCGCGGCCGACGTGCCGCCCGGGACGGTGAACGCGATGCCGTCCAGCCCCTCGTGGCCGGGCACCGTCAGGCCCACACCGCGGAACTCCAGGGTGCCCCGGCCGGACGGCAGAGGGCGGGAGCCGTGGGCGACCGCGGGCTCGTCCAGCAGCGCGGCGACGCGGTCCGCCGCCGCGCGCGCCCGCGCGAGCTGCCCGACCCGGCCGAACGCGGCGGACATCCCGGCGCCCAGCACCGCGTAGCGGGCCGCCGCGTACAGCTCCCCACGGTGAGGTCGCCCGAGCCGAGCCGCCACCCGCCGACGGCGAGCACCACGACCTCCAGCAGCGGGATGACCAGCCCGGCCTGGACCCCGGCGCGGGCGTTCGCCCGCCAGAGCCGCAGCCCGTGGGCGCGCAGCCGGGGCAGCGGGGCGAGCACCCGGCGGGCCTCCAGGTCCGCCGTGCCCGCCGCCGCGATCGTGCGGACGCCGGCGAGCGACTCGGTGAAGCGGGCCGCGATGTCGCCCTGCGCCGCCTGGTAGTCGCCGGCGATCGCGGTCGTGTCGCGCAGGAACGCCCGCAGCACCAGAGTGATCAGCACGAGCCCCGCGACCAGGGCCAGCGCCAGCCACGGGTCGATCAGCACGAGCGCGACCAGGCCGCCCACCGTGGGGATCAGCAGCGCGGCGGTGCTCGCGAGCGCGTCGGGCGCGTGGCCGACCTCCTCGGCGTTCATCCCGATCCGGGTGACGAGGTCGCCCTCGCCGAAGCGGCGCGTCATCGCCGGGCCCGCGCCGAGCACGCGCCCGACCAGCGTCCGGCGCAGGCGCCCGGCCGACCGCGCGCCCGTGACGCCTCCGGCCCAGACGCCGAGCACCTCGGCGGCCACCACCCCCGCCACGACGAGCGCGCAGGCGGCGAACCAGCCGTTCCCGACGGACGCGCCGTCCGCCAGGGCGTCGATCGCGCGGCCGAGCACGTACGGGAACAGCAGTTGCAGCACCGCGCCGCCGACCACGCTCAGCATCAGCGCGACCGACCAGGTCCCCCCTGCCGGACGGCGCGCGCGACGACGCGATCGGCAGCGCGCACGTCCGTCCTCCTCAGTCGCGGCGTTCTCAAGGTTCAAGGGGTCCGGAACCCGGTTCCGGGCCCCGGACGACCAAGGTCCTGGGCGGCCCTCAGGGGCGGCCGCCCAGGACTTGGTCAGGTCGCCGCTCAGTGGCAGAGCGCGACGCTCAGGTTGCTCGGCTTGTGCGAGCCGCACGTGAGAACGGTCAGGCCGCTGCCACCACTCGCCGCACCGCTCGCCTCGGGAGCCTGAAGGCCCTGCAGGTCAAGAAGCACCATGATGTCGTTACACCTCCTTCCGGGGCTCGGAACGGACCGGCCGACCGGCGCGGTCGCGGCCGGCAGGGGTTCCCGCGAGGGCCCCTCCCGCCGCAGCGCCGGACGGTCCGAAAAAGGGGAGGGAAGGGCTTCCCTCGTCGAACGCGGCCCCGAGGGCGAGCAGGACGCCCGCGGTGCCGGTGGCGAAGTCCATGGACAGGCGCAGGAGCTGGTCGCCGGTGAACGCGAGCCCGCCCTCGTACGGCATCGCGTGCCAGCGCAGGCCGCGCGCCTGCTCGCCGGTCAGTGGGTCGCCGGGCTCGCGCAGGCCCGTGGCGAGCGCGGCGACGATCCCGGCGCGGCCCGTGAACAGGCCCGACTGGACGAAGAAGCGGGAGGCCGCCACCCGGCGAAGCTCGTCCCGCGCCCGTGCGAACGCCTCGTCCGGACGGTGCGCCAGGTAGCGCGCGATGACGAGCCCGATGCCCACCGAGCCCTCGTCGAGGTACGGCAGCAGCCGCCATCCCTGGTTGACCTGGAGCGAGCCGTCCTCGGCGTGCTTGCAGCGGCGCAGGTCCTGGCGGATCGCGTCGGCGGCCAGGTCCAGCAGGGCCGCGTCGCCGGAGCGCTCGTAGGCGTGCAGGAACAGCAGCGCCGGGCCGGACGAGCCGTACATCAGGCCCGCCCTGGGGTTGTCGCCGCCGCTCAGCTCGGGGACGTCGTCGGGCCCGCCGAGCCGTTCGGCGCACAGCTCGACCGTGCGCGCGGCGGCGTCGGTGAGGGCGCTCTCGCCGGTCGCCTCCCCGAGGTGCAGCAGATTCAGCCCGATGCCGGACAGGCCGGAGAACAGGTTCGTGCCGAGCCGCTCCCAGTCCTCGCGCAGGCAGATGCCGACGAGGTCGAGGGCCTCGGCGCGGCGGTCCATGCGGTCCAGCACGTACGCCACGCCGTGCAGGCCCTCGTAGAAGCCGAGCGGCGTGCCGGCGGCGGGACGCAGGGCGCGTTCGGCCAGCCAGCCGGCGTGCTCGGGGGCGGTCTCCGCGCCGGTCTCCGCGAGCGCGTACAGCACGCCCGCGGCGCCGTAGGCGATGTTGAGGCCGCCGCCGGTCGCGAACTGCGCGACGTCCCCGGGGAACAGCCGGTCGTCCCGTCCGGGCGTCGCGGCGGCCAGGACCGCGCGGTGCATCGCGTCGCGGACGTCCGGCCAGGGCGCGGCGCCCGGCAGCGGCAGCGCCGTGACCGGGGACGGGTCGGGGCCGGGCTCCGGGCCGAGGATCGTCGCGACCGCCTCGTCCAGGGACGCCCGCGGCACCGGGAAGGTCTCGGCGATCAGCGCGGCGAGGTGGGTGACCTTCGGCCGGTGCATCAGCAGCGGGATCGTGGTCTGCGGCGCGAACAGGCACAGCTTCAGGCAGGCGAGCGCGTACCGGTCGACGTCCACGCCGCCCCGGTCGCGCGGCGCGGAGTACGCCGGGTTGGCGAGGGTGGTGCGGGCGTTGTCGGCGGCCCGCATCGCGACCTCGAAGTCGATGAGGCAGACGCGGCCCTCGTCGGTGATGAGGATGTTGTCCGGATGCAGGTCGCCGAACACGACGTCGCGCTCGTGCAGGAGGCGGACGGCGTCCTCGACCTTGCGGTGCGTGTCCAGCGCCCAGCGGGTGTAGTCGGCGAGCTCCTCCTCGCCGCAGTCGGCCCGGGTGAGCGGGAAGCGCTGCACGAGCCGCCGCTGGAGCGGGTTGCCGTCGACGAACTCCTCGACCAGGAAGTGGTGCTCCCCGAGGGTGAAGTAGTCGAGCAGGGCCGGCACCACGTCGAGGCCGGCGAGCCGTTCCAGGATGTCGCGCTCGTGGGTCAGGCGCGTCACCGCGTCGCGGCCGACCGCGTCCAGCCCGGCGTGCGGGCGGGCCTCCTTGAGCACGACCCGCTCGCCGCCGCGCTCGTCCCTGCCGAGGTAGACGCCGCCGCCGTTGGAGAAGTGCAGGACGCTCTCGATCCGGTACGGCAGGCCGGTGGTGGTGACGGCGTTGCGGGCGGCGAGGTGGGGCCCGAGGAACTCCGGCAGGGAGATCCACTCGGGGACGGCGAACGTGGAGCCCCGCACGTCCGGGACCAGCTCGCCGTGCTCGTTCTCGATGGCGAGGACGAGTTCGCCGTCCTTGCCGACGCAGCGCCGTTCCGCGAAACCGCCGTAGCGGACGAAAAGCGGTCCATCGAAATAGCGCAGATCGCTGAGAATGTACGGGCCCTGGACGCCGGCCAGCAGTTCGTTCAGATCTTTGAGGACGAGTTCGAGCTCGTTCTCGTCGCGCGGGTAAATGGTGATGAGCTTGCCGCTCGCGCCGCGCGAGGCGGTCTTGGCGTTGTACATGAGCAGGGTGGCCTGGCCGCGCAGGTACTTGAACGAGATGCCGCGCGGCACGCAGTACTCCCAGGTCGCCCGGAGGGCGCGCTCCGCGTCGTCCAGCCGGGCCGAGACGTGGATCTTCCAGCCCTGGCCGGGCAGCGGCTCGCCCTCGGCCGGCCCGTAGTACATCCACGTGTCGCTCTCGTGCCGCTCCCATCCGGTCGGCACGGGGCGGGCCACGAGGGAGAAATCCGAGAGGTCGGTCTGCTGCTGGTCGAGCTTGTCGTAAAAGAACAAGTCGGCGAGGCAGTACGGCTCGTACTCGTCCACTCGATTTTCCTCTCGTCCGCCACTGGAAAAGAGGATTGTGGATGATCACGAAAAAGCCAAGTCGAAAACTCAGTTCTCTGGTGTGCACATTCCACCGGTGGTCTGGTGGATTTCACACCGCCGGGCCGGGCGGCGGGCGGCCCGGCGGCGGCGACGCGCTCGCCGGTTTCCGCAGGGTTTCCCGGGGTCAACGGGGGTTCGCGGGGGTTCACGGGGGTTCCGGGGGGCGACGGGCCGCGCGCCGTCGTCGCCGCGCTCTCGGAACCGCGCCCGCGGCCGGGGCGCTCCGTTAGGCTGCGTGTGCGTCCGGTCACGGACCGGGTGGTGTCCGGTCCGTGACCGGCGTCCTGCGGCCTCGCTAGACGGCCGGTGGGACGTTCGTCAGCCTGCCGGTCAGCAGGTGACGCCCACGCAGATCGTGTTCAGCAGTGTCAGGATCCCTGTGCACTGACACGTACCGCCGAGCTGGATTCCGTCGAGCTCGACGGGGTCGGTCTCCGGGAGCTCCTGCAGCGCGGCCACGAGGTCGCCTTCGAAAGCGTCCATGGTTCACCTCCTCTCGTGCTGTGGTCGGGGTTCGGGGACCCGCTCCGTGCCGAGGCAGAAGCGGGCCACCGTCTCGCGGAGGACGTCCGGCCACGCCTGGACCACGTTCTGGTGGTCCTCGTCGACTTCGAGGTAGTCGAAGCCGGGGCCTCCCGTCCTGCCGAGTTCGAGGAGCCGGCGCCGCAGCGCGCGGGACTGCTCCACCGGGACGACCTCGTCCCGCGTCCCGTGCACGACCAGCACCGGCGCGTCCCAGTTGCCGCACACGCCGAGGACGTCGCGTTCCGCGCGGTGCGCGCCGCCGCGCCCGTCGCCCGCGCGCCCGTCGCCCGCGCGCCCGTCGCCGCCCCGGCCTTCGCCGTTGCGCCCGTTGCCGGCGGCCCCGCCGCCGGCGCGGTCGAGGCCGGTCAGGCGGCCCACCCGGTCGCGGACGACCGGCCCGGCCTCCCGGTACAGGCTCGACGGCGACGTGAACGGCGCGAGCGCCGCGCACCGCGACCACAGCGCGGGCGCGAAACCCGCCGCGAGCAGCGCCAGGTACGCGCCGTAGCTGGCGCCGAGCAGCACGGGGCGCTCCAGCCCGTCGCCCCTGAGCACGTTGATCTCCCGCGCCAGGTGCATGACGTCGTCGAGGTCGGGCCCGCCCCAGTCGCCGATGACCGGCCGCAGGTGCGCCATGCCGTAGCCGGTGCTGCCGCGGTAGTTCGGCGCGACCACGGCGGCGCCGGCCGCCGCGAGCCGTTGCAGGAGCGGATCGAACTCGAACCGCCACGCCGACAGCGGCCCGCCGTGCAGCGCCACGACGAGGCGGCGCGCCCGCCGCCAGCCGTCGCCGCCGTACACGACCGCCTCGATCAGCCCGGCGGGACCCGCCAGCTCGACCAGTTCGGCGGGCCTCCAGCCCGCGTCGCGGTCGCCCGCGTGCGCCTTCACCAGCCACCGCTTCCGCCCCTCGCCCGGGCGCGCGCCCGGACGGGCGGGGCCGGGCGCCGCGGCGGGCTCGGGCTGGATGGTGGCGAGCGTCGGCGGCTGGTGCGGGGCGGAGAAGCGGATGTGGATGCGCTCCCGCGTCCAGGACGCCGGCGGCCAGAGCGTGCCGGGCGGTCCGGGGACCGGTTCGAGGACGTCGTCGGCGGGCGTGTAGACCAGCAGCCGGGACGCGGCGCCGCGCACCTCGTGGATCAGCAGGCGGCTCCCGCTGTCGTCGAAGGTCAGCGGCGTGCGCGGATGCGCCGAGGCGTTCAGGGTCTCGGGGAACCGGACCGGGCCGGTGCCCGCGAGCCGCAGCCCGATCCGGTCGGCGCCGGTCGCGGTGGTGGTGACCGCGAGGTGCCGCGAGCACGGGCTGTAGGCGGCGATCCGGTCGTCGCTCGTCTCGGCCACCGACCAGGCGCGCCGCCAGGACCGCGCGTCGAGGTCGACGATGATCCCGTCGGTGCGGCGCCCGGCGGCGGCGTGGTCGAAGGCGAGCAGCCGCCCGCCGTCCAGCCAGACGCCTCCGGACAGCGAGCCGGGCACGAGCAGGACGGGTTCCAGGTGCGTCCGCGACTCGGCGAGGCGCCAGATGCGCGAGCGCTCCGGGTCCTCCATGGCGACCAGGAGCACCTTCTGCTCCGGGCCCGGCCCCGCGAGCGGGTACCCGGCGAGCACGGGCGACGCCTCCCACGACCGGACGTCCTGGGGGTCCTCGTACGGCGACGGCGCGAGGACGAGCTCCCCCTTGCCGTCCGCCGGCCGTACGATCGCGACGCCGCCGTCGTCCAGCGGCACCGCGCTGCACCGGCGGTCGACGGGCCCCGCGTCGATCGTCTCGACGGACGGCTCCGGGCGGCGGGCCAGGTCCCAGCGCTCCAGCGCGACGTCGTCGCGCACGGCGCGCAGGCAGGTCGCCCAGCGGCCGTCGTACGAGAAGCCGAACCCGAAGCGGCTGGGGATGGGCGGGAGGCCGGACGCGCGCGCCGTCATCGTCTACGCGCCCCCGATGCCGGACCGGGCCCGGCCGCCGCGTCCCGCGCCGGGGCGGGGACGGGGCCGGCCGCCGGACCGTGCGCCGCGGCCGGGCCCCGCGCGGGCGCGGGGTCGTGGGCGGGCGCCGGTCCGTTCGCCGGTACGGGATCGGGTCCGTTCGGAGGGTGGGGGGCGGTCGCCGGACCGGGGACGGCGGCGGCCAGGTCGGCGGGCGGCGCGCCGTCGCCGTCGCCTCCGGCCTCGCTCTGGGCCTGGCCGGACGCGCCGGTGCGGACGAGGGGGATGTCGTCGGCCATCCAGAGCCGGGGCGAGCCGTGCAGCAGCCGCAGCAGGAACGCGAGGACGCCGCTCATGCCGTCGCCCCAGGACGCCGACGGGACGCCGGGCTCGTTGGGGAACACCAGGTGCCCGTCGCGCTCCGCGCGGTTGGCGACGATGACGCGGGCCAGCCGCCACGCCGCCGCCTCGTGCCGTTCGTCGCCGGTCGCCTCGACCAGGTCGAGGAGGAGGTCGCCGTTGCCCGCGAGGCCGTGGCACTGGCCGAGGGACGGGCGCCACGCCGCGCCGGCGACGGCCCGCGCGGACCGGTCGGCGAGCTCGGCGAAGCGCTCGTCGCCGGTCGTCTCGTGCAGCCGGACGAGGAAGGCCGCGATGCCCGACGCGCCGTGGCACCAGTAGGGCGCGGTGAGCGGATCGCCCGTTCCGGCGCCCCACCGCGCGATGTCGCCGTCGGTGACGGCGCGGCTGAGCAGCGTCTCGCCCACGCGGCCGGCGAGCGCGAGGAAGTCGGCCCGGCCGGTCGCCCGCGCGCACGCGAGGAGGAAGTAGCCGACGCCCGCGATGCCGTGCGCGAACCCGTAGTAGCGCTTGCCGGCGAGCTTGGACTCGTACTCGGCGGGCGTCGCCCAGCCGATGTCGCCCGCCCGCTCGTCGGCGGACGCGACGAGCGCCTCGGCGGACGCCACGGCCCGTTCGGCGAACGCGGGGTCGCCGGTGCGCGCCCACAGGTGCAGGGCGGTGATGCCGAGGCCCGAGGTGCCGTGCGTGACGTCCGGGTTGGGGACGGACGCCGGAAGCGCGCGCGCCACCGCGAGGGCCTTCTCCACCAGGGCGTCGTCGGTGATCGCGCGTCCCGCCTCCAGCAGGGACCACGCGGTGCCCGCCGTGCCGAAGTACAGGCCGGCGGGACGGGACACGCCCGCGTCGAGCCGTCGCGCGATCCACCGGCCGGCGGTGGCGACGGCGTCCGGGACGCGCGGGTCGCCGGTGAGCTCGTAGCAGCGGGCGAGGACGGCGAGCGGGCCGGCGGCGCCGTGCTGGACGCAGCACGGGTCGGGCGCCCCGTGCGCGCACGACAGGGGCCAGAGGCGTTCGGGGGAGCCGGGCTCCATCGAGGCGACGAGGTAGCCGGTGATCCCTTCGACGGCCGCCTCGCACCGCTCGCGGACCCGGTCCGGCCCGTCGGGGCGCTTCCGGACGGCCCTGCCGAGCCGCGGCGCCGGCAGTTCGGCCAGGGCGTCGCGGGCCCGCGACGCGGACCAGCGGTCGCCGGGCTCCTCGGCCATCAGCCCGAGGAGCAGCTCGGTGAGGCCGGGCGGGATGTCGAGTCCGTCCGTGCGGGCCGCCAGCCACTCGGCGAGCCGGTCGGACGCCGGGCGCGCCGCGGGCTCTTCCTCAAGCAGGAAGGGCGGGCCGCCGGTGAACAGGTAGCACAGGGACGCGCCGAGGCCGTAGTGGTCGGCCGCCGCGGACGGCACGCAGCCCGCGAACTGCTCGGGCGCGGCGTAGCCGGGCGTGCCGACGCGCGCGGGCGGGTCCTCCGCGGGGTCGCCGGCGCGCACCGCGAACTCCAGGTCGATCAGGACGGGGCGGCCGTCCGGGCGCACCATGACGTTGTGGGGGTTGAAGTCGCGCAGGAGGAGCCCGGCGTCGTGGGCGCGGACCACCAGGGACGCGAGGCGGTGGGCCATCTCGTACGCCCGGGGCAGGTGGCCGCCCCAGCCGTCCGTCACGATCAGGTCGTCCACCCACGCGTGCAGGGTCGTGCCGGGGATGCTCTCCTCGGCGAGGAACAGGTGGCCGCCCTGCTCGAACAGCCTGATCGGGCGCGGCGCCACCCCGAGGTGCGCGAGCGCCTCCAGGGCGCGCGCCTCGGCGCGGAGCCGGTCGCGGGCGTCGCGGCCGGCGAGGTCGGCGGCCACGTGGGGCCGCGCCTCCTTGACGACGGCCACATCGCCGGTCTCCAGGTCGACGGCCCGGTAAACGCTGCCCTTGTTCAAATGGCGGATCGCCTCGGCGACCTGGAACCGGCCGCCGATCACCACGGCGCCACCCTCGGTCCGGCCGGGGCGTTCCGGCGTGTATTCGGGAAATGGGCAGACCGCCCAGGGCGGCGCGGAATAGGCGCCGCTCCGCCGGTCCTCCACGAGGTTGCCGTCCGGATCGACGATCACCCATACGTAGAAGCCGTCATTGGTGAGCCTGCGCTCCTCGACGAACGCGCCGTACCGATAGTGCACGAGGCTCCGGGGCAGGTAAGGGCGGTCGGAGAGAATGCGGGGCCGGGCAGCCCGGCGGTCGCGTCGTGCAGTTCCCGCGCGAGCCGGACGGCCTCCTCGTCGCTGTCGGGGTAGACGGTGATGAACTTGCCCGAGTGGCCGCGCGAGGTGTTGCGGGCGTTCAGCAGCTCGACGTGGGCGAGCGAGGCGGCGAACTTGAACGCCGAACGGCCGCTGAGCAGGACCGGGAGCGAGCGGGCCAGCACCTCCGCCGCCGAGCCCGGCGTCGCCGACACGTGCAGCTTCCACCCCTGGGCCCGGCGGGACGAGCCGACCGGGGCGACCGAGCACCACATCCCGCCGCCGCTCCAGCGCCACGCCTCGGAGTCGCCGAGCGCGCCGCGGAGGACGTCGGCCAATCTCCCGTCATCGGCGTCGCGTTCCGTCGGCGTCGCGAAGACACTGAAATTGAAATCAGCCATTAAGCTTTCCGCCTCACGGGTACCACGGCCCTGCCATCGCTGAAAAAGATCTACCAACGGCGCTTTCCGGCCGTTCCGGCCTGCCGTTCTCAACCCAGGACACGATAACCACAGAGTCACTTTGGGCACCAGTCCCCAATTACCTGTCCTTCGCGACAAGGCGCGCCAAAGATATCCGCGCTCAAGGCAATTGCCAGAGAAACCCTTTGTGTCCTTTTTAGGGCGTAAGGTACGCATGGGTTCCGGCCCTGGAGATCCGCCGCCACCGGGCCCCGCCGTCGATCGAGGCCGCGGATACCCCGTCGCGCCGGACGGGGACGGCGGCCTAGCCTCGTGCGGATGACGAGCTTCGAACCGGGACTCGCGCTGGCGCGGTCGTTCTACGCGGAGGCGGTGGCGCCCCTGGTGAGGGCGCCGCACGCGGCCTGCCTGCTCGGCGAGGGATCCGAGGTCCTCGGGTACGACGACGAGCGCTCGACGGACCACGAGTGGGGTCCGCGCGTCCAGCTCCTCGTGCCGCCGGAACGGACCGGCGAGGTGCGGAGGGCGGTCGAGGCGGGCCTGCCGCGCGAGTACGGCGGCCGTCCGACGGCCTGGTACTCGCTGGCGACCGGCACCGTCAGCCACCACGTCGAGATCACGACGTTCGACGCGTGGATCGCAGAGCAGCTCGGGTTCGACCCGCGCGCGGGGCTGGACCACGCCGACTGGCTCGCGCTGCCCCAGCAGAGGCTGCTGCACGTGACGCGGGGCGAGGTGTTCCGGGACGACCCGGGCGACCTCACGCGCGTGCGCGCGATGCTGGAGTGGTATCCGGACGACGTGTGGCGCTGGCTGCTGGCGGCGCAGTGGCATCTGATCGGCAACACCGAGCCGCTGCTCGGCCGCACGCTGGAGACGGGCGACCGGAGGGGCGCGCGGCTCCTAGCGGCGAAGCTGTGCCGGCTGGCGATGGAGACGGCGTTCCTCCAGGAACGCCGGTACCGGCCGTACGACAAGTGGTTCGGGACGGCGTTCGCCGAGCTCGAGGCGGCGGCGACGCTCGGCCCGCTCCTCGACGCCGAGGACTTCACGTCCGCGCTGCTCGAACTCGCCCACCGGCAGAACGCGCTGGGCTTGGCCGCGCCGGTCGTCCCGGCGGCCGGCGACTTCCGCGTCGGGATCAACGACGCGGTCCGCCCGTACCGGGTGGTCAACGCGGGAGAGATCGCCGCGTCGGCCGTCGCGGCGATCTCCGACCCCGCGCTGCGGAGCCTGGTCGCGGTCGGCGGCATCGACCAGCTCACGCACGCCGACGACGCGATGGTCACGTTCACGCCGTGGCCGCGGGAGCTGGCGGCGGTCTACCGGTCCCTGCTCGCCTCGGCGTGAGCGCGCCGCGGCCGCGAGCCGTACGGCACGGGCCGGGGCGCGCCGGCACGGGCCGGGCGCAGGGCGGCGGCCTCGGGCGGGGCGGCTCGTCGGCCGTGGCGGGGGCGCGGGGGCCGCAAGATCGTAGGCTTGGGCTCATGTCAGACGGCCGCCCCCGTGCCAGTGCGTGATCTGTCACGACTACGGCGACCGCGACCGCCTCGACAACTTCCAGCTCCGCACGATCGTGCACATCACCCAGTACGGGTGGAGCGTCGTGCTCGTCCAGCCGGACGGCGAGCGGCCCGGCCACGCCTACACGATCGGGCTGTGGCACAGCCACCGCGCGCCCGAGCTCGCGATGTTCGGCGGCGACGTGTACGAGATGGAGGAGACTTTGAACGCCCTCGGCCGCCGTACCGCCGAGGGCGGCTCCCCCGCCGACGGCGAGCGGCTGCCCGACGGGGCGCGGGGGCTGCCCGTCGCGTTCCGCACGGTCGACACCCGCTGGTACGAGTCGTTCCTCGGCGGGGCCGTCGCGTTCTACCGCCGCCCGCCGCTGCCGTTCCTCCAGGTCGTGTGGCCCGACGCGAACGGCCTGTTCCCGTGGCAGCCGGGCACCGACCTGCCGTTCCGCCGCACCCAGCCGTGGCTGTGGCTGGACCCGCGGCAGCACCCGCGCGGCGCGTGGACGTGAGCGGCCGAAGCCGCCGGGCGCGAAGGGCGCGGACGCCGGGAAGGGACGCGTAAGGTCGTGCGGGTGTTCGGACCGATCGCGGAGACCCTGGAGACACGGCGGCTTCTGCTGGAGCCGCTCGCCGTCCACCACGCCGACGAGATGGCGGACGTCCTCGGCGACGCCCGGCTGCACGCCTACATCGGCGGCGAGCCGCTCTCGCGGGACGATCTGCGCGCCCGGTACGAGCATCTGGTGGCGGGGCCGGCGCCGTTCCACCAGGAGTCCTGGCTCAACTGGATCGTGCGGCGCAGGCGGGACGGGCAGGCGGTCGGGACGGTCCAGGCGACCGTCACCCCGGCGGCGGCGGACGGGCCCGCGGCGGGCGGGCCGGCCGCGTCCGTGGCCTGGGTGATCGGGATGCCGTACCAGGGCTTCGGCTTCGCCACCGAGGCCGCCCGCGCGCTCGTCGGCTGGCTCGCGGGCAAGGGCGTCGGCGAGATCGTCGCGTGCGTCCACCCCGACAACGCCGCGTCGGCCGCCGTGGCCCGGCGCGCCGGGCTGCGTCCCACCGGCGAGTGGCGCAGCGGCGAGCTGGTCTGGCGCTCGGTCCACCGTCCGTGATTCCAGCGGGTCGGCCCTGACCTGCGGCGTGTCACCGTACGTAGCGCGACCGGCGTGCTGACCCCAAGGTTCGCGCGGGGTCACTGCGCCCTCCTACCACTGTCACCAGAGGTCATCGGTCAGTGACGGAGGGTGATGCTAGCTTGACGATGCGCATCGTTCCCGGGCGCGGTCGAACGCCCGGACGCGTGCCGACCCCGGTCCCGTCTCCCGCTCCCGCCACCCGTCCCGAGTCGCCTGCTTTCCAGAGTCGCCGCCTGCCACCGTCGCCCCGCGCGCGAAACCCCGTTCGAGGACGCCATGAAGCTCTCCCCCGACGTCTCCGCCACCGACGCCGACACCGGCATGGTGCTGCTCGACGAGCGCACCGGCCGCTACTGGACGCTCAACCAGACCGGAAGCGACGTCGTGCGGCTGCTGCTCGCCGGCTGCACCGCCGAGGAGGCCGCCGACGAGCTCGCGGCCCGCCACCCGTCGTTCGCCGACCGGATCGCCGACGACGTCGAGGCGCTCATCGCCTCGCTGGTCGAGGCGCGGGTGATCCTGCCATGACCGCGCGAGCGGCGGCCCGCCCCGCGCCCCGCCGGACGGGCGGCTGAGCCGTGGACCTGCTGCTCCCCGCCGCGCAGGCCGCGCTCGTGGTCGTCTTCGGGTTCGCGTTCCTCACCAAGATGCGCGACTCCGGCGCGTTCCGGATGTTCCGCGCGACCGTGGGCCGGCTGCTGATGAGGTCCGGGACGGTCAGCACCGTCGCCGCCGCGGCGTTCACCGGGCTGGAGGCGATGACGGCGGTGTTCATCGTGTTCCCGTGGACGACCCGGTTCGGGTTCGCGTGCGCGGCGCTGCTGCTGGTGTCGTTCATGGCCGTCGTCGTGCGCGCGGTGCGGGGCGGCGTCTTCGGCGAGTGCCGCTGCTTCGGCGGCCGGGGCGCGGTCCTCGGCTACCCGCTCCTCGTCCGCAACGGGTTCCTCCTCGCCATCGCGCTGTGCGGCGTCGTCCTCGCGCACGTGCGCGTGAGCCCCCTGCCGTTCGTCCTCGCGGCCCTCACCGGCGCGGCCGCGGCCGTCGCCCTCATCCGCTACTGGGACGGCGCGGTCGAGGCCGTCCTCGACCGCCTGCGCCGGGCGCGGGCGCGCGGCTGAGACCGCCGGGCCCGCCCCCGGCGCTGGCGGTGTGTAACGGGGTGATCTCGGTTGGGGGAAGGGCGGGGAGCGCGCGGATAAGCCAGAATCGACGGGGCATGACCTCAGACCGCCGAGGGGTGGGAGCAGCGATGCGCGACGTCTGGCCGGGCGAGCCGTACCCGCTGGGCGCCACGTGGGACGGGACGGGGACCAACTTCGCGGTCTTCTCCGAGGTGGCGCGGCGGGTGGAGCTCTGCCTGTTCGGAGAGGACGGCGAGACGCACGTCGACCTTCCGGAGGTCGACGGCTTCGTGTGGCACGGCTACCTGCCGGGCGTCGGGCCCGGCCAGGCGTACGGCTACCGCGTGCACGGGCCGTACGAGCCGGAGAACGGCCACCGCTGCAACCCGGCCAAGCTGCTCCTGGACCCGTACGGCAAGGCGTTCGAGGGCGGGGTGCGGTGGCACGAGTCGCTGTTCTCGTACCGGTTCGCCGACCCCGACGCGCTCAACGAGGACGACAGCGCGCCGTACATGCCGAAGAACGTGGTGATCAACCCGTTCTTCGACTGGGGCGACGACCGGCCGCCGCGCGTCCCCTACCACCAGAGCGTGATCTACGAGGCGCACGTGAAGGGGCTGACCCGGCTGCATCCGGGCGTGCCCGAGGAGCAGCGGGGGACGTACGCGGCGCTGTCGCACCCGGTGATGATCGACCACCTGCTCGACCTCGGGGTGACGGCGCTGGAGTTGATGCCGGTGCACCAGTTCGTGCCCGAGCACGCGCTGGTCGCGCGGGGGCTGACGAACTACTGGGGCTACAACACCATCGGCTTCCTCGCCCCGCACAACGCCTACTCGTCGGCCGGGCAGCACGGCGAGCAGGTGCTGGAGTTCAAGGCGATGGTGAAGGCCCTGCACGAGGCGGGCATCGAGGTCATCCTCGACGTCGTCTACAACCACACGGCGGAGGGCGACCACCTCGGCCCGACCCTGTCGTTCCGGGGCATCGACAACGCCTCGTACTACCGGCTCAGGGACGACGACAAGCGCTACCACCTCGACTACACCGGATGCGGCAACTCGCTCAACGTCCGGAGCCCGCACGCGCTGCAGCTCATCATGGACTCGCTGCGCTACTGGGTGCTGGAGATGCACGTCGACGGATTCCGTTTCGACCTGGCGTCGGCGCTGGCGCGGGAACTGCACGACGTCGACCGGCTCGCGGCGTTCTTCGACCTGGTCCAGCAGGATCCCGTGGTGTCGCAGGTGAAGCTGATCGCCGAGCCGTGGGACGTGGGCGAGGGCGGCTACCAGGTCGGCAACTTCCCGCCGCTGTGGTCGGAGTGGAACGGCAAGTACCGCGACACCGTCCGCGACTTCTGGCGCGGGTCGTACGCGACGCTGCCGGAGTTCGCGTCGAGGCTGACGGGGTCGTCCGACCTGTACGAGCACAGCGCGCGCCGGCCGTTCGCGTCCGTCAACTTCGTGACGTGCCACGACGGTTTCACGCTGCACGACCTGGTCGCCTACAACACCAAGCACAACGACGCCAACGGCGAGGCCAACCGGGACGGCACCGACGACAACCGCTCCTGGAACTGCGGTTACGAGGGGCACACCGACGAGCCCGCCGTCCTGGACCTGCGGGCCCGGCAGCGGCGCAACTTCCTCGCGACGCTCTTCCTCTCCCAGGGCGTGCCGATGATCTCGCACGGCGACGAGATGAGGCGCACGCAGCGCGGCAACAACAACGCCTACTGCCAGGACAACGAGCTGGCCTGGGTGCACTGGGAGGACGACGACGAGTCGGCGTTCGTGCGGTCGCTGTCGCGGCTCAGGCACGACCATCCGGTGTTCCGGCGGCGGCGCTTCTTCGAGGGCGTCTCGCTCAACGGCGAGAACATCGCCGACATCGTGTGGCTCACCCCGGCGGGCGAGGCGATGACCGACGACGACTGGACGGTCGGATTCGCCAAGTCCCTCAACGTCTTCGTCAACGGCGACGCCATCACCGAACCCGACCCGCGCGGCCAGCGCATCACCGACGACTCGTTCCTGCTGCTCATCAACGCGCATTCGGAAACGGTCGAGTTCACGCTGCCGGGCCCCGAGTACGGCGAGCGGTGGGAGTACGCCCTCGACACCATGCAGCCGGGCACCGTCGGCGAACGGCCCCGCGTCAAGGCCCGCGACCAGCTCGCCATCGCCGACCGTTCGCTGACCGTCCTGCGCCGCCTCCCCTGACCGGCCGGGCTCAGGTCCCGCGCACTCGCAGCGCCGCCAGCAGGACGAGCACGACCGTCGCCGCCGCGACCAGGCCGTGCGCGGCGACGGCGGCGGCCGGGAACGCCTGCTCCGCCCCGCGCGCGTGCCGCCCGCCGCGGCCGACCAGCCAGCGCGTGAACAGCAGGAACCCCTGGAACACCACGACCATCAGCGCGGCGAACGCGGCCCAGGCGTACGGGGCGCTTCCGGTGGCGAGGTGGGCGATCCAGAGCGCGAGGCCGGCGGCGGCCGCGAGCGGGTGCCCGACCACCAGCGCCGCCGGGAAGCGCGTGACCTTGGTGGCCTGGCTCGTCAGGCCGCCGCTCGCCCGCCATCTCGCCAGCAGGTACAGCCCGACCAGCGCGGCGAGAACCCAAGCCGCGAGTGCGACGAACCCCACCCCCCGCTCCCTTCGGTGCGTTCCTCCCGGGCACTCAGTGTCCTAGAGGAACGGCCCCGCCGTGACTGATTCGTACAGATTGCGACACAGACCGTTACCGGACAGGTCATGACCGGGCGGGACGCGGCGCGGGGGCCTCCCCGCGGCCCGCCGCGCGGTGCGCTAGCTTCGGGTCCCATGCAGCGACCCGATCCCGTCCGGCCCTGGTCCCCGGCGGACGGCCCGGTGCGCCTCGCGGAGGCGTACGCCTACCCGGACAGCGGTCCGTGGCTCCGCGCCAACATGATCTCCAGCCTGGACGGGGCGGCGACGCGGGACGACCGCAGCGGCGGCCTCGGCGGCGACGCCGACCGGCGGCTGTTCCGGCTCCTGCGCGGGCTCGCCGACGCGGTCGTGGTCGGCGCCGGAACGGTCCGCGCCGAGGGCTACGGGCCCGTCCGTCCCGGCGGGGACGGCTGGGACGGGCTCCGCGCCGGACGCCCGCCCGCCCCGCCGCTCGCGATCGTGTCGCACGCGCTCGACCTCGACTTCGACGCGCCCGTCTTCACCGAGGCCGAGCCGGACGCGCGCACGATCGTGCTGACCACCGAGGCCGCCGATCCCGGACGTGTCCGCGCCGCCCGCGAGCGCGCCGACGTCATCGTCGCAGGGCGCGACCTGCTCGACTTCCGGTCCGCGTTCGAGGCGCTCAACGAGCGCGGCCTGCGCCGGCTGCTCTGCGAGGGCGGGCCCGGCGTCCTCGCGCAGATCACGGCGGCCGGGCTGCTGGACGAGCTGTGCCTGACGCTCAGCCCGATGCTGGTCGGCGGCGCCTCCCCGCGCATCCTGCAAGGCCCGCCGGTCGCGGTCACCGCCGACCTGCGCCCCGTCCAGATCCTGGAGAGCGAGGGCTTCCTGCTCCTGCGCTACGTCCGCCGACCGGACGGCGCCTCGCCCCGCGCCTGAGCCCGCACCGCGAGGAACGCGACGACCCCAGGGTCAGGCGGTCACCAGAAGCCTCCGCTCCTGCTCCGGCCGAAGAGGGTCACCTCCGCGCCGGACGGTACGCGCCAGGGCGTCCTCCGCGATCGCCCGGCCCACGAACGACGTTCCGCCCGGTACGGGAATGCGCGTCGACCCGACGTCAGCGAGCCGCGGGCCCGGTGCGGGAGCGGTCCGTCCGGGTGTGGTCAACGCGGCGCGGCGGGCGGCCGGCGGAACCGGTAGCGGGTGAACAGGACGCCCTCGTCCTCGTACAGGGCCGCGAGGTCGAGCGGGGCCTCCGCCGCGAGCGGGCCGAGCAGGCGGGTGTGGGCGGGGCCGCCGCCGAGGAGCGCGGGCGCGACGTTGAGACACAGCTCGTCCGCCAGGCCCTCGCGGACGAGCGCGGTGACGAGGGTGGGCCCGCCCTCGCAGAGCAGGCGTTCGTGGCCGTGCTCCTCACGCAGGAGCCGTACGGCGGTGTGGAGATCGACGTCGTCCTCGCCCGCGGCGACCACCGGGACGCCGCCCGGCACGGTCCCGGCCGCGAGGGCGGACGACGAGGTCACCACGAGCGTCGGCGTCTCGGCGGCGGTGAACAGCGGCAGCGTCCAGTCCAGGTCGAGGGTCCGGCTGACGATCGCGAGGGGCGCGGGCGGGGCGCCGCGCCGTTCGCGCAGGTCGGGCCGGAGCCGGGCGGGCCCGAGCCGCCCGGTGCGGGCGGTGGAGGCGCCCACCAGGATCGCGTCGGCGAGCGCGCGCAGCGTGCGGAACACCCGGAAGTCGGCGTCGCCGCCGAGGCCGTCGGTCCAGCCGTCGGCGTCGGTGACCGACCCGTCCGCGCTCATCACCATGCCGACGCGCAGGCCGGGCGCGTCGGCGTAGGCGTCCCACGGATCGACCCGCCGGCGGGGTCCGGGAGCAAACGGCGCATGACCTGCACATTAACCGACGGTCATATCCACTCCCCCGGCACGTCCGGATGTCGGAGGCAGGGCGCAAGATGGGGGCATGGAGCTGCCGATCAGTCCGCCGCTGTCGCCCATGCTGGCCAAGGCGGTCAAGACCATGCCCAAGGGCGACCTGCTGTACGAGCCCAAGTGGGACGGCTTCCGCTGCGTCGTCTTCCGCGACGGCGACGAGGTGGAGCTGTCCAGCCGCGGCGAGAAGCCGCTGACCCGCTACTTCCCCGAGCTCGTCGAGGCGGTGAAGCGGGAGCTGCCCGAACGGTGCGTCGTGGACGGCGAGATCGTGCTGCGCAAGGGCGCCCAGCTCGACTTCGACGCCCTCCAACAGCGCATCCACCCGGCGGCGTCGCGCGTCGAGCTGCTCGCCGCGGAGACGCCCGCCTCGTTCGTGGCGTTCGACCTGCTCGCGGTCGGCGACGAGTCGCTGATGGAGGTGCCGCTCGGCGAGCGCCGCCGCCGCCTGGCCGAGACGCTGGCGGGCGCGCGGGCGCCGGTGCACGTGACCCCGGTGTCCGACTCCTACGACCTGGCGCTGCGCTGGTTCGACGAGTTCGAGGGCGCCGGGCTGGACGGGGTGATCGCCAAGCCGCGCGACATCCCCTACCTGCCCGACAAGCGCGCCCTGTTCAAGGTCAAGCACGAGCGCACGGCCGACTGCGTGGTGGCGGGGTTCCGCTGGCACAAGTCCGGGCCGATCGTCGGGTCGCTGCTGCTCGGCCTCTACAACGCCGAGGGCCACCTCCAGCACGTCGGCGTCGCCGGGTCGTTCACCATGCGGCGGCGCGCCGAGCTGGTCGACGAGCTCCAGCCGTACCGGATGGACGACCTGGAGGGCCACCCCTGGGAGGGCTGGGCCCGCCAGACCGAGGCGACCGCCGACCGGATGCCGGGCGCGATCTCCCGCTGGACAGGCAAGAAGGACCTGTCGTGGGTCGCGATCCGCCCCGAGCTGGTCGTCGAGGTGGCGTACGAGGCGATGCAGGGCGACCGGTTCCGCCACATGGCCCGGTTCCGCCGCTGGCGCACCGACCGCACGCCCGGTTCCTGCACCTACGAGCAGCTGGAGGTGCCGGTCGCCTACGACCTCGACGACATCTTCGAAGGCGATGCCCAGAGCCCTCGTGCCGACCGGGGCGCTTGAAGGGTCCCGTCAGGTCGCGAGAGCGGAAGTCCGGATACGGCCCCACCGCCGCAGGGAACGGGGCGGCGGGGCGTTCCGCGGGGCGCGCGTTCGCCGGGGAGTCGCGGAGGCGCGTGCCCCGGCCGGCCCGCGTGCGCGGGAGGCCGGCCGGGGCGGCGCGGGTCGGGTCAGGGGCGGCGGGTCTCGTTGTCGATGGTCTCCTGGAGGAGGTCGCGGTCCGGCCTCATCGCGCTCCTCGGGGTGTTGTACGGGCGCAGGTAGGTCTGCTCCAGGCCGGGGACGCGGTCCTCGATGACGAACGTCGCCTTGGTGGACGCCGTGGCGCCGGGCGAGCGGACGGTCGACAGCGTCTTGAAGTCGGCCTTCATCTCGTGCCTGTCGATGCGGGTCAGCACGTAGCCGCGCTGGTTGTTGTAGAAGCGCAGGTGCGGGTTGATCTTCAGGTACGGCTGGGTCGCCGGGTCGGAGTCGGCGCCGTCGCCGCCGCTGGTGACCGAGCTGCACACCAGTTCCGCCCGACCGTCTTCGACGTCGGGTCGTCGTAGTCCGCCTTGAGGTCGCTCGCCCAGTGGGCGTGGACGTCGCCGGTGAGGACGACGGGGTTGCGGACGCCGGCGTCCATCCAGCCCTTGGTGATGCGGCCGCGGGACGCGACGTAGCCGTCCCAGGCGTCCTGGCTGGTCTTCTTCAGCGGCCCGGCGTCGCTGTCGCGCTGGGCGAAGAAGACCTGCTGCCCGATGACGTCCCAGCGGGCCTCCGAGCGGCGGAACCCGTCGATCAGCCACTTCTCCTGCTCGGCGCCGGTGATGGTGCGCTTCGGGTCGTTCGCCTCGGGGCAGACCTTGTTGCCGTCGCCGCACGCCTGGTCGTCGCGGAACTGGCGCGTGTCGAGCATGTGGAAGTTGGCGAGCTTGCCCCAGCGCAGCCGCCGGTAGACCTGGATGTCGGGGCCGTTCGGGATGGAGCGGCGGCGCAGCGGCATGTTCTCGTAGTACGCCTGGAACGCGGCGGCGCGGCGGGCGCGGAAGGCCGCCGGGTCGGGGGTGTCGGAGCCGGCCTCGGGCACCCAGCCGGCCCAGTTGTTCTCCACCTCGTGGTCGTCGAAGACGACGGCCCACGGCGCGGCGAGGTGCGCGGCCTGGAGGTCGGGGTCGGTCTTGTACTGGGCGTGCCGCAGCCGGTAGCCGCCGAGGGTGACCGTCTCGGGCCCCTCGTGGTCGCGGACGTTGCCGCCCGGGATCGTGTAGGCGCCCTTCTTGTACTCGTACTGGTAGTCGCCGAGGTGCAGGATCAGGTCCGGGTTCTCCTCCGCGAGCCGCCGGTAGGCGGTGAAGTGGCCGTGCTCGAACTGCGAGCACGACACGAAGCCCATCGCGAGGGCCGGGCCGAACGAGTCGGGGCGCGGGGCGGTGCGGGCGCGCCCGACCGGGGAGAGGTGGTCGCCCGCGCGGAAGCGGTACCAGTAGTCGCGGCCGGGGCGCAGGCCGTCCAGCTCGACGTGCACGGAGTGCCCGGACTCGGGCCGGGCGGTCGCGGTGCCGCGCCGTTCGACGCGCTTGAACCGCTCGTCGGACGAGACCTCCCACCGCACCGGGACGGCGGCGGCGGGCATCCCGCCGAGGCCGTCCTCGGCGAGCGGGCGGGGGGCGAGCCGCGTCCAGAGCACGAAGCCGGCGTGGTCGGGGTCGCCGGAGGCGACGCCGAGGGTGAACGGGTCGGAGGGCAGCGGCCCGGAGCGGCGGCCGGGCGGGCGCGGGGCGGCCTGGGCGGACCCGGCGAGGCCCGGCGCGGCGCCGGCGGCGGCGACCGTGCCGACGGCGAGTCCGCTGGTGACGAGGAAGGATCTCCGGTTGAGCAGGCGCGGCGAGTCGGCCATGAGGTTGGGACCTTTCGGAGCTGTCCGGCATCGATCGCCGGACAGCCTCACGAAGGCCGGTGGCCGCCGCGTTCCCCCCGGGTGACGGCCGCTCCAACAGGAACGATCTTTTGCCCGTCACGTACGTACCCCGTCACACCGCGTGTTTCACCCGTCACATGCGAGCGCGGGCGGAAGACCCGGAAGCGGGCGGACCGGGAGATGGGCGTGCACGGGGCGGTATCCGGATGGTAGGCTAGCGACTTACGAATTGCGCAGACAACGGCCATCCTCTTAACAGGAGAGTACCTGAGGCATGCGAGCCCGTCAAGTCAAGTCCCTTCCGGAAGTGGCCGGCAGCGGCGACGAATCGCCCGGTCAGAGCGGTGCGGCGCGGGACGGCGGAGAGGCCGCCGACGCGCTCGACGCGGCTCTGCGCGCGGAGCAGAAGTACGTGACCAGGGTGTACGCGCGGCTCGACACCGAGCGGGAGGCCGCCGAGGCAACGCTGCGGTCGGGGCCGGGCCGCGGGGGCGGCGGCGGCTTCCAGGCGGCGGTCGAGCGCGAGGTCGCCGCCGAGGAGGCCGCCCGCGCGCTCGCGCGGCTGTCGGGGTCGAGCGGGCCCTGGTGTTCGGCCGGATCGACCACCGGGCCGACGGGGACGCGGCGGGCGACACGTTCTACGTCGGCCGGATCGGGCTGCGCGACGAGCACCGCGAGCCGCTGCTGATCGACTGGCGCGCGGCGGCGGCGCGGCCGTTCTACACCGCGACGGCCGGCTCGCCGGGCACGCTCGTCCGCCGGCGCCACCTGCACCTGCGCGACCGCGAGGTGGCCCGGCTGGACGACGAGGTGTTCGACCTGGAGGGCATGTCGGAGGACGACCGGAGCACGATCGTCGGCGAGGCGGCGCTGCTCGCGACGCTCCGCCGGGGCCGTACGGGCCGGATGGGCGACGTGGTCGCGACGATCCAGGAGGAGCAGGACCAGGTGATCCGGGACGGGCTCCAGGGCGTGCTCGTCGTCCAGGGCGGGCCGGGCACCGGCAAGACCGTCGCGGCCCTGCACCGCGCCGCGTACCTGCTCTACACGCACCGCGACGTGCTGGAACGGCGCGGCGTGCTGATCGTCGGGCCCAACGCGACGTTCCTGCGCTACATCGAGCAGGTGCTCCCCGGGCTCGGCGAGACCGACGTGGCGCTCGCGACGGTCGGCGAGCTGTACCCGGGCGTCCGCGCGACCGAGACCGAGTCCCCGAGGTCGCGGTGGTGAAGGGCGGCCTGCGGATGGCGGACGTGGTGGAGGCGGCCGTGCGCGACCGCCAGCGCGTTCCCGACGGGGACCTCGAGATCGAGGTCGAGGACATGACGCTCCGGGTCGGGCACGACGAGTGCGTCCGGGCCCGCGACCGGGCGCGCGCCCTGCGCGCGCCGCACAACGTGCAGCGCCGCGCCTACGCGCACGCGCTGCTCGACGCGCTCGCGCTCGACCGGGCCGAGCAGTACGACCGGATCACCGACGAGCCGCTGGAGGACATCGCGGCGTCGGGCGGCGTCCCCGCCTGGCTCCAGGAGCTGATGGACGAGGCGGAGGAGTCCCCGCTGCTCGACGAGGAGAACCTGCGCCTCGCCAAGGCGGAGCTCTGGCAGACCCCGGCCGTCCGCGGCGCGATCGACGCGCTGTGGCCCGAGCTCACCCCCGAGGCGTTCCTCGATGAGCTGTTCGCCGACCCCGAGCGCCTCCGGAGCGCCGGGGAGGCCCTCACCGAGGCCGAGCGCGAGGCGCTGCGCCGTCCGGCGGGCTCCCCGTGGACGGTGTCGGACGTCCCCCTGCTGGACGAGGCCGCCGAGTGGCTGGGCGAGGACGACCCGGCCGAGCGGGCGCGGCTGCGCAAGGCCCGCCGGGAGCGCGAGGCCGAGGAGCTGTACGCCCGCGAGGTGATCGAGTCGACCGGCGTGGCCGACCTGGAGATCGTGGACGCCGCCGCGCTCGCCGAGCGGCACCACGACGACGGCCCGGCGCTCACCACCGCGCAGCGCGCCGCCGCCGACCGCGAGTGGGCGTACGGGCACGTGATCGTGGACGAGGCGCAGGAGCTGTCGGAGATGGCCTGGCGGGCGGTGATGCGCCGCGTCCCGACCCGTTCGCTCACGGTCGTCGGCGACATCGCGCAGACCGGCAGCCCGGCGGGGGCGCGGTCGTGGGGCGAGATGCTCGACCGGTACGTGCCGGGGCGCCGGCGCGAGCAGCGGCTGATGGTCAACTACCGCACCCCGGCGGCGATCATGCGGGTGGCCGCGGACGTCCTCGCCGCGGTCGCGCCGGGCGAGGTGCCGCCCGAGCCCGTCCGCGACGACGGCCCGCCGCCGGCGGCCGTCCGGATCGGGCCGGCCGAGCTGCCGGCCCGCCTCCCGGAGCTGGTCCGCGCCGAGCTGGCGCCGATCGGCGACGAGACCGGCGCCGGGAAGCTCGCCGTGATCACGTCCGGGGCGGCGCGCGAGGGCGTCCGCGCGGCCCTTCCGGACGTCGCGGCGGGCACGGCTCCCGAGGCGCTGGACGCTCCGGCGGTCGTCCTGACCACGACCGAGTCGAAGGGCCTGGAGTTCGACTCGGTGATCGTCGTCGATCCGTCCGGCATCGTGGCGGGGGCGCCGCGCGGCGGGCAGGACCTGTACGTGGCCATCACCCGGGCCACCCGGCGCCTCACGGTCGTCCACGACGGCGACCTCCCCGAGATGCTCTCCGCCCTCGGCTAGCCCGTTCCGGCGGAGGCCGGGTAGGGCAGGAGGTCCTGGGCGATCCGCTCCCAGCGGGCGGTCAGGCGACGCAGGACGTCGGGGTGGGCGCGGGCGAGGTCGGCCTGCTCGCGCGGGTCGGCGTCGAGGTCGTAGAGGCGGTCGGCGGGCCCGGCGGCGGGGCCCGGGGCGCGCAGGTACTTCCAGCGGCCGTCGCGCAGGGCGCGGGAGGTGCGGGTGCGCCAGAACAGCTCGTGCCGCGGCGGGTCCGCGCCGTCCAGGAGGTACGGGGCGAGGCTGCGGCCGTCCAGCGGGTGGGACGCGGCCGGCCGCGCGCCGGCGACCTCCAGGACGGTCGCGGTCCAGTCCTGGGTGATCACCGGGACGCGGCTGACCTGGCGCGGGCCGATGCGGGCGGGCCAGCGCAGGATGTTGGGGACGCGGATGCCGCCCTCGTTCAGGCTCGCCTTGGAACCGGTGAGGGGCCACTGGTACGACCAGCGCTCGCCGCCGTTGTCGCTGGAGAACAGCACGAGCGTGTCGCGCTCCTGGCCGGTGTCGCGCAGGGCGCGCAGGACGCGGCCGATCCCGGCGTCCATGGCCTCGACCATGCGCCGGTACGTGGCGAGGGACCCGCCGTCCTCGTGCCACAGGGCGTTCGCGTCGCCGGCCTCGACCCGCGCGGTGATCGCGTCGCTGGTCGGGCGGTCGCCGGGGCCCTCCCACGGCCAGTGCGGGGCGGTGAAGTTGAGGTTGAGCAGCCAGGGCCGGTCGTGCCGGGCGCGGACGAACTCGGCGGCGCGGTCGGCGAGCGTGTCGGTGTAGTAGCCGAGCGACTCGGCCGGGACCTCCCCCTCGTACAGGTCGCGGCCCTGGGCGGTGATCTTGGAGTAGTAGTCGACGGCGCCGGACAGGTTGCCGAAGAAGGTGTCCCAGCCCGACTTCAGCGGGCTGTACCAGGGCAGGAAGCCGCAGTGCCACTTGCCGAACATCGCGGTGGCGTACCCGGCGCCCTTGAGCAGGGACGCGAGGGTGGGGTGGCCGGGCGGGATGCCGTGCAGCTCGTGCGGGCGGGCGATGGGCTCCTCCAGCCCGCCGCGCAGCCGTCCGGGGTAGCGGCCGGTGTAGAGGCCGAAGCGGGTGGGCGAGCAGACGGCGGCGGCGGAGTACGCGTCGGTGAAGCGCACCCCCTGCCGGGCGAGCCGGTCGAGGTGGGGCGTGCGGATCTCCGGTGCGCCGTAGCAGCCGAGGTCGGCCCAGCCGAGGTCGTCGCCGAGGATGATCAAAACGTTCGGACGCCGCGCGCCGCGTCCGGCGGCGCCCGTTCCGGCGCGGAACGGGCGCTCGGCGGGTGCCGCCCCGGCGGTGCCCGTCCCGGCGGCGAGGACCGTTCCAGCGGCGGCGGCCGCGCCGAGGGCGCCGACCGCGCCCCGCCTGGTCAGTCCCGGCTCGCGCACGGGCTCGTCCGGCCGGGCGGGCTCGTCCGGCCGTGCGGGCTCGGCGGGCCGTGCGGTGTTGGGGGGTCGTGCGGTGTTGGGGGGTTCGGCCACGGTACGACCCACTTTCCCTACTAATTTGGTTAAGTAGGTCGAGATAGTAGGGAATAGCGGGGCGCGCCGCAATGCCGGGGCCCGGCCTTCCGCCCGGGGGTTGACCAAGCGTACGCTTGGTCACCGTACGAGGGGCACCGGGAAGGGATGGCGATGACAGGTCCGCACGAGTACTCCAACCTGATCGGCGGCGAGGCGCGGCCGGCCGCGGACGGCGGCACGCTCGACTCGGTCGATCCGGCCACCGGGGAGGTGTGGGCGAGGATCCCGCGCGGCACGGCCGAGGACGCGGAGGCGGCCGTCGCGGCGGCCCGCGCCGCGTTCCCGAAGTGGTCGGGCCTGCCCGCCGCGGGCCGGGCGCACTACCTGCGGAAGGTCGCGGGGGTGTTCGCGAAGCACGCCCAGGAGCTGGCCGAGTTGGAGACCCGCGACAACGGCCGGATCATCAGCGAGACCGCCAAGCGCGACCTGCCCGGCATGACGTACCTGTGGAACAACGCCGCCGCCGACTGCGCCTCGGCGGTCGAGGGCCGCAGCGTCGACTTCGGGCCCGGCTCGCTCGGCGTGACCCGGCGCGAGCCGTACGGGGTGACGCTCGGGATCATCCCGTGGAACTCCCCCGTCTCCACGCTGTCGGCCAAGGCCGCCTTCGCCCTCGCGGCGGGTAACACCGTGATCATCAAGCCCGCCGAGCAGGCGGCCGTGTCGTCGCTGCGGGTCGGCGAGCTGCTGCGCGACGTGCTGCCGCCCGGGGTGCTGAACATCGTGTCCGGGCTCGGCGAGGAGGTCGGCGACCCGCTCGTCCGGCACCGCGGCGTCGACAAGATCAGCCTGACCGGCTCGGTGGACACCGCGCGGATCATCACCCGCGCCTCGGCCGACTCGCTCAAGCCGCTGGCGCTGGAGCTCGGCGGCAAGTCGCCCAACATCGTCTTCGCGGACGCCGACCTGGACAAGGCCGCGCCGGGCGTCACCACCCAGGCGATCTTCACGGCGAACGCGGGCCAGATCTGCTACGGCGGCTCGCGCATCCTCGTCCAGCGCCCCGTGTACGACGAGATGATCTTCCGGATGAGGGAGATCGCGGCGGGCGTGCGGCTCGGCGACCCGCTGTCGCTGGAGACCACGATGGGCCCGATCGTCTCGCGCGACCAGTACGAGCGCGTCACCTCGTACCTGGAGATCGGTGCGAAGGAGGGCGCCGAGCTGGTCTTCGGCGGCCGGCACGGCGCCGAGGTCGTGTCCGACGAGCGGTTCGCGAACGGCTACTGGGTCGAGCCCACCCTCTTCGCGACCACCGACAACTCGCTGCGCGTCTGCCAGGAGGAGATCTTCGGCCCGGTCGCGGTGGTGATCCCGTTCGACACCGAGGAGGAGGCGCTCGCGATCGCGAACGACTCGGTGTACGGCCTGGCCGCGGGCGTCTGGACCCGCGACCTCGGCACCGCCCAGCGCATGTTCCGCAACCTGGAGACCGGCACCGTCTGGGTCAACACGTTCCGCAAGGTCATGTTCCCGCTGGAGGGCGTCAAGGACAGCGGCTACGGCCACGACTCCACGCTCGCCTACACGCGCGAGAAGGCCGGCCTGTTCGAGATCTGATCCCCGTGACCGCCCCCGTCGCGCCCTCGGCCCCGCGGCGGGGGTTCTCCACGCCCGGCACCGCACAGCGGTCTCAGCCGTCCGGGGTCGGGGGGCCGCCGATCGAGGGGCTGCGGCGTTCGTAGAGGGCGACGTCGCGCCAGACCGAACGGCCTCCGAAGTCGTGGCGGCCCAGCCGCTCGCGGACGCCGACGAACCGGAACCCGGCGCTCTCGTGCAGCCGCACGCTCGCCGCGTTCTCGGGGAAGATGCCCGCCGTGAGGGTCCACAGGCCGCCGCGCTCGCTGGAGTCGATCAGCGCTCCGAGCAGCGCGCGGCCCGCCCCGCGACCTTGCGCGGCCGGGTCGATGTAGATCGAGACCTCGGCGACCCCGGCGTACACCGGGCGTTCGGACGTCGGCGACAGCGCGGCCCAGCCGAGCACCCGCTCGGCGTCGCGCGCCACGAACCGGTGCTCGGGCAGCTTGCCCGCGGAGAACCTCTCCCACGCGGGCACGGCCGTCTCGAACGTCGCGTTCCCCCCGTCGACTCCGGCCTGGTAGATGGCGAGCACCTCGGGGGCGTGCTCGGGCAGCATGGGGACGATCTCCACGGCACCAGGGTACGGATGCCCTGAAACGGTACGAAACGGGCCCCTCGGGAAGCGGGCCGCTCGGGAAGCGGGCCGCTCAGGAGCGCCGGACGTACCGCATCGTCCGCGCCATCTCCTCGTGCATCACCCGCTCGGCCTCCTCCGGGTCCCGTTCCCGGATCGCCTCGACCAGGCGGGCGTGGGCCTCCCGCCCGTGCTCGGCGTCCTCCTCGTGCACGTCCACCAGGCGGGTCAGGTCGAGCAGGCCCTCCCGCAGCACCGGCGCGAACTCCGCGTACAGGTCGGCCAGCACCGGGTTGCCCGCCGCGTTCACCACGGCCGTGTGCAGCGCGATGTCGGCGTCGATGAACGCCTCGGCGGCTCCGCTCCCCGCGGCGGCGGCTCCGGCGGCCTCGTCGCGGGCGCGGAGGGCCCGGTCGAGCGCGGTGACGTCCTCGGCCGTACGGCGCTCGGCGGCGAGCCGGGCGGCGCGCAGTTCGATCATCATGCGGATCTCGTAGACGTCGGCGACCGAGGCGCGGCGGAGCCTGGCCGCCCAGTCCTCGGCGGGGGCGGCGGGCACGGTGGCGATCACGAACACGCCCGCGCCCTGGCGGGCCCGGAGCAGCCCCGCCCCGGCGAGCGCGCGCAGCGCCTCGCGGACCGTCGAACGGCCCACCCCGAGCTGTCCGGCGAGCGTCGTCTCCCCCGGCAGCCTCGTGCCGACGGGCCACGAGCCGTCCGCGATCTGGGCGCGCAGGCGGTCGGCCGCCTGCTCGACGAGGGGGGTGGGGCGGAGCGGGCCGAGCGGCATCCGGGTCTCCCAGGTTGTCTGAGGAGCTGAGTTGTGGTTAGGGTACCCGGCATGTCGCAGCGGGCGCTTCTCCTCGGCCGCCGCGGCGGGGCCTGATCCGACCGGCACCCCGCCGCGGGGTCCGGTGACGCCGGTCGTCAGACCGGCGACCACGAGGAGAACGACCCGCCGTGAGCAGCACCCCGACCCCCGTCCGTACGGCCTTCCCGACGCTGCGCACGCCGTCCGGGCCCGTACCGCCCGGCGCGCCCGCCTGGAACCCGCAGCGCGCCAGCTCCATGCCCTCGCACCGCTACCGGTCCGTGTTCGAACGGGTGCCGGTGCCGGAGATCGACCGCTCCTGGCCGTCCGCCCGGATCGAGCGCGCCCCGCTGTGGGTGCCCGTCGACCTGCGCGACGGCAACCAGGCCCTCGCCGAGCCCATGGACCCGGCCCGCAAGCACCGGATGTTCGACCTGCTCGTCGCGATGGGCTTCAAGGAGATCGAGGTCGGCTACCCGTCGGCCAGCCGGGCCGACTACGAGTTCGTCCGGCACCTCGCCGAGCCCGGCGCCGTCCCGCGGACGTGACGGTCGTGGTGTTCACGCCCGCCCGCCGGGACCTCATCGAACGGACCTTCGCGTCCATCGACGGGATGCCGGGCGCCGTCGTCCACCTCTACACCCCGACCGCGCCGACGTGGCGCGAGGTGGTGCTCGGCCACGACCGGCCCGAGCTGCACAAGCTGATCCTCGACGCGGCCGGGCACCTGGCGCGGCTCGCGGACGGGCGGCCCGAGGTGCGGTTCGAGTTCTCGCCCGAGACGTTCATGCTGACCGAGCCCGACTACGCGCTGGAGGTGTGCGACAGCCTGACCGCGCTGTGGGACGCCTCCCCCGACCGGCCGGTGGTCCACAACCTGCCGGTGACGGTCGAGGTCGCGACGCCGAACGTGTACGCCGACCAGATCGAGTACATGCACCGCAACCTGGCCCGGCGCGACTCGGTGATCCTGTCGGTGCACCCGCACAACGACCGGGGCACCGGCGTCGCCTGCGCGGAGCTGGCCGTCCTCGCGGGGGCGCAGCGCGTGGAGGGCTGCCTGTTCGGCAACGGCGAGCGCACCGGCAACGTGGACCTGGTCACGCTCGCCCTCAACCTGCACGCGCAGGGCGTCGACCCGATGATCGACTTCTCCGACATCGACGAGATCCGCCGCACGGTCGAGCACTGCAACCGGCTCCCCGTGCACGAGCGCCACCCCTACGGCGGCGACCTCGTCCACACCGCGTTCTCCGGCACGCACCAGGACGCGATCGGCAAGGGCATGGCGCACCACGCCGAGGCCGCCGCCGGGCTCGGCCTCGACCCCGGGCAGGCCCCGTGGGACGTGCCGTACCTGCCGATCGACCCGAAGGACGTGGGCCGCGACTACGAGGCGGTCATCCGCGTCAACAGCCAGTCGGGCAAGGGCGGGATCGCGTACCTGCTGCGGACCGGGTACGGCCTGGAGCTGCCGCGCCGCCTCCAGATCGAGTTCTCGCAGGTCGTGCAGCGCGCCACCGACGACAGCGGGGAGGAGGTGACGGCCGCGCAGCTCTGGGGGCTGTTCCGGGCGACGTACCTGGACCGCGCCGACGGCGGCCCGGTCTCCCTGCCCGAGTGGCGGACCGGGCACACCGGCCCCGGCCGCCACGACTTCACCGGCGTCGTCCGCGTGGACGGAGCCGGCGCGGCGACCGACGCGTCCGGCGGGGCCGGGCGGGAGTACGCGGGCACCGGGAACGGGCCGCTCGCCGCGCTCGCCGACGCGCTGGCCAAGGCGGGCGTCGGCGTGGAGGTCCTCCAGTACGTCGAGCACGCGACCGCGCCGGGGCAGGACTCCCCCGCCGTCGCGTACGCCGAGTGCCGCGTCGACGGCGTGACCGCCTGGGGCGCCGGCCAGGACACCTCGCTGCTGACGGCGTCGGTCCGGGCCGTGCTGTCGGCGGTCAACCGCGCCCGCCGTCCCGCGGCGCTCTGACCGGGACGTTCCCGCCCCCCGGCGCGTGCGCGGGCCGGGGGGCGGGGACGCAACGGCGGGTTCTGACCAAAAACGGTCTTTGTTACTGCGGGGGTGCTCTTTACCGCGCGGGTTCCGGCGAGGAGTCTGTGGGCCGGTAGAGATCATTTCCTCACCCCCCGGAGGTGCGGGTTGCCCAGGCGATCCCTGAGACGGACCCGGCGGAGCGCGGCGGTCGCCGTGCTCACCGGAGCGGCCCTCGTAGGCGCGGGCGGGGTCACGGCCGCCGCCGCGCAGGCCGCCCCGAAGATCGTGGTGAAGGACGGGCTGACCCAGCCGGTCTTCTCCTACAAGGACGCGATCCGCGAGCACGTCTACGTCGAGTCCTCCGTGGACAGCGACCACGACGGCAAGCGGGACCGGGTCAACGTGGACATCATCCGGCCGCGGGAGTCCGACCGCGGCCTCAAGGTCCCGGTGATCATGGACGAGAGCCCGTACTACGACAACCTCGGGCGCGGCAACGAGAGCGAGCGCAAGACCTACGACGCCGACGGGAACCCGGTGAGGTTCCCGCTGTTCTACGACAACTACTTCGTGCCGCGCGGGTACGCGTTCCTCGCCGTGGACATGGTCGGCACGACCCGTTCGGACGGCTGCCCGGTCAGCGGCGGCCCGTCCGACGTGCTCGGCGGCAAGGCGGTCGTGGACTGGCTGAACGGCCGCGCGAAGGCGTACCGGGCGGACGGCTCGCCCGCGGAGGCGACCTGGACGACCGGCCGCACCGGCATGATCGGCAAGTCGTACGACGGGACGCTCGCCAACGGCGTCGCCGCGACGGGCGTCCGGGGGCTGGAGACGATCGTCCCGATCTCCGCGATCAGCAGCTGGTACGACTACAGCCGGATGAACGGCGTGAAGTACTGGACCGACGAGCAGCCGGGCCTGGCGAACACCGTCGACACCGACCCTCCCGCCAAGTGCGCCGCCGTGAACGCCGAGCTGGACGAGGGCGAGGACGACGCGACGGGCAACTACAACGCGTACTGGCGGACGGCCGACTACCGGCACGGCGCGATCGCCGACGTCCGCAACGTCCGGGCCAGCGTGTTCGCCTACCACGGCGTCAACGACCTGAACGTGAAGACCGACCACTTCTCCGAGTGGTGGGACGCCCTCGGCAAGCGGGGCGTGACGCGGAAGGTGTGGCTGTCGCAGCGCGGGCACGTCGACCCGTTCGACATCCGCCGTGAGGACTGGGTCGCGACGCTGCACCAGTGGTTCGACCACGAGTTGCAGAAGGTCCGCAACGACGCGCTGCGCGAGCCGCGCGCCGACGTCGAGGTCGGCCCCGACCAGTGGGTCAGGCAGCGGTCCTGGCCCGCGCCCGGCGCCCGCGCCCTCAAGCTCAGGCCGAACGCGGACGGCTCGCTCGGGACGCGGCGCGCCGCGAAGGGCGCGACGGCCTCGTACACCGACGCGCCCGGCCCCCGCGGCTCCGGCTACCGCGAGGCGGAGCTGGTCACGGACCCGACGACCGGCAAGCCGTTCCGCCTGGCGTACGCGACCGGGCCGCTGCCCCGCTCCGCGCGCCTGTCGGGCACGCCCGGCGCGGACCTGCGCCTCAAGCTCGACCGGCCGACGTCCGACCTGACCGCACTGCTCGTCGACTACGGCGAGGACACCCGCGTGGACTACCTGGGCGCGGGCTCCGGCATCCAGACGCTCGCCACCGAGAGCTGCCACGGTGAGAGCACCCCGACCGACGACGCCTGCTACAAGCAGACCCGCGTGAAGACGGTCACCTCGAACGTGAACGTCGTCGCGCGCGGCTGGCTGGACGCCCAGAACCGCACGTCCCTCAGCCGCCCGACCCCGCTGAAGGCCGGAAGGTACTACGGCGTCCGCTGGGACACCCTGGCCCAGGACTACGTCCTGAAGAAGGGCCACCGCCTCGCGCTCGTCCTCGCCGGGACGGACGCCGACTACACCACCGAGACGCCCACCGGCGCCCAGGTGACGGTCGACCTGCACCGCAGCTCGATCACCCTCCCCCTCGCCGACGCGGGCGACGCCGCGACCCTAGCCCCGCAGGCCAGAACCCCGTGGCGAGGCCCGTCCGAGGCCAACCTGCCCCGCCAGGAACGCAAGCTGTACTGACCCCGAACGCACCAGGAGCGGCCCCGGACGCCCCGGGGCCGCTCCCCCGTCCGGCACCTACGGCCGAGAGCAGCCGATCACAGGCCCGCCCCATCGCCCCGTACAGGGTCCGCGAGCGCCTGACATGCGCAAGACCCCGCCCGTACGGTGGGAGGTGCGACGCTTCCACGCGACGAGGGCGGGGCCTCATGAGCGAACGCAACACCGATCCCGACGCGATCGGGCGCCGTATCGCCAGGGCACGCAAGCTCCGCGGACTCACCCAGCAGCAACTCGCCGACAGAGCGCACTGCTCCAAAAGCCTCATCGCACAGGTGGAACGCGGCCACAAGCCGGCCTCGCAAGCCCTCATCGCCGCCGCCGGCCGTGCTCTACGCGTCGAGACAGCCGAACTGACCGGACAGCCCTACCGAACCGAGAAGCCACGCGAAGACCTCATGCGCTCCGCGGTTCCCGAACTGCGCCGCACGCTGCTGGCGTGGGACCTGCCCGACGAGGACGTGGAGCCTCGGCCGTTCGACGCCTTGCAACGTGAGGTGAAGCGGGCATCCAAGCTCGGCAGGGACGCCCACTACGGGCGCCTCGGCGAGATGCTCCCAGCCCTCCTGGAGGAACTGAACGTCGCCGCGCACACCGCACCCGCCGCCGACGCCGCGCCGCTGTACGGGCTCCTGTCGGAGGCGTACACAGGCGTGACCGCGATCGCGTACGCGCTCGGCTACTTCGACCTGCGCAGCCTGGCCATGGAACGGGTCGAACGGGCCGCGCGCGAGTCGGGGGATCCCCTGCGCGTGGCACGGACGCGGTGGCAGCGCTCAACGCTCTTCCTCGCCAGTGCCTCCTACGACAAGGGAGCCACGCTCCTGGACCGCGTTCGGCAAGACATCGGCGAGGACGTCAGCCGCATGGACGGCCCGACCCTCAGCGTCTACGGCGCCGCGCACCTGCGCTCGGCGATCTTCTCGGCGCGGATGCCGAACGCCGGTGCGGCGTGGGCGCACATCGACGAGGCCAGGGAGGCGGCTCGGCTGCTCGGCGAGGACGCCAACCACTACGGCCTTGAGTTCGGCCCCTCGAACGTCGCGATCCACGAGGTGGCGGTCGCGGTCGAGATGTACGAGGGCACCGAAGCCGTGCGCAGGGCGAGCCGCATCAACCTGCCGGCGACCGTCGCGCCGGTCCGGCTCGGTCACTACTACATCGACCTCGCCCGCGGCTGGCTCTACCACGGTGACCGCGCCAGGGCGCTGAAGACCCTGTACATGGCACGGCAGGCCGCCCCCAGCAGACGCGCAACCACCCGCAGGTCCGGGAGACGGTCCGGATGCTGGTCGAGCTGGAACGGCGCCGCCCGAAGTCCCTCAGCGGATTCGCGTCCTGGCTCGGTCTCCCCTGAACGTGTGGAACGATTCCCGCCACGGTGCGTGATGACAGGGAAAGGACAAAGGTGTGCATCGAGCCCCGGATCACCGGTTTCAGGCTGACTGTGCGCTCCGCCCGTTCTTCCGTCCGTGGGTGCTAGTCGACGTGGGGCGTGTCCGAGTTGAGTCCGTGGTTGATGCGGCGGCGCAGCGCGGGATGGATGTCGTACCCGCCAAGGTCGGGTGGATCGACCCATCGGACCGCGGACGCCTCCTCCGTCGTCGTCAGCTCGCCACCGACCGGGCGCGCGTGCAGGCACACGTTCACCGGCTGACGGACCTCGTCGACCTTCCCGCCCTTGATGTACTCCACAACGTGATCGGGAGTGGTGAACACACCGACCAGGCCCGTGATCTCGATGACGACGCCGGTCTCTTCGCGGCACTCGCGGATGCCGCACTCTGTGATCGTCTCGTTCTTCTTCAGTCCGCCCGTGGGGATCGTCCACAGACCGTTGTCGGGGCGGCGCAGCAGCAGCACACGGCCGGCGTCGTCGCGGACGAGCACCGACGCGGACGGCTTGCGGCTGGTCGGCGCCGGGGCGGCCGGGTCCTGCCAGTGATCCACGCGGCGCGCGTGCTTCGGGCTCACGGCTCGCCTCTCTCCAGCGGCCGGGCCGACGCCCACACCTTCTCGTAGGACTCCAGGAACGTGTTGAAGTACGCGCCGTCCACGCGGCGGATGTGCATGGTCGGGGTGTGCGCGGCGAGGATGCCGTACACGTGGATGTTGGCGAGCAGGTCGTCATCGAACCGGTAGATCGACGCGTACAGCGGTGTGTCGTGCAGCCGGATATCGACCAGGTCGGCGAGCGGCCGGTAGTACGAGAGCACTGCGGACACCCGTCCGGCGACACCCCCGCCGATCTGCTTCTCCTCGTCACGCGCGGCGAGCTGGCGGCCGTTCGGATCGCCGAACAGCATCCGCACCCGGGCGCCCGCACGGGCCCGCGCCCGCAAGGTCGGGATCCAGTCTGGGACCTCCTCGGCGAGGAACAACCCCGCATAGGCGATGTAGTCGATGTTGCGTTGGGCGCCGCGTAGCAGCTCCGTCCACAGGTTCCGGGGCACGTCGGTGCGGCGCGGCCACGTCGAGACGAGCTCCGCACCGGTCAGTGACGCCTTGTCCACGGCGCTCGGCCACAGGTACGACTCGTCCTCGTGCAGGATCGCGGCGACCCGGTACCGGGTCCGCGGGTAGGGGACGCCCTTCTCCGACAGCCACCGCTCGACGCTCTTGGTGCTGACCTCGGCCTGAACGGCGAGCGCGGCGATGTCCAACCCCCGGCGCAGCATGGCGCGGCGAAGTCGCTCGTTCATCTGCCGATCGTGTCATCTACCGTCACCTATCGACAGGCATGTGTCCGCTAGCTGTCCGTAGATGTCTCGCCGTGTCGTCGCCCTGGCTAATCATCTGCTCACATGCTGTGACTCATGACATACCTGGAGTCGTGGGCCGGGCCCGGCGTGCAAGCGCGATGGGCGGCCCTGTTCACCCGCCGAGCGACCGCCACGCCGAGCCTGTACGCGTGGGACCTCGCGTCCGGCGTGGGCGGCGTCACCGACGACCGGCGCCGCGCGTTCGGGCACGTGAACGACGAGCTCGCGAACGCGCCGCGCGGGACGGTCGCGACCGTCCGGCGGGTCGAGCCGCCGATCGGCGACGGCCGCTACCTCGACCGCGGAACGGTCGCGACCGCGCGGCGGGACGAGGCCACGGGCTCGGTGGTGTGGCAATGAGACGTCCCCCGGGAGGGCCGGACGTCGCCGTCAGGGCTGGAGGTCGGTGTCCTTGCTGGGCTGGACGCGTTTGGGCTCGCCGGGCATCTTCGGGTAGTTGGGTGGGTACGGGGCGTCGCCGAGGCCGTGGTCGCGCTCGTCGCGGTCGGCCATCTCCAGCAGCGGCTCCAGCGAGAACGCGGCGTCGTCGATCGCGGCGTGCAGGTCGCCGACCTTGGCGAACCGGTCGGGCATGGTGGCGATCGTGAAGTCCTCCGGAGCCGCGTCGGGCAGCTCGTCCCAGGTCAGCGGGGCCGAAACGGGCGCGTGCGGGGCCGGGCGGACGCTGTAGGCCGAGGCGATCGTGCGGTCGCGGGCGTTCTGGTTGAAGTCGACGAAGACCTGCTCGCCGCGCTCCTCCTTCCACCACCGGGTGGTGACCTCGGCGGGGGCGCGCCGTTCGATCTCGCGGCCGAACGCGAGCGCGGCCCGGCGGACCTCGGTGAACGTCCAGCGGCGCTCGATGCGGACGTAGATGTGCACGCCGCCCTTGCCGGAGGTCTTCACGAACGGCGTGCAGCCGAGCTCGTCCAGCAGGTCGCGGGCCGGGCCGAGGGCGACGCGGACGGCGTCGCGGAAGCCGGTGCCGGGCTGCGGGTCGAGGTCGATGCGCAGCTCGTCGGGGTGGTCGACGTCGTCGCCGCGGACCGGCCACGGATGGAACGTCAGCGTACCGAGGTTGGCGGCCCAGGCGATCGTCGCGACCTCGGTCGGCTTGACCTCGTCGGCGGACCGGCCGCTCGGGAACTCGATGCGGGCGGTCTCCACCCACGCGGGCGCGCCCTTCGGGATGCGCTTCTGGTAGAACGCGTCGGACTTGCCCGCGCCCATGCCCGCCTGGCCGCGGGCGTAGTCCATCCGGGTGGCGAGCTTGGCGCCCTCGAACACCCCGCCCGGCCAGCGTTCGAGGGTGGTGGGGCGGTCGCGGGTCGCGCGCAGGATGCCCTCCCCCACGGCGAGGTAGTACTCCACGAGCTGCCGCTTGGTGTAGCCGTGCTCCGGAAAGAGGATCTTGTCGGGATTGGTCACCTTGACGAGCCGATCCCCTACCGGGATCTCGATGAACGGCGAGGCCATACCGGCACGGTAGCCCACGGGTCCGACAGGGCGATCACCCGGTCACCCGCCGTGACCTCCCCGTTCGCGAGGTAACGTCGGGGACATGGAGAAGATCCGCAAGAGCGAGGACGAGTGGCGGGCGCGGCTCAGCCCGAGGAGTTCCACGTGCTCCGCGAGGCGGGCACCGAGCGCCCGTTCACCGGCGAGTACACCGACACCAAGACCGTCGGCGTCTACCGCTGCCGCGCCTGCGGGGCCGAGCTGTTCCGCTCAGAGACCAAGTTCGACAGCCACTGCGGCTGGCCGTCGTTCTACCAGCCGTCCGAGAGCGACGCGGTGACGCTGCTGGAGGACACCTCCCTCGGCATGACCCGGATCGAGGTGCGGTGCGCGACCTGCGACTCGCACCTCGGGCACGTGTTCGAGGGCGAGGGCTACGGCACCCCGACCGACCAGCGCTACTGCATCAACAGCGTGAGCCTCACGCTGGAGCCGGCTGAATGACGCCGTCCCGCACGACCTGACGCGGGCGCCGCTCGTCCCACAGGACGGCGAGGTCGGTGAACGGGTCGCCGTCCAGGACGAGCAGGTCGGCGCGGGCCCCGGCTCGATCCGGCCGAGGTCCGGGCGGCCGATCAGGTCGGCGTTCACCGACGTCGCCGAGCGCAGGCACGCGAGCGTGCCGGACGCCTCGGCCTGGAGGCGCAGCCCGAGGAGCTGGTCGTCCTCCAGGTCGCCCATGAGGTCGGTGCCGAACCCGACCCGGACGCCCGCGGCGTGGGCGCGCTCGACGGCCGTCCGGCCCGCGTCCAGCACCTCCCGGTTCTTGGCGCGGCCCGTCCCGGGTATGCCGACCTCGTCGCCGCGGCGGTCCATCGCGTCGTAGGTGGCGAGGGTCGGCACGAGGTACGCGCCGTGCTCGGCCATCAGCGCGGCGGTCGGCCCGTCGATCAGGTTGCCGTGCTCGACCGAGCGGACGCCGTTGCCGACCGCGTGCCGGACGGCCTCGGACGCGTAGGCGTGCGCGGCGACGTAGCTGCCGCGCCGGGCCGCCTCGTCGGTGACCGCCCTGATCTCCTCGGCCGAGTACTGCGCCGGGCGCAGCGGGTCGGTCGGCGACAGCACCCCGCCGGACGCCATGATCTTGATCGCGTGCGCGCCGGTGCGGAACCGCTCGCGGACGGCGACGCGCAGGTTCTCCACCCCGTCCACGACCTCGTTCATGCGGGCGGTGTGCACGCAGAGGTCGAGGTCGCCGGGGCGGGCGTCGCCGTGCCCGCCGGTCTGGCTGAGCGCCGGGCCGGTGTAGAGGTAGCGGGGCGCGGGGATCAGGCCGGTCTCGACGGCGCGGGCCAGGCCGATGTCGCCGCCCGCGACGTCCCGTACGGTCGTGAAGCCGCGGCGCAGGGCGCGGCGCAGGCGGCGGGCGCCCGCGAGCGCGATGTAGCTGAGCGGCCCGGCGTCGAACTCCAGGTTGTGCAGCGACACCGCGTACGCGTGGAAGTGCGCGTCGATGAGGCCGGGCATCACGACCCGGCCGCGGGCGTCGATCGTCCGGTCGGCGCGGGTGACGCGGTCGCCGATCTCGGCGATCGCGCCGTCGCGGACGTACAGCGACGCCTCCCGCAGGTCCTGCGACCACCCGTCGAACACCAGGGCGTGCTCGATGGTCAGGTCGTCGTTCGCCGGTCCTGGCATGGCTCTCCTGACTCGTGCTCGGGACGTCGCGCGCGCCGGTCGTGGCACGCTCCAAGCCGTTCCGCTCGCGGAACGGGTCAGCGGGTCTCGCCGACCTCGCAGTCGTCCTTGTCGCTCTGCTTGTTGGCGAGGACGACGCTGCCGTTGTCGCTGCTCTTGCCGTGCACGAACACGCGCGGCTCCTCGTCGCCGCCGTCCTTCAGGAACTGCGTCGTCCACTCGCACAGCGACACGGCGGGCGGGGAGTTCTCGTCGCCCTCGCCGAGGTCGGTGTAGACCCGGATGAACGCCCCGCTGCGGCGGACGTCCTTGACGTGCTTGGCGACCTTGCCGCCGGTGTCCTTGCTCTGGAAGAACGGCACGGCCTCCGGCACCTCGTCCGGGTCGGTCGTACGGGTCGTCTCCACGGCGCCCTTGACCGACGGACGGCTCGTCTGCGCGGCGACGGCGGCGCGCGGCGAGCGCCGGGAGTCGTCGGCCGACAGCCCCGCGAACGCCGTCCCGGCGAGCAGCGCCACCGCGGCCGTGCCCGTCCCGGCGGCGACCAGCCGCCGCCTTCGCGAATCCCCCACCGACGCCCGGACCAGTCGCTTCCAGCGGATCGTGAACTCCGACGGCGGCTTCGCGTGCCTGCCTCGCGAGTGCTTTGGGGGAGCAGTAGTCACGGCCAGCACTTTACTGCCCCTTTGCCGCGCGTTCGGTCCAGGGGAGACAACTCGCGCCGTACGGACCAGTCGCCAGGTCACGGGGCGTACCGCCCATCGCGCGGGCCGGTCCGGCGCGGCGCCCGCGTCCGAGGGGCGGGCGCCGCGGCGGCGGGCGGTCAGGGCAGGTCCGCGACCAGCTCGGCGACCTCCTTGCGGCGGCCGGTGTAGAACGGGACCTCCTCGCGGACGTGCCGCCGCGTCTCCGAGCCGCGCAGGTGCCGCATCAGGTCGACGATGCGGTGCAGCTCGTCGGCCTCGAACGCCAGCATCCACTCGTAGTCGCCGAGCGCGAACGACGACACCGTGTTGGCCCGCACGTCCGGGTAGTCGCGCGCCATCCGGCCGTGCTCGGCGAGCATCGCGCGGCGCTCCTCGTCGGGCAGCAGGTACCACTCGTACGACCGGACGAACGGGTAGACGCACACGTACGCCCGCGCCTGCTCCTCGGCGAGGAACGCCGGGATGTGGCTCTTGTTGAACTCGGCCGGACGGTGCAGCGCCACCTGCGACCACACCGGCTCCGACGCCCGCCCGACGGCCGTGCGGCGGAACCGCGTGTAGACCTCCTGGAGGTCCTCGACGGTCGGCGCGTGCCACCAGAACATGTAGTCGGCGTCGGCCCGCAGCCCCGCCACGTCGTACGCGCCGCGCGTCGTCACGTCCTTCTCGGCGGCCTGGTCCAGGACGGCCTGGACCTCCGCGGCGTCGCGCTCGCCGAAGTCACCGGGGCTCTTCACGCGGAAGACCGACCACATCGTGTACCGGATCACCCGGTTCAGGTCGCGGGCCTTCGGCTTGTCCGTCTTCTCCGTCGCTGCCATGTGCGGTTCCTCCTCGGCTCTTCACACGTTCGAGATGTTCCAGGACGCGCCCCGCCGCCGCGCGCGCCGTCGCGATGCACGCGGGCACGCCCAGCCCCTCGTAGGCGGCGCCCGCGACGGCGAGGCCCGGCTGCGCCGCGACCGCCGCGCGGATCCGCGCGACCCGGTCGGCGTGGCCCACGTTGTACTGCGGCAGCCCGCCGCCCCACCGCGACACCCGCGTCTCGGCGGGCAGCTCGTCCACGCCGCACGTCAGCGCCAGCTCGTGCATCGCCGCGGCGACCAGCTCGTCGTCGGAGCGCTGGAGGGCCTGCTCGTCGCCGAACCGGCCGATCGAGCACCGCACCGCGACGAGCCCCGGATCGCGGTCGCGCAGGTGCGGCCACTTCACCGAGCTGAACGTCACGGCCTTGACCCCGCGCCCCTCGACGGCGGGCACGAGGTAGCCGCTGCCGCGCGGGAGCCTGCGGAACGCGGTGGCGGGGTAGGCGAGCGTGACGATGGCCATGCTCGCGTACTCGATCCGGGCCAGCTCGCGGGCCGCGGCGGGCGCCTCGGCGTCCAGCAGGCGGGCGGCGGGCGCGGCCGGGACGGCGACCACCACGGCGTCGGCGTCCACGGCCTCCGGGTCGCGGGCCGAGCCGACGGTGAGCCGCCAGCCGTCCGGGGTGCGGCGCAGCTCGCGGACCATCGCGCCGGTGCGGACCGTTCCGCCCGCGGCCTCCACGTCTCCGGCGACCAGGCCGGGCAGGACGCCGAGCCCGCCGCGGAAGCTGGCGAAGACCGGGCCCGGGTCCTGCGGGGCCGCCGCCCTGATGCCCTGGACGGCGCTGATCAGCGAACGGTGCGTGCGAGCCGCCGCCGCCACGGCGGGCAGGGTCGACTCGAACGACAGCAGCTCGGCGCGCCCGGCGTACACCCCGCCGAGCAGCGGCTCGACGAGCCGGTCCACGACCTCGCGGCCGAGCCGGGCGCCGACGAAGTCGGCCACCGACACGTCGGCGCCGTGCGGCGTCTCGGGCAGCACCAGGTCGAGCGGCACGCGGGCGAGGCCGGCCGGGGACAGCACCTGGGACGACGCGAGCGCGCGCAGGTCGGACGGCACGCCCATCACCTGCCCGGACGGGATCCTGCGCAGCGCCCCGTGGCTGAGGATCGCCGAGGACGTGGTGCCCGGGTTGACGAGGTCGCCCGCCCGGCCGAGGTCGCGGACCAGGTCCAGCCCCTCGGGCCGGCGGGCCAGCATCGACTCCGCGCCCTCGTCCACCGGCAGCCCGGCGACCTCGCTGACGTGCAGCTTGCCGCCGATCCTGGCGGAGCCCTCCAGCACCGTGACCCGCGCCCCGCCGCGGGCGATCAGCCGCGCGGCGGCCAGGCCCGCGATGCCGCCTCCGATGACAACGACATGCGAGGTGGTCATGCCTCCAGCCTTCCAGACGCCTCCGCCGCCCCCGCACCGGGTCACGCCCTCGCGCCCCGTTCCCCGGCCGTGCGCCCGGCCGCGCGGGGGTCCGCGACGCGCGGGGGTCCGCGACGCGCGGGGTCAGCCGCGGGCGCTCGCCTCGTGGACGAGGTCGGTCAGGCGGGCGAGCACGTCGGGGTCGGTGGACGGCAGGACGCCGTGGCCGAGGTTGAACACGTGGCCCTCGGCCGTACGGCCCCGGTCCAGCACGTCGCGGGCGCGGCGCTCCACGACCTCCCACGGCGCGAACAGGACGGCCGGGTCGAGGTTGCCCTGGAGGGCCTTGCCGGGCTCGACCCGGCGGACGGCCTCGTCCAGCGGCACCCGCCAGTCGACGCCGACGACGTCGGCCCCGGCCTCGCCCATCAGGCCGAGCAGCTCGCCCGTCCCGACGCCGAAGTGGATGCGCGGCACGCCGAGCGGCGCGATCGCCTCGAAGATCCGCCGGGTGTGCGGGAGCACCGACGCACGGTAGTCCTGCGGGGCGACCGCGCCGACCCACGAGTCGAAGAGCTGGACGGCGCTCGCCCCGGCCGCGATCTGCACCTCCAGGTACGCGATCGTGATGTCGGTGAGCCGTTCCATCAGCGCGTCCCACAGCTCGGGATCGCCGTACATCATGGCCTTGGTGCGGTCCTGGTTCTTGGACGGCCCGCCCTCGATGAGGTAGGAGGCCAGCGTGAACGGCGCGCCCGCGAACCCGATGAGCGGCGTCGCGCCGAGCTCCCCCGTCAGCGCGCGGGCCGCCTCGGTGACGTACGGCACGTCGTCCGGGGTGAGCGGGCGCAGCACGCCGAGCCCGGCCCGGTCGCGGACCGGGTCGGCGATCACCGGGCCGACGCCGGGCTTGATGTCGAGGTCCACGCCGATCGCCTTCAGCGGCACCACGATGTCGCTGAAGAAGATCGCGGCGTCCACCCCGTAGCGGCGCACCGGCTGCATCGTGATCTCGACGATCATGTCCGGGCGGGCGCACGCCTCCATCATCGGCACGCCCTCGCGCAGCTTCAGGTACTCCGGCAGCGAGCGCCCCGCCTGCCGCATGTACCAGACGGGCGTGTGCGGCACCGGCTTGCGGCGGCACGCCAGCAGGAACGGGCTCGCCTCCAGCCCGGGACCCCCCGTGCGGGCCTCGCCCGGCCCGCCATCCTCTGAACCAACAGCGTCTACAGCCACGTGGTGATGGTCCCACGAACGGCCCGGCGGGACGCACCGGGTCGCGAGACCCGCCGGCGATCCGTACCCTGCGGGCGCGGCGGCGGCGCGGCGGCGGGGCGCGAGGGACGGGTGGGCAGGGCGTGGCGGCGGGAGGACCGGCGTACGAAGTTCCGGACACGCCGAGCGAAGTCCCGCATTCTGTCACCCGCGCATGCGAACGTGATGCGTGTCATAGCCGAGGGAGGTTCCCCCTTGTACTGCTCCACCTGCGGTGATGAACGACTCTTCGAGCAGCCGCCCTGCCCCGACGGGCACGGCGCGGAGTGCCCCGAACGGGCCTGCGTCGAGTGCGGCACCGCCGTTCTGGTCGGCCTCCCGCCGGCGGCCCTCGGATCCGGATCCGAGGACGCCGAGGAGGCCGCGAGCACCGCGGAGCACCCGTCCGGTCCCGACACCTCCCCCGAGAACCCGGCCCGCCCGCCACCGGCCGGACCTCATCCGAGCGGGCCGTGGCCTGACCGGCCCCGCCCCCGAGACGAAACCTGTGCCGTGCCTGTTTCACCGCCCTTGCCCCCCGTCGCCGCGCCCGGCTCCGTACCCGGCGCCGCACCGGTGGTCCCGCCCGTCCCTCCGAGCCCGCAGGTCCCTTCGAGCCCATCGGTCCCGGCCGCCACGTCGACCCCGTCCCCATCCGCCAGCCGACCGGCCGGGAAGCCCATGAACCCACCCGCGTTCCAACGGGCCCTCGACACGCTCCGCGCGATCCTCGACGGGCCGGGCCTGCGGCCCGAGCTCGACCTGGAGGACATGCCGGCCCCGCAGCGCCTCGCGCCGTACGCGGCGGCCATGTCGGGCAGCGTCTACCGCGACGGCGACGGCGACGAGGCCGAGATCGCGATGGGCCGCCTCATCGTGCTGTACGACCCCGAGGGCCGCAGCGGCTGGACCAACGGGTTCCGCGTCGTCGCCTACATCCGCGCCGACCTGGAGCCCGAGATCGCGGCCGACGAGCTGATCGGCTCGGTCGCGTGGGACTGGCTGCTGGAGGCGCTCGAGCCCGCCGGATACGCGGGCGTCTCGGGCACCGTCACCCGCGCGGTGTCCGAGAGCTTCGGCGACAAGAGCGACGAGCCGTCCACCACCGAGCTGGAGCTGCGCGCGTCGTGGTCGCCGACCGGGGAGGACCTCGCCGGTCACGTGGCCGCGTGGTGCGAGGTGATGTGCACCACCGCGGGCCTGCCCCCCACCGGCGTCGCCACCCTGCCTGACCGCCCCGGCGGCGCAGGCGCCTGAGCGACGTACGGTAGGGGACGTGGGTAGCAGAACGTCCGAAACCGAGGCGGCCGGGGAGAACACGGTAACCGTGGGAGTGTCCGATACGCGTGCCACCGGCCCCGGCAAGGGGGCGCGGGCGGAGCAGACGCCAGCGAACGACCAGCCCGGCACGGCCGCACCACCCGGCCCCGCCGAAGCGACGGGCCCCGCCAAATCCGCGCGCCCCGCCGAGCCAGCACAGGCCGACGAGCCGCCCGGCCCCGCCGAATCAGCGGGAACCGCCGACGCCGCGCGGCCCGCCGGAGCGGCGCGGGCCGACGAGGCGTCCGGGGCCGCCGAAACAGCGGGGACCGCCGACGCCTCGGGACCCCCCGAAGGAGCCGAGCCCGCCGAGACAGCGCGGACCGGGCGAACGGCGCGGGTCGCTGAAGCCGCGCGGGCCGCCGGAGCCTCGGAGGCCGGCGGAACCGCCGAAGCCGCCGAAGCCGCTGCGGTCGTTGAGGCGGCTGAGGCGGTGGGGGCCGTTGAGGCGGTGCGGCCTGTCGCGGTGCCGTTGCTGGAGCCGCGCGAGGGCGTTCCCGCGGTCGTCGCCGATCAGGACGGGCTGGAACGTGTCATCGCCGCGTTCGCGGCGGGCAGCGGGCCGGTCGCGGTCGACGCCGAGCGGGCGTCGGGCTACCGCTACGGCCAGCGCGCCTACCTGATCCAGCTCCGCCGCGAGGGGGCGGGCACCGCGCTGATCGACCCGGTCGGCTGCCCCGACCTGTCCGGGCTCGACGCGGCGCTCGCCGACGCCGAGATGGTGCTGCACGCCGCCAACCAGGACCTGCCCTGCCTGGCGGAGGTGGGGCTCGTCCCGCGGCGGCTGTTCGACACCGAGCTGGCCGGGCGGCTGCTCGGCTACCCGCGGGTGGGCCTCGGCTCGATGGTCGAGAACGTGCTCGGATTCGTCCTGGAGAAGGGCCACTCGGCCGCCGACTGGTCCACGCGCCCGCTGCCCGAGGACTGGCTGCGCTACGCCGCGCTCGACGTCGAGCTGCTGGTCGAGCTGCGCGACGCCCTCCACGAGGAGCTGGAGACGGCGGGCAAGCTCGGCTGGGCGCTGGAGGAGTTCGCGGCGATCCTGTCCACGCCGCCGAAGCCGCCGCGCGCCGACCCCTGGCGCCGCACGTCCGGCATCCACCGCGTCCGCAACCGGCGCGCGCTCGCGATCGTCCGCGAGGTCTGGGAGGCCCGCGACAAGATCGCCCGCGAACGGGACCTGTCGCCGGGCCGGGTGCTCCAGGACGCGGCGATCGTCGAGCTGGCCCTCAGCCCGCCGAAGACCCCCGCCGACCTCCAGGCGCTGCCGACCATGCGGGGCCGCGGCGCCCGGCGGCACCAGTCCGCGTGGCTGCGCGCCGTCTCCCGCGCCCGCGCCCTGCCCGAGCGCGGCCTGCCCGAGGCCAACCTGCCGGGCGACGGTCCGCCGCCCGCGCACCGCTGGGCCGAACGCGACCCGGAGGCGGCCAAGCGCCTCACCGCCGCCCGCGCGGTCGTCGCCGCGCTCGCCGACGAGCACACGATGCCGTCGGAGAACCTCGTCCAGCCCGACTCCGTACGCCGCCTCGCCTGGACGCCGCCCGAGGAGCCGTCCGCCGCCACGATCGGCGCCGCCCTGCGGGCCCTCGGCGCCCGCGGCTGGCAGGTCGAGCTGGTGGCCCTGCCGCTGGCCAAGGCGTTCCTCCGGCTCGAATGCAAGGACGACGACTGACGGGTCGCCGGGGCCGCGAGTGGCGTTTGCCACCCCGGCCCGCTGAGGGCTTGCCGGGGCCGCGCGACGAGCACAAACTGGTTTAGGTTAGCTTTACCTAAACCATGGGTGCCAGCGGCCCGCGCACCGGCGCGGTCCGGACCGAGGAGCGTGGCGATGCTACTGGGCAACTTCCTCATCGGCCTGCGCGAGGGGCTGGAGGCGGCGCTGGTCGTCAGCATCCTCATCGCCTACCTGGTGAAGTCCGGCCACCGCCGGGCGCTCACCCCGGTGTGGGCGGGCATCGGCCTCGCCGTCGTCCTCGCCGTCGGGTTCGGGATCGCGCTCAGCGCCGCGTCGTCGGAGATGCAGTTCAAGACGCAGGAGCTGTTCGGCGGCGTCCTGTCGATCATCGCGGTCGGCCTGGTCACCTGGATGGTCTTCTGGATGCGCAGGACCGCCCGGTTCATGAAGGCCGAGCTGGAGGGCAAGCTGGAGGGCGCGGTCGGCGTCGGGCCGGTCGCCCTCGCCACCGTCGCGTTCCTCGCGGTCGGGCGGGAGGGCCTGGAGACCGCGCTGTTCCTGTGGACGAACATCAGCAACTCGTCGGGGGGCTCCACCCAGCCGATCGTTGGAGCGTTCCTCGGCCTGGCCGTCGCCGTCGTGCTCGGCTACCTGCTGTACCGGGGCGGGCTGAAGCTCAACCTCAAGCGCTTCTTCACCTGGACGGGCGCGGCGCTCATCGTGGTCGCCGCCGGGGTGTTCGGCTACGGCTTCCACGACCTCCAGGAGGCCGAGGTCTTCCCCGGCCTGAACGCGATCGCGCTGGAGCCGCACGAGTTCTTCGCCCGGTTCGGCAGGACGGGCGACTGGCTCCAGACCCTGTTCCAGGGCGTGCTGAACGTGACGCCGCAGATCACCTGGCTCCAGCTCGTCATGTGGGCCGCGTACCTGGTCCCGGTGATGGCGCTGTTCCTGCGCCCCGCCACGCCGTCCCGCCCGAAGCCGATCAAGACCCCCGAGACGGCCCCGTCCTCCTGACCCGTCCCGCCGCCCGCTCCGAAGGCGTACGGGTCAGAGGTCGGGGAGGGGGTCGCGGGGGAGGCTGTCGCGGTCGAAGATCTCCGCGTCGGCGGCGTTGACGACGGCGGCGTACTCGTCGTCCACCTCGAACGCCGCCCCGGCGAACTCGAACGACGCCCCCGAGCCCGTCTCGACCGGGCCGATCCGCGTCCCGCGCGGGTAGCTGCCCCAGATGCTCTTGGGCGTGGCGCGGCCGATCGCCCCGGTCGAGATGACGGCGATCTGCTCATCGGTGACGACGAACACGAATCCGGCGCCGCCCCCGTACGTCATCGCCGGAAAGATGTAGCGGATCTCCCCGTCGATTCCGAGGAACTCGCGGCAGCGGTCGCGGAGCGGGCGTGGCACCGGCATGACGGTGGGGCACCTCCACCAGGTCGGGACGTCGTCGGCCGCCCCAATCATGCACCGATCCGTCAGACGGTGGCCAGAGCCGCGGTCGGCGCCAGCCGGGCCGCCCGCATCGCCGGGTACAGGCCCGCGGCGGCGCCGATCGCGAGCGTCGCGGCGACCGCCCCGGCCAGCGCCCACGGCGGGACGACCGGCGGCCAGCCCCTGGCGAGCGCGAACACGACCGTGACCGCCGAGCCGAGCAGCGCCCCGGCCCCGCCGCCGAACGCCGACAGCAGCAGCGACTCGGCGAGGAACTGCACGCGGACCTGGCCCCGCGTCGCGCCGAGCGACCGCCGCAGCCCGATCTCGCGGCGCCGCTCCAGCACCGAGATCACCATCGTGTTGGCCACACCGACGCCGCCGACCAGCAGCGCGACCGCGCCGAGCCCGAGCAGCAGCCCCGTGAACGCGCCCGCCGCCGCGGCCTTGGCCTCCAGCGCGTCCGAGGGGCGGCCGACCTCGACCTCCTCGGGGTTCTCCGGGTTGACCGTACGGGCGAGGACGGCCCGCACGTCCTCCACGGCCGCGTCCTCGGACCGTTCGTACACGGTGGTCGGATGCCCGTCGAACCCGAGGTGGCGGCGCGCCGCGTCCCAGCCGACCAGGGCCGAACGGTCGACCTCGGGCGCCAGTTCGGCCCGTTCGAGCACGCCGACGACCGTGAACCACCGGCCGCCGATCCACACCCGCCCGCCGGACCGGTCGAACCCGAGCCGCCGCGCCGCCTCCGCCCCGAGCACCACCCCGGGATAACGGCCCGTCGCCGCGTTCAGCCAGGCGCCCGACCGCACGCGCACGCCGAGCGTCCGGAGCAGCGGTTCGGAGGCGGCCTGCACGGCGATGCCGCCGGTGACCTCCTCCGCGATCCGGTCGGTGCGCCGCACCGTCGCGTCCGTCGCCCCGGTCGCGCCGACGCCGGTCACCGGGCCGATCCGCGCGACCATGTCCGGCGCCGACTCGGGCAGCTCCGCCTTCTCCCCGAACAGCGTGTCGCCCGGCGACACGGTCAGCAGGTTGGTGCCGAGCCGGTCGATCCGGCGCAGCAGCTCCTCCTTGCTTGACGAGGAGATCCCGATGACCGCGACCATCGTCGCGATGCCGATCGCGATCCCGAGCGCGGACAGCACCACGCGCGCCGGCCGCGCCCGCAGCCCCCCGAACCCGACCCGCGCCACGTCCCGTCCGCCCAGCCGGGCGGGCGCGAGCCCCGCCGCGCTCACCGCGCACCCGCCAGGTCGTCGGCGACGATCAGCCCGTCCCGGACCCGTACCCGCCTCGGCGCCCATGCCGCGACCTCCTGGTCATGGGTGATGACCGCGACCGTCGTCCCCGTTCCCCGCAGGCCGCCGAGCAGTTCCATCACCCCGGCGCCGGCCGCGCTGTCGAGGTTGCCGGTCGGCTCGTCGGCGAGCACCAGATCGGGCTCCCCCACCACGGCCCGCGCGACCGCGACCCGCTGCCGCTCGCCGCCCGACAGCTCGTTCGGCCGGTGCCCGGCCCGTCCGCCGAGGCCGACGCGTTCCAGCGCCTCCCGCGCCCGCGCCCGCCGCTCCCCCAGCGGAACGCCCGCGTAGAGCAGCCCGTCGGCCACGTTGTCGAGCGCCGTCACACCGTCGGCCAAATGGAACTGCTGGAAAACGAACCCGATGTGCTGGGCCCGCAACGCCGACAGCTCCCGGTCGCTCAGCGCGGCGACCTCGTGCCCCGCGATCCACACGCCGCCCTCGGTGGGCCGGTCGAGCGTCCCGACCATGTGCAGCAGCGTGGACTTCCCCGACCCGGACGGCCCGACGATCGCGACGAGCTCGCCCCGTTCGACGACGAGATCGACGCCCCGCAGCGCGACGACCCCGCCTGGATACTCCTTGGTCACGCCCTTCAGCTCGATGATGTTCACGTCGCGGGCACCCCGACCTTCATGCCCTCCCGGACGTTCCCCGCGATCTCGACGCGTCCCCCGCCGAACGCCCCGGTGGTGACGGGCACGATCTTCCGCACGTCCCCCTCCACGACCTCGACGCCGAACCCGCCCTCCTTGAGCGCCAGCAGCGCCTCGACGGGCACCGACAGGACGCCCACGCGGCGTTCGCTCTCCAGTTCCACCGTCACGGGCGCCTGGTCCAGCGTGGTCCGCACGCCCTTTCCGAGCGTGACCTCGACGTCCACGGTGGTCTTCGCGTCCTGCCCGGTCCCGGACTTCTCAGCGACCGTTCCGACATCCGACACGTGCCCCGGAACGACCTTTCCTCCGGGCAGTTCCACCTTGGTTTTCCCGCCCTTCCTGGCGAGCTCCTGCTTCTCGGCCTCCAGATCCACATGCACGACACGCCTCGTACCGGAAACGGTCATCACGATCTGCCCGCTCCCAGTCCTCGCCCCTTCCGGCGCCTTAACGTCCTTCACCCTCACAGCACCAGGCAGGAACACAACGGCTTCGACCCCGACTTCCCCCGTCTCGTCCAGGCCCCGATCGTCCTGCCATTCCTTCACGGCCTCGCTCGTCCCGGACGTGAACTCCCCATCGACCGTCATTCCGCCGTAACCGAGCGCGGCCAGATTCCGTTCAAGCTGCTCGACATCGGCCCCCTCCACCCCCTCGGAAAGCCGCCGGTACATGGGCACGTCCCCGTACATCAACGTCACCGGCTCCCCGTTGACACGCAGCAGCGTCCTCCCCCGCCGAAGAACAGCACCCCCTTTCGGCGCCGCCGTGACCGTCCCGGACGCGCCCGTCCGCACCTGCCGTTCATCCTCGTACGTCAGAGTCCCGTCGACCTTCTCGCTGTCAACGAGATCTCCCCGCACAATGGGCACGGCCTTGACGGCCTCCACCCGAGCCGCCGCGTTCTTCCCTTTCCCGCCGAAGAGAACAGCGGTCCCACCCCCGGTCGCGATGACCAGCACCACCCCGGCCGCCATCGCCCGCTTCACCGCCCCTCCCCCGGCACGAACCGCTTGCACTTCTCCCGCGCCTTCATCGCCTTGTCCCGTCCACCCGCCTCGACCTCGGGAAGGCGAAGCCGCCCGTCAGGCCCGGGATCGGGCATGTTCACCCCGTTCTCCCGCATGCACTGGGCGAGCTTGGTGTACTGGTCGCGCATCTTGGGATCCTTCAGATCCGGCATCTTCCCGCCGGCCTGCAAATACCCCTGGCACTTCTCCATGGCGGCCTCAAGCTTCTTCCGATCCGTCCCCTCCTTCCCGAGCCGCATCGTCTTGGGATCGGCCCCACTCCCCGGATCGGGCACGTTGATCCCGTTCTCCCGCATGCACTGCGCGAACTTCAACTGCGCATCCTCAGCACTAAGCGAAGCCGAAGGCGAACCCTGAGCGGTCTTAGCGGCGCCACCCCCCGCACTAGCGACCCCACTCCCTCCCCCGCCGCCGCACCCACCGAGCCCCACCACCGCGACCCCCAAGGCCACCCAACCCCGAACCCCCATGACACCCCTCCTCTCCGCCAGGACCCACGCCCCAGCGCAGAGCCATAACACCCACCCCCGGTTAAACCCGCATTAGCCGCGCTCACTCTGACTGGTTCTGACCAAGCCGCGGGACGTCGCCGGAAGATCCTCTCACCAGCAGAAACGCCCAGAGGGATCGCGGTGAGTCAGAGCGGATCGAGCCCCGTTGGCTCCCCACTCTGGCTCCCGTGGCTCCCGGACAGAGAGGAGGCGCTCATGTCCCTACAGATCAACGACGACACGATCACCGCTATCGCGAACGGCAAAAGTGATCGCCACCGGCACCCGCACCGACTGCGGATGGCACATCACCACATGGCCGCGCCCACTCGACCGCAACGCGGCAATCACGGCCCTGATGCTCGCCGAACGCGCCCATCACCAATGGCAAGGAGGACCCGTGCGTAATCGTGTGGCCGCACGCCTCGCCCCCTTCACGTTGAACGGTCTCGTTTGGTCCCGCGTCCATGGTGACCCTGGACGCGAGCCGCCGAAAGCAACCCGCACCACCGTTGGCGAAGTGGAGCCCCGCCGTGGGCATTGTGGCGACGGTAGGCGCCAACGTGGCGCACGGCACGTGCCACGGTGCCATAGGCGCGGTAGTCAGCGCATGGCCGGCGCTCGCTCTCGTGAAGAGCTTCGAACTCCTGATGACCCTCACTCGCCGTGCCGCACGGGGTGACCTCGTCCGGGACGAGGAACGCGCCGCGCCGGAACGTGCTCGCACCGAAGTAGAGCAGACGCCGGAGCAGGCAGTGTTGGACGAGTACAAGGCGAGCTTGCGGGACCCTGGCCGTCCGGCCTCCCAGCACTACCTCGCCGAGAAGCACGGCATCGACCGCCGCAAGGTGAAGCGGCTCATTGCCAACGTGGAGCAACCCGCCTCAGGGTGAATCATGGGAGCCCCGGTCACACCCCAACTCGCGGGCTGTGACCGGGACTCCTACGTGCCGCCAGCGCCCCCTTGCCCCCGGACGGCTGGGCAGAGGTTGTGAAGCTCAGAGGCATATTCGAATGTGCGTTCTTAGCGTGCACCTCGGAGGCTTGTGCAGTGCCATGCATGGCGCGGCCCTCCATCTGCCCCCTAGGCGTGAGGCTGAGTTGCACTTAAGTGGGAACGATGACTACCCCAGCATCTTCAGGCGAGAACCCTATGGGCCATCTAGTAAATTCACTGGCCTTCGCTCCTTGAAGATCGGCTCCTTGAAGTATCGCGTCCGACAGATTGGCACCTTGGAGATTAGCTCCCCCAAATAGCATCCCGTGAAGTTTGCCGATTTCATGCGCGCGTTCGCAAAGTCGGCATCTTGCAGGATCGCATCCATAAAATTGGCATTGTAGAAATTTCCACTCTTGCAGTTTGCGCTATGGAACCAAGCTCCAGAGAAGTCTGTGTTATTGGCAATGATCCGTCCCATATTGGCCGAACCGAAGTCGGTATAAGAAAAGTTGGCCCCAGCAATAAAGGCCCCTTCGAGGTTGGCCGAATTTAGATTAACGGCCGATAGCGTCAAGTCGTAGATGTCCACTTTTCGCAAGTCGGCACCGGACAGGTCGATCACACGAATGTCTCGCTCCCGATAGAGGTTAAGATCGCTAGACTCTCCGCGGGCAAGAACGGTAATTGCCGCCTGTCGCTCGGGGAAGTACTCTCTCAAACTGTGAGCATCTGCCAAGTCCTTAGCGCTGTCCATAGATGAATAACATATGAATGCGGCCAATATTTCGGCGATGCTTCTACGGTCGACGGCCGACTCTCTTGCAACGCGCTCGAGGCCATAAATCCCTCCGAGGGTTGTTTCGGTGGTGCGGTCGGGTCGCCCCATTTGCTCGACAGCTCGAATGAATTGATCTGTAGTGTGAGTAGCCCGAGATGCCTGAACTTGCCTGGCGGTAAAGTAGGCGCCCAGTATTACCGCGGCCCCCGCCACTCCTTGCAGAAGCGTGCTTCGTGTTTCGTTTTGCAGCTTGATTCTGTCGTTTTCGATCTGAATCCTTTCCTCGCCAATCACCTTTTCTCTCTTGAATTCCACATCTGAGATAGAAGGATATAGGATCATAGGTGCGTAAAGAATGAATAGCACAAGAAATGCGAGCAGAGATCCGACAAATATCAGAGTCCTCCAAGAAATGCCGAGCCAACTTCCCGGAATCGACCGTTTAGTCGCTGCACGATAAGCGCTAATTCGTTGCATCAGTCGCTGGTTGGGCATCCAAGTAGGATAGCTGCATTCGGGAACAAGCATGGCTGATCGTCGTCATCAGCAGCACGAGCCGGACGTTTCCGGACTTGGTGGGGGATGGGGGGCCTCGGAGGGCTGGTGCAGCGGACGGGCGGCAGCTACCTGCCCGCAATGGCCCGTCGCGAGGCCCTGATGCTTTCGCAGCTGCCGACCGGCGTCGGCCTGATCCTGTCACCGGCGCCCAAGCAGAGGCGTCAGAGTCTGACGCGCCGGGCGCGTGCGGCCCGGTTCTCGAGGCGCCTTGATGATGCACGGAAACTCTGCACAGACTGCCGAGCGCTAGAACACGGGACGCTGCCCTATGTCATCGGGGAGGCTCCAGACCAGACCCGCTCGAAGCTCTCCAGATACGTAATCGCCATGGTGGGGTGGGGTGGGGTCGGTGGGGGTGGGGTGTTCGTAATTGAGGATCAGGTCGTCGTCTGGGGCTTGGAGGGCGATCATCAGGTCGGCGTTGGTTCGGCGTTCTTCCTCGGTGTCGTTCGGCATGGGGGGCGCAGGCGCGAGTAAAGGGGGAAGCGGTTCATGTCGATGATGGTCGCAACGGCCTTGCCGAACTCCTGGGCCGTTGTGATCGCGCCGCGGTAGGAGAGGTAGGCCAGGCCGTACGGGATCATGGCGTTGAGGAGCCAGAGGCCGTCGCGCCACAGGCAGAGGACCGAGGCCGCGCACGCGATCAGGGACGTGGCGCTTCTTTTCGCAAATACGGCAGTAGCCGCGGCCGTTGGCTTTCAGTTCGACCTTGGCTTCCTTGCATTCCGGGCACCAGACGATCCTCTTGTTGTGACCGAAGCCCGGCGAGCTCCGCGGGCCGATGGACGTCGAGAGGCGCGTCGTCCACATCAGCACGGCGAGCGTCCTGGTCGCCCGGCCCCGCGGCGGCCGGAACGGATTGGCCATGGCGGACCTCCGGTGGAGTGATGGTATGGCTCGCCTGGCTCCGAAGTCGACAGTTGTGCCGCATGGGCCCGGCGGCGCCCTGGGATGATCTGAGCCATGTCGACGCCGGAGCAGACCAGTCGCGCGCGTTGGCCGTTGTGGATGTGGCCGCCGGTCGTCATCGGGCTGGTGGCCGCGGCCGGTCAGTTCTTCGGCCCCCTCGCGGCGCTCGTCGTGGCGACGCAGACTCTGGGCACGCTAGGAATCGCGGCGGGTTACAACCTGCTGGAGCGTCCGAAGTGGCCGCTGGTGGCGCTGGTGGTGTTCGCGCTGGCGACGGTGACCATCACCGTCGGGCTGCTGCGCGTGGAACGGCGCGGTCTTCCGCCGATCTTCATGTCCAAGGCGCAAGCGGGAAAGCCTGCCGATCTGCGAGGTCGCCGGGTCACGCAGAAGGACGTGCGTGCACTGGAGTTTCGCGGCGCGCGCCTGAGCGGTGCCGATCTCAACGGCCTTGACCTGCGCGGTAAGAGTTTCAACGGTGCGGAAGCGGTCGGTGTGAACTTCAGCCGTACGAGGTTGGACGGGGTGGAACTGCGGGAGCCGATGTGCGGGGAGCGGACTTCAGCCGCGCGTGCCTGGCGGCGGCCGATCTGGAGGGCGCCGATCTGCATGGGGCCAGGCTGGACGACGCCGTGCTCGCTCAGGCCCATCTGCCCGAGGACGCGAAGAAGTACACCGTCGGCTGGCCGCGGAAGAAGGTCGGGTCGGCCTGTACCTGAGCGGGCGGCGGTACGGAACGGGCCGGAGGACGCCCCTATGCGTTCCATGCTGCCGGGACACGATTGCGTGATTCCCCGGACGGATGGAAGTGCGTGGCCGCATCGTCCGACCGGAGGCCGCTGGCGTGACTCTTAAAGTGCGAAGCCTGTTTTAGCTGCGCAAAGGAGGCGGAGGGTTAGGGTGGGGGGATGGCGGTGCTTAGTTTGGGGTTTGAGCGGTTGTGGCGGGAGAACTCTGTTGCCGCGGCTCGGCAGCAGGGGGCGTTGCGGGGGGTGCTGCCGAATAGCGATTGGGCCGTGGATTTCAGTCGGCGGACGTATAAGACCGGCGGGGTCGTTCTACAGATCTCGTTGCTGGGGAGTTATGCGCTCAAGGAGCGGACCTGGTTGTGGGGGTGGGGGAATCCCAGTTTCGGGCTCGACCATGTGGCCGTGATCCCGACGCTGCGGCTGCGGCGGATCGGGGAGGCCATGGGGGTGCCGGAGCTGGAGGCCATGGAGGAGTTCGCCCTGTACGAGGAGGGTGAGGATGCCGGTGAGCAGGGGCGGCGGGTGGCGCTGGTGGCTAGTGCGCTGCTGCGGCAGGGCGGTGTTATCGAGGCCGCGTACGATCGGGGCGTCGCCTATCTGAGTGTCGATGATCTTATGGTGCCGCGGACGTGGCCGGAGGAGGCCGGGCCGCGGGAGGGGATGCCGCGGGCCGAGACCGCGGTGGCGGAACTGCCGGAATGGAGTCCGCATTCCGCGATTCCCGTCACCAACGTCGAGATTCCCGGGTACGAGATCGCCGCGCTTCTGGGGAGCGGCGGGCATGCGATGGTCTTTCACGGTACGGATGTGCGGCTCGGGCGCGAGGTCGCGATAAAGATCATCAATCGGAAGGTGGAGGGGGAACGGGATCGGCGGCGGTTCGACCGGGAGGTGAACGCGACCGTCCGGCTGTCGGAGCATCCCAACGTGGTGACGCTGTACGGGGCGGGGACGTTGGATGATGGGCGGCCTTTCCTGGTGACGGAGTTCTGCCCCGGCGGGTCGCTGGACGACCGGCTGCGGCGGGCGGGACGCTTCCGCCGGCGGAGGTCCGCAACATCGGAATGCAGGTCGCCGACGCGGTGGCGGACGCGCACCGGCTGGGGGTCATCCACCGCGACATCAAGCCGGCCAATCTGCTGTTCACGCGGTTCCGGCGGGTGGCGCTGGCCGATTTCGGGATCGCGGTGCTGCCGGGCGTGGACCTGTCGGTGACTCATTCGATGACGTTGCTGTACGCCGCGCCCGAGGTCTTGCGGGGCGGTGTGGGCGAGCAGGTCTGCGATGTTTACTCGCTGGGCGTCACGCTGTACGAGCTGCTCGCCGGGCGGACGCCCCACGATCCGGGCCACAACCTGCCGATCAGGGCGCTGATCGACGAGTTGCTCCGGCTCCAGGAAGGGCCCGTTCCGGATATCCCGGGGGTCCATCCTTCGTTCATGGCGGTCATCCGGACGGCTCTGCACACCGATCCGGGACGGCGTTACCAGCATGCCGGGCAGATGCAGGACGCCCTCGCGCGTGTGATCGTCTGACGGCGGAACCCGGGTGGGCGGCGGTGCGTCGGAGAAACGGGTTGGGAGGCGCGATGAGCCTTTCCGTGGGCATCTTCGATATCTTCACGTACGCGATTCCCGGGTCGCTCTATCTGATGCTGGGCGGCTATGTCGCGGAACGGCTCGGCTGGTTTCACGTGGCCGCGCTGGGCGACGTGCCGGTCGTTCTGCTGATCGGCGGGATCGTCGTGGCCAGTTACGTGCTGGGGCAGCTCACCTATGTCGTGGGGACGGGCGTCGACCGGTTCGTTCCCTTCTGGCATCGGCGGTGGTCGGACGCGCGCAAGGAGTTCCTGGCGCGCACGCCGTCGGCGCGGGGGCGCCGTTACGTCGGCGCGTCCGGTTCGGTGCTGACGACGGCGGTCGAGGCGTACGACCGGGAGGCGGCGCAGGAGATTCACCGGCTCCGCGCGGTGGGGCTGATGGTGCGCAACTGCTGCTTCCCGCTGGCGGCGGGGCGGTGACGGCGGCCGTCGAGGCGTTCGCGGGGCATCGCGTGGGCGCGGCAGTGGTGTGCGCGGCCCTGCTGGCCGGTGCGGCGGTGTCGACGCTCCAGCAGAACGGCAGGCTCCGCCATTGGGCCGCGTTGAAGACGCTGGAGTTCTGCTACTGGATTCCCGGGATCGACGAGGCGCTGGGGGCACGGCGGGACGGCATGTTGACGTCGTTGATAAACCGGGACCGTCGAATACGTAGATGAGTCGCATTACATAGCGGACGGTCAGCGCCATAATCCGTTCGGTGCGCAACCGAGACGACGACCTGCGGCTCACCGAGGCGCTGCGCGAGCAGCGGCCCGGCGCGGTCGGGCACGTCTACAACGTGTACGGGCCCGAGCTGTTCGAGTACGCCCGCGGGATGCTCGGGGAGCGGGAGCCCGCGGTCGAGGCCGTACGGGCGGCGCTGCTGAAGACGCGGGTCGATCCGGACGCGGTGCCCGGGGCGGACGGGCTGGAGGAGTGGCTGCGCGGGCTCGTCCGGGACGAGTGCGGGGGCGCGGCGCGAAGGCGTCCCGGCGGTGGCCTCGGCTGGTGGTGGCGGGGGTCGCGGCCACGGCGCTGACGTTGACGGCGGGGCTGCTGCTGATGCCGGACGATCCGCGCGGGCCCAAGCGGAACGCTCCCGTGGACGCCGCGATGGCGCCGCCCGTGCCGTCCAGCCCCTCGCCGTCCCGAGCAGGACGAAGAAGGCGGAGAAGAAGAAGCCGGAGAAGACCCGGAAGGCGAAGCCGAAGAAGAAGGAGAGGGCGCGGCCGAAGCCGCCGTCCAAGCCCAGCGGCCGGGGGCGGCTCGCGATCGGGACGGCGGCTGCCGGGGCATCGGCGTCGCGGGGCTCCCCCGCACCTGCCGGGTGATCCTGACCGCGCGGGGCGGGCCGGTGCGCTGGTCGGTGGCGTCGGTGTCGTCGCGGGCCGGGTGGGTCAGCGCCGGGGGCGGCGGGACGCTGGCGAGCGGGAGGTCGGCCGCGGTGACCGTGACCGTGCGGCCGACGATCGGGTGCTACATCCGGGGCGGCGGTGGCGGCTCGATCTCGTTCGCCCCGGGCGGCACGGCCCGCGTGTCCTACACCTGCTGGCGCCGCTGACGTCGGTTTATCCGGGTTTAACGCCCCTTCGGCGATGCTCGGTCCGAGCGGGAGGGGGCGCGCGTGCGCGTACTGATCGTCGAGGACGAGCGGGTGCTCGCCGACACCATCGCGGAGGGGCTGCGGGAGGAGGCGATGGCCGTCGACGTGGCGTACGACGGCGACGCCGCCCTGGAGCTGACCTCCTACAACGAGTACGACGTGGTCGTGCTGGACCGGGACCTGCCCACCGTGCACGGGGACGAGGTGTGCCGCGTCCTCGTCGCGCGGCGGCACCGGGGCCGGATCCTGATGCTGACCGCGTCCGGGGAGGTGGAGGAGCGGGTGGACGGGCTCGCGCTCGGGGCCGACGACTACCTGCCGAAGCCGTTCGTGTTCGGCGAGCTGGTCGCGCGGGTGCGGGCGCTGTCGCGCCGGTCGGGCGCGCCGGTGCCGCCGGTCCTGGAGTGCGCGGGGATCCGGCTCGACCCGTACCGGCGGCGGGTGGAACGGGACGGCCGGGAGGTGCGGCTGACGAACAAGGAGTTCACCGTGCTGGAGGAGCTGCTGCGCGCCGAGGGCGGGGTGGTGAGCGCCGAGCGGCTGCTCGAACGGGCCTGGGACGAGAACATCGACCCGTTCAGCAACATCGTGCGGGTCACGATGGCGACGCTGCGCCGCAAGCTGGGCGGGCCGCCGGTGATCGAGACCGTCACCGGCTCGGGATACCGGCTGTGACGGGCGGGTGGCGCGGCGCCCTGCGGGGGCGTCTGCGGCTGAGCGTGCGGGCCCGGCTGACGCTGGTGTACGGGTCGCTCTCGCTGGTGATCGCCGCCGCGCTCGTGGCGTTCACCTACGTGGTGACGGCGCGGGCGATGGAGCAGCGGTTCACCGGCCGCGCCCCCGCCACGGCGGTGGACCTCGCCAAGCTGAAGAGCGGGGACGGCGTCCAGCGGCTCCAGGGCATGGCGGACCTGCGGTCGGCCGTGCAGCGCGAGCTGGACCGGCAGAAGCAGGACGTCCTCCAGCAGCTCCTCCAGAGCTCCCTGCTGATCTTCCTGGTCCTCGGCCTGGTGGCGGTGGGCATCGGGTACGTGGCGGCGGGACGGCTCCTGCGGCCCCTGCACACCGTCACCGAGACCGCGCGCCGCCTGTCGGAGAGCACGCTGCACGAGCGGATCGCGCTCGCCGGGCCGCAGGACGAGATCAAGGACCTGGCCGACACGTTCGACCGGATGCTGGACCGGCTGCACCGGGCGTTCGACGCGCAGCGCCGGTTCGTGGCGAACGCCTCGCACGAGCTGCGCACGCCGCTGACGATCAACCGGACGGTGCTGGAGGTGGCGATCGCGAGCGCCAGGAACCCGCCGGAGACCAAGGCGCTCGCGGACGTGCTGCTCGGCAACACCGCCCGGCACGAGCGGCTGATCGAGGGGCTGCTGACGCTGGCCCGTTCGGAGCGGGAGCTGCGGACGCGCACCGGGGCGGCGCTCCAGGACGTGGTGGCGAGCGCCCTCGACCAGGTGGACGGCCCAGGCGATGTGGAGGTGGAGGCGCGGCTGGCTCCGGCGGCCGTGGAGGGCGATCCGGTGCTGCTGGAGCGCTGCGCGGTGAACCTGCTGGAGAACGCGCTGAAGTACAACGTTCCGGGCGGCCGGGTGTGGGTGCGGACGGCGGCGCGGGACGGCGCGGCGGTGCTGCTGGTCGCCAACACCGGGCGGCCGGTCCCGCCGTACGAGGTGGGCGCGATCTACGAGCCGTTCCGGCGGCTGCGGCCCGACCGGGTCGGGTCGGCGGACGGCGCGGGCCTCGGCCTGTCGATCGTCCAGGCGGTGGTGGGCGCGCACAACGGGACGATCGAGACGGTGCCGAGGGCGGACGGCGGGCTGGCGATCACGGTACGGCTGCCGCTGCGCCCCTGACCCGCGTCAGCCCGCCCGCGGGGTCGCCTCCCTCGGCGGCCAGGGCCGGGCGTCGGGCGCCGGGTGCGGCCAGGGGACGCGGCCCTCGGGCTGCGGGCGCTGGGGGCGGGCGGCGTCGGCCAGCCAGCGGTGGACGACCTTGCCGGTCGCGTTGCGGGGCAGTTCGGCGAGGAAGTGCACGTCGCGGGGGACGGCGTAGCGGGCGACCTGGGCGTGCACGTACGCGCGGACCTCGTCGGGGCGGAGCCGCGCGCCGGGCCGCAGCACCAGGTACGCGGCGAGGCGCTGGCCCCACGCGTCGTCCGGTACGCCGACGACGGCGGCCTCGGCGACCTGCGGGAGCCGCAGCAGCGCGTCCTCGACGTCGCGCGGGACGACGTTCTCGCCGCCCGACACCACCATGCCGTCGCGGCGGCCGTCCACGAACAGCAGGCCGCGGTGGTCGATGTGGCCGAGGTCGCCGGTCGCGAGCAGGCCGTCGCGGACCTCCACCGGCTCGCCGCCGGTGTAGCCCTCGAACAGCAGCTCGTTCGCCGCGTGGATCTCGCCGATGGTGGACCGGCCGAGCGGGCGGCCCCGGGCGTCGAGGATGGCGAGGGCGGTGTTGCGGGGCGGGCGTCCGGCGGTGCGCGGATCGGTGCGCAGGTCGCGGGGCGTGGCGATCGACACCCAGGACGCCTCGGTGGTGCCGTACACGTTGTAGAGCCGGTCGCCGAACGCGTCCATGAAGCGGGTCGCGAGGTCGCCGGGCAGGGCGGTGCCGCTGAGCGCGACGAAGCGCAGCGAGGACGCGTCGTGCCGGCGCCGGACCCGTTCGGGCAGGTCGAGGATCCGCTGGACCATGACGGGGACGGCGAACACGACGGCGTCGCGGTGCCCGGCGACGGTGGCGAGCGCGCGCTCGGGGTCGAAGCGGCGGTGCAGCACGACGGGCGCGCGCAGGGCCCAGGCCATCTGGAGCGCCGCGTACCCCAGGTGTGGAACAGCGGAGCCTCGATGATCATCGTCTGCCGGGCGCGCAGCGGGATCCGGGAGGTCATCGACGCGAGCGGCCACAGGCCGGGGCGCGGCGGGCGGCGGGCGCCCTTCGGCCGTCCCGTGGTGCCGGAGCTGAGCATGATCGTACGGCTCTGGACCTGCGGCGGGCCGATCTCGTCCGCCGGAGCCGCCGCCGCGATCGCGTCCAGGGTGGGGCCGCCGCCGGGGGGCGCGCGGTCGGCCCACACGACCACGCGGCGCAGCGCGATCGGGGCCGCCGCGAGGACGGGCGCGAACTCGGCGTCGGCGACCAGCAGGTCGGTGCGCATCTCGCCGAGGACGGCGCGGAGCTGCCCGGCGCCGAGCCCGGTGTTGAGCAGGACGACCTCGGCGCCGCGCTTGCTGCACGCGAGGAGCGTCTCGACCATGCCGCGGTGGTTGCGGCAGAGCACGCCGACGCGGGGGCGCGGGCCGGGCAGGGGCAGGCCGCGCGCGAGGCGGGTGCCGCGCTCGTCTAGCTCGGCGAACGTGAGCGGGCCGAGCTCGTCGACCAGCGCGACGCGGCCGGGGCCGCGCGCGGCGGCGGCGACGACCAGCCCGGCGAGCGTGGTGCCCCAGTGCCGCAGCAGGGCGATCTGGCGGGGCGCGCGGTGCGGGGAGCCGGAGAACAGCAGGCCGGTGCGCAGCAGCAGGCCGGCGAGATCGCGGACGTGCCCGGCCCGCCTGCGCAGCCCGGGGCGGTAGGCGGGTCTCGCGTGCACCACCGCGCCTCCTCCGGTGATTTCCGGACACGTTACCCACGGGTCACCTAGCGGACAAGGGCACCGGGGCCCTGACCCGCCGTCAGCGGCGCGTCAGTGGTTACTGACGAGTAGCATTGTTGGTTACCAACCAGTAGCATCCGATCCGTCCAGAGCACCGCCCCGTTCAGAGCACCGCTCCGTCAGACCACCGCTCCGTTCATCCACCCCTCAAGGAGGGACGACCCGTGCCTCGCACCGCACGCGACGTCGTGTTCGTCGACGGCGTCCGCACGCCGTTCGGCAAGGCGGGCCCGAAGGGCCTGTACGCGGAGACCCGCGCGGACGACCTGGTCGTCCGCGCGATCCGCGAGCTGATGCGCCGCAACCCGTCCCTGCCGCCCGAGCGGGTGGACGAGGTCGCGATCGCCGCCACCACCCAGACCGGCGACCAGGGCCTGACCATCGGCCGGTCCGCCGCCGTGCTCGCCGGGCTGCCGAAGAGCGTCCCCGGGTACGCGATCGACCGCATGTGCGCGGGCGCGATGACCGCCGTGACCACGTCCGGCGCGGGCATCTCGTTCGGCTCGTACGACGTGGTGATCGCCGGCGGCGTCGAGCACATGGGCCGCCACCCGATGGGCGAGGGCGTCGACCCGAACCCGCGGTTCCTGGCCGACCGGCTGGTCGATCCGTCCGCGCTGGTCATGGGCTCGACCGCGGAGAACCTGCACGACCGGTTCCCGCAGATCACCAAGGAGCGCGCCGACGCCTACGCGGTGCGCAGCCAGCAGCGGACCGCCGCCGCGTACGCCGCCGGGAAGGTCCAGCCCGACCTGGTGCCGACCGCGATCCGCTCCGCCGAGAAGGGCTGGGGCCTCGCGACGGCGGACGAGCCGCCGCGCCCCGGCACCACGGTGGACGACCTGGCCAAGCTGAAGACGCCGTTCCGCGTGCACGGCAACGTGACGGCGGGCAACGCCGCCGGGCTGAACGACGGCGCGACCGCCTGCCTGCTCGCCGCCGAGGACGTGGCGCGCGACCTCGGCCTCGCGCCGAGGATGCGGCTGGTGGACTTCTCGTTCGCGGGCGTCGAGCCCGAGGTGATGGGCGTCGGCCCGGTCCCGGCGACCGAGCGGCTGCTCGCCCGCAACGGGCTGACCATGGACGACATCGGCCTGATCGAGATCAACGAGGCGTTCGCCGTGCAGGTGCTCGCCTTCCTGGAGCACTTCAAGATCGCCGACGACGACGCGCGGGTGAACCCGTGGGGCGGCGCGATCGCGGTCGGCCACCCGCTCGCCTCGTCCGGCGTGCGGCTGATGAACCAGCTCTCCCGCCTGTTCGAGGAGCGCCCGGACGTCCGCTACGGACTCACCACGATGTGCGTCGGCATGGGCATGGGCGGCACCGTCCTCTGGGAGAACGTGAACTGGGAGGGCACCAAGTGAGCATCAACGACGTCTTCGCCGACGAGGTCGTGACCCACGCGCGGGTGCGCGACGTCGAGCTGCCGTACGGGGCGGGCACGCTCGCCCTGATCACGCTCGACAACGGCTTCGACCACACCAGGCCCAACACGTTCGGCCCGAACGGGCTGACCGAGCTGAACGCCGCGATCGACACCGTGGCGCACCGCGACGACATCGCGGCCGTCGGCGTCACCGGCAAGCCGTTCATCTTCGCGGTCGGCGCCGACCTCAAGGGCGTGCCGCTGATCCGGAGCCGCGAGGACGCGGCGGCGATCGGCCGGCTCGGGCACGAGGTGTTCCGGCGGCTCGGCGAGCTCGGCGTCCCCTCGTTCGCCTACTACAACGGCGCGGCGATGGGCGGCGGCGTCGAGATCGGGCTGCACTGCACGTACCGGACGATCTCGTCGGGCGTCCCGGCGGTCGCGCTGCCCGAGGCGTTCCTCGGCCTCGTGCCCGGCTGGGGCGGCACGTACCTGCTGCCGAACCTCGTCGGCGCCGAGAAGGCCCTCAAGGTCGTCATCGACAACCCGCTCGCCCAGAACCGGATGCTGAAGGGCCGGCAGGCGTACGACCTCGGCATCGCCGACGCGGTCTTCGACCCGGCCGACTTCCTTGAGGAGTCGCTCGCCTGGACCGCCCGCGTCCTGAACGGCGAGATCGCCGTCCGCCGGCCCGAGGTCGACAAGGGCAAGGCGTGGGACGACGCGGTCGCGCTCGCCCGCTGGAACCTGGACGGCAAGCTGCACGGCGCCGCCCCCTCCTACGTCCGCGCGCTCGACCTCGTCGCCGCCGCGAAGGACCGCACCCGCGACGAGGGCTTCGCCGCGGAGGACGAGGCGCTGGCCGACCTCATCATGAGCGACGAGCTGCGGGCCGGGCTGTACGCGTTCGACCTCACGCAGAAGCGCGCGAAGAAGCCCGCCGGGGCGCCGGACAAGGCGCTCGCCCGCCCGGTCACCAAGGTCGGCGTCGTCGGCGCGGGCCTGATGGCCTCGCAGCTCGCGCTGCTGTTCGCGCGCCGCCTGGAGGTCCCGGTCGTCCTCACCGACCTGGACCGCGAGCGCCTGGACAAGGGCGTCGGGTACGCGCACGGCGAGATCGACAAGCTGCTCGGCAAGGGCCGGGTCTCGGCCGACAAGGCGAACCGGCTCAAGTCGCTGATCACCGGGTCGCTGACCAAGGACGCGTTCGCCGACGCGGACTTCGTGATCGAGGCCGTGTTCGAGGAGATGTCGGTCAAGCGGACGGTGTTCGCGGAGGTCGAGGAGTACGTCTCCGCCGACTGCGTGCTCGCGACCAACACCTCGTCCCTGTCGGTCACCGAGATGGCCGCGGAGCTGAGGCACCCCGAACGGGTCGTCGGCTTCCACTTCTTCAACCCGGTCGCCGTGCTGCCGCTGCTGGAGATCGTCCGGGGCGAGCGCACCGGCGACGCGGCGCTCGCGACGGCGTTCGCGACGGGCCGGCAGCTCAAGAAGTCGTGCGTGCTGGTGAAGGACGCCCCGGCGTTCGTGGTGAACCGCGTCCTGCTGCGGCTGCTCGCCGAGATCGTCCAGGCGGTGGACGAGGGCACCCCGATCGAGACGGCCGAGCGCGCCGCCGCGCCGCTCGGGCTGCCGATGCCGCCGTTCGTGCTGATGGGGCTGGTCGGCCCCGCGATCGCGCTGCACGTGAACCAGACGCTGCACGCCGCGTTCCCCGACCGCTTCCCGCTCTCGGACAACCTGGCCAAGCTGGTCGCGGCGGGCAAGCCCGGCGTCTACCTGCCCGACTTCACCCTCGACCCGGAGGTCGTGGAGATCTTCTCCGGCGGGACGAGCCCGTCCACCGAGGAGCAGGTCCTGGAGCGCGCCCTGGCGGCCCTCGCGGACGAGATCCGCGTGATGCTGGACGAGGGCGTCGTGGCCGCCGCGCAGGACATCGACCTGTGCATGATCCTCGGCGCGGGCTGGCCGTTCCACCTGGGCGGCATCACCCCGTACCTGGACCGCGCGGGCGTGAGCGAGAAGGCGGCCGGCGGCCGGTTCCTCGCCCCGGGCGTCGCCTCCCTCGGCTGACGCCCCGGGCCGGCGTGCCGGGCCGGCGCCGGCGATTCGGGACTCAAGGGCTATTTCAGCAGCTTGGAGGGGGTACAGGTTTTCGTGCGGCGTGTTCCGGCGACGTAGAGACGCAGGGACGTACCGCACCGTGAGGAGCCCTTGGTGAACCTGTTGCGCACGAAGACGATCGAGCAGTCGATCAGCGACACCGAGGAGCCGGGGCACCGGCTCAAGCGCGAGCTGTCGGCGTTCGACCTGGTCGTGTTCGGCATCGGGGTCGTCATCGGCACCGGGATCTTCGTGCTGACCGGGCAGGTCGCCAAGGACCGGGCCGGGCCGGCGGTCGCGCTGTCGTTCGTCCTCGCGGCCGTCGTGTGCGGGCTCGCCGCGCTCTGCTACGCCGAGTTCGCGTCCACGGTCCCGGTCGCGGGGTCGGCCTACACCTTCTCGTACGCGACGCTGGGCGAGTTCCCGGCGTGGATCATCGGCTGGGACCTCATCCTGGAGTTCGCGCTCGCCGCGGCGGTGGTGTCGGTCGGCTGGTCCGGGTACGCGGTCTCGCTGCTCGGCGACGCCGGGATCACCGTGCCGGACGCGATCGCCGGGCCGCCGGGCGAGGCCGGCGGCGTGGTGAACGTCCCCGCGATGGTGCTCGTCGCCGCCGTCAGCGCGCTGCTCGTGCTCGGCGTCAAGATCTCCTCGCGGTTCAACGCCGTGATCGTGACGGTCAAGGTGTTCGTGGTGCTGCTGGTGATCGTCGCCGGGCTGTTCTTCGTCAAGGGCTCCAACTACTCGCCGTTCATCCCGCCGTCGGAGTCCACCCCGGCGGTGGAGGGCGGCGCGGCGCCGCTCATCCAGGTGCTGTTCGGCATCACGCCGGTCAGCTTCGGCTGGCTCGGCGTCTTCGCCGCGATCGCCATCGTCTTCTTCGCCTACATCGGGTTCGACATCGTCGCCACCGCGGCGGAGGAGGCGCGGCGCCCGCAGCGGGACCTGCCGATCGGGCTGATCGGGTCGCTGGTCGTCACGGCCCTGCTGTACGCGGCGGTGTCCCTCGTCGTGGTCGGCATGAGCAACTACAAGGACCTCAGCGACGCCGCGCCGCTCGCCGACGCGTTCAAGGCCGTCGGGCACCCCGGGTTCGCGACCGTGATCAGCGTCGGCGCGGTCGCCGGGCTGACCAGCGTGGTGATGATCCTGCTGCTCGGGCAGAGCCGGGTGTTCTTCGCGATGAGCCGCGACGGGCTCCTGCCGCCGTGGATGGCCGCCGTCCACCCGCGCTTCGGCACGCCGTACCGCACGACGATCCTGATGGGCCTCATCGTGGCGGTGCTCGCCGGGTTCATCCCGCTCGCCAAGCTCGCCGAGCTGGTCAACATCGGCACGCTGTTCGCGTTCCTGGTCGTGTCGGCGGGCGTGGCGATCCTGCGCCGCACGCGGCCCGAGCTGCCGCGCGCGTTCCGCACCCCGCTGGTGCCGCTGGTCCCGGTGCTGTCGGTGCTGGCGTGCCTGTTCGTGATGCTCAACCTGCCGGTCGAGACGTGGCTGCGGTTCCTGGTGTGGATGGCGCTCGGCGCGGTGCTGTACTTCGCGTACGGCCACCGCAACAGCCGCCTGCGGCGCGAGGTCCCCGCCGTCACCCGCTGACCCGTCCGCCCCGCGAACCCCCTGGGCGCAGGGGTTCCACGCCGCACCGTGATCCGGCTCACTGTGTCCTTTTGCCCTCCGCGTAGGCACAATGGCCGGATGGCAGATCCTGTGCGCGTCGCGGTCGTCGGCTCCGGCCCCGCCGGGCTGTACGCCGCCGAGGCCCTCGTGAAGCAGACCGGCGACACCGTCCGGGTGGACGTGTTCGACCGGCTGCCGACCCCGTACGGCCTCGTCCGGTACGGGGTCGCGCCCGACCACAAGTCGATCAAGTCGATCGCCCGCTACCTCCAGCGCGTGCTGGAGAACCCGGCGGTCCGGTTCCTCGGCTGCGTGGAGCTCGGCCGCGACGTCTCCCGCGCCGACCTGCTGGACTGCTACGACGCGGTGATCTACTCGACCGGCGCGATGGTCGACCGGCAGCTCGGCATCCCCGGCGAGGACCTGCCCGGCAGCGTCGCCGCCACCGACTTCGTCAACTGGTACTGCGGGCACCCCGACGCCGCCGACCACGACTTCGACCTGTCGGTCGAGGAGGTCGCCGTGATCGGCGTCGGCAACGTGGCCGTGGACGTGGTGCGGATCCTCGCCAAGACCGTCGAGGAACTGCGTGAGACCGACATCCCCGAGCACGTGCTGGACGCGCTGTCGCGCAGCCGCGTCCGCCGCGTCCACATGGTCGGGCGGCGCGGGCCCGCGCAGGCGAAGTTCACCACCAAGGAGGCGCGCGAGCTCGGCGAGCTGCCGAACGCCGGGATCCACGTCCGCCCCGAGGACATGGAGCTCGACCCCGCGAGCGCCGAGGCCGCCGAGAACGACCGGCACGTCCGCGGCAACCTCAAGGTGCTGAGCGGCTGGACCGCCGAGCCGCCCGCCGGCCGCGCCCGCCGCGTGGACGTGCGGTTCTGGCGCGCGCCCGTCGAGATCGTCGGGACCGGCGCGGTCGAGGGCCTCCGGCTGGAGCGCACGGCGCTGGACGAGAACGGCCGCGTCACCGGCACCGGGGAGTACGAGACGCTGCCCGTCGGCATGGTGCTGCGCTCGGTCGGCTACCAGAGCGTCCCGCTCGACGGCGTCCCGTTCGACGAGCGCTCCTACGTCGTGCCGAACGACGGCGGGCGCGTCCTCGGCAAGGACGGCGCGCCGGTCCCCGCGAGTACGTCGCCGGATGGATCAAGCGCGGCCCGACCGGCGTCGTCGGCACCAACAAGTCCGACGCCGCCGAGACCGTCCGCAACCTGCTGGAGGACCTCGACCCCGCCGGCGAGCGGCCGACCCGTTCCATCGAGGACCTGCTCGAATCGCGCGGCCTGCCCGTGGTCACCTACACCGACTGGCTGAACCTCGACGCCGCCGAGATCGCCCTCGCCCGCAGCCTCGACCGCGGCGAGCGCGTCAAGCTCGCGCGGTGGGAGGCGATGCGCTCGGCCTGCCGCCCCGTCCAGACCGACTGACCGGCCGCCCGGGAACGGCGCCCCGGCCGAGCGCGTCCGGCGGCCGTTCGCGGTCGCGCGAGGGGCGCGGGCCGTCGAACGGTCGGCGCTCCCGCCCGCGCGCCGCCGAATCGCGTTACCTTCCGGGCCAATCGCGGCAAAGGACCGAACGGCCGGAAGACGCCGCCGCGAAATAGTGACGGCGGCGTGATCAGAGCGCTACCGTGCGCGTGTGACCGGCGGTCCAGAGCTGTACGGCTTTCCCCCTCCCGGCGCGCTGCCCGATCTGAGGTGGCTCGGCCCGGACTACGTGTCCGTCCTGGTGTACGACCTGACGCGGGGGCTCCTGCGCCAGGATCCGGGGACGGCGGTGATGGGCGTCCGCTGCGAAGGCGAGCCCGACATGAACGCCTCGGTCGACCCGGCCGGCGTCATCCGCGCGCACGACGCGTGCTTCCCGCTCCAGGTGTTCCTCCAGGACGGCGCCGGGCGCCCGTGGCGGCTGCGGGGCCGGTGGACCTACTCCGGCCGCGACCTCGGCACGTCGTCCGCCTCGATCACGCACTTCTGGCAGCTCCTGTCCGCCGAAGGCGTCTGACGGGGCGGAGCGCCGCGCCGCTCGCGCGTCCCCGCTACCTGCGGAGCACGCAGCAGGCGGTGTGCTTCGCGCCCGCGGCCGTCGCCACGTTGGTCACGGCGCTGGTCTTGCAGGGACGGCCCGCGGCGGGCCTGCCGCGCAGACCGGGCGCGAGGCCCGGCGCGGGCGCGAGCCCCGGCGCAGTTGCGAGGCCCGGCGCGGGCGCGAGGCCCGGCGCGATCGCGCCGCCCGGCGTCGAGGCCGGCGACCTCGGGCGGCTCTTCGCGCCGCCGCACGCGCCGACGGCCGAGCCGCTCCCCCGGCCCTCGCCCCGGCTTCCCGCACCGGGGAGGCTCACGCCGGATCCCGCCTCGGCGGCGGGCGACTGACCGGCGATCGCGCCGGGCGTCACGCCGGAGAAGGCGTCCGCGGTGCCGTGCACCCCGCTCGCGGCGGGGTCGCCGCCCTCGGCGAGGCCGGTGACGGGCCGCGGCTCGGGCCCGGCGCCCAGCAGGCCGTCCAGGCCCTCGCTCAGGCCGGTGCCCTGGCTCGCCTTGCCGACCACCATGCTGTTGTGGACGGTGACCGAGCGCGCGTCGCGGGACCGCACCAGCGACGGCAGGGGCAGGCGGCTGCTCGTGACGACCAGGCTCCGCAGCGAGAACCGGACGGGCCCCTCGACGTCGAACGCGCTGACCACGTCCTCCGCGCCCTCCCAGGCGATGGTGGCGCCGCGGCCGTTGAGCGCGGTGTCGGTGGTGATCGTCGGCAGGACGGAGGTCGCGCCGTACTTCCTGGTCACCCGGTACGTGCAGCCGGGGGCGAGCACCACCGCTCCCCCGGCGCGCACGGCGGCGACGAGGGCCGGCACGTCGCCGACGCCGCCGGTGCACCTGACGGGCGATGCCGGGGCCGCGGCCGCCGCGGCCGTGCCCGGGACGGCCAGGCCGGCCGCCAGCAGCGCCAGCCCCGGCGCCAGCGGCGCCGCCGTCCGCGCGGCGCGCCGCGCCGCGCCCCGTCGTCGCATGATCATGTTCGTGCCCTCCCCCGTCGGCGGGGCGTGCCGTCCACGCCCGGCCCGATACCTGACCCGGAAGGGCGCGCGGAAAACGGCCGTCTGATCCAATCCCTCGCTATGACTACCCAAAGTGACCATTGCTCACGGTCCGTGTTTGCCGGGGCGTGGACGGGTAGTGACCGTCGTGACAGTTCGCGATCAGCCGGAATCCGGCCATGCGGGGACGGCTGCCGCGAATCACGACCCGGGCCGTGACAACGGGCGCGACCCGGCAAGAGGGGGAAACAAATCATATGAACAGGATCCAGCGGATCACCATCGTCGGCTTCGCGGTGGCGGGCACCGCGCTGCTCGCGCCGGCCGCGATGGCCGACACCTTCCACGGCCAGAGCGGCAAGGCGGCCGGCCCCGGCGGCGCCGTCTCCAGCGGACTGGTCTCCGGGGCGGTCGGCGGCCACCACGGCAAGGGCAAGCACAAGGGCCACGGGGGCGTCTTCTACGGGAAGTTCACCCAGACCGCCGGACCGCTCGGCGCCACGTCCTTCGGCACCGTGAGCGCCGCCGACTGACCCAGCCGGCATCGCCGGGAGCGACACCCGGCAGGTCCCGCCCGTGCAACGGGCGGGACCGCCCCTGTTTGGACCGGAAGCCTTCGGGACCGGACTCCTGGAAGAAGAATGCGATGACCTTCAGCTTCTCGCGCGCCGCCGTCACCGCGGCCGCCTCGCTCGGCGTCCTGCTGGCGGCCCCGGCCGCGGCGCAGGCCGACGCGCGGTACCTGCACAGCGACGCGAGCTCGGGCGCCCACGGCGCCAGCCTGCACATCCGCGTCGCCCACGCCGACCGGCACGGCCGCGTCTACTTCGTCGACACCTACTACCGGGCGGGCCCGGACGGCGCGACCGTCCACCGCACCTACAGCCGCGCCCGCTGACCCGGGGACCGGGTCCTCCGCCGCCCGAGCGCGGCGCTCCCAGGGCGGCCCCGCCGTACGCGGCGGGGCCGTCCGGCCGTCCGGCCCCGGGCGTCAGTCGGAGGTCGCGGGCTCGCGCGTCTCGACGGAGGTGAGCTTGGCGACGGCCTCGGTGACGTCGCGGGCGAGCGCCTGCGGGGTGAGGCCGACCTCGGCGAGGATCTCCGCGCGGGCGGCGTGCTCCAGGAACTCCTGCGGGATGCCGAACGTGCGGACCGGCACGTCCACCCCGGCGTCGCGCAGCTCCCGCGCCACCGCGTCGCCGACGGCGCCGGTGCGGCCGTTGTCCTCGGCGACGGCGACGAGCGCGTGCTCGGCGGCGAGGCCGGGCAGGGCGGCGTCGAGCGGCTTGACCCAGCGCGGGTCGAGGACGGTGACGCCGATGCCCTGGGCCGCGATCAGCTCGGCGGCCTCGATCGCGGTCGCGGCCATCGCGCCGACCGCGACGAGCAGCACGCGGGTGCCGTTGGAGCCGTCCTGGCGGGCGAGGACGTCCATCCCGCCGGCCCGGTCGACCGCCTCGACGTCGTCGGGGGTCGGGCCCTTCGGGTAGCGCAGCGCGGTCGGGCCGTCCGAGACCGCCACGCACTCGCGCAGCAGCTCGCGCAGGCGCGCGCCGTCGCGCGGCACCGCGACCCGCAGGCCCGGGACGATCTGGAGGATCGACAGGTCCCACATGCCGTTGTGGCTGGCGCCGTCGTCGCCGGTGACCCCGGCGCGGTCGAGCGCGAACGTCACCGGCTGCCGGTGCAGCGCGACGTCCATCAGGACCTGGTCGAACGCCCGGTTGAGGAACGTGGCGTAGACCGCGACGACCGGGTGCATGCCGCCGAGCGCGAGCCCGGTCGCGGAGGTCACCGCGTGCTGCTCGGCGATGCCGACGTCGTAGGTGCGGCGCGGGAACGCCTCGGCGAACGGCGCGAGGCCGACCGGGTGGAGCATCGCGGCGGTGATCGCCACCAGGTCGTCGCGCTCGTGCCCGAGCGCGACCATCTCCTCGCCGAAGACCTTCGTCCAGCCCGGGTTGCCGGGCTTCTTGGCGGACTTGCCGGTGGCGGGGTCGAACGCGCCCGCGCCGTGCATGCAGTCCTCGGTGTCGTTCTCGGCGGGCGCGTAGCCCTGGCCCTTGCGGGTGATGGCGTGCACGATCACCGGGCGGCCGAAGCCGCGGGCGCGGCGCAGCGCGTGCTCGACGGCCTCCTCGTCGTGGCCGTCGATCGGCCCGACGTACTTCATGCCGAGGTCCTCGAACATCGCCTGCGGCTGGAGGACGTCCTTGAGGCCCTTCTTGATGCCGTGCAGCGCCTCGTAGGCGACGTTGCCGACGACCGGCGCGCGCGGGACGGTGCGCTTGATGAGGTCGAGCGCGTGCTCGTAGCCCTGCGTGACGCGCAGGTCGGCGAGGTGGCTCGCGAGGCCGCCGATCGTCGGGGAGTACGAGCGGCCGTTGTCGTTGACCACGATGATGACGGGGCGGTCGGTGCCCGCCGCGATGTTGTTGAGCGCCTCCCAGCACATCCCGCCGGTGAGGGCGCCGTCGCCGACGACCGCGACGACCGCGCGGTCGTCCTCGCCGCGGAGCTGGAACGCCTTGGCGAGGCCGTCGGCGTAGGACAGCACGGTCGAGGCGTGCGAGTTCTCGATGACGTCGTGCTCGGACTCGGCCCGGCTCGGGTAGCCCGACACGCCGCCGCGGCGGCGCAGCAGGCCGAAGTCCTGGCGGCCGGTGAGCATCTTGTGGACGTACGCCTGGTGCCCCGTGTCGAAGAGGATCCTGTCCTTGGGCGACTCGAACACCCGGTGCAGCGCCATGGTCAGCTCCACCACGCCGAGGTTCGGACCCAGGTGCCCCCCGGTCTTGGAGACGGCGTCCACGAGGAACGCGCGGATCTCCTCGGCGAGGCGCGGCAACTGCGTGGCGTCCAGTCGCCTGAGGTCACGCGGACCTGTGATCGACTCCAGCAAGCTCACGCTCAACTCCTCTATCGAAGGCTCCCCCGCCCCCGTCGTCGGACCTGCCCGAGTTTAGTCCTGCTTTTCCCGCGACATGCCGTGGGGCGCGTGTCTGTCACCACCCGAACCTACGGACCGCACGTGCGCGAATACGGTAGGAAGTGTGCATGGGCGTTGAAGAGATCGTGCTGCTCAACGAGGACGACGAGGCGATCGGAACGGCCCCCAAGGCGCCGAGCCACCATGCGGACACCCCGTACCACCTCGCGTTCTCCTGCTATGCCGTGGACGGCGCGGGCCGGGTCCTGATCACCCAGCGGGCCCTCGGCAAGCGGACGTTCCCGGGCGTGTGGACGGGGAGCTGCTGCGGCCACCCGGCCCCGGGCGAGGGGCTGCGGGACGCGGTGCTGCGGCGGCTGCGCGACGAGCTCGGCCTGCCGGGCGCCGCGCTCACCTCGGTGCTGCCGTCGTTCCGCTACCGGGCGACCGCCGAGGACGGCACGCTGGAGCACGAGCGCTGCCCGGTGGTGCGGGCCCTCGTGGACGACGGCGCGGCGGCCCGGCTCAGCCTCAACGCCGAGGAGGTCGAACGGGCCGAGTGGTGGCCGTGGGAGCGCTGCCTGGAGCTGGCCGGACGGCCCGAGTCCTCGCCGTGGTACCGGCTCCAGCTCGCCGAGCTGGCCCCGCTCGGGCCGCCGCTCGACTGGCCCGACGCGGGGCCGGGCGCGCTGCCGCCCGCGCTCGCCTGGTGACCGTCCGCGGTCCCGCGCGCGCCGCCGCTCGAACGTTCCAGGCGCCGCCACCTGCCGGGCGGCGCGGTTGATCACTCTTCGGGGTGCCGCACGATAACCGCGCGATCACTTTTCGGCGGCCGGTGTTGACCCTCGGTTGTTCCGAAGCGGACGCTTGTTCCTCGGGGTAACGGAAGGGACTGGCGATGCTGGTACGTGCGGGCAATCGGATGACCGTCCTCGCCGCCGTGGCCCTCGGCGCCGTGCTGGCGGCGTCCGGCTGCGGCGGCGGCGACAGCAAGGGCGGCAACGACAAGTCCGAGGTCGAGGTCTTCTCGTGGTGGACCGGGCCGGGCGAGGCCGACGGGCTCGCGGCGATGAAGGCCGACTTCGAGAAGAAGAATCCAGGGACGAAGTTCACCAACGCGGCCATCGCGGGCGGTTCTGGGACACAGGCCCAGGCGGTGCTGGCGAGCCGGCTCCAGAACCGCAAGCCGCCGGACTCGTTCCAGGGCCACGCGGGCGCGGAGCTGCTCGACTACATCAAGGCCGGGCAGATCGAGCCGCTCGACTCGTTCTACGACGAGAACAGCCTGAAGGCCGCCTACCCGCAGCAGCTCCTCCAGCAGATCACCTACCAGGGCAAGATCTACTCGGTGCCGGTGAACATCCACCGCTCCAACATGCTCTGGTACAACCCGGGCATCCTGAAGGACGCGGGGATCTCCGGGCCGCCGAAGACGATCGCCGAGTTCAAGACCGCGCTGAAGGCGGTCAAGGACAAGACGGGCAAGGTGCCGCTGTCGCTCGGCGCGCAGTGGACCGCCGACCACCTGCTGGAGAACGTCCTGCTCGGCGACCTCGGCGCCGACGCCTACAACGCGCTGTGGAAGCCGGGCGCCGACTGGGGCAGCACCGCCGTCACGACCGCGCTGAACGACTACGCCGAGATCGTCAAGTACACCACCGCCGAGGCCGCGTCCACCGACTGGCAGGGCGCCGCCAAGGCCGTCGTGGACGGCAAGGCCGCGTTCAACATCATGGGCGACTGGGCGTACGGCTACTTCACCGGCACCGCCCCGAACGGGCTCGGCAAGAAGCTCGACACCGACTTCAAGTACGCGCCGTCCCCCGGCACCGACGGCACCTACATGTGGCTGTCGGACAGCTTCACCCTCCCGAAGGGCGCGCCGCACCGCGGCGGGGCGCTCGCCTGGCTGAAGGAGGTCGGGAGCAAGGAGGGCCAGGACCTGTTCAACCCGAAGAAGGGCTCGATCCCCGCGCGCAAGGACGCCGACAAGAGCCTCTACAAGGGCTACCTGGAGTACGCGTTCAACGAGTGGAACAAGCCCGGCGTCAAGCTCGCGGGCTCGTTCTGGCACGGCGTGAACGCGTCGAAGAAGTGGCACACCGACATCGACACCGCCGTCGGCCTCTTCCTCCAGAACAAGGACGCCGCCAAGCTCCAGGCATCGCTCGTCAGCGCGGCCAAGAGCAACGCGCAGTGAGGTCCGCTCCGGGGAGCGGCGAGGACCCCGGGGAGCGCCCGCCGGCCCGCGAGGGCCGGCGGGGCGGCCTCGGGGACCGCGCCGCCCGCCTTCTCCCTGGCCGGACGCGGCGGTGGCTGCCGGGCCTGCTCCTGCTCGCGCCGTCGATCGTGGCGATCGGCCTGTTCGTGTACGGGCTGATCTTCTGGAACACGCGGGTCGCGGTCAGCGGCAAGCACGACGAGGTGTCGCCCTACAAGTTCGACAAGGGCAGGAACTTCGTCGACCTGTGGGACCAGCCGAGCTGGCCGGGCGCGGTGAAGCACGCGCTGCTGTTCACGGCCGTGTTCGTCATCGGCGCGCTGGTGCTCGGCGCGTTCCTGGCGTTCCTGATGGACAAGGGGATCAAGGGCGAGGCCGGGTTCCGCGCGATCTACCTGTTCCCGATGGCCATCTCGTTCATCGCGAGCGGGGTCGTGTGGCGCTGGCTGATGAACCCGGCCCCGCCCGAGCGCGCCGTCGGCCTCAACCAGCTCTTCGACAAGACGGGCCTCGGCGCGCTCGCCAACGACTGGTGGCAGAACCAGGACTGGGGCATGGCGGCGATGGCGCTGCCCGCGATCTGGCAGATGTCCGGTTACGTGATGGCGCTGTACCTGGCCGGATTCCGCGCCGTCCCCGAGGACCTGCGCGAGGCGGCCCGGGTGGACGGCGCGTCGGAGTGGAAGGTGTACCGCTACGTGGTGTTCCCCCAGCTGCGCCCGGTGACGCTGTCCGCGCTGATCATCCTCGGGCACATCTCGCTGAAGGTCTTCGACCTCATCATGGCGATCGCGGGCAAGCAGATCATCACCTACGTCCCGGCGATCGCGACGTACGTCGAGGTGTTCGACCGGCACGACCCGGCCAACGGCGCGACCATCGCCACCTACCTGCTGATCGCGGTGGGGCTGCTCGTGATCCCGTACCTGGTGTGGTCGGTGCGCGCGGACCGGAGGGCGGGCCGGTGAGGGGCACGGTGCGGATCGCGCGCCCGGTGCTGCTGCTCGCGTTCGTGGTCCTGTTCCTGATGCCGGTGTACGTGCTGGTCGTCACGAGCTTCAAGTCGTTGCAAGAGGCCGACCCCAGCACGGCCTGGAACCTCCCCCAGCACTGGAGCTGGTCCGGCTGGAGCACCGCGTGGGACACGCTGCGGCCCGGCCTGGAGAACAGCGTCAAGATCGCGGTGTCGGGCTCGCTGATCTCGGCGGTGCTCGGCTCGCTGAACGGGTTCGTGCTGAGCAAGTGGCGCTTCCCCGGAGCGGACGCGGTGTTCGCGCTGTTCCTGTTCGGGATGTTCATCCCGTACCAGGCGGTCATGATCCCGCTGGCCGGGCTGCTGACCGACATGGAGCTGGTCGGCACCATCCGCGGCCTGGTCCTCGCGCACGTCGTCTACGGCATCCCGATCTGCACGCTGATCTTCCGGAACTACTACGTCACGATCCCGGACGAGCTGCTGGAGGCGGCCCGGGTGGACGGCGCCGGGATGTTCCGTACGTACTGGTCGATCGTGCTGCCGGTGTCGGGCCCCGCGTTCGCCGTGACGCTGATCTGGCAGTTCACCTCGATGTGGAACGACTTCCTGTTCGCGGTGTTCCTCGGCGCGCCCGACAGCTGGCCGGTGACCGTGCTGCTCAACAACACCGCCGGGTCGGGAGCGGCCGCCGTGTCGTACAACGTGCAGATGGCGTCCGCGCTGCTCGCCTCGCTGCCGACGCTCCTGGTCTACCTGCTGCTCGGACGGTTCTTCATGCGCGGCCTCATGGCGGGCGCGCTGAAGGGCTGACGCGCGGCACGCCGGACGCGGCGGGTCGGCGGGCGCGGCGGGGATGCGCGGGGCGCGGGGTGCGTCCGGCGGGCCGTTCCCCGGATGTTCACGAAAGAAACGGCTTCGCCGGTCAACCTCGAAGGGGTGTCGCGCGTCACAGGAGTGATCAATGGGATCCGCGCGCCCAATCACGAGGCAAGGAGCCATATGGGCATCAAACGACTCGCCGCGGCGAGCGCCGTATCCGGTGCCGTCCTGCTCAGCCTGGCCGTTCCCGCGTCCGCCGACGGCCCGCTCCAGCCCAAGGGCCCGAGCGACGAGCCGCGCACCGACGCCCGGCCCGCCCCGAAGCTGCGCGTGGCCGACGCCCCGACGATCAACGCCACCCCCAATCCGTTCACGCCGGGTCAGGAGCTGACCGTCACGGCCAAGGGCTGCGACACCGAGCCCGTGCTCGGCAAGACGAACGACATCTTCGGCGACAACGCGCCGGGCACGTTCGAGAAGGGCGCGAAGCCCGGCGAGTGGACGGCCAAGGCCCTCTCGCGCAAGAACCTCGAACTCGGGAAGCCCTACACGACCCAGTTCACGTGCGAGGTGGACAAGGTCGCGCAGCAGCTCACCCTCACGGCGAAGGTGAAGGACGGGACGGAGCCGCCGGACGAGCCGGAGAAGTTCCGGTTCGGGTTCGACAAGATCGAGCTGTCGACGCGGACCGTCCTGCCCGGCGGGAAGTTCGGCATGAAGGTGACGTGCCCGACCGAGGTGACGGCCACGTCGGCGTCGTTCGTGAAGGAGCCGGAGTTCAAGGAGCTCGGCGACGAGGGCACCGAGTCCGACGCGCCGAAGTGGGGCGCGACGGCGACGTTCAAGAAGACGCTCCCCTCGGTCGTCAACGTCCGGATCACGTGCGCGCAGTACGGGTCGAAGGTCTACAGCACCAAGCCCGGCAAGAAGCAGGTCGGCAACGGGTCGCCGACCGTTCCGAAGGGCGCGCCCGACACCGGTGACGGCACCATGTCCGGCACGGGCGGGAACGGCGGCGGCGCGCTGTACGCGGGCGGCTCGGCCGCGCTGGTCGCGGCGGCCGGCCTCGGCGGGCTGGCGCTGCGCCGGCGCGCCGCGCGTTCCGCCGCGAAGGAGAACGCCTGACCGTGCGTCCCCAAGGCACCGCCGCGGGCCGCCGTGCTCTCGGCACGGCGGCCTGCGGCCTCGCGCTGGCCGCGGCCCTCGCGGGATGCGGTGGCGGCGGGGCCGAGCGCGACGACGCCCCGGTCGCGCCGGGCGGCGTCGCGGCGGGCACGCCGGCCGTCCCGGCGTCGTACGCCGCGCCGCTGGCGCGCTCGCTCCCCAAGACCATCGCGATCCCCAGGCTCGGCGTCTCGGCGCCCGTCTCGCAACTCGGCCTCAAGCCGGACGGGCGCATCCAGGAGCCGCCGCTCAGCCGTCCCAACCTCGCCGGCTGGTGGAAGGAGGGCCCGACCCCGGGCGAGGGCGGCCCGTCGGTGATCCTCGGCCACGTGGACGCCAACAAGCGGGCCGCCGTGTTCTACCGCCTGAAGGACCTGAAGCCCGGCGACCGGGTGCGGGTGGGCCGCGAGGACGGCGGCACGGCGACGTTCGCGGTGCAACGGGTCGAACGGGTCGCCAAGGCGTCGTTCCCCGGCGAGAAGGTGTACGCCGAGGACCTCGACTACCCGGCGCTGCGGCTGGTGACCTGCGGCGGGACGTTCAACCCGAGGACCGGGCACTACGTGGACAACGTGATCGTGTACACGCGGCTGGTGCGGTCCTGAGCCGGTTCGAACCATGCGGCCGCTCGCGCCGTTGTTCTTTTGTCGGGTATCCGCCTACCCTCTCCGGACACGGTCCGTGAGGCGGGGCGGGCGCGACGCCCCGGCGGGCACCGGTCCCGCCGGGAACGGCGACCGGGACCACGGCACGACGGCACGACGGCACGACCAGAAGCACGGCAGACGACGGCAGACGACGGCAACGGCTCGGAAGGTGACGGCGTGCAGGCGATCAGCGTTCAGCAGCCCTGGGCTTTCACGATCGCGCGGGGCGCCAAGCCCGTCTCGAACCAGGGGCTGCCGACCGCCTACCGCGGCCCGCTGCTCATCCACGCCTCGATGCGCGTGGACCTGACGGCCTGCGACTCGCCGCTCGTCCAGGCGGCGGGCTGGGACCCGTCCGACCCGCTGGCCGCGATCGGCGCGGTCATCGCGGTCGCCGACCTGGAGGGCGTCTGCTCGGCCGCCGCGTCCGGCGGCGCGTGCGACTGCGGCCCGTGGGCGGCGCCCGGCCTGCACCACTGGCGGCTCGCGAACGTGCGGGCGCTCCCCCGCCCGATCGTCGCGCTCGGCCGTACCGACATGTGGGAGCCCAAGCCGGCTCTCGTCGCCGAGATCAAGGCGATGTTCTCCACCGCCGCGGCGGCGACCGCGGCGAGCGTCGCGGGCGCCGTCTCCGACCCGCACGGCTGACCCGCCCTCAGGTCGCGAACGTCTCCTCGGCCGCCACGCGCAGACGGGCGAACCCCTCGGCCACGCGGAGCGGGGGCCAGCTCGCGTTGAGGCCGTCCTCGAACGCGATGGAGCACCCAACCACCTCAGCCTCCGCTCTCGGCCGCCACGCGCAGGCGGGCGAACTCCTCGGCCATCCGGGGCAGGGGCCAGCTCGCGTTGAGGCCGCTGGGGTTGGGGAGGACCCAGACGCGGGAGGGGCCGATCGTGTCGTCCTGCGGGCCGATCTGCGTGCGGGGGCGTCCGAAGGCCGTGCGGTACGCGGTGACGCCCGCGACGGCGAGGTAGGCGGGACGGTGCCGTTCGACGAGGGCGACGAGCCGTTCGCCGCCCTCCCTCAGCTCGGCGGCCGTGAGCTCGTCGGCGCGGGCGGTGGTGCGGTGCGCGAGGTTGGTGATGCCGAGCCCGTACGAGGGCAGCAGATCCTGCTCGTCCGGGGAGAGCCGCCGTTCGGTGAAGCCGGAGGCGTGCAGGGCGGGCCAGAAGCGGTTGCCGGGGCGCGCGAAGTGCCGTCCGGTGGCCCCGGAGTACAGGCCGGGGTTGATCCCGCAGAACAGCACCGCCAGGGGCGCGCCCTCCTCCGGCAGGACGTCGGGGACGAACCGGTCGCGGGCGGCCTCCAGGTCGGCTTTGGTGGGTCGCATCAGACCAGGCTACGGACGACCAGCACCACGGCGGACAGGCCGACGACGACCAGCAGGGCGGTCCGCATCCGCCCGGCGTCCAGGTAGCGGCGCAGCGGCCCGGCCGCGGCGAACCCGGCGAGCACGAACGGGGTCAGCGCGAGGCCCGCGGTGACCTGCCGGAACGGGAGCCGTCCGACCGCCGCCAGCGTCACGAGCGAGATCAGCGCGCCGACGGTGAAGAACACGGCGAGCGTCGCGCGCACCGTCGGCCCGCTCTCCCGCTGGTACAGCAGCGCGATCGGCGGGCCGCCGATCGCGGAGGCCGTGCCCGTCGCCCCGGCGACCAGCCCGGCCGTGACCAGCGTCGCGGGATTCCGGGGCACGCGCGCCGACCACGCGGTGGTGGCGAGCGCGGCGAGCACCACGCCGCCGATCGCCGCGCCGAGCGCCCGCGCCGGTACGGCGGCGACGACCCACACGCCGAGCGGCGTCCCGGCGAGCCGTCCGCCGAACGCCCATCCGAGTCCTTTCAGGTCGGCGTGCGCGACCTCCTTCGCCAGCGTCGCGAGGGGCAGCACGCACGCCGCGACGAGGATCGAGCCCGGCATGAGCGCCGGGAACAGCATCGTGACGATCGGGGTGGCGACCAGGCCGACGCCGAGGCCGACGCTGCTCTGCACGACGGCGCCGAGCAGCGCGGCCAGCCCGCCGACGAGGAGGAAGTCGAGATGGGGCACGCCGCGGAACGCTACATCTCGACTTTTCCGATGGGCGACTCGATAAAACCCGAGAGCGGATCAGGCGGACGCTTCGGTCAGGCGGGCCACGTCCTCGGACGACAGGTCCAGCCGGACGGCGTCCAGGAGCGGCTGGAGCTGCTCGACGGTGCGGGCGCTCGCGAGCGGCGCGACGACGGTCGGCTGGGCGGCGAGCCACGCCACGGCCACGGACGCGACGGAGGCGCCCCGTTCACCGGCGACGGCGTCGAGCGCGGCCAGCACCCTCTGCCCGCGCTCGCTCTTCAGGTACTCCCCGGCCTTGCCCGCGCGCTGGCTGTCGACGTCCGCGCCGGGCCGGTACTTGCCGGTCAGGAACCCGGACGCGAGCGCGTAGTACGGGACGGCGGCGAGCCCGTACCGCCGTGCCAGGTCCATCCGCGGCCCTCGTACGTGTCGCGGGACACGAGGTTGTAGTGCGGCTGGATCGCGGCGTACCGGGCCAGCCCCTCCCGCTCGGAGAACTCCAGGGACGCCTGGAGCCGTTCGGGCTCGATGTTGGACACCGCGATCTCCCGGACCTTGCCGTCCCGGACGAGGCCGTCCAGGGACGTCATGATGTCCTCGACCGGCACCGAGGGGTCGTCGCGGTGCGTGTAGTACAGGTCGATGTAGTCGGTGCGCAGGCGGCGCAGCGAGTCCTCGACGGCGCCCTTGATGTTGGCGGGCGACAGGCCCCTGCGGTCGGGGGACGCGCCCACCTTCGTCCCGATGACCACGTCGCCGCGGTTGCGCCGCGCCTCCATCCACGCCCCGATGATCTCTTCCGACTCGCCGCCCCGGTTGCCCTCGACCCACGCCGAGTACGCGTCCGCGGTGTCGATGAAGTCGCCCCCGGCCGCCGTGTAGGCGTCCAGCACCCGGTACGAGGTGTCGCGGTCGGCCGTCCAGCCGAACACGTTGCCGCCGAGGGACAGCGGGAAGACGTCGAGGTCGCCGATCTTCTTTGTGATGCCAGCCATATCCTCTTCCAATCATGGTCCTAGGACCGGTATTCCAGTTACGGCCCGGAAGAACCCTGGTTCAGAACCTCGTGAGACGATGCCCCATGCTCGCCGCCTGCCTCGCGTTCACCGCCGTCGCCGCCCTGATGACCGTCACGCCCGGCCTGGACACGATGCTCGTCCTGCGCACCACCGTCTCCGGCGGCCGCCGCGCGGGCGCCCTGGCCGGCCTCGGCATCGCGTCCGGCTGCCTGGCCTGGGCCGTCGCGAGCGCCGCCGGGCTGACCGCGCTGCTCGCCGCGTCCCGCCTGGCGTTCGACGCGCTGCGCGCCGCGGGCGCCTGCTACCTGCTCTGCCTGGGCGCACGGGCGCTCTGGCAGGCCCGCCGCGCCCCCGCCGCCGAGGACCCCGGCGCGCCGCCCTCCGGCCTCGCCGCGCTCCGCACGGGCCTGGTCACCAACCTGCTCAACCCCAAGATCGGCGTGTTCTACATGAGCCTGCTGCCGCAGTTCGTGCCGCACGGTGCACCGGTCTTCGGGACGAGCATGCTGTTCGCCGGGATCCACGCCGCCCTCGGCCTGCTGTGGTCGGGCGCCCTGGTCGGCGTCGCCGGCGCCGCCCGCCGCGCCCTGTCCCGCCCCGCCGTCCGCCGCCGCGTCCAGCAGTTCATGGGCCTGGCCTTCATCGCCTTCGGCCTCCGCCTGGCCACCGAACTCTGACCTGTTCCCAGTGGGCGCCGCACTCCGGGCGGTGGTCAGGAAAGCGGATCGTTCGGCCGTTGACTCGCGTGCGTTGAACGGGTGCGTTGAACGCGTGCGGGGCGACTTTGCCGGGGCGGGACGTGCGGGCTGGGTGGGGGTTCGACGTGGACGCGGGTCGGGCCGCCTCCCGGGGGGGAGGCGGCCCGGTCGCGTGTTCGGTTACTTGCGGAGGAGGCTGCGGAGGACGTACTGCATGATGCCTCCGTTGCGGTAGTAGTCGGCCTCTCCGGGGGTGTCGATGCGGACGACGGCCTTGAACTCCTTGCCGTCGGCCTTGACCGTCACCTCGGACGGGACGCCGCCCTCGTTGAGGGCCTCGACGCCCGTGATGTCGAACGTCTCGGTGCCGTCCAGGCCCAGGGTCGCGGCGGACTCGCCGTCCTTGAACTGGAGCGGCAGGACGCCCATGCCGATGAGGTTCGAGCGGTGGATGCGCTCGTACGACTCGGCGATGACGGCGCGGACGCCGAGCAGCGCGGTGCCCTTGGCGGCCCAGTCGCGGGACGAGCCGGAGCCGTACTCCTTGCCCGCGATGACGACCAGCGGCGTGCCCTGCGCGGCGTAGTTCTGCGCGGCGTCGTAGATGAACGACTGGGGCGCGCCCTCCTGGGTGAAGTCGCGGGTGTAGCCGCCCTCGACGTTGTCCAGGAGCTGGTTGCGCAGCCGGATGTTGGCGAACGTGCCGCGGATCATGACCTCGTGGTTGCCGCGGCGCGAGCCGTAGGAGTTGAAGTCCTTGACCGCGACGCCGTTGTCCTGGAGGTACTGCGCGGCGGGCGTGCCGACCTTGATGGACCCGGCGGGCGAGATGTGGTCGGTGGTGACCGAGTCGGCGAGCTTGGCGAGCACGCGGGCGCCGTGGATGTCGGTGACCGGCGCCGGCTCGGTCTGCATGCCCTCGAAGTAGGGGGCCTTGCGGACGTAGGTCGAGGACGGGTCCCACTCGAAGGTGTTGCCGGTGGGGATGTCCAGGCCGGTCCAGCGCTCGTCGCCCTTGAAGACGTCGGCGTAGTTGCGGGTGTACATCTCCTGGCCGATGGACGACTGGACGATCTCGGCGACCTGCGCCGGGGCGGGCCAGAGGTCCTTGAGGTAGACCGGGCCGTCGGTGCCCTCGGCGATCGGGTCGTTCAGGATGTCGATGTCCATCGTGCCCGCGAGCGCGTAGGCGATGACCAGCGGCGGCGAGGCCAGGTAGTTCATCTTCACGTCGGGGCTGATGCGGCCCTCGAAGTTGCGGTTGCCGGACAGCACCGCGGTGACCGCGAGGTCGTTGTCGTTGACCGCCTTGGAGATCTCCGGCTGGAGCGGCCCGGTGTTGCCGATGCAGGTCGTGCAGCCGTACCCGACGAGGTTGAAGCCGATCTTGTCGAGGTAGGGGGTGAGGCCCGCGCGCTCGTAGTAGTCGGTGACGGCCTGCGAGCCGGGGGCGAGGGACGTCTTGACCCACGGCTTGCGGGTCAGGCCCTTCTCCACGGCGTTCTTGGCGAGCAGGCCCGCGGCGATCATCACGTACGGGTTGGAGGTGTTGGTGCAGGAGGTGATCGCGGCGACGGCGACGTGCCCGTGGTCGAGCTCGAAGGTGCTGCCGTCCTCCATGTTCACGGTGACGCGGCGGTGCGGGCGGTCGCCGTTGGCGGGCTCGGCCGGGGCGTCGGACGCGGGGAAGCTCTCCATGCCCGCCTCGTCGCCGTCGCGGACGTAGTTCTGCACGTCGCGGCGCCAGGTCTCCTTGGCGGAGGAGAGGGAGATGCGGTCCTGCGGGCGCTTCGGCCCGGCGAGGGACGGCACGACGGTCGCGAGGTCGAGTTCGAGGTACTCGGAGAACTCCGGCTCGACGGCCGGGTCGAGCCACATGCCCTGCTCCTTGGCGTACGCCTCGACCAGCGCGATCTGCTCGTCGCTGCGGCCGGTCAGGCGCAGGTACGACAGGGTCTCGTCGTCGATCGGGAAGATCGCGCAGGTGGAGCCGAACTCGGGGCTCATGTTGCCGATCGTGGCGCGGTTGGCGAGCGGCAGCGCGTGCACGCCCTCGCCGTAGAACTCGACGAACTTGCCGACCACGCCGTGCTTGCGCAGCATCTCGGTGATGGTGAGCACGAGGTCGGTGGCGGTGGTGCCGGCGTTCAGCTCGCCGGTCAGCTTGAACCCGACCACGCGCGGGATGAGCATCGAGATCGGCTGGCCGAGCATCGCGGCCTCGGCCTCGATGCCGCCGACGCCCCAGCCGAGGACGCCGATCCCGTTCTCCATGGTGGTGTGCGAGTCGGTGCCGACGCAGGTGTCGGGGTAGGCGACGCCGTCCCGGTCGAACACCACGCGGGCCAGGTGCTCGATGTTGACCTGGTGCACGATGCCGGTGCCGGGCGGCACGACCTTGAACTCGTCGAACGCGGTCTGCCCCCAGCGCAGGAACTGGTAGCGCTCCTTGTTGCGCTCGTACTCCACCCGCACGTTGCGCTCGAACGCGTCGGGCGAGCCGAAGTAGTCGACGATGACCGAGTGGTCGATGACCATCTCGGCCGGGGCGAGCGGGTTGATCCTCGCCGGGTCACCGCCGAGGTCGCGCACCGCCTCGCGCATCGTCGCCAGGTCCACCACGCACGGCACGCCCGTGAAGTCCTGCATGATCACGCGCGCGGGCGTGAACTGGATCTCCTTGCTCGGCTGCGCGCTCGCGTCCCAGCCGGCGAGGGCGCGGATGTGGTCGGCGGTGACGTTGGCGCCGTCCTCGGTGCGCAGCAGGTTCTCCAGGAGGACCTTGAGGCTGTACGGGAGTCGGGCCGAGCCCTCGACGGCGTCCAGCCGGTAGATCTCGTACGACTTCTCGCCCACCCGCAGCGTGTTGCGGCTGCCGAAGCTGTTCGCTGACACGGACTCCTCCTCCGTCGGCACCGCGCGTCCGGTCCGGATCGTGAGCGCGCGGCGTGGTCTTCTCGATCTTCAGTCTGGTCGTCTTCGTTCCCGGTCGCCCTCGCGGGCGCGCGCGGCGCGACGTGTCGGCCGCGTCGGCGCCCGGCGGAACGGGTGCTCGTCCCCCATTGATCCTGCCGTAGTCAAGACCCTGCTCACGACTCGGGTCCGCCTAACTTCGACAGCTTTTCTCTTGACGTCAAGGTAACTCCGATTTATCTCGATATCAAGTTACTTGCAGGTAGCGAAAGAGCCGGGAACCGGGTGGCCGTTCCGAACGTTCTCGATATATCGTTGGCGTATCGCGAGAGGTCTTAGAGAGATCTCAGAAGGTGGTGCAGAACATGGGACACGGACATGGGCACGCGCACGGAACCGGCCCCGACCTGCGCTGGGCACTGGCCGCAGCCGCACTCGGAGCGAAACTCGCCCACGCCGCGGCGGGGCACGGGCATGGGCACGGGCGGGGGTACGGGCCCGGTCATGGGCGCGGACCGGGGCACGGGCCCGGCTTCGGAGACGGGCCCGGCTTCGGGCAGGGGCCCGGCTTCGGGCAGGGGCCTGGTGGCTTCGGGGACGGGCCGGAGCGCGGGCCGGGACACGGGCCGGGGCACGGCCACGGGCGGGGGCCTCGTTCGCGTGGGGACGGGCCGGGCTTCGGCTGGATGTTCGGCGGCGGTCCGGGGCCGTGGGGCCCGCCCGGCGGCTGGGGCCCCGGCCGTCCCCCGTGGGCGCGCGGAGGACGCGGCGGCCCCTGGGGCCGGGGGCCGAAAGCGCCCAAGGGCAACGTCCGCGCGGCGATCCTCGCGCTGCTGGCCGAGGAACCCCGCAACGGCTACCAGATCATCCAGGAGATCAACGAGCGCAGCGACGGCGCCTGGAAGCCGAGCCCCGGCGCGGTCTACCCGGCGCTCCAGCAGCTCGCCGACGAGGGCCTGATCAGCGGCGAGGAGGGCGGCGGACGCCGCACGTTCCGCCTCACCGACGAGGGCCGCGCGTACGTGGAGGAGCACGCCGACGAGCTGTCCGAGCCCTGGGCCGGGATGGCGCCCGAGTACGGCGAGGGCGTGCCCGACCTGTTCAAGCAGGCGGCGCAGACCGGCGCGGCGGTGATGCAGATCGTCCACTCCGGAACCCCCGAGCAGGTCACCGCGGCCAGGGACGTCCTGTCCGCGGCGCGCCGAAGCCTCTACCGAATCCTCGCCGACGACGCCACCCCGTCCTCCGCGAACGACTCGTCCGCAGAAGGCACCTCCGCGGAAGACGGCCCGCGAGGCGGCGGAAGCTCAGGCGGCAGCGGCCCAGCAGGCAGCGGAGGCCCGGCAGAGGACGGTCCGGACGACGGCGGCGTGACGGCCGCACCGTAAGCGACGCGTATCCGACACCGACCGACACCATCCAGGGAGTAGACGGTGACTCGCACCGATGACATCCGCGTCGGCGACGCCGAGCGGGACGCGGTGACCGCCGCGCTGCACGAGCATTTCGCGGCGGGCAGGCTCGACCGCGAGGAGCTCGACGAGCGGTTGGACGCCGCGCTGGCGGCGAAGACGTTCGGCGCGCTGCGCGCGATCGTCGACGACCTGCCGGGGCCGAACGGGCTGCCGGACCGTTCGGAGGCCGCCCGAGCCGCGCTCGGCCCGCAGTACGGCCCCGCGTTCGGGCCCGGCTCCGGCGTGCCGTTCAGACCGTTCGAGGGGCCGTTCGGACACCCCGTCCGGGGGCGGCACGGCCACGCGCGGCTCGCGGCGTACCACGGTGGCCGTCCGGCGCGGGGACACGGCCACCGGCACCCGCCGTTCGCGGCGTTCCCGGTGCTGATGGCGGTGTTCCTGATCGTCACGTTCACCGCGGGAGCGGGCGTGGCGATCCTCACGGTCCTGCACATCGCGATGATCGTCTGGATCGTCCGCGCCCTGGCCCTCGCCATCTCCACACGCCGCGCCCGCCGCCTCCCCTGAACCGCACGGACACCCACGGGGGCGGCTCGGCTCGGCCGGGTTCGGGTCCGGGGCGCGGCTCGCGCGGGAGGCGGTGTGGAGCGGCCAGGACGGGACGTACGGGCGTGGGGCGGCCCGGCGCAGCCCAGGCGAGCGCGGGGGCTGGCGCGGACGCGGGCGGGGGCGGAGTGGCTCACGCGAGGAGAGGATGGCTCGCGAGGGCGGGGGCGGCTAGCCGTGGGCGGGGGTGGCTCGCGCGAGGACGGGCGTGGGAACGGGGTGCGGCTCGCGCCAGGACGGGCGCGGCTCACGCGTGGAAGGGCGCGGCTCTCGCCAGGGCGGGCGCGGCTAGCCGTGGGCGGGGGCGGCTCACGCGTGGACGGGTGCGGGTCGTGCCAGGAAGGGCGCGGATCAGCGTGGACGGGCGCGTCTCTCGTAAGGGTGCGGGCGGTTAGCCGTGGGCGGGGGTGGCTCATGCGAGGACTGGCGCGGCTCCGCCAGGACAAGTGCGGGTCATGCGAGGGCGCACGCGGCCAGCGTGGCTCGCACGTGGGCGGGGGCGGCTAGGCGCGGGCGGGGGCGGCTCCCACGAGGTGGGTGCGGCTCACCCGAGGGCGGGCACGGCTAGACGTGGACGGGCGCGGCTCGAGTGCGGGCGGGGGCTGCTCGGCGAGGGCGGGCGCGGCTAGACGTGGACGGGCGCGGCTCGAGTGCGGGCGGGGGCTGCTCGGCGAGGGCGGGCGCGGCTAGACGTGGACGGGCGCGGCTCGAGTGCGGGCGGGGGCTGCTCGGCGAGGGCGGGGGCGGGTAGGCGTGGGTGGGGTGGAGGGGTGCCGGTGCCGGCCATGGACCGTCCTGGGGAATCGTGACACCGTCTCGGCATGACCTCCGAGAGGTTCCTGCATCCGGTGTCGCCGGCGGGCAGGCCGGACGAGGCGGCCCTGCGCGCCACCGTCGAACGGCTCGCGGTGATCGACCGGCCGCCCTGCTCCCCGGGGGAGCGGGAGGCGGCACACCTGATCGCGGACCGGCTGCGGGCGGTCGGTGCGAGGGCGCGCGTGGAGGAGGTCCCGGCGTACCCGTCGTACGCGCTCCCGCTCTGGGCGCTGGCCGCGTTGGCGACGGCGGCGGGCCTGCTCGGCGCGCGGTCACGCCTGCTCGGCGCCCTCGCGGGCGCGGTCGCCACGGTGGGTCTCGTGGACGAACTCGCGCACGGCCGCCGCCTCGCCCGCGCCGCGCTGGCCAGGCGGCGCACGGCGTGCAACGTGGTCGCCGGGCTCGGCGACCCGAACGCCCGCCGGACCCTCGTGGTCACCGCCCACCACACCTCGTCGGGACGGCCAAGCCGGTTCGGGCGGCGGTGGCTCTTCGGGCGCGACGTCCGTACGCTGCCGGTCTGGTGGCCGCTGCCGTTGGGCGCACTGCTCGTCGCGGCGGGCGCGGCCACAGGCCACTCCGGGGCGCGTCGTTCGGGGACCGTGGTCAGCGCCCTGGCCTCGACGTTCATCGCGTACCTCGACGCGGACGCCCGCCCCTCCCGTCCCACCGGCCGCGATGTTCCGCCGGGCGTCGGCGGGCTCGGGGGCGTGGCCGTTCTGGTCGCGTTCGCCGAGTCGGTGCGCAGGCGCCCGCTGCACGGGTTGCGGGTTGTGCTGCTGTCCGCGGGTGCTGCTCACGGCGGGCAGGAGGGAGCGCGGGCGTTCGCGCGCGACCGCTCCCCTGGGCTGGCGCGCGGTACGACGTGGTTCCTCGATCTGGACGAGCCGGGCGCAGGCGAACTCGTCCTGCTCGGCGCGGAAGGGGCACTGTGGCCTGTCCGGCATGACGGGACGTTCGGCGAACTGGTGGCCCGCTGCGCCGTGGAGCAGGGCGTGGCCCTCTACACTCCGGGGCGCGGACCCGTCCTGCGTGCCACGGCGACCGTCGCGTCCGTCGCGCGCGGCCATGGATATCCGACGGCCTGCCTGGTCTCCACGCCTCCTCTCGTCCCGTACGGGCAAGTGGCCTACGGGCAGATGGCGGACGCGGCGCAGGTTGCGGAGGCCGTGGCACGAGCGCTGACCCCGCACTGAGCCACGCGCCCGGAACTTTCACAGGGCGGACGGTTCTTTCATGGGGAGACCAAGCTGTTCCCTGGGCTCTCGGGCCGTTCACAGGCGGATGAACCGTTCCCGCCATGGATGAACCGTTCACGGCCAGACGTTCACACGGCGAACGGGCCGTCCGCGAGGCGGAGCGACCGGTCGCAGACGGGCTGGCCGGTTCACTGGCAGACGAATTCACTGGCGGACGAACCCATCACGCGGGTGCGGCGGACTGCTCACGCAGGGCGGCCGTTCGCGAAGTCGTTTGGGCCGTTCACAAGGAGGAGCCGACCCCGTTTGCAGGCGCGACGGGGCATTCGCGGGCGGGCAGGGCGTTCGCGGACGGCGGGGCGTTCGTGGGCGGCGGAGCATTCGCGGACGGGCAGGGCGTTCGCGGACGGGCGCGGCCTTCGCGGGCGGCGGAGCATTCGCGGACGGGCAGGGCGTTCGCGGACGGGCGCGGCCTTCGCGGACGGACAGGGCGTTCGCGAGCGGACAAGGCGTGCGCGGGCGGACAGGACGTTCGAGGGGAAGTCGAAGCGGTCATCGGACCGGCGGGGCGTTCGCGGCTGTTCATGAGGGCTTCGGGGCGTTCAGGGGGTTGTGAGGCCGGATTCGTGGGCGATGAGGCCGGCTTGGGTGCGGTTGGTGCAGCCGAGTTTGTCCAGGACTCGGGAGACGTAGCCTTTGACGGTGGCCTCGCTGAGGTGGAGGTGGTCTGCGATCTGGGCGTTCGAGAGGCCCTCGCCTAGGCAGCCGAGCACCTCGCTCTCGCGTTCGGTGAGGTCGCGGAGCAGGGCGCGGCCGCGGTCGCGGGCGGACTGCCGGTCGCCCGCGGCGGCGACGAGGCGGCGGGTCGCGGCGGCGGACAGGACGGTGTGGCCGTCGGCGGCGACGCGCACCAGCTCGACCAGGTCCTCGGGCGGCGTGGACTTCAGCAGGAAGCCCGCGGCCCCGGCGCGCATCGCCCCCAGCACGTAGTGGTCGGCGTCGAACGTGGTGAGCGCGACCACGGCCGGGGGCGAACGGAGCGCCGCGATGCGTTCGATGGCGGTCAGGCCGTCCACGCCGGGCATCCGCAGGTCCATCAGCACGACGGCGGGGCGGTGCCGGATCGCGGCCTCGACCCCGGCGGCCCCGTCGTGCGCCTCGCCGACCACGTCGAGGTCGGGCGCGGCGCCGAGGATCGTGCGCAGGTGGGCGCAGACCATCGGCTCGTCGTCCACCACGAGCACACTGATCATGGCATCGGCCCCCGTTCCGCGCCCGTCCGCTGAGCCGCCTCCCGGCCGGCGGCGGACGCCGTCCCGGGCATCATGCCGGACGGCTCGGACAGTCCGGCGGACGCGGCGCGGGGAGCCGGTACGGCGGCGGTCGGGACGAAGGCGGGGAGGGACGCCTCGACGGTGAATCCGCCGTCCGGGTCGCGTTCCGCGCGGAACGTCCCGCCGATCACTTCGACGCGTTCGCGCAGGCCGGCGAGGCCCGCGCCGGATCCGCTGCCCGCGAGGTCGGCATCGGCGGTACCGGTCGGCGCGGTGTTGCGGACGGTGAGCCGCACGCCGTCGACCCGGTAGTGGGCCTCGACACGTACGCGGGCGCCCGGGGCGTGCTTGCGCACGTTGGTCAGCGCCTCCTGGACGACCCGGTAGGCGGTGCGGCCGGCGACGGGCGAGGCGAGCGGCGGGTCTCCCTCCTCGGCCAGTTCGACCGGGACGCCCACCGACGCCGACTCCTCGATCAGCGTGGACAGGTCGGGCAGCGGGCCCGGCGCGGACGCGTCGCCGGACGGCGCGTCACCGCCCTCGGCGGTGCGGCGCAGCAGCCCGATGACGTCGCGGAGCTCGTCCAGGGCCTGGCAGCCGGTGCCGCGCAGTTCCTCGGCCGCGGCGCGGGTCGGCTCGTCGGGCGCGCGCACGCGGAGCGCGCCCGCCTGGAGGACCATCAGCGTGACCCGGTGCGCGACGACGTCGTGCATCTCGGCGGCGAGGCGGGCGCGCTCGTCGGCGCGGGCCTGCTCGGCGAGCAGGTGCCGTTCGCGCTCGGCGCGCTCGGTGCGTTCGGTGAGTCCCTGGACGACGCGGCGGCGCGCGGCGACGTAGAGGCCGAGCAGGGCGCCGCCGGCGAGCAGGACGACGCTGCGGAAGACCATCCCTTCGAGCGTGTCGGTGTCACGGCCGGCGACGGACCGCGCGACCGTGTCGGGGAGGATCTCCGTCACCAGCAGGATGAGGACGGCCATCAGGACGAGCGGCGCCGCGCGCGTGCGGGGGAATCGGCTGTTTCCGCCGTACGCCATCGCGGCGTACGCGGCGAACGGCACGGCCGGGGTCCAGCACGGCACCGGACCCACGTCCACGCCGGGTCCGAGGCGCAGCAGCGTGCCGGGGGCGACCGTCTCCACCACATGAAGCGCGGCCATCGGGGCGACGGTGACCCACGCGACCGCCAGCGGCGCCCGCCGCCGGAACGCCAGCGCGCACGCCGTCAGCACGAGGACGCCCGCGGTCGCGCCGCCGTACGGCCGCAGCATCGACCCGCGTTCGGCGACGACGCCCATGCTCGCCGCGGCGGCGAGCAGCACCACCACGACATCGGAGAACACGTCGATCCCCCGGATTCTGTGCCGCCAGACCGACGGCGCGAAAGGCTGGAGGCGCTGGAGGAGTCGCACAAGGACACCGTACGCAGCCAGCCCCCTCGCACCCATCCCGCGAACGGAGCACGCGGACCCTCGCCCATGCGACGAAAGTCGCATCGGACCGTCCGTCCGGAGGGCGGGGTCACACCGGACGGATGACCAGGACCCGACGTTCACCGCTGCCGCCGCCCCGGCCCGTTCGGCTGAGATCGAGGCATGAAGGTGAAGCTGCGACGTGACCGGCCGGAAGGGTCGGCCCGGACCGGCCGGTCGGAAGGGTCGAGCCGAGCCGGGCCGTTCAGGATGCCGCGCGTGCGGCGGCCGCGGGGCGGGGCGCGGTGCTGTTCCGGCTGGTGCTGCGGGGGCTCGCGGCGCACCGGGCGCGGCTCGCGCTGTCGGCGGGCGCGGTCGTGGTCGGGGTGGCGTTCGTCGCGGGGACGCTGATCTTCACCGCGACGCTCGACCGGTCGTTCGACCACGCGTTCGCCGATCTCGGCCACGGCACCGACACCGTCGTGCGGGCGACGAAGGCGTTCGACGACGAGTTCGGCGGGCGGGAGGCGGAGCGTCCCGTACCGGCGTCCGCGCTCAAGGCGGTCCAGGGCGCGGAGGGCGTGGCGAAGGCGCACGGGGTGGTCAGCGGGTTCGCCGCCGTGGTCGACCGGCGCGGCAGGATCGTCGGGCCGGAGCCGCAGACGGGCGTCGACTGGTACGAGGACCGCGACCTGTCGCGGACGCGCCTGGTGTCCGGGACGGCCCCGACCGCAGCCGACGAGATAGCGATCGACGACGGGTCGGCGAAGGAGTCGGGCTACCGGATCGGTGACCGCGTCACGGTGGTGACACGGGCCGGGACGCGGACGTTCAGGCTCGCCGGGGTCTTCCGGTTCGGGGTGTCGGGCGTGGGGAGCTCGGTCGCGATGACGGCGTTCACCCCGGCGACGGCGCACCGGCTGCTGATGGAACGCCCCGACGGCTACGCGCGCATCGACGTGCACGCCGCCCGGGCGTCTCCCAGGAACGGCTCCGGGCCGCCGTCGCGTCCGTGCTGCCGCCGGGCGCGGAGGCCGTCACGGGGCAGCGGGCGACCGCCGAGCAGGCCGAACCGCTCAAGGACCTCATCTCGGCGATGCGGAAGATGCTGCTGGCGTTCGCGCTGATCTCGGTGTTCGTGGGCTCGTTCATCATCTTCAACACGTTCGCGATGCTGGTCGCGCAGCGGACCCGCGAGCTGGCGCTGCTGCGCGCGGTCGGGGCCTCGCGCGCGCAGGTCACGCGGTCGGTGCTGGGCGAGGCGGCGGGGGTCGCGGTCGCGGGCTCGACCCTCGGGATCGCGGCCGGACTCGGACTCGCGCTGGGTCTGGCGCGGCTGATGTCGCTGGTCGCGGGCGAGGCGCTTCCGTTCGGGACGCCGGTGGTGCCCGGCGCGGCGCTGCTCGCCTCGTACGGCGTGGGGATCCCGGTCACGCTCGCCGCCGCGTACGTCCCGGCCCGGCGCGCGGCGCGGATCCCGCCGGTCGCCGCCCTCCGCGACGCCGCCGCGACGGGCCGTCCACTGCGCGCCCGTGCGGTCGCGGGAGCGGTCCTCGCGGTGGCCGGGCTCATGGCGATGGGTGCGGGGATGCTGAACGACGGCAAGACCGCGCTGGTGCTGTCCGGTGGCGGCGCGGCGGCGTTCTTCGTCGGCGTCACGGTCGCGAGCCCCGTCATCAGCCGTCCCGCCGCCGGGCTGCTCGGCTGGCCGTTCGCGCGGTTCGGGGGCGCGGCGGGACGGATGGGCCGCCGCAACGCGCAGCGCGACCCGCGCCAGACGGCCGCGACCGCCTCAGCGCTGACGATCGGCCTCGCGCTCATCGCGACCGTCTCGGTGCTCACGCAGTCGATGTCGGTGTCGGTGGACCGGCAGCTCGAAAAGGGCCTCACGGCCGACTACCGGATCACCGGCCGCAGCCGCATCGTGCCGGTCAGCCCGGAGGCACTGGCTGCGGTGGCGCGCGTCCCAGGCGTCCGCACAGCCGTCCCCATCCGCGACGCGCGCCTCCGCCTGAACGGCGAGGTCCGCCCCGCGATGACCGGCACTCCGAACCAGCTCGCAGCCCACTTCCACCTGTCATTCCCCCAGGCAACGGCGGCCCCGGCCAGAGACCTGGCGAGAGCGGGCGCGGGCAGGGGCCGGGGACGTGTTGCTTGTGGGGCGGAGTGTGGCGTCGGCGCACGGGTGGACGGTCGGCAGCCGCGTGCCGGGCGAGTACCAGGACGGTGCGAAGGCTACGTTCCGCGTGGTCGGCGTGTACGACGACGGGAAGGCGACCGCGCCGACCGCACCGCCGATGATCGTGGATGACGTCGCCTACCGCCGCCACGTTCCCGACTCGCAGCTCGACCGCATCGAGCTGACCGTCGCGCCCGGGACGGACGCCGGCGCGGCGCGGCGTTCGCTGGAGGCGGCGCTCGCGCCCTGGCCCAACCTCCGGCTCGAAGACCGCGCCGAGATCAAGGCGGGGGCCGCGAAGGACATCGACCTGTTCCTCCAGCTCGTGCTGGCGCTGCTGGTGCTGTCGGTCCTGATCGCGGCGCTCGGCATCGTCAACACCCTCGCGCTCGCCGTCGTGCAGCGCACCCGCGAGATCGGCCTGCTGCGCGCCGTCGGCATGCAGCGCTCGCAGCTCCGCCGCATGATCCGCTACGAGGCGGTGGTGATCTCGGTGTACGGGGCGGTCCTCGGCATCGGCACCGGCCTGGTCTTCGGCGTCGTCCTCCAGCGCGCCATGGCCGGGGAGGCGGGCATGGACGCGCTGGCCGTCCCGTACGGGCGGCTTCTGCTGTACGTCGCGTTCGCCGCCCTCATCGGCGTCCTGGCCGCGGTGTGGCCCGCCCGCCGCGCGGCCCGTATGGAGGTGCTGCATGCGATCACCACCGAATGACCGGCCCGTGCCGTCAGGCCGCCGTGCGGGGGCCGGGGGCGGACGGCGCGCAGCGTTCGGGGACGGCCTCGCGCAGCGCCTGGAGTCCGCGCGCGACGAGCGGATGCCCGCGGGCTCCGCGCCGAACGCAGGTCAGGACGCGCCGGGCCGGGACGCTCGCGCCGGTGAGCGGCACGCGGACGACCGCCGCGTCGCCCGGCCCGTCCGCCAGCCGCGGCACGAGCGAGACCCCGAGGCCGCTGCCGACCAGCGCCCAGATCGCCGACCAGCTCGTCGCGTCGTGCTCGATCCTCGGGGCGAAGCCGGCGGCGGCGCAGTACGCCGTGACCTGCTGGCAGTGGTCGCAGCCGTCGGGCGTGACGACGATCCACGGTTCGGCCGCGGCGTCCTCCAGCCGTACGGCACCGCCCCGGGCGAGGGGATGCCCGGCCGGGACCATCAGGTCGAGCACCTCGGCGAGCAGTTCCTCGCGGTCGAAGCGGGGGTCGCCGGGCGGCGGCGCGTCCGCGGTCGGCTCGATGACGGCGATGTCGGTCTCGCCCGCGAGCAGCAGCCCGACGGCCACGTCGGTGTCGCACTCGCGCACCTTGACCTCCAGGCCGGGGTCGGCGCGGCGCAGCCGCCCCGCGGCGGGCGCGACGAGCCCGCTGATCGCGGTCGTGAACCCGCACATCCGCAGCGGCCCGGCCTCCCCCGCCCGGTACGACTCCAGGTCGGCGAGCGCCTCCTCCCAGCGGGCGAGCAGCGCGTCGGCGTGCCCGACCAGAACGAGCGCGGCGGGCGTCAGCCGTACGTTGCGGCCCTGCGGTTCGAGCAGCGGGACCTTCACCTCGCGGGCCAGCTCGCGCAGATGGTGCGACACGGCCGAGGGCGTCAGGTGCAGCGCCTCGGCCGCCGCGGTGACCGTTCCGTACTGGTGGACGGCGCGCAGCGCGTGCAGCCGCCGAAGGTCGATCATGCAACCATTTTGCACGATCGGATTCGAAAACGTGAAATGGACTTCAAGGGTCCGGGACGCACAGACTGCTGCCATGACTCACGCGAACGTTGCGCCCCAGGCGGGCACGCTGCTCTCCCGCCACACGACCAGCGAAGGCGTCGTCGTCTGGTCCCGCTGCGCCTGCGGCCGTCTGCGGATGGACCTCGTCCCGTACACCCCCGGCACCGAACGCCTCTCCGCCTCGTCCTGCCCGCGCTGCGCCACACCCCTCACCGCCGCCCCGGAGAGTTCCAGCAGGGGCCTGCGGGGCGCGCCCGCGCGAAGTCCCGACATTCCACGCGGACCTGGCGGTGAATGACGGGCGGCGGCTGGCGGGCGGCGAGTGGCGGCTGGCGGCTGGCGGCTGGCACGATCCTCGTCCCCCGTCGAGTCATAAAGAAGCCGCTCAGCATGCAAGGCGACGGGGCCGACTCGCTGGGATCAACGGGTCGGTGACGTCCGCCCAGCCGAAACGACAGCGAGGAAACCACACCAGCGAAACCACGCCAGAGGAATCACATCCGCGAAATCACACCAGCGAAAATCACATGGGCGAAATCACGTCGGCGATGTACCTTCTGCGGGGCCGGGAAACCGTCAACCCGTCGACCGCGGAAGGAGGGCGCCGTATGGACGTACGGAAAGACCGTCCTTACACGATCAGGCTCACGGAGGATGAAGCTCTCGTACTGTCCGACTGGCTCGACCGCGTCATGCACCGAAAGGACTTTTCCCAGCTCGTCGACGACCGAGCGGTCTGGGCTCCCCTATACGCGATCAGCGGAGCGCTGGAGACCACCCTCCCCCACATCTTCGCCAGCAACTACGGCGAACTCCTGGACGCGTCCCGCGGACGACTCCTAGAGAAGCTCGGAGAGAGCGGCCAAGAGGACGGCTGAGCACCGCCCCTCCACCCATCCACCCATCCATCCGTTCGGCCCCATCCTGAGATCCTCCACACCCGAACGCAAAGGCACCCGGCACACCCCAGCCCGTGACGCGTAGCGCGCAAATGACCGCCGCACACTGGGACACCCCCACCGGCACACCCGATCCCCGCAGCGCGCACGGCGCCTCCCCCGCACACGTTGCGGAACAGCCGGGGCCGGACGCGCACGTTGCGGAACGGCCGGGATGGGATGCGACGCGGGAACGCTGCGTTGGGGGCGTTAATGGGTCCGCCGGGCGTTAGCGGAGGACGAAGCCAACGGAGGACGAAGCCAACGGAGGACGGAGGTCAGCGGAAGGCGAGGTCAATGGAAGGCGGGGCCAGCGAAAGGGTCAGCGGAGGGTGGCGGCTTTGGTGGCCAGGGTTTTCACTCGGTCCCAGTCGCCGGTGCGGATGGCGTCGGGTGGGGTGAGCCAGGAGCCGCCTACGCAGCCGACGTTCGGCAGGGCCAGGTAGTTGGGGGCGGATTCCAGGGTGATTCCGCCCGTCGGGCAGAACCGGATCTGCGGCAGGGGGCCGCCGAGCGACTTCAGGTAGGGGATGCCGCCCGCCGCCTCGGCCGGGAAGAACTTCATCGCCGTGATCCCGTGCTCCAGCAGCGCCATCGCCTCCGACGCGCTGGACACGCCGGGCAGGAACGGCAGCCCCGTCGCGGTCATCGCCTCCCGCAGGACGGGCGTGCAGCCGGGGCTGACGAGGAACCGGGCCCCGGCCGCAGCAGAGCGTTCGGCGTCCTCGGGGCGGACGACCGTTCCGGCGCCGACGACCGCGTCCGGCACCTCGGCGGCGATCCGTTCGACGGACTCCAGGGCGGCGGGCGTGCGGAGCGTCACCTCGATGACGGGCAGGCCGCCGGCGACGAGCGCGCGCGCCAGCGGCACCGCCGCGTCCGCGTCGTCCAGGACGACCACGGGGACGACGGGGGCGAGATCGAGCAGGTCGGCGGCGTTCATGCGTGCTCCATAGCGGGGGCTCGACGGTATCGGCTCCCCCAACGGTATTGGCTGAGAGGTTCTGGGCGAGGTGGGCCGCGGCCCCGGTCAGCGCCGGGCTGGGGTGGACGATCAGCGCGGTCGGGATCGCCCGCAGGTACTCCTCGACGGGCGGCTTGGCCTCGAAGCGGTCGCGGAACGCGCTGGCGCGCAGGACGTCGGCGATGCGCGGGAGGATCCCGCCGCCGAGGAAGACGCCGCCGCGCGCGCCGAGCGTGAGCGCGACGTTCCCGGCGAGCGAGCCGAGCAGCGCGCAGAACATCTCCACGGCCTCCGCGCACACGGGGTCGTCGCGGCGCGCGCACACCTCGGCGGCCGTCCGCGGCTCCGGCGCGATCCCGTGGATCATGGACAGGTAGCGGTGCAGGCGGACGAGTCCGTCGCCCGACAGCAGGTACTCGGCGGTCGCCGCGCCCCGTTCGGCGCGCAGCAGCCGCATCACGTCGATCTCGCGCTCGGTCGCGGCCGGGACGTCCACCTGGCCGCCCTCGCTCGCGATCGGCATCCACCGGACGCCGCCGCCCGGCCCCGCGCCCGGCACGGGAAGCAGGCCCCGACGCCGAGACCGGTCCCCGGCCCCAGCACGGCCAGCGTGCCGAAGCCCCGCCCTCCGAACCCTGATGCGTCGCGGGTGGATGTGCCGGCGCCGGAGACCGATGCGTCGGAGGCGGACGAGCCGGGAGCCGGTGCGTGCAAGCCCCGCGTGTCAGAGGTCCACGTGCCGGTTCCGGTGCCGGCCGGGGTGGCGGCCGATGTGCCTGGGTTCCGCTGGCCGGAGGCCGATGTGTCGGGGGTTTCCGAGCCGGTGGCGAGCGGAGCGGTGGCCACCGGGGTGGTAGCGAGTGGGCCGGAGGCCGACGTGGCCTGGGGGGTGGAGGAGGGAGGGGGGCCGATGCGGACGACGTCGTCTTCGGTCAGGTGGGGGAGGGCCAGGGCCAGGCCCTCGAAGTCGTTGAGGATCTCGACGTACGGCAGGCCGAGGTGGGCGCGGACCTGGTCGGCCGTGCCGGGGGGCCAGTCGGCGTTGGTCAGGCGGAAGCGGCCGTTCGCGACGGGGCCGGCCACGGCCAGGCACGCGGCGTCCAGGCGGACGTCGGGTGCGTGCCGTTCGAGGTAGGCGGCGGCGGCCTCGGCCAGGCCGGGGTAGTCGCGGGTGCGGAGGGTGCCGATGCGTTCGGGGGCGGCGCCGGGGCCGGCGATCAGGGCGAAGCGGGCGTTGGTGCCGCCGACGTCGGCGACGAGCCAGGTCACGAGAACACCCCCGCGCCCCGTTCGGCCGGGGCCACGGCCTGGCGGAACGCGCCGAACAGTTCCCGGCCCGTGCCCGCGGTGGGGCCGGACGGGCCCTCGGCGGGCGGGCGGGCGGCGAACTCCTCGTCGGGGAGCAGCACTTCGAGCAGGCCCTTGTCGGCGTCCAGCCGGATCACGTCGCCGTCGCGGACGCGCGCCAGCGGGCCTCCCGCCGCGGCCTCCGGGGAGACGTGGATGGCGGCGGGGACGGCCCCGGACGCGCCGGACATGCGGCCGTCGGTGACGAGCGCGACCCGGTGGCCGCGGTCCTGGAGGACGGAGAGCGGCGGGGTCAGGCGGTGCAGCTCGGGCATCCCGTTGGCGCGCGGGCCCTGGTGGCGGACGACCGCGACCACGTCCCGGTCGAGTTCCCCGGCGGAGAACGCCTCCTGGAGCGCCTCCTGCGACTCGAACACGCGGGCGGGCGCCTCGATCGTCCGGTGCTCGGGGCGGACGGCCGACACCTTCACGACCGCGCGCCCGAGGTTGCCGCGGACGGTGTGCAGGCCGCCGTGGGTGTCGAACGGGTCGGCCACCGGCCGCAGCACCGCGGCGTCGCCGGTCTCGGGCTCGGCCGGGCGCCACTCGACGCCGCCGTCCGCGAGGGCCGGGCTCGTCCGGTAGTCGGCGAGGGACGCGCCGCCGACGGTGCGGGCGTCCTCGTGCAGCAGGCCCGCGTCGATCAGCTCGCCGATGAGGAACGCGGTGCCGCCGGCGGCGTGGAAGTGGTTCACGTCGGCGGTGCCGTTCGGGTACAGGCGGGTCAGCAGCGGCGTGACCTTCGACAGCTCGTCGAAGTCGTCCCAGGTCAGCTCCAGCCCGGCCGCCGCCGCCATCGCGACCAGGTGCAGGGTGTGGTTGGTGGACCCGCCGGTGGCGAGCAGCGCGACGACGCCGTTGACGAACGCCCGCTCGTCCAGCACCTCCCCGATCGGGGTATAGGCGTCGCCGAGGCCGGTCAGGCGCAGGACGCGGCGTCCGGCCTCGTCGGTGAGGGCGTCGCGCAGCGCGGTGCCGGGCGGGACGAAGCTGGCGCCCGGCAGGTGCAGGCCCATGACCTCCATGAGGAGCTGGTTGGAGTTGGCCGTGCCGTAGAAGGTGCAGGTGCCGGGCGAGTGGTACGAGGCGGACTCGGCGGCCAGCAGCTCGTCGCGGCCGATCTCGCCCGTCGCGTACCGCTTGCGGACCTTGGCCTTCTCGGCGTTCGGCAGGCCGGAGGCCATCGGCCCGGCCGGGACCAGGATCGCGGGCAGGTGCCCGAACGACAGCGCGCCGATCACCAGCCCCGGAACGATCTTGTCGCAGACGCCCAGCAGCAGCGCCCCGTCGAACATGTCGTGCGACAGCGCGACCGCGGTCGCCATCGCCACCACGTCCCGGCTGAACAGCGACAGCTCCATCCCGGCGCGGCCCTGCGTGATGCCGTCGCACATGGCGGGCACGCCGCCGGCGAACTGCGCGGTGCCGCCCGCCGCCGCGATCGCGGCCTTCAGCCGGTCGGGGTAGTCCTTGAGCGGCTGGTGGGCGGAGAGCATGTCGTTGTACGCCGAGACGATCGCGATGTTCGGCGTGGCGGTGCCGGTGAGCTGGAGCTTGTCGGCGGGGCCGCAGGCCGCGAAGCCGTGCGCGAGGTTGGCGCAGCCGAGCCCGCCGCGCGCCGGGCCCACCGTGCGGGCGTCGGCGGTCCGGCGCAGGTACGCGGCGCGCCGCTCCCCGCTCCGTTCGGCGACGCGCTCGGTCACCTGGGCAACGACAGGATGCACAGCCATCGGCACACTCCGGGGACGCTCGGACGGACACGGGGACGCGATCGCAAACTATCGGGACATATGCAACTCAAGCAACCTCACTTATGAACTCCGGATGACAAAAGTCAGTGGTTTACACCAACTCGACGTACCGAACGGCCCGTGCTTCACTGGCCGGATGCCGACCCGCAGACCGCCCAGCACCCGCCCCTCCACCAGCGGCGACGTGCTCCGGCTCATCCGCGAGGACGGCATCGCCACGCGCACCGACCTCGGCCGCGTCACGGGCCTGTCGCGCCCCGCCGTCGCGTCCCGCGTCGCCGACCTGATCGCGCGCGGCCTCGTGGTGGAACGCGCCGACGGGCCGTCCACCGGCGGCCGCCCCCCGGCCCGGCTCGCGTTCAACGCGGCGGGCGGCGCGGTCCTGGTCGCCAACCTCGGCCAGTCCCGCGGGCAGATCGCCGTCTGCGACCTCGCCGGCGCGATCGTCGCGCGGACCGACGTGACCCCCGCGCCGCCCCTGCCCGCCCTGCTCGACGCGTGGTCGGCGCTGCTGGCGACGACGCCCCTGGCCCCGTCCGCCGTCCGCGGGGTCGGGCTCGGCGTCCCGGACGCGATCGAGCACGAGCCGCCCGTCTGGGACGGCGTCGCGATCCGTCCGCCGATCATGGACCGCTTCGGCGTCCCGGCGTTCCTCGACAACGAGGTGAACGCGGCGGCGATCGGCGAGCACCGCGCCCACCCCGGCGTCGACGACCTGCTGTTCGTGAAGCTGTCCACGGGCATCGGCGCGGGACTCATCGCGGGCGGCCGGATCCAGCGCGGCGCGCTCGGCGCGGCGGGCGAGATCGGGCACGTGCCCGTCCAGGCGGGGAACGGCACGCTGTGCCGCTGCGGCAACATCGGCTGCGTCGAGGCCATCGCCGGGGGCGCCGCCCTGCTGGCCCGCTCCCCCGCCGCCGACCTGCCCGGCCTCGCCGCCCTCGCCGAGGCGGGCGACCCGGACGCGGTCGCCCTCGTCCGTGACGCCGGCCGGCACATCGGCGAGGTGATCGCCACGGCCGTCAACATCCTCAACCCCGCGACGGTCGTCCTCGGCGGCGACCTCACCGCCGCCTACGACCCGCTCATCGCCGGCGTCCGCGAGATCGTCTACCGCCGCGCGACGGCCCTCGCCACCCGCCGCCTGCGCATCGAGCCGAGCCGCCTCGGCGAGACCGCCGGCCTCCTCGGCTGCGCCGCAATGGTCCTCGACCACATCCTGACCCCAGAAGCCGTCGACGCCCCCTGACCGGACCCGGGCCCCCAGCGCGCGACCGGCGAGGCGATACGCGGCGCGCGGTCAGGGGCGCGCAGGCCGAGCCAAGCGGCCAACGCGGGCGAGCGGCGGCGTGCGGTCAGCGCGGCGCGGCCGGCGGCACCCGGCCAACCCGGCACGAGCGGCGGCACCTGGCCAACGCGGCGCGGGGAGGGGCGGCCGGGCCTCGGGCCCGGGGTTAGGGAGGGTCGAGGTGTCTCGGACGCGGCCGTCGGTGACCTGGAGGCGGCGGGTGGTGTGGACGGCCTGGAGCATCCGCCGGTCGTGCGTCACCAGGAGGAGGGTGCCGGCGTACGCGTCGAGCGCCGCTTCGAGCTGCTCGATCGCCGGAAGGTCGAGGTGGTTGGTCGGCTCGTCCAGGACGAGCAGGTTGACGCCCTCGGCCTGGAGCAGCGCGAGGGCCGCGCGGGTCCGCTCGCCCGGCGACAGCGTCGCGGCGGGGCGCAGCACGTGGTCGGCGCGCAGGCCGAACTTGGCGAGCAGGGTGCGCGCGTCGGCGGGCAGGAGGCCGGTGGCCGCCGCGCCGAACGCGTCCAGGAGGGGTTCGCCGCCGAGGAACAGGCCCCGCGCCTGGTCGACCTCGCCGACCACCACGCCGGGCCCGAGCGCCGCGTGCCCCTCGTCCGGCTCGATCCGGCCGAGCAGCGCGCCGAGCAGGGTGGTCTTGCCCGCGCCGTTCGCCCCGGTGATCGCGACCCGTTCGGCCCAGCCGATCTCCAGGTCCACCGGCCCGAGGGTGAACGCGCCGCGCCGCACGACCGCGCCGCGCAGGGTCGCCACGACCGCGCCCGAACGCGGCGCGGCGGCGATCTCCATCCGCAGCTCCCACTCCTTGCGCGGCTCCTCCACCACCTCCAGCCGCTCGATCGCGCGCTCGGTCTGCCGCGCCTTGGCCGCCTGCTTCTCGCTGGCCTCCGAGCGGAACTTGCGGCCGATCTTGTCGTTGTCGGTCGCCTTGCGGCGGGCGTTCCGGACGCCCTTGTCCATCCAGGCGCGCTGCGTGCGGCCCCGCTCCTGGAGGGCCGAGAGCTTCCCGGCGTACTCCTCGTACTCGGCCCGCGCGTGCCGCTTCGCGACCTCCCGTTCGGCCAGGTACGCGTCGTACCCGCCGCCGTACTCGTTGACCTGCCGCTGCGCGAGGTCGAGTTCGAGGACCCGGGTGACCGTGCCGCTGAGGAACTCGCGGTCGTGGCTCACCACCACCGTCCCGGCGCGCAGCCCGGTCACGAACCGCTCCAGCCGGTCCAGCCCGTCGAGGTCCAGGTCGTTGGTGGGCTCGTCCAGCAGGAACACGTCGTAGCGGCTCAGCAGCAGCGACGCCAGCCCGGCCCGCGCCGCCTGCCCGCCCGACAGCGCCGTCATCGGCTGCCCGAGGTCGACATCGAGGCCGAGCTCGGCCGCGACCTCGCCGGCCCGGTCGTCCAGGTCCGCGCCGCCGAGGGCGAGCCAGCGCTCCAGCGCCGCCGCGTACGCGTCGTCGGCGCCCTCGCGCCCCTCGACCAGCCCCTCCGTCGCCGCGTCCAGGTCCCTCTGCGCCTGCGCGACGCCCGTACGGCGCGCCAGGAAGCCCGCGACCGTCTCCCCCGGCCGCCGTTCCGGCTCCTGCGGGAGGTGCCCCACCGACGCCGACGGCGGGCTGAGCCGGACCGAGCCCTCCTCCGGCGCGACGTGCCCGGCGAGCATCCTGAGCAGGGTGGACTTCCCCGCCCCGTTCGGCCCGACCAGGCCGATGACGTCACCGGGCGCGACGACGAGGTCGAGCCCGGAGAACAGCGCGCGGTCCCCGTGTCCCGCGGCGAGATCCTTGGCGACGAGAGTGGCAGTCATAGAGACCAAACGGTAGCGCCGCCGCGCCGAGGGCAAGACTCGGGCAAAAGCGCTTCACATTACAGATTCGGGCGGATGAACCCTCCCCGGGGCGTCAAAGACTCCCAGCGGAGGTGAACGGGCGCGGCGCGTCCCGGAGACCATGGACCTGAACTTTCTGCGGCCCCTCTACGAGGCCCCCGGCCCCATCGCCTCGGTGCACCTGGACACCACCCGCGACACCGAGGACGCCGAGAAGAAGATCGAGCTGCGCTGGCGGGCCCTGCGCGAACGGCTCGCCGGGGACGGCGCCGACGAGGCCACCCTGGACGCCCTCGAAGAGCGCGCGGGCGGCGTCCGCGGCGTCCCGGGCCCGCAGGGGGAGGCGCTGTTCGCCGCGCGCGGCCGGGTCCTCGCCGTCCACACCATGGCCCGCCCTCCGGCGCGGGACCATGCGACCTGGCTGCCCGTCCCCGACCCCTTGGACCTGGTGGTCGACCGGGACCACCAGCTCCCCTGCGTCGTCGTCGCGATCGACCGCGAGGGCGCCGACGTGGACGCCTACGAGGCCGCCGGGCACGATCCCGTCTCCGAACGGTCGTTCAACGGCACGACCCTGCACATCCAGAAGGTCAACGCGGGCGGGTTCGCCGAGAGCCGCTACCACCGCCACGCGGAGAACGTGTGGGACGACAACGCCGAGCACGCCGCCCGGGAGGTCGAGAACGCCGTCGCCGACGTCGGCGCCGCGGTGGTCTTCGTCGGGGGCGACGAGCGCGCCATCGGCCTGCTCCGCTCCCATCTCGACAAGCTGGACCCGCCCGTGGTGGTGATCCCCGGCGGGCGGGCCGACGCGTCCGACCGGCTCCGCGAGGCCCTGGACCGGGCGCTCGACGATGCCATGGTCGCCGCCCACGACGCCGTCCTCGCCGACCTGCGCGCCCGCGTCCCTCAGGGCACCGCCGTGGAGGGCGCCGACGCCACGCTGCGCGCCCTCTCGGAGGGCCGCGTCGAGACCCTCCTGCTCGGCGCCGACCGGGAGACCGACGGGTGGCTGTGGGCCTCCCCGGACGTCCCGCTCCTCCTCGGCGCCGGCCCCGCGGTCTTCGACCGCCCCGACATCGCGTTCACCGCGCCGGGCAGCGCCCTCATGCTCCGCTCGGCCGTCCTGGGCGACGCGGCGTTCACCGAACTCCTCGACCACGGCGCCGCCACCACCGGTACCGCCGCCACCCTCCGCTTCACCCTCTGACCCGCGCGCCGCAGGCTCCGCGCCCCGTCCACGGGCGCATTTCGTCGCGCTTCCCGGCCGTTTACCGGCTCACGGCCGTCGGCGATTCCATTCGCCGTGCATTTTCCCTCGATCAGCGGCGGGCGGATGGGCATACTCATAGGCTGATCGACAAAATGTCAGGGCGTAGTCAGGAGGCCCGGTTCGTGAACGCGTCCTACCCGATCGTCCCCTCGGGGTCCGGCACACCGCAGACCAGGCGCGACGCCGGATTGGCCAGATCACAGCCCGCGTCCCCTCCCGTCCATGCGGCGGGCGAGATGGGGCTGGGCGGCGCCCGGCTGCGGCAGGAGTGCTGGAACTCCCTCGGTGAACGCACGCGGGCGCGGCTCCACGAGCACGCGGGCGACGTCATCGAGTGGTACGCCAGAGAGGACGAGTCCAGCGGCGACGGCCGCTGCTACGCCGTGCTGTTCGGCGACCGGGGCCTGAGCATCGCCGAACCCCGCGTCAGCACCGACCACCGCCCCGTGTACGCGGTCTCCGCGTTCCTGTTCGACCCCTCGTCCCTGCGGCACGTCCAGATCGACCATCGGCCGCCGCCTCGCGCGCCTCGCGCGCCACGTTCCTCCGCTCCTTCGAACGGCCCCGCGGAGCCGGTGAAGGACATCGGCCTCACCGCCGCCGCGCGCGGCGTTGTCGGCAACCTGCCCCCGCGTGCCCAGGAACTGCTTCAGACACCATTCCTCACAGGCCAGCAGTTGCTGCGGTGCAGCTGGGCCTATGAGGGTTTCGAGCACCGTCTGGACATGTTCATGTTCTATCTGGCGGGGCCGCGCGACGTCACGGTGGCCGCCGGGACCAAGGTCGTCCCCGCAGGCCACACGGACGCGACCGCGCACTGGGCGCTGACGTGCTACCGAGCCTCTGTGGTGAAGCGGATCGGCAAGTAGCGTGCCCAGAGAGTTCGCCGAACTCGCTGGCAACGACGCCTACGAACTGCTCGGCGTTCCGCCCGACGCGACGCAGGCCGAGATCAAACGGGCCCATCGCGAACTCATCCGAAAGCACCATCCGGACAAGCACCAGGACCCGGCGGGAAAGGCGGCGGCCGAGGAGTCAACGCGGCTGCTCAATTCCGCGAGAGACATCCTGGTCAGGCGGCGGGCCTCGTACGACGCGTTCAGAACGGGCCCCGCCGAGGACCCGGACGTCGCGGACGGCGAGGCGCTGATCGACGACCCGTGGGAGACCGCCGCCCACGGCCGCGCGCCCCGCCCACCGCCGCCTCCACCTCCCCCGCCTCCTCCCAGACGGCCGCCGTACGTGCCCCATCCGCGGCCGACGCCACCGCCGCCCCGCTACGTTTGGCCCCCGCCTCCGCCTCCCAGGCGGCGCCCGCGCCGCGTGCGGAAGAACCGTGGCTGGGTCGCCTGGCTGGCGTTCTGGGCGCTGGTGGCGCTATTGGGCGTCCCGGCGGCCCGCCTCCTCAGCGAGCCCGTAGTCAAGGTCGCCGTGCCCGCGAAATTCGCGGGCTCCTGGTCGGGCACGGTCAAGAAGGCCGGCACGAAGGGCGAGAAGGGAGAGGAGTCCGCGGACCTGACCCTGTACGGAGGGAAGGAGGTCGGCGAGGTCAGTTATCGGAACGGCCGGTGCAACGGAAAGGCGATTCCGCTGACCCTGGAGGCCGACACCTTGACCGTACGCACCGACTTTCCGAATCACGGGCCGGAATGCGCCGTCGCCACCATGCACATCTCAGTACGCAAGCGCGACGAGGCCAAGGTCGTGTGCTACACCAGCGGCCAAGGAACGAGATGGGGCGCGGGCGTCCTCCGCCGCTCCTGAGGCCGCCCCCTGCTGGAAAGTGCTCCGGCGTTTGAATGCCGGGATCCGTCGCCCGTGCTTCTCGTCGCCCGTGCTTCCCGTCCCCGCGACGCGCCGCTCGACGCCTTGGACGGGCGCGCGGGGAGGACCGCGTGGGCGATCATGGGCGTCTGACGTCCGGAGGTGGGGGTAGCTCCACCTCCGGGATGGGCCCAGCCTTCCCGGGGAGGCGGGCTGGTCCCACTGACCTGGGCGGCTCTGGCGACCAGGGTTGTGTTCGTCGGCGGAACGGCGAACACGGAGGACGGTCATGGCGAACGAGGTGATCCGCGGACGGGCGGTGCGGCTGCCCGGCGCGGGGCGGTGCGGCGGCTCGGGATCGAGGCGGGCCTGCTGCTGGTCCTGTTCGCCGCGTACAAGTGGGGGCGGACGCTCGTCCAGGGCGGCGTGGGCGAGTCGATGGCGAACGCCTCGTGGCTCTGGCACCTCGAACGCGTGCTGCACCTCCCCGGCGAGGGAACGGTGCAGGGCTGGGTCACCGCCTCGCACGACGTGACGTTCCTCGCGAACGTCTACTACGTGAGCGTGCACTTCCCCGGGACGGCGGCGCTGCTGATCTGGCTGTACGCCCGGCACCGTTCCGCCTACTTCCGCGTGCGGACGGAACTGGTGCTGCTCACCGCCGCCGGGCTCGTCGTGCAGACGCTGTTCCCGCTCGCGCCGCCCCGGCTCGCGGGCGTCGGGCTGATGGACACGATGACGGCCGTCGGCCCGTCCGCCTACCCGCAGGCCGCCGACGGGATCGCCAACCAGTACGCCGCGATGCCCTCCCTGCACGTCGGCTGGGCCCTGCTCGTCGCCGTCGCGGTCCTGCGCGTGTCGCGGAGCCCGTGGCGCTGGGTCATCGCGGCGCACGCGCCGGTCACCGTGCTCGTCGTGGTCTCCACCGCCAACCACTACTGGCTGGACGGCATCGTCGCCGCGGCACTGCTGGCCGCCGCGATCGCACTCACCGCGGCGTTCTCCCGGCGGCACGCCCGAAGCAACACCCCAGCGAAGCCGGCCGTTGCGGCGGTCCGCTGGGACGCGCCGAAGGCCGCCGCCGCCCCGCAGGCGGACGGTGTTCGGCCGGAGGGCGGCGTCGCGTGGGAGGACGAGGGTCGGCGGGAGCGGGAGCTGGTTCCGGTCCCTTGAGTTCCGCCGGACATGCTCCGGCGGGTCAGTGGATGAACGTGCGGTCTTCTCGGGGGTGATGGTGACGATGTGGCAGATCCTTGTGCTTGGGGACAACCGGCGACCGGCGGCCGTGTTCGGGCCGCTACGTCGCGAACGCCAGGACCGCCGCCCCGGCGAGCGTCCCGGGCCGGCGCGTCGTCAGGGGCGGCGGGGAGGGCGAGAAGGTCCACGTGGTGGACGGTGACGGACAGCTCGCCCGCGGCGCAGGCGTCGAGGCGGCGGCGCAGGTACGCGTCCGCCGGGCCGGCGAGGTCGGGGCGCTGCTCGCGGGCGGCGGCGGTCCAGCCGCGCAGCCACTCGCGGGTCAGCGCGGCGCGGCCGGGGCCGAGCCGCCAGGGGCTGGGGCCGGTCCGCACGTCCGCGCCGTGGCGCCGGAACGCGTCGGCGGCGGCGTCGGCGGCGTCCGGACCGAGCAGGCGGCGGCCTCCGGCGACGCGCCTCTGGTGCGCGTTGAACGCCTCGGCGAGTTCGCCGTCGAACGGGTCGTGCGGACGGAGTTCGACGCGGCCGGCGACGGAGAGCGTCAGCAACGCCGGGCACCCGGCTCCGGTGATCGCGGCGGCGAGGCCGTCCATCTCGGCGGCGGTCAGCAGGTCGAGCAATGCGGAGGCGGTGACCAGGGAGGTTCCCGCGAGGTCCGCCGCGCGGAGCCCGGCGAGGTCTCCCGTGACGGTCTCCGCCGTGACGGGTCCGCCGTCGGACGAGGTGGCGGGCATGTCCGCGCTCGCCCGCGCGAGCAGGTCGGGGTCGCGGTCGTGCAGCACCCAGTGCTGCGGGCCGGGCAGCCGTCCGGCGAGCCACCGGCCCATCGAACCCGTTCCGCAGCCGAGGTCGCGGACGACCAGCGGGCGTGCGGTCAGGTGCGCACGCAGCGGTTCGAGCAGTTCGGCGGCGCGCGCCTCCGCGTCGGCCTCCTCGCGCAGCGCCAGCCAGCCGGGCTCGAAGCGGGCGCTTCCGGGCTCGTTCACCTGGGCCCTCCGTTCTCCTGGACGCCGTGCAGTACGGCGGCCAGGCGTTGTGACGTCTCGTCCCAGCCGGTCAGTGTGGTGCGGCGGGCTCGCGCGGAGGCCCGCAGGGAGATGCGCAGGCGTTCGTCTGTGAGCCAGCGGCGGAGCGCGTCGGCGAGTGCGTCGGCGTCGTCCGGCGGGACGAGCACACCCGGGACCGTTCCGTCCGGGGCCGACCCGAGAGCGCCCGGCACGCCGCCCACCTCAGTGGCGACGACGGGGATCCCGCGCGCCAGCGCCTCGGTCACCACCATCCCGTACGTCTCGGCTCGGGACGGCAGGACCAGGAGCCCGGCCGTGGCGTACGCGGCGGCGAGCGGCTCGCCCGTCAGCGGCCCGGCGACGCCGATCCGGCCGCGGAGGCCGCGCGCCGCGATCAGGTCCCGCACGCGCTCGGCGTACGCCGGGTCGCGTCCGGCGGGCCCGACGAGGCGGCACGTCCAGTCCAGGTCCGCGACGCGGTACAGGGCCTCGACCAGCAGGTCCTGGCCTTTGCGCGGCGTCAGCGACGCCACGCAGAGCAGGGACGGCGCGCGTCCCGAGCCTTCTGGGGCCGCGTCCACACCGGGCTCGACCACGTGGACGTCGCGTACCGCGGGTCCGTGCAGCTCGCGCAGGCGTTCGGCGGCCCACGCGCTGGTGGCCACGACGGCGTGCGCGGCGCGCAGCGTCTCCCCTTCCAGGGCGTTCAGCTCGGCGGCCACGCGCGGATCCAGGCCCGTCTCGTCGGACAGCGGCAGGTGCACCAGGACGACCTGCCGCAGCCGCCGGGCCCGTTCCGCGACGACGCCGGGGACGCCGCACGCGACGAGCCCGTCCAGGAGAACGGCGGTGCCTGCGGGCAGCGCGTCGAGCGCCGCGCCAAGCCCGGAACGGGCGGACGCGTCCGGACGCGGCCAGGTCCCGGCGACGGCGACGCGCCGCACCGTACGGCCCGCCGCCTCCAGGCCCTCGCAGACCCGGCGGCCGTAGACGTTGCCGCCGCTCGGCGCGGTCGGGTCGTCCGCGTCGCCGGGCAGGACGACCGCGACGTCACAGCGTGAGCTCATAGCTCGCCCACGCGACGTGCGACTCGTGCAGGGTCACCGTGATGCCGTGCAGGCCGCGCGCGCCCTCGCCGAGCGCTCCCGCGCGGACGCGTTCGGCGAGCCGGTCGGCGATGACCTTGGCCAGGTACTCGGTCGAGGTGTTGGTCCCGGCGAACGCGGGCTCGTCGTCGAGGTTGCGGTAGTTGAGCGCGCCGAGGACCTCCCCCAGCTCGCGCGCGGCCAGCCCGATGTCGACCACGAGGTTGTCGGCGTCGAGCCCGGCGCGCCGGAACGCGGCGTCCACGACGAACGTCGCGCCGTGCAGCCGCTGGGCCGGGCCGAACACCTCGCCGCGGAAGCTGTGCGCGACCATCACGTGGTCGCGGACGGTGACGCTGAACATCTGCACTACCTCCTGGAACGTACGGCTGAACGGAACGCCTGGGCGGAACGGCCGCGCGGGCGGCTAGGGGGACGGCTCGTAGACGACGCGGTGGCACAGCGCGGGGAGCCGCCCGTCCGCGAGGCGGGGCATCACCCGCGGCAGGTCGTCGAACGCGCTCTCGCCGCTGACCAGCGCGTCGAACGCGGGGTCGGCGAGCAGCCGCAGCGCGAGCGCCATCCGGTCGGCGAACGAGCGCCGCCCGCGCCGCGCCGGGGCGACCATGCCGACCTGGCTGGCGCGGACGGCGAGCCGTCCCGAGTGGAACGCCTCGCCGAGCGGCAGGCCCACCCTGCGGTCGCCGTACCAGCTCATCTCCAGGACCTCCCCCTCGGGCGCGAGCAGCTCCAGCGAACGGGCGAGCCCGGCCTCGGTCGCGCTGGTGTGCACCACCAGGTCGCGGCCCCCGGCGGCGCGTTCGGGCGGCGCGAACGCGACGCCGAGCGCCGCCGCCACCGCCGCGCGGCCGGGATCGACGTCCACGAGCTGCACGTCCACGCCGGGGACGCCCGCGAGCAGCCGGGCGACGGCGCACCCGACCATGCCCGCGCCGACCACGGCGACCCGGTCGCCGACGAGCGGCGCGGCGTCCCACAGCGCGTTCACCGCGGTCTCCACGGTCCCCGCCAGGATGGCGCGCGCCGCCGGGACCGCGTCCGGGACGACCGTCACCGCGCCCGCCGGGACCACGTACCGCGTCTGGTGCGGGAACAGGCAGAACACGGTCCTGCCGGCCAGCTCCGGCGGGCCCTCCTCCACCACCCCGACGTTGAGGTAGCCGTACTTCACCGGCCCCGGGAACGAGCCCTCCTGGAACGGCGCCCGCATCGCCCCGTACTGGCTCTCCGGGACGCCGCCGCGGAACACGAGCGCCTCCGTCCCGCGGCTCACGCCCGTGCTGAGCGTCCGCACGACGACGTCGCCCTCGCCGGGCTCGGGCAGCGTCACGCTCCGGATCTCCCCCGCGCCGGGTGAACGGACCCAGAAGGCCCGAGCAGATCGTCGCATCGTCATCCCCCTAGAAAAGCGACCCGGGCCCCACGCGAGGCGCGACGCGCCGACGCCCCGCGAACTCCCACGCGCCATGGCCGCACACCACCCAACCGCACGCCGCCGCCGAACCGTCCGGCACCCCCGCCTCGCAACGCCCACCCCGCGCGATCCGGGCGATGGCGATGGCGGTGCAGCCAAGCGATATCGCGGCCGAACGACCACGCGAGCAGCGCCAGCGCCGCAGCCGTGAGCGCGGCCCCTGCCGTCCGCCCCGGAACCCCGGACGCGACGGCGACCAGCACGACGCCCTGGACCACGGCGACGGCCTTGCGCGCCCGGCTGTACGGCAGCCCCGCGCGCAGCCAGGGCGCCGTCCGGGCCGCCGCCGCGAACGCGTACCGCATCGCTCCGATCGCCAGCACCCACGCGCCCGCGAACGTGGCGACGCGGACGCTCAGCACCAGGATCAGCAGCGCGTCGGCCTCCATGTCGAACCGCGCGCCGAACGCCGAAGCCGTGCGGGTGCGGCGCGCGACCCAGCCGTCCGCCCCGTCCAGGACCAGCGCGACCGCCGCGAGGGCGACCAGCCAGGCCACCGCCGCCGAACGGTCCGCGACGAGCGCGGCGACGCCTCCGATGAGCGCCGTGCGGGCCAGCGTGACACGGTCGGCGGGCCCGAGGCCGGGCACCCCGGACCGCCGCATCCCGTACGCGAGCGCGCCCGCCGCGCCCGCGGCGAAGACCGCGCCCGCCAGCGCTCCGGCCGTCCCGAGTCCCGCGCCCGCGTGCAGCGCGAGCAGCAGGACGCCTCCGCCGGCGACCGCGGCCGCGCCGTCCGGCACGGCTGTTCCGGCGCGGTGCCCTCCCTCGCCCATCGTCCCCCCTCGTCGGTTCCGTTCCTCGCCGGTACTACGTGCCGGCGCGCCCCGGCGGCCGGGTCCCGGATGGGCCTCCCGCGCCGGGGGCTCGCCCCACAGGCCGCCCTCCGGCCGGACCGGGCCGAACGGGTCGGCTTCGAGCTGCCTCCGCACGTCCGCGATCCGCTCGGCGTCCCACACGACGTCCGGATCGGGTTCGAGGAACGAGGAGACCGCGGCGGCGATGCCGAGCGCGGGCAGCGACCATTCGCCCGCGCCGTCCCCGAACGGCGCGGCCCGCACCCGCCGCGTCCCGATCTCGGGCCTGGACTGCGCCATCACGACCAGGCCGCGCATCGTCCCCTGCGCGAGGGTCGCGAGCACCTCGAACGTGACGTCCGATCCGGGACGGAGCCGGTAGCCGAGCAGCCCGGCCAGGTGCTCGTACGCCGCCGCCAGGTGGACGACGAAGCGGCGCTCCGACGCGGCCAGCGCCTCCTGCACCTGGTCGCGCAGCCCGCCCGCCGGGAGCCCGGCGAACGCGGCGTTCAAAGCCAGGTACGTGCTCCACTCCGGCGACCCGCCGATGATCTCGAAGTCGCCGAGGGCGGCCTTGCGGATCAGTTCGGCGAGCAGCCCGGCGCGGCCCTCGGCCGTCCCGAGCCCGTCGAGGCGCTCCAGGACGGTCCGGGCGGTCACGCGCCGGGACGCCTCGTCCGCGACGGCCGCCGGGACCGCGGCGCTGGCCAGCTCCTTCAGCAGGTCGCTGAAGAACAGGTCCTTGTACGGCCAGCGCCGGTAGACCGCGCTGCGCGCCACGCCCGCCTCGCGGATGACGTCCTCGAAGCCGATGTGGTCGAGGCTCACGGTGAGGCCGGTGGCGTTGACCATGTCCATGGCCGCGTCCAGCATCCGCCGGGCCGTCTCCTCGTCCGACAGCCGCCTGCGCCGCCGCGTGACGCCCGTCTCGCTCGTGCGCGGGGGCGTGAAGCGGCGTCCGGGCGGGGACGCACACGGGAGGCCCCGAGCACGCCCCGCATCGCACGCACGCCCCCTAGCGAAGGACAGCGATGACGCAGGACATCCTCAACCCCTCCGCCGGCGACGAGAGCCGGAACGGGGACCAGAGCGCCGGACGCCCCTCCGCGTGGTGGCGCGACGCGGTCATCTACCAGGTGTACGTCCGCAGCTTCGCCGACGGGAACGGCGACGGGATCGGCGATCTGGCGGGCGTCCGCTCGCGGCTGCCGTACCTGGCGGGGCTCGGCGTGGACGCCCTGTGGATCACCCCCTTCTACGTCTCGCCGATGGCCGACTTCGGGTACGACGTGGCCGACCACCGCGACGTCGACCCGCTGTTCGGGACGCTCGACGACGCCCGCGCCCTGATCCGGGACGCGCACGCGCACGGCCTGCGGATCATCCTGGACGTCGTCCCCAACCACACCTCCGACCGGCACCCCTGGTTCCGCGCCGCGCTCGCCGCGCGGCCCGGCTCCCCCGAGCGCGGCCGCTACGTGTTCCGCGACGGACGGGGCCCGGACGGCGCCGAGCCGCCGAACGACTGGGAGTCGGTGTTCGGCGGCTCCGCCTGGACCCGCGTCCCCGACGGCCAGTGGTACCTGCACCTGTTCGCGACCGAGCAGCCCGACCTCGACTGGGAGAACGAGGAGGTCCGGGCGGAGTTCGCCGACGTCCTGCGGTTCTGGCTCGACCTCGGCGCCGACGGCTTCCGGGTGGACGTCGCGCACGGCATGGTCAAGGCGGCCGGCCTGCCCGACGTCGGCCACGCCGACCAGCTCGGGCCGCTCGGGACGGCCGTCGTCCCCTACTTCGACCAGGACGGCGTGCACGAGATCCACCGCTCGTGGCGGGCGCTGCTCGACTCGTACGGCGGGGAGCGGATCGGGGTGGCCGAGGCGTGGGCGCCGACCCCCGAACGGCTCGCGGCCTACACCCGCCCGGACGAGCTGCACCAGGCGTTCAACTTCCACTACCTCCTCGCGCCGTGGGACGCGTCCGCGATGCGCGAGGTCGTCGACGCGTCCCTGCGCGCGGCCGAGGCCGTCGGCGCGCCCGCCACCTGGGTGCTGTCGAACCACGATGTCAAGCGGCACCTCACGCGGTACGGGGGCGGCGACGAAGGGCTGCGCAGGGCGCGCGCCGCCGCGCTGCTGACGCTCGCCCTGCCCGGCTCGGCGTACGTCTACCAGGGCGAGGAGCTGGGGCTGCCCGAGGTGGCCGACCTGCCCGAGGAGTTCCTGCTCGACCCGCAGAACGCGCGCGCGGCGGGCGCGGGGCGGGACGGCTGCCGCGTACCGATCCCCTGGTCGGGCGACGTGCCGCCGTTCGGCTTCGGCGACGGCGGCACGTCCTGGCTGCCGATCCCGCCCGCCTGGCGCGCGCTGACGGTCGCCGCGCAGGACGGCGACCCGGACTCGACGCTGGCGCTCTACCGCGAGGCGCTGCGCATCCGCCGCGCGCACCCCGCGCTCGGCGACGGACCGCTCCGCTGGCTCACCGGCCCGCCCGGCACGCTCGTCTTCGCCCGCGAGGCCCCCGGCGAACGGCCCGATGGCGCGAGCGGGGACGCGGGCGGGGCGTCCGGGCGCGCCGTCGCGTGCGCGGTCAACATGGGCGGGCGGACGGCGCGCATGGCCGCGTACGGGAAGGTCCTGCTGGCCAGCGGCCCCGTCCGCGTGGACGGCGACCGGATCGAGCTGCCTCCCGGCACGGCCGTCTGGTGGGAGGCGCGCTGACGCCCGCCCGCCGGCCCCGGCGGGCCCGTCGATAACGGTTGGGTCTCGGTGGATTGACAGTGCGCCAGGTCACGGTCTTTTCTTCGTGGGAGCGCTCCCACACCTGACCGACACGACCTGAGAGGGGTCCGCTCATGAGGGCCACCATGCGGCGCGGGCTGGGCACGGCGATGGCGGCGGTGCTCGCCGGGTGCCTCGCCGCCGCCTGCGGAGGCGACGGCGGGGACGGCGGCGGCTCCGGGCCGGTGACGCTGACCGTCGACGTCTTCGGCGAGTTCGGCTACGACCGGCTCTACCGGCAGTACGAGGCGTCGCACCCCGACGTCAGGATCAAGCAGCGGAAGGTGTCCACGCTGGACGACTACAAGCCCCGGCTCCAGCAGTGGATCGCCACCGGCAGCGGCGCGGGCGACGTGGTCGCGCTGGAGGAGGGCATCCTCCCGGCGTACATGCAGCAGCGCGCGAAGTTCCTCGACCTGTTCGACTACGGCGGACGGGAGCTGGAGAAGAACTTCCTGCCCTGGAAGTGGCAGATGGGCGTCACGCCCGACGGCGGGCAGCTCGTCGGGCTCGGCACCGACATCGGCCCGCTCGGCCTGTGCTACCGCAAGGACCTGTTCGAGAAGGCCGGGCTGCCCACCGAACGCGGCGAGGTGGGACGGCTGTGGCCGACCTGGGACGCGTTCCTCGCGACGGGCCAGAGGTTCCAGGCCAAGGTCCCGAAGACCAAGTGGCTGGACGGCCCGACGGCCGTCCTGCGCACGACCGTCCTCCAGAACGCCGGGGCGGGACCCGGCTACAGCTTCTTCGACAAGAGCGACAAGCTCGTCTTCGACAGCAACCCCGCCGTGCGCTCGGCGTTCGACACGACGCTGAAGTTCGAGCGGGCGGGCCTGACGGCGGACGCGTCGGTGTTCACGCCGCCGTGGCAGACGGCGCTGAAGCGCGACACGTTCGCGACCGTGCCGTGCCCGTCGTGGATGCTCGGCGGCATCGAGGAGTTCTCCGGCGGCTTCGGCAAGGGCAAGTGGGACGTGGCGTCCGTGCCCGGCGGCAGCGGCTACTGGGGCGGCTCGTGGCTGGCGGTGCCGAAGCAGACCGACCACCCGGGGCAGGCGGCCGAGCTGGCGAAGTTCCTGTCCGGGCCGCAGGGGCAGGTCGGCGCGTTCAAGGACAAGAACACGTTCCCGTCCTCCCCGCAGGCCGCCGCCGATCCCGCCGTCGCGGGCCATCGGAACGCCTACTTCGGCGGCGCGCCCACCGGCCGCATCTACGGCGCGACGGCCGCGCAGGTGAAGCCCGTCCACCTCGGGCCGAAGAACGAGGACGTCCGGCAGGCCGTCGAGAACGTCCTGATCGCCGTCGGCCAGGGCGAGGTCCGGCCGGACGACGCGTGGTCGAAGGCGACCGAGGCCGCCGCGAAGGCCGCCCGCTGAAGCCGTCCGCAGGCAACGTCCGCATCCCGGTCCGCACCGCGCCGCCGCCCGTTCGCGCGGGCGTCGGCGCCCCGCGGGCCGGACGACCGAAAGGAGGCGCGCGATGCGCATGAACGGCACGAGCCGCATGAGCACCGCCCCGCGCCCCGCCGGACACGCGCCCGCACCGGCGCCCGGCTCCGGCCGCCGCCGCCCGGCGTGGCGCGCCCGGCTCGCGCGGCTGGACCTGAAGACCGCGCCGTACGCGTTCATCTCGCCGTTCTACGTCGTGTTCCTGCTGTTCGGCGGCTTCCCGCTCGTCTACACGGTGTGGGTCTCGTTGCACGAGTGGGGCCTCGCGTCGGGGACGCGCCGGTGGACCGGCCTGGAGAACTACCGCTACCTGCTGTCGGACGCCGACTTCTGGCACGCCGCCGTCAACACCCTCGGAATCTTCGCGGTCTCGACCGTCCCGCAACTGCTGGTCGCGCTGCTCGTCGCGAACGCGCTGAACCGGCGGATGCGGGCGGCGACGTTCTTCCGGATCGGGATGGTCGCGCCGCTGGTCACCTCGACCGCGGCCGTCGCGATCGTGTTCACCCAGCTCTTCGACCACGACTACGGCATGGCCAACTGGCTGCTCGGCCGGATCGGGATGGACGGCGTCGACTGGCAGGCGTCACGCGGCTGGTCGTGGGTCGCGGTGTCGGCCATGGTCGACTGGCGCTGGACGGGCTACAACGCGCTGATCTACCTGGCCGCCATGCAGGCGGTCCCCCGGGACCTGTACGAGGCGGCGGCGATCGACGGCGCGTCCCGGCTGCGGCAGTTCTGGGGGATCACGGTGCCGCTGCTGCGGCCGACGATCCTGTTCACGGTGGTCGTCTCGACCATCGGCGGCCTCCAGCTCTTCACCGAGCCGGTGCTGTTCGGCGCCGGGGCGGGCGCCCCCGACCGGATGGACGGCGGCTCGACGCACCAGTTCCAGACGATCACGATGTACATGTTCGGCAACGCGTTCGGGCACGACCGGTACGGCTACGGGGCGGCGGTGGCCTGCGCGCTGTTCGTGCTGATCATCGTGTTCTCGCTGGCCAACTTCCTGTTCGTGCGCCGTGCGGGAGGCACGCGATGACCGCGCTCTTCTCCGCCGCCCGCGGCGCGCGGCGGCCGGGCGACGGCCCGCGCCCGCCGCGCGGGTCCCGGCCCGGCAGGTTCCGGGGGCTCTGGAACGCGAGCCCGTTGACGTACGTGACGCTGGTCGCGGCGCTCGCGCTGTCGGTCTTCCCGATCTACTGGATGGTCGTCGTGGCGACGCGCGGCAACGACGTCGTCTCCGCGGTGCCGCCGCCGATGCTGCCGGGCGGGCGGTTCGGCGACAACGCCCGCCGGCTGTTCGACAACCCCGACGCCCACTTCGCCAAGGGCCTGGCCAACTCGGCGATCGTGGCGTCCGCCGTGACGGTCTCGACGGTGTTCTTCGCCTCGCTGGCCGGGTTCGCGTTCGCCAAGCTGCGGTTCCGGGGCCGGGGCGCGCTGCTGCTCACGGTCATCGCCACGATGATGGTCCCGGTGCAGATGGGCGTCGTCCCGCTCTACATGATCATGGTGGAGCTGGGCTGGCAGAACCGCCTCCAGGCGGTGGTCGTCCCGTTCCTGGTGACCGGCTTCGGCGTGTTCATGATGCGGCAGTACGCCGACCAGGCCGTCCCGGACGAGCTGGTCGAGGCCGCCCGGGTGGACGGCTGCTCGACCTTCGGCGTGTTCTGGCGCGTGGTGCTGCCCGCGCTGCGCCCGGCGGCCGGGGTGCTCGGACTGTTCACGTTCATGCAGACCTGGAACGAGTTCATGTGGCCGCTCGCGGTGCTGAGCCCCGACAACCCGACCGTGCAGCTCTCGATCAACAACCTCTCGGCGGCCTACTTCAAGGACTACACGCTCATGTTCGCCGGGACGACGGTCGCCGTCCTGCCCCTGCTCGTGGTGTTCATCGTGTTCGGCCGCCAGATCATCGGCGGAATCATGGAAGGCGCGGTCAAGGTATGACCTCCTCTCTTCAGAACGGCTCCACGCACGAGGACTCCGGGCGGGACGGCCCTGCCGCGCCGTTCCCGGCGGGGTTCCGGTGGGGGGCCGCGACCGCCGCGTACCAGATCGAGGGCGCGGCGGCCGAGGACGGGCGCGGCCCGTCGGTGTGGGACACGTTCTGCCGCACGCCCGGACGGGTCCTCGGCGGCGACACCGGCGACGTGGCCGTGGACCACTACCACCGGTTCCGCGAGGACGTCGCGCTGATGGCGGAGCTCGGCCTCACCGCGTACCGGTTCTCGGTCTCGTGGCCGCGCGTCCACCCGGACGGGCGCGGCGGGCGCGGCGCGGGCGTCAACGAGGCCGGGCTCGACTTCTACCGCCGGCTGGTGGACGAGCTGCTGGCCGCGGGCGTCGAACCGTGGCCGACGCTCTACCACTGGGACCTGCCGCAGCCGCTGGAGGACGCGGGCGGCTGGCCCGAACGCGACACCGCGCACCGGTTCGCCGACTACGCCGCCGACGTGCACGCCGCCCTCGGCGACCGCGTCCGGCACTGGACGACGGTGAACGAGCCGTGGTGCGCGGCGTTCCTCGGCTACGCCTCCGGGGAGCACGCGCCGGGGCGCGTCGATCCCGAGGGCGCGCTGCGGGCCGCGCACCACCTCCTGCTCGGCCACGGCCTCGCGGTCGAGGCGATGCGCGCCCGCCGCCCGGCGAACCGGTTCGGCGCCGCCGTCAACCTCTACGCGGTGTCGCCGCAGACGGGCGCGGACGCCGACCTGGACGCGGCGCGCCGCGTGGACGGCCTCCAGAACCGCTTCTTCCTCGGCCCGCTGCTGGAGGGCCGCTACCCCGCCGACGTCCTCGCCGACCTGGAGCCGTACGGCTTCGCGCCGCCGGACGCCGACCTCGCGGCCATCCGGAGGCCGCTGGACCACCTCGGCGTCAACTACTACTCGCGGCACACCGTCGCGGGCACGCCCGGCGAGGCCGCGCAGGCGGCGTCGTCGCCGTTCAACACCCGGTCGCCGTGGGTCGGCAGCGAGAACGTGCGGTTCGTTCCGGCGGGGCTGCCGGTGACGGGGATGGGGTGGGAGATCGACGAGCGCGGCCTGTACGAGGTGCTGACCCGGCTGCACCGCGAGTACCCGGCCGTCCCGCTCTACATCACCGAGAACGGGGCGGGCTACGACGAGGCGCCCGGCGACGGCGCCGTCCACGACGCCGGGCGGATCGCGTACCTCGACGCGCACCTGCGGGCCTGCCGCGACGCGATCTCCGAGGGCGTTCCGCTCCGGGGCTACTTCACGTGGTCGCTGCTGGATAATTTCGAGTGGGCGTGGGGGTACTCCAAGCGCTTCGGGCTCGTCCACGTGGACTACGCCACGCAGCGCCGCACCCTCAAGGACAGCGCCCGCTGGTACGCGCGCGTGATCCGGCGCGGCGGTCCCGGCTGACCGCGGCAACGCGGGGCGGGCGCCCGCGCCGGACGGGCGACGCATCGACGGCGAGGAGGCCGATGGCGGTGAGGGGCACGCGACCCACCCTGGAGCAGGTGGCGGCCCGCGCCGGTGTCGGCCGCGGCACCGTCTCGCGGGTCGTCAACGGCTCGCCGCGGGTGAGCCCGCAGGCGCGCGAGGCGGTGCGGCGCGCGATCGACGAGCTCGGGTACGTCCCGAACCGGGCGGCCCGCGCGCTGGTCACCCGGCGCACCGACACGGTCGCGCTCGTCGTGGCGGAGTCCGACCAGCGGCTGTTCGGCGAGCCGTACTTCGCGGGGATCATCCGCGGGACCAGCGCGGCGCTCGGCGACACCGGGCTCCAGCTCCTGCTGGCCCTCGCCCGCTCGCCGGACGAGTACGCGCGGCTGGAGGAGTACCTGACCCCCCAGCACGTGGACGGCGTGCTGCTGACCTCGCTGCACGCCGAGGACCCGCTGCCGGGCAAGCTGGAGGCGCAGGGCGTGCCGACCGTGCTCGGCGGCCGTCCGCCCGGGGTGTCGGCGGTCAGCTACGTGGACGTGGACAACCGCAGCGGCGCCCGGCAGGCCGTCGACCACCTGGTGGCGGCGGGCCGCCGCCGCATCGCGACGATCGCGGGCCCGCAGGACATGGGCGTCGGCATCGACCGGCTGGCCGGGTACCGCGACGCGCTCGCCGCGGCGGGCCTGCCCGAGCTGGTCTCCTACGGCGACTTCGGCGAGGCGAGCGCGGTCGCCGCGACCGAGGAGCTGCTCGCGCGCGAGCCGCGGCTGGACGCGGTGTTCGCGGCGGACGACCCGATGGCGCTCGGCGCGCTGCGCGTGCTGCGCCGCCGCGGGCGCGGCGTGCCCGGGGACGTCGCGGTCGTCGGGTTCGACGACTCGGCGGCGGCGTCGCTCGCCGACCCGCCGCTGACGACCGTGCACCAGTCGCCGGAGGAGATGGGCCGCGAGATGGCCCGGCTGCTGGTCTCCCGGATCCGCGGCGAGGCCGTCGCCGACCCGGTGGTCATCCTCCGGCCGCACCTGGTCCTGCGCGACTCGGCCTGACCCGCGCCCGCCCCGCCGGGCCCCGCCGGGGCCCGCCGGGTCAGGGCGCGCGGCAGGCGCCGCCGTTGAGCGTGAACCGGCGGGGGCGCGGGCCGGCGCTGTCGCCGTCCTGCGCGCCGACGAAGCCGAACTCGACCGTGCCGTCCGGCGGGACGACCCGGTTCCATCCGGCGTCGGTGACGGTGACGTTCCGGCCGTCCTGCTCACGGCCGCCGTTCCACAGGTCGGTGACGCGCCGCCCGTCCGGGAACGTCCAGCCGAGCCGCCAGCCCTCGATCGGCCGGTCGCCGAGGTTGGTGATCCGCACGGTCGCCTGGAACCCCTGCGGCCACGAGCCGTCCACCCGGTACGACACCGCGCACTCGACGCCCGACGCCGCGGGACGGGACCGGGACGGCGCGTCCGCCGGAGCGGCGCGGCCGGGGCGTTCGCGCCGTTCGCCGTCCGGCGAGAACGCCGCCGCGAGCACGGCGACCGCGGCGAGGCCGGCCAGCACCACGCCCGCGATAGCCCACGGCCGCCGCGACACCGGGGCCCTGCGCCGCGGCGGTGGGGGCGGCGGCAACGGCTCGTCCAGGACGCGGGTCGGCGTGCGCACCTCCGCGACCGGCGGCGGCGCGACCGGCGGCCCGACCGGCGGCGGCGCGACCGGCGGCCCGTACGGCGCGGGCCGCGCGTCCGCCGACGCGGTCACCGGTACCTCGCCGATCCGCCCCAGCTCGACCGCGGCCTCCGCCGCCGACGGGCGGGCGCCGGGCCGCTCGTCCAGGCACCGGCAGACGATGTCGCGCAGCACGCCGGGCCCCTCCGTCCCGGCCCGCCCGCCGGACGCCTCGCCGAGCAGGACACCGAGGGAGTACAGGTCGGCGGCGGGGGTGGGGGCGGCGCCCGCGAGGAGCTCGGGGCGACGTAGGCGGGGGTGCCGAGGAGCGGGCCGCGCTCGGACGGGCCGGTGAACGCGATGCCGAAGTCGAGGACCTTCACGCCGGTGGGGGTGAGGAAGACGTTCGCGGGCTTGACGTCGCGGTGCACGACCCCGGCCGCGTGCGCGGCGGCGAGGGCGTCGGCGACCCGGGCGCAGACGGCGGCGGTCTCGCGCCACGGCAGCGGCCCGCGGGCGAGGCGGGCCGCGAGGCTCTCGCCGGCGAGCAGCTCCATCACGACGTACGGGAGCCGCCCGCCGCCGGGCAGCTCCTGCTCGCCGTAGTCGTACACGCCCGTGATGCCCGGATGGGTGAGGCCCGCGGCGGCCTTGGCCTCGCGGCGCAGGCGCGGCGCGGGCTCCCCGGCCCCGCCGCCGCGCGGGACCTTCACCGCGACGGGCCGGTCCAGCACGAGGTCGTCGGCGCGCCAGACGGCGGCCATGCCGCCGTCGCCGAGGAGCGCGACCAGCCGGTAGCGCTCCCCCAGGCTGTCCCCCGGCGCGATCGCGGCCATGGCCGAAGCCTATGCCGCGTTCACGGCACGATGTAGCGGGTGTCGCGGGCGTCGGTGATCGCCATGTGGCCCGGCGCGTGGCCGATCGCGAGCTTCGGCCGGGACGCCATCACGGCGGCCTGCGGGGTGACGCCGCACGCCCAGAACACCGGGATCTCGTCCACCCGCACCTCGACCGGGTCGCCGAAGTCGGGGGCGTCCAGGTCGGCGATGCCGAGTTCGAGCGGGTCGCCGATGTGGACGGGCGCGCCGTGCACCGACGGGTAGCGGGACGTCACCCGGACGGCGTCGGCGACCTGCGCGGCCGGAACGGGGCGCATCGACACCACGAGCGGCCCGCCGAACGCCCCGGCGCGGCGGCACACGCGGTTCGTCCGGTACATCGGGACGTTGCGGCGCTGCTCGATGTGCCGCACGGGCACCCCGGCGTCCAGGAGCGCGTCCTCGAAGGTGAAGCTGCACCCGATGAGGAACGCCACCAGGTCGTCGCGCCAGTACTCGGTGGCGTCGGCGACCTCCGCGACGGGCTCGCCGTCCTCGTACACGACGTAGCCGGGCAGGTCGGTGCGCAGGTCGCCGCCGAACAGCCCGGACGACACCTCGCCGGGCTCGGTCACGTCGAGCACCGGGCACGGCTTCGGGTTGCGCTGCGCGAACAGCAGCAGGTCGTACGCCTGCTCGCGCGGCACGGCGATGAGGTTGGCCTGCGTCCAGCCCGCGCACCAGCCGGCGGTCGGCACCCGCAGCCCGGTGCGGAACAGGGCCCTCGCCTGCTCCGGCGACAGCGCGCCCGGCTCGATGGGTGCGGTCGAGGTCGTCATGCTCTCTCCTCTGCGTCGTCGGGTCCCGCCCCGAGGAACGGCGCGGGTCGCGGCCGGAAGCGCAGCCGCTGCCCCGGGCGGGCCTGCGCGGCGCGCCCGAGGTCGGCGGACGCCACCACCCCGATCACCGGGTAGCCCCCGGTCAGCGGGTGGTCGGCCAGGAACAGCACGGGAAGCCCGGACGGCGGGACCTGGAGCGCCCCGGCGACCGTCCCCTCGCTGGGCAGCTCGCCCTTCTCCGCGCGGGCGAGCCGCGGCCCCGAAAGCCGCATGCCCACGCGGTCGATCTCGCTCGTCACCTCGTACTCCCCGGTGAACAGGCCGTGCAGCGCGTCGCGGGTGAACCAGTCGGCCCGGGGCCCGGGGACCACGCCCAGCTCGACGTCCCCGGCGGGCGGCGGCGCGACCGGCAGGACGCCGAGCAGCGGGACGCCGTCCGGCGGCGGCCCGACCGGCAGGACGGTCCCGGGCCCGAGCGGGTCCGGCCCGAGCGCGGCCAGCGTGTCGGCCGAACGCGAGCCGAGGACGGGCGGGACGTCCACTCCCCCGCGCACGGCGAGGTAGCTGCGCAGCCCCGACGGCGGCGCGCCCATCCGCAGCTCCGCGCCGTCCGGGACGTGGAGGACCGAGTAGGGGGCCTCCGCGCGGCCGTCCACGGTCAGCGGCGCGGGCGCGCCGGTCACGGCGGCGAACAGCCCGCCGGGGGCCCGGACCCGTACGCGCAGCCCGCCGAACTCGGCCTCGATCGCCGCCGCGCCCTCGGGGTTGCCGACCGCGCGGTTGGCGAGGCGCAGCGACCCGGCGTCGGCCGCCCCCGCGACGCCGACGCCGAGTGCCGCGTGCCCCGGGCGGCCGAGGTCCTGGACGGTCGCCCGCGGCCCGGTCGCGATCACCTCAAGGCGCCTCACGCCGGACCCCCGGCGCGGACGAACCGGACCTCGGCGCCCGGCCGCAGCAGGGCGGGCGGGTCGCGGCGCAGGTCCCACAGCGGCGCGTCGGTGCGCCCGATGAGCCGCCAGCCGCCCGGCGACTCCACCGGGTACGCGCCGCTGAACCGCCCGGCGAGCCCGACGGACCCGGCGGGCACGCGGACCCGGGGCGTCTCGCGGCGCGGCACGTTCAGCCGGGGGTCGCCGCCGGTCAGGTAGCCGAAGCCGGGCGCGAACCCGGTGAACGCGACGCGCCACGGCGTGCCGGTGTGCGCGGCGACGACCTCGGCGGGGCTGAGGCCGGTGAGCTCGGCGACCTCGCCGAGGTCCGCGCCGTCGTAGACGACCGGGACGGTGACCGCGCCGCCGACCGGCGCGGCGGCGCCCGGCCGCGCGTCCCGTACGGCCCGCGCGACGTCGGCGGGGCGCGCCCCCGGGCCGAGCAGCAGGGTCAGGGTGCGGGCGGCGGGGACGAGGTCGGCCACGCCCGGCGGCGGGTCGGCCGCGAGCGCCGCGTACAGGCCGAGCATCGCGTCCAGGTCGGGCAGCTCGACCAGGATCGCCGCGTCGCCGTTCGGAAGGATCCGCATCCCCACCCCGCTCCCCCGCTCAGCCCGCGACCGGACCGGACGCGCCGGACGCGCCGTTCCCGGGGGCGGCGCCGCCCGGTTCGGCGAAGGGCGCCACGGTGACGCCCGCCTCGTCGAGCGCGGCCCGCACGGCGACCGCCATCCGGACCGCGCCGGGGCTGTCGCCGTGCACGCAGATCGACTCGGCGCGGACGGGCACGACCGTGCCGTCCAGCGCGACGATCTCCCCCTCGGCCGCCATCCGCACGCACCGTTCGGCGACCTCGGCGGGGTCGTGCAGGACCGCGCCGGGCGAACGCCGCGACACGAGCGTCCCCTCCGGCGTGTAGGCGCGGTCGGCGAACACCTCGTGCACCACCGGGAGCCCGGCCTCGTCCGCGAGGCGCAACCACGCCGAGCCCGGCAGGCCGAGGACGGGCAGCTCCGGGTCGAAGTCCAGCACCGCGCGGACGACGGCCCGCGCCTGGTCCTCGTGGTGGACGATCGCGTTGTAAAGCGCGCCGTGCGGCTTGATGTAGCCGACCCGCGTCCCCGCCGTCTCGGCGAACTGCCGGAGCGCGCCGAGCTGGTAGAGCACGTCGTCGGTCAGCTCGCCCGGCGGGACGTCCACGAACCGGCGCCCGAACCCCGCCAGGTCGCGGTAGCCGGTGTGCGCGCCGACCGACACGCCCCGCGCGGCGGCGGCCTCGCACGTGCGCCGCATCACGCCGGGGTCGCCCGCGTGGAACCCGCACGCGACGTTCGCGCTGGTCACCACGTCGAGCAGGGCCTCGTCGTCGCCGAGCTCCCAGCGGCCGAAGCCCTCGCCGAGGTCGGAGTTCAGGTCGATGCGCATGGCGTTGCCTCCTTGGGTCAGGGTCTTCCCCCGGGTCACTTCCAGAGGTCGGGCAGGTCGCTGAGGGCGTTCCAGCCGAGGTAGAGCGAGAGCAGCCACGCCCCGACGCCGAGGGCGAGCAGCCAGGCGGGGTAGCGGTAGCCGTGCAGCAGGTCGCGGCGGCGCGCCGCCACCCACAGCAGGACGGCGAGGCCGAACGGCAGGATCAGCCCGTTCAGGGCCCCGGCGAGGACGAGCAGCTTCGCCGGGGTCGTCCCGATGGACAGGTAGATCACCGTCGAGACGAGGATGAACGCGACCACGACCTGGTTGCGGTACCGGGCGATCCAGGACGAGAAGTCGATCAGGAACGACACCGAGGTGTAGGACGCGCCGATCACCGAGGTGATCGCGGCCGACCACATGATCAGGCCGAACAGCCGGAGCCCGCCCTCCCCGGCGGCGTGCTCGAACGCCGACGCGGCCGGGTTGCCCGCGGCGAGCTTCGCGCCCCCGGCGACCACGCCGAGGACGGCGAGGAACAGCAGCGCCCGCATCACGGCGGTGACGATGATCCCGGTGATGGAGCTGCGGGTGATCCCGGCGATGTTCTCGGGCCCGGTCAGCCCCGAGTCGACCATGCGGTGCGCGCCCGCGTAGGTGATGTAGCCGCCGACGGTGCCGCCGACCAGCGTGGTGATCACCAGGAAGTCCACGGTGCCCGGCGCGACGGTCTCCCGCAGCGCGTCCCCGAACGGCGGGTGCGAGACCACCGTGACGTACAGCGTCATGGCGATCATCAGGACGCCGAGCACGACCACGATCCGGTCCATCGCCGCGCCCGCCCGCCGGACCAGGAAGATCGCGATGGCGACCAGCGCGGACACGGCCCCGCCGACCTTGACCTCCAGGCCGAACAGCGCGTTCAGCCCGAGGGCGCAGCCCGCGACGTTGCCGATGTTGAACACCAGGCCGCCGAAGACGTCGAGCGCGGCCAGGGCGTAGCCGCCGCCGGGCACCACCCGGTTGCCGAGGTCCTGCGCGCGCCGGCCCGAGACGCCGACCACGCGCCACACGTTGAGCTGGATCGCGATGTCGATCAGCACCGAGACCAGGATGGCGAACGCGAACGCCGCGCCGAGCTTGGCGGTGAACACGGTCGTCTGGGTGATGAACCCGGGCCCGATGGCGCTGGTGGCCATCAGGAACATGGCGCCCAGCAGCGCTCCGCGCCGCGATGCGGCGGGCGGCGGCGGAGGCTTGTCCAGCGTCGTCTGGTCGGTCATGGCTGCCCCTTCGGGGAGTCGGCTTTCCAGTAGGGTAAGGATTGTTCAACAATCCTTCAATCCCCGTTTTGATGAATCTTCCGTTCCGGCGGACTACGCTTGGCCTCGCACATGTTCCGGGCGCGCGACCGCCGCGTGACGGCGACGTCCCCACGGCGTCCCGCGCCCCTGGGGGGAGGCGGGCTGATGACGGTGCCGGCGCAGCAACGGTGGCTCGACGGGATCGCGGCGGCCCGGCACGAACTGGATCGGTCCAGCACCGCCGCGCGCGTCGCCGACCTGCTGCGCGACGAGATCACCACCGGCCGGCTCTGCCCCGGCGACCGGCTCCCCGAAGAGGACCTGTGCCGCGCGATCAAGGTCTCGCGCAACACCATGCGGGAGGCGTTCCGCCTGCTGGTGCAGGAGCGACTCCTCGTACACGAGTTTAACCGGGGCGTGTTCGTGCGCCGCCTGACCGGCGACGACCTCGCCGACCTCTACCGCGTGCGGCGCATCCTGGAGTGCGAGGGCGTGCGCGGCGCCCGCGAGGCGACCCCCGAGGCCCTCGCGCGCGTCGAGGCCGCCGTCGCCGACGGCGAGCGCGCGGCCGAACGGGAGAGCTGGCCGGACGTGGGCACCGCCGACATCCGGTTCCACCAGGCGCTGTCGGCGCTGTGCGGGAGCCCGCGGATCGACGAGATGACCCGGCACATCCTCGCCGAGCTGCGCCTGGTCTTCCACGAGATGGGCTCGCCGCGCGAGTTCCACGAGCCGTACCTGGCCCGCAACCGCCGCATGGCCGACCTGCTGCGGGCGGGCGAGACCGAGGCCGCCGAGCGGGAGCTGCGCTCCTACCTCGACGACGCCGAGGCCCAGCTCACCCGGGCGTACCGGGACGCGGAGTAGCGCCCTCCCGGGGCACGGGCGGTTCCGGGCGGGTCAGGGGGCGTAGTTCATGACGTGGTCGTGGAGCATCTTCGGGGCGTCCGGGTCCTGGCGGCGGAACGCCTCGATCAGGGCGGCGTGCTCGGCCGACTTGGAGTAGATCTCGGTGTGGTGGAGCCTGAGGGACAGCGTCGTCCACAGCTCGATCCCGAGGCCCTCCCACACCGCCATCAGCAGCCGGTTGCCCGCGGTCTCGACGATCTCCCGGTGGAACGCGATGCTGAGGCGCATCTGGGCGACCAGGTCGTCGCCCGCCGCGGCCTCCGCCAGCAGGCGGTTGTGCTCCTCCAGGGCGCCCATGCGCCCGGCCAGGCGGGGCAGGGCCAGCTCGGCGGCCGTGCGCTCCAGGCCCGCCCGGACCGGGAAGATCTCCCCGAGGTCCTGCTCGGTGAAGGCCCGCACCCGCGCGCCCCGGTTGGGCAGCGTCTCGATCAGCCGCTGCGCTTCGAGCTGGCGCAGCGCCTCGCGGACGGGCCCCTGGCTGACGCCCAGCTCGGTCGCGATGCGCCGCTCCACGATGCGCTCGCCCGGCTCCCAGCGGCCCGCGCTGATGCCCTCGACGATGAACTCGCGGATCTGGTCGGCGAGTCCGGTGCGGAGGAGCTGGGCGGTGGGCGGCGCGTTCACGGAGCACATGGTAGACGCAACCCCGGTAAGCGCCTCTTGACGGCTGGCATATGATCGATCATTGATCAATGATGATCGGTGAGCGTCGTGGCGATCCTACGGCGTTCTCCCCGGACAGAGGAAGGTCGCCGATGGCTGAGACCACCAAGGCCGCACCGATCCGCACGCGCCGCCCCCGCGGCGCGGCCAGGGACCGGGACGACTCGGCGGCGAACGAGAAGACCGGCGCCCGGACCGCGGCGAAGACCGCCGCCAAGGGCGGCAAGGCCCCGAGGCCGACGCCGGGACCCTCGTCGCGTACTACCGGCAGATGCTCCAGATCCGCCGCTTCGAGGAGCGCGCCGCGCGCGCCTACACCGAGGCGAAGATCGGCGGCTACTGCCACCTCAACCTGGGCGAGGAGGCCACCGTCGTCGGGCTGATGGCCGCGCTGCGCCCCACCGACTACCTGTTCACGAACTACCGCGAGCACGGGTACGCGCTCGCGAAGGGCATCGAGCCCGGCCGGGTCATGGCCGAGCTGTACGGCCGCTCCACCGGGGTCTCCAAGGGGTGGGGCGGGTCCATGCACCTGTTCGACGCCGAGGCCCGGCTGCTCGGCGGGTACGGCATCGTCGGCGGCCAGGTCCCCCTCGCCACCGGCGCCGCGCTCGCCGTCTCCTACAAGGGCGGCGACGAGGTCGTGATGTGCCACATGGGCGACGGGACGACCGCCATCGGCGCGTTCCACGAGTCGCTCAACATCGCGGGCCTGTGGGACCTGCCGGTCGTCTTCGTGGTGATCAACAACGGGCTGGGCATGGGCACGACGGTCGAGCACTCCGCGGCCGAGCCCGAGCTGTACCGGCGCGGCGCCTCGTACCGGATGGAGAGCCTGCGGGTGGACGGCAGCGACGTGCTCGCCGTCCGCGACGCCGCCCGCGCCGCCGTGGAGAAGGCGCGCGCCGAGAGCCGCCCGTACCTGCTGGAGACCATGAGCCCCCGGCTGAAGGGCCACTCGGTCGTCGACCCGGCACGGTACCGCTCCAAGGAGGAGAAGGAGGCCCTGAAGGCCGCCGACCCCCTCGCCCGGTTCGCGCTGGAGCTGGAGGAGGGCGGGATCCTCAGCCACGACGCGCGCGACGCGCTGGACGCCGAGGTCACCGCCGAGATCGACGCCGCCGCCGCGTTCGCCGACGACAGCCCGTCGCCCGACGTCTCCACCCTGTTCGACTACACCTATGCCACCCCGGTCCCGGGCGAGCTGCGCCGGCTGCCGGCCGAGCCCGTCTTCGCCGAGCCGGCGTCCCGGGACTGAAGGAGAGCGCCGCGATGGCACCCGCCACCCTGACCAGTACCTACCGCCACGCCCTGCGCGACACGCTGCGCGCCGAGATGCTGCGCGACGAGAACGTCTTCCTCATGGGCGAGGAGATCGGACTCTTCGAGGGCTCCTACAAGATCACCGAGGGGCTGCTGAAGGAGTTCGGGCCGAAACGGGTCCGCGACACCCCGATCGCCGAGGAGGGCTTCGTCGGCGCCGCGATCGGCGCCGCCATGCTCGGGCTGCGCCCGGTCGTGGAGATCATGACGATCAACTTCTCGCTGCTGGCGCTGGACCAGATCGTCAACCACGCCGCGAAGATCTACGGGATGTTCGGCGGCCAGTCCAGCGTCCCGATGGTGATCCGCACGCCGGGCGGCGGCGGGCAGCAGCTCGGCGCGACGCACTCGCAGAACGTCGAGCTGTTCTACTCGTTCATCCCCGGCCTGAAGGTCGTCGCGCCGAGCACGCCCGCCGAGGCGTCCGCGATGCTGAAGGCCGCGATCCGCGACGACGACCCCGTGCTGTTCCTGGAGAACCTCGCCCTCTACAACACCAAGGGCGAGCTCCCGGCGGAGGTCGCCGACATCGAGCCCGCCGAGATCGGGCGGGCCGCCGTGACCCGTCCCGGGACCGACATCACGATCATCGGCTACTCGCGGATGGCGCGGGTCGCCGCCGAGGTCGCCGAGACCCTCGCCGCCGAGGGGGTCTCCGCCGAGGTCGTCGACCTGCGGAGCCTGCGGCCGCTGGACCGCGCCACCGTGGTCGAGTCGGTCCGCAAGACCGGCTGCGCCGTGGTGGCCGAGGACGACTGGCTGACGTACGGCATCGGCGCCGAGATCGCCGCGACCATCCAGGAGGGCGCGTTCGACTGGCTCGACGCGCCCGTCCGCCGGGTCGCGATGGCCGAGGTGCCGCTCCCGTACGCCAAGCCGCTGGAGACCGCCGCGCTGCCGTCCGCGGAGTCGCTGCTCACCGCCGCCCGCGAAACGCTCCGCGCGCGCGGCCGCCGCACCCTGGAGACCTCCTCATGACCGAGATCCTCATGCCCCGGCTCTCCGACACCATGGAGGAGGGCGTCATCAGCTCCTGGCAGAAGAAGCCGGGGGACGCGGTCGAGGTCGGCGACGTCATCGTCGACATCGAGACCGACAAGGCCGTCATGGAGTACGAGGCGTACGAGGCGGGCGTCCTCGAAAAGATCCTCGTCGAGGAGGGACAGTCCGCGGCGATCGGCGCGCCCATCGCCGTGGTCGTCCCGGCGGGCGGCGCCGCGTCGGGCGCGGAAGAGGCGGCGGCCGAGCCGGAGCCCGCGCCGTCCACGCCCGCGCCGGAGCCGAAGCCGGAGCCGGTCGCCGCCGAGGCCCCGGCACCGGCTCCCGCCCCGGCCGCTCCGGCAGCGGCTCCCGCGTCGTCGCCGAGCACGCCGCGTACGCGGCCGCCGTCGTCCCCGCTGGCGCGGCGGCTCGCCCGCGACCACGGCATCGACCTGGCGACGCTGACGGGCTCGGGCCCGGGCGGGCGGATCGTCCGCGCCGACATCGAGGACGCGATCCGGAACGGCGCGGCCCCGGCACCGGCGTCCGCACCGGCCGCAGCCGCCCCGGCCCCGGCCGCCGCACCGGCCGCGGCGGCGCCCGCCGCGCCCGCGAAGGCCGCCGCGCAGGCGGACGACCCGGACGTGGAGGCCGTCCCGCTGAACCGGTTCCGCAAGGTGGCCGCGCGCCGCCTGACCGAGAGCAAGCGGAACGCGCCGCACTTCTACCTGACCCGCGACGTGGACGCCGAGCCGCTGCTCGCGTTCCGGGCCACGGTGAACGAGGCGCTCGCCCCCGCCAAGGTCAGCGTGAACGACCTGATCGTCAAGGCGTGCGCGACCGCGCTGCGCGAGCACCCCGAGGTGAACGTGTCGTTCACCGAGGACAGCCTGCTCTGGCACAAGCGGGTCAACGTCGGCGTGGCGGTCGCGGTGGACGACGGCCTGCTCGTCCCGGTGATCCACGACGCCGACCGCAAGAGCGTGTCGCGGATCGGCGCGGAGACCCGTGAGCTGGCCGCCAAGGCGCGCGAGGGCAGGCTCGGCGTCGGGGAGATGAGCGGCGGGACGTTCAGCGTCAGCAACCTCGGGATGTACGGGGTCGACTCGTTCTCCGCGGTGATCAACCCGCCGGAGGCGGCCATCCTCGCGGTCGGGGCCGTACGGGACGAGCCGGTCGTCAAGGACGGGCAGGTCGTGCCGGGCAAGCGGCTGTCGGTGACGCTGTCGGTGGACCACCGGGCGTGCGACGGCGCGACGGGCGCGCGGTTCCTCGCCCGGCTGGCCGAGCTGCTCGCGAACCCGATGCTGATCGTCGCCTGACGGCGTCCGCGCGGGCCCGGAATGGCGGCCGGGCCCGCGCGCGGTTACCGTCGGCCCGACGTCGGATGATCTCTGGAGCCGCCATGACGCCGCCCCCCGTGCCGGGCCCCGCCCCCGAGCCCGCGCTCCGCTCCGCCGCCGCCCCCGCGAGGCGGGGGCCGCGCTACGAGCACGGCCTGGTCATCGGCGCGTTCCACCCGCCGCGCGCCGGGCACCACCTCCTGATCGACACCGCCGCCGCGGCGTGCGCCCGCGTCACCGTGACGGTCACCGCGTCCGCCGGAGAGGCCGCGCCGCTCGCCCTGCGCGTCGCCCGGCTGCGCGAGGCCCATCCGCAGCCGCACATCGCGATCGTGCCGGTGGCGGACGACGCGGAGGCCGACCGCCTCCCGGACGGCGCGGAGGCCGCAGGCGCCGCGGACGGCGCGGCGGACGGAGGCGGGGCGGACGGGGCGTGGCGCGCGGACGTGGCGGCGTTCCGCGCCGGGCTGGCGCTGCGCTCGGTGCTCGGGGTCCGGGTGCCGCACGTCGACGCGGTGTTCACCTTCGAGCCGTACGGCGCGGAGCTGGCCCGCCGCTTCTCCGCCGCGCACGTGCCGGTGCCGCCGCCCGGCTGAGCCCGGCGGCTAGCATCGCGGCATGGACGACAACGATCTTCGCCATCTGCGCCGCTGCGTCGAGCTGGCCGAGGCGGCGCTGGAGGCGGGCGAGGAGCCGTTCGGGTCGGTGCTGGTGGGCGCGGACGGGGCGGTCCTCGCCGAGGACCACAACCGGATCACCTCGACGGGCGACCCCACGGCGCACCCCGAGCTGGCGCTCGCCCAGTGGGCCGCGCTCAACCTGAGCCCCGGCGACCGGGCCGGGGCGACCGTCTACACGTCCGGCGAGCACTGCCCGATGTGCAGCGCGGCGCACGGCTGGGCCGGGGTCGGGCGCGTGGTGTACGCGGTGTCGGCCGCGCGGCTCGCGGAGTTCTCGGCGGAGATCGGCCTGCCCGAGTCGCCCGTCCGCCCCATTCCCGTGCAGGACGTCGCGCCCGGCGTGACCGTGGAGGGGCCGGAGCCGTCGCTGGAGGCGGAGATGCTCGCCCTGCACCGCCGCCGCCTCTGACGCGGGCCGTCACGGCCGCCGTGTCTCCGGCAGGATTCGAACCTGCGGCCCCCAGGTCCGCAACCTGGTGCGCTTTCCACTGCGCCACGGAGACGTGCTGCGCATCGCGTATCGCGCATTGCGCATTGCGCATTGCGTAGCGGGTGCGGGAATCGAACCCGCCTCAAGTGGTTTATGAGGCCACCGAACGCGCCAGCGTTCCTACCCGCCCGGAGCGGAGGGTGCGAGATTCGAACTCGCGCAGGGAGACCCCTGACCACGGCTTAGCAACCCGCTGCCTTCCCACTCGGCCAACCCTCCGGGAAAACAAAAGAACCGCCCGTCCGGACTCCGTGTCCGGGGGCGGTTCGCGTAAGGCGTGCAGATCACGCCCTCATACGGCACCCAGGACAGGAAAGGCTACGGCTACTGCGCATTCGACGACGTCGCATTTCACCGCTCCCCTCTCGCTGCCCGTTCATCATGTCGTCCACTGTGCCGGAACGCCTCAATGCCCGCAACACCTTTTTCGGATATCGACTTCAGCGAGAACGTCCGCCCGGCGTGCCCAGCGCATTTCTCAGGGCGTGCAGCGCCTCGTACACCCGGAGTTTGACCACGTCCACCGGGACGTCCAGCGCCGCGGCGGCCTCGTTGACCGAACGCTTCCCGAACACCGTCTCCGCCAGGATCTCGCGATGCTCCGCCGGCAGCCCCCGGTACGCCCGCGCGACGGCCGCCGGTCGCATCCGCGCGTCCGCGTGCTTGCCCATTCGCAGTGCCACGCCCCGAACCTCGCACCCCGCCGAGCCCCCGCGAACGTCCTTAGGCCGCCCTTAAGCCGGCGTTGAGCCGCCGCGTCCCAGGTCGGCGGGCGGCGATGTCCGAGGGGTGAGGCAGGATGGAGAGGTGGAGCTGGACGATCTGGTGCGGTTGCGGCGGGCCAGGGACATGATGGACCGCGAGTACGCGCGGCCTCTGGACGTGGCGCAGCTGGCGCGGGTGGCGCTGATGTCGCCGGGGCACTTCTCCCGGAGCTTCCGGCAGGCGTTCGGGGAGACGCCCTACGGCTACCTGATGACGCGGCGGATCGAGAGGGCCAAGACGCTGCTGCGGCGCGGCGACCTGTCGGTGACCGAGGTGTGCTTCGAGGTCGGCTGCTCCTCCCTCGGGTCGTTCAGCTCGCGGTTCACCGAGCTGGTCGGGGAGAGCCCGAGCGCCTACCGGGCCAGGGAGCACGAGTGGGCCGAGGGGCTGCCGGCGTGCTACGTGAAGATCTTTACACGACCCGTACGCGAGCGGAGGGCGCGGCCGGAGGACGGTAAGTAGCGTTCCGTCCATGGATCTCATGCTTTCGCACTGCTTCCTGGCCGTCCACGACCACGAGGAGGCGCTGGCCTTCTACCGCGACGTGCTCGGGATGGTGGTGCGCAACGACGTGAAGGCGGAGGGGCTGCGCTGGCTGTCGGTCGGGCCGCGGGCCCAGCCGGACGTCGACATCGTCCTCGAACCGCCCGTCGTCGACCCCGACACCTCGCCCGAGGACAAGCGGGCCATCGCCGAGCTGATGGCGAAGGGGATGTACGGGCGGCTCAACTTCTCCACCGACGACGTCGACGCCGACTTCGAGCGCATCCGCCGGTCGGGCGCCGACGTGCTCCAGGAGCCGATGGACCAGCCGTACGGGGTGCGCGACTGCGCGTTCCGCGACCCGTCCGGCAACATGCTCCGCCTCAGCCAGCGCAAGCGGTGACGAACCGCCCTTCCTGAGAGGGCCGCGCCCCTAGCATGGGGCGCCAGAGGAGGTCCCGCATGGGTAAGCACAACAAGCCCGCCACGCGCGCATGTCCTGGCTGCAACGGCACCGGGACGAGCACCGCGACCGGAGAGAAGTGCAACGTGTGCCGTGGAACGGGAAGGATATGAGGTTCCCTCCAGAGGGATGCGCCTACGAGGTCCGCTACACGCTGGGCCGCAGGGGGACGGGCCGGGAGATCTTCCCGGACGAGTACGAGCTCGGACGCTGGTTCGCCGAGATGACCGCGGAGGGCGTGTTCACCCCGGAGGAGTTCTCCGTTCCGGACGAGGACGGCCGCAACGGCTACCAGATCTTCTGCGTCGCGGAGAGCGGCCGCGTCGGCATCAGCTACTTCCACCCGCGGCTCGTGCGGGGCCGCATCGAGGGCGCACCGGCGCCTGCGGCCTGACCGGCCCGCGCGGCCGCAACAGCGTGATCCGCACGGGCCGGCGGTGAGGACGCGGCGGCGCGCCGTTCAGCGCGACTCCTCGTACAGGGTGAGGAGCGTGTACGCGGCGACGGTGGAGTCGTCGGTGATCGAGCCCTCGCGGACGAGGCGCTTGAACTCGGCCCGCGTCACGAAGCCCTGCCGCATGTCCTGCTCCTCCGGCTCGCGCGCGTGCTCGCCGGGGACGAGGCCGGTCGCGAGGAAGACGTGGCAGCCCTGCCCGCTCATGCCGTGGGAGCTGTGCAGGAACCCGATCGGCGTCAGCGTCGCGGCGCGGAACCCGGTCTCCTCGGCCAGCTCGTGCCGGGCGACCTCCTCGGGCGTGCCGCGCCGGCGGCCGGGCAGCGAGCCCTGCGGGAAGTTCCACGTGCGGCGCCCGATCGGGTAGCGGTACTCCTCCACCATGTGGAAGCCGTCGCCCTCCGCCGGGACCACCACCGCGAAATCGGTCTTCTCGACCAGGCCGTAGATGCCGCGCGAGCCGTCGAGGCGCTCGACCTCGTCCTCGCGGATCGTCATCCAGGCGTTCTCGTACACCACCCGCGACGCCAGCCTCCGCACCGCCGGTCCGTCGCTCACGGGTCCCCCATCGCGCATGGTCCCATTGTGGAGGACGGGGCGGGGGGCGCGGCGGAACGCCCCGGGAACGCGGAGGGAACGCCCGCGGAGCCCGGTGTCGGGACGTTCTACTCTTGTCGGAACCTCCCGGGCTCGACGGCCGACGAAGGGGCACGATGGCCACGCGCGTCTCCGACGTTCTCGTCCAGAGCGGCGCCCGCAGGCCGGGCTGCCGCGACCTCGCCGTCACGGCCGGGCTCGCCGCGGTGCTCGGCGGGCTGTTCCTGCTGTACGGCCCGCTCAACCAGGGGCCCGCCGCCTGGAACGTGCGCACGCCGCTGGACGAGCACGTCCCGCTCGTCACGCCGATGGTGGTGCCGTACGTGTCGGCGCTCGCGCTCGGGCCGCTCACTCTGCTGTACTTCGCGGCGACCCGGGTACGGCTCGCGCAGTCGGCGCTGCTCGCCGGGATCGCGCTGCTCGCCGTGGCGTACCTGTTCTACTTCTTCGCGCAGACGCGGATGGACCGGCCGGAGGTGACGGGCGGCGACCCGTTCTCGGCGCTGCTGCGCACGGTCTACGGCAGCGACGACGCCTACAACTGCTTCCCGAGCCTGCACACCGGCTTCTCCGTCGTGATCGGCGTGCACTGGCTGTGGTCGGGGCACCGCGCGGGGCCGTACGTGGCGGGCTGGTGCTGCCTGATCATCGCGTCCACGCTGCTCGTCCACCAGCACTACCTGGCCGACATGCTGGCGGGCCTCGCCGTCGCGGGCGCCGCGTGCCTGCTCGCGCGCCGTACGGTCGCCGCCCGGCACACGGGAGAGCCGCCGGAGGCGGGCGACGGGACGTGAGCGGGCCCGCTACGGCCGGTCGGGGGCGGGCGGCGGCTCGGCGAGGACGTCCCGCAGCCACACGTGCCGGAACTGGTAGGTCGGCCCGACCCTGCGCAGCACGTTCTTGCGGTGCGCCTCGTCCAGGAACGCCAGCAGCCGCAGCGGCAGGTCGCCCCGGCTGAGCGCCTGCGCGAGCGTCAGGTGGACGAGCGCGACGACGCCCGCGTTCCGCGTCCGGAGCGTGAGCATCCACGGCAGGCCGTAGGTGAGGCCGCCCGCGAGCGCCGACCACACCCCGAGCAGGGCGCCCATCGCGGCGGACGTCGCGAGGCCCGCGAGCAGCCCGATCGACACGCCGTACGCCAGCCCGAACACGAGCGCGACCTCGCACTCGTTGCGCATCAGCCGCCCGGGGCTGGAGACGCGCGCGTCGGCGTTCGGGAACGCGCCGACGAACGCGGCCGGGATCGGGGTCGCGATCAGCAGGCCCCACAGCGCGCCGAGCGGGTCGCCGAACAGCGCCCAGCCGCCCGGCACGCCGACCGCCGCGACCAGCGCGCCGGAGACCAGCACACGCCCGAGCCGCCCCCGCTCGCCGAAGTAGAACTGCGACGGCGGCGGCAGCGACAGCGTCGACAGCACCGCGAGTCCCGCCCCCGCGCCGAGGCCCGCCGCCAGCCCGACCGGCACGGCGACGGACGCCCCCCAGTAGGCGTACGTCAGCAGGCCGAAGCCGAGGCCGGTCGCCGGGGACGCCAGCAGCAGCGCGCAGACCGCGGCGAGGACGCGCTCGCGGCGGCCGACGAGCCGCGCGAGCTCCCACCACCGGATGTCGTGCAGGTCGCCGTTGTCGCGCATCCCCTGCGCGAGGAAGCGCAGCCAGCGGTGCTCGGGGACGGCGTCCGTCCCGCCGGTCCGCCCGTCCGGCGGGAACGCGTGCGGAACGAGCCCGCGCAGCAGATGCCGCTCGATCGCCGGGACGCCCCCGGCGTCGCCCAGCCCCCGCAGCTCGGCCGGGTCGCCGCCGGGGGCGTAGATCTCGCAGGCGAGCGTCAGCATCAGCGGCGTGGACAGGGCGCGCAGCAGGGGCGCGCCGTCGTCCAGGCCAGCAAGGGCGGCGTGCCACGCGCGCCGCTGCGGCGCGTCGTTGACGGCGTCGACGAACCGCAGGATCTCCGCCTTCCGGACGGGCCTCAGCTCGTACTCGCGGGCCCCGCCGAGCCGCTCGTCCCGCCGGAGCAGCGCGTCCGCCTCGCGGAGCTCCTCGGTCCGGCAGGTCAGCACGAGCACCGGCCGCCCGTACCCGACGCGGCGGCTCAGGCCCCGCGCGAGCCCGGCGATCTCCCGTACGGCGGCGGCCCGCAGCCCGCCCGCAGCGCCCGCCGCGCCGGTCCCGCCGGGCTCGCCGATCTCGTCCAGGCCGTCCAGGACGGGCAGGATCCGGCCGCGCGCGAGCAGCAGGCACGCGGTGCGGTCCTCGGGCGCCTCGGCGTCCTTGAGGAACGGGTGGGCCTGCTCCAGCCGCTCCTGGATCCACGCGCCGAGGTCCCCGGCGGGCCGCCAGCCAGCGAGCGAGACGTACACCGGGACGGGCGCGGCCGGGGCGCGCCGCTCCCGCGCGGCCTCCGCCAGCCACCGCCGGACGAGCCCGAGCGTGAGCAGGACGGCCATCGAGGTCTTGCCGCTGCCCGCCGCGCCGCTGAGCACGAGCGCGCCCGACGGGCACCGGTCGAACGCCGCGAGCAGGTCGTCGCCGGACCCGACGTACTCGGTGCGCGCCTCCCCGCCCGCGCCGCCCGCGCCGCCCGCGCCGCCCGATCGCCCGCCGTCGCCGTACGGGACGAGGGTGGTGGTCAGGAGCCGGTCCTCCTCGGCGAGGCCCCGCGCGCCGGCCTCCCTCGCCCAGTCGTCGGCGACCGCGTCGGCGAGGTCCCAGGCGGCCCGGTCGAGCCGGTCGCGGCGCTGCGCCCCGTCCCGCCGGCCGCGCCCCCGGGACAGGCGGCCGAGCAGGAGCGCGGCGAGGCCGGTGACGAGCACGGTGAGGACGGCGAGCGCGGCGAACGACGCGACCGGGTGCCGCTTCATCTCGTCCTCGGGGACGTAGAGCCCCGACGCCTCCGACAGGAGGTTCTGGAGGGTGAAGGCCAAGGCCAGCGCGGTGACGACGCCCACGGCCGCGATCCAACGCCTCATCCGCACTCCCATCCGGGCCGTTCGCCCGCGCCGAATGGTTCGCCGGTTAACGACTCCGCCGGGACGCGCCGGGTTCCGGGCGTGGCCGCATCCGGCCGCACGCGCGTCCGGGAAGCGGCAGAATGCCGGGATGCACCGTCCCCCCGACATCGACGCGGTCATCGGCTCGGCCTGCGGGGACGACCCCGTCGCGGCGGGAACGGCGCGACGCCTCCTCGCCCGCCTCGCCGCGGCCTCGCGGCCCGGCCCTCTCCCCGACCGCGCCGCGCGGGCGCTGGTCGCCGCGGGCCTGCTGCGCCGGGCGGGCGACGGGGCGTACTCGTTCACCGACGAACGGGCGCGCGCGTGCCTGGCCGAGATGTGGCGGACGCGGGGCCCTGCGGCGCTCACGGCGTTCCCGCTCGCGACCGACCTCGCCTCGGGCTGGGCGGTCGCGCAGGGGCCCGCGCCGACGACCGGCAACGCGGTCGAGTTCCTCATCGACAACGAGGCGGCCTGGGGACGGCTCGCCGAGGACGTGCGCGCGGCCCGCTCGTCGGTGCGCGCGATGCTGTTCATGCTCGACGTCCCGCACGTGCGCGTCGCGTTCGGCCGCGACCCCATGGGCAACCCCGGGCCCGCCGAGGCCGTGCGCCTGGAGGACGAGCTGCTCGGCGCGGCACGACGCGGTGCCGACGTGCGGCTCGTCCTCAACCACGTCACCCCGCCGGTCTCCCCCGCCAACACCTCCTGGCCGCTCGAACGGTACTTCCGCGAGAACGACCCGGACGGGCTGGTCGGGCTGCGCCGCCTCGCGACCCCGCAGACGCTCCCGATCCACGGCAAGGTCGTCGTCGTGGACGGCCGCGTCGCGTACCTGGTCGGCTCGGTGTTCGCGCAGGAGTACTTCGACGGCCGCCGCCACGCGGTGGACGAGCCCCGGCGCGGGCACCTGCGCTGGCGCAGCTCGGTGCGGGCCCCGGTGCACGACGTGAGCCTGCGGGTCGAGGGCCCGGCCGTCGCCGACCTCGACGCGACGGTGCGGCTGCACTGGGACGCCGCGCGCCCGTCCCGGGCGACGCCGTCGGCCGCCTCGTACGCCCCGCCGCGCCCGGCGGTCCCGCCTCCGCCGTCACCTCCGCCCGGCCGGACGGAACTCCAGGTCACGCGCACGCTGCACGGCGCGCGCCGCTACCCGGGCCTGCCCGCCGGGGAGACCGGGATCTACGAGTCGTACCTGAGGGCGCTGGAGTCGGCCGAGGACTTCGTCTACCTGGAGAACCAGTACCTGACCTGCCCCGAGCTGGTGGACGCGCTCGTCCGCGCGATGCGCCGCGCCCCGGCGCTCCAGCTCGTCCTGCTGACCAACCTGCGGCCGGACGTCCCGTACTACACAGGCTGGCAGCGGCGCGCGCTGGAACGGCTCCTCGCCGGGCTCGGCGAGCACCGCACGCGCGCGGGCGTCTACACGCTCTGGAGCCACGAGCGGGCGCCGGGCGTCGAGCGCACCCGGCTGATCCGCACGCACGTCCACTCGAAGGTCGCGATCGTCGACGACGCCTGGTTCACGGTCGGCTCGGCCAACCTGGACTCGCTGTCCCTCAGCCACGGCCAGCACGAACTGCACCGCCCGATGCCGGTCAGGCTCGCGCGGCTGCTGCGCGGCGCGTCCGGCGGCGACCCCTGGCAGGCGCGCGCGACCGAGGTGAACGTCTCGTGCCGCGACGGGGAGGCCGCCGCGCGCCTCCGCCGCGACCTGTGGGCCGAGCACCTCGGCCTGCCGTCCCCGGACGACCCGCGCCTCACCGCGCCCCGGGCGTCCGCCGGGAACGGCGCCGGGGACGGCGAGGGTGCCGGGAACGGCGGGGGCGGCGGGTGGCTGGCGCTGTGGCGCGAACGGGCCGCCCTGAAGCTCGCCGGCCTGCGCGCGCCCGATCCCGAGGTCACCGAACCGCGCGTGCTGCCCTACCCGCACCGCGACGGCCGCCTGCCGGACGGCTCGCACAGGGAGCACGCCCATCTGCGGGCGCTCGGCATCGACCCGGAGCCGATCGACGTGCTGACCCGGTTCAGGTCGTTCTCGTTCCGCCAGGGCGCCTGGAAGCCCTGACCCGCACGGCGCGCACGGCGAACACGGCACGCGTCGCGAGCGCGACACGCGCGGACACGGAACGGCGTCGTTCCAGCGCGCCGTCCGGTTGTCGCGCTGGCCGCAAGCGGATGCGCCGCTGACCACGATCGGCCCGATTCGCCCGGATGGCCCGGAAATGGTCCATCGTTCCGTTCACACCCCCCGGATCAACGGATCGATCGCACGGCTCCCATCAGCGCTCGGAAGGGACTCGTCCGTGGTCGTACGCCTCCTCTCCCCCGCGTCCCCGCGCCGGCGGCCGCTGCTCGCCGCCCTGCTCGCCGTCGCCCTCGCCGCGTCGCTGCTGTCCGCCGGCTGGCCGTCGCCCGTGCGCGCCGCGCCCGCCGCGCCCGCCGCGAGCGCCCGGCTGCCCGCCAACTTCCAGCAGAAGACCGTGCTGTCCGGGCTGACCATGCCGACGAACGTGGAGTTCTCGCCGGACGGCCGCGTGTTCGTCGCGGAGAAGAGCGGGATCGTCAAGGTCTTCGACTCCCTCACCGACACCGCCCCGGAGGTCTACGCCGACCTGCGGCGGCAGGTGTTCAACGGCTGGGACCGCGGCCTGCTCGGCATGGCGCTGCACCCGAACTTCCCCACCGACCCGCGGGTGTACGTGATGTACACCTACAACGGCACGCTGGGCGGCGCGTACCCGAAGTGGCCCTCGGCCGACGGGACGAACGACCAGTGCCCCGACCCGCCGGGCGCCAACAACGAGGGCTGCGTCGTCGCGGGCCGGATCTCCGTGCTGACCCCCGCCGTGCAGGCGCGCGCCGCGTCGCGGGCGGCCGGGCCCGTCGGCGAGCGGGTGCTGGTCGAGGACTGGTGCCAGCAGTTCTCCAGCCACTCGGTCGGGACGCTGGCGTTCGGCGAGGACGGCCAGCTCTACGCGGGCGGCGGCGACGGCGCGAGCTTCCAGTACGCCGACTACGGCCAGAAGAACAACGCGTGCGGCGACCCGCCGAAGCCCGCCGGGACGCCGCTCACCGCGCCGACCGGCGAGGGCGGCGCGCTGCGCGCCCAGGACCTGCGCACGGCCGGCGACCCCGCCACGCTCGACGGGACGATCATCCGGATCGACCCCGACACCGGCGACGGCTCGGCGGGCAACCCGCTGCCGAACGGCGGGCCGAACGTCAAGCGCATCGTCGCGTACGGCCTGCGCAACCCCTACCGGTTCACGGTCCGGCCCGGCACCGACGAGATCTGGAACGGCGACGTCGGCTACACCACCTGGGAGGAGATCAACCGCCTCCCCGAGCCGCGGTCCACGATGCGCAACTTCGGCTGGCCCTGCTACGAGGGCGCGGGCCGCACGCCCGGCTACGACGCCGCCGACCTCAACCTCTGCGAGAAGCTGTACGGCGAGGGCGCCGGGGCCGTGACCGCGCCGTGGTACGCCTACAAGCACAGCGACAAGATCGTGCCAGGCGAGACCTGTGGCGTCGGGAGCTCGTCCACCAGCGGCATGGCGTTCTACGCGGGGACGACCTACCCGGCGCAGTACCGGGGCGCGCTGTTCTTCAGCGACTACGCCCGCAAGTGCGTGTGGGCGATGAGGCCGGGCGCGGACGGGCTGCCCGACAAGACGAAGATCGAGACGTTCTCCACCGACGCGGGCGGCGTGGTCGAGCTCCAGGCGGGCCCGAACGGCGACCTGTTCGGCGTGGACATCATCGGCAACCGGATCGTCCGGTTCGTCTACAACGGCGTCAACAACCCGCCCGTCGCGGCGATCAAGTCGGACGTCACGAGCGGCCCGGCGCCGCTGGCGGTCGCGTTCGACGGCGGCACCTCCAGCGACGCCGACGGCGACCTGCCGCTCACCTACGCCTGGGACCTGGACGGCGACGGCGCCTACGACGACTCGTCCGCCGTGAACCCGTCGTTCACCTACCAGGCGAAGGGCCGCTACACGGTCGGGCTGAAGGTCACCGACACCAGGGGCGCGTCCGACACCGCGGCGCTCACCGTCACGGCCGGGTCCACCCCGCCCGTCGCGGCGATCACGGCGCCGGGCGCGGACCTGACCTGGCGGGTCGGCGACCGGATCCCGTTCGCGGGGACGGGCGCGGACGGCGAGGACGGCCCGCTCACCGGCTCGTCGCTGAAATGGCAGATCATCATGCACCACTGCCCGAGCGACTGCCACACCCACATGATCACCGGGCAGGACGGGACGGACGGCGAGTTCGTCGCGCCCGACCACGAGTACCCGTCGTGGATCGAGCTGCGGCTGACCGCGACCGACTCCGACGGGCTCAGCGACACCAAGAGCGTGGAACTGCATCCGAAGACCGCCCGGCTGACGCTCGCGAGCGACCCGCCGGGCGTCCCGCTGACGCTGCTGGAGACGACGCGGGCCGCGCCGTTCACCGGGACCGTCATCCAAGGGTCGAACGTGTCGGTGTCCGCGCCGGCCCAGACGCAGGTCGTCGGCGACCGGGCGTACGAGTTCGCGGGCTGGTCGGACGGCGGCGCGTCCGCGCACAACGTCGTCGCGAACGCCGACGCGACCCTGACCGCCACGTACCGGCCGAAGACGAACCTGGCGCTCGGGCGCCCGGTGAAGGTCTCCAGCGTGGAGAAGGCCGGGCTGGAGGGCCCGAAGGCCGTGGACGGCGATCCCGCCACCCGCTGGTCGAGCGCCCGCAGCGACCCGCAGTGGATCGAGGTCGATCTCGGGTCCGCCCGCCAGGTCGGCTACGTGCTGCTGCGGTGGGAGGCGGCGTACGGCAAGGACTACAAGGTGCAGACCTCCACGGGCGGCGGCGTCTGGACGACCGTGCAGACCCGCGCGAACGGGGACGGCGCCGTGGACGTCCTGCCGTTCACGCCGGTCAGCGCCCGCTGGGTGCGGATCTACGGGACCAAGCGCGCGACGGCCTACGGCTACTCGCTGTGGGAGATGGAGGTCTTCGACAGGTGATTGACTTGGCGGGTGCAGCACGACCTGTATGCCCGCCTCGTCTCCATCGGCCTCCGGGCGTCCGGCTCCGCTGACGGGCGCCCGGAGACGCTGTACGACCGGCACGGCGTCCTGGTCGTGCGCGTCGGCGGCGTGGCGGTGAAGGCCCACCAGCCCGACCGCGACCACGGCGCGCCGTTCCGCGAGCGGGTCGCCCTGGCCGCGACGCTCCGGGACGTCCTGGTCGCCCCCGAAGGGCCACCGCTGGAGGTGGACGGACGCGTCGTCACCGTCTCCCCCTACGGCGCGCCCGTCGATCCGGCGGGCGAGCTTCCGTGGGAGGACGGGGCGAGGCTGCTGGCCGTCCTGCACAGCAAACCGGTCCCCGAGGGCGCACCCGCGTGGGGACGCCCGGCGCGCGTGGCCCGCGTGGTGGGCCGCCTCGGTGACGGGCCCGCCGACAGCGAGGTGCGCCGGGCGTTCGCGACCCTGCCCGCCTGGGTACGGGGCGAAGCGCCCGTCCCAACGCCGGCCGCGGAGTGCCTGATCCACGGCGACTGGCACCTGGGGCAGATGGTCCGCTCCCCCGCCCACGACGAGACGGCGACGGGAGCAACGCCCGGCTCGGCGTCCAGGACGGGAGCGGCGTCCGGGACGGGAGCGGCGTCCGGGACGGCGTCGGGGGCAGCGTCCGGCGCGGCGTCCGGGACGGGCGCGGCGTCCGGCTCGGGGGCGGGGTCCGGCTCGGGGGCGGGGGCGGGGTGGCGGCTCATTGACATCGAGGACGTCGGGCGCGGCGACCCGGCGTGGGATCTGGCCCGTCCCGCGGCGCTGTTCTCCGCCGGGGTGCTCCCGCCCGGCGACTGGGAACGGTTCCTCGGCGCGTACCGGGAGGCGGGCGGTCCCGCCGTTCCCCCCGGCGGCGACCCGTGGGAGGCGCTGGACCTGCCCGCCCGGACCCTCGTGATCCAGATCGCCGCCACGTGCGTCGTATCCGCACGGGAGGAGGGACGGCCGCTCGACGGGCCCGAGACCGCGCTCGTCGACACCTGCGCGAGAATCTCCGAGGCGGGGGTCCCGGCATGACGTGGCGCCGGGCCTGCCCTACATTTACCCTCTACCTGGGGATCAGACCGGAAGGACGACAAGGCTATGCACTGCCCTAAGTGTCGTGGCGTGATGCGGACCTACACCCGCAACGGCGTCCACATCGAGCAATGTGACAACTGCCGGGGCATCTTCCTCGACTACGGCGAGCTGGAAGCCCTGAGCCAGATGGAGGCCGCCTACCGGGCCGCCCCGCCGCCCGCCGCGCCCGCGGCCCCCGCGTGGGGCGCGCCCGCCGCGGTGCACCATCACCACCACGGCGGGCACCACCACCGCCCCCACCACGGCAGCGTCTTCCACATGCTCTTCTCGACCTGAGGCACCGCAGTGATCAAGGGACCCCCGCTCCCTTGATCACTGCCCGCGCCCCCGGCCCGCCGCCCCCGCCGAGGCGCGACGCGCGACGCGCCGGTCAGAGCCGGGGGTCGACCGGCTCGGACTCCAGGGCCAGCACCGCGAACACCGCCTGGTGGATCCGCCACAGCGGCTCGCCGCCCGCCAGCCGGTCCAGCGCCTCCAGCCCGAGCGCGTGCTCGCGCATCGCGAGCGAGCGCTTGCGGCCGAGCGAACGGCCGCGCAGCCGCTCCAGGTCGACGGGCTCGGTGTAGTCCGGGCCGTAGATGATCCGCAGGTACTCGCGCCCCCGGCACTTGATCCCGGGCTGCGTCTTCACGCCCTCGGGGAACGGCCCGAGCGGCTTGACGACCATCCCCTCGCCGCCCGCCGCGGTGAGCTTCTCCCACCACGCGACCGCCTCGGCCTCGGGCCCGTCCGCGCCGAGGAGGTCCACGGCCAGCGACGCGGTCCCCATGAGCATTCCGGTCGGGTCGGCGGCGGCGAGCCGTTCCGCCGCCGCGAGGTGCCAGTCGTGGTCGCGCAGCGACGCCCACGCCGACCCCTCCCCCGCCAGGATCTGGAACGGGGCGAGGCGCACCCCGTCCAGCCCGTCGACCGTCCAGCAGTAGCGGGCGTAGGCGTCGCGGAACAGCGCCGCGTTGGCCGTCCGCGCCTCGACGCGCTCGCGCAGGCCGCCGACGTCCAGGCCGCGCTCCGCCGCCCGCGCCAGCGCCCGGAACGCCACCGGCAGCGCCGCCCGCGCCGCCGCGCCGGTCGCCGCGTACTGGGTGCGGATCAGGTCCATCGCCTTCGCCGACCAGGGCAGCAGCTCGCAGTCGAGAACGAGCCAGCCGGTGTCCAACTCGTCCCACAGCCCGGCCGCGTCCGCTGCGGCGCGGACCCGGTCCAGGACCGCGGCCGTGCGGGCGGGGTCGCGGAAGAACGCGCGGCCCGTACGGGTGTAGACGGCGCCGGTCGTGCCGTCGTCCACGCCGAACCGGGCGCGCGCCGCGTCCGCGTCGCGGCAGACGACCACGACGGCGCGCGACCCCATGTGCTTCTCCTCGCAGACCACCCGCACGACGCCCTTGTCGCGGTACGCGGCGAGCGCCTCGGCGGGGTGCTCCAGGTACCCGGGCAGCGCGGACGTCTCGGCGGGCGCCATCGTCGGCGGCAGGTACACCAGCCAGCGCGGGTCGATCGCGAACCGGCTCATCACCTCCAGCGCCGCCAGCGCGTTCTCCTCCCGTACGGTCACGCGGCCCATCAGCCGCGTCTCGACGCCGCCGTTGCCGAGCACGTCCTCGATCTTCAGGACGTCGCTCTCGCGGTGGCCGCCGCCGACCGGCGCGGCCCCGCCCCCGGCCCCGGCCTCCGCGGACAGCGGGCGGACCGGCTCGTACCAGACGCGCCGCGCCGGGCGCGCGACGAGCTCGCGCTCCGGGTAGCGCAGCGCGGTCAGCCGCCCGCCGAACACCGCGCCGGTGTCGAGGCAGATCGTGTTGTTGATCCACTCGGCCTCCGGGGTGGGCGTGTGGCCGTACACGACCGTCGCCCGGCCCCGGTAGTCGCGCGCCCACGGGTAGCGGACGGGCAGCCCGTACTCGTCGGTCTCGCCGGTGGTGTCGCCGTACAGCGCGAACGAGCGGACCCGGCCGGACGCGCGCCCGTGGTAGTCCTCCTTCAGCCCGGCGTGCGCGACGACGAGGCGGCCGCCGTCCAGCACGTAGTGCGAGATGAGCCCGTCCATGAACGCCAGCGCGGCGGCCCGGAACTCCTCGGTCTCCGCGCCGAGCTGCTCCAGCGACTCGGCGAGCCCGTGCGCGACCCGCACCTTCCGGCCGCGCAGCGCGCGCACGAGCTTCGCCTCGTGGTTGCCGGAGACGCACAGCGCGTCGCCCGCCCCGACCATGCCCATGACCAGGCGCAGCACGCCGGGGGTGTCCGGGCCGCGGTCGACGAGGTCGCCGACGAACACGGCGGTCCGGCCGCCCGGGTGGCTCGCGCCGACGGCGCGGCCCTGCCCGTCGCGCTCGACCTCGTAGCCGAGGTCGCCGAGCAGGTCCTCCAGCTCGGCGCGGCAGCCGTGCACGTCGCCGACGACGTCGAACGGCCCGGTCAGCTCCCGCCGGTCGTTCCACGCCTTCTCGTACGCGATCGTCGCCGCGTCGATCTCGTCCACGCCCGTCAGGACGTAGGACCGCTTGAACTCGCGGCCGAGCGCGCGCAGGCTCCGGCGCAGCTCGCGGCGCTGCCTCGGGATCACGTGCGCGGGCAGGTCGCGGCGGTCGGGGCGGGCCGCGTTCCGTTCGGCGGCGACCCGCTCGGGGACGTCCAGGACGATCGCGACGGACAGCACGTCGTGCTCCTTGGCGATCTGGAGCAGCGCCTGCCGCGCGTTCGGCCGCACGTTGGTGGCGTCCACGACCGTCAGCAGGCCGCGCCGCAGCCGCGTGCGGACGATGTGGTGCAGCAGGTCGAACGCGTCGGCGCTCGCGGACTGGTCGTTCTCGTCGTCGGACACCACGCCGCGGCAGAAGTCGGACGACACCACCTGCGTCGGCGCGAAGTGCCTGCGCGCGAAGTACGACTTGCCCGAGCCGGACACGCCGACCAGCACGACCAGCCCCATCTCGGGCACCCTGATCTCGGTCATCGGCTGAACACCCCCAGCTGGGTCGGCGCGCCCACCTCGGGGTCCTCGCCGCCGACCGGCACGTGCCGGACCCGGTAGCCGTACGCGCCCGCGACGCGCCCGGCCCAGGCCCGGAACTCCTCCCTGGTCCACTCGAAGCGGTGGTCGGGGTGGCGCACGGCCCCCGGCTCCATCCCCTCGTAGCGGACGTTGTACTCGGCGTTCGGCGTGGTGACGACCACCACGCGCGGCGCCGCGCGCCCGAACACGACCCGCTCGACCGCGGCGAGGCGCGGTGGGTCGACGTGCTCGACCACCTCCATCAGCACGGCCGCGTCGTACCCCTGGAAGCGCTCGTCGGCGTACGTCAGCGCGCCCTGGAACACGTCGCGCAGCCGGTCCCCGTCGCGGCGCGGCCGGGTGTCCAGGCGCAGGCGCCGCCGGGCCATCGCGAGCGCGCGGTACGACACGTCCGCGCCCGCGACCTCGCTGAAGAACGCGTCCTGGAGGAGGCGGGCCAGCAGCCTCCCCGAACCGCAGCCGAGGTCGATGACGCGGCGGGCGTCCTCGCCGCGCAGCGCCTCCACGACCGCCTGGGCGCGCCGTTCGGCGAGCGGCACGGCGACGGGCTCGGCAGCCTCGCCTTCGGCGGACGGCGCGCCCTCGGACGGCGCGCCCTCGGCGGTCTCGGACTCGGCGGTCTCGGACTCAGCGGGGGTCGGCTCCTCGTCGATCTCGACGCGGTCGAGGGCGTCCTCGGGCGCGCCCTCGGAGTCGGCGAGGCGGCCGAGGGCCGCGCGGACGAGCGCGCGCCGGTTCGCGAGGTAGCGGCGGGTGATGGCGTTCCGCTCCGGGTGGGCGGCGAGCCAGCCCTCGCCCGCGCGGACGAGCTTGTCGACCTCGTCGGGCGCGATCCAGTAGTGCTTGGCCTCGTCCAGGACGGGCAGCAGCACGTAGAGCTGGTTCAGCGCGTCCGCGAGCCGCAGCGTGCCGCTGAGCGTCAGCGTCACGTAGCGGGAGTCGCCCCACTCGGGGAACTCCGGGTCCAGCGGCACGGGGACGGCCGACACGTCCCAGCCGAGCGGCGCGAAGAACCGTTCGGCCTGGCGCGCCCCTCCCCGGCACGGCAGCGCGGGCAGCGTGATCTCCAGCGGCATCGGCGCGGCGGCCAGCTCGGGCCGCGCGTCGCACCGGCCGCGCATCGCCGTGCGGAACACGCCCGCCATCGCGGACGCCAGCAGCGACGACGCGGCGTACGGCCGGTCGTTCACGTACTGCCCGAGCGAGAAGTCGGGCGTGCCCTTGCCGCGCGTGCGGACGAGCCGCACCGGGTCCACGTCGAGCAGCAGCGCCGCCGTGCAGCGCGCGCCGTCCGCGTCGGGGTAGAAGACGTGCGCGGTGCCGTACGACTGGTCGAACCGCTGCACGCGTTCAGGATGCTTGTGCAGCAGGTACCCCAGGTCGGACGCGCCGGGCATGGTGGTGGAGATCGTCAGAAGCACGGCACAAGTGTGCTGGACGCCCTCGCCCCGCCCCCAGTGGTTTTCCGGGCGCCGCCCTCGCGGGGAGCCGCTCAGGGGACGGACGGGCCGCCGAGGAAGCGCCCCCTGCGGTCGTACGGCCAGCCGTTGATCCGGCAGCCCTTCAGCCCGAAGATCTGCTGCTGCATGACCGGCGCGGCGCGCCCGTGCCCGGGGCACGTCATGTGGCCGAAGCCGAGGCGGTGGCCGACCTCGTGGTTGATGACCAGCGCGCGGTAGTGCTCGGGCTGCCCCCGGTAGTACGTGGTGAGCAGCAGCCAGCGGCGCAGGTTGACGACGACCTGCTTGCCCGCGCTGCAATTGACCTTGCCCTCGGTGGTCATGCCGTACGCGCCGCAGATCTTGTCGACCGTCCCCGGGGAGGCGAGGCGGACGACGAAGTCGTACGGGCCGGAGTCGACCCGCCGGAACGCCCACTTGCCGCCGGCCGTCCAGCCGCGCGGGTCGCCGAGGATGCGGTCCACGCCGGCCGCGAACACGCGCGGGTTCTGCCGGAGGCCGCCCTCGACCTCGACCATGTAGCGCAGCAGCCTGCCCTGGCCGTAGATCCGGGACGCGCCGGCAGGGCGGTAGAACTTCCCGGTCCCGCGCCGGGGGATGTACGGCGCGCGCTTCGGGCGGACGACCGCCGGCTCGGACGGCGGGGCCTTGTCGACGCTGCCGCCGCCCTGGGAACGGTCCGGCTCCGCGGCGGTGCGGGGGCTCTTGCCGGGCAGGACGAGCCAGGCGACGACGCCGCCCGCGCCGAGCCCGACCACCAGCACGAGCGCGAGCACGAGGGTGATGACGCCGCGCCGCCGGGCGCGCATCGCGCCCGCGAACTCCCGGTCGAGGTCGTCGCCCAGCATGCCGAGCGGCTCGGACTCGTACACCGAGGCGTAGCCGGCGGGGGGCGGGGGCTGCGGCGGGGCTCCACGGCGATGGGACGACCCCCGCCGCCGGCCCGGGCGTGATCGTGGCGGCTGCATGGCGCAGGACAGCATGCCAGATACACCCACGAATATGATCATTTCGCGGAAAGGCGCAGGTCAGCGCGGTCCGTGCCGGGAGCGTCAGGGACGGGCGTGCGAGGCGATGCCGCGGACCAGGATGTCGAGGCCGAACTCGAACCGCTCGTCGCCGCCGCCCGCGGTCAGCTCGTCCACCATGGCGACGATGTGCGGGAAGCGGTCCTGGGGCAGGGCCTTGTAGTAGTCGCGGATCCCGCTGATGAACGTGTGCAACTGCTCCTCCGGCGACGCGCCCTCCCCCAGCTTGGTGCCGTACATGGCGCGCTCGACGCTCTCGGCGTCGACGTACATGCCGAGGGAGTCGACGGCGAGCGCGGCGGCGGCGGGCGGCACGCCCCCGGCGCTCATCACGGCGAGCTGGAACTCGGCGATCCGCAGCAGGTTGGCCCCGGTCGGGACCATCGCGAGGGAGACCCTGGCGATGTCGGCGTGCGCCTGCCACACGCGGCGGACCTCGCGCGCCACCTCCTTGACCTGCTCCTGCCACCGCTCCGGGTCGGGCTCGGGCAGGCGCACCTCCGCCGCGACCCGGTCGAGCATCAGCTCGTTCAGCTCGTCCTTGCCGGAGACGTGCGCGTACAGCGAGGCGGGGCCGGTGTCCAGCTCCTGCGCCACCCGGCGCATGGTCACCCCGTCCAGCCCCTCGGCGTCGAGGACGCGGACGGCGGCGGCGACGATGCCGTCCTGCGTGAGGGGCCTGCGGGACGGCGCGGCCTTGCGGGGCTTGCGCCCGGGAGGGGTAGGCATGGCCGGCACGGATCCTCCCGAATCTCGCGATACATCTTGACTATCCGGAAACGCGATATATCTTCTCTACCTGAGAGGGAATGTCGGAGCACTCCCTCGAACCGTCACGAACATCGTACTTGACACGAATGTTGTTCCTAGCTTAGAACAACGTTCGTTATCACGAACTTTGTTCCACGACCGCCGGAGCTGATCGACATGACCCACGCACCCGACCTCGCGAGTCCCGAGCCGCCCGCCTACCGCTGGCGCTGGGCGGCGCTCCTGGTGATCCTCGCCGCCGAGGTGATGGACATGCTGGACGCGCTGATCACCAACATCGCCTCCCCCACCATCCGCGCCGAGCTCGGGGGCTCGGCCAGCGTCATGCAGTGGCTCGCCGCCGGCTACACCCTGGCCATGGCGGTCGGCCTCATCACCGGCGGACGGCTCGGCGACCTGTACGGGCGCAGGCGGATGTTCCTCATCGGCGCCGCCGGGTTCACGCTCGGCTCGCTGCTGTGCGGGGTCGCCACCTCGCCCGGGATGCTGGTCGGCGCCCGCGTGACGCAGGGCCTGTTCGGCGCGCTGATGCTGCCGCAGGGCATCGGGATGATCAAGCAGATGTTCCCGCCGAAGCAGATGGCCGCCGCGTTCGGCCTGTTCGGCCCGATCATGGGCCTGTCCTCGGTCGGCGGCCCGGTGCTCGCCGGCTGGCTGGTGGACGCCGACCTGTTCGGCACCGGCTGGCGGATGATCTTCCTGATCAACCTGCCGCTCGGCCTCGCCGCCGTGCTCGCCGGGCTGCGCTACCTGCCGTCCGGGCGCGGCGAGCACGCCTCGCGCCTCGACCTCACCGGCGCGGCGCTCGCCTCACTCGGCGCCGGGCTGCTCGTCTTCCCGCTCGTCCAGGGCCGCGAGTACGACTGGCCCGCGTGGACGTTCCTGATGATGGCCGCGTCCGCCGCCGTCTTCGCGGTCTTCGCCTGGTACGAGGTGCGCAAGCAGCGCGCCGGCGGCGACCCGCTGATCGTGCCGTCCCTGTTCCGCAAGCGCGGCTTCACCGGCGGCCTGGTCGTCGGGATCGTCTTCTTCACCGGCATGGCGGGCTTCGGCCTGGTGTTCTCCCTGTACGTCCAGATGGGACTCGGCTACTCGCCGCTCAAGGCCGGGCTGTCGCAGATCCCCATGTCGGCGGGGATCGTCGTCGGGTTCGGGCTCGCGCAGGCCGTGCAGCGCCTCGGCCGCACGGTGATCCACGCCGGCATCGTGATCATGGCCGGCGGCGTCGCCGGGATCGTCACCACCCTCCAGTTCGCCGGGATCGGCGTGACGCCCTGGCAGTTCACCCCCGCCCTGCTCGTCACCGGGCTCGGGATGGGGCTGCTGATGGCGCCGTTCTTCGACACCGTCCTCGCCGGGGTCGAGCCGGAGGAGACCGGCTCGGCGGGCGGCACCCTCACCGCCGTCCAGCAGCTCGGCAGCGCCCTCGGCGCCGCCGTCATCGGCACGGTGTTCTTCGGACTGCTCGGCGGGCACGTGACGAGCGCCGCCGACGGCGACGCCTCCGGGCTGCGCGCCGGACTCGCCGCCGCGTCCGTCCCCGCCGCCCAGCAGGACCGGGTCGTACGGAGCGTGCGCGCCTGCGGCCACGACCGCTCCACCGCGAAGGACCCGGTGGCCGTGCCCGCGTCGTGCAAGGCGCTCGAACGGGACGTCAGGGCCGCGATCGCCGCCGCCCCGTCCCCCGCCTCCGCGCCCGCCGTCCAGCGGGCCGTCGGGGACGCCGCGCAGCACTCCGCCAAGCGGGGGTTCAGCGACGCCATGAAGATCACGCTGTGGATCGAGGTGGCGCTGCTCGGCCTCACCTTCGTGTCGGCCTTCCTGCTCCCCCGGCACGCCCGCCCGCAGGAGCCCGTCGAGAACGGCGCCGTCCCCGCGACCGTGTGACGCCCTCCCCCTCCGCACGCCGCCGGCCCGCGTCGTCCGCCCCGTTCACCGAACGGACCGGACGCCGCGGGCCGGTCGCCAGCCGGGCGCGCTCGGCTCAGAGCTTGCCGAGCACCTCGGAGGCCAGCAGTTCCAGGTGGTCCAGATCGTGCAGGTCCAGCACCTGGAGGTACAGGCACTCGGCGCCCTGCTCGCCGAACTTGCCGATCTTGTCGAGCAGTTCGGCCGGGGTGCCCGCCAGGCCGTTGCCGCGCAGCTCGGTGACGTCCCGGCCGATCGCCTCGGCCCGGCGCGCGATCTCGGCCTCGTCGCGCCCGCAGCACACCACCTGCGCCGCCGAGTAGACCATCGGCCGCGTCCGCCCGGCCTCCCGGCACGCGGCCCGGACCCGCTCGAACGCCGCGCCCGTGTCGTCCACCCCGTTGAACGGCACGTTGTACTCGTCGGCGTACCGGGCCGCGAGCCGCGGCGTCCGCTTGGCGCCCGTCCCGCCGATCAGCACCGGCGGGCCCTCCGGCCGCTCGGGCTTCGGCAGCGCGGGCGAGTCGGCGAGCGTGTAGTACGAGCCGTCGTAGGAGAACGTCTTGCCCTCCGGCGTCCGCCACAGCCCGGTGATGACGTCGAGCTGCTCCTCCAGCCGCTCGAACCGCTCGTTCAGGCTCGGGAACGGGATGCCGTACGCGGTGTGCTCCTGCTCGAACCACCCGGTGCCGACGCCGAAGTCGACGCGCCCGCCGCTCATCCGGTCGACCTGCGCGACCGCGATCGCGAGCGGGCCGGGCAGCCGGAACGTCGCGGCGGTCATCAGCGTGCCGAGCCTGATCCGGCTCGTCTCGCGGGCGAGCGCGGCCAGGGTGATCCAGGCGTCGGACGGCCCCGGGTCGCCCGGCACGTCGCCCATCTTCAGGAAGTGGTCGGAGCGGAAGAACGCGTCGAAGCCGAGGTCCTCCGTGGCCTTGGCGACCGCGAGCAATGTCTCGTGACTGGCCCCCTGCTGGGGCTCGGTGAAGATCCGAAGACGCATGACCCCATCCTCGTACGGCCGGGACACCGCTCGGACCGCCGGGGTCGCCCCTGCCGCTTGTGCCGGAAACCTTGCGATTCGCCTGCGACGGGGAGGAGATCCCGGTTGAATCGTCCGGACCCCGCTTCCGACCCATGGAGCTCACATGGCAGTCTTCGGCGTCGACTACGCGTGGGGGCGTCCGGGCGCGGCGGCCCTGAAACGCGCCGGCGCGAAGTTCGCGTGCCGCTACCTCTCGCACGACACCACCGGCAAGAACCTCACCAAGGCCGAGGCGGACGAGCTGTCGGCCGCCGGGATCTGGCTGGTGGTGGTCTGGGAGAGCGCCGCCAACCGGGCGCTCGCCGGGCGCGGCGCGGGCGAGGACGACGCGAGGGACGCCGCGCGGCAGGCCGCGGCGCTCGGGATGCCGTCCGACCGGCCGGTCTACTTCGCGGTCGACTTCGACGCCTCGTCCGCCCAGCAGTCCGCGATCAACGCCTACCTCGACGGCGCCGCCGCCGTGCTCGGCCGCGACCGGGTCGGGCTGTACGCGGGCTTCGGCCCGGTCAAGCGCGCCCTGGACGCGGGCAAGGCGGCGTACGCCTGGCAGACCTACGCCTGGTCCGGCGGCAAGTGGGACCTGCGCGCCCAGCTCCAGCAGTACTCCAACGACCACACGATCAACGGCGTGGGCGTCGACTACGACCGCGCGATCAAGAGCGACTACGGGCAGTGGCGCGTCGGCGTCTCGCCCGGAGGGGACGACGACATGCCCGACTACGTGTCCGTCGGCGCCAAGGCCGAGCAGCAGCTCAAGCCGGGCGAGTGGACCACCGTGACGTGGGACACCGAGTACGCCGACTCCAACCACCAGCACAATGACGAGGGCGGGCCGAGCGTCCTCACCGGCCCGGCGCGCTACGCGCTCACCGCGTCCGTACGGGTGGAGGGCGTGCCCGCGGGCACCCGCATCCAGGCCCGCGCGATCGAGGTCGACGTCAACGACACCGGCAAGTTCGAGGAGGGCGCCGTGCAGGACTTCGCGTCCGTCGGCGACGAGACGAACCTGCTGTACGGGGTGTCGGCCGACACCGTCGGCGAGGACCACCGCGTCCGCTTCCAGGTCGTCCAGCACGGCCCGAGCGCCGCCAAGCTCTCCGCAGGCACCGCCAAGGTCCTCTACTGGAGGTAGCCCGGGCCCACCGGGGGGTGGGCCCGGAACTACCGGAGGCGGCCGACCGGCACCCACCCCATCCGCCGGTCAGTGCTTCTCGTCGATGTGGTCGGCGGCGAGGCGGGCGGCGTGGTGCAGGGCGCGGGTCTGGGCCTCGATGTGCCGGGACAGGTGGCGGCGCTGCTCGCGCAGGTCGCGGGAGAGCCGGACGACGGCCGCCCCGAGGCCCGCGACCGTGACCGACAGGCCGGCGACGCCGACCGCCAGACCGGTGTTGACGACCGCCATCGTCCCCGCGCCGTCGCCGAGCGCGATCGCGGCGGCGCCCGCCGCCGCCCCGGCCGCGGCCCCCGCGCAGGCGGCCGTGGCACCGCGGGTCCACTGGGCACGGACGCCGCGTGCGCGCATCGGTGACACTCCTCCGCCCGCGCGAGGCGGGCTCCTGACCTGGATCGGCAACCCCAGTCTGCACGCTTGTCAGTGACCGCAACAACCGGTCATAACAGGAAATCTTTTCAGACTCCGGAAAAGGTCACCGTCCGTCCGGCTCCCCGTACAGGGCGCGCAGGAACGCGAGCGCCATCCGCCGCTTGTCGCCGGGATCGGCGCGCAGGTCGGCGAAGTAGGCGTTCAGCTCGCCGAGCTCCCGCAGCGCCCGGTCGGCGTCCACGGGCGGCTGCGCCCCCGCCGGCTCGTTCCCCTCGCCGATCCTGATCAGGTCGCCGGGCCGCCATTGCAGGGCGTCCTCGATCGCGCTGCGCGTGCGCGCCTGGGGCCAGCGGTCGCCCGCCTCCAGGTTGTAGATCGTCTTGACCGTGACCCCGGCCCGCTCGGCGAGCTGCTCCTGGGTCAGGCCGAGCGATCCGCGCCGGGCCACGACGTACTTGGCGATCCTCCCCCGGTCCAGCTCTCCAGCCATCCTCCCAGCATGGCGGAAACATTAAGGAACATCCAGTAACCACCAGAAGAATATTTCTTACACCGGACTTTCCGTTATTTACCGGTTGATCCTTGTAATATTACTGATAGGTACCTAAGGTGGTCCCCGGGTCCGCCCGACACGGACCTCCTCCCAGGTCCCCCGCGCGGCCCCGACACCAACGAAGGGGCGGGTAACCCGTGACAGAGGAAGGACCGATCACCATGGAACTGGCCCTGTCGGAGCTGCGGCGCGGCTTCGACGTGCGCCTGGCCAACCTGGAGGGCCAGCTCGCGCTGCTGTTCCAGCGCAACGAGCTGAGCGAGCGGCAACTGGACGCGCAGACCCGCCAGATCGGCGAGCTGGAGGACCGCGTCGGCGCGATCCAGCGCGAGCAGGTCACCCGCGGCCACCTGGACAGCCGCTTCCGGCACACGGTCGCGCTGCTGTCCCTGATCGCCGCGAGCGCCTCGGTGGCCGTGGCGCTCCTGGCCGCGGTGCTCAGCCGCTAGACGGCCCCGGGCCACGAACCCGCGGCGGGCCGCTGCCCGACCCTCCACCGGCCACGGCCCGCCGCGCTCCCGCCCCCACGTCCCCGAAAGGAAGCCATGCTGCGCAACCGCGTCTTCGCCTGGCACATGGAGTTGCAGAACGTCCACCACCGCCTGGAGAAGGCACTGGAGGACGCGCGAAAGGCGATCCGCTCCGGCGTACGGGCCCAGGCTCTCGAACCCGAACTCCGCGACTTCTGCTTCACCTTCTGCACCGCCCTTGGAAGCCATCACCGCAGCGAGGACGCCGACCTCTTCCCGGCCCTGCTGGACCGGATGCCCGAACTGGAGCCCGCGATAACGCGTTTGAAGCGCGAGCACCAAGTCCTCTCACAGCTCCTCGCGGACTTCCAGCAGAGCCTGGACTCCCCGGAGACCTCGCCCCAGCGGCTCTTCCAGCAGATCAACGACATCAAGGCCGTCATGAAGGCCCATTTCGCCTACGAAGAGGGCTATCTGAGCCATGCGCTCCGTTCCCTCGATGCCCCGGAAAGCGAAAAGCACCGAATGCTCGGCAACGCCTGACCGCCCCGCCCCGTCCGGTGCCTCACGGGCCGACGCCTCCCTTCCCTTTGAAGGTTGCCGACTGATCATCGCTGGTGGCCCGCATCGCGGGAGACGGAAAGTCTCCGGGACCGATTCAACGTGACACTGGAAGTCATGGCATACAGGAGGCACTCCATGAATCCAGAATCGGTCACCATGGTCGACGGGTACGTACCGGTCATCGACATCTCCACCAGGGACGGCGCGTTCGGACGCGCCGCGCTGGCCGAGGCGATCGGCAGGGCATGCCGGACCTCGGGCTTCTTCGTCATCGTCGGCCACGGGGTCCCGCCCGAGCTCATCGACCGGATGCGAACGGCGACCACCGCGTTCTTCACGCTCCCCGACGCCGAGAAGGACCGTGCGGCGAGCCGCCCCGGCTACTCCGGGTTCCGCCCGTCCGGAGGCACCACCGCCCAGAGCCTCGACCGCAGGACACCGCCCGATCTGTGCGAATCCTTCGGCGTACACGTCACGGGAGAACTGAGCGACGCCGAACGCGAGGCGCTCGGCGATTATCCGGCGACCTGGAAGCTGGCCAATCTGTGGCCGGAGGAGCCGGCCGATTTCAAGGACACCTGGATAGAGTACATGAACGCGCTCCACGCGCTGTCGACCGACCTGCTCCGCCTGTGCGCCCGCGCCCTCGGATTGGACGAGGACCATTTCGACGGCAAGTTCGACCGGCACGTCTCCTCACTCGTCGCCAATTACTACTACCCCCAGGTGGACGAACCGCTGCCCGGACAACTCCGCAGGGGCGCCCACACCGACTTCGGCGGACTGACCGTCCTGTACCAGCAGGACGACACCGGAGGGCTCCAGGTACTGCAAGGCGAGAACACCTGGCGCGACGTCCGCGCCATCCCCGGCAGCTTCGTCATCAACATCGGCGACCTGATGGCCCTGTGGACCGGCGGACGGTGGGTCTCGACCATGCACCGGGTGGTCAACCCCGATAGGGCGGACACGTCCTCACGCCTGTCCGTCCCGTTCTTCTTCCAGCCCAACCACGACGCCGTCATCGAGCCGCTCCCGTCCCTCGACTCCGTCCCCGGCCAACAGCCACCCGAATCCGTCATCGCCGGAGAATGGATGGCCATGAAAATGCAGAAACTGTTCGCCCCAGCCCAGTAACTGGACTGAACGGCGCGGCCGGTGCCCGACGAGGGGCGGGCGCAGGCACCGGCCGCGCGTCCCCCCGTCCCTCGGGGTCGCTGTGTCCCGTACGGCCCGCTACGCGCGTGCGGTCATGGCCCGACGTCGCGCAGCACGTACACGACGCGGTCCGCGACACCCGTCACCGCCGTCACGGGCTCGATGACCGGCCCCAGGACCAGCGGAAGACGTCGTCCTCGCAAGCGATCTCGCCATCCATCCGAGCGAACGCCGGATTCTGCACATGCAGAACCTCACCGTTCGGCCGGGACCGAATCTCCGCCCTCCACTTCCGCGCGATCAGCTCGGAACGGAGGTACCCCAGGTGTCGTATCGCGTCCATGGACACAGAACGTATGCGCGCCGTGACAGTAGGAGTTGCCATGCGGCAACGGTCTTACTCCCAGCGGGAACGCGTCAGTGCGGCACGCCCATCCGGGCTGCCATCCCTCGCAGCTCACGTCCCTGCGAGGCGACCCGGGCCTGTTCGAGCATCACCGCGATCGATTCGCGGACGGCGACCGAGTTGCGGATGCGCTGCGGCGCGACGCGCTCCGCGCGCTGGAGCCACCGCACCGCATCGCCCCTCGTCCGGGGGTCGCGCGCCAGGCCGCGTCCGACATCCGCGAGGTAGGCGGCACGCCGCGACGAGCGGCCGAGCTTCTCCTCGCGCACCGCCCCGGTGAGTTCGAGGACGCCCGCCCCAGCCACGCCCCGTTCGACGCCGACCGTCACGTCCCAGACGCCGACGTTCGTCGCCGAGAACGACTGCCAGTTCGCCAGCGGCTCGTCCGGCACGCGCGCGGCGATCCGCCTCGCCTCGTCCAGCCAGTGCTCGGCACGCTCGCCGTCGCGGACGGAGGCAGCGGCCAGCGACGCGGACAGCGTCAGCATCCCCAGCACCTCGTGGCCGGACGCGCCGTTCACGTGCGGCTCCAAGGCGTCGGCGGCGCGCTCCGTGGAGAGCAGCACGCGGTCCCATGCGGTCTTCGGCATGGTCTGCGCGCGCAGGAACTCCGCCTTCCCGATCTGGACCGGATCGTTGAGGAACCTCGCCGCCTCCATCGCGCGGTTCGCGGCGACGTACGCGAGGTCGACGTAGCCGAGGTTCTTGGCCGTGAACGCGGCGCACACGCACGCCTCGACCAGGAGTTCCAGCGCCTGCCGCTGTACGGCCTCGTCGGCCGGAGCCGCCACGTGCACGTGAAGTTCGTCCAGGATGTCGGGAAGGAGGGCGCCGATGGCGGTGTAGTCGCACGCGCGGCGGAGCGGCTCGATCTGGGACCGCAGGGCGGCGGCCAGGTCCGGCAGGGGCCGGGCGCGGTCCGTCGCGGGCGACAGCAGAGAGTTCGACTGAAGCGCGACCCGGAGCGCGGGAACGTGCGTGTGCGGGGCGGACTGCACGGGGTCGGCGGACAGGTGCGGTCCGCCGACGAGGTCCGACTCGCTGATCCGCAGCGCGGACGCCAGCGCGGCGAGGTGGGAACGGCGGTCCAGGGTCCGCTGCCCGCGCTCGGCGCGGGACAGGAACGACTTGCTGAGGCCGGTGAGGCCCGCGAGTTCGTCCAGGCTCATTCCGCGCCAGCGGCGCAGGGCCCGCAGCCGGGTTCCGATGGTGATCCCGTCAGGCATCGGCCTCGCACCTTCCCGTGCGTCTCGACGACGTCAGGCTACGGCGCGCGCCCCGATCCCGTCACGGACGCTCGGTCCGGGTCAGCCCTTGACGAGGGTGGCGAGGCATTCGACGTGCTGGGTCATGGGGAAGGCGTCGAAGGCGCGGAGGGTGTCCAGGACCCAGCCTCGTTCGCTGAAGTAGGCCAGGTCGCGGGCCAGGGTGGCGGGGTCGCAGGAGACGTAGGCGATCTTGCGGCCGGCGAGGCGGGTGATCTGGTCGACGACCTGCCTGCCCGCGCCGGTGCGGGGCGGGTCGAGGACGACGAGGTCGGCGCGGCGGACGCGGGCGCCGCCCTGGTGGCCCCGGCCGCCGCGCTTGTTCTGCGAACGGTCCGAGCCGTCGGCGCGGCCGAACTCCAGGTCGGCGACGACCTCCTCGACCGGGCCGCGCTCGATCGCGACGTTCGGCAGGTCGCGCAGGTTGAACTTGGCGTCGCGGACGGCCTGGCCGTCGGACTCGACGCCGACGACGAGGCCGTCGCGGCCGATCCGGTCGGCGAGGACGCCGGTGAACAGGCCGACGCCGCAGTAGAGGTCGAGGGCGATGTCGCCGGGCTTCGGTTCGAGGGCGGCGACGACGGCGTCGGCGAGGAGCTGCGCGGCGCCCGGGTGGACCTGCCAGAAGCCGCTGCCGCTGACCTGGAACATCCGCCCGGACACCTCCTCGCGGACGTACGGGAGGTTGGCGCCCGGCTCGGGCTTGCCGCGGACGAGGCGCACGGGCACGTCCAGGCGCGGGACGCGGATCTTGCGGCGGTCGCGGCCCCGCAGCACCACGAGGCGGTCGCCGGTGGTGGACGACACGATGCCCTCGACGCCGCTCGCGCCGGGCCAGCGCTTGCGCTCGATGCCCATCAGCTCGACGCCCGGGTGCGCGATCAGGCACTCGTCGATCGGCTCGATGTCGTGGGAGCGGTGGCGGCGCAGGCCGACGTCGCCGTTCACGACGGCGAACTGGACGCGGGTGCGCCAGCCGAGCCCCGGCGCCGGGGTGAACTCGTCGGAGACCGGGTAGGGCACCTCCTCGACCAGGACGGTGCGGGTGATCCCGGCGAGGCGCTGGAGCTGCTCCTCGACGACCGCCGCCTTCAGCCGGCGCTGGGCGGGCAGGGACGCGTGCTGCCAGTCGCAGCCGCCGCAGCGGCCGGGGCCGGCGAACGGGCACGGCGCCTCGACGCGGTCGGGCGAGGCGGTCAGGACCTCCTCGGCGTCGGCGCGCAGGAAGTTCTTGGTGACGTCGGTGACGCGGGCCCGGACCCGTTCGCCGGGCAGGGCGTGCCGGACGAAGACGACGCGGCCCTCGTGCCGGGCCACGCAGAACCCGCCGTTGGCGACGTTGCCGACCTCCAGGTCGAGGAGGTCGCCCAGCGCGGGGCCGTCGCCGGCGGGGGCGGGGTCGTCGGGACCGAGATCAGCTGTCACGTTCCGAAACGATACCGCCACCGGCGCGCGCTCCGTCCTGCTCGGGCGGGGTGCGGGGCGGGCGGCGGGACGAGCCGGGGCCGGGCGGCTCGATCCGGCCCTTCAGCCGGTCGGAGGAGTGGAGCTGCCAGGCGACGCTGGTCACCATGACGCCGGGCTGGAAGAGCAGGCGGCCCTTGAGCCGCAGGGCGCTCTGGTTGTGCAGGAGCTGCTCCCACCAGTGCCCGACGACGTACTCGGGGATGAACACGGTGACGACGTCGCGGGGGCTGCGGCGGCGGACGCTCTTGACGTAGTCCAGGACGGGCCGGGTGATCTCCCGGTACGGCGAGTCGAGGATCTTGAGGGGGACGGGCACGTCCAGCGCGTCCCACTCCTCCTGGAGCCGCTGCGACTCCTCGGCGTCCACGGCGACGGTGACGGCCTCCAGGCTGGACGGCCGGGTCGCGCGGGCGTACGCCAGGGCCCGCAGGGTCGGCTTGTGGATCTTGGAGACGAGCACGATGGCGTGGTTGCGGGCGGGCAGCGCGACGTCCTCGCCGGACGGGACGAGCTCCTCGGCGACCCGGTCGTAGTGCCGCCGGATCGCGCGCATCAGCAGGAACAGCACCGGCATCGCGATGCACACGATGTAGGCGCCGAGGGCGAACTTGGTGATCAGCACGACGACCAGCACGACGCCGGTGAGCATCGCGCCGAACGCGTTGATCGCCCGGGAGGTCCTCATCCGGCGGCGCTGCGCCGGGTCCTGCTCGCCCGCCAGCAGCCGGTTCCAGTGCCGGACCATCCCGACCTGGCTGACGGTGAACGACACGAACACGCCGACGGTGTAGAGCGGGATCAGCTTGCTCACCGACGCGTCGTAGGCGTAGATCAGCAGGCCCGCCATGGTGGCGAGGATGATGATCCCGTTGCTGAACGCGAGCCGGTCGCCGCGGGTGTGGAGCTGGCGCGGCAGGTAGCGGTTCTGGGCGAGGACGGACCCGAGCACCGGGAACCCGTTGAACGCGGTGTTGGCGGCCAGGAACAGGATCAGCGCGGTCATGCACGCGACCAGCGCGAAGCCGGGCGTGAAGTTGCTGAACACGGTGTGCGCGACCTGCGCGATCACCGGGTCGGAGTCGGAGACCCGCTCGCCGGTGCCGGGCTTGACCAGGAACAGGTCCTGGTCGGCGAACTTGGCGTCGGTGATGAACGCGAACGCGGTGACGCCGCCGAACATGGTCATCGCGACGACGCCGAGCATCAGCAGGGTCCGGGCCGCGTTCTCGCCCTTCGGCTTCTTGAACGCCGGGACGCCGTTGGAGATCGCCTCGACGCCGGTCAGCGCCGCGCAGCCGGACGAGAACGCCCGCAGCAGCAGGAAGACCAGCGCGAAGCCCGCGACGTCCTCGCCGCCGTGCAGCTCGTACCCGGCGGTCTCGGCCTTCAGCTCCGTCCCGAACGCCAGGCGCGTGACGCCCCACAGCAGCATGCTGCCGATGGCGAACATGAACAGGTACGTCGGGACGGCGAAGGCGACGCCGGCCTCCTTCAGGCCCCGCAGGTTGCCGATCGTCAGCAGGACCACGATGCCGATCGCCACCGCCACCTCGTGCGGCTGCATGAACTTCAGCAGGGCCCGAGGTTCTCCACCCCGGACGACACCGAGACCGCGACGGTCAGCACGTAGTCGACGAGCAGGGCGCTCGCGACGAGCACACCCCAGTTGGAGCCGAGGTTCTCGGTGGCGACCTCGAAGTCGCCGCCGCCGCTCTGGTAGGCCCGGACGTTCTGCCGGTACGAGGCGACCACGGTGAGCAGGATCACCACCACGGCCGCGGCCACCCAGGGGGTGTAGTGGTACATCACGAGACCGCCCGCCCCGAGGGCGAGCAGGATCTCCTGCGGCGCGTACGCGACCGACGACAGGGCGTCGCTCGCGAAGACCGGCAGCGCGATGCGCTTGGGTAGAAGCTGCTCGTGCTGCTGGGCGCTGCTCAGCGCGCGGCCCAGAAGCACCCGCTTCACAAGGTCCGGAACCTTCGACACGGGACGAGACTCTAGCCGTTGGCGTTGACGCCCCTTTTATGTCCCCGCCCGGGGCGTGGTGAACACTTTCGGAAGAACGGTTTCACGGGTCGCGCCGGAAGCTGGTTGGGTAGTACTCGCCTGGGCGGATGTGTAGTTTTGCAGCCCGGCAGGATCTTTCCGGAGTGGAGACGATGAGGCGGCCGTGCATATCGTGATCATGGGGTGCGGGCGGGTCGGCTCGACGCTCGCCCACATCCTTGAGGACAAGGGTCATTCGGTGGCCATCATCGACCAGAGCCCCGAGGCGTTCCGGCGGCTGCGCAGCGGTTTCCGGGGGCGCCGGATCACCGGGTTCGGGTTCGACCGGGACGTGATCGCCGAGGCGGGCATCGAGCAGGCGTCGGCGTTCGTCGCGGTCAGCTCCGGCGACAACTCCAACATCATCTCCGCCCGGGTGGCCCGCGAGACGTTCGGCGTCGACAACGTGGTGGCGCGGATCTACGACCCCCGGCGCGCCGAGGTCTACCAGCGGCTCGGCATCCCGACCGTCGCGACGGTCCGCTGGACCGCCGACCAGATCCTGCGGCGGCTGCTGCCCGAGGGCGCCGAGCCGCTCTGGCGCGACCCGACCGGCGCGGTCGTGCTCGCCGAGCTGGAGACCGGGCCGTCCTGGGTGGGGCAGAAGGTCGCCGGGCTGGAGGAGGCCGCGGGCACCCGCGTCGCGTTCCTGTCCCGGATGGGCGAGGCGCTCGTCCCGCAGTCCGACACCGTGATCCAGGACGGCGACATCGTGCACATCATGGCCCGCGCCGACGATCTCGAGCGCGTCAACGCGGCCGTCGCCGCGGGGAACGGGGAGGACTCCTGATGCGCGTCGCGATCGCGGGCGCCGGCGCCGTCGGCCGGTCCATCGCCCAGGAGCTGCTGGAGAACGGCCACGAGGTGCTCCTGATCGACAAGAGCCCCAAGGCGATCAAGGTCGAGATGGTGCCGCGCGCCGAGTGGCTGCTGGCCGACGCCTGCGAGATCTCCGCGCTGGACGACGCGGCCCTCGAACGCTGCCAGGTCGTGGTGGCGTCGTCCGGGGACGACAAGGTCAACCTCGTCGTCTCGCTGCTGGCCAAGACCGAGTACGGCGTGCCGAGGGTCGTCGCCCGGATCAACCACCCCAAGAACGAGTGGCTGTTCAACGAGTCGTGGGGCGTGGACGTCGCCGTGTCCACGCCGCGCCTGCTGTCGGCCCTGGTCGAGGAGGCCGTCAGCGTCGGCGACCTCGTCCGCCTGATGACGTTCCGCCAGGGCGAGGCCAACCTGGTCGAGCTGACCCTCCCCGACGACGCGCCGCTCGGCGGCGAGCGGGTCGGCTCGGTGAGCTGGCCGCGCGACACCGCGCTCGTCGCGATCCTGCGCGAGGGCCGGGTCCTCGTCCCGACCTCCGACGACACGCTGGAGCCGGGCGACGAGCTGATGTTCGTCGCCACCCAGGACGTCGAGGACGAGCTGGCCGAACTCCTCGGCGCCCGCTGACCGCACCGCCCCGCACGACGGCGCCCGCTCGAACGAGAGCGGGCGCCGGTGTTTTGGGCGAACGGGCCGGGGCGCTTCTAGGTCTGGCGCGTGAGCGGGGTACGGCCGCGGGCGAGGAGCCAGACCATCGCGGCGAGGGCGGCGACCTGGAGGGGCCAGCCCATCGCGATCTTGGCGGCGCCGAGCAGGCCGCTCTGGTCGCCGCTGGCGAGGTAGATCGGGTACTGGACGGCCACCCGCAGCGCGCACGGGACCAGCAGCAGCCAGGTGAGCCGCGAGCAGAGCCGGACGATGCCGGGGTCGGAGCGCCAGGCGGTCGGGTCGCCGGTGACCGAGCCGATGATGAACCCGACGACCGGCCAGCGGACCACGATCGACAGCAGCATCCCGGCGCCGTAGGCGGCGTTCAGCAGGATGCCGGGGACGAACGCGTCCTCGGCCTTGCCGGACCGCAGCGCGAAGAACGCCGCGATGGCGATGCCGATGAGGCTGTTGAGGACGAACTGCGGGCTGGAGCGCTGCGCGACGCGGACGATCAGCAGGAGCACCGCCGCGCCGACCCCGACGCCGACGGCGAGCTTGAGCTCGTCGGCCGCCACGTAGGTGGCGGTGAAGCCGATCGTGGGGACGGCGGCCTCGACCATGCCCCGCACCCCGCCGAGGGCCTTGGTGAGCTGGGCCCGTACCGCGGCCTCCACGGTGTCGTGCGCGCGCTCCTCGTCGGACTCGGCGGCCCCGGGGCCCTCCGCGCCCTCCGCCGCGCCGTTCGCCGCCTCAGGGCCCTGCGCGCCCTCCGCCGCCTCGGGCGTCCCCGCCACGCCGGACACCCCGGTCTGGGGCGCTTCCGCCACGCCGCCGGCGCGAGGCGCCGCCTCAGGGGCCCGCGCCGCGCCGCCCGCGCGGGGCGCGGCCTCGGGGGCCTGCGCCGCGCCCTCCTCGGACTCGGCCGCGCCGGGGCGCGCCGGCCCGGCCTTCGCCGGTGACACGTCTGAGCCCACGCCGTCTCTCCCGTTCGCTTCCGGTCCGTTCACGCCGCCTCCCCGGTCCGGCGGCCGCTCACGACGTTCCGCGGAGCTCGTACCGGGGGTTGAACATGACCTTGCGCCCGTCCTGCACGCTGACCAGCCCTTCGGCGCGGAGCCGCCGGCCGGGGTCGATCCCGGCGATGCGGCGGCGGCCGAGCCAGACCAGGTTGATCACGTCGGTGCCGTCGTACAGCTCGGCCTCCAGGGCCGGGGCACCGCCGCGCGGGCGCAGCGTCACCGTACGTAGCGTACCCGCAACGCAGTGGCGCTTGCGGGTGCCGCACGCGGTGATGGGCGTCGCGCCCTCGTCGCCGCCGGCCTTCTGAAGCTCCTCGGCCTCCAGCTCCTCCTTGCTCGAAGCCATCCGCCGCAGGAAGCGGCGCAGGCCGCCGCGACCGCGGTCGGCCTCCGGAGTGTCGCCGCCCGGCGATGTGCGGGCCGGAACCTCGTCCATGATGGGAAGCGTATGGCATCACGGGGTGAATCGGACCATCCCCACCGGATGAATCACCCCAGGTCCGGCTATCCGGATGCGGCGCTCCGGACCGCCGCCGCTCAGCCCTCGAACCGGTAGCCCATCCCGGGCTCGGTGATCAGGTGCCGGGGGTGCGCGGGGTCGGCCTCCAGCTTGCGGCGGAGCTGGGCCAGGTAGACGCGCAGGTAGTTGGTCTCGGTCTCGTACGTGGGGCCCCACACCTCGCGCAGGAGCTGCCGCTGGCCGACGAGCCGCCCGGCGTTGCGGACCAGCACCTCCAGGATGTGCCACTCGGTGGGGGTGAGCCGCACGTCCGCGCCGTCCCGCACGACCTTCTTGGCCGCCAGGTCCACGGTGAACGTGCCGGTGGACACCACCGCGGCCTCCTCGGCGGGCGCGGACCGGCGGACGGCGGCGCGCAGCCGGGCGAGCAGCTCGTCCATGCCGAACGGCTTGGTGACGTAGTCGTCGGCTCCGGCGTCGAGGGCCTCGACCTTCTCCGCGGACGCGTGCCGGGCCGACAGCACGATGATCGGGACGCTCAGCCAGCCGCGCAGCCCCTTGATCACGTCGGTGCCGTCCATGTCGGGCAGGCCGAGGTCGAGCAGCACCACGTCCGGGTGGCGGCGCGCGGCGAGGTCGAGCGCGGCCCTGCCGTCCGCCGCCGCGTCCACCTCGTAGCCCCTGGCGCGCAGGTTGATCCGCAGCGCGCGGACGATCTGCGGCTCGTCGTCGACGACCAGAACGCGGGTCACGCCCCCTCCTCCTCGTGCCGTTCCCCCCGATCATGCTCCTCCGGCCCGGGGGCCGGCGGGGCGGGGGGCAGGGTGAAGACCATGGTCAGGCCGCCGCCGGGCGTGTCCTCCGGCTGGAGCCCGCCGCCCATCGCGGCGACGAAGCCGCGGGCGACGGCGAGGCCGAGCCCGACCCCGGTCCCCCGGGGCGCGTCGCCGAGCCGCTGGAACGGGGCGAACATCCGCTCCTTCGCGTCGTCGGGCACTCCGGGCCCGCGGTCGACCACGCGGATCTCCACCCGGGCGTCCCCGGCTCCCGCTGCTCCCCCGGCCCCGCCCAGGCCCCCGGGCCCGGTGGCGCGCAGCTCGCTCGCGGTGACGAGGACGCGGTCGCGGCCGTGCCGGGCGGCGTTCTCGACCACGTTGGCGAGGGCGCGTTCGAGGAGCCCGGCGTCGGCGAGGACCGGGGCGAGGTCCTCCGGGACGTCCACCGTGACGCGGTCCTGCGGGACGTTGACCAGCGCGGCGGGCAGCACCTCCTCCACCGCGACGGGACGGATCAGCGGGGTCACGACGCCGGTCTGGAGGCGGCTCATGTCGAGCAGGTTGCCGATCAGGCCGTCCAGCCGGTCGGCGGACTCCTCGACCGAGGCCAGCAGCTCGGCCTCGTCCTCGGGGTCCCAGACGACGTCGGTGGCGCGCAGGCTGCTCACCCCGGCCTTGATCGAGGCGAGCGGGGTGCGCAGGTCGTGCGAGACGGCGGCGAGCAGCGCGGTGCGGATCCGGTCGCCCTCGGCGAGCCGCCGGGCGCGCGCGGCCTCCTCGGCGAGCCGCCGCCACTCCAGGACCTCCTCGGCCTGGGACGCGAACGCCGACAGCACGCGCCGGTCGGCGGCGGGCAGCACCCGTCCGCTCAGCGCCAGCACCGGGCCGTCGCCGACGCGGGCGGTGGCCTCGGCGGACTCGGGGTCGGCGGCCGGGTCCGGTCCGGTCGACCCGACGGCGCGCCAGCCCCCGTCGGCGCGTTCGAGCAGGGCGACGGACCGCACGCCGAACGTCTCGCGCACGCGCTCCAGCAGGGCGGGCAGGGCCTTCTCGCCGCGCAGCACGCTCGCCGCGAGCAGGCTGAGGGTCTCGGCCTCGGCGTTGGCGCGGGCGGCCTGACGGCTGCGCCGCGCCGCGAGGTCCACGACGGACGACACCGCCACGGCGACCGCCACGAAGACGGCGAGGGCCAGGGTGTTGGCGGGCTCGCCGATCGTCAGGGTGTGCAGCGGCGGCGTGAAGAACCAGTTGAGCAGCAGGAACCCGAGGACCGCCGCGGCGACGGCGGGCCACAGCCCGCCGACCAGCGCGACGCAGACGGTCATCGTCAGGAACAGCAGCATGTCGGTGTTCAGGCCCGGGTGGACGCCCCGGACGGTGAGCAGCGGCGCCAGCAGCAGGGGCCCGAGCAGCGCCAGCGCCCACCCGCCCGCGCGGCGCCGCGCGCCGAGCGGGCTCCCGGCGACGCGGACGAGGCCGCGCCCCTTGCCGGCGTGCTCGTGCGTGACCAGGTGGACGTCCACGTCGCCGGACTCGCGGGCCACGGTCGCGCCGACGCCGGGCCCGAACACGAACTGCCAGCCGCGCCGCCGGCTCGTCCGAGCACGATCTGGGTGGCGTTGACGCCGCGGGTGAACTCGACCAGCGCGGTCGGGACGTCGTCGCCGAGGACGCGGTGGTAGCTGCCGCCGACGCTCTCGACCAGGTCGCGCTGCCGGGCCAGCTCCCGCGGCGAGGGCCGTTCGGCGAGCCCGTCGCTGCGGCCGACGTGCACGGCCAGCAGGTCGGCGCGGCCCGCGCGGGCGGCGATCCGCGCGGCCCGGCGGATCAGCGTGCCGCCCTCGGGGCCGCCGGTGAGGCCGACGACGATCCGCTCCCTGGCCTCCCAGGGCTCGGTGATGCCGTGCTGGTCGCGGTAGCGGGCGAGGCCCTCGTCCACGCGGTCGGCGACCCACAGCAGGGCCAGCTCGCGCAGCGCGGCGAGGTTGCCGACGCGGAAGTAGTGGGCGAGCGCGGCGTCCACCTTCTCGGGGCGTACACGTTGCCGTGCGCGAGGCGGCGGCGCAGCGCCTCGGGGACATGTCGACCAGCTCGATCTGGTCGGCGCGGCGCACCACCTCGTCGGGGACGGTCTCGTGCTGCCGGACGCCGGTGATCCGCTCGACGACGTCGTTCAGCGACTCCAGGTGCTGGACGTTCAGCGTCGAGATCACGTCGACGCCCGCGTCGAGGAGCTCCTCGACGTCCTGCCAGCGCTTGGCGTGCCGGGAGCCGGGCACGTTGGTGTGCGCGAGCTCGTCCACCAGCGCGATCTCGGGGCGCCGGGCGAGCACCGCGTCCACGTCCATCTCGGTGAACGCCGCGTCGCGGTAGGCCGCCTCCCGCCGCGGCACGACCTCCAGGCCCGCGAGCAGCTCGGCGGTGCGGCGCCGCCCGTGGGTCTCGACGAGCCCGGCGACCACGTCCGCGCCGCGCGCGAGCCTGCGGTGGCCCTCGCCGAGCATGGCGAACGTCTTGCCGACGCCGGGCGCCGCGCCCAGGTAGATCCGGAGCGTGCCGCGTGCCCCCACAGTGATCGTCCTCCCAGCGGTGACATGCCCTTCGGGGGCCCGGCGGAATCTACCAAAGCGCCACGTCCCGCCACGAGCCGCCTCGTGCGCGGTGACCTGCGTCGAAACGGGGCGAACGGCACGAAGGCGGGCAAGGGGGCGGGCACGGGGCGAGGGGCCGGCGGCCGTTCCCCGATCGGGCATCGCAAGTTCGCGAGGAGCGGGAGGACGATCACGAGGAGCGTCTACCGTGCCAAGGTGCGCGGACTCTGCGTGGAGCACCGGCTACCGAGCGCGCACGCCGTCACGTTCGGGAAGTTACGGGGACCACCATGCGCCACCATGCCAGCCGACTCCAGGTCAGCCGCCCCGGCCGGTCCGCTCCGTCCGGCACGAGGGCCCGCTCCGCGGGACCGGGCGATCCCGGCCGGTCCGCCCCGGCCAGTCGGTCCGGCCCGTCCAGCCGGGCGCGGCGTCCCGGGCGGGCGGCGTCCGGGCTGGTCCTGCTGGTCCTGCCGGCGCTCGTCGCGACCGCGTGCGGCGGGGGCGGCGGTGCGGGCGAGAGCCGGGGCCCGGTGGTCGGCGCGTCGGAGGCCGGGGCGCCGAAGCCGGATCCGGCCATCGCGGTCGTCCCGGCGGACGGCGCGCGCGGCGTCCGGCCCGACCGGCGCGTGGTCGTCACCGCCCTCAAGGGCACGCTGCGGCGCGTCACCGTGCGCGGCGGGCCCGTCCGCGTCGCGGGGAGGATGTCGGCCGACCGCAGGACGTGGCGGGCGCGGTGGACGCTGCACCCCGGCACCGCGTACACCGTGACCTCGGCCGGGGTGGACGACGCGGGCGCGCCCACGCGGGTCACGACACGGTTCACCACGCTGAGGCCGTCGGCGACGTTCGCGGTGGCGGACGTCACGCCGCGGCCGGGCGAGCTCGTCGGCGTCGGGATGCCGCTCATCGTGACGTTCAGCCGGGCCATCGCCGACCGCGAGGCCGTGGAACGGTCGCTGGAGCTGAAGATGAGCAGGCCCGTCACGGGCGCGTGGCGCTGGACGGGCCCGTCGCAGGTGGTGTTCCGGCCGCGGCGCTACTGGCCGGCGGGGCAGCGCGTCAGGCTCCTCGCGCACACGGCGGGCGTGCGGGCGGCGCCGGGCGTGTACGGGGCGTCGGGCGCGACGGCGGGGTTCCGCGTCGGCCCGTCCCGGATCAGCACCGTGGACGTGCGCGCCCACCGCATGACGGTCCGGGTGAACGGCCGCACGGTCCGTACGGCCGGGATCAGCGCGGGCAAGGGCGGGCGCCGGGCCTACACCACGACGAGCGGCGTGCACCTGGCGATGGGCAAGGGCGACCCGGTCGTGATGACCTCGGCGTGGATGGGCGTCACCGACCGCGGGGACCCGCGCTACTACAAGCTGAGGGTGCGGCACGCGGTGCAGATCTCCAGCAGCGGCGAGTACGTGCACTCCGCGCCCTGGTCGGTGGGCTCGCAGGGCCGCGCCAACGTCAGCCACGGCTGCGTCAACGCGTCCCCGCGTTCGCCGAGTGGTTCTACGGGCAGTCGCTGCGCGGCGACGTCATCGCGGTGACCGGCACGGACCGTCCGCTGGAGTGGACGAACGGCTGGGGATACTGGCAGCTTCCGTGGTCCCGCTGGCTGGCGGGCAGCGCGCTCGGGCGCCCGGTCCGCCCCCGCGCGCCGGAGGCCCGGCACCGCCCGCCGGAGACCCGGCACCGCTGACCGCTCCGCGTCAGGTGGTGGCGAAGCGCACGGCCGACCAGGCGATGACCCCCGCCGCTGCGGCGGCGTACAGGGCCGTGGCCGCGGCCACCGCGCGGACGCGGCGCGGTTCGGGGAGCGCGGTGAACGTCAGCAGCCAGGCGAGCGCGGGCAGCACGAGGATCGCGTGCATGGTCACGGCGTGCGCGGGCTTCAGCGCCCCGGCCACGTGGTAGGCGAGCTGCTGGTTCCCGCTCTGCACCTCGACCACGCCGCGCGCGATCATCGCGGCGCCGGACGCGAGCGCGCCGAGCAGCGCCGCGAACCCGGCCCGCACCGCGAGCCGCATGCTGGGCGCGGTCGCCGGGGCGGCGCGGAACGCGGCGATGGTGAGCGCGACGAGCGTGACGATCAGCACCCCGCCGCCGGCGGCGAGCACGCGGGTGATCACCGTGTCGAGCGCGGTCTCCTGGTTGAAGTGGGACGGGACGCGCCGCCAGCCCTGCACGGTGATCAGCGCGACCTCGGCGACGCACGCGGCCGCGAACACGCCGAGGAGCCTGCGCCGGGCCCGTTCCCCCAGCGTCACGAACGAGGCGACCCAGGCGATGGTGACGAGCGTCAGCCCGAACGACAGCCCGAACGTGACGGGCTTGCGCCACGAGACCGGGCCCTCCCACGGCCCGCCGTCCACGAGGAACACGCCGAAGTGGACCGCGCCGGACGCCATGAGGAGCGCCCCGACCGCGTAGCAGGCCCGCTCGACCGGCCGCCCGCGCGTCCAGAACGCCCGCAGTTCCCCGAGCATCCCGGCGACCGGGATACCGGCGCTCCGCTCCCGCACGTCCGCCGAGCCGCTCATGGCCGTCCTCCTTGAGTGAGTGCTCACCCAGTATCGCCCCGGTCCCCGGGAAAGGCAAGCGGCACGGGCGCGGCCCCGGCGGGCGCGGTGGTCGCGCTCGGCCGGGGCCGCGGTCGGGGGGTCTCAGCTCGCCGCGACCGCGTCCACGGCGGCGGGCCGGATCGCCTTGCGGGCCGCTCCGTACGCCGTCGCCCCCGTGAGGACCGCGGCCAGGGCCACGACCGCCAGGTACGTGCCGGGGCCGCCGTCCGGGGCGGCCGAGCCGGTCCGGGCGATGGCGAACGGCAGGATCGTGAACAGCGAGGCGACCGTTCCGCAGGCCACGCCGACGACCGTCAGGACGGCCGACTCCAGCGCCACCGTGCCGAGCACCTGGGCCGGGGTCGCCCCGGCGAGGCGCTGCTGGCCGAACTCGCGGCGCCGGTCGGCAGTGGCCGCGACCAGCGTGTTCACCAGCATGATCGCGGTGAACAGCACGATCATCCCGATGACCACGAAGTTGAGCGTCTCGATGCTCTTCTGCTCGGCGGTCTTGGCCAGCCCGGCGGCGTCCATCGCGGCGTTCTCGGTGTGCTGGAGGTACAGCGTGCCGACGCCGATGCCGGTGAACAGCGTGATCGGGGTGACGATCGAGGCCATCCGCGCCGTCCGCCGCCGCAGGTTGCTGATCGCCAGCTCGCCGGTCACGCCGAGCGCCCGCAGCGGGACGGCCAGCAGCCCGGTCGCCCAGCGGATGATCACCGGGGCGAGCAGGGCCAGGCCGAGCGCCGCGCAGATGTCGGCCTGCCCGGCGGTCGCCATGGCGTCGCTGCCCTTGCCGCGCATCACCGTGGCGGTGACGACGGCGAGGTTCAGGCCGAGCGCGAGCGCGAGGCCCGCGCCGACCATCCGCTTGCGGCTCATCCGCACCGTGTCCGTCTCGGCCGCCGCGAGCGACTCGGTCACCCGGACGCGGGTGGCGCGCCGGGCGGTGATCAGCGCGGCGGCGGTCGCCGAGGCGAACGTGATGCCGAGGCCCATGACCGGCGCGACCGGCCCGAACGCGTAGCCGACCCCGTCCGGCACCTGGCCGGTGCCGTGCAGCAGGCCGAGCAGCCCGCGGCCCACGAGCATCGCGGGCGGGACGGCCAGCAGCGCCGCGACGACGGCCACGCCGGCGGCCTCGCCGACGATCATGCGGCCGAGCTGGCCGGGGGTGGCGCCGACCGACTTCAGCAGCGCCATCTCCGCGCCGCGCTGCCGCACCGACAGCGTGAGCGTCGAGGTGACCGCGAAGACCACCAGCAGCAGCCCCCACCCGCCCACCACGGTCGCCATGGTCACCAGCGTGTTGCGGGCCTCGCCGGTCGCGTCCCCCGCCGACGCGGTGTCGAGCATGGACGCGAACGCCATCAGGATCGTCGCCCCGAGGAACATCGCGAGGAAGCTCGCGACGAACGCCCCGGCGCGCCTGCGCAGCGAGTGCCACGCGATCATGAGCAGGGTCGGCTGGAACGCCCTCGCCGTGGTCGCCATCGTCCTCACACCCCCGCCTGCGCGCGCTGCCGCTCGACCTCGTCGGCCAGGTGCGTCATCCGCTCGGCGACCTGCTCGGCGGTCGGCCGGACCAGGTGCCCGACGATCCGCCCGTCGGCGAGGAACAGCACCGACCCGGCGTGCGCGGCGGCGACCGGGTCGTGGGTGACCATGACCACGGTCCGCCCGTACACCTGCACGGCCTCCTGGAGGAGGACGAGGACGTCGCGGGCGCTGCGGGTGTCGAGCGCGCCGGTCGGCTCGTCCCCGAAGACCACCTTCGGCTCGGTGACCAGGGCGCGGGCGATCGCGACGCGCTGCCGCTGGCCGCCCGACAGCTCCGAGGGCAGGCTGCCGAGCCGGTCGCCGAGGCCGACCCGCTCCAGGACGGCGCGGGCCGCGGCCTTGTCGGCCCTGCGCCCGGCGAGCCTGAGCGGCAGCGTCACGTTCTGCATGACCGTCAGCGTCGGCATCAGGTTGAACTGCTGGAACACGAACCCGATCCGCTGCCGCCGGAACCTCGTCAGCGCGGCCTCGCCGTCCCCGGCGAGCTCGGCGCCGTCCACGAACACCCGTCCCTCGTCGGGACGGTCGAGGCCCGCCGCGCACTGGAGCAGGGTGCTCTTGCCCGAGCCCGACGGGCCCATCACCGCGGTGAACGACCCGGTGGGCAGCGACAGCGACACGCCGTCGAGGGCCGTGACGCGGTTGCCCTCGCCCCCGTACACCTTGCGGACCGCCTCCAGCCTCAGCGCCTCCCCGGGCCGGGCGGGCCCGCCGGGACGACCGGCCCTCGCCCCGCCGGGTCCGCTGCCTTGCGTCCGAACATCGGTGCCTCCCTCAGCGCGCCCCCTGCGGGCGCCTCGGGAACGAAATTACGGACCGCGCGACCGGCCGGGGATGGGTCCAGCACGCCGAACGCGGTAGGCAAAACTCCACCCCCGCGGCACGGACGCGAGGTTTCGGTCCTGGAGTCGCAAATGGCGGAGGCGCTGAAAAGGCGTTAAGGTCGCGGGCGGTGAGCCGGGAAGTCTGGTCGGCGGGACCCCGCCGTACCCAGATCAGGAGCCTCCGTGCCGGCCACCATCGCTGTCGTCGTCTTCGTCGCCGCCTACGTGCTGATCGCGTCGGAGAAGATCCACCGGACGGCGGTCGCGCTGGGCGGGGCCGCGCTGATGCTGCTGCTGCACATCACCGACGCCGAGAAGGCGTTCTTCTCCGAGCGGAGCGGGATCGACTGGAACGTCATCTTCCTGCTGCTGGGCATGATGGTGATCGTCTCGGTGCTGCGCCGCACGGGTGTGTTCGAGTACGTGGCGATCTGGGCGGCCAAACGCGCCCGCGGCCGGCCGTACCGGCTGATGGTGATGCTGGTGGTGCTCACCGCCGCCGCCTCGGCCTTGCTGGACAATGTCACCACCGTGCTGCTGATCGCGCCGGTGACGTTCCTGGTGTGCGAACGGCTCGCGCTGAACGTGGTGCCGTTCCTGATCGCCGAGGTGATGGCCTCCAACATCGGCGGCACCGCCACGCTGGTCGGCGACCCGCCCAACATCATCATCGCCAGCAAGGGCGACCTGTCGTTCAACGACTTCCTGGTCCACCTCGCCCCGCTGGTGGTGCTGCTGCTGGCGGTGTTCTGCGGGCTGTGCCGGGTGCTGTTCCGCTCGGCGTTCGTGTACGACCCGGACCGCGCCGCCGAGGTGATGGCGCTGCGCGAGCGCGAGGCGATCACCGACCGGCGGCTGCTGTGGCAGGGCCTGACGGTGCTCGGCGTGGTGGTCGCGGCGTTCGTGCTGCACCCCGTCCTGCACTACGAGCCCTCCGTGGTCGCCCTGCTCGGGGCGGGTCTGCTGGTCGCGGCGACCAAGGTCACCACCGAGGAGGCGCTCAGCGAGGTCGAGTGGCCCACGCTGGTGTTCTTCGCGGGCCTGTTCGTGATGGTCGGCTCCCTGGTGGAGACCGGGGTGATCGGCAAGGTCTCCGAGGCCGCCGCCGACGTCACCGACGGCCGCCTGGGCTTCGCGACCATGCTGCTGCTGTGGGCGTCGGCCGCGCTGTCGGCGATCGTGGACAACATCCCGTACGTGGCGACGATGAGCCCGATCGTCGCCGACCTCGTCCACCAGCAGCCGCCCGGCCATGGCGACGCCCTGTGGTGGGCGCTCGCGCTCGGCGCCGACCTCGGCGGCAACGCCACCGCCATCGGCGCCAGCGCCAACGTCGTCGTCCTCGGCATCGCCGCCCGCAACGGCCACCCCATCAGCTTCTGGCATTTCACCAAGTACGGCATCGTGGTCACGATCATCACCGTCGCGATCGCCACCCCGTACCTCTGGCTCCGCTACCTCTGACCCCGCGCCGGGTGTTCCTTCCGCGCTCAGCCGTCCCGGTCCCGGTCGTCGTCGCGGAGGGCCGCGTGCCCGACGGCGGACGCGGCGAGGACCAGCACGGCGCAGAGCACGGCACCGCCGAGCGACACCGCCGCCAGCACCCCCTCCGAACGGATCGCCGCGGCGGCGGCCCCCGCGAGTACGAGCGCTACCCCGGCCGCGAGCATCCACGGCTCGGCGGCCTGGTGCACGGCCCGCCAGGACTCGTCGTCGGCCACGCTGCGCTTCGTCCGGATGCCGGCGAGGTGGTTGCGGCCGAGCCGCCCGGTGGCCGCGCGGCGTCCGACCCCGGCTACGAGCAGACCGGACAGGATCAGCACCGCACCGACGATGACGTTCACTGACCTGCTTCCTTCCGGGAGGGGGTTCGGGGGGTGAGGCGTTCAGGAGGCGGAGGGCACGGGGGCGGCGACCTGCGGCGCGATGCGGAACCGGAGGCGGCACACCACGCTGTCGGTGTCGCGGCGCAGCGCGTGGGCGAGGACCGCTCCGCGCTGGTTCTGGAGGACGCGCTGCCAGACGTGCTCGGGCTCGACCTCGGGGATCAGCACGAACACGTGCCGTTCGCGGACGCCGCGCACGTACTCGACGATCGGCCCGGCGAGCCCGCGCCGCCCGCCGCCGACCAGCGCCAGCTCCACGCCGGGCGCCCACCGCTCCCACGCCTCGACGAAGCCGTCCCCTTCCGCCTCGTCCCCTGGGTCGACGACGCGGACGGCGACGACCCGGTCGCCGAGGCTCAGCGCGGCCGACAGCGCCTGCCGGGTCAGGGAGCTGACCTCGCCGACCGGCACGACGACCAGGGACCGGCGCGGGCGCGGCGGGGCGGGGACGCGGCCGAGCCCGAGGCGCTCGCCGATCCGGCCGTACGAGCGGTGCACCCACTCCATGAGCAGCACGGTAGCGGGCAGCGCGACGAGGATCAGCCAGCCGCCCTGGGTGAACTTGGTGGCGGCCACGACGACGGCGGCGGCCCCGGTGAGGACGGCTCCGGCGCCGTTCAGGGCGAGCCGCCAGCGCCACCCGCGCGCCCTGCCGCCGTCCGGTCCGGACCGGGTGGTCAGCCAGTGCCGCACCATGCCGGCCTGCGACAGGGTGAAGCCGACGAACACCCCGATCGCGAACAGCGGGACGAGCGCGTTCATGTCGCCGTGCGCCGCGACCAGCAGCGCGGCGGCGGTGCCCGCGAGGAAGCCGATGCCGTACCGGTGCACCTGCCGCTCGGTGCGCAGCGCGAACAGGTGCGGCAGGTTGTTGTCGCGGGCGAGCAGCCGCGCGAGGACGGGCAGCCCGCCGAACGAGGTGTTGGCGGCGAGCGCCAGCAGCACGACCGTCGCGAACTGCACGACGTAGAACGCGGCGCCGTGCCCGACGGCCGCCTCCGTGACCTGCGACAGCACGGTCGCGCCGGGCACGGGGCGGATCGAGAACCGTTCGATCAGCAGCGCGATCCCGATCAGCATCACGGCGAGCAGCCCGCCGAGCGCGATCTCCGCGCGCTGCGCCCTGCGCACCCGGGGCCGGCGGAACGAGGGGACGGCGTTCGCGATGGCCTCCACGCCGGTCAGCGCGGCGCAGCCGTTCGCGAACGCCTTGAGGAGCAGCAGCACCCCGACCGTCCGCAGGTCCTGCGCCTGCGCGGCGGCCTCGGGCGCGGCGGTGGCGGGGCCGTCACGCAGCAGGCCCACCGCGACGACGGCGAGGATCGCGCCGACGTAGACGGCGGTCGGCGCGACGAAGAGCCTGGCGCTGTGCGCGATGCCCCGGTGGTTGACGGCGGTGATCACGGCGAGCACCGCCAGGCAGATCCACACGGTGTACGGGAGCAGCTCGGGGAACGCCGAGGTCAGTGCCGCCGTCCCGGCCGCGACCGACACCGCGACGTTCAGCACGTAGTCGATGATGAGCGACGCGGCGGCGACGAGGGACGCGCGCCGCCCGAGGTGGCGCCGGGCGACCCCGTACGCGCCGCCGCCCTCGGAGAACGCGGCGATGACCTGCCGGTACGAGAACGTCAGGACGGCGAGCAGCGCCGCGATGGCCAGCGTGACGGGCAGCGTGAACCCCAGGCCCGCTCCCCCGGCCGGCGCCAGCACGAGCACGATCGCCTCGGGCCCGTACGCGACGGACGCCATCGCGTCCAGCGACAGGGCGGCGAGGCCGCCGACCACGCTCAGCCGGTGCCGTTCGGCGGGATCGGGGGGCTCGTCCTTCACCACGCCGTCGGTGTAGGTCACGTCGTTCTCCTCGGGTCCGTGCGGGGCGGGGTCAGGGTTCGAAGCGGTAGCCCATGCCGGGCTCGGTGATCAGGTGGCGGGGGCGGGACGGGTCCGGCTCCAGCTTGCGGCGCAGCGAGGCCAGGTAGACGCGCAGGTAGTGGGTCTCCTTGAGGTGCGCGGGCCCCCACACCTCGGACAGGAGCTGCCGCTGGGAGATCAGCTTGCCCGGGTTGCGGACGAGCCGTTCGAGGACGCCCCACTCGGTCGGCGTGAGATGCGCCCTGCGGGCGGCGGCGCGGTCGGCGGGCGGGCCGTCTCCCGGCGGGGCGGTGGTGACGGTCTTGCGGGACAGGTCGACCAGCCACTCCCCAGCCGGACGGTCGGGGAGCCCTCGTCGGACGGCACGCGCCGGGTGATGGCCCTGATGCGGGCGAGCAGCTCGTCCACGCCGAACGGCTTGGTCACGTAGTCGTCGGCTCCGGCGTCGAGCGCGTCCACCTTGTCCCTGCTGCCCGCGCGGCCCGACAGCACGATGATCGGGACGCGGCTCCAGCCGCGCAGGCCCCGGATCACCTCCACGCCGTCCAGGTCGGGCAGCCCGAGGTCGAGGACGACCAGGTCGGGATGCCAGTCGGCGGCGCGGGTGAGGGCCTGCCCGCCGTCCGGCGCGACCCGCACGTCGTAGTCGCGGGCCCGCAGGTTGAGCCGGAGCGTCGCGAGGATCTGCGGGGAGTCGTCCACCACGAGCACGCGTGTCATCGTTCTCCTCGGTCGCGGGTCCCGGCGGGGGCGGCGGCGCGGTCCGGCGCCGCCGGGAGGGTGAGGACCATGGTCAGGCCGCCGCCCGGCGTCTCCTCGATCTCGATCGACCCGGCCATCGCCTCGGCGAGGCCGCGCGACAGGGCGAGGCCGAGGCCGACGCCGGTGTGGTTGTCGCGGTCGCCGAGCCGCTGGAACGGCTCGAACACGCGGTCGCGGTCGGCGGGCGGGATGCCGGGGCCCCGGTCGATCACGCGCAGTTCGAGCCGGTCCGCGAGGGCGCTGGCGGTGACGAGGACGGGCCGTCCGGGCGGGTTGTGGCGCAGGGCGTTCGCGATGAGGTTGACCAGGACCCGTTCCAGCAGCGCCGGGTCGGCGACGAGTTCGGGCAGGCCGTCCGGGACGCGGATCTCCACGCCGGCGGCGGCCGCGTCGCCGAGGTCGCCGAGCGCGCGCGGGACGGCGTCCTCGACCGCGACGGGCCGCAGGGCCATGCCGAGCGAGCCCGCCTGGAGGCGGCTCATGTCCAGCAGGTTCGCGACGAGCCGGTCCAGCCGGTCGAGGGACTCGGCGGCGGTGGCGGCCAGCTCGTCCTGGTCCTCCAGGCTCCAGACCACGTCCGGGCTGCGCAGGCTCTCCACGGCCGCCTTGGCGGACGCGAGCGGCGTGCGCAGGTCGTGGCTGACCGCGTTCAGCAGCGCGGTGCGCATCCGGTCGGCGGCGGCGAGCGGCGGCACCTGCTCGGCCGCCTCGGCGAGCCGCTGGTGCCGGAGCGCGACGGCGGCCTGCGCGGCGAACGCCTCCAGCAGCCGCCGGTCGGACGCCGGCAGCGTACGGCCGCGCAGGACGAGCGCGAGCGAGTCGTCCACGAGGACGTCGGACTCCCCCGCGTCGGGCGAGGTGCAGGGCTCGCCGCCGACCGACGCGACGATCGTCCAGCGGCCCGGGTCGCGGGTCGCGCCGGGCGTCGCGGGCGCGTCCGGGTCGCGTTCGAGCAGGGTGACCGAGGTCAGCGCGTACGTCTCGCGCAGCCGCTCCATGATCCCGGCGAGGGCGCCGGGGCCGGTCCGGCCGGCCGGGGCGACGCCGCCGTGCTCGCCGCGCAGGATGTCCCCGGCGAGCGTGGACAGCACCTCGGCGTCGGCGCGCGCCTGCCCCGCCTCCCGGCTGCGCCGCGCGGTGACGTCCACGATGGTGCTGACGGTCACGCCGACGACCACGTACACCAGGAGCTGGAGCAGCGCCTCGGGATCGTGCACGGTGAAGGTGTGGAGCGGCGGGGTGAAGAACCAGTTGAGCAGCAGCGACCCCGCGACCGCCGCGAACAGCGCCGGGTACAGGCCGCCGACCAGCGCGACGCCGATCACCGCGGCCTGGAACAGCAGGATGTCGCTGGTCAGCGAGACGGGCCCGCGCACGTGGTCGAGCAGCAGGGTCAGCAGCGGCAGGCCGAGCGCGGCGAGCAGGAACCCGGCGCCGCGCCGCCGCGCCGGAACGCCCCACACCGACCGCAGCGCCTTCCACCGGCGGCCCTGGTTGGTCTCCTCGTGGGTGACGAGGTGCACGTCGATCGCCCCCGAGTGCGCGGTCGTCGTCACGCCCACGCCCCGGGAGAACAGCTGCGCGACCCGTCCGCGCCGGGACGCGCCGAGGACGAGCTGGGTCGCGTTGACGCCGCGCGCGAAGTCCAGCAGCGCGTCCGGCACGTTCGACCCGACGACCTGGTGGTAGCTGCCGCCGAGGCTCTCGGCGAGCGCCCGCTGCCGGGCGAGGTTGGCGGGGCTCGCGTCGGTCAGCCCGTCGCTGCGGGCGACGTGCACGGCGAGCAGGTCGGCGCCCTTGCTGCGGTCGGCGACGCGCGCGGCGCGGCGGATCAGCGTGTCGCCCTCCGGCCCGCCCGTCAGCGCGACGACCACCCGCTCCCGCGCCTCCCACGTGCCGCGGATGTCGTGGTCGGCCCGGTAGCGGCCCAGCTGGTCGTCCACCTTGTCGGCCAGCCACAGCAGCGCCAGCTCGCGCAGCGCGGTGAGGTTGCCGACGCGGAAGTAGTTGCCGAGCGCCGCGTCGATCTTCTCCGGGGCGTACACGTTGCCGTGCGCCATCCGCCGCCGCAGCGCCTCCGGCGCCATGTCGACCAGCTCGACCTGGTCGGCGCGCCGCACCACCTCGTCCGGGACGGTCTCGCGCTGCGGCACGCCGGTGATCCGCTCGACGACGTCGTTGACCGAGTCCAGGTGCTGGACGTTCACGGTGGACACCACGTCGATGCCCGCGTCGAGGAGCTCCTCGACGTCCTGCCAGCGCTTCTCGTTCGCCGACCCGGGCACGTTGGTGTGCGCCAGCTCGTCCACCAGCGCCACGCCGGGCCGCCTGGCGATCACCGCCGGCACGTCCAGCTCGGTGAACTCCGTCCCGCGGTAGGGCCGCACCGCGCGCGGGACGACCTCCAGGCCCTCCAGCAGCGCGGCGGTCTTCGCGCGCCCGTGCGTCTCGACGTACCCGACGACCACGTCGGTGCCGCGCTCCAGCCGCCGCTTGCCCTCGCAGAGCATCGCGTACGTCTTGCCGACCCCGGGGCCGCCCCCAGGTAGATCCGCAACCGTCCCCGGCTCCCCAACGTCCCTCCTCTCTCGCGCGCCGCCCGCGGCGGGCCCGGGCCCGCCGCGGACGTCCGGGGGTCAGCCCCGGGCGGGGTACTGCCGATCGAGGGCCAGGTTCAGCTTCAGGACGTTGACCCTCGGCTCGCCCATGAAGCCGAGGTCGCGGCCCGAGGTGTGGGCGCGGACCAGCTTCTCGACCCGCGCCGGGTCCACGCCCCGCGCCTTGGCGACGCGGGCGACCTGGATCCGGGCGTACGCCGGGGTGATGTGCGGGTCGAGGCCGCTGCCGCTGGCGGTGACCGCGTCCGGGGGGACGGCGGGGCGCGCCGGGGCGTTCCCCTTGACCGGGACGGTGAGGCCCTCGGCGTAGTCCTCGCCGTACTTCGCCAGCTCGACGCGGACGCCCTTGTAGACGGCCACGAACGGCGCCTTCACCACTCCCGCCTCCTCGTTCAGGCTGACGACGCGGGTCGGGTGCGGCACCGAGCCGTCGGCGGCGCGCGTCCCGAACACCGCGAGGACCGCGCCGACGCCGCCCGGCGTGCAGAACGGGCGGGAGCCGTCCACGTGCTCCAGCTCGCCGACCTGCACGCTGCGCTCGCAGACCTGGGTGAGCAGGCTCTGCCGGGCGTTCTCGTCCTCCTTGCCCGCCGCGGCGAGCCTCGGGTCGGGCAGGGTGTCGACGATGTCCTCGGGGCCGAGGTTGCTCGCCGACGAGGCCGTCGGGTCGTAGCCGTCGCCCGCGTTGGACGGACGGCTCTGGAAGTACTCGGCGATCGGCGTTCCGTCCTTGCCGGTGAACGACTGGCCGATGAGGCCGCTGCCGACGGTCCTGCCGTCGTGCTCGACCAGCGAGCCGTTCGCGTGCTGCTTCAGGCCGGGCAGCTGGGCGACGGCGAAGACGGCCAGCGGGTAGGCGACGCCGAGCACGGCGGTGAGGACGAGCAGCGCCCGCACGGCCGCGAGGTGCTGCCGGATCCAGGTGGGCAAACGCATGTCAGGACATCCCCGGGAGGAACTGGACGACGAGGTCGATGAGCTTGATGCCGGCGAACGGGGCGGCGATCCGCCGAGCCCGTACACGTAGAGGTTGCGGCTGAGCAGCTTGGACGCGCTGCTCGGCCGGTACTTCACGCCGCGCAGCGCGAGCGGGATCAGCGCGACGATGACCAGCGCGTTGAAGACCACCGCGGACAGGATCGCGGACGTCGGGCTGTGCAGGCGCATGATGTTGAGCGCGTCCAGCCCGGGGAACAGCGCCACGAACATCGCGGGAATGATCGCGAAGTACTTGGCGATGTCGTTGGCGATCGAGAAGGTGGTCAGCGCGCCGCGGGTGATGAGCAGCTGCTTGCCGATCTCGACGATCTCGATGAGCTTGGTCGGGTCGGAGTCCAGGTCCACCATGTTCCCGGCCTCCTTGGCGGCCGAGGTGCCGGTGTTCATGGCGACGCCGACGTCGGCCTGGGCGAGGGCGGGGGCGTCGTTGGTGCCGTCCCCGGTCATCGCGACGAGCCGGCCGCCGTCCTGCTCCTGCCTGATCAGGGCGAGCTTGTCCTCCGGCCTGGCCTCGGCGAGGAAGTCGTCCACCCCGGCCTCGTCCGCGATCGCCTTGGCGGTCAGCGGGTTGTCGCCGGTGATCATGACGGTGCGGATGCCCATCCGGCGCATCTCGTCGAAGCGCTCCCGCATCCCCTCCTTGACCACGTCCTTGAGGTGGATGACGCCGAGGACGCGGGTCGTGCCGTCCGTCCGCTCGCCCACCACCAGGGGCGTGCCGCCGGACGCGGACACGCCGTCCACGATGCGGCCCAGCTCGGCGGGAACGTTCCCGCCCTCGCCGCGCGCCCAGTCGGCGACCGCGCTCGCGGCGCCCTTGCGCAGCGCCCGGCCGTCCCGGCCGCCGCCGGGGCCGCCGAGGTCCACGCCGCTCATCCGGGTCTGCGCCGTGAACGGCACCCAGGTCGCGTGGTCGAGCTCGCCGGGCGTCCGCTCGCGCAGGCCGTAGCGCTGCTTGGCGAACACCACGACCGAACGGCCCTCGGGCGTCTCGTCGGCGAGGCTGGACAGCTGCGCCGCGTCGGCCAGCTCCTCCTCGCTCACCCCGGCGACGGGCAGGAACTCCGCCGCCTGCCGGTTGCCGAGCGTGATGGTGCCGGTCTTGTCGAGCAGCAGCGTGTTGACGTCGCCCGCCGCCTCGACCGCGCGTCCCGACATCGCCAGCACGTTGCGCTGGACGAGCCGGTCCATGCCCGCGATGCCGATCGCCGACAGCAGGGCCCCGATCGTCGTCGGGATCAGGCAGACCAGCAGGGACACCAGGACGATGCCGGTGACGCCGTGCGCGTCCAGCGACAGCGAGTCGGGCACGCCCGGTTTGTAGCCCTTGGAGTAGATCGCCATCGGCTGGAGCGTCGCGACCGCGAGCAGGAAGATGATCGTCAGCGCGGCGAGCAGGATGTTCAGCGCGATCTCGTTCGGGGTCTTCTGCCGGTTGGCGCCCTCCACCAGGGAGATCATCCGGTCGATGAAGCTCTGCCCCGGCTTCTGCGTGATCTGGACGACGATCCGGTCCGACAGCACCTTGGTGCCGCCGGTCACGGCCGAGCGGTCGCCGCCCGACTCGCGGATCACCGGCGCGGACTCGCCGGTGATCGCCGACTCGTCCACGCTGGCGATGCCCTCGACGACGTCGCCGTCCCCGGGGATGATCTCGCCGGCCTCGACCACGACGTGGTCGCCCTGCCGCAGCTCGGGCGCGCCGACCCGCTCCTCCGGCGCGTCCGCGCGGCCGGGGCCCAGTCGCGCAGCCGCCGCGCGACCGCGTCGGTCTTGGCCTTGCGGAGCGCGTCGGCCTGCGCCTTGCCGCGGCCCTCGGCGACCGCCTCCGCCAGGTTGGCGAAGACGACGGTCAGCCACAGCCACACGACGATCAGCCAGGCGAACGTGCTGGGCTCGGCGATCGCGAGGACGGTGGTCCACACCGCGCCGACCTCGACGATGAGCATGACGGGGTTGCGCCACAGCGTGCGCGGGTCCAGCTTCCGGAACGCGTCCGGCAGCGACCTGACGAGCTGCTTCGGGTCGAGCAGGCCGCCCTGCACCTTCCCGCCGCCCTTGCGGGACGGCGGCTCGGGCGCGGGGCTCGGCGCTTCGGCTACTTGGATCGTCATCAGTGGATTCCTTCGGCCAACGGCCCGAGCGCGAGCGCCGGGAGGAAGGTGAGCGCTACCAGGACGACCGTCACTCCGACGACCATCCCGACGAACTGCGGCCGGTGGGTCGGCAGCGTGCCGTCCGAGGCGGGGGTCCGCCCCTGCCCGGCGAGCGACCCGGCCAGCGCCAGGACGAAGATGATCGGCAGGAACCGGCCGAACGCCATGCATAGGCCGAGCGCGGTGTCGTACCAGACGGTGTTGACGGTGAGGCCCGCGAACGCCGACCCGTTGTTGTTGCTGGCGGAGGTGAACGCGTAGAGCACCTCGCTGAGGCCGTGCGCGCCGCCGTTCAGCATCCCCGCCCTGCCGCTCTGCGTCGCAAGCGCCGCGGCGGTGCCGGTCAGCACCAGGATCGGCGTGATCAGGAAGTAGCCGGCCGCGAACTTGATCTCACGCGAACCGATCTTCTTGCCCAGGTACTCGGGGGTGCGGCCGACCATCAGGCCCGCCACGAACACCGTGATCACCGCGAGCACGAGCATCCCGTACAGCCCGGAGCCGACGCCGCCCGGCGCGACCTCGCCGAGCATCATGTTGAACATCGTGAGCATGCCGCCGAGGCTGGTGTAGGAGTCGTGGAACGAGTCCACCGCGCCGGTCGAGGTCAGCGTCGTCGCCCCGGCGAACGTCGCCGAGTTCGACACCCCGAACCGCGTCTCCACGCCCTCGGTCGCCCCGCCCGCCGCGACGGGAACGGTCCCGTGGTGGACGAGCTGGAACACGTTGATCAGCGTGATGCTCGCGACGGCGATCGTGGCCATCACGCCGACGATCGCGTACCCCTGCCGGTTCTGGCCGACCATCCGGCCGAACGTGCGGCACAGGCTGAACGGGATCACCAGGATCAGGAAGATCTCCAGCCAGTTCGTCCAGGTCGCGGCGTTCTCGAACGGGTGCGAGGAGTTGGCGTTGAAGAACCCGCCGCCGTTGGTGCCGAGCTCCTTGATGACCTCCTGGCTCGCGACCGGCCCGCCGACGATCCTCTGCGCGCCGCCGACCAGCGTGGTGGCGGTGTCGCCGCCGGAGAAGTTCTGCACCAGCCCGCCCGCGACGAGCGCGAGGGCGCCGACGAACGCGATGGGCAGCAGGATCCGGATCGAGCCCCGGACGAGGTCCACCCAGAAGTTGCCGAGCTGGTCGGTCTTCCTGCGCGCGAACCCGCGCACGAGCGCGATCGCCACGGCCATGCCCACCGCGGCGGACACGAAGTTCTGCACCGCGAGCCCGCCCATCTGCACCAGGTGGCCCATCGTCGACTCGCCGGAGTACGACTGCCAGTTGGTGTTGGTGACGAAGCTGACGGCGGTGTTCCACGCCTGGTCCGCCTTCACCGGCGGGAACCCGAGCGAGAGCAGCAGCCTGTCCTGCACCCGTTGCAGCAGGTAGAGGAACAGGATGCCCACCGCCGAGAACGCCAGCACGCTGCGCGCGTACGTGCCCCAGGTCTGCTCGGTGTCGGGCTTCGCGCCGATCAGCCGGTAGATCCCGCGCTCGGCGCGCGAATGCCTCGTACCGCCGTAGACGCGGTACATGTAGTCGCCCAGCGGCCGGTACGCCACGGCCACGGCGAGCACGAGGGAGCCCGCGAACAGGACCCCCGCGACGGTCGTACTCATCTAGAAGCGCTCCGGGTACAAGAGGGCGGCGATCAGGAACACGATCAGAACGGCGGCCAGGGCGAGACCGACGGCGTTCTCGGCGGTCACAGCTTCTCGACCCCTTCACCAGCAGGCCGAACAGGGCGAAGACCGCCACGGTCAGCAGTACGAAGGCCACGTCATGCATGCTCGACTTCCCCTGTCGTCTCCGCGGGGCCGGGTGCGGCCCCGCTGCGCGCCGGCCACCGGTCGCCGCGCTGCGGCGGCGCCGGGGCGGGCCTGGTCCGGGGACGGCGCCCGGAGGCGTCCCCCGGCTCGTGACCGGAGCCCCTGGGAGCGGGCGACGGCTCCGCGGCTCCCGCCGCCTCGCGCGCCCGCCGCGCGGCGGACCGGCGCCCCGCCAGGCCCGCCAGGCCCGCCGCCGCGCCGATCGCGACCAGCGCGCCCGCCCGGCCCGCGTCGGCCGCCCCGGAGAGCGCCAGCTCCCCGGTCTTGGCGACGTCGAAGCCCGTGACGAACGCCCACCCGGCCGTTCCGATCGCGGCGCCGGCCTCGGGGGACGCCGGCAGCGCCCACCCGGCCACCGACACCGCCACCGCGCCGAACGCGACCTGCCAGGCCGCGTCCTTCAGCACGGCCGCGAGGACGAAAGCGCACGCCACACCCCCGGCGAGCGGCCATACGGCCGATTCCAGGCGTTCCACAGCGGCCTCCCCGATCCCGGTCACACCCCGTTCCTTCCGGGGTCCACGAGGAGTAAAGCGCCTGCATATGTGGGGTTTAGCCCGCCTTGACGGGTTCTTAGCGCCCCCCACACCAGGCTTAACACCCCCTAACGCGGACGCCGCCTCGCCCGCGCTCCGGCGGGCCCGGACCCGGCGCGCCCGAAGGGAGGCCATTTCTGGTCCGCGAAAGGCGCGGCCACAGATTACGGAAGCAGAAATTCGTTTCTGAATTGTGTCTTGATGACGCTGGAAGAATTGCTTGAATTGTGCTATGATCGAGAAGTCGGGCGTTATATTCGGCAGAATGATGGAAGTCAGTCAGTCGGCGCTCATGGCGTCCGCCGCGCGTGCCGCGCATCTCATCGTCGACGATCCGCCCGCGGTCTTCTCCGACACGCTCGCGTCCGCCCTTCTGGGCGAACGGGCCAAGGAGCTGATCGGCTACCACCGGGCCCACGGCACGCATCCCGTGCTGGCCCGAGCGCGCGCGGCCGCCACGGCGCGCAGCCGCTACACCGAGGACCTGCTGGCCGAGGAAGCCGCCTCCGGGCGGATCGGCCAGTACGTGGTCCTGGGGGCGGGGCTCGACTCGTTCGCCTACCGCTCGGGGCTCGCCGCCCGCGTGCGCACGTTCGAGGTCGACCGTGCGGCGACGCAGCGGTGGAAGCGGGACGCGCTCGCCCGCGCGGGCGTGGCGGTCCCCGGCTCGGTGGCGTTCGTTGCCGCCGACCTGGAGGCGGAGCCCGCCGCCGGGCTGCTCGGACGCCTGGAGGAGGCGGGGTTCGACGCGTCGCGGCCGGCGCTGGTGAGCTGGCTCGGCGTCACGATGTACCTGTCCCGGGAGGCGATCGGCCGGACCCTCGCGGTCGTCGGCGGCCTCGCGCCCGGCACCGAGCTGGTCGCCGACTACCTGCTGCCGCCGGAGCTGCGCGACGGCGCGGGCCGGGCGTACGCCTCGGCCGTCTCGGCGGTGACGGCCGAGGGGGGCGAGCCGTGGACGACGTTCCTCGACCCCGGCGGGATGTCGGCGCTGCTCGCCGAGCACGGCCTGAAGACCGTCGAGCACGTCCGGGAGAACGACGTCCTCGGGACGCGCGCCGACTCCCTCGCGCCCGCCGAGCTGTCGATGCTCGTCCGCGCGCGGGCCTGAACGGCGGCGGTGACGCGCGTCGGGCCAGAACTGCTCGCCTTTACGCGGTGGGTACGGAATGGCATTACCTCGCGCGTCATCGCCTCGTTCGACCGCCGCTCCCTAGGTTGGGCGCGAGCGAACGACAAAGGGGACGACATGTACTTCACCAGCGCCGACGGCACTCGCATCGCCTACGAGGACTACGGGCAGGGCGAGCCGATCGTGTTCGTGGCGAGCGCGATGCTGAACGCCGACATGTGGGAGCACCAGATCCCGTTCTTCGTCGAGCGCGGCTTCCGCTGCGTCGCGTTCGACCGGCGGGGCCACGGCCGCTCGGACCGCCCGTCCACCGGGTACGAGCCGGACACCTGCGCCGACGACCTCGCCGCGCTGATCGAGCACCTGGACCTGCGCGGGGCCACGCTCGTCGGCCACTCGCTCGGCGGCGCCGAGTCGGCCCGCTACCTGGCCCGCCACGGCGAGGACCGCGTCGCGCGCGTCGCGTTCGTGTCGGCGGTCCTGCCGTTCCTGAAGCGGACCGGCGACAACCCGGAGGGCATCCCCGAGGCCGCGTTCGAGGACGTGATCGCGCAGATCCGCGCCGACCGGGCGAAGTGGCTGGCCCGCCAGGCGCAGGCGTTCTTCGCCACCCACCTCGGCAACCGGGTGTCGCCCGAGCACGTGGACCTCACCTACCGGCAGTGCCTGTCGGCGTCGCCGTGGGCCGTCCTCCAGTGCCAGCAGGCCCTGTTCCACGCCGACCACCGGGCGTCGCTGCGCGAGATCACCGTCCCGGCTCTCGTCGTGCACGGCGCGGCCGACTTCTCCGCGCCGATCGACGTCACCGGCCGGCGCACCGCCGCGCTCGTCCCCGGCGCCGTCTACCGCGAGTACCCGACCGGCGGCCACGGCATCTACGCCAGCCACAAGGACGAGCTGAACGCCGACCTGCTCGACTTCATCACGTCCTGATCCGCCGGGCGCGGCGGGCCCCCTCCCGGAGGGCGTCGCCTACGCTCCGGCCATGAACGGCTCCCGTGTGTGGATCTTGGCCATGTCCGCGGCGCTGCTGGTCGCGGGCTGCTCCGAGGGCGAGAAGCCCCGGGCCGCGGCGTCGCCGTCCGCGTCCCGGCCGTCGCCGTCCGCGGCGCCCTCGTCGGCGTTCTGCCTGGACCTGGAGGCGTTCCAGGTCGGCGCCGTCGTGTTCCGCGCCGACGTGGGCGGCGCGGCGGAGGGCAGGCGGCTGGACTTCAAGGACCTGCGGAAGAGGGCCGCCATCCTCCTCTACATGGGCGAGCGGATGCAGGCGAGCGCACCGCCGGGGATCGCCGAACGGTTCCGCGCCGTCCTCAAGGCGATCCGCACCGCCGCGAGGAAGCTGAAGGCGGGGTCGAAGGTGCGCGACGTCGTCGACCCCCTGTACGGGAAGGCCATCCAGCCCGCCTTCGAGGCCGTCGACCACTACGAATGCCCCGGGGCGGGCGGGTGAGGTGCGCCGGGGCGGCGTTCAGGCGGTGATCCTCTCCAGGACCGCCGTGTAGCGGGGGCGGCGGTCGGGGCGGGCTCGGGCGGCGGCGTGCCTGAGGGCGGGGGACGCCGGGATGCCGATGCGGACGAGGGCTTCGGCGGCGGCGTCGCGGACGGCCGGGCGCGGGTGCGCGAGCAGCGCGACCAGGCCCGGGACCGCGGGTTCCCAGGCGGCGTGGCCCAGCGTCGCGGCGGCCGAGCGGACGATGTCGGGGCGCGGGTCGTCCAGCAGGCGGACGGTCTGGTCCAGGTAGGCGGGACGGTCCAGGACGCGGCGGGAGAGGCGGTGCGCGTGGAGCCGCACGCGGGCCTCGGAGTGGGTGACGGACTCGTTGAGCAGGTCCGCGAGAGCGTCGTCCGGCGGCTGTTCCGCGAGTTCGGTGAGGGCGCGGCGGATCTCCTCCACGGTTCCTTCACGCGCCTGGCGGAACAGCTCGGCGCGGGACGGGGGCCGCGGCGGCGGCGTCCTCGTGCGAAGGGCGGCCAGTGCGGCGGCGGTGTCGGGGGTGTGCAGCGGGCCGTCGACCAGGGTGAACGGTTCGGCGCGGCCCTCGTCCCGCAGGCGCTGGAGCGTCCGGGCCAGCGCGGGCGTACGGGTCAGGCGGGCACCTTTCAGCAGGTCGAGCACGCCCCATGCGCCCGCTTCGAGCCGTCCGGAGAGGGCGGTGGCGAGGACGTCGCGCGGGACGCGGTCGAGGGCGTGGCGCGCAGGGCCGGTGGGGTCGCGTTCCCAGGCGCGGAGGAGGAACGGAACGAGGCGTTCCAGGTCGGACCCCGTGAGGTGGGACGCGAGTCCGGCGAGCCGTGCTAGGGACGCGTCGTCCTCCGGAACGGATTCGGCGGGCGCGAGCGCCAGCGCAGGGGCCAGGTCGTGGGCGGGAACGGTGACGCGGCCCGCGAGGTGGGCGTGGAGGACGGCCAGGCGGGGTTCCGGTTCGGGCCAGGCGAGGAGCGTTCGGGCGGCGGTCTCGCGGCGGGACGGCAGCGGGTCGTCCAGCATGGACAGGAGGCGTTCACGCTGCGCCGAGGAACGCGGCTGGTCGAGGTCGGCGGCGCTCGGGACGCGCGGCGCGGGCGCCGGGCGCGCGGCGTCCTCGGCGATCGTCCACGGCGGCGCGCCGAGCGGCTGGAGCTCGGTCATGCGGGCGAGCGTCTCTTCGCGGTCGGCGGTGCGGTAGGCGTCGATCAGGGCGTTGAGGCGTTCGCGTGAGCCCTCCTCGGGCGCGGGCGAGGAGGGCAGGGCGAACGCCTCGCGGAGGACGGCCTCCTCGGCCAACCACGGGTCCGGGCCGTTCGCCGCGGCGTTGAGGGCGCGATCGAGGTCGGCGCGCGTGAGGACGGCCCCGCACGCGCGGAGCAGCACGATCCCGGGACGGGCCAGCGGCAGCGACCGGAGCCGTCCGATGAGGGCGAGCCGTTCGCCCGTCGTGAGGAACGGGACCGCGCGCAGGAGGACGTCGAGCGTGCGCTGCCGTTCGGGCGCGTCGGGGCCGCCGGGAAGCGCCTCGGCCAGCCGTACGGCGTGGCGGGCGAACGCCGCGGCCTCCTCGTCCTTCCAGGGCGGCGGGCACAGCCGCAGAGCGAAGCGCAACGCGCCGGGCAGGTCGAGGAAGCGCGCGAGCAGGGGCCGCAGGCGGGGATCGGGCGGCGTCGCGGGGTCGTGCGCGCGAACGACACGGCGTGCGGCCTCCTCGTCCCAGCCCCGGGTCGTGAGCGCGTGCAGGTCGGCGTCCGGCGGCGCGGAACGTTCGGGGGCGGCGGCGAGGAGGGCCGCGCCGGACGGCGACCCCTGCGCGGCCAGCGCCGCGATCGAACGGGGCGTGAGGGCGACGGCCCGGAGGAGGAGGTCACGGGCTCGTTCGGTGGCGGCGTGGTCGGCCGCCGCGACGACCGTGGCGGCGTACGCGTCGCCGAGCACGGCCCGCAGCGCCCCGGCCAGGGACTCGCGGAAGCCGGGGTTGTCATGAGCGCCCAGCCAGAACAGGAGCTTCGGCACGGCCGAGGGCGCTCCCGCGCGGGCGAGCGCGTCGGCGGCGGTCTTCTTGACGTTCATGTTGGGGTGGTCGAGGCAGGCGGCGATCACCGGCGCCGCCCACGTCGCGCGGGCTTCTGCCAGCGCGCGCACCGCCTGCCGGACCGTCCGGGCGTCGTCGCCGGACGCCAGCGGGACCAGACTCGCCGACAGGTCCTCGGCGTCGTCCGCGAGGAGCGCGATCACGTGCTTGCGGACGTCCGGGTCGCGGTGCCGCAGCAGCGGGTGGACGCGCGCCTTGGTCCGCCGGTACGGGACGCCGCGGAGCAGCCCGAGCAGGATCGCCAGCTCGGTCGCCGTGAGGCCGGGACGGTCCGCGAGGTCGAGGGCGACGCTCGCGAGCAGGGCGTTCCCGGCGGACTCGGGTCCGTCCGCGTCGAGGAGGCAGCGCGGGCGGACGGCGCCCCTCCGGAAGAGGCGGGCGCCGAGGTCGCGCACGGCGGCGCGCGCCGCGTCCGGGACGGACGGCTCGGGCCCCGACCTCCACGCGGCGGCGAGGTCGGACACGACGCGCAGGAGGAGGTCGGCGACGGCCGGCACGGTGGACGCGTCCCCGTTGCGCGCGATCCGGCACAGGGCCCCGGCCGGAGCGTCCGGGTCGAGGTCCGCGCGCAGGAACGCCAGCTCCGCCGCGTCCGGCCCGCCGAGGTCGTCCGCGATGCGCGGCGGCACGCTGCGAGGGTCCAGGCGCGCGAGCAGCGAACGGCGCTCCCCCGCGTCCTCGGTGAGATGCCACAGCACCTCCAGCGCGCGGGACGCGAACGGCCGCAGATGCTCGACGGCCTCGCCGTCCGCGCCGAGCCCGTCGCGCAGGGCCGCGACGGTGCGGGGGCCGCCGATGGCCTCCAGCGCGTCGAGTGCCTCGCGCGGTGCGCGCGGCAGCAGGTCGATGACCGCCTGCTCCGCCGGTACGTGGCGCAGCGCCCGGAGCGCGCGCAGGAACGGCCTCGGGTCCTCCGCCGAACGAGCCGAGGCGGCCACGGCGTCCCCGATCCCCAGCTCCCCCGCGCCCTGCGCGTCGAGCGCGACGAGCAGCTCAAGGCGGCGGGGCCACGACGCGTCGTCCGCGCCGGCGGCCGCCGTCAGCTCGCGGACGACCGCGCGCCGGGACGAGAAGACGACGGCCGCGAACCCGTCCGCCCCGATCCCGTGGTCGGCGAGCGCCAGGCCGACGATCGCGGGCACGTCGCCGTCCGCCGGGAAGCGCCCGCGCCGGTGCATCCGCCGCAGGCAGCGCAGGGCGGGGCCCGCGAGCAGCAGCGGATCGGCCGCCGCGACGCGCAACAGGCCGGGCACGTCGCCGCGTTCGGCCAGGTCGCCGTACGCCTCCAGCGCCCGCCGCCGTGCGCGCGGCGGGCGGCCGGGGTCGGCGGCGACGTCCCGCAGGAGGTCCGGGTGCCCGTGCCGCGCCGCGACGTCCACCGCCTCTTCGGGGCAGCCGCCGTCCAGCAACGGCAGGACGCGGTGCCGGGGAAGCGGGTCGAGCGCCGCCCACGGCTCCGCCAGCTCCCGCACCGCTCCGCCGACGCCGCCCGCGCCGATGGCGAGGTCGGCGATCAGGGGACGGGCCCGCGCGGGGGCGAGGAGCGCGGCGTGCAGGGCCTCGCGCGCCACACGGAACGCCTCCTCGCGTAGGACGGCGTCGTTCCGCGCGGCCAGTTCGCGTACGAACGCCTCGGGGTCGCGCGCGTCGGCGGCCCCGATCGCGCGAACGGCCTGATACAGCAGCTCCCCCGCAGGCTCCTCGCGTACGGCCTCGGGCCGGGAGGCGAGCTCCGCCGCCAGCCACGCGATCCGTACCGGGGCCTCGCGCGCGGCCCGCCACCCGGGCAGCGCGCCGAGGCGAAAGCGCAGGTGGAGCCGCGCCTGGGCCAGCGCGGCCTCCGGCGACGCGTCCAGCGCCTCCGGCAGGACGCCCGCCCACGCGAACCCGTCTTCCTCCGCGTCCTGCCGTTCGGCCAGGCGGACGAGGCCGACGCGGCGCGCGTCCGGGTCGTCGTGCTCGATCAGGGCCCGCAGCGCGGCGGGCGGAAGATCCTGAACGCTCGGGTCCGCGCCGACGCGCGGCAGGGCGGCCGTGTCCGGAACGCGTGGCATGGCCCGATCCTAGGATCCGGCCATGCCACCGGCGCACCGGCCGCGCGTTCAGCCGACGTCGCGGGCCAGCAGGTCGTGGACCGTCTCCCGGCGCACGAGCAGCCGGGCCCGTCCCCGCCGCACGGCGACGACGGGCGGGCGGCGGACGAGGTTGTAGTTGGACGCCATCGCATGGTGGTACGCGCCCGTGCACGGCACCGCGAGCAGGTCGCCGGGGCGGACGTCGGCGGGCAGCCGGGCGTCCCGGACGAGCACGTCGCCCGCCTCGCAGTGCCGGCCGACCACGGTCGCGGCGCGGTCGCCGCCCGCGCCCCGGCGGCCAACGAGCCGGACGGTGTAGCGCGCGCCGTACAGGCCGGGCCTCGGGTTGTCGCTCATCCCGCCGTCCACCGCGACGAGCAGGCCGCCCGCGACGCCGTGCTTGACGCTGACGACCCGGTACACCGTCGTCCCGGCGCGGGCGACGATCGCGCGGCCCGGCTCGACGGTCAGGCGCGGCACCGGGACGCGGTGCTCCGCGCACGCCGCGCGGACCGCGCGGCGCAGGCGCTCGGCCACGGCGGCGGGGTCCAACTCGGGGTCGCCCGGCCGGTACGCGACGCCGAAGCCACCGCCGAGGTCGAGCTGCGGCGGCGCGGCGCCGTGCTCCGCGCGCACCGCCGCGAGCAGCCCCACCATCCGCCGGGCCGCCTCCTCGTAGGCGGCGGGGTCGGTGATCTGGGAGCCGATGTGGCAGTGCAGGCCCGCCAGCGCCAGCCCGCGCTGGCCGAGGACGCGCCGTACCGCCTCGGTGGCCGCGCCCGACGCCAGCGAGAAGCCGAACTTCTGGCCGTCGGTGCCGGTCGTGACGGCCGCGTGCGTGCGCCCGTCCACGCCAGGGGTGACGCGGACCATGAGCCGCGGCCGGGCGCCCTCCGAGGCCAGCGCCGCGAGCCGGGTGATCTCGTGGAACGAGTCGACCACGATCCGGCCGACGCCGTGGCCGAGCGCGGCGCGCAGGTCCTCGGGCGTCTTCGCGTTGCCGTGCATCAGCGTCCGCTCGCCCGGGAAGCCCGCCGCGCGCGCGACGGCCAGCTCGCCCGCCGAGCACACGTCCAGCGACAGCCCCTCCTCGGCGGCCCAGCGCGCCATGGCCCGGCACAGGAACGCCTTGCCCGCGTACGCCACCTCCCCGTCGTGGAAGGCGCTGCGGAACGCCCGGCAGCGGCGCCGCACGTCGTCCTCGTCCACCACGTGCAGCGGCGTCCCGAACCGTTCGGCGAGCGCGGTCAGCCTGACCCCGCCGACCGAGACGTCCCCGTCCGCGTGGGGGTGCGCGGTCGCGGGCCAGACCCCGCGGCCCGCCCTCGCGCCGTCCAGGACGGGCGCGGGGCCCCGCTCGCGCGTCGCGGCCATCAGCGCCGCCCGGCCAGGGCCGCGCGCCTCGGCGCGCTCACGACGGGCACCTCCGGCCCGACGAACACCGGATCGACCTGGATCCGCGTCACCCCCAGCGGCGCGAGCAGCGCCCGCAGGGCCCGCTCGCCGAGCCGCGTCCACCGCTGCCCGTCCCCGTACGCCGCGCGGAGCCGGTCCTCGCCGCTGAAGGCGATCCCGACCCGCTCGCGGCCGACCCGCCCGGTCCGCAGCGCCAGCGCTCCGCCGCCGCGCTCGCTCACCGGAACGATGAACAACCCGTCCACCAGCCCGTCCCCTCCCTAGGCCGTTCGAGGCAGCCCACGCTAGGCGCGGGACCGGGTCTTGATCCTTTTCGCTACGGGATGCTTACGCGCCGGAGGGGAACCCTCACGCCGCCCTAACAAGATCGGCGAAGATGGGGGCATGGAACCGGTACCTGAGGACTGGCGGCGCGCCCTGGCGATCGTCGCGCACCCCGACGACCTGGAGTACGGCGGCTCGACGGCGGTCGCCAAGTGGACCGCGCAGGGCAAGTCGGTCGTGGAGGTGCTCGCCACGCGCGGGGAGGCCGGGATCGACTCGATGGACCCGAGCGGGCCCGGATGGTCCGCAGCGCCGAGCAGGTCGAGGCGGCGCGGGCGGTCGGCGTCGAGACGATCGAGTTCCTCGACCTGCCGGACGGCACGCTGGAGTACGGCCTGCCGCTGCGCCGCGCCCTCGCCGCCGCCATCCGGAGGCACCGCCCCGAGGTCGTGATCTCGGTGAACTTCCGCGAGCGGTTCCCGGGCGGCGCGTTCAACATGGCCGACCACCGCGCCCTCGGCCTCGCCGCCGTCGACGCCGTCCGCGACGCCGCCAACCGGTGGGTCTTCCGCGACCTGGACCTGGAGCCGTGGCAGGGCGTGCGCTTCGCGCTGCTCGGCGGCTCGCCGGAGGCGGGCCACTACGTGGACGTCACCGGGTACCTCCGGGCGGGCGTCGACTCGCTGCTGGCCCACAAGGTCTACTACGACGAGCTCGGCGCCGGCTTCGACGGCGAGGCGTTCCTGACCGGCATCGTCGAACCGGCCGGCCGCACCGCCGGCGTCACCCACGCCATGCCGTTCGAGCTCATCGAGACCTGAGCGCCGGCGCGGCCGCCGGTTCCGGGGTCCGGAGGAGCCGGGGGGCCGGACGGTCAGTGGCGGGCGTTGGGCCGCTTGCCGCCGTTCGCCCTCTTGCGCTTGCGGGTGCGGCGTTTGCGCGTCTTCTTCGACATGCCTCGATTGACCTCCCGCGGGCCCGTCCTGGCAAGGTCCGGCACCGGCCACGCGGCCGGTGGGCGGCGGTGCGAGCGCGGGCAGGGGACGGCGGGGCGCACGGGAACGGCGAAGCCCGCCGGAGGCGCGCGGAAGGGCGCGCGCCCGCGGCGGGCTTCGCGGTGCTCTCGGCCGGAGCCGGGCAGGCGTACCAGACAGGCGTACCGGGCGGTCCGGCGCGCCAGGCCGGCGCGTCGGGCCGACCGCCGCGCCTGGCCGGACGGTCAGCGGACCTCGGTGATCTCCGGGCCGCGCTCGAACGGGTCGAACGTCTCGACGTTCTCCTCGTCGCCGTCCTCGCCCGCCTCGGAGAACTCCTTGGGGATCTGGAGCTCCAGCAGGTCGCGGGGCGGCATCGGGGCGTCGCCGCGGAACACGACGGTGCCGCGGAAGACGTCCTCCAGGACCTGCCACTGCTCCTCGTCCTCGATCGCGGCGCCCTGCACCACGGCCTGGAGGAACCAGCGGGGGCCGTCCACGCCGATGAAGCGGATGATCTGCGGGGCCCAGCCCTGCTCGACGAACTCCGCGGGGATCTGCTCGCGGACCTCGTCGGGCATCTCCGCGAGGACCTCCTCGGTCAGCGGCGCGGGCACCATGGCGAGCAGCTCGGGCCCGAACGGGCCGTCGCCCTCCTGGGTCTGGCCCTGCGCCTCCTCCTCGATGTCCTTGGCCGTCTCACGCCGCACGTCCTCCCAGATGCCGCTGCGCTTGGGCGCGGCGAACACCTGGAGCTGCATGGCGGACTCCTCGTACTGCACGAGCACGGCGACGGGCCGCCCGTCGAGGGGGTTGCCCTCGTCGTCGACCTGGGTGGCCTCAAAGTTGACCTGGAAGCCCAGCCCCGGCGCCACGGGGACCTGGATCGAGCCGAAATCGAGCCGCTGGAGCTCGGGGTACTCCTCCTCGGAGTCCCACGGTCCACCGTCCTCGGAGCCGGACTGCGCGGGAGCCTCCTCGGCGGCCTCCTCGGCCTCCACCGGCTCCTCGGTCACCTCGGTACCCTTCGCGGGCTCCTCGGCCTGCCGGCGACGTCCAAAAGCCACGACTCACGCTCCTTCTCGACTGTGCTCATTATCCGCGAAACCGCCCGTGGATCCGAATCCGTTCGCCCCTCGGGCCGATCCGGGAAGCTCGGAGACCTCGTGGAACACCGCCTGCTCCACCCGCTGCACGACCATCTGCGCGATGCGGTCGCCGCGCCGCAGCCGGACGGTGGCGCGGGGGTCGGTGTTCAGCAGGGTCACCTGGATCTCACCCCGATAGCCGGCATCGACCGTACCGGGTGCGTTGACGATGGTCACCCCAAACCTAGCGCCCAAACCGGAACGGGGGTGAATGAAAGCGGCGTAGCCGTCCGGCAGCGCGATCCCGACGCCCGTCGGGACCCTGGCCCGCTCGCCGGGGGCAGCTCGACGTCGACGGCGGTGACCAGGTCGGCCCCGGCGTCGCCCGCGTGGGCGTACGCGGGCAGCGGCAGCCCGGGGTCGAACCGCTGGATGAGGACGTCGACCTTGCTCACGGATTCACCTCACGCTCGGAGTCCACGCCGACGGCGCCGGGCGGAGGTCGTGGGTCTCCGGGCGGCGCGCGCCGTACGGCCAGACGACCCTACCGACCGCCCGGTCCGACCCCTCGGCAAGCGCGCCGCCACGGGCGAGTCCCGCGGGCGGGCGGCGGCGGTGCACGCGGTGACGATACCGGGTCCGGAGGGGTGACCACTTCCGGCTGGTTTGCCCCGCTGGGGATATCTCGCGCGTAGCGTCACGTTCGTCACTGACCGTACCTCGCGCACGAAGGGTCGCGGCATGAGGCGTCAGGTCACCCATCGGTCCCTCGACGGCATCCGGGTCCGGATCGCAGGGACCCACGACCTCGGAAAGCCCTGCACATCGGTGGCGCGGATCGCCTCGGGCGGCCTGCTGCACGAGATCTCCAGCGGCACCCGCGAGGGCGCGCTGTCCTGGGCGGACGACATCGGGGTCGAACGGTTCGACCAGGAGTTCCGGGTGCAGGGGGGCGGCTGCGGGTCGGCAGGACCGCGTCCCGCGACGCGGAGACCGGGCTGACGGACCCGGTGCTGGCGGCGGTGTGGGAGGGGCGGCGGCACGCGGTGTTCACGCACCTCTACCACGGCGGGCCCGCCGACGCCGTCGCGTTCTTCGGGTCCCTGCGGCTGAGCGAGCACGAGGACGGCGTCGTCGCCGTCCCGAAGGGGCGGGCCCGGCGGCCCGAGCCCGCCGAGCTGGTCAAGGAGGTCCCGGGCGTCGGGCTCCTGGAGATCACCGCGCTGAACGGGCAGACCCGCAAGCGGCTCCCGTCCTGGCGCGGGGCCCCGGTGGCGGGCGGCGAGCTGTTCCAGGACGCGGTCGAGGGGCAGGGGCCGTACTTCCTGCTGGCCCTGGAGTCGCTGCTGGTGACCGTCCTGCCGGAGGAGCACCGGGTGCGGGAGGTGCCGGGCCGCCTGGCCGGGCTGGCGGTGGAGGCGGTCCGATGACCGCCCCGGCGGCGGGCGGCGGCCGGTGAGCGCGCTGCTCGCGGGCGCCGGCGCGGTAGCCGTGCCCGTGATCCTGCTGGGTTCGCTGTTCGGGCAGCTCAGGCAGCCGGGCCTGCTGGCGGCCGCGCTGCGCGCCCAGGGCGTGCTGCCCCGGTCCCTCGCCGCGCCGACGGCGTGGCTGGCCGTGGCCGCCGAGGCGGTCGCGGGGACGGCCGGGGCGCTCGGCGTGCTCCTCCGCCACGACGGTACGGCCCGCGCCGGGCTGGGCGCCGGGGCCGTCCTGCTGGCCGGGTACGCCGCCTACGCCGCGTACGTGGCCCGGACCCGGCCGCGCGGGGTGCCGTGCGGCTGCGCCGGGGACGCCGCCACGCCGATGACCGGCTGGGTCGCGGCGCGGGCGGCGGCGCTGGCCGCGCTCGCGGCGGCGGGGGTCGGCTGGGGGCCGCCGGACGGCGTCCCGGCGGCGCAGCGGGCCGTGGCGGCCGTGGCGGGGCTCGGCCTCGCGGTGATCCTGTGGACGCTGCCGCAGGCCATGATCGAGGAGGGTGCGCGATGAGCTTCACGACGAGTGCGCTGCTGCTGTCGTGGGTGGCGATCCTGCTGCTCGCGCTGGTCGTGGCCGGGCTCGTACGGCGGGTGCACGCGCTCGGGCCGGGCGGGCCGGCCGGGCGGGCGGAGCTCGGCCCCCGGCCCGGCACGCGGGCGCCGGCGTTCGACCGGCTCGGGCCGGGGCTGCTGCTGTTCCTCGACCGGGACTGCGGCGTGTGCTCCGACGTCCTCGCCGCGGCGGGCGCGCTCGGGCGGCCCACCCACGCGATCTTCTCCGGACCGGCGCCCGGCGGGCTGCCGCCGGAGCTGACCGTGCTCGCCGGGGAGGGCGACGGGCTGTTCGCGGAGTACGGGGTCCCCGCCACCCCGTTCGCCGTGGTCGTCGGGGAGGACGGGCGGGTGCGGGCGGCGGAGCCGGTCGGCTCCCCCGAGGCGCTGGACGGGCTGGAGGCGGCGCGATGATCGAGCTTGAGGACGTTCCCCCGCTGCGCGGGCCCCGGCCGAAGGGCGCCCAGCGCGTCCGGCGGCGGGCGCACTCCGACCCGGGCGCGGTGGCGCGGCCCGTGCGGCGCAGCGTGCTGACCGGGCTCGCGGCGGCGGGCGCGACGGCCGGGCTGAACGCGCTCGGGGTGTTCCCGCCCGCGCGGCAGGCGCTCACGGACGGGTTCAGCCTGCGCGGCTACACCGACATCTACGGGCGCTGCCCGTCGTACGCGCGCAACCACAACTGCTCCCCCGGCTGCGGCCCGAGCGTCGTGTGCTCGTCCTGCTGCCAGACGAGCGGCAAGTGGAAGGGCTGGCACAAGACCGGGGCGACCGACCCCGGGCGGTACAAGCTGCGCCCGAACCAGTGCTACGGCGGCGGCTGGGACGGCTGGCTCTGGGCGTACTCGAAGAAGTGCGGGAGCTGCGCCAAGGGCGTGACGTGGCGGTGCCACGACGGCTGGAAGAAGTCCAAGCAGGGGACCTGGTACAAGACCATCTGCCGCAAGGCCACCTCGTGCCGCAAGTGACCGCGGGCCGCATGCGGCGCGGCCTGACCGAGCCGTTCCTGCCCGTCGCGGCGCTCGCGCTGCTGGCGCTGGCGGCGGCCGCGCTGGACGCGACGGTGCTGTGCTGGGCGTCCGTCGGAGCGATGGCCGGGTACGCCCTCTCGGGCAGTGTTTGAACGCGCAACAGCGAATCGGTGCTGTTCTCGCCAGGTTGGCGGGGTCACGTACGGCAGGGCGAGGTCCTGGCCGTCTTCACCCTCGGGCTCGTCCTCGGGGGCACTCTGAGCGCGACGGTGATCTGGCTGCTGTCCGGCCTCGCCGCGCCGCTCCCCTCGTACGCCCGCACGGCCGCGATCCTCGCCGTGGCCGCGGTCGGCGTCCTGCGCGAGTTCGGCGTGATCGCCGTCCCGCTCCCCAGAACGCGCGGCAGATCCCGCAGGACGTCCTCCAGGCGCGCCTTCGCCGGGGCTCGCTCCAGTTCGGCTTCGAGCTGGGCACGGGCGTCCGCACGTACGTCTCGGCGAGCAGCCCGTACGTGCTGGCGGCCGGCCTGTTCCTCAGCGGCGCGGGCGCTCCCGCCGTCGTCGCGGCCGGGACCGCCTTCGGCGCGGGCCGCGCGCTGAGCGCCGCGCTCACCTACCTCTCCCGCGACCTCGGCCGCGCCGCGGCCGTCGCCGTCCGCATGCCCCTGATCAGGAACGCCGCCGCTACGGCGACCCTGGCGGCCCTCACCGTCCTCCTGGTGGTTTGATCAGAGGAGGACGAGGGCGTACGGGAGCCGTTCGCGCGGTCGCTCCCTTGACGGGACGCGAGGGCGTCGGTTCCATGGGAACCGAACGAGGTTCTGGACTCCGGGGACGGTGCGCATGGCGACGACCGAGGTGGACGAGCGGATCGACCTGTCGGACCTGGCGTTCTGGTCCCGGCCGCCCGAGCGGCGGCTGGCGGCGTTCCGGGAGCTGCGGGAACGGGACCGGCCGGCGTTCTTCCCGGAGCTGAAGCTCCCGTTCATCAAGACCGGGCCGGGCTACTACGCCCTGGCCAGGCACGCCGACGTGGTGGAGGCCAGCCGGACGCCCGAGGTGTTCAGCAGCGAGCCGTGCTCCAACAGCGTCGCCGACCTGCCCCGCTACATGGCCCGCTACTTCGGCTCGATGATCAACATGGACGACCCGCGGCACGCCAAGATCCGGCGGATCGTGTCGCGGGCGTTCACCCCGCGGGTGCTGGCCAAGCTGGAGACCGACCTCCAGGCGACCGCGACCCGGATCGTGGACGACCTGGTCGCGCGGCGGGGCGGCGGCGACTTCGTCACCGACGTCGCCGCGCGGCTGCCCGTACAGGTCATCTGCGACATGATGGGCATCCCCGCGCACGAGCGGCCGATGGTGTACGACCGGACCAACATCATCCTCGGCATCGGCGACCCGGAGTACACCGGCGGCAAGCGGTTCGAGGTCGAGGGCATCACCCGCAGCGGCGTGCTGTACGGCCTGTCCAAGGCGATGACCGCCGGGTACGAGCTGAACCACCTGGCGATGAAGCTGGCCCGGCGCCGCCGCCGCGCGCCCGGCGACGACCTGGTGTCCGCGCTCGTCTCGGCCAACGTGGACGGCGAGTCGCTGACCGACCAGGAGATCGGCTCGTTCTTCATCCTGCTCGTCGTCGCCGGGAACGAGACGACGCGCAACGCGATCTCGCACGGGCTGAAGCTGTTCACCGACCACCCGGACCAGCGGGCGCTGCTGCTGGACGACTTCGACGGGCGGATCGCCGGGGCGGTCGAGGAGGTCGTCCGGATGGCCACGCCGGTGATCCAGTTCCGGCGGACGGTCACCAGGGACCACGAGATGAACGGGCAGCTGTACCGGACGGGCCAGAAGGTGCTGCTGTTCTACAACTCGGCCAACCGCGACGAGGCGGTCTTCGACGATCCGGACGCGTTCGACATCACCCGCTCGCCCAACCCGCACGTGGGCTTCGGCGGCCCGGGGCCGCACTTCTGCCTCGGCGCCAACCTGGCCCGGCGGGAGATCACCGTGATGTTCCGGGAGCTGTTCACCCGGGTCCCCGGCATCCGTTCCGCCGGGGAGCCCGACCGCCTCTACTCCAACTTCATCAACGGCATCAAGCACCTGCGCTACACGTACTGACGCGCACCCGGCGGGCCCTGCCGGGCCTCAGATGCCGAGGCGCTCGGCGAGGCGGGCGCGGTGGGCGCGGGGCGGGCCGAGCAGCAGCTCGTCGCCCTTGGCGCGCTTGTAGTACAGGTGCGCGTCGTGCTCCCAGGTGAAGCCGATCCCGCCGTGCAGCAGCAGGCTGTCCTTGGCGACGCCGAACGCGGCGCGGCCGAGGTACGACCCGGCGAGCGCGGCGGCGACGGGCAGCTCGCCGGGGCTCTCGTCGGCCGCCCACGCCGCGTACCGGACGACCGACTCGGCCTGCTCCAGCACGCAGTGCATCTCGGCGAGCCGGTGCTTGACGCCCTGGAACGACCCGACGAACCGGCCGAACTGCACGCGCAGCTTGGCGTACTCGACGATCACGTCCAGGCAGCGGCGCAGCACGCCGAGCTGCCCGGCGGCGAGCGCGACGGCCGACAGGTCGAGCGCGGCGGAGACCGCCTCTGGGGAGTCGGTGATCCGCCGCGCGGGCGTGCCCGCGAACCCGATCCGCGCCTGCGGCCGGGTCAGGTCGAGCGTGGCCAGCGGCGTCCGGGTCACCCCGGCCGCCGAGCCGTCCACCGCGAAGACCGCGCGCGAGCCGTCCGGCAGGTCGGCCGGGACGAGGATCAGGTCGGCCTCCGCGCCGTTCAGCACGCGGGCGGCCGTGCCGCGCAGCTCGTGCCCGCCGCCGGACGCCGCGCCGGCGGCGGGCGAGGCCGCGGGCAGGGCGTCGCCCTGGACGGGCACGGCGAACGTGGCGAGCGTCGCGCCGGACGCGACGCCGGGCAGCAGGTCCTTGGCCGCGCCCTCGTCGCCCGCGCGCAGCAGCACGTTCGCGGCCAGCACGGCGGAGGCGAGGTAGGGCGACGGCGTGAGCGCCGCGCCGAGCTCCTCCATGACGACCGCGACCTCGCCGTGGCCCGCGCCCGCGCCGCCGTACGCCTCGGGGACCGCGAGCCCGGCGAGGCCCAGCTCGCCCGCCATCCGGTCCCAGACCGTCCGGTCGAACGCCTCGTCCGACTCGGCGACCTCCCTGACCCGGGCCATCGGCGCGGTGTCGGCCAGGAACGACCGGACCGAGCCGGCCAGCTCCCGCTGCTCGTCCGTGCGGATCAGCCTCACCTGCCGGCCTCCTTCTCCTGCGTGCCGACCTTGAGGTCGCGGAACGGGACGGTGCGGTCCACCTGCGGCTCGCGGGGCAGGCCGAGCACGCGGTCCCCGATGATGTTGCGCATGATCTCGTTGGTGCCGCCGCCGAGCGCCATGCCGGGCCCCCAGGACAGCGCGCGGGCGATCTTCCCTGAGCCCTCCTCCGCGCCGTGGGCGACCGACTCGGGCCCGAGGATCTCGCTGGCGACGTCGGCGCTGCGCAGCGTGAGGTCGGCGAGCAGCAGCTTGCTGACCGAGCCGCGCGCGCCGGGCTGGATCCCGGCCCTGACCTCCTGCGACAGGCGGGCGTTCAGCAGGTCGAACGCGCGCTCCTGGAGGTAGAGGTCCACGAGCTGCTCGCGGACGGCCGGGTCCTCCAGCAGGCCGCGCTCGCGCGCGGCGTCCGACAGCGCGGCGAACGAGGCGGGCCGCTCGGTGCGCGCGGCGCCCATCCCGATCGAGACGCGCTCGTGCAGGAGCGTGGTGACGGCGGCGGACCAGCCGCCGTTCACCTCCCCGACGACCTGGTCGGGGGCGACCCGCACGCCGTCGAAGAAGATCTCGTTGAAGTGGGCCTCGCCGGTCATGTCGCGCAGCGGCCGGACCGTCACGCCCGGGTCGTGCATGTCGATGACGAACATGGTGATGCCCTGGTGCTTCGGCACGCCGGGGTCGGTGCGGGCGATGAGCAGCCCGAAGTCGGCCTGCCTGGCGACCGAGGTCCACACCTTCTGCCCGTCCACCACCCACGCGTCGCCGTCCAGGACGGCGCGCGTCTGGAGGGACGCCACGTCCGACCCGGCGCCGGGCTCGGAGAACATCTGGCACCAGATCTCCTCGCCGCGCAGCAGCGGCCGGACGTAGCGGCGCTTCTGCTCCTCGGTGCCGATGGACAGCAGCGTCGGCCCGCACATGCCGAGCCCGATGCCGAAGACGCCGAGGGGCAGCGCGAAGTCGCGGGCGGCCTGCTGGAACGCCCGCTCCTCCGGCTGCCCGAGCCCCTGCCCGCCGTACTCGGCCGGCCAGGTGATGCCGGAGTACCCGGCGTCGTACAGCGCGGCCATGAACGCGCGGGCGGCGTCCAGGCCGGGATCGGCGGGCAGGCCGGAGGCGTGCTCCTCCAGCCAGGCGCGGACGCGGCGCCCGTACTCCTCCAGGCTCGCGGCGTGGTCGTCCGGATCCGTCACGGGTGTCCCTCCCGGGGAACGGCGGTCAGCGTCCGCTTACGCTAACCCCTGCGACGCCGGATTGGAACGCCATTCGGTTTCCCTTGCGTCCGTTCGAGGTAGGCGGTCCGGGCGCCGGGGCGCGGTTGACGGCGCCCGGACCGCCGGTCTCGGCGCCCCCCTCAGGCGGCTCCCGGGTCGCGGCCGGGGGGCGGAGCGGCGGCGGCGCGGGCCGCGGGCGAGGTCGCCAGGTAGTCGGTCGCCTTCCGCGTCGAGCACTCCTGGGACGGGTGGTAGTCGCGCCGCAGGTACGAGCGGGCCGCCGCGACCATGAAGCGGTTGCTCGGGAAGACGCCCCGGCGGACGGCGCGGCGGTAGTCGCGGACGCGCGGCCGTACGCCCTTCAGCGTCGGGTCCTTCGCGCACAGGTACGCCGCGCCGAGGTAGACGGCCATCGGCAGCGCCAGCACGCCGAGGAAGAACGCCACGAACCGCAGCCAGTACTTGCCCGACACCTTCTCGTACACGTCGAACGCCACGGAGCGGTGCTCGACCTCCTCCGCGCCGTGCCAGCGCAGCAGGTCCATCATCGTGGGGTCGGCGCCCGCCTCGTCCAGCTCGCGGGCGTCCAGGATCCACTGCCCGAGGACGGCGGTGTAGTGCTCGATCCCGGCGATGATCCCGATCCGCAGGTTCAGCCAGCGGCGGCGCGGCAGCAGCCGGAGCGGCAGCGGCGGCCGGTCGCCGAGCAGCACCTTGAACATCCACTCGACGCGCGCGGTCAGCGGGCGCGGGTCCAGGCCCCGGGCGAGCATCTGCCGGTCCAGGACGCCCTGGTGGGAGTACGCGTGCACCGCCTCCTGGCCCATGAAGCCCTTGACCTCGGCGCGCAGCCGCTCGTCGTCCTCGACGAGCGGGAGCGCCTGCTTGTAGACGTGCACGAACCAGCGCTCCCCGGCGGGCAGGAGCAGGTGCAGCACGTTGATGAAGTGGGTCGCGACCGGCTCGTCCGGGATCCAGTGCAGCGGCGTGCCGTCCCAGTCGAACCGCACCCGGCGCGGCGTGATGACCGGGTGGCGCTCGTCGATCTCGCTCACGCGCCGCTCCCCTCCAGGACCCCGCCCGCGGCGGGCAGCCGGGCCGCGCGGAGCGCCGGCGGCTCCGGCGCGCCCTCGACGTGCTCGACCAGCTCGGCGATCCACCCGGCGACGGCGGCGGGGTCGCGGCGGACGGCGCCCCAGTGCCCGGCCGCGATCTCGCGGCGCCACAGCCGGTCGGTGTAGCGCGCGAGGTCCAGGGACTGGTGCGGCGACACGAACGCGTCCCGCGTCGGCGCGATCACCTGCACCGGGACGTCCGTCCGGCACAGGTAGCCGGGCCGCAGGAACCGTAGCGCGTTCGCCCGGTACAGCTTCACGCCGTGCACCGCGTCCTTGAGGAACGTGGGCGCGGGCGTCCGCTCGAAGCCCTCCGTCCGCTCGACCACGATGGGGAAGAGCCGCGCGCCCCCGAGCCGCCACGCGACGTTCGCGACCCCGGGGATCGCGCCGAACGCCAGGTACCACGACCGCGCGAACTGCCCGCCGAGCCGCGCGAGGTTGCGCGGCGTCGGGCGGCGCAGCCGGTCGCGGACCCACTGCCCGAAGTGCTCGACGCACGGCCCGGAGATCGAGGTGAACGACGCGACGCGGCCGTCCACCCGGTCGCCGGTGACCGCGCCCCAGCCCTGCACCGACCCCCAGTCGTGCCCGACGAGGTGGACGGGCCGGTCCGGGGAGACCGCGTCGATCACCGCGCGCAGGTCGCCGGCCAGGTGCTCCATGCGGTACGCCCAGGTCCTGCGGGGCGGGACGAGCCGCCGGCCCCGCGCACGTCGTAGGTCACCACGCGGAACCGGGCCGCGAGGATCCCGGCGACCGGCTCCCACACCGACTGCTCGTCCGGGTAGCCGTGCACGAGCACGAGGACCGGGCCCCCGGCCGGGCCGTACTCGCGCACGGCCAGCCTGGCTCCGTCGGACCTCACCCTGCGCGTCCTGACGTCCATCGCCCACCACCAAATTAGACTGGAATCTAATATGGGAAGGAGTTGAACGAAAGTCAATACCGCGGCCCGACCGGACGCGGGGCCGGGGGCGGGCATGCACCGGGGCCGGTGACGGAGGGAGTCACCGGCCCCGGGCGTTCACGGGCGGAGGATCACTTCAGGCCGTCGTCCAGGGCCTTGGTGAGGACGCCGGTGTCACCCGACATCTCCCAGATCATCGCGCCGAGCAGCCCCTTGCTCTTGAGCCAGGCCGCCTTCTTGCCGATCGACCAGGTGTCGTCGAACGTCCACCACTGGCCGCCGCTGCCGGTGTAGCAGTACGTCCCGACCGCCTGCTCGTCGTGCGTGACGGTGCAGTTCGGCACCATCGCGATCAGGTTGCTGTACCCGCGCGTGCCGGCCTCCTCCTGGAACTGGCCGGGCGCCGCGCCGTTCGCCGACTGCCACTCGCCGCGCTTGCCGCCCTCGGCGACGCCCTGCCAGCCCCGCCCGTAGTAGGCGAGGCCGATCGTGAGCTTGCGCGGGTTGACGCCCGCGTCGAGGTAGACCTTCACGGCGTTCTCGACGCTGAAGTGGAACGGGTACGGGTCGTCGGTGTCGGTGTAGAGGTTGCCCTGGTGGCCCGTCCGGTTGGGCTCCCAGGAGTTGTCGCTGCCCGCGCCGTGGAAGTCGTAGCCCTGGATGTTGAAGATGTCGAGGGACTTGGCGACCTCGGGCAGGTCCCAGCCGGCCGCGATCTTCGCCGGGTCGGCGGGGGTGAACGCGGTGAGCTGGTAGCGCTTGCCGGTGTCCTTGGACAGCTCGTCGAGCTGGCGGCGGAACTCGGCGATCAGCAGCGTGTTGTTGGCCTTGTCGTTCGCGCCGATGTGGTTGCCCGCGTGGCCCTCGGCCCCGGGCCACTCCCAGTCCAGGTCGATGCCGTCGAAGATCCCGGCGCCGGTGCCGGGGCCGCCCGCGCCGTTGTAGACCGGCAGGTTGCCCTTGATGTAGGTGTCGATGCAGGACGCGACGAACTTCTTGCGGGCCGCGTCGGTCGCGGCGACGTCGGAGAAGTACTTGGAGTACGTCCAGCCGCCGAGCGAGATCAGGACCTTGAGGTTCGGGTGCTTGGCCTTGAGCTTCTTGAGCTGGTTGAAGTTGCCGCGCAGCTTCTCCCAGCCGGTGTCGCCCACGCCGTCCACCGACTGGCCGGCGCTCATCGGCCGCCCGTAGTCGGCCTCGGCGTCGCCCGCGCCGTCGCCCTGGTTCGGGTCCTGCGGGTTCTGCGTCGTGCCCTTGGTGACGCCCTGGAGGCAGGTCAGGTTCTTCGGGTCGATGTTGCCGAACGCGTAGTTGATGTGGGTGAGCTTCGCCGCGTTGCCCGTGGTCTCCAGGTTGCGGACGAAGTACTGGCGGCCGTAGATGCCCCACTGCACGAAGTAGCCGACGCGGGCGTTGCCGCTGACGATGTCGTCGGTCCTCGCCTTCACCGCGGCGGACGCGGCCGAGACGTTGTCGTACAGGTCGCGGGCCTTGACGGTGAACGAGTACTCGGTGGACGGCGTCAGCCCCGACACGGTCGCCTTCGTCTCGGTGACGGTGGTCGCGACCTTCCCGTCCACGAGGACGTCGTAGTTGGCGACGCCCTTGTTGTCGGTCGAGGCGTTCCACGCGAGCGACACGCTGCCCGACGTCTTGCCGGTGCTCCGCACGTCGCCCGGGACGGACGGCGGGATCGTGTCCTCGGCCGGGTCGTTGGTCTTCACCTGCAACGGGGCGCTCGCCGGGGACAGCGCGCCCTTGCGGTCCTTGGCCTTCACCGTGAACGTGTACGGGGTGTTCGGCGTCAGGCCGGACACCGTCGCGGTCGTCCCGGTGACCGACGCGGCGAGCGCCGAGCCGTTGTAGACCTCGTAGCCGACGATCGGCACGCTGCCGGGCGTCGCGGCGTTCCAGGCGAGGGAGACGGTCTTGGTGGTGGTGGCGGTCGAGCGCAGACCGCCCGGCGCGCCCGGCGGCGCGTCCGCCGACCCGTCGCAGTTCGCGTCGGCGATCCGGCAGCCCGTCGGCTCCACCGCCCGGCTGAGCGAGAACGTCGGGCTGTACGGCTCGGTGTTGCGTCCGGGCTGGACGGTGTTGATGTAGTAGGCGGGCGTCAGGGTCACCCGCGTGCCGTTCTGGGCGATCGTGGCGTGTTCGGCGTTGCTCGCGGTGACGCCGGACGGCAGCTCGAATTCGAGCGTCCATCCGGTGACCGCCGCGTCGCCGTCGTTCCGGACGACGTACTTCGCGGTCGTTCCGGACTGGGAGAAGGCCGCCAGGAGCCGTCCCGCGGCGTGCGCGGGAGCTTGCACGGCGCTGAACGCGACGGCGACCAGGAGTGCGGCGAGGAGCGTGCTGACCAATCGGCGCATACCAGGGACCTATTTCTGCGGGGGACGGGTTTTCCGGGATTGAGGAACGCGACCATCTGCTTGATCTGAGCCGTCCGGGACGCGTCGATGCGCCAGGCCAGCTCGCGCGCCCGGGCGTTGCGGCCCGACCGGGTCTCCAGCCGGGCGATCTGGAGCGCGTCGTCCTGATGGCCGATGAGGACGTTGAGGAAGCGGCGTTCGAAGCCCGCGTCGCGGGACGCGGCCAGGGCGGCGATCTCGCGTTCGGGCGTCATGGGCATCCCGCCGTGCGCGGCGTGGTCGTGCGCCGGCGCGGTGGGCGGGCGGCGCCAGCCGCGCAGCCAGCCCGCCATCGCCCTGACCTCGCCGACCTGCGTCGACTCGATCGCGGCGGCGAGCGTCGCGACCTGCGGCCGGACGGGCCGGCCGCGCGCCAGCCGCGCGATCCGCACGCCCTGCCCGTGGTGCGGCACCAGCATCTGGAGGACCATCACGTCGGTGCCGTTGAACGACCGTCCCGGGCCGGCGCCGCCGCTCCCCCGCGCGCCGCACTGGACGGCGAGCAGGAGGGCGCAGGCCGCGGCCAGCCCGAGGACGGCGTACCTCATCGCGGACCTCCCTGGCCTCAGGCCGTCCGCCACAGCGCGGACGTGCTCGGGGGCTCCCAGCCGGGGATCGCGGTGTGCGCCTGAACGCACTCGTACGAGGCGCCCTGGTACGTCACCCGGTCACCGGCCTTGTAGGCGGTGCCCGCCGCCCACGTCCCGGCCGGCTGGGTGGGCGTGGCCGTCGGGGTCGGCGTGAGGGTCGGCGTGGCGGTGCCGGTCGGCGTCGGCGTGGGCGTCGGGGTGGGGCCGCTCCCGCCGAAGTCCACGTCGGAGCAGGTGTAGAACGCCTCCGCGCTGCCGACGACGCGCTGCCAGATCGAGTAGAGGATGTGCCGGCCGGTGCGCTGCGGGAGGTTGAGCGTCCAGTTGGTGAACGTGGTCGGGTACTGGTGCTCGAACGACTGGAGCGGCACGAGGTCGCCCCAGCGCAGCGGCTGCGACGGGCTCCAGCCGTCGCGGGTGATGTAGAACTCGAAGTTGCTGTTGGAGTGCGGCGCGGTCGCGTGGTAGGTGATCGTCAGCGGGCCCGGGGAGACCCGCTTGGCGGGCCAGTCGGTGCGGGCGAGGTCCAGCCCCGGTACTTGGCCCGGCCCGCGCTGCACAGCTGCCCGTCCGGGATGATCTGGCGGTGCCGGCCGCCGGCGTCGAGCAGCGACACCTCGTTCCAGTCGTAGAACGCCTGGGTGCCGGACGCCGCGACGGCCGCCTTGCACGCGTCGGACTTCGGCTTCTCGGGGCCTTCGTTCTTGCAGACGTAGACGCGGCTCGCCGGGTCGGACATGGTGCCGTGCGCCGAGGCGGGCACGGCCTGGCCGACCACGGCGAGCACGGACGTGACCGGGACGGCGGCTGCCGCCAGCGCGACCTTCGATCGGGTACGCATCGCATCGCTCCGTTCGGGGACGGGTTCGGAGACCTGGTGGGGCGGAGGCGGGGGGCGGGTCGGGGGCGGGCGTCAGGGGAGGGCGTTGAGGAACGGCTCGTGGTTGTTCATGAACTCCCAGCCGAAGTAGCGGTCCCAGTTGATCGACCAGGTCATGAGGCCGCGCAGCGAGGGCGACGGGCCGCCGCGCAGCGTGTAGCCGCCGCACTGCTGGCCCTTGGCCAGGCAGGTGAGGGCCTGCTGCACCCCTGCGACCGAGGTGTGGCCGTTGCCGGCGCTCGGCGCGGCCGGGACGCCGAAGCCGATCTGGTCCTCGCGCAGGCCGGGGAACGTGTGGCCGGTCCTGGCGACGGGGAACCCGGCCTTCAGCATGTCGGTCATCGCGATGTGGAAGTCGGCGGAGCCCATCGTGTGGTACTGGCCGTCCAGGCCGGTCACGGGGCCGGAGTTGTAGTCCTGCACGTGCAGCACGGTGAGGATGTCGCGCAGGGCGTGGATGACGGGCAGGTACGCGCCGGTCCTCGGGTCGCCGCCGCCCGTCTGGCCGTAGAACTGGTAGCCGACCTGGACGAAGAACGTCTCGGGCGCCATCGTCAGGACGAACCCGTCGCCGTACCTGGCCTTCAGCGCGCGCACCGCCGCGATCAGGTTGGTGATCACGGGGGTCTTCGGGGCGCGGAAGTCGGAGTCGCCCGCGTCCAGCGACAGCGAGTTGCCCTCGAAGTCGATGTCGACGCCGTCGAGGTGGAAGCGGTCGATGATGGCGCCGACCGAGCGGACGAACGCGTCGCGGGCGGCGGTCGTGGTGAGCCGCACCTGGCCGTTCTGGCCGCCGATCGACAGCAGCACCTTCTTGCCCTGCGCCTGCTTGGCGCGGATCGCGGCGACGAAGTCCGCCTCGCTCTCCACCCCGGGGCACTCGCTCGCCGGGCACAGGTTGAAGCGGACGTCGCCGGAGGTCGGCGAGGTCGGCTCGCCGAACGCGAGGTTGATGATGTCCCACGCCGCCGGGACGTCGGCCATCTTCATGTAGCCGGAGCCGTTGGCGAAGCTGGCGTGCAGGTAGCCGATCAGCGCGTGCTTCGGCAGCCCGGTGTCGGGGCAGCCCGTCGTCGTCCCGCTGACCGGCTCCGACCTCGCCGACTCGCCCGCGTCGTTGTACGCCGCGACGGTGTAGGTGTGGGAGGAGCAGGCCGCGAGACCGCTCACCGTCGCCGACGTCCCCGAGGCGGTGGACGCGACGGCCTTGTCGCCCTCGTAGACGCGGTACCCGCCGACCGTGCCGGACGCGGCCCCCCATGACAGCGCGATCGAGGAGTCGGAGACCGTCCCGAGCCTCGGCGTCCCGGGCGTCCCCGGCGCGCCGGGCTGCTGGGGCCCGCCGGGGCCGTCGAGCTCGACGTCGTCGGCGTTGTAGGTCCCGCTGCCGTACCAGCCGTGCAGGAAGATCTGCGCGGAGGTCTGGCCCGCTCCAGTGGTGAACGCGACGCTGAGCCTGGTGTAGGAGGAGGCGGACGGCGTCCAGGTCTGCGGGCCGCCGTCCACGCCGAGGTAGACGTAGCCGCCGCGCACCCAGGCCGACAGGGTGTACGCGGTGGACGGCTTGACGGCGACCGTCTGCGTGCACCGCGCGTTGTCGGTCGAGGTGGCGGTCGCGGCGAGGGCGTACGCGCCCGTGCGCACCGGGCTGGTGACCGCCGAGCCGGCGCCGCCCGAGCACGACCAGCCGGCCACCGACCCGGCCTCGAACCCCGGATTGCTGAGGATGTTGCCGGCCCGGGCGGACGCGGCGCCGAGGGGGGCGACGGCGGCCGCCGCCGCGACGGCGGCGGACAGCATGACGGACAAGCCTCGTGATCGCAGGGAAGGCGCGTGGGAACGCCGCATTACTCACTCCAAGGATTTCGGTAGGACGGAACCCCCGAACCCCGAGTCAGTACTAATTAGGAAGCTTTCCTATAAATTTGAATGAACACTAACCAGCAGGTCAACGGCCCGCAAGCCCCCACCGCACCGGGCATGGCTCCCTCCGCGGCAACCACCGCAGGTCTGATACCGAACCACCCCGCGACCGTGGAAAGATTGGCATCTACTGCCAGCGCGGAGCCCTGGGGAATGGCAACTCCGCCTTCCCCGCCACCGCCGGGAGGCCCCGCGCGGGCTACCGGGACGGCCCGGCGCCGACTACCCTGGCCGGGCCCTGGACGAAGGCCGGAAGGGAACGCGATGGTCGCCGAGGACGCGCCGGAGGCCGCGACCGCGCCCGGTGCCGCGCGCGGCGCCCCCGCTCCGCGACCCGCGACCCGGCGCGGCAGGGCCCCGGCGCGCGACGGCGGCCGGGGCGAGGCCCGGCGCGGCGCGATCCTGGAGGCGGCCTCGGCGCTGTTCGCCGACCGGCCCTACGACCTGCTGTCCATCGACGAGATCGCGGCCGAGGCCGGGGTCGCCAAGGGCCTGATCTACTACTACTTCGGCAGCAAGCGCGGCCTGTTCCTCGCCGTCATCGAGAACGCCGCCGAGTCGCTCAACGCGCTCGCCGAGGAGTTCGACGGCCTGTCCCCCACCGACCGGCTGATCCGCACGCTCGACGGGTTCCTGGGGTGGGCCGAGTCGCACCGGTCGGCGTTCCAGACCGTGACGAGCGGCGGCGTCGGCGTCGACACCGAGGTCGTCGGCCTCTACCACCGCGCCCGCCGCCGCCTGCTCGCCGCCATGTCGTACGGCCTGATCGGCGACGTCACGCCGCGCCCCGCGCTGCGCGTCGCCCTCGAAGGCTGGCTGTCGTTCGTCGAGGGCGCGGCGGTGTCGTGGCTCGGCGCGCACGACCTCACCCGCGAGGAGGTGCGCGACCTGTCGGTGCGCGTGCTCGGCGGCGTGCTCCAGGCGGTCGGCGCCACCGACCCCGACGCCGACCGCCCCGCCGCGCCCCGAGACCCGCCCGGACCGCCCGCCCCACCCGAACCCGCGGGCGCGGGCTAGGCGGTCGGGGCGGCTCAGGCGGTCGGGCGGCTCAGGCGGTCGGGGCGAGGGTGACGTCCACCGACAGCTCGGCGGGGGCGTCCTCCAGCGCGAGGTCGGCGATGCGGCCCGCCGCCGCGAGGTCGCCGCGCGCGACGTGCGCGACCTGCGACCCGCGGACGACGGCGCGCGAGACGTCCGCGCGCATCGACGCCTTCGCGGCCGACTTCGCCTTGCGGATCTGGCGCAGCGCCTCGCCCGTCGCCGCCAGGACGGCCGGGTCGCCTCCGGCGGGCAGCTCGGACGCCTCCGGCCACGCGGCGCGGTGCACCGAGCCCCGCCGCCACCACGACCAGACCTCCTCGGTCACGAACGGCAGGACGGGCGCGAACAGCCGCAGCATGACCGACAGCGCGGTGCGCAGGGCGGCGCGGGCCGACCGCGCCTCGGCGCCCTCCCCGTACGCGCGGGCCTTGACCAGCTCCAGGTAGTCGTCGCAGAACTCCCAGAAGAACCGCTCGGTCCGTTCGAGCGCGCGCGTGTAGTCGTAGCCCTCGAACGCGGCCGTCGCCTCGTCGACGACCGAGGACAGCGCGGCGAGCATCGCGAGGTCGAGCGGCTCGGTGACGGCCCCGCCCCCGTCCGCGCCGTCCGCGCCGTCCGTGCCGTCCGTGCCTTCCGCGCCGTCCGCGCCGTCGCCGCCGAAGCCGAGCACGAACTTCGACGCGTTCAGGATCTTGATGGCGAGGCGGCGGCCGACCTTGATCTGGCCGGTGTCGAACGCGGTGTCGGTGCCGGGCCGGCCGTTCGCCGACCAGTAGCGGACGGCGTCGGAGCCGTACTCCTCCAGCAGCGCGATCGGCGTGACCACGTTGCCCTTGGACTTGGACATCTTCTTGCGGTCCGGGTCGAGGATCCAGCCGGACAGCGCGGTGTCGGTCCACGGCAGCGAGCCGTTCTCCAGGTGCGCGCGGACGACCGTGGAGAACAGCCAGGTGCGGATGATGTCGTGGGCCTGCGGGCGCAGGTCGAACGGGAAGACGCGGCCGAACAGGTCGGCGTCGCGCTCCCAGCCGCCCGCGATCTGCGGCGTGAGCGACGAGGTCGCCCAGGTGTCCATGACGTCCGGGTCGCCCATGAACCCGTTGGGCTTGCCGCGCTGGTCCTCGGTGAACGCCGGCGGCACGTCGCTGGACGGGTCGACGGGCAGCGCGTCCTCCGGCGGCGTGATCGGCTCGTCGTAGACCGGCTCGCCGGACGCGTCCAGCCGGTACCAGACCGGGATCGGGACGCCGAAGAACCGCTGCCGGGAGATCAGCCAGTCGCCGTTCAGGCCCTCCACCCAGTTCTCGTACCGGGCGCGCATGTAGGGCGGGTGCCACTCCAGCTCGCGGCCGCGCAGGATCAGCTCGGCGCGGATCTCCGGGTCGCGCCCGCCGTTGCGGATGTACCACTGCCGGGTGGTGACGATCTCCAGGGGCTTGGAGCCCTTCTCGTAGAACTTCACCGGCCGGCTGATCTTTCGCGGCTCGCCGTCCAGGTCGCCGGACTCGCGCAGCAGCTCCACCACGCGCTCCTTGGCGGAGAACACCGTCTTGCCCGCCAGCTCGCCGTACGGCGAGGCGGGCACGCCCTGCGGCGGGTCGGCGGCGAGCCGGCCGTCCCAGTCCACGATCGCGCGGGTGGGCAGGTCCAGCTCGCGCCACCACGTCACGTCGGTGACGTCGCCGAACGTGCAGATCATCGCGATGCCGGAGCCCTTGTCGGGCTCGGCGAGGCGGTGCGCGAGCACGGGGACCTCGACGCCGAACAGCGGCGTGCGGACCGTCGTGCCGAACAGCTCGCGGTAGCGCTCGTCGTCCGGGTGCGCGACCAGCGCGACGCACGCGGGCAGCAGCTCGGGACGGGTCGTCTCGATGTAGACGGGCCGGTCGGGGCCGTGGAAGCGCAGGCGGTAGAACGCGCCGGGCTGCTCGCGGTCCTCCAGCTCGGCCTGCGCGACGGCCGTGCGGAACGTGACGTCCCAGAGCGTCGGCGCCTCCGACAGGTACGCCTCGCCGCGCCGCAGGTTGCGCAGGAACGCCCGCTGCGACGCGGCCCGCGAGTCGCGCCCGATCGTGGTGTAGAGGTGCGACCAGTCGACCGACAGGCCGACGCGGCGCCACATCTCCTCGAACGCCTTCTCGTCGACCTCGGTGAGCCGCTCGCACAGCTCGATGAAGTTGCGGCGCGACACCGGGAGCTGGCGCTTCGGGTCGGGCTTCGCGGGCGGCTCGAAGGACGGGTCGTACGGCAGGGACGGGTCGCAGCGCACCCCGAAGTGGTTCTGCACGCGGCGCTCGGTCGGCAGGCCGTTGTCGTCCCAGCCCATCGGGTAGAAGACCTCGCGCCCGCGCATCCGCCGGTAGCGCGCGACCGCGTCGGTGTGGGTGTAGGAGAACACGTGCCCGACGTGCAGGGAGCCGCTGACCGTGGGCGGCGGCGTGTCGATCGAGTAGACGTCGGCGCGCGGCCTCGTACGGTCGAAGCGGTAGGTGCCCTCGTCGTCCCAGCGGCGTACCCACTTCTCCTCCAGGCCGTCCAGGGAGGGCTTGGCAGGGACGTTCGGCGTACGCGGCTGATCTGTCATGGCCCAATGGTATTGACATCGGGACGGCCCGCATGCCGATCGCGGGCGCGCCCGTCCGCGCGCCGCATGTGATCACCTCCGCCGCCCGGGGCATGAGGTTCCGGTAGCGTCGGACCGACAGGACGACTGGAGGACCATGATGGCGGACAAGGGCGACATCGGGTGGCGCGTGGTCTCGGGCGTCGCCGCCTTCGCGGGCGGCTTCGTCGCGAAGAAGGCGATCACGCTCGCCTGGAAGAAGAGCACCGGCAAGGAGCCGCCGACCAACCCCGAGTCGCCCGACGTCGCGCTCGCCGAGGCGATCGGCTGGGCCGTGGTGATGGGCGTCGGCATGGAGGTGGCGCGGCTGATCGCCACCCGGGCGGCGGCGCGGCAGTGGGCCAAGGGCACCGGCGAGCTCCCGTCGCATTTCAAGACGGAGGCGTGACCGGCTGAGGGCGCCCCGCCTCCTATTGGATGGGGGGTCCAGTCCTTGCCCTCGCAAGCACCTGCGTATCGTGGTCGGTCCCGGCGTGACGAAAGGGACCGACCACGATGCGTTTCCCGTACGAGGACGAGCTGCGTGCCGAGCGCTTCCGGCTGATCGAGACCCTCGAAGGGCTGTCGGACGAGGAGTTCGACTCGGGCACGACCCTGTGCGAGGCGTGGTCGCCCCGCGACGTCCTCGGCCACGTGATCGGGCTCGACTACCTCGCCACGTACCTGCCGTACGGCCCCCGGATCAACGACGCCAACCAGGCCCAGGCCGACCGCGCCCGCCGGATGCCGCGCGAGCGCCTCATGGAGTGGGCCCGCGACCGGGCCGCCAACCCGTCGCTCACCACGCGCCTCGCCGCCGGGGTGCTGCTCGGCGACCTCGGCACGCACCACCAGGACATCGTCCGGGGGCTCGGCCGGACCCGCGAGGTGCCCGACGTCGTCGCCACCGCGATCTTCCGCGAGGGGCTCCAGCTCAGCCTGTGGCTGAACCGCCGCGTCCTGCGCCACCGCCTCGTCCCGACCGACGGCGGGCGCCCGGTGGGCCGCGGTCCGGAGGTGCGCGGGCCCCGCGAGGCGCTCGGGCTCTGGCTGTCCGGCCGCGACTCCGCGGCCGAGGACCTCGCGTTCGCCTGACGTACGGCGGAGAGCGGGGATGGACGGCGAACGGCGGCCGAACCGGCGTTCACCCGCGGCGCGCCGCCGGGACGGGGCGTCCCATGGCGGCGGTGCGCGGCGGGCGGACGGACCGGCCGGCGCCTCGCAGGGGGTGGGCGGGCGCCGGCGTGGATCATTCGGGGAGGCGCGGGTTCTCGCCCGGCAGCGGGGGCTGGGGTGCCGCCGGGGAGGTGGAGCGCAGGTCGTTGCGGACCGTCGCGGCGAGCCGCTTGGTGGCGGTCCGGTTGAGCGCCGCTCCGGCCGCCGCCCCGGTGAGGAACGGGCCGAGCGTGGTCATGCTGCGCCCGAGGGTGCGCAGCAGCCGTTTTCGCAGGGCCGACTTCGCGGCCGACCCGAGCGCGCCGGTCAGGGACCCGCCCTCCAGGGGGTTGATCCCGCGCTGTTTGGCCCAGGAGGTGAGGAACGCGGCGCCGCGCGCGGTGCCGGAGCCCTGGACGCTGACGCCGTACACCTCGTGCAGTTCGGCCAGGAGCTTCACCTCGACGGCCGCCACGACCAGGGTCTCGGCGGCCAGCTGGGCGGGGGCGGTCAGCAGCAGGGGCGGGGCCGTGAACTCGACCGCCGCCAGTGCGCCGCCGGCCGCGCCGACGGCGGTGGTGCTGTTGCTGGCCACCTTGACCAGGCTGTCGGCGAGTTCCTCGCCCTCCAGGCCGTGGTGGTGGGCCCGCAACGTCTCCAGGTCGCGGATCGGTATGTGCGGCGCGGCGGCGACGAGCAGGTCGGCCAGCCATCTGCCGCGCGCGACGCCCGCGGCGCCCGCCCGGCGCGCGCTCTGCCCGAGCAGCCGGGCGAGCCGCCCGAGCAGGCGGCCGCGGGTCTCGCGGTCCATCCCGTCGTCGCCGGAGAGCCGTCCGATCAGCTCGCCGATCTCCGTGGAGCCGTCGCCCTGCGCCGGCTCCACCTCGCGGTCGTTCTCGTCTCTCGGTTCGAGGTCTCCCGTCACCGGCAGCTCCCGGTCAGGCGGCGCACTCGCGGCAGATCGGCTGGCCGTTCTTCTCGGTGGCCAGCTGGCTGCGGTGGTGCACCAGGAAGCACCGGGTGCAGGTGAACTCGTCGGCCTGCCGCGGAACCACCCGGAAGGTGAGCTCCTCGTTGGACAGGTCGGCGCCCGGCAGCTCGGCGACCTCGCCGGCGTCCAGGTCCTCGTCGATGATGCTCGCGGCCTTGTCCGCTCGGCGGGCCTGGAGCTCCTGGAGGCTGTCCTCGTTGAGGTCGTCGTCTGTCTTGCGTGGGCTGTCGTAATCGGTCGCCATCTTGTGTCTCCATCCCCCTCAGTGCTTTATGCGCCCCGTCGCGCGGATCTAACGCACGGGGGCCTTTCTTGTGCCCGATCCGGGCGGGAAATTCTGTCACGGGCGGTGACCTGCGACACACGAGGCGCGACCGCCCCCACGAGTGACACCCATCACCTGGAACGAACGCGAGCAAATGTGTCGTACTTCACATACCCGGACGGTCATCACGACCTTGATCGGGGCCGGGACGCCCCGCCCAGGCATCCCACGGCGGCGGGATCATATCGGTCCCCGGACGGTTGTGCGCGCCGCCCCGCCCGCGCCGCGCGCCGCCGGTTCGAACGGGCTGGTGGACCGGCGAACCGGACACGGCAGTGAAACGTCTGAAGTAACGCGATAATGTGCCCGCCTGAGGTCGGGCGCGGGCCCCCGCGGCGGGGCGTCCCGACGATGCTCGGTGGCGGTCCCGCACGGGGGTTCGCGCACACTATCGCGGTACATCACTGCGGGTCACTGGAGGGTCAGATGCCGGATGCCGCTCCGCTGGAGCCAGGCGATCCCCGGGCGCTGGGACAGTACGAGGTCGTCGGGCGGCTGGGGGCGGGCGGCCAGGGCGCGGTCTTCCTCGGCAGGTCGGCGGGCGGCGAGCACGTCGCCATCAAGCTCCTGCACGCCCAGATGGCCAGCGACCCCGCCGCGCGGGCGCGCTTCACGCGCGAGGTCTCGGCGGCGCAGCGGGTCGAGCCGTTCTGCACCGCGCGGGTCCTGGAGGCCGACGTCCAGGGCGACCAGCCGTACGTCGTCAGCGAGTTCATCGACGGCCCGTCCCTGCACGACGTGGTCGCGCACAACGGCCCGCTCGGGGCCGCCGAGCTGGAACGGCTCGCGATCGGCACGGTGACGGCGCTCGCCGCCATCCACGAGGCCGGGATCGTCCACCGCGACTTCAAGCCCAACAACGTCATGCTGGCGTCCGACGGGCCCCGCGTGGTCGACTTCGGCATCGCCCGCACGGTCAACTCGCAGGAGAGCGCGGTCACCGCGACGGGCATGGTCGTCGGGACGCCCGGCTACCTGGCGCCCGAGCAGCTCACCGGCGCGCCGCTCACGCCCGCGGTCGACATCTTCGCCTGGGGCGCGACGATGGTGTTCGCCGCGACCGGCCAGTCGCCGTTCGAGGCCGACACCCTCCCGGTGATCATCAACCGGATCCTGAACGAGGAGCCGGACCTGTCGGCGCTGCCCGCCGGGCCGGTGCGCGACCTGGTCGCCCGCTGCCTGTCCAAGGACGCCGGGCTGCGCCCGCCCGCCGCGCAGCTCCTGCTGAACCTGCTCGGCCACGTCGGCGCCGCCCCGTCCAACCCGGCCGCCGACCAGGAGGAGCTGCTCAACCAGGGCACCCGGATCGCCGCCCAGCTCCCCGCCCCGCCGCCGCCCCGGCACGGGTACGCGCCGCCGCAGCAGTCGATCACGCCGCCCCCGATGCCGATGAACCAGGGCGGGATGCCCCGGGCATGCAGCAGGGCGGCATGCAGCAGGGCGGTATGCCGCAGGGCATGGGCGGCCCGGCCACACCGCCGCCCCAGCCGATCACCCCGCCGCCGATGGCGATGCCGATGTACCAGGGCGGCCCTCCGCAGTCGCCGACGACGCCGCCGCCGATGCACATGCAGCAGGGCCCGATCGGGCCGCGCCCGCCGGGCCCGCCCGGTCCGCCCGGCCCCGTCCCGCCGTACGGGCAGGGCCGCCGGCAGGGCGGCGGCAGCGGCCCGGTCATCGCGATCGGCTGCGGCGTGCTGGCGCTGATCGCGATCATCGTGGTGGTCGTGCTCGTGGTGGTGGCCAACGGCGACGACGACGATCCGGTCATCCCGCGGTACACGCCGTCCTTCACGTACACGCCGCGGACGCCCTACACGCCGCCGACCGGTGGGACGGGGGCGCGGGTCCCGCTGGACTTCGTCGGGGTCTGGAAGGGCACCGGCTACCAGGGCAGCAGCACCTGGCAGGTGCAGTACAACCTGCTGACCACGATCGGGACGGTGCGCTACACCTCGGGCTCCGACTGCATGGGGACGCTGCGTCCCGAGGAGGGCGCGACGTCCACCACCGCGACGTACCGGATCACCATCGTCAGCGGGAGCTGCATGTCGGGGTACGTGACGTTCAGGAAGGTCAGCGACACCTCGCTGCGGTTCGAGGAGAAGCGGACGCCGACCAGCACGCCCGTCGCGACCGGGACGGTGCGCAAGTGACCCTCTAGGGTCCGCCGCCCCCTTTCCCCGTCCCCCGGATCCCGCGCCCCCGGAAGGAATCCGATGCCAGAGGTCGCCCCGCTGCGGGCGGGTGATCCCGACCGCCTCGGCCCGTACCGGCTGACCGGACTGCTCGGGCAGGGCGGCCAGGGCGCGGTCTACCTCGCCGAGGTGGAGCCGGGCGGGCCGCTGGACGCCGGGCCGGAGCAGCGCGTCGCGGTGAAGCTGCTGCACGCGCGGTTCAGCGGCGACCCGAAGGCGCGGTCGCGGTTCGCGGCGGAGCTGGACGTCGCGCGCCGCGTCGCGCCGTTCTGCACGGCGCGGATCCTGGACGCCGACGTCGAGGGCGACCGGCCGTACATCGTCAGCGAGTACATCGACGGGCCGTCGCTGTCGGCGGTGCTGGCGGAGGCGGGCCCGCGGCACGGCGCCGAGCTGGACCGGATCGCGATCGGCACGATGACCGCGCTCGCCGCGATCCACCAGGCGGGGGTCGTGCACCGCGACTTCAAGCCGGCCAACGTGCTGCTCGCGGCCGACGGCCCGCGCGTGATCGACTTCGGCATCGCCCGCGCGCTGGACGCGACCGGCACGCTGTCCAGCACCGCCGTCGGTACGCCCGCCTACATGGCGCCCGAGCAGATCTCCGGCGCGCCGGTCGGCCCGGAGGCCGACGTGTTCGCCTGGGGCGCGACGATGGTCTACGCGGCGGGCACCCGCCCGGCGTTCGGGCAGGACTCGATCCCGGCGGTCATGCACCGCATCCTCAACCTCCCGCCGGACCTCGGCGCCCTCTTCGAGCCGCTGAGGTCGCTCGTGGCGGACTGCCTCAGCAAGGACCCGAACCTGCGGCCGTCCTCCCACCAGGTCCTCGTACGGCTGCTGAGCCTCGCCGGGAGCCTGCCCGGGGCCGCGGGTGGCGGGAACGGCGCCCGCGACGCGGCGGTGCTGAACCAGGGCGCGGAGGCGGCGGCGACGAGCACCCGCCTGCGCCAGGTCATCGCGCCGCCGCAGGGCTTCCCCGGGCAGCCGCCCGCGCCCGGACCTCCGGGCGGCCCGCACCCGTCGCTCCCGGCCCCGGCCCCTCCGCCGACGCCGTGGGCGCGGCCTTCGCCGGACGTGCAAGCGCCTGCGGCGAGCACGTGGCCGCCGCAGGACGCGCCCGCCTCGGCGGGGAGCAACTGGCCGTCGCAGGACACGGCGCCCGGCAGCCCGCAGACGACGCGGCCCCCGACGCCTCGCGGCCGCCGTCCGCGTCGCGGCCCCGGCGCGGGCCCCGCGTCGGGGTGCTCGCGGGGGCGGGCAGCGCGGCGCTGGTGGCGCTGGTCGTCCTGGGCAGCGTGATCGCCGTCCAGCTCCGCGAGTCGGACGGCAAGGACCCCGCCCCGGCGCCCGGCAGGGTCGGCGGGGAGCTGCGCACGGTGTTCCAGACCGTCGGCGAGTCGGGCGAGCTGGACCCGTCCCACTCGCTGCTCGGCACCCGCAAGTTCATCTCCAAGCAGCTTTTCACCGGACTGGTCGAGACGGCGCCGGACGGGTCCGCGCGCTACCGGCTGGCCACGTCGATCACCCCCGACGCGACCTGCACCCGGTGGACGATCGCCCTCAAGACGGGCACCCGGTTCAGCGACGGCGAGCCCGTGGACGCCGAGTCGTTCGCGCGCGGGTGGGCGCGCGCCGCCGCGGTGCCGGGCTCCGCCGCGCCGTACCTGATGAACGACATCAAGGGCTTCCCCGAGGTGTCGGGCGCCAAGAAGGCCGAGTCGCTGTCGGGCGTCCAGGCGTCGGGCGGGACGCTGCGGGTCGAGCTGACCTCGCCCAACTGCGAGTTCGCCGCGCGCCTCGGCGACCCGGTGTTCTCGCCCGTCCCGCGGAAGGCGGGCCGGGCCGACAACGCCGCCTACAATCTGAACCCGGTCGGGAACGGGCCGTTCAAGATCCAGGCGTCGCAGAAGGACCGCGCGCTGACGCTCGTCCGCAACGAGGCGTGGGCGTTCGGCAAAACCAAGCTCGACCGGGTCCTGCTGAAGCTGTCGGACGACACCACGGCGATCGGCCGGGCGGGCGCGGCGGCGGGCGAGGTCGACTGGGCGCCGATCGAGCAGGACGGGCTGGTCTCGGCCCGCTCGCGCAGGGGCCTGATCACGCACTCGACGCCGTTCTCGCGGATGCTGGTGCCGCTGACCGCGCGCGGGCCGATGAAGAGCCGGGAGGCGCGGCAGGCCGTGTCGTACGCGCTGGACCGCACGGCGATCAGCAACGCGCTGTACGGCGGGGTCTACCAGCCCGCGCACGGCATCGTCCCGGCGGGCATCCCCGGGTTCGGCGCGGCGGGGCGGTGCGCGTCCTGCGACGCGTCCGACCAGGTGAAGGCGAGGGACCTCGCCGCGCGGGCCCGGCTCGGGCCCGAGACCAAGCTCAATCTCTACATCCAAAACACCGACGCGCACCGCAGGATGGGCGCGGTCGTGCGGGACCGCGTGCGGCAGGTGCTCGGGTGGACGGTCGAGCTGAAAACCGTCAAGGCGTTCGACTACCGGGCGATCCGCAAGACGGTCACGGCCAAGGACGCGTCGGGGCTGCTGTTCTACCCCTGGGGGCCGGACTACCCGGCTCCGTACACGATGCTGCGCCCGCTGCTCGCGGGCGACCTGGTGGCCACGCCGAGCAACGCCTACACCAACTTCGCCGGCTGGCGGAACGGGCGGTTCGACGAGCTGCTGGCGCGCGGCGTCCGGGAGCCGGACGCGACCAAGCGCACCCGGGTCTTCCAGGAGGCCGAGAAGATCGCGCTCGACGACATGGCGCTGATCCCGGTGGTGAACGACGGCCGCGCGGCGGAGGCGCCGGCGAACCGCTTCGTCGGCCTCGGCATGGACTACGACGGCGACCCGACCGTGGCGTCCGCGGCCCTGAGATGACGCCTGCGCCCCGCCCGCGGCCACGGTGCGGCCGAAGGGCGGCCGAGGAGCGGGCGGCGGTCAGGCGAGGGTGCCGGGGGCGAGCGGGAGCCGGACGGTGACGATCAGCCCGCCGCCCTGCCGCGGCGCCGCGTACACGGTGCCCCGGTGCGCCAGCACGACCGACCGGACGATCGACAGGCCGAGCCCCGCGCCCTTGGCCGACCCGACGCGGTCGGAGTTCAGCCGCCGGAACGGCTCGAACAGCCGGTCGACCTCGTAGGCGGGCACGGCGGGGCCGGTGTTCTCGACCTGGACGGTGGCGTAGCCGTCGAGGAGCCCGGTGCGGACCCAGACCTCGCCGCCGTCCTCGTTGTGCTTGATCGCGTTGTCGACGAGGTTGGACACCAGGTGCTCCAGCAGCACCGGGTCGCCGAGCGCCGTCCCGGACGTCAGCTCGGGGTGGACGGTCACCTCGTTGTCGTGCTCGCGGCGGCCGGACTGCTCCAGCACCTGCGCCGCGACCTCGGCGAGGTCGGCGGGCGCGCGGGCGGTCAGCTCCCGCTCGCTGCGGGCCAGGAGCAGCAGGCCCTCGATGAGCCGCTCGTGCCGGGCGTTGGTGGCCAGCAGCGTCCGGCCGACCGCGCGCAGGTCGTCGGAGACCTCGGGGTCGCCGAGCGCCACCTCCAGCAGCGTCCGGTTGATCGCGAGGGGCGTGCGCAGCTCGTGCGAGGCGTTGGCGACGAACCGGCGCTGGGAGTCGAACGCCTGCGCGAGCCGTTCCAGCATCGCGTCGAACGTGTCGGCCAGCTCCTTGATCTCGTCGTCGGGGCCCTCCAGCGCGACCCGCTCGTGCAGGTCGCTCTCCGACAGCCGGCGCGCGGTCGCGGTGACCCGCTGCAACGGGCTGAGGGCGCGGTCGGCGACGAAGTAGCCGAGCACGAGCGCGATGATGCCCACCCCGGCGAGCGCGACCAGCGACCGGCCGAGGAGCTGCTTCATCGTCAGCTCCTTCAGCACCTCGGTGTTGATCACCCGGCCGCCGGAGTACATCAGCCCGTCCGGCAGCACCGAGTCGAGGATCGACCCGACCAGCAGGTACGTCACGAACAGCAGCAGCGCCCCGGCCATCAGGAACAGCAGCCCGTACAGCACGGTGAGGCGCAGCCGCACGCTCACCCGGCTCGGCAGCGCCCGGACGTCGGCGACGAACGACCCGCCGTGGCGGCGGAACCCCCTGCCGCCGCCCTTGCCCCCGGCCTGCGGGAGCCGCTGCGGCCCGGTGCCGCCGTGCCAGGCCCCCGCCGGGATCGGCCCGGTGGTGGACGAGGACGGCGTCCGCCACTGCCCGGGGGACGTCGCACCGGACGGCCCCGCGCCCGCCCCGGACGGCCCCGCGCCCGCGCCGGACGGGCCCGCGCCCGAGGAGGACGGGCCGGACAGGCCCGCGGAGGTCGCACTGGACGCGGGTCCACCGCCGGAGGCGCCGTCGCGCCCGCCGCCCGCCGGGCCGCCCGGCTTCCGTTCGGAGGTCACAGCCGGTACCCCACCCCGGGCACCGTCTCGATCACCGGCGGGTCGCCCAGCTTCTTGCGCAAGGTCATCATCGTGACGCGGACCACGTTGGTGAACGGGTCGATGTGCTCGTCCCACGCCTTCTCCAGGAGCTGCTCGGAGCTGACGACCGCGCCGTCCGCGCTGAGCAGCACCTCCAGCACCGCGAACTCCTTGCGGGTCAGCTCGACCTCGCGGCCGTCGCGCAGCACCTCGCGGCGGGCCGGGTCGAGCGCGATCCCGGCGCGCTCCAGGACGGGCGGCAGCGGCGCGGCGGCGCGGCGGCCGAGGGCCCGCACCCGCGCGATCAGCTCGGCGAACGCGAACGGCTTCGGCAGGTAGTCGTCGGCGCCGATGGACAGCCCCTCGACCTTGTCGTCCAGCTCGCCCGCGGCGGTCAGCATGATGATCCGCGCGGGGTAGCGCTTGGCGACCAGCTCGGCGCACACGTCGTCGCCGTGCACCTTGGGCAGGTCACGGTCCAGGACGATCACGTCGTACTCGTTGACGCCCGCCCGTTCCAGCGCGCCCGCGCCGTCGTAGGCCACGTCGACCGCGAGGGCCTCGCGGCGCAGGCCGGTGGCGATCGCGTCGGCGAGCACCCGCTCGTCCTCGACGACTAGAACACGCACTGCGTCCCCTTCCAGCTCGGACGTCACCAGGTATGCCACGGGCTCCGTAAGACGCTCGTAAGCACCCGTTCAGGATGCCGTCGCGCGCCCCCCGGGCACGGCCGCGAGATCGGGTTGCGGAACAGGTTTACCTTCAGCCTAGGTGTGGGTAGGAGCGGCCTGATCCGGGAGGAGGCCCATGGGCGAGTTGTCACGCGCGATTCAGCAGCGACTGGACGATGCTTACGCGTCGCTGCGCAGCGCCCACGCAGACGGTGACACCTACCTGGCGGACGTCCGCCAGGAGGAGATCAAAGAACTGCGCCGGATCGCAGCGAACCACGACATCGGCGTCGAACCACCCCGCTGCGACTGAGGACGCCCGACACACCGGGGAGCCCGGGGCCACGGCCCTCGGCTCCCCGTTCGCGTTCCGGGGCCCCGCCCGCCCGCGGTCAGTCGCGGGCCGGGTCGAGCGGGGCGAGCAGGTCGTGCAGGGCCTCGAACGTCCCGGGGCCGCCCGCCACGGCGAACTCGGGGCTCACCGGCGCTCCGCGCAGGCCCTCCACGCGCCCGCCCGCCTCCTGGACGATCAGCGCCCCGGCGGCGACGTCCCACGCCTGGACGCCCCGCTCGTAGTAGGCGTCGACCCGTCCGGCCGCGAGGGAGCACAGGTCCACGCAGCAGGACCCGCCGCGCCTGATGTCGCGGACGGCCGGGAGCACGCGGGTCAGCACCTCGGCCTGCCGGGCGCGCCGCGCCGACCCGTACCCGAACCCCGTGGCGACCAGCGCCCGCTCCAGCGGCACGCCCGCGTTGACGCGCAGCTCGCGGGCCGCCGAGCCGGTGTGCAGCAGCGCGCCGCCGCCGCGCACGGCCGTGTACGTCTCGCCCCGGCGCGGCATGTCCACCGCGCCGGCGACCGCGACGCCGTCCACCTCGGCGGCGATGCTGACGGCCCAGTCGGGCAGGTCGTACAGGTAGTTCACGGTGCCGTCGATGGGGTCGATCACCCAGCGGACGCCGCTGCCGCCCTCGCGGCTCCCGCCCTCCTCGCCGAGGAACGCGTCGCCCGGCCGGGCCGCCAAGATCCGCTCGATGATCAGCTTCTCGGCGGCGCGGTCCATCTGGGTGACGACGTCGGTCGGGCTGGTCTTGGTCTGGACGACGTCCGGGCCGCCGGCCGGGCGCTTGTCGACCAGCATCCGGCCCGCCTCGCGCGCCGTGGCGACGGCCAGGTCCAGCAGTTGTTCGGGCAGGCTCATCCGGTTCCCCCGGGGGTCGTGGCGGTGCGGGCGGCGCGCCGCCCGCCCGGCGGTCAGGCGGACAGCAGCTCGCGCGGCAGCGCGGCGAAGCGCGGGTCGGCGCCGGGCGTCGCCGCGCGGGCGAACGCGAGGCCGAGCTCGGCCGCCCGGTCCGCCGCCTCCACGTCCAGGTCGTACTTGACCTCCATGTGGTCGGAGACGAACCCGATCGGCACGGCCGCGGCGGCGCGGACGCCCTCGCCGTGCAGCTTCTCCAGGTGCTCGACGATGTCGGGCTCCAGCCACGGCTGGCTCGGCGGCCCGCTGCGGCTCTGGTAGACCAGCGCGGACGGGCGGTCCGGCGCGACCCGTTCGCGGACGATGGCCGCGACACGTTCCAGCTCGGCCACGTAGTCGGCGCGGTGCGGCTGCGACAGCGGCACGCTGTGCGCGGTGAAGAGCAGGTGGGCGTCGTCCGGCAGCCGGGCCAGGGCGTCGCGGGCGGCGTCCACGAACGGCTCCACGAACCCGGGCCGCAGGCAGTAGACGGGCAGCTTGTCGATCTCCGGCGCGCCGGGGACCTCCGCGCGGGCGCGCGCGATGTCCTCAAGGTACTGGTCGTTGGTCGAGTAGCCGCTGTAGGCGGACGTCACGAACGCCGCCGCGCGCCGCACGCCGTCGGCCTTCATCCGGCGGACGGTGTCGGCGAGGTACGGCTTCCAGTTGCGGTTGCCCCAGTAGACGGGCAGATCCACGCCGTGGGCCGCGAAGTCGGCCTCGATCGCCGCCTTCAGCTCCCGGCACTGCCCGTTGATCGGGCTCACCCCGCCGAAGAGGTGGTAGTGCCTGGCGACGACCTCCAGCCGCTCGCGCGGGACGTTGCGGCCCCGGGTCACGTTCTCCAGGAACGGGATCACGTCGTCGGGCCCCTCCGGCCCGCCGAAGGACACCAGGATCAGCGCGTCGTACATGCCTCCATCCAACCAGCCGCTCCCCCAAGCCCGTCCCCGCCCCGCCTCCCGCCATGATCTTGTTCGGCGCCGCCCGGGAGGCCGGCCGGGGGCTTCTAGTACGCGGAGGCGTAGGCCCTGGCGAGGTTGAGGACCTTCTGGACGTACCAGTCGGCGTGGTTGTAGTGCCAGATCGCCCGGTAGAGCTGCTGGCCGCCCTGTCCGGCGCCGTTCGCGCACAGGTACTTGGCGGCGCCGGGGATGGCGTCGTACGGGTTCATGATGTCGGCCTTGCCGTCGCCGTCGCCGTCCACCCCGTACGACTTCCAGGTGGCGGGCATGAACTGCATGGGGCCGAGCGCGCCCGCGCTGGAGCGGCCCGCGTTGCGGCCGTGGTCGCTCTCGACCTGCCCGATCGCCGCGAGGACCGTCCAGGACAGGCCGCGGCAGCTCGTGGCGGCGCGCTTGTAGAGGTCGAGGTAGCCGCCGGAGCGGCCGCCGCCGCTCGGCGGCTGGTACTTCCGCTCGTGCAGGTTGACGATCTTGACCCGGCCGCCGAGGGCCTTGCCGACGGCCTTGCCGAGCTTGCCGGGCTCGACGCCCGGGGCGTTCACCAGGACCGCGACGTTCGGGAACAGGCCCATGCCGTCCCCGGCCTTGCGGCTGACGAGCATGTCGATGCCGGGCAGGCCGAGCGCGCCCGAGCCGCCCATCAGCAGGTTCGGGACGGTCTTCCCGACGACCGGGTACTGGGTGCCCTCGGCGAGCTGGAGCTTCTCGGCCGCCTCGGTCGAGACGACGAACCGCTCGGCGGCGAGCGCGGACCACAGCTCGGTCTTGGTCGCGGTGCCGGGCGGGGTCCACGACCGGAACGACGACGGGTCCACGGCGAACGCGTTGACCTGGCGGCCCTGGAGCTGGACGGCGCCGCCCGCGACCGCGATCACGTCCTTGACCTTGCGGAGCCGGGACAGCTTGTCGATCTTCCTCTGGTCGATCGGGCCCGTTCCGACGGCCAGCACGTCGGGCGGGACGACGCGGCGCAGCGGCGCGACCTGCGCGCCGTCGGACACGTTGGTCACCGGGCCGCCGGGGCCGCCGTTCGGCGGGTCGGCCCGCTGCCCGCCCTTGTCTCCCCCCTTGGAGTCACCGGACCGCGACACGGTGTAGACGCCCGCGGACAGGCTCCCGAGCAGCAGCACCACGACGGCCGTGACGAGCACCGCGACGGTGCGGCGCCGCCGCCCCGCCGCCGGGGCCTTGGCGGGCGCGGCGCCGGCGCGGGCCGGCCGCGCCTTGCGCGCCTTCTTCTCGGGCTTCGGCCGTCTGCCGGGCGTCGGAGGTGAAGGAGGAGCCACAACCATTCCCAACGTGTGTCGCTACGGATCGGTTACCCGTCTTTGCACTTGTTTCGCCCAGGTAACGTGATCATGGGGCTGACGTTGCGCGACGAGGCCGGGGGCGCCCCGCCTCCGGAGGGTGGGGGAGGCGAGGGTGGCCAGTCCGTACCGGGACCTGTTCGCGGTGCCCGGGGCCCGGTCGTTCGTCGCCGCGGGCTTCGTCGGTCGCATGTCCATGTCCATGGTGGGGATCGGCATCGTCCTACTCGTGTCCGCGGTCACCGGATCGTACGGTATCGCCGGTGCGGTGGCGGCGACGCTCTCCCTGTCCTATGCGGCGGGTTCGCCACTCAGCGCCCGTTTCGCCGACCGGTACGGCCAGCACCGGGTGCTCGTCCCGGTCGTGCTGGCGAACGCCGTGAGCTTCACCGTGCTGATCTCGTTCGCGCAGGCGGGGCTGCCGGTGTGGACGCTGTTCCCGGTGGCCGCGGCGGCGGGCCTGTCGCAGGTGTCGCTGGGCGCGTGGGTGCGGGCGCGGTGGACGCACGCGCTGCGCGACAACCCGGCGCGGCTCGGCACGGCGTTCTCGTTCGAGTCGGTGGTGGACGAGGCGATCTTCGTGACCGGGCCGCTGGTGGTGACCGCGCTGGCGACGGGCGTGCACCCGGCGGCGGGCCTCGCCGTCCCCGCGGTCTGCACGCTGGTCGGGGGCCTGGCGTTCGCGGCGCAGCGCGGCACCGAGCCGCCGCCGCGCCCGCGCGAGCCGGGGGCGGGCGGCTCGGCCCTGCGCAACCCCGGCGTGCTGGTCATGACGCCGGTGTTCCTGATGATGGGCGTGGTGTTCGGGGCGATCGACGTGAGCGGCATCGCGTTCGCCGAGGACCAGGGGCACAAGGGCCTGGCCGGGGTGCTGCTCGGCTGCTACGCGTTCGGCAGCGGCGCCGCGGCCCTGTGGTACGGGGCGCGCAACTGGCGGGCGCCGCTGTCGCGCCGGTTCCTGGTCGGGCTGTTCCTGCTGATGGCGGGGCTCGTCCCGCCGGTGCTGGTGGACGACCTGTGGCTGATGATGTTCGTGGTGTTCTTCTCGGGGCTGTCGATCGCGCCGACGGGGATCGCGGGCTACGGGCTCATCCAGCGGATCGTCCCGCCGCGGCAGCTCACCGAGGGCCTCGCGATGGTCTCGACGGCGGTCGGGGTCGGGGTCGCGCTCGGATCGTCCCTCGCGGGGCGGCTGGTGGACGCGTTCGGGCCGCGGCCCGCGTTCCTGGTGCCGCTGGGCGCCGCGGCGGCCGCCGCGCTGGTGGGCCTGGCGGGCCACCGGGCGATCAGTAAACGTGAACTTTCCTCATGAACGTCCGCCGAGTAGAGTCCTCGCATGTCCCCCGTGACCACACAGAACTGGCGTAACTGGGCAGGGAACCAGCAGGCCAGCCCGCACCGCGTCACCACCCCCGCACCACCGACGAGGTCGCCGCGGCGGTGCGGACGGCGGCGGCCGACGGCCTCACGGTCCGGATGACCGGCACCGGCCACTCGTTCACCGGCGCGGCCGTCGCCGACGGCGTGCTGCTGCGGCCCGGCGGGCTGACCGCGGTCCGCGCGGTGGACACCGCGACCGGCCTGGTCACCGTCGAGGCGGGCCTGCCGCTGCACGCGCTCAACCGGCTCCTGGACGAGCACGGCCTCGCGCTCGCCAACATGGGCGACATCCAGGAGCAGACCGCGGCGGGCGCGCTCCAGACCGCGACGCACGGCACCGGCCGCGACGCCGCCGGCCTCGCCTCCCAGGTCGCCGCGCTGGAACTGGTGCTCGCGGACGGCACCGCGGTCACCTGCTCGCCGGACGAGCGCCCCGAGCTGTTCGACGCCGCCCGCGCCGGCGTCGGCGCCCTCGGCATCGTGACCGCCGTGACCTGGCGGACCGTCCCGGCGTTCCTGCTGCGCGCGCGGGAGGAGCCGATGGCCTGGGACGAGGTCCTGTCGCGGGTGGACGAGCTCGACGCGGCCAACGAGCACTTCGAGTTCTACTGGTTCCCGCACACCGAGCGGTGCCTGACCAAGCGCAACAACCGCGTCGAGGGCCCCGCCGAGCCGCTGTCGCGGTTCAAGGGCTGGCTGGACGACGAGTTCCTGTCCAACACGGTCTTCGGCGCCATCAACCACGTCACGCACCGGGCGCCCGGCACGGTCCCGTTCGTCAACGGCATCTCCGCCAAGGCCCTCGGGGCGCGCACGTTCACCGACACCTCCTACAAGGTGTTCACCAGCCCGCGCACCGTCCGCTTCAAGGAGCAGGAGTACGCGATCCCGCGCGACCAGCTCGTCCCGGCGCTGCGCGACCTGCGGGCCCTGTACGAGAAGAGGGGCTGGCGGATCAGCTTCCCCATCGAGGTGCGGATGCTGCCCGAGGAGGACGCCTGGCTGTCGATGGCGTACGGGCGGCCCACCGCGTTCATCGCGATCCACGTCTTCCACCGCGACCCGCACGAGGAGTACTTCCAGGGGGTCGAGGAGCTGATGACCGCGGTCGGGGGCCGTCCCCACTGGGGCAAGATGCACACCCGCGACGCGGCGTACCTGGAGACCGTCTACCCGAGGCTGGCGGACTTCCGCGCCCTGCGCGACGAGCTCGACCCGGACCGCCGCTTCGCCAACGCCTACACCCGGCAGGTCTTCGGCGACTGACGCGCCCGACGCGAACGCGCCCCGGGAGCCCTTTCGAGAAGGGCCGTCCGGGGCGCGTTTCGTCGAAGGTCAGGAGCCGTCGCGGGGGCGCCGTTCTGCTGCTGCTCCCCGAGCCCGATCCCGAGCCGTTGCCGCCGTGCTGGCCGCCGTTCTGCCCGGGGCCGCCCCCGGGCTTGCCCGTCGACCCGCCGGACGGCGGGTTGACCGGCGTGGACGAGTTGCTCGGCGGGGTCACCGGCGGCGTCTCCGGCTCGCGGCTCGTTCCGCCCGACGGCTGCCCGCCCGAGGGCTGCCCGGTGGACGGCGTGCCGGTCTCGGGGCCCGACGGAGACCCGCTGCCCGGCGTCTCCGGACCCGTCTCGCTGGTGGTCGGGTGGGGCGTCGGGTCCTGGCGCCGCTCGCCGCCGCCCTCGCCGAAGAACGTGCCGACGCTCGTCCCCTTGCCCTGGTGGTTGCCGATCGGCGTCCCGGTGGACGCCTCGTAGATCGTGATGCCGCCGATCACGATCGCGAACACCGCCGCCGACGACAGCGCGAGCTTCACCCAGTGCTGCTTGGCCCACTCCAGGGTGCTCTGCCACGCGTCCTTCCAGGCCGCGCCGCGCACCGCGCGCTCGTCGGCCAGGGCGCCCGCGACCTTCTCGGCGGGCGGCAGGTCCATCCGGGTGAGGTCGGCGTCCAGGCGGGTGGCGTTGGGGTCGCCGCCCACCGGCAGGTCGAGGCGCGTCGCGTTCGGGTCACCGCCCCCGGCGGCCGCACGGCCCGCGGCCGCTCCGGCGGCGCCCGCCGCCCCGGCGGCTCCCGCGGGCGGCCACACCCGGGTACGGGTCGGGTCGGCGCTCCTCGCCTCCTCCGCCGCGCCCCTGGCCGCCGCCTGCGCGTCCGCCTCGGCCTGGAAGTGCGTCCGCTCCTTGATCTGCTCCTTGCCCTGGTCCAGGTAGTGCTTGCAGATCGCGGCCCCCGCCGTCGAGGCCACGCTCATGAACGCGGCCCCGATGATCGTCCCGTACACCCCCAGATAGGACGCGCCGACGGCCGCCGCCAAGGTGGCGATGCCGCTGGCGATGAGCTGTGTCGTGCTGACGTCGGGCAGCTTGCGCTGCATTACACGATTCCCCCTCATCCCTACCAAGCATGAAAATCCCCGGTAACCGAAACTAACGGCGGATCGCGGGTGTTCCGGTCGCGGACGTGACGCTCGCAACCCCGAAACGCTGGAGCCAGGGGTACCCATCAGGCACAGTGTGGAAAAGGATCCACAAGAATCAGGCGGGGCGACCCCAGCCGGACCCCGGCACGGGCAAGCTTGGTCAGGTGCCCTCTTCGGCCTTGTGAAGAGGGCTTCGAGAGCGGCGATGTTCGGACATGCCGGGTACGGTGCTGGCAGCAGGTGTGTCCGAAAGAGAGACTCGGGAACCCGGGGGAAGGGCACGCATGCGCCCTCGGTGGGAACCGGACGGCCGGCCGGCGCGAGAACGGGTGAGGCGGACTCGCGGCGGGAGGGCGTCCGGCGACCTCCGTGCCGTCAGGAAAGGGCAGGAAGGACACGCATGCAGGAGCTGCGCCTCGTCGCGGTCAGCGAGGACGGTACGTACCTCGTCCTGGCCACCGCGGGCCGAGGCACCCGGTTCACCCTGCCCGTCGACGACCGGCTCCGCGCCGCGGTCCGTGGGCACTTCTCCCGCCTCGGCCAGTTCGAGATCGAAGTGGAGAGTCCCTTGCGTCCCAAGGAGATCCAGGCTCGGATCCGGTCCGGCGAGACCGCTGAGGAGATCGCCGAGTCGGCCGGCATCCCGGTCGAACGCGTCCGCTGGTTCGAGGGACCGGTCCTCCAGGAACGCGAGTACATGGCTCAGCAGGCGCAGCGCGTCGCCGTCCGCCGTCCCGGCGAGAGCACCCCGGGCCCGCCCCTCGGCGAGACCGTCGAGGAGCGCCTCGGCCGCGGCGGCGTCGACCTCGAAGAGGTCGAGTGGGACTCCTGGAAGTGCGAGGACAGCACCTGGCGGGTCCGCCTGTCCTTCTTCGACAACGGGCGCCCGCACGCCGCCGAGTGGGTCTTCGACCCCCGCCGCCGCCACGTGTCCCCCTCGACGAGGTCGCCGCCCGCCTCACGGCCGTCGAGTGGGACGACGAGGCCCTGTCCGACACGGTCACCCCGCTCGTCCCGCGCCGTCCCGCCATGAAGGTCGTCTCGAACGACCCGTCGCGCGGCGTCGCGGGCGAGGCCGAGGACGAGCGCGAGCCGCTCCGCGCCGCCGAGGCGGGCGAGTACATCATCCGCCAGGGCCGCATGGTCGATCCGCACCCGGCGTTCCCGCCGCGCGAGGAGCCCCGCGAGCTCCAGCCTCCCGGGCCGCGCCGCGTCGAGCAGCCCCGCGAGCCCGCCCGTCCCGCCGCCTCCCGCGAGGACGCCGACAGCGCGGGCGAGCAGGCGGGCGAGCGCTACACCTACGAGAGCGCCCCTTCCCACGAGAGCGCGCCGCCACGCCGTCCCGCGCAGCCGAGCGAGACCGCCTCCTACTCGTACGAGCCCGCTTCGTACGACGACGACTCGTACGAGAGCGCGCCGCCACGCCAACGCCCGGAGCCGCCCGCCGCCCCGCACGCGAAGAGAGCCGCGGGGAGCGCCCCGAGGACAGGGACGTGGCCCCGCGCGCGAGCGTGCCGCCGACGCGCCGCGCGAGCAGCGCCCCGTTCCGCGACCGGCCGCGCCGCCGGAACCCGTCGCCGAGACCGTCGCGCACGAGGACGATGAGCCCCGCGCGACCGTCCAGGCAAGCGAACCGGAGCCCGTCTCCGAGGACGTCCCGGCACGCGGCGACGCCGAGCCCCAGGCCGCGGCGCGCCCTGAGGCTCCGGTCGCCGAGGCGCGGGAGACGACGGCGAGCGACGTCGGGTTCGCGGACGACGACGCGGCCGATCCGGTCGCGCGGTCGCGCAGGGAGGACGAGCCCCGCGCCGCGCAGGACGAGCCCCGTCCAGCGCAGGCCGCCTCCGCGCCCGCCGAGGCGCAGGCCGACGAGGACGGCGCGCCGTCCGAGGACACCGCCGGCGTTGACGACGCCGAACGCGAGGACGAGACCGAGGAGGCCGCCAGCGCGGAGGCCGACGTGTCGTCCGCGCAGGAAGAGGCCGAGGAGCCCGTCGCCGTCCGCGACGAGGAGCCGCGCGCCGAGGACACGGCAGGGGAGAACGAGAGCGCCGACGCCGAGCCCGAGGAGGACGCGGAAACGCGGCCCGGCGAGGCCGCCGCCTCGCAGCGGGTCGCGGCGCCGCGCGAGGAGTCCGCGCCCGTTCGCGAGGAGGAGCCCGCGCCGCGGCCCCCCGCCGCGCGCAAGCCCGCGCCGCCCAAGGAGCCGCCGCGTCCCCCGGCCAAGAAGAAGCCCACGGGGCGTCCGGCCATGCCCGCCGCCGCGCAGGCCGACAAGCCGTCGCCCCCGCGGGCGACGCTCCGGCGCCGCAGCGGCCCGCGCGCAACCGCCGCAAGTCGAAGGGCAAGCGCGCGTCCGTCCCGTCGTGGGACGAGATCATGTTCGGGGCGCGCCGGCCCGAGTGACCGCCGTCCGGCCTTGGGGCCCCGCCGTTCTCCGGAGCGGCGGGGCCCTCCCGCGTCCGGAACGGCTCACTCGTCGAGGAACGGGGCCACCCAGGCGGGGGTGATGGCGGCGGCGAACGCCACCGCGTCCTCCTCGGCCAGGTCGATGGCGGGGTAGCCGCCGTCGCCCGCGCCGACGGCGACCACGAGGGTGGCGAGGCCGAGGCGGCGCTGGAACAGCGTGCGGCGCACGCGCCAGCCGACGATCGCGCGGTGCTCGACCACGACCTGGCGGCGGCGCAGCGAACCCGAGCGCACGGTCAGGCGGACGTCGTCGGTGGCGTGGCCGAGCTGCCGGTAGCGGTCCAGTCCCAGCGGAACGGCGCAGGCGGCGGCCACCAGCCCGGCGTACGCCACCCAGGGCTGGCCCGCCAGGAACGCGATCGCGGCGAGGGCGACCGGCGGCGCCACGGCGCGGACGACGCGGCGTCCCCGCGCGGCGCGCGGGTGCGGGACGAGCGGCCCGGGCACCAGCCCGAGGACGCGCCCCGCCAGCGTCTCCGCGACGGGCCTCGGCGCGGCCGGGAACAGGCGGCCCCGGTGCGCCGCGTCGCCGAGGCCCGTGACGAGCGCGCCGAGCCGCAGCACGCCCGCGGCGCGTTCGAACGGGTTGTCGCTCAGCTCGACGCCGCGGATCCGGCGGCGTTCGAGCGACACGCTGCGGCGGGTGAGCAGGCCCCGCTCGGCGACGATCGAGCCGTCCCGCGCGTAGACGCGGAAGTCCCAGTTGAACAGCGTGAACACGATGACCGACATGACCGGCATCGCGAGCAGGAACAGGACGGCCAGCGCGATCACGACCGCGGACGGCAGGCCGACCACGTCGTGGCCGAGGTCCGCCAGCCGCTCCTGGGTGATGAGGCCGAGGTCGTCGCTCAGGTTGTAGAGGGTGCCGAGCAGGCTGCCCGCGAGGGCGAACGGCGTCAGCAGGTACGCGCCGCTGAGCGGGGCGTACACGTACCAGCGCGGCAGCATCCGCGCGAGCACGCGGCGCGGCGGACTCGCGGACGCGGCATGGTCGGCGCGATCGGCGTGCTCGGTGCGGTCGGCGCGGTCGGCCGCGCCGGCGTGGCCGGCGGGGCGGGCGCGGCGGCTGAGCAGGACGCGGCGGAGCCGTTCGGCCTCGTGCCGGGAGACCGCGTTGAGCTCGCCCTCGCCGCCGTCCGCGCCCGCGTCGATGTGCACGACCGCGAGGCCGAGCGCCCGGTGCGGCAGGGACGCGCTGATGTCCACGCCCCGGATCCGGTCGCGGGGGATGCTCTTGACCGAGCGCCCGATCAGCGACCGCCTCAGCTCGATGCGGTCCTCGTGCAGCGCGTAGGTGAACGTCACCCAGGTCGCGACGTGGAACAGCAGGCCGAACCCGAGCCCGACCAGCGTGAAGTAGAACGCGGTGGACAGCCCGCCGACCATCAGGCCCGTCGCCCCGGCGGCGAGCAGCGCGATCAGCTCCCGCGCGGCGCCCACGACGAACGTCAGCGGATGCAGCCGGAGCGCCCGCCCGCCGTTCCCCGCCCGTTCCGGCTCCCCGTTGCCGGACGGCCCGCCGCCGGACGCCGCGTCCGCCGTGCCCTCGCCTCCCGCTCCCCGGCCGCCGCCACGGAACGGTCATGGGGCGCGGCGCCAGAATCATGTGGCGTTCCGGCAGGCCCGGCCTGACCCGCGGCACCGCCCGGTGGTCCGGCGGGCGGGGACGGCCGGTCGGCGGGACGGTCCGGGCGGTCGTTCGAAGGGGCGGACGGCGGAGGATCGTCGCGGCCTTCCTGCACGCTCACGTCGCGTCGTCGCGGAGGTCGTGCGCGCGGTGCGCGAGCTGCTCGGCGAGGGCGGTGGCGACGGCGACGGGAAGGCCGGACACCTCGGACGAGCCGGTGTGCGAGGCGGTGTTGACCTGGATGGTGGCGAGGCCCAGCATCCGTTCGATCCAGCCCTGCTCGGTGTCGACGGTCTGGATGCGGCTCACGGGGACGAGCAGCCATTCGCGGCTGAACCAGCCCGTACGGGTGTAGACGACGTCGGAGCTGACCTCCCAGCGGTGCACGCGGTAGCGCCAGACGGGGGCGGCGGTGACCATGAGCAGGCCCGCCGCGCCGACGGCGATCGGCAGCCACCAGACGTGCCCGGCGAGCCAGCGGGGCAGGCCGTCCCATCCGGAGTCGTCGATCCAGGCCGCGACGCCCCAGGCCAGGCCGAACGCCAGGCCCCACAGCAGGAGGTACTCGATGGCCCAGTGCGCGATCGCGCGGGCCGACACCCGGTTGGCGGGCGGCCGCAAGCGCGGCGGGTGCGGCTGCCCGCCGTCGCGTCGTTGGTGGCGCCGCACCGCCGTCACGGGTACGAGTCTAGATCCCCGCGGGAGTCCCGCAGCGGACCCCGAACGGGGGTCGGTCCCGCCCGGCCACTCCCAGAAGAGGGCAAACAGGACGAATTGCCCGGATTTGACGTGGAGATGTGCCGTGCGTGGGCTCGGCCGCGCATGATGAAGAGATCGCGGCCCGAGCGGGGAGCCGCCCGGTGCGGCGGATCTCAGCGTTCTGTCAGACCCGTGTGCGACCTTACGGATGGGCGTCCTCCCGCCGCCGGTGCGCAGTGATCGGCGGCGGAAAACGGGATGCGCACCCCTCCGGACGGCACGTAGTTTGACTTGCCCTCGCGTCAAGGCAGTGAGATGTCCGGCATACGAGTACCTAGGGAGATCACATGACATACGCCATCCAGGCCGAGGGTCTGGTGAAGCGCTTCGGTGAGACCCGGGCGCTGGCCGGCGTCTCGCTCACCGCCGACGCGGGCACGGTGATGGGCGTCCTCGGCCCCAACGGGGCGGGCAAGACGACCATGACCCGGATCCTCGCCACGCTGATCGAGCCGACCGAGGGCACCGCCCGGGTCGGCGGGTTCGACGTGTGCAAGCAGGCCCACCAGGTGCGGCAGCTCATCGGCCTGACCGGGCAGTACGCCGGGGTCGACGAGATGCTCACCGGCACCGAGAACCTCGTCCTCATCGGGCGGCTGCTCGGCCTGTCGCGCCGTTCGGCCAAGGCCCGCGCCAAGGACCTGCTGGAGCGGTTCCAGCTCACCGAGGCCGCCGAGCGCGCGGCCAAGACCTACTCCGGCGGCATGCGGCGGCGCCTCGACCTCGCCGCGAGCCTCGTCGGCGACCCCAAGATCCTGTTCCTGGACGAGCCGACCACCGGCCTCGACCCCCGCAGCCGCAACGGCCTGTGGGACATCGTCCGCGGCCTGACCAGGGACGGCGTCACCGTGCTGCTCACCACGCAGTACCTGGAGGAGGCCGACCAGCTCGCCGACGACATCATCGTGATCGACCGCGGCCAGGCCATCGCGCACGGCACGTCCGACCAGCTCAAGGCGCAGGTCGGCGGGCAGGTGCTGGAGGTCGCGCCGATCCACGAGGCCGACGCGGACACGATCGCCCGGGTCGTCGGCGACCTCGCCGACGCCGTCCCGGAGGTGCGCGGCGGCCTCGTCTCCACCCCGATCCCCGACCCGGCGATCATGCCCGCCGTGGTGCGCCGCCTCGACGAGGCGGGCGTGGTGGTCGGCGAGCTGTCGCTGCGCAAGTCGAGCCTCGACGAGGTCTTCTTCGCCCTGACCGGGCACCACACCGACGACATCGACGCCGAGGCCGGCGAGCTCGCCCAGGCCGCCGACAAGGAAGGAGCGTCGGCGTGACCACGGCGACCCTCACCCCCCAGCCCCTGACCAAGCGGGTCTCCCCCGCCATCGCCGCGCGCAACACCGCCACCCTGGCGTGGCGCAACCTCGTGCAGATCAAGCACAACCCGATGGAGCTGCTCGACCTGTCGATCCAGCCCATCATGTTCGTGCTGCTGTTCTCCTACGTGTTCGGCCCGGCGATGAAGGGCAGCGTCGAGGCGTACCTGCCCGTCGTGATCCCCGGCATCATCGCGCAGAACGCGCTGTTCGCCGGGATGAGCACCGGGTTCGGGCTCAACACCGACATCACCAAGGGCGTGTTCGACCGGTTCCGCAGCCTGCCGATCGCCCGCAGCGCCCCGCTGATCGGCCGCATCATCGCCGACACCGTCAAGCAGGCGTGGTCGATGATCATCCTGCTGGCGGTCGGCTTCGCGATCGGGTTCCGCATCGAGACCAACGTGCTGGCGCTGCTGGTGGCGTTCGTGCTGCTGCTGGCGTTCGCCGTGCTGTTCTCGTGGACCTCGGTCTACATCGCGATGAAGGTGAACGAGCCGGAGAAGGTGCAGATCTTCGGGTTCGTGGTGATCTTCCCGCTGAGCTTCCTCAGCACCGCGTTCATCCCGACGACCAAGGGCATCCCGGGGTGGCTCGCCTGGCTGATGGACAACAGCCCGGTGACCCAGCTCGTCGAGGCGATGCGCGGCCTGCTGGTCGGCGGGCCCGTCCTCGAGCACGCGCTCATCGCGCTGGCCTGGGGCGTCGGCATCTCGATCGTCTTCGCCCCCCTCTCGCTGCGCGCCTTCAAGGCCCGCGCCTGACCGGAACCGCCGCGAGCGGCCCGAGCGCCCGCCCGCCGCACGACCGACCGACCGCACCGACCGCACCGACCGAACGCACAGGCCGGTGCGGTCCGAGGACCGGGGACGGGGCGAGGCCCGAGGGTCCAGGCCCGTCCCCGAGCGCGCCGGAACGGGGTCGGGGCGGGGCACGAGGGTCCAGGTCCGTCCCCGAGCGCGGCGGGCGGGGGCGGGCTAAGCGGCGGGTGGCGGGGGGCTCGGCTTGATGGACATGGGGGCGGGGCGCTCCAGGCCGAAGCGGTCGACGAGCTGGTCGAACGTGACGGCGGCCCCGCGCTCGTACGCGGCCGTGAACGCGGGCTCCCCCAGCCGGTCCCGGACGTCGTCGTGGATGGCGGCGACGTCCGGGAGGGAGAGGTCGCGGATGCCGCGCAGGGCGTCGGCGGTGCCGAGGAGCCCGGCGGCGCGCTCCGGGTCGTCCTCCCGGCGGGCGAGGTCGGCGAATCCCGCGAGGACGTACGCGACGATCGGGTAGTCGCGCGCGCGGACCGCGCCGCGCATCGCCTCGTCCAGCCGGCCGCGCGCCGCCGCGGTCTCGCCGAGGTCCAGGTCGAGCTGCGCGCGTGACGCCAGCACCATGGAGCGGAACTGCGGCGGTCCCCCGGCGTTCGCCATGAGGTCCTCGGCGCGGCCGAGGCGGCGCGCGGCCGTCGCGCGGTCGCCCGCGCGCCGCGCGAACTCGCCGAGCTGGTAGTGGATCGCGGCGATCTCCTCGGGCTGTCCCCGGCGCTCCGCCTCGCGCAGCGACTCGGCCAGGAACGCCTCGGCCCGTTCGCGGCGGCCCGCCAGGTCCAGCGCGTTGGCGAGCTTCATGTGGACGTGCAGCAGCACGACGCTGCCCCCGCCCAGCTCGGCGTTCAGCCGCAGCGCCTCCTCGTAGAGCGCGACGGACTCCGCGTGCCGCCCGGTCCGCCCGACCACCTCCGCCTGCCCGGCCAGCGTGAACGACAGCCCCCACCGGTCGCCCGCCTCGCGGAACGCCGCGAGCGCCTCGGAGAAGTCGCGCTCCAGCTCCCCGGTCCAGCCGAAGTTGATGCCGAGCTGGCCGCGGACGAAGTGTGCGACGCCGCGCACCCACGGGTCCGGGTCGTCCAGGAGCGCCTCCAGGCTGGGCGGCGTCCCGTCCTCCCAGCCCTCCAGGTACATGATCAGCGTCGCGGAGAGCATCCGCAGGACGGGGTGCAGCGCCTCCGGCCGGAGCATCGCGCAGATGTCCCGGGTGCGGCGCAGCCAAGCGCCGGCCGTCTCCAGGTGGTGCGGGCCGTCGAGGGTCGCCATCGCGCCGATCCCGAGCGCGACCGCGGTCGTCTCGTCCTCGGGCAGGCCAGGCATCGCGGCGATCTCGACCAGGTGCTCGGCGCCCTCGTTGTGCTGCCCGCGCAGGAACCAGTACCAGCCGAGCGCCGCGCAGAACCGCACGGCGAGCGCCGCGTCGCCCGCGGCGACCGCGAAGCGCAGGGCGCTGTGGGTGTTGTCGTGCTCGGCGGTGAGCCGGTCGAGCCAGCGGAGCTGCCCGGCGCGGTACAGGTGCGGCTCGGCGGTCTCGGCCAGCTCCACGAAGTACGCGGCGTGCGCCCGCCGCAGCCTCTCCTCCTCGCCCGCCTCGGCGAGCCGTTCCAGGCCGTACGCGCGGATCGTCTCCAGCATCGCGTAGCGCGGCTCCCCCGCGAGGCCGTCCTCCCCCTCGCGTACGACGACGAGGGACTTGTCGACCAGGGCGGTGAGCACGTCCATCACGTCGGAGCGGTCCAGCTCGGGCCCGGCGCACACCTCCTCGGCGGCCTCCGTCGTCGCGCCGCCCACGAACACCGCGAGCCGCCGCCACAGCGCCCGCTCCGCCCCGTCCAGCAGGTCCCAGCTCCACTCCACGACGGCGCGCAGCGTCTGGTGGCGCGGCAGCGCCGTACGGCTCCCCGCGTTCAGGAGCCGGAAGCGGTCCTCCAGCCGGTCCGCGACCTGCCCCGGCGTCATCGCCCGCAGCCGCGCCGCCGCCAGCTCGATCGCGAGCGGCATCCCGTCCAGGGCCCGGCAGATCTGGACGACCCACGCCACGTTCGCGTCCGTGACCTCGAAGCCCGGCGACACGGCCGCGGCCCGGTCGGCGAACAGCCGCACGGCCGGGTACCGCGCCGCCTCGGCGGCGCTCGCCGCCGGCGGCGGGAGGGCGAGCGGCTCGACCGGCCACAGGCTCTCCCCCGTGATGCCGAGCGGCTCCCGGCTCGTGGCGAGGATCCGCACGCCGGGGCACGCGGCCAGCACGCGGTCGGCGACCCGCGCGGCCGCGTCGAGCAGGTGCTCGCAGTTGTCGAGGACGAGCAGCAGCCGCCGCCCGGCGAGCGCCGACACGAGCCGTTCCAGCGGGTCGGCGGGCTCGGCGGCCGGCAGCCGGCCGAGCGGCGCGGCGACCAGCGCCGTCTCGTTCAGGCCGAGGACGGTGAGCAGGGTGGGCGGCAGCTCCGCGGGGTCGAGGACGGGCGCCAGCTCCACGAACCACGCCCCGTCCGGCGCCGTCTCCCCTCGGCGTCCGGCGGCCTCCTGGGAGAGCCGGGTCTTGCCCGCCCCGCCGGGACCGGTGAGCGTGACCAGCCGGCCGTTGCCGAGCAGCTCGCCCACGGCCCGCAGGTCGTCGTCGCGTCCGATGAAGCTGGTGAGCCGGGCGCGCAGGTTCCCGCGCGGCCCGGCCGCCGACGCGGCCGCTCCCGGCTCCGGCGCACCTGACAGGCCGTCCGCGGCGGACGCGCCACTCCCCGTCGACCGCGCCGCCGCTCCGGAGGGCGCGGGAACCGCGGCGACAGCGGGGGACGGGGCGGGGCGGGGCGGCAGCAGGCACGGGTCCTGGCGGAGGACGGCGAGGCGCAGCTCCTCCAGGTCGCGGGACGGGTCGACGCCCAGGGCCTCGGCGAGCTCGGCCCTGACCGCGTCGTACTCGGCGAGGGCGTCGGCCTGCCGGCCCGCCCCGTACAGGGCGCGGATCAGCCTGCCGCGCACGGGCTCGCGGAGCGGGTCGGCGGCGGCGAGCGCCTGGAGTTCGGGGATCAGCTCGGCGTGGCGGCCGAGGGCGAGGTCGGCGTCGACCCGTTCCTCCACGGCGCCGCGGCGCAGGCCCTCCAGGCGGGCGGCGGGCCCTTCGGCGAAGGGCAGCCCGGCGGCGTCGGCGAGCGCGGGGCCGCGCCAGAGCGCGAGCGCCTCGCGCAGTTCCGCCGAACGGGCGGCGGGGTCGGCCGTACGGCGCGCGCGGACGACGCGGGCCTCGAAGTCGTGGGCGTCGATCGCGGACGCGGGCACGTCCAGCCGGTACGCGCCCGCGCGGGACTCGACGCGTTCGCGGCCGATCGCGGCGCGCAGGCGGGAGACCAGGGACTGGAGGGCGTTCGGCGCGGCGGCGGGGGCCCGGTCCTCCCAGAGGTCGCCGATGATGCGCTCGGCGGAGACCAGCCGGCCGGGTTCGAGCGCGAGCAGGGTCAGCAGCGCCCGCAGCCGGGCGCCGCCGATCTCGACGCGGCCGCCGTCCGCCGCGCCGGACGGCCCGTCCGGCGCGACCTCCAGCGGCCCGAGTATCCCGATCCGCACGTGACGATTGTTCCTCATCTTCCCGGTACGCAACGTCTTCCCGGTACGGAACGCCGGACGCCCCGGCGGTCGCGGGGACCGCCGGGGCGTCCGGGAGAGCCGGCGGGGATCAGGCCGCCGTCTCCTCCTTCGGCTTGGCCGCGGGCTTGGCGTCGGCGAGGGCCGCGAGCTCGAAGTCGGCGCGCGGCTGCTCGACGGTCGCCAGCGAGACGGTCTCGCGCTTGAGGAACAGCGCGAGCGTCCAGTCGGCGAGGACGCGCAGCTTGCGGTTGAAGGTCGGCACCTTCGCGCCGTGGTACGAGCGGTGCATGAACCAGGCGGGCAGGCCCTTGACCTTGAACCCGTAGGTCTGCGCGACGCCCTTGTGCAGGCCGAGGCCGGCGACGGCGCCGACGTTGGAGTGCACGTACGGCTTGAGCGACTTGCCGCGCAGCGACCGCACGATGTTGTCGCCGAGGACCTTGGACTGCCGCACCGCGTGCTGGGCGTTCGGCGGGCAGAACATGCCCTCCTGCGTGAGGTCCGGGATCGCCGCGTTGTCCCCGGCGGTGAACGCCCGGACGAGGCCCTCGATGGTGAGGTACTCGGTGCCCTTGACCCGGCCGCGCTCGTCCACCGGCAGGTCGCCGTTCCGGACGACCGGCGACGGCTTCACGCCGGCGTTCCAGACGAGGGTGCCGGCCTCGAACGCGCTGCCGTCCGACAGCTCGATCCGGCCGTCCACGGCCGACTGGAGGAACGTCTTCATCTTGACGTCGATGCCGCGCCCGCGGAGCTGCTCGGCGGTCCACTTGCCCATGTCGGGGCCGACCTCGGGCAGGATCCGGTCGGCGGCCTCCACCAGCATGAACCGCAGGTCCTGCGGGGTGACCTTGCGCATGTACTTGGTCGCGTCGCGGGTCATGTCCTCCAGCTCGGCGACCGCCTCGACGCCGGCGAACCCGCCGCCGACGAACACGAAGGTCAGCGCCTTGCGGCGCAGCTCCTCGTCGTCGGTCGACTCGGCGATCTCCAGCTGCTCCAGGATGTGGTTGCGCAGGTGGATGGCCTCGCCGACGGTCTTCAGGGAGATGCCGTTCTCGGCCAGGCCGGGGATCGGCAGGATGCGCGGGACCGCGCCCGCCGCCATGACCAGGTAGTCGTAGGAGATCCGCTCGGGCGTCCCGGCCAGCGGCTGGAGGATCGCCCAGCCCTCCTCGTGGTTGAGCTCGGTCACGCGGGCCTTGCGCACGGTGCACTTCGGGAGCACCCGGCGCAGGGGCACGACGACGTGCCGCGGGGAGATGTTCCCGGCGGCGGCCTCGGGGAGGAACGGCTGGTACGTCATGTACGAGTTGGGGTCAACGATGGTGATCTTGACCTCGCCCCGCTTGAGCTCGCGGCGGAGCTTCTTCTGCAGGCGCAGCGCGGTGTACATGCCCACATAGCCGCCACCCACGATCAGGATGTGGGGAGCGCCAGGGGTTCCCTCGGCGGTCCTGGCCATTGCGGCCTCCAATGTCACGGTCGGCTTGTGAAGACATTCACAAACTACCGGATGGAACGTGCCCTACACCAACGATTAACGCCGAAAGAAGGCGAAAACTTTCCATATGGACAACTTGGACCGTTGCTAACCCTGTGAACTTCACCACTCCTTCCCATTTTTTCGGACAGGGAGGGACGAAGGCCACATGATGCATGTCACAGCGGCATTCTCTGGGAGCGCCGTCCCCTCAGGGGACGAAAGGCCCGTTCCACCCCCGCCGAACCCCTAAGGTTGGGGCCGACGAGGAAGGGGGCGCCGCCGGACGGGTGCGCGCATCGCCGAGATGAAGGGAAACCGGTCGAGCGCGGCGTACCATCTCGCCCGGGAGCGTATCGATTCGATGATGAGCAGAGAGCGGCGTCCGGTCGCGGCCGCGGCGGGCGCCTTGGCGCTCGCCGGTGCCCTGAGCGGCTGCGGGCTGATCGGCCAGCCCCAGAACAAGAGCGCCGAGCTGTCGGAGTGGTTCACCGTGACCAGCCCGGTCTTCCGCGATGGTCAGGACTTGCCCACGCGGTACGGCTGCGCGACGTACCCTGGCGGGCAGGGCAGGACTCCGCCGCTGCGGTGGTCGGGGGCGGCGCCCACCGAGACCCGTTCGTTCGCGATCGTCATGGACGACCCGGACGCCTCCAACGGCGCCTACGTCCACTGGGTGATCGCGGGCATCGACGGGACCACGCACGAGCTCGTCGAGGGCGCCAAGCTGCCCAGGACGGCCGAAGGACTCAACACCGGCAAGAAGGTGGGCTACGCGCCGCCCTGCCCGCCCAAGGGGGAGCGGCACCGCTATCGATTCACCATCTACGCACTGGACGACCCGGCGCCGTTCGGGAACGGCGCCAAGCTGAAGGATTCGCTGGCCGCCATCGCCGAGCACACGGTGGGCCGGGGGCGGATCACCGGGAACTTCGGCAGCAAGTAGACGCGTTGACCCTGGGGCCTGTGAGCGCAGAGTCAGGGCGGACCCCTCGTGGGGGCGGAACTGACTGGGGCGCGGCGGTCGGCCGGATTGGCCGATCGGTGCGCGCCGTGTGAGGGTAAATGTGCGCGAAGGGTGTGACAACGGTCATAGCGGTCGGTCAGAATCGGCATAGGTCCGCCGGGCACCGACCGTCGGCGAACATCGGGACGAACCCGCGGTCCGCGCCGGCGACTCTCGCCGGGCCAAGGCATTGGGTGGTGGCATGACAACTTACATCGTGGTCTTCGGCCTCATTGTGGTCGTGGTCCTGGTGGTCGTCCTCGTGGCCTTGGGCATGCGGGCCAGCAGGGCGGGCCAGGACGACGACGACTGGGACGACCAGCCGCAGCCGCAACCACGCGGCCGCCGCGGCGTCCCGGCCGAGGACATGGGCCAGGACGCCATGGGCGGCGGCTACGACAACGGGTACGACGAGGCGGGCTACGACGCGGCCGGCTACGACGGCGCCCAGTACGGCCCCGGCTCGGCGGACCCCGGCTACGACCGCCGCGTCGCCGGCGCACCGGGCGGCGGCCAGGGCGGTCCTGGCGGTCCTCAGGGCGGCGGTCCGCTCGCCGCTCCCGCCGCGGCCCCGGCTCCGCCCCCGCCCGCTCCCGCCGGTCCGGCTTCCGACGAGATGGAAGACGACGACTACTGGGCGACCATCACGTTCGACAAGCCCAAGTTCCCCTGGCAGCACGACGGCCAGCCCGAGCGCTCCGAGGCCGAGATGGCCGCCGACCCGCTCAACAACCCGCAGGCGCCGGCGGCCGAGCAGCACGCCCCGCCCGCCGCCGAGCCTCCCAACCTCACCCAGCCGGTCCCGATGGGCGCCGACCTGCACGCCCTGGGCGGCGTGTCCGGCCCGCCGCCCGCGCCGCAGGGCCCCGGCGGCCCCGGTGGTCCCGGCGGGATGGGCACCGGGCCGCAGCCGAGCGGCACCAACCCGTTCCCCGGCGGCTCCCCGTTCGGCGGCGACCCGAGCGCGACCGCCAACGACGGCATCCCCGCCGACATCGGCGGCCACGGCCAGCAGGGCCCGTACGGCCTCGGCGGCCCGGGCGGCCCCGACCAGCCGGTGTACGGCCACGAGCAGCAGCCCTCGTACGGCGCGCCCGACCCGTCCGGCTACGGCGGCCAAGACCCGTCCGGCTACGGCCAGGAGCAGCCGTCCTACGGCGGCGACCCGTCCTCGCCGTTCGGCGTCCCCGAGCAGCAGCCCGCGTACGGCTCCGCGCAGGACCAGCCGTCCTACGGCGGCGCGCAGGACCAGCCCGCGTACGGCGGCCAGCCCGAGCAGCCCGGCCCGTACGGCGGCGGCCAGGACCAGCCGTCGTACGGCGACTACGGCTCCGACCCGCTCGGCTCCCGTCCCGCCGCGGCGGCCTCGCCTCCGCCGCCCCCGCAGGGCCGCCCCGACGCGTTCGACATGCCGCTGTCGCCGCCCGCCCCGAACGCGCCGGACCCGCGCGCGTCCGACCCGCTCGGCCTGCCCCTCGGCCGCACCGAGGAGCCGGCGCCTCCGCCCGCGCCGCCCGCGCCCCGTCCGGCCGGGTCCGACACCGACAACCACAAGCTCCCGACGGTCGACGAGCTGCTCCAGCGCATCCAGACCGACCGGCAGCGCACCTCGGGCCCGTCCGACCAGGGCGGCTCGTACGGCGGCGGCTCCCTGAACGACCCGCTCGGCGACCCGCTCGGCAGCGGCTCGTTCGGCACCGGCGGCGGCGCGGGGATCGGCGGCTCCAGCACCGGCCCGTGGGCGCCGCCCCCGTCGTCCGGACCGCCGTCCGGGCAGGGCGGTTACGACAGCGACCCGGCGGGCTCGACCATGAGCTACGGCGGCGGCCTGCCCGCCGGAGGCTCCGGCTACGGCCAGGGTTCGCAGAACGACGGCTACCCGGCGTCGCCCGCCTACGGCGACTCGTCCCGCTACGACGACCCGCTCGGCGGGTCCGGGCGCGACTCGTACGGCTCGGGCCAGGGCGGCGGGATGAGCCCCGCGCCGACCGGCGAGCCCGGCCGCTACGGCGACTTCAGCGGCAGCAGCTACAACGGCGCCGACCCGCTGTCCGCGCCGTCCGACCCGGGCGGCTCCGGCGGGAACTATGACCCCAACGCCACACAGGCGTACGGCTCCGGCTACATGAACCAGCAGAGCGGCGGCTACCAGGCCCCCTCCGGCGGCGACACCGGCCCGTACGGCTCGTCGTACCCCGGTTCCGACCAGCGCCAGCCCGACGACTGGGAGAACCACCGCGACTACCGCCGCTGACAGCGTTCCCAACGCCGCGAGGCCGTCCTGAAAGGACGGCCTCGCGGCGTTTTGCCACCCCGTCACCGAACAAGCCCCCGGCCTCCCCCAGCCCGAACGTCCGCGCCCCGTGACGCAGGACCGGTCGCCCCTCGGAGGCATGAGCGGGCGGCTTTGGGAGTGCTGTGCCCGGGTCCGGCGGGACGGGTGGTCGGGATGGTGTTCGTGCTGCGTGCGAGGGCTTGGCGCGTTGTCGGCAGATCGTGGTTCTATACGCTAGGTGACTACAAAGCCACTCAACGTATCGACATTGCGACGAGACGTGCTCGCGTCGTTCGTCGTCTTCCTCGTCGCGATCCCCCTGTCCCTCGGCATCGCGGTGGCGTCCGGCGCGCCCGTCGCGGCGGGGCTGATCGCCGCCATCGTGGGCGGGATCGTGGCGGGGCTGCTCGGCGGGTCGCCGCTCCAGGTGAGCGGGCCCGCGGCGGGCCTCACCGTGATCGTCGCCGAGCTCGTGCAGACCTACGGGTGGCGTGCGACGTGCACGATCACCCTGCTCGGCGGGCTGCTGCAACTCGGGCTCGGCGCGTGCCGGGTCGCCCGTACGGCGCTGGCGGTGTCCCCCGCCGTGGTGCACGGCATGCTCGCCGGGGTCGGCGCGGTCCTCGTGCTCGCGCAGATCCACGTGGTGCTGGGCGGGAGCCCGCAGCACTCGGCGCTCAGCAACCTGCGGGAGCTGCCCGGGCAGATCCTGCACCCCCACTCGCATCCGGCGCTGCTCGGCGCGCTGACGATCGCCGTCCTGGTGGTGTGGGCGCGGCTGCCGAAGCGCGCGAAGGGCCTCGGCGCGGTGCCTCGCTGGATTCCGGGCCCGCTGCCCGCGATCGCGCTCGCCACGCTCGCCGCGTGGGCGCTCGGCTGGGACGCCGAGCGCGTCGACCTGCCCGGCTCGCTGCTGGACGGCTGGCACGCGCCCGTCCTCCCGCACGGGCCGCTGCCCGGGATCGTCGGCGCGGTGGTGTCGGTCGCCGTGGTCGCGGCCGTCGAGTCGCTGCTGTGCAGCGTCGCGATCGACCGGGCGCGGCCGGCGGGCGTGCCGCGCGCCGACCTCGACCGCGAGCTGTTCGGGCAGGGCGCGGCGAACGCGGCGTCCGGGCTGCTCGGCGGCCTGCCGATCGCGGGCGTGATCGTCCGCAGCACGGCGAACGTCGAGGCGGGCGCGCGCAGCCGCCGGTCGACGGTGCTGCACGGCGTCTGGGTGCTGGTGCTCGCGCTGTCGTGCGGCCCGGTCATCGAGCAGGTGCCGCTCGCCGCGCTCGCGGCGCTGCTCGTCGTGCTCGGCGTTCGGATGATCGACACCGCGCGGGTGCGGGCCCTGCGCCACCACCGCGAGGCGCCCGCCTACTTCGCGACGCTGGTCGGGGTCGTGGCGCTCGGGCTCGGCGAGGGCGTGCTGCTCGGCATCGGGATCATGGCGCTGACGGCGCTGCGGCGGCTGACGGCGCTGTCGGTACGGGTCGAGCAGCTCGTCCCGGCGGCGGGGGACGGCCCGGTGCCGCCGCGCTGGCACGTGGTCGTGGAGGGGACGCTCACGTTCCTCGGGGTGCCGAAGGTGACGCGCGTCCTCCAGGGGATCCCGCCCGGCTCCAGCGTCGACCTCGACCTGGACGTCGACTTCATGGACCACGCCGCGTTCGACGCGATCCACGCCTGGCGGCTCGCCCACGAGCGCCAGGACGGGAAGGTGGACATCGACGAGGTCCACGAGACCTGGTACGAGAACGCGGTGACGGGCGACATGACCCCGCAGCGCAAGTCTCCCCCTCCCGCCCGCTGGTGGGCTCCCTGGGCCGACCGCGCCCGGCGCGCCGAGACGGGCCCCGAGCTCGACGCCCCGGACGTCTCGCCGAGCGCCCTGCTCCTCGCCGGCGTCCGGGAGTACCACGGGCGCACCGCGCGCCTCGTCCGGCCGATCATGGCGGAGCTGGCGTTCGCGCAGAAGCCCGAGCACCTGTTCATCACCTGCGTCGACTCGCGCGTGGTGCCCAGCATCATCACCGCGAGCGGGCCCGGCGACCTGTTCATCAACCGCAACGTCGGCAACCTGGTCCCCCGGCACGGCTCGCGGGTCCCGGACGACTCGGTGGCCGCGACCGTCGAGTACGCCACCGAGGTCCTCGGCATCCGCACGATCACGGTGTGCGGGCACTCCAACTGCGGCGCGATGGCCGCGCTGCTCGCGGGCGGCGCCGAGGTCGAGCACCTGCCGGGCCTCGCGCGGTGGCTGAGGCACGGCAACCACAGCCTCGCCCGCTTCCTCGCCGCCGAACCGGCGGACGGCCCGCCGCTCGCCCGCCTCTGCCAGGCCAACGTGGCGCAGCAGCTCGACAACCTGCTCACCTACCCCTGGCTGCGCAACCGGGTGGAGGCGGGCAGGCTCGAACTGGTCGGCCTCTACCTCGATCTGGAGACCGCGAACGTGCGGATCCTGGACCGCCCGGCCGGGACGTTCGTCCCCGTCCCCGGCGAGACGCCCGACGACGACCCGCACGACGCGGGCGCCCTCGCCTGATCCCCCGGCGCCGCCGCCCGTCCCGTACGGCCTGAACGCGCCCGGTCGCCCATTCCCCGGCCCCCGAGGAGTGGTGCGAACACCGCAGCCTTAACGCCGCGCCCTCGACGGCCTGACCACTCAACGGCTTAACGGCGCGGTTCGGGAGGTCGTTCGAACAGAGAGGCGCCCGCGCGTCGAATGCCCGCGCGGGCGCCTTCGTTCGTTCCGTCCCCGTGCCGGGGCGGCGGCCCGACTCATGCGGCCGCCTCCCGTCCCCCGCCCGTTCCGGCGGGGCCCGTGCACGTGGGCCCCGCCGGAAGGGAGGGGCGTGGGCCGTCCCGCCGCGGACGGCCCACGCCGGGTCAGCGGCCTACGAGCTGGTCGTCGCCGCCCCGGAGATAGTCGATTTCGTCGTTTCCGTGGATTTCGCCGTCCTCGCCGCCGTCGAGGAAGTCGCCGCCGCGGATGTACATGCCCGTCACCTTGCGCGCCCGCCGCGCGCGCCGGTTCGAGGCTGGAAGGAACAGCGCGTCGCGCCGGCTGGCCCGGGCGAAGTCCGCCAGGTAGAGCACGGACGCCAGCAGTCCGATGAGCCCGAACATCACGACCAGGATGATGAACATTCGGCGCTCCTCTCTGCGGGACACGTACCGGGTGTCCCGCCGCCGCCACCGCCGATCTCCCCGAGGTGACCGGCTGTACCTGAGACGTTAGGCGCGCTGTTTTGGATCCTTTGTGTCGTGTGACCCGAAGCCGTCGAGATCCGCACCACTCCGGCGCTTTTTTTGCTCAACGCCGGATTATGGGAACGTTTCAGGAATGCAAAGGGGATTCGCCCGATCGGCGGGGCCCCGATCGGCGGGGGCGGGGGTGGACGAGCCGGCCTGTAAGCCGGGTTCTGTGCTCCGCCGCTCGCGCGGCGGGCGACGGCCATCCATCTCGGGACGCCGTTGCCGGCGTCCTCCAGCGGTCTACCCGCAGGCTCGGGCGGGCCGCCCTCGAACGCCTGCGCGGGAAGCGCCGCTTCCCTTCTTGACCTTGCTCCGGGTGGGGTTTACCGAGCCGCCCACGTCACCGTGGGCGCTGGTGAGCTCTTACCTCACCGTTTCACCCTTACCACCGGCGGACCGGTGGCGGTCTGCTTTCTGTGGCACTGTCCCGCGGGTCACCCCGGGTCGGCGTTACCGACCACCCTGCCCTGTGGAGCCCGGACTTTCCTCGGCGGGAGCCCGGAGGCCCCCGACGCGGCCGTCCGGCCGGCTCGTCCACGCCTAGGTTAGCGCCTCCCGCCCCCGCGGATTCCCGCCCCTCGGCGTGGAGGTGGTGGGTGTCGTTGAACGAGCTGAGGGACGCCGGGCCGTCGTCGTACCAGTCGATCGCCGACAGGGACGCCACGTCCAGGCGCATCCGGTAGAGCGCGCCCATCGGCGCGCCGAGGGCCTCCCGCACCAGCAGCTTGATCGGCGTCACGTGCGAGACGAGCAGCACGGTCCGGTGCCGGTAGCGCACCTTGAGCTTGTCGAGGGCCGTGCCGACGCGCCGCGCGACCTCGGCGAAGCTCTCCCCGCCGGGCGGCGCCACGCCGGGGTCGGCGAGCCACGCCTTCAGGGCGGCGGGCGAACGTTCGCCGGCCTCGCGGAACGTCAGGCCCTCCCACTCGCCGAAGTCGGTCTCGCGGAAGCCGTCCTCGACCCGTACGCCGGCTCCGGTGACGGCCGCGACCTCGGCGGCGGTGTCGCGGCACCGGACGAGCGGCGAGGTGACGATCGCGTCGATCCCCCGGTCCTCCAGCGCGAGCGCGGCGGCGCGGGCCTGCGCGCGCCCCGCCTCGGTCAGCGGGAACTCGCCGATCCCCGCGAACCGCTTCTCCGCCGACAGCGGCGTCTCGCCGTGCCGCAGCAGCAGCGTCCGCGTGGGGCGGACGTCGCCGTGGACCAGCCCGGCGCCTCGCTGTCCGCGCCGTCCCGCGCCTGCGCGGCCGCCCGGTCCGAGGTGGCCTCCCGGTCCGGCGCGGGGCCGTCGGCCGGGGGGTCCTCCTCGATCTTGCGGACCCAGTGCTCGCCGCGTGCCGCGGCGTCCATGGCCTCGTTCGCGAGGCGGTCGGCGTGCGCGTTGCGGTCGCGGGGGATCCAGCCGTACGACACGGGGCCCAGTTCGGACGCCAGGTCGCGGGCCTCCAGGGCGAGCGGCACCATGTCCGGGTGCTTGATCTTCCAGCGGCCGGACATTTGCTCCACCACGAGCTTGGAGTCCATCCGCACCTCGACGCGGGCGGACGGGTCGATCTCCGCCACCGCCCGCAGCCCCGCGATGAGCCCCCGGTACTCGGCCACGTTGTTGGTCGCGTGCCCGATCGACTCGGCGACCTCCGCGAGCACCTCGCCGGTCAGCGCGTCGCGCACCAGCGCCCCGTACCCGGCGGGCCCCGGGTTGCCCCGGGAGCCTCCGTCGGCCTCGATGACGAGCCTGCGCGTCACAGGCCCGACTCGGGGGTGCGGACGAGGATGCGGCGGCACTCCTCGCAGCGGATGACCTCGTCGTCGGCCGCGGCCCGGATGCGGTTGACGTCGACGGTGTTGAGCGCGAGGTGGCAGCCCTGGCAGGCGCCGCGGTGCAGCCTGGCCGCGCCGACGCCGCCGAACTGGCCGCGCAGCTTCTCGTAGAGCGCGAGCAGGTCCTCGGGGACGTCCTTGACGACGGCGGTACGGGCCGCGCCGGTCGTCCCCGCCTCCTCGTCGATCTGCTTCTGGGCGGCGTCGCGGCGCTCGGCGAGTCCGGCGAGCTCCTCCTGCGCGGCCGTCTGGTCCGAGCGCAGGGAGGCGACCCTGCTCTCGGCCTCCTCGCGCCGTTCCATGATCTCCAGGACGACCTCCTCCAGGTCGCCCTGGCGGCGGTGCAGCGACTCGATCTCGGCCTGGAGGCCGCTCAGGTCCTTGGCCGAGGTGACCTGCCCGGAGTCCAGCCGCTTCTGGTCGCGGTCGGCGCGGGCGCGGACCTGGTCGACGTCCTGCTCGGCCTTGCGCTGCTCCCGGTCGAGGTCGCCGACCTCCGTCTCGGCCGCCACGATCGCGTCGCGCAGCTCGGTCAGCCGGCCGTCGAGCCGTTCGATCTCCGCCAGCTCGGGCAGGGTCCGGCGGCGGTGCGCCAGCCGGTCGAGCGAGCTGTCGAGCTCCTGGAGGTCGATCAGGCGTAGCTGGGCTTGCGGTGCGGCTTTCACTTCACTCCTTCGTCATGCAGGTTCCACGCGTCGGTGACGAGCGTGGACACCCGGGTCTCCAGGTCGCCTCCGGCGGCCGAGGCCAGCCGCCGCTCCGCGTCGGCGAGCCACGGCCACTCGGTCGCCCAGTGCGCGGCGTCGACCAGGGCGGGCCCGCCGCGCTCGGTGAACTCCGAGGCGGGATGGTGCCGCAGGTCGGCGGTCAGGTATGCGTCGACCCCCGCGGCGCGCGCCGCGTCGAGCAGCGAGTCGCCCGCGCCGCCGCACACCGCGACGGTGCGGACCGTCCGGGCGGGATCGCCGGCGGCGCGGACGCCCTGCGCGGTGGCGGGCAGCCCGGCCGCCGCGCGGGCGGTGAACTCCTTCAGGGTCAGCGGCTCGGCGAGGTCCCCGACGCGGCCGAGGCCGCGGCGCGGGTCGTCCGGGGCGGGCGCCAGCGGGCGCAGGTCCCCGGCGAGGCCGACGGCCCGCGCGAGCGCGTCCGACACGCCGGGGTCGGCCACGTCGGCGTTGGTGTGCGCGGTGAACAGCGCCACGTCGTTCTTGATCATGCGGTGCACCAGCCGGCCCTTGGGCGTGGTCGCCGGGACGCCGTGCACCCCCCGCAGCAGCAGGGGGTGGTGGGTGACGACCAGGTCGGCGCGCAGGTCGAGCGCCTCGTCCACGACGGCGGCCACCGGGTCGACCGCGAACAGCACCCGGCGGACGGGCGCGTCCGGCTCGCCGCAGACCAGGCCGACGGCGTCCCAGGACTCGGCCCACGACGGCGGATAGAGGTCTTCGAGGGCCGCGACGACATGGGATAGGCGCACGTCCCGCAGGCTACCGCCCCGGAGGGCTCCAGCCGAGCCACCGGCGGTCACCGCCCGGCGCCGGGGTCTGGAACGATGGGACAGGGAGAGCCCGACCGATGGGAGATCGTGATGTCGGTTCCCACCGACGCATCCGGCCCGGGGCCCGCCAGGCCCGGCGCGGCACCCGGACCCGTGTCCGGCGTGACCGGCCAGGCACCCGGACCGACGACCGACGTGCCCGGCGCGGCACCCGCACCACCGCCCGCCGCACCAGGCGCGGCACCCGCGCCGCCGCCCCCGCCCCCGACCCCCGCCCACTCCGCACGCCGCACCCGCACCGCCGAACGCTCCGCACGCGGCACCGGTACCGCCGAACGCTCCGTATCCGGCGCCCGCACCGCCGCCCGCTCCGTACGCCGCGCCCGTTCCCCCCGCGTACGGCACGCCGGAAGCTCCTGCCATCTCGTACGGCACGTACGAACCCCGCCGCCCACCGCACAGGCACAACCGCCCACCGCGTCACCGGCGGCCATGCCACCGGAGGCCATGTCGCCCGGTGCCGCGCCGCCAGGACCCGTGCCGCCGGCGACAGCTGTGCCGCCGGCGGGCGCGCCGTCCGCAGCCGCGCCGCCGGGGGCGCTGTCGCCGCCTGATCGGTTCTCGGGGGCCGCGTCCGTCCCGGAGCCTCGGGCGGAGCGGCCGTACATGCCCGGGTACCGGCTGAAGGGGCCCGACGAGGGGAGCGGGCTGCTGCCCTGGTCGTGGGCGCTCGAACGGATCAAGGCCGCGCGCAACTTCTGGCTGTGCACCGTCCGGCCGGACGGGCGCCCGCACGCGATGCCGGTGTGGGGCGCCTGGTCCGGGGACGCGCTCATGTTCAGCAGCAGCGTGCCGTCCCGCAAGATCGTCAACCTGCGGCTCAACCCGCAGGTGGTGGTGACCACGGAGGAGGCGGAGGACCCGGTGGTGATCGAGGGCCGGGCGGAGATCGTCACCGAACCGCGCGCCTTGCAGCGGTTCATCGACCTGGTCAACGCGAAGTACTCCACCGGCTATCGTGTGGATTTCCTGGATCCCGCGGTGAACGCGACGGTAGCGGTGCGGCCACAGTGGGCATTCGGACTCAGACAGGGAGACTTCACCGGCTCTCCCACCCGCTGGTCGTTCGGGCGTTGAATGGGCCGGGCGACCGCGCGGGCGGACGCCCGGGACGTTCGGGGACGAACGGCTCGCGGGATCATTTCGGAGACTCATCGCGTTGGAGAGTGTGTGAAGTCACCCTTTCGCCGCCGCAAGCGCCTGAAGGGCCGTACGCCGGCCAAGCCCAAGCCGTCCGAGCAGGAGGTCGTCGACTGGCCTCAGGAGGGCACGGGCAAGTCGTCCCTGATGGGCGCCATCCGGGGGACGGCGAGACCGGCGCCGGGTTCGGCGGCGGCATGTTCGAGGACCTCGCGTCCGCCTTCGAGGGCTCCAAGAAGGTCAAGCAGGAGGAGCAGCAGCGCGAGCGGCTGCTCCGCCAGGACGACCACCAGGTCGCGGGCTCCGGGCGGGACGACCTCGACTCCGGCAAGATCCGCATCCGCCGCAACGGCGCGTCCGGGCCCGCGGACGCCTCGGAACCGGCGGGACCCGCGGGACCGCCCTTGCCCGAGTAACGAACTTGTGTCCGGTTTGTTTCGAACATAGGTTCGAACGTCGGGTTATCGTGAACGGGTGAGCACCTACGTTCCCCCCGGCTGGCCCGCGCAGGTGCACCCACCGGGCACCGAGCGCTTCGAGGACACCGCGCTGTCGTGGCTCCTCGAACTCGTGCCGCCGGAGTACCGCCGCTACGGGGTCCTGCGGCGCTACCCGATCGCGCTGGCGCGGATGGCGCGGCACCACGTCAACGCCTCGGTGGACGCGGCCCGCGAGGGGTTCCGCACCGCCCGGGTCGACCTCGCCGAGATCGTCCCGCCGCACGGCGTCGAGGCCGTCCTGGAGACCTACCGGCGCGAGGGCGGCCGCCTCGTCTCGCTCCTCCAGGCCATCGAACTCGTCGAGACCGCCCTGCGCGGCGAGGCCGAGCCCGACGACCCCGCCCACCGCCGCCCGTTCCGCCCCAAGTTGTGACCGAGGCCGTTCGCGGCCTGGGCTTGGACGGGATCAGCCTTCGTCCTTCCGGGCGAGGATGCGGTAGGCGTTGCTCGTGCCCGGGACCAGCGGGACGAGCAGCCGGTCGAGGAGCAGCGCGGGCAGGAGCAGCGGGGCGGCGACCGCGAGCCCGGCGGCGCGGCGCGCGCGGTCGGCGGGGCGCGGCGGGCGTACGGACCAAGGGCGTTCGGGCGGCGGCGCGACGGCGTTGAGCGCGACGGCGACGGTGCCCACGAGGTCGCCGCCCTGTCCGGCGCGGCGGCGTTCGCGCGCGACGACGCGGAATCCGCGCGCGGCGAGGGCCTTGTCCACGTTGCCCATCGGCATCAGGTGCAGGTGCTGCGGCTGGAGCCAGTACGGCCAGAAGCGGCCGAGGCGCCGGCCGAGGCGCGACCCGGGGTCGGGCAGCTCGATCAGCAGGTGCCCGCCGGGCCGCAGGACCTTGGCGGCGGCGTCCAGCTCGGCCTGCGGGTCCGGCCGGCGCCCCAGGTAGTGGTGCATGCTGACCACGTCGTACCGTCCGGCGAGGTCGTCCAGCATCTCGGTGAACGGCCGCCGGTGCGCGCGCCGCACCCATCCGCGCCGGGCCGCCTCGCCGATCCCGGCGCCGAGGTCGAGGCCGTCGAACGCGGTGCCGGGCAGGACGGTGCGGGCGGTCCGGCAGAAGTGGCCGTGCCCCGCGCCGACGTCCAGCCAGGTACGGGGCGTCAGGTGTCCGGCGACCAGTTCGGCGCGGGCGCGGTGGACGCGCCCGCCCCGCGCGGCGGCGAGGCGTTCGAACTCCTCGGCGCCGAGCCCGTCGGAGAGGTCGCGGTGGTGGAACGCCAGTCCGGCCTCGGTGAGCCGCGGGTTCTGGAAGACGTGCCCGCAGCCGCCGCACCGTTCGACAGTGAACCGGCCGGGCTTGGCCTGGACGACGTCGCCGCTGGTCAGCAGCTTCCGGAGCGTCCGCGATCCGCACCAGGGGCAGTCGTCGCGGCGCGGCTCCAGGAACCGCAGGACGCCCTGCGCGAGGTCGGGACGGTACGCCCTGCGGGCCCGTTCCACGCGTTCGGCGCGGCGCCGGTCGTACGCGGACGGCGGGCCGGTGAGCGTGCGCCACCACGTCCACGGCGTCCGGACGAGCCGCAGCAGCGCGCCGCTGTGCAGGTCGCGCGGCGAGACCGGAGTGCCCGCGAACACCGCGTACGGCGCGGCGCAGTAGGCGAGCGCGGCGACCGGCCCCCACGCCGGGTCGGAGAGCAGCGCGGCCAGCACGGCGGCGTACCCGAGCATCGACCCGCCGACCGTCCGCGCCACCGACACCCCGAGCCCGCGCAGCCACGCCGCGCGTGCCCGGCAGTGCCCGGCGCGCGGCGTGGTGTGGCACGGCACGACCGCGAGGTCGGCGGCGAACGCCGTTCCATCGGCGTCCGGGACCTGTTCCGCGTACTGCCGCAGCCGGACGGTGAGCGCCGCGTACTCGCCGGCGTCCAGCGCGCCCGCGCGGGCCCCGGCGCGTTCGAGCAGCCCGACGTCGACGATCGTGGCGAACCCGGCGCCGCGCCCGCGCGCGACCGGGTCGGTGCGGTAGGCGGCGGCGTCCACGGTGCGGGCGAGGTCGAACGCCCGGTCGACGGGCAGGTCCGCCGGGACGAGGTCGAGCACCTGGAGGCCGCGCTCGCGGGCGTACGCGGCGGCGGCGCGGCGGGCCGGGCCGGACAGCACCGCGCCGTCCACCGTGATCAGGCCGTACGGCTCGTCGCCGCCGCCCGCCGCGCGCGTCCCGTCCCAGCACAGCGGCTCGCCGCCGCGGCCCGCGACGTCCACGCGGCGCAGCGGGGCGAGGCGGCGGCGGAGCCGGAACGCGTGCAGCGCCACGCCCGCCGTCACGAGAACGGGCAGCGCGGGCAGCGCGGGCAGCCAGGTCACGTCAGCTTCTCCAAGCGGTCGGCGGCCTCCGCCGCGCCGCCGGCCGCGGCGAACGAGTCGCGCACCCGTCCGGCGGCCTCCCGGTAGGCGGCCTCGCTGAGCACGGCGTCCAGCGCCTCCCGCAGCTCGCCGGCGCGGACGCGGCCGAACCGGACCGCGATCCCCGCGCCGGACGCCTCCACCTGCCGCGCCGTGACGGGCTGGTCGCCGCGGACCGGCGCGACGACGAGCGGCAGGCCGTTCGCGAGGGACTCGCACACCGTGCCGTGGTCGCCGTGGGAGACGACCGCCGCCATCCGTTCGAGCAGCTTGAGCCGGGGAACGTGCTCGCGGACGAGGACGTTCGGCGGCGGGTCGGCGAGGACGCCGGACGGCGCGGCGAACACGGCCTGCACGTCCATGCCGCGGACGGCGTCCTCGGCGACCCGGAAGAACCGTTCGCCCGGCGAGCCGTCGAGCGTGACGAGCACGGCGGGCCGCCCGTCCAGCCACTGCCAGGGGAAGTCGCACGTCTGCCGGCGGCCGGACGCGGGCCCGACGAACGCGAAGTGGTCGGGGAAGAACGACACGTCGCCGACCAGCGCGCCGGTGCAGAACGCCAGCACCAGATGGTCGGAGAAGCGCAGGTCGATGAGGTCCTCATCCGCGATGCCGTGGGAGAGCTGGAACCCGGCGATCAGCTCCCGCACCCACTCCTCGACCTTCGGCAGCGCCGCGAGCGGCCGGGCGAACTCCGCGGACGTCGCCGCGGACGTCGCCCACGGCAGCCCCCGCCGCCGCGCCGCGACCGGCGCCGCGAGCACGTGCTGGTCGGCGATCACCACGTTCGGCCGGAACCGGTCGATCGCCGCCTCCACGCCCGGCAGCATCGCCTCCCCGAGCGGAACGACGAAGTCCTCCCACAGGAACCGCAGCGCCGCCGGGCCGCGCAGCCGTTCCCACTCGTTCCGGACCTCTTCGATGCCGTCCGCGAACGGCGCGCCGCAGGCGGGCAGGATGCGCGAGCCGCTCCGCAGCATGCGTTCGAGCGCGGGTTTGTGCCCCGTCCAGGCGACGTTGTGGCCGCGCCGGGCCAGCTCCGCGCCGACGGCCACGGTAGGCGCGACATGCCCGGCGATCGGCGGCACAGCGAACAGAAACCGCCGCTTCGGTCCGTCGCCGCCCCGCACCGACCGACCGCCCCCAGCCCCGACGCCGCTTCCGGCCCCGGCCCCGGCCCCGAACAGCGAGGGAACCTGCACCCGCCGCCCACTCACGCCACACCCCCGATCCCCAAGCCGCCCCGAACAACCGCACCAGGGGCAACGACCCCAGCCGAAGCCACTCCCCCGGACACCGCCCTACCAGCGGATGCACCGGCGGACGCCCCGAGACTGGGCGCAGCGGCGATCGCCCCGGAAGCGGTCGCAGCGGCGGTCGCCCCGGAAGCGGCCGCAGCGGCGGTCGTCGTGGCAGCGGTTGTCGCGGGAACGCTTGCCGCCCTGGCAGGAACGGTCGTCGCGGCAACAGGCGCGGCCGTCGTGGGAGCGGTTTCGGCTGTCGCGGCGGGTACGCGGGTGCCCGCGTGGTGGGCGAGCCAGGGAAGCATGATCTCCAGGAGTGGGGCCGTGCCGTCGCGGAAGGCGGTGCGGACGTGGCCGGGCAGGACGTGCAGCGTGCAGTCCGGGACGGTGCGCAGCAGCAGCCGCCCGGCCCCGGCGATGTCGGAGCGCTCCCCGTACACCGCGAGGAGCGGACACCTGATGCCTGCGAGGTCGTCCGGGCGGACCGGCTCGAACGCGGAGATGTCGGCGGGCCGTTGGCCGTCCATGGCGGGTGCGGGGCGGTTGGGGCGGTTCGGGGTGTCTTCCGGCGGGGCGTCCTCGTGTCCGGTGGGCCCGTACGCCTCGATGAGGACGAGCCCGGCGACGCGTTCGGGACGGGCCAGCGCGGCGTTCAGCGCGGCGGCGCCGCCGAGGCCGGTGGCGACCAGATACACCGGGTCGCGGTGGCCGAGGCCGTCGAGGACCGCGAACAGGTCGGCCACCGCGCCGTCCGTTGCGGGCCCGCGTGCGGTGGGCCCGGCCGGGCCGGACGCGGGCTGCTCGTACAGGACGGCCCGCGCGCCCGCCTCGGCGAGCGGCCCGGCGAGCGCGTGGTGGAAGCCCTCCAGGTCGTCCGGCAGGGGGCCGGGCACGAACGCCACCACCGGCGGATCGGCGCGGGCACCGGCGCGCGGACCGTTCGGCGGGCCGTGGGATGTCCCCCCGCGCGGGTCGACGGTCCGCACGGGGAACCGGGCTCCGCGTTCGGTCACTTCGGACATGTGTCCTCCTCCAGGAACGTGGTCAGCAGTCGCGTCAGGCGCGCCCGCGCCGTGATGTGCAGGTCGTGCCCACCCGCCAGGACGTGGCGGCGGGACCGGGGCAGCGCGCGTTCGACCGGTTCGGCGGCCGGACGGAACGGCGAGTCCGTCCCGACCACGGCGAGTACCGGCAGCGTCCCGAGCGCGGCCAGCTCTTCGGCGGTGACGGGCGGGTCTGCCGCTAGTTCGTCCAGTACGCGTGTCTCGTGCAGCAGTCCGGCCAGCCGCCGCCGTCCGCCGCTGTCGGGCCGCCGCGACGCCTGCCGTACGAGCGCCGCCACGCCGGGACCCGCGCCGTCCCGCGCGGCCTCGGCCAACGGCGCGCCGCCCGCGCAACGCGACTCGCCCGCCGCTCGCGCTCCGGCCGTCGCCACGACTCGCGCGGCCCTTGGCGGCGAAGCCTCTGCGATCAAGGCCGCTCCAGGCACGGCGGTGGCCCACGCGGGCACCTTGGCGGACGCGGGCGGTCGGACGGCCCGCGGGGAGGGGAAGGGCGGGTCGATGAGGGCCAGGCGGGTCACGCGGCCGGGATGGGCGAGGGCAAGGCGGACCGCGACCGAGGCGCCGTGGCCGTGGCCCGCGATCGCGAACGGCGGCAGATCGGCGGTCAGTTCCGCGAGGTCGGCGGCCATCGCGGCGGCGCCGTAGCCGGTCGCGGTGCGTTCGCTCATGCCGTGACCGCGCCAGTCGGGCAAGCGGACACGGCGCGTGCGGGCCACGGCCGGGGCGATGGTGAAGAACCACGACGCCGCGCTACCGGTGAACAGTTCGTGCAGCATCACCACCGGCTCCCGCCGCAAGGCCCGCCGGGGCGCCGCGGGCTTCGCGGGGGTGAGGTCGATGACGTGGAACCGCGCGTCGCGCGTGTGGACGAAGGACATGGCGGGAAGCCTGCGGACGGGTCAGACGCCGGCGGGCCGGACTCGCGGCCCGAGGTGGCGGACGAGGTCGCCGACCGTCAGGTTCGTGAGCCGGTCCAAGTCCAGGTCGGCCACGAACGCGGCGAGGTCGGTCCCGTCGCCGTAGCGGTCCCGTACGCGTTGCGCGAGCGCGACGAACTCGATGCTCTCCAGCGCCAGTTCCTCGTTGAACGCGGTGTCCATGCCGATCTCGACGTCCTGGAGGAAGTCCTCCCCGACGACTTCGACCAGCATCCGCGCGATCTCGCCGAGGATGTCGTCCGCCATGCTCACTTCTCCCCCATGTCGTTCTCTCCTGCCGGACGGTCCGGACGGTCCGGGCGTGCGGCCGAGGTTCTCGGCGGGGTGGAGGGGGTGGGGGTTCGCTGTTGTGTTGCCGCAGTCATTCGCCGCCCCCCGACGTCGCGCGCGGACGGACTTGGCCGCGCGGCTCGAAACCCTGGCTGGCTGCGACACACTACGGTCGGCGACCGGGTTCTCACGGGGGCGACACACCAGGGAGCGTCGTGATTGCCCGGTCTCCAAAGCGTCTTTGGGGCGGCCTTTGGCTCGGGGTTACGCGGGTGGGTCAGACGGTGGCGGGGAGGCGTCGCTGGGGGCGGATGCCGTGGCGGACGGTGCCCTCGTCCAGCCAGCGGTCGAGGTGCTCCCAGGTGGACGTGCGCGCGGAACGGCCCGTCAGGACCCCGAGGTGCCCGCCGGGGCGGTTTCGAAGCGGACCTGCGGGGCGGCGGCGAGGAGATGCGTCAGGGGGTGGACGGACGGGACGGGGGCGAGGGCGTCGCCGCGTCCGGCGATGGCCAGCACCGGCACGCGGATTCGGCCGAGGTCGGCGCGGCGGCCCCCGACGTCGATTCCGTCTTCGGCCAGCGCGTTGTCCCTCAAAAGCGCACGATAAACCTGCCTGGCGGTACGTCCGGGGTAGGCGAGCATCGTGTTCGTGAAATTATCGACCGCCTCGATCTGGGCCAGAAACTCGGTATTGTCAAGGTTGGTCATCACCTTGTAAGGGCGCAGCACGTATTTGTCGAACCCGGCGAGCTGATAGGCGCGCCGTACGACCGGTCGCGGCACGCCGCCCAGCAGGACGCTGAGCAGATCGACCTCGGTGCCGCGGGTCAGGCGGGCGAGCGGCCGGAGCGGTGCGGCGAGCCGGATCTCGCGGACGTCGACCGGGGTGGCGATCGCGGCGATCGAGGCGATCGGCAGGTCCGGGTCGGCGGCGGCGGCGAGCAGCGCGAAGATCCCGCCGAGGCACCAGCCGACGAGCTGCACCGGCTGCCCGCCGGAGTCGCGGCTGACGGCGCGGATCGCGCCCGGCAGCACCTCCCCGACCCACTCCTCGAAGCCCAGGTCGCGGTCCGCGAACCCGATCGGGCCGTAGTCGAGCAGGTAGCCGATCCGGCCCGCGTTCACCACGTGCTCGGCGAGGCTGCACCCCCTGCGCAGGTCGTAGCAGCGCGCCGGCGCCGCGAGCGGCGGGACGAACAGGACCGGCGGCCCGGCCGGCACCACCCCCTCCGGCGGCCGGTAGCGGTAGACCGACCGCTTCGGCCCGTCGTCGACCATCTCCGTCGGCATGGGGCGCAGATCGGCGACGTGGCCGTACAGCAGCTTGTGGGTCAGGTTGGACGCGGCGGTGCGCAGGCTGCGGGGAGAGGGCATCATTTCGCTATTATCCAGCTCCATTCGGGGACGGGACGTCGGCGGCAATGACCAAAGGCGGCCCGGCGGTGTACGGGGCATGGCGACCTGCCCTTACCCGAGACAGTTATCACGGTCACATGAAGGGCGTGTTAAATAGTCTTGACAGCGGGGGGTCCGATCCAAGTAATGGACGCCCGCAAAGCGGCCGGGCGGTCACGCGGCGTGCCCGGGGCCCGTTCCGCCACGCCCGGCCGGCGCGCGCCCGGACGCGGCCGGATCCCGCCACCGCCAGGGGCATCGGCCGCCCCCCGCTTCCGGCCGCGCGGCGCCGTCCCGCATAATGCCAGTTACACCCCGTAGCAGTCGCGCTACAGGGCAGGCAGCCAGATGGGTGCGCCATGACGACCCTCGATCCGGCGAGTTCCGCGGGCCCTGGCCCGGGGGCGTCCGCGGCCCCGGGGCCGCCGCTGCGCCGCCGCAGGTTCCCGGTGCCGCTGCGCCGCCGCGCCGGGGCCGTGCCCGACCCGGCGCGCGCGGCCGTCGCCCCGCTGATCGACGCGCACCGGTCCGCCTGCCCCGGCGGCGACGAGGCCGGGCTGCTGTACGGCTACACGGTCGCCGAACGGCTCCACCGCGGGCAGCTCCGCAAGTCGGGCGCCCCCTACATCACCCATCCGCTCGCCGTCGCGATGATCCTCGCGGGGATGGGCCTGGACACGACCACGCTCGTCGCCGCGCTGCTGCACGACACCGTCGAGGACACCCCGTACACCCTCGGGGAGGTCCGCGCCGACTTCGGCGAGGAGGTCGCGGTGCTGGTGGACGGCGTCACCAAGCTGGACGGCGAGCGGTGGGGCGACCGGGCCGAGGCCGAGACCTTCCGCAAGATCGTGCTCGCCGCCTCCGCCGACCTGCGGGTGCTGGTGATCAAGCTGGCGGACCGGCTGCACAACCTGCGCACGCTGCGGTTCCAGCCCGCGCACAAGCGCGCCCGCTACGCCAAGGCGTCGCACGAGCTGCTCGTGCCGTTCGCCGAACGGCTCGGCATCCACGTCCTCAAGCGCGAGATGGACGACCTGGCGTTCGCGGCCCGCTCCCCCGAGGCGCACCGCGCGACCGCCGCCGCGATGCGCGTCGCGCTGCGCGAGGCCCGCGGCGCGTTCGGCCCGGCGGTGGCGCGGCTGCGGTCCTCGCTCGCCGAGCACGGGCTCCGGGGCAGCATCGAGATCCGCCCCTCGCACCTGTACGCGGTGCACCAGGCCCTCGGCGGCGACCTCGCCGGGCTGCGGCCGAGCGACGCCGCGCGGCTGCTGCTGCTGGTCGACGGCGGCGTCCAGGACTGCTACGTCGCGCTCGGCGCGGTGCACGCGGCGCTGCACCCGATCCCGGGGCAGGTCCGCGACTTCATCGCTCTGCCGAAGGACAACCTGTACCGGTCGCTGCACACCCGGGTGATCGACCCCGGCGGCGACCCCTTCGAGGTGATCGTCCGGAGCCGGGCCATGCACCCGGTCGCCGAGTACGGCATCGTCGCGCACATCCGCGAGGCGGGCGACGACGGCGCGGCCACCGCCGACGCCGTCGCGGGCCGCCGCGACCTGGTGTGGCTGAGCCGGCTGCTCGCCTGGCAGTCGGGCGTCCCGTCCGCCGAGTTCCTCGACCAGCTCCGCGCCGACCTCGCGTCCGGCGGCGAGGCCGTCTTCACCCCGTCGGGCGAGATCGTGCCGCTGCCCCGGGCGCGACCGCGCTGGACTTCGCGTACGCGCTCGGGCCCGGCACCGGCGACCGCTCGATCGGGGCCCTCGTCAACGGACGGCTCGCGCCGCTGTCGGCGGAGGTGCGCAGCGGCAACGTGGTGGAGATCCTCACCGACCCGGGCGGCTCGCCGTCGGAGGACTGGCTCGGCTTCGCGACGACCGCGCAGGCCCGCGTGCACATCGGGCGGCGGCTCGCGCGGCGGCGCGCCGACGAGGCCGCCGAGGCGGGCCGCCGCCGCCTCGTCCGCGCCCTCGCGGGCCGCCGGGTCGACCTGCTGGCCGCCGAGGCGCACGGCGACTCGCTCGCCGTCGCGCGCGACCTCGGCTACGCCGAGATCGACGAGATGTACGCCGCTCTCACCTCGGGCGGCCTCAGGCTGGACGACCTCCTGGCGCGCTTCACCCGCGCCTGACCGCCGCCGCCCCGCGTGATCGTCCACCGGCCGCGGGCCCTACCCTGGTGCCGTGACCGACGAGCCGCTGGAGCGCGAGGAGCACCATTTCGAGCTGGGCACCGACGGCCCGAAGGTGATCGTCGCGGGGGTGGACGGCTCGGACACGTCCCTGCGCGCCGCCGCGTACGCCTGGGGCCTCGCCCGCCGCAACGGCTCGCGGCTGATCATGGTGCACGTGGCGCCGGTCGCCGCGATCTCGACGCTCACGCCGGGCGGCGCGGCGGCGATGCGCGAGGCGGGCGAGCAGATCCTGGCCGAGCTGCGCCGCGAGATCGAGCGCGCCGCCGCCAGCATGCCGGTCCGGTACGAGCTGGTCGCCGAGCAGGGCGACCCGTCCGCGGTGCTCGCCCGGACCGCCGACGAGGCGCGCGCCGACGCGGTCGTGGTGGGCGCGTCCGCGCAGGCCGGGCACCGCCTGATCGGGTCGGTCGCGGTACGGCTCGTCCGCACCGGCCGCTGGCCCGTCACCGTCGTCCCCTGACCGGCCGGTTCCTTGCGCGGCGATCGCGGGAACTGATCTGGTGGGACGACGGACGACGCGGGGGGCGGCGATGGCGGATCCTTACCTGACGGACATCGGCTGGTCGGGAACGCGCCTGCGCCTGCTGGGCGCGTTCACCCCCGGCGACCGGGCCCCGAGATCCTGCTGAGCGAACGCGAGGGCCCGTCCCGCCTGACCGTCCCCGCGACCTCCCTCCCCACCTCCCCTTCGACGGCGGAGGACGCCCCGCCGGACGCCCCGGAGCAGGGCGAGGGGCGGGTGGGGTTCGAGGCGCTGGTGGACGTCGCCGACCTGAACGGCGATGGGCCGTTGCCCGGCGGGGTGTGGGACGTGTCGCTGACGACCGGTTCGGACGCGGCGCCGATCGGGCCGGACCACGAGCCGGGGCTGGACACCTCCCCGCGGCGGCGGTTCCTGGCCGACTCGACGACGGTGATCGCGTACTTCGGCGTGCGCGGGACCCTCGCGATCGACGTCGGAGGCCGTCCGCACACCGCGGGCTCCACGGCCGCCGACAGCCTGGCCTGGAACGACCACGACGACGAGCTGGTGGTGACCGGCCACTTCCCGTTCCACGACGTCACGATGCCGGTCTCGGCGACGCTGACGCTGCGCCGCCGCGACTCGGACCGGGTGTACGAGGTGATCGCGGCGCTGGCCGCGGGCGACGACGGGCTCGCCTACACCGCCGCCGTCCCGCTGACGCGCGCGTTCGTGGACGATCCGCTGCCGCGCGGGACGTGGGAGGTGTTCCTGATGCTGACGTACTCGGGCATCCATCGCGAGCTGCGGGTCCTCGCGCCGGAGCAGCCCATCGAGCTCCAGGTGTGGCGCCGCCTCCGCCACACCCCCGTCACGACGACCCGCGCGCCCGAGCCCCTGGCGATCACCGTCGGCCGGCACTGACGCGCCGCGTTCGCGACGGGACGCGCGCTCAGGGGCGGGCGGGCCTGGGAGGAAGGGACGAGGCGGCCACGGCGGACAGCAGCGTGACCACGCCGGCGCCGAGGACGAGGTCGAACGCCGCGGTGACGAGGGCGGCGCCCAGCGTCCCGGGCACGGCGAACGGGAACAGGGTCAGCAGCGTGACGGCGAACCCGCCGATCCACGCGAACGCGCGGACCGGGCGCGCGGCGACCGCGACGAGCACCTGGAGCAGGGCGGTGGCCTGGAGCGTTCCGGCGAGGACGCAGAGGGCGTAGCCGAACGCGGCGCCCTCCGCCGTCGCGGCGGGCCCCGCGAAGATGGGGACGCGCACGCCGAACGGCCCCCGGAACGCCAGCACCCCGGCGAACGTGACGAGCCCGGCCAGCAGCGCGAGAGCGGAGCCCGCCCACCACAGCCGGCGCGACCGCGGCGGCTCCCCGGCGGAGATCTCCTCGTGCAGCCTGATGAAGTCGGCGTAGCGGGCCATGGGCGCCTCGCGGGGGCGCCGGGCCGTGGCCGGGCAGCGGAACGAGCGCTCCCACGAACGTCCGGCCGCGGTCCTCCGCCCGCCCGCACGGCGTCCGCCGCCGGAGTACGGCCCGTAGGGCGTCTCGGCCATGTCCCCTCCCACGATGCGACGTGGGGAGTGCTACCCGGCGAAGATCGGCGGGACTCTCCGCCGATGTTCATTTTGTCGTCATATCCGGAAACGGCCGAGGGGATCCCGGGAGCGCCCCGCTCCGGAATCCCCTCGGTCGTTCCGGCCGGTACCGCGCGGCACCGGCCGGGAGCCTCAGACCTGCCCGGCCTTCTCCAGCGCCTCGCAGCAGGTGCCGGTGATCAGCCGCGCCACCACGTACGGGTCGATGTTGGCGTTCGGGCGGCGGTCCTCGATGTAGCCCTTCTTGTCGACCTCGACCTGCCACGGGATGCGGACCGAGGCGCCGCGGTCGGAGACGCCGTAGCTGAACTCGCTCCACGGCGCGGTCTCGTGCATGCCGGTGAGGCGGCGCTCGATGTCGGCGCCGTAGCCGGTCACGTGCTCCTGCGCCTTCTCGGCCAGGGCCTCGCAGGCGGTGATGATGGCGTCGTAGCCCTCGCGCATCGCCTTGGTGGAGAAGTTGGTGTGCGCGCCCGCGCCGTTCCAGTCGCCCTCGACGGGCTTCGGGTCCAGGGTCGCGGACACGTCGAACTCCTCGGCGATGCGGTAGAGCAGCCACCGGGCGATCCACATGTGGTCGCCGACCTCCAGCGGGCCCGCCGGGCCGATCTGGAACTCCCACTGCCCCGGCATGACCTCGGCGTTGATGCCGGACAGCTTCAGCCCGGCGTCGAGGCACGCGTCCATGTGCCGTTCGACGATCTCGCGGCCGAAGACCTCGTCGGCGCCGACGCCGCAGTAGTAGAAGCCCTGGGGAGCGGGGAAGCCGCGCTCGGGGAAGCCGAGCGGGCGGCCGTCCTTGAAGAACGTGTACTCCTGCTCCATCCCGTACCACGACTCCTGCGCGGCGTACTTCTCGGCGATCGGCCGCAGCAGCGCGCGCTGGTTGGTGATGTGGGGGGTGCCGTCCACGAGGAACACCTCGCACAGCACGAGCTTGTGGTCGCCGCCGCGGATCGGGTCGGGACACGTGAAGACCGGCTTGAGGACGCAGTCGGACTTGTCGCCGGGGCCTGGTTGGTGCTGGAGCCGTCGAACCCCCAGTCGGGCAGCTCGGCGCCGTCCGCGAGGATCCTGGTCTTGGAGCGGAGCCGCGCGGTGGGCTCGGTGCCGTCGATCCAGATGTACTCGGCCTTGTAGCTCAACGTCGGTCCCTTCGTCATGCCGGCCAGGTGGGGTTTTCGGCCACCACGAGAGTGGCAACAGGGCATTTCGGACCTGTTGCCCGTTTGTGAACGGCATGTAAAACGCGCTCTGACCTGCGGCGACATGGCTGAGAGACAGGTCACACGGCGGCGACGGCGGCGGGAGAAGGGCCGCGAGAACGTCGCGGGAGGGCACGACGGGCCCCGGCGAGGCCGGCCTGAGACCGGCGAGCACCGGAGCCCGACCCGTGGGCGCGGACGGTTTCGAACCGCCGACCGCTCGGTTGTAAGCCGAGTGCTCTACCCCTGAGCTACGCGCCCGCTGCCAGGGAGGTTTGGCGACCGGGCAAGCGTACCCGGTCCAAGGGGACGATCGCGAAACGAATAGGGACGCCGCGGATACCGCCACAACCCCCACCGCACACCGCCCGAGCGGGCCGCTCAGTCGCGTGGCGGGGAGCCCGGTGGGGCGGTGTTTCCGGTGGGGTTCGGGCCGCTGGTCGGGGCGGCGGGGGCGGCGGCGCCTGGGGAGACGAGGCCGGTCTCGTAGGCGAGGACGACGGCCTGGACGCGGTCGCGGAGGGCGAGCTTGGACAGGATGCGGGCGACGTGCGTCTTCACGGTCGCGGCGCTGAGGGTCAGGCGGTCGGCGAGCTCGGCGTTGGACAGGCCGGTGGCGAGCAGGCGCAGCACCTCCAGCTCGCGCGGGGTCAGGCAGGACAGGTCGCGGTGCACGACGGGCCCGGCCTCCTCGCGGGGCGCGAACCGCTCGATCAGCCGGCGGGTGATCGTCGGCGCGAGCAGGGCGTCGCCCGCCTGGACGAGCCGTACGGCCGCGACGAGCTGCTCGGGCGTGACGTCCTTGAGCAGGAAGCCGCTCGCGCCCGCGGTGAGCGCGGCGTAGACGTAGTGGTCGAGGTCGTAGGTGGTCAGAATGAGGACCCGGGTCTCCTCGGCGCCGCCGCCGGTGATCCGCCGGGTGGCCTCGATGCCGTTGGTCCCGGGCATCCGGATGTCCATGAGCACGACGTCGGGGCGGGTGCGGCGCACGGCGGCGACGGCCTCGTCGCCGTCCACCGCCTCGGCGACCACCTCGATGCCGTCGGCCGCGAGGATCATGCGGAAGCCGGTGCGGACGAGCGCCTGGTCGTCCGCGATCACCGCGCGCAGGGTCACGGCGCCCGCCAGGGGACGCGGGCCGTGACGCGGAACCCGCCGCCGCCCGTCCGGCCCGACTCCAGCGTCCCGCCGTACACCGCGAGCCGCTCGCGCAGCCCGATCAGGCCGCGGCCGTTGCCGAGCCGCGCGTCCGCGCCGGGCGCGCCGCCGGTGTCGGCGACCTCGATCGTCAGCCAGTCGCCGTCGTGGCCGATCGCGACCGTCGCCGAGGCCCCCGCCGCGTGCTTGATCGTGTTGGTCAGGGCCTCCTGGACGACCCGGTACGCGGCCAGGTCGACGCCGGGCGGCAGCGGCCCGGGCGGCGGCGACACCGAGACGGCGACGTCCGTGCCCGCGGCGCGGACCCGTTCGACCAAGGCGTCCAGGCGGCCGAGGCCGGGCTGCGGGTCGGGCACGTCCGGCCGCTCCGGCTCGGACGGCGACAGCAGCCCCATGACGTGGCGCAGCTCGGACATCGCGGCCCGGCCGCTCGCCTCGACCGCCAGCATGGCCCGCCGCGCGAGCTCCGGCTCGGCGTCCATCACCTTGCGCGCCGCGCCCGTCTGGATCACCATCACGCTCACATTGTGGGTCACCACGTCGTGCAGTTCCGCCGCGATCCGGGCGCGCTCCACCTCGACGGCCCGGCGGGTGGCCGCCTCCTGGGCGCGTTCCAGCTCGGCGAACCTGCGCTGGCTGTCCCTGAGCCGCCGCTGCCAGGACCGGACGAACGACGCGAGGACGCCGGCGACGAGCAGCACGAAGAACGGCGCCGACCAGTCCGGCAGCGTCGGCCCGGCGTCCCGGAGGGCGAGGCCGGCGAGCACCGCCGCCGCGCCGAGGCTCACGACGGCCTGCTTGCGGTAGCGGCTGTGCGCCATCGCGCTGAAGCCGCCGATGACGCAGGAGGCGATCGTCACCCAGCTCGCGTCCTCGCCCACGGCCCACGCCGCGGCGAGCAGCAGCCAGAACGAGGCGAGCGGGTGGCTGCGGCGGAACGCGAGCGGCATCGCCGTCAGCACGATCAGCGGCCAGGACGCGTGGTCGGCCTCGAAGTGCACCGGCTCGCCGGGCATCGGCGGCTCGGGAGGGAACGGCGCGTCGTGGCCCACCCGCGCGGGCATGTCGCCGCCGTGCTGGACGAGCAGCGCCATGACGGTCAGCGCGAACGCGAGCGCGGCGTCCACGACGACGGCGCGCACCGGCAGCGGGTCGCCCTTGGGCTCCGGGCGGAACGACTCGCGCAGCCGTCCGCGCCAGTCCCTCCGGCGGCGCCGCCCGCCCGTTCCGGCCGTGTCCATCCGCACATTGTCACGCCCGCCCGCCGGGTGCGCATCGGCGCCGGAGACCAGGTCCCCCGCCGCCGGGCGTACATCTCAGGGATGACGCCGCCGCGGGATCGTCCTCGCGGCGTACCGGATGTCGGTGCGGCGGCGGACGCCGGGCGCGCGGGGCCCGGCGTAGCTTCGCGTTCCGCCGGTTCGGCCGGCCGCCGTGCGCGGGCGCGCGCGACGTGGAGGAACGGAGACGCCGTGGGACATGTGATCGAGCTGGAAGGCGCGGCCAAGCGCTACGACGGCGGCGGCGCACCCGCGCTCGGGCCGGTGTCGCTCGCCGTCGGGGACGGCGAGGCCGTCGCGGTGACCGGGCCGTCCGGCAGCGGGAAGTCCACGCTGCTGAACCTGGTCGCCGGGCTGGACCGGCCGTCGTCCGGCGCCGTGACCGTGGCCGGCGACCGGCTCGACCGGCTCGGGGAGGGCGCGCTCGCCCGCTTCCGCCGCCACCGGATCGGGTTCGTGTTCCAGTTCTTCAACCTGCTGGACGACCTCACCGTGGCCGCGAACGTCCGCCTGCCCGCCGAGCTGGCGGGCATGCCGCGCCGGAAGGCGTCCGCCCGCGCCGCCGAGCTGCTGGAGACGCTCGGCGTCGGCGGGCACGCGGACGCCTACCCGGGCGGCTGTCGGGCGGGGAGCGCCAGCGGGTCGCGATCGCCCGTGCGCTGGTCAACCGCCCGGCGCTGCTGCTCGCCGACGAGCCGACCGGCGCGCTGGACACCGCGTCGGGACGCGACGTCCGCGACCTGCTCGCCGGGCTGAACCGCGAGGGGCAGACGATCGTGCTGGTCACCCACGACCTCGCCCTCGCGCGGGCGGTCGCCGGGCGGACGGTCCGGCTGGTGGACGGCCGCGTCGAGTCCGACGAGCGCGCGGAGCCGTCCCGGTGAGCGCCACCGGACGGGTCGTGCGGGCCGGCGCCGGGCGGCGCCGCGTCCAGACCCTCGTGATCGCGCTCGCCGCGCTGATGGCCGTCGCGTCGGCCGTCGTCGCCGGGTCGCTGGTCGTCGCGTCGTCCGCGCCGTTCGACGCCGCGTTCGCCCGGCAGCGCGGCCCGCACCTGACCGCGCAGTTCGACACCGGCAGGGCGGACGCGGCCCGGCTCGCCGCCACCGCGCGCGTGCCCGGCGTCACCGCCGTCGCGGGCCCGTACCCGGTCGCGGTCGTCACCCCGCAGGAGCCCGGCGGGCGGCCGGGCATCGAGCTGACCGTCGCGGGGCGCGCCGGTCCGGGCGGCGCGCTCGACCGCCTGACGATGGTGTCGGGACGGTGGCCGTCCGCGCCCGGCGAGATCGCGGTGTCGGCGGACTTCCCGCCGCTCCGGGAGTCGGCGCTGGTCCTGCCGGGCGGCCGGAAGCTCGCCATCGTCGGCCGGGCGAGGTCGGTCGGCGACACCGCCGACGCGTGGGTCGTGCCCGCGGAGCTGGACGCGCTGCGCGGGCCGGGATCGCGCCCGATGGCGCAGATGCTCTACCGCTTCTCCGGCGACGCCACGAAGGGACGGCTCGCCTCCGGCCGGGCCGGACTCGCCGCCGCGCTGCCCGCCGGGTCGCTCCTCGGCACGCAGACGTACCTGGACGCCAAGTACGCGGCGGACCGCAAGGCGGCCACGTTCGTGCCGTTCCTCCTGGCGTTCGGCGCGCTCGGCCTGGTCATGGCGGTCATCATCGTGGCGGGCGTGGTCGGCGGCGCGGTCGGCGCGGGCGTGCGCAGGATCGGCGTCCTCAAGGCCATCGGGTTCACCCCGGCCGGGATCGTCCGCGCGTACGTGGCGCAGGCGCTCCTGCCGTCCGGCGCGGGCGTCCTGCTCGGGATCGCGCTCGGCAACGCCGTGGCGTACCCGCTGCTCGGCGACGTCCAGGAGGTGTACGGGTCGAGCGGCCTGTCGGTCGCCTGGTGGGTCGATCTCGCGGTGGCCGCCGCCGCGCTCGGCGTCGTCGCGCTCGCCGCGCTCGTGCCCGCGCTGCGGGCGGGCCGCCTGCGCACGGTCGAGGCGATCGCCGTCGGCCGCGCGCCGGGCGCGCGCCGGGGCAGGTGGGCGCACCGGGTCGGCGGGCGGCTGCGGCTGCCGCGGCCCCTGTCGCTCGGGCTCGCCGCCCCGTTCGCCCATCCGGTCCGTTCGGCGTCGATGCTCTTCGCCGTGGCGTTCGGGACGGCGGCGGCGACGTTCGCGATCGGGCTCGCCGCGTCGCTGACCGCCGTCGGCGAGGCGAGCTCCGAGCGGACGGCCGGAGCCGTCACCGTCGTCACCGAGCCGCCGGGGCCGCGGGGCCCGGCGCGGTCCTCCCCCGCGACCGACGCCCGGGTCCGCGCCGCCATCCGGGCGGCGCCGGGCACCGCGTCGTCCTACGGAACGGCGCGCACGCAGGTCACCGTGCCCGGTGTGGTCGGGGCGGTCGACGCGGTGCTCTACCAGGGCGGCCCGCGCGGCGGGGCCGTCGAGATGATCTCCGGGCGGTGGGTCGCGGGGCCCGGCGAGGCGGTCGTGCCGACGCGCTTCCTCGACGTCACCGGCCTGCGGGTCGGCGACGCGCTCACCGTCCAGCGCCAGGGCGCCCCGGTGCGGCTGCGGATCGTCGGCGAGGCGTTCGACCTCGACAACGACGGGATGCGCGTCCACGCGGACCTCGCGTCGTTCGCCTCAATGGGGGTCGCCGTGGACGCGTACTCCGTCACGCTCAAGCCCGGCGTCTCCACCGGGACCTACCTGAACGGATTGAAGGCGGCGCTGCGGCCCCTCGGCGCGGACGCGTTCCCGAACGAGGAGTTGGACGACGCCACGATCGTCGTCCTCGACTCGCTGGCGGCGCTGCTCACGCTGATGCTGGTCGGCGTCGCCGGGCTCGGCGTCCTCAACTCCGTCGTGCTCGACACCCGCGAACGCGTGCGCGACCTCGGCGTCTGCAAGGCGATCGGGATGGCGCCCCGGCAGACGGTGGCCATGGTGCTCGGCTCCGTCGCCGGGATCGGCGCGGTCGGCGGGCTGATCGGGCTGCCCGCCGGAGTCGCGCTCCACCACCGCGTCCTGCCGCTGATGGGACGCGGCGCGGGCACCGGCCTCACCCCGCGCATGATCGGCGTGTACGACGCGCCGGGGCTGGTCCTGCTCGGCCTCGGCGGCGTCGCCATCGCCGTGCTGGGCGCGCTGCTCCCGGCGACCTGGGCCGCCGGGGTCCGCACCGCCACCGCCCTGCGCACCGAATGACCCGTCCACGCGAAGAACCCCCCGGTCAGGAGGGCCGAGGCCCTGCTGACCGGGGGGAGGGGCGATCACTTCGCCCAGGTGGCCCGCCAGGTGTCCGGGCCGACCACGCCGTCCACCTCCAGGCGCTTCCTCTTCTGGAGGTCGCGGCAGGCGCGTTCCGACTCCGGGCCGTACCAGCCGTCGGCGGCGATCGCGGAGCCGCGCGCCCGCATCCGCGCCTGCCACTGCTTGACGTCGGGCCCGTGCATCATGGGCTTCGCGCGCCGCAGGTAGCGTCCGGGCCACGCCGGGACGCCGCCGGAGCCGCCCGAGCCGCTTCCCGCGTACGCCGGGTAGCCGTAGCCGGCGATGCCGGTACGGCGCACCCGCCTGCGGACGGCGTCGCTCGTGTTGCCCTCGATCGTGACGATGCCGCCGTCCGAACGCAGCGCCTCCACGATCCCGACGTGGTCGATCGCCGAGATCCGGCGCGTACCGCCCCAGTCGAAGAACACGATGGCGCCCTTGCGCGGAGCGCTCCCCCACCGGCCCCGGTCGCGGAACCATCCCGCGTGCGAGGGGGTGTAGGCGAAGCGCCCGACGGCCTTGGCCGCGCCGGCCTCGGCGGCGCACCAGGACAGGAACATGTCGCACCAGGCGGCGTTCTCGAATCCCTTGGCGTACCAGTCGCCGTACTTGGTCCAGCCGTTCCCGCGCTCGGCGTAGCCGAGCTGGGAACGCGCGACCCGCAGCACGTCGTCAGCCGTCGCCATCGGGCACCTCCGATTCGACGACGGAGTCCGGGGTCTGCGGGACGTCCTGCGGCCCGTCCTCGGGACGCGGTTCCGCGCCGCCCGCGGGTTCGGGCGGCATGGGTTCGGGCATGGCTCGCTCCTCAACGGTGCTCGGCCCCCGGAAACGGGGGGAAGGTCAGCGGCCGACGTACGTGCCGAGGAACGACAGCGCGGCCGACAGCGTCCCGAGCAGCACCGACACCGGCAGCGCGTAGCGCCACCGCTCGGTGGCGCGCAGCCGCTGCTCGTGGTCGGCCACCTGCGCCCGGACCTGCTCGTGCGCCGCGCCCATCCCGTCGACCTTGCCGCCGAGCTCGACGACCTTGTCGTAGATGTCGCGGGTGGTGATGACGACCCCCGCCAGGTCACCCACGGGCCTGCGGCCCCTCCAGCAGCCGCCTCTTCTCCGCGACCCGTTCCGGATCGACGCCGTGGTGGTCGCGGATCGCCTTGAGGGGGTCGGCGTCCTCGTCCTGGACGACCCGGACCCCCGTCCGCTTGAGGCCCGCGATCCGTTCCAGATGCACGGCCCGCGCCCGCCGCACGGCGGCGAGGTCGCCGGCCGCGGCCTGCACGTTCGGCACGGCGGCGGGCGCCGCGCCCGCGCCCCGGGCGCCCTCCGGGGTCGGGCCCGGGTCCGGCAGGTACGGCTCGTGCAGGACGATGTCGAGGAGGGCCTCGATGTCGTCCGGGTCGATGCCGTACTCCGCCGCCCGCCACTCCAGCGTGGACTTCGGGAAGACGTGCCCGCTCCTCCCGCCGTCCGGCCGGACGAGCGTGACCATCCAGCAGGGGGTCGTCCCGATCGCGGTCTCCTCGACGGCGGTCACGCGGTACTCGTCCGCTGCCATGGCGATCTCCTCTCGCGTCGGGGGTCCCTAGACCCGGAAGCACCAGAAGTTGGCGTAGAAGGCGTGGCTGCCCTCCACCCGCACGGTGAACGCGGCGGTGGACGCGGCTTGCAGCTTCCACGCGAACGGCGCGTCGTTGGCGGTGTTGTAGACGGTGACGACCGGCACGGTCGCGCTCGCGCGCGTGGCGCCGTAGCCGATCGCGAGGTCGGTCCACGCGCCGCCGCTGCCGTCCCCGCTGCGGACCTGCCCGGTGAAGATGCCCTGCTGCGGGCCGCCGTCGGCGTAGTTCCACCACCTGCCGTAATGCAGGGTGAGGCCGTCGTTGAGGAAGCGGAACCGCGACTGGACGTCGGTGTAGACGAAGCCGACGTCCACGGCGTCGCGGCGCACGTCGAGCGTCCCGCCGTCGGCGACGCCCTCGGCGTCGAACGTCATCGCCCGGAACTGGTCCTTGTCGAGGCGCACCTGGGTGTTGGCGGCGGTCTGCGTCGTGGACAGCACCAGGCGGGTGTAGCCGGGCGAGTCCGGGTCGGCGCGGCCCCAGATCTCGGCGTAGTTCTCGGGGATCCCCTCCGGGTAGAAGCGGATGCTCGGCTCGGCGCCGCCCTCGGGGTTGATCACGATGCGGCGGCCGGTCAGCGTCCCGACGATCAGCTCCGCCGCGGCGATCTTGGCGAACTTCACCCGGGCCCGGGCCGCCGTCATGGCGGCCTGGATCCCGGTGCGCATCTGGTTCCACTGGTCGGCCCAGTCGTCGGGGTAGTTAGGCGTTCCCATCGCGCCCCTCCCCCGCGCCGCGCGCGCCGGCGCCCGCCGTCACCAGACCCTCTGCAGGCTGAAGAACGACCCCGCCCGCATGATCGACGCGGTCGCGTGCGCGGTGGTCTGCGCCATGCGCAGCCTGAGGGTGCCGCCGTCGCCGGAGCCGAGCAGGCCGTGCAGCGTGGCGGTGAGCTGCACGGTGTTGTTGGCCGCGGCCCCGCCCATGCCCGGGTTGCTGGTGATGTATTGCCGGTCCACGAACTGGGCGCCGGACGTCGTGGTGGACGAGCCGTGCAGCGCCCGGCAGGTCCAGTCCATCCACGCGTTCGGCGGGCCGTTCCAGCCGATCTTGAGGTCGGCGTCCTGGTGCGCGGAGTAGAACAGCACGCCCGACAGCATGAAGCCGCCGTTGCCCGGCACGCTCAGGACCAGCTCGTTGTCCTCGACGAACACGTTGGAGTTCACGACGCTCTGGTCGGCGTTCTTGCGGATGAGCCACGGCCACGGCCGCACCCACCCCGTGCCGTTCCAGGTCTCCATGGCGCCGAGGTCCCTGCGCCACACGTCCCCGCCGACGAAGATGCCGCCGCCGATGGCGTCGCGCTCGGCGGCGCTGCCGACCGAGATCGGGTCCCGCCACCGCCACATCCCGCCGGCGAAGACCTGCCTGGCCTGGTAGTCCGAGCGCCACACGCTGAGGCCCTCGTACGTCGAGAGGCTGTCGCGCTCGACGGCGTTGCGGACGATCCCGGTCGCGCCGAGCGCCCAGGTCGGCTGCCGCCGGTCGGCGCGCGCGGTGGCCCAGTTGATCCCGCCGCCTCCGGCGGACGCGCCCGCGGGCACCGTCACCTCCCACAGCAGCAGGCAGGTGGGCGGCAGCGGCGACGCCGCGCCGTTCGACTGGCCCTTGAGGATCTCGACGAAGCCGTCCTGCACGCCCGAGGCGTCGTACGGGTCGTCCTTGACCCGCGCGATCACGCGGTCCACGCGCGCGACGGACGGCTCGCCCGCGTCGAAGACCAGCGGCACGTCGCTGTCGCTGACGAACGGGTAGCCGCCCTGGGCCGCCGCCGAGGTGCCGTCGATCCAGGCCGAGAACGGCTTGACGACGGCCTGCATCGTCCCGGCCGTCCCGGCGAGGTCGGCGGCGCCGTCACCGTCGTCGGGCACGATGCCCGACCGCCGGTCGAACCGCGCCCCGGCGGGCGCCATGAACGTGGACAGGCCGAGCCGGTGCGACTCGGCCGAGGTGTAGTCGGACTTGAGTCCGAGCACGCGAATGGTCACGCTGCGCTCCTTAGTGTCGCTGCTGTGAAGGGGGGTCGCCGCTCTGCGGGGGACGCTGTGCGGCGGGGCGGGGGCGTCAGGCTTCCTCTTCGGCCTCTTCCTCGAAGATGAGGGTGGCGCGCTCCTCCGCGCCGCGCGCCGGGGGCGTGACCTCGAAGCCGACGACCCGCCAGGTGTGCGCGAACGTCGGCCGGCCCCGCTCGTCCAGCGGCCACCAGTCGTCCACGAGGGTGACGCGGGCGTGGTCGCCGAGCCGGTTCGGGCTGATCGGGACCTCGTCGCCGATCCGGACCGTGATCTGCGGGATCCGCACGGTCCCGGACTTGCGCCCGGCCTGGTACGCGGCGTACCCGTCGAGCGTCGCGCGGTCCTTGACGCCCTGGTAGTCGACCGTCCGGTCCAGGTACGGCCAGCCCGCCTCCAGGTAGCCGGGGGCCTGCGCGACGCCGCTGACCAGCGGCTCGGAGTCGGCGGTCAGGTCGTCGTTGACCGCGTCGCCGCGCGCCCGCCACCGGGTGGCGCCCGAGCCCGCGTCGCTGCTGTAGGACCAGGTCATGACGTTGCCGGGGCGGGCGAACACCATGTCGGCCGCCGCCGCGCCGTTGCCGAGCCGCGGCCGGCCGGTGACGAACTCGCGCCGCCGCCGCCCCGCGCTCACGTACGTGCGGATGTAGTACTCGAAGCCGTCGGCGAGGTTGGCCAGCTCGGCGAGCCGGTCCCCGTAGGACGCCGCCTCGCTGCCCTTGAAGTACCGGTCGCGCAGGACGCCGGACGGGCCGCCGACCGGCAGGAGGCCGAGGTTGCCGCCCGGCTCGGACTGCATGTCGGCGACGAGGGCGTGCGCGATGTCGATCTGGTCCTCCTGGTCGAACGCCAGGTCCTCCCAGATCTGCCTGCGGTGCAGGTACGACTCCAGGGACGCGCCCTGGAGGTCCAGCAGCACCTTGCCGCGCTCGTCCCCGGCGGGCGTCGCCTGCCAGATGATGTACGAGCCCCACAGCTCCGCGCCGCGGTAGACGTGGCAGACGACCCGTCCGGCCCCGGCGGGCGACACCCCGGCGTCCTCGGGCGGGAACACCTTGCGGACCCGGTCGGCCACCTGCCGGTTGGCGATGGGCAGCTGCGCCTTGAAGCTGCCCGCCTGCACGATCCGCCGCTCGAACGTCACGCCGGTCAGCTCCAGCGCGGTGATCGGCCGGTCGGTCAGCAGGTCACAGAACAGGTACCGGTACGTCGCGGTCATCGTCGTTGCCTCCTCTCACAGCCAGGCGTCCCGCCACCGGACCGCGAGCGTCGCGGCGGGGTCGGGCTGGGCGGCGCGGAACGCGACGGTGTTGGGGCCGGGCACGAGGTCGAAGTCCTCCACGGGCACGGACTCGCCGGTGATGGCGTAGAGGCGGTCGCCGGTGCCGTTCAGCAGGGCGGTGCCGTTGCGGCAGTCGATCTCCAGGCGCTCGCCGGGGCCGAGCACCAGGTCGAAGTCCAGCGTCTTGCCGGTCGTCTGGTTGACGACCTGGGGCCGCACGCAGCTCCCGGTGACGGTGAGCCGCGGCGAGGTCGGGACGTTGCCCGCGTTCTCGGCGGGCACCGCCCCCGACGCGCCCGGCGCGCCGTAGCTGAGCGGGTACGACAGCGGGTAGTCGAGCCCGCCGCCGGACGACGGCAGGCCCGTGGAGACCTCCCGGTCCACGGGCGCGTACAGCCGGGGGTCGGCGCAGTTCCACTGGATCGCGACGCCGGTGATCCGCTGCCGGTACCCGGAGGCGAGCGGGATCGCCCGACGGGTGATCTGCCCCCAGACCGACCGCCGCTCGCCCGGGTAGTCCTCGACGGTCAGCTCGGCCTCGGCGGCGTCCTCGGAGGGGCTGGTCGCGGCCTCCAGCTCGGCGACCACCCGGCCGACCTCGCCGTCCAGCGGGACGATCGTGAGCTCGGCGGTGACGATGCGCTCCTGCGCGAGCACCCGCCCGGCCCAGGCGCCGTGCACCATGGGCCGGTTCTCGGTGCCGACGTCCACGCCGGGCAGCTCGCGCCAGCCGGTCAGCGACTGCACCAGGTACTCGGTGCCGTCGCCGAGCAGCAGCCCGTTCCACTCGATCTGGCCGGGTCCGGTGATGAGGTTCGGCACGGCGTTCACCCCCTGCCCTTCGCGAGCCACATGAGCTCTTCGGCGGTCGTGCGGACGCTGCCGCGCGGCGACTCGTAGTAGTTCTCGACGTGCAGGGAGGACGCGGCGCCGGCGCGGGCGAGCGCGGGCTGCCCCGCCATCGCGGGGCGGAACGCGGCGGTCTTCGGCGGCTGCACCAGGCCGGTCATCGCCTTGGCGACCTTGCCGCCGCCGTGCTCGACGCCGAGGGCCATGCCCTCGCCCACGTTCTTGCCGAGCTCCATCATGACCTTGGACGGCGAGCTGATCCCGAGGGCCTTCTTGACGAAGCCGGGGATCTTGTCGGTGACCGAGTCGCGGATCGCGGAGATCACCGACCCGGCCATGGACTTGATGCCGTTGATGAACCCGCGGATGAGGTCCATGCCCTTGCCGCGCAGCGTGCTCGCGACGTTCCCGATCCCGCGCGCGATCTTGCCCGGCAGGCCCTTGGCGAACGACACGATCTTGTTGAAGTTCTTGCTGATGGCGTACACCGCGAGCCCGAACGGCCCGGTGAGGATCGCCAGCAGCAGCTTCCAGTGCCCCTTGACCCAGTTGAACGCGCCCTTCACCGCGTTCAGGATCTTGTCCTTGTACTTGATGATGAGCCCGACCGCGATGCCGAACGGCCCCGTCAGGATCGCCAGCAGCAGGGGCCAGTTCTTCTTCACCCAGTTGAAGACGGACTTGGCCGCGTTGGTCACCCACTTGATCGCGCCCGACACGACCTTCATCGCCTGCGAGACGATCTTCTGGAACGTCTTGGACTTCACCACCGTCTCGACGAGCTTGGTGATGAACGGCTCCAGCAGCATCATGATCAGCCCGGCCGGCCCGAGCGCCGCCTTGAACCCGGTCCCGACCGCCTTCAGCCCGCCGCCGGCGAGCTTGCCCGCCGGCCCGAGCCCCTTCATCCCCTTGGTCGTCGTCCCGAGCTGCTTCCCGCTCTTGGTCGCCTCCCCCGCCGTCGCGGTCAGCTCCTTCTTGAGCGGCGCCAGCCCGTTCGCCGCGCTCCGCGCCCCGGTGCTCACCGGCTGCGTCGCGCTCCGCATCGCGGAGGAGACCTTCCCCTTGCTCTGCTGGATCCCGGACGCGATCCCGTCCCCGATCTGCCGCCCCTGCCGCGTGGCGGTGGCGCGCAGCCCCGTGACCTTCGTCGCCGACGACGCGAGCTGCTTGGCCGCCGAGGTGACCTTGCCGCGCCCCTCCTTGATCCCCTTCGCCAGCCCGTCCCCGACGTGCTCACCGATCCGAGCCATCACCTTCGACGGCGACTCGACCTTGAGCTTGTCCTTGACGGCCTCCGCGATCACTTCGCCGAGACGCTTCGCCTCGGTCTCGATCACGCTCTTGGAGGCCTGCATCCCCTTGGCCAGCCCGTCGGCGACGGCCTTCCCGATCTTCGGCGTCTCCGCGGTGATGTGCGCCTTCAGCTCCGCGAACGCGGCTTTGAGCTCGTTCTCGAGCTTTCCCAGCCCCCCCTTGACCACGCCGGAACTGGCGCCGATGCTCTTCTTGAGCTCGTCCTCCAGTTTGCCGACGCTTCCCTTGATTCCTTTCGCGCTGTCGTCCACGGCCTGCGTGACACCACGGCGCTTGTTCTTCTTGTCGACGGCGTCCCTGGCGGCATCGGCCTTCTCGATGTGCTCCTTATTGAGATCTTTAACGAAGCTCTCCCGGGAGAGCTTGAGGCTTTGGAACGACTTGACGAGCGACGTGCCGGACACCAGAAGCGACAATGCCGTCGCACTCAGGGCCGTGTAGACGGCGGGGGTGAACGACGACTTACTGGGAGGATTTTTAAGGGCATCCGTCAAAGCCGCAATCTTGTCACCCAGCGGGGCCAGATTGGCACCGTTCTTCAACTGGTTGACCAGATCCGAGACTTTCCTGGTGAGTTCTGTCAGTTCTTTTTCATTGCCCATCGATGCGACCTTTCATCAGCCATCGACATGTCCGGTACCGGCCAATCGGGTGCGGAAGCCCGCCCACTGCCGTACATGTCGCTCATGTCCGAAGCAATCCATGACGACGTGCCCGGCGCCGAACCAGGGCCCGCACCTCGGCCCCCGGGCCCGAAGAAGAAGGTGCGCGCCACCGTCGGCCGCCGGGGCGCGGTGATCGCGGCCGTGGCGTTCGCCGCCGTGGTGATCACCGCGGCCGTCCTCACCGTCCGCTCGTTGACCTCGGACGGAGATTGGGGAGACCCCGCGGACCCGTTCGAACCGGCCCGCTACACGCACCTCAGCGCCCGGGACTTCGCCAAACTCGGCAAGTCCCCGGACGACTTCAAAGGCAGGCGCATCATCATCTACGGGAAGGTCATGAGCTTCGATTCGACGACGGGGTCCGACACCTTCCGGGCCGTAACGGGGCACGCCAGACTTACCCCGAATGAGGGCGGCTACCTTTCGGATTACGAACAGAACACGTTCCTCAAAGGAACCAAGAAGATGCTCGCCGACGTGGTGCAGAAGGACGTGTTCGAGGCGTATGCGACGGTGCGCGGTAAGTACGATTACGAGTCCGCCCTGGGCGCCGGCGTATCGTCCATTAAAATGCGCGTGGACAAGATAACCGTGTACGCCACCGCCAAATGACGGCCCCGGATGGGCGTCACAGCGACGCGAAGAAGGCCGTGATCTGGGCGGGTGACGCGGAGCGGGCGGAGGAGGTGCCGGGGTCGTCCGCGCCGGGGCGGGGGATCGGGTCCGGTTGGTCCGGGGGGTCGCCGTCGGTGTGGGCGGCGGTGAAGAGCCAGTTGCCGACCGCGAGGTGGTCGACGGCGAGGGCCAGCAGGTGCTCCTGGAGGCCCCAGGCGGCGTCGTCTCCGTGTACCGAACGCAGGAACGCGCTGTCGCGCGGCAGGTGCTGGAGCAGCACCCGCACCCGCCGCGCGGACAGCCTTTCCCTGTGGTAATCGAGGAGATCGACCCCGTAGAAACGGAGCAGGTCGGCCTCGATCGCCTCGGCGTGCTCGGTTACGAGCTCGTCGAGGCCGAGCCTTCCCCAGGAGCATCCCCGAGTCTCGGCCGTACGCCTCGATCAGGGCCTGGACGTCCTGGACGCTCACCTCGTGCTTGCGGAACCTGTCGTACTGCTTGGCGCCGAGCAGCAGGCCGAGCATCCCCTCGACGTCGGACGCGTCGAGGTCGGCGAGCTGCTTGACCACCTTGTGCGGGAGCTCGGTCGGCAGCCGGTACGCCGCGCCGTCGATCTCGAACTCCCACTGCTCGCCCAGCGCCTCCAGCCGCTGGGCGCGCGCCGCGTTGACGTTGTAACGGGCCATTACTTGGTCAGCCAGCTCGCCAGCGGCTTGGCCGGGACGGCGTCCGAGGCGAGCGCCGCGATGGTGACGCCGAACTTCACGGCGCCGTTGCGGGCGAGGGCGATCTCGTCGTTCTCGGTCACGACGGCGCGCGGCAGGTGCAGCCGGGTCGTCGTCGCGCCGTCCTTGAACTCGACGGCCAGCGAGAACTCCGGCGGCGTCGAGGTCGGGGGCAGGTCCAGGCGGGTGGACGCGCCGGCGCCGGGGGCGGGCAGCGCGGTCGGGTCGCCGTGGAAGAAGAACGGCAGGGTGTCCAGGTTGACCTGGATGAGCGTGAGCTTCACGGTCAGGTCGCGGTCGCTCTGCATCATGCGGATCGAGGCCGCGTACTGCCACGAGTCCACGGGGTCGAGCTTGTCCTTCTTGGAGACCTTGACGCCCTCGTTGGTGGTGAGGCCGAGGTCCTTCCACGGGGTGGCGAACGCGGTGCCGACGTCGGGGACGTCGGTGTTCTTCGGCGCCACGAGGACGCTGCCGGTACCGGCGACGCGGATGTCGGACGGGGAGATTCCGGGCATGACGACTCCTGTCATCTGGAGGTCCGCAGAACGGGGCGTGCTGCGGCGCGGAACGCCGGGGGCCTGTCCCCCGGCGCCGTTGGTACGGGTGGATCGCGTCCGGGCGCCGCCGGGCCGGAGGGCGGCGGCGCGCGAGCCGCCGCGCGTGGGCGGTTCCGGGGCGGCGCCCGGACGCGATCAGCTCATGTGGACGAGCAGGTGGACGTTCAGGCAGTAGCGCGTGAACTCGGGCCTGGTGCGGTCGGTCAGCCGGCGCAGGCCCCGCAGGTGGCCCTCCTCGGTGACGTCGCCGATGACGAAGCCGGGGAACGCGTGGGACGGCAGGCCCGCGAGCAGCGCCCGCACGCGGCGCATGACCTCGTGTGCGCCGGTCACGCCGGGGCCGTACGTCTCGATGCGGAGCTGCGCGTCGTCCAGCGCCTCGTCCTCGCGGTACGAGCCGCCGTCGCGGATCAGCACCACGGCGGGCGTGGTGCCGTCGTGACCGGACGGCAGCGAGGAGCCGACCGGGATCCCTGCCATCTCGGGCCGCGAGGTGAGGTAGGAGGCGACCGCGGCCTCGACGTCCGGGAAGACGGCGGCGACCGGGATCTCGGGGCGGAGCGCGACCGTCCACGTGATCGCGTCCGCGGTGGCGGCGGTCGAGGTGAACGCCGCGCCGCCGACGGGGCCCGCGGGGTGGGGGCCGTTGCCGTCCGCGACGGCGGCGGTGACCTGGCCGGTGCCGCCCGCGAAGACCTGCTGGCGCAGGACGGTCCCGGACGGCGGCGTCCAGGCCGTCCCGGCGTCCTTGGACACCGCCGCCTGGACGGCCCAGCACTGGCCCGCGGTCGTCGTCACCGCCGGCGTGGCGTGCGCGTTCCCGCTCGCCGTCTCGGTGCGGGCGCCGGAGACGTGCACGGGACCGAGCGGGTCAATCCCGGCGTACGCGACGAGGACCGCCGCGCTCTTGACGCCGGCGGCGCCGTCGTTGGTCACGTTCACCGCGGCGCCGGCGTCCCCGGCCTGCGCCGCGCGGGCGAAGACCCGTCCGGAGACGTTCGTCCCGACGGCGCGGGAGTCGACGAGGGTCCAGCCCGGCGGCGCGGCCAGGGTCGCCGCCCCGTTCACGACGGCGAAGATCAGCATGCCGTCGCCGGGGCGCAGCGCCGGTGGCAGGGTCAGGACGGCCGAGGACGTCCCCGACGCGGACGTGGATGCACGGAACATGATCGACACAGCGGCCTCCTCCGCGTAGCGGACGCGGGGTGCGAGTGGGTGGGGCGGCCCGGGGGCCGAGGGGAAGGGCGGCGCGGCCCCCGGGCCGCTGACATGGGGAAGCCGCCGGTCGCATGTGCGCCCGGCGGCTTCCCCGCGGCGCTCCCGGCGAGAGAGCACCACCATCGAGAACGAGAGTGACAGCCCCTCAGCCACCCCCGCAATTGACTGGCCCTGCTGCCTCCGCGCCGCGGCGGGCGCCGCCGCGGCGGCGGGTGTCGCGTTCGGCGATCAGCAGGTCCAGCTCGCGGACCCACACGCGGCCCGCGAGCCGTACGACCGGCAGGTGGCCGCGCCGGACCCACTGGCGGACGGTGGAGGCGCCGACCCCGGCGCGCTCGGCGGCCTGCGCGACGGTGAGCAGCGTGCGGGAGGGATCGTTCACGACGCCCTCCGCCGCGAGTACGCCTCGTACTCCTCGACGGTCGCCGACCAGCGGCACTGGCGGCAGCGCACGCGTTCGGCCACCACGTCGTGGGCCAGCGTCAGCAGGTCGCAGCGGGGGCACGGCAGCGGCGTGGCGCGCCGCGGGCCGCCGCCCGTCGTGCGGCCCTTCAGGCGCCGGTGCAGGTCCAGGACCTCCGCGCCGAAGTCCTCGGCGCCCGGGAAGCGCAGCAGGCCGTCGAGGTGCGCGCCCAGCCAGGCCAGGCACTTGCTCAGCGTCGGCGCGTACCGCCCGCGCCGCGGCCTCGGGCCGAGCCCGCGGTCCTCGCGGTAGGCGTCCTCCCAGCTCAGCAGCGTGCGGATGAGCTCGTCGAGGTCGTCGGCGACGGGCGAGGGGGACGCGGCGGCGCGGCTGCCCGACACCTTCTCCGGCACGCCGGGCCGCCGGCCGCCCCCGGCCGCGCCGAGCAGCGCGGCGAGGTCGTCCAGCTCCGCGAGCCGCGTGCCGATCAGCGTCCGGCAGCGGCGGCACCACACCGGCTCCCCCTCGACGGGGACCGCGCGGGCCGTCCGGTCGCGGGCGTCGTGGGAGGCGTCGCGGCGGCGCGCCGCGTTGCACGGGCCTGGGCAGTGGGACATGGCAACTCCTAGGGATCGCTGCGCCGTTCAGGCGACGTCGGGGAACGGGCGCGGGCGCGGGGCGGACCCGGCGCGCAGCCGCATGACCTGCCGTTCGCGCTCGTTGGTGCCGCCCCAGATCCCGACGATCGACTCGTCGGCGAGGGCGTACTCCAGGCAGGACCGGACGGCCGGGCAGGACGCGCACAGCTCCCTGGCCGCCGTGGCGGTGCCCCGGGACGGGAAGGCCGGGAAGAACTGCTCGGGGTCGGCGCCGGCGCAGGCCGCGCGCTCGCGCCAGGCCGCGGTCACCGGCCGTCCCTGGTGAACGTCCGGGCCTGGACGCCGAGCGCCTCGGCCAGCCGCGCCGCGACGGCGCGGGAGGGCCGGCGCCGCCGCCCGGTCTCCAGCATGGACAGGTAGGAGGCGTCGATCCCGGCGAGAACCGCCAGGTCCGCCTGCCGCAGGCCGGAGGCGGCGCGCAGCCGGCGCAGCGCCTCCGGGTCGATCGGCACGTGCTCGCTGTCGTTCACTCGCACCTCGCATCGCTTCGGGTGTCGGAGAGGCCGATTGATCAAGGAAGCTAAAGGAAAAGTTAGGAATCATCGGAACGGAGCGGAAAACCACTGCGGGACCCGGCTCCCGGGCCCCGCATCCCGTCCGTCAGGTGCCCGCCGCGCCCGTCGGCTCCGACTGCACGGAGGGGACGAGCTTGAGGCTGACCTCGGTGCCGGCCGAGTCGCGCACGGCCTTCGCCACGTCGAGCAGGGCGTGCCCGAGCACCTGCGCGGCAAGCGAGACGACCGCGCCGTCCCCCGACGCGCCCTCGGACAGGGTCTGAAGCTGCTGGATCAGTTCGAGCGCGGTCGCGCGGTGGCTGACGGGCTCGGTGAACGACGCCTTGGACATGAGATCTCCTGAAAAAATGCGGGGAGGTCGAGACACGGCCGTTCGTGTCGCCTGCCGGTCGCCGCGCGCGAGCGTCGGCCGAACCAGATGGGCAACAGCAGCATTGTCCTGGGTTAGGATTGGAAATCTTAGGCAAAGATACGCAAAGAGGGCAAGCGTTGACGGATCTGAGCGAGAATCGTGATCTCCTTACCCCACCCCGCCCGCCTGGGCTTGCTTGACCGTGCACAACCTTTCCGACACCCTGAAACACGTCCCCCCGCGTCAGAGAGGAGCCGGACCGATGCCCACCTCGGATTCCGACAAGCCCTGGGCAAGTATCGGAAATGCCCTGCGCGGGCGGCGGATCCGAGACCTGGGAGTGGCGCGGCTGACCGACTTCCAGCGCGCGGGCGGCATCGGGTACCGCATCCTCACCGACCTGGAGTCGGGCCGCCGCGCCAACTTCGCCCCGGGCACGAAGGCCGCGATCGAGCGCGCCTACGTGCTGCCGGACGGCACGCTCGACCGCCTCATCGCGGGCGACTGGACCGAGGCGCACCTCCGCGAGCTGGGCGTCCCCGAACGGGACGGCGCGGCCGCGGACACCCAGGCGACCGCCGAGACGCCGTCGGGCGAACCGTCCGGCGGCGAACGTCCGGAACCGGCCGCCGCCGCCCGCCGCGTCTTCACCCTCGGCGAGGACGACGGCCGCTCGCTCGTGATCGCCGCCTACGACCTCGGCGGCACCCGCGAGAAGCAGGCCCTGCTCGAACTGGCCCTGGGCATCGTCCGCTCCCACGGCAGACTCACCGCCCAACGAAGCTGACCCGCCCCCGCGCCGCCCAGGCGCGCCACACCGCACAGAACGAGGCCCAAACAGCACAAAACGCAGAACGCGCCGCGCAAGTCGAGAACACACCACACCACACAAGACCAGCGCCCCACCGCCCAGGCCAACGAGACGCCCCCCCCGAGCCCCCGCCCCACCACACGAACCGAGGACGCACCGCACGAAAAGAGACCCCGCTCCCGAATGCCGGGCCCCCGGGGCCGCAGCGCCGGAGGCCAGGCCCGTGGCTCGGCCCGGGACGCGGCACCGGACCGCACGCCCGGGGCATGGTGCCAAAGCGCACGCCCGTGCCGCGGCGCCGTAGCGCATGCCCGGGCCACGGCACCCGAAGGCACGCCCGGGACTCGGCCCGCGAGGCTCGGCCCGAGGCGCGGCACGTGAGGGCAAGCCCGTGGCTCGGCACCGGAGGACCGACCCGGGGCGCGGCACCGGAAGGCACGCCCGGAGCGCTGCCCGCGAGGGCCAGCCCGGGGCGCGGCACCGGAAGGCAGGCCCGGAGCCCGGCGCGGGGGCTGGGGGCGAGCGCTGGGAGGGGTTACTGCTGGGTGTCGGGGCCGTCCTGTTCGGCCAGGAAGCGCTCGAACTGGGCGGCCAGTTCGTCGGCGGTGGGCATGTCCTGGGACTCGGCGAGGAGGCTCTCGCGCTCGGCGGCCCCGGCGAACGCGTCGTACTGCTGCTCCAGCGCGCGCACGACCTTCTCGACCTCGTCGTTGCCGGCGACCTGCTCGGCGATCTCGGTGTCGGTGCGGGCGGCGGCCTCGCGCAGGCGGTCGGCCGGCAGGACGAGGCCGGTGGCGGCGACGACGGCCTCCAGGGCGGCGACGGCGGCGGCCGGGTAGGCCGACTGGGCCAGGTAGTGGGGGACGTGGACGGCGAAGCCGAGGGCGTCGTGGCCCGACTCGCCGAGCCGCAGCTCCAGCAGCCCGGCGGCGCTGCCCGGGACCTGCACCTTGTCGAACCACGAGTTGCGGGTGACCAGCTCGGGCCGGGTCGCGTGGGACGTCATCCCGACCGGGCGGGTGTGCGGCACGCCCATGGGTATGCCGTGGAAGCCGACGACGAGGGACACCCCGACCCGTTCGACCAGGTCGCGGACCGCGGCGGTGAAGCCCTCCCAGAGCCGGTCGGGCTCGGGCCGGTCAGCATCAGGAACGGGCTGCCGACCTCGTCGCGGACCAGGTGGACGACCAGCTCGGGCGCGTCGTAGGAGGACCAGTGGTCGCGGTCGTAGGTCATCGCCGGCCGCCGGGCGCGGTAGTCGATCAGCGAGTCCACGTCGAACCGGGCGATCACGCGGTGCTCCATCGCGTCGAGGACGTGCTCGCGCACGAGCTGCCCGGTGGACCCCGCGTCCACGAAGCCGTCGAGGCTGTGCAGCAGGACCGGGCCGGTCATCTCCGGCAGGTCGGAGTCCAGCTCGTACAGATCCTCAGGGTTCAGCAACGTCTCCCCCACATCCTCATGTCGATGGTGCCAACACTAAGACATGCGGGGGCGCATCCCCTGATCGGATGTGATCACGGTCGCACCGCGGTGAAGACGCGGCTGGCGAGGAAGTCGTCCGGGAGCAGGGTGGTGAGGTCGTCGCGGTCCACCTCGCCGCCGCGCGCGAGCAGGCGGCTGGCGTGGCGGAGCCGGGCCCGCTCGATGGCGTTGCGGACGGACCGGGCGTTGGCGAACCGGGGCCGCCCGCGGCGCCGCTCCAGGTAGTCGCGGAACACCGGCGCGGTCTCGGGGGCGAGGCGGTACCCCTCGCGCTCCATCATCAGATGGCCGATCGCCTCCAGCTCGCCGGTCTGGTAGTCGGGGAAGTCGATGTGGTGGGCGATCCGCGAGCTCATCCCCGGATTGGACGAGAAGAACGAGTCCATGCGGTCCTTGTAGCCCGCGAGGACGACGACCAGGTCGTCGCGCTGGTTCTCCATGACCTGGAGCAGGATCTCGATGGCCTCCTGCCCGTAGTCGCGCTCGTTCTCGGCCCGGTAGAGGTAGTACGCCTCGTCGATGAACAGCACGCCGCCCATCGCCCGCTTCAGCACCTCCTTGGTCTTCGGCGCGGTGTGCCCGACGTACTGCCCGACCAGGTCGTCGCGGGTCACCGAGACCAGGTGGCCCTTGCGGACGTACCCGAGGCGGTGGAGGAGCTCGGCGAGCCGTACGGCGACGGTGGTCTTCCCCGTGCCGGGGCTGCCGGTGAAGCACATGTGCAGGTTGGGACGGCCCGAGTCGATGCCGTAGCGGGCGCGGACCCGGTCCACGAGCAGGAGCGCGGCGATCTCGCGGATGCGGGTCTTCACCGGGGCGAGCCCGACCAGTTCGGCGTCGAGCGCGTCGAGGACCTCGTCGGCCTGGGATTCGGCACGTTCCTTTTCGAGGTCCACGCGCGCGCCCGCGGGAAGCGGCTCGTCCGGCGGAGGCTCCCCCGGCGCTCCCCCGGCGCGGGAGTCACCGGACGGCTCCGCCTGGGAACCGTTCTCAGCCGAACGCATCCCGAACCCCAGTCTTTCGCTCAACGCTCTCCCTCTTCCCCATGTCCTGTGCCTGTCTCCGTGAACGGCGAGCACCGTCCCGCGAACGGCGAGCACCGCCCGCAGCGCGCACCGTCCCGTGAGGGGCGGGCACCGCCCATAGCGGGCGCCGTCCCGCGAACGGTGGCGGGTCCGTTCGCGGGACGCGGCGCCTCGCGGACCGCGGCCGGGCCGTCCGCCCGGCCGCGGCGCGGGCCGTTCGCGAACGGCCGCGGGGCCGGGCGGGGCCCCGCGGCCGGTCACTCCCCTCGCGCGTACCGCTCGCCCTCAGGACGGTCGAGCGCGTACGGGTGGGTCCTGTAGCGGATGCGCCGGTCGCCCGCCTCCTCGCGGTCAAGGCGGAAGCCGGGCTCCTCGGCCGGGCGCTGGACGATGAACGACAGCGCCGTGGTCTGCCGCCCGTAGCGGGCGTCGTAGGCGTTCAGCCGGACGTAGCGCCCCGGGTACGCCTTGCGGCACTCCTTGATCTCCATCAGCACGCCCGCCGGGTCCGTCAGGTCGAACATCGGCAGCCCCCACATCTCCCAGTACGAGTTGCGCGGGTGCGGGTCGTCGGTGAACTCGATCGAGCAGGGCCAGCCCTGGTCCAGCGCGTACGCGACCTGCTTGGCGATCTCCTCGTCGGAGAGCTCGGGCAGGTAGGAGAAGGTGCCTTGGGTGATCCTCATCAGATGCTCACAGGGGTCTCGACGACGTCGGGGGTGTCGGTGGACTCGTAGGTGAACGTGACGTCGCCCCAGGTGGACAGCGCGACGTCGAGCTCGCGGCTCTGCTTGGCCGCGGCGCGCAGGATGTCGGGGCCCTCGGCCATGAAGTCGCGGCCCTCGTTCCGCGCCTTGATCATCGCCTCCAGCGCGACCCGGTTGGCGGTGGCGCCCGCCGCGATGCCCATCGGGTGCCCGATCGTCCCGCCGCCGAACTGGAGGATCACGTCCTCGTCCAGGTAGTGCAGGAGCTGGTGCATCTGCCCGGCGTGGATGCCGCCGGACGCGACCGGCATGGTGCCCGGCAGCGAGGCCCACTCCTGGTCGAAGTACAGGCCCTTCACGGGGTCGGCGGGCGTGCGGTCCAGCCGCAGCGTGTCGTAGTAGCCGGCGACGCTGTTCGGGTCGCCCTCCAGCTTCCCGACGACCGTCCCGGCGTGGACGTGGTCGACCCCGGCCAGCCGCATCCACTTGGCGATCACGCGGAAGTTGACGCCGTGGTTCTTCTGCCGCGTGTAGGTGGAGTGCCCGGCGCGGTGCAGGTGCAGCAGGACGCCGTTCGCCCGCGCCCAGTGCGCCATCGACTGGATCGCGGTGTACCCGACCGTCAGGTCGATCATGACGATGACGCTGCCGAGTTCCTTGGCGAACTCGGCCCGCTCGTACATCGCCTCCATCGTCCCGGCGGTGACGTTGAGGTAGTGGCCCTTGATCTCGCCGGACGCGGCCTGCGCCCGGTTGACGCCCTCCATGCAGTACAGGAACCGGTCCCGCCAGCGCATGAACGGCTGGGAGTTGATGTTCTCGTCGTCCTTGGTGAAGTCCAGGCCGCCGCGCAGCGCCTCGTACACCACCCGGCCGTAGTTGCGGGCGCTGAGGCCGAGCTTCGGCTTGACGGTCGCGCCGAGCAGCGGGCGGCCGAACTTGCCGAGGTACTCGCGCTCCATCACGATCCCGTGCGCGGGCCCCTGGAACGTCTTGACGTAGTGGGTCGGGATCCGCATGTCCTCCAGGCGCAGCGCCTTCAGCGCCTTGAACCCGAAGACGTTCCCGATGATGGACGACGTCAGGTTCGCGATCGACCCCTCCTCGAACAGGTCGAGGTCGTAGGCGATGTAGGCGATGAACTGGCCCTCCTGCCCCGGGACGGGCTCCACCCGGTAGCACTTGGCCTGGTAGTTCTCGTACGAGGTGAGGCGGTCAGTCCAGACCACCGTCCAGGTCGCGGTGGACGACTCGCCCGCCACGGCCGCGCCCGCCTCCTCGGGCGGCACGCCCGGCTGCGGGGTGATCCGGAAGGCGGCGAGGATGTCGCTGTCCTTCGGCTGGTAGTCCGGACGCCAGTAACCCATCTCCGCGTACGGGATCACGCCCGCCGACCATCTGCCCGCGCTCATCGCCGCTCTCCTAATCCGTTGGCCGCTCCAGGCCGCGGGGCACCGCCCGGAAGGCGGCATGCCCAGGGGAAGGGGGTGCCCCGCGGGCCCGGTCAGGTGGAACCGTGGACGCCCCGACTCTGCCTCCGCGATACTTGCGATGTCCATCAAGTGTTCTACGGCGACCGTCAAGCGTTCCTTTCAACGAGGAGGCCGGGGCATGACCGAGGGACGGCTCCGGACGTTCGTCGCGCTCGCCGACACCGGCTCGGTGCGCGCGGCGGCGGCCCGGCTGTACGTGACCGAGTCGGCGGTGTCGGCGGCCGTGGCCGCCCTGGCCCGCGACCTCGACGTCCCGCTCGTCCAGCGCGTCGGGCGGGGCGTGCGCCTCACCCCGGCCGGGACGGTCTACGCGGCGTACGCCCGCCGGGTCCTCGGCCTGCTCGAACAGGGCCGGGCGGCGGCGCGGGGCGCGGCCGACCCGGCGCGCGGGCCGCTGCGCCTCGCCGCCGTGACCACGGCCGCCGACCAGGTGCTGCCCGCGCTGCTCGCCTCGTTCCGCGCCCGCTGGCCGGAGGTGGACCTCGCGCTGGAGGTCGGCCCGCGCCGGCACGTGTGGCGGAGCCTCGCCGCGCACGAGGCCGACCTCGTCCTCGCGGGCCGGCCGCCGGGCGACCTCGCCGCGACCGTCCTCGCCCTGCGCCCGAACGAGCTGGTCGTGGTCGGCGCCCCGGACCTCGCGGCGGGCTTCGCGCTGCCCTCGACGCCGTGGGTGATGCGCGAGCCGGGCTCGGGCACCCGCGCGACCGCCGAGGCGTACCTCGCCGAGCACGACGTCGCCCCGCCGCGGCTCGTCCTCGGGTCGAACGGCGCGGTCGTCGCGGGCGCGGCGGCCGGCCTCGGCGTCGCGCTGATCTCCCGCGACGCGGTCGGCGGCGAGCTGCGCGCCGGACGGCTCGTCGTGATCGACTCCCCGGGCACGCCCCTGGACCGGCCCTGGCACGCCGTCGCCGGTCCCGCGCCCACCGCGACGACCCGCCTGTTCGTCCAACACCTGCTCCAGGCTCCCCACTGGACGGCTCCCCCGCGCCCGTCCCGGCAGTGACAGAATCGGATTCGAAACCGTGAGAGGGGCATCCATGACCGCGGACCGTCCGTACGACGTCGTGCTGTTCGGCGCGACCGGCTTCACCGGCGGGCTGACCGCCGAGTACCTGGCGAGGAACGCCGGCCCCGGGACCCGGTGGGCGCTCGCCGGGCGCGACCGGGCGAAGCTGGAGGCCGTGCGCGACCGGCTCGCCGGGATCGAGCCCGCGCTGGCCGAGCTCCCGCTGCTGCACGCCGACGTCACCGACACCGCGTCGCTCGACGCCATCGCGGAGGCGGCGCGGGTGGTGGTCACGACGGTCGGGCCGTACGCGCGGTACGGCGAGCCGCTCGTCGCCGCGTGCGCGCGGGCGGGCACCGATTACGCGGACCTGGCCGGAGAGCCGACGTTCGTGGACCGGATGTACGTCAGGTACCACGAGCAGGCCGTACGGACCGGCGCGCGGATCGTGCACGCGTGCGGGTTCGACTCGATGCCGCACGACCTCGGCGCGTACTACACGGTCAAGCGGCTGCCCGAGGGCGTGCCGCTGCACGTGGAGGGCTTCGTGCGGGCGCGCATGACGCCGTCGGGCGGCACGCTGCACTCGGTCATCGGGATCTTCTCCGACGTGGCCGGGATGCTGCGCGCCGAGCGCGAGCGCCGCGAGGCCGAGCCGGCCCCGGCGGGCCGCCGGGCGCGGATGTCGCGGCGCCCCGTCCCGAAGGCGAAGGTCGGGGACGGGTGGACGCTGCCGCTCCCGACGCTGGACCCGCAGGTCGTGGTCCGTTCCGCGGCGGCGCTCGACCGGTACGGCCCCGACTTCACCTACGGGCACTACATCGCGCTCAAGCGGCTGGCGCAGGCGGGGGGCATGGCGGTGGGCGCGGGCGCGGTGCTCGCGCTCGCGCAGCTCCCGCCGACGCGGGCGCTGCTGCGGCGGCTCGGCACGGCGGGCGAGGGGCCGTCGCCCGAGCGGCGGGCCGAGTCCTGGTTCAGCGTGACGTTCGTCGGCGAGGGCGGCGGGCGGCGCGTCGTCACGGAGGTCGCGGGCGGCGACCCCGGCTACGACGAGACGGCCCGGATGCTCGGCGAGGCGGCCCTGTGCCTGGCGCACGACGACCTGCCCGCGACGGCGGGCCAGGTCACCACCGCGCAGGCCATGGGCGACGCGCTGATCGAACGGCTCCGGCGGTCGGGCCTCACCTTCCGGGTCCGGTCCGAACGGGGATGACGGCCTCGACCTTCGTCCCCGCGCCCGGACGGCTCGTGACGGCGACGCGCCCGCCGAGCAGCTCGGCGCGTTCGGCCATGCCGCGCAGGCCGTAGGTGTCGGGGCGGCGGCCGGGGGCGAACACGTCGCGGATCGAGAAGCCGTCGCCGTCGTCGCGGACCGTGAGCCGCACCCGGTCGCGGTCGTGCTCCAGCAGCAGGTCGACGCAGCCGGCGCGCGCGTGGCGCAGGCTGTTGCCGACGGCCTCCTGCGCGATCCGGTACAGCGCGGTCTGCACGTGGTCGGGCAGCGCGCACTCCAGCTCGCCGGTGACGGTCACCGTGACGTCGATCGGCTTGGCGGGGCCGGGCGCGCCCGGCGGGACGGACGCGACGCGCGCGGCGGACGGGGCGCCGGCCTCGCGGGCGAGGGCGGCAAGCGCGGCGGGCAGCCCGAGGTCGTCCAGGACGGGCGGGCGCAGGCCGCCGATCGCGGCGCGCGTCTCCGCCGCGACCAGGTCGCACAGCGTCCGCGACAGCATGATCTGGGCGAGCGCCTCGGGATGGTGCTCCGGCAGGGCGCGTTCCGCGGCGGACAGGTGGAACCCGAGGCTCGCGAGCCGCTGCGCGATGCCGTCGTGGATCTCGCGGCTCAGCCGGGAGCGCTCCGCCTCCTGCGCCTCGACGGCGCGCTCGGCGAACCGTTCGGCGGCCGACTCGCGCTCCTGCGCGGTGCGCAGCCTGCGGCACGACCACAGCACCGGGGCGAACAGGTCGGCGAGCGCGGCGACCAGCGCGACGTCCTCGGGCGGGCACGGCCCCGCGGACCGGACGTCCAGGACGGCGATCGTGGCGTTCCCCGCGTGCACGGGGAGCGCGGCGCCGCGCCCGTCCGCGTGCGAGCGGGCGCGGCCGTGCGCGGCGACCCAGCCCACGTCGCCCTCGCCGAGGGGGACGGGCGGCCCCGACCACTCCATGGCGCGCTCGTCCTCGTCCAGGACGTACACGTCGCAGAACGTCAGGGCGCGGGCGGAGCGGACCACCAGCCCGGCGAGGTCGTCGGCCATCCGGGGCAGCGTCCGGTCCGAGCACGCCGCCGCGACGATCCGCACCAGCAGGTCCCGCCCGCGTCCCGCGAGCAGCTCCAGGGCGTCCGGCGCGCCGTCCATGGCGGCGGTCACCGGAACAGCCCCTCGCGCAGCGCGACGGCCACCGCCGCCGAACGGTCCGCGACCTCCAGCTTGCGGTACAGGGCCCGCAGGTGGCTCTTGACCGTCTCCTCGCTCAGTACGAGCCGCGCCGCGATCGCCTTGTTGGACAGCCCGCCCACCAGCAGCGACAGCACCTCGCTCTCGCGCTGCGTGAGGCCGCGCCCGGCGCCCGCCCAGAACTCGCCGCGCGTCAGCCGCGCCGCCGTGACCGCCATCCGGCCCGCGAGGGTCGGGTCCACGACGGTCTCGCCCTGCGCGACCTCCTCCAGCCGCCGGACGAGCTCCGGCCCGTCCACCCGTTTCAGCAGGTAGCCGCCCGCGCCCGCGCGCAGGGCCTCGAAGACGTACTGCTCGTCGTCGTACACCGACAGGAACACCACCCGCGACTCGGGGACCCGGGCCGTCAGCGAGCGGCACAGGTCCAGCCCGCTCTCCGGCCCGAGCCGCACGTCCAGCAGGACGACGTCGGGCCGGAGCGCGGTGACCAGCCGGGTGGCCTCCGCGCCGCCGCCCGCCTGCCCCACCACGCGCACGCGCCCGGCGAAACCGGCCAGCATCGCCTGGAGGCCGGCGAGGATCATCTCGTGGTCGTCGACCAGGACGACGCGTACGGGGGCACTCATCCCGGCACGATAACAACCGCAAGCTACTCGTCAGTAGCCCCGGCTGGGCAAGGGCTCCGGGCTTTTCACCCCCCTCCTCACCCGGTTGGGGGACGATCCCGGCCCCGGCCGCGCCTACCGTCCGTTGCGACAGCCGGAAGCCGCAGGACGGAGGAGCCAGGTGCCCCATCGGATCGTGCATATGCTCCGGGCGCGCGGAAAGGGCCGCCGCCCCGTCATGCTCGCCATCGCCGGGGACAGCGCGGCGGGCAAGACGACACTGACCAGGGGGCTCGTGCGGTGTCTGGGGGCGGACCGGATGACCGCGGTCTGCGTGGACGACTACCACCGCTACGACCGCGAGGAACGGGCGGGAAAGCCGTTCACGGCGCTGCACCCCGACTGCAACCACATCGACATCATGGAGCAGCACCTCCAGCTGCTGTCCATGGGCGAGCCGATCCTGAAGCCGGTGTACGACCACGCGACCGGGCGCCTCGTCCGGCCGGAACTGGTCCAGCCGAAGGACTTCGTGATCGTGGAGGGCCTGCTGCCGCTGCACACCCGGCTCGCCCGCGCCTGCTTCGACATCACGGTCTACCTCGATCCGCCCGAGCCCCTGCGGCACTCCTGGAAGGTCGGCCGCGACTGCGCCAAGCGCGGCTACACCCCGAGCAGGTCAGGGCCGAGCTGGACCGCAGGGAGCCCGAGAGCGCCGCCTACATCCGGCCCCAGCGCCGCTGGGCCGACATCGTGGTGCGGTTCGCCCCGGTCGCGGGCCGCGGCGACCCGCCCGGCACGCCCCTGTCCGCCGAGCTGCTGCTGCGCCCCACCATCGACCACCCCGAGCTGGGCGAGGTGATCGAGGGCGCCGCGCTCGGCGACGCGACGGCCATGCACCTGCGCCTGCACCGCGACGACGACGGCCGCCCGGTGGACGCCCTGCACGTGCACGGGTACGTCTCGCCGGAGGAGTCGTCGGTGGTCAAGAAGGCGATCTGGGAGCGGCTCGGCCCCCGCGCCGGGGAGGGCGGCCTCACCCCCGAGGCCCTGGGCCGCTACGGCGAGGCCGACACCAGCGACCCCCTGGCGATCACCCAGCTCCTCCTGCTCTACCACCTGCTGGACGCCGACCACCGCCAGGCCGCCTGACCGCGCTCTGGCGGCGCACTCCGCGGGCGCGCGGGGAGGCCCCGGGACCCCTCCTTCCGGTTCCGGGCCGCGTGCGCCGCGGTCGCCAGGAGGGCATCACATGGGCGCGTGGGTGCCCTCCTGGCTCTCCCACCCCGGTACGGCCCGTGCCGGATCCCGTCCGAGCGCGCACGCGGCCCGGACGGGATCAGCCGACGCGTTCGCCCCCGGCGCCGGCTCCGGCGGCCGCGTCCAGCTCGTTCCAGGGGATCTCCGGGCGCTCGGGCGCCACGATCGCCAGGGACTGCCCGCCGCGGACGGTCTCCCCCGGCTCGGCGGCCAGCCGGAACCGGGCGTTCGGCCGGTGCGACTCGCCGACCGCGAGCAGCGTGCCGCCCCGCCGCAGCAGGAAGATCGCCAGGTCGAGGCGCGGCCACTCCCCCGCCCCCTCCGGCACGTCCACGCGGAACAGGGTGGAGTCGGCGTCGAGCGTGCTGGCCAGGTTGTGGTAGATCGCGGCGACGCCCGGGTTGCGGATCGCGACCGCGACCACCGCCGGGTCGTCCACGTCCACCGGCTCGATGTCGGGGCCGACCAGCCCGAGCGCCTCGGTGATCTCGGCGCGCCGGCCCCCGTCGCGCAGCCCGGCCAGCAGGTGGACGGGCGGCGAGCCGTGCCGCCGCAGGTAGGCGACCACGCCGAGCATCACCCGGACGGTCTCGTCGTCGGTGCGGCCGACCACGAGGACGGTCCGCGCGTGCTCCAGGCAGGCCCGCTCGTACGCGGTGCCGTCGAACGCGACCACGTCGTAGAGCCCCGGATCGGGGTTCTCGCCGGGAAGCTGGCCCGGCCAGAACACCGTCACGACGGGCGTCTTCTCGTACGCGGGGTCGGCGCGGAGCTGGCCGATGACGGCGCGCAGCCCCTCGCGCTCGTAGCCGACGGCGACGACGTGGCGCCGGTGGTGCAGAGTGGCCTGGCCGTTGGCCTTCAATGTCCTGCCCTTCGCCATCCAGAGCGTCAGCTCCGCGAACAGCACGAGGCCGGCGGTCAGCCCGGCCATGATCACGATCGCGCCGCCGATCCGGCCGCCCGCGGAGGTCGGGAACAGGTCGCCGTAGCCGGTGGTGGTGCCGCTGACGAAGAAGTACCAGAGGTAGTGGTGCGGCTGCTTGATCTTCGACCCGGACGGCTCGAAGACCGCGATCAGCACCCAGCCCGCGGCGAACGCGGCCGCCAGCACCAGGGCCGGGGCCCGCCAGGAGCGCTCGGCGATCCGGTGGACGAGGCGCAGGAGGACGAACGGCATCGGCTCCCCGTCTCGTGCTCGCGAACGTTCCGGGCAGCGTCCCAGGTCAGAAAACGGACGTCAAGGACGTCTACGGAGGACCCGGGTGAGCGCGGCGGCGACCTCCTCGGACAGCCCGCCGTCGCCGGGCGGCGCGCCGGAGCGGACGAGGCCCGCGGAGTCGGCGGGCCCCGCGGGGACGGCCTCGCGGGTGTGGCCGCAGTCGCGGCACTCGATCTCGCCGAGGCGGCTCACCAGCGCGGTGGAGCCGCAGGCCGCGCAGCCGTCGAGGTCGGCCGCCCAGTCGCGGCCGGACTGGCAGCCGGGGCAGACCAGCACCTGGCGGTCCGCCCGGACCCCGCGCCGCCACGGGCTCGCGCCGCGCGAGGGGTCGGTCTGCCGCGCCCCGCAGCGGAAGCAGGGCATCACACCTCCAGGGGTGCGGGGGCCGGGTCCGGACGGCCGGACCCGGTCCGGTTCGCTCAGAGCGAGGCGAGCGCCTTGCGGTACTCGCCGATGTCGCGCGCGTCCGGGATCGCGTTCACGACCTTCCAGCGGACGACGCCCTCGGTGTCGATGATGAAGGTGCCCCGGCGGGCCAGGCCCTTCTCCTCGTCGAAGACGCCGAACCGGTCGGCCACGCCGCCGTGCGGCCAGAAGTCCGACAGCAGCGGGAACTGGTACTTCTCCTGGTCGGCCCAGGCCCGCAGGGCGAACACCGAGTCGACCGACACGGCGAGCACCTGGACGTCGTCGCCGCCCAGGGTGGGCAGCTCGTCCCGGATGGTGCACAGCTCGCCCGTGCACACGCCGCTGAACGCCAGCGGGTAGAACACGAGGACGACGTTCTTCTTCCCACGGAAGTCCGACAGCTTGACCGGCGTGCCGTGCTGGTCCTTCAGCTCGAAGTCCGGTGCGCTGTCGCCTACCTCAACCGCCAATGCCTCTCCCGGGGATCGTCCCCGCCCGCGGGCGGGGGAACGGTCGCCTCCCACGGCCGTGGAAGGCGTCACCAGTCTGCCACCACCCGCGCGAAGGCCCCCCGGCGGCCGGGCCGCCCGCCGGGGACCTCGAAGCCTACTTGCGCACCTTCGGCGCGACCAGGCGCGTTCCGGACCACTCCTTGGCCGCGCTCACACTGCTCGTCTGCGACAGGCCGGCCGTCTGGGCCGCCTCGCCGATGTCGCTGGGCTCCACGTGCCCGTCCCGGCCCGCCTTGGGCGTCAGCAGCCAGATCTGGCCACCGCCGGTGAGGGGGATCATTGCGTCGGTCAAGCCCTCGAACAGGTCGCCGTCCTCCTCGCGCCACCACAGCAGCACGACGTCGACCACGTCCTCGTAGTCCTCGTCGACCAGCTCGTTCCCCGTGACGGCCTCGACGGAGCCGCGAAGCTCCTCGTCGACGTCGTCGTCGTAGCCGATCTCCTGCACCACCTGGCCCGCCTTCAGGCCGAGCCGTTCGGCCAGGCTGCGCTCAGACTGCGCCTGACCCGCGGTCGCGCTCACGAAAGTCCTCCCATTGTCGGTAGTCCGCACGGTGCCGTTCCCGGCCCCCCGGGACGGGGTGGCCCGCCCGCACCTGTGCGGCGTTTGCGGGACAGTCCACACAAGCGAGGGGCCCTCGCGCAAGTGTCTTCCCCGCTTTTGGTGGGCTCATTGGCCCAAATACGCAGGTGGTCGTCACAGGACACCCACCGAGCGTAACAACCGGCGCTCGTCCCGCAAGGCGGCCGCATCCCGCTCAGCCCGCGAGGAACGACAACCGTACCTGCCTGCGCGGGTTGTCGACGTTGAGGTCGACCAGCGCCACCGACTGCCACGTCCCGAGCGCGAGCCGCCCGTCGAGGACGGGGATCGTCGCGTACGGGGCGATCATCGCGGGCATCACGTGCGTGCGGCCGTGGCCGCGCGAGCCGTGGGCGTGCCGCCAGCGCCCGTCGGCGGGCAGCAGGTCGCCGAGCGCGGCGAGCAGGTCGTCGTCGCTGCCCGCGCCCAGCTCGATCAGCGCGACGCCCGCCGTGGCGTGCGGGACGAACACGTGCAGGAGCCCGTCCCCGCCCTGCTCGGCGGCGAACCTCCCGCACTCGGGCGTGAGGTCGTGCACGGCCTCGGCGGTACCGGTGGTCACCTCGACCACGGTGCTCTTCATGCTCCCCTGTCTACCCGATCGGCACGCGGGCATCCCTCGCCGCCCCCGATCGGCCCGGGGCGCCCGTCGCCGCCCCGCGCTCACCGCCCGGCGGGGGCCTCCGGGGACTCGATCACCGCGTCCGGGCCCGGGTAGACCAGGCGCGTCGCGCCGTCCTCGAAGCGGACCACGTAGGGCGGCGCGCCCTCCGGCCCGCGCACCTCGACGATCTCTCCCGACCTGTCCGGCTGCCCGACGACGTTGCCGTGGACGTGCAGCCGGTCTCCGACCGTTGCGTTCATCTCTTCCCCAGCCTCGTGCGGCCCGCCGGGGCCGGGCGGGCGCGGCCTGTCGTCCGTTCTCCCTCCCCACCTTGGTACGGCTCGCGCTCCCCGTCGAGGGGGGCGGCGGGACGCACCGGATCCATGCCGAAAAAACGGCGCCGGAGGGGTCGGCACCGCCGTTGACCGGGGAGAATGGTTACCGGTTGGTAGAGATGCGTTAGCCGTCATAAACGGCGACGATGGATCAACAACCAGCGGCGACGAACCGCCGTCACCGAGACCGCCGGCCGCCCGCGGGGCGTCCGGGGCCTCACCAGCAAAGTCGGTAAGCACAGAGGGGATCCCGTGGCTTCCGGACGTCAACGCTTTTCGATCATCAGCGACGGCCTGCCGAGCCAGTTGCCTGACATCAACCCGGACGAGACCCGGGAATGGCTGGAATCGCTCGACACGGTCATCAAGACCGAGGGGCGCGGCAGGGCGCGCTACGTGATGCTGCGGCTCCTCGAACGGGCCCGCGAGCAGCAGGTGGGGGTTCCCGCCCTGCGCAGCACGGACTTCATCAACACGATCCCGCCGGAGCACGAGCCCTGGTTCCCCGGCGACGAGCACATCGAGCGGCGCATCCGCGCCTACATCCGCTGGAACGCGGCGATCATGGTGTCGCGGGCCAACCGCCCCCAGCTCGGCGTCGGCGGCCACATCGCCACCTACGCCTCCGCCGCCTCCCTCTACGAGGTCGGCTTCAACCACTTCTTCCGCGGCAAGGACCACGGCGAGTCGGGCGACCAGGTGTTCTTCCAGGGCCACGCGGCCCCGGGCATCTACGCGCGCGCCTATCTCGAGGGCCGGATGCCGGAGGACAAGCTCGACGGGTTCCGGCAGGAGCAGTCGCACCCGGGCGGCGGCCTGTCCTCGTACCCGCACCCGCGGCTGATGCCGGACTTCTGGGAGTTCCCCACGGTCTCGATGGGGCTCACCGCGATCGACTCGGTCTACCAGGCCCGGTTCAACCGCTACCTCTACAACCGCAAGATCAAGGACACCTCCCGCTCGCACGTGTGGGCGTTCCTCGGCGACGGCGAGATGGGCGAGCCCGAGTCGCTCGGCGCGATCGGCCTGGCCGCCCGCGAGGAGCTCGACAACCTGACCTTCGTCGTCAACTGCAACCTCCAGCAGCTCGACGGGCCGGTGCGCGGCAACGGCAAGATCATCCAGGAGCTGGAGTCGTTCTTCCGCGGCGCCGGCTGGAACGTGATCAAGGTCGTCTGGGGCCGCGACTGGGACCCGCTGCTCGCCCAGGACGCCGATGGCGTGCTGGTCAACAAGATGAACACCACGCCGGACGGGCAGTTCCAGACGTTCACCGTGGAGTCCGGCGAGTACATCCGCGACAAGTTCTTCGGCGACGACCCGCGGCTGCGCAAGATGGTGCAGCACCTGTCGGACGACGAGCTGCGCAAGCTGTCGCGCGGCGGCCACGACTACCGCAAGGTGTACGCGGCGTTCAAGAGCGCCCGCGAGCACGTCGGCCAGCCGACGGTGATCCTCGCCCACACCATCAAGGGCTGGACGCTCGGGTCCGACTTCGAGGCCCGCAACGCCACCCACCAGATGAAGAAGCTGACCAAGGCCGAGCTGAAGGAGTTCCGGGACCGGCTCTACCTGGACATCCCCGACTCGGCCCTGGAGGGCGAGCTGCCGCCCTACTACCACCCGGGCGAGGACTCCGACGAGATCCAGTACATGCGCGAGCGCCGCGCGGCCCTCGGCGGGTTCCTGCCGAAGCGGGTCGTGCGGGCCAAGCCGCTCAAGCTGCCCGGCGAGCCGGTGTACGCCGAGCTGCGCAAGGGCTCGGGCAAGCAGAACATCGCCACCACCATGGCGTTCGTCCGGCTGCTCAAGGACCTGATCAAGGACGAGAACATCGGCGCGCGGTTCGTCCCGATCGCGCCGGACGAGTACCGCACCTTCGGGATGGACTCGCTGTTCCCGACGTCCAAGATCTACTCGCCGCACGGGCAGACCTACGACGCGGTGGACCGCAAGCTGCTGCTGTCGTACAAGGAGGCCGAGAGCGGCCAGATGCTGCACGAGGGCATCAGCGAGGCCGGCTCGATGGCCTCGACGATCGCCGCGGGCACCGCGTACGCCACGCACGGCGAGCACATGATCCCGGTCTACATCTTCTACTCGATGTTCGGGTTCCAGCGGACCGGCGACCAGATGTGGGCGCTCGGCGACCAGATGGGCCGCGGGTTCCTGCTCGGCGCGACGGCGGGCCGCACCACGCTGACCGGCGAGGGCCTCCAGCACGCCGACGGGCACTCCCCGCTGATCGCCGCGTCCAACCCGGCGTGCGTGCACTACGACCCGACGTTCGCGTTCGAGCTGGCCCACATCGTCAAGGACGCGCTGCGCCGCATGTACGGCTCGTCCGAGGAGCACCCGGACGGCGAGGAGGTCTTCTACTACCTCACCGTCTACAACGAGCCCTACCAGCAGCCCGCCGAGCCCGACGACCTCGACGTGGACGGCCTGCTCAAGGGCCTGTACCGGCACCGGGCCGCGCCGGAGAACACGGCCGGCAACGGCCAGTCGCCCAAGGCGCAGATCCTCGCCTCCGGCGTCGGCGGCCGGTGGGCCCTGGAGGCCCAGCGGCTCCTCGCCGAGGACTGGGGCGTGTCGGCGGACGTCTGGTCGGCCACGTCGTGGAACGAGCTGGCCCGCGAGGCCGCCGCGTGCGACGAGTGGAACCTGCTCAACCCCGACGCCGAGCAGCGCGTCCCCTACGTGACGCGCACGCTCGACAACGTCGCGGGCCGATCGTCGCCGTGTCCGACTACATGCGCGCCGTACCCGACCAGATCGCGCCCTGGGTGCCCGGCGACTTCACGTCCCTCGGCACCGACGGGTTCGGGTTCTCCGACACCCGCGCCGCGGCCCGCAGGTTCTTCCACGTGGACGCGGCGTCGATCGTGCTGGCCGTCCTCACGCGGCTGGCGCGGCACGGCGAGATCAAGCCCGAGACGCTCCAGCAGGCGATCGACAAGTACCGCCTCGGCGACGGCGTCAGCGACGTGTTCGCGGGCGGCGTCGGCAGCGCCGAGAGCAACACGGGCGGCGACGCCTAAGGCGGACCGCCGATCCCGTCCGTTCCACCGGGGCGGCGGCGAGGAGCGCGGAGGTGTAGGCCGCACTCCCCCGCCGCCCTTCGCCCGCCCCCCACCCGCACGCCGAGACAAGCAGCCCCACCCCGCACCCCCGCAGGGCTGTGCCCGCCAGGAGACCGAGCGCCCGCAGGGCCGAACAGGCGCGCCCGGATGGAGCGCCCATGCCGGAACGGGCGCGTGCCCGGCCGGAGCGCCCCGCAGGAACGGCCCCATCAGGAGACCGGGTGCCCGCAGGCCCGGGCGCCTGCGGGGCCGGGCGTACGTGGAAAACGGACCGGCCACGAGACCGGGCCCGCCGGGAGGCCGGGCGCCCGCGGGGCCGGGGCATCCGGGAAGGGCGGGCCGCCTGCGGGGCCGGGGTCCCTGGAGACCGGAGCGGACGCTCCCGCGGGGCCGGGTCGGTCAGGGGGTCGGGGTGTGAAGACGCCGAAGCGGTTGCCCGACGGGTCCTCCAGGTAGGCGAACGTCAGGCCGTCCTCGGTCGTACGGGCCGGGACGGCGACCTTGCCGCCGTGGCGCTCGGTGTCGGCGCAGGCGGCGCCGACGTCCTCGACGAGCACGACGAACAGCGCGTGGTTGTCAGCGGCGTCGCCGGTGTGCTGGACGCCGCCGCTCGGCCGCTCGGCCCCCGGGTAGGTGATCAGGTCGTAGCCGTCCTCGTCGGGGTCGAGCGTGAACCGCCAGCCGAACATGTCGCCGTAGAAGCGGCGGGCCTCCTTCGGGGCGTCGGTGCCGACCTGGAACCAGGCGACGGTGTTGAACGCGGGCACTGTCATCGGTCTCCTCCATCTGAACGCTCCGTACGGCGCCGCCGCCGCACGGGACCGATGTTCGAACAGATGTGCGACAACCCTGTGTCGGTGTTTCCGAACGGATCCGGTTGTCAGACGAATTCGAGGGGCGGACGACGTAGTCGGGCGGGGCGCCGTCGTCCATGGCGTCGGCGGCGCGTTCGGGGGCGGTCTCGTCGAGCAGGACGGCGCGGCGGACGCGGTCGGTGCGGAAGATGCGGCAGCCGCCCCGCATCCGGCACCAGGCGGTCAGGTACCACCCGTTGGCGGAGGCGGTGAACGCGACGGGCTCGACGTCGCGTTCGGTCTCGGCGCCGTCGCGGTCGACGTAGCCGAGGCGGACGACTCGGCGGGTCGAGACGGCCTCCTCCAGGACGGCGGGGACGGACGCGGGGTCGCCGCGCCCGGCGGGGGTGAGAAAGCGGATGCGGGCCGCGAGCTCGCGGGCCGACGCGCTGTCGGTCGCCGACATCGCCGCCACGATCTTGTGGAGGGCGGTGCGCGCGGACCGGGAGAACGGCGAGCCCTCGGCCCGGCCCAGCGTGATCGCGACGGCGACCGCCTCGGCCGGGGTGAAGTTGAGCGGGGGCAGCGTGCGGCTCTTGTCGAGGGTGTAGCCGCCGCCCCGGCCCACGTCGGCGAAGACCGGCACCCCGGCCTGCTGAAGCGCGCCGATGTCGCGCTCGATCGTGCGGACGCTGACCTCGAAGCGCGCGGCCAGCTCGCGCGCGCTGGCCCGCCGGGGCGCGCGGGCCCGCAGCTCCTCCACCAGGGCGTACAGACGGTCGGTACGGTTCACGCCGCGACCGTACGCGCCGCCTCTGACATTCCCGCGCCGCCGGGGCCGGGCCGCGTCCGCCCGGCGCGCCGCCGGGGCGGGTGACGCGTCGGCCCAGCGAGGCGGCGGGGCGGCGGGGCGGGGAACGCGCCGCCGCAGACGGGGACGCGGCGCCGCCGCGGGCGGGGACGCGCCAGCCCAGCGCACCGCCGGGCGGGGACGCGCCGCCACGAGCGGGGACGCCCGGCCCGGCGCGCCGCCCGGGGCGAAGGTCGCGCCGGCCCAGCGCGGCGACAGCGGCCAGCGGGCGGTGGCGGTCAACGGGACGGCGGCGGTCAGCGAGCGACAGCGGTCCGCGGGACGGCGCCGGCCCAGCCGAGTGCCGCCGCGGGTGGGGATGCGCGCGGGCGGTGGGGCGGTGGAGGTCAGAGGGCGTGCAGGAAGTTGAGGAGGGCCTCGTTGACCTCGGCGGGGCGCTCCTGCTGGGTCCAGTGGCCGCAGCCGGGCAGCCAGACCACCTCGCGCAGGTTGGGCACGAAGTCGCCCATCCGCTCGATGCCCTCGCGCGCGCCCGGCGCGGCGACCACCAGGTCGCGGTCGCCCGCGACGTAGAGCGCGGGCGGGGAGATCGGGGCGCGGTGCCAGGCGGTGGTGAGCTCCCAGTTGCGGTCGAGGTTGCGGTACCAGTTGACGGGCCCGGTGAAGCCGCTGTGCTCGTACTCGGCGACGAGCGTCTCGACGTCGTGCTCGGTGAGCCAGCCGGGGAGCTTGCCCGGCTCGGGGCAGGCGTCCAGGAACCCGCCGCCCTCCGGGACGATCGGCGCGAGCCCGGGGCCGTCGCCGGACGCGGCGTACAGCATCCGGCGGAACGTGGCGGCGCGGTCGCGGTCGAACTCGGCCTCGGGGACGTCCGGCCGCTGGAAGTGGACCATGTAGTAGCCGTCGCCGATGCGCTCGCGCATGACGGCGACGGGGGGCCGCGAGGTGCGCGGGCGGTGCGGGACCGACAGCGCGACGACACCGCGCACCTTGTCGGGCCGGAACTGCGCGACCGCCCAGGCGACCGGCGCTCCCCAGTCGTGGCCGACGACGACGGCGCGGTCGGCCCCGAGCGGCCGGACGAGCCCGGCGGCGTCCCCGGCCAGGTGCAGGATCGAGTACTGCGAGACCTCGCCGGGGCCGCCCGTGCGGGCGTAGCCGCGCTGGTCGGGGGCGACGGCGTGGAAGCCCGCCTCGGCGAGGGCGCTGAGCTGGTGCCGCCACGAGTACCAGCACTCGGGGAACCCGTGCAGCAGCAGCACGAGAGGGCCTTCGCCCGCCTCGGCGACGTGCATCCGCAGGCCGCTCTCGGACTCGACGAAGCGGTGCCTGATCTCGGCCATCGGGACCCCTCGGTGCTCGGCTGCCCCCACGCTAGCCGGTCCGGGCCCCGCGCATGATCGGCATCCCGGATCGTTCACCTGGAACGGTCCCGTCCCGGGCTGGGACACCTGCCAGACTCTCCCTGGCACACCTTCGAGGACGGTCCGCCGCCCCCGGGCCGCGCAGAGTGAGGGGCAGGGATGTACGACGGCGGTCAGGGCGCCGGGCCGCACCCGGGCGGGCCGTCCGCGGAACGGCCGTCGGTCGGGGCGGGCAACACCCTCGCGGTCACCTACCGGGACGCCCGGGGCGAGGAGGCGTACCTGGCGAAGCCGTCGGGCCGGGCCTGCCCGCACCGTTCTGGCAGGTGTGGGAGGAGCTCCAGCGGATCGGGGTGCCGGCGGCGTCGGTGACGGCGGTCCACTCGGAGCTGGAGCCGTGCCGCCTGCCGGGCTGCTACTGCGATCCGCTGCTGCGGCGGTTCGGCTTCCCCGGCGCGGAGATCTCGTTCGGGCAGCCGTACGGCACCACCCCGGGGGAGCGTGCGGCGGCGGTCGCGGCGGTCGCGGACCGGGCGGCGGCGCTGGCGAAGCTGGTGGGGCAGCCCGTCCCGCCGCGGGCGCGGCCCGTCCCGCCGCCCGCCGGGGAGCCCGCCGCGCCTCCGGTGGACGGCGCGCGGCTCGGCCAGGTGCTCGCCGCGACGTTCGGGCACGACCAGGTGCAGCGCTACCACCCGGACGAGCTGGCGCGGGCGGGCGTCCTCCAGGGCCAGGAGCTGACGCTGGTGTCGGCGGGCCTGCCGGCCCGGATCCCGTACCTGTTCCAGGCGTGGTCGGTGGTGCCGGTGCCCGAGCGGCTCCGGGCACGTGGCAGCCCGCTGCCGCCCGAGGCGCTCGGACGGCTCGACTCGCTCGTCACGCTCGGCGGCGACGGGCACTGCGTGATCGGGATGCTGGTCTCCGGCCCGCCGCACCTGCTCGGCGGGCTCTGGGCGGTCGATCCGGACCTCGGGACGACGCGGTTCGTCAGCAGCGGCGCGGCGGTGTTCGCGCGGATGCTGGCGGTGCTGACGCGCGGGCGGCAGCGGATGCGCGGGCTCGACCCGTACGCGGCGGGCGAGGTCGTCGAGCGCCTGCAAGGGCAGCTCGCGAGCATCGACCCGCCCGCGTTCCACGGCGAGGACAACTGGTGGCCGCTGCTCGTCGAGCAGATGTGGAACGGCCTGCTGTGACCCGCGGCCGTCCGACCCGGCGCGTACGGGGCCGGGGCCGGGGCCGGTCAGGAGCGCTTGGCGCGCGTCCAGGCCAGCAGGTCGTCCACCGGGAGGGTGTTGACGACGCGGTCGGCGGGGACGGCGCAGCGCGCGGCCCGGTCGCAGCCGTACGACTGCCAGTCGAGCTGGCCGGGCGCGTGCGCGTCGGAGTCGATCGCGAAGCGGCAGCCCGCCTCGACGGCCGGGCGGAGCAGGCGCTTCGGCGGGTCCTGGCGCTCGGGCCGGGAGTTGATCTCCACGGCGACGTCGTAGGCCGCGCAGGCGTCCAGCACGAGCGCGGCGTCGAACTCCGACTCGGGCCGCAGCCCGCCGCGGCGGCCCCCGGCCTTGACGATGCGGCCGGTCAGGTGGCCGAGGACGTTGACGCGCGGGTCGGCGACGGCGGCGACCATCCGCCGGGTCATCGCCACGCGGTCCATCCGGAGCTTGGAGTGCACGCTCGCCACGACCACGTCGAGCCGTTCGAGCAGGGCCGGGTCCTGGTCCAGGGAGCCGTCGTCGAGGATGTCGACCTCGATGCCGGTCAGGATCCGGAACGGCGCGAGCTCCTCGTTCAGCTCGGCGACGGCGTCGAGCTGGCGGCGCAGCCGGTCGGCCGACAGCCCGTTGGCGACCTTGAGGCGCGGCGAGTGGTCGGTCAGCGCGATGTACTCGTGGCCGAGCGAACGGGCCGTCTCGGCCATCTCCCGGATCGGCGACCCGCCGTCCGACCAGTCGCTGTGCGTGTGCAGGTCGCCCCGCAGGGCGGAACGGAGCGCGGCGGCGGCCCGGTCGGCGGGCTCGCCCCCGGTCGCCTCCAGGCGCCGCAGGTAGACGGGGGTTTCCCCGCGCAGCGCCTCCTCGATCACCAGGGCGGTGACCTTGCCGATCCCGGGCAGGTCGGTGAGCGTTCCGTCGCCGGCGCGGCGTTGCAGCTCGTCCGCGGGCGTCCCGGACGCGACCTCGGCGGCCTTGCGGAACGCGCGCACCCGGTAGGACGGTTCGAGCGCGCGCTCCAGCAGGAACGCGATCCGGCGCAGTGCCTCGACGGGATCCACGGCCTGGACAGTACCCAGGTATGACCCGCCCGTCGCACCCCGGTGTCATTCGGGCGCCTCTCCGCCGTCTCTAGCCTTGGGCGTATGAGCAGCCCAGAACAGGTCCAGCGGCCCGGCACGATGCTCCGGGCGCTGGCGCGCGGCGTCCTCGCCGCGGCCGTCACGGGGCGGGCCGACCCCGTCCCGGCGAACCGGCCCTGGCCGCTGCCGCTGCGCTGGACCCGGTTCGTCGGCGTCGGGCGCCTGCCGTACGGGCTGGTGGTCAACCTGGTCGGCGCCGCGCTGACCGTGGCCCTGGTCGCCGGGTCGTACTCGCTGCTCGTCACCGAGACCACCAAGCGGGGGCTGGACGTCGGCGGCGGGACCCTGATGCTGACGGCGGTCGCGGTCACCCTCCCGCTCGCGCTGCGCGACCTGTACCCGCTCGGGGCGATGCGGCTGAGCTTCGTGGCGATGGCCCTGGTGGACGTCAGCGACTGGCTGACGGTGCCGTACGTCCCGGCGGGGACGTTCACCGCGATGGTGTGCCTCTACACCGTGGCGGTGCGCTGCTCGCGCGACATCACGCTCGGCGTCGGGATCATCTGCTTCGTCGGCATCTGGGTCAAGAGCCCGTCGCAGGCCGCGGGCGGGTCCCTGCTGCTCCTGCTGCCGCTGGTCGTCGGCTACGCCCTGCGGCTGCGGCAGACGTCCAGGCGCGAGCTGGCCGAGCAGGAGAAGCGCCACCAGGACGCCGAGGCGGTGCTGACCGAGCGGCAGCGGATCGCCCGCGAGCTGCACGACGTCGTCGCCCACCACATGTCGATGATCGCGATCCAGGCCGAGGCCGCCCCGTACAAGGTCGCCGACGTCCCGGACGAGACGCGCAGGGACCTGGCCGAGATCCGCTCGACCGCGCTCGACGCGCTGACCGAGATGCGGCGCATCCTCGGCGTGCTGCGGTCGGAGGACGGCGCGCAGACCGCCCCGCAGCCCGACCTGGACCGCCTGGACGACCTGATCGCCGGGGCGCGCGGCACGGGCCTGGACGTGTCCACCCGGCTGGAGGGCGACCTGTCCGGCGTCCCCCAGGGCGTGGGGCTCACCGCGTACCGGATCCTCCAGGAGGCGCTCAGCAACGCCATGCGGCACGCCCCCGGCTCGCGGGTGACGCTCGAAGCGGCCCGCGGGACGGCGTACTCTGGCTGACCGTCGTCAACGGGCCCCCGGGCGCGGGCCACCGCCCGACCCCGTCGCCGCCCGGTGCCGGGCACGGCCTCGTCGGCATGCGCGAGCGGGCGGTGATGCTGGGCGGCGAGCTGAAGGCCGGGCCCACGCCAGAGGGAGGATTCGCCGTGTCCGCCACGCTGCCCGAGAGGAAGACCACGTGACGGTCCGCGTCGTGATCGTCGACGACCAGGGGATGGTGCGCACCGGGTTCGGGGTGCTGCTGAACGCCCAGCCCGACATCGAGGTCGTCGGCGAGGCGGTGAACGGCGAGGAGGGCCTCGCCCGGATCGCCGAGCTGCGCCCCGACGTCGTCCTGATGGACGTGCGGATGCCCGTCCTGGACGGCCTGGAGGCGACCCGCCGCCTGCTCGCGGACACCGGCGAGGGCGCAGGCGCGGGGACGGGCGAGGGCGCGGGCGCCGAGGCGCCGAAGGTGCTGATGCTGACCACGTTCGACCTCGACGACTACGTCTACGAGGCGCTGCGGGCGGGGGCGAGCGGCTTCCTGCTCAAGGACGCCTCGGCGAACGAGCTGGCCGACGCCGTACGGGTCGTGGCGGCGGGCGACGCGCTGCTGTCGCCGTCGATCACCAGGCGGCTGATCGCGGAGTTCTCCCGGCTCGGCGCGCCGCGCGCGCCGTCCCGCAAGCGGCTGGACGAGCTGACCGAGCGCGAGACCGAGGTGCTCGCCCTCGTCGCCCGCGGCCTGTCCAACGGCGAGATCGCGCGGGAGCTGGTCGTCGCCGAGCAGACCGTCAAGACCCACTTCGGCCGCGTGCTGATGAAGCTCGGCCTGCGCGACCGGCCCCAGGCGATCGTCTACGCCTACGAGGTGGGCCTCGTCCGCCCCGGCGACTGAGCCGGCCCCCGCGAGGGCCCCGAGAGAGCCCCGGGAGACCCGGCGGCCCCCGGAGGTACGGCTCCGGGGTGATACCCGCGGCCGTCCGGGCCGCCCCTTGAGGTACCGCCGGTAGTACCGGGGGGTCACGGGCCAGGACCGCACCGGCGGTTGATCCGCGTTACGGCGTCCGATTTCTAGCTTTCTGTTCAGTGCTTCGCCACGCTGACCAGGAAGGACGCCCGATGCCCAGCCTCGCTGACCGCCGCCGCCCGTACCGCCTGCGCCGGGCCGCCGCCGTCGTCGCGGCCCTCGCGGCGATCGGCGCGCTGACCGCGGGGACGAGCCGGGCCGAGGTGTACGCGCCGCCGTCCGTCGCCCCCGCCGCCCCGGACCTCACCGCGCCCGCCCTCACGTCCCGCTACGCCGCCGTCCGGGACGACATCGGCCGGGCGCGCGCCACGGCCGAGCGGGTCCGCGACGGCGGCCGCGCCCGCGCCCTGTCCCGGTTCCTGGCGCCGGGCCGGACGTTCCTGTCGTTCGACGCGCGGGGTGAGGGCCGGGCCGTCGAGGTCGTCGGCGACCTCGCCCGCGCGGACCGGATCGCGGTCGTCGTGCCCGGCGCGGACGGCTCGCTCACCAACTTCGACTCCTGGAAGTGGGCGGGCGGCGGCGCCCGCGCCCTGTCCCGGCAGGCCGCGTCGTCCGCGCCCGGAACCCGCCTCGCGGTCGTCGCCTGGCTCGGCTACGCGTCCCCGTCCACCCGCAGCGCCGCCGTCCTCACCGCGGGCCGCGCAGGTACGGGCGCCCGCGAGCTGCGGCGGTTCGTCACCGGCCTGCACAGGGTGAACGGGCGCGCCGGGATCGGGCTGCTCTGCCACAGCTACGGGACGGTCGTGTGCGCGAAGGCCGGCGCGGGCGCGGGCCGCGACGGCGCCCCGGGCCTCCCCGTGGACGAGATCGCCCTGTACGGCAGCCCCGGGACCACCCTCGACGACGCCGCGGGGCTGCGGACCCGCGCGCGCGTGTGGGCGGGCCGCTCGGGCGGCGACTGGACGCGGTTCGTACCCAAGATCCGCTTCGCGGGCCTCGGCTTCGGCCGCGACCCGGTCTCCCCGGCGTTCGGCGCGGCCCGGTTCGACGCCGGAACGGGCCCGCACAGCGCCTACCTGAAGCCCGGCTCGCCCTCCCTCCGCAACCTCGCGCTCATCGCGCTCGCCCGTGACTCGGAGGTCACGCATGCTTGACACCGGCCCCGCCGCCCCGCCCTCCAGCCCATCCCCAGGCCCGCCCCCAGGCCCGCGCCTCCGCCCCGCCCGTCCGAACGCGAGCGGGACGGGCGCAAGGGGTGGGCCGGGCGGATCGCCGACGCCACGCCCGCCGGACGCGACCGGGCCATCGACGCGCTGCGGGCGTTCGCGATCCTCGGGGTCGTGCTCGGGCACTGGCTCGTCACCGCGTTCGTCGCCACCGGGAACGGCGCGGCCGGGGACGGGGACCTGCGGGTGACGAGCCCGCTCGCCGCGATGCCGGAGTTCACGCCGATCTCGTGGGTCCTCCAGACCCTCGCCGTCTTCTTCCTGGTCGGCGGGTACACGGCCGCGAAGGGCCTGCGCCCCGGCGAGCCGTGGGCGGCGCGCCTGCGGCACCGCCTGGCCCGACTCGGCCGGCCCGTTCCCGTGCTGCTGCTCGCCTGGATCCCGGCGGCGGCCGGGCTGTGGTGGGCGGGCTTCTCCGGCGACGGGCTGTTCACGCTGGTCAAGCTCGTCCTGTCGCCGCTGTGGTTCCTGGGCGTGTACGCCGCGCTGACCGCGCTCACCCCCGTGGTCGCCGCCGTCTGGAACCGGCTCGGCCTCTGGGGCGCCGCGCTGCTCGTCGGCGCCACCGCCGCGATCGACCTCGGCCGCTTCGCGCTGGACGCGCCCGGCTGGATCGGCTGGGCCACCGTCCTGACCGGCTGGCTCGTGCCGTTCTACCTGGGCTTCGCCTGGGCGAACGGGGCGCTGGCCCGCCGCCGTGCCGCCGCGGGCCTGCTCGCGGGCGGCGCCGCCGCCACGGCCGGGCTCGTGCTGTTCGCGGGCTACCCGGCGAGCATGGTCGGGGTGCCGGGCGCGGCGGTGTCCAACCTGAACCCGCCGACCCTCGCGGCCGTGGCGTTCGGCCTCGCCCAGACCGGGCTGGCGCTGCTGCTGTACCGGCCGCTCGGCCGCTGGATGCGGCGGCCCCGGGCGTGGGCGGCGGTCGCCGTCGCCAACCTGTCCGCCATGACCGTCTTCCTCTGGCACCAGACCGCGATGATGGCGATCACGGTCGGGACCTTCCTGGCGGCGGGTAGCCTGCCAGGGCTCCATTCGGCGCCCGACCGGCCGGAATGGCTCCTGGAACGGCTGCCGTGGCTGCCGGTCTTCGCGCTCGCGCTGCTCGCCCTGGCGGGCCTCGTCCGCCGCTTCGAACGGCCCGCCGCGCGCCGGGCGTCCGGAACCCGCGGCGAGAACGGCCGGCCCGTCCCAACCAGGACGCCGTCCCGTACATCTCAACAGGAAGGCTCTCTCCGGAACACGCAGGACGACCACCTGATGCTGGGATCAACCGGGCTCACCAGGTAGAAAGGCGGACCATGCCGCCTCGCACGATGCCCCCGAAGAAGCGCGCCCGACGGCTGCGGCGGGCCCTGGCCTGCGCCGCGACCATCACCGGCGTGCTGCTCACCACCGCCGGCACCGGGCACGCCGACCCGTACGCGCCGCCGTTCCCGGCGCCGTCGATGGCCCGCTCCACGCTGGACGCCCGGTACGCGACCGAGCGGCGGTCGATCGAGCAGGCGCTGAAGACGGCGCACGAGGTGGGGGACGGCGCGCGGGCACGGGCGCTCGGGGCGTTCCTGCGGCCGGACCGCCGGTTCCTGCACTTCGACCCGCGCGGGCGCGGCCGGGCGGTCGAGGTCGTCGGCGACCTCGCCCACGCCGACCGGATCGCGCTGCTCGTCCCGGGCGCCGACACGACCCTCACCGCGTTCGACGACCGGGCGGGCAAGCCGTGGTCGACGCCGGGCGGCGGCGCCAGGGCGGTGTACGCGCAGGCCCAGGCGGTCTCGCCGCGGCCCGGCCTCGCCGTCGTCGCCTGGCTCGGGTACGCGGCGCCGAAGACGTTCAGCAGCGAGGTGCTCACCGACGAGCGCGCCGGGCAGGGCGCGGTCGAGCTGCGCCGGTTCCTCACCGGGCTGCACCGCGTCAACCCCGCCGCCGGGATCGGGCTGCTGTGCCACAGCTACGGCTCGGTCGTGTGCGGGCGCGCCGCGCTGGAGGGCCCCGGGCCGGGCCGCGCGGCGTGGCGGAAGGTCACCGACATCGCGCTGTTCGGCAGCCCCGGGACGACCGCGTGGTCGGCGTCCCGGCTGGGCGGAACGGCACGCGTCTGGGCGGGGCGGGGCGCCACCGACTGGATGGAGGACGTCCCGCACGTGCGGATCTTCGGGCTCGGCCTCGGTCCCGACCCCGTCTCCCGCCGGTTCGGCGCGAGGGTCTTCGACGCGGGCGGTGGCGGCCACAGCGACTACCTCGCCCCCGGCTCGACGAGCCTCAGGAACCTGACGGACATCGCCCTCGGCGTCCCCTCGGACGTCACCGGGGACTGAGCCGCCACCGCCCGTCGGGCCGCTGGTCAGGCCCGCTCCGCGACGTCCGCCTGCCCGGGCGGGTCGGGTCATCCACGCGGGAGTGGCACCCTGGGGTGGTGGACACACCTGACGAGGCCGCCCTCCGCCGCCAGACCACCCGGCGCCTGGAGAAGGCCATGGGCACGTTCGGCACCGCCGCGCTCAGCAGCATGGAGGACCAGCTCCCCTGGTTCCGCCGGATGCCCGCCGACCAGCGGTCCTGGATCGGGCTGGTCGCCCAGGCCGGGATCGCCGCGTTCGTCGAGTGGTTCAAGAGCGCCGAGCGGACCCGGCCCGCGATCGCCGGGGAGGTGTTCGGCACCGCCCCCCGCGAGCTGATGCGCTCGATCAAGCTCAAGCACACCATCGACATGGTCCGGGTGATCATCGACGTGGTGGAGACGCGGCTGGACGACCTCGCCGCGCCCGGCGGCGAGGCGCAGCTCCGCGAGGCGATCCTGCGCTACACCCGCGACGTGGCGTTCGGCGCGGCCCAGGTCTACGCGCAGGCGGCCGAGACCCGCGCCGCGTGGGACGCCCGGCTGGAGGCCCTGGTGGTGAACGCGGTGCTGCGCGGCGAGGTCGACGACGGCATGCACTCCTGGGCCGCCGCGCTCGGCTGGACGTCCAAGCCCGTCACGGTGATCGCCGGGCACACGCCCGAGGACGAGGACCCCGAGGTCACCATCGACCAGATGCAGCTCGCCGCCCGCCGCGCCCGCGCCGACGTGCTGGCCGGGGTGCAGGGCCACCGGGTCATCGTGATCGTCGGCGGCAACTCCGACCCGATGGCCGCCGCCCGCCCGGTCGCCGCCAAGTGCGGCCCCGGCCCGGTCGTGGTCGGGCCGCAGGTCGGCGACCTGTACGACTCGACGCTGTCGGCGCGGGCCGCGCTCGCGGGCCTGCGCGCCGCCGCGGGCTGGCCGGACGCCCCGCGCCCCGTCGAGGCGACCGAGCTGCTCCCCGAGCGGGCCCTGGACGGCGACGAGGAGGCCCGCCGCTACCTGGTGGAGCAGGTCTACAACCCGATGCTCGCCGCCGGGGCCCCGCTGCTGGACACCTTGACCACCTACCTGGAGCAGGGCTCGTCGCTGGAGGCGACGGCGCGGCTGCTGTTCGTCCACCCCAACACGGTCCGGTACCGGCTGCGGCGCGTCGCCGAGCTCACCGGCCTCGCCCCCACCGACGGCCGCAACGCGTTCACGCTGCGGATCGCGCTCGTCCTCGGCCGCTTCGCCGACCGCCCGGCCCGCGCCTGACCCCGCCACCGGCCCGCCACCGGCCCGCCACCGGCCCGGCGCGCGACCCGTACCCGCCCGGGAGCGGTGATCGAAGCCGCCCGCGGATTGTCCCGTTCACCCACGTTGTAGGGGTCGTACAAAGCCCCGTGACGAAAGTTCGTTCTGATCGGCATCGGCAGCGGGGACCGGTTGCGGGCAAGCTGGTCGCTGTGATTCTCCTCGCAGCGCCCGGCCAGGGCGCCCAAACCCCAGGATTCCTGCGGCCATGGCTCGAGGTGCCCGGGGTCGCCGACCGGCTGGCCTGGTGGTCCGCGGTCACCGGGCTCGACCTGGTCCGCTACGGGACGGAGGCCGACGCCGAGGAGATCCGCGACACGGCGGTGGCGCAGCCGCTGCTGGTCGCCGCCGCGCTCGCCGCGCACGGGGCCCTCTACGAGGACGGCGCGACCGCGCCCGACGCGGTCGCGGGGCACAGCGTCGGGGAGCTGGCCGCCGCGGCGATCGCCGGGGTGCTGTCCCCCGAGTCCGCGCTGGTCCTGGTCCGGGAGCGGGGCCGGGCGATGGCCGAGGCCGCCGCCGTCGCCGAGACCGGCATGACGGCCGTGCTCGGCGGCGACGCCGACGAGGTGCTCGCCGCGATCGAACGCCACGGGCTCACCCCCGCCAACGTCAACGGCGCCGGGCAGGTCGTGGCCGCCGGCACGACCGAACGGCTCGCCGCGTTCGCCGACGACCCGCCGCCGAAGGCGCGGCTGCGGCCGCTGTCGGTGGCGGGCGCCTTCCACACCGAGCACATGGCGCCCGCGGTCGACACGCTCGCCCGGCTCACCGCCGGCGCCCCGGTCGCCGACCCGGCGGTCACCCTGCTCCAGAACAGGGACGGCGCCGCCGTCGGCTCCGGCCGCGAGTTCGTCGGACGGCTCGCCGCCCAGGTCAGCGCGCCCGTCCGCTGGGACGCCTGCATGGCCTCGATGAGGGACCTCGGCGTCACCGCGATCATCGAGCTGCCGCCCGCCGGCACCCTCACCGGCCTCGCCCGCCGCGAGCTGCGCGGCGTCGAGCTGCTGGCCCTGAAGACCCCCGACGACCTCGAACGGGCCCGCGAGCTGGTCAAGGCGCACTCCGCATGACGGCCGAACCCCGCCCCGCCGTCCGGCTGCGCATCCCGGAGGCCACGGCCGGCGCCCGCATCCTGGCGTTCGGCGACTACCAGCCCGCCCGGGTCGTCACCAACGACGACCTCGCCCGCAACGTCGACACCAGCGACGCGTGGATCCGCAGCCGCGTCGGCATCGCCGAGCGGCGCATCGCCGGCGACGACGAGGGCATCGTCGAGCTCGCCGTGCACGCGGGCGGCAAGGCGATCGCCGGCAGCGGCCTCGCCCCGTCCGAGATCGACCTGGTGATCCTGGCGACCTGCTCGGCCGAGTCGCCGATGCCGGCCCACGCCGGGATCGTCGCGCACCGGCTCGGCATCGACGCCCCCGGCGCGTTCGACCTCAACGCCGCCTGCGCCGGGTTCTGCTACGCGCTCGCCACCGCGAGCGCCGCGGTGCGCGGCGGCAGCGCCCGCAACGTGCTGGTCATCGGCTCGGAGAAGATGTCGCAGTGGATCGACTGGACCGACCGCTCCACGTCGATCATCTTCGCCGACGGCGCGGGCGCGGCGGTCGTCACCGGCGCCGACGAGCCCGGCATCGGCCCGGTGGTGTGGGGCAGCGCGGGCGACCAGTTCGACAAGATCATCATCCCGGACCGGCACTCGTTCATCCAGCAGGAGGGCCAGGCGGTGTTCCGGTGGGCCACCACCGCCATCGCGCCGGTCGCGCTGGAGGCGTGCGAGCGGGCCGGGATCGCCCCGGCCGACCTCGCGGCCGTCGTCCCGCACCAGGCCAACCTGCGGATCATCGAGGCGATCGCCCGCAGGGTGAAGGCCGTGAACGCCGTGGTGGCCGACGACATCGTCCACTCCGGCAACACCTCGGGGCGTCCATTCCGATGGCGCTCTCCCGCATGATCGAACGCGGCGACGTCCCGTCCGGAGCCCCCGCCCTGCTGATCGGGTTCGGCGCCGGACTGGCCTACGCTGCCCAAGTCATCCAGATCCCGTAGGCCGAACCGCCTGCGCCCGGAGCACTGGACCAACCCGAAGAAGGAGAACGAGCGACATGGCTGACGCTACCGAGCAGGAGATCCTGGACGGCCTCGCGGAGATCATCGACGAGATCGTCGGCATTGACAAGTCCCAGGTCACCCCGGAGAAGAACTTCATCGACGATCTCGACATCGACTCGCTGTCGATGGTAGAGATCGCGGTGGCCGCGCAGGACAAGTTCGGCGTCGAGATCCCCGACGACGAGCTGCGCAACCTGAAGACGGTCAAGGACGTCATCAACTTCGTCCAGAACCTCCAGGCCTGACGTCGCGGGCACGGCGCGCCGCCGCGGCGGCCGGCGCTCCCCCTGCGGGGGCGTGCGCCGGACCTGAGGGCGGCGCGCCACCCAGGGCCCCCCATTTCGCAAGGAGCACTCACTATGGGCAAGAGCCAGACCAAAGTCGTCGTGACCGGTCTCGGTGCCACGACCCCGCTCGGTGGAGACCTGCCGTCGACCTGGTCCGCGTTGCTCGCCGGCAAGTCCGGGGTGCGCAACCTCGAATGGGAGGGCGTTGAGGAGCTGCCCGTCCGGTTCGCCGCGCAGCTCGCGGTCGAGCCGTCCGAGGTGATGACCAAGCAGCAGCTCCGCCGCCTCGACCGCAACCAGGCGATCGCGCTGATCTCCGCGCGGGAGGCGTGGCGGGACGCCGGGCTGGCCACTCCCCGAGCCGCCGGGGCAAGGACGCGCCCGCCGAGCCGGACGGCTTCGTCGTCGACGGCGAGCGGCTCGGCGTCGTGCTGTCCAGCGGCATCGGCGGGCTGCACACCGCGCTCAACAGCTACGACGTGTGGCGTGAGAAGGGCTGGTCGCGGGTCTCGCCGTTCACGGTGCCGATGCTGATGCCGAACGGCGCGGCCGGGCACGTCGGCATCGAGTACGGCGCGATGGCCGGCTCGCACGCCCTGGTGAGCGCGTGCGCGTCCAGCGGCGAGGCGGTCGGCTACGCGATCGACATGATCCGCGCGGGCCGCGCCGACGTGGTGATCTGCGGCGGCACCGAGTCGTGCATCCACCCCTTGCAGATGGCGTCGTTCGGCGCGATGCGGGCGATGTCCACCCGCAACGACGAGCCCGAGCGCGCGTCCCGCCCGTACGACAAGAACCGCGACGGGTTCGTGCTCGGCGAGGGGTCCGCCGTCATGATCCTGGAGTCGGAGGAGCACGCCCGCGCCCGCGGCGCGAAGATCCACGGCATCGCCGCCGGGTGCGGCTACTCGGGCGACGCGCACGACATCGTCCAGCCCGATCCGACGGGCGCCGGCCAGGCCAAGGCGATGCGCCGGGCCCTGGAGGACGCCGGCCTGACGCCCGACGACATCGTGCACATCAACGCGCACGCGACGTCCACGCCGCAGGGCGACGTCGCCGAGCTCGCCTCGATCAAGGCCGCGCTCGGCCCCGAGGCGAGCGCCAAGGTGATGGTCACCGCGACCAAGTCGATGACCGGCCACCTGCTGGGCGGCGCCGGAGCGCTGGAGTCGGTGTTCTGCATCCTCGCGCTGCGCGAGGGCCTGATCCCGCCCACCGCCAACCTGGAGGACCTCGACGACGAGGTCGACCTGGACGTGGTCCACGGCGAGCCGCGCCCGATCCCGGACGGCCCCGCCGCCGCGCTCAACAACTCGTTCGGATTCGGCGGCCACAACGTGTCGGTCGTCTTCCAGCGCGCCCTCTGACCTTCAGGGCCCGGCCCGCCCGCCCGCTCGGGCGAAGGAGCCGACCGAAGCGCCCGTGCTGGGCGTCCGGGACCAGGACCCGGCCGCCGAGCACGGGCGCGGTGCGTTCCACGGCCCGCGCCCGTCTGGCAGGACGCGACCGCGCTGAGGAGAACGCTGGGAACGGGGTGGGCGGCCCCAGGGAGCGGGAGACGTCCGCCGGAGGCCGAACGGCCCGGCCGAGGCCAGGCAGGCCGCCGATCCACGCGCACCGGACCTGAGTGCGATGGACGGCGCGGACGGACGCGGACCGCGCGGACGGATGCGGACCGACGCGGACGGACGCGGACCGGCGCGGACGGACGCGGACCGCGCGGACGGACGCGGACCGGCGCGGGGACCAGTGGCCGGTGGCCGGGGACCGGCGGCCGATGGCCAGGGACCGGTGGCCGGTGGCCGTGGCCGGGTGGCCGGTGGCCGTCCGGAGGATGGCGGGTCAGACGGCGGCGTGGAGCCAGCGCACCGGGGCGCCGTCGCCGGCCCGGCGGAACGGTTCGAGCTCGTTGTCCCAAGGGGTGCCGAGGAGGCGGTCGAGCTCGTGCTCCAGGGTCGTCTTGCCGACGGCCGCGTTGGCCATGACCGAACGGAGCCGGTCCTCGGGGACCATGATGTCGCCGTTGGCGCCGATCACGCCGGTGAAGACGCCGAGGGACGGCGTGAAGCTGTAGCGGACGCCGTCGCACCCGGTGGCGGGATCCTCGGTGGCCTCGAAGCGCAGGAGCTTCCAGTTCCGCAGGGCGGAGGTGATGCCGGCGGCGGTGCCGGACCTGCCCTCCCAATGCAGTTCGGCGCGCAGTGTCCCCGGGGCCGCCGGCTGGTCGGCCCACTCAAGGGAAACGGGCACGCCAAGGACACCTGCCGCCGCCCACTCGATGTGCGGGCTCAGCGCAGGTGGCGCGGAGTGGACGTAGAAAACGCCACGTGCGGTCACCGGACCTCCTGGATCTGTACCGAGGCTCGTCTTCCCCTACGGCCTCGTACGCCCCAAGACGGCGTCCGCGTCCATCATTCTGCATCATCGGCACCGGACGCACCACCGTGAGAGCCCTGTTCGCCGAACGCCCGACCACGCGGCGCGCACCGTTCATCGCTCTCGGACGACCACCGTACGGGCCGCGGGCGCCGCCGTGAAGCGGATATCCGGACGGCGGCCGCGGCGGCGCCGACGGTCGTGAGGACGGCCAGATAGGCGGTGTAGTCGCCGAAACGGTCGTACGGGGTGCGGCTCGCGTCGGCGGGGACCGGCAGGGTGACCAGCGTGGATCCGCGCTGGTCGGTGTCCGTCCAGGCCAGCCTGCGGCCGCGGGCGTCGAACGCGGCGCTCACCCCGGTGAGCGCGGCCTGCACCGCCGGGCGGCCGGTCTCGGCCGCCCTCAGCGCCGCGAGGGAGGCGTGCTGCGGCGGCGCCCAGCTCTTCTGGAACGTGGACGTGGACGACTGGTAGACGAGCACCCGCGCGCCGCGCCGTACGGCCGCGCGCCCGAGGTCGGGGAACGCCGACTCGAAGCAGATCAGCGGCCCGATCGTCACGCCGCCCGCGCGCATCGTCTCGGCGCCGGTGCCCGGCACGCGGTCCTCCCCCGCCGCGCCGCTGATGCGGCTGAGCCATCCGAGCCGCGACCGGAACGGGATGTACTCGCCGAACGGCACCAGCCGCGTCTTGACGTAACGCGCCCCGGGACCGTTCCGCCCGATGAGGACGGTGCTCTTGGAGATGCGCTCGCCGGCGTCGCGCGCGTCCTCGTTCACCAGGACGTCGGAGCGCGCGGCGAGGGCGGTGAGGCGCGCGGCGACGTCGTCCCGGCGGCGCAGGTCGTACCCGACGCTGCTCTCGCCCCACACGACGAGGTCGGCGGGCGGGAGCGCGGCGGTGATCCGCTCACCGGCCGCGAGCCGCGCCTCCGGGCCGTCCACCACGCCGGGCTGGACGAGCGCGACCCTCAGCTCCCGTACGGCGGCGGGGTCGTCGCGCGCCGCGTACGCGAGCGGTCCGGCGGCCGCGCACGCCGCGGCGCAGGCGAGCGCGACGGCGCGCACGCGCCCCGCCCGCGACAGCACCGCGACCGCGATCGCGGTGTTGGCCGCGACGATCGCGAACGACACCAGCCAGACGCCGCCCACCGCCGCGAGGCCGAGCACCGCAGGATGCCGCCACTGGCTCGCCCCGATCAGCGCCCACGGCCCGCCGAGGCGCGGCCACGAACGCACCAGTTCGATCACGAGCCACACGCTCGGCACCACGAGGAGGGCCGCCAAGGGACGCGCCGGGACCAGCCACCGCACCGCCGCGGCCCAGCCCGCCCACATCGCCCCGAAGACGAGCGCGATGAGCGGCAGGCCAGGGCCGATGTTCGGCACCGTCCAGTAGAGCGCGGCGAGCAGGTACCCCGCTCCGAACCACCACCCGCGTATCGCGGCCTCCCGCACGGACGTCGCCGAACGGATCAGCAGCATCCCCGGGACCAGCACCACCCACGCCAGCCATCCGAGATCGGCTCTCGGGAACGTGAGGATCGGCGCCGCCCCGGCCGGCAGGCACGCGAGGCGCCACCGCAGCGTGCTCCAGCGGCTCCCCGCCGCGCGCCGTTCGGCACGGCGCCGGCGGCCTTCGCGCGCGGAATCGAGGACGCGCCGCCCCTCGCGTTCGATCGCCCTCACGGTTCCCAACGGCTCCTCTCGGCGTGCGGTGCGTGCGATGTCCCCTTAGTAACGCATCGGAACGGCAAGATCCTCCATTCGCCCCCGAAGAGCGTCACGCTGCGTCGCCGTTAGGGCACTATGGGGCGCGGGAGCGGTCACCCGCGTGGAAGCGAGGACCGATGTTCGATCAACAGGCACGGCTGGAACGGCTGCTCGCCAGGCACCGCGACGCCGTGGTGGTGGAGCCGGCCGCGGGGCGTCCGGCGCTCGTGCGGCGCGACCAGATCCTCGTCGCCGGGCACGACGCCCCGGCCGCCGAGGACCTGGTGCGACGCTGGTACGACTCGCGGCACGACGAGTGCGGCGTCACCCGGCTGCGGCTGCGCGCCCCGGCCAAGGTGGACGTGTGCGAGCTCGCGGCGCGGCTCGGCGGGGACGGGCGGCACCGCAGGCTCAGCGTGTCGCCCAACCATCTCGTGCACGGCCAGCCGCTGTGGTGGAGCGGCCCCGCCGACCTGCCGCGGCCCGCCCCGCCGGTCCCGCGCCCGCGCACCGCGCCGGACGCGGGGCGGCGGCGGGCGGTGACGGTGGCGGTGCTGGACACGGGCCTGGCGCCGCATCCGTGGTACGAGCACGCGGGCTGGTACGCCGAGCAGGACGACGAGGCCGCCGAGGTCCTCGACGCCGACCTCGACTTCGAGCTGGACGCGCAGGCGGGCCACGGGACGTTCGTCGCGGGCGTGGTGCTGCGGCACGCGCCGGACGCGCGGCTGCTGGCCCGGCGCGTGATCGGCGGCGACGGCGTCGGCGACGAGCTCGACGTCATCCGGGGCCTCGCGTGGCTCGCCGCCCGCGGCGGCGCCGACGTGGTCAACCTCTCGCTCGGCTGCCACACGTTCGACGACCGGCCGTCGCCGGTGCTGGCACGGGCGATCGCCGCGCTCGGCCGCCGCACCGCCGTCGTGGCGTGCGCGGGGAACGCGGGCGGCGACCGCCCGTTCTGGCCGGCGGCGCTGAAGCCGGTGATCGGCGTGGCGGCGCTCGACGCGGCCGGGACCGACCGCGCCTGGTTCTCCAACTACGGCTGGTGGGTGGACGCCTGCGCGCCGGGCGTGGACGTCGCGAGCAGCTACGTCCGGTTCGACGGCCCGAGGCCGAGGATGAACGGCGCCGACCCCGACCGGTTCCAGGGGTACGCGACGTGGAGCGGCACGTCGTTCGCCGCCCCGGCCGTCGCGGGCCGGATCGCGGGCGTCGCCGCCGCGGAGGGCGTGGACGCGGTCACCGCCGCCGACCGCGTCCTCGATCCGGCGGCCCGCCCTACCCTCCCCGACCTCGGCGTAATCATCAGATCTTGAGAACGGCCCGGACGCGAAGCGGTAACCGCGGCCCGGCGCCCGCCCCGCCGCCCTAGGGTCATCGACCAGCGGGGGCCTCGCGAGGAGACTCTGTGGCCCTGGACGATCGGCACGACGAAACGACCGAACCGAACACGGAAGCACAGGAAGGCGCGAACGCGCAGGAAGACGCGTGCGCGCGGAAAGGCGCGGGCGCGCAGGAGGGTGCGGGTGCAGACGCGCGGGATGGCGCGGACGCACAGAAAAATGCGGACGCACAGAAAAATGCGGGTGCCCGGGGAGGTGCTGAGGCGCGGTGGCGTGTCGGCGCGCCCGGAGGCGGCGTGGTGGAGGAAGGTGTCGCGGCGCGCGAGGGCGCGGCCGGGGGACGTGGTGGCGTGCGGGAGGGCGGTGTGGCGCGGGGGCGTGCCGGGGCGCGGGCGGCCGAGCGCGACGAGACCGCCGGGCTGGTCGTCCGGGCCCGGGAAGGCGACGGCGGGGCGTGGGCCCGGCTGGTGGAGCGCTACACGTCGTTCCTCTGGGCGATCGCGCGTTCGTACGAGCTGAACGACGCGGACGCGGCGGACGTCGTGCAGACCACGTGGATGCGGCTGGTCGAGCGGATCGACGCGATCGAGGAGCCCGCGGCGACCGGCCGGTGGCTGGCGGTGACGGCGCGGCGTGAGAGCGCGCGCACGGCGCGCCGCCGCGGACGGGAGGCGGTCGGCGGCGTCCCGCCCGCCGCCGCCGACGCGAGCGCCGCGCCCGAACGGATCGTTCTCGCGCGGGAACGGCTCGACCGGGTCGCGGCGGCCATCGAGGCGCTGCCCCGCCGTTGCCGGGCGCTGCTGCGGCTGTACGCGCTGGCGCCGAGCCACGCCGACCTGGCCGCGGCGATGGAGATGCCCGCGGGCAGCGTCACGTCCGCGCGCAGGCGCTGCATGGGCCGGCTGGAACGGAGGCTCGCCCGGTGACCGAGGACGACCTGCTCGCGCGGATCCGGGCCGCGTTCCACGACGCCGATCCCGTGCCCGACGGCGTGCTGGCGTCGGGGCGTTCGGCGTTCTCCTGGCGGACGCGGGACGCGGGGCTCGCCGAGTTGGCCCGCGACGAGGAACCGCGGGCCGCGCGCTCGGTGCGCGGGACCGCGGCGCGGGCGCTGACGTTCGCGGGCCCCGGCGGCCTCACGGTGGAGATCGAGGTCGCGGGGCGCGGGCGGGAGATCACGGGACGGCTCGTTCCCGCGACGTCCGCGCGCGTCACGGTGCGGCATCTCGGGACCGCGCCGGGCGAGCTGACGGCGTACGCCGACGGCAGCGGGCAGTTCGCGCTGCCGTCCGTTCCGGAGGGGCTGTTCAGCCTGGTGTTCGACCTGCCGGACGCGACGTCGGTCGTGACGAGCTGGGTGCGCCTGTGACCGGCTCCCAGGCCGGGGCGTTGCTGCGCATGGTGGCGGTCGATCCGGAACGCGCGTACACGCGGGCGTTGAAGACGCTGCGCCGTCCGGGCGCGGTGGCCGTCGTCGGCGTGCTGCGCGCGGCGGCGCTGGCGGCCAAGGAGCTGGGCCGCCCCGAGGAGGGGATCGACTTCCTCGGCCAGGCGCTGGCGAGGGCGGACGAGTACGAGGCGGCGCAGGTCAGGATGAACCTCGTCGGGCTGCTGGCCGCGCGCGGCGACGTGCAGGCGGCGCTCGCGGAGGCCGAACGGGCGGCGGGCGTGCTGCGCGGCGCGGACGCCGACCGGCTCGCCGCCAACCGGGCGTGCGCGCTCGCCCGCGCCGGACGGCTCGGCGAGGCGCGGGAGGAGGCGGCGCGGGCGCTCGCCCGGCTGCGGCGCGGCGACGACCCGTTCACGCTGTGCGGGCTGCTGACCAACCTCGGGCTGGCCGCGGCGCTCCGCGGCGATCTTGAGGAGGCGGAGGGCACGGTCGGCGAGGCGGTCGCGGTCGCGCGCGAGGCGGGGATGCGGCACCAGGAGGCGATGGCCACGGCCAACCTCGCGTTCGTGGTGTCGCGGCGCGGCGACCTGCCGCGCGCGCTGCGGCTGTTCGCCGCCGCCGAGCCGGGCCTGGCGGGCGAACGGATCGCGCAGACCCGGTTCGACCAGGCGGAGACGCTGATCCAGGCGGGCCTGCCGGGCGAGGCGCGCCCGACGCTCGCCGCCGCGCTGGCGGACGCGGCCGCGCACGGCCGCCACTGCGACGCCGCCGACGGGATGCTCCTGCTCGCGCACGCCGAGCTGGCCGACGGCGATCCCGAACGCGCCGCGCAGACCGCCGAACGGGCCCGCGCCACGTTCGCCGAGCAGGAGCGCACCGGCTGGATGCTCCTCGCCGAGCATCTCGTCCTGCGCGCCCGCTGGACGTCGGGTGAGCGCTCGACGATCCTGCTCGGCTCGGCGGCGGTGACGGCCGACCGGCTCGCGCGCGGCGGGTGGGCGGAGGCGTCCGCCGAGGCGCGCATCATCGCCGCCCGGGTCGCCCTCGCGCTGAGGCGGCCCGCCGGCCATCTCCTGGCGCCGGTGCTGGACGTGCGCGGGCCGGCCTCGCTGCGCGTCGCGTTCTGGCACGCCACGGCCCTCGAACGGTGGGAACGGCACGATCCGCGCGGCGCGCGGGCCGCGGTCTGGGCGGGGCTGCGCGCGGCGGAGGAGCACGCGGACGTCTTCGGCGCGCTGGACCTGCGGGCCCGCGCGGCGGGGCTGGGCGCGGAGCTCGCCGATCTCGGGCTGCGCCTCGCCCGTTCGGCCCGCGAACTGCTCACCGCCGAGGAGCGGCGGCGGGCGTCCGCGCGGCGGCCCGACGCGAGCCGTCCGCACCCGGACCCGGAGCGTGCCGCGGCGCTGGCCGAGCTGCGGGTGCTCAGCACCGAGCACACGGTCGCGGCGGCGCGCGGCGACGTCCCGCGGGCGCTGGCCGCGCGGCTGGCCGGAGCCGAGGCGCGGCTCCAGGCGGGCGCCCGCCGCCGCCCGGCGTCCCTGCCGGACGGGGCGGACGGCGCGGAGCCCTGCCGGGCGGACCTGCCGGACGTCGCCGCCGCGCTCGGTGACCGCGTGCTCCTCGAACTCGTCCGGATCGGGGACGAGCTCCACGCCGTGACCGTCCGCGACGGCCGCCCGCGCCGCCACCGCCTGTGCGCCTACGAGGAGGCGGGACGAGCGGTGGAGCTGGCCCGTTTCGCCGCGCGCCGCCTGGCCGAACGCGAGGACGACGCGCAGGCCGCTTCGGGCCTCGCCGGCGCTGCCGCGACCCTCGACAACCTTCTTTTCGGTCCGCTCGCGCGTGAACTCCCCGACGGGGCCGATCTCGTCATCGCGCCGACGGGCCGCCTGCACGGCCTGCCCTGGGCGGCCGTTCCGTCGCTGTCGGAGCGGCCGTTCACCGTCGTCCCGTCCGCGCACGCGTGGCTGCACGCGGCCCTCCGCCCGCCCGGCCGGGGCGCGCCGCTGCTGGTCGCGGGTCCGGGGCTCGGCCACGCCGAACGGGAGATCGCGGCGCTCGCCCTGCTCTACCCGTCGGCGCGCGTCCTCGGCGGCCCGGCCGCGCGCGTGGAGACCGTGCGGGACGCGCTGGCCGGGTGCGGGCTGGCCCATGTCGCGGCGCACGGCGAGTTCCGGGAGGGCAACGGGCTGTTCTCGGAGCTGCGGCTCGCGGACGGGCCGCTGCTCGTCCACGACCTGGAGGAGCCCGCGTGCGTCCCCCGGACCGTCGTGCTGTCGGCGTGCGACGCGGGACGCGCGGAGGGCGGCGACGCGGTGATCGGGATGGCGGGCGTCCTGCTGGCCCTCGGCGCGTCCACCGTGATCGCCAGCGTCACGCCCGTGCTGGACGCGGCGACGCCCGCCTTCATGACCGCCTTCCACACCGCCCTGGCCAAGGCCCGGCTCTCCCCCGCCCGCGCCCTGGCGTCGGTCCCGCGCACCCCGGGCGTGCAGGGCTTCCTCTGCTTCGGCGCGGGCTGACCCCGCCCCGGCGGGGCCGGACGGGGCGGCCGGACGGTCAGGAGACGTCGGTGGCCACGGGGTTGGTCGGGTCGGCCACCCACGCCGACCAGGAGCCGACGTAGAGGGCGGCGGGGATGCCGGCGAGGGTCAGGGCGAGGATCTCGTGCGCGGCGGTCACGCCGGAGCCGCAGTACGCGCCGACGTCGACCGCGTCCGTGGCGCCGAGCTGGGCGAAGCGCTCGCGCAGGAGCTCCGGCGGCAGGAACCGGCCGTCCACCCCGACGTTGCCGAGGGTCGGGGCGTTGACGGCCCCGGGGATGTGCCCGGCGACCGGGTCGATCGGCTCGACCTCGCCCCGGTAGCGTTCGGCGGCCCGCGCGTCGAGGAGCACGCCGGCCTTGGCGAGCGCTGCCGCGCCCTCCGCGTCCAGCACGGGCGAACGCCCGGGGCGCGCGACGAAGTCGCCGGGCTCGACCGGCGGGTCGTCCGTCGAGACCGGCCGCCCGGCCTCCGTCCACGCGCGGTAGCCGCCGTCGAGCACCCGCACGTGCTCGTGGCCGAAGTAGCGCAGCGTCCACCACAGCCGCGCCGCCGCCGTCGAGTCGGCGTCGTCGTACACGATGACCAGGCGGTCGCCGGTGACCCCCGCGCGCCGCATCGCCGCCTCGAAGCCGCCCGGCGAGGGCAGCGGATGGCGGCCGTCCGCCCCCGGCGGGCCGGCCACGTCGCGGTCGAGGTCAACGAACGCCGCACCCGGCAGGTGGCCCTTGCGGTACGACTCGATCCCCGGCGGGCCCCCGAGATGCCATCTCACGTCGAGCAGGACCGGCGGCGGCCGCCGCCGGAGCAGCCGGTCCAGCGAGGGCACTGCGATGAGAGGGTGCACATCGCCAGTCTGACCTTCGTCGCCCGAATTAGGGAGGGGCGCGCGCCGCCCGGATCCCGCTCCGCGTTGAGATGGCATAGCTCGGCAGCCTACGTCGTCCGCCCGCCGCCGTGGCGCGGTCCGGTTTGACGGCCCCGAGTGTGAGTGGTTTATTACTCATATGTCGAGGACGAGCACCGGCCGCACCCTGTCCACCGCCGAGGAGCGCCGCGACACCGTGCTGCGCACCGCCGTCCGCGCGTTCGCGGCGCGCGGCTACTACGGGACCACGACGACCGAGGTCGCCAAGGCCGCCGGGATCTCGCAGGCGTACCTCTACCGGCTCTTCCCCGACAAGCAGGCGCTGTTCGTTGCGGTCGTCGACCACTGCTCGGCGCTGATCCGCCAGTGCCACGCCGACGGCGCCGCCTCCGCCGGAAGCGCGGACCCCGAGGCGGTCCTCGCCGCGATGGCCCGCTCGTACGGCGCGCTCATCGACGACCGCGACCTGCTGGTGGTGCTGCTGCACGCCGCCTGCGCGGCGTCGGAGCCGGCGATCGGCGACGCGATCCGCACCTGCTACGCCAAGCAGGTCGAGTACGTGCGGGCCGCCTCCGGCGCGTCCGACGAGCAGATCCGCCGCTTCTTCGGCGACGGCCTGCTGGCCAACATCATGACCAGCGTCGGCGCGCCCGCGATCGACGCGCCGTGGGCCCGCACCCTGGCGCCGCGCCCCGCCTGACCCGCCCGCTCGCCTCCCGCCCCGTCCGCCCCCGTCTTCGGCCCGCTCGCCCGCTTCGGCGCAGCGGGCCCTTCTTCGAATCCAACTGTGAGTGGTCAACCACTCTCTTCACTGAGGAGCACCCCATGTCCGTGATCGATCCCGCGGCCGGACGGCGGCGCGGCGGGCCGCTGCTCGCCCTGCTGGCGTTCGCCCAGTTCATCTCCGCCATCGACTACAACATCGTGTACGTCGCGCTTCCCGGCATCGGCCGCGACCTCGGCTTCTCCGACCAGTCGCTCCAGTGGGTGGTCAGCGCGTACGCGGTCGCGTTCGGCGGGCTCCTGCTGCTCGGCGGGCGCGCCGCCGACCGGCTCGGGCAGCGGCGGATGTTCGCGCTCGCGCTCGGCCTGTACGGCGTGTCGTCGCTGGCCGGAGGGTTCGCGGCCACGCCGGGGACGCTGGTCGCGGCGCGCGCGGTGCAGGGGCTCGGCGGCGCGCTGCTGCTCCCCGCCACCCTCTCGCTGATCAACACCGGGTTCCCGGAGGGCCCGGCCCGGACCCGCGCGCTCGCGGTGTGGGGCGGCGCGGGCGGGGTCGGCCTCGCCCTCGGCTCGCTGCTCGGCGGGGTGCTGACCAGCGCGTTCGGCTGGCCCTCGGTGTTCCTCGCGAACGTCCCGCTGGCGCTCGCCGGGGCCGCCGCCGCGTTCGCGCTGCTGCCCGCCGACGGCCGCCCGGCGGGAGGCCGCGGCTTCGACCTGCCCGGGACGGCGACCGCCACGCTCGGCGCCACCCTGCTGGTGTACGCGCTGGTCCGGGCCCCGGAGTCCGGCTGGACGTCCGCGCCGATCCTCGGCTCGCTCGCCGCCGCGGCGGCCCTGCTCGCGCTGTTCCTCGGGATCGAGAGGCGGGCGGACGACCCGCTCATGCCGCCCGCCCTGTTCGCCAACCGCAGCCTGACGACGGCGATGGCGGTCACGTTCGTCTTCATGGGGACGTTCGGCGCCCAGTACTACACGCTGACCGTCTACCTCCAGGACCTGCGCGGGTACGGGGCGCTCGCGACGGGCCTCGCGTTCCTGCCGGGCAGCCTCATCGGGCTCGTCGGCACCAAGCTGAGCGAGCGGCTGCTCGGCGCGGCCGGTCTGCGCGCGACGCTGCTCACGGGCCTGCTCTCCGGCGCCGCCGGGATGGCGGGCATCGCCCTCGGCATGTCGGGGAACGGCTCGTACGCCGCGCTGCTCCCCGGGATCGCGCTGCTCGCGCTCGGCCAGGGCGTGGCGTGGACGGCGATGTTCGTCGCCGCCTCGTCGGGCGTCGCGCCGGAACGGCAGGGCATCGCGTCGGCCATGGCGTCCACCACCCAGCAGATCGGCGGCGCGGTGGGCCTCGCCGCCCTCGTCGCCGTGATCAACACCGGCCCGCACGGCGCGCCGTCGCTCTCCGGGCTGCGCGCCGCCGGGTGGGTCGCCGCCGCCGCGACCCTCGCGGGCGCCGCGTTCGTCCTCAACCTGCGGCGCGACCGCCCGCGCCCGGCCGCGCCCGGCGGGGACGCGCCCGCGGAGGCGGCGGCCGTCAGGGACGGGTCGCGGTGAGGAGCGGGACGAGCTGCTCCGCCGGCACCATCGAGCCGTGCATCCCGACCATGTCGGCCAGCCACGGCTCGCGGTGCGAGGCGACGATGGCGAGGTCGGCGTGCGGGACGGCGATCACGTCGCCGATCCGTTCGGCCATGCCCGGCGCGAGCGGCCCGAACCAGCCGGCCTCGACGGCCTCGTCGCGCGGGTAGACCCAGGCGCGGTCGCCGAGGGCCTCGGTCCAGGCGGCGAGGACGTCGGCGTGGGCGCCGGGCTCGGAGTAGACGTACCGGGCGCGGGCGTCGCCGCCGAGCAGCGCCACGCCCTCGCGCAGCGCGGGCTCCTCGTCGGCGTCGACCCGTTCGACCGGGTCCACCATCCCGTGGTCGGCCGTCACGTACAGGGCGCCGCCCGGCGGCAGGACCGCGGCGAGGCGTTCGGCGAGCAGGTCGACGAAGCGGAGCTGGTGCCGCCAGTCGGCCGACCCCGCGCCGAACACGTGCCCGGTCGAGTCGAGGTCGGCGTGGTAGACGGTCACGAACGAGCGGTCGCCCTCCCGCAGCGCCCGTTCGGCCCGGCCGACGAGCTGGCCGATGGAGTTGGCGGGCAGGTAGGCGGCGCCCCGCGCGGTGGCGCGGCTCAGCCCGCTCCCCCGGTAGAGGCCGAGCGCGACGTACGAGGCGTGCACGCCGCCCGCCGCGGCCCGCTCGTACACCGTGCGGGCGGGCTGGAACGTCGCCGGATCGACGGTCTCGTCCTGCCAGCGCAGGCAGTTGAGCAGGCGGCCCGTCCCCGGGATCGCGACCTGGACGCCCAGCAGGCCGTGCCCGCCGGGCGGCAGGCCGGTCGCCAGGGACCCGAGGCTCGTCACCGTCGTCGCCGGGAACCCGGCCGTCAGCGGGGTCCCCGCCATCGCGTTCAGGTAGGGCGCCTCGTCCGGGTGGGCGCGGAGCTGCTCCCAGCCGAGCCCGTCGACGATCAGGACGCAGGCGCGGGGCAGGGCGGGCAGGCCGAGGACGTCGCGCTCGCCCGGGACGCCGAGCGCCGCGAGCACCGACCCGGGCAGGTCGGCGAGCGCCCCCGTCCCGTAGCGGGGCACGGGCGGGGCCCCCTCCCCGGAGCCGGGGCGGGGGTCGTCGCGTTCGGCGCTCAACGGGTCCACGCGGCGCTCAGCGGGCCGTGGCGGCGGACAGCTCCTCGGCGAACGCCAGGACCTGGCCGACCGCGTCGGCGCCGTCGGCGGCCTCGCTCACCCGCAGCGAGAGGTCGTCGGCGGTGACGCTGCCCGTGTAGCCGTGGTCGGCCTCGCAGTTCTCGTCGCCGCAGGTGGCGGGCTCCAGGTCGATGTGGGCGATCGCGCCCCAGCCGATGGTCAGCACGACCTCCGTGGGCGGGACGCCCGGCACGTACGACGCGGGATCGGGGACGACCCGGGTGACCGCGACCGACTGGACGCGCTCCAGCTTGACGGCCTCGGTCGTGGTGGACGCGTGCGGCTGCGCCATGCCCTCCCCCGGCGGGTGCTCGTCGGTGTGGCACACCAGCAGGCGCGTCTGCGACAGCACCAGCACCGTGACGTGCCGCCGCACCTCCATCGCGGGGTCGAAGGTCGCCTCGTGGTGGACCACGTAGGCGAGCACGCGCTCGTCACCGATCGCCGACTCGACCGCGTCCGCGACCAGGGCCGGGTAGTAACCGCTGCGCTCGATCGCCGTGCGCAACCCGTGAGGCGTGGCTCGGGTTTCCCTCATGGTCCCCATCCTGCCCTGTCCCGGGAGGACTCCGCACACGACCGCCCCCGAACACGGTCATTCCCCTGCCCTCGGGGTACGCAAGGGGCATGGACGACAGAGAGCCGCTTCCATCGCCTCCGCCGGTCCCGCCTCCCACGCCGGACCCGGCGCCGCCCCCTGGGCCCCTGGTCCCGCCCGAACGTCCCCAGCCGACGCCTCCGGGCCCCGGCCCCGGTCCCGGCCCGGGTCCCGCTCCCCAGCCGCCGAGCCCGCAGCCTCCTGGGCCGGGCCCGCAGCCGCCCGGACCGCCGGGGCCGCCGCCCGGACCGTCCCCGGACCCGATCCCGCCCGGCCCGGGGCCCGACCCCGAGCCTCCGGGCCCGCCGCCGAGCCCCGTTCCGCCCGGTCCGGAACCCGATCCCGTCCCGCCGACGCCTGAGCCGAGCCCCCCGCCACCGCCCGGCTGACCGGTCCGGACCGGCTTGTGGGCGGCGTTTTTCCGGCCCGTCCCCGTCCGCCCCTGAGAAAGGGGCGGGCTCAGGGGAGGCGGCGGGCGGCGCGTTCGGGCCGCGGGCCCACGGGACGCTCCAGGCGCAGGGAGACCCCGTGGACGGCGGCCCCGCCGGGGGTCGCCGCGATCGGGTTCAGCTCCAGCCGCGCCACCTCGGGAAGATCGTCGCCGAGGCGGGCGACGCGCAGGAGCAGGTCCTCAAGGGCCGGGACGTCCACGGGCTCGGCGCCGCGGTGGCCGAGGAGCAGCGGCGCCGTACGGATCGCGCGGACGAGTTCCGCGGCCTCGACGTCGGTCAGCGGCGCGAGGCGGTAGGCGCGGTCGTCCAGCAGCGCGGCGGTCTCGTCCGCCAGGCCGAACGACACGACCGCGCCGAACGACGGGTCCTCCATGGCCACGATCCGGGCCGGGACGCCCGCCGCCTCGCGCTCGCCTGCCACCGCGACGCCGTAGCAGGCCAGCAGCTCCGCCGCCTGGGCGGACGTGGCGCGCACCGACTCGCCGCCGCGCAGCCAGCCCTCGACCAGCGCGCGGGCGCGGCGCCGGTCGGCGGCGGTGATCAGCTCGGGCGTGCGGCCCGGCGGGCGCTGCCGCCACTGGGCGTACCGGGTGACGTACGCCAGGGCGCGGACGGCGTCCTCGGGGGCCGGGTAGGACGGGACGGACCCGGCGGCGGCCGTGCCGTCCGGCCCGTTGACCCGCAGGTCGGCGGGCATGCCCTTGGACCCCAGGTAGGTGGCGACGATCGGCTTGCGGCTCCCGGCGGCCAGCCGGAGGATCCTCTCCGGCACGCGCAGGTCGTAGCCGCCGATCGTGGGCGGGGCGAAGAGCGCGACGACGGCGTCCACGGCGTCGTCGTCCAGGGCCTCGGCGAGCGCCGCCTCGTACTCCTCCGCCCCGGCGCGCGGGCCGAGGTCGACGGGCGCGCGGACGTCCAGGCCGAGCGCGACCCCGGCGTCCTGGGCGAGCAGGCCGAGCGAGTCGGAGTTGTCGATGATCGCGACGCGGTCGCCGTCCGGGAGCGGCTGGTAGGCCAGCAGCTGCGCGACGTCGAACAACTCGGACAGGTCCTCGACCCTGATCACCCCGGCCTGCGCGAACAGCGCGCTGACCGCGTGGTCGGGCAGGCTGAGGGCCTGCGCGGCGTGCCCGAGCGGCACGCCCTGGGTGCTGCGCCCGCTCTTGACCGCGACGATCGGCTTGCGGCGGCTCAGCCGCCGCGCGAGCCGGGCGAACTTGCGGGGGTTGCCGAGCGACTCCAGGTAGAGCAGGACGGCCTTGGTGGCCGGGTCCTCCTCCCAGTACTGCATCAGGTCGTTGCCGGACACGTCGGCGCGGTTGCCCGCCGAGACGAACGTCGAGAGGCCGAGGCCGCGCTCGGCGGTGCGCTCCAGGATCGCGATGCCGAGCGCGCCCGACTGCGAGAAGAAGCCGACGGGCCCGCGCCCCGGCATGGTGGGGGCGAGAGTCGCGTTCAGCCGCACGTCGGGGTCGGTGTTGGCGATGCCGAGGCAGTTGGGCCCGACGACGCGCATCCCGTACGCGCGGGCGAGGCGGACCAGCTCCTCCTGGCGTTCGCGCCCGTCCGGGCCCGTCTCCCCGAACCCGGACGAGACGACGACGAGCCCGCGCACACCCTTGCTCGCACACTGCTCGACGACGTCGTGCACGCTCGGGGCGCGGACCGCGACCACGGCGAGGTCGACGTCGTCGGGGATCTCCAGCACCGACGCGTACGCCCGCACCCCCGCGACCGCGACGGCCGTCGGGTGCACCGGGTAGACGGGGCCGGTGAAGTCGCCGCCGCCCAGCAGGTTGCGCAGCACGGTCTGGCCGACGCTGTGCTCGGCCCGGCTCGCGCCGACCACCGCCACCGAGCGCGGGAACAGCAGCCGCTGGATCGACCGCGACTCCGCCCGGTGCTCGCGCGCCGCCATGACCTCGACGGACGTCTCGGTCGGCTCCAGGTCCAGGACGAGCTCGATCACCCCGTCCTCGAAGCGCTGCTCGGCCCGGTACCCGGCCTCCCGGAACACCCGCGTCATCCGGCGGTTGTCCGGCAGGACGCTCGCCACGAACCGGTGGACGCCCCGTTCGCGCGCCGCCGCGGCGATGTGCTCCAGCAGCACCCCCGCGACGCCCCGCCCCTGGTGGGCGTCCTCCACGAGGAACGCGACCTCGGCGGTGGTGCCCGGCCTCGCCGCCTCGTCGCCTCCGGGGGCCGTGCCCGCCGGGTCGGAGGAGCTCACCCGCTCGGGCAGGCGGTCGTAGCGGACGACCGCGACCATCTCCTCACCGATCGTGGCGATCAGGGCGGTGCGGCGGTCGTAGTCGACGGTGGTCAGGTGCTCGATCTCACGCTCGGTGAGCTGCGGGCGCGGCGAGAAGAACCGGTAGTAGATCGACTCGGGCGACAGGCGCGCGTAGAAGGCGCGCAGCAGCTCGGCGTCCTCGCTCCGGATGGGGCGCAGATGGGCCGTCCCGCCGTCGGTGAGGACGACGTCGGCCTCCCAATGATCCGGATACGCGGTCACGTACCCGAGGGTATGGCACCGCCGGCCGCGGGCCGCCGAAGCCCCGGCCTCGGAAAAAGGCGGCCTTCCCGGGTTTCGCTGCGCGTTCGAGACCTTATCGGGGTCAAGAGCTGTTACGGTCGAGCACACGCCCAGTATGCCGCTCGCGCGGGCCGTGTTGATCGAGGTGATGACTCCATGACGCGCGTGGTCGTGGTCGGCGATCTTATGACAGACACCGTGGCACGTGCCGCGTTCCCCCTGGCCAAGGGCAGTGACACGCCCGCCGCCGTGACGATCCACGGGGGCGGCTCGGGGGCCAACGTGGCCTCCTGGCTCGCCCTGGAAGGGGTCGAGGTCGCGTTCGTGGGCCGCCGCGGATCGGACATCGCGGGCCGCAACCGCGACATGGAACTGATGGGGTACGGCGTCGACGCCCGCCTCGTCATGGACCAGGAGCGGCCCACCGGCACCTGCGTGGTGCTGGTCACCCACAAGGGCGACCGCACGATGCTGTCCGACCCGGGGGCCAACGCCGCGCTGCTGCCCGAGGACATCGAGCGCTGCAAGGACCTGTTCACGCAGGGCACCCACCTGCACCTGTCGGGCTACGCCCTGCTCAACGAGGGCTCCCGCAAGGCCGCGATCCACACCCTCGAACTGGCCCGCAAGGCCCAGATGTCGGTGTCGGTCGACGGCGGCTCCTCCTCGCCGCTGAAGCGCATGGGCGCCGAGCCGTTCCTGGAGTGGACGCAGGGCGCCCGCCTCCTGGTGGTCAACGGCAAGGAGGCCGAGGTCCTCACCGGCCGCGACAACCCCGACCAGGCCGCCAAGGTGCTCACCGCCTGGTACCCGCAGGTCGTGATCAAGGTCGGCGCGGACGGCGCGCTCTGGTACACCAACGGCCGCCCCGAGCCGGTCACGGTCGCCGCCGAGCCGCTGGAGAAGATCGCCGACGGCACCGGCGCGGGCGACGCGTTCGTCGCCGGGTTCCTCCCGGTCTGGCTGGACGGCAAGCCGCCCGCCGAGGCCCTCACCGCGGGCTGCCGCCTCGCCGCCCAGGCCATGCAGCACCTCGGCGCCCGCCCCACCCTCGACGTCGTCGACAACCAGATCAAGAACTGACACCGCCCCGCCCCCGGACCCCCGGGGGCGGAGCCGTTAGGACGAACGCTCCGTCCCACGCTCCCCCGCCCCGTCTTCCCGGCAGCCTCGGCGCCCCGGCCTCGGCGCGTCGGCCTCCCCACCTCCGGCTCCTCGCGGACCAGGCAGGTCGGCGACCAGGCCGAGGGACGACGCAACGAACGGCAGGTCCGCGGACGCGCTGCTCGCGACGGCCCGCCGGGCAGGTCGCCGACCAGGCCGGGGGACGGCGCAACGAACGGCAGATCCGCGGACGCGCCGGTCACGACGGGGCCGCCGGGCAGGTCGGCAACCAGGCCCGGGGGCGGCGCGACCAACAACAGGTCCGCGGACGCGCTGGTCACGACGAGGGCAGCGCGACGAACGGCAGATCCGCGGGCGCGCTGCTCGCGACGGCCCGCTGCGCAGGTCGGCGACCAAGCTGGAGGGCGACGCGACGAACGGCAGGCCCGCGGACGCGCTCGTCGCGACGGGCCGCCGGGCAGGTCGGCGACCAGGCCCGGGGGACGGCGCAACGAACGGCAGGTCCGCGGGCACGCTGGTCACGACGGGGCCGCTGGGCAGGTCGGCCTCGGTGAGATCGGTCAGCAGCGACGCCCGCTCCCGGACGTACTCGACCGTGGCCCGTGCCGGGTCATGGGGTCGTCGCCGGCGGGGGCGGCCGCATGGCCGACACCGCCCTCCTCCGCCAGCCCGCCAGCCCGCCAGCCCGCCAGCCCGCCAGCCCGCCAGCCCAGTCTCTCTCCCACGAGCGTCGAGGCGCAGCGCGGGGGCGCGGAGGGGGCGCGGGGCGGGACTCGGGGGTCGGGGGGTTAGTTGGGGACGGCGAGGGTTAGGGGGAGGACTGCTTTGGCGCCTGCTTCGCGGAGGGTGCGGGCGGCCACGGTCATGGTCCAGCCGGTGTCGACGCGGTCGTCGATGAGGAGGACGGGGCCGGGTGAGTCGCGTACGGCGGCGGCGGTGTCGTCGGGGAGCGTCAGGGCGTGCCAGACGGAGCGGAGCCGCTGGGCGCTGTTGTGGCGTCGCGGGACGGGCTCGCCCAGGGGGACGAACTCGCCGAGGTAGGGCAGGCGGCCGATCTCCGCGAGGCGGTGGGCGAGGCTGCCGACGAGGCGGGGGCGGGTGCGGGAGCCGACGGCGACGACGCCGGTGGGGCGCTCGTCCCAGTCCCAGGAGGACAGGACCTTGACGACGGCGGCGAACATGTCGTCCGGGATCTCGGTGTCGGGGCCCGCGAAGAGCTCGCGGAGGCGGTTGCCCCAGCCGATGTCGGTGAGGCGCCCGAGGGCGCGGCCCGGCTCGGCCTGGGAGGTGATGCGGCCGGAGACGCCGAGGTCGTCCTTGACGCCCGTCGGCCACATGCGGCGGGGCGCGAGGTCCACGCCGGGGCGGCGCAGGCGCTCGCGGGCGGCGGTCGCGCCCTGCTCGCTGACCTCGGCGGACGGGTGGCGACCCGTGCAGTTGTCGCAGCGGCCGCAGGGCGCGGCGGACGGGTCGTCGAGCTGGCGCCGCAGGAACTCCTCGCGGCAGGACGCTGTGGCGATGTAGTCGAGCATCGCCCGCTGCTCGCGGGACCGCTCGGCGGCGACCCGCTCGTAGCGCTCGCGGTCGTACTCCCAGGGGCGGCCGGTGGCGGTCCAGCCGCCCTTGACGCGGCGGACGGCGCCGTCGACGTCGAGGACCTTGAGCATCATCTCCAGGCGGGCGCGGCCGAGGTCGACGCGGGGTTCGAGGGCGCCGGTGGACAGGGGGCGGCCGGCCTCGGCGAGCACGTCGAGGGTGGCGCGGACGGTGTGCTCGGGCGGGAACGCCAGGCCCGCGAAGTAGGCCCAGATGGCGCGGTCCTCGGCGCCGGGCAGCAGGATCACCTCGGCGCGGTCGACGCCGCGGCCCGCGCGGCCGATCTGCTGGTAGTAGGCGACCGGCGACTGCGGCGCGCCGACGTGCACGATGAAGCCGAGGTCGGGCTTGTCGAACCCCATGCCGAGGGCGCTGGTGGCGACGAGCGCCTTGAGCTTGTTGTCGAGCAGGTCCCGCTCGGCCTGGAGGCGTTCGGCGGGGTCGGTCTGGCCGGAGTAGGCGGCGACCGGGTGGCCCCGGTCGGCGAGGTAGCCCGCGATCTCGTGGGCGGCGGCGACGGTGAGGGTGTAGACGATGCCGGAGCCGGGGAGCCGGTCGAGGTGCTCGCCGAGCCAGGCGATGCGCTGCTCGGCGACGGGCAGCTTGACGACCGCGAGGTGCAGCGAGTCGCGTTCGAGGGCGCCGCGCAGGACGAGGGCGTCGGCGAGGTCGCCGGAGAGCTGCTCGGCGACGTCCTGGGTGACGCGGGCGTTGGCGGTGGCGGTGGTCGCGAGGACGGGCACGCCGGGCGGCAGGTCGGCGAGCAGCGTGCGCAGGCGGCGGTAGTCGGGGCGGAAGTCGTGGCCCCAGTCGGAGATGCAGTGGGCCTCGTCGACCACGACCAGGCCCGCCCCGGCGGCGAGCTTGGGCAGCACCAGGTCGCGGAAGTCGGGGTTGTTGAGCCGCTCGGGGCTGACCAGCAGGACGTCGACCTCGCCTGCCTCGACCTCGGCGAACACGCCCTCCCAGTCGTCGGTGTTGGCGGAGTTGACCGTGCGGGCGCGGATGCCGGCGCGCTCGGCGGCGTCGATCTGGTTGCGCATGAGCGCGAGCAGCGGCGAGACGATCACGGTCGGGCCCGCGCCGCGCTCGCGCAGCAGGCGGGTCGCCACGAAGTAGACGGCCGACTTGCCCCAGCCGGTGCGCTGGACGACCAGCGCGCGGCGCCGCTCGACGACGAGGGCGCGGATCGCGGTCCACTGGTCGTCGCGGAGCCGGGCGTGGTCGCCGGCGAGGGCGCGCAGGCAGCGCTCGGCGTCCTCGCGCAGGTCGTCGGGGGTGTCCGGCGGCGGGGCGGCGGTCGGCTCGGGGTCGTGCGGCGGTGTCTCGGCCATGCCCCCTTGCTATCAGCCGCCGGTGACCGTCCGCACCACGAACGCCGGCCTGTGGACAACCGGGGCCGTTCCTTGATCGCCGGCCTGTGGACAACCCGGGCCGTTCCTTGATCGCCGGGCGGGTCGGAAGGGGGTTCCGGGTGTCCGGGTAGCCTGCCCCGGGGAGATCACTAAGGCGAGGGGCGGGAGGTCACGTTCGGGCATGGGGAGTGCGACGGAGCGGCTGAGGCGGACGTGGCAGGTCCTGATGGACGGCTCGCCGCCGGAGGCCGACGAGGACGAGCCCGGCGAGATCGTCGATCCGAAGGCCATCGACCTCGTGCTGCGCGTCGGCGAGCTGCTGCTCGCCAGCGGCGAGTCCACCGAGCGGGTGAACGAGGCGATGCTCAGCCTGGCGCTCGCCTACGAGCTGCCGCGCTGCGAGGTCCAGGTCACCCTCACCAGCCTCCTCGTGTGCGCGCGGCCGGGCAGCGGCGCCCATCCGGTGACCGCGGCGCGCGCGATCCGTCGGCGGACCCCCGCGTACTGGCGGCTGGCCAAGCTGCACGCGCTCGTCCAGACGGCGTCCATCGGGATGCTGGAGCTCGACGAAGCGCACCGGGAGCTCGCGGAGATCAAGCGCGGGCGCGCGCCGTACCCGCCGTGGCTGATGATGGTGGCGTTCGGGCTGATCGCGGCGTCGGCGAGCGTGCTGTCGGGCGGCGGGCCGATCGTCGCCGCCACCGCGTTCTTCGCGACGGTCCTCGGCGACCGCTGCGCCGCGGCGCTGGCGCGCCGGGGGCTGGCGGAGTTCTTCCAGCTCACGGTGGCGTCCGGGATCGGCGCGTCGGCGGCGGCGGTGGTCGTGGCGCTGGGCAATCCCGCGCACGCGGCGACGATCGTGACCGGCGGGATCCTCGCGCTGCTGCCGGGGCGGCCGCTCGTGGCGAGCATCCAGGACGGCATCACCGGCGACCTCGTCAGCGCGGGCGCGCGGGTGCTGGAGGTCTTCTTCATGATCGCGGCCATCGTGGCGGGGCTCGGCGCCGTGGTGTACGTCGCGGTGCAGCTCGGCGTGGGGATCGACGTGAGCCACCTGCCGTCCGGCGGGGCGGAGCTGAGGCCGGTGCCGCTGCTGGCGGCGGCGGCCGTGTCGCTGTCGTTCGCCGTGTCGCTCGCGGTGCCGAGGGACGCGCTGCTCGCCGCGACGTTCGGCGGCGCCCTGATCTGGACGCTGTACGTGGTGCTGCTCGGCTGGAGCGTGACACCGGTGCTGTCGGCGGCGTGCTCCGCCGTGATCGTCGGCATTCTCGGCAACTGGCTGGCGCGCCGCCACCAGGCGCCCGTGATGCCGTTCATCGTGCCCGCGATCGGGCCGCTGCTGCCGGGGACGATGCTGTACCGGGGCATGGTCGAGCTGAACACGGGCGACCCGCAGGCGGGGATGCTGAGCCTCGTCGGGGCGCTGTCGGTCGGGCTGGCCCTCGGCGCGGGCGTCAACCTCGGCGGCGAACTCGTCCGCGCCTTCCAGCGCGTCGGCCTGAGCGCGTCGGGCCGCTGGGCCCGTCCCGCCGCCCGCCGCACCCGCGGCTTCTGACCCGCCGCGCCGCCCCGGACGACCGCCCGTCGCGTGGCCGTTCGGTGGGCGTCGGGGCTGGTCAGGGGTGGGGCGGCGAGGATTGTCGGTGGCGGCCGTTACGTTCGCGGCATGTACCGACAGGGAGACATCCTGATCCTTCCGGTGAGCGAGGAGTCCGTTCCGGAGGCCGTACGGTCCGCGCCGCCGTCGCCGCGCGACGGGCGGGGGCGCATGGTGCTGGCCCTCGGGGAGGTGACGGGCCACGCGCACGCGCTCACGGCGCCGGGGTCGCTGCTGCGGGCGCCCGACCCGTTGACGCCCGACCACCTGCACCTGCCGTCCGGCGGGCGCCTCGTCCACGAGGAGCACGCGGCGATCACCCTGCCGAAGGGCTGGTACCGGGTGATCCGGCAGCGCGAGTACGTTCCGGGCGCCGTGCGCGTGGTCGCGGACTGAGGCGGGGGACATGCAGGTGGAAGCCGTACGGACGACGGAGTACGTGGTCAGCGACTGGCAGGCGGCGGCGTTCGCCACCGGGCCCGCCGACCGCGCGCGTGCGGAGGCGGGCATCGCGGCCGCCTACGCGGCGGCCGGGCTGAGCGCCCCCGAACGGTTCGTCTGGGTGCCGTCCCCCGCGCACGGCGCGGTGATCGCGGCGCACCTCGACGGCGACGGCCCCGTGCTGGACGACGTGGGCCTGACCGTACGCGTCGACCCGGCGAGCGGCACCGCGGCGGAAGCCGCCGAGGGCGCCGGCGAGGTGGGCGGCGGCGTCCGCGAGGCGGGCGCCAGCGTCGGCGAGGCGGGCGGCAGCGTCCGCGATCTGGTGCGGACGCGGCCGTGGGAGGCGGCGAGGGCGGCGGCCAGCGCCGAACTGGGCCCTGAGCGGTGGGCGGTCACCTGGGCCGAGACCGGCGGTCTGCTGTGGGACCAGGTCAACGGCCTGGTCACCCGCGTACGGCAGGCGATCGGGGCGCTCGCCGGGGACGACGCCGAGGCCGGGGCGCTGCTGCGCGCCGCCACCCTCGACGCGGTCCTCGGCCAGCAGGACGCGCCCTGGCTGGCGCTGTTCGAGTCGCTCGGGCGGCTGGACGGGCCGCTGGAGGCGCTGGCGGAGGTTGCGCGTTCGGCCGGATGGTGGTGGCCCTACGAACGGCTCGCGATCGTCTCCGAACGCCCGTCCGAGCTGTACCGCGACGAGCCCGGCCGGCTGCACCGCGGCGACGGGCCCGCACTGGCCTATCCGGGCGGGTTCGCGCTGCACGCGTGGCGCGGGATGCCGGTGCCCGCCGACTTCATCGGCTCGCTGACCGACGTGACCCCGGCGCGCATCAGCGCCGAGCCCAACGCCGAGCTGCGCCGGGTGATGCTGGAGATCTTCGGCTACGACCGGTACCTCGCCGAGACGGGCGCGCGCCCGCAGCACCGCGACGAGACGGGCGTGCTGTGGTCCATCGACCTGCCCGGGGACGAGCCGATCGCGATGGTGGAGGTGGTCAACTCGACGCCCGAGCCGGACGGCACGTACCGCACCTACCACCTCAGGGTGCCGCCGACCGTCCGCACCGCCCGCGAGGGCGTGGCGTGGACGTTCGGCCTCGCCGAGGAGGACTACCACCCCGAGAAGCAGACCTGACCGCACCGCGGGAACGCTTCCGGAGTGGGGGCGGTCCTGGTGGCCGCTTCCCTCGGCCGCCAGGACCGCCCGCCCCCGCCACCGCGCTCGGGAGTTCGGTCAGGGAAGTTGCGCGGGGTTCAGGTGGGGGATGCGTTCCAGGACCCCTCCGGCGAAGACGTCGTAGAGGCCCAGTGGCTCCAGGTGGACGTAGCCGATGTGGCAGTCGCACGTGTGCAGGGGGCACGGGCGGGGGCGCAGGGCTTCGCGGAACGAGCCGTCGTAGAGGTTGCCCAGCACCGTCGGCACGAAATGGCAGCGCCGCACCGTGCCGTCGCCGTCCACCGAGATGACGGACTCGCCCGTACGGCAGGCACGGCCCGCGCTCGCGTGCGGACGCCGGCTGTAGGAGAACAGCGGATCCAGCTCCGTCCAGGCGGCGGCCTCGTCGTCGGTGTAGGTACGGCCTTCCGCGGCGTTCACCCAGAGATAGGTGCCGGCGGGCAGGTCGGCGCGCAGCCGCCGGGCCGCGTCGAGGTGTTCGGGCTGGCCGACCACGCCGACGCTGAAGCGGACGCCGCGCGCGTGCAGGTCGCGGCACTTTCCGAGGAAGCGTTCGTACGGGACCTGGCCCGGATGGTACGTCGTCCAGAGGGCGAGTTTGGCGGGATCGGCGTCGGCGGTCCAGGCGGTGCGGTGGCTGAGGTTGGTCTGGATGGCGACGCGTTCGACGTGCGGGAGGTGGCTGAGGTCGACGAGGGCGCGCCGGTACCAGGAGCGGACGAGTCCTTCGCCCCACGGCGTGAACAGCACGGACACGGGTGGTCCTGGGCCGTGACCCAGGCGGCGAAGCGTTCGAGCGCCGTACGGTCGGAGCGCAGCTGCGCGGGGGTGTCGCGCCGTTTCGCGAACGGGCAGTAGGGGCAGTCGTAGTCGCAGCTCGCGAGCGGGCCCCGGTAGAGGATCGTGAGGTGGCCGTCCATCAGCGGGCCTCGTAGGCGTCCATGAGTTCCCGCACGCGCGGGAGAAGAGCGCGGGGCCGATCGCGTCGGAGTGCGCGAGTCCCTCCGGTGAAAGCGTGATGAGGGACGGGGTCTCGTCCAGCCAGCCGCGCGCGGCGAATGGGGCGAGGTCGAAATCGTCGGCGGGGTCCGTTCCGAAGCGCGCCCGGTAGGCGGAACGGTCGAGCCCGGTGGTTTGCAGCAACGACTGGATGAGGTGCCGTCGGCGCCGTTCGTCGTCGTCCAGGGAGAAGCCGACGCGGGCCGCGGAGAAGTCGGTTTCCCGCACGTAATCGTCGATGATGGCTCGTACGGGCGTCGCGCCCACCGCGTAGTCGAACGAGTAGTGCAGTTCCGAGGTGTACGAGCGGGCGCCGCAGCCGAGGCCGACCATGCCGTCCGTCTGGCAGCAGTACTCCGTGCCGGGCGCGTCCGCGGCGTCCCCGGGCAGGCGGAACATCCGCATGGAGACCTGCTCGTAGCCGTTCGCCAGAAGGTGGTCGCGGCCCAGACGATACAGCTCCAGGCGGTGGTCGTCCCAGTCTGTCGCGCGGCGGCCCAGCCCTGTGAGGGGACGGACGTACAGCGGATACAGATACAGCTCTTCTGGACGCCATTTCAGGGCGGCGTCCAAGGAATGCAGCCAGGACGCGGGGGTCTGGCCGTCGATCCCGTAGATGAGGTCGATGTTGAGCGTGGGAAAGCCCACCGCCCGGATGCGGTCCAGCGCCGCCTCGACCTCCGCGCGCTTCTGCGGGCGTACGGCCGCGCGCGCTTCCTCGTCGATGAAGCTCTGCACGCCGATCGAGATACGGGTCGTGCCGCGTTCGGCGAGGACGGTGAGGCGGTCGGTGGTCGCGGTCGCCGGGGACGTCTCGACCCCCAGCGGGATCGCGCCGAGCGCGGCGCGGCTTCCGGCGATGTCGCAGAGGCGTTCCAGCTCCGGCGCGGTCAGGTAGGTGGGGGTGCCGCCGCCGAACGCCGCCGTCGCGAACGACACCTCGCCGAGGGCGTCCCACGCCGCGGCGGCCTGCCGTTCGAGGGCGTCCAGGTAGGCGCCGGTCAGCTCCTCGGGCGCGCCCGTGCGGGTGAACAGGTTGCAGAACCCGCAGCGCATCTCGCAGAACGGTATGTGCAGGTAGAGGAAGAGGGCGTCTCTCGGCTCGTTCGCCCATACCTCGCGCAGCGTTGGGCGCGGGACGAGCGGCCGGTAGGCGGTCTTGTGCGGGTAGGCGTACACGTACCCCTGGTAGGGGCCGGAAGGCACCGCGGGGTCGATGGGGTCGGTCGGGTCGGTGGTCACTTCAGCACGAACTCCCCGTAGGGCACCGTCCACACGACCTCGTGGCCGATGCGGTGCCCGATGTGGCCGTCCTCGCCGTAGGCGGTCCCGTGGTCGGAGCAGACGATGACGAAGCACGGACGCCGCATCAGGTCGAACAGCCGCCCGAGCTGCCGGTCGACGTAGCGCAGCGCGGCGGCGTGGCTCTCCAGGGAGTCGCCCTCGGACGAGGCGGATTCCGGACCTGCGGTCTCGCGAGGCGCTCCCCGCCGTGCCTGCGCGGCGGGGACGTCGTTCAGGTAGAACCAGTTGGGCTGGTGCAGGGCCGCGACGTTCAGCAGCAGGAAGAGGCGGCGGTCGGGCGGGAGGCGTTCCAGGATCTCGGCCACGCGCGCGATCTGGTTTTCCAGGCTGGAGGGGTCGGTGACGCCGAATTCCGGTTCCCAGTGGCTTTCGGCGAAGAGGCCGGGCAGGACGGACCCGAGCGGCGTGCGCTTGTTGAAGAAGCCGACGCCGCCGACGCAGGCCGTGTGGTACCCGGCCTTGGCGAGGCCGGACGGCAGGTCTGCGGCGTCGTAGGTCCAGGTGCCGTCGGCGGTGGTCTCGCTGCCCGGGAAACGTCCGGCGAACAGGCGCGGATGCGGCCCCGGGGACGCGGGCGTGGGAAGGAACCCCGCCAGCATCGCGGCGTGCGCGGCGTACGTGAAGCTGCCCGGGGTGTGGCGCCGTTCCCACCGCCCGCCCGGGAGGAGCGCGGTGAGGACCGGGGTCTCGCCGGAGGCGGCGAGCCGGGCGGCCACGTCGTAGCGCAGCGTGTCGAGCGTCACGAGCAGGATGTCGTGGCCGCCCACGATGGCGTTCATGTCGGTCATGCGGGGAGCTTCTCGGACAGGGCGGCCCTGACCTGCGCGGTGTAGGTGTCGAGGCCCTCGGCGGCGCCGCCGGGCAGGCCCGTCAGCCCCGGCAGCAGGTCGCCGAACGCGTTGACCTCGCCGACCGCGACCCGCCGCCAGCCGGTCTCGACGAGCAGGTCGACGCCCACCATGAGCGACCCCGGAAAGCACGCCGCCGCCCGCGCGCACGCGTCGAGCGCGCCGCGCCAGCCCCGCTCGCCGAGGGCCGCGCGCACCGCCCCGAGGTCTCCGCGGGCGCCGCCGAGGTGGAGGTTGGTCATGGGGGAACGGCTCGTCCGGACGACGGCGTGCGTCGGCTCCCCGGCGATGACGACCACCCGCAGGTCGAGGGAACGTCCGTTCAGCGCGGCCTTCGGCACCCACCGCTCCACGTGCAGCCCGTCGGGGGCGAGCGCGCCGATGAGCGCCGCGACCTCCGGCTCGCTCTCGTACGCGCGCACGCGCAGCGAGTTGACGTATCCGCCGCCGGGCCCCGGCGCGGCGGACGTGACGGCCTTGATCCGCCCGTTCGGCGCCGTCTGCAACGCGATGACGCCCGACGCGGACGATCCGTGCGCGGGCTTCACGAAGACCCGTCGGAAACCCGTGCACTCCATCCGTTCACGCAGCGCCGCGTAGCCGTCCACGTCGGGCAGTGCGCCGGGGACGGGCACTCCGGCGCTTTGCAGGCGCGCGTGGCACAGACGCTTGTCGAACATCACGGCGATGTCGCCGACGTCGTTCAGCGCCCGTCCTCCTGCCCGCGCGCCCGCGCACGCGATCCGGCCGAGCGCGGCGGTGAACGTGCGGTACCAGCGCGCTCCGCCTCCGACGCGCGACGGATCGCCTTCCCCTCGCAGCAGCGCGTCGGCCTCCGGATCCTCCCCTGGAGAGTCGATGCGCAGCATCGTGCCCGGCTCGACCCGCACGGCGCCGCCGCGCAGGACGTCGCTCCAGGGAACGACGGTCGGGGCGTCCGCGCCGGCGGAGCGGCACGCCGCAGCGAACAGCTCCGTGCGGCGGTCTCCGGGCGTCCCGATGACCGTGAACGTCATTCGCCCCTCACCTTCCGGGAGATCATCGGGTTCTGTCCTACCAGCCGCGGCCGACACTCCGGGCCCGCGCCCGCGAACCCGCAGGCGGCGCACGGGCGATCGGCGGACGGCACGTACGGCACATCGCCCCGGCCCGCGGCCGGCGGGCGCGTCCGTCAAGCCGCCGGAGACGGCTCGCGGGCGCTGTCCGCGGGCTTCTCCTCCTCGGCGGCGCGCTCGTCGCGCGGCAGGAGGCGGGCCGCGCCGAGGGCCAGGACGGCGAACACCGCGGCGCAGGCCACCGCGACCACGGTGAGCCCGCCGGTGAACGCGTCGTGCGCGTTCCTCAGCAGGTCGGCCGCGTCGGCGGACGGCAGGCCGCGCGCGGCGGCGGCCGCCGCGGCGATGGTCTCCTCCGCGTGCTCACCGACGCCGGCGGGCAGGACGGCCCCGTCCATGTGGTGCCGGTAGACGGCCGCGCCGACGGTGCCGAGCAGGGCCATGCCGAGCGTTCCGCCGAGGTAGTTGGCCGTCTCCGAGGTGGAGGCGGCCGATCCGGCGCGTTCGGGCGGAACGGAGCCGACCACCAGGTGCGTGCCGTGCGCGAACAGCGGGCCCGTCCCGAAGGCGAGGACGGCGATCCCCGCGACGGTCGCCCAGGGCCCGCCGGAGGCGGCGCCCGCGCCGGCCCCGGCCACCAGCGCGGCGCCCGCGGCCGAGACCGCCAGCCCGCCCGCGATGGCCGCGCGCGGCGGGATCCTGCGGGTGACGGCCGGGGTCAGCATCGTCCCGGCCGCGACGCCGAGACCCATCGGCGCGAACCACAGCGCCGACTCCATCGGCGAGTAGCCGAGGACGGACTGGAGGTACTGGGTGACCATCAGCCCCGTTCCGGCCATGGCGACCCCGGCGAGCGTGAGCGCGGCCAGCACCATCGCGACCGGGCGGCGGACGAGCAGGCGCAGGTCCAGCAGCGGTTCGTCCAGCCGGAGCTGGCGCCGCGCGAACAGCACGGCGAACACGGCCCCCGCGGCGATCGCGGCGACCGGGACGGCCCGCGGCCCGTCGCCCGCGGCGGCCAGGTCCTTGACGCCGTACACCGCGGGCAGGACGGCCAGCAGCGACAGCGCGACGCTGACCGGATCGATCCGCCCCGCGCCGGGCGTGCGGAACTCGGGCAGCAGCAGGGGCCCGGCGACCAGCAGCACCGCCATGACCGGCACCGCCATCAGGAACACCGAGCCCCACCAGAAGCGCTCCAGCAGCACGCCGCCGACAACCGGCCCGAGCGCCGCGCCCGCGAACTGGCACGTGGCCCAGACCGCGATGGCCGACCCCCGCTGGCGGGCGTCGCGGAACATGTTGGTGATCAGCGCCAGGGTGGACGGCATCAGGGTCGCCCCGGCGACGCCGAGCAGGGTCCGGGCACCGATCAGCATCGCCGGGCTCGTCGCGTACGCGGCGGCCGCCGACGCGGCGGCGAACGCGGCGCCGCCCGCCAGCAGCAGCCTGCGCCGCCCGATCCGGTCGCCCAGCGTCCCCATGGTGATCACCAGCCCGGCCACCATGAACCCGTAGACGTCGGTGATCCAGAGCTGCTGCACGCCGCTCGTCCCGAGATCGGCGCTCAGCTCCGGCAGCGCCAGGAACAGCACGTTGACGTCGAGGGCGACCAGCAGGGTCGGCAGGACCAGCACGGCCAGCCCCAGCCACTCCCGCCGCCCGGCCCGCGCCCCGGCCGCTCCAGCCGCCCCGGTGGCCTCGCCCGGCGCGCCGGACCCGGCGCCCGGACCGCCCGCCCCCGGCGCACCCGGCCCATCTGATTCGTTCGACTTGTCGCGCATCGGCTGTCCTCCTGAACGGCTCCGTACGGTGGGGCCCTCGTGTGGTCCCCTCCGCTGGTCGGAGCCGTCCGCCCGCCTTTGCGCATCGGCCGACGTGACTTAGGTCACAGGCTCATTCGGAGACGGCGATGTAGCGCCAGTCGTCGTCGGGCTCCTCCTGCTCGTTCAGATCGACCTCCACTCCGGGCAGCGCGGCGGAGACCCGTTCGACCATCGGGTCGGTGAGGAAGTGGTGGTGCAGGTCGAGGCGGCGCAGGTGGGTGAGCGGCTGCCCCGTCAGCAGCGCCTCCGCGCCCTCGTCGGTCAGCGCGCCCATCGCGAGGCTGAGCGTTTCGAGGCGCGCGACGACCGGCGCCCCGGCGACGGCGGCGGCGATCTCGTCCTGGATCTCGCTGTTCTCCAGGCCGAGGTGGCGCAGCGCCGGGAAGCGCTCGCCGCTCAGCAGCGGCGCGAGGTCGCGGACGGTGGCGTCGCCCCCGTAGTTCTCGGTGCCGAGCCACAGGTCGAGCCGCTCCAGGGCGGGCAGGTCGGAGGCGGCGACGGCCCGGACGACCCCGGCCGGCAGCCCTCCCGACTCGAACCGCAGCACCTTGAGGTGCTCGCTGCGGATCGGCTTCAGCCGCATCTCCTGCGAGCCGCGCACGTCGAACCGCTCCAGCCGGGGGTACGCCTCGAACACCGGGGTGATGTCGGAGTGCTCGATCCACGAGACCTCCGACTCCTCCATCACGATGTCGCCGATGAAGAGCGCCCGCAGCGCGGGGAACCGGTCGGCGGCGTCCGCGAGGAGGGCCACCGGGTCGGCCGCGCCCTGGTCGTAGGAGGCGCCCCAGTAGCCGATGACGAGCGCGGTCACCTTCTCGGTCTCGACGTTCTCGACGAAGCGGCCGAACACCTCGGGGAACGGGGCCTCGTCGAACCCCGTCCGGACGCCCCAGGCCACCGCCCCCGCCTCCGGCACCCGTTCGCCCGACTCCGGCGGCGGGTCGCCGGCCAGGTCCTGGAAGTCCTCCACCGGCAGCCCGGCGAACTCGGCGACATGCTCGTGAATGGTCATCGGTCCCCTCTCGCTTGATCGTAGGGACCTGTTCCTACCAGCCGTGCCCGACATCCGGACGCGTTCCGCGCGTTCCGCTAAGAACGGGCCGCCCGCGCCCGGCGACGCCCCTGGCGCGGGCATGCGAAGGCCCCCGGAACGGCGTCCCGGGGGCCTTCGCCACTGACTCGCCGCGGATCAGGCGGCGGGCAGGACCGAGCCCTTGAACTTCTCCTCGATGAACTTCTTGACCTCCGGCCCCTGGAGGAGCTGGACCAGCTTCTTCACGCGCGGGTCGTCCTCCTTGCCGGACTTCACCACGATGCCGTTGGCGTACGGGTTGCCCTGGGCCTTCTCCAGCGCGAGGGCGTCCTTGGACGGGGTCAGGCCGCCCTCCAGCGCGAAGTTGCCGTTGATGACGGCGGCGTCCACGTCCTGGAGGGAGCGCGGAAGCTGCGCGGCCTCCAGCGCCTTGAACTTCAGGCCCTTGGCGTTGGTCGCGACGTCCTTCTCGGTCGCCTCCGTCCCCGCGCCCGCCTTCATCGTGATCAGGCCGTTGTCGGCGAGCAGCTTCAGCGCGCGGGCGCCGTTGGTGGCGTCGTTCGGGATGGCGACGGTCGCGCCCTGCGGCAGCGCGTTGAGCTGCTTGGCCTTCTTGGAGTACACGCCAAGCGGCTCGACGTGGATCGGCGCGACCCAGCTCAGCTTGGTGCCCTTGGTCTTGTCGAAGTCGTCCAGGTACGGCTTGTGCTGGAAGTAGTTGGCGCCGATCTGGCCGTCGTTCAGGGCCATGTTGGGCTGGACGTAGTCGGAGAACTCCTTGACCTCCAGCTTCAGCCCGGCCTTGGAGGCCAAATTGTCCTTGACGTAGGCCAGGATCTCGGCGTGCGGCGACGGGCTCGCGCCGACCTTCAGCGGGTCGTTCTCGCCGGAACCGGAGTCGGAGGAGCCGCAGGCGGTGGCGGTCAGGCCGAAGAGCAGGCCGGCCGCGGCGACCGCGACGGAGAACTTGCGAAGCACGGGAGGCGCCTTTCTTCTCAATATCTAGCGGGTCAACGGGTCATTTGTGGGACAGGCGCCGGACGAGCAGGTCGCCGAACGTCTGGACGACCTGCACGGCCGCCACGAGCAGCACGACGGTCACGAGCATCACGCCGCCCTCGAACCGCTGGTAGCCGTACCGGACGGCGAGGTCGCCGAGGCCGCCGCCGCCGATCGCCCCGGCCATCGCCGAGTAGCCGACGATCGCGACGACCGTGATGGTCATCCCGGCGGCGAGGCCGGGCCGCGCCTCGCGCAGCAGCACCTTGCGGACGATCTGCGCCCGGGAGGCGCCCATCGCCCGCGCCGCGTCGATCACGCCGGGTTCCACCTCGTGCAGGGCCGTCTCGACGAGCCGCGCGTAGAACGGGATGGCGGCGACGGTCAGCGGCACGATCGCCGCGGTCGTCCCGATGGTGGTGCCGGTAATCGCGCGGGTGAACGGGATGATCGCGACCATCAGGATGATGAACGGCAGCGCCCGCCCGATGTTGACGACCGCGCCGAGCACCTTGTTGAGCGGGGCGAGCGGGAGCAGGCCGCCGCGTTCGGTGAGGACCAGCAGGACGCCGACCAGCGTCCCGCCGATCGCGGTCAGCACCGCCGACCACGCGGTCATCTGGAGGGTCTCCAGCGTGGCCTGGCCGAGCAGCGGCCGAAGTTCGTCCCAGGTCATCGGAGCGGTGCCTCCTCGGAAGTGCGGGCGTCGGGCCCGAGGTCGTCGTCCTGCGCGGCGCCGCCCGCGCCGCCCGCGCCGTCCGTGCCGTCGGCGTCCGCGCCGCTCGCGCCGCCCGCGCCCTCGGCGTCCGCGCCGCTCGCGCCGTCCGCGCCGGCGGGCTCGCGGACCTCGACGGTGAGCCCGGCGTCGCGCAGATGGGCGAGCTGGGCGGCGTTGACCTCGGGGTCGCCGGGCAGCTCGATGCGCAGCCGCCCGACGCGGCCGTCGCCGATCTGCTCGACGGCGCCGCCGAGGATGTTGACGTCGATGGAGTACGTGCGGGCCAGCGACGACACGAACGGCCGGTCGGCGCTGTCGCCGTCGAACGTCACGTCCACCACGGTCGTCCCGGCGCGCGGCTCCGGCTCGGGCAGCGGGAACAGGCCGCGCGCCAGCTCGGAACCCGGGCGCAGCAGCAGCTCGCGGACCGGTCCGGTCTCCACCACGCGGCCGGCGCGCATGATGGCGGCCGAGTCGCAGATCCGCTTGACCACGTCCATCTCGTGCGTGATCAGCAGCACGGTGAGCCCGAGCCGGCGGCTCAGGCCGCGCAGCAGCTCCAGGATCGAGGCGGTGGTCTCGGGGTCGAGCGCCGAGGTCGCCTCGTCCGACAGCAGCACCTTCGGGCGGCCCGCGAGCGCGCGGGCGATGCCGACGCGCTGCTTCTGCCCGCCGGAGATCTGCGCGGGGTAGGCCCGCGCGTGCTCGGTGAGGCCGACCAGGTCCAGCAGCTCGGCGACGCGCTCGGCGCGCTCGGCCCTCGGCACCCCCATGACCTCCAGGGGGAACGCGACGTTCCCCGCGACGGTGCGGCTGCCGAGCAGCCCGAAGTGCTGGTGGATCATGCCGATGCCCTGGCGGGCGGCGCGCAGCTGCGAGCCCGGCAGCGCCAGCAGGTCGCGCCCGTCGATCAGCACCCGGCCCGAGTCGGGCCGTTCGAGGAGGTTGACGCAGCGCAGCAGCGTGCTCTTGCCCGCGCCGCTGCGGCCCAGCACGCCGAAGATCTCGCCCTCCGCGACGGTGAGGTCGACGCCGTCGACGGCGGTGACCTCGCGTCCGCGGGTGCGGTAGACCTTTCGGAGCTTTTCTATCTGAATCACAGGGAATCATCCGTGCGTGCGAGAGCGCCGTCCGGGCGGACGGCGGTGCGGGCGGGGGAAGGGCGGAACGCGGCGTCCGGCGGGCCCGCCACTCCGTGCGCCCGTGACGACCGTGCTCAGCGAGTGCGGTCGGCGGGCGCCGGCGCGGGCGGACGGCGGTGTTCAGCGGTGGCGGCGTCCGTGCGCGGGGCGGGCGGCTCTAGGAGCGGCCCGGCGGGAACGGCGCGTGGCTGAGCAGATGGCGTTCGAAGGTCATGAGCGCGGCTCTGGGGTCTCGGCGGTGCTCGCTTCGGGGCGCGAGCCTCGGTCAGGGGCCCTCAGCGAGCACACATTCGACGGCCGCGCGCACACACCATGGCGCGCGGCGTCCGCATGGGCTGCGAGCGGCGCGTCGGGCAGGGGCGTACGGCGGTCATGGTCATCAGTAAACCCGCAAGTCACACATGACGCAAATCCACCCGGAGTGACCTGTCCCACCCCGTCCCGGGGCCGGGATCAGTCGGCGTCGGCGTAGTCGACCCAGGTCGAGCCCGAGCCGCTGCGCAGCGAGAGCACCGAGGACGCCCGGTCGTCCACCAGGGCCTTGTTCAAGTGGGACGAGCCCGCGCCCGTCCAGCCGAGCACGCGGTAGGACGAGCCGCGCGGCAGCCCGAGCCGCAGGGACCCCGACCCCGCCTCGACGCCGACGCTGCGCGGCGGCTCGGCGAACGCGAGGTCCAGCTCCCCGGACCGCACCCGCCCCGAGACCTTCGGCGAGGTGATGCCGGTCCCCTTGACCTGCCCCGACCCGACCCGCACGCTGAGGCGCCCGCTCACGTGGGCGAGCCGCACGTCCCCCGACCCCGCCCGCAGGTCGAGCTCCCCGGTCAGGCCGCGCACCTGGACCTCCCCGGACCCGGACGTCGCCCAGATCCGGACGCCGGGCGGCACCCGCAGGTCCAGGTCGGCCCCGCACTCCTCGCTCTCGAACAGCTCGGACCGGCCGTCGCACGAGAACTCGACGACCAGCGACCGGCCCACCACGCCGACGTCCACGGTCGGCTTGCTGAGCGCCCAGCTCAGCTTCTGGTGGACGGTCGCCTCCCCCGCCCGGCCGGGCCCGAGCGCGACCGACGCGTCGCCGACGTCGAGGCGCACCTCGTCGAACGGCTGCCGGAACGTCCGCGAGCTCGACTCCGACCGCTTGACGGCCTGCCCGAAGAGCTGGAGGCACGTCGGCACGACGAGCACGAACGCGGTGAGCGCGGCGAGCACGATCCACACCGCCCTGCGCCGCGGCCGCGCCTTCCCCACACCGTCCGCGCCGTCCGCGCCGTCCGCGCCAGACGAGCCAGACGAGCCAGACGAGCCCGTCACGTCCGTCGCGTCCAGGCCCTCGGGCGCGGGCGGAGCGCCGGGAGCGCCGGGAGCGCCGGGGCGGCGGGTCACGTGTCGCCCTCCAGGAAGCGCAGCACGGCGAGGACGCGGCGGTGGTCGCCCTCCGCGTGCGGGAGGTCGAGCTTGGCGAAGATGCTGTTGATGTGCTTGGCGACGGCGCTCTCGCTCACCACCAGGGCGGCGGCGATGCCCGCGTTGGAACGGCCCTCGGCCATGAGCCCGAGGACGTCCCGCTCGCGGGGCGTGAGCCGGTCCAGCGGGTCGCGGTGGCGGCGCAGCAGGAGCTGCGAGACGACCTCCGGGTCGAGGGCCGCGCCGCCGGCCGCGACGCGGCGCAGGGCGTCGAGGAAGACCGACACGTCGGCGACGCGGTCCTTCAGCAGGTAGCCGATCCCGCTGGTGCTGGTCGACAGCAGGTCCGCCGCGTACCGCTCCTCGACGTACTGCGACAGCAGCAGCACGGCGACCTCGGGCGACTCGCGGCGCATGACCAGCGCCGCGCGGACGCCCTCGTCGGTGAAGCCGGGCGGCATCCGAACGTCCACGATCGCCGCGTCGGGCCGGTGCTCGCGGACGGCGGCGAGCAGGGCGTCCGCGTCGCCGACCGCCGCGGCGACCTCGAACCCCGAGGTCTCCAGCAGCTTGATCAGCCCGGCCCGCAGCAGGACCGAGTCCTCGGCGATCACAATGCGCACGGCAACTCCACGGTGACGGTCGTCGGGCCCCCGGCGGGGCTGGTGATCCGGAACGTACCGTCCACCGACTCGACCCGGCGCGCGAGGCCGTTCAGGCCGGTGCCGCGGGACGGGTCGGCGCCGCCCACGCCGTCGTCGGCGACCAGGACGCGCAGCACGGCCCCCCGGCGCGCGACGGTGACCGTCACGCCGGTCGCGCGCGCGTGCTTGACGACGTTGGTCAGCGCCTCGGAGACGACGAAGTAGGCGACCGCCTCGACGGTGGACGACACGCGCGGCTCGATCTCCACCCGGAGCCGCACGGGCAGGGGGACGCGGGCGGCGACGCCGGACAGCGCGGCGTCCAGTCCGCGGTCCTCCAGCACGGCCGGGTGCAGGCCGCGGATGAGGTTGCGCAGCTCGGTGAGCGCCTCCTTGGCCTCCTCGTGCGCCTCGACGATCACCTGCATGGCGGGGCCGGGGACGCCGGTGAGGGTCTCGCGGGCGAGGCCGAGGTTCATGGCGAGGGAGACCAGCCGCTGCTGCGCGCCGTCGTGCAGGTCGCGCTCGATGCGGCGGCGCTCGATGTCGGCGGCGTCCACCACGCTGGCGCGCTTCTCGGCCAGGTCCTCGACGCGGCGCTCCAGCTCCTTGGCGCGGTCCGGCCCGAGGTACGCGACGGCCGCGCGGACGTCCAGGCCGCGGACGGCCGCCGCGATCCAGGGCGCCGCGGCCAGGAGCGCGACGCCGACGGCGGTCAGCGCGGCGGTCCGGGTCGCGTGGGTCGTCAGGCTGAGCGGGCTGGAGTCGGGCAGCGCCCACGCGTACGCGCCGAGGCCGCCGAGGAGGAACGCGCCCGTCCAGGCGGTGACCGTCGCCAGCCCGCCGAACGCGAGGAGCGGCCCGGCCAGCAGGTGGTAGCGCAGCACCCGCCACAGCTCGGGTGAGCGCAGGTCGCGCAGCACTCCGAGCCTCCCGCCGTCCGCGCCGTCCACCGCGTCCAGGCGCGGGATCTCCAGGCCGAGCATCGCCCAGCACCGTTCCCGCTGCGCCGCCGTCAGCGGCCGGATCACCAGCAGCAGCAGCGCGCACGACACGACGGCCACGAGCGCGACCATGGTCATGTCCTCCGGGGCGAAGAACGCCCACGGCGCCCCGAGGATCGTCCACCCGGCGCACTGCAACGGCACCCCTGAGACGGCGAAGGCCGTGTCCCGCCACGCCCCGCGCGACCACGGGGCGCGCGCGAGGGCGCGCCGCGCCGGGGAGATGGATGCCATGGATCAACCGTATTAGTGCAGTTGGGGTGGGTCCATGAATCACGCTCCAGGCTCTGGGGTGCAACTAGTGCCACCCCGAATCGGATACCGGGGCTACTGAAAGTGACCCCTCCTCGCGGCGAGGCTTGGACGCGTACCCGCACCGCCCCGTTGAGGAGTTCGCCATGGTCGCCGGCTTCGTTCCGTCCTCCCCCATCCGCCGCCGCGGGCTTTCCGCCGTTTCCGCCGCGCCGCTCCGGTCGGCCCCGCGCGGGCGCGCGGAGCGGCGCTTCCAGACGCCCCGGGAGGACGTCCCTTCCACTCGCGGCGCCTCCGCTCCCCGGTCGTTCACGCCCCGCGTCCGCGTGCGGGAGAGATGGATCGGACCGGGCCTGATCGGGGGCGCGATGGCGCTCGTTCCGTGGACGGTGGTGCTCGCGGTCCGGTTGCCGTCCACCGCGCAGGTGTCGCACTGGTCGGCCGCGTGGGTCGGGCTGGACCTGATGCTGGCGGCGGGTCTGCTCGGCACCGGCGTGCTGTTCCGGCGCGGGGACGCCCGGTACGGGCTCACAGCGGCCGCCACGGGAGCGCTGCTGCTGATGGACGCCTGGTTCGACGTGATGACCGCCACGTCCGGCGGCGAGCGCGCCCTCGCCTCGGCGCTCGCGCTCGGCCTGGAACTCCCCTCGCGGCGTTCTGCACGGCTCTCGCCCTGAACGCCCACAGGCCCGCGAGCGCCGCCGGGGACGGCGTTCCCGCGGACGCCGGAAACACCCCCGCGACGCCCGTGTCTCCCACGGTGTCGGCTTCCGATCCGGCGGCGGCGGAGGGGACGTACCGTCGCAGATGACGGCGAGGTGGCAAACCGTTGACGCGAGTACGGCAGACGGGTGAAACCAGACGAGCCGGACCTCTAGAGTGAGTCCGACGTAGGGGCCCTCTTGCGGGAGGGCCCTTTACCCTGTCTGCACGATCACGAGGTCCGCGCGAGATGAACGACCACGAGGTGCACGAGGAGTGCCTGCGGCTCCTGCGGGAGGGCATGCCCGATCCGGCACCGGACGCGTTCGACGCCGACCGGGAGTTCCTCCCGCTCGGCACCGACATGGACGGCGACGTCGCCGTCGTCACGTTCCTCCACCGGCCGGGCGGCGCTCCGCACGCCGCCCCGTTCATCGAGGGCTGGACGTTCCACCGGCGCGACGGCGAGTGGATGAGCCTCGGCGGCGGGGGCGGATCGGCGCCCGCCGAGCCGCTGACCCGGCGCTCGGCGCCCGAACTCGGCGGCCACCTGGAGCGGTACGGGTCGGGCCGCACGGTCCGCAACGCCAACCGGCTGCTGCCCTGGGGCGCCAAGTGGGTCAACCAGGCGCGGCTGCGGGCCTCGTCGGAGGTCGCGCGGGTCCGCGTCGGCAAGCGCACGCTGCTCGTCCCGGCGCACGGCCACGTGGTGGTGGTCTGGGCGGCCCGCCGTGGACCGGTCCTAGAGGCCCTCGCGGGCGACGGCTCGGTGCTCGACGCGCTCGACCTCGACAGCCCGGCGGCGGCGGCAGCCCGCCCCCAGGTCTGACCGCGGCTCCGACCGTCCCGCCGCGGTCCACCCGCCCATATTTGACCGATCGTTCTCAAACGATCTAGCATGCGGGGCGTGGCGAGGACCAAGGAATTCGACCCGGACGCGGCGCTCCAGCGCGCTCTCGAACTGTTCTGGGAGCGCGGGTACGAGGCGACGTCCATGGCCGACCTCGTCGAGCGCCTCGGCGTCGCCCGCGCCAGCCTGTACGCGACGTACGGCGGCAAGCACGACCTCTACCTGAAGGCCCTCGAACGCTACCTGCGCGCGACCGACCCGGCCGTCATCGAGGCGCTGTCCCAGCCGGGCCCGGCGCTGCCCGCCGTACGGGCGCTCGTCGCGACGTACGCCGAGCGGTCCGCGGACGACGCGCGGCGGCGCGGCTGCATGGTCGTCAACGCGGCCGTCGAGCTGGCCGCGCGCGACCCCGAGGCCGCGCGCCTGGTCGAGTCGAGCTGGACGACGCTGGAGGCCGCGCTGACCTCGGCGCTCGTACGGGCGCGCGCGCAAGGGGAGCTGCCGTCGGGCAGGGATCCGCGCACCCTGGCGCGGCTCCTGCTGGTGCTGTTCCAGGGGATGCGCGTGATGAGTCGTACGCCCGGCGGCTCCGAACGGCTGCGGGACGCCGCCGACGAGGCCCTCACCCTGCTCGCCTGACCCCTTCGCCCGCCCCGCCTCCTCGCGGGACGGGGCCCTCTTCGGCCCAAATTCAAGAACGATCGATCTCGAAAAGGATGTGCCCCATGGACGCGCGTTTCGGCGGCAAGGTCGCCCTCATCACCGGCGGCGCCGGGACCATCGCCCGCGCCACCGCCCGGGCGTTCGCGCGGGAGGGCGCCACGGTCGTCCTCGCGGGCCGCGACCCGGTCGCGCTCGCCGAGGCCGGGAAGGAGGCCGCGGCGGACGGCGGGCCGGGCCGCGTCGACCACGTCGTCGCCGACGTGACCGACTCCGCCGCCGTCGCCCGCCTGGTCGCCACCACCGTCGAACGGCACGGCGGCCTGCACGTCGCGTTCAACAACGCCGGGATCCTCGGCGCGCCCGCGCCGCTCGCCGACCTCGACGAGGCGGTCTGGGAGGGCGTCCTCGCCGCCAACCTGACCGGCGTGTTCCTGTCGATGAAGCACGAGATCGCCCACATGCGCGCGCACGGGGGCGGCGCGATCGTCAACATGGCGTCCAACATCGGCGCGCACGGCCGCCGTCCGGGCCTCGCGGCGTACGCGGCGAGCAAGGCGGGCGTCAGCGTCCTCAGCCGGACGGCGGCGCGCGACCACATCGCCGACGGCGTCCGGATCAACGCGATCAGCCCCGGCGCGACCGACACCGCCATGTCGTTCCGGCCCGGCGAGACCCGCGCGGACCGCGACGCCCGGATCGGGGCCGCGACCCCGGCGGCCCGCGTCGGCGGAACCGGCGAGATCGCGGCGGCCGTGCTGTGGCTGGCGTCCGACGACGCGGCCTACGTCGTCGGCCACGACCTGGTCGTGGACGGCGGCGCGACCGCCTGACCCGGGCCGTCAGGGGGCACCGCCGGAGGGCGCGGTCAGAGCCAGCCGAGCTCGCGGGCGGCCTGGACGGCGGCGTGCCGGTTGTCGACGCCGAGCTTGGTGACGGCCGCCGACAGGTAGTTGCGGACGGTGCCCTCCGACAGGCCCAGCCCGCGCGCGATGCGGGAGACGGGGGCGCCGCCAGCGGCGGCGCGCAGGGTGTCGAGCTCGCGCGGCGTGAGCGGGCACTCCTCGGCGGCGAGGGCGTCGGCGGCGAGCTGCGGGTCGATGTAGCGGGCGCCGTCCGCGACCTGCCGGATGACCTGCGCGAGGCGCGCGCCGGGGGCGTCCTTGCCGAGGAACCCGCGCACGCCCGCGCCCATGGCCCGGCGCAGGTTGCCCGGCCGGCCGTGCGCGGTGACGATCACCAGGCGGCAGCCGGGCAGGTCGCGGGCGAGCCGCTCGGCGGCGGCGAGCCCGTCCAGGCCCGGCATGTCGATGTCGAGGACGGCGATGTCGGGTTTTCGGCGCAGCGCCTCGGCCACCGCCTCGTCCCCCCGCCCGACGTCGGCGACGACCTCGATCCCGTCCTCGGTCTCCAGCAGCAGGACCAGCGCCTCCCTGATCAGGAGGTGGTCGTCGGCCAGCAGCACCCGGATCATGTCTTCCTCTCCATCGGGACGGCCGCGGCCACCCGGAACGTCCCGTCCCCGACCGGGCCCGCGGCGAACTCGCCGCCCGCGGCGGCGATCCGTTCGGCGAGGCCCGCGAGCCCGCTGCCCGCGTCCCCGGCGGCACGGCGCGCCGCCCCGTCGTTGGTGATCTCCAGCCGGACGAGCGCGCCGTCCGTCCGGACCTCGATCAGGCACCAGGTGGCGCTGGAGTGCCGCAGCACGTTGGTCGCCGCCTCGCGGGCGACCCAGCCGAGCGGCTCGTGCGCGTGCGCGGGGGGCTCGGGGGCGATCTCCGGCCGCTCGCACCTGATTCCGGCGGCGCGCAGCACCGCCGACATGCCGTCCAGCTCGGTGCGCAGCGACGTCGCCCGGTAGCCGCGGACGATCTCCCGGACGTCGCGGACCGAGTCGCGCGCCATGGTCTGGATCTCGGTCAGCTCCTTGCGGACGCGGCCGGGATCGCGCTCCAGGTAGCGTTCGGCGACCTCGGCGCGCAGCGCGACCGCCTGGAGGCTGTGGCCGAGGACGTCGTGCAGGTCGCGGGCGAAGCGGAGCCGCTCCTCGCCGACCGCCGACCGGGCCAGCTCCGCGCGGGCCTCCCGCAGCTCCTGGACGACGTGGAAGAACCACACCTGCGCGTATCCGGAGAACGAGGCGAGCGGGATGCCCGACACCTCGTACAGCACCGACAGCGCGGGCAGCCCGAGCGCCACGCCGTACACGGGCGTGAGCACGGTCATGGCGGCCGTGACCCCGACCGCCTGCCGCAGCGGCAGCACGACCGCGATCAGCCCCGTCGGGACGACCAGCGCGTTGCCCCAGCCGTGGCCGGCGCCGAGCAGGGCGGGCAGCGCCCAGCAGACGACGGCGATCGCGGCCAGCCCGTACCGGTGCCCGTGGGCGGTGCGGCGCATCAGGTTGAGCCACAGCAGCCGCCCGTACAGGCCGAGCACCGCCGCGACGCACGCCGCGGAGAACGCGGCCCGGACGGGGTCGCGGCGCGTGAGCAGCTCGTAGCCGAGCGCGGGCAGCAGGAACCCGGCCAGGGTCAGCGCCGTCATCGCCACGACGATCGTGGCGATCACGGTGGGGCGGGGGATCCTCGGCTGCAACCTGCTCCGTCCGTCGGGCCTCTGCGGAGGGACGCCCCGGGTCGGCGCGGGTCGGCGCGAGCCCGGTCGGGCCCGCTGGGGTCCGCTCGCGTCCGCTCCGGCCTCGGGGTCCCTCAGGGTATGCGGTCAGGCGGCGCGCGGACGGGCCGCGTCCCGGCCCGTGACCAGGCGCCCGCCGTCCAGGACGCCGACCCGGTCGGCGAGGCACGCCTCCGCGGGGTCGCGGGTGGTGATCACGACGGTGACGCCGTGCGCGGCGAGCGCGCGGACCACGGCGCGGACCTCTCGGGCGTGCGCCCCGTCCAGCCCGGCGGTCGGCTCGTCCAGCAGCAGCACGTCCGAACGGCCGATCAGCGCGAGGGCCAGGTCGAGCCGGCGCCGCTCCCCCGGAGTCAGCCGTTCGAACGGGACGTCCGCCGCCCCGGCGAGGCCCGCCAGGCGCAGCGCCTCGTCCCCGCCGAGCGGGTCGAGGGTCCAGCGCCGCCACGTGCCGACGACCTCCGCCACGGTGAGGCCCGGGAACAGCCCGCCGTCCCGCCAGACCGCGCCCGTCCGCGCGCCGCCGCGTCCGTCGCGCCCGTCGTAGGGGTCGGTCCCGCGCACGCGCACGGTGCCGCCGGACGGCCGCCGCACGCCCGCGAGGGCCTCCAGCAGCGCCGTCTTGCCCGCCCCGTACCGGCCGAGCACGGCGTAGACCTCCCCGCGGGCCACGGTGAACGAGACATCCCCGACGGCGCCGCTCCGCTGAGAGGTCTCCCCGAAGCCGACTCGAAGGTCGCGTACCTCGATCACTGGTGCCTTCATGCCCTCCATGCTGCCGAGCCCCGCGCCGGACGTGCAGTCACGCGCGTCAGGAGCGGGCCGGGAGGTTCTCAGGGGCGACCCATGACATCCGTCATGGGCGGCCCCCGCGCGGGCCCGGCTCAGGCACGTACGAGGGCGTCCAGGTTGAGCTCGTCCGGGCGGGTGAGGCCCGACAGCGCCAGGGTCAGCTCAAGTTCCGCCTGAAGGCACCGCAGGACGTGCCGTACGCCCGCCTCGCCCCCCAGCGCGAGCCCGTACGCGTAGGGACGGGCGACGAGAACGGCCTTCGCCCCTAGGGCGAGCGCCTTGGCGACGTCCGCTCCCGTACGGATCCCGCTGTCGAACAGCACGGAGATCTGGTCGCCCACCGCGTCCACCACGGCCGGCAGGGCGTCCAGGGACGCGACGGCGCCGTCCACCTGCCGGCCGCCGTGGTTGGAGACGATCACGCCGTCCATGCCCGCGTGGACGGCGCGCCGCGCGTCGTCGGGGTGCTGGACGCCCTTGAGGGCGATCGGCCCGTCCCAGTGCTCGCGCAGGAACCTGAGGTCGTCCCAGGTGAGCGAGGGGTTGCCGAACGTCGCGGCCCAGTGCAGGACCGCGGCGTCCCGGTTGGCGTCGGTGACCGGCCCGCCGACGGCCCGCTGGAACACCGGGTCGCTCAGGTAGTTGGCCACCCCGATCCCGCGCAGGAACGGCAGGTACGCCTGGTCGAGGTCGCGGGGCCGCCACGCCAGCGTGAACGTGTCGAGCGTCACGACGAGCGCCGAGTAGCCCGCGGCCTTGGCGCGCCCGAGGAAGCTGACCGCGAGGTCGCGGTCCTTCGGCCAGTAGAGCTGGTACCAGCGGGGCGCGCCGCCGCCCGCCTCCGCGACGTCCTCCATCGTGTACGACGCGGCCGTGCTGAGCACCATCGGCAGCCCGGTCCCCGCCGCCGCGCGGGCGACCGCGAGCTCGCCGTCCGGGTGCAGGATCGACTGGACGCCGATCGGCGCGAGCAGCACGGGGGCGGGCATCGCCGTGCCGAGCACCTCCACCGACAGGTCCCGTACGGACACGTCGCGCAGCATCCGCGGGACGATCCGCCACCGGTCGAACGCCTCCCGGTTGGCGCGGGCCGTCGCCTCGCTGCCCGCCGACCCGGCGACGTACCCGAACGCCTGCGCCGACAGCCTGCGCTCGGCGAGCCCCTCCAGTCGCGTGAGGTCCGTCGGCAGGCCGGGGACGGCGTCGCCGAGCCCGTTCAGGTAGATCTCGTTCTGGAAATCGGCCAGTGAGCTCACGCGTAACCTCCTCGGCGGCCGGGGCCCGGCGGCCCCGGCGGGCGGACCGCGCGGCCCGGCGGAGGGGCCGCGCGGGCCCCGGCGGGCGGGGCGGAAGCGCCGCGACACGGCGCGCCGGAGCCGTAGCGTGCGAATCTGTCCCTGGGACCGGACACAATGTTGCACATGGCACGACGCGGATCCCAAGCCCCTCCCCCGCCGCCGGACTTCGAAGAGAACATCGTCGACGTCGATGTCTCCGACGAGATGCGCGGCAGCTACCTCGAGTACGCCTACTCGGTCATCTACCAGCGGGCGCTCCCCGACGCGCGCGACGGGTTGAAGCCGGTGCAGCGCCGGATCCTCTACTCGATGAACGAGATGGGCCTGCGCCCCGACCGGGGGCACGTCAAGTGCGCCCGGGTCGTCGGCGAGGTGATGGGCAAGCTGCATCCGCACGGCGACAGCGCGATCTACGACGCGATGGTGCGGCTCGCCCAGCCGTGGGCGATGCGGATGCCGCTGGTCGACGGGCACGGCAACTTCGGCTCCCTCGGCGGCGACGACATGCCGGCGGCCATGCGCTACACCGAGGCGCGGCTGTCGCGCGAGGCCATGCCGATGGTCGCCTCCATCGACGAGGACACCGTCGACTTCCGGCCCAACTACGACGGCCAGGAGATGGAGCCCGACGTCCTGCCGGCGGCGTTCCCCAACCTGCTGGTCAACGGCGCGTCCGGCATCGCGGTCGGCATGGCGACCAACATGGCGCCGCACAACCTCGGCGAGGTGATCGCCGCCGCGCGGCACCTGATCGACCACCCCGAGGCGACGCTGGACGAGCTGATGCGCTTCGTCCCGGGCCCCGACCTGCCCACCGGCGGCAAGATCGTCGGCCTGGACGGCATCCGCGACGCCTACCAGACCGGGCGCGGCACGTTCCGCACCCGCGCGAGCGTCCACATCGAGAACGTCACGCCCCGCCGCAAGGGCATCGTGGTCTCCGAGCTGCCCTACGCGGTCGGCCCCGAGCGCGTCAAGGCCAAGATCAAGGAACTGGTCAACAGCAAGCGGCTCAACGGGATCGCCGACCTGAAGGACCTCACCGACCGCAACGTCGGCCTCCGCCTCGTCATCGAGATCAAGAACGGCTTCAACCCCGAGGCCGTCCTCGCCGAGCTCTACCGGCTCACGCCGATGGAGGAGTCCTTCGGCATCAACAACGTCACGCTCGTCGACGGCCAGCCGCGCACGCTCGGCCTGCGCGAGCTGCTCCAGGTCTACGTCGACCACCGCATCGACGTGGTCCGCAGGCGCTCGCTGTTCCGGCGCAAGAAGCGCGAGGACCGCCTGCACCTCGTCGACGGCCTGCTCGTCGCGCTGCTCAACATCGACGAGGTCATCCAGGTCATCCGGCAGAGCGACGACTCCGCGCAGGCCAAGCAGCGCCTGATGGAGATCTTCGAGCTCTCCGAGATCCAGGCGCAGTACATCCTCGACACGCCACTGCGCCGCCTCACCCGCTACGACCGGCTGGAGCTGGAGAAGGAGAAGGAGCAGCTCGGCCGCGAGATCGCCGAGCTCACCGCGATCCTGGAGTCGGAGGCCAAGCTGCGCGGCGTGGTCTCCTCCGAGCTCGCGGGCGTCGCCGCCGAGTTCGCGACGCCCCGGCGCACCGTCCTGCTGGAGTCCTCCGGCCAGGCCGCGACCGCCGCCGTCCCCTTGGAGGTGGCCGACGACCCGTGCCTGGTGCTGCTGTCGTCCACGGGCCTGATGGCGCGCACGCACGACGCGTCGCCGCTGCCGCCCGAGGGCGCCCGCGCGCCGCACGACGTGCTGGTCTCGGCCGTTCCCGCGACGGCGCGGGGCCAGGTCGGCGCGGTCACGTCCCTCGGCCGGATGATCCGCGTGGACGTCCTCGACCTGCCGACCCTGCCGCCGTCCGCGACCCCGCCCTCGCTGGCGGGCGGGGCGCCGGTCACCGAGTACGTCGACCTGGAGCAGGACGAGACGATCGTCGGCATCGCCGCCGTCGACGACGTGGGCGGCGGCCTCGCCCTCGGCACCGAGCAGGGCGTGGTCAAACGGGTCGTCCCCGACTACCCGGCCAACCGCGACGACTTCGAGGTGATCGGCCTCAAGGAGGGCGACCGCGTCGTCGGCGCCGTCCACCTCCCCTCCGAGGACCACGACCTGGTCTTCGTCACCACCGACGCCCAGCTCCTGCACTTCTCCGCGTCGCTCGTCCGGCCCCAGGGCCGCGGGGCGGGCGGCATGGCGGGCGTCAAGCTCGGCGCGGGCGCGCGGGTCCTGTGGTTCGGCGCGATCGACCCGGCTCGGGAGGCCCGCGTCGTGACGGTGTCCGGCTCGTCGTCCGCCCTGCCGGGCACGCAGACCGGCGCGGTCAAGATGGCAGACTTCGCCGACTTCCCGGCCAAGGGCCGCGCCACCGGCGGCGTCCGCTCGCACCGCTTCCTGAAGGGCGAGGACACCCTCATCCAGGCGTGGGTGGCCCCGACGCCGCTCCGCGCGGCGTCCGCCAACGGCAAGGCCGTCCCGTTCAACGTCGAGCTGGGCCGCCGCGACGGCTCCGGCGAGAAGCTGGCCAAGCGCATCGCCGCCATCAGCGGCCCCGTGGGCCCGGTCGATGCCGGCGCCTCCGACGGTTCCGACGCCGGGGGCTCCTCCGACGGGTGAGCGGCGGGGCCGGTCCGCCGGGGACCGGCCCCGTTCCGCCCGCTCAGCCGCTGAGCGCGGCGAGCAGCTCGTCGCGGCCCGCGACGCCGACCTTGCGGTAGACGGCCTTGAAGTGGTCGTTGACCGTGTACGGCGACAGGTCCAGCCGGCGCGCGATCTGCTTGGCGGGCAGGCCCGCCATGGCGTGCTCGACGACGGTGCGCTCCCGCGCGGTCAGATCGTGGAGCGCCGCGACGACCGGGAGCAGCGCGCTCGCCGTGGCGGTCTGGAAGGTGAGCGCGATCTCGTCGTCCAGCGAGGCGTCGAGGCGCTGGACGTGCACGACCGACCAGCCGTGGGCGACCGGCACGCGGCTCAGCACCGGGCCCGGCGCGCGGCGCGCCCGGTGCGTCAGGAGCGCGAACGCCCCGGCGGAACGCGCGGCGGGCCCGAACCCGTCCAGCCAGTCGTGCCCCGCCGGGGTCGTGGCGCTGATCGCGTCGTCGGCTCCGACGATGACCACGCCCGGCGCGACCGGGCGCGGCGCGCACGTCGGCCTGACCGCCAGGAAGCGCTTCAGCGTCGCGCCGAGAGGCCCGGCGAGCCGTTCGGCCCGCGCTGCCTCGACGGCGGAGAACGGCCGGACGTCGCGCCCGCGCAGCAGGACCAGCCCGCCCCACGTCAACTTCCCGCAGGTCAGCGTGATGCGCATCTCGCCGCCGAAGTCGCCGCCCGGGAACCCGCCCGTCCCGGCCCGCCGGCCGAGGCCGGGGCTTCGGTCGTGGAACGACGCGACGCCGGTGACCGGGTCCAGCCCGAAGAACAGGTATCCGTCGTGCGGCACCGTGCGCCCGACGTGCCGGGACATCACCATGCCCAGCTCGCAGACGTTCGCGGCTCCCGCCATGTCGATGGCCGGGGAGGCGGCGAGGGTTCCCATACGGAGAGTATGAGCCAAACCACAAGCAGTGAGAAGGCGGTTTCCGGTCCCGGAACCGCCCGGACCGCCGCCCCGGGCGGGTGCCCGGGACGGCGGTGCCCGTCAGCTCCAGCGGAGTGAGGACGTCCGGTCGTTCATGAGGTCGCCGATGTACTCCGTGGTCGCCTGGTAGCCGGTCTGGACGCCGTTCCAGGCGGGGTTCTCGTAGTGGTTGGCGAGGCAGTTCGCGAACAGCCGGTACGAGGAGATCCGGTCGTTCCACCCGACCCGGTTGAGGTCCTCGTAGCTGAACTCCGGGTTCGCGGTCCCGCTCTGGCACTCGTGGGTGCCGGTGAACGAGATGCTGGAGCCCCCGAACCTGATGTGCTCGAACTCGATCGACAGGACGATCGGCCCGAGCCGCGGGCCGTCCGTCGCGCCGATCCGGTCGAGGACGTTCGGGTCGGCCATGGCCTTCCCGGGGTCGTCGGGAGCGTCGGTGACCCGCCCGCCCGTCGCGTCCTCGACCGCCTCGCGGAACCCCGCGTGGCACGTGCGCTTGCCGTGGTCCTCCAGGTGGACGACGCAGTGCTCCGTCTTGCCCGCCACGGCGCCGCCCGGAGTCGGCCCCGGCCCCGGCGCCGCGGCCGCCGGGCCCGCGAGCGCGGCGCAGAGCCCGAGCGCCGCGGCCGCCCCCGCCGTGGTCCTGTGGATGTTCCCCGATCGCGTCATCGTCGTTCTCCCTCTCGCCCGTTCGGCCTGTCCCCCGACTTTCGCCTGGCCACAGGCGTCCCGGTATCCCGAGAAGTGGGGGTTGACCGGCCCGGTGGGACGGGGGACGAGCCCGCCGGGCCGCTTCCGGGGGTGGACGGAGGCGGCCCGGCGGGGTGCGTCGCGGACGGGGGGCTTACGGACCGAGGTAGAGCTTCTGGTTGTAGGCCGCGTCGCCCGGGTTGACCTTGCCGCGGGCCTTGCCCACGCCGTTGGCCTGGACGCCGGTCGGGCAGAAGAACGGCCCGCCGGTCTTGGTGAGCGAGGCGTTGATCATCTGGCCCTGGAACTCGTCGGCCGGGTTGGGGCGGGCCCCGTTGTCGCGGTTGAACACGCTGAAGGTCAGGCTGTTGATCGAGCCGCCGAACCCGTACGTGCACGAGCCGAGCGAGAACGAGGCGCGGATCGACAGCTTGGGGTCGGTGAAGGTCAGCGTGCCGTCCCGGCCGCCCGCGATCGGGTTGTGCGTCAGGGTGCCCTGCGTGTACGGCAGGTTGAGGAACGTGACGGTGACCGCGCCCATGCTGCTCGTGCAGCCGGTGACCGACGCGCTGTCCAGCGTGCCCGAACCGGTGTGCGTGAGCGTTCCGCGCAGGTCGGCGCCGGTGCAGCTCGCGCTGAACCCGCCGCCGGCGAACGTCATGTTGCCGAGGTTGGTGATCTGGTACGGGCCGTCGTAGTTCGGCCCGGCGAGGGTGTCGCGGTGGACGGTGGTGGCGGCGGCCGCGGCGGCGGTGAGGCCGATGGCCGCGAAGGCCGCGAGGGTGGGTGTGCCGAGACGTCTGACAAGGGCCTTCATCGATCCTCCTAGAGATTCGGCCCAGGTCGGTGCTTCCGGCGTGTGGCGTGACGTGCGGGGTGATCAGTCCCGGCGGATCACAAGGCCGGCCCCCGGGGTGACGCGCGCCGGGATTCCCAATGTGACGCACGTCATAGAAGTACTCGTAGTCGGATCTAAAAACAGGAACGTTTTTCGAGCAACCCACCCGGGACGACCTCATCCGGACGTGGCAAGACCCGGCCACCCTGTCCTCCAAACGCCCACCCCAAACGTCCCCACGCGCCCACCACGCCCCACCTCACAGCACCCACCCGCCCTTGTGCGCCCACCACGCCCCCGGCCTGCACGCCGCACACACGACGACTCACCACCCGCACTCCACACACACCACCGCACACACCACTGCACGCATCTCACGCACCGCCCGCATGCACGCCGCCGCCACCGCACGCATGTCACGACCACCGCGCACTCCGCGCACGTAGCGGTCACCGCACACACGCCGCGCACGCCACCGCACGCATCTCGCACACCGCCGCCCGCGCGCCGCCACGGCACGCGGGCGGCGGGCACCGCATGCGCTCCGCGCACACCCCCACACGCACCTCGCGCACGCCGCCGCCACCGCACGCATGTCGCGGCCACCGCGCACCCCGCGCCCATGGCGGGTCACCGCACGCGCGCCGCGCAGCCTGCCGCACGCGCCTCGCGCACCCCCGTACGCGCGCCGCCACCGCAGGCGGGCGGCGGCCACCGCATGCCCTCCGCGTACATCCCACACGCACCCCGCGCACGTCGCCGCACGCACCTCGCGCACCGCCGCACGCACGGCCGCCACCGCACGCGCGTGGCGACCACCACACGCACTGCGCACACGCCGCGGCCACCTCACGCATGTCACGACCGCCGCGCACTCCGCGCACGTAGCGGGGCACCGCACGCACGCCGCGCACGGCCGCCTCACGCACCGCCGCACGCGCGCCACCGCCACCACACACGGGCGGCGGGCACCGCATGCGCTCCGCGTACACCCCCACGCGCACCTCGCGCACGCCGCCGGTGTCGCGCGCGGGCGGCGGGCGGGGGGTGGTGGGCGTGGCGGCGGGTTACTGCTCGATGTCGTCGGGGCCCCAGTGGGCCTCCATCTTGACGATCTTGCCGTCCGGGCCGAAGGTCATCACGTCGATCGCGCGGATCCGCATCCCCATCGCCGGGACCTCGACGGTGAACGCCATGGCGGCCCGGTCGCCGTGCGAGCCGCGGATCGGGCCGTCCAGCGAGAGCTTGGCCCCGCCCGCGACCGCGTTGGCGTAGAACTCGTCGATCGCCGCGCGGCCGGCGATCCGGGGATGCCCGACCGGGTCCTCCACCACGGCGTCGTCGGCGAACAGCGCCGCCACCGCCGCCGGATCGCCCGCGTTGAACCCGTCGACGTAGCCCTGCAACGCCGCCTTCATCTCCTCCTGCGTCGGCACCCGACCACCTTCTTTCGATTAGGAACACAGCCGCTTCCAGCCTAGCCGTACTCTATCCACCGAGCGCTAGCTTGGTTGAATGGCGGTCCCGCGGCCGCGTTCTCCGGGAGAGAATGGCCCGTATGGCGATCGCATCGTTCATGGTCCCGCTCGGCACGCCGGCCCCCGGATTCGCGCTGCCGTCCATCGACGCACGTACCGTCTCCCTCGAAGACCTCCCGCCTTCTCCGGCATTGCTGGTGGTCTTCCTGTCCAACCACTGCCCCTACGTCCGCCGCATCGAGAAAGGCATCGGCGAGGTGACCGCCGAATACGCGGCAAAGGGATTGTCGACCGTCGCGATCTGTAGCAACGACGTGTCCGACTATCCGGACGACGACGCTTCCCACCTGCGCGAACAGGCGGAACGAGCCGGATTCCGATTCCCGTACCTCGTGGACGAATCCCAGGAGGTGGCGCTCGCCTACAAGGCCGCGTGCACCCCCGACTTCTTCCTGTACGACGCGCAGCGCCGCCTCGCCTACAGGGGCGAGTTCGACGGCGCCCGGCCCAGAAACGACGTACCGGCCGACGGCTCGACTTTGCGGGCCGCACTCGAACTCGTTCTCGCAGGTGAAACCGTTCCAGAACCGCACACGCCCAGCCTCGGCTGCGGCATCAAATGGAAGCCCGGGAACGAACCCGCATAACACCGACCCGCACGACGAACTGCCAGGAATCCGTTCAGTCCGGAGCCGCCTCGCCTCCCTCGGGGGGCGGGGCGGCTCCGTCTCACGCCCGCACCCGGCCCCGGCGGCGCCTCAAGCGCGTTCCGGCGACGCCCGGCCGCACGGTCGCATTTGGCCTGGTTCGGCCCGGTCCGCGCACTCCGACCTGGATTCATGCTCTTCGCGTCCGCCCCATGCGGAACGGTGCTAGATCCACTCGTTCCGATCAGGAACACCGATCCCTAGGGTGCCGATCACATCCTCCTCGCCCTGGGAGCCCCCATGCAGCACCGCGCCCTGCTCGCCTGCGGCCTCACGTTCGCCGCCGTGCTGAGTGCCCCCGCCGCGAACGCCGCCCAAGCCCCCGCCCACTCCCCCTCCGCGCCTGCCGCGCCCGCCGCCGTCCGTCCGCACCCGGTGACGCGCAGCATCCAGATCCCGATGGAGGCGCTGGTCAACTTCCGCGATCAGGGCGGCTTCCGCACCGTGTACGGCACGCGCGTCAGGACGGGACTGCTGTTCCGCTCCGAGTCGCTGCCGAAGGCCACCGCGAACGACCAGGCCGCGATCGCCGCGCTGGGCGTCACGCAGGTGATCGACTTCCGGACGCCCGCCGAGGTGCGGATCGACGGCGCCGACCGGCTGCCGCCCGGCCTCACCGCGACCGCGATGCCGGTGGACGACAACGGCATGTTCGCCACGATGACCGGCGCGATCGCGAGCGGGGACCCCGTCCAGCAGGAGGCCCTGCTCGGCGGCGGCAAGGGCGCGCAGATCATGAAGGACTTCTACCGGACGCTGGTGAGCGACCCCGACTCGCGCGCGCGGTTCGGCGCCGTTCTGAAGAGCGTCGCGTCGGGGCAGCGCGTCCTGTTCCACTGCACCGCCGGGAAGGACCGCACGGGCTGGCTCGGGTACGTGCTGCTCCGCAGCCTCGGCGTCTCCCACTCCGACGCGCTCGCCGACTACCTCGCGTCCAACACATTCCGCGCCGCCGCCGACGCCCGGGTGCGCGAGCAGCTCCGGGCCACCGGGCTGATGCGCGATCCCGACCTGCTCATCCCCCTCCAGCGCGTCGAGCCCGAGTACCTGGCGGTGGCGATCGACGAGGCGCACCGGCGGTACGGCTCGTTCGCCAACTTCCTCAAGCGCGGCCTCGGCATCGACGCCGGAACGCGCGCGGCCCTCCTGACGCGCATGACCACGCACTGACCCGAGACCCGTCCTGGCTCGGCTCCGGCGGCCCCCGCCCTGAGCCAGGACGACCCGTCCCCCGAGCCAGAACGACACATCGCCTGAGAGAGCGGCCCGTCCGCTGTCGGCTCTCGCCCGGCGGCTACCGCGCCGGGCCGGGCGGGGGCTCGGGGCCCGCGCCAGTTCCTCCAGGTCCGCGAGCATCGCGTCGGCGAGGTCGCGTTCGGCGGCGTAGTAGCGGGTCGCCCAGCGGGCGACGAGTTCGGGGTAGCCCCAGCCGGGCTCGGCCGCGGCCGTCTGGCGGGAGTACTCGGCCTCCTCGTGGAGGCGCTGGGCGTTGTCGCGGTGCTGGGAGACGATCTCGCGCAGGCGGTCGGGGGTCGCGAGGTGGCCGAGCCACACGCGTAGGGCGGCGCCGTGCTTGAGGACGGGTGGCTCGACGGGCGCGGTCCGCACCCAGCGGGCGAGGGCGTCGCGGCCGGCGCCGGTGATCGCGTAGACGCGCTTGGTGCGGACGTCCTCGCCGGTGACCGTGCGGGAGGCGGCGTAGCCGACCTGTTCGAGCCGCTTCAGCTCGGAGTAGATCTGGCTCATCGCGGGGCTCCAGTAGAAGAACCGCAGGATGTGGTCGGACCAGCGGCGCACCTCGTAGCCGGTGAGCTCCTCGCCGAACGACAGGATGCCGAGCACCGCCCACGCCGTCGCGGGCAGCCGCACGGCGTCGGCCGCCCCGGCCGCCCCGGCCGCGGCTCCGGCGGGCTCGGGCGCGGGCTCGGGCTCGGCCGCCTCCTCGGCGGTCCCGTCAGCGGTGGATGGCATGCCAGCCAGCGTAGCCAGGCGGGCGCGTCCCCGGTCCCGCGTCCGTGCGAGATCGCCCCTTGCCGGATGTTCCGATTTGGAATACAACGGAACGGACCCCGGAGGTGGACGTGAAGTTCTCGATGATCTTTGAGGCCCAGCTCGCCGACCCGTCCCCCGAGCACGAGCGGCGGGTCCTGCGCGACTGCGTCGACCAGGCCGTCCTCGCCGAGCAGGCCGGATTCGACCGGATCTGGGCCGTCGAGCACCACTCCCTCAAGTGGTACGCCCACATGAGCGCGCCCGAGATCTTCCTGACGTACGTCGCGGCCCGCACCGAGCGCATCAGGCTCGGCCACGGCGTGGTCTGCATGCCGTTCAACTTCAACCACCCCGCCCGCGTCGCCGAGCGCGCCGCCATGCTCGACGTGCTGTCGGGAGGCCGCCTCGACCTCGGGGCCGGACGCGGCGCGACACGCCAGGAGACCTCGCTGTGCGGCGTCGATCCGGCGCGTACCTACGACGAGGTGGATGAGGCGCTGCGCATCATCGGCTCCGCGTGGCGCGACGAGGAGCTGGAGTGGCACGGCCCGCTGCTCGACATCCCGCCGCACCCGATCCTGCCGCGGCCCGTCCAGGACCCGCATCCGCCGCTGTTCCTGGCGTGCTCGAAGCGCGAGACGCTCGCGCTCGCCGCCGACTACGGCGTCGGCGCGCTCGTCCTCGGCTTCGCGGGGCCCGAGCAGGTGGCGGAGATGCGCGAGGCGTACGGCGCCGCGATCGCCGCCCGCACCGGCGAGCGCCTCGTGTCGTCCGTCGTCAACGACCATTTCGCGGCCCTGTGCCCGACGATCGTCCTGGACGACCGCGCGGAGGCCGTCCGGGTCGGGACGCGCGGCCAGCGCTTCTTCGCCCAGTCGATCGCGCACTGGTACGGCGGCGCGCCGCCGCCCGACGAGGCCGTCCGCCCCGGCGGGGACGAGGTCCGGGAGATCAGGGAGGCGGCCGAACGGCAGGTCGCGTACCTGCACGAGGCGAAGATCCCCGTGCGGCCCAACGCGACGGCCACGTTCAACGCCGAGCACGCCTACGGCACCGCCGACGACGCGATCGCCTACGTCGAACGGCTCGCGGACGCGGGGGTCGACGAGGTCATGTGCCTGATCCAGATGGGGACCGTGCCGCAGGAGGCGTGCCTGGAGACGATCAGGCAGTGGGGCGACAAGGTCGTCCCGCGCTTCCGCTGAACCTTTGAACCTTCCGGACGCGGCGCGGGCACCCCGGTGCCGCGCGGTCCGGGCCCGTACGGCAGGAGGAGACGACGATGGCGGGACCCCTGGACAAGGTGGTGATCGTGACGGGCGGCGCCCGCGGCCTCGGCGCCGCGGCGGCCCGCCGGATGGCGCGCGACGGCGCCAAGGTGGTGATCACCGATGTTCTCGGCGAGGAGGGCGAGCGGACCGCCGCCGAGCTCGGCGCGATGTTCCTCCGCCACGATGTCACCAGCCCGGACGGCTGGCGCGCCGTGGTCGAGGCCGCCGTACGGGAGCACGGCCGGGTGGACGGCCTGGTCAACAACGCGGGCGTGGCGTCGAACCGGCTCATCGAGGACGAGAGCCTGGAGCACTTCGAGCGCGTCCTGAAGATCAACCTCACCGGCGTCTTCCTCGGCCTGAAGTCGGTCATCGAGCCGATGCGGGCCGCCGGGGGCGGCTCGGTCGTCAACATCTCGTCCGCGGCCGGGCTCACCGCGCTGCCCCTCACCTCCGGGTACGGGGCGTCGAAGTGGGGCGTCCGCGGCCTCACCAAGATCGCCGCGGTTGAGCTCGGCCGGCACCGGATCCGGGTCAACTCCGTCCATCCCGGCATGACGTACACCCCCATGACGGCCGAGCACGGCGCCGAGGTGGGCGAGGGCCGCTTCCCGCTCGCCGCCCTCGGCCGCGTCGGCGTCCCCGACGAGATCGGCGAGGCCGTCGCGTTCCTGATCTCGGACGCCGCGTCGTACGTGACCGGCGCCGAGGTCGCGGTCGACGGCGGCTGGACCGCCGGCGAGGTCGTGATGATGCAGGAGAGAGGAGCCTCCCATGCCCCTTGACCCACGCGCGGAGAAGATCGCCGCGGCGATGGCGGCGGGCTTCCCGCCGCTCGGGCCGGACACGGACGCCGCCGACGTCCGCCGCGCCCTGGAGTCGAACCCGATCCCCGACATCGAGCCCCTCCCCGTCGGACGAGTAGAGGACCGCACGATCCCCGGCCCCGGCGGCCCCCTCCCCATCCGCCTCTACTGGCCGCAGACACCCCCCACCGACGGAACGACCGCACGCCCGCCTGGCGCAACCTCCGACCAGACGGCGGAACGACTGCAAGGCGCCCCCACCAACGGCATGACCGCACGCTCGCCCGGCGCGGCCTCCGATTCCGGCGAGGCGGCGCAGCGGCTGCCCGTCGTGGTGTTCTTCCACGGCGGCGGCTTCGTGCTCTGCGGCCTGGACAGCCACGACCGGCTCTGCCGCGCGCTCACCGCCGGGTCCGGCGCGATCGTGATGGCGGTGGACTACCGGCTCGCGCCCGAGCACCCGTTCCCCGCCGCGGTCGAGGACGCGCGCGCCGCCGTCGCGTGGGCCTCCCGCAACGCGGCGGCCCTCGGCGGCGACCCGGCGCGCCTCGCGGTGGCCGGGGACAGCGCGGGCGGGGCGCTGGCCGCGTCCGCCTGCCTGCATGCGCGCGACCGGGGCGGCCCGCACGTCGCGTTCCAGCTCCTGATCTACCCGGTGACGGACGCGGCGCAGGACACCGCCTCGTACCGCGACCACGCCGAAGGCGGTTTCCTCACGGCGGCGCACATGAGGTGGTTTTGGGAGCAGTACCTCAGCGACCCGGCGCAGGCGGCGGACCCCGACGCCTCTCCCCTGCGCGCGGACGACCTGTCGGGCCTCCCGCCCGCCTGCGTCCTCACCGCCGAGTGCGATCCGCTGCGCGACGAGGGTGAGGCGTACGCCGCGCGGCTGGCCGAGGCGGGCGTTCCGGTGCAGAGCCGCCGGTTCGAGGGCGCGTTCCACGGTTTCGCGAGCCTCGACCATGTTCTGCCCGTGGCGGGCGAAGCCCAGCGGATCGCCGCCGAAGCTCTGCGGAACGCCCTCCGCTGACCGGATTCCAGGGGACGTTCGCGGAGAACGCCTCTCAGGTCGCCAGTCCGTGGCGGAACGCGTACGTGACCGCCTGCGCGCGGTCGCGCAGATTCGCCTTGGCGAACAGGTTGTTGATGTGCGTCTTGACGGTGGCCTCGCTGATGAACAGGTCACCGGCGATCTCGCTGTTGGAACGGCCCTGCGCGATCAGCGCGAGGACCTCGGCCTCGCGGCGGGTGAGCCCGTCGGGGAGTTCGTTGCCGGACGCCCGCGCGGGCCGGGGCCGGTCGCCGGTCGCGACCGCCTCGACCAGGCGGCGCTGGACGGCGGGGTCGAGCTGGGCCGCGCCGCCCCGTACGGCCCGTACGGCGCGGGCGATCTCGTCGGCGCCCGCGTCCTTGGTGAGGTAGCCGCGCGCGCCCGCGCGGAGCGCCGCGAAGATCGAGTCGTCGTCCGCGTAGGTGGTGAGGACGACGATCTCCACGTCCGGATGCGCCGCCTTGATCCGCCGGGTGGCCTCGACCCCGTCCACGCGGGGCATCCGCAGGTCCATCAGCACCACGTCAGGTCGGAGCTCCCCGACGAGGGCCAGCGCCTGCTCGCCGTCGCCCGCCGCCCCGGCGACCTCCAGGCCGGGCAGCATCTCCAGCAGGAGGACCAGCCCCTCCCGTACCACCGTCTGGTCGTCGACGACCAGGATCCGCGTCTTGTTCTCCGTCACACCGGCACCCGCAACGACACCCGGAAGCCCTTTTCCTCCGGTCCTGTCTCCAGGGTCCCACCGATCAGCTCCGCCCGCTCCCGCATGCCCACCAGCCCGTACCCGCCGCCGGGGCCTCCAGGACGGGCTCGGTGCCGCCGGTGTCGGTCACGTCGAGCTCCACGGCGCCGTCCCCGTAGCGCAGGACGATGCGGGCGCGGGCCCCCGGAGCGTGCCTGCGGACGTTCGTCAGCGCCTCCTGGGCCGTCCGGATCACCGCCAGGCCGGCCTGCGGCGACAGCTCGCGGGGCGTGCCGGCCACCTCGACCTCGCAGGCCCGGCCGGTGCTGGCGTGGAACTCCTCGGCCAGCTCGGCGAGGGCCTGCTCGGGTTCGGGCGCGTCCCCGCGCAGGGTCGCGAGCGCCCGCCGGGTCTCCTCCAGGCCCGAGCGCGCGAGGCGCTGGGCCCGTTCGACGCGGTCGAGGGCCCGTACCCGGTCGCCGTCGCGGGCCAGCAGCATCCGGGCGCCCTCCAGGTGGACGATCTGCGCGGACAGCGAGTGCGCCAGGATGTCGTGAATCTCCCGGGCGATGCGGGACCGTTCGCCCAGCATGGCGTTGGCGGCCTCGGCCCGGCGCGTGGCGTCCAGCGCGGCCTCCCGCTGGACGCTCGCGAGGGAGCCGAGCGTCACCCCGGCGAACGCGGCCAGGAGCCCGAAGTCGATGTGGTGCCGCTCGGACACCGCCCCGAGCGTCCCCACGGCGACGATCGTCACCGCGCCCAGGGCGACGCCCCAGAACGTGCTGGCCACGCCCACCAGCGTCCAGAGCGCGATCATCGAGAAGACGATCCCCCCGCCGCCGTGCGGGGAGAGCGCGTACAGACACAGCGAGGCGGCCATCGAACCCAGCAGCAGCGCCACGGCCGCGGTCCGCCGCCACGGCGCGTCCCCGCAGTTCCTGAGGACGATCGCGCCGACCAGCATCGCGGCCGTCGTCGCGTTCAGCACGACGAGGAGCAGGCCGACCCCTTCCAGGGCCGGCCGGGGCTCGGAGTGGAACAGGCTCCGCACGTACGCGCCGCCGCCCCACAGCAGCGCGATGACCACGACGGTCAGCCGCGCGAGGCGTTGCGACGGCCTCCGGCGGAACCGGTCGGCGAGAGTCACGACACGACGCTAACCGGTGCGGCTCCGTCCACGCGGCGCGCCCTCCAGAGGACGACGAGGTTCTGGACGAGCAGCGACAGCCCGAGGAAGACCAGGATGTCGCCCGTGCCGGGCCTGACGCCCGCCGCGTACCCGAGCGCGATCACGCCCGCGCGCGCCGCGAGCGACAGCAGCCACACCGCGACCGTCCACGCGCCGCCGCGCCGCCAGAGCGAGCCCGTCCCGTCCCGCCAGACCCGCACGGTCGCCGCCCGCAGGCCGCCCCCGGCCAGCGCCAGGACGATCCCGGCGGCGAGCAGCGCGCCGCCGACGGCCGGGTGCGCCCGGTCCACGAGCCCGCCCTGCGCGAGCCCGACGATCAGCAGAACGGCCGGGAGCGTGAGCATCCTGCGCTCGTCGATCCGCTCCGCCTGGACCTGCCTGTAGAGGATCAGGCTCAGGACGGCGATCGCGATGAGGGCGTTGTCGAGCAGGTTCATGCCGACGACGCTACGGAGCGCGCCCCGCCGAACGGATCGGAGCGGGGCTGGACTTCGCGCCCTCCACCGGCGGGTGGAGTCCCCGAGAACGGCCGCGGGCCGCCCTTGTCCACGGCCGGAGGTGGCCGGATCCGGCCATCCGTGCTGCTTGCTTTAAAAACGTGAGCGTTTTTCAATTTGGTGTCCCCTCGCTCACTCCTGCCACAGCAGTCGGGCGAGTCGTTTCTGGAGCGATCCAAGCCTTCGGCCTGGGCGTACTCCATCCTGGAAAGGTCCATCGAATCCCGTGAAGCCCTCCACCCGCGCCGCCCTGGCGGCGGCGCCCGCCGGCCTCGCACTGGCGGGCGCGCTCGCCGTTCCCGCGAACGCCGCCGCGCCGAGGCCGTCCGTCCCGTCCCAGCCGCAGGCCCGGAACCAGGCCGCCGCGCCGCAGGTGCCCGCCTTCGACTTCAAGAAGGAGTGCGCGCCGCTGCCCGCCGGCCAGGACCCGGCGCTCGCCGTGTGCCTCGGCCTCGTCGTCACGGACGGGACGATGAAGCTCGGCGGCCTCAGCCAGCAGATCAGCAAGCCGCTGCGGATCGTCGTCCAGGCGACCCAGGCGTCCCCCTCGGAGAACAGCAAGATCACGAGCGTGCGGATGTCCGGCAGGCCGATGAAGGTGCCGGGCGGGGTGACGGGCCTGCTCGGCCTGCCGATCCCGGGCACCGACGACCTGCCGTTCTTCAAGGTGGAGGTGCAGGCCAAGTACGCGGGCGGGTTCGAGTTCGAGCTGCCCAACGCCAAGATCGGGCTGAAGATCAAGATCAGGAACGACGCGCTGGGCGCCGGCTGCTTCATCGGCTCGAAGAAGGACCCGATGAAGCTGGACCTCGCCGTCGACTTCAGCAAGGTCACGATCGTCGACCCGGGCGACCCCGCCGACCCGTTCGGCCACCCGACCGTGCTGAACGGTCCGGCGGAGGACAGCGCGTTCGCGGTGCCGAAGACCGCGGGCTGCGGCCTGCCCGGCCCGCTCATCGACTGGAAGGTCGGCCTCCCGTCGCCGTCCGGCAAGAACGCGGCGTCGTTCAACACCTACATCGCCCTCGGCCAGTACGCGGCCCCGAGCGCGCGGGCGGCCCGTTCCGGCGCCCGTCAGAACCCGCTCGACCGGCTCCGCGCCCTCAAGATCGGCTGACCGCCCCGGGGCCGTCCACCCCGCCGAACGGCCCCGGCCCCGCTCCCGCCGCCCGCGCACGCCCTCCGGCCGCTACTGGACTGAACGTCAGTACTTGTTCCCCCGGTAAGCGATCCATTACGTTACCGGCGGGAAACTCGTGCCTGGAGGTACGCCGGATGCGTCGCGCCACCCGCTGGACCACACCGCTCGCCGTCACCGCGCTCGCCCTCGGCGGCGCCGTCCCCGCACACGCGAGCCCTACGCACCCCACCGCCGCGCGGAACGCCGCGCCCGCGCAGGGCGGCAGGCCCGCCGCGGCCCCGTCCGGATGGACGGCCCGCCCCGCCACCTACGACGTCGCCATCGAACGCGACGTCGTTCTCCGGATGAGCGACGGAACCGAACTCGTCGCCGACATCAGGCGTCCCGCCCGCAACGGCAAGGCGGCGCCCGGACGGTTCCCGGTCATCGTGACGCTGACGCCGTACAACAAGACCCTGCCCGGCGCGAACATGGCCAGCGAATACCTCGTCAAGCGCGGATACGTCCAGATCGTGGCGGACGTCAGGGGCACGGGCGGCTCGCGCGGGAAATGGGAGGCGTTCAGCGCACGCGAGCAGCGGGACGGCAAGGAAGTCGTGGAATGGGCCGCGTCGAACGCACGGCCCTGGAGCGACGGCCGGGTCGGCATGGTCGGCGCCTCGTACGGCGGCATCAACCAGATTTTCACGGCCGCGCAACGCCCGAAGGGCCTCAAGGCGCTGTTCCCTGTGGTGCCGATGGGCGACGCCTACCGCGACGTCATCGGGACGGGCGGGCAGCTCGGCCTGGGGTTCGTTCCGATGTGGCTGGCCGCCGTGGGCGGAACCGGGCTGCTGCCGCCCACGTACTCCGGCGCGAATCCTCAGAAGGCGCTGAAGGTGCTCCAGGAGCATTTCGGCAACATCGGCGAGTTCCAGATCGCGATGCTCTTCAACGCGCTCACGGGCGGGGACAAGGCGTTCGACGGCCCGTTCTACAGGGAACGCTCGCCGCTTGAGGTCGTGGACAAGGTGAACGTGCCGACCTATCTGGTCGGGGGCGAGTTCGACCTCTTCCAGCGCAGCGAGCCGATGCTCTACCAGCGGCTCGCCAAGCGCGTACCGGCGCGATTCGTGTACGGCCCCTGGTACCACATCGACGGCGCCTCGCCAGCGCTCGGCATCACCATCCCGGGCACGCCCGTCCCTCCCGGACCGCCGATCCAGGAGCAGATGCTGCGCTGGTTCGACCGCTACGTACGGCAGACCCCCGACAAGGCACTCAACAAGGACGTCGCCCCGGTCACCTACTTCGAGAACGGCTCGGGCCGGTGGAGGACGTCCGCCCAGTGGCCTCCCGCCGACGTCCGCTACCGGGCGTTCCACCTCAACGGCTCCGCCAAGCCGGGCCGCCCCGGAACGCTGACGACCGCCAAAGCGAAGGGCAGCGGCCCGGACCCCGTTCCCTGGAACCCGTTCGCGGGACTCTGCTCCCGTTCCACCGTGCAGTGGGCGGGCGCGGGCTTCCTCAAGCTGCTCGGGCTGTCCTGCGAGCACGACAACAGCGGGAACGACAGGCTCGGCGTCGCCTACGACCTCCCCGTCGCCAAGCCGCTGCGCCTCACCGGCCCCGTCAACGCGCACCTCACCGTCTCCAGCGCCGCCAAGGACGGCCAGCTCACCGTGCGCCTGGAGGACGTCGCGCCGGACGGCAAGGCCACCCAGCTCACGTCCGGCTGGCAGGTGCTGTCGCTGCGGGCCCTCGACGCCGGACGGACCGTCCGGCGGGACGGCCTGGTCACGCAGCCGTACCACCCGTTCACCAGGGCCTCGGCGAAGCCCATGCCGAAGGACCGGCCGGTCGCGGTCGACGTGGAGGTCTTCCCCGCGGCCGGAGTGATCAAGGCCGGGCACCGCCTGCGGATCTCGGTCCAGACGGCCGACTTCCCGCACCTGTTCCCGCCGCTCCCCCAGCTCGGCGACTCGATCGGCAACGGCCTCAAGCTCTGGCACGACCCGGAGAACCCGTCCTGGGTCGCCCTCCCCGTCCACCCCTCCTGACCGCGCTCCCCCCTCGACGGCGAGAGCGGCCATGACCGCTCAGGCCCCCACGCCTGCCACGCGCGGGGCCTGAGGACGGGAATCCGCCGGTCCCGGTTCAGAAGGTGCGCTGGGTGAACCAGGTCGCCTGGCTGGACGGGTTGTTCAGGTCGAAGGTGGTTCCGGACAGGCGCCTGTCGGAGCCCAGCGAGCCGACGTAGCGTCCCCGCGCCCCGTAGGACCACTGGACGGTGAAGGAGATGCCGGTGCCCTCCACCTCTCCCTCCTCGACCGTCCCGACTCCTCCGCTGAACGACGCGGACCCGAAGAGCCTGCCGCTGCCGTCCTGGGTCATGTTGACCGTCACGGTGGCCCCGTTGCTCTGGAAGACGGAGTAGCGGCCGCTCGCGTTGAAGGAGGGCGCGGCGAGCGCCCTCTGCGCGGAGACCGGTGCGGCGGGCGCGGCGTCGGCCGCGGGAGCCGCGGCCAGGACGCTCGCGCCCGCGGCGAGGGTCAGGCCGGCCATGGCGAGTCTGCTGAACATGGTGCCTCCTGTTCGATGACGAACCGTGCAGGAGTCAGCCTCGCCGCGGCCGGGCGGGCGCAGTATCCCAAGGTTCGGGGGTTGCGCCCGCCACGGGCCGGGTGCGTTCAGACGTCGATGCGTTCGGCGTCCAGCTCGGAGGCGCCCGCCGTGATGAACTCGCGGCGGGGGGCGACCTCGCTGCCCATCAGCAGGTCGAACACCTTGGCGGCCTCCTCGGCGTCCTCGACGCGGATGCGCCGCAGCATGCGGTGGCGCGGGTCGAGGGTGGTCTCCGCGAGCTGGTCGGCGTCCATCTCACCGAGGCCCTTGTAGCGCTGGATCGGCTCCTTCCAGCGCTGGCCCTTGCGCTCGAGCTCGACCAGCCTGCGGCGGAGCTCGGCGTCGGTGTAGGTGTAGATGTACTTGTCCTGGCCCTTCTTGGGCTTGATCAGCTCGATGCGGTGCAGCGGCGGGACGGCGGAGAAGATGCGGCCCGTCTCCAGCATCGGGCGCATGTAGCGGTAGAAGAGCGTCAGCAGCAGGCACCGGATGTGGCTGCCGTCCACGTCGGCGTCGGCGAGGATCACCACGCGGCCGTAGCGGGACTGGTCGAGGTCGAACGTGCGGCCCGACCCCGCGCCGATCACCTGGATGATCGCGGCGCACTCGGCGTTCTTGAGCATGTCGGCGACGGACGCCTTCTGCACGTTGAGGATCTTGCCGCGGATGGGCAGCAGCGCCTGGAACTCGGAGTTGCGGGCCAGCTTGGCGGTGCCGAGCGCCGAGTCGCCCTCGACGATGAACAGCTCGCTGCGCTCGTCGGCGGTGCGGCAGTCGACCAGCTTGGCCGGGAGCGCCGAGTTCTCCAGGGCGTTCTTGCGGCGCTGGTTGTCACGCTGGGTGCGGGCGGCGATGCGGGTCTTGGCCGCGCCCACCACCTTCTCCAGAACGGCGCGCAGCGGCTGCTTCTGCCCGCGCGGCGGGTTGTCGAAGACGTTCTTGAGCTCCTTGGAGACGACCTGCGTCACGATGCGCGTCGCGGCGGACGTGCCGAGGATCTCCTTGGTCTGCCCCTCGAACTGCGGCTCGGGCAGCCGTACGGTCACGACGGCCGTGAGCCCTTCGAGGATGTCGTCCTTGAGGACGTTCTCGTCGCCGTTCTTCAGCAGCTTGCTGGCGCGCAGCTGCTCGTTGAGGACCTTGACCAGGGCGCGGTCGAAGCCCTGCACGTGCGTGCCGCCCTTGGGCGTGGCGATGACGTTGACGAACGACTTGGTGATGGTGTCGTAGCCCGTGCCCCAGCGCAGCGCGACGTCGACCTCCAGGTCGCGCTCGACGTCGGTGGGGGTGAGGTGGCCGTGCTCGTCGAGCACCGGAACGGTCTCGGTGAAGTGGCCCCGGCCCTGGAGCCGGAGCACGTCGACCAGCGGGGCGTCCTTGGCGAGGTAGGAGCAGAACTCGCTGATGCCGCCGTCGAAGCGGAACGTCTCCTCGACGACCTCCTCGCCGCGCTCGTCGCGCACCTCGATGGTCAGCCCGGGGATGAGGAACGCGGTCTGCCGCATCCGGTCCATGACCAGGGACTGCTCGACCGTGGCGTCCTTGAGGAAGATCTGGAGGTCGGGCCAGAACCGCGTGCGGTTGCCGGTGGTGCGCCGCGCGACCTTGCGGACCTGCCGGACGCCCGACTTCTTCTTGAACTTGGCCTTGGGCCCGTCGTCGGCGAACTCGCCGGGCAGGCCGCGCCGGAAGCTGATCGCGTGGGTGTGGCCGTCCCGGTCGACCTCCACGTCGAGGCGGGCGGACAGGGCGTTGACGACGGACGCGCCGACGCCGTGCAGGCCGCCGGACGCGGTGTAGGACACGCCGCCGAACTTGCCCCCCGCGTGCAGGCGGGTCATGACCAGCTCGACGCCCGACAGCTTGGTCTTCGGCTCGATGTCGACGGGGATGCCGCGCCCGTTGTCACCGACCTCGAACGAGCCGTCGGCGTGCATGATCACGCTGAGGTGGGTGCAGTGGCCTGCCAGGGCCTCGTCGACGGAGTTGTCGACGATCTCCCACAGGCAGTGGGCCAGGCCACGGCTGTCTGTCGACCCGATGTACATGCCGGGTCGCTTGCGCACGGCCTCCAGCCCCTCCAGCACCGAGAGGTGCCGGGCGGAGTAGCCTTGCGTGTCGTCGGTGGGCCCGGTGTTCAGGGGCTCTGTGGCGGTCGCGGCGGTCAACTGCGTGTGCTCCTCGGGGGTCAGGACATTCGGCAGCAGGGTACCCCCGGCCACCGACACTCTCCCCGCAGGCTCGCCAGCGCGGCAAGATCGCGTGCCCGTTTCGCCCGGCCGCCGGCGGCCCGTTCCAACGGCCCGCACGGGCGGTCGCACGGCCGCCGCCCGATCGGACGGCCCGTGCGGAGGCCCCCTCAGAGGCTACGTCGCGCGTCCAGGTGGAGAAGCGGTGTCCACCAGGGGATGGATCCGTTCCGCCCCGGTTCCTCTCTATCGTCCTGAGGCATGGCATACACGATCGGCGTCGATGGCCTGCGCAAACGCTACGGGGACGTGCAGGCCGTCGACGGAGTCTCCTTCGAGGTGGACGAAGGCGAGTTCTTCGGGATCCTCGGGCCCAACGGGGCCGGCAAGACCACCACGCTCGAGATCATCGAGGGCCTCCGCGAGGCCGACGAGGGCGAGGTCTCGGTACTGGGACTGCCGCCCTGGCCGCGCAACGCGAGACTGCTGCCGCGGATAGGCGTGCAGCTCCAGGCGTCCTCGTTCTTCGAGCGGCTCACCGCGCGCGAGCAGCTCCAGACGTTCGGCTCCCTCTACGGGGTGCCGGCGAAGAAGGCCGACGCGATGCTGGAGACGGTCGGGCTCGACGACAAGGCCGATGTGCCGGTGGAGAAGCTGTCCGGCGGGCAGGCCCAGCGGCTGTCCATCGCGTGCGCCCTCGTCCACGACCCCGAGCTGGTCTTCCTGGACGAGCCGACCGCCGCCCTGGACCCGCAGGCGCGCCGCAACCTGTGGGACGTGCTCCGGGAGATCAACACCGAGGGCCGGACGATCGTGCTGACCACGCACTACATGGACGAGGCCGAGATCCTCTGCGACCGTGTCGCGATCATGGACCGGGGCCGGATCCTGCGGCTCGGCCCTCCCGCCACGCTCGTGCGGGGCCTGGATGCCCCCGCGCGGATCAGCGTGGCCACCGGGACGCTGCCCGTCGAGGACGCCCGGGGCCTGCCCGGCGCGGACGAGGTCTCCGACGACGGCGTGTCCCTGATCATCTCCACCCGCGACCCGTCCGCCGTGGTCGCGGCCATGGCCGCCAAGGACGCGCTCACGGGCGTGCAGATCCACGGCGCCACGCTGGAGGACGTCTTCCTGGAGCTGACCGGACGGGAGTACCGCGCGTGACGCCCACCACCCACGCCCCGTCCCCCACCGGCACGGCGTCGCCCACGGAGGCGGCGTCCCCCGCCGGCGCGAAATCCGGTACCGGCACGAGCGGAGCAGGCCGATGAGCACGTTCGACAGCTTCAAAAGCCTCTCGCGGGCGATGTTCCTGGGATTCCGGAGGGACAAGGGGGCGCTGTTCTTCACGGTGCTGTTCCCGCTGATGTTCCTGGTCATCTTCGGCGGGATCTTCGGGAAGCAGACCACCTCCAAGGTGAACGTGATCGCGGTCGGGCCGGTCCCCGTGCTGGAGCAGGCCCTCGCGCACGACTCCGGCGGCGGGCTCGGCAAGACCCTGAAGCTCACCAGGAAGACCGACCGGTCCGCCGCCCTGAAGAAGGTGGAGAAGGGCGACGCCGACGCGGCGGTGGAGCAGCGGGGCAACCAGCTGACCGTCCACTACTCGGCCGCCGACCAGGTGAAGGCCGGGACGGCCCGGGGCCTGCTCGACTCGATCGTGCAGTCCGCCAACCAGGCGGCGTCCGGGAAGGCCCCGACCTACAACATGGCCTCGCAGGCGGTCGAGGACGACTCGCTCAAGGCCATCCAGTTCTTCACGCCGAGCCTCCTCGGATGGGCCCTGGCGTCGGCGGGCGTGTTCGGCGCGTCCCAGACGCTCGTCACGTGGCGCACCAAGGGGATCCTGCGCCGGCTGCGGCTGTCCCCCGCGCCCATCTCGACGGTGTTCGGCGCGCGTGTGGCGGTGAGCATCGGCGTGGCCCTCGTCCAGCTCGCACTGTTCCTGGCCGTGGCCCAGCTCCCGTTCTTCGGCCTGAAGCTCCAGAACGCCTGGTGGATGGCCGTCCCGATGGTGGTGTCCGGCGTCCTGGCGTTCCTGTCGATCGGGATGGTGATCGGGGCGTGGGCCAAGACGCAGGAGACCGCGCAGGCCGTCACCCAGCTCGTCGTGCTGCCGATGGCGTTCCTCGGGGGCTCGTTCTTCCCGCTGGACGCCGCGCCCGGATGGCTCAAGGCCATTTCGTACATCTTCCCCCTCCGGTACCTGAATGAGGGCATGCTGAACGTCATGGGCCGCGGGCTCGGACCGACTTCGGCGCTGCCGCAAATCGGCGTCCTGCTGGGCGTCGCCGTGGTGGGCGCCGTGGTCGCCACGCGGCTGTTCCGATGGGACGACGCATAACACGCGGGGAGGGGCGTGTGACGTCGGTCACTTATGACCCCATTCTGCTGTGGGCGTACGAAGAAGCAGATTGGGAACGTCCACGTCGGGTTAGATGTTCTCCTAAGTACCGACCCCGAGCATGAGGAAGGTGCCGTGACTGGAGCCCTTGCCCCAACCAAGCCGCTGACCGTCGCCGACCGTTGCGACCGCTGCGGTGCCCAGGCCTACATCCGCGCAGTCCTCGTAGGCGGCGGCGACCTTCTGTTCTGCGCCCACCACGGGCGCAAGTACGCAGAGGCCCTCCGCTCCAACGGGGCCGACATTCACGATGAGACCGACAGGCTGAACGAAACCGCAACCGCCACCGCCCCCGACGACGAGCGGTAGGCCTACAAATACACATTCCGTCGCACGGCGGCCGCCCGCTCGGGTGGCCGCCGTCACGTTTTTCAGCGATCCCTCCGTATGGCACGATTCGCGCTGACTTCAAATAGTGACTAATTGGCTACGGTACGCATTCGCCAAACACGCCAGGTCAGCATGAGTCAGCCTTCGGCACGACGTTCGGACGTTTCAGGGGCGCACCGGACGTACCCGGTAGTGATAGCCGCCCGCCGGCTCGAATCCTTCGCTCTCGTACAGGGCGCGCGCCGCCTCGTTCCGTTCGACGACGACCAGGTACGCGCGGGTGCAGCCGCGTTCGCGTCCCCACGCCATGAGCGCGCGCAGGACACGCCGGGCGAGCCCCCTGCGCCGCGCCTCGGGAGCGACCGCCATCGCGTAGATTCCGAGCCACTCCCCTGCGGAACGCCCCGTCCGACCGCGACGTCCTCCAGCGAGGCGTACCCGGCCGACACGCCGGTGAGGATCCTGGCGGCCATCGGAAGCCGGTCGGCGTATCGGCCGTCGACGGCCCACCACCGTTCGAGCCATTCCGGCGTAGGCGCGTCCTCCACCACGACATCGCCGATCCCGGCCGTTGTCGCACTCCCCGAGAGGTCCGCGACCATCGCCAGGGTCGGGTCAACGAGCCCGTAGCCGCGAGCCTCCAGAAGCCCGTCAAGCCCGCTGGGGCGGGCCTGTTCGCTCAGAGAGAACACGGTCGGCAGGCCGCGTTCGGTGTAGAACCCTTCCGCGCGCGCGATGGCGTCGTCCACATCGGCCGGATCGGCCAGGGGCAGCACCGAGTTGGCGCGCTTGGTGACCCCGTCGGCGTGGCGCAGCACCCAGCCCCCAATATCCTGGGCGTACGGTGCGGGCCAGGCCGCCGCTACCAGTTCGTCGAGCTCATCGAGGCGCAGGTCCGTCCGGCAGTCCATGACGCCGCACCCTAGACGGGGCGTCGGCCCATCGCGCTTTCGGGGGGACCGTGCACATCCTGCTGCCGCCATCGGAGAAGAAGGCCGTCGACGGCGACGGCCCTCCGCTCGATCTCGCGTCGCTCAGCTTTCCGGGTCTGAACCCGACGCGCGAGCACGTGCTGGCGGCCCTCGCGGAGGTGAGCGAGCGGGACGACGCGCAGGACATCCTCGCCCTTCCCAAGGGGCAGGCCGACGAGGCGCTGGCCCGGAACCGGGCCCTCTACAAGGCGCCGACCCTGCCCGTCAGCAGGCTCTACACCGGAGTCCTCTACGACCAGCTCGCCCTGGCGGACCTCGGCAAGCGGGCGCGCCGTGCGGCCGACGAGCAGATCATCGTCTTCTCCGGGCTGTGGGGCGCGCTCCGGCTGACCGACCGCATCCCCCCGTACCGCCTGGCCATGGGCGTGACGCTCCCTCCGGGCGGCACCCTCGCCGCGCTGTGGAGGCCCGCCCTGAAGGAGGCCCTGCCCCCGGACGGGGAACTGGTCGTCGACATGCGTTCCGGCCCCTACGCGTCCGCCTGGAAAGCCCCACAGCCGGCCGTGGCCGTACGGGTGTTCCGCGAACGCATCCTCGGCGGCGTACCGAAACGGACCGTGGTCAGCCACATGGCCAAGGCGACCCGCGGAAAGGTCGCGCACGACCTCCTTCAGGCGGGCGCCAAGCCCCGTACACCGGAGGAACTCCAGAAAGCGGTGGCGGGCCAGGGCCACATCGCCGAACTGAACGGCACCAACCTGGACATCATCCTCCCCAACTGACCCGCCCAGCCCGTCCCTGCCGCCCATAGCGCACACCACGTCCCGCCCCTACTCCCCGCCGGCCTCTCCGTCGGCGCGACGGCTAAGCCGTGGTGACATTGAGGTGGCGGAGCGCCTTGACGTACTGCCCGACCTCATCACCGCCCAGGTACGTCCAGGGCAGGCTGCTGGGACGGCCCAGCGTCCGCAGGAGGTGCTGGCGGGCGGGACGGCGCGCGTCCGCCAGATGGAACGCCGCGCCGAAGAGGTTGTGCGCCTCGATCGTCCTGGGATGGGGGCGCGCCCCTCGAACCAGCCGCGCGCGGCCGCCTCCACGTCCCGGCACTCCTCCTGAGAGAACCAGGACGACGATCCGCGGATGAGGCCCGACCGCTCCTGGACGAAGTACTCGAAGTAGGCCAGCGGGATGAGCGCCGCCCTCGGATCCTCGCGCGAGGCCGTGCTCAGGGCCACGCGCGCGAAGTCGAACATCTCCTCCGGCAGCCCGCCCCACTGCGGGGAGAGGCTGACGACGCGCGCCACGTGCGCGCCGTACAGGGTGGGGTAACGGCTGTTGGCCTGCGCCCAGAGGGCGTCCTTCTCCTCCCGGTCGGCGTCCAGCCCGAGGGCCAGCCAGAGCATCGCCTCCCAGGGGACGGGATCCTCCGGCCATAGCGACGCCGCCCGCATGAGCGGATCCCGGGCGGCACGCATGGTGGTCGTGTACGCCTTGTAGCCGGCGGCCTGTACGGCTCGTGCGCGCGCGTCCGGGCGGATCCGCCACGCCTCCTCGACCCGGGTGCGGCCGAGCCACAGCCACAGGTCGGGATTGGACGGATCCTCGGAGACCAGCATCTCGATGCCCCGGCTCAGCCCGCAGGCGGCCTTGGCGAGCGCCTCAACGCGCTGTGAGCGGAGTTCGACGTCGGCTCGGGCCTCGGCCAGGGCGTGCGCGCCGAGCCGCATGAAACGGTCCCTGACGGCGTTGACGGCCTGGTCGAGCACCGGATCGCGCCACGGGCGCCCGACGACCACCTGGACCGCGCGGGCGCGGGACGGCGGGCCCGCGCCGAGGGTGCTCCGCTCCACCGAACCTCCAGGCGCCCGGTCAAGCTCCATCAGTCCCATGGCGCGGAAGCGTAGGAACGGTCAAGGCGGCGAACGCTACCCCGACGTTAAAAGTGTGTTACATGCCCAAAAGCCTGATGACCTGGAATTTTTCCCCGTGTCAACGGAAAACGGATGATCTCCGGGCGGGCGCTCAACACGTGCGTAACGCGGTCCGGACGCACCCATGCTCCAGGGGCCTGCGTCCGTGCGGACGCAGGCCCCTGGAGACGCATCGGGACAGGCGAAAGCCCGGCCCGACCAACGCTCAGCCGAGGTCTCCCCCGGCGGGAACGGTCAGTCGAGGTAGTCGCGCAGGACCTGCGAACGCGACGGGTGGCGCAGCTTCGACATGGTCTTCGACTCGATCTGGCGGATGCGCTCGCGCGTCACCCCGTAGACCTTGCCGATCTCGTCGAGCGTCTTCGGCTGGCCGTCGGTCAGGCCGAACCGCATCGACACCACGCCCGCCTCGCGCTCGCTGAGCGTGTCGAGCACCGAGTGGAGCTGCTCCTGGAGCAGCGTGAAGCTGACCGCGTCGGCGGGGACGATGGCCTCGGAGTCCTCGATGAGGTCTCCGAACTCGCTGTCGCCGTCCTCGCCCAGCGGCGTGTGCAGGGAGATCGGCTCACGGCCGTACTTCTGGACCTCGACGACCTTCTCAGGGGTCATGTCGAGCTCCTTGGCCAGCTCCTCCGGGGTGGGCTCGCGGCCCAGGTCCTGGAGCATCTGCCGCTGCACGCGCGCGAGCTTGTTGATGACCTCGACCATGTGCACCGGGATGCGGATGGTGCGGGCCTGGTCGGCCATCGCGCGCGTGATCGCCTGCCGGATCCACCAGGTGGCGTACGTGGAGAACTTGTAGCCCTTGGTGTAGTCGAACTTCTCGACGGCGCGGATCAGGCCGAGGTTGCCCTCCTGGATGAGGTCCAGGAACAGCATCCCGCGCCCGGTGTAGCGCTTGGCGAGAGAGACGACCAGCCGGAGGTTGGCCTCAAGGAGGTGGTTCTTCGCGCGGCGCCCGTCCTCGGCGATCCACTCGAAGTCCTCCTGGTCCTCCTCCGACATCGCGGGGCCGTCGGCGGCGAGGCGCTCCTCGGCGAAGAGCCCGGCCTCGATGCGCTTGGCGAGCTCCACCTCCTGCTCGGCGTTGAGCAGGGGTACCTTGCCGATCTGCTTGAGGTAGTCCTTGACCGGGTCGGCGGTGGCGCCGGCGGCCGCGATCTGCTGGGCGGGAGCGTCCTCGTCGTCGTCGCCGAGGACGAACGCCTCCTCCTCATTGGCCGGGGCGGCGCCCTCCGCCGGCTTCGCGGCGGCCTTGGCCACGGCCGGAACGGCGGCCGGGACCTCCTCGTCGGGGGTGTCCGCGTCGTCGGCCTCGACGGCCGCAGGCTCCACCAGCTCTTCCTCGAGGTCCTTGAGGTCGTCGTCGAGGTCGGTGACGTCGACGTCGTCCTCCAGCTCCGGGTCGTCGTCCTTCTTGCCCGCGGCCTTCGGGTCGGCGGCCGCGGGGGCCGCGCCCTTCTTGGCCGCGGCCTTCTTCGGCTTGGCCGCGCCCTTGGCGCGCGGCGGGCCGGGCTTCGGGGCCGCCGGCTTCGGCGCGGCGGTCTCCTCGGGCACGTCGTCGTCGCTGACGACGGCGGTCACCGTGTCGGGCTGCTCTTTCGCGGCAGCGGCTGTCTTGGGCCTGCGCGCCGTCTGCGCCGCGCGCTTGCGCGGACGCTTCGGCGCTGCGGAGTCGGCAGCGCTCACCATGACGGTCACACCCTCCTTGCTGAGGCTCCGCAGGATGCTGGAGGCCTTCGACACGGGGATGTCGGCCTCCTCGAACGTACGTCGTACGTCGTCGGCTTCGAGGTAACCCTGGGACCGTCCACGCTCGATCAGTTGCGCGATGACGTGCTCGTGCAGATCTGACGCTTTCGAGGTCGAGCTAGCAGGCGACACAAATACCTCTCGAACGAACGTGTGGCTTGGTTGACCCAAGTGCCCTGACGGGCCCGGCCTCACACTGGGTGGGACCACACACCTGGGCGAGACCACCTTGTGCGGGACCGCAGCGTACCCGCTCTTACTAGGGTCAAGCATTCTGGCACGGCCGCGCATTCCGCTTGGCTGTCCTGCCCGGTAACACACCACCTTAGAGGGCGCGGGACGGTCCTTCGTACGTACTACACCGTCTTCTCGCGGTCTTCGGCGGGCCTCACGCGGGCTTCGGCGGGACGTGCAGGGCAAGTACGGTCACATCGTCTACCTGCTCATACCCGGCAAGCATCCGATCGACCAGGAAGTCGACGAGTCTCTCGGGATCTCCTACCACTTCAGGTGGGGCGTCCGCCGCGACGGCGACCAGTTCCTCCAGCCCCGCGTCCACCCCACGCCTACGGTTCTCCACAAGTCCATCGGAATAGAAGACCACAGTGTTGCCGGTCTCGATGGAAAAACTTGTCTGCTGTCGTTGGCTGGGCCAGCCGAGCGGGGTTCCGGGCTCGCGCGTGCTGACGCGAGCGGGCGTGTCGGGCGAGATCAGCAGCGGTGGCGGATGGCCCGCGTTGCTGAACGCGCCCCGGCCGGTCTCGGGATCGATGACCGCGTACGCGACCGTGGTGAACTGCTCCTCGTCCTCCGTGGCGCTGAAAAGCCGGTCGAGTCCGGCGAGCACCGCGGCGGGACGGGGGTCGTTGAGGGCGAGCGCCCGCAGGGCGTTGCGGACGCGTCCCATTCCGGCCGCCGCGAGAACGCCCTTGCCCGTCACGTCGCCGACGGCGACGGCGAGCCGGTCGTCCGGCAGGCGGAACACGTCGTACCAGTCGCCGCCCACCTGAACGTGCCGGGTGGCGGGGTTGTACCGGGCGGCCAGCACCATGCCGGGCAGTTGCGGGAGGTCGCTGGGCAGCAGGCTGCGCTGGAGTTCCTCGGCGGTCTTGTGCTCGCGCTCGAAAAGCAGCGCGCGTTCCACCGCGAGAGCGCACTGGCCGGCGAGGGCCTCCAGGAAGACCCGCTCCTCCTCGGTGATCTCCCGCGGGCGCGTGAAGGAGAACCGCAGCGCCCCTATCGGAGCGCCCGCCGCGAGCAGGGGCAGGCCCACCCACGCGCGCTCCTCGGTGTGCTGGAGGAACAGGCCCGTCTCGTCCCTGCCGAGCTGGAGGCGGAGGCTGTCGGGGTGCTCGGCCAGGAACGGCCGGCTCTCGCGGACCGCGACCGACAGCACGGTCTGGTCGCTGACCTTGATGTCGTCCAGCGAGCCGCCCCGGCCCTCCGTGCGCCCCTCGTGCTCGGCGCCCGGCTGCGACGGCGTGACGATCGTGAGGCGCAGCTTGTCGTCGTCGAGCAGCGCGACGGCGGAGTAGTCGGCGCCGATCGCCGACCGGCCGACCTCGGTGATCACCTGGACGACCTGGGAGACGGTCAGCGCCTCGGCCAGCATCGAGGTGGCCTGCTGGAGGCGCGCGGTGCGCAGGGCCGCGGCCGAGAGCTGCTCGGTGAGGCGCCCGCGCATCTCCTCGGCCTCGCGCTGGCCGGTGACGTCGGTGTTGGCGCCGACCCACTCGACCACCGCGTCCCCGCGCCAGATCGGCACGGCGCGCACGTCGAAGTGCCGGTAGGTGCCGCTCTTGGTGCGGACGCGGTAGTTGGTCTCGAAGACCCGGTTGTCGATCACGCATTCGCGCCAGATCGCCTCGATGCGCGGCCGGTCCTCGGGGTGGACGACCGACAGCCAGCCGCCGCCGGCGTAGTCGTCGGGCGTCTGGCCGGTGATCGCGCGCCATTCGGGAGCGTCGTCGATCACGCCGCCGTCGGGCGCGGCGACCCACACGACCTGCGCGCTGGCCTCGACCAGGGAGCGGTAGCGCTGCTCCTTGCGCCGGATGACCTCCTCGGCGCGGCGCCGTTCGGTCATGTCGAGAGCGGTGAGCACGACGCCGACCGGCTTGCCGTCGGAACCGCGCGCGGGCAGCCAGGTGCACGTCAGAATCCGTTCGCCCACGCCGGGGACCGGCGGGGGCTCGGCCAGGACCGGCGCGACCGGCGCGACCGGCAGGGCCTCCGCCTCCGCGCGCGAGGCCACGCCGCCCGTGTCCGTGTCGTGGACGTTCTCCGGACCGGAGGGCTGGTCGCCCAGGGACGCGGCGTCGGGCGGGCCTGCTGCCTGGGGCGGAACGGTCGGGCGCGGCTCGCCGGAGCCCGGGATGCCCGGTGCGGAGTTCGGCCCCGCGCCCGCGCGTTCGGCGGGCACGATCAGGTCGAGCTCGTTCTCGGCCAAGGGGCGGTCCTCGGAGAGGGCCCTGCGCAAGGCGTCCTCGAACGCGTTGGCCAGGGCTTCGGGGAGCACCTCCGCGGGGCGCCGCTGTTGCAGCTCCCGTACGGGCACTCCCAGCATGGCCGCCAGCGCGTCGTTCGCCCGCCTGCACCGCAGGTCGGTGTCGAAGAACGCCAGACCGGCCGGCGCCTGCTTGAGCAACGTCGCGTACAGCGCGGCGTCGGACGCATCCATGGGCTGGCCCTCCACCCCGGAGACCCTGGGATGCGGAACGGACGTCTCGGTGCTCATGGACAACACCTCCGCCCCAGAGGGTCCCGTACCGCGCGGCAAGTTTTCATCACTATGAGTGAATGGGAGCAGGCTAGCGCTCCCGCCTCCATCACAACACCGGTCGGAGTCAGGTATTCATCATCCCGATGGTTCGCCGCGGACGGAAGCCCTGATGGCCATCCTTGTCACACGGCTCCCAGCGGCGACCTCGGATTCGGACGCCCTCCGCCGGACCGTCTCCGGGGTCCCGGCGACGACCGTCACGGACGGCAAGTAGGAGATGGTACGACGATCGGGACGCTCCCGAAGGCGAACCGGGCTTGCTCGGCGAGTTCCGGACGCTTGGAATTCTCACGCTCCGCAGCCGCATCTTTGGCAAAAACCCGGCAAAGCCCAGGTCGTCTACGCCTTGGCCTTCGCGGCGGCCTTCATCTCCTGCTTGAACGCGCGGACCTTGGCCAGCGACTCCGGGCCGGTGATGTCGGCGACCGAACGGTGCGAGCCCTCCTCGCCGTACGCCCCGGCCGCCTCGCGCCACCCCTCCGGGCGCACGCCGTACTGCTTGCCGAGCAGCGCCAGGAAGATCTGCGCCTTCTGCTTGCCGAAGCCCGGCAGCGCGTTGAGACGCTTGTAGAGCTCCTTGCCGGACTCGACGTCCCGCCAGACGCCCTCGGCGTCGCCGTCGTAGTTCTCGACCAGGTACTGGCAGAGCTGCTGGACGCGCTTGGCCATCGAACCGGGGTAGCGATGCACGGCGGGCTTCTCGGACAGCACCGCGGCGAATCGTTCGGGGTCGTACGCCGCGATCTCGTGCGCGTCCAGGTCGTCGGCGCCGAGACGCTGCACGATCGTGTACGGCCCCGAGAAGGCCCATTCCATCGGGATCTGCTGGTCGAGCAGCATCCCCACCAACGCGGCTAGGGCGCTTCGCCCGAGCAGTTCGTCGGCCTCGGGGCGCTGTGCGAGGTGAACCTTGGTGGCCATGGCCCCACTTTAGGGCGCGCCCGCCCGCGCGCCCGCGCGAGGCGGAAGGGGGCGAGGCGTCGGGAGTTCTGTCGAAACCCTTACGGCTGGACGCGGGCCATGGCGGGCCAGGGACGTCGGTGCTCGAATGGAAGCGTGAACGAGGAGGAACGGGCGGAAGACCGTCCCACGGAGGCGAGTCCTCCCGTTGAGGACGGCAGTCCCGTAGGGCGGCGCATCGTGCTGGGGATGCTCGGCCTGGGCGTGGTGGGCATCGCCGTGGGCGGGACGCTCCAGCAGAAGGTCAACCGCGCGCTCGCACCCGTGGGCCAGATAGGCAACGTCCTGCCCGCCGCCGGAGGCTTCCGCTATTACTCCGTGGTCGGCAGCGTTCGGAAGCGCAAGGCGGCGGAGCACCGCGTCACCGTCGCCGGTCTCGTCGAACGGCCCAGGGCGTTCAGCATGGCCGACCTGGCGGCGCTGCCGCAGACGCGGATCAATCGGGATTTCCAGTGCGTGACCGGCTGGCGCGTGCCGGACGTGGGGTGGGCGGGGGTCGCCCTGCCCGATCTCCTGAACGCCGTCGGTGTTTCTCCGAGTGCGCAGGCGGTGCGGTTCAGATCGTTCGACGGCGAGTACACCGAGTCCCTGACGCTCGCGCAGGCGCAACGGCGGGACGTGCTCGTCGCCACCGAGATGCAGGGCGGGCCCGTCGCGCACGACCACGGAGGCCCCGTGCGCCTGTATGTGGCACCGATGTACGGCTACAAGTCGCTCAAGTGGCTGGGCGGAATCGAGGTCACCGACAAGGTCGTCTCCGGCTACTGGGAGCGGCGCGGTTACGACGTGGACGCGTGGGTCGGCCGCTCGAACGGACGCGACGATGCGCCGACCTGATCTGCTGGCGCGCTTCACCAGGGCGGAACGCTGGGTGCACCACCTGACCGCGCTGCTGATGCTGGCGTGCCTGGCGACGGCCGCGATGCTGTACCTCCCGGCACTGTCGACGGTGGTCGGCCGCCGCGAACTCGTCAAGACGGTCCACGTGTGGTGCGGGTTCGCGTTGCCCGTGCCCGTTCTCCTTGGGCTCGCGTCGCGTGCGTTCCGTGGCGACGTGCGGCGGCTGAACCGGTTCGCTCCGCTCGACTGGGAGTGGCTCCGCCGCCGCGACAGGAGGTCCGTGCGCAACGGCCGGGGCGTCATCGCGGTGGGGAAGTTCAACGGGGGCCAGAAGTTGAACGCGGCGTTCACCGCGGGCGCGATCCTGGTGATGCTGGGGACGGGAGAGGTCCTCACCTTCCCCGAGCTGTGGCCGGACCGCTGGCGGACGGGCGCGACGTTCGTGCACGACTGGCTGTTCATCGCGATCGTGGTGGTGACGGTCGGACACCTGTGGGAGGCGCTGCGCGATCGCGACGCGCTCAGGGGGATGCTGACGGGGCGCGTGGACCGGACCTGGGCGGCTCGCCACCACGCGGGCTGGGAGGCCCAGCAGACGACGCGCGTCACGCGGGGCGCGGCACCTGAATCGGGCCGTGAGCAGGGCGATGACAGCGCGCCTGACAAGGAGCGGACCGAGCCTGCAAATCGTGGCCCGGGAATGTCTTGACACTCGCCGCAAAACGGCTGGAATGACATCGAGGCGAGAGTGAACGGCACGGCTCCCACCGGGTCGCGCGCGCCGGGCACGCCCGCCTTGCCCCGGCGGCTCGGCCAGGTCCGCCGGACCCCTCGGGCGCGGAGGTGTTCGCTGATGCCTGCACTCGCCGACTACCGGAGCGAGACCCGCGAGCTGCTCGCGCGGCGCCTCGCGTCCGAGTTCGCGGCTTTCACCCACAGCGCCGTCGAACGCTGCGTCGCCGACGTCCAAGCGTGCGCGACCCATCTCGGGCTGGACGCCACCCCGGCGCTCGTCGAGCGGATGGCGCGGGAGCATCTCGTCGGCATGATCAAATCCGAGCCGCCGTCGGGCCGGCTGTCGGCGCGGCTGGACGACATGGCTCCTGGATGCGCCATGGACGGCCCTGGTGACCGCGTAGACGGCTGAGGAGAGGCTTTCTGAGACCCGGGTCGGGTGGCGAGGCCGGCGACGGCTCACGGGCGCGCTGGGGCGTCCGCGGTGGCCCGCCGCGTCCCGCGGGCTTCCGGGCGTCCCGGTTCGGCCTCCGCCGATGTCCTGGACATCGGCGGCCCGGGGATCTGAGAAGCTAGGCGCGTGAGTCCCCGCAGCCGCCGCCAGTCCTCCGGGGATCCGGCGCGGGACCGGCCGCCCTCGGACGAGGTTTCCGCCATCTTCGACGGGATGCTCCGGCACGCGCGTGAGCTGCTGGCCGTTCGCAGCCCCTTGGACGCGGAGCTGATCGTCAGCGAGATCCTGGGTTCCTGGTGGGGCCACCGCGTGCCCGGCGGCGACGTCGAGGAGGTCATCGGCGAGGCGCTGATCGACCACGCCACGCGCGCCTCGACCCCGGCGGGACTCGCGCTGCTCACCGGCATGGCCTACCTGGGCACGCCCCGGCAGGCGGCCAAGGCCGAGCGCGCCGCCCTGGAGCTGATGGACCGCGGCGTCGCGCGCCCGGGATGGGCCGACCGCGTCGGCATGGTCGCCCCCGAGGAGTGCTACGTCTCCCGCGACGTCTACGGCGACCAGGACTCCATCGTCTGCACCTACGCCTACGGCGGGGCCGAACGGCACGCCCTGGTCGTCCTCGTCGACCGCAACAAGGCCGGGACGGTCGAGCCCTCCGCGCGCACGCCCGCCTGCGGCATGGTCCGCGACGCGTGGGTCTCCTCCCAGGTCGACAAGCTCCTCGACCACTGCCGCCGGGAGGGCCGCGACAACCCGCTGATGCGGTTCGAGCAGCTCGACCCCCGCGACACCAAGGCGCTCCTCCAGAGCGCCCTGGAGATGACCGACTCGGCGGACGACCCCCGGTCAACGACAATTTCGGCTCGTATCACGCGTTCGTCCGCGCGCGCGTCGGGATCCTCCCGCCGGGCGGGCGCCTGCCGCAGCCGCCCGTGTACGGGCGGGACCGCCGCGCGACGATCGCCGCACGGTTCCTGGCGTCCGACGAGGCGGAGGACCTGTCTGACCGGTCCGCCGCGACCCGCTGCGTCGACCGCCTCATCGACTACGGCTGCACCCACGATTTCGGCCGTCCGCTGCGGGTCAGCCCGATCAAATGCGAGATGTTCCTGCTCGACTGGCTGCCGCGCAAGGTCCTGCTGTCCCCTACCGAGCAGGAGGCCGTGCCGCACGTGCTCGCCGCGTGGGTGCGGTGGGCGGGCAAGCGCACCGGCCTTCCCGAGGCGGGCGTCCGCGCGACGCTCGACGCCGTCTGGGACGCCACCGCGAAGTTCGCCGAGGCGTATCGCGATCCGTCCGCTTTCGGCCTCGACCGGGAGCTCGTCGACCGGCTCCTGCCGGACGGCGACATGGAGGCGCTGCCCCGCCGCGCGTTCGCGCTGCCGTTCCTGTCGGGAACGCATCGCCTGTCCGGGAGGCACGGCTCCATCGACCTGTCGACCCTCGATCCCGCTGATCCCTCCGACCGGCGGATCATGCTGGAGTTCGAGCATCCCGGCGCGCCCGAGGATCATTTGGACGCGCACGAACGGCTGACCGTACGCCTCTGGGACGGCGACCCACCGCAACTCTGGGAGACCGCGCAGGCACTCTTGGACGTCGGCTACGAACGACACGAGATCCTGCACAAACTCATCGACGTCCTCGACCGCTGCGAGAACGACCCGCAGGAGCTCAGGCGGGCGCTCCGTGTACTGCGTCACGAACCCCCGCCCGAGTGAACTCCCGGTTTGCCAGAGGCGTCCGGGACGACAATCATCGGAAACTCGGGCATCGGTCTCGCGGGGGCCCGGGGGTCGCCCCGGTCGTAGGGAGTGATCTTGTTGGAGTGGTCCGAGTTCGCCCAGCGCCTGGGGCGGGAGCTGGCGGGTCTCGAACGGGACACCATCCTCATCGTGCGCGAGCGCGAGGAGAGCCGCCACTACGTCCAGGCCATGCGCGAGCCGGACCGGCTCTACGCCGAGGCGGTCAGCAACAACTTCCTCGACGGGCCGCTCCTGCTCACCCTCGCGGACGAGGAGGTCATGAGCGAGGCGGGCTGGCGCCCGCCCGCCGAGCCCTCGCCGCGCAACTGGTGGACCGAGCTGCCCTCGTACGCGACGTCCGTCGACTACGCGCGCCTGGCCGACGTGATGGTGACCGCGCTGCGCGACGTCCAGGCCGTGCGGCGCCCGTCCGACCTGGTGTACGAGTCGTTCCACCGGCATGGCACGGGCCTCATCGAACTGCTTGATTTCGGCATCGACACCGCCGACCCCTCGCGCGTCACCAAGCGCCGCGCCTCGTCGGCCGAGGACGCGGGCCGTCCCGGCCCCGTGAACGGCACCGCGCTCGAAGGCATGGCCTCTAGCGGTACGGGACCAGCGGGTACCGCTCCGGCGGCCACCGGATTCGCGAGTACGGCCCCTGAGGGCAGGGTTTCCGCCGGACCGGCCGTCCGCGCGGGCGTACCCGAGGCCACTCCCCCAGAGGTCTCCGCCGCAGGGCCCGACACCCTCGAACCCCGTCTCGCGGACGCCAAGCAGCGCGGCGACCACACCACCTACTTCGAGCTCCTGCTCAGCGCCGATCTCGTTCTGCCGGCCGGCGAGGCCGCGTCGGGCACGCTCCCCACAATCACCATCGGGGGAGCACGTACGCCACCGTGTTCACCTCGCCGGAGGCCCTCGGGCGCAACGGCGGTCGGCAGCCCTACCGCAGGACGACGTTCGCCCAGCTTTCCACCGGCTGGCCCGATCCTTCCTGGCAACTCGCCATCAATCCCGGGCTGCCCAGCGAAATCCATCTCGACGCCGCCGCCATCGCCCGCCTCGACGCCAACCAGCGCGCCGCGACTCCCGGCATCGACCCCAAGGACCCGTTCGGGCCCGGCCCGGCCAGACCCACGCTGGGTCCGGTGCACTCGGAGACTCCCCCCGCGCACGCGCGGGCCGAGCCCTCGACGGGCGACCTCGCGACGCCCGCCGCGCCCGGTGCGGGTTCCGGCGGACACGAGCCGGCGCAGCGTGCGCTCGACCCGAGCGTCCAGCCCTCCTCGGACCCCGCCCACACGGCGATCGACCCGTACACGGTGGCCGACCTGGAAGCGGCGGTCGGATCCGGTACGGTTCCCGCGGAACCCCTGACGGCGCCCACACCCCGGGAGCCCGAACGCGTCCCGATCCGGCCACCGCACGGAACCCGCCTGTGGCAGTGGTCCGGAGAAAGCGAAACGACCACGCCCGTGGCGGTCTACGACGCCATCGGCGGTGTCTGGGCCCCCGTGCGCGCGGACGCGGTCCCCGCTCCCGGCGCCGAGTGACGCAGCGTTCCGCTACCGTCGAGTACGGCAAGCCCGACACGGACCTGAGAGTTGGATCCGATTGGACTGGAACGACTTCGCCAAACGGCTGACCCTTGAGCTCGCGCGGCTTCCGGTCGGGTCGTTCCTCATCGTGCAGGGGGCGGGCGGTCTGCCGTACGCGCAGGCCATGCGCTCGGAGGGCGCGGTCGACGCCGAGGCGGTCGGCAGCGCGTTCCTCCCGCGCCCGCTCGCCGCCCGGCAGGAGCGCCGCCTGGCGGCCCTCGGCTGGGAGCGCCCGGACGAGCGCCAGAACTGGTGGTGCCGGTTCACGATGCGTGACCGGAGCCGGGTCACGGCCGAGGAGATGGAGGAATGCGGGATGCTCGCGGGCCGCATGGTCGGCGCGTTCCGCGACGTGTACGGGATCCGTTCGCCGCTGGAGCTCGTCTACCAGGCGAGCCGTACCGGTGCCGACGGAGGTCCGCTCACGCTTCCCGGTCTGGGCATTCCCCTGGCGCTTCCCGAGGACGATCCCGATTCTCCGTCGTCCGCCGATCTGGAATCCGTGCTCGCGTCGGCGCGCGAGCGCGGGGACCAAGAGACCTATCTCGACCTCGTGTCACGCGCGATGCTCTTCCTGCCCGCGCCGGGCGATCCGTCCGCCGCGGACCACGCGTACGCGACGGCGCAGTTCGGCGACGGCACGTTCGTGCTCGCGTTCACCTCTCTGGACGCGATGAACCGGTCCCTGCGCGGCCAGGCCGTCCACCACCGTTCCGCGTTCGTGTCCGAGCTCGCCGCCCACTGGCCCAATCCCGAATGGCAACTCGCCATCAATCCCGGCCTGGCCAGCGCCGCCTATCTCGACGCGACCGTTCTCCAGGGGTCCGCGAAGCAGGAGCCTGCGAAGAAGGACCCCACGATCCCGCCGACGCCCGACGACGTCCACGTGGCCGGTTCCAGCGTCGCCCGGAACGGCGTGCGCCCGGTGAGTCCCCGGCCGTCCGCTGCGCGCCCTAACGCCGCCGGCGCGGCCCCTGCCGCGCCCGTGACGCCTACCCCTCCTGCGCCAGCGGCGGCCGACCCTGCCGCGAACGCCACGGTCCCGGATATACGCGTCCCCACAGCACAACCCAGCGCCAACGCACCCGTTACGCACACTCGGCCACCGAACGGCACCGGCACTGCTCCGACCGCGCCCTATCCCGCTGCGCGAGTGCCCTCCGCGGAGGGATCCCCCCTCACGCACCCCCAAGGGCCCGGCTCCACGGGCGCGCGCGGGACGGCCACCCAAGGCGGAGCCGCTGGAACGGGCACCGGCGCAGGCGGGCAGGCGGGCCCCTCTGCGCCCGCACCGCCGGGCGCGCAGGGCCCCGTCGCGTACGCGCCGCATGACGGTCGTGAACCCAATGCCGCGACCATGCCCGGAGGAGCCGGTCAGAAGGCCGCCAGGGCGCGGGCCCCACAGAACGGCGATCCGCAGGGCGTTCGCATGGGAGCGGACGTTAGGGCGGGCGTGGTCGTCATGCAGAAGGTTCTGCGGCCCGAACACGTGCCCCACTATCTGGACGGCGGTTACGACCTCGTCGCCGGATACGTGCACCGGTTCCAGGACGTACGGGAGCTCAACACCCCCGCGCGCCTGATCCGCGGGCTCGGCCTCGTCTACGAGGGGTCGCCGTTCTCCACGGAGGCCGAGAGCGTCCACGTGGTGCGGTGGCCCGCGATGAAGCCCGCGCTGTTCCGCAGGCCGCTGGGCGGGATCGACGAGTGGAGCATGGGGATCATCCCCGGCGGCTGGGTGATCGAGAAGGCGCCGTTCCCGGGCTCCGGGTACGCGCCCGGAGACGGCCCGCCGGTCCCCGAGTTCAAGATCGACAGCCAGCGGCTGCCGCACGGCGCGGAGATGTACCGGCTGGACCGGACCGGGACGGCGGCACTGGTCGCCACCTACGACAGCGATCTGCGGCGCTGGGCGGGAGGACGCGGATGACGGTCCGGCACGGTTTCTACGCGGGCTGGCGCGGGCGCGAGTACGAGGCGAGCCCCGACGGCGAGCGGGTGCGGCTGTACCTCGCCGGGCCCGCCGAGGGATTCACGCCCGTCACGGCCGACCGGCACGTACGCGTGGTGCCTGCCAGGGAAGTGGAGCATCTGACCTACGTCAGCACCATGTGCCTGTGGCGCGGCGAGCCGTTCCTGGTGCTCGGGGAGCACGAGGACTGGCTTCGGGTCGAATACAGCGGCGGCAAGGCGCCCGTGGCCGAACGGCTGGGGCTCGAACCGTTCGACAGGGGTGTCTACCAGGCGTGGGCCCCAAGAAACGAGGTCAAGGACGTTCGCGAGGAGAGCCTCTGAGGCCGTTCCGCCTTTTCGAGGTGGTCGGAGAGGATCGGCCCTGAGCCCGGCGTCGTCCGGCCTCCGGCGCGATGGTAGATGTGTGGCATGGCGGTCATCGACATCAACGCGGACCTCGGCGAGGGGTTCGGCGTCTGGCGCCTCGGCGACGACCTCGCGCTGCTCGACGTGGTCACCAGCGCGAACGTGGCCTGCGGGTTCCACGCGGGTGACCCGGTCATCATGCGGCGCGCGTGCGCGGGGGCGGTGGAACGCGGCGTCGTCATCGGCGCGCAGGTCTCCTACCGGGATCTCGCCGGGTTCGGGCGGCGGGAGATGGACGTCGCCGAGGAGGAACTGACCGCCGACGTGCTCTACCAGCTCGCCGCCCTGGACGGCATCGCACGCGCGGAAGGCGGACGAGTCGCCTACGTGAAGCCCCATGGGGCGCTCTACCACCGCGTCGCCCGCGACCCGGTGCAGGCACGCGCCGTCGCGGAGGCGGTGCGGGTGTACGACGCGACGCTGCCGCTCCTCAGCCTCCCGGGCTCGGCCGTCCACACTGAGGCGCAGGGTTTGACGGTCGTAGCCGAGTGCTTCGCCGACCGCGCCTACACGCCGGCCGGATCCCTCGTGTCACGGCGGGAGCCCGACGCGGTGGTGCACGATCCGGCGCTCGTCGCCGAGCGCGCCGTACGGATGGCCGTGGACGGAACCGTCATCGCCATCGACGGGAGCGAAATCTCTCTGGGAGCACGTTCGATCTGCGTGCACGGGGACACGCCCGGCGCTGTAGCGCTCGCCCAGGCGGTACGCACCGCGCTGACCGAGGCGGGGGTCGCCCTGGAGCCGTTCGCATGAGGATCCGCCGGGCCGGGGACACGGCCCTGCTCGTGGAGACCGGGGACCTCGCGACCGCCCACCGGCTGCACACGGCGATCCGTTCGGCCGGGGTCGCGGGCGTCACCGATGTGGTTCCGGGCGAACGCACCGTCCTGGTGGTCACCGATCCCGCACGCTGCGACCTGGACCGCCTGGCGGCCCGCCTGCCGAGCCTGCCGCTTCCTCAGCGGGCGGACGACGAGGCGCCTCCCGTCGAGATCCCCGTGTCGTACGGCGGCGAGGACCTGGACGAGGTCGCCGAACTCACCGGGCTCTCCCGCGCGCACGTGATCGAACGCCACGCCTCCGCCACGTACACCGTGGCGTACCTCGGTTTCTCACCCGGTTTCGCGTATCTGACGGGGTTGGACCCAGCGCTGCACGTTTCCCGCCGTGACTCCCCGCGCACGGCCGTACCGAAGGGCTCCGTCGCCATCGCGGGGCCCTACGCAGCCGTCTACCCGTCGCGGTCGCCCGGTGGCTGGCGTCTCATCGGGCACAGCGACCTCGCCTTGTGGGACGTGCGGCGCGAACCCCCGTCCTTGCTACAGCCCGGTACACGCGTGAAGTTCGTTCCAGAGGAAAGCGGCCGTACTCCCGGCGGAGACCGCTTCGGCCCCGAGGAGAGCCGTTGATCGAGGTCGTCCGGCCCGGACCGCTGGCGACGATCCAGGATCTGGGGAGGCCGGGCCACGCCCACCTGGGGGTGCCCCATTCGGGCGCTGCGGACGCGCGTTCGCTCCGCCTCGCCAACCGCCTCGTGGGCAATCCGGAGAGCGCTGCGGGCATCGAGTTCACCATCGGGGGCGCGGCGCTGCGTTTCCACCGGCACGCCTGGATAACCCTCACCGGCGCGCCGCTCCCCGCCCAGGTCGACGGCCGCGCGTGCGGCATGAACGCGCCGTTCCACGTGCCCGCCCACAGTCTCCTGGAACTGGGCACCCCGGCTCTGGGCCTCCGCAGCTATCTCGCCGTCCGCGGTGGTCTCGCCACGGAAGACGTACTGGGCAGCCGTTCCACGGACCTTTTGTCGGGCCTCGGCCCGGCTCCGCTCTCCGTCGGAGACCGCCTCCCGCTCGGGCCGCCGACCGGCCTGGACGACCTGCGCGTGGATGTCGCGCCCGTTTCCCTGCCGTCGGACGTCCCCGTCCTTCGCATCCTGCCCGGGCCTCGGGACGACTGGTTCACGGCGAAAGCGCTCGCCGCCCTGACGTCCGAGCCGTACACGGTGTCCTCCGAGAGCAACCGCGTGGGCGTACGTCTCGAAGGCACTCCGCTACCCCGCGCGCGCGATGGGGAGCTGAGCAGCGAGGGCATGGTCACAGGAGCCCTACAGGTTCCGCCCAGCGGACTTCCCATCGTCTTCCTGGCAGACCACCCGACCACCGGGGGTTACCCGGTCATCGCGGTCCTCGCGTCCAGGGACGTTCCGACGGCCGCCCAACTGCGTCCGGGCCAGCACATCCGCTTCCGCCTTTGCGGCCGTGGCTCAGGTGAGTGACTCGGAGGACACCCGGTCGAGATGCGCGACGTCGTTGTATCCGCGTAGGGAACGGTGCCCGCCGAGGCTCACGACACGGGAGATCGATCCGTTGTCCGGGGTGAGGAACGCGAACGGCCGCGATCCGGTGGTGAGCGCGAGCGCCTGCCCGATGACCCCGCCGTGGGTGAAGACCGCGATGCGTGCGTCCGGGTGCGCGGCGGCGATCCGTTCCAAGCCGAGACGCACTCGTTCCGCGAACGCCTCGTCGCGTTCCGCGCCGGGAATCACGTCCCACCGCTCCTCGGCCCAGAGGCGCTGCGCTATGGGCCCGTTCTCGGCCACCATCTTCCGGAAGAGCCCGCCCTCCCACTCGCCCAGGTGCACTTCGCGCAGGTCCGCTTCCACCTGAGGGACGATCCCGAGCCGTTCGGCCAAGGGTGCGGCGGTCTGGGCGGTACGGCGCAGGCTGGTCACGTAGATGGCGTCGATCCGCTCCTCCGCGAGGCGCTCGGCGACGCGTGCGGCTTGCTCGTGCCCTTCAGGGGCCAGTTCCGGGTCGCCTTGGCCGTTCACCAAGGGGAACGGCGCGTCCGGGCGGGCGGCCTGGGAAGCGCCATGCCGTATCAGCAGGAGTTCGGTCGCGCCGGGGGGCGGCTGGTAACGCGTCTGCCGGTATTCGACCGGCTCCTCCTGGGAACTCACGGACGCACCCTAGCTCTTGCCCCTTTCCGTCGTGTTGGACAGGGCGCGGTCAGGGGGACCGAGGTCGCGTTCCTCCGCCGCAACGCCGATAGCTGACGCACGCTGGGAAATCACCGGGCGTGCGCGGGGCGCATGAGGAACAGCGCTACGAGAAGAGCGGCGGCGCAGGTGAGGGCGACGTCAACGCCGATCGCGACACGGAGACCGTCCACGATCGCACCGGGGGAACGGGACGCTCCCGTGCGCGCGTTCGCGACTGCGCTGATGAGCGGGATGCCCAGGGTCATGCCGATCTGCATCGTCATCGTGGTCAGCCCGGTCGCCAGCCCTTGCTCGTGATCGGGAAGCCCCGACGTCGCGGTCAGGGTGTAGGCGACGATGCCGTAGATGTTGCCGATGATGCCCGCCGCGCCCGCGATCAGCACCAGGACCACCCACATGCGGTCCGTGCCGAGGAACAGGAGCGTTCCGTTGGCGGCGGCCATGAGCGCCAGGCTGCCGGCCAGTCCGGCATGGGCGCCGACACGGCCGATCCATCGCGGAGCGAAGAATCCGGCCGCCGCGGCGACGGCGCCCGGGACCCCGAACACCAGTCCGGTGGCGAACGGCGAGTAGCCGAGGACGTCTTGCAGGTACAGCGTGAGCAGGAAGATCACGGACGTCTGCATGGCGACGACGAACAGGCCGCCGAAGTTGCCCCAGCCGACGGTGCGCCGCGCGAGCACGCGCGGGGAGGCGAGCGGCTCCCCCACCTTCGCCTCGATGGCTCCGAACGCGCCCAGAAGGACGAGACCGGCCGCCACGAGCCCGAGGGCGGTCGGGTCTTCCCAGCCCGCCTGTCCGGCCTCTGTGACGCCGTACACGAGCGCGAGGAGGCCCGCGGTGACCGTGACCGCTCCCGGGATGTCGAGGCGGACGTCGCGGTCGCGCCGGTCCCCACGCACGAGTGCGGGGGTCGCGGCGAGCAGCACGACCGCGACAGGGGCGTTGACCAGGAACGCCCACCTCCACGACAGCAGTTCCGTGAGGATGCCGCCGAAGAACGCCCCACTGGCGAAACCGGCCGACATCAACGCCCCGTTCAGCCCCAGCGCCCGCTGTCGTAGAGGTCCTTCCGGGAACGATGTCGTCAGCAGTGACAGCGCGGCCGGTGTGGCGACCGCTGTGGCCAGACCTTGCAGTACGCGGCCCGTGAGAAGGACGCCGGGCCCGTTCGCGAGGCCCCCGACGACGGAACCGGCGGCCAGCAGCACCAGTCCGGTCACGAACAGCAGGCGGCGACCGAACAGGTCGGCGATCCTGCCGGCGAGCAGCGTGAAGCCCGCGGCCGGAAGGGCGAACGCGGTCGCCACCCACTGCAATCCTCCGAGGGAGAACCCCAGGCCGTCACCGAGGGCGGGGAGGGCGACGTTCAGGATCGAGAAGTCGACTGCCAGGACGAACTGCGCGCCGAGCAACAGCACCAGCAGCAGTCGGTGGCGCGCGGACAGCCGCGCCTCCTCAGCGCGTGCGCGGGTGGTGAGGGACAAGATGCGCCTTCCGTTTCCGACGGCGGACTGCCCGCCGTCCACGGAAAACCCTCGAAGTCCCTCGGCTCCCTGCCCAGACCCCGCCGATTGGTACCACTCCCAGGGACAGGAACCATGCGGCTCCGCCGGACATACTGGATGTCATGGAACGGCACGCAGATCTCGGGGATTTCCTGAGGTCACGTAGGGCGCGTCTGCAACCGGAGGACGTCGGCCTCGTCGCGTACGGGGCGCGCCGCAGGGTGCCCGGTCTCCGCCGGGAGGAGCTGGCGCAGCTCGCCGGGGTGAGCATCCAGTACTACACGCGCCTGGAACAGGGGCAGAGCAAGAACGCCTCGGACGCCGTCCTCGACGCTCTGGCGGACGCGCTCCGCCTCTCCGACAACGAGCGGGGGCATCTGCGCGAGCTGGCCCGTCCGTCCCGGCCCGCCCCTCGCAGACCTCCGCCCGAACGGCTCGGCCCTGGGCTGCGGCAGCTCCTCGACGCCATGCCCGACGTGCCCGCGATCGTGCTGGGACGCCGGAACGACATCCTCGCCTGGAACCGCCTTGGTCACGCCCTTCTCGCCGGGCATGAGCCGTACAGCGCTCCCGAGAAGGCTTCCGGCCGGCCCAACCTGGCGACGATGGTGTTCCTCGACCCTCACATGCGCGAGCTGTTCGCCGACTGGAGGCACAAGGCGCAGGAGATCGTGTCGCACCTCCGTGTCACCGCCGCACGTCACCCGGACGACGCCCGGCTGACCGCCCTGATCGGCGAACTCATCGTCAAGAGCCCGGATTTCGCGGCTCTCTGGAGCGCCTACCAGGTGAGCGTGTGCGGCCACGCTACCCGCGACTACCGTCATCCCCTCGTCGGGACGCTGACGCTCACGCAGCAGCCCCTGCAACTCCCGGACCATCCGGAACACCGGGTCGTCACCTACACGGCCGAGCACGGCTCGCCGTCCGAAGCGGCCCTGCGCCTCCTCGCGACGGCCACCGCGGGAGGCGTTCCTGCCCCGGAACGCGGTCGGCATCCCTGCGATTCGTGACTCTCAGGGGGCGGTACAGGGCTCGTACGTCATCCGCCGGGCGGAATTGCAGAGGCCCGAGCGGGTCAGGCGAGGAGAGCCCGTAGACGATCCGTCTCCGCGGCCAGAAGTCCGGGCGGGACGTCTTCGAACGTGGTCACGGCGATGTCGTCGCCGACGGGCTCCCAGACGCCCGCGACGCGTCCCTCGTAGAGAACGACCGGGGAGATCCAGCCCGCCTTGCGGCTGACCTCCGCCCGTCGTTCGGCAGGGATCAGATAGGCCGCGCTCGTACCGGCGCCGAGGACGTACTGATCAAACGCCCCCAGCAGCCGTACCGAACGCGTTGGCTCCGTGGAGAGCAACTCGTCGAGATGCTCCGCCAGCACCCACATGGGCACGCCCTCGACGTCGACCAGGGCGAGGTCGTCCTCAACGGCGGCGAACCAGTCCTTCACGTCGCGCTTCCGGCTCAGCTTGCGCATCAGCCAGTTGTCGAACATCTCTGGAGTCGCGGGCCCGTGAGCCCCCAGGAACGCCCGGATCACGATGCGCGCGGCGTCCTCGACCTCAGGTATGCCCTTCCAGCCGCTCAACCAGGTGGACGGTGCGGTGAATGTGACCTTCGTCCCCTGGGACGGTCCGTGGCAGAGCACTCCCCACCAGGCGAGGGGCTTGAGCAGAACGCCCCAGCCGGAGCCGAGCATCCCGGCCAGACGGGTGGACCCGGTCTCGTCCAGGATGGCCGTTGCGAGTTCCTCCCGTGTGAGCGCCGCTCTGTCCGCGAGCGCGCCGGTAGTGGCGGCGGCGATCGCCTCCAGGTCGGCCGGGGTGGCGCCGAAGTTCTTCTGCCAGCTCGGTTTCTCCCAGTTGCGGACCGTCGCGCACAGCGCGAGATAGGCCGCCGCCTCGTCGGCGGGCAGCAGGTGCAGCGTGCCGCGCATCGCCCAGGTCTTGACCAGCGAGCGTTCCTCCCACAGCGCGCGCGGGACCTCCCCGGGGACGGGCCTCTCCTGCCTGACCGCGACCGCCAGCTCGGCGGACGAGGCGACCTGCGCCTGGATCCCGGCCAGCCGCCGGGCGATCCCGGTCGCCGCGGCGTCGCCGGCGGGGTCGATGAACTGCCGCCGCGACCGCCACGCGAGCGCCCTCGCCCAGGAGATCGATTCCATACGCCTGATTACATCGCACGCCACCGACAGGACTCGTCCTCGCAGGTCGGCATTGCGTGCCGATCCGCGCGGCGCCGGTCAGGCGAGGCGGTGCGCCAGGTCCGCGAACGCGTCGCGGACGTCCTCCGCGGTGAGGACGGTGAGGTCTGCGGCGGTCGCGGCGGATCCCAGTTCCGCGGCGCGCAGAGCGCGGTACGCGCACGCCTTCTCGTAGAGGGAACGCGCGAAACGGCCGTTGCCGAGCTCGTCGATCCGGCCTGTTCCGCACGCGCGCTGGAACACGAGGGCCAGATCGTCCAGAGCCCGTTCCTCCCACTGGTCGCCGTCGTGCTCGGCGATGAGCTGCGCGATGCGGAGCAGTTCGTCCGGGCCGTACGACGGGAAATCGACCCGTACGTCGAAGCGGGAGGCCAGACCCGGGTTGGAGGACAGGAAACGGTCCATGTCGGCCTCGTAGCCCGCCAAGACGACAACGAGGCGATCCCGGTCGTCCTCGGCGCGTTTCAGGAGCACCTGCACGGCCTCGGCGCCGAACGCGTCGCCGCCGGAGTAGCCCGGGTTGCTCAACGCGTACGCCTCGTCCACGAACAGCACTCCGCCGAGCGCCGAATCGACCACCTTGTTGGTCTTGAGCGCGGTGGCGCCGAGATGCTCGCCCACCAGGTCCGCGCGCTGGGCCTCCACCACCTCGGGGCGCGCGAGCAGGCCGTACGCGGCGAAGATGCGGCCGAGCACGCGCGCGACCGTGGTCTTCCCGGTGCCGGGCGGTCCGGTGAACACGAAGTGCCGCATGGGCGGGCGTGTGACGAGCCCTTGGTCGTGGCGCATCTTCGCGACCTGGAGCTGCGCGGCGATCTCGCGGACCTGCCGTTTCACCGGCTCCAGCCCGATCATCGCGTCGAGGGAGCCGAGCGCCTCGTCCAGGGTCGGTGTGTCCGCGTACCCGCGGAACCTCTCGGTGACCTCCGCGAACGCGGAGTCGACGTCCTCCGCGCGCAGCGTGACGAGGTCGTCCGCCGTCGGATGGTGACCCTCCCGTACGGGATCGTCCGCGCCGACCACGCGCATGTCCCGCGCGCGTGCGGCGGCTTCGGTCAAGGACCGCACGAAACGGCCGTTGCCGAGCTCGTCCACGATGCCGCGCCGTTCAACCTCCTCGAAGCGGACCGCGAGCGTACGGCGGGCCTCCTCGTCGAGGCGGTCCTCCCGGAGGCCGGTGTGGTAGTCGGCGATCTGGAGCAGTTCCCGCGGACGGTACGACGGGAAGTGCACGCGCGTGCCGAACCGTGAGGCGAGCCCAGGGTTGGAGTCCAGGAACTCCGCCATCTGCGCCTCGTAGCCGGCGAGGATGATGACGAGGTTGTCGCGGTCGTCCTCCGCGCGTTTGAGCAGCGCCTGCACGGCCTCGTTGCCGAACCGGTCGGGCTGGCCCTCCGCCGCGTTGACCAGGCCGTACGCCTCGTCGATGAACAGTATCCCGCCGAGCGCGGAGTCGACGAGCTGGTTGGTCTTGATGGCGGTGGCGCCGAGGAACTCCCCCACCAGGTCGGCGCGGTGCGCCTCGACCACCGTGGGGGCGGGGAGCAGCCCGAACGCGTAGAAGATCTTTGCGAGGACGCGTGCGACGGTGGTCTTGCCGGTGCCGGGCGGGCCGACGAACACGAAGTGCCGCATGGGCTTCTCGGTGGGCACGCCGGCGGCGGCGCGCAGATGCGCGGCCTCGATGGAGGCGGCGATCGAGCGGACCTGGCGTTTCACCGGCTCCAGCCCGATCATGGCCTCCAGTTCGGCGAGGGCGTCGGCGACTGAGATCTCGGGTTCCTCCTCCGGTGACCGGGCGTCCCCGGTCTCGGGGTCTTCGACGACGGTCGCGACATCGGCCGCCTGGGCCGCGGCGAGCTGCTCGTAGGCGGCCTGGGTCGCCACCGGGACTCCCGCCGCGCCCGCGCGGTCGTCACCGGCCGTTCCGCCGCCCGTGTCCCCTGCGGGACCGCCGCCGACGGCAGTCGGCCCGCCACCGCGCGGACCGTCCTTGCGGGGGCCGTCTCCGTTGGGATCGGGGCGCGGCCCCGGCTTGAAGCCGCCTCCGCCTTTTCGGTCTCGGCGTCCACGGTCGGACGGGGGTTTGCGGGGCGGCCCGGTGGTGTCTCCCTTGGGACTGGCCTGCTCCTGCACCCAGCCCGTCTCGTACGCCTCGGCGGGCACGCTGCGCCGGGCCTGGTTCCAGCGGTAGGCGAGCACGACAAGGGCCGCTCCCCATGCGGGGCCGACGTTCAGCTCCGGAAGCGGATGCGCGGCGGCGGCCGTCGCCACGCCCGCGGCTCCCAGAGCGAGTACCGCCGTACGCCACGGCGCGTACCCGCGGAGCCGTAGCGCGACGAACGCCACGGGCAGGGCCAGCAGGGCGAGCAGCAGTGCGGGCGTCAGGTACGGGGGGTGGCGGTGTCCGGGAAACAGGTGGCCCAGGGGGACCGACACCGCCATCCAGCCGACGATGACCGAGACGACCGCCATCCCCGCGGGCGAGCGCAGCGTGAGGTGCACGACGATCAGCAGGATCACCGCGAACGCGGCGGTGCCGAGCACCGGTCCGTTCAGGACCACCATTGCGGACAGCGCCACCGCGACCAGCAGAACGCCGCCCAGGAAGCGCAGGCCGGGCGGAATCTGGAAGTAGCGCGACCGCAGGCGCTCGAAAAGATCCCGCGCCGCGGTGCCCACCGCGGGGCGAGAACGGGACCTCCTGCCGTACGAAGCCATTAAATCGAGTAAAGCGTAGGTCCCGGCCGAAGGGCACTCCCGGCGTCCGGTTCGTTGGCCCCCGGCGTGGCGCGCGCGCAAAGATCGTCAGTGGCCGTTCCCCCGTGGACCGGGACATTTGTACTGCCCAGGAGTGGATGCCTGGCTCTGCCGGGGGAAGCGGCCCGATTCCTAGCGTTGTCGGCATGGCGAACAGGAATCCGGTGCCGCCGAACGACGCGGTGGTCTTCGACGGCGTGACGAAAAGTTATGGGCCGGTGCGTGCTGTGAACGGTTTGGATCTCCGCCTCGCGCGCGGGAGGACGGTCGCCCTGCTCGGCCCGAACGGCGCAGGGAAGTCCACCACCATCGGGATGCTGCTGGGACTGGTCGAGGCGGACTCCGGCAGCGTGACGGTGTTCGGCGGCGCTCCCGAACGCGCCGTCCGGGACGGACGCATCGGCGCGATGCCGCAGAGCGGCCGACTCATCCCGGGGGTGACGGTACGGGAACTGGTCGGGTTCGTACGCCGCTCCTACGCGGCGAAGCGCGGCAACCAGCCGTCGCAGGCCACCGCGGTCCCGTCCCTAGACGATCTGCTGGAAACGGCGCGGATCACCGAGTTGGCGGGACGTCGCGCCAACGGGCTGTCGGGCGGGCAGGCGCAGCGTGTTCGCTTCGCCCTCGCGGTCGCCGGCGCTCCAGAGCTCATCGTGCTGGACGAGCCGACCACCGGCCTGGACATCGAATCCCGGCGTGGCCTGTGGACGAGCATCCGCGCGTACGCGGAAGGCGGCAGCACCGTCCTGTTCTCGACCCACTACCTGGACGAGGCGGACGACTACGCGGACCGGATCGTGGTCGTCGACAGGGGTCGCGTCATCGCCGACGGGACGAGCGAGCAGATCAAGCAGCGGGTGCCCGGCCGGACGGTCAGCTTCGACCTCGACGCTCCGGCGGCGGTGACGTTCGACTCGCTGGGCGGCCTGCCGGGCGTCGCCAGCACGGAGGTCCGGGGTACGCGCGCGCGACTCCACACCACCGATTCCGACGCGACGGTCCTAGCCCTCGCCAAGGCTGGCCACGTCCGCAACCTAGAAGTGACGGGTGCGGGCCTGGAAGAAGCCTTCCTCGCCCTGACGAGCACTCGCGACAACCTGACGAGCGCTGGAGAGAACCGATGACGCTGGCCTACGTACGCCTGGAAATGGTGCGCCTCCTGCGCGACCCCGGCTATCTGGTGATGAGCCTCATCTCTCCCCTGGTGATGTACCTGGTCTTCACCAATCTGGATCTGGGTCGGCAAGGGAGCGATGGGGCCGCGGCCTACTCGATGGTGGGCATGGCCGGGTTCGGCGCCATCGGAGCCGTCATGGGCAACGGCGTGTCCATCGCGGAGGACAAGCCGCTCGGCTGGATCCGGCAACTTCGGCTGCTGCCGCTGCGGCCGGTCAACGTCGTCATCGGACGGACCCTCTGCGCGATGGTGGTCACACTGCCTCCGATCCTCGCGGTCTCTCTGGCCGGGGGCCTGGTGAACGGGGTTTCGCTAGGGGCCGGCCGGTGGGCGGCCGTGGTGGGACTGCTGTGGTTGGGCATCGCCCCCATCGCCGTGCTCGGCATCGGCCTCGGATACCTCCTGACGGCGCAGCAGGCGCAGATGGCCGGTCTGGTCTGCTACATGGGCCTGTCGCTCCTGGGCGGGCTGTGGGTGCCGATCTCCACGTTCCCGGGATGGCTGACGAACGTGGCCAAGGCGACCCCCATCAACCGCTACGGCGAGTTGTCCTGGCGGATCACCGACGGGCACGCCCCGACGCTCCTCGGCGTCGCGGTCCTCGCGGGCTGGGCCGCCCTGTTCGTGGCCTTCGCGGTCTACGGTTACCGGCGCTCGGCTCGTACCGCGTGACGAGCCCAGAACCGGGGCCCTTTCCGCACGCGCCCGCGCGGGCCCGACCCCGCGGGGGCGTGCGGAGAGGGCCCCTGCGCACACGTACGGTGTAGTCCGTGAGTGAGGTGAACCAGCAGGTGAGCGATACCGGGAAAGACCCGGGGCGGCGGCGACCACGCCTTGATCTGGAGACCATCGACCGCAACGGTCCGGGTCCCCAGTCGTTCGCCTTCTGGGCGATCGTGCTGATCTGGCCGCTGATCGACGTGCTCCAGGGGCGCAGCGACCCGACATGGCTGGCCGGCCCCTTGCTCGCCGCCTTGGCGGCGGTCTACATCGCCGCCGTGGTGACGACTTTCAACGCCCGCTACCGGATCGGCGTACCGATCGCGCTGGTCGTGGTGCAGGCCGTGCTCACCACCGTGGGCACCATCGCCTTCGACGGCCGATGGTTCACGGCCTTCCCGCTGCTGGGACTGTCCGCCGGAGTGGTGGTCGGGCACCTGTCCCGGTCCGGGGAAGGGCCGGAGTTCACCATGCTCTTCGGGATCGGCGGCGTTTCGCTGCTGTCGGCCCTGGTCGGCTGGTCCACCGGCAGTGACACCGGGTCCATCCTGGGCATCTGGTACGGAACGGTGACCGCCGGCCTGGTCAGCGCCATCATCATGCGGCTCTTCCTGGTCATCGGCATGCTGCGCCAGGCCCGGGAGGAACTCGCCCACGCGGCCGTCGCCCAGGAACGTCTCCGGTTCTCCCGCGATCTGCACGACCTGCTCGGGCACACACTGTCGCTCATGGTGGTCAAGGCCCAGGCCGTACGGCGCCTAGCGGAACGCGACCCGAAAACCGCCGCCGAGCAAGCCGCCGACATCGAAACCGTAGGGCGTGAGGCGCTGACGGAGGTTCGCCAGGCCGTGAGCGGTTATCGGGGCCGCGGCCTCTCGTCCGAGATCGACGCCGCACGGACCGCGCTCGCGGATTCCGGTATCGACGCCACGGTGCGACGCGCGGGGCCGTCCCTCTCCCCCGAGCCCGACGCCCTGCTCGGATGGGCCGTACGGGAGGGGGTCACCAACGTGATCCGGCACAGCGGCGCCCGGCACTGCGAAATCCTGGTGCGCCACGACGGCGACCGCGCCGTTCTGGAGATCCGCGACGACGGGCCGGGGGAACAACACGCCACGCCGTCGTCCGCTGAACAGAACTCCCACGCCCCTGACGTGGCCGGGCGGGGGCTTTCCCTCGGACCAGGCGGTCACGGTCTGCGGGGCCTCGCCGAACGCATGGAGGCCGCCGACGGCACCGTTGAGGCCGGGCCCGATTCGGGCGGCGGCTTCGTGTTGACGGTCACGGTTCCGCTCGGACCCGCCGCATGATGCGCGAGAACGCCGCAGGCCGGGAGGCCGAGATGTACTGCGGACGGGGAGAATGAGCCAGGGAGGGGGAACGTGATCAGAGTTCTGCTCGCCGAGGACCAGGGCATGATGCGCGGAGCGCTGGCGTTGCTGCTCGGCCTGGAAGAGGACGTCGAAGTGGTCGCGCAGGTCGGTGAGGGCACCGAGGCGCTGGAGACGGCCCTGCGCACGCGCCCCGACGTCGCGGTGCTCGACATCGAGATGCCCGGCCGCAGCGGTTTGGACGTGGCCGCCGATCTCCGCGAGCAACTGCCTTCCTGCAAGGTCCTGATCGTGACGACGTTCGGGCGGCCCGGCTATCTCCGGCGCGCGATGGAGGCCGGCGCCAGCGGCTTCCTGGTCAAGGACGGTCCGATCGAGGATCTGGTCGAAGCGATCCGCCGCGTGCTCGCCGGGGAACAGGTGGTCGACCCCACCCTCGCGACGGCGGCGCTGTCAGTCGGCCCGAATCCCCTGACGGACCGGGAACGCGACGTCCTCTCGGCGGCGGCCGACGGGTCCACGGTCGCCGACATCGCGGCACGCCTTCACCTTTCCGAGAGCACCGTCCGCAACTACCTGTCAGCGGCCATCGGCAAGACCGGCACCCGCAACCGCATCGAGGCCGTCGGCACCGCCCGCCACAACGGCTGGCTCTGACCCGCGGGGCCCCTTCGAGGCTGGGACGCGTCCCCGCGCGCCCGCGCGGCAGCACCCATGGCAGCGCTCTACGATCGGAAGGGTCAGCGCTGTGGACGACCAGCCGAGCCGCCTCGGGCCGCCTCGGGGCGGCGTGAGAGCGGCCTTCGTACAGGAGCCTTCTTGACCGATCCGACCGGCGCCCTCCCTGGACTGGACGCCGAAACCGCCGAATCAGCAGCTTCGGGCCTCCCGCGCATCGCCGGCTACGCGATCGAGGACGAGCTGCGCAGGGGCATGGCTCTCGTGGACGGTGGATCCGGAGAACGCGCGGAAACCCGGGCCGTCCGTATCGCGGGAGTGGATGAGGTCGGCCGTGGAGCCTGGGCAGGGCCGGTCGTCGTCTGCGCGGCCATTACGGACCTCAGTCCTCCTCCCGTGCTCCCCGGTCGGGGGAAGCGGACCATAGCCCTCACCGATTCCAAGCTGCTGACGGAGGCCCACAGGGAGTCGTTCGCGGAGATCCTCCCGGGCTGGCTCGATTCCCACGCGATCGGTGCGGCGTCCCCCGAGGAGATCGACGAACTGGGCATGACGGCCGCACTGCGCCGCGCGGCCGTACGCGCGCTTGAGGCGCTTCCCGAACCGCCGGACGTAGTGATCCTGGACGGCGGCCATGATTTCCTGCGAACCCCGTGGCGCGTCCGCTGCGAGGTCAAGGCCGACCAAAGGTCCGTGACGGTCGCCGCGGCCTCCGTCCTGGCGAAGGTGCACCGAGACCGGTTGATGGCCGACCTGGCTCCGGACTTCCCGGCGTACGGATTCGCCGACAGCGCCGGATATCCCTCTCCCGCGCATCAGAAAGCCCTTGAGGAGCACGGGCCCACTCCGCATCACCGCCTTTCCTGGTCGTACCTGGACGCACTCCCCCGCTGGCGGCACTTGAAGAAGCATCGGGACCCCATGGCGGGAGAAGGCCAGCTCAGCCTCCTCTAGCCTCAGGGCAAGCCCTCCCCGGCGGGGAGTCATCCGGGCCTTCCTGGGTACGCCGCCGGACACAGGAGGTATTTGCCATGGACACCGTCGTCAAGAGGCTCTTGCGCGAGGCCGGCCAGACCTACGCCGAGGAAACGGGGATTCCGCTGAAGGACCAGCCGGCGGCCCTGTTCAAGCTGCTGGTGCTCGCGAACCTGCTCAGCGCCAGGATCTCGTCGGACATCGCGATGGCCGCGGCCAAGGAGCTCTTCGAGGCGGGAGGCGGCACCGCGCGCGGGATGAGCAAGCTCACCTGGCAGGAACGCGTGGACGCCCTCGGGCGCGGCCACTACGTCCGGTACGACGAGAGCACCTCGTCCCGGCTGGGCGACATGGCGGAACAGGTCCAGGACAAGTACGGAGGCGATCTGCGCCGCCTCCCCGTGGAGGCCGAACGGGACGTGAAGCACGCGTCGAAGCTGCTCCAGGAGTTCCCGGGCATCGGCCCTACGGGAGTGGACATCTTCTGCCGGGAGGCACAGGCGATGTGGCCCTGGCTCCGCCCCTACATCGACGGTCAGGCCGTCAAGGGGGCGGAGCGGCTCGGCCTGCCCACCGACACGAAGAAGCTCGCCTCGGAGGTCCCAGACAAGGATCTGGCCCGCTTCGCGGCCGCGCTGGTCCGTGTGGCGCGGGACAAGAAGCTCGCGGACTCCGTCAAGAGCTAGGACCGAAGGGGACCGGTTCTAGAGGCGGGTGATGACTTCGTCAACGGGCTTGCGCGTGATGTCCGGGACCATCGCGTCGTCCGCCGGATACCCGACCGGAATCACCACGTAAGCGCGTTCTTCGTGGGGGCGGTCGCAGACGTCGTTCAGGAAACGCATCGGACTCGGCGTGTGGGTGAGGGTGGCGAGACCGGCCTGATGCAGGGCGGCGAGCAGGAATCCGACGGCGATCCCCACCGACTCCTTCACGTAGTAGGGGCGGGGCGTGGAAGGGCCCTTGTGCACTTCGAAAACAACAATGACAGCGGGCGCTTCCTCTAGGAACGGCTTGTGCCAGTCCGTTCCCAGTGGCGCGAGAGCCTCCAGCCATTCTTCGGAAGCGCGACGTTCGTAGAACTCCTTCTCCTCCGCCTCGGCCGCCTCACGCAGTCGGCGCTTCCGTTCCGGATCCGTGATCACCACGAAGCGCCACGGTTGGAGGTTCGCACCGCTGGGAGCGGTGGCGGCGGCCCTCACCGCGTGCTCGATCGCCTCATGCGGCACAGGCGTGCTCGCGAAGTCGCGCACGGTCCGGCGCAGCGTCATGGTGTCGGCGAACGCGCGGGCGCGCGCGACCGCCTCGTCTCCGGGCACATCGAAATGGGGCGCGGGAACGACCGGGTACGAGTACTGAGTGCTCATGCGACCGTTCCTACCGTGCGCCTCAGCATGGGGACAAGGAGCAGGAACAGCCAACGATCCCGGCCGGATACCGCAGAACTACACCGGAACGCCCCGCGCACGTCCGGTTTCTCGGCACGGGGCGTTCTGGTGAAGGCATGTTCAGTCGGCTTGGCGCGCGTTCAGTCCTTTCCGCGCGAAGCGACCCACTCCAGATTCCAGTTGTACGCCTGGTCGACGGACATCTTGCCCCAGCGCGGGCGTCCGGGGGGCGGCAGGACGAAGCGTCCCTCACGGCGCACGATCAGCTCTCCGCCGACGTTCTCGATGAGTGCGAGGACCGCGTCGCGCGACGCGTCCATGCAGTCGTCCATGCGCATCTCGATCGGCGGCGACCCCACCGGGTACAGCGTCGCGGTGGCGTCCAGGCCGCGGAAGTCGTCGGCGCCCTCGTAGATCTCGGCGAACACGAGGATCCGCTTGAAGTCGGCGGTGTGGTCGAGGTTGATCGTGAGGTTCTCGCCCGCCTCCACCGCGCCCGTGCGGTCGTCCTTGTCGAGCAGGACGTACGGGGGACGGTTCAGGGCCCCGAAGTCGCCGAGAGCGTGAATGATGCCCTTGCGGCCGTCCTGCAACTCCCAGAGGCAGCACAGGTCGAGGTCCAGGTCCACGCCGCGACGCCGCTTGCCGAGCCGTCCCTTGGCGACGCCCTCGCGCGCGGTCCAGTTGAGGTTGACGCGCATGTTGCCCGACGTCGCGCCGTGCTTGGTGAGCGACACCGACGGGGCGCTCTTGGTCAGGGAGACGGTCCCGCCGCCCGGCCGCTGCTGGCCGCCGGGCTGCTGCGCCGCCGGCTGTCCTGGCGCGGGCGGCTGCTGGTAGCCGGGCCCCGGCGGAGGAGGCGGCGGCGCGTACTGGCCCGGCGGCGGAGGAGGCGGGCTGTACTGCCCGGGTCCGGGCGGAGGCGCGTACGGGTCCTGTCCTGGGGGCGGCGGGGGCGGAGCGTACTGTCCCCCGGGCGGTGGCGGCGGCGTGTACTGGCCTCCGGGCGGCGGAGGCGGAGCATACTGGCCCGGCGCTGGAGGAGGCGGCGGCGGAGCGTACTGGCCTCCCGGCTGCGGGGGCGCCGCCTGCTGCTGGGGCGCGGGCGGAGGCGAAGCGGGCTGCTGCGGGGGCGGCGCGCTGTCCTGCCCCGCGTCATCCACGGAGATGCCGAAATCGGTGGCCAGCCCGCGAGTCCGGTGTCGTACCCCTGGCCGACCGCGCGGAACTTCCACGCGCCCTGACGGCGGTAGAGCTCGCCGAGGACGAACGCCGTCTCGGTCGTGGCGCCGGAACTGTCGAAGCGGGCCACCTCGGTTCCCGCCGCCGCGTCCACCACGCGCACGTAGAGCCCCTGGAACTGGCCGAACGTACCGCCGTCCGACGAAGCCGCGATCACGATCCTGTCGATCCCCGGCTCGACGCGGGCCAGGTCTACCGCGAGCACGTCCAGCACGGTCGGTCCCTGCTGCTTGCCCTCGTGGCGGACCGCTCCCGACGAGTGCGCGGGCTGGTTGTAGAAGACGAAGTCGTCGTCCGAGCGAACGCGCCCTGTCTCCGCCAGCAACAGCGCGGACGCGTCGGCGTCCGGCACTCCCGGGCCTCCCTGCCAGCCCAGTTCGACCCGTACCGAGGGGACCGGCACCGGCGTGTTGGCACCCTTCTGCAAAGACATGAACGCTCCTCTTCCGTCATCGGACATCACCAACCTATGGGCAGTCGTCTCGGCCAGCGACCTACCAGGCGACATCCACTGAGGCAGACGGACAGAACCCGGCACGAGTTCCGTCCGGGCGCGTCACGAGCTCCTGTGACGTCCTGGGCGCGACAGCGCCATACGAGCGTCAGGACGTGGAATCGGCCTTCTCCTCTGCGGAGTTCGCCGAACCCTCAGCCAGAACCTCCGTAAGCGTCCGTTCCACGGGGGACGGCCCGGTCTGAGGGTGGACGTGAAGGGGCGGCTCGCCGGGCAGCGGCGCGGGTGTGGACGTTCGCAGGCCGTCCAGCATGATCTGGAGGTTGCGCTCCCACTGCCGCCCGCCCGCGCGCAGGCCGATCGTGTGGTCGCCGGTGGAAACCCCGACCAGCAGGAAGGCGACGTCCTCCCACGCGATGTCGGGACGGATCGCGCCCGCGTCCTGCGCACGCTCGACGAGCAGGCGGATGCGGTCGCGCAGTTCGGAACGCGCGTTCCCCAGTGTGTTGCCAAGCGCCTCGTTGATGTCGCACAGCTCGTTGCGCAGCCGAATGTAGGCGGTCGCGAAGGTTTCGAAGCCGGTCCAGGGGTCGGGGTCGGCCAAACCCTGATCACCCTTTTCGACGATCTCGCCGAGGACCTCTTCGAGCACCGCCTCCAGCAGCATCTCCAGGGAGCTGACCCGCCGGTAGAACGTGCCGACGCCGACTCCGGCGCGGCGCGCGATCTCGTGGGCGGTGATCTCGGCGCCGACCTCGCCCGCCGCCTCCCGTGCGGCGGCGACGAGACGTTCCACGTTGCGCCTGGCGTCGGCGCGCGGCCTGCGCCCGGAACCGTCGTCCAGCAGGCGGTCCACGGCGTTCGTCGGCGTGCTCATGATCCCATCCTAGCCATAAGCGGACGCTTACCCTCCATTTTAAGTGGACAGCTCGCGTCCGTTTGCGTTAGGGTCGCCAAGCGGACGCGAGACGTCCGTTTACCGGTTCGATCATGAAGGGTTCGTCATGGCATCGAGGGAGACCCGTCGAGGCGGCGCCGCCAGGCCCGGAGTACTGATCACCGCACTCGCCGCCGGGTTCGTGATGGCGAGCCTCGACGCCACGGTGATGCAGGTCGCGGGCGCCACGATCCAGCAGCGGCTGCACGCCACGCTGAGCCAGCTCACCTGGGCGGTCGACGGCTACGTGCTGACGTTCGCCGCCTTGCTGATGCTGGCCGGGGGGCTGGCCGGCCGGGTGGGCGCCCGGACCGTCTACCTGTGGGGCATGGCGGTGTTCTTCGTCGCCTCCCTGGCCAGCGCGTTCGCCCCCACCATCGAGATCCTCGTGGCGGCCCGCCTCGTCCAGGGCGCGGGAGCGGCGCTGTTCATGCCGAGCTCCCTCGCCCTCCTGGTCGACGCGTTCCCCGACCGTCGCAGACGCACCCGTGTGCTGGGAATCTGGTCCGCGATCGTCTCCTCGGCCCTCGCGTTCGGCCCGACGATCGGAGGCGTCATGGTCGACGCGTTCGGCTGGCGGAGCATCTTCCTGGTCAACCTTCCCGTCGGCCTCGCCGGAATGGCCCTGACCCGCCGCTTCGTCGCTCCGACCGCCGGCCGCCCCACCACTCTGGCGGTGCCCGGCCACGTCATACTGATCGTCCTGCTCGCCTCGCTGAGCTTCGCCCTGATCGAAGGTCCGCAGCGCGGCTGGACCGCCCCCGTCGTCATCGCCGCGACCATCGTGACCGCGGCGGCCGCGGCGCTGCTCCCCCTGCGCGAACGCCGCGCCGGCACGACCGTCATGCCTTGGCGCATGTTCCGCGAGCCGCACTTCGCGGGCGCCAACGCCGTGGGCTTCCTCTTCAACGGGTCGTTCTACGGCGTTCTGTTCCTGGTGGGTCTCTACTTCCAGCACGCCAGGGGCGCGAGCCCGCTCCAGGCGGGTCTGGAGATCCTGCCGCTGACCGTCTTCATCCCGCTCAGCAACATGGCGTTCTCCCACATCTCGGCACGCCTCTCCAACGGCCCCCTTCTGATCACCTTTCTCCTGATCGCCGCCGCGGCCTCGTTCGCGCTGACGGCGATCAGTCCCACCACCCCGTACTGGCTGATCGCTCTGGCCTTGGCCGTCACGGGCATCGCGGGCGGCGTCGTCTCGCCCGCGATGACGGCCACCCTGGTCGACGCCGCGGGCCCCGACCAGGGCAACGTGGCCGGTTCGGTCCTCAACGCCAACCGCCAGGTCGGCACGCTCGTCGGCATCGCCGGAATCGGCGCCCTCCTGGGCGCCACCCACGACTGGACGACCGGCGCGACCGCCTCGTTCCTCGTGGTGGGCGTCGCCTATCTACTCGCCGCCGCAGCAGCCTGGACCCTCGTCACCCGTCGCCCCCACACCCCAGCACCAGCGCCCAAGTCTCAAGGCACGGCCGAGCTCACCTCTGAAAGCCGAGTCTGACCGCTTCCGCCCTCAAGGCCACTCCCGCCACGCACCCCACGAGGCATCACCAGGAGGGAACATGCCGACCGCGCCCCAGGCTCAACACCCGCCGAGCACCCACAAGCCCCGCGTTCCACGAAGGACCGTGAGCAGCCAGCGGAGAACCGCCCGGCGATCAGGGAACGCGAGCCGTCCACTCCACGGTGTCGAACTTCTCTGCCGCGTACTTCTCGGCCAGGCGCAGTTCCTCATCGGTGATCTCGTCGGCGGCCAGCCCGTACCGGCCCCGGAAATGACCGATCATGCGCTCGATGATCTCCTCCCGGGGCAGCCCCGTCTGGCGCCGCAACGGATCGACTCGCTTCTTTGCGCTGGCGATCCCCTTGTCAGAGAGCTTCTCCCTGCCGATCCGCAGCACCTGGAGCATCTTGTCGGCGTCGATGTCGTACGACATGGTCACGTGGTGCAGGACGGCACCGACGGCGAGCCGCTTCTGCGCCGCACCGCCGATCTTGCCTTGGTCCGAGGTGATGTCGTTCAACGGCTGGTACCACGCCCGCACCCCCAGCTCGCCGAGCGCGCCCAGCACCCAGTCGTCGAGGAAGGCGTAGCTCTCGGCGAACGACATGCCCGCCACCAGCGACTCGGGCGCGTACAGGGAGTAGGTGATGGTGTTGCCCGGCTCGACGAACATCGCGCCGCCACCGCTGATCCGCCGCACCACGTGCACGCCGTACCGCTCGGCCTCCTCGGCGTCGACCTCGTTGCGCAGGGACTGGAAGCTCCCGATGATGATCGAAGGCGAGGCCCACTCCCACACGCGCAACGTGGGCGGGCGCCGCCCGGCCCCCACCTCCTCGGCGAGGACCTGGTCGAGCGCCATGTGAAGCGCGGGCTCCTGCGGCCCCTCATGGATGAGCCGCCAATCATGGTCACGCCAGTCCGAGGCCCGGGCCACCGCGCGCCGCACCGCGATTCCCACGGCCTCCGACGAGATCCCGAGCATCACCGTGCCGGGCGGAAGCCCCGCCTCCACCCGGCGGGCGATCTCCCGTGCCTCCAGACCGGCCGGCAGCCCGTCCAGAGCCGTGTCGATCGCCTCAAGAGCCTCGTCGGGCTCCAGGAAGAAGTCGCCACTGATCCGAGGAGAACGCAGCAGCCCGTCAACGACATCCAGGTCGGCGACCACGAGCTTGCCGCCGGGAACCTTGTACTCACCGTGCATCACATACAGCCCAACGGCTCCGACCCACTCCCGATTCCGCACACCGAGAACCCCCAGGCAAGCCACCCCTCTACAAGGCCTCGTCCCCATCCTCCGACGGCCCGATGCCTCACCCCTCGGACGCGGAGGTGTTCGCTGATGCCTGCACTCACCGATTACTGGAGCGAGACCCGCGAGCTGCTCGCGCGCCTCGCAACCCGTTCCATCTCCTCGCCCCGGCCGGCTCGGGCGGCTCGGCCGGCTCGGGCGGCTCGGCCAGCTCGGCCAGCTCGGGCGGCTCGGGCGGCTCGGGCGGTGGGTGGTCGTGGCGAGGGCCTTAGCGGGTTCGGCCGCGGGGCTTGAGGGGTGTGGCGGGCAGCGGCGGGGCCGGGAGGGGAGCGCCGTCGTAGCCGTGAACGGTGCCGAAGCGGTCGCCCGACGTCCAGGCCCGGCGGGCTTCGGCGATCTCCTCGCCCGTGCGGGCGACGAAGTTCCACCACATGACCAGCTTCTCCTCGAACGGCTCGCCGCCCAGCAGGACCAGCCCGCTGTCGCCGTCCGCGCGCAGGCGCAGGTCGCGGCGTCCGCAGCCGAGGTAGAGCATCGAGCCGGGTTCCAGGCGCACGCCGTCGACCTCCGTGATCCCCGACATGGTCAGCGCCGCGTACTCGAAGTCGGGCTCGACCGGCAGCCTGACGTCGGCGCCGTCCGACAGGGCGAGGTCCGCGCCGACGATCGGGGTGTACGTGGCGCCGGGGGACGCGGCGCCGTCGAACCGTCCCAAGATCACCGTGGCAGCGAGACCGTTCCCGCCGGTCACGACGGGGAGGTCGGCGTGGTGCTCGAAGGCGGGGGCGACGTGCCGGTCACCATCGGGCAGCGCCACCCAGAGCTGGGCTCCGTGCAGCGTCGGCGTGTGCGTTCGCGGCGACTCCTCGGAGTGGGAGATCGCGCGTCCGGCAGTCATCAGCCCGAGTTCCTTGGGACGAACGGTTTGCAGGCTGCCCAGGCTGTCGCGGTGCAGGACCTCCCCGGCGTGCAGCCAGCTCACCGTTTGCAGGCCGATGTGCGGGTGCGGCGGCACCTGCATGCCGGGTTCGTCCGCGATGTGGTCCGGGCCGTAGTTGTCGACGAAACACCAGGCGCCGACCATGCGGCGTCCCAGGGTGGGCAGCAGCCGGCGGACGAACGTGCTCTCCCCCAGCGGAACGCGGCGCGGGGACAGCAGTTCCCTGACCGGCTGCGCCGACACGTCGTCACGGCCGCCGCAGACCACCGGAGTCGGCCGGAGATCGAGATCGCTCACGTTGTCTCGCCTTTCATCAGCTCACTAGCCCATCAGCGCCAGAGGCGGCCCTGCGGCCCAGGCGGACGGGCCCCTGCCGGTAACGATGCCCTATGCCCGGAACTGGATCACCGCTGCGGGTGCCCCGGCATCGGCGGGCCGCCTCGCCGCAGGCGTTCAGGGACGGCGCGCCTCGATGGCCGCCCGGCCAGCGCCCATAGCTGGGCTAGGCTTGCTAGCAGCGCTAGACTCGGACCGTGTCAGTGCAGCAGCGCCGGGAGCGCGAACGAGCGGAACGACATCGCCTGATCGTCCAGACCGCCCGGGAGATGGCCGAGGCCGAGGGCTGGGAATCGGTGACGACGCGGCGGCTCGCCGAACGGGTCGAATACAGCCAGCCGGTTCTCTACAGCCATTTCAAGAGCAAGGGCGCCATCGTCGCGGCCGTCGCCATCGACGGATTCGGCGATATGGCTTACGAACTCTACGACGCCCGGATCTCTCACGAATCCCCGGAGGAGTCGCTCCGTGCGGTCGCCGACGCGTATCTGAGATTCGCGGGAGAACGGCCGGCACTCTACGACGCGATGTTCGTCCAGCGGATCGACGTCTCTTTCGGCAGTGGTGAATCGCCGGCGAATCTCCAGGCCGCGTTCAACGAGTTCGTCACCGTGCTCAGGCCCTTGGCAGGAGAACGGGACCTGGAATCGCTGGCCGAGGTCATCTGGAGTTCGCTGCACGGAATCGCCACGCTGTCCGCCGGGAACCGCCTTCGCCCGGAGCTCCATCAGGTCCGCCTCGACCTTCTCATCGACCAGGTCGTGGCGGGACGCACCTGAACGGACGAGCACCGAGAGGCAAGGCCGAGGGCGCCCGGCGGCGGGTAGACCGCCGGGCACTACTCGCCGGTCGCTCCGTCGATGCGTTCGCGGAGCAGGTCCGCGTGGCCGTTGTGACGTGCGTACTCCTCGATCATGTGGACGAGGACGTAGCGGAGCGAGTACTCCTGATCGCCGTGGCGCTTGACGGTGTCCAGCGATGCGATGCCGTCCACGATGTCACGCGATCGCGCCCACTCGTCGTACCAGAGGTCGTACGCCTCGTCCACGTCAGCGCCGTCAACGTCGAAATCGGCCCACTCGCCCTCGTCGTTCGTCCACCGATTCGCGCTGTCCTCACCGTTCAGCACGTTGCGGAACCACGCCCTTTCGACCTCGGCCATATGGCGGATGAGGCCGAGCAGGGAAAGCCCGGACGGCGGAACGGCGCGTTCCCTCAGTTGTTCCGTGCTGAGGCCCGCGCATTTCATCGCCAGCGTGTCGCGCTGGTATTGGAGGAAAGCGGTCAGGGTCATCCGCTCGTCGCCGGTCTGGGGTGGTCCGTTCCGCACCGGTTGGCTCATCAGCCCATTCTCCCAGACGGCCTGCTCTCCCGAACGGCCGACGTCCGCCTCCGCAGCCGGACGAGCCTTCACGAATTCCGTTACTCGCCGTTCTCGCGGCGTTCGGCCGTGTCCGCCCGCAGGGCCGCGATCAACCATTCGAAGGCGGGGACGGCGGCCGGCTGCGGCGACTGTCCGTTGACGATCGCCAGGAGCTGCCAGTAGCGCTCCACCCGAGCGTCCGTGAACGTCTCCAGTTGTTCGAGGACGAGCGCACGCTGATCCACCGGCGTGTCCGGCGGAACGATGCGGGCCAGGACGGTCCGGCCCTGCGACGAGGACGGCGCGATGCCGTCCGCCACGGCCCGCCCGGCATGTTCGAGGACGGCGTGGTGGTCGGTCTCGTACTCCAGCTCGTCCGCCCCACCTCCCGCGAGCGCCATCGCGCGGACGCGTTGCCGGAAACTCTCGTCCGCGACGAGCTCCGCGAGTTCGATCCAGGCGTCCACCTGCTCAGGCGCCGGGTCGTCGGGGAGCTCGGCGGGCAGCCGCCGCATACTTTCGGCGATGCCCCTCGCGGGCGCGTCCGGGTCGGTGCCCTCGACCATCTCCTGGACGAAATCGTCGATGATCCGCTGCCGCTCCTGGGCGGACAGCCTGGCCAGCTTGTTCATCAGTAGCGTCTCCTCCATCGTGCTGCCGCGGTCGGCGACCGTGCTGAGCACCGCGCGATGCAGCCGCAGGGTCCGGATCTCGGTGTCCAGCGCGGCGACGTGCGCCGCCGCCACCTCCGCGACCGTGGCCGTCCTCGCCAGGACGGCCTCCACGGCGTCCAGGCCGAGCCCGAGCTCCCGCAGGGTACGGACGAGGTCGAGCCGGGCCACCGCCTCCGCGTCGTAGAGGCGGTACCCCCCGGCCGACCTGCGGACGGGCGGGACCAGCCCGGCGTCCGACCAGAACCGGACCGTCCGGGTCGGCAGGCCGCACCGTTCGGCGAGCTGCCCGATCGTGAACAACTCCGCGCTCATGAGAGGAACTGTGCACCTTCCAGCCACTGGAACCTCAACCCCGGAACCGCGACAACCCCGGCCACCGCCCCCGGCCCCGCCCCAAAGCCCCGCGCGCGAGCCCGGCCGCACGGAACGGCACACCGCACGGCGCACGGAACGCGCGCGTGGAACGCGCGCACGGAACGGGCGCACGGAACGAGCATGCGAAACGGGCGCGGGGAAACGACCACACGGCACGGCCACAGAGAACAACCGCAGAGGGCGACCGCAGGCAACGGCCGCACGAACAGCCCCAGGAACGATCCGCACAGAACGGCCCCAGGAAACGCCCCCGCAGAACGGTCGCAGGAAACGATCCGCACAGAACGACCGCAGCAAATGCCCCCACGGAACGGCCGCACACAACAGCCACACGCGACCACCGCACACGACAGCCACAGGCGACCACCACACGCGACCACCACACAGGACGACCGCACAGAACGACCGCCCAGGACGACCGCACAGGACGTCCGCACAGAACGATCGACCAGAACGTCCGCGCAAAACGGTCGCCGCGCCCCCACCCCACTACGGGGCTCCCGGCAAGCCGAAAAGCGGGGAGACCGGCCGTCGCCGGTCTCCCCGCCAGGCGCGTTACGCCTTGGTTGTGTTCGGAATCAGCTGCATCCGCTGGTGGAGCCGCAGCCTTCGCAGACGTAGCAGCTTCCGGCGGGACGCATCTTGGTGCCGCAGGTGAGGCAGAGCGGCGCGTCGGCGGTACGGCCCTGGCGGCTCTCGATGACCTCCATGGACGAGTGGGCCTCCCCGCCGGGACGGCGCCGGGCATCGCGGACGCCGCCGTCGCCGCGGGTGCCGCGACCGCCGGGCGCGGGGCCCCGGCGTGCTGGGTGATCTCGGCCGACTGCGCGAGCGTCTCGTGGTCGACCTCGTCGTCGGCGTGCAGGGTGGCGGGGTCCTCGCCGTTGGCCTGCATGGCGCGCTCGTCGGCGGTGAAGATGCCGAGGCCGGCGCGCTCCTCGTACGGCAGGTGGTCGAGGGCCAGGCGGCGGAAGATGTAGTCCATCACCGAGGTGGCCATGCGGATGTCGGGGTCGTCGGTCATCCCGGCGGGCTCGAACCGCATGTTGGTGAACTTCTCGACCCACGTCTCCAGCGGCACGCCGTACTGGAGGCTGATGGAGATCGCCATCGAGAACGCGTCCATCACGCCGGCGAGGGTGGAGCCCTGCTTGCCGAGCTTGAGGAACACCTCGCCGAGACCGTCGTCGGGGTAGGACGAGGCGGTCATGTAGCCCTCGGCGCCCGCGACGGAGAAGCGGGTGACGGTGGCGGGCCGCTGCTTCGGCAGCCGCTTGCGGATCGGGCGCGGCGCGAGCTCGGCGGGGGCGGCCTCGGTCTTGGCCTCCTCCTTCTTGCCCGCGGCGGACAGCGGCTGGCCGACCTTGCAGTTGTCGCGGTAGATCGCCAGGGCCTTCAGGCCGAGCTTCCAGCCCTCGTAGTAAACCTTCTCGATGTCCTCGATCGTCGCCTGCTCGGGCATGTTGACGGTCTTGGAGATCGCGCCGGACAGGAACGGCTGGACGGCCGCCATCATCCGGACGTGGCCCATCGGGCTGATCGCGCGCTCGCCCATCGCGCAGTCGAACACCTCGTAGTGCTCGGGCCGCAGGCCGGGCGCGTCGACGACGTGGCCGTTCTCGGCGATGTACTCGACGATCGCCTCGATCTGCTCCTGCTGGTAGCCGAGCTGCTCCAGCGCGCGCGGCACCGTGTGGTTGACGATCTGCATGGAGCCGCCGCCGACGAGCTTCTTGAACTTCATCAGCGCGAGGTCGGGCTCGATGCCGGTGGTGTCGCAGTCCATCATCAGGCCGATGGTGCCGGTCGGCGCGAGCAGCGACGCCTGCGCGTTGCGGTAGCCGTGCTTCTCACCGGTCTTGAGGCAGTCGGCCCACTGCTTGGTCGCGGCGGCGAGGATGGACTTGTCCATCTCGCCGAGCGTGCGGATGTCGTCGGACGCGGCGGCGTGCTTGCGCATCACGCGCTTGTGCGCGTCGGCGTTGCGCGCGTAGCCGGCGTACGGGCCGACGACGCCGGCCATCTCGGCGGAGCGCCGGTAGGCGACGCCCGTCATCAGGGACGTGATCGACGCGGCGAGCGTGCGGCCGCCGTCGGAGTCGTAGGCGTGGCCGGTCGCCATCAGCAGCGCGCCGAGGTTGGCGTAGCCGATGCCGAGCTGGCGGTAGTCGCGGGTCGTCTCGGCGATCTTCTCGGTCGGGAAGTCGGCGAACGTGATCGAGATGTCCATCGCCGTGATGATCAGCTCGGTCAGCTTGACGAACCTGGCGACGTCGAACACGCCGTCGGCCGACAGGAACTTCAGCAGGTTGATGCTGGCGAGGTTGCAGGACGAGTTGTCGAGCGACATGTACTCCGAGCACGGGTTGGACGCGGTGATGCGGCCCGACTCGGGGTTGGTGTGCCAGTCGTTGATCGTGTCGTCGTACTGGATGCCGGGGTCGGCGCACTCCCACGCCGCCTTGGCCATCTTCCGGAACAGGTCCTTGGCCTGGACGGTCTCGACGACCTCGCCGGTCATCCGGGCGCGCAGGCCGAAGTCGCCGCCGGTCTCGACGGCGCGCATGAACTCATCGGACACGCGGACGGAGTTGTTGGCGTTCTGGTACTGGACGCTGCCGATGTCCTTGCCGCCGAGGTCCATGTCGAACCCGGCGTCCCGCAGCGCGCGGATCTTGTCCTCCTCGCGCGCCTTGGTCTCGATGAACTCGGCGACGTCGGGGTGGTCGACGTCGAGCACGACCATCTTGGCGGCCCGGCGGGTCGCGCCGCCCGACTTGATCGTCCCGGCGGACGCGTCGGCGCCGCGCATGAACGACACCGGGCCGGACGCCGTGCCGCCGGACGACAGCAGCTCCTTGGACGAGCGGATGCGAGACAGGTTCAGGCCGGCGCCGGAGCCGCCCTTGAAGATGACCCCCTCCTCCTTGTACCAGTCGAGGATCGACTCCATGGTGTCGTCCACCGAGAGGATGAAGCACGCCGACACCTGCTGCGGCGACCTGGTCCCGACGTTGAACCACACCGGCGAGTTGAAGCTGAACATCTGGTGCACCAGCGCGTACTTCAGCTCGTGCTCGAAGATCTCGGCGTCGTCGTCGGACGCGAAGTAGCCGTTGTCCATGCCCGTCTGGACGTACATCCGCACGACGCGGTCGACGAGCTGCTTCAGGCTCCACTCCCGCGCGGGGGTGCCGACGGCGCCCCGGAAGTACTTGGACGTCACGATGTTGGCGGCGTTCAGCGACCAGAAGTCGGGGAACTCGACCCCGCGCTGCTCGAAGTTGACCGAGCCGTCGCGCCAGTTGGTCATGACCACGTCACGACGTTCCCAGCGGATCTCGTCGTACGGATGCACGCCGGGCGTGGTGAAGATCCGCTCGACCTTCAGCCCCTTGCGGCCCCCCTTGCCGCGCCGAGCCGCCGAGCCGCTCACCGTCTCCGTCATGACCTTCCCCCTCTCGGGCCCTCCCGCTGGGCCCTGTCCAGGAACAACTCCGCCGCGCGCCTGAGTCATCCCAGGTCGCGGGCGCTTCACATGTGCTGCTGCGGCCGCCGACCGCCTACTAGTGCGGCGGTCCTGCGTGCTCCCCCGAAGAGCCAGCCTTGCGCAGTGCCTCGATCTCGTTGGCGAAGTCGTCGAGCGACTCGAAGCCCCGGTAGACCGAGGCGAACCGCAGGTAGGCGACCTCGTCGAGCTCGCCGAGCGGGCCCAGGATCGCGAGACCGACCTCGTGCGAGGGGATCTCCGCGGATCCGGTCGCCCTGAGCGCCTCCTCGACCCGCTGCCCGAGCTTGGCCAGCGCATCCTCGTCGACCGGGCGGCCCTGGCAGGCCCTGCGCACCCCGGCGATGATCTTTTCTCTGGAGAACGGCTCGGTGACCCCGCTGCGCTTGGCCACCATCAGGAGCACGTTCTCCTGCGTCGTGAACCGCTTGCCGCACTCCGGGCACGACCGGCGGCGCCTGATGGCGGCCCCGTCGTCGGTGGAGCGGCTGTCGATCACCTTGGTGTCGGGGTTGCGGCAGAACGGGCAGTGCACACGTCCCTCCTCACCCTGACGGCACCGCGCCACGCGGATAGATCATTGCCACAAGAACACAACTTGTGGTTAATGACATCCATGTGACTACTAGATGTTGTGGTCAACCGTAAGGGGCTGGGGAGGCGTTCGCAACCTGGACCGGACGCCTCACGCGTAGACCCTGGTCACATCGGACCTCTCGCGTTCCGCCCGGGCGTGTCGCCCCGCGCCGGTCACTCTGAGCTGCGACGTCGCACCTCACCGCACCCCGCCGCGCCTCGGAACGATCACCGCGCGCACCCGGCCCGCGCACCCCGCCGCGCCCCCGACTACGGCTCCGCCCCCGCCCCGACGGACGCGTCGGCGCGGGGCCTCACCGCGCGGGCAGCCGGAGCCGCTGTCCGGGCTGGACGACCGCTCCCCCGAGCCCGTTGAGGTCGATGATCCGCTGGACCATCACCCGCGGATCCCCCTCCGCGTCCAGACCGGCGGCGATCTCCCACAGTGTCTCACCCGGCCCGACCACCACCGACTCCCCCGCCCCCCGACTCCCCTCCGAACCACCGGCCCCGGCCAGCGCCCCGTTCCCCACTGTCAACCACAACCCCACCAGCAACACACTCGCCACGAACGAGACCACCGCGACCCGTCCCCGCCGAGTCAACCGAACCCCACCCCGCCCCACCGAACGCGCCCCCGGCCGCGCCACCGAAGGCGTGCCCGGACGCACCGCCGCACGCGTGCCCGGACGCGCCGCCTGGCGCGCCGCCGAGCGCCCAGCCGGACGCGCGCCCGCGCGCACAACTGAACGCGCCGCCGGACGCACAGCAGAGCGTTCGGCCGAACGAGCCGCCGCGCTCGCGACCGGCTGCCCGCTCGTACCTACGGCCGGACGCCCCTGCCGCACCGGACGAGCATCCTCCTCCGCCCTCCGCGCCCCACGCCGCGCCGGAACATCGCTCACCACCGATTCCCCAGTACTCACCCGGCGTGTCGCGGCATCAGGCCGGACGGCGAGCGGGCGATCGTCGCGGAACGGCCGGGCGGCTCCCCGGCAGTCGGTCCCGGGCGAGGGGCGGCGGGCCGCGGGATGCCGTGCGCGAGAGGCGTTCTCCTGGGCGCCGCGTCGGGCGGCGGACCGGGAGGACGGGTGTGGGCCGTCGGCCCCATCGCCGGTCGCTCTGCGTGGCGTCGGCGGGTCGGGCTCGGATCGGGCGCCGCCCTCGATCAGGCGCAGCCGCGGCCTCGGCTCCGGTCGCGGTCCGTTCGCCTTCGCATTCCCCCGGTGGGGCGAACCCGACATGCCGGCCCTCCTCGCCATCAGCCGAACGTTCGTTGATCTTCGAACGAGTTTTCGATCGAACGTGTGTACGATGTTCTACCTCAGACCCCCGCCGAAATGCGAGCACCTTCTTCGAACAATTGTTTGATCATCCAGCTCGGACGCGATAACGTTCCATGACAAGGAGTGACGGATCGAAGCGCCCAGGAGGCGACCAGCGATGAGCAAGGTCCGGGAGTTGCCCGACGGGCCGATGGACGAGACCGGCCTGACCCAGCGGCAGCGCATGGTCCTCGAAGTGATCCGCGACTCGGTCCAGCGCCGCGGTTACCCGCCGTCGATGCGGGAGATCGGAGAGGCCGTCGGTCTGACCAGCACTTCCAGCGTGTCCCACCAGCTCCGGGCGTTGCAGCGCAAGGGTTTCCTCCGCCGCGACCCCAACCGCCCGCGCGCGGTGGAGGTTCGGGTCCCGGGGCGACGCCGGTGCGCACCGAGCCGGATTCGTTCGAGGTGGCCAACGGCCAGGAGACCTCGACCCGCCCCGCGCCCGCGTACGTGCCGCTCGTCGGCCGGATCGCCGCCGGCGGGCCGATCCTCGCCGAGGAGGCGGTGGAGGACGTGTTCACCCTGCCGAAGCAGCTCGTCGGCGAGGGCACGCACTTCCTGCTGAAGGTGACCGGTGACTCGATGATCGAGGCCGCCATCGCCGACGGCGACTGGGTGGTCGTCCGGCAGCAGCCGGTCGCCGAGCAGGGCGACATCGTCGCCGCCATGATCGACGGCGAGGCGACGGTGAAGACCTTCAAGCGCCGCGACGGCCACATCTGGCTGATGCCGCAGAACGCGGCGTACGAGCCGATCCCCGGTGACGAGGCGTCGGTGCTGGGCCGCGTCGTGGCGGTCCTCCGCAAGATGTGACCCCCCGTCCGGCGCGGCACCCCGCGCCGGACGGCCCGCCTCCCCGCCTCCGCCCGCCCCGTTCGCGACGGCGAACGTCGGCGCCCCCGTCCGCCGCCCGGCCCACGTCCGGCCGGCCCGCACGCGACGCGCGCGTGGATCCACCCGGACCGACCCGTGCGAACGCTAGCCGCCCCCACGCCGCGGGGCGCAAGCGCGGCTCCATCCCGGCGCGGGTCCGGGGTCGTCCTCGGCGCGGGCGGACATCGGCTCGCCCTCGCGCGGCGCGGCGCGGTCGGCGCGGGTACGGCTCTGGGGTCAGGGGTGGTTGAGGGCTGTGTTCAGGTGGTCGCGGAGAGCGGCGGGTGACTGGACGCCCGGGAACGGGGGGCCGCCCGCGATGAGCAGGGACGGGACGCCCGTGACGCCGTGTTCGGCCGCGCGCCGTTCGTCCGCTCTGACCTCGGCGGCGTAGCGGTCGCCGGAGAGGGTCGCGGCCACATCGGGCTCGTCCAGGCCGGTCGCGACGCCCAGCCGGGTGAGGACGGCGCGGTCGGCGATGTTGAGGCCCTCGGTGTGGTACGCGCGCAGGAGGCGTTCCATCATCGCGTCGCCCACGCCCCGTTCGGTGGCGAGGTGCCGCAGGCGGTGCGCGTCGAACGTGCTGACCGGTCGCGCGACGTCCAGGCGCAGGTCGAGGCCCTCGGCGGCGCCGAGGGCGCGGATGCGCGCGGCGCGTTCGGCGGCGCGGTCGCCGTGCCATTCCCGCATGGCCTCGGCCGCCGTGGGTCCGGGCGCCGTGCCCGCGTCCGGGGCCAGCTCGAACGACCGCCGGACGACCTCCACCCGGTCGCGGTCCGCGAAGCCCGCGAGGGCCGCGGCGAGGCGGCGCTCGCCGATGTAGCACCACGGGCACAGGATGTCCGCGTACACCTCCAGCCGCACGGCGCTCACGGCGCGTCCTTGCGCGGGCCGGGCGTGATCTCGCGCGCGACGCGGTAGCGGGGCGTCTCGGTCATGCGGGCCTCGGCCTCGCCGCGCAGGCCGCCCAGGGCGGCGCCGATGGCCGCCACCCGCCCCTCGGTGTCGGAGACCTCCTCGAAGTGCCGGTAGTCGGCCTCGCTCGCCCAGCGGACGAGGTTGTAGACGCGCGTGCCGTCGACGTTCACCAGGAACGTGGACGAGACGTAGCCGGGATAGAAGCGGACCCACCGCTCCTGGATGTCGGCGAACGCGTCCACGAGCTCGTCCGCCGTCTCCGGGCCGTCCACCGTGTAGTCGATGATCGAGTAGAAGTGCCGCTCACTGCCCATGCCGTGCTCCCCGTTCGACGATGTCGAGCACGATCATGAGACCTCGACCGAACTTGAGGTCAAATCGGCGGCCGGGCGGACGTCGAGCGCCCGCCGCCCGCACCGCGCGATCACGCGCGGGCCTCCCGACCGCGGCGCGGACCGGGGGAACGCGAGGGCCCCGCACGCAGGTCGTTCGCGTGCGGGGCCCTGCGCGGCGCAGGGGCCGGGTCAGCGGGCGGGGACGATGTTGACGATCTTGGGGGCGCGGACGATGACGCGCTGGACCGACGCCCCGGCCAGGGCCTCGGTGATCTTGGCGGAGGCGAGCGCGAGGCGTTCCAGCTCGTCGGCGCCGATGTCCGGCGCGACCTCCAGGCGGTCGCGGACCTTGCCCGCCACCTGGACGACGCACGTCACCGACTCCTGGACGAGCAGGGCCGGGTCGGCGGACGGCCAGCCGGCGCGGGTGACCGGGGCGGTGCGGCCCAGCAGCTCCCACGCCTCGTCCGCGGTGTACGGGGCGAACAGGGACAGGACGACCGCGATGGTCTCGGCGGCCTCGCGGACGGCCGGGTCGGCCGCGCCGGGACCCGAGTCGATCGCCTTGCGGGTGGCCGTGACCAGCTCCATCAGCCGCGCGATCGCGACGTTGAAGCGGTGCGACTCGACGAGCGTGGTGGCCTCGGCGACGGTGCGGTGGGTGACGCGGCGCAGCTCCGGGTCGCCCTTGGACGGGTCGGCTCCCGGCGCGGACGACACCTCCGTCGCGATCCGGTGCACGCGCGACAGGAACTTGGACATGCCGTGCGGCGACACGTCGGCCCAGTCGATGTCGTCCTCGGGCGGGCCGGAGAACAGCATCGCCAGGCGGACGACGTCCACGCCGAACTCGGCGATCTGCTCGCCGAGGTCGACCAGGTTGCCGGTCGACTTGGACATGGCCTTGGCGTTGAGGATCACCTGGCCCTGGTTGAGCAGCCGGGTGAACGGCTCGGTGAAGTCGACCATGCCCATGTCGTGCAGGACCTTGGTGAAGAACCGGCTGTAGAGCAGGTGCAGGATCGCGTGCTCGACGCCGCCGGTGTACTGGTCGACGGGCATCCACTCGCGGACCCGTTCGACGTCGAACGGGCCGCCGGTGTAGCCGGGCGAGCAGTAGCGGAAGTAGTACCAGGACGAGTCGACGAACGTGTCCATCGTGTCGGTGTCGCGCTTGGCGAGGCCGCCGCACTTGGGGCAGTCGACGTTGACCCAGTCGGACGCCGCCGACAGCGGCGACTCGCCCTTCGGCGCGAGGTCGGCGCCTCGCAGGTTGTCGGGCAGCGTCACCGGGAGCTGGTCGTCGGGGACCGGGACCTCGCCGCACGCGTCGCAGTGGACGATCGGGATCGGGCAGCCCCAGAACCGCTGCCGCGAGACCAGCCAGTCGCGCAGGCGGAAGTTGACGGCGGGCTTGCCGAGGCCCTTGCCGGCGAGGATCTCGGTGATCCGGGTGATCGCCTCGGCCTTGGGCAGGCCGTCGATCGGGCCGGAGTTGACGATCCGGCCGTCGCCCGCGGTGGCCGCGCCGGTCTCGGCGGGGTCGGCCTCGCCGGTCTCGACGACGATCCGGACGGGCAGCCCGAACTTCAGCGCGAAGTCCAGGTCGCGCTGGTCGTGCGCCGGGACGGCCATGATCGCGCCGTGCCCGTACTCGGCCAGGACGTAGTCGGACGCCCAGACGGGGATCCGCTCGCCGTTGACCGGGTTGACCGCGTAGCGGCCGAGGAACACGCCGGTCTTCTCGCGCTCGGTGGACAGCCGCTCGATCTCGCTCTCGCGCGACACCTCCTCGCGGTACGCCTCGAACGCGGCGCGCTGCCCGGGGGCGCAGACCTCCTCGGCGAGCGGCGCGTCGGCGGCGACGACCATGAACGTCGCGCCGTACAGCGTGTCGGGGCGGGTGGTGTAGACGGTGACGGGCTCGTCGCGGCCCTCGATCACGAAGTCGACGTCGGCGCCGGTGGAGCGGCCGATCCAGTTGCGCTGCATGAGCAGGACGCGCTCGGGCCACTTGCCCTCCAGCTGCGCCATGTCGTCCAGCAGCCGGTCGGCGTAGTCGGTGATCTTGAAGTACCACTGGGTCAGCACGCGCTTCTCGACCAGGGCGCCGCAGCGCTCGCAGTGGCCGCCGACGACCTGCTCGTTGGCGAGGACGGTCTGGTCGTTCGGGCACCAGTTGACCTGGCCGCCCTTGCGGTACGCCAGGCCGCGCTCGTAGAAGCGCTGGAACAGCCACTGCGTCCAGCGGTAGTACTCCGGGTCGGAGGTGTGCAGCCGCCGCGACCAGTCGAACGAGGGGGCGTAGCGGTGGAACGACGCGGCCTGCGTCTCGATGTTGGCGTAGGTCCACTCGGCGGGGTGCGTGCCGTGCTTGATCGCGGCGTTCTCGGCGGGCAGGCCGAACGAGTCCCAGCCGATCGGGTGCAGGACGTTGAAGCCCTTCTGGAACCAGTAGCGCGCGACGACGTCGCCGATCGCGAACGCCTCGGCGTGGCCCATGTGCAGGTCGCCCGAGGGGTAGGGGAACATGTCGAGCGCGTAGCGCCGCTCCCGGGCGTCGTCCCCCTCGGCGGCCTCGAACGGGCCGAGCTCCGCCCAGCGGGCCTGCCACTTGTCCTGAACCGCCCGCGGGTCGTACTGCTCGTCGCTGCTCACGCTTCCAGACTCCGGTCTTCCATCGCACGATCGTGGGGGCCGCCCCGAACATGAAACGGCCCCTCGCGCAGGAGGGGCCACCACGTCGACGTCTAGCGCGTCAACGCGGCCGTTCGGGAAGCAGCCGGATTGGCATACATCAAGAGTAGCGCAGCCGCAAGCCTCTGCGCGGGCGACTCCGCCCACCCCGAAGGCCCGCCCCGAAGGCCCCGCCCGCGCCGCGATCCGGCCCCTGGGCCGCCCCGCGGACGGGCCCCGGGCCCTCAGTGGCCGGAGGACTGGCGGGCCATGGAGACGACGCCGGTGACCTGGACGCGGGTGAGCTGGAGGTCGGCGCCGACGGCGGAGAGGGTCTCCTCCTCCGAGACGCTGAGCGGGCCGTCGGAGAGGGCGATCTCGGCGGCGGCGCTGAGGATCCGCTCGCGCGCCTCGGGGGCGAGGGCGGACGCGGCGTGGGCCATCTCGGCGCGGACCTGGTCGAACGGGCGGCCCATGTCACCGTCGAGGGCGGCCTGGTCGTACGCGGCGTCGCCGGCCTGCCGGACCACGCCGACGGCCCGTTCCCGCGCGGCCGCGTTGGTGTAGTCGCCCGAGCGCAGCACCTGGGCGATCGCCATCCGCAGCAGCATCGCCGGCATGTGCGCGAGCTGGGCGCTGGTCGGGACCTCCAGGACGCCGACGTTCCACCGGCCCTTGCAGGTCTCGCACTCGACGAACTCGCCGCCCGTCTTGTTGAGCGGGAGGACGGGGATGAAGAAGAGGGTGAAGAAGTTGCGTCCGTAGCGCCGCCGGTACTCCCGGTCCCCGCCGCAGTCGGGGCAGTGGAAGACACCCCTGGTCAGGGTGAAGAACACCACCCGCCAGCCGAAGATGATCAAGATCTCGCGCCTTTCCTAGCCGGAGCCGGTCATCGTAACGGGGACGAACGGGGCGTCCGCGGCGTCCCTGGTCCGGAGCGCGGGTGCGGGCGCGGCCGGATCCGGCCACCGGTCTAGCCGTTCACCCCCTCCGGTCCGGGTGCGCCGTACCGGTACGCACCGGTCCGAACCGGTCGGGGCTTGACGTGCGGCCCCGGATCGCCGACCCTCCGAGTAAATAGGAAAGCTTCCTATAAGTAGTGGAAACGCTCCCCGACCCGCACCGGCTGCCGACTCCCACGGTCTCCCCGCCGGCCCCCCGCCAGGAGGATCGCGTATGCCCAGGACCAGCTTCAAGATCGCGGTAGGCGCCGCCGCCACCGCCGTCACGGCCGCCGGGATCCCGGTGGTGCTCGCGAGCCCCGCCCTGTCCCACGGCTACACCACCTCGCCCGTGAGCCGCAGCTCCAACTGCGCCACCGGCAAGGTCAAGAACTGCGGCGCCATCCAGTGGGAGCCGCAGAGCGTGGAAGGCCCGAAGGGCTTCCCCGCGCGCGGCCCCGCCGACGGCAAGATCTGCGCCGCGGGCGACGGCCGCTGGGCCCCGCTGGACGACCCGCGCGGCGGGCAGTGGCCCGCCACCCGGGTGACCGGCGGCCAGGCGTACACGTTCAGCTGGCGCCTCACCGCCGTCCACTCCACCTCGTCGTTCCGCTACTTCGTGACCAAGGACGGCTGGAACCCGTCGGCGCCCCTGACCAGGGCCCAGCTCGACCTCACGCCGTTCCTCCAGCGGGACTACGGCGGCAAGAGCCCCGGCAGCAACCCGTCCCACCCGGGCACGATGCCGGCCAAGCAGGGCCGCCACCTGATCCTCGCCGTCTGGGACGTCGCGGACACCGGCAACGCGTTCTACTCCTGCGCGGACGTCGACTTCGGCTGACCCCGACGGGGATCCGGGCCGGGCCTCCCCCCGCGGCCCCGGCCCGCCGGGCCCCTCACCGCCCCGAGGGCCCGGCTCATCGGCTTGCGGCGTGCCGCCGTTCTGAGAGGCGTCAGAACGGCGGCGCGCCGCAACCTCATGCCCGGGGGCGGCCGAGGGCCCCCGCGGGCCCCGGTTGCTCACGCGCAGCAGGGTTCCTTTGCCGGTTTCCGTCAAGAACCGCACGTCATCTACCGATCCCGGGATGGCGCGGGCGGTCTCCGATGCACCAGGATGAGCCCAACGATTCATACACTCGTCGGTAACAACCGCCTGGTGACGAACCCCGCGCGAGGAGTGCCATGCTGAACCTTTCCGTCCTGCTGGAGGACGCCGCCCGGGAGACGCCCGACCGCGACGCGCTGGTCTTCGGCGACATGCGGCTCTCGTACTCCTTCGTGAACTCGGTCGCCGACCAGGTCGCCAACCTGCTGCGGGCGCGGGGCGTCGGGCCCGGCGACAAGATCGCGCTGTCGTCGCCCAACCTCCCGTACTTCCCGATGGTCTACTACGGGGCGCTGAAGGCGGGCGCGGTCGTCGTCCCGCTGAACGTCCTGCTCAAGCCGCGCGAGATCGCCTACCACCTCGCCGACTCCGACGCGAAGGCGTTCTTCTGCTTCGAGGGGACGCCCGAGCTGCCGCTCGGCGAGATGGGCCACGCCGGGTTCGAGCAGGCCGCGGCCTGCGAGCACTTCTTCCTGCTGCCCGCCAGCCTGTCCACCACCGAGTCGCCGATCGAGGGCGCCGAGCTGTTCTGGGCCGCGCTCGCCGACCAGCCGGCCGCGTTCGAGCCGGAGCCCACCGAGGCGACCGACACCGCGGTGATCATCTACACCAGCGGCACGACCGGGCAGCCGAAGGGCGCGGAGCTGTCGCACGGCAACCTGCTGATGAACGCGATGGTGGACGACACGCTGTTCGCCAGGACGCTGCACGACACCTCGCTCGTGACGCTGCCGCTGTTCCACATCTTCGGCCAGACCTGCGTGCTGAACGTCGGGTTCTACCGGCGGGCGACGCTGGTGCTCCAGCCCCGGTTCGACGCCGCGCAGGCCATCGAGCTGATGGTCAAGGAGAAGGTGAACATCTTCGCGGGCGTCCCGACCATGTACTGGGGGCTGCTGACCGCCGACGCCTCCCCCGAGGACGTCGAGGCGATCCGCGCCAACCTGCGGGTCGCGGTGTCGGGCGGTTCGGCGCTGCCGATGGAGGTCCTCAAGGGCTTCAAGGAGAAGTTCGGCCTGGACGTCCTGGAGGGGTACGGGCTGTCGGAGACCTCGCCGGTCGCCTCGTTCAACCGGCCCGACCGCCCCACCAAGGCGGGCTCGATCGGCCTGCCGGTGTGGGGCGTGGAGATGAAGCTGATCGACGACGACTGGAAGGACGTCGAGGGCGAGGGGCCGGGCGAGATCGCCGTGCGCGGCCACAACATCATGAAGGGCTACTACAAGCGCCCGGACGCGACCGCCGCCGCCATGCGGGACGGCTGGTTCCGGACCGGCGACGTGGCCCGCCGCGACGACGAGGGCTACTACTTCATCATCGACCGCTCCAAGGACATGATCATCCGGGGCGGCTACAACGTGTACCCGCGGGAGCTGGAGGAGGTCCTGATGACCCACCCGCAGGTCTCGCTGGCCGCCGTCGTCGGCGTCCCGCACGAGAGCCACGGCGAGGAGATCAAGGCGTACGTGATCCGCGTCCCGGACGCCGCGCTCACCGAGGACGAGCTGGTCGCGTGGGGCAAGGAGCAGTTCGCCAACTACAAGTACCCGAGGATCGTGGAGTTCCGCGACGAGCTCCCGATGACGGCCACCGGCAAGATCCTCAAGCGCGAGCTGCGCTGACCCGGCGCCGCGCCCGCGCGGCGGGGGCCGGGGCCGTCCGCCCCGCGCTCAGAACTCGCAGCGCAGGTGCTTGATCCCGTTGATGAAGTTGGAGTGGAGCCGTTCCGGCGGGGCCGCCGAGCGCAGGCCCGGCAGCCGCCGGAACAGCTCCCGGAACACCACGGTGATCTCCATCCGGGCCAGGTGGGCGCCCAGGCAGAAGTGCGGGCCCGCGGCGCCGAACCCGAGGTGCGGGTTCGGGTCGCGGGTGATGTCGAACCGGTCCGGGTCGGCGAACACGCTCTCGTCGCGGTTGGCCGAGCAGTAGAACATCAGCACCTTGTCGCCGTCCCGGAAGCGGTGCCCGTGGAGGTCGTAGTCGCCGGTGACGGTGCGGCGCATGTACGTGACGGGGCTGGCGTAGCGGACGATCTCCTCGACGGCGCTCGGAGCGTACCGGTCGAAGTCGGACATCCAGCGGTCGCGCTGGCCGGGGTTGAGGGTGAGCTGCTTCAGCCCGTGCGCGATGGCGTTGCGCGTGGTCTCGTTGCCCGCGACGAGCAGGAGGATGAAGAACGAGCCGAGCTCCTGGTCGCTGAGCGACTCGCCGTCGACGTTCGCGTGCACCAGCAGGGACGTGAGGTCGTCGGCGGGGCGCTCGGCCCGTTCCGCGGCGAGGTCCTGGACGAGCCCGCGCATCTCCTCGGCGGACGCGAGGACCGTGCCGAGCGCCTCGGTGTAGTCGGGCACGTACTCGGGGTCGAACGAGCCGATCATCGCGTTGGACAGCTCGAAGACCCGCCGGTAGCGCTCCTCGGGCAGCCCCATCAGATCGCAGATGATCTTCAGGGGGAGCGGGGCGGCGACCTCGGTGACGAAGTCGCCGCCGCCCTTGCGCCGCAGGTCCTCGATCAGCCGGACGGCGGCCCGGTCGATGTCCGCGCGGATCTTCTCGACCATCTTCGGGGTGAACGCGCGGGACACGATGCGGCGCAGCCGGGCGTGCCGCGGGTCGTCCATGTTGATCATCGACCCGAAGTACTCCAGGAACTCCTCGGGCGGGTCGAAGGTGTTGGCCACGCTGCCGCGCGAGGAGCAGAAGACCTTGGGGTTGCGGCTGGCCTCGGTCACGTCCGCGTGCGTGACGAGGGCGTAGTAGCCGGGCCCCTGCGGGAAGCCGAGGGCGGACAGGTCGGGCTCGGCGAAGTGCGCGGGCCGCTCCAGCCGCCGGAGCGCCGCGAACGCCGCGTTCCGTTCGGCGGACGGACGGGCCCAGAAGCCCATGTCGGACAGGTCGATGTCCTCGGTTCGCATCCTCCCATTGGCGCCCGCGAGGGCGGCGGCGTCAAGACGCCCGAACGCGATTCAGCACGGGTCGGCGGACGGCGGCCGGGCGTCAGAACATGATGTGCTCCTCGGCCAGGCCGTAGAACGCCAGGCGGCTGTCGGCGAGGAGTTCGAGGTCGCTCGGCCGCCAGGTGTGCCGCGCCGCGTCGGCGTGCCGGACGGTGATGAACGAGAACCTGTCCGCCGCGTACACCCGGACGCCGTCGGCGCGCAGCCGCCGGAACAGGTCGGTGTCCTCGCCGCGCCCGACGTCGGCGAACCGGTAGGCGCGCAGCAGGTCGCCTTCGGCGAGCAGCGCGCCGCCGCGCAGGACGTCCACGTAGCGGTGCTCGTGGTCGGGGTAGCGCAGCAGCGTCGCGCCGATCGACGCCAGGTGCGCGTAGTGGGCGAGCTTCCCGACGACGCCCGCCTCGGTGTAGGAGAACGCCGGCAGCAGGTCCGACAGGTAGTGCGGCCCGTACAGCTCGTCGTCGTCCATCTTGCCGAGGTACGTGCCGGACGCCGCGTCGATCGCGAGGTTGAGGCAGCCGCCGAGGGACACCGAGCGGTCGGCCGCGATCACAACGGCGTCGTCGAGGCCGGCGGCGATCGCCTGCTTCTCGACGAGCGCGGGGTCGAGGTCGAGGCCGTGCAGGACGAGCACGAGCTGCAACGGCCGCCAGAGCTGCCGCGCCGCCTGCTCGATCGCGGGCCCGACCTGCTCGGGCCGGCAGGTCGGCAGCAGCAGCGAGACGGCGGGACGCTCCGCCGGGCGCCCGGCCGCGTCGCCTTCGCGGCCCAGCGTCCGCAGGACGGTGTCGACCCGGTGCCGGTAGGTGTGCGCCCGGTGCACCTCGCGGAGCGCCAGGTGCGCCTGCCGGTCGCGCAGCTCGGGCCCGGCGAGGAGGGCGCGCAGCATCCGCGAGGCGTCCTTGGGGCCGTCCACGACGGGGCCGAACGCGGGCTCCCCGGCGGGCGGCTCGCGGTGGTGCACGACGGGGACGCCGGCCGCCGCCGCCTCGTACGCGCGGCGCCGGTCGGGGGCGAGCAGCACCCGGTAGCGCTTGCGGGCCGCCAGGGCCTCGCCGTACGGGAGCGGCGGGACGACGCGCTGCCGGTACAGGTGCGGGAAGCCGGTGCCGGAGAAGTGGGCGCCGAGGCGGGGCGCGGGCGCGATGAGGAACTCGGCGGACTCGTCGTACTCCCCCTCGTACAGCAGGGGGTAGCGGCCGTGGCCCGCGCCGCGCTCCGGGTGGTGCAGGCGCGGCTGCGCGGCGAACGGCAGGACGTGCACGCGGTCGTGCCCGAGCCGTTCGCGGTACGCCGCGACCGCGCCGGGGTCGACGGTGAAGACGTGGTCGAGCTCGCGCGCGGCGTCCGCGAGGCCGGCGCCGGTGTCCCAGTACGCGGACGGCACGCCGTTCTCGCGGCACCAGGCGGCCAGCTCCGCGATCGGGAGGCCGGTGGCGACCGACTCGACGAGCAGCAGTTCGGGCCGTTCGGCCTCGAACACCTCGCGCCAGTCGGCCGGCCCGAACCCGGCGACCTGCCGCCACTCGTACCGCAGCGCCGCCTCGGCGGCCGGGCCGAGCACGACGGCGGCGGTCAGGCCGGGCCGGACGACCGGGCCCGGCGGCTCCGGGGCGGCCGGGACGTCCAGCGGCTCGGTGTCGGCGACGCGGACCTCGGGGCGGCGCGGAGCGCGCGGATGCTCGGCGGGCTCGGGCGGCAGCGGGCGGGCCCGCAGCGCCTCGCGGACGCGCCGGAACGAGGCGGGCGCGAGCGGGCGCCGCCGGAACGCGCCGAGCGCGCCGCCGAGCCGCGCCGACCGCCGCAGCGCGGCGGCCCGGACCCGCCACTCCGCCCACTCGGCGCGGTGCGCCTGCTCGGCGCGCTCGCGGTCGAGGTCGCCGAGCCGGCGCGCGGTGTCGGACAGCGCCTCGGTGAGCCGCGCGATCTGCCGGTCGCGCTCGTCCCGCTCGTTCTCCAGCTCGGCGAGCCGCAGGCGCACGGCCGCGTTGTCCGCCGCCAGCCGGTCGGCCCGCGCCCGCGCGGCGCCGGGGGCGGGATCGTTCTCCGTCACGACGGCCACGGTAGGGGCGGCGGCCGTCCGGCTCACGCGTCCTCGCCAGGCTGCCATCCACTGTTCACCCGCTCGTCGGGTGCGTGCGGCGTGGACGCGGAACGGCCGCCACGGGCGCGCCGGAGGGGCGCGGACCGGCTAGGACAGGGCGTAGGGGAGGCGCTTGATGCCGTTGATGAAGCTGGCCTCCAGGCGCTCGGGTTCGGCGGTGGCGCGGACGCCGGGGTGGCGGCGCAGCAGCTCGCGGAACATCACCGTGATCTCGCGGCGGGCGAGGTGGGCGCCCAGGCAGAAGTGCGGGCCGGGCCCGCCGAAGCCCACGTGCCCGCCGCTGTCGCGCAGGATGTCGAACCGGTCGGCGTCCTCGAAGACGGTCTCGTCGCGGTTGGCCGACCAGTAGTAGAGGACGAGCTTGTCGCCCTCCTTGACGTCCTGCCCGTTCAGCGTGGTGTCGCGGGTGGCGGTGCGCCGCATCCAGGTCACCGGTGAGACGTACCGGACGATCTCCTCGACGGCGCCCGGGATCCGCGCCTCGAAGTCTCCCGTGAGCAGCGCGCGCTGCCCGGGGTGGCGGGTGAACAGGTCCAGGCCGTGCGCGATGGCGTTGCGGGTGGTCTCGTTCCCGGCGACGACGAGCAGGATGAAGAACGACCCGAGCTCCTGGTCGGTCAGCGACTCGCCGTCGATGTTGGCGTTCACCAGCGCGGACACGAGGTCGTCGGCGGGCTCGACGCGGCGCTTGCGGCCGAGGTCCTCCACGATGTCCTTGAGCGTCTGGCCCGCTTCGAGCAGCGCCAGCGCGACCTGCTCGGGGTCCCCGGCGGGCAGGAACTCGGCGTCGTTGCCGGCCAGGATCACGTTGGTGGCGTCCAGCACGGTGCGGTACCGGTCCTCGGCGATCCCCATCAGATCGCAGATGATCGTGAGGGGGAGCCGGGCGGCGACGTCCGCGACGAAGTCGCCGGTGCCGCCCTCCAGCCCGTCCACGATGCGCCGGGCGACCTCCTCGACGCGGTCCTCGAACCGCTGGATCATGCGCGGCGAGAACGCGCGGGACACGATGCGGCGGATCTTGGCGTGCCGCGGGTCGTCCATGTTGATCATCGAGCCGAAGAACTCGTGCAGCTCGTCGGGCAGGTCGGGGATGCTGATCGCGCTCTTCCCCGAGCAGAAGTCCTGCGGGCGGCGCGACACCTCGACCAGGTCGGCGTGCCGGGTGACCGCGCGGTAGCCGGGCCCGCGCGGGACGACCACGATGTCCGGCTCCTCGAAGCGCGGGAGCCCGGGCTCGTTCCGCAGGGCCCTGAACGCGGCGTGCCGCTCGTCGTGCGGGCGTCGCCAGAAGTCCCAGTCGGTCAGGTTGATGTCCTCGACGTTGAGCGCCATGCGACTCCCCCGGGGGTAGGGCGAACGGGATTCGGTTTACACGCTTCCAGCCAATGTAAAGCGCGCGGCGCGGCCGTTCAATGCCTGAGGCGGACGGGTCGCGGCCCGTCCGCCTCAGGGATGCGGCCCGTCCGCCTCAGGGGAGCCGGGGCGTCAGTCGGCGAGCCAGGCGAGGATGCGGCGGTTCACCTCGGCCGGGCGTTCGAGATGGAGGAAGTGGCCGCCGGGCACCAGATCCGCGCGCGAGCCCTCGGGCAGCAGCGCGAGGACGGCGGACGGGTCGCCGTCCGGCATGACGACGTCGGCCCCGAGGCAGCCGTCGGCGGCGCCGTGCAGGTAGAGGACGGGCCGCTCCCCCGTCGCCCCGGCCGCCGCCTGCTCGGCCGCGTACCGCTCGACGTGCGCGGACGGGTCGAGCATCGCGCGGTAGTAGCCGATCGCCGCGGCGGCGTTGGCGGGCGTGCGCAGGCTGTCCATGACGTGGTCGACGTCCCGCGCCCCGTCGTACCCCGGCGACCAGTCGCGCCACAGCCCCTCGACGAACGCGCGGCCGAACGCCGCCTCCGCCAGCGGCGTCTGGAACACGAAGATGTAGAACGAGCGCTTGAGCTGCTCGTACCGGAAGAACGCCTCGCCCATCGCCGCGAGCGGCGGGACGGCGAGCGTGACCGCCCTGCGCCACCGGTCCGGCGCGAGCGCGGCGGCGCCGTAGGTGGCGAACGCGCCCCAGTCGTGCCCCACGATGACCGCGTCCGAGCCGCCGCCGAACGCCTCGTGCAGCGCGACGGCGTCGGCCGCGAGCGCCCCGCTCTGGTACGCCCCGTCCGCGGGGACGCCGGTCGGCGCGTACCCCCGCATGAACGGCGCGACCGCCCGGTACCCGGCGCCCGCGAGTTCGGGGAGCAGGTGCCGCCAGGTGTGCGCCGAGTCCGGGAAGCCGTGCAGGCACAGGGCCAGCGGCCCGTCCTCCGGCCCGGCCGAAAGGTAGCCGAACTCCAGTCCGTTGGCCTTGATCGTCCCCGTCGCGATTGCGCTCATGTCCGGTCCGTCCTCCGCTTCGCCCGTGCGCCCGGCGGCGACGTTACCCCGGCCCGACCGCGCGCCCCGGCCCGCGGCGGGCGTGACATCACTCTCCTTCTTCGGATACCGCTGCCAAACTACGTATTTACATCGAAATCCGTACGGACTTAGCATCAAGGCAACTGGATCGCTCGCACCACGTGAGAGCGCGCACCCGAGGATGAGTGATGACGGAGCCGGACGTACAGCGGCGGCGGTCCTTGCAGGCCGCGGCCCGCGACCACCTGTGGATGCACTTCGCCCGCCACGCCCCCTACCAGGACGGCGCCGAGGTGCCGATGATCGTCCGCGGCGCGGGCCCGTACGTGTACGACGACCGGGGCCGCCGCTACCTCGACGGGCTCTCCGGGCTGTTCACCGTGCAGGCCGGGCACGGCCGCGAGGAGCTCGCGCAGGCCGCCGCCAAGCAGGCCGCCGAGCTGGCGTTCTTCCCGCTGTGGTCGTACGCGCACCCGAAGGCCGTCGAGCTGGCCGAACGGCTCGCGGGCCTCGCCCCGGACGGCCTGCGGCGCGTGTTCTTCACCAGCGGCGGCGGCGAGGCCGTCGAGAGCGCCTGGAAGCTCGCCAAGCACTACTTCAAGCTGACCGGGCGGCCCGGCAAGCACAAGGTGATCAGCCGCGCCGTCGCGTACCACGGCACCCCGCACGGCGCGCTGACGCTCACCGGACTGCCCGGCCTGAAGGCGCCGTACGAGCCGCTCGTGCCGAGCGGGTTCCGGGTGCCCAACACCAACCTGTACCGCGCCCCCGAGCACCGCGACGACCCCGAGGCGTTCGGCCGCTGGGCCGCCGACCGGATCGAGGAGGCGATCGAGTTCGAGGGCGCCGACACCGTCGCCGCCGTCTTCCTCGAACCGGTGCAGAACGCCGGCGGCTGCTTCCCCCCGCCGCCCGGCTACTTCGAGCGCGTCCGGGAGATCTGCGACCGGCACGACGTGCTGCTGGTGTCGGACGAGGTGATCTGCGCGTTCGGGCGGCTCGGGACGATGTTCGGGGCGCAGCGGTACGGCTACCGGCCCGACATCGTCACGTTCGCCAAGGGGGTCACGTCCGGCTACTCGCCGCTCGGCGGGATGCTCGTCGCCGACCGGCTGTTCGAGCCGTTCCGGCACGGCACGGCGATGTTCGCGCACGGCTACACCTTCGGCGGCCACCCCGTCTCGGCCGCCGTCGCGCTCGCCAACCTCGACCTGCTCGAACGCGAGGACCTGCTCGGGCACGTCCGCCGCAACGAGGCCGCGTTCCGCGCGACCCTGGACCGGCTGCGCGACCTGCCGATCGTCGGCGACGTGCGCGGCGCGGGCTACTTCTACGGGATCGAGCTGGTCAAGGACCGGGCCACCCGCGAGACGTTCGACGAGGAGGAGTGCGAGCGGCTGCTGCGCGGCCACCTCGACAAGGCCCTGTACGAGGCGGGCCTGTACTGCCGCGCCGACGACCGCGGCGACCCGGTCGTCCAGCTCGCCCCGCCGCTCGTCTGCGACCGCTCGCACTTCACCGAGATCGAGCAGATCCTGCGCTCGGTCCTCACCGACGCGTGGAACCGCCTGTGACCCGCGACGGCGCCGCAGGGTGAACGCCTGATCGCGAGACGATGTGACGGGCACGGGACATGCTCTATGGTGCATAACGCACTTTTGCCCTCACCAGGAGCCATGCCCCATGCCCGAAGCCGAGCCGCCGCATCCCGACGACCCCGCCGCGGTGGGGCCCTACCGGTTGAGCGGGCGGCTCGGCATGGGCGGCCAGGGCGTCGTCCACCTCGGGCGCGCCGAGGACGGCACGCCCGTCGCGGCGAAGGTGCTGCGCGAGGAGATCGCCGCCGACCTGCGGGTCCGCGAACGGTTCACCAAGGAGATCGCCGCCGCGCGCCGCGTCGAGATGTGCTGACCCGCGGCGCCCGTGCCCCGTCCCGGGCGTTCGGACGGCGACCTGCGGGGCCGTGTCCCTGTGATGTACGACACAGCGCCCGGTGTGAACCGTGCCATCCTCCCGAACATCCCTTTTCACACATTGTCCGCGAAAGGAACCCATGATGGTCAGCCGGGTCATCGCCGCCACCCTCGCCGGAACGACCGCCGCGTTCTCCCTCACGGCATGCCTGGGCGACAAGAAGGACGAGTCCGCCCCGCCGTCCAGCTCCGCCCCGTCCGCGTCGGACGCCCCGAGCAGCCAGCCGCCCGCCTCCTCCTCCCCGCCGCCGCCGACGCGCCCCCGGATGGCGCACGATCGGCGGCCCGGAGAACGGCGTGCGGATCTCCATCCCGAAGGGCTGGGAGGACATCCAGCTCACCAGCGGCGAAGCCGAGGAGGGCCTGGCCAAGCTCGGCCTCAAGGGCGCCAACCAGGAGCTGCTGCGCCAGAGCATGGAGCAGCTCAAGCAGCGCAAGGCCGTGTACGCGATCGAGGCGGAGTCCGCGGTCCGGGGCTACGCGACCAACGTCAACGCGCTCTGCGTGCCGTCCCCGGTGACCAGCATCGAACAGCTCAAGACGGGCACGCGCGCGGGGATGAGCCAGCTCGGCGCGTCGGACGTCCAGGTCACCGACGCCACCGTCGCGGGCCGTCCCGGCATCCGCACCACCTACGTCCTGAAGTCGGCCGCCGGCGCGCTCACCGGCCACCAGGTCCAGGTCGCCCAGGACGGCCGCGCCTGCTCCCTCACCATCACGTCCAAGCAGGGCGAGATGCCCGCGAACGCCGAGGACATCGCCAACACGATGGAGCTCGTCTGACCCCCGCCCGCCGCCTCAGGACGGGGCGTCGCGGCACAGTTCGGCGACGAGGGCGGTCAGCCGCCGCGCCGACTCCTCCCACGGCGTCCCGGCGGGGCTCAGGCTGAGCACCGCCAAGACCCACCTGTCGCCCTCGCCGTACGTCCCGGAGGTGTGCATGGCGACCCCGCCCGTGTCGAGCCCCTCGGCGCGGGACGGGCGCGCGTCCTCGAAGCCCGACCAACCCTGCTTCACGGCGAACGGCCGGGGCACCGCGGACGGGATGCCGAAGAACTGGTCCCACCCGTCTGCCGCGATCCGCGTCGCCGCGCGCAGATGCCCCATGACGCGGTCGCGGATCGGCGCCTCGGCGCGTTCGAGCAGGTAGCGGTAGATCTGGACGGTGTCCGCCGCACTGGTCGCGGTGTACCCCCACCAGACCGGATCGGCGGGCGGAACGGTGTCGGCGAGACCGATCTCGGCCGCCGTCGCGGCGACGACGGCGTCCATCCCGTTCAACCGCCACAACACCTTGGCCGCCTCATCATCACTCCCCCGCAACATCGCCCCCACCAGCCCACCCACGCCACCCCCACCCAGGCCGGTGCCGCTCGGACCGATGCCGTCCGGGCCGTCCCCGCTCAGGCCGGTGCCGTTCCCGCTCAGGCCGGTGCCGCTCAGGCCGATGCCCTCCGGACCGATGCCGCTCGGATCGATGCCGCTCGGCCCGGTGCCGTTCGGACCCTCCCCGCTCGGACCGGTGCCGCTCAGACCCTCCCCGCTCAGGCCGGTGCCGTTGGGGGCGCTGGCGTTCGGGGCGCTGGCGCGTCGGGGGTTCGTTCTGAGGTGGTGGAGGGCGATGAGGAGTTTGACCAGTGACGCGGAACGGAACCGCAGGTGCTCCCCGCGGGCCGTCGAACGGCCCGTGACGCGGTCGTACAGCATGAATCCGAACGTGGGGCCGTTGGACGCCCGCGCGTACACGCCATCCGCGCGGCCGGGTCCCGGGTTGATCGTCACGTTCACCCCAACGTGGTGCGGCCCGCGCCCGCTTCCCGCGGGAACGTTCCGGCCCGGACCCCGAGGTCGTCGGGTCCGGGCCGGGACGGTGCTCGTACGGCGGGCGCGGGGCGGTGTCAGACGCCCCAGTCCGGCCGCAGCGGCATGTGGGCGTCGCCCTTGTCGTCGAGCTTGACGCCGAGCGTCTGGTGGAGCTGGATCCAGTTCTGGGTGAAGCCCAGGATGCAGCCGGCCATGTAGACGCGCCAGACGCGGGCGGTGCCCTCACCGACCTCCGCGACCGCCTCGTCCCAGTGGGCCTCCAGGTTGTCGCACCAGCCGCGCAGCGTGCGGGCGTAGTGCTCGCGCAGGTTCTCCTGGTGGCGGATCTCGAAGCCCACGTCGTTCATCTGCATCTGGATGAAGCCGGGGCCTTCGAGCTCGCCGTCCGGGAAGACGTAGCGGTTGATGAAACCGCCCTGCTTGATCGCGGGAGCGAGGTTGTCGGGGCGGGTGATCGTGTGGTTGAGCATCCGCCCGCCCTGCCTCAGCTTCCCGTACAGGAACGAGAAGTAGGCGGGCAGGTTGTTCTTGCCGATGTGCTCGGTCAGGCCGATGGAGCTGACGGCGTCGAAGCCGGTCTCGGTCACGTCCCGGTAGTCCATGTGGCGGACCTCGGCCAGGTCGGACAGGCCCCGGTCGGCGATCGCCTTCTGCGCCCACTCGGCCTGCTGCTTGGACAGCGTGACGCCGAGCGCCTTCACCCCGTACTCCTTGGCGGCGTGCATCACCATGCCGCCCCAGCCGCAGCCGACGTCCAGCAGCCGCATGCCGGGCTTCAGGCCGAGCTTCTTGGCCACCAGGTCGTGCTTGTGGAACTGCGCCTCCTCCAGCGTGGAGCCGTCCTCCGGGAAGCACGCGCAGGTGTAGGCCATGGACGGGCCGAGCACCCACTCGTAGAAGGTGTTGGAGACGTCGTAGTGGTGCGAGATCGCCTTCGCGTCGCGCCGCTTGGAGTGCCGCAGCCACGAGGGCACGCGGCTGAAGGGAGCCTCCTGCGGCGGCGGGTCGAGCCGCCTGGTGAGCGCGCCGCGCAGCAGCGGGTCGTTGAAGACCGCCGCGAGGATCCTCGCCTTGTCGCGCGCCGTCACGTCGCCGAGCACCTGCTGCATGGTCGACAGCGCGGTGAACATGTCGCCGCTCACGTCGATCATGCCGGTGACGTACGCGCGGGCCAGTCCGAGCGCCCCCGGCGAGTGCACGAGGTACGACACCGCGTACGGCGAGCGGACGTCGAACCGGATGTCGGCGCCGGGCACCCCCGCCCGCGATCCGTCGTACGCCGCGAACTCCACTGGCGCCTCAGCCCCGGCTAGCTGCTCGAAGACCTTGGCCAGCGTCATCTTTGTTCCTCCTGTCTCTCCGCCCCGGGCAGGGGCGATGGGTTCTCCATCAGCCCCGGACCGGGGCCCTCCCCCCGATATGGCGGACGGCCGTCAGCGTCCGCGCACGCACTTGTCATAGAGGTCCAGCAGCCGCTCGCCGGGGTCGTACGACGACTTGAGCCGCCGGTAGGTTTCCCCGTCGTAGTAGCGCCAGAACTCGTCACGGCTGTAAAAAGCAGTCGAGTAGAGGGACTTGTGCCCGTCAAGTGCCGCGACGCGCCGTTCGATGAGCCGGTTGTGGTACTCGGGGATCTGTCCCGGCGGCAGCCGTACGGTGCCCCAGAAACCGACGTTGACGTACGTCCGGCCCGGTGCCAGCGGATAGAGCGGCCAGCTTTCCTTGGCGCGCAGCGGGCACAGCCAGACGGGCTTCATCCCGACCTTCTCGTGGAAGAACTCCAGGAACTCCGCGAGCCGTTCGACCGGGACCTCGATGTCCTGGATGACGTCCTCGCGGGGCCGCAGCCCACGCCACCGCTCGATGCGCGCGAGAATCTGGTAGCGCCGGTCGTACGCGACGAGCTTCCGGTACACATCCGACCGCTTGGCCTTATCCGGCCACAACCGCCGGACGGTCGGATTCTGCACCCCGAACGCGCCCGAACACCAGAACCAGTCGGTGTCCCACCGCCACAGATAGTCGCGCACGGTCAGGAAATCGACCGACCGCTGCTGAATGGACCGGTAGTAAATGCCCTGCCCGGTGTAGTCGGACGTGTACGGAGCGGTGTCGGAAAAGAATCCGAGCGTGACGTACTGCTCGTCGGGCCCGAACACGGTGCCGTCCAGGAAATCGACGGTCTCGCCCTCGTAGGCGCCGGACTCGGTGATCTCGCCCATCGCCCGCGCGGCCGCCTCAGCGTCGTCGAACCGCACATGCCGCAGCCGCACGTACGGCTTGACGGGCCGCAGCTCGATCTTCAGCCGCAGGCTGTAGCCGAGCGTCCCGTACGAGTTGGGGAACCCGAAGAACAGGTCCGAGTGCTCGTTGTCCCGGCTCGCGGTGACGATCGACCCGTCCCCGGTGAGCACGTCCATCTCCAGGACGCCCTCGTGCGGCAGCCCGTCGCGGAACGACGTCGACTCGATCCCGAGCCCCGTCACCGCCCCGCCGAGCGTGATCGTCTTGAGCTGCGGCACGACCGTCGGCATCAGCCCGTGCGGGAGGGTCGCGTCGACGAGCGCCTCGTACGTCGTCATCCCCTGGACCTCGGCGGTCCGCGCGTCGGCGTCGACGCTCAGGACCTTGTCGAAGCCGGACACGTCGAGCCCCGGCGCGTCCGAGGGGTCGCGCCACCGGAACAGGTTGGAGGTCCGCTTCGCGAGCCGCACCGGCGCCCCCGCCGGAATCGCCGCGTACGACCGCCTGAGCGCCTCCACCGCCCGCTGGTGATCACCCTTGATCGCAAGCTCCGTCATCTACCCCTCCCGGACACAGTAGATCGATCATCCCATGTATCTTCCACATAACTGGACGTTAGGGTCATCACAAGCAAGGCGGGGAATAAACCCCGGCCCACCCCACGTCCGCCCAGGTCAGCCGTGCCGCCGCGCACCGCCGGGCCCGAGACGTTCCCCCGACTCCACCACAGCGAGCGCCCAGCGAAACGCCACCCCCCACCCTCCCACGCGCCCCCACCAAACCCCCCGCCCCGCACCCCACAAAAGCCCCGGCCTCCGCTTTGAAACGTTCCCCGTCCAAACCAAGGCCCTCCGCCGTCGCCCCCACCCACCTCATCCGAGGGAACCACTCTCCGCCCGAGCCTGCCGACTCCGGTAGCCCGGCCGGACGCCCGTACCGCGAGCACAACCGTCCGCCTCGCGACAGCGTCCTCCTGCCCGCGTACTCGCGCCTTCTGCCGTCCGCACCCCCTCACACGCCACGCCGACGACAAGGAACCGCACGCCACCTCGCACCCGACAACCCGCAGGCGAACGCCCGCAGAGAAGAGAGCAAGCTCCCGCCCGAACGAAGCCACCGGGTGGCGCCCGGTTGCCTCCCCTGAGACAAGAGGCAAAAGACGCAGGCGCACTGAAGAGGCAGGGACGCGGTGCGTGTGCGCGCGCGTGCACATCGCGCCGCCGGCAGACACGAGAACACCCGCGCATGATGGCCCAGGGCTCGCCACGGATCGCGACGCCTGGATCGCCCCCGTGGACGACCGAATGCGCAGGCACGACAGAGCAGAAAAGCGGCATGGCCGAGGCGGGACCGAACGCCCTTGGCCTACCAAACCCGGACGCCGGACACGGACGGTAGTCGCATCGATGCCGCACCCGGTCAACCTACAGTCGCCCACCGACAACGACCGGCAGACACCGAGCGGCCCACGCGCGGCAGCGGCGAGTCGCCAACAGCGGACACCGACAACAAGCGACGGCCACCTATCGCAGGTGGCGGTGGCGGTGGCGGGCAGCGGATACGCCACCCAGCGGGCGTGCCGTCCACGGCGGGCGGCGCTAGCCAGCGGCCAGCCGCGGATGGCGGCGGACCGCCGCAGATGGCGGCGGATGGCGGCAGGCGGCGGACGGCGGCGGACGGCCAACAGCGGGCGGCGAAGGCCGATAAAGAACGGGAGGCGGCCTACCGCAGGTGGCAGCGGACCGCCGACAGCAAGCGGCGCAGGCAGCGGACACGCCCACGAGCGGCAGAGGACCTACGACGAGCGGCGGTCGCCTACGGCGAGCAGCGAACGGCCAGCCGGGGGGTGCGGGCGGCGAGTCGCGAGTTGCGGGCGGTGGCGGCGGCGAGTGGACGGTGATCGGCGGACGGCCGACAGCACCGACGGGCGACCGACAGCGAGGCCGGCAGCCGATAATGCGGAAGCGGGCAGCCGACAGCGGGGACAGGCAGCCCAGCGCAGGCGGGTGGCCAACAGCACAGGCGGACGGCCAACAGCGCCGACGGCGGCCACCAGCAGGGACAGGCAGCCCAGCGGGGGCGAGTGGCGGACAGCGCAAGCGGACGACCGACAACGCCGACGAGCGGCCGACAGCGCCAACGGCGGCCACCAGCAGAGACGGACAGCCGACAGCAGAGGGCGGACGGCCGACAGTGCAAGCGGACGGCCGACAGCGGGAACGAGCGGCCGACAGCGCAGGCCGGTGATGGACAGCGCAGGCGGGTGGCCGATAGCGGGGGCGAGTGGCCGACAGCGCGGGGGCCGGGCGGGGTGGGCTACTTGATCAGGCGCAGGATCCATGGGTAGCGGAAGTCGCGGCCGCTGAGGGCGAGGATCGCCGCGATGGCGGCCGCGATCCAGGTGACCGCGTACAGGACGCCGCCCAGCCCGAACGTCACGATCGTGATCAGCAGGACGGTGAGCTGGAAGTTCACCGCCTCGGCCGCGTGCTTCCTGACGTACGCCGAACGCTTTCCGCTGACCAGCATCAGGATCAGCGGCCCGACGAAGAGGGTCGGGTAGCCGATGCCGTGCGCGACGGCGGCCAGCATCCGGTCCTCGGCGGTGGCCTGCGCGGCGTCGGAGCCGGCGCCGTGGCCGGAGTCCAGCGGCACGGGCGTCAGGTCCCGCGTCACCGCAGCCAGGTCGGCGCGCGTCTTGGCCGTCATGGCCAGGTGCATCCGCATGTCGAACTCGTCGTGGTCGAGCCGCCCCTCGGCGTACGCCTCCTGGAGCCGCTGGATCGAGGGTTCGCGCTCGTCGTCCGAGACCCGCAGGTCCCTCACCGCGTAGCTGCTTTCCATACCTCAATGGTGGGCGGCGGACCGCCGCGTCACCATCGGGGAAGACCCTGACCGGTCCCTGAGATGCCCGTCCGCCAGGACGAGGGCGCCCATCACCTCTCGACGTACTTCCTGCCCGGTTTCAACGGCTTGCCGTACAACTCGGGCACGGTGACGAACTCGTACCCCTTGGCCGACAGGCGCTTCAGGATCGCCGGCACAGCCGCGACCGTCGTCGGGTGGATGTCGTGCATGAGGACGATGTGCCCGGGGCGGGTGGCGCGCACGATCCTGCGTTCCACGGCCTTGGCGTCGCGGATCTGCCAGTCGAGCGGGTCGACCGTCCACAGCACCTGCGCGAGTCCCATCCGCTTGGTGACGGACGCGACCTTGGCGCTGGTCGAGCCGTACGGGGGCCGCATCAGCGTGGGGGTGACACCGGTCGCCCGCCGGATCGCGTCCTGGGTCTTCGACAGCTCGGACGCGATCCTCCCCGACGACGAGCGGCCGAGGTCGGCGTGCGTGTAGCTGTGGTTGGCGACCGCGTGCCCCTCGTTCTGTTCGCGGCGGACCAGGTCGGGGCGCGCCGCCGCGTTCCTGCCCACGAGGAAGAACGTCGCCTTCACCTTGCGCGACGCGAGGAGGTCGAGGAGCTTGGCCGTGCTGTCCATCGGCCCGTCGTCGAACGTCAACGCGACGCATTTGCGCGCGCGGCAGTCGACCGGCGGGGGCACGGGCTTCGGAGGCGGCGCCACGGGCTTCGCCGCCACGGGGGTAACGATCTCCGCCGCCGCCGCACCGGCCCGTTCCCTGGAAACCGAGGACCCGAACGCGCTCAACCAGGCGCAGGCCGCCGCAACGAGTATCCCGGCGGCCCATCGCCGGGCCATCACCGCGCCGCCCGCCTCACCCATGAACGCCCCCCGTTGATCGACCGCAAGCGCCAGTTTAGGCCGCAGGCCCTGTGGGAAAGGGCCTGCGGCTCCTGTGTCGGGAACCTGTCCGACACGGATGGACGTTAGGGTCATACACGCACGGCGCCCCCGGAACGGGCCGGGGCGGCTGACGACGGGACAGGGCGATGAAGTTCCGCGACCGATTCGGGATCCGCAAGAACCGTGGTGCGACGGTCACCAAGTTCGACCGCGAGGCCGACGACTCCGACATCGAGGCGCTCATCGCGTTCGCGCGCGCCCGGCAAGGCGTCGAGTTCTTCGTCGAACCCGAGACGTTCGCGACCGACACCACCGCCGTCGCCGTGGCGAACGACGGCGAGTGGACCCGCCGCCGCGTCGGCTCCCCCAAGGTCATCGGCAAGGTCGCCCGCGACCTCGGCCTCCCCGTCTACGACGTCCAGATCGTCGGGTACCCGCCGCGGATGCGCGCCTGGAACGAGCGCAACCGCGGTCGCCGCATCGACCCCGGCACCCCCGGCGAAGCCGTCTCCTCCTCCTGACCCCGCCGCGTCCCCTCACCCTCAGGGTTCGGCGGCGACCACCGTGCCCGCGGACGCCCGCGCCACAATGCGCCCGCGACCAGCGAGAACCGAAGCGCCCCGACCGGCGAGCTCAGACTCATCTCGAACTCGCACCCGCGCTCGCGCTTCCCTTCTGGTCACTCGGCTATGGCTCCGCCTCCGCGCCCGCGGCTTTCCGGCTGCGGCCCCGGCCCTGCCGCTGCGGCTGTGACTGTAGCTGTGCTCCAGCTTGGGCCCGGGCTCGGACTTTGCTTCCGGTCACGCAACTGGTCTTCCGACTTTGCGGCCGTGACTTTGCGGCCACGACTCCGGCCCTGGAGCTGAGACTAAGACTCTGGCTTCAGCTCAGCGGTTGTGGCTCTGGCCTCGGCTCAGCGGTTGTGGCTGGAGCTGGGGCTCAGCGATCGTGGCCCTGCCGCTGCGGCTTGGGGCTAGCGACTTCGGCTCCGCAGCTCCGGCTTGCCGCTGCGGCCCGGCCCGCGGCCCCGGCCCCGCCGCTACGGCTCTAGGGCCCGTGACTTCGGCTCCGTGGCTGCGGCTGGCTGCTGCCGTTCGGCCTGCGGCTCCGGCCCTGCCGCTGCGGCTTTAGGGCTCATGACTTCAGCTCCGCAGCTTCGGCATGCCGCTGCCGCTCAGCCCGCGGCCCCGGCCCTGCCGCTGTGGCTTTGGGGGCTCGTGGCTTGGGGGCTTCGCTGTTTGGCTGTGGGTGTGGGGGTGGGGTGGAGGGGGTGGGGTCGGCCCGGGGCCGGCAAGGGGTGGGTGGGGTGCGGGTGCCGGGGCCGACCCTGGTCAGCTCGCTTTGCGGTCCTCCTCTCCCGGGGTGTGGTCCCCGTGCCGTTGGGGTGGGCGGTCGGCCAGGAAGAGGTGGTCGGTGGGGCGTGGGGGCTCTTCCCGGTCGGTGTAGGCCAGGGCCAGTTGCTCCGGGGTCATGCGGAGCCGGACCTTGGACGGGGGGATTCCGACGGCGATCATCTCCCTGAGCAGGACGCCCATGGAGTAGTCGGGGTCGGCGCGGTCGAGGGCGATGTTGGCCAGGCCGCCGTCGCCGCTCACGTACGCGGCGAACGCCAGGAGGCACGCGGGGGCCTCGGAGTAGCGGTCCTCGACGCGGCGGACGACGTCGCTCCAGAACTCGATGTCGGCGGCGGGGGCGTCCTCGTCGATCCGCACCCACGCCTCGTCGCGGACGCGCGTGCTCGTCAGGAGGACGCCGAGCCAGGCGACCTCGTCGTCGGTCGGACGCCGGCCCGCGCGGAAGTCGGATAACAGGCCGGGCAGGAGGGACAGCCCTTCTCCGGCCAGGCGCGTGTCGATGCGCGCCGGGGCCAGGCCCTCGCGGAACCAGCCGAAGTAGCGGCGTTCGGCCCGGTCGGTGGCCGCGCGCATCGCGGCTCGGGCGTCGCCGCCGACGGGTTCGACGGAACGGGCCAGCTCGGCGCGGTCGGCGAGGACGACGTGCCCCGCGAGGGTCGCCTGCGCCGGTACGACGCTCGTGCCCGCGTCGTAGGCGTGCCCTTCGGGCGGGCAGCGGCCCGGGCTGGTCAGCGACCACCAGCGGCCGTCGGCGACCCGGATCGCGTCGGTGACGTCGAGCCCGGACGCGTCCAGCGCCGCGCACATCGGGGCGACGGCGGGCGCGACCTCGTCGGCGTCCCCGTAGCCGAGCACGAGGGCCTGGCGGAACCGGTTGCCCGCCAGCACCGCCGCGACCCGTTCGGCCGCCGCGCGGGCCTCGTCGGGCGGCGGTAAGTCGAGCCGGACGGCGCAGGTGGTGTGCGGCCCGTCGTAGCCGATCACGACGAGGCTGCGCCCCGGGTGGTAGCCCAGCATGTACGGGACGGCGGCGATGGCGTCCTGGGCGGAGCGGATCACCAGGGGCGTCCGCTCGACTCCTGTGTCAAGGTCCATGCCTCGACCCTGGCAGGACGCCGGGCTCGGCGAAACGCCGGACGCAGCCTGTGGATAACCCGGGGGTCAGGCGTCCAGGACCTGGTGTTCCCTGGTGACGACGGGGGGCAGCGTGGACCACGGGAAGTTGATCCAGCGGTCGGTGTGCTTCCAGACGTACTCGCACTTGACCGTCGAGTGGGGCTTCTCGTAGATCACGGCGCAGCGGACGTCGGCGACGTGGTCGGCGCAGAAGTCGCGGACGAGCTTGAGGGTCGCGCCGGTGTCGGCGACGTCGTCGGCGACCAGGACCTTGGCGCCGGACAGGTCGACGGCGTTCGGGACCGGGGGCAGCATCACGGGCAGGTCGAGGCGCTGGTCGATGCCGGTGTAGAACTCCACGTTCATGACGTGGAGGTTCTTGACGTCCAGCGCGTAGCCCAGCGCGCCCGCGACGAACAGGCCGCCGCGGGCGATGGACAGGATCAGGTCCGGGGCGTAGCCGCTGTCGGCGACCTCCCGCGCCAGCTCACGGCTGGCCGAGCCGAACAACTCCCAGGTCAGAACTTCTCTTTCATCAGACACGCACCTATCTTGGCCGATTCCCGGAACGGACCGCGCGCGAGGGTGGCCCTTCGCGGGCGGCCCGCTCGAAGGCTTCCGCGGACGGGCGGGAGCGCCGGACGGCGCGGTCGTTCAGCGGGTGGAGCAGAGGTCGACGATGGTCTGGCAGATGTCCAGGGGGAGCTGGCCGCGCAGTACGGCGGGGTGGGTGCCCGCGGGGCCGGGGGCGGTCATCACGCCCGAGAGGCCGCCGAAGAAGCCGTTGAGGGCGTCGGCGAGGGTGACCAGGTTGGCGTTCTGCCGGGCGGCGACCCCGGCGGCGCGGCCCCCGTCGTCGACGAGGCGGCCCATGGAGTCGCCGTGGTCGGTGAGGTTGCCGCCGACGGTGCTGGTGAGATGCCCGGCCTCGTCCAGGAGGCGGGAGATCTGGTCGGGGCGTTCGCCGACGGCCGGGGCGATCGCGTTGAGGTCGCGGGTGGCGGAGACGAGCGTGTCGCCGCGGTTCTGGAGCGTTCCGGAGACTCCGGTGATGTCCGTGAGGAGCTGCTGGAGCCGCGCGCGGTCGGCGTGCGTCGCGTCGATGATCTTGGAGCCGTTGCCGACCGTGCGGCGCAGCGCCGGGCCCTGCCCCGACAGGCCGCGCGCGAACGTGTGCATCAGCGTGGTGACGTCCTGGGGGTCGAGCGCCCGCCCCGTCCTGTAGAGCGGCCAGGCCGTGTCGGACGGGTCGGACGGGTCCTTGGTGCGCGTGATCGTTCCGCCGCTCGCGAGGTACGGGCCGGACGCGCCGAGGTCGAGGGAGATCTCCTTCGGCCCGAAGACCGACACCGGGTCGACGCGGGCCTCGGCCGCGGCGGGCACCCGAACGTCGTCCTTGACCCGCATCGTGACGCGCACCCTGCCGTCCGGGGTGAGCGCGACGGACTCGACGTTCCCCACGGTGACGCCGCGCACCTTGACGTCGGAACGGGCGTCGAGGCCCTGCCCCGCGCGCCCGAAGACGGCACTGTAGGTGGACGTTCCGGAGTGGGACGGCATCGACGCCACCGCGGCGGCCGAGGCGGCCCCGATCATCACCGACGCCCCGAGGGCGCAGAACAGCACCCTCGAACGCGTCGACATCGCCGAGTCGGTCATGTCAAACCCCCATACACTGGCCTAAGCCGGTCCGCGCCTGTAAGTGAGCACTTGCATTATGTTGGGTAAGCCGCGCGCCGGTGACCCCTGGGTCACGTGATTCGGCTCACGGGCGGCGGACGCGTTCGTCCCTGGTGACCGGTAGCGTTGGTCGACGTGCCCGCCCCTGATCTGCTGACCGCCAGCGACACCGACGTCCCCGCCATGGCGACCCTGCTCGCCGCCGCCGTCGAGGCCATCGGGGGCGCCGAACGCCCCGGCCAGGTCACGATGGCCGAGGCGGTCGAGCACGCGATCGGCTCCGGCGAGCACGTCGCCGCGCAGGCGGGCACCGGCACCGGCAAGTCGCTCGCCTACCTCGTCCCGGCGATCCGGCACGCGGTCGTGAAGCGGACGACGGTCGTGGTGTCCACGGCGACGATCGCGTTGCAGCGCCAGCTCGTCGACCGCGACCTGCCGCGCCTCGCCGAGGCGCTGCGCCCGCACCTGGGCGTCGACCTGAAGTTCGCGATCCTCAAGGGCCGCCGCAACTACCTGTGCCTGCACCGCGTGCAGACGGGCGTTCCGGAGGACGAGGAGGGCAGCGAGAGCCTGTTCGACCCGCAGCAGCTCTCGTTCCTCGGACGCCAGGTCAAGCGCCTCAACGAGTGGGCCGACGAGACCAAGACCGGCGACCGCGACGAGCTCGTCCCCGGCGTGGGCGAGCAGGCGTGGCGGCAGGTCGCGGTCACCGCCAAGGAGTGCCTGGGCGCGCAGCGCTGCCCGCAGGGCACCGAGTGCTTCGCCGAGCTGGCCCGCGCTGAGGCCGGCGAGGCGCACATCGTGGTCACCAACCACGCGCTGCTCGCGATCGACGCGCTGGAGGAGTTCCAGGTCCTGCCCGAGCACGACGTGGTCATCGTGGACGAGGCGCACGAGCTGGTCGACCGCGTCACCTCGGTCGCGACCGGGGACCTCAGCGGGCCGGGCGTCGACACGGCCGCGCGGCGCTGCGGACGGCTGATCGAGGAGAGCGTCGCCGACCGGCTGAAGGAGGCGTCCGAGGGCCTCGGCATCCTCCTGGACGACATGCCCGCGGGCCGCATGGACGTCCTGTCCCCCGCGCTCGGCAACACCCTCGCCGTCGTACGCGACGCCGCGCACGCCTGCCTCACCGCGATCGGCCCGGAGAAGAAGGATTCCGACCCGGGCGACATGGCCGCGCGCAAGGCCGCCCGTTCCACCTTGGAAGACCTCCACGACACGGCCGTACGGCTGCTCGACGCGTTCCTGCCCGAGATCTCGGCCCGTTTCGACGTCGTGTGGCTGGAAAAGCCGTTCGTCCAGGACGGCCGCCCCAAACGTCCGCCGACACTGCACGTGGCCCCGATCGGCGTAGGCGGCCTGCTCCGTACGACGCTTTTCGAGAAGCGCACCGCGATCCTCACCTCGGCGACGCTCACTCTGGGCGGTTCGTTCGAGCCGCTGGCGCGCCAGTGGGGCCTCCCGCCGCTCCCCGCGCCCGCTCCGGCCGACCAGTCGTCCGCCCCGCCCAAGCCGCGGCAGGGCGAAGACGCCGACGCCCGCGCCGCAGCGGAAGGACTGGCCCGGACGGCGGCTCCGGCTCCCGACGCCCAGTCCCAGAGCGACGCGTCCCACGCCCCCGGCGGCGACGGCAACGGGCAGGAAAACCCCAACGGCGACGGGAAGTCCCGTACGGACGGCAAGGACGGTTCCGACGACGCCGACCAGCTGGTCTGGTCGGGGCTGGACGTCGGATCGCCGTTCGACCACCCGAAGTCCGGGATCCTGTACGTCGCCCGGCACCTGCCCCCGCCCGGACGCGACGGCCTCGCCGACGCCTACCTGACGGAGATCACCGAGCTGATCGAGGCGGCCGGAGGGCGGACGCTCGGCCTGTTCTCCTCCATGCGCGCGGCCCGGCAGGCGGCGGACGAGCTGAAGGACCACCTCACCCATCCGCTGCTCTGCCAGGGCGAGGACTCCACGTCCCAGCTCGTGAGGCAGTTCGCCGAGGACGAGCGGACGTGCCTGTTCGGCACGCTGTCGCTGTGGCAGGGCGTGGACGTCCCCGGCCCGTCCCTCCAGCTCGTGATCATGGACCGGATCCCGTTCCCGCGCCCGGACGACCCGATCTCCTCGGCGCGCCAGCGGGCGGTGGCGGCGCGCGGCGGCAACGGCTTCATGGCGGTCGCCGCGACGCACGCCGCGCTGCTGCTCGCCCAGGGCGCCGGCCGCCTGCTGCGCTCGACCGACGACCGGGGCGTCGTCGCGATCCTCGACCCGCGCCTCGCCACGGCCCGCTACGGCGGCTTCCTCAAGAACTCCCTCCCTCCGTTCTGGGCGACGACCGACCGCGAAACAGTCCGCGGCGCGCTCCGCCGCCTGGACGAAGCCGCCGCCTCCGCCGCCCCCTAGCGCGGAAGGGGGCGTCGGCTAGAGAGTCTGGAGCGGGGCGAGCAGGGCGGCCCGTTCCGACGCGAAGAAGTCCGTGAGCGAGGCGGGACGGTGCTCCGTGAGGCGTTCGGCCGCGTGCGTCAGGACGTCGAACCATCCGGCGTCGACCCGTTCGACCAGATGGCGCAGCGTGCGTCCGCCCAGGTTTCCGGAGGCTCCGCCCTCCCTAGGGGTGAGTATGTACTGATCTTGTCACCCACCGCGCCGTCGCCTCGCCGCGCCCGCCGACCGGCCTCGCCGTCCCTCGATCAGCCTTGCCGAGCCCGCTGCCAGGCCGCCCGCATCCGCCGCCCCGCCGCGCCGCGCCCGCCCCGCATCCGCCGCCCCGGCCACGTCCGTGCCGCGCCCGCCGCGCCGTCGCCTCGCCGCCCCTGCCGCGCCGCGTCGCGCCCGCCGACCCGCCGCGCCGCGTCTGTGTCGCGCCGTCGCCCTGGCGCCCCTGCCGCGCCGCGCCTGTGTCGCGCCGTCGCCTTGTCGCCCTTACCGCGCCCGCGCACCCGCCGCGCCGCGCCTAAGCCGCGCTGTCGCCATGCCGACCCTGTCGCGCCTGGCGCGGCGCGGGTCAGAATTGGTGGAGGCGGCGGCCTGTGACGTCGTGGGTGGCGATCCGGATGCGCGCCTCGCGGTCGCCGCCGGGCCAGGGCTCGACGTTCGCCGAGGGCTCGTCCTCGCCGAGGTTGTGGGCGCCGCCGCGCACCAGGACGCTCCAGCCCTCGTGGCTGGAGGAGTCGATCTCGTCGACCTCGAAGGCGATCCTGATCTCGGCGCCCTCCATGGCCGTGGTCAGGGTCCAGTGCAGCCGCCCGCCGAACGTCGTGCGGATCACCACCGCCTCGCCGTCCATGACGTAGTTGACCGGGATGACCGTCGGCCCCTCCCCGTCGTCGAACGCGACCCTCCCGACACCGCCCGGAGAGATCAGCCGCAGGCACTCCTCGCGGTCGAGTTCCTCCAGCGCCGGACTGGCGTTTCCCTCAGGTGTGCTCATGTTTACCCCCGAGGCAACCCTTCCCACATTCGGACCGTTCCATCGCACCGCCGGCGGTTCTCGCTGGAGCACGCCAAGGCCCCGGGGGAGGTCAGCGGCGGCGGGATTCGAGGAAGTCGCCGATGCGGCTGACGGCCTCCTCCAGGTCGTCGGCGTACTGGAGGGTGACGACGCGGAAGTGGTCGGTGAACGGCCAGTTGAAGCCGCTGCCCTGGACGACGAGGATCTTCTGCTGTTCGAGCAGGTCGAACGCGAACCGCACGTCGTCCTCGATCGGGTACATCTCCGGGTCCAGGCGCGGGAACACGTACAGCGCCCCGCGCGGGCGCGCGCAGCTCACCCCGGGAAGGTCGTTGAGGAGCTTCCACGCGCGGTCGCGCTGCTCGCCGAGGCGGCCGGTCGGCAGGACGAGGTCGTCGATGCTCTGGTAGCCGCCGAGCGCGGCCTGGATCGCGTGCTGGCCGGGCACGTTCGGGCACAGCCGCATGTTGGCGAGGATGTCGAGGCCCTCGATGTACGACTCGGCGTGCTCCTTCGGGCCCGACAGGGCGACCCAGCCCGAGCGGAAGCCCGCGACGCGGTAGTTCTTCGACAGGCCGCCGAACGTCAGGCACAGCAGGTCGGGCGCCAGGGACGCGATCGACACGTGCCGGGCGTCGTCGTAGAGGATCCGGTCGTAGATCTCGTCCGCGAAGATGATCAGGTTGCGGCGGCGGGCGACCTCGGCGATCCGCTCCAGGACGGCGCGCGGGTAGACGGCGCCGGTCGGGTTGTTCGGATTGATGATCACGATCGCCCGGGTGCGGTCGGTGATCTTGGACTCGATGTCGTCCAGGTCGGGGGCCCAGTCGGCGGACTCGTCGCACAGGTAGTGCACCGGCTCGCCGCCGCACAGCGAGACCGACGCCGTCCACAGCGGGTAGTCGGGCGCGGGGATGAGCACCTGGTCGCCGTTGTTCAGCAGGGCCTGGAGGGTCATGACGATCAGCTCGGAGACGCCGTTGCCGAGGTAGACGTCCTCCACGTCCAGGCCGGTGACGCCCTGCGCCTCGTACCGCTGGACGATGGCGCGGCGGGCGGACAGCAGGCCCTTGGAGTCGCTGTACCCGTGCGCGTCCGGCAGGTTGCGGATCATGTCCTGGAGGAGCTCGGGCGGGGCCTCGAAGCCGAACGGGGCGGGGTTGCCGATGTGCAGCTTGAGGATGCGCTGGCCTTCGGCTTCGAGCTGCTTGGCCCGCTTGAGCACCGGCCCGCGAATGTCATAGCAGACGTTGGTGAGCTTGAACGACTGGTTGACCTGCATGGACATACCCTATCCGCGCCCGATCACAAGTTTCCGCCCTATTACGGACTCCCCACCAGCCCCGCACTTACTCCTCACCGCAGGGGCCGCCGCCGTGATGAGGGCCTTCTCCGCGGCGCGGCCCCGCGGACCCGCGCGGAACGCCGGGAACGAACGGATGTTCGGTCGCGCGTGTCGCACCCACCCCGCGCCGCCCGCCTCAAGGCCCGCCTCCTCAAGGCCCGCTTCGCGCTGGCCGGTTTCCGGCCCTGCCCCCCGCACGCCCCCTTCAAGGCCCAACCCCGCACCGCAGGGTCCAGCGCCGCTCGGGGCAAGGCCCCGCCCCGCCTCGCCCCCGTTCGCAGTCGGGGCGGGGCGGGGCCGGTCCGGGTCAGGGGGCGGCTATGGACGCGAGGATGGCCCGCTGGGCGGCCCGCTTGGCCGGCCGTACGGCGGCCAGGGCCCCGGCGACCGCGCCGACCAGGGCGATCACCGCGAGCTGCGCGGCGGGCGGGGCGAACGGGTTGCCGAGGGCGGTGCCGAGCCCCCAGCCGAGGAAGATCCCGAGGCCGAGGCCGCCGGCCGTCCCGAACAGCGCGACGATCACCGACTCCCACCGCACCATCGAACGGATCTGCGGACGGGTCGCGCCGACCGCGCGGAGCAGGCCGAGCTCCCGGGTCCGCTCGTGGACCGACAGCGACAGGGTGTTGGCGATGCCGAGCAGCGCGATGACGATCGCGAGCACGAGCATCCCGTACACGACGGCGATGAACCCGTTCATGTCCTCGGTCCGGCTCGCGACGAACGCGTCGCGGTCCTCGACCGAGGGCGCGCCGTACGGCTTGGCGAGCGCGGTCAGGGCCCGCCGCGCGCCGGCGACGGACGCGCCGGGCTTCAGGTCGACGAACGCCATCGTGTCGAGCGGCTGGCGGGTGTGCCGGTTCCAGGCCGAGCGCGGGACGAGGTAGTCCCCGGCGAGGTCGGCGTTGCCGTAGACGGCGCCGACCGTGAACGCCTGCCGGCCCCCGTCCGCGAACGTGACGGTGACCTTCGATCCCGCCTTCCAGCCCCGGTCGTCCGCCGTCTTCTCCGATACCGCGAACGTGTCGGGACCGGCGATGCCGCCCTGCGTCACGTCCAGGTCGAGCACGCGGCGGAGCGCGGCCGGGTCGGCGACCCGCACGTTGGCGATCTTGCCGTCCACCCGGACGTCGCCGTTGCCGATGCCCGCGGCGGCCCGCACCTGCGGCAGCCGCTCCGCCTCGTCCACCAGGCGCGTGCCGAACCCGCCGGTCTCGTTGCCGCCGCCGTTCACGACGATCGGGCCGGAGAACGAGCCCGCGACGCCGTCCTCCAGCGACGCGCGCAGCGAGCCGATGAAGACGGTCAGCAGCGTGACCACCCCGACGCCGATCATCAGCGCGGTCGCGGCGCCCGCCGTGCGCTGCGGGCTGCGGGTGGCGTTGTCGCGGGCGAGCCGTCCGGGGACGCCGCGCAGCCGGGCCGCGGGGCCGCCGACGATCGCCGCGGCGCGCCGGGCGGCGACCGGGCCGAGCACGACCATCGCGACCAGGCTGAGCACGGCCCCGGCGGACGCCATCGGCATCTGGTCGCTGATCGCGCCGGACACCACGGCGGCGACGGACACCGCGGCCAGCACCGACCCGACGATGATCCGGGTGTCGGTCGGCCGTCCCGCCTCGGCGGCGACCTCGCGCAGCGCCGCGAGCGGCGGCACCCGCGACGCCTTCAGCGCGGGCCCGAGCGCGGCGGCGAGCGTGACGACCAGCCCGACCGGAACGGTGATCAGGAACGTGGTCGCGGAGACCGTCAGGCCCTCCATCGCGATCCCGATCCGGAACTGCGTGAAGAGCTGCCTCAGCAGCGCCGCGAAGCCGAACCCGCCCGCCAGCCCGGCGAGGGTGGCGACGCCGCCGACGGCGAGGGCCTCGAAGCTGACCACCGCGACGACCTGGCGGCGGCCGGCGCCGAGCGCGCGCAGCAGCGCCGACTCGCGGGTCCGCTGCGCCATCGTGATCGCGAACGTGTTGTGGATGCTGAACGCCGCGACCAGCAGCGCCACCCCGCCGAACGCGCCGAGCACGATCCGGAACACGCGCAGGAACCCGCTCTCGACGAGGCTCATCCCCTCCTCGCTCTGCGCCCTGCCGGTGACGGCCTCGGTGCCGGGCGACAGGACGGGGCGGACGCGCGAGGCCAGCTCGTCCTGGCCGACGCCCCCGGCGGCGCGCAGCCAGATCCCGCTGATCCGGTCGGTGCCCTGCGCCACGTACCGCTGCGCGCCTTCGAGGGAGAACGCGGTGAACGACGTCTCGCCGAACGCGTCCTCGTCCCCGAACCTGCTGATCCCGACGACCGTCACCGGGACCCTCGCCGGGGTGAGCACCGCGGTGCGGTCCCCGACGCGCAGGTCGCCCTCGTCCGCGAACATCTTGTTGATCACGACCTCGTCGGGGGCGCGCGGCGCGCGGCCCTGGGCGAGCCGGTACGGGTTGAGCTTCGGGTCGTTCAGCCAGTTGCCCGCCGTCCTCGGCCCGCGCGACTGGATCAGCGTGCCGTCCTTGGCGAGGAGCTGCCCGGACCCCTGGATGACCGGCTCGGCGTTCGCGACCCCGTCCACCGCGCGGACGCGGTCGAGGGCCGAGGCGTCGATCTGGCCGCGCGCGCCCCAGGGCGTGTCGCTGACCTTGGTCGCGTTCCGCACGGACACGTCGGTGTCGCCGTACGCGCGGGAGAAGTAGCCGTCGATGCTCCCGGCGAGCGTGTCGCCGAGCACCAGCGTGCCCATCAGGAACGTCACGCCGAGGAACACCGCGACGAACGAGCCCGCGAGGCGCCGCTTGCGCCCCACAGCTCCTTGAGGACGAGCCCGATCATGACAGGCCGTCCCGTCCGGCGCCGCGCGCCTCGCCCTGCGTCGCCTCGTCTTGGGCGCTGCCGCTCCGGCCGCGGCCGAGGTCGTCGCCGAGGCCGCGCATGCGGTCCAGCACCCGGTCCGGCGTGGGCGCGTCCATGATGTCCACGATCCGGCCGTCCGCCAGGAACACCACCGCGTCCGCGTGCCCGGCCGCGACCGGGTCGTGGGTGACCATCGCGACCGTCTGCCCGAGGCCGTCCACCGCGTCGCGCAGCAGCCCGAGGACCTCCGCGCCGGTACGGGAGTCGAGGTTGCCGGTCGGCTCGTCCGCGAAGATGATCCGCGGCCGGGTGACCAGCGCGCGGGCCAGCGCGACGCGCTGCTGCTGGCCGCCCGACAGCTCGGACGGGCGGTGCCCCAGCCGCTCGCCGAGCCGCAGCACGCGGACGACCGTGTCCAGCCACTCCCGGTCGGGACGGGTGCCCGCGAGCGTCATCGGCAGGACGATGTTGTCCAGCGCCGTGAGCGTCGGGAGCAGGTTGAACGCCTGGAACACGAACCCGATCCGTTCGCGCCGCAGCCGCGTGAGCCGCCGGTCGGTGAGCCCGCCGAGCTCCTGGCCGCCGACGTACACCTTGCCCGACGTCGCGTCCTCCAGCCCCGCGACGCAGTGCATCAGGGTGGACTTGCCCGCGCCGGACGGGCCCATGATCGCGGTGAAGCGCCCGCCCGGGAACTCCACGGTGACCTCGTCGAGCGCGCGCACGGCCATGGCGCCGTCGCCGTACACCTTGGTCAGCCGGACGGTCCGCGCGCCGCCGCCGTCCCCGTCCTCGCCCATGTCCGCTCCCCGCCTCGTCGTTCCGGTCTTCCTCCCTGGCGCCTGGTGCGCTGAACGGGCGGGCCCGCCGCCCGCCTCGTCGGTCATCGATCGCCTTGCCTCTGCCGCGTTTCCCATGTGCCGGATCGTCGCGCCGGGTCGTACGGCGCGTCGTCGTGTGAGGAGAGACACCCCGGCTGCTCCCCCGGCGGCACCGCCCCGCCCCGCCTACGCCCCCCGACGTACGCGACCCGCGCCGCACCCTCGCGCCCGCCCACTGCGACCCGCGCCCACCGCGCCGCACCCGCCGTCCCCGCCGCACCCCGCGCCCGCCCACTCCACCCGCGCCCACCGCGCCGCGCCCGCCGCACCGCGCCCGCCGCACCGCGCCCGCCGCACCGCGCCCGCCGCGCCGCACCCGCCGGACCACCGGACCGGCGGGCGGCCGTATACGGACGATCCGCGCCGTGGTCAACCTGTCCGATGAATCAGACGTGTCGTCCAATTGTGATGCGCGCAACATACAAGCAGGCTTGCTTGCTTGTATGTGCGCTCGTACCGTTTCGGGTGTGTCAGTAAGCACTCGCCGACGCCATCCGCGCCGCCGCGGCAGCGGGAAGAGCGACAGCAGCGGCAGCAGGCGGACCCAGGAGGAACGCCGGGAGCGCACCCAGGCGCGGCTGCTGGAGGCGACGATGGAGTGCCTGGTCGAGCTCGGCTGGTCCGGGACCTCGACCACGGAGGTCGCCCGCCGCGCGGGGGTCTCGCGCGGCGCGCAGCAGCACCACTACCCCACCAAGATGGTCCTGGTCGCCGCGTCGCTGGAGCACCTGCTCGAAGCGCAGCGGCTGGCGTACGAGACGGCGTTCGCGGTGCTGCCGCGCGAGCGCCGCAACGTCGAGGGCGCGCTCGACCTGCTCTGGGAGGTCTTCCGCGGACGTCCCGCCAAGGCGCTGATGGAGCTGGCGGTCGCGGCCCGCACCGACGAGGAGCTGCGCCCCCTCTGCCGCGACCTGAACGAGCGGATCCTCCAGGTCATCCTGGAGACGTTCGAGCGGCTGTTCCCGAAGAACACGCTGCCCGACGACTTCGTCCCGACCCTGCTGCGCGGCGTGTTCGCGATGTTCCTGGGCCTTTCGGTGCAGAACGCGCTGGACGACGACGCCGACGGCCACCAGGCCGCCGTCCTGCGGCAGGTCAAGGACATCGCCCGGCTCATCGTCCCCGAGCCCGGCACGCCCCTGACCGGCTTCGACACCGCCCCCGGCGCCGCGTCCCCAGAAGCCACCCCAGGCGCCGCGGCCCCAGACTCCGCACCCGCAGACACCGCACGCGCACACGACGACGCGACGGCCGACGACACCCGCGGCCCGGCAGGCGGCGACGCCACCGGCTCCGCCGACGGCAACACCGGAAACACCCCGAGGGAGCGCCCGACATGACCAAAGCCCCCACCGAGCTCGCCGAGGAAGTGCGCGAGCAGGTCAAGGACAAGAAGTCCTACCTGGGCGTCATCGACCGCCTCAACAAGGCGTCGGTGGACAAGCACTGGGAGGCGTACGCCGACATCCCCTGGGACGACCCCGAGCTACAGGTCGACAAGAACGACCCGCGCTGGGTGCTCCCCCCGTTCGACCGGCTGGGCGAGACGGCCTGGTACCAGTCGCAGCCGCCGGAGATCCAGGCGCAGATCGGGCTGTGGCGCGTCGCGACCGCGATGAAGATCGGCCTCCAGTTCGAGAACCTGCTGAAGCGCGGCCTGCTCAACTACGCCTACCGGCTGCCGAACGGCCGCCCGGAGTTCCGGTACGTCTACCACGAGACGACCGAGGAATGTCACCACGGGATGATGTTCCAGGAGTTCGTCAACCGCACCAAGATGCCGATCAAGGGCATGCCGCGCGCGCTCAGCGCGGTCGCGCAGGCCGCGCCGTGGATCCCGCTGATCAACACCGAGCTGTTCTTCGTGTTCGTGCTCGGCGGCGAGGACCCGATCGACTACGTGCAGCGCAAGTCCCTCAAGGGCGGGCACATCAAGCACCCCCTGGAGGAGACCATCATGAAGATCCACATCGCGGAGGAGGCCCGGCACATCTCGTTCGCCCGGCACTACCTCAAGCACCGGGTGCCCAACATGAACCCGCTGCGCCGCCGGATCCTCGGCGTCGCGACCCCGGTGGTGCTCGGCGTGATGGCGCGGATCATGCTGTCCCCGCCCGGCCCGATGGTGCGGCACTTCAACATCCCGAAGGACGTCGTCCGCGAGGCGTACAGGAACGAGGCGTCGCAGGCGGAGATCTCCAACTCGGTCGGCAAGATCCGCGACCTGATGGCCGAGCTCGGCGTGATCACCCCCGTGAACAAGCGGGTGTGGAAGGCGTTCGGCATCTGGGACGAGCCGAAGCAGCGCCGCAACGCCCCGGCCGTGAAGGCCGCCTGACCCATGGCGGACGCAGACGCCGCCGCGACCCGTCCCGCCGTGGTGACGCCCGCGGCGGGACGGGGCGAGGCGTACAAGGCCGTGATCGTCGGGACCGGGTTCTCGGGCCTCGGCATGGCGATCGGCCTGAAGAAGGCCGGGATGCACGACTTCGTCGTCCTGGAGAAGGCGGACGAGGTCGGCGGCACGTGGCGGGAGAACACCTACCCCGGCTGCGCGTGCGACATCATGTCGCTGCTGTACTCCTACTCGTTCGAGCCGAAGAACGACTGGTCGCGGATGTTCCCCAAGCAGCGCGAGCTGCTGGAGTACATCAAGCACATCGTCGACAAGTACGACCTCGCGCAGCACATCCGGTTCGGGACCGAGGTGACCGGCGCGGAGTACGACGACGCCACCGACACCTGGCAGGTCACCGTCTCCGGCCCCGGCGCCACCGAGGACGGCGAGGTCGTCCGCGGCCGGGCGCTCGCGGCCGGGATGGGCCCGCTGCACCAGCCGAGCATCCCCGACCTGCCCGGCCTGGCGACGTTCGAGGGCAGGACGTTCCACTCGGCGGAGTGGGACCACTCCTACGACCTGACCGGCAAGCGGGTCGCGGTGATCGGGACGGGCGCGTCGGCGATCCAGTTCGTCCCGCAGATCGCCGAGCGGGTCGGCTCGCTGACGGTCTTCCAGCGGACGCCGCCGTGGATCATGCCGAAGCCCGACCGTCGCGTGACGGGCGTGGAGAAGGCGCTGTTCCGCCGCGTCCCCGGCGTCCAGCGCGGCTACCGCAACGGCATCTACCTGCTCCAGGAGAGCTTCGTGCTGGGGTTCAAGAACCCCCGCCTGCTGAAGGCCGCCAGCGGCATCGCGCAGTGGCACCTGCGCCGGCAGGTCCGCGACCCGGACCTGCGCCGCAAGCTCACGCCCGACTACACGATGGGCTGCAAGCGCACCCTGGTGTCCAGCGACTACTACCCGGCCTTGACCAGGCCGAACGTGGAGCTGACCACCGAGGGCGTCGCCGAGGTCAGGGAGCGCTCGATCGTGGCGCGCGACGGCACCGAGTACGAGGTCGACGCGATCATCTTCGGCACCGGCTTCCACGTGACCGACGCGTTCGAGGACGCCAGGATCGTCGGCCGCGGCGGCCTGAAGATCCAGGACGCGTGGCGGGACGGCATCGAGGCGCACCTCGGCGTCACGGTCAAGGGCTTCCCCAACCTGTTCCTGCTGCTCGGCCCCAACTCCGGCCTCGGCCACAACTCGATGATCTTCATCATCGAGGCGCAGGTCCGCTACGTCCTCCAGTGCCTGGCCATGCTGGACGAGCGCGGCGGCGCCCGCATCTCGGTGCGGCCCACCGCGCAGGACCGGTTCAACGAGTGGGTCCAGCGCAAGTCCGAGGGCGCGGTGTGGGTCGCCGGCGGCTGTACGAGCTGGTACCTGGACCGCAACGGCGTCAACCGCGCCGCCTGGCCCGCCTCGACCGTCAACTACTGGCTGCGCACCCGCCGCCTCGACCCGGCCGACTTCCAGATCGAGCAGCCCGAGCAGCCCGAACGGGTCGCGGGCTGACCGCCCCGGCCCGCCGGGCCCGCCCGGCACGCCCGGTCCATCCGGCGCGCCCGGTCCATCCGGCCCGCCGGGTCCGTCCGGTCCACCCGTCCGGACGGGAACGGCCGGGTCGGGACGGGCGAGGTTCGTTCCCGGGTGAGTATCGGCGGCGGTCCGCGCCTCGTAGACTCCACCCGCAATTGCACAAATCATCCAATTAGCCGCCGCGGGCCGGGCCCTCTCCCCCTGGGGCCCGGCCGCGCGGTCCGGCACCGGGCCCGGGCCGTGCGGGTCCCCCGCGCGGCCAGGCCCCGAACAGCGAGCGGAGCCCGCAATGAGCATTGCGATCGTGACCGGAGGCGCGTCCGGCATCGGCCGCGCGGTCGCCACGTCCCTCGTGGCACGCGGCGACACGGTGGTCGTCGCCGACATCAACGCCGACGGCGCCGGGAAGGTCGCGGACCGGCTCAACACCCTGGGGCGCGGCAAGGCGGCCCCCGCCGGCCTCGACGTGACCGACGCCGAGGCGGTCATCGGCCTCTACAAGAGCGTGGCCGCCGAGCACGGCGCGCTCGACCTGGTCTTCAACAACGCCGGCATCTCGATCGGCGGCGCGGCCGAGGAGCTCACCCTCGACCACTGGAACCGCGCGATCGACATCAACCTCAAGGGCGTGGTGCACGGCGTGCACGCCGCGTACCCGATCATGCTGGAGCAGGGGTCCGGGCACATCGTCAACACCGCCTCGCTCGCCGGGCTCGTCCCGATGCCGCTCGGCATCCCCTACACCGCGACCAAGCACGCCGTCGTCGGCCTGTCGCTCGGCCTGCGCGCCGAGGCCGCCGGGCGCGGTGTGAAGGTCAGCGTCGTGTGCCCGAGCTTCGTCGACACCCCGCTGCTCGCCAACGTCAACCCCGACCTGCCGCAGACCTCGCTCAGCGGCGACGCGAAGGGCGACATCCAGAAGGCGTCGCCGCGCCTCTACACGGCCGAGAAGCTCGCCCGCGACATCGTCCGCGGCGTCGACCGGAACCAGGCCCTCATCGTCGCGCCGGCCCACGGGCGCGCCGCCTGGCGCGGCGTCCGCCTCAACCCGAGCGCGGCCGTGCGCGTCGCGCAGTTCGCCGTCGGCCGCCTCCGCGCCGGCAAGTAGCCGCCCGCCCGCACTGCGCGCCGCGCGCCGCCGCCCGGCCCAGCCGCCCGCCCACACCCCCGGCCCGCCGCCCGGGCACCGGTCAGCCGGACGGGCGGCGGGGGTCCGGCACCGTCGCGGACGCCCGCCCGAACCGCAGGACGAGCAGCGCGGCGTCGTCGTCGAGCCGCCCGCCCGTGTAGGCGCGCACGTCGGCCTCGACGCGGGCCATCAGCTCGTCGGGGTCGTCGCAGCACAGCGCCTCGACCCGTTCGGCGAGGGGGTAGAAGCGCCCGGACGCGTCGCGGGCGTCGCTGACGCCGTCGGTGTAGAGCAGCATCCGGTCGCCCGGCGCCAGCTCGACCGTCGCGGACGCGCAGCAGCCGCCGCCGAGCCCGACCAGCCCGAGCGGCGGTGCCGGCACCAGCTCGGCGTACGACACGCGCCCGCCCGACAGCAGCAGCGGCGGCGGATGCCCGCACGTGACCAGCTCCGCCGAGTCCCCCGACTCGGAGATCTCGGCGAGGAACGCGGTGACGAACTCCTCCTCGCGTCCCCGCGTCGCGAGGAACGCGTCGAGGCGCGCCGCGACGACGGGCAGCGACTTCTCGTGGTGCGCGAGCTCCCGGAACGCGCCGAGCACGTCCGAAGCCTGCTCGACCGCCGCCAGTCCCTTGCCCATCACGTCCCCGACGATGACCCGTACCCCGTACGGCGTGTCGGCGACGTCGTACAGGTCGCCGCCCACCCGGGCCTGCGCCGCCGCGGCCAGGTAGCGGACCCGCCCGCTCACCTGCACGAGCCCCTCCGGTACGGGCCGCAGCAGCGCCCGCTGCATCGCGTCGGCGATCTCCCGCAGGTCGGCCTCGACGGTGTCGCTGCGCCGCTGGCGGCGCGCCGCGATCCACATCATCGCGGTCGTCAGCACCGCCCCGGCGGGCCCGCACACCGCGGCCATCGGCTGGTCGTCGGCGTGCGCGGCGGCGAGCGGCAGCGCCGCGCACAGCGCGAGCCCCCCGACGAGCAGCGCGCACCGCGGGCAGCCCGGGCGCAGCGCCGACAGCGCCGGAACGGACGCCAGCAGGGTCATGGCGGTGTACCGGTCGGGCAGCGCGAGGTCGGCTCCGCCGACGGCCGCCGCCAGCACGCCCGCCAGCACCGCGACGGCCGGCGTCGACCCGCCGCACGCGGGCCAGGCGAGGTCATGCGTTCGCACCATGCAGCATCGCCGCTCTCCATACAGGGGACCGGAAGTTACGGGACATGGCCGAGTGTAGTCACTTGATCACTGTCCGCAGTGCGATACCGGAGAAACGCCTCGTTGGCGGCCATACGCATGCTAGGCGCGGCGGTCGCACGGCGTGTCGAGCCGGTGCGCGCGCGCCGTGCCGCCGGCGAAGAAGTCCGTCAGCACCTTCAGGCCGGAGTACTGCGCGGCGTCCGGCCGTTCGATCACCGACTCGCGGAAGGCCTGCGCGTCGGGCCCGCCGGAGAACCGCCCCGCCCGCACCGGCAGCATCCCCTCGTAGTCGACCATCTCCGTCCGCCGCACCGCGTCGTACAGCCCGGCCCGCGTCAGCCGCCCCTGCGCCGCCGCCCGCTCCAGCACCGCCTTCAGCGGGTACGACAGCGCCCAGCCCGCCGTGTAGCCCTCGTCCGGCTCGACCCGCCCGAGCGCCCGCCGCATCGCCGCGTGCCCCGGCGAGTCCGTCGCGAACCGCTTCAACGGCGCGACCGTCAGGTACCGCCCCTGGATCGCCCGCCGCGCCTTCGACGCGAGCAGCCCCTTGTTCCACGTCGGGCTGTCGCCCATGAACCGCCCCCTGAACCCCCGCGCGACCGCCTTCGCCGCCACCGCGCCCGTCTCCGCCGGCCCGACGCTGAGGAACACCAGGTCGGGCTTGCGCCGGACGATCGCCGCGACGGCCGCGTCGATCGACCTCGCCGCCCGCCCCGTCCGCACCTCCGAGAACGACAGCCCGCGCGCGGCGGCCGCGCGCCGCACGCCGCCCACGGCGTCGTCGCCGTAGTCGCCCGGGAAGTACACGGCCATGACCGTCCTGGCCCGGAACTCCCGCGCCGCGTAGTCGACCGCGTTCATGCCCTCGAAGCAGTACGACGCGCCCGACTCCAGGATCACGTCCTCGAACTCCCACCGCGACGGGAACGACGCCGGGACCGCCACGACCTCGTCCGCCCGCAGCGCGTCGAGGATCGCGTCCGTCGTCGGCGACCCGAGCGTCTGCGCCAGCGCGAGCACACGGCCCTTGATCTCGTCGTACGCCCGCACGTGCCGCCGCGGGTCGTACCGGCTGTCCCGGACGTAGGTCACCACGTCCACGTCGTGCCCGCCGATCCCGCCGCGCCGGTTCACCCGGTCCCAGAACGCCCGCTGCGCCCGCGTCACCGGCACCCCGAGCGCCCTGAACGGCCCCGCGCTCAGGTCCGAGATCGTCCCGAGGTAGATGCAGCCGTTCCCCTCGTTCACCGGATGCGGGCACGGCCGCGAGGTCACCCCCGGAACGGACCGTTCCTCGGCGCGCCCTCCGCGCACCCCGCGCTCCCCGCCACGAGCACCAACGCCGCCAGCGCCCTGCCCCACTCACAGCGCCCGAAGCCCATCGATCACATCCTTGAGAACGTTCCTGCCGACCGGGGGCGCCTCCGGCGCGCGCCGCACCAGGATCAGCCCGCGGTCGAGCAGATCACCGAGCAGCACCCGCACGACGCCGAGCGGCAGCGCCAGGTCCGACGCCAGCTCGGCCACCGACAGCGGCGCCCCGCACAGCTCCAGGATCCGCTCGTCCTCGGGCGTCCGCGCCCCGCCCCGGCCCGCCGACACGACCTCCGCCAGCAGGTCGAAGTCGGCGCTCGCGTGCCGCGTCCGCCCCCGCGCCACCGCGAACGGCCGCACCACGGGCCCCGCGCTCTCGTCGACCCACCACTCCTCCGGCCGCTCCGCCATCACTCACCGCCACCCCCGACCCCGCCCGACCGCCCCTCATCCTCTCCCACCGCACTCCCGCTCTCGCCCGCACCACCGCCACCCCCACCGCGCTCCTCGGACACCGCGTCCTCGGCGCGTTCCCCACTCTCCACGTCCTCGGCGAGCTTCGCGGGTTTCGGCGTTCTCACCAGCCAGGAACCCTCCGCGTCCGGCCGTTCCGCACCGGCGGCCTCCGACGCCCGCCCCTTCTGGAGGCCCTCCTGCATCGTCGTCAGCAGCCGCCGCGCGTCCTCGGGCGAACGCTGCTCGGTCCCCTGCCCGGCGGCCCATTCCGGCGTCCCCCGAAGCTCCGGCGCCATGTGCTCGCCCCGGCGGCGAACGGGCAGAGTGGGCAACGGCCCGTCCTCCGCGTCCGCCCGCGCGGCCTGGGCCCCCCGAACGGCCTCCACCGCCCGAGCGGCCCTGATCACGGGCTCGTCCGGGACGTTCCAGCGGACAGGCGCCCGCCCCTCCTCGTCCTCAGGCACGGGCGCCGCGAGCGGCGTCGGCGGCACGGAACGTTCCGGCGCGGGCACGGACCGGTCCGGAGCCGCGAGCTCCGTCGGCCCCTCACCCAGCCGCAACGCGGGCGGCCGCGGGCCGGGCGGCGCCACCACCAGGTCCAACGGCACGAGCACGATCGCCGTGATCCCGCCGAACGGCGACGGCCGCAGCGTCACGCCGATCGCGTGCCGCGCCGCCAGCCGCGCGACGACGAACAGGCCGAGACGGGCGGTGTCCCCGAGTTCCGGTTCCGGATCGGTCGCGAGCAGCTCGTTGCAGCGGGCCAGCTCCTCGGCGGACAGGCCGAGCCCCCGGTCCTCGATCTCGACGGCGAACCCGCGCCCGACCCGTTCGCCCCGGACCCGCACCATCGTGGGCGGCGGCGAGAACGCGACCCCGTTCTCGATCAGCTCGGCCAGCAGGTGAACGGTGTCGGCGACGACGGGCCCGACGAGCGCGGCGCGCCCCATGGGCTCGACCTCCACCCGCGTGTAGTCCTCGACCTCCGCCGCCGCGGCCCGCGCGACGTCCACCAGGCGGACCGGGTTGCGCCACGTCCGCCCCGCCGGACGGCCCGACAGCACGACCAGCCCCTCCGCGTGGCGGCGCATCCGCGTGGCGAGGTGGTCGAGCTCGAACAGCGTCTCCAGCTCCTCGGGACGGTCGGCGCGCCGCTGCAACGTCTCCAGCCGGGCGAGCAGCCGCTGCAACAGCGACTGGTTGCGCCGCGCCAGCGTGACGATCACGTCGTTCAGCCGCTTGTGCGCGGCGGCCTCGCCCTCGGCCGCCCGCACGACCGCCTGCCGGGCCTCCTCGAACGCCTCCGCGATCCGCGCGATCTCAGCGATCGTGAACGCCCCGGGATCCGCCGCCCCGGGCCCCGCCGCCCCAGCCTCCGACGGCCCGTCCTCATCGCCCTCGCCACGATCGGCGCCGCCGTCCCCCGCCTCCTTGTCCTGGTCCTCGGCATCGCCGGACTCGGCGGAATGGCGCCCGCCGTCAGCACCGCTGCCGCCGTCACCGTCGCGGCCGCTGCGGCCGTTGCGGTGGACGTTCGCCGCGTCGGCGAGCGTCGGGAGCAGGTCGCGGGCGAAGACGGTCACGGTGTCGGACATGCTGCGGCTCTCCCGGATGAGACGGCGCCCGACCCGTACCGCGACGGTGATCGCGGCGAGGACGGCCAGCAGCCCGACGCCCCCCGCGAGGCCGAGACGCAGCAGCCCGGTGAACGCGGCGGCGCGCGCACGGTCGGCCGCGGCGGCGCGGACGGACGACGACAGCCCGTCGAGCTGCCAGTCCACGGCCTCGACGGACGTACGCCACGCGCCGATGTCCACGGGCGGCCGCCCGCCCCGCCCCTGCGGCCGCGGCCACGGCCGCGACAGCCTGTCCTCAAGGCTCTGGAACCGCCCGAACTCCGGACCGCCCACGATCCGCTGGTACCGCGCCACGTGCGGCCCCGTCAGCGCGCGGGACGCGTCGTCGTACAGGAAGCGCCGCGCCCCGCGAGCTGCACGAGCCGCAGGTGCTCGGCGGGCGTCAGACGGTTCGCGGCGAGCGCCCCGGTGACCAGCGCGTCCTCCTGGGCGAGCGTCTCCCGCGCGCGGGACAGCGCGATCAGCAGCCGGGTGTCGCGGACGGCGCGCCGGTCGTCGGACGGCACGTCGTCGTAGATGTCGGCGGCCAGGTCGATGAACGCGGTGTAGCGGTCCATCGCCTGCGCCCGGTCGACGGTCCGCCGGTCGACCGCCTCGCGCAGGGCCCGCAGGCGGTTCAGCGCCTCCGACAGTTCGGCGATGCGCCGCCGCGTCGCGCCGCCGGTGGCGCCCCGCACGGCGCCGGACCCGGTGGCCTTCCGGAACGCCGCGAGCGCCCGGTCGGTCTCCGTCCGCTGCGCGTCGAACCCCGCGCGGCCGATCGTCGCGTCGTCGCCGAGGTTGGACAGCGACATGCGCCGCTCGTTCTGCAAGGCGGCGACGACGTCGTCGGTGGGCCGCGCGACGCGTTCGGTGAACGTCCTGGCGCGGCTCTGCCGGAGGTTGTCCGACAGGGTCGTGGCGGCGGCGAACGCCCACAGCGCGACGAGCGCGACGAGCGGCGGCACCAGCAGAACGAAGATCCTCGACTTGACCGACCGCACCCGCATGACGGCTCAACCTCCCGCGCAAGCGGCGCCGACCGGCCCCATCGCTACCCCCGTACGGTTGTGTGACTCAGCTCACTGCGCTGCACCGGAACGCTACCGGCAGCACCTGCGGCAGCACGCCGGACCTACCCTAAATATTCCGATTGTTATTTTTGCGTTACGACCGTTCTGACTCCAGCGCGGGCCGCTGTTTCGCCATTCCCGCACCTCACCCCTGACACCGCCCCCGAACACCCCTGCCCGCCCACCTTGACGCACACGCAACGGCGCATCCACCGGCCGTCCCACCCTGCAAGAACGGCCGGACGAGCGCTCCCTCGGAACTCGGGCCCATCCGACCGTTCCCCCACCTCACATCCGTACGCGACGACCCGACGAACGAACGCACACGGGGTTCACCCCGGTGCACGCCCCCTCCGGCCGCTCGTACGCCCACCCCGTCCACCGGCCATTCCGTCCCGCCACCGGATGATCAGAAGACGGACCAATCCGGCGGCCCGTTCAGCCGGGCCAGGGGGCGCCCTTCCGGAGGACGTCGTAGCCGACGAACGTGAACAGCCTGACCCCCCGTTCCAGCGGTACGGGCTCCCCCGCGTAGCGGTGCGCGCCGACCCCGTACGCCTTCTCCTCGGGCGGCGACAGCCACAGCTTCCGGAAGCCGTACTTCTCGAACCAGTGGCAGACGGCCGCCGTGATGTCGGGCGGCCGGCGGTTGCGGGTCCACACCACCGTCGCGTTCTCCGCGCACAGCTCCGGCAGCAGGGAGATGGTCCGCTCGATGTCCGCCTCGGTGATGTTGCCGAAGACGCCGCACACCAGAACGAGATCGGCGGGCACGATCCCGGCGTACGCGTCCGTCCGGGAGGCGTCGCCCGCGACCGCCTCGACTCCGGTGAGACCGGCGGCCCGCGCGGCGGAACGTGCCATCCGGACATTCGTCTCGTCCAGCTCGACCAGCCGCGCCTCCACGTCGTCCCGCCGCGGATGGTCCGCGAGGACGCCGATCAGGTCCCGCCCCTGCCCCGCGCATAAACTCACGACCCGGATGGGGCCTCGCGGCGCCGTGTCGAGCGCCTCACGGATCCGCCGCCGCACCGTGGCGAGCCGGCGGGCCAGGGACGAGGTCGGGTCGTCGTACGCGCCCTGCCAAGCGGCCCAATCTCGTTGGGCCCATGACTCCTGTCTCTCCATGTGATCACGCTATGGCTCTTCGTGACCATCCGTGGTCAGAGTCCAGCGCATGACCACACCCGGTCGCGCACCCCCCGTCCCACCGCGACGGTCTCGACCAGCCCCGCACGACCGGCGACGACAGCAAGCCACCGCACCCGCCCCTGGGCGACCGCACGCGAACACCGCCGCCCCACCCGACCGGCCAACCCGCACCACCGCCCCGACCGGCGACCGGCGACCGGCGACCGGCGACCGGGCGAGCGGAGCGGTCGGGGGCGGCGGCCTCCCTCTCACCGAGGCCGGCGCCAGGGCCGTCCCGACCGCTCCTCGCGGGGACGGTCAGGGGAGGGTGGGGATCCTCGGCTCGTCGCCGGTCCAGCCGACCCGCAGGTACAGCACCTTGTCGAGCTTGCCGTGGACGTCGGGGGCGGTGCGCGACGTGCTCAGCACGAACGAGGTGTCCGGGTCGATGACCACGGTCTCGGTGATGCCGCGCTGTACCCGCACGTGCAGCCCGAACCCCTTGCGTCCGCGCTCGTCGGTGACCACGCCCATGGCGGTGACCCCGGGCATGGCCGCGAGCATCCGGTACGCGGCGGCGCGCACCTTCGGCGGTGCGGGAACGAAGCTGAGCAGGTCGGTCGCGCAGTTCTTCACGACCTCGTCCGCGGTCCGGCCCGCGGTGGGGTGGTCGCGCGGGATCGCCCGCCTCAGCGCGCTCCTCAGGCCGCCGGGGTCGGCCGGCAACGCCTGGACCTGCTTGAACGTCATCTCCCTGTCGCAGACCAGGAAGGTCTTCGTCCCGGTCTCCTTGTCGAGCACCGGCGAGATCGGGTCCGGGTCGGGCGAGCCGTCCCGCCGGAACGCGGGCGCGTCCTCGGCGGTCATCGGCACCGCGCCGAGCCCCCGGTAACCCGACCAGGACCGGCCGTCCGGGCGGCTCCACTGCCCGATCAGCTGCCGCCCGAGCATCCAGTAGCCTCCCCGCTCGTTGTGGAAGGCGCGCGACTGCACCGTCAGGACGTGCCAGTACTCGCCGGTCGCCGGTGCGGTCTCGGCGTGCCCGGCGGCGGCGAGCAGCGCGGTCTTCGCCGACATCGGCCGCGCGGCGGGCTCGTGACCGGGATCGGGGGCGCGCGGGGAGGTCCCGGACGACAGGACGACCGCGCCCGTGACGGCGGCGGCGGTGGCGGCCAGGCCGAGGCCGCTCCACAGTGCGGGACGGCGCCGGGCGCGTCGCGCCGGCCGTTCCGGCTCGCGCATCCCGTCGAGGAGGCGGTGGCGGACGGCGGCCTCGGTCTCCGGCGTGGGCGGCTCGTCCAGCATCGTGGCGATCATCTGGAGTTCGTCCATGGTCACGGTCCTTCCGTACGGGCGGGCAGTGCGGCGCGCAGCCTCTTGCGCGCCCGGTTCAGTCGGGAGCCGACGGTGCCGTACGGGATGCCGAGGACGTCCGCGATCTCCTCGTGGGTGAGCTGGGCGAGGGCCTTGAGCAGCACGACGTCGCGGTCCTTGGGGGACAGCGCGGCGAGCGCGCGGGCCAGCGACGGCTGGAGCCGTTCGGCGGACACCGAGGCCGCGACCCGCTCGTCGTGCCCGCCGGGGTCCGGGTCCACGCCGACCTGCGCGAGCGCCCGGTAGCGGCGGGTCTCGGTGCGGCGGTGCTGGGCCATCAGGTTGGTCGCGATGCCGAACAGCCACGGCCGTACGGACCCCCGGCTCGGGTCGAACGCGGCGCGGCGGCGGAACGCGGCGAGGAACGTCTCGGCCACGACGTCCTCGGCCGCCTGCCTGCCGAGGCGTCCGGCGACGTAGCGGTGGACATCGGCGTAATGCCGGTCGTAGACGGCGGTGAACCGGTCGCCGTCGCGCACGGACGCGGCGAGCAGTTCCGCGTCCGTCGGGGCCGTGTCGGGCGGGGCGGTCACGTTGCCGCCCCTTCGGTCGGGTCCGGCATGGGCACCTCCGGGGGGATGGTCGTCACTTCTACTCCGCTCGCCCCCGGATCTCTTTCACGCGGGCTCAGCACCCTTCGCGGCGACCCGCCGCATGGCACGCCGCCGCCCCCTCCCCCATCCCACCCCACCCACAAAATCTACACACCGACGACAAAAGTCAACACCATGTAGAATCCAGAAGCGACGGAGCGGTCCGGCTCCTTCCGAACGCTCCTGGAGGAGTAGTGCAGAAGCAGAAGTGGCTCATCACCGGTGTCAGCACGGGCCTTGGGCGTGCCTTCGCCCACAGCGCCTTGGCGGCCGGCCACACCGTCGCCGGCACCGTCCGCGCCGGAGCGGACCTGGAAGCCTTCGAACGGCTCGCCCCCGGACACGCTCACGGCCGCATCCTGGACGTGACCGACGACGACGCCGTCTCCAGGGTGGTCGCGGAGGTGGAGCAGAACGTCGGCCCTCTGGACGTCGTGATCGCCAATGCCGGCTACGGCCTGGAGGGCACCTTCGAGGAGACCCCGCTGGCCGAGGTGCGGCGGCAGTTCGAGGTCAACGTGTTCGGAGCGATGGCCACCCTGCGAGCGGCGCTGCCCCACATGCGCCGGCGCCGCCGCGGGCACCTGATGGCCGTCACCTCCATGGGCGGGCTGATGGCCGTACCCGGCATGTCCGCCTACTGCGGCAGCAAGTTCGCGCTGGAAGGCGTCCTTGAGGCGCTGGGCAAGGAGGTCGCGCGGTTCGGGATCCACGTGACGGCGGTCGAGCCCGGCTCGTTCCGCACCGACTGGGCCGGACGGTCCATGACACGCGCCGCGCGGACCATCGACGACTACGACGAGCTGTTCACCCCCATCCGCCAAGCGCGGCAGAAGGCCAGCGGCAACCAGCTGGGCGATCCGGCCAAGGCCGGGGACGCCGTCGTGCACATCGCGTCGCTCGACCGTCCCCCGGCCCATCTCCTCCTAGGCTCGGACGCGCTGCGCCTGGTCGCCGCCGCGCGCACCGCCGTGGACGAGGACATCCGCGCGTGGGAGCCCCTCTCCCGTACGACCGACTTCGCCGAAGGCGTTCAGCTCTGATGCCCGGCCACCACCCCGCGCGGAGCCGGCGCGCCGCCGAACGCAAGGGCGACGTCCGGGAACGGGCCATCCTGGACACCTGCGAAGCCCTCCTGGCGGACAAGGGCTACGACGCCATGACCGTCGGCGACATCGCCCAGGGCGCGGGCATCACGCGCGGCGCCCTCTACTTCTACTTCGGCTCCAAGCAAGAGGTGGTCACCGCACTCGTGGCGCGGACCGTCGAGCACCTCTGGGAGCGGTCACGGGCCACCGCGCAGGCCGACGATCCGCGCCAGGCCATCGCGGCGGCCATGCGGCGCACGGTGGAGCTGTGGAACGAGCACGGCCTGGTCATGCGCACGGCCATCGACCTGTCGTTGACCGTGCCGGAGATCGGCGCGCTGTGGAGCCGTACGGCCGACCTGTTCATCGCGGCCATCACCGCCGTCCTGGAACGGGCCGGCGTCCAGCCCGGCACCGAACCGGAGCAGGCGTCGGCGATGGCGCGCGCCCTGTGCTGGATGATCGAGCGGACCTTCTACCACGCCTCGCAGGAGTCCCGCGAGGAGCTGCGAGAGGCGTCCTCGACCTGCGAGCACATCTGGCGGATCACCGCCGGGCTGGCCGCCTGACGCATCCGGGGTGTACGACATGACCATGCACGACGACCAGGTGGACGTGACGGCCGAGACGGTCGCCACCATGATCGAGGAGCAGTTCCCGCAGTGGAGCGGCCTGGACATCCGCCTGGTGCGCTCGACCGGAACGTCCAACACGATCTTCCGGATCGGGGACGACCTCGCGGCGCGCCTCCCCCTGCGCAGGGCCGACGCCGACGCCACCCGTTCGGCTCTGGAACGAGAAGCCCGCGCGAGCGCCGAACTGGCGCGGGTCTCGCCGTTCCCCACCCCCGTGCCCGTGGCCCTGGGAGAGCCCGGCGCGGGCTACCCCATGCCGTGGTCGGTCCAGACCTGGCTGCACGGAACGCCCGCCACGGACACCGATCCGAGCGGATCCGAGGCGTTCGCGGAGGACCTCGCCGCCTTCATCGCCGCCCTGCGAAGGACTGACACCAGAGGCCGACGCTTCAGCGGCTCAGGGCGCGGCGGTGACCTCACACACCATGACCAATGGATGGACACCTGTTTCAGAGAAAGCGAGGGCCTCCTCCAGGTCCCGGAACTCCGCCGCATCTGGAGCCGCCTGCGGCGACTGCCGCGCGAGGGCGACGACGTGATGAGCCACCGCGACCTGATCCCGGGGAACGTGCTGGTCTCGGCCGACCGCCTGGGCGGCGTCCTGGACGGTGGCAGCTTCGGCCCGGCCGATCCCGCGCTGGACCTGGTCGCCGCCTGGCACCTGCTGCGACCGGGCCCGCGGGAGGTGCTCCGCCGAGCGCTGGGCTGCGGCGACCTGGAGTGGGAACGCGGCATGGCCTGGGCCTTCGCCCAAGCCATGGGCCTGGTCTGGTACTACGTCGACAGCAACCCGTCGATGAGCGCGATGGGCCGCCGGACCCTCGACCGCATCCTGACCTCAACCCACTGACCCCGGGAAACCAACCCGAAGCACCACACCCGGAGCAGCCGCCGCAGAAGATCCGAAAGTTCGACTACTGCTCAGGCCCCGAGACGGGCCGTTCCTCCTTGCGCGGAAGATGGGGATAGTGCAGGTCGAACGCCGGCCGTTCCGAACGGATCCTCGGTATCGCGGCGAAGTTGTGCCGCGGCGGCGGGCAGGACGTGGCCCATTCGAGCGAGTTCCCGTACCCCCAGGGATCGTCGGCCTCCACCCGGGTGCCGTGCCGCGCCGTCCGGTAGACGTTGTAGATGAAGAACAGCGTCGAGGCCCGAGGATGAACGCGCCGACGCTGGAAACGCGGTTGAGCGCCGTGAACTCGTCGGCGTAGTCGGCGATCCGGCGCGGCATGCCCTCGGCGCCGAGCCAGTGCTGGACGAGGAACGTGGTGTGAAAACCCACGAACAGGAACCAGAAATGAATCTTGCCCAGGGTGTCGTTCAGCATCTTCCCCGTCATCTTCGGCCACCAGTAGTAGAACCCGGCGAACATCGCGAAGACGACCGTGCCGAACACCACGTAGTGGAAGTGCGCGACGACGAAGTAGGAGTCCTGGAGCTGGAAGTCCAGCGGCGGCGACGCGAGGATGATCCCCGTCAGGCCGCCGAACAGGAACGTGACCAGGAAGCCCACCGAGAACAGCATCGGCGACTCGAACGTCAGTTTCCCCCGCCACATCGTCCCGACCCAGTTGAAGAACTTCACCCCCGTGGGCACCGCGATCAGATACGTCATGAACGCGAAGAACGGCAGCAGCACCTGCCCGGTGGTGAACATATGGTGCGCCCACACCGCCATCGACAACCCGGCGATCATGATGGTGGCGCCGACCATGCCGAAATAGCCGAACAGCGGCTTGCGGCTGAACACCGGAATGATCTCGGTGATGATGCCGAAGAACGGCAGCGCGATGATGTAGACCTCGGGATGCCCGAAGAACCAGAACAGATGCTGCCAGGTGAGCGCGCCGCCCACCGCGGGGTCGAAGACGTGCGACCCGAACCGCCGGTCCGACTCCAGCACCAGCAGCGCCGCCGCGAGGATCGGGAACGCCATCAGCACGAGCAGGCTCGTCAGCAGGATGTTCCAGGTGAAGATCGGCATCCGGAACATCGTCATGCCGGGCGCGCGCATACCGATGATCGTGGTGATGAAGTTGACCCCGCCGAGGATCGTCCCGAAACCGGACAGCGCCAGCCCCATGATCCACATGTCGGACCCGACGCCCGGCGAACGGATCTGGCTGGTCAGCGGCGCGTACCCGGTCCATCCGAAGCTCGCCGCACCACCGGGCGAGATGAACGACGCGAACACGATCAGGCCGCCCAGCAGGAACAGCCAGTAGCTGAACATGTTGAGCCGCGGGAACGCCACGTCCGGCGAACCGATCTGCAACGGCATGATGACGTTCGCGAACCCGACGAACAGCGGCGTCGCGAACAGCAGCAGCATCACCGTGCCGTGGATCGTGAAGAGCTGGTTGTACTGCTCGTTGCTGACGAGCTGGTTCCCGGGTTCGGCGAGCTCGCCCCGCAGCACCATCGCCATCAACCCGGCGAGCAGGAAGAAGACGAACGAGGTGATGAGATACAGGTAGCCGATCATCTTGTGATCGGTCGTCGTGAGCCAGGACACCAGAACCGAACCCCGGGGACGCCGCGGCGCGGGCGCCTCCGGGAGTGGACGTCCGATCAGGACCATGCCGGTCTCCCTTGGACGGGGGTCCCCTCAACTATTGGCCAGCGCCCCATGGGGCGCAAGGAGCGTCCGCGAAGTGGCCCACATAGGCTGAACGCGTGGAACGGATCCTGGTGAGCTCCTGCCTGCTGGGCAGGCCCGTGCGCTACGACGGCCGAGGCAAGCCGCTCCACGGCGGCCTCTTCGAACGCTGGCGCAATGAAGGCCGTCTCGTCCCCTTTTGCCCCGAGGTGTCCGGCGGTCTCCCCGTCCCCCGCCCACCCGCCGAGATCGTCCTCCGCCGCACCTCCGCGCCAGGCGCGCCCTCCCCTCCACCGGAGCCCTCAACGGGCACCGTGAAATCCGCAGGCGCAGCGGTACTGGACGGAGCCGCCCAGGTCCTGACGGACACCGGAGCCGACGTCACCGAACACTTCATACGCGGAGCAAGGCTGGCCCTGGAAGGCGCCGAACGTTCCGGCGCCCGCATCGCCCTGCTGAAAGAGGGCAGCCCCTCATGCGGCAGCGGCCGGATCTACGACGGCACGTTCACCGGCACACCCATCGCGGGCGCCGGCGTGACGACCGTCCTCCTCGAACGCGCCGGCATCCGGGTCTTCAGCGAAGACCGCCTCCCCGAACTCGAAGCACTCCTGAAAGACCTGGAGAAATGAGAAAGGCCCCGCCGTGACGGCGGGGCCTTTCACCATGAAGAGTCCGGCGGTGTCCTACTCTCCCACACAGTCTCCCGTGCAGTACCATCGGCGCTGAAGGGCTTAACTTCCGGGTTCGGGATGGGACCGGGTGTTTCCCCTTCGCCAAAACCACCGAACGACCAACCCCCGAACACCACCCCACGAGGGGTTGTGCGGGAAACTCTTGGCCGCCCAAGCAACAATCCGGCTCAGGCAACAACTATTCACAAATCAAGGACGGGTTCCCGTTTGTTGTTCGGGAACCGCACAGGGACGCGAGCACACCAGGCACCGGCCACCCGAATCGGGTCGCCGCGGTCTGTCGATTGGTTTGAACGTTGTGTGTGTTCAAGCCACTCGGCCTATTAGTACCGGTCAACTCCACACGTTACCGTGCTTCCATGTCCGGCCTATCAACCCAATGGTCTGTTGGGGGCCTTACACCCACTAGGGGTGGGAGAACTCATCTCGAGGAAGGCTTCCCGCTTAGATGCTTTCAGCGGTTATCCCGACCGAACGTAGCCAACCAGCCGTGCCCCTGGCGGGACAACTGGCACACCAGAGGTTCGTCCGTCCCGGTCCTCTCGTACTAGGGACAGACCCTCTCAATTCTCCTACGCGCGCAGCGGATAGGGACCGAACTGTCTCGCGACGTTCTAAACCCAGCTCGCGTGCCGCTTTAATGGGCGAACAGCCCAACCCTTGGGACCTACTCCAGCCCCAGGATGCGACGAGCCGACATCGAGGTGCCAAACCATCCCGTCGATATGGACTCTTGGGGAAGATCAGCCTGTTATCCCCGGGGTACCTTTTAGCCGTTGAGCGACACCACTTCCACACGTAGGTGCCGGATCACTAGGCCCTGCTTTCGCACCTGCTCGACATGTCTGTCTCACAGTCAAGCCCCCTTGTGCCCTTGCACTCACCACCTGATTGCCAACCAGGCTGAGGGAACCTTTGGGCGCCTCCGTTACTCTTTAGGAGGCAACCGCCCCAGTTAAACTACCCACCAGGCACTGTCCCCCACCCGGATCCACGGGTGCGGGTTAGACGCTCAAAACGACCAGAGTGGTATTTCACCAACGACTCCACCCAGACTGGCGTCTGGGCTTCACAGTCTCCCACCTATCCTACACAAGACGCTCCAAGCGCCAATGCCAAGCTGTAGTGAAGGTCCCGGGGTCTTTCCGTCCTGCTGCGCGAAACGAGCATCTTTACTCGTACTGCAATTTCGCCGGGCCTGTGGTTGAGACAGCGGGGAAGTCGTTACGCCATTCGTGCAGGTCGGAACTTACCCGACAAGGAATTTCGCTACCTTAGGATGGTTATAGTTACCACCGCCGTTTACCGGCGCTTAGATTCTCAGCCTCGAAAACTCGCGTCTTCTAACCGGTCCTCTTAACGTTCCGGCACCGGGCAGGCGTCAGTCCGTATACAGCGTCTTACGACTTCGCACGGACCTGTGTTTTTAGTAAACAGTCGCTTCCCCCTGGCCTCTGCGACCACACCCAGCTCCGGAGGCATGCTCCATCACCGGGCCTGGTCCCCCTTCTCCCAAAGTTACGGGGGCAATTTGCCGAGTTCCTTAACCACAGTTCACCCGATCGCCTTGGTATTCTCTACCTGACCACCTGAGTCGGTTTGGGGTACGGGCCGCCGGTACACTCGCTAGAGGCTTTTCTCGGCAGCATGGGATCACTCACTTCACCTAAAACGGCTCGGCATCACATCTCACCCTGTGTGTGCCGCGGATTTACCTACGGCACGGGCTACCTGCTTACCCCAGGACAACCACCGCCTGGGCTGAGCTACCCTCCTGCGTCACCCCATCACTCACCTACTACCCCCTCGGGTCGACCGCTAGGCCCATCCCGGTCCCCGAAGGAACCAGGCGGGATTCAGGGTCTTAGCATCAGAGGGTTCAGCGTTGGCGCATACCAGCGGGTACGGGAATATCAACCCGTTGTCCATCGACTACGCCTGTCGGCCTCGCCTTAGGTCCCGACTTACCCTGGGCGGATTAGCCTGCCCCAGGAACCCTTGGTCATCCGGCGCACACGTTTCTCACGCGTGATTCGCTACTCATGCCTGCATTCTCACTCCCACACCCTCCACCGCACGATCACTCGACGGCTTCACCGGACGCAGGACGCTCCCCTACCCACCCCAGCATCAGCTGGAGTGCCACGGCTTCGGCGGTGTGCTTGAGCCCCGCTACATTGTCGGCGCGGAATCACTTGACCAGTGAGCTATTACGCACTCTTTCAAGGATGGCTGCTTCTAAGCCAACCTCCTGGTTGTCACGGCAACTCCACATCCTTTCCCACTTAGCACACGCTTAGGGGCCTTAGCCGATGATCTGGGCTGTTTCCCTCTCGACTACGAAGCTTATCCCCCGCAGTCTCACTGCCGCGCTCTCACTTACCGGCATTCGGAGTTTGGCTGACGTCAGTAACCTTGTAGGGCCCATCAGCCATCCAGTAGCTCTACCTCCGGCAAGAAACACACGACGCTGCACCTAAATGCATTTCGGGGAGAACCAGCTATCACGGAGTTTGATTGGCCTTTCACCCCTAACCACAGGTCATCCCCCAGGTTTTCAACCCTGGTGGGTTCGGGCCTCCACACCGTCTTACCGGCGCTTCACCCTGCCCATGGCTAGATCACCCCGCTTCGGGTCTACAGCATGCGACTCACAACGCCCTATTCAGACTCGCTTTCGCTACGGCTACCCGCCACCGGTTAACCTCGCCACACACCATAACTCGCAGGCTCATTCTTCAAAAGGCACGCCATCACGAACAACACTCCCCGAAAGGAGTGCTGAGGACGCTCTGACGGCTTGTAGGCACACGGTTTCAGGTACTATTTCACGACCCCTCACCGGGGCACTTTTCACCTTTCCCTCACGGTACTGGTCCGCTATCGGTCATCAGGAAGTATTCAGCCTTACCACGTGGTCGTGGCAGATTCACACGGGATTTCACGGGCCCCGTGCTACTCGGGACAACACCCAGGAGACAACATGATTTCGCTTACCGGACTCTCACCGTCTACGGTCGGCCATCCCAAACCGTTCAACTATCACATTGTTTTATAACTCCCCGCCAGACTGGTAGACCTGACCGGATGCTCCCACAACCCCGCACACGCAACCCCTACCAGGTATCACACGCGCACGGTTTAGGCTCCTCCGCTTTCGCTCACCACTACTCACGGAATCACAATTGTTTTCTCTTCCTGCGGGTACTGAGATGTTTCACTTCCCCGCGTTCCCACCAACCGCCCTATACATTCAGACGGCGGCGACACCCCATGACGGGTGCCAGGTTTCCCCATTCGGAAATCCCCGGATCACAGTCTGGTTGCCGACTCCCCGAGGCATATCGCAGGCTCCCACGTCCTTCATCGGCTCCTGATGCCAAGGCATCCACCGTATGCCCTTAAAAACTTGAACACACAAAACGATCAAACAAATCGCAGACAAGACACAACCCCACCCGCCCCCGCCGACACCCGCCCCCACCACCCCAAGAAGAAAACCCCAGGGAAGGAAAAGGGACGACCACCCGCAAGAAACGATCAGAGCCGAGTCTCGCCAGAGATGCTCGCGTCCACTGTGCAGTTCTCAAACAACAAACGAGTCCACCAAACCCGCACACCTGAAAAGCATGCGGAGTCTGGTCCCGTAGTACCAGAAGAAACACCCCAACCCCCTCCACCCACACGACCGACGAACGACCTGTGTGTTCAAGGGGGCTGAAGGGCCCGTTTCCTCAGGACCCAACAGCGTGCCCACCCCGGCGCCGGCCACACGCGCCCGCGGTCCACACCCGCCGCCCCGGAAGGCGACCGATAGTACTGGCGGGGCCGTGACGGCCACCGGAGGTGAATAGCCAGTGCTCCACATCTATGAGCAGCCGCCTGACAGACACGCGCTGTCAACGGCGGCCACCGACCACATCCCCCGCAGTGAGCGGGATGGTTGTGGCCAGTTGGTGCTCCTTAGAAAGGAGGTGATCCAGCCGCACCTTCCGGTACGGCTACCTTGTTACGACTTCGTCCCAATCGCCGGCCCCACCTTCGACCGCTCCCCCCGCACAAGGCGGTTGGGCCACGGGCTTCGGGTGTTGCCGACTTTCGTGACGTGACGGGCGGTGTGTACAAGGCCCGGGAACGTATTCACCGCAGCGTTGCTGATCTGCGATTACTAGCGACTCCGACTTCACGAAGTCGAGTTGCAGACTTCGATCCGAACTGAGACCGGCTTTAAGGGATTCGCTCCACCTCACGGTATCGCAGCCCTCTGTACCGGCCATTGTAGCATGTTTGCAGCCCAAGACATAAGGGGCATGATGACTTGACGTCATCCCCACCTTCCTCCGAGTTGACCCCGGCGGTCTCCCATGAGTCCCCACCCGAAGTGCTGGCAACATGGAACGAGGGTTGCGCTCGTTGCGGGACTTAACCCAACATCTCACGACACGAGCTGACGACAGCCATGCACCACCTGTCACCGGCCCAAAAGGACCCCGCATCTCTGCGGGTTTTCCGGCGATGTCAAGCCTTGGTAAGGTTCTTCGCGTTGCGTCGAATTAAGCAACATGCTCCGCCGCTTGTGCGGGCCCCCGTCAATTCCTTTGAGTTTTAGCCTTGCGGCCGTACTCCCCAGGCGGGGCGCTTAATGCGTTAGCTACGGCGCGGAATCCGTGGAAGAACCCCACACCTAGCGCCCAACGTTTACGGCGTGGACTACCAGGGTATCTAATCCTGTTCGCTCCCCACGCTTTCGCTCCTCAGCGTCAGTACAGGCCCAGAGAACCGCCTTCGCCACCGGTGTTCCTCCCGATATCTGCGCATTTCACCGCTACACCGGGAATTCCATTCTCCCCTACCTGCCTCTAGTCTGCCCGTATCCACCGCAGACCCACAGTTAAGCTGTGGGCTTTCACGACAGACGCGACAAACCGCCTACGAGCTCTTTACGCCCAATAATTCCGGACAACGCTTGCGCCCTACGTATTACCGCGGCTGCTGGCACGTAGTTAGCCGGCGCTTCTTCTGCACCTACCGTCACTTCCGCTTCGTCGGTGCTGAAAGAGGTTTACAACCCGAAGGCCGTCATCCCCCACGCGGCGTCGCTGCGTCAGGCTTCCGCCCATTGCGCAATATTCCCCACTGCTGCCTCCCGTAGGAGTCTGGGCCGTGTCTCAGTCCCAGTGTGACCGGTCGCCCTCTCAGGCCGGTTACCCGTCGTCGCCTTGGTAGGCCATCACCCCACCAACAAGCTGATAGGCCGCGAGCCCATCCCCAACCGAAAAACTTTCCACCACCCGGCCATGCGACCAATGGTTGTATCCGGTATTAGACCCAGTTTCCCGGGCTTATCCCAGAGTCAGGGGCAGGTTGCTCACGTGTTACTCACCCGTTCGCCGCTCGAGTACCCCCGAAGGGGCCTTTCCGCTCGACTTGCATGTGTTAAGCACGCCGCCAGCGTTCGTCCTGAGCCAGGATCAAACTCTCCATCAAGGCACAACGACAAGCCCAGGGGCGAACCCGGACCCGCCAAACCTCAGGAAACAATCCCAGCAAACAACCCCGAACCAACGTTCAGGGCCGTATTGCCTCAAAGAAATCCCCGACCACCAGCCGACAAACAACCGGCGGCCACGGGGCGACCCGACCCTAAGGTCGAGCCGATAAAGGCACTGGCTTTTAACACGCTGTTGAGTTCTCAAGAAACGGACACCCACCGCGCCAGACCCACTTACGCGAGCCTTGCTCCGGGGCAACCCTTCTAACTTACCAGGATCTTCGCTCCTGTCAACCCACTCGCTAGAGTGGATCTTGAGGTCCGATGCCCAGTCCGCCGTGCGTCACCTCAGGCGGCTGAGACCGCCTGCGATGGTCCGTTCGGTGGAGTCCCTCGGGCCGGCCACCTTGCGGCGTCCTGCATCCCGTCTGGGCTTGCCACTCCAGAGTACATCGGCTCGAAGCGAGCTTCGACCCGTTTTCTTCTCGGTGGCTTCCCCTGGGGCCGTCCGCCTGTCGGCGTCCCGCATCCCCTTGGGGCATGCAGAACATTAGGTACTCCCGGACAGGTCGTCAAATCGGATCGCTCACCTTGTGGACGTCTGCCGTGTACCGCCTGGTCAGGTCCCGTACACCTGGATCGCGGTGAGTGCGCGGGCGGCGGTCCGGAGGTTGGAGGGGCGTGGTCGGGAGGCCGGCGATGGCTTCTCGTTCGCGATCAATTCGTGATCTCGTCGGTCGTCGAACGGGGCGAAGGACGGGCGGGAGGGGTGCGCGGGGACGGCCGTCGCGGGTCAGGCATCGCTCGGTTCCAGTTCGGTCGAGACACGGTCGAGGCGGCCCTCGCGGTCGAATGAGACCTCGATCACCACTCCGTCGGAGGTCGTTCCGACGACGGTCCTGTCGGTCTCCTTGTACGGGATGCGGAAGCGCTCGAAGTATCCCTGGGCGACGCGGCGCGGGTGCGCGGGGAACACCTGGGCGGCGGTCGTCAGGAGGCGCGGCGTGGCGAAACGGTCGAACTCGGCGACGGGGAGCTGCGGGTCGTCCACGTGAACGTAGGCCGATCCCTTGCCCTCGTTGATGCGGCAGGACCAGACGCCGTGGCCGCCGAGAACGGTTCCGGCGGCGATCGCCATGGTGGTGGCGGCCTGCTGGGGGTTGGGGAAGGCCGAGAAGTCGAGGTGGCCGGTGGTCAGCTCGGGGATGCCGCGGCGCTTCCCGAAGTCGTGGACGGCGCGGGTCGGCGCGACGGCCGGGTGGTCCCAGCCGAGGTTGGGGTTGTCCCATGCCCAGAGCCAGGTCTGGCTCAGGTGGGAGAACGATCCGAGGCTCGTGACGCCGCCGAGGGTGATTCCGCCGCCTGCGAGGGTGCGGGCGTTGAGGTCGAAGTGGCGTTCCTCCCGGCCGAGGAAGTCGTTGAACGCGTCCTGCTGGTGGATGGCCGCTGCGGAGCCGAGCCCGGCGAACGCCTCGAACTCCGCGCTGAACGTTCCGGTCTCCAGGGGTGTCGACATGGGGACGGACACTAACGAGCCGTGCTCTCCGGTGTCGTCCGGTTCGGGGGAAGCGGCCCGTGTCAGCGCCGTGTCAGCGCGGCGTTCCGTTCCCCAGCCTGCCGTAAGCGTGCCGTCAGCGCGGTGGCCCAACGTGGTGTCGGCGGCGGGTGTCCCATGCGATCCCTGCCGGTGCGTGAACGAGAAGACCGGAAGAGACGACGGGGAGCGCTGGAAGGCGACCGATGAGCTATGTGATCCAGGCCGAGGGCCTACAGAAGAGGTTCGGGGATACCAAGGCCCTGGACGGTGTGGACATCGCGGCGCGGCGCGGCACGGTCCTCGGGGTGCTCGGGCCGAACGGCGCCGGGAAGACCACCGCGGTGCGGGTGCTGGCCACGCTGCTGAAGCCGGATGCGGGGCGCGCCGAGGTGTGCGGCTACGACGTCCGCAAGGACGCGGTGCGCGTGCGCGCGATGATCGGGCTGACCGGGCAGTACGCCTCGGTGGACGAGGAGCTGACGGGTTCGGAGAACCTGCGGATGATCGCGCGGCTGCTGGACTTCGGCCGGGCCGAGGCGCGGTCGCGCGCGGTGGAGCTGCTGGAGCGGTTCCGGCTGACGGACGCGGGCGGGCGCGCGGTGAAGACGTACTCGGGCGGGATGCGGCGCCGGCTGGACCTGGCGGCGAGCCTGATCAACCGGCCCGAGGTGATCTTCCTGGACGAGCCGACGACGGGGCTCGACCCGCGCGCCCGCAACGAGGTGTGGGAGACGGTGCGCGAGGTGGTCGCGGACGGCGCGACGGTGCTGCTGACCACGCAGTACCTGGAGGAGGCGGACGCGCTCGCGGACCGGATCGCGGTGTTCGACCACGGCCGGGTGATCGCGGAGGGCACGTCCGACGACCTGAAGGCGCAGATCGGGCGGCAGACGCTGGCCGTTCGCGCGGCGGACGCGGCGCGGGCGGGCCAGCTCGCGGCGATCGTCGGCGAGCTGGCCGGCGAGCGGCCGGAGGTGCAGGAGCCGACGGGGCTGGTGACGGTTCCGGTGAGCGACGCGGCGATGCTGTCGGCGCTGGTCCGGCGGCTGGACGACGCGGGCATCGAGGCCGCCGAGCTGGCGCTGCGCATGCCGAGCCTGGACGAGGTGTTCCTGACCCTGACGGGCCATCTCGCCGAAGAGACCCGTTCCGAGAACCTGGTGGCCGAGGGGAGCCTGGCATGACGACCACGATGACGAAGCCGGCCGTCGCCGGCGTCCGGCGCGAGCCGCCGGGGCGGATCAGTCCGCAGCGCACGATGCGGCACGGGCTGACGCTGGCGTGGCGCAACGTCGCGCAGTTGAGGCACTCGCCGGAGAAGCTGCTGGACACGACGCTGATGCCGATCGTATTCCTGCTGCTGTTCCTGTACGTGTTCGGCGGGGCGGTGGCGGGGAGCACGCATTCGTACCTTCAGCAGTTGCTTCCGGGGCTCGTCGCGCAGATGGCGATGTTCGCGACGATGGGCCTTGGCACCGCCTTGAACGAAGACATCCATCGCGGGGTGTTCGACCGGTTCCGCAGCCTTCCGATCGCGCGCTCCGCACCGCTCATCGGGTCGGTGCTGGGCGACACGGTCCGGTTCATCATCGTGATGGTGGTTCTCGTGGGCTTCGGGTCGATCCTCGGGTTCCGGTTTCACACCGACCCGCTGTCGGTGCTGGGCGCGTTCGCGCTGGCGTACGTGTTCTACCTGGCGGTGTGCTGGGTCTCCGTGCTGGTCGGCCTTGTCGCGCCGTCCCCGGAGACGGTGCAGGGGCTGGCGTTCCTGTGGGTGATGCCGCTGACGTTCGGCAGCAGCATCCTCATGCCGAACACGTCGACCATGCCCGGATGGCTGGAGGCGTGGGCGAAGGTGAACCCGGTGAGCCATCTCGCGGAGGCCGTTCGAGCGCTCACCGTGGGCGGGCCGGTCGGAAACCATGTCTGGTACACGCTCGCCTGGGCGGCCGGCATCGTTCTGGTCACGTTCCCTCTGGCGATGCGGATGTACTCCCGCCGCGCATAGCGGCTCGGCACGGCACCTGCGCGGCACGCACCTGTACGGGTGCGTGCCGCGTAGAAGTCGTGTTCATGGGGTGAGGGCGAGGGCTTCCTCGTGCGTGATGGCTTTTCCGCGTTCGTAGGCTGCGGCGAAGCGTTCCTCACCCAGGACCTCGGTCACGGCCCGTGTGACGCGCCGTACGTCGAAGCTGCGGATGTCGCTGTAGCCGTGCAGGTTGTGCGCGGTGCCCAGCAGTTCGGCGGCGCGTTCGTGGTCTCCCCGCGCGCACGCGAGGGCGGCCAGGCCCTCGACGACCGCCGCGAGGTTCTGGTTGCCGACGAGGAGGCTCCCTGCAAGGCCGGACATGGCTTCGCTGTGCATCCGGGCCGCTTCCTCCAGGTCGCCCTCCTGTTCGGCCAGGCAGCCCAGCTTGCTGTAGACGATCGCGGCTGCCCTGCTGAAGTCGGCGCGGTGCCGCCGCGGCTCCACGTACGCGAGCGCCTTCTCCAGGGGCGGGCGGGCCCCCGCGAGGTCGCCCTCGTCGCGGGCGAGCTCGCTCATCAGCATGAGTCCGCCCGCGGCGTCGGCGTACTCCCCGATGCGTTCGGCGTCGGCCGTTCCGTCGGCGACGTCGCGGCGCGCGCCCTCGATGTCGCCGATGGCGGCGCGGGCCTCGGCGAGGTGGATGCGCATCACGGCGCACTGCTCGGGGTTGACGCCTTGGAGCGCGTACTGGAGCGCCTCCTCGCCGAGCCGTACGGCCTCGGATGCCTTGCCTCGCTTCAGGGCGATGTCCATCAGGCCGCTGAGACCGGCCATCATGCCCCAGCGGTCACCGAGTGCCTGGAAGGCTTCGTAGGCGGCGGAGCTTTCGACGGCGGCCAGTTCGATCTGGCCCTCGTTCACCGCCAGGAAGCCGCGGATGAGTCGGACCACGGCCCGCACCCACGGGTCGGGATGCTTCTCCACGGTGGTCAGGGCCTTTTTCATGCCGTCGATGTCGCCGGCGATGAGCCTGCCGGCGATCGGGGCCATCACGAGGATCGGGTGGCGCGGCTCGTCCCGGACCAGCGCCAGGCAGCGGTCGACCGTCTCGCGCATCAGTTCCGGCGTCGGGCCCGGTTCGGACAGCATCTGGCCGACGAACTGGGCGCTGAAGACGCAGACCGCGTACTCCTCCTCCAGACCCGGCGGCGGGGCGTCCGCGGCGATCTCGGCGACGGCCTGCGCCCAGCCGCCCGCCTCGATCTCCTGGTCGCGGATCAGCCAGAACCACGCGAGCGCCGCGATCATGCGCAGGCCGACCTCGACGTCGCCGGTGTCGAGGACGTAGCGGAACGCGGCGTTGCAGTTGTCGCGCTCCGCGGCGAGGCGGTCGGCCCAGACGAGCTGGTCGCCGCGGCGCAGCTCGGGTTCGGCGCGTTCGGCGAGGGCGAGGAAGAACCGGGCGTGCGCGGCGCGGACGCGCTCGGCCTCGCCCGCCTCGGCGAGCCGTTCGGCCGCGTACACCCGGACGGTCTCCAGCAGCCGGTACCGCACCTCGGGGTCGCCGGACGCCTCGACCAGCGACTTGTCGATGAGGACGGCGACGACGTCGAGCACGTCGTGCGGGTCGGGCGCCCCGGGCCCCTCGATCCCGCAGACGGCGGCGGCGCTCTCGGGGGTGGCGCCGCCCGCGAACACCGACAGGCGGCGCAGCACGACGCGTTCGACGTCGTCGAGCAGTTCCCAGCTCCAGTCGACGACGGCGCGGAGCGTGCGGTGGCGCGGCAGCGCAGCGCGGCTTCCCCCGGTCAGCAGCCTGAACCGGTCGCCGAGGCGGTCGGCGACCTGCGCCACCGTCAGGGAGCGCAGCCGGGCCGCTGCGAGCTCGATCGCCAACGGGATCCCGTCGAGGGCGCGGCAGATGGCGATGATGTACGGCGCGGTTTCGCTGTTGACCGTGAATCCGGGACGTACGGCTGCGGCACGATCGGCGAAAAGCCGTACGGAGGCGTACGACAGTGCGTCTTCTCCGTCGCCGTGCCAGACGGGTTCGGTGGAATCCGGCCTTTCGTGCGCCTTCCGGTGGGAAATCGGTTCTCGGCGGAGTCTCGCGGCGGCGTCCGCGTCCTCTGGGGGCAACGGGAGGGACGGGACGGGGCACAGCGACTCGCCGGTGATGCCGAGGGGCTCCCGGCTGGTCGTCAGGATGCGGACGCCCGGCGCGAGGCCGAGGATCTGGTCGGCGATCCCGGCGACCGCGTCGATCAGGTGCTCGCAGTTGTCGAGGACGAGGATCAGCCGTTTGGCCACGAGGAAGTCGGTGAGGCGGTCGAGCGGGGCGACCGCGGGACGGGTGCCGTCCGGACGCAGCGTCGTTTCGGTGACGCCGAGTGCGGCGAGAACGGCCTGGGCGATGTCCCCCGGATCGCTGACGGGCGCCAGCGGAACGAACCAGACGCCGTCGGGCTGCTCGTTCACCAGCCGTGCGGTGATCTCTCCCGCGAGCCGTGTCTTGCCCGCGCCGCCGGGCCCGGTGAGTGTGACGAGCCGTGTTTCCCGGAGAAGCTCGCTGACCCGTTCGGATTCCTCCTCCCGCCCGACGAAGCTGGTGAGCTGTGCGGGCAGGTTGGTTCGCGGTTGCCGTTCGGTCCAGGGCGCGATCGTGGCCGCGGGCGGAGAGAGGGCCGCGCCGTGCGCCGTGGACGGTGCGTTCCTGCTGGAACGATTGTCGGAAAGGCCGTTCGGCCAGGTGGAAGGCGCCGTTCCGGAGGTTGTGCCAGAGGCCCCGTCGGGCGCGGACGGCGAACCCTTGGTTGAGACAGGCGAGCGGGGCGTTGGGGCCGGATGGGTGCGCAACGGCGGAAGCGTTCCGTTGGCGGGTGCTCCCGACGCGTCGTCCGTCCGAGACGCAGCGGGCGAAACGCTGGGCGCGCCGGACGGTTCGCGCGGCGTTCCGGAGGCGATCGCGTCCAGGTCAGGGTCGCGGCGGAGGATGGCGAGGTGAACGGCCGCCAGTTCGGGTGAGGGGTCCACGCCCAAACGGTCGGCGAGGATCCGGCGCGTCTCGTCGTACACCTGGAGGGCCTCCGCCTGGCGTCCGCTCGCGTACAGCGTCCGCATGAGCTGGCCGCGGATCCGTTCGCGCAGCGGATGCGCGGCGGCCAGGGCCTCCAGTTCGGCGGTCTCCGGCAACGGCCCGCCGGCGGCGAGGTCGGCGTCGACCCGGTCCTCCGTCGCGGCGATCCGCAACTCTTCGAGGCGGGCGATGGAAGCCGCCGCGAAATCCGCGTCGGCGACGTCGGCGAGCGCCGGACCGCGCCACAGCGCGAGGGCGTCGCACAGCCCGGCGGCGCGGCGGGCCGGTTCTTCGAGCGCGTGGGCCTCGGCGACGTGCCGTTCGAACGCGACCGCGTCCACATCGCCCGGATCGATCGCGAGCCGGTACCCGCCGGGGCCGAACGTGACCAGATCGCGGCCCGCCACCGCGCGCAGGCGGGAGACGAGGGCCTGGAGCGCGTTGCCTCCCGGCGGAGCGCCGTCCCAGAGGTCGTCGAGGAGCCGTTCGGCGGACACGGAGCGGCCCGCGTCTACCGCGAGCCTGATCAGGAGGGCGCGCAGGCGCCGGCCGCTGACTTCGACGGGCCGCCCCGTCGCGTCCCGCAGGTCGAGCGGGCCCAGGATGCCGATGCGCACGATTCCCCCTTCCGCCAGTCATTGTCCCCGACGCGGCAAGCGCCGGGATCGTACACGGCCCGGTCTGCCGGACGATGTGTCGCGTTCTCCACGTGGGTAGGGGTTCTGGCAACAGCAAAGGGGGATTGAGATGCCCAGAGCTCAGATCAAGAACGAGAAGCAGTACCAGAAGCTCCGCGACAAGGGCCAGAGCAAGGAGAAGGCCGCCAGGATCGCGAACGCCTCAGCGGGTCAGGGCAAGAAGCAGGTCGGCCATAAGGGCGGCAAGAGCCCGTCCTATGACGACTGGAAGAAGGACGACCTGATGAAACGCGCCCGGGAGATCGGTATCGAGGGCCGTTCCAAGATGACGAAGCAGCAGCTCGTCAAGGCCCTGCGCAACCACTGACCGCCCTCGCGCGCCGTTGCGCGAACGCGGGATGCGTTCATCGGGCGTCGCGGGGTAGGGCGCCGCCATGCGACTCGTTTTCGTTCTCGATTGCGCCGATCCCGACAGCCTGGCCGATTTCTGGGCGGAGGCGCTGGGTTACGAGCGCGGACCGTTGGAGGCGCCTTACGTGGCGTTGACCGATCCGCAAGGGGTGAACCCTCAAATCCTGCTCCAGCGCGTACCCGAGCCGAAGTCCGGCAAGAACCGGATGCATCCCGACCTGCGGGTCGCCGACATGGACGCCGAACTGGCGCGGGTCACCGCGCTCGGGGCGTCCGTCGTGCGGGGCCCGTTGGTGGACGGGGGCTGGCCGACCACGGTGCTCGCCGATCCGGAGGGCAACGAGTTCTGCCTGATCGTCGATCCCCGCCACCACGAGAAAGGGAGTTCCACATGACCGCGGTCGTCGACAGCGCGCGGAGGCAGAAGGAGAAGTACACCGGCGGGCAGGACCGGCCGCTCGGCTCGTACCTGGGCACCCTGGCGGTGTACGGCGCGACCACGGCCGCCGTGGCGCTGCTGGCCCGCCGCCGCGCGGGCGCGGGCGGGCCGCTGGCCTCCCGCCGGAAGGGCAGAGCGCCGAGGCCGATCGGCCCCGCGGATCTCGCCCTGATGACGGTCACCACGCACAAGCTGTCACGGCTGATCTCCAAGGACGCCGTGACGAGCCCGCTGCGCGCCCCGTTCACCCGCTACTCGGGCACCGCGGGCCCCGCCGAGCTGTCGGAGGAGGTGCGCGGCCAGGGCCTGCGGCACGCCGTCGGGGAGCTGATCACCTGCCCGTTCTGCACGGCCCAGTGGGTCGCCACGGCGTACGCGGCGGGCCTGGTGTTCGCCCCGGACGCGACGCGGCTGGCGGGGGCCACGATGACCGCGGTGGCGGGGTCGGACTGGCTCCAGCTCGCGTACGCCCGGCTCCAGCAGGCGGCGGAGGGTTAGGCCACATCCGTCACACGCTTGACGTTTGACCCAGACGGAACGGGTAGGGCCGTCACATGGATCTGTCATTCCTCAAGCCGCTGTACCAGCAGCCGGGTCCGTACGCCTCCGTGTACGCCGATCTGACCCGTACGACCGAGGACGCGTCGAAGGCCGCCGTGCTCCGCTGGCGGGCCCTCCGCGCGGACCTGGAGGCGCAGGGCGCCCCGAGCGAGACGCTCCGCGCGATCGAGCGGACCGTGGACGGGGAACTGGCCGACCGCCGCTCCGAGGGCCTGGTCGTGTTCGCGCGGGGCGGCGAGGTCGTGAGCGCCGAACGGCTCCCGGGTCCGCCGCGCGCACCGTTCGCCCGCGTGGGGCCGCTGCCCCACGTCCTGCCGTACCTGGCCGAACGGGGCGACCGGGTCCCGCACCTGGTCGCCGTCGTGGATCGCCGCGGCGGCGAGATCGACTGCGTGAGCGCGACCGGGGCGCACCGCCGGATCCAGGTCGAGGGCGACGAGGACTACCCGGTCCGGAAGGTCAAGGCGGGCGACTGGAACCAGTCGCGCTTCCAGCGTTCGGCGGAGAACGTGTGGAAGGCGAACGCCAAGAAGGTCGGCCGCGAGATCGACAAGGCGGCCCGCCGCTGCGGCGCCGAGGCCGTCGTCATCGCCGGGGACGTCCGCGCCCGCAGCGCCGTTCTCGAGGAGATCTCCGAGGGCGTCCTGGAGCACACCGTCGAGTCCGACCGCAACATCTCCGTGTCCGATCCCGGCCTGGACGAGGAGCTGTCCCGCGTCCTGGACCTGAAGCGGACCGAGCACGTCATGGCCGTCGCCGAGCGCTTCGACCGCGAACTGGCGAACGGCCAGCGCGCGGTGGCGGGCCTTCCCGCCACCGTCGAGGCGGTCCGGCGCGGCCAGGTCGAGAGCCTGCTCCTGGACGAGGACCCCGACTCCCCCGCGCGCCTGTGGATCGGCCCGAATCCGGGCGACGTCGCCGCCACCCCGGAGGAGCTCCGGGACCTCGGCGTCACCGACCCCGTCGAGGAACGCGCCGACGCCGCGCTCGTACGAGCCGTCGCCGCCACCGACGGCGACCTGGTCGTCCTCCCCGCCGACGGCCCGAACGCGTCCCTGGGTGTCGGAGCCGTCCTGCGCTACACGGACTGACCCGCGCGGCGCGCCCGGACGTCCGCGGACGTCCGGGCGCGCCCCCGGGCCATGAAAGATCATCGTTGGGCCTTCACCGGGGCCCCGCCCGTGGTTACGGTTGCGGTCAACGGTTGTCACGGACCCTGGAAGGCCCCCCATGGCGGACGAAGGCGTGCCCGCGGTCGACACGACCCGGCCACATCAGGCGCGGATCTGGAACCACTGGCTGGGCGGCAAGGACAACTATCCGATCGACCGCGAGGTCGGGGACCGGATCATGGAGGTCTTCCCGGAGATCGCCGACATCGCGCGGCACTCCCGTGCGCTGCTGGTGCGGATGGTCCGCTACCTGGCGGAGCAGGAGGGCGTACGGCAGTTCCTCGACATCGGCACGGGGATGCCGGCCGTCGACAACACGCACGAGGTAGCGCAGCGGGTCGATCCCAAGGCCCGCGTCGTCTACGTCGACAACGACGCTCTGGTGGTCGCGCACGCGCGCGCGTTGCTGACCAGCACTCCCGAGGGCACGTGCGACTACATCCAGGCCGACATCCGGGATCCGCTCGACATCATCGAACGCGCCAAGGCGACACTCGACTTCTCCCAGCCGATCGCGCTGATCCTCCTCGGAATCGTCGGGAACGTCGCCGACGACGAAGACCCGCTGGGAATCGTCAGAATCCTTGTGGACGCGCTCCCGCCCGGCAGCTTCGTCGCCGTCAACGACGGGACGAACGTCCTCGGCGTCAACGAGCACACCTCCGCGGACGAGACGGCGCGCGCCGAGGCCCTGAAACTGTGCGCCGACGCCGGTTCGGTCCCGTACCACGCGCGGACGCCCGCGTTCATCGAGGCGTGCCTTAACGGACTGGACATCCTGGAGCCCGGCGTCGTCTCCACACCGCTGTGGCGGCCGGACTTCCCGCAGCTCGACCAGGCGGAGCCGCTCGACTCGTTCGGGGGCCTGGCCCGCAAGAGTCAATAGGACGCCCCGCGCGGGGCGACGATCGCGCATCCGATCCGCGCCTTGCTACCGGCGTCGATCTCGCGCACCGCTTCCCTCAGCATGCGATGGCGATCGCAGCGAGGGTCCGGCGGTCAGAACGTTTGTGGAGCTATGGGGATTCGAACCCCAGACCTCCTCCATGCCATGGAGGCGCGCTACCAACTGCGCCATAGCCCCGGGACGCGCCGCGTTTCCGCGACCGGCCACGAGAAAGCTTAGTGCACGTTCGGAGCGCCTGGGAACGCGTCCCGCACCTAGGACCAGCCGAGCTGCTCGGCGACCTCGTCGGGCGCGTACCCGATGTGCCCCGACTCCCCGATCCAGACCGTTCCATCGACCTCGGCGACCTCGCCGACGGCGTGCTCCTGAGGCAGCCGCGGCTGGATCGCCAGCCGCACCTCCAGCTCGGGGTCGAACCGTTGCAGCGCCTGGATCAGATCCCCGACCGTGATCTCGCGTCTCGCTCCCCTGCGATGTCTTCCCATGAACGGTAAGGAAACCACCGCCGGATCACAGTTCCGAAAACGTTGATCATCCGGAGATTCTCCAGCCCACGGCCCACAAGACAACGCCCGCCCGACCCAAGCGAGGTCGCGAGCGACAGCCCGCAGACCCCAGCCACGAGGGGGCGTGGGCACGGCAGCCCCCACACCCGGGGGTCGAAGCCGCCCCAAGGGGCCGCGAGTACAGCGAGGTCGCGAAGCGACAAGCGAACCAGGCCCACAGACCCCAGCCCCAAGGGGGCGTGGGGGCGGCAGCCCCCACAGCCGGGGGTCTGGGGGTCGCCCCCCAGATAAAGGCAAGGAAAACGCGAAGCCGCCCCAAAGGGCGGCGAGTAGGAGGATGCGAGTGGAGCTATGGGGATTCGAACCCCAGACCTCCTCCATGCCATGGAGGCGCGCTACCAACTGCGCCATAGCCCCGCGCGACTGCGTGGACGTTCATCCCGCAGCGCTCAGCCAGTGTATAGGACCCCGGCCCCGTACTCGAATCGGTTTCGTCAGGCGCCGTTGTCGGTGCGGTCGTCGCCGAGGACGGGTTCGGGGAGGGTTCCGGCGTTGTGCTCGACGAGCCGCCAGCCTCCGTCGCGCATCTCGGCGAGGACGGACCAGCAGCAGTTGGACAGGCCGCCGAGGCGTTCCCAGGTCTCCTCGGGCAGGCCGAGCAGGTGGGACATGCCGAGGCGGAGCGCGGCGCCGTGGGAGGCGACGACGAGCAGGCCGGTGGGCGGCAGGTCGTCGAGGGCGCGTTCGAGGGCGGCGCCGACGCGCTTGGCGACCTGGGCGCTGGTCTCGCCGCCGGGGGGCTGCCAGGCGGCGTGCTCGGCGGGGTAGCGCTCGCGGATCTCGCGGGAGGTGAGGCCCTCCCACTCGCCGCCGTCGCGTTCGATGAGGTCGCGGTCGAAGCCGATGGGCAGGCCGGTGAGCTCGGCGAGCGATCGGGCGGTGTCGGCGGCGCGCTGGAGGGGGAGGCGAGCAGGGCGGTGGGGCGCAGCCCGGTCAGGAGGCGGGCGGCGTCGCGGGCCTGCCGGAGCCCGGTCTCGTCCAGCGGGATGTCGGTCTTGCCCTGGAAGCGGCGTTCGAGGTTCCAGGCGGTCTGGCCGTGCCGCCACAGGACGAGGCGGCGCTTGCCGGGCTCGCGGGTCGTGTCACTCACTCGCGCTCCCGACGGCCGGGGTGCGGCCGGCGTTGTGCGCGTTGACGCCCTCGGGGAGGTCGATCAGCGGGCAGTCCTTCCACAGCCGTTCGAGCGTGTAGAACATGCGGTCCTCCTCGTGCTGGATGTGGACGATCACGTCCACGTAGTCCAGCAGCACCCAGCGGCCGTCCCGTTCGCCCTCGCGGCGGACGGGCTTGGCGCCGGCCTCCTCGCGGAGCCGCTTCTCGATCTCGTCGACGATGGCGCGGACCTGCCGGTCGTTGGGCGCCGAGCAGAGCACGAACGCGTCGGTGATGACGAGCTGCTCGCTCACGTCATAGGCAAGAATGTCGTCGGCCAGCTTGTCGCCCGCCGCCTCCGCGGCGATCCTGACGAGCTGTTCGGCCCTGTCGGATGCGGTCACGATGCGCTCGCGATCCTCCCTGTAGGGGGCTTGTCCCGGTCCCAGCTTCTCACGGGACCTTTTCCCGGGTGTCCGGCCGCCGCGGTCCGATCAGTCCGCGAGCCGGCCCTCACCTACCAGGGTATGGGGCCGGGGCCGGTTCCAGGCACCCGTGACCACGGCAGGACGCCCGCGCAGGGCGCGGCATCGTCGGCGCGGGCGGGCCCGGCCTCGCGGGGGCGCGCGCTTACGCCCGTGGCGTACGCGCGGGGGTCAGACGGGGCGGTAGAGGCCGCGCTTGCCGATGTACTGGACGATCCCGTCCGGGACGAGGTACCAGATGGGCTCTCCGGCCATGACCCGGTCGCGGCACTCGGTGGAGGAGATCGACAGGGCCGGGACCTCCATCAGGCTGACGCGGCCGTTCGGCAGGCCGGGGTCGGCGAGGCGGTGGCCGGGGCGGGTGACGCCGACGAAGTGCGCCAGTTCGAACAGCTCGCCGGTGTCGTGCCAGGTCAGCATTTTCTCCAGCGCGTCGGCGCCGGTGATGAAGAAGTAGTCGCTGTCGGGCCCGTGCAGGTCGCGGACGTCGCGCAGGGTGTCGACGGTGTAGGTGGGCCCCGGGCGGTCGATGTCGATCCGGCTGACCGAGAAGCGCGGGTTGGACGCGGTCGCGATCACGGCCATGAGGTAGCGGTCCTCGGCGGCGGCGACCTTGCGGTCCTCCTTGTGCGCCGACAGGCCGGTCGGGACGAAGATCACCTCGTCGAGCGAGAAGAAGTGGGCGACCTCGCTGGCGGCCACCAGGTGGCCGTGGTGGATCGGGTCGAACGTGCCGCCCATGATCCCCAAACGCCGCTTTTGCGTCATGCCGACGAGAATAGCCAGCGGCGCGGGCGCCCGTTCCGGCCGCCCCTCCCGTACGGGATGTCACCGCAGGTCAGGCGGTCGGTGGAGGCGGTCAGCCGAGGCCGGGCAGCGGGGGTTCGCCCGAGTCCCAGGTGACGACCCGTACGGCCTTGCCGACCTCCACCCTCGGGACCGTGCCTGGCGGCAGGACGCGCACGTCGGCGCCCAGGCCGAGGGTCTCGCGCAGGGCGCGGGCCAGGGGCTCCCCCGGGTCGCCGGCGAGGGCCTCGCAGGCGACGACGAGGCGGGCGTCGGGGCGCCGCCGGTCGACCACGAGCTGGTAGTGGGGGCCACCAGGCCGGAGCCGAGCAGGACGCGTTCGACCTCGCTCGGGTAGACGTTGACGCCGCGGACGATCAGCATGTCGTCGGCGCGGCCGAGGACCTTGCTCATCCGTACGAGCGTGCGCCCGCAGGGGCACTCCCCGGGGTCAGCGCCGCGATGTCGCCCGTCCGGTAGCGCAGCAGCGGCAGCGCCTGCTTGGTGGGCGTGGTGAAGACCAGCTCCCCCGGAACGCCCGGCTCCACGGGCTCGCCGCTCTCCGGATCGACGGTCTCGACGATGAAGTGGTCCTCGTTGACGTGCAGGCCGTCCTGCTCCAGGCACTCGGTGGCGACGCCGGGGCCGATGACCTCCGACAGCCCGTAGACGTCGACGGCCTTGACCGGCAGGACGGACTCGATCGCGGCGCGCAGCTCCGCCGACCAGGGCTCGGCGCCGAGCAGCCCCGCCCTGAGGGCGGGCAGTTCCACCCCGGCCTCCGCCGCGGCCTCGCCCAGCCGCAGCGCGTACGCGGGGGTGCAGGCCAGGATGTCGGGACGGAGGTCGGCGAGCATCCTGATCTGCCGGTCGGTCATCCCGCCCGACATCGGCACCACGGTCGCGCCGAGCGCGACGGCGCCCTGGTGGATGCCGATGCCGCCGGTGAACAGCCCGTACCCGTAGGCGTTGTGGACGACGCTGCCGGGGCCGGCGCCCGCGCACGCCAGCGACCTGGCGCACATCGCCGCCCACAGGTCCAGGTCGGCGCGCGTGTAGGCGACGAGCGTGGGGCGGCCCCTGGTGCCGCTCGACCCGTGCACGGCCGCGACCTGGTCGCGCGGGACGGCCAGCATCCCGAACGGGTACTCGTCCCACAGGTCCCGCTTGGTGGTGAACGGCAGCCGGCGCAGGTCGGCCAGGTGGACGTCGGCGCCGCCGCCGACGCCGGCCTCCTTGAGCCGCGCGCCCTGGGTGCCGCCCGCCGCGATCAGCCGGTCGACCAGGCCCCACAGCCGGTGGCGCTGCAACGCGGCGCGTTCGTCCGGGGACATCGCCTCGGCCTTCGGGTCGAACATGGCGCCTCCCGCGCGGGCGCGGCGCCGCGCCCCTTCGCGCGCCCGCCGCCGCTGCCCCGAAGTACACCCCGCCCGCCGCCCGTGACGCAAGCCACATCCGGCGCAAAAAGGATCACGAAACGGGAGGCCCCGCCCGCGCGCCCGCCCGCGCCCGCCCGGTGCCGGCGGGCGGGCCGGAGCCGGACGCGCGCCCGCGCCGGGAACCCTCCGTCCCATCGGTTCGTCGGAACTACCATGCCAGACATGACGGAGAACACACCGGATCGAGCACGCACGCGGTTCCCCGGGATCAGCTCCCGGGCCTACGAACACCCGGCCGATCGTTCGGCGCTCGTGGCGCTGCGCTCGCTGACCGGATTCGACGTCGTCCTGCGCAAGATGTCGGGGCTGTTCAACGAGCGCGCGCTCAGGCTCACGTTCCTCGCGGGGACGGTGCGGGCGGGCGAGGACCAGTTCCGCAACGTGTACGACATGGTCAGGGACGCCTCGTACATCCTCGACATGCCCGAGGTGCCCGAGGTGTTCGTGCGCCAGGACCCGACGCCGAACGCGATGGCGATCGGGTCCGACCACCCGTTCATCGTGATCAACACCGGGCTGATCGACCTGCTGGACGACGAGGAGCTGCGGTTCGTCGTCGCCCACGAGGTCGGGCACATCCTGTCCGGGCACGCGGTGTACCAGACGATGATGCAGATCCTGATCCAGCTCGGGTCCCGGCTGGCGTGGCTGCCGCTCGGCAACATCGGGATCGCGGCGATCATCATCGGGCTGCGGGAGTGGTTCCGCAAGGCCGAGCTGTCGGCCGACCGGGCCGGGCTGCTGGCGAGCCAGGACATCGACGCGGTCAAGCGGACGATGATGAAGCTGGCGGGCGGGACCCGGCTGACCGAGATGAGCAGCGAGGCGTTCCTCCAGCAGGCCCGCGAGTACGACGCGGCCGGGGACGTGCGCGACGGGCTGCTGAAGTTCCTCAACCTGCTGCCGCAGTCGCACCCGTTCGCGGTGATCCGGTTCGCGGAGATCGACCGGTGGGCGGCGAGCGGCGAGTACGACCGGATCCTCGCGGGCGACTACCCGCGCCGCGACGACGACGGCAGCGCGTCGGTCACCGAGGAGATCCGGAACGCGGCCAACTCCTACCGCGACTCGTGGGAGCGGACGGCCGACCCGTTCATCGGCAAGGTCAAGGACGTCGCGGACGCGGCGGCGTCGGCGGCCGGCGGGCTGTTCGACCGGTTCGGCGGCCGGCGCGACAACGGGCCGACCTCCGGCAGCAGCAACTAGCGGCACCGAAGAGCCAGGGCCGTCGTGACACGGACACGGCGGCCCTTCTTCATGCCCTGCGTCAGAACGGGGCTCGGAACAGGGCTCAGAACGGGGCGGGGACGATGAGCTCCACGTTGCGGTCCTCGGGCTTGCCGCGGCGGCCCTCCTCGCGGTCCTGCCAGTCGTTGCCGGCCAGCTCGCGGGACAGCGACGCCAGGTGGACGGGGTCGCCCAGGCGCCCGCCGAACGACGCGGGCCCGGCCGAGTCGAGGATCGTCGCGAACACCGACAGGGTGCCGTCGCCGTTGTCGGCGATCTCGACGATGCGGCTCTGCTGGGGGAAGTCGATGTGCGCGGCCGTGTTGACCTCCCAGAAGCCGCCTCCGGACTCGCGGGCGTGCGGGATGACCTCGTTGCGGTGCGTGTGGCCGTTCACCCAGAGCACCACGTTGGGGAAGCGCAGCAGCAGCGCCTTCACCTCGTCGCCGAGCACCCGGCCCCCGCCGAGCGGGTTGGTGAGGGACGCGATCGGGTGGTGGCTGAACAGGACGAACACGCGGTCCCGCACGTCGTGGGCGACCCTGGCCCCGCGCGCGTCGCGGTAGCGGCGGCTGCCCGCCTTGAGCTGCCGTTCGAGCCAGGCGAACTGGGCGCGGTCGAGGGAGCCCTCCGAGTAGCCGTTCGGGTTGACGGTGTCGAGCACGAGGCCGCGGACGAGGCCCCGGTCGAACGCGTAGTAGGCCGTCCCGTCGCGCAGGTTGGCGCGGGTGAAGCCGTGGCCGGCGTTCCGCGACGTCGTGAAGTGCTCGCGGACGACCTCGGCGCGGGTCAGCATCCGCCGGTCCGGGTCGGGCGTGACCTGCCGGAACAGGCCGCCGCCCGCCGCGCCCCGCGCGCGGCTCAGCCGGACCAGCTCGCGGGCGTCGCCCTTGCCGAGCATCCGCGCGAGGCGTTCGGCCTGCGCGCCGTCGGCGGGCGCGCCGATCTTGATGCCGCCGGTGGCGAGCGCGGAGACCAGCGGGTTCACCGGCAGGTTTCCCTGGACGAGCCCGTCGTGGTTGCCGAACGCGGCCAGCCACGGCGCGCGGAGCCCGGTCGCCTCGAACGGGCGGCGGGCGGCGTCCAGCAGCCCCTCGACGCGCGGGAACCCGTACTCGGCGAGCGGGACGTCGGCGGACGCGCCGGGCGGCGGGCCCTCGGGGTGCCAGTACCGGCGGTCGTACGCGGCGTGGTCCATGACGCCCTCGTAGCGGCGCGGGTCGCCGGAGTCGGGCCGGATCGTGCCGCCGTCGAGCAGGTCGATGATCCAGCGCAGCTCGTTGTACTGCACGTTGTCGGCCGCGTCGCCGGTGTTGATGGTGAACGCGAGGCCGAGGCCCGTCGCGGGGCCCCGGCCGACGCGGTTGACCGCGCGGACCATCGCCTCGGCGACCTGGGTGGTGAGCAGCTCCTGCGGACGGTACGCGCCCTCCACCGGCAGGATCGACAGGCCGTCCTTGACGCGGTCGACGAACTCCACCCGCGCGGGCGACTGGGCGTCCACGACGTGCACGTCGGTGAGCTGGCCGAAGGCGATCACGGCGCGGCGGCGGGCGGCGCGGCCGGGGGCCGCGGCGCCGCCGAGGTCGGTGCGGACCAGGTGCGGCTCGCCCGGCCCGGCGGCGACCTTCCGGTAGCCGCCGGCGCCGGGCCGGCCGAGCAGCAGGGTCCGTTCGAGCGTCGTCCCGGCGACCGGACCGCGCAGGGCGGGCGGCGCGGACGGCGCGGTGCGCAGGGCCGCCGCGGAGGCGGGGCGGGCGGGGAACGCGGCGAGCCCGGTGGAGGCGAGCCCGGCGCCGAGGACCGCCCCCTTCAGCAGGCGGCGGCGGCTCGGCTCGGTCGTCACAGTCGTGAATCAGACCACAAGCCCGACGTGACATCAATAGACCGAGTGTCACAACCCGGACACCGCGGACGGTGAGCTGCGGGTTCAGCCCCGCAGGTGGCCTTCGCCGGTCACGACGTACTTGGTGCTCGTCAGCTCGGGCAGGGCCATCGGGCCGCGCGCGTGGAGCTTCTGCGTCGAGATGCCGATCTCGGCGCCGAAGCCGAACTCCTCGCCGTCGGTGAAGCGCGTCGAGGCGTTCACCATCACGGCCGCCGAGTCGACCAGCGCGACGAAGCGGCGCGCGGCCGGCTGCGACGTCGTGACGATCGCCTCGGTGTGGTCCGACCCGTACGCGCGGATGTGCGCGACGGCGTCCTCCAGCGAGTCGACGACGCGGGCGGCGATGTCCATCGAGAGGTACTCGGCGCGCCAGTCGTCCTCGGTGGCGGGCACGACGTCCTCGCCGTACGAGCGGACGCGGTCGTCGCCGTGGACGGTCACGCCCTTGGCGCGCAGCGCCTCCAGCGCGCGGGGCAGGAACGCGTCGGCGATCCCGGCGTGCACGAGGAACGTCTCCGCCGCGTTGCACACCGAGGGCCGCTGGGTCTTCGCGTTGACGAGGATGTCGACGGCCATGCCGACGTCGGCCGCGTCGTCCACGTACACCGAGCAGTTGCCGACACCCGTCTCGATCACCGGGACCGTGGAGCCCTCGACCACCGAGTTGATCAGCGAGGCGCCGCCGCGCGGGATCAGCACGTCGACCAGGCCGCGCGCCCGCATCAGGTGCCCGACCGACTCGCGGCTCGTGCCCGGGACGAGCTGCACGGCGTCGCGCGGGACGTCCGTCGCCTCCAGGGCGTTCTGCATGACGCCGACGAGGACGGTGTTGGACTCGTAGGCCGACGACGAGCCGCGCAGCATCGCCGCGTTGCCGCTCTTCAGGCAGAGCGCGGCGGCGTCGACCGTGACGTTGGGGCGGCCCTCGTAGATGATGCCGACGACGCCGAGCGGGACGCGGATCTGCCGCAGGTCCAGGCCGTTCGGCAGGACGCTGCCGCGCACGGTCTCGCCGACCGGGTCGGGCAGCGCGGCGACGTTGCGGACGGCCTCGGCGATCGCGGCGATCCGGTCGGCGCTCAGGCTCAGCCGGTCGATCATGTACTCGGAGGTGCCGGACTCGCGGGCTCGCTCGACGTCGGTCCCGTTCGCCTTGACGATCTCGGGCGCGGCGGCGACGAGCGCGTCGGCGATCGCGTGCAGCGCGGCGTCCTTGGCGGCGCGGGGCAGCGGCGCGAGCTCCGCCCCTGCCGCGCGGGCGCGCCGCGCGACCCTCTGGAACTCCTCGCGCTCCCGGTCCTGTTCACTCATCACGGGTACCTCTCGGGTCGGGCGCCGCCTGCGCGGCAGGCGGCGCGGGCGTGGCGGGGACGGGCGCGTGGGATGCGTGGGACGCGGCGGGCGCGGGGGCGCGTCGGAGGCGGCGAGGACGACCAGGTCGTCCCGGTGGATGATCTCGCGCTCGTACCCCGGGCCGTGCTCGCGGGCGAGCCACCGGGTGGAACGGCCCATCAGGCCGGGGATCTCAGCGGCGTCGTAGGCGACCAGGCCGCGCGCCACGACTTGGCCGTCCTCGCCGCACAGGTCGACCGGGTCGCCCGCGGCGAAGTCGCCCTGCACGCCGGTGACGCCGGCCGGGAGCAGCGACTTGCGGCGCCGGACGACGGCCTCGACCGCGCCCTGGTCGAGGACGATCCGCCCGTGCCCGGTCGTCGCGTGCGCGAGCCACAGGTGCCGGGTGGACAGCCGGCGGCCCTCCGCCGGGTGGAACAGCGTGCCGACCGGCTCGCCGGCGAGCGCGCGGGCGGCGGACGCGGCGTTGGTCAGCAGCACCGGGATCCCGGCGATGCGCGCGGCCTCCACCTTGGTGACCATGCCGCCCGTCCCGACCCGGCCCGACCCGCCGAGCTCGATCCCGTCCAGGTCGGCCGGGCCGTGCACCTCCGCGATGCGGCGGGCGCCGGGCCGGCGCGGGTCGCCGGTGTACAGCGCGTCCACGTCCGACAGCAGGACGAGCGCGTCGGCCCTGGTCAGATGGGCGACGAGCGCGGCGAGCCGGTCGTTGTCGCCGAACCGGATCTCGTCGGTCGCGACCGTGTCGTTCTCGTTGACGATCGGCAGGACGCCGAGGTCGAGGAGCTGCGCGAGCGCGCGGGACGCGTTGCGGTGGTGGGTGCGGCGCATCATGTCGTCGGCGGTCAGCAGCACCTGCCCGACCGTCGTCCCGTACCGGGCGAACGAGGAGGTGTAGCGCGCGAACAGCAGCCCCTGCCCGACGCTCGCCGCCGCCTGCTGCGTCGCGAGGTCGCGCGGGCGGCGGCTCAGCCCGAGCGGCCCGAGCCCGGCCGCGATCGCGCCGGACGAGACGAAGACGACCTCGGCGCCGGCGGCGTGCCGGGCGGCGAGGACGTCCACGAGGGCGTCGATGCGGTCGGCGTCGATCGTGCCGAGCGCGGTGGTCAGCGAGGAGGACCCCGCCTTCACCACGATCCGGCGCGCCTGCGCGAACGCCGCGTGCGTGCTCACTGTGCTCCCTCGGGTCGGGCGTCGAAGGTCGTTCGGCGGGGCGGGTCAGCCGAGGCGGCGGTCGGTGCCGCGCGGGCCCCGGCCGCCGGCGCCCGCGGCGATCTCCGGCTCCCAGTCGAACACGATCGAGTCGTCGGCGGTGCCGATCAGGACCGTGGCGCCGGCCTCCGCGCCCGCCTCGGCGAGCGCGGCCTCCACGCCGAGGCGCGCGAGCCGGTCGGCGAGGTAGCCGACGGCCTCCTCGTTGGCGAAGTCGGTCTGGCGCAGCCACCGCACCGGCTTGGCGCCCGTGATCAGGTAGGTGTTGTCGCCCATCGCCTTGACCTCGAACTCGGCGGCGCCGCCGACCGGCTTCGGCCGGATCACCAGGCGGGTCGGCTCGGCGGGCGGCAGCGACGCCCGGTACGCGCCGACCATCTCGGCCATCGCGAACGACAGCTCCCGCAGCCCCTCGTGCGTCGCCGCCGACACCTCGAAGACCTTCAGCCCGCGCTTCTCGAACTCGGGCCTGACCATCTCGGCCAGCTCGCGCCCGTCGGGACGTCCACCTTGTTGAGCACGACCAGGCGCGGCCGGTCCGACAGCGGCCGGTCGCCGAGGATCCGGTCGTACGCCTGGAGCTCGCGCTCGATGACCTCGAAGTCGCTGAGGGGGTCGCGGCCCGGCTCGGGCGTCGCGCAGTCCAGGACGTGCGCGAGGGTGGAGGACCGCTCGATGTGGCGCAGGAACTCCAGGCCGAGGCCCCGCCCCTCGCTCGCGCCCTCGATCAGGCCCGGCACGTCGGCGACGGTGAACGTCGTGTCGCCCGCCCCGACCACCCCGAGGTTGGGGACCAGCGTGGTGAACGGGTAGTCGGCGATCTTGGGCTTGGCCGCGGAGAGCGCGGCGATCAGCGACGACTTGCCCGCGCTCGGGAACCCGACCAGCGCGACGTCGGCGACGCTCTTCAGCTCCAGCACCACGTCGCCCTCGTCGCCCGGCTCGCCGAGCAGCGCGAACCCGGGCGCCTTGCGCTTGGCGGACGCGAGCGCGGCGTTGCCGAGCCCGCCCCGGCCGCCCTTCGCGACGACGTAGCGGGTGCCCTCCCCGACCAGGTCGGCGAGGACCTCCCCGTCCGCGGACTTCACGACCGTGCCGTCCGGGACGGGCAGGACGACGTCGCCGCCGTCGGCCCCGGTGCGGTGCCCGCCCTGGCCCTGCTTGCCGTTGCGCGCCTTGCGGTGCGGGCGGCGGTGGTACTCCAGCAGGGACGCGGCGTTGGAGTCCACTTCGAGGATCACGTCGCCGCCGCGGCCGCCGTTGGCGCCGTCGGGGCCGCCGAGCGGCTTGAACTTCTCGCGGTGGATCGAGGCGCACCCGTTGCCGCCGGCGCCCGCGACGACGTGCAGCACCACCCGGTCCACGAACTGCGCGCCGGATCCGGCTCCTGCTGCCACGGTGTCTCTCCTCGCTATCGGCGCCCCGAGCCGAACCGATTCGGCCCTGAACAGGGCAAGGGGGCGGACCGCGCACGGTCCGCCCCCTCGTACAACGCTCTGCCCCGGCGGACTACTCCGCCGGAGGGACGATGCTCACGGCGTTGCGGCCGCGGTAGCGGCGGAACTCGACCGCGCCCGCGACCAGCGCGAACAGCGTGTCGTCGCCGCCGCGGCCGACGCCCGGCCCGGGGTGGAAGTGGGTGCCGCGCTGGCGGACGATGATCTCGCCGGCCTTGACGACCTGGCCGCCGAAACGCTTCACGCCGAGGCGCTGGGCGTTGGAGTCACGACCGTTACGGCTGGACGACGCGCCCTTCTTGTGTGCCATCTGACCGCTCTCCCTTACTTCCCGGCCTTGATACCGGTGATCTTGACCTCGGTGTAAGGCTGACGGTGACCCATCCGCCGCTTGTACCCGGTCTTGTTCCGGTAGTGCATGATGTTGATCTTGGGGCCCTTGGCGGCGCCGAGGATCTCGGCGGTCACCTGGTAGCCGGCCAGGGCGGCCGCGGAGCTGACGACGTCGTCGCCGTCCACGACGAGAACGGCCGGGAACGTGACGGTCGAGCCGACCTCGCCCGCCAGCTTGTCGACGGTGAGCACGTCGTCGACGGCCACCTTCTCCTGCCTGCCGCCTGCGCGGACAATCGCGTACACCGCGGAAACCCTTCGTCTGCGCGCGCTTCCGGACTGAACCGGTCCCGCGCGTGGTCGTTACCAGCCCCCGGACGGGGGCCTACCCCCGGCCCGGGGGCCGAAGGCGGCACGCCGGAGGAGGAGTCTCCTCCAGCGCTCTCTGCGTGACCCCACCGGATCGGCGAGGGACGCACCCGTACGCCCTGCGGGCCTCGGATGCGGGTCTGAACGGCGCGCTCAACACACGCCGATGTCCAAGGATACCGGATCCGCGGACCCCAACGCGAACGGCGTCCGGCCCCGCACCGGCGGCCCCGCCGCCCCGGGAGCCCGCCGGAAGGGCGGGCCCCGCCGGGGCGGGCGGGCCCGCGCCGGTCAGTCGCCGGACGCGTCCGGCTGCTGGGTCTGGGCCGCGGCGGCGCGGGGACGGCGGGTGCGGCGGCGCCGGCCGTTGGCGGGCTCCTCCGCGTCGTCGCGCGCCCCGTCCGCGCCCGGCTCCTGGGCGGCGGCCGGCTCGGAGCCGTTCGTCGCGGCGCCGTTGGCATCGGCGGGAACGGGCTCGACCGCGTCGAGCACCCCCGGGCCGCCGGCCTCGGCGGTCTCGGCGGCGGCCTCGACGGCGTCGGCCACGGCCTGCGCCGGGTCCTCGCCGTTCGTCCCGTCCGGGACCGCGACGGGCTCGGCCGCCTCGGACTCCTCGGTGACGGCCGTGGCCTCGGCGGTCTGGGACGCGTCCGCGGGGTCCGGCTCGGGCGGCGGGCCCGCCTGCCGCTTGGCCGCGCCGCGCCGCGCGCGCGTCCTGGCAGGCGCGGGGGCGGGCTCGGGCTCGGCCTCCGCGGCGGGCTCGGGCTCGGTCTCCCGGACCTTCTCCTGCTGGGCGAGCTTGTCCTCGACGGCCTTCTCCACCTCGCCCTTGCGCTTGCGGCGCCGGCCGCCGGCGTCCTTGGCGGACGCCTTGTCCTGCTTGGGCTCGACCGGCGACAGGTGCACGTGGATGCCGCGCCCGTTGCAGGACTCGCAGGTCTCCGAGAACGCCTCCAGCAGGCCCTGCCCGACCCGCTTGCGGGTCATCTGGACGAGGCCGAGCGAGGTCACCTCGGCGACCTGGTGCTTGGTACGGTCCCGCGACAGGCACTCCACCAGGCGGCGCAGCACCAGGTCGCGGTTGTTCTCCAGCACCATGTCGATGAAGTCGATCACGATGATGCCGCCGATGTCGCGGAGCCGGAGCTGGCGGACGATCTCCTCGGCCGCCTCCAGGTTGTTGCGGGTGACGGTCTCTTCCAGGTTGCCGCCCTGCCCGGTGAACTTCCCGGTGTTGACGTCGATGACCGTCATCGCCTCGGTGCGGTCGATGACCAGCGACCCGCCGCTCGGCAGCCACACCTTGCGGTCCAGCGCCTTGGCGATCTGCTCGTCGATCCGGAACGCCGCGAGGGCGTCCTGCCCGCCGTCCCAGCGCTCGACCCGCTCGGCGAGGTGCGGCGCGACGTACTCGACGTACTCCGAGACGGTGTCCCACGCCTCGCGGCCGGAGACGACGAGCTTGGTGAAGTCCTCGTTGAAGATGTCGCGGACGACCCGGATGGTCAGGTCGGGCTCGCCGTACAGCAGCGACGGCGCCGACGCGGTCTTGACCTTCTTCTGGATGCTGTCCCACTGGGCGGCCAGCCGCGACACGTCGCGCGCCAGCTCCTCCTCCGTGGCGCCCTCGGCGGCCGTGCGGACGATGACGCCCGCGTTCTCCGGCATGACCCGCTTGAGGATCTGCTTGAGGCGGGTGCGCTCCTTGTCGGGGAGCTTGCGGCTGATGCCGGTCATCGAGCCGTCCGGCACGTACACCAGGTAGCGGCCCGGCAGGGACACCTGGCTGGTCAGCCGGGCGCCCTTGTGGCCGAGCGGGTCCTTGGTGACCTGCACCAGCACCGACTGGCCCGACTTCAGCGCCGACTCGATGCGGCGCGGCTGGCCTTCGAGGCCCGCGACGTCCCAGTTGACCTCGCCCGCGTACAGCACCGCGTTGCGGCCCTTGCCGATGTCGACGAACGCGGCCTCCATCGAGGGCAGCACGTTCTGGACCTTGCCGAGGTAGACGTTGCCCACGTACGACTGGTGCGTCGCGCGGTTGACGTAGTGCTCGACCAGGACGTCGTCCTCCAGGACGGCGATCTGGGTGCGCTCGCCCTCCTGCCGCACGACCATCTCGCGCTTGACCGCCTCGCGGCGGGCGAGGAACTCGGCCTCGGTGATCACCGGCGGGCGGCGGCGGCCCTGCTCGCGGCCCTCGCGGCGGCGCTGCTTCTTGGCCTCCAGCCGCGTCGAGCCGCGCACGGACTGGACCTCGTCCTCGACCGCGCGGGCGTCGCGGACGTGCACGACGGTGTTGGGCGGGTCGTCGGGGCCGCCGTCGCCGTCGAGGCCGGACCGGCGCCTGCGGCGGCGGCGCCGCCGCGAACCGGCCCCGCCCTCGTCGTCGTCGGCCGCCTCGTCGGGACCGCCCGCGTCCTGCTGCTCAGCCTTGGCCTCCTTGGCCGCGTCCTTGCCGTCCTTGGACGCCTTGCCGCCCTTGGTCTCCTTGGAGTCCTTGGCGCCGTCCTTCGCGTCCTTGGCGCCCTTCGCGGCCCGGCCGCCCTTGGCGGCCTTGGGCTTCTCGGCCTCGGCCTCGCGGGCGGTCTCGGGCTCCTCGTCGTCCTGCGCCTCGTCGTCGCCGGCGTCGCGGCCGCGGCCGCGGCCCCGGCCGCCCCGGCGGCGGCGCCGGCGCGAGGGCCGGTCGCCGGACTCGTCGTCCTCGTCGCCGTGCGCGGCGTCCTCGAGGTCGTCGGCGTCGTCGGCGTCCTCGTCGGCCGCGGCGCTCTCGGGGGCGGGCTCGTCCTTGGGCGCGGTCTTCGACGCGGCCTTGGCGCGCTCGGCCGGGGTCGCCTCCGGCGGCTGGAACACGACCATGGGCGGCTGGAACGTCACGCCGGGCACGCCGGCGACGCCGCTCGCGGGCTCGGTGTCGGACACCTCCTGGTCGATGTGGCCGCTGCGGACGCCGGCGGAACCGGTCTCCGGCTCGTTCCCCGGCACGACCGGCACCTGGGGCACCGCGGGCGCGGCGTGCGCCGTGTCGGCGGCGCCGCTGGTGTCGGCGGCGGTGTCGGCCGCGGCCGCCTTGGTGGCGGCCGCCGTGGTGCGCTTGCGGGTCCGCGTACGGGGCGCGGGCTTCTCCGCCGCGGGCTCCGCGGCCTCGGCCTCGACGGCCGCGACGGCCGCGGCGTCCTTCGCGTCGGCCGCGGCGGGCGTCGCGTCGCCCTCGGCCTGCTCGGGCTTGGCCTTGGCCTTCGCCCTAGTCGTCCGCGTGCGCGTGGCCTTCTTGGGCGGCGCGGCGGCCTCGTCCTTGTCGTCCTTGTCCGGAGCCTGCGCGGTCTCCGGGGCCTGCGCGGACGCGGGCGCCGGAGCCTCCTCGACCTCGGGCGGCGGCCCGCGGGGCGGCTCGCGCGGCGGCGCGGGGTCCGGGTCACTCCGGACGCGTTCTGTTCCTCGGTGCCTTCGGCCGTGGCCGAATCGGCTTCGTTATCCAGCATGCGGGCAATCTCCCGTCAGGTTCCCGGGCGCGTCCGCGGGCTCCGCCAGGGGGCGGAACGGTGCGGTGCGCCGCACGGGAACTCTCCGTCTGTCGTCGGCGTCGTCCCCACCGTCCGGTGGCGACGACGAAGTCGTCGGGGGTGCGCCCGCCGTCCCCTGCGGAACCGGTTCCGTGCCGCGTCGCCGCGGCGCCGGCTTCGGCCCTTACGGACGGGCGCTGACGGCATCCGCGCTCGCGGCTTGCCCGGAAGGGCCCGGGGCCGTCGCGGCGTCGTCGCCGGACGGCTGGTCGGTCTCCCGGTCGGGATCCAATGGATCCGCGAGTCCACCGGTGCCCGCGTCGAGGGGCCCCTGCGCCAGCCTGGTCACCAGAGGCGGTGACGGCGGCGCGAGGTCGGCGACCTGACGCAGTCCGGTGAGGATGTCGTCGGGTCGTACGGCAGGTGTGGTATGCCGAACAACCATTCGAAGTATCGCACAAGGGGCATCCGCCGCCTCCGCGCCGCGCCGGTCCGCCTCGCAGGCGGACACTGCGGCGCGCACGTCGAAACGGCGCCGTCCCTTCTTGGTGAGGCGTTCCACCTCGATCGTCCCGGCGTCCAGGAAGGCGGTCACGGCCGCGGCGGCGTCGTCGTGCGACACCCCGTCCAGCCGGATCCGCCACTCGGACGCGTGGAGCCGATCCGCCAAGGCACTCGGCTTGGCCTGGCCCGTCCGCACCGCCACGACATCGACGATGTCGAGGCCGTCCGGCAGGGCCGCGTCAAGCTCGGCCCGTACCCGCGCAGGGTCGCGGGTCTCCGTGAGCCCGATCTCAAGATACTCGGCCTCACTGGCCACCCCCGTCGCCGCCGCACCCGCGTACGAGATCTTCGGGTGGGGCGTGAACCCGGCGCTGAACGCGACAGGGATCCCGGCGCGCCGCACGGCGCGTTCCACGGCCCGGGAGATGTCGCGGTGGCTCGTGAACCGCAGCCTGCCGCGCTTCGCATAGCGAACGCGCAGGCGCTGGGTCACGGGGGCCGGCGCAGGGCCCTCCGGCATGGGAGCCAGGGCTCTAGTCCTTCCTACTCGCGTCGAGTCGAAAACGTCTACCTACAGAGTACGGCCCTCGCCGCACAGGGTACGGCCCCGGCCGCCCCCCTCGACCGCCGTACCCCGCCGCCCCGCCCCGCTACCCCCGTCCGAAAGCGCTCCAGCGAACGAACCGGCCCCTCCAGGACTCGGCGCGTCGCCCGACCGCGCCCTTCCCGACGAACATCAGGAACGTGGGACGGTCACGGCCATTCCACCCGGCGGTATGAATTTGTCAAAAATGGTCGCGCCGACCACCCGACGACCCTTTCCTGAACGCACCCCACGGCCTATCAGCACCCATTAGTATTCACGTCCACGCCATCGCCGGACGGTGCGAGGAGCGTGCCCAGCCTCGGGCTGGATCGGGGGTCTGAGCCTCTCGCCAGCGCTCTCCACGCCACCCCCGAAGCGTCGGAACTCGGCGACAGAGAGCACTTTGAACGGGCAGGCGCAACGTCATACGGCTCCCCCGCACACCGCCGCGCCCCGCAATGCGCCGACAAATGCTCGGCGTGCGAATCAGAGCGGCGGAGCCGTTCTCCGGAGAACGGCTCCGCCGGGGCGGACGGGTTCAGACGACGTTGAGGGGGAGGAGTTTGCGGCCGGTCGGGCCGATCTGGATCTCGGTGCCCATGGTGGGGCAGACGCCGCAGTCGTAGCAGGGGGTCCAGCGGCAGTCCTCGACCTCGGTCTCGTCGACGGCGTCCTGCCAGTCCTGCCAGAGCCACTCGCGGTCGAGGCCCGCGTCGAGGTGGTCCCAGGGCAGGACCTCGACCTCGTCGCGCTCGCGGAGGGTGTACCAGTCGACGTCGACGCCCTCCCCGGCGAGGGCCTTGTCGGCGCAGGCCGTCCAGCGCTCGTAGGAGAAGTGCTCGGACCAGCCGTCGAAGCGCCCGCCGTCCTCCCAGACGGCGCGGATGACCTTGCCGACGCGGCGGTCGCCGCGCGACAGCAGGCCCTCGATGACCGAGGGCTGGCCGTCGTGGTAGCGCAGGCCGATGGCGCGGCCGTACTCGCGGTCGGAGCGCAGCTCGTCCTTGAGGGCCTTCAGCCGGCGGTCCACGGTCTCGTGGTCGCACTGGGCGGCCCACTGGAACGGGGTGTGCGGCTTCGGCACGAACCCGCCGATGGAGACCGTGCAGCGGATGTCGCGGCGGCCGGTGGCGTCGCGGCCCGCCTGGATCACGCGCCGCGCCATCCCGGCGATCGCGAGGACGTCCTCGTCCTCCTCGGTCGGCAGCCCGCACATGAAGTAGAGCTTGACCTGCCGCCAGCCGTTCTCGTAGGCGGTGGTGACGGTCCGGATCAGGTCGTCCTCGCTGACCATCTTGTTGATCACCTTGCGCATCCGCTCCGAGCCGCCCTCGGGCGCGAACGTCAGGCCGGAGCGCCGGCCGCCGCGCGAGAACTCGTTGGCGAGCGTGATGTTGAAGGCGTCCACGCGGGTGGACGGGAGGGACAGCGAGGTGTTGGTGCCCTCGTAGCGGTCGGCGAGGCCCTTGGCGACGTCGCCGATCTCGCTGTGGTCGGCGCTGGACAGGCTGAGCAGGCCGACCTCCTGGAAGCCCGACTCCTTCAGCCCGGTCTCCACCATGTCGCCGATGGTGGTGATCGACCGCTCCCGGACCGGACGGGTGATCATCCCGGCCTGGCAGAAGCGGCAGCCGCGGGTGCAGCCCCGGAAGATCTCGACGGAGAACCGCTCGTGCACGGTCTCGGCGAGCGGGACGAGCGGCTTCTTCGGGTACGGCCAGCCGTCGAGGTCCATGACCGTGTGCTTGTCGACGCGCCACGGGACGCCGGGACGGTTGGGCGCGACGCGCTGGATCCGGCCGTCGGGCAGGTACGTCACGTCGTAGAACCTCGGGACGTACACCCCGCCCGACATCGCCAGGCGCATCAGCAGCCCGTCGCGGCCGTCGGGGCGCCCCTCGGCCTTCCACTCGCGGATGACCTCGGTGATCGCGAGGGAGATCTCCTCGCCGTCGCCGAGCACGGCCGCGTCGAGGAAGTCGGCGATCGGCTCGGGGTTGAACGCGGCGTGCCCGCCCGCGAGGACGATCGGGTGCTCGTCGGTGCGGTCGGCGGCCTCCAGCGGGATCCCGGCGAGGTCGAGGGCCGTCAGCAGGTTGGTGTAGCCGAGCTCGGTGGAGAACGACACGCCGAGCACGTCGAACGCGGCGACGGGGCGGTGCGCGTCGACGGTGAACTGCGGGATCCCGTGCTCGCGCATGATCGCTTCGAGGTCGGGCCAGACGGAGTAGGTGCGCTCGGCGAGGACGCCGTCGCGCTCGTTGAGGATCTCGTAGAGGATCTGGACGCCCTGGTTGGGCAGCCCGACCTCGTAGGCGTCCGGGTACATCAGCGCCCACCGGACCTCGGCCTCGTCCCAGTCCTTGATCTGGGAGTTCAGCTCGCCGCCGACGTACTGAATCGGCTTCTGCACGCGCGGGAGCAGCGGCTCCAGACGCGGGAAGATCGACTCGATGGGCATGGGCGGTGTCCTCCGATGGTGTGGACGCGAGATCAAACCCTCAGGATACCGCCGGGGCGGCGGCCCTCAGTCGAACGGGCGGCGCCTCAGGTGCACGGCCTGGAGCAGGCCGAAGGCGATCATGTTGGCGAACGTCGCGGACCCGCCGTAGGACACGAACGGCAGCGGCAGCCCGGTGATCGGCATGATCCCGAGCGTCATCCCGATGTTCTCGAACGACTGGAACGCCAGCCAGCACACGACCCCGGTCGCGACGAGCGTCCCGAACAGGTCGGCGGCCTGGGTGGCGATCCGCAGCCCCCGCCACATCGCGACGCCGAGCAGCACGACGATCACGGCGCCGCCGACGAACCCGAGCTCCTCCCCCGCGACGGTGAAGATGAAGTCGGTCTGCTGCTCGGGCACGAAGTGCCCGCCGGTCTGCTCGCCGTGGAACAGCCCCTTGCCGAACACGCCGCCCGACCCGATGGCGATGCGCGCCTGCTGGGCGTTGTAGCCCGCCCCGCGCGGGTCGGCGGACGGGTCCATGAACGCGGTGAACCGGTCGAGCTGGTACGGCTTGAGCAGCCCGAAGAACCACACCGCGAAGCCCAGCAGGACGGCGCCGCCGACGAGCCCGGCGAGCCAGCGCTTCTTCGCGCCCGACACCGCCAGCATCCCGAGCACGACGGCCGCGAACACCAGCGTGGTGCCGAGGTCGGGCTGGAGCATGATCAGCGCGGCGGGCACCCCGGCGAGGGCGAGCGCGAGCAGCACGTCGCGGCGGCCCGGCCCCACCTCGCCGTCGCGCGGCTCCCCGAGGATCATCGCGAGCAGCACGACCAGGCCGACCTTGGCGAACTCCGACGGCTGGAGCTGGAACCCGCCGCCGATCACGATCCACGAGTGCGACCCGTTGATCGTCGAGCCGAGCGGGGTCAGCACGATCAGCAGCCCGACGCACGCCAGCGCGTACAGGATCGGGACGTACGCGCGCAGCAGCCGGTAGTCCAGGACGGTGACCAGCCCGCCGAGCGCGAACCCGATGACCAGGTTGAGGATGTGCCGCTTGAGGAAGCCCTCGGGGTCCTTGCCCTGGTCGAGCAGGACCTGGAACGTCGCGGCGCGCACCAGCAGCGTCCCGACGACCGACAGCGCCACCACCGACAGCACCAGCACCCAGTCCAGGCGCTTCAGCGACGCCAGCCGCCGCTGCCAGACGTTCTCGCCGTACCCGCCGAGGCTCGGGACGCGGGCGGTCACGGCGCGGTCCCGGTGTCGCCGCCGAGCTTCGGCAGGCCCGCCGGCGTCCTGCCGTCCTTGAGGGCGGGCTTCTTGCCGTTCAGGCCGTACATCGCCTCGTAGATCTCGCGGACGGCGGGGGCGGCGGTCGAGGCGCCGGTGCCGCCCTGCGACACCATCGCGATGACCGCGAAGCGCGGCTTGTCGACCGGAGCGAACGACGCGAACCAGGACGAGTCATCCTTGCCGTAGACCTCGGCGGTGCCGGTCTTGCCGGCCACCGGGACCTTCTTGAGGTCGAAGCCGCTGAACGCGCCGGCCGCCGTGCCGGACTTGGTGACGCCCGCGAGCCCGCCCCGGATGTACTTGAGGACCTTGGGGTCGACGGGCAGCTTCGGCCCGGCGGGCGGGTCGATCTCGCGGACCAGCGAGCCGTCCGGCCGGACCACGGCCCTGGCGACGCGCGGCACGACCAGCCGGCCGCCGTTGGCGACGGCCGCGTAGGCGCGGGCGAGCTGGAGCGGCGTGACGAGCACGTCGCCCTGCCCGACCGACAGGTTGGCGGCGTCGCCGGCGCGCCACATGTAGCCCTCGGCGCAGTTCTCGGCCGCGACCGCCTTCAGGTACGCCGCGCGCGACGGGTCGGTCTTCGCGACCTCCGGGTAGCCGTCCTTGGCGCCCTTGCAGTCGGCCTTCTTGGTGGCGTTCCAGTACGAGCGCTTCCAGCCCCGGTCGGGGATGCGCCCGGTGGTCTCGCCGGGCAGGTCGACGCCCGTGCGGGTGCCGAACCCGAACCTGCGCGCCATCTCCACCATCGGGTCGGACGGGTGCTTCTTCGGCTTGGTCGCGCCGTCGCGCAGCCACTCCTCGTAGGCGAACTTGTAGAAGATCGTGTCGCAGGAGACGACGAGCGCCTGGTGCAGGCTCATGTCGCCGTGGGCCTGCCCCTCGAAGTTGCGGAACGCGCGCGAGCCGACGTTGTACGAACCCGGGCACGAGTAGGTGCCGTGCAGGTCGTAGCCGTCCTTCACCGCGGCGGCCACCGAGGACACCTTGAACGTCGAGCCGGGGGCGAACTGGCCCTGGGAGACCCGCGAGATCAGCGGCTCGCCCTTCTTCTTGCCGAGCAGCGCGTCGTACTCGTCCTGCGAGATCCCGCCCGTCCAGATGCTCGGGTCGTACGTCGGGTAGCTGGCCATCGCGACGAGCCGCCCGGTCTGCACGTCCATCACCACGGCCGCCGCCGCGTCGGCCTTGTGGCCCTGCCTGCGGGCGTTCTGGACGGCGTTGTCGAGGGCCTTCTCCGCCGCGCCCTGCACGCCCGCGTCGAGGCTGGTGACCAGGTTGCCGCCGGGGACCGGCGCCTTGTCCTGCGCGGTGCCGGTCACGCGCCCCTGACTGTCGACCAGCACCTTGCGGAACCCGGGCTCGCCGCGCAGGTCGGCGTCGTACACCGCCTCCAGCCCGTCACGGCCGATGAGGTCGACGCCGCTGTAGCCGGTGACCTTGAGGCCCTTGCGCTTGTCGAGCTCCTCCTGCGTGATCGGCTGGAGGTAGCCGAGGGCCTGCGCGGCGCCCGCGCCCTCGGGCCGCGGGTACTCGCGGACGGCCTGCACGGCGGCGGAGACGCCGGGGAACTCCTCCTGCCGTTCCATGATCTGCAAGGCGCGCTTGGGGTCGACGCGGTCGTCCACCGGGATCGGCTGGTACGGGGAGCCCGGCCAGCACGGCCGCTTGATCCCCGGCCCGCACAGCCGCGTCTTCTTCGCCAGGGCGTCGTAGCTGGTGCCGAGCACCTTCGCGAGCCGGTTGAGGACGCCCGCGCCCTCGTCCTTCTGCCGCGACAGGGTCGTGCGGTCGACCGACACGACCAGCGCGGTGCGGTTGCGGACGAGCGGGCGGCCCTGGTCGTCGAGGATGACGCCCCGGACCGCCGGGACGACGATGTCGCGGGTGCGGTTGTCGGCGGCGACCTGCCGGTAGTGCCGCCCGTCGAGGACCTGCATCGTCCACAGCCGGCCCATCAGCACCAGCAGCAGCGCCGCGACGAGCACGTACAGCACCACCAGCCGGAAGTGGGTCCTGGAGTTCACAGGCTCCCGCTCCGCCCCGACATCGCGCGGTACCGGGCCGGGGGAACGGACAGGCCGTCGCGGGAGGGCCGCTCGCCGCCGCGCTCGTACCGACGGGTGACGCGCAGCACCGCCCACACGACGAACGGGCTCGCGATCACGTCGTACAGCACCTGGAGCGGCACCATCCGGATGACCGTGGACCAGGTGGCGCGCGGGTCGCCCAGCATCATCCCGGTCGCCGCGTACAGGACGGTGCCGGCCAGCGCGCCGGCGGCGACGGCGAAGAACGGCACGAGCGACTGCCGGTCCATCTCGGCGGACGCGAGCCCGCACACGTACCCGATCAGGCAGTAGACGAGCGCGTACCGGCCGAGGGTGTGGTCGGCGGGCGGGATGATGTCGGCGGCGAGGCCGGCGGAGAACCCGGCGACCATGCCCGTCATGGACCCGCTGACCAGCGCGAGCGCGACCACGGCCAGCAGCACGAGGTCGGGCTGGACGCCGCCGGGCAGCGGGAGCCGGTTGGCCACCGACACCTGGAGGATCAGCGCGGCGACGATGACGACGGCGCCGAGCACGTTGCGTCCCGTCGTCGACGGCTCGGGTGCACTCAGCACGTCAACCCCCGAGGTCGGTGTCGTGGACGGGCCCGGCTCGGCCTTCTCGCCCTTCTTGTCCTTCTTGCCTTTCTTGCCCTTCTTCCCCGTCGCCTTGGCGTCCGCGGGAGCGCCGGAGGGCGGCGCCGCGCCCGGCGGGGGCGGCGGCTTCGGCGGCAGCACCGCGTCGCGCGGGTCGGTCTTCGGCGGCGCGACGACGACGGCGATGACGTCGAGGCTGGTGAACCGCACGAACGGCTTGACGTAGGCGGTGCGGGTCAGGCCGCCGACCGCGCCGTCGATCCGTTCGACCTGGCCGATCGGAACGCCCGGCACGTACGGGCGCTCGCCCTGGGAGCCGAGCGTGACGAGGCGCTGGCCGACCTTCAGCGGCGCGTTGGCGTTGAGGAGCTGGAACCGCATCGGCGTCTCCCCGCCGTCGCCGAGGCCGCGGCGGCCCCGGCCCTGCACGATGCCGATCTCGCTGGAGTCCTCCAGGCGGCTGCCGACCGAGGACGTCACGTCGGTCGCCAGCAGCACGGTCGAGGTGGCGGGACCGACCCGCGTGACGCGCCCGACGAGGCCGTCCGCGCTCATCACCGTCATGTCGCGGCGCACCCCGCTGCGGCTGCCGACGTCGATCGTCACGGTGTCCTCGAAGCCCTGCCCGGCCGAGATCACCTGCGCCGCGCGGATCTTGTAGCCGCCCATCCCGGCCGAGCCGAGCAGCCGGTCGAGCTGGGCGGCGCGGGCGCGGTCGAGCTGGTTGGAGCGCAGCTGCTCGCGCAGGCGCTGGTTCTCGTGTTCGAGCCTGTCGGCGCGGCGCCGCTCGCCCGGCGCGTCGGTGACGGCGTCGAAGGTGTTGCCGATGGGACGCACCACCGCCGCCGAGGCGCGCTCGACCGGGCCGAAGAGCGCGGCCCCCATCCCGCGCAGGCCCCGCAGCGGGGACCCGTCCCCGCCCCGGTAGTCGATGGTGATCACCGCGAGCGCCACGACGAGCAGCACGCTGAGGACCACGCGGGTGCGCCGGGTGTCCTTCACCCGCTGACCTCCCGATTCGAGAATACGTGTGGCGCGGACCTGGGGGGTCAGTGCCTCCCGAGGCGGGACGACCCCCCGCGCCCCGGGCGGCCTCGCCCGTACTGGTTAGTGGCGCGGCTCGGGCACGAGCACCTGCCGGAGCGACTCGAAGTCCTCCACGCACTTGCCGGTGCCGAGCACCACGGAGTCGAGCGGGTTGTCGACGAGGTGGATCGGCATCCCGGTCTCCTCGCGCAGCCGCTCGTCGAGGTTCTTCAGCAGCGCCCCGCCGCCGGTGAGGGCGATCCCGCGGTCCATGATGTCGCCGGACAGCTCGGGCGGGCACTTGTCGAGCGTGGTCTTGACCGCGTCGACGATGGAGTTGACGGGCTCCTCGATGGCCCGGCGCACCTCCTCGGCGGAGATGACCACGGTCTTCGGCAGTCCGCTGACCAGGTCGCGGCCGCGGATCTCGGCGTGCGGCTCCTCGCCGCCGCCGGGGAACGCCGAACCGATCGCCATCTTGATCTCCTCGGCGGTGCGCTCCCCCAGCATCAGGGAGTACTCCTTCTTGGAGAACGAGATGACGGCCTGGTCGAGCTCGTCGCCGCCGACGCGGACCGACTGGCTGGTGACGATGCCGCCGAGGGAGATGATCGCGACCTCGGTGGTGCCGCCCCCTATGTCGACGACCATGTTGCCGGTGGGCTCGTAGACGGGCAGCCCGGCGCCGATCGCGGCGGCCATGGGCTCCTCGATGATGTAGACGCGGCGGGCCCCGGCCTGGTAGCCGGCCTCCTTGACGGCGCGCTGCTCCACCCCGGTGATGCCGCTCGGCACCGCCACCACGATGCGCGGCTTGGCGAAGTGCCGCCGTTTGTGCACCTTCTGGATGAAGTAGCGCAGCATCCGCTCGGTGACGTCGAAGTCGGCGATGACGCCGTCCTTCAGCGGGCGGACCGCCACGATGTTGCCGGGCGTGCGGCCGATCATCCGCTTGGCCTCGATCCCGACCGCGACGATCTTGCCGGTGTTGGTGTTGATCGCGACGACGGACGGTTCGTTCAGGACGATGCCGCGCCCGCGCACGTACACCAGCGTGTTCGCGGTGCCCAGGTCGACCGCCATGTCACGGCCAAGGAACGACAGCTTGTTACCCATGAAGAAAGGGAGCCCTTCATGTTGACGGGCGTGCAGAGCGGCGCACTCATCCTAACGCGCCCGAACCCGACCGGGCAGACACCCCACCGCCGTGCGACACCTAAAAATCGGGTACTGACCAGGCGAGTCACACCTAAAAGACACGCGGACCGGTATCCCCCGGCCCGCGTGTCCCAAAGTCGTGCCGGCGCCGTCCGCCCGCCCCGCGGGCGCTCCGGCCGCCGGCCGCCGCCTCGCGCGGCGGCTCCCCCGGCGTCAGCCGAGGTCGGGGAAGAACAGCTTGATCTCGCGCTCGGCGGAGTAGGTGGAGTCGGAGCCGTGCACGATGTTCTCGCCGATCTCCAGGGCGTGGTCGCCGCGGATGGTGCCGGGCGTGGCGCTCACCGGGTCGGTGGCGCCGGCCAGGGCGCGGAACGCCTCGATCGCGCGCGGGCCCTCGACCACCATCGCGACCAGCGGGCCGCCGGTGATGAACTCGACGAGCTCGCCGAAGAACGGCTTGCTGGCGTGCTCCTCGTAGTGCGCCTCGGCGGTCTCGCGCGGGAGGGTGCGCAGTTCCAGCGCCACGAGCTTCAGGCCCTTGCGCTCGATCCGGGAGACGACCTCGCCGACGACGCCGCGGCGGACGCCGTCGGGCTTGACCAGGACAAGAGTGCGCTCGGACACGGCTGTTCTCTCCTCTGAAGGTGGAATGGGGTGGGCGTCGCCCCGTCCCGCGGGGTCTGGGCCTCAACGGCCTGCACACCACTGCGGGCCGAATCCTACCGGCCCCCGGGGTCTGCGACCGCCGCCCGCAGGTCGGCGGGGGTCCGCCTGACCTCCGCCGCCTCGCGCGCCGCCCCGGCCGTCCCGCGGGCCGTCCCGGCCGTCTCGCGGGCGTTCCCCGCCCATCGTGCGGCGGCGGCCAGGAGGACGGCGGTGACCCCGGCGGCGACGAGCCAGACGCGGTAGCCGCCGGTCAGCCCGGAGAGCTGCTGCGCCTCGTTCACCGGGGGCGGCAGTTCCAGGCGCGCGGCCTGCAACGACAGGACGAGCATCTGCCCCGTCAGCACGGCGGGGAAGCACAGCGACAGGCCGAACAGGGCCCCGCCCACGTTCGCGTCCCTGAACGAGGCGGCGAGCGCGACGCCGACGCCCGCGCCGAGCGGGACGAGGAGGGCCGTCAACGGCAGCGGCGCGGTCCCCACGCCCACGGCGAGACCGAGCAGGACCGCGACGACGATCAGCCCGTGCCCGGCGAGCACGGCGGCGCGCGCGCCGTCCCGCGAGAGCCGTACGGTCGCGATCGCGCCGAGCAGCGCGGCGGCCCCGGCGGCGGCGAACGGCGCGAACGGCGCGTTCCCTGCCTCCTGCGCCCGCGCGGCGGCGGACACCAGGCCCGCGAGGGGGCTCGCCAGCGGGTACGCCAGCAGGCCCGCCGACACCATCACGACCGCGCACGCGAGCGGGCTGCCCGCCGTCGCGTCCCGCGACCCGACGAGCGCGAGACCGAGCAGCGCGAGCCCGGCGGCCCCGGCGACGACGAGCCTGGCGCCGGGCGACCAGCCGTACGTGGTGGCGACCGCGAGGAACGCGAAGCCCGCCGCGGGCGCGAGCGGCAGCACGAGCTGGCCGCGCTCGTTGTGCCGCAGCGCGGGCAGGCGGCGGCGCCCGCGCGCGACCAGGCAGGCGAGCGCGGCGGCCCCGCGAGGGCCGCGGGCCACACGTACGGGGCGAGCGCTCGGCGCCAGTCGCCCTGCGTCCCGTCCGTCACGGTGACCGGGACGGCGCGCAGCGCGAGCGGCATCGCGGCCATCAGCGCGGCGGCGAGGGAACCGGCCCACAGCGCCGAGAGCCACCGGCCGCCGCGTTCCCACACGACCACCAGCGACGCGGGCAGTGCGATCCCGGCGCCCGCGCCCTGCGCGACGCGAACCGTTCCGGCGAACGCGACGGAGTCCGCGAACCGCGCCGCCGCCAGCCCGGCCAGCAGCAACGCCACGCCCGCCAGCAGGACGAGCCGCGCCGGGAAACGGCGCGCGGTGACCGCCGCGACCGGAACGCACAGCACCAGCGCGGGCAGCGCCAGCCCCGTCGCACGCGCGAGCCCGGGGATCTGGCCCGCATCAAGGCCGAGGGCCTGCGCGGCGGACGCAATGACGTTGAGGCTCGCGTCGGGGATCGCGAGCACGGCCGCGGGCGGAACGAGCAGCGCGACGAGGAGCGCCCCGGCCCACGCCGCCCGTTCCGGCTCCGAACGTCCTCGTTCTGAACGTTCGGTCTCGGGAACGGCGGCGGGCAACGGAGCGGTCACCGCCTCCGCCCCTCCACGCCCTCCACGCCCTCCTCGGCCGGATCGGGCAATCCGGGCGGACCGGGGCCTCGTCGTCGGACGCCTCCGGCCGCTCGAATTCGGGTGGCGGGGAGTCGGGACGGTCGGACGGGGAGGACGGGGTGATTCCGTGGGGGTCGGGGGGCACGGCCTTGACTCCTTCGCGTGGGGCCCGCCGATGGAATTACCCGAATGTCGGAATTGCTCAATGAGAGCAATTCACGAAATGGCGGCGGGAGGCGTGGCGCCGTTCCCCCGCGAACTTAGCCCGCTTCCGCTCGCCCCGCCTTGCGTCCGAGCCAAATGCCCGTGGCCCACAGCGCGCCGAACAGGACGCCGAGGAAGAACATGGTCGGCACCATGAAACCGGTGGCGATGATCAGAAGTTGGAGCGCCGTGCCCGCCGGGACCGCCCACGGGAACCGCAGCAGCCCGGCCATCAGCAGGCACACGACGGCGAGCCCGCCGCACACGCCGCCCGCGACGCCGCCGTCCACCTTCAGCACGGCCACCGCCACCGGGATCGCGAGCGCGATCACGATCGCCTCGCACGCCAGGACGGTGGACAGCAGCCGCCTCGCCGGGTTCATCGCTCCGCTCCGCTCCTCGCTCGCCCGTTCCGCGCCCGCCCGCTCCGCCGCCTGGGTCACCGCGCCACCCTCAGCAGGGTGCGGGCGTCGCCCACGGTGACCACCGAGCCCGCGATCAGGACCCCGGCGCCCTGGTACTCGCCGGTCTCCTCGGCGAGCCCGATCGCCCGGTCGATCGCGTCGTCCAGCCGGGACGAGACGTGCACGCGCTCGGGCCCGAAGACGCCCTCGGCGATCTCGGCCAGCTCCTCCGGCGCCATCGAGCGCGCGGACGAGTTGCGCGTGACGACCAGCTCGGCGAGCACGGGTTCGAGCTGGTCGAGGACCCCGGCCACGTCCTTGTCCGCGGCGATGGCGAGCACGCCGACCAGCCGGGTGAAGCCGAACGACTCGGTGACCGTCGCGACGGTCGCGGCCATGCCCGCCGGGTTGTGGCCCGCGTCCAGCAGGACGGTCGGGCCCGTGCGGACGACCTCCAGCCGCCCCGGCGAGCTGGACTTGGCGAAGCCGCTGCGCACGAGCGCCGGGTCGAGCTGGCCCTCGTCGCCGCCGGTGTAGGTCTCGCCGGGCGCGATCCGGTTGGCGGCCTCCAGGTTGGCCTCCCCCCTGGTGGGGGCGCCGCTGGCGAACGCCTCGACGGCGGCCAGCGCGGTCGCGGCGTTGCTCGCCTGGTGCTCCCCGAACAGCGGAAGGAAGATCTCGTCGTACGTGCCGTGCAGCCCCCGCACGCCGATGAGCTGCCCGCCCACGGCCACGTCGCGGCCCAGCACGCCGAACTCGATGCCCTCGCGGGCCGCGACGGCGCCGACCTCCGCGACGCGGCGCAGCAGCACCTCGGCGGCGCCGACGGGCTGCTGCGACAGGACGGCGATCGCGCCCGGCTTGATGATCCCGGCCTTCTCGCCGGCGATCTCCTCCACCGTGTCGCCGAGGTAGCGGGTGTGGTCGAGCCCGATCGGGGTGATCACCGCGACGGCGCCGTCCGCGACGTTGGTGGCGTCCCAGATCCCGCCCATGCCCGCCTCGACGATCGCCACGTCCACGGGGGCGTCGGCGAACGCGGCGTACGCCATGGCCGTGAGCACCTCGAAGAACGACAGCGCCACGCCGTGCTTGCCGTCGATCAGCTCGGCGTACGGCAGCACCTCCTCGTAGGCCCGGACGAACGCCTCCTCGCCGATCGGCTCGCCGTCGATCGCGATCCGCTCCCGCAGCGTGGTCAGTTCGGGGCTGGTGTAGAGGCCGGTGCGCAGGCCGCGTTCGCGCAGCAGCGCCTCGATCAGCCGGGCGGTGCTGGACTTGCCGTTGGTCCCGGCGATGTGGATCACCGGGTAGGCGCGCTGGGGCTCGCCCATGACGTCGACCAGGTCGCGGATCCGGTCGAGGGTGGGATCGATCTCCCACTCGACTCCGCGCCTCATGATGGCGCTGACCGCGCCCTGGTAGTCGAGCGGCTCGGTTACCTGGCTCACGACACTCCATGCCTGCGGAAACTGACCTTCGCAGCCTACTCGGCGCTCCCGGCCGTCCCCGCCCGGAGCCCTTCCGCGCGGGCTGGGAACATGGGCGGGTGAACGATGAGGCGCCGGACGAGGTGTTCTTCCGCGAATGGGCGAGGCGAGGCCCGGGAGAACGCCGCAGCGTCACGCGCGCGCGTGAGGTGGCCGCCGCGCTCGACGTCCTCGGGCAGGGACCGCCAGTGCTCACGGTCGTCGGTTCCAAGGGGAAGGGCACGGCGGCGACCTACGCGTCCGCGACGCTAGGCGCGGCTGGGCTGCGCGTGTGCACGGTGACGAGCCCAGGGCTGAGGAGCAATCGGGAACGGATCCGGCTCGACGGCGAGGCGGTCAGCGAAGCCGAACTCCGTTCCCTGGCGAAACGCGTCGAACAGGCCGTGGAAGGTCTTCCGGAAGGACGGGACGGCTATCTCTCCCCGGCCGGGCTGTTCCTTCTGGCGGGCGTCCTGCACGCGCGCGACGCGGCGGCGGACGCGCTGGTGCTCGAAGCCGGGATGGGCGGCCGTTCCGACGAGGTGGCGCTGTTCCCGGCGGACGTGGTGGCGATCACGCCCGTCTTCGGCGAGCATCTCGGCGTCCTGGGCGACACGCCCGCCGAGATCGCCGCGGAGAAGGCCGGGGTCGTCGCGCCCGGCACCACCCGCGCCGTCCTGTCGGCGCCGCAGTCCGGGCCGGTCGCCCGCGCCCTGCCCGCCGCGACCGAGTACGCGACCGGCACGGGCCTCCCGCCCCGCCTCCTGCCGGACGGCCTCACCCGTCCGAGCGCCGCGCTGGGGGTGACCGCCGCGTCCCGCCTGCTGGATCTGCGCGGTCTGCCGCGGCCGTCCGCCGAACGGCTCGACGCGGTGCTCTCCACGGTCGCACTTCCTGGACGCCTGTCGTGCCACGCGCTCCCCGGAACGTCCACCGAAGTGCTCGCGGACGCGGCCATCGACCGTACGGGCGTCTCCGCCGCCCTCACCGCCGCGCACGCGCGCTGGGACGGGATCGACCACGTCCTGCTGTGCCTGCCCGACCACAAGGACCTGGAAGGCGCCGTGGCGGCGCTGGCGGGCCTGCCCGTCACCTACGTCCGCCTGCCGTACGACCACCTGGCGTTCACCCGCCCGCTCCCGGCGGCGTGGCGGGTGACCGGCTCCGAGAGCCTCACCCGCGAGAGCGTCGCCGCGCTCGGACGGCGCGTGCTCGCGCTCGGCACCGTCTACTTCGTCGGGCTCGTCCTGGACCTCGCGGACGCGCCCACGGGCGTCACCTGGACTTCTCGACCTGCTTCCGGATCCGGCGCGTGAGGTCGGCGAAGCCGGCGGTCTCCGGCGACGCGGCGGGGACCTCCGAGGCGACGACGCCGTACGAGTCGCGCGTCGCCCACGCGCAGTAGAGGTGCACCTCGGCGAGGACGGCGAACGTCCCGCACAGGCCCTTCCCGCCGCCCGCGCCCGGATCGGCGGGGGCGCTGGTGATGACCGTGGTGGGACGGATCCGCCGGAGGAACGCCGCCGAATCGCCGACGTCGCCCGTCCCACCCGTGAACAGCACGGTCTGGGCGTTCACCTGCTGCCTCTGCGACTGGACGCCGAGGCCGTTCCGCATGCCGCCCGGCTCCGCGCCCTCCCCCGTCGCCTGCTCCCCGCCGGTTCCGTTGAGCCCGCCGGGTCCGCCAGGTCCGCCCGGTCCGCCGGGTCCGCCGGGTCCCTGAACGGGCGCGTCGGTGTAGACGGCGGTGGCGTCCTTGGACGGCGGGACGTCCCCCGCCTGGACCGCCGCCGCGACGTACGGGTACGCGGCGCTCGCCGCCGGGTCGCCCGTCTCCCGGCGCAGCCCCGCCACCTGCGCGACGGCGGCGATGCGCCGCTTGGACGCCCCGGCGGACCGCTTCCCCCGTCCCCGCCGCCGTCCCCGCCGAGCTTGAGGACGACCACGGCGACGACCAGGACGGCCGCGACGACCCCGCCCGCGACGATCCCCACCAGCACCCCCGGCACGGACCTGCGGGCGCTCGGCGGAACGGACGGCAGTTCCTGCGGCCCGCTCGCCTCCCACGAGGGCAGCGCCTGCACGGAGATCGCGGGCTGCGGGCCGGTGCCCGTCACCGCCACCGCGTCCGGCGGGTGTTGCGGCAGCCGGTGCGGCCCGGTACCCGCCGACGCCACCTCGACGTCCCCGGGAACGGCCACCCCGACCGGCGGCGTGCCGTTCCCGTTGGCGTACCACCAGGGCCGGGACGCCCCCACCGGCGCGTCGCCGTCCGGGACGACCGTCACCTGGGGGCCGGTGTCCTCGGCGGCCCGGGTCGTGCCCGGACCGTCGCCGGGCGGCGGACCCGGCGCGTCATGGCGAGGAGGTGAGTCGGCCATTGCACTCCCACAGGTTCAAATCCGCACCAAAGGCCACTGATCAGTCGGATCGTAGCTTCGGCGCGGCGTGCGCGCGGACGGTTCGGCCGGGGAACGTCGCCCGCTCCCCGGCCGCCGCGTGGTCAACGGATCAGGCGGTGGGCAGGGCGGCGAGCTGCGCCTCGATGCGCCGGACGTCGGCCTCCGCCTGCGCGAGCCGGTCGCGGTTCTTGGCGACGACGGCCTCGGGGGCCTTCGCCATGAACGCCTCGTTGCCGAGCTTGCCGCGGGCCTGGCCGATCTCCTTGCGGGCGGCGGCCAGGTCCTTCTCCAGCCGCTTGCGCTCGGCCGCCACGTCGATCGCCCCGGCCGTGTCGAGGTGGACCTTCACGTCCTCGACGGGCAGGGACGCGGTCGCCGAGAAGCCGCCCGCCGGCTCGGTGAGGCGCAGCAGGGAGCGGATGCCGTCCTCGTGCGCGGCCAGCGGCGAGCCGTTCCACTCCAGGTCTGCCGCGACCTTCTGGCCGGGCTTGAGGCCCTGGTCGGCGCGGAACCGGCGCACCTCGGTCACCATCCGCTGGAGCGAGGCGACGAGCTCCTCGGCGGCGGGCGCGGACCGGGCCCGGTCGGGCTCGGGCCAGGGCGCGGTGACGATGGTGTCCGTGCCCTGCCCCGAACCGGTCAGCGACGTCCACAGCTCCTCGGTGACGAACGGGACCACCGGGTGCAGCAGCCGCAGCAGCTTGTCGAGGACCTCGCCGAGCACCCGGCGCGTCGCGCCGGCGCGCCCGTCGGCGAGCTGGACCTTGGCCAGCTCCACGTACCAGTCGCAGACCTCGTCCCACGCGAAGTGGTAGAGCGCCTCGCACGCCTTCGCGAAGTCGAACGACTCCAGGTGGCCGTCGACCTCGGCGATCACGGTCTGGAGGCGCGACAGGATCCACGCGTCCACCGCGGTCACGTCCTCGGGCAGCTCCCCGCGCACGTGCGCGCCGTTGATCAGCGCGAAGCGGGTCGCGTTCCACAGCTTGTTGCAGAAGTTGCGGGACCCCTGCGCCCAGTCCTCCGCCACCGGGACGTCGCCGCCCGGGTTCGCGCCGCGCAGCAGCGTGAAGCGGGTCGCGTCGGCGCCGTACCGGTCGATCCAGTCGAGCGGGTCCACCACGTTGCCGAACGACTTGGACATCTTCTTGCCGTGCTGGTCGCGGACCATCCCGTGCAGGGTGATCGTCTTGAACGGCTCCGCGCCGTCCATCGCGTACAGCCCGAACATCATCATCCGGGCCACCCAGAAGAACAGGATGTCGTAGCCCGTGACCAGCACCGACGTCGGGTAGAAGCGCTCCAGCTCGGGCGTGCGGTCGGGCCAGCCGAGCGTCGAGAACGGCCACAGCGCCGACGAGAACCACGTGTCGAGCACGTCGGTGTCCTGCGTCCACCCGGCGGGCGGCTCCTCGTCCGGGCCGGGGCAGACCGTCTCGCCGTCCGGGCCGTACCAGACCGGGATGCGGTGCCCCCACCAGAGCTGGCGGCTGATGCACCAGTCGTGCATGTCGTCGACCCACTCGAAGTAGCGGGCCGCCATCTCCGGCGGGTGGATCGCGACGCGGCCGTCGCGGACGGCGTCGCCCGCGGCCTTGGCCAGCGGCGCGACGGTCACGAACCACTGGAGCGACACGCGCGGCTCGACGACCGTGGAGCAGCGCTGGCAGTGCCCGACCGAGTGCTCGTACGGGCGGACCTCCTTGACGATCCGGCCCTGCTCGCGCAGCGCGGCGACCACGGCGGGCCGCGCCTCGAACCGGTCGAGCCCCTCGAACGGCCCCGGCGCGGTGATCACGCCCCGCTCGTCCAGGACGGCCAGGGACGGCAGGCCGTGGCGGCGGCCGATCTCGAAGTCGTTGGGGTCGTGCGCCGGGGTCACCTTGACCGCGCCCGTCCCGAACGCGGGGACCACGTGCGCGTCGGCGACGACCGGGATGCGGCGGCCGGTCAGCGGCAGCTCGATCTCGCGCCCGACCAGGTGCCGGTAGCGCTCGTCGTCGGGGTGGACGGCCACGGCGGTGTCGCCCAGCATCGTCTCCGCGCGGGTGGTGGCGACGACCAGCTCGTCCTCGCCGGACCCGTACCGGATGGAGACCAGCTCGCCCTCGCGGTCGGCGTGCTCGACCTCGATGTCGGACAGGGCCGTCAGGCAGCGCGGGCACCAGTTGATGATGCGCTCGGCGCGGTGGATCAGCCCGTCGTCGAACAGCCGCTTGAAGATCGTCCGGACGGCGCGGGCGCGCGCGTCGTCCATCGTGAACGCCTCGCGCGTCCAGTCGACGCTGTCGCCGAGGCGGCGCATCTGGCCGAGGATCCGGCCGCCGGACTCGCCCTTCCACCGCCAGACCCGTTCGACGAACGCCTCGCGCCCGAGGTCGTGCCGGGACTTGCCCTCCTTGGCCAGCTCCCGCTCCACGACGTTCTGCGTGGCGATGCCCGCGTGGTCCATGCCGGGCACCCACAGCGCCTCGTACCCCTGCATCCGGCGCCGCCGGACGAGCGTGTCCTGGATCGAGTGGTCCAGCGCGTGGCCCATGTGCAGCGAGCCGGTCACGTTGGGCGGCGGGATCACGATCGAGTAGGCCGGACGGGACGGGTCGCGGGCGGGGTCGGCGGTGAACAGGCCCCGCGATACCCAGCGCTCGTAGAGCCTGCCCTCGACGTTCGCCGGCTGGTACTGGGTGGGCAGATCGACGTCGGCGGCCTCCTGGCCGCGCTCGCTGCTGGGGTTCGTCACGGCTGACGATTCTACGGCCCCGTAACGGTGGAACCCGCCCGGAGAGCGTTTTCCCGCCCCGGTCGGGACACCGGTCACCTGACACCGGGTCATCCCGCCCGACAGGCTGGTGCCGCGTCACGTCCGCAACGGCCGGAAGCGGGGATGCCGTTGCGGCGTGGCGCGATGACCTGGGACACGGACCGGGGGTGCGGAGGGAAGGGCCGGATGCGATCGGTTGTCGCGCACGCCGCCGGGCTGGCCGGAGCCTTCGCCGCCGGAGCCGTCACCGCCCATCTGGCGAGCCTCCCCCGCCACCTGCGCCTGGCCGCCGATTTGCAACGTTCCCGCGAACGGATCCTCGCCACCCGCGAGGAGGAGCGGCGGCGGCTCCGCCGCGACCTGCACGACGGCCTCGGCCCCACCCTCGCGAGCCTCGCGATGTCGCTGGACGCCGCCCGCATCACCCTCGCCGGGGAGCCCGAGCGGATGGAGCCGCTGCTCGCCGAGCTGCGCGACCGGGTCGCCGAGGCCGTCGGCGAGATCCGCGACCTCGCGCACGGCCTGCGCCCGCCCGCGCTGGACGACCTCGGCCTCGTCGCCGCCATCGAGTCCGTCGCCGAGGGCTGCTGCGAACGGGTCGACGTCCGCTTCGACGGCAGCCCGGCCGAACTGCCCGCCGCCGTCGAGGTCGCCGCGTTCCGGATCGTGGAGGAGGCCCTCGGCAACGTGCGCCGACACGCCCGCGAGAGCACCGCCATGGTGCTGCTCAGCCGCGACACCGAGCTGCACGTCATGGTCGCCGACTCCGGCCCCGGCCTCCCGGACGCCGCCCGCAACGGCGGCCAGGCCCGCCCGTGGGGCGGCCTGGCGACGATGCGGGAGTACGCCGCCGAGGTCGGCGGAAGCTGCGCGATCACCTCCCGCGCCAGCGGCGGGACGCTCGTGACCGCCCGCCTGCCCCTGTCGGTGCCCGGGTACCATCGGGCGACGGCGGGCAGGGCCGGCAAAGGCGGGCGAACATGAGCACGGAGTCCATCCGGGTCCTCATCACCGATGACCACCCGGTCTTCAGGCAGGGCCTGAAGGGGCTGCTGCACGCGCTCGGGGTCGAGGTCGTCGCCGAGGCCGGGTGCGGGCCCGACGCCGTACGGCTGGCCGCCGAGCTCCAGCCCGACGTCGTGGTGATGGACCTGCACATGCCCGGCGGCAACGGCATCGAGGCGACCCGTACGATCACCCGCACCAGCCCCCGCATCGGCGTGCTGGTGCTGACCATGTTCCAGGACGACGACTCGGTGTTCGCCGCGATGCGCGCCGGAGCCCGCGGCTACCTGCTCAAGGAGTCGGGCGCCGAGGAGATCGCGCGGGCCGTGCGCGCCGTCGCGGCGGGCGAGGCCATCTACGGCCCCGAGATCGCGCGCCGCGTCCTCACCTACTTCACCGAGCTGCCCGACCCGCGGCAGGCCGCGTTCCCCCAGCTCACCGAGCGCGAGCGGGAGGTCCTCGAACTGATCGCGCAGGGCCGCAGCAACGCCGACATCGCCGCGACGCTGTTCCTCAGCCAGAAGACGGTCCGCAACCACGTGTCCAACATCTTCATGAAGCTGCACGTGGCCGACCGCGCCCAGGCCATCGTCCTCGCCCGCGAGGCCGGCCTCGGCGACCGGTCCTGACCCCCCGCCCGTTCCCGTCCGCTGAGGCCCCCGCCCGTTCCCGTCCGCTGAGGCCCCCCGCCCGTTCCCGTCCGCCGAGGCCCCGCCCCGGGACAGGTAAACGCCCCTCCCTTGGGGGGAGGGGCGCTGGCTCGGTGCCGGGATCCTAGCGCGGACGACCGCCGATCAGGCCGACTTCTCGCGGGGCTCGCGCTTGGCGCGCTCGCGCGGCACGAGGGTCGGGTTGACGTGCTCCAGGACCGCCTCCCGCGTGATCACGACCCGGGCCACGTCCACGCGGCTCGGGACCTCGTACATCACCGACAGGAGCACCTCTTCCATGATCGCGCGCAGGCCGCGCGCGCCGGTGCCCCGCAGGATCGCCTGGTCGGCGATCGCCTCCAGGGCGTCGCCCGTGAACTCCAGGTCGACCCCGTCGAGCTCGAACAGCCGCTGGTACTGGCGGACCAGCGCGTTCTTGGGCTCGGTGAGGATATTGATCAGCGCCTCCCGGTCCAGGTTGTGCACGCTGGTGATCGCCGGCAGCCGGCCGATGAACTCGGGGATCATCCCGAACTTCAGCAGGTCCTCGGGCATCACGTCGCCGAGCACGCTGGAGGAGTCCTCGTAGTCGCTCTTGGAACGGATCACCGCCCCGAAGCCCATGCCCTGCTTGCCGACCCGGGACTCGACGATCTTCTCCAGGCCGGCGAAGGCGCCGCCGCAGATGAACAGCACGTTGGTGGTGTCGATCTGGATGAACTCCTGGTGGGGGTGCTTGCGGCCGCCCTGCGGCGGCACGCTCGCGGTGGTCCCCTCCAGGATCTTCAGCAGGGCCTGCTGGACGCCCTCGCCGGACACGTCCCGGGTGATCGACGGGTTCTCGCTCTTGCGGGCGACCTTGTCGACCTCGTCGATGTAGATGATCCCGGTCTCGGCCTTCTTGACGTCGTAGTCGGCGGCCTGGATGAGCTTCAGGAGGATGTTCTCGACATCCTCGCCTACGTAACCTGCCTCCGTCAGCGCCGTGGCGTCCGCGATCGCGAACGGGACGTTGAGGAGTTTGGCGAGCGTCTGCGCGAGCAGCGTCTTACCCGATCCGGTGGGCCCCAGCAGCAGGATGTTGGACTTGCCGATCTCCACCGGGTCGTCCCTGCCGGAGTCACCCGACTGGATGCGCTTGTAGTGGTTGTAGACGGCGACCGAAAGGGCCTTCTTGGCCGTCTCCTGCCCGATGACGTAGGAGTCCAGGAACTCGTAGATCTCCCGCGGCTTGGGAAGGCTGTCCCACTTGAGGTCGGAGGTCTCGGAGAGCTCCTCCTCGATGATCTCGTTGCAGAGATCGATGCACTCGTCGCAGATGTACACGCCCGGACCCGCGATGAGCTTCTTGACCTGCTTCTGGCTCTTGCCGCAGAACGAGCACTTGAGCAGGTCACCACCGTCGCCGATGCGTGCCACCCAACTGTCTCCTTTTCGTGGGGCCGCCCGCCTGAGAGGTGCGGCGCAGCTCGGTTGCGTCCCGAAGGCTCTCGACGTTGGACTCGACGTTACAGTCTCCGTCGGACTTGGAAAGCCCCTCGCCCGGAAGTATGACGACCGGGCTGGGGGTCTCCCGCATCCGTGTGCCGTCTCAGGACGACACTACCTCGGCCTTGCGCTTCCTGCTGGCGAAGACATCGTCGACCAAGCCGTACTCCTTGGCCTCGTCCGCAGTCAACATCTTGTCGCGCTCGATGTCGAACCGGACGTCCTCGATGCTCTTGCCGCTGTGCCGGGCGAGGATCAGCTCGAGCTGCTCGCGGATCCGCAGGATCTCGCGGGCCTGGATCTCGATGTCGCTGGCCTGGCCGTAGGTGCCCTCGGTGGCCGGCTGGTGGATCAGGATCCGCGAGTGCGGCAGCGCCGCCCGCTTGCCCGGCGTGCCGGCCGACAGCAGCACCGCCGCCGCCGAGGCCGCCTGCCCGATGCAGACCGTCTGGATGTCCGGCTTGACGAACTGCATCGTGTCGTAGATCGCCGTCATGGCGGTGAACGAGCCGCCGGGCGAGTTGATGTAGATGCTGATGTCGCGGTCGGGGTCGATCGACTCCAGCGTGAGGAGCTGGGCCATCACGTCGTTGGCCGACGCGTCGTCGATCTGGACCCCGAGGAAGATGATGCGCTCCTCGAAGAGCTTGTTGTACGGGTTCATCTCCTTGACCCCGTACGTGGTGCGCTCGACGAAGGACGGGATGATGTAGCGGTTGTCGACCGGCATCGGACCGGCCCCCGGCCGGATGAGATCGGTGACGCCGGGACGGAACAGATCGCTCACTTGAGTGCCTCCGATGGAAGGATCAGGTCGTCAGGAGACGGGGCCCTCAGAGGGCACCTGGGTGGCGCTCAGCACCACGTGGTCCACGAGGCCGTAGTCCTTGGCCTCGTCGGCGGTGAACCACCGGTCGCGGTCGGAGTCGCGCTCGATCTGGTCGAGGGACTGGCCGGTGTGTTCGGCGATCTTCTCGGCGAGCGTCTTCTTCACGTACAGCATCTGCTCGGCCTGGATCTTGATGTCCGAGGCCGTGCCGCCGATGCCGCCGGACGGCTGGTGCATCATGATCCGGGCGTGCGGGAGCGCGTAGCGCTTGCCCGTGGTGCCGGCGCAGAGCAGGAACTGGCCCATCGAGGCGGCCAGGCCCATGCCGACCGTCACGATGTCGTTCGGCACGTACTGCATGATGTCGTAGATCGCCATGCCGGCGGTGACGGAGCCACCGGGCGAGTTGATGTAGAGAGTGATGTCGCGGCGGCCGTCCTCGGCCGACAGCAGCAGCAGCTCCGCGCAGATGCGGTTGGCGATGTCGTCGTCGACCTGCTGGCCGAGGAAGACGATGCGCTCGCGCAGCAGGCGCTGGAAGAGCGCGTCGCCCAGGGCCAGCGGCGCCTCGGCCACCCGCCCGTCGATCCGCGACGGCTCATCGAAAGTCGGAGGCATGCTCACCGGGTGTTCCTCCGGTCCTTTTATCGGTTCGGATGCTTGGACATTAACGCGCCCCAGGACCCGGTTAAGCCGCGAGGGGCGCCTTTTCGCCAGGGGCGTACCGGGGAATGAAGATCGCCCGCAACGGGGAACGCCCCGCTCCCGGGCCTTCCCGGGGGCGGGGCGTCCTCGGCGCGCACGGGCGCCTCACGAGCCTTCAGGCGGCTCAGGCGTCCTTGCTCTGCTCGCCCTTGGCGTCGGCCGCCGGAGCCTGCTCAGCGGCCTTCTCAGCGTCGTCGGAGGCGGCCGCGGCCTTCTCGTCCGCGTCGGCGGCGGCCGTGGCGGACTCGCCGGCCTCCTCGGCACGCTCGGCGTCGGCGCCGGCCTCGGCCGCGTCGGCGGTCTCCGCCTCGGCGCCGGCCTCGGACGGGGCCTCGACGGTCTCGCCCGTGTCGCCGTTCAGCTCGCGCTGGATGGCGTCGACGTCGAGCTCGTTGCCGGACTCGTCCTTGACCTTGACGTGCTCGACGACGAGGTTGAGGGCCTTGCTGCGCAGCACCTCGGACACGATCGCCGGGAGCTGGTTGTTCTCGGTGAGGTACTGGGCGAGCTGCTGCGGGGCCACGCCCATCTGCATGGCCTGCGTGACGACGTACTCGCTGAGCTCCTCGTTCTCGACGCCGAGCTCCTCCTGGACGGCGAGCTGGTCGAGCACGAAGCCGCCCTTGACGGCCAGGCGGGCCGCGTCGGCGACCTCGGTGTCGAACTCCTCCTCGGACTTCTCCTCGTCCTTGAGGTAGTCCTCCTTGCTCATGCCGGCCATCTGGAGCTGCTGCTCGAGCTGCTGGTTGCGCCGGTTGACCTCCTCGTCCACGACCTTGTCGGGGAGCGGGATGTCGATCTTCTCCAGCAGGGCCTCAAGGGCCTTGTCGCGCGCGTCGGAGAGCTGCTGCATCCGGACCTGGCGGCCGAGGCGGGTGCGCACGTCCTCGCGCAGCTCCTCGATCGTGTCGAACTCGCTGGCGAGCTGGGCGAACTCGTCGTCGAGCTCGGGCAGGTTCTTGACCTTGACGTTCTGCACGGTGGCCGTGATCTCGGCCTCCTCGCCCGCGCGCTCGCCGCCGGCCAGCGTCGCGGTGAACGTCCTGCTCTCCTCGGCCGACAGGCCGACCAGGGCCTCGTCAAGCCCCTCGACGGCCGACTTGCTGCCGACCTCGTAGGAGAAGCCGCTGGTGGAGGCGTCCTCGATCCGCTCGCCGTCGATCTCGGCGACCAGGTCGATCGTGGCGAAGTCGCCCTCCTGGACCGCCCGGTCGGCCGCGGTCAGCGACGCGAACCGCTCGCGCAGGTTGCCGATCGTCTCGTCGATCTGCTCGTCGGTGACCTCGGCGTCGTCGACGGTCACCTCGAGGCCGTCGTAGTCGGGCACCTCGAACTTGGGCCGGATGTCGACCTCGGCCGTGAACGCGAACTGGTTGCCGTCGTCCAGCTCGGTCACCTCGACGTCGGGCTGGCCGAGGACGAAGATCTCGGTCTCCTCGACGGCGCGGCCGTACAGCTCGGGAAGCGCGTCGTTGACCGCCTCCTGCAGGACCGCACCCCGTCCGACGTACTTGTCGATCAGCGGGGCGGGGACCTTGCCGGGCCGGAAGCCCTTGATCCGCACCTGCTGCGAGATCTCCTTGTACGCCTTGTCGAGGTTCGGCTTGAGCTCGTCGAACGGAACCTCGACGGTGAGCTTGACCCGCGTGGGGGTCAGCTCCTCGACATCGGTCTTCACTGGGGTAGGTCTCCTTGATCGGGCGCTGTCTCGGCCGCGACGTTCGACGCGTGCTCAGCCAGTCAGTCTCTCAGGTGGCGCGGGCACGCCGAAATACGGCTCCGCGCCCTCGCGCGCCAAGTCTATGGGGTACGGGCGGGGTCCGCGGACATCAGGCGCCCGGATTCCGCCCCGAACTTCCGGATCATGATCGTTCCGGCGGCCCCGGCCACGGCTCGGGCGGATGTGACCCAGGCGACAACCGAATCGATATCACCAATCCGTCGCGAGGGTGTGACATTGAGCACCCGCGCCCCCATAATCGTGCGGGATGAACGGGATAGTTGCGGCCTTTGGGGCAACGGGCCTGTACTACGTCGGCTTCGCCATCTTCAAGCTGGCGGCCGACCGGATGGCCCCCCTGCGCGGAAACCGGATCCCGCACATGGCGTGGGCGATCCTGACCGACTGGGTCTTCCTCGCGGGCCTCGTCCTCGTCCTCGGCGGGCTCGGCCTCCAGATCGTCGCGCTCGGCCACCTCGCGCTCGGCGTCGCGGTGCCGATCTTCATGTCCGGCACGATCCCGCTGCTGCTGATCGCGATGGCGTTCTTCGGCGACCGGCTGACCGCCCGCGAGTGGCTCAGCGTGCTGCTGATCGGCGGCGCGATCCTGCTGCTGACCGCGTCGGTCGGCGACCCGCCGCCGATCAAGTCGGTGGACGTGCCGGTCTGGAAGCTGGCGGTGGTCGTCGCCCCGGCGGTCGTGGTCCCCCTGATGATCATGGCGCTCGGCGACCGCCGCCCCGACGGGCGGCACGCGCGCGCCGTCACCGGCATCGCCTACGGGCTGAGCTCGGGCTTCCCGGTCGGCACCGCCGAGCTGGCGATCAAGGGCTGGAGCGACTCGGGCGGGATGACCTCGGACATCCTGTCCACGCCGTACCCGTACGTGACGGTGCTGACGGCCGGGCTCGGCTTCGGGATCATGGTCGCGGCGTTCCAGCGGTGCCGGGTGTCGATCGTCGCGACCGTGATGACGGTGAGCGCCAAGTCGTACCTGCTGCTCGGCGGGACGTTCCTCTACGGGGAGCCGTGGCCGCAGGAGACCTCGCTCGGCGCGATGCGCGTCGGGGCGCTGCTGCTGGGCGCCGTCGCGGTCCTCCAGTTCCCCCGCCACCGGCCCGTTCTGGACGGCGGCGAGCCGCCGGTCGAAGAGGTGCCGCCCGCGCAGGACCCGTTCGGCGGTCCCGCGCTCGGCGGCGGGCGGCTGGGCGGCGGATCGCTGCTGGGCAGCCAGAGCCTCGGCGGGCAGGGCTTCGGCGGGCAGGGCTTCGGCGGCGCCGGGCTCGGGATGCCGGGGCCCATGCTGGGCGCGCCCGTTCCGGACCCGGACATGCCGCAGGCCCCTCCCCCGGCGCCGCCGCGCAGCCCGTACGCACACGATCCGCAGGGGCAGGGGCCGTACGGTCGAGGGCCGCAGCCAGGCGGGCCGTACGGTCCGGAGCAGGAGCCGCCCGGACGTTCCGAATCGGGGAGTTTCGAGTCCGACGGGCCCGAGTTCGGCTACGGCCGACGCCCTCCGGGCTGAGAAACGCAAACGCACATTGCGAAAGCGCGTGCCCCTCCGGTTTTCATCGGCCGGAGGGGCACGCGCTTTCTCTACCTAGGCTTGGGGGCCGTTTCCGCGTCAGCGGCCCTTGCGTCGCCTGTCGTCCTGCGCGGGCAGGCCCTTGTCGAGACCCGCGCGGCGGAGGGCGTCGGCCATCGCGCCGCCTCCCCCGCCACCGCCGCCACCGCCGCCCTGGCGGTCCGGCCGGTTCTGGCGCTGCTGGCCGCCGCCCTGGCCGCGACCGCCCTGGCCGCCGCCGCCCTTCTCTGGGTTCGGGCCGCGACCGCCCCGGCCACGGCCTGCGCCGCCTTGACCGCCCTGACCCGCCTGGTTGCCCTGGCCGCCGCGCGCCTGGCCGCCGCCGCGGCCCTGGCGTTGCGGGCGTTCGCGGTTGTCGCCGCCGGGCTCGTCGTCGAGGCGCAGCGTCAGCGAGATCCGCTTGCGCTGGAGGTCGACCTCCAGGACCTTCACGCGGACGATGTCGCCGGGCTTGGCGACGTCCCGCGGGTCGGAGACGAACTTGTCGGACATCGCGGAGATGTGGACGAGCCCGTCCTGGTGCACGCCGACGTCCACGAACGCCCCGAACGCGGCGACGTTCGTGACGACGCCCTCCAGGATCATGCCCGGCTGGAGGTCGGACAGCTTGTCCACGCCCTCCTTGAACGTCGCGGTCCTGAACGCGGGGCGCGGGTCGCGGCCGGGCTTCTCCAGCTCGGCGAGGATGTCGGTGACGGTCGGCAGGCCGAACGAGCCGTCCACGAACTCCTGCGGCTTCAGCGACCGGAGCACGGCGGTGTTGCCGATCAGGCCCTTGATGTCGTCGCCAGCCGAGGCGAGGATGCGGTGCACCACCGGGTACGCCTCGGGGTGCACGCTGGAGGCGTCGAGCGGGTCGTCGCCGCCGGGGATGCGCAGGAAGCCCGCGCACTGCTCGAACGCCTTCGGGCCGAGCCGCGGCACCTCCTTGAGCCCGCTCCGGCTGCGGAACGGGCCGTTCGCGTCGCGGTGGGCGACGATGTTCTCCGCGAGGCCCTCGCCGATCCCGGAGACGCGGGTGAGCAGGGGCGCGGACGCGGTGTTGACGTCGACGCCGACGGCGTTCACCGCGTCCTCGACCACGGCGTCCAGGGAGCGCGACAGCTTCAGCTCGGAGATGTCGTGCTGGTACTGGCCGACCCCGATCGACTTCGGGTCGATCTTGACCAGCTCGGCGAGCGGGTCCTGGAGGCGGCGCGCGATGGAGACGGCGCCGCGCAGCGAGACGTCCATGCCGGGCAGCTCGCGGCCGGCGTACTCCGACGCCGAGTACACCGACGCGCCCGCCTCCGACACCATGATCTTGGTGAGGCCGAGGTCGGGGTGGCGGGCGATGAGGTCGGCGGCGAGCTTGTCGGTCTCGCGGGACGCGGTGCCGTTGCCGATCGAGACCAGGTCGACCCCGTGCTCGCGGGCGAGCCGGGCGAGCGTCTCGACCGACTCGTCCCAGCGGCGCCGCGGCTCGTGCGGGTAGATCGTGTCGGTGGCGACGACCTTGCCGGTCGCGTCCACGACGGCGACCTTGACGCCGGTGCGCAGGCCCGGGTCCAGGCCCATCGTCGCGCGGGTCCCGGCGGGCGCGGCGAGCAGCAGGTCGCGGAGGTTGGCGGCGAACACCCGCACCGCCTCGTCCTCGGCCTCCTGCCGCAGCCGGGTGCGCATGTCGATGCCGAGGTGGACGAGGATGCGCGTGCGCCAGGCCCACCGCACCGCGTCGCCGAGCCACTTGTCGGCCGGACGGCCCCGGTCGGCGATCCCGAACCGGCGGGCGATCTCGATCTCGTACGACGTGCGCGCGGCCGGGTCGTCCGCCTGCGCCTCCTCCGGCTCCAGGTCGAGGTCGAGGACCTCCTCCTTCTCGCCGCGGAACAGCGCGAGGACGCGGTGCGAGGGCAGCCGGGTGAACGGCTCGGCGAACTCGAAGTAGTCGGAGAACTTCGCGCCCTGCTCCTGCTTGCCGTCGCGGACCCGCGAGACCACGCGGCCCCGCTCCCACATCCGCTCGCGCAGGGTGCCGATGAGGTCGGCGTCCTCGGCGAAGCGTTCGACCAGGATGGCGCGGGCGCCCTCCAGCGCGGCGGTCGCGTCGGCCACTCCCTTGCCGGCGTCGACGTAGGGCGCGGCGGACGCCTGCGGGTCGTTGGACGGGTCGTTCAGCAGCAGCTCGGCGAGCGGCTCCAGGCCGGCCTCGCGGGCGATCTGCGCCTTGGTGCGCCGCTTCGGCTTGTACGGGAGGTAGATGTCCTCCAGCCGGGCCTTGGAGTCGGCGGCCGTGATCCGGGCGCGCAGCTCGTCGGTCAGCTTGCCCTGGGACTCGATCGACTCCAGGATCGCGGCGCGCCGCTCGTCGAGCTCGCGCAGGTAGCGCAGGCGCTCCTCCAGCGCGCGGAGCTGCGCGTCGTCGAGCGTGCCCGTCGCCTCCTTGCGGTAGCGGGCGATGAACGGGACGGTGGCGCCGCCGTCGAGCAGGTCGACGGCGACCCGCACCTGGCCCTCGCGGACGCCGAGCTCCTCGGCGATGCGCTGGGTGATGGGCGCGGGCGCCCGCGCGGGGCCGCCGTCGGGGCCGGGCGCGGTCTGGCTGGTGGTCGCTGTCACGGTCTGGATTCGCTTTCTCCCCTGGGTATCGCCTGGCATTGTGCAGGCATCCGGGCCTGTTGTCGCGTCACCGCCCCATTGTGCTCGTCGGCGCGACCCGCCGGTCCGGACGGCCGGGCCCCTTCCGGGACGGACGGGACGGCTGCTCCGGCCGGCGAGAGCGCGGGACACTGGCCCCAGGCCCCTGGTGCGGGGTGGGCCTAGCTCCCCTGTCCGCTCCCGCGAAAGAGGGCTTAGCCCCACTGAGTTCCGGCGCGGGAACGTTCGACAATAGGGACCGACCGGCCCGGGACCCACCGCGCCGCAGCAGCAGACCTGGAGGAATGGTGGACGACCGCGAGATCGCCACACGCGACGGCTCCGGCCGCGGGGGCTTCGCCGACCGCCTCGGCGAGATCGGGCGGCGGGGACTCCTGAGCCTCGTGCGGGGGCTCATCCAGGCGGTGCTGGCGCTCGGGGTGACGCTGCCCTTGACGATCGTGACGGCGCTGTCGATCGCGTTCATCCCGCTCGGCGTCGGGATCGTCCTTGCCCCCGTCTTCCTGACCGCGCTGCGCGGGGTGGCCAACCAGCAGCGGATCTGGGCCGAAGAGTGGTTCGGGGTGCGGATCCCGGTCCCCTACCGCGCGCGCCCGGAGAAGATGGGGCCGTTCCGCCGGCTCGGGTGGCTGGTGTCGGACCCGGCGACGTGGCGGGACCTGCTGTGGTGCCTGCTGAACGTCCCGCTCGGGTTCGGGCTCGGGCTGGCCGCCGTCGTCGTCCTCGTGTACGGGCTGGAGGGCGTGTTCGTCGCGCCGTGGCTGGCGGGCGTCACCGACTACGGCTGGGGCCCGTTCTGGATGATCGGCGACTACGGCGTGTTCGGGATCGTCGGGACGGTCGTGCTGGCCGCCGCGCTCACCGTGGTGTCGGTGCCGATCGCGTCGGGCCTGCTGCGCGGGCACGCGCTGTTCAGCCAGTCGCTGCTGGCGCCCACCCGCACGGCCCTCACCGAACGCGTCGAGCACCTCGCCGAGACCCGTTCGGACGCGGTGGACGTGTCGGCCGCCGAGCTGCGCCGCATCGAACGCGACCTGCACGACGGCGCGCAGGCCCGGCTGGTCGCGCTCAGCATGAACATCGGCCTCGCCGAGGAGATGATGAAGCACGACCCGGAGACGGCGCAGAAGCTGCTGGCGGAGGCCCGTTCGGCGAGCGGCGAGGCGCTGACGGAGCTGCGCGGCCTGGTCCGCGGGATCCACCCGCCCGTCCTCGCCGAACGCGGCCTGGACGGCGCGGTGCAGGCCCTCGCCCTGTCCCTGCCGCTCCCGATCGACGTGCGGACCGACATTCCCGGCCGCCTCCAGGCTCCGGTCGAGTCGGCGGCGTACTTCGCCGTGGCGGAGATCCTCGCGAACGTGGTCAAGCACAGCCAGGCGCAGCGGGCCTGGATCCAGGCCGAGCACGCGGGCGGACGGCTCCAGGTCATCGTCGGGGACGACGGGATCGGGGGCGCCGACCCGGCGAACGGCAGCGGGATGCGCGGCATCGAGCGCAGGCTCGCCGCGTTCGATGGGACGATGGCCGTGACGAGTCCACAGGGTGGACCGACCGTCGTGACCATGGAGCTGCCGTGCGCGTTGTCATCGCCGAAGACCTTGCCCTCCTCCGGGACGGCCTGATCCGCCTGTTGCAGGCGTTCGAGTTCGAGGTCGTCGAGGCGGTCGACAACGGCCCGTCCCTGGTACGGGCCCTGGCCTCGCACCGTCCGGACGTGGCGGTGGTCGACGTGCGGCTGCCGCCGACGTTCACCGACGAGGGACTGAAGGCCGCGCTGGAGGCCCGCAAGGAGAACCCGGGCCTGCCCGTCCTCGTGCTGTCCCAGCACGTCGAGCAGCTCTACGCGCGCGAGCTGCTGTCGGACAGCTCGGGCGGGATCGGCTACCTGCTGAAGGACCGCGTGTCGGACGTGGGCCAGTTCGTCGAGGCCGTGCGCCGCGTCGCCGGGGGCGGCACGGCCCTCGACCCCGACGTCGTCGCGCAGCTCCTGACCCGCCACTCCCGCGAGGAGCCGCTCCAGGCGCTCACCGCGCGCGAGCGCGAGGTGCTCGGGCTGATGGCGGAGGGCCGCTCGAACGCCGCGATCGCCGCCGCGCTCTTCGTCACCGAGAAGGCGATCAGCAAGCACACCAACAACATCTTCGGCAAGCTCGGCCTCCCGCCGTCCGAGGACGACAACCGCAGGGTCCTGGCGGTGCTGGCCTACCTGGGCGGCTGACCCACCGCGCCCGCCGCCCACTCGCCGCGCCCGCCGCACCCGCCGCCCGCTCGCCGCGCCCGCCGCACCCGCCGCACCCGCCGCCCGCTCGCCGCGCCCGCCGCCCCGCCCGCCGGGTCGGGGCGAGCGGGGCCTGGGCTTCCCGGGTCAGCGGGCCCAGAGGGGGACGAGGCGTTCGGTCGCTTTCGGGGCCAGCTCGCAGGCGTCCGGGTCGGACACGCCGCCCGGGTTGTACGCCTCGGTGCCCGCCGGGGCCGAGACGACCGCGACGAAGCCCTTCTCCGGGTCGGCGGTGACCTGGCGCGGCGCGTCCGCCGGGAAGACGACGGTGTCGCCGGGCGCGACGGTGAGCGCGGCGCCGTCCAGCTCGACGGTCGCGCCGCCCTCCAGGCAGGTCCACACCTGCTCGGTGTCGAACGCGTGCGGCGGCCCCTGCCGCCCGGCGGCCATGTCGACGCGCCAGAGCGCCGTGCCGGCGCCGCCCTGGGTGGGCGAGGCGAGGGTGGTCATCACGCCGTTCGGGGTCTCGGTGCGGCGGCTGTCGGCGTTCTTGATCAGGGTCATGGTTCCCTCGTTCCGGTTAGGATGGGACGGAGATGGACAACGAGGTTGTCCATCTCCCCATATAGTCAACGAGGTTGTCTTTCATGTCAAACGAACCGCCCGACGGGACGCCGGGCTTCGAGCTGCCGCTGCGCCTGTTCCTGGCGTTCCGCGTGGTCATCGACGAGGTGCACGAGGAGCTGGCCCGGCAGGGCCACCCCGACCTGCGCCCGATGCACGGGTTCGTGTTCCAGGCGATCGGCCCGCACGGGACGACGGCCGTGGACCTCGGGCGGACGCTCGGGATCTCCAAGCAGGCGGCCGGCAAGACGGTCGACTCGCTGGAGCGGCTCGGCTACGTCGAGCGCGGGCGCGACCCGCGCGACGCCCGGCGCAAGATCGTCCGGCTGACCGGGCGCGGCGCCGACTCGCTGCGCCGCTCGGAGCTGATCTTCGAGCGGGTCCGCGCGCGGTGGATGGAGACGCTCGGCGCCGACCGGGTGCGGGCGATGGAGGACGACCTGCGCCGCGTCACCCCGTCCGACCTGTGGCGGCTCGACGCGCCCGGCTGGTTCGGAACCGGCTGACCGTACGTCCCCAGCGAGCCGCCCAGACCAGCCGCGGGCCCCGCAACCGGCCCGTCCGAGCCCCTTGCGGGGCACTGTGGCCCCGGTTACCATCACCCCAATTCTTAGGAAAGTTTCCTAAGAAAAGGCCGAGATTCCTGTTGGTTCGGGGGCGGGCTGAACGGAGAATCCATTGTCCAGACCGGGCGGACGGCGAGCCATCGCGCTCGCCGGCGCCGCGTCCCTCGCGGTGGCCGGTACGCTCCTCAACGCTCCACCGGCGCCCGCGGCGCCGAGCAACGCGCCGAGCGCGGCGAAGGCCGCGGCGGTGACCGCCTCCTGCTCCAAGACCTCCGACTGGGGCAGCGGGTTCGAGGGCAAGTGCACGATCAAGAACGACACGTCGGCCGGGGTCTCGGGATGGAAGGTCGAGTTCGACCTGCCGTCCGGGACGTCCGTCGGGTCGGTGTGGGACGCGACCAAGGGCGGCACCCCGCCCCACTACACCTTCACCAACGTCGGCTGGAACGGCTCGCTCGGCGCGGGCGCCTCGGTCAGCTTCGGGTTCGGCGGCACCGGGCCCGGCTGGATCACCGGCTGCAAGGTGAACGGCGGCGCGTGCGACGGCTCGGGCGGTCCCGGCGACGACGCCGAGGCCCCGACCGCGCCCGGCGGGCTCCGCTCCACCGGCAAGACGTCGAACAGCGTCTCGCTCGCGTGGACCGCCGCGACCGACAACGTCGGCGTCACCGGGTACGACGTGTACCAGGGCGACACCAAGGCCGAGAGCGTCACGGGCACCAGCGCGACCGTCACGGGCCTCACCCCGAAGACGGCCTACAGCTTCACCGTCAAGGCGCGCGACGCGGCGGGGAACACCTCCCCGGCGTCCGGCGCCGTCAGCGTGACCACCGACGAGGGCGGCGACACCGGCCCCGGCGGCGACAAGGTCATCGGCTACTTCGCCGAGTGGGGCGTCTACCAGCGCGGCTACCACGTCAAGAACATCGACACGAGCGGGTCGGCGGCCAAGCTGACCCACATCAACTACGCGTTCGGCAACGTCCAGAACGGCCGCTGCACGATCGGCGACTCCTACGCCGACTACGAGAAGGCGTACGGCGCGGGCGAGAGCGTGGACGGCGTCGCCGACACCTGGGACCAGCCCCTGCGCGGCAGCTTCAACCAGCTCCGCAAGCTGAAGAAGAAGCACCCGAACCTGAAGGTCCTGTGGTCGTTCGGCGGCTGGACCTGGTCGGGCGGCTTCGGCCAGGCCGCGGCCAACCCCGCGGCGTTCGCCGACTCGTGCCTCAAGCTGGTCGAGGACCCGCGCTGGGCGGACGTGTTCGACGGCATCGACATCGACTGGGAGTACCCGAACGCCTGCGGCCTCACCTGCGACACCAGCGGCCCGGCGGCGTTCCGCAACCTGATGTCGGCGCTGCGCTCGAAGTTCGGGTCGGGCAACCTGGTGACGGCGGCGATCTCCGCGGACGGCACCTCCGGCGGCAAGCTCGACGCCGCGGACTACGGGGGCGCGGCCCAGTACGTCGACTGGTACCTGCCGATGACCTACGACTTCTTCGGCGCGTGGGACGCGCAGGGCCCGACCGCCCCGCACTCGCCGCTGACCTCGTACCCGGACATCCCGATCCCGGGCTTCTACTCCGACAACACCATCCAGAAGCTGAAGTCGAAGAACATCCCGGCGAACAAGCTGCTGCTCGGCATCGGGTTCTACGGGCGCGGCTGGACGGGCGTCACGCAGGCCGGGCCCGGCGGCACGGCCACCGGTCCGGCGCCCGGCACGTACGAGCAGGGCATCGAGGACTACAAGGTCCTCAAGGGCCGCTGCCCGCCGACCGGCACCGTCGCCGGCACCTCGTACGCCAAGTGCGGCAGCCAGTGGTGGAGCTACGACACCCCGGCCACCATCGGCGGGAAGATGGGCTACGCGAAGGGCCAGGGCCTCGGCGGCTCGTTCTTCTGGGAGCTCAGCGGCGACACCCCCAACGGCGAGCTGATCACCGCGATGCGGTCCGGCCTCGGATGATCCCGATGCCGACCTAGGACCGGCACGGGCGGGCCGCCGGCCTCCTGCGGTCCCGCCGTGCCTCTCGGGGCCCCTGACCCGACCCCACTCCCATCGGTCAGGGGCCCCCTTCCCTTTCCCGCGACACCCCGCGCCACCCCGCGCCCCGCGCCCCGCGCCGTCCTCAGACCAGGGCGGCGCCTCCGTCGACGGTGAGGATCTGGCCGGTCATGTAGGTGTCGGCCATCAGGAACAGCGCGGCGGACGCGGCCTCCTCGGGCGTTCCGAACCGGCCGAGCGGGAGCCCGGCGCCCGCCGCGGCCATGGCGGCGTCGCCGTCCGGACCCGCCGGGACGCCCATCACGTTCCGCGCCAGGGGCGTGTCGAAGACGCCGAACCGGACCGCGTTCACGCGCAGCCGCCGCGGCGCCAGCTCGACCGCGAGCGCGCGGGCGACGGCCTCGACCGCGCCGATGCCCGCGATGGAGCCGGACAGGCCCGGGACCGGGCGCGTGACGTACGTGCCGGAGGCGAACGTGATCGAGCCGCCGGCGGGCAGCCGCGGGGCGGCGGCCCGCGCCGCCGCGAACGCCCCCCACACCCGCGCGTCGAGCGCGGCGCTCGCGGCGTCCCGCGTGATCTCGCCGAACGGCCCGGCCCCGTTGATCCCGCCCGCCGTGACGAGCACGTGGTCGACGGTCCCGGCCCGGTCGAACGCCTCGTTCAGCGCGTCCTCGTCGGCGCCGTCCGCGACGGCGCCCAGCACCGCGTCCTCGGGTCCGTCCGCGCGGACCCGGGCGACGGCGTCGGCGAGCCGTCCGGGGTCGCGGCCGATCAGGACGGGGCGGGCTCCGAGCGAGCGCAGCAGCCCGCCCGCGGCGAGCCCGATGCCGGAGCTGCCGCCGATCACCGCGACGGTCGTCCCGGCGAGGCCGGACGGCAGCGCGGAGCGGACGGGGGCAGGGGCGGTCTCGGCGGTGGCGGCGGGCCCGGTGGTCATGGCGGTCATCGGTGGCTCCTCGAAATAAACCATCTGTTTGTTTTAGAGATCCTGGCCGGGCCCGGCGAGAAAGTCAAACGGATGGTTTAATTGGCTCCATGAGCTACGACGCGGAGGCGACCCGGCGGCGGATCTTCGACGCCGCCACCGCCGAGTTCGCCGCGCACGGGCTCGCGGGGGCGCGCGTCGAGCGCATCGCGACCGCCGCGCGGGCCAACAAGCAGGCGATCTACCTCTACTTCGGCGGCAAGGACAAGCTGTTCGGCGCGGTCGTGCGCGCCAAGCTGGAGGAGATCTGCCACTCGGTCGAGCTCGGCCCGGCGACGCTCGCCGAGTCGGCCGGGATGATCTTCGACTGGTACCGGGAGCATCCGGAGCTCGTCCGGCTGCTGCTCTGGGAGGCGCTCGAACTCGGCGGCGGCGCGCTGCCCGGCGAGCAGGAGCGGCGCCTCGCCTACGAGCAGAACGTCCGCGACATGCTCGCCTACGGCCACGGCGACGGCCTGCCCGAGGCCGAACGCGCCCGCGACGCCCAGGACTGGCTGTTCACCGTCCTCGGCCTCATCGCGTGGAACTTCGCCGTGCCGCAGATGCGCCGCCTCATCCTGGCGGAGCCCGACGAGGAGGCCGCGCTCGCCCGCCGCCGCGCCATCGTCGTCGACACCGTGCGCGCCCTGGCCGAACGCCGGGCCGGCGCGCGCTGAGGCCCGCCCCCGTGAACGTCGCCGCGGTCCTGTTCGACCTGGACGGGACGCTGCTCGACCACGACGGCGCCGCCGCCACCGCCGTCGTCGCCTCGTTCCCGACGCCGATCCCGCGTTCGTCGCGCGGCGCTGGGCCGAGCTGACCGAGGAGGCCGTCGACCGCTACCTGGCGGGCGAGCTGACCTTCACCGAGCAGCGCCGCGCCAGGATCACCGCCCTGGCCCGCGAGCTCGGCCTCGGCGCCTGGGACGACGCGCGCGCCGACGCGTGGCTGGCCGGGTTCCTCCGCCGGTACGAGGCGGCGTGGCGGGCGTACCCGGACGCCCGTCCCGCCGTCGCCGCGCTCGCCCGGCGCGGCCTGCGCCTCGGCGTGATCACCAACGGGGACGCCGTGCAGCAGCGCGCAAAGCTCAAGGCGATCGGCCTGGACGCCCGCCTGCCCTACGTGCTGACCTCCAGCGAGGCGGGCGTCGCCAAGCCCGCGGCCGAGATCTTCCTCGCGGCCTGCGCCGCGCTGCGCCTCCGCCCCGCCGAGACCGCCTACGTCGGCGACCGCCTCGCCACGGACGCGCGCGCCGCGGTCGACGCGGGCCTGCGCGGCGTCTGGCTCGACCGGGACGCCTCCGGCCCGGACGTACGGGACGAGGCGGGCGTCGTCCGGATCACCGGGCTGGACGCGGTGGTGGGGCTCGTCGGACGGGCGGACGGCTGAGACCGTTCAGGCCACGGGTTCGGAGGCGTGCGCGAGGACGCGGCGGGCGCGGCTCTCCCCGGCCGTGTTGCCGAGGCGGCGGTAGAGCTCCAGGGCCTCGCGGGCGGGTTCGCGCGCCTGCTCGCGGCGTCCGGCGTCCAGGAGCACCTCGGCGAGGGTGCGCCGGGCGCGGGCCTGCCACCAGCGGTCGCCCAGCTCGTCGAACGCCTCGACGGCCTGCCCGAGGGCCTCGGCGGCCTCGGCGTGGCGGCCGAGGCGGCCGAGCGCGCGGCCCTCGGAGATCCGGGTGCGCGCGACGCCCCAGGTGTCGCCGAGCCCTTCGAGCATCCGCTCGGCGTGCCGGACGAACGTCAGCTCCCGCAGCCCGTTGCGCGGATCGCCGACCTCCCCCGCGGCGCGCAGGCAGCGCGCCTCCTCCCACTGCTCGTCGCGCAGCCGGAACGTCTCGGCCGCGCGTTCCAGCACGGGCGCGGCGAGGCTGTACTTGGTCTCGGCCTCCGCGTGCGCGCCGGACGCGCGCAGGCTGCGGGCCTCGGCGGCGAGGACCTCCCCGAGCGCGCGCAGCGTCTGCGCCTCCGAGTAGCGGTTGCCGTTGCGCTGGAAGACCTCCAGGCCCTCTTCGAGCAGCTCGCGCGCCTCGGCGTAGCGGCGCTGGGCGAGGCGCACCTCGGCGAGGTTGCGCTGCGTGCGGGCCCGCCACCAGCCGTCGCCCTCCCGCCCGAACGCCTCGATGGCCTCGATCAGGTAGCGCTGGCCCTCGTCGATGTTGCCCTCGTCCCGCAGGCTCATCCCGACCGCGCGCAGCGCCCGCGCCCGCCACCACGTCTCGCGGAGCCCGGTGAACAGGTCGAGGGCGGCGTACGCGTCGCCGCGCGCCCGCTCGACGTTGCCCTGGCCGCCCTCGACGGAGGCGCGTTCGAGCAGCGCGATGCCGAGCGAGCGGCCGTCGCCCAGCCGCTCGGCGGCGGTGTGGGTGAGGCCCGCGACGGTCCGCCACTCGGGCCAGAAGACGCGCAGCGAGTGGAACAGCGAGCACGCCGCCCGGCCGAGCCGCCACACCAGCCCCCACATCCCGTGCCCGGCCGCCTGGCCGAGGAGCGCGAGGAGGGCGAGCCGCTCGCTGCTGAGCCACTCGGTCGCGGTGTACCCGGGCTCGGGGGCGCCCGCGCGGGCGCCGGTCCGCCGCTGCCAGTCCTGCGGCCAGCGGGCGGCGGCGACCGGCTCCGCGCGCTCGCGGTAGCCGTCCAGGACGCGTTCGATGGCGGCGCGGCGCTCGGCGCCGGTGTCCTCGCGCTCGGACCGCTCGCGGGCGTAGAGGCGGACGAGGTCGTGCAGGCGGTACCGCATCCGGCCGGTCGCGTCGGTACCCGAGCACTCGGCGAGCTGCGCGTCCACGAGGGCTTCGAGCTGGTCGTCGCCCTCCAGGTCCGACACGCCGAGCAGCGCGCCCGCCACCCACGCCTGCGCGTCCGGGACGTCCAGCAGCCCGAACGTGCGCAGCAGCCGCCGCTGCGTCTGGCTGCAGTCGGCGTAGCTGAGGGCGAGGCTCGCCCGGACGCTCTTGTCGATGTCCCGGGCGACCTCCAGCTCGTCCAGCCGCCTGCGGCGCTGGTCCTGGAGGCGTCCGGCCAGCTCCCGCGCCGTCCACGACTCGCGCGCGGCGAGCCGTCCGCCGCAGATGCTGATGGCGAGCGGCAGCCGTCCGCACAGCTCGACGATCCGGGCCGCCGACTCGGGGTCCGAACGGATCCGCTCCTCCCCGGCGAGGCGGGCGAGCAGCTCCACGCCGTGCCGTTCGGTGAACTCGGGCAGCCGCCGGTCGAAGGTGTTGCGCAGGTACAGCGGCCGCCGGGACGTCACGAGCACCGCGCAGCCGCCGACGGGCGGCAGCAGCGCCCGCACCTGGTCGGCGTCGCGCGCGTTGTCGAGCAGGACGAGCAGCCGGCGGCCCCGCGCGTGCGTCCACCACAGCTTCTGGAGCTCGGGCAGCCCGCCGGGGTCGGTGGTGAGCCGGACGCCGAGGACCAGCAGGAACCCGATCAGCACCTCCTCGGGCCGGACCCGGGTCTCGCCCTCGCCGCGCAGGTCGAAGTAGAGCTGGCCGTCCGGGTAGCCCTCGGCGATCTCGTGCGCGAACCGCGCCGCGAGCGCCGACTTGCCGACCCCGGCGGGCCCGTGCACCGACACCACCAGCGGCGAGGCGGGCGAGCCCGCGCCCGCCTCGGACGCGACCGCGCGGCGCAGCTCGGCGAGCGAGGCGTCCCGGCCGGTGAAGTGCGCGATGACGGGCGGGAGCTGCGCGGGGCGGCGGGCGCGGCGGCGGGCTCGGGCTCCGCGTCGTTCCCCTGCTGCGCGCCCCACGCCGCGACGCCCGCGAGCAGCGCCACGACCGCGACGATCCCGAGCTTGGCGGGCGCGGCGACGTCCACCGCGTCCAGCGAGGTCGTCACCGCCGTGATGACGCCGGTGAGCCCTCCGACGATCCACGGCGCGGCGAGCCTCGCCCGGCGCCCGCGCGCGTCCGCCCCCGCGGCGCCGGGCCCCCGGGCGGCGTCCGCCGGACCGCGCCGCGCCACCTGGCCGCCGCCGCCCCGTCCGCCGTCCTCGCCGTCGCCCTGCCCGTCGCGGTCGGCGCCGCGCCTGCGGCGCGCGGCCCTTCTCCGGCCCCTCGAACGGTCGGTCCTCCGGTCGCGACCGGAGCGGGGGGTGCGTTCAACGTTCACGAGCCCAGATCACTGGCACCGGGTGAACGCCGTGCGAACACGGCGTGAACGGCGCACGGCGGAGCACCGAGCGCGGACCGGTCCCCGCGCCGCCTACGGCGCCCGCGCCGCCGGGGGGTCGCCGCCCGTTTAACCGGATGCCGCGGCGGGGCGGCGCCGGGTAGCGTGTCGTGATGGCCTTCTACGAGGTGGGACGGCGAGCTAGCCGCGCCGAGCCGGGGAACGAGCGTTCGTTCTCGGCCCGGTTCGGCGGCGTGCTCCGTCATCCCATCGACCTCGTGAGGCCGTCCCATGCGCTCTGCTGACATCCGTTCGACGTTCTTCGACTTCTTCCGCGAGCGCGGCCACCGCGCCGTGCCGTCCAGCCCGCTCGTCCCGGACGACCCGACGCTGCTGCTGACGAACGCGGGCATGAACCAGTTCAAGCCGTACCTCCTCGGCGAGACCGAGCCGCCGCACCCGCGCGCCGTGACGGTCCAGAAGTGCGCGCGCACCTCCGACATCGAGAACGTGGGCCGTACGACCCGGCACACGACGTTCTTCGAGATGCTCGGCAACTTCTCGTTCGGCGACTACTTCAAGGCGGAGGCGATCGCCTGGTCGTGGGAGCTGTTCACGCGCCACTTCGGCCTGGACCCCGCGCGCCTGTGGGTGACGGTCTACCTCGACGACGACGAGGCCGAGCGCCTGTGGCGGCGCGCGGGCGTCCCGGCGGACCGGATCCAGCGGCTCGGCATGGCCGACAACTACTGGTCGATGGGCGTCCCCGGCCCCTGCGGGCCGTCGTCCGAGCTGCACTACGACCGGGGCCCGGCGTACGGGCGCGAGGGCGGCCCGGCGGTGGACGGCGAGCGCTACCAGGAGCTGTGGAACCTCGTCTTCATGCAGAACGTCCGCGGCGAGGGCGCGGGCAAGGACGATTACCCGATCCTCGGCGAGCTGCCCGCGCGCAACATCGACACCGGCCTCGGCCTGGACCGGCTCGCGGCGATCCTCCAGGACGCCGACAACGTGTGCGAGACCGACCTCGTTCTGCCGACGCTGCTGCGCGTCCAGGAACTCGCGGGCCGCCCGTACCCGGGGCGGGACGGGAGCGAGGAGTCCGTCTCGTTCCGCGTCGTGGCCGAGCACGCGCGGTCGGTCTCGTTCCTCGTCGCCGACGGCGTGCTGCCCGCGCGCGACGGACGGGGGTACGTGCTGCGGCGGCTGATGCGGCGCGCCGTACGCCACGCGCGCCTGCTCGGCGTCGACGGGCCCGTCCTGCCGGAGCTGACCGCGAGCGTCGTCGCCAACCTCGGCGCGGCGTGGCCCGAGCTGAACGAGCGGCGCGACCTGATCCGCCGGGTCGTGTCGGCGGAGGAGGAGGGCTTCGACCGGACGTTGCGGCAGGGCTCGCGCATCCTGGAGTCGGCGATCGGGCGCGCGCGCCGCGAGGGCTCGGGGACCGTGCCGGGCCGGACGGCGTTCGAGCTGCACGACACCTATGGGTTCCCGGTGGACCTGACGCTGGACGCGGCGCGTTCGGCGGGCCTCACGGTGGACGAGGGCGCGTTCGCTGCGCTCCTGGACGAGCAGCGCCGCCAGGCGCGCGACGCGGAACGGGGCAGGAAGGGCTCGGCGGTCGCGCGCCGCGACGTGTACCGGCGGATCGGCGCGGAGCACGGGCTCACCGAGTTCGTCGGCTACGGAACGACCGCCGCGGAGGCGCGGCTCGTGGCGCTGCTGGACGGCGCGGGCCGGACGTCCGCGGCCGTCGAGGGCGACGAGATCGAGGTGTTCCTCGACCGCAGCCCGTTCTACGCGGAGGCGGGCGGCCAGGTCGGCGACACCGGCACGCTGCGCGCCGCGAACGGCGCGACGCTCGACGTCCTCGACACGCGTCCGGGGCTCGACGGCCTGCACGTCCACACGGCGCGCGTCACGTCCGGCGAGGTCCGCGCCGGGGAACGGGTGGAGGCGGTGGTCGACGCCGAACGCCGCGCGGCGACGGCGCGTTCGCACAGCGCGACGCACGTCCTGCACGCGATGCTGCGGCGCGTCCTCGGCGAGCACGCGGGGCAGCGCGGGTCGCGGGTGGAGCCGGGCAGGCTGCGGTTCGACTTCGCGCACTTCTCCCACGTCTCCCCCGCCGAGCTGCGCACCGTCCAGACGCTCGTGAACGACTACCTCCTGGACGATCCGGAGGTGCGCGTGTGGGAGACGAGCCGTTCCGAGGCGGAACGGGCGGGCGCGGTCGCGCTGTTCGGCGAGAGGTACGGCGACAGCGTCAGGATCGTCGACATCGGCGACGCGTCGCGCGAACTCTGCGGAGGCACGCACGTCGGGCACGGCGCGGCGGCGGGCCCCGTCCACATCCTCGGCGAGTCGTCCATCGGGACGGGGCTGCGCCGCGTCGAGGCGCTCACCGGCCCCGACGCGCTGCGCCACCACGACCACGAGCGGACGCTGCTGAACGAGCTGGCCGGCCTCCTCGACGTCCCGCCGGACCAGGCGCCCGAACGGCTCCGGCAGCGGATCGACGCCCTCGCGGAGGCGCAGCGGGCGCTGGCGGAGCTGCGCCGCTCCGAACTCGACGCGCGCGCACGCGAACTGGCTTCGGCGGGCGAACCGCTCGGCGGTGCGTGGCTGGTCGCGGCGGCCGTCCCGGACGTGGGCCCGGACGAGCTCCGTCCCCTCGCGGCGCGCACCCTGGCGTCCCGTCCGGGCCCCGGCGCGGTCGTGCTCGGAACGACCGCGAACGGCAAGGCGATGCTCGTGGCGACGCTCAGCCCCGGGACGCGGGTCGAGGCACGCGACCTGCTGTCCGACGCGGCGAAGGCGGTCGGGGGCGGAGCAGGCGGCAAGGGCACGACCGCGAACGCGGGCGGCCGCCACCCCGAACGCCTGGCCGAAGCGATCGGCCAGGCGGCGAAAGCGGCCCGCGACCTGCTCTGAGCCCGCCGGGGCGGCCCTTCCAGGGCCGCCCCGGCCCGTCGTTCACCGAGCCCCGCGCAGCCTCCGGGGCCGCTCCGACCGCCCGTCGTTCACCCAGGCCCCCTCAGGCGGAGGGGACGATCACGGCCCGGCCGTCGATCTCGCCCGCGTGCAGCCGCTCGTACGCCTTCGGGGCCTCGTCGATCGTGTACGTCTCGACATGGACGTCCACGGCGCCGGTCCGGGCGAGGTCGAGCACCTCCATCAGCTCGGCGCGGCTGCCCCAGTAGGGAGCCCGCACCGCCGCGTCGTAGGCGGTGACGCCGAACTGCACCTGCGCGACGCCGCCGCCGATCCCCACGATCGCGACGTCCGCCTCGACCCCCGCGACCGCCGTCGCCATCGCCACGGTCGGCGGGACGCCCACGAAGTCGAAGACCGCCTGCGCGCCGAGCCCGCCGGTCAGCTCCCGGATCCTCGCCGGGGCGGCGGCGTCCGACAGCACGGTCTCGTGGGCGCCGACCGTCCGGGCCAGTTCGAGCTTCTCCTCCGAGACGTCGACCGCGATCACCCGTACGGCGCTGAGCGCCCGCAGCAGCTGGACGCCCACGTGCCCGAGCCCGCCCGATCCGATCACCACGGCGGCGCCGCCCGGCGTCAGCTTCGGCAGCGCGCCCTTGATCGCGTGGTACGGCGTCAGCCCCGCGTCCGTCAGCGGAACGTTCCGCACGGGGTCCAGGTCGCCCAGCGGCACGAGGTGCCTCGGGTCGTCGACCAGGAGGTACTCGGCGATCGCGCCCGGCGCGCCCAGCCCCGGAGGCCGGATGCCGAGCGCTTCGGCGCGCAGGCAGTAGTTCTCCTTGCCCTGCGCGCACAGGTGGCACGTCCCGCAGCCCCACGGCCCGTACACGGCGACGGACTCGCCGATCTCCAGGCCCTTGACGCCGTCCCCCACGGCCGCGACCGTTCCCGCGCCCTCGTGCCCGAGCGTCAGCGGGAGGGGGAACGGGAGCTGCTCCGCGGGCCAGCTCATCACCGCGATGTCCGAGTGGCACACCCCGGCCGCCGTGACCTTCAGCAGCACCTCTCCGGGGCCGGGCTCCGGCTCGGGCACCGTGACGACCTCCGGCGCCGCCCCGACCCGCCGATACTGAACGGCCTTCATCTCTCCCCCTGGTGCGCCTCGGGCATCACCTCTCGCTCAATACCCCCCTTTACCAGCGCACACTCCCCCAGGTACGGCAGGATCCGCCCAGAGCACGCGCCGTTCCCGGACGCGGGCCGCCTACGCGCCGTCCGCCTGGAGCAGGAGGCTCGCGCGCCGGGCCACCGCCGTCAGGAGCCGCCGGTCGGCGCTCAGCACGCTGTCGGGCGTCCGATAGTGCAGGGAGAAGACCCCCAGGATCTCCCCGCCGGGACCGGTCAGCGGCACGGACTGGACGGCGCGCGCGCCCGCCTGGAGCATCACCTCGCGGCCCTCCGTCCCCGCGAAGACGGCGCTGGACGCGACATCCGAGACCACGACCGCCTTGCCCTTGAGCATGGCCTGCCCGCACGCGCTCGTCGTGTCGTCCACGACCTCGAAGTAGTCCAGGAACGCGTCGGAGAACCCGCGCTGCGCGGCGATCCGGAGCCCCCGCGCCTCGGGGTCGAGGAGCTGGACGTTGCCCATCGCGGCCTTGCTGTAGCGCAGCGCGGTGTCCAGCGCGTCGTTGACCAGCGACACCCGGTCGGCGCGGTGGCCGCTGCCGGCGTTCAGGAACCTGGGGCGCGGCCCCCTGCCGCGCTCGGTGACCGGCTCGTCCATGGCGGGTTCTCCTCGGGGTTCAAACACCATCTCGAACTCCGACGAACGGTACCCGCGGCGCTGACCCTCCGGTCACGGCACCCGCCGCGCCCCCCGTCCGGCGGGCCGGGTCACCCCTCCCGCCAGCGCGCCGAGGTCAGCGACTCGGCGGCCTGCGGCCCCATGATCCCCAGGCCGCCGTCCACGAACAGCGACGCGCCGGTGATGTACGAGGCCGACGGCCCGGCCAGGAACGCGACGGCCGCCGCGACCTCGCGGGCGTCCCCCGGACGCGCCGGCGGGTACCCCGGCCGGCTGTCCGGCTCCGGCGGCTCGTCCTCCTGCCCCGTCATCGGGGTGGCGATCTCGCCGGGGGCGACGGTGTTGACCGTGATGCCGTACCGGGACAGCTCCAGCGCGAGGACGCGCGCGAGCATCCGCAGCCCGCCCTTCGCCGCGCAGTACGGCCCCGCGCCGAGGAGCGGGTACTCCTCGTGCACGCTCGTCACGTTGACGATGCGCCCGCCGGCCCCGCGGCCGATCATCCGCCGGGCGGCGCGCTGGGCGCACAGGAACGCGCCGTCCAGATCGACCGCCAGCACCGTCCGCCACTCGTCGTAGTCCATGTCGACGAGCGGGCGGGAACTACCGGTGCCGGCGTTGTTGACCAGGACGCCGAGGCCGCCGAGCTCGTCGGCCAGCTCGTCCACCACGCCCGCCGCGGCGGGCGGGTCCGCCAGGTCGTGCCGCCGTACCGCCGCGCGGCCCCCGGCCTCCGCCACCTCCTCGGCGGTCCGCTCGGCGCCCCGTTCGTCCCGGTGGTAGGTGATCCCGACGTCGAACCCCTGCGCGGCGAGCGCCGCCGCGGTCGCCCGCCCGATCCCCGAATCCGCGCCCGTGACGACGGCGACGCGGTCGTAGTCGGCCCGTACGGTGGACGGCCGCGGCGCCTCGGCCGCGTCCCCGCTGCGGCTCACTCCGCCGTACGGGGCGTGCGCTCGGCCTCGCCCGGCTCGACCTTGACCCCGGCGATCGGGTCGCCCTCCCGCGTGCCGTCGCCGCCGTCGGGGATGTCGTAGCCCTCCGCGGCGCTCCCGCTGCCGAGCACGGCGCGCTCGTGCGGCAGGTCCTCCATGCCCGAGCTGGCCCCGGCGCCCGTGCCCGGGTCCTGCCCGAACGGCCGCCCTTCCGGTCTGCGGAATCACTCATGATCTCCCTTTCGTCCGGCTGTCGGTCTCGCTCGTTGTTGCCCCACGGACGGCACGTAACCACCGCCGCCCCCGCCTAGACCGGATCTTGACGCCGAACCCACCGCCCCGTACTCCCGAAACCCCAGGTCAGCGCCCCGTTCGCCCCCGACTGAGACCGCAGCCGCCTTGATGTCACGCGCGCCGGTGCCTCCACCCCACGCCCCGTCCCCGCCCTCCCAAGGCCCGGACGCCACCGGACTGGCTCGCATCCCGCGCACGAGGACCGAGACCGCGACCGGCCGGACGACCGCGCTTCCGCAGTCCCCCGCCCGTGGACCGCCGAGCACCGGCGTGCGGCGCGATCCCGACCGTTGTTCAGGCCGGGGGGTCGGCGGGGAAGGCGTGGAGTCCGGCGGGGATGAGGCGGGGGTCCGGCCGGTCGCCGGGCAGGCCGGCGCCGAGCAGGTGCGTGGGGGTGCGGGTGAGGTTGTCGATGCGGAGGTGGGCGGCCAGGGCGGTGTCGTGGTCGGCGGCGATCTGGAACGGCGCGAGGCCGAGGGCGGTGGCGGTCAGGGCGAAGGTCTGGCCGAGGTGTCCGGCGCTCAGGAGCGTGACGCGGTAGGAACGGGGGTCGGGGTTGTGGCGCATGGGTGCGCGCAGGTCGGCGGCGAGCACGACGAGGAAGGCGGCGTCGGCGACCCAGTCCTGCCCGGCGCAGGCGGCGGTGACGGTCTGGCGGGTGCAGCCCTCGGTGCGCAGTTCCAGGCTGTGCTGGATCGGGTTGTAGTGGTACCAGCCCGGTTCGATGTCCTCGACGTTGTAGAGGGCCAGGTAGGCGGAGTGTTCCTGGAGGGCGCCCGGTGACGGGCTGGTGCGCAGGGCCAGAGTGCCGTGCGGGCCAGCGTCGAGGAAGGCGGTGGGGCCGAACACCGTGGCCAGCAGCGTCGCCAGGGTCTCCAGCGGGACGGGGTCGGGGGCGAAGGCGTAGTGGGTGCGGCGCCGGTACAGCACCCGCCCGAACGGCTCGTTCAGATCGGGCAGCGGGCGGGGCAGCAGGACGCGGTCGGCCTCGGGATGGCTGTGGAACAGCGGTGCCGGGACCGCCGCGGCACGCGCGTCCGCATCGGAGCCGTCACCGGTTCGGCCGCCGTTCCCGGTGGCGCGGGCGTCGGCGTCGCGGCCGGGATCGGGCGCGGTGGTGTGCTCGGGGCCCGATGGCGGGGATGGCGGCGGGGGCGGGGTGAAGTCCTGGGTCGTGTAGTGCAGGAACGGGGCCTGGGGCCCCAGGGTGCCCAGCGCGCGGCCAGGTCGGCGTCGCGGGCGGCGCGTTCGGTGTGCTCGGCGAGCAGCAGTCCGCCTTCCCGCAGCCGCCGCACCGTCTCGGTGAACTCGTCACCGGGCCCGCGGGCGGGCTCGTGGCCGGCGCCGTCGAGCATCCGGCGGGCCTGCCCCGGGGTGGTCCAGTCGGTGAAGGCGGCCAGGACCGTGGCGGCCGGGCCGTCCAGCGCCACCGGGTGGCCGTGCGGGTAGGGGTGGGCGGTGAACACTCCGGCCGGCGTCCAGTAGCAGACCACGCACCGGGCCCGCCGCAGTCGCGCCCGCTCGGCTCCTGCCGGCTCCGGCCCCGGCGCCGGATCACCGGCGTCGCGTCCGGCAGGCACGCTGAGGGGTTCGCCGGTGGGTGTGTCGGTGCGGGGAGAGGTCACGCCTGCTCCCCTCGGTACGCCGACCTGGTCGGGACGGCACCGGACGCGGAGGCGAGGGTTTTGGCGCGGGGGCCTGGGATGACGAGCATGCCGTCGGTGACCAGCCAGAAGCGTTCCAAGCCGGGGACGAAGGCGTGGACGACGGTGATCCCGCCCGGCAGGATCGCGGAGACCCGGTGGTAGGGGCGGTGTCCGGCCGCGGTGAGCAGCCCGGTCAGCTCGCGCAGTTGCTCGGGCAGCGTGCGGGACGGCCGGTCCCCCGGATCCTCGTCGCGGAACGGGACGCGGGGGGCGCGGGTGAGATGGTCGCGCAGGTCCAGGCGGGCGGCGGCGCGCAACGCCGGATAACGCTCCAGCCCCTGCATCGACGGGGTGACGCGTGGGCCCGGGAAGGCGCGTTCACCTAGCTGGCGCTGGGCGAGTTCGGCCAGGGCGCGCCAGGCGGCGTAGGCCGGTGACAGGGACGCCCCGGCACCGATGCGTCCCTCGGTGCAGGCCGCGTTGTGGGTGTAGGCGATGAAGGCGGGCACGCCGATGTCGGTGGTCACCTCGACCAGGTGGACCGGGCTGCCCGACAGGGCGCGCAGGGCGTGGTGGGCGGCGGCGAGCTGGGCGGGCAGCGTCTCGGGGTCGATCACCCGCAGCCACCGGGTGTCGCGGTGGACGAACAGGCGGGCCAGCAGCAGCGACACCGCGTCCCGTTCGATGGTCTCGTTCAGCGCGTGCACCAGCGCCTCGGCCCGGTTCACGCCGATCGCCGAGCCGCTGTTCCAGCTGTAGCGGGCCAGCGCCCGGTAGTCGGTGCCGTCCCCGGCCATCTGGCGCAGCTCGGGCCGGTCGAAATACCAGGTGCCCGCCAGTACCAGCGGCACCGCCAACGACCCGGCCGTCTCCTGCGCACCGTCCTCGGAAGGCGACCCGTTCGGCCCGTGAACGGGCGCGCCGCTGCCCGGCCCGGAACCGGGCGGGAGTACGGCGTGGATCGGGGTGTAGTCGTGGCACGCCACCGTCCCGGCGGCGGCCAGCGCCGGGGCACACGCTTCGGCGGCCAAGGGCCCGGCCGCCAGGTCCTCCCCCGAGCGCATCGTCACCCGCGCCGGGTCGAAGCACGCCGGACCGGAGAAATGGTGCTCCAGCGCCTCGAACAACGCTCCCACCCGCGCCTCGTCCGCAGCGCCCTTCCCCGCCCCTGGGCCCAGTCGGAGACCTGCGCTCCGTCCGCGTCCAGCAGCCGACATGACCACAGCTCCAAACCACCGTGGTCACCCAGCCGACGCAGCTCCGGCCGCCATCCCAGCGTCTCCAGCGCGGCACGCGCACTGCGCTCCGCGCCTTCCAACGACATCGCCCGCTCCACCCACGCCCCCGTCACCGCCCGCACGGCCGGCGAGGGGCCCGGAGCCGTACCCGGCCGCACGGCCGCGCCGACCGGCCCGGCGTTCACCTGTTCCACCCGACACTCCCTTTGAACACGGCCGCAGTCCCGACCCGGCGGACGCGAGCGGCGCTCACGCCCGCCAGGAACACCGGCCTCACGAGTCAGTGCTCATCGCTGTCACGCGTCTGCTCGTCCAGCTCGCGCCGCTCGGATTCGCTCAGCTCCTGCCGCGCGGCATCCAACGTCTTCGCGTGGTCGTAGGGCAACGCGCTGTATCCCATGTCGTTCACCTCCCTCCCGCATCGCTCGACGGCGACCGGAGCGACTCAGCGCTCCTGAACCGTCGGGGTCTGCTCGTCCAGCTCGCGCTGCTCGGCCTCGCTCAGCTCCTGCCCTGCGGCCTCCAACGACTCGGCGTGATCCCAGGTGGACGGGTACTCGCCTCCCATGACGTTCACCTCCCTCCTCGATCGCTCAGGCGGCGCGCGGCTCAGCGCTCCTCAGCGGCCTGCGTCTGCTCGTCCAGCTCGCGCCGCTCGGACTCGCTCAGCTCCTGCTGCGCGGCCTCCAACGACTCGGCGTGGTCGTACAGGGTGCTCCATAGCGCTCCCAGGACGTTCACCTCCCTCCTCGATCGCTCAGGCGCCGCTCCGCTCAGCGCTCCTCAGCGGCCTGCGTCTGCTCGTCCAGCTCGCGCTGCTCGGATTCGCTCAGCTCCTGCTGTGCGGCCTCCAGCGTCTTCGCGTGGTCGAAATAGTCCGCGACGACTTCGCTGCCCATGGCCTGACCTCCCTCCCGCATCTCGTGGCGGGGCGCCGCTCCGCTCAGCGCTCCTCAGCGGCCTGCGTCTGCTCGTCCAGGTCACGCTGCTCGGCCTCGCTCAGCTCCTGCCGTGCGGCATCCAGCGACTCGGCGTGATCCCAGGTGGACGGGTAATCGCCTCCCATGACGTTCACCTCCCTTCCGCATCCCGTGGCGGCGGCTCGGCTCAGCGCTCATGCGACGGCGGTGACGGCTCGCCCAGCCCACGCCGTTCGGCCGCGCTCAACTCCTGCCGCGCGGCCTCCAGCGACTCGGCGTGACCGTACGGCCCGACGCCCGCTCCCAGAGCTCGGCTTCCCCGAACCAGATGGCCACGGAACGTAATTACCTGAACACGTAGAGTTAAACGATGAGACACGGCCAGTCCGTTCTTCCCTCAACGGAACCCGCCGTCGGGCAAGTCTTCACTCCCACCGCAGACCGGAAGCCGACCTGCTGGTTTCGGCGTCTACCGGGGGCCCGCGGACCAGGTCACACCACCGGGCGAACTGAACCGAGAGCAGCGCGCCCAGTGACCCCGCCCCATGTCACCGGTCGGTGCGGGGCAAGGAGATCGCCATGTGACCGCCGGGCGCGATCGCGGTGCGCGGCCGGTGACCCCGGCGCCGCCCCCGACCGGGAACCACAGCGCCGACGACAGCACTACGAGTCCGTTCGGTACAGCGAGCGGCACAGTGTCCACGCTCGCCCGTACCGTTGTTGGACGAGCTGCCCGCGTGTCCATAGGAGACGGCGCGGAACATCGTCTCCCCAGCCGCTACCCCTCTCCCACGCATGGGAGGCGTAGACGCCGTGCGACCTCGGTCGGGCTGGCGGGATTTGAACCCACGACCCCTGGCACCCAAAGCCAGTGCGCTACCAAACTGCGCCACAGCCCGTGTCGCGTGAAGTGTAGTGCGGATCAGCCCCGTTCGCCGCGTTCCACGACCACCCTCGAAACCCTGTACGCTACGGGATGGCGTTCGAGGGATCCATGATCCCCTCGTACACGCGCGCGGGCGTAGCTCAATGGTAGAGCCCCAGTCTTCCAAACTGGCTACGCGGGTTCGATTCCCGTCGCCCGCTCCACGTCTTCCAGGTCAGAGTCCTGATCACTCCGGTGATGGTCTCCACGAGCATGCCGTACGGACCCAGCGGAGCGTTCTCGGACCCGGCTGGCGGGCAGCGCCGGGCGGCCCGCCGCTACCACGCCACCCGCACCACCGGAACCGCCCCCGCCGTGCCGCCCGCACCCGACCCACGCGAGGAACACCAGGTCCGCCTCACCGCCCAACGTCTCCTGTCCACCCACCTACGCCCCGACGCCGAACATCACTGGGCCGACATCTCCCTGGATCTGACCGGCGCCACCCTCACCGACTTCGTGCTCACCGGCTGCCATCTCCACAACGCCGACTTCACCAACACCGTCTTCACCGGCTTCGCAGGGTTCCAGGAGGCGGCCTTCTCCGGTGACACTCGGTTCAGTCGGACCACCTTCTCCGGTGACGCCCAGTTTCGCGGTGTGACCTTCGGTGACTTCACTTGGTTCACCGGTGCAGTCTCTTCCGGCCACGCCGGATTCGGCGATGGGCCCTTCTCCGGCGTCGCTGCGTTCGCCTATGCGGCCTTCTCCTATGACGCTGGGTTCGGCGGTGCAGCCTTCTCCGGTGACGCCCGGTTCGGCGGTGGAACGACGAGCAGCCGCGGGACGCATCGGCAGCGATCGAACCGCTACACCGTTCGCGTCCCCGGGGTCTGCCCTTGGCTCCGTACACCGACAACAGCCGCCGTTGAGCCGGGGGCCTGGCCGCGGTGGTAGGGGTAACTCCCGTAGCGATCTGGGAGTGTGCCTGGTCGCGGGCCGGTGGAGGCCGGAAATAGCGTTCCGCGCATGACTTCGACTCTGCGTAGGCGCCTGGCTGTGGCGTTCGGTGTCGCTGCGCTGCTCGCCTGTGATGCGGTCCCGGCTGCCGCCCGGCCCGGCGGTCCCTCCGCTGTGGCGCGGTTGCGGCAGGACGCCGAGGCGATCCGCGCTCTGGGGGTCAGTGGTGTGCAGGCCCGCATGGTCGGTCCTGACGGTCGGCAGTGGGTCGCCACCAGCGGTACCGCCGACCTGGACACCGGCCGCCCGGTCTCGTCCAACGGCTACTTCCGCATGGCCAGCACGTCCAAGACGCTGGTGGCCGCGGTGGTTCTCCAGCTAGAGGCCGAGGGCGGGCTGTCGCTGAACGACACCGTCGCCCACTGGCTGCCGGGGGTGGTGCGCGGCAACGGCAACGACGGCAGCCGGATCACTGTTCGCCATCTGCTCCGGCACACCAGCGGGATCCGCGACGACCTGCCCGGCTACACCACGCCGGAGGAGTACTACCGGCAGCGCCACGACGTCTACAGCCCCGAGCAGCTGATCGAACGCGCCATGGCCCACACGCCGAACTTCCCGCCCGGCAAGGGCTGGGCGTACTCCAACACCGGCTACGTCCTGCTCGACATGATCATCCAGAAGGCCACCGGCCGGCCCGCCCACCGGGAGATCGAAGACCGGATCCTGCGCCCGCTCGGCCTCGCCCGAACCCGGTGGGGCGGCACCTCGCAGACCCTGCCCCGGCCGCACGCCCGGGCCTACCAGTTGTTCGGTCCGGGTGCCCGGGTGGACGTCACCGAACAGGTACCGGTGGACTACCAGAACCTTTCGTGGGTCACCACCACGCGGGACCAGAACCGCATCTTCCGTGCGCTGCTCGCGGGCCGGCTGCTGCCGGCGCGGCAACTGGCCGAGATGAAGCGGACCGTCCCGGTGAGCGCGGAGGTCCAGCGGCTGTGGCCCGGCGGCCGCTACGGCCTCGGCCTGGTCGAACGCCCCCTGACCTGCGGAGGCACCTACTGGAGCCACGAGGGCGGGGACGGCGGCTACATCACCCTCAACGGTGTCACCGACGACGGCGGGCGCACCGCCGTGGTCTCCATGTCCGAGGCGCGCGGCGACACCTTCGAGCACATCAAGGAGCAGGAGGAAACGGCCAGCGCCCTGATCGACCACGCACTGTGCGCCGAAGGCCCCAGCACCCCATAAACCCCCAGCCGCCATGAACCGAGCCGCCGCCACACCGGCGAGGATGGCCCCTCCCACAGCGGGCAGGCGCACGGGAGGGCCCCAGGGAGCATGATGCCGTCAGAACGGCGGATCGTCGGCGTAACCCTCCGGCGGGGCCGTCTTGGTCTTCGGTCGCCGGCGGGAGCGCCCGGTCGCTCGGGCCGGTGTCGTCGGCGTGGTGGTCGTCATCCGGTTCGTATGGGGGGTGTTCATGGCGTCATCCTGCCCGCTCGTGGGTCTTGGCGAAGTGGGCGCGCAGGCCCGGGTCCGCGCAGATCCACCGTTTGACGGCCGCGAGGATGCGGCGGGCCTTCTGCGAGCCCTGGGGGACGGACGCCTGCCCGCCGTTGTACCGGTAGGCGGTGTTGTGGAGCACGGTCGCATCCGGCTTGCCCTGGTGGATGTCCAGGCACACGTTCACGGCGCGGCGCAGCGGCCGGGCGCGGGCGCCGGGCGAGGTGGGGGTCAGGCCGGGGTCGAGGGCGCGGAGGTAGGCGACGAACGCCGTACGGTGCGCGGAGGCGACGTACTCCCACGTCTCCCGACTCGGCACCCCTGGCTTGCCGTCCGGGCCCGCGACCGCGGTCTCCGGCTTCGCGGACGCGGACGGTTTCGTCTCCGGCTTGCCGCCGTCGTCGTCCAGGGCGGCGCCGATCCCGCCGACCACCAGGACGACGCCGACGGCCGCGGCGATGACCAGGCCCCGGCGTTTCCCGGCGCCCTGCCGGGGACCGCGCGGGCCGGGCATCGGCGGCCCGGGGAACGGTCCGGGCGCGCCCGGCATCCACGGACCCGGCGGCCCCGGAGGAGGCGGCGGCGGTCGCGGGCTCGCCCTTGGTGCGAACAAACGTTCGGTCTGGGGTGCTGGGTCGTGTTGCCAGGTTGGCTCATCGTGATCACGGCCGCGGCTTCCGGACGTCTCACCCGGCTCAGTGGACCGTTGAGAAACGGTCTTGGGCTCAACGGCTGGTTCCGTCCGTGTCTCTGAGCAACCTTTGTTGCCGAGCACCCTTCGTTGTCGGCTTGTTGCCGGTGGGTCGATCGCGGCGGACCAGTAGCCACCGGTGCCCGCCCTGCTCGCGGCCGGTGCCGGGGCGATCGGTCACTGTTGGGCGGGTTGGCTCGCATTGGCCGTAGCGGGCGCCTGGTGGGCTGCCCTGGCGGTGTGGACCTCGGCCGCATGTTCGCCGATCCAGGTCATCAGTCCGTGCAGGAGCTGGGTGAGGCCGTCGCCGAGTTCGGTCAGCCCGTAGCTGACCGTCGGCGGTGTCGTTGGATGCACCGTACGGATGACCAAGCCGTCGTGCACCAGCGTGCGCAGTGTCTGGGACAGCATCTTCTCGCTGACGCCCTCGATCTTGGTGTGCAGTTCGGAGAACCGCAGCGGCCCGTCGCGCAGGGCGGCCAGAATCAGCGTGGCCCAGCGGCTGGTGACATGGTCGAGCACCGCGCGGGCTGGGCAGTCGACATGAAATACGTCACTCATCGTCCGTGTCGGCCTCTCCCTGTCTGGACACCGTCATCGGGCTCCGAAGCTTACTCCGAGGTACGTACTTACGAAAGGTTAGCCACGTTCCGTACGTTCAGCCAGGACAGCCCGACACGGAGGTGGCACATGGAACGAACCGCTTTGATCACCGGCGCGAGTCGCGGGATCGGCGCCGCGACCGCGGCCCGGCTGGGCGGCTGCGGATTTCACGTGATCGTCAACTACCGCAGCGACGAGAGCGCGGCGCGTGCGGTGGTTCAGGAGATCGAGAAGGTCGGCGGCACGGCCGAGGCCATCCAGGCCGACGTGCGCGAGCCGGCCGAGGTGGCCAGGCTCGTCGCCGCCGCCACCCGGATCGATCTGCTGGTGTGCAACGCCAACATCGCGCCCACCTTCGCCCCGCTGAGCATGATGAGCTGGGCGGACTTCGCCGGAAAGGTCACCGGCGAGCTGGCGGCCGTCTTCCACGTCACCCAGCGGGTGCTCGAGCTGATGCGCGAGCAGCGGTCCGGGCAGATCGTGTACGTCTCCAGCGTGGTCGCCGATATGACCATGCCGAACGCGATCTCGCACGCCACCGCGAAGGCCGCGCTCAACACCTTCGCCCGGCAGGTCGCGGCCGAGGCCGGCCACTATGGCGTCACCGCCAACACCATCGCCCCCGGCATGGTGCGCACCGAGGCGAGCAGCGCGGCGCGCACCCCCGACAGCGAGGCGCGCTTCGCCAAGAACTCCGTACTCGGCCGGATCACCGAACCCGACGATGTCGCGGCACTCATCACCACGATCGCCGAAGGCGGATTCCACGCCGTCTCCGGCGCGCACATCCCGATCGACGGCGGATTCCAGATGTTGAACGGCTAGCAAGCCGGAGGACTTCGTGCTGGAGACCGTCTACTGGGACGCTGGTACCGCGCGGCTCCTGCCCCGCCTGCTGCGCGGCCGGACCTGGGGCCCGGTGTTCGTCACCCACCGCCGCCCCGGTCCGGGAAGGTCGTCAACCCGCGCGACGTATGCCGGACACCGGTCTGGCCCGCCTCTCCTACGGCCAGGCCCGTGCACTGCTGGATGAGCACACGGCTGTGCGGGGCCGGGGATCGGCTGGGACCTGCACAAGTATCGCCCTTCCGCTCTGTCCCATCTGGGGAGCAGGGGGCGTCGCTGCTGAGGCTGATGGCGGAGTCGAGGCACAAGAAGCTGGCGAACGTGCGCCGATACTTCAAGCCCTCTGCATAGGCGATCGCGGAATTGACCAGTCTGCTCGCTCCGGGATGCAGCAGCGGTTGAAGCTGCGCCACCGAACTGTCACGGCATGGTGTTCATGAGCTCCTGCGGGGGCTGGAACGGGTTTTCCCGTTCCAGCCCCCGCAGGTGCTGGTGGCAGAGGTTGAAGGTCCGGGTGCTCAGACCTGCGACCTCTGCTCACTCGGCCAGGAGGTGGGGGCTCAGTTCAGGCCGGTGAGGAACTCGCCGAAGAGCCGGTTGGCGGTCTCGGAGTCGTAGAGGCGTTCGAACTCGGCGCGTGCGAGGCTGCGCCGGAACTCGCCGTGGTAGGAGACGTCTCCCGCGTCGTGCATGAGGTCGGTGAACCACGCGGCGTACGCCTGGTAGTTCCACACGTGCTTCAGGCAGGTGGCGGAGTACGCCTCCAGCGGGCCCGCGTCCTGCTCCTTGACCTGCTTCAGAACCGCCGCCGCGAACACGTCGGCGTCGTGCAGGGCCAGGTTCATGCCCTTGGCGCTCATGGGCGGCACGATGTGCGCGGCGTCACCGAGCAGGTACAGGCGGCCGTAGCTCATCGGGGCGTGGACAACACTGCGCAGCGGCACCAGCGTCTTGCTGGTGATGGGGCCCTTCGCGGTGACCGGTTCGCCGAAGCGTGCCTCGATCTCGTCCCAGATCCGGTCGTCCGTCCACTCCTGGACGGAGGTGTCCAGCGGGCACTGGAGGTAGAAGCGGCTGGCCTGCGGGCCGCGGGCGAACTGGCCGGCGAACCCCCGGTCGTGGATCGCCATCATGGACTGGTGGTTGGCGGGGGCGTCGGCCAGTACGGTCAGCCAGGCGTACCCGTACTCGTGGGACTGGCGGGTGAGGACGTTGTCGGGGATGCTCGCCCGGCTGACGCCGTGGTCTCCGTCGCAGCCGGCGATGAAGTCGCAGGTGATGGCTCGCGTCGCGCCCGTGCTGTCGCGGTAGCGCACCCGCGGCCGGGGGCCGGTGATGTCCTCCAGTTCGACGTCCTCGGCTCCGAAGCGGAGATCGCCGCCGTCGCTGACGAAGACGTCGATGAGGTTGCGCACGAGGACCTGCTGGGGGCAGAAGCGTCCGTCGACGTGGTCGTCGGTCACGTACCGGAAGGGCCGCGTCTCGCCGTCGACGCGGAAGTTCAGCACCGGCGCGAAGGGGGCGCCGCCCAGGACCCGGTCCTCCAGGCCCCACTCGCGGAACATGCGCGCGGCCCTGGGGTCGATGACGCCCGCGCGCTGGCGCTGCTCGACGTACTCGCGGCTGTGCCGCTCCAGTACCACGCAGTCGATCCCGCTGCGCAGGAGGAAGTTGCCGAGGGCGAGGCCGGCGACACCCGATCCCACGATCACGACAGTGGTGTTCTCGTCCGTCACGGACATGGATGGTGCTCCTTAGTGCTTTGGTCACGGCCCCTGACAGGGCCGTCGCGTCGCGCCGAAGCCGCGCGTTTGGCGCGCCGGGCGCGGCGGCATACCCTTAAGCGAAGTCTTCACTACGCATCATACGTAGTGGCCACTACGTTTGCAAAAGAGGTCCGGTATGCGCCGCGATGGAGCCGCCAACAGGGAGAAGGTCCTGCTGGCCGCCGAGCATGTGTTCGCCGAGAAGGGGGCCGCCGCCTCCACCGAGGAGGTCGCGCAGCGGGCCGGGGTCAGCATCGCCACCGTCTTCCGGAACTTCGCCACCAAGCAGGACCTCATCGAGGCCACCGCGTGCCGCTACCTGGAGAAGCTGACCGCCCAGGCGCTGGCGCTCGCCGACAGCCGGGACCCCGGGAAAGCCTTCGCCTCCCTGATGAGGACCCTCGCGGCGGCCGGGCCGGTGAAGATGACCCTGCTGGATCTGCTGCCCCCGCACGACGACGACGGCCAGGGCCTGTCCCGGCCGGTCACCGAGGCGGCCGACGCCTTCCGCGCGGCCCTCGACGGCGCACTCCACCGCGCCCAGGCCGCCGGCGCCGCACGCCCCGACGTCACCGGCGACGACGTCTCCCTCCTCCTGCGCGCCCTCGCACACGCCACCGACCTCAGCGAAGGCGAGGCACTCGACCGGGCCGTAGGCATCGTCCTCGACGGCCTCGGCGTACCGCGCTGACACCTGACCCCTTCCGTCCGGCCTGGCCCGCGCGCCCGGCCCGATAGGGATGCACCGTCCGGCGCCAGCCCCACCATTGCCCCGTCACAGCTGCTCCACGGCGGTCTTGTCGCGCAGGAGCCGCAGGCCACCGGGCAGGTCGGGGAGCTGGAAGGAGTACCGGCCGAGCACGTTGATGTGATGTCGCGCGAACGGGGAGACCCGTTCGGGACCCCCGTCCCGGACCTCGAAGCCGTCGCTCCGGAGCTGGGTGACGGCGGCGTCCATGCAGCGGGTGTTGAACAGTACGAGTGCGTTGAGGACCAGGCCCAGCACGCCGATCTGGTCCTCCATGCCGTCCTGGTAGCGCTGGTAGAGCTGCCCTGCCCGGCTGTGGAAGATCTTCCGGGCGAACGCGTGGCGGCCTTCCTGGACGTTGGCCTGCACCTTGATCTGGCGGTGCCTATCCGGGCTCGTCGGCCAAGCGCAGGATGTGCAGGGTTTCGCGATCCGCCTGTAGTGCGCGATCGCGTCGCCAAGCGGGATGGGGCGACCGTCGCGGGACAGCATCCGGATGACGTCGTAGGCGCGGACGGCTCCGGTGCGGATGGAGCCGATGATCCGCGGGATGCCCTCCCAGCGCCGCTCGATCCGGACCAGGTCGACCCGGCCACGGGCGGCGTCCTGGAAGGCGCCGTAGTCGGCCGTGCGGTCGATGCGCCACATCCCCTGGTCCGGCAGGTCCGTGAGCTGCGGAGCGTAGGCGAACCCGGCCAGGGTGAGAAAGCCGAACACGATGTCGCTGTAGCTCGCGGTTTCGGGGACGATCATCTCCGGGCGCTTGCCGCCGTCGCGCTTGTAGAGGACGTCCGGCACGTACAGCGAGTCGCGCGGGATGCCAGCCACGACCTACCCACCGAGGGGACACGTTCGGGAGTAGGACGCCGGCTAGGTTCCGGCCCGCCCTGCCGTCTCGCGCGCGTGCGCGCGTGGGCGCGCGTGCGCGTGGGCGCGACTCCAGAAACTCCAGAAAGTCCCGTACGCGGGCGCGCGTCGGCGTGTCCCGAAACTCCCGAAAGCCTGGCTTGAGGTACCGGGGTGGCATGGGGTGGGCGGCGTTCGTCCCGTCCCGTCCCGGTACGCCCGACGACAGGAATGGGCCGTCCGTCGCGGCGGCCGTGGCGAGTTCAACGCGACGCATCGCCGTTGCTCGTCGGCGACTTGTGAGAGCTTCGAGACGCCCTCACACGCACGCGCGCGTGGGGCCCGAAGAACACGACGTCACGACATCGCGTTGTCGCACAGCGCAAGGCCCGCCGCGAGTATGAGAACCGTGTCAACGCCCTCCCCACGGCTACGAGCGGACCGTGTTCGTTCTCACCGATAACCGCTGTACCGATGTTCCTTGTTACGCCAATTGCAGCCGATGCGGATACGCGACACCGGGCGTGGCCGGTGCGTGGTTGGCGGTGGTACGTGGCCCTGGGCTGGGGGCAGCCACCCGGACCGTTGTGGCGGGAGGAGGAGGCTTCCTACTGCGAGTGAAGAGTGTTGATGGCGTGGAGCGCGATGAGTTTTGGGGGGAACGGGTGGTCTGAGTGTGTGTGAGTGACCAACCGCCGAGCACGAGCTGATCGAGCGGTGGACGCCGGGATCGTCCCGGGAAGAAACGCAGGGAGGCACCAAATGCGGAAGTTGATTCTGGGATTTTATGTCTCGCTCGACGGTAAGAGCGCTGACGGGGACAACGGGATTCGGGACGTCATGATGAGCATCGACGATCCTGAGCAGGAGGAGTATTTCGTCAGTCGGCTGTGGGAGGCAGGGGCCTTCCTCATGGGCCGCAACACCTACGAGATCATGGCCGGATACTGGCCCGGCTCCGACCACCCGTCCGCCCGGGCGATGAATGAGATCCCCAAGGTCGTGTTCTCCCGCACGCTCAAGACCGCCGACGATTGGCCCGAGACCCGGATCGTCGGCGGTGACACGGCGGAAGAGATCGCCAAGCTCAAAGCCGAGCCCGGCAAGGACCTCGTCGCCGCCGGCGGCACCGCGTTCATGCACTCCCTGATCAAGCTCGGCGTGGTCGACGAGTACCGGCTGTGGGTGCTGCCCGCCGCCACCGGCAAGGGCGCGCCGCTGTTCCCCGAACTGGACCGGGCTCTGAACCTGCGCTTGGTGAACAGCAAGGCCTTCCCGTCCGGAATCCTCGAACTCGTGTACGCGCCGGCCGACAAGTAAGCAAGTAAGCAAGACCCAGCCGGCGAAGCACAGCCGCGGTCGCACCCGGGGCAGGCGCCTGCCCCGGCGCCGAGACATTCCGAGCAGTAGCCGATAGATGGCTCCCAAACTCACCAACATTTCGACCCCGGCCAGATAACCAACCGGCTCAGAACCACGCCAACAAACGGCTCCGCTTCTAACGAGGTTTTAGGTGTGATGTTGTCGGGGTCGTCGGGGTGGGCTCGGCGATGTAGGCCGGGTTATGAGGTATCCGCAAGGCGGTGGGTTGACCGCTCAGCGGCGGGGCTGGTGATGCGGGCGGGGTTGGGCAGCGGAGTTCGCGCGGCGGCCGCTAGGAGTTGAAGGTGGGGACGGCCTGTTGGGCCAGGGTCCGGATGCTGGCGTGGGGACGGTTGGCCGCCTGCTGACCGGCCGACGGCGTGGCCCATCGGCCGGGGTGGGGAATGCGGATCGTGCTGGCGGCGGCCTGGTGGTCCTTGTCGGCACAGCAGGCATAACTCGGCATCTCTGGCGTTGTGGGGACGGTATCCATGGGTTTCCTCCAAGGATGTGATGCCGAGGCGGGGCGTCGCTAGCGACGCCCCGCCTCATTTGCGCCCGGACGCGGGAATGCCTTCGTTCAGAAGCCGATGGCTTCTCGGAGCAGTAGGACGGTGCCGCGTCCAGGGATGTATTCCGCGTTGAGGATGAGGAGGCGGTTGATGGCGCTGGGCCATCCGTGGACCTTCTGGGTGCGGGCGTTTTCCAGCGGGAGGCAGTGGTCCTCGACGCGGCGCAGGGCGGTGTCCAGGTCGGGGACGACCTTCTGCGCGCCGGCGATCCAGATCGAGCGGGCGGCGCCGCCGGCGTGGCCGGGCAGTTGGCTGCCGCTGCCCGAGGCGATCACGAGGGAGCCGGTCTCGGTGACCGCGTGGACGCTGCTGACGATGACGTCGGGGGTGGCGCCCAGCCGCCGGATCTCGTCCATCTGGGTGGCACGGTCCATGGCCAGCATGCGCGGCTTGACGGCCTCGTACCGTTCGCCGGCGTTGATGTCCTCGTCGATGCCCGACTGGCGGAGCGTCTCGCTGGCCCCGGTGAACACGCTGGCGCCCTCGGGGATCAGCTCCTTGACGCGGGTACGCGCGGCGGCGGCGTCATCGAGGATCTCGACGGTGAAGCCGTGCGCGGCCAGCGCGGCGGCCGCCCGCTCCAGGCGCTGCGCGGGCGCCGGGACGGCGAACGAGGTTTCCGGGATTGAGGTGGTCATGATGCCCCCTGGGGTCGCTGTCGGCTGACGATGTGTCGGTCTCATCCGTTCGACAACGCAGCCCCCGGAATGTCAGGCGACGCCTCGTTGGCACCATCGGCCTGGCATCCGGCACGCTGTCCTGCCGAACGGTGAGGACGGACACGACCAAAGGAGACGTCGGCACCATGACCACCCCATCCAGGCCGGACACCGCCGACGCGGGAAGCGGCCGGCCCGATCCGGGCCTGGACGCGATCATGAGCGAGCGGCGGCATCTGATCAATCTCGCCTACCGGCTGCTGGGCTCGCTGTCCGAGGCCGAGGACGCCGTCCAGGAGACCTACGCCCGCTGGTACGCCATGTCGCGGCGGCAGCGGGAGACCATCGAGGTTCCCGGCGCCTGGCTGACCACGGTCGCCAGCCGCGTCTGCCTCAACCTCCTCGGCTCGGCCCGCGCCCGCCGCGAAACCTACGTGGGCGAATGGGTCCCGAGCCACTGCCCGGACACACCGAGTGGATCAGCGGACGCACCGGCGGCGCCGCCCTCGACCCCGCCGAACGCGTCACCCTGGACGAATCGATCAACCTGGCGTTCCTGGTCGTGCTCGAAGCGATGACCCCCGCCGAACGCGTCGCGTTCATTCTGCACGACGTCTTCTGCCACCCGTTCACCGACATCGCCGACATCCTCGGCCGCACCCCCGCGGCCTGCCGCCAACTGGCCTCCTCAGCCCGCCGCCGCGTCCGCGCCGCACGCCCCAGCACCACTCCCGCCACGGCCCGAAGCGCCGACGTCATCAGAGACTTCAAACAGGCTTGGGAAGCCAAGGACATCACCGCCCTCGTCGGCCTGCTCGACCCCGACGCCACCGCCACCGGCGACGGCGGCGGCCTGGCCACCACCTTCCTGCACCCCATCCACGGCGACGAGCAGATCGCGCACGCCTGGGCCGAGATCGCCCGCCGCAAGCCCGGCAACATGACCTTCCTGGAACGCACCGTCAACGGCCAGCCCGGCCTCGTCGCCGAACAGGACGGCGCCATCGTCACCGTGTTCGCCTTCGACATCACCGACGACCGCATCAAGCACATCTGGGTCGTACGCAATCCCGAGAAGCTCCGCCACTGGGCGACGGGCTGACGCCGGCCCGGCACGAGCAGGCCGGGCGGGCGGAGGCGGTCAGCGGAACGGGGCCAAAACCATCTCGGTCAGTACGGTGACGTCGGAGTCGACCATCGGTTCGCCGGTCATGCCCATCCGGTGGAGCAGGGTCCCGATGATGACGTCGATGAAGAGCAGGATCCGGTGCTCCGGCTCGTCCCATGCCTCCTGGAGGGCGAGCCGGTACGGCTCTTGCAGCCGTGAGGCCAGGATCTCGCGCAGGGCCGGATCGCTGACGGCGTCGCTGAAGACGCCCGCGAACGCCGCGCCCACGCCCGGCTCGCCGATCTTCGCCGCGGCCCAGCGGACGACCGACTCCATGTCCTCGATCCGGCCGGCGCCCTCCAGCGGCACCGGGCCGAACGCGTCCAGAAGGCAGTCGGCGATCAGCGCGCCCTTCGAGGGCCACCGCCGGTAGATCGTCGTCTTCGCGGTCCCCGCGGCCGCCGCGATGCGGTCCATCGTCGCGCCCGCGTATCCCAGTTCCCGCACCGTGCGCAGGGTGGCCGCGAAGACGGTCGCGTTCAGGTCCGCGCGAGGACGTCCGGCGGCGGACGTGGTGGATTTCCGCACTCGGGACAGGTTAATCCATCTCCGGTTACGATACCGTGAGTAGCATAATTGACGTTCCTCCACCGCTCCGCTCCGAGAGGAAGCCATGACAAGGCCTGTCTGGATCGTCGGCGTCGGGATGACGTCGTTCGGCGGGCATCCCGGAAAGAGCGTCAGCGACCTCGCGCCCGCTGGGCCGTCACCGACGTGCCGCGGGACTGCGGCGCCACCGCCGACTCCCTTGACGCGGCGTTCTTCGGCACCGCCGCCCAGGGGCAGCTCGAAGGCCAGCGCATGATCCCGGGGCAGATCGTTCTGCGCGCGACGGGCGTCCGGCGGATCCCGGTCGTGAACGTCGAGAACGCGTGCACGACCGTCGCGTCCGCGTCCGCGCCAGGTCCGGGCCCGAGCCGCCGACGTCGCGCTGGCCATCGGGGCGGAACGGGTGAACATCGACTACATGGGGTCGCCGTGGGACGTCGCGGAGGCGCGACTTGTTCCTCGCGACCGACCGGTCGGAGTACATCGCCGGCATCGAGTTCGTCGTGGACGGAGGGGGCGCGCTCGGCGGCCGCCCGACCCGCCGCCGCGGACGCCCGGCGGACCCCGGGGTGAGGGGTGTCTCTTGCCGGGGTCGGCTCCTCACCAGCGGGTCTTGCGCGCCACGATCCGTCCGCGGGCGTCCAGGGCGGCCACCTCGCGCACCTGGCCGCGGGACGCCTCGACCCAGGTGCCGAACCAGCGGGCGCCGTCCGGCCCGATCGGACGGCCGAGCGGCAGGTCGACGGGTCTGCCGCTCGCGAGCACCAGGCGCACTCGCGCCACGTCCGCGCTGACGGCGCCGGTGACGAACCGGCCGTCCTCCTCGCGACCGCCGCCGAAGACCACGCCCTGGCGCGGCGCGTCCAAGCCGGAACTCCCGCCGCCGATCACGCCGCGCCGGGAGTCCAGGCCGCGCCAGGTCACCATGTACGCACCGGGCCGTCCGAGCGGCCGGGCGAAGACCGCCCACATCGCGTGCGCGTCGCGGCCCGAGGCGGCCAGCCGCTCGCCCGGCTCGCCCAGCCGTTCCGGCGGATAGGCAGGGATCGAGGCGCGGAGCCTGGTCAGGCCCTCGCCCCGGACCGGGCGCAGGCCGGCGACCACGGCGTCCACGGCGGACTCCGGCAGCCCGTGCGCGGTCACGGCGACGACGGCGCCGGCCTCCCGCCACACGCGCGTCAACGTCCGGACGTGCCCGCCGGGAACACCACCGTTCCGGCCGTTCCGGCGCTTCCCCGGATCCGCACCGGCCCGCCGAACGTCATGACGCGGGCCAGCGACTCCACCCGGGCGTCGCCGCGCAGCGTCCGCACGGCGAGCCAGGCGTCCGGACCGCGCGACCACACCTGGGTGGTCCCGGCCCCGAACCGGACGTCGCCGTTGCTGATGGCCATCGGTGCCTCCGCGAACGGCCGCAGCCCCGCGGGACGTCCGGACCGGGCGATCCGGAGGTGCTCCTTGTCGACGGCGTCCGCCGCCGAACGCAGCTCGCGCTCGGTGAGCCCCTTACCGATCACGCCGTAGTGCGGCGGGTCCTCGCCCTCGCGGGCCGTGCCGTTCCAGCCGATCCAGGCGAAGTCCCCTTGCCGCCCCAGGTGGCCCTTGCCGAACCGGCGGATCGGCACCGTGCGCGAGCCCTCGGGCAGTTCGCCGTTGCGGTCGGTCTGGCGCGTCAGCGCCAGTACCCGTCCGGTCAGCGGGTCGGAGCGCCCCGGCTCGGCGTAGACGACCAGCCGGTCGCGCGCCGGTGGCTCCGCCTGCAACGTCTCCAGGAACAACCCGGACGGCTTGTCCGGCGCCAGCACGAACGGCGCCGCCCCGGCGGACACCGGCGGCACCGGCGTCGCATCGCGGGGAGCACCGCCGCACCCGGCCGACGCGGTCGCGGTCACGACGGCGACGAGGGCCCGTACGGTCGCCCGCCGCCATCGCCACGCCATGATCGGCATAGTGGCACAAGCCGGACCCACGCCACGCCGCGATCGCCGGGCCGGCGACGCTGCCCGGTCTCGCCGACCGACCGCACGGGGACCCGGGGCCCGAGCGCCGTACCGCTCGTAACGGCAGGCCACCGGCTCTCTAAGGGCGGCGGCCCCGCTGGCGGACGGTCTCGTACAGCGCCACCGTGGCGGCGCTCGCGGCGTTCAGCGAACTGGCCGCCCCGCCGATCGGGATTCGTGCCATGAGGTCGCAGCCGTCCCGCCAGCCCGCGCTGAGCCCGGACGTCTCGTTCCCGATGACCAGCAGCGTCGGGCCGGTCAGGTCCACCTCGGCGATGTCGGCGGCGCCTTGCTCGTCCGTTCCGACCACGTTCAGCGGACGGCCGGACGCCCGCTTCGCCCGCACCCACTCCAGCACCTCGCGGTGCGAGCGGACGCGGACCACCGGCACCGCCAGCAACGACCCGGTGGAGGCGCGCACCGCCTTGGGGTCGTACGGGTCGGCGGCATGACCGGTGACGATCACTCCCCGCCGCCGAACGCGTCGACCGAACGCACCAGCGTGCCGATGTTGCCCGGCCCGGTCGGCCGGTCGAACACCACTCCCACGAACGACGGCCCCACCTCGATCCGCGAGAGGTCATCGGCTGGCAGTACGACCACCGCCACCAGTTCGGGGACCTCCTGCTCCTTGCCGCTCAACTGGCGCAGCAGTTCGGGTGCCATCGCCACCCGTTCGGCCTCGGCCGCCCGTTCCAGCGTCTCGGTCGCCCACCGCGACAAGGGCCGCTCGGCGTCATAGATCAGTGCCCGCACCGGCCAGCCGCGCTCCACCGCCAAGGTGATCGGCCGGACGCCCTGCACCAGGAACTCCCCCGCCCGCTGCCGCTTGTTGCGGTTCCGCAGCAGCGCCTCCCACTGCTGGAACTGCGCGTTGGACCGCGAGATCCGCAGCACACCCCCCACCGGCCGCTCCAGTCGTCGTCTTCCGCCCGCGAACGCCCCAGTTTCCCACACCACGATCATGGTCATCGCGCCTGTGCCTCCGCCCTGGACTGGAGTTCGGAACCGCGCGCGGACGCGGGCGGGCGGCGGGTCATCGGTAGGTCTGCAAGGTTCCGGTTCGGCGCACGTCCAGGGTGGTGCAGTGGAACGCACCGCTGAGCGTGCGCGCATGGGTCAGCCGCTGCCGAACGACCTCGACGCCGTGCTGCTCCAGAACCCTGATCAGCTCGTGCTGACGATCGTCGAGGATGACCTTCCCGGGAGCGACGACCAGCGAGTTCATCCCGACCCACTCCGAGCAGGGCAGGTGGTGGTCGGCCAGCGGCAGGTCGGCCATCGGCGGCGCCCAGACGCGGTCCCAGTCGCGCAGGAAGGCGGGGAGCCGCTTCTCGGACACCTGGACGGGGTTGAGGAGCAGCAGCCCGGGGCGCAGCGGCGTGATCGCGCTGTCGACGTGTATGCCGGGATAGAGGCCCTCGCACGCGTGGACGGTGTAGCGGTCGCCCAGGGCGGCCTGGAGCCAGCGGGCGCCCAGCGCGTTGCCGCTGTCGGAGACCAGGTAGAGGATGTCGGTGCCGAACCGCAGGACGTTGGCCGCGTCGAAGGCCGGTTCGTGATCGCGCAGCCGCCGTCCCTCCGGCGCGTCGGCGTCGTACATGTCGTCGAGCAGCCGCGGCTTGGGAGCCGAGATCCAGCGGGCGCCGCCCGCAGGTACTCCACCAGGATCGACTTGTAGGCGAACGGTTCGAGCAGGCGCGACCGGTGCACCATCGGCGCCTCGATGATCGTGTCGCCGATCGCCAGCAGGACGTCGCGGGGGCAGTAGTCGTAGAAGCCGTCGCTCTGCCAGTCGGGCGTGGCGATGACGGCCTTCTTGTCGCGGGCGTCGGGTCGCCGCACCCGCACGCCCATGCCGGTGAGCGTGCGCTCCAGCTCATCGAGTTCGGCGGCGGTCCGCTCGATCACCTCGTCGGGGAACGGGCCGGAGGGGATCTGGTCGGCGCTGCTCAGATGCGGGTGGCCCACCGCGTGCATCGACAGGTCCGGAGCCGGTATCCGCGCGCCCTCGACGCTGCCGACGATCACCTCTTCGAGGGGGTCCCACTCGTTGTGCACACTGACTGGTCCCATTCGTGGCATCCCTTCCGCGTCCGGACGCACCGGAGCGCTGACAGCGGTAATTCGATGGCGATACGCGACGTTGGATATGCGCTCGATCGGAGCCGCCGGGGTCCCGGTCAGTGGCCGCGTTCGTCGATGGTGTGCAGAAGCCTGCCGCTGTGGGGATTGACGGCGAGCTGGTCGAGGGTCACCCATTCCACGCCTATGGGATGGGAGATCTCCAGCGCGAGGTCGTCCTCGACGAGGGGGTGACTGGCGAGCAGCCGCTCTTGCAGGACCTGTGCGGCGGTGGCGGGGTCGGGGATCTGGGCGGCGATGCGTACGAGCATTTCCTCTTTGCCGTCGCGCCTGCGCAGAACGACCTGCATCGGGCGTGTCTCGTCGCCCAGGAATTCGGTGACGTGGGCGCGGAGAACGTCGAAGTCGACCTTGGCCGTTCCCAGGCGCGTGTCGGTCTGGCTGCGGCCGGCCAGACGCAGGCGGCGGTGCTCGACGTCGGTCCATTCCGCCAGGTCGCCCGGCGGGTAGCGGATGACGGGCATGAGGCGGCGCACGAGACTGGTGGCGACGACCAGCCCCGGGCGTCCGGGCTCGGTGATCGGCCGTCCGCCGTCCGGATCGACGATCTCGATGATCACGTGCGTGCCACGGGCCTGGTACTCGTCGGTCTGCGGCACAGGAGTCGCCAGCGCCCCCACGTCGGACGCCACATAGAGAAAAGGGCGGCACTGGGCATTCGGAAACGCCCGCGAAAGCAGTGCCCGCTGGTCGGCGTACATGAACTCGCCTGCGTAGAGAATCAGGCGAACGCCTGGCAACGACACGTCGCGGGTCGTCGGATGATTCGCCACTCGCGCCAGGATGCTCGGAGTGGCGATCAGAACATTGGCCTGATATTCGCGCAGGAAATCCGCGATGAGACCGGGAGCCGGATGGCTGGCGATGGGCAGTTCGACCACGGGCAGCGTGCAGGCGCGCAACGCGTGGGTGATGTGGTGGTAGCTCGCGGCCATGAAGCCGGCGACGAGCAGGTTCGCCACCCGGTCGCCGGCGCGCAGCCCCGCGGCGATCATGCTCTCGGAGACGCATCCGGTGATCGCACGCATCTCGTCGCGGGTGTAGCAACTGGACTTCGACTTCCCGGTGGTGCCGCCCGATTCAACGACGGTTCCGTCCAGGTGCGGAACGGTCAGAACCTCGCTGTCCGCCCGGCGATGCGCCTCCCAGAAGTCCTCCCGGTCGATCACCGGCAGCTCGTGCAACGCCCGCGGCCGGGCAGGCACCCCCTGGTAGAGGCGGCGATAGTACGGCGAGCAGCGGCGGGCGAACTCGACCAGCCCGACCCAGTCGTCCGCCGAAGCGGTGGATGTGGGCGCGGTGGAGGCGGGCGCGGCCGATGCGGGCGCGGTGGATGCGGCGGATGGGGATGCGGCGGAGGCGGACTCGGCGGACGCCGCGGAGGCGGACTCGGCGGACGCGGCGGATGGGGACTCGGCGGAGGCGGACGCGGCGGGGGACCTGCGCATGGGCGCTCCCTCTTCGAGGGTGGGCGGGCAATGCTCACAGAGTGTCACCGCGTGAACCCGATGCGCTGGAATCGTGCGTGCAGTACGCCCGCGCAGCCAGCAGAGCCTGGCCGTCCGGCCCACGACGAGGCCGCGGCCCCAAAGCCGCACGCGCCGACGATTCGCCACAACAGGCCCGCCCCTGCCGCGTCGCGGTGCGGGCTGCTCGCTCGCCACGGGTGTGCTTTCGCTGACACGGCAGGAGGGCGGGCGGGGGCGGGGGGTGGCAGGTTCGCTGCGGTTGGCGGGGTGTGGCGGGGTCAGTCGTTCTGGGAGGTGAAGAAATCTGTTAGGGCGCGGGCGATGTCGGCGGGGGCGCTCTCGGTGGGGATGTGGTCTGCTGCCGGGATCCGTACGAGCGTGCTCTGCGGGATCTCTGCGGCGAACTTCTCGGCGTACTCCACCTTCTCGAAGCCGTCGTCCTCGCCCCAGATCAGCAACTTGGGCGCCGTGGAACGCCGCAGTGCGGGGACGAGATCAAGGGTGTAGCGGCTGTCGGCCGCGCCCGCCATGGCCAGCCAGGAACGGCGGACCCGCGGATCGTTCCACGGATCCACATAGTCGGCGATCAGTTCCTCGGTGGCGGCACCGGCGAGCGCGGACGCCACGGCTTGGCGGCGGGCGGCGAGGAGTTCGTCGGCGGTGGTCGCCTCGTCGGTCTCCGGGGCCCGGAACCTGGCCACGTGGGGCGCCGGCCAGGAGTCGTACAGAACGGAGTTGACCAGGGCCAGCCGGGGCACCTCCAGCCGTTCCCGGACGAGGAGGTGCTGGGCGATGGCGCCGCCGATGTCATGGCCCGCGACGGCGAGCGGCCCGGAGATCTTCATCGCGGACACGAACCGCACCACCCAGTCAGCGAGGGCCGGGACGGTGGCCGTTTCCAGGGTGAGCTCGCCTCCCGAACGGCCCAGTCCGGGAAGATCGACCGCGACAGGCCGCAGCCCCGCCCGCGCGAGGCGTCCCAGCACGGGAAGCCATACGCGGCTCCAGTACGTTCCGTGGAGCAGCAGCACGACCGGGCCGTCCTGTCCCGCGGTCAGGTAGCTGGCCGTTTCGCCGTCGACCTGGACGGCGGTCCTCCGTACGCCCGTTTCAGCGGTTTCGCTCATGAGTCCACTGTGGCCGGTGCCCGCCGTCCGAGAGAGAGTCCGAAAAGACATCTATGGGTATATTTTTGCCATGCGGCTTCATCGGGTGGTGGCCCTGCTCAACGCGCCCCAGTCCCCCTTCGAGCTGGCCTGTGCCTCCGAGGTCTTCGGCACCGTACGGCCCGACGTGCCCGTCCACTACAGCTTCCGGATCTGCGCCGAGCGCCCCGGGCCCGTGCGGACGACCGTCGGCTACGACATGCTCGTCGACGCGGGGCTGGCGGCGCTGCGTGAGGCGGACACCGTGGTCATCCCCGGCTGGCAGCCGGCCGGCGCGCCGGCGACGCCGGCCGTCATCGAAGCGCTGCGGGCCGCCCACCGGCGCGGGGCGAGGATCGCCGCCATCTGCACGGGGCGTTCGTCCTCGCTCAGGCCGGCCTGCTCGACGGCCGCCGCGCCACCACGCACTGGCGCCACGCCGGCCGGCTCGCCGCCGCCTTTCCCGAGGTGCGGGTGGACCCGGACGTGCTGTTCGTGGACGACGGCGACGTCGCGACCAGCGCCGGGACCGGCGCGGGCATCGACCTGTGCCTGCATCTCGTACGGTCCGACCACGGCGCGGCCTACGCCGCCCAGATCGCCCGGAACATGGTGCTGCCACCGCACCGGGAGGGCAGCCAGCTCCAGTACGCCGAGCGGCCCGTCCCGGCCAGGGCGGAGGAGTCGCTCGCGCCACTGCTGGAGTGGGCCACCTCCCAGCTCGACGCCCGCCTGACCGTCGCCCGGCTCGCCGAACGCGCAGGGCTGTCGAGCCGGACCCTCGCCCGGCGGTTCACCGAACAGCTCGGCACCAGCCCGGGACAGTGGCTGCTCGGCCGGCGTCTCGATGCGGCGCGGGTGCTGCTGGAGCGGACCGACCTCCCGGTGGAGACCATCGCCACCCGGGTCGGACTCGCCTCGGCGGTCAACCTGCGCCGCCGCTTCCGGGCGCACCTCGGCACCACCCCCGGCACCTACCGACGAACCTTCAGCGAAACCCGCTAGAGGCCCTGGCTCCCGCGTTCGCCGTGAGCGGCAGGCGGGTGCGGCGCAGGGTTCGCGGCCAGTGAACGGCGTGCGCGGCGGAGTCGGCCGGAAGGTGTCGTCCTGGGCCGGCTCGCCCGTCTGAACGTGCGTCCGGACCGTCCCGCGCCTTGATCAGCGGCCGGTGGTGGGCGGGGCGCGGGCTGGAAGCTAGGTGAGGTGGGTGGTCAGGAGGTGGTGGAGGTTGTCGCCGAGGATCTTGCGGATGTCGGGTTCGGGGTGGCCGCGGGTGAGGAGTTCGGCGGTGAGGAGGGGAGGCCCGAGGGGCCGGCGAGGCCGGGGAGGGTGGCCATGACGTCGAAGCCGGCGTTCGCCGCGGGGTCCTCGCAGCAGGGCGGGGTGAGGTCGGCGTAGACCTCGTGGACGAAGTCCGGGCCCAGGCCGACGTGGTCGATGCCCGCTACCGACGCGATGTGCTCGATGTGGTCGGCCAGGCGGGCGACGGTGTAGCCGGACGGGTCGGCGGACAGGAAGCCCGGCAGGAAGTTCACGCAGACCACGCCGCCGGACGCCGCGACGCCGCGGATCTGGTCGTCGGTCAGGTTGCGGTGGTGGTCGCGCAGGGCGCGGGCGCTGGAGTGGGTGGCGATCAACGGCCGGGACGCGAGTTCCAGGACGTGCTCCACTCCGGTCGCGCCCAGGTGGGAGATGTCCAGCAGGATGCCGAGCCGTTCCATCTCGGCCACGGCCTCGACGCCGGCGGCGGTCAGGCGGCTCGCGGTGGCGTCCTCGCCGCTGCCGTCGGCGAGGGGGGTGCGGCCCCAGTGCGCCATCGAGGCGACCCGGACGCCGAGCCGGTGAACGGTCGGCAGGAGTTCGACGTTGGCGTCCAGGCCGGGCATGCTCTCCAGCGCGAGGACCAGCGCGATCTTCCCCTCGGCCAGTGCCGCGTCGATCTGCTGCCCGTCCAGGCAGAGCCGGACCTCGTCGGCGTTCCCCTCGGCGACGGCGTGCGCGCACTCGATCATCCGGAGCGTCTCGCGCAGCGCCCCCTCGGGCCTGAACCGCTCGTCGATGAACACCGGGAGCACCTGGAGATCGACCCCGCCCGCGCGGAGCTGCGGCAGCCACCGTTCCCGGAAGAACGACGCCCACCGTGCGGGCGGGCGGGCCACCACAGCCATCAGCAGGTCGTTGTGCGCGTCGGCCACCACCGCGCTCTCATGCAAGTCAGCAGGCATGACCGGCACTGTAGAACGTGGCCGGGCGGACGGGATAAGGCGCTGTGGGGGTCGCGGTGCGGTTTCGGGGTTCGGGGCGGGGGTTCGTTGAGGGATTCGGGTGGCGGCCGCAACCGTGTTCGGGGTCCGCGCGTGTATCACGCAGAGGCGGAGGGAGGGACACGTGGCGGACGACGCGGCCTTCGCGGACTTCTACCGGGGCGCCTACCCGGGCCTGGTGGCGGAGCTGTACGCCTACACCGGCAGCCTGGCCGAGGCCCAGGAGGTGGCGCAGGAGGCGTTCACGCGGGCGTGGTCGCGGTGGGGTCGGCTGCGTTCGTACGACCAGCCGCGCGCGTGGGTGGCGCGCGTCGGGTACCGGCTCGCGGTGAGCCGCTGGCGGCGGGCCCGCCGGTCGCTCACCGTGCTGCGCGGGCAGGGGCCGCCGCCCGACGTGCCGCCGCCCTCCGAGGCGTCCGTGGCGCTGGTCGCCGCGCTGTCCCGGATTCCCGAGCCGCAGCGGCGCGCGCTCGTCCTGCACCACATGGGCGGCTACCTGGTCGCGGAGATCGCGGCCATGGAGGACGTCGCGGAGGGCACCGTCAAGGCCCGCCTGTCCCGCGGGCGCCGCCGCCTGGCCGTCCTGCTGGACGACGGCGAGCCGGACCGCGGGCCCAGGGAGGACAGGGAGGGGACGAGGCATGCGTGACACCGGCATCGAGGAGGCGTTCGAGGCGCTGCGCGGGGAGGTCGTCCCGCACGTGTTCGTGCCCGCGCCGGAACGGATCGTCCGGGGTTCCCGGCGGCGGGCGCGGGGCCGCGTCGCGGTGGCGGCGGTGGTGGCGGCGGCCGTGGCGGCGGGGGCGTCTTCTCCCTCGGGGGCGGGAAGGCGCACGACGGCCCGGCGCTGGGCCCGTCGGCGACCCGCCGCCACTACCCCGTACGGGTGGTCGATCTGGTGTACGGGCTCGAAGCCGAGAGGCGCGTCGCGGGCTGGCGGGTCGAGAAGCCAGGCACGCTGCGCTTCCCCGGCTGCGGGACCGGCGCCGAGGCGGGCGGCGGCGCCTGGCCTGGCGGCACTCCGCGCACCACGTCCCGGGCCGACCTGCGCAAGACCACAGGTGGCGCGAGCCAGGGCGAGCAGGTGCTGATCTTCGGGAGCCTCGACGAGGCCCGGGAGGTCATGGGGAAGTTCGCGGAGTACGCCGCGCTGTGCCGTCCCAGCCTGGAGGTCGAACGGCAGGGGATCGGCGACGAGGCGTTCAGCGCGACGCGGACGGAGGCGGGGCGGACGCTGACAGCGGTCGCCGCCCGCAAGGGGATCGGTATCGCGATCTACTGGGTCGAGCACCCCCGGGGCACCGCGCCGCCCATCAGCCTCTCCGAGCACCTGCGGGACGCCACCGTGATGACCGACAGGCTCCCCGCCTTCCACTGAAACCCGCACTTATTCTTCGGGGGCGGCGATGAGTTTTACCGAGCGGCCCGGTCTTATCTGGTGTACGCCGAAGAAGGGGAGGCATGGGATGAGCGGGACGACTCGCATCACGCAGTTGGCCACGGTCGGGATTCACGTCGCCGACCAAGAGAAGGCCGTCGAGTTCTACGTTCGTGAACTCGGGTTCGAAGTGCGCCGGGACGCGCCCTTCGGGAACGGGCGCTGGATCGAGGTGGCGCCGCCGGGTGCGGCGACGACCATCGCGCTCGTTCCCGAAGGGGCTCCGGCCGGCATCCGCCTGACGACCCGGGACGCCGGAGCCGACCACGCGGACCTGCGGGCACGCGGCGTCGACGCGGACGCTGAGGTCATGCGGATGGGGCCCGCGGTGCCGCCGATGTTCGGCGTGCGCGACCCGGACGGCAACCATCTCATTCTCATCGAGGACTCGGTCGAGGGCTCCTGAAAGGCGGTACCGATAATGGACAAGCAGTTCACTGCGACCTTGCAGAAAAGCCCGAACAAGGGCGGCTGGACCTATGTCGTGTGGCCCGAGTCGGTGGAGTTCTTCGGCACCCGCGGCCTGGTGAAGGTCCGGGCACGATCGACGGCCACCGGTTCGAGAGCTCGTTCATGGCCTTGGGCGACGGCACCCACAAGCTGCCCGTGAAGGCGGACGTGCGCAAGGCGATCGGCAAGGGCGAAGGCGACAGCGTGACCGTCCGCCTTGAGGAGCGGCTGGACGCCTAGCCATCGCACCGCGGCGTCCCGGCACCGCCGGCCGCGGCGCTCTCAGGAGATCTGGAAGGCGATGATGAGGGCGCCGTAGGAGGCGGCGAAGCGGTCTCCCGAGGTCTCGATGTACGCGGCCGGGCCCGCGGTCGGGACGACGTCCTGGCTGGGGAACGTGTAGCGCCAGCGCTGCTCGCCCGTCTTCAGGTCCCAGCCGAGGAGGCCCTCGTCCCTGTCGCCCGGTGGGGAGCCGAGCCACGAGGCGAGCAGCAGCTCCCCGCAGATCGCCAGGGGTCCGAGCCGCGGGGTGTCCCTCCGCCACCGCGTGGCGCCGGTGCGCCTGTCGACCGCGCGGAGCCGGGCGTGTCGGTGAGGACGTCGCCGTCGCGAACGACGACCGATCCGCCCGCGGAGCCGGAGGGGCCGGTGCTCACCCACCGCTTGCGTCCCGTGGCGGCGTCCAGCGCGAACAGGTGCCGGCCGGCGGCGTAGACGGTGCCGCGGTCCAGCACGAGCGCTTGCATGGCACCGGCATCGGTGTCGGCCTGCCACCGCTGCGTGCCGTCGGCGACCGCGTAGGCGTGCACGCGTCCCGAGGACCGCGCGCGGAAGACCAGGCCGCCGGAGGGCGGAACGATGATCACGTCCTCGGGCTGCCGGTCGATCGTCCACAGGGCCGTCAGGCGGGCGCCGTCGACGGCGGTCAGCGTGGTGGAGGCGGCGTCGCCGCAGAAGATCACCGAATCCTGCGCTCCGAGGACCGCGGTGGCCGCGACGAGGTCGTCGACCGACGCCACCACGGAGCCGGTCGCCGGGTCGAGCCGACGCAACGAGTCGTCCGGCCCTCCTGCGGCGTACAGGGCATCGCCCGCCGCCGCGAACAACGGCTCCGGCCCGCCGTCCGACGGCTCCGGCGCCGCCGGATCATCCGGTTCCGGGAAGACCCGCCGTTCCCACCGGCGGCTCCCGGTGCGCAGGTCGACCGCGCTCAGGGCCTCGCCCGCGTCGTGGACCAGCATCTCCCCCAGGATGGCGATGGACCCGTGCGGCACCTGTTTCCTCCACAGTTCGCGCGGCGCGGGCTTCCGCATCACCGAGGCCAGGAGGTCCGCGCCGCCGGCCGTCCAGACGGCCGTCCCGGCCAGCGCCGCCGTCACGCCTCCGGCCGCCAGACCGGCGAGGGCCTTCCGGCGGCCGAACGGGTGCCCGCGCCCCGTGCCGGCCCCGGTGCCGTCTGCGGCGTCGGCGCCGGCGGCGACCTCCGCCGCGACCGGCCCGGGCAGCCACTCGTCCCCGGCGGCTGGAGGCGCGTCGGACTCGGGCAGGAAGAGGCCGGGCAGTTCCCGGGCCGCGGGCCGCCGTCCGGGGTCGCGCCGCAGGCAGGCGGCGAGAACGTCGCGCAGCGGTCCCGGCACGCCGTCCAGGTCGGGGCCTCGTGGCAGACCCGGTACAGCAGGACCTCCAAGGGGCCCTCACCGAACGTCGGGCGGCCGGTGGCGGCCAGGGCGAGCGTGGCTCCCAGGGAGAAGACGTCGGACGCCGGCCCGGCCTCTCCCGCCTCGGCCTGCTCGGGTGACAGGTAACCGGGCGAGCCGATGACGGCGCCGTCGGCGGTCAGGGTCGCATCGGCCGCGGCGCGGCTGACGCCGAAGTCGATCAGGCGCGGTCCGTCGGCGGCGAGCAGGACATTGGACGGCTTGAGGTCGCGGTGCACCAGCCCGGCGGCGTGGACGGCGTCCAGGGCCTCGGCGAGCCCGGCGCCGAGCGTGCGCACCGCGCCCTCGGGCAGCGGGCCGTGCCGCAGCACGGCGTCCCGCAGGGACGGGCCGGGAACGTAGGCGGTGGCGAGCCAGGGCGGCGAGCCGTCCGGGTCGGCGTCGACGATGGGCGCGGTGAACGCCCCGGTCACCAGCCGCGCCGCGGCGACCTCGCGCCGGAAGCGGGCCCGGAAGCCCGGGTCGCCGGCGTACCGGGCGTGCACGGCCTTCACCGCGAGCAGACGCCCGGCGCGGGAACGGGCCAGGTAGACGCGGCCCATGCCGCCCTGGCCGAGCCGCGCGACGAGACGGTGGGGGCCGAGTTCCGCGGGGTCCTCCGGACGCAGCGGCGTCGTCATGCTCACCTCCCGAACGCCAGCAGTCGCTCGCCGTCGAAGGCGTACACCCGGGCCTCGTCGGCTCGCACGGTCCACGGCGTTCGGGTGTTGCCCGGGGCGCCGAGGATCCAGTGCGGACGACCGTCGGCCGGGTTCAGCACCGCCAGTCCGGCGTTCTCGCGCCGACCGGCCAGACCGGCCGGACCGGCGAGGTCGACGGTGAGACCCGGCATGCCGACGGTGCGTGCGACCAGGCCGGGCGAGAGCGCCATGGCGATGAGCGTCCGCGGCCACGGCGGCGCGGAGGGGGTCGGCGGGGCGGGCAGCCGCGTCCGCCATCGCACCGCGCCGGTGCGTGCGTCCAGACCGTACGCGGTCTTCCCGTCGCCGATGCAGACCACCTGCGGGGTGGCTGCGAGCACGCCCGGTCCTTCGCGGCTGAATCCGTCGGCCTTCCACAGTCGGGCTCCCGTATCAGCGGCGAGGGCCGTGAGGGTGCCGAACCCGGGTACGAGGACCAGCGAGCCGGACGTCCTGACGGCGTCGTCGAAGTACGGGTCCAGCGGTGCCTGCCACCGCCGCTTGCCGGTCACCGCGTCGATCGCGTCGACCGTGCCGCCGACGGACGCGAGGCAGCATCCCGCGCCCAGAATGATCGGGGCGCCGGGGTAACCGGGCCGCGGCACTCGATAGCGCCAGCGAATCCGCCTGCTCGGCAGCGCTAAGGCGTAGACGTCGTACATCGATTTCGTCGACGAGCGGGATGGCGTCTGGTCCCGTACGACCTCCGTTCCGACGGTGAAAAGGGTCGATCCGTCGATGCCGGAGACGCGGCCGCGGTATCCGCCGGTAACTCGTTCTCGCCGATCCGCCACCGCCGCTCGCCGTCGCCCAGGTCGTAGGCCGCGATCGCACCGTGGCCCAGCGTGGAGTCGCCCCACGCGTACACCGCGTCTCCGGAAATGTGAACGGCGGCCAGGGCGGGGCTGACGGCGCGCACCGACCATCGGCGGGCGCCGGTCGAGGCGTCCAGGCAGGTGAGCTTCGCCGCCTCCCGAGCACCACCGTGTTCTCGTGCGCGGCCGTCCGCAGTACGACAAGGCCCTTGGCCTGGGGATCGGTCGTCTCCAGGTGCGGGGTGTAGGTCCACAGGGGCCGCCGGTCCTCGGACGGGTCGGCGGACGGGGAGTCGCGGGTCACCCGGTCGCGTACGAACCAGACGACGGCGCCCGCCGCCGCGACCGCACCGGCGGCACCCGTCGCCGCCAGGAATCCGCGCCGGCTGTGCCGCGCCGGCTCCTTGCTCTCCGTTCCCGCCTCGTCCTTCGGCCGTTCGGCGCCGTCCACGGGCGGATCGTTCTTCGGCGGATGGGGCCCGGTCTCCCGCTCGGGCGGCGCGGCCAGCAGGGCGGCCACCTCGTGCGTCCGAGCGGTGATCTCCTCGCGGACCGGCGGCGGCCACCACCCCCGCGGTTCCGTGCCGCCGAGGCGTTCGACGAGGTCGGGCGGGGAGGGGCGGCGGTCCGGGTCCTTGTCCAGGCACTCGGCCACGGTGGACAGCAGCGCGGCGGGGAACCCGTCGAGCAGCGGCTCTCCATGCACGATCCGGGCCAGCATCGCCGGCACCGTACCCGCGTCGAACGGCCGTGCGCCGGTCGCGGCGTACACCAGCGTCCCGCCCAGCGCGAACACGTCGGCCTCCGGTCCTGCGCGGCGTCCCGAGGCGACCTGCTCGGGCGCCATGAACGCCGGTGATCCGACCAGGGCGCCGCTGCGCGTGATCGTCGTGCCGTCCGACGTGCGGCTGATGCCGAAGTCGATGACCCGCGGGCCGTCCTGCGCGAGCAGCACGTTCGCCGGTTTCAGGTCGCGGTGGACGAGCCCCGCCTCGTGGATCGCGGTCAGCGCCTCGGCGAGCGCGGCCCCGAGGGCGCGGACGGCGGGCTCCTCCAGCGGCCCGTGCCTGCGTACCGCCTCGTTCAGCGGCGGCCCGGCGATGTAGGCGGTGGCCAGCCACGGTGGATCGCCCTCGGTGTCGGAGGCGAGCACCGGTGAGGTGAACGCGCCGCCGACCGTGCGGGCCGCCTCCACCTCGCGCTGGAACCGCGTCCGGAACACCTGGTCGCCGGACAGCTCCGGACGCACCACCTTGACGGCTGCGGCCCGCCGCCCCGGGGAACGCCCCAGGTAGACGTGGCCCATGCCACCGCTTCCGAGCACGGCCAGCAGCCGGTACGGGCCGACCCGCGGCGGGTCCTGCGCGTCCAGGTTCTTCAACCAGGTGCCCACCAGCCGAAGATACGCGGAAGAACGGCTTCTACAACCCCGCCCGCCACGGCGGTCACGCCTCCCGGCCGTACCGGCGGTTCCGGCGGTTCCGGCGGCACTGGCCGTTCGACGGTCGTCAGGGGGAGCCGCGGCGGGCGGCGCCGGTCACCGAGGCGAATCCCGCGGCTCCGGCCAGGAAGGCGGACGAGAGTCCCAGGTGGCCCGACCACAGCGACCCCAGTGGCGAGGCGGTCGACGCGCCGACCGCCAGGCCGACCGGCGTCCCGATGAGAACGCCGACCGCCACGCCCCGCCACCGCCTCGGCGGACGGTGAGCGAGGGCCCCGACCACGGGCAGGACGAGCGGGACCGCCGCGATCGCCCACCCCGCGGTGGGCGGCCCGCCGAACAGGAGCCGCAGGCCGAGCATCCCCGCCGCCGCGGCGATCGCCACGGCGGTCCAGACGAGCAGCTTGACCGGGCCGAACCGTTCGTCGGAACGGCCCGGCTCGTACGCGCCGCCGCCGTCGGCTCCGAACCACCAGAACGACAGCATGTCGGCCGCCATGTCCCCGAGCCCCTGCCGCCACCCGCGAGCCCGGGGCTCCCCCGCACGATCACCCGCCACCTGTGCACCCTTCACGCGTCGACACGACTCCCCCGGCCATGGCGAACGGTCCGCCGGCAGCGGCCGTCCCGGGCTTCCGCCAGGGGCCAATCATGCCGTTCACGTGGTCGGGCGGGGTCCCCGGGGGCCCTTCACCTGCTCCACAGGCCGCCGTTCTCGAAGATCTGCGCGGCGAAGCGTTCGCCGATGCGGCGGTGGCCGGCGGGCGCGGGGTGGACCCCGTCGGGCAGGGGCAGTTCGGCGAAGTCGGCTTCGCCGTAGAGCGACCGGCCGTCCAGGTAGTGCAGGTTGGGGTCGTCGTTCGCCCGCTGCGCGGTGATGCGCGCGAGCTCGTCCCGGATGACGTTGAGCGTCAGGCGTCCGCCGGCGACGTCCGCCGGGTCGCCGACGGCGCGGAACCGCAGGTCCGGGCTGTCGGTGTCGAGGGCGAGCGGTCCCGGCGTGTCCTCCTGGATCGGGCAGAGGATCGGCGAGATCACCAGCAGCGGCGTGCTGGGATGCCCCTCGCGGACGGTGTCGAGGAACCCGTGGACCGCCGGGGTGAACGCCCGCAGGCGCATCAGGTCGGTGTTGGCCAGGTTGATGCCGATCTTGAGGCTGATCAGGTCCGCCGGAGCGTCGCGGACGGCGCGCGCGGTGAACGGGTCGAGCAGCGCGTTGCCGCTGAACCCCAGGTTGACCAGGTCCACGCCGCCCCGCGCCGCGGCCAGCGCGGGCCAGGTCTCGGTGGGGCTCGCGGCGCTGGAGCCGTGGCTGATCGAGCTGCCGTGGTGCAGCCACACCCTTCGGCCCCCGTCCGGTACGGGCTCGACCGGCGCGTCCGTGCGCAGCGCGATCAGCTCGGTGGGCTCGGTCTGCGGCAGCCAGATCTCCACGTCCTTGGACTCGGCGGGCAGGCCGTCGAAACGGACGGTGCCGGGCGGGCCGGGCCGGACGGTCGCGGTCTGGTCGGCCATCTCGATGACGGCGAGGTCGCCGCCCGGCGCGGTGGCCTGCCCGGCCAGGCGGCCGTCGACCACCAGGTCGTACAGGCCGTCCGGCTGGGGCGGCGCGCCGCGGTAGGCGCGCTTGGTGGCGAGCACGTCCAGCTCGACGGCGGTGGCCCGGGTGCGGAAGGCCAGCCGGACGCCGGAGGGCTGGGCCTCCGTCCTGGCCAGGTACTCGTCCGGGAACTGCCTGCGGGCCCAGCCGGGCAGCCGGTGCGGCAGCACGCCGCGCTCGGTGCGTTCCAGGTCGAGGGCTCCGCGCACGAGGCGCGCGTCGATGGGCGTATGGGTCCAGCCGGTCATTCGGATCTCCGTGGATGGTTTCTGAGAGCGAAGTCGAGGGTGTCGAGAGTCCAGGCCCAGGAGTCCTCGGCCGCGCGCGGGGTGTGTCGGAAGCCGCCCGCCAGCTCCAGGCTCACGTACCCGTGGAACGCGCCGCCGAGGAAGCGCACGGCGTCGGTCTGGTCGGGCTCGGGCAGGTCGTAGCCGCGCAGGATCGCGCGCGTCATCTCCGAGTGCCGGGGCGCCGCGCTGGCCGCCGCGGTCTCGGGGTCGAGCTCGAACCGGGCGGCGGCGTACCGGCCCGGGTGCTGCCTGGCGTAGTCGCGGTAGGCGTTGGCGAACGCCACCAGCGCCTCCTTGCCCGCGCGCCCCGCCAGCGCGGCGGCGGCCCTGTCGGCCAGCTCCTCCAGGGCCAGCAGCGCCACCCGCACCTTCAGCTCCCGCGCGTTCTCGATGTGCGCGTACAGGCTCGGGTCCTTGACGCCGAGCCTGCGCGCGACCGCCGAGACGGTCACCCGGTCGAAGCCGATCTCGTCGGCCAGTTCCGCCGCCGTACGGGTGAGCAGCTCGCCGGTGATGCCCGCGCGCGCCATCGGACCCTCCCTTGACCTAGGCAAATAAATTTTTTGCCTAATTGTATTAGAGGAGCTAGCCTCAGCGTACATGAGACCGATCACTGAGAGCGACATCCGCAGGTCGTTCGCCAACTGCTCGAAGGGCGAGGCGAAGCGGCTGACCGTTCCGAAGGACCTGGACGAGCGCCCCTGGGGCGATCTGGACTTCCTCGGATGGCGAGATCCCGGCGCCCCCGAACGCGGCTGCCTGGTCGCCGAGCGCGACGGCGGCGGCCTCGTCGGGATCGCGCTCCGCGCGGCCCGCGGGACCTCGCGCGGGTTCACCTCGCGCAGCATGTGCTCGCTCTGCCTGACCACCCACGCCAGCGGCGGCGTGGCGCTGATGACCGCGCGCCGCACCGGCGAGGCCGGACGGCAGGGCGACTCGGTGGGACGGTACGTGTGCGCGGACCTGGCCTGCTCCCTCTACACGCGCGGCCTGAAGCAGCCGGGCGTGGGCGGCGTCCTGGACGAGACCCTCTCCCTCGACGAGAAGATCGCCCGCACCCGGGACAACCTGGCCGCGTTCCTCGACAAGGTGACCGAGCCGTCCCGCACCCCGTCCTCAGCGACCTGACCGCGGAGCGCGGGCGCAGGGGCAGGGGCGCGGCGCGGTCTGGGCTCAGGGGCGGGTGAAGACGCCGATGCCGTTGGCCACGGGCCGTTCGGTGCCGTCGGACGGGGCGTTGCGCACGGTCGCGGCCGGTTCTCCGGGGCCGCGCACGACGAACGTCGAGGAGCCGCCGCCGTCCAGGTTGACGGCGTCGTCCGCGCCCGCCCGGCCGAGCAGCGCGGCCAGCTCGGCGACGGTCACGCCGCCGCTCCGCTCCGACCTGCCGTCCACCACCACGAGGTACAGGCGGCGCCCGGCGCGGCCGACGCCCGCGGCCGTACGGGGCGCGGGCCCCGCCGCGTCGAGCCCGGCCAGCGGCGCACCGTCGCGCAGGATCGGGAAGCCGCCGACGGCGAAGCGGAGCCGTCGCGCTCCGGTGAACCGGTAGCGGACGTTCGCACGGTCGCCGGGCCGCAGGGTACGGAGCGTGCGGGCGGCCTGCTCGCGGCCGACCAGCACCGTCGTGCCCGGCGGGATCGGCCCCTCGCCGACCTTGTCCGCGACCTCGGTGACCACGCCGCGCCGCACGGTCACCTCGGCGGTCTCCGTGCTGCATGGCGCGCCGCGTACGGTGTCGGTGCCGCAGACCGCGCGCTGCCGCGACACCGTTCCCCACGCGCCGGTGAACGCGCCCGCGCCGCCGACCGGCAGCGCGTACTGGTTGAGCCCGCGCAGCGCGAGGGAGACTTCGCCGGAACGGATCGTTCCGGACAGGTGCAGCCGGGCCACGCGGGCGCGGCGGTCCGCGCCGACGCCGATGACGTCCTCGGCGGACGTGGTGGGCGGCAGGGCGGGGCCGAACCGCTGCCCGTCGGGCACGGCCCCCTTCAGCGGGCGGCCGCCGTCCACCTCGGGGCCGGACGACGAGCCGGTCGGGACGACCCCGGCGTGGGTCTCGCTGATGTTGAAGAAGTCGCCGTTGATCCCGCCGACGGCGCGCTGGGCGTTGGCCATCGCCGAGACCGTCCGGCGGGCCGCGATCACGGGCGGACGCAGCAGCCCCACGGACACGCGCGGATCGCGCAGGTCGACCTCCAGCAGGTCGCCGCGGACGGGCCCGCCGAGCCCGGACGTCTCGAACGTCCGGAACACCACGCCGGGAGCCACCCGGGCGGCGGGGCCGTACCGCGGCGCCCGGTCGGCGGCCGAACGCGGAGGCGCCGACGACGCGCGCGCGTCCGGACGCTCACCGGAACCCGCGCCGTCCACGCCCGGCACACCCGGCACGCTCGGGGCCTGCGCGTCCGCCGGAGCCGCCCCGCAGAGCACGGCCGCCGCGAGCAGCGCGGCCGTCACCTTTCCCACCACCGCTGCCGCCTTCCTCCCGCGTGACCGAACGCAACGATCATGGCGCGTGGAAGGTGACGAACGGGCATGGTGATGACGAACGATCATCAACGATCAGGTGCGCCGCGACCAGGAGAGAATCCCCGTGCCCCCGTGCCGTCCGACGGTTGGGGCCGTACGGCGAGGAGACTCTTCCTACGCCGACGCGCTGATGAGCTTGTCGACGACCCACTGTGCGACGCCGTCGGGGTAGGGAGCCGGCAGGCCGAGGACGACGTGCCGGAAGCCGGCGTCGATCGCTTCGCCGATCGCGGCCCGGGTGGCGCCGGGCTCGTCGTACGAGACGGGCAGGTGGATCGAGCGGGTGATCGAGCCGGGGTCGCGGCCGATCTCGGCGCAGTAGCGGTCCAGCAGCGCGCCGCGGCGTACGACGTCGTCGATGTCGCCGCCGGGGATGTTCCACACGTCGGCGTGCTCGGCGGCGATGCGCAGCGTCGCGGACGACCGCCCGCCGATGACGATCGGCGGATGCGGCCGCTGAACGGGCTTGGGGTTGCAGAACGCCCCGGTGAGGCGGTGGTGGGCGCCGTCGAAGTCGAACGGTTCGTCCTCCGTCCACAGCCGCCGGATCACGGTGCAGGCTTCGGCGAGGCTGCCCACGGCGTGCGCGGTGTCGTGGAAGGGCAGGCCGTGCGCGTCGTACTCGCGCCGGGCCAGAGCGATGTCGGGCCGCGAGCCGACGCCGATGCCGAACTCCAGCCGTCCGCCGGAGACGATGTCGACGGTCGCGGCGATCTTGGCCAGCATCGCGGGCGGCCGGAACCGGTTGCTGGTCACCAGCACGCCGAGCCTCAGCCGGCGGGTCTGCGCGGCGAGCGCCGACAGCAGCGTCCAGCCTTCGTGGACCGGGCCGTCCGGGTCGCCGCCGATCGGCATGAGGTGGTCGAACAGCCAGGCGTGCTCGATCTCCGGGATCGCGTCCGCCTCGCGCCAGACCCGCAGGACGTCCTGGTACTCGACCTGGGAGGGGGCGGTCATGATCCCGAAACGCGGCGGGGGTGTGCGCGGCATGGGGCCATCGGTCCTTTCATTTCGCGCCTTCGGGTTCACTTGCTCTCGATGCTGCCCAGCGGATCGGGGCTCGCCGTGAACGCGGCGCGCGCCTCGTCCCAAGCGGTGTCTCCGGAGTAGAGCGCGCTGCGCAGATAGGCCCAGGTGAGCCGCTGGAGCGCGGCGACCCGTTCCGGGCTCTCGTCCGTCGTCTCGGTCACGGTGTAGCCGGGGATCCCGCCGAGCGAATGCTCTCCACCGAACAGCGTGAGAAGGCTCTTGCCGCCGGGGCTCGCGGAGTACGGGTCGGCGAACCAGTCCGGCCCCGCACGGTCAGCGGGGAGTCGTCCTTGTCGCCCGCGACCACGAGGGCCGGGGTGGTCATGTCCGCGAAATCCGGGTCCATGAACGGGAGGTTCTCGACCGCGAACGGCGTCAGGTCGTCCCCGCCCAGGCCGGGGGTGCTCAGCAGCACCCCCGCCTTGACGCGCGGGTCGGACAGGTCCTCGCCCGGACGCCCGTCGGAGTCGAGGATCCGCGCGCCCAGCAGCATGCTCGCCGTCTGGCCGCCCCAGGAGTGCCCGGCCACCGCGACGCGGCTCCGGTCCAGGCGTCCGGCGAGACCGGGAACGGCGGCCTCAACGAGATCGAGTTCGTCGATGACGCGCTTCAGGTCCTCGACCCGGAAACGCCAGATCAGCGGCGTACGGGGGTCGTCCGGAGGGATGTTCAGCGTCCTGGAGTCGAGGTGGGTCGGCTGGATCACCGCGAACCCGTGCGCGGTCCAGAAGTCGACCAACGGGCCGTAGCCCTCCAGCGACCAGCCATAGCCGTGCGAGAAGACGATGATGGGCAGTTCGCGTCCGCTCACGGGCGCTGACACTCGTACCCGCAGGTCCTCGCCGCGCCCGGGGGCGGGCAGCACCACCGGCTTCACGGAGACGACCGGCGTGGGCTCGCCAAGGCCCGGCTCCGCAGCAGCCGTCATGGATTCAGTCATGGGAAGTCTTCCTTCGATCATTTCTCGGTGGTCCCCGCCCGCCCGCCTGCGGCCGGCTGGACGGCGACGGCGCGCCGTTTGGCCGCCGGGCGCCCGCTCTGGCATCCTGGGCAAGCGGAACCTTGTTCCGGTAAAGATACGGAACTGTGTTCCGTTTGGCAAGCCGGCAGGAAGGAGCGGCGCGGTGAGCGACGGCGACGAGGGCGCGGGGCGCGCGGCCCGGTCCAAGCGGGCGGACGCCCGGCGCAACGAGGAGTCCCTGCTCGACGCGGCCGCCGCGGTCTTCGTCGAGTCGGGCGTGGAGGCGCCGGTACGCGACATCGCGGCCAGGGCCGGAGTCGGGACGGGCACGATCTACCGCCACTTCCCGACGCGGGCGGACCTCATCATCGCCGTCTACCGGCACCAGGTCGAAGCCTGCGCGGAAGCCGGACCGGCCCTGCTCGCGAGCAGCGAGTCCCCTACGCCGCGCTGGGGCAGTGGATCGACCTGTTCGTCGACTTCCTCGTCACCAAGCACGGGCTGGCCGCGGTGCTCCAGTCCGACAACGCCGGCTTCGAGGCCCTGCACGCCTACTTCCTCGACCGCCTCGTCCCCGTGTGCACCCGGCTCCTCGACGCCGCGGCGGACGCGGCCGAGATCCGCCCCGGCCAGAGCGCCTACGAGCTGATGCGCGGCGTAGGAAACCTCTGCATCGGCGCCGACCAGGACCCCCGCTACGACGCCCGCCGCCTGGTCACCCTCCTGATCTCAGGCCTCCACCACCCCAGTGACCTCACCCCCGCCCAACGCGAGAGGTCGCTGCCGGTAGGGGCTGGGCGCGGCGGCTCTTCCGAGCATGGGTGGGCCGGGGCGGCTCGTGGGGGCCGCCCCGGCCCGGGGCGCGGGGTTCTGTCGGTGGGCGGGGTTACGGTGCTCTCGGGTGGTCGGGGTGTGGGGCGTCGGGGCCCTGGTGGGACGGGTCGTCGTCGAGTTTGCGGGTGTCGCGGTGCCGCATGTACGGCTCCTCGTGCTCGGGGTGGCCGGCGGCGATGGCGCGGCCGCGTTCGAGTTCGGCGTTGAACTCGGCGCCGAGCAGGATGGCGAGGTTGGAGATCCACAGCCAGACCAGGAAGACGATCACTCCGGCGAGGCTGCCGTAGGTCTTGTTGTAGGAGGAGAAGTTGGCGACGTAGACGGCGAACAGGCCCGAGGCGACCAGCCAGAGCACCACGGCGAGGACGCCTCCGGGGGTGACCCACCGGAAGCCGTGCCGGGCGTTCGGCGAGGCCCAGTACAGCAGGGCGATCAGGAGGCTGACCACCAGGAGCATGACGGGCCACTTGGCGATGTCCCAGACGGTGACGGCGGTCGAGCCGAGGCCGATCAGGTCGCCGGCCCTGCGGGCGAGCGGCCCGGAGACCACGACGGCGATGGCGGAGGCCGCCAGCAGCACCAGCGTGACCAGGGTGACGGCGACGCGGATCGGCAGCGTCTTCCAGATCGGCCTGCCCTCGCGCACGTCGTAGACGGCATTGGAGGCGCGCATGAACGCGGCCACGTAACCGGACGCCGACCAGATCGCGGCGGCGAGGCCGAGGACCGCGGCGACGCCCGCGCCGGTCCGGTTGCCCTGGAGTTCGGTGAGGGCGCTGACCAGGACGTGCTTGACGGAGCCCGGGGCAGCGGCGCCCAGGTTGTCGATCAGGTCCTGGGAGAGCGACGTGCCCGCCAGGCCGATCAGGGACACCAGCGCCAGCAGCGCGGGGAAGATCGACAGGACTCCGTAGTAGGTGAGCGCGGCGGCCCAGTCGCCGAGGTTGTCGTCCTTGTACTCGCCGAACGTGCGCTTGACCGCGCCCCACCAGGAGGCCCGTCCGAGGTCGGTCGGCTTCTCCGGCCTCCGGTGGTCACCCGAGCGGGGCGGCCAGTCCGTGGGGGTCCGCTCGGTGCGCTTCGGCTCGCTGTGCGTGCGGGTGTGCTTGCTCATGGCGTACGCCTCGGTCGGTTGTCGGATGGCCGGTCAGGCCGGAACGGGTTCGGCCGGCACCGGCCTGACCTGCCGGGTCACTCGGATCGGGTGGCGCGGCGCCGGCCCCGTTCGGCGGCCACCAGCACCGCCGCCGCCGTGGCCGCGCCCAGGAGCCGCGGCCGTCCGCGGGACGACGCGGCGACGCGGCGCGACCGCGACGCGAGCCGCGCGGCCGCCTCCTGTCCGCGGTCCCCGACCCGGCCGGGGACGTCGCTCTGGTTGACCGCGGCGCCGAGCCCTGCCGCCTTGCCGCGCATCTGCGCGGCGGACGACCGGGCGGTCCGCGCCGCCCGCTGCCACGGCGACCGCTGCTGCGCGCGGCGCGCCCGGCGCAGGCGGATCCAGCCGACCGTCACTCCGGCGGCCAGCAGGGCGCCGCCCGCGGCCATCGCGCCGCGCCGGGCCTGCCCGCGGCGGGTCTCGGACGCGGACGCCTCGCGGGCCTTGGCCTTGGTCTGGTCCTGGGCCTGCCGCACCGTTCCCTTGGCGTTCTCGGCCTTCGCGCGGGCCTGCCCGGCCTTGCCGCGCGCCCGCGCCTTGACGTTCTGGCCGACCTGGCCCGCCTTGGCCTTGGCGCGCGCCTTGACGTCGGTCTTGGCGACCAGCGCCTCGACGGTGTCGCCGAGGTCGGCGCGCGTGCGTTCGATGTGGGCGCGCAGCTCCTCGGGCGAGTCCGTGTCCTCCGGCGGGCCGGTGTCCTCGGACGGGCCGGTGTCTCGCGCGGCCCCGCCACGCGCCTGCTCGGACGTACTGGAGCCTCGCTTCTCGGCCGTACGGGAGTCCTGCTCCTTGGGCGTGCGGGTGGCCCGCTGCTCGGGTGTGCGGGAGTCGTTCGGGCCGGTCGGGTGGCCGCCGGCGGCCTGCGGGTTCATCAGGACCGGCACCGGCTGGTCGCCGGTCGGGTCCCCGCCCGTCGCACCGGACCGGGTGGTGTGGTCGTCCGTCATCGGTGTGCCCTCTCCTTCACCTCGGTGACGTCGCGCCTGACGCCTTCGATCGCCTGTTCGGGCATCGGCGGCGTCCCCTGCTTCGTCTGCCGCCGCCCGGTGACGGCGAGCACGCCGGCCAGGACGAACAGCGCCCCGGCGACGATCAGCGCGGCGGCCCAGAGCGGCAGGACCAGCGCCAGCGCGGCGATCGCCACGGCCACCAGCGCGCCGGCCCCGTACAGGGCGACCAGGCCCGCGCCGCCGAACAGGCCGACGCCCATCCCGGCGTGCCGGCCCTTCTCGGTGATCTCGGCCTTGGCCAGGCGCAGCTCCGAGCGCACCAGCTCCGACATCTGCTCGGTGGCCTGTTTGACCAGTTCCCCGATGTCCTGGTCAGGGGGACGTGACGAGGATGCGGGGGCCTGTCGATCTGTGGACGGTCGGACCGTGGTCATCGCAGGATCCCTTCCTTGATCGTTCGTTCGTCCTGGTAAGTGGTGACATGGGATTCATGTGTCCGTGCCCGGTCGGAGCCCTTTAAACCAGCCCTGGTCAGGTCGCCCCCGCCCGTTCCGCCCCAGGTCAGTGGCCCGATCCGGGTACGCCCGGGGCCTGCGGGCCTCCCGGGCCCCAGCACGGGAACCCGGAAGGCGTCCCACCGGGTGGCGGCCGAAGCGTGCCCGCGACATCAGGGTGGTCCCCCATTCCCGGGTCGGGGACATCCCCGATTCACAAAGAGGCGGTAATGCCTTGTGCTTGTTTCGACGGGGAATTCGGGCCGCCGGGAAAGCGGGGAGCGTTCACATGCAGGTCAGCAGGGAAAAGGCAACGAGGACGGCGGTGACGCTGGGGGCGGCGGTCCTGCTGTCGGCGACCGCCGTCGCGACGGCGACCGCCGATTCGCGGTCGCACGGCAAGACCCGCGAAGCGCTGAACGAGATCGTGCGCGGCGGCACCCCCGGCGTCATCGCGCAGGTCACCAGCGGTCGCCACGTCTGGAACGCCCACGAGGGCGTGGCCGTGATCGGCGGGAGGGAACGGCGCGCGAACGAGCGGTTCCGCGTCGCGAGCCTGACCAAGCCGTTCACCGCGACCGTCCTGCTGCAAATGGAGGCGGAGAAGGAACTGTCGCTGGACGACAGCGTCGAGAAGTGGCTGCCGGGCGTGGTACGAGGCAACGGATATGACGGCCGGCGGATCACCGTACGGCAGTTGCTCAACCACACGAGCGGCATCTTCAACTACAACGACGACAAGTCGTTCCTCGCGAAATTCTCCGGGGACGCGTTCCTCAAGCACCGCTTCGACGGGGCGACCCCGGAGGAGCTCGTACGGACCGCGCTCGCCAACCCGCCCGTGTTCCGGCCGCCCGGCGCGCCGGGCCGCTGGGCCTATTCGGACACCAACTACATCCTCGCCGGGATGATCATCGAGAGGGTCTCCGGCGGGAGCTACGCCCACGAGGTCGAGCGGCGCATCGTCCGGCCCCTCAACCTGCGCTCGACGTCCGTGCCCGGCCGGACGGCCGCCCTGCCCGGAAGGCACGCCAGGCACTATTCGACGCTGGGCGGCGGCAAGGTCCACGACGTCACCGAGTTCGACCCCAGCGTGGCCGGGTCCGCCGGGCAGATCATCTCGACCGCCGGCGACCTCAACCGCTTCTTCCGCGCGCTCATGCGGGGCTGGCTCCTGCCGCCGTCGCAGCGCGGGAAGATGCTCGACACCGTCCCGGTCGAGGGCGCCGACGGGCACGGCGGCGGGAACGACCGCTACGGCCTCGGCCTGCGCAAGTTCAAGCTGAGCTGCGGATGGGTGTGGGGCCACGGCGGCATGCTGCCGGGCTCGCTGTCCCGCGTGGCCGCCAGCCGCGACGGCCGCCACGTCCTCACCCTCAACCGCAACGCCGACTGGGGCGACCAGGCCCTGGAGGACAGAACCGTAGAAGCCGAATTCTGCTCCTGACCCCCATCCGGACCCGCGTCGGCAGCCGACGCGACGCGCTCAGCATGCCGGCGATCTGCCGGAACGGATCGAACGGGCCGTCGGCCGCTGACTTGCCCGGGGGTGGTGGGGCGGGGGATTCTCTGGGGGTCGTCCCACCGGACAGGAGATCGCGATGGACGAGAAGGAGATCCTCGGCCGGATCGAACGGATCGTGGCCGAGGAGCACGAGCTGCGGGAGCGCAGGCAGCGGCAGGAGCTGGGCAACGCCGAGGAGCACGAGCGGCTGAAACAGCTCGAAGTGGCGCTCGACCAGTGCTGGGACCTGCTCCGGCAGCGGCGGGCGAGGCTCGCCGCCGGGCAGGACCCGCAGGACGCGCGGTCGCGTCCGGCTAGCGAGGTCGAGAACTACCTCCAGTGAAGTCGGGCGCGTGGTCGCGCGCCCATTCCGCGTAGGGGCGCGCGTCGCGGCCCGTCACGCGCCGGACGGTGTCGGTCGCCCGCGCCGGGCGGCCGACGGAGTCCTCCGCGTGCTCGATGAGGATCTCGGCCATCTCCGGCGGGCCCCACTGGGCGAGGCTCTCGCGGTGGTCGTCCAGGCTCTGGAGGACGAAGCGGACGGGCTGGCCGATCGCCTCGCCGATCAGGTCCGCCTGCTCGCGGCGCGTGACGGACTCCGGGCCGGTCAGCTCGTACACGGCGCCCTCGTGGCCCGGTTCGGTGAGGGCCCGGGCGGCGACGGCGGCGATGTCGGCCTCGTGGATCGGCGTCGAATGCGATTCGGGGAACGGGTCGTGCACCGTCCCGTCCGCGCGGATCGTCGGGGCCCATGACAGCGTGTTGGTCGCGAAGCCGCCGGGGCGGAGCAGCGTGCGGGCGATCCCGGAGGCCGCCACGGCCCGTTCGGCCTCGCCGTGCATGCGCGCGATCGGGTCGGCGGAGTCGGTGGAGGCGCCGATCGCCGAGAGCAGCACGATGTGCCGGACTCCGGCGGAACGGGCCGCGGCCACGAAGCCGTCCAGACCGCGCGGCTCGGCGTAGAGGAAAACCCCGGCGACGCCGTCGAGCGCCGGGCCGAACGTGTCCGGGTCGGCGAGATCGGCCGCGACGGCCTCCACGCCTTCGGGAAGCTGTGCCGCGGCGGGTTCGCGCCCGGCGGCACGGACCTTCGCGCCGTTCGAGAGCAGTTGCTGAACGAGGCTGCGCGCGATGCGTCCGCGCGCCCCCGTGACCAGGATCGTCATGGGTCCAGGCTGGCCCGCCCGGCGCGGGAGCGGGTAGGCACCGTTCGGCCTGGGACCGGCGGTACCAGGCCCGGGACGGGTCATCATGGTGGTGATGAACAGAACGGAACTGGCCGGGTTCCTGCGCAGCAGGCGCGCGCGGATCCAGCCGGACGAGGCCGGGCTCGCCCCCGGCGGGCGCCGGCAGACGCCCGGCCTGCGCCGCGAGGAGGTCGCGCTGCTCGCGGGCATCTCGGTCGACTACTACATCCGCCTCGAACAGGGCCGCGGCCCGCGCCCGTCCGCCCAGGTGCTCGACGCGCTCGGACGGGCCCTGCGGCTGACCGGCGACGAGCACGGCTACCTGCTGCGGCTCGCGGACCAGGCGCCCCGGGCGAACGCGTCGCGGACCGTCCCGGACCACGTGCTCGGCCTGCTCGAACGGCTCGACGACGTCCCCGCCATGGTGATCAACGCCTGCTACGACATCCTGGCCTGGAACCGGATGCTGGTCGCGCTGATCGGCGACCTGTCGGACGTTCCCGAACGGCGGCGCAACACGCTGCGCTGGCTCTTCTCGTCCGAGGACGGGCACCATCCCGCGCTGGCGCGCCGCTGCGTGGCCGACCTGCGCGCGAGCGGCCGCTACCCGGATGATCCCGACGTGCGGCGGCTGGTGGACGAGCTGCGCGGGACGAGCCCGGCGTTCGCCGAGCTGTGGGCGGCGCGCGAGATCGAGGTCCAGCGGACGATGACCAAGCGCGCCGTCCACCCCGTGGTCGGGGAGCTGGAACTCGACTGCGACATCCTCCCGCTGCCCGACCGCGACCAGCGCATCGTGCTGTACGCGGGCGCCCCCGGCAGCCTCACGCAGCGCCGCCTGCGCGCCCTCCGCGCCTCCTACGCCGACCCGGCCTAGCCCCCTTCACCCGCTCCACCTGCGCGAACACGCCCTCCATTGCACGATGCAACGGTCCGGGTCTACCGTGGTGCGCACAGAGTTTGGGCGACTGCTTAAAGCGCCTGCCCAAACCAGAGATGGGAGGCCGGGATCAGTGAACGGTGAGGACGGCGAGGCCGCGGCCCGCACGGGCGCGTCTCCGGACGGCGCGGGCGGCCCGGACGGCGCGGGGGCGGCGAAGAAGGGTGGGACGACGCGCGGGCGGCTGCTGGAGGCGGCGGTGGAGCTGCTGGCCGAGAGCGGGTGGGCCGCGGTGACGTCCCGCGTGGTGGCCGACCGGGCGCAGGTCAACAACGCGCTCGTGCACTACTACTTCGGGACGGTCGACGCGCTGCGGCGCGCGGCCGTGACGCACGCGCTCGAAGCGGAGCTGGAGGCCCCGGTCCTCGCGATCCTCCAGGCCGAGAACGCCCTGGACGGGCTCGTCGCCGCGATCACCGAACTCGCGGCCGGGGGCGCCGCCTCCCCCGCCAAGCGGGTGCTGGCCGAGGCGATGGTGCAGGGCCTGCGCGACGAGTCGCTGCGCGCGGACACCGCGACGCAGATCCGGACGTTCCGCGAGCTGCTGGCGGGACGGCTCGCCGAGGACCAGGCGGCGGGAAAGCTGCGCGCGGACGCCGATCCGAAGGCGATCGCCGAGACGTTTGCCGCACTGATGGACGGGCTCCTGCTGCATCTGATGGCCGATCCGGGCTTCGATCCCGTATCCGCCACGACGGCCCTGGTCGCGATGCTGCGGCCGCGTACCGACGAGCGAGCGAGGTGAGCGCGCCCATGCGCCGACACGACCACGGATCGTCCGCGTCCCCCGCCTCGGAGGCGAAGACCGGCAACGCCGCGCGGGTGGACGCGGAGACGGACGGAAGCGAGCGGGCAGGCGCGGAGACGGGCGGACGCGGGGAGCGCGAAGAGACGGCCGTGCGGCTTCGCGGCGTCGGCAAGTCGTACGGGAAGGGGCACACGGCCGTTGAGGCGCTGCGCGGCGTCGATCTGACCATCGGGACGGGCGAGCTGGTCGTACTGCTCGGCCCGAGCGGGTCGGGGAAGACGACCTTGCTCAACCTGATCGGCGGGATCGAGCCCGCGTCGGCGGGGACCGTCGAGGTCGCCGGGCGTTCGCTGGCGGGCCTGGACGAGGACGCGCGGACGGCGTACCGGCGCGACGCGGTCGGGTTCGTCTTCCAGTTCTTCAACCTGGTGCCGACGCTGACGGCCATGGAGAACGTCCGCCTCGTCGCGGAGCTGGTGGACGGTGAACGCGGCGGACGGCGGGCCGGGCGGGGGCGGCGGCGGGAGCGGGCGCGGGAGGCGCTTGAGTCGGTGGGGCTCGCCGGACGGGCCGACCACTTTCCCGCGCAGCTCTCCGGCGGCGAGCAGCAGCGGGTCGCGATCGCGCGCGCGATCGCGAAGGATCCCGAGCTGCTGCTGTGCGACGAGCCGACCGGCGCGCTGGACCTGGAGACGGGGCTCGGCGTGCTGCGCGTCCTCCAGGACCTCAACCGGCGCGGGCGGACGGTCCTGGTCGTCACGCACAACGCGGCCATCGCCGCGATCGCGCACCGGGTCGTGCGGATGCGGTCGGGCGAGGTCGTCGACGTCGCCACGCGGGCCGTTCCGGCGGACGCCGGGGAGGTGGCGTGGTGACCGGCGGAGTGCTCGCGGCCAAGTTCCGCCGCGACCTGCGGCACCGCCCGGCGCAGCTCGTCGCGGTCGTCGCGCTGGTCATGCTGGGCGTCGCGCTGTTCGGCGCGTCGTACGACGCGTACAAGAACCTGGACGGCGGCTACCGGGCGCTGTTCGACCGGTACCGGTTCGCCGACATCACGCTCGCGGGTGGGGACGCGGAAGCGATCGCACGGGAGGCGGCCCGTACCGGCGGGGTCGCGGCGGCCGCGACCCGGACGGTCGCCGACGTCCCGCTGCGGATGCCGGACGGCGCCACGATGGTCGGGCGCGTCGTCGGCATGCCCGCCGGGACGCAGCCCGCGGTGGACCGGGTCAAGCTGCGGGACGGCGCTTACCTCGACGCGTCCGCGCCGGACGGCGTCCTCGCGGAGAAGCACATCGCCGACCACGCGCATCTGAGGCCCGGTTCGAAGGTCCAGGTGTGGCGGGACGGCGCCTGGCACGGCGTGGCCGTACGCGGGACCGCCACCTCCCCCGAGTACCTGTGGCCCGCGCGGGACCGCCAGGAACCGCTGCCCGCGCCCGGGAGCTTCGGCGTCCTGTTCGCCCCCGAGCCCCTGGCGCGCCGGATCGCGGCCTCGGCGTCCGTGCAAGGCCCCAACCAGGTGGTCGTCCACTACACGCGGGACGGGCGCGAGGACGCGGCGCGGCTGGACGCGGCGCTGACCGCGACCGCCCGCCGGTACGGCGCGCCGGACGCCGTGACGCGGGCCGACCAGCCCAGCAACGCCGCGCTCGGCGAGGACATCAAGGGCTTCTCCGAGCTGGCGTACCTCTTCCCGGCGCTGTTCCTGATGGCGGCCGGTGTCGCGATCTACGTCGTGCTGACGCGGCGCGTGGCCCGCGACCGCTCGCTGATCGGGATGCTGCGGGCGAACGGCTTCCCGCGCCGCACGGTCCTGGCGCACTACCTCGCGACCGGCGTGGTCGTCGGGCTGGCGGGCGCGGCGCCCGGCGTCCTGCTGGGCCTCGCGCTCGCCGGGACCGTCACGCGCGCCTACACCGGGGCGATCGGCATCCCGGACGCGCAGGTGTCGGTGCGGGCGGGAACGGTGCTGACCGGCGTCGCGTTCGCGCTCGCCGCCGGGGTGCTCGCCGCGCTCGCGCCCGCGGTCGCGGCGGCGCGGGTCCCGCCCGCCGAGGCGATGCGCGGCGCGGTCCCGTCCGGACGGGGCGGACGGGGCGTGCTCGCCAGGGTGGAACGGCTGCTCCCGGTGACCAGGCGGCTGCCCGCCGGGGCGTGGCTCGTGCTGCGCGGTCCGGCCCGGCAGCCGCGCCGGACCTCGTACACGGCGCTCGGCGTCGTCCTCGCCCTCGTGCTCATCCTCGTGTCGTGGGGGATGCTGGACACGTCCAAGGCGACGGTCGCGCGGCAGTTCGACCGGATCCAGCGGCAGGACGCCGAACTCACGCTCGCCCCCGGCACCGGCTCCGGTTCCGTGCCCCGCTCCGGCTCCGGCTCCGGCTCCGGCTCTGGCTCCGTGCCCGTTCCGTCCGTGCTCGCCGATCTCGCGCGGCAGCCCGGGGTCTCGGCGGCCGAGCCGTCCGCGAACGTGCCCGTCTCGCTCGAAGCGGGCGGACGCGCGTACTCGACGGCGCTCGTCGGGCTGCGGCGGGACACGTCCATGCACCGCTTCCTCACCTCGGCCGGCGCGAGGCCGCTGCCCGCCCGCGGCCTCCTGCTCGGCTCCGCCATGCGCGACCGCCTCGGCCTGAAGGCCGGCGACCGGCTCACCGTCCGCCCGAGCACGCCAGCCGGTCCTCGGGCGGGGCGGAGGCGCGGGTCGAGGTGGCCGGGTTCGTGGACGAGCCGCTCGGCGCGTTCGCGTACGCCTCGCTCGGGCAGGCCGAGGCGATCGCGCCCGGCGTCCGCCCGTCGACCGTGCTCGTGCGGTTCGCGGACGGCGCCGACCGGAACGCGATGGAACGGGCCCTCGCGGCCCGTCCGGGCGTGGTCGCCTACACCGACGCGCGGGCGCTCAAGCGGGCCGTGAACGACTACATGAACCTGTTCTACGCGTTCATCGCGGTGATGCTCGTCTTCGGCGCGCTGCTGGCGTTCACGGTGCTGTTCGCGACCATGTCCGTCAACCTCGCCGAACGCGGGACGGAGCTGGCGACGCTGCGCGCGTCCGGCGTGGGCCGGCGGCGGCTGGCCCGGCTGGTCACCGCCGAGAACCTGCTGGTGACCGGGCTCGGGATCGTGCCCGGCCTGGTCCTCGGGCGGATCGCGATCGGGGCGTTCCTCGGCGCGTTCGACAGCGACCTGCTGAGCCTCCACACCGACGTGCGCCCGCTCACGTACGTGTGGGCCGCGGTCGCGGTCACCGCCGTCACCCTCCTCGCGCAGCGGCCCGGACTGCGCGCCCTCGCCCGGCTGGACCTGGCGGCCGTCGTCCGCGAGAGGGCAACCTGAAGGCGGGCGCGAGTGAGGGGCGGGCGATGGACGAGGTGCCGGCGCGGGACGCGGCGGGCAACGAGCTCACGGGGTTCTTCGAGGACGCGGAGATCGCGGACTGGATGTCCCCGCTGCCGCTCGCGCTGGTGGCGCTGTGGCACGGGCCGTCCGTCCTGCTGGTGTACGGGAACGAGCGGCGCCAGTGGGAGCTGCCCGGCGGCCTGCTCGACCCGGGCGAGTCCCCGCGCGAGGCGGCCGTCCGCGAGCTGCGCGAGGAGACCGGCGAGGAGGCGCCCGGACTGCGGTACGCGGGATGCGCGCGGTTCCGCCTCGGAGCGGAGCGCCGCGTCGAGTTCGGCGCCGTCTTCACCGGACGCGTCGCGCGGCCCGCCGGACGGTTCGCGCCGAACGACGAGATCGCCGCGTGCGCGTGGTGGGATCCGCGGACGGTCCGCCCGCCCGCCGCGCAACCGCTCGACATCGCACTCGCCCTACGCACCCGCCACCTCGTCCCACCCGAGCGCTGACGCGGCGCGCCGTTCGCGCGCGGGCTGCGGGTTTCCGTCCGCCTGCTGACGACGCCGCTCCGTTGGGCGCGTTGGCGGCGGTGTGCGTCTTGCGGGGTACGGGCGGCCCCTCCGGTACTGCGGCAGGTGCAGTCGCGGTTGCTCTCAAGGCCGGATGACGCCGCGTCCGCCGGTTGGAAGGCTGGACAGGACCGAAAGAGAGGCGACATGACCGTCCAGCGCTCGGCCGGCGAAGCCGACCACTCCCCCGCCCAGGGCGGCCTTGACGACGCGTCCCCGCGACCGGCCGGAGCAGGCCGAGCGGGCGGAGCGGGCCGAAAACCGTGGCGGCGGGGAAAATCCGCGGAACGGCCACGGCGGCGGTGGAAATGGACGCGACGCCTTCTGGCGACCGGGATCGCGTTTTTCGTCCTTGTCACCTCGTTCTCGTTCATCTATAACGCCGCGACGGCGGAACGCGCGCGCGAACCCGCGGGATTGCGTTTCGTTTCGGCCGACGGAATCCGTACGCGATACAGCTCATGGGGCGTCAACGGGCCGCCCATCGTGCTGGTGCACGGCGCGGCGGAGTCGTCCGACACATGGGCCCCCGTCGCCGAACGGCTCGCCGCGCGGTACCGCGTGTACGCGTTCGACGTGAGCGGCTGGGGCTACAGCGAGCGGCGCGGACCGTTCGACGCCGAGCACGGCGCGGCGCAGCTCATCGGCGTCATGGACGCCCTGCGGCTGCCGCGCGCCACGCTCGTCGGGCACTCCAGCGGCGCGGGGATCGTCGCGGCGGCGGCGCTGCGCGCGCCCGGACGGGTCGGCGGCCTGGTCTTCGTGGACGGGGACGCGCTCGACACCGGCGCCGGGGCGGGCGCCGACGACGTGCGGAAGATCGTCCGCAACCCGTACCGGACGACGCTGCTGCGCCTCGGGATCCGCTCGGACTGGGTGATCCGGAAGATCTACGGCTCGCAGTGCGGACCGGCGTGCCCGCGCCTCGACCGCGCCGGCGTGGACCGGTGGCGGCGGCCGTTCCAGGTCGCCGGCGCCGAGAGCGCGCTGTGGCGCATGGAGGGCGTCGTCGGCCTGCCCGAACGGCGCGTCGGCGAGCTGGCCCGGCTGAACGTCCCGAAGTCCGTGGTCTTCGGCGCGGACGACGACGTGTTCTCGCGCTCGGCCCCGTACGACACGGCGCGGCTCATCGGCGCGCCCGCCCCGACGATCGTCCCGGACGCCCGGCACCTGCCGATCGTCTCCCACCCGGACCGCGTCGCCACCGCGATCACCGCCCTCCCCCCGCGCTGACCCGGCGCTGCCCCGCCGGCGCCCGCCGGCGCCCGCCGGCGCCGCCTTCCTGGCGCGGCGGGCCGGGAGGCGGCGCCGCGGCGAATTGGAATTCCTGAATCGTTCCGGCTTGTCGGAATGCCGGGACCGCGTTGTCCCGAAGTGATAATCCGCCGCCGAAAGGGTTATCAGACTCTTGAGTGTTGCACGAAGTGCGCGGTACCTAGCCTGGCGGCTCGGGCGTCTGCTTCGGGAGGTAACGCTGTGACTTCGGTGTTCGAGGGCGCCTCCGACATGGACGACCTGTCGGCGCAGCCGTGGCGCGACGTCCCCCGCGAGGAGGCGCAGTGGATCCGTCCGCACCTGCCGAAGCTCGCCGACATCATGGTGGAGGGCGTGGTCCGGCACGTCCCCGAGTACGCCCGCCGCGACGACCCGCACTACCAGGAGGTCGTACGGGTCGCGGTGTCCCGGGCGATGGGGCACTTCGTCCGGATGATCGCCGACCCCGACGCGCCGTGGCAGGAGGTCCACCAGGTCTTCTTCGACATCGGGTACGGCGAGGCGGTCGAGGGGCGCGACCTCGAACACCTCCAGAGCGCCCTGCGGGTCGCGTCCCGCACGGCGTGGCGCTACCTGGCCCGCGAGGCCGAACGGCTCCGCAAGCCCCGCGACGTGGCGATCTCGCTGACCGAGGTCAACTTCGCCTACCTCGACCTGCTCGCGTCGGCCGCCGCGCAGGGCTACTCGCGGGCGCGCGAGAAGGCCGCCGGGGAACGCGAGCAGCGCCGCAACCGGCTGATGAGCCTGCTGCTGTCCGATCCGCCGGTCCCGCGCGAGGTGGTCGCCGAGCAGGCCGGGCTGGCCGGGTGGACGCTGCCGGGACGGCTCGCCGTGATCGCGCTCGCGCCCCGTCCCGGCAGCGGCGGCGAGGGGCCGACCGGGCTGCCGCCGTTCCTGCTGAGCGGGCTCGACCGGGGCCGTCCCTGCCTGGTGATGCCCGATCCCGACCGTCCCGGCGGACCCGACCGGCTGACCGCGACGCTCGCGGGCTGGACGGGCGCGGTCGGACCGTCGGTGCCGCTGGAGCAGGCGGGCGTGTCGCTGCGCTGGGCGCACCGCACCCTCGACCTGGTGACCGGCGGCGGGCTGGACGGGACCCGCGGCAAGGACGCCGAGCCGGGAACCCTCGTCTACGCCGACCGCCACCTGCCCGAACTGCTGCTCCAGGAGGGCCGGACGCTCGCCGAGACCGCCGCCCGCCACCGGCTCGCCGCGCTGGCCAAGGTCGGGCCGCAGCGCGGCGCGCGGCTGGCCGCCACGATGCTGGAGTGCCTGAAGCACGGGTTCAACGCGACCGACGCCGCCGACGCCCTCTGCGTGCACCCGCAGACCGTCCGCTACCGGATGGCGCAGCTCCACGACCTGTTCGACTACGACATCGAGGACCCCGACCTGCGCCTCGAACTCATGCTCCTGCTGCCCGTCTGGCTGAGGCAGAACGCCCCGGACGGGCACTGACAGGCACTGGCCCCGGGCCCGGCCCCGCCCACGCGCGTCCCCGCCCGCCCGCGCGGCCGGACCTCGGCGCGCCGCCGCCACGAGCCACCGATGACGACGGCACGCCGAGAGCGGACGCCCCGCCTCCGCGGAACGGTCAGGCCGGGGCGGGTCTCGCGGCGAGCGGGAGGGTGCCGTCGAGGTACGCGGCGCGGCACGCGGAGCGGGCGATCTTGCCGGAGCTGGTGCGGGGCAGCCCGCCCGGCTCGATCAGGACGACGTCGTGCACGCGCAGGTCGTGCTGGGCGTTCACCGCGGCGCGGACCGACCGCGCGACCTCGTCCGCGTCCAGCAGGGCGATCGGGACGCGGCGGTTCCGCTCGGCGATCACGACGAGCCCCTCGGTGCCGCCCGCGTCGCCCGTGTCGACGGCGACGGCCGCGACGTACTCGCGGCGGATGCCCTTGTGCGCGTTGGAGACCGTGTACTCGATGTCCTGCGGGTAGTGGTTGCGGCCGTCCACGATGACCAGGTCCTTGATCCGGCCGGTGACGTACAGCTCGCCGCCGTGCAGGACGCCGAGGTCGCCGGTGCGCAGCCAGGGCCGTTCGGGCAGCCCGCCGGTCCCGTCCCCGCCGCCGGTCCCGGACGCGTCGGTCAGGACGGCGTGGAACGTCTCGGCCGTCTGCTCGGGGCGTCCCCAGTAGCCCGCCGCGACGTTCGGGCCGTGCACCCAGATCTCGCCGACCTCGCCGTCCGGCTTGCGGCGGCCGGTGTCCGGGTCCGCGATCACGACGTGCTGGCCGAACGACGTCCCGCACGCGATCAGCTCCACCGCGCCGGGCGCGCCGGGGGCGGACGGCACCGCGACGCCGTGCCGCAGCGGCTCGCGCTCGAACGCCGTCCGGGTCGGCTCGCGGAACCGCGACGACGCCGACACGTACACCGTCGCCTCCGCCAGCCCGTACGCGCAGACCTGCGCCTCGGGCCGCAGCCCGCAGTCGCGGAACGCCTCGTAGAACCCGGTGAGCGTGCTCTCCCTGATCGGCTCGGCGCCGTTCATGAACACCTGCACGCCGCTGAGGTCGAGGCGCTCCTTCTCCTCCGCGGTGACCTGCGCGGTCAGGTACTCGTAGGCGAAGTTCGGGCCGCCGGTGAACGCGTGGTCCTGCGCGCTCAGCAGCTCCAGCCACCGCACCGGCCGCATGACGAACGCCACCGGGTCCATGATCACGCCCGGGTTGCCGTACACCAGCGGCAGCGCGACGGTCGTGACCAGGCCCATGTCGTGGAAGACCGGCAGCCAGTTGACGCCGGTCGACTCGCGCGGGATGCCCTCGAACGTGCGCCAGAGCTGCTCGGCGTTCGTCGCGAAGTTGCCGTGCGTGATGATCACCCCGGCGGGCGTCCGGGTGGAGCCCGAGGTGTACTGGAGGTACGCCACGTCGCCCGGGTCGATCGGCTCGGGCGCGAAGTCCAGCGAGAGGTCGGCCTCGTCGGCGACGATCACCTCCTTCGGCGGCCGGACGGACTCGTCGGCGAGGAACGCGCGCACGTGCGGCAGCGCGCCGCTCGTGGTGATCACGCAGTCGGGCTCGGCGTCGCGGTAGACGGCGAGCAGCCGGTCGCCGTGGCCGGGCAGGTCGGGCGAGAACAGCGGCACGCCGATGACCCGCGCGTACATCGCGCCGAGGAACCCGGCGACGTAGTCGAGCGTCTGCGGCGCGAGGATCGCGACCCGTTCGCCCGGGGAGGTCGCGGCGCGCACGGCGGCGGCGATCGCGCGGGCGCGCCGGTCGAGCTCGCCCCACGTGACGTCGAGCGCGACGCCGTCGGGGTCGGACATGTAGTCCATGAACGTGTACGCGCGGTCGTCGGGGAACTCCTCGGCGAACCGCGCCAGCCGCGAGATCAGCGGGGTGCTGTCGAGTTCGGGCAGGGTGGTCATGTCTGCGTGCTCCATGAATCCGGAGGCGGTCTTCGGAGGCCGCGGCCCGGCCGGCGCGGCGGGCGCGGCGGGTCGGCGCACGCCGCGGGCCAGGGAACGCGGCGGGTCAGCGGACGCGACGGGTCAGCGGACGCGGCGGGAGGCGAGGCGCTGCTCGTCCGGCCAGCGGACGTCCCAGACCCACCCGGCCTTCTCCATCAGCCAGATGACGCGCGCGCTGATGTCGATCTGGCCCTTGAGGACGCCGTGCCGCGCGCAGGTCGGGTCGGCGTGGTGCAGGTTGTGCCACGACTCGCCGAACGACGGGATCGCGAGCCACCACACGTTCCGCGCCTTGTCGCGCGTCCTGAAGTCCTCCTTGCCGAACACGTGGCAGATGGAGTTGATCGAGAACGTGATGTGGTCGCCGACGAACACCCGCATCAGCCCGGCCCAGAACAGCGCCGTCACCGCGCCGTGCCACGACCAGGTGAGCAGCGCGCCGAGGCCCATCGGCACCAGGAACGTCGAGGCGACGATCACGGCGTAGACGGGGTCGAGCGACAGGAACCGGATGTCCCTGTCCCTGAGCAGGTCCGGGCAGTACTTGCTGCGCGAGGTCCGCTCCTTGCCGAACAGCCAGCCCATGTGCGCGTGGTAGAGGCCCTTGGTGAGCCCCCACACGCCCGGCCCGTACGCCCACGGCGAGTGCGGGTCGCCCTCCTGGTCGGCGTACTTGTGGTGCCGCCGGTGGTCGGCCACCCAGCGGATCACCGAGCCGTGCATGGCCTGCCCGCCGAGGATCGCGAGCGTGATCCGCAGCCAGCGCTTGGCCTTGAACGCGCCGTGCGTGAAGTGCCGGTGGTAGCCCACGGTCACGCCGAGCGCGTTGAACGGGTAGAGGAACGCGAAGATGGCGACGTCGGTCCAGCCGAGCCCCCAGCCCCAGAAGAACGGGACGGCGGCGAGCAGCCCGGCGATGGGCCCGATCACGAACACGACGACGGCGATCCGTTCGGGGAACGGCACCTTGCCGGAGATGTCGGGCTGGGGGGTGCGGCTTCCGGCGTCGGCGACGCCCGCTGTCATGGCAGGTCTCCTCCGGTGTGCGGCGGCGGGTCGCCCCGCCCCGCGCGCGGCGGGGCGGGGCGGGGGCGCTGGGCCGGGTCAGCAGTTGCCCTTCACGGGCTTGCCCTCGAAACGGTCGCCGAGGAAGTTGGTGACGTCGCCGGCCGCGCCCCAGTCGGTCGACAGGTGCTCGGTCGGGTAGGTGTTCTTCCACGTGGTGTTGATCCCGGCCTTGCAGTACGCGGCGCGGGTGCCGTCCTCGGTCTCGTGGGGGATGATCTCCTCCAGCCAGCCGCGGTACTGGAACACCGGGAAGCCGATCTTGTACTTGGCGCCCGACGACGCCGTGCCGATGTCCACGCCGAGCTTCTGCCGGTCGACGATCTCGCCCCAGCTCGTCCCGTCCGGGCCCTTGAGCGCGTAGAGCTGGTCGAGGGTCAGCTTCTGCTTGGAGTAGTTCTCGACCTTGGCGCCGAGGAACACCGCGAGCGTCCCGAACAGGCAGTTGCCCTTGACGTCCTTGATGGCCTGCTTGCCCTGGTCGTTCATCAGCTCGTTGAACGGCATCTCGGGGTAGGCGGCGTTCAGGCCGACGAGCGCGTCGGCGAGGAAGCCCGCGAACAGGCTGCCGTTCAGCTGCTTGGCGGTCAGCTTCAGGTCTCCCGGCACACCCCCCGCCGCGGCGCCGACCACGTCGAGCTCGGGGGCGTACGACGAGGCGAGCTGCGCGCCCCACAGCGACGCCGCGCCGCCCTCGGAGTAGCCGGAGATGCCGACCTTGCCGTCCGGCTTCAGCGTGCCGCCGGGGATCTGGCGGGACGAGCGGACCGCGTCGAGCAGCGCGTGCCCGGCGTTCGCGCCGATCATGTAGGTGTGCACCTGGCCGGCGACGTACCCGACGCCGTCGGTCGCGGCGACCGCGTACCCGGCCTTCAGGAACAGCGCCAGGTTGCCGCCCTCGTACATGTCGACGAACTGCCCGGCGAGCTGCTTGGAGAACGCGCACTGCTGCCCCGACCCGAGCGTCCCCGGGTTGAACGCGACGGTCGGCCGCGACCCGCCCTTCGTCCACGCCGCGGTCGGGACGGCCACGGTCCCGGTCACGACGTTCTTGGCGCCCTTGGCGTCGGTCGAGACGTACCGGACCTTGTAGCCCTTCATCGGGATGTCGCCCGGGATGTTGGACAGCTTCACCTCGCGGCAGGCCAGCAGGTCGCCCGGGTTCCCGGACACACCGCCCGCCGCCGCGTAGATGTCGGCCTCGGACGCGGTGCACCCCGCCGGCGCGGCCACCGCCGGCGGCGCGGCCACCGCGGCGGGCACCGCGACCGCGGCGGCGGCGAGCGCCGTCGAGGTGAGCAGGGTTCGTAGTCTCATCGTCACTCCAGGGATGGGAGCCGGAAAGTGATCGCTGACGACTGTCCCCCAGCACGTCAAGGAGTGGAATGAACTCTCTTCACATGCTCACCGGGCACTCTTAGCAGTCAACTGACAAGCCGCCCCCGAAAACCGCCTCCAACCACACGCCCCACCCCCACCACCCCCTCCACCCCCTTCCGCGCCCCCCCGGAACGGAACGAAGGCGCCGGGCGGAGGCGTTGCTCAGGGGTGGGGGCGGAGGACGGCGCCGAGTTGGGCGATGCCTTCGCGGATGGGGCCCTCGCCGAGGTTGCCGAAGCCGAGCACGAGCTGCGGCGGGGTGGCGGCGCGGTCCGCGCGGAACTCGCTCATCCCGTACAGCCCGACCGACCGTTCCCGCGCCGCCTCCACGACCTCGCGCTCCGCCTCGCGGCGAGTCGAGGGAAGGTGCGCGACGGCGTGGAAGCCGGCGTCCAGGCCGGTGAGCCGAACGCCCGGCGCGTGCTCGGCGAGCGCCGCGACCAGCGCCGCGCGGCGCTTGGCGTAGACGGCGCGCATGTGCCGCAGGTGGCGGCCGTACCGTCCCGACTCGATCAGCGCCGCCACCGCGAGCTGGTCGAACACGGGCGAGCCGCGGTCGTCGACGCGCTTGTCCTCCGCGATCTCGTCGAGCGCCCACGCCGGGCACAGGATCCAGCCGAGCCGTACGGCCGGGGCCAGCGACTTGCTGACCGTGCCGAGCGCGATCACCCGGTCGGGGTCGAGGCCCTGCAACGACCCGACGGGCTCGCGGTCGTACCGGAACTCGGCGTCGTAGTCGTCCTCGATGACCACCGCGTCCTCCGCCTGCGCCCAGGCGACGAGCGCGCGGCGGCGCTCGGGCGCGAGGACGACGCCCGTCGGCCACTGGTGCGCCGGGGTGACGACGACCGCGCCGACGCCCGCGAGCGCGTCCACCACGACGCCGTGCTCGTCGACCGGCACCGGTACGGCCTCGATCCCGGCGCGTTCGACGGCCGCCCGGGTGGCGCCGTCGCCGTATCCGGGGTCCTCGAACGCCACGCGCCGTACGCCCCTGCGCACGAGCACCCGCAGCACGATGCCGAGCCCCTGCCCGAAGCCCGTGCACGCGACGATCCGTTCGGGCTGCGCGACCGCCGCGCGGACGCGCCTGAGGTAGCCCGCCACCACCTCGCGGAAGGCGCCGCTGCCGCGTGGATCCCCGTAGCCCAGCTCCGCGTTGGGCACGGTGCGGGCGACCTCCCGCTGCGCCCAGCACCAGTCGCCGCGCGGGAAGCTCCCGAGGTCGGGCACCCCCGCGGCGAAGTCGATCCGCAACCTAGCGGCCGCCTCCGACATCGAGGCCGAGGCCGGCAAGCCCGGCGTTGAGGACGGGCGCGACGTCGGCGTCGCCGTTGGGGCGTCCCGTACGTTCAGCGGCGCGACGCGCGTCGCGGACCCGGCCCGCGTGCACAGGTAGCCCTCCGCGTGGAGCTGGCCGTAGCAGTCCTGGACGAGTCCGCGCGAGATCCCGAGCTGCCGGGCGAGCTCGCGCGACGACGGCAGCCGCTCGTCCGCCTGGAGGCGCCCGGAGCAGATCGCGTCGCGCAGGCCGCGTTCGAGCTGGGCCTTCAACGGTTCCGCGGCGCCGCGCTCCAGCCGCAGCAGCAGTTCGGGACTCGAACCGGCCCACTCGATCGCCACGGAACTGGACCATACAGCAGGCCGCCTCGGCCCCTAACGTCGAGCGCATGAGCGAAACCCGTCCCCGGCTCGTCAACGGCCCCCTCGCCGTGCTCTTCGTGTGCAGCTTCACCGCGATGACCGGCTTCTACCTGCTGTTCTCGGTCGTTCCCCTCTACGCGACGTCCGTCGGGGCGGGCGGGACGGGCGCGGGCTTCGCGACGGGCGCGCTCATGCTGTCCACCGTCGCCGCCGAGTTCGCCACCCCTCGCCTGACCGCCCGGTACGGGCACCGCCCCGTCCTCGCCGCCGGTTTCCTCCTGCTGGGCCTGCCCGCCCTGGCCCTGCCCGCCACGACGAACCTCGCGGCGATCCTCGGCGTCAGCCTCGTCCGCGGCGTCGGGTTCGCCATCGCCGTGGTCGTCTGCGGCGCGCTCGTCGCCGAGTTCGTCCCCGCCGAACGCCGCGGCGAGGGCCTCGGGCTGTCCGGCGTCGTCATCGGCGTCCCCAACATCCTCGCCCTGCCCGCCGGCGTCTGGCTCGCCGACCACTACGGCTACACGCCCGTCTTCGTCGCCGCCGCCGCGTCCTGCCTCGTCTCGTTCGCCGCCTGCCTCTTCCTTCCCCGCCGGACGCCGCGCGCGGCGGGGCACGCAGCGGCCCACGCGGCGGGGCAAGCGGCGGGGCACGAGCCGTCCGCCCCGGCCCTGGGCGTCCTCGGCGGCCTGCGCACGCCCGCCCTGCTGCGCCCGTCGGCCGTGTTCGGCGTCAGCGCGATGGCCGTCGGGGTGATCGCGACGTTCCTCCCGACGGCCGTTCCCGGCGGGAGCCTCGCCGCCACGGCGCTGCTCGTGCAGGCGACGGCCTCCACGTTCGGCCGCTGGTGGGCGGGGCGGCACGGGGACCGGCACGGCGCGGGCCGGCTGCTGCTCCCCGGCGCGCTCGCCGCCGCGGCCGGCATGGCCGTCCTCGTCCTCGTCCCGAACGCGGCCGCGGTGGTCGTCGCGATGCTGGTGTTCGGCCTCGGCTTCGGCGTCGCGCAGAACGCCAGCCTCGCCGTGATGTTCGAGCGCGTGCGGCCCTCCGGGTACGGCACCGTCAGCGCCATCTGGAACGTCGCGTACGACACCGGGATGGGCGTCGGCGGCGCGGGCTTCGGCCTGCTCGCCGCCCGCACCGGCTACCCGCCGGCGTTCGCCCTGACGGGCGTCCTGATCTTCCTCGCGCTGCCCCTGGCGTTCAGGGACCGCAGGGCCCCGGCCCAGGTCCCCGGCCAGGACCCGCCCGCCCGGGTGGCCGCGCCCTCGGAGTCCCGGCTGGACGGCACCAGCGTCTGACGGGCCGGTCCGTTCAGGCGGTGCGGTGGATGGCGGGGCCGATGAGCCCGGCGAGGGCCCGGCGGGCGCACGGCTCGATGGGGGCCTCGGCGAGCGCGGCGCGGGCCCGCTCGCCGCGCTCGGTGATCATGCTCTCGGTGGCGGCGCGGGCGCCGGTGTCGCGCAAAACCCGCCGCAGCAGGTCGGCGCCGTCCTCGCCGAGCCGCGGGTCGCCGAGCAGCCGGTCGAGCAGCCGGCGCTCGGCGGGCGCGGCGTGCCGGACGGCGTGGGCGACGAGGACGGTCGGCTTGCCGCTGCGCAGGTCGTCCAGGTTGGGCTTGCCGGTGACCGCCGGGTCGCCGAACGCGCCGAGGAGGTCGTCCCGGAGCTGGAACGCCTCGCCGAGCGCCAGCCCGAACGCCGAGTAGGCCGCGAGCAGTCCCGGCGGCGCCCCGGCGAGCGCGCCGCCGAGATGCAGGGGGCGTTCGACCGTGTACTTGGCGGTCTTGTAGCGCACCACGTCCAGGGACCGTTCCGTGCTGGACGGGCCCCGCGCCTGCTCCAGGATGTCGAGGTGCTGGCCGTAGCAGAGCTCGGAGCGCATGCGGTGGTAGTAGCGGCGGGCGGACGCGAGGCGGCGCCGGGGCAGGCCGCTGGTGTGCAGGAGCTCGTCCGCCCAGGTCATGCAGAGGTCGCCCAGCAGGATCGCCGTCGCGATGCCGAACTGCCGGGCGTCCCCGCGCCACCGGCGGGACGCGTGCAGGCCGGCCAGCGTCCGGTGCAGGCTCGGCCGCCCGCGCCGCAGGTCGCTGTCGTCCATGATGTCGTCGTGGATGAGGCAGAACGCGTGGAAGATCTCCAACGCGGCGGCGGCCTTGAGGATCTCGGCGCAGTCGCCGCCGTTCGCGCCGCGCCACCCCCAGTAGCACAGCAGCGGCCGGATCCGTTTGCCGCCGCTCAGCACGAAATCCCGGGCCGTCCCGAAAACCGCTGCGGCCGTCTCGTCCTCCAGGCCCCGCAGCCGCGCGTCCATGAACTCCGCCAGGGCGGCCTCCACGCGCTCGCGTACGGGCCCGCACGGGTCCGGCTCGGTTCCGTCGCATCCGGCTTCCATTGGCTCTCCTCAGGAGGTCGTTGACCGGGACGGGGCCGTTCGCCGCGTCCCGTCCGGACGGGGGTCCTCCAGGCCGGCGGCCTGGAGAAGGCGGTTGAAGCGGGCGGCGTCCCGGCGGCGCGCCCGCCACAGCAGCACGGCGGCAGACGCCGCGACGGGCAGGCCCGCCCTCCCCGCCTTGGCCGCGTTGCCCGCGTTGAGCAGCCTTCCGGCGCCCTTGTCGCGCAGCCGCCCGACGCGCACGGTGAGGTCGCGGTTGGCGAGGTCACGGACGATCCCGCGCAGCTGCTCGGGCGCCAGCGTGTTCCCGATCATCAGGTCCATCGCGGTACGCGCGGCCTGGAGCTGCGACACCGACTCCCCCGCCAGGCCGATGAGGATCCCGCGCAGCTCCTCCTCGAACACCTCCGTCAGCGCCAGCTCGGGGGCCAGGTACCGCACCGAGCCCTCGATGTTGGAGAACGACTTGCCGAGCAGCGAGATCACCGGACTGGTCTGGATGCCGCGCCGCGTGGAGTACTTCAGGACCGACGTCAGCGTCACGCCGAAGTCGAGGTCCTCCAGCGAGGCCGTCGCGACTTTCGGCACGAGCATGGCCATGTCTCCGGCGAACCCGGTGATGTCGGCCCACGGCGTGGCCTTGCCCAGCTCCACCCAGGCGCGCGCGAGGCCGGGCCCGTCGTTGTGCGCCAGGCACAGCAGGACGGTCATGAGCGTCATGCTCATGCGCCGGTCGACGCGTCCGACCATCCCCCAGTCGATCAGGTGGGCCTTCTCGCCGGGGGTGACGAAGATGTTGCCCGGATGCGGGTCGGCGTGGAAGAACCGGTCGACGAAGTACCCCCGGTACATGAACGCGAGCAGGTCCCGGCCGATGCCCACGCGCTCCTTCTCCGTCAGCCGGTCGCGGTCGACGTCCCGGATCGAACGGCCGGGCGCCATGCTCTGCACCATCACCCGCGGCGTCGCGAGGATCACCTCCGGCACGGCGAGGAACTCGAACTCCCGGACCAGCTCACCGGCGCGCCTCATGTTGGCGGCCTCGACGGTGTAGTCCAGCTCGGCCCGCATGGCGTCGAAGATGATCGTGAGCGCGGACTCCACGTCGATCACCGCGTTGAAGTCGGGGAACCACCGCGCCACCCGGCGGGCCGCCCGGCGCATCATCGCCATGTCGTCCAGGACCAGGGCCCGGATGTCGGGCCGCTGGATCTTCAGCACCGCCTCCCCGCCCCCGCGCAGGACGACCTTGTAGACCTGCGCGAGCGACGCGGACCCGAGCGGCCGCGCCCGCTCGACCCTGGCGAAGCGCCCCTCCCAGTCGTTCCCCAGTTCCGCGGCCAGAACGGGCTCGAACACCGAGAACGGCGCCACGGACACGTCCTCGTGGAGCTTCGCCAGCTCGGCCATCACGTCCGGCGGAACGAGGTCCGGACGGTTGGAGAGCATCTGCCCGACCTTCACGTAGAACGGCCCCAGCCGTTCCAGCGCCAGCCGGATGGCCCGAGCCCTGTCGTGCCCGCCGTCCTCGCGTTCGCCGTCGTCCTCGCTGGCCGTTCCCCGCCGCCCGCGTGCCGCGACGGCCTCGACGGTCTCGTCCCGCGCCAGTTCCGCCAGCACCTTGGCCACGGCCATGAACCGCTTGGCGCTCATGCACCCCTCCAGAGTCCGCAGCGAAAGCGCCGTACCGGCCCGGCGGGCCGCCCGCAGCCCTGTTCGGCGGCGGGTCAGCGTCCAGCAGGAGGAAGCCGGGCCGATCCGCCGTCGAACCGACGTGGCGGGCGGCCCCGGCTCCCCGCACGGCGGGCGTCACGGGCGTCGGCGTTCGCGCCGTCCCGGCCGCTCCCGTACGTCCCCGACGTCCGGTAGGCCGATCTGGTCGGCGATCCCCTCGACCAGCCGGCGGACGAGCGCGACCGGCCCGTCGCCGCCCGCGTCCGGCCCCTGACCGGGCAGAACGGCCCGCAGGACCTCGACCAGCACCTCGTTCGTGCAGTCGGCGCCGGTCCGCCGCCGGTACGCCCGGAACGAACGCCCGCAACGTACGTCCTCGCACAGTTCCTCCAGCGGGACGGGACGCTGCTCGTCGGGGTCGCTCAACGACCCGTCGGCCTCAAGGCACAGGCGCCTGGCCGGACGCGGCCGGGGATCTCCGGCGAACTCGCGTGCCGCCATCCCGTTCCCTCCGCCGCGGCCTCACTCCGGCTCGTCGTCGGACCGCTGCGAACGGAGCTGCCGTGACAGCACATCGACCCTGCGGTTCAGGTCGGCGATGCTGCCGGCGATCTCCCGCACGTCGCGCACGGCCTCCGCCGCGTCCCGTCCGGGCGGCCGTCCGCGGGAATCGCCCGAACGGCGGTCACGCGTCTCGTAGCGGCGCAGTTTCCGGCACACCTCGCCAAGGTCGTCGAGAATCTCGTCCAGTTCGTCGTCGGAACGCCGGTCGCGGTCGTCCCGGTCGTCGTCCCAGTCGTCGTCATCCCGGTTCCCGACGGCCGTACGGGCCGCGCGGCGCAGGTCGCGCTCCACATCGCTGGCCCGGTCGAAGGTGTCCTCGATGAGGTCGCCGATATAACGCACGGTTCCCCGGCGGCGGCGTTTGGTCATGGTCTTCCGGCCTCCTCGCGAATGGTTTCTCACGGCCCGGCGGCGCTGCGCCGCCGGACGGTCCGGCAACGGACCCATAAGCTCATCGGCGGGTGCCCCTCACACGTCCCACCACCAGGCGATGGACGGAATGGGCAACGGCTCCCGGCTGTCGTCCAAGGGTTTCTCGGCCCAGGCGATCCCGGGTGATTCGTCGTCGGAGATTCCGTCCTTGCCGTAACGCGGTACCTTCAACCCCCACTCGGCATTTCCCCGGATCCCGTGCGCCAGCCCATCGACATAGCAGCGGCCCGGCTCGCTCAACCGCGGCCGGACGCGATCCCGCAGCCGCAGGAATTGCAGCAGAACACGGTCGCGCAGACACGCCGCCGCCTGGAGCGCCTCCTCGAAAGGGCCGCCCGTCTCACTTTGCAGAACGCTGTAGATGTTCTGGACGGTGTGGCCCTCCAGTTCCCGGAGCAGGGAATGGCCGTCGTTGTCCAGCGCCGCGACGAGAATGGCCATCTCCGTGAGAGCCCGCACGATCGGAGAGTCCATCTCCGCGGCGGCGACCTCGCTGCCGTTCGCGATCTCCAGCATGGCGAACGTCGGCTCGCCCCCGGCGGAGTGCAGGCGCATGGTGACGTAGTCCTCCAGGCCGGGCATGTGCCCGCGCGCCTCGTTCGCGATCTGCCAGGCCACCCCCACCAGCCACGCGCGGTGCGCCGCGACGAACCGCTGGAACTGCACGGGCGTACCCGCCCGGTGGAACCGCGCGGCGATGTCCTGCAACGACCGGGCGAAGACATCGCCGTCGGCCGTCGCGACCGGACTCTCCAGCGCACGCTGAATCCGCGCCGCCATCGGCACGAACTCCGACGGCCGCCCCCGGTAGAAACCCGTGTCGCAGCGGGCGTCGTCGAAGGCGAATCCCCAGTACACCCACAAGGCCGCCGCGAGCAGCCCGTCCTCGCCCGCGTCCGGCGCGAACCGCGCATAGAAATCGGCGCTCCTGGTCCCGATGACACGGACGCGTTCACGCGCGTCCGCGCACAGCCCCCATTGGTCGATACAGTCGATGGCACGCCGTTCCACCCGCCGCCGCGCCGGATTCACCGCCGGATCCAGCGGACAGAAGATCGGCGGCAACTCCCACTCAGGCTCGACCCCTTCGGCCACAGTCACGCCTTCCGCCACCGCCCCGTCCCCTCCCGCGCAAGGCCGTTCCAGACCCGCCCCACACGTTCATTGCTCTGTGTAATCGTTCGTAACTCTAAGTGACAAGCACAGGCAGAGGCAATGCGTGAGCCCGACCGCATGAGATATCTACCTGCCACCCCGAACAACGATCAACAACCCGAGCCACACACACCCCTCAGCCACCACCAGCCCCAAAACCCATTCCCCGACCAGCAACAAACACTCATTCCCCTAACCACTGCCACAAAAGAAATCCAACCCCACCCGCCACCAAACGAAAAGCCTTTAAGTGCCTTCCGCCACCCAAAAACACACCCCGCCAGCAATTCCCAAATCGCAAGCCCGTAGGCACACCAGACCAAGCGCACGAACCAACCGAACGAACGGACAAGGCGAGCACACGGGCCACACAAAATGAAGGACCGAGCCAAGACACGGGCCGAGCGAAGATCCGGACGGGGCTAGGACCGGACCGGCTGAGGGCACGGCGAGGCCGGGCACGGAGGAGCGCGCCCGGCCGGGGGCCGACCGCGGGGGTGGCCACAGAGGATGACCGCACTGCCGACCACGGGCCTGCCCGAAGAAGTGGCCCAGGAACTGGACGCTTATCCGTCCGAGCTCCTGCGCGCCCTCAGCAGCCGGTCGGCCGCGAACGGAAGCCGACAGTCGACGGCGGATCGATGCGGGATGGTCAGCCGCGGGAGGCGTTGGGGTCGTCGGCCGGGGTGGGCGAACGGCGCGGGCCCTGGTCGCGGCGTGTCGGGGCGGGCTCGGGCAGCGGGGCGCGCGTGCCGCCCCTGGGTGCGGCCTCGGCGGGGCGTTCCGGCAGGTCACCGGCCAGGCCCGAGGTCTCCAGGTAGTGGCGCCCGCGCGGGGTGATGTCCCAGGCGTTCTGGCGCCATTCCTTGCGGCGCCACACGACACCGGCCGCCAGCAGTTTGCGGCCGACCCTGCTGATCTCGGTCTCGTCGGTGCCGAGTTCGGCGGCGAGCTGCTGGTTGGACAGCCCCTGCCGCCGCGCCACGGCTTGCAGGAACCGGGCGGCGTGGCCGTCGGGCTGCAAGGCGAGCTGGAGCCCGGACGGCAGGCGCCGCAGAGCCCAGTGGACGACGTCGATCAGGCCGAGGATCCGGCCGCGCTGCTCCCGCTGCTCGCCGTCGAGGGCGTTGACGTCGAGATAGTGCCGGTGCAGCCACTGCAAGCCGTCCTGCACCTCGACGAGCGCGGGCTCGTCCGCACAGAGCGAGGCGTCGGTGATGATCATCCCGAGCGCGCCGAAGTGGCCGTCGCTGATGACCTTGGCGTGCTCCATGGCGTCGATGAGGCGCCTGACCTCGGCGCGCCGGTCGCGGGCTGACGGCATCGTCTCTGCTCTCACGGGCCACCCTCACTGACGTCGATGGTGCCGACCCACCAAGGATGCGACGATGCCAAGTGATTGTCAAGTGACGGCTTTCCCGTGCGCCGGCCGCGGGCGCACCGGTTCCGGCCCTACGATCGCCAACATCCGCGGCCCGTTCTGTATCGGATGCCACTGATACGGCGAACCGGTGGGAGTTAGCATCGATCGACCATGCGTAACGACTCCTGTCAATCCCCCGGGGGCGCATATGACGGATCAGTTGGCGGCGACTGCCTACCCGGCCGAACCGACTGATCTCTTCGTCCTTCTGTACGACGCGTTGCCCGACGCCCTCTTCCGGGGCTGGACGGCGACGGAGTGGCACGACGACCCGCAGGTGCGGCGGCAGGCCGGAGAGATCTCCGAGATCGTTCTCGACACCGGCGTACTCGATCCCGCCGTCACCGCCAGGCACGTCGAGGAGAAAGGCGATCTCGGCCGGTTCACCGTGCTGCTGGGACTGGACATCGCGCTCGCGCACGTCAACCCGTACGGCCCGTACCACGACGCGCCCGCGCTGACCGGCGCGCTGGTCAACTACCTGACCGACGGGCGGTTCAACGGGCCCGGCACGCAGGGCGCGCTGCTCCCGCGCTGCGCGTTCCCCGGCCGGCCGCTCGGCCGCAGGACCAAGGCGGAGTTCTTCGGCCTGCACCGGATCCCGCCGGACGAGTGGGAGAGGATCGACCACAGCGTCCTGCCCGCGGTGAACGACCCGCACTTCACGCGCGACCAGCCGGTCACGGTCGGCTGCGCGCCGGTGCTCGAATCGTTCGACGACATCGAGATCGACTTCGAGCGCCGCCACGGGATGACCGTCTACCGGCTGCGTCCGATGGACTCGGTGATGGTCCGCACCCGGATCAAGGCGATCATCCGGCGGCTGGACGAGTCGGGCGCCCAGCTCGCCGTCATGCCCGAGCTGTCGCTGTCGGACTCCCTTCTGGAGCACTGGAAGGAGGTCGCGTTCGACACCGCCGACCGCGACCGGGACCGCAGACCGCTCCGTTTCATCCTGCTCGGCACCGGACCGCTCGGGACGACCGACCCGCCGCCCAACCGCGCCGTGCTGCTCGACCGCTGGACCGGCCAGGAGCTCCTCGTCCAGGACAAGCTCTCCGGCTTCACGCTCGACGCCGCGCAGATGAGGCTGTGGCGCCTGCCTGACGCTCCGGCCGCGGGCACGGCCGAGGAGTACGCGACGCCCGGTTCCAAGATCAGCCTGTTGGACTCGTCGCTGGGCCGCCTGGCCGTCCTGATCTGCGAGGACCTGAGCCGTTCGATCGGCTGGGAGCGCGAACTGCTCTCCTGCGGCGTCTCCCACCTCCTCGTCCCGATCTTCTCGAAGCCGATCCTCGAACACCGCTGGGAGCAGCAGGGCGCCGAACGCCAGGTCGGCTCCCTCGGCACCTGGGTGACCGTGGCGAACAGCCTGGTCGTCGGCACCGCCATCCCCCACTCGGAGATGCCCGAACGCCGCTACACCTGCCTCGTCGCCGGCCCCGAGAGCCTGGCCCGCACCGCCTACTCCCTGAAACTCCAGTTCGGCGCCGCCGAGGCGGGCGACCAGCTCGGCCTCACCGGCGACCCGTCGTCCCCCCTCCCGGCCGTCCTCCCCGGCGCCGCCTACGACCTCTGGCACCCCCACTGGCCCCCACCCCACCCTGACCGGGACTGGATGAGGCGACCAGGAGCGTGGCGGCGAGTGAGACGGGGAGCGCCAACACGAGGGCGGTGTCACGCGTGCGCGCGTTGTCGGACCCGTCCGGCGACTCCGGTACGGCTCATCTCTTGCCGGTCGCCCGGTCATCGGGGACGGGAACGGGGGCGTTTCCGAGCATGCCTTCGATGAGGTCTGCGGCACGGGCGGTGCCTCCTTGCTCGCGGAGTTCGCGGCGGGTGGCGGACAGGCGGGACGCGACGCCGGGGTCGCCGGTGAGGTCGAGGAGCGCGGCGCGCAGCGCCTCGGGGGTCGGGTCGTCGAGGCGCACGCCGAGGCCGGCGGCGGCGACCAGGTCGGCGTTCATGAACTGGTCGACGGCCTGCGGGACGGCGATCATGGGGACGCCGGCGCGGAGCGCCTCGTTGATCCCGCCGCTGCCCGCGTGGGTGACGAACGCGTCGGCCTGTTCGAGGATGGCGGGCTGCGGGACCCAGTGGTGGATCTCGACGTTGGCGGGAAGTTCGCCGAGGTCGGCCTCGTCGACGTGCTTGCCGATCTGGAGGACGACGTGCCAGCCGGGCAGGTCGCCGAACGCGGTGAGGCACGCGCGGTAGAAGTCGGGGCGGTCGGTGAACGCGGAGCCGAGCGAGACCAGCAGGACCTTGCCGGCGCCGGGCGGGCGGGTCCAGGCGGTGAGGTCGGGCTCGGGGAGGCAGGGGCCGACGAACGTGTAGCGGTCGAGGTCGACGCGGTCGGCGTTGGGCTGCATCACGCTCGGGATCAGCGCGAGGCCGCGCGGGGGCCAGGCGATGAAGCGGGTCGAGTCGGTCTCGCTCGCGCCGTTGGCCGCCAGCCACTCGGAGGCGCGCCGGTAGTACTCGGCGCCCCGGGGGTCGGCGCGGATCGCCTCGGTCTGGTCGGCCACGTCGTCCTCGTAGCCCTCCCAGGCGACGGCGGACGGGGAGAGCTGCGCGCAGGGGACGCCCCAGTTCTCGGCGAGGACGCGCGCCGGGTAGCCGGTCATGTCGTAGAGGAACAGGTCGGGGCGGTCGGCGTCGTAGGCGGCGCGCAGCTGCGGGAGCATCGCGATCGCGTCGTCGAGGAAGAGCGCGAGCTGCCCGGCCAGGTCGTCGGCCGCGACCGCGTTGTCGTGCGCGGGCAGCGTCGAATCGTACGGGACGTGCTCGGCGCCGGCCGCGGTGACGACGCCGGCGAACGACGGGTCGTTGGCGTAGGTGACCCGGTGGCCGCGGGCCGCCAGCTCCCGGATGATCTCCAGGCTCGGGTTGACGTGGCCTGGCGCCGGGATGCTCACCATGGCGATGTGGGCGGGGCGGGTCATGGGGTCTCCGATCGCGTTCCAACGAGACGATACGTTTCGCCTCACACAGCATGCGTGATCGTTCCTCCCGTGTCAAGACGAGACGTTTCGGTTCGTTGGGGGTAGGGTCCGGATCATGAGTCCGCCGAAGGCCCCCGACCCGTCACGGCGCAGCGAACGGTCGCGGCAGGCGATCCTCGACGCCACCCACGAGCTGCTGTTCGATATCGGTTATCCGAAACTGACGATCGAGGCGATCGCGGCCAAGGCCGGCGTGGGCAAGCAGACGATCTACCGGTGGTGGCCGTCCAAGGGCGCGGTGATGTTCGACTCGCTGCTCGCCCACCAGCGCGAGGAGGGCGGCGCGCTGCCCGACACCGGGGACGTGGAGGCCGACCTGAAGCTCGTGCTGCGGGCGACGGTCGCGCAGTTCAACGACCCCGTGCTCGACGGGATGACGCGCGCGCTGGCGGTCGAGATCCAGAACGACCCGTCGCTCGGCAGGGAGATGGTCGATCGGCTGCTCGGCCCCCAGCTGGAGGCGACCAAGGACCGGATCCGCTCCGCGCAGCGCGCGGGGCAGATCGCCGAAGACCTAGACCTCTCGGTGGTCGTGGAGATGATTTTCGCGCCGCTGTTCCATCGCTGGATGCTGCGCACGGCCCCGTTGACGCCCGAGTACGCCGACAGCGTGGTGGAGATGGCGCTCGGGGGCCTTCGCCCGGCGGCGTGCCGCGCCGGGTGACCGCGCCTCTTCGCGTGCGCGCGGGTCGTTCTGGACGCGGACGGCCGGGACTGGCGTGACCGCTGTTTCCTGATTTGCTGCACGCCATTACGAATTGGTGGAGTCTTCGCCAATGGTTCGCTGATGGGTCTTTGCAGCGGCTTACTCTCCCGCGCATGCGCCGAACAGCAGCAGTACTCGCGACCGCGTTGTCCGCCGGCCTCGCCGTCGGCGTCCACGCGGCCCAGGCGGCCCAGGCGTCCCCGGCCTCCCAGGCGTCCCGGGCCGAGCGGGCGTGCGGTACACCGGCCACGCACGAGATCGCCCAGGTACAGGGTTCCGGGTCCGCCTCCCCTCTGAACGGGCAGACGGTACGGGTGGAAGGGGTCGTCACCGCCGATTTCCAGGGGGCGGACCAGCTCAAGGGCTTCTTCATCCAGGATCCGACGCCCGACAAGGACCCGAGCACGTCCGACGGGCTGTTCGTCTACTCGACCAAGGACGTCGCGGTGGGCGATCGGGTGCTGGCGACCGGGAAGGCCGTCGAGTACAACGGGCTGACCGAGCTTTCGCCCGTCACCGCCGTGGACGTCTGCGGCCGAGGCAGGGTCACGCCTACGCGCGCGAAGCTGCCGTACGATCCCGAGCGCTACGAGGGCATGCTGCTGCGGTTCGGCCAGCGCCTCACCGCGACGGAGACGTACCAGCTCGGCCGGTACGGAGAGGTGACGGTCTCCGCGGGCGGACGGCTGTTCCAGCCCACGGACGCGCACGGATCGGACCAGGCGGAGAACGACCGGAGGCGGCTCCTGGTCGATGACGCCTCCACCGTGCAGAATCCGGCGAAGATTCCGTACACCGACCCGCGCGTCCTCAGGATCGGCGACTCCACCACCGGTCTGACGGGAGTGCTGAGCGAGGGCTTCGGAAGCTACCGCCTACAGCCGACCAGGGCGGCGCACTTCGCGCGCACCAACCCGCGTCCGGCCAAGCCGGAAAACGTCGGCGGCGACGTGAGAGTGGCCAGCTTCAACACCCTGAACTGGTTCACGACGCTGGACGAGCGCGGCGCGGACACCGCGGCCGAGCAGGAACGGCAGCTCGCCAAGCTCGTCGCCGCCCTGAAGGGCCTGGACGCCGACGTCGTCGGGCTGATGGAGGTCGAGAACAACGGCGACACCGCCGTCAAGGCCCTCGTGGACAGGCTGAACGCGGCGGTCGGCGCGGGCACGTACTCCTGGGTCAGGCACCCGAACCCCGGGACGGATGAGATCCACGTCGCGCTCATCTACAAGCCCGCGCGCGTGCGCCCTGTCGGCGCGGCCCGTTCGTCCGGGGAGCCGGTCTTCGAACGGCCTCCGCTGGTGCAGGCGTTCCAGCGCGCGCGTGGTGGCGGCGCGACGTTCACGACGATCGTCAACCATTTCAAGTCGAAGGGCTGCACCGGCGCGACGGGACCGGACAAGGACCAGGGCGACGGGCAGAGCTGCTTCAACGCCCGCAGGGTCTCGCAAGCGAAGGCCATCGCGGCCCTGGCCGCAGGCGAGGAGAACCCCCTCGTCCTGGGCGACCTGAACGCGTACACGGGCGAGGACCCGATCAGGACGCTCACCGCGAGCGGTCTCGTCGGGCAGACCGAGCGGTTCGTACGGCCGGCCCAGCGCTACAGCTACGTCTTCGACGGCCAGTCGGGTGAGCTGGACCACGCTCTGGCGGCCAAGGGACTCTCACGCAGGGTCACCGGCGCCACGATCTGGCACATCAACAGCGACGAGCCGACGTTTCTTGACTACAACCAGGAGTACAACCCGCCTGCGTTCTACAGGCCGGACGCGTTCCGGTCCTCCGACCACGATCCGGTGCTGCTGGGCCTTCGGCTCCGCTGAGCTCTCTTCGCGGCCGCGGCCCGCTCGATCTGGCCACGCGTAAGGCCGTTCACGGGTCGGGCGGGCTGTGATTTCAGGGCCTGGCGGACTCGATCGGGGTCTGGCAGGGAAGAGGATGGCGAACGCGCTGGTTAGCACCCTTTATGAGCGTTCCCTTCTCGGTCCTCGACCTGGCCCCCGTCGTCAGTGGCTCCACGTCCGCCCAGGCCCTGCGGAACACCCTGGATCTGGCGCGGCATACGGAGAGGCTCGGTTTTCACCGGTACTGGCTGGCGGAGCACCACGCCATGCCGGGGATCGCCAGTTCCGCGACCGCGGTGCTCATCGGCCAGGTCGCGGCCGCGACGACACGGCTGCGGGTGGGCTCGGGCGGGATCATGCTGCCCAACCACGCGCCGATGGTGGTCGCGGAACAGTTCGGCACCCTCGAAGCCCTTTATCCCGGCCGGATCGACCTCGGCCTGGGACGCGCGCCGGGAACCGACCAGGCCACAGCGCGCGCCCTGCGCCGCTCCCCCGATGCCCTGTCAGTGGACGATTTCCCTGAGCAGGTCGTGGAGCTTCGCGAGTATTTCGGCGCGGAGAGCAAGGTCACCCCTGCCGCAGGCAATGAGCCCCCTGTCTGGCTGCTGGGTTCCAGCGGCTACAGCGCGCAGCTCGCCGCGTATCTGGGGCTGCCGTTCGCGTTCGCGCACCATTTCAGTTCGGAGAACACGCTTCCGGCCCTGAGCCTCTATCGCGAGTCGTTCCGCCCGTCGGCCGTGCTGGAGCGCCCGTACTCGATGATCGCCGTGTCGGTGACCGCTGCGGACACCGACGAGCGCGCCCGCGAGCTGGCCGCTCCGCAGGCGCTGTCGTTCCTGCGGCTGCGCCAGGGAACGCCCGGTCCCCTGCCGAGCCCGGAGGAGACGGCGTCGCACCCGTACACGCCGCTGGAGCGGGAGATCATCCAGTCGCGGCTGGACGGGCAGGTCATGGGCGGCCCGGAGACCGTACGCCGGCAGATGGACGCGCTGCTGGAGCGGACGGCCGTTGACGAGGTCATGGTGACCACCAGCGTGTACGAGCACGCCGACCGGCTGCGCTCCTACGACCTGCTCGCCGGGTTGTACGGGCTTGAGAACACCGATGCGCCCCAGGACGGCGCGTCGCGGAATGGTGTTTCCCAGGCGGAGAGCCCCTCGCTTACGCACGGCTGACTCGCGCGCCGCTCCCGCTGCGGAACAATGACGCCGGTGACCTACAAGCTCGCTGAACTCCCCTCGCTGGTCGGCAAGGAGCTGTTCTGCTCCGACTGGCTCCGCCTTGATGTCGCAGACGAGCAGGCGTTCGGGGAGGCCACTTTCCTGCGCGAGGACTTCCTGGGGCGGCCTCCGTCCAACGGCGGCTCCTCCGGAGAACGGATGGTTTCCGGGTTTCTCCTGCTCTCCCTGTTGGCGGCGTTCCACAAACGGGATCTGAAGCTGGAGAACGGCGGCGTGTACGGCCTGAACTACGGTGCCGACAAGGTGCGCTTCCTGCGCTCCGTCCGTACGGGCCAGCGCGTCCGGCTACGGGCCGAACTGCTGGACGTGCACGAGAAGGCCCCCGGCCGTACCCGTGTCCTGACCCGGAACGTCCTGGAGGTCGAGGGCGCCGACACCCCTGCGATGGTGGCCGACTGGATCGCCCTCTATGTGGACGAAAGCGCGGAGGGGAAGGCGTAGACACAGGGACGTTGCGTGCGGCTACCGGGGGTTGATTTTGAAGTCGTACGGGATGGTGCCCGGGTCGAGCAGGGTCGTTCCGCCGTCCACGTTCAGAACGGCGCCGTTGACGTAGGACGCCTCCGGGCCGAGCAGCCAGAGGATCGCCGCGGCGGCCTCCTCCGGGGCGGCGGGCCTGCGCTGCGGGACGAGCCGCGTCATCTCCTCGTACGCCTCGTCCTCCGTCAGCCCGAGCGGCTCGCCGAACTCGCGCATCTCCCCGTCCGCCATCTCCGTGCGCACCCATCCGGGGCACACCACGTTGGCGCGTATGCCGCGCGGCCCGTAGTCGGCGGCGATCGTCTGCACGAGCATGTTCAGCCCTGCTTTGGCCGTTCCGTACGCGGTCGTGCCCGACGCCGCACGCAGCGCCGCGATGGAACTCACCGCGACCAGCGCACCGGCACCGCCGGCCCTGGCGCCCTCGCGCGCGCCCGCGTCGGCGCCCGCCGCGATCAGGTGCGGGAGGGCGGCCTTGGCCAGCAGGAACACGGAGGTCAGATTGGTGCGGAGGCTGTCCTCCCAGTCCTCCAGCGACACGTCCAGGACCCCGCCGCCCCGTATCACCCCGGCGTTGGCGACGACGCCGTCCAGGCGGCCGTAGGACGCCACCACGCCGTCCACGAGGCCCGCGACGGCCTCGGGGACCGTCACGTCGACCACGCGCGCCTCAGCGCCCGTCTCGGCCGTGACCCGTTCGAGGGCCTCCTTGCGCCGTCCGCAGATCACCACGTGGTCGCCGCGCGCGGACGCGAGCCGCGCCACCGCCGCGCCGATGCCGCTGCCTCCGCCGGTGACGATCAGGACGCGTTCCATGCTCACTCCTCCTCCACGGCGGCCGGTTCGTCCGGGACCGCCACGGGTTCGACGGTCTCACCCAGGTACGCGGCGTGCAGCAGCTTGGGGTTGTCGCGCAGGGTGCGGGCGGGCCCGGAGTAGGTCAGGCGGCCTCCCGACAGGACGTGGGCTCCGTCGGCGATCTCCAGGGCGAGCGTGGCGAACTGCTCCACCAAGAGCACCGCCACATCACCGCCGTCCGCCAGGCCGCGGATCGCGGGCAGGAGTCTGCGAACGACGACGGGCGCGAGTCCGAGCGACATCTCATCGATCAGCAGAACGGACGGCGATGTCGCCAACGCGCGCGCGAGGACCAGCATCTGCTGCTCCCCGCCGGACAGCAGTCCCGCAGGGACATCGAGCCGTTTCTCCAGCTCCGGGAAGAGTTCTACGGCTTTTTCGAGCGCATCGGCGTCGCGCCGGACGACGCGGACGTTCTCGGCCACGGTCAGGTCCGTGAAGACCGTGCGGCCCTGCTCGACCAGGGCGATGCCACGCCTAGCCCTGGCGACGCGTCCGAGTCCCGCGAGTTCGTCGTCTCGCCACACCGCGCGTCCTGCCGCGAACGGCAGGACGCCTGCGATCGCCTCCAGCAGCGTCGTCTTCCCTGCGCCGTTCGGGCCGAGCAGGACGGTCACGGCCCCGCGCGGGGCGTGGAGCGTCACGTCACGGACGATCGGCGCTCCCCCGCGCGCGACAGCGATGTTCTCCAGGGCGAGCGCGTCGCCCGCCGCAGAACGGTCGTCGCCGGTCATGCCAGCGCCACCTCATCTCCCAGGTAGGCGCGGGCGACCTCGGGACGGGCGAGGATCTCGGCGGGAGGCCCGGCCGCGATCACCTCGCCGAAGTCGAGGACGACGGCCGTCGCGCAGGCTCTGCGCACCATGTCCAGGTCGTGCTCGATCAGCAGCACCGACGCGCCGTACCGCTCCGGGACCTCGGTCAGCCGGTCGGCCAGCGCCATCGACTCGGCGCGGGCCAGGCCGGCGGCGGGCTCGTCCAGGACGACCAGCTTCGGGCGGGCCAGCAGCGCGGCGGTCACCTCCAGGAGGCGGCGGCTGCCCACGTCCAGGTCGGCCACGTAGCGGTCCGCCGTGGGGCAGCCGAGGAACGAGCAGGCTTCGTCGAGTTCGGCCCGTTCGACGCGGCGGCCCGCGGCGAACCGCAGGTACGCGCCCACGGTGAGACTCGTAGGGACGCGGTCCTGCTGGAACGTGCGGCGCAGTCCCGCGCCCGCGCGACGGTGCGCCGGCCTCTCGTTGAGCGTCTCCCCGGCGAGCGTGACGCTTCCGGTGGCCGACGGGAGGAAACCCGAGAGCGCGTCGGTGAGCGTCGATTTCCCTGCGCCGTTCGGTCCGATGAGGCCCATCACGGTCCCTTCCGGGACGACGAGATCGACGTCCTTGAGCGCGGCGATCTGACCGAAGCGGATGCCGAGCCCTTCGACCTTCAGGAGCGGCACGTCTCCGGAGGGCGGTTCGCGGCGAGCCTCCCCTGCGGCGACCTTCCGTTCGCCCGGCTCGGGCACGGGCCGCCTCGTGCGCACGCGTCGCGCGATGCCGTCGCTGATGCTCGTCCCCTGGGAAAGGGCTTGGACGGCACCCACCGCGAAGAGGATGTTGGCCCAGTCCTGCGATATCTCCAGCCGCCGGAAGATTTCCGGTACGAACGTCATCAGAAGCCCGCCGAACAGCGCTCCGCCGACGTACTCGCTGCCCGCCATCACCGCCACCACGAACAGCGCCAGCGATCCGATCGTCTGGAAGTTCTGCGCCGTGACCATGCCGACCTGCCCCGCGAGCAGCCCGCCCGCGAGTCCCGCCACGAACGCGCTGAGGGCGAACGCGGAGAGTTTCGCGCGCGCGACGCTCGTCCCGGCGGCGGCGGTCGCACGCTCGGAGAAGCGCACGGCCCGCCATGCCGCGCCCATGCGCGTACGGCTCAGCAGTTCGACCCCGAACGCGGCCACGACGAACAGGAGCCCTGCGTAAACGAAGTACTGCCTGTCGGTGGCCAGGAAACCGGGCCGTCCGACCTGCTCGAACGTATCGACGCCCGGGAAGTTCACGGCGGCGATGACGACTTCCGACGCGGCGGCGAATCCCAGCGTGACGACCGCCAGGTGGATCCCGCGCAGCCGCAGCGCCGGAAGTCCGATGAGGACCCCGAACGGCGTCGCGGCGACGCCCCCGGCGACGACCCACAGCAGCAGGCCCCGGGGACGTCCCAGACGCTCAGCCGCGCGACGGTCCAGGCGCCGACCGCCGCGAACGACAGCGCGCACAGGGAGTTCATCCCCGCCCGGCCGACGACGCCCAGGCCGAGCAGGACGATCGCCGACACGAGCGCCGACGTGGCGAGGAAGAGCCAGTATTCGGGGACGAGGACGGCGGCGGCGACGATGACGAGCAGCGCCCCGCCCGGTTGAACGAGCGAACGGTCAACGCGCGGCATCCCAGACCTCCCGGCGTTGGGACCAGATGAGGATGGCGAGGATCGCCAGGAACGGCACCGCGTCGCGGTACTGCTGTAGCTCGCCGACGTGCGCGAGCGCTCCTTGGAGAGCGCCCAGGCCGAGCCCGCCCGCGACCGTCAGGCCGAGGCTGCGGAATCCGCCGACGAGCGCCGCCGTGCAAGCCGGAATGGCCATCAGGGACAGCGACGTCTGGTCGCTCGTCTGCTGCGGCGCGACGACCAGGAGCACGGCCGCCGCGAGGACGCCCGTGGCCGCCCACATCCCGACGGTCAGCCACCGGCTGGGAATGCCGTGCAGTTCCGCCGTCGTGGGCTTCTCGGAGAGCGCGCGCAGGCGGAGGCCGACGACGGTCCGGGTCAGCCCCGCGTGCGCGCATGCCGCGACCACGATCGACCCGGCGACGCACACCGCCGCCGCCTGCGTGACGGTGATCCCGCCCGCGGTGAACAGCGAGCCGTCGAAAAGGCCGGGCATCCGGCGCGGATGCGTGCCGAACGCCAGGTACGACACCGCCAGCAGGCCCACCAGGAACGCGATGGCGATGGCCGAGCGCCGGTCGGCCCCGGCCTCCCCGAACCACGTCGCCATCACCCAGCCGAGCGCCGCCGCCACGGCCGCCGACACCGCGAGCCCCGCGAGCGCCGCGGGCGCGTACGGCCAGCCGTGCCCGGACGCCGCCGCCATCGTGTAGACGCCGATGACGCCGATCGCCGCCTGCGCGACGTTCACCACGCGCACGAGCCGGAACATCAACGTCAGGCACAGCCCGAGCGCCGCGTACGCGCCGCCGCCCGCCAGGCCCGCGATCGCCCCCTCAAGCATTGGGGAGCCTGACCCAGTCGCGGGTGAGCACCGTCCACCCGCCGCGTTCCGGCCGGACGAACTTGCCCGCCAGGTTGGAGGCGTGCGCGTCGCCCGGCCCGAACGCGAACGGCGTGCCGGCCATGGCGGACGGCAACGGCCGCAGGCCCTTGAGCGCCCGGGTCACGAACTCGCGTGTGATGTCTCCCTTGATTCCGCGCAGGACGGTCACCAGATGAGTGGCGGCGAGGTACCCGCCCTGGGCGAACGAGGTCAACGGCACGTGATGCCGAGCCATCGTGGTCCTCCAGTCCTGATTGGCCTCGGACGAGGTGTCGGTGTACGGCTCGAACTCCGACAGCGCCAGGACGTCCTTGGCTGCGGGCCCGAAAGCCTCCGCCGCCTGGCTCGTGTAGGTGGACGCGAGGAAAAGCCACTTCACGCCCGTGACGTTCTGCGCCTGCGCCGCCTTCACCCATCCGACGGCCATCGGCTCGGTGCCGTTGAAGAACACGCCCTGGCAGCCCGCCGCGCGCGCACGCAGGATGTAGGGCGTGTAGTCGGTGGTGTTGGCCGAGAGGGAACGGTCGTCGATGAGCAGCCGCTTGCCCGTGAGCTTGGACCAGCGCACGACGCCGTCCCTGTACGCGCGGCCCGTTCCGCCGATGATGGAGAAGAACCCGCAGAGCTTCTGCATCTTGAGGTATTCGGAGGCGTAGTAGAGCGTCAGCGTCGTTCCGAAGTAGGGGCCGGTGTTGACGGGCGAGATGCCCGGCGAGATGAAGCATCCGGGGTCGACGCCCGTGCCGGGGATGGACGTGATGCGGTAGCGCTCGTACAGCGGTCCGTTCACCTGGCAGTCGATGAGGCTGGCTCCGCCGGCGATGGCGACCGCGTGCTTGTTCTGGATGACGTCGCGCGCCGCGAGCGCGCCCGTGGACGGGTCGCCCTTGTCGTCGGCGGCGGTGAACGAGATCCTGCGCCCGTTGATGCCGCCGCGCGCGTTGACGTCGTCGAAGACCGCTCTGGCCGCGGCGGACGCCTCGGGGAACGTCACCGGGCCGCTGAGCGTCGACACCGCGCCGACGGCGATGGGCCCGGACCCGGCGTCGGCTCCGCTCGCGCAGGCCCCCGCGCCCAGCGCCAGGACGAGCGCCGCCGTCGCGGCCCCGACCGGCCTGCCGAGCCGCTGGAGCGGGCCCTGACCCGCGCCGATGGCGACAGATTCGATGATCTTGGACCGCATTGTCAGAGGCCCTCGCTAGCGTGCACGACACGGCCGTCGAACACGGTCATGGCGATCGGGGTGTCGGGGAGATCGTGCGGATCGAGGGAGGTGATGGTGCCGTCCAGAACGGTGATGTCGGCGACCTTTCCGGGTTCCAGTGAGCCCTTCCAGTCCTCGGCGAAGTCCTGCCACGCGGCGTTCGCGGTGTAGGCGCGGATCGCGTCGGGGAGGCCGACGCACTCCTCCGGGCCTGAGGGGCGCCCGCTGGCCTTCGACTCGCGGAGCATCATCGCCGCGACGCCCTGCCGCCAGCTCGGGTAGGTGACCGGGGCGTCGGAGCTGCTGGTGACGGGGACGCCCGCCGCCACGGCCGAGCGGACCGGCCACTGGTAGGCCGACCGCTCGGGGCCGAGCATCTCGTCCATCAGGTCCGCGATCGTCCACTTGATCGCGGGGTTCATGTTGGCGCCGAACCCGTGCCGGGCGAGCTTGCGCAGGCTCTGCGGGCCCACGAGGTCGGCGTGGATGACGTAGTGCCGGGGGTCGTCGCGGGGGTGCTCGGCCTGGGCGGCCTCGAAGGCGTCCACGACGGCGTCGATGGCGCGGTCGCCGGTGACGTGCACGCCGAGCTGGTGCCCGGCCACGTGCGCGAGGCGGATCATCTCGGTCAGCTCGCGGGTGCGCAGCGCGTCGGCGCTCCCGTGCACGCACAGCCCGCCGAACCCGCCGCCCGCGTACTCCTCGCTGGTCCAGGCCGTCTTGTTGGGAGGGATGCCGTCCGCGAAGAGCTTCACGCCCAGCACGCGCAGCACCCTCGGGTCGACGTCCTCCAGGGGCTTCGCGTCCGCCAGGCCCTCGGCGATCTCGGCCGCCGAGCCGCCCATGCCGGTGAGGAGGAGCAGGACGCTGACCCGCGCGGCGAGTTCGCCGCCGCGGGCGAGGTCGGCGTAGACGTCCAGCGTGGACGGGCCCGCCGCGCCCGCGAACAGGCTCGTCCCGCCGGGCCCGAGGCCGGGCTCGGTGTAGCTGGTGATGCCCTCGCGGTGGAGCGTCGCGACGGCGCTGCGGATGGCCCGTTCGAGGTCGTCCCGGGTGAACGGGGGGAGGTACCGCTGCGCGAGGTCCTGCGCGCCCTCGGCGAGCAGGCCGGACGGCTCGCCGTCCGCGCCGGTGAGGATCACGCCGCCCTCGGGGGCGGGCGTACGGGAGGTGATGCCCGCGAGTTCGAGCGCCTTGGAGTTGACCCAGGTGAGGTGACCGGAGAAGTCCTGGAGGTACACCGGATGGTCGGGAGCGACCGCGTCCAGATCACGCCGGTGGGGCATCCGCCCGCCGGGCCCGCCCTCGGCGCGCCCGCCCTCGCCGGGGGCGTGCCGTGACTCCGTGCATTCGGCGAGGTAGCCGGGGTCCCAGCCGTTGCCGCGGATCCACTCGCCCGCGCGGGTGCGCGTGGCGGCCTCCTTGACGGCGGCCTGGATGTCGGCGATGGACCGTACGGCGGGGAAGCCGACGTCGAGGGCGAGCGGCGGGCGCGTGCTGCCGAACGCGCATCCGTGCAGGTGCGAGTCGTTGATACCGGGCAGCGCGGTACGGCCGCGGAGATCGACGACCTCGGTGCGGGGGCCGATCAGCGCGCGCACCTCGTCGGTGCCGCCGACCGCCGTGACCGTCCCGGCGGTCACCGCGACCGCCTGCGCGACGGAGAAGCCGCGATCGACGGTGAGGATCTCGCCGCCGAGCAGTACCAGGTCCGGGGAAACGTTCATGTCCGCCCCCTCCGAGGAGATTTGGGCCCAAACGTATGGCGAGAACGTACGGGGCCAAACGACATGGGTCAATCACGAACGGATAACGGAGTGACGCACGCCACGTCCCCGCGCACCACGCCCCTCCATGCCCTGCCACGCCACGCCGCCCCGCCCCTGCGCGTTGCGCCCTGCGCCCTGCGCGCCCCGCTACGTCACGCCGCCACGTCCCTGCGCGCCCCGCCACACGACGCCCCCACGCCCCTGCGCGCTGCGCCACTCCACGCCCCTGCGCACCCCTGCACGCCACCGCCCCTGCGCGCCCCGCTACTCCACGCCACCACGCCCTAGGTATCCCGCCCCGCCACTCCACGCCCCTGCCCGCCCCGCCGCGCCACCACGCCACGCCCTGCCGCGCCCCGCCGCCACCCCCCTGCGCGCCTCGCCCCTGCACGCCACGCCACGCCCTACGTGCCCCGCTCCGCCACGCCCTGCGTGTCCCGCCACTCCACGCCCATCCCTGCGCGCCCCCGCCACACCACGCCACGCCTGCCGCCACGCCCCTGTGCGCCCCGCCACGCCGCCCCGCACCACGTCACGCCACCACGCCCTACGTGCCCCGCCCCGCCACACCACGCCCCTGCGCGCCCCGCCACACCACCCCCTGCGCGCCCCGCCACACCACCCCTGCACGGCACGCCCCTGCGCGCCCCGCCACGCCACGCCGGACCGCCCCTACGCGCCCGCCACGCCCTTACGTGTCCTGCCACGCCACGTCACCCACGCCACGTCACCCGCGCCACGTCACCCGCGCCACGCCGGCCCTCACCACCTCACCCGGACCACGCCGCCCGCACCACGTCACCCGCGCCACACCGGCCCGCGCCACGCCGAGCCGCACCACCTCACCCGCGCCACACCGGCCCGCACCACCTCACCCACGCAGCGCCGGAAGGCCGGCGGCGTCGTGTTGACGACGTCGGCGGCCCTTTCGGTGGCCGGGCGGGCCCGGTTATGGGGTGGGGTGGTCTGTGAAGGCGGTTTCGAGGATGTCCAGGCCCTCGTGGAGGAGGTGTTCGGGGATCACGAGGGGCGGGAGGAAGCGCAGGACGTTGCCGTACGTGCCGGTGGTCAGGACGAGGAGGCCGGCGGCGTGGCAGCGGCGGGCGATCTCGGCGGTGAGCTCGGGGGCCGGTTCCTTGGTGGCGGGGTCGCGGACGATCTCGATGGCGATCATGGCGCCGCGGCCGCGGACGTCGCCGATGACGTCGTGGCGGGCGGCGAGGGCGCGCAGGCGGGGCAGCATGGTCTCGCCGATGCGGCGGGCGCGCTCGGTGAGCTTCTCGTTCTCGATCTCTTCGAGGACGGCGAGCGCGGCCTCGCAGGCGAGGGGGTTGCCGCCGTAGGTGCCGCCGAGGCCGCCGCCGTGCACCTTGTCCATGATGTCGGCGCGGCCGGTGACGGCGGCGAGGGGCAGCCCGCCCGCGATGCCCTTGGCCGTCGTGACGAGGTCGGGGACGACGCCCTCGTGCTCGCAGGCGAACAGGTCGCCCGTCCGTGCGAACCCGGTCTGCACCTCGTCGGCGACGAACAGGATGCCGTTCGCCCGGCAGAACTCGGCGATCGCGGGCAGGAACCCGGGCGCGGGCTCGATGAAGCCGCCCTCGCCCTGGATCGGCTCGATCACGACGGCGGCGACGTTGGACGCGCCGATCCGGCTGGTGATCTCTCCGGCGACCTGGGCCGCGGCCTCGGGGCCGCAGTTGTCCGGGCCGGTGGGCCAGCGGTACGGGTACGCGAGGGGCATCCGGTACACCTCGGGCGCGTACGGGCCGAACCCGTGCTTGTACGGCATGTTCTTCGCGGTGAGCGTCATGGTGAGCAGGGTCCGGCCGTGGTAGCCGTGCTCGAACACGACGACGGCCTGCCGGCCGGTGGCGTACCGCGCGATCTTGACGGCGTTCTCGACGGCCTCGGCGCCGCTGTTGACCAGGATGGAGCGCTTGGCGTGGTCGCCCGGGGTGATCCGGTTGAGGTTCTCGCAGACCGCGACGTACGACTCGTAGGGCGCGACCATGAAGCAGGTGTGGGTGAAGCGCTCCGCCTGCGCCCGCACGCGGGCGGCGACGCGCGGGTTGGCGTTGCCGACGCCGGTCACGGCGATGCCGGAGCCGAAGTCGATCAGCGAGTTGCCGTCCACGTCGACGATCACGCCGCCGCCGGCGTCGGTCACGTACACCGGCAGGACGCTGCCGACGCCGGGCGGCACCGCGGCGGCGCGGCGCTCCTGCAACGCCTGGGAGCGGGGCCCGGGGATCTCGGTGACGACGCGTCGTTCCTGGGGCAGGCGGTCGGGCCCGCCGGTGGGATGGCTGGTCATGGCGCGAACATAAGCCGCGCGCCGCCTAGCCTGAAAGCATACGGAACGGCGAAATGCGTCCGTCCGGATGGACACCGTGCACACTGCGGGGCCCGTGCACCCTACGAGGCCCGTGCCCACTACGAGACCCGGGAGCGCGATGCCGCCCACCCTCGCCAGCGTGGCCGCGCTGCCGCAGCTCGGGCTGCGGCCGATCACCGATCCGCGCCCGGACGCGCCCGTGCTGTGGGTGGCGGTCAGCGAGCTGGAGGACCCGACGCCGTTCCTGGAGGGCGGCGAGCTGGTCCTGACCACCGGGATGCGCCTCACCCCGGCGAACGCCGCGCCGTACGTGGCCCGCCTGGTCGGGCGGGGCGTCGCCGGGCTCGGCTTCGCGGTCGGCGTCATCCACGACGACGTCCCGCCCGAGCTGGTCGGCGCGGCGCGCGCGCAGGGCCTCGCCCTGCTGGAGGTGCCGCGCCCCACGCCGTTCATCGCGGTCGGCAAGGCGGTCTCCCGCATGCTCGCCGCCGAGTGGTACGAGGACGTCACCCGCGCCTTCCAGGCCCAGCGCGAGCTGACCCGCGCCGCGCTCAAGGGCGAGGGGCCGCTCGTCTCCCGGCTGGCCCGCGAGCTGGGCGGCTGGGCGCTGCTGCTCGACCCGTCCGGCGGCGTCCGGCACGCCGAGCCCGCCCGCGCCCGCCACCGCGCCGCCGCCCTGGCCGCCGAGCTCCCCCGGCTGCGCGGCGCCCGGCGGGCGGCGAGCCTGGCGCTGTCGGGCGAGGACGGGCCCGTCGTCGTGCACCCGATCGGGCTCGGCGGCCGGGCGCGCGGCTACCTGGCGGTCGGGACGGCCGAGCCGCTCCCCACGTCGCGCACACGATCGCCGGTTCGGCGGTCTCGCTGCTGACGCTCCAGTCGGAGACGCCGCGAACGGGGCGGGAGCTGCGGGCGGCGCTCGCGGCGGTGCTGCTGGGCGCGCCGTCCGACAGCCCGGCGATGCCGAGGCCGCCGGTGCGGGTGCTCGCGTGCGCGGGCGGCGCCGACGCGCTCGAAGCCGTGGAGGGGGACCCGGCGGGGGAACGGTGCCTGCCGCTGCCGGGGCCGGACCGGTGCGCGGTCATCGTGCCGGACGCGCTGAGCGAGCACGTGATCGGGCTCGCGCGGGCGAGCGGGGCCGTCGGGGCGAGCGACCCGTCCGGGATCGAGGCGCTGGACGAGGCGCTGCGGCAGGCCGACGAGGCGCTGGCGGCGGCGCGCCGCCTGCGGGCGGGCCGCGACCGTCCGCACGCGGTCGTACGGCACGCGGACCTGCCGGGGCAGGGGCTGCTCGGGCTGATGGACCCGGGGGCGGCGCGGGGGTTCGCCGACGCGCTGCTGGCGCCGCTCAGGGCCGAGGACCCGGCGCTGGTCGGCTCGCTGCGGGCGTACGTCATGGCGAACGGGCAGGGCGAGGCGGCGGCGCGCGCGCTGGGCGTCCACCGGCACACGCTGCGGGCGCGGATGCGGAAGGCGGCGCGGCTCCTCGGGCGCGATCTCGACGATCCGGCGGTACGGGCGGAGCTGTGGATCGCGCTGTCCGTGACGGCCAACGACGAGGACGCGATTGGACAGCCTGGAGACTCCCATCCCGGGCCGCCGGGGATAGCGTGAAGGCATGAACGTGACCCCATTCTGGCTGGCCGGCCGCTCGGCGACCGGTGCCGGCGAGCTGACCGTTACCCACCCGTACGACGGCCGCGTGGTCGGCGCCGCCGCCGTGCCGACCCCGGAGCAGGTGGAGGAGGCCGTCGCGGCGGCGCACGCGGTCCGCGACGAGGCCGCGGCGCTGCCGCTGCACGTGCGCGCGGAGGCCCTCGCGCACGTGTCCCGGCGGCTGGAGGAGCGGTCCGAGGAGGTCGCCCGGCTGATCACCGGCGAGAACGGCAAGCCGCTGCTGTGGGCGCGCGGCGAGGTGACCCGCGCGGTGTCGACGTTCCGGTTCGCGGCCGAGGAGACGCGGCGCTGGAGCCCGACCACGCAGCGGCTCGACACCGATCCCGCGGCGAACGGCCGGATCGTCTACATCACCCGCGCGCCGAAGGGCCCGGTGCTCGGCATCTCGCCGTTCAACTTCCCGCTCAACCTGACCGCGCACAAGATCGCCCCCGCGATCGCGGTGGGCGCGCCGATCGTGGTCAAGCCCGCGCCCGCGACGCCGCTGTCGGCGCTGCTGCTCGGCGAGCTGCTCGCCGAGACCGACCTGCCCGCGGGCATGTTCTCCGTCCTGCCGGTGCCGAACGACCGGGCGGGCGCGCTGGTGGACGACCCGCGGCTGCCGATCGTGTCGTTCACCGGCTCGGTCCCGGTCGGCTGGGCGATCAACGACCAGGTGCCGCGCAAGCACGTGACGCTCGAACTCGGCGGCAACGGCGCGGCGGTCGTGCTGCCGGGCTCCGACCTCGACTGGGCGGCGTCCCGCGTGGGGCTGTTCTCCAACTACCAGGCGGGCCAGTCCTGCATCGCGGTGCAGCGCGTCTACGTCGACCGGACGGTGTACGACGCGTTCGTGCCGAAGCTGGTCGAGTCGGTCAACGGCCTGGTCACCGGCGACCCGTGGGACGACAAGACGCAGGTCGGCCCGCTGGTCAGCGAGGACGCCGCCGTACGGGTCGAGACGTGGGTGGACGAGGCCGTCGCCGCCGGCGCCCGGGTCCTCGCGGGCGGCTCGCGCGACGGCGCGGCGTACGCGCCGACCGTGCTCGCGGACGTGCCCGCCGACTCCAAGATCGCCCAGGAGGAGGTCTTCGGACCGGTGCTGATGGTCCAGCCGGTGGACGGCGTGGACGAGGCGTTCGAGCTGGTCAACGCGTCGAAGTTCGGGCTCCAGGCGGGCGTGTTCACCCGCGACCTCGACATCGCGTTCCGCGCGCACCGCGAGTTGCAGGTCGGCGGCGTCGTCATCGGCGACGTCCCGTCCTACCGCGCCGACCAGATGCCGTACGGCGGCGTGAAGGACTCCGGCGTCGGCCGCGAGGGGCTGCGGTCCGCGATGGCCGACTACACCGAGGAGAAGGTCATGGTCCTGACCGGCCTCCCCCTCTGACCCGCGCATCCCCGCGCCGAACGGCGGGCCGCCCGCACCGGGCCGGCCCGCCGACCCGTGTCCGGGGAACGCGGGGACGGGCCGGACCGCTTCGGGAGGCGCCCGCCCGCGCCTGCGCGCGGTCAGGCGAGGGCGACGGTGACGGGCATGGTCTTGATGCCGTTGACGAAGTTGGAGCGGACGCGGCGGACGGGGCCCGCGAGGCGGATGCCGGCGAGGCGCGGCAGGAGCTCCTCGAACATGACGCGCATCTCCAGGCGGGCGAGCGCCGCGCCCATGCAGAAGTGCGGGCCGCCCTTGCCGAACGCGAGGTGGTCGTTCGGGGAGCGGGTGACGTCGAAGCGGTACGGGTCGGCGAAGACGGCCTCGTCGCGGTTGGCCGACGCGAACCACAGGACGACCTTGTCGCCCTCGCGGACCGTCCGGCCGTGCAGGTCGAGGTCGCGGGTCGCGGTGCGCCGGAAGTGGTAGACCGGCGACGCCCAGCGCAGGAACTCCTCGACCGCGCCGGGCATGAGCGCGGGGTCGGCGCGGAGCCGTTCGGCCTCGGCGGGGTGCTCGATCAGGGCGCGCATGGCGTGCGAGATCGCGTGCCGGGTGGTCTCGTTGCCGGCGACGACCAGGAGCAGGAAGTAGTTGTCGAAGTCGCGGGCCGACAGCGGCTCGCCGTCCGGCGGGGTCTGGTTGACGAGCCTGCTGACCAGGTCGGTCCCGGCGCCGCCGCGGCGGCGGGCGGCCAGCTCGCGGCCGTACTCGAAGACCTCCAGCGACGCGGGGCTGCGGAACGGCAGGTCGCGGTAGCGCTCGCTCTCCTCGCTGTGCAGCAGGACGTCGGCGTACTCGGGGTCGGTGTTGGCGATGATCCGGTTGCCCCAGCCGATGAGGCGCTCGGCGTCGCCGTCCGGGACGTCCAGCATCCGGGCCAGCACGTTGATCGGGAAGTCGGCGGCGATCTCGGAGACGAAGTCGAACGTGCCCTTGGCGAGCGCGGCGTCCAGGGTGCGGGCGGTGAGGCCGCGCAGGAACGTCGCGTACCCGGCGACGGCGCGGGGGGTGAACTCGCGGGACAGGACGCGGCGCAGGGCGTGGTGCCGGGGCCCGTCGGTCTCCAGCATCGACCGCCGGATCTCCGCCTGCCGCTCGTCGACCTCTTCGAGGTTGACGAACCGTTCGGAGGTGAACGCGGCGGTGTCGCGGTCGGCGGCGAGGACGTCGGCGTGGCGGGTGAGCGACCAGAACCCGCTGCCGCCCTTCTCGGGCGTCCAGTGGACGGGCTCGGCGCGGCGGAGCGCGTCGAACGCCCGCCAGGGGGCCGCGTCGTCCAGGAAGCCGTCCGGGTCGGAGAGGTCGAGGGCGGTCGTGTCGGGCAAGGTGGCTCCTTCGCCGGCTACAGGTGGTACCCGTACTCGCGGAACTCCCAGTCGGTGACGTGGCGGCCGAAGCGCGCGACCTCGTCCCTCTTGTAGGCGAGGAACGAGGCGACGAACCGTTCGCCGAGCACCTCGGCGAGGGCGTGGTCGGCGGCGAGGGCGCCCAGTGCGGACGGCAGGTCGGCGGGCAGGACGGGCGCCTTCGCGGGGTCGTAGCCGTACCCCTCCAGCGGCGGCGGCGCGGCGAGCTTGTCGCGGACGCCGAGGTGGACGGCGGCGAGCAGCCCGGCGATGCCGAGGTACGGGTTGGCGGACGCGTCGCCGAGGCGGACCTCGATGCGGGTCGCGGCGCCGCGCTCGGGCGGGATCCGCACCATCGCGCTGCGGTTGTCGAGCCCCCAGTCGATCAGCCACGGCGCGAGCGTGTCGGGCCCGAACCGCTTGTAGGAGTTGACCGTCGGGTTGAGCAGGGCGGCGAGCGCGGGCGCGTGCTCCAGCACCCCCGCGACCGCGGCGCGGGCGACGTCGGACAGCCCGTCGCCGTCCCCGCTCGCGAAGACGTTGTGGCCCGTCGCGTCCACGCACGACAGGTGGACGTGGAAGCCGGAGCCGCCGTCGTCGTTGAACGGCCTCGCCATGAACGTCGCGAGCCGTCCCTCCGTGCGGGCGATCTCCTTGACGGCGGCCTTGAAGCGGAACGCGCGGTCGGCGGCGTCGAGGGCCTCGGAGTGGTCGAGGTTGATCTCGAACTGGCCGACGCCGAACTCGTGGTTGCCCATCGTGACGCCGAGGCCGAGGTCGCGCAGGTACCGGAGCGTCCGCAGCAGGTGCCCGTCGGGATCGCCCTTGCGGCCGGCGGAGTAGACGCTGCCGGGGCCGCCGCCGTACCGCCTCCAGCCGGTGGGCGAGCCGGGGTCCGGGTCGCACAGGTAGTACTCCAGCTCGGGCCCGGCGACGGCGGTGAGGCCGAGGCCCGCGAGCCGTTCGACGGCGCGGCGCAGCACCTCGCGCGGGCCCTCGGGGCACGGCTCGTCGCGGTCGGGCTCGTACGCCTCGCCGAGGCACTGCGCGACGCCGGGCTCCCACGGCAGCGGGACGAGCGTGGCGAGGTCGGGGCGGACGCGGATGTCGGGCATCCCGGCGTCCAGCCCGCCCGCGACGTCGGCCGTGTCGCCCTGCGGGCTGGTGTGGTAGACGGCGCGGCAGAACGCCAGGCCGTGCTCCACGGCGTCGGGCAGCCGTTCGACCAGCACGTCCCGGGCGCGGTCTATGCCGACCAGGTCGGGGTAGGTGACGCGCACGACGTCGATGCCCTCCCCCGCCAGGCGGTCCGCCACCTCGCGCGGACCGCCGCCGGCGCCGGCGGGGGCGTCGCGGGCGCCTTCGGGGTCGTGTCCGTTCACCTGGGCTCTCCCCTCGGGGGACGGGGCGACGAAAGTCATTTGGGCTCAAACCATATGGGGGCGTCCCGGCCCTGGCAAGGGTCCGGCGGGAGACGGCGCGATCACCGGGGCGGGTGACAAACCGGGGCGCGGGCGCATAACGTACGGGCCCAAACGACATGCGGCGCGGCGACCCGAAGGAGAGCGCGATGGCACCGGTGCGAGGCTTCCTCCATCCCAGGACCGCGACGGGGCGCTCGTCGCTGATCCCCGCGCCGCCGTGGCACTACTCCGGCGACCTGCTCACCGTGGAGTACCGCACCGACCCGGCCCGCGTCGCCGAGCTGCTGCCCGCGCCCCTGGAGCCCGCCCCGGACGACCCGGGCGCGGTCGCGGTGATCTGGGCCGACTGGCAGTCGTGCTCGGACTCCGCCGAGGAGCTGCTCGACCCGGTCCGCTCCCAGTACAAGGAGTGCTTCGTCGTCGTCCGCTGCTCGTTCGAGGGCCGGACGTACTCGCGGTGCGTCTACATCTGGGTCGACAAGGACTTCGCCCTCGCGCGCGGCCTGCACCAGGGGTATCCGAAGAAGCTGGGCTCGATCCACCAGACGCGGCCGCACCCGTTCGGGCGGGCGGCGCCCCGGCTCGCTCCCGGCGGGCGGTTCGGCGCGACGCTCGCCGCGGGCGACCGCCGCCTCGCCGAGGCGGTCGTCACCCTGACCGGGCCGTCCGAGACCAACGGGTTCGTCAACGCCCATCCGATGGCGCACCACCGGTTCCTGCCGTCCATCGAGGTGGACGGCGCGCCCGCGCTGGACGAGCTGGTCGAGTCGGGCGCCGCGTCGTTCGAGGCGGGCCGGGCGTGGCGCGGCGACGCCGAGCTGCGCCTGTACGACGCGCCGACCGAGGAGCTCGCGGCGCTGGAGGTCCGGGAGGTCATCGGCGCGTACCACCGGCAGGTCGGCGTGACCTGGGCGGGCGGCCGCCGCCTCGCCTGAGCGGCCGGCCGCCCGAGCGCCCGAGCGCCGCGCGGGGCGGGCCGTCACGCGCCGGGCGGGCGGCCGATCCGGGCGTAGGCGTCCGGGCGGGCCGCCCGCAGGTACGCGGCGTGGAGCAGGCCGGCGACGGCCGCCGCGAGGAGCAGGCCGGGCAGCAGCCAGACCAGCGCGGAGTCCCGGTCGGCGCCGAGGAGGGCGTCGAAGTTCAGCAGGCACGCGACGAACACGGCGGCGAGGCCGAGGCCCGACAGGACCGGCGCGGCGAGGCGGTTCCAGGCGTTCTCGCCGCGCGGGTCGCGGGCGAAGTGGCGGACCACCGCCGCCGAGGTCAGCGCGAGCAGCAGGATGACGCCGAGCGCGCCGAGGTTGGTGAACCAGTTGAACAGCGTCAGCACCGGGTCCTCGCCCGCGGCCGCGAAGGCGGCGACCGCGAGGACCGCGAGCGCGCTCTGCGCCGCCGACCCGGCGTGCGGCGAACGGTGCCGCGGGTGCGTGCGGCCGAGGACGCCGGGCAGCACCCCTTCGCGGCCGAGCGAGAAGAAGTAGCGCGCGACCGCGTTGTGGAACGACAGCAGCGCCGCGAACAGGCTCGTCACGAGGAACACCTGCGCGAGGTCGGCGAAGAGCGCGCCGACGTGCTGCTCGGCGAGCGCGAAGACGAGACCCGGGCCGTCCTCGCGGGCGCGGCGGGCGATGTCCTCCGCGCCGGTCCCGACCGTCATGGCCCAGGCGGTGAACGCGTAGAAGACGCCGATCAGCGCGACCGCGGCGTACGTGGCGCGGCCGACCGTGCGGCGCGGGTCGCGGCACTCCTCGCTGTAGATCGCCGCGGCCTCGAAGCCCATGAAGCTCGCCATCGCGAAGCAGAACGCGGCGCCGACCGCGCCGTCCCGCGCCGCGTCCACGCCGAGCGGGCCGAACGACACACCCGACGGCGCGCCCGCGAGCTGCCCGGCGTCGAAGACCAGCACGGTGAGGAACTCGACGGCGAGCAGCACGCCGAGCACCCGCGCGTTGAGGTCGATCCGGCGGAACCCGAGCACCGCGACGGCCGCCGCCCCGGCGAGCGCCGCCGCCCACCACGGCACGTCCAGGTGCGCCTTGGTCTTGAGCAGGTCGGCGGTCGTGAACCCGAACAGGCCGTACAGCCCGATCTGCATGGTGTTGTAGCTGACGAGCGCGACGAACGCCGCGCCGACGCCCGGGACGCGCCCGAGCCCGTGCGTGACGTACGCGTAGAAGGCCCCGGCGTTGGACACCGAACGGCTCATCGCCGCGTACCCGCCGGTGAACGCGGCGAGCAGGACGGCCAGCACCACGTACAGCAGCGGTATCCCCGTCACGCCGGTCACGGCGAACGAGGTGGGCAGGCCGCCCGCGGCGACGGTCAGCGGCGCGGACGCGGCGACGACGAAGAAGACGATCCCGGGGACGCCGATCCGGCGGCGGGCCGTTGCGCGCGCGGGGCCGGGGCCGGGTTCGGAGCCGGACGGGAGGACGTCGGGGACCGCCATGCGCAACTCCAGAGCCGGATCGTTTGGGCCCGCACGATTTGCGAGAGTACGGACTCCGGCCGCGCCTGACAAGGGTAGATTCGGTGCCGCCGACGAAGGGGGCACCGTGACCGGGCACCACACGCTGCAAGAGACCGAGCAGGCGATCCAGCGCCGGCTCGGGGACGTCCCGCTGCGCCACGACGCGATGATGGCGGTCTCCAACATCTACCGCGCCGCGGCGGCGATCCGGCAGCATTTCGAGAGCTCGGTGCTGCGCGGGGCCGACCTCACCTGGACGGCGTTCGTGGTGCTCTGGGTCGTGTGGATCTGGGACGAGATGGAGACGCGGCACGTCGCCGAGGAGGCGGGCATCTCCAAGGGCACCCTCACCGGCGTCGTCAAGACCCTCGAAGGGCGCGGCCTGATCGAGCGCGGCTCGCACGCCACCGACGGGCGCCTGGTCCTGCTGCGCCTGACCGACAAGGGGCAGGACCTCATGCAGGGCCTGTTCCCCGCGTTCAACGCCGAGGAGGCGTTCGTGGTCGAGGGCCTCAGCCGCCCGCAGAACGAGACGCTCGCCCAGACGCTCCGCTCGGTCGTCACCCACCTGGAGGCGAACGGCGACGAGCGGCGCACGGCCCTGCGCGCCGAGTCCCCTCCCCCGCCGCGGCGCTCGGGCCGCCGCCCCCGCGCGTAGGCGCGCTCCGGGCGTGGACGCGCTCCGTACGAACCGTCCGTGCGCCTCGGACGGGATTCGCGCGCTCCCCTCTGGCCGACAACTCGTTTGGGGCCTTACGATCGCGGGATGACGCCACGCTTCGTCCTCGTCCTCAGCGAGAACCAGACCCTCACCCGCGACCTGCGGGCCTTCGTCCGCTGGGCCCGCGAGGCCGAGGACGCCGGGTTCGACGCCGTCATGGTGAGCGAGCACGTCGTCCTCGGCCGCGACGCGTCCGCCGCGGGCGTGATGGGCAACCCCCGCGAGTACGCGCTGCCCGGCAACCAGGACCCGTCCACCCCGTGGCCGGGCTCGCTGATCCTGCTCAGCGCGATCGCCTCCGCGACGACCGCCCTGCGCCTCGCCGCCGCCGCGATCCTCGCGCCGCTCCGGCACCCGCTGGCCCTCGCCCGCGACATCGGCACGCTCGACCTGCTCTCCGAGGGCCGACTGGTCGTCCAGCCGACGGTGAGCTGGAGCCGCGACGAGTACGCCGCGCTCGGCGTGCCGTTCCACCAGCGCGGCGAGATCCTCGACGAGCAGCTGGAGATCTGGGACCTGCTCTGGCGCGGCTCCCCCGTCTCCTACTCCGGGAAGCACTTCTCGTTCTCCGACGTCCACTTCGAGCCCCGCGCGCACCGGCCGGACGGGCCGCGCATGTGGTTCGGCGGGCAGCACCTGCACGACCGGCTCCTGCACCGCCTGCTCCGCTACGGGCACGGCTTCCACCCGCTCGGCCGCCCCACGCCGGACGACCTCGCCCGGCTGCGCGCCGCCCTCGGGGGCCGCGAACTGGAGATGATCGGCGGGGTCCGGCCCACGTTCCCCGACGACCACTCCCCCGCGCCGCTCGCGCCCGCGCTGGAGAGCATCCCCGAGCAGGTCGCTGAGGGTTTCACGACGTTCTGCATCAAGCCGTCCCAGTTCGTGGACGACCCGGACGCCGTCGGGCCGTTCTGCCGGGAGGTCGTCGCGCGCGCCGAGGCGCTCCTGCGCTGATCGCGCCCGGCCCGGGAACGTACTGACGCCGCGCCTGTCCGCGCGTACCGTGAAACGGCATGAGGCAGTCCCCCGGCCCGTGGCTCGTGCGCGTCGACGACGTCGAGGGACGCGTTCGCGGCGGCGGCACCCTGCTCGACGAGGAGCACGTGCTGACCTGCGCGCACGTGCTCGACCCGGACGCCGGGGCGGTCGTGCGCGCGCGGGGCGGCGACGGCGGGATCAAGGCGGCCGTCCGCGACCTGGTGCCGCCCTCGGACGAGGGCCACCGCGGCGACGTCGCGGTGCTGCGGCTGGCCGCGCCCGTGGAGGGCGCGCCGCGGGTCCGGCTGCGCCGCAAGTGGACCGTGGACGAGGTGGTGCGCAGCTTCGGGTTCCGGGAGGGCGCCGAGGCGGGCGGGCTCACCGCGTTCGGCCGCCTCAGCGGGTACGACCTGTACGGCGAGCGGGTGGAGATCATCCCCCGGGACGCCAAGGGCCCGGTCATCGAGCGCGGCTTCAGCGGCGCGGCGGCGCTGAACGCCGCCGGGGAGGTCTGCGGCGTCGTCGTCAGCGTCGTCACCGACCTCCGGGACGCGAGCTGGATGATCGGCGTCGACGCGCTGCTGAGGCACCTCCCCTGGCTGCGCGAGTACCTGGTCGTGGACGACAGCGTCAACGACCGGCGGTTCCGGGTCCCGACGGCGGGCCGGAGCGACCCGGACACCCCGTTGAAGCGCGCCCTGGCGGAGTGGATCGGGGACGACTCCGCGGGCGGCGTCGTCGTGGTGAGCGGGGCGGAGGCGGCGACCGCCGTGGCGGAGCTGGTCGGGCCCGCGCTGCCCGCCTACCGGGCGCGGGTCTCGCAGCGGGAGCGCGACGGCGGGCTGCCGTTCGGGAGCGTGGACGCGGCCCTCGACGCCACCGGCCGGACGACCGCCGAGATGTCCGCGGCCATCGCGACCGCGCTCGGCCTGCGCGCCGACGGCGGGCGCGGGCTGATCCACGCGCTGGAGGCGCTCGGACCGCCCGTCACCGTGGTCGTCAACTCGGTCGACGCCGCCGCCGACCCCGCCGAGCTGTGCGAACGGGTGCTGTGGCCGATCGCGGTCAGGTCCCCGCTGCTCCGGGTGCGGCTGCTGCTCGGATTCGGCGGGGAGCCCTGGAGCCGCTTCGCGGACGCCCTGGTGACCGGGCCGTGAACGCGCCGCGGGGACCGGACCGGCTGGACCGGCTGGTCGAGAACCTGGCCCGGATCGAGCGGCGGACCGCGGAACGGTACGACCACGCGGCCCGGCGCTTCTTCGACGTCCCCGAGCCCGCGACGCCCGTCGCGGCGTCGCTGCGCGTCCGGCTGGCGATGGTGCGCCACGCGCGCGGCGCGCGGGAGGAGGCCGTGCGGGAGCGGCGGCTCGCCGGGATCCGCGACGCGGCCGAACGGGCCGCCGCGCGTGCGGCGCGCGTCGACGAGCGGATCGGCGAGCTGCTGGAACGGCGCGCGATGCTGCGCCGCCGCCTCGACGCCTACCTGGCCTACGCGCGCCGCGAGGCGTACGAGCGGGACGGCCGTCCGCTGGAGGACGACGTCCTGAACGCGCGCCACGAGCGGGCGCACGCGGCGCTCTACACGGGCCCGATGGACCTGGACCAGGCGGAGCGGCTCGTCCAGCGGTTCGTGGCGGCGGTACGACGGCGCTTCCCGGAGGTGACCCCGTGACCTGCGAGCATCCCGACTGCACCGGAACGGTCGGCGAGCACGGCTACTGCGACACCTGCCTGCGGGAGCCGCCGCCGGCGGCGCGCCGGAGGGCGGCGTCCCAGCCGCCCACCGACCGGTACGTCGCCGGCACCGAACCGGTCGGAGCGGACCCGCCCAGCGCCCGGCCGACCGGAGCCGATCCGACGCGGGAGAACGGGACGCGGGCGGAGGCGACGCGGCGGGAGCCCGGCCAGGGCCCCGTCCCGTCGCTCTCCGCTCCGCTCGACACCGGGCCGTGGTGGGGCCTGGAGCTGATCTCCGCGCCGGTCGCGAGGGAGGCGCCGGGGCCCGAGGACGCCCTGATCCCCGATCCGCGCGTCCCCGCGGAGCGGTGGCGGTGCCGCACCTGCCGCGCGCCGGTCGGCACCTCCCATCACGGGCAGGAGCGGCTGAGCCGGGGACGGTGCCCGATGTGCGGCACGCCGTACTCGCCGGACAAGTACGCGGCGCGGCTCGCACCGGGCGACCTGGTGGACGGCCGCTACAAGGTGCTGGGGTGCGTCGGGCAGGGCGGCGTCGGCTGGGTCTACGCCGCCCGCGACGACCATCTGGACGACCGGTGGGTGGCGCTCAAGGGCCTGGTCGACAGCGCCGACCCCGACAGCCGGGACGCGGTGAAGGCGGAGAAGCATTTCCTGCTGAGCATCGAGCACGAACGCATCGTCCGCATTCACGACTCGGTGTTCCACGAGCACGGCGGCCGGCTCGATCTGTACCTCGTGATGGAGTTCATCGAGGGCTATCCGCTGTCCGATTCCCGTTTTCTGTCGCATTCCCTGGAGGAGGTGCTCGGGACCGTTCTCCAGATATTGCAGGCGATGGACTACCTGCACCGGCACGGCTATCTGTTCTGCGACCTCAAACCGAGCAACGTGATGATGTCGCCGTCCGGGGCGAAGCTCATCGACCTCGGCGCCGTCAACAGCAATTGGTCGACGCTGGAGTTCGCCGCACCGGAACTGCGCGAGGCGGGCCCGAGCGTCGCCACCGACCTGCACACGGCGGGCCGCACGCTCCAGGTGCTGACCGAGCCGTTCGGGACGCCGATCGAGCCGCTCCGGGGGCTGATCGCGTGCGCGACGCACCCGGACCCGGCGCGCCGGTTCAGCTCCGCCGCGGCGTTCGCCGACCAGCTCAGCGGCGTGCTGAGCGAGCTGCTGGCGCTGGCCGGCGGCCCGGCCCGGCAGGTGCCGTCGCGGCTGTTCGCGCCGGGCGCCGAGGCGTTGGACGGCGGGCTCGGCGTCGCGCCGCCGCTGTCCTGGTGGACGTCGGCCGAGGCGCAGGCGGCGGCGGAGGCGGGCGAGTGCCGCCCGCTGCCGGTGGAGTTGCCGCCCCGGGGGCGGGCGGCGGCGCGGCTGCCCGAACCGCACCCCGACCCGCGCGATCCGGCGGCCGGTTTCCTCGGCACGCAGATGAGCTCCGACGCGCGGACCGCCGCCGCGCAGCTCGACGCCTACGGCCGCCCCTCGGAGGAGGTGCTGCTGAGGCGCTGCCGCGTACGGGTGAGCCTCGGCGACCTGGACGCCGCCCGCTCGGCGCTCGGGTCGCTGCCGCCGCCGCGGGACCGCTGGCGCAGGGCCTGGCAGGAACGGTGGCACCTCGGGCTCATCGCGCTCGCGGACGGCGCGTTCGCGGCGGCGTCGGACTGCTTCGCCGCCTGCTCGGCGCTGCTGCCGGGAGAGGCCGCGCCGCGGTTCGCCCGCGCGCTCTGCGAGGAGTACCGGGAGCGCCGCGCGGAGGCCGAACGGCTGTACCGGGCGGTCTGGGCGGCGGACGAGGCGTTCGAGGGGGCGCTGTTCGGCCTGGCGCGGGTGCTGCTGCGCGACGGCGACCGGGCCGAGGCGGTCGCGGCGCTCGACGAGATCCCCGGGACCTCGCCGTACCGGCACGCCGCCCGGCTCGCCGCGATCCGGGCACTGGCGGGACGGCTCCCCCGCCGAGCCGCGGACGGCGCGGACGGCGGCGCGAGCGGCGACGCGAACGGCGGCGCGAGCGCGGGCGTGCCCGCGCCCGAGGATCTGGCCGAGGCCGAGCGGAGGCTGGCGACCGCCACCCTCTCCGAGCCGGACCGCACCCGGCTTCGGGCGTCGGTGCTGGAAGCCGCACTGGCGCTGTCCGAATCCGGACAGGAATTGCGCGCGTCCGGCCCGTTCGCCGGCGGCGGCGCCCTCACCGGCGGCAACGAGGAAATCCGCGAGAAGCTGGAAGAAACGTATCGGGAGCTATGCCTGCACACGGCCGACGCGGACGACAAGACGATTCTCACCGATCTTGCCAATAGGGTGCGCCCGCTGACCTTCTGGTGAAAAGGGCTTCTTGTTCTTCCACCACCGGCTTATGGTCCGTAGTGAACGCCGGAGATCCACGCCGTAACGGGGAGGCGGCAGATGAGCGGACCGAACCGGTTCTCGGTGGACGCCTACTACGAGGAGAACCCCCCGCGGGCGTCCGAGCAGGTTTCGGTCCTGGTGCGAGTGGCCGGGGACGGTTCGGGGAACGGGTCGCAGGACGGGCCGCCGAGGCGGGCCTCCTACGGCGGCCGGGTCGCCGAGGTCATCGTCCTGGACCGTTCGGGCTCCATGGCCTATCCCGTCACCAAGCTGGAGAGCGCGCAGAAGGCGGCCTGCGCCGCGATCGACACGCTGCCGGACGGCGCGCTCGTCGCCGTCCTGGAGGGGACGCACGCGGCGCGCATGGTGTACCCGCGCGAGTGGATGCTCGCGCCGCTGTCCCCGCGGATCCGCGCCGACGTCAAGAAGGCGGTCCGGGAGCTGCGGCCGAGCGTGGAGGGCACCGTCATGGGGGCGTGGCTGGACGCCGCCCGCGAACTGCTGGAGACGTGCGACGCCCCGATCCGCCACGCGACCCTGCTCACCGACGGCCGCAACGAGCACCAGTCCCGCGCCGCGCTCGACGCGGCCATCGACGCGTGCCGCGACGTGCTGACCTGCGACGCCCGCGGGATCGGCGCCGACTGGGACCCCGACGAGCTGCTGCGCGTGGTCGAGGCGCTGCACGGCTCCGCGCCGGAGCTGTCCTGCGTCGGCGACCTCGCCGCCGACTTCACCGGCGTGATGGCGCGGCTGCTGGCGGCGGGCCTGCCGGAGCTGTGGCTGAGGGTGCGCTGCGGGAAGGGCGTCTCGCTCGGCACCGCCGAGCAGCTCGTCCCGATGCTCGTCGACCTCGCGCAGCACCGCGACGACGGCGCGGGCGGGATCCACTTCGCGCTCGGGCCCTGGGGCGACGAGGTGCGCGACTACACGCTCGGGTTCGCGGCCGACCCCGGCGCCGCGCCCGCCGCCCGCGCCCACCGCATCGCGTCGGTGGAGCTGGTGGCGGGGAGGTCGCGGGAGCCGATCCCGGGCACGCGCGCGTTCGTCGACGTCCGGTGGACCGACATGGCGCCGCCGCGGACGGACCTGCAACCGCACCAGAACCTCGTCAAGCGCGCCCAGCGGATGGGCGCGGGCTGCCGCGCGTGGCTGCGCGGCGATCCGGACGCCGCGCTGCGCCACTGGGACGAGGCCCGCGCGCTCGCCACGGAGTTGAACGACACCGAGGCCCTCGAATGGCTGGACCGGGTGCTGGACGGGCGCGGGCTGCGGTCCGGCCTGACCGAGGAGGTCGTGAAGCGGGTCCTGCTCGCCCACACCAGGTCGAGCGCCTTCCTGCTCCCCGAGAGGGCGCGCGAGGCGGTCGCGGAGCCCGCCGCGCCGGAGCGGACGGAACCGGAGCCGCTCGTGTGCCCCGACTGCGGACGGGTGGCGGTCCCGGGCGCGAGGTACTGCGAGAACTGCCCCTACGAGTGGCCCGACGGCGAGGACGGACGGTGACGGAGGCCGGCCTCCGCCGCACGGTCAGGGCCGAGCCCTCGACGACGGCCGGAACGCTGCGGCGGCTGCGGGTCGTGCTGGTCGGCGGCTGCGTGCTGTGCGGCGCGCTCTGCGTGCTGGCGTTCACCGGCGCCCACCGGACCGTCGACCTCGGCCTGGAGCGGAGCGCGCAGGCCGTGCTCCAGGCCGACGCGGTGGCGGCGGCGCTCGCGGACGCCGACCGCACCGCCGCCGAGGGCATCCGGTCCGGGACGGCGGCGCTCGGCGGCAACGCCGGCCAGTACGACAACGACATCGCGGCCGTCCACCAGGGGCTGGAGCTGATCGCCGAGCACCGCACCAGCGAGGATGAGGAGGCCGAGCGGAAGCTCGAACTCGTCAACGGCCTCGTCGTGTCGTACACCGCGCAGATCCAGCAGGCCCACGCCGACCTCCAGCAGGACCACCGGAGCCTCAGCCTGGTCTACCTGCGCAACGCCTCGGCCCTCCTCCACCAGGACGACGGCATCCTCGCCAACCTCTCCGAGCTTCGCGGCCTGGAGGAACGCGTCCTCCAGCGGCAGCGGTCCTCGGTGTGGGCGGCGGGCGCGACGTCCCTGCTGTGGCTGCTGCCGGTCGTGGCGCTGGCCGCGCTGCTGGTGCGCACCGACGTGCTCGTCCGCCGGAGGTTCCGGCGGCGGCTCAACGCGGGCCTGCTCGCGGCCTTCGCCGCGCTGCTGGTCATGGCCGGGACGGCGGCGCTGTCGCTGCTGTCGAACGCGCAGTTCGACGAGGCGCTGGACGGCCCGTACGCCGAGGTCAGGACGGCCGGGCTCCGGGAGGCCGCGAACACCGACGGGGACGGCAGGAACGAGATCGCGGCGCTGGCCCGGGAGCTGTGCGGCCGTGCGCGCGACTGCGCGCCCGAGATCCTCGACGGGACGTTCCTGCCGCCGTCGCTCGGGGCGCCGCCCAGCGAGGCCCGCGCCGGGGACGCGCCGAAGGCGCTGAGGGACGCGCAGCGGAAGGGGCTGGAGGAGTTCGGGCGCGAGAGCGGCGCGGCGGGCGCGGCGTTCGGGGTCCGCGTGGCGCTGATCGTCGCGATGGCCGCGCTGGCGTCCGCGGCGATCGCGTTCGGCCTGCGCCCGCGCATCAACGAGTACCGCTTCAGGAGGTCGTGAGATGGCGCGGAGCGTCCGGCGGGCCGGGCGCGCGGCGGCGGCCCTGCTGCTGGCGGCCGTCCTCGCCGGGTGCGGCGCGGAGGACCGGGGGACGCTCAGCATCCTCGTCCCGTGGACGTCGGACGAGGAGTTCGGCCACTTCGCAGAGATCATCAAGGGTTTCCAGCGGAGCGGCGAGGGGCGCGGCGTCCGGGTGCTGCCGAACCGTACCCGCGCGACCAGGCAGGTGCTGGAGGCCAGCATCCACAACCGCCGTCCGCCGAACCTGGCGATCGTGCCCTCGCCGGGAGTGCTGCGCGACTACGCCGGAGAGGGCCTGGTCCGTCCGCTGGACGGGCTCGGGGCGGCGGCGGGCTCGCGCGGGAGGTGGGCCGGCGGTACGGCGCGGCCTGGCTCGGGTTCGAGAGGGCCGGGACGGCGGAGCTGTACGGGATCGCGGTGAAGGCCAACGTCAAGAGCCTGGTCTGGTACAACGGGGCCGCCCTCGGCGCCGCCGCTCCGGGCTGGAAGCCGCCGGGCACGTGGCGGGACCTGCTCGCCCTCCAGGACCGGATCGTCGGCGCGCGCGGCACGCCCTGGTGCATGGCCATGTCCGACCCGCCCAACTCCGGCTGGCCCGGCACCGACTGGATCGAGGACATCCTCCTGCACCAGGCCGGGCCCGAGGAGTACGCACGTTTCGCGCGGGGCACCCTGCCGTGGCGTTCCGAGCGGGTGCGCGGCGCGTGGCGGGCCTGGGGCGAGATCGTGGGCGGGGCGGGCCACATCCGGGGCGGCCGGCTCGGCGCGATGCTGACCGCCTACGGCCGCCGCGACGATCCGATGTTCGCCGCCGCGCCGGGCTGCCACCTCGGCCACGGCGCGACGATCAGCACCTCGCGTCCGGGCGCGGGGGGCGGCGGCTTCTTCCCGTTCCCCGCCTTCTCGTCCCCTCCGCCAGCAGGCGGTCCGGCCGCGGGCGGGGCGCCGTCCGTGGTGTCCGCCGACCTCATGGCGATGTTCCGCGACTCGCCGCAGGCCCGCGCGTTCATCCGCTACCTGGTGGGCGCCGAGGCGCAGGGGATGTGGCCCGCGGCGGCGAAGGGCGTCGCGTTCTCCCCCCACCTCAGCGTCCTGGACGACCAGATCCGGCGTGGCGGCGGTGACGCGGCCGCGCGGATCGCACGGCTCCTGGTGTCCGGCGCGCCGCTGTGCTTCGACGCGTCGGACTGGATGCCGGACGCCATGGCGAACGCGTTCTACCGGGCGACGCTGGAGTACCTGGACTCCCCGACGTCCGCGCGGCTGGAGGAGATCCTCCGGCAGCTCGACACCGTGCGGACCGAGGCGAAGGCCCCCGTTCCCGACGACACCGCGTGCGGTACCGCACCGACGCAGAAGGGCTAGGACCCGATGGCCGAACGTACGGAGTTCCTCCTGGAGTCCGGCGGCACCGTGATCGTGGAGACGGCGGAGAGACCGGGCGTCGGACCGGCGGGCCGCGTCGACCGCGCGGTGGAGAGGGCGGGCCGGACGCTGCGCGAGTCGCTGGACACGGTCGCGGGCGCGGCGGGCGACATCATGGCGGCGTTCGGGTCGCTGCCCGCGCGGCCGGAGGAGGTCGAGGTGCAGTTCGGGGTGGGCCTGGACGCGTCGTTCAGCACGATCGTCGCGGAGACCACCGGCCGGGCGCACCTGCACGTGACGCTCCGCTGGAGGCCGGAGGCGGACGGAGACGCGGAGCCGGCGTGAGGCCGCGCCGCCGGGGCCGCCGGAGCGGACGGGCGTTGCGTCAGGGGCGCAGGGAGTGGAAGAGGGCGTCGCGGGCCCGGTGGTACTCGACGTCCTCCTCGTCGTGGACGACGCCTCTCGCGACGGCCACGTGGAAGTACGCCGATTCGCGGCGCAGCTTGTGGCGGGCGAGCTGCGCGAGCGACTCGTCGTCCAGCTCCCCGGCGGTACCGCCCTCTTCGAGGTAGGCGTCGACGAACTCCCGGCACAGCGACAGCTCGTCGTCGCCCCACTCGATCGCGCCCGCGGCCAGCTCCAGCTCCGGCGCGCCGATGAACGCCTCGTCCCAGTCGAGGACGGCCGCGAGCCTGCCGTCCCGGACGAGCGTGTTGCCCGTGTAGTAGTCGCCGTGCAGCGCCTGCTTGGCGTGCGTGCGGTGGAACTCGGCCAGCCAGCGGTCCAGGGCCGGGTCGGGCAGGTGGGCCTGCGGCGTGCCGTCCAGGCCGTCCTCGACGCCCGCCGGGGACGGCCGCGGGCCGGGGTCCGCGGTCGCCAGCGCGCGGTGCAAACGGGCCAGCAGCGCACCCGCCTGGACGCGCAGGTCGGTCTTCGGCCAGCTCCCGTGGACGTACGGCCAGACCGAGACGGGACGGCCGTCCGCCCGGACGACCGTCGAGCCGTCGCGGAGGGGAACGGGCGCGACGGCCTCGGGCAGCGTCGCGGCGGCGTGCAGTGCGACGGCGTGGCACCACTCGGCCTCGGCGGTCGCCCGCCACTCGGGCCCGATCCGCACCACATGGTCGCCGACGCGGTAGGCGACCGACTCCTCGCCGCCGTACAGGCGCTCGCCGTCGCCGCTCACGCCCCAGGCCGCGGCCACGGCCTCGCGCACGGCGTCAGAGAAGGGGATCTCCGCGTAGATCATGCCCGCAGCCTAAGCGCGGCGGCGCGATGGGTCGTCCGCCCGACCGCGCGGGCGGCGTGATCGTCCCGGCTAGGGCCTCTTCGGGGGCGGATGCCGCGGAACTCCCAGTCGCCGCCGAACGCGGTGGAGACGACCTCCTCCGACTCGGTCGGCTGCGCGCCGCAGTCGTCGCGGACGGGGACGGGCCCGGCGACGATGTGGTTGCGCAGGCGGCCGAGGCCCTCCGCCTCCACCTCGACCACGTCGCCCGGACGGACGGGGCGGGAGTTGGCCGGGGTGCCCGACAGCAGCACGTCGCCGGGGTTCAGGGTGATCGTGCGGGCGATGTCGGCGACGAGGTAGTGCATGTCCCAGCGCATCTCGTCGGTGCTCCCGTCCTGGACGAGCTCGCCGTTGACGTAGGTGCGCAGGTACTTGCCGCGGAAGTCCCAGCCGGTGACCAGGCCGGGGCCGAGCGGGCACAGGGTGTCGGAGCCCTTCACGCGCAGCATCGACCCGGCGTCGGTGTCGCGGAAGTCGTGCAGGCCGTAGTCGTTGGCGACGGTGTAGCCCGCGATGTGCGCGGCGGCGTCGGCGGGCGCGATGTTGCGCGCCGTCCGGCCGATGACGATCGCGATCTCGCCCTCGTAGTTGAGGTAGCGGCAGCGCTCCGGGCGGACGACCGCGCCGCCGTGGGCGTTCAGCGCGGAGGTGGGCTTGTGGAAGTAGGTGGGCGCGGGCGGCAGCGCGGTCCGGAACTCCTCGACCCGGCTGCGGTGGTTGAGGTGCACCGCGACGATCTTGGACGGGACGCACGGCGGCAGGTGGACGGCCTCGGCGGCGGGCACGCGGCGGCCGTCGGCGGCGACCAGGTCGTCGCCCTCCCGGACGGTCAGGACGGTCGCGCCGTCGAGCAGGACGCGGCGGTACTCGGTGGGCATTCAGGTCCATCCGTTCTCGGGGCGGTCGAACCAGAGGTGCACCTGGCCGGTTCCGACGGAGTTCTCGTACTGGCTGTAGAGGCGGCCCGGGGCGCGGCACGCGCGCTCGCCGAGGGCGCCGACCATCATCAGGTAGTGCCCGAAGCGGGCCTCGGGCCGGAACCGCAGGAACTCCGGCATCGTGTCGAGCACGCGCGCGTGGTCGCCGTCGCGCAGCCACGCGATGCGCTGCTCGTCGGCCGCCCGCGCCTCGGGCGTGAAGATGTGCGACGGGTCGCCCGCCTCGTGGTCGCGGATCTCGCGCAGCGGCCAGAACGTGTGCGACAGCGCCCCGGACGCGATGAGCAGCACGCGGCGGTCCAGGGCCGCGATGGCGTCGCCGAGCGCGCGGCCGAGGCGCAGGAAGTCCTCGGTGTCGGCGGTCTGGCACACGCCGATCGAGATCCACCGCCGCCCGGGGTCGCCGAGGTACGGGTCGTCGCGCAGGCCGAGGTGCGTCCACAGGTTGACGGTCGCGTAGTGGATCGGCAGCGCCGGGTCGTCGATCGCGGTGATCCACGTGCCGTGCGCGGAGGCGCGCTCCGCGACCGCGCGGGCGAGCTCGGGGTCGCCCGGGAAGTCGTACGGCATCCGGCACATGCCGCGCGGCAGCTCGTCGGAGGTGTAGAGGCCCGCGCGGCGGTCCTGCGCGGTGACGACGAACTCGACGGTCGTCGCCCAGTGCGAGTCGAGCACCACGACCGTGTCGTAGTCGCCGCGCTCGAACACCTCGGCGCGGAGCCGCCGCAGGCCGGGGACCAGGGTGGTGTCCCGCCCGCCGTTCAGCTCCCGGCGGGTGACCTCCGGCAGGACGATCGTCGGCACGTGCGCGAGGAGCCCCGCGCCGGTCACCCGGCCCATGGCGCCGTCACCGTGTTCTTGAGGTCGCAGTAGAAGTCGAAGCTCCAGTCGCCGCCCTCGCGCCCCATCCCGGACAGCCGGGACCCGCCGAACGGGGCGGCGAGGTCGCGGACGAAGAAGCAGTTGACCCAGACCGTCCCGGCGACGAGCCGTCCGGACACGCGCGCGGCGCGGTCGGGGTCGCCGGTGGCGAGGGTCGCGGCGAGGCCGTAGCGGGTGCCGTTGGCGAGCGCGACGGCCTGCTCCTCGGTGTCGAACGTCTGGAGCGTCAGGACGGGCCCGAAGACCTCCTCGGTGAGGATCTCCGCCCCGTCCGGCGCGCCGGTGAACAGGGTGGGCCGGTAGTAGAGGCCGCCGAGGTCGTCGTTCGGCCCGCCGCCGGTCAGCGCGCGGGCGCCCGCCTCGCGCGCCCGCCGGACGAACCCGTCCACGCGTTCGAGGTGGCGGCGGTGGATCTGCGGGCCCACGTCGGTGCCGGGATCGCGCGGGTCGCCCTGCTTGAGGGCCCCGGTCCGCGCGAGGAGCCGTTCGGTGAACGCCTCGGCGACGGACGACTCGACCAGCAGCCGGGTCGCGGCGAGGCAGACCTGGCCGGCGTTGTCGTACTGCTCGACGGCGAGGTCGGCGGCGAGGTCGAGGTCGGCGTCGGCGAACACCAGCAGCGGCGACTTGCCGCCCAGCTCCAGCGACATCGGCGTCAGGTGCGGCGCCGCGGCGGCGGCGATCGCCCGCGCCGTCGGGACCGAGCCGGTGAAGCTGATCCGCCGCACGTCCGGGTGGGCGGTGAGCGGCCCGCCGGCCTCCGCGCCGTACCCCTGGACGACGTTGAGCACGCCGTCCGGCAGCCCGGCCTCGGCGGCGATGTCGGCGAGCAGCGACGCGGTGAGCGGGGTCCACTCAGCGGGCTTGAGGACGACGGTGTTCCCCGCGGCGAGCGCGGGCGCGATCTTCCAGGTGGCGAGCATCAGCGGCGCGTTCCACGGCGTGATCAGCGCGCAGACCCCGGCGGGGTCCCAGCTCACGTGGTTGCGGTGGCCGCGCGTCTCGAAGTCGTCGTGACCGAGGCCGAGCAGCCGGTCGGCGAAGAACCGGAAGTTGTGCGCGACGCGCGGCATCACCCCGCGCCGGTGCGAGCGGATCAGCGCGCCGTTGTCGGCGGTCTCGACCCGCGCCAGCTCCTCGGTCCGCTTCTCGACGCCGTCCGCGATCGCGTGCAGCAGCCGGGCGCGCTCCTCGCGGCCCGTCCGCGCCCACGCGGGGAACGCCGCGCGCGCCGCGGCCACCGCCGCGTCCGCCTCCGCCGCCCCGCCCCGCGCGATCTCGGCGATCGGCCGCTCGTCGATCGGGGACAGGTCGGTGAACGTCGCGCCCCCGCCCGCCGGACGGGCCGAGGCGACGCGCTCGCCGCCGATCCAGTGCCGGGGGTCGACGGCCACGCCCGCGACTGTTGCCATCGCAGCGCACCTCCATTTTGTTTGGTCCCAAATAACCTAGGAAGCGGGCGCGGGCCGGTCAAGCGGTCGGCCGGAAGAATGTTTGGGAACAAACGAGATGGGTCACGCCCAGGCGACCCGGTCGAGGAACGCGTCCACGAGCGCGTGCGTGCGGCGCGCCGACACCGCCTCGTCCCGCCTGACCTCGGCCATCACGGCGGACGGTTCGTACCCCTCGGCCGCCATCAGCTCCGCGCCGCCCTCCTCCAGCCACAGCCCGAACTCCGCGGCGGTGATCTCGGGATGGAACTGGAGCCCGAGCGAGCGGCCGGACACGAACGCCTGCGAGCACACCGCGTTCCGCGCGATCTCCCGGGCGCCGGGCGGCAGGATCCAGCGGTCGTAGTGGAACTGGAACCACGGCCCCTCCCCCACCAGCGACGGATCGTCCGTCTCGACCCGCGTCCAGCCCATCTCGGGACGCGGCGCGCGCTCGACGCCGCCGCCGAGCGCGCACGCGAGGGCCTGCCCGCCGAAGCAGATGCCGAGGATCGGGACGCCCGCCTCGCACGCCTTGGCGAGCGCGGCCAGCTCGGGCCCGACCCAGGGGCCGATGGCCTCCACGTCGTCCACCGACCAGGGCGCGCCCATCGGGACGACCAGGTCGTAGTCGAGCGGGTCGGGGAACGCGCACTCGACGCCCGGCGCGCGGTGCCGCTCGGCGGGGACCACCAGCAGCTCGGTCAGGTCGAACCCGCGCGCCGCGAGCCGGTCGCCCACCGGGCCGGGCGGGGACTGGTGGTCGTGCTCGATGAGCAGGGCGCGCACGGGGCCTCCTCGGGTACCGGGGAACGACTCCGAAGATCGTACGAACCCAAACAAAACCCGGTCAACGCACCGGAACCCCCGGCTTTCACACGCGCGGGCGGAAACGTCCCGTCCGGGCGGCGCGGTCGGGGCCGGGCAGCGCGGCGAGCGCCCGCTCCACGGCCGCGGCGGCCCTGCGGCAGAACGCCTCCGGCTCGCGGGCCGCGTCCGGGCGCTCGTCCACCAGCGCGTCCGCGACGCCGTCGCGCAGCAGGTCGGCGGACCGCACGCCCTGCGCCGCGGCCATCTCGGCGGCCCGGTCCGGCGTCCGGTGCACGATCACCGACGCGCCCTCGGGCGGCAGCGGCGACAGCCACGCGTGCCGGGCCGCGAGGACCCGGTCGGCGGGCAGCAGCGCGAGCGCCGCGCCTCCGGCGCCCTCGCCGAGCAGCAGGCAGAGCGTCGGCGCGGGCGAGGTCACCAGGTCGGCGAGGCAGCGCGCGATCTCCCCCGCGAGGCCGCCCTCCTCCGCCTCGGCCGACAGCACCGCGCCGGGCGTGTCCACGACCGTGACCAGCGGGAGGCGCAGCTCGGCGGCCAGCCGCATCCCGCGCCGCGCGACGCGCAGCCCGGCCGGTCCGAGCGGATGGCCGGCGCGCTGGCCGCGCCGGTCCTGCCCGACGAGCACGCACGGCACCGCGCCGAACCGCGCGAGCGCCAGCAGCAGCCCCGGCTCCGCCTCCCCCTCGCCGGTGCCCGACAGCGGCGTGACGCGGCTCGCGCCGTACCGCAGCAGCTCCCGGACGCCGGGCCGTTCCGCCGCCCGCGACCGGACGATCGAGTCCCAGGCCGAGGGCAGGGCGTCCGGCGCGACCGCCTCCGGCTCGTCGGACGCGCTCCCGGGCGCGCTCCCGGACGCGCTCCCGGGCGCGCGCCCCGCCAGGCGTTCGCCGCAGAGCACGTCGAGGGCGTCGGCGGCGACGGCGGGCAGGTCGTCCACGCCGACGACGGCGTCCACCAGGCCCTGGGCCGCGAGGTTCTCGGCGACCTGCACGCCCGGAGGGAACGGCTCCCCGTACATCCCCTCGTACACCCGCGGTCCGAGGAACCCGATCAGCGCGCCCGGCTCGGCGGACGTGACATGGCCGAGCGACCCCCACGACGCGAACACCCCGCCCGTCGTCGGATGCCGCAGGTGGACGAGATAGGGCAGCCCGGCCGCGCGGTGCGCCATGACGGCCGCGGTGATCCGCGCCATCTGGACGAACGCGGCCGTCCCCTCCTGCATCCGGGTGCCGCCCGACGACGGCGCGGCGAGCAGGGGCAGCCGTTCGGCGGTCGCGCGCTCGACGGCGGAGACGATCCGGTCGGCGGTCGCCAGCCCGATCGACCCGGCCAGGAATCGGAACTCCGACACCACGAACGCGACCCTGCGCCCGCGCAGCAGCCCCTCGCCGGTCAGCACCGCCTCGTCGCACCCGCTGCGCTCCCGCGCCGCCGCCAGCTCCCGCGCGTACGCGGCCCCCGCGGCCCCTTCCCCGCCGCCCTCCGGCGGAGGGGCGGGCGGGACGTCCCACGACGTCCACGTGCCCTCGTCCAGCACCCGGCGCAGCAGCTCCCGCGCCCCGTCACGCTCAGTCACGCGTCCCCTCCCGGCCAGGCGCCAGAATCTCACGCGGCCTCGCGGACGCCCCCGGTGGGTAGGAACCGGGCATGCCCTCCTCTCTCGTCTTCTCCTCCGCCACCGAGACCGCGCGCCGCATCCGCGCGCGGGAGGTGTCCGCGCGCGAGGTGCTGCAAGCCCACCTCGACCAGATCGAACGGACCGACCCGCGGGTCAACGCGATCGCCACGCTCACCGCCGAGCGCGCCGCCGACCAGGCCCGGGACGCCGACGAACGGCTCGCGCGCGGCGAGCCGCCCGGCCCCCTGCACGGCCTGCCCGTCGCGCACAAGGACACCCACGCGACGGCCGGGATCCGCACCACGTCCGGGTCCCCGATCTTCGCCGACCACGTGCCGGAACGCGACGAGCTGGTCATCGAGCGCATCCGCGCGGCAGGGGCGGTCACGCTCGGCAAGACGAACGTCCCCGAGTTCGCCGCCGGGGCCCACACGTTCAACCCCGTCTTCGGCACGACCCTCAACCCGTACGACACGTCGCGCTCGGCGGGCGGGAGCAGCGGCGGCGCGGCGGCGGCCCTCGCGTGCGGGATGCACCCGCTCGCGGACGGGAGCGACTGGGGCGGCTCGCTGCGCAACCCCGCGTCGTTCTGCAACGTGGTCGGGTTCCGGCCGTCGCCGGGACGGGTGCCGTCGTGGCCGGTCGCGTCCCCGTGGACCGCGATGGCCGTGCAGGGGCCGATGGCCCGCGAGGTGGCGGACGCGGCGCTGCTGCTGTCGGTGCTCGCGGGCCCCGACCCGCGCAGCCCGATCGCGCTGGAGGCGCCGGGGCGGGCGTTCGCGCCGCCGCTCGGCCGCGACCTCGCCGGGCTGCGCGTCGCCTGGTCCCCGGACCTCGGCGGCGCGGTGCCCGTCGAGCCGGCCGTCACCGCCGTCCTCGAACCGGCCGTGAAGGTCTTCGCCGAGCTCGGCTGCGTCGTGGAGGAGGCGTGCCCGGACCTGTCCGGCGCCGACCGCGTGTTCCGCACGCTGCGCGCCTGGCAGTGGACGATCGCCCTCGGCGGCCTGCTGGACGAGCGCCGCGCCGACATCAAGCCCTCGCTGGTCCGCAACGTCGAGGAGGGCCGCGCGCTCGTCCCCGCCGACCTCGCGGAGGCCGAGGTGCTGCGCGCGGCCCTGTTCCACCGCGTCCGCGCGTTCTTCGAGACCTACGACGCGCTGCTGCTGCCGGTGAGCCAGGCCGTGCCGTTCGACGCCGGGCTGGAGTACCCGCAGGCGGTCGCGGGACGGCCGATGGCCGACTACCTGGAGTGGATGGCCTCCTGCTACCTGGTCTCGGCGACCGGCTGCCCCGCCCTGTCGGTCCCGGCCGGGTTCACCGGGGACGGCCTGCCCGTCGGCCTCCAGATCGTCGGCCCGCACCGCGCGGACCGCGCCGTCCTGGAGATCGGCCACGCCTTCGAGCAGGCCACCCGGCACTTCGCCCGCCGCCCGCCGCTCGCGCGGTGACGGCGGACGGCGACCCGCCCTCAGCTCGGCCGCGGGCCCTCGTCCCCTGGGGACGGCTCGGGCGGCGAGGCGTCCGCGAGCGGGAGCCGCAGCACGAGGCGCGCCCCGCGGTCGCTGTCGGCGGCGACCAGCGAGCCGCCGTGCGCGATCGCGATGTCGCGGGAGATCGCGAGCCCGAGGCCGCTGCCGCCCTTGTCGCGGGCCCGGCCCTCGGGGAGGCGCTGGAAGCGGCGGAAGACGCGTTCGCGGTCCTCAGGCGCGATGCCCGAGCCGTCGTCGGCGACCTCCGCGACCGCCTCGTCCCCCTCGACCGCGACGGTCACGCGGACCCGCGAGGCGGCGTGCCGTTCGGCGTTGTCGAGCAGGTTGGTCAGCAGCCGGGCCAGGTGGTGGCGGACGCCGAGGACGACGGCGCCCTCCGCGACGTCCAGGTCCACGGGCACGCGGCGCTCCGGCCGCGCCGCCTCGGCCCGCGCCAGCCCGCCGAGGTCGACGTCCTCGCGCTCGGCCGGCACGCCCGCGTCGAGCTTGGCGAGGACGAGCAGGTCGCCGACGATCCGGGCGAGCCGCTCGGCGTCGCCGAGCGCCGTGCGCGCGACCGCGGGCCAGTCCTCGTCCTCGGGGTGCTGGAGCGCGACCTCCAGTTGCGCGCGCAGGCCGGTGAGCGGGCTGCGCAGCTCGTGCGAGGCGTCCGCGACGAACGACCGCTGCCGTTCGACGAAGCGCTGGAGGCGGCCGAGCGTCACGTTCACCGACTCGGCCAGCTCGGCGACCTCGTCGCGGCAGCCGGGCACGGTCACCCGCCGGTCCGCGCGGCCGCCGGTGATCTCGGCCAGCTCGCCGCTCATCCGCCGGACGGGCCGCAGCGCCCGCCCGACCGACCGCCACACCACGAGCGCGACGCCGCCCGTGCCGAGCAGCACCGCGATCGCGAGCCCGGTGACGAACGCGGGCCGGTTGCCGCTGAACTCGGTGAGCGGCGCCGCCGCGTGCGCGACCCGCCATCCGCCGCGGCCGCGCACGCGGACGGTCACGATGTACGCCTCGTCGGTCACGCCCGGCACCGCGGCGGTGGTGTGCGCGGGACGGCCCGGCGTGCCCGGCGCGGCGCCCTCCAGCTCCGGGCGCCCGGCCATCGCGTCGCTCGCCGCGATCACCCTGCCCCGGCCGTCCACGACCTGGAGCAGCGGGAAGTCGGCGTCCTCGACCGTCAGCCTGCCGCGCGGGTCGGACGAGCGGACGACGGCCACGAGCCCGTTGACCGCGATCGTGCCGCGCTCCCGGAGCCCGTCGTACACCGTGCGGCTGATGGCCTGGTAGAACGCCACGACGCCGAGGAGCAGCAGGAGGCCGACGATCGCGGCGGACGCGGCGGTCACCCGCGCGCGCAGCGTCCAGCGCCCGGGGGGCCAGCGCTTCCCGTGGACCCGCATCCCCGGCGCCTCCCCCCTTGCCCGCCGCGCGCCCCGTACCGGCCGGTACGGCACTTGCCGCCTGGGGGGTCGGGCCCGGCGTCCCCGCCGGACGATCAACTGGTCTGGTTGTAACCGGGGCCGGTCGCCCGAAACCTGGGGACGGACCGTGCCGGCCCGGCCGGGGCGGGTCAGGCGTGCCGGTACGCGGCGAACCGCCCGAACCGGCCGCGGTGGTAGAGCAGCGGGACGGCCTCCGCCCCGCCGAGCTCCACGCCGATGACCCGGCCGACGACGAGGAGGTGGTCGCCGATCCGCCGGAGGTCGTGCCAGTCGCAGCGCAGCCGGGCGGCGGCGCCGTCGAGCAGCGGCTCCCCGCCGGGACCGTTCCGCCAGCGGGCGGGCGCGGCGAACCGGTCCACGTCCCGCGCGGCGAAGCGCCCCGCGACCTCGGCCTGGTCGTGGCCGAGGACGTTGACCGCGAACGTCGGCGCGGTCCGCAGCCGCGGGAAGGTCGTCGAGGACGTCGCCACATAGAACGACACGAGCGGCGGTTCGAGGCTCACCGACGTGAACGAGGTCGCGGTGAGCCCGGCGGGACCGCCGGACGCGGGCCGGGCCGTCACCACGACGACCCCGGCGGCGTGCCGCGACAGCGCGTCGCGGAACGAGTCGCCGGTGACCGGGACGGGCCGTGCCTGCACCGTCCCGGTCACCGGGCGGCCCCCGCCGTAAGAGCGCCCCGAACGGCGGGGACGACCAGGCCGGCCCACTCCGCGACGACGGAGTCGAGCCGGTCGAGCTCTGCTTCGAGCAGCGCGAGCCCCGGCGTCGGGACGGTCGCGCCGAGCTCGACGAGCAGCGGCCGCAGGTGCACCTCGACCGCGAGGGCGTGCCGGGGCGCGCCGAGGAGCAGCAGCGGCAGCGCGGCCTTGCCGGTCAGCGAGCCGGCCGCGAAGCGGTCGAGGAACACCTTGAGCAGGCCGGTGTAGGTGCCCTTGTAGGTGGGGCTGGCGACGAGGAGCACGTCGGCTCCGGCGACGCGGGCGTGGGCGTCCGCGATCTCGGGGCCCGGGTCGGGCCGCAGCAGGCCGGGCGCGAGGGCGGACAGGTCGATGACGCCCGGCGCGCCCGCGATCCCGGCGGCGTCCGCGACGGCGCGGGCCGCGGCGGAGGCCGCGGTCGCGGTGCGGGAGCCGGAACGGGGGTTGCCGATGATGACCTCGAAACTCACGGGCCCCATCCTGCGCGAGATTCCCTACCAAGTCAATAGGTTATATAGGAAAGCGGGCGGTCAACGGCCGACGCCCGCGCGGACGGCGCCTCCCACCCCTGGGGTGCCGTCCGCGCGGGCATCGCCTTCGGTGCCGCCGGCCGACCGGACTCCGCGCGCCGAGGAGGATCCGTCGGAGTCGGTGCGGCCGCCGAACTGCCCTCCACTCTGCCGGGCCCGCGTGCACGGGGTGAAACATCCGCGTGACGATCGCGTTTCCTCCGACCCGGTCCGATTTTCATGAAGTCGAGATCCATACTTTGCGCGCGAACGGGGATGCAGGGACAGAAGCTCTCAAAGGGACACTTAGCTCTCCACGGGCTCCAGAGCCTGAAAGGGCCTAGAGGTACCGCGATGTTCGGCAACGAGACGGACTCCCCAGCAGACGACGTACGGCAGCTCGACGCCCGCGACCCCACGGCCGTCGGGGGCTATCCCCTGCTCGGCCGGATCGGCGCGGGCGGCATGGGCACCGTCTACCTCGGCCGCGACCCGCGCACCGGCGGGCGCGTCGCGGTGAAGACGATCCATGCGCATCTCGCGGGGGACCCGGCCTATCTGGCGCGGTTCCGCGACGAGGCGGTGCTCGCCGCGCGCGTCGCGTCGTTCTGCACGGCGCGCGTGCTGGCGCAGGGCGAGGAGGACGGGCGCCCCTACATCGTCAGCGAGTACGTGGGCGGGGTGTCGCTGCACCACCGCGTCATCGCGGGCGGCCCGATGCCGCCCGCCGAGCTGCACGGCGTCGCCGTGAGCACCGCGTCCGCGCTCGCCGCGATCCACTGCGCCGGGCTCATCCACCGCGACCTGAAACCGGCCAACGTGATGCTCACGCTGTCCGGCTGCCGGGTCATCGACTTCGGCATCGCCCGCACGCAGGACTCGCCCGGGTCGTTCGTCTCGTCCGGCGCGGTGCTCGGCACGCCCGGCTGGATGCCGCCCGAGGTCGTCACCGGCGGGGCCGCCGCGCCGGCGTCCGACGTGTTCGCGTGGGGCTGCCTGGTCGCGTACGCCGGGACCGGGCGGCTCCCGTTCGGGGACGGCGCGGCCTCGGCGGTCGCGCTGCGGGTGATGAGCGACGAGCCCGACCTGACCGGCCTGCCGGACGCGCTGCTGCCGTCCGTGCGGGCCGCGCTGTCGAAGCGTCCCGAGGACCGCCCGACCGCGCCCGACCTGCTGCTCGCGCTCGTCCGGCAGGCCGCGCCGCACACCGAACCGCCCGCCTCGGCTGCGGCCACCGCCGCGGCGCCCGCCGAGCCGTTCGCCGCGGCGGGCGTGCCGGGCCAGCGCCCCGCGGCGCCGGAGTCGCCGCTGCCGGACGACTCGGGCGAGTCGACCGCCGCATGGGTGCCCCCGCCGTCGCTCGCCCCGACCGGACGCCCGGAGGGCGACCGCGGCACGGGACCGGCCGAGGGCTCGCACGCCGCCGTCCCGCGGCGGCCGAACGGCGCGCGGACCCGCGTCCTCGAAGCGACCAGGCGCGCCGCGCGCGTCCGCCGCAACGGGCGCGCGGGCCCGAGGACGACCGCGACCGTGGGCGCCGCCGCGTCCGTCGCGCTGGTCTTCGGGCTCATCTTCGGCATGGGCGGCGACACCCGCACACCCGCCCCGCAGGCCGGCGCCGCGACGGGCGAACGGTCCGCGCCGGCGCGCCAGCGGCAGCCGATGCCGCAGATCAGGCAGGCCGGGCTGCTGCGCCCGCACAAGCTCCACACCGACCACCGCGCGAAGACCGACAAGGCGAAGCGGCACCGCCGCTGACCTGCGTCAGGTGCGCCAGATCAGGACGAGCGCGCAGTCGTCGTCGCGGGCGGCGGCCATCCGCTCGACCAGTTCCTTGGCGCCCTTGCGGAAGCCGTTGGGGACGAGCCGTTCGGCCTCGCCGAGCAGCCCGTCGATGCCCGCGTCGAGGTCGCGGCCCGGCGACTCGACCAGGCCGTCGGTGTAGAGCAGCAGCGCGTCGCCGGGCCGCAGCGTGCCGCTCTCGGGCACGCACCGCAGGTCGGGCACCACGCCGAGCACGACGCCCTTGGCCGGGCTGACCTTCCAGTTGCCGCTGCCCGCGTCGAACTGCACCGCGGGCGGGTGCCCGGCCGACTCGACCGTGTAGTCGCCGGTGTGCAGGTCGACCACGACGTGGACGGCCGTGACGAACCCCTCGTCCCACCGCTGGCGTTGCAGGTACGCGTTGCAGGCGGGCAGGAACCGGTCAGACTGGATCGATCCAAGCAAACCACCGAAAGCGCCGGAGAGCATCAGCGCGCGGGTGCCGGCGTCGGTCCCCTTGCCCGACACGTCCACCAGCGCGACCTCCAGCGAGTCGCCGTCGCAGGACGAGACCACGAAGTCGCCGCCGAACGAGGAGCCGCCCGCCTGGAGCAGCACGACCTGCGAGTCCCAGCCGTCCGGCAGCTCGGGCATCTCGCCCTGGCGGCGCAGCCGGTCGCGCAGCTCCAGCAGCATCGAGTCGCCGCGCAGCCCCATCACGCCGAGCTGCTGCCGGGTACGGGCCAGCGTCACCGCCAGCACGGCGGTGATCACCAGCGTCGCCACCACGCCCGGACCGACCGCCGAACGGTCGTGCCACGCGTCGTACGCCACCATGGCCACCACGACGCCGAGCAGCATCGACAGGCTGCGCACCCTGAGCAGCAGCCCGCCGCCGAGCACGGTCAGCACCAGCGCGCCGGACGGCGCCCAGCCCTTGGAGTCGGTGGCCGCCGCGAGCCCGATGGCGATCGCGAGGAGCGCCAGGGCGGCGAACACGTACCGCTCCCTGGTGAGCTTCCCGCGCCGCAGCCACCTGTAGAACCGCACGAGGACCGGGATCCTGCGCAGGAAGGCGCGCACTCTCGGCGGGAGAAGGTGCACCAGTCGTTGAAGCATGACTCCGGCACTGTACCGACCATCCGGCCGACCCGGCGGTCAACCGCGCCAGCGGTGACGTCTTGCAACGCTCCACGCACGTGATGTCAGCCACCCCGCGCCGCACGGGAACCGGGCCGACACGCCGGGGCGCGCCGCGGCCCGCCTCGCCCTTCACCCCTTGCCCCGACCCCCACCCCCGGGTGTCCAATGGGGCGACGGACGCGAACGGGATTCGGGAGTGCCGGAGAGGGAGGCGCCATGGGCCATCCGGGCATGCGCATCACCGTGGACGCGGCGATGAGGGCGCGCGACGTGTCGCGGCCCCGGGCCGACGGCGAGGAACCGCCCCCGCCGAGACCCGCCGAGCCCGCCAAGCGCACCAAGGCCGCCAAGAACGAGCGCCGCCGCCTCGGCAAGCGAGGCCCCCACCCGAACCCGTCCTAGACGCTGAGCGGCGTCGAGAACGCGGGCGTCGGGCGCGGGCTCAGCGGGTTTCGGGGCGGGCCGTCAGCTCCCGCCGGGCAGGGGCGGGAGTTCGCCGGTGCGCTCGTACTCGCTGAGCATCTGGATCCGGCGGGTGTGCCGCGCCTCCTCGGAGTACGGCGTGTCGAGGAACAGCGCGACGAACCGCGTGGCGGTGTCGGCGTCGTGCTGGCGCGCCCCGAGGCTGATCACGTTGGCGTCGTTGTGCTGCCGGGCGAGGGTGGCGGTGTCGTCGTTCCACACCAGCGCGGCGCGCACGCCCTCGACCTTGTTGGCCGCGATCGCCTCGCCGTTGCCGGAGCCGCCGAGGACCACGCCGAGGCTGCCCGGGTCGGCGACCGTCCGCCGAGCCGCCCGCAGGACGAACGGCGGGTAGTCGTCGACGGCGTCGTACTCGAACGCCCCGCAGTCGACCGGCTCGTGCCCGTTCGCCTTCAACCAGGCGACCAGGTGCTCCTTGAGCTCGAAACCGGCATGATCGCAGCCAAGATACACGCGCATGCGCCGATTCTCGCAGGTCCGCGCGGAAGGTCCGGCCCCGGGTCAGGACGGGGGCGCGAGGGGCTTGTGACCTCCCTCGTCCTTCCCGCGGTCGACCATCGTGACGTTCGCGGCGTCCACCCGCCCACCGGAGTCCGCGGAGTCCTCCGGCTCCGGCGACGGCTCGGGGCCGTCCTCGGCGGGCCGTTCGGCGGCGGCGCCGGCCGGCTCGGCGGGCTCGTCGCCGGGCTTCTCGGCGTCCTGCGGCGCGGGCTTCTCGGCGTCCTGCGGCGCGGGCTCGGCGTCCTGCTCGCTCCGTTCGTCCTCGGCGGGCGCGGCCGGCGACTCGGGGGCCGGAGCCGGGGGCGGAGGCGCGGGCGCGGCGGGGGCGGGCTGCGGCGGCGGGTAGGCGACCGGCTGCGGCTGCCCCTGCGGCTGCGCGGGCATCTGCGGGACCGGTGCGGCGCCCCACCCCGGCTGCGGCTGGCCCTGCTGGTACGGCTGGCCCGGCTGCCCCTGCTGGCCCGGCGGGACGTACGGGACGGCGGCCGGATGCTGCGGAGACAGCGCCTGCGGCATCCGCGCCTGGTACGGAGGCTGCTGCTGCCCCGGCGGTACGGCCCCATCGGCGTCCGCCCGCGGGCCACCAGGAACCCGACCAGCGCGCCGAGCCCCGCCAGCCAGCCGTACACGAGGCCGAACCCGACGCCCTGCGACACGCCGTTCCAGACCATCATCGCCATCGTCCGGTCCGGGTAGTCGAGCGTCCAGTTCATCAGGACGCCGTCGACCAGCCCGGCCAGGCCGCCCGCGACGAACGTCGCCCACCAGCCGACGATCACCGCGCCGAACAGGTTCCGCGCGGGGTCGAGCGACCGCGCCCCGGCGAGCACCAGCGCCGCGGCGACCGCGAAGAACAGCACCAGGGAGAAGTCGATCGCGACGACGTAGGCGAAGCCGTTGTCGAGGTGGCGCTCGCCCGTGGTGAGCCGCCAGGAGGGGAACTGGAGCCACGCGACCAGCCGGCCGACGCCCTTGTCGTACTCGAAGTCGCTCTTCAGGATCGCGTCGGTGACCCACTGGTTGCCGAAGAGCAGGGAGATGAGGGCCAGCGGCACGACCGCGCCGATGGCCGTTGCGAACATCCGCCGCGCTGTCATGGCGCGCAAGATTATCGGCGTTCGGCGCCGACCGGCTAGGGCCTGTCCGGTGGTTCTTGCGCGCCGCGCGGCACGCGTCGCGCGGCGGATCGCCGATCCACCGGACGGGCCCGGGAGGGCGCGCGGCGCGACCGTCAGGCGGGGAAGCGGAAGTCGGGGTCGATCTGGGTCTCCAGGTCGGCGCCGACCGCGCGGTTGGCCCAGCTCCGGGCGTTCTTGACGTGGAACTCGGCGGCCTGGCGCTGGAACCTGTCCCAGTCCTTCGGCCGGGCGTCCACCGCGGCGCGCATCCAGTCGAGGGCCGCCGCGTTGTCGTCCTCCAGGGCGACGCCCGGCCGGCCCTGCTCCATCGCCCGCACGCTCGCCGACTGCCCGAGCCACGTCAGCAGGTCGGCGCCGACGTGCTCGCGCAGGTAGGCGACGTCCGCCTCGCCCTGCACCTTGTTGCCGACCACGCTGATCGCCACGTCGTAGTCGCGCGCGTAGTCGGTGTACTGCCGGTACACCCCGACGCCCTTGCGGGTCGGCTCGGCCACCAGGAACATCAGGTCGAACCGGGTGAACAGCCCGGAGGCGAACGTGTCGGCGCCCGCGGTCATGTCGACCACCACGTACTCGCCCGGCCCGTCCACCAGGTGGTTGAGGTAGAGCTCCACCGCGCCGGTCTTGGAGTGGTAGCACGCCACGCCCAGGTCCTCGTCGTTGAACGGGCCGGTCGCCAGCAGCGTGACCCCGTCCACCTCCTGCGCGAGCGCGTGCACCGGGTCGTCGCCGCCGACCCGCAGCAGCCGCGAGCCCCGGCCAGCCGGGGTCGTCTTGACCATCGCCGACGCCGACTCGATCCGGGGGTTGGAGCCGCGCAGCCACTCCTTGATCTCGGTGAGCCGGTCGCCCATCGCCGGGATCTTCGCGGCCCGACCCTCGTCCAGCCCGAGCGCCACGCCGAGGTGCTGGTTGATGTCGGCGTCCACCGCCACCACCGGGAGGCCGAGCCCGGCGAGGTGCCGCACGAACAGCGACGACAGGGTGGTCTTGCCGCTGCCGCCCTTGCCCACGAACGCAACCTTCACGAAAACCCCCGATTCGGATATGAAAACCGTTGCCACTTCCAGGGTGTCGAGTGTCCCGAAGCGAGCGGGCGGAAGCAAGCCGAATCCGCGAATCCGCGGCGGGTCCCGTGATGGGCGGCGTGTCGGGTGCGCGGGCCGTCCGGGAGAACGGCCCGCGCGGGTCAGCCGAGCAGGCGGGCGGCCGCGGCCGGGTCGAACCCGAAGGGCAGTTCGAGGCGGTGCGCGGCCAGCAGGTCGTCGTCCCTGAGGATGTCGAGCGTGGGGGCGTCGGCGGCGATCACCCCGCCGGACAGGATGAGCGAGCGCGGGCACAGCTCGGCGGCGTACGGCAGGTCGTGCGTGACCATCAGGACCGTCACGTCCAGCCCGAGCAGGATCTCGGCCAGCTCGCGGCGGCTCGCGGGGTCGAGGTTGGAGGACGGCTCGTCCAGCACGAGGATCTCGGGCCGCATCGCGAGGACGGTGGCGACCGCGACGCGGCGGCGCTGCCCGAACGACAGGTGCTGCGGGGGCCGATCGGCCACGTCCAGCATCCCGACCCGCCCGAGCGCGTCCTTCACCCGCGCGTCCAGCTCGGCGCCGCGCAGCCCGAGGTTGGCCGGGCCGAACGCCACGTCCTCCCCCACCGTCGGCATGAACAGCTGGTCGTCGGGGTCCTGGAACACGATCCCGACCCTGCGCCGCACCTCGCGCAGCCCCTTCTTGTCCTTGGGGTCCACCGCGAGGCCGCCGACGCGCACCTCGCCCAGGCCGCCCGACAGGATGCCGTTCAGGTGCAGCACCAGCGTCGTCTTGCCCGCGCCGTTCGGCCCGAGCAGCGCCACCCGCTCGCCGCGCCCGATCGTGACGTCCACGCCGTAGAGGGCCTGGGTGCCGTCGGGGTACGCGTACGCGAGGCCGCTGACCTCAAGGGAGGGGGTCATCACACGCTCCAGGCTGCCAGGGTGACGAGGGCGGCGGTCAGGGGGAGGGCGGCGGCCAGCGACCACTGGGCGGCCGTGGCGCCCACGTCGTGCAGGACGGGCATGCGGCCGTCGTAGCCGCGGCTGACCATGGCGAGGTGGACGCGCTCGCCGCGTTCGTACGAGCGCAGGAACAGCGCGCCGACCGACTTGGCGAGCACGCCCGCGTCGCGCAGGTCGCGGGCCTCGAAGCCGCGCGACGCGCGCGCCACCCGCATCCGCGCCAGCTCCGCGGTGACGACGTCGCCGTACCGCAGCATGAACGTCGCGATCTGCGTGATGAGCTGCGGCATCCGCAGCCGCTCGATGCCGAGCAGCAGGACGCGCGGCTCGGTCGTGGCGGCGAGGAGGATGGACGCGACGACGCCGAGGGTGCCCTTGGCGAGGATGTTCCAGGCGCCCCACAGCCCGTTCTCGCTCACCGCGACGCCGAGCACCCGCACCCTCTCGCCGTTCGCGACGAACGGCATCAGGAACGCGAACGCCACGAACGGCACCTCGATCACGACGCGGCGCAGCACCAGCCGGAGCGGGACGCGGGCCGCGACGGCGACGGCCGCGAGCAGCGCCGCGTACCCCGCGAACGCCCAGAGCCGCTCGCGGGGGGTGGCGACGACGAGCAGGACGAACGCCAGGACGGCGACCAGCTTGCACTGCGGCGGGAGCCGGTGCACCGGCGAGGCGCCCGGCACGTACAGCCGGTGCGCGTGCCCGGCGCCCACTCAGGCGTCCTCGGACCCGGCCGGTTCCCGCGCGGGCGCGGAGCCCTGCGCGCCGTCGCGGCCGTGCTCGGGCGTGCCGCCGCGCCGCCGCACGACCCAGAACAGCCCGCCGCCGACGAGCAGCACCGCGCCGACGCCGACGACGCCCGCGAGGCCGCCGGACAGGCGCGAGTCGTCCACGCCCTTGACCCCGTAGTCGCTGAACGGCGAGTCCTTGAGGGAGTGGTCCTTCTCCTTGGAGTCGATGCCCTTGTCCGCGGCGACCTTCTCCAGCCCGTCGGGGCTGGAGCTGGCGTAGTAGCTGACGATCCCCGCGAGGACCAGCGACACCAGGAGGAACGCGGCGAAGAACCGCTTGGTGGAGCGCTTGACCGGGCGTCCGGCCGTGGTCTTGGTGGTCATGGCCGCCTCCTCAGGCGCTCGCGCCGGACGGTTCGGGGCCCTCGGGCGTCCGCGCGTCGCCCGCGGGTCCGGACGCCCGGTCCGGGGTCCCGCCCGGCGCGCCGTCCCGCGTGCCGGTCCGGCGCAGCTCCAGGGGCTTGACGAGGTCGCGCGCGCCGTACACCAGGTCGGGGCGGACGGCGAGCACGCTGGAGACCGTGACGGCCGTGATCAGCGCCTCGCCGATCCCGATCAGCACGTGCACGCCGATCATCGCGGCGGCGACCTTGCCGACCGAGACGTCGGTCGTGCCGCCGACCGCGTAGACCAGGGTGAACACCGCGGCCGAGCACGGCACCGACACGACCGCGGCGGTGAACGAGGCGCCCGCGACCGACGCGGGCGACTTCGGCAGGACCCGCAGCAGCAGCCGGAACAGCCCGTACCCGACGAGCACGGTGACCAGCGCCATGTTGACGATGTTGACGCCGAGCGCGGTCAGCCCGCCGTCGGCGAACAGCAGCCCCTGCATGAGCAGCACCACCGACACGCACAGCACGCCGGTGTAGGGCCCGACCAGGATCGCGGCGAGCGTCCCGCCGAGCAGGTGGCCGCTCGTCCCGGAGGCGACCGGGAAGTTGAGCATCTGCGCCGCGAAGACGAACGCGGCGGTCAGGCCCGCCAGTGGAGCGGTCCGGTCGTCCAGCTCGCGGCGGGCGCCGCGCAGCGCCACGGCCACCCCGGCGACGGCCACCGCCCCGGCCGCGACCGAGACCGGGGCGTTGATGAATCCGTCCGGTACGTGCACGTCCCTCACCGTCCTACCCGTCGAGTGCGGTAAGTCCAGTCTGAGGGCGTACGCGTGGCAGTTGCAAGGGACTCGCAACTGCCACACCGTGCCAGGTTCCGGCGCGGACGGGGCCCGGCCGGGCCCCGCGGGCCGCTAGTCGAAGATCGGGTCGCGGTCCCGGGTGCGCTTCAGCTCGAAGAAGCCGTCGGTGCTCGCGACGGCCAGCACGCCGTCGAACAGCTTGACGGCGGCCTCGCCGCGCGGGGCCGGGGTGACCACGGGGCCGAAGAAGGCGTGGCCCTCGACCTCGATGACCGGCGTGCCGACCTCCTGGCCGACGCGGTCGATGCCGTCCTTGTGGGACGCGCGGACGGCGGTGTCGTAGTCGGTCGAGTCCGCCGCGGCGGCGAGCGCCGGGTCGAGGCCCGCCGCCTCCAGCGCGGCCTCGTACAGCTCGGGCCCGAACTTCTGCCGCTCGTTGTGGCGGCGCGTGCCGAGCTCGGTGTAGAGGCGGCCGAGCACCTCGGAGCCGTACTTCTGCTCCGCGGCGACGCAGAGGCGCACGGGCCCCACGCCCCCTCAAGGGCCTTGCGGTACTCCTCGGGCACGTCCTTGTCCTCGTTGAGGACGGCGAGGCTCATGACGTGCCAGCGCACGTCGACGGGCCGGAGCTTCTCGACCTCCAGGATCCAGCGCGACGTCAACCAGGCCCAAGGGCACAGCGGGTCGAACCAGAAGTCCACTGGGGTGCGGGCGTCCTGTGACAACGGAGGTCCTCCTTGGGCTGCCGCCTGGTGCGGAAAATTCCTGTTCCGGCAACAACCGGCGGTCCTCCGGGCCCATTCCCCGCGCGGCCTCCCCGAGCGGCGGGGCCCGCGGCCGGAGGTGGCCAGCGGCCCCGCCGGCGGACCCGGGCGAACCGATGGCCGTGCCGCGCAGCCCCGGACCCCCGCCGGTTGGTAGACATGGGGGATACCAAGCGATGAGCCGACCAAGGAGTACATGTGGCAGGCAACCTCACGCGCGACGAGGCGCGGGAACGGGCCCGGCTGCTCACCGTCCAGTCGTACGCGGTGGAGCTGGACCTCACGACGGGTGAGGAGCGGTTCGGTTCCACCACCGTGATCCGCTTCGGCAGCGCCGAGGCGGGCGCCTCGACGTTCGTCGACCTGCACGGCGCCGTCGTGCGGGAGGTGACGCTGAACGGCACGGCGCTGGACCCGGCGGACTACGACTCCGCCAAGGGGCGCATCCCGCTCCCGGGCCTCGCCGCCGACAACGAGCTGCGCGTGGTGGCCGACTGCACGTACTCCCGCTCGGGCGAGGGCCTGCACCGGTTCGTCGACCCCGTGGACCAGAGCGTGTACCTCTACACGCAGTTCGAGACCGCCGACGCGCACCGGATGTTCACCTGCTTCGACCAGCCGGACCTGAAGGCGACGTTCGAGCTGACGGTGACCGCGCCGGACGGCTGGGAGGTCGTCACCAACGAGGCGCCCGACACGGTCGAGGGCGGGCGCCGGCACTTCCCCGCGACGCCGGAGATCTCGACGTACATCACGGCGCTGGTCGCGGGCCCGTACCACGTGGTGCGGGACGAGTACCGGCGCGAGGACGGCAGCGTCATCCCGCTCGGCGTGTACTGCCGGGCGTCGCTCGCCGAGCACCTGGACGCCGAGGCGATCGTGGACGTGACCCGGCAGGGCTTCGCGTTCTTCGAGGAGGTGTTCGACCGGCCGTACCCGTTCACCAAGTACGACCAGCTCTTCGTGCCGGAGTTCAACGCGGGCGCGATGGAGAACGCGGGCTGCGTCACGTTCCTGGAGGACTACGTCTTCCGTTCCCGGGTGACGGACGCGGCGTACGAACGGCGCGCCGAGACGATCCTGCACGAGATGGCGCACATGTGGTTCGGCGACCTGGTCACCATGCGGTGGTGGGACGACCTGTGGCTGAACGAGTCGTTCGCCACGTACATGAGCGTGCTGTGCCAGGCCGAGGCGACCAAGTGGAAGGGCTCGTGGACGACGTTCGCGAACCTGATGAAGGCGTGGGCGTACCGGCAGGACCAGCTCCCCTCGACGCACCCGATCTCCGCCGACATCCCCGACATCCGCGCGGTGGAGGTCAACTTCGACGGGATCACGTACGCGAAGGGCGCGAGCGTCCTCAAGCAGCTCGTGGCGTACGTCGGGCGCGACAACTTCCTGGAGGGCGTGCGGCGCTACTTCCAGCGGCACGCGTGGGGCAACACGGTCCTCGCCGACCTGCTGGACGCGCTGGAGGAGACCTCCGGCCGCGACCTCGCGTCGTGGTCGAAGGAGTGGCTGGAGACGGCCGGGGTCAACACGCTGCGCCCCGTCTACGAGGTGGACGCCAACGGCGACTTCACCGCGTTCCACGTCCTCCAGGAGGCGAAGCCCGACTACCCGACGCTGCGCTCGCACCGCGTGGCGATCGGGCTGTACGACCGCACGGCGGAGGGGATCGTGCGGCGGCGGCGCGTCGAGCTCGACGTCGTCGGGGCCCGCACGGAGGTGCCGGAGCTGGTCGGCGACAAGCGCCCCGACCTCGTCCTGGTCAACGACGACGACCTGACGTACGCCAAGGTCCGGCTGGACGAGCACTCGCTGCGCACGCTGGTCGAGGGCATCGGCGACATCCGGGACGGGCTGCCGCGCGCGCTGTGCTGGTCGGCGGCGTGGGACATGACGCGGGACGCCGAGCTGGCGACCCGCGACTACGTCAAGCTGGTCGTGCAGGGCATCCGCGGCGTCACCGACATCTCGGTCACGCAGACGCTGCTGCGGCAGGCCCGCACCGCGCTCCAGCAGTACGCCTCGCCGCAGTGGCGCCGCGAGGGGCTCGACCTCATGGCGGACGCCCTGTACGAGCTGGCGCACGAGGCCGCGCCGGGCTCCGACCTCCAGCTCGCCTACATCCAGGCGTTCGTGCCCGTGGCCGCGTCCGACGCGCACCTCGGCTTCGTCGCCGGGCTGCTGGCCGGCACCGCGTCCCTCGAAGGGCTCACGGTGGACGCCGACCTGCGCTGGACGCTGCTGCACCGCCTCGTCGGGACCGGCAAGGCGGGCGAGGCGGAGATCGACGCCGAGCTGAAGCGCGACCCGACCGCGACCGGCGAGCGCGCCGCCGCGTCCTGCCGGTCGGCGCTGCCGACGGCCGAGGCCAAGGCCGCGGCCTGGGAGCGGATCATCGGCGGCGAGCTGCCGAACGCGGTGTTCCGCGCCACGCTCGGCGGCTTCGTCGACCCCGACCACTCGGCGCTGCTCGTCCCGTACGTGGACCGGTACTTCGCCGAGGTCGGCCGCATCTGGTCGGAGTGGTCGAGCGACATGTCGCAGACGTTCGCCGAGGTGGCCTACCCGTTCCTGGTGATCGAGGAGTCCACGGTCGCCCGCACCGAGGCGTACATCGCCGACAGCGAGCCGCCGGCCGCGCTCGCCAGGCTGCTGTCGGAGGGCCGCGACGGCGTGGCCCGCGCCCTGCGCGCCCGCGCGAAGGACGCCGCCGCGTCCTGACGCCCCGCCCCCTCGTGGTCATGCGGCGGTTCCCGGACCGGTGGCGTGACCACGGGGGAACGGCTGGCAGGGTGGGGACGTGGAGACGGCACGGGACGTTCTGACGGCACTGGCGGGGCGGTACGCCTTCGGCGACCTGGAGGCCCTCGCGGCCGGCGACGGGGCGGTCGTGCCCCGCCCGGCCGCGGTCGCCGCGCTCTGCGCGTTCGGCCAGCGCGTCCTGGACCTGGACGCGGAGGACTTCGGGATGCCCGAGGACGCGGGCGAGGTCCCCGCCGACCTGCTCGACCGCGCCCGCGCGAGCCGCATGCCCCAGACCGCGAAGGAGCGCCCGCGCGGGGCGCTGGCGAGCCTGCGGCCCGCGTACGCGCTGCTGCTGGAGGTCATCGCGATCCGCTGGCACCGCCGCGAGATGGCGGCGCTGGTGGCCGCCGTCCACATCGCGAGCGAGTACCTGCCGCTGCTCGCCTGGGAGCCCGTCCTCGGCCACGCGGGCGACCCGGCCCTCATCGGCGCGTCCGTCACCGGGCCGGGCAGCCGCTTCGGCGTCGCCCTGGAGCCGGGCGCGGCGCGCGACTGCGACCACACCCGTCCGGAACGTTCCGCCTGCGAGCGCACCCTGCGCGTGTCCAGGGAGCCGGGCCCGGGGTGGCGCGCCTACCTGGACCGGCAGCACAGCCAGGTGTCGGCCGCCCTCGGCGACTGCGCGGCCCGCTGCCGTACGCCCTGCTCGGTGATGGGGCGCCTGGACGCGCGGGTCCGCGCCGACCTCACCGAGCGCTGCAAGCTGGCGGCCGACTTCGGCGACGGCGCCCTCGTGAAGCTCCGCCACGCCGCCCCGGTCGGCCACGGCTTCGGGGTCCCGTCGCCCGAGGAGGTGCAGGCGGCCTGGGCGCGCGCCCGCGCGTCGCTCCGCCGCCACCCGGTCGGCGAACGGGCCCTCCGCGGCGCCGACGACGACCCGTACCCCCTCGCGGGCCTGCCCGCCCTCTTCTCGGCGATCGCGCGGGCGCGCCTGGAGCCCGACACGCTCCTGCACGAGGTGACCCAGCGGATCCGTACCACCCTGGCCTGAGCGGACGCCCGCGGAGCGCTCAGGGCTCCGGAGTCCTCGCGGAGAACGGATCCGGCGCGACCACGCGTTCGGGAAGGTCATCGAGGAGAACGGGACGCCCGGCGGAGTCCGCGAGGGGGACCCGCCAGTTCGGGTACTCGTCAACGGTGCCGGGAAGGTTCTGCGGGCGGCGCTCCCCACCGCGTCCGCGAGGGAGATGCCGATGAGACGCGCGGGCGTGCGGGCGAGGAACGCGTGCAGGGCCGCGACGACCTCGGCGTCGTAGGCGGACGAGCCGTCGTCCAGCGCCTCCAGGACGGCCGACGGCGGGTTCCGGAGGAGTCCCTCCTCGGACAGCAGGTCGAGCCAGGCGGCGAACTGACGGCGGTGGTCGGCCTCCTCCTGCACGCGCGGCCGGGTGAGCTGCCCGAGGCCGTCCCGGAGGGCGATGTGGTCGCCGTGCGCGAATCCGGTGATCGGCGGCATGTCGTGCGTGCCGACCGTGGCGAGGGACGCCTCGCGCCACCGTTCGGGACGGAGCGGACGCCCGTCCTCCTGCTCGAACCACAGGAGGGACGTGCCGAGGACGCCCCGGTCCGCGAGCAGCCGCCGCAGCCCCGGCTCGACCGTCCCGAGGTCCTCCCCGACGACCACCGCGCCCGCCCGCGACGCCTCCCAGACCAGCCAGTCGAGCATGGCCTCGCGGTCGTACGACACGTAGGTGCCGTCGGCGGGCGAGGCGCCGTCCGGGATCCACCAGAGCCGCGACACCTGCATGGCGTGGTCCAGGCGCAGGCCGCCCCCGTGCCGCAGCGCGGCGGCGAGCATGGCGCGGTACGGCGCGTACGCGGCGGCGGCGAGGCGTCCGGGGTGCCAGGGCGGCTGCCCCCAGTCCTGGCCGCGCTGGTTGAACTCGTCCGGCGGCGCCCCGACGCTCATCCCGTCGGCGAACAGATGCCTGTGGATCCAGGTGTCGGCCCCGCCGTGCGCCACGCCGACGGCGAGGTCGTGGACGATCCCGATCGGCATCCCCGCGCCGGTCGCCGCCCGCTGGGCGGCGGCGAGCTGCCCGTCGAGCAGCCATTGCAGCCAGGCGTGGAAGTCGGCGCGCTCGTCCGGGACGGCGGCGGCCACGGCGGGGCTCTTGGGGTCGCGGAGCTCGGCGGGCCAGCGCCGCCAGTCCGCGCCGTGCCGTTCGGCGAGGACGCACCAGGCGGCGAACGCGGTGAGCGCCGTCCCCTCGCGCCGGCGGAAGCGCTCGTACTCCCGCTGACGGGCGGCCGTGCGGGGAACGCGGTGGAGCGTCTCCAGGGCCTCCCGCTTGGCCGTCCAGATCGCGTCGCGGTCGATGGCGCCGTCCGACCGGGCCCGCGCGGCGAGCGAGGCGACGGCCTCCCGCTCGCCGGGCCCCAGGGCCGCGTACTCCGGGACGTCCTCCACGCGCAGGTACAGCGGCGAGGCGAAGCGGCGGCTCATCGGCGAGTACGGGGACGGCCCGATCGGCGGGGCGGGCTCGGCCGCGTGCAGCGGGTTGACCAGGACGAACCCCGCCCCCGGCCCGCCGCCGGACCACGCGGCGAGGTCGGCCAGGTCGCGCAGGTCGCCCATCCCCCACGAGCCGCGCGACCGTACGGAGTAGAGCTGCGCCGCGAACCCCCAGGCGCGCTCGACGCGCGGCAGGCGCGGCGGGTCCTTGCGCGCGTGCGGGGGCGTGGGCGGGGTGGAGTCGTCCACGCCCAGGGAGTCCAGAACGGCTCTCAGGGTGTCGGGGGCGACCGGGACGTCCCGCCCCCGCCAGTCGGTGAAACGCGTCGCAACGCCGTGCCGTTCGGCCAGCCGGTCCAGTTCGTCGTCCGCCACGCCATGACCCATGCCCGGCGGCCGGGCGCCCTAAATGGACGGCTTTCAGCGGACGCTCCTCAGTCCCAGAGGGGCGGTCTGCGGTCGATCCAGGGACGGGCCTCTTCGAGCTGGGCGGACAGGGAGATCAGCGTGCCCTCGCCGCCGAGCCGTCCGGCGAGCATGACCCCGATGGGCAGGCCGTCGGCCGTCCAGTGCAGGGGAACGTTCACGGCGGGCTGGCCGGAGATGTTGTAGGCCGCGCAGAACGGCGTGAAGCGCGTCTGGCGCTCGAAGTTCTCGATGGGCTCCTGGTCGTGGAAGTACCCGACGGGCACGGGCGGCTGGGCGAGCGTGGGGTGCAGGATCGCGTCGAACCCGTTCATCACCGGGAACGCCTTCCGCAGGACGGCCTGCATGGACGCGTGGGCGCGGAGCACCTCGGTGGCCGTCACGGCCCGGCCGCGCTCGCGCAGCCAGCGGGTCAGCGGCTGGAGCAGGTGCTCGCGTCCCTCGGGCACCTCGGTCAGCGTCGCCATGACGCCCCACAGCAGTTCGAAGTGCGGGACGAGCGCGGCCCCGAAGAACGAGGGCACGTCCACGACCTCGTGCCCGAGCTCCTCCAGGAGCGCGCTCGCCTCCTCGTAGGCCGCCGCGCAGTCGGGGTGGACCTCGACCCCGTCCGCGTTCGGCTCGATGCTCCTGGCGATCCTGAGGCGCCCGGGAGGCCGTTCGGCATGGGAAAGGAACGTGCCGTCCGGGGGCGGCGCCGCGTAGAGGTCGCCGGGAGCCGGGCCCGCCATCACGTCCAGCAGCAGCGCGGCATCCCGGACAGAACGGGCAATCGGTCCGCTTGTGGACAGGCCGAACAGGTCGGCGCCGACCGGCCCCTGCGACACCCTGCCCCTGGTCGGCTTGATCCCGAACAGCCCGCACGCCGAGCTCGGGATCCGGATCGACCCGCCGCCGTCGCTGCCCTGCGCGGCCGGCGCCAGACCCGCCGCCACGGCCGCCGCGGCCCCGCCGCTGGAACCGCCCGCCGAACGCCCCAGGTCCCAGGGAGTGCGGGCGGGCGGTGCCACCCCGTTCTCCGAGTAAGAGGGCAGCCCGAATTCGGGCGTTTGGGTCTTACCGGGAAGGACAGAGCCCGCTTCCCTGAGCCGCACCACGACGTTGTCGTCCGTGCGCGCGATCCGATCGTGGAAAACCTTCGAACCCAATGTCAACCGGACGCCATTGACGGCGTTCAGGTCCTTGACCGGCACCGGCACGCCGAGCAGCGGCGGCAGCGCCGCCGGGTCGGATGCCGCCGCGACGCGCTTCTCCGCCGCCCGCGCCTGCTCGCGCGCCGACTCGGCCGTCACCGTCACATAGGCGCCCACCTGCGGATTTACCCGATCGATGCGTTCGAGGAAGTGATCGGTGATCTCCACGGGGGAAAGCTCCCGGGCGCGGACGGCGGCGGCCAGGCGCATGGCGCCGAGGTCGTGGGGAAGAGTCACAACGCCGAACGGTAGACGCCCGCTGCGCGAGCATCAAAGATGGCAACGCAGGGCACCGGCGGAAGAAGGGGTGAATGCGAACCTACCCGTTCACCACCGCAGTGAATCACCCAGAGGCGGCGACAAAAGTATTAACCCGACATGACTAGTCGCCGAACGTCGGAATGATTACTCTGCGCACGGAGGATCATGCTCCCCATGCGAAAGGAATACGGAGCGTCACTCATGGCGATCATGGAGCGGGGCAAGGCTCAGGAGGCGCGCGGTCAGCCTCACGAGACGTCGGAGAAACGGCCGTCCGAACACCAGACCTACGGGGAGATGCTCAACGATCCGCAGATTCGCCGGTGGCTCTGGCGGATCGGCGCGGCCATCGTGATCGGCGTCGTCTTCGCGGTCGTGTTCGACATCCGCATCGGCCTCACGGCCGCCGTCGCGGCGGTCGTCGTGGACGTCGTCCGCCGGGCGCGCAGGAGTTCCAGCGTGCCCGCCTGGCAGAAGTCCTCGGCCGCCGAACGGCGCACCGAGAAGCAGCTCAGGTCCCTGGAGCGGAACGGATACCGCGTCCTGCACGCGCGCGCGGTACCCCGTGACGACGAGGGCGTCAGCGACGGCCGGATCGACCACCTGGTCATCGGCCCGAGCGGCGTGTACGCCATCGACTCCGAGAAGTGGGACAAGCGGCTTCCCGTGCGGACCCTCTCGCACCGCAAGCTCTTCCACGGCCCCTTCAACAAGAAGGACCGCCTGGACGAGGCGCGGTGGGAGGCGGACCAGGCCAGCAAGATCATCGGTGGCCAGGTCGGCTTCGAGGTCCCCGTGCAGCCGTCGGTGGCCATCTACGGGCCGTCCATCCCGTGGAAGGTGATGAGGGTCAGGGACGTCGACGTCTACGCCGGCAACCGGGCCCGCTCGTACCTGCGGCGCCGCCCGCGGATACTCACCGAGACCGACGTCCAGCGCATCCTCAAGGCCGCGCAGGACGCCCTGCCGCCCAAGTACGGCGGCGAGTCCGAGCCCCTGACCGACCAGCCCTGACCGAACGGCTCCGACGGCCGCGCCGCCGGGCCCCCGACCGAGCAAGGCCCCGCCGCACCCGCCCGCCGCACGGATCCGTCCGCGCGACACCCGGCAGTGCCGGCGAGGCGAACGCGACACCGGCTCAACGACGAGCCCCCAGCGTCCGGCTCCCCCAGGGAACCGGTGCCGGAGGGGCACCTCGTACGCGAGGTGCCACTCCCGAACCCCCGCCGACCAGGCCGCGGGCCCCGCCCGCCGGCCGCGACCCCCGCAACACGAACTTCAGGGCGCGCCGAATCGCCCTGCTGGACGGACTCGCAGCGCCGGGCCGGATCCCCGACCCGGCGTTCCTCATGTCCGCGGGACGCGCGCCTCCCCGTGACCGCGAGCGCGCGCCGCGCCTGATCAGGACGAGCACCGCGGGAGCGTTGATACCATCGAGGATGGACTCGCCGGCCCCACACGACCTCTGCTGAGCCGGCGGCAGCGCCGCGATCCGCCGCTGCGACCGTTCACAGCGTTCCGAGAGCCCCGCCACGGGGCCGGTCAGAGCCCGATCGCCCCGCCCGCCGCTCCGGCGCGGGCGCGGTCGTACGATCGGCTGCACAGCACGTCACAGGTTGAGAGGTCACAGGATGCCCCCGCTCAGGTCACGTACGGTCACCCACGGCAGGAACATGGCGGGCGCCCGCGCGCTCATGCGCGCCAGCGGCGTGGCCCGCGAGGACTTCGGCAAGCCGATCGTCGCGGTGGCCAACAGCTTCACCCAGTTCGTCCCCGGCCACGTGCACCTGCGCGAGGTCGGCGACGTGGTCGCGGGCGCGGTCCGCGAGGCGGGCGGCGTCCCCCGCGAGTTCAACACGATCGCGGTGGACGACGGCATCGCGATGGGCCACGACGGCATGCTCTACTCGCTGCCGTCCCGCGAGATCATCGCCGACGCGATCGAGTACATGGTCAACGCGCACTGCGCCGACGCCCTGGTCTGCGTCTCCAACTGCGACAAGATCACGCCCGGCATGCTGCTGGCCGCCCTGCGCCTCAACATCCCGACCGTCTTCGTCTCCGGCGGCCCGATGGAGGCCGGCAAGCCGGTCGAGGGCGTGCTGAACGGCAACAAGCTCGACCTCATCGACCCGATCATCGCCTCCGCCGACTCCTCGGTCTCCGAGGCCACCCTCGCCGAGATGGAGGAGAGCGCCTGCCCGACCTGCGGGTCCTGCTCGGGCATGTTCACCGCCAACTCGATGAACTGCCTCACCGAGGCGCTCGGCCTGGCCCTGCCCGGCAACGGCACCGTCCTCGCCACCCACACCGCCCGCCGGCGGCTGTACGAGGACGCGGGCCGCACCGTCGTCGAGGTCGCCCGCCGCTACTACGAGCAGGACGACGAGACCGTCCTGCCGCTCAGCATCGCCACCCGCGACGCGTTCGAGAACGCCATGGTCCTGGACGTCGCGATGGGCGGCTCGACCAACACGATCCTGCACCTGCTGGCCGCCGCCTACGAGGGCGGCGTCGACTTCGGGCTCAAGGAGATCGACGAGCTGTCCCGCCGCGTGCCCTGCATCTGCAAGCTGGCCCCGGCGACCGCCAAGTACCACGTCGAGGACTGCCACCGCGCCGGAGGCATCCCCGCCCTGCTCGGCGAGCTCGACCGCGCCGGGCTGCTCAACCGTTCGGTGACCTCGGTCCACTCCTCGTCGCTGACCGAGCACATCGCCAAGTGGGACGTGTCCTCGCCCGACGTGCTCCCGGAGGCCGTGGAGATGTTCCACGCGGCGCCCGGCGGCGTCCGCACGACCTCCGCGTTCAGCCAGAGCGCCCGCTGGGAGGAGCTCGACCTCGACCGCGAGAACGGCTGCATCCGCTCCGTCGAGCACGCCTACACCGCCGACGGCGGCCTCGCCGTCCTGCGCGGCAACATCGCCCCGGACGGCGCGATCGTCAAGACCGCCGGAGTGGACGAGGAGCTGTGGACGTTCACCGGCCCCGCCGTCGTGTTCGAGAGCCAGGACGACGCGGTCGAGGGCATCCTGGGCGACAAGGTCAAGCCGGGCGACGTCGTGGTGATCCGGTACGAGGGCCCGAAGGGCGGGCCCGGCATGCAGGAGATGCTCTACCCGACCTCGTTCCTCAAGGGCCGCGGGCTCGGCAAGGCGTGCGCCCTGGTCACCGACGGCCGCTTCTCCGGCGGCACGAGCGGCCTGTCGATCGGCCACGCCTCCCCCGAGGCCGCCGCCGGCGGCGTCATCGCCCTCGTCGAGGACGGCGACCGCGTCGTCATCGACATCCCCAACCGCACCCTGGAGCTGGACGTCCCGCAGGACGAGCTGGACATCCGCCGCGAGAAGCTGCTCGCCGACCTCGGCGGCTACCGCCCCCGCGACCGCCACCGCCCGGTCAGCGCGGCCCTCCGGGCATACGCGGCCATGGCCACCTCCGCCTCCACCGGCGCCGCCCGCGACGTCAGCCAGCTGGACTAACAGAAACCCCGGCCCAGCCCACTCGCCCTAGCGGCGCGCGGTCTGACCGTTGCTTTGCGAGTGCCGCATCGCTTCGCGATCTGTCCGGGGGAGGCTCGCCTTCGGCCTCGCCTCCCCCGGACAGTCAACGCACTCGCGCGACGGCTGAGGTCAACGGGCTGCGCAGGCTGAGGTCACCGCGTTCGTGGACGGGCGCTGAGGCGGGCCTTGCTGGGACGGGGCCCGGCCGGGGCGGGGTCAGCTACAGCAGGCGCCGCCGCAGCAGCCGCCTCCGGCGGACGGGGGCGGGGACGGGGCGCGGCCCGTACCGGTCACCGCGATCGTGGACAGGAGCTTCACGGTGTCGTCATGGCCTTCGGGGCACGGGGCGGGCGCGGACGCCTCGATCATCGGGCGGGATACCTCGAACGTGGCCCCGCAGGCGCGGCAGCGGTAGTCATAACGTGGCACGCGCCCAGGATAGGTCAGGCGGCGGGCTCGGTGACGTACGCCGCCCACTGCGGATCGCCGTCGTGGACGACGCCGATCAGCCGCCAGTGGGCGCCGCGGGGAACGCCGGGCGTGATGCTCAGCGTCCAGCCGAGCTCCTCCAGGAGGCGGTCGGCCTTGCTGTGGTTGCAGGGCATGCAGGAGGCGACGCAGTTCTCCCACACGTGCTTGCCGCCGCGGCTGCGCGGCTGGACGTGGTCGATGGTCTCGGCGCGGCGCCCGCAGTAGACGCACCGGAAGTTGTCGCGGCGCATCAGCGCGGCGCGGGTGAGGGGGACCCTGGTCCGGTACGGGATCCGCACGTAGCGCCGCAGCCGGATCACCGAGGGGACCTCGACCTCCATCGTCGCCGAGTGGAGGACGGCGCCCGAGGTGTCGTGGTGGACGACCTCCGCCTTCTCCCGGAGCACGAGGCAGACCGCCCGCCGGAGCGGGAGCGTGGTGAGGGGTTCGTACGTCGCGTTCAGGAGAAGGACCTGTCGCATCAGACGGCCTCCGCCGGGCCGCGTGCCGCGTTCGCCTCGGCGGGCGCGGCTGAGCGCGCCTCGTACCGAGGCCGGAGTATTGTCTCCGGCACCTGCGCACCCACCATGAGGGCCTCCTCAGGGCGAACCCACCCGTAATCAGTGTGACGCCTGAGAAGGCGCTCCGCTACCCCATTAATCCCCCGCCGCGAGGCGGATCGAACGCGCCGGCTCCCGCCGCCACGAAACGTGACGGCGGGAGCTCCCCAAGGCGACATCCGCGTACCCGGGCGTACCCGCTTCAACGCCGTCTCCCCCGGGTAGCGCCCCGAACGCCCGAAACACACCGTGTCTCGCGCGGGAGTTACGCGGGTGGCTTGGCGGACGAGTCGTCCTGCGCGGGCTTGCCGGTGTCGGCGGGCTTGGAGTCGGTCGTGGGCTTGGAGTCCTGCGCGGGTTTGGAGTCGGTCGTGGGCTTGGTGTCGTTCTCCGGCTTGGTCTCCGGCGCGGGCTTTCCGGGGTCCATGGGCTTGTCGGGCGCCACGGCCTTCTTGGCGAGCTGCCACGTCACGCGTCCGTGGATCTGGACGCTGCCCGAGGCGTTCGCCGGGATCTTGGCGGTGAGAGCGCCCTTCTTGACCTGTCCGGGCCTCAGCGCGCCGTAGTCGCAGCGGATCGTCCGCTGGACGGGCTTGCAGGGCGTGGTGACCTTCTCGGTCTTGAGGCGCGGCGTCAGGCGGTGGTCGAGGACGACCTTGTCCACCGGGTCCGTGCCGCGGTTGCGGATCGTCCACTTCCAGGTGACGGTGTCCCCCGCGTCCGCCACCTCCGGCGCCGAGTACCTGAACTCGACCCTCGGCGCGGGCGCGGTCCTGCCCCGCGGGCCCGGCTTCCCGCGCGCCGCGACGTTCCCGGTCCCCGCGGGCAGGACGTGGGCCGCGCCCGGCGGCACCGAGACGTCCTCGGGCGTGCCCGGCGGCACGGGCGCGGCGTGCGCGGCCGGGCCGGGCGCCAGCAGCGCCGCGCCCGCGGCCGCCGTCGCCGCGGCGGTCGCCGCCGCGACCCGGCCGGCGGCGCGCGACCGCGCGCGGCGCCCGGCGATGATGCTCTTCATGATCAACCCCCGTTGGAAAGAGCCTCTGGTCCAGCCACTATTACCGGACGCGACCTGCGCGTTCATCTCGCCACGCACGGGCGCGGGCGACCGCGGGCCGCCGCGGGGCGGCACGCGGATCACGCGAGCGCGGCGCGGCCAATACAGTGCAGGTCATGAGCCGACCGCCGTACCCGACCGCACCCCGACAGGACACCGTCGACGTCATCCACGGCCACCGGGTGGCCGACCCCTACCGCGCGCTGGAGGACCGGCACGACGACGGCACCGCGAAATGGCTTGCCGCGCAGGACGAGCTGTTCCACCAGGTCGTGGACGCGCTGCCGGGCCGGGACGGGCTGCGAAGGCGGCTCGGCGAGCTGCTCGGCGCGGGCTCGGTCGGGTCGCCGGTGTGGCGCGGCGAGCGGCGGTTCTTCACGCGCCGTACGGCCGAGCAGGAGCATCCGGTGCTGTGCGTGGTCGAGCCGGACGGCGCCGAGCGCGTCCTCATCGACCCGATGGCGCTCGACCCGTCCGGCACGACCACGCTGGACGGCTGGCAGCCCGACAAGGAGGGCCGCCGCCTCGCCTACAAGGTCTCGCACGGCGGCGACGAGGAGTCCCTGCTGTACGTCATGGACGTCGCGTCGGGCGAACGGGTCGAGGGCCCGATCGACCGGGTCCGGGAGTCGTCGGTCGCGTGGCTGCCGGGCGGCGAGGCGTACTACTACGCGCGGCGGCTGCCGGCGAGCGCCGTCCCGGTGGGCGAGGAGCAGTACCACCGGCGGGTCTACCTGCACCGGGTCGGCACCGAGCCCGACACCCACGACGCGCTCGTCTTCGGCGAGGGCCGCGAGAAGACCAACTACTACGGCGTCGGCGTCAGCCGCGACGGCCGCTGGCTGACCGTCTCGGCGTCGCAGGGCACCGCCCCGCGCAACGACCTGTGGATCGCCGACCTCAGCGCCGGGCCGCCCGAACGGCCCGAGATGCGCGTCGTCCAGGAGGGCGTGGACGCCGAGACGGGCCTGCACGTCGGGCGGGACGGCCGGGCGTACCTGTTCACCGACCGCGACGCGCCCCGCTCGCGGCTGTGCGTCGCCGACCCGGCGGACCTGTCGTACGAGTCGTGGCGCGACCTGGTCCCGCAGGACCCCGAGGCCGTCCTCACCGACTTCGCGCTGCTCGACGACGTGCTGCTGGCGGGTTGGACGCGGCACGCGATCAGCGAGATCACGGTGCACGACCTGGCCACCGGCGAGCGCCTCGGGAACGTTCCGACGCCGGGACTCGGCTCGATCGGCGGCATCATCGAACGCCCCGAGGGCGGGCACGAGGCGTGGTTCGGCTACACCGACAACGTCACGCCCGCGTCCGTGCTGCGGTACGACTCCCGTACCGGCGAGACCACGCTGTGGGCGTCCCCGCCCGGACGCGTCGAGGTGCCCGAGATCGAGACGCGGCAGGTGTCCTACACCTCCCGCGACGGCACCGAGGTGCGGATGCTGGTGTCGTCCCGGCCCGGCGCGGCGGACGGCCCGCGCCCCGCGATCCTGTACGGCTACGGCGGCTTCAACATCTCGCTCACCCCGGCGTACTCGGCGAGCATCCTCGCGTGGGTGGAGGCGGGCGGCGTGTACGCGGTCGCCAACCTGCGCGGCGGGTCCGAGGAGGGCGAGGAGTGGCACCGCGCCGGGATGCGCGAGCGCAAGCAGAACGTCTTCGACGACTTCCACGCCGCGGCCGAGAAGCTCATCGCCGACGGCCTCACCGCGCCCGACCGGCTCGCGATCTCCGGCGGCTCCAACGGCGGCCTGCTCGTCGGCGCCGCGCTCACCCAGCGGCCCGACCTGTACCGCGCGGTCGTCTGCTCGGCGCCGCTGCTGGACATGGTCCGGTACGAGCGGTTCGGCCTCGGCCAGACCTGGAACGACGAGTACGGCACCGCCGACGACCCCGAGGAGCTCGGCTGGCTGCTGTCCTACTCGCCGTACCACCACGTGCGGGAGGGCGTCGCGTACCCGGCCACGCTGTTCACGATCTTCGATAGCGACAGCCGCGTGGACCCGTTGCACGCCCGCAAGATGTGCGCCGCGCTCCAGCACGCGACGGCGTCCGACGCGCCCGTCCTGCTGCGCAACGAGGCGGACGTCGGCCACGCGGCGCGTTCGGTCAGCCGTTCGGTGGAGCTGATGGTCGACACCCTGTCGTTCCTCGCCGCGCAGACGGGCCTGGAGCTGAGGATTCCGTCACATCCGGCGCGTCCGGCGGCGGACGCAATTGACGCGTGATCGAATAAGGGGGTGACCTCCTCGGTGCAGAGCCCGCCCCTCCTGGACCGGCTCCTCCCGCTGCTCGACGACCCGCCCGCGGACCCGTCCGCGGGCCCGGCCGAACGGGACGGCTACCTCGACCTGCTCGGGCCGTCCGCCGAGCCCGCCCCGACGCTCGCGCAGTCGGTGATGCAGTCGACGTTCCTCCCGCGGATCTACGAGAAGGTCTGGCGGCCGGTCGGCTTCAACCTCGCCAAGGGCTGGCCCGTCGGGCCGGACACCGCCGCCGAGCACGCCCTCGCCCGCGAGTGGCTCGGCCTCGGCCGTCCCGGCTCGCCGGACCGGCCCGCGGCGACCGTCCTGGACGTCGCGTGCGGCCCCGGCAACGTCACCCGCGCCCTCGCCGAGGGCGTGTCGGGCGACGGCCTGGTCGTCGGGCTCGACGCGTCCGCCACCATGCTGGCCCGCGCCGCCGCCGACACCCCGTCCGCCGCGATACCGCCCCCCACCGGGAACGGGAACGGCGCGAACGGCGTCCGCGACGTGGGGCCGCAGATCGGCTACGTCCGGGGGAACGCGGTGGACCTGCCGTTCCGGGACGCGACGTTCGACGCCGTCTGCTGCTTCGGCGCGCTGTACCTGTTCGACGAGCCGTGGGCGGCGGTGGACAGCATGGTGCGGGTGCTGCGGCCGGGCGGCCGGTTGATCATCCTCACGACGCGGCGGCCGTCGCTGCCGCTGTCGCGCCTCGGCACCGGGGCGTTCGGCCGCGTCGCCGGGGTCACGATGTTCGGCGACCGGGAGGTCACCGGCGCGCTCGCCGAACGCGGCCTCACCGGCGTCCGGCACCGCCGCTACCCCCTCATGCAGGTGGCCGCGGCCCGCCGCCCGTGAGGGCGGGCGGCGGGCGTCCGGCCCGATGCCCCACTCGCACCGCTCGCCGCCGGTGCGAGTGGGGGCCACTCGACGCCCGGCGCGCGCAGGCCGCCGGGCCGCTCTGTCCCGCCGCGCCGCCCGGCCGGAGCCGGGGACGCGGCGACGGTACGGCTTCGCCGGGGTGACCCGAGCCGCGGGCCCGCGCCGGGCCGCGCCGCCGGGCGGGCACCGCGGCTCGGGGGTCTCAGCGGAGCCGTTTCTCGATGTAGATGTTGACGATGCCGCCGATCGACTCGCGTCGGGTCTCCCGCCAGCCGAAGCCGCGGTAGAGCGCGAGCGCCGGGCCCTGGAGCTCGGTGGTGTCGGCGCGCAGGACGCGGTAGCCGTACTCGGCGGCCCGGTCCTCCAAGGCGCGGACGACGGCGGAGCCGTACCCGCGGCGCTGGAGGTCGGGGCGCACGCGCAGCCGCACCATCTCGGCGGCGTCGAGCCTGGTGGCGCCGGGCGCGTAGCCGCCGTAGGCGCGGGCGCTCCCGCCGGGCACGAGGTCGGCGCGGCGCAGCCCGCCCATGGCGACGATGCGCCCCGCGGTCTCGCCGACGAGGAACTCGCCGTCGTTGCGCAGGTAGATGTCCTCCATCCGGAAGAAGTCGTGGTCGTAGTAGACGCCGTCGCCGGGGCGCAGGCCCACCTGGGCCAGCCCCTCGCGGTGCAGGGCGAGGACGGTCGCGTGGTCGGCGGCGCGGTAGCGCCGCAGGCTCAGCTCTGCGTAGTCCCAGACGGGGGGCTCCGCCTGCCGCCGGACGAGGGTCCGGCCGGCCGGATCGCTCCGCCGCTGGGCGCCGTCGGACGTTCCCATGGAGCGGTCAGACCTGCTCGGACGGCGGAACGGTCGGGCCGCCGGTCGTGGGACTCTTCACCCACGGGCCGGCGAGCGCCTCGTAGAAGTCCTTCAGCGCCGGGATCTCGCCGTGCTTGGCGGAGACGGCGGCGCCGATCTGCCGGGCCCGGTGCACGAGGATGTCGGAGCGGTGCTCGGGCGGCAGGTCGAGGATCGCCTCGCGGCCGGCGTCGAGCGCCGCCTCGGGGTGCCCCGCGTGCAGCTTGCAGGACGCCCGGTCGAGCCGTACGAGCGTCAGGTCGACGCGGTCGGTGGGCGAGTAGAGGGTCAGGGCGTGGCTGAGCACCTCGTCGCCGTGCTGGTGGTCGCCGAGGCTGGTGAACGTGTCGCCCTCGTAGAAGGCCATCTGGCGGTCGGTGAACCCGAACACCAGGTCGCCGGTGTCGGCCTTGGAGAGCTGGTCGAAGACGGCGCGGCCCCGGACCAGGGCGCGGCGCGCGCTCGGCGCCGCGTCGCCGCGGCCCCGCATCGCCAGCATCCCGAGCGCGCGGGCCTCGACGGCGGGGGCCATCGCGGCGGCCACGCCGGGGCTGCGGCCGGCCAGGTCCTGCGCCTTGCGCGCCAGGTGCAGCGCCTCGCGCGGGTCGCCGTAGTACATCGGGACGAGCGACTCGCGGACGGTGACCCAGGCGCGCAGGCCCCGGTCGCCGGTCTCGTCGGCGGCGGTCCGCGCCGTGCGGAAGAACGAGCGGGCCAGCCGGTGGTCGCCCAGGTTGATCATGATGAGCCCGGACAGCCCGGACAGCTGGGCGGCGATGCGGCACAGCCGCTCCTGGAGCTCGACGGGCTGGCGCTTGTCGCACATGCGCCGCACCTCGCTGAAGTCGAGCAGCACGTCGCAGAGCATGCGCAGCGACGGCGTCGCCTGGTACTGCTGCCCGTAGCCGTAGGTGGTCTCCTCCCACTGGTCGAGCATCGTCGGCGAGACCGTCGCGCTGACCAGGGTGTCGTCCATCTTGCGACGAAGGTTGTCGACCGCCCCAAGGAACTGGCCGTCGAGCGCCACGCCCGCCCCGGCCAGGAGTTGCAGAAGGGTCCTGCGAAGCACGATGTCCTCCTCTCCCACATCGATGGAGATGGGGCCCGCGGCGCGGTCGGGGCCCCGTAGTTCGTTGACAGGGATCCAGTTGCGGTCGTCCGGTCTGGGGACGACCACCGAGCCGACCAGCGGCTCGGGGTCATGGGCGGAACGGCGGGCGGGCCCGAACGGCCGGGCCGTCCCGTTCTGCTGGGCGGCGGCGTGCTGGGCCGCGCCCGCGTGCTGGGCGACGGCCGGGGGCGCGGCCCCGCCTGCTGCGCGGCGGTCTCCGCGCCCGGACGGACGGCGTGCCCGCGCATGCAGATGCAGGGGCTCTGGTAGCCGAGGTCGTCGGGCTCGACCCGGTAGACGGCGCACAGGTAGTGCAGGTACTCGGGCCCCGGGCGCTTGTAGCCGCTCTCGTACGCCGACAGCAGCGTCTCCCCGAGCCGGGGCGGCGGCTTGCCGTCGACCTCGTACAGCGCCCTGACCTGGGCGACGATGTCGGACAGCGCGACACCGTGGGCCAGCCGGTGCGCCTTGACCTTGCTGGTGCCGAACAGCGGCCCGCACTGGTCGTGGATCTCGCGGGCGATCTCCACGGCGCAGCGCGCCCGGGCCAGACCGCGCGCGCGGATCCGGCGCGCGGTCTCCGTCTCTTTCGGAGGGGGGTCCGACATCGTTTCCGGCCTCCTCACCGCTGAGTCCGGGAGCCGGCCCGGGTCCCGGGGCCGGCCTCCGGTCACGGCGACCGGTGACTAGATGGCCACGAGAGATAATCTCTCGCGCACGCAGCGTAACCCTCCGCGCAGGGCTGGCCAAGGCATTCTCCAGAAAGGCGCGCACCTCGGGAGGATCCTCTGATCCCGGGGTAGAGATTCTTCCTCCGCAGGAGGAGAAGCTCACCCTGAGGTGGGGTAATCGCGTACTTCACCGGACAGCCGCGCCCTTGACCGGGGAGCGTGAGAGTTGCAATTCTCGCCGCGTGTAATGGAACGGATCCGGAGAGTCGATCACTCGCCGGTAGGTCCCGTCCGCGCACGGGCGGGATCGCGCCGAACACACGGGAACGGCCGAGCAGTCCTCGCAGCACGATCTACGGAGGGGGTGCGCAGGTGGTCAGCGACATACGCGTCGGCTACCTCGAGGAGCTGGAGCACGAACTCGACACGCGCGGGCTCGTCGCCCGCGTCGTCCGGACCCGGTCCGGCCCGGCCTTCCTGCGGGTGGTCAACCCGGAGGCGGCGAGCCTGGCGGAGGACGTCACGTGCGCCCCCGCCCCCGAGTCGCCCGAGCACTACTACTGGTGGTCCTGGGGGGAGCGCATGCACCGGGTGGACGATCCCGGCGGCGCCGCCGTGAAGCTGGTACGCGTCCTCCAGCCGCTCCGGCTCGATCGGCGCGAGCCGTGCGGCGACCGCGTGCCGGACCGGGGCGGCCTCGACGCCTTCGGCCCGGTGCCGGCGCGCGAGTGGCCTCCGGGCCACTCCTGAGAGCCGGGCGTGCCCCGCGGAGCCGCGGCCGGAACGGCGCGGCAGCCGCGGACCCCGCGGGGCACGTCCGCCACCCGGTGCGCGCACCGGCCGCCGAGAGACCCCGCGGGACCGGGGCCCAGCCCTTCACCCGGCCCGCGGCGCGGCGGCGGATCCTCCCCGGCCGGCCACGGCATTGTCGCCCGGCGCCGTACGGACCGATCGTTCCCGTCCCCTACGATCGGGCTCGTACCGCCGCTGCTCCACGGTGATGTGTCGCGGCATCCACAAGCGGCCGGGGAGGGTCTGTCCGCATGTCACTCGTTCTCCAACCGCTGCTGCCCTGGATGCAGGACGGCACCCCCGAGAAGGCGTGCGGCAGCCAGGACCCCAGCATCGGCTGCCGCCTGACGTGGAACATCTCGCAGAGCGAGGATTTCACCCACTTCTACAAGACCTGGCTGGACAAGCCGCTCGGCACCCTCTGCCTGATCGTCGTCACGTTCGTGGTCGCGCTGATCCTGCGCGGCATCGCGCACCGGATGATCACCCAGGTGACGGTACGGATGGCCGCGAGCACGATGTCGGAGAAGGTCCGCGAGCGGCAGCGCACCGCCTACGACGGCAGCCCGGCCCTGCTCAACCAGCGGCGGGCCCAGCGCGCCAAGACGCTCGGCTCGGTGCTGCGCTCGATCGCGTCCGTGGTGATCATGGGGACGGCGGCGTTCAGCATCCTCGGCTCGCTCGGCCTCAACCTCGCGCCGATCCTCGCCAGCGCCAGCGTGATCGGCGTCGCGGTCGGCTTCGGCGCGCAGAACATCGTCAAGGACCTGCTCGCCGGGCTGTTCATGCTGCTGGAGGACCAGTACGGCGTCGGCGACTTCATCGACGTCGGCACCGCCAAGGGCACCGTCGAGGCCGTCACCCTGCGCGTCACCCGGATGCGCGACGTGAACGGCGTCGTCTGGTACGTCCCGAACGGCGAGATCAAGAAGGTCGGCAACGAGTCGCAGAACTGGGGCCGCGCCGTCCTCGACATCCCCGTGGACATCTCCGAGGACACCGAGAAGGTCAAGGAGATCCTCCAGGCCACCGCCGACACCATGGCCGAGTCCCCCGCGTGGGCCGACGTCGTGCTGGAGGAGCCGTCGGTGTGGGGCGTGCAGTCGCTCGCGGGCGACGCCGTCGTCATCCGCATCGTGCTGAAGACGGCCCCGGGCAAGCAGGGCGACGTGGCCCGCGAGCTGCGCGAACGCGTCAAGGCCGCGTTCGACGAGGCGGGCGTCTCGGTCGCCACCCCCGCCGCCGGCTGACCGCCCGCCGACCGCGTTCGTGATCAAGGTGACGGATCACGCATCGCGGAAGGCCCCTCCTCGCATAGGGTGGGGCTCGTTATGGCTGAACAGGTGACCTTCTACGAGGCGGTCGGGGGCGAGGAGACGTTCCGGCGGCTGGTGCACCGCTTCTACCAGGGCGTCGCCGGCGACCCGGATCTGCGGGCCCTCTACCCCGAAGAGGATCTCGGCCCCGCCGAGGAACGGCTCCGCCTCTTCCTCATCCAGTACTGGGGCGGACCCAACACCTACAGCCGGGAGCGGGGGCATCCGCGGCTCAGGATGCGGCACGTCCCGTTCGTGATCGGCGAGAAGGAGCGCGACGCCTGGCTGCGGCACATGCGCGACGCCGTCGACGAGCTGGAGCTCCCCGAGCAGCTGGAGAAGATGCTCTGGGACTACTTCACGATGGCCGCCCGCAGCATGGTCAACTCCCCGACCTAGCGCGCGTCCCACCGCCGCGTCGAACCGTGTGAAGGCACTGTCCGAACGGGTAGATCGGCGTGTATGACACCAACCCCCTGGTGGCGCGATGCCGTCGTGTACGAGGTTTACGTCCGCAGCTTCGCCGACTCCGACGGGGACGGCGAGGGCGATCTCCAGGGGATCCGGTCCCGGCTGGGCCACCTGCGCGACCTCGGCGTGGACGCCCTGTGGCTCACCCCGTTCTACCCGTCCCCCCTCGCCGACGGCGGCTACGACGTCGCCGACTACCGCGACGTCGACCCGAGGTTCGGGACGCTCGGCGACTTCGACGCGCTGCTCGCCGACGCGCACGCGCACGGCCTGCGGATGATCATCGACATCGTGCCCAACCACACCTCCGACCGGCATCCGTGGTTCCGGCGGGCGCTCGCGGCGCCGCCCGGCTCCCCCGCCCGCGACCGCTACCTGTTCCGCTCCGGCGCGAACGGCGGGGACGATCCGCCCAACGACTGGCCGTCGGCGTTCGGCGGCTCCGCCTGGTCGAGGCTCCCCGACGGGGAGTGGTACCTGCACCTGTACGCGCCCGAGCAGCCCGACCTCAACTGGCGCAACCACGACGTGCGGCGCGAGTTCGAGGACATCCTGCGGTTCTGGCTCGACCGGGGCGTGGACGGGTTCCGCATCGACGTCGCCGCCGGGCTGTTCAAGGACGAGTCGCTCGGCGACCTCGGCGAGCGCAGCCGCCACGTCCTGAACGGGCCCCTCTACAACCGTCCGGAAGTGCACGGCCTCTACCGCGAGTGGCGCCGCATCCTCGACGAGTACGGCGGCGAGCGGATGGCGATCGGCGAGGTCTGGACCGACGGGCAGGACGACCTGGCGCGCTACCTGCGCCCCGACGAGCTGCACCAGGTGTTCCAGTTCGACCTCCAGATGGCCCCCTGGTCGGCGCCCGCGTTCCGTGCCGTGGCCGTCTCGGCGCTCGGCAGCGTCGCGGAGACGGGCGCCGGCGCGACGTGGGTGCTGTCGAGCCACGATGCCGTACGGCACGTGACGCGGTACGAGCAGCCGGAGAACGTCCCCGGCATCGGCCACGCACGCGCGCGCGCCGCGCTGCTGCTCCTCCTCGGCCTGCCCGGGTCGGCGTACCTGTACCAGGGCGAGGAGCTCGGGCTCCCCGAGGTGACCGACCTGCCCGGCGACGCCCGGCAGGACCCGATCTGGAAGCGCAGCGGCGGCGCGCAGGCGGGCCGGGACGGCTGCCGCGTGCCGCTGCCCTGGTCGGGCAAGAGCGAGCCGTACGGCTTCTCGCCGGAGGGCGTCGATCCGTGGCTGCCGATGCCTCGCGACTGGGCGTCGTTCACGGTCGAGGCGCAGGAGGGCGACCCCGGCTCGACGCTCTCGTTCTACCGCGACGCCCTGGCGGAACGCCGTCGCCTGCTGCCCGAGCTGCCCGCCGACATCGAATGGCTCGACGGCCCCGACACCGCCCTGTTCTTCCGGCGCGGGCCGCTGATCTGCGCGCTGAACTGCGACGAGAACCCCGTCCGCATGCCGCCGGGCAAGCCCCTCATCACGAGCACGCCCCTCTACGGCGACCTCCTCCCCGGCAACGCCGCCGCCTGGCTGATCGCCTCCCGCTGATTCGGGCGCGTAGCCGGCGGGGTTCCTGCCGACCGTTCAGGCGGGACGAGAGGGACGGGTGCCACCCGTCCCTCTCGTCCCGCCTACGCGGTGGTCACAGCGGGGGCGCTCCAGGCGGAGCGGGTCGGTGGCGTCGAGCCGGCCGAAGAGCTTCCTCGCGTCCGGGGAGACGTTCGCCCAGCGCAGGACGGACTGCGTCGCCTTCGCGCGATCGCCCGCGGCCAACTTCTCGATCATCCTTCCGCTGTGGTTCATGCCGGGCGCGGTGTAGACGGCGGAGTCGCGGGTGCCCCTGCCCAGCCGGAACGGCTCGGCGCCCCACGGGTCGTTAGCCCCGTACAGGAACAGCATGTGGTTCCCCTTGGTGCGCACCCAGGAGTCGATGTCGCGCATCGCTCTGCCCCCGTCGAACCGCATCGGGATGCTGCGCGGCACGTACGTGCGCGGCTGGTAGCTGCTCTCGTAGCGCAGCAGGGGGCGCAGGTGCGTGAACTGCGGCTTGGCCCAGCCGAGCTGCGTTCCCGCCTGGTAGTAGTACGGGACGTAGTCCTTCAACCCCTGGTCGGTGTAGAACGACACGCCGGAGACCTCGTCCAGGCTCCTGTAGAGGTCGTCGTCGGACGCGTCCGTCTTCGGCAGTGAAGCGCAGTCGGATTGCAGCTTGTACTGCCAGAAGCCCCACTCGTAGTCCATGACCGAGTTCTCGAACGCGCGGTCGGGCGTACGCAGGATCGAGTACGTCCAGCCGTTCTTGGCCGCGTCGGCCTTCACCCGGGCGAGCATCGCCGGACGCCGCTTGAGGATCTCGCGGGCCAGCGCCTTCACGTGCGCGCGGCAGCCGGGGTCGGAGCCGACGGTCGCGAAGAACCGGTCGTACGCCCGGTCGTCGTCGTTGCGGACGTCGTTGGGCGCGACGTAGACCACGCTGCCGTCCACGTCCCTCGGGTAGAACCGCTTGTGGTAGACGGCCGTCATGCCGCCCTTGCTCGCGCCCGTGGAGATCCACCGGGCGCGGTAGATCCGCTTCAGCGCGCCGACGATGCGGTGCTCGTCCGTCGCGGCCTGCCAGATCGTGTCCTTCGACCACCGGGCGGGCTCCGGCCGGGACGGGCTGAAGTAGCGGTACTCGACGGAGATCTGGTTGCCGTTCACCAGCGCCGTCGGCTCCGCCTTGAACATCGTCTCCGGCGTGCCGTACCCGCTGGTGTAGAGCACCATCGGACGGTCCGCGGCCGCGTGCTGGAGCATGATCCGCTGCTCGAACCACTGGCCGTCCGGGCGCCGGTGGTCGACCGGCTGCCGGTACCGGAGCCAGAACCAGCGGTAGCCGGGGAGCGAGGAGGGTTTCTCCGTCACCGCCATCCCGGGGATCGCCTTGAGCTGATCGGCGATGTCCTCGGCCCCGCGCACCGTGCCGGGCGTCCGCCCGGGGGCCGCGCCGGACACCGCCACCGACGCCGTACCGGGCGCCGCGCCGGACACCGCTTCGGCCGCCCGCGCCGCTGTACCGGCGCCGACCACCCCCGCGCCGACGAGCAACGCCACCATTCCTGCTGAGACGCGCCGCACATCCACCTCCACGTGGGATCTTCCACACTCGGCGACGCGACCCTAAGGGAGACATGCACTGAAAACGGATTCAAGGTGCCCTTGTTACTAATCCGTGACGAGTCCCTGACACACGCCCGTCATCCCCCGAACCACCCATGCCACCCTCGCACCCCCGGAAACGGCAAACCGACCACGACGAACGGCGGCGGGACGGATCGCGGTCAGACGAGCCCGCCGGTGAGGAAGTGGGCGACCAGCCAGCCGAGGCCGAGCAGCAGCGCGAGGCGGCGGAGCTGCCACCCGACCGGCTTGCCGCGGATCGCGAAGACGCGCCACACCAGCTCGGACAGCGTGTCGTCCTGCTGGCGGTTGAACACGGCGGGGAGCTCGATGGCGAAGAACATGAGGATCCACAGGATCCAGGCGAAGAGATAGGGGGTCATGGGGTCACACTCCGGGAAGACTACTTATTTCCGGTAATTCCCCGTAAATATGATCGCTACCCCAGCTCGCCGCCACCGACCCGATCCCCCACCGACCGCCGCCACCCATCCCCAACCGTCCGCTGTCCCGCCGGGCCCTCCGGCCCGCTATCCACCGGCCGCCGCCCCGGCGCCCGCCTACGGCGGCCTCCCCGAGCGTCCGCCGTCCGCCGACCGCTGTTCCCGGACGTCCCCCGGCCCCGGCCGCCCGCCAGCCCACCGGGACCACCGAGCCGCTGTCCCCACCGGCCACCGCCCCGCGCCCGCATTCCGCGGCTGTCCCCGAACGCCCGCCGTCCACTGACCCGCTGTCCCCGAACTCCCACCGGCCCCGGCCGTCCGTCGGCCCGCCGGGACCTCCGGGCCGCTGTCCCCACCGGCCACCGCCCGCGCCCGCATTCCGCGGCTGTTCCCGGACGCGCGCCGTCCGCTGTCCCGCTGGGACCACCAGGCCGGTGTCCCACCGGCCACCGTCCCGCGTCCGCCTACCCCGGCTTTCCCCGAACGCCGACCGTTCGCTGTCCCGCTGTTCCGGGCCGTTCCCCGGCCCCGGCCATCCGTCGGCCCGCTGGGTCCTCCGGGCCACTGTCCCACCGGCCGCCGGCCCGCATCCGGCTTCCTCAGCCGTCCCCGAACGCCCGCCGTCCACTAACCCGCTGCTCCCGGTCCTCTACCGGCCCCGAACGCCCGCCAGCCCACCGGGACCACCGGGCCGCTGCCCCCACCGGCCGCCGACCCGCGCCCACCTACCTCGGCTGCCCCCGAACGCCCGCCGCAGGCTGTTCCCGGACGTCCACCGTCTCCGGCCGTCCGCTGTCCCACTCGTGCTCGGCCGACCCGGGCCAGCCCCGGCCGTTCCGCTGTCCGTTGCCTTGGCGTCGCCGTTCCGGGGGCCGCTCTGTCAGTCCTTCGGGGCGAGGTAGCGGGAGATGAACTCCCGCTCCTCCGGTGTGAAGCGCCGCAGCCGGTTGGCCTCCACGTCGAACGCCACCAGTGTCGAGGTCGCTTCGGCGAACACCGTCTCGTCGTCCCGCACCTCGTAGGCCAGCTTGAACGACGCGGCGCGCGCCTCGGTGACCCAGGTCTCCACGCGGATCGGGTACACGGTCGGGAGGATCGGCGCCCGGTAGTCGATCTCGTGCCGGGAGATCACCATGCCGCGCACCGGCTGCTCTCCCTTGCGCACCGGGTCGCCGTGGAACATCTCCAGCCGCGCGTCCTCCAGGTAGCCGAGGAACTTCACGTTGTTGACGTGGCCCTGCGAGTCGATGTCCCCGAAGCGGAGGTGGAACTCGTAGACATGGCGGTAGTCCGTCGCGGGCAGATCGCTGGGCTGCATTTCCTCGCCTGGGGGTCGGTGACGCGGGGGGCTCTCAAGTCGGCCCGATGCTACCCGCCGCCGGTAAAGCCTTCGCCGAGCAGCCCCTCCCCCTCCCGTACCGCCGTGCTGGAGCGCGCTCTCCGGTCTCGGAGGGGGCGGGGCGTCGTTCAGTGGGCGGCGGCGTCGACGGCGAACGGATCGGTGACGTTGCCCTTCGGCATCGCCCCCGCAGCGGCCTTGATCAGGCTGACGAACTCCTCCATGCAGGAGATGCACTGCGCCGCGTGGCTGCTCAGCTCCTGGATCTCGTCCTCCCGGAGCACGCCGTTGCCGGGGGCGAAGTCGCGCACGTACGAGCAGGGGCGCGGGCGTTCGGGCCGGGACGGCTCCTGCGCGGGCTGCTGCCGCCGGGTGAACGCGGCGAGCATCTCGTCGATCCGGTCGGCCGCCTCGGGGTACCCGGCCGCGTACGCCTCGGCGTACGCCTGCGCGGCCTCGGTGATCAGGTGCAGCTCGCCGCGCTGGGCGTTGTAGCCGTTCTCGCCGGACCGGCGGGCGCACCGGTCGGCGAGCAGGTCGAGCGCCTCGCCGAGCCGGAGCGCGGCGTCGGCGTGGTCGTGCCGGGCCGCGATCCGGTACCAGCGCACGGCCTCGCCGAGGTTGCCGTCCTCGTCGTGGCGTCGCCCGAGGTCGTACGCGGCCCGTTCGAGGTCGAACGAGTCCAGGAACGCGGCGTGCCGGGCGCCCGTGACGTCATCGCGCAGGCGCCGCCGGTGCTCGGCCTCCAGTTCCCCGAGCCCGACGGCGAAGTCCGTTTCGGGCATCGCGGCGATGGCGGACGCGGCGGCGCCCAGCATGTCGTCCAGGTTCATGCGAGCCCTCTCGCCTCGGCCCCGTCGCCCTCGCCCCCCATGGGCCATGCCCCCGCTCTGCCGTCCCGTCCCGTCCCCGGCCGGTCCTCCAGTTCGGCGCCCGGACGAGCGCTCCGCCCGCCTTCCGAGGACCCGGCGCTCCCCGCCGAAGAGACGTTCACCTGGCGCCCCGCGACCACGTCCCGCCGCGCGGCCTGGCCGGTCAAAGCGGTCGGGACGGCCTGGGCGGTCGAAGCGGTCGAGACGTTCGGGGCGGTCGAAGCGGCCTGGACGGTCGGAACGGACGAAGCGTTCGGGACGGTCCGGGCGAACGGAGCGTTCGGGTCGGTCCGGGCAGGCGGGGCGGACGGGGCGGGCGGCCGGGCCGGTGCGGGGGTGAGCAGTTCCTCCAGGCGCTTGCGGGCGCGGTGGACGTGGGTCTTCGCGGAACCCTCGGTGATGCCGAGGATGTCGGCGACCTCGGCGAGCGGCATCTGGAGCAGGTGGTGCAGCGCGACGGCCTCGCGCTGGCGGCGGGGCAGCGAACGGATCGCGTTCATCAGGTCCAGGTGCCCGTCGGCCTCCCACGCGGCGGCGACCAGGCCGTGGTGGACGCCGCGCGTGACCATGTCGTCCAGCGACGTGCACTGCTCGCGGGCCTTCGCCTGCCAGCGCCGCAGCATGGTCGTGGCGACCTTGAACAGCCAGGCGCCCGGCTTGTCGTAGGTCATCAGCTCGTCCCACCGGAGCTGGGCGGCCAGCATGCTCTCCTGCGCGACGTCCTCGACCCAGCGGCTGTCGGACGTCTGCGCGCGCAGGAAGCCGGTGAGCCTGGGCATCCAATGGCGGTAGAACTCCGGGTAGGACGACAGCGTCTCCCGGGCCGCGTGGCCGGGGACGGTCCCCGGGCCGGCCGTCCGCTCACCGCGTCGCTCCGCCGCCGCCGGCCCTGCGCGCGCGGGTGCGTGCGCGGCGGCGCGAGCCGGACCACCATGAGTCGATCACGAGGACTCCCTTGGGATTCGAGAGTGCGGCGCCGAAGTCGCGTCCGCCTCAGCAGTGTTACGCATATAACTGCCACCAGAAGCCGCATTAGTTGACATCACTCCCAAAATGGGCTTGCCACCTGGACTCATGCCACTGGGTGACCGGCGAACGCGGGAATCGTCGCACTCCGCCGCCGGTAGGGCTCCCACCTGCGTTGATGTAGGCAGTCAGGAGCGCAACAGAATGCCGAAAACCAGACATTCACCCATTCGATCCCCACAACCACCACACCACTCGTTCCCCTTCGCCGGTCCCGATCAAGGACGGGCGGACGATCCCGGTCAACGCCGGCCAATTCACGATCTTGAGCCCGAAACGCGGACGGCCGCGAGATCATGCCAGATGATCTCGCGGCCGTTCCGCTACGGACCACGCCCGCCCCCGGACGGGGGCAGGGGGTACGGTCAGCGGGTCAGCTTGCGGTGGGTGACGCGGTGCGGGCGGGCGGCGTCGGCGCCGAGACGCTCGATCTTGTTCTTCTCGTAGTCGGCGAAGTTGCCCTCGAACCAGAACCAGTTGGAGCCCTCTTCCCACGCCAGGATGTGCGTGGCGATGCGGTCGAGGAACCACCGGTCGTGCGAGGTGATCACGGCGCAGCCGGGGAACTCCAGCAGCGCGTTCTCCAGGCTCGACAGCGTGTCGGTGTCGAGGTCGTTGGTGGGCTCGTCCAGCAGCAGGACGTTGCCGCCGATCTTGAGGGTGAGCGCGAGGTTGAGCCGGTTGCGCTCGCCGCCCGACAGCACGCCCGCGGGCTTCTGCTGGTCGGGCCCCTTGAACCCGAACGCCGCGACGTACGCGCGGGACGGCATCTCGACCTGCCCGACGTTGATGTGGTCGAGCCCGTCGGACACCACCTGCCACACCGTCTTCTGCGGGTCGATGCCGCCGCGGCCCTGGTCGACGTACGACACCTTGACCGTCTCGCCGAGCCGCAGGTCGCCCTTGTCGGGCTGCTCCTCCCCGACGATCATGCGGAACAGGGTGGTCTTGCCGACGCCGTTCGGGCCGATGACGCCGACGATGCCGTTCGGCGGCAGGTTGAACGACAGCTCCTCCATCAGCAGGCGGTCGGAGAAGCCCTTGGTGAGGTGGTCGGCGACGATCACCGTGTTGCCGAGGCGGGGGCCCGGCGGGATCTGGATCTCCTCGAAGTCGAGCTTGCGGGTCTTGGCGGCCTCGGACGCCATCTCCTCGTACCGCTGGAGGCGGGCCTTGCTCTTGGTCTGCCGCGCCTTCGGGTTGGACCGCACCCACTCCAGCTCGTCCTGGAGGCGCTTCTTGCGCTTGGCGTCCTTGTTGCCCTCGACCTTGAGCCGCTCGGCCTTCTTCTCCAGGTAGGTGGAGTAGTTGCCCTCGTACGGGTGGCAGCGGCCCCGGTCGAGCTCCAGGATCCAGGTGGCCACGTTGTCGAGGAAGTACCGGTCGTGGGTGACGGCGAGGACGGTGCCCTCGTACTTGGCGAGGAACTGCTCCAGCCACTGCACGCTCTCGGCGTCCAGGTGGTTGGTGGGCTCGTCCAGCAGCAGCAGGTCGGGCGACTCCAGCAGCAGCTTGCACAGCGCCACGCGGCGCCGCTCACCGCCCGACAGCGTCGTCACGTCGGCGTCCGCCGGGGGGCAGCGCAGCGCGTCCATCGCCTGTTCGAGCTGGCTGTCGAGGTCCCACGCGTTGCGGTGGTCGAGCTTGTCCTGGAGCTTGCCCATCTCCTCCATCAGCTCGTCGGAGTAGTCGGTCGCCATCTTCTCGGCGATCTCGTTGAACCGGTCGAGCATCGCCTTGGTCTCGGCGACGCCCTCCTCGACGTTGCCGAGAACGGTCTTCGCCTCGTTGAGCGGAGGCTCCTGCTGGAGGATGCCGACGCTGAAGCCCGGCATCAGCCGCGCCTCACCGTTGGACGGCTGCTCAAGACCGGCCATCATCCGCAGCAGCGTCGACTTACCGGTGCCGTTCGGGCCCAGAACGCCGATCTTGGCCCCGGGCAGAAAGTGCAAGGTGACGTCATCGAGGACGACCTTGTCGCCATGTGCCTTGCGCACACGCTGCATCGTGTAGATGTACTCGGCCATCCATCAAGCCTAGAGCCTCCCGGACACCATTCGATGCACCCTCCACCCCTCCGCCGCCTCCCCCCGGCCCCCACAACCCACCCCGCGGTCGTTGGGCGCGCCCCGCCAGCGGCCCGGCCTCCCAACCACTCCGAACGACGCAGAACGGGCCACGCCGTTCACTCCCCGAATCCTTCAGTGGCCACCCAAGCAAGCCAAGCCGGCCAGCGAACCCAGCCAGCGCCCGCCCACCTCACACCACTCCCCACCACGCGCACGCCAACATGGAGGGCTCCCCACACGCGCAAGCAAACATGGGCGGCACCGCACCGCGCGCACGCGAAGGTGTGCAGCTCCGCAGGAGCCCCTCACAACCATTCCGCACCGCCCGCAAGCAAACATGGACGGCCCCGCACCATGCGCAAGCAAACATGGGCGGCACCGCACCGCGCGAACGCAAAGGTGAGCGGCTTTGCCGGAGGCCCCAGCGAAGGCGCGAGTGAGCCGACCGGTACCTTGGTCGGGCCCGTGGCGGCGATCGCCTCCCGGCCACTCCGGACGGCGCCGACGTAGCACCCGGCCGTTCGTTCACCGGAGGTGGGCGGTGGGCGGGCGGCCCTCGGTGGTCGTGGAGGGGCGGGGGTCAGCCTTCGGAAGGCTTGGGGCCTTCGATCGCGGGGAGGCAGACGCGGTCGCGGCCCGATTCCTTGGCCCGGTAGAGGGCGAGGTCGGCCGCGGCCAGCAGTTCGATCAGGTCCTCCCCGTGCGTGCGGAACAGGGAGACGCCGATCGAGACCGTCACCGCGACCGTGCCCTCCTCCGCGGGGACGGCGAGGCGGCGGACGCGGCCCCGCAGGCGTTCGGCGACGCGGCACGCCTCCACCGTGTCGGCGCCGGGGAGCAGCACCACGAACTCCTCGCCGCCGAAGCGCCCCACCACGTCGTAGTCGCGGAGCTGGCCGCACAGCGTGCTGGCCACGGCGACGAGCACCTGGTCGCCGACGAGGTGCCCGTGGGTGTCGTTGACCCGTTTGAAGTAGTCGAGGTCGATCAGCAGGAGCGCCAGCGGATCGCGGGTGCGCTGCGACCGCGACAGCTCGGTGTCGGCCTCCCGCTGCCACGCGGCGGCGTTGAGCAGGCCCGTCTTCGCGTCCGTACGGGCCGCCGCCTGCAACTGCTGGTGCATGAGGCTCCGCTGGAGCAGCACGACCGGCGGCAGCGCGAGCAGCAGCAGCCCGAGCGAGAGAGCCGACGTGATCGCCACGAGCATGCCGACGCAGAGCTCCACCACGTCCAGAAGCAGGCTTTCGCGGTTCCAGAGAACGTCGCGCCAGCGGCTCTCGGGGTTGGCGGCGTGGGCCGCGACCGCGACCAGCGCCGCGTTGGCCACCGTGAACAGCGCCGCGCAGCCCACCGCGACCGGGATGCCGGGGTAGGCGTCGACGACCCAGTCGACCGACGCCAGCGGCTCCGGCACCACCAGGTGGAACACCAGGGACGCGCAGGCGCCCGCGATCCCGTGCGCCGCGACGACCAGCACGCGCCGGTAGACCAGCGTCCTGCGCACGCGGAACTGGAGCAGCGCCTGCAACGGGATCGGGATCAGCAGCGCGTAGACGGGCGGCAGCAGCAGCGCGACCGGGAGCCACCACGCCGACAGCAGGTCGCGCGCCACGCCGGCGGGCATCCCGAGCCGCCGCGAAGCCTCGATGCAGACCGCGCCACACGCCAGCAGAGCGGCAAATGTCAGTAGATCATTGAAGCGGGCCGGGGTGGCCGCGACCCCCGCGACGGTGAGCGCGAGATGGACCGCGACGACCGTCGGCACGTAGACCGCCAGCAAGGACGGGCGTCCCAGAACCGCCCGGCGCCGGGCTTTTGGGGCCAGATCCCCGCCACGGTCCTCGGCGGACGACTGCACTGCCGTCATCCTTCCCCCCTATGCATCACGTTGTGTAACACGATAGTTGCAACGTGTGCGGAGCGGGCCGGAAAACGGTACCTTCGTAAGCGCACATGTGGGTGGCCGCTCTGGTCATCCGCCCCGGGACCTGCGGAATCGCGGTCCTCAGCACATCCTGAGGGGGAAGACATCATGCGCGGCGTTTCCTGGATCTAAGGCGGCCCGCAACCCCGACGGGGCGGGGGCGCCGACCGGCCCACCGTCGGTGACGCCCCCGCAACCAAACGGGACGAACCGTCAGCGATCGACGCCTCCCGCACCACCCGACCGCACGCTCGCCGCGGTCTCACCCGCCCCCGCATTCCCTGACGTTCACTTCGGCCACGCGCGATTCCTCACATCTCTTCTTTTCTCCCACACCCCGGCTCGCACCTTTTCACCGTGCGCCCTTTCTCCTCTCACCCCTTTTCACACGCCTTCTCTTCCCTCGCCCCTTTCCGCATTCACATGAGCCTTCTGCGGCCCGCGCCCGGCGCATCAACCTCACGCGCTCCTCCGCGCCTCGCCTTCTTCTCGTTCTCTCCTCTTCTCCGCTCTGCTCGGCTTCTCCGCTCTGCTCGGCTTCGCTGCCGTCCTCCGCCTTCCCTCGGGCCGGGTCCGGTGGTCGAGATCAGGCAGCCCGCGAGCGGGCGGCCCGTGGCAGACGGCGCGGGGGCCCGCGGCGGGAGTGCGGCGGGGCGGGTCAAGCGGCGTCTTGTTGGAGGGGGCCGGCCAGGGCCCATTGGTCGGCGGCCTCGCGGGCCTCCTCGCGGTCCTCGTCGGTGAGGGCGCCGCTGCGGTGGACGGGACGGAACTCGGCCGTGCCGCGGCTCAGGTCGTGGCCGAGCGTGGTGGCCTCGACGTCGGCGGAGAACCGCCACTGGCCGTCCTTCTCGTACTGCCGGACGCGGAGGCGGCCGGTCACGATGACCGGGTGGCCACGCTCGAAGCCGGAGGCGTTGACGTTGTCGGCGAGGCCGCGCCAGCAGTTGACGGTCAGGAACATGGTGTCGAGATCGGTCCACTGGCCGGTCTGGCGGTCGAAGCGGCGCGGCGTGCAGCCGACCCGTAACGTCAGGTAGGGCGTGCCGTTGGCCGTGACGGCGTAGTAGGGATCGGCGGCGACCCATCCGGTGACGGTGATCTGCGCTTCGTTCATGCCGTCCACGATGCCGGGGCGGCCGGGCGGACGCGAGAAGATCTTGCGCCTGTGGATAACTCAGCCGAGGGCGACGTCGACGTCCTCGCGGAAACGGGCGTAGACCTGGAGTTCCTCGGCCACGGGGGCGAGGACCTTCTCGTCGGCGACGCGTTCGATGCGTTCGCGCATATGCTGCTCCATGCGGTCGCCGTGCTTGGCCGAGGACAGCGCCACGAGGTTGCGGCAGGCGGACGCCGTGAGCCAGCCCATGCCGAGCGTGCAGACCACCAGGACCGCCACGTACGGGATGAGGCCCGCGTCGCCGACCAGCGCGGGCGGCTCGTCGCCGCCGACGTCGAACAGGCCGTACGCGACGAGCAGGCCGATCCACGCGACGCCGAGGACGGCGACCAGGATGAGGAAGTACTGCCAGGTCTTGACCAGCCACCACCAGCGCGGCACCTGGTTGAACGTGGGCAGCGCCTCCTTGAGGGAGACGCCGAGGGATTCGGGGAGTTCGGTGGCGTGCGAGCGGGCGGCGGCGCGGACCGAGCGGGCCCACGGCGGCGGGACCTCCTCGGCGACGCCGTCCGCGACGGTCTGGAGGGCGTTGTCGACGTCGCCCTGCTGCGCCCCGACGGGGCCGGTGAACGCGCCGCGCAGTTCCTCGCGCAGTTCGGTGAGGCGCATCCGGCGCAGCGGGTCGGAGCGGAGGCGGGTGATGAGCGCCGTGACGGGCCAGCCGATGAAGTCGGCGGCGCGCAGCTCGTAGGCGCTCTCCATGGCCTCGGCCACCGCGGGCGCGCCCGCGGCGTCGGTGAGGGACTGGACGAGTTCGGTGCGGCGGCCGTCGTCGATGGCGGTGGGCGGCTCGGCGTCGAAGCGGTGCGGGACGAACCGTTCGGCGACCTTGTCGATGTCGGCCGACAGCCGCTCGCTGCGGGCCCGGCGGGCGGCGACGGTGTCGACGAGGATCTCACGGAATCCGGCGACGCCCTGCTCGCTGACCGCGGAGGTCGTGACGATGCGCGGGTCGGCGAGGCCCTCCGCCTCCAGCAGGCGGCGCAGGTCGGCGACGCAGTCGTCCACTTCGCCGGGCTGGAGCCGGTCGACCTGGTTGAGCACGATGAGGGTGACGCCCGCGTGCCGCGCGAACGGAACGATGTAGTTGCGGTGCAGGGCCGCGTCGGCGTACTTCTGCGGATCCACGACCCAGACCAGCAGATCGGCGATCGTGACGAAGCGGTCCACCTCGGCGCGGTGCAGCGCCTGGATGGAGTCGTGGTCGGGCAGGTCCAGCAGGACGAGCCCCTGGAGGGAGCTGTCGGCGCGTTCGAGGTCGAGGGCGCTCGCGCGCGCGTAGCGGTGGCGCTTGTCGACGTCGAGCCAGTCGAGCAGGGGTCCCGCGCCGTCGAGCCCCCACACGCACGCGTGGGCCTTGGACGTCATCGGGCGCCGCACGCCGGTGGGCGACAGCTCCAGCCCGCAGATTCCGTTGAACAACGACGACTTGCCGCTGCCGGTGCCGCCGGCGAGGGTGACGACGGTGTGCTCCCCGGAGAGCCGGAGCCGCTGCCCGGCCCGGTCGAGCAGGACCGCCGCCTCGTCGAGCAGGGGCCGGTCGAGCCGCCCGGTGCCGTTCCGGACGAGCCGTTCGAGCCCGTCGAGCCGGTCGGACAGGGTGGGCGCGGCGGGGACGACGGCCCCGTCCCGCGCGCCCGGGGAGGAGCCGTTCGCACCGGTGCCGGCGACGGGCACGTCGCCGGTGCCCGTCGGGGAGTTCGCGGGGATGGCCGAGGTGGTCATCGGGCAACCTCGAGGTTGTAGGTGGCCTGGTAGAGCTGGACGGGGACGGTCTCGTCGGGGATGCCCGCGGCGTCGAGCGCCTGCCCGAACCGGATGGCCTCCTCGTCGAACAGCATCCCGATGCGGCTGCGCAGGTCGGCGCGGGCCTTGGCGCCCATGCCGCGCAGCGACTCGGCGCCGAACAGCGCCTTCAGCAGCCGCTGCGGGACGGCGCTGTTGCCGCTCTCCACGTTGACGTCGGACGTGCCGTAGCCGAGCAGCCCGACGGTCAGCACGAGCGACACCGCCTCGGTGTCGAACGAGACCAGTTTGGCGACCGAGCGCTTGGTGACGCCCTCGGTGCGGATCAGTTCCTGGACGTGGTCCTGCCAGGCGCTGACGGCCCGGGTGACGCGGCGCGACAGTTCGGGCGAGGCGTGCCCGAGGGCGGCGGCGGGGCCGGAGAGCACCTGGCCGCCCGCCGGGTGCTCGCGCCAGCGCGCGATGACCTGCTCGGCGGCGTGCTCGGCGGACGCCATGATCAGCGATTCGAGGCCGCTGCGGAGCGCCGCCTTGAGCGCGCGCACGCGCGCGGGGCTGCGGCGGCGCCGGTTGGCCGCGCGCCCGCGCCGCGCCCGCTGGACGTGCAGGGCCCGCAGCAGGTCGCCCGTACCGGCGAAGTCCTGCCAGCGGGCGAGGACCTCGCCGCGCAGCAGCGAGCCGTTGCGGGTGGCCTCGTCCAGCTCGGCGAGGGCGGTGCTGTAGGACGACTCGACCCGCTGGGCCAGCTCGCCGCGCTGCTCGACCTGCACCTCGACCTGCTTGGCCAGCTCGGGGACGCGCGTGCGGAAGCTGTCGAGGACGGCCGCGAGGGTGTCGCCGACCACCACCTCGCGGTCGCCGGAGTCCTCGGCGACGCCGACCAGCCAGGAACGGATGTCCTCGACGGCCTCCTCGGGCAGCCGGCTGTCCTCGATGCGCGTCTCGGGGACGGTGAAGCGGCGGGCGTCGCCGACGCCGTTCTCGGCGAGCATCTCGCCGAAGTGCTCGACGACCTCCGAACCCGCGCCCTGCGGAACCCGCGACAGGACGACGCCGATGGACGCGCCGTTGTCCTTGGCGCGCTGGAGCATCTGCCACACCTGCGCGTCGGCGTACCGCGCGGCCGTCGTGACGCACAGCCACAGGTCCGCCGCCGCCATCAGCTTGGTCGCGAACTCGTAGTGGTCCTCGAAGACCGAGTCGAAGTCGGGGCTGTCGAGCAGCGCGAGGCCCGGAGGGAGCGCCTCGCTGCCGATGATGACGAGCTGGTCGCCGGCGATGGCGTCGGGCGCCGGGCCCCGCACGCGGCCCATGCCGGGCAGCATCGGGCCGCTCAGGAACCATTCGGCGTGGTCGGGGTGGCAGACCAGGATCGGACTGCTGGTCGTCGGGCGGAGCACGCCGGTGGCGCTGACGCGCGCGCCGACGAGGGTGTTGACCAGGGTCGACTTGCCCGCGCCCGTGGATCCGCCGAGAACGACCAGCAACGGTGTTCCGGCCGCCTGGATGCGCGGCAGCACGTAGTCGTCGAGCTGATTTCTGATTTCCAGGCGGGTCTCGCGCGCCTCGGCCACACCGGGCACGTCCAGAACGAACTGGAAGGCGTCGATCTGGTCGCGCAGCCCGGTCAGCGCCCGGGTCAACTCCGCGTGCCGCACCGTGACGCGCCCATCCGCCCCGGACGCCCCTCCGCCCGAGCCCGAACCGCCCGTCCCCGCAGGAAGGGACCACGCCGCAGCCTCCCCGGACGCAGCGGAACCACCGGAGGCGGCGGAATCGCCGGACGCCGCGGGCGCGCGTGGGGCGCTGGGGCCGTCGGACGTTGCGGAGCCGCCCGACGCGGCGGGACCGCCGGGCGTCGCGGGGGTGCTCGGGGCGTCCTCGGGGTCGGGGGCGTTTCGGTCGTCTTGGGGTCGCGTTCGGCCGGGGCGCCGCCGGAACGGGGCGCGCCGGTCTCCGCGGGGTTGGTGTCCGTGGGGCCTTCTCCGGTGGTCTCGTCCGGGCCCGTGCCCGCCTCCTCGTCGTGAACCGCGCGCTGCTCTGCCGGGGGTGTCACGGATCCCGTCCCATGTCCGCTCGAATCATGTCGATCTCTCGTGCCACGCCGACCACGTCGCCCACCACGACGATCGCCGGGGGCCGGACTCCGGCGGCGGCCATCTCACCGGCCACCGTGCCCAGCGTGGCCGTCAGGGCCCGCTGGCCGGGAAGGGTGCCGTCCTGGACGACGGCGACCGGCGTGTCAGACGACCGACCATAGCGTATGAGGGCCTCGGCGATGAGGGCCATGCGCTCGACCGCCATGAGCAGCACGAGGGTGCCGTTGACGCGGCCGAGCGCCTCCCAGTCGACGGTCGATTCGGGGTGGTCCGGGGCCACGTGCGCGGAGATCACGTGGAACTCCTGCGCGACGCCCCGGTGGGTGACCGGGATGCCCGCGGCGGACGGCACCGCGACGGCGCTCGTGATGCCGGGGACGACGGTGACCGGGATGCCGTGCCGGGCGCAGTGCAGGGCCTCCTCGCCGCCCCGGCCGAACACGAACGGGTCGCCGCCCTTGAGCCGTACGACGAACTTGCCCGCGCGCGCGTGCTCGACCAGGTGTTCGTTGATGCGCTCCTGGGCGACCGTGCGTCCGTAGGGGATTTTCGCCGCGTCGACGACCTCGACGTCGGCGGCCAGCTCGTCCAGCAGCTCGCGCGGGGCGAGGCGGTCGGTCACGACCACGTCGGCCATCGCGAGGAGCTGCCGTCCGCGCACGGTGATCAGGGCGGGGTCGCCGGGGCCGCCGCCGACGAGGGCGACGCCCACGGGCTTCTGGCGGGAGTGCCGGGATTCGAGGGTGGCGTCGCGCAGGCCGTCGACGACCGCGTCGCGCAGGCCGGCGGCGCGGCGGGGGTCGCCGCCCGACAGGACGCCGACGGTGGTCTCGCCGACCTGCCCGCTCGCGGGGGTCCAGGCGGGCGAGGATTCGGCGTCGTCGGCCCGTACGGCCCAGATCCGCGCCGCCTCGGCCTCGGCCACCACGTCGCCGTTGACCTTGGCGTCGTCGGTGACGGCCTGGACGAGCCACGCGCCCGCGCAGTCGCCGCGCCGGTAGGGGCGCTCGTGCCAGGTGAGGCGGCCGTCGGCGATCAGGTCCTCAAGGGAGGGCGTGACGTGCGGGGAGACGAGCACGACGTCGGCTCCGGCGGCGAGCAGCGTGGGCACGCGGCGCTGGGCGACCCGTCCCCCGCCGACGACGAGGACGCGTCGCCCGCCGAGTCGGAGTCCTAGCAGGTACGGGGGCACGTCGGTGTTCTCTCGCTCCGGGCTCTGGGGTCGTTCGCGGACTCGGGTGACGGACATGTGTCTTTGCGGACCAAAGGTACTCGGGTTGCCGCGCTCATGGAGAGCCCCTCCGCCCAGTCGATAGCCGAGCGTGACTCATTCCGTGATCACGCCGTGACTCCGGCCCGGCCGTCGAGGGCGTCCTTGCCGCTCACCCCCGCCGAGTCGAAGGTGGCGACCTCGTGCAGGACCCGCACGGCGCCCTGGACCAGCGGCAACGCCAGCAACGCGCCGGTCCCCTCGCCGAGGCGCAGTTCCAGGTCCACCAGCGGGCGCAGGCCCAGGTGATCAACGGTAGCCGAATGCCCCGGCTCGGCCGAACGGTGCCCCGCGACGCAGGCGGCGACGGCGTCCGGGCACAGCGCCTGCGCGGCGAGGGCGGCGGCTCCGGCGATCACGCCGTCCAGGACGACGGGGACGCGCAGGGCGGCCGCGCCGAGGATGAAGCCCGCCAGGGCCGCGTGCTCCAGCCCTCCGACGGCGGCGAGGACCGTGAGCGGGTCCCCTCCGGAAACGGCCGCGGCGTGGCGTTCCAGGGCCGTGCGGACGACGGCGACCTTGTGCGCGTGCGTGGCGTCGTCGATGCCGGTGCCGCGGCCGGTGACCCGTTCGGGCGGGAGTCCGGTGAACGCGGCGACGAGGGCGGCGGATGCGGTGGTGTTGGCGATGCCCATGTCACCGGTGATCAGGCATCGCGCGCCCGCGGAGACGAGGTCGCGGGCGACCTCGATTCCGGTCTCGACGGCCTTGCGGGCCTGTTCGGGCGTCATCGCCGGTTCGCGGGTCATGTCGGCCGTCCCGGGGGCGACCTTGCGGGGCAGCAGGCCGGGGGCGGCCTCCAGGGGGGCCGCGACGCCGACGTCCACGACGCTGACCTCGGCTCCGACCTGCCCGGCGAACGCGTTGACGACCGCTCCCCCGGCCAGGAAGTTCGCGACCATCTGCGCGGTCACCTCCTGGGGCCACGGGGTGACGCCCTGCGCGTGCACGCCGTGGTCCGCGGCGAAGACGGCGACGGCGGCCGGTTCGGGCAGCGGCGGCGGGCAATGCCCGGCCAGCCCGGCGAGCCGTACCGACACCTCCTCCAGGACGCCGAGCGACCCGGGCGGCTTGGTGAGCCTCGCCTGGTGGGCGCGGGCGTCGGCCATCGCGTTCTCGTCCGGGGGAACGATGGCGGCGACGGTCTCGTCGATGAGGTTCACGGTGTTCTCGCCTTCCTGGCCGGGCAGCCCGCGCCGCCCGTACTCCTCCTGGTGCACCGCCCACGCGAGCGGACGCCGCCGGGCCCAGCCGGTCAGCGCCAGCATCGGCGCCTCGGGGAAGCCCGTCACGTGCCCCGCGCAGAGGTACGCGACGACCTCCACGTGGGCGGGCAGGCCCAGCTCGGCGGCGAGCTCGCGTTCGTCGAAGAAGCTCACCCAGCCGACGCCGAGCCCTTCCGCGCGCGCGGCGAGCCACAGGTTCTCGACGGCGCAGGCCACCGAGTAGTGCGCCGTCTGCGGCTGAACGTGGCGTCCGAGGGGATTCCGGCCACCGCGGGTCGGATCGCAGGTGACGACGATGCTGACCGGCGCCTCCCTGATGGCCTCCACCTTGAGGCCATCGAAACGGGCCGCGCGGGACGGGACGAGCGTCGCCGCGTAGGCGTCGCGCTGCCGTTCCGCCAGCGCGCGGATGCGTTCGCGCCGTTCGGGGTCGCGGATGACCAGGAAGTCCCAGGGCTGCGTCAGTCCTACGGACGGTGCGCGGTGGGCGGCTTCCAGGATTCGCGTCAGAACGGCGTCGTCAACGGGGTCGGGCAGGAAACCGTTCCGCATATCGCGCCGTTCGGCGATGACGCGGTAGACGGCGTCGCGCGCGCGTTGAGACCAGGGGGGTTCGGCCTGGTCGGGTGTGCTCGCTGCGGCGTCGGGCGTCGCGTCAGATGCCGAGGTCACGCAGAACCTCCAGCAGCGCGTCGTTGGCCGTACGGCCGCGTACGGCGATCCGCAGCCAGTCGGGCCCGAGCCCTGGGAACGTGTCGCCGCGCCGTACGGCGTAGCCGCGCTGCCGCAGCAGAGCCCGTATGCCCAGGGCGTCGGGCACGCGCAGGCACAGGAACGACGCGCGCGCCTCCGGGACGACGTACAGCCCGCGCGCGGTGAGCTCAGCCGCCAGCCGGTCCCGTTCGACCGCGAGTTCGGCGGCCCACGCTTCGGCCTCCGCGACCGCCGGGGCGAGGAGCACGCCTCGATGGCGACCAGCGCGGGGGTGGACACGGCCCAGAGCGGCTGCGCCTCCGCCAGGCGGGCCACCAGGTGCGGGTCGGCGAGCAGGTATCCGGCGCGCAGCCCGGCGAGCCCCCACGTCTTGGTGAGGCTGCGGACGACGACGATTCCCGACGGCAGGCGCGTGGCGAGGCTCTCTGGCTCACCCGGCACGCAGTCCATGAACGCCTCGTCCACCACCACCGTCCGTCCGGGACGGGCGAGGGCCGCGACGGCGCTCGCCGGGTGCAGGACGGACGTCGGGTTGGTCGGGTTGCCGACCATGACCAGGTCGGCGTCGTCCGGGACGGCGGCCGGGTCGAGGGTGAAGTCCTTGCCGAGCACGACCCGGGCGACCTCGTGCCCGGCCGCGCGCAGCGCCGCCTCCGGCTCGGTGAACTGCGGGTGCACGACGGCGGCGCGGCGCGGTTCCAGCACCCGCGCGAGCAGCACGAACGCCTCGGCGGCGCCCGCGGTGAGCAGCACCTCCTCGGCGGAGCGCCCGTGCCGCCGCGCGACCGCCTGCCGGGCGGGGCGCGGGTCCGGGTAGGCGGCGAGGTCGGCCATGGACTCGGCGATCCGCGCGGCGAGCCACGCGGGCGGCGTGCCCGTCCGCACGTTGACGGCGAAGTCGGCGAGGCCGCCGCCGACCTCCGCGTCGCCGTGGTGGCGCAGATCCACGTCCTCCGCCTCGCGCTGTGCGGTCATCACGCCCGCGAGCGCCGCGAAACCCGCGCTCGCGGGTCCTGCCCGTCCCACCGGTCCTGCCACGGTGTGCCCTCCGGCCCCGTTCACGCCGATTCCCCCGTTCACGTCGCTTGCTCCTGGGTGGTCGCCTGCCGTCCGCCCCGTCCCCCTGGGGCGCGGGCCCGTCGCCCTGGTCAACGGGCTTCGGCCTGGTAGTAGAGCAGGGCGTTGACCGCCGCCGCCGCGACCGTCGAGCCGCCCTTCTCCGACACGTTGCTGAGCTGCGGCAGCCCGCTGGCCCGCAGCGCCTCCTTGGCCTCGGCGGCGCCGACGAACCCGACGGGCAGCCCGATGACCAGCGCGGGGCCGACCCGCCGCGCGATGATCTCGAAGATGGCCTCGGGGGCGGAGCCGACCACCCACACCGCGCCGGGCCCGACCTCGGCGTACGCCAGCCGCACCGCCGCGGCGGCACGGCTGATCCCGGCCGCGCGCGCCATCCGGGCGGCGGCCGGGTCGGCGGCGTGGCAGACGGTCTCGCGCGCGGTGATCCCGGCGGCGACCATGCCCTCGTCGGTCACGATCGGCGATCCGGAGGCCAGCGCCGTCCATCCCTGCCTGAGGAAGTCCTCCTTGGTCACCAGGTCCACCGCGTACTCCAGGTCGGCGCTGGAGTGGATGACCCGTTCGGCGACCGCGCGCCACAGCGGCGGCATCGGGGACAGGTCGACGCGGGACCGCAGGATCTCGTACGACCGCACCTCGATCGGGTGGGGTTGGCGGACGGTCACTGCGCCTCCTGGACTGGGGACTCGTTCTGGGCCGGGGTGGCGGTATCGGGCGTGGACGCGGGATTCGCTCCGGATTCGGGGGCGGGCCAGGGCGCGGGCCGGATCGCGGCCTCGGGCAACATACGCGCGCGGGCGACAGCGGCGGTGGCGCGGGCCGACGCGCGTTTTCCGGCGACCAGTTCGCCGGGCCGTCCGGGCGTACGGGCGGCGAGGACGGCGGCGGCCTCCGCGACGCTCGGTGTGCCCGTCCGAGCCCGTACCAGTGCGGACGGGTTGGGCACGTTCACCCGAGCCAGTTCGTGGACAGGGTAGGCGACGACGCGCCAGCCCCGTTCCCGCGCGGCTGTACGGATCGCCTCCTCGCCGCCGCGCCCGGCGGCCGTGGCGACGGCATGTACGGCGGCGGGCGCGATTCCGTGCGCGGCGAGGGTCCCATCGATCAGCGCGCCGATCTCGGCGGCGTCCGCCCCGCTGGACGCGCCGACGCCGACCACGAATTCCGCGATTTCCGGGGTCGTGCCTGCGCTTGCGGTGCGTGTGGCGTTCATTCGTCTCCGCCTGGGACGGCGGGGAGCTCCGCGATCGTCCGTGCCCTGCGCTGTGTGCCGGCCTGCGGGCGTGCATCGGCGGGGACGCCGCGTTCGCCCCAGACGATGCTGACGGGAGCGCTGGGAGCGGATCGCGTGGCGGGCGGGGTGGGCGGCCAGAGTTTCTCGGCCTGGAGCCGTACGGCTTCCGTGGTGAAGCCCTCGGCGGCCAGCGATTCGCACGCCGGTCGTACGTGCGCCTCGTCGTCCAGCTCGACCACGACGCTGCGCAGGGCGCGCACGGCGCAGGCCCGTACGACCTCGGTCCCGTTCCCGGCTACGCCTCTGCCCACGAACACCGCGTCAGGAACGGGCAGGTGGTCGAGCACGTCGGGAGCCTCTCCGCGCGAGACGGCGACCTTCACCCCATGCGCACGCACGTTGACCCGTACGCGCTCGCAGGCGGCCGTGTCGCGGTCCACCGCGACGGACGCCGCGCCCAGGCGGGCGGCCTCGACCGCCACCGAACCGCCGCGCGAGCCCACGTCCCACACCATGTCGCCGAGCCTCGGGCCCAGCTTCGCCAGGGCGAACGCCCGCACGTCCTGCCGTGCGGCGGCGCCGTCCTGGAACGCGGCGTCCGGCAGCGCCCAGCCGGCCGGTCCCGGGGCGGCACCCGCGCTCCAGGGGGCGCCGCCCAGGGCGCGGCGCCGGTCCAGCACCAGGACCACCTGCGGGTCCCGCCACGGCCGGGTCGTCGCCTCCGCCGGGCGGGCGTGCACCACGCGCTCGCGGGGTCCGCCAAGGTCTTCGCACACAATGAAGGAACGAGGCGTCTGCGGGAAAAGGTCCCGTCCCAGCTCAGCCGGTCCGGCACCGGGCACCGTGAGAACCGCCACCTTGGGGTGGGCCCGGCAGGCGTTGACCGCCCGGCGGAATCCGTCGCCGTCCCCCGCAGAGACCACGACAGCGTCGTCCCATGGCAGGCCCGCGCGCGCGAACGCCCTCGCCACGGGCGACAGGCCGGGCAACACGTACGGCGCGTGCCCGTGCTCGCGCAAAGCGCGTACCGCCCCGAAGAACCCCGGGTCGCCGTCGACGACGACCACGGCCTGCTCGCCCCGGCCGAGCGCTTCGTCCACGGCGGCGAGGACATCGGCGGAGGCCGTGACGACCCGCGCGCCCGCGCGGGTCGTGAGGTCCTCCAGCAGGCGCGCGTCCCCGGCGACCAGCGCGGCGGACGCCACGAGCTCGCGCGCCTCCGCGGGGAGCGGCGACCCGTCGCGCCCGATGACGGTCAGCACCCCGCCTCCGGGGTCATCGGGCCATCCGCCCGTACATGCCGACCATGCGCTCTCCGGTGAAGTCCACCAGGACGACCTGCGCGGCGATCGGGCTCGCCTCGGCGCCGACCGCGAGCGCGGCGCGCCGTTCGAGCTCCTCGGCCGTCCGGCGGCACAGCTCGCGCCCGCACGGTCCGAGGATCCCGGCGGAGTCCCACAGCTCGTACGCGCGGCGCGGGGTCCCGGCCTCGGCGAGCTCGGCGGCGACGGACGGCGGTCCGTCCAGGTCCGTGGTGATCGAGGCGAGCATGCCCGGGATGTCGGCCGGGACCCGGGGCGGGCGCCCGGCCGCGAACTCGGCCGCCAGCTCGTCCGCGGTGCCGATGAGGACGACCTGAGCGAGCCCCTGCCCCGCCGCGGCCCTCAGCGGCGCGTCACCGCCCGCGGCGAGGAAGCAGGGAGCCGGAAGCTTCGGCAGCATCCTCCGGGCGGCTCCGGCCGCCTCCGGGCCGTACAGGACGAGCGTCTTCTCGCCCTCCGCCTTGAGCCTCCCGATCAGGGCGGCGGCCTCGTCCTCCGAGGCGGCCAGGTTCTCGGGCCCGACCTCGTTCCGCGGTGTCGGCTCGCCGTCCGGGGCGGCGGCCGTGCCGGTGCTCGCGATCATGCTCGTTCCCCCTCGTTCGTGGGCGACGAGCCTTTCGGAGCCGTCCGCGGCGCGCGGGCTCGGCGCGCCGGACGCCCGCGAATCGGCGGCGGGACCGCCGAGGTCGGGCGCGATGAGGCCGAAGACGATCTGGTCGTGGTTGCCGTCCGGGCCGCGCTCCGCGCCGCGCGCGATGCCCTCGCGCAGGTAGCCGGCCTTCTCCGCGACGCGTACGGAGGCGACGTTCGACACGGCGGCGCGCAGTTCGACGCGATGGAGCCCGCAGTCGAGCAGCGCCCAGGACGAGATGATGCGGAGCGCCTCCGTGGCCTGTCCGCGCCCGCGCGCGCGAGGGCGCATCCCGTAACCGACCTCGCAGGTGAGCTGAGACCAGTCGACGCGGAACAGGCCGATCGTTCCGGCGAGGCGTCCCGACGCGCGGTCGATGACGGCCAGGTGGATGGCGACGCCGTAACGGTGCGGCTGGTGAACGCCCTTGGTCAGCCACCAGTGGATGCGTTCGGCGTCCAGCGCGCGCGTGAAGTTGGGCGGCAGCCAGTCCTCGTCGGCGCGCAGGATCTCGATGTAGTCCTCCGCGTCGTCCAGGCTGAACGGGCGCAGCACCACCCGTTCGCCTTCGAGGCGTACGTCGCCGGTGAAAACGCTCACGCGCGGTCACGCTCCCCCGGCGCCGTACGGCACGCGTCCACGATCCGAGCGGCGAAGTGCGGCGCTCCCGCCCAGTGCAGGTGAAGGTAGGACGCGACGCAGTTTCCGCGCACGAATCCCTCCGGGCCGGAGGGAGACCACTGCCAGGCGGCCGTCTCGCCGTGCCCGGGATGGGTGACCGTGCGGTGGAACTCGTGGCCGTGCACGCGTTCGCCCGCACGGGCGACCACCGAGTCCGACACGGCGACCGCCGCCCGGTACCCCAGGGTCAGGCGGGGCGCCATCGCCGCGGTCACGCCTTCCAGTACTCCGCACATCGGCCTTCCGTCCAGCTCGCGGGCCAGGTACAGCAGCCCCGCGCACTCCGCGTACACCGGCCGGGCGCGCGCGAAGGCCGCGAGGTCCGCGCGCAACGGCTCGTTGGCCGACAGCTCGGCGGCGTACACCTCGGGGAACCCGCCGCCGATGACCACGCCGCGCGCGCCGTCCGGCAGGCGATCGTCACGCAACGGGTCAAACCGTACGACCTCGGCGCCCGCCGCCTCCAGCAGTTCCTCGTTCTCGGCGTAACCGAACGTGAACGCCGGGCCCCCGGCCACCGCCACCCGGGGCCGCTCCGCGCGCCCGTCGCGGGCTGCGGCGGACGGCGGCGATTCGGGGAGTTCTCGGGCTTCGCCTGCGCGAACGGCCTCGGCCGGGTCCCAGCGCGAGCCCGCGAGCGGGGGTGCACTGCGCGCGAGCGCGAGGACGGCCTCCAGATCGCACGCCGCCGCGACCATCTCCCCGAGCCGTTCGACCGTCGCCACCGCGTCCGCGTGCCGTTCCGCCGCCGGGATCAGGCCGAGGTGGCGGGACGGCGTCGCGGCGGCCTCGTGGCGGCGCAGCGCGCCCAGCACGGGCAGGCCGAGGTCCTCGACTGCCTCGCGGCACATGCGCTCGTGGCCGTCCGACCCGAGCCGGTTGAGGACGACGCCTCCGATCCGCACGTCCCCGAACGAGCGGAACCCGTGCACCAGCGCCGCCACCGAACGCCCCGCCGCCGCGGACGCGTCCACGACCAGCACGACCGGGGCGTCCAGCAGCGACGCGACGTGCGCGGAGGACGCGTAGTCGCCTCCCCCCGCCGCCGTGCCCTTCCCGGACGCGCCGTCGTACAGCCCCATCACGCCCTCGACCACCGCCACGTCCGCGCCGTCCGCGCCGTGGCGGAACAGCGGGACGAGCAGTTCGTCGGACGTGAGCCAGGGATCGAGGTTGCGGCCAGGCCGTCCCGTCGCGAGCGCGTGGTAGCCGGGGTCGATGTAGTCCGGGCCCACCTTGTGCGGCGACACCGCGAGGCCGCGCGCCGCGAACGCCGCCATCAGGCCCGTCGCGACGGTCGTCTTGCCGCTGCCGGACGCGGGCGCCGCGACGACGACGCGCGGGATTACCGCGGACGCGCTCATCGGCTCACCGCGGGAATCACCACTCGATGCCCTTCTGCCCCTTCTGGCCGCGGTCCATCGGGTGCTTCACCTTGCCCATCTCCGTCACCAGGTCGGCGAACTCGACCAGCCTCGGGTCGGCGTCCCGGCCGGTGATGACGACGTGCTGGTTGCCGGGACGGTCCTTCAGCGCCGCCACGACGTCGTCCACGTCGATCCAGCCCCATTTCATCGGGTAGGTGAACTCGTCCAGGACGTACAGCCGGTACGCCTCGGCGGCGAGGTCGCGCTTGATCTGCTCCCAGCCCTCGCGCGCGTCGGCCTCGTGGTCGGCCTCGGTGCCGGGCCGCTGGATCCACGACCAGCCCTCGCCCATCTTGCTCCAGAAGACGGGGCCGCCCTCGCCCGTCTGGTCGTGCAGGCGGCCGAGCGCGAGCAGCGCGTTCTCTTCGCCGATGCGCCACTTGGCGGACTTGACGAACTGGAACACCCCGATCGGCCAGCCCTGGTTCCACGCTCGCAACGCCAGTCCGAACGCGGCGGTGGACTTTCCCTTGCCCGGCCCCGTGTGGACCATCACGAGCGGCCGGTTGCGGCGCGCGCGGGTGGTCAGGCCGTCCTGCGGTACGTATTCGGGCTTGCCCTGCGGCATCGTCGTTCTCCGTTCTGGGAAATCGTGAAGTCGAGCCGCGTCAGGCCGCGTTCCGGGAGCCGCGGACGACCCCGGCCAGGGAGTCGGCGGCGAGCTCGTCCAGCCGGACGGTCTCGGCGCCGAGCCGGGCCCCGAGGGCGCCGGCGAGGCCGAGCCGTACGGGACCGGACTCGCAGTCGACCACGACCGTCGCGACGCCCGCGAGCGGCCCGGCGGCCGTGGCCGGGTCGGGGCCGTGGGTGGCGCGGCCGTCGGTGACCAGGACCAGCAGGGGTCGGCGCGCCGGGTCGCGGAGGCGTTCGACGCGCAGGACGTCGGCGGCGCGCAGCAGCCCGGCGGCGAGCGGCGTGCGACCTCCGGTCGGCAGCCGTTCCAGCCGCCGCGCCCCGGCCTCGACGGACGACGTGGGCGGAAGCGCCAGATCGGCGTCCGTTCCCCTGAACGTGACCAGTCCGACCTTGTCGCGCCGCTGGTACGCGTCGAGGAGCAGGCTCAGCACGGCGCCCTTGACGGCCCGCATCCGCTTGCGCGCCGCCATCGAGCCGCTCGCGTCCACGACGAAGAGCACGAGGTTGCCCTCGCGGCCGTCCCGGACGGTCTCGCGCAGGTCGTCGGACGTGATGACGAGCCCCGCCCCCGCGCGCCCGCGCGCGGCCTGGTGCGGGGCGGCGGCGCGCAGCGTCGCGGTGAGGTGCACCCCGCGCGTGCCCGGCCGCGCACCCGACACGCGGCCGTACGGGCTGCGCGCCTTGGAACGACGTCCCGGCGCACCCGTTCCCAGGCCGGGAACGGTGAAAAGGCGCGGCTTGTAGGCGGCGTCTGCGGGCGCGGGCTCGTTCTCCTTGGAACGGCCACCGTTCTGCTGGGGTTCGGACTCCCCGCCACCAGGCGGCTGAGCGGCGCCGGTCGGACCGTCGGCAGACCCCTCGTCGGGGCCACCGCCGGAACCGCCGTCCGGCCCGTCAGGGCCGTCAGGGCCGTCAGGGCCGCCAGGGCCGCCATTCGGCCCATCCGGACCGTCCGGACCGTCGTCCGGGGGCTCCGGCTCACGGTCGCCGTCGCGTTCGGCCTGCTCGTTCAGGACCTCGTCGAGCTTCTCGCGGTCCAGCCCCGGCGCGTCGAACGGGTCGCGGCGGCGCCGGTGCGGCAGGGCGAGCCGCGCGGCCGTCCGCACGTCGTCGTCCGACACCGACGTGCGGCCGTGCCAGGCGGCGAGCGCGATCGCGGCGCGGGCCGTGACCAGGTCGGCGCGCAGGCCGTCCACCTCGAACGCGGCGCACACGGCGGTGATCCGCCGCAGCGCGGCGTCGGTCAGCTCGACGCCTGGAAGGCGGTCGCGCGCGGCGGCGATCCGCTCGGCGAGTTCGGCTTCAGCCTCCGTCCACCCGGCGGCGAACCCCGCCGGGTCCTCCTCGAACCGCAGCCGCCGTCGGACGACCTCGGCCCGTTCCTCCGGCTCGCGGGTCGCGGCGACCTCGACCGTCAGCCCGAACCGGTCGAGGAGCTGCGGACGCAGCTCGCCCTCCTCCGGGTTCATCGTGCCGACGAGGAGGAACCGCGCGGCGTGCCGTACCGAGACGCCCTCCCGCTCGACGTACGACTCGCCCATCGCGGCGGCGTCGAGCAGCAGGTCCACGAGGTGGTCGTGCAGGAGGTTGACCTCGTCCACGTACAGGACGCCCCGGTGGGCGGCGGCGAGCAGGCCCGGCTCGAACGCCTTCACGCCCTCGGTGAGCGCGCGTTCGATGTCGAGCGACCCGGTCAGGCGGTCCTCGGAGGCGCCCACGGGCAGTTCCACGAGCCGCGCCGTACGCTCACCGCCTACGGACTCCTCGTCCTCCCCCGCGCGCGCGGGGGAACGTCCCCGGCCACGAAGTGCGGGCCATCGGGGCACCCGGGATCGGGCGCAGCGGGATCGCACGAGAACCGGCATCCCTCGACCACGGCGACGCCGGGCAGCAGGCCCGCGAGCGCGCGGACGATCGTCGACTTGGCGGTGCCCTTCTCGCCCCGGACGAGCACTCCGCCGACACTCGGGGAGACCGCGTTGATCAGCAGTGCGAGCTTGAGGTCGTCCATTCCGACGACCGCGGAGAACGGATAGCGCGCCGTGCCCGCGCGCTCGCGGGTCATCGGCCCATCAGACAGCGCATGCTCAACGTCCTTCCCTCGGGTGTCCACGCCCGTGGCGGTCTGCGTCCCGACGGCCGGAGTCTCCTGGCTCCCGGATCGACGTTCCCCCTCGGCCTTCCAGCGTCGCCGCCGTGGCGTCATCGAGGGGGAGCTCCCCTGGTCACAGTTGCGGGACAGCCCCGGATTCGCACCGGGTTCCTCCGCGTCCGTCGCCAGCACAGGATGGCACACCGCCGGGAACGCCCCAAGTCGCGGCGGAGTGACGCGGACCACCGGCCACTGTTGTTGGCGCGACGCCAACAACACTCTTGGCGGACGGCCAACAAGGTGCTTCACTGGGGGCATGGACGAGCGACCGCACGGACTCCCCTTCCAGCCAGGCGACGTCTCCTGGACGGTCATGCGCGAACCGGTGATCGGCCTCGGCGCCGCCCCCACCCTGCTGCTCCAGGTGACGCACCCGCTGGTCGCGGCGGGCGTCGAGCAGTACTCCGATTTCGAGAACGATCCGTTCGCCCGGCTGTGGCGCACGGCCGACATCATGCTGAAACTGTCGTTCGGCACCCCCGGGCAGTCGGCCCGGCAGTCGCGCATCCTGCGGAAGGTCCACGAGCGCGTGCAGGGAACGTCGTCCGACGGCGTCCCCTACCGCGCCCTGGACCCGGACCTGCTGCTGTGGGTCTGGGCCACGCTGGCGCAGAACGGCCTGGACCTCTACGAGCGGACGTTCGGCCGGCTGCCCGCGGAGGACCGCGAGCGCTACTACCAGGAGCAGAAGCTCATCGCGCACGCGTGCGGCGTGCCGGAGGGGCACTGCCCCGAGTCGTACGCCGACTTCCGCGCCTACTTCGACCGGGTCGTCCGGGAGGAGCTGCGCCCGACCGCGATCTCCGCCAAGCTCGTCGACCGCGAACGGCAACTCCCCATGCCGTGGCCCCTCGGTCCGGCGTACATCCGGTTGAATCTCCTGGCCGCGGGGGCTCTGCTCCCCGACGCGCTGCGGCGCGAACTCGGGATCCCGTGGAGTCCGGCGCGCGCGCTGGCGTTCACGGCGCTGGTGGACGCCAACCGCGCCGCCGCCAAGGTCGTGCCCGCGCCCGTACGGCACCGTCCGACCGACTACATCGTGAGCCGGGACAGGCCGCTGAGCATGTTCGGCACCTCTCCCACCGCACGCGCGCGGGCCGGCACCAGGCGGCGGGACGCGCTGCGCAGGCCCGTCCTGAAGCGCGCGGCCTCCCTCGAACGCAAGGCGGCGGCGATACGGAGCGGATTCCTGGGACGACCGGCGCGTTAACCGGACGAATAGGCTGTCGGCGTGTCCCGCACCCACGACCCGTCCGCGACGGAACCGCCGACCGGGGAGCCGTCCCCCGCGCGCACGCGGGGCCGCGCGGGCCGGGGCCCGAGCCTGCTCCGCCTGAGCCCCGCGCGCGCACGCGGGGCCGGTACCAGCGGCTCAGCCCGGACGAGCGGCGCGACCAGATCCTCGGCGTCGCGCGGCGGATGTTCACCGAACTGCCGTACGCCGACGTGTCCACCGCCGCGATCGCGCGGGACGCCGGCGTCCAGCGGGGCCTGATCCACTACTACTTCGGCACGAAGCGGGAGCTGTTCCTCCAGGTCGTCCGGGGCCTGACGGACGAGGCGGCGGTGCGCGTGCCGCCGCCCGACGCGGACGCGCCGCTCGCCGAGACGGTCGAGCTGTGCGTGGACCTGTTCCTCGACACCGCCGAGGCGAACGCGACGACGTGGTTCGCGGCGGTCGACGCCGAGGGGTTCGGCCAGGACGCCGAGCTGCTGCGGATCGTCAACCGCACGCGCGACCTGACGGTGGAGAGCCTGCTGACCGTCCTGCGCGTGCCGGATCCGTCGGAGACGCTGCGCGCCGTCCTGCGGACCTACTCGGGACTCGCGGACGCAGCGACCCGCCAGTGGCTCCAGGAGAAGACGCTCGACCGGGGCCAGGTGCACACCCTGCTCGCGCGCTCGCTGCTGCTGCTCCTGACCGACATCGCCCCGGCGATGGAACGCGGCTGACCGCATCGACCCCTGGCAGACCCGTGAAAGCCTCCGAAAGACCCGCACGCCAGGGCAGCCGCGTCAGGAGCCCCTAGGGAGAGGCGGCGTGGACGAGCGATTCCGGGACGGCGACCGCGAACCACACGGCCTTGCCCTGGACGGGCGAGCCGAGCCGCGACGACGTGCGCAGCATTCCCCAGCGGCCTCCCGACAGCTCCCGGACGATGCTGAGTCCGCGCCCGCAGTCGCCGGACGTCCACGAGTAGCCCGGAAGCCGGGCGTTGACGTAGGCGTCGAAGACCGCGCAGCGCAGCTCGCCCGGCGCGGGGTACAGCCACAGTTCGTGGGGCCCGTAGTCGCACGCGTGCTGATGGGCGTTCGTCGCGAGCTCGCTCACCATGAGGCGGGCGTCGGCGACGGTGTCGGGGCGGACGCCCAGGGAGGCGAGCGCGTCGCCGAGCACGCCGCGGGCGTGCGCGGCGCAGCCGGGTCCGCCGGGAAGCGCCCAGACGCGCTTGGGCCCGGCGCCCGGCGGCGCGGTGCGGTCGACCGCGTTCCTCGCGTCGTGGCTGGTGTCCGGCGGTGTTCTCACGGGTCCTCCCGTGCCAGGAGTGGCGGCCTCGCGCGAGGTGATGGGCGACGTGCGCTCAGGTCCGCCGCGAGCGAGCCCCTTCAGGATCGTCACTTTCGGTCCCCGAGTGGTCACTCTGCACAGAGTCTCGTGAGATTCTCACTCGCGCAACAGGGTTGGCCGGATTGCTCTGGCTGACCAACCGGGTTCGTCATTCGCGTTGTACGGGGCCGTCCGAGTCGAGAGACTCCGGTCCCATGACCTACCGGCCCACCGTTCGCGGCCGCCGGCTGGCACGGGAACTTCGCAGGTTGCGGGAGGAGCAGGGGCTGACCCTGCAAGAGGTGTCCGACCGGCTCGACTGGTCGCGAGCCACGATCTCCCGCTTGGAGACGAGCCAGACCCGGCCACGCCCCGGCGACATAGCAGACATACTCGACCTCTACGGCGTGCCCAGCCCCGAGCGGGACGCGCTCATCACCCTCGCCCGCCAGGCGGGCCAGCGCGGCTGGTGGACGGCCTACGCGGACGTCTTCACCGGCAGCTACGTCGCGCTGGAGGACGAGGCGTCCCTGATCCGCACCTGGGACCCCCAGCTCGTCCACGGCCTGCTCCAGACCGAGGACTACTCCCGGGCCGTCATCACGGCCGGCCGCATGCTGCCCAACGAGGAGGACGTCGAGCGCCGCATCGCCGCCCGCAAGATCCGCCAGGGCCTCCTGAAACGTCCCGAGGCCCCGCACGTGCACGTCATCTTCGACGAGGCGGTGCTCCGCCGGAAGATCGGCGGGCACGCGGTGATGTCCGCGCAGCTCGAATCGCTCGCCGCGATGGCGGAACGCCCCAACGTGACCGTCCAGGTGCTTCCGTTCAGCACGGACGCCCATGCGGGACTAGACGGACGTTTCACCATTTTGTCGTATCCGAACCCCGCTGACCCCGATATCGCCTACGTAGAGGGCACCATGGGCGACGTTTATCTCGAAAGCGCCGAGGAAATAGCAAAACATGGCGTCCGCTTCGAGAGGATCGAGGCGGCCGCTCTGTCCCCCGAGGAATCCGCGCACCTCATCGCCGAGGCAGCAAGGAGCAACCCGTGACCGAACCCAAGCGCGCGTCCATCGGAGCCACGTGGCGCAAGTCCTCCCACAGCGGGAGCGGCGACCAGTGCGTCGAAGTGGCTTCCCTCTCCGGTGGCCTGCGCGCCGTACGCGATTCGAAGGATCCGGACGGACCGGCCATCGTGCTGAGGCCGGGCGCCCTGCGGGCGTTCGTCGACTCGGTCAGGGAGTCCTGACCACCGGATCGCGAGAAGGGGGCCGCGGGCGCGCCGCCGCGGCCCCCTTCCTCATAACTAGAACGTGTTCTAACATCACCCTGCGACGACGACCGGAGGGTGACTCGTGACCGCGGATCTCAAGCTCGGCATCAACGTCGGCTACTGGCAGCGCCATCCCGAGGACCGGACCGACACGGTGCTGGCCGCCGAGCGGCTCGGCTACGACTCGGTGTTCACGGCCGAGGCGTACGGCTCGGACGCGTTCACCCCGCTCGCCTGGTACGCCGCCCGCACCTCGACCATCAAGCTCGGCACGGCCGTGGCGCAGCTGTCGGCGCGGACGCCCGCCGCCACCGCCATGCACGCGCTGACGCTGGACGCGCTGTCGGGCGGCCGCGTGATCCTCGGCGTCGGCGCGTCCGGCCCGCAGGTGGTGGAGGGCTGGTACGGCGTGCCGTTCCCGAAGCCCCTCGCGCGCACGCGCGAGTACCTCGACATCATGCGGCAGGTGTGGCGCCGCGAGAAGCCGGTGACCAGCGAAGGGCCGCACTACCCCCTGCCGTTCCCGGGCGGGGCGGGCCTCGGCAAGCCGCTCAAGCCGATCGTCCACCCGGTCCGGCCGGAGATCCCCGTGTACCTGGGGGCGGAGGGGCCCAAGAACGTCGCGCTGGCCGCGGAGATCACGCAGGGCTGGCTGCCGCTGTTCGTGGACCCCGAGCAGGTCGAGACGCTCTTCGGCGCCTCCCTCGCCGGACGTCCCGAGGGCTTCGAGATCGCCGCGACCGTGACCACGATCGTCACCGACGACGTCGCCTCGGCGCTGGAGTTCGCGAAGATCCCGCTCGCGTTCTACATCGGCGGGATGGGCGCCAAGAACCGCAACTTCCACCTCGACCTGATCGGCCGCCTCGGGTACGCCGAGCAGGCCGCGCGGGTGCAGGAGCTGTTCCTGGCCGGCCGCCGGGACGAGGCGATCAAGGCGGTGCCGGACGGGCTGGCCGACGCGATCTCGCTGCTCGGCCCGATCGGGCGGATCAGGGAACGGCTCGCCCTGTGGCGCGACAGCCCGGTCACGACCCTGCTCGTCGCGGGCGTCCAGGACGAGCCGACCCTGCGCGCGATCCGCGACCTCGTCTGAGCCGGGCACGGAGCCGGCCACCGGGCCGGGCGCGAGGCCGGGCACCGGGCCGGGCACGGGAACCGGGCACCGGGCCGGGCACGGGAGCCGGGCACGGGAGCCGGGCACGGGAGCCGATCGCCGGGATCGATCACGGGGAAAGGATCTTTGCACCTTTCCGCCCGAAACCCTTACGCATAGGGAAGTTCCCGACATAACCCAGCGCATCATAGTTTCGCTTCCAGACCACCCGGAGTGACCGGGGCATGGAGAGGGGCGGTCCGGCGGCAGGCCGGGCCGTCCCTCTGCATGCGCGGGCCCCGGCCGCGCACCCGCGCGCGTGCGCGACGGCCCGTGTGCGCGCGGCGTCCAGGTAGATCGTTTTCGTGCCGGACGCCACACGGCCCGCAGGAATGCGCGGCGGGGGTCCGGACGCTGGAAACGATGTCTACACAGGACCGACCGCTTGGAGAAGGACACACGATGTCCACGCAGGCCGATGCCGCGCAGGCCGACGCGGCCCGATTGCTCGTCCGCACCCTGGAGGCCGAAGGCGTCGAGTACGTGTTCGGGATTCCCGGCGAGGAGAACATCCACTTCGTCAACGCCCTCACCGACTCCTCCATCCGCTACGTCCTGGTCAGGCACGAGCAGGGCGCCGCGTTCATGGCGGAGATCTACGGGCGGCTGACCGGCAAGGCGGGCGTGGCGTCGGCGACGCTCGGCCCCGGCGCGATCAACCTCCAGCTCGGCGTCGCGGACGCCACCACCAACAGCACCCCGGTCGTGGCGATCTCGGCGCAGGTCGGCCTGGACCGGATCTACAAGGAGTCGCACCAGATCGTCGACCTGGTGTCGCTGTTCCGGCCGATCACCAAGTGGTCCGAGCTGGCGCCGACCGCCGAGGCGCTGCCCGAGATGGTCCGCAAGGCGTTCAAGACCGCGCAGACCGAACGCCCCGGCGCGGTCTACCTGGCGATCCCCGAGGACGTCGAGTCGGCCAAGGTCGCCGCGTCCCTGAAGCCGCTGCCGCGCAACGTCGTACGCCCGCAGGAGCCGTCGCCCGCGCAGATCGCCCGCGCCGCCGACGTGATCGCGCTCGCGCGGCAGCCGATCGTCCTCGCCGGGCACGGCGCGACGCGCGACGGCGCGAGCCAGGCCCTGATCCACTTCTCCGAGCACCTCGGGCTGCCGGTCGCGACCACGTTCAACGGCAAGGGCGTGTTCCCCGACGACCACCGCAACGCCCTCGGCGCGGTCGGGTTCATGCGGCACGACTACGTGAACTTCGGCTTCGACGAGGCGGACGTGCTGATCGCGGTCGGGTACGAGCTCCAGGAGTTCGACCCCATCAAGATCAACCCGAACGGCGACAAGAAGATCATCCACATCCACCGGTCCGCGGCCGAGGTGGACGACCACTACCCCGTCGAGGTCGGCATCCAGGGCGACATCTCCCGCTCGCTGCGCGCCCTCGCCGACGCCGCGCACCGCCGCTTCGACGTCAACGGGACGGGCCGCCGCATCCGCGAGCTCATGCGCGCGGAGCTGTCGGCGGGCGCCGCCGAGACCGGGTTCCCCGTCTCGCCGCGCCGCGTCGTCGCCGACATCCGCGAGGCGATGGGCCGCGAGGACATCGTGCTCGCCGACACCGGCGCGGTGAAGATGTGGATGGCGCGGATGTACCCGACGTACGAGCCCAACACGCTGCTGGTCTCCAACGGCCTGTCGTCCATGGGGTTCTCCGTGCCGGGCGCGATCGCCGCCAAGCTCGCCCGCCCCGACCGCAAGGTGCTGGCCGCGACGGGCGACGGCGCGTTCCTGATGAACTCCCAGGAGCTGGAGACCGCCGTCCGCGAGAACGTCCCGATCACCGTGCTCATCTGGGAGGACGACGCGTACGGGCTGATCGAGTGGAAGATGGACCTGGAGCTCGGCCGCAGCTCCCACATCAAGTTCTCCAACCCCGACTTCGTCGCGTACGCGGAGAGCTTCGGGGCGCGCGGCTACCGCGTGACCTCGGCGGACGAGCTGCTGCCGACGCTGCGCAAGGCGCTCGCCGACGACGCGGTCTCCGTCATCACCGTCCCGGTCGACTACTCGCACAACCTCCAGCTCACCGACAAGCTCGGCGAACTCACCGATCCGTTCTGAACGCGGCGCGCACCGCCGCGCGGGCGCGCGGGGACAGCAGCCCGTCCCACGACGCGAACAGCTCGCTCAGGGCCCGGCCGTACCGGGCCCTGAGCCCGGCGTCGTGCCGCAGGACGTCGAGCTCGTTGGCGACGGTCAGCTCCGCGAAGTCGCACCGGTCACCGAACGGGATCTCGCGGACGAGACCGGTGAAACGGTCCTTGAACGCCCCGTCCGCCAGCCGCCGATGCGTGAAGCCCCGGTCGCAGCTCGCGTACAGATGGACGATCCGTTCGGCCTCCTCGCCGATGGCGGCGGCCAATACCGGACGTTCCGCGAGGTCTCCGAGAGCGGTCGCGAAACCGTCCGTCCCGTAAAAGGCGTGCGCCGATCCGGCGGCGCTCAGATCGGGCCGGGCGCCCCATTCCTCCAGCTCATCCCGGACGCGGAACAAATGGCGCAAAAGGGTCCCGCCGGGGTGCGTGATCTCCCGCGCGCCCCGGGCCTCCAGCAGTTCGGCGACATCCATCGGGCCATCGTCCAGAAGGCGTCTTAGCAGGTCAATCCATAAATTTCCTTGGAATGTCCCAAGCACCGCCTAGGGTGGCCCCCATGCAGAACACCCTCGCGGGAAGGGTCGCGATCGTCACCGGAGTGAGCCGGCGGGCGGGCATCGGCTTCGCCGTCGCCCGCGAGCTGCTCGACGCCGGCGCCAAGGTGCTCGTCCAGTCCTGGGCACAGCACGACGCCGAGCAGCCCTGGGGCGCGGACGCGACGAGCGCCGCCGCCGAGCTGGGCCCCGACGTCCCACACGTGGAAGTCGACTTCGCCGACCCGGACGCGCCGGAACGGGTCGTCACCGCGGCGGTCGAGACGTTCGGGGCGGTGGACGTCCTCGTCGCCAACCACGCGCGTAGCTCGACGCAGACGCTGGAGAAGCTCACCGCGGCCGAGCTCGACCTCTCCTGGGCGGTCAACGCCCGCGCCAGCGCGCTGCTCGCCCAGTCCTACGCGCGCGCCCACGACGACGAGCGTCCCGGCGGACGGATCGTGCTGTTCACCTCGGGGCAGCACCTCGCGCCGATGCCCGGGGAGCTGCCGTACGCGATCAGCAAGGGCGCGATCCACCAGATGACGCGGAGCCTGGCCGACGCGCTCGCCGACCGCGGCATCACCGTCAACACGGTCAACCCGGGCCCGGTCGACACCGGCTGGGCCGGCGCCGAGCTCACCGCGCACGTCGCGCGCTCGCTGCCCCGGGGCCGCTGGGGCCGCCCCGCCGACGTCGCCCGCCTCGTCCGCTGGCTCGCCTCCGACGACAGCGAGTGGATCACCGGGCAGGTGATCGACGCCGAGGGCGGTTTCCGCCGCTGGGTCACGTAGCGATGACTTCCGCCCGCGCCGCAGGTCCGCACACGCACGCGAACGAACCGAGAGGAACCGCCGATGTCCCCCAAGCCCGACCTCACGCCCGCGGCCGACGCCATGGCCGCCCTGCTCGCCGGCGTGACCGACGAGCAGCTCACCGCGCCGACCCCCTGCGAGGACTACACGCTGGGCGACCTGATCGACCACATCGACGGCCTGGCGCAGGCGTTCACCAACGCGGCGCTGAAGGACTTCCCCGAAGGGGGCTCGCAGGGTCCGTCCGGCGACGCGTCCCGGCTCGGCGACGACTGGCGCACCCGGATCCCCGCGCGCCTGAAGACGCTCGCCGAGGCGTGGCAGGCGCCCGCCGCGTGGGAGGGCACGACGGCCGCGGGCGGCTTCGACCTGCCCGCCGAGATCGCGGGCACGGTCGCCCTCAACGAACTGGTCGTCCACGGGTGGGACGTCGCCGTCTCCACGGGCCAGCCGTTCGACCCGGCCCCCGCGACGCTGGAGCCGAGCCTCCACCTGCTGACCCCGCAGGACACCGAAAGCCCCGACGGCTTCTTCGGCCCCATCGTCGCCGTCCCGGAGTCGGCCCCCCTGCTGCACCGCGTCCTCGGCCTCAGCGGCCGAGACCCCGAGTGGACACGCCCCTGACCGAAGCCCCGCCACCGCCCCCGCCTCACCGGACGCCCAACCCGCAAGCCCGAGAGCGGGGGCCGCTGCGGCACGATCCTTAGGTGATCGCGGTGGCGCAGGCGGCCAGGGAGCGCTGGTATCTGGGCAGGTGAGCGGACAGGGCGGACAGTGCCAGCGCGACCGCCTCGCGCTCGCGGCCCACGTCGGTGAGCGCGAGCGCGAGGAACGCCGCGACGGCGTCGTCGAGTTCGCGCTCGCCCGCGCCGGCGCGGGCGGGATCGCGCTCGCGCTCGGCCGCGAGCAGGGCGACGCTCTCCTCCGCCCGGCCGAGCGCGCGCAGCGAACTGGCGAGCTGGATCACCGCCCGGCGGCGGCGGACGCCGGTGAGTCCCGCTTCGAGCCCCTGCCGGTACAGCGGCACCGCGCGGTCCGGGCGGCCGGTCGAGTCGAACGCCGACGCCCGTTCGAACGCGGCGACGGCCTCCGGAACCCCGGCGGCGACCCGGTCCATGCGGGCCACGAACTCGTCCGCGGGCAGGTCGTCGATCGACGCCCACAGGTCGGCGATGCGCCGTTCCCAGTCGTTATCGGTCACACCACGACCCTACGGCGATCACTCCGCGCACCCTGCGCCCTCCCCCGCCCCACGGGGGACCGCGCGTCGTTCGCCGGATGCGCGGAGTCGTCAGGAGGGGGCTGTGGCGGCCGGGACAGTGCCTCGCCCGGGACGGGAAACTTACTCTCTGTGAGCAAACGCCAAAGGAGAGCCCATGGAGATCATCGGCGCCGGGATGGGACGCACCGGGACACTCTCCCTGAAGCACGCGCTGGAACGGCTCGGATTCGGCCCGTGCTACCACATGGTCGAGATCCAGCGAGAGCCCGAACGCGGCTGGGCCTGGCTGGACGCCGCGCGGGGCGAGCCGGTCGACTGGGACGAGATCTTCCGCGGCTACCGCGCCACCGTGGACTTCCCGGGGCGCTCGTTCTGGCGGGAGCTGACCGCGCACTACCCGCAGGCGAAGGTGCTGCTGAGCGTCCGCGATCCGCGCCGGTGGTACGAGAGCGCCATGGCCACGATCTACAACCCGCGCAACGAGCCCGAACCCGGCCCCATCGACCGGGCGTGGCGGCTGCGGTTCCGGCACGACTTCGGCTGCGAACCCCGGGACGCCGAACGGGTGATCGCCGGGTTCCGCGCCCACACCGAGGCCGTCCAGCGGGCCGTCCCCGCCGACCGGCTGCTGACGTACGAGGTGGGGCAGGGCTGGGAACCGCTGTGCGCCTTCCTCGGCGTCGAGGTCCCCGACGAGCCGTTCCCGCGGCTCAACGAGCGGACCACCTACCGGCCGCCCGGCGCCTCCGGCTTCCCCATCGCCGGGCCCGCCGAGTGACGCCTCGGCCGCGCGGCGCGGGCGGGGTCAGGGACGGCAGATGATCTCGCCGTTGAGGACGGAGTAGAAGCCGTCTTCGGACGCGGCCCACGCCTTCCAGCCGTCGTACACGCGCTGGAGCTCTTCGCGGGTGGCGTGGCCCGCGGCGACGGCGGTCTCGGCGACCGACGAGTGCAGCATCCGGCCGCCCCACGACTCGCTCCACCATTCGCGCTCCTCGGGCGTGGAGTAGCACCACGCGGACGCCGAGGCGGTGACGTCGGTGAAGCCGGCGCGGCGGGCCCACGACGCCAGGAGGCGGCCCGCGTGGGGCTCGCCGCCGTTGCCGCGCGCGACCTTCATGTAGATCGGCATCCAGCTGTCCATGCCGGGCGGGTCGGGATACCAGACCATGCTGCCGAAGTCGGCCTCGCGGGCCGCCACGATTCCGCCGGGCCTGCACACGCGCCGCATCTCGCGCAGGGCCTGGACCGGGTCGGCAATGTGCTGGAGCACCTGGTGGACGTGCACGACGTCGAACGAGTCGTCCGGAAAGTCCAGCTTGTGGACGTCGGCCACGGCGAACGTGACGTTGCCGAGACCGCGCGCGGCGACGGTCTTCTCGGCCTCGGCCAGGACGCCGGGGGCGGCGTCGACCGCGGTGACCCGGCCGGTCCCGACGCGTTCGGCGAAGTCGGCCGTGATGGTGCCCGGCCCGCACCCGACGTCCAGCAGCGACAGCCCGTCGCGCAGGTGGGGCAGCAGGTGGGGCGCCGAGTTGGCGGCGGTGCGCCACTGGTGGGAGCTCAGCACGGTCGCGTGGTGGCCGTGGGTGTACGCGGTCATCGGGTGCCCTTCCGCTCAGGCGGCGGCACCGTGGACGCACCGCCGCGCCGATGCGTCCACCCTAGAACCACTTCTCAAGTTTTGAGAATCGCGTCTTACATTTCGAGACGCCGTTTCGCCGCCCGGGAACGCGTCGCGCTCCCGGACGGCGGGCGGCGGGCGGCGGGTCAGGCGGCCAGCGCTACTCGGCGTTCGTCGGCGAGCATCTGGGCGGTGACCATCGGCGGGGCGGCCGGCTCGGCAGGCGTGGCGAGGGCGGCTGCCACCGAAGGCATCGCCGGGACCGCCGGGACCGGCGAGACCGACGAAGCCGCGGGCATCGCCGGGAAGGGCGGGGGCGCAGGCATCGCCGGGACGACCGGTGCCGCGGGCATGGCGTGCGCCGCTGCCACTGCGGGCATCGCCGGGACGGCCGGGGCGGTGGGCGTCTGGGCGAGCCCGGACCTCGCCGGGACCGCCGGGGCGGTGCGTGTCGGGGCGAGCGCGGGCCTCGCCGGGACGGCGGGTGCCACCGGGGCCGCAGATGCCGCGCGCCGGTGCGGGGGCGGGGCCTCGTGCGCCTCGGTGTAGGCGTTGAGGGCCAGGTGGGTCAGTTCGGTGAGCCACGGCTCGACCAGGGTCCGCTCGGCGGGCCCGTCCAGTCGTGGGCTAGTGAGATGGAACGTGCCTGTCGCTTCGTTCATCACTGCCACTACCCCTTCCAGAAACCCGGCGGCACGGACGCCCCCTGCGCCTCGCGCCGACGGTCGAAATGCACCCGTAGGTACGCATCGAACAAGTTCGCCGGTTCGATGCTTATTTCGTGACGTCCCCCACGCCACGCAGCCAACTTACGCACCGCCACTGACATTTTTCGAACGCGCGTTCGGCCACCCGAACGCGACGCTCAGACGGTCCGCCCATGCGATCCGTGCCGGGCGGCCCATGCCGGGCGGTGCGCGCCAGGCGGTCCACGTAGGCGATCCGCGCCGGACATCCGCGCCGGGCGATCCACGCCAGGCACTCCGCGCCGGACACTCCGCGCCGGCGGCCCGCGCCTAGCAGCCCGCGCTGGAGGGTGCACGCCAAGCGGTCCACGTAGGCGATCCGTTCCGGGCGGTCCGTGCCGGACAGTCCACGCCAGATGGTCCGCGACGGACAGTCCACGTTGGACGAACCACGCCGGGACGATCCGCGCCAGGCGGGCCAGGCCGGCGGCCCGGGCAGGCCGGGCTGAGTGGGGTGGGTTAGAAGACGCGGTACATGATGTGGAGGCCGACGTAGCCGTGTTGCGGGTGGAGGAAGCCCTCCTTGAGCGTCGCGACGATCTCCATGCCGAGCGACCGCCACAGGTGGACGGCCCGCTCGTTCGTCTCGACGACGGCGTTGAACTGCATCGCCCGGAAGCCGTTCGCCGGGGCCCAGGCCATGACGTGCTCGCCGAGCGCGCGCCCCACGCCGCGTCCCGCGTGCGCGGGGTCGACCATGAAGCTCGCCGTGGCGATGTGCGACGCGGGGCCCATGTGGTTGGCCCCCATGGTCGCGGTGCCAAGGACCGCGCCGTCACCGTCCACGGCGACGACCGTGCGTCCCGGCGGCTCCGCCGTCCAGAACGTCCGCGCCGTCGCCTCGTCGATGTCGCGCGGCCAGCTGAACGTCTCGCCGGCCGCCACGATCCCGCGCAGGAACGGCCAGATCGCGGGCCAGTCCGCCGCGCCGGCCTCCCTGATCTCCATGCGCCCAGCCTGCCCTTCGTTCCTCTTGCGGCGCCACGGATTTTTCGCGGTCAGTCCGGACGGGGAGCCGGGTCGGCGGTGACGGAGCGGAGGAGGGGGCGGCTCAGGGCGCCCGCGCCGAGGATTCCCGCGAAGCCGAGCACGACGAACGCCAGCAGCGTCAGCGCGCCCGAGACGCCGAAGCCGGCGGCGAACGGCGCGGCGAAGAACAGGCCCGTCAGGATCGATCCGCCGCCCATGACGGCGAGCGGGATGACGGTCTCCTGGCGGCGCGCCCGGTCGAGCACCTGGAGCGGCGTCCCGGCCAGCCGCAGCATCGCGTACGCCTGGCGCCGGTCGAGCACCGCGGACGCGCCGGTGATGCCCGCGCTCGTGATCGCGATGAGGAAAGACACGGCGAGGACGGTCAGCGCGCCGGTGCGCAGGTCGGCGAGCAGTTCAGCCTGGACGGCGTCCGGGTCGGCGGGCGTGGTCGCGACCTTGCCGGGAACGACCCCGGCCAGCGCGGTGCGGGCCCGTTCGACCTGGTCGGCGCCGCCCCGCACCCGTACGGCGACCGTGTCGTCCGCCTCCTCGCCGTCGGCGCGGCCGGGGACGGGGAGCGGGGGGTCCGTCCGCCCGCGGTCCACGGTGACCGTCGCGGGCAGGCCGTTCACCCGCTCCTGGACCTGCCGCGACACGGCGGCGGAACGGTCGTGCGGGACGAGGAGTTCGAGGCGGTCGGTCGGGTGGTCGCCGAGCGCGGACGCCGACGGGTTCATCAGGGCGAGGAAGCCCGCGACGAAGCCGGTGAGCGCGACGCCCGCGACGGTCCGCCAGGCGGAACGGGGGTCGTCGAGCAGCCGCCGTCCGGCGAGCAGCCGGGCGGGGCCGCGCGCCGTGGCGACCGCGATCCGGCCGATCAGCGCCACCGCCCACGGGCCGACGAGGTTGATGCCGAGGAACGCGAGCGCGAGGAACGCCAGCAGCACCACCAGGCCCGCCTTGCCCATGCCGCCGAGCGAGCCGCTCACCGCCGCGAACGCGACCAGCAGGAGGACGAACGCGGCGAGCCGTACGGCCTTGAGGTGCGGCGGCGTCTCGCGGCGGGCGACGCCGAGCGGGCTGACCACGACGCGGCGCAAACCGGCGACCGCGCTGATCCCGACGAGGACGGGCACGGCGGCCGGAACGGCGAGGGCGGCGAGGCCGGGCCACAGGTCACCGGCGTACCAGGTGCCGCCCGCGATCGTGATCCTGGTCAGCGCCGGGACGGCCGCCGCGTACAGCGCCACGCCGGCGAGCGCGCCCGCCGCCGCGGTGAGCACCGCCTCGGCGGTGGTGATCGCGACGACCTGGCCGGGCGTCGCGCCCACGAGCCGCAGCGCGGCGAGGCGCTGGTCGCGGCGGGCCACGGTGAGCCGGGCCGCCGCGCCCCCGAACACCAGCAGCGGCACGACCATCAGCACCGAGGCGATGATCATCAGGACCTGGTAGACCTGCGCCCGCGACGACACCGCGCCGGTCGCGTACGCGTCGATCCGTTCCGGCGCGGCGGTCGCGTCAACGGCTTCGGACTCGTTCCGCTGGGCGGTAACCGCCGGGTCGGACGGCGCGCGGCCGATGACCGCGACCAGTTCGTCCGGATGGATCAGCGCCTCGCGTCCGAGCGTCCCGGCGGCCTTTCCCGACGGGAACCGCTGGGCGAGCCGGTCGGCGGGCCGGTCCGCCATCATCCGGCCGAGCGCGGGCGACACCCACGTCTCCCCCGGCTTCGGGAACCGCTTCATCCCCGGCGGAACGGGCGCCCGCCCGTCCAGCGCGGCCAGGTCCACCACGGTGATCGGCTTCCCGCGCACGTAGTCGGTGGACAGCGCCTCGATCGCGGTCCCCTTCCCGGCGGCGGCCTTGTGCGGATGCCGCCACGCGTCGGCGTCCGCCCGCTGCCCGAACGCGTGGTTGGCCCCCACCGCGAACATCAGCAGCCCCGTCGAGACGGCCACCGCCGCCAACGTCAGCAGAGACCCCAGAAGTCCGCGCCGCCCCCCGCCCCGCAGCAACCGCCACGCGAGCTCAAGCACCGTCCGCATCACGCACTCTCCACATGCCGAACCTGGAAAGCGTCCCAGCCGCTACGAGGAACACCCGTGCCGTACGAGACAGGCGCCCCCGCACCGTACGAACGAGGCGCCGCGGCCGGGGCGGACGCCCCCGCACCGTACGCACCAGGCGTCCCGGTGCCGTACGAGCCGGGCGCTGCGGCCGAGCCGGGTGCCCCCGGGCCGTACGAGCCGGACGCCCCCGCGCCATACGAGCCGGGCGCTGGGGCCGAGCCGGGTGCCCCCGGGACGTACGGGCCGGACGGGCCCGCGTCGTACGGGCTGGACGGGCCCGCGTCGTGCGGGGTGGGTGGCGTGGTCGGGGTGGACGGCCCTGCGCTGTGCGGGGCGGGGTGGACGAGGCGGCCGTCGCGGACCTCGACCGTGCGGTCGCACCAGCGGGCCACGGTGGGGTCGTGGGTGACGACGACGAGGGAGGCGCCGTTGTGGCGGGTGGCCTCCACCAGCAGGTTCATGGTCTCGTGGCCGGTGGCCTGGTCGAGCGCGCCGGTGGGCTCGTCCGCGAACACGACGGCGGGCGCGGTGACCAGGGCGCGGGCGATGGCGACGCGCTGCGCCTGGCCGCCGGACAGCTCGCCGGGGCGGCGGTGCTCCATGCCGCCCAGCCCGAGCGGAGCGAACCAGGTGCGGGCCGCGTTCACGGCGGCGCGGCGCGGGGTGCCGCCCAGCATGAGGGGCAGCGCGACGTTCTCGACGGCGGGCAGTTCGGGCAGCAACTGGCCGAACTGGAACACGAAGCCGAACCGGGAACGCCGCAGCGCGCTGCGGCGCCGCTCGCCGAGGGCGTCGATGCGGCCGCCGAGCAGCCGCACCTCGCCCGCGTCCGGCTTCATGATCCCCGCGAGGCAGTGCAGCAGCGTGGACTTGCCCGAGCCGCTCGGACCCATGATCGCGACGGTCTCCCCCGGTGGACGGTGAGATCGACCCCGGCCAGCGCCACCGCGGGCCCGAACCGCTTCACCAGGCCGGTGCCCACCAGCACCGCCTCACCGGCGCCGGACGTCGCGCCCCCGGCGGGGGCTGCTGGCAGGTTGTTCATGCGGCGGCCTTTCGGGAGGTACGGGGCGTGGGGAGGTCGATGACCTCGGCTCGGCGGGCAGCGGCGGTGCGGGGGTCGGCCTCGGCGCGTTCGGCGGCGTCGTGCTGCGGCCCGGAGGTGTCGGACGGCTCGGGGGGCGGGGGTTCGGGCCTCGGGCGCGGTCGCGGACGGACTCGGCGATCTCCTTGGCGGGCAGCACCAGGCCCCCGTAGATCACGAAGACGACGAAGGCGGCGGCGACGGGCGCGTAGAGCAGGTACATCGGGTTCATGCCCCCATCGTCGGAGAACGGGCAGGTCGGCCACATCGGACGGAGGTTCGGTCCCGTCGGCGGGGGCATCGGCCGAATGGTCGATCCAGGGGTACGCACAGGGTCGTAACCTTCCTGGGCATGGGCGAGGCGGGAGCGGGACTGGATCGGATCCACACGGCGGGCGGGTGCCTGGCGCGGGTCGTCTACGTGGGCCTGGCCTGCCTGTACCTGCTGGCGGTCCTGCTCACCGGCCTCGACAGCGGCTTCGAGCTCTGCATGATCCTGGTCGCGCTCGTGGTGACGGCGGGCGCGATGGCCGTCCGGCATCTGACGGGCTGGGCGATCGCGGTGGCGGCGGTGTCCGGGCTGATCACGCTGTTCATCGCGCTGGCCTCGCCGGACTTCCAGGGGATGAGCGTGGTCGTCGAGATCGGCGGACTGCTCGTCCTGATCGCGCGGGTGGTGTGGAAGACGCCGCGCGACCGGCTCGTGCCCGTCGCGGTCGCGCTGACCGCGACGCTGATGGCGCTGCCGTTCCGGGCCTCGACGATCGCGGCGGTGCTGTTCACCGCGCCGCTCGGGGTGCTGGCGGCGGTCGCGATCGGCGTCGGCCTGTACCTGCGGGCGGTGGACGCGCGGCGGTCCCGCACCCTGGCCGCCGCGCGCCGGGACGAACGGCTGGAGCTGGCCCGCGACCTGCACGACTTCGTCGCCCACCACGTGACGGGGATCGTCGTCCAGGCGCAGGCGGCGCGGTTCGCCGCGCAATCGGGCGCGGGGCAGTCCCCCGAACAGCTCGACAGGATGTTCGGGGGGATCGAGAAGGCGGGCACCGAGGCGCTGACCTCGATGCGGCGCATGGTGGGGCTGCTGCGCGACGCGCAGGACGCGGGCGCGGCGGACGGCGACGCGGGCCGGGCGCCCGGAGGCCAGGGCCCCGGCGGGGACGGGCCCGGAGGGGACGGCGCGCCCCGTCCGGTCGGCGGCCTGGCGCGGGTGGAGGAGGTCGTCGCGGCGTTCTCCCATCCCCCGGCGACGCTGTCGCTGTCGCCGGGGCTCGGCGACCTGCCGCCCGAGGTGACGACGTCGGTGCACCGGGTCGTCCAGGAGTCGCTGACGAACGCCCGCAAGCACGCCGCCGACTCCACCGCCGTGCACGTGTCCGTCACCCGGCTCGCGGACGGCTCGGTGGAGGTGGCCGTGCGCGACGACGGGCAGGGCCGGTCGCGGCGGCTGCCGTCCAGCGGGTTCGGGCTCGCGGGGCTGCGCGAGCGGATCGACGCGGTCGGCGGGCTCCTGCGGGCCGGGCCGAGGCCGGAGGGCGGCTGGGAGGTCGTCGCCGTCCTGCCCGTGCGCGATGCCTGAGACAATCGGCCCGTGACCATCCGTGTGCTCATCGCCGACGATCAGGAGATGGTCCGGACCGGCTTCCGGATGATCATCGACTCGCAGGCCGGCATGGAGGTGGTCGGGGAGGCCCGCGACGGCGCGGAGGCCGTCGCCCTGGCGCGGCGGCTGCGCCCGGACGTGTGCCTGTTCGACATCCGCATGCCGAAGATCGACGGGCTGGAGGCGACCCGGCTGCTGGCCGGGCGCGACGTCCCCGACCCGCTCCGGGTGGTGATCGTCACCACGTTCGACATGGACGAGTACGTCTACGGGGCGCTGCGCGGCGGCGCCGTCGGGTTCCTGCTCAAGGACAGCGGGCCCGCGCTGCTGGTGGAGGCCGTCCGCGCCGCCGCCAACGGCGAGGCGCTCGTGTCACCGTCGATCACGGTCCGGCTGCTGGAGCACCTCGCGGCGCCGCCCGCGGCCGGGCCCGCGGGCGCCGCCGCGCCGCGCGAGGCGCTCACCGACCGCGAGCTCGACGTCGTACGGCTCGTCGCGCGGGGCCGTACCAACGACGAGATCGCCGGCGAGCTGTACGTGGCGCTGTCCACGGTCAAGACCCACCTCGGCAGCGTGCAGCGCAAGCTCGACGCCCGCAACCGCGGCGAGATCGCGGCGTGGGCCTGGGAGTCGGGGCTCATGCGCTGACCGGCCGCCCGCCGCGGCCCGTCCCGCCGCGCGGACGCGCGGACACGCGGCCCTCGCGGGTCCCGCCCGCGCCGTACCCCCGGCGGACGGCCGGCCCGGCGGCCACGGCATGATCAACGGAGCACGGCGGACGCCGCGGGCGAGACGGGGTTCGGCCCCGCGAAGGGGGAACGGCACTGGGACCGGAGTCGCTGACGGGCATCCCCGGGCCGATCCTGGCCCTGTGGGTCCTCGGGGCCGTCGGGTGGGGCGTCGTCCTGGCCGGGCTGCGCCGCGGGGTGCACGGGCTCGCGCGGGCGCCCGCGCTGTTCGCGCACGCGCTGACCCCGGCGGGCGCCGTCCTCGCCTGCTCGGTCGCCGGCTTCGGGTTCCTGTACGCGACGATCGCGCTGACCGCCGAGTGGTGGGCGCTCGCCCTGGTCACGGGCTTCCGTCCCGAACGGCTCCTGGAGCCCGACCCGCGCCGCGCGGGCGGCGCCGACCTGCGCCGCCTGGCCGCCTGGGCGGCCCTGACGGCCGCCGCGACCGCCGCGGCGGGCGCGCTGATCCTGTGAACGGCTCCGGGCCCCGGCGGACGCAGGGGTGCGCCCTTGTCAGCGCACCGGACAGATGGACCTGCCCCCGTGCGGCGGCAGGCGTTCCCGCAGGTCAACGAGCCGGAGAACGGATCTTCGCCGCGCTCCGCCCGCTCCGCGAGGAGCGCCGGGGAGCGCCCCGGCCCCCTAAGGCTCCCCTGGATCCACGTCGGCGCGAACCTCCGATGGGCACCGAAAGTCAAAGGTACGTAGTATCCGAAGAAAAGGAAGCGCAAAACCCTCGGAGGTGGATCATGCCGTGTGCGTTGTGCGGCGACATCATCCCGACCGAGGTCGCCCGCTGCCCCGCGTGCGGCGCGTGGGCGCGGCGACGCGACTTCCGGGCGGTCGGGGTGGCGGTGTTCATGCTGCTCGGATTCAACGCGTTCGTCGCGCTCGGCTCGGGCATCAGCCTGCTGCGGCTCGGCCATCCGCTGCGCGGCGCCACCCACGACACCTACGACCCGGCCGGCACCGGCCACGCGCTCGCGCCGTACACCGACGTCTTCCTGATCTGCGGGGTGATGGCGGGCGTCACGGGCCTGCTCTACCTCGGCTGGCTGTGGCGGGCCTTCGGCCAGTCGCCCGGCCCGCACCAGCACCACCGGGCCTGGGTGGTCTTCGGCTGGCTCTGCCCCGTGGTCAACCTCTGGATGCCGCCGCGCATCGTGTACGAGGTGTGGGTCAACAGCGGCCGCTACCGCCTGGCCGAGCGCCAGGCGGCGGGCCTGGTGGTGTTCGGCTGGTGGGCGTGCGTGCTGCTCGGCCTCGGCCTCGCCCGGATGTTCGCGAGCGGCGACGGCGTGCAGACCCTCGCCGAGGCCCGCTTCGAGATCCACGTCGGCGTGGCCGCCGCCGCGTTCCAGGCCCTCGCCGCCGCGCTCTGCATGGCGACGGTCTTCCAGATCACCCGCCTCCAGATAGCCCGCGAGACCTGACCCCCGCCGCGGCCGGACGGGCTCAGGCGGTGGGGCCCGAGCTGCCGCCGCTCGCGTGGTACAGGCGGGCCGGAGGGCGCTTGACCGCCTCGCCCGCGTGCCCGACGTCGGCGTACGGCGACGTCGCGAACCCGGTGGCGTGGACGACGCGCCGGCCGACGGGGCGCCCCGCCGGGCCCGGCCCGGAGCGCGCCATGATCCGCCGCACGGCGCCGATGCCGTCGCCGCGCCACGCCTCGTACAGGCCGGGCAGGTCCCAGCAGGCGGTCGCGGTGACCGAGACCGCGCGGCCCCCGGCCCTGCGGACCCGGCCGCGCGCCACCAGCAGCCACGACCCGAACACCGTCGCCGCGCACCGTTCCTGCACCGACTCGAAGAACGTCAGGTCGACGGGCCCGGTCGCGTCGTCCAGCGTGGCGAAGATGACGCGCTGCCCGGACCGTACGGCCGGGGTCTGCGTCGCGACCTTGACGCCCGCGACCAGGACGTCGCCGCCCCCGGCCCGGTCGCGCAGGCCGCGGGCGCGGGCGACGCCGAGCTCGCGCAGCAGGCCGTCGTAGAACGTGAGCACGTGCCGGCTGACGTCCATGCCGAGGATCTCCAGCTCCGCCTCGACCACCTCCGACGGCGTCATCGGCGGCAGCTCGCCGGGACGGATCTCCTCGACGATCCCGAGGCCCGCCCCCGCCTCGGCGCCCGCCTCCGTGCCGTCCTCGACGCCGAGCGGGAGCTGGCCCTCGATCACGCCGCGTCCCGGACGGGCGGTCGCGCGGTCCAGGACGCCGACGCGGCAGAGCAGGTCGCGGCGCGGCGTCACCGCGTCGCCTCCGCCCGGCCGGTCGGCGGCGGAGGGGAGGAGGAGCCGGAGGGGGACGCGGAGACCGCGTCGTACAGGGCGTCGAACCCGCCCGCGAGGACGAGGCGTTCGACGATCGGCCGGGAGACGCGGGCGCGCCGCCAGAAGTCGGTCAGCGAACGGTACGGCCGCTCCTCCACGATCCGTCCGACCTCCGCCTCGCTGATGCCCTTGACCTCGTTCAGCGCCACCCGGATGCCGTGGGCGAGCGCCGCCGCGCCGGAAGGTGCGCCGCCGCCGCCCGCGTCCCCGCTCGGGCCCGCGTTCGCGGGTCCGGCCACCGCGCCGCCCTGGGAGACGGGCTCGACGTGCCAGTCGGCGGTCGAGCGGTTGACGTCCAGCGGCAGGATCGGGACGCCGTAGTGGCGGGCGTCGTCGAGGATGGCGCGCTTGGGGTACATGCCGGGGTCGTGGGTGAGGACGCCCGCGAAGAACGCGGCCGGATGGTGCCGCTTCAGCCACGCCGACTGGTAGGTGGGCAGGGCGAACGACGCGGCGTGCGCCTTGCAGAACCCGAACGACCCGAACGCCGTGAGCATCCGCCAGACCCGTTCGACCGACGCCTCGTCGTAGCCGCGCCGCAGCGCGTGCTCCCGGAACCAGGCCCCGACGACGGCCTGCCCCTCCTCGCTCGCGAGGCTCCGCCGCGCCGCCTCGGCGTCCGACAGCCCGCAGCCGGTGAAGACGTCGATCACGCGGAGCACCTGCTCGTGGAAGACGATGACGCCGAGGCTCTCGCGCAGCACCGGTTCGAGGTCGGGGTGCGGGTACGCCGGGGCGCGCAGGCCCTCGCGCGAGTCCAGGTAGGGCGTGACCATGTCGGAGGCGACCGGGCCGGGCCGGAACAGCGAGATGTCGATGACCAGGTCGTCCAGGTCGCGGGGCTGGAGCCGGCCGATCAGCTCCCGCTGGCCGGGCGACTCGATCTGGAAGCAGCCGAGGGTGCGGGAGGTGCGGATCAGCCCGAAGGTGGACGGGTCGTCGCGCGGCACGGCCTCAAGGTCGATCCGCCCGCCCCCGGCGCGCTCGACCTCGGCGACCGCGTGCGCCATCGCCGACTGCATCCGCACCCCGATGACGTCCAGCTTCAGCAGGCCCATCGCCTCGACGTCGTCCTTGTCGAACTGGCTCATCGGGAACCCGAGCGCGCTCTGCTCGACGGGCGTGCGGTCGCGCAGCGTCGCGTTCGACAGCAGGACCCCGCAGGGGTGCATGGCGATGTGGCGCGGCAGGCCGTCGAGCCGTTCGGCGATGCGGAACACCACCTCAAGCTGCCCCTGCCCGAGGTTGCTCTGCCGCAGCTCGGGCAGGTCGGCCAGCGCGGCGCGGATCTGCCGCGCGCGGATGTGCGGGAACGCCTTCGCGATCGCGTCGATCTCCTGCGGCGGCAGCCCCACCGCGTTGCCGACGTCGCGGATCGCGCTGCGCGCCCGGTAGGTCTCCATCATCGACACGCACGCCGTGGCGTCGGCGCCGTAGCGGTCGAACAGCGCCCGGTACGCCTCCAGCCTGCGGGCCGACTCCACGTCGAGGTCGATGTCGGGCAGGCCGGGGCGGCTGTCGGCGAGGAACCGCTCCATCACCAGGTCGTGCCGGAGCGGGTCGAGGTCGCTGATGCCGAGCAGGTGGTTGACCAGGCTGCCCGCGCCCGACCCGCGGATCGCGCAGCGGATGCCCCGGGAGCGGATCAGCCCGGCGGCGTCCGCGACCGTGAGGAAGTAGGCGGCCAGGCCCTTGCGCGCGATGATGCCGAGCTCGTGGTCCAGCCGCCGCGCGGCCTCCGCCGAACGGTCCAGCCCGCGCGCCGCGAGCCCCTCGGCGCAGCGCGCGGCGAGCCGTCCGTACGGGTCGGCGCCGGTCTCGGGCAGGTGCACCTCGTCCATGCCGAGGTCGCGGCCGGGGTCGAGGACGCAGCGTTCGGCGAGCGCGCGGGTGGCGGCGACCAGCGCGTCCGCCTCCTCGGCGCCGCAGCTCAGCGCCGCGGTCCGGCGCATCCGCTCCTCGGACTTCAGGTAGGCGTGGCCCGTCCGGTCGTCCAGGTGCCGCCGGTGCAGCGGAACGAGCCGCCGGGTCACGTCCAGCACCTGCGCGACGGGGTGGTCGGCGGGCTCCAGGTAGCGGACGGCGTTGCCGAGCACCGCCGGGACGCCCTCGGAGCGGGCGAGGGCCAGCATCCGCGCGGCGCGGTGCCCGTCGCCGACGTCGTGGTGGTCGACGATCTCCAGCGCGCACTCGGCCGTCGCCCGCCACGCCGCGAGCCGCCGCGCGGCGAGGTCGGGGCGGCGCGCGGCGACCGCCCGCCCCACGTCCGACCAGGGGCCGAGCAGGACGACCAGGCCGTCCGCGTGCTCGCCCACCAGCTCGCGGCTCGCGACGGGCCTCCCCCGCTCGCCCGCGTGCGCGGCGGTCACCAGCCGGCACAGCGACGCCCAGCCCGCGCGCCCGGCCGCGAGGACCACCGCCCGCTCCTCCCCGCCGCCGGGGCCGGGCCCGAGGGCGAGGTCGGCGCCGAGGACGGGGCGCACGCCCGCGTCGCGGCAGGCGCGGACGTGCCGGACCGCGCCGTACAGGCCGTCGCGGTCGGTCAGGGCGAGGGTCTCCAGGCCGAGCTCGGCGGCGCGGCGCGCGAGCGCCTCCGGGCGCGCCGCGCCGTACCGCAGCGAGTAGGCGGAGGCGACATGCAGGTGCACGGCGGCCTCAGTCCCACACCCGGGAGAGCATCCAGGTCGCGGTGGCCGCGTCGTAGCGCAGCTCGTACACCCCGATCTCGCGGTCCGGGGTGGCCTCGACCCGCCAGAACTCCCGCTCGCCGGTGACCTCGGCCTCGGGCTGCTGCTCGCGCCACCAGTCCCGGGTCGTCACCCAGTGCTCCAGCACCCGCCGCACGGTGTAGAGCCGCCCCCGCCAGACGAACCGGACCGGACGTCCGTCGCTCGACCAGACCTCCACCGGATCGCCGAACACGCGCGTCATCTGCCTCCCCCGCCCTTGTGTCTCGCGATCGCACGGGGGAAGGCATGCGGTCTTGTTCGAACGTATGTTCGTGACCGAGTCTAGGGAACGGCCGGACCGGGAGGCAAGGCGGGGCCCACCTGCCGTACCGCCGGAGCGCCGCGCCAACGCCCTGGTCAGAGGGGGTGCGGCCGTTCGGGACGGCGTCGCGCTTCGACCGGGCGAACGGCGCGCAGGCCCGTCCGCGCAAGGGCTCGCGAGGGATCACCGGACCGAAAGCGCGCCCCGCGGAAATCGCACCCGAAATCGCACCCGAAAAGTGATCCCGCGGGACGGCGGCGAACGGCGGGAACGGGCGGGGCGAGCGGAACGGGCGGGGCGGCTCAGCCGAAGAGGGCGGCGGGCGGCTCGGCCGAGCGGGACCGGCTCAGCCGAGGAGGGCGACGAAGCAGTCGGCGACGTCGCGGAGGTCGGTGACGTCGGCGATGCCCCCGCCCGTCCACAGGTACGACCAGCCGGCGCCCGCCGGGGTCGCCACGACCATGATCAGCCGGCGGGTGCGCGGGCCGACGACGGTCAGGATCGACTCCTCAGGCCCGGCCAGCCGCCAGCGCAGCCCCCGGACGTCGACCTCGTACGCGAGCGCGGCGAGGTGGTGGCGCCGCACTTCGGCGATCTGCCGCGCATTGGTGATGACGGACACCGCGATCAACCCGCCTTGTCAGGAGTCCGGAACGCCGAACGATCACCAGGAGCGTCCGGACGGCGACAATTGGTGACCGGCCCCCAGCATGACCCGCGAAGACGTCCGGCGGCGGGGAATCCCGGAGACTCGGTCGACCTATTTCGCCCCGACGGTCTGTTATGTTTCAACTACCCAGCGTCACGACATACTTACGTAGGCCGCCGCGGGACGCCGGAACGCCGTCCCCGCCGCGACCGCGCGACCAGCCGTCCGTGATAGACCCTCTATGGATCCTTGAATCTTCCATGAGTCCATGGGAACGGGCGCGGGCATGCCTCCGGGCGCGCCTCGCGCCCGCGCCCGCGCACCCGTCCCCGGAGCGGTGAGGAGCCCCGCCGATGACCGCCGAGCCGCTCCACCCCGGGCCGCCCGCCGGCTCGGGGCTGCGCGAGCGCAAGAAGCAGCGGACCCGGATGGCGCTCATCGACGCCGCGCTCGCCCTCTTCCTCGACCAGGGGTACGACGCGACGACGATCGACGAGATCGTGGCCGCGGTCCAGATGTCGCAGCGCACGTTCTTCCGCTACTTCGCGACGAAGGAGGACGTCGTCACCGGCTTCCTCGCCGACTTCGACCGCGCCGTGGCCGACGCGCTCGCCGTCCGCCCGCCGGAGGAGCGCCCGTTCACCGCGCTGTTCGAGGCGCTGCGCGTGGTGCTGCGGACGGTCGCCGAGGGCAGCCCGGAGGACGCCGACCGGTTCCGCCGCGTCCGCCAGGTGATCGAGGCCAACCCGGCGCTGGTCGCGGCGCAGATGGCCCGCTACTCGGCGTCGGAGAAGCGGCTCGCCGCCGAGATCGCGCGCCGCGAGGGCGTGGACCCCGAGGCCGATCTGCGGCCCCAGGTCATCGTCGCGTTCCACGCGTCGGCCGCCCGGGTCGCGTTCGAGGACTGCGCCCGCCGCGACGTGTGGGACGTCGACGAGGTCGCGTCCCGCGTCGACGACGCGATCGCGTTGGTCCGGGGCACCATGACCGACTGGTTCTGACGCCGTACGGCCGGGACCGCGCCCGGTTCCGGCGCCCTGGCCGGGCCGGGGAGGGTCATTCCACGGAGTGATCCGCGGTTAGGTCTCATGGGCCATCCGCCGCGGCGCGGGCTCCCCTAAGCTCCCGTGCATGACCACGACCGTCGCCGGGCCGCTGCACCACGACGAGCCGCGCGTGCTCGGCCCGTACAAGCTCCTCGGACGGCTCGGGCGCGGCGGGATGGGCACGGTGTACCTCGCCGCCGAGCCGACCGGGCGGCGGGTGGCGGTGAAGGTCGTCAACCGCGAGCTGGCCGGAGAGCCCGCGTTCCTCGCGAGGTTCCGGCGGGAGGTGACGGCGGCGCGGCAGGTCAGCCGGTTCTGCACGGCGCCGGTGCTGGACGCCGAGCTGGAGACCGACCCCCTCTACATCGTCACCGAGTACATCGACGGGCCCAGCCTGGAGAGCGCGGTCACCGAGAACGGCCCGCTGCCCGGCTCCGACCTGGAGGGCCTCGCCGTCGGCGCCGCGACCGCGCTGGCCGCCATCCACAGCGCCCACATCGTGCACCGCGACCTCAAGCCGTCCAACGTGCTGCTGTCGTCCACCGGGCCGCGCGTGATCGACTTCGGCATCGCCCGCGCGCTGGACGCCGCCGACGGGCCGACGCGCACCGGGCAGTTCATGGGGACGCCCGCGTACATCGCGCCCGAGGTGCTGCGCGGCGAGCCCGCCCTCCAGGCGTCCGACGTGTTCTCCTGGGGCTGCGTCGTCGCCTACGCCGGAACGGGCCGCGCGCCGTTCCAGGGCAAGAGCGTAGCCGACACGTTCCAGCGCATCGGCACCGCGCAGCCGGTGCTGGACGGGCTCGACCCGGGGCTGCGCGCGGTGGTCGCCGCCGCGCTCGACAAGGACGCCTCCCGGCGCCCGACCGCCCGCGAGCTGCTCGCCCTCCTCGTCGGCCAGGACCGGGCCGATCCCGAACGCGCCGCCGAACGGGTCTCGGCGACCTGGCACCGTGAGCCCATCGGCATCACCGGCGACGGCGCGGCCACGGGCTCCCCCACCGGCACGGGTTCCGGACCCGCCGGCGCTTCGGGCCCCGTGCCGTCCGCCGCGCAGGGACCGGCGGACACCGCTCCCGGCGCCGCCGGCACCGCGCCGGGCGCGAGCCGGCAGGCGGCCTCCGCGCAGGACGGCCCCGCGCCCGCCGCGCCGTCCGCGCCGTCCGGCCCGTCCGCGTCCAGCCTTCCGGCCGAGGGGGAACGGACCGGGGGCGCGGCGCTCACCGGCACGCGGACCGTCCAGGTCGATCTGCCCTACCCGGCGGCGTGGCGCGGGCCGCGGCGGTGGTTCACCCTGCTGCGGGGCCTGCTGGTCGTCCCGCACCTGATGGTCATGCTGCTGATGACGGTGCTGCTGGTCGCCGTGGCGGTGCCGTGCTGGCTGGTCATCCCGTTCACCGGGCGCTACCCCCGGCCGCTGTTCCGGCTGGTCGTGGGGTTCCAGCGCTGGTCGGGACGGGTCGTGGCCTACGCGTTCATGCTCACCGACGAGGTCGTCCCGCCGTTCCGGACGCTGCCGCGGGCCGTCCGCAAGCGCTGAGCCCGCGCCCGGCCGCCCGCGCGAGGGCCCCGCGCGGCGGCGGTCAGGACGGGGACGCGGGCAGGTAGGCGTCCATCCAGCGGCCGAGCTCGGCGAAGACCCGCTCCCGCACGGGCGCGGGCGACAGCACCAGGTCGTGGAGGCCGCCGTCGATCCGGACGAGGGTCACGTGGCGGCCGAGCCGCGGCGCCCAGCGGGCCATGTGCTCGACGTCCAGGACGGCGTCGGCGGTGGTGATGTCGGTGACGCGGCGGGACGGGCGGACGCTGCGCTCCGACGACATGACCAGGACCGGCACGTCCACGCCGAGGCCCGCGTGCAGCCGGAGCTGCCCGCGCCGGACCGCCGCCAGCCACGCCGCCCGCACCGGGAACCCGAGCAGCGGCTTCCACGCGAGGTCGAACTCCCACTCGCCCTCGTGCTCGCGGTGCAGGCTGCGCGGGTAGCGGTCGGACACCCCGGCGGGCAGCCGCGCCTTCGGGAACCGTCCCCGCAGCGCCCGCGCGAGCCCGGCGCCGAGCTTGCGCATCGGCAGCGGCTCGGCGATGTCGAGGAACGGGCTGTTGAGGAACAGCCCGTCCACCAGGCCCGCGCCGCGGACCCGGTCGGCCCACAGCGCCGCGACCAGCCCGCCGGTCGAGTGGCCGTTCAGCAGCAGCGTGCCGTGGCCGTCGACGTCGCGGACGATCCGCACCGCCTCGTCGATCTCCGGGAAGTACTCGGTGAGGCTGTCGACGTGGTTGGGCGTCTGGTGGGGGCGCAGCGACCGCCCGTACTTGCGGAGGTCGAGCGCGTAGAAGTCGACGCCCCGCTCGACGTAGAAGTCGGCGAGGTTCTTCTGGAAGAAGTAGTCGATGAAGCCGTGCAGGTACAGCACGGCCCGCCGGGACGGCTCGGTGCAGCGCCGCCGCACGAGCGTCGCCACCACCTCGCCCTCGGCGTCCCGGCCCATCGGCAGCTCGATCGCCTCGTAGCCCGGCCCGAGCACGTCCTGCGCCACGTCCATGGCCCCTCCCTCACCGTCCGGCCGCCCCCAGCGTACGGCCCGCCGCACGGCCCCCGGCCGGGGGCCGTGCGGGCCCTGCGGGGCCGGGCGTCCGCCCGGCCGGGGCGGCCCGCCGATCCGGTAGTGTCCCCGCGAGACCCTCTGGCCCACAGGCCCGCCCGCCGCCCCGTCCCCCTCGCTGGAGCCGCGCATGCCGAGCCCGCTTCGCCCGAGCGATCCCCGCGAGGTCGGGCCGTACCGCCTCACCGGCAGGCTCGGCCGCGGCGGCATGGGGACGGTCTACGCGGGCGAGGACGCGACCGGGCGGCCGGTGGCGGTCAAGGTCGTCAACGCCGACCTCGCCGAGACCGAGGCGTTCCGCGTCCGGTTCCGGCGCGAGGTGACGGCGGCGCGGCGGGTCCGCAGGTTCTGCACCGCGCCGGTGCTGGACGCGCGCCTCGACGGCGACCCGCTCTACGTCGTCACCGAGTACGTGGACGGGCCGACGCTCGACCAGGCGGTGCGCGAGCGCGGCCCGCTGCGCGGCGGCGACTTGGAGGGGCTCGCGGTCAACATCGCGATGGCGCTCGGCGCGATCCACGGCGCGGGGATCGTGCACCGCGACCTGAAGCCGTCCAACGTGCTGCTGTCCCCGACCGGTCCGCGGGTGATCGACTTCGGCATCGCCCGCGCGCTGGACGCGGGCGAGGGCCCGACCCGGACCGGCCAGTTCATGGGGACGCCCGCGTACGTCGCGCCGGAGCTGATGCGCGGCGGCGAGATCACCTCCGCCGCCGACGTGTTCGCGTGGGGCTGCGTGGTCACGTACGCGGGCACCGGGGAGACGCCGTTCGCGGGCCGCAACCTCTCGGAGGTCATGTTCCGGGTGGCGCACGAGCCGCCCCGCCTCGGCGGGCTCGACCCCGACCTGCGCGACCTGGTGTCGGCCGCGCTCGACAAGGACCCCGCGCGCCGTCCGTCCGCGCAGGACCTGCTGGCCCAGCTCACCGGCCAGCCCGCCGCCGTGCCGGCCCGCGAGGCCGCGCCCGCGCCCCTGCTCACGGGCCCCAACCCCGAGCCGGCCGCGGAGCCGCCGGGCCGCAAGCGCAGGGGGCTGCGCGCCGGGCGGAACGCCCCGCAGGCCGGCGTCGCCCGCGGCACGGGCCTCGCCCGCGGGCGCGGAGCCCGCCGGGCGGCGGCCGGACAACGGTGGCGGGTGCCGCTGATCGCGGCGGGCGCGGCGCTCGCGCTGGTCGCGACGGCGGGCGCGGGCTGGGCGTACCTGTCCGGCGGCGACGACGGCGGCCCGCCCGCGGCCGGCGACCCGGTGGTGGAGCGGATGACGTTCGACGGGCCCGACTCCGCCTGGGCGAACGACTGCGGCCCGCCCGACGACGGCACGTTCCAGATCGTGGTCGACATCTCCACCAGCCCCACGTACTGCGTCGCCCCCGGGCAGCCGGCGCGGTCGCCGAGCCGCTTCCTGACCGACGTCCGGATGCGCTTCGGGAACGCCACGCCGGGCTTCGCGGGCCTGACCCTGCTCGGCAACGGCGCGGGCGACGGCTACGAGGTCCTGCTCCGTCCGGACGGCACGGTGCGCCTCGACCGGATGACGCGCAAGGAGCGCGCCAACCTCAAGTCCGCCCCGGCGCCCGGCTTCCGGCCGAAGGACTTCAACCGGATCCAGGCCGAGGTGGACCTGCGGGGCAGCGCCACCCGCGTCCGCGTCTGGGTGAACGGCCGCGACACGCTCTCGTTCGCCGACTCGCAGGACCCGCCGCGCAACGGGCGCTCCGGCATCGTCGTCAACACCGGCATGTCCCGGGCGTACTTCCAGGCCGGGTTCGACGACTTCGCGGTGAACGAGGTCGGGGGCGGGTAGCGCGCGGCGATCACGTAAAGTGAGCGGGCGTGCGCCGTTCCCGTTCGGTTCGGTGCCGTCCGAAACCGGGCAGGCCGCCCCTGCCGCCGATGCCCCGCCGAGGTCATCTAGGGTGTTGGCCGCCCACCCCTCCGTACCGACGGGATCAGAACGCCATGCCCGAAACCGATACGCGGACCGGCCTGCGGACCGGGCTGCGCCGCCGCCACATGACGATGCTCGCCATCGGCGGCGCGGTCGGCGCGGGCCTGTTCGTCGGCAGCGGCGCGGTGATCAGGACCGCCGGGCCCGCCGCGGTGCTGTCCTACGCCGCCGCGGGCCTGCTCGTCCTCTGCGTGCTCCGCGCGCTCGGCGAGATGGTGGTGGCCCGGCCCGTCGCCGGGTCGCTCGCCGAGTACGCCCGCATGGCGCTCGGCCCGTTCGCGGGCTTCACGATCGGCTGGCTCTACTGGTACCTGTACGTGATCCTCGTCGGCGCGGAGGCCGTGGCCGGCGCGGCGATCCTCGCCGAGTGGATCGACCTGCCGCAGTGGGTGCTCGCCGCCGCGCTGCTGGTCGTCATGACGGCCGTCAACCTGGTCTCGGTCCGCTCGTTCGGGGAGTTCGAGTTCTGGTTCGCGTCGATCAAGGTCGCGGCGATCCTGGTCTTCCTCGTGCTCGGCGCGCTGTACGTCCTCGGGCTCTGGCCGGACGCGCCCGGCGGACTGTCGGCGATCACCGACCACGGCGGCTTCGCCCCGAACGGCGTCACGTCGGTCTTCACCGCGATCGTCGCCGTGATGTTCGCGTTCGGCGGCACCGAGATCGTCACCATCGCCGCCGCCGAGAGCAGCGAGCCGGGCCGCGCCGTCGCCCGCGCCACCGGCAACGTCCTGTGGCGCGTCGCGCTGTTCTACGTCCTGTCGATCCTGCTGGTCGTCACGATCCTGCCGTGGAACGACGCGCGGGTGCTGACCAGCCCGTTCGTCAGCGCCCTCGACACGATCGGCGTCCCGGCCGCCGGGACCGTGATGCAGGCGGTGATCCTCACCGCGGTGCTGTCGGTGCTCAACTCGGCGATCTACGTCTCGTCCCGGATGCTGTACGTGCTGACCCGCGACGGCGACGCGCCGTCCGGCCTGGTGCGGCTGAACGGGCGGGGCGTCCCGGTCCGCGCGATCCTGCTCGGCACCGTCGCCGCCTGGGCCGCCGTGCTCGCCTCGTACGCCTCGCCCGACCAGGTCTTCAAGTTCCTGATGAACTCGATCGGCGTGATCCTGGCGTTCGTCTACCTGTCGATCATGCTCTCCCAGCTCCGGCTCCGCGCCCGGCTGGCCCGCGAGGACCCCGGCGCCCTCACCTACCGCATGTGGGGCCACCCGTACGTCGCGCTCCTGGTCATCGCGGCCCTGCTCGCCGTGCTGGTCTCGATGGCGTTCATGGCCGACCAGCGCTCGCAACTGGCCGCGTCCCTCGTCAGCCTCGCCGTGGTCGCCGCCGCCTACCCCCTACGCCGCCACTACGGCCGCACACCCCCCGTCACCCACACCCCCCACCGCTGACTCCGCACGGGGCGGGACGTAGGGGTCAGTCCTTGCGGCCTGTGGTGGCGACGGTGACGCCGAGGCCGATCATCATGAGGCCGCCGGTGCCGCCGATCGCGGCGAGGCGGCGGGGGGAGCCGGCGAACCAGGCGCGGGCCGTGGACGCGGCGAGGCCCCAGACGCTGTCGAAGAACAGCGCGATCACGGCGAAGACCAGGCCGAACACGGTCATCTGCAACGGCACGTGCCCGTGGTCGCGTTCGACGAACTGCGGGAGGACGGCGGCGAAGAACACGACGGTCTTGGGGTTGGTGACGCCGACGACGAAGCCCTGGAAGAGCTCGCGGGCGACGCCCCTGGGCTCGGCGGCGTCGGCGCCGATGGCGCCCTGGAGGGAGCGGCGGTGCCGGAACGCCTGGACGCCCAGGTAGACGATGTACGCGGCGCCGATCATCTTGAGGGCCGTGAAGACGACCAGGGAGCGTTCCACGATCGAGCCGACGCCGACGGCCACCGCGACGGTGAGCACGACCACGCCGAGCTCATTGCCGACGACGCTGGTCAGGGCCGTCCGGCGGCCGTGCGCGAGGGCGCGGCCGACCACGAACAGGACGGTCGGTCCCGGGATGAGGATGATGGCCGTCGCCATCGCGGAGAACGCGGCCAACTGCCCGAACGACACCATGCCCGAACATTACGCGCGAGTCGGGCCACCGGAGAAGCGGTTATCGGGCGCGCGGGTGTCCACCGATCGGTGGACACGAGGTTCAACCGGTCGAGGCTGTCGGCGGCGATGCCTTCGCGACCAGCATGAACGTCATGAACAGTCTCACCGTACGGATGGCCCGGTGGAGCGCCGGGCACCCCTGGCGGGCGATCGCCGGGTGGTTCCTGTTCGTCATGCTGTGCCTCGGCGCCGGGATCGCGGTCGGCGGCAACGCCGCCACCACCGAGGACTTCCGCATCGGCGAGGCCGGGCGCGCCGAGGCGATGGCGGCCGGGGGCGGGATGCAGCAGCGGCCCGTCGAGCGCGTGCTGATCACCGCGCGCGGCGGAGGGGCGCTGGACGGCGCGGCGGCCGGCGCCGCCGCGAAGGACGCCGCCGAACGGCTGCGCGGGCTGCCCGAGGTCGCCTCCGTGGGGTCGCCCGTGCGTTCGCGTGACGGCACGGCGCTCCGGGTCGACGTGACCATGAACGGGCCCGAGCTCGACGGCAGGAAGCACGTCGAGCCGCTGCTCGCGCAGGTGGAGCGGGTGCGGGCCGCGCATCCCGGCGTGCGCGTGGAGGAGACGGGCAGCCCGTCCATCAGCAAGGGCGTCGAGAAGCTGCGCGGCGAGGACCTGTCGCGCACGGAGATGATCGCGCTGCCGGTCACGCTGGTCACGCTGCTGGCCGTCTTCGGCTCGGTCGCGCTGGCCGTCGTCCCGCTGCTGCTGGCCCTGTCGTCGATCGCCGCCGCGGTCGGCCTGTCGATGCTGGCCTCGCACGCGTTCCCGGACGCGGGCGTCGGCACCAACGTCATCCTGCTGATCGGCATGGCGGTCGGCGTCGACTACACGCTGTTCTACCTCAAGCGGGAACGGGAGGAGCGGGCCCGTTCGGGCGGGCGGCTCGACCCGCGCGCCGTGGTGGAGCTGGCGGCGGCCACGTCGGGGCGCGCCGTCGTGCTGTCCGGTCTCGCGGTGGCCGTGTCCAGCGCGACGCTGTACCTGGCGGACGACGTCATCTTCTCCTCCATCGCCACCGGCGCGGTCGTCGTCACCCTCGTCGCCGTCGCCAGCTCCCTGACCGTCCTGCCCGCCCTGCTCGCGAAGCTCGGCGAGCGCGCCGAACGCCGACGCGCGCGCAAGGAACGGCGCGCAGCCGAGGGGCGCCGGCGGCCGGGCGCCCCCGGCGGCGGGCGGAGCGGCGGGCGGATCACCGCGGTGCTGCTGCGGTCGACCGCCAGGCGTCCCGCCGTCACGCTGGCGGTCGGCGTGCTCGTCATGCTCGCGCTCGCCGCGCCGCTGCTCGGGCTCAAACTGACCGACATGGGCCGCGACACGCACCCGCGCGCCATTCCGGCCATGCGGTCCTACGACCGGCTGAACGCCGCGTTCCCCGAGTTGAAGTCGATGCACCAGGTCGTCGTGCGCGCCGACCCGGGGCAGGCGGGCGAGGTGAGGGCCGCGCTCGGCGACCTCGCGGCGCGCGCCAAGACCGACGCGCGGCTCGCGGGCACGTCCGACCTGCGCACGTCCGCCGACGGCCGGGTCAACCTGCTCGAACTCCCCGTCCCGCACCACGTCGGCACGCAGGCCGCCCGCGGGTCTCTCGACGCGCTGCGGGACGAGCACGTGCCCGCGACCGTCGGGAGGCTGCGCGGCGCCGAGACCGCCGTGACCGGGGACGTCGCCCGCTACGCCGACTACCCCGAGCACCAGAGGCGGAAGCTGCCGCTGATCATCGGGGCGCTGCTGCTCGTGACGTTCGCCATGACGGTGTGGGCGTTCCGCTCGGTGGTGCTCGGCCTGGTCGGCGTCGTGCTGAACCTGCTGTCGGCCGGCGCGTCGCTCGGCCTGCTCGTGCTGACGTTCCAGCGCACCTGGGCCGAGGGCCTGCTCGGCTTCACCTCGACGGGCTCGATCGGCTCGCGGGTGCCGCTGCTGCTGTTCGTCATCCTGTTCGGGCTGTCGATGGACTACCAGGTGTTCGTGATCAGCCGGATCAGGGAGGCGGCGCTGCGCGGCGTCCCCGCCCGGCGGGCCGTGCTGGACGGCGTCGGCGGCTCGGCGGGCGTGGTGACCAGCGCCGCGTTCGTGATGGTGACGGTGTTCGCGAGCTTCGTCTTCCTGCACATCATGGAGATGAAGCAGATGGGCTTCGCGCTCGCGGCGGCCGTGCTGCTGGACGCGGTGGTCATCCGGATCATGATCCTGCCCGCGCTCCTGCTGCTGCTCGGGGAGCGGAGCTGGTGGCCCTCGCGCGGCCCGCTGCGGGCGCGGGAGGCCGCCGGGGACGGTACGGCCCGTCCGCTGGCGAACGTAGGCTGACCGGCATGAAACGACGGCCCCGGCCGGACGACCGGTACCAGGCGCGGAACCTGCGCGCCTGGTACGGCGCCGTCTGGACGGTGTTCGGGCTGTGCCCTCCGATGATCGCCGTGCACGACCGGTCCGACGCGACGCTGTACCGGATGGCGGCGCTGACGGCCGTCCTCGCCCTCGCCTACGCGGTCGGGGCAGGTCGCCCGCCGCCTCCCCGCCGCGCCGGTACGCGTTCCTGGCCGTGCTCGTCCTCGCCCTCGGCGGGTCCTCGCTCCTGCTGAACGGCGGCGCGGCGATGCTCGTCCTGTCGCTCCCGCACTTCTGGCTCCTCGCCGGGGGCCCGCGCCGGGCGATCGCGCTGAGCGGCGCCGCCGCCGCGGCCACCCTCACGGGCGGACTCGTCCGCGAGGGCTGGGCCGCCGGCCTGCTCACCGGCAACGCCGCGTTCACCCTCATCGGCTACGCGGCGAGCGTGCTGCTCGGCCTCGGCGCCCACCGGCTGATCGCGCAGCGCGACGAGCGCGAGCGGCGCCTGAGCGCCGAGCTGGAGACCGCGCAGCGGCGGCTCGCCGAGGCGCACCGGCGGCAGGGCGCGGCGGACGAGCGCGACCGCATCGCGCGGGAGATCCACGACACCCTCGCGCAGGGGTTCGCGTCCATCGTGGTGCTGGCGGAGGCGGCCCGTTCGGGCATCGCCGCCGACCCGGACCGCAGCGCCAGGCAGCTCCTGTCGATCGAGCGCACCGCCCGCGAGAACCTCACCGAGGCCCGCGCCCTCATCGCGTCCGGCCCTCCCCCGGTCCCGTCCTCCGCGAACGGCTCGCCGCCGCACCCCGGCTCCGGCCCGCCGGACGGCGCCGCGCCCGCCTCGGTCGCCCGGACGCTGCGCCGCACCCTCGACCGCTTCGCCGAGGACACCGGGATCGCGGTCAGCGCCGACCTGCCGGACGTCGAGTGCGACCAGCCGACCCGGATCGCGCTGCTGCGCTGCACGCAGGAGTCGCTGGCCAACGTCCGCAAGCACGCCGCCGCGGCGACGGTCGGCGTCGTCCTCGCGCGGGCGCCGCACGGCGTCGAGCTGGAGATCACCGACGACGGCCGGGGCTTCGCCGCCGGGGCGCCGCGCGGGTTCGGGCTGGACGGGATGCGCAGGCGGCTGTCCGAGCTGGGCGGCGAGCTGACCGTGACCAGCGCCCCCGGCGAGGGCACCCGCGTCCTCGCCGTGATCCCGACGAACGAGCAGGAGTGACATGACCGGAGCCGGGCTCCGCATCATCATCGCGGACGACCACACGGTCATGCGCGCGGGCGTCGTCGCCCTGCTGGCGGGCGAGCCGAGCATCGAGATCGTGGGCGAGGCGGGCGACGGCCGCGAGGCGGTCGCGCTGGCCGAACGCCTCGCGCCCGACGTCGCACTGCTCGACCTGCGGATGCCGGTCGTGGACGGCGTCGCCGCGACCGCCGAGATCGTGGCCCGGACGGGCACCCGCGTGCTGATCCTCACCACCTACGACACCGACGCCGAGATCGAGCGCGCGGTCGAGGCGGGCGCGATCGGCTACCTGCTGAAGGACACCACCCGCGAGCAGCTCGTCGACGCGATCCGCGCCGCGTCGCGGGGCGAGACCGTCCTCGCCCCGCGCGTCGCCGAACGGCTCGTCGCCCGGATGCGGCGGCCCGAGCCGGTGGCGCTGACCGCGCGCGAGGCCGACGTGCTGAACGCGGTGGCCGACGGCCTGTCCAACGCCGACATCGGCCGCCGGCTGGTCATCGCGGAGGCGACGGTGAAGACCCACCTGCTCCGCGTCTTCGCCAAGCTGGACGTCAGCGACCGCACCGCCGCCGTCGTCATGGCCCTCGAACGCGGCCTGCTGACCCGCCCCGACCGTTCCACCTGAGAGAAGCGCTTGGGGGACGGGCTCAGCGGCCGACGGGCTCGACCGCGCCGTTCGAGGCGGCCGACCGTTCCGCCGCGCCGTCCGCTGGGTGGCCGGCGCGCCGGTCGAGGGCGCCGGACAGGAGCGCCACGGCGAGGCCGGCGACGGCCAGGGCGACCGCGACCCACAGCGGCGAGGTGTAGCCGAAGCCCGCGCCGATCGTGAGGCCCGCGAGGGCGGGGCCCACGGCGTTGCCGAGGTTGAACGCGGCGACGTTCGCGGCCGAGGCCATCGCGGGCGCGCCCGCGGCCTGGTCGAGCACGCGCGTCTGGAGCGCCGGGATCGTGGCGGACGCGACGACGCCGAACGCCGTGAGGGCGGCCACGACGGCGACCTTGTTGTGCGCCGCGCCGAGCAGCGCGGCCGACACGACGGCGAGCCCTCCGAGCAGGGCGTACACGCTCGGCATGAGGGCGCGGTCGGCGTAGCGCCCGCCGATCGGGCCCCCGACGAGCATCCCGACGCCGAGCAGGGTCATCACGATCGGGACGGCGCCCTTGGAGAAGCCGGTGACCTCGGTGAGCAGCGGCGCGACGTAGGTGACGACGCCGAGCACCGGCGCCCAGCCGATCGCGGTCATGGCGAGCGCGAGCCAGGTCCGGCCGCTGCGGAACGCGGCGAGCTCGTGGCGGAGCCGGGTCTCGGGGCGGCCCCCGCGCGGCACGAGCAGGACGACCCCGGCGAGGGCCACGACGCCGATCGCGGCGACCGTCCAGAACGTGGCGCGCCAGCCGAGCTGCTGCCCGAGGAACGTGCCGAGCGGCACGCCGAGGACGTTGGCCAGGCTGAGCCCGGTGAACATCAGCGCGATCGCGCTCGCGCGCTTCTCGGGGCGGACGAGGTCGGCGGCCACGACGGAGCCGACGCCGATGTAGGCGCCGTGCGCGAACGAGGCGACGATCCGTCCGGCCATGAGCGCGCCGAACGAGGGGGCCAGCGCCGACAGCAGGTGCGCGGCCACGAACAGCGCCATCAGGCCGACGAGCAGGGTCTTGCGCGGGAGCCGGGCGCCGAGCGCGGTGACCAGCGGCGCCCGGCGACCACGCCGAACGCGTAGCCGGAGACCAGCAGCCCGGCCGTGGGGATGGAGGTGTGGAAGTCGGCGGCGAGGTCCGGGAGCAGCCCGGCGATGACGAACTCGGTCGTACCGATGCCGAAGGCGCCGAGCGCCAGCGCCAGCAGAGCGAGCGGCATGAACAACTCCAGGGTCGGGCCGGACGGGCCGCGGCGGGGCGGCCGGTCCGGGCGGCTCGGGTAGGGTGTAACGCGTACGCGGATAACAGGCACCTGCATTAGTTGCACACGCTTGTTATTTGCAGACGCCTGCTATCTCACCATGCAAGTAAGCGGATGCCAAGCCGAGGAGGAGTGAGCCGTGTCACCGACCGCGGGGACCACCGAGGCCCGCGCCCAGGGCTGGCGCACCCTCGCCGCCCTCCAGGCCCGCATCGAGGACCGCATCGAGCGCGCCCTCCAGGAGGCGCACGGGCTGAGCGTCAACGAGTTCTGCGTGCTGGTCCACCTGTCCGGCGACGAGGGCCGCGACGTGCGCATGCAGCAGCTCGCCGCGCGGCTCGTCCTCAGCCAGAGCGCCACGACCCGCCTGGTCACGCGGCTGGAGAAGCGCGGCCTGCTGCGCCGCGTCCTGTCCGAGGAGGACCGCCGCGGCATCTACGCCGAGGCCACCGAGGCGGGCGCCGCCCTCTGCGCCGAGGCCACCCCCACCCACAACGCGGCCCTGGACGACGCGCTCGCCGAGGCCGCCGACCTGCCGGAGCTGATCCCCCTGGTCGAGGCCCTCGGCAAGCTGAGCATCAAGGTCTGACCCGGCCTAGGCCGGGCCGGGCTCCCCGAGTCTCGGGGTCGCCTCCAGGAGGGCTCGGGTCTCCGCTTCGGACGCGGCGTCCAGGGACGACGCGGGCAGGTCCTCCACCACCGCGCCGTCCGCCAGCACCACGACCCGGTCGGCGATGCGGCGGGCCACCCGCAGGTCGTGGGTCACGAACACGACCGACAGCCCCTCGTCGCGGCGCAGGCGCGCCAGCAGCGCGAGGATGCGCTCCTGCGCGATGACGTCCAGGCCCGTGGTCGGCTCGTCGGCGAGCAGCACGCGCGGCCCCGCCGCGAGCGCCCGCGCCAGCGCGACCCGCTGCCGCTCGCCGCCCGACAGCGTGGCGGGACGGCGCGCGGCCATCGCCGGGTCCAGCCCGACGCGCTCCAGCAGGTCCGCCACGCCACCGCCGCCCGCCAGCGCCTCGGCGACGACGCGTTCGACGGTGTAGCGGGGGTCGAACGAGGCGAGCGCGTCCTGGAACACCAGGCCCGTGCCCCGGCGCAGCGCGCGGCGGTCGCGCTCGCGCAGAGCCCACACGTCGCGCCCGCCCGCGACGACGCGGCCCGCGTCCGGGCGGTCCAGCGCGGCGAGCACGCCGACGAGCGTGGACTTGCCCGAGCCGCTGCGGCCGACGACCGCGACCGACTCCCCCTCGCGCACGTCCAGGTCCGCGCCGTCCAGCGCGACGGTCGTACGGGCCCGGCCCCGCAGGACGCGCCGGACGCCCCGTACCGACAGCAGGACGGGCCGCTCCCTGTCCCCCCGCCGCTTCTCCAGGGACACCCCGCCGGGGGCCTCCAGCCGGGCCGCGGCCACCAGGGCCCGGGTGAACGGGGCGGACGGCGACCGCAGGATCTCGGCGCTCGGGCCGTGCTCGACCACGCGGCCGTCCGACAGCACGGCGATCTCGTCCGCCCAGCGGCCCGCGACGGCGAGGTCGTGGGTGATGAGCAGGACGGCGCGGCCCTCCCCGGCCGCCTGCGCGCGGATCGTGTCGAGGACCTCGGCCTGGGTGACCGGGTCGAGCGCGGTGGTGACCTCGTCGGCGATGAGCAGGCCCGGTTCGAGGACGGTCGCGAGCGCGAGGGCGGCGCGCTGCGCCTGCCCGCCGGACAGCTCGTACGGGCGGGCGTCCCAGACGTCGTCCGCGGCGAGCCCGCAGCGCTTCAGCGCCGCCGCGCCGAGCGCGTACGCGTCGCCGGACCCGTGCGCGCGGACCGTCTCGGCGAGATGGCGGCCGATCGTGATCGCCGGGTTGAGGCTCGCGACGGCGTCCTGGAACGCGTAGCCGACGTGCCGGCCCCGCACCTCGCGCAGCTCGCGCCGCCCGAGCGACAGCACGTCGCTCTCCCCGAGCAGGATCGTGCCCGAGACCCGTACGGCGCCGGACGGGTCGTGCAGCCGGACGATCGAGCGGGCGGTGAGGCTCTTGCCGCTGCCGCTCGGCCCGACGAGCGCGACGACGCGTCCCGCGCCGACGGCGAGCGACAGGCCGTCCACGACGCGGCGGCCCGGGACCTCCACGGTCAGGCCGCGGACGTCCAGCACGTTCCCCCCGCTCACCGCGTTCTCCCCGCTCCCCGCGTTCCCCCCGCTCACCGCGTTCCCCCTGCTCCCCGCATCCACCGCGCTCACCACGCCCTTCCCTCGCCGCGCGCGACGGCGGACGCGAGGACGTTGACGGCGAGGATCGTGACGACCACGCACGCGGCGGGGAACGCGACGGTGTACCACTCGCCGGTCAGCAGGTGCGCCTGCGCCTCGGTGAGCAGGTTGCCCCAGCTCGGCCGGTTCGGCGGGACGCCGAGGCCGAGGAAGCTGAGCGTCGACTCGGTCAGCACGGCGTGCCCGACCTCGAACGCGGCGATCGACGCGATCGGCGGCAGCGCGCCGGGCAGCAGGTGGCGGCGCAGCACCTGCCCGCGCGACAGGCCGAGGGCGTACGCGGCGCGCACGTACAGCCGCTCGCGCTGGCCGACCAGCTCGGCGCGGGCGACGAGCGCGACCGACATCCAGCTCGTCGCGGCGACGGCGAGCACCACCGTGCCGAGCGAGGGACCGATCACGGCGGCGAGGGCGAGCACGACGACCAGCATCGGCAGCGACAGCAGCACGTCGGCGGCGCGCGCGATCAGCTCGTCCAGCCAGCGCGGCCCGGCGGCGGCGATCCCGCCGAGCAGCACCCCGGCGCCGACGGTGATCGCGGCGGCGGTCAGGCCGACCAGCAGCGACGTGCGGCCCCCGTACAGCAGCCGGGCCAGCAGGTCGCGGCCGAGCGGGTCGGTGCCGAACGGGTGGCCGGGCGAGCCGGGCGCGAGGCCGGTCGCGGCGGTGTCGGTCGCGATCGGGTCGTACGGGGTGAGCAGCGGCGCGCACACCGCCGCGAGCGCGAGCGCGAGCAGCACGGCGCCCGCGGCCCACACGCCCGGCCGCCGCACGGGGATCCGCATCGCGAGCAGCCCGCGCGTGACCGGCGCCGGCGCCCCGCCACCCCCCGAGAGCGGCGGGGCACCGGCGCCGGGGTCCTGGTCCTCCGCTTCCGCCGCGGCCTTCCGCAGGGCGCGGCCGCCGTCAGCGATGGGCATGGTCGGGCCCTCCGGTCAGGCGGACGCGCGGGTCGAGCCAGGCGACGGCGAGGTCGCCGACGAAGTTGGCGAGCACGACGATGACCCCCGTGACCAGCACGACGGCGGTGAGGACGGCGTAGTCCTGCTCGCGCGCGGCGTAGATGGCCTGCCGCCCGACCCCCGGCCAGGAGAAGATCATCTCGGTGGCGTAGGCGCCCGCGACGAGCGTCCCGACGCCGACGCCGAGCCGCGCGGTGAACGGCACCATGCCGAGCCGGACGAAGTGGCGGGCGGTGACGGTGTAGCGCGACAGCCCGCGCGCCCGCGCGTTCTCGACGTGCGGCGCGTCCCGCAGCCGCCCGACCCCCGTCTGGACGAGCCGCGCATACGTTCCGAAGTGGTGCCCGAACGCCAGCGCCAGCGCGGGCAGCACCAGGTGCGGGACGAGCACGGACAGCGTCACCGGCTCGCCCGGCCGCGACAGGCCCCCCGACGGCAGCCACCGCAGCCACGCGGCGAACACCCACAGCAGCAGCAGCGAGGTCACGAACCCGGGCATCCCGCCGAGCGCGAAGAGGAACGTCTCGATGGAGCGGCGCAGCCAGGCGCGGCGCGTGAGCGCGGCGGCGAGGCCGAAGCCGACCGCGCCGACCACGCTGAACAGCACCGCGACGACCGTCAGCAGCAGGGTCCACGGCGCGGTGTCGGCGAGGATCTCGCTGACGGGCCGGCCGCTGCCGTACGAGGTGCCGAAGTCGCCCCGGGCGGCGTCCGCGACCCAGCGGCCGTAGCGGACGGGCAGCGGGTCGTTCAGCCCCATGCTCCGTTCGAGGCGCGCGACGTCGGCGGGCGCGGGCGGGCGCCCGCCGGACCGCGCCTCCAGGATCTCGGCGGCGGGGCTGCCCGGCGCGAGGTCGAGCAGCGCGAAGCAGAGGCCCGACAGGGCGATGACGACCGCGACGGCCGTCACCGCCCGCAGGAGCAGGAAGCGCTTCACCTGTTCAGGACCAGGACCACTTCTCGGCGTTCCAGAAGAAGCCGTAGCCGTGGTGGCCGAGCGTGCGCCGCTGCGGGCCGCTCAGCGCCTTCGGCACCGCGTTGTTGGTCTGGAGGTAGGCGACCCACACGAACGGCGGGTCGGCGGCGAGCGCCTTCTGGAAGTCGGCGTACGCGGCCTTGCGGACGGCCGGGTCGGAGGTGTCGCGGGCCCGGTCGAGCGCCTTGTCGACCTCGGTGTTGGCGTAGGTGCCGTAGTTGGACCCGCCCTTGTCGAGCGCCTGCGAGGAGTGGAACGGCCCGTAGACCGAGGAGTCCGGGTCGTACGGGGTGCCCCAGCCGACGACCATCGCGTCGAGGTCGCCCCAGTGCTTGCGCACCCAGTCCTTCGGCCGCGGGTTCGGGACGACGTCGTAGCCGGCCTTCTTCAGCTCGGTCGCGGCGACGTTGAGGATGGCGACGCGCGCGGAGTCCTCGGCGAACGTGGTCAGCTCGAACCGGACCGTCTTGCCGTCCTTCGCCCACAGCCCCTGGCCGTTCTTGGCGTAGCCGGCCTTCTTCATCAGCTCGTCGGTCTTGGCGGGGTCGTGCGTGAACGGCGCGGCGTCGGTCTTGTACGGGCTCTCGTCGAGCGGCCCGGTCGCCGGGGAGCCCTGGCCGAGCAGCACGCTCTTGACGATCGCCTCCCGGTCGACCGCGTAGTTCATGGCGGTCCGCACGTTCCGGTCGGCGAAGACGGGCTTTTTGAAGTTGAACATCAGCGCCCGGTAGTCGGCCGTCGGGTACGTCTCGACCCGCAGCCCGTCCTGGCCCTTGACCTTGGAGACCTGCTGCGGCTGGACGAGCGCGCCGTCCACCTCGCCGTTCTTGAGCTGGATCAGCCGCGCGGTGTCGTCCGACACGTACTTGATCACGATCTTGGGCAGCTTCGGGCGGCCCTCGTAGTAGCCGTCGAACGGGACCAGCTCGCTGTACTGGCCGGGCTTGTAGGCCGCCAGCCGGTACGGGCCCGCGCCGACCGGGTGCTGCCCGAACCCGCCGTCGGTCAGCTTCTTCCCCTTGAGCGCGTGCTCGGGCAGCAGCCCCATCGCCACCGCGTCCAGCAGCGGCGCGAACGGCTTGGACAGGCTGAACTTCGCCGTCAGCGGGTCGGGCGTCTCGACGCTCGTCACGGCGGAGAAGTTGCGCGACAGCGGCGCGTCGGCCCCGGCCGCCTTCACCGCATCGATCGTGAACCGGACGTCGGCGGACGTGAGCGGCTTGCCGTCCTGCCAGGTCAGCCCCTTGCGGAGCGTGAAGGTGTACTCCTTCTCGTCCTTGGAGACCCGCCAGGACTCGGCCAGGCCCGGCACGACCTTGTTCTGCGCGTCGTGCCGGGTCAGCCCGCGGAACACCATCTCGGTCACCGGGTCGGTGTGCTCGTCCTGGAGCGCGGGGTTGAGCGTCTCGGGCTCGTCCCCGATCGCGTAGGTGAACGTGCCGCCGGTCTTGCCGGCCGGGTCGCCGCCCGACCCGCATCCGGTGGCCAGGAGGCCGGTCGCCGCGGCGACCGCCCCGATGACAAGCGCGGGCTTTCGCATGGATCTCCTAGTTGCAAGCCAATTGCAACAAGGAACTATATCCTCCGTGCCCCCGAACGCCCGACTCGTCCCCTCCGGCCCACCCGTCCCGGCGGCCTTCCCCCGATCCGGGCGGCCTCTCACCCCGGCCCCGGCCGCCCCTCGCCTGGCCGGCAGGGCTGCCGTTCCACCGCGGCCGACCCGGCGCCCGAGGCGGACGACCCGGCGCCCGAGCCCTCCGCCGCCCCCTCGGGGCAGGGCGGGGCGGGGCCGTCCGGGCGGGCGCGCGGCGGCGGCGCGGGGCAGGGGAACGAGCCGTCCGCGCTGCGGCTGAGCAGGCCCCGGCGGATCTTGCCGGTGGAGGTGCGGGGCAGCTCGGTCATGAACGTCACCGAGCGCGGCACCTTGTGCTCGGGCAGCCGGTCGCGGGCGAGGCCGAGCAGCTCGCGCTCCAGCCCGCGGGTGGCCTGGAGCCCCTCCTCGATCACCACGTACGCCGACAGCGTCCCGCCGCCGCCCGCGTCGGCGACGACGGCGACCTCCACCACGCCGGGGTGGCGGCCGAGGATCCGCTCGACCTCCAGCGGCAGCACCCGCTCGCCCGACACCGTCACCTGGTCGAGGATCCGGCCGTGGTGGTGGACGAACCCGTCGGCGTCCAGGTGCACGAGGTCGCCGGTGCGCAGCCAGCCGTCCGCGTCGAGGGCCTCGGCCGTCCGCTCGGGCATGCCGAAGTACTCGGTCATCACCGACGGGCCCCGTACGTACAGCGCGCCGCGCTCGCCCGTGCCGGCCCGCGCGCCCCCGCCGGACCCGGCGGCGCCGTAGAGGGTGGACGGCGACTCGGCCCGGACCTCGATCTCGTACGGCGCGAGCACGACGCCGAGCGTGCCCGCCCGCCGCCTGGTCACGGTGTTGGAGACGAACGTGTGGCCGACCTCGGTGCTGCCGAGGCCGTCCAGCACCGGGCAGCCGAGCGACTCCTCGATCCGCGCCGCGAGCGACGGCAGCAGCGGCTCGCCCGCCGAGGCCGCGGCGCGCAGCGAGCCGAACGCGTCGCGGACCGCCCGCGGGTCGGCCGCGCTGACCAGCCGCGCGTACCACGTCGGGACGGTGAACAGCAGCGTCGGCCGGTGCCGCCTCGCCTGCTCGACCGCGCCCTCCACGGTCGGCGCGTCCGGCCACAGCACCGCCGAGCCGCCGCACGTCATCGGGAAGAACACGGTCGCGCCGAGCCCGTACGGATAGCACGCCTTCGACAGCGAGAACGTGACGTCCGAGGCCGTCATCCCGAGGGCGCCGACCGCCATCGCGCGGACGTAGGTCTCCGGATCGGTATGCCTATGGACGACGCCCTTCGGCTTGCCCGTCGTCCCGGACGTGTATTGCACGTAGGCCGGGGCGCCGGGCGCGACCGCGACGGGCTCGGGCACGCGGACGGGCTCGTCGCCGAGGTCGTCGCCGGTGAGGACGTGCACGGAGGGGAACCGGCGGACGAGCCGCTCCGCGCACACGACCGCCTGCGGCGCGGCGTCCCCGAGGACGTAGGCGTGCTCGTCCTCGGACTGCTCGGGCCCGGTCAGCACCGCGACGGCGCCGAGCCGCAGCGTGCCGAGCAGGGCGGCGACGAACGCGGCCGAGTCGGGGAGGGCGATGAGGACGCGGTGGCCCTCCCGCACCCCCGCGGAGCGCAGCACGCCCGCCGCGCGGGCGCCCGCGTCGTGGATCTGGCCGTGGGTGAGGGTGGAGTCGCCGGAGTGGTACAGCGGCCGGTCCCGCCACCCGTAGGTATCGGCGCGACGGGCCAGGTCGGCCACGAGATTGCCTTCCATAGCGGAACTCCTCCTGCCTGGGGGGACAAGCGGAGGCTACGCCGTGTAGGCGTACCGACACGGCGTGTTCGCACTATTTCGGTCTAACAGAAGCCGCAATTAGGTCATACGTACGGAGGTGGCCGCCCGGTCAGGCCGCCAGCACCTCCCAGCCACCCTCGCGGCGCACCAGCAGGCGGTGCGTGAGCAGGCTCCCGGCGGGCACGTCCCACGCCGGGTCGGCGTCCGCGTCGCCCCGGTCCTCGGACCACACCTGCGCGACGGCCCAGCGCAGCTTGTCGATCCCGTCGGGATGGCCCGTCCCGGACGCGACGAACACGTCCCGCGCGGGCGTCGCCACGACCAGGTCGCCCTCGACGTCCTGCGCGAGCTTCTCCAGGAACCCGTCGTCCAGCAGCAGCCCGGCTTCGAGCCCGCCGCGCCGCGCCGCGGCCGCCGTCTTCTCCGCGCCGCCCGGCACGCGCCCGCCGAGCGCGCCGGAGGCCGCCCCCGGCACGCCGCCGGGACCCGCCTCCCCCGGCCCGCCCGGCGCGCCGGGTCCGCCCGGCGCGCCGGGTCCGCCCGGTCCGCCCGCGAGGCCGCCGGGCAGGGCGCGCCGGGCGCCCGCCGGGACGGCCTCGCCGAGCGACACCGTCACCGCGCGCACGTCCGGGTACCAGCTCAGGGCCAGATCCGGCCGCCGGTTGCGGAGGTTGACCGTCGCCTGCCGCCGCAGCTCCCCGGGCGCGACGCCCAGCTCGGCGCAGTGCCGCCGCGCGACGTGCTCGTAGCGGCGTCCGGGCGCCGCCGCCTCGTCGGGCAGCTCCAGCGCGTAGGTGACGTAGAGGTCCCCCGCGAACGGCTCGCGGATCGGCTCCTCGTCCGGCGGCAGCGGGAACTCGAGCTGCACCTCGGCGGGCACCCGGGCCTTCATCAGCGGGACGACGAGGCTGGACCGCGGCTCGGTCGGCGGCTCGGTCACTGGGCGTTCCTCCTGATGCCTGTGGGTCCGGAGTGGATCACACTACCGGGGGGCCGCGCGGAGGCGCGGAAACCCGCCGCCCCGGCGAGTGCCCGCCCGAGGAGTGGGACACTGCGTGGAAACGACGGCGGGCGGGCGCTTCGCGGAAGCGACGTGTCCGCCCGAGGGGGCCTGGGTAGTGATCTTCGTTGAGCGTGCGGAAGGGCGGGCCATGTGAACTTCTGGGAGTACCTGAGCAGCCGTCGTGAGCTGCTGACCTTCGAGACGTGGCAGCACGCCAGCATGGTCTTCCAGTGCGTCGTCGCGGCGCTGCTGATCGGCGTGCTGATCGGCCTCGCGGTCTACCGGAGCGAGACCCTGTCGAAGTTCGCCACCAGCACCGCGGGGGTCGTCTTCACCGTCCCGTCGCTCGCGCTGCTCGGCCTGCTCATCACGCCGCTCGGCCTCGGCGTGGCGCCCAGCGTCGTCGCGCTCACGCTCTACTCGCTGCTGCCGATCGTCCGCAACACGATCGTCGGGCTGGCGGGCGTCGACCGCACCCTGGTGGACGCCGCGCGCGGCATCGGGATGAACCGCGGCCGCATCCTGCTGCGGGTCGAGCTGCCGCTCGCCTGGCCGGTGATCCTCACCGGCGTCCGCGTCGCGACGCAGCTCGCGATGGGGATCGGCGCGATCGCCGCGTACGTCTCCGGGCCCGGCCTCGGCGAGCAGATCTTCTCCGGCCTCGCCAGGCTCGGCGGCGCCAACTCGATCAACATGACCCTCGCCGGAACGCTCGGCATCGTCATCCTTGCCCTGATCTTCGACGGCTGTCTGATGCTGATCGGCCGCCTGACCACACCGCGAGGCATCCGTGCCTGACACCCTGCCCGACCCATCCGCCGGCGGCGACGGCGAACCCCGCGCCGGCGGCGCCGCCGCCTCCGGGCCGTCCGAGACCCCCGGCCCCGCCGGGCCGTCCGAGCCCGCCGGGCCGTCCGAGGCGGCCCTCGCGTCCGCCGCGCAGGAGCCCGGCGCGTTCTCGGCGTCCGGCTCGTCCTCCGAACGCGCCGCGCCGTCCGGGGCCTCCGAGCCGCCCGGACCGTCCGACCGGCCGGACGCGTCCGGCGGCCCGCCGGGCGGGGAGGGGGGCCGCGACCGCGCCGGCATCGAGCTGATCAACGTGACCAAGCGGTTCCCCGGCCAGCGCACGCCCGCCGTGGACGACGTGTCGCTGACCATCCCCGGCGGCGAGATCGTCGTGCTGCTCGGCCCGTCCGGCAGCGGCAAGACGACCACCATGCGGCTCATCAACCGGCTGATCGAGCCGACGTCCGGCCGGATCATCGTGGCCGGCCGGGAGGCGATGGGCCTCGACCCGAACGAGCTGCGCCGCCACATCGGCTACGTCATCCAGAACGCGGGGCTGTTCCCGCACATGACGGTCGGCACGAATGTCGGGCTCGTCCCCCAGATGCTCGGCTGGGACAAAAAGCGCATCGCCGAGCGCGTCGATGAGCTGCTGCGCCTGGTCGACCTGCCGCCCGAGCAGTTCCGCGACCGCTATCCGCGCGAGCTGTCGGGCGGGCAGCAGCAGCGCGTCGGGGTGGCGCGCGCGCTCGGCGCCGACCCGCCCGCGATGCTGATGGACGAGCCGTTCGGCGCGCTCGACCCGATCACCCGCGAGCGCCTCCAGGACGAGCTGCTCCAGCTCCAGGAGGAGCTCGGCAAGACGATCGTGTTCGTCACCCACGACGTGGACGAGGCGCTGAAGCTCGGCGACCGCATCGCGATCCTCGACAAGGGCTCGCGGATCGTGCAGTACGCGACGCCGCAGGAGATTCTGCTCAACCCGGCCGACGAGTACGTCGAGCAGTTCCTCGGCGGCGCGCAGGCGATGAAGCTGCTGAAGTTCAGCCGCGTCGCCGACGTGCCGTTGCAGCAGGTGCCGCAGGCGCGCCCGGAGGACGACGCGGCCGCCGTCCGGGAGCGGATCGGCACGGCGGACGACTCGTTCGCCATCGTCCTGGACGGGCGCAGCCGACCCGTCCGCTGGATCACCGCCGCCGACCTCGAAGGGGTCACGGGCCCGATCGGCGAGCGCGGCGAGCCGGCCGCGACCCCGATCCGCGCCCGCAACACCCTCCAGCAGGCCCTCGAAGCGCTGATCCAGATCGAGCACGAGTGGGTGCCGGTCGTCGGCCCGCGCGGCGTCTACCGGGGAACGGTCACGCTCGCGACCCTCCAGAACGCGATCAAGGAGATGAAGGAGCAGGCGAAGGCGCGCCGCCGCCAGGACAGGACGGCGGCGCCGTGAGCGCCCCGCCGCGCGAGCCGTCCGCCGCCGCCCCTGAGGGCGCCGCCGCGACGCCGGACGGCTCCGATCTGACGACGCGTTCGGCGGTCGCCGCGCGCGGCTCGCTGCACGCGCCGACCGCGCGCTCGTGGCGCGCGCTGCTCGAACCGGTCCTCATCGTCGCCATCGGCGCCGGGTGGATGGTGTACGTCAGGAACACCCACCTCGACAGCATCGCCGCCCGCGTCCTGACGCTCGACTACGTCACCCGCAAGACCTGGGAGCACGTCGAGCTGACCGTGGTCGCGACGCTGATCGTCCTGGTGATCGCGATCCCGCTCGGCGTCCTGCTCAGCCGCTCGTTCGCCCGCCCGGCCACGCCGTTCGTCCTCGCGGTCGCCAACATCGGGCAGTCGGCGCCCGCGATCGGCGTCGTCGTGCTGCTCGCGGTCATCTTCGGCATCGGCTTCTGGACGGCGATCGTCGCGCTCGTCGCGTACGGGGTGCTGCCCGCGCTGCGCAACACGATGGTCGGCCTCCAGCAGGTCGACCCGACCCTGACCGACGCGGGCCGGGGCATCGGCATGTCGGCGACCCGCGTGCTCACCCGGGTCGAGCTGCCGCTGGCGACGCCGGTCATCCTCGCCGGGATCCGCACCACGCTCGTCCTGATGGTCGGCACGGCGAGCATCGCCTCGTTCATCAGCGGCGGCGGGCTCGGCGACCTCGTCACGACGGGCGTCAGCACGCAGCGCACGCCGGTGCTGCTCACCGGCTGCATCCTGATCGCGCTGCTCGCCCTCCTGGTCGACTGGGTCGGCGGCATGGCGGCCCGCTACCTCGCGCCGAAGGGCCTGTGATGCGCCGAACCCCGCTCCCCCTCGCCCTCGCCGCCTGCGCGGCGCTGCTCGCCGCCTGCGGCCTGAAGCCCGCGTCGGCGTTCATCCCGTCGATCGAGCCGGGCACGATCAAGCCGATCGACGGGCTCAAGGACGCGAAGATCAAGGTGACGTCCAAGGAGTTCACCGAGCAGATCGTGCTGGGCAAGATCGCCGTGCTGGCGCTGACCGCCGCGGGCGCGAACGCCGTCGACCACACCAACGTGCAGGGCAGCGTCACCGCCCGCAAGTCGATCACCGGCGGCGACAACGACCTGATGTGGGAGTACACCGGAACGGGCTGGATCACCTACCTCGGCGAGACCGACCCGATCCCCGACCCGGCCGAGCAGTTCGAAGCGGTCCGGAAAGCGGACCTCCAGAAGAACCGCATCGCCTGGCTCGCCCCTCCCGCCCCGCTCAACAACACGTACACGATCGCCGTCAGCCCGGCCAACCAGAAGAAGTACGGCCTGGCGAAGCTCTCGGACATGAGCAAGGTCCCCGTCCCCCAAAGGACGTTCTGCGCCGAGCCGGAGTTCTTCTCCCGCAACGACGGCCTGCGCGGAATGCTCGACAAGTACGGCCTGAAGTACGGCTCGACCGTCCCTTCCCGCAACGTCATGCAGATGGCCTCGGGCGTCATCTACAACGCGGCCTCCGCGGGCCGCTGCACGTTCGGCGAGGTCACCGAGACCGACGGCCGCATCCAGGCGCTCGACCTCAAGGTGCTCGCCGACGACAAGAAGTTCTTCCCCAACTACAACCCGGCGATCACCGTCCGCGAGCCCGTCCTCCGCGAGCACCCGGAGCTGACCGAGGTCTTCGCCAAGATCAGCCCCAAACTCACCACCCAGGTCATGCGCGACCTCAACAGCAAGGTCGACGTCGACGGCAACGACCCCGTCTTCGTAGCCCGCGACTGGCTCAAATCCCAAGGCTTCATCAAATGACCGCTCCCGCATAAAGGAACACGGCCCACACCCACTTCCCTCTCGGGGAAGTACGAGCGATTCCCCACTCGTCCGCCAATGCGCGAACGATCCCAAGCCCACGCCCGCTGACGGCCAGCTCCTCGGGCAACTCGTCCAACGCCGCAAAGTCCAACTCCACCACCGGCGCGGGCTCGTCCGGAACCACGTCGGAGGCGTCCCACACCCCGACCCAGAGCACCCCGTCCCCACACGTCACCCGAACACGTATCTCCCTGCCCGGCGTCTCCGCACACGCGTTCGACAGCAATTCGCTCGCCACGAGACACAGGTCATCACCCCGCTCCCGCAGTAAGAGCGAAAGCTCCCGCCGCGCAAGCCGCCGCTCCAGCAACGCCCGCACGGTCCCCGGCGTCCCGTCCCCGGGCACCGTCCGCCAGTCCATGACGCAGACCCCGCCCACCCCCACGCACCTCGCCGCCACGCCCGCTCACCGTCCTGTCTCTGCTCCCTGTTCCTGGGACAAGAGTGACCGGCCGGGGTTAGCTTCAGCGTGACTCCGTAGACACTGGAGACATGATCCCTAACAGAGAGTGATCAATGCTCCGCAGAGAGACACTCGACCCCCGATCGTCCATGCGCGACTTTCTAGCGGTCTACCTGCACTTTCTCCGTACGAGGCACGGCTACTCCTGCGCTCGTGTGGGGAGGGCGGTGAACGCTGCCAGGCAAACCGTCTCCCACTGGGAGTCGGGGCTGCGGCGCCCTGACGAGAAGCAGGCCGAGAGCCTCGACGAGCTCTACGGAACGGGCGAGCTGGTCTCCATGCTGCTGTTCTATGCCAGGTCCGCACACGAGCCCGACTGGTTCAAGGCCCACGTCGAGTTGGAGGCCAAGGCCGACGTCATCGAAAGCTACGAATGTTCCATCGTGCCCGGCCTGCTTCAGACGGAGGACTACGCCAGGACCGTTTTCACGCTGGGCGGCGAGAGTGATGTGGAGCGGGCCGTACGGGTCCGGATGCGACGCCAGGACGCGCTGACCCGGCCGGATCCACCGCGCCTGTGGGTGCTGCTGGAGCAGGAGGTGATCGAGCGGGTGGTCGGCGGGCCGGAGGTCATGAGGGTGCAACTCGGCCGCCTGATCGAGTTCTCGCTGCTTTCCAGGGTCGTCCTCAGGATCGTCCCCCGGTCCACCGGCTACCACCTGGGACTGCGCGGTTCGTTCAAGGTGCTGACGGTCGGCCGGGAAAGGCTCGCGTACACGGAGGCGGCCGCCGGTGGGAGACTGACGGCGGACCCCGGAGAGGTGGCGCGAATGGCCGAACGGTTCGATCTCATCGGTGCGGACGCGCTTTCCCGTGAAGCCTCGCGAGACCTCTTGAGACGAGCACAGGAGTCGTTGACATGAGTGCCCAGTGGCGGAAGTCGAGCTACAGCCATGGTGCGCAGGATTCCGACTGCGTGGAAGCCGCCAAGCTCCCCCCCAACATCGGCGTCCGAGACAGCAAGGCTCCTGGGGCCGGGCACCTGGTGCTCGCGCCGGAAACGTTCGCCGAACTCCTGGCCCGCCTCAAGCAGGATGGAGCCAAGCCTTGACCTCGGACGATGGAGCGAATGCAGTGACGTCCCCCACTTGGCGTAAGAGCAGCCGGTCGACCGGCGGCACCAGCGGCGAATGTGTTGAGCTGGCCGACCTCAGCACGGGCTTGGTCGGCATTCGAGACAGCAAGGCGCCTGGGGCCGGGCACCTGGTGCTCGCGCCGGAAACGTTCGCCGAACTCCTGGCCCGCATTAAGCAAGGCGGGTCGGCTTTCTGAGTACGGAGAACGGTCCGAGCCCCGGCCTATGTGGCCGGGGCTTCGGCGTGTCGGGGGTTAGTTGGGTGGGATGACGCAGGGGGCTCTGTTGCAGACGTCTAGGAGTTGGCCGCCGAACTTGAGGTAGTGGGCTGTTTGGGTGCGGGCCAGGGGGCTGCGGGTGGTGCTGTCGTGGGGGCTCGGGTCCGGGGTCGGGGGGACGTTGCCGGGGGGCGGGGCCGGGCTGCCGCTGTCCCACATGACCAGCGCCGAGCCGGTGTACGGGAACGACGGGATCGCGCGGATTCCCCAGAACGGGACCGTGTCGTTGCTGCGGCCTGGGCGGAGGGCGGGGAGCTTGGCGGGGATGCCGAGTGTGCGGGCTTCCAGTTCCGTCGTCACGTTGGAGACCGCGTCGTCGCCGAACGCCTCGTGCAGGAGGACGCGGTGCGCCGGCGTGCGGGGCAGGGGGTTCGCCGCGAGGTGGCCGACGTAGCCGCTGGCCTCGCCGCGGTCCCACAGGGACTGGAGCAGCGCGAAGCCGAGCTGCTGGTCGGCCTTGTCCGGGTACGGGATGTCGATGATCTTCTGGACGGACTGGAACGCGGAGCTGCGGTTCAGCAGGGTCGAGAACGACATGCCCGGCACGCTCAGGACCGAGGTGGTGAAGTCCTGCGCGAGGGCGGTCAGCGCGGCGCCCTGGATGCCTCCGTGGCTGACGCCCGAATAGGCCAGCTTGGCCTTGGGGTCGATGGCACCGTGGAAGGCTTCCTGGGCCGCGGCGCCCTTGGGGTGGATCATCCAGCGGCCGAGGAAGAGGGTGTTGAGGTACGACTGCTGCATGCGGTCCGGGATCGTCCGGAAGTTGGACAGGTCAGCGAGCAGCGCGAGGTACGGCATGTCGGGCCCGGAGATGCCCATCCAGTTCGTCGCGCAGAGCATGAAGCCGTGCTCGGACGAGAGGGACGTGGACGCGTCGGAGTCGATGACGGTGTAGTCGCCGAAGAGGCCGTGCCCGTAGAGGAGGGGACGGGCGGGCGTACGGCCGTCGAGCGCGGTCCGGGGGATGTTGCACTGGAACGGCGCGTGGTACGTCCGCCAGGCGGGGGCGACGGGCGGGTCGTACGGGCCGGGCTTGGGCTTGGCGTAGGTGAGCGCGGTGCCGGTGGGGTTGAGGAAGCTCGGCACCTCGATGAGGCCCTTGACGCGGCGGCCGATGCGCTCGTCCTTCGGGTCGTCCTTGACCGAGGTGACGATGACCTTGGGGGCCTTGGCGCCGAGCCGTTGGAACGAGGCGTCGCGCATCGCGAGCGCGCGTCCGGTGAGGCTCCGGGTGGACGAGGTGGTGAAGTCCCAGGCCAGGTTGAGGCCGGAGGAGCCGATGCCGAAGCGGCGCAGGTCGTTCAGGGTGGTCCGCAGGGCCTTCCAGCGCGGTTTGAGGCGCGGGTCGGCGGGCGGGTTCGGGCTGCTCAGCGCGGTGAACGCGGGTGTCGCCGGGATCGCGGCACCGGAAGCGGCACGGGCGCCGCGCAGGGCGACGAGGTAGCGGCGGCCCTCGTCCAGCCGCTTGGCCGGGTGGACGAGGAGCGTGCGGCGCTGCGGGTCCTGCGCGTCGAGTTCGGCCCAGTACGGCTGCCGCGCGCCGGTGCGGGCGTCGATGACGGCGACCGGCGCGTCCGCCCGGAGGGAACGCCCGATGTCGGTGCTCGGCGCGAGACCGGTCGCGGCGGGGTCGATGCCGGGCACCCGCACGAGGATCGGCGAGGCGGGCGAGAACCCGTCGTTGCGGTTGAGCTCCGTCGGGTCGATGCCCTTGCCGAGGAGGTTGCGGGGCATCGCGCCCGGTTTGAGCGCGACGCGGCGTCCGGTGTCGGTCGCGCGGTCCTTGACCGTGTACCAGTCGTTCGGGAACGGCACGAGGCACGCCGTCGGGACGATCGGGTCGCAGCCGTCGGCGGCCTGCGCGGCGGCCGTGCGCAGCGGATCCGCGGCCGAGGCGGGCGCGGCCTGGGCGAACGAGCCGAACGCCAGCGCCGCGAGGGCCACCGGCACACCGAACGAGCGTCTCACCGGCGCCACCCCGCGAAAGATGAAGGAAGTTCAGAAGAGCAGGGTGATCTTAACCAGCGAGCACTTACTTGTCATCAGGCCGGGAGACGGCCGCGATGCCGGCCAGGATGAGGTCGATCCCGGCGAGGAACTGCTCGCGGTCGTCGTGCTCGCCCAACTGCGCGGCCACCTGGCGTACGAACGGGAACTGCGCGGGGTCGTGCTGCGCCCACCGCTCGGCGATGGCCGTGAGGTAGGCCGTCCGGTCCACCTCGCCCGCGAAGACGCGGGCGTTCGCGGCGTTCTGCCCGGCGACGCCGAGGATGTAGTTCACCAGGGCGGACGCGCAGTCGAACCGCGCGCGCTCGGGGACGCCGAGCGCCTGGAGCCGTCCGCCGATGCCCTCGAAGATCCGCATCATCGCGGCCTGCCACGGTTCCCGGGGGAGCTGGGCGCCGACCCAGGGGTGGGCGTCGATCGCGTCGAAGATCCCGAGGGCGATGGTGCGGATGGCCTCGCGCGGCTCCGCGCCGCCGACCGCCTCGGCCATGGCCCGGTCGATGATCTCTCCGGTGGCCGCCGCGAGCAGCTCGTCCTTGTTGGCGACGTGCCAGTAGATCGCCCCGCTGCCCGTCTCCAAGCGGGCGGTCAGAGCGCGGAAGGTCAGGGCGCCTCCGCCCTCGGCGTCGAGGATCTCGATCGCGGCCTCGACGATCCGCTCCTTGGAGAGCGCGCCCGCGCGCCGTTCGCCCCGCTGCCCCTTGGTCGCCATGGGCTCATCCTGGCATGGCTGGAACGCCGCTCCAAGACGGCCGGCGGCGGCCCGGTCAGGCGATCGGCGGGGCGCCGCCGGGCGGGACGACGGGCAGCCCGGACGGCGCGCCCTTCTCGATGAGCCGCCACAGCGCGCCGGTGTCGAGGTGATCGGCCACGAGGTCGCCGAGCCGGTCGAGCGTGGCCTCCCGCAGCGCGGCGAACGACACGTCCGGCGCGGGCGTGAAGTCGCGCCCGGCCCTGCGCGCCACGTCGGCGAGGAACGCCCGCCGGAACGCGTCGTTCTCCATCGCGCCGTGCCAGGTCGTCCCGTACACCGCGCCGACGCGGCAGCCGTCGAGGAACGGCTCGCCGCCCTCGACGTCCACGACGCCGTGGTGGATCTCGTACGCGGTGACGGGCTCGCCGTACGCGCTCCCCTCCGGCCGCGCCAGGGTCTTCGCCGCGTCGAAGCGGACGCGCGCCGGGAGCAGCCCGAGCCCCTCGACCCGTCCGGCCCCCGACTCGACGTCGTCGTGGATCTCGCGGGCCAGCATCTGGTGGCCGCCGCAGACGCCGAGCACCGGGCGCCCGTCGGCGGCGCGCCGCGCGATCTCGTCCGCGAGGCCGGTGCGGCGCAGCCAGGCGAGGTCGTGCACCGTCGCGCGCGTACCCGGCAGGACGACGAGGTCGGCGTCGGCGAGGTCGCCGGGGCTCGCCGCGTACCGGACGGCGACGCCGGGCTCGCAGGCCAGCGCGTCCAGGTCGGTGAAGTTGGAGATCCGCGGGAACCGCACCACCGCGATCCGCAGCGTCTCCCGCCCGTACGGGCCGCGCGCGTCCTCGCGGGGCCGCGCGTCCAGCGCGAGCGTGTCCTCCGAGTCGAGGTAGAGGCCGAGCGTCCACGGCAGGACGCCCAGCGTCGGACGTCCCGTGAGCGCCTCCAGCTGGTCCAGGCCCGGCGCGAGCAGCTCGGCCGCGCCCCGGAACTTGTTGACGACGAACCCCGCGATCAGCGCCTGGTCGGCGGGTTCGAGCAGCGCGACCGTCCCGTACAGCGAGGCGAACACCCCGCCCCGGTCGATGTCGCCGACCACGATCACCGGCAGGTCCGCGGCGCGGGCGAGGCCCATGTTGACGATGTCGCCGGCGCGCAGGTTGATCTCCGCGGGCGACCCGGCGCCCTCGCAGACCACCACGTCGTGGGCGGCGCGCAGCTCGGCGAGGCAGTCCGCGACGACCGCGCGCAGCCGCTCCTTGTGCGCGCCGTACTGGGTGGCGTCCACCTCGGCGACCGGCCGTCCCAGCACGACGACCTGGCTGCGGCGGTCGCTGCCCGGCTTCAGCAGGACGGGGTTCATCGCCGCGCGCGGCTCGACGCGCGCCGCCTGGGCCTGCATGTACTGCGCGCGGCCGATCTCCGCGCCGTCCGCCGTGACCATGGAGTTGAGCGACATGTTCTGCGCCTTGAACGGCGCGACGCTCACCCCTGCCGCGCCAGCCACCGGCAGATCCCGGCCGTCAGGACGCTCTTGCCCGCGTCGGACGTCGTTCCCGCGACCAGCAGAGCCCCGCTCATCCCGCCCCTTCCCGCCGCGGCGGCGTCCGCCGCGTCCACCACGCCAGCGCCGCGCACACGACGGCCGCCGCCGACGTGACCGCCCCGGACAGCCGTACCGCGCGCCGCACGTCGCCGACTCCGGGCGCGCGCCCGTCCCCCATCTCCGGCCGCCGCTCGACCTGCCCGTGGTAGGCGTTGGCGCCCCGAGCCGTACGCCCAGGGCCCCCGCGAACGGCGCCTCGCAACGTCCCGCGTTGGGGCTGGGGTGCGCCCCGCCGTCCCGGACGAGCATCCGCCACGCCTCGCGCGGCCGTCCTCCGGCGAACGGCGCGCACGCGACCGTGAGGACGCCGGTCAGCCGCGCGGGCAGCCAGTTGGCGGCGTCGTCGAGGCGGGCGGACGCCCACCCGAAGTTCGCGTAGCGGGGGCTGCGGTAGCCGACCATCGCGTCCAGCGTGTTGATCGCCCGGTAGGCGAGCAGACCGGGGACGCCCGCGACCGCGCCCCAGAACAGCGGGGCGATCGCGGCGTCGGAGGTGTTCTCGGCGACCGACTCCACGGTCGCGCGGGCCAGCTCCGGCGCGCCCAGCCCGGCGGGGTCGCGGGCGCACAGGTGCGCCAGCCGCGCCCGTCCCGCCTCCACGTCGCCGCACTCCAGGTGCCGCGCCATCGAACGGCCCTCGCGCCCGAGCGACGTCCCGCCGAGGACCGCCCAGGTCGCCGCCGCCGTGCAGGCCGCGCGCGCCCACGGGCTCCGCGCCGCGAGCCGTTCGGCGGCGAGGCCGAGCGCGCCCGCGCCGCCGACGAGCACCGCCGTGTACGCCGCGCCCCGCGCCCGGGAGTCGGCGTGGACCTTCCGCTCCAGGTACGCGGCCGTACGCCCGAACGCCGCCACCGGGTGCCCGCGCCGCGGATCGCCGAACGCGGCGTCGAGCGCGACCCCCGCAAGCAGGCCGATCGCCCTGCTCTGCCCCTTTGTCACGGTCATAGACGATATGGCGTACGGGCCCGTCCCGCGCACGCCGGGGCGGGGCGTCAGAGGGCGGCTTCGAGCTCGTCCCAGTTGCGTTCGAGCCAGTCCTGCGCGCGGCGGATGCGCGGCCCCGCGCCGCCGTGCCAGATCCGGGCCCAGCCGCCGCCGACCTGCTCGGCGCGCAGCCGCATCGCCTGGTACGACCGCTCGAACCTCAGCCGCGCGGCGGGCAGCAGGTCGCGCCTGCTGTCACGATCCAGGCCGTACGCGTCGCAGAACACCCGGATCCGCTTCCCCACGTCCGCCCCGTACAGCAGCGCGTCGCGGTCGACCGGGTCGGCGATCGGCGCCCAGTGCCGCAGCGTCGTCACCACGTCGTACAGCCGCGTCGTGGGCCGCGCGAGATCGAAGTCGATCAGCGCGTAGGGCTTGCCGCCGCTGAACACCACGTTGTCCGGCGTCACGTCGCAGTGCCCGATCAGCTCCGGCGGGCCGTCCAGGTTGGACGCGGCGGAGTCCCAGGGGGCGTCCGGCGGGGGCTCGTACGAGCCGACCGCGTCGTGGTAGCCGCGCAGCAGCGCCGCCACGCCCCGCAACGCCTCGTCCGTCACCGCGTACCGGGGAAGCGGCCGGTGCGGGACGTTCCCCGGCATCCAGCTCAGGATCTCCCGGCCCCGCTCGTCCACGCCGAGCACGCGCGGCGCGCCGTCGAACCCGACCCGTTCGAGATGGCGGAGCAGCCCGTGCACCGCCGGAGTGTGCGGGCGGAACGGCCTGCGGACCGTGTCCCCCACCCGCACGACGCCCTCCGTGACATCCCCGCCGGAGAGCGGAACCTCAATGTTCACCGCCACAGCCATACAAGATATGACGCTCCGGGCACCGCCCACACCGAACCACGCCACCCGAACTGGCGGCTTCCTCGGAGTTGTCCGAAAACCACCAGGATGACCGGCAACGGCCTACGAGGTATAGATGTGGAGCCTGGGGGCGGCCCGCTCTACACTATGATCCGGCACCCGGCCGGGTGCCGGATACCGGTCTCGACCTGGGGGCATTCCGCGAAGGCGGGTCCGGTGTCAGGGGCGCCCGTAGCTCAGTTGGACAGAGCATCGGTCTTCTAAACCGACGGTCGCGGGTTCGAATCCTGCCGGGCGCGCTCTCCCCTTCCCCGCGCGAGCATGCGCCGGCGGCCCACGATCCACGCCCGACATGTGCCGCCCTGTGCCCCCCGATCACGCGCGCCGGGAAGGCGGCGGTAGAACGGGAGCGGTGATCGGTCGCGGCCCGGGAGGTGCGTGGTGGCGGAGGACGGCGACTACGGCGACGCGTTCAGCGTGCCGGTCAGGCCCGGGGACGGGCGGTCGGCCGAGGCGTGGACGCGGGACGTGTTCGAGGAGGCGCCCGCGCCCGTGCGGGCCTTCCTGCTGGTGGGATGGCGGGCGGTCCTCGGCCTGCGGCTGGGGCCGCGCCCGTCGCCCGATCACGTGCTGGGCTGGGCGATCACCGGGCGCGAGGACGGCGCCGTCCGGCTGCGACTCGAATCGGCGCTGATGACCGCGCGCCTCACCCTGCGCCTCGACGGCGGGACGGCGCGCTGGACCACGTCGGTGTCCTACCGGCGGAGGCCGGGCCGCGCGCTGTGGGCGGTCGTCGCGCCGATCCACCGGCTGATGGTGCCGTACCTGCTGAAGCGGGCCGCGGGGCGCGGGCGTCCCTGACCGCGCCGGTTGCTGAGAGGGGCGGGACGGGACGGTGAGGTGGGGGACGCGGGCGGGGCGGGGCAGTATCCTGGCGGCTTCCCCGTCGCCGCGCACCCTGGCGACCGCAGGAGGGACCGGTAGATTGCGGGTCGGCCTCCTTTGCACGGATTTCACGCTGTTCTTAGATCGGCGCTGGAAGGGTGGTCACTTTCGTGATGTCGTCGAGCCCGGAGCGAGTGAGGAACCATGTCCGAGGATGACAAGCCCCGGGGCAAGCCGGCGGTGAAGGCCAACCTTCCCAACGCCAAGAGCATCCGGAGCCCGGAGTTCACGCCCCACGGCATCAGCGCCGGGCGCGGGAGCGGAGGGCCGCGGCCGTCCGGGCTGACCGCGGCGCAGGCGCGCAAGCGGCGGCGCTGGATGATCGCGGGTCTGGTGGTGGTCGTGCTGGTCATCGCGGGCGGCACCACCTACTACGTGACGCGGCCGGGGCCGAAGGTCGAGGTGTCGGGCACGTTCGGCCAGGCGCCCAAGGTGAAGATCCCCAAGGACCTGGAGCCGGGCAAGAAGCTCAAGGTCTCTACGGCGATCAAGGGCTCCGGGGAGAAGATCGCGGCCGGCGACACCACGTTCGTCAAGTACGCCTTCTACCAGTGGGCCAAGAAGACCGGCGACGACGCCAAGGGCAGCACGAGCAAGCAGATCGGCTCGTCGTTCGACCCGAAGCAGCAGCAGGCGGCCGACAAGCCGCTCGTCCTCGGCAAGAGCGGCGTCAAGGGGCTCGACAAGGGCCTGGTCGGGCAGACCGTGGGCAGCCGGGTGGTCCTGGAGATCCCGCCGGGCCAGGGCTTCGGGCAGGAGGGCCAGCAGCTCGGGGTCTCGCCGAGCGACTCGCTGGTGTTCGTGGTGGACGTCCAGGGCGCCGCCCACAAGAACGCCGGGCCGCAGGGCACCGAGAAGAAGCTCGACGACAAGGAGCTGCCGAAGGTCGAGAACGGCAAGCCCGGCGAGGCGCCGAAGGTCACCGTTCCCAAGGCCGACGCCCCGGACAAGCTCCAGACCAAGGTCCTCACCGAGGGCACCGGCAAGCCGCTCGCCAAGGGCGACCAGGCGATCGTCAACTACCAGGGCCAGCTCTGGCGCAACGGCAAGGTCTTCGACTCCAGCTACCAGCAGGGCGTCCCGGCCAAGTTCCCGATCGGCACGGGCGGCACCGTCCCCGGCTTCGACAAGGGCCTGACGGGCCAGAAGGTCGGCAGCCGCGTGATGCTCGTCCTGCCGCCGAGCGAGGGCTACGGGAAGAAGGGCGCGCCGCAGGCCGGCATCAAGGGCGACGACACGCTCGTCTTCGTGGTCGACATCCTCGGCACGCTCGTCAAATGACCGGAATCTGACGACGTCCGCGGGTACGGCGCGGCGGGGAGCCCGGTTTCGGGCGACCCGCCGCTCGCCGTTCCGGCGGACGGAGAAGCCGAGGGGGACGGAACGCGCGCGGCGGCCGGGAGTGCACAGGAACGCCATTGCGACGGTCGTCACGACAACCGGGCGGCGCGGCCGTTCGTCCTTCTCAAGGGAGGCCATGGGAGTGTGCAATGAACGGCCGAACGCCCCATCCCCCTCAGGTATCGTCGGTAACGAAAACATCACGGGGGGCTTGTGAGCAGTAGCGAGAAGAGCCCGGGGGGCGGCAGTCCCGCCGGGCCCGGTGACACGAATCCGGGCGAGGCCCCGGTCTCGGGCGGCGGACCGGCCGCCGGGCCCGGGAGCGGGGAGGACGCCCCCGCGACCGGATCCGAGGCGGGGAACGAGCTCGACGGCGACGCCGTCTCCAGCGGCGCCGAGGGCGTTTCCGCGTCCGCGCCGGAGGCGGAGTCCGCCAGATCCGCCACCGCGACGCTCACGGCCGACCGCGAGGACGCCGCCAAGGACGGCGCCGAGGACGCCGCCGAGAGCGAGAGCCTCCCCGAAGAGGCGCCTTCACAGGACGCGGTGTCCGACGAGGACGTCAACGACGAGGACGCGGTAGAAACCAGCGCTTCCACGGCGACCCGGGCAGAAGCGATTCCGGCGCAATCCAGCCTTTCCGAGACCACTCGCGCCGAAGAGATCCCGCCCCGACCTGACGCTCCCGCGGAGACTCCCGCCGAAACGATTTCGACCGAAGCCGACTCTTCCGACGCGAGTCCTTCTGAAGGCGATGCTCCCGCGGCGACTTCTGCGGAAGTCGTGGCTACTCCCGCAGAAGTGGACGCTTCCACGGCGACTCGTGCGGAGACGATTCCCCCGGAAAGCGGGTCCGCCGAGCAGACCCGTCCGGAAGAGGTCCCGAGGCCACCGGCTCCCCCGAAACCGTTCCCCCGGCGACCGGCGCCCTGAACGGCGCGGCAGAGAAGCGCGCGGCCCAGGCGTCCATCGAGACCCAGGAGATCGGCGCCGTCAGCGACGACGACGCCAAGGACGCCAAGGACGGCGCGGACGCGACGCGCGAAGGCGTGGCCGTCTCCGAGGAGGGCAAGGCCCCCGACCCGTCCAAGGACGCGGGCGGCCCCGCCGGACCGGGCGGAGGGCGCGGGCGCGGCGGCGGTGGCGGCGGGGGCAAGGGCCCGAAGAAGCAGCGCAGCCGCAAGGTCAGGTACGCGCGGCGCGTCCTGTTCGGCCTGCTCGCGTTCATCGGGTTCTGCGTCGCGGCGTTCGGCGTCGCCTACCTGTTCACCCCCGTGCCGTCCCCGCAGGAGCAGGCGATCGCGCAGGGCCCCACGTTCTACTACGCCGACGGCAAGACGCAGATCGCGAAGACGGGCGTCAACCGCGACGCGGTCAAGCTCGACCAGATTCCGAAGGGCGTCCGCGACGGCGTGATCGCCGCCGAGAACCGCAGCTTCTACCAGGACCCCGGGGTGTCGGTCTCCGGCACCGCGCGCGCGTTCTGGTCCACCGCGACGGGCGAGCAGCTCCAGGGCGGCTCCACGATCACCCAGCAGATGGTCCGCAACTACTACGGCGGCATCGGCAAGGAGCGCTCGGTCACCCGCAAGCTCAAGGAGATCATGGTCTCCCTGAAGGTCGGGCGGGAGAAGTCCAAGGACTGGATCCTGGAGCAGTACCTCAACACGATCTACTTCGGCCGCGACGCGTACGGCGTGCAGGCCGCCGCCAAGGCGTACTACGGCAAGGACGTCAAGGAGCTCACGCCCGCGCAGGGCGCCTACCTCGCCGCCGCGATCCAGCAGCCGAGCAACTTCGCCGACCCGAGCGGCGCGCACCGGCCCTACGCCGAGCAGCGCTGGCGCGCGGTCGTCGGCAACATGGTGCGGGACGGCTCAGTGTCGCAGGCCGAGGCGAACGCGATGAAGTTCCCCGCGCCGGTCAAGGAGAAGATCACCAACATCCTCAAGGGCCAGCGCGGCTACATGGTCAACGTGGCCAAGAAGGAGCTGACCGAGCGCCGCGGCTACAGCGAGGACGAGATCAACCGCTCCGGACTGAAGATCACGACGACGTTCGACAAGCGGCTGATGGACGCGGCCAGGCAGTCGGTCACGCAGAACGTCCCGGCCGGGATGAGCAAGAAGATCCGCACCGCGATGGTGTCGGTCGATCCGGCGACCGGGCAGGTGCTGGCGTTCTACGGCGGGCGCAACTACCTGAACGAGGCGCTGAGCAGCGCGTTCGGCGACTGGGCGCAGGCCGGGTCGGGCTTCAAGCCGATCGCGCTCGCCGCCGCCCTCGACGCGGGCAAGTCGCTGACCAGCTCCTACGACGGCAGCTCCCCGCAGTACTTCCGGGGCACCCCGATCAAGAACGACAGCGGCGAGAACTTCGGCCAGGTCAACCTGGTCACCGCCACCCAGCACTCGATCAACACCGCGTACGTCAACCTCGGCCAGGACATCGGCACCGAGAAGATCGCCGAGATGGCCGAGAAGATGGGCATCCCGGCCGACCGGATGAAGCCCGAGCAGCGGTCCGCGCCGACGTTCCCGCTCGGCGTGGTGTCGCTGCACCCGGTGGAGCAGGCCGGGGTGTACGCGACGTTCGCCTCGGAGGGCAAGTTCCGCAAGCCGTTCGTGGTCAAGTCGGTCACCGACAACAAGGACCACACGCGCTCGTTCACCGAGAAGGCCGCCCAGGCGTTCAGCTCGCAGAACGCCCGCGACGCCACGTACGCCATGCAGCAGGTCGTGCGGGCGGCACGGGCCGCGCCGCGCAGCTCCCCGACGGGCGCGACGTCGCGGGCAAGACGGGGACGACCGACAAGGGCGCCGCGATCTGGTTCAACGGGTTCATCCCGCAGATGGCGACGACGGTGTCTATGTTCCGCAGCGACGGCAGGCCGCTGAACATCCCCGGCTACGGCTCCTACGGCGGGCAGCTCCCGGCGCAGATGTGGAACTCGTACATGGGCAACGCGGTCAACATCAAGGGGTACGAGCAGAAGGAGTTCGGCTCCCCGTCGGTGCAGACGGGCGGCGGCTACAGCGAGGCGCCCGGCGACGGGCGGCCCGGCAACAGCCTGTCGCCCCGTACGCCCGGCACGCGCACCCCGCACACGCAGCGTCCCGGCCACAACTCCCCCAAGCCGCCCTCGGGCGGTTCACCCCCGCCGAGCAAGCCCGGCGGGGACGGCGAGGAGCCCGGAGGCGGCGAGTCACCCGGCGACGGTGAGAATCCGGGCCCCGGCGGCGGCAACGGCGGGGGCAACGGCGGAGGCCGCCCCGGCCACAACGGCTGACGCGGGAAGAGGGGCCGGTGCGAGAGCACCGGCCCCTCTTCCATGCCCGCCCGGCGAGCGCGAGCGCGAGCGAGCGTGGGCGTCAGCGCGAGCAGGCTTTGCCGATGCGCTGGGGCGTATCGGACATGACCGTGTTGAGCTGAGCGGCGTCGCCCGTCCCGACGGACGCGGCGGCGGTGCGCAGCCGTCCCGCCTCGTCCTTCAGCGCCTTCTTGAGCTTCTTCCCGTCGGCCTCGCCGGCCAGCGCGTCGACGCGCCCGGCGAGCCGCTCGGTGACCTTGCCCCACTGCGCGGGCTCGTTCGCGTCCACGCCTCTGACCTGCGCGACGTACTGCTGGAACGCCTTCTCGGTGTCGCCGCAGACCTTCTCGGCGTTGTCTCCGCCGAACGACCCGCAACCCGCCAGCAGACCGGCCGCGCCGAGCGTCACCGCTCCCAGCGCCAGCGCCCGAACCGCCCCGTACCGCATCGCACCCTCCCTTTCGAACCCCGTCGGCATCCGCATATACTTCCGCACTAGGTCATGAGCGCCAGCGTCAAGCCCCGGCTTGCTGGCCGGCAACCCTTCGTCCGCGATGGGGTGCCCCGGGTGAGGACCAGGCCGGACGCAACACCGCGTTCCGGCAAGCGCGGGCCCCGCCGACATCCCCGGGGTCCCCGGACTCCGATGGAGGTCGCACGCATGTGTCCCGCCGCAACGCTCGCCCACGCCACTCCCGTCCCTTCTGTGACGGCGCCCGGCGCCCCTGAGGTTCGCACCGTTCCGGCGCCCGCGTCCGGCCGGGCCGCGGCGCCCGCCGCCCGCGCGGCGCGCGAGCCGCGGGTCATCGGCGCCGACGCGCCCGTTCCGCTCGACGACGGCCGCGAGGTGCCGTACGCCAACCTCGACTACGCGGCCAGCGCGCCGTGCCTCGAAGCGGTGCACGAGGCCGTCACCAAGGCGCTGCCCTACTACAGCAGCGTCCACCGCGGCGCCGGGTACGCCTCGCAGGTCACGACGGACGCGTACGAGAAGGCGCGCGAGACGGTCCGCGGGTTCCTCGGGGCGTGGCGGCGTTCGGCGGTGGTGTTCACGCGCAACACCACCGACGCCATGAACCTGCTCGCGCACGCCGTCCCGCCGGGGACGACCGTCGTCGTGTTCGAGACCGAGCACCACGCGACGCTGCTGCCGTGGCGCCGCGCCGTACGGCTCCCGGCGCCCGCGACGCCCGCCGAGGCGATCGACGCCGCCGACCGCGCGCTCGCCGCCGCGCCGACCGGGCCCCGGCTGCTGGTGGTCACGGCCGCGTCCAACGTCACCGGCGAGCTGTGGCCCGTCCGGGAGCTGGCGAACGTGGCGCGGCGGCACGGCGCCCGCATCGCCGTGGACGCCGCGCAGCTCGTCCCGCACCGCCCGATCGACATGAGCGCGCTCGGCGTCGACTACGTCGCGTTCTCCGGCCACAAGCTGTACGCGCCGTTCGGCGCGGGCGTGCTCGCCGGGCGCGCCGACTGGCTGCGCGCCGCCGCGCCGTACCTCAAGGGCGGCGGCGCGAGCGCGGCGGTCACCGGCCGCGGCGACACGACCCGCTGGGCGGCGGACGCCGAGCAGCGGCACGAGGCGGGCACGCCGAACGTCCTCGGCGTCATCGCGCTCGCCGCCGCCTGCGACACGCTGTCGGCGGGCTGGGACGCGCGGATCGAGCATGAGGAACGCCTCCTCGCCCGCCTTCGCGCGGGCATCGCCTCCATCCCCGGAGTTCGCGAGCTCACGCTCTGGGGCGACCGCGGCCCGCGCGTCGGAATCGTGTCGCTCCTCGTGGACGGCTGGAACGCGCGCGACGTCGCGCTTACGCTGTCCGGTGAGTACGGCATCGGTGTGCGGGACGGGAAGTTCTGCGCGCACCCGTTCGTCCGGCACCTGCTCGACACGGGCGGCGCCGGAGGATGCGCGGACGGCGAGGGCTCGGCGGTACGCGCGAGCTTCGGCATCGGGACGACCGACGAGCACGTCGACCGGCTCGTCGGGGCGCTCGCCCGGCTCGCGTCCCGCGGCGCGCACGGCGCGCGGGTGGCGAGCCGCTGACCTGCGGTCCCGTGGAGCCGAGCCGTCGATTGGGCTCTTTGGTCCTGTTCGCCCATGTAGCGTAGGCAGTCCGTAACCGGCCCGCCCGGACCCGTCCCAACGGGGTCCGGCGGGCGGGGGACGCGCACGGCGGGACGAACACGGCGGGATGAAACAGGGGGTGGCGACCGTGGCCGACGCGTGGCGACCCACATCGGACTTCGAGCGTCGACTACAGGACACCGTACGGTCGGGGGACCAGGAGGGCTACTTCCGCCTCCTCGCGGACGGCGAGCTGGTCGTCCCCGTACCACCGGACCTGATCGACGACGTGCTGGCGAACGAGGCGCAGCCCACCTGGCCCACCCAGGACGAGGACGGCCGCACGCACGTGCTCGTCTACACCTCCGCCGAGGCCATGCGCGCCTGCCTCGGCCCGGCGTACCGGCACTTCATGAAGCTGAGGTTCGCCGACCTCGCCCAGACGTGGCCGGACGCCCGCTGGTGGCTCGCGGTCGACGTGCCGGCGCAGGGCGTCACGGGGGTGGCGCTGCCGATCGAGTCGCGCCTGCCGTCCTGGTTCGTGCGGCAGGTCGCCGAGGGCGACGGCCGCCCGCCGGTCGCGGGCCGTCCCGACCTCATCGCGAACGCCCCGCAGGCCGTTCCTCCTGCGCAGCCGGCGACCCGTCCCCCGGAGACCGCGCGCGACGTTCCCCTGCCGCACCCGTCCGACCCGACTCCTCCGGGCGCGCCGTTCACCGGTCCCGCGACCGGCCGGGCGCACACCGGCGAGCCGGCGCCCGGCACCGAACCGACCCGCGCCCAACCGCTGCCCACGGCCCCGGCCCCGCCCCCGTCCGGCGCCCACACCGCCGAACCGCCGCCCGGCACCGAGCCCACGCGCGCGCAGCCCGTCCACGGCGCCGAGGCCCCGCATCCCGCCGTCCCGCCCCAAGCCCCGACCGGCGGCCCCCACCGGACGCCGCCGACCCCACACGCACCCAGAGCTTCTCCCCCGTTCCAGACCCGACCGCCCCCACACCGGGCATCCCCGACCCAGCGCACGCGCAAGGCCCCGTATCCTCGCCGCGCGTCCCGTCCACCGACCCGGCACACGCGCAGAGCGGCGCGACGCCGCCTGGCGCAGACCCGGCGCACGCGCAGAGTGGCGCGACGCCACCGGCCACCGACCCGACGCACGCGCAGAGCGGCGCGACTCCACCTGGTGCCGATCCCGCGCGGGGGCTGGGCAACGTGGCGGCAGCGGGGGCGGCAGGCGTTCCCGACGCGACGCGTCCGCAGGACGTTGCGCCCGCCGGGACGCCTAACGCCGCCGACCCGACGCAGGCGCAGGGAATCGTGCCTCCGCCCGGCGGGCCGAACGTTCCCGACGCGACGCGTGCGCAGAGCGTCCCGCCTCCGCCCGGCGGAACGGGCACGGGGCAAGACCCGGCGCTTCCGCACGACACCGCCCCCACGGCGGGTGTTCCGAGCGCCGCCGCTCCGGCTCATGACGTCGCGCCCGCCGTTCCCGATCCGGCACGCGCGCAAGGGACGGACGCTCCGCCGACCGGAAGGGGCGTCCAGGGCCCGCCGCAGCCCCCCGTACCCGGAACGGACGCTCCCGGTGCGTCCGGCGCCGGAGATCCGACGCGTACGCAGAGTTTCGCGCCCGTGTCCGACACCGACCTGACGGGGACGGACGCGCCCGGCGGCGGAACGGGGCGCGGCGGGCACGCCGTCCCGGAACCGGGCGACCGTCCCGTCGCGGGGCCTCCGGTTGCGGACCGCACGGCCACCGACGGCGACGCGGCGCAGTGGGAGGAGCTCCAGGAGCAGCATCGGGAGCTGGCGCGCCCTGAGCCCCGGCCCGAGTTCCGGCCCGCCAACGAGGTCGAGCGCGAACTCTTGCGCGCCGCCGCCAACAACGACCACGACCTGTTCCTCCAGACGCTCGCCGGGACGGAGGTCCTGCTCCCCGTCCCCGAGGAGATGGACTACACGCTGCGGCCCGGCAGGCCCGGCTTCCCCTGGCAGACGCGCGAGGTGGACGGCACGACGGTCGTCCCCGTGTTCACCTCGCCGGAACGGCTGCTCGAACACGCCCGCGCCGTCGGGACGGGCACCGAGTCGATCACGCTGCCGTTCACCGCGATGCTCCGCTACTGGCCCGACCACGCGTGGCTGCTGGCGATCAACTCCGGCTCGCCGGCGGGCGGCACGATCCTCGCCGAGCAGCTCCCGGGGCTCGCGACGTGGGCCGACCAGCGCGCGGCGCAGCGGATGTCCGACGGGTTCGAGCCGCAGAACGACGTGGAGCACCGCCTGTTCGACGCCGCCCGCAGGCGCGACACCGACGCGTTCTTCAAGATCCTGCTGGGCGCTCAGGTGCTCGTCCCGGCCGACCCGGACACGCCGTGGGGCATCCCGCCCGGCGACCCCGACTTCCCGTGGCGGCCCGTCATGGTGCACGGGCACGCGTCGATCCAGGTGTTCACGTCCCTGAAGTGGATGAACGACGCGATCGGCTCGTCCCGCTTCGTGATGCCGAGCCTGCTGGAGATGGTGACCGCCTGGCCGGACACCGCGTGGACGCTCGTCCTCAATCCCGGCACGCCCGTGGACGCGACCATGCCCGGCGACCAGGTGCGCGCCCTCAGCGGCCCCGCCGAGCCCCCGCCGGAGCAGCTCCCGACGGAACGAGCCGCCGCACAGCAGGCAGCGGCGGCCACCGCCGCCCAAGCCGCACCCTCCGCGCCTCCCGTACCGCCCGCGCCTCCCGTACCTCCAGCGCCTCCCGTACCGCCAGCGCCGGACGCCGCCGCGCTGCCCGGCGCTCCGGACGTACGCGAAGCTGCGGCCCCGGGAACGTCGTCCAGCGCGCCGGACGCCCAGAGCGCCGGAACGCCAGGGGCAGGCTCGCCGCCTCCGCAGTCCCCAACGGAAACGCCGCAGCCAGCCGACACGTTGGGCGCTCCCGGAACACCTTCGGGCGTCCCCGAGTCGTTGGGCGCGTCCGAAGCCCCCGGAACGCCGCAGCAGGACGCGACCGCGCATGGCGGCGGACGGCCTACCGGCCAGCCCCCGTCGGAGCAGCGAACGGGTTCCGCAGGCCCGGCCGCCGACGAGGCCGTTCAGGAGGAGTTCGAGCCCGGAAACCGCATCGACCAGGAGCTGTTCGAGGCGGCGTTGAGCGGCGACTCCGACGCGTTCCTGCGCGTCCTGCTCGCCGCGAACGTCCTGGTGCCCATTCCGGTGGACGCGCCGCTGGAGGTCACGCCGATACAGCGCGAGTTCCGCTGGGAGGCGGCGCTGCGTGGCGAATCGGCGGTGCAGGTGTTCACCTCGCTCGTACGGCTGCGCGAGGTGCTGCCGGAGTCGCGGTTCGTGTACGCGGACTTCCGCGAGCTGATCGGGTCGTGGCCGCGCGAGGACTGGGCGATGCTCCTCAACCCGGGCACGCGGATCGGCGCGTCGCTGCGCGGCGACCAGGTGCGCGCGCTCAGCGAGTGGGCGATCCGGGTCGGGCTCGTGCAGCCGCGCCCGGACGTGCCCGCGCCGCAGCCCGATCCCGCGCCCCGTTCCGAGCCCGAGCCCGCGACCGGGCCCGCCGCCGGGACCGCGAACGAGCCCGCCACCGAGCCGCAGCCGCGGCCACGTCCCGAGCCGCGGGCGGACGCCGCGCAGCCCTACCAGGACGCGCACGCGGCCGCGCAGGATCCGAACGCGACGTTGCAGGACGCGTTCCCTCCCGCGACGGCCGAGCCGCCGTCGGAGACCGGCGTGCCAGACCCGCGCGCACACGCGTCCGACGCGTTCGTCGAAGCGCCGCCGTATCCGCAGCACCTCGACGCCGAACGCGCCGCGCAGCCCGCCATCATGCAGAAGGTCGTCCCGCACAATCACGTCGGCTGGTACCTCGAACAGGGCTACGACCGCGTCGGCGGTTTCGTGCATCCGACGTCCGACGTCGCCGAGTTGCAGACGCCGGTCCAGCTGTACGAGACGCTGGGCCTGCTCTACGCCGACTCGCCGTTCTCTCCGCAGGACGAGGGCGTGTACGTCATCCGCTGGCCCGCGTACTGCCCGGACCTCTACCGCATCCCGTTCGGCGGGCAGTCGGAGGAGGAGCTCGCGTCGTGGGGCGAGGACGGCTGGGTGATCGAGCGCCCGCCGTTCCAGGGCGGGGGGTTCGCGCCGGGCAGCGCGGGCTCCGTCCGCGAGTACAAGGTGGACAGTGTGCGCTTGCCGTACGGCGCCGAGATGTACCTGTTGGGCATGGACCGGTCCGAGCGGTTCGTCGCGATGTACGACCCGGACCGCCTCGCCTGGCTCCGCCCGAGACCGCCCCGGAACGGCCCGACGCGTCCGGCACTTCGGGCGCGTCCGGAACCGGCGGATGGGACGACCGGACGGAGGCCGCGCAATGATCCGCGACGGGTACGTGGCGCGCTGGCTCGGCCGCGAGTTCGAGGCCGCGCCCGGCGCGGACGGCGAGGTCCGGCTGTACGCGCCGGAGCCCACGGACGGCTTCGAGGAGCTGCGGCCGGGGCGCTACCGGCGCATCGTCCCCGCGTCCGAGATCGAGGTGCTCCGCTACGTCCGCACGACGTGCACCTGGCATGGCGAACGTTTCGTCGTCGTCGGCGAGCACGAGACGTGGCTGCGGGTCGAGTACGCGGGCGGCCGGGCGCCCGTCGCGCAGCGTCTCGGGCTGGAACGCATCGACCAGGGGGTCTGGCAGACTTGGGCTCCCGGGGCGGAGGTCGAGGACCTCCGCGAGGAGTTCATCTGAACGTCCAGAAGGGGACGCGCGGGGTTGATTTGATCCGTAGATCCGTGTTCGCATGATTCCCGAGGCGATCCCTCGGGTACGGCGGGACGCGGATGCCCGACGCTGACAAAGCGCTCAACGGTGAGGCGACGGAGGTGCTGAGGCGGTGCTCTACCGATCGGCGGTACGACCGATCTTCGCGGGGCTCGGCACGGCGGCGATCCTGGCCGCGGGCGCGGCGCCCGCGTTCGCGGTGGGCGACCCGTCCCCGTCCCCCTCGGTGACGGCCACCAAGACCGAGGTACCCGCCGCTCCCGAACTGGTGGTGTACCTCGCTCCCAGCGACGCGGTGGCGAAGCCGGGGCAGACCGTGTCCGTGCCGGTGCAGTTCAGGGCCGTGTCGGGCATCGCCAAGGACGTCCGGATACGGAGGATCACGACGAGCCCGGCCTCCGCGTTCCTCGACGGGGAGTGCGAGACGCCGTTCGGCGGCACCGGGTGCAAGGTCGGCGACCTCGACCCCGCCGGGAAGCGGCGCGACCACATCAACCTGCGGGTGCGCCTCCCCGAGAGCCTCAAGAAGACCACGAACGTGACCGTGACGGTCTCCGTCGCCTCGTCGAACGTCGAGCCCATCTCCGACTCGGCGACCATCCAGTACGTGGTCAAGAAGAAGCCGAAGCCGTCTTCCAGCCCCTCGTCGGGCAAGGACGGCGGGCTGTCCGGCGGCAAGGGCTCCGGATCCGGGTCCGGCTCGGGCTCGAACTCGGGCTCGGGCTCGGGGAGCGGCGGCTCGGGCAGCGGGAGCGGCAGCGGGTCGTCCAACGGCGGCTCGTCGTTCGACCCGCCGAAGCCGAACGGGACGTTCAACCAGCCGAACGCCACCCAGAGCCCGCAGGTCGCGCTGCCGCCGATCGCGCCGCCGAGCCCGTCCGTCGCGGCGAGCGCCACCACGCCGCCGCCCGAGAGCAGGCTGCGCAACAACAAGGCGCCCGTCGCGCAGGACCTGACGTTCGAACGGATGGCGAGCACCCAGGTGGCGTGGCTCGCCGCGCTCCTCGTCGCGTTCTCGCTGCTGCTGACCCAGCTCCGCCTGGGCCGCCGCAACCCCGCGGCCTCCGCTGCCGCCGCCGAGGCGGCGCGGCGCGCTAAGGGCACGCACCGCCGCCCCCGCCGGGGCGTCTTCGGCAAGTGACCCGTCCGCCGGTCCCGGGCCGCTGAAGGGACGCCGCGAGCCCGTGCCCGACCCCGGCCCCGGCCTCAGTCGCGGGTGAGGGCGTAGCAGGCGATCGCCGCCGCCGCGACCACGTTGAGGGAGTCGACGCCGCGCGCGAGGGCCGTCTCGCCCATCGGGATGCGGACGGCGGCGTCGGCCTCGCGGAGCCAGCGCGACGACAGCCCGTCGCCCTCGGCGCCGAGCAGCAGCGCGCGGCGTTCGGCGGGAGCGACGTCGTCGAGCGGCACCGCGTCCGCCGCCGGGGTCAGCGCGAGGAGCTGGAACCCGTGCCCGCGCAGCGCCGCGAGGCCCCCGTGCCAGTCGGCCATCCGCGCGTACGGCAGGGCGAACACCGCGCCCATCGACACCTTGACCGACCGCCGGTACAGCGGGTCGGCGCAGCGGGGCGCGAGGACGGCGGCGTCCACGCCGAGCGCCGCCGCGCAACGGAAGATCGCGCCGATGTTGGTGTGGTCGACGATGTCCTCGCAGACGACGATGCGGCGGGCGTCCGCGACGACGTCGTCCACGGCCGGGAGCGGGAGGCGCTCCATCGACGCGAGCGCGCCGCGGTGCACCTGGAACCCGGCGACGGCCTCCAGGGTCGCGTCGTCCGCGACGTAGACCGGGGCGTCCGTCGCGTCGAGCACGTCGGCGAGCGGGCCGGCCCAGCGCCGCGCCATGAGGAACGAGCGGGCGGGGTGCCCCGCGCCCGCCGCGCGCCTGATCACCTTCTCGCCCTCGGCGACGAACAGGCCGTGCTCGGCCTCCAGGCTCTTGCGGAGGTTCACGTCGCGGAGCCGCACGTAGTCGGCGAGCCGCGGGTCCGCGGGGTCGGACACGGAGACGAGCCTGGCCATCCCCGTATTCTGCCGCCACCCCGCCGATGCCCCGGCCACCGGCCGCTCGTTCACCAGGCTCGGACCCGGCCGAGAGGGCGACGGTCAGGGGCAGCGGTCAGGGGAGGCGGATCTCGGTGGAGACGGCGCGGTGGTCGCTGCCGGGCAGGTCGTGGACGGCGACGCCGCGGACGGCGCAGCGCCGGTCCACCAGGACGTGGTCGATCGTCAGCGGCGGGCGCGGGCCGCCCAGCCCCCACGTCGGCACGAGCCCCTTCCCGTCGCGGTCGGCGGCGTCCGCGTAGCCGCGGCCGATCAGACGGCGGAGGCCGGCGTGGTCGAGCGTGGCGTTGAAGTCCCCCGCCAGGATCCGTACGGGCGCGCCCGCCGCGTTCCCGCCGCCGGGGGTGGCCGCGGAGGAACGGGCCGGCGGCAGCGCGCCGAGGTCGCGTTTCCAGTCGTGGAGTGATTCGGCGGAGATCGGCGGTACGGGGTGGACGGCGGTGATCTGCACGCGCCGTCCGTCCGGGAGCGCCAGCTCGGCCTGCGGCATGGCCATCTGGGTACGGGGCAGCGGCGGCAGCGCCCTCATGGGGTGGCGCGAGTAGAGGCCGGAACCGGCCGCGCCCCACCGCGGGTCGATGACCTTGTGGGGCAGGAGCGCGGACAGTCCGGCGCGTTCGTAGCGGGCGACGGCCTCGGGCGGGAGCTCCTGGAGGCTGAGGACGTCCGCGCGGGCCCGCCGGACGATCTCGACCAGCCGGGCGGGGTCGGCCTCGCCGAACATCAGGTTCGCCGTCACCACCCGCAGGACGGGACCGCGCGCGGCGGGCTCGTCGCCGCCGATCGCGCGGGGCAGCACGGCGGCGGCGAGCCCGGCCGCGACGACCCCCGCGACGGCCGCCGCCCGCCACCTGCGCAGCAGCAGCGCCGCCAGGACGGGCACGGGCACGGTCGCCGCCACGTACGGGGTGAGGGCCAGGAGCGGCGCGGACGGCACCTCGACGCCCGGGATCCGGTCGCCGCCCGCGAACCGTACGGCGGCCCAGACGCCCCAGGCCCCGGCGCCGGTCCAGGCCGCGACCGTCCGCCACCGTCCGCGCCGGGGCTCGGTCAAGGCCCGCAGCCGTCCGGGCCGTCCCGGACGCCCGGTCGCTTCCGCGGGCCGCGTCGGGCGGTCGTCGCTCGTGTCGGTCACCGGCCACGCCCCCTCGTCCGGGCCTCCCGCGAGCTCGCGGGGTCCCAGATCTACTGACGTTCGGCCGGGCCGCCGAGTTGCCGCGCGGCCTCCCGCGGCCCCGAACGCGGGGCGTGACGGGCCGTCACGTTGCCGCGCTTTTCAAGACGTAGGCCCATGACCTGCGTCATCATCAGATTTGAGTTCTTTGTAACCTCCCGGTCGTACTACTACAGTGCCGGGGAACATCGACGGGTTTCTGGTGAATCGAGGGCAGCCGTGAGCGGACGTCATCGCAATGACTTCCCCGAGGGGACGCCGGATGACGGCGGGCACGACCCCTCCAGGCCGGTCTTCGGACCCGCGAACGACGGGTCGTCCGACTGGTTCGGCCCGCGCGACAGCCAGAGCCCACCGGTCGTCCCGCCGACCGGGCCGCAAGCCGGGCCACCGTCCGGGCCGCAAGCCGTACCGCCGACCGGACCGCCGTCCGGGCCGCAGGCTGCGCCGCCCTCCGGCACGCAGGACGTGCCGTTCGGCGCTCCGCTCTCCGACCCGTTGAGCCCTCCCGGCCCCGCGGGCCAGGCCGGACCCCCGGCCGCCCCCGGCTCGCCGGACGTCCTCGGCACGCCCGGCCTCCCCGGCACGCCGACCGCGTCCAGCGGGCCCGGAGCGTCGTCCGGCGTTCCCGGCACGCCCCAGCCGGGCACGCCCCAGCCCGGCACGCCCCAACCCGGCGCACCGCAGCAGCCCGGCGCGGCGGGGACGGGCGAGACGCACGAGTGGTTCGTGCCCCGGCCCGGGGAGGAGCCGGCCTTCGGTGCGGGCGGTTTCACCGGCGCCTCCGACGCGGGGGGCTACGGCCTCGGCCGTCCGCCCGGCACGTCCGGGCAGGGCGGCGGCTACGGAACGCCCGCCGCCCCTCCCCCGGGCGCGCGCGTACCCGAGGGCTCCACCGGAACGGGCGGCATGCCGCTGCCGTCCGCCTCGGCGCAGGGCCCCGGCGCGTCCTCGTCCGGCGGGTACGGCGGCTACGACTCGATCCGCAACTCCGACGGCGGCGAGACCGGGTTCTTCGGCGGGCGCGCGGGCGGCTCCTCCGAGTCCGGCGGCTACGGAGGCTCAGGCGGCAGCGGGAGCGGCAGCGGCGGCTCCGGCGGTTACGGCGGAGGCAGCGGCGACTACGAGTACGGGCGGCGCAAGCGCAAGCGCAGCGCGACGGCGCTGATCGGCCCGATGGCGGGCGCGGTCGGGCTCGCGCTGCTGCTCGGCGTCGGCGTGTACGCGTTCGCCGAGAGCGGCGGCGGGTGCGACGGCGACGGGGCGCTCACCCTCAACGTGGCGGCGGCGCCCGACATCCAGCCGGCCGTGGTCAAGGCGGCGGGCCGGTTCAACGACGCCAAGCACAAGATCAGCGGCAAGTGCGTGAAGACGCGCGTCACCAGGAGCGAGCCCGCGTCCGTGGCGACGCTGCTGAGCGGGCAGGGCGTGGCGGGCGCCGGCAACGAGCGGCCGGACGTGTGGATCCCCGACACCTCCATGTGGACGTCGATGGTCCGCGGCACGTCGGGCGACGACAAGGCCGTCCAGAGCACCAAGACGTCCCTCGCCATGAGCCCGATCGTCGTCGGGCTGCCCCAGACGCTCGCGAACCGCCTGAAGCAGGAGGGCATCACGGCGGCGCCGTCCTGGGACAACCTGCTGAAGGCGGCGGGCGGCACCGCGGGCGGCGGCGTGACCAAGAACCAGATGATCCCGGCCGGCTCGGTGCGGCTGCTCGTGCCCGACCCGGCGCGCAACGCCGCCGGCATGGGCGGGCTGATGGTCACCAACGCGCTGCTGGCGAACGACCCCAACAAGGAGTCGATCTTCACCGGGATCGTCCGCACCGTCCGCGAGAGCACGGTGCCGAACGCGACGGCCCAGTTCGGGCAGTTCCGCAAGGGCCGGACCGGCAAGCAGCCGATCTCGCTGTCGTCCGAGCAGGCCCTGTGGAACTACAACCGCACCGGGCCGTCCGAGCCCGCCGTCGCGCTGTACCCGCAGGAGGGGACGCTCTCGCTGGACTACCCGTACACCGTCACGACCGGGGACGGCGACCGGCGGAAGGCCGCGGGGCTGCTGGAGAAGGCGATGAACACCGAGACGACGCGCGACGACGTGCGCTCCCTCGGGTTCCGGTCGCCGGACGGCAAGGCGCCGGGCGGGTTCACCGCGAAGCTGGGCGTCAGCCCGGCGCGGCCCCGGCAGCTCCCCCCGCCGAGCGCCAAGGAGGTCTCGGGGGTCATGCAGGCGTGGTCGAAGCTGACCCTCGGCCTGCGGATGCTGACGCTGATCGACGTGTCGGGCTCGATGGCCGAGAAGGTCGGCGGCGGCAAGACGCGGCTCCAGGCGATCGCCGAGGTGTCGCAGGGCGGCCTGTCGATGATGTCGAACGACACCGAGCTCGGGCAGTGGCTGTTCTCCACCAAGATGGACGGCGCGAAGGACTACCGCCAGTCGGTGTCGGTCGGCCCGCTCGGCGAGCGCGTCGGCTCCAGCACGCGCCGCAACCTGGTGCTGTCGACGCTGAACCAGATGCGCCCGAAGATGGACGGCAACACCGGCCTGTACGACTCGGTGCTCGCCGCGTACAAGGAGATGAACCGGACCTACAAGCCGGAGTTCGGCAACTCCATCCTGCTGCTGACCGACGGCAAGAACGACGACACCGACGGGCCGACCCTGGAGCAGACGCTGGACCGGCTGAAGCGGATGATCGACCCCAACAAGCCGATCCAGGTCAACATGATCGGGTTCGGCAAGGGCGTGGACCGCAACGAGCTGGAGCGGATCGCGAAGCTCACCAACGGCAACGTGCAGATCGCGATGACCCCGCAGGAGATCTCCAAGATCTTCCTCAGGATGCTGTCCCGCCGCATCACGCAGTGACGCGGCGTCACCGGTGCCCGTTCCCTCCCGCAACGCCCTGAACAGCATAAAGTTTGTGCGGCCTGACGCTGCGTGACCGTTCGCAGCTCGCGGGCCGGTGCGCGGGCGCGGCGGGGGAACGGGCCGAGGTTCCGGAGATTTCTTCGCCAACTCGTGTCAACCGGACGCATCCGTCGCCCGTCTTTCTTGGTGGAGGCCCGACGGGGAGCGGGGCCGTCGGGCCTCCGACCTTCTTTCTTCTCCCCCTGACCCGCGGCGGGGGGCGCCCCCGGAGACCGGGGGCCGATGAGCACCACGGCTTCCCCGACGGCGCGGAGCCCGGCCCGTTCCCGGAGACCGCGCGCCGCGCAGGCGAGCCGTTGACGGCCCGAACCATCTGCCACGGGAGGACCTCGTGTCCGGTTGGCCCAGTCTCGATCGCGCGGACGACGAGCGCCTGGCCGAGACCCTGGCGTCCGGCGACGGCGGCGCGCTGATCCACCTCATGGACCGGTACGCGGCCCGGCTCTACGACTACTGCCACGCGCTGCTGCGCGACCAGGACTCGGCGGCGGGCGCCCTGCACGACGCGCTCATCGCGGCCACCACGCACATCGGCCTGCTCCAGGAGCCCGAACGGTTCCGGAGCTGGCTGTACGCCCTGGCCCGCAACCAGTGCCTGCGCCGCCTCGCCGACCCCGACCGGCCCGCCGAACGGCACGAGGCCCCGGAGGTCGAGGACGTCTTCCTCGACGCCGGAGAGCGGGCGCACCGCCTGGAGACGCGGCGGCTCGTCCACGGCGCCCTGTCCGGGCTGCGGGGCCGCGAGCGCGAGACCCTCGACCTGCTCCTGCGGCACGGCCTGGACGCGGCGGAGATCGGCGGCGCGCTCGGCATCGGCGCCCAGGAGGCCACCGACCTCGCGGGGACGGCCCGCGCCCGGCTCGACGACGCGCTCGCCGCCGCCGTGATCGCCCGCACGGGCCGCGACGACTGCCCGCACGTCGCGGAGCTGGCCGGCGACGGCGAGGAGCCGCTGACGCCGCCGGTGTCCCGCAGGCTCGTCCGCCACATCGCGTCCTGCCGGGTCTGCGCCGAACGCCGCGACCGCACCGTCTCCACCGCGCGCCTCCTCCAGGTGCTCCCGGTCGCGCTCATGCCCACCGACCTGCGCGGGCGCGTGCTCGCGACGGCGACCGACCCGGCGCTCGCCGGGGAGCTGGCCCGCGCCGCGGGCAGCGCCGAGCCGTTCGACACCTGGGGCTGGCCCGTTCCGGTGGAGAGCGGCGGGGGCGGAGAGGGCCGGCGGCGTCGCGCCGCCCCGCCCAAGCTGTGGCCCGCCGTCGCCGCGGCGGTGATCGTGCTGGTCATCGTCGCGGGCGCGTTCATGGTCATGCCCGACTCGTCGGACGGCCGCGCCGGAGCCGGGTCGCCCGCGGGCACCACCTCGGCGCCCGACCCGTCCGCCGCGCCGTCGGAGTCGCCCACCGAGAGCGAGTCGCCGACGCCGACGCCGAGCACCACGTCCCCCACGCCGACGCCGACGACGCCCACCCCGAGCCGTACGAAGCGCACCCGCGCTCCCCAGCGGCCGTCCGCGACGCCGCCGCCCAGCGAGCCGTCCAAGCCCGGCCGCCTGGCGACCAGCGGCGGATGCACCATCACGGTGCAGAACGGTTCGTGCGGCGTCTCGGTGCACGCGGTCGGCGGCCCGGTCACGTGGTCGGTCGCCGGAACGAGCAGCGGCCTCAGCGCGGTAGGCGGCGGACGGCTCTCCAAGGGCGCCTCGGAGACGGTCACGGTCAGGCTGATCGCCGACTGCCCTTCCTCGGGGAACGGCTTCGTCCGCTTCTCCCCCAACGGCTCCGCGCCCGTCTCCTGGCAGTGCGCCGGCGGCTGAGCATCGTCCGCGAAGCGCGCCGTTCCCGACGAATGATGTGCGCCAGATCACATCGAACGTCGAAACCGGCGTCCCACGAGGGGAGATGGCCACGGCGCGTAGGCCATTGATCACAAAATCGGGGACCAAACGGAGAAATCTCGGGCAACTGGTGGCAAGATCGGGCAACCAGAGCGGCCGGTCAAGCGTCGGCGCTCACCGGGGGCGTGTCCGAAACACCGATTCACCTGGGAGGATCCCGTGGCCGGAGGGCCTGGTGCCGGCGGGTTCGACGACCAGCGGCTGGCCGACGCGCTGCGCACCGGCGACGTCATCGCGCTGACCGAGGTCTACGACACCTACGCCCCGTTCCTCTACGACTACTGCCACGGGCTGCTGCGCGACCGGGTGGAGGCGGCGGGGGCGCTGCGCAACTGCCTGATCTCCGCGCGCGAGCACGTCGCCCGCCTGGGCGAGCCCGAACGGCTGCGCGGCTGGCTGTACGCGGTGGCGCGCAAGGAGTGCATGCGGCGGCGCGACAGCCCGAACCGGCACACCGGGCAGGAGGCGCCCGAGGCCGACGACGGCCTGAGCGCCGAGCAGCTCGCCCGCCGCGAGGAGCGGCGCCTGCTCGCGCACAGCGCCCTCGCCGCGCTGAACGGCCGCCAGCGCGAGGCGATCGACCTCGCCGTACGGCACGAGCTGGACGCGGTGGACCTGTCCGGGATCTTCGGCGTGCCCGCCGAGGAGACCACGCGCCTGGTCGCCGAGGCCCGCGACGACCTCGCCGACGCGCTGCACGCGGCGCTGATCGCGCAGAACCACTGGAAGGACTGCCCGAGCGTCTCCGCGCTCACCGAGTCGTGGCCGCTCTCGCCGCAGACCTCCGCGTCGCTCGTCCGGCACGTCGCGAGCTGCCCGGCGTGCGGGTCGCGCGAGACCCCGCCGCTGCCCGTCGACCGGCTGCTGTCCGTCCTGCCCATCGCGGCGGTCCCGGCGGACCTGCGGCTGGACGTGCTGACCGCCGCGACCGCCGAGGACCGGGCCGACAACCGCAGGGCGATCGCCGCCTGGACCGAGCCGTTCGACGAGTACGGGTGGCCGCTCCCCTACGAGCCGGCCTCCGCCCGCGCCCGCGACCGGGCGCCCGCGAGCCACCGCCGCCCGATCCTGCTGGCCGTCGCGGGCGGGATCGCGGTGATCGCCTTGATCGCGGTGTCGTTCACGGCGTTCGGCGGCGGGACGGGCGAGAAGACGTCCGCGGACGGTCCGGCACCCGGGGCCGGCGGGTCCGGCGGCGCGCCGTCCATGGAGTCCGGCCCGTCCAGCGGACGGCCCAGCGACCCCGCGCCCACCAGCGCGTCGCCGTCGCCGACGACCACGAGCCCGACGCCGACGAAGAAGCCGACGCCGTCCAAGACCGCGACGCGCAAGCCCTCGCGTCCGCACCCGCCGGCGCCGTCCAAGCCGCGTCCCCCGGCCCCCGGCGGCCTCGCCGTCGCCGGCTGCGACATGGACGTCGCCAAGCGCTGCACGGTGAAGATCACGGCGGTCGGCGGGCCGGTCGACTGGCGCGTCGCCGGCGTCAACGGGGACCTGCGCGCGGGCGGCGGAGGCCACCTCACGCCGGGCGAGACCACCGGGGTCACCGTCGAGCGCACCAACACCCTGTGCTGGGGCGAGAAGAACGGCGCGGTCTCGTTCGCCCCGGCCGGCGCCGCGGCGGTCTCCTACTGCTGACCGCCCGGCAGCGCCCGGCCCGTCCCGTACGGCCCGTCCCGTGCCGCCGGGTCACCAGGGGGAACGGCTGTCCAGGTTGGCGTGGGCCCCCTGGAGCAGCGTCGGGACGGCCTCGCCGATCTTGTCGAACCCCTCGCCGACCGTGGCGTTCTGGAGGTAGCGGGCGTGGATGCCCTCCAGGATCACCGCGAGCTTGAACCGGGCGAACGCCACGTAGAAGTCGAGGTCGGCGAGGTCGTAGCCGGTGAGCGCCGCGTACCGCTCGGCGAACGCGCGCCGGGTGAGGAACCCGGGCGCCGTGGTGATCGTCGCGCCGACCGGCAGGAGCCGCTCGTCGGTGGCCTCCGCCCAGTAGACGAGCGTGAGCCCGAGGTCGGACAGCGGGTCGCCGAGCGTCGACATCTCCCAGTCCACGACGGCGGCGATCTCGGGGCGCGGTTCGAGGCGGGCCAGCGCGTTGTCGAGCCGGAAGTCGCCGTGCACGAGCCGCGCCGGGGCGTCGGCGGGCAGCCGCTCGTCCAGCCGGGCCACGAGGCGGTCGTACTCGGGCAGGTCCCGGACGGTCCCGGTCGCCCTGATCGCCTCCTGCGAGCCGTCCCACTGCTTGCCCCAGCGCTTGAGCTGCCGCGCCATGTAGCCGCTCGGCCGGCCGAACCCGCCGAGCCCGACCGCCTCGACGTCCACGGTGTGGATCGCGGCGAGCGCCCGCGCGAGCGCCTCGCTGAGCCCGGCGGCCTGCTCGGGCGCGAGGTCGGCGGCGTCCTCCCGGGTGCGCAGGACGCGGCCCTCGACGAAGTCCATGAGGTAGAACTTCGCGCCGATGACGTCCTCGTCCTCGCAGAACGCCAGCGTGGTCGGCACCGGCACGTCGCTGCCGGACCCGAGCGCGGACAGCACCTTGTACTCGCGGCCCATGTCGTGCGCGGTCGGCAGGACGTGCCCGAGCGGAGGCCGCCGCAGCACGATCCTCCTGCCGCCTTCCGTGCCGCCGCCGCCCGCGCCCGTGCCGCCGCCCGCGCCGGTGTCGCCGCCGTCCAGGGTGATGGCGTACGTCAGGTTGGACCGTCCGCCCGCGATGAGGTCGATCGCGGTGATCCGCCCGGACCCGGGCAGGGCGCGCGCCAGCCAGCCGGCCAGCCGGGGGACGTCGATGCCGGGTACCCCGGCCGGGAGTTCAGCGTCAACGGTCATGACGCCACATTAGAACGCGGCTCGGTATGCGCGGGGAACCCCTCCCCCGCCAATCGGTTCACAGGTGCGGACGGTAATCTTCCGGCCACTTCCGGCCGCTGCCCGTGATCACCTGACGATCATCCGGGAGCAGCCCGTGACCTGCGCGGACGCGCCGTCCACGGCCGTTCCCGGCGGGGAGGTGGCAGGAACGGGGTGACGCCAGGTGGATTAACAACCCCGGAGGGGTACGCAACAGCGACGACACCCGATCAGACTGGGATCTAACCCCACGTGGGGTGCCAAAGCCGCCGAAACCGGCCCACGGCGGCAGGCCGGACTCTCGCGCGTCCGCGCCCGGGCCACGAACGAGGGGCTAGACCATCCGGGCCCAGCCCGCCCGATGGGAAAGGAACGCACCGTGGCAGACGCATGGCTGCCGGGAGCCGCACGCGTGCCCGCGCACCAGGACGGCGGAGCGCTACAGGGGGGTGCGCCCCGCGTGGTGTGGTTCAGCAGCGAGTCCGACCCCCGCGCCGTGTCGGCCCGCTCCCTCGCCGCGGACCTGGTCAAGGACGGCAGGCTCCCGCATCTGATCTGGAACCCCTGCTCCGGCGACGTCGTCCAGCTCCTGCCCGCCACCCGCGCGGCCCGGCTCCTCGGCGACCCCGGCCACGAGGGGCGCGTCTGCACCCAGATCGTGGTCATCGGCCGGGCGACCGAGCCGTTCACCGGAACGATCATGGCCGGGCTGGACCCGATCGTCCGCTGGCTCGACACCTGGGGCATCGCCCGCCGCTGGCCCGCCGGGCCGCCCCTGCCGTCGCCGCAGTCGTACCACGCGCGCCGCACCCGCCGGGACTGGGCGCGGGGCGGCCACTTCGGCGCCTCCCAGATCCCGGGCACCGACCGCCCCGATCCCGGCGGCATCGACGTGCGGCGCGTCACCGGGCCCGACACGCCCCTCGCGGCCATCCCGCGGCCGCGCCCGGTCCCCGCCGAGGAGACCGCCACCCGCATGATCCCGAGGCGCGCCCGGCCCGCCGACCGCGTCCCGGCGCCCCTGCCCGAGCCGACCCGTTCACCCGACCCGTCGCGCTCGCCCGACCCGTCCAGGACGCCCGAGCCGATCCGCCCGGCCACGACCCTGTCGCCGAACAACTCGCCCTCGCCCGTCGGCTGACCCCTACCGGGCGGCGAGGTCGGCGATCAGCGCGCAGCCCGTCCTGAGCTGCGCGAGCGTGGCCGCGCCGTAGCCGATGACGAGCCCGGTGACGCGCGCCGGGCCGGAGTGGTACGGGTCGAGGGTCTGCACGAGGACGCCGCGCTCCGCCGCCCCGTCCCGGACCCGCTCCACGACCGGGGCGGGCAGGTCGACGACGACGTGCAGGCCCGCCGTGTCGCCGCGCAGCCGCAGCCCGCCGAGCGCCTCGACCACCGCCTCACGGCGGCGGGCGTACTCGGCCCGCATCCGGCGGACGTACCGTTCGAGGTCGCCGCGTTCCAGCAGGATCCGCAGGGCCTCCTGGGGGACGAGCGGCGTCCGGTCGTTCAGCTCGTCGCGGCGGCGCGCGACCGCGGCCACCAGGTCCGGGCGGGCGACGAGCCATCCCACCCCCATGTCCGCGGTGAGGGTCTTGGCCGTGGTCCCGAGGTACACCACCACCTCCGGGTCCAGGCCGTACAGCGCGGGCAGCGGCGCCACGTCGTACCGGAACTCCCCGTCGTAGTCGTCCTCGGCGACCAGCGCCCCGTTCCGCCGCGCCCAGGCGAGCAGCGCGCGCCGCCGCGCCACCGGCAGGACGCCGCCCAGCGGGTACTGGTGCGACGGCGTCGTGTAGACCAGGCGCAGGTCGTCCGGGAGCCCCTCGACGACCAGCCCGTGCTCGTCCACCGGGCACGGCACCACCTCGGCGCCGCGCCCCGCCAGCACCGAGCGCGCCCGCATGTAGCCGGGCTCCTCGATCCCGACCCGGTCGCCCGGCCGCAGCACGGCCGCGGCCAGCAGGTCCAGCCCGCTCGTCGCGCCCCGCGTGACGAGCACGCCGTCCACCGGGCACGCGACGCCCCGGCTGCGCCGGATGTAGGAGGCCAGCAGCGCCCGCAGCCCCGGCAGCCCGTGCGGGTCCTGCCTCGGCACCCTGGGCGGCATCCGCGCCGCGAGCCGCCAGGCGCGCCGCCACGCGGGCGTGTCGAGGATCCCGATCCACGCGATGCCGGGCCGCAGGTCGATCGTCCCCGCGCCCCGCCTCGGCGGCCCGTCCCCGCACGGCCCCGGCACGCCCGGCGCCGCGCCCTCCGGCGGCCGGGCGGCGACGCCCTCCGTCACGTACGTCCCCGAACCGTGCCTGCCTTCGAGCCACCCCTCGGCGTACAGCTGCTCGTACGCCTCCGTCACCACCGTGCGGCTCACCCCGAGCGTTCCCGCCAGCGCGCGCCCCGACGGCAGCCGCTCGCCCGCCGCGAGCCGTCCCTCCGCCAGGGCCGCGCGGAGCTGCCCGACGAGCTGCGCGCTCATGGACGCGCCGTCGGACCGGTCCACCGTCAGCGGCAGGTCGAGCGGGCGAGGCAAAGTGGTCTCCGGCATTCGGCACCGAGTGGCCCTACTGACCAGGCCACTCCCCCTCTAGCGTAGAGCCACATGGAAACACCGCTGTCCCGGACCGACCGGACCCGCCTCGGCCGCCACGCCGAACGCGCCGGAACGACCCGTTCCGACCTCGACGCCGTCCTCGACCAGGGCATGGTCTGCCACCTCGGCGTCGTCGTGAACGGATCGCCCCGCGTCATCCCGACCGGCTACGGCCGCATCGGCGGCACCCTCTACCTGCACGGCTCCACGGGCGCGTCCAGCCTGGCCGCGAGCCCGTCCCAGGAGGTCTGCGTCACCGTCACCCACCTCGACGGCGTCGTCCTCGCCCGCTCGGTCTTCAACCACTCCCTCAACTACCGCAGCGCGATCATCTACGGCGTCCCCCGCCCGGTCACCGACCCCGACGAGAAGCTCGCCGGCCTCCGCGCCATCACCGAGCGCCTCGCCCCGGGCCAGTGGGACCACGCCCGCCTCCCCACCCGCAAGGAACTCGCCGCCACCACCGTCCTGGCCCTGCCCCTCACCGAGGCCTCCGTCAAGGTCCGCCAGGGCCCGCCCATCGACGAGGACGAGGACTACGCCCTCGACCTCTGGGCCGGCGTCCTCCCCGTCCGCCAGGTCCTGGACGCCCCCGAACCCGACCCGCGCCTCCCTCCGGGCGTCCCCGTCCCTCCCCACATCGCCCGCCGCGCCACCCCGACCAGCTAGATCCATCGAAACTCGATGCCCCGCGCAGTCGTTCATGGTCGTAGGGTGAAGGCCATGAACGAGCGGCTGGTCTGGATCGACTGCGAAATGACGGGACTCGACCTGCGCAACGACGCGCTGATCGAGATAGCCGCTCTGGTGACCGACAGCGAGCTCAACATCCTCGACGAGGGCGTCGACGTCGTGATCAAGCCTCCGCCCGAGTCGCTCACCCAGATGTCCAAGGTCGTGCGCGACATGCACACCACCTCGGGCCTCCTGGACGTCCTCGCCGGCGGCGTCACCCTCGCCGAGGCCGAGGACGCGGTCCTGTCCTACGTCCGCGAGCACGTACGGGACGCCAAGAAGGCCCCGCTGTGCGGCAACTCCATCGCCACCGACCGCTCGTTCCTGGCCCGCGACATGCCGGCCCTGGACGCCCACCTGCACTACCGCATGGTCGACGTCTCCAGCATCAAGGAACTGGCCCGCCGCTGGTACCCGAGGGTCTACTTCGCCAGCCCGGAGAAGAAGGGCGGCCACCGCGCCCTCGCCGACATCACCGAGAGCATCCAGGAACTGCGCTACTACCGCGCCGCCGTCTTCGTCGCCCAGCCGGGCCCCGACTCCGACACGGCCCGCGGCCTGGCCGCCCAGGTCATCGCCGCCTCCGACTGACCACCCCGCCCCGGCCGAAACCGAGTCGCCAACCACCCCCCGAAAGCCGCTACACTAACGAAAGCCGGGAGCGATCCCGGCCACGGTGGGTGTAGCTCAGCTGGCAGAGCACTTGGTTGTGGTCCAAGATGTCGGGGGTTCAAGTCCCCTCACTCACCCCAGGCAAAGGGCCTGGCCACCAAGGGTGGCCGGGCCCTTTCTCGTCTCACAACCCATGATCGACAATCTTCGGTGTCCGATTCTGGGATCGCCACCCTCAGCCGCCTGTCCAGACCTTCGCCATGTGCTCACGGGTTTCCAGCGGCGCGGGAGCCGCTGGAAAGATCCCGGCCCCTGGCGGTACAGGCAGTCCACCCCGTACCGGTGGAGGAGGGCGATGGAGACCTCGGCCGGCTTCTCAGGGAACAGTCCGGAGATCCTGTCGGCCGGTTCGGGGCTGTGGACGACGTAGTCGAGAAGCTGTCCTAGGGCATCACGCACATAGCGGTGGTCGGAGCCGCGCTTGGCTTCGATGATCTCTGTCCCGTCAGGCCCCGTGACGTGGATATCGGTGATGCCGACCGGTGTCCGCAACCTTCCGGTCTCGCACCCTTCCAGGCTGTTGACGTACTCGCGGACGAGCAGAGCCTCCGCCCTGTGAACGAGCACTTGCCGCTCGTGAACCTGATAGCCGGCCCGAGTGGTGCGGACGTTCTCCAAGTCCACCACCTGCGTGCCCTGGACGAGTGCCCGAGCAACCTCCTCTTCCCGCGCAAGGTCTTGCTGGAGACTGGTGGACGGAGTGATCCCGAGTCCCTGGAGCACCGCTTTCGTCTTGCCGTCGTCCAGTATCCGGAGCCCCATGAAGTTGTCACCCTCGTTGAAGCCCGGTAGCGCCCAGATCTCCTCGTAGGGGATCTCCGTCGGCTGGAAGCTCAGAAGACTGTAGACGTTGTTCCAGCTCCCGTCCTTGTCAGGCGTCCAGAGGGTGTCAGCGAAAGCCGCGTTATCGAAGAGGACGCCGACCTCACCGATGCCGCAGACCTTCTTCTGGCCGGTGAACAGCACGACATCGCCGAAGTGCACGCGCGCCATCTTGCTGTTCTGGAACGAGCTGGCTCCCCAGAACCGGGCCCGCCCTGACGGATGAAGCTCCAACAGCTGCTGACGCTGTTCCTCAGAGAGGCGGCCCTCACGCTCCGGGCCGATGAACTGGACTTCTTGCCCCAAAGTGTCGGCCCACCGACGCCTGGACGCGGCGTTGCCGGCTGAAGGTTGGATGACGACGACCGTCACGTTCGGTCCCCTTGGTCGGATTTGCCGCCTGTGCTCGGATCCGACCATTTTTGCACCTGTGAGCAGCCCCATTGACCGATGAATGCGAAAAGCCCTGCTCATCCCAAAGATGAGCAGGGCCTATCTGGTCTGCCGACGCGCTCCTCCCCAAAGGTCGCCCTCCGGGTCGAGCTCCGTCCGAAGCATGCGCCCGGCTCCGTCACCGGCCGGCGACCTCCCCGAAGCCTCGCGGCATCAAGCCGGGGCATGGCGGTGGGGCTCAAGCAAGCGAGACGCCCTCGCGCGACGGCTCTCCGGACCAAGGCGCTCAGTCCCGTGTGTTCTGTGGCCGACCAGCCGAGCGAATCCACGCCCGAGCGGCGGCGAGAACGTCCCTCCGGCCACGGCTCGCGGAAAGAGCGAGACGGGACTTCACGGCTCTCGCGGGTGGCTGTGGGATGGGACGGAGGAGGGTTTCGGGGGGTGGGCGGACGGCTTATGTTCGTTGCGGGCAGGGGGTGAGGTCCGTGGATCATCGTCGGGACGGCTCCGCGGAACAGCCGATGTCGATCGCCCCGCCGCTCGGGCTGCGCGACGACCGTTTTCCGTTGCGGGGACGCGAGGCGCTGGTCGGGGAACTGGCCGAGGTGTGGGACGAACGCGAGGTGTCCCACGCCCGCGTGCTGACGGGGCTCGGCGGGTGCGGCAAGACGAGCGTCGCGCTGGAGGTGGCCTGGCGCGCGGTCTCGCAGGGCGTGGAGACGTGGTGGATCTCCGCTTCGTCCGCGGCCCGCTTCCAGGACGGCGTCCACCGGCTCTGCCGGAGGCTCGGGATCACGGCGGCGGAGCTGGGCGAGGGGACGCGCCCGACCTGCTGTGGCAGCGGCTCGGCCGGTTCGACCGCCGGTGGCTGCTGGTCGTGGACAACGCCGACGACCTCGCGGTCCTCGACGTCCAGGGGCGGTCGCCCAAGGCCGGTACGGGTTGGATCCGGCCCGTTCCGTCCCCGCTCGGCATGGTTCTGGCGACGAGCCGCGACGGCGACATGGACCGCTGGGGGCCGTGGTGGGTCGGGCATCCGCTCAACGTGCTGCCCGACGAGGACGCGGTCACGGTGCTGCTCGACCGGGCCGGAGAGTCCGCCGGGGCGCGGGCCGAGGCGCTGGCGCTGGCGCGACGGCTCGGCGGGCTTCCGCTGGCGCTCCGGCTGGCAGGGGGTTACCTGGCGCACACGAACGCGCGGCCCGTGGAGTTCGCGGGCGAGGACGACATCAGGAGCTACACCGGATACCGCGACGCCCTCGACCGGGGCCGTCTGACGGATCTCCTCCCGGCGTCCGGCGCGGACACCGCCCTCACCGAGGACCAGGCCCGCGTCCTGATCGACAGGACGTGGGAACTGTCCGTGGACTTGATCGAACGGCAGGGCGCGACGAGGGCGCGTCCGCTGCTGCGGCTGCTGTCGTTTCTCGCCGACGCACCGGTCCCCTATCGCACCGTTCTGGACGCGGAGCGGATGTCCGGCTCCGCGCTGTTCGGCGGCATCGGCGGGCAGGAGATCTGGACGGCGCTGCAAGCCCTTTCCTCGGTGGGACTCATCGAAATGGACGGGCCGGGCAAGGACGGTTCCGCCGAGCAGTTGCGCCTGCATCTCGTCGTCCGGGACGCCAACAGGACCGTCGCAGAGACCGAAGGCCAGTCTGCCGACTATCTTGAAGCGGCCGTCACCCTCGTCAAGAACGCCGCGAAGAAGCTGGGTTTCAATGCGCTCGACCCCAGCGATTGGCTGCATTGGCGACTCCTCGCACCGCACTGCGTCCATTTGCTGGAAAGCGTGTCGGGGCCCAGATCGGCACAGGCCACCGACTCCGTTCTGCTGGACGCGGCGCAGGCCGCACACGGATGCGCCAACTACTTCTGGAACCGCGGCCTGTTCCAGCAAGCCGAGGAACTGTGCCGGAACGTCCTCGCCGTCCGGCGGCGGCTGCTGGATCCCGACCACCGCTCCCTCCTGGCCTCGCGCCACCTGCTGGCCCACATCGCCGGCGACCGGGGCCGCCTGGCCGAGTCCGAAGCGGAGCACCGGGCCGTGCTCGACGTCGAGATCCGCAAGCTCGGCGCCGACCACGAGGACGCGCGGGCGACGCGCCTCTGCCTGACCGAGCAGGTCGGTTCGAACGGCCGCAACGCCGAGGCGGAGGCCGAGATGAGGGAGCTGCTGCGGCTGGAGGCCGACGCGCGAGGCGCCGAGGACCCGCTCGTGCTGGCGATCCGCCACAAGCTCGCGCACGTGGAGGAACGGCTCGGCCGGCTCGCCGAGGCCGAGGAGGGGCACCGGGCCGTCCTGGAGGTCGAGAGGCGGACCCTCGGCGACGAGCACCGGGAGACGCTGGCCACGCGCTACTGCCTCGCCGGCCTCCTCCGAACGCGCGGCCGGTACGCCGAGGCCGAGGACGAGTACCGGTCGGTCCTGGAGATGGAGGAGCGGGTTCTCGGAGAGCTGCATCCGAACACGCTGGCGACCCGCCACTACCTGGCCACCGTCCTGAACCTGAGGGGCCGGACGCGGGAGGCCGAGGCCGAGTACGCAACGGTCGTCGCGGCGCGCCGCCGGCTCCTCGGCGACGAGCACCGGGAGACCCTGCGGACACGGCACCAGCTCGGCCACGCCCTGCACCAGCAGGGCAAACTCGCCGAGGCGGAGGCCGAGCACCGAGCCGTCATCGAAGTGCAGGCCAGGGTGTTCGGCCATGACCACCCCGAGACCTTGCAGACGCGCCACTGCCTGGCCGGGCTGCTGCGCGAACGGAGCGAGTTCGCCGAAGCCGAGCGCGAGTACCGCGACATCCTTGAGCGGTGCAGGCGGGCCCTCGGCGACCGGCATCCGAACGTCTTCAGCACCTGGCACCAGCTCGGGCACGTACTCGCCGAGCAGGGCGAGCACGCGGAGGCCATGGCCGAGCACCGCGCCCTGCTGGCCGCGGAGACGGAGCTGCGCGGCGAACGGCACCCCGACACGCTGGGCACCCGGCACTGCATCGCCGCCCTGCAACGCACCCTGGGAGAGCTGGAGGCCGCGGAGAACGAGGCCCGCGCCGTGATCGGGCTCTGCGCGGACGTGCTCGGCGCCCAGCACCCGATCACGCTCACGGCCCGTACCCTCCTGGCCGGGGTGCTCCACGACCGCGGGCTCCGCGACGAGAGCGAGGCCGAGCTGCGAGCCGTTCTGGAAGCGCAGGAACGGATCCTCGGCCCGGAGCACGCCACCACCCGCCGAACGCGGGAGTCCCTCCAGCGCCTGTCGGAACCCGATCAGCCGTGACCGTTGCCGGGACCGGGAGGAACCCCCTCATATGGGCGTTGGCACGGACAGTGACCGGTTGACGCTCTAGCGTGCTCCTAGCATCTGGTGGGCGGGTGGCGGTCCGTCGGCCGCGCCGGTCGCCCTTGAGGAGGACGACGTGTCATCTCGCTTCAGTCCCGGACGGGCGCCGATCGGCGACGTGGGCGCCGCGCTGCTGCTGATCGACTCGCGGATCAAGGGGTTCCAGTCGGAACGCCCCGAGATGGACCCCGAGCAGCACCGGCTGATCGACCAGTTCCTCCGGTCGTTCGACTCCGAGGGCGCCAACGACGTGCTGGACGGCGCGTGCACGCTCATCTACCTGTACGTGGAGTGGCTCCGGCAGGCGCACGAGCACCTCGAACGCGACGTGATCGAGTACGTCCTGCCGTACGTGGTCGGGACGATGCGGATGATGACCAGGAGCATCGAGCCCGAGACCATCCCCACGATGGCCGGGATGATGGTCGCCGCCGCGATCGGCGTCAGCCCGACGCTCTGGCGGCGCCAGTACGGCCCGTGGCTGCGCGCCGAGCTGATCGCCCTGGAGGCGACGGTCTTCCTCCTCGCCGACCACATCAACCACATCACCGAGGACCCCGACGCCGCCACGCGCCTGATCACCGACCTGCTGAACGCGGTGACCGAAGACCTCCCCCCGCTCTGACTAAGGGGTCGGCGCCACGGTGAAGCGGCGGAGCCGGAGGGCCGGGTTCTTCTTGCGCACCTCGGCGATCCGTTCGGCGGAGACCTCCCCTGCGGCGGTGCCGGTGGACTCGCCGAGCGACGCCACCACGACGCCCATCGGATCGACGATCATGCTGTTGCCGGCGCCCGTCGGGCCCGCCTGGTCGGCCGCGGCCACGTAGATCGTGTTCTCGATCGCGCGGGCCCGCACCAGGGTGACCCAGTGGTCCTCCTTGAGCGGCCCCGGCACCCAGTCGGCGGGCAGGGCCAGCACGTCGGCGCCCGCGTCGACGATCCGCCGCGTCATCTCCGGAAAACGCACGTCGTAACAGGTCTGCATGCCGAACGTGACGCCGTCCACGGTGAACGTCTCCGGATCGGCGACCGCGCCGCGCCGCACGATGTCCGACTCCTTGTAGCCGAACGCGTCGTACAGATGGACCTTGCGGTACCGGGCCGCGATCCCGGACGGCCCGACCGCCAGGAGCGTGTTGGAGATCCGTCCCGGCTCGTCCAGCCGCTCGTTCAGCCCGGCGACGACGTGCGCCCCGTGCCGGGCCGCGGCCTCGGCGAGCCCCGTGACGAACGGGCCGTCCACCGGCTCGGCCGACTCCACGAACCGCTCGTCCATCCTCGGCGCCGTGAACGCCGCGTACTCCGGAAGCACGATCACCCGCGCGCCCCGGCCCGCCGCCTCGTCCACCAGCCGGCGCGCCTCCGCCAGGTTCCGCTCCTTGTCCAGCCCGGGCGCGTACTGCGCCACCGCAACCTGAACCATCTCACCCTCCTCGTTCCGAGCCCCCGGCCGCCGTCACAGTGCCCCGGCGGGGGACCCTCTCGCGCTGATGAACGGAGGCCCCGTCCCGGAAGCGTTCTTCGTCTTCTTCGCCAACGAGCCCTCCACCCGCCCCAGGAGTCTCGCCTCCGCTTGATCGGCCGGTTATGCTCCGACCTTATAAATGTCAAAGACACGCCGGAGACGGGATGAGTGTCGACGAAACGGCCCCCCTGCGCGTCCTGGTGGTGGACGGCAACCCCCACGCCCGCGCCGATGTCATCTCCCTGCTCGAGACCAGCGACGAACTCGAGGTCATCGCCGAGACCTCCACCGGCCCGGACGCCGCCCGCCTGGCCGAACGCCTCCGCCCCGACATCGTCCTGCTGGACCCCGCCGCCGCCTCCCAGGCCGCCCCCCTCTCCCGTTCCTCCCGCGTCTTCCTCCTCGCCGCGCCCGAGGACCCCACCGTCCCCACCGCCCTGCGCAACGGCGCCTGCGGCCACCTCACCCCCGGCGCGTTCACCGTCCGCGACCTCATCCGCAGCCTCCGCGACGCCTCCCGCGTCTCCCTCGGCCTCTCCGCCCGCGAGGCCGAGGTCATGGACCTCATCGCCTCCGGCCGCTCCAACGGCGAGATCGCCCGCCAGCTCTTCCTCAGCGAGAAGACCGTCAAGAACCACGTCAACCGGATCTACTCCAAGCTCGGCGTCGGCTCCCGCGCCACCGCCATCGCCCTCTGGCGCGGCATGGTCAGCGTCCTCCCCGCCCAGGACTAACCGATTCGCGCAGCTCCCCGCCTCCTGCTAATGTTCTTCCTGTCGCCAGGGACCCCCGAGGGCCCCTCCAGACAAGCGCCGTTAGCTCAATTGGCAGAGCAGCGGACTCTTAATCCGCGGGTTCGGGGTTCAAGTCCCTGACGGCGCACCCCGCTCCCACCAGCGACGACATCCGCCCCTGAAGTCGTCGCTGCTCGCATATGGGGCCACACTGAGGCCAGCCTGTGTCCCGGACATTCCGGCACATATCAGGCGCACACCTCCCCCACCACGCTCACCGGCTTCACCCCTCATCCTGGGCAGGCGTAAGCGCGCGTCGACCCCATGCCAGCCCGACACGTCAGAGTTTTCGATTAGCCCTTTCGTTTCTCAGACGGCAAGGACAGGGAGCTCACAGAGCTCTGAGCACGCATTTACGGGCCGACGGGCCGCAGCCGTCTATGGCGCTGGTTCAGCGCCGCTGTGGTCGGCTGATCTGACGCGCTGGATGCGCCCGGGAACGGTTCGCCCGTCCGGACCGGTTCTTGCGTCCGCGCCGTTTCTTCCCTGTGGTTGGACGTCGACGAGTTCGGTTGGTTCCGGGGACGAGCCGTCCGGCCTTGAGAACGTGGGCCGCGGTCTTCTCTGCGGCGGTGTGAGCGACCTCGGGCAGAACGCTGGTATAGGTGTCGGCGGTCAGCACGATGCTGGAATGCCCCAGCATCTCCTGCACCACCTTCAACTCCACCCCCGCCGCCAACGCCAACGTCGCCGCACCATGCCGCAAGTCGTGCAGCCGGACCGGCGGCAACCCATGTTCGCTGATCAGTTGCTGGAAGATGCGGGTCAGCCGGTCCGGAGACATGGGATCACCGTTCAGACAGGTGATCACATACCCGCTGTCGCGGAACCCCTCGCCGTACACCGCCCGCTCCTGCCGTTGGCGGCGACGGCGGGCGCGCTGCGCTGCCACGGTCGTGCGGTCCAGCGCGACCACCCGAGCGCTGCGGGCCGTCTTGGGCGGACAGGCCGTCAGGTACCCGTCGTACTGCTGCAGCTGCTGGGAAATGACCGCGACGCCCTCGTCCAGGTCGATGTCGCACCAGCGCAGCCCCGCCGCCTCACCGCGCCGCAGCCCGCGCAGCGCGATCAAGTGGAACGCCGCATACAGGCGATGGTCGCGGATGGCGTGCAGGAACTCGGCGGTCTGCGCGGCGGTCCACACCGCCACCGGCGGGCGTTCCCCGGTGCGCTGCCAGTACTCGACCCGGGCTGCGGTCCATACGACGGCGCGGGGCCGCCGCGCCGCTGGGAGTTCGGCGCGGGAGGCGGGATTGTCGGTGAGCAGCCCTTGGCGGATCGCGGCGTTCAGCGCCGCCCGCAGGGTGGCCCGGATCCGGTTGAGCGTCGCCGGGGTTACCGGCTTGCCGTCGGCTTCGTGTTGACGGGCGATCGCGGTGAACATCGCATGCACCTGCGACACCGACAACTCCGTGAGGAGGATCGTGCCCAGGTACGGATCCAGGTAGAGCCGGACGTGACTAGCGTACCCACGCACCGTAGACGACGCACGGGTACGGGTGGCCAGCCAATGCGCCAGCCACTCCCCCACCGTGACCAGCCCCGAGCCCGCATCACCCTGACCGGGCGCCCGGAGCTCGGCCAGCACCTCTTCGGCCGCCTTGCGCGTCGGGAAGCCACCGCGCCGGACCCGCCTGCGTCGGCCGTCCGGTCCGGGCGGGAGCTCCAGCCGGATGTACCAGCTGCCGTGCCGACCCCCGCGAGACAGCTTCGGGCACGCGCTCCCCCAGGGTCTTCCTGTCTGTGGGTTGATGCAGCCGCATCGCCGGTGCACCCCACCGGCGCTCTTGGTGAATGTCATCGGCGATGACTACAGCACGCCCAGGATCACGCGTCGTCATGTGCCCCAGCACGAACGAAAGATCAACCAACGGTTTGGTCCGCATCCCCGGGAAAGCCGACCGATAACTCAATGCTGCAGACAGCACCGTTTTACGAGGCATCGCTTTCATCCCCAGGTCAGAACCGGCGATGGAGTTTTCGGCACAGGTCAGCGGTGGTGTTGGACCCCGCCTGGCCGGTCCGCAGCGCGACCGCCAGCAGCACCTCAACGCTCAACAGCGCTCGGATCGACACAATCAAGATGATCCCACCATTCACCTCGATTGCTGCCATAACCCCTAATATCCTCAGAATCCAATAATGATCACCTCGATCCACCATCTACCCACAAAGATCATTTCTATCCCCGGGAAGAAAGGTCTCAACTTTTCCAATTCGGCATCACTCAGGACTCCGGTATGCGAGCATCGATCCGCACGTCGGTGGTTCTCCACCGGTGTCCGTCTCATGCCGCCGTCGGCGGAGTAGGAGCCAGTTGCGAGACGTCCAGGCGCCGCCGTGGCGCTGTTGGGGCTGATCCTTCTGCGGGCAGCGGCAGGCGGATCGTACGGAGCAGCTCGGGATCGAACGCTACGGGAACCGGTCCGCGGTTTGCTTGGCACGAGGCTGTGGCTCTCGGGCGCGTGTCACGCCCTCGACGGCCGAGAGCGTGCTTCTCCCGGCGTAGCCGGAGAAAGCAGATCGCGCAATGATTCCGAAGAAGCGGGCGGACGGCATCTTCCCCTACATCAGCACCGCGGCCTACGCGGAACGTCTCGCCGACGCCGTCGAAAACACCTGCGCCGAGGTGGGGGTGACCCCACCGCCACGAGAGGCGATCATTGAGGGCCTGGCGTCCGCCTTGGGCGACACCGAGATCAAGAAGCTGACCGCTTCCCAGCGCGGTAAGAAGGTCCTGGCTCCCAACGTCTATCGGACCGTCCAGACGGGCGAAGACAAGGTGCTTCTGCTCAGCTGCGACGTCCACGGTGCGGGCATCGCCCCGTGGGACCTGAACGACCGCACTGCCGGAGCCTGGACCCCGCCCAACGAGGGGGCGATGGGACGGGTCAGGGAACTGGTCGCTGCCGAGTTCGCCGTGGAGAGGGCCGACAAGGACGCGAAGCTTGCGGAGATGGAGCGGGATGCCCGGCGTCGCTCTGGAGACGATGAGCCCCACGCCGCTGCAGCGCTCGCGGCGGCTGATGACAAGCACAGGGCTGCCCTCAAGGTAGCCCGAGAGGCACGGCGCGACTGGGACCGCCTGCTGTCGTCGCTTGGCAATCGCCGTCCCCGCCCCCTTGTGCAGCCCGCAGAGCGCGACGGACGGCCTGTAGCGGCGTTCGTGCTTGCGCCCCAGCCACAGGAAGTCGCCGTGCACCTCCAGCGTTACGCGGTGGAGAACCTTCGCCGTGTTGGGCGCCGCCGGGGCTACGATCTCGTCGAGTCGCTGGTCGCTTCCGGCCAACTGTCACGAGGGATGTGCGTCCTTCAGCAGTGGCGTATCCAGCAGCCCGATGAGCAGGTGACGAAGCTGTGGCGCATGGTCGCCGTGACGGCGAACAACAGGGCCCTGGCCCGTCTAGACATCTACGGCGTCCGGGCCGAGCATCTGGTCACGGGTATGCCGCAATCGCTGTGGCCGATGCCGAACGAGAACTCCGACCCCCCGCTCCTGCTACTCAACCTGCGGGAAATCCTTAACCGCATCTCCTTCACCCTTAACGCCGCCCGCGCCGGGGAGGACGCGGGCCAAGAGCTTCCGGCCAACCGTGCCGCAAAGATCACTACCGTGCCCACGGACATCGTGATCGGCTGCAGCGACCCGGCGGCCCTGGAACACGTGCTGCGGACACTGAACGTCGATGATCACTTGCGCGGCATCCAGCCGTACGACGAAGATGCCCGTCTCATCGCCCTATGGGCCATCCTCGTCGACGCCTACGTCACCGACAGACAGCTCGTACCGGCACTCAGCGACGCCTTCCCCGGTGCTCGGGCGGCCGACCAGCTCGACGTGGATGGCGTGCGCGCGGCGCTCACAGCAAACGGGCCGCTCGACCCACTCGCTCCGCTGCTACCTCTGGAAGAGGTGCCCGCCCCGGCGGCACTGCGAGACATTGCCATCCGCTCCATCACCGCACTGATCTTTCCCGCTCTGCCGGAGGCATCAGCAACGACTGGGCGGCGCCAGGTACGCGACACGGGGCCGTACTGGCCGATCGTGCGGGGCGCGCTTCAAGAGCCGGCCTGGAGCCAGATCCGTACCAAGGCCGCCATGGCTCGTACAAGGCTCTGGTCCGCCGCTGTCGCACAGCTGTTCCTGCAGCGCGGGAACATTCTGTCCGCGACAGGCTTGTTCGGAGTTTCGGATGTCAAGGAAGGCGCCCGACAAGACCCCAGGTCGGTCAGGACTCTCATCCTGAAAGCCGAGGCCGGCGATGCCGCAGCGTGGTCTGCTCTGGTCGACCGCATCGTGCCCAACCTGATCCACGCTCCCGAGCCGCTGATCACTCCCGGCCAGGGCAGCGAGGCGGGCAACCTGAGAAAAGGGGTGCGCCGCAGCCCATCAAGCGCCGTCGCTGCGCTGAAGATGGCCTTCACGCTGGGCGCGCCGACCGTCACCCGGGACCTCCTGATCGCTTTCGCGAAGACAATTCTCGCTCATCCCGACGCTTACAGCGCCCCGCAGCCTCCCGACGGAACAACTCCACTCTGCTACGGCGAGCAAAGCTGGAACCCGGAGAACAGGACACCGATCGTCCCAGGCATGGTCCTTGTTCCGGACAGCGAAGGCAGCCCCACGGCATTCGTCGTGGACAAGGCGTGGTTCGACGAGACTTTCCCTCCCGATATGCCACATGTCTCAAACGCTGCCGAGGACGAGGAGGACGGGTATGACGAAGAGGACAGCCAGCACCACGGCAGAACAGAGAACATAATTCCGGAGAGCAGAATGCGGGCGGCCGAAACTGTAGCGGCAGACCCTCGTGCACAACTCACTGATCTCCGACGCGAGCTACCCGCTCGGATCGAGGTTGTCGCTGGCATGTACGAACACGCGGTCCAATCCGCCGACGCTCTATTGGCCGACTTCGAAACAGCCCGGCAGCTGCGTATTCGACTGGAGGAGCAGCCCCTATCGGCTGACCAGCGAATCGAATGGATGGAGAGGCTGACCAAGGCCCGCAGCGCAGCCGAGGCCAGTGTCGCCGCCCTGCAGCAGGTCGAAGGGGTGATCCTGCAGTTGTAGCAGCCCCTGCGGTGCCCGTTTGACGGACAGCCCCACACGGGCACCGCACCTGCTGCGATCGGGCGTGGAGGCGCACGCCCGACCCGGCGACGTGGTGATCGATTTCGATCGCCTGGCCGCAGCGCTCACCGCCAGCACACCCGACATCCATCGCCACCCCGAGCACGTCCAGCGGGTAGCTCAGCGGGCGCGCCGTGCCGCTGTCAGGGAGGGACTGAAGCTCTCCCGGGACCATGACGTATGGGCGGTGCACACCGATCCCTCCTCCGAGTACCGGCCCACCATGCCAAGATGATCAACCTCGACCCTGGACGTGACGTGGCGCTGGCCCGGTGTACCGAGCAGCGCACACCGGGAGCCAGAGCAGCGGTCGTCCGCTGGTACGCAGGACAAGGGGAACTCCACTCGGTCGTTGGATGAGAAGCGGGACTGATCCAGTTCATGGGAACCCACCGTTCGTTCAACACGGCGCGGTCGGATGCGTCAGGGTGTCAGTAGGGCGTTGATGTTGTGGAGGCGGGAGACGATGGCGAGAAGCGTTGATCGGTTCACCCCGGAGCAAGAGCTGAGCGTTGTTGACCAGATGCTTCGTGAGCATGGCGGTATTGATCCCGAAACGCTCGGCCCTGTCGTTGGTCTGCTCGCGCTGGGCATCACGAACGGAGTTTGGCGTAACACCTGCATCGAGGACTGGCATGCCGACGGACTGCTTCACGACGGGGACATGTTGCGGGTCAACAGCCACACCACGTGGCGGGTCAAGCAGCGTCTGACGGGCTGGCTCCTCGAGACGAAGCTTTCAGCGGAGTCCAAGACCACGGACCTGGAGGACGTCGCGTTCGAAGACCTCGAGCGCCTGATGCAGCGCCTCTACAGGTGGTTCACCAACCCCGGGAGAACTCTGCCGACAGGGCAGCCCCTGGGAGAGCTCGCCGGTGACCGGCTCAGCGAGTACGAGGATGACGCCGACCTGGCGTTGGGCGGCATCTTGGCCAGCGTCGAGCAGCGTGGCACAGTCTTCGCGTTCAAGCGTGCAGCAGCACACGGATCGGGCCTTCGATGGTGGAGCCACCCCACCTGGCCCCAGCACGTGGAGGCGTTCATGACAGTACTGGAGGATTCAGGGCATCGGCACTGGGGTGAGGCAGGCCAGTTCCGGACCTGTCTGTTCCCGGAACCGGAAACGATCGTTGACCGCAGACGACTTCGCGAACTTCTCCTGACCAAACCCTGGGAGCTTGATACGGAAGCGGCCGCCTGGGTTGTCTCGGCGGGGTTGGGCTACGCGTATCACAGTGTGACCAGGGCGTATTAGTAGACCCGCACTGCAAGTTCCGCGACGGGTCACGCTGCACCGTCAACGCCTCGACACCGAGCGGGGTCGGCGGCGTACGGCACTTGGACCCACGAGTCCTCAGCGGCTTCAGGCCACTGATCCCCCGGCTTGCACTCGATGGTGGAAGAGATGACTGATTACCAGTTTCCGCAGGTACCGGAAGTCGAGAACGCATACAGGACCGCACACCGTGCGCTAGAAGACATCGTCTTCCGTGGTTCCTTCGTCCGGGAAGAAGAACTGTCCGTTACTGAAGTGATCTCGCAATTTCGGTTCCTGGTCCAGGAAGCGGAAGTGGCTGTCGCCGCGCAGATCGGCCCGCTCATCTCGTGGGAGGCGCCGCGCCTGGACGGAGACTGGGACCTGGTCATGTCGGGCATTGACCTAGACAACGCCGCCGTTGACTTCGGCACCGCCACGCTCGGCAGGGATGTGTTCGAGATGCTCCAGACGGGTGGGAGGAGAGCGCTCTCGGCCGCGCTGCCCTCGCCTACAGGCGCGCGTGCGGGTGGGACTTGGCGCCGGGAGATGACGGCCTCTGGCTGGTGATTCTGGCCCCGGTCTCAGGTATGGGCGGGGAGGAGGGCCCGTGGCGTTACACGGGCCATCTCGCCGGGTTTGTGATCCTGTATGACCGCGATCGCGAGGGCGTTTATGAATCCGTTGGGCACATATGGACGGCAGAGGCCTGGCAGCGGAGAGGGATCGCGCGGCGCCTCCTGGCTGAAGCCCGGTCACGATTCCCAATCAAGGAGATTGAGCAGCCTTACACCGCGGACGGCGCCGCGTTCGTCGAAGCCTGTGCCCAGGACCTGTCTTGATTGCACCAGGCTCGCGGGATCACCACGGGAGGGCGCAGCCATTAGTGTAGCGGCGCGGCCATTCCTCGCGGGTGTGCGGAGAATGGCCGGCCAGCCGGTCGGCGAACGTTCAGCTGATTGTTGTTGCGAAGCGGGCCCAGTCGGTGAACACGTAGTCCCATCGGCGACAGACGCGCTCCCGCGGTAGATCTCTGTTGGCGGGATCCAAGATCATGAGCTTTGCGATCGGGCCGTCGCCGACGAGGAGGGCTATCAGGTATCCCTTCGGGGCGTGCAGCATGAGGGACAGTTCATTGTTAGTCATGGAGAACTGCGCATCGAGCTGGTCGACCTTCTTGACCTCGACGCGTACGGCATTCCCTTGGGAGTCGACGCCTTCGAGGTCGTAGCCGACGTTCTGCGCACTGACATCGCGCAGCTTCCATCCCCGCGCGTTCAAGAACTCCATTGTCGCGACTTCGGCGGTGCGCCACCGGGTGAGGATCTCGGGCAGCGAAGTGGACGGCACCGTCGCGGCCTTGTCCGTCCGGGCGATCTTCGGCACGGCAGCGGGCGGGGTCGCGGGTTCGGCCACCGCGTCGACGAGCTGCTGTTCGGCCGGGCTGAGCCGACGTCCATGTGTACGGGCGAGTTGGGCCAGGTGATGCCCCAGCCGAGTGCGTGTCGGGGCGGACAGTCCAGGTACTGCGGGAGAGTTCACTATCTCTGCGATGTCCAAGCTGCGCAGCCCGAGCACTGTCCGGGCGGCGCGGGCGCTGGCCTGGTTCCGTTCCGCGTACAGGGCCACCGGGCCGCCCTGCGGGAAGACCGCGGCAACGTCCTCAGGCTCCAACGCTACGGGAGAGTAAGCGAATCCCGGCTGGCGCGCCATCATCTCGTCCCGCAGGAACGTCAGGAACGCCTTGCTCGCCGTCAGGGTTGGGGCGACTAGGGGGCTGCGGATGTCCTCTCCGTCCAGTACCAGTTCCCACAACCGCTCAAAGACCGCGCCGCTGGGCATGCACAGCGCCTCGGCGACCGCGCTCGCGGCGTCGGCCAAGATCTGCTGAGTCGACTCGTCGCCGACGACTGCGTGGGTGCGCGAGGGGTCGGTTAGCAGGTCTCCCGACACCACGATCGGGACGCCGAGCTCGTCGCTCAACGGTAGGAAGCAGGCGAGCCTGCCGCGGATACCGGCGAGTGCCAACGCTCGCGCGTCCAATGGGACCGCGACCGTCGCCCCGCCATGGCGCAGCAGCGCGAAACGTGCCTCTCCATCAGTGTTGCGCAGCACCACCCCTTGGTCGTTGCGTTCGATGTGCGCGGTGGATGCCTGCCCGTCAGCCCGAACGGTGAGCTGTTCGACGTTCCGCAGGAACAAGACGCTGATCGGGTCGATGTTCCCGATCTGAGCCTGAGCTCCACCTTGCCGGGTGACCGTGAACGACACTCCGTCCACCCACGCTTCGACTTCGCGGATACCGGTCGGAACTCTGATGAGCGGAACTGACCCGGGATCGACCGCCATCCCGAGCTTTTCGGCGGAGCGGCGGCGGTCGAAGGAGAACGCCACGTCGGCGGAACGGATATCGATGCGCTCAGCAATGGCGGCGAGCGATTTGAAACCGATTCCACGGTATCCGATGGTGCCCTCGCCGCGTTGCTTGGTCGAGCTGGCACTTCGGCATAGGGCCTCGATGTCAGCGGCGTTCAACGGCCGCCCGTCGTTGCGCCACCCGAACCGCCCGTCGCCGAGGTCTTCGACCTCGACCACACGGGAGCCCGCGTCGTCGGAATTTTGCAACAGCTCATAGGGCACACGGTCGCGGTAGGTGTCGGCGAGCAGGGCCTCCATTCGAGCGATCTCTCCGAACAGTCCCGGAGCCTGGGTGTATTCCCGTACGAGAGTGGTCTGCAGGGTCTGCAGATGCCGGGCAAGGCCGGGCATCACTCGTCACCGTCCACAAACCTGATGAGTACGCGAGAGGGCTCGCCTGCGTAGTCCTCCAGAAGCTCCCCGACGTAGACGTGCCAGCGAGGGTGGCGGCCAGACGGCGTGCCGGGCTCGGTGATACGCGCCCGCCCGAGGAAGTTGACCTCTTTCTTGCCCAGGAGGAAGCCGGTTTCGTCCAGGACCTCGATCTCAAGGTTCGGGAGGTCTATTTCGAGGGGTACTCATCTCTGTCTTTCAGTTTCTCTTTGTTCCAAGGGTCTTTGCTGACGAAGTCGGCGAGCAGCTCCTCGGCGGAGCCGAGCTGGAAGAGCCCTTCGAGATGCACCCGGATGTCGTCGCCGTCATCGTCCTTCTTCCTCCGGCGCACGTAAGCGGTGGCAACCGTCGAGTTCGGCCGGATCGACCCGTACGTCGTCTCGTCAACGAGGTCGACCGGCAGTTCGATGATCTCCTTCGGGGACATGTCCAGTCTGGAGTTGGCGTACTCGAGGTTGACCTCTTGGAGGTCATAAGCGGTGATCCCAACTTGGACATCACCGGCGGCACAGCGCTTCTTGCTCCACCACTCATCGCTCTTCATTGAAACTCGAACGGACCGCTTGCTCGCAGTCTTAAGGTCGACCTGGTCGATAGTCATGAAGCTTTTCGAGGTCGGCTGACCCGTCCTGCCGAGCGTGATGAGCGGAAGAGGAACATAATCCTCGTAGGCGAAACGCTCGGTCCAGTCCTCCGGCAAGAACCGCAGGGTGCCGGAAACGGCGACCTTGTGCTCGTATCCGCTGTCCCAATATGCCTCGCTCACCAACCGAGCCCGGATGTCCTCGACCTGCCACCCCGTCAGCGACAGGGACAGGTCGTCGATCTCCACGCTGAGCTCTTCAGTGATCTTCTTACTCACTTGATGTTCCCCCTTTGTCACGCCGAGTACAGGCGCAACAGCGCTGCCAGAAACGGTCTCTAACAGAGAGACCATCGACCTGACCTGCCGGTTTACCTGCGCTCTCGTCGAAATCGACTGGTAGCGTGCCTGTCAGTGCCGATAACTCTGTCACCTCATGCGACCTGCGAGTACTCATGGATGAGTCCGCCAGCGCACGCCGGGTGCGGGAGGGACCTGCGGGAGACGGTCGGCAGCAACGCCGACATCGCGCCCGCAGGCCTACCTCACCGCACGGATGTCCAGAGTCATTGCACAGTTCAGGTCAGTGCGGCGGTGCACGCAAAAGCACGTCATAGCGGCAGTGCCCGGCGGCTTCTCTTAGCTGGGCCTGGCGGTGGCCGGGGTGTCCGCTGGGGCGATCTGGATGCGCAGCGCCACGTGGTGGCCAAGGCTCGGATCGATACGGGTGCTGAGACCGAGTTCCACGATGCGGCCATCACGGGGGTGCCAGAGACGGTCGGGTGTCGTGCCGCCGAGGAGTCGGCCGAGGGCATCGATGGTCGGCTTCCACAGGTTCGGCCATTGCCTCCGGGAACCGACGAGAAAGGCGATGTGGAGACGGAGCGGCCCTTCGGGGAGGAGAGTAGCCTCGGTGAGTTGCTGGTCGATTTGTTCCTTGAAGGCCGTCGTGTCGGCGGCCGCGGTGGTCCGAACATCGAAGGCCTGGCCGTGCCAGGCGTTCGCGTCGGCGGGCATCGCCTCGGCCACAGCGAGATAGGAGTCCAGGGCGTGCCGCTTGGTGCCCCAGACCGACACGAACCGCCTACCGCTGGTCCTGCTCAGATGGGTTGCGAGCGGGAGCAGGTAGTTGTCGAGGTCATGCTGGTCAAGCAGCGGTGTCCGCACGGGGATAGCCACGTCCAGCCGCAACGCGAGCGGGTCCGGGAGTTGGTCGAGCCGCGGGGCACATACTCGGGCGGCATCAGCGAGGAATTCCTCCAGCCGGACCTGACTCGGGTGCCCGGCTGCGTCCCAGCTCGCTGGCCGGGGTCGGACCGCGAGCCGCGCGCCCGGTTCCGGCATGGCGTACATCGGCATCGTCGCGGCCATGGCGTGAAGGCTACTCGTGCGCTACGACTGTGAACTCATCTACCAGGGCAGCATCGCCGTCGTCTCGATCCGCATCTGGCTCCAAGATCCCGTCACATGATCACGGGACAGTCCCTAGGTGCGGCCCTTGGGCGGCTTCAGCCTCTGGCCGGTCTCGTCGACGAAGTCCAGCCAGGCCCCCAGGTCCGCCGCCTGCCTTTTATCTGCGGCCACTCCTCACCCACCCAGCGGCCGACCTCGGCCCCGTCGCGTTCGGCGGCCCCCGCGGGCACCTGCACACTCCACCCGTGCGATGCAGCAACACCGCCACACCCTGCGGCGTGTAGGACACCCCGAATCACTCGTCGATGACCTCGGCGATCCGCGCCAGCGTCCAGTCCTGATCGCCATACCCGTGCGCCGGCGGCCCGGCCTCCAGCAACTCCTCCAGCAGGCGCCGCTCGGCCTTGGCCAGCCGACACGGGAAACCGCCCGGCCCTTGCGACAGCAGCGCCTGGCGGCCACTGGTCTGCCAGGCCTGCCGCCACCGCCAGGCCGTCATCGGCGTCACACCAAAGAACTCGGCGACCTGAGCGTTCGTCGCTCCCTGCTCGAACATGCCGGCGGCCTGCAGCCGGATCCGCTCACGCGCGGCCCGCTGTCCAGGTGACAGGCCACCACTTGCCCATACCTCATACCACCGGCCTACCGCCTGGCAGCGAGAGTGTGATCATCAGCTCTGCTGGCTAGGTGGGCTGGGAGCACGTCGATGTGACGTGCTGCCACCGGAGGGCCAGCATGAATGAGCTATTGAGGCGGCTGCTGACCGCCCACGCGGAAAACGGCGTCGAGGGCCTTCGCCAGGTCCTGGCCGGCTTTACCGATGACCTGCCCCGAGACCTGGACGGGGCCCGGAACGCCGCGGTGGCGGCGTTCCGGGAGCTGGAGGCCAAGAACACCCTGTCCGGCGACGACGTGACGCGAATGGAGGTGCTCGCCGACGTCGGTGAGGCGATCGCCGAGCAGATCAACACCCAGCGCGATCAGGGTGAACGGGTGCAGGAGCTGGCCGCGCGTCTGGGCACCGGCCCCACGGACGGCGAGCAGACCACCACCCCGGCGACGGAGCAGACCCCGCCCCAGGTGGAAGGGACGGCTCCGGCGGGCACCGATAGCCCGCAGGGCGGCGAGGTTCTGGAAGGGGAGCTGGTCACCGTCAGCGCCGCCCGCCCGCCTGCGGGCCGGGCACCGATGATCAACCTCGGTGCGATGGCGAACAGCACCATCCCGCAGTCGCAGATAGGCGCAGACACCGCCATCACGTATGCGGTGTCGGTGGCCGCCGACATTCCCGGCATCATCCCCGGCACCGAATTCGCGGGCTTGCAGGATCTCGGTGACGCGCTGGTGAAGCGGGTGACCGCCCTGGCCCGCATGAGCGCAGGCGACGGGAGCGTGAGGGCCGGATCGCGACGCTGCACCGCAACACGCCCGCGCAGTTCACCGCCGATACCGAGACGACTTCGGCGTGATCGAGCGGGCGGCCAGCGAGCGGCGTCTGCCGGGCGGGTCGCTGGTCGCGGCGGCAAACTGCATGTGGTGCGCCGAATCCGCGGTGCTGTATGACATGTGCGAGACCGCCAGCCGCGACGGCCTGGTCGACCTGCCGACCATGATCGCGCGGCGCGGCGGGATCAAGTGGCCGGTGCGGCCGACGTTCAAGCAGATCTACGACGGCACCGCCAAGCTCGGGTTCCGGTTCCGGGGAACCGGGCGCAGGCGTGCCCGCCGAAGACGTGCGTGGAGGTGTCCTGCCTGTCGTTCACCGAGACGCGGCTGTCGATGCAGGGGCTGTGCATCACCATGCCGCTGCTGGTAGAGCGGGCGTGGCCGGAATGGAGGACGTATTTCGTCGAGCGGGTCCTGGTGGCGCACGCCCACAAGATCAACGCGTGGACGCTGGTGCAGACGGAGGCGAAGGCCACCGCAGTGGTGATCACGCCGCCCACCGATCCACTTTTGACCTTCAACGGCTGGTGATCAAACTTCGTGCGAGCTGGTCCGGAAATTTATTGTGCGTTCGGTGGTGAAGTGGCTGCGGCGGGGCGGGGATAGCGGGCTTGGAGGTAAAAGGTTGCGGCTTCGTCGAGTTCTGGGCAGATGGCCTGGTGAAATTCCGCACGGAGTTGGTCAAGCGAAGGTGTGGGGCCGACGGTAGCGGCTGCCAGGAGGTTGGCGACAGGGATCGTCAAGATGGTGGCGTGCCAGCCGAGGTATACAGCGATGGCTTCCCAGCCGAAGATGTTGAGGCGGTCCAGCAGGAGGTAGCCCAGCAGTTGGTTCAGCCATACCTGAAGATGGTGGGTGGGTTCGGTGGAGGCTTTGATCTCTACCAGGGTCCGACCGACGGCCAGGTCGGCGGTGGCGAACCCGGGCGCCAGTGGGAGCGCGACGATGGTTTGCCGCCCCAGTTGCTGGAGTTCTTGGCGGCCGTGGCGCAGGTAGCCGTTCCACATGTGATGCAGGCCAGCGAACGCTGGATGATTCTCATCGAGTGGTCCGGCGCCGCCTCCATACAGGGCCAGGAACAGTGAACGGCGCAGTTGGGCAGCGGGGGTGGCGTGCAGGCGGTGGGCGAGTTGATCGATGCAGGCAGCGTTGATGCAGGCGACCAGGGCAGCACGTTGAGCGGCATCCTGGCCTTGGGTCGGCTGGGTGATGCGGTGCCATGACAGCAGCAGTGGATCGGTGGTGCCGCTGTCGGGCAGGTGATCGTAGGTGGCCGGAGCAAAACCCGCTGCGCTCAACAGGGCGTGGCACGGCTCGGGCGGCAGGAAGGACAACAGTCCCCAGTGGGCGGGTTCGTCGGTCAGGTCCAGCCCCATACGGATCTCCAACGCGGTGCCCAGGAGGCTCCGGTCGGCGTCGACATCGATAACCGTCCAAGGCGTTTTCTGCAGCTCCTTGATCCATTGATCGACCACCACGCCGCGTTGTGGAAGACGCAAATCAAGGAACTTGCATAGTGTGCTTTGGGGGTCTGCTGCCTGGTCACTCACCGCCATCGTTGTTCCTCCTTACTTAGACGCTCCTGAATACAAAACGTCACCACCATACGACTATCACACTCAGCAAAACAGCTCACTGATTTGCCCGATTGTGATCACGACGCCTTTGTTCATGTCGACATCGAGCAGGTGAGCGGTTGGCCCTTTCGTGAACCCGACGCCGTACCTGCAGATGAGGGGCATGTTCAAGAGGCGAAGACGGTGCGACGACGGGGATGTCTCGGTGTTGACGGCGCGGAAGTAGCCAGCGGTGGCGTTCAGGGAGCGTGGTCGAGCAGCGCCTGGACCTGAACAGCCGGACAGACTGTCGGCGGGGCAGGCCGTCGCGGTGGCCAACGTCTTGGATCCGGGCAGGCAAGGAAGGTGTCGGTGTCGCAAACCGTGTCACTTCATGCGGTCGAGTAGCCGGGGGAGTCTCACCCCCGGCTCTCACAGATCCCGGCGTGAACCTCTCGGTTCACCAGGCTACTGTCACTCTTGGTCACCAGACGCGCGGGACCGAAGGTGCCCATCTCCAGTCGCGAACAGACGGGGATATCTTTCGAGCTGCGAAGCAGTAAGTGCTCACCTTTGATGAGCTTCCAGCGCCGACAGTCGGAGTGTGTCGGCCGTCCATCAGTCCTCCTGATCGGGCAAATGGCCGATGTCCTGGATCTTGTCAGCAAAGACGGCAAGATTATGGAAGCCGCGCCTTTTATTGCGCTCGGACCCTCGGAAGATTGCGACCTCGATCCCATGGATCCCACACAAGCCACACGAACATCTCTTCCATGGGCGATCTTCAAGGAAGAACTCATATTGATCGATACGGGATTTCTTTCTTTCCCCCTCGACCAACTGCTCGTATTCCTTCAGAGCCGCCAGCACTTTCTGAAGTGGAGCCGAAGAGTCACCTCTGTCGTAAGCACGCAATAGACGGAGCGCTTCACGCTCCAGGCTTTTCGCGGCCGCTTGCGAGACCTGGCCGGCCAGCACTTTCCGCTTGAGGGAAGGATTGCCATCCACCTGCGGAACCCTGATCGCCGTATAAGAACGACCCGGTGTGTGATAGCTGTTCCGATCATCCATGAAAGATTGGCGGAAGGGCGAAGTGCTGTCGAAACTCGCTACACCGAGGCGGGAGAAATCTTCAAGGGAATCAACGCGGGTGATACCCAGAAGATGAAGTTCCGCCCACTGCCGCGACTCGCTTATCATTTGAAGGCATTCTAGAATATCTTGGGTTCGCAGAGGAGTCATCCCACCGAGCGCGATGCGCTCGTACCCCATCTCCTCCAGTTGGCACACGCTATCGGCGTAGCTTTCGGGACTCCACCCTTGCGCAGCGCCGACCGGGATGAGCACATTGTCCCGCCTCCGGACCTCGTCGATGAATTCCTGCGCATACCTAAGCGAGAGTCGGCGCCGCTGGGACCACTTTTGCGGAACCGTTTTCTCACTGGCCGTGGGGCCGTAGTGGAAAATCACGTGGTCGACACTCACACCTGCCTGAAATCCACAGTGCTCGTAAAAGTCGACAACATCTTTCACTCCGTAAGGAGGTTCCTCTTCATTAATATAACTGAAGGCTCCGCAGTCTCCGAGTGTGGCCATCCCTTCAGGTAGGCGAAAGTACTTCTCAACGCCTAGCCGGTAGAGTCGCTCGCGCTGCGGTATCGTGTACTTACCAGATCCCCGCACCGATCCGTCGACAATGGACTTGCTAACCAAGAGGCCGTGGTAAGGGCGCTTAGACAGAACTTCATGGGCATATTTGTCATCACGTTGCCGGACACGATGCGGAGAATATTCCTCGTTCAGGAAGTCATAGGTCGGGCTGACCTGATCCTGGCTGTCTGGAAAGTAGAATTTCACAGGAGTCTCCTGCCTGTTCTCTGGGGGTCTCTGTGCCGGGCGTCGGAGAGCACCTCGCTCATCAGACGTGGTCCGGACGTTCTGCAGCCCCGCGCTCACCTCGGTATACACAGCCTGAGGTGCAGGTTTCGCGCACCATGACGGCCGAGAGCGGGAGTCGCGCAGCGAGCTGGTCCCAGATCCACTTTGCGAGCTGTTCGCTCGTCGGGTTCTCTAGCCCGGGCACCTCATTGAGATAGTAGTGGTCGAGCCGGTCGATCACCGGCTTGACCGCCGCCTTGATCTCAGCGAAGTCCATAAGCCACCCCATGACAGGGTCCACCTCTCCGCTGACATGTACCTCTACCCGATAGCTGTGGCCGTGGAGCCGCGCACACTTGTGCCCGTCGGGCACGTTCGGCAGCCTGTGGGCGGCTTCGAACGTGAACTCTCGGAAGATCTCCATCAGCGAATTCCAATGATCTTGTGAGTCTGGACGCTCAACTGCCATTGAGGGTGCTCGAGGCAGTACTCGATCGCAGCTTGCGTGTTGGCGGCGAGCTCGGGACCGTCCATGGGTTGAAGCATCAGGCGATCGAAGGCGAGCTCTTCGAAGCGTTCGGGCTCAGCCCCAACTTGCGGATAGACCAGCTTCAAGTCATTGCCCGAGGTGAGCATGAGTTCGGTGCCTGCTTTGGGACTGACGCAGATCCAGTCGATGCCCTCGGGCGCGGGTCGCGTCCCGTTGGTCTCGACCGCCACCTCGAACCCCTCTGTGTGGAAGGCCTCCACAGCAGCCCGATCCAGTTGCAGCAACGGTTCACCGCCTGTGCAGACGACGTAAGGGCGGCTTCGTGGGTGCGCCTGCCCTTGCCAGGTCTTGGCGACCGCAGCCGCCAGATCTGCGACGGCCCGAAACTTGCCGCCGCCTAGTCCGTCAGTGCCGAGGAAATCGGTGTCGCAGAACTTGCAGATGGCACGATGACGATCTTCCTCGCGCCCTGTCCACAGATTGCAGCTCGTGAACCGGCAGAACACGGACGGACGTCCGGCATGGCTCCCTTCACCTTGCAGGGTGTAGAAGATCTCCTTGATCCGGTACATCGTGCCGATCAGCCCTTCGCCGACGTGAAGGCGGGGTCGGTGAGACCGAGCTCGGCGAAACCGCGGCTACGCAGCAGGCACGAGTCACAGGTCCCACAGGCCCGGCCGTCGACGGGGTCGTAGCAACTGTGCGTCAAGCCGTAATCCACGCCCAGGTCCAGCCCACGCTCGATGATCTGCGCCTTGGTCAGATCGATCAACGGCGTGTGGATCTTGAGTCGCTGAGTCCCCTCGACGCCAGCCTTGGTGGCCAGGTTGGCCATGCGCTCGTATGCCTGGATGTACTCGGGCCGGCAGTCCGGGTAGCCGCTGTAGTCCATGGCGTTGACGCCGATGAACACATCGGAGGACCCGAGAGTCTCGGCCCAGGCGAGAGCGAACGGCAGGAACACTGTGTTGCGGGCGGGCACGTAAGTGATCGGAATCTCGTCGCCCAACTCCTCCGTGTTGTCGTGGTGAGGAACGTCGAAGGCGTCATCGGTCAGCGCCGAGCCGCCGAAGACCGCGAGGTTGATGTCCGCGATCACATGCTGGGCAGAGCCCAACTCGGCGGCGATCTTCCGCGCCGCGTCCAGTTCCTCGGTGTGCCGCTGGCCGTACCGGAAGCTAAGCGCGTAGGTCTCGTATCCCTGGTCACGCGCGATCGCGAGGACAGTCGTCGAGTCAAGTCCACCACTCAGCAAGACCACAGCCCTGCGTTTCTCCGTGCTCATCCGTTGCCCACCGCCCTGCGCACACCTTGGAACCGTCTACCGGACGAATGTACTTTCAGCCTCTGACAGTCACGATGATCTCCACTCGGTCAGGAGCGCGGTCTTGCATGCAGATTCCGCCTGTGGTGACTTTCCAGCTGACAGGGACATCACCGGCTGCAATCGAGCCTCGGTCAACAGTGCGCTTGTTGACTACCGGCTCAGGAAACCGTCCGCGACGGGAGTGAAGCGCGCCCTGAACGGTGGCCCGGAGCCTGATCTCACAGCGAACCTTGGGAGCTTGAGCAGCGAGTTAGTCGATTCGGGCGGAGTGCAACCGGCCTGATGCCGTGACGCAGCGGGCTGTCGCGGCTGCTGCCAGCGGATGAGCGTCGACGCCGGTGTCGCCGGGGCGGGTGGAACGATCGTCCAACGCGTGCTCGCCTCCGGCACGCCACCGCTTGCCCCACTTGTGGGTGGTGCAAGAGATTCCCCATCCTGGCCGCGGCAGGTGCGACCGGGCGGCCTACCCGCTCGACCAGCAGACGACGGCCATGAACGGTTCGCCAGACGTTACGGTGAGACACGAAGACCTCCGTGGGGTGAAGACTCGACACCTCCACCACACCGGAGGTCTTTCTTATCGATCAACCACCATCCGCCATGTCGACAACGTCCAGGGTCGTTATATCTAGGAGCACACCCTCATGCTTTCCTCGCTCCTCACCGAACCCGATCGGCTGTGGACCGCCGCCGAAGTTCTCGCACGGCCCAGCGCCGCTCCGCCCGAACCCGGCGTCTACGGCTGGCATTTCGACGTCGCCCCTCACCCCGACCTGCCGGCCAAGACCCTGCTGTACGTCGGCATCGCGCCCCGGAAGATGACAACCCGTTCCAGCACACAGCACCTGCGCAAACGGGTCCGCTACCACTACCGGGGCAACGCCGAAGGCTCTACCCTCCGCCTCACCCTTGGCTGCCTACTCGGCCTGGAGCTCCGACGCGTCGGCAGCGGCAAGCGCATGACGTTCGGCAAGGACGGCGAGACCCGACTGACCGCCTGGATGGCCGAGCACGCTCGGGTCTGCTGGGTCCAACATCCGGAACCGTGGAGCTGGGAGACTGAGCTCATCGCCCAGCTCGACCTGCCTCTCAACCTCGATCAGAACAAACACAATCCCTTCCATCCACAACTCACGGCCCTGCGCGCTCAAGCCCGACAGCTCGCCCGAACACTTCCCATCGTGGGCTAGTCCAGTACCTCGACAAGGTCCAGCCTGCGATCCTGACGCTTCCCGGCCTCCCCCAGACGCAGCTGCCCGTCGGCCCCGAACCCATCAGCAAAAGGCGTTCACTGGGGAAGGCCACGGCACCGTGTCGGTGTCGAATACCTTGTCGATTCATGCGACATGCGAGTACTCGTGAATGGGTTCGTTCGAGACGATCAGAGCGCAAGACCCAGAGCACGGTTCAGCCCAGATGCTGAATCGTGACATCATCCCAGTGCTGTGCGAGATATTCCGCGACTAGCCGGCGGTGACACTGGTGCGCCTTGTCTTCGCTGCAGAGCAATACCGCATTATCGAGCAGTTCCTGTGGGACGGTGTCCTCAACACGACGACGCTTCATGAGTTCCAGGAAACGGTCTTCGTAAGCCGTCCAGCTCACGCCATGCTTCTTGTAGTCATCCAGCATGGGTTGCGTCGGAGCCAAGTCGACCCGGTGGATATAATTTATGCCACAAATCTCACTGAGGAAGTATTTTAGGTCGTCACGCTTGGCAAAACCTGCCAACTGCGAGACGTTATTCAATCGAACATCGACCAGCGTTGCCACTTCTACTTCACACAAAAGCCCAAAGAACCGCTCGGCCGACTTCTTTGTAAAACCAATGGTATAGAGCTTCATTCTCCTGCCACTCCATCAACGCGAAACTCCTCATTGAAGTACGCGATCCGCCGCTCCTGACGACTGAGAGCCATTTCTAGGCGTTGGGCTGGCGTGTACAAAAGGTCATCCTCGGCTAGGTCGAATCTGGCCATGAGACGCTGCATCGCCACGGCATGGCCCTCGATATGCCCGTCACCGTGGATGTGTTCAACAGCGATGCCATGCTCTACAATCACTCGGGCGATAAGCACCGTGCGATGGCAATCCAGTGGCTCTTGCTCGGTGCACATGACGGCGATCCGTTCAGTCTGCGCCCCCTTTAGCAGGCGCCTGATACCTTTGGCGAACTCAGAAGTCCGGGCAAGGCGGCTGTACTGCACACGCCCGTCGACGTAGCAGGTGGCGTCGCTCGAGCGCACTCCGAGCTCCTCGCCGAGATATACGTACTTTATGCCAGAGTCGTACAAACTGCGCTTTACCATGTCTCGGTTGAACTGGGGCGCAAACCGGCTGACGGGCATCGAGCGCACATCCGCAACGGCCGTTATCTCATGCTTCCGAAGCAGGTTCTGGAAGATCGAGAAGCTGTGTGCGGAGTGGCCGATTGTGAATATGGTACTGGATGTCATGCGTTGCCGCCTGTTTCGACCTTCGCTCGTTCGATGATGGCCGCGACCAGCTTATAGATGAAGTCATTATAAGGTTCACCAAGACTCACTGTCATGAAAGATTCACCTAGTTCGTAGGTGCCGATTGATTTGGCCAGATATAAATGTTCATACTCCGGGTCGGTCACTCGCAGAGCATATTCATAATCTCCATATCTAAAGCGCACCCTAACGACCCGCTTCGGATATTCAAACCCTTCATCAGCGACATGCAGCGTCGCGCGATCGACCCGGATAAGCTTGAGCGAGTCCGCCGGGGTGTCCGCTTGCTCGACTGGCATGCGATCGTTGGTGCCATGGTAAGCATGGTACTCGTTGGTCCACAGAGTCCTGGGGCGCTGCTCTAGCGCGAGCAGCTCGTCCCATCCGACCCGGCCGACCTTTTCCCAGTAGTAGTCACGATCGAGGAGCCAGTTCTCGCTCTGGAAGCTGTGCGGCTGTGGCTCGAGAAGTGGCACGGAGATGATATCGAGGACACGCGGCTCTGAACCGTCTCTATACTGCCGCTCGTCCTGGGAGACCTCGCCGTGTTGGCCAGCGCCGACGGGGCGTATCCACTCTTTCTGGCCACTGTAAACGATCCCCGCTACACAGCGCTCCGAGAACTTACGGGAGTTCGCCAGACACACGAGCGTCTTGATCGTTGTCACGCACACCCTCCGAATATGACGGTTGCCCCGGTATGTGACCGTAACGCAAAGCACCGGCACAGTGCAGCTGCCCACAAGGGACGCAAAACCTTGCCGCGACTGTTCAGGGCAGCCAATGGGACGAGCAGGTCAACAGGTACATCCGCCGCTACCGCGTGGTCTTCATCTCAATGGCCCTGTCCTCGTGATTGCCGAGACCACGTCCATGCAGGTGAGGGGCATAGGGGCTGATGGGGGCCTTCCCCGATGTGTGGACACCTTGAGCGCCCTGGATCATGGAGGTCTGGGGTGAGAGGGGTCCTACGTCGCGATGAAGGTCTACTCCGAGGAGTTCAAGGCCGACGCGGTGGCGTTGTATCTGTCGGATCCGACGGCGACGTACGCGTCGGTGACCAAGGATCTGGGCGCGGGCCGCGAGACGCTGCGGTTGTGGGTCAAGCAGGCCCGACAGGCCAAGGCCGGTGAGCGCAGGCCGGAGCGGCGCCAGTGCCCAAAAGGGTCAACCCCAAAAGAGCACCCCTACCCTTGCAATATCACCAGCAAGGGCTGCTGTTGCCGCTCTCCCAAGTCTCACTGGGCCGAAAAACTGTGTCACCTCATCCGACCTGCCGATACTCGTGGAGCAGTCCGACGAGTCGATCCTGCCGGAAGACACTCTCGGAGTTGCATCCTCGGGCCTACCCCACCGTGATCACTTCACCGGGCTGATCTACAGTCGGCCTGCCAGGGCGGCAACGCCCACGTCGACCGATGCCTCCCCCCTGTCCGGCGGCTACTTCGTCGACTACCTCCGTGCCCCGCCCGCACCACCGCCGGGCCTGTAAGTACTGCAGAAATCGGTCACGCTCTGTATCCGCCAAACACGCATCACCCCCGGTCCCGCCTCATCCGCCCATCAGCGACCGACCAGGCGAGCCAACCAATCATCTCCGCGATAGATCACCCCAGGCTGCGTTCAGAGGCACGATGCTTAATCCGTGTCTACTACCTGCAGGAAACCGAAAATCGACACGCCCGGTGACCGATCTCTGGTCCGATGCCGGGGTCGTCCAGGGCGGCTATGTTCGCTCGTTGTTCGCTCGGCGTCCCCGGTACGGGACGACACGCAGCGACACACCGCGGTACGAAAATCGGGCTGGACGTGCACAGGGCGGTATAGACTGACACTGAGAGCACCGATCTGACACGAGAGCAGCGGACTCTTAATCCGCGGGTTCGGGGTTCAAGGTTCTGACGGCGCACCCGTTCTGACCTGGGCAAACGCAGACGACGTCGTGTTTGCCCTTCGGGTTTTTAGGTCCCTTGTTCCCCTGTTCGCTCGATGTTCGCTCGCGGGCACGGACTGGGACATCGTCATCATCGGTTTCCTGCTGCCCGGCATGAGGCGGATGACCGAGGGCGCGGCTGGTCCATCTCCCGGTCGCATGGTGTGGGTCTGCAGTTGAAAGCGATGCCCCCGAAACAGGGCTTGTCTCCCTTCGCCAAAGGAGCGCAGGGACCCTTTATGAATACGGATCCCGGCCATCTTGTTCGCCCGTGTGTACCCGGCTCGGGCTCGTTATGAGGCCGGTGCCGGCTCCTGGCCGGGCGGCCCGTCAGCGGGCAGCGGCGCCATAGCGCGGGCGCCTGGGCTGCGGCGCTGGTGCGGGGCGGCGTTGAGGATGATGGCGGCGGCGTCTTCGGCGGATTGGCGGGCCAGGTCGGGGAGCAGGCTGGTGTAGGTGTCGGCGGCGACGGTGATCGAGGAAAGTCGCAGGGCTTCTTGGACGACTTTGAGGTCGTAGCCGGCGGCGAGGAGGATCGAGGCGGCTCCGTGGCGCAGGTCGTGGAGCCGGACGGGTGGTAGGTCGGCTTCCATGGCGAGCTGCTCGAACTGCTCGGTCACCAACGCCGGGTGCAGGGGTCGGCCGGTTTCGGTGGTGAAGACGAAGTCGGTCTCGGTCCAGGTGTCGCCTGCGGCGAGGCGTTCGGTGTTCTGCCGGGCTTTGTGGGCGCGCAAAACTTTGATGGTGGTGGTGTCGAGGGAGACGCGGGCTTCTCCGGCGTCGGTTTTGGGTTTGCCCTGGGCGGTGGTGGAGCCGAGCTGGGTGATCTGCCACCGGACCGTGACGGCACCGCCGTCCAGGTCCAGGTCGGGCCAGCGGAGGCCGCAGGCTTCGCCGCGGCGCAGGCCGCGGAAGGTGATCAGGTGGTACAGGGGGTGGAGCCGGTGGCGGCGGGCGCGGTGCAGGAAGGTGCGGGTGAGTTCGGGTGTCCAGACCATGACCGGTGAGGGGCGCGGTGCGCCGATGTAGGCGTCCAGCCGGTTGATCCGGGTCCCGTGCCGCATCCCGGGTTCGAGGCGGGCCAGCCGCTCCTTGCGGTCCTGCTGCTCGCGGACGTGGATGGTGTGGTTGCGGCGCCACTCGGCGATCCGCTCGGGCGACCCGACCAACGGCCGGGGTGCGCGGCCGGAGGGCAGTTCGACCAGGGCGGCGACGTTGATGTCGATGCGGCGTTCCTTGATCGCCTTGCTGAGGGCGGCGCGCAGGGTGGCGCGGATGCGCTGCTTGGTCGCTGCTCCGACCGCGCGCCGACCCTTGACCTGGGCGCGCAGTGCAGGGTCGCCGGATTGGCGGGCGTGGGCGACCAGGCTGTTGAACTCCTCGATCGCCTCGAAGAGGGAGTCCACGTCCGACACCCGTAGCCGTTCCAGTGGGATGTGGCCCAGGTGCGGGGTGAGGTAGAGGTCGAGGTGGCCGCGGTAGCTGCGGCGGGTGCCTTCGCGCAGGCCCTTGCGGCCGGCCAGCCACTGTTCCAGGTACTCGGCCAGCGTGAGGGTGGAGTCCAGGTCCTGGCCGGTGCGGACCTTGCGGCGGACCTCCTCGGGGACCGGGAGCCGTTTGGTGTTCTTGACGGTGGCGGTGATGAGGTCGGTGATCTGGTCGAGGACGGCCGGGTCGTCCGCGGCGATGCTCAGCAGTTCTTTGGCTTGGTTCATCTCGGCGTCGGCGGCGTCCTGGCTGGTGAGTCCGCCGCGCCGTAGCGGGCCGCGGCGAGCGCCGTCGAGGGTGGCGGGAAGTCCGAGTTGGTAGTACCAGCGGCCGTGTCCGGTGTTGGAGCGCCCGTCGGCGCGGCGGAGTTTCGGGCAGCGGGTGCGTAGGAGTCGGCCGTCCTGGTCACGGCAACCGCACTGCTTGTAGGTACTTCCGTTGGCCATGTACGTCACCTGCCGGTATCGGGCCGCCCAGCCGGGCCGTCGGATTGGAGGCCGAGGAGGATGAGCAGGCCGGAGGTCGGCACCAGGTAGCTGTCACCGACCCGCAGCACCTGGCACGGGAAGGTCCCGGCGCGGGCCAGGGCGTAGCTTTTGGTGCGTCCGATCCCCAGCGCTCTCCCGGCGGTGACCAGGTCGACCATGGCGGGCAGCTTGCGGATCTGCGCAGCGGTCACGCCAGCGCTCACCGCCCACCTCCGACACGACGTCCCTCGCCGTCATGGCGCAGGGCTTGTGGTGTTCGGTGGGCTGGTGCCTCGCGGTCGTCGTGCTGCAGATGGTGGTTGCTCCGGCCGGCCCGCTGGCGTCGGGGCGCGGGTGGGTTCTGCGCGTCCGTGCCGTTCGTCACGCGGCGGGCGGTGCCGAGACCCGGGTATGCATGCTCGGCTTGGTCCAGGCTGTCAAGCTCGATCCGCTGGCCCGCCCCAACCGCTCCCCCGCTGATCGACGGCACCGCGGCGTCCGCATCGGCGCGCACGCCACCGTTGCAGGGACGCTGGAAGATCAGCAAGTCCTCGTGGGCGGCAGCGCAGGCGGGGATGCCCCGGTCGCGGGCACGGCGGGCTTCGAGCATCTGGAAGAACGGCGCGCGGGAGACGATCTGCCCGTCGCGGATTCCGCACAGGAGCGCGACGAGGCGATCGGCGAACCGGAGGCCAGCGCGTTCGGCAGTGCCGATGACGCGGCCGGGAAGGTCGATCAGTTCGCCGCGGACGCGAATCGGTCGGATGGTGATCGCGGCCGTTCCTCCCGGCTTCAGCACTCGGTAGCAGCCGGCCAAGATCTGCTCGAAGCCGTCGAAGCGGTCGTCGAGCCTGGTGTAGGCCAGGTTGCCGCGGTCGGTGGAGTGGTGCGTGTTCCACTTGCGGACCTTGGACTCGCCGGAGCCGCGGGTGGCGCGGACATGCCCGTGTGTGGAGGCTCCGTACGGGGGTGAGGTGAGCACCAGCGTCGCGTGGCCGAGGCGGTCAGCGAGGAGCGTGGTGATATTGCGGGAGTCTCCGCAAGTCACGACGCGTGACCGGGCGCGCCTTGGGAACGGGCGTGCTGGATGTTGCGGGCGGTCAGGTGCGCGAAGCCCTCCTCGTACTCCACGCCCACGGCGTGGCGGTCGAGGTGGATCGCCTCGACCAGTGTCGTGCCGATCCCGCACATCGGATCGGCTACGAGTTCGCGCGGGCGACTGTAGGACGCGATCACCTGGGCGGCGATCGCGGGAAGCATCCGGGCGGGATGCTTCATCGCCTCAGGTACGTAGCGGCCTTGGCGCTGGAGGCGGGACGGCTTCTGCCCGGTCGCCAGGATCCGACTCGCTGCGGCAGTGCCCCTGTGATGCACCGCGAGGTCGGGGCCGGTTGGCTGGAGCCTTTGCTGACCTATCCCGGGCATCTGGACGTGTCACTCCACGCGGAGCCAATCCCGCCGCTGCTGGCGGCCCAGCGGCTGCGCCGCCAGCTCGCCCGGTCGGAGTCCTCCTCCCGGTCCGACATGCAAGCTGGCCGCCTTGCCGACTTCGCCGCTGAAGCCGCGGCGGACGACGCGGCCGAGCTCTCCGCCGCGCTCGCCCGCGGCCGCTGCCGCAGGCTTCGCTGGAGAAGGCGTACGCGAACGCCACCGTGGACATCAAGCTCGACGCCGCCGGCGCCTCGATCAGCTGCGCTTCCCAGCCCGACATCGTCGCCACGATGCTGGAACAGCTCCACGTCGAACCGGCCACAAGATCCTGGAACTGGGCGCCGGGACCGGCTACAACGCCGGTCTGCTCGCCCACCTGACCGGCCCGACCGGCCCGACCGGCCACGTCACCACGATCGATGTGGACGACGACATCGTCGACGGTGCCCGTACCGCACTGGCCGCCGTCGGGATCGACAACGTCACCGTCATCCTCGGCGACGGTGCCCTCGGCCACGCCGACAACGCCCCCTACGACCGCATCATCGCCACGGTCAGCGCGCACGCGGTCCCCCACGCCTGGCTCGACCAGCTCGCCCCGGGCGGCCGGCTCCTCACACCGCTGCGGCTGCGCGGCACCGTCGCCCGCTCCATCGCCTTCGAACCCCATGACGGCGCCTGGCGCAGCGTCAGCAGCGAGATGAACACCTTCATGCCGCTCCGCCAAGGCATCGCCGACGACCCGCGGCGCCTGGTCCCCCTCACCCGCGACGGCACGGTCACCCTCGTCACCAGCGGCGGCCAAGAAATCGATGCCGAGGCGCTAAGCGATGTCCTGCACCAGCCCACCACCCAGGTCTGGACCGGCCCCACCTTCCGCGGCCAGGAGTCGGCCGAGTGGCTGGGGCTATGGCTGGCCTGCACAATGCCAAGCGGTCTCAACCGCATGCCCGCCAAGCCCCAAGCCATCGAAAGCGGCCTCCTCAGCGCCCCCTACCCCAGCTCCACCGCCTGCTTCGACCAGACGGCACTCACCTCCCTGACCCGCCGCAAGGCCTCCCACACCGCCTCGGACGGCGCCGGCCTGTACGAGTTCGGCGTCATCGGCCACGGCCCCGGCGGCGACACCCTGGCCGAGCAGGTAGCCGATGCCGTCCGCACCTGGACCGCGATTACCGCGGCCGCGAGGTCGTCTTCGAGATCCAGCCACTCGACAACCCCACGCCCGCCCGACGTCCGGGCCGCTTCGCCTTCCCCAACGCCCTCAACCGGATCTTCATCGAGTGGCGCTGAGATGGATGTCGGCTTGATAGCCCACCGTTTTCCGCTGGTCGCCCGCCCACGCCCCGCCTGCCCGCCACTCGTCGAGTGGATCGCTCAACTCCGCGACATGGCCCATACCGCCCACACCGACGGCGACCGCACGCTGGCCGCCGCCGTACAGAACAAGGCCGCCCTCATCGCAGCGACTGCGGCATGACCGACCTGGCACGAACGCTGTGCTGGCAGCACTTCGACACCTACCGAAGCCGCTGGCCCCTCAACGCGCCCACAGCCCGATATGCCCTCGAACCCCTGGTCAACATCGCCCGCCTGTTGATTCGCGCCCGAGACACCAACGGGGCTCACCACCTACTCGAGTCCCTCATCCACGCGGTCAGCACTCACGGCGACGCCGTGATCGACGGCCGCTCCGTCTCCTTCCGCCACCTCACCGGCACGCAGGAAGACCACCGCACGCTCCGCCAATGGTTGTGGACGGTCATGCTCGCCGACGGCACTCGCGCCCTGACCAGCGCCGGCCAATGGCAAGAGGCCCTCGCACACGTACAGCAGCACAAGGGCATCGGCCGCTGCCCACTGGACGGACGACAAGTCGCCGTCCTCGCCCACCTCCACGCCAACGACCCCGACACCGCGCTGAAGACCCTCAGCCAGAGCGTCACCACCGGCAGGGTGAGCGAGGCAGGCGGGTCTGTTGCGGTACACGGTTCTTTGCCGCCCGCCGCCTTCCCCGGGTCGGGAAACGCGGACTGCTCGACGGCTATCTCAAGAGCCACTCGCCGACCTGGGGGCCGAAGCCGCTGTCCAGCGTGAACTGGAACTTGCTGAGCTTGGTCTTCTTGGGAACGGAGAAGACCAGGTAGCCCTTGCGGCTGCTGCCAGGCGCCAGCTTGACAGAGGTGCCGATGGAGGCGCCGAGGGCGATCTCGCTCAGAGCTTCGTCATACTGCTGGTCCTCGTCGTCGATGAGATGGGCGCCGTTGCCGGGCGAGTCATCGTAGGTGGTGGAGCCGACGTTCTTCAGGCGGATCTGAACGGCGACAAACCGGTGACCAGGCTCGGGAACGTTGAACTCGTCCTTGGGCTTGGCCGACGAAACCGCCTTCACGACGGTCACCTCGAGCTTGAGTCCGTCCTCGCCGCTGTTGAGAGTGATGGTGTCACCGATCCTGGCCCGGGCGCCCTGCGCCTTCGGCGGGGGCTCCTGTCCCTTCGAGGCGGCGGGCTTGTCGTCGGGGTTGCTGGTCACCTCGGTGCCGGTGCATGCAGTAAGGGCGAACGACAGCAGGGCCGGCAGGACGAGCAGAGACTTTTTCATTCTTCGACTCCTGAACATGAGGGCTGGCTCGGGGGTGCGCTACCGACGAACGGACAGGCCCCGTCGAGGCGCCCCACAACTTAGAGAGCCCATGCAGAGCAAGCCATAGAGTGAATTGATAACCGGGGTTATCACAATTTCATGACACCTGAGAGCACTCGGTCGGCGTAGCGTCTGGGTTCCTTGCGGCTCGCAGGTCTCGCGAACCTCTTGAGTCGCACGTCCACTTCGGCCGCCGTTTGGCCATCGAGGACCGCCAGCCGTCTTCCCCGGAGGTTCACCATGAACGTTCTCGTGTCTGTCGTCCTGTGTCTGTTGTCAGGCGTCCTCTTCGGTGTCATCGGCTACGTGCTCGCGCGGGGCCAGTGCGCCGCAGAGAGGAGTCGGCTGTTGGCCGAACAACAGGTCGTCCGGGTCGAACGCGACCAGGCGCGGACGCACGCCGACGAGTTGCGCTCCGAGCGGGACCAGGCGCGCAGCCGAGCCCAGCAGGCGGACGCCTCCTGGACGGATCTGTCCGCGCGGTACACCGAACGGGCTGAGCAGGTCGTCCGACTCGACCGCGACCTGGAGTCGACGCGGGAGAAGCTGCAGGCGACCGAGAAAGAGAACGCGCTGCTGACGGAGTCACTACAGGAGAGCGTGCAGCAGACGCGTTCCCTTGAGGAGCGGCTGCAGCAGAGCCAGCAAGCTGCGGCGAGGCTCCAGGGGGACGTCGACCGGCAGGAGCAGACCTTGGCCGGGATCAAGCAGGACCTGGCCGTCGCCCGACAGGAGTGCGACGGGCTGCGTCGGCAGCAAGAACAGGTCGAGGCGGCACGCAAGGAGCTGGACAAGCTGCGCGACGACACCACCCGGCAGCAGACCGAGCAGTTCGAGGCGTTCGTGACGAAGATGCTGGAGTCCTCGCAGGACCGGCTGATCGCCACCGCGGACGACCGGCTGGGTTCGGCCAGCCGCATGATCACCGAGCGGCTGGCGGACATGGGCCAGCAGCTGAGCACCTTCGACTCCAAGCGGAGCGACAACGAGAGCCGGCTCAGCGAGCAGCTCAAGATGCTGGCCGACGCGAACGTCGAGAGCAGCAGGCAGGCTCGGGCGCTGGCGGACGCGCTGCGCAAGCCGCAGGTCCGGGGTGACTGGGGTGAGCTTCACCTCAAGCGCGCCGTCGAGCTGGCGAACATGAAGGAGCACTGCGACTTCGAACTGCAGAAGCACGTCGAAGGCGACGAGGGACCGCTGCGGCCCGACATGGTGGTGCATCTGGCCGGCGGTAAGCGGGTGGTCGTGGATGCGAAGGTGTCGCTGGCCGCGTTCCTGGACGCCCTCGAGACCACCGACAATGCCGAGCGGGACCGCTACATGGCCGACCACGCCCGGCATGTGCGCAAGCACATCGACACGCTGGCGGGCAAGGAGTACTACCGGACCGTCGCCGGAAGCCCGGAGTTCGTGGTGATGTACCTGCCGAGTGAAGCGCTGCTGCAGGCCGCGCTCGACAAGGATCCCCGCCTGGTCGAGTACGCGGCAGAGAAGCGGATCGTCATCGCGACGCCCACGGTTCTGATCGCGATGCTCCGCACAGTGGCGATCGCATGGACGCAGGCGGCACTGCAGGAGAACCTCCGTCAGGTGCACGAGCTGGGTCGTGAACTGCACAAGCGGCTCACAACGATGGCGACCTACTTCAAGCGCCTCGGCAACTCTTTGGACGGCTCGGTCAAGGCCTACAACGAGGCCATCGCCTCGCTCGAAGGCCGCGTGATGGTGACGGCACGGAAGTTCAAGGAGTTGAAGGTCGTCGATGACGATCTCCACCCGCTGGCCGAAGCGAACGGTTCCGCCCGGTCCCTGAAGGCTCCGGAACTGCTGGAGGCGGCGTCGGCCGAGCCTCCCGTCCGCGCGGTGGAGTCTACGGCACACGAGTCCGAGGAGACAGCAGAAACTGCCTGATAAGGGCCGTTATCGGTCAATCTGATGGCCGAGGTGCGGCCGTTGCTCTACTGTCGATCGCACGCGGAGAGAGGAGGTAATGGTGGTGAAGCTTGCTCGTGACGAGGCGCTCTTGATGTCCATGACGGAGATCGCCGAGCTGGCGGACGTGAAACGGCCGGTCGTCAGCACCTGGCGCCGCCGCTACCCCGGCTTTCCGCAGCCGGTGACCGAGGAGCGCGGGCAGCAGCTCTTCGATGCGGCGCGCATCGTCGACTGGCTGGTCGAAACCGGGCGGGCCGGGCGGAGCGAGATCGAAGGGGACCTGCGGGTCCACACGCTCGCCCGGCTCGGTGCCCGGTTGCCGTCCAGCACGCTGATCCCCGCGCTCACCGCGCTGATCTGCCTGCGGCACCTGTCCGGCGACGAGCCACTCGACGATGAGACGCCGGGCCTGATGGCGCGCCTGCGAGAGCAGGCGGACGAGATCGACCCGGATGACGAGCTGCTGGCCTCGGAGATCCGTGGGCTGCGCGCGTCCTGGCTTCCGGCCGCGGTGGACGAGCTCGTGGAGGCCGCCTGGAGCACCCAGGGCGCGTTCGAACGGATCATGCAGGTCCGCGATCGGCTCGGCGCGGCGGACATGTCGTCCGGTCGGCTGGATCCCGTGCTGGAGTCCCTGGTCGCGGGCTTGGCCGATGCCCGCGCCCGCGCCGACCGCGAGGGCGAGGTGCGGCTCGTCGACCCGTATGCTGGAGTCAGCGACTTGCTGGCCGCGGTCGCTGGCACGCTCCGTGACGACCAGGTTCTGCACGTCACCGCCTGCTGCGCCGACCCGCTGGCGGCGCGGCTGACGCGGCGGCGCCTGGCCGTCCGCGACGTTCCCGAGGTCGAGTACGAGGTCCGCACCGACCCAGACGGATGCCTGGACGAGGCCACGATTGTCGTCACACAACTGCCGTACCGTCCGGCCGAGGAACGCTCCGCCGCACTGTCGCTGAACGCGCTGAACGACCTGCTGCTGCCGCTGTCTCGCGGCGCGGCCGCGATCGTGGTCGCGCCCGCCGACACCACCGCCGCACTCGACCCGACCGGCGACGCCGGCGTCCTGCGCGGGGAGCTGCTGACCTCCGGTTCGGTCAAGGCCGTCATCCGGCTACCCGGTGGCCTCGCCCCTATCGCCCCGGATACGAGGTCGCGCTGTGGGTGCTCACCGCTGACTACGCGGTCGGGGAACGCGGCATGGTGCTGCTGGCCGACGTGTCCGACCGCACTCTCACTTCCGGACTGGTCGATGCCCTTGTCACCGACGTGCTGGCCTGGCGCGACGAGCAGTTCGACCCCGATGCCCACCCCCGCGTCCACACCGTCGCTACCCCGGTCAGCGCGTTGGTCGCCTCGCCGCGCCCTCTGATCCCCCGCTACCTGCCATCCCAGGATGATCTGCGCTGGGACGTGCCCGAGCGCGTTGCCCGCACGCTGGAGCTGGAACGCGTGCTGTGGGAGGCCCGCCCGGACGCGTCCCGTCTCAACAGCGACTTGTCGGCCGTCCCGATGCCGCGTCCGCCGCGCACCGCGACCATCGCCGAGCTCGCGGGCAGAGGCCGTCGGAAGGAGTTGTCGTTGCGCAAGGGCACGCGCCTGCCGGCCGGTCTCGTCCGGTCTGCTTCCAGCGCGGTGAACGCGACGAACTCGTATCCGGTGTTCGGTCCTGCGGAAGTCCTTGGTGAAAGTGAACCGGGCAGCCGCCGCGTCGACCGCATCGAGTTCGAGATGTCCTGCCCCGGTGCTCGGCACAGCAAGCCCGGCGACGTCATCATCACCACTACGCCGCGTCCGTCCGCCACCGTCGACCACGACGGCCACTCGGTAGTGGAGTTCCCGGCGCGCATCCTTCGCATCGAAGAGGAAGGCGGCAAGCACTTCACGCCACGCGTACTGGCCGCCCTGCTGGACCGCGCAGGAAGAGCCGACGGCGCCATCCGTCCGGCGCAACGCCTACAGGAACTCGCTTTGCCGCTGCTGTCCCCGTCCGAGCTGAAGCGGCTGGATCGCCTGCTGGCCGACCTTGACGACCGCCGGAACCGCGCCCGCCGCGAGATCGCCGCCCTGGACGAGCTGCGCCGCATCGCCGCCACCGGCCTCGCCGAAGGAACCCTGACTCTCGCCGACCCCATCGGCTGACGCAACCACACGAATAGAGGAGATAGATGCCGCCCCGTAAGAAGACCCCCGCCGGACAGGCCGAACTGCCAGGCGTGTCCACGATGGCGGAGCTGAAGGCGATCCTGTGGAAGTCCGCGGACAAGCTCCGCGGCTCGATGGACGCAGCCCAGTACAAGGACTTCGTCCTCGGCCTGGTCTTCCTGAAGTACGTCTCGGACGCGTTCGCCGAACGCCGCGACCAGATCCGTGACGAGCTCATCGCCGACGGCGTGCCGGAGTCGCGGCACGAATCGTTTCTGGACGACAAAGACGAATACGAGCGCGAGGGCGTCTTCTGGGTCCCCGAGGGAGCCCGCTGGCCCGACCTAGCGGCGCAGGCCAAATCCGGCGCGATCGGCGAGCTGATCGATGGCGCAATGGACGCGGTCATGAAGACCAACCGGTCCCTGCGCAGCGTCCTGCCTCGCATCTACAACCAGAACAACGTCGACCAGCGCCGTCTCAGCGAACTCGTAGACCTGCTCAGCGACGCCCGCTTCACCGGACACGACGGCAAGTCCGCCCGCGACGTGCTCGGCGAGGTCTACGAATACTTCCTGGAGAAATTCGCGCGCGCCGAGGGCAAGCGCGGCGGTGAGTTCTACACCCCGGCCAGCGTCGTCAAGGTCCTGGTGGAGATCCTCGAACCCTACAAGGGACGGGTGTACGACCCGTGCTGCGGCTCGGGCGGCATGTTCGTCCAGGCCGAGAAGTTCGTCCTCAGCCACCGGGGCCGCCGCGACGACATCGCCGTCTACGGCCAGGAGGCCAACGAGCGTACCTGGCGACTAGCCAAGATGAACCTGGCCATCCACGGCATCGGCGGCGACCTGTCCACCAAATGGGCCGACACCTTTTACGAGGACCGCCACCCAGACCTCAAGGCCGACTACATCCTGGCCAACCCCCCGTTCAACATGTCGGACTGGTACCGCCGGACCGACGACCCCCGCTGGCGCTTCGGCACCCCGCCCGCCGGCAACGCCAACTTCGCCTGGATCCAGCACATCATTTCCAAGCTCGGCACCCGCGGCAGCGCCGGCGTCGTCATGGCCAACGGCTCCATGTCCTCCAAGCAGTCCGGCGAAGGCGACATCCGCAAAGCCCTCGTGGAGAACGACCTCGTCGCCTGCATGGTCGCCCTGCCCCCGCAACTGTTCCGCACCACGCAAATCCCGGCCTGCCTGTGGTTCTTCACCAAGGACAAGTCCGCCCGTGCAGGCCAGACCAACCGCGAAGGCCAGACGCTATTCATCGACGCCCGCAACATGGGCACGATGATCGACCGCACCGAACGCGTCCTGACCGACGACGACCTCGCGAAAATCGCCAACGCCTACCACGCCTGGCGCGGCACCTCCAGTGCCCGCGAGGCGGGCCTGACGTACGAGGACGAGCTCGGCTTCTGCTACTCGGCCACCACTGACGAGGTCCGCGCAGCCGACCACATCCTCACCCCGGCCGCTACGTCGGCGCCCCGAGGGCGAAGAGGACGACGAGCCCATCGCCGACAAGATCGACCGCCTCACCAAGGATCTCTTCGCCCACTTCGAAGAGTCCACCCGCCTCGAGCAGATCATTCGGAAGCAACTGGAGAACATCAATGGCTAGGGAAAACACAATTACCGGTGGTCGCAGTGCCACAAGTGCCGTCATTCCCGGTCGCTGGGCATTGAGTGTGGGAAACCCGGATAGGTGGACACCTTCAGGATTCGAGTGGGCTCGACTGACTGAGATTGCACGCCTTGAAAGTGGCCACACCCCCAGCAGAAGGAATTCCGAATACTGGGGTGGTGATATCCCATGGATTGGAATTCGCGACGCGACCTCCAATCATGGAAGGATGATATTCGAGACAAATCAAACGATCACACAAGCCGGCATAGAGAACTCTTCGGCTAGACTTCTCCCCGCAGGGACGGTCTGCCTTTCAAGAACCGCTTCCGTTGGCTACGTAGTGACCATGGGAGTGCCCATGGCCACCAGCCAAGACTTCGTGAACTGGGTATGTGGGCCCAGGATTATGTCAAGGTATCTACATTACATCCTAATGGCTGAACAGGAGAGCATTCGCCGCTTTGCTCATGGCAGCGTACATAACACAGTTTATTATCCTGAAGTCAAAGCTTTTCATGTCTGCATACCGCAACCTCAAGAGCAGGAGAGGATCGTCGCGCTTCTGGGCGCGCTCGACGACAAGATCGCCGTCAACGATCGCATCGCCGCCACGGCGCTCGATCTCGTCTCCTCACTTTTCGCCGAATCTCTAGCCGAAGACTCGGACTCCTCGATCACTACTCTGGGTGATGTAACCGGGATAAATATCCACAAAGCAAGTCCCACCAGTGGTGGCGTCATTCGATATATAGATATATCTAGCGTCTCTGTAGACAGCTACACATGGCCAGAAGTCACCGCGTGGGAGGAGGCGCCAAGTCGGGCGAGGAGGAAAGTTTCTGCCGGCGATGTCATATGGTCCACGGTGCGCCCAAACCGAAAGTCGCGTGCGCTCATCCTTGACGATGACTCAAATATCGTCGCATCAACCGGATTTGCTGTCCTGACACCCCGCAAGGTCGGCTCGGCGTTCCTGTATGAGGTGACGCGTCGAAAAGAATTCGTAACATATCTTGAAAGCGTCGCCGAGGGAAGTGCGTATCCCGCCGTCCGTGCGGACAGGTTTGCAAAAGCCGTCATTCCAATGCTTTCGCGCTCGCGTATGGTGAAGTTCGAGTCCGAGGCGATGCAACTGCATCATCGGATTCACGTCGCCAACAAAGAAAATCGTTTCCTTGCGGAACTTCGGGACGCGCTGTTGCCGAAGCTCATGTCGGGCCAGGTCAGGATCAGGGACGCGGAGAAGGTCGTGGAGGATGCCGTATGAGCGGCTACAGCGAGTCCGACTTCGAGCATGACGTGCTGGACACGCTCGGCGAGCTCGGCTGGGAGTACAAGGACGGCAAGCAGATCGCCGTGGGCTCGGGTGAGCGGGAGTCCTGGGACGAGCTGATCATCCCGAGCCGGCTGCGGGACGCGATCGTTCGGATTAATCCCGGTCTGCCCGCGTCGTCCGTGGATGACGCCGTTGCCTTGGTGCTGTCGCTGCAGTCGCAGGACGCGAAGGCGGAGAACCGGCGGATTCATGAGTACCTGACCGGCGGCATCCGCGGTATCAGCTACGTCGACGAGTACGGCGCGGAGCAGCATCCGACCGTCCATCTGATCGACCGGAGCGACCCGTACCGCAACGACTTCGTGGCCGCCAACCAGGTGATGGTCGTCAAGGGTGAGGAGCGGCGCCGCTTCGACGTCGTCCTCTATGTGAACGGGCTTCCGGTCGCGGTCTTCGAGTTGAAGAAGATGGGTGACGAGCGGGCCACGCCTGAGGCGGCGCACGCCCAGCTCATGGCCTACGTCAAGGACCTGTGGGAGGCGTTCCGCTGCAACGTGGTGTGTCTGGTCTCGGACGGCGTGACCACCAAGTATGGCACCGCGTTCACCCCCTACAACCACTTCGCGCCATGGAATGTCGACGAGGCGGGCGCGCCGGTGGAGCAGCCCGCGGTCGAGTGGGAGAACGGCGAGCTGAACCTCACGCTGCACGGCCTGTTCGACCAGCGGCGGTTCGTGGAGCTGTTGACCGGCTATATCGCCTTCGCCCAGTCGGACGAAGGGCTGCAGAAGCGGATCGCCAAGCCGCACCAGTACTTCGCGGTGTCCAAGGCGGTCGGCAAGACGATCGAGGCCGTTCGCAGCAACGGCAAGGCCGGCGTGGTGTGGCACACCCAGGGGTCCGGTAAGTCGTTCGAGATGGAGCTGTACTCCAACCAGGTGCTCAAGCACCCGGCACTCGGCAACCCCACCATCGTGGTGATCACCGACCGCAACGACCTGGACGACCAGCTCTTCGACGGCTTCAACGCCAGCGAGCTGCTGCCGGAGAAGCCCGTCCGCGTCGACAGCCGGCACGACCTGCGCACCGAGCTGTCCAACCGGCGCACCGGCGGCATCTATTTCACGACCCTGCAGAAGTTCAGCAAGACCGCTGAGGAGAAGAACGCCGGGCGGCAGCACCCGCTGCTCTCGGACCGCCGCAACGTCATCGTGATCGTCGACGAGGCGCACCGAAGCCACTACGACAGCCTCAACGGCTACGCCCGGCACCTGAGCGACGCGCTTCCTTACGCCACCATGATCGCCTTCACCGGTACACCGATCTCCGATGGCGACCGCGATACCCGCGCGGTGTTTGGCCCCGACATTGACGTCTACGACCTCACCCGGGCCGTCAAGGACGGCGCCACAGTGCCCGTCTACTACGAGAACCGCCTGATCGAGCTCAAACTGCCCGAGGACGTCGATCCGGAGAAGCTGGACGAGGAGGCCGACAAGGCCACCGAGAACCTGGACGACACCGAGCGAAAGCGGGTCGAGCACGCCACCGCCACGCTCAACGCCGTCTACGGCGCGCCCGCGCGGCTGGAGAAACTGGCGGCGAGCGTCGTCGAGCACTGGGAGACCCGGTCGGAGGCGATGCGGCCGTTCATCGACGCGCCCGGCAAGGCGATGATCGTGTGCAGCACGCGGGAGATCTGCGCCGATCTGTACGAGCAAATTATCGCCATAAAGCCGGACTGGCACTCCGATGACGTTAACACCGGCAAGATCAAGGTCGTCTACAGCTCGTCCACGAGTGATCCTGACAAGCTCCGCAAGCACCGGCTGCGTCCCCGTGAGCAGAAGACCGTCCAGCGGCGCATGAAGGACGCCGACGATGAGCTCGAGCTGATCATCGTCAAGGACATGCTGCTCACCGGCTTCGACGCGCCCCCGCTTCATACCCTCTACCTGGACCGCTCGATGCGCGGTGCGCAACTCATGCAGACCCTCGCGCGCGTGAACCGCACCTTCCGCAACAAGCAGGACGGCCTCATGGTCGGATACGCGCCGCTCCACGAGAACCTGATCGCCGCGCTGGCCGAGTACACCACCGACGACCAGCACACCAAGCCGATGGGCCGCGGCCTGGACGAGGCCATCACCAAGGTCCGCGACCTTCTCGACGGCATCGGCGAACTGCTCAGAGACCACCCCTGGCGCCAAGCCCTGCAAGCTAGGACTCCCACCGCCTACCGCGACGCCGTCCGCGGAACCGCCGACTACATTTGGAACCCGCAGCACCCGCTCAACCAGCCCGATGCGTCCGAGCCCGACAAGGAGACCCTCAAGGAGAAGTTCCTGCGCTGCGCCGGGCGCCTTGCGCGCCTCTACGCCTTGTGCGCGACCAGCGGCGACCTGAACGATGTCCGCGACGACATCGCGTTCTTCCGGGACGTGCGCGTGGTCGTCGTGAAGCTCGACGCCGCCCGCCGTCAGGCCGAGGGCCGTCCCGTCCCCGCCGAGGTCGAGCTGTACCTCAAGCAGCTCACCGCCAGCGCGATCGAGGCCGGAGACGTCATCGACCTGTTCAAGGAAGCCGGCCTGGACCAGCCGGACCTGTCCCACCTGGACGAGACCTACGTCAAGAAGATGCAGGCCGCTAAGCATCCCGCCATCGCGATCGAGGCGCTCCGCCGGCTCGTCCTGCAGGAGATGCGCAAGGTAACCAAGCACAACATCGTGCGCCAGCAGAGCTTCTCCGACCGCCTGCTGGACCTGATGCGCAAGTACACCAACCAGAACCTCACCGCCGCCGAGATCATCGCCGAACTCGTCGCGATGGCCAAAGAAGTCGCCGCCGACGCCAACCGAGGCCAGCGCTTCAACCCGGCTCTCAGCAACGACGAGCTCGCCTTCTACGACGCGGTCGCCGCCAAGGACACCGTCCGGGAGTTGATCGGCGACGACCAACTCGCCGCCATCGCCCGCGACCTGGTCAAGGCCGTTCGCCGTAACCTGTCCACCGACTGGACCGCACGCGACGATGTCCAGGCCAAGCTCCGCTCCATCATCAAGCGCCTCCTGGCCAAGCACGGCTACCCACCCGAGGAGCAGCCCGACGCTATCCAGAAGGTCATCGAACAACTCGATACCTTCGCCGACGAGTGGTCCCCGAATGCCCAGCAGTGATCAGAGCCAATTCAACACGCCTAACCCCCAGCCGATCCCTGAGGTTCCCCCAGTTCGGCGGCCACGTGACCTGAGTTGGCCTTGGCCAACGGGGAAGGAAGCGTCTCGTGCCGCCACCTCATCCGGGAGTTCCGGCGCCGCGCTGTCGAACTGGCCCGGACCGGAGACAAGTCGGGCTCGGCGCTGGCCAAGAGGAACCGGACAGGCTTCACACCATCCAGAGATGAGGGCGGTCTCGTAGCGTGTCCCGCGACCGTCCCAGCCCGGCACCGCCATCCGCTGGACATTACGCATCTCACTTGCACGGACGTACTTCTCGGCAACCACATGGGCGTGGGCACCCGACCGCAGGCGAGGAGAGTGCCAGTCTGCGTCAGCATGGGCGGAGCATCCCTGGCGGCTTAGCGCAACATGTCCTTTGCCAAGTGAACTTCTGGTGTGTGCTTCCCCTCGTAGCGTGGAGACCTGAACCAGAGAGATGGTTGGGTCGTGGGAGACAAGAGACGCCGGTTCGATCCGGAGTTCCGTGAAGGAGCGGTGCGGATCGTCAAGGAGAGCGGCAAGCCCGTCGCGCAGGTCGCGCGGGACCTGGGGATCAACCCCTACACGCTGCACAACTGGATGAAGGCCGACCGTGAGCGGGAGGCCGCGGGCGAGACGCTGGCGGAGTCCGAGCGCGAGGAGCTGGCTCGGCTGCGGCGGCAGAAGGCCGAGTGGGACAAGCAGCGCGCTGAGCTTTACATGGAGCGTGAGGTGCTCAAGCGATCTGTGGTCCTGTGGGCGAAGGACTCGATGAACCGATGATCGTCGCGGAGTTCATCGCGTCCTGCAGGACCGAGCACGGCATCCCGCACGCGATCGCCTGCCGGGCCCTTCAGGTCTCGCAGTCCTGGTTCTACAAGCAGGTCAACCGCGTCCCGACCATCCGCGAGCGGCGGCGGGCCCCGGCTGGAGGAGGAGACCGGGCGGCTGTTCACGGCCTCGGGCGGCACCTACGGGTCCCCGCGGATCAGCCGTGACCTGCGGGATGCGGGCTGGAGGGTGTCGGTCAACACCGTCGCCGCTCGGATGGCCGAGCTCGGAGTGGCCGGCTGTCCGCCCAAACGACGACGGTCGCTGACCCGGCCGGGCCGCCGGCCGGCCGCGCCCGACCTGGTGCGCCGCGTCTTCACGGCCGTGGCGCCGGGCGTGCTGTGGTGCGGGGACGTCACCCAGATCGACACCGATCAGGGGCCGCTGTATCTGGCGACGGTGGAGGACCTGTTCTCACGGCGGATGCTCGGCCACTCCATACGCGAGCATCACGACGCGGCCCTGGTGGTCGCATCGTTGCAGATGGCCGCCGCCACCCGCGGCGGCGACGTCGACGGGGTGATCTTTCACAGCGATCGCGGTTCGCAGTACACCGCGGCCCGCACCGCGACCACCGGCCGCGCCCTGGGCATCGTCCAGTCGATGGGCCGGGCCGGCTGCGCGCTCGACAACGCCGCCGCCGAGGCGTCCAACTCCACGCTGAAGGTCGAGTTCGTCCACCGGCAGCACTTCACCACCCGCGCCCAGGCGCGCATCAAGGTCGCGACGTGGACCGCCGACTTCTACAACACCCACCGCAGACACAGCGCAAACGACAGGCTCGCCCCGATCACCTTCGAGCGTCCGATGGCAGAAGCGAGAAGAATATCAACGGCCCAGATCAGGACCGAAGGGGCATAACACCGTCTCCACGCTTTCAGGGGATTGACACATGTGCTGACCGACACCCTGGGCACCGTGCTGGCCGCCTGTGTCAGCCCGGCCGATGTCAGCGACCGGGATGGCGCCCGGGTGCTGCTGGCGCGCTGCTGCGCCGACTTCCCGCGACTCGCGCACGTGTGAGCCGACCAAGGCTATCGCGGACAGGCGTTCATCGAGTGGGTGCGCGACAACCTTGATGTGCGGATCGAGGTCGTGACGCGGCGGGATGGCGGCAAACGCGGCACCTGGGTCAAGGCCAGTGCTCCGCCGCCCCCGCCGGTGCCGGGATTCATGCTGGTGCAGCGCCGGTGGATGATCGAGAGAACCTTCGCCTGGCTGGGCAAGTACCGGCGTCTGTCCAAGGACTACGAATACCTGGCCGCCACCTCGGAAAACGTCATCTACCTGGCGATGAGCATGATCCTGCTGCACCGCATCACCGGCGCCCCGACCTAGACCCTTCTCAGACGCCCTCTAGGTCGGCGGGAAGCTCCAACCGCAGATACCAACTTCCATGCCAACGCCCCGGCAGCAGCTTCGGGCACGAGCGACCCCAGGTTGCCGGTGCCAGGGTGCAGGCAGCTGCAACGCCGGTACGCCCCATCAGCACTCATCGAAATCGTCACCGCCGACACTTACAATGAACGGAGCATGCAAATGCGCTCAACACGATGAAGCGCTGTTTCCCTACGGTGAACGGTACTCGGTGGGCTTCATTCACTAGGTGTGACAGCGGCTTGAATCGTGTCGGTGAAAGCGGCGGGAACGTTCCCTGGGCAAAACTGGGCGGCAAGGCGTATCCGTGACCATACGGTGCCGTGTTCCTCTAGTGGATCAGCGTTGCGCCGGTAGTCGCAATGATTGACAACCCACGTCACCGCGGGGCAAAAGGCTTCCGCGTACCGCTGGGCGACGAGCAGCGCGTAGCGCTGGCCCTTACCCTGAGCGCCGTCATTGCGCGCGGCTGGCCGGATTTGCATCAATTGCCGGTCCTTCGCCTCGACGACGACCAACTCTCGGGCATAGGGCGGTGGCGTGGTCACCGTGACGTCCGGAGTCAACATACCTGTTGCCGTATCCCGCCGCGGCTCACGCCACACCTCGAGGTACATCTGCGACGGTGACTGCCCCAGCAGCCGAGCAACCGGCATGTTCGTCGCCCCGACCGACAACTCCCACACCCCCTCAGCATCGGCCGTGCCAGCCAGGCGAACCCGCCACCCGGCATGCTCGCAGGCATCAAGCGTCGCGCACAGTACCCACACCTCGTAGAGGAGATCCCGCTGCCGCCACAGCGGGAGGTTGAGGAATTCCTCGACTGATTCCAGCAGCGTCGTAACGTCGATAGATACCGCGGGGTGGACAACCTCAGCCGCAAGCCACCTGGCGGCGGCGTCGCACTGCGATGTAATGGCGTTAAGCCATTGCGTAAGATTCTCCTGGTCAGCAAACAGCGTTGGCTCTAGACTTTCGCGAGAACGACGACTCCAGTGACTGCCACGCCATTGCGCTACAAACCCAGCGAGCGTCCCCATGGTGGTGCCGTTCCGATGTCGGTCCGGCGCCGACATGCGAACCGGTCTAAGCTGCTCGTCTAGACCAAGCAAAGTCGGCTCGTCGATTCCGGTGACGTTTCTCGGATACACCTCAGCAGCCAGTATTCTAGCATCACGAAAGCGGTTGACATCGTTGCGAATTTGGTGTTCCAGTTGGCGGGCAAACCAATCCGAAATCTCGATGGTGAATACGTCGGAGGCTCTAATAGCGCCGCCCTTATCGTCGAGGCTGCTGAGGTACGTGAAATAGCCACGAACCAACCACTCGGCGGAGCTGATCACACCTTCTGCAGCACGCGTCGCCACCGCGACCGCCTCGGCGGCTTCGGCCCACGCCGCAGAACCGGCAGCTCGATCGGCCACGGCGGGAGCGATCCATCCGAGAGCCAGGATGCGATCAGTGAGACGTGTTCCATTCGCAGTTGCAGGCGGCCACGTCCCGTACAGGACCCCGGTATCCCAGCCAACGAACGACTGCACGGAGTCAAGATCGATGTGGCCAATCTTGATCGTCGTCAACGTCCGGGTGAGGTGCCGTACCTGCTCGAGGAAGGCGGGGCTGATCGTCAGCTGATCCTCCTCGACGTTGGCCCGGCGCAGCCGGAACGTCTCATTGGTGCCAGTGGTCGTTGCGGTGTGTCGTGCGAGCCGCTTGTAGATCGCTTCCACCATCGCAACAAACCGACCGCCGCAACGCACCACCGTGTTGAGCAAGACAGCCATCGTGGGCGCGGCATCGGCCAGCCGTTCAGCAGCCGATTCCCGAAGCAAGGTGGTGCTCCGCCCGGTGAACTGGCGCTCCAACGCGGCGAAGTCAACTCCGAGCGAGTCAAACAGTTCGTCGATAACGTCCCGTTCTCTCTTGCCAGTACCGACCTCAAGCGCCTCAACAATGAGGCCGGCGAGACGTCTACGAGCCTCCTCGTCACTCATGGCAAACACTATCCTCCACAGCGACCAACCTTGTCGAGCCATATTACAAAAGGACGGCTACAGCCGCTGGGCAGGGCACCCAACCAGAGGGGAGTACAAACCGTCGGCTCGAACAACAGTCTCCTGCATCCCATCTTAATCCGCGGGTTCGGGATTCAAGTCCCTGACGGCGCACCCACCTTGACCAGTGAGTCTCTTTCAACGTGATGCGGTTTCGCGGAGTTGGAGGGTGTGGATGGCCTTGGCGAGGCGGCCGGCGCGGTGGGGGCAGCAGCGCAGCTTCCGCAGGATTCGCCACGACTTGAGTTGCGCGTTCGCGCGTTCGCCGGGGCCGCGGAGCCTGGCGGGTGCACGGTTGGCGTGCTTTTGCGGTTCGGGCTTGTCTCGTCCTTTGTAGGGGGTGAGGATGTGCGGGCCGGCGCCTTGGTAGGCCTTGTCGGCCAGTACGAGCAGCCCGGTGGAGGCCAATGCCCGGATGACCCCAGATCCGTGCTGCGGTCAGGTCGTGGACCGCGCCTGGCAGGGGTCCAGACACCCACAGCAGGGCACCGTCCGGGGCGGCGATGACCTGGAGGTTCATGCCGTGGCGGTGGTGTTTCCCCGAGTAGTACGGCCGGTCGGCGGCGACCCAGTCGATGCAGATCAATGTGCCGTCCAGGACCAGGTACGGCAGTGCGTCTTTGACCGCTGTGGCCAGGGCGGCGCCGAGTTTGGGTGAGCGGGCGGCCAGCGCGTCGACGGTCTCGTTGACATAGCGCCAGGCGGTGGTGGTCGATACGGCGAATCCGGTGCCCAGTTCGGCGTAGGTCTCGCCTTTGCGCAGGTAGACCAGGGTCATCAAGGCCTGCATGCCCGGCGGAAGGCTCCGGCCTTTACTGCCGATGGCCTGGCGGTGGCGGCGGACGACACCGGTGGCGTAGGCCAGGGTTCGACGCGACAACGGCAGCGAAGCACGGTACAACAGCATGTGAAGCCTCTGGTGTGGACGGCGCGTTGTGAGAGACCAACCGTCCTGCCAGGGCTTGATGTCCCAGGGCTGCCACACCGTCCGCGATCATGCTGTGATCAGCACACCCGCAACTGACGCTGAAAAAGGCTCAGTGATGACCTCCCACATGGGAGTCGTTGCTGTCGTCGTATGGGCCGAACTGAGGCCAACCTGCGCCCGCCACTATGCGTGCGTTTGCGGCGAAACGTTTTCGGCCCTATTTGTGTCCTACAGCAACCGTACGTGGACATGCAGCATCGTGCGTGGACCCCCGTGTAGGCCCGGTTCATCTGAGTTAGTAGCGACAAGGGAGAGGAAGACGGCCTCTATCAACTATCACAAATAAGGGCGAAACTGCCTCTAAGGAACACTACCGATTGGCCGCCCGGGCTGTTGGCCCGTTCCAGAGCCGTTCTCGAATCACTTCCGGGTGCCAGCTCCGCACCGCCCGCGTGAATGTTGTCGCATTCGCCAGTTCGGATGTGACTTCGCTGTGAGAACGGCCACGGACGCGAAGGGGTGCGGCTCCGCTTGGGAGCCGCACCCGGTGCACTGGCAACGGATGTTCCGCGGCCCGGGTACGGCCGGGCGCGCGGACGTGGTCACTCGTCGAGTACGGGGGTGTTCTGGCAGGCGGTCAGGCGCCACTTCCCGTCCTCTTTGGACATCACGAACAGCGGAGTGCCAACGTTCTGGCCGTCGGACGTCCGGTAAACCTGGCGGACTTTGACGGCCGCGACATCGGGACGGATGAACAGCACGTGCTCCACCTCGAACGTGACCGTCATATCCTTCAATCCACCGGGAGCGTCTGGTGGGTGAAAGCCGAGATCGCGTCGCGGCCGAAGAGGCGCTTGCCGTGACCCGTCGTCCAGATCGCGTCCTCCCGGAACAGGCCGACGAAGTCGTCGGGAAGTTCGTTGTTCTGGGAGTGCTCAACGGTGGCGACCACCTGCTCGATCGCCGCGATCTCGCTCTGCCGTTCCTGGTCCTCAACGGTCATCACGATGCGTGTCCGATCGCCTTGGGAAAGAAGGGGATCTCGAAATAGGGGTGGTCGGAGGCGTCCATGATCTGATGGCCGTCATCGACGGGGGATGGATCAACCGCATGATCCACTGCTTGACCTCCTTGCCCTCCGCGCCCGTGGCCATGACCTCCCGCTCCCAGCCGCGGGTGAACAGGGCGCCCGCCGTTCCGAGATCGAGGCTGGTGACGTGGACTTCTTGCCTTTCAGCTTGCCCTTGGGCCGAGCGACGGCCATGCCTTCACGAGTGCGCATCTTGAGCAGGGCGGCTTCGAACTCGGCGAACACCGCCAGCATAGTGAAGAACCTGGTCCAGGACGTACCGCTGCCCGACCGTCAGCCGCCCTTCCAGCACACCCCACAACCGCTTGGTCGTGTCGTCGCGGACCCGCGCGACCAGCCGGGCCAGCGTCGCGATGCCCGGCAGCAGCACCTTCCGCTCCCGCAGCCACCCCACCCCGTCAGTGAAGATCGCCCTCGGGCCATCGCCCGAGGTCCAGGAACGCGCCGCCGCCCACGCCGCGAACTCCTCCTCGACGTCGGCGAAGTCCCTCCACCCGTAGGCCCTGCGGATCTCCCGCTGATGATCGAACGGCGTCGGCCGCCGCCCGGTACACCGCTTCACCTGGGAGGAATCCTCAACCCCCAGCTGGCCGGGCATGAACTCCAGCACCGCGCCCGGCCCATCAAGGGAGTCCTCCAGGAATGTCCCGAGCCGGCGCACCGTCACTAGCTACAGCGCGCCCCGAGCCTCATGTGCTCACCACGCCGCCACCCGACCAGCGCACGGTCCTCGTCATTGAGGAAGAACACCCGCTCCAAGTCCGCCTGCGGCGGCGGCCCCGCGCACCGCCCGTACGCCGCCGCATCGTCATTGGTCAGGAACTCCACCGGCATAGCCCGCAAAGTAGGCCAACCAGCAGATCATCTACACACAGCGCCCTAGTCGTTACAAGAACCCGGCTCTATCCGGCATCACCCGCATCAGAACGGCCAGTCACGACAAGAGGCGCCGCCGGGGGACTTGACTCAGCCGGTCGGGCGGGTACTGCTGGAAGCACTACGCGACCGCGAGCGACGTCCTCCGGTTCGCCTCTGACCTGCGGATGCCCCCGACGAACCATCAGGCCGAACACGATGTCCGCCGGGCCAAGAGGCAACAGAAATTCTCCGGACGACTCCCCTCCGAAACCACCGCCAAGCACCGGTACGCCGTCCGCGGCTCCATCTCCACCGCTGCCAAGCACGGAACCGACGTGCTCATCGCAATCCACGACGTCCTGCTCGGCCGGCCTGGATGCCACCCGACCTGGCACCGGCCTGACCAACCGCCGGCCTCCCGCGTTGCCCCGCAACGCGATCTCGTCATGCCTCAACGCACTCGGCCTGAATGTTCGCCTCACCGCGGCAAGGCCGTGGTAACCGGCTGACCACACGGTTCGGTACGCCGCCGTATCCAGGACGTACGATCAACGGTCGCTGTAAGCCAATATGGCACGGGCCAAGTCCCGCAACCGTGGGTTCGCATAAACCATGCGGGTCGGCATGACCACCCCAAGGCCATTCTTGAGTTCGGCGGCCAACCTCAGCGCGATCAGCGAGTGGCCCCCGAGGGCGAAAAAATCATCATTGGCCAGTACCCTTTCACGGCCGAGCAACTCCTGCCACAGCTCGGCTATCAGCGTTTCCACATCCCCGTCGGGAAGATGTTCGGCGTCGTCGGCGGACAGTTGCTCGGTCGGTTCGGGCAGAGCGGCTAGGTCGACTTTCCCACTCACATCCAGTGGAAAAGTGTCGAGGGCGGTCAGCGACATCTGAACCATATGATCGGGCATACGCGAGCGCAGATGGTGGCGCAGCGCCTCCGGGTCCGCGGACATACCGGGGGCGGGAATCCAATAGCAGGCCAGGTTGCGGCCGACCGGGGCGCTCTCCCTTACCACGGCGGCTGCGGCGGCGACGGCTGGGTGTTCGGTCAGCGCGGCCTCGATCTCGCCGAGTTCGATGCGGAAACCATTGACCTTGACCTGACGGTCGACCCGGCCGAGGTAGGCGAAGCTGCCGTCCGGGCGCTGCCGGACACGGTCGCCCGTGCGGTACATGCGGCTACCGGGCGGGCTGAAAGGCGAGGCAACAAACCTTTCAGCCGTGAGATCGGGGCGGCGCAGATAGCCGATGGCGAGCCCCGGTCCGGTCAGGTACAACTCACCCTCGACGGCGGCACACAGCGCGTCGTCAAGGACATGTGCACCGACGCCCGGCAACGGCCGTCCGATGTGTGGGTCAGCGCCCTCGACCCAACCGGCGGTCGAATTGACAGTGCACTCGGTCGGCCCGTACAGGTTGGTCGCGTGGATGACTGAGCGCGCGTCAAGGTCGGCCAAGTCCCGCCACATCGAGGCAGGGATGGCCTCCCCTCCGACGAGCAACCGCAGACCGCCTGGAAAGTGTTCCGCCGCTTCGATGACCCGGTCGCGCAGGACTGACCAGTGGGACGGGGTCACGTCGAGGTCGGTGGCGTGCTGGTGGTGCAGGTGGGCAGCAAGGGCAGCGGGGTCGGTGCGCAGCTCCTCGGAGAGCGGCAGCAGGGTGTCACCACGGCATACGCGAGTCCACTGCTGTACGGAGGCGTCGAAAGAGAGGCTGGCATTCCAAGCCACACGGGCGGGCCGGTCAAGGAAGATGCCGCTCTCCTCCATTGCGGCGATCAACCACGCTGCGGCGCCACGACTAACCGCCACGCCCTTGGGGCGGCCAGTGGAACCCGAAGTGTAGATGACGTAGGCGGGGGCGTCAGAAGGAACTGGGACTGCGGGCAGGGGGATCGGCCCAGTCTCGTTCTCGGTCTCGTTCAAGGTGATGACCTGTACGCCGTTCGGCCAGGACTGATCTCGGTCGGCGGAAACCAACGTGGTGATGCCGGTGTCCTCAATCATCTGGTCAAGGCGGGCTTGCGGAAAGGCTGGGTCAAGCGGGACATATGCTGCCCCGGCCCGCCATACGGCGAGCAGCACTTCTATCACCCCAGGGGAGCGGTGCAGGGCGATGCCGACGTAGTGTCCGGCACGGACCCCGGCTGCCGCGAGCACGGCTGCGAGCCGCCGCACCCTCTTGTCGAGCGTCCCGTAGCTGAGCGCGGTGCCATCAGGCGCCACGACGGCATCCCGTCCGGGGTGTCGGGTGGCGATCTCATGGAAACGGTCCAGGAGGTCCAGCGCGGGCGGTATCACCGTGCCGCGGGGTGACGACGGCTCTTCGTGCGGTACTGCGGGCATGGGGTGAGCTCCTCCCCAGAGGGCCAGTCGTGGCAGGCGCGTCAATTGGTGGCCGGGGCCGGCGCAGTGACGGGAAGGAGGGCGCACAGTCGGCCACGTTGACTGTCCCTCTTATCGCGACCGCGATCCTGCCGTCGCCGCGACAGGGTCGCTCCCGTTAGTGGTGAGGACGTTGTCGGTAAAGAACAAAGGCCCGGTTGCGACTGGCGGTGTGCACAGAATTCCCCGACCCAAAGTCGAGTGTCATCGTGAATCCTCGGTGCAGCTGTCGGCAAAGTGGTCGGGCAGCGCTTCCCATACTGACCGGGCATAGAAGTGCCCACCGGGCAGGGCATTCGTGCGGAGTCCGCCGACAGCACAGCGCGCCCACTGCTCGGCCACGTCGGGCTCGATGAGGGTGTCGTTCTCGCCATACAGCAAGTGCACGGGTACCGAGGTGGTGACGCCGGGCCGTGGTTGATAAGAGTCGCGGACCTTGATGTCGGCTCGCATCAGCTCGACGGCCATCTCACGCAGGTCGGGGTCGCCAAGCGCATGATCGGGCAGCAGTCCGATCGTCCCCATCCATTCGACGAGCCGCCCCTCGGTGTCCTCGATACGTGGGACGCGGTCCCGGTCCGTGACGCCACGGTCAGGGGCGTTGCAAGAGGAGACGATCAGGCGCTCGGGCAGCCGGGCGCCGCGGTCGGCGAGCCGTACGGTGACATCGAAAGCCATCCAGCCTCCCATACTGTGCCCGAACAGGTGGTAGGGACGGTCCGGCGTTGCGGCCGCGGCACGGACCACGGCGTTGGTGGCATCCTCGGCGAGGGCCTCCCAGTCGGATGCGAACTCCTCGGAGAAGCGCCCCTCGCGCCCTGGATAGCAGACGAGGGCGAGTTCGGTGCGCTCGCCGAGTACAGGGGCCCAGGACCGGTATGGCCCGGTTCCCCCACCACAGAATCCGAGGCAGACCAGGGTGCAGGCGGCGTCCGGCTGCGGCCGGGGACGAATCACCGCGGTGTCCGGCAGGTACTGGTGGGTCATGGTGATCAGGCCGCCCCGCAAGTCCGGCGGCGCGGGCCTGCCTGGACGAGGGCTGGGCACTGGCCGCCGAGCCGGAGGGAAAGGAGTTTTATCGACTTCAAGGGGGGGCACGCAAGGGCCGTTAGATTCATCGCCAGTCAAGGCGTAAAAGCCGGAATTTTCGGGAGCCAATTCAGCATCCAATCACTTGGCAATTTCGATGGCCATCGACACCTCAGCCTCGTCGTCGGACAGCACTTACTGTCGCGCCATTCGCCGCAGCCGTCGCGGAATCCGTCCTCTTTGATGGATGGCCAATTGTTCCACCATGGCCGTTTCAGCCTGGCCTCCTGTCATCGCCGTCGAGGCCGGTCTCGACCTCACCTTCGCCGGCTATCCGATCGCGGTCCGGCTGTCGGGTATCGCTAGGAGGAGATGACGAAGACGCTTGCACTCCTTGTCGCTGTGGATCGCGGTAATGATGTGGGCCGCCGTGCTCCCGCAACTTCAGGGATGGGACAGGGTGTCGTCGTTGCCCGGGCCGGTTCCACTAGCCCACCCCCAAGGGGCATAGTCAACCGCCGAACCAGCATCGCTGCTCCTCCAACGTGATGGACGAGCTGCAGCAAGACCATCTCCACGACGCCGACCGCAGCCAGACCAGCCCTCGTGCTGGACGTTAAAGGCACTGCTCTGCGGGCTTCGGGCAAATCGCAGTCAACCACCTCACGATCGTGACCACGGAGAATTTCGAGGAAGCTTCAAAGTACCTCGTGATCGGCATATCATCTAGACACCCACACTCCACCAACCGCCGTTGCCGCCGGCCGACTCCGAACCAAGGCCCCCGGCTCACGTGCCGCCGACCTGGCAATGTCGTTCAGGCTCGACGGGGCCCCAGGCCCGTTGGCGCGCGGTCCACGCGCCCCATTTGGTGGCCTCCCTCGGCCGTACACAAGCCGCTTTCATCGGCGACAGACTTCTCGCCCGAAGCAGCCTGAGCCCTTGATCTACAGGTCTGGACTACTGCTCCCGCAAATTGCCAGAGGAGCAACGCCTCCCTCAAACACAAGGTCCTAGAGGCCACTCCCCCCATCGGAGCGGGCCTTGTGCCGCGTAAAAACACTTGCGTACGATAGCGCGGACTCAACGCTTTGCCGGAACACATGGAGGGTTGTCAACTGAAGCGATACCCCTGTACAGCGCACTCAGTGGAGATACCAAGTTCATGAACGCTGCCGCAATACGCCACCTGATTTCCACACACGACTTGACCGACGCCGAACTGACCTCTCTCGTCGAACGCGGTGCAGGGTTTGCCGATGGAACGATCTATCCCAGCGATCAGCTGGCCGGCCTCGTCGTCGGCATTCTCTTCCTGAAGACATCCACCCGGACGCGGACGTCGTTCTCTACGGCAGCTCTGCGCCTCGGCGCGCAGATCGTGTCTTATGGCCCCAACGACCTGCAGACGAATACCGGCGAGTCACTCTCCGACACCGCGGAGGTCCTGTCCCGAATGCTCGACATGCTCGTCGTCCGCACCTCCGGCGATCCGGCCGACCTGCGCACTCTCGCAGGTCAGCAAAGGATGGCCGTGGTCAACGCCATGACGGCTGATGAGCACCCCACCCAAGCTGTCGCTGATCTGACCACTCTGCTGAGGCACTTCGGCCACGTCGATGGATTGCGGATCTGTTACGTGGGCGAGGGCAACAACACCGCGGCTGCGCTGGCCCTGACGTTGAGCAGGTTCAAGGGCGTCCACTTGGAATTGCGTACTCCACCCGGTTATGGGCTTGAGCCCGCGATTCTGAGCAGTGCTGTGGAGAACGCCGCCAACAGCGGGGCGACAGTCACGGAACTGCACACCATGGACAGCGCGCCCGCAGGTTTCGATGCGTTCTACACAACTAGATGGCAGACGACCGGAACCATCAAACCGGACCCGCACTGGCGGGATGCCTTCACCCCCTTCCAGGTCACCTCCGCGCTGTGGGACAAGAGCCCCGAGGCCGTGTTCCTGCACGACCTGCCGGCCCACCGCGGCGAGGATGTCACCACCGAGGTCTTGGAAGGTCCCCACAGCCTGGCGTTCGACCAGGCTGAGAACAAGATGTATGCGGCCATGGCCGTCCTGGAGTGGTGCGCCGGGCGCCTCCGATCCGATGGGTCGAGCGGTACGGCATGAGTGACGATGGTCAACGGCCACGCGAAGGCCGCGTCGTTCAAGCGGAGGAACGGCGTACGGCGGCGTACTTCTTGACGGTGCCGTGCCCCAGGCGCAGACGGCGCATGCCCTCGCCGTGTACCCCGGTCGCGCCGAGGTGTCCAACGCCTTCCACTCAGCCGCGACCTTGGTCGAGCCGTCCTGCACTGCGACCCCACAGCATGGCAGAAGGGCCGTCTAGATGATCTTCGAAAGCGCTCCCGATATCGTCCTCGACGACATCTTCGTGCGTCTGCCCGACTTCGTGCCCGGTGTGAGCGTGCTCCTGAAGTTGGAGGGCCTGAACCCAGCCGGATCGGTCAAGCTGAAGACCGCCATCGCATTGATCGAATCAGCGGAGGCCGCCGAGACGCTGCGCCCCAAGAGCCGAATGATCGAATCGTCCTCCGGCAATCTCGGCATCGCACTGTCGGTGGTGTGCGCGGCGAAGGGTTACCAGCTGTCCGTGGTCACCGACCCCAACGCGACGCAGCAGGCCATCCATGTCATGGAGAGTCTCGGCACCGAAGTCATCGAGGTCACCGACCGGGATGCGCACGGCGGCTACCTTCACACCAGAGTGGACTACATCCGCCGCCGGCTCGTTGAGAATCCGGAACTGGTGTGGCTGAACCAGTACGCCAACCCCGCGAATGTCCGTGCCCATCGCGAGCGAACTGCCAAGGCCGTTCATCGGGAACTGGGGAACGTTGATGCGCTGTTCGTCGGAGTTGGAACCACGGGAACCCTGATGGGCTGCGTGGAGTACTTCGCGGTGCACAGCCCTCGCACGCGGGTCATCGCGGTGGACGCGGCGGGCTCGGTCACCTTCGGCGGCAGAGCCGCCCCTCGTTTCATTCCGGGGCTTGGCACCAGCCGACGGCCCGAAATCTATGTCGACAGTGGAGACTTCGAGAAGGTGCAGATCGAAGAGGCCGACACGATCACGATGTGCCGGATGCTCGCCGTCGAGTACGGGCTGCTGGTCGGCGGCTCCACCGGAACGGTGCTCGCCGCAGTGCGGCGACTGGCCCCGACGCTGACGCCGGGCGCCACGATCGTCGGGATCTCGCCGGACATGGGCGAGAAGTACATAGACACTGTCTACTCCGACGCCTGGGTCAGCGCCCAGTACACCGAGGCTCCCAGCCTGGAAACCCTCAGGCCGGCCACTGCCCCCCGATGACGTCCCTCGACGCGGCCTGAGGGCCTGACCCACAGCGAATGCAGCGGACTCCCACCCGGCCGAGCCGACCGCGGCCACAACTCCGCCACCGTCCAAGCAACGAACCGACGGGGCACGGCGGAGCGGGCGACCCGAGCTCGCGCGGCAACCGCCCCTGGAACACCTACCACTGGTCAGTACGAACACGATCGCGGTGAACACCAGCTCATCGTCCACGAGGCGCCGTCCCACCACCCTGCCGACGCGGCGAGAACCGACGGAACAACGGCTCGGCCAGTTCCCGCAACTCATCCATGGCCCTCGGCCGCCTCGCCCGTCGCGTACGCCAGCCTGGTCGCCTCGCCCGCGAACACCTGCTGCCCCACCATGCCGTCGTCCACCAGGCATCAACCAACGCTCAAGAGGAGCTCCAAGTCGACCTTGATCAGCTTGGGAAGGAAGTGTCCGGTGCCACCACCTCATCCGCCGGAGTTCCGGCGCCGTGCTGTCGAGCTGGCCCGCACCGGTGACGGGCCGGTCACCGCGTCGGCCAGTAGCCTGGGCATCAGTCAGTCGTGCCTGAGTGGCTGGCTCCGTCAGGCCGACGTCGACGATGGCCGTGTCGAGGGGCTGAGCGGCGGCGAGAAGAAGGAGCTTGCCGAGCTGCGTGGAAAGGCCCGGCAACTGAGCGGGAGAACGAAGTGCTCAAGCGGGCCGCGGAGTATTTCGCGCGCGAGAACGTGCTCCCAGAATGAGATGCTTCTCCGGCCACACCGCACGCGATCACGCCGTGATCAGCGGCCACTCACACTGCCGGTGAACAGACTCAGTATTCTCAGACCCAAGCCACTACTCGCTGCTGTGCGCCGGTTTCGGCCGGGCCGATCCCACCGGAGCGACCTGGTCGGCGTCCGGCTCGTCGCCTCCGATGACACTGATGTGCCTCAGCACGACGGCCGACAGGCACGAGAGCGCCAGGATGCTGACGGCGGCGACCAGCATCGCGACGTTCAGCCCTGAGGTGGCCGCTTCCTTGGCCTGGTCGAACCAGCCGGCCTGCATCTGGTCGGCCGCCGAGGCCGCGCCGACGAGGCTGTCCCCCGCCGCTTCGGCCACCTCGGGCGGCGTGCCGTCGGGGATCTCATCGCCGATGCGGCCACGGTAGACGGCAGTGGCGAGGCTGCCCAGGGTTGCCACCCCCAAGGCGAGGCCCAGTTCCTGCACGGTCTCCGACATCGCCGAGGCCGAGCCGGCCTCATCGGGCGGTGCTGCTCCGACCACCAGGTCCGTGCCCAGGGCCGCGATCGCCCCGAGCCCGAGGTAGACCAGCCCGAAGCCCATCACGATCCGGGTGACACCGCCCGTGGAGCTCACCTGAGTGAGAAGCACGTACCCAAGCGCGGACAGCGCCAGGGCGACGGCCACCACGATTCCCGGCAACACACGGCGCGCGAGCAGCGGCGACCCGATCGCGGCCACGAACATCATCAGCGCCGGTGGCCCCATCCACATGCCCGCTTCGATGGGAGGCAGGTCCTCCACGAGTTGAAGCTGCTGCGTGACCAGCAGCATCGCGCCCCCGACGCCGACCAGCCCAACGAGCAGAATGCCCAACGCCGCACTGAAGGTGCGGTCGGAGAACAGCCGCACGTCCAGCAACGGGCTCGCCAGACTGCCCTGGCGCCGGACGAACAGCACCGCGAACACCAGGCCGATCACGACGGCGACGACCGTGGGGACGTCCAGGCCGTCCTTGGCCGCCCGCTTCAGCGCGTAGATCACCGGCAGGATCGCGATCAGTGACAGCGCGACGCTGAGCAGGTCGAACCGGCCGCTACGCGGCGCCCGGTACTCGGGATCAGCACCGGCGCGGCCATCAGCAGCACGACCGCGACCGGGACCGCGAGCAGGAACGCCGAACCCCACCAGAACCGGGCCAGCATCGCGCCGCCGACCACCGGCCCGAACGCCATGCCGATCGCGAAGCTCGTCGCCCAGACGCCGAACGCCAGTGAGCGCTGGCGGGGGTCGGCGAACATGTTGCTGATGAGGGCGAGGGTGGAGGGCATCAGCGTGGCGCTGGCGATCCCGAGCGCTCCGCGCGCCGCAATGAGCAGTTCGGCGCTGTTGGCGTAGGCGGCCACTACCGAAACGGCCGCGAACGCGGCGATCCCGATCATCAATAGTCTACGGCGGCCGACCCGGTCGCCCAGCGTACCCATCGTGATCAGGAATCCGGCGATCAGGAACCCGTAGGCGTCCATGATCCACAACGCCTCCGTGCCGCTCGGTCGGAGGTCCTCCGCCAGCGAGGGAAAGGCGAGGTACAGCACGGTGACGTCGAGACCGAGCAGCACGGTGGGCAGGGACAGGACCCCCAGCCCGGCCCATTCTCGGAGACCGGCCCTGCCTACGGTCGATGTACTCATGGCACTCCCACGGGGCAGAGACGCCGACCCGAAGCGTCCCTCAGAAGAATCTGCTGACAGACCGGCGTTTTCTACCGGCTCATCGAGGAGCTCAGGGGGCAGGCCCACCGGATAGATCGGTCACCATCCCCGATTTCGCCGGGCACTGGGCCGGGAGTTCACCAGGTGAGGCCCGACGGTGCGACCGAGGACCGTCAGCGAACCCACAACGGATCGCAGATCCGCGGGACTCTGTGGGCGACCCGATTATCGCTGCTCTCGGGCAGACGCGGCGAGTTCCGCGGACAGGAGGAGCGGGCGGCCGTGCAGACGCTTATCCCCAAGCGGACGCTGTTCGCCGACACTCCATAGCCACCGAACGGTTTGTTCCCGTCTTCATGATCGAAGGTCGTCTGGTCGCGCAGGACTACGGCGGTGCCGAGCCTGGGACCGTTCAGCTGACTTTCTCCGAAGACGGCCGCATACATGCCACGAGCGGATTCCCACTCGGTATTCGCCCATGCCTCAAGGTCGGCGACGTCGTCGTACGGCGCGATGCAGAAGACCGGTGAGAAGAACTCTGGCGGGTTCAGCTCCATGTCGGAGTCGTGCACAATGACGGTCGGTTCGACTAGCAGTCGGCTGACGTCGGTCTCACCCCCGAAGACAACCTGGTCCGAGTGCTCGTTGATGTAAGCCTCCGCTTGCTTGACGGCATCGGCGTAGACAAGAGAGCCAGGAGGGGACTCGGAGTTGGCGGTGGCCCTGAGCATCTCCGAAAGCTGCCCGGTGACCCCCGAAGGATGCTCCGGTGGACGTAAACGAGGTCGGCGCACAGGCAGTCCTGGCCGGAGTTGTAGAGCCGAGATATCAGTAGCGACCTCAGCGTTGTCTCGGGAGTCGCCTGAGGGCCGATGATCATCGGGTTGGGCCCAGAATTGAACATCAGGAAGAGCGGCTTGTCGCTCAGCCGGCTCATCAGTTCGACACCGTTTTCGTACTGTCCGGTGAATATCACCGCATCCGCGCACGAGCACGTCTCGGTGAAAGCCCGCTGTGAAAGATCAATCAATCTGATGCGGTCGGAAATCCATGGACGACAGGTTTCCCGGAGAAGTTCGATCACCTTCCGGCTTGCATCTTTCACTCGGGACGAAGGGCGCATCTCTATGCTGTCACAATAAAGCGAGGGTATGAGCCCGAAGAGTACACACGAATACAGCACGTTGTTGGACGGAAGGAACACCGCGAGGTGGTCGATCCGGGGAGGCCGGTGCCGCGCCACCTCCCATGCGGCCCCTGCCAAAGCGCGAACCGATCTATTGAACTCATCCTCGGCCGCCACCCTGTCGGCCGTTCTGGAGAGGATGCCCAGGAACCGCTCTCTCGCCCCGAGCATTGCCTTGGCCATGTCAAGGGTGATTGTACGCAATCGCTGATTCGTTGGTGCACCGTGAAAGGCAGAGGGGATTTCGCTCGCCACGGGAGGGATTGATGACCAGAGGTCTATTGACGTTCGGTCGCCGGAGATCATGGAGTGCCTCGCAGTTTCGATCGGCCAACTGGCCGGCGGTTGACCCTTACCAGGGGAGAGGTGGTAGTGGCTGGATCGCGGCAACCCTCGGCAAACATTACGGCTCTGTCGACACCGGGATGGGCGGTGACGGCCACCTCGATCTCACCGGGCTCCTCCCTGCCGGGTTCGGTGAACCGGGCCGATGCCTTCAAGGCATCTCCGTCTGCGGACGAGGATGCACGTCGACGCCGATGATCCGTCAGTGGTTATCGTCGACCGGCACTTCCACGCGATTCCAATGACGGGAAAACTCCGCCACTGTCGGATACTCCATCAACATGAGGACGTCTGCGTCGATACACAGCCGCTGGTTGAGCTGGCTGGCAAGTTTCACCAACAGCAGCGAGTTGCCGCCAAGGTCGAAGAAGTTGGTATCAACGTCCACCTCATGAATCCCCAGCACGTCCGCCCAGATTTCGGAGACTTCTTGTTCTCGCACCGGCATGGTTGGCGCCCTTCCCGTATGTCTCAGCAGATCATTGAGTCCGCGCCATCGTAGGCAAGCACTTCCGCAGAACACAAGCCGGCTTCGACAGGGCGTTGAACGGGCCGCTATTGTTTGCGGGCCTCATCGAGAGCCTGACGGACGCTCAGGGGTGTGATATCAGTCCACACCTTTTCGATGTGATCGAGCACCTGGGACTTCGACCCTTGAAAGCCCACAGCCGTCCATCCCGACGGAATGGGCCGACTCACAGGCCAGATCGAGTACTGCTCCTCGTGGTTGACCACCACGTCGTAGACGAGTCCTGCCCCGTTGTCGCCTTCCCGAAGGATTCATCCACCGGCATGTTTGCGAACCTCCCGAAGTCGAGCCCGAACGGGCAAAACTGTGAGTGCTTCAGAACTTGCAAAGCCGAGCTGGATCGCGAATTCGGCATGCTAGGTCGGGGACAGACGCCCCTCCGACCCGGCATCGACGGCCGTCGTGAGCTCGGTGGCATTCTCGGCGACCGGCAGCGGCAACTCGTCGATGAGCGCATCGGGATCGGCCAAACCGGCCGAAAGCAGCGTTAGCAGGGCATTCTGCCAGCGTCGTGCCGAGCTCCGGTCGAACCTGTCGGCCGCGAACACGACCTCGCCTGACAGTCCGGCTTCGCTCTGCCGCATCATCAGGCTCAGCGCGACCCTTGCGGTGCCCTGATGGACGAATTGCTCAGTGATGTCGAGACCTTCGATAGTGCCGTGGTCGTCCAGCGGCGTGGACTGGAGCGAGAACGTCACCTGGAACAATGGGTTCTGTCCGGTCCCACCGCTCCGCTCAAGGCCGTCCACCACGTCGGAGAACGGCAGTTCCTGGTTGGTCAGCGCCTCCGCCAGTGCCTCACCGGTGCGTGAGATCAGCTCGTGGAACCGCATGCCCTCGGTGAAGCGCATCCGCAACGCGACCGTGTTGGCCAGGTAGCCGATCAGGTCCTCGGCACCGGGCCGGTTCCGGGATGCCATCACCACGCCGACCACCGCCTCGTCAACGCGGCTCGTCCGGCGCAACGTCGCGATGAAGGCCGCGAGCAGCACAGTGAAGGTGGTGGTCCCATGTGATTCGGCGACGCGCTCGACAGTGATCGGATTGACGGCATCGGGGGGCAGTTGCAGCGCGAACCCCTTGGTGCCGACTCCTCCTCCGGCTCCGCGTCCGGAGCCCGGCGTGACGGTCGGCGGGTCCCCGGCGAGTCGATCGCGCCAGTAGGCACGCTGCTCGTCCGCTTCCGCGCTGCGCAACCAGCGCTCCTGCCAGGCTGAGTAGTCCGTGTACTGGATGGTCACCTCGGGCAGCGGCCGGCCATCGTAAAGCGCAGCGAGTTCACGCCAGAATATTGCGAGCGACCAAGCGTCGAACGCCGAGTGGTGCACGTTGAGCAGCCACAGGTGCTCACCGGCGTCCACACGGAAACAGGCCGACCGCAGCATCGGGCCAGTTGTCAGATCGAACGGGCGCGCGGCCTCCTCCATGGCCCGGCGGGACGCCTCGGAGGCGTCGGCGACCACGGTCATCGCGGTGCGCACCGGGCTTGGAGGCCGGACCTGCTGCCACACTCTCCCGTCCTGTTCCTCAAGCACGGTGCGCAGGGCTTCATGACGGGCGACGATCGCCGACAATGCGGCGTCGAGGCGGTCAAGGTCGAGCGGACCCCGAATCTTGTAGCAGAGAGGTATCGCGTAGGTCGGCGCGCCGCGATGCAGGAGGTTCAGGAACCACAGGGCCTGTTGCCCGCGCGAAGCAGGGCGTCGGCCGCCGCGGTCACCCGTCGGCACGACCGCGCCCTCCGGCGCGCCACGAGAGTGCTCCTGTCTCACCAGGGCTGCGAGCCCCGCAACATGCGGAGATGACCGGAACTGAGCGAACGTCAACGCCACGCCAGTCACCTCGGAGACCCGGCTGAGAAGCTGCAACGCCCTCAGCGAGTCGCCACCGGCCGCGAAGAAGTCCCCGGCACGGCGGATGGGCCGGCCATCGAGCACGTCGCCGGCAAGGGTGGCGATGACGCGCTCCAGCGTCGTCATAGTGTCCTCGCCGGTGTGGCCGGCGCTCGCCGGCTTCACTGGGGGAAGCAGGGATCGGGCCACTTTGCCGTTCAGCGGCGAACGCGGGATCTGGTCCAGAAGCACGATGGTTCGAGGCACCATGGCTTCGGGCAACCGCCCGGCGACGTCGGCACGGATCGTCGTCTCGACCACCCCTTCCTCGACCTCGAGGTAGGCGACCAGGCGGAACCCGAAAGGCGGATCGTCAGCGGTGACGACGACCGCGTCCTTGACCCCGGCGCATTGGTGCAAAGCGCTCTCGACCTGGCCGGGTTCGACACGGTGCCCGCGGATCTTGATCTGACGGTCGGAGCGGCCGAGGAAGACCAGGGTCCCGTCGGGACTACGGCTACCACGGTCGCCGGTGCGATACATCCGCGCGCCGGGCGGCCCCTGGGGATCGGGGAGAAAGCGATCAGCAGTGGCGGCCGGGGAAGTGTGGTAACCGCGAGCAAGCGGCGGGCCGCCGACCCAGATATCTCCTGGTGTGTCGTCCGGCACCGGTCGCAGATCACCGTCAAGTATGTAGATCTCAGCGTTCGCAAACGGTCGGCCGATGGGCACCAGTGCGTGGTCGCGGACGCCGGAGGACGCGGTCCCGCGAATTCCATTCGGCCGGTGCAGCGCCACACTGATCGTGGTTTCCGTCGGACCGTAGTCCGAGACCCAGTCAATGGCCTCCGCTCCGGGGACCCGTGACCAGGCGGCGAGCTTGTCGACGAGAATCTTGTCGCCACCGACGAACACGATGCGCAAGCTCGCGGGAAGGCAGACCAACCCGGCGGTCAGATCGTCCACCCAATGGTGCCAGTAGGCACTGGGCAAGCTCACCGTCGTCACCGCAAGGCGGTCGATGATGTCGGTAAGTTCCCAGCTGGAGAACCTGCGTTGGCCGGGCATGACGACAGCCGCCCCAGCAAGCCACGCGGGCAGGACTTCTTCCAGCGCGGCGTCGATGGCAATCGCCGTGAACTGGAGCACACGGTCCTCAGGTACCAGCCTCAGCTCGTCCCGGAGGGACAGTGCGTGGTTGGTCAGGGCGGCGTGGGATACGGCGACCGGCTTGGGCTTGCCGGTCGAACCTGACGTGAACACGCAATAGGCGAGGTTGGGCGGGGCGACGGTGACCGCCGGTCTCGCTACGGTCTGACCGGACAGGTCGAGCAGATCCAGGTCCACCACCGGCAGGCCCGCGGGGTCCACGCAAGCCGGTCCGTTCCTGACAAGAAGGGCGACCCCGGCATCAGCGAGCATCGTCTCGGCGACGCCGCTGGGCAGTGCCGGGTCGATGGGCACGTACACGCCGCCGGCTTTCCAGACCGCGAGCAGTGTGATCAACAGCAACGGCGACGGCTCCATCGCCACGCCGACCAGGCGCTCCGGCCGGACACCGCGGGCGGCGAGCAGACCGGCGAGGTGACCGGCGCGCTCATCGAGATCGCGATAGGTGAGAGTGCCGCCATCCCAGACGGCCGCGACAGCATGCGGAGTTTCCGAAACCTGTGCTTCGACGAGGTGATGGACACAGCGACCGGACATCGATCTCCCCTATTTGCCCGTAGCTCCGGGCTCAGAAGTAGGAATCCAGGCTGCCCCGCCGCCGTACGTCAACGGTCGCGCAATGAAAGGAGCCACCAAAAGTGTTGAAGGACCGGAACGGACACGGGATCGCCGTTATCCCCCAGCCCTCGGCAAGCCGGCGCATCGGCTCGTCCTCGGCCTCCACGAGCATCCGATCCTCGTCGATCATCAGCACGTTCATGTTTATCCACTTGCTGGTCATGTACAGCGGATGCCCGTCCGGAATCACCGGCCGGGGCGCCACCCGCACTTCCCAGTCCTTGAAGATCTTCGGCACCTCCGGCACCCGATCCGGGTGGATCAGCAGCTTGCCGGGAGCCAGCGGCATCAGGCTCGCGTCGATGTGCATCGGGTGGTCATCGGCCAGTTGCACCTCGTGCACCTGGTAATCACAGCCCAGATGCCGGCGGACCCATTCGATGCCCATCGCGTTGGTGACGTGACTTCGCTGGACGAAGATGTCACGGCCACACCGGATGAAGTCGGCCGCGTCGAACGTGGGTTCGAACTCGGTGATCACCGAGCGGAACGGCTCCCCCTCCGGCTGATCGGTCCAGCCGGTGACGTACAGCTCGTCGGGGAGCTCGGGCTTGGGCGGGGAGGTCCAACGGGCGCCCTTCCGAAAGTACTCCTTGAGAAGCGGCCGATACGCCGAGACCGCGTGGTAGCGCGACCGCCAGGCCATCGGAGCTTCGATGACGTCGTCACCGACGACCAGCAACAGATCCCTGGGCATCGCGTCATACAAACCGGTGCTTGACCAGCCCGGCGCGCCGTACGACTGGCTGTGATCCCGCGGCTCAGGCCGACGGACCCTGATTCCTTCGCCTTCCAGGATGTCAGCCAGTTGGTCGAGCTCGTCGCGGGCGGCGGCGATCTCGTCAGCGGGGAACGGCCGTCCGGCACGTTCCTGGAACACCGACCTTTGCTCCGGGGACAGTGGGGCGGCCATCGCAATATGCCAGGGAGGGAAGTGCGCACCATCGACCGCGCCGACGATCACCTCCTCCAACGTATCCCACTCGTTGTAGGAACCAACCGGGGACCTGGTCTCAGTCGAGAGGTCTGACTCACTCATTTCGATCCTCCGGTGGTCAGGTTCACGAGGCGCCGGGGCCTCTGCTTCATATCCACGAACATGGTGCACGATTCCGCCTTACAATCCATCTCCACTCAAGCAGATATCGCCTTATTTGTCACACCGACAGGACCAACCACTTCGGTTTCCAGAGTCACGGGCTTATCTTGTGGCTTTGTGGCCGGCGGGCGCGAACATTTCGGACGCCATGAAGCGGCAGCCTTCGGCCCCGTTCCACGTTCTACTCGGTCAGAAACGCACCGAAATCGGCCCGAGCACGATGCCGCGACTCATCGCCATGCCCTCAGGTACGCCTAGAGGTCAGACGCCACCGAACAGAGATCGTGATCAGATTCAGGGCTCGCCGCAAATCGCCGCATCCCCGCGGCGTACATCTCCGCGATCTTGGCAATCCGTTCGCCGGACACCCGGTCTGCGTCATACGCGAGGAGCAGGCCCAATTCATAGTCCGGGGGGTCGATCGAATAGGTTGCCATCAGGGCGTAATGCGAGTTCTCCCGCGACTCAGGATGGTAATCGAGAAACTCGAGAACCCCGTCCCGATACATTTGATTGTATCTGTGAAAGCTCACATAGTTGAACCCCACATCGAAAAGTTCCGCCCTGCCATGCCATCGTTGAATACGCGACAACGGCACCCTCCGATGGGGAAGCAGACGACGCTCGGCGTCCAGGACCGAAGCCGCCAGATCGATCCACCTCCTGCCTGCCACGTCCACACCGATTGGCAGCACGTTCCAGAAGAGGCCACGTACCTGGTCCCCGCCGGCGCTTTCGGGACGGCCGTGGAACAGCATGCCGGTGAGGGGGTGGCCGGTGTCCTCGACTTCGGCCAGCACACGCAGGTGGACGGCAGCCGCGATGCTCTTCAGGGTCACCCCGTGGGAGGCGGCGATCTCCCTGAGTCGCCGCGAGGTCGCCGCGTCGATGGGTACGTGCCGACGCAGCACGACCGGTTTCCCTGCGGGCCGGAGGTCCGCGACATGGCGCGGAGTGATGTCGGCGAGTTCGCTCTTCCAGAACCGTTCCGCCGCGGGGTCGTTCGCCGCGTCTCGCTCGAGTCCGACGAAATCGGCGACCTTGACACCGACCTGCGGCCAGCGATCGGCGTAGCCGGCGTCACCTGAGATCAGAGCCTGCTGGCGTTCGAAGATCTCTGCGAAAGAGGAGGACCAGCTCCACCCGTCCAGTATGATGTGGTTCTCACTGATCGTTACCTGGAACTCGTCGTCGGTGAGCCTCTGCACAGTCACCCTGATGACCGGCGCCTTGCCAATGTCCAGCTCGTTGGACCGCTCATCGGCGACGAGGGCGTCGATCTCCGCACGCTGAGCACAATCGGTATGCCCGCGCAGATCCACTATGCGAACGGGAAGCTCAATCGCTTTGTGGACCAGTTGCAGGGGCTCGCTGTATCCGTTCAAAGCGAAGCTGGTGCGGAACGTCGGGTGCCGGGCGATCGTGTCTGACACGGCTTGCCGGAACGCCTTCTCCTCCAGGGGGCCCCGCAGGCGCATACTAACGGTGTTGTGGTAGAAGCCCGCACCCTCGGCCATCATCGCGTGATAGAGCATGCTGGCCTGCGTACCGCTTACCGGGTACGCATCCTCGATGCCGTCGGGCAGCCGGGCACGGTCGGCGGAACCGATCAACTCGAAGGGCTCGACGGCTCGTTCCGGGCGGGACTCGCGTCCGCCGGCGACCAGTTTCGCGATGGTTCGGTCCCGGAAGACATCTTGGAGTTCGACGCCCAGCCCAGCGGACTTCATACGCGACACCACGGTGAGTGCCAGAATGGAATCGCCACCGAGGGAGAAGAAGTTCTCGTGCACGCCCACTCTCTCCACTCCGAGCACGGCGCCCCAGATCTCCGCCGTGATCTGTTCGGCGGCGGTACGTGGCGGCTCGTACGTGAGCACGGAGGCGGCCCGGTCCGCCGCTGGATTCGGAAGCGCCCGCCGGTCCACCTTCCCGTTGACCGTAAGGGGATCGAGCCGATGGGCACGAAGACCGCCGGGATCTCATACTCGGGCAGTCCGCGCGCGCAATGGCCGCGCAGCTCTTCCACACTGGGCAGACCGGCCTCGCCGGGCACGAGGTAGGCGATGATCCTCTCATCCCGGAGATCCGCGACGGCATTCACGATGGCGCCGTGGGACTCGAGGACCGCCTCGATCTCGCCGAGTTCCACCCGGAAGCCACGGACCTTCACCTGGGTGTCGGCTCGCCCCTGGAATTCGAGCGAACCGTCGGCGCGGATGCGCCCGAGGTCTCCGGTTCGGTACAGCCGAGCACCAGGGGAACCACTGAAGGGGTCGGGGGTGAATCGCTCCGCGGTGAGCCCCGGACGTCCTATGTAGCCGCGGGCCACGCCGGCGCCGCCAACGTGGATCTCCCCCACGACACCGGGCGGGACCGGGTTCAGTGCTTCATCGAGGAGGTACAGGACCAGGTCCTGAATGGGACCGTCGATCGGCGCGATCTGCCGTTCGAGGTCTTGCCCTGTGATCGTTCGATGGGTGACGTGCACGGTCGTCTCCGTGGCGCCGTACATGTTGACGATCTGCGGAGTCCGATCACCGCGTCCGTCCATCCAGGTTCGCACGGATTCCAGCTCCAGCGCCTCTCCACCGAAGATCACCACTCGCACGGAGAGGCTGGAGGAGAAACCCACCGCCTTGTCCGCGGATACCAGTCCGCGGAACGCGGAGGGCGTCTGGTTGAGGACTGTCGCTCGCTCGGAGGCAAGAAGCCTCAGGAAATCTTCAGGCGAGACGACGGCTTCCTCGGGAACCATCACCAGGCGACCGCCGTGGAGCAGCGCCCCCCACATCTCCCAGACCGAGAAGTCGAACGCGTAGGAGTGGAACATGGTCCAGACGTCGTCCGGCCCGAATCCGAAGCGGGCTTCGGTCGCGCTGAACAGACGCATGACCTGCCGGTGAGCTACGCCTACGCCCTTCGGCCGCCCGGTCGATCCGGAGGTGTAAATGATGTATGCCAGGTCGCCTGAACCGCTGACGGTCTCCCCCCTGCAGGCAAGCGGCTCTCCCGGGCGACGGCCCTGGAGCTTTCCAACCTCGTCGATCAGCAACTCCGCGAATGATCCGGCGATACCCGCACGGGCCCGGGTTGTGATCAGTGCCTTCGCACCGCAGTCGTCGATGAGAAACCTGGCTCGTTCCGATGGCTGCCTGGTATCGATCGGCACGTACGCCGCCTTGAGCATGGTCGCCGCGAGCATGGCGAACACCTGACCAGGGCCGCGGTCGAGCAACAGCGCCACGTGGTCGCCGGCCCGTACGCCCATGTCTCGCAGCGCGCTTGCCAACTCCCGTGCACGCTCATCGACCTGCCCGTACGTCCAGGTGCGGTCCTTCCAGGTCAGAGCCGGCCGTTCGGGATACTCGCGTACGGTCGCCTCGAACCCGGCGGCCAGGTCGGCCACGGAGGTGGGGGCCTCGACCGGACCCCCGTTGCCCGTCACAACGGAGGACGGGGACATCGGCAGGGCCCATACGGGGTCGTCCGGCCGGTCGAGTCCAGCTGCGAGCAGGCTGAGGTACGCATCGAGCAGCGACCGCGCGGTGGTCTGGTCGAAGAGTTCAGTGTCGTACTCGAGTCGCACCTCGTACTCGGCGCCTCTCTTCGCGACGCTGACTGAGAGATCCGCCTTCGACGGACCGGCGCTGACGCTCAGCGGCGTGATCGTCAGATCATCGAGTGTCTGCTCAGACCTGTCCTCGTCGAGGAAGGTGAAGAGCACGCCGAACAGGGGAGAGTCCACGCCCTCGCGCCGTGCCTCCATCGCATCGGCGATCCGCGCGGTGGGAACGTGCTGGCGGCCGAGGATCGCGTGGGTCCGTTGGGAGGTCTTCCCGGCGAGGTCCCGGAACGAGTCGCCGTCCGTGAGTCGGCTCCGAAATGGGAGTGTGTTGGCGAAGGGGCCGATGACCTGATCGAGTTCGGCGAACCGGCGGTTGGCGAAAGAGACCCCTGCGACCAGGTCGTCGGTGCGGGAGACGCGGTGCAACAAGGCGCAGAAGGCCGAGGTCATCACGGCGAAAGGGGTAATGACGGCGTCGGAGGCGAAGCGTTCGACAGCGGCTTTGCATCCGGCATCGATCTGCGCCGTCAGGTGATCACCTTTGTGTGTGCTCCACCCGAGCCTACGCCGGTCGTGTGGGAGAGCGAGGCCGGGGACGAATCCGTCCAACTCCTCACACCACCAATCCACTGCTGTCTCGATCTCTTCCCTTGACTCCCGTTCCCATTCCGCGAAATCGGGATACTGCAGGGGCACCGGCGCCGCCGCGGGCTTCCCGCCCATCTTGTACGCGCCATAGGAATTGACGATCTCCCCCAGCATCAGCCCGATTGAGAGCGCGTCGGCGGCCGCATGGTGCACGGGGAGCACCAGCCAGTGCCGTTCGGTGGCGAGGCGGATCAATGTCCCTCTGACCAAGGGCCCGAAGGTCTCCAGATCGAAGGGTTCCTCCGCTTCCGCTCTTGTGATCTCGGAGGCGGCCAGGTCCGGGTCGGGGCTTCCTGAAACATCGACACGGCGCAATCCGGCGAGTCCCGCTCCGAGCCGTGCCGCGGGCAAACCTTCGTTCACTCCGATCTCGGTGCGCAATGCCTCATGACGGCCGACAACATGGGTGATGGCGGACTCAAGGGCATCGACGTCCAACGGCCCAGACAGATCCACGGCGGCGGGAATCGTGGGCGCGACTGTCGTGGGGTCCAGTTGATGCGCCGCCCAGATCCGCCTCTGAATTTCAGAGAGGGGGACGTCGTGGGGCTCGGTCCGCGGCCGCACCGCGGCGGTCGGAATTGACACCGCGTGCCTGGCGGCTTCGTGACCTGCGGATGCTCTGGTCATCTCCGGCCCTCCCCGGACTCAGTACATTTAAATAGCCGTTTCCGTCGCACTGCATGCAGAGGAAGGCAGCGACCGATAGATCTGCGCCATCCCACCACGCACGCCGGCCAAGCGGGGCAGAGCCGCGTACACCGGGTCACGGTGCAGGATCGCGTCGACCTGGCGCAGCCGCCACATCGGCGTCCGCGGAAACAGGTGGTGTACCAGGTGAAACCCCTCACCGTCCTTCTCCCCGAGCAGGAAGCGGCCAGCAAGCCCGTACACCCGGTTCCAGGACATGTAGATGTCCACACGCGGCGCGGACTCAATCAGCGGGAAGTGTTCCATGAGCTCTGCCACGGCACCGATCCAGACCTGCGTCGTGACTATCGGCACGAACCAGAGCAGCACAAGCCAGCCCCACCAACCGCCGAACACCGCCCAACCCAGCAGCATGGCGAGAATGGCGACACGCAGCCACCGCTCCGTCATCCGTTCGCCCTTGGCCACAATCCTGTGCCGCAGTAGGTAGTAGATGTAGGAGGCAGTCGCACGCGGGCTGATGACAGTCACGAAGTACCGGCGCAACGCCGCCCGGCTGAGGTTGTCGCCACACAGCCCATTGTCCTGGTATTGCCGGTAGTCGGGGTCGCGGTCCGGATCGCCCAGCCTGCCGTGGTGCTCACCAAGGTGTGAAGCCCGGTAGCCGGTAAAGCTCTGAAACACCGGGTAGCCGCCGAACAAGGCTCCGATCAGGTTGCCCATACGGTGCCGTGCCATGAACGCACGGTGGGTGGCCATATGCAATACGCCGGCAAGGGCCCGCTGGCGTCCACCGATGAAGAATACCGCGACAATGTAGACCAAGACCGCAGCCCACAGCGGGGCATGCTGGAATGCGAGCACCGACGCCGCACACCATACCGCGATCCAGAACCAGTGTTCGATCACTTCGAGGGGACCATGCCAGTTGTCGAGACGCGACGCGACACGAACTGCCTCGAGGATTTCAGGCGAGAATCTGTATCGAGCGGCGCGATCCTTTCTGGGCACAGTCTCTACTCCTTCCACTGCGGAACCTGTACGTCGAGCCAGGCATCAGCACGGCATCGTGATCCGGACCGTGCATAGGGAATTGCATATGTCCAGGCACACTCAACCTTCGACGGGGGGACAACGTTTAGGCCCCGTGGCGGGCGGGCCTGGCTCCTTTCTCAATTGAGAGACAACTGAAATCATGGTCCATTGAGTTGCAGCCGGTCAAGGTGTGCCGCCTTGTCCAATGCCTCCCCGGAGGCCGAATAGTCTCAATGGCTGTGCGCGCATAGCGGAACTGCGCGCTCTTCAGAGAGCCGGCCGACCCGGCAGCGGCAGGGTGGCCAGGGCCTCGTAGTCCGTCTTGCCGTTCTTGGTCTGGGGCACAGACTCAATGCGGATGAACTCGGCGGGCAGGGCGTGGACGGGCAGCAGCTCGCGCAGCCTGCGCCGCACCCTGACTGCGTCCCAGTCGGCCCCGGAGCGCATCCGTACGTACGCGACCACGGCCCGGCCCCGGCTCGGCAGGTCGCGGGCGCCGACGATGACCTCCTGGACGGGGACCACCGCGCGTATCGCGGTCTCGACTTCGCCTGGTTCGATCCGGTATCCGCGGACCTTGAGCTGGCGGTCGGCACGGCCGACGAAGACGAGGTTCCCATCCGGAAGGGTGCGTACCAGGTCGCCGGTCCGATAAGCCCTGCGGCCGGGGAAGCCGGGCCAGGGCGCGAATCCGTCCCGGGACGGATCGGGGGTCTTGAGGTAGCCGCGGGCCACTCCCTCGCCGAGGACCACCAGTTCCCCTTCACCGGTTGGCGAGAGGGCTCCGGTGCTGTCGACCACCAGCAACGTGTTGCCCTTGACCGCGGTACCGATCGGGGTGCGAGCGAGCGGGTCTCCCCCGGTGGCAGGAACGGTGAACAGGGTGCAGCACACGGTTGTTTCGGTCGGCCCGTACGAGTTGACGACGCACAGTCCGGGGCGAGCCCGTACCAGGGCTTGGAGCAATCCGAGCGCGATCGGCTCTACGCCGACGAACAGGCGCGTCAGCGTGCCGCAGAAGTGCGGGTCCGCCTCCAGCGCGGTGCGCGCGTCCGTCAGGAAGGCCGGTGGGATGTAGGCGCTGTGCACCTCTTCCCGGTGCAGGAAGTCCAGGTACCGGCTCGCTTCCAGCCTGTCCCGCGCGGGCGCCATCACGAGCGAGCCGCCTGTGCAGAGCGGGGACCAGGTCTCCCAGACCGAGACGTCGAAGTCGGGACTCGTCCAGACTGCTCCCCGGTGCGGGTCCGGCACCGGCGCCCGGGTGTCCACGTCCTCGATGAGGTTCACTACGCCACGGTGCCCGACCTGGACGCCCTTCGGGGTGCCGGTCGAGCCCGAAGTGTGGATGACGTAGGCGACGTCGTCGGCCAGCGGCCTCTGGTTGTACGATGCCGCTGCCGTCCGATCTGCCAGGGCCCAGTCCCCGGCGAGCTGATCTGGTGTGATGGCCATGTCCAGGCCCGTCACCGCCCTGGAGACGTCCAGGCTCAGCACAAGGCGGCAGCCTTCGAGAACCTGTCTGAGCCGCCGGGCCGGCTGGATTGGATCGACTGGCACATAAGCAGCACCGGTCATGAACGCCGCCAACGAAGCCGCGACAGAATCCCGGCCAGGCGCCATAACCAGCGCGACCCGGTCCCCCGGGCAGACACCGCGCTCCTGGTATGCCCGGGCCAGCGCGGAGGCCCGGCCGACCAGTTGGGCGTATGTCGCGCTGCCGTCGGAAGCTGACACGGCCATCCGTCCGCCGTGGCGCCGGGCGCCGGCCAGGACCGCGGCCAGCAGGTCGGGGGGCAGTTCTCGCTGCTGGTCAGTCATGCTGATACTCACTCCTGAAGCGACTCATGCTGTACAGGCGCCTGGCGCCCTTCCCTCCCCCACCAACGGGGTTTACCTGGGAACACGGCCGGGGCTTTGGCGGGCTCCTGCATCTGGACCGGGCATCAAGGCATGCCTTCTGGTTCGGCTTCGTGCAACAGGGGTTCGTGCAACAGGGGCCGGCGTCGGTCGAGGAAGCCGAGCATGGCGGGAACCGGGCTCACGACGCGGGGCTGCGCTTCCAGTCTGACCCGCTGGTCGTCTTTGACCCCTGGCAGCTGAGACCAGTGCGTGCCGGGCCTGAGGTGGTGCTCCTGGTGGTACCCGTCATTGAACGTGAGGAAGTTGTAGACACGGTTGTAGTGGCTCACCGAATCCGACGCGCGATCCTCCGGGTTCGCGCCGTAGTGCCGGTAGTAGTTCTGGACGTTCACCAGAGTCAGCGCAAAGAAGTACGCGGGGAGATAGCAGAAGACCGTCCACTGCCAGGAAAGCGAAACGAACACCACCAGGGAAAGGCTGTGCGCGGTACGGTCGGCTTGAATCTGGCGGAGTTCGCGGACTCTCCGCATTTCTCTGTGCGATGCCAGAGAAAGCAGTTTTTCTTCACTGTCTCCGACCTTCCAAAGGCGGACCACCGAAGCCACGCCCTTGACGCGGTCGGCGATGGAGGCAACGGCACCGCCGAAAGCATAGGGCAGCAGCGGTTCGTGCTGACCGTTCTTTCCCTTGCGGTACGTGGAGGAGGTGTCGCGGGTAGTGCCGTCATCACCTTGCCGGTCGTTGTTGAAGCGGTGGTGGTTCCGTACGTGGGTCAACTGGTATGCCTGGACCGACTGACCGATGTTGACGGAGTTGACCACTGACACCGCAGCATTGAGACGAACGCTCGCGAACCAGGGCACATGGGTGAACAGGTGAGAGATGACGATGATGTTGTACGTCATCAGCAAGGTGACCAGCGCCCCTCCCGCGACCCTGACTGGCAGCGAGACCGCGTCCCAGGAGATCGCCAGTAGCGGGGTAATAGCGAACTGCGCCAGGCTCAACCCCACGAGAATCGAGTCCTTGGGGGTGTTCTTCCAGACCGTCACCACTTTCCCTTCTCTAGGAAGAAGAGCAGCCCGAGCCACGAGTGGCAGCTCACGCCCAGCTGGCCCATAGTCGGGCATAGGCACCGTTCTGAACGATCAGGTCCTGATGGGAACCGACCTCGACAATGCGCCCGTCCTCCACAACGGCGATTCGATCCGCGTCGTAGGCCGTGTGCAGTCGGTGTGCGATCGAAATCACGGTTCGCCCCTTCAGCACCGCCGCGAGGGACCGCTCAAGCTGCCGGGCGGAACCGGGATCGATTTGTGAAGTCGCCTCGTCGAGGATCAGCACCTGCGGATCGGCCACGAGCAGCCGGGCCAGAGCGATCTGCTGAGCCTGCGCATCGGTCAGTTCGTCCCCACCGGCGCCTACCGCGGTATCCAGCTTCTCAGGGAGGGCATCTACCCAATCATCCGCGCCGACCGTTTCCAGCGCTTTCCAGATAACGGTGTCATCGGCCTCCCCTGGAGCGTCCTGATCCACGCGGGGGGCGGCCAGTTCGAGATTCTCCCGAAGAGTCCCACCGAAGATGTATTGGTCCTGGCTCACCAGGAGTACGCGCCTGCGCAAGTCGTCGCGTGGCAGCTCATGTAGGGAGGTGCCGGAAAGCCGTACGGTCCCCGCGCGCGGAGGATAGGTCCCGGACAGCAGCCGGCCGAGTGTCGACTTACCGCTCCCAGTCGGCCCCACGATGGCGATCCGCTCGCCAGGGCGCACGGCAAGGTCGATCCCTTGCAGGACGTCTGGTCCATCGCCGTACGCGAACCGGAGATCTCTGGCGGAGAGGTCAGCGGAGGCAACGACGCCGTGCCCATTGAGCTTCTGCTCGGATCTAGCGTCCGATTTCTCGGATCGAGCGTCCGCAACGCCGAGCAAACGGGCGAGCGACGCGTTGCCCTGTTGGAGTGTTCCCACCCAGTCGAGCAGTGTTTCCAGGGGAAATGTCAACTGAAGGAGATAGAGGGTAGCGGCAGTCACCTGGCCGACGCCGACCCAACCCTTGGTGTAGGCGTATCCGCCCAGCAACAGGGCGACCGCCACCGGCAGGGTGAAGAGGAACGAGTCGGTCGAGTACTTGACCGTCCGAAGCCACAACGTGTACTCGACCGCTTCGTACCAGGCCTGTGTGTCGCGCTCCGCGCGGCGGACCCGATGATCCTCCAGACCGAATGCCTCAACGGTGGCCGCACCCTGGATGGTCGCATCCAGACCTTCGGTGATGCCGGAGGAGGCTGCGGCTTCGCGCAGAAATCCCGCGCGTGCCCGGGCCAGGTACCACCGATTCGCCGCCAGGAGAGGCGGGAAGACGACCAGCAGGGCGAGTGCCAGCAACGGGGATACCAGCAGGAGGGCGATAACGCTCAGGGCAATCCACACCAAGGCCTCGACGACCTGAGGGACTGCCAGCTGCAAGGCGCGCCGCAGCGTGTCCGCATCCAGCGTGGCACGCGTCACCAGGTCGCCGTCATCGGCTCCTTCGACGACGGCCGGCGGAAGCGCGAGCACGTCCTCGACGAACTTGACACGGATCTCGGCCTGGACGGTCGCGGCAAGTCGCCCCGCTGCTTGAAAGGCGACACGAGTCAAGAGCACCTGCGCCAGGATGAATCCGGCCAGCGCGGCCGCGACGGCCGTCACGTGACCGACCGTTGTGCCGTCTCGCGCGTCCTGGACAAGGGTGCCGAGCAGTTGTGGGCCGGCCAGGCCGCTGCTCACCGCTAGTCCGTACAGGGCCAGCACCCCGGCCAGCTCTTTCCTGTGCTTGCGCGCCAGCTGTCGAATAAAGCCCCGAACAAATTCTTTGTCGGCGACCGGGAGTGTGCGGACCCTCATATCCCAATCCCTACCTGTGAGGCATCGTCACGCGCCACCAGCACCCGGTACGCCGCATGACTCTCCAGAAGTTCTTCATGAGTGCCGATGGCGAGCACGCGGGCGTTCTCCACATAGGCAACCTGCTGCGCTTGCTGGAGCACGGAAGGACTCACCGTGAAAACAAGAGTGCTCCGCCCAACTGAGGGAGAACTGTGGAAACCGGCGATATTTTCTGCCATGCGGTACTCGGTATACGCGTCCACAGCGTTGGTCGGCTCCACGAGGACCGTGAACTCGGCGTTCGCCAGCAGCGCGCGGGCAAATCTCAGGCGTTGCAACTGACCGCCTGAAAAGGTCCTGCCGCGACCCGCCATCTGTGTTTCGAGACCGGCAGAAAGGGCGTCGATGATGTCCGTCGCGCAAGCGATCCGAAGAGCGGTGGCGATCTCCTCGTCGTCGGCCGTTCCGTCGGGTGCGATCTCCTCTCGTACCGTGCCCGCGAAGAATCGGTCACTGTTCAAGCACAGCAGGACACGTGACCGCACAACGTGGAGCGGCAGGGACGACAGAGGCATGCCGTCCAAAGCGGGATCGCCGGAGTCTTCGAAGCGCGTCACTCGACGGGCCAGGGCATCGGCGTCGGCGGCGTCGGCACAGGCGACCGCCATGAACGTCGACGGCGGGACCGTCAGTCCTGAAACGCCGTCGGTCAGGTGAGCTCCGCCCCGGGCCTCCGGAGCGGAGACGGGCACACCGGGCGTGCCCCTGTCCTGCGCCTCGAAGTTCAACAACCTGGTCACTCGACCGGCGGCCACCCACGACCGGGTGACCTCGCTTGCGCCCTCCATCAAATCGGCGAGCGGCAGGACGAGGAAAGTCGCGAACCCGTAGAACGCGACCAGCTGGCCGATTGACAGGCGGTGATCGAGCACCAGCAGAGCCGCGGTGTAGGTGACGATCACGGTGACCAGACCCGGAACGAGGACCCGCGCTCCTTCGAGATCCGCTTCGGCGCGCGCCACATCGATGTCCGCGAGCCGCAACCGCGCTGAATCAGCGCGAAAACGCGCCGCGAAGCGCCTTTCTCCGCCCACCCCCTGGAGAACCCTCAGCCCCGAAGCGATATCGACGGCGCGCCCGGCCAGCCGGCCCTGCTGGGACCGATACTCGTCCTGGCGTCGGTGCAGGGGGCGCAGGAGGAGACCGCTGAGGCCGCTGAGGACCGGGATGGTCACCAGAACCAGAAGTCCGAGCGGAACCGAGATCATGAGCATGGCCACCGTGACAACGGCGACTGCCACGACGGACGCCAGGACCCGGCCCGCGTAGAGCGGGCCGAGACCGATGGTCGCGGCGTCCGCCGTGCTGGTCGCTATCAGATCGCCGTCTCCCTGCCGCCGCGGCAGCGAGGCGCCGAGCCGCGTGACGTGCCGCGTCACCATCCGCATGGTCAGGCAACCAGTCACCGTGCGTGTGGTGACCGAATGCCGGTAGAACGCTATGCCGAACACCGACCTGAGCATGGCGAGCAGCAGGACGGCCATCGACCACTGGACCACTTCGCGAGTGTTGTTGCGGGCAATGCCCAGGTCGATTGCGCGACCGATCGCGACCGGAATCAAGGCCTGGCTCGCCATCGATATGACGGACGCCGTCGAACCCCAGATCGTGGCGGCCCACTGCTTTCCGGCGAGCGCGAAGAAATACCTGGCCGGAGATCGATGGTCGAGCCCTTCAGCGCCGAGTCCGGGGATACGTTGCATGATCGAACACTTGACCCTTCACCGGTCGAGGTGGAGCAGCGGTCATTGATCGAGACCCTGTTGGGCGACACCGGTGATCGCACGGACTGCCCTTTCGGCCCGCAAGAATATCGTTGACCGCTCAGGGTCTCGATGCCCCGTGACGCACCGCTGGTGATCTTATAGGTCCGCGTCGATCACGCAAATGGTCACGACGCTGAACTGCGCTCCGAGGATGATCAAGGTCTGACGGTCATCGGCGATGACCTACAGCCTTTCCGTGCATGGTCGAGGTCCAAAAGCTACAGGAAGCCCGGATGCCGACCCCCTCTCTCAGGGACGGCGCAGCTCTCCCAGCTGCCGGCCGGAACTGGAGAGGACCTGCTCCACCGCCATTGCCAGCCGAGGCCCCAACGGCGCAAGGGCACTGCTTTCGGAGATCTCGGAGATCAGCTGGATTCCGTCGTTGCGTTCTTCGATGGTGATGATCGCGGGCCACGGTATGGTGTCGCGCGGCATCGTCAGTGATTCGGCGGTGGCGCCGAACATCGTTTCCGGGATGTGAACTTCGTAGTTGAACCCGGTGAAGGTGGTCGGCAGTTCGCGGTACCGCTTGTCTTGCAGCAGGCGGTACAGGCCGGACGTAATCTCCGAGCCGTCCAGCATCTGTGCCTGGACTGCCTTCGCCACATCGATCAGGGACCTGTCGTCGGGCAGTTCGACGATCACCGGCAGAACGTCGACGCAGAAGCCCATGAGCGGCTTGCCGGTATGGCGGGGCTGCCCGGTCTGCTGGGCCATCATGACGGGCTGAGCGTCGCCGGTGAGCAGCGCCGACGCGGCTGCCACCACCGACAGTCCGGCAGTATGCATAGTGCATCCGCTGGACCGCGCCAGATCGCGCAAGGTCGCGAGGCTCTCCTGGCGGAGGGAATCCACACGCATGACGGATCTGAACGGTCCTGCGCCATCGACCAGTGGGACCAAGCTCCATGCCGCGTCGAGCTTCGGCCGCCAGACGGCCTCGTTCACCTTGAACCGTTCGTCCTCGTCTCTGCGCTTCCACCGCGCATATTCGAGAAAACTCGCCGGTGCGGGCAGTGCATCGGCGGCCTCGCCGCTCAGGTAGCAGGCCGAAAGCTCCGACCACAGGACGTTGAACGACCAACCATCGGCGATGGCGTGCGGCACGGTGCACTGCAGGAACGCCGCTTCGTTGGTCTGGACCAGGTGGAACCGGAACAGCGAAGGCGCCGACATGTCTGTCGGCCTTTGCGTGAACCGGTCGAGAAGCGCCTCGACGTCGCCCGGCGACGCATCGCTGAGGGTGGTGACCGTCAGTGTCGGAACTGCGCGTGCGGTGCAATACTGCGATCCTCCATCCTGCTCGAAACCGGTCCTCATCGCTTCTTGCCGCCGAGCGACCTGCTCGAGAGCAGGCTGGAGCTTCGCAATGTCCAGTGTGCCTTCGATGCGGAGCACGCCGGACATCTGGTATGCCTTGCCGAGCTCACCACCCAGCTCACTGGACATCCACAACAGCTTCTGGCCGTCGGTCAACGGCGCCTCGCCGACGACCGCAGACGGGTCGCACCCGGGGCTCACCCCACCCGCTGCTCGTGCCTTGTCCCAAAAACCTCGCGACGCGACTTCCGAAGCGGCTTCGGCCACCGCCTCAGCGATTTCTGAACAGTCCGCGTCGGAGTGCGCAGCGCTGAGGAAACAGGTGCCGCCCTCCCATACGTAGATGCCTCGATTGAGGAGACCGAGATAGAACATGTCCTCAGACAGCGGGGAGCCATCGACATTGATCCGGAAGAGAGATGAAAAGTACTCGACTCCGATGGGGAACCCGTTAGCGGATGCGTGGGCGTTAATCTTTTCGGCCAGCGCGGCAGTCCGGCCGGACAACGAGTTCTGAAGCCGAGGCGACTCCTTCTCGAGATGCAGGATCATCTGCTGCGCCGCCGCCATGGCCAGGGGGTGTTTGCTGAACGTTCCTGCGAACACCATGCTCGGCCGTTGCGGGAACCCGCCGTCGCCCTCCCGCCGGCGTCCGCCGTCGATGGGCGCCATGAACTCCGCGTCGCCCGCGATGACCCCGATCGGCATGCCTCCGCCGATGACCTTGCCGTATGTCACGAGGTCTGGATGAACACCGAAGTAGGCCGCGGCGCCGGCGGGGTGACACCGGAAGCCGGTGATGATCTCGTCGAATACGAGTGCGGCGCCCTGTGCGCGGGTGAGCGCGCGGAGGCGGTGCAGAAGATCAACAGGTTGATGCCCGGGGCGCCGGCTTTGGACCGGCTCGACGAGCACAGCGGCGAGCCGGTCGCCACAGGACTCCAGGATGGGAATCGCGGAGTCGTCATACGGCAGGACGATGACGTCTTCGACCACGGAGGCCGGCGTACCCCGGCCCAGCGGTGTCGTCTCGCCCCGCTCACCGCCCGCTCGGGGAGCGACCAGCACGCCGTCGAAAGTCCCGTGGTAGGACCCGGAGAACAGCGCGACGAGGTCTCTCCCCGTCTTCGCACGCGCCGCGCGCACGGCGCCCATGACCGCCTCCGTCCCCGAGGAGGTGAAGGCGACTCGGTCGACACCGGCCAGCGACGCGATGCCGCGGGCAACGTCGCCGGCGGTGGACGACTGCGGGCCGATCAGCAGGTCAGACGCCTCGAACGTGCGCAGGACGGCCGTGAGCGGCTCCGATGAATGTCCCAGCAGATTGACGCCGAAGCCCATGCACAGGTCGAGGAACTCACGGCCGTCGGCGTCGGTGAATCGGGCGCCCTCACCGCGAACCCCGACCACGGGATAGCTCACCTCACGGCGCCCCTTGCGGATGATCATCAAATTCCGCTGGTCCGCCAGTGTGAACCGGTCCTCCTCAGTGATCCGCTTCGATTCCGGGGTTCGCTGAGCCCACTCGGCCTCTGCCCGGAGCGGATCGGTGTCATCGCCGGAGGCAGCCTGCCCGGACGATCTTGAAACCGGAGCGGCGAACTGCGCCGGACGCGGCTCCGGCGGGGCACTGGGGAGAGGTTGGGATAGCCGGCGTGGCTCAGACTCCATCGCAACGGGCGCCGACTGCCCGCTGGTCGAGGCAACGCTCTTGAGATGCTCGATGACGCCGTCACATGAATCCAAATCCATGTACAGCTGCCGTACGTCGATGTCGGTTTGGAACTCCGTTGACAGCGCGTCTGCGAGCTGGATCAGCAGAAAGGAGTCGTACCCGAGCTCGATGAAGGAGACGCCAAGGTCCGTGTCCTCCGACGTACTCCCCACGAGCCTCGCGACGATCCTCCGGACCCTGTCGCCGATTGTCTCAGTGTCAACGTCCGACCGAGTCGGGATCGGTGCTTCCGGAGGCGTCTGGTCCTCCGCTGCCGGGCTTGGCCTGGCGGAACTGGGAGTCGACTGTGCTTCGGTATGCACCGGCGGTTGCTCCTTCTGAGAGCTTCGATCGAACGCATAGGTGGGGGCATGGACGAGAACCGGGGCCGCGTCGAGACCGCTCCTCCGACCGATCTGCTCGGTCGTCAGATTGACCGAATCCTGTCCGGCAGACCACGCGGTCGCCAACAGCCGTGCTCGAGAGACCGCGTCGTAGCCCGCGTGCTTGGCGGTGGCCATCGCCAGAGCATCGGTGGCGAACACTTCCTTGACGAACGGGGTGACACCCGCATCGGAATCCATGACGTAAGCAAGATCCGTACCGTTCACACGGAGCCTCTGCATGGCTTCGCCGAAACGGACCGGCCGTACCAGGTGACTCGCCCAGAACCCGGGATCGCGGGCCGTCTCCTCGTCCAGCCAGTCGCCGGTTGTCGGTGACATCAGCCGCAGCTCTGGTCGCCGTAGTTCGACCTGGGACCAAGCCTTCGTGTATTCCGCGACGGAACCGTTCAGGACCGCACTGTGAAACGGATGCTTGACCGGGACTCGGACACAGGCGATGCCGTCGGTACGCAGCCGATCGGCGATCGCGTCGATCGCCGCCGCCTCGCCGCTGAGCATGCAGTCGCGGCCGTTGGGCACGATCGCCGGCGACACATCGGTGCTGAGGTACCGCGTGACGGACTTCTCGGAGAGCCGAACCCGGATCATCCCACCCTCTGGGGCGGCTGCCAGCAGCCGGGCTCGCTCCGACAAGACGGCGGCGGCCTCGTCCAGGGTGAAGACTCCGCCGACCACGCCCGCGGCGATCTCGCCCAGACTGAACCCGCACAGTGACCGCGCCCCCAAGCCATCGGCGAGCAGCGATCTGGCGACCGTCACCGATTGGACGAGCACCGCGAGCTCCGCGAGTCGTGATCCGGACGCGGTCTCGGACGCTCCGGTCAGGAGCCCTTTCACCAGCGGCCGATCGTCGGCCGGCAGACACTGGAGCGTCTGCGAGAGCAAGTCTCTGAATCCGTCGATCTCGGCAGCGGCAGCCGTCAGATCCCCTACCCGTCCTCCCTGTCCGGGGAAGATGATCGCGCTGTCAGGGGCCCGCTTCGCGAGCCGGCCTCCAGTGCGCCAGCTGACGAACCCCGCACCCCGTGTCGCGACGACGAACGCCTCCCGGTGTGGAAGGATGCGGCGGCCCGTCCTCATCGTGCGGGCGAGGCTCCGTAGACGCTGCGGATTCTCAGCGGCGAACTCCGCCACGCGGTTCGCGGTCTCCTCAAGGCTGCACCTCGATGCGGCGCTGACCGGCAGGATGCAGACAACCTCAATCGGCTCGTCGACCGCCTCTGGGACCGGCGCCTGCTCAAGGACCACGTGCGCGTTGGTTCCGCCTATCCCCATCGAGCTCACTCCGGCCCGCCGCGGCCTGTCCTCCTCTTCCCACCTGCTGCACCCATCGGGCACGAAGAGCCTCGCGCTGCTCGGTTTGATCCGGGGGTTCAGTTCCACGAAGTTCGCGACCGGGGGAATCCGCTCGTGTGAGAGCACGAGTGCGGCCTTGATCAGGGCGACAACGCCCGCGGCGGGCCCGAGATGGCCGACGTTCGCCTTGGTCGCACCGATAGCGCACCGCACACCGTCTGGGCCCAGGGCACGTTCGATGGCCGCCCATTCGACGACGTCTCCGATCTCGGTCGCAGTACCGTGCGCCTCCAAGTAGCCGATATCGCGCCCATCGACCCCTGCGGACGCCAGAGCCGCACTGATGACCCTTGCCTGCTGGTTCACGCTCGGTGCGGTGAACCCGGCCTTCCGACGACCGTCGTTGTTGATCGCACTACCGCGGATGACGGCGTGGACAGCATCTCCGTCGGAGAGCGCCTGGTCCAAGGGCTTGATCACAACTGCGCCTGCGCCGTTCGCGGTGATGGTGCCGGTGGCGGCACGGTCGAACGGTCGGCAGTAGCCGTCGGTGGACCAGACACTGCCTTCTTGGTAGTAGTAGCCCACCCGTTGATGGATCTCGACGTTCACCCCGCCGGCCACAGCCATGTCCGATTCACCGGAAAGTACGCTCTGGCACGCCAGGTGCAAGGCTACGAGGGAACTGGAGCACGCAGTCTGGACCGTCAAGCACGGCCCACGGAGGTCGAGCGGATAGGCGATCCGGGTGGCCAGGAAGTCGTTGTCGAGGAGCGCCCCCCAGTTGATCGCTTCGGACACCTTGAGCGGCCTGGCGACGTCTCCATACTGCGGGTCACCAATGCGCTGCAGGACCGAGCCGGGCGACGCACCGCCACCGGCGGCGAACAACCCGATGCTCTTGGGGTATCGCAGAGGGTCGCAGCCGGCGTCTTCGATCGCCTCGAGCACGACTTCCATCATGACGCGGTGGTTGAGGTTGATACCTTTGGCCTCGCCGGCGCTGATGCCGAACGCGCCGCTGTCGAACTCGTCGTATCCGTCCAGGGGTGCGGCAACGGGCACGTACCTGTTCCGGACCGTCGGGTCCAGACGCACACCTTCTCGTCGTCGGTCTTGCTCTCCGACCTCGACCATGCCCGTCGAACCTGACTCGATGTTGACCCACAGTGAGCGGTAGTCGGCTGCCCCCGGAACTCTGCAAGCCATGCCCACAATGGCCAGCGGCTCGCGCATTCGCTTCTCCTTCCGTGAAGGGCGTCGTGTCGCCTCACCCGAAAGCTCACTCAAACGGATAACCAGCCCCACAGGGTCATGCCGACCCGACTGACTGCGGCAAATGCGGCAGGTTGAGGGCGTTCAACACGAGGCCGACATCGTCTCCGGCGACCGCGGACCCCACTACCGGAGTTGCCAGACCGTCCGCGAGCGAGTTCGGCTCCGTCCCATCAGGAAGCATCATGCTGAGGCCCGGATGAGTCACTTCGAGGGGACGGGACGACGCGGGCCAGAGTCTCAGTCAGGCCGAGCGAGTCCATTGCCGCGTCGGGCTGTTGCAGTAGTTTCGCCAAGATCTCCTGGTATGCAGCGCAGTAGTCATGTGCGACTTCGCGCGAGTAGGTGCGTAGCGCGTACTGCCAATCGAGAGCGATACCCGAGGGGCTGAAGTCGCAGTACACGGCCAGGTCGAAAGGCCCCTCCGCCGTGTGTGCCAGGGCCTCCGACAGTTTTCCCTCGCCGAGTTTCAGGCCGCTTCCGGTGGTGCCTGCGGAGAAGACCGTTCGTACAACGTCGGTCCCGGGCTGGAGGCCGGCGTGCTGCAGTTCGGCAACCACTCGGCTGAACGGCAGGTCCTGGTGATCGATGGCGTCCATAAGCCCCAGCGACACCTGTTCGAGCATGGCGGTGAACGATTTGGTCATCTCAATCCGCGTGCGAGCAACGACCATGTTGGCGAGCGCCCCCACGGTGCGTGCGAACTTGGGCGTCCGCCCACTCGTCGCCGTGCCCACGGCCTGATCACCGTCACCGGTGGCCACGGCGAGCATGACCTTCATCGCACACAGCAGGATCGAGAATGGTGTCGACCTGGCGCGGCGCGCGAACGCCAAGAGCGCGACAGCCAGTCCGTCGTCGAGCGTGACGGACTGCATGTAGGTATCCAGCGTCCCCGGGGCTCGCTCGGCGGCACCGCCGCCTCCGGGTAGCGCACTGCCGGTGACTCCGGCGAGCTGTTCCCGCCAGTAAGCCGCCTCCTTATTGAGCCTGCCGTCAGAGAGCTCGGCAAGTTGCTCTTCCACAAAGGCGCTGTATCCCGGTCCGAGCGGTTTGAGATCGAGCGGGGCTCCCCGCCGCGCCGATCTGTAGATCTCACCGAACTCCTCGCAGATGACGCCCATCGACATGCCGTCACAAGCTATGTGGTGAGCGACCAGGACCAGCGCGGTCCGGATTTCGGACACCCGGATGACAGTGAGTCTGATCGCCGGCTCGGCCGTAATGTCGAAAGGCAGGTTCGCTGCCGTGTCGATGGCCGACTGCAGCAAAGGCTTCCGCGCAACCGCCGACAGACCGCGCAGGTCGATCACGTCGACCGGAACGGGCTCCGGATCGTGATCAATGATCTGCACGCCCCCGGAGTCCGTTTGGTGGAACGTCGTACGCAGGGCCTCATGACGGCGTATGACCTCGTTGAGTGCGAACTCCGCAGCCTCGGTGTCGAAGTCGCCATCGAAGTAGAAGACCTCTGGCATGCAGTACGCGGGACTCGTCGGATTCAGCCGACAGAAGAGCCAGATACCTTCCTGGAGCGGGCCAATCGGAAGGGTTGACGTCAACGAATCCGTGCTGTTTGTTCTCAACCCGCATCCCCGATCATGTTGCCCAGGGCCCGAATGGTGGGAGACTGATAGAAGTCACGGAGCCGGACTCGAACACCGAAGTCCTCGCGAACTCGTGCCAGGACGTCGAGCACCTCGATGGAAACGGCGCCGAGCTCGAAGAGGTTGTCATCGACTGTGCAGGTGCGATCCAACGTCTTGCCCACGATCGCGATCAGACGCTCCTCGACATTGTCGGCGACCATACCGTCCGTCCTCACCTCGGCCTCGCCGGCTTCTGTGAAATCCGCGATCGCCACGATATTCACATTGCCTTGGTCCGTCACCTGCTCATCGACTCCCATACTTCTCCTGCCTCGCGGGCACGTCCTTATCGCGATTTCGCGGTCCTCAGTCTCGGTGGCCCCCAGACCCGTTCTCTGGAGTCATCGCCGCCCGTTCAGGGCCGTTCCAGACCTGCGGATAGAGCCGATCCTTGGTCAACGACTGCTCCAGCACAAACTCGGCTTCGCGGCGTTCGAGGTAGGGAAATCCGCTCATCGGGCGCCCATAGGCCACTTGGAAGCCGAGCAGCCGACAGAACTCAACACCGGCGGCCAGGTCGAAACATACTAGCTTTGGCACAAGCCGCGGCACTCCCTAAAGATGCCGCGCCCCGGTCCCGCTGGCAAGTTCTCGATGTTGTGCAACTGCGGAAAATCCTCAGTTGCACACAAGCTTTCAGACTGCCCGTCGAGATCGCCCATCGCCACGGCTCTCACCAGCCGACACAAAACCCGGGGTGAGCGTAGGCCCGAGGTTTCGTGGAACGCCGTGAATTGCCCGCGCAAACGTGTGCTGGTCTGCCTCGTCCCTGAGGTCCGTAGGAGCGGTTCTCTCGGAGAGGCACTCAATGTCGGTGTGAGGGACTCGTTCTCGGCCCGCACCCGCTAACCGGTCGAGCTGTTCCCATTCAAGAACACATCTGGCTGGGCAGGACCAGAATATCACGATCCCTCTATGACGCAAGGAATCAGCGCCCTGTCGACCATTCGCGCAAATATCAGACTGCTCCGGCAGAGAAGCACGGCCAGAAACCTCATTTCGGCCGTCAAGGCGAATGGTTACGGGCATGGCGCCGGTTCCCACAGCACTGCCTGCCTCAGGGCGGCGTCACACATCTGGGGACGACTCCTGTGACCGAGGCGTTGCAGCTCCGAGGCATGGGGGGCGGTGCACCGATCCTCGCGCGGATCGCGTGGCCAGGCCAACAGGTCGAGTCTGCGATCAAAGGGGGCTAACGACATCTGCGTAGGCGCCACGTGGCTCATCGACGAGATCGCAGAGACGGCCCGGCGTGCCGGCAAGACCGCTCGGGTTCAGATGAGATCGACGCCGGGCTCAACGAACCCGACGGCCCCGGTCTCACCGCCCGCTCGACCAGCCGGAGTCAGCCGGCCGCGAATATGCCGCCCGCGTGGTTCGGACCCGGCGGTAGGGCAACCAACGGTGCTCGAATGGGCCGAAAGGCTGGAGGGGATACCGCAGGAAACAGCGGTGCGTGAGTCCCTCGACCGCCCGCATCTCGGCCTCGTGTAGCGACTCGCGCGTGGCGTAGGGGTGCGACGGTCAGTCGCTCCTGCGGTCGACAGAGATCGGGATCGTGCACCGGCCCACCGGATCGGCCAGAAGGCGTCGGTGGACGTGACGCCCCTCGTGTTGAGCATCCGCGGGGTGGCCAGCCTCGACATGGTGGCCCGCTCTGCCTGGCGACACTCCAGGCCGGCCTAGAACGACTCGCCCAGCAGGTCGCCCATGACGGCGCGCGGCTGCCAGATGCTCTTGACGCAGTGCGTCCGCTGCCACTTGCGCCGACTCCCACTCCTCAGCCGCGACTTCAGCACGGAAAGCCTGGCAGCCCTGTTGTGGCGGTGTTGAACACGTCTCCCTGTCGCCGGCGGGTGTGCGCCGGGATGCACTGTCCTGTCAGACCGACCGCGAATGTCCAGGGCGACCGCAGCGAGACCGTCGGGAACGCGGAGTCGCCTTGCTCAAGTGCCGCCCATCAGGCGGTTGACGTGTGTGCCTTGCTTTCGAGGAGTTCGGCCAGAACCTTCCATTCCTGAGCGTACTCGCTGGCGAGTCGCGCCACCACCAGGAGACAGTGTGCGGGAAGTGCGTCGACCAGTTCCTCTGGTCGACCGAATACGGGTTGGGCATGCAGCCAGCGAAGCAGTGTGCGCCCCACCTCTGTATATCTGATCGACGGGTCGCGCTTCAAACGGTCAAGAATCTGATCACGAACATCCTTCTCCACTTCGGGGGAGACGAATCGAGACCCTGCCTCGACGGCTCCCTCGTGTTGCGCCTCGCCCGTGGCGCACTGACGCGAGGCGGCTTGGCCGCCACCTCGCCGTATCTGCTCGCGGACCGCGCGAACCGTATTCGGTGAGACGCCGGCGATGGCTGCGATCTCCCGCAACGAGGCGTCAGGTCGGCTGGCCAGCAGCTCAGCCGTCAAGCGACGACCATGCGCGCTGTCGACAGGTCTGAGCCGCCCGTCCTGCCCCAGCCGCTTGTCGCCCTGCGAGACTTTCTCATCCGCCTCCCCGCGCATCAGCGCGACCGTCTTCCCAGAGAGACCTGTCGCCTTCGCTACGGCCCGGTCAGACCATTCGGGGTACAGCGTTATGACCCGCGTGGCGGCAGCCTTCCGCTCTTCCAAAGTCAACGGAAGGCCATGTGTGACGTTCTCCGCCACGGCTCTGATGAATGACTCCTTGTCATCTCCATCGAAGAACTGGACCCTTATCTTGCGCTTTCCCGTCAGCTCGGCGGCCCGGAGGCGGTGCATTCCGTCGATCACCCGCATCGTCGTCCTCTGGACCAGGATCGGCGGCAAAGGGTCCAGGGAATCGGCGAGAAGCCTCACGTGATCTTCGTTGATCCCTGCCAGGCGCGGGGATGCAGCAATACAGAGATTATCGAGTGGTATCTCAACGATTTCCTGATCGCGATCTCGTGGGACCTCTGGGTTTCCTCGGTCGCGGAGGGCTTCAGCCAAGACCCCAGCACCTCCTACCCGTGACGTGGCCCTCAGACCACCGAGACCCGATCGGTGCGATGCCCGGTATCGCCTGAGAGATGCCTACCTTGTCTCTACGCCGATTGCCGCTATCTCCGAGGGCAGGCCCCCTGGTGGAATGCATTCGAGATAGCTTCACTTGTACGTTTGATGGAATGACAGATGCCCTTGGTCTTCTCCGCACTCCCAGGGCCTTCTTCTGGTCGCTGGTCGAGCACGGCAGGTCGGTCGCGCCGGTGCGAGGGGGCGTTTCGGGATGCCTGACGGTGATCCGGTGGCGAAACGGCTTCGGGACGGCAACGGCGAGCCGACGATGCGCACCGGGCCAGATCGAGGCCACGACGTCTGGGCGGGACGGCCGGCCGATGGGCCGCCAAGGCGACCGCGCGGAACTTAGTGGCGGGAATTGTGGACGGAAGCGGCGGCGGATCTAACGCTAACCACAGCGAACCACGAAAAGGCTTTTGCCAGGAGGCCGGCCGGGAGATGGCCGAGTATTCGCCGCGAGAGAAGTGCCCATGTCACACGCTGCGTGACATGGGGGTGTGGGAAACGTCTTGTCATGGGCCACACCGTTGCTGTGATGATTTCGTTGACGCGAAGACGCAGATGCAGGCGCTGGGGCGCGTACCAGAAGGCAGTGGGAGGCGGCAGCCAGGTTCTCTCTCGTCAGAGCACCCCCACCAATCCTGCCGGGCAGTTCCGCTCGTTGCTACTGTAATAGCTGCACTGTGGAAGTTGTAGATAGAAGTAGCATGCAGTAGGAGTAACCCACGTTGGCCACTGGTGTCAAGCTTGCTATCGGGGGCAGGTAGCACCGGGCGAGACCCAACGACGTGGCACACACCTTTCGGCCCCCTTGTGCTCGGTGACCACTTGTGGACAGCGGAGGAACTCATGTCAGTTGGACAGGCACCGAAAACGCTGGCAGAAAAGATCAACTGGCTGATTCGTCACATGTGGCCACCGGACGTCAAGCCTGCCACCTCAGACGCCGAGGTCGCCGCCGCCCTCCAGAGGGTGACAGGAGAGGACATCTCCCGATCCACCGTGTGGAAGCTGCGAACAAGCCGACAACCGAATCCCACCCTGCGCACCCTGACAACACTTGCTACCTTCTTCAGAGTGCCCATCGGCTATTTCGGCGAGGGCTCGGAAGCCGAAAGCATCGAGGACCAGCTCACGCTGCTCGCGCTGATGCGCGACGGCGGTGTCGACACCGCGACTCTGCGGACTCTGGCAGATCTGTCCCCCGAAGGAAGACGCATGATTGGTGAGATGATCGCGAGCGCCGCCCGCATGGAACAGCACCGATCCACCCAGCCACATAGGGACCAGACTGATCGGTGACGGGACGGCCGACATCGACGTTGGCAAGGCGATTCCAGGTCATCCAGACGATGCACGTTCGGAAATCGAGAGGTCAGAACTTGACTGATCGGGATGTGAGACGACGGTGCCGAGCTCTCGTCGACTCGCTCGACATCCCCGATCCGTTCGACATCGGCGAGTTCTGTCTCCAGATCGAACGACGACGAGGGCGTTCGATCCGCCTGAATCCGATCGAGACCGCCCCCGGAACGCCATGCGGCATGTGGGTCAGCACGGCGGGCGCGGACTACATCTTCCACGAGCAAGGCACCTCGCCGTTGCACCAGCGGCACATCATCCTGCACGAGATCGGGCACATGCTCTTCGCTCACCGAGTCGGGCCCGGCCCCGGCGGAGGTCTTCCCGGACTCCTTCTGCCCGATCTCGACCCTGAGCTCATCAGGAGCATGCTGGGCCGGACAGCCTATGACAACACCCAGGAACTCGAGGCCGAGACGTTCGCCGACCTCATGTCCTTGGTCGTTGAGCAGCCCACCGAGGGCCATCCCCGTGAAGTGCGAGGATCACCTCCCGGACAGACCGAAGTAGTTGCCAGAATCGAACGAACGCTCGGTAGACCGCACTCCCCGCGGCGCTGATACTTGGTCGATCTACAGAGAAATGGGCATCTGGCCATGCTTTACGACGTTCTCGAGTGGAGTTGCATGATCGGCGCGTTGATGGCGCTGCTCTACACGTTGCCTCGCCTGGTGCGTCACCCCACCGAGGTGGCGGTAGTCGCTGTCTGTGTCTATTTCGCGAGTTCGTTCCTCAGCTTCTTCCTAGGGCTGGATTTCGTCTGGCCGTCCATCGCCGACCTGTTCGGATACCGGAACATCACCACAATTCTGATCCACTGCACCGTGGTCGTCCTGACCGCGGCCCAACAGGTTGTGTTGATCAACTGGTCCTATCCGCTGGATGTCGCCAGGACCAAGGCTCGAAAGCGCGTGGCCTCCTTCGGCGCGATGCTGATCCTCCTAGTCGCCATGTTCGTGTTCGCGCTCCCGCCAAGACGGCACGACGCCGAGACCGCCAGCCTGCTGAACATGGAGAACTCCCGCTACGTCACGTACTTGTGCGTCTATATTGGCGTGGTCGCGGTGGGGCAGATCATTACAATGCGGCTGTCCGTTCACTATGCCGGCATCGTCGGCCGCGCATGGCTGCGCCGCGGTATGTGGATCGTCGTCACAGGTGCGGGCTTCATCCTGGTGTACTGCGCAATGCGCTACGTAGAGATCATCGGGGTACAGAGCGGTGCGGACATGACGCGCTGGGACCCGCTCCAGTGGTTGGCCGGCGATGTGGGCTCGCTGCTGGAACTGGTGGGCTGGACCATTCCCGGATGGGGCCCCTGGTTGTCCCACGTTCATCGATGGACGGGAGACTACCGCGCGTACCGGCAGCTGTATCCGCTGTGGACCGCTCTGTACGAAGCCGCTCCCATGATCGCCAAGGAGCCCCCCGGCTCTCGGCTGGCCAGCCTGCTACCCCCGAGGGACCTCGAACATCGCCTCTATCGGAGAGTCATCGAGATCCTGGACGGACAGCTGGCCTTGCGTCCATACCTCCATCCCGGCGACGTCGAGGACGCCCGGCGCCGGGCGAGGGAATCCGGACTCGAAGAAAAGAGGTGCCAGGCCATCGCCGAGGCATTTCAGCTGTGCGCGGCGCTGCGCGCCAAAGCCGACGGACTCGCGGCCGCCGCACCCGCGGACACGCTTTTCGCCACACCAGGCGATCTTCCTGACCAGGTCCAGTGGCTGACCATGGTCGCCGAGGAGTTCGGGCGGATAACTCCGAGAGAAGTCGGCGCGTCGGTCCTCAGGGCTTCCCGCGCATGATGGGCGCCCTCCCCTTGCCTTCGGGCAGCCAGGAAGATCTCCATGTTCTCGCGGCACCGCCAGGGGCAGCCGAAGACCTCGCACCCGCCGACGAGGATTACGTCCTTGCGCTGCAGCAGAAGGTGCAGTGCCTAGTGGACCTCGACGTGCGGTTCGGTGGAGACCACACCTCCGCCCTTGCCCTGCGCGCCCTAGCCGCGGTGAGACACGACCTCGACCGGCGCGGGATTCGCCGCCGGGCAGAGCGCGACGTTCGTGCCGCCGTCGCCGAGTTCGCCGAGCTCACCGGCTGGCTCCTGTGCGACGCCAATCGGCACGCGCAGTCCTACCGCGTCAACCGGCATGCGCTCGCACTTGCACGGACGGCCGGCGACCGGTCCATGGAGTTGTTCGTTCTTCACAACTTGAGCCTTCAGGCCCTCTATCTGAGGCGCCCCATCAGCTCCCTGCTGTGGGTCGAACCGATTCTCGACCACGGCGGGCTCACTCCCCGGCTGACGGCGATGTTCAAGCTCAGGGTAGCGCGCGCATACGCGCAGATGGGGCTGCGGACCGAGGCGACCAAGACGCTCGATTCGGCCACCGGCCTGCTTTCCGAAGGCGTCAGCGACCGTGACCCCGGCTGGGCGTGGTGGGTATCCGAACGCGGCTTCAACCACGCCACCGGAGCGATGCTCGGCAGTCTCGGCGACTGGAAGGCAGCGATCGACCCCATCTCACATGCACTGATGGTTGCTCCCCACAAAGCACGCCGAGACCGCTTCCTCTACCTGTGCGTCCTCATGCACGCGCAGTTGGAGGCAGGTGCCTGGCACGATGCGGAATCCACCGTTGACCAGCTCCTCCCGCTACTTGGAACCGTCCGTTCGACCAGACCGTTGACCAGGCTCTCCGCCACCCTCGATCAGTTCCGCCGAAACGAGCGTCCGCCACGTTCGGCGCGGAGGATCATCGACGACATCTGGCACACCATGAACCTCTCTGGACGCCCCCAGAATTCCGGCGAGATCTGCACGGTGTCGGTCGAGTAGCCCAGGGGAATCTCACCCCTGGGCTCTCACAGAACCGTGCGTAACGGTCTCTCGTTACACGGCTCTTGTCCGTCCTGTTCACCGGACTCGAAGGATCGAGAATGGCCGCTGCACAGACCTCACAGGGCATGGCTGCGGGCATGCCCTGGCACGGAAGTTGGCGGCGGGGACGCGGCGTTCAGCAGTGGGGTAACGATGCCCAGGGAGGTCGCCCTCGGCCATGCCGTCGAGGTAGGTGTGACCGCAGTTCTGGGCGGGTGAACAACGGGCCGATGATCCGCGAGGATAGCTCGACCAGCGTCGGCTCCCAGGACACCACCAGTCCGTAGGACAGGAAAGGTCATCCACAGATCACCACCCAATGATCACGGGTCCCGAGAGCGAACACCCCCACAAGATCTCCGAATGTAGCGGCGGAAGGTTCCAAACTTGAAGTCGGACGAAAGTTTTCAGGACGACATCACCCCGCGCACGCAGACGCAAGCACCATCGTGGGTGCTCCATGGGTGCTCGTCTGCCCCGGTACGGACCATCAGCAAGAGATAGAGTCTGACATTAGAAAATGGATGAGACGCGGATGAAGCGACGCAAAATGACTCCGCGCGTCACCGGCCGGTACGGGGTGACAGCGCGAGCAGCGGACTCTTAGAGCGTGTCTCACGTGGATCTGACCGCCAGTGTGCGGCGTGATTTGGGGCATGTCGTCTGATCTTGCGCTCCGATTGGTGCCGGATGAGTTGTGGGCGATCGTTGAGCCGTTGATCCCGGGTTTGCGCCGCGCCGGCAGGGTGGTGGGACGGCGTCGGTGGATGATCGGGCGGTGTTCACCGCGATCGTGTATGTGCTGACCAGTGGGTGTGCATGGCGGCATCTGCCGGGTGAGTTCGGGGTGAGGGTGCCGACGGCGCATCGGCGGTTCACTGCGTGGACGCGGGCGGGGTTGTGGCCGCGGCTGCATCGCGCGGTGCTGGACGAGTTCGGGCCCGGGGCAGGTGGACTAGGCGTCAGCGATCGTGGACGCCGCCGCCGTCCGTGCGAAAAGGGGGGCATGCTGACCGGCCCAAGTCCGGTCGATCGGGACAGGAAGGGCAGCAAACTCCACGTGCTGTCGGATGCGGCCGGGCTGCCGCTGGTGGTCGCGGTGTCGGCAGCCAATGTGCACGACAGCCGGGCGTTCAGCCGTTGCTGATGGCGTTGCCGGCGATCCGGGCCCGGCGCGGGCCGCGCCGGCGCAGGCCGGTCAAGGTCCGCGCCGACAAGGCCTACCACTCCGCCGAGCACCTGGCCTGGCTGCGCCGCCGCGGAATCGTGCCGCGCATCGCCCGGCCCGGCATCGAGTCCAGCGAACACCTGGGCCGCCACCGCTGGAAGATCGAACAGACCCTGGCTGCTCGGCTACCGACGCCTGACCATCCGCTACCAACGCCACGGCCACCTGTTTAACGCCTTCCTCGTCCTCGCCGCCGCCATCACCTGCTACAAGAAGCTCGCCAAACGGTCCACATGAGACACGCTCTTAATCCGCAGGTTCGGGGTTCAAGTCCCTGACGGCGCACCCCGCTCCCCCACAGCAAACACAGATGATGTCCGTTTGCCCGTCGGCCTTTATGGGCCATTCTGTCACCCCTGTTCACTCCAGGTTCGCTCGCCGACTCGGATCGGAACACCATCATCATCGGTTTCGTCCTACCAGGCACGAGGCGGATGGCCGAGGGCGCGACTGGTCCACCTTCCGGTCGCATGGTGTGGGCCTGCAGTTGCAATCGACGGCCCCGAAACAGAGCGTCTCTCCCTTCGCCAAGGAAGCACCAGGGCCCTTTATGAATACCGCGTCGCGGCCATCCTGCTCGCCTTTTGCTCACCCGGCTCGGGCACGTCATGAGGCCGGTGCCGACTCCTGGGCAGGCAGCCCATCAGCGAGCAGCGGCGCTACAGTGCGCTCCGCACGGATGAAGTGATCGACTGCCTCGTCCGGGGACATCCCATACCGCTCGACGAGCTGTTCGGCGAAGCCGCCTGGTGCGTCGAACAGGGCAGTGCGGGTCGGTCCTGGAGAGACGACGTTGGAGCGCACCCCGAATGGCGCGAACTCCACTGACAGGGGCTTGGAGACCGATAGCAGCGCCGTCTTGGCCGCCGCTGCCAGCAGCCGCACGCTGGCCGCACCGATTCCCGATGACGCTCCGGTGACGAGGTAAACCTTGTCGGAGAGCTGCAGGTCCAACTTTTCTCCCTTTCACTGGTGCCTTCCGTTTCACCGGAAGGCGTTTATGTGGCGCCAAGACACGGTCCGGCCGGTACGGGGAGCGGGCCCGTGTTCGCGTTCGACGTGACGAACTCGCCGAGCCATGTGCGGAAACCGGGCCCCAGGTCCTCCCCCTCCCAGGCGAGCTGGACAACGGCCCGCAGATAGTCGCCGGGGTCACACCATGCATAGGGCCCTTCGCCCCGTCGCCCGCGCACAACTCGCGCAGAGTGTCCGTGAGCTGGACCTCGCCACCGCGGCCCGGCCGCGTGCGGCGCAGGACACCGAACACCACGGCGTCCAGGACGTAGCGGCCGAGCACCGCGTACCCGCTCGGGGCCTCGCCGGGCGCGGGCTTCTCGACCAGGTCGGTCACCCGCAGCACGTCGTGCTCGCCGGTCCTGGCCACGGCCGCGCACCCGTACCGGGAGATCTGCTCCCGATCCACCTCCATCAGCGCCAGGACGCTGCCCCCGTACCGCTCACTGGCCTCGGTCATGCGCGTGAGCAGCGTGTCCCCGGCGTCGATCAGGTCGTCACCGAGAAGGACGGCGAACGGCTCGTCCCCGACGTACGACGCGGCCCGCAGCACGGCGTGACCGAGGCCCCGGGCGTCGCCCTGGCGCAGATAGTGGATGTTCGCGAGGGCGGCGGACGACGTCAGCCGGGAGAGCTTCGCGTCATCTCCTTTTCCCCTGAGGACGCTTTCGAGTTCGAAACCGCAGTCGAAATGATCTTTCGGGGTGTTCTTGTTACGTCCTGCCACAATTAGTACTTCGGAGAGGCCGGCCGAGACGGCTTCCTCCACTACGTACTGGATGGCGAGTCTGTCCATGACCGGCAGCATTTCCTTCGGAACTGCCTTTGTCGCAGGGAGAAATCGCGTGCCCAGTCCGACGGCCGGGAGGACCGCCTTGGCCATTCGGCTGATACTGGTCATACGGCGAATTTAGCCGCACCTAGGACCGTCGCGCGAGAAGTCCCGGCAACGCGGAGCTACTTCAGCAGTTCTCACTTCGATCACCGCTCGGCGGGTCGGCCGAGCGTGCCCTGAGCTGGCGTTTAATCGGCTGTCGCGGTGCGGACTTACCGAAGACGCAAAACTACGTTGCCGACAAACGGTGGGTCATGCTGAGCGATCCGCGGGGATGCCGATCGGGGACGTACCGAGCGAACTCAGCGACAGGAGGCTGCCGCGATCGCCACGTTCGGGGAGCTCAGACGCCTCCGCGAGGAGGCGCACTCTGAGCGTTCTGTACGGCTCGCCCCCGCCACGGGTCGTCACCCGGCGTCCACCACTCTGCAGTGCCATGGACGACCAGCAGATGGTGCCCGTCCATGGCACAGCATGCAGGCATGTGCTCCTACAGACACGCATCCAAATGGCCTTCGCTTCGCCGCCGCACCGCCCAACCGGCGCTCCAAGACCGCGATCTAATGCCGCAACGCCAGGATCTCAACGTCCTTGTCACGATCGCTCAGCGGAAGAAGACCAAGCACCGCGAACGTGTTCGTCACCGTCGGATACGCCAATCGCAACAACACGGCCGACCATCATGCCGGGGCGACGATGTCCCGCGCCCACATCCGAAGCGATCACCCGAACCATCACCCCGTGGCCTGCCGACACCAGCGATCACGACTCTTACCTGCACGGATCTAGTTTCGGCGGACACACACGTTCGCCGGCGATCAGGAGCCGGTCGGTGCACTCGCGTCTGGCATTGCCGACCAGCGTTCGGCGAACGCCTTGGCCCGCGGAGCCGCACCGGGGTCACAATGACCCGAGCGCCGATCGGGGTGAACGCCGCGGTGAACCTGGTGACGCGGTCGCGGATGAGGAACCTCAGCTCGTCGGCGCGCCGCCCGAGGTCCATCAGCAGGTTGCGGGCCTGGGGGTTACCCACTCCCCCGACGGGTGTGCGGTCACGCCGGTCAGGTGGACCTGGCGGGTGCCGTGTTCGACGAAGAACAGCACGTACACCCGGCGCAGGAGCACCATCTCCACGTGGAAAAAGTCCACCGCGATGATCGAGCCGGCCTGTGCGGCCAGGAACTGGCGCCGACTCGGCCCGGCTCGTGAGGGTGCGGGATCGATGCCGGCGTCCTTGAGGACCGCCCACACCGTCGACGGCGCCACCCGGTAGCCCACGCCGACCAGCTCACCGTGCATGGGCCGGTGGCCCCAGGTCGGGTTGTCGCGCGCCCTCTCCAGCACCAGCCCGCGGATCACCGCCGCAGTGCGTAAACGTCCCGGCCGCCGGTGCGGAAAGGTCCAGCGGCGCTGCATCAGCCGAGCGCGCCAACGCAGCACCGTATGCGGGGAGACAAACGACCGCAGCCGCCGACGATGACCGGCTGGCAGCAGCCGGATCAGCGCCGAGATCACCGCTCGATCCGCCCACGAAGGGCGCGGACGCTTCACCTGCCGCTGCAGCACCGCCACCTGATGCCGCAACACCGGAATCTCGACGTCCTTGGCCGCATCCGACCGAGCCAGCAGCATCACCCAGCCGAACACCCGCACCACCGCGAGATACACCAGACGTAGCGCCATAGACACCGACAGTGCCTCACCTGCACGGAGCCCGTGGCCAAACATGCAGGCGATCAGGTTCCTCGCAGTCCAAGGCCGGTGACAAAGTTCTCGGCACCGACGCGTCGATCCCCGCCGGGTGGCCGACGAGCTCGGTCTGTCGTACGAGGCGCTGATGAAGCGCCGGCGCCGGGCCGAGTACCGCCTCGTCACCGCGATCACCAGCGGCGATCGGTCATGCAAGCGAGCTGATGTCCAATCCCGGCTCCTGATGGGTCATGACCAGGGCCGAACGACGCCGCGCTAGGACGGGCCCGGGAGGACACTCGGGGACGTCTTTGATATCCAGCGCGACCGGCCCAGCCCCGTCAGCCGGCTCTTCGGACAAGCCACTTCCCGGACCCGCTAGCAGCGACTCTATGCCTCCACCACCGTGACTTGGCAAATACAGAGGCACCCCGGGTCGGGGGGTGGGTGGCTCCATCAGACCAGGGCGCTTCAAACCGACGACTGACTCGACGACTCTGTCGCCGGCGGGGCACCGCACCGCTCGCAGCCGTTCGCATGGTCGTCCTGACAGACGTAGCCGATGGCACCTTCTACGCACCATTCGGCAGCTGCTTCGGACAGCAGGTCCGGCCCGGCAAGCAGGAGCCGACGCAGTTCAGCGTTGTCCGCAATGTCGGCCGGACGGCTGATGAACCACTCGTCGAACCAAGGCTGGTCCCGGTGCACCCGCCAGTGTCCGTGCTCCCGGTCGCCGACTGCGGCAACGAACCGATCGACGATGCGCCCCCAACTAGGTGCGCCGAACCAGCCGTTGTCGAACGCGCAGAAGAATTCGATCAGGGTCCGCAGGCCGAACTCCTGCTCGTGGAGGCGGTACGCACGGCCCCAACCGATCGCGTCCTGTGCCATCTCCGCGAGATCGTCGCGCGGATCATCCTCGTGCGCCGGGTCGTCAGGGTTGTGACAGGCCAACCCGAGCTCGAGCACAGACTGTCCAGTCGGCAGAACCCGAGACGGGTCGACGATCGCGAGACCGACAGCGACCCAGTCGACATGGTCGAACGACAGCATCGAGCGCACGAGCCGGGTGGTCGCCGCGTTGATCCGCATCATCGTGCCGTCGTGCAGCGGGCTCCTGCCGGCATGCCAGTTCTCGACAGGCGTGTTGCGCCACAGGGCGAGCGTGATCCGGGTGGCAGCGAGCCACAGCAGAGCGTCGTCGTCAAGGTGCCCGAACCGGCTGGCGCACTCCTGGGCGCCATACCGGATCAACTCTCGCTGGCTCGGTCGCGCCTGGCTGTCGGACCTTTCAGGTTCGACGTACTCGTAGTCGGTGGCGTACTCGTCGAGGATCTCGCTGAGCTCGGCTGCGCTGTCGGCGACGTTGTACTCGAAGCCGTCCGGCCCATTGACGGTGTACACGTCGTGGTCCCATGTGACTTGCACGTCGCCCCAGAGCACGACGTCGTCGCACTCGTCGACGGCGCTGTCAGTCACTACCGGCCTGATCGTGATCGGTGCAGGTCGCCCGTCGGTCCGCCCGTCGTCCTGTTTGGCCGCCCACGCGGTGATGACGCCGAGCGGCTTCGGGACGAAGGGACCGACCTCGGTGACGCTGAACGGCTCGTCGTTCTCATCGGTGTCGAACCGGCTGTTGATGAACGCGACCGCCTCGGCAGGCGTACTGACGACGGCTTCGTCGCCACTGTCGTTGTCGACAACTCGCCACAACACGCTGTTCTTCACGACGGTCTCCGATCGAGGTGGGGACACCCGGGGCTGGCAGGACGCGCCGAGTTACTCGGCACTGACTCCAATGATGGGGTGCCCGTCCCCTCTGTAGGTCCCGCAGGCGCTCGTCGGCGAGGATGCCTGAGCAGACGGTGGAGTCCACCGGGTTAGGGGGAGTCCTTGGTGTGCCCCGGCTTTGGTGGGGTCGTCTTACTGGGAACCTCGTGTCTTCGATCATGAGTAGAGGCACAGGATGCTAGGAGCTATCCCCCGAGTTCCGTCGCAGGATGTTGGACCTGGTGAAGGCCGGGCGGCCGGTGCGCGAGGTTGCTGCGGACCTGCAGATGCCCGGTCAGACGATCTATGTGTGGCTGCGGCAGGACCGGATCGATGCCTGCCTGGAGGCCGGGTTGACATCGGCCGATCAGGTCGAGTTGTTCGCCGCGCGGCGCCGGATCGCCCAGCTGGAGACCGAACTGGCGTCACCAGACGGGCGGTCGAGCTGGTGAGAAAGGCGGTGCCCCAAAAGACGCTTCCAAGCCATCGCGGTGATGGTCGGCGAGGGCCTGCCGATTAAGATCTGCTGCCGCGTCCTGAGCGTGTCAGTCGGACGATCAGCAGAGCGTCACGTCTGGCCGAAGGGCCGCCGCACGAACACTCGGCTACTCACCCTTAGAGGCAGGCTCTCCCGTGCTATCCCGAGTACGAACTGAGCCGGATGTGGCCAACAGTTCGGATGTGACCACTCAGCGACTTGATGAAGTCCCGAACAACGCTCACGGTGAGGGTGGTGCCGCTCTTCTTTGGAGGTGGGTGTGGCACGGTCCTCCAAGCCTGAGACCAAAGCCTCCGCACAAACGATCGTGGCTGAGTTCGGCCGGACGGTATCCCAGAAGCGGGGATTGGGGGGAGCCGAGGAGGACCAGCTACGAGGCCCTCTGGAGATACTGCTGCGGAAGCTCGGCACGTTCATCGGGGTGGAGGCCGTTCCCTATGGGGAGGTGAGGCTCGGCTCGCTCCGTGCGCGGCCGGACTACGCCGTGAACATCGGGCACGTGCGAGTCGGCTATGTCGAGTTGAAGAAGCCTGGCAAAGGCGTTCCCGGGGCGGCCGAGTGGCGTCCAGGGAGAGGTGACCAGGAACAGTGGACGAAGCTCTGCTCGCTCCCGAACGTGATTTATACCGACGGTGTGACATGGGCGCAGTATTCCTACGGCGAGCGGATTTCGCCGATCGTCAGGCTTGCCAACACGGTCTCCGATCTGCGCCGCCCCTCTGCGCCTGGTGTTGACGACCTGGTCGGTGTCCTTCGGCGTTTCCTGCTCTGGGAACCGGAATCCCCTCGAACGCTGAGCTCGCTGGTGAGAATTCTCGGGGGCTGTGCGGCCTGTTGAAGGATGAGGTCCACGCCGCGATCACCGACCCGCTGAAGAAGCGGTCGCAGATGCGGCTGGCGCTTCTGGCCGATGACTGGCGGGACCTGCTCTTCCCCGGTCTCGACAACGAGCGGTTCGCCGACGCGTTCGCACAGACGATCACATTTGCGCTGCTCCTGGCCCGCGTCGACGGCATTCACCTCCTCGGCGAGACCTATTACGGGATCGCCCAGAAGCTCGGGAAGCGGCACCTGCTGATGGGCCAGGCGTTCGCAGTGCTCACCAGCGGCGTGGACGATGAACTGGACACGATCGAGACCCTGCGCCGCGTCATCGACGTCGCCGAACTCAATGATCTCGACGTCACCCCCGCGGACGCCTACGCCTACCTGTACGAACGCTTCCTCGCGACCTATGACCCCGTGCTGCGCAAGGACACCGGCTCCTACTACACCCCCATCGATGTCGCCAGCCATATGGTCAGGTTCGTCGACGAGGTACTGCAAGAACATCTCGGCAAGGAGTGGGGCTTCGCCGACGACGAGGTCGTGATCGTGGATCCCGCTATGGGAACCGGGACCTTCCTGGTCGAGGTCATCAGCGCCGTGGCCGACCGCGTCGGCGACAAGCTCGGTCCGGGGACACGCGAGGACTTCGTCCATGATCTGGTCTCGAAGAGGCTCATCGGGTTCGAGATCCAGGTCGCCCCGTATGCGGTCGCCGAGCTTCGCATCCACGGCTCCTTCAAGACCCGGTTCCAGGTGGAGACACCTCCCAAGGCGCGACGCTTCCTCACCGACGCGCTGGCCGACCCGAACCACGTGCAGCGGAAGCTGGGCGCGCCCTACCGCGTGATGGAGGAAGCGCGCGACGAGGCGAACGACATCAAGCTCAAGGTTCCGGTGATGGTGGTCATCGGCAATCCCCCACACGTGGAGAACGCGAAGGGCCGCGCCCCATGGATCGAACATCCGCGACGGGGAACATCAATGCCTCGGTCCATCGCCTCGCGACCCTCCATCGACGAGTTCAGAGCCGAGGGTCTCGGGCGCTACGAGTCCGATCTGCACGGCATGCCCTGGTACTTCCTGCGGTGGGCGGCCTGGAAGGTGTTCGAGGCCGAGCAGCGCATGCCAGCGGGCGTAGTCGCCTTCATCGTCCCGTCCAGCGTGATCAGAAGCCGTGCCTTCAGTGGTCTGCGTGAGTATCTGCGTCGCAAGTGCAAGGTGGGCTGGGTCATCGAGCTCACACCAGAGGGCAACCGTCCACCGATGCCCACGCGCATCTTCGGCCCCGACGTGGGCCGACAACTGAGCATCCTCATTTTCGCTAACACCGACTGTTCCGATGAGGAAGAGGCAGCCGACGTCCGGTATATCGAGTTGACCGGAACGCGTGAGGAGAAGCGCTCCGCACTGGAGGTACTGAAGACGGCAGGTCCGGGGTGGCAGCGCTGCAACAGCGAATGGCAGGCCGCTTTCCTCCCCGCCGGCGACCCGGTATGGACCTCCTCCCCCTCACTTGGCGATCTCATGCCATGGCGCTCCCGAGGGATCACCCCTGGACGGACTTGGGTCTACGCACCCACAGCCGACCTGCTACACGACCGATGGCGCGCATTTCTCGCCGCCCCGACCAGAGAGCGCCGTGAACTCTTCCGGGAGAGCCGCGACCGAACCTTGCACAGCAAAGTCAAGCCATTGCCCGGCTTCCCACAAGCCCACCGACCGCTTGCCGAAGAGTTCATCGACTGCCCCGAACCGATCCAGGTGGCCTACCGTTCATTCGACCGACAGTGGATCATCCCCGACAACCGGCTCCTGGTCATGGCCCGACCGCCGCTCTGGCAGGTCCGATCCGAGCATCAGATCTATGTCTCCGAACAGGACGCTCACCAGGTCGAGGACGGCCCGGCTTTGACGTTCACCGGCCTCATACCAGACCTCCACCACTTCTGTGGCTGGGGTGGCGGCGGGGTGCGCCCACTCTGGCGCGACCAGGCCGGCGACGTCCCCAACATGACCGGCACGTTGCTCGACCACCTCAGCAGTGTATTGGGACTGTCCATCTCCGCGTCGGATGTGGTGGCCTACATCGCGGCTGTGACCGCACACCCCGGATACACCCGCCGCTTCAAGTATGAGCTGCGACAGCCAGGCGTTCGGATCCCGATCACTGCGGCCCCGACGGCATGGAACGACGCATTGACCATTGGACACGAGGTCATCTGGCTCCACACCTATGGCAGCCGCATCACCGATCCGACCATGACACTCAAACGGTCGGAGCGCGCGGTTGTCGAGCGCTTCGGCATCAAGTGCATGACTCCCGTGAGATCACTTCCCGAGCAAATTTCCGAACGCCTCGCCTACGATCCCGAGACACAAACGCTCTACGTCGGTAACGGCGCCTTCGCATCCGTGCGACAGGAGGTCATCGACTACACCGTCTCCGGCCGGCGTATCGTGTGGCGCTGGTTGAACGACCGAACCGCCCGGCCTCGAAACAAGCGCAGAACGTCGGAACTCGACGACATTACACTGACCGCCTGGAGCCATAACCTGACATTCGAGTTCCTAGCCCTTCTCTCCGTATTGACAGGATGCGTGCTCCTGCACCCGAAACAGGAACAACTCCTGGACGAGATCTGCGCAGGACCACTGATCAGCAGTAGCGCCTTGGAGGATGTTGGCGTCCTTCCCGTCCCACAAGCCACCACAAAGCCACCATCGTCAGCACCATCCAACTCCTCTTCCCTCCCCGGAAGCTAACCTTTGTCCTAACCCCTACGTTCTCGTGGCCGTCCAGGGCGACTCACGTTCGACACCGGACAGGGCGGCGGGTGGCGCAGGTGAAGATCCCCCACCCAGCAGCTGCCGACTACTTCGTATCGGGCAGGTCAGGCGACGTGTAGTTGCCCAGCAAGGCAGAGGCCAGACTCTCCGTCTGCAAGCACCACGGGCGCGGCCAGCGCAACGGCAGGCCGCATGGCGCCCCGAGCCCATGACCGCAGCAATAATCATGCAGCCTTGTTCGCTCGTTGTTCGCTCGTGGGCCCTGGTAGCAGCCGACAAGGGTTGACATACGCCGGGACGTATATGGTGCTCGATGCGGAGATCTTGGTAGCGTTTAGCATCGAGGGCGCTGATCCGACACGAAAGCAGCCGACTCTTGATCCGCGGGTTCGGGGTTCAAGTCCCTGACGGCGCACCCCGCTCCCCCAGGGCAAACGCAGACGATGTCGCGTTTGCCCATCGCCCTTTATGGACCATTCTGTCCCCCTGTTCGCTCCATGCTCGCTCGCCGACGCGGACTGGGACATCCTCCTCGGTTACGTCCTGCCAGGCACGAGACAGATGGCCGAGGGCGCGACCGGCCCATCCCCCGATCGCATGGTGTGGGTCTACAGTCGCAAGCGATGCCCCGAACAGGACGTGTCGGGCTTCCGCCCTCAGCGTTCTTCTCCCCGACCGGTCATCGGAGGCAGACGCAGCACCGCGAACGTGTTCGCCACGACCAAGTAGGCCAGTCTCAAGAGCACAACCGTTCACCATCCCGCAGCGAACGCCGCGCCGTGGATTGCTCTGCAACTAATCAGGCCCCGCGTCAGAGCCCGTTACCCCTTATTCCTCTCACCTGCACGGACATAGTTTTCGGCAGGCACAACGTTGGCGGTCGCGGTGGCAGGAGGGGAGGCTGCGCGCAACGCCGAAGGGCAGTCGGGCGCTGACCTGCCTTCGGCAGGCGGCCATGGTGCTGCACTGGTTCCCCGGTGAGCGCGACATCCCCGGCCGGGTTGCGGCGACAGATGTCGGGAGCCACCGCGCACCAATACACGGCGAGGGGATCGCCGTTCTGGCAGCTCACGAAGACCATCTGCACGGAGACCTCGATGGCCAGGGTAGCGATGGGAGCGCGTAAGGACCTGACCGATCGGCAGTGGCGGGTGCTGGCGCCGCTGCTTCCCCGGTCCAAGCGGCTGAGCCGGCCTCGTAAGTGGACGCGCAGGCAGTTGGTGGACGGTGTGCGATGGCGGGAGCGGGCTGGTACGCCGTGGCGGGATGTGCCCGAGCGGTACGGGCACTGGCAGTCGGTGTATGCGTTGTTTCGGTGCTGGCACTGCGTGGAGATGTGACCCGTTGATCTGGGCGAGGCTGATGGCCTTTGCCGATACCGTGGGGCTGATCGACAGGTGGGTGACGGTGGACTTCACAACCTGCCGGGCGCACCAGCATGCCGTCGGCGCCCGCCGCGATGGCGACGCCCAGGTCGAGCCACCCGGTGGGGCCGGCTGCCCAGAACCACCTGACCACGTGCTGGGCCGCTCACAGGGCGGGCTGGCCACCAAGATCCGTCTTGCCGGGAGCAGGGCCGCAAGCCGATGGCGGTGCTGCTAACCGGTGGGCAGCGCGGCGACAACCCCTGGTTCACCGCGATGCTGGAGCGGGTGCGGGTCGCCAGGCTCGGGCCGGGACGTCCCCGGACCCGGCCAGACCGTGGCTTGGCCGACGAGGCCTACAGTTCCCGCGGCAACCAGGCCTACCTGCGGCGTCGCGGCATCCGGGCGCCCATCCCGGTCAAGGACGACCAGCAGGCCCACCGCAAGGCCAAGGGCCCGGCCGAAGGACGACCGCCGGTGTTCGGCCCCGACGCCTACCGCCAGCGCCACGCCGCGGAATGCGGCATCAGCCTGCTCAAGCAACACCGCGCGGTGGCCTCCCGCTACGACAAACTCGCCGTCCGCTACGAAGCCACCATCCACGTCGCCACGATCGACATCTGGCTGCGAACCCTGGCCAACACCACTTTCTAAACACGGCCTAGACATCCGCGAGGCGCTCGATCGCGTCCGCGACGACGGACACGCCTACGGATCTCACGGAGGGGTCGCTCATGCCGGTCGACCGGTGCGCCCAAAGGTTCCTCAGTATCAAGGGCGAACCGATCGATCTGTGGTACTCCGGCAGGGCCACCGGCACGCCGTCCACCTCCAGGCCCTGTGCGGCCCGGCTGGGCTCCCGCACTGGTCTCCGATGTCGGGCCCGGCTCGGTCCACGATCTGGTCGCAGCCCGCGCCCACGTCCTGAGCGCCCTGTACGCCGCAGTGGCCCGGGGACTTCCCACCCTGGCCGACGGCGGCTACCAAGACGCCGGAATCGGCGTTCTTACGTCCATCAACTACCCCACCGACGGCCACACCCTCAGCATCGGCAACCGCGCCTACAACCGGCTCCTACGCGGCCTGCGCGGCCTCGGCGAACGCGAACGCCCGCATCTCGATCACATGGTGACCGATGTTCGTCCAGGCGAACACAAAAGGGTAACTTCACACAATAGACTCTCGATTGAAGTCCAAAACATTCACACCCCTTGCATCCATTAGAGATTCAAATTCCTCAAGCGTCCGCCGTTTAATGAACACAGCTTCGCTCCGATGGATCGGGAGCAGCCACAAGAACCGTGCCCTACCCGCGTCCTGTGATGCCCATTCGAGATCCGGGCCGTACGGATACGGGAGACTGACGAGCAGGTGTTCCATGCTCGATCCACGCATCCACGGACGGCCGAGATTGACCACCGAACCAACGTCGAGCTTATGAGCTTGGAACGAGTGATAGTGCCCCACCATTGCCAGGGTTTCGGAGTGTTTTTCATCGGCAAAAGGAGACATGACAAAGAATTCGACCCCTCCACCAGATGTATGAACAAGCGAGCATCCCGTCGTCACATAGACCCATGCTTCGCCTGCCCGCTCGGCAGAACGCGCCAACTAGAGAAGAACGGTAGTCGCTCTAGGGCCGGCCCGCTTTTCCAGGTTGCCTCCTCCACGAGGTGCTCGTTCCAGAAGCCGCGCATGTGGTTCTCCAGAGCAACAATTCGTACATTCTCGTCGGCCATAGGTCCAAATTCCTTGCAATCGCTTTAGAGTGTGTCTCATGTGGATAGTTTGGTGAGCTTCTTGTTAGCAGGTAAGTGCGGCGGCGAGGACGAGGAAGGCGTTGAACAGGTGGCCGTGGCGTTCGTAGCGGATGGTCAGATGCCGGTAGTCGAGCAGTCAGGCCAGGGTCCGTTCGATCTTCCAGCGGTGGCAGCCCAGGCGTTCGCTGGACTCACGCCGGTTCGGGCGATGCGCGGCACGATTCTGCGGCGGTGCAGCCAGGCCAGGTGCTCGGCGGGATTGTAGGTCTTGTCGGCGCGGTCCTTGACCGACTTGCGGCGGCGCGGTCCGCGCCGGGACGGATCGCCGGCAGTGACATCAGCAACGGCTTGAACGCCTGGCTGTCGTGCACGTTGGCCGCCGACGCGACGACCACCAGCGGCAGCCCGGCCGCATCCGACAACACCTTGCCCTTCTTGCCCCGACCGACCGGATTGCGGCCGGTCAGTGTGCCCCCTTTGTCGCGCGAATCGCGGCGGCGTCCACGATCGCCGACGCCCAGTCCACCTGCCCACGGGCCCCGAGCTCATCCAGCACCGCGCGATGCAGCCACGGCCACAGCCCCGCCCGGGTCCAGGCGGTGAACCGCCGATGCGCTCTCGGCGCCTTCACCCCGAACTCGCACGGCAGATGCCACCACGCACACCGGCTGGTCAACACTTACACGATCGCGGTGAACACCGCCCGATCATCCACCGACGCCGTCCCACCACCCTGCCGACGCGGCGCGAACCCCGAGATCAACGGCTCAACGATCGCCCACAACCCATCCGGCACCAACCGGAGCGCAAGAACCGACGACATGTCCCCGAATCATGCCGCACCCCATCAACCGGCCACATGAGACATGCTCTTAAGGTCATGGAGTTCCGAGAATTTCCATGAGCAGTTCACGCAGTTGATCCGACAGGAGTGCGACTCTTTTTCGGTCGACACCCCGGTCGACCGCCCTGTCGATCTGCCACTCCACAAAAAGTGGAGCAAACCAAGTAAGACGTATGAAGTCCGGATGCAGACGCTCCCCTTCCCCGATATTTACCGACCGAAGAAGCGCCAGAAATTCATCGCCAGCCGCTTGGGAAGATTCTCCTGTCCTGAGCAGGCCCAGAAAGCCTGTTTCGTCGTCCCATGCACCATTGAGTGCCTCCAGCACCGCTGGATCGTCATGCCTAGCCACTACCAGAATCCAATGATCGCGTCTGGATGAATGCTTCCAAAGATCAGGACCTCCTGATCCCTCCGTGCCCACTGGTCAAAACGTCCCTTTCCAGGGAATCCACCGGAGATATCTTCGACTCGACCAATGACCTTGGTGAGGTCGATGGCAACTATCCCATGTCCACTGTTGTACTTCTCGAAAGCAACACTTGGCAGCTTGCTCGTGGAAATCCACGGGCTCGCCTTCTTGCCTTCGACATGAGACAGGGGCGAGACACCGACAGCCGACGGATCGCGTGCGGTCAGTCCGAGCGCCGGGTCCTCTCCCTTTGCCAGTGCACGATAGACGATGTTCGGATCGACATCTGCGTCGGTGGGGCCGCAGTTGTGGACGAGAACGGGTGCGGAGCCTGCAAGCGCGTAGTAGGTGTGGTCGGCGTCTACGGTCAGGTTGTGGACGCGTTGGTGCTGGTGCCAGGTCTTGACCGCCGAGATCTGGACGTAGGTGCCGGCGCTGGTTCGGAGCCACATGCCGGGTTTGAGGTGGCCGGCCGGGTCCATTGGTTGGTTTTGGGGGTCCAGAAGGGGTGGTTGTCGGTGGCGGTCAGGGTGCCGGTCTTGGCGCCACGTTTGCCGTCGGTGTCGATGGTGAGTTTGACGAGGTGCTTGGCGCCGGTGTTGCTGAAGGTGGTGGTGACCGTGCGGGGGGGCGGTCTTGCCGGTGGCGGGGTCGGTGGCGATGACCTTGTCGCCGACGCGGACCTGGTCGATGGGTTTGGTGGTGCCGTCGGCCATCAGCACGGCGGTGCCGGGGACGAAGCTGCACTTGCCCTTGGCCGGTGCGGATCGGGCCCGGCCGGAGGAGAAGATCTTCTTGGCGGCGGCGGGTAGGGGTTTGGCCGCGGGGTTGCCCTTGGCGACGCTGCCTCCCTTGCCGGCACCGAGACCTGCGATCTTGCCGGCGATGCGGGGAGCGACTCGTTGGATCACCGGGGCGGCGGCCTTGGCGGCCAGGCCCGCGACGCCGTGGGTGACCAGTCCGGTGACGCCGCCTATCGCTGCTTCTTTGAGGAACCCGCCGGCCGTCCATTGGTCGCGTGGGGTGTGCTGGGCGTGGTGAACCAGGCCGTAGACCGCGCCGGAAGCGACGGCGCAGCCGGCGCCGCCTACGCCGGTCCAGCCGATCGCGACTCCGCAGCCGACGCCGACCGCGGCGGCGGCGATGGTGGCGCGGTGTTTGCTGACGAACTCGGCGCCCTTCTTCTTGGCCTTGCACAGCCAGCTCGTGCAGGGCGGGGGCGCGGGCGGCGCCGCTGCGGTCGATGGGGTTGTTCTCGGCGTAGGCGAAGCCTTTCCAGCTTTCGGGCAGGGAGGCGTTGAAGGCCGGGTCGACGCTGGTGAAACGGCCGATTTGAGGGTCGTACTCGCGGGCGCCCAGGTGGGTGAGGCCGGTGCTGGCGTCCTTGGTGCCGCCGCCGTACCCCTTGTCCATGCCTGCGGGCCACACGCCGACGGGGTTGGCGCGTTCGGTTTCGAACGGGCCGAAGCGGCGCAGGCTCCAGGTGTTCTGGTCGACGGCGTTGACGGTGGCTTCGCTGCTGTTCTGGTATTTGGGGACCAGGAACTGAACGGTCGAGGTGGAGGTGCCGGTGCGGTAGGCGACGGTGTCCTCGCCATGGCTGTTCCACTCGGGCGGCAGGTTTGTCGCTGAGGCCCTGGCGGATGGCGGCGTGAGGGCCGTCCGTAAGGTCGCACGAATCCGGTTCAACATCGGCAGCGACGCCGGCTTGCTTAGCGCCTCGCTCTGGCGGGCGATCGCGGTGAACGTCGTGTGGACATGCGCCGCCGAGAGCTCACGGAGGAGCAGCTTGCCCAGGTACGGGGTCAGGTAGAGAGAGGGATATGGCTGGTGTAACCGCGCACAGGCGGGGAGGAACGGTTGCGGGCCGCGATCCAGTGCGACAACCAGTCCCCCACCGTCAACAAGCTCGGACTCGCGTCACCCGCGCTCGGTGTCCGCAGCCGCGCCAACGCCGCCTCGGCAGCCGTTCGGGACGCGAAGCCACCCGGCGGGTACACCGACGGCGGCCATCCAGGTCGGCGGGAAGCTCCAGCCGCCGATCTCAACTGCCATGCCGCCGACCAAGCGCCCGTCTCGGACAGGAGCGGCCCCGCGACTTACCGGTGTCAGGGTGCAGGCAGCCGCAACGCCGGTACACCCACCAGCACCCATCGAAATCGGCACCGCCGACATGTACGCCGAACACGGCGCGTGAAGGCGCTCAACACGATGAGGCGCTGTTTCCCGCTGTGAACGGAACCCGGTACTTCAGTCCATGGGTCCATCGATTCGTGCTGATCGAGTTCCCCGGGGACCGCCTCACCGGCAGCACGGCGCGGGCGCTGCCGGGTTTCATCGACCGCGGCGTGGTTCGAGTGCTCATCGATCATGGTGATCGGTAAGGAGCACACGGCTCGATCACTCTGATCGGCCTCTCCGGTCCTCGGTGAAGGAACTGAGTGCTTGCGCCGTCTTCGCGGGCGTCCAGTCGGGGCTGCTGGCGGGGTCGGACGCGTGCGGGGCGGCCGATGTGAGGAACGCCGACACGGTCGCCGCGCTGATCATTTTTGAGAAGACCTGAGTCGCTCCGTTCATTGCCGCCGCCCGCGAGAACGGGGGCGAGGTCATCGCGAGTGCCCGCATTGCCGCGACCGATGTGATGGTCGCGCTCGGCGCGGTGGGTTGAGGAGGCGAATCATGCCGACGCCGAGTTCGAAGCCGAAGGTCCCGCATCTCGCAGGTTGATCACTTAATGTTGTGCGGCTGCGTTTTGTGGTGGTACCACGGCGGATTGTCAGGGTGGGTCGTTACGATTCCCCGCGTGGCCAAGAAGGAGCGGCAGCAAATTCCGGCGGGCGTACGGCGTGCCCTGTTCGACGCCGCCGACCGGCGGTGCAGCATGTGCCTTCGGAACGTCGACATCGACGGGAGCACTGCGCACATCGGCGAGATGGGCCACATCGCCCCGTCCTCTCCGGACGGGCCGCGTGCCGAGATGGACAGGCCCGCCGAGGTCGACGGCGTCGCCAATCTCATGCTGCTCTGCCCCGCCTGCCACCGGACCATCGATAAGGCCCCCGCGCTCTGGCCCGGAGAGACACTGCTCGCGATCAAGGCTGAGCACGAGGGCTGGGTCGCGGTCGAGAGGGCACGCCCCGAGCCGGTCAAGGACGTCGCGGAGGCGCCTCTCGGTCTCGGCGAGGTGGTCGAGATCGGCGAGGATCTGTTCAGGGTCACGGGCGCTCCGGTCGAGGAGTGGTCGGCCGACGACGCCACTGTCGTCTCCCGGACCTTCGCTCTTGGGCGGGACGGCCGGCACGTCTGGCTCCGGAGGGCCGAATCGCGGGAGCCCGGTCCCGAGACCTTGCGGTGGCGCGCGGAGCTCGCGGCCGAACGGGACCTCCTCGGAGAGGGGCTGCAAGGACTGCCCGCGGTGGCGGCGGTGTCGATGACGCCGGCGGAGCTGGTGCTCGCCGTCGACGTTCCGTCGTTCACCTCGATGGGGGTCTTCTACAAAGGCCGAGGGGGTGCGGCGGAGACGGTGAAGGTGCTCGGCGCGGCTCTTGAGGACGTGTGCGCGGGCCTCGCTGCCTTGCACGCGAGGGGGCTGACCCATGGCGACCTCACGCTCGGCTCGATCCTGGCCGATCGGCGAGGAAAGCTCGCCCTGCGCGACACCGGTCGTGCCTTCGCCTATTTCAGCGATCCTTCCGATCGGTTCGCGCCCGCCGATGACGTTCGCGCGCTCGCCGAGCTCGTTCACCTGATCGTGACGGGACGGTCGCCGGTCCCTATGGTGTCGGCCTCGATCCTCAATCCGGCCGTTCCTGAGGGATTCGCGCGAGCCCTCGCACGGGCCCTCTCGGAGGATCCGGCGGAACGCGGCCACATCAGCGAACTCGGTGCGCAACTGCGCCGCTGACCCTGGGGAGAGGAACGTGACGGGAAAGGTCGTCGATCTGGGGCCCGAGGTCGGGCTCGTCTGGTCCCAGAAGTTCCCGGAGAACTTGATGCGGCAGCGTGCCCGCCACCCGTTCCTGCCCGACCTGCAGGCGATCACGGAAGACCTCTGGGCGTTCGGGCCGCGGCAGCCGTTGGCCGGCCGGGTCGAACGCGGCAGGGACGGGCGCGATGACTTCCTCAAGGTCTACGTGGACGACCGGTACGCGCTCATGCTCTTCCCGACTCGCGATGGGCGAGGCTACTGGGTCGGGGGCATCCACCCCCTCCATTTCGACGACCATGACCAGGTCGCCCGGGGAGCGCTGCTGCTGCGGGCCGGCGGGTGGCGGGTCCACGCCCACCCCCGCGAGCTTCGCCACCTCTCGGGCTGGTCCGCCGTCCAGGCCGCCTGGAACGCCGGCATCACCGGTTCGCACGAGCCACGCCAGGACCTCCCCGACACGCACGCCCGGTACCTCGACCGCCTGACGACGCTGATCGAGCAGGGGCGCCGGATCGAGGCGACCGGCGGCGCCGGACGCCTGTCCACCTACCGCAGGGTGGCGCCCGTGGCGGCGGTTCGCCGGTCGGCCAGGTCGGTGCACGCGTTCCACCTGCTCGATGCGGGCCGGTTGACCACCGGCTCCCGCGTCCACATCGACGGCGAACCCGATCTGCGCGGCCGGGTCGAGCAGATCGACGAGGGCGTGGCCAGGGTCCGGTTCGAACGCCCCGTGGACTTCGACCGCATCCCCGAGGTCGGCTCGTTCGCCGAGTCGCCCAACCTGCTCGCCTATGACAAGCGCAGCGAGGCCGTCGAGATCCTGAGGGAGCGGCGCTCGCACAATCCGGCGCTGCTGCCCGCCCTGGTGGACGGCGTGTACCGGCCGTTCCGTCCGGCGGTCGGGACCCGCCCGGCCGAGCCCCTGGACCCCAGCCAGCTCAGCGCCTTCCACAAAGCCCTGGAAGTCCCGGACCTGGCCCTGATCCAAGGGCCGCCCGGCACGGGCAAGACGCGCACGATCCGGCAGCTCGCCCTGGCCTGCGCCGAGGAGGACCGCAAGGTCCTGATCACCTCGTACACCAACCGCGCCGTCGACAACGTGCTCAAGGACCTGCCCGACGACCTGCTCGTTCTGCGGATCGGGCGCGAGGACGGCGTCACCGCGGACTGCGAGCACCTGATGCTCGAGGCCCGCGCCAGCGAGCTCCAGCGGCACATCGTCGAACGGACCGAACCGCACTTTCGGCGCTACGCCGCCGCCGACACGGCCGGAGGAGCCGCCGACGCCCTGTTCCGCCAGTTCGCCTACGACAGGGAACGCCTCGTCGAGGCCGTCGAGGACGTTCGGCGCCGCGCCGCGGCCGTCGCGACGAAGGACGGCGAGGTCACCTTCGACCTGAGGCACAGGCTCGGCACGCTCGACCAGGCCACCTGGCAGCACCAGGCGATGCTCGCCGAGCGCGTCGAGGTGCTCCAGCGTCTGGAACGTTCACTGGCCAGAGCCCGGCGCAGGGCCGAGATGCCGTTGATCGGGCTGTTCGTCAGGAGACGGGTGGCTCGCATCGACGGCGAGGCCGCCCACGCGCGGGCCGAGGCGGACGGGATTCACCGGACGCTCGCCGCGATCGATAACGATCGGAAGGGGCTGCTGGCCGAGCTCGCCCGCGTTCGTGGCACCCATCCCGAGCTGAACGCGCTCCGGCGCGACCATCAGCAAGCCCTCACTGAGCAGGGCGCCCGCGCCGACCAGGCCGCAGGCGTCGCCGGAGCGTTGCGCGACCTGCTCGACGGCCCCCTGCCGCCGATCGCGGCCGACCCCGCCGCGCTGGCCGTCTTCCATGAGGCTGCGGAACAGGCGCTCGTCCTGGCCCGCCGGAGATGGGAGCTGCTGAAGTCCTGGCGCGAACGGCTCGGCCGCCGGAACGAGCAGCTGTACGGAGAGCTGATCAGGTACGCCGACGTCATCGGCGCGACCTGCATCGGCAGCGCGACGAGCGAACATCTCGATGACGTCGGCTTCGACCTGGCCATCGTGGACGAGGCGGGGCAGATCGCCACCGTGGACGCGCTCGTGCCGCTCGTCCGCGCACGGCGGGCCGTCATGGTCGGCGACCACGTCCAGCTGCCGCCGCTCCCCGACCAGGAGCTCCTCACCTGGGCGGCGGCCGAGCACCCGGACGATCCCGACCTGGCCCGCCTGGTCACCCACAGCGCGTTCGAGCTGGCCTTTCCCACGGTCCCGCCGGGACACCGTGAACTGCTGCGCTACCAGCGCCGGATGCCCGAGATGGTGGCCCGGTTCGTGTCCGAACAGTTCTACGGCGGATTCCTGGAGACCGCCGTCGAGCGGACGCACCGCGACGACCTGTTCGCCGCGCCGCTGGCGTTCGTCGACACCTCCGCGCTGCCCCAGAAAGAACGCCGCGGCAGGAGGCCGAGGCCCGACGAACCCTGGCCGAAGCGGAGCTGGCTCAACGACCGGGAGGCCGAACTGGCGGCCCGGCTCGCCGCCCATTACCACGCGCGTTCCGGCGACTGGGCGGTGATCCTTCCCTACTCCGCGCAGATCGGGCTGGTCTCCGAACTGCTGGCGAAGGAGATCGGTGACCAGGACGCGATCGCCCGTCGCGTCGCCACCGTCGACTCGTTCCAGGGCGGCGAACACGACACGATCATCTTCGGTTTCACGGTCAGCAACCCCTCCGGTCACATCGGGTTCCTGCGGGAGGTCCGCCGTTCGAACGTGGCGTTCTCCCGTGCCCGGCAGCGGCTGATCCTCATCGGCGACCTCAGCACGCTGCTCAACACGGGCGACCCGCTCTTCCGCGGCATGGTCGACAACCTGCACGAGCACGTCCGGCGACGCGGAGACCTCCGCGCCTACCGCGACGTCATGGGCGTTCTCGGGGAGGACACGTGAGCAGGAACGACGGCCCGCTTTACGCCCAGACCCGCGCGCTGGAACACGCGGCGAGCCTCCCCGGCGTCCGGCCCCTCCGCGTCCACTCCCTCGCGTTCCCCCTGCATGCCGCCGAACTGGACGCCACGATCGAGGAACACGGCCCGTTCGACCTGCTCGACCGGTACGTCGGCCTGGCCATAGCCGACGCGCGCTTCACCACCGCGCCGGAGATCGCCGCGTTCCTGGGCATCTCCGAGCGCATGGTCGACCGGGTCCTGCGGTTCCTGCACGGCATCGGTCACGTCCAGGCGAACGGTGGCAGTCTGACCCTCACACCACGCGGCTTCCGGGCGGTCCGCGACGACCGCCGCTACGTCGAGAAGCGCGAGAAGCTCCGGATCTACTTCGACGGCGTCCGCTGCGGCCCGCTGCGCACGGCCCACTACGCGCCCGGGGTCCGCGTCCTCGACCGCGAGGCCGCCCACGCCCAGCGCACCTTCCGCCTGCTCCAACACGGCGGCCCCTTCCAACCGGGCGCCGTCGACGACCTGGCTCGACGTCCCGACCGTGGCGACTACGACCTGCCCGACGAGCTGCTGAACCTCGAAGTGTCGAGCATCGATCAGGCGTTCCTGCCCTGCTACGTGATCAGGGCGCGCAAGGGCGGCGCCCGCACGACGATGGTCTACTCCGGCGTCGCCGACCGCCGCGATCTGCACATCGAGAAGATCTTCAACGGCTGGCCGAAGTCCGCCCATGTCATGGAAGCCTCGGACGCCGAGGAGCCGCGCGACCATTTCGCCGGCTGGATGCGCCAGCGCGACATCGCCCCAGACGCGATCGTTTGGCAGGACCATGACAGCCCCCGTCTCAACCTGCCGCCGTCCCGGTACACCGACAAGGAGAACCGCCCGAAGAACACGTTCTCCCTGAGTATGCTCGGCGCGTACGTCGCTCCCCGCAGCCACGTTCTCCAGCTGTGGTGCGACGACTCCGCGACCCGCGAGAAAGCCGCCTTGGGCCGCGCACTCGCCTACGTCTCCTCCACCCGCCGCACCCGGGACCAGCTCACCGAGTTCCTGCAACGCGTGTCCGGCCAGCTCGAACTCCCATCAGACCTCACCGAGGAGATCCTCCAGCGCCACGCCCGCGAGGTCGGCTACGGCCCACTCAACCTGAAGGGCTGATCGTCCTCCAGTCCGACGACCACTACGCGCTGTACGACGCCGCCCTGCTCTATCGGGCACAGTGCACCACCCTCATAGAGCCCGTTGCCCAACAACCAGGCGAGTAGTTTCGTCGCAGCTCAAGCGTAGTGACACAGTTCTCGGCACCGACACGGTGACTGTGAATTACCCGGTACGGCCAGTCGCAGTCAGGTGTTTCCCTGCGGAATGTCAGTGGCAGAGTGAAGAATGTGAGGTCCCTTCTATCTTAGGGCTTACTTCAAGGCATCTTGAGAGGTAGCGGATGAAAGCCGAAGAGACCACCCTCCGTAAGTTGATTGGTGGTGAGCAGCAGTTCGTTGTTCCGCTCTACCAGCGCACTTACTCGTGGGGGTTCGGCCAGCTCGACACGTTGTGGACGGACGTGGAGAACCAGGCGCGGGCGCTGGCGGCCGACCTGCCCTCGTCCCACTTTCTCGGCTCGACGGTGCTCGCGCCCGGCCCTGAGCTCAGCCCGTCGATATCCCAGTGGGTCGTGGTGGACGGGCAGCAGCGGCTGACCACGCTGATGATCGCGTTGTGCGCCCTGCGCGATCACATGGCGGCCGAGGACCCCATGCACGTCGAGCGGATCAACGAGCTGCATCTGATCAACAAGTTCAAGCAGGGCTCCATGCGCTACCGTCTGCTGCCCACGCAGGTCGATCGCGCCGCGATGATCGCGTGCATCGACGGGAACCACGACGGGCCCATCAGCGGCGCGATCGGCGACGCCTACAAGTTCTTCCGCAGCAAGCTCGTCGATTTCGACGATCCCGCCGATCCGCACAAGGTCGGCCGGATCGAAGAGGTGATCCTCGATCGTCTGGCGCTCGTCCAGATCGTGGTGGAGAAAGGCGATAACGCGTTCCGGATCTTCGAGTCGCTCAACAACACCGGACTGCCGCTCAGCCCGGTCGACCTCATCCGCAACTACGTCTTCATGTGCCTGCCCACGCGCGGCGAGGAAGTGTATCACAAGTACTGGTTCCCGTTCCAGGAACGGCTTCGGCGCGAGCACGGGACCAAGGCCCTGGAGACGCTCATGTATCAGGTGCTGGTCCTGAACCGGGGCGAGGAGGCCACCTACGCCGACACCTACCTCGGTCACCAGGAGATGCTGCGGGAGGCCACCGGTGACGAGGCCGCGGTCGAGGCGTACGTCGCCGAACTGGCCCGCCGCGCCCGCCACCTGGAACTGGTCCTCGATCCGGCCAAGGAGCAGCACACCTCCACCAGGAAGCACCTGGCGTTCCTGAACGAGTGGCGCGCGACCACCGCCTACCCCGCCATCATGCGGCTGCTGGAGTTGCGGGAAGACGGCGCCGCCTCCGACGAGGAGGTGGCCTCGGCGCTGTCGTACATCGAGAGCTTCCTCGTCCGGCGAATGATCACCGGCGTGACCACGAAGAACCTGAACCGCATCTTCCAGCGGCTGCCCGGACGGCTGTCGGGGGATTCGGTGGCGGAGACGGTGCGCGCTGAACTGTCCCCCGTACGCCAGTACTGGCCCACCGACGAGGAACTACGAGACGCGATCCGTACCAACGCCTTCTACTGGAGGGGCCAGGCCGGTCAGCGCAAGCTGGTGCTGCGGCGTCTCGCGGAGACCTTCAACGGTGGTGAGCCGGTCCTTCTCACCTCCAAGAAGATCACCATCGAGCACGTCATGCCTCAGCACCTGACCGACGCCTGGCGTGCGGAAGTGTCGGTCGATGGCGAAGACCCGGCCAGAACGCACCGGGAACTGGTCCACACCCTCGGCAACCTGACGCTCACGGCGTACAACTCCGAACTCGGAGACATGCCCTACGAGGAGAAGCGCACGCGGCTCGGTCAGACGGGTATCGCCATGACCCACGCCATCGTGCAGCAGGAGCGATGGAGCCGGGCAGAGATACTGGCCCGCGCGGATGACCTCGCCGATCGCGCCATCGCGCTGTGGCCGGGACCGGACGAGCAAGCCCGCGGCGCAACTCCACGACGCGACTGGACGCTGTTGCACGACGCTGTAGCCGCGATCCCGTTCGGCACATGGACGACCTACGCCGAACTCGCCGAAGTGGCCGGCTCCGCACCCATGCCAGTGGCCGTGCACCTGTCGACGACTCCTCTGCCCACCTCCCATCGAGTGCTCCCCTCCGACGGAACCGCACCGAAGGAAGACAGCCGGTCGGGCGATGAGGACGCGCTCAGCACTCGAGAAATCCTGGCCGGGGAGGGCGTCCATTTCGATGAGAACGGGCAGGCGGCTCCGAACCAGCGGATCACCGCCGTGGAGCTTGCTGAGCTGCTCCAGCTTCCGGATGGTATGGAGTCGCCGCCGTCACAAACCTACGACGTCGATCCCTCCACGCTCACAGAGCACCAGCACCGTTTCTACAGGCAACTCGGGGAACGCGGCGGCCCCGATGTCGCCCGCGCGGTCTCCGAGGTGATCGACTGGTGGACCGAACACGTGGGGACGTTCTGGTACGGCTCCTCCGCCACTGGACGGTGCACGCCCTACATTCATGCCAGCAGCACCGATTACTGGCTGCTGCACCTCTACCCCGAGGTCACAGAAATCCCCTTCACGTCCCTCAAGCTACGCGCACCGTTCGACGACCCGGAAAAGCGTGAGGAACTGCGCAGCCGACTCAACGACGCTCCCGGGGTCGAGATCCCGGAATCGAAGCTGGATCTACGCCCCAACTTCCCCAACTCGCTCCTCACCGACGACGGCGCCTTGGACATACTGATCAGCACACTCGACTGGTTCGTCCACGAGGTGAAGAAGCACGAGACGAGCTAGAGGCGGCGGCTGGTGCGGCCTCTTCAACTGGCGCAGCCCCCGCAGGGAGACATCAGTCGTCCTGGCAGCCATCAAATTCGCGTCGGTGCCGGTGCCGAATACCCGCGTCACCAGCTCTAACCTGCGGGTTCGGTGGACATGACCAACGGCCCCACGGGCACGTCCTGGGTCCTCATGTTCGCTCGCCGACGCGGACTGGGACATCATCATCGGTTTCGTCCTGCCAGACGCGAGGCGGATGGCCGAGGGCGCGACTGGTCCACCTTCCGGTCGGCATGGTGTGGGTCTGCGCTCGCAAGCGATGCCCCGGAAACAGAGCGCCTCTCCCTTCGCCGAAGGAGGCGGCGGGGACCTTTATGAATACCGAGTCGCGGCCATCCTGCTCGCCCCTTTGTTCGCCCGGTTCGGGCACGTCATGAGGCCGGTGCTGACTCCTGGCCAGGCGGCCCGTCAGCGGGCAGCGGCCCATAGTGCGTGGACCCCACCCGGCTGGTGAAGTCCTTGATGAAAACGTCGTCGCTTGCGCGGTCGCGGACTAAAGCTTGTCCCATGGCTGTGGAGACCGGGTCGGGCGGAACGTTGAATTGGCTCTGCTCGCCAGGCCGTTTCAGGTAGGTCACCGGCTGCCGTGCCACGCGCAGCGCGACGTCCTGCCCGTGGTCGTCGGTGATCAGCGCGAGCGCCAGGTCCAGGCACGCGCTCAGCCCGGCGCCCGTCCATACGTCGCCGTCGCGGATGGAGGCCGGGTCGGTGTCGGGTACTCGGCGGCCGGTGGAGTAGTGCGTCGTAGTCGGCCCCTGAACGACCGGTTCGTGGCAAAGTGGCGGAATGCCTGGCGCGCGGTACGGGATGGATGCGCCCTACGGGTTCGGCTTCGTGGGCTTGGTCGTGCTGGGGTTCTGGGTGACCGGGCTGGTGATGGCGGTCACCGCCGATCTGGCCGCCGCGCTGCCCGCGCTGGTCTCCGGCACCCTGCTGGCGGGATGCCTGGCCCTGAGCCTGCATGCCACGCTGCGCGGCAAGTTCCTGGTCTGGCGGGACGTGCTGGACGAGCTGGACCTGCGTGGCGACGAACGGCTGCTCGACCTCGGCTGCGGACGCGGCGCCGTCCTGCTGGCCGCCGCCCGGCGCCTCCCGCGGGGCCGAGCGGTCGGCGTGGACCTGTGGCGCGGACGGGACCAGTCCGGCAACACCCCGGCGGCGACCCTGCGCAACGCCCGCGCCGAAGGCGTCGCCGACCGCGTCCACGTGCAAGGGGGTGACCTGCGCAGACTCCCGTACGCGGAGGCGAGCTTCGACCTGGTCGTGTCCAGCCTGACGGTGCACACCATCTTCGGCGCGGACGCCCGCGCCCAAGCGATCGCCGAGGCGTACCGGGTGCTGCGGCCGGGCGGCCGCCTGCTGATCGCCGACCTGGCGCGGACCCCCCGTGAGTACGCCGCGGTGCTGGCCCAGCTGAACGCCCAGGACATCCGCGTGCGCGGCCTCGGCTGGCGCGCGTGGTGGGGCAGTCCGTGGGTCCCGACCCGCCTGCTCACCGCCCGCAAACCAGCCACCCCGTGAACGCATCTCTCACCGGAGAGGGTCAGGAGATGGTGGGGACGATGATCTCCAGAAGACTTGGTTCGGAAGTTCGGTCGGCGAAGATCCTCAGTCTGAACGGGGCGGCGCCGACGTCGACGGTGATCCTGTTGAGGCCCTCGACGTCGCGGACGGCGAGGCTGCCGCTCTCGGTCACGAACTCCGCGTCGTAGTACTCGACGGGCAGGACCGAGCCCCCGTCGCCTTCGAACACCGCCACGGTCGTCAGACCGTCCACGGCGTGCAGCACCTGAACCACGACCCTGCTCCGCGACGCAGCCACCGGGAGCTCGTCCATGTACAGGAAGCCGTCCATCCCCAGCTCAGGGTCCTCGATGAACAGGACCCCGTTGGACGCGGCGATCTCCAGGGACGCCAGTTTCTCCTTCATCGTCACCTCAACGGATCTATGCAGGCAGGCGTCTGAGAACCTGCCGAAACCCGCCCCGCAAACAAAGCTGCGGGCACCGCAGAAAAAGCTGCGGCATCACAACGCTTGACAACCTGCCATCGGCTCACTGCGCCCGAAGCCCGTCCCAGCCTCAAAGTAGCTTGAGTCGTCCTCAGGAGGTGCCGGGCTCAGAGTCGGTAGCGCCAGCCAGTTGCTGATGGCGGCGGCGGCATGGCGATGTCGACAGGCCCCCTGGCTCCCGCCTCTCGGGCATGACTTCGTCTGGGCACCGCTAGGGGCGGTAGGCCAGGTCGATCAGGCACTGCTTGCGACGTAGCACGACGCTATATATCGTCACGATGTATCGGCTCGATATATCTGGATGCTCTACCCAGCTGAGGTGGGGAGTTGCGATGAGGCGGATCGACTACGACATCGAGCAGCATCAGGACTACGCGCGTGGCCGTGCGCTGTCCCGGCAGCAACTACAGACATGGCTCAGTGCCTTCGCCGCGGTGCTGCCCGAGCAGCGCCCACTGGTGGGGCTGGACGTCGGTTCGGGGACCGGCAGGTTCACTCCCGCGCTCGCGGACGCCTTCGGGCGGGTCACCGGCGTCGAGCCATCGGTCCGCATGCGTGAGATAGCAGAGACGCAGTCCGCGCATCCCGAAGTGCGGTATCTGGCGGGCTCCGCCGAAGACATGCCCGTCCCGGCCGGCGCAGCCGACTACGCCCTTATGGTCTTGTCCTGGCACCACGTCCAGGACAAGCCGCAAGCGGTCCGCGAACTCGCCAGGGTGCTCAAACCCGGCGGGCGGCTACTCCTGCGCGCACACTTCCGCGACCACGCTCCCAATCCCTGGTGGCTGGAGTACTTCCCCCGCGGTTACGAAACAGACGCCGCGCTGTTCCAGCCGCTGCACGAGGTCATCGCGATGTTCACCTCAGCCGGCTGGCGCGTCGCCCACTTCGGAACGGTGACCGAGCCGTCCTGCGGAACCCGCGCCGCCATGCTCGAACGACTGCGCCTCCGCACTTTCTCCTTCTTCGCTCAACTCGGGCCCGACGAGCTAGAGATGGGGTTCCGCCGCCTGGAACAGGCCGTCGCCGCCGATCCCGACGCACCAGCACCTGTCTTCGCTGAGCCACTACTCACGCTCGAACGGCGCCGCTAGCCTGCCCACGACCTGCACACCTTGGTCCGGACGGCCGGCCGACCGCCACTGGAACGGCCAGGCAGCGGATCCCAGGCCACACCCCCTCCCCCGCCCGCCAGCGGCGCATCAGCACAGACACTTGACGTCGCGAGATCCCCAGTTCCACCGCCACCCGGTCGGCAATCTCCGTGCCGACCCTCTGCTCCCGCGCCGGAGCGCCGATCATCTCAGCGTGCCGAGCCGTCACCGACCTCTCCTCCCCCGGGGCCGTCAGCACACCCGGCTCAGCAACCCCGCGCCCTCGTCGGCCAATGCCGCGACCTCACGTTGTGCGCAGGAGTACGGACGCCAACCGGCGGTAATGCGCGATCAGGAAGATCCGGACTCCCTTGCACGCGACCCCGCAGCCCCAGGGCGGTTGGGCACGCGGCTACGGCAAGCGACGTCCGGCGCCGGTTCGCTGCGCTCGCAGGGCCGGTCGTTTCTGGGAGCGGGGCCACTGCGTCCAGGAGTCGACGGGGCGGGGCGGTTTGAGCGTCACAGCGGGCCGGGCCGTCACGTCGAGCGGATCCAACGTGGTGCGTGGATTTTCCAATGATTGGAACTTCCATGTACTGTGGGGGCATGGATGATCGGCAACTGACCGAAGAGCTTTACGACTGCCTGTTCGCGATCCGTACCCGGGTGCATGCCGAGCTCAAGGAGCTGGCCCGGGAAGCGGGGCTGACCGACACTCAGGCCGACGCGCTGTGGAGGCTGAGCCGCGGGCCGGAGATGACCGCGCGCCGCCTGGCCGACCTCTTGCAGTGCGACGCCTCGACCGCCACGTCGATGATCGACCGACTGGAGAAGCGCGGCCTGGTCCGCCGTGTGCCCCACCCCGTCGACCGCCGCGCGAAGGTCATCCAGCTCACCGCCGAGGGGTGCGCGCTGCGCGATCGCGTCGTCCAGCACACCACCGAGCACTCACCCTTCGCCCTCCTTGACCGCGAGAGCAGGCTGCGCCTGCACGCGCTTCTCCGCGAAGTGATCGACGGTCCCCGCCCGGCAGGTGGGGCCGCCGGCGCCGAGGAGTCCGGGAGGGAGCAGCAATGAACAGCGGGACCACGGTCATCACGGGCGGAGCCTCGGGCCTGGGCCTGGTGACGGCACGCCACCTGGTCAAGGCCGGCCAGAGCGTCGTCCTCGTCGGCCGGGACGCGGCGCGCACCCAGGCCGCTGCCGACAGCCTGCGCGGCCTGGCTCCGGCGGACAGTGACGCGCCATCGCCGAGAACGTATACCGCTGACCTGGAACAGTGGTCGCAAGTGCAGGCGCTGGCAGCGGAACTGGCCGCCGACAAACATTCGGTGGACGTCCTCATCAACAATGCGGGAGCGGCGTTCTCGCGTTACGAGATGACGCCGGACGGGGTGGAACGCACCTACGCGCTCAATCACCACGCCCCGTTCCTGCTCACCCACGCCCTTCTGGCCGAAGGGGCATTCACGCTCGAAGCGCGGATCATCAACTTGTCGTCGTTCGTGGAAAAGCGCGGCAAGCTCGATGCCACCGATCCGGACGTCGCGGGAACATCGTGGAGCAAGCGTTTCTACAACCAGATGAACGTCTACGCGACGAGCAAACTCGTCAGCCTCCTGGCCTCGCGAGAACTCGCACACCGCCTGCCGGACGGCATGAGCCTGTACAACGCCAATCCCGGCATGGTCAAGGGCACCGCAATCAACAGCAACGCTGGCGGGCTGATGCGGCTGACCGCCCCGCTGTTCCGTCCGTTCGCCATTACCCCGGATGAAGGTGTGCGGACTCCGGTCTGGCTCGCCAGCGCCTCGCTCGCACCGCGCCCCAGCGGCGGTTTCTTCAGCGAGTCCCGGCCGGACATCCCTTCGCGCCGGGCGCTGAACGACGCTCTCGCCCGTACCGTCTACACCAAGACCGCAGCCCTTCTCGGGGTCGAGCCCCTCACCAGGTAGGGCCGTCCCGGAACGGGTTGTCACGCCAGGGTTGCGGCTGCCCCGTTCCGCGGGGTCCTCGGGCCGAGGCGACTTGGTGATGGAAGAAGCGCGCAAATGTGCGTCCCTCGTTTTTCTTTAGGCTTGCAGGCCGCTTGGGTGGGCGTCAGCGACAAGCCCGAGAACGATGTTGTGCTCCAGCAGCGCCTTGAGGGCGCTGATCAGGAATGTGAAGCCGCCGGTGGAGTCGGTTACGTAGCGGACGAGTTCGTCGCCGGTTCCGGTGAACCCGCTTTCGATGACTTGGACGTAGGTGGTGTCGTCGGGCATGGGGATGAAGCGGAACTCGACCGTGGTGGGGTTGTCGGGGGTGTAGTTGCCCCAGGTGAAAACGATCCGGCTGTCTTCTTCTACCTCTTTGACCGAGGCTCGGGTCGACGCACCGTACATTTCCCATTCCCAGGTCAGTTCGGCGCCGGGGGTCATCTTCCCGCTGCTTTTGGTGTACCAGATCTTGCTCGTGACGGCAGGGTCCGCGATGGCCTGGAACACCTCGCGGGCGGGGCGGCGGATGAGCATGCCCACTTTTGCCGAGGGAACCGTGGTGAGTTGGAGCGTGCGGGTGGACATGCGCTAGTTCTCCTTTCGCGGTGCGGCGGTGAGGGTTTCGCCGGTCTCCAGCAGGGTCTTGAGGCCGGCCAGGATGGACGGCCAGCCCTGGCTGACGCTTTCGAGCACGACGCTGCCGGGCTCGAAATCGTCGTGGATGACCGTCAACTTGACGATCGGGCCATCGGGTTCGATGTCGAAGCTCACCTTTGACCGGCGCTCGCTGGCGGCTCGTGCGAGAAAGTCGTCGCTGATCCCGTACGTGTCGGCCCACTCGCGGGTGAAGGTGTGCCAGGTATAGGCGAGCCGGCGGTAGGGGTCGGATTCGAGAACGACTTGATCCGGGTCGGCTATCTCCACCCCGCTCGCCTCCAACCTGACCGTGATCACCGACCCCACCCGCCAGTCGCTCTGCAAAGCCGTCCCCCAGTAGCGGATGGTGAACGCGGGGTCGGTCAGGGCCTGCCAGAGCCGTTCGGGCGTGGTCTTGATGTAGGTGGTGTAAACGAACTGGGTGCCGGTCACCGGCGTCTCCTCCAGGGCTCTCTTCAAATCCGCCAGGGCTCGGACCCGGTCACGGTCGTAATTGCTGATCCAGCGCTCGGCGATTTCGTTGATGGGTGCGGCGTTCAGGAAGTGAAGCTTTTCCCGTCCTCGCCGCGCCGTCGTGACCAGTTCGGCCGACTCCAAGATGGCCAGGTGCTTGGTCACCGACTGGCGGGCCATGCCCAGCCCCGCGCACAGCTCCCGCAGGGTCTGCCCGTTGCGCTGGTTCAGCCGGTCCAGCAGCGTCCGGCGGCTGGGATCGGCCAGCGCCTTGAAAACAGGGTCCATGCCTCCCCACCCGTTAGGCAGCCGATTGGCTGCCTAATCGGATACAAGCAGCCAATCGACTGCCTGTCAAGGCGCTCACCGGCGGCCCCGGGATGCGATCGGTGATCTCGTCCCCGAGATCGACGGGCCTGTCCGGGCGTTCGCGGCCGCGACCGAACCGGCCGAGCCACGCCTCAGAGCCGTGCCGCTCCAACTGACCGCCGACGACGTCTGCAACGTGTTAACCGGCGGCATGCCCTACGGCGGCTCCGGTACCTCGCCAGTCTCATCGTCGGCAGCGGCGACCCCATCCCGGGTACTCCGCGGTCTTGCCCGACCCGATCCCGTACGGACGGGTTGGGGTGAAGCAGCGCGTAAGGAAAGCCTCGGCGGCCGCCTGCACGGTCAGCGCCTTCCCGTCGGCAACTGGGCGACTCAGCCTGTCCGTACCGCCCTCTCCGAAGCCGTACTACAGATAACAAGGCCCCTTCGCGTCTGGGGTTCCGGCACGTCAGCCCGGGTCGCGATCAGCGCTGCCACAGATAGGAGAGCGTCATGCGTGGCTAGACCAGTGAACGTTCGCAGGGCTCGGCGTCGGCCGCATTGGACCGATGGACGGCGGTAACTCCGGCCGCGTGGCTCACTATCGCCGTTGGCCGATCGGTTGCTGCTCAAGGGTGAAGAACCGTTGGAAGCCGCTACGACGGTGTGGGTTATCCTGACCGGAACTTATTGACGGAGACGAGTAGCCGCAGATCACGCGGGTGGAGAGTGCCGCCGGTAGCTGGGGGCCCGGATCGAGGGTGTCGAAGACGTGATGGCGTTCGAGGAGGAGATGCTCGCCCACGCCCTGGCCAGAGTCGCGGTCGTCCACGGCCATCAGATCACTGAAACCTCCGGCGTCTCGTTGCCCGTTCCCCGGACGCCGTTTCCACGGAGCCCGCTGGCTGAGGCCACCGTGCTGCTGCGTAAGCGCGGCTGAGACCCCGCCCACGCCAAGCAGGACCTCGAGCCCGAAGGGGAACGAATGCTGTCGGCTCTCGTCCAGGAGCAGCATGGGCACGAGTTCGTCTTCGTGACCGGCTACCCGACCGGCATCCGCCGCTTCTACCACATGCGCTCCGACTCCGACCCGCAGAAGACGCTGAGCTTCGACCTGCTGTGGAAAGGACTGGAGGTCACCACCGGCGCCCAACGGGAACACCGCCACGACCGGCTCCACGCCAAGCCGCGGCCAAGGGCATGCGCGCCGAACCGCTGCGCGGCTACCTGACCGCCTCCCGGTTCGGCTGCCCGCCGCACGGCGGCCTTGGCCTGGGGCTCGTCCGGCTGCTGATGGTGCTGCTGGGTCTGGACTCCCTCCGTGAAGCGGTCTTCCTGTTCCGCGGACCGAGCCGGCTGTCGCCCTCGCCTAGAGCCGCAGGCTCGTCAAAGCCCGGCTCGCCTGTCGGCGTGCTCGTGAAGGCGCCTGAACGTGAAGTTCCAGGTGCCCCGCGGGTTCGCTCCTGTACGTGATGATGGTCCGTCATCACGTACAGGAGCTCTGAACGGTCACGGCCAACATGCGGGGTCGCCACGTTGTGGGACGGACGCGGTCCGGCAACCTGGAACCGCAATGGGGCCGCGGTGGCCTCTGGCTAGGCTGATGCACTGCCAAGGAGCGGGGGTCCGCACCATCGGTACCGCCCAAGAGCCCTCCCCGCCCGAGCGGTGGGCCCGCGGCTTCGGGCCGCTCTCGCATGGGTCGTCCACGTTGGCCGTCACGCAACGTACAAGCGTCGACTTCCACTCAAAGTTTCTCAACTCCCATATCGGTGGGCAATGGTCGGGCCTTTTGCGTGGCGGCCTCGACGTTGCCCTGCGGCCTGTGGTTACGCTTCGGCTTGAGGTCGTTGAACCTTTTCTTGGCACGCGGTGTGGCCTTTACGGCAACGATGCCCACCACGATCCCCACCGAGACACATACGGCCGCGCCGGCCTTGATCGCGTTTTCGGCCGGGAAGAGCGCGGCATGTGTGACGAGCGTGTCGACATCATTTCGCGCGAGCGCGCTGCTGCCTCCAGGAGTGCTCGACTGCGACAGATGCGTACCGGACGGATACTCGGCCCACATCAGGCGCCGGACCGTCCCGAGCAAATCATCAGAAGCCATGGGGAAACTGTAGCGACCACCGCCGACGGCCCGCGAGTGCGCGATCACGGCGATTTCCCGTTGCATCCACCACAACTCGCGCCGTTATCGCCTGGTGGTTGTCGCCTCATCTGAACGCGGCCTAGAGTAGGCAGGTCAGGTGCCGCTCGCCGGTCCTGACGGCGTCTCCCGGGTGAGCAGGCCCGTGGTGCCTTCAGCGGGCTCGATCCGCCATCCACGCGGCAGTCCGTGCGACTGGTTCCTGTTCGCCACGGTGGCGGCATCCAGGCTGACCCCGGCTTCGAACCTTGTGTCACCAAGTGCGACCGTACGGGAGAAAGCCGCCCTGTTGAAGCTGGCTGGACCGGAGAAGGACGCCCCACTGAACTCGGCGTAGCCGGAGAAAGTCGCCCAGACGAAATCGGCGGCACCGGTGAGAGATACCCCGCGTCGAGAGAAGGACGCTTTTTCGAACGAGACGCCACCCGAGAAGAACGTCTCGCTGAACTGTGCGCCACCGGAGAAACACGTCCCGACGAACCAGGCGTCGGCTGAAAAGGACGCCTTGTAAAATCTGGCTTCGCCGGAGAAGGAAGCCCCGGTGAACCAGGCGCTACTGGAGAAAGACGCCCTCTCGAACCCGGCGATGCCGGAGAAGGACGCCCCGGTCAACCTGGCTGCCCCGACGAAGGTGGCTGAGGAGAAGTCGGCGTCGCGCACACGGCAGTCGGCCAAGGTGAAGTCGGTGAGGGTGGCGCCCGTAAGGTCCAGGGAGACATCCTGCCAGTGCGCCTGGGCGTCGGGTTGCAGGTGGGTGTGCAGGATGCGCTGGGCGGTGAGGCGTACTTGGAGTTCCTCACGCAAGTCGATGCTGGACGGCTCGGCGGGGGCGGCGCCGGTGGTGCGAGTGGCGTGGTAGCGGCGCGCGGCGCGGCGCTGACTGTCGGACGGGCCTGGGGAGGCGCCCACCGGCTCGTAGGGCATGCGCAGGTAGGCGCAGATGATGTCGACGACGGTCTGTCGGTGCCCGGGGTTGCTGTTGGCCAGACGCCGCAGGGTGTACAGCGCGGCGAGCCGGACCGGGGCCTTGGCCGAGGCCAGTTGTTCGGCGGCGGCGTTGTACAGCTCGGTGATCCGCCGTTCGGCGGCGTCCAACTCGCCCAGCGCGGTCGCCAGCTCAGCGTGGCGTTGACGCCGGAACGCCAGCATCAACCCGACCGCAGCGGCCGCACCGCCGCCGGCGGCCAGCCCGGTTCGCACCGCGTCCACCCGCACCCGGGCCCGCTCGGTCCCCGCCTTGGCATCGTCGGCGACCTCCAGCAGCCACGCGGTCGTCACCCAGATCGCCAACGCCGCCGCACCCGCCGCGGCCAGCATCCAGAACCCCGCCGCCAGCGGACGCACCCGCAACGCCCGCCCGTCCCGCCGTTCTCGCACGCCTGCCCAGTACCGCCGCGCCGACTCCAGCCCACGCCCGGTTCGTCCTGCCATATCCGGTCAGTCAATGACACCGGCGGTAGCGGCCGCTGCCGGTTGGCCACAACAGGACGGACCGGGCGGCGGGACGTCCACCCCCGGCGGGTAGTGGCCGACCGGCGGGCGGCCTGGGGAGGTGGGCAGCCCCGGCCCGCCCGGTGAGTTCCGCGGGTACGTAGCGCCGGTCAGCAGCTGCCAGCGGCGGAGTTGTCGCGGGTGTTGGCTCGGAACTGGTTGTGGCAGCCGGGGATGTAGGCCGCGTTGCGAAAGCTGACGGATAGCGGCACGGCGGGGGCGAGGGTTTGGGACGGTCATGGTGACCGCGATCCGCTGCGGGACAGCCGAGTTAAGGGAGATCATTCGCAGCGTCCTGGGGCGCCGGCGGGACCGCCGAGACGAATCTCCATGAGGGCTGCATGGCGTTCTGACCGGTTCGGCTCTTCCTCAAGGGTTGGGGGCGTTGACTGGAGGCGATCTGGGGGGCGAGGTCGTCGGCGTGGGCGGTACGGATGCGGTACGGGTCGTATGCGAGGTGGCCGAGTGGCCGGTGTCGGCTGCGGGCTCGGGCGGCGTGGTCGGTCAGGTCTCGGGGGTCGCTGGGCGCGGGCGGCGGAATGGGGGGCGTTGATGCTCCGGTGTGGCTATGGGGTGACTTGTCGGGTTGGTGGGGCGGGTCAAGGATGGGCGGATGATCCTGCACCGGCGGTACGGCGGGGAGACGGACGCTCTCACCGAGATCAAGGACGATCTGGAGTTGCGGGAGACGGTCCTGACGCTGGATCCGGCGGGGGTGCGGTCGGGGACGTTCGACAGTGACGTGAACGTCGTGCGGGCGGTGCGTCCGCCGGGCGTCAACTACGTGATCGGGCACGGCGCGCTCGGGATGATGCAGGACCAGATGGCCAACGAGGCCGAGTTCGCCAAGCACCTCGTCGCACGGGGATTGCAGCGCGGGGACGAACTCGTGCTGGTCGTGTGCAGTACGGGGCGGCCGGGGGGTGCGGCCGAGCGGATCGCCGATGCGCTCGGGGCACTCGGCGTCACCGGAGTGAAGGTGACGGGACCTCGGGAGTTCGTGCACTGGACCAGGCAGGGGCCGCTGCTGGTGAAGACGTATCCGAAGAAGAGCAAGGACCAGTCGGCGGCGGAGCGGGCGTACACCGCGGCCGAGGACAAGGCCTGGGCCCGGTACGTCAACTACCTCAAGGCATGTTCGATCAAAGCGATGCGGGCCGGGTTTCCCAGAAGCGAGCAGGCGGTCTGCGAACGGATCGTGGCATTCGGCCGGAGCCGCACCGGGCAGAACCTTGTCGACTTGCAGAAACACCTTTCCAACGTGGAACGCAGGGTCAACACGGAAGCCGCGCTCGCCAACATCGTCGAGCAGGCCACTCCCAACTACCAACGCGACGCCCAGGGCAAGGTGATACGGGAGACGTCCCACGAGATCTGGTCGTCGGACCTGCGCAGCCTGATGACCGATCTATGCGGGATCGTCGGTCCGGTGGCCGGCGAGCAGAAGGCGGAGGGCCGGGTCGCCAAGGCCCGCAGGGCGCTTCGCGACACGCTCACGGCGCGCTGGCAGGCGTACAGCGACGGCTACTACGGCGAATTGCGGAGGCTGATCGACCCGAGCACCCGGAGCGAGTGGGTGAGCTACACCAGCGCCGTCAACGTCGTCGCGGCCCCGGTCACTCTGCTGCCGCCCACCACGCAGGTCCTGCGGACGGCCGAGGAGACCGCCGCCGCCGAGACCGATGACGCCACTCCCCTCGACCAACTCCTCCGCGAACTCGATGACCTCTTCTGATCCCGGTGTCCAGGGCAGCTATCACCGGCTTCTGACTTAGTCGACCGTCGTGGGACATCTCGTTTGGTGGGCAGGCGATAACAGATCAGGCGATGGTGATACCGGACATGCGCGTGGTCGTTAGTGTCCTGGATTATGGCTTCGTCCTCTGATGCCGGTGATGTTCCGGACGCTCCCCCATCCAGCGCGGGACCGCCTAACGCGCCGGTCGATCCGTCCGCCTTTCCGGTGGTACGGCCGCCGTGGAGCCGCCTTGCGGTGGCGGCGCTGGTGTTCGGGATCGTCGGCGGGGTGGTGCTGGCGTTCGGGTTCGGCGTGGCGGCCTTGGTCCGGGTCCGTCGCCGCGGTGGCCGCGGCGCTGGTCTGGCGATCGGCGGGATGCTGGCCGCGATGGCTTGGACCACCGCCCTTGTAGTGGGCGTGACGCTGGTGTGGTTCACCTCGGTCGGTGAGGGCGGCGAGGGGTCGTCCTATCCCAGGGTCGGTGAGTGCTTCGACATGCCGAGCGGACGGCAGACACCCGACGACACCGTCCTGGTTCCGTGCGAGAAGGGGCACGAGGCCGAGCTGGTCGCCGCGGTGCATCTGCCCAAGCGGCGGCGGCCGGCGGCCGACGTGCTCAAGGAGATGAGCGACACGGCCTGCGAGGGGCGGGCGCGGGAGATGTTCCACACGGCCTCTCCGGTCGAGGACGGCCAGATCATCAGCCTGCCGCCGCGAAGGTCGGCGTGGCCGGGCGACCGCGAGGCCCGTTGTGCGGTGGCGGGCCCGTCGCCCCGCAAGCTGGTCGGGCGGCTCGCCGCGCGACCGTACGAGGTCCGGTTGTGGGCCGAGTTGCAGATCGGTGACTGCTTCGACGTGCGCGAGTCCTGGACCAGCGTGCGGCTCCCCGGTTGCACCAAGCCGCACGACGCCCAGCTCATCGGCCGGTTCATTCTCCCGGCGGACGTCCATCTGGACGACAGGCGGTCCAAGCCCGCGGCCAAGGCAGGCTGCGCTTCACGCATGGAGGCGCTGACGCGCGCCGATCCGGACATGGCGCGGCTGACCGGCCGGTTCCTACAGCCCCGTACCAGCGAGCACGCACCGCCTGACCGTGAGGTGTTCTGCTTCATCACCGCCGACACCGGTCGGGGGAAGCTGCGGCGGTCGATGTTGCCCGGCAGCACACCCGCCTGACGAATGCCGCCCCCCACTCCCGGCGCCTGCGACATAGGAGTACGCCGGGAGGCCCAACTGCTCGACAGCCACAGCGAGATCGCCACCACCGGTCACGGGATATTCGGCTTCCATGACGAAGGAGGCGACCACCCCGAGCCCCCGCCCCGGTACGGCGTCGAGTGGTACGCCTCCGGCATCGGCGCCGTTCACGTCTATCCCGCCTGCGAGGCCCCCGCGCCTGTGGGCGTGGAGTCGGGCGTGGTGAGGGGGTGGTTAGGGGGTTGTTAGGTAGTGGGTGGCTATTTCGTCGCTGGTGGTCAGCCAGACGTTGGGGTGGGTGGTGATGTACTCCAGGGCGCGGTCCAGGTAGCGGGCCCGGAACGGCTGGCCGATGACGAACGGGTGGAGGGCCAGGGCCATGACGCGTCCGCTGTCGGCGGAGTCGGCGTAGAGCTGGTCGAACTGGTCGGTGACGGCCTGGAGGAACTCGGGACCGGTGAAGCCGTTCATGGTGAACAGGCACAGGTCGTTCAGTTCGAGGGCGTACGGCACGCTCAGCATTCCGGGGACGTTCAGCCGGTACGGCTGGTCGTCGTTGGTCCAGTCCAGGAGGTACTCGACGCCGAGTTCGGACAGGAGCGCCGGGGTCTGGAACGTCTCGGTGAGCGCCGGGCCTAGCCAGCCTCGGGGGCGGTGGCCGGTGGCGTTCTCGATGGTGCCGACGATATCGGTGAGGAAGGCGCGTTCCTCGTCGGCGGACATGCCGGTCTGGAGGATCGAGTTGTTCTTGCCGTGCGCGAGCCACGCCCAGTCGCGTTCCCGTCCGGCCTCGATGATCTGCGGGTAGCGGACGGCGACGTCGGAGTTGAGCAGGACGCTGGGCCTGATCCCGTGGCGGTCGAAGATCTCGGTCAGCCGCCAAACACCCACGCGGGGCCCGTAGTCGCGCCACCCGTAGTTCAACGGGTCGGGCGCCAGGGCGGCCGTCGCCTCGTTGAGGCTTGTGGACGGGCGGTCGACGAGGAAGTGTTCGATGTTCAGTCCGACGTAGAACGCGACGCGGGCGTCGCCGGGCCATCGGATCGGCTTCCGTCCGACGATCGGGCTGTAGTCGAAGAGTTCGTTCTCCATTTTGGTTCCTCTCCTATGTAGGGCGGGTCAGCGAACGGCTTGAGCGCGGTCCGGGGTTTCGGGACGGGGGTCGCCTACGGGGGTCGGGGTTCGCCGCCGCAGCGCCGTCAGGGCGACGACGATGACGACCACCGCCAGCGCGGCGGCGACCGTCGCGGCGACGTGGAAGCCGGTGACGAACGCGTCCTGGGCCGCGTCGGTCAGCCGGCGGGCGAGTGGGGCGGGAAGGTTCTCGGCCGCCGAGATCGCGCCGCCGAGGGTGTCGTGGGCGGCCTTCCCGGCCCCGGCGGGTGTTCCGGACGGGGTGTGGGCGGCGACCTGGTCCCGGTAGACGGCCGTGGCGACGCTGCCGGTGATCGCGATGCCCATGGCCAGGCCCAGGTCGTACGCCGTCTGCCCCGCCGCCGCGGCCGAACCCGCCTTCTCGGCGGGCGCGGCGGTGACCGCCAGGTCCGTGCCGAGCACGCTGATCGGGCCGACGCCGAACATGATGACCGTGATCGCCGCGGCGGCGGCGACCGGGCCCGCCGCCTGCGCCGCGAGAACGTAGCCCACCAGGGAGACCAGCGTTCCGGCCACCAGGACGCGGGCGGGTCCGGCGCGCCGGACCAGCGGCGGGGTGAGCTGGGAGCCGAGGAGGAACGCGGCGGCCGAGGGCAGCAGCCATAGTCCGCCCTCCATCGGCGACAGCCCGCCGACCATTTGCAGGAAGGGCGGGACGAGGTATTCGACGCTGTTGAGCGCCATCATGCCCAGGAACAGGATCGCCAGCGCGGCGGAGAACGTGCGGTCGGCGAACAGCCGCAGGTCCAGCAGCGGGGCCGCGAGCCGCCGCTGCCGCCGGACGAACAGCCATCCGAACACGACTCCGGCGGCGCCGGCGGCGATGACGGGCGCGTGCCAGCCGTGTTCGGCGGTCCGCTTGATGGCGTAGACGACCGGCAGGACGGCCAGCAGGAACAGCGGCACGCTCGGCACGTCCAGCCGTCCGGCCGAGACGTCCCGGAACTCGGGCAGCACCGACCGTCCCGCGGCGAGCACCACGACCATGACCGGCGCGCCCAGTAGGAACACCCACCCCCACCACAGCTCCGACAACAGAAGCCCGCCAAGGACCGGCCCCAGCCCGACGCCGAGCGCCAGCGCGGTGGACCACAGCGAGATCGCCCGGGTCCGCTGCCCCGGGTCGGTGAACATGGCGCTGATCAACGACAGCGTGGAGGGCAGGATCGCCGCTCCGGCGACGCCGAGCAGGGCGCGGGAACCGATGAGCAGGGCCGGGCTGCTCACCGCCGCGGCCGTCAGCATCAGGAACTCCACCAGCAGGTAGAGCGCGGCTCCCGCCAGCAGCATCCGGCGGCGTCCGACCCGGTCTCCGAGGGTGCCCATGACCACCAGGAACCCGGCGGTCATGAACCCGTACACGTCGGTGATCCAGAGGAGTTCGGTCCCGCTCGGCCTCAGGTCGGCGGTGAGGTCGGGAGTCGCCAGCCACAGCACCCCGAGGTCGGCGGTGAGCAGCGTGGTCGGCAGCAGCAGCACCGCGAGCCCCAGCCACTGCCGCGCACCCGCCCTGGCCGGAGGCTTGTCATGTCGTTCGTCCATGCCTCGGACGGTACGAGCGCGGTACGGGCCGCCGGGAGGACCGCGGACGTCACCGAGGGGACCGAACGCGTCAGGCTCGGCCGAACGCGTCGGGGTTCGAACGAACGCGTCAGGCCCAGCCCCACGCGTCGGGATCGACCGAACGCGTCGGGTTCAGGCCCAGGCGTCGGGTTCGACCGAACGCGGCGGGTTCGACCGAACGCGGCGGGTTCGACCGAACGCGGCGGGTTCAGACGGCCCGGTCGGGCCGCGGCGGCGTCCGGAGCGCGGCCGGGCCGCAGCCGTACCATCGGTGGACGGCCCGGCGCAGCGCGCGCGGATCGGAGTACCCCGAGCGCGCGGAGATCGCCTCCAGGGTCATCGACGTCTCCCGCAACAGGTGCTCCACCCGCTGCCGCCGGAACCGTTCCAGCTCGTCCCGCCAGCTCGTGCCCTCGTCGTTCAGGCGGCGTTGCAGCGTGCGCGGCCCCATCGCCAGCCGCCGCGCCACGTCGGCCAGCTCGGGCGGTCCCGCCGCGACCGCGGCCTCCAGCGCGAGGTGGAACCGGCCGAGCCAGTCCAGGACCGGACGGGCGGTGGCGACCGTGATCCGCGCGTGCTCGTCCAGGATCGCCGCCAGGGCCGGGTCCGCCCTCGGGAACGGCGCGTCGGCGTCGGCCTCCGAGAACGTCACCGCCGGCGGGCCCGCCTCGAACTCGATCCGCCGGGTGCCGTACACCTCGGCCAGCAGGTCGTACCGGGGCGGCGCGCGGTGGGGCAGCCGTACCCGCACGGGCGCCAGCCGGCGTCCGGCGCCCGAGCCCGCCACACCGAGCAGCATCGCCGGCACGAACTCCGCGATCAGCGGGAACGACGGATGCTCCTGGTACGGCCCGTGCCAGGTGACCGTGACGCCCTCGCCGTCGCGGACGACGCCGAGGGTGTCGGCGGGATCGGCGATCGTCGCGAAGTGGCGGCCGCAGGCGTGCAGCGCGTCCTGGAGCGTGTCGGCGGCGGTGAACAGGTAGTCCCACACGCCGAGCCGTCCGGGCCGCCACAGCTCCATCGCCCGCGCCCCGCCGCCCACCTCCGCCATCGCCCCGGAGATCGCCTCCCACACCCGCAGTAGGGTCGCCGTGGGAATCCGTACGTGATCCTCGCCCACCACGGCCAGGCCGGGAACGCCGCTGAGCTGTGACCGGTGCACGCCCGACCGCTGCCCCGCCTCCAGCAGCATCCGCGTGAGATGCGGCGAGACGCTGTGCAACATCCGGTCCATCCCTGTCCGCGGCTTTCCGAACGCCCAGTCTCCCATAGCAGAATCAACAACCCCCTGGTGAGACCCCCATCCGCCCCGCCCCCCGGTTGGTCGGCCGTGGTCAACGTTTTGAGGGGTGTCGCCCGATGTGCGTCCGCCAGGGGCACAGCGATCACTCAACGTGATGGGACCTCCCGACAGTCTGTGGATTCTGCTGCCGACGCTTCTGGTGGGAGGGGTGTCGGTAGCGAAGCTGTCATGAGCGCATGCCGCGAGGAGTGGGCCTTTCGGGTGCGGCTCCTCGCGGCGGCGTTGGAGCGACGCGGCTGTTCGTGTTACCGGCCGAGGTCTTGTTCGTCGAAAAGGAATTGGGGGTTGAGGGCGGCCAGTGCGGTGGGGGTGAGTCCGAACATGCCGCGGAAGGTGTCGGTGAAATGCGACGGCGAGGCGAAGCCCGCGTCGGCGGCGGCGCGGGTGAAGTCGTGGCCGTCGGCGAAGGCCGCGGCGACGTGCAGGATCCGCGCCCACTGCACGTAGCGGCGGAAGCTGGTGCCGGTCTGGTCGGAGAACTTCCGCAGGAAGTGCGACCTGGACAGGCCCGCCTTGCGCGCGGCGGTCTCGGCGCGCTGCGCGCGTGCCGGGTCGGTGCGGATGCGCGCCGCCGCGTCGGCGATCCGGGGGTCGACGGCGCTCAGCGCGGGGATGCTGGCCGCTGCCAGGAGCCGCTCGTAGTCCACCTCGTCCCGGGTGGCCAGGTCGATCAGGTCCGCCTCGTGGCGGTGGTCGCTGGAGAGTCCGCCGGTGACGCGGCGCATACCGCCCAGGCACCGCGCCATCCGGGCCGAGGTCGGGTCGAAGTAGCAGTACAGCATCCGTCCTGCGCCGTCGCGGATCTCGTACCGGGCCCTGGCGCGGAACAGGAAGCTGCGGACGGTCAGGTCCGGGGCTCCGTCGGCGCGGACGGTGAAGGGCGCGTCAAGGCCGACGCCCAGGCAGGCGACCGCCGACGCGTGGGGGCCCAGGCGCAGCGAGGGGCCGAGGTAGACAACGTGCCCGAGTCGCAGCCACAACCGTACGGGAGCGCACGTTCGTGGAAGTGCCGGCGCGGTCATGCGCCCAAGAATAGGCGTCCCGCAGCAGTTCACCCGAGGGGAGACGGTCACGTGCAGGACGCCGAGCAGTTCGTCGCTGACTTCATCGACTTCTGGAACGATCCGTCACCGCAGCGGATCCCGGAGATCCTGCACCCGGACGTCGTGTTGACCCAACCATTGGCCGCGCCGATGCGCGGAATCGCGGCCGTACAAGAAGAGTTCCGGCGGATCTGGCGTTTTCTGCCCGACCTGCATGTCCAGGTCGACCGGTGGCGCGGCGACGGCGATGTGCTGTTCATCGAGCTCCGGCTGCGCGCTCACGCGGGAGGTGAGCTGGTCGAATGGCCGGGCATCGATCGGTTCGTGTTGCGCGACGGCAAGGCCGTCCAGCGGATGACCTATTTCGATCCGCTCCCGGTGCTGGCGAAGGTCGTCAAACACCCTTCGCTGTGGTGGCGCTGGTGGGTCTCGGGTGCCGCGCGTCCCTGGCGTACCGGACACCTCGTCACCGACTACACAGCCCTCACCCAGGGAGTCGATTGACGCCCTCACAGCGTCAACGTCTGCCTTTCATGACGGGTTCCTTATCGACGTTCCTGTGAAGGAGAGGACGCCGGTGACTGGCCCGCCGTCCGGAACGTTGTGCGGCAGGGCACGCAGGGATATTCACTCGCTGGGTGATGGGTTCTCTTGATGGGGAGGTGGGCTGGGCAGGAGGGGGTCGTTGCCGCCTGTGGCGAGTTGTTGCTCGTACAGGGCCACCTTGCGGGAGATCAGCGCGGAGCAGGAGGACAGTTCCTCGATCTGGGCGGCTATCCGCTGTTGGTGGGTCTTGAGGAGGGCGAGTCGCGCGTGGAGGGTCGTTGGCCCCTCCCTTACGAGTGCCGCGTATTCGCGGATTGCGGGTAGTGGCATGCCGGACGCGCGGAGCCTGGTGCACAGGTGGAGCCACGCAAGGTCTCCCTCTCCGTAGACGCGGTTCCCGCGGACGCGGCGAACCGGCGTGGCGAAGAGCCCTTCCTTCTCGTAGAAGCGGAGGGTGTGGACGCTGAGGCCGGTGCGCTCGGCCACCTGGCCGATCGTGAGGAGCGTTCGAGCCATGTCCGGAGCGTACGGCTTGCCCTAGAGCCGACTCTAGGACCTAGCGTCCGGGCCATGACCGATTCTCCTGTCGCATTGATCACCGGCGGTTCCGGGGGCCTCGGGGCGGCGACGGCGCGCCTGCTGCTCGGACGCGGCCACCGGGTCGCCGTCACCGGACGCGATCGCGCCCGGCTGGACCGGTTCGCCGAAGACCGCGGAAGTCCCGATGGGCTGCTGTGCCTGGTCGCGGACGCCTCCGATCCCGAGGCGGCACAGTCCGCGGTGGACGCCGCCCTCCAGAGGTACGGGCGGCTGGACGCGGTCGTTGCCAACGCGGGGTTCGCCATCTCGGACAGCGTCGTCGACGGCGATCCGTCGCTCTGGCGGGAGATGGTGCTGACCAACGTTCTGGGACCGGCCGTCGTCGCCAGGGCCTCGATGCAGGCGCTGAAGGAGAGCCGCGGCCGGGTGGTCCTGGTGGGCAGCGTGGCAGGCTTCGTCCACGCACCCGGCAGCCTTTATGGCGCGACCAAGTGGGCTCTGACCGGCCTGGCGGAGAACATCCGCCGTGCGGTGACGGGCCACGGCGTGGGGGTGACACTGGTCGCGCCCGGACGCATGGAGACCGGCTTCTGGGACGGTTTGGGCGGACCGCCCGAGGCGTCGATGCTGACGGCCGGGCAGGTCGCCGAGTCGATCGTCTGGGCGCTTTCCCAGCCGCCCGGAGTAGATGTGAACACGCTCGTGGTCCGTCCGATCGGCCAGCCGGTCTGACGCAGGCGTTGGTGCGCGTGCTGGGCATCGCGTCGGCGGCGGGCTGAAGAGGGGACGGAACGTGTCCGTTCCATCTCGGATAATGATGGCCGTTCGAAGACCCGATGACAGGGAGTTGCATGAGCGCGGACACGCGGCCTGAGCCTGGGCTCTCGCCCGAGAGACTGGCCTTCTTCACCGACGCGGTCTTCGCGATCGCGATGACGCTGCTGGCCGTGGAGCTGGAACGTCCGGACGAGAGGCAGCGGGAGTCCGGGCACGCGCTGTGGGACTTCCTGGTCGACCAGCGGGGCTCCTATCTGGCGTTCGCGCTGGCGTTCGTCCTGCTGTGGTCGGTGTGGCGCCGCCACCACCAGCTGATGGACCGCGTCCACCGGCTGTCGAGGGCGTTCGCGTTCTGGCACGCGCCGTTCCTGATGCTGGCGGCCTTCCTGCCGTTCCCGACCGCGGTCATCGGCGCCTCGATCACCAATCCGATGGCGCAGACCCTGTTCGCCGGGACGATGGCGGCCATGGTCTTCTGCGAGGCGGTCATCAAGGAGATCGCCGTCGCCGCCGACCTGAGCACCGACGACCCCGCCGCCACCCGCGACCACGCCGACGCCTCCTGGGCGGTCGGCGTCTGGTTCGCTCTCAGCGCCGCCCTCGCCTGGCTGCTCCACTACGCCTACATCATGTGGTTCATCGCCCCCCTCGCCGCCGCCTACGGCGCGGCCCTCGTCTTCCGCGTCCGCTCCCGCGTGCGAGGCCGGTCCAAGTCACAGGACCTGGACTCCTAGGCCGTCTCGGGTGGCCGGTCGGGACGCCGGGGCGAACGCGGTGATCGCGGCGGCGAGGTCGGCCGGGGCCTCCAGCGGGATCAGGTGCCCGGTCTTCGGGATGACCACGAGTTCGGCTCCCGGGAGGTAGGGCACCAGGTTGTCGCGGAGCACGCCGACGGGTTCGACCCGGTCGTTCTCTCCGGCGACGACGAGGGCGGGGACGCCGACCATGCGGGTGTGCCCGGTGACGTCCTCGGCGATGCCGCGCAGCGGCCACTCCGCGCGGGCGGCGTCGGCGGCGGCGCGCGAGTCGTCCGCGATCTGAGACTTGATCGCCTCGGGCAGCGCGGTCGCGGTGAGGACGTTGTCCCGCGCGTCGGCGACGGACTCGTCGGAGTCGTAGGCGTGGGAGAGCCCTTCCCGGTAGCCGGGAGTGACGTGCGCCGGAGGCTTCGCCGGGGCGGGGCCGACGAGGACGATCCCGCGGAGGCCGGCGGGCCGGGTGGCCGCGACCAACTGCGCGACCTTGCCTCCCATGGAGTGCCCGACGAGGACGTGGTCGGTGACGCCCGCGTCGGCGATCACGGCGAGCGTGTCGTCGGCGAACCGGCGGAGCGTGTAGGGCCCGGGCAGGTCGCGCGAGCGGCCCCATCCGCGGAAGTCGACGGTGAGCGTGTCGCGGCCGGTGAGGCGATCGAGGACGAGGTCCCAGGTACGGGCCGACCCGCCCCAGTAATGCAGGAAGACCAGGGTCGGTCCGGCCCCCGGCCGGTGGTCGTGAACGGGCAGGGGCGGGTGTGCGGTGGTCATGGTCACCTTCTCCTTCAGCGTCGCGGAGCGTTCGTTCCGTGGAGTCATTCAAGCTCTTCAGAGACACAGGGGCATCGGAGGAATCGGTCGTCCGATGGTGAAAAATGGACACGTGAGCGTGATCCGGCAGATGACCTACCAGCCCGCCGGGCGCCGTGCCGCCGCCGTCGAGACGATGACGTTCGAGCGCCTTCGTGAGCTGAACGACGGCGGGACGCAGCGCGCCGACTTCAACGTCCTCGCCCTCGTCGACGCCGGACGGGGAGCCGTCACGGTGGACTTCCTCCGGCACCCGCTCCGGGAACGGTCCGCGGTGTGGATAGGTCCGGGCGCGGTGCATCGATGGGACGACATCGCGGGGGTGGCGGGGCACGTCGTACTGTTCGTGCCGACCGCACCGGTCACCCACGCCACCAGGGAACTCGTCGCGTCACCGGATCTGGTCGCGCAATGGACGATTCCCGACGCCGACTGGCCGTTCGTCGACAGCGCGCGCGACCATCTCGTCCTCGAAGCGACCGCCCCGCCCGGGGACGCGTCGGCGGAGCTGCCCGAGATCCTGCTCTCCGCGCTCATCGCCCGGCTGCGGCCACCGCACGCCGAGGCGCGGGCGGCGAACGCGGCGTTCCGGCTGTTCCGGTCGAGCGTCGAAGCGCACTTCCGCGACCACCACGACGTCGGCCACTACGCCCGGTCCCTCGGCTACGCGCCCCGCACTCTGTCCAGGGCGGTACAGCAGGTCACCGGCCGCACCGCCAAGGCGTACATCGTCGATCGGATCGTGCTGGAGGCCAAACGGCTCCTCGCGCACGACCGCCTCACCGCGGCCGCCTGCGCCAGGGCGCTCGGCTTCCCCGACGCGTCCAACTTCTCGGTGTTCTTCCGGAAGGCGACAGGCATGCGCCCGGGAGCCTGGCAGGCGACGATGACCGCCGAGTGAACGGCTGTCCGCGGTGGCCGCGCCGCCGGTGAGAAAGGCCGATGCCTTGGTGGCCGTTACCCGCGGGTGGTGGCCGACGGGAGTTCGCCGAAGCGGGACCGGTAGTCGGCTGCGAACCGGCCGAGGTGGGTGACGCCCCAGCGGTACGCTATCTCGCCGATCTGGTCGTCGGTCGACAGCAGGTCGTGGCGTATCCGGTCCAGCCGGAGGTCGCGGACGTAGGCCATCGGAGATGTCCCGAGATTGTCCCGGAAGGCGCCGCTGACCGTCCGGGCGCTGCATCCGGCGGCCTCCGCGATCCGGCTGAGGGAGAGCGGTTCCGGCAGGTTGGCTTCGATGAAGGCGACGGCCGCGCGCAGCGCTTTCGGATGCGGGGTTCCGGGGACGTCGCGCAGCGCGGCGGTGTGGGTGTGCGACTGGGCCAGCAGCAGCGCGGTCACGATGCAGCGCAACTGGCTCCGCCGCAGTTCCTCCCGCTGGAACAGCGGATCGCCGGAGTCGAGTTGCTCGATCAACGACTCGATCAGCAGCTTCACCGCTCTCCCCTGCGGTTCGGAAAGGTCGAGCGGGAGGTCGAAGCGCACGGCGGAACGGGTCGGGCGCCCGGTGAGCGCCGCGAGTTCCCGCCGGACGAGTCCGGCGTCGATCCGCAGGCCCAGGAATCTCGTCCCCGGCCGGTTCGGGCGCAGTTCCTGGGCGTCGCCCGGATTGAACACCCCGGCCCTTTCCCGGCTGAGGACGACCTGGTCGCCGCCGCGGCTCGCGGAGATCTCACCGTCCAGGCCGAGGTTGACGAAGTAGGAGTCCCTGCCGGGCGTCGTGCCGACCCGTACCGCCAGCGGGGAGGCGAAATAGCCGACGGCGAAGTCCGCGGCCGCGATGCCGCGCACCTCGTGCTCGCCGTCGGCGAAGGGGCCGAGGGGGCTGGTGGTGACCGCCCCGCCGAACAGCCGGGTCGCCGAGTGGAGCAGGTTCACCGGATTGCCGGACTTCGTGATGACGAAACTGCGGAGGGGACTCGACAACACTGCTCACCTCTTCGGTACGCGGTTCGATGATGCCACCGGTCGAGGGGGCGGAGCATGGGCCGTTGAGGCGGAGAGCCGGTCGGCGAACCAATCCGCGACGAGCACGTGCTTCTCGTACGAATGGTTGTAGACGCAGTGGTCGCCGTCGGGCCACTCGGCCCAGCGCTTGTCGGACGATCCCGCGGCGTCGTACAGCGCGCGGGCGTTCTCGATCAGGAACACCCGGTCGGGCCTGCCGTGCAGGACCAGCAACGGGGCCCGCAGGCGGGCCAGGCGCTCCGGGGTGAGCCGGTAGCGCCGCATCGCCGCCCGAGCCCGCTCGGGATCGTCGATCCCGAGCAGCGGCCGCACCTTCTCGACGAACCTCGGGTAGCGGTCCAGGACCTCGGCGGGACGGACGGTGCCGCCGTTGACGCAGCAGGCGGCGAACGCCTCGTCCGCGCTCGCGGCCAGCGCGGCGAGGAACCCGCCCATGCTGTTCCCCCAGATCCCGACCCGGTCGCCGAGCCTGCCGTCCGCGCGCAGGCTCTCCGCGACGGTCCCGAACGCCCCGGCCACGTCCGGGGTCATCCGGCTGCCGTGGAACAGCCTGCTCTCCCCTTGGCCGGGACCGTCGGCGAGGAACGCGGCGATCCCGCGGTCGAGCAGGTACGTGGCGCCGAGGTGGTACTCCTCCCGCCACCCGTCGAACCCGCCGACGATCACCACCGCGGGCGGGTTCCGTACCCCGGCGGGGCGCAGCAGCCAGCCCGACACGACCCCGGCCGGGGTGTCCACGTCCAGGTGCTCGGCGACCGGCACGGCCAGCGCGCCCGCCGCGCCGAAGGCCGCGATCAGCTTGCGGTACAGCTCCCGCTTGCGCGGCTCGGTGTCGGCGAGCGGGACCTGCCCGACCCGGAAGCACGCCGACGCGAACAGGTACCAGCCGCGCGCGGTCGCGGTGTGCCCCTCGGCGAGGGCGGCGTCCGCGCGGGCCAGGTCGCGCTCGCCCAGCTCCTCGGCGACCGCGTCCCACGGCCGTCCGAGGTCCACGAGCCGGTAGAGCTCGCCGGCGTCGGCGAGGTCCATGCCGTTGCCGACGAGGCGCTGCACCGGCATCGCCCGCTTGTGCGCCTCCGCGGCGGCCTTCCAGTCCGGGGCCGCGCTCACGGAACGGCCGGGATCTGCGAGGGCCCGCCGATCGAACGGCCGAGCGCGTCCACGACCCGGCCGGCCGCGGCGCCGTCCTCGGCGGCGCCGAAGACGTAGAAGTCCGGGCGGTAGAGGATCATCGAGAGGCCCGTCCGGGCGAAGTAGCCAGCGTAGTAGCCGTCGATGTCGGCGGGGTCCTCGCCGAGGGCGACGATCCGGGCGCCGAGCCGGTCGAGGACGGCGGCCTGGCCGGGGGTGAGATCGCAGTCCGCGCCGGGGGCGAGCAGCAGCGTCCATCCGTGGCCGACCACGTCGTCGAACCGCCCGGTCCGACCGCCGCTCCGCACCCGGCCCTGCGGGGCGAGCCGGCCCACGACCTCGGCCGCCCTTCCTCCGGCCCCGGTGTCGAGCAGCCCGTCGAGCAGGTGCGGGAACGGCGGCGGGGGCGCGACCTCGCCGCGCCGGAACGCCTCGTCCCTGGCCGCGGCGATCTCCGGGTCGAACGTGCAGGACACCCGGCCCGCCTCGACGGACATCCGGATCAGCGTCTCGACGTGCGGCGCCCGTTCGGCCTGGTAGCCGTCGAGAACGGCGTCGGCGGCGAGGCCGCGCAGCACCAGGTCGAGCCGCCAGGCCAGCGCCTTGGCGTCGCGGATCCCCGAGCACATCCCCTGCCCCATGAACGGCGGCATGACGTGCGCGGCGTCGCCGGCCAGCAGGATCCGGCCGCGGCGCCACCGGTCGGCGAGCTTGGCCTCGAAGGTGTAGACCGCGTGCCGGACGAGATCGGCCTTGCCCGGTGTGACGCCGTACGGAGCGAGCAGCTCCCAGGCCGCCCGCGGGTCGCGGAACCGTCCGGGGTCCTCGCCGGGCAGCAGCGCGAACTCGAACCGGCGGTGCCGGGCGCCGAGCTGGAACAGGCAGTGCGGCCGGGCCGGGTCGCACACCTGCCCGTTGTCGAATCCGAGGTCCAGCGGGACGTTCGGCTCCAGGTCGCAGACGAACCAGGTCTCCCGGAACCCGAAGTCGGTCTGGGAGGCGCCGAGCCGCGTACGGACGAAGCTGTTCGCGCCGTCGGCGCCCACCAGGTACCGGGCCCGGACCGTCCGGGTCCGCGCGCCGGAAGCGCTCTCGCCGGAACGGGACTCGGTGCTCTCGCGCAGGGTGATTTCGACGTGGTCCTCGTGCGGGGCGATCGCGGTGGCCTCCCAGCCCTGGTGCACCGAGACGGTCGGCTGGGCGCGCACCGCCGCGTCGAGCGCGTCCTCGATCGACGGCTGGTACATGATGTAGTCCGAGGGCCACCCGGAGATGCCGTCGGCGTCCCAGTCGAAGGTCAGCAGGGTCTCGCCGTCCGCGTTGCGGAACACGTACTTGGTGGCGCGGAACATGTCCCGCTCGACCCGTTCGGCGATGCCGAGGGACTGGAAGATCCGCATGATCTCGTGGTCGACGTGCCCGGCGCGCGCCCGGCCGTACAGCCGGGGCCAGCGCTCGAACACCGCGACCTCGCGGCCGGCCTGCCCGAGCAGCGCCGCCAGGGTCTGGCCGACCGGGCCGTACCCGATCAGAACGACGTCGTAGAGGACGTCGTCGCCCGGCCGTCCGGCCGGATCGGTGGTCTCGGACATCGTTGCCTCCGGTGAGGGGTCGGGCGCAAGGCCGTCGCGGCACGTGCGCGCGCGGGACCGGACACGCTAAGCGGGCGGTCGCGGGGCCGCTGTCCGGTTCCAGACGTTCGTTATCCCCTTCCGGAACCGTTGCCGGAACCGGACGACCTCCTCCCGAACCGGACAGAAAGCCCGAGGCCGCCGCCCTACCTTGGCCGAGCGCAACGGCTTGGAGGGCCTATGGACAACAGTGGCGGCGCGCGTTCAGCGCTGATCGTCGGCGCCGGCATCGCGGGACTGACGGCGGCGAGCGCCCTGGCCCGGCGGGGATGGCTCGTCGAGGTCATCGAAGCGGGCGCCGAGGGCGCCACCGCCGGATGGGGGCTGAGCCTGACCGGCCCTTCGCTTCGCGCGCTCGACGGCCTGGGGCTCGCGGACCAGTGCCTTGCCGCCGGATACGGCATGAGCGTGATCACCAACGTCGACGCGGACGGGGCGGCGACCCCGATCGGGCTCCCGCGCCTGATCGGCCGGGACCGCCCGGCCATGGCGGGGATCGCGCGCCCGGAGCTGCACCGGATCCTGCGCGCCGAGGCGCTGCGGCTCGGCGCGCGGACCCGCCACGGACTCAGCGTCTCCCGCCTGGACCAGGGGGACGGCCGGGTACGCGCCGAACTGACCGACGGAACGACGCGAGACGTCGAACTGCTCGTGGGCGCCGACGGGATCCGTTCCGTCGTCCGTGACCTCATCGGCCGTTCCGCCCCGATCCGCTACCACGGCCAGATGGTGTGGCGGGCCCTCGTGCCGCGCCCTGCCTGGGCCACCGGCATCCACACCTTCGCGGGTGTCGGCCACCAGACGGGCGTCGTGCCGATCTCCCCGAGCCAGGCATACGTGTTCCTCACCGAGAACGGGGTCCGGCCGGACGTGCTTCCGGACGCCGACCTCGCCGCGCGGATGGGAGAGCTGCTGGCCCCGTTCACCGGCCGTGCCGCCGAGGTGCGGCCCGAGGTCGCGCGGTCCGGCTCGGTGATCCGACGGCCCGTGCAGACCGCGTTCGTGGACGCGCCGTGGTCCGCCGGGACGAGTGTCGTCATCGGCGACGCCGCGCACGCGCCCTCGCCGCAGATGGCCAGCGGGGCCGCGCTCGCGATCGAGGACGGCCTGGTCCTGGCGCAGGAACTGGACCGGTGCGAGGACGTCCGCGAGGCCCTCGAAACGTTCACCGAACGCCGCAGGGAACGGTGCTCGGTCCTGGTGAGGACCTCGGTCGCGATCGCCCGTCTCGAACAGGAGCAACGGCACCGCGACGCGTACCCGCTCATCGAAACGTGCCATCGGCGGATGGCTCAGCCGGCGTGACACAGGAGGTTCGGTTGTCCGACAACGCCACCCCGTCCCTGCCCGAGGCGAAGTCGTGGCTGCGCGCGCATCTCGCTCAGCGGCGCAACCCGTTCAACGCCATCGGCGAGGCCGCGGCCTCCCGATACATCGAGACGCTTCCCGGCGTCGACCCGGTCCGTTGGGCGGAGCACTGGCTCGGCGGCGCGGCGGAGTTCGCGTCCGCGGCCGAACGGGCCGATATCGACGGCGACCGCGACACCGCCCTGGAGAACTGGTGGCAGGCGTATCAGTTCGCGTTCCTCGGGCGGTATCCATCCCCCACCCATCCCGCCAAGCTGGCCGCGTACGAGCTGGCCCGCACCTATTTCGCCCGGGTCTGCGAACGGGAGAAGACGCCCGTCGAGCAGGTCAGCGTCCCGTTCGACGGCCGCGCGGGCGAAGGCCGCTCCGTCTCGTTCCTGGTGGCCCGGCCGCCCGGACCCGACGCGGCCAGGCCACCGGTCGTGCTGATGTGGGGCGGAATCGACGTGTGGAAAGAGGAGAGTTACGCCCGCGGCCGGCTCCTGCGCGAACGCGGTTTCGCCACGGTGCACATCGACAAGCCGGGCGTCGGGCAGTCTCCGGTGCTCGCCGGTCCCGACGCGGAACGCCAGTGGAATCCGGTGTTCGAATGGCTGCGGAACAGGGACGACCTCGACTCGGAACGGGTCGCGGCCCTCGGCCTGTCCTTCGGCGGGTACTGGGCGATGAAACTGGCGCACACGCACCGCGAACACCTCACCGCCGCGGTCAATTGGGGCGGCGGGGTGCACTTGACGTTCCAGCCCGAATGGCAGGAGAAGTCCCGGAACGCCTCGTCCTACCTGATGGACCTCATGCCCGCCCGCGCGCGCATCTTCGGCGGCACCACCTTCGCGGACTACGTCGCGCGCTGCCCCGAACTCTCCCTGCTGGACCAGGGAATTCTGGACCAGGAGTCGTGCCCGCTGCTGCTGGTCAACGGAAAGGACGACCAGCAGAACGCCTCCGCCGACATCCACCTCGCCCTCGAACACGGCGCGCCGAAGTCCGCGCGGCTCTTTCCCGGCGGGCACATGGGATCGGGCCCCGTCCTGCCCACCATCGTCGACTGGCTGACCGACCGGCTCGCCCCACCGGCTCGTCCGACCGGCAGCAGAAGGGAACTGACATGAACGCCACCGGCCTGATCACACATCTGCGGCACGTCGACATCGCGATGCCGAACTTCTCCGAACAGCGCACGTTCTACCTGGAGACGTGGGGACTGACGGAGACCGCCAACGACTCGGACGTGTCCTTTCTCGCCGCCGAAGGCTCACCGGAACTGTACGTCGTCCGGCTGCGCAAGGACGTCCGGAAGCGCACGGACCTCATCGCTTTCGGCGCCGCCCGTCCCGCCGACGTGGACGCCCTGACCGAGCGACTCATCGCCCAAGGGGTGACGCTCGTCCACGAGCCCCGCGCGCTCGACACCCCGGGCGGCGGCTACGGCGTCCGGTTCTTCGACAACGAGGGACGGGTCGTCGAGGTCTCCGCGGACGTGACGGTCCGCGCGCACCGGAGGATCGAAGAGCGCGAATCCGTGCCGGTACGGCTTTCGCACGTGCTGATGAACACGCCCACTCCGGAAGTGACCGTCCGCTGGTATATCGAGAAACTCGGATTCCGGCTGTCCGACACGATGCGCATCGGCGACCGCGAGATCATGTGGTTCCTGCGGTGCAACACGTTCCACCACAGCTTCGGCTTCGTACGCGGCCCGCACGCCGCCTTCCACCACGCCTCGTTCGAGATGCGCGGCGTCGACGAGTTCATGCGCGGCACCGGCCGCCTGCGCCGCCTCGGCTTCGAGCGGCTCTGGGGGCCCGGACGGCACCGCGCCGGGGACAACTCGTTCAGCTACTTCCTCGACCGGGCCGGGAACACCGTCGAGTACACCACCGAACTGGAGATCATCGACGAGGACACCTGGCACCCGCACATCTACGACCTCACCGATCCCGCCAACGCCGACCAGTGGGGCACCGCGAACGAGATGAACGAGTCCATCGCGGCCCGCTCGCACAACGACGTCGACCGCGGCCTGTTCATCGCGCCACCGGTGTGAACCGATGAGACAACCATCGGCAACGCCCTCCGTCCGCGCCCGCCTTCTCGGCAGTTGGCGAATGATCGACTGGAAGGTCTTCCGCGGCGGGGAAACGATCGATCCGCCCCTCGGCCCCGCCACAGCCTGCACCGGACTGCTCATTTACACCGGAGAAGGAACGATGAGCGCCAACCTCACGCTCGCCGAACGAGCGCCCTTCGCCGACGGGTCGCTCGACGGCGGCACGCAGCAGGAACGGGCCGAGGCGTACCGCTCGATCATCTCGTACGCCGGAACCTACGAGGTCGACGAGCCGACCGCGACGGTCGTCCACCACGTGAAGATCGCGACGTTCCCGAACTTCGTCGGCGCCGACCTCACCAGAACATGCGTCTTCGAGGACGAGAACACTCTGAAACTCGACACTCCGCCGATGAAGATGGGCGGCGAACCACTCGGAAGCCACATCCTCTGGCAGCGAAAAGGGGCCCGGTAATGCGAACGTTCCGCAGAATCGTCACCGGCCACGACCCCGACGGACGCTCCACCGTCGTCGAAGACCGCGAATGCCCGCACGTCGAGACCACCGCCAACGCCACCGTGACCAACCTCTGGCTGCACGAGGGAAGCCCCAGCAACGCGACCCCCTACCGCGACCCGATCGGCCCCGGAGTGCCGCTGGCGCCCCCATCCCGAGGCAGCGTGCTACGCGTGGTCGAGTTCCCCCACACGAACCAGGCGCGACCGCGTACGTCCATCGCACCGATTCACTCGACTACGCCTACGTCATCGACGGCGCGATCTACAGCGTCCTGGACAGCGGCGAAACCCTCATGCGCCCCGGCGACGTCCTGATCCAGCGAGGCACCAACCACGCCTGGGACAACCGCTCCGACAAACCCTGCACAATCCTCTTCGCCCTACTATCCGCCACCCCCCTCCACCCCCGAGCCCAGCCCGCGCCTCAACCAACCAGCCAAATACCCCAACGCCATAAACCCTCTGGCCCCCTTGGACGTGGTCCGGTGCCACGCCGCGAACCGCGTCCCGCCTCCACCGGATTCGTTCGCAGCAGCCTTCCGTGCCGACGTGGACAACGGAGCGGACGAGTCACCGACGAAATCACGATTCCCCCGGCGCCCCTGTAGCCGGGGAATCGCGGGAATACGCGGAAAGGGCCTCGCCCCATCCCTGGCAGGCGATTCGCTGCCGTGTGGCCAGTGTCCGCACCCCGAGGCGTTGACCGCGACATGATTCGGCCAGGGCCGAACAAGGCCGTCAGCGGACGTCTCCACGCACCGGGAGTTAGGCTCGGACGAGCCAGACGCAGGCACCGGCGCCCAGGCCCCTGAGCTGCGGACAGAAAGAAATTCAGGGCATGTCGTACCGCATTCACTTCACCGACCAGGACCTCGCCCGCACACGTCTGGCCCACGCGCCCGTTCCGCTGACCGAACTCGACCGCGCGGCCCGCACCCTCAAAGACGGCGTGAACCCCGCCCGCCTGGACGCATGGAGGCGACGCACCCGCGCACGCTTATCCGTCTCGGCGCGGATGGCGCTCTCGCTCATCCCGCGGACCGGCTGGTCCCCCGCCCTGCTCACGCCCGTCGGAAACGGAACGTTCGAGGAGCAGCTCGACCGGATACGCAGCATCCCGCCCGAACACCTACACGATGACCTGGCGCGGCTGGCCCACCACCGGCCCATGGCGGACTGGGCCCGCCGGCTATCGGACGACGCGGAATTACGAGAACGCCTTTACCGAGGATTCGCCGATCTGCACCACGCCCTGCTCGAGCCCGTCTGGCCGCGACTCACCCAGCACTTCATCGCCGACCGCACCATGCGCACGCGCCATTTCCTGAACGGAGGCGTAGAAGCCATGCTCGCCCAGGTGAGCCCACGGTCGGTCAGTTGGAATCCGCCCGTCCTGGAAGTGCGGATGCCGCCCCACATCGACCACGACCTGCACCTGGAAGGCCAGGGACTCCTGCTGGCCCCGTCGCTGTTCGGCTCCGGGACCAGCGTCGACGACGACGCCCGGCCCCAACCCGTCCTCAGCTATCCCGCCTTCCAGGACCAGCCCCTGCTGCACCTGACCGCCCTCGCCCCCCGCGACACCCGGCCCGGCCATGCAGCCCTGGCCGCACTACTCGGCCGTACCCGCGCGAACGTCCTGGCCGCCATCGCCGACCACCCCGGCTGCACCACCACCGAACTCGCCGCGCTCATCGGCATCGCCCCGCCCAGCGCCAGCGAACACGCCACCGTCCTACGCCGAGCCGGCCTGATCCACACACTCCGATACCGCAACACCGCCCTCCACGAGCCCACCGACCTGGGCACCGCGCTGCTCGACAACCCCCAACCCCCTAGCTCCACGCGCAACCGCTCTCTCCCCCCGTCCGCGTCGACCGCCGGGCCGCTCCCAACGCGCGATCGGTACGACGCGGTGCAACGAATCGAACCCCGGAATCGCGGAGCCGCACCCGGGGAACTTCGTCCGGCCCCTTTAGCGCCCGAACGGTCCGCCGCGCCAGGCTGCCTGGACGACGGCCCGCACGCCATTCTTGAGAACAACCGGTTTGAAGCGCACGACCGATACCAGCCGGGCCTGTGCGCGCCGCCAGTACCAGGTCGTGTCCGGCCCTCCCCTCCAGGGCCTGTCGTGATCAGAGCCATTGCTGTCGTGGGGCGGGGCGGGCGGCGGAGAAGTGCCGCTGTCCGGCTTCGGGGTGGTCTAGCGTGGCGTGGGCCTGGATCGTTCGAGGGAGATGCTCGTGTCATTCACCGAGGAAGAGGTCGCTTTTCTACGGTCGCAGCCGCTTGCCCGGCTCGCGAGTCTCTGCGCGGAAGAACAGCCGGATGTGGTTCCGGTCGCCTTCGAGTTCGATGGGAGCTGCTTCTGGGTGGGGGGCTCGGGCGATTCGGTCCTGCATACCCGCAAGTTCCGCAACGTCGGCCAGGGCCGTTCGAAGGTCGCTTTCGTGGTGGACGACATGGTCTCGTTCGATCCGTTCATCGTGCGCGGCGTTCGGGTGTACGGGGAAGCGGACGGGCCTGTGGAGAGGGTGGGCATGGTGGGGCCCGGCCACTACCTGCGCATCACCCCGACGATCTCCTGGAGCTGGAACATGGCGGGCGAGCCCGTCGGCGAGACCTGGTACGAGTCCCGGCGGGCGGTTCACCTCCGGCCCGGGCCGGACGCCGGCTGACCGGGCAGTCCTGACGGGTGAACGCCGCGACCGCGGGGATACGAGCCCATGCGGCCGGTAGGTCCATCGAGGGGCCGGGGGTTCATCGATGGCGACGGTGAACGGCCCGGTGCCGTTCGACAGGGCCACGCCGTGATGGCGTCCGTGGGGCTCGGTGGCCACCGGGGCGAAGGGGTGGTCGCGGTGTCAATGCCGGTTGAATGGGGACGGCCCCAGCCGGTGTGGTGATTCCGGGCTGGGGCCGTGCGACCGCGGCGATCAGGTGGCCTTGCCTCGGGCGATGTAGGCGTTCATGGTGGTGAAATCGAGTGTGATGTTGGTGGGTTTGTGGAAGGCGTGGTCGAAGCCGGCCAGCTTGTAGAACCCTTCGCCGCCGAGCGTGTTCTTTCCACCCGCGTAGCAATAGACGCCCTTGGCGGTGATGTCACCGAGCCGGACCTCCTTGGGGTAGCAGGGGTAGGCGACGACGGGCTGGCCTCCGGCAAAGGACGCGAACGGGCGGTCGTAGTCGATGCGGACCCCCAACCGCTTGGCCGTTTCCTCGGAGATTCCCGCGACCTGTTCGCCGGTCCCGCCGATGTTCAGGGACACCACCCCTGTGTCGGAGGCGGCGGCGTCGGCGACGCTGCCCTCGGTGTACAGCAGGTGGTCATCGGCCAGCCACAACGGCAGCGGCCTGGCACCCGCGCGTGCGGCGTCAGCGCGTGCCCTTCGAGCCGTCTCGGGGGTGCGGCGGCGCAGGATCAGCGACCTGCCCGCGTAGTCGAAGGTGGGCAGCAAGTGGTAGAAGACCCACGTGCCGATCATGCCGTCGTGGGCCTCGGGGGCGACCTCTCCCCCGACTCCCGCTCCGACCACCCCACCGGGAGGTTGCGCAGTTCGATGCCGCCCATCTTGAAGGATTCCAGCACTCCGTAGTACAGCCAGATGATGTCGCCGAACGCCTCGATCTTCTGCTTGGCCACGACGCTCAGCCCGGTCTCCTTGGCGAGTTTCGCGGACACGCCCAACGAGTCGATGTGGGTGTAGAACGTGAAGCTCTTCGGCGGGCCGCCATTGATCGAGGCTTCCACCAGCGGGAACGGGTCCGTCTGCTGCCATGGCAGCCGCGCGACGTCGCCGTGGACCTGATACGGCGTGCCGTGGATCGCCTGGAACTGTTCGGCGTAGGCTTCCTCACCGGCCGCCCGCCAGCGGGGTGCGGCCAGGGAGAGTTTGTCCTGCCGGGTGTAGCAATCGGCCAGCAACCGGTTGGTCTGCTTGTCGTCGGGTGCCAGGTTCAGGGCCATCGTGAGGTATTTCTCGGCCTCGGGGAACTTGTTGCCCAGGAGCCCCACATAGCCGCGCTGACGTGCGGCGTGCGCGTTCTCAGGGTCCTTTTTGATGATCTCCTCGTACATGCGGCCGGCTCGTTCGAACTTCCCGGCCTGGAACAACGTGTCCGCGTCCTCGCTGCCGGCGTGAGCCGTGGCCGTCTTACCCAGCAGCGGTGCGGCCGCGGCGACACCGGCCACCACGGCGGCACGCCGCAGCAGCGAACGCCGACCCCATTCTCCGTCCTCGGCCATGGCCTTCCCCTTTTCGCGGTCGCCTTCGAAGCCGGGGCCCCTATGCCACGGCACGGCCCGCTGTGGGCCCATGCCTTCACACCCAAGCCGGAGGATGGTTGCGGTGGCATATGTGTTCTTCGATACGCCCGCGATACACGCCGCCCTTAGGGCCTGTCCGGCGAATGATGTGTTGATCCAGAGGAGAGCAGGGCGCTGATCAGGGTGAGCCGCTTGGTAGTGGCGGGCGAGTTCGTCGTAGCGGGGGGCGATAGCGCGCCATTGCTTGAGCCGGTTGAAGCAGCGTTCTGCGACGTTGCGGCGCCGGTGCCGGGCGGGTCTGCGCGGGTAGCCGGTACCAGGCTGGCTTGTGCGGGGTGCCGGTGGCAGCCGGGCCCTCAGAGGTTGATGACGATCTTTCCGTGGACGTGGCGACCGGCCTGGAGTCGTACGGCTTCCTGGATCTGTTCGAGGGGGAAGGCGGCCGCGATCGGGACGGTGATCTCGCCGACGGCGATGGCGTCGGCGATCCGGTTCAGGTCCTCGGGGCGCGCGTCGAAGCCGCTGGTCGCGCGCACGCCTCCGGGCGGGTTGGGGCCGGCGGCGATCGTGGAGATCCGTTCCGCGGGGACACCCAGCGCGAGCGCCGCCTCGGCCGTCTGCGTGCCGAACAGGTCGGTCGCGGCGCTCACCCCGTCGGGAACGATCTCGCGCACCCGTTCCTCCAGGCCGGGGCCGTAGGTGACGGGTTCGGCGCCGAGCCCCCGGAGGAAGTCGCGGGTGCCTTCGGACGCGGTTCCGATCACCCGGGCGCCGGCGAGCCTGGCGAGCTGGACGGCGAAGACGCCGACACCGCCGGCGGCGCCTCCGATCAGGACGGTGTCACCGGCCTTGACGCCGATCACCGCGAGCGCCGCCGAGGCGGTCAGCCCGGCCACCGGGAGCGTGCCGGCGACCTCGTCGCTGATCGCCGCCGGAGTGCGGAGGAGGGTGCCGGCCCCGGAGGGGGCGACCACCACGAAGTCGGCGGCGGCCCGGCCGGCCGCGCCTCCGTAGACGCGGTCGCCCACGGTGAAGCCGGAGACTCCTTCGCCGACCTCGTCCACGGTGCCCGCGAAGTCGGTGGCGAAGCCCGACGGCAGCGTGATGCCGAACCGCTGCGCCGTCTCCGGTGACGAGGACAGCGCCCAGTCCATGGGGTTGAGGCCGACGGCGGCCACCCGTACGCGCACCTCGCCCGTTCCCGCGTGCGGCTCCGGGACCTCGCGCAGCTCCAGGACCTCGGGCCCTCCGAACGTCTCGTACATGACGGCTCGGCTCATGGCGTTCCTCCACGCTCAGTGATGGGACTTGGTCCTGTCACTGTACCCGGTGACGGGACCGAGTCCCGTAGGCTGGGCCCGTGGCTCGCTGGGAACCCAACGCATCGCAACGGCTCGCCGACGCCGCGCTCGAACTGTTCGCGGAACGCGGTTACGAGAACACGACCGTGCTCGACATCGCGCGACGCGCGGGACTCGCCAAGAGCACCTTCTTCCGGCACTTCCGCGACAAGCGCGAGGTGCTCTTCGGCGAGGACGCGCTGACCGAGCGGCTCACCACGGCGATCGCGGCCGCCCCCGCGGAAGCCGCCCCGCTCGAAGCTGTGGCGTGCGCTCTGGACGCACTCGGACGGGACGTCTTCACACCCGCCCGGCGCGCGTTCACCGTCCGCAGGCGAGCGGTGATCGAGGCCAATCCCGATCTCCAAGAACGCGAAGCGCTGAAGGGAGTAAGGCTCACCGCTTCGGTAGCCCGGGCCCTAGCGGACCGCGGTGTACCCGGCCTCGTCGCCCGAGTGGCGGCGGAACTCGGGGCACTCGCCTTGGAAATCGCTTACGGGCGATGGAACGACCAGGACTGCACCGAGGAGTTCGGTGTCATCGCCCGGCGGGCCCTCGGCGACGTGCAAAAGGCCGCTTCGGCCACCCGAGGGCATCCCGGCCGTTCAAGATGACGCAACGTTTCGCACGTTTGAGCTACTGCCGCACCGCCCCTTCCTGACGCCATCCGCCGGGCTCCGCCGGACGCCTTTCTGCCACCACTGCGGCCAGTGTGTTCACGCCCGGCCCGCGCTGCTGCCGCGCGCCCTGTTACGCGACCGGGCCCCCTCGCGGAAGCCCATACGTGATCATCCCCGTGTTGCGGCGTCCCGGGAGCGTCCCTGCGGTGACCGCGCGTGCATTCAACGAGTTCAGCCGGAGAACACCGGAAACGCGCCGCACCGGACGTCGAGCAGGCGGAGTCAAGCGATCTGTACGGTCAGGCCCCGGCGACATGCACGCGGCTCGGCTCGTTGCTCAGCGCACGCGGTCAGGTCAGCCGACATACGGTCGGCCAACACGCGGACGGCCGAGGTGCGGTCGGCCGAGGCGCGGACGGCCGACGTGCGGACGCCCGAGGCGCGGACGGCCAACACGCGGTCGCCCGACGTGCGGACGCCCGACGTGCGGACGGCCGAGGCGCGGACGGCCGACGTGCGGTCGCCCGACGTGCGGACGGCCGACATACGGTCAGCCGAGGTGGGGTCGGCTGTGTGAGGGCTACTTCTGTACTGGGCGGCCGGCGTTGCCGGCGAGTCTGGTGTAGACGTCCGCGTCGGCGGCGACTTCGACGACTGGGCCGAACGGTCCGTTGTCGCTGCGGGAATCCGCGGGCACATGGGTCGTGAACCAGTCCAGCGCCGCCTCGGCCAGGGTCGGGTCGAGATCGTTCAGGCGGCCGGTGGCGCGAGCGAGGTCCCAGGAATGGATGGTGAACTCGTGCGTGTAGGTGTCGAGCACCTCGCGGCCCGGCATGGTGGCCCACGGCAAGGTGCAGTTCATGTCGAGCACGGCGTCGGCCGACCAGACCTGCTCGAAACCCGTCCGGGCCTGGCGGAACTCGTCGCTCCACCCGCCGGTGATGTCGGTGGCGGGGTCGGTCACGGCGCTCGCGTCCTCGCCCCGGCCGGCGGCCGTGAGCTTGCGCAGCACGGCGATGATGTGCGCGAGGAGCGTCCGGACGTCGTAGTCGGCGCACGGTGTCGGACGGCCGAGGTCGTCGGCGTTGAGCGCGTCGACCTGGCGCTGGGTCTGGTCCAGCGCGGAACTCACCTGCGGCCGCGGGTCGGTGCTTCCAGCGGTCTCGGTCATCGGGCGCTGCCCTCCCATGCTCGGCACCAGTCGCGGGCACGATATCCGTCCCGTGTGACAGAACGGATTCCGGTGAGCACAGGGGGCTCGTTCGGCGCCGGGTGACGCGCTTCAGTCGCGTGTGGCTTCCGCGTTCTCGATCAGGGCGCGGAAGCCGGTCAGCAACGCGTTGAGGCCGACTTCGAACTCGTCGTCGCTGGTGACGTCCGCGAGGGTTTCGGCGTGCTGGACGAGCAGCGGGAAGGCGGCGGCGTCTCGCGAGCGGTACAGCCGTCGCCGGTGGTGGCGCTCTTCGGGGTCCCGGCTGTCGAGGCCGAGGTTGAAGTTCACCGAGCCGATGACGAAGGTGGCCAGCGACGACGCGGCGGCGGAGGCGAGCCGGGGGCTGAGGCCCGCGCCGATGAACAGTCCGAGGGCGTACTCCACCCCGGTCAGGGAGTTGGGACCGAGCCGTTCGGTCCCGCGAAGGAGCGAGGCCACGCCGGGATGCCGGCGCAGGTGGTCGCGGAACAGGCGGGCGGACCACGCCGCCTTCCCGGCCCAGTCCGCGCCGTCCGGCGGAGGCGAGCTCGCCACGCTGACCGCCCGGTCGACCAGCAGGGTGACCAGTTCCTCGCGGTTGCGCACGTGGCGGTAGAGCGACGCCTGCGTGCAGCCGAGCGCCTCGGCGACGTTGCGCATGGTCAGCGCGGCGACCCCGCGTGAATCGAGCAGGGCCATGGACGCGTCGAGGATGCCCTCAAGGGTCAGCGACCGGCGGCGCCGCTGCCGCGCCGGTTCCGTCTCGCGGGCGAGCCACCAGGCGGCCGTTCCCGGCCGCGGTTCCCCTTGTTCCGGCGGCGGCTCCCCTGCCCGGCGGTCGTCATCGGTTCGCGCACAGGCCAAGGGTAGACGCTATGCGAACATAAATCACTTAAGCTAAGCTAACGCCGTTCGCATAACAGCAGGTGAAGGGGACCGCCATGCGTGCCGTACGGAACACAGACCAGGGCATCCGCGTGACCGAGGCCGACGATCCGGACGGTCCCGGGACCCGCCTCGCCATCGCCTCGATCGGCATCTGCGGGACCGACGTCGGCTTCGCGGCGAACGGCGTCCAGGGCTACATCTACGGCCACGAGTTCGCCGGCACCGCAGCCGACGGACGCTCCTACGCCGTCGAACCCACGGTCTACTGCGGGGAGTGCGACCAATGCCGCGTCGGCCACGTCCAGAGGTGCGGCGCCCCGGAGCATGGAACGCTCGGCATCTTCCGGGACGGCGGCATGTGCGAGGCCGTAACGGTCGCCGAGGACATGCTCGTTCAGCTCCCACCCGGTCTGGACGTGCGCGACGCCTGCCTCGTTGAGCCCGCCGCGGTGGCCGGGCACGGCGTCCGCAGCGCGGCGCTGGAGCCGGGGGAACGGGTCGCGGTCGTCGGCGGCGGCAGCATCGGGCTGCTGGCCGCCGCGACGGCCCGGCGGCGCGGCTTCGAGGTCGATGCCGAGGTGCGCCACAAGCACCAGAGGGTGGCAGCGGAACGCCTGGGCGTCGGCTCGGCGGCAGGCGTCTACGACGTCGTGATCGACGCCGCGGGCAGCGAGGCCGGCCTCGCCCGGTGCGCCGAGCTCGCGCGCCCCGGCGGCCGCGTCGTGCTGCTGGGCGTGTACCAGCACACCGCTCCCATCCCGGGCATCGCCAGCCTGGTCAAGGAGCTCACCTACGTCCACTCCATCGCGTACGGCAGGCACGGCGGCGTCCGCGACACCGAGCAGGCCGCGGCGCTGCTCGCCGGCGACCCCGAGATCGCGCGGACGGTGATCACCCACCGCTTCCCCCTCGACGACGCCGCGGAGGCGTTCCGCGTGGCGGGCGACCGGGCCTCCGGAGGCATCAAGGTCGTCCTGCACCCTTGACCAGCGCCGACCGCGTTCGGCTCGGTCCGCCGGGATCTGTTTCAAAGACGGCTGTCGTACTCGCGTGGTAGCACAGCTTCATGTCGAACGAGATCACGCTGCCCCATCCCGACGAGGTGTGGGCGGAGGCGGCGGCGTTGGCCGTGCTGCCCGCGCTCATCCCGGCCATGGACATGGGCTTCGAACCGGCGGACGGCGGCCTGCGGGGGATGGACGTCGGGAACGGCTGGTGGGGCGTCTCGTGGGTCGAGGGCGGACGGGCGGTCGTCTACGGCTACGACAGCGACCACAGCCAGACCCGCAGCCAGGCGCTGCCCATCGACCTGCTCGCGGGCGGGCCCGAGTGGCTGCCGTGGGAATGGCTCGACAGAACGATCCGCGACGCGGAGATCCTGGCGTTCGTCTACTGGTGGGACGGGGAGTCCTGGGCGCGGACCCCGTACCCGGAGGGCATGAGGGACGGGGCCGGGTGCGGGTCCGGAGGCGCCGACGAACGGTACTGGGAGCTCGCCGAGGAGTACCGCGACGCGGTCACCGCGTACGACGCGCTGGTGAGCGCGTGCCGCGCCCGTACGGTGGACCGGGCCGTGATCGAGGCGTTGATCGGCCCGCTGGACCCCGAGATCCTGGCCGAGGAGTTCGACCTCGACGACACGGACGGGATCTTCGACGTTGACGGCGCCCTGGCGGTCGCGGAAGAGCTGGGGGTGGCCCGGGTTCCGTTCGGCCCGAGATCCCGGCGGGAAACGGGGAGCCCGCGGGGCGCCGCGTGGTGGTCATCGAGCCGGCGCAGGCCAGGAGCATCATCGGGGCCGCCATGAGCGCCGCGCGGGAAGCGGAACGGCCGGTCCCCGCCGCCGGTGACGCCCTGGACGGGGTGGTCGGGTGGATGCGAGCCAACGGGCACGAAGAGATCAGGGCGGCCTTCATCGGGCACCCGCGGCACCCGTTCGCCTTTCGTCACCCCGATGGCGAGGGCTGGCTCGATGAGGACTTCTGCAAACTGCTCAACGCGTGGAGGGAAGAGGAAGGCGACGAACGCTCGGGACGCTGGTTGCACGTGCGCGTCCAAGCGCCTTTGCACGAGGTGAGCGTCGAGCGCGCCTACGACCACCGCCCCTCGTTCTGGCAGGGCTTCTACGTGCACGAACCCCTGGACGCGCTACGCGAGGAAATGGCGCGACGCGACCCGTCCTGGCGACCCGGATGGGCCACCATGCTCGACATCGACTACTACAGGGACGGGGCACCACCAGAACTGTGCTGGCATCCCTGAAACCGCCCGCTGAACCTACGGCACGACCTCACGCCCCGGCACCCCCATGCAGCCCGGTTTAGCCGCCACGGAAATCCACGAACGGATCGCGTCCTCGGCCCAGGCGACGCCGATCAGCGGTGTGGGCGGCTCCGGTTCGGCGTAGGGGACCCCTCCCGGGAAACGGGGTCTACTCTCTGGGCTCGCACATGGACTCCCCACCGCGGTGACAACAGTCGGGCCAGGTCATGCTGAAGAAACGAGCACCTCTTGCCATCCCGCTCTCCCTGCTCACGGCCGCCACAGGGTTGGCGGGGTGCTCGTCGGACAAGCACGAGAGCGGCCCATCCGGCAAGCCCGCTTCGTCGAGCCCGACGGCCGCCGACCAGGCCATGGTCGCTTGGGTGAGCAAGGTCTGCGCCGCCGATTCGCACGTCCAGCAAATGGCCGGCACCGAGGTGCCGACCACCTCGAATCCACCGCGGGCCCAGGTGCGGGCGTTCATCAAGAACATCGGTCAGCAACTACGTCTGGGAGTGACCACGTTCGAAGGGATCGGTCACGCACCGGTCGCCGGAGGGGACGAGGTGGTGGCCGCCTATATCCGCGGTCTGAAGGACAGGATTCCCGATATCAAGCGAGCCGAGTCCTTCGCTCGCGGCAGCGGCTCGATGATGGCGGCGGGAGCCAACCTCCCGCTGCTGTACGTGTCCACGGCCCTCCACAGCCTCGCCCCCAAGGGCCCGGACCTGCTGAGCCTGGTGGACCGCAACGCCGCACTCGCACAGGCGTACCGAACCGCCCCGCCCTGCCAGCGCTCCCTCCCTCTCAAAGCACACTCACCCACCCCGACCCCAAGCCGGTAAACACCAAGCCGGATTCACTTCTCTGCGGCCGGGCGCCTGGCGGCCCATGCCAACGTCGAGGAGTTTCCTCAGGGCCAGGGCAGGCCGCGCGGCAGCGATCGTCCCGTCCTGAGGTCGAACGCGCCCACGCCGTCGGCCGGGATCATCGGCTGGAGGGCCGTTCAGGGCGACCGCGCGCGTGAGTGGTGAACGAGTCGGCACGCCCCCGCACCACCTGCCCGCCCCCTGAAGACGCGCCACCCACAGGCCGACATGCCTGCCCCGCCGTCCGCGTACGGGCCGGTGCCGCGCCGCAAGGGAACTCGTTCCGCGCGAAGGAGGAATCATCCATGACAGATCCCCGGCACAGGAGGCCAGAGTGCACGGAACGACGAACCGGCGGGGACGGACGTGACCCTCACCAGCGGACCGGACCAGCGCGCCGCCGCGCCCACGGACCCTGACGAACGAAGCGGCACCGATGCGCATCCGAATGACGTGAAACTCGGTGTGGAGGCTGGGGATGCCCTTCTCATCGCGCGTTCTCTGAGGCAGCCCGAGGAGTTCGCGCCGCTGTTCCATCGGCACGCGCCCCGTATCCACCGCTACATCGCGCAGCGGCTGGGGCCGGACGCCGCCGAGGACCTGATGGCCGAGACGTTCCTCGTGGCGTTCCGCAACAGGCACCGCTACGACTCCGAACGCGCCGACGCCCGGCCCTGGCTCTACGGCATCGCCACCAACCTCATCGCCCGGCACCGGGAGGCCGAGGTCCGCGCGTACCGGCTGCTGGAACGCGCCGGGCCCGGCAGCCCCGCCGTACGGCCCGGCGACGACCTGGGGGAACGGGTCGCCGACCGGGTCACCGCGCAGAGCCTGCACGGTCCGCTGGCGGGCGCGCTCGCGGCGCTGCCCGTCCGCGTCCGCGACGTCGTGCTGCTGGTCGCGTGGGCCGACCTCAGCTACGACGAGGTCGCCGAGGCCCTGGACATTCCTGTCGGAACGGTGCGATCCCGGCTGCACCGCGCCCGCCGCCGCCTGCGCGACGCGCTCGGCGGCGCCGACCCCACCCTGATCTCGGAGGAGGACACCCCGTGAACGAGCTGGACACGCTGCGCGCGGCGCAGCCCGACGTTCCCGCGCCGAGCGAGCGGACGCTCGACGCCGCGCTCGCCCGCGTCCTCGCCGACGCGCCGGAGACCCGGCCCGGAGGCCGGCCCCGAGGCCGGGCCCGCCGCGCCGCGCTGCCGAGGCCGGGCCGCCGGGCGGTGCTCGCCGGGGGGCTCGGCGTCGCCGCCGCGGTGGCGGTCGGGGTCGTACCGGTCCTCGGCGGGCACGGCTCCGCGCCCGCCGAGGCGGCCGTCGTCCTGCACCGCGCCGCCACCGCGACCCGCGCAGGAACCGACACCGCCGCCCGCCCCGGCCAGTGGATCTACGTGGAGTCCAGCGTCCGCGGCGTCCCCGGGCAGGGCGTGAGGTGGGCCCCCGGCGAGGACGCCGACACTCCGCGCCCCACCACCACGTTCCACATCCGCAGCTGGTACCCGGCCACCGGCGGGAAGTTCCGCGATTGCGAGCCGTCCGGCCGCCACGGCTGGTGCACGCCCGACCTCGCCAGCGTCGTCCGGCAGGTGAACGGCCGCGAGGAGGGCAACGCGCTGCTCCCCGACCGGAACGGCTGGGATTCCGGCAACGAGAGCTTCGTCCGTTCGCTGCCCACCGATCCGGCCCTCCTGCGCGCCCGCGTCTACGCCCAGGCCGACCAGAAGAACTTCCTGAAGAACTTCGACCGTGACCAGACGGCCGTCGAGACGATCGCCGACCTCATGCAGGCGCACATCCCGCGCGACCTGCGGGCCGCACTGTACGACGTCCTCGCCCGCGTTCCCGGCGTGCACCTGGTCGACGACGCCGTCGACAACGCCGGACGCCACGGGATCGGCTTCTCCCGTACCGGGCAGGGGCAGAGCCTCCAGATCATCGTGGCGCGCGGCAGCTACCGCTACCTCGGCGACCGGCTCACCGCGGTCGAGAACCTCCCCGGAGGCGTCAAGGCCGGCACCGTCCTGCGCTGGAGCGCCCAGCTCCGCGTCGCCGTCACCGACAAGCCAAGGCAACGGCCCACCTGACCGCCCGGCCGATCCGCGCGAACGTCCAAGCGTCCCGCAAGCACCGGCGCCGCCGCGCGACCCGTCGCCCGGCGGCGTCACCACACGACCTCTCGGGCGGCGGGACCGTGACGAGTACCAGCGTCGCCAATCGGTCCCTCGGCGGCGAGCGCGGCCAGAAACCCACGGCCGGCATCGACACCGAGCGCTGACGCCGGTGTCGCGCGCCACGCGGCGTCCGACGCAGCGGAGGTCTCGGACGCTATGCGCTGTCCGCGCCCGACGCCGGTGAACGCGAAACGCGGGCCCGACGCGGCGGAGGGGGGCGTGAGAGGCAGAGGCAGAGGCGGACCGGGAAGGGGAGCGGCCGCGGGGTTCGTCACGGCGGAGAGGGCCGCGCACGCGGGGGCCGAACGGGTCGGTGCTGAGTTGTTTCCGTTCCTACCCGCCCTTGATGCTGGCCGTAGGGCGGGTCAGGCGCTGATCTGGCGGGCTACTCCGCATAGGGCGTGTGCGGATGTGGGGGGCTCGGCGGGGACGGGTGTGTCCCGCTGCCATATGGGAGTGGGGACGATGCCGGGTGCCACCAGTTCCAGTCCGTCGAAGAAACGGGCGATCTGGTCGGGCGGGCGCAGGTGGTAGGAATTGGCGGACGAGGCGTTGTAGGTCTCGACGGCCTTGTTCAGCGCCGCGTTGGTGTTCGTGCCGTCGCTGAGCGCCAGGTAACTGCCGGCTGGAAGCGCGTCCAACAGCCGCCTCGTGATTCCCCAGGGATCGCCGGAGTCCGGTAGTTGCCCCATGATGCCCAGCATGGTCAGTGCGATGGGCTGGTCGAAGTCCAGTGTCTCGGCGGCCTTCTCCAGGAGCGGTTCCGGGGCGCGCACGTCGCCGTCGATGTAGTCGCACTTTCCTTCAGGTGTGCTGGTCAGGAGCGCCTGGGAGTGCAGTTGGACGAGGGGGTCGTTGTCGACGTAGACGATTCTGGATTCCGGTGCCACGCGCTGGGCGACCTCGTGGGTGTTGTCGACGGTGGGCAGCCCGGAGCCGATGTCGAGGAATTGCCGAATGGCGGCCTCGCCCGCCAGGAACCGTACCGCGCGGGCGAGGAAGCGGCGTTGCAGGCGGGCGAGAAGCGCGAAGTCGGGAAACGTCTCCAGAATCATGTCGCCGACCTCGCGGTCGGCGGCGAAGTTCGCCTTGCTGCCCAGCAGATATCCCCAGACCCGTGCCGAGAGCGGGCGGTCGGACCGGATCCGATCAGCCGGCTCGTCGTGCGGGACTTCCCCGGAGCCCTCGGAAGAATGATCGGTCACGTTTCCAGTCTCGCACGCGCCGATTCGGACCAGAAGGCCCTGCGAAATCGGCGGACGAAGCGTTGCCGACTGACGTCGCTCGGCTCGTTCTCGCTGGTCACAGCCTGCCTCCCGGTCTGCACGATCGATCGGGAACGTCCGGGGTGATCGCCGTGGGCTATGCGGGGTCTCGTCGGGCGCGGGGGTGGTGGCCGGGCCAGTTTCTGAGGTAGTCGGCGAAGCTGATGTCTCGGGTCGTGTCGCCGCCGAGTTCGACGGTCCGCTCGGAGGGCTCCTCGTCCGGATCGCCTTCGATGATGACCTTGAGCGGGTGCCGGGCGTGGTCGGCGAGGAGTTTCCACAGGACCGCGTTGAGTTCGTCCCGTGCCCAGTTGGGTGGTTCGTCGGAGGGGCCGAGGTGGTAGTAGGCCGGCGCGCGGTCCTCGTGGACGGCCTTTCCCAGGTGCAGGCGGACGTCGCACCGGGTGCAGACCAGATCGGCGTGGATGCTCATGAGCCGCAGGATCCGTCAGGTGGCGCTCGACGGCAAGGGCGTTGATCGCGGACGGGGCTCCCCCGACGGGCTCCGCGTACGGCGAGCCCGTGTTGCCTAGTGATTGAATCACTAGTATCACTATCACTATGAACAGGGAGAGTCGCCCGTCGCCGCTCGGGCTGGTCGTGCTGGGGCTGCTGCTGGAGGCGCGGATGCATCCGTACGAGATGCAGCGGCTGCTGAAGGAGCGGCAGAAGGAGCGCGTGGTCAACATCGGGCAGCGCAGCAGCTTCTACCAGACGATCAACCGGTTGCAGCGGGACGGGCTGATCGTCGCGCACCGGACCGTCCGGGAGGGGACGCGGCCGGACCGCACCGTCTACGAGATCACCGACGAGGGGCGGCGGACGTTCCACGGGTGGCTGCGGCGGATGCTGGCCGCGCCGCGGGACGTCTTCCCCGACTTCCCGGTGGCGGTCTCCTACCTGCCGCTGCTGGAGATGCGGGAGGCGGTGGAGCTGCTGGAGACCCGGCGGGACGCCCTCGCGGACGAGCTGTCCGAAGTCGAGGCGGCACTGGCCGCGGGCGGGGCGGTCCTCCCCGGCTGATGCTGCTGGAGGAGGAGCTGCGCCGCGACGTGGTCGCGGCCGAGTTGCGGTGGCTGTCGGCTCTGGTCGACGACATCGACCGCGGCCGGATCACCTGGTCGGCCGAGGCGCTCGCCGACCAGATCGCCCGCCTCAGCCCTCCCCGGACCACCTGAACGCGACGACCGCACTCACCATCCGAACACCGCCACAGGGGAGTCCATGGCCGCCTCACAGCTCCACGTCATGATCATCGGTGCCGGCACGGGAGGGATGGCGCTGGCGCACGCCTTGAAGAACGCCGGCGTCGGCGTCGCGGTGTACGAACGCGACCGGACCCGGCTGGACTTCCTGCAAGGCCACCGGGTCGGCATCAACCCCGAGGGCAGCCGCGCGCTCAAGGCGTGCCTGTCCCCGGAGCTGTTCGACACGTTCGTGGCCACCTGCGCCGCCCCGATGCGGCGCGGCACCCTCTACACCGAGAAGCTCAAGGAGCTGGTGTCGCTGGAGTTCCCGCTCGACCGCGACGCCGCCAACAGCGAGAAATCCGTCAGCCGGGTGACGCTCAAACAACTGCTGCGCACCGACGTGGACGACATCCTTCACTTCGGGAAGTACTTCACCCACTACGAGCGCCTGGACGGCGGGCGGATCGCCGCGCATTTCGAGGACGGCACGACCGCGACCGGCGACGTCCTGGTCGCGGCCGACGGGACGCGTTCCCGGGTACGGCAGCAGTACCTGCCGCACGCCAAGCTTGAGGACGCCGAGATGGTCACCGTCAGCGGCAAGATCGCGCTGGACGACTCCGTACGCGACCGGTTCCCACCGCATATGACCGACGGCACCTCGTTCGTGCTGGCGCCCGGTGGCAGGTTCTTCATCCTGCACACCATGCGGTTCCCCTGGGACCAGGACCGCAAGCCCAAGGACGGCATCGGCGGCAGGGACGCCGAACTCCTCGCCGCCTGGCCCGGCCTGGCGTTCGACAACACCACCGACCACCTCATCTGGGGCCTGGCGGTCCCGCCGCATCTCGCGCCCGCCGGGCTCGCCGACGCCGAGGGCGCCGACGTGATCGACATGGCCAGGAGCATGTCGCCCGGCTGGTCCCCCGACCTGCACCGGCTGTTCGAGCTCAGCGCCCCCACCACCACCGCCGTCTCCACCCGGCAGTCCACCTCGGTGCCGATCCCCGCCTGGCCGACCACCAACATCACCCTGCTCGGCGACGCGATCCACACCATGACCCCAGGCCGCGGCGCCGGCGCCAACACCGCCCTCAAGGACGCCCAGATCCTCGCCGAACGGCTCGTCGCCGCGGACCGCGGCGACCTCGACCTGATCGACGGCATCCGCGACTACGAGACCCAGATGATCGACTACGGGTTCGAGGCCGTCCGCGAGTCGCTGAAGTTCTTCGGCAAGGACAACCCGCTCAACCGGCCCGTTCTCGGCCGCGCCTTCCTCGCCGCGCTCCGCGGCGGGGCGCGCACCGTCCAGGCGCTGCCGCCCGTCAGACGCGCCCTGGTCAACCGCATGCTCGCCGGCCGCGGCGCCCAGTGACCCCTGCGGGACGTCCGGCCGAACGCATCGAGCGCGCAGCCGGACGTCCGCGAAGGTATCCCTGTTCGGGGCAGGCGGGAGGGCGACGAGCGGAGCGATCATGGGCTGGTGATCCCCACGAAAGCGAACGACCTCGGCGGTTTCCTGCGCAGCCGCCGCGAACGCCTGACGCCGGCCGAGGCGGGCATCGGGCCCGGCGTGACCGCCCGGCGCGTCCCCGGCCTGCGCAGGGAGGAGCTGGCCGAGCTGGCCGGGGTCAGTACCGGCTGCTACACGCGGCTGGAACAGGGCGTCAGCGCCAGCGCGTCCGACGCGGTCATCGACGCGCTCGCCGCGGCGCTGCGGCTCGATCCGGCCGAGCACGAACACCTGCGGGTCCTCGCCGCTCCGAGGCGGCCGGCGCGTCCCCGGGCACGGCGGACCAGGCTGCGGCCCTCGGTGCGCGAGCTGCTCGCCGCCATGCCCGGGACGGCCGCGATCGTGATCGACCACCGCGCCGACGTCCTCGCCTGGAACCGCCTCGGTCACGCGCTGCTGGCCGGCCACGTCGGTTTCGACACCGCCGACGCCGCGGTCCGTCCCAACATCGCCCGGCTGCTGTTCCTCGACCCGCACCACCGGGCGCTGTACCGGGACTGGGAGGCCAAGGCGCAGGTCACGGTCGCCGCGCTGCACCAGGCGGCGGCGCGCTACCGGGCCGACCCCGGGCTCGAACGGCTCATCGGCGGCCTCGCCGTCGACAGCCCCGAGTTCGCGCGGATGTGGGCGCGGCGCCCCGTTCGAACCTGCTCGTACTATCTGCGCGAGTTGGAGCATCCCGTCGTCGGGCGGCTGACCTTGGCGAACGAGACGGTCACGCTGCCCGACGACGACCAGCAGATGGGCCTGTTCTACGCGCGTCCCGGCACGCCGGACGCGGACGCGCTCGCGTTGCTGGTGCAGAGCCTCGACCTGGCACCGATGAAGGAGGGCGTGCGATGAGGATCATCACCGTCGGCGGTAGCGGCACGATCGGGCGCAGGCTGGTGCCCGCGCTACGGTCCCGCGGCCACGACGTGATCGTGGCCGGGCGCACGTCGGGCGACGTCCACGTCGATCTGGCCTCGCCGCCGACCATCGAGGCCATGTACCGCGAGGTCCCGGCGGTCGACGCCGTGGTGAGCATCGCGGCGCACGGTGCGCTCGACGACTTCCGCACGCTGACGTCCGAGGCGCTGCACGCCAACATGCGGGCCAAGTTCTTCGGGCAGGCCGAACTCGTCCTCGCCGGCCAGCACCACTGCGCCGACGGCGCGTCCTTCACCCTGACGTCCGGGATATTCGCCGACCAGGCATGGCCGCACGTCACCGGCGGAGGCGCCATCAGCGGGGCCCTGCACAGCTTCGTCCTGTCCGCCGCGCTCGAACTCGGCCGCGGGATGCGGGTCAACGTCGTGAGCCCCACGATGATCGGCGACTCCGTCGACGCGTTCGGCGAGCAGTTCCCCGGCATGCGCCCGGTGCCCATGAACGAACTCGTCGACCACTACGTGCAGTGCGTCGAAGGCGACGACACCGGCCGCGTCATCCGCGCGTACGGCTGACCGCACGCGGTACCGGCTTTCCGTGGAACGGCCCGGCCCGCGGGGGGGTGCGTCCAGGCGGCCGGCCGTCGCACGACCTCATCCGCGGGCCGCTCCGCACCCGAATGGGCGTGGGCCGAAAGGTACAGCCGGAGACGATGTCGGCGTCCGCTAGTGTTCGGCCATGCCCAACGTGATCTTCGACTGGCAGTGACGCCCCATGCGTTCCGTCACCTGGTGGATCGTGGTGATCGCGGTGCTGGCTCTGGGCGCCGTTTCGGCGGTCGTCCTCCTGCACCGGAACGGTTCGGACCGTTCTGAGCTACCCGCTTATTCGGCCGAGGACTTTTCCGGTGGCCGCTCTGAGCACACTTCGGTGGCGTTCAGTCCCGACGGCAAAACCTTGGCCACCGCGGGCAGCGTCAAAGGAAGCGACGCGAGCGTATGGCTCTGGGACGTGACCAGCCGCCGAAATATCGCCGCTGTTCCCCTCCCCCATCACAACCGCGCCTCTTCGGTGGTGTTCAGCCCCGACGGTAAGAGCCTGGCCGCCGTTGCCGACACCGGCGCGAGAGCCAAGGGAACGGTCTGGCTCTTGGACGTGACCCGCCGCCGGAAACCCGCGTCCCTCCCCGTCCAATACGACTACGTCGGAGGACTGGCCTTCAGTGCCGATAGCAAGACGCTGGCTGTCGGAGGTGGACGCGGCCGGGACGAGGGAAAAGTGTGGTTGTGGGATGCAGCCGACCGCCGGCGAATCGACGCTCTTCCCGTCCCGTTCAGCTACGTCGGGGAAGTGGCCTTCAGCCCGGACCGCAGGACCCTCGCGGTCGGCGGAGGCCCCGACACCGAGCACGACCGCTCCGCAGGCGAGGGGATCTGGTTGTGGGACCTGGAAAGACGCCGGAACGTCGCCACCCTCCCCACCCGCGTCGGCGTCTCGTTCATGGCGTTCAGCCCCGACGGCAGGACACTGGCAGGCGAAGGAGAAAGCAACGAAGGCGAATGGACGGACGTGTGGCTGTGGGACCTGAGCAGCCGCCAGAGAACCAGCACCATTACCGGTCGCACCTCGGCTCACTACTCTCCTGAGGACGAAGGGCGCCAGTTCTCTTCGGTGACGTTCAGCCCCGATGGCAGAACCCTCGCGGTGGGCGGACGCGCCCCTCAAGGCGAGGGAGGCGTCCTGTTGCGGGACGTACCCGGCCGCCGGAACATCGCCACTGTCACTTTCACCGACCGCCGCGCCGACGTTGACGCGGTGGCGTTCAGTCCCGACGGCAAAACCCTGGCCATCGGCGGGAATGGCCTCGCTCTCTGGCAGGCGCGCGGAACGTAGGCCGGTGTTTGCCCAGGGGTGCCCAGGCGGAGTCTCAGTTCACCGGCCGGACGGACAATGCCACGTACTGCTCGGCATAGCGGATGTTCGGGCCGGGGTCTCGGCCTCTCGCCGCGGCCTCGACCACCGGCGCCGAGCCGCCTGGGCGGTCAGGACCGTACGTAGCGCCGGAACGTGGTTCCCGAGGCGAGGGAACGGTGCTCGACCAGGCGCAGCGGCAGTTGCTCGCCCACGGGCAGGTACGGCTTGCCGCCCCCGACGATCACGGGGAACGCGTACACCCAGAACTCGTCGATCAGGTCCAGCAGGGAGACGGCCAGCTCGGGCCCGCCGAGTTGGAGGGTGCCGTCGATCTCCTGCTTGAGGCGCGTCACCACGGACTCGGCGTCCTTGCGGCGGACGATCGTGACCCCTTCGGGCACGGTCTGGAGGGTGTCGGAGAAGACGTACCGCGGGGTCTCCTTGTAGAACCGGGCGAACTCCCGTTCCAAAGCCGGGGCGCCTTCCTTTCCGAGGTCCTCCGTCCAAGGCTTCTCCATCGCCTCGTACAGCCGCCGCCCGAACAGGAACGCCGCGATCCGGCGAACATGGTCGTTCGCCTCCTGCCGAAAGTCCTCGGCCGGCTCCATGAAGTCCATGGCCTCGTCGGGTCCCTCGATGTAGCCGTCGATCGAAGTGTTCATCCAGTAGATGACCTTCCCCATGAAACTCCTCCTTGGCCGTGGACGCCGTCCAAATGCAAGACCCTACGAACCGCCGAAAATCACCGCAGTCGGACCACCCTTTGCGCCCGGCTGAGCCAGTACGGCTTCGAGCAGGGTTAGCCGTGTGCGATGGCAACTGCCGGTGCTGCCTGGCGGAAGCTCCGCCGGCGCGTCAACGGCCCGGTGGGTGAGGCCGTGAAGCCCCTCCTCCGCGATCATCTCAAATGGCCACATCCGCCACCTGTACCTCACGTGGAGTGACCGTGCTCCCAAATGCCCGCGGGGCGCACACCTTCGAGCGTGGTGCGAGCTGGGAGTTCCTCGCGGGACCACGGGAGGCGGGGGACGGGGACCTCATAGCCCTCCCCAGCGGAACGAACGACGCGAGTGGCTGTCACGGGACGCGGACACCACCAAGGCGGGATCGGAGGTGCGGGTACGCCGCCCAGTGAGCGCACTGCCGCCCACCACCACGGTCAGCGCACCACCGAAGACCTGCTCGGCGGGTTCACGAGCGGCCGCGGCGGACTCCAGCCGTTCACCATCCGGTTCGGGGATGCCACTGCTTTTGATCACGGCGAGAACGTTATGCCCGGCGAACGCCGACGCACTCGCCGCCGTCCACACCTGCGGTCCGCGGAACGGAGTTCCGCTGCTCTGGACGCACACGAACAGCGCCAGCCACCGGACCTCCTCAGCCCCCTCTCTCCAGCGGAGCTCTCGGAGCGCCTGCTGGGCTGTAGCGCACTACGCCAACTCGGCCCTCACCGCGGCCAGCTTGCCGGGCCAGACGCCGCTACGGCCCGACCTGGACACCCGCATGACTCTTGAGGCAAGAGCTGCTAAAACAGTCCAATCTGCATCGCCCTGCCCGAAGTGACGGCGGGCAAGCTGGGGGAGATTCTTCATTGCTGAAGCCTGACGTCGGCGACGAGTTGCGGGCACTCGCCGACCATCCTGATCTCGCGGCGAAGAGCGCACTGCTGAGGGACCTTTCCGAGGCCATGAGCGACCGGACCAAGGCGGAGCGCTGGTGCGAAGTCGATCTCTTCGCGGCGTTCGCACCCGCAGAGACGGTCATCCCGGCTCTCCCTGAGAAGGCCAGCCGTAAGCACTGGGCGTCGCGTGCGGTGAAGGGTCTTCTCGCGATCGGTCCGGTGCTGGTATTCCTCCCCGTGCTCTTCACATGGATGGGCTTGCACGAAGCAACGTCCGCATACGGTCAGGTGCTCGATGATCAGGATGTGGAAGCTGCACGACGACCGTTCTTGGAGATGTGGCAGCAAGGGTTCGACGGTCGACTGCCCAGTTTCTTCCAATTCAACAACGTCGCGATGTTGACGGTCGCCGCAATTCTGTTCCTGGGCACTTGGACGGTGGGTGAGAACCTGCTCTACAACCGTTCCTTGGACCGCGCTGAACGCCGCCAGACCATGCTAAGGGCCCGGCTCAGCCGCGCCCTTACCGAGACGACCTTGTATCTGGGACAGATCCGAATGTCCGCGCCGAGCCGCTTCACTGCCGAACTGTCACAGGCGGCCATACAGATCACTGCGATCGGAGAAACCGTCAGGAAGGCCCAATCCGATCTGATGGATGCCGTAGTCTACGCACTTGAGGCCGCGCAGAAGACCGGCGACGCTCTCCTCTCCAGCGCGGACGAGGTGCAGAGCACGGCCAAGGTTCTCGATCGCCACTTCCAGGAGATCAATTCGGCGACCGCGACGATGACCGTTACGGCAGACTCGATCGCAACCAAGACCGGGCAGTCCGTCGAGGAGTTCCGGACGGGCGTGACCGCCGCGCTCGACGACGAGTTGCAGCGCCTCGCATCGGGGATCCGGGCCTCCGTCAGCGAATTGCGACACGAGGTCGAAGAGCTCGTTTCGGTGAGCAGTGGCATTACCAAGGCCATCGATAGATCGACGGACTCGGTGCAGACCGTCGGCAGCGCTACCGAGCGGACGGTGAACACTCTGGTCGGCCAACTGACCGAAACCTTGAACCTCACCGCTGCGGACTTCGAACGTGCGTTCTCTGGTGCGAGCACCGAAATCCGTGCAGCCCTCGGAGACTGGGCGGACACCGCCGGCACACACGCCAGCCGCATCGAGATCGTCACGGACGTGTCAGGTCGCACCGTCGACATGCTCGACCGGACGAGGAGTTCCCTCGAACGCCTGGCCACCTTGCCCGACCAGATCTCGCAGGCCACCGGATCGGCCCTCAACGAGAACCGGGCGACGGTCACGGCCGAGCTCGACGAACTCAAGCGGTCGATCGCCGAGTTCAGCCACGTCCTGACGGAGGCCGCGCAGACCATCGCCCCGCGCTCGCAGCGGCAAGGCGAAGTGGCATGAAGCGGCGCCGGTCCTCCCTGACGGTCCTACTGGCCGGTTGGCTGTTCGCTGACATGCTCCTCGCGCTGACCATCGTCATGCTGGGCGCAGAGGCACCCCCCAAGGCCGAGGCCTACCCATCGGGCGGTGCGTCTCCGTCCAAGAGCCCGTGCGCCGCACAGGTCAGGGGCGTGAAGTCCAAACCCGCATTGGCCAAATTCCCTGTGAGCCCGGGGGCAAGCGGCCGGACGCTCGTCGCACAGGTCAAGAAAGGGCTGCGCAAGCAGGCGAGCGGCTTTGCGGACAAGCGCGCCGGCATGGTGCTGACGTTCGGCGGGAACGGCGGCAGCGGGCAAGGCGTCGCGCTGGCGTCGCGGGTCAACACGGCGCTACGCGAGGCATACCCGAGCGTGTTTCAGTCCGCCGCGACCCGCAACTTCCACGACCTCGCGGCTTCCGCAGGCTCGATCTCGATGGAGATCTATTTCATCAACAACGGTTGCGACAAGAAAGGCTCGTGACATGAGCGAGCAGGTCCTCCCTTTCTACCTCGTGTGCGACGAATCGTACTCGATGGCCGGCGAGCCCCTTGAGGAGATCAACAAGCAGCTTCCTGAAATCTTCACTGAGATCGCCAGCAACCCGACGGTCGCCGATAAAGCGAGGCTGGGAATCATCGGTTTCGGCGACAGGGCCGAGGTCTTGCTGCCATTGGCCGATCTCAACGACGTGCACCAGTTGCCGCATCTCGAACCCAAAGGTGCCACTAGCTACAGCGCGGTGTTCACCCGGCTGCGGGACACCATCGAGCAGGATATCCAAGAACTGAAAGCGGATGGGCATGTCCCCTTCCGCCCCACGGTGTTCTTCCTCACCGACGGCCAGCCCACCGACCACGACTGGGCCGCCGCACATCAGCGGCTCACCGCCCAGGATTTCGGCCCACGGCCCACGATTCTGGCCTTCGGCTTCGGTGAGGTGCGGCCTGAGACATTGCAGGCCGTCGCCACCTTCCGGGCGTTCATAGCTGACGGGGAGCTGAGCCCCAGCAACGCCCTTCGGGAGTTCGCGAAGCAGCTACTGAACTCGGTCGTCGCGTCAGCCGTCTCTTCGTCCGCGGCCTTCTCCGCCAACCCGACTGCCAGCGCCCAGATGGTCTTCCCTGAGCAGGTCAAGGGCTACACGGTTCTTGAGGCGAATCCCGTCTGATGTACCTTCCAGAACCGCAGATCATCGGGCGTCCGTCTCGCTTCAAGATCGAGCCCGGCGAACTACCGCAACTGGACACCGCCTGCCCGGACACGGTCCTGGATGCTGCGCAGGCGCCCGGCCTCGTCATACGCGCCGCCTCCGCCCGGGGCGACGCGCATCGCTACAACGCGCAGCCTCGGCAGGATGCCATGGGACTGTGGCGCATCAGTGAGCGCATCCTTCTGGCCTGTGTGGCGGACGGGTTGGGCAGCGCAGAGTTGTCCCATCTCGGCGCGATGGCCGCATGCGATGCCGCACGCGGTCTCCGCAGACGGCCCGACGAGCAGTTCAAAGAGATGGCTGAACGCTACTTCTCGCGAATCGCCGAGGCCATCGAAGAAGCCGCCGCAGTACGCGGCGTCGGGGGTGGAGAACTGGCCACCACGTTCCTGGCGGCAGTGCTTGAAGTCGGCTCCCACGGTTCACCGCACAAGGCTTGGCTGATGCGAGTCGGTGACTGCGAGGCCATGGTGCTGCGCAACGGCGAATGGACATCGTGCTTCTTCGCCGTGCCCGAGGGCGAGGTCTCCAGCTCGGCGACGCTGGCGTTGCCCGGGCACGCCGATCAGGTCGAGATCTATGAGACTCCGCTCGAGCCGGGTGACGTGTTGCTGCTATGCACGGACGGGCTTTCCAAACCCATGCGCGGTGAGGAGGTCCGCACCCAGCTGGCCGGTTGGTGGGGCGAGCATCCTCCGTCGATGGCGGAGTTCCTCTGGCAGCTCAGTTTCCGAGCCCGCACGCACGACGATGACCGGACGGCCATCTGCGTTTGGAGGGCGTGATGCTGATACCGCACGCCCTGGATCGTCTGAGATCCAGCCTGCTGCTGGCGGACGACCCGCTGGGCGAAGGCGGACAGGGCGTCGTGCGGCGAGTCGACGGCACCGAAGGACTGGTCTACAAGGAGTACTTGCGCAATGCCGGGTCCCCCTTCGCCCCGGCATTGGCGGACATCGTGGAGTTCGGGCGGAAGCTGCCCGACATCAGCGGCCAGACCCTCCTCCAGCAGAGCGCTTGGCCGCTCGCGCGCGTCGTCCACCAAGGCGCGGTGACCGGCTTCCTCATGCACGAGATCCCGGCGGAGTTCACTGCGCCGATCGGCGGCAAGCAGCGACCGATCGAACTTCAGTACCTGCTGTACAAGCCGAACCACACCTGGAGCTCTCTGCGCCTGCCGGATGGAACCGGACGCGTCCAGATCGCCATGGCCGCGGTAGGTCTCGTCGACCTGCTGCATTCTCACGGCTTTGTCCTCGGTGACATCTCGTTCCGGAACCTGCTGTGGTCTCGGTCCCGGCCGTACCGCATCTTCATGCTGGACTGCGACGGGGTGCGGCGCCACGGCGGCGAACCGGTTCTCCCGCAAGCTCAGACTCCGGAATGGGAGGACCCGCATCTGCCGAGGACGGGGCTTGATCTAGACACTGACAGGTACAAACTCGCACTGCTCGTCGGCAGGGTGTTGAGCCGTCATGCCTACGTCCGTCCCGGCCAGAATTTGGACTTGGTGGAGGGCATCGATCCGCATACTGCCAATGCGGTGACGCGGCTGTTCGACGGCGCAGCACAGGCACACGGGTTCCGGCCTACCGCGCAAGAATGGCTCCAAGCCCTCGAGGGACGCAAGTGGATCGCCGTGAAGCGCCCACCCGTCCGGGTTGAGCAGCCGCTGCCCACCCCTCGTACGCCACTGATGACCGCAAGCCGACAGCGCAGCTACTATTCCGTGAGCATGCCTGGCGACACCGGCACACTGCCCGCCGCCTCAGGTGGGTCGTCGGTGTCCACACGAAAGCCGGCCTCCTCGTCCTCGGCGGCACGGCCGAGAACTGGACCACGACCTGACTCAGCGCCTGCTGTAGGCAACGGAGCTTCTCAGCCGGTGGCCGCACAAGTTCCTCCGCAAGCTCCCTCGACCGAGCCGACGAAAGCGCGGCTGGGCGAGCAGGTGGTGGGCTCCGCCTCGTTCGCGGACCAACAGCAGCTCGTCAGGAACTGTCGGCTCGACAAAAACCAGATTGCCGATCTCATCGACCTTCTCGTCGAGACTGGAGGCAGAGGACCGGTCACCGAAGTCGCCCGGCTGCTGAACGAGCCGCTAGGCCGTTCGGTCATGGTCCTCGGCAGCGTCTGCCAGCTACTCAACCTCGACGGTGAACAGGTTCTGGTCCTCCGGGACGACGACCAGACACTCGAACTCAACATCCCCCTTCTCGAAGACCAGTTCCTGGAGGCGGCGCCGTGACCCGACCAAGAAGAATCAGTCCGGCCAGGCGGCGCCGGGTCATCGACGCCCTGGGGCGCGGCACAGTACCCGAGCAGGACCTCGACCTGTTCGCCGTCGGTATGGAGCGTCTCGCGCGACTGGACGACGAACTGGACGCCGTCGCCCGTGGCGGCCACAAGTTCAAAGGCGTCCAAGGCGAATACGGATCCGGAAAAACATTCTTTTCGCGGTGGCTGGCGCAGCAGGCGCGGAACAAGCGCATGGCGTCCAGCGAGGTGCAGATCTCCCAAGACGTTCCTCTACACAAGATGGACGTCATCTACCAGCGGCTCATCAAGAATCTCACCACAGGCGGAACCGCCGACGGAGCCTTCAGAACGCTCATCGACAACTGGTTGCTCAATCTGGAGGACGAAGTCCGCGCCGCGGAAGGCATCAACCCGGCGGACCAGGCGGGCGTCGAAGTGGCCGTGAACAAGCGCATCGACTCGCGGCTCAAGGAGGTCGCCGATTCTGCGCCCTCACTGTCCACCGCGCTGCGCGCCTACCGCAAGGCTCGGTTGGCGGGTGACACGGGAACCGCGACGCAACTGCTGGCCTGGGTCAGCGGCGACAGGCACGTCGCCGCCCTGGTCAAGCGCCAGGCCGGCATCAAGGGAGACGTCAACGCGGAGACCGCCTTCGCATTCCTGCGCGGACTTCTGATCATCCTGCGCGACTGCGGTCATCCGGGTCTGCTGCTCGTCCTCGATGAGTTGGAGACGATCCAGCGGCTGCGATCCGATGTACGGAGCAAGAGCCTCGGCGCCCTCCGGCATCTGATCGACGAGATCGACCGTGGCACCTTGCCCCGGCTGTTCCTTCTCATCACCGGGACACCCGCTTTCTTCACCGGCCCCTCAGGCGTCGCCCAGCTCGCTCCCCTCGCACAGCGGCTGGACGTGGACTTCGACACAGATCCCCGGTTCGACTCCATGCAGAGTCATCGGCTGAGACTGACCGGATTCGATCTGGACAAACTCGTCGAGCTCGGTCATCGGGTGCGCGATCTGTACGCGGAGGGCGAAACCGAGGCTCGCGAGCGAATCGGCCGGCTCGTCGACGACGCCTACATCAAGGACCTCGCGGCCGCGGTGACGGGACAACTCGGCGTTGGTACCTCGCCGCGCGTCTTCCTCCGTAGCCTGGTCTCCGACGTGCTGTTCAAAGTGGCTGAGCATCCGGACTTCGATCCACGCAATGACTATGCCCGACACAGACTCGGGGAACTGACCGCCGAAGAAGAGAACGCACTTCGCGGCAGCGCTACCTCTGCGGGCGAGATCGAGCTCGACCTGTGACAAGGCTCCATCCGACCCTGGCCTACCATCTGTCCGCGACCCTCGGGTGGAAGCGGCTGCGCCCGCTACAAGAACAGGCACTGCGCCAGCTCAACACGGACTCGGACGCCCTGCTCGTCGCCCCGACCGCGGGCGGCAAGACGGAGGCCGTGTTGTTCCCCATGCTCACCGCCATGGACCACCAAGGCTGGACAGGCCTGTCAGTGATATACGTCTGCCCGCTAAAAGCGCTGCTCAACAATCTGGAACCACGGATGAGGCGGTATGCGGACTGGCTCGGCCGGACGGTAGGCGTCTGGCACGGCGACATATCCAGCAGCCGACGGCAGGTGATGATGCGCGATCCGCCGGATATTCTGCTGACCACTCCTGAATCACTGGAGTCGATGCTTATCAGCACGGGGGTCGACCATCGGCGGCTGCTGGCCGACGTCCGGACCGTCGTCGTCGACGAAGTGCACGCCTTCGCCAAGGATGACCGTGGCTGGCACCTGGTCTGCGTACTCGAGCGCATCGCCCACATGGTCGGCCGGCCCCTCCAAAGAGTCGGACTGTCGGCCACGGTCGGCGACCCGTCTGGCCTTCTGTCGTGGCTACAGGGCTCCGCTGAACGTCCCGGCAGAGTCGTGGCGTCCACCGCCGAGGCTGACATAGCGCCCGACGTCGAACTGGACCGAGTCGGTACCCTGGCCAACGCCGCGAAGGTCATCGCGTCACTTCACCATGGCCAGAAGAGGTTGGTGTTCTGCGACTCCCGCCGGATCGTCGAAGAACTCGGCGAGACGCTGCGTGGGCTCGGCGTCACCGTGTTCCTGTCCCACGCGTCGCTGTCCGTCGACGAGCGAAGACGCGCCGAGGATGCCTTCAGCCAGTCCAGCGACTGTGTGATCGTCTCGACCTCCACCCTGGAACTGGGCATCGACGTGGGAGATCTCGACCGGATCATCCAGATCAATGCGCCATGGTCGGTGTCCTCCTTCCTGCAACGGCTCGGCCGTACAGGCCGACGGCCGGGGCAGGTGCGCAACTGCCTGCTGCTGGCACTCACCGAGGAAGACCTCCTTGTCGCGGCCGGTCTTCTCCAACTCTGGAGTACCGGCTACGTGGAATCCGCTCTTCCTCCCCCGAATCCCCGACACATCATTGTGCAGCAGCTCATGGCTCTCGCCCTGCAAGAAGGGACGATCGGGGATGCAGTGTGGGCGGAGTGGTGGAACGGTCACCACCTGTTCGAAACCGACAACGCGCGACCGCTCCTGACGCATCTGCTGTCAGCGGGCTACCTGAGCCAGGATGGGCACAGCATTTTCATTGGCGGCAAAGCCGAGGAGACCTTCGGCCAGCGCCATTTTATGGACTTGATGGCCTCTTTCACAGCGCCACCCGAATTCACCGTCCTGCAAGTCGGCAAGGAGATCGGACGCTGTGACCCTATGCTCCTCACCCGGGCGACACACGGCCCTCGGTTGCTTCTCTTGGCCGGACGAAGCTGGCAGGTCGACTGGATTGACTGGAAGCGTCGCAGATGCCATGTCGTCCCCATTGAAGGATCAGGCGGGGTCGCACGTTGGTCGACATCCTCGTCCTTCGGCATTTCCTTCGAGTTCGCACGGGCGGTCCGCGATGTCGTCTTGGGACAGGATCCTCCTGTCCGCTTGACCCGCCGGGCGACCGATGCCCTGGCCGCGGCCCGCATCGAGCTCGCCGAAGTGGCCTACCGAGACCATACGGCCATAGTCCGTTCACCAGACGAGGTGCTGTGGTGGACATGGGCCGGAACACGCGTCAACGCCACGCTGAAGGCGTCCCTCGGCACCCTCGCCGACCCTTGCTCCCGTCCCGACGATCTCTACATCAGGCTCCGCGGCGACCTCGACGCGACGACCTGGCGCGAGGCCGGCAGATCTCTGCCCTACCTCGTCGACCCCGACGTGGACCCACAGGCTGTACGCGGGCTGAAGTTCAACGCGGCCCTCCCCCAAGACCTCGCCACCGCGACCCTCGCCGCCCGGCTGGCCGACCATCCCAACACCCGGAAGGTCCTAAAAGAGCCGCGCCTCTTCCACCATGGCCTTCGGCCTTCCGCAAACCGTTGAAATCGCTGGCATGACATCGCTACCGAAGCCCAGCCGGCTCGACCTTGCACCCCAGGCGCAAGAGCCCGCCGCCGAATCCCGTCGGCATCGCGCAGACCATCCGCCTACGCCCGCTTCTTCGGTACGGCATGACGGTGATCGGAGCCGAGACCGTCGCTGAAGGTCGGCGAACCATTCCGCGAAGCCCGGCTTGAGGATTCCGAGGTTGTCCTTAAGGGCTCCTGACATCACGGGCCGTTGAGGGCGTGCTTTGCCCGGTGGTCAGCGGATGAGCGCGGGGTCGGCGGGAGTGTGGGCGAGTGCTGCGGTGAGGATGGCCGCAGGGTGCCGTGAGCGCGGTCGAGGTCGACGGTAGCGGGGGCTATGCGGCATTGATGGTGGGGTACGACGATCGTTCTGAGAAGTGCGACGGCGAAGTCGTCGGGGGTGGTGGCCGGTGGAGGGGCGGCCGCGTTGGGCTTGTCTATGTTGACTGACATAGACAGGAGAGGGGTCGCCATGCGTTGGGTCACCTTTGAGGCGGGCTCGGGAGAACGGGTCGGCGTGCTCGCGGACGGGGTCGTGCACGCGCTGCCGCCGGGGGCGCGGTTGGTCGAGCTGGTCGGGCGCGGGGCCGCGGGGCTGCGCGCCGTCGGCGAGGAGGCGCTGAACGCCCCGTACGAGACCGTCCCGCTGGAACGGGTGCGGCTGCTGGCGCCGATTCCGAGGCCGCCCGCCGTCCGGGACGCGCTGTGCTTTCTGGACCACATGCGCAACTGCCGCGCGGCGATGGGTCAATCCGTTGATCTGGAGGACGTCTGGTACGAGATCCCGGCGTTCTACTTCGCTTCGCCGAGCACGATCGTCGGGCCCTACGAGGACGTGCGGATCTCTCCCGGCAGCGCCTGGTTCGACTTCGAGCTGGAGATCGCCGCCGTCGTCGGCCCCGGCGGTCGCGATCTCACGCCCGAGGAGGCCGAACGGCACATCGCCGGATACACGATCTACTGCGACTGGTCCGCCCGCGACCTGCAACTCAAGGAGGGCGGCCTCGGACTCGGGCAGGCCAAGGGCAAGGACGGCGCCACCACGCTGGGTCCGTGGCTGGTCACCCCGGACGAGCTGGAGCCCTACCGCGTGGACGGCGGGCTCGCCCTGGACGTCGAGGCCACCGTCAACGGCGCGCGGATCGGCGCGGGGAGCACCGGGGCGATGGACTGGACGTTCGGCGAGGTGCTGTCCTACGCGTCCCGCGGCGTCGAGCTGCGTCCCGGCGACGTCGTCGGCTCGGGCACCGTGCCGGGCTGCTGCCTCCTTGAGCACATCGACCTGGCCGACCTCGGCTCGTTCCCCGGCTGGCTCAAGGACGGCGACGTGGTCCGCCTGTCGGTGCGGGGGCTCGGCGAGGTCCGGCAGACCGTCCGCGCCGCGGGCCTCCCGCACCCGCTGGCCGACCGGCCGCGTCCCGGCCGGCGGGCGCGCCCGCGCCGGGCGAACCCGGCGGCGGCGCGGCCGTCCGCGGCGCCCTACACGCGCGGCCTGCACGAGGTCGGCCGGGACGTGTGGGCGTGGCTGCAACCCGACGGCGGCTACGGCTGGAGCAACGCCGGGCTGATCGCCGGGGACGGCGCGTCCCTGCTCGTCGACACCCTCTTCGACCTGCGCCTGACCCGCGAGCTGCTCGACGCGCTCGCACCGGTCACCCGGCGGCGACCGCTGACCCATGCCGTCCTGACGCACGCCAACGGCGACCACACCCACGGCAACCAGTTGCTCGGCGACGAGGTGCGCATCGTCGCCGCGCGCGGGACGGCCGAGGAGATGGGGCACGAGATGGCGCCGGAGCTGCTGGCGGGCACGCAGGTCTTCGACCTCGGGCCCGTCCTGAGCCCGTACCTGCGCGAGAGGTTCCGGGCGTTCGACTTCGGCGGGATCCGGCCGCGCCTGCCCGACGAGACGTACGACAGGGAGCTCACCCTGGACGTCGGCGGACGGGAGGTGCGCGTGCTGAACCTGGGCCCCGCGCACACCGCCGCCGACTCGGTGGTGCACGTGCCGGACGCGGGCGTGCTGTTCGGCGGCGACCTGCTGTTCATCGGCTGCACGCCGATCGTGTGGAGCGGCCCGATCGGCAACTGGATCGCCGCCTGCGACGCCATGATCGCCCTGGACGCGCCCACCGTCGTGCCCGGGCACGGCCCGGTCACCGACCCCGACGGGATCCGCGCCGTCCGCGGCTACCTGGCCCACGTCAAGGAGCAGGCCGACGCCGCGCACGCCGCGGGCCTCACGTTCCAGGAGGCGGCCGACGGCATCGACCTCGGCGAGTACGCCGCCTGGCTCGACTCCGAACGCGTCGTCGCCAACGTGTACCAGCGGTACCGCGAGCTGGACCCGCGGACGCCCACCCTGGAGAACATGGAGCTGCTCGGCCTCATGGCCGCCTGGGAAGCCTCCCGAGGCGACCGCCCCGGAGCCTGAGCCCGCGGACCCGGTCTGGTGCGTTCGCACTAGGGCGGGCAGGGCGCTGGTCCGGGCGGACCAGGGGAAGACGGCGGCAGGGGACGATGCCCCGGCGGGGCGCCGGACGCGAGTGTGGAGGGGCGCGTGAATCTCGCGCATCTCCCTTTCCTGACGGCGTCTGGAGTGATCGAACGGTGGCGACATTTCTTTACCGGATCGGACGGTGGGCCTTCCGGCGCCGCCGGCTCGTGGGCGTTCTGTGGCTGGGCGCCCTGGTGCTGGCCGGGGTCGCGGCGGCCGTGGCGCCGTCCGGGCAGGAGGAGGACCTCTCCATGCCCGGCACCGAATCGCAGAAGGCGTTCGACCTGCTGGACGAGCGCTTCCCGCAGAGCAACTCCCAAGGGGCCGAGGCCCGCCTGGTGTTCCAGGCCCCGGACGGGCAGCGGGTGACGGCCCAGAAGACCAGGGCGGTCGTCGAGGGCACGCTCGGCTCGCTGGGCCGAGGGGACCAGGTGGCGTCGACCACCGACCCCTACAAGACCGGCGCCGTCAGCGGGGACGGCACCATCGCCTACTCCACGGTCACCTACACCGCGGACGTCGCCGACCTGACCGGGGCGACGAAGAAGGCCCTTGAGGACGCCGCGGGCCAGGCCCGGGGCGCGGGGCTGACCGTGGAGATCGGCGGCTCGGCCCTCGATTCGGACGAGCCGCCGGGCGGTACGACGGAGATCATCGGCGTGGTGGTGGCGGCGGTGGTGCTGGTCGTCACGCTCGGGTCGCTCGTCGCGGCCGGGCTGTCGCTGCTGACCGCCTTCCTGGGCGTGGCCATCGCGTTCGGCGCGGTCTCCGCCCTGGCCGTCCCGCTGGGCCTGACGTCCACCGTCGCCATCCTGGCGCTGATGCTGGGGCTGGCGGTCGGCATCGACTACGCGCTCTTCATCACCTCCCGCTTCCGCGACGAGCGCGCGCAGGGCAGGGAGCCGGAGGAGGCCGCCGGGCGGGCGGTCGGGACGGCCGGGTCCGCCGTCGTCTTCGCGGGCGCCACCGTCTTCATCGCCCTCGTCGGGCTGGGGGTCGTCGGGATCCCCGAGCTGACCAAGATGGGCTTGGGCGGCGCGGGCGCCGTCGCCCTCGCCGTACTGGTCGCGCTGACCCTCAGTCCCGCGCTGTTCGGCTTCTTCGGCCGCCGGGTCCTGTCGCGCGCCGTCCGCAAGGCCGAACGGCGCGACGGCGAGCACCCGGCGTCCGCCGCGGCCGACCGGGCGGGGCTCGGCACCCGCTGGGCGCGGTTCGTCCTGCGGCGGCCGGTGGCCGTGCTGATGGTCGCCGGGCTCGGGCTCGGCGCCGTCGCGCTGCCGGCGCTGAGCCTCGAACTCGGGCTGCCCGGGGACGAGGCCAAGTCGGTGGAGACCACCCAGCGCCGCGCGTACGACCTGCTGTCGGAGGGCTTCGGCGCCGGCTTCAACGGCCCGTTGACCGTGGTCGTGGACCTCTCGGACGCCGCGGACGCCCAGGCCGCCACGGAACGGGCCGTCCGGACCGTACGGGGCGTGGACGGGGTCGCGTCGGTCGGTGATCCGGCGCTCAGCCGGTCCGGGGACACGGCCGTCCTCACCGCCGTCCCGCGGACCGCGCCGAACAGCGGCGAGACCAAGGACCTGGTGCACGAGCTGCGGCGCGCGGTCTCGGAGGTCGAGGCGGGCACGGGCGCGGGCATCTTCGTGACCGGCACCACCGCGCTGAACATCGACATCTCCGAAGCGATGTCCGACGCCCTCCTCCCCTACCTGTCCGTGGTCATCGGCCTGGCGGTGCTTCTGCTGATGGTGGTGTTCCGCTCGCTCCTGGTACCGGTGAAGGCGGCGCTCGGGTTCCTGCTGTCGGTGGGCGCCGCGTTCGGCGTGCTCGTCGCCGTCTTCCAGTGGGGGTGGGGCGCGGACCTGATCGGCATCGAGCAGACCGGGCCGGTCATGTCGCTGATGCCGATCCTCGTCATCGGGATCGTGTTCGGCCTCGCCATGGACTACGAGGTCTTCCTCCTCACCCGGATGCGGGAGTCGTACGTCCACGGCGCGTCCCCCGGCGAGGCGGTCGTCAGCGGCTTCCGGCACAGCGGACGGGTGGTGGCCGCGGCGGCGATCATCATGATCAGCGTGTTCGCCGGGTTCGTCGGGATGACCAACCCGACGATCCAGACGATGGGCGTCGGCCTGGCCTCCGCCGTCGCCTTCGACGCGTTCGTGGTCCGGATGGCGATCGCGCCCGCGGTACTGGCGCTGCTCGGCCGCCGGGCCTGGTGGCTGCCCCGTATCCTGGACCGCGTGCTGCCGAACGTGGACATCGAGGGCGAGGCGCTGAGCGGGCGGGACCCGGCCCCCGCGGCCGGGCCGGACGCGGCGCCGCCGGTCCCCGCCGGCCGCCGCCGGCCCTGAGCCCGGCCATGGCGAGCACCGGGGGCGGCCCGCGGCCGCGCGGCACGTGGCGGCGGGAGGCGGCGACCATCGCGGCGGCGTTCGCGCTGTGCCTGCTCGGCGGCGTGATCCAGGTCGACGACACGCTGGGCGCGCCGCCCGCCCTCGCCTACCTCCTCGCCGCGGCGTCCTGCGCCGTCCTGCCGCTGCGGCACCGGGCGCCGCTGCTCGCCATGGCGGCCACGACCGCGTGCGGCGTGCTGGTCCCGCTCCTCGGCCTGCTGCTCAACCCGCTCGTCGTGGCCCCCGCCGTGATCACCGCCTACTCGCTCGCCGTGCGCACCGAACGGCGCGCGGCGAGCGCGGTGTCGCTCACCTCCGCGGCGCTGCTGGTCGCCTCCACCCCGTTCCTCGGGGCCCTGTCGTGGAAGGACGCGAGCCGGATGGGCGCGGTGGCGGCGTTCCCGCTGGTCGCCGGGGTGCTCGGCCAGTCGGCGCAGCACCGGCGCGCCTACCTGGCGGCCGTGGAGGAGCGGGCCCGGCGGGCCGAGGAGAGCCGCGACAGCGAGGCGCGCCGGAGAGTGGCCGAGGAACGGGTCCGCATCGCCCGGGAGCTGCACGACCTCGTGGCCCACCAGATCACCCTCGCCAACGCGCAGGCCGCGGTCGCCGCGCACCTCTTCGACTCCCGCCCGGAGCAGACCCGCAAGAGCCTGAACGAACTCGTCCAGACCACCGCCGACGCGCTCGACGACCTGCGGGCCACGGTCGGCCTGCTCCGCCAGACCGGGGACGCCGCCGCGCCCGCCGAACCGGCGCCCGGCCTGTCCCGCCTGCCCACGCTCCTCGATTCCTTCCGCCGCGCGGGCCTGGAGGTGTCGGTGCACCAGGAGGGCGCGGCCAGGCCGCTGCCGCCGGGAGTGGACCTCACCGCCTACCGCATCGTCCAGGAGGCCCTGACCAACGTGACCAAGCACGCCGGCACCGGCAGCGCCCAGGTGCGCCTCGCCTGGAACCGCGACCGCCTCACCATCACCGTCGCCGACGACGGAGAAGGCACCCGTACGGCCCCGGCCCCGGCCGCGTCCACGGCCGCGGACCGTCCGCCCGGGTACGGCCTGATCGGCATGCGCGAACGCGCCACCGCGGTCGGCGGACACCTCTCCGCGGGCAAGCGCCCGGAAGGCGGCTTCCTCGTCACCGCCGACCTCCCCCTCCCGCCCACCAAGGACCCGGCACGGAAGCCCGCCGCCACAACAGCCGCCGATGAACGGACACCCGCCGCAACGGCAGACGAAGGACGGACGATCGCCGGAGAGGACGGTGACGCGCCGTGACGCTTCGCGTGCTGCTCGCCGACGACCAGGCGCTGCTGCGGGGCGCCTTCCGGATGCTTCTCGACAGCGCCGACGACATCACCGTGGTCGGCGAGGCCGCCGACGGCGGGGAGGCGGTGCGGCTCACCCGGGAGCTGCGCCCGGACGTGGTGGTCATGGACATCCGCATGCCCGAGATGGACGGCCTCGCCGCCACGTCGGAGATCTGCGCGGACCCGGACCTGCGCGCCAGCCGCATCCTGGTCCTCACCACGTACGAGACGGACGAGTACGTCGCCCAGGCGCTGCGCGCGGGGGCCGGAGGCTTCATCGGCAAGGGCATCGGGGCCGAGGACCTGCTGGACGCCGTTCGCACGATCGCCGACGGCGACACCCTGCTGTCCCCCGCCGCGACCCGTTCCCTGGTCGCCCGTTTCCTGGCCACGCCGGACGACGCGCCGCCGCACCGGCCCGAACGGCTCGCCGTGCTGACGCCACGCGAACGCGAGATGGTGGCGCTGGTCGCGACCGGCCTGTCCAACCAGGAGATCGCCGACCGGATGTTCCTCAGCCCCTTCACCGTCCGCGCCCACGTGCAGCGCGCCATGACGAAGCTGGACGCCCGCGACCGGGCGCAGCTCGTCGTCATCGCCTACCGGACGGGCCTGGCCCAGGCCGCCCCCGACCAGCCGCCGTAGCCGGGATGCCCGCGCCGCGCCCGATCCTCAGGCCCTCGGACTCAGCCCGGCCGTTCGGCCATGACGACCACGCCCGGCCCGGTCTGCTCGTCCGCGGGAAGCCGGAGTTCGGCGACGGGGCGCAGTCCGGCCTGCTCGATCAGGGCCACGAGCTGTTCGGGCCGCCATTTGTGCGTCGTCCAGCGAACGGGCACGCCACCGTACGCCTCGGTGCGCACCACGTCCTCGTCGCCGACGTGTGTCGCGGTGATGAAGTGCCCGCCTGGCTTCAGCGCCCGCGCGAACGCGGCCACGACCTGGGGCAGGACGTCACGCGGGAGGTTGAACAGCGACCACCACCCGAGGACGCCGCCCAGGGACGCCTCATCGAGGTCGAGGTCGGTGGCGGAGGCGACGCTGAAGCGGCATCGCGGATGGAGGCGGCGCGCGTTCTCGACCATGCGGGGAGACAGGTCCACGCCGGACACGTCGAGTCCGCGTTCGGCGAGGTAGGCCGTCACCGTTCCGGGCCCGCAGCCGACGTCGAGAACGGGCCCGAGCCGCCCCACGGTGTCGGCGAACGCGTCGATCGACGCCTTGAGCCACGGGTGGGTGCGGATGTCGCCGATCCCCGTCGTCCGCACCATGTGGGCGTAGTTGTCGGCCACCTGGTCATAGGACTCACGGACCACGTCGAGATCCGCCGGACGGTCGATCTGGTGTGCGCGCATCGGCCAACGATAGGACCGCGCGACGCCCCCGGGCGACGGGCCCGAGCGACGGGCCCGGGTCCGAGGCGCGGCATCGTGTGCGGGCCCTCGTCCTCGGAATCGTTCACGAGCTGCGTGCCCTGCCATGGGTTGCGGGGCGCGGGGCACCTGCTCATAGGATCATGCCCGAGCTGAATGTCGCGTTGGGGGCGGATCGGGTGCAGTACGTGCGTATGGGCGGGACCGGGTTGAAGGTCTCGCGGATCTGCCTGGGCATGATGAGCTACGGCGAGCCCGGCAAGGGCGACCGGTGGATGCTCGCCGAGGACGCCGCCGAGCCTCTCGTCCGGCGGGCGGCGGACGCCGGGATCACATTCTTCGACACCGCCGACATGTACTCCGCGGGGACCAGCGAGGAGGTCACCGGCCGCCTGCTGCGCAAGATCTTTCCGCGGCGGGACGACTACGTGCTGGCCACCAAGGTCTTCTTCCCCATGGGCGGCGGGCCGAACGACGGCGGGCTGTCCCGCAAGCACGTCCACGCCGCCATCGACGCGTCGCTGCGCCGGCTCGGCACCGACCACGTGGACCTCTACCAGATCCACCGCTGGGACGACCAGACGCCGATCGAGGAGACGATGGAGGCCCTGCACGAGGTGGTGCGCGCGGGGAAGGCGCGGTACATCGGCGCCTCCAGCATGGCCGCCTGGCAGTTCGCCAAGGCCCAGCACACCGCCGACGCGTCCGGCTGGACCCGGTTCGTGTCCATGCAGAACCACTACAACCTGCTCTACCGCGAGGAGGAGCGGGAGATGATCCCGTTCTGCCGCGACCAGGGCGTCGGCGTCGTCCCGTGGAGCCCGCTGGCCCGCGGCCTGATCGCCCGCGCCGGAGCGGCGGAGGCGGCCACGGCCCGCGCGACCGGCGACGACGCCGACCGCCGGGAGGAGCTGTACGGGCGCGGCGACGACGCGATCCTCCAGCGGGTGGCCCAGGTCGCCGGCGAGTGCGGCCTCCCGCCCGCGCGGATCGGCCTCGCCTGGCTGCTGAGCAGGCCCGGCGTGACCGCCCCCATCGTCGGGGCCACCAAGGAGCGGCACATCGACGACGCCGTCGCGGCGGTGGACGTGCGGCTCACCGACAAGCAGATCGAGTACCTCGAAGAGCCCTACCAGCCGCAGCCCGTCCGCATGTGAACACCGGCCGGTCCGGGGTCGTTCACCGGCTGGACCGCCGTGGGCCCGCCTGGAGGACCACGACCGCCGTCTGCACCGACGGGTAGATCGGGAGTATCCGGGTGAGTCCGGTGATCCGCAGTACCTGACGTACGCGCTGGTTGACGGCGGCGAGGGCCACCGTGCCCGCGCCCGCACCGTGACCGTTGGCGCCGCGTCCGTCGGCCCCGCGACCGTTGGCGCCGCGTCCGTCGGTGCCGCTGTCATCGGCACCGTGGCCGTCGGGCCCCGCCTGCTGTTCCTGCTGTGCCCGCTGTGAGGGCTGGAGGAGGCGGTGGACGCCGGCCAGCACGCTCAGGCCGCTGGAGTCGACGAACCCGATGTGGGTGAAGTCCAGGACGAGGTGGTCGGCGCCGTCGCTGAGCAGGGCGCCCAGGTGATCGCGCAGCTGGGCCGCGGAGGTGGCGTCGAGGTCGCCGATCAGGGTCACGACCGCCAGGTCGGCTCCCGCGGGATGGAATCGGCTTCGCACGGTCAACGGCATGGCAGGTCCATCTGTCTCCGCTCACCTCCGTGTCGCCGGGCTGCCTACCCGCGGAGAGGCGGAACACTCCCGATGGGCGGAGAGAACCAGGCAATGTGATCTACGAAACTCTGTAGTGGGCATGGTAGATATTCGAAGAGAGGGCGGGTAGTGTTCCTGCCATCGACAGGAACGAGTCCATGGCAAGCGGCAGAGGACGAACTGCCGGAACGTGTGGATGACACCGGCCGGGCGTGCCGGGGCCGACGCAAGGCAAGGGGCCCCGGCAGCCGGTCGGACCGGCGGCCGCGAAGCCGCCGGGGGCAAGGGAACAGGAAGAAGATCCGGTCCGCGGGGAGACAGGCAGAAGGCCCCGTACCGGTAGTGATGTGGAGAAAGGAGGGACCGGCGCCATCAGGATCGCCCGCCGCGGATTCCAGTCACGCCGCGCGGGTACCGCAGTTCCACAGATTGGACGGTGGTCTACGGTCACGCATTCGCGATCCCCGCACAGCCACTCCCGTCTGGGTGGCCGACGCGGAAGACCGGCTTCTCGGAGCCGGTAGATGGTGTTGTACCTCTGGGCCCCGGTGCCGCAGTCTGGCGCCGGGGCCCCTTGCTGCCGTCCCGTTCCCCGAGCGGTGTGCGCGGCGGCCTCGTTCATGCTCGGCGAAGTCCTCAGCGCACGGGTGGCGGTGTGGTGGGGCCGGCCGGTTCGGGAGGCGGCGAGCCGCCGGTGCGGTGCTGGGCGAGGCGGCGCCTGAGGGGTGAGAGCGCGCCGGTGCCGGTCTCGGTGATGTGCAGGCGGGTGTGCAGGCCGGTGACGTGCAGGATGCGCAGGACGCGGTGGGACGGGTGGTGCAGCCGCAGCTGGCGTCCGCGCCGGTCCAGGGTCTGGTGGGCCCAGACCACCACGGCCAGGCCGCTGGAGTCGATGAACGCGAGGTCGGACAGGTGCAGCAGCAGCCGGTGCGGGTCGTGTTCCTCGATCGCCAGGGTGATGTGGCGGCGCAGGTCGGGGGCCGTGGCGATGTCGAGCTCGCCGTGCAGCCGCAGGATCGTGGTGTAGCCGTCGCGCAGGACGCCGATCCCCAAGGGGGACGGGTGGGCGGGGACGCCCGGGGCCGGTCCGGGCGACGCGGCCTCCGGCGTCGATGCCGAGGGCGGGTCCGGCGCCCGCAGCGGTACGGGACGGCGTGGTGCTGTGGTCATGGGCCCTCCGGGAGCGATGGGAGTCTCCGGGACCGGGCAGGGGTCAGGGGCCGGGCCAAAGGTGGAGCACGTGCGACGGGCGGTGGAGCGCGCAGCCGAACGCGTCAGGGATGAGGTCCGTTCGAGAGAACGTGAGCGGACCGTCGTGGACGGTGTGGTGGTCGTGGACGCCCGGGGGTCAGGGGGCGGTGCCGTCGAGGATCTCGGCGGCGAGGTCGGCGACGCGGCGGCGGCTGTCGCGGGCCTGCCTGCGCAGCCGGTTGAAGGCGGACACCGCGTCGATGCGGTGGGTGGCCATCAGGTAGCCGATGGCCCGTTCGATGACTACCCGGTAATCGAGCGCGTATTGCAGTTGGGCCGCGGTGACGCTGTGCTCCTGCGAGGACAGCGCGGCCGTCACCAGCTCACCGGCCAGATCGGCGTAGGCGCGCAACGCGGCGACGTCGGCGTCGTCCCACTCGCCCGGTTCGGAGCGGAAGACGTTCAGGGTGCCGACGGGGCTGCCGCCCAGCAGGATCGGCGCGCCCGCGACCGCGCGCACCCGCTCGTCCAGCACGGCCGCGAGCTGGGGCCAGCGGGCGTCGGCGCGCACGTCCTTGGTGCTGACCATGCGGCCCTGGACGTAGGTGTCGTGGCACGGGCCCTGCTCGGCGTTCGCCTGGGCCTGCTCCAGGGACCGGCCGGCCTCGTTGGACGCGGCCACATACAGCAGCCGTTCGTGCTCGTCGATGAGCATGATCCCGGCGCCGTCGTAGCCGAGCAGCTCGTGGACGGAGTCGACGATCCGCCGCAGCGCGCGGGCCACGTCGGTCTCGTGCGGGGACTTGCGCAGCCGGTCCAGGCTGGCGTCCAGGGCCGCGGTGTCGATGGGCATCAGATCCCCTTCCGCGGGGCAGGGCGCCCCGCGAGATGAGCGGGCATCAGCGCCCACCGTGGTCGATGGTCGTACCGGCGAGCCGTACCAGCAGGTCGGCGGCCGTGTCGGCCAGCCGCTGGCCGACGGCGATGTGGTCGCTGGTCCAGTGGCACGGCGTCCGCCGGTAGAAGTTCAGCGCCCCGGCGGCGCTGCCCCGTACGCGCACCGGGACCGCCAGCACCGCCCGCACCGGCGCGGCGCGCCGCGCCAGGCGCTGATAGCCGTCGCCGTCGTGCCCGCGCAGATCCGCGACCGCCACCGGACGGCCCGCCGCCACGGACTCGTGGGCCGGACCGAGCTGCTCCCGCTGCTGGGCGTACTCGAGGTCGAGCCCTTCGGCGCTGGACCCGCCCACCGCGCGCAGCTGCCCCTGCCCGTCGGCCAGCATCAGGGCCACGCCGTCGGCCTGCGAGATCACGGCCATGGAACGCAACGCACGGGCCACTCCCTGAGCTGCCGACGGACCGTAGCGGCCGCGGCCGGGGAGCCGCGATGCCGGGTCCGAGTCCGGATCGGTGGTCCGCTCGTTCCAGCGTCCCGCGGCGCCCTGCGGCGCACGCGAGCCCTGGGGCGTGGTGTCGGGGGAGTGACCAGCGTCGTTGTCCGCCATCTTCGGCCTCTCGGGCAGCATCGGATGAAGAATCCGCGGACACAGGGCGGAGCTTTCGGGCCACTCTACCCCTATCGTCCCTGATCGTTCGCCCTGCACCCCGTCCGCCGTGCCGTTCTGTGGGCGTCGCGGGTTCCGGGGGGCATGACCGCGCGGACGGGGCGTTAGCCGCGGCGGTGGTCCTGCGGATCGTTCCGCGGCGCGTTGAGGGCGGCCAGGCGCGCGGCGAGCTCGTCGCGTTCGCGGGTGATGGCGGCCAGCTCGCACTGCAACTCGATGATGCGGCGGATCGCCGGCAGGGTCATGCCCTGGTCCATCATCGCGGTGACCTGCTGGATGCGTCCGATCTCCGAACGGCTGTAGCGGCGCTGCCCTCCGGCGGACCGCTGCGGGGAGACGACCTGGTGCTCGTCGATGCGGCGCAGGAACGCCTGGCGCACCTGGAGCATGTCGGCGACCTGACCCACCGTGAACACCGCCGCGTGCTCGTCATCGAACGGCAGTCCCATCGTCACTCCCCTTCTCCGGGCTCACCGCGTGCACGGTTCGTCGTGCCTCTCCTCCACTGTTCCGGGCCGGCCCCGGAACGGCCCGCCCGGCGGGCGTTCCGCACGCTGCCCGCCGGGCCGATCGCCTCAGGACCCGCCGCCTCGCCGGCCCGGCGGCCAGAACCGCGGCCGCCACCGGGCCGGCGCGCGCCGGCGGCGCCGGTCAGCTTTTGATCGCCTTCTGCTCGCCGGACTGCTGGACGGCGACCTTGCGCGGCCTGGCCCGCTCCAGCACCGGGATGCGGACGGCCAGCACGCCGTTGTTGTAGGCGGCCTCGATCGCGTCGGCGTCCAGATGCTCCGACAGGTACACCCGGCGGGTGAACGACCCCATCGTCCGTTCGCGGACGAAGACGCGCTCGCCCTCGCCGTACTCCTCCTCGCGGCGCGCGGTCACCGACAGCACGCCCCGGTCGACGGTGACCTCGATCGACCCGGGGTCCACCCCGGGCAGATCGAACCGCAGCACGACGTCGTCGGCGCGGCGGATCCCGTCCATCGCCATCCCGGCGCCCTCGCCCCGGCCGGTGAGGCCGGCCTGCCGGACGGCGCGGTCGAACTGGCGCTCGAACTCCTGCACGAACGGATCGATCGACGTCAGCAGCATCGTCGCTACACCTCCGAAGATCCGCCGGGGGCCTTCCACTCCCCGGCCCACATCTCCTGTCCTCCCCATCGGAGGAAACCTGCAATCAAAACTATAAGTATGTGCCCCCTGGAGTTGTCAACCCCCTCCCCGCCGAACAGGAAGTACTGCCCCACCACAGCGCGCTGACCTGCACGATGGTCCGCGGCCCAGCCGAGAACCTGCCCTACCTCTTGACATGTTCCTGCTGCCATGGGTATAGAAAATGTGTATCGCTCGATGACCTGGTGACGCTGGTAGAGGTTCCGGGGAGTGATCGGGATGCAGAGCCTGACGCCGTCGCGGGTGGACCGCGAGTTCGCCGCCTTGGTCTACGCCGACGACCAGTGGCTGCGCGAGGAGTTCGACGCCCTGATGACCGCGGCGTACGGCGCGCCGCCCCGCCGGCCGGGCCCGCCCGCTCCCCCGCGTACTCCGCCGACCGGACGGCCGTGGCGCCATCCCGTTCCACCGCAGGGTGTGCGGAACGGCGCGACAAGTGACGGCCTTCCCCGAAATCCGGCGCTTGATATGCGCCGCCAGCGCTCCCCTCCGCCCGGCCCGACCTCGTCCCGGGGCGCGTGACAGAAAGTCCCGCCCGCCACAAGACCGATGTCCTGCACCAATACGCGGAAAGGGAGGAGCGCAGCAGGAACAGCCATCTCGCTCAGTTCTCAGCATCTGCCGGGCCGGCGGGCTTACCCCGCCGGCCCTGTTTCGCGCCCGATCTGGCCTGCGACCTCTCCGTGCCCGCTATGCCGTTCTCACGGCCGCGGAAGCTCACCGTGAACCGGAGTCGGCCAGGATCGCACGGTCAAGGATCTTGGTGCTGCGGATGAAGATCCAGAAGCGGACGAAGGCGATCGCCCACATCCCCCCGGCCAGCACGCACCCGACCGCGGTCGGTGCCACACCCAGCCGGTGGTCATGGGCGGTCATGGCGTAGAGGAGCAGGAGCCCGGGCGGCGCGGCGCCGAACAGCAGCGGGACGTACCAGTCCGAACGGATGGTGCGGATCAGGCCGCGGGCCCGCGGGGCGGAGGGGCCGAACAGGGTGCGCGCGGACGTCGCCCGCCCGGCCTCCACGCGCCGCAGGAAGTTCTCCCAGCCCAGCACCCGGTGCCCGGTCAGCGCCCGCAGGCGCGGAGCCAGTTCGACCGACAGGTAGGCGGCGATCTTGTAGCTGGACAGGCACTGGTCCATCCACAGCAGCCACAGGAAGCTGGAGATCGCCGCCAGCCCCGCCAGCACGTGCGTGGACTCGTGCAGCACCGTCAGCCCCGTGCCCACCGCCGCCAGCTCCAACGCCACGATCGCGTTCATCAACCCGATCCGCGTCGTGATCTCCTGCCGCAGGGACTGCAACTCCGCGACTTCGACTTCCACCGATTCGGGCACCACTTGGGATTGCGGTACAGGCAGGGCCATCGTTCCTCCGCTGTGAGACCAGGCGCTCACTGCCGCCAAGCGCGAACACCACCTTCGACGCGAAGAAGAGGCCACCAGTTGCACAATGCCAATAACGGACACGACGCTACCCACATATATGCGAGTGGCGTTTCTCCTCGGAGAAACGCGGAGAACCAGACGGGCAGGCTCGGCAGCGGCGATATGGGCGAGGTTTTCGCCGGCCGTTCCCGGCGGGCGCCGGTCGCGCCTTCTTGATGACTCCCCGCGTGAGGCCGGGGGGTGGCGGATACTGGGTGGGTGAGCGTCCAGGGGAGTGCGGGTCGGGGTGCGGTGGTCGGCGCCGCCGGGGAGGTCGGTTCCACCGCGGAGCTGGGTGCGGTGATCTCGCGGTGGATCGGGCGGGTCGTGCCGCACGACGGCTACATGCTGGCCGCGGTGGATCCGGTCACCGGCGCCGGGAGCTTCCTGGCCCGCGAGAACGGCTACAGCGTCACCGCGGCGCGCCGGCTGACGCTGGGCGATCGGCCGGAGGACGACCACTCCTTCGCGTTCGAACGGCTCGTCGCCGGGCCGGCCCGTGTGGCGGTGGTCGACGCGGGCACCCCCGGGCCCTGCCGTACGCCTGCGATGCGGGCGGTGATGGCGGACGAGGGCGTCGGCAGCGAACTGCGTGTCGCGCTGGTCGACGCGGGGACCGTGTGGGGCGGCCTGGTGCTGGTGCGCGCGCGGGAAGGGCGGCCGTTCTCCGAGGCCGACTCGGCCCGCGCGCAACGGCTGGGCCCGGGTGTCGTCGCCGCGATGAAGCGCTACGTGGTCGGCGGGCCGCTGGAGCCCAGCAGGCTGGACCTCCCGCCGGGTGTGCTCGTGGTGGGGGACGACGAGGTTCCCATGGCCGCCACCCCGTCCGCGCGTGACTGGATCGGCGAGCTGGGGACCGCGCCCGCCGGGCCGGACGCGCCGCTCGAAAGCACGCTGTGGGACCTCAGCCGGGCGACGCGCCGGACGGGCGCGTCCTGCCTGACCCGCGTCCCCACCCGGCGCGGCTGGGTCGCCCTGCACGCCCAGCCCATGACCGGCGGGGCGCCGGGGCGGTGGCCGTGACGATCGCACCGGCCGCCGGCGCCGAGCTGCTGCCGGCGGTGGCGCTCTGGCACGGCCTGACCCCGCGGGAACGGACGATCACCGGCCACGTTCTGGAGGGCCTGGCCACCAAGCAGATCGCCCGGCGCATGGAGCTGTCCGCCCACACCGTCCACGACCACTTCAAGTCGATCTACCGCAAGACCGGCGTCCAGGCGCGCGAGGAGCTCCTGGCCAGGCTCCTCGGCTGAGGGCCGGGCGGCGTCAGAGGACGTCGTAGGTCAGGTGCGTCGCGGTCGAGGTCGGGACCACGGTCCGCTGCGCCAGCGTGCGCGGCGTTCCGCCGGTGAACAGCGGGGTCCCGGCGCCCAGCACGACGGGCGCGAGGTGCAGGGTCAGCGTGTCGACCAGCCCGGCTTCGAGCGCGGAGCCGATCGTGGCGCCGCCGCCCATGAGGACGACGTCGAGGTCCCGGCCGGCGTCCGCCGAGGCGGCCTCGGCGCGCTCGCGGGCGGCGGCGACGGCGTCGGGCAGGCCGGTGGTGACGAACGTCCAGTCGAGGCCGGTGAGCCGCACCGACTCCGGCGGCGTGCTCGTCACCACGACGAACGCGGGCTTGCCGACCTCGCGCGCGCCGTAGCCGGTGTCGTCGTTCCAGCCGTTCGGCCCGTCGACCACGTCGAAGAGCCGGCGGCCCAGGACGACGGCGCCCGAGCGGGCGGTCCCCTCGCGCAGGTGGCGGCGGTCGTCGGGGTCGTCGGAGAACGCCCAGGTGTGCAGGGCGTCGCCGCCGGCGCCGAGGCCGCTGTCGGGGCCGGGGCCGGGCCCGGTGACGAAGCCGTCCAGGGAGACGGAGATGTCGGCGATGATGTGCGTCATGTCAGGGCAGACCCGGTCGGCGGCCCGGACTCATCGCCCGAAGTAGGCGGCGCTCTCCGCGTCCGCCGGGTAGTACGACTCGATCGCGACCTCGTCCAGCGTGATGTCCATCGGCGTGCCGAACGTGGTGATGGTCGAGAACAGCCGCACCTCCCGCCCGCCGAGGCGGAGGATCATCGGGATCACGACGTCGGCCTCGGCCGCGCGGCCGGAGCCGTCCTCGGAGTCGGGGGCCAGCAGTTCCTCGTAGAGCGCGGCGAGCTCGGCGTCGGGGGCGACGGCGAGCTGGCGCCTGATCCGGGAGCGGAACACCAGGCGCACGTCGGCGAGGTTGACGACCAGCGGGGCGAGACCGCGCGGGTCCAGCCCGAGCCGCACCAGGTTGGCCGGCGGCCGCAGCAGGTCGGGGTGGACGCCGGCGAAGAACGGCTCGACGGCGCGGTTGGCCGTCACGATGTTCCACCGGCGGTCGAACGCCAGCGCCGGGTACGGCTCGTGCGCGCGGAGCACCCTCTCGACCGCGTCCCGGGCCGCCGTCAGCGCGCGGTCGCCGAGCGGCCGCTCGGCGTACCGGGGCGCGAACCCGGCCGCGAGCAGCAGCCCGTTGCGGTCGCGCAACGGGACGTCGAGCTGGTCCGCGAGCCGCAGGACCATGTCGGCGCTCGGGTTGGTCTTGCCCGTCTCGACCAGGCTGACGTGGCGGGCGGAGACGTCGGCCGCGATCGCGAGATCGAGCTGGCTGAGCCGCCGGCGATGCCGCCACTGCCGCAGGAGCTCCCCGACCGTGTGCACGATCATCCAGGGTACTCACCGTGGGGCCGGACGCCATGAAATGCGAGTTCATCGACAACGGCGGCGGCCGTGGAAACACTGCCCCATGACCACGGACAACAAGAGCATCGTTCAACGGGCGCTGGCGGAACTGATCGAGACGGGCGGCGTCGAAGGGCTCGAACCGCTGCTGAGAGAGGACTTCGTGCACCACCGGCCGGACTCCGACTCCACCAAGGAGCAGTGGCTCGACGCCGTGCGGACGGCGCTCACCCCGCTCGCCGGGATGAGCGTCGAGGTCCGCCATCTGCTGGCCGACGGCGACCATGTCGTGATGCACTCGCGGCGGTGGCTCCCGGACGGCGGGCCGGAGATCTCGGTCGTCGACGTCTGGCGGGTCGAGGACGGCCTGATCGCCGAGGCCTGGGAGATCATCGAGCCGGACGCGCACGCCGCCGCCAACATGGCGTGGTGGGAGCCCGCCGCGCTCTGACCAGCGGCCTCCGCGGATCCGGGAGGGCGCAGGGCCTGGAACGGCCCCGGCGCCGCGCCCTCCCGGCGAGCCGTCAGCCGGTCTGGAGCAGGGACGGGGTCCCGTGCCCGGCCCAGTCGTGCGGCTGGAGGAAGCGCGCCACGTCGCTCTCGGGGCTGCCCGGCTCGGGGGTGATGTCGAAGCCCCAGCGGGCGAGCGGCGGCATCGACATCAGGACGGCCTCGATGTTGGCGTTGGTCTGGAGGCCGAACAGCGTGCCCCGGTCGTACACGAGGTTGAACTCGGCGTAGCGGCCCCGGCGGGCGAGCTGCCAGTCGCGCTCGCGGTCGCCGTACGGCATGGGCGCGCGGCGGGCGACGATCGGCGGGTAGGCGTCGAGGATCGCCGCGAGGCCGTCCTCGACGAACGCGACGTGGGACGCGGGCGGCCCGGGGGCGTCGGCGGTGACGCGGTCGAAGAAGACGCCGCCGATGCCGCGCATCTCGCGCCGGTGCCTGATGTAGAAGTACTCGTCGCAGGTCGCCTTCCACTCCTCGTACCGGGCGAGCTCGTGCCGCGCGCACCATTGTTTGAGGGTGCGGTGGAAATGGACGGCGTCATCGTCGAAACCGTACATCGGGGTGAGGTCCATGCCGCCGCCGAACCACCATTCGCCGCCGTCGGTCTCGAAGTAGCGGAAATTGGCGTGGAACGACGGGGCGTAAGGGTTCAGGGGATGCAGCACCATGGAAATGCCCGTGGCGCGGAACGCGCGGTCGGCCAGGTGCGGGCGGTCCCGGCTGACGGCGGAGGGGACGTGGTCGCCCTCGACGAGCGAGACGTTCACCCCGGCCCTTTCGAACACGCGCCCGCCCTCCAGGACGCGGGCCCGGCCGCCGCCGAGGCCGTCGCGCGTCCAGCCCGCCGTCCGGAAGCGGGCCCGCCCGTCCAGTTCCTCGAACGCGGCGACGAGCCGGTCCTGGTGCCCGCGCAGTGTCGTGTGGACGGTCTCGGCGTCGCTCATGCCGCGGCCTCCTCGCGGGGGAACCGGTGGACCAGGTCGACGAGGCGCGCCACGTTGTCCGGCGGCGTGCCCGGCAGGAGGCCGTGGCCGAGGTTGAAGACGTGCGCGCCGCCGAGGCCGTCGCGGAGCACCTGGCGCGCGGCGGCCAGCATCGTGTCGGCGTCGGCGAGCATGACCGTCGGGTCGAGGTTGCCCTGGAGGGCCTTGCCGGGCAGGGCGGTGCGGGCCGCGTCCAGCGGCTGCCGCCAGTCGACGCTGACGACCTCGGCGGGGAGCCGGGCGATCTGCGGGTACAGGTGCGCGGCTCCCACCGCGAGGTAGATGCGGGGCACGCCGGTTCCCGCGAGCGCGTCGAGCACGCGCCGCACGTACGGCATGCCGAACGTGGCGTAGCCGCTGCGGCCGTGGATGCCGGCCCAGCTGTCGAAGAGCTGGACGGCCTCGGCTCCGGCGTCGATCTGCGCGCGCAGGTAGCCGGCGGTGACCTCGGCGAGCTTGTCGAGCAGGGCGTGCGCGAGGCGCGGTTCGCGGTGCAGCCAGGCCCGGAAGCCGGCGTAGTCCGCCGATCCGGCGCCCTGGACGGCGTAGCCCGCCACGGTCAGCGGTGAGCCGGCGAAGCCGATGACCGGCACGCGGCTCTCCCCGCGGACCAGGGTGATCGCTTCGGACACGAACGGGGCGATCTCGTCCGCGGCCGGCGCCCGGAGCGCGGCGACGTCGGAGGCCGTGCGCACGGGCGCGGAGATGACCGGGCCGGGCGCGAACTCGACCCGCACGCCCATCGACGGCAGCGGCGTCATGATGTCGTTGAAGATGATCGCGGCGTCCAGCGGGAACCGGCGCAGCGGTTGCAGCGTCACCTCGGCCGCGATCTCGGGCGTCCGGCACATCTCCCAGAACGGGTGCCGCTCCTTCAGCTCGCGGTATTCGGGCAGGTAGCGGCCGGCCTGCCGCATCAGCCAGATCGGCGCGCGCGGCGTGGACGCGCCGCGCGCCGCCGCCAGGAAGACGCCGTCCGCGCCGGTCCGCGCCGCGGCCCCCGCGGCGCCGGCCTTCGCGGATCCGCCGGTGGTCTCTTCGGTCGTGGTCACCCGGTCCTCCAGGAATTCCGGCATCGTTTCGGGACGCCCGCCCCACGCTAACAAGCGTCCGGCGGCGAATCCACGGACGATTCGCATTACCGCACTTAAACGCGTCTAGTACGGCGTACGGACTTTACTACCGCGTTTGGCTGGACGAAATTCCGGCCCCCTGCCTACGCTCACCCCACTTCCTCCCCGCTGCGCGAAATCCCCACAGAATCCGCACCTTGCGAGGCTGAACTCTCCCGTGATGCACATACACAACGTCGGGATCGACCACCGGACCGCGCCGATCGAGTTGCTCGAACGGCTCGCCGTACCGCCCGGCCGGACGCGCGAGGCGCTCGGCCGCCTCACCGCCCATCCGGCCGTCGGGGAGGCGCTGCTCCTCGCGACCTGCAACCGGCTGGAGGCGTTCGTCGCCACCGCGCGGCACAGCGAGGCGGCCTGCCACGTGGTCGAGTCGTTCGCCGGGCTCGCGGGCGTTCCCGAGCACGAGGTGTGGGGCGCGGTGTCGATCCGCCGCGAGGCCGAGGCGGTGACGCACCTGTTCCGCGTCGCGTGCGGGCTCGACTCGATGGCCGTCGGCGAGGAGCAGATCGTCGCGCAGGTCCGTTCGGCGCTGCGCGCCGCGCGGGAGGCCGGAGCCGCCGGGCCCGTCCTGACGGGGCTGGCCGAGCACGCGCTGCGCGGCAGCAAGCGCGCCCGCACCGAGACGCGGGTCGGCCAGGCGGGCGTGTCGCTGGTGCACGCCGCGCTGGACGTCGCGGACGGCGTCCTCGGCGGGCTCGCCGGACGCCGCGCGCTGCTCGTCGGCACCGGGACGATCGGCTCGCTGGCGGCCCGGCTGCTGCGCGACGCGGGCGCCGGGGAGATCCATGTGGCGAGCCGTACGGCCGCGAGCGCCGAACGGATCGCCGGGCAGGTCGGCGGCGCGGCCGTCGCGCCCGGCGGCTGGGCGCCGCTCCTCGAACGCTGCGACCTGCTGGTGTCCTCGACCGGGGCCGAGGGCCAGGTGCTGGACGCCGAGCGGATGCGGGTGGCGCGCAAGGACGCCGGGCACGCCCCGTTCGTCGCGCTCGACCTGGCGATGCCGCGCGACGTCGACCCGCTGTGCGGCGACGTGGACGGCGTGACGCTGGTCGGCATCGAGGAGCTCGGCCGCGTGCTGGCCGGACGGGGGCGTCCCGACGACGTCGGCCGCGCCGAGGGCATCGTCACCGAGCAGGCCGCCGCGTTCCTGGCCAGGCGGCTGGAGTCCTCGGTCAAGCCGCTGATCGTGGCGCTGCGGTCCCGGGCCCGCGAGGTCGTGGACCAGGAGCTGGCCCGGCTCGGCGACCGGCTGCCCGGCCTGGCCGAGCGCGAGCGCGCCGAGACCGTCGCGGCGGTGGACCGGATCGTCGGCAGGCTCCTGCACACCCCGACCGTCCGGGCGAAGGAGCTGGCCGGGGCGCCCGACGGCCGCCTGTACCTGGAGGCGCTCTCGCGCCTCTTCGACCTGGATGTGAGCGAGGCGAACGCATGACCACCAACGCGCACGACGCCCGGCCGCTGCTGCTCGGGACGCGCAGGAGCAAGCTGGCGGTGGCCCAGGCGACCTGGGCGGCGGACCGCGTCACCGCGGCCACCGGCAGGGCCGTACGGCTCGTTCCGCTGTCCACCGAGGGCGACGAGAGCGACGCCCCGATCGAACGGTTCGGGTCCACGGGCGTGTTCGTCACGGCGCTGCGCAAGGCGCTGCTGGCGGGCGAGGTCGACTTCGTCGTCCACTCCTGCAAGGACCTGCCGACCGCGCCCGAGGCGGCGCTGCGCCTGGCGGCCGTACCGGCGCGGGAGGACCCGCGCGACGCGCTCGCCGGTCCCGCCGGGCTGCCGGGCTCGCTGGACGCGCTGCCGCCGGGAGCGGCGGTCGGCACGGGCTCGCCGCGCCGCGCCGCGCAGATCCTCGCCCGCGCGCCGCACGTGGCGGTCGTCCCGCTGCGCGGCAACGTCGACAGCCGCCTGGCCAGGACCGCGACCGGGGAGCTGGACGCGGTGGTGCTCGCGATGGCGGGCCTGTCCCGGCTCGGCCGCCTCGGCGAGGTCGCCGCGCCGCTGCGCCCGGACATCGTGCTGCCCGCGCCGGGCCAGGGCGCGCTGGCGATCGAGTGCCGGGCCGACGATCCCGCGACCGCGTCCGTCCTCGCCACCGCCGACGACCCGCCCACGCGCCTCGCGGTCACCGCCGAGCGCGCGTTCCTCGCCGGTCTCGACGCGGGCTGCACCTCCCCGGTCGGAGCCCTCGCCACGCCGGCGAACGCGCGGGGCCTGCGGCTGGACGGCCTCGTCGCCGCGCCCGACGGCTCCACCGTGCTGCGCAGCGCGGCGACCGCGACCGTCGAGACGCGCGCCGAGGCGACGGCCCTCGGCGAACGGCTCGCCCGAGCGCTGCTGGCCGACGGCGGCGCGGCACTGCTCACCACGCCCGCCGGGACGGCCGCCGCCGATCCGCGTACCCGTCCCGACCGGCCCGCCCGCGCCTCCCAGCCGCTCGGCCGCGGCTGACCACCCGCGACGTACCGCAGGAGGATCCACATGACAGGCACTCAGCCCCACACCGCACCGCGCCCGGTCGTACGCCCGCGGCGACTGCGCCGGACCGCGCCGCTGCGGCGGCTCGTCGCCGAGACGCGGGTGTCGCCCGCCGACCTCGTCCTGCCGATGTTCGTCAAGGAGGGCATCGCCGAACCGGTCCCCGTGCCGTCCATGCCGGGCGTCCTCCAGCACACGCGCGACTCGTCGCGCAAGGCGGCGCGCGAGGCCGTCGAGGCGGGGGTCGGCGGGCTCATGCTGTTCGCCGTCCCCGAGCGCAAGGACCCGGTCGGGCTCGCCGCCACCGACCCCGACGGCATCCTGAACGCCGCGGTCGCCGACCTGGTCGCCGAGGTCGGCGACGCCGCGACCGTGATGGCCGACCTGTGCCTGGACGAGTTCACCGACCACGGGCACTGCGGCGTCGTCGCGGACGACGGCACCGTCGACAACGACGCGACCCTGGAGCGCTACGGGCGGATGGCCGTCGCGCTCGCGGAGGCCGGGACGCACGTCGTCGGCCCGAGCGGGATGATGGACGGCCAGGTCGCCGCGGTCCGCGCCGCCCTCGACGCGTCCGGCCACACCGGCGTGGCCGTCCTCGCCTACGCGGCCAAGTACGCCTCGTCGTTCTACGGCCCGTTCCGCGACGCGGTCGACTCCTCGCTCACCGGCGACCGCCGGACGTACCAGATGGACCCGGCCAACGGCGCGGAGGCGATGCGCGAGGTGCGCCTGGACGTCGCGGAAGGCGCCGACGCCGTCATGGTCAAGCCCGCGATGGCGTACCTGGACATCGTGCGCCGCGCCGCCGACGCCGTGGACGTCCCCGTCGCCGCCTACCAGGTGTCGGGCGAGTACGCCATGGTCGAGGCCGCCGCCGCGCGCGGCTGGATCGACCGCGGGCGCGCGGTCGCGGAGACGCTCACCGCGATCCGCCGCGCGGGCGCGTCGATCATCCTCACCTACTGGGCCGAAGAGGCCGCCAGGGGGCTGCTGTGACGGACACCGGAACGCGGCCCGAGGCCGTGAACGGAGACCACGACGTCATCGTCATCGGCGGCGGCGTCACGGGGCTCACCGCCGCCCACCAGATCCTCGGGCGGGCCCCGGACGCCTCGCTCGCCGTCCTGGAGTCGTCCGAACGCGTCGGCGGCATCGTCGGCTCGCGGCACGAGCGGGGCTTCACCGTGGACACCGGCCCGCACGGGTTCGTGGTGTACGGGCCGGGCGGCGTCGGCGACCTCGCCGGCGAGCTCGGCCTCGGCGGGGAGCTCGTGCTCGCCACCGGAGAGGCCGAGAAGCTGCTCCTGCTGCGCCATGACGAGGAGCTGCTCACGCTGCCGACGACGCCGCGCGAGTTCCTGCGCAGCCCGCTGCTGTCGGCGCGCGGGAAGCTGCGCGTCGCTCTGGAGCCGTTCGTCGCCAAGGACCTGAGCGAGGAGCCGGTCTACGAGTTCACGGCGCGGCGCTTCGGCTGGGAGCTGGCCCGCACGCTGGCCGTCCCGGCGGTGCTCGGCGTGACGGGCGGCGACTCGCGGCGGCTGAGCATCGACGCCAAGTTCCCCTACGTCCGCTACCTGGAGGAACGGTACGGCAGCATCCTGCTCGGCGCGCTGCGCGTGCAACTGCGCGGCACGCAGACGGGCCGGTTCTACGTTCCCCGGCTGCCGAAGTTCGGCGAGTTCGGGATGCGGCTGCACACGTTCCGGGGGCACGGCATGCAGCGCCTGATCGACGCGCTGGAGAAGGAGCTCGCGGGCCGCGTCCGCCTCGGCTGCCGGGCCACCGGCATCGAACGCACCGCCGCGACCGGGGCCGGCGCGTCCGGCCGCCGCTGGCGCGTCGCGCTGGAGAACGGCGCGGAGCTGACCGCGGACCACGTCGTCCTCGCGCTCCCGGCCTACACGGCGGCCGGGCTGCTCGCCCCGCACCTGCCCGACGCGGCGGCGGCCCTGGACGCGATCCCCCACCCCGACGTCCGGGTGATCGCCCTCGCCTACCGGCGCGCGGACGTCGCGCGCGAGCCCACCGGCATCGGCTTCCTGACGATCCCGACCGAACGCACGCGGATCCTCGCCAGCATCCACACCTCGGCCATCTTCCCGAGCAGGCGCCCGAGGACATGGTGCTGATCCGCACCCTCGCGGGCGGGACGCAGGACCCGGCGTTCTCCTCGCTGCCGCGCGACGAGGCCGTCCGGAACGTCCACGGGGACCTCGTGCGCATCTTCGGGATCCGGGGCGAGCCGGTGTTCGCGTTCGACCACCTGTGGCGCCGCGCGATCCCCGAGTACCCGGTCGGGCACCGGCGGCGCGTCGACCGCGTGCTCGCCGCCGTCGCCGAACTCGGCGGCCTGCACCTGGCGGGCAACGCCTACCACGGCGTGGGCGTCAACGACTGCGTCCGCGACGCCCGCCGGGTCGCCGCGGACGTCACGTCCGCCCTGCCCGGCTGAGCCGCGGCCACGCCCACGGTCACCCCCGCCATCCCCGCGATCCCCGAGCCTCCGGGAGGCAGCCCATGTCCGGTGACGTCCCGCCCGCCGACCGCGTCCCCGCGCCGGCGGGCGGCGGGCGGCACGACCGCGCCCGCCGCTGGCTCTGCCTCGCCACGCTCAGCGTCGGCGTCTCGCTGATCATGGTGGACGGCACGATCGTCAACGTCGCGCTGCCCGCGATCATCGGCGGGCTCGGGATCGCCTCGACCGACGCCGAGTGGGTGAACGCCGGGTACACGCTGGTGTTCGCGGCGCTGCTGCTGCCCGCCGGGAGGGTCGGCGACGTCCTCGGGCACCGCCGGCTGTTCGCGCTCGGCGTGCTGGTCTTCGGGGCCGCGAGCGCCCTCGCCGGTCAGGCCCAGGGCGGCCCGAGCCTGCTGGCCGGCCGCGTCCTCCAGGGCGCCGGCGCGGCGATGATCCTCCCGGCGACGCTCGCCGTCATCAACACCGCGTTCCGGGGCCGCGACCGCGCCATGGCGTTCGGCGTGTGGGGGTCGGTGATCGGCGGCACGGTGGCGATCGGGCCCGTCCTCGGCGGCTGGCTCGCCTCCGCCCACTCCTGGCGGTGGATCTTCGTCGTGAACGTCCCGCTCGGCGTCCTGGTGCTGGCCGGGATCGCGCTGTGGGTGCCCGAGACCCGCGACCCGCGCGCCGCCCTGCGGACCGGCGCCGTCGGCGCGCTCGCCGCCGGCGCCGGGTTCGCCGCGCTGGTCTTCGCCCTCATCGAAGGGCAGCGGTACGGCTGGTGGACGCCGACCCGCGCGTTCTCCGCCGGGCCGCTGGACTGGCCGGCCGAGTCCGTGTCGCCGATCCCGGCCGCGGCCGTTCTCGGCGCGCTGTGCCTCGCGGTCTTCGCCGCCGACACCGGACGGCGGCGGAGGCGCGGCAAACCCGTCCTGCTCGACCTGACGCTGTTCGCGATCCCGAGCTTCCGCATCGGCAACGTCGCGATCGCCATCGTCGGCCTCGCCGAGTTCGGCCTGGTCTTCGTCCTGCCGCTGTACCTCCAGGGGGCGCTCGGGCTGGACGCGCTGCGCGCCGGGCTGGTCATCCTCGCGCTCGCGGTCGGCGCGCTGCTCGCGGGCCCCGGCGCCGGACCCCTCACCCAGCGGTACGGCGCGCGCCGCGTGGTGCTCGGCGGCCTGGCGCTGGAGACGGCCGGCATCGCGTCCGCCGCCGTCCTGATGGCGCCGGACGCGAGCGCGTGGCGGCTGGTCGGCCCGCTGCTGGTGTACGGCGTCGGGGTCGGGCTGGCCAGCGCGCAGCTCTCCAACGTCGTCCTCGCCGACGTCCCCGTCGAACGCTCCGGGCAGGCGTCGGGCGCGCAGAACACCACCCGGCTGCTCGGGTCGGCGCTCGGCATCGCCGTGCTGGGAACGGTCCTGGTCGCCGCCCTCGGCACCGGCCTGGACCGCCGCCTCGACCGGCTGGACGCGACGCCGCCCGCGACGCGCGAGCGGGTCTCCGCCGAGGTCCGCGACAGCCTCGGCGCGCGCATCCCGGACCTCGCCGGACGGCCCGGGACGGCGGCGCCGGCCGCAGAGGCCCGCGCCGCCCTCACCGGGGCCGCGCGCGCCGTCACGTTCCTGACCGCCGCGATCATGCTCGCCGGCTTCGTGCTGAGCCTGCGCCTCCCGCGCACCGCCGGCGCCCGCCACCACGCACCGTCCCCGGAGCAGGCGGGTCTCGACGTCCGCTGAACGGTCCCGCCGCCCACGCGGGGCCGCCGCGCACGCGGGGCCGCCGCGACGGCCGGACGGGCGCGGCGGGCGGCCCCGCACGGCCGGATGGGCGTGGCCGAGCAGTCCGCGGTGTCCCGCGGCCGCCGTGCACGCTCCATCCGGCTCATCGTGCGTTCCCCTTCCGTCGCGGCTAACCGGCGGGCGCCGCCTCGGGAGGCGTCCGGTACCACTCGTGCACGTCGGCGATGTCGGCGATCTCGCCCTTCATCACCTCGCCGGGGCGCTCCTCCTCGCCGACGGCCAGCACGAACCGCGCGGGCACCTCACCGAGGATCTCCATCGTGTAGGTGCCCTTCTCGGCGGACATGCGGCCGATGCTGTAGCTGATGTAGGACGTGTCGGTGTACGGCTCGTCGAACGTCTCGCTGCGGTTGGCCGTGAACACCTCGCGCTTCCCCGACGGCGCGACCAGCGTCAGCGACGGCAGCCTCTCCGGTTCGATCCCGGTCTCCGGCGCGAGCTTGGGGATCAGCATCTCGACGTACAGGACGTCGTCCTGCTCCAGGTCGGCCCGCACCGTCCGCTTCTCCCCCGGCGCGTCGATCACGCCGTAGAACGCGAACGACACCTTCCCGTCCGGCAGGACCGGCGCCGTCAGCGCGTCCCTGTTCAGCCGGGTCAGGACCACCGGGATGTGCGCCGCCAGCACCCCGGCGCGGTAGTCGCCCGCACTGGCCAGCAGCGCGCCGACGCCGGCGATCGCCGCCTGCGCGCGCCAGCCGAGCCGCCGGTGGACGGCCGTCAGATCGAGTCTCATGGTCACCTCCAGGTCGGGCCGGGACGTCCGTCGCCCCGGCCGGTGTCACGCCGTCCGGACCGTCCGCCGCGGTGGCGGGACGTCACCGGGCCGGCGGGATGTCGCGGCGGTAGCGGAAGACGCAGACGCGCCCGCCGCCGGTCCGGTGCGCGAGGGCGCGGACGTCCAGGCCGGGGAACGCCCGCCGGGTCGCCTCCGCCTCCAGGTCGCACAGCAGCGGCTCGGCCGCCCGCGGGTCGAGGCCGAGCACCTCGGCCGCGGTGGCGCAGGTGCAGGTCAGGGCGATCTCCAGCGCGGCGTCCTCGCCCGGCCGCGAGTCGTCCACCACCTCGTGGACGAGTCCCGCCGCCTCCAGCCACGGCAGGGCGCGGGCCATGCCGGCCGCGAGGCGTTCGCCCTCGACGGCCGGGCCGAGCCGCGCGGCCTGCTTCTCGGGGAGGCCCTCCAGCATCGCCTCGCGGGCGCGTTCGGGGCCGAGGCGCTCGCGCAGCTCGCGGTAGCGGCCGAGCCGCTCCGCCAGGCCGCGCCGGAGCCCGTCGTCGGTGATCTCGTGCATGGCGGTGCCTCCCGGGGATTCGGGGTCCGTACGGGGTGGGGCCGGAACGCCGCGCCGTCCGCGCGGCGGGTCCCGGGGCGGAAAGTCAGGGAGCGGGGAGTCAGGCGGCGGCGGCCAGCGTGACCCCGGCGTGGGCCAGCAGGCCCAGGGTGATGTAGCGGTACCAGGCCCTCCAGAGCCGCACCTCGTAGTGGTCGAGCCCGACCTCGCGGCGGGCGGCGGCCGCGCACAGCGGGGCGCGCTCGGCCTGGCGGGCGACCTCGGCCAGCTCGCGCAGGGACGTGGCCCTCGGCGCGGCGCACACGTACGCGCGCGTCCCGCGGCCGTCGCGGCGGACGAGCAGCCAGCGTTCGAGGCCGTCACCGCCGGGACGCCCGAGGAGCACCCGCGCGGCGTGGCCCGCGAGCCCGTGCCGCACCGGATCGTCGTGGTGGACGGTGCGCTGCCACTCGTTCGCCGGGATGGAGGCGATGGCGTCCTCGGGGACGCCGCGCGGCCTCCGGCCGTCCTGGCGGCTCCGGGAGCGCGGCTCCGTCCGCACGCCGAGGACGTAGGGGACCCCGCGCTCGTCGAGCCGTCCGCGCAGGGCCGCGTCGTGCCCGAACGGCGCCTCCGCGGCGACCCAGGCGGCGGGCGTGCGGGCGTCCAGGGCGCGTTCGACCATCTCCCAGCCGAGCCTTCCGCGGCTCCGGTACGGGACGTCGGCGGGGACGTGCGCCCGCGCTCGGCGGACCGGGTCCCCCGCCCACTCCGGCGGGAGGTAGAGCTCCCGGTCCACGATGGCCTGCGCTCGCGGCGCGGCGTAGGTGAGGAAGACGGCGACCTGGCAGTTCTCCACTCCCCCGGCCGCCGCCGAGAACTGCCGCCGCACGCCGACGGAGCGGTCGCCCTTCTTGGCGAACGCCTCCTCGTTCAGCACCAGCGCCGCGCGCGGGTCGCCGAAGTGCTCGACGACGATGCCGCGCAGGTCGTCCCGCAGCTCGTCGGCGTCCCACCGGGCCGTCGTCAGCAGCCGCTGCATGCCGTCGGGCCGGGCCTCCCCCGCGTTCTCGGCGAGCTGCCTGCCGTTGCGGCGGTCGGCGGACAGGACCATGCCGCGCAGGAAGGCGAACGCGCGGTCCCTCGGCTCGGCGCGCGCGAACCGCGGGGCGATCAACCGGTGCAGGCGGCGGAGCGCCAGCTCGGTGCGCTGGGCGTGCCCGTGGGGCGCGTTCGGAACGGCCACCAGCCTGCCCTCCCCGAGCGCGCCCCTGGCGCGCGGCCCCCCGAGCGGGCGCCCGCCCGGAAGGGGGTCCGCGCCGGGGCCGGGGAACGGGGGCTTGGGCGGGTGGAGTCGCCGTCCCGTCGATCCGACCGAAGAGGGAGAAGCGGAGGAAGAGGAATCCGCGACGTCCTGCCTACACATTTGCGCGCACATCGCCCCAGCCATTCATCAAGCTTTTCCTGGCGTCTTCGACTCGCTTGGACCGATGTCACGGTAATCTGCTCGGCGCGCGGCTGTCTTCAACACGTCGCTGATCTTCGCCCGGCGGCGGATCGACAGCCATTGAGCCGTTCCCGGCGGCGCTGCACATAACGTTCGGCGCGCACTCAACGGCGTGGCGGCGCGATCCGGGGAATCCTCCACCGGTGCGCAGGGAACGGCGCGGCCATTTCCACATCTGTGGAAGCCCGGCCGAAATTCCAGCTCATCGGCCGGCCGGGCCGGAGCGGGCCGGGAAGGGGAAGCCGCTCGTTCCCAATATGCATCATGGTTGCTCTTGCGACAAGTTCGCAAGAGCAACCGGTAAGCATGAAACGGGGGAGGCCGGATCGGCCTCCCCCGTTTCCTGACGCGCCCGGAGAACGGAGGGTCAGCCTCCTCCCGCGGGCTCTTCCACCATCAGTCCCTGGCGATAGGCGAACGCCACCACCTGCGTCCGTCCCGACATGCCCAGCTTCACGGTCACGTGGTGCATGTGGGAGCGCACCGTCGCGGTGGAGACGTGCAGCTCGGCCGCGACCTCGGCGTCCGACAGACCGCTGGACACCAGTTCCAGGACGCGCCGCTCGCGCTCGCTGAGCCGTTCCACGACCGCGTCGCGCACCGCGCTCGCCATCGGGACCCGCGCGGCCCAGTCGAGCAGGTGGCCGGTCATGGTGGCCGTGAGCACCGCCCCGCCCGCCGCCACCGCCCGGACCGTCCGGACGAGCTCCGACGGCGGGCTCTCCTTGCTCGCCACGCCCCGCACGCCCGCGCGCAGCGCGTCGAGCAGCGAGCCCTCGTGCTTCGGGGACGCCATCACCACCAGGCTCGGGCCGTCGCCGTCCCCGGCCGCGAGGACCCGCCTGACCAGTTCCAGGACCTCCAGGTCGGGCAGCGGCAGGCCGACGAGCACCGCGTCCGGGCGCCGCTCGCGCACCAGGGCGGGCAGCCGCCTGGCGTCGCGGGTCTCCCCGGCGATTTCGAGGTCGCGCTCCGGCTCGAATATCGCGCGCACTCCGAGCAAGGTGAGGGTCTGTTGGTCATAGACGATCACCCGAATCGGCATGCGACCCCCCGCCGGAAAAGTGTTGCCCGCCTTTCTCGCGCCATCAGGACACCCCCTGCAACATCCTCTGGACCACGCTCCGCCCGGACGATCCCCGACTCGTACTCACCGCTCATCCGGCGCGGCCGGCGCACCGTGCGGGCGGGCGCCGGCGGACGCGGCAGAAGGGGACGCCCCCGTCTGCGGCTACTGCGAACGGAACGTTCCGGCCACGACCGCCGGGGCGGCGGAGGGAACGGCCATCGCACGGTAAGGGTTTGGAAGCGATACGGACGACAACGCTTCGCACGCCAAAGTCAACCTTCTGTAATCGACCACGGCCTCACTTAATAGCGTATACATGGCGGCGGGTATGACGGCAATGCGCTGACACGAAGCGGTCCAGACAATTCCCGCGGGCCGTCCGCCGGATATTCCCGAAGGCGCACAAGTGCGGGAACGGATAACGACTACCGCACATCGGCGGGCGGCCGGCCCGCACCCGTCGTTACGACCGCCGCGGAATGGAGCGCGTCCGCGAAACGGCACGGCGACGGTCGGCCGGTGCCCGGATCACGGGCACGCCCGCGCGCGTCGTTCGCGGCGGCCGGTCCGTCAATGGCCCGCCGGAGGCAACACCGTCACCTCCGGGACCGGTCGCCCTCGTCACCCGCCGGTGCCGAGGCTGCGCAGGACGAACGTGGTGACCCGTTCGACGGTCGGCTCCAGCTCGCGGGCGCCCTGGCCGAGCGGGTAGCGCTCGGCGCCGAGGCAGGCGTGCACGAGGTGGGCGGTCTCGGCGGGGTCGCAGGGCGCGAACTCGCCGGAGTCCACGCCGTCGCGGATGATCCCGGTGAGAATCCGCCCGAGCGGGCCGACGTGCGCGTGCATCTGCTCGTAGCCGTCCGGGCCGAGCAGGGTGGCCAGCTCGGGGCCGGCGGGCTGCGGGTGCGCGGCGAAGTCGGCGAGCTGCCGGCGGACGTACACCGTGATGCGCTCGGTGGGGCCGTCGGCGCCGGCCAGGGCCCGGTCGAGCTCCTCGGTGAAGCGCGCCGTCTCGTGCTCGGCGTGGGCGATCAGCAGCGCCCGCACGTCCTCGAAGTAGTTGTAGACGACGCTGCGGTTGAGGCCCGAGCGGTTCGCCACCTCCGCCATGGACAGCCTGTCGACGCCGTCGGCGGTCATGATCTCCCGCACCGCGACCAGGATCCGCTCGCGCATGGCGGTGCGGTGCTGATCGAGGGATCCGGAGATGCGGGGCACGCTCTGCATCGTAGGCGACTCCCGTTCCGCGCCGTCCGCTGACCAGCGTGGACGGCCCTCCCGGCGGGCCCCGGCGGAACGTCCTGGCGCGCTACAGGGTGGTACTACAAGACGTAGATACAAAGCGTCTGTATGGTGTGCTGCGTGGCATCCCGCAGCAGGACCGAATCCACGGCCTCGCCGCCCCCGCGAGGGGACGACGCGCACGGAGACGACGCGCGAGGGGACGACGCGCACGGCCGCGCGCGCGAAGCCTCGCGAGCGGTCTGCGAGGCGACCGCGCTGAGCCGTTCGTACGCCGGCGCGTCCCGTCCGGCGGTGGACGGCGTGACGCTGAACGTCCGTCCGGGCGAGGTCTTCGGGGTGCTGGGACGCAACGGCGCGGGCAAGACGACCCTCGTCCGGATGCTCGTGGGGCTGCTGCGCCCCGACACGGGCCGGGTCCTGCTGGACGGGACCGACGTGACGGCCCGTTCCGCGCACGCCGCCGTCCACCTGGCGTACCTGCCGCAGCGCGAGTCGGCGCTGGCCGACATGTCGGTGCGCACCGCTCTGGAGACGACCGGGCGGCTGCGCGGCCTGCCCCGCGCGGCGGCCCGCGCGCAGGCCGACGACCTGGTGGCCGAGCTCGCCCTGGCCGCGATCGCGGACGACCGCGTCGGGCGCCTCTCCGGCGGGCAGCGCAGGCTCGTCGGCGTCGCGACCGCCCTCGCCGGGGAACGGCCCCTGCTCGTCCTGGACGAACCGACCACCGGCCTCGACCTGGACGCGCGCCGCACGGTCTGGGACGCGCTGGACCGGCGCCGCTCCGGCGGGGCGGCGGTGCTGCTGGTGACGCACAACGTCCTGGAGGCCGAGACCGTCCTCGACCGCGTGCTGGTCCTGCACGCCGGGCGCCCCGCCGCCCTCGGCACCCCGGGGCGGCTCAAGGAGCGGTTCGGCGGGCTCGTCCGCCTCGACCTGGCCTGGCGGGACGAGCCCGCGATCGACCCGGCCGGCCTCGGCGGCACGGTGCTGCGGCGCGGCCGCCGCTGGACGGTGCGGCTCCCGGTCGCCGAGGCGCAGGACGTCCTGGCCGGCATCCTCAACGGCCCCGCGTACGCGGCCCTCGACGACTTCGGCCTCGCGCCGCCCAGCCTGGAGGACGTCCTGCTGGCCTGCGACTCCGAGGAGGGGTGATGGCCGTCGCGCGCACGGGCCCGGGAGCGCCGGCCACCATCGCCGCCGTGCACACCGCCCAGCTCGGCCGGGCCCGCGCGGGCGGCGGCGCGGTGGTCCTCGTCGCCACCGTCCAGTCGCTGGCGATCCTGGTCCTGCTGCACGGCATCGGCCGGACCGCGGGCGAGGGGTCGCGCGCCGCGGTCGTCTCCGGAGCGGTCCTCTCGGTCGTCGCGTTCATCGCCTGGAACCTGCTCGCCCAGCGCCTCGCGGCCGTACGGGCGGGCGGCGGCCTGGACTACTTCGGCACGCTGCCCGTCCGCCCCGCCGCGGTGGTCCTGGGCTTCTGCTCCTGCTACGCGACGTTCGCCGTGCCCGGCATCGTCCTGACCGCCGCCGCGGGGACGGCGCTGTTCTCGCTCCCCGCCACCCACCTGTGGGTGCTGGTCCCGGCGGCGCTGACGTCCGGCCTCACCTACAGCGGGCTCGGCGCGCTCAGCGGGCTCGGCCCGTCCCGGCCCGAGACCGCCGCGATCACCGGGCAGCTCGGCCTCACCGCCGTCATCTTCTTCGGCCTGATCCCACCGGACTCGCTCCCGGACGGCCTCGCACCGTTCCGCGCCGCCGTGCCCCTCGCCTACGACATCGACGCGCTCGCGTCCGCCCTGACCGCCGACCCCGACTGGACGGGCATCGCGCTGCGCCTGGCGGGCTCGGCCGCGTTCGGGGCCTGCTGCCTCGCCCTCGCCGCCCGCGCGTACCGCAACGCGCTCGACTCATAGAACGCGATCGACCCACCAAGGGAGAACCATGCCGCCCGATTCCACGCTCGCGACCTGGAGCGACAGCCTGACCAACGGGGCGACCGCCCTCTACACCTTCGCGGCCCTGGCGTTCGCCGCCGTCTTCGCTTACCGCCGCACCAGGACCGAGGCCAAGACCAAGACGGAAGCCTTGGCCGAGTCTCCCGAACGCGTCCTCGTCGCGGCCGGAGGCGGAACGGCCGCCAGACCGGGCCCTCCACCGCCCGCCTCCTCCGCCTCTGCCTCCGAAGACGACGGCGAAGGCGAAGGCGAAGGCGAGCCCGAGCAGCGGATGTTCACCGCCGACTCCCTCGGCCGCTACGCGCTCGGCCTGACCGCGCTCGGCTGGGCCGTCCACCTGACCGCCCTCGCCACCCGCGGCCTCGCCGCCGGGCGCGTGCCGTGGGCGAACATGTACGAGTTCATCTGCGCCGTCACGTTCACCGCGGTGTCGGCGCTGCTCGTGCTGTTCGTACGCAAGCGGACGTTCTACCTGGGCGCGTTCGTGATGTTCCCGGTGGTCGTCGCGCTCGGGCTGGCCACCACCACGCTCTACACGCCGATCGACCCGCTCCAGCCGTCCCTGCACTCGTACTGGCTCGCCATCCACGTGCTGGCCGCGATCGCCGCCTCGGGCGGCTTCACCGTCGCCACCGCCCTCACCGCGCTCTACCTGTACCGCCTGCGCGCCGTTCCCGCGCCCGAAGACCCGGCCGACCGTCCGGCCGAACGCCCGGCCGACCGCCCTGCGGCCCGTCCCTCCGTCGCCGCGCTGGCCTCGCGCCTGCCGGGCGCGGCCACCCTCGAACGGCTCGCCCGCCAGACCCTGATGTTCGCGTTCCCGGTGTGGACGTTCGCGATCATCGCCGGGGCGATCTGGGCCGACAACGCCTGGGGCCGCTACTGGGGCTGGGACCCCAAGGAGACCTGGGCGTTCATCACCTGGGTCGTGTACGCCGCGTACCTGCACGCCCAGACCACCAAGGGCTGGAGCGGACGCAAGGCCGCCGTCATCGCCCTGGCCGGCTACGGCTGCCTGCTGTTCAACCTGGTCGGCGTCAACCTCTGGGGTTCGGGCCTCCACTCCTACGCAGGCCTCTGACCGCCCCCGGGCGCGGGACCGCCGCCGGACGCCGCGTCATTCGTCGTCCCGGTCGGAGCCGATCGTGACGGCGGTGATGCCGGGCAGCTCGCCGAGGACGGCGGTCAGGTCCGGCACCGAGCCCGCCCCTTCGAGCACGAGCGTCACGACCGAGCCGTACGGGTCGCGGCGGTCCGGCGGTCCGGCGCGCTCGCGGCGGGCCGCCGGGCCGTACTCCGCGCCGCCGAGCGGGCGCTCGTGCTCGACGTCGGCCTCCATGACGACGAAGCCGCGCCGCGTGCACTCGACCAGGACGCGGCGCAGCGCGCCACGCCCGTCCCGGTAGGCCAGCCGTACGCGCGCCGCCCCGGTCGGCTGGAACCGCGCCAGCGGCAGGCGCCTGGTCAGCGCGCTCAGCCCGTACACGACCAGGAAGTGGCCCGCGGTCACCGCGACCGCGAGCACCGGCAGGCCGCCGCCCGCCGCCATGCCCACGGCCGCCGTCACCCACACCACCGCCGCCGTGGTCAGACCGCGCACCGCGTCCCGCCGAACGAAGATCAACCCGCCGCCGATGAACCCGATCCCCGACACGATCTGCGCCGCCACCCGCGACGGATCGAACGCCACGTTCTGCCCCGGAACGTTGTCGAAGCCGTACTTGCTGACCAGCATGAACAACGCCGCACCGACCCCCACCAGCGTGTGCGTGCGCAGGCCCGCGCTCTTGTTGCGCAGCCCGCGCTCCAGACCGATCGCGGCGGACAGCACCAGAGCCAGCAGCAGCTCGCCGAGCTGCGTCCAGCCCTGGCCAGGGGACAGCTCCACCACCTAGCTCGACCTCCCGTCCGGCCCGGTGCGGCTCGCGGCCCCGCCGGTCATGTGGCGGTCGGGAACGCCAGCTCACCGGCGGACGGCGCGGCGGCCGGGGCGGACCCGGCCGGCGACCGCGGCCAGCGCGTGGTGATCGCCTTGGCCCGCGTGTAGAACCGCACGCCCTCGGGCCCGTGGACGTGGGCGTCGCCGAACAGCGACGCCTTCCAGCCGCCGAAGGAGTAGAACGCCATCGGCGCGGGGATCGGCACGTTGACGCCGATCATGCCGACGTGCACCCGGCGCTGGAAGTGCCGCGCCGCCTCGCCGGAGGAGGTGAAGATCGCGGTGCCGTTGCCGTACGGGTTGGCGTTGACCAGCGCGACGGCCTCGTCCAACGAGTCGGCGCGCAGCACGATCAGGACGGGGCCGAAGATCTCCTCCCGGTACGCGGCCATCGCGGTGGACACCCCGTCGAGCAGGCAGGGGCCGACGTAGAAGCCGGGACCCGGCAGCCCCCGGCCGTCCACGACGACCTCGGCCCCGGCCGCCTCGGCGGCGTCGACGTGCGCGACGACGCGGGTCCGGGCGTCGTCGCCGATCAGCGGGCCCATCTCGCTGCCCGGGTCGGCGCCGGGGCCGACGCGGAGCGCGCGGGCGCGGGACGCGAGCCGTTCGACGAGCGGGTCCGCGGCCTCGCCCACGGCGACCGCGACGGAGACCGCCATGCAGCGCTGCCCGGCCGACCCGTAGGCGGCCGCCGTGATCTGGGCGGCGGCCAGGTCCAGGTCGGCGTCGGGCAGCACCACCGCGTGGTTCTTGGCGCCGCCGAGGGCCTGCACCCGCTTGCCCGCGCGGGTCGCCGCCGCGTGCACGTGCCGGGCGACCGGCGTGGAACCGACGAACGACACCGCGGCGACGTCCGGGTGCGTGATCAGGGCGTCCACCGCGCGCCGGTCGCCGTGCACGACGTTGAAGACGCCGTCCGGCAGGCCCGCCTCGGCGTACAGGTCGGCGATCAGGTTGGACGCCGAGGGGACGCGCTCGCTCGGCTTGAGCACGAACGCGTTGCCGCAGGCGATCGCGATCGGGTGCATCCACAGCGGCACCATGACCGGGAAGTTGAACGGGACGACGCCCGCGCACACGCCGAGCGGCTGCCGGAACGAGTACGCGTCCACGCCCGCGGAGACCTGGTCGGAGTACTCGCCCTTGAGCTGCTGCGGGATGCCGCACGCGAACTCGACGGCCTCGCGGCCGCGGACGATCTCGCCCCTGGCGTCGTCCAGGACCTTGCCGTGCTCGGCGGTCACCAGCCGGGCCAGCTCGTCCTCGTGCCGTTCGAGCAGGTCGCGGAACGCGAACATGATCCGCGCCCGGCGGGCCTGCGAGACGTCCTGCCAGGCGTCGAACGCCCGCGCGGCGGCGGCGACGGCCGCGCCCACCTCCTCCTCGCCGGCGAGCGCGACCTCCCCGACGGCCTTCTCGGTGGCCGGATCGCGAACGGTGAGGGTGGCGCTCCCGCCGGTGCGGAAGCCGTCGATGCGGTGCTGGATCAGAGACATGTGTCCTCCTCTGGGGTGTGCGGGGGCCGTCGTCACCAGTGCCGCCGCTGGGCCTCGCGTTCCTTCTCGTAGCGGGCGCGGGCGCGCCGCGTGTCGGCGCGTCCCGACACCTCGGCGACGGGCACGTCCCACCAGGCGCCGCCGTCCGGTGCGGCGGGGGCGAGCGGGTCGGTCTCGACGTGGACGACGGTCGTCCGGGGCGACGCGATCGCCTCGCGCAGCGCCGCGCGGAACCCGTCCGCCCCGTCCGCGCGGAGCACGTCCGCGCCGAGGCTCGCCGCGTTGGCCGCCAGATCGACGGGGAGGGGGTCGCCGTCGAGGCCGGTGGCCGTACGGACCCGGTGCCGGGTGCCGAACCGGTCCGCGCCGACGCTCTCGGACAGGTCGCCGATCGACGCGTACCCGTGGTTCTGCACGAGGACGACGACGAGCTTGACGCCCTCGGCGACGGCGGTCGTCAGCTCCTGCGCCATCATCAGGTACGAGCCGTCGCCGACCAGCACGAACACCTCGCGCGACGGATCGGCCATCTTGGCGCCGAGGCCGCCCGCGATCTCGTACCCCATGCAGGAGTAGCCGTACTCGACGTGATAGCCCTTCGGGTCCCGGGCCCGCCAGAGCCGGTGCAGGTCGCCGGGCATCGAGCCCGCCGCGCACACCACCACGTCCCGTGGGCCGGACTCCTCGTTGACGATCCCGATGATCTGCGCCTGGGCGGGCGGGACGCCGTGGTCGCGCGCCACGGACCTCGCCACGTCGGCGTTCCAGCGCCGCGCCAGGTCGCGGGCCCTCTCGCGGTGCCCGTCCGGGACCGTCCACCCGCCCGTCGCCGCGCCCCCGTCCGCGAGCGCCGCGCCCTGGCTCGCGAACGCCGCGCCCTGGCCCGCGAGCGCCGCGTCCAGGGCGCGGATCGCCTCGCGCGCGTCGGCGGCGACGGCGAGGCCGCCGAGCTTGAGCCCGTCCACGCGGGCGACGTTGACGTTGACGAACGTGACGTCCGGATGCTGGAACAGCGTGCGGGACGCGGTGGTGAAGTCGCTGTAGCGGGTGCCGACGCCGACGACCACGTCGGCGTCGCGGGCGAGGGCGTTCGCGGCGGACGTCCCGGTCGCGCCGACCGCGCCGACCGAGCACGGATGGTCCCAGGGCAGCGAGCCCTTGCCCGCCTGCGTCTCCGCGACGGGCAGGCCGGTGCGTTCGGCGAAGGCGCGCAGGTCCTCGGCCGCGCCGGAGTAGACGACGCCGCCGCCCGCGATGACCAGCGGGCGTTCGGCGGCCCGCAGGATCGCGCACGCCTCGTCCACGGCGGCCGGCTCCGGAACGGGACGGGCGACCCTCCACACGCGGCGCGCGAACAGCTCCTCGGGCCAGTCGTACGCCTCGGCCTGCACGTCCTGCGGGAGGCAGAGCGTGACCGCGCCCGTCTCCGCCGGGTCGGTGAGCACGCGCATCGCGGCCAGCAGCGCGCTCGGCAGCTGCTCGGGACGGTTGACGCGGTCCCAGTACTTGGAGACCGGCTTGAAGCAGTCGTTCACCGACACGTCGTGGGACCGCGCGTCCTCCAGCTCCTGGAGCACGGGGTTGGCGACGCGTCCGGCGAACACGTCCCCGGGCAGCAGCAGCACCGGCAGCCGGTTGATCGTGGCCAGCGCCGCGCCGGTGACCATGTTGGTCGCGCCGGGCCCGATGGACGCCGTGCAGGCCAGCGTGGCGAGCCGGTCGCTCATCCGCGCGTAGCCGGCGGCGGCGTGCACCATCGCCTGCTCGTTGCGGGCCATCCGGTACGGCAGCTCGGCGGAGTGCTCCAGCAGCGCCTGCCCGACCCCCGCCACGTTGCCGTGCCCGAAGATGCCGAGGCAGGCGGGGAAGAAGCGGCGCGGCGTCCCGTCGCGCTCGCTCCACTGCGCCGCCAGGAAGCGCACCAGCGCCTGGCCGACGGTCAGTCTCATGATCGCCCTTCCGGTGAGGTCAGCGGCAGCCGGGGGTCCGCCGGCAGGTCCGTCCAGGTGTCGCGGATCCACGCGTGCGCGGGGTCGTCGCGGACGCGCCAGGCGCGCTCGGGCGACGGCCCGGCCATCACGTTGAGGTAGTAGAGGTCGTGCCCCGGCACGGCCATCGACGGCCCGTGCCAGCCGCTCGGCACGAGGACGGCGTCGCCGGTCCGCACCTCGGCGAGCAGGTCGGGGCCGCCGTACACGCGCTGGTAGGCCATCCCGGACTCGCCCGCGACCTCGAAGTAGTAGATCTCCTCCAGGACGCTCTCGCCGGGCCGTTCCTCGTCGTGCTTGTGCGGCGGGTACGACGACCAGCAGCCGCCGGGCGTCAGCACCTCGCACGCGATCAGCCTCTCGGCGAACGGGAACCCGTCCGGCGTGCCGAAGTTGTTGACCTGGCGGCTCGCCGGTCCCGCGCCGCGCAGTTCCACGGGGACGTCCTCGGCGGGGCCGTAGCGGGGCGGGAGCCGGCGCTCGCAGCGGGCTGCGGCCAGCGCGAACCGTCCGCTCCCCCGGATCACGACCCGCGCGTCACGCGGGACGTACGCGAAGTCGGTCACCCGGCTGAACACGTCGCGGCGGCCCGCCAGCTCGAACCGCTCGCCGTCGCATTCGACGGTGCACGACCCGGCCAACGGAAGGACGATCATCTCGAACGCGCCGGTCGCGAACACGTGCCCCGCCCCGTCGCGCAGCTCCAGGACGCGCAGGCCGCAGTGCTTCCAGTCCGCGCCGTCCGGCATGATCTCCACCGCGTACGGCGGGGCCGCCGCGCTTCCGGCGGGCAGGTAGGGGGCGGGCTCACAGCACCTCCACCGCGGCGTCCACGGCGGCGGCGACGTCGCCGTCCGCCGGGTAGAGGAGAGAGCGCCCGACGACCAGGCCGCGCACGGTCGGCAGCCGGAGCGCGCGCCGCCAGCCGTCGCGCGCGGCGCGCGGGTCGTCGGCGACCTCGCCGCCGAGCAGCAGCGCGGGCAGCGTCGAGGCGGCCATGACGCGCTCCATGTCGGCGACGACGGGCACCTTCAGCCAGGTGCGCGCCGAGGTGGTGCCGAGCCCGGACGCGATCGCGATCGCCCGGATCATCGCCTCCGGGCTGAGGTCGTTGCGGAGCCGGCCGTCCTCGCGGCGGGAGATGAACGGCTCGACCATCGCCATCAGCCCGCGCGCGGCGAGCCCCGACACCGCCCGCGCGCAGCCCTCCAGGGCCGCCGGGGTGGCCGGGTCGGCGGGATCGACGCGCAGCAGCACCTTGCCGCCGTCCAGCCGGGCCGCCGCGATCGCCTCCGCGTCGTAGGCGGTGAACCGGTCGTCGATCTCGAACGACGCGCCGAGCAGGCCGCCGCGGTTCATCGAGCCGATCACGACCTTGCCGTCCAGCACGCCGAGCAGCAGCAGGTCCTCGATCACGTCGGGGGTGCCGAGCACGCCGTCCACGCCCGGCCGCTCCAGCGCCCGGCACAGCCGGTCGAGCAGCTCGCCGCGGTCGGCCATCGCGAGCGGGTCGCCGCCCGCGCCGAGCGCGCCGCGCGCCGGATGGTCGGCGGCGACGAGCATCAGCCGCCCGGACGCGCCGAGCAGGGACGGCCGCCTGACCCGCCGCCCGGCGGTCTCGGCGACGGCCTCCGGGCTGGTCGCCCGCGTCGCGGCCAGCTCCGCCGCCCGGCCGGACGGCGCGTACGGGGCGGGCGGCGCGCCCGGCGGGCCCGCCCGGCCGTCTCCGGTGTCCTGTGCGTCCACGCTCACTGCGGCACCACCCTCCTGTCGGTCGGCACGGCGCCCGCGGGGCGTCCCGGACGCCGCGGCCTCATGCCGACTCCTTCCGCATCAGCGCCGCGACCTCGCCGTGCGCGGGCATGGCCGCGGCGCAGGCGAGGCGGGAGGCGACGACCGCCCCGGCGGCGTTGGCGAAGCCGATCGCGCGGGCGGGCTCCCATCCGGCCAGCAGGCCGTGGCAGAGCGCCCCGCCGAACGCGTCGCCCGCGCCGAGCCCGTTGACGACCTCGACCGGAACCGGCGCGGCCTCGACCATCGCGCCGGCCGCGTCGTACGCGAGCACGCCGTCCGGGCCGCGCTTGACGACGGCGAGGCGGACGCCGCGGTCGACGAGCGCGCGGGCGGCCCGCACGGGCTCCCGCTCGCCCACCGCGACCTCGCACTCGGCGAGGTTCCCGACGGCGACCGTGGCGTGCCGGAGCGCCTCGCCCGTCCAGTGGCGCGCGGCCCGCTCCGACTCCCAGAACATCGGCCGGTAGTCCAGGTCCAGGACGGTGAGGGAGCCGCGCGGCCGCCAGCGCAGGGCGTCCAGCGTCGCCGTCCGCGACGGCTCGGCGCACAGCCCGGTGACGGTCGCCCACAGCACCCGGCCGTCTCGATCGCGGCACGGTCCAGCTCACCGGACCTGATCTCCAGATCGGGCGCCTTGGGGTAGCGGTAGAAGTAGAGGGGGAAGTCGTCCGGCGGGAACAGCTCGCAGAACGCGACCGGCGTCGGGAGGCCCGGGACGTCCGCGACGAACCCGGCGTCCACCCCGTACTCCGCGAGCGCCCTCCGGACGAACCGCCCGAACGGGTCGGCCCCGGTCCGCGTGATCACCGCGGCCCGCCGCCCGTACCGGGCCGCCGCCACCGCGACGTTGGTGGCGCTGCCGCCGAGGAAGCGGCCGAACGTCTCGACCCGGTCCAGCCCGACGCCCGACTGCAACGGGTAGAGGTCGACCCCCACCCGGCCCATCGTCAGCACCTCCAGAGGGAACGGACCGGAGGCGGGCCCCGGCGCGGCTCCGGGCGCGGAGGCGGGGAGGGGGGCGGGCCCCCGCGTCACGAGGCGATCCCGGACAGGTACTCCAGGCAGGCGCGCACGTCGGCGACCGGGCCCGCGCCGGGTTCGGGCTCGCGGTCGAGGACGGTGTCCTGCTCCAGCACGTACCAGCCGCCGTAGCCGGAGCCCTCCAGCGAGCCGATGATCGCCGTGACGTCCACGTCGCCCTCGCCGAGCGGCCGGTAGACGCCCTTGCGGACGGCGTCGGTGTAGGACGTGCAGCCGTTCCGCACGTCTTCCGCGAGTCCGGCGTCGACGTCCTTGAGGTGCACGTGCGCGATCCGTCCGGGGGCGCGCGCGGCCAGCTCGGCGGGGTCGGTGCCGCCGATGAGCAGGTGCCCGGTGTCCAGGCAGAGCGGCACGCCGGACCCGTCGAGCACCCGCCGGACCTCGTCGGACCGTTCCACCATCGTGCCGGCGTGCGGGTGCAGCACCGCCCGCGCGCCGGCGTCCGCCGCGAGGGCGGCGATCCGGTCGAGGTTGGCGAGCAGCGCCGTCCAGCCGGCCGCGTCCAGGTCGGGACGGCGGTCGTAGCCGTCCAGGCCGTGCACGGCGGCCAGCACCAGCACCGGGGCGGACGGGGACGAAGACGGAGACACAGTGGGGGACGCGGACGAATTGGAGCGTTCCATGTCAAACCCGTCCGGAACGAGCCCGGCCAGCGCCTTGCGCACCGCCGGCTCCGGATCGCGGCCGGGATCGTGCAGGACGACCGGCGCGAACCCGCCGACCGGCCGCAGGCCGTGCGCGGCGAGCAGCGCGGCGCGCTCGACCGCGCCCGGGGGGAGGAAGCCGTCCGGCCCGGACTCGGTGGCCGCCAGCCCGAGGCCGCGCATCTCCGCCAGGACCCGGGACGGCCCGAGCTGGTGCCCCCAGCCGGGCACCTCGCACACCCCCCACGAGATCGGGGCTCCCGCGACGCGGTCAGTGATCATCGATCCTCCATCTCCGCGAAAAGGCGACACCGGCGCCGGCCGGCCCCGCCGAGTCTGCTGAAGGGCGCGCGGGCATGTCAATACTTTGTTAGGACATTATGAGGTAAGGAAGTCCAGCCAAGCGCCGGTTATCATCGAGGGGACGGCCTCGAAGGGAGCACGGTGTACCGACCTCGCGTGATCATGGACCGCAGCAGCCCGGTCCCGCTGTACTACCAGCTCGCCCGGCAGTTGGAGGCGGCGGTCCAGGCCGGCGAGCTGGCGCCGGGCACCCGCCTGGAGAACGAGCTGGAGCTCGCCGAGCGCTGCGGCCTGTCCCGCCCCACCGTGCGGCAGGCGATCCAGCACCTCGTCGACCGCGGGCTGCTGGTCCGCAAGCGCGGCGTCGGCACCCAGGTCGTCCTGTCGGAGATCCGCCGCCCGATCGAGCTCACCAGCCTCCACGACGACCTGGCGGCGGCGGGCAAGGACCCGCGCACCGAGGTGCTCGAACTCGGACCGGCCCCGGCGGACGACCTGGTCGCCAAGGAGCTCGGCGTTCCCCCCGGCACGGAGGTGACGCGGATCCGGCGCACGCGCTACACGGGCGACGAGCCGCTGGCCCTGCTCACCAACTACCTACCGCGCGACCTCATCGACCTCGGCGTGGACGACCTCACCCGGCACGGCCTGTACGAGCTGCTGCGCGGGAGCGGCGTCAACCTGCGCGTCGCCAACCAGTCGATCGGCGCGCGCGCCGCCACGTCGGCCGAGGCGCGGCGGCTGGACGAGCGGCGCGGCGTCCCGGTGCTGACGATGACCCGTACCGCCTTCGACGACAAGGGGGGCGCGGTCGAGTACGGCTGCCACGTCTACCGGGCCGACCGCTACTCCTACTCGCTCACGCTCGTCGAACGCTGAGCCGGCGGGCCCGGCGGCCTCCTGACCGATTAGAGCGCTCTATTGAATTAGAGCGCTCTAACGCTTACGGTGCGGGCACGACCCGCCAGCGCATCAGGAGGAACCCGATGCCCCACGGCAGCTTCCACCCCCTGCCGGCCCGCCCCTCGCGGCTGGCCGCCGCGGCGTTTGCCGCCGCCCTCGCCGCCGCCGTCCTGCCCGGCGCGGCGGCGTCCGCGGACGGCGACGAGCCCGCGGCCGTCCACGCCCGGCTGGAGACCCCCGCGGTCTTCGACGACGCGGCGGGCGGCGACGCCAACGCCGACGACCCCGCCATCTGGAGCCACCCCGACGACCACGGCGGCGACCTGGTCATCGGCACGCTGAAGCAGGCCGGCCTGGCGGTGTACGACACCGGCGGCAGGCAGCTCCAGCGCGTCGCGGCGCCGGCTCCGCCGCGCCCCGGCGACGAGCCGGGCCGCTTCAACAACGTCGATCTCGTCTACGGCTTCCGGCTGGGCGGCCGGACCGTCGACCTCGCCGTGGTCTCCGACCGCGGGCGCGACACCGTCCGCGCCTACGCGATCGACCCGGCCGCCGCCCGGCGGCACCGGGCCCCGCTCACCGACGTCACCGACGCCGCCGCGCCGCCGGTGTTCTCCGCGTCCCCGACGAGGTCAACGACCAGCGCACCGCCTACGGCCTGGCGTCCTGGCCCGACGGGAAGGGCGGCGGCTACGTGGCGCTGAGCCGGCGGCACACCACGCGGGTCGGGATCGTACGGCTGGAGGCCACGGCCGCGGGCACGATCACCTACCGGCGGGTCCGCGACGTCGACCTGCCCGCCTCGTTCCCGCTGCCGGGCGGCGCCACCTGGACGCCCTGCGAGGACCCCGGCCGCGGCCCGCAGGTCGAGGGCATGGTCGCCGACGAGGAGCACGGGGCGCTGTACGCCGCGCAGGAGGACGTCGGGATCTGGCGGATCCCGATCGGCGGCGGGTCGCCGAAGCTCGTCGACAAGGTCAGGGACTACGGCGTCCCCGCGACCTACAACCCCGAGACCGACGAGTGCGAGGTCAGCGGGCCCGACCCGGGCGCGGGCGGTGAGCACCTCACCGCGGACGCCGAAGGGCTGACGATCTACCGGCAGGACGACGGGGAGGGCTACCTGCTCGCCTCCAGCCAGGGCGACAACACGTTCGTGGCGTACGGCCGCGAGGCGCCCAACGGGTACCTCGGCCGCTTCCGGGTCGCTCCCGGCCGCGCCGTCGACGGCTCCGAGGAGTGCGACGGCGCGATGGTGACCAGCGCGCGCGTCGGCGACTTCCGCGACGGCCTGCTGGTCGTCCACGACGGGTTCAACACGCCCGACGTCGTGGACGGCAACGGCGAGGTCCGTACCAACACCGACTTCAAGTTCGTCGACTGGAAGCAGGTCGCCGAGCCGCTGGACCTGGACGTGACGCCCGGCGACTGGGACCCGCGCGACTGATCCGCCGACGCGGCCCGCGGCGGGCCGCTGTGATATCGATCCGGTACGGCGGCTCGCCGCAGGCCAGCGTTTGGAGATCCACGCCATGTCCCACCCGACCCTTGAGGACGTCGCCGCGCGCGCGGGCGTCTCGCGCGCGCTGGTGTCCCTCGTCATGCGCGGCTCCCCAAGGTCGGCAAGGAACGGCGCGAGGCGGTGCTGGAGGCGGCCCGCGAGCTCGGGTACCGGCCGAACGTGATGGCCCGGAGCCTGGCCGCGGGCCGTACCGGCATGGTCGGGCTGCTGGCCGACCTGCACGATCCGGCGTGCGCGGCGCTCCACGACGGGATGGCCGAGGCGGCGGCCCGGCGCTCCGTCCGGCTGCTGCTGGTCGGCGGCGGCGGCCGTCCGGCGCGCGAGCGCGCCGCCCTGCACCAGCTGCTCGACCTGCGCCCGGACGGCGTGCTGCTGGCGAACCCGAGGTCCTCCGCGTCCGACATCGAACGCGCCGCCGGGACCTGCCCGCTGGCGGTGGTGGGACGTTCGCCGCGTTCGGCGCGGCTGGACGGCGTCACGGGGGACGACGCGGCGGCGGTGGAACTGGCCGTGTCGCACCTGGCGGCTCTGGGGCACCGGGACATCGCCTGCCTGTCCCTCTCCCCCCGCCCCCGGCGTCGCTCCGCAACGCGTACGCCGCGGCCATGCGAGACGCCGGGCTCGGCGACCGGCCGATCGCCCGCGACCTGCTCGCGCCGCCCGCACCGGAGGACGGCGGGCGGGCGGGGGCGTGGCGGCCGTCCGAGCCGTTCAGCGCGGCGGTCGCCATCGGGGACGCCACGGGCGCCGGGGCGCTCGCCGCCCTGGGCCGGACCGGGCTGCGCGTCCCGGGGGACGTGTCGCTCGTCGTCGTCGGGGACCCTCCCGGCGCCGCCGCGATCGGCGTGACCACGGTCGCCCCGCCGCCCCGCGAACTCGGCCGGGCGGCGATGGAGCTCCTCCTCGACCGCATCGGCGGCGAACGGCCCGAGGAGGGACGGCGGATCACCGTCCCTCCCCTGGTCGTCGGCCGCCCGTCCACGGCCCCGCCCGCGTGACGGGCGCGGGAGGCGCGCGGGAGGCGGCCCGGAGGGTCACGGCATGACGCGGTCGACCAGGTCCGCGACCGCGCCGTCCGCGCAGTCCGCGACGACGATGTCGGCGGCGGCCCGTACCGCCGGGTCGCCGTCGCCGACGGCCGCGCCGAGCCCGGCCGTCTCGATCATGTCCAGGTCGTTCGGGTTGTCGCCGATCGCCGCGACGCGGTGCAGGGGCACCCCGCGCGCCGCGGCCAGCTCGCGGAGCGCCGCCCCTTGGTCGCGCCCGCGGGCAGCACCTCCAGGTAGGTGCTCTCCGAACGGACCAGGGTGGCCCCGGCGCCCGGGCCCGCCGGCGCGCCGTCCGGGCCCGACGCGACCTCGCGCAGGAGGGCGGCGGCGTCGTCGACGAGGCCGGGCCGTTCGCAGATCAGCATGGTCTTGACGACCTCGTCGAACGGCAGCTCGGCCCACGAGCCGACCCGGTGCAGGCCGATGCCGTCGCGGTGCGCGTACGCGCGCAGCGCGGCGGTCTCCGAACGCACGTGCGCGCGGCCTCCGCTGAAGGCGACCGGCCACACCCCCGCGGGCAGTTCCTCGAACAGCATCACGAGGTTCGCCCAGACGGCGGCGCTCAGGCACCGCCGGTACAGCACCGCGCCGCTGCTCAGGTCGACCACGCGGGCGCCGTTGTAGAGGATCGCCGGGTTCCGCAGGCCGAGCCGCTCGTAGTACGGGCGCGCCGACTCCTCGCCGCGTCCGGTCGCGACCACCACGTCGCCGCCCGCGTCCGCGAACCGGCGCAGCGCCGCCAGGTTCGGCCCGACGATCCGCAGGTCGCGGCCGACGAGGGTGCCGTCCAGGTCGGTGACGATCCAGTCGACCTTCCGGGTGGGCGCGTCGTTCACGTCGGGTCCCCCGCCGGAGCGAGGCCCGCGACCCCGGCCAGCGCGGAGCCGGCCAGGTCGAACCCGCCGACGCACGCCACGTAGCCGGGGGCGTCCCACTCGTTCCCGCCCGGCGCGCCGCCGAGCGGCAGGTAGGTCCCGCCCGCCTGCCGGACCAGCAGCAGCGCCGCGGCGACGTCCCAGGCGTTGACGGACGTGCCGTACGCCGCGTCCGCCCAGCCCGCCGCGACGTGCGCCAGGCACAGCGCGGCGCTGCCCGGACGCCGCAGCGTGGCGAACGACTCCACGAGCGCCCCGTACCGTTCCAGCGCCGCCTCGCCGTCGCGGCGCAGGTCGCGCGCGTTCGGGAAGCCGGTGAGGAGGACCGCGCCGCGGTCCCGCTCCGCGCCCGCGCTGCGGAGCGGCTCGCCGTTGCACTCGGCCCCGCCGAGCGAGGCGGAGAACAGGTCGTCGCGCACCGGGTCGTAGACCACCCCGGCGACGACCCGGCCGTCCGCCACGGCCCCGATGGACGTGCAGAAGAACGGCAGGCCCGCCGCGAAGTTGGCCGTCCCGTCGATGGGATCGACGTACCAGCGCACGCCGCCGTCCCGGTCGTCCACGCCGCCCGCGCCGTCCGCGCCGCCCTCCTCCCCGACCACCGCGCCGCCCGGCCAGTGCCGTTCGAGCACCTCGCGGATCGTCTCCTCCGCGGCGCGGTCGTGCTCGGTGACCGGGTCGTGGAAGTCGCGCTTGTGGAGCACCTCCGGCCGGGACCGGAACGCGCCGCGCAGCCGGTCGGCGGTGGCGCGCGCGGCGACCTCGGCGATCCGGGCCAGTTCCCGCGAGGCGGGTACGTCGATTCCGTCGGTGTTCATTGGTCTCCTTCGACCGCTTCGGTGAGCAGGGCCAGCAGTCCGTGCCCGTCGTCCACGACGGCGTCGGGCCGGTAGCGGACCTCGTACGGGACGTCGTAGGTGCCCTTGGCGACCATCAGCACGTTCCCCCCGACCCCGGCGCGGTGCCCGCACACCACGTCGCGGTCGAAGTTGTCGCCGACGTACCAGGCGTCCTCGGGGCGGACGCCGAGGGCGCGGGTGGCGATCCACACCATCTCGGGGTTGGGTTTGCGGACGCCCGCCTCGTCGCTGTAGACCTCCACCGCCAGCTTCCCGGCGAGGCCCGTCGCCTCGGTGTGGTCGCGGTGGACCGCGCCGGACAGGGCGTTGCTGACCACCCCGCACGGGACGCCCAGGGCCGCGGCGCCGTCGAGTAGCTCGGGGATCCCCGGGCGGACGCGGCGGTCCTGCCTCAGCTCCCCCATCCGCTTGCAGAGCGGGGAGGCGTGCGCGCGGACGAGCTCGCGCGCCGGTGCGGGCCAGTCGGCGGCGACGTAGTCGCACCAGAAGCCGGCGTGCGTCATCTCCGGCGGAGCGTACGGTCGCGACATCGCGTCCTTCCAGCACTTGTCGGCCGCCGCGCCCGCCTTGATGTCGGTCTCGACCGCGGCGGCGTCCAGCTCCCGGCAGCCCGCGCGGACGAGCAGCGCGTGCACCTCCTTGGCGAGCGCGGCCGGCCATCCCGGCCGGGCGGACGTCTCGACCAGCACGCCGCCGAAGTCGAGCAGCAGCGCCCGCGGCCTGCGGAGCGTCCGGCCCGACACCACGCGCGACCCGGACGGGCCAGGGGACGAGCCGGGGGGCGCGGCGTTCACGAGGCCGCCCCGCTGACCGGAGCGACGCTCTCGTCCCAGGCCGTCGTACGGGTGCCGTCCTCCGCGAACAGGTGCAGGTTCTCGGGCCGGGTCCAGCAGCGCAGCGTGTCGCCGGGGCCCGCCTCGGGGTCGTCGTGCGTGATGGCGAACATCCTGGTGCCGAGGACGCGCAGCTCGACCGTCCAGCTCGCGCCGGTCGGCAGGACGGTCTCGACGACGGCGTCCTCCGACCAGGCGGCGTCCGGCACCGCGCCCGCCTCCCGCGCCAGCCTGAGCGCCTCGGGCCGCACCCCCGCGCAGCCCGGCGCTCCCATGTCCCCGCGCTTCCCGGCGAAGCGCAGCAGCGAGCCCGCGAGGCCGCCGGGCTCGGGGCCGGCGGCCGGGACGATGTTCATCGGCGGGCTGCCGACGAACTCGGCCACGAACCGGTTCGCCGGCCGCGCGTACATCTCCATGGGCGGCGCCACCTGCTGGAGCTCGCCGCCGGACATGACCGCGATGTGGGTCGCCATCGTCATCGCCTCCATCTGGTCGTGGGTGACGAACACGATCGTCGCCCCCGTCTCCTCGTGGATGCGCTTCAGCTCGGCGCGCATCTCCAGCCGCAGCCGGGCGTCCAGGTTCGACAGCGGCTCGTCCAGCAGCAGCACGTCGGGGTCCACGGCCAGCATGCGCGCGAGCGCGACGCGCTGCTGCTGGCCCCCGGAGAGCTGGGACGGGTAGCGGTCCATGCAGTCGGCGACGTGCACCTTCTCCAGCGCCTCCTTCGCGCGGGCCGCGCGCTCGGCCGCCGGGACTTTGCGCATCCGCAGCCCGAACTCGGTGTTGCCCCGGACGGTGAGGTGCGGCCAGAGCGCGTAGTTCTGGAACACGAGCCCCATGGCGCGCTTCTCCGGCGGGACGTAGACGCCCCGTTCCACCGAGTCGAGCACGCGGTCCCCGACGGTGATCTCGCCGCGGGTCGGCTGCTCCAGCCCGGCGATCATCCGCAGGGTGGTGGTCTTGCCGCATCCCGACGGGCCGAGCAGGCAGGTGAACGACCCGTCCGGGACGGTCAGGTCGAGGTCCTTCACCGCCGCGTGCCCGCCGGCGTAGTTCTTGACCACTCCGCTGAGCGTGATGGCCGGCATGGTCAACCTCCGATGCCCGAGGCCAGGCTGCTCCGGGTGAGCCGCTGGGCCAGGTAGGTCATGGTGAACGAGAGCAGTGCGATGACGAGCACGACGCCGTTGGCGAGCTGGGTGTAGCCGTAGTCGACGAGCCCGATCGACAGCGTGGTCAGCAGCTGGGTGCCCGAGGTCGTCAGCATGATCACGATGCTGAGCTCCTTCAGCCCGGATACGAAGGGCAGCACCACGCCGGTGACCAGCGCGCCGCGCTGGATCGGAATGATGATCCGCAGCATCCGGACCGGCCACCGCGCGCCGCTGATCTGCGCGGCCTCCTCCGGTTCCCGGCCGAGCTGCATCATGGCCGAGATGCCGGACCGGGACGAGTACGGCAGGTGCGTGATCACCAGCACCAGGACGAGCAGCGTGACCGTGCCGTACAGGGCGGGCACGGGTCCGCGCCGCACGGCGAACAGCGACAGGCAGGCGGCGGCGAACGCGATCCCCGGGACGAGGTAGGGCAGGAACGACACCTGCCGCAGGAACATCGAGACCCGGGTGCCGTCGCCGCGCACCACCACGTACCCGATCAGCAGGCCGAGCAGGCCGCAGACCAGCGACGCGAGGCCGACGATCCGCAGGCTGTTCCACGCGGCCTCCCAGAGTTCGCCGCCGCGCAGCACCCCGTGCGGGAAGCCGACGGCGCCGGGGATGTGCGAGCCGAACCAGTACTTGAGCGTGAAGTTGTCGAAGCTGAAGACGCCGGGCGTCTTGGTGACGGTCGACAGCAGCAGCGTGGCGACGGGCGCGACGACGCTCGCGGCGAAGACGGCCATGGCCAGGGCGCAGGCGGGCCACCGCCAGCGCCGCAGGTCGCCGCGCCGGTCCATCGCGCCCTTGCCGCCGACGGTCACGAACCGGCGCTGCTCACGGACCAGGCGGGTGTCGATGAGGACGACCAGCACGCCGACCAGGACGATGACGCCGGCGAGGGTCGAGGCGACGCCGGTGCTGCGGTCGCGGATGGCGCGGTAGAGGCTGGTGGACAGCACGTTGTAGTCGCTCGGCAGCCCGAGGATGTAGGGCGTCCCGAACGTGCCGAGCACGCGGCCGAGGACCAGCAGCACCGCCGAGGACAGCGCGGGCATCATCAGCGGCAGCGTGACGCGGCGCAGCACCGTCCGCCCGCCCGCGCCGAGGATGCGCGCGGAGTCCTCCAGCTGCGAGTCGATGCGGCGCAGGGCGTTGCCGAACAGCAGCAGGACGAACGGGTAGTAGTGCAGGCCGAGCGTCACGACGATCGGCAGCGGCCCGTACGCCAGCCAGTCCGGGGTGCGGATCCCGGCGCCCTGGAGGTAGCCGACCTGCCCGCCCGACCGGTCGTTCTTGAACAGCGCCAGCCAGGCGAGGGCGAACGTCCAGGACGGCAGCATGTACGGGACGACCAGCGCGGACGCCAGGAACCTGCGGCCCGGCACGTTCGTGCGCGTCACCAGCCAGGCCATGGAGCCGCCGACCGCGAGGGCGAACGCGACGACCCCGGCCGCGACGAGGGCGGTGTGCCACAGCGGTTCCCAGAACAGCAGGTGGCTGACGGGCGAGCGGAACACCCGCCACAGGTAGTAGCTCGTCCACGAGCCGGTCCGCTGCCCGGAGCGCGCCTCGTCCCCGTACTGGACGCGGCCGGCGTCCGAGATCACCGAGATCAGCGGGGCGATGACGAGGTAGAGCAGGACCAGGCACATGAGGATGCCGAGCAGGACGGTGGGATCGCGCAGGAGCACGCGGGCCCGGTAGAGCGCGCGCCGGCCGCGTGACGCCGGCCGTGCGGAGGCGGCGACCGCCATGGGGGGTTCCTCCGGGGTGAGGGGCCCGGCGGGGCGCCGGAGCGCCCCGCCGGAGGGGTGGTCAGCGGTGGTTGATGCGCCAGAAGTCCTTGATGTCCTGGCGCGCGGCGAAGTCGGCGCGCAGCTTGGCCGAGGAGAAGCGGAAGAGCTGGCCGTCCCAGTCGGTCAGGCCCGGAGGGTTGTTGGGGCTCTTGCCGACGGACTTGTTGCCGGACACCCCGCCGCTGCCGGACTCCAGCTCGAAGCCCTGCTTCTCCAGCACGAAGTGGACGAACAGCTTCGCGGCGTTCGGGTGCTCGGACCCGGTCGCGACCGTGGCGAACTTCGGATAGGAGAAGCCGGCCCAGGGGTCCAGGCCCTCGCAGACCTTCATGTGGAAGCCCTTCTCCTCCACGTCCCGGAACTTGGCGATCGACATGAGCCCGATCCGGGTGTCGGTCTGGTTGGGCGCGGCGACGCCGGTGGCGACGTCCTCGTCCTCGGTGGTGAGGACCGGGGCGTTCTTCGCGAGCCGCTTCACCCACTCGCGCGCGGGGTCGTCCTCACCGACCTTGAGCGCGCCCTTGCCGAGCTTCCCGTACGCCGCGGTCAGCCTGTCGCCGCCCTGCTCCGACATCTGCGTGAACCACTGGGTGAAGACCTCCTTGCCCAGCGGGTCCTGGAACATCACCTTGCCCTTCCACCGGGGCTCGGTGAGCTCCCACAGGTTCCTCACCGGGCACCCCGCGGGTTGAGCCTGGGGTTGTAGACGAAGACGTACGCCTTCTCCAGCATCATGAGCGGGTTGCGGTCGGCCTCGTCGATGTGCGCGGCGAGGTCCGGCGGGATCCAGGTCTGGACGATCTTCTGCGGGAGGAGCTGGCCGACGAGCATCGGCCCGTCCTCGAACAGGCTCACGTCGATCGTGACGTTCTTGGCCTGCGCCTCGCGGGTCATCTTCTCTGCGGTGTCGGCGGCCTTGGACTTCATTCCCTCGGCCTTGATCCCGTACTTCTTGGTGAACGCGGCGGCGACGTCCTTGACGTCCCCGCTGCCGTCGTAGGCGAGCACGCTGCCCTCCTTCTTGGCAGCGGCGACGAGCGCGCCCAGATCGAAGGACGCCGCGTCCTGGACGGTCGCCGAGGGCAGGGGGTCGCCTCCTCCCCGGCCTGCCCGCCGCTCGACGGCGCGCACGCGCCGAGTCCCGCGGCGGCCAGCACCGCCGCGACGGCCGCGGCGACGCGCGCCCGGGGTCCGGCGAGATTCGAGCTGATCATGATGGGTCATCTCCTCGTTGTGCCTCCGCGGTCCCCCGGCGCCCGCGGCTCTCCTCGTTCCGGCCGGTCAGTGACTGCGTTTGAGCATCGCGTCCGACAGCGCGTCGGCCGCCTCGCCGAGGCGCCTCCCCACCGCGTCGAGCCGGCCGAGCAGTTCCCGGCGGCGGAGCACGTCGACGTCGAACGGCCCGGAGAACAGGTCGGCCAGCGCGGCCTGCTCGGTCTCCCGGACCCGGTTGCGCGCCTTGCGCGCCCTGAGCGCCGCGACGGTGACCGCGGCGGGATCGTCGAGCACCTTGCGGACGGCGGCTTCGAGCGCGTCCAGCCCGTCCAGCACCGACTCCAGCGGGGCCAGCGCGAAGCCGAACTCCGGCGGCCCGAACAGGTCGGCCTCGCGGACGAAGTCGCGCAGGTTGTCCAGCACGTCGTCCACCGAGCGGGACAGCCGGTAGAGGTCCTCCCGGTCGATGGGCGTGACCAGGACGTCCCGCAGCATCGCGGCCAGCCCGGCGCGCTCGGCGTCGCCCGCGTGCTCGATCACCGCCATCCGGGCGCGGGCCGAGGCGGGCGCCGTCCGTCCCGCGGCCATCTCCCGGGCCAGCTCGGCGCCGTCCCGCACCGCGCGGATCTGCCGCGCGACCTGGTCGACGACCCGGTGGCCCGACCGGCCGCGCAGGTCGTCCCAGACGAGCCGGAACCGGTGGCCGGTGCGCGCCGCGCCGTTCACAGCGCCCTCATCGCCGCCGCGCACAGCGCGCCGCCCGCGAACGACAGCGGCAGCGTCAGCAGCCACGCCGTCCCGATCCCGAGCACGTTCTCCCAGCGCACCCGGCACGCGCCCTCGCTCGCCGCGACGCCGACCACCCCGCCGGTCACCGACTGCGTCATGCTCACCGGGGCCCCGGCGAACGAGCTGACCGTCACCGACGCCGCGGCGGCCGCCTCCGTCGAGACCACGTGCAGCGGCCTCGCCAGCACCAGCCGGCGGCCGAGCCGGTCCCCGACGCGGTGCACCGCGCTGAGCGCCCCGGCGCAGAACACGACCGCGACGAGGACGAGCAGGAGGGGCGTGGGCTGGAGCGGTCCCACCGCGCCGGGCCGCCGCGCCGCCACCACCTGGCGCGCCACGCCGGCGACCGCGAACATCTTCTGGCCGTCGTTGGCGGCGTAGGCCGCGCACTGCGCGCCGTAGGCGACCACGTGCGCCGTGCGCACCGCCCGCGGCATCCCCGCGAACATGGGGACGCGCCGCGCGGCCAGCCCGATCCCGTACCCGGCGGCGGTGCCCACCAGCGGCGCCGCCGCCCCGACGAGCAGGACGGCGCCGAGCGGGCCCCACGACACCGGCAGGCCGAGGCCGAGGCACGCGCCGCCGATGCCGCCGAGCACCGCGAGCGTCAGGCTCGTCGGCAGGCCCTTCCTGGACAGGCCGCCGACCACGACGAGCGCCACGGCCGCGCCGGCCAGGAACGCCTGGGCGCCCCGCGGCTCGCCGAGGTCGGCGAGCCGTTCGGTGAACGTGCGCGCGACCGCGGTCCCGGCCAGCGCCGGCACCAGCACGAGCGGCGCCACCGCGAGCAGCACCAGCAGCGGCGCCGGCGAGCGCGGGTAGCGCCCGCCGAGGCCGAGCAGCGCGGCCCCGTCGTTGACCCCGGTGACCCACACGAACGCCACCGCGACCGCCGCGAACGCCGCCGCCCAGATCACCGCAACTCCGCGAGCCGGACCCGCCGGTCCTCCCGCAGCGAGAGCGCGGCCGCCTCCGCGACGAGCAGCGCCTCGAACGCCTCGTCCACCGTGCAGGGGCTGTCGGCACGTCCCCGCGCCACGTCTAGGAACGTTCCAATCTCGCTCGCGTAGGCGGGCTCGAACCGCTCCCAGAAGTTCGCCCAGGCGTCCCCGGAGGGCCAGTCGACGCCGGGTTCGGCCGAACGGAGCGCCGCGCGCTCGTCCAGCCCGACCACCCACGTCTCCGCCGTGCCCGCCAGCTCCATCCGGACGTCGTATCCGGCGCCGTTGTAGCGGGAGCCCTGCATCGTGGCGACGGTGCCGTCGTCCAGGACCATGACCGCGGCGCTGGTGTCCACGTCCCCCGAGGCCGCGAAGTAGCCGTCGCCCCGGTTGGCGCCCACCGCGGTGACCGACTCGACCTCGCGGCCGGTGACCCAGCGCAGGATGTCGAAGTCGTGGATGTGGCAGTCCCGGAAGATGCCGCCGGACGAGCGGACGTACTCCGCGCCGGGCGGAGCCGGGTCCGCCGTGACCAGGTGCACGCGGTGCAGGTCGCCGAGCCGCCCGTCCCGCAGCGCGAGCCGGGCCGCCGCGTAGCCGGCGTCGAAGCGGCGCTGGAAGCCGATGTGCACCGGCGTCCCGGTCTTCGCGGCCCGCTCGCGCACCCGCCCGGTCGTCTCCAGGTCCGCGGCGACGGGCTTCTCGCAGAAGACCGGGACGCCGGCCTCGGCCGCCCGCAGCAGCAGCTCGGCGTGGGTGGCGGTCGGCGTCGCGATCAGCACGGCGTCCAGCCCCGCCGCGAGCACCGCCTCGGGATCGGCGGCGCGGGCGCCGAGCGGCCCGGCCAGGGCCTCCGCCCGCCGCGGGTCGGCGTCGCCGATCAGGAGCTCGCGCACGAGCGGGTGCCCGCTCAGGAACCTGGCGTGCCAGGCCCCGATCCGTCCCGCGCCCAACAGTCCGACCAGCATGGTGTGCCTCCCTGGCCCTTCGACGGGCGGTGCGTCCCCCCGGCGTCCCGTACCGGACACCGTCCGTTCACCGACCGGCCACCTGCCTGTGGCTTGGACCACAGTTGTAGCCTCGGCCGCCATGCCCCGTCAATAGTTTGTTCTTACATATGGACGTACAGACGTGTGGTCATCACAACCTCGCATCCGGCCATCGGCTCCCGCTCCGGTCCGGAGCGTGGAAGCATGGCGGCATCCCGGAACCACCGGATCGACGTCGGGAGAGCGCAGTGCGAGGCGACGGCACCACCCCACCGCAGATCCCCGGTCCGCCCGCGGAGGGCGACGGCGCCGCCGCCGTCGCGGCCGCCGGCGGGCTGCACAACTACCAGCTGAGGCTGCACGCCGAGTACGGGCCGGTGGTCCGCTTCCCGCTGCCCGGCGCGGACGTCGCGGTGTCGGTCGCCGACCCCGTGCTGCTGGAGGCCACAGCGAAGATCGACAAGCGGCCGGAGAGGCTGTTCGAGTTCCTGGCGCCGCTCCAGGAGTCGGGCAATCTCCAGACGCTCCCGGCCGGCGAGCACGGTCCGTGGCGCCGGGTGCTGCTGTCGGTGCTGGCGGGACGGCCCTCGCACGAAGCGCACTTCGCGCGGCTCAGCGCCCTGGCGACCGAGCTGGCCGGGCAGTGGGCCGAACGCGCCGCCCAGGGCGCGGTCGCCTTGCAGAAGGACCTGAGCGCGCTGTCGCTGCGCATGATCTGCGAGTACGCGCTCGGCAGCGGCTTGGAGTCCCCGGAGTCGGCCGGACGGGTCGTGTCCGCGTTCGAGGAGGTGCTCACCGCGTACCTGACGCGGGCGGACACGCCGGACGCCGAGCGGGAGCGGCGGGCCCGTGCCGAGGAGGCCCTGGCGTACCTGCGCGCGAGCGTCGACCGGGTGCTCGCCGCGCACCGCGAACGGGGCGCCGCGGAACGGGCCGACCGCAGCGACCTGATCGCGGCGCTGGCCGCCGCGGGCGAGTCCACGGCGCGGATCCGCGACACGGTGCTGATGACCATGCTGGCCGCCCACCACACCACCGGCGTCGCGATCTCCTGGACGCTCTACCTGCTGGCCCGGCACCCGGAGGCGGCCGAGCGCGTCACCGGCGAACTGGACCGCGTACTCGGCGACCGTCCCGCGCCCGGATACGGCGACCTCAAGAAGCTGACCTACCTCGACATGGTGCTCAGGGAGACGATGCGCCTCTACCCGCCGGGGCCGTACGGCGCGCGCGAGGCCACCGAGGACCTCATGCTCGGCGAGTACCGCGTTCCGGCGGGCACGACCATCTTCTATCCGTTCTGGGCCGTGCATCTGAATCCCGATCACTGGCCCGACCCGCACGTTTTCGATCCCGAACGGTTCACGCCGGAGGCGTCGGCCGGACGGCCCCGGCTCGCCTACATTCCCTTCGGGCTCGGCCCGCGCAGCTGTGAGGGCGCCGCCCTCGCGATGGTCGAGGCCCAGCTCGTACTGGCCGTCCTGCTGAAGCGGTTCCGTTTCGAATTGGCGCCCGGACAGACGGTCACCCCCGTCGAACGCTTCGTCCTATGGGCCGCCGACGACATCCACATGAACCTCACACCGCGCGAACCGTGACCCCGATGCCGGACGGCCGGCGTTCCCTATGCTCGACGCCATGACCATTCAGCGGATGGACAATGTCGCCATCGTCGTGGACGACCTGCGCGCGGCCGTCGCGTTCTTCACCGAACTCGGCATGGAGCTGGAGGGCGAGGCGCAGGTCGAAGGCGTCTGGGCGGACCGCACCGTCGGGCTCGACGGAGTCCGGAGCGAGATCGCGATGATGCGGACCCCGGACGGCCACGGCAAGCTGGAGCTGACCCGGTACCGCGCGCCCGAGGCGTCCGCCCCCGAGCCGCACGACCCGCCGCCCAACACGCTCGGTCTGCACCGCGTCATGTTCGCCGTCGACGACATCGACGACACCGTCGCCCGCCTGCGCGCCCACGGCGCCGAACTCCTGGGCGAGGTGGCGCGGTACGAGGACGTCTTCCGGCTCTGCTACCTCCGCGGCCCCGCGGGCATCATCGTCGCCCTGGCCGAACAGATCGGCTGAGCCGACCGGCCCGTCGCGTTCTGGCGAGCCGGGTGGCCTGGGGGCCGTTGTGGAACGACTTGCGCCGGGGCACGGCAGGGCTCGTCAGGCGGTGGGCGCGCAGACGCGTTCGACGAGGTCCTGCCAGCTGTCGCCCAGAGAGGGGCCGGACTCGAAGTCCGGGGAGTGCTCCGGCATGGACGCGGTCGCGCCCAGATACAGCAGGAACGGGCCTTCGAGGGCCGCGGTGAGCTGGATGGTCAGGGCGGCGATGTCGGTGAAGTCCGCGCGCCCCTCCCGGCGGATCTGCTCCAGGAGCATGCCGATGTGGAGCGTGGACATGCCAGCGACCCCGGCGAAGACCGGCCGGTTGCGGTCCAGGGAGGCGCGGACGACCGCGTGGTGGTCGCGGAGGAAGGCGATCCGGGCGCGGCCGTAGGCGATCATCCGCCGCACCGGATCGGCGCCGGGGCCGAGCGGCGGCGGCCCGCCCATCACCGATTCCTGGAGCGCGCGCTCGGCGTCGTCCACCAGCGCGGCGAAGATCCCCGCGCGGGTGCCGAACCGGCGGAACACGGTGCCCTTGCCCAGCCCGGCCCGTTCGGCCAGACCGTCCATGGTCACCTTCTCCACCCCGTCCTCGGCGATCATCTCGCGCGCCACCAGCAGCAGGTGCTCGCGGTTGCGCGCCGCGTCGGCGCGCTCGCCGCGGGGCCGGCCGAAGGGCAGCACGGAAGGTTCCACGCGCCTCAACCTACCGCCTGGAATATAAGCGGGGTAAAGTCCGCTTATGCTCGTGCGGGCCGTGGGGCCCGACGCCACCGGGCCGCGCCGCGGCCCCCGCCTGAGGAGAAGACATGAGCCTGTTCCGGTTGGACGCCAGCATCCTTCCCGGCACCTCCGCCAGCGCCGAGCTCGCCGACATCGTGGAGGCCAGGTGGAGCGCCGCCCACCCCGGGGAGCCGGTCGTGCGCCGCCACCTCGGCACCGACCCGCTGCCCGCCGACGCGTGGACCCAGGCCACGATCGGCCAGTACACGCCCGAGTCCGACCGCACCCCCGCGCACCGGGAGGCGCTGGACCTCGCCGCGTCGCTGGCCGAGGAGCTCCAGGCCGCCGACGCGGTGCTGCTGGCGGTGCCGCTCTACAACTTCGGCGTCTCGCAGCACTTCAAGACCTGGGCGGACCTGGTGATCGCCGGGGCCGGGCCCGCCGCCCCGGTCCTGAAGGACACCCCGACCGTGCTGGCCACCGTGCGCGGCGGCGGGTACGGGCCCGGCACCCCGCGCGAGGGCTGGGACCACTCCACCCCGTACCTGCGGCGGGTGCTGGCCGACATGTGGCAGGCCGACCTGAGCGTCATCGAGCGGGAGCTCACGCTCGCCGCCACCACCCCCGCGATGGAGCCGCTGCGCGATCTGGCCGCCCGGCTCCACAGCGAGGCGCTCGACACGGCCCACGAGGTCGGCCAGGCCCTCGCCACCAGGTAGCCCCGGACTCCGCGGCCGCGGGACCCCACGGGCCCGTGGCCGCACGCCGGGGGCTCATCGCGGCTGCCCGTTCCCCTGGAACATGTCGAGCAGGGTGCGGGGCGTGCCGTCGCCGAAGAGGATCTCGTGGAGTTCGGCGCCGTCGGCGGCGGCTTCGGCGCTGCGGGGGAACATGGCCCGCTCGTACTCGGCGAGCGCGGTCTCGATGTCGTCCGGGTGCGCGGCGATGGCCCTGCCGAGTTCGGCGCCGTCGAGCATGGCCAGGTTGGCGCCCTCGCCGTTCGGGGCCGCGAGGTGGGCGGCGTCGCCGAGGAGGGTCACCCCGGGAACGCGATCCCACCGGTGCTCGATGGGCAGGGCGCTCAGGGGCGCAGGACGGGCGCGGTGTCGCTCTCGGTGATGAGCGCGGTGAGCTCCGGCGCCCAGCCGTCGAACTCCGACGCGATCCGTACGGCGGCCGCGTCGGCGTCGGTGAAATCGACGCCGGCGAACCAGTCCTGCGACTCCGACAGCGCCACATAGGTGTGCAACGTCCCGCCGCTCTCCCTGTGGGCCTGGATGCCCTTACCCGGCGCGAGCGCGAACAGCGACCCGCCGCCGACCGCCTTCGCGGCGGCCGGGTGCCGGGTGTCGGCGTCGTACAAGTAGGTCTCGACGAACGACCGGCCGATGTACTCGGGCGCCGCGTCGGAGAGCAGCGGACGGACGCGTGACCACGCGCCGTCCGCGCCGACCAGCAGGCTCGTGACCACCGTGCCTCCGCCGGCGAAGCCCACCTCGTGGCGCCCGCCGCCGAGGGCGCGGACGCCGCTGACCTTGTGCCCCCACCGGACGGTTCCGGCGGGCAGCGAGTCGAGCAGCAACCGCCGCAGCTCGCCGCGCAGCACCTCGGGGCGTCCGCGCGCGCTGTCGTCGTCGAACAGGACGGTCCCGTCCCGGGCGAGGATCCGTGTCGCCTCTCGGCCCTCCAGGACGAGGTCGCGGAACCCGTCCGTCAGGCCCGCCGCCTCCAGGGCCGGTTGGCCGTTGTCCTCGTGGATGTCGAGCATCCCGCCCTGCGCGCGCGCCGCCGGGGACGCCTCCGCCTCGTAGACGGTGGACGGGATGCCGTGGACGTGCAGGACGCGGGCCAGGACGAGGCCGCCGAGTCCGGCGCCGATGATCGTGACGTGGGTGTTCATGGTGGCTCCTCAGCTCTGGAATGTTGTTCCATACCAGTGTGGAACGACATTCCAGGCATGTCAAGCCGGTGGTACGGCACGAGGGGCGGGCGGCGGCGGCGCGGGTTCCCGACCCGCGCGGATCAGCTCACCTCCTCCAGCTCGACGGCCTGCTTGAGGAAGACGATGCCGTCGATCTCCTTGAGCTGGGCCGGGTCCAGCGGGAAGTAGGCGAAGTCGCGGGAGACGCGCGGAGTGGGCTCCGCGAGGGTCCCGGCCAGGCGGCGGGCGTCGATGAGGGAGCGGTCCCACGGGAGCGTGGACAGGACGCCCTCGACGGAGTCCGGGGCGGGGCGTCTCCGCCGGCCGTCCCGAAGGCCGAGGCCAGGAAGGCGTACCGGTCGCCCAGGTGCGCCGCGGTGAGCGCGCCCGCGCTCCACCACTCCACCACGTGCTCGCCGAACGACATGTCGCTCTTGTTCCGCTGGAGGTGGAGGTTGTGGCTGAAGACCAGGGCCGGGCCGTTCTCGGCGACGGCTCGCAGGTTGGCGGCCATCATCGCGTCCCGCAGGGCCGACAGCCGGGTCCACCGCGCCGGGGACGCGTCGGCCAGCCAGTAGTGGTAGCGCAGCAGTCCGACGGCGGTGCGCCCGTACAGCGCCGCGCGCTCCCTGTCGGCCGGGCTGAGTTGCGGCGCCTGCGTGTCGAGCAGCGCGACCAGGTCGTCGGCGATCAGCCGCAGCCGCTTCGCGTCGGCGGACCGGCCCATCGACCGCGACGGGTCCATGGCCGTGGCCTCGTCCGACCACCGGTCGTCCGGGCCCAGCAACGTTTCGAGGGTCTCCCTGGTCGCGACGGCGTCGGTGAACGGGCCGTCGAGGAGCTCGTAGAGCCCGATGAGCGCCTGGCGCGGGCTCTCCGCCCAGTACTCCAGAGGGCCGTCGAACCCGAAGAACCGGAGCTTCTCGCCGTGCTCCTCGTTGTAGGCGCGCATCCAGCGGACGAGTTCGCGGTTGGCCGGCACCGTGCCGAAGCGGTGGCTGAAGCCGCGTTCCATGACGTCGTCGAGCGTGCCCGCGCCCGCCGTGATGTGGTCGTCCACCACGAGGCCCCTGAGGCAGTCGCTCTCGATGGCGAACGACCGGTAGCCCTCGTGCTCGACCAGATACCTGAAGACCTCGTTGCGCAGCTCGCCCAGTTCCCCGACGAAGTGCCTGGCCTCGCCCAGGCCGAGCAGCAGGGGCCGGGCGGGAAGCGACCGCAGGAACGCCGAGATCCCCGCGCCGTCGAGCGGCCGGGCCATGTCACTGATGTCCATGCCTTAAACGGTATCGTTGAACATTCAGTGTAAACTTTCCGGCGATAATCCCCGCTCTAACGCAATGGACCTTCAATCAGTGAGGCACTCATGAGGCCGGTGGACCTGGCGCGCGAGCACGGCCTGTCCACCCAGGCGGTCAGGAACTACGAGGACGCCGGGATCCTCCCCGCCGCCGAACGGACCGTCCACGGCTACCGCACCTACACGCCGCTGCACGCGCAGGCCCTGCGCGCGTTCCTCGCCCTCGTGCCCGGGCACGGCCACCAGACGGCAGCGGCGATCATGCAGGCGGTCAACCGGGGCGGCACCGAGGACGCGCTGCGGCTCATCGACGAGAGCCACGGCCGGCTCCTCGACGACCGCCGCACCCTCCAGGCCGTCGAGACCACGCTCCGCGACCTGGCGCCCGTCCCGCGGGAACGCGGCGACACGTTCATCGGGCCCTTGGCCGAACGGCTCGGCCTCCGCCCCGCCACCCTGCGCAAATGGGAGGAGGCCGGGCTCGTCCGGCCGCGCCGCGACCCGCTCACGGGCTACCGGGTCTACAGCGCGGCCGACGTGCGGGACGTCCGGCTGGCCCACCAGCTCAGGCGGGGCGGCTACCTGCTGGAGCAGATCGCCCCGCTGATCGCGCAGGTCCGTTCCGCCGGGGCGTCGCCCCGCTGGAGTCGACCCTGCGCGACTGGCGGGCCCGCCTGTCCACCCGGGGCCGCGCCATGCTCAAGGGCGCCGCCGACCTGGACGAGTACCTTTGCGCCCGCGCCCCTGAGGCCGAGCCGAACGGCCCGGCTTCGTCCGGTACGGCTTCGTCCGGTCCCTAGACGATGGTGTAGAGCACCGACCGCTGCTGCTTGTGGCGCTGGATGCGGCCCTTGGCGACGAGCGTCTCCAACGTGTTCCGCACGACCTGCGCTGTCGGGTTCCGGTCGGGGTGCTTCTCCAGCAGTTCGTCGCGCAGTTCCTTCGCGTAACGAGGTTCGTCGTGCGCCCTGAGCAGGTCGCAGAGAACGTCACCGAGCGGAGGCTGAAGCGGCTTTCCCTTCGCGTTTCCCTTCGCGCCGGATTTCGCCGGCTTCTTGTCTGCCCGCTTGCCCTTCGCCTTGCCCGATGCCGTGGGGCTGGTCTTTTCCGGAGTCGCAGCGGCTGGGACGTCGGCGATCGGGATCTCGGCGGCCGGTTCGGAAGGTGTGAGGACGGGTTCGTCCTGAGTCTTTTCCGGCGGGAGCGGCGGCTCCGATGAAACCTCGTGCCGGGCGGCGACAGCCAGGATGTCGACCAGGAGTGCCTCCTCCTGCTCCAGCAGCTTGATGCTCTCGGCCAGCTCCCGCTGCCGACGGCGGTTCGCCTCCAGGTCCGACGCGGCCTGCTCCACGTACCGCGACCGGAGCGTAGCGGCTGATTGGCTTGTCACAACCGTCCACTCCTTCATGTCGAAGGGCGCTGCGCATAGTGCCCACACCGCACCGCCAGTGCCGAGGAGTGCGCGAGGCCGCAGGCCCGCTGCCGGAGATGCTACCCCGCGGAATTCACCGGTCCCCCGCGTGTGTCCGAGGCGGAGCACACTCCCGAACGTGTCGCGACACACATTGCTCCGCGCACTCAGCCGTTGGAGCGAGAAACCTGGAAAGGAGTGAGACACCCGGAAACACGTGTGAGATGCCGTGCCGACGTCCGCTCGGAGCTCCACCGAACACCTTCACTCCGGGAATCGCTTCATGGATCGGCCGATGCCTGAGATGATCCGATCAGTCAGACAACGCTGTTCTTCTGGGAGGGGGTTCCGGATGGAGCCGCTGCGCGCGAGCGATCCGCGCCGGGTGGGGCCGTACCCGCTGGAAGGGCGGCTGGGCGGCGGCGGGATGGGCCGGGTGTATCTGGGCCGGTCCCGCGGCAGGCGTCCGATCGCGGTGAAGGTGGTGCGCCCGGAGCTGGCCGACGACGCGGGCTTCCGGCAGCGGTTCGCCAGGGAGATCACCGCCGCGCGCCGCGTGGGCGGCTTCTACACCGCGCAGGTGGTCGACGCCGATCCCGACGCGGACCCGCCGTGGATGGCCACCGCCTACATCAGCGGCCCGTCGCTGCACCAGGCCGTCCAGGCCCACGGACCGCTGCCGCCGGGCGCGGTGGACGTGCTCGGTGCCGGTCTGGCCGAAGGTCTCGCGGCCGTCCACGCCTGCGGCCTGGTGCACCGCGACCTCAAGCCCGGCAACGTGATCATCGCCGCGGACGGCCCGCGGGTCATCGACTTCGGCATCGCCCGCGCGCTGGACGCCACGTCCTGCACGCGGTCCCGGGCGGTGCTCGGGACCCCGGCGTTCATGTCCCCCGAACAGGCGCGCGGGGACGAGGTCGGCCCGGCCGGGGACGTGTTCTCGCTGGCCTCGGTGCTGCTGTACGCGGTCGCCGGCCGCAGCCCGTTCGGGGAAGGGCCTCCCGACGCGCTCCTCTACCGCATCGTGCACGACCGGCCCGACCTGGCGGGCCTGCCCGAACACCTCGTCGAGCCGGTCACCGCCTGCCTGGCCAAGGACCCCGCCGAACGGCCGGCCGTCGCCGAGCTCCTCGACCGGTTCGCCGCCCCCGCCGGGACCGCCTGGCTCCCCTCGGACATCACCACGATGATCTCTGAACGGGAGGAGGTCGCCGAGGTCTCGGCAGGCGATCCGCCACCGCCTCCCCCGGACCACCGGCAAGGCGCCGTTGCCGAGAACGAGGCGGAACGGCGGGTGCGAGGGACGCAGGAAAGCTTCACTCTGCTTCTGGCGCCCGTGGCGGTGGCCTCCTACATTCTCCTCGGGCTGCTGGCCATCGCGGCGGGCGTTGCGGGATGGGGTGTCGCGCTGGGTGGCTCCGATGACCAGCCGTGGCTGATCGCGTTGGCCGGGACGTTCTTCGCCCTGTGCGGCTACTGCATGGTGGACTTCGCGTTGCCGAAGCGGCTGACCGTCACCCCGGACGGCGTGGCGGTCGGGGCCAGCCTGCCGCTCCGGATGATGATGCGGTCGTCGGACACCGCCACCGCCATGGCGTGGCCGAAGGTCGGAAGCATCCAGGTCAGCCCGCGGAAGCCGGGACTCAGCCGAATAGCCGTCATGGACGCGAACCGAGCCGCGCCCATGCGGGATCTCCTCCTCTGGAGGTACGTCGCGGCGGACTCCGCGCAGCTCTCCGCCACTCTCCGCAGGCTCGCTCCGGCAACGGTCGAGATCAGCACCCAGCGCCCCTAGCGCTGCACCCGCGATGGCGGTGAGCCGTCCGCCCGGCCCACCGCGACCGGATCGTCAGGGCTGGTCGGGCGGGTCGCCGATCCAGCGGACCAGGCTGCTCAACGGCACGCGGCCTGAGGGGATCGCGGACTTGCCGCTGGGCGCGGGCGCCGGGTGGCCGAGCGAGATGGCGGTGCGGACCTTCCACGGCGGTTCGACGCCGGCCAGGCGCCCGGCCTGCTCGGCGTTGGACGCTGGGAAGAACGAGGCGGGACACGTGCCGAGGCCGAGGCCGTGCGCGGCGAGCATCAGGTTCTGGGCGGCGCGTCCGCCGTCGAACTCCGCGTCCTCGCCTCCGGCCGTGGCGTCCAGGGCCAGGAGGATGACCACGGGAGCGGCGGCCAAATGCCCGGCGTAGGCGCCGAGCCGACTCAGCCTCGCCCGCAGATCCGGGTCCGTGACGACGGTGAAGCGCCACGGCTGCCGGTTGCGGGCCGAGCCGGTCCAGCGGGCGGCTTCGAGAACCCCCATGACCTGATCCCTCGACACCGGCCTGTCCGCGAACCAGCGCGTGGCCCGCAGTGAGCGCACCTGCGCCTGCAACGATCCGCCCGCCTGCTCCAAGCCCTCTCCCCTCATGCCGCGCACCCGCGGCGCGGCCACGGTGGCGTTCCATGATCCCACCCGCGCGGGAACGGACGAGGTCTCGCGACGAGGACGGGCCGGGCGGCGCGTTCTCGCGGCCACTCGCCGGCACCTGGATTTTCACACGCGTTGGCGCCGCGGTCACCGCTTCGAGGCCGGTTGTTTTTCTCGTTTATTGCGGCGTTCATAACTGAAATACCAGGGGGCCGGAGGGGCTTGTTCCGCGTCGGCGGCGGACCGACCATTCTTTCGACGTCCCCCGGCGGGGACGTCCGTGGGCGCCCCGAACCTCCCTTCCGCCGAGCCCCGCAGGAGGGCATTTCCATGCAAGTACGTTCCGCCTGGCGTGCCGCCGTATGCACGCTGGCCCTCGCCGCCGCGGCAATGCCCGGCACTTCCTTCGCAGCTCAGCCCGGTACCTCCACCGCGGCCGCCACCAGGCTCAACATCACGATGCAGGCCCAGCAGAAATCGAACTGGTGCTGGGCCGCGTCCGGCAACACCGTGGCCGCCTACATGGGCAAGAGCTACAGCCAGAACCAGTTCTGCAATCTCGCCTTCAGCCGTTCCATGAACGCGTCCTGCCCGAACAACCAGGCCACGCTCGCGAACGACCAGACGGCGTTCCGGCAGATCGGGATCAATCCCGGAAACTACGTCTACGCCCATCTCTACTACTCCGCGATCGTCCGCGAGGTGGACGCGCGCCGGCCGGTGCTCGCCCGCATCCAGTGGACCGGCGGGGGCGGGCACATGCAGGTCCTCTACGGCTACGACCAGAGCTCGAACATGGTCTATTGGGGCGACCCGTGGCCGTCGAGCAACCGCTACAACTGGGCCTCGTACGACTACTACGTCAGCAACAACTCGTTCTTCTGGACCCACTCGCTCGACTACATCGGCGCATGAGGAGGCGTGAGATGAAGCTCTTCGCAGGTCTCGCGCTCGGCGGCGCGATCGTGTTCGCGGCGGCGACGCCCGCGGGCGCCGCCTCGCCGGCCCCCACCCCGCCCTCGGCGTCCGACCTGGCCGCCGCCCGGCAGACCGCCGTGACGGCGTCCCCGACCATCGCCCGCTTCTTCGCCAGCCACGGCGGCTCCGCGGCGGTCAGCGCCAAGGCGGCGCAGCAGATGGCGCCGCGGCTGAGCGGACAGGCCGTTCCCGTGTACGACCTGAACCCCGCCTTCGTCACCGGCCGGTCCAGCACGATCGCCCGGCTCGCGTTCACGGCCACCCAGGCGGTCTCGGCCGACGGCCAGCGCGCGTCGGTGTGGACCGTCCGCCGGGGCGGCGCCTGGCGGCTGGCCAACATCGCCTCCGGCGCGGACGAGGAGACCTACGCCCGCAGCGGCGGCACGGTCTTCCGCGAACCGCAGCTCAACGCCTGGTACGCCCTGCGCGAGGGGCGGGTACGGCCTCTCAACCTTGAGGCCCGCCAGGTGACCGGCGCGCCGTCGGTCTCCCTGGAGACCTACCGGCGGGCGGTGCACCAGCGCTACGCGGGCCGGATGCCCGGCTCCTCCTACGACCGGAAGGGCATGGCGGGCGGTTACGGCCCCGCCCAGAACGGCGAGGCCGGCAAGGCCGGCCCCGTCACCGGCAAGGCCGGCGACAGCGGCGGGACCCAGGGCCTGCTCCTCCTCGGCGGCCTGGCCCTCGCCGCCGGCGGCGGCCTGGCCGTCCGCCGGGTCGTCCGGCGGTAGCTCCCAGGTGGAGGGCCCGCACCGGGCCCTCCACCTCCTGGGGGGCGCGCCCGCCGGTCGTCGCTACTGGGTCTCCCGGATGAGGGTGGCGGCCTGGCCGGAGAAGCGCACGGTGGCGTTGTGCGGCGCGGCCTTCACCCACTCCTCGAACCCGGAGATGGAGCACTTGCTGGCGCCGGGCGGGGTGCTGCCGTCCGGGCACGTGCTCCCGGCGACGTACAGGACGGTGTCGTTCGCGGTGAAGAAGACGACGTTGCCGACGGTGAACTTGCCCGGCGCCAGGTACCGCAGCCGTCCCCACGTCGACCTGATCTGCCCGCCGCCGCCCGGGTGCCCGAGCGGGGTGTGCCGCGCCGCCGGCGCGCCCGTGCCGTCCGCGCCCCTCGGGGTGGACGGGGAGGACGAAGCGGACGGGGCACCGGGAGCGGACGGGGCGCCCGGCGCGCTGGGGGCGCTCGCCGTGGCGTTCTCGCTCGGCGCGGACGCGGTGTTCGCGGGCTGCGGCGCGGCCGCGGTCTTGCCGTCGCCGTCGCCGCCGCAGGCCGTCAGGCCGAGCGCCAGCGCCGCCGTCACCCCGGTGATCACGATCTTCCGCATGGCTCGTCGCTCCCGTCCTCGGTGCGCGGTCCTCTTGATCGCGCTGTACGGGGTGAGATGCGGGCGCGGCCCGGCCGGGTTGGCGCGCCGGGACGTGATCAATACGACCCGTTACGTCCCGAACCCACGGGCCGGTACGGGCGTCTGGATGTCTCGGAGGCGCGGGGAAGTTCACGCGGTCTTCGATCTTTCTCGCGCCCGGCGGCTCCGGGGTCAGCCGTTCCAGACTCCCGCCGCCGCGGTCGCCTTGACGTAGTCGGCGAACGACCTCGGGTCGCGTCCGAGCGCTCGCCGTACACCGTCGCTGATGTGCTCGCCGGCGCCGTCGCGGATGTTGACCAGGAGTTCGGTCACCAGGTCGGCACCTTCAGGGGGCATTCCCTGAGCCGTCAGCCCGGCGGTGAACTCGGCGGGCTCCAGCGGCGTGTAGCGGATGCGCCGTCCCGCCGCCTCGGCGATCATGCCGACAGCGGTGCGGAACGACAGCGCTTCGGGCCCGGACAGCTCGTAGACCTCGCCCGCGTGGCCGTCGCCGGTGAGCGCGGCGACCGCGACGTCGGCGATGTCGTCGGCGTCGACGAACGCCTCGCGGCCCTCGCCGGTCGGCAGCGCCAGTTCACCTGCGAGCAGCGGCTCCAGGAACATGAACTCGCTGAAGTTCTGCGCGAACCAGGACGGCCGCAGGATCGTCCAGTCCAGCTCTGTCGCGCGCACGGCGAGCTCGACCGGCTCCTGATGCCGGTCGGCCGCGCCGCCCGCGTCGGCGGCCGGGCGCGCCGACAGCAGCACGACCCGGCGGACGCCGCTCCCCGCGGCGACGGCGAGGAACTCCTCCACGGCGGCGGCCGGAACGGACTCGGTCATCGGAACGAGGTAGACCGCGCCCGCGCCGGACAGCGCCGGTTTCCAGGTGTCGCGGTCGGCGAAGTCGAACCGCGTCCCGCCGGAACGAGAGGCCCCGCGGAAGGGATGGCCGAGCTGGTCGAGGCGGGCGGCGACGCGGCGGCCGGTCTTGCCGCGGGCGCCGAGCACGAGAACGGGTGAAGTGGGCATGGGAGCCAGCACATCAGGGGTCGCGGGAGACGATCCATGGCCGTCTATCTCGTTCGCATGTGAGATCGTCTCAAGGTGGATCTGCTGGAGGACTATCTCGCGGACGTCCGGGCGCACGGCGCGGTCTTCTGCCAGTCGGTCGCCGAGCCGCCGTGGGCCGTGCGGTTCGCCGATCCGGCCCCGCTGGCGCTCGGCGCGACGCTGCGCGGCGAGTGCTGGATCGTCCGCGCGGGCACGGCTCCCGTCCGGGTCCGGGAGCGGGGCATCGTGCTGGTGCGCGGCCTGCGGCCGTTCACCGTGGCCGACCGCCCGGACACCGAGGCGCAGGTGGTGGTCCAGAGCGCGGACGACTGCTGGACGACCGGCGACGGCCCGGTGGCGAGGGGGGACGACCTGCTGCTGGGCCGCGCACGTACGGGTTCGGCCCCGACGGCTCCGACCTGTTCGTCACCGCCGAGTACCCGCTGCGCAGCGACGTGTCCGGGCGCCTGCTCAGGGCGCTGCCGGAGGTGGCGGTCATCCCGCCGGAGCCGGAGTTCGCGCCGCTGCTGGACCTGCTGGCCGTCGAGGTCGGCCGCGAGGAGCCGGGCCAGCAGGTCGTCCTCGACCGGCTCCTGGACCTGCTGCTGGTCCGGGCCCTGCGGGCGTGGTTCGGGCGGCCGGACGTCGAGGCCCCGCCCGGCTACCGGGCCCCGGCCGACCCGCGGATCGCGCGGGCGCTGCGCCTGATGCACGCGCGGCCGGACCACCCGTGGACGGTCGCGTCCCTGGGCGAGGAGGCGGGGATGTCGCGGGCGGTGTTCGCGCGGCGCTTCGCCTCGCTGGTCGGGCAGCCGCCGCTGGTCTACCTCACGGAGTGGCGGATGACGATCGCCTCCGACCTCCTCCGCGAGCCCGGCAGCACCGTCGCCGCCGTGGCCAGGAGGGTCGGGTACGCCGACGGGTTCGCCTTCAGCAACGCCTTCAAACGGGTCCGCGGCGTACCGCCCAGCGACCTGATCGGCTCCCGCCGGTAGCGCGCCGCGACGCCCCGGGCCGTGGGGCGCGGCCCTTCCTACGCGCCGTCCCGCCTGCGCACCATCTCGTTGATCCAGACGGGCGCGAACGGGGACGTGCAGCCCGGGGAGGTCGGGTAGTCCTTGAGCACCTCCAGGCGCTCGCCGATGCCGACGGCGCGGGCGCGGTGCCCGGCGTGCTCGATCCCGATCTGGGCCAGGCAGGTGTTCATCGCCCATTGCAGGCGTTCCGGAGCGTCCTTCATCTCCGCCTCGATGACGTCGAGCAGCGCCGAGAGGTCGAGGCCCTCGGGCTTCTTCGCCACGCGTTCGGCGGTCAGCGCCCACCCGGCGCTCGCGACCACCGGGTCCGGATCGGCGAACCAGGCCAGCCGCAGTTCCTCGCGGTGCGGGTTCTTCTTCACCACGTAGTTCACGAGCCAGTCGTGCACCTTGGGCGTGCGCGCCTCGCGCAGCATGGCGTCCAGCTCGTCGCGCTCGAACGCCTTCGGACGGCAGACCAGCAGCGCCAGCAGCCTCGCCGCGGTGTCGCCGGTCCGCCAGAGCCCGCGCGCGAGCTCCTGCTGCGTCTTCAGCCGTTTCGCGAGGGCCCGCAGCCTGCCGAGATTCACACCGTGATCGTCACCGTGCCTCTCGTTCACCTCGCGGATCTTCGGGTCCTCCAGCCCGGCCAGCTCGGCCAGCACCTCGGCCACCGGGTCCTCGGCGGGCGTCGTCTCGGCCACCTCAGCCTCCTGCCATGGCGTAAACCTCAGCCTACGACGGAAGATCCCCGCAGCGGTCCTCGGCCGGACAGGCCCTAGAGTGAACCGGTGACTCCCCGGCCAGAAGATCCGCTGGCGCCGGTCGCCGAAGACGACCGCGACACGGCCGTGCGGCGCCTCCAGGAGGCGTACACCCAAGGGCACATCTCCCACGAGGAGATGGACGAACGCCTCCATCGGGCGCTCACCGCCGCGACGCACGGCGAGCTGGTGTCGGCTCTGGCCTCCCTTCCCGGAGAGAAGCCGGCCACCGAGTCCACGATCGCCGCCATGAGCGGACGGATCCGGCGGCGCGGCGCATGGCGGGTCCCTCGGATCCTCAAGGTCGAGTCCGCGCTCGGGAGGGTGAACCTGAATCTGTCCCGGGCGGTCATCGAGCATCCGGTGGTCGACATCGAGCTGCGCCTGGGCACCGGCCGCGCCAAGATCACGGTGCCCCGCGACGCCGTCGTGGACGTCGAGGGCCTGCACACCGGGTGGAAGGACGCGCTCTACCGGCCCCGCCGGCCCTCCCGTCCGGGCGGGCCGAAGATCCGCGTCTCCGGGACCATGGGGATGGGACGGCTGAAGATCCGCCACGCCCGGCGCTGACCCCCGGCCCCGCACGCCGCCGCCACGGGACGGCCGGCGGGAGCGATTGACCTCGACTTAAGTCGAGGTTGCAGGGTGGTGATCACGTTCGAGTCCCGGGAGGACCTTGTGAGCACCATCGGCATCGGCGCGCGACCCGTCGGAAGGGTCAGCCCGCCGGTCACCGCGGCCACCGTGCTGCTGGGCGTGCTGGCCCTGGCCATGTCGATCGCGGGCACCGCCGTGGCGGTCCCGCGCATCGGCGCCGAACTGGGCGCCTCCGGCGCGCCCCTCCAGTGGGTCGTGGCGGGCTACAACCTGACCTTCGCCGCGTTCACCCTGGTCTGCGGGTCGCTCGCCGACCTGTTCGGCCGCCGCCGGGTCTTCGTCCTCGGCGCGTCGCTGTTCACCGCGGCGGCGCTGCTCAGCGCGGTGGCGAACGGCATCTGGCTGCTGGACGCGGCGCGGCTCCTGGCGGGCGTCGGGGCGGCCGGGATGATGGCGGCGGGCGGCGCGATCCTCGCCGCGACCTTCGACGGCGCGGCCCGCACCCGCGCGTTCGCCGGGATGGGCACGATGGCGGGCGTCGGGATCGCGATCGGGCCGAGCCTGTCGGGCTGGGCGGTCGGCGCGTTCGGCTGGCGCGGCACGTTCGGCGCGTACGTGGTCGCCGGTCTGGTCGTGCTGGCGGGCAGCCTCTTCGCGCCCGAGTCGCGCGCCGACGAGCGGCCCCGCGTGGACCGCGCCGGGGCCCTCACCTTCATCGCGGGCCTGGCGGCGCTGATGTTCGGCATCATGCAGGGCCCCGAGCACGGCTGGGGTTCCGTGCCGGTGCTCGCGGCACTGGTCGCGGGCGCGGTCCTGCTGGCGGTGTTCGGCGCGGTGGAACGCCGCGGCGACCGGCCGGTGCTGGACCTGACGCTGGTGCGCAACGTTCCGTTCATGGGGTGGTGCCTCGGCACCCTGGCGACCTCGGTTGGCTTTCTCGGGGTGCTGGTGTTCCTGCCCACCTACCTGCAAGGGGTGAACGGCGCCTCGACGGGCGAGGCGGGCCTGCTCATGCTGATGCTGACGGCCCCGGTGCTGGTGGTCCCGCCGCTGGGCGGGCAGCTGGCCGCCAAGGGCGTCTCCGGACGGGCGCTGATGACGGGCGCCCTGGCCATGGTCGCGGCGGGCAACGCCTGGCTCATGGTGCTGCATCCCGGGATCGGCGCGGTCGCGCTGCTAGGCCCGCTGCTGCTCATCGGCGTCGGCATGGGCCTGTCGTTCGGCATCACCGACGGGCAGGCGATGGGCCTGGTCGAACGGGACCGCGCCGGGATGGCGGCCGGGTTCCTCAACACCGTGCGCGGCACCGCTGAGGCGCTGGTCATCGCCCTGTTCGGCGCGGTGCTGGTCAGCCTGCTGCGGGCGAGCACCGGCTCGGCGCGGGCGGCGGCCCGGATCACCGCGGGCGAGATCGGCCCCACCGAGCGCGCGGCGTTCACCGACGCGTGGCAGGTCGCGCTCGGCGGCGTCGCGGTGATCACCGCCCTGTGCGCGGTCGCCGTCTGCGTCATGCTCCGCCTCTCCCGGAACTGACGGCCGAGGCCGCGTGCAGCTTCGTGGCGATCCTGGCGCCGTACGGCGATGATCACCACGTCGGAGCGGTCCACCACCTCCTGGCCGCCGAGGCGCACGCCGCGCTTCCCGCGCCGCTGCCCGTGCCGGTCGGACCGGCACGGGCGGCGGGCAAGCGGCAAGGCCGTTCACGCGACGGCGGTGCCCTCCAGCTCCACCATCAACGAGGGAATCGCCAGCCGCGTCACTCCGAGCATCGTGGTCGGCGGCGCCGCCCCCGCCGCGCCCAACCGCGACGCCAGGACGCCATAGTGCTGGAACAGCAGATCGACGTCGGTGGTGTAGACGTTCAGCCGCACCAGATCGGCCAGCGACATGCCGGCCTCCCCGAGAACGGCCTCCAGGTTGTCCAGGCTCAACGCCACCTGCGCCGCCATGTCACCCTCATGCTCGGGCTTGCCGTCGCCGCTCATCGCGGTCTGCCCGGCGCAGAACAGAGTCCGGGTGTTCCCCGACACGACCTCGCCCTGGTTGTAGCCCATCTCCGCCGACCACGCCCACGGGTTGACCGCCACACGCTCCACTGCCACGCCTGCTCCGTTCGGTTCGTTGGACATCGCGTACGCCCGCCGGCCCGGTGGCCGCCGTCTCCGGACGCCGTGATGAAAGCCTCCCAACGAATCACGACATCCTGTGTCGTGTATTTCGTAGAGTTCTCGGATGCGCGCGGATCGGCTGGTCTCACTGGTGCTGCTGCTGCGCCAGCGCGGTCGGCTGTCGGCGGCCACGCTGGCCCGCGAGCTGGAGGTCTCCACCCGCACCGTGCTGCGCGACATCGAGGCGCTGTCCGCCGCCGGCGTCCCGGTCTACGCCCAACGCGGCCGCCACGGCGGGTTCGCGCTGCTGCCCGGCTTCCAGACCGAACTCACCGGACTCAACCACGACGAGGCCCTGGCCCTGCTGATCGCCGGTTCGCGACGCGGCGCACAAGCGTTCGGCCTCGGCTCGGCCCTCGCCTCGGCCATGCTCAAAGTGATCGACGCGCTCCCCGAGTCCCACCGGCACACCGCCGCCGGCGTAGCCGAACGGCTGCTCATCGACCCCGACACCGACCTGCTCGCACGCCGCACCACCACCGACGAGATCCCCGACGCCACCATGGCCGAGATCCGGCGCGCGGTGTTCGCGGGCCGCAAACTCCGCATCCACTACGCGGCCCTGGACCAGGCCCCGCAATGGCGCACCGTCGACCCCATCGGCCTGGTCACCGTACGCGACCAGGGCTACCTCCTGGCCACCCGTTCCGGCGCCGACCGCACCTACCGCCTCTCCCGCATCCACGCCGCCCAGAAACTCGACGAACCCGCCGAACGGCCCGACCGGATCGACCTCGACCGGGCCTGGCAGGAACGCAGTACCCGCTTCCGAACCGGCGGCGACCAGGTCACCGTTCTCATACGGCTCAATCCCAAACGGCGAGAAGAGCTGGTGAACACCGCACTGGCCGTCCACACCGAACGAACCGACGCCGACGGCTGGCTACGACTAGAAGCGTCCTTCCAGGATTCGCGTCACGCCGAATGGGCCCTGTGGCAGCTCTCCACCCAAGCCGAAGCCCTCGCCCCACAATGGCTGCGCACCTCCCTGCACAATCGCGCAACCGCGCTCGCCACCCGTTACAACGAGACGATCTGAGCCCCGGCGGCGAGAAGAGAACGGGCCGCCTTCGGTGGGAAGGCGGCCCGTTTCCTATCAGGGCTTGGCGGTCAGGTAGACCATGCGTTTGCCGGGGTGTTCGGTCAGCGTCCACAGGCCGGAACGGTTGGCGTCCGAGCCGGGCCAGTGCGACAGGTCCTCGACGCCGACGGCGGCCGGATGCGAATCGCCGACCTTGGTGAGGTAGCCGGTCGCGCCGCCCGGCTGCGACGCCTTGATCAGGGCGCTGGTGCCCCGGTCGCCGTTGCTCTGGGCCAGGTACCAGGAACCCGCGTAGCGGGTCGCGCCCTGGATGTTGCCGACTCCGGGCGGCATGGCGTACGCGGCGGTGGCGTGCCAGCACGGGATCGTCGCGCCTCCCGCGGGGTCGGCCACGCACCTGGCGTTCATGTCGGGCATGCCGTCGTCGCGGTTCAGCGGCCATGCGGCGACGCGGCCGCCGCGGTCCTTCGGGGCCTCCCGGCCGGCGCAGTACTCACCGGTGAGCAGGTACCTCGTGCCGCCGTCGCGGTCGGCGGTGCGGTCGAGGGAGACGTAGGAGGTCGTGGGCGAGCCCGTCCCCTCGCACCGGTCGCCCTCGGCCGGCCGCGGGACGGTGTTGGTGTACGCCTCGCTCTCCGGCAGGACGAAACGGTAGCCGTGGCCGTAGAACACGCCGTCCTGACGGCCGATCTTGCCCTTGTCCGTGGTGTTGCCCTTGTCGCCCGCGGCCTTCAGGTCGAAGATGTTCCGCAGGTCGAAAACGCGCAGGCCCCGCGCGGTGTCGGCGACGTACAGGTAATTGCCGTACCAGACGATGCCGCCCGCGTGCAGCGAACCGCCCTCGGCGTTCTGCTTGGTGCGCAGGCTCATGTAGGTGGCGTTGCCCGAGTCGTTCTTGAACGGGTACACCAGCAGCACGTGCGCGTACTTCCCGGTGCTCGGGTCGATGATCGAGATCCGGACGCCCTTCTTGTTGTCCTTGGGGCATTCCGCGGGCTGGTCGACTCCGATCCGGCGCTCGCAGTTGTACCAGGTGGTGATGAGCGGCTTCTCCGTTCCCCACGCCTTGTCCTCCACGGCGTCGGCCACCGTGGTGATTCCCTGCGGGGTCCACTCGTAGGTCGGCTTGCTGCCGCCCGCGTCGTCGCCCTCCCAGCAGAAGCTGAACTTGACCGGCGGGTCGGGAGTCTCGTTGACGGCGTTGGAATTGCACACGCCGTTCGCGGTCCTACCCGTGTGGGGCGCTTCGGCGAGGATGTTCTGAACGCCGAGCTTGGGGAGCTCCTTGTCCAGCTCCTCGATGCGTTGCCGCATCTCAGTGCCGTTGTTGGCGGTGCGCATGTAGTAGTTGCCGAGGTTCGGCTCGGCGTGAGCCGGGGCGGACACGGCGTTCAGGCCGCCGGCGACGAGCAACGTCGCCAGACAGCACCGAACGACCGACCGCAGGGGCCATGCCATGGAGGGCTCCTCGCGTGACGATCCGCCTCGCGAGGGAACGGGACCGCCGCGAGAAACGATCTGCGGACAAGATCGTTTCCAAGCTGCCCTACACCCCCCGCCCCCCGCAATCCCCACCCACCCGAAATTATCCTTCCCTCTCACCTTCGATCACGAAAGTCAATGCCGTCCCCTGGGCGGCCGAGAACTGCCCGCAGGCCAGGGCCCCAACCGGAATGGGCCAGCCATAATGGGGGCGTGTCTCCTGGGACCCGGCGTGAACTGGGGAGCGGTGGCCTGGAAGCCCGCCCGTCAGCCGGGTCGGCTTTCGCGCACGCGTGGAACGATGTCGGGTTCACGCTCTTCCTCGTCGGACTGTTCGCGGCTGTCGTGGGCGGAACGATCGGCCGGCAGTGGGAGGTGATCCTCGGCTGGCTGCTCTGGATCGGGTTGTTCGCCTACGCATGGCTGCGGTGGCGCGACAGAACACCGCAGCGGGCGTGGCTGGACGGGACCGTGCTGACCGTCCGAACGGGCCAGCGGATACGGCGATGTGATCTGGCGACTGCGCGGAGCGTCCGGCTGGGCTCGACCGTTACGGCCCAGGGCGACGAAGCCTTTTCGGTGCTCCAGGCCCGGGATGCGGTGACGGGCGTCAAAGTGCGATACGTGCTGCGGACCGTCAGCGGACACAGATTGCCGGCCGAAGACCTCCGCATCTTGGCCGACGTTGTGGAAACAGGGTCGCGACCAGCGACATCTGCGCCCGCCTTGGCCGCGAAACTACGAGAGATCGCCCAGTACGGAAGAGAACTGGGCTCCTCCGAACGCGTCGACTGGAGTCACCGGACCACGCACCGAGAGCCCCCACCGCACTGAGAAGAACGGAAGCGGTTGCGGGTCAGGTGGGGTGGCGGACTGAGGTTGTGTCGCTGGTCAGGGGGTTCCGGTCGGGGACGCGGGGATGAGGGCGGGGACTCGGGTGCCGGTGGCGTCGACCAGGACGGAGTGGGGCTCGTCCGGGTCGAAGGCGTGGCGTTCGCCCCACTGGCGCAGGGCGACGATCACGGGGAAGAGGTCCTTGCCCGCCTCGGTGAGCGCGTAGAGCCTGCGCCTGCCGGACGGGGCGTCGACCTGGGCGAGCAGGCCGTGGGCGGTGAGCTTGCGGAGCCGTTCGGTGAGAATGTTGCGGGCGATGCCGGTGCGCCGCTGGAAGTCGGTGAACGAGCGGGCGCCGTCCATCGCGTCGCGGAGGATGAGCAGGCTCCACCGGTCGCCGACCAGATCGACCGTGCGGGCCACCGGGCAGTTCGGGTCCGTCCACGCCGGGGCCATCACTCCTCCAATGAGTTGCGTATTGAAACCATTCTGCCCTACCCTCCGGTTGGTTGCAAAATGCAACCAAACGGGGGGTGTCTCGATGGACTGGAGGACGCGGCTGCTGCTGGCGGTGGTGTGCGGGGTCGCGGTGGCGAGCGTGTACGCCGGGCAGCCGGTGCTGGGGCCGATGGGGCGGGAGCTGGGGGTTCCGGTCGGCTCGCTCGGCTGGTTCGTGGCGATCGGGCAGTTCGGCTATCTGGCGGGGCTGGTGCTGCTGGTGCCGTTGGGCGACATGCTCGACCGCAGGCGGTTGATCGCCGCGCACCTCGCCCTGGTGGCCGCGGGAACGGCGGTCACCGCGGCCGCTCCGGCCGCCTGGGCGGCGTTCTCCGGGCTGGCCGCGGCGGGCCTGTTCGCGGTGGTGGTGCAGACCGCCGTCGCGTACACGGCGTCGATCTCCCCGCCCGCCGAGCGCGGACGCAACCTCGGCGTCGTGACCTCGGGCGTGGTGGTCGGCATCCTCGGCGCGCGCGTCGTCGCGGGAGTGCTCGCGGACCTGTGGGGATGGCGGAGCGTCTATCTGGCGCTGGCGTTCCTCGCCGCCGTCCTCGCGTTGCTCACGCTCGCGCTGTTGCCGCCGGACGTCCGCCCCCGGACGGCAGGGTACGGGCGGGTGCTCCGGTCCTTCGGCGGGCTGTTCGTACGGCCGGTGTTCCTCAGCCGGGGGCTGATCGCGTTCTTCCTGTTCGCGTCGTTCGGCACGCTGTGGAGCGGGATGGCGCTGCCGCTGGCCGGTGCGCCGTGGCACCTCAGCGAGGCGCGGATCGGGCTCTTCGGCATCGCCGGGCTCGCCGGAGCCCTCGGCGCGGCGCGGTCCGGGCGCTGGGGCGACGCCGGGCACGCGCGCCGGGTCACCGGCATCGCGCTCGTCCTCCTGCTCGTCTCCTGGGCCGCGATCGGACAGCTCCCGCGGTCGCTGCCGCTGCTGGTCGCCGGCGTGGTCCTGCTCGACTTCGCCGTTCAGGCCGTGCACGTGAGCAACCAGCACACCCTCGCCAACGCCTACCCCGAACGCACCAGCAGCGCCATCGGCGCCTACATGGTCTTCTACTCGCTCGGCTCCGCGCTCGGAGCGGCGGCGACCACGGCCCTGTTCGACGTCGCGGGCTGGGTCGGCCCCACCGTCCTCGGCGCGGCGTTCGCGGGCTGCGCCCTCGCCACCTGGGCGTTCAGCGGGCGTTCGGCGGGTCCCGCGGTCCCTCCCCGGCTCAGGCAGGCGGAGAAGGTGTGACGGGCGGGGGCCGCCGCGCGCCTCCTGGGGCGGGGTCCGCGGGTCCGGCATGTAATGATCTTGATTGCCCGACAGCTCGGACCCGCGTCCGAACGCCCCTCGAAGGAGACCGCATGCGCTGGGCCATCGTCACCGCCGCCGCCGTCACGGCCGGCGGCCTGCTCTCCCCCGCGGCGTCCGCCGCCGCCGCGCCCGCACCCGTGAAGTCCGCCGCCTGCGACAAGCCCTGCGACCGGACGATCAAGGACGACTACCCCTACAAGAGCCGTCCCAACGTGCAGGACCCCTGGTACTTCTGGACGGGCCAGTGCACGTCGTTCGCCGCCTGGCGGATCAACAAGCGGCTCGGCGTCAGGTTCACCAACGCCTACAAGGGCGTGTCCTGGGGGAACGCCAAGACCTGGGACGACGCCGCCAAGAAGGCGGGGATGAAGGTGGACGGCAAGCCCAAGGTCGGCGACATCGCCGTCTGGAACGCCGGCGCGTACGGCCACGTCGCCTACGTGGCCAAGCTCGACGGCTCGAAGATCGTGGTCGAGGAGTACAACAAGTCCAAGCCCCTCGCCTACACCAAGCGCACGATCGCCGCCAACACCGTGGACGACTTCATCCACTTCTTCTGACCCGGAGGGCCTGGTCGAGCCCAGCCCCCCGACCAGGCCCGATCCTTATTTTCGGCCATTCCCGAAGACGCTTCAGCTCGCCGTCCGGACGGGTTGCCGCAGGATGGTCCTGAGCTTCGCGGGGTCGGTCCGGCGGGGATCGCTGAGGTAGACCTCGTGGTGGTGCCCGGACATCCGCAGGCCGTTCGCGGCGAGGTACTCGTCGTGGAGCCTGGCGAGAACGGGTCCTTCGTCGTCGTACGGCCCGATGTGCAGGGCCTGGGCGCTGGTGCCCTCCTCCAGGGTCTCGTGGCGGACCTCGTTGATCGCGGGAAGCCCCTTCTTCGCCAGCGCGGCCCGTTTGGCCTCCTCGACGAGGTCGCCGGTGATCCAGTCGGGCTGGTTGAGGAGCATCCGCCAGTGCCAGGCGCCCTTGTCCCGGGTGACGAACACCTCCGGGCGGTCGGCCCACCACAGCCCTTCGAGCGGTCCGACGACGAAGTCCCGGCCGAGGGCGTTCTTGCTGGTGAACTTGATCGTGTAGGCGACGCTGTAGAGCGCCTCGACGGCGCGGGCGTAGTCGGCGCTGGTGTTGGGGTCGCCGCTGCCGTCGACGGCGATGAACCGCTGCGCCGGCACGTCGACCAGCGCCCAGTCGGTGTTCCGCGGCGCGTAGCACTGCTTGAGCTCGCGTTTGACGTCATAGCGGGTCATCGCCGCCGCCTTCCTGTCCGGGGTCGTCGGGAGGGTGCTCGCCGGGATCGGCCGCCCGGTAGGCGGCCAGCCACCGCTGTTCGGCGGCGAGCTGGCCCAGCGCGTGGTCGAAGACGGCGCGAACGAACCCGGGCGCGTCACGCTGGGCGTCGCGGGCCGCGCCGACGGCGGCGATCCTCTCCGCCAGCGCCGCGGCCCGGCGGTCGAGCGCGGCCCGGAGGCGCTCGGGCGGGATGAGCGGCTGGTTGGCCAGCCCGACCAGCAGAGGCGAGAACACCGGCCGGAGCTCGGCCACCGCCGCCTCCGCCGACCGCGCGCACGCCCGGCGCCCCTCGGCCGTCGGCCCGTACACCCGGCGCGCCTTCCCCCGGACGGCCCTCCCCCGGACGGCCCGAGGCGCGCCGATCTCGGTGATCAGCCCGCGGTCGCGGAGCCGGCCCAGCAGGTAGTAGATCGAGCTGAAGCCGATCTCTGTCCACTCGCGCATACCGCGCGCGCTGATGACCTCGTCCAGCTCGTAGCCGTGCCTCGGCTTCTCCACGAGCAGGCCGAGCAGGGTCAGCTCGGCGGGCGTCAGGTCGGCTTCCACTCTTTTACTCTAGTACTAGAATAGAAGCGCGCGCGACGCCCGCCGACTCCTGCTGCGGCGGTGGTCAGGCGCCGCGGCGTGCGGCCCAGACTGTACGTTCGGTACGTACCGCGAGATCGTCGCGGCGCAGGATGCTGGACGGGCCGCCGGTGTCGAGCAGACGGTCGAGCGCGGCGAGGTCCTCGGCCGCGAGCACGTCGGCGACGCTGGTACGGACGCGTTGCAGGGTGGCCAGGGCGTAGCGGCCGACCGCCTCGCTGCGGGAACCCTCGATGTTCACGGGGACGGTGCGTTCGCCCTCCACGGTGAATCCGGCGGCGGTCAGCATCGGCCCCCAGTCGGCTCCGCGGTGCGGCACCTTTTCGGCGTGGATGCGGTCGTTGGCCACGTGGCAGCGTTCTTCGAGGCCGGGCCGGTCCTGCGGGGCGTCGCCGGGCAGGAACCGGGGGAACCCGGCCAGCTCCACGACGGCGAACAGGCCGCCCGGCGCCAGGATGCCGTGCACCTTGCGCAGGGCGCGGTCGGGGTCGGCCATGTGGTGCATCGAGGCCGAGGCCCACACCAGCTCCGGCGCGCCGAGGTCGGGCCAGTCGTCGTCGAGGTCGGCCTGAACGGTGCGGACGCGCTTCTCCACCCCCTGCGCGACGGCTTTTTCTCGCAGGCGGTGGAGATGCTCGGCCGAGGAGTCGACGGCGGTGACGTGCGCCTCGGGGAAGCGGGCGAGCAGGGCGAAGGTGCCGGCTCCCGTTCCGCAGCCGAGGTCGACGATCCGGCCGGGGGCCGTCTCGACGGGCAGCCAGGCGGTGATGGCGGCGATGTGCCCGGCGAGGACTTCGGCGTCCAGGTCGAGGATCTCGGCCGCGCCGTCGTCACCGTCCTGATGGCCGTGGTGCGCGCCGTGGTGTGCAGCGTGGTGCGCGCCTTGGTGGGCAGCGTGGTGTGCGCCTTGGTGGGCACTGTGCTGGGCGCCTGGGTGCGCTGCGTGCGGGGACTTGTCGGTCATGCCGCCACACTAAAGTGACCATGCGTTCACGGCTCCGCGACTTCCCGTATACGCAAAAGGATGCCCCTCTGCGCTGCCGAACGCGCAAGTCGCCGTGCGACGCGGGAGGTCGTCGGGGGGCGGCGCGTCTCGGTCATTCCGCCACAGGGCCGTCCAGGGCCGTTCCGTACACGCGCGACACCCGGAGCCTGATGACCACGCGCCGGTCCCGCACCATCCGTTCGAAGAACTCCGCCTCGTCCGCCGGGTCGGTGATCCCGAACAGTCGCAGCAGCTCCCGGCCGACCGCGTCGCCGGGCTCCGCCGTCGCTTCCGAGACTTCCGCCTCGCCCTCGGCGATGGCATAGGAGAGGACGGTCTCGCCCTCCACCTGGAAGGTCGCGCGCGGATCTCTGAGCAGGTGGCGCACCTTGATGCGGTCGGCGACCGACGGGATCCGGATGATCCGCTCATCGGGGTCCCAGGCGAAGACCATCGAGGCCATGTGGGGCCGGCCGTCGCGCTTCAAGGTGGCCAGCACCCCGAACCGCCGGTCGCTGAGGATGCGCCCCGCCTCCTCCTCGCCAAGGGCGCGGGGGCCGGGCCCCTGGCCCGGACGGTACTTGATCGCGTTCTCGGTCATGTCGTTCGATCCCTTCCGTGTCGCCCCGGCTCAGACCTACCGGTCCGGCGGGTTCCAGCCCCTTGCGAGGCCGACAAAAGGAACACTAGCAGATAGTTTTGTTGTAGACGATTGTGGTCGCGAGCGGGGACGCCCAGATGTCGACTTTGGTCGGTGGGACGTGGGCCATAGGCCGTCGCGGCGCCGGGCGGTGGAGCGCGACCCTCGGCGTGGAGGACCACATGGGCGAGGAGAGAAGCATGGACATGCGCAAGGAATCCGAACGGGAACCGCAAGGTGGCAAGCTCACCGAGCTGCGCGAACCGGCTTGGAGGACTGCGGGCGTCTACCTCGTGTTCGCGGTGCTGGGGGCGGGCGTCGGCTGGCTCGTCGGTCTGCTGGCCGACTGGCTGGTGACGCTGTCCTGGACGCCGATGCAGAAGCCGACGGAGTTGGTCGCGTCGCTCCCCGATGTGGTGCTGCCCGTCGCCGGTTTCCTGGCGGGCCTCGTCCTCGGAGCCATCGCCCAGCATGAGCAGTTGGCGATCAGCCTTTCGAACGAAACGGTCGTGCTCGTTCGCGAGGGCCGTCGGCAAGAGCTCTCGCGGGAGGCCGTCGCCACCGTTCTCCGAGACGGCAAGCAGTTGGTCGTCCTCGGCCACGACGGCGGAGAACTCGCCCGGCACGAGTACGACCTCAACACCGACCGCGTTGCCGACGCGTTCGTTCGGCACGGGTACGCGTGGGCGGACGCGGACCCGTACAAGGACGACTTCCGCCGCTGGGTACCGGACCTTCCCGGCCTCCCGGACGGAGCGAACGCCCTCCTCAAGGCCCGCCAGGAGGCGCTGGAGAAGGACGGCTCCGGCGACGACGTTCGGGAGCTCCGCGATGAACTGGCCCGGCTCGGCGTCGTGGTGAAGGACGAGAAGCGGCGCCAGCACGTCAGGACCTTCGGGAGCGCGAGGCGGACGCGGGACCGCGACGGAGGATGACGCCCACGCCGGCCGCCGACCCGGCACCTCGCGAACGCCCGGAGGCCGGAGCGGTGCTCGGCTAGGATGGCCGGGTTCCATTCCAGGTCACCGTGGGAGCGCAAGGGTCATGGCCACCGCGCGGCTGTATCGGATCATCGTTCCGGTGTCCGACATGAAGCGAGCAACGGCCTTCTACGGCCACGTGTTCGACGACGCCGGGGAGCGCATCTCCGAAGGGCGCCACTACTTCGACTGCGACGGCACGATCCTGGTGTGCTACGACGCGGTGGCCGACGGCGACGCGCGAGGCGCCTTCCGCGCCAATCCGGGCCATGTCTACTTCGCCGTCTCCGACCTCGAATCGGTGTGCGGGCGGGTGAACGCCGCGGGCGGGCTGTCGGTCGGCGAGATCAAGACGCGCACGTGGGGCGAGCGGAGCTTCTACGGCAAGGACCCGTTCGGCAATCCGATCTGCTTCGTGGACAGCACCACGCTGTTCACCCGGCCGTAGCGGTCACGTCCGGGCGGCGTTGAGCAGCAACGGGAACGCCAGCAGGATCGGCGGGTCGGTGAGCCGCCGTTCGCGCAGGGCGATCCGGAAGGGCCGTTCGCCGGCCGCCTGGTCCAGGTCGATGGGGTCCTCGGCGGCGCCGACGTAGAACGCCGCTCTGGGGCTTTCGGTCAGGACCTCCCGGACCGACGCGTCCGCCCGTACGCTCACCGCGAGCGCCGTCACGGCCCCGGTGGCCGACACCTTCGGCAGATGGACGGGCCCCGGCGGGGCCAGTCCCGCGCAGGCCACCGGCTCCTGCGGTATTCCGGACGGGAAAAGCCCCACCAATGCCACCCCGTTCGTCCCGTCGGGCCGGGCTTCGAGCCAGCCGCGGATTCCGCCGTCCGCGCCGTGGCCGTCCCCGCTGATCAGGTCGCCGAGCAGGATGTGGATCGGCACGTCGGCGATGGGGCGGACACAGGCCCTGAATTTCCCCGGAGGCAGGCCGACGAGTTTCGTAAACGTTGTGGTGAAGGTGCCGAAACTGGAATATCCGACTTTGAGACCGACCTCGGTGGACGTTATCGAGGTCTCGATCAGGAGCCGTTTGGCGCGTGCCATACGCAGGGCGGTCAGGAACCGGCCAGGGGACGTGCCGCAGGTCGTCCGGAAGATGCGGTGGAAATGGAACGGGCTCATGAACACCGTCTGCGCGATGTCGTGCAGTTCGTGCGACTCGTCGAGCCGCTCGTTCATCCGGCCGATGGCGCGGGCGACGGCCGTGCTCCGCAATTCGGTCGTCCACGCCCGGCCGTTCTCGATGTCGACGTGGGAGAGGTCCTCCCCCGCCTCCTCGGCCAAGGTCCCCGCCGCTTCGGCCAGGCGCTCCGCCTCCGCCGTCTCCTCCGGCGCGCGGCGCGGGGACGGCGGCCCGCCCGCCGCGGGACGGCACGCGGGGGCGTCCCTCCGCTGCTCCGCCGCCAGGCCGTCGTTGTACCGGTTGAGCATGCTGAACACGGCGGCGATCAGCACGGCGTCGTGGATCTCGACGTCGGTCGCCCCGGCGCGCCGCGCCGCGCCGACGACCTCGCCGGTCACCGCGTGCCCGCTGTCCCGGACGGCCTTGGCGATCGCCAGCAGGGCCCTCAGCTTGGAGGAGATCGGGGCGCTGGCGGGATCGGCCAGGATCTTGTCGACCAGGGGACGCCCCTCGGGCAGCAGCTGGGCGCACACCTCCGTGGTGGTGGAGGCGCAGAACCTGCTGTCGTTCAGGACGGAGACGTAGGCGGCGATCAGCGCGCGGTCCGCGCGGCCGAGATCGCCGGGGGCGTGCAGCAGCGCTTCCACGAGCTCGGTGAGCGGGCGGCCGGTCTCGGGGCGGTACTGCGCGAGCCCCAGGGTGCCGGGCGGGAGTTCGGGCGGCAGGGCGATGTGCGCCATCGCGACTCCTTCGAAGCACGCTGCATGGTTCCAGACCGGCATTCCGCGCGAAGTGGGGATTAATCGCAGTAGATAGCTAGAAAACCGTACAGTCAAGCGCCCGATCTGGCCGACGCGGGACGGTCACCGTGCGCTGAGCGGCCCTCACGAAGGGCCGGTACCGGACGCCCGAATCACGGCTCAAGAGCAAACGCCGAGAAGCCTTCTTCGGAGACTGATCTCTACGCTCGCGTCATGACGGTGCGTTAACCGGTGCGGGAGGCATTGCCGGTGCGCCAGGGGCCGAGGATCCCGAAGCCGAGCCGCTTGTCGATGCCCGTTCGGTCACCGCTCGGCCACCCGTGTCCGACCGACCAAGAGGAGATGCCGTGTCCGAGCAGTCAGCGCCCAACCTGGCCGAACACGTGGCCGAGCAATTCACCCCGGAAAAGGTGCGGCACCTGCGCAACCGTTTCCACCGCGACGGCTTCATCAAGATTCCCGAAATCGTCACCGACGAGGTCCGCACCGCGATGCGGGCCGAGGTCAACCGGCTTCTCGACCTGCACGCCGAGCGCCGCGACCTGGTGCTCGGCACCACCGGCAACACCCCGCGCTTCATGAGCGTCGTCCGCAGCGAGCTGATCGCGAAGGAGAGCGAGTTCGTCACCCGGCTCTACCGGTCCGAGCCGCTGCTCAAGACGCTGAGTGAGATCGCGGGCGAGCCGCTGTACCCGTGCCCGGCCAAGGACGAGGAGTTCCTCATCACGCGGCAGGAGCGCAAGGGCGACACGCACGGCTGGCACTGGGGCGACTTCAGCTTCGCGCTCATCTGGATCGTGGAGACCCCGGACGTCGAGGTCGGCGGAATGTTGCAGTGCGTGCCGCACACGATCTGGGACAAGTCCAATCCCGGCGTCCACCGGTACCTGTGCGACAACCTGATCGCGACCCACGGGTTCGTTCCGGGCGACATTTATTTCCTGCGCACCGACACCACCCTGCACCGGACGGTCCCGCTGCGGGAGGACGCCACCCGGGTGATCGTCAACCTGACGTGGGCGGCGCGCAAGGACCTCGAAGCCGGCAAGGAGGGCGACGACCGGTGGTGGGAGGACAGTGAGGTCTCGGCCGCCAAGGCGACGCAGGACTGACGCGCGCCGGCCGTCACCGCGCGGGGTCCGCGCTCCGGCCGGGGACCCCGTCCGCGCCGTGGGGGCGGGATGGGCGCCGACAGGATCGTGACGTTGGCGGTGCTCTGCGTCACGCTCCTCGCGACGCCGGGCCCCGCCACGATCACGCTCGCCGCGTGCGGCGCGAACCTCGGCGTCCGCCGTTCCGTCCCCTACGTCCTCGGGCTGACCACCGGGGTCCTCGTGAGCCTCGCGCTGGCCGTCGCGGGGGTCGGCGTGTTCCTCGTGCGCGCCCCGGGCGCCCTGCTCGCGCTCCAGATCGGCAGTGCCTGCTACCTGCTCTACCTGGCCTGCCAGCTGGTGCGGAAGAGGACCCTGACGGGCGGGAGCGCCGCCGGGCCCGGCGGCGCGGACGGCACCGGCGGGCCCGACGGCCCCGCGGGCGGTCGCGCCGAGCCCGGCGCGACCGCGCCGCCGCCCGCGGCGTCGTTCGGCTACCGCCACGGCGTCGTCCTCAACATCATCAACCCCAAGATCTATCTGCTGACGATCGCCCTGGTCGCCGAGTTCGTGCGCACCGGCCCCCGCCCCGCCGAGAACGTCCTCGTGGTGACGCTGGTCCTGCTGAGCATCGAGTTCGGCGTCGACCTGGCGTGGTGCTACGCGGGCGACCGGCTCCGGAGGGTCCTCGCCGGTCCCCGCGCGGCGCTCGTCACCAACAGGGTGTTCGCGGCCGTGCTGGTCGGCGTCACGGTCGTCATCGTCGGACCCGCCCTCACTGCCACCGGAGGCCATTCGTGACGTTCACCAAGGGCACCGAACACGACCGCGAAGCGCTGCGGGCCGCCCGGGAGTTCCTCGACGAGCACGGCGGCGCCGGGGCCGCCGCGCGCGTCCACGAGCTGGTGCGCCGGAACGGGCGCTGGCGCGGCCAGAAGTGCGTCAACCTGATCGCCGCGGAGAGCCCGACGAGCCCGGCCGTCCGCGCGCTGCTGTCGTCGGAGATCGGCACCCGGGCGTCCGGCGGCCATATCGGCGCGGACTCCCGCTGCTTCCCCGGGCTGCGCCACGCCGACGAGGTCGAGGCCCTCTGCGTGGAACTGCTCAAGGAGGCGTTCGGCGCCGGATGGGCCGACCAGCGCATGCTCGGCGGGATGGCGGGCTGCATGGTCGCCTACACGGCGCTCGCCCGGCCCGGCGACCTGATGATGAGCGTCCCGCCTCCGGCCGGGGGCGACTCCAGCGGCCGTTCGGACGGGCCCGGCGGAGCGCGCGGGCTCCGGGTGGCGGACATCCCGTTCGACCTGGACGAGCTGGAGGTCGACCTCGACGCGTTCCGGCGGGAGGCCGAACGCCTCCGCCCCCGGCTGGTCTCGCTCAACCAGACGATGGTCCTGTTCCCGCTGCCCGTCCGCGAGCTGAAGGAGACCGTCGCCCCCTGGGGAGGGCGGCTGTACTTCGACGGGGCGCACCAGGCGGGGCTGATCGCCGGCGGCTGCCACCCCAACCCGCTGGACGAGGGCGCCGACATCCTGACCGGCTCCAGCGGCAAGACCTTCAGCGGCCCCCAGGGCGGGATCATCGCCTGGAACGATCCGGACCTCACCGAACCGGTCAGCACCGCCATCTTCCCCGTGCTCACCGGGTCCCACCAGATGAACCGCGTCGCCGCCCTGGCCGTGGCGACCGCCGAGATGCTGGAGTTCGGCGCCGACTACATGCGGCGGACGGTCGCCAACGCCAGGTCGTTCGCCCGGTCCCTCGCCGACCAGGGGTTCAGGGTGCTCTGCGCGAACCGCGGCTACACCCGCACCCACCAGGTGATGGCCGACGTGCGGAGCCTCGGCGGCGGCCTCGCCGTGGCGCGGACGCTGGAAGAGGCCAACATCATGGTCAACAAGATGCTGCTGCCGTCCGACCCCGACTCCCCGGACGCCGAACCCGGCGGTATCCGCATCGGCACGACCGAAGTCACCCGCCTCGGATTCGGCGCGGCCGAACTGGACGCCGTGGCCCGCCTGATGCGCAGGGCCCTGATCGAACGCGAGCCGGTGAACAGGATCCGCCGCGAGGTCGAGGACCTCCGCTCGGGCTTCCAGACCCTGCACTACACCTTCGGCACCGGCGCCCCCCGCCCCCGCCGTCCCACCGAATCCGCCGAATCCGCCGAGCCCGCTGTGGAGCCCGCCGAATCCGCCGAATCCGCAGAGGTCGCCGCGAAGCCTTCAGGCCAGACGTCCGCCTGACCTGTCGCCGGGCCGGGCCCCGTCCCGTCCCGTCCGTCGTCAGATCGGGCGCCCGTCCGTTCCGCAACCGATGCAACCGACGCAACCGATCGTTCCCCCTCCTCCCAGACGTTCGTCGCCATTGAAAGGACGTGCCGCCATGAGCAGCCTTTCCCGCCGGAAGTTCGTCGCCGGGTCCGCCACGGTCGGCGCGGCCTCCCTGGTCGCCCAGCCGCAGGAAGCGGCGGCGGGAGCCGCCGCGGGCGGCGCGCCGCGGTCCGGCCCCGCCGTCGTGACCAAGGACGACCCTCGCTATCCCACGCTGGTCTGGGGCTCCAACCAGCGGTGGGTCGGCACCCCGGACGCGGTGCACGTCGTCACCTCCACGGCCCAGGTCGTCGCGAGCGTCCAGGAGGCCGTCCGCACCGGGAAGAGGGTCGCGGTCCGCAGCGGCGGCCACTGCTACGAGAACTTCGTCGGCGACCCCGCCGTCCGGCTGGTGATCGACCTGTCGCGGCTCAACGCCGTCTACCACGACCGGCAGCGCGGGGCGTTCGCGGTCGAGCCGGGGCGACGCTCGGCGACGCGTACCGGGGGCTCGACAAGCAGTGGGGCGTCACGCTCCCCGGTTCCGCGTGCCCGACCGTCGGCATCGGCGGGCATGTCGTCGGCGGCGGTGTCGGCCAGTTGTCGCGGTGGCACGGGGCGACGGTGGACCACCTGTACGCGGTCGAGGTCGTGGTGGTGGACGCGAACGGCACCGCACGCGCGGTCGTCGCCACCCGCGACGCCGGCGACCCGAACCGGGACCTGTGGTGGGCGCACACCGGGGGCGGCGGCGGCAACTTCGGCGTGGTGACCAAGTACTGGTTCCGCTCCCCCGGGGCCACCCGCGCGCAACCGGCGCAACTGCTGCCCAAGGCGCCGTCCGAGATGCTGGTGAGCACGGTGGCCTGGGGCTGGCCCGAGCTGAACGAGACGTCGTTCGGCAGGATCATGAAGAACTACGGCGCCTTCTACGAGCGCAACAGCGCGCCCGGCACGCCGTACGCGCGGATGTTCGCCTACCTCAACCTCATCCACAAGGCGTCGGGCGTCTGCACCATGGTCACCCAGATCGACGCGCGGCTGCCGGACGCCGAACGGCTGCTGGACGAGTACCTGGCCGCCGTCCACGAGGGAGTGGGCACCTCGCTGCGCGTTCTCGACCGGCGGCGGTTGCCGTGGTTGCATTCGGCGACGCAGTGGCCGGGCTACTCCGCGCCCGACAACACGACCCGCTTCAAGGGCAAGTCGGCCTTCCACCGCAAGAACTTCTCGGACCGGCACGCCGCCACGTTCTACAAGCACCTGACGCGGGACGACTACGGCCACCCGGGGGCGATCGTGCAGGTGATGGCCCACGGCGGCCAGATCAACACCGTGCCGTCCCCGGCGACCGCGCTCGCCCACCGCGATTCGATCCTCAAGCTCAACTACCTGAACTTCTGGACCGATCCGGCCGAGGACGCCAAGCACCTGGGCTGGATGCGGGAGTTCTACCGGGACGTCTACGCCGGCACCGGCGGGGTCCCGGTGCCCAACGACGAGACCGACGGGTGCTTCATCAACTACGCCGACGTGGACGTCGCCGACCCGAAGTGGAACACCTCCCAGACGCCCTGGTCGCAGCTCTACTACAAGGACAACTACCCGAAGCTCCAGCAGGTGAAGGCCCGCTGGGACCCGCGCGACGTCTTCAAGCACACCCTCTCCGTGCGCCCGCCCGGCCGTTGAACGATCCCGCGGCCTGCGGGCCGAGGGGTCAGGAGACGGCGCGGTCTTCGGGACCGGGACCGGGACCGGGGCCGGGACCGGGGCCGGGACCGGGGCCGGGACCGGGGCCGGGGTCGGGGCCGGGGTCGGGGCCCGGGGCGGCGGCCTCGGCCTCGGGCACGGACGGGGCGGGCGGACGGATCGCGGCGGCCGCGACCAGCCCGCTCAGGGCCAGTACCGAGACCACCAGAACGGCCGGACCGAATCCGTCCGTGACGTCGTCCGGAGAGCCGAACCCGCCGAAGGTGGAGAAGGTGGCCGCGGCCACCGCCACGCCGAGGACCGCGCCGAGCTGGCGGATCGTGTTGCTCACCCCGGCGGCCACGGCGTAGCGCGACCCGTCCACCGACCGCATCACCGCCGACGCGACGGTGGGGAACGCGGCGGACACCCCCACGCCCGCGATGAAGAGCGGCACGATCATCGCGCCGTAGCCGCCGCCGGCCAGGGAGATGAAGCCGATCGCGAAGAACGAGCCGAGGTAGAGCACCAGCCCGGTGACCACCAGCGGCCGTTCGCCGATCCGGTCGGCGATCTGGCCGGCGACCGGGGAGACGATCGGCGCCAGCGCGACCCACGGCAGCAGGCGGACCCCCACTCCGAGCGGATCGTGGCCCAGCGCGAGCTGGAGGTACTGCGCGAAGATGAACCCGTGGCCGAACAGCCCGACGGCCAGCCCGAAGCTCGCTCCGCACCCGCCGGTGAAGCTGAGGTTGCGGAACATCTCCAGCGGCAGCATCGGGGTCCTCCCGCGGCGCTGCGACTCCACGAACGCCGCGAGCAGGACCACGCCCGCGGCGATCCCCAGCAGGATCGACGGCGAGGTCCAGCCCGCGTCGCCGCCTCGGATGATGGCCTGGGAGAGGACGACGGCGCCCGAGGTCGACAGGATCAGCCCGAGCACGTCGATGTTGAACGAGTCGCCGCGGCTCTCGTTCAGCTTCCAGAGGCTGAGCAGGATCAGGACGGCCCCGACCGGGACGTTCACCCAGAAGATCGCCTGCCAGGTCCACACGTCGATGATCGCGCCGCCGATCAGCGGGCCCAGCGCCACCGACATCCCCGTCGCCGCGCCCCAGACGCCGAACGCGGCGCCCCGCTTGGCCGGCGGGGTGGCGGCGGAGATGATCGCGAGGCCGAGCGCGGTCGCGATGCCGCCCCCCATGCCCTGGACGGCGCGGGCGGCGATGAGCATCTCGACGCTGGACACCGTCGCGGCCCAGGCCGAAGCGAGCGTGAACACGCCGACGCCGGCGATGAACAGCGCCGTCCTGCCGTAGCGGTCGCCCAGCGCCGCGCCGACGAGGATGAGCGCGCCGAGGCCGATCTCGTAGGCGTTGATCGTCCAGCCGAGGCCCTCGGTCCCGGCGTCGAGCTCCTCGTGGAGCGTCGGCAGCGCGGTCATGATGGCCAGAACGTCGAGACCGACCATGAACGCCACGATCGAGGCGACCCCGACCGTCCAGCCGTAACCGGCCCGCGCGCCGGCCTCTTGACCGTTCGTAACCATGGACGCTCCACCTCTGCGGGATCGGATCCGCGTTACCCTTGGACCGGTTGAAACTTCTGTAGCGGGAGCCGCGATCTGACGGGCGCCGACCAGGGTCCACGGAAGGAACGCCGGAACCTGCGTGAAGATCCGGTTTGGAAGCGCACCGACGACCTTCCGAGCGATGCCGATTGGCGGTGACGCCGATTGAAACACATATTGCGAATCCAGGAAAGAGTCCGGCAGACTGGCCGTGACACCGAACGGCACGTCGCACGCGAAGCGCCCCGCACCAAGTGCGGAGGACCGACCGAAGGAGACGGCACGGTGACCTCGCAAGGCTTTGAGCTGATTTACATAGAGACCCACGACTGGGACCGGAGTCTCGCGTTCTGGCAAGGGCTGGGCTTCAAAATGGAGTTCGAGACCGACCACCAAAGCGGGATCCTCGTCGCGCCCAACGGTTCGCGCATCTATCTGGCGCAGCAGTCGCTCGACGACCCGCTGGCCATGGACCTCTACCTGGGCGTCGCCGACGCGAAGGACGTCCGGCCGGACGCCGCGGTCGACGTGGTGCGGCCGTTCACCACGACGCACTGGGGCACCGAGGTGATGACCGTCCGCGACCCCGACGGGCGCATCATCCGGATCCAGGCGCCGTCCGAGCAGGGCGAGCACTCATGAGCAACATGGACAGGCTGGAGCGGATCGTCGCCGCCCTTCCCGACACCAAGCGGGTCGACATCGAGGCGTGGGACGGCGAGCCCACGTTCCGGGTCAACAACAAGGCGTTCATCTTCACCGACCCCGAGGCCACCGGCGTGTGCGTGAAGCTCCCCAAGGAGGAGGCCGCCGCGGTCATCGCCACCGACGAGCGCGCCAAGCCCGCGGGATACGGCCTCGGCCGCCACGGCTGGGTCGACATCCGGTTCGGCGACGACCTCGACGAGCAGCGCTGGCGCGAGATCACCGAGTGGATCCGCACCTCCTACACCCTCGTCGCGCCGAAGCGCCTGGCCCGCCAGGTCCTGGCGGAGGAGTCCAAGACCGACTAGGCCCGCTCCTCCGGCCTCCACGCCGCGCCGCCCGCACCACCGCGCGCACCACCGCGCGCACCGCTGCGTGGCCTCACCGCACGTCATCACCGCGCGAGACGCTCGCGCCGTACGCGGCCGCCCGCCGATCCGCCCGGCGGGCATGACGCCGCGCCTTTTCGCATGCGCTCCGTTCCGCGCCGCCGCGCCACTCCACGCCTCGCGTGTGCGCGCCGCCCCGGACGACGCCTCCGCCCGCCGCACCCGACGCGCGCGCCCGCGCGGTCCCGCCCGGAGCCTGAGGCCGCGGGGCGCGGGGCGGCGCCGGCCGCGGCCCCGCCGCCCGCGGAAACGAAGGCAATCCACGAGAAGACATCTCGCCGCGCCCCGATGAAAGTATGTGGCCAGTAAGAGATCCGGCGGCCGGACATTTATGTTGTCGACCACCCAAGGGAATCGGAACGTCGGTCAATTGTGCCCGAATTCATTTTCGGACCAACGGTAAATGGCGCCCACAAGCGAAGGAGACGCCACATGTTGGGCAACCTGTACCGCAACGAGACCCTCGTACAGATGGAGACGTACGAGACCGAGCCGGCCAAGGTCGAAGAGCTGGTCAGCCAAGTCCGGAGCAAGTGGGCCCTGCTGCGCGAGAAGGGCCACGCGGGCGACTACCCCGTCGAGGTCCTGCGCAGCGCGCGCAACGGCGGATCCGTCGTGAAGGTCGTCGAGGTATTCCGGTGGCGGTCCGTCCAGGACAAGGTGAACGCGTCCACCGACGCCGATTACCGCGCGCTGACCGACCGCATCTCGGCCCTCACCGTGAACAAGACCATCGAGGAATACACCCAGGCGGTCCGGGGATTCAACACCAACTTCCCGGGCATCGGCGGCGTGGAACTGCTCAAGGGCGTCTGCTCGTGCCTGCTCACGGTCGACGGCATCGTCGAGAACTACCAGATGAGCGTCAAGAACGGCGTGGTGCTCATGCACCGCAGCCCGCAGATGGACCTCGACGGCGACGGCAAGAACGAGATGTACCTGAAGATCCTCATGCACGGCGGAGAGATCATCCAGGCCGGGCTCGGCCCGATCCGCGTCGAGCAGAACTTCAACGTGCCGAACGACGGCATCGTCAAGTCCAACGGCGGCGAGAACGACTTCCCCGGAACCGCGATCTGGCGCGTCGGCTGGCGCATCAAGACCGCCATGGGGCCGGTCCTCACCGACCCGGACACCCCGCTGATCTTCGGCCCGGCGAAGGTCGAGCACTACCCGCCGGTCGGGACGCACTTCCACTCGCCCACCGGGCCCGTCGCGCTCATCCACGAGGAGACCGGCAACCGGGTCGGCACCCTCACCCCCGGCGAGCTCACGGCGTTCGACATCGTCGTCACCAAGGACGACGAGATCTACGCCGACGTGCTCAACACGCCGCCGTCCGACATCTTCGAGATCCTCGAAGAGTGGAACCAGCGGACCCGCGGCGGCGAGGACGTCGAGCCCGTCCTGGCGAGCGACTGACCCATCCGCCCCGACGGGACGTACCCCATGACGGCAGATCGCGTACCGGCCGGCCCTCGCGCGCCGAGGGCCGGTCGGCCCGTGCCGAGCCCGGACCGGCGGCCGGCCGCGGCCGGCCGCCGACCTACTGGCTCGAGTCCGCGGACCCCGACGCGTTCGCGCCGCCGGCCGTACTGCCCGCCCGCGCCGACGCGGTCGTCGTCGGCGCGGGGCTGATGGGGGCGGCCACCGCGTACTGGCTCGCCCGCCTCGGCGTGGACGTGCTCGTGGTCGAGGCCCGCAGGCCAGCCTGGGGCACGTCCGGCCGCAACGCGGGGCTGTCGCTCAACGGGCTCCGGCCCGTGGAGGACGGCGAGCTGACGCTGACGGTCCTGCGGGAGGAGGGGATCCGGGCGGGGTACGAACGCCGCGGGCACCTCGCCCTCGCCTCGTCCGCCGAGGTCTGGGAGCGCTTCCGGGCCGAGGCCGCGCGGCTGCCCGCGCCGGCCCGGCTGGTGGAGGCGCTGGACCTCGCCGCGTGCGAGGAGCTGCTCGGCCGCCGGATCGACCGGCGCTTCTTCGGCGGCAGGTGGTTCCCCGGCGGGCACGTGATCCATCCGGTACGGCTCGTGCACGGGCTGGCCGCGGCCGCGGTCCGCCACGGCGCGGCGATCGCGTCCGGCACCCGGGTCCTGGGTATCGGCGCTTCGGCGCGGGCGCGGTTCGAGGTGCTGACGGACCGGGGGCGGATCGGCGCGGACCACGTGGTCTTCGCGTGCGGTCTGGCGGCGCGCGAGCTGGCGCCGCCGCTGAGGGACGTCCTGACTCCCGCGCGCGGGCAGATGCTGGCGACCGCTCCCCTGCCGCCGGTGTTCGGGTTCCCCCTCGCCGTCGACTACGGCAGCGTGTACTGGCGCCAGGTCGCGGACGGCACGGTGCTGCTCGGCGGCTGCCGCGGCCTCGACCCCGACGCCGAGGCGAGCGCGGAGGAGCGGGTCAACCCGCTGATCCACCAGGGCCTGGACGCGTTCCTGCCGAGGACCTTCCCCGGCTTCCCGCCCGTCACGGCCCGACGGCGCTGGGCCGGGATCATGGACTGCACGCCCGACGGCCGGCCGGTGGTGGGCGCGCTGCCCGGCGCGCCGGGCCGGTGGGTCATCGCCGGGTTCGGCGGGCACGGCATCCCGCCCGCGCTCGGCTCGGGCAGGGCCCTCGCGGAGACCGTCGTGACGGGGCGGACGCCGATGATGCTGGAGTCCTTCGCCCCGGACCGCCTGCTCCGCGAAGCAAGAACGACTCCCTCGTGACATCCGGTCGGGACAAGGAGCGGCCTCATGAACGGCACCGACGGCGGGCTGGCGCACGCACCGCTGATGTTCGTGTTCCTCGACATCTCCTCCCTTCCGCGCCACCGGCGCCTGCTGGAGGACGTGCTCCGGCTGCGCGTCATCGAGAACCAGTTCCACCCCCCGCACGACCACCACGGGCTGGTCAAGTACGACGCCGGCGGCACCATCATCGGGATCAACCTCTTCGCCGAGCGCAAGTTCCGCAAGGCCGTGGCCGACGGGGCGACGCTGATGTGCCGGACGGGCCTCGGCCCGGACGAGCTCGCCCGGCTGGACGACTTCGGCGGGCGCTCCGGCGGGCTGTTCACCGACGTGGACGGCCACCACTACGGATTCGAGCACGCGCCGCCGGGCGACGGCGGCCTGACCACCGAGGTGGACCATCTGGTCCTCGTGGTCGCCGACCTGGCCGAGTCGGTGGCGTACTACGGGTCGGTGCTCGGGCTGCGCCTGCTCGACCGGGACGGGACGTCCGCCCGGTTCGGCACCGGGACGATCGACCTGGTGCTGCGGCAGGGCACGAGCGCGCCCGACGGGAGGCCCCTCAGGTACGACGCGTGCCTGCCCGTGTTCTACACCGCCGACGTCGTCGCCGCCGAGGCGGAGCTGTCCGCGCGGGGCCTGCGCACGCGCGGCCTCGGCTTCAGCGACATCGGCGGCACGGCCCGTTTCACCGATCCGTCCGGGCACGTGCTCTGCCTGTACCAGCCGTCGGCCGAGAGCCTCGCCTGGGGCAGCGGCCAGAAGGTCATGGAACTGATGACGAGTGCGCCCCGGGCGCACCGCTGACGAACGGCCCGCCGACCGGGAACGTGGGAAAGGAAACCCGCATCATGCTGACCGACTCTCGCATCGTCTACCTCTTCCTCTACGTCAGGGACCTCGGGGTCTCGCGCGGCTTCTTCGAGGACACGCTCGGGCTGCGCGTGCTGGAGGAGGACTCCGGCTCGGTGAAGTACGACACCGGATCGGTCATCCTGGCCCTCAACCGGGCGTCCGACTACGGCATCGAGCTGCACGACGGGGAGGACCACTCCACCGACATCGTGTTCCTGGTGGAGGACCTGGACCGGGCGCGCGCCGCGCTGGAGGAGCGCGGCGTCCGGTTCACCGAGACGCACCGGTACGAGATCGGCGCGATCACCGACTTCTACGACCCGGACGGCCACTGGTTCACCCTCTACGAGACCTCCGACGAGTCGCTGACCTGGCCGAGCGGCGACCGGATCCAGGCGGTCCGCGCGCTCCACAACGGCCACGGCGGCTCCAACGGCTCGTCCGTGCCCGGGGGCGACGACGGCGAGAAGTTCGTGCTCGCCGGCAAGCCGCTGATCTACCTGTTCCTGTTCGTGCGCAGCGCCGACGAGGCGTACCAGCTCTACGCCCGCGACCTCGGGCTGACGGACCTGGAGGGCGGGCCGTGCAGCCGCGAGTCCGCGGCCGACGAGGAGGGCGTCATCAAGTACGACACCGGCGGCGTCATCCTGACCACGCACGCGCTGGAGACCGTGCGCGAGGAGCACGAGATCGCCGACCACCCGTGCCCGCCGCGCACGATGAACCCCACGCGGATGCGGGGCAAGGCCGTCGTCTTCCACGTCCCGGACGTCGAGCGGACGGTGGCCGGGCTGACCGAGCGCGGCGTCCGGTTCGAACGCGGGATCGTGCGGTCGCAGATCGGCGCCATCGCCGAGTTCGAGGACCCCTCGGGCCACCTGTTCTACCTCTACGAGCCGTCGGACGAGGCCCTGGAGAGCCCGAGCGGCGCGAAGATCAGGAACCTTCTGGCCACCGCGCTCTGACGGCGCCGGTCCATGCCGTCTCTGAACGCGGCCTCGGCCGCCGCCCTCGGCCGCGTCCTGCACGGTCCCGTCCTGCGTCCGGGCGACGCCGGCTACGACGCCGCCCGGCGCGTGTGGAACGGGCGGATCGACCGGCGGCCGGGGCTCATCGCGCGCTGCGCGGGCGCGGCCGACGTCGCGGCCGCCGTCCGGTTCGCCCGCGAGGGCGGGCTGGAGCTGTCGGTCCGCGGCACCGGGCACAACGTGACCGGCCGCGCCGTGACCGAGGGCGGGCTGATGATCGACCTGTCCGGCCTGGCCGGCGTGCGCGTGGACCCTGGGCGCCGCCGCGTCCAGGCCCAGGCGGGCGTGACGTGGGCGCTGCTGGACCACGAGACGCAGGCGTTCGGCCTGGCGACCACGGGCGGCCGGATCTCCACGACCGGCGTCGGCGGCCTGACGCTCGGCGGCGGGTACGGCTGGCTGATGCGCCAGTGCGGCCTGACCGTCGACAACGTGCTCGCCGTCGACCTCGTCACGGCCGACGGCCGTGCCGTGACCGCCGACGAGACCGGCGACCCGGACCTGTTCTGGGCGCTGCGGGGCGGCGGCGGCAACTTCGGGATCGCGACGGGCTTCGAGTTCGCGCTGCACGAGATCGGGCCCCGGGTCCTGGGCGGCGCGGCGTTCTACCCCGCCGCCCAGGCCGCGGAGGTCCTGCGGACGTACCGCGACCTGATGGCGGGCGCCCCGGACGAGCTGGCCGCCCAGTGCAACTTCCTGCTGGCGCCGCCGGCGCCGTTCGTGCCCGCGCACCTGCACGGCACGCCGATCGTCGCCATCGCGGTCTGCCACACCGGCGACGCGGAGCGGGCGCGGCACGACCTGGCCCGCCTGAAGGGCCTCGGGGAGCCGCTGGTCGACCGGATCAAGCCGATGCGCTACACCACGCTCCAGCGCCTGTACGACGTGGCGGGGCGTTTCGGCTCGTGCGTGCACGGCCGCTCCGGGCACCTCCCGCTGCTGGGCGACGGGGCGATCGAGGTGCTGGCGCGGCAGGCGGTGCGGCTCACCTCGCCGCTGTCCATCGTCATGATCTCGGCGCTGGGCGGCGCGGTGGCGCGCGTCGGCGAGGCCGCCACGGCGTTCGGGCACCGCCGCGTCGCGTTCAGCTACTCGATCGACTCGGTGTGGACGCGCCCCGACGAGGAGCGGGCCGCGATCCGGTGGGCCGACGACCTCTGGACGGCGCTGCTGCCGTTCTCGGAGGGCGTCTACGTCAACGAGCTGGGGGACGAGGGAGAGGAGCGGGTGCGGGCGGCCTACCTCCCCGAGTCCTACGCCCGGCTCGCGTCGATCAAACGGCGGTACGACCCCGACAACGTGTTCCACCTCAACCAGAACATCAGACCGGCCTGAGAGGCGCGCCCGGCCCCGTCCCCCGCGCGGCCGGGCGCGCCGCGGTCAGGCCGTTCCCGCGCGAGAAGCGATATCCGTTCCGACCCCGCGAGATGGAGCCAGCTCATGCCGAACACGGTCTCGTCCTTCAACGAGTGGGACCCGCTGGAAGAAGTGATCGTCGGAATCGTCGACGGCGCCATGCTGCCGTCCTGGAACATGATCAACGAGATCACGTTCCCGCCACGGGTGTGGGAGCTCGACGAGCTGAGGGCCGGCGGCGGCGTCCCCTACCCGCCGGACCGGGTCGAGGCCGCCGCCGCCGACGCCGAGGAGTTCGTGGGCGTGCTCGAATCGGCCGGCGTCCGGGTGCGCCGCCCCGAGCCGATGGACTTCGCCGCCCCGTACGGCACGCCGGACTGGAAGGTCGACAACGGGTTCTGCGCGGCCAACCCCCGCGACGTGCTGCTCGTGGTCGGCGACGAGCTGATCGAGGTGCCGATGGCCGACCGCGGCCGGTACTTCGAGACCTGGCCGTACCGGCCGCTGCTGCTGGAGTACTTCGCGGCCGGGGCCCGCTGGACCGTGGCGCCGAAGCCCCGGCTGCGCGACGAGCTCTACGTGCGGGACGCCGATGCGGCCGAGGGCGACTCCACCCGCTGGATCACGACGGAGGTGGAGCCGACGTTCGACGCCGCCGACTTCGTCCGCTGCGGCCGGGACCTCATCGGCCAGCGCAGCCACGTGACGAACCTCGCGGGCGTCGAGTGGCTGCGCCGCACCCTCGGCCCGGACTACCGCGTCCACCTCATCGAGCCGCAGTGGGGGCAGGCCGCCCACATCGACACCACGCTCATGCCGGTCGCGCCCGGCAAGATGCTCGTCAACGCCAAGTACTTCGACCCGGCCGGGCTGCCCGAGGCGTTCCGCTCCTGGAAGGTGCTGGTCCCGCCGGAGCCCGTGCCGTCCGTGGCCGGGTTCAGCACGGTCAGCTCGTGGATCAGCATGAACGTGCTGATGCTCGACGAGAAGCGGGTCATCGTGGAACGCCGCCAGGAGCCGCTGATGCGGGCGTTCGAGGAATGGGGCTTCGAGCCGATCCCCTGCTCGTTCGAGAACTACTACGCCTTCGCGGGCTCGTTCCACTGCGCGACTCTGGACGTCCGCCGGCGCGGGGAGCTCCAGTCGTACACCTGAGGCGGCCCGGTCCCGGACCGTCGCCGGCACCGGTCCACCGTCGGACCGGTGCCGGCGACACCGAGAGCGCGGAGCGTTCAGGGGTCCGCGATCGCGACCGTGTAGACCAGCGGCGTGTCGCCCTCGTTGGCATAGCTGTGGGGCCATTCACCCACGAACACCGCCGCCGCCCCCTCGGTCACCACGTACCGGCGCCCGTTCACGGTGATGGTCAGCGTGCCCTCGTCCACGTACGTGATCTCACGGTTCCCCTGCGGATGCGGGAAGCCCTCGCGGATCTCGCCCGGCGCCAGCCGCCACTTCCACATCTCCAGGTAGAGCCGCGGGTCGCTCGCCGCGAGCATGGTCCCGGTGCCGCCCTTCGGCCCGTGCCACAGGGCGGGCTGCCGCTCGGGCGGGATCAGCCGCATGCGCGGTTCGACCTCGTCGCTCACCAGCCTCGCCAGCGGGATCTCCAGGGCGTCCGCGACCGCGATCAGCAGCTCCAGGCTGGGCCTGGTCTCGCCCTTCTCCAGCGCCGCGACCGCGTCCTCGCCCACGCCGGCCCGCGCCGCCACGTTCTCCAGGCTCCAGCCGTACGAGCCCCGGACCGACTTCAGCACCTGCGCCACGACCTGCGGGATATCGTCCGAGCCGTTCTTCACGCCATCTCTCCAATCACCGGGGGCCACTCGACGGACGGGTCAGGACGCTCGCTCGCTCGGGCGGTCGCCCGGCTCGCGGCGCAGTCCGTGGCATTTGACGTACGCGCGGAATTTCGGGTGCTCCAGCACTTCCGGGTCGAGGAAGTCGAACGTCTCAAGGAACTGGAGGCCCACCGCGCCGACATGCTGAACGATCCGGCCGCGCTCGATCCGGTTGATATCCCAGCCCGAATACGAGACCCACTTGTCCGACGCGGGAATGCCGAGGAAATCGGCGTGGTGAAAACCCGTCATCCGGTGCTGGAGGTAGACCATGTCGCCCTCCGCGACGCAGACCTCCTCCTCGAACCGCAGGTCCTTGAACGACTTGTGCAGGTCCTGGATCGAGCGCTTGATCCCCTTGGCCCCGCGGAAGCTCGGCGGGAGCGGGACCTCGTCCATGTAGTCGGAGAAGTCGAGCTGGTCGATCAGGGTGACGTCGCCGGTGTCGAACGCGGTCAGCACCTGCCGGACGATCGCCTTGTTGCGGCGCCGGATCTGCGGCCCCAGCGGATACTTCCACCACGGGATGGGTTTCGGCTGCATGACGGACATGCGAGTCATGGTAAATCGGCGTCCTCGCCCGGGGCCTTCTCTCTCCTTGCCTTTTTGATCGGCCCGCCCGGCGGCCGGCGGGAAGAAGGCAAACCGCGAGAAGGACGGCGGCGGCGGCGATTCTAGGCTGGGCGGCATGCCTCCGGACGAGCGTTCCGCCGCCCAGTTCCTCGCGGAGATGGTGCGCGGAAACCAACTCCAGCAGGCGGTCTACGTGGCCGCGCGGCTGGGCGTCGCCGACCGTCTCGCCGACGGCCCGCGGAGCGCCGAGCGGCTCGCCGCGGACGTCGGGGCCCATGCCCCGGCGCTGTACCGGCTGCTGCGCCTGCTCGCCGGGCACGGCGTGTTCCGCGAGGACGCCGGACGGCGGTTCGCCCTGACCCCCGTGAGCGAGCTGCTGCGGGAGGGGCCGCGGTCGGTCCTGCCGTTCGCGCTCTGGTCCGGCGGGGTCGGCTACCAGGCGTTCGGGGGCCTGGAGCACAGCGTGCGCACCGGCGAGCCGGCGTTCGAGAAGATCTTCGGGAGCGAGTTCTTCGACTACCTGGACGACCACCCGGAGTCCGGCGAGGTGTTCGACGCGATGATGGCGCGGCACACCGGGCCGATCGCGCGGGCCGTCGCGGAGTTCGACTTCTCCGGTGTGGAGACCGTCGTGGATGTCGGCGGCGGGCGGGGGGACCTCCTGACCGCCGTGCTCCGGCGGCACCCGCGGCTGCGCGGCGTGCTGGTGGACCGGCCGCGCGTCCTGGACGCCGCCCGGCGCGCGCTGGACGCGTCCGGGGTCGCCGACCGCTGCGAGGCGGTGAGCGCCGACATCCTCCGGGAGGTGCCGCCGGGCGACGCGTACATCCTCAAGAGCGTGCTGCACGGCCTGTCCGACGAGGACGCCGCCGGGGTGCTGGCGGCGTGCCGCCGGGCGATGCGGCCGGACGGCGTGCTGCTGATCGTCGAGTTCCTCGTCACGTCCGGCGGCGAGCCCTCCCCCGCGAAGCTGATGGACCTGCTGATGCTCGTCGGCTGCCACGGCAGGGAGCGCACGGAGGAGGAGTTCGCGGACCTGCTGGCCGCCTCGGGGCTTCGCCTCGCCGGGGTCTCCGCGGCCAGGCACGGCTACGGCCTGCTGGAGTGCCGGGCCGCCGGGGCGAACGCCTCGGGAAGCTGAGCCATGGACGTGGAACTCGAAGTCAACGGCGTGCGGCGCGTCATCGACACCGACCCGGACCGCAGCCTCCTGCACGTCCTGCGGGAGGACCTCGACCTCACGGGCGCGAAGCCGGCGTGCGGCGAGGGCGTGTGCGGCGCCTGCACGGTCCTCGTCGACGGGCGGCCCGACCGCTCCTGCGTCGTCCCGGCCGGCGAGGCGGCGGGGCGCCGGGTGACCTCGGTCGAGGGCCTCGCGCACAACGGCAGCCTGCATCCGGTCCAGGAGGCGTTCCTGCGGGCGGGAGCCGTCCAGTGCGGGTACTGCACCCCGGGGATGATCATGGCGGCGGTCGGGCTGCTGGCGCTGAGCCCCCGGCCGTCCGAGGCCGACATCGCCGCGTTCATGCGCGCCAACATCTGCCGGTGCGGCGCCTATCCGCGCATCGCCGCCGCGATCAGCGAGGCCGCGGCCGTCCTCCGCGAGGGTTCCGATGGCTGAGCGCCCCGCCGACGCCCCGGCCGCGGGCGGCCCCGCCCGCGCGGACGGCACCGGAGACCCCGGGGACGAGCACTTCGGAGACCGGTTCTTCGAGATCGCCGGTGACGGCATCGTCGTCGTCTTCCTCATCCCGGAGAAGCCGCCGCCTCCCGGGCCGAAGGCGTCCGGCGCGAAGACCCCCGGCGCGGCGGCGGCGGACGGCGCGGCGGCCGCGGACGGCGCGCGGTCGCGGCCCGTGATCGGGAGCTGGCTGCACATCGCCGGCGACGGGACCGTCACGGTCTACACGGGCAAGGTGGAGGTGGGGCAGAACATCCGCACCTCGCTGACGCAGGTGGTCGCCGAGGAGCTGTCCGCGCCGGTCGCGGCGGTGCGGCTGGTGATGGGCGACACCGACGTCTCGCCGTACGACATCGGCACCTTCAGCAGTCTGACGACCCGTACGGTCGGCACCCAGCTCCGCAGGATCGCGGCGGCGGCCAAGCAGGTGGTGCTGGCGCTGGCGGTGCGCCACAACCTGCCCGGCCGGGTCCCCGTGCTGCTCGACGGCATCCTCACCGACCACCGGACCGGGCGCAAGGCCACGCTCGGGGAGGTCGCGGCCGGGCGGCGGGTGGTCGAGACGGCGTCCGGCTACCGGGCGGTGACACCGTACGACCAGTGGCTGATCGCCGGGCTCCCGGCCGACAAGTCCCAGGGGCGCGACTTCGTCACCGGGGGCCACCGGTTCTCCTCCGACGTCGTCCTGCCCGGCATGGTGTACGGCCGGGTCCTGCGGCCTCCCGCGTTCCACGCGTCGCTGGAGACGCTCGACACCGCCGCCGCGGAGGCCGTTCCCGGGGTGACGGTGGTCCGGGACGGCGACGTCGTCGGGCTCACCGCCCCGACGGCTGGACGGCGGCGCGCGCGCTCGCCCTCGTCGAGGCGACCTGGCGGCGCGTGCCGCAGATCGGACGGCAGGACCTGTTCGGCTACCTCCGGCAGAACCCGGTGGACGTCCCCGGCCGGGCCGGCGCCGTCACCCACCGCGGCGGCTCGCTGGACGAGGGGTGGGCCGCCGCCGCGACACGGCTGCGCCGCACCTACACCATGGACTACATCGCCCACGCCCCGATGGAGCCGCGGGCCGCCGTCGCGGCCTGGCGGAACGACCGCCTGGAGGTGTGGACGGCGACGCAGCGGCCGTTCGCGGTGCGCGCCGAGCTGGCCCGGGTCCTCGGCGTGCCCGAGCGCGACGTCCGCGTGGTCGTTCCGGACGCGGGCTCGGCCTTCGGCGGCAAGCACACCGGCGAGGCCGCCGTGGAGGCCGCGCGCCTGGCGCGGGCGGTGCGCCAGCCGGTGAAGGTCCTGTGGACGCGCGCCGAGGAGTTCACCTGGGGCTATCTGCGGCCGGCCGCGGTGGTCGACGTCGGCGCCGGGGCCCGGACGGACGGCACGCTCACCGCGTGGGAGTTCTCCTGCCGCAACGCGGGAGCCGAGGGCCTCCTCAGCCCGTACCACGTCGAGCACCAGCGGGTGGAGTACCAGCCGTCCCGCTCGCCGCTCCGCCAGGGCCCGTACCGCGCCCTGGCCGCCACCGCCAACCACTTCGCGCGCGAGACCCACATGGACGAGCTGGCGCGGACGATGGAGGTCGATCCGCTGGAGCTGCGCCAGCGCAACCTCCGCGACCCGCGCCTGCTCGCGGTCCTCAACGCCGCCGCCGACGCGTTCGGGTGGGAGGGGCGCGTCCGGAGGGCCGACCGCGGCTTCGGTCTCGCGCTGGGCCGGGAGAAGGGCGGCCACCTCGCCACCTGCGCGGAGGTGGCCGTGGACCCGGAGACGGGGCACGTCCAGGTGGAACGCGTCGTGCAGGTCTTCGAGTGCGGCGCGATCGTCAACCCCGACCACCTGAGGGGCCAGGTCGAGGGGGCGGTCGTCCAGGGCATCGGCGGCGCGCTGTTCGAGGCCGTGGACTTCGACGACGGCGTGATCGCCAACGCGTCGTTCGCGGGCTACCGGGTGCCGCGGTTCCCGGACGTGCCGAAGCTGGAGGTCGTCCTGCTCGACCGGCGGGACCTGCCGCCCGCGGGCGCGGGAGAGAGCCCGATCGTCGGGGTGGCCCCGGCCCTCGGCAACGCGATCTTCGACGCCACCGGGGTCAGGCTCCGCGCGCTGCCGCTGGCGCCGCGCGGAGTGCTCGACCATGCCGAGACCGGTTCATGGAGGTGAACCCCGTGGGAGACGACGCATCGCGCCTGAGCGCGGACACCCGGTCGGTGCTGGCGCGGCGCGCCGAGGCGGTCGCGCGCGCGTTCGCCGGGGAGGGGAGCTTCGCGGACGTGCTCCGGTTCCACGCGGAGGACTACGTCTGGCTCTCCCCCACCGGGGTCAGGGTCGGCCACGACGAGGCGATGCGGCAGCACGCCCGGCGCATGGCGCATCTGCCGCCCGAGGCGATGGCGGGGACGCGCGTGCTCCGCCAGGAGGTGGCCGGAGAGTACGCCTTCACGCTGTTCAAGACCGACACGATCCCGTTCGGCACGGACACCTACCGCGTGGTGGACGGCCAGGTCGTCTTCCACTCGAACGCGGTCTACCTGCCGGAGCGGTACCGGGCGGCCATCCTGCGCCCGCCGGACGCGGACCGCTAGCCGCCGGAGGCGGGGCGCTAGCGCCGGACGCGGGACGTCGGCGCGGGCGTCCTGGGGTCAGGGGCGGGCTGTGCGCTCGTCCGCGGTCCGGATCGCCGCGGCGATGGTCGCGCAGTGCTCCGGCTCCAGCCGGGGGTTGGTCTGGATCACCGCGATCCTGGCGATCAGGTCCAGGCTCTCGTCCATGAACCCCTCGGGGTAGCTCGCCGTGCCGTCGTAGAGCGGATGCGTCCAGGGGCTGGAGCGCGCGTCGATCGACCGCCGCCCGGTCATCGCCGGGTACTCGGTCGCCCAGTGCCCGCCGGCCTGCGGGATGGGCTGCTCTCCGGCCATCGCGGGCCAGCAGTGGTAGATCTCCGCTCCGGCGAACTTCTCCTGGGACGTCGTGACGTGCCGTACGCCCTGGGCCCGCATGGCGGCGGCGAACGCCTGGCAACGGTCGGCGTCGGGGAACAGCAGCAGCGTGCTCCATCCCGCCGAGCCCGCGGGGTCGTTGCCGGGGACGACCCGGAACCCCCGGCCCTCGCCCACCCGCGCGAAGATCTCGTCCCTGGCGCCGCGCAGGCTCCCGAGGAGCCGGTCGAGCCGCTGGAGCTGGGCGAGCGCGACCGCGCCGGTGAGCTCGGTCATGCGCAGCGTGCTGAACGGCAGGACCGGCGCCGACAGGCCCAGGTCGCGCTTGCGGGCCGGGAACGCCTTGCCCCCGGTGAACCGCACCGCGAACGCGTAGACGTCGTCCCGGTCGGTCGCGATGAAGCCGCCGTCCCCGGCGGCGACGAACTTCATGAAGTTCGTGCTGAAGACCGCCGCGTCGCCGTGGCCGCCGAGGCGCCGGCCGCCGTGGCTCGCGCCGCACGCCTGGCAGCCGTCCTCCAGCAGGGCCAGGCCGTGCCGGTCGGCGACCTCCCGCAGCGCGGCGAGGTCGCACGGGTTGCCGAGCAGGCTCACCGCCATGATCGCCTTGGTCCGCGGGGTGATCTTCCGTTCGGCGTCGGCCGGGTCCATGCCGAGGGTCTCGTCCACCTGGGCCGGCACCGGGACGGCCCCGCACAGGATCGCGGCGTCGGCGCAGCCCACCCAGCCGACCGCGGGGATGACGATCTCGTCGCCCGGCCCGATGCCGAGCGCCATCATCGCGATCTGCAACGCCACGGTGCCGGACACCGTCGCGTGCACGTGCCGTACGCCGAGGAGCCGTTCGGCCTCGTGCTCGAAACGGGACACGTAGGAGTCGGCGGACGGCACCTCGTACCGCCACAGGCGCCTCCGCCTGAGCACGTCGAGGACGTTGCGCTCCTCGTCCTCGCCGGTCAGCTCGGCGGCCGTGGGGGTGTACGGCAGGTCCAGGTGGAGGCCGAGGCCGGCGAGGCGCAGGGCCCTCTCATGGCGCCGCGCGCCGACGCGTTCGCGCGCCCTGGCGGACACGACGGCGAACGCCGCGGGCCGGCAGGTGTCGTTGCTCTCGCGGAGCAGTTCGGCCAGGGCCCCGTCACCGTCGGCCTGGTCGATCTCGCCGAGCAGGACCCGGAAGGGCCGTCCGCGGACCTTGCGCACGGTCATCGCGTGTCACAGGCTCGCGGTGACGATGTGCCGCATCTTGTCCCCGCCGGGCCGCGCGAGCGCCGCCTCCGAGACCTCCGCGAGGTGGTAGACGTGGCCGCCCGGGTCGGAGAACGAGGCGATCGCGCCGAGCGGGCCCGTCCCCCGCGTCACGTCGAGTCCCGCGCGTGCCAGCTCGGCCGCCGCCGCGTCGAGGTCGGGGACGTGGAACCCGACCGCGAGCCCGCCGGAGCTCTTGGTGGTGACCTTGTGCAGCGCCGCGTGCTCGGCGTCGCCGACGTGGTGGGTGGTCAGCATCGTGGCGCCCACGTCGTACTTGACCACCCCGTCCGCGAGGCTCGTCACGCCGCGGTTGCACGTGGTCACCTCGATCGGCTGGAACCCCAGGCCCTCGTGGTAGAACGCCGAGGAGCCCGCGAGGTCGTCCACGAACAGGAACAGGTAGAGGACGTCGTGGTCGTTCAGCCCGGTCCGCGCCGGCGACGGGCGCCCGTCCGGCGCGGACCGCAGCGCCCTGACCTTCGCGGCGCTGGGCCAGCCGAGCGCCTTGCCGGACGGCTGGTAGAGCGAGAGCCAGTGCCCGTCCGGATCGTAGAAGTCGATCATCGACCCGGCCGGGGACACCAGCGTCTTCGGGAGCTTGGCGCCGCGCGCCTCCAGTGCCGCGCGCATCTCGTCGATGTCGTCGATGAGGAACGTGACGGCGATCGAACGGTCCCGGCCCTGCGGCGGGGGGACGCCCGCGTCCTCGGCCCGGTCCAGGCACAGCACGGCGTGGCCCGCCGGGTAGCTCACCGTGCCGGGCCCTTCGGCGATCGGCTCGAAGCCGAGGTCGTTCTCGTAGAAGGCCCGGGCCGCGGCGAGGTCGCCGACATGGAGGTTCACGTAGAGAAGGCGCCAGTCGTTCAGCATCGGTCGGCCCCGCCTTTCACAGAGTGATGCGCCTGAAGTGTTCGGCGTACTCGTAACCGCATCCCGCGCCGACCCCGCGCATCCACTCCCCGACCCACGCGGGCGGTTCGGCGGGGTCGCCGTCGCCGAGCTGGCTGCGGTGGCACAGGATCGCCTCGGTCTTCTTGTCCATGAACGCGGTGGCGTCCACGAACAGGTCCGGGCGCTCGTAGCCCGGCAGCCACACCTCGGCGACGCGGTGCGGTTCGAGGCCCTCGCCCAGCATCTCCGGGAAGGCGCGGGGCGAGCCGGCGTCGAGCGTCGCCGCGTCGAGCGCGGCCTCGCCGACCGCGACGTGGTCGGGGTGGGACGCCTCGACCGGCAGGTTGAGGACGCGGCGCGGGAAGTGGGTGAGCAGGAGGCTCGGCCGGTACCGCCGGATCTGGCGGGCGATCGCCTCGCGCAGGGCGGGGCCCGGCGTGAGCCCTCCGTCGGGCAGGCCGAGGAAGGCGACCTCGCGGACGCCGAGCACCGCCGCCGCCTCGCGCTGCTCCCGGGCCCGCAGGGCGGCGACCTCCAGGTCGGACGGCCGGGGGTCCGCGACGCCCCGCGACCCGTCGCTGCATATCGCGTAGAACACCTCGGCACCCGAGCCGACGAGCCTGGCGACGGTCGCGCCGAAATGGAACTCCGGGTCGTCGGGGTGCGCCGTCACGACCAGGACGCGGCCGTGGCGGGACCAGTCATCGTCCGTCGTCATCCGCGCGGTCCTCCTCCCGGTGCGAGGCGAGCTTCTCGAAGAGCGCGATCCGTTCGTCCGACAGCGGCACCGTCAGGTGCAGCAGCCCGGCCTGCCGCGGCGAGGCGACGGGCCCGGCGACCGGGCGCAGGCCGCGTATCCCGCGCTCGTGGAAGAACCGCGTGGCGGCCCCGTCCTCGTCCCGGACGACGATCCACGGGATGTCCGGATGGCCGCGGATCACGTCCAGTCCGTCGGCGGCGACGCGGTCGGCGAACGCGGGCTTGACCTGGTGGATCCTGGCCCGCAGCTTCCCGAACACGTCCCCGGCGGCCAGGAGGCGCAGCGCCGCCTCGAACGCCAGCTCGCCCATCTGGAGCGGGGTCACCAGTTCGCGGACGCGCCCCGCGACCCCCTCGGACGCGAGCGCGAACCCGCCGCGCAGCCCGCCCCACGAGTACGCCTTGGTGAACCCGCGCAGCACCACGAGGTTGTCGGCGCGTCCGACGAGCCCGGCCGCGCTGCCCTCCGGGCCGAGGTACGGGGCGGGCGCCTCGTCGATCAGGATCACCGTTCCGGCCGCCGCCGCGATGCGCGCGAGGTCCTCCAGCTCGTCGAGCGCGAGGACCTCGGCGGTGAACGTCGGCCGGTCGAGGTGCAGCAGCGCGGGCCGGAGGTCCCGGACGGCCTCGGCCAGCCGGGCGTGGTCCAGCGGCCCGTCGATGACGTGCAGTTCCGCGCCGTCCGCCACGGCCCAGGTCTCCAGGTCCGGGTGGACGAGAGCGGGGGCGGCGATCGGCCCGCCGTCGGCGAGCCCGCCGAGGTCGTGCAGCAGCGAGGTCACCCCGGCGGCGAACGTGACCTGATGCGGCGCGAACCGATGGCCGAAGTGGCGGCCGACCGCGTCCGCGCCCCGGACGCCGCCGTACGGGTCGTACACCGGGTAGCCCGCGATCAGGTCGGCGCCGCCCGCCTCGGCGGACCGTACGGCGTCCTGCCAGACCTCGCGCGGCGACGGGTCGAGCCACGGCGCCTCGTCGTCGGCGTAGCGCAGATCGAGCTGCGCGTCGGCGGGCGTTCCCCAGTCGGCGACGGCCAGCGATCCGGGGGGATGCGGCAGGGCGCGGGCCACGAGCCACTCCGACGCGCCGCCCGCGGGCTCGGCGGCGGGCTCGGCGGCGGGCTCGGCGGCGAAGCCGCAGCGGCGCAGCGAGCGTTCGAGGCCGGTCTCACCATCGGCGTCGATGACCAGGACGCCGCCCGGTACGAGGTGCTCGCGGATCCGCCGGAGCAGGCGCCGCCGGTCGGTTTCGCGGTCGCCGTCCCGCCGCCCGGCGCACACGGCCGCGTCGATCTCGCCGGCCGTCCAAGGCGCGAAGCCGTTCCGGACGTCGAGGACGGTGACGGTGAAGCCCGAGCGCGCCAGCTCCGGCGCGTCCGCGTCCGCGCCGGGGCCGATGCCGAGGACCCGGCGGCCCGGCGCCTGCTCGCCCAGGATGCGGAGGAGCTCCTCGCGCCGCGCGGTCACGGGTGCCTGATCTCGGTCGGCGCGGCCGGGCGCGCGATGAGCTCCTGGAGCTTGCGCCCGCTCGGCCAGGTCAGGCTCTCCTCGGACGGCTCGTAGAGGCAGAACCGGTGCCCGGTCGGGTCCTCGAACCGCACGGTCCGGCCGATCTCCTTCGACCCGACGAACGGGCTGCTGAACTCCAGCCCCCGCCCGCCGAGGTCGTCCCGCGACCGCTCGATGTCGTCGGTGTGGAGAACCAGCAGGTAGGTGTCGTGCCGGGCCTGGCGGCCGTCGACCGCGCGCTCGGCCTCCTCCAGCGTCAGCGTGATCTCCCCCAGCGCGAACGACGCGGCGTCCGGCCGCCCGTCCCGGGGCTCCAGCCCGAGGACGTCGCGGTAGAAGGCGGCCGAGACGGCCAGGTCCTGCACCCCGAGCCGCAGCTCCACCACGACGGGCGGCCTGCGCTCCCGCGCGCGGTCCTCCGGCGTCGGGACGAACGCGTAGTGGTGGCCGTGCAGGTCGACCAGGCCCGTGCCGCTCCGCCAGTGGCGGTCGACCTCGAAGACCATGACGAGCGCGTCCGAGGTGTCCCACCGGAACCTCTTGGAATGGGAGAGGTTCAACGACAGGATCACGTTGCCCGCGTCGTACTTGACGACGCCGTGGCGGGTGCCCGGACGGGACTCGACCTCCAGGACGGGCAGGCCGACGTACGACTGGAGGAGCTCGCGCTGTCTGTTGAGGGCCTTCGCTTCCAGGAAGATGTAGGTCAGAAGGCTGTGGCTGAGGCTCACAAAAGCTCCTTCTCCTCTAACGGCGAGCATAGGAACCGAGGCACGGCGAACACTTCTCAGCGGTTGCTCGTGAAGCGCCACGGGGCTCCAGGGGCCCAGCAGTCGCCGTTGACCGACTCCAGCCGGCCCTTCACGCGCGGGTCGTCCGGCAGCTCGCGCGGATCGGCGCACACCCTGGCGGCGGGGACGCCCGCGTCACGCAGTCGCTCCTCCCACACGGCCGCCGGCAGCTCGCGCAGCCGGTCCGCGATCCGTTCGGCCGCGACCGCGCCCGTCGCGCCCGCGTCCAGGCCGCACGCCTGCTGGAGCCGCCGCCGGGCGGCGGGGTCCGGCGCGTCCACCACCAGATGCCCGTCGACCGTCTCCAGCGGGCCGTCCAGCACGTCCCAGCCGAGGAGGTTCTCGGGCGCGGCGGCGCGCAGGGCCCGCGCTCCCGCCAGCAGCGACGTCTCCACGGCGGACCCGCGGCCGGTGCGTTCCCGCAGGTAGAGGCCGGCGAGGACGCCCTCGCACGCCAGCAGCCCGCCGGTCGCGTCCACGATGGTGGCGCGCGTCGGGAACGGCGGCTCGCCGGGCGGGTTCAGCCGCTCGCCGCAGCCCGCGTACGCCTGGACGAGGTAGTCGCCCGCGATCGGGCTGGGCGGTTCCGGCTCCCCGCCCCAGCCCGAGGCCCCGGCGTAGACCAGGCGGGGGTTGCGGCGGCGGAGGCTCCCGGCGTCCAGGCCGAGCTTCCCGGCCCGGCCCGGCCGCCAGTTGTGCAGGAAGACGTCCGCCGTGGCGGCGAGGTCCGCGATCTCGGCCCGCCCGGCGGGGCTCTTGTAGTCGATCTCGACGACGCTCTTCCCCGGTTGTACGCGAGGTACGCGGCCCCGGTCGTACCGGCCAGCGGCCGGCTGCCCCGGCCGAAGTCGCCGCCGGGCGGTTCGACCTTGACCACCTCCGCGCCGAGCATCCGCAGGAGCAGGCCGGCGAGCGGCCCCTGCATCCGCGAGGTGGCCTCGACCACGCGCAGGCCGCTGAGCGGCGCGTCGTCCGCCACCGGGCGGGACGCGGAGAACGCCGGGGGCGCGGCCCCAGGCATCTCCGGGTGCGGGCTGATCGTCCAGGGCGGTGCCGCCTCCGGTCCGCCGTTCACGGGCGTCTCGGTCCGGAGCGGGCAGAGCGCGACGCCGGAGGACTCGGCCGCGCCGCGCAGCTCCGCCAGAGTGCTGCGCCGCGTCGCCTCGTGCAGCTCGGCGGGCAGGGCGCAGCGTCCGGCGAGGTAGCGGAGCACGTACGGCAGCCAAGCGCGGCCCACGATGTCCTTGCGGACGACGCCGAGCCGTCCCCAGAAGGCCATCCAGTGCTCGGGCGACAGCGCCTCCACCTCGACCCACCGCCCGTCGGCCGTGGCGAACGGCGGGCCGGGCGCGGGCCCGGACTCGTGGGGCGGGAAGTCCCCGCCGCTGGTCGCGATCGTCACGTGGTGGTTGAGCAGGAACAGGCCGGCGTCCAGGGCGGAGACCTCCACGCCCCGTACGTCCCGCCCGCGGCTCCTCGCGATGAGGGCCGCGAGGACGCCCTGGGCCGCGACGACGCCCGTCGCCACCGAGACGGCGTCGAGACCGAGCCGCCGGGGTACGCCGCGGTCCCGGCCGTGCACCGCCATGAGACCGGTCACGGCCTGCGCGGTCGCCTCACCGTCCGCCCCGTCCGGCCCGCCGATGAGGCAGCCGACAGCGGGTTCCGGACTGCGCACCGCGCCCAGCCAGGCGAGGTGGGCGGCGCAGGTGTCCACCGCCCGGACGGGGCGTCCGCGCGGCGAGACCGCCGCACCGGCGAGGACCGCGCGGAGGGAGTCCCGGCCCGCCGCTCCGACGACCTCCAGCGCCATCGTTCACCGCCGGACGAGCCGTTGAGGCCGCCGGGCGTCCATCAGGTCGCGCAACCGGTCGGAGTCCACCTTGCCGATCCGGGTCCGGGGGATCTCGTCCAGCAGGTAGAGCACCTCGGGGAGCTTGTGCGGAGCCAGCCGCTCGCCCAGCGCGTCCCGCAGCCCCGCGAGCGTCGGCGCCTCGCCCGGGGACGGCGCGACGCAGGCGCAGACCTCCTCGCCGAGCACCGGGTTGAGCAGGCCCAGCACCGCCGCGTCGGCCACCTCGGGACGGGTCAGCAGCGCGTTCTCGACCTCCATCGGATCGACCTTGAGCCCGCCCCGGTCGATCTGGTGCTTGAGCCGGCCGACGATGTAGAGCCGCCCCTCCTCGTCCAGGCGGCCGAGGTCGCCGGAGTAGTACCAGTCGCCGTTGGCCACCGGCTCCGGCTCGGGCGGGCGCAGCGCGTCGTGGTCCTCCCAGTAGCGCACCGGGTACACGCCGCGCGAGAACGCGACCTCGCCGACCGTCCCGACGGGCAGCGGCCGGTGGTCGGGGCCGACGATCGCGGTCGAGCCCGGCGCGGGACGCCCCACCGAGCCGCGCATGATGTCGTCCTCGTCGGTGGTGGCGACGCCGACGCCCTCGCTCGACCCGTACATGAACATGAAGCGCACGCCGAGCCGTTCCCAGATGTCGGTGACCAGCTCCGGCGCGAACGGCGCGGCGGTGCCGACGCTCAGCCGCAGCGTCCCGACGTCGTGCCGCGCCTGGTCGAGCCGGTTCAGCAGGAGCTTGAAGTGCGCCGGGGCGCCGTTGACGACGGTGATCCCCTCGTCGCCGACGGCGGCGAGGGCCGCCTCCGCCGAGAAGCGTTCGTGCAGGACGAGCCGTCCGCCGGACAGCAGCGCCGCCACGGCCATCATCATCCCGAACCCGTGGGACAGCGGGAGCTGGGCGAGGTGCACGTCGTCGGGCGAGAACTCCAGCCAGCCCCCCAGCCGCCGCCAGCGCCGCGCGAGGTTGCCGTGGAACCCGACCGTGGCCTTCGGCCTGCCCGTCGTTCCCGACGAGACGAACACGATGGCCGGGTCCCGCATCCCGGGCCGGGCCTTCGCGAACGGCTCCGCGCCGGAGTCCACCAGCTCCGACCACCGCGTCCACTCCTCGTGGACGGGGACGTCGCCGACGATGACGACGTGCAGGTCGGGGTGGACGCGCCGGACGGTCTGCATCGGCGCGAGCGGATCCGCGCTGCCGGGCACCGGCTCGTACAGGAGCAGGTCCGCGCCCGTCTGCTCGACGATCGCCGCGAGCTCGGGCCCGGTCGAACGGTCCTCGGCGCCGACGTGCACCGCGCCGTACCGCCACGCCGCGCCGAGCGCGATCAGGGCCTCGCACCGGTTGGAGACGCAGGAGACGACGCGCGCGCCGCCCGCGAGGCCGAGGCGCGCGTAACCGGCGGCGAGCCGCGCGACGGCGTCGGCGAGCTCCGCGTGGGTCAGCCGCCGGTGCCGGTCGATCAGGGCGGGCCGTTCGGGCCACCGCCGCGCCGCCTCTTCCAGGGCCTCGGCCAGCGTCTCGTTGTCGGCTCCGGACACGCCCTCGCCTCACTGCCGTACGGGAACCGCCGGACGGTGGCCCGGCGGCCGGAGTGCCCAGCATCGGGCCGGCGCGGCGCGGGCGGCTTCTCGTAGATTGCGCGGTCGCCGGACGGCCCTTTGCGCAAACGGCGAGAAGCCCGGCGGCGCCGCCCGGTGCGAGCATCGGTGGCCCGGACGGTGTTCGGACGTCCGCACAGGCCCTACGTCGCGTCCTTCGAGGTGCTCTCATGCTGACCGGATCCCATCTTGACCACCTCATCGTCTACGTCCACGACCTGGCCGAGTCGACGTCCTTCTACAGCGGCAAGCTCGGGCTGCCCCTGTTCGAGTCCGACGAGCGGCGCGCCTTCCTGGGCGCCGGCGGCCTGGAGATCTGCCTCCAGCCGGCCGCCGACCACGGCGTGCAGCTCTACGGCCGCCGCGACGACTCGTCCGACGTGGTGTTCCTGGTCGAGGACCTCGAACGCATGCGGACGGCGCTGGAGGCCCGCGGGGTCGAGTTCATGCGGCGGCGCAGCTACGAGGTCGGGCTCGTGACCGACTTCTACGACCCGAACGGCCACCGGCTCATGCTGTACCAGCCGTCCGAGGAGGCGCTGACCTGGCCGAGCGCCCCGAAGCTGCGCCAGATCTGGCGCTGCTGGGGACGCGGCGGCGACGAGCTGATGGGCCCGGCGGCCGAGCCCGCCCGGGGCACGGACCTGGAGACCGGCCTGCGCGGCAACCCGCTGTGCTACCTGTTCATGTTCGAGAACGACCAGACGACGGCGTTCGAGTTCTACGACGAGACGCTCGGGCTGAACCTCCTGGAGCGGGTGCACTGCTGCAACCAGAACTGCGCCGAGGAGATCGAGGGCATCGCCAAGTACGACGGCGGCGGCGTGCTGCTGTCGACCCACCACATGCACCCGAGCGGCATCGTGACCGACGACCTCGGCGTCCCGTACTCCCCGCGCGAGTTCGACCCGGCGCACGGCCAGGGCATCGCGCCGGTCTTCCGCGTCGACGACATCGAGAGCACCGTGGCCAAGCTGACCGAACGCGGCGTCGGGTTCGCGCGGGGCATCGAACGGCGGCCCGAGGGCGCCTTCGCCCGCTTCGAGGACCCGTTCGGGCACCCGTTCTACGTGCGCGAGCTGGCGGTCGAGGCGGACAAGGACCGCAACTGGATGATGCCGACCGCCCACCGGTGACCCCGCGGTGCCCGCACCAACCCCGCACCCACCAGAAGCCCCCGCCGGGCCCCACCCCCACCGACCACCCCGGCACCCCCGCACCCCCGCACCCCCTGAGAAACCGCGTCCCCACAACCCCGCCGACCCCGGCGGAGAGCCCGGCCCCGGCGGATCGCGCGAAGAGCGCGGACCTGGCGGCCCCGGCGACTCCGGCGGACCCAACGGCCCCGGCGGGCCGCGCGAAGAGCGCAAACCCGGCGGGCCGGGCGGAGACCGCGGCCCCGGCGACGACCCCGGCGGCCCCGGCGGGGCGGGTGGAGGGTGGGGGCCCGGGGTACTTCGCGCTCACTGTGGGGCGCGGGAGTTCGGTGGTGGGGGGTGGGGCGGGTCAGGGGAGCAGGCCGAGGAGGCGGGAGCAGCGCAGCACCGCCCCGTCGTCGCCCTCCATGGACAGCCGCCGGGTGAGCGTCGCCTCCAGCGGGTCCAGCCGTCCGGCCCCGATCTCGACGAAGGTCACCGGATCCGTGGTGACCACCAGCGCCGGCTCGGCGGCGGCCTTGCCGTCGCGGACCGCGACCCTGCCGCCCTCGATCTCGACGTGGAAGACCTCGCCGTCGATCCTGAACTCGTACCGCTCGTCCCGCTCGACCGCCCCCGGGTCCACCATCGCCTCCACGGCGAGCGCGCCCCACCTAGGGCGGACGACGTCCTCGGCGCGCGGCGCGTGCAGGGTGCCGAGCCCCAGCGCGCGAGCGCGAGCACCGGCTCGCGCAGGCCCTCGCCCTGCTCGGTCAGCTCGTACAGCCTGACCTTGGAGCCCTCCCGGCCCCGCTGCCGGACGAGCCCGGCCTCGGTCAGGAACCTCAGCCGCTCGGCGAGCAGGTTGGTGCCGATGCCGGGCAGGTTGGACTGGAGTTGGTTGTAGCGGCACGGGCCGACCAGGAGCTCACGGACGATCAAGAGGGTCCAGCGCTCGCCGACCAGGTCGAGCGCCCCCGCGAGCCCGCAGTACTGGCCATAGATCCGACGTCGCCGCTTCACGTGAGCACCTCTCAGAACGCTTGAGAAGCATATTCCAACCGGGGCCCGGAGCCGGCCGAGACCGCGCGCGGCCCGGACCCCGGAACCCCCGCGCCTCGGGCCCGAGACCCCGGTACCGACGAGGCAATCTCAGAGATGCCGCACTGGTCTCCCTGTCGTTACCCTGAGGGCGGCCGTGCGGGAGACCAAGCGACCAGGAAGGAAGTCCCGCCGGATGAGCCCCCGCAAGGCGGACCCCCAGGCCCGCCTGCTCATGGTGGAGATCGCCGCCCGCCTGCTGGCGGAGGAAGGCCCGAGGGCATTGTCGGCCAGGCGGATCGCCACCGAGGCCGGCAGTTCGACAATGCCCGTCTACACGCATTTCGGCGGTATGAGCGGCCTGCTCCGCGAGATCGTCCATGAGGGCTTCGCCCGCATGCAGCGCTATTTCGATATGGCGCGGACGACCGATGACCCGGTCGCCGACATGGCGCTGCTCGGCCGCGCCTACCGGCACAATGCCCTCGCCAATCCGCACTTGTACGCGGTCATGTTCGGGAGTTCCTCGCCGGCGGCGTTCTCCCTTTCCGAGGAAGATCGGCAGCATGGGCGCTACACGCTCGTCCCGGTGATCGAATGCGCGGCGCGGTGCATCGGGTCGGGCCGGTTCCAGGCCGCCGACGCCGAGCTGGTCGCGCACCAGATGTGGGCGGCCACGCACGGGCTGGTCATCCTGGAGCTCGGCGGCTACCTCGTGCCCCCGTACCCGCCGCAGGAGTGCTTCGAGGCGCAGCTCGTCAGCCTCATGACCGGGGCCGGGGACGCCCCCGGGCCGGCCGCGCGCTCGGTGCGGCTGTCCCGGCGGCGGTTCGAGGAGGAGCTGATCCGCCCGGCGGAGCCGTCCCGGCAGGCCGTCTGAGCGGCCCGGCCGCCCCGCCGCAAAGCGCTTGAAACATCAATCCCAATGCCCCGGAAGCTCCCTTCGGGGTTGGCCACTTCTGGAGCTTGAAAAACCATCTCGCACGAGTTTTTCTGTGTCTAGACGGGACCTCCGCCTACCCTTTAAACACAGGTGCTAACTATTGGTGAAAGTGTCCACAAAGATCATTTGGAGCGCCCCAGTGGAGCCGCAGGTCGTGAATTCCATCGAGCGGACGATCGAGGCCATGCAGCGGAACCTGAGCGAGCAGATCACGGTCGACGACATGGCCCGCGTCGCGATGTTCAGCAAGTTCTATTTCACTCGGATATTCAGGGATTCCACCGGGCTGTCACCGGGCAAGTTCCTCTCGGCGCTGCGGCTCCAGGAGGCCAAGCGGCTGCTCACCGCCACGTCGCTGAGCATCGCCGAGATCAGCAACAGGGTCGGCTACTCCAGCGTCGGCACCTTCAGCTCGCGCTTCAAGACCAACGTCGGGGTCGCGCCGACCGTCTACCGCGCCACCGGCGGTCTCACCCCCGAGCCCGGCGGCGACCGCGAGGGGGCCGCGCCGTCCGGCACGGCGACCGTCCTCGGCGACGTCTCGGCACCGGGGGGCCGGCAGGCGCCGGTCTTCATCGGGCTGTTCCCTGAGCCGATGCCCAGGGGCACCCCCGCGAGCTGCACGGTCCGGCACGGCCAGGGCCCCTTCACCCTGACCGACGTTCCCCAGGGCACCTGGCACCTGCTCGTCTACTCGCCGCCCCTCCAGCCGGACGCCGCCCGCGGCCGTTCGGAGGAGGAGCGAGGGCCCTCGATCGGCAGCACCGGGCCGATCGACATCAGGGCCGACACCCGCCGCGTCACCTCGGCGGACGTGCGCCTCAGGCCGATCACGCCGTTCGACCCCCCGCTGCTGCCCATGCCGTTCGGCCCGCCCGTGGTCGTGGCGCCGCGCGGGCCGGCGATGAGCGGACGGCGCAGCGCCGGGCCGCGGCATCCCGCGGAGCGGCCGGTGCCGGCGGGCCGGAGCGGTCGGCCGGCGCCGGCGGCCCGGGGCGGCCTGTCCGGCGGGGCGCACCGCGCGTGATCGCGCCGCCACCGGGGCAGCCGCCGCCCGTCGCGGTCAGGCGGGCGTCCCCGATCCGGCCCGCGGCCCGGGCAGGTACGGTCCGAGCGCCCTGACCAGGGAGTCCGGGACCCGCGCGGGAACGGTCCGCGCGTTCGGGCCGCGCATGCACGCCACCCGCTGCCGGCCCCGGGCGACCAGCGACTCCGGCCCGTCCGGATCGAGCCGGACGTAGTCGAACCCGAACTCCAGCTGCGTCTGGGTCAGCTCGAACAGCCGCATCCGGATGGACAGCTCGTCGAACGCGGTGATCTCCGCGAAGAACTCGCAGTCGACCCTCAGGGTGAACAGCTTCAGGCCGTCCCGCAGTTCGGCGAGCACCTCCGGGGCCTCCCGCTTCAGGAACATCTCGCGGCAGCGGCCCTGCCAGCTCAGGTAGTTGACGTAGTAGACGTTGCCGACGAGGTTGGTCTCCTCGAAGCCCACCGTGTGCCGGTACTCGAAGTGGTCCGCCATGTGGTCTACGACCGCCCTTCGACGAGGATCGCGAACGCGGCCGGGTCCGGCGCGTCCCGCAGTGCCGTGACGAACGTGCAGACGCGCAGGCCGCCGGAGCCGAAGACCGTCCACCCGGCGCCGTCCGAACGGATGAGGGCGAGGGGCGCGTCAGCGGGGAGGCCCGCCTTGCGCAGGCACTCCAGTGCCGTCCAGACCCGCGTGCAGGCGGCGTCGCGGCCGTCCTCCCGCGCCTGCGCCGCGACGAGCCCGGCGAGCGGCTCGTGCGGGCCGAGCAGCCCGGCCCAGTCCGCGGCGGATCTGGCGGCGACCGTCTCGACGTCGCAGGCCACCGCGCCGGTGTCCGCCGCGAAGAGCGTCAGGCCCGCGCCGTGCGAGGCCGAGACCGCATGGCCGCCGGGGACCTCCGGCCGTCCGTCGGGCCGGTGCGCGACCGTCACCGCGCGGCCGAACGCGCGTCCGGCGGCCAGCGCGGTCCGCGCGCGGCGCTCCCTCATGCGGTCCGGATCGCCGACGGGTTCCACCACGACCGCGGGACGGGCGCCGGTGAGGTCCTCGACGCTCCGCTCCAGATGGGGCCCGAGGAGGGGGGCCGCCCACGGGCCGCGCCCGTCGCCCTTGCGGACCGCGCGCAGGTGCAGGCCGTCCCACCGTTCGACGACCTCCCCGGCCTTGGTGCGGAGGGCGATGTCGTAGACGTAGGTGTCCCCGTCGCGGTACCTCTCGGTCGCGCAGTACCGCAGCGGCCCGGCCGCGGCGCTCAGCCCGCCGCCGCCCGGGACGAGCCGTTCGATCCTGACCGGCAGGAGCGTGGCGTCCGGGACGCACACCTGGTTGCCGTGCATCAGGGCGTCCCTCACCCCGGGATCGCCGAGCAGGAGCTCGTCCGGAAGGAATCCGGCGAACCAGTCGGCCTCGCACGCGGCCACCTCGGCGTCCACGGAACGGGCGGCCACCCGGTGGTAGCGGCGCAGCCGCTGGAAGCGCCGCCCCTGGAACAGCACGCTCCCGTAGAGGTCGGCGGCGGGGTCGAGCGGCACCGCGGGCAGATCGTCGTCCGTCTGGTAAGGCGGGCCGTCCCGTACGACGCCGATCGCTCCGCCGGGCGTCCCGTCGACCGTCGCTTCGGTCGTTTCGGCGGCTTCGCCGCCGAGGCGCAGGCGGGCGCGGAAGTGGTCGGCGGCGAAGCCCGTCTCGGAGCTGCGGACGGCGGCCTGGACGACGCCGTCCCCGGTGACGACGGCGGCGATCCGGATCATGGTGCTCGCGTCCGGCGGGACGACGACGGGCCGCACGAACTCCGCGTTCTCGATCACCGGCAGGGCGCGCCGGCCGGTGACCGCGGCGGCGGCCTGGGCCATCGCCTCCAGGCCGAACACCGCGGGGAACAGCAGGGCGCCGTCCAGCAGGTGGTCGGCCAGGTAGCGGTCCGTCCCCGCGTTCAGCTCGACCTCGGTGACCAGCTCCACGCCGTGGTAGCGGACGAGCGGCCTGTCCACGAAGCGCAGCAGCGGCAGCGGCGGCAGGTCGCGCCGGACGGTGTCGACGCTCCCGGTACGGCCGCTGACGACCACGACCGGCGGCGCGTCCGGATCGGTGACGAGGCGGCGCATGATCCGTACGCCCTGGTCCGGGGTGAGCGGGGTGACGCCTTCGCGCGCGAGGGACTCGACCACCGACAGCCGTTCGCCCATCCCGACGCCCGACCACACCGACCACTCCATGCAGACGGTGCGGCATCGCGGATGCGCCGCGGCCGCGTCCCGGGTGAGTTCGGCCAGCCATTCGTTGGCCGTGGCGTAGTGCGCCTCGCCGGGGAGCCCGGCCCGGCCGATGATGCTGCCGAACGTGACCAGCAGCCTGAGCCGTCCGGGGTCCACCGACGCGAGCACGGTCCGGAGCCCGTCGATCTTGGGGGCGAACGTCTCCCGGAACGCCTCGGCGTCGAGTCCGCCGAGCGCCCGGGGCTCGTTCCGCCCGGCGCCGTGCAGGACCGCCGTCACGGGCCCCAGCTCCCGGGTGACCTCGCCGACCGCCGCCTCCACCTGGGCGGGCTCGGTGACGTCGGCCCGGACGTACCGGACGGTCACGCCGCCGTCCGCCATCCGCTGGAGGTTCGCCGCGAGCTCGGCGTCGCCCGCGGGGTCGGACCGGCCGAGCAGGGCGAGCGCGGCGCCGGTGTCGTTCGCCACGGCCAGGGCGCACTCGGCGGTGATCCCCTTCCCTCCACCGGTGACCAGCAGCACGTCGTCGCCGTTCAGCGGCACGTCGGTGCGGGCCTGCTCCACCGGCATCGGCCGCAGCGTCGGAACGCGGCGGACGCCGTCCGCGCCGTAGTGCGCCTCGCTGAACCCGGTCGTCGCGGCCACCTCCGCGACGATCCGTTCGACCGTCGCGAGGGGCGCGGGGGCCTGGACGATGGTCACGCGCAGATGCGGCGCCTCCTGGCGGAGCGTCTTGGCCAGTCCGGCGGCTCCGCGGCCGTGCTGGACGAGCACGAAGCGGCTGTCCCGTTCGCCTCCGAGGGCGGTCTGCGCCCCGTTCAGCGCCAGTTCCAGGTGCGCTCGCGTGCAGTTCTCCGGGAGCCACACCAGCACGCCGCCGCCGACCCCGGCGTCCCGGAGCGCGTCGCACAGCGGGCCTGCCAGCTCGTTCGCCGCGTCCGCGAAACGCACCCACTCCCCCGCCCGCGATGCGGGCGGTGCGGGAGGCGGGACGGGCAGCGGGACCTCATCGAGGTCGACGGTGAACGGGCGCGCCCACGCCTCGGCGCCCTGCACGATCTCGGGCGCGCCGTGGGCCGCGCCCGCGGCCAGCGTGTCGAGCGCGCCGGCCAGTTCGGTGACGGTCGCGGTGGCGAAGTTGAGCGGAGGCTGCACGACGGACACCCCGAGCGAACGGGCCGCGTCGTTCATCACCTGGCCGACGGTGATGGAGCTGAGGTGCAGGTCGTCGAGCAGGTGACTGTCGTCGCCGACCGTCTCCACCGGCAGCTCGACGCGTTCGGCGACGAGGCGGCGGAGCAGCTCCTTGCTCGACTCGCCGCTCTCCAGGACGGCGTCCGCGGCCTCCGCGTCCGTTCGCCCGGGGACGGGGGGCGCCGGCTGGACGGCGCTCGCGATGTCGACGGCGGGCATCCGCTCGCACGGGCTGGTGAAGAACGCGAACTCCGCGCCGATGTCGAGCGGCCGGAGCACGCGACCGCGGAACAGCGCGCCGTGGTCGACCGGCGCGCCGATCACGAACGCCGCGCCCGCCACGCGGAGCAGCCCGGCCAGCGACTCGTCGTCGGTGTCGAGCGCGACCGCCGGGACGCCGATCGCCTCCGACGCCAGGCCGGTGAGCACCCGGCCCGGCCCGACCTCGACCAGCAGGCCGGTCTCCTCGGCGGCCCGCTCCAGCGCCTGGGCGAACAGCACGGGGGCGGTGATCTGGCGGCGGAGCAGGGCGCGCAGATCGGCGTCCGGTGCCAGCGCCTCCCCGGTCACCGTGGACACGACCCTGCGCGCGACCCGGCCGAACGGCTCCCGCGCGAGGCGCGCCGCGAACGCGTCGGCGGCCGGTGCGACCAGGGGCGAGTGGAACGCGAGCGGCACCGGCAGGAGCGTCCAGCGCATCCGGGCGTCCTCGGCTCGGGCGACCGCCGCCCGGACCGCCTCGTCCTCCCCGGCGACGACCGTCTGCGCCGGGCCGTTGTACCCGGCGACGACGACGGGCAGGCCGGTGATCAGCCGCTCGACGGCCTCGGGCGGCGCGCTGATCCCGGCCATGCCGCCCGGCCGCCCGCGCTCGGCCATGATCTCCCCGCGGGCGGCGGCGACCCGCAGCAGCGCCTCGCCGTCCAGCGCGCCCGCCCAGTGCAGCGCCGAGAGCTCGCCGAGGCTGTGGCCCACCGCGACGGACCCGTGCAGGCCGAGCGCCGACAGCGCCCGCAACCCGGCCATCGAGCCGGTGACGATGCGCGGTTGCGCGACGGCGGTCGCGGCCATGTCGCCGGTCGCGGGCAGCGCCGCCCGCGCGTACACGTCCTCGACCTCGGCGAAGCGGCGCCGCAGGGCCCCGCCGCTCGTCCCGCGACCCGACCCCTGCCCGGGGAACAGGTAGCCGATGCGCGTGGTGCGCGCCGTCCGGCCGGTACCGCCGATGTCGCCCATGTCGCCGAGGAGGACGTGGCCGTCCGCCGTGATCTGCATGTGCCTGCCCGAGTCGAGGGCTTCCAGTGCCGCGCGGAGCCGCCACGCGGCGTCGTCCGGGGAGGACACGATCAGCGCGGCCCGATGCGGCAGATCGCGCAGCCGCCGCTGGAGGGCGCCCGCCAGGTCGGCGAGCTGGGCGTACGACAGGCGCGGGACCCAGTCGGCCAGCTCCGCCAGCCGGTCGCGGAGTTCGGCGGGCGTGGCGCCGTCCACGAGCAGCAGCTCCGCGTCCTGCGGCGAGGAGGCCAGCTCGCCGGTGCGCGAGTCGAAGGAGGCGGAACGGCGCGGGCCCGCGCCCTCGACGACGATGTGGGTGTTGATGCCGCCGAACCCCATGGACATGACCCCGGCGCGCACCGGCACCCCGGACGGCCACGGCTCGGCCTTGCGCAGCGCCCGCAGCGCGCCGGACCCGTCCGCCAGCAGGGGGTGCGGATCGACGCAGCCGACGGTCGGCGGCAGCACCTGCTCGTGCACCGCGAGCGCGGCCTTGATCAGCCCGGCCACTCCGGCGGCGGCCTTGGTGTGCCCGATCATCGCCTTGATCGACCCGATCGCGGCGGGCGGCGCGGACGCGCGGTCGCCTGCCGCGGACGCGGACGCGGACGCGGACTCGGCTTCGGCTCGGGCTTCGGAGAGGGCGGTGAGCTCGGTGGCGTCACCGACCTCGGTGCCGGTGCCGTGCCCCTCGAAGAGGCCGACCGTGTCGATCCCGAACCCGGCCCGTTCGTACGCGCGGCGCAGCGCCAGCCGGTACCCGGCGGCCTCGGGCCGCGTGATGCCGCCCTTGCCGTCGGAGGACACGCCCCAGCCGGGGATGCGGGCGTAGGGCGGACGGCCCGCGAGCGCGGCGTCCTCCTCGCGCATCAGCACGACCATCCCGCAGCCCTCGCCCGGCCAGAACCCGTTGGAGCCGCGGTCGTACACGCGCATCTCGGTCCTGGCGAGCGCGCCCGTCTTGGCGAACCCGACGATCTCGAACGGGTCGATGGACAGGTCCACGCCGCCCGCCACGACGACGTCCGCCTCCCCGTCCTGGAGCGCGCGGCACGCCGCCGCGACCGCCAGCAGCGACGAGGAGCAGGCGCCGTCGACGGTGTAGCCGCCGCCGTTCAGGTCGAAGTGGTTGCAGATCCGTCCGGCGATCGTGTTGGACAGGGCGCCGGCGAGGGTGTCCTCGTCGATCTCGGGGAACGGGGTCTTGTAGGAGCGTTCGAGGCCGTCCAGGAACGGCGCGAGGCGGTCCTCGTCCCAACCCTGTTCGAGGAGGGCCGCGCCGACGACGCGGCGGACGTACGGCCACCGCACGCGCATCAGGTTGGCGCGGGTGAATTCGCCCGTCAGCGTGTTGCCGACCACCACGCCGGTGCGCTCGCGCGGCAGTCCCTCGGCCCTCGGGAACCCCGCGTCGGCGAGCGCCCGGCCCGCGACGTCCAGCGCGAGCCAGTGCGTGAGGTCGGTCGAGCGGTAGGTGCTGCCCGCGATCCGGTGGGCGAGCCGGTCGAATTCGTAGCCTTCGATGACCGCCGCGGTACGGGCGTAGAAACGGTCCGGCGCGGCGGGATCGGCATCCCAGTAGTCGGCCAGCCGCATGCGCTCGTCGGGCAGCCGCCGGAATGCGCGGCGGCCGGCCAGGACGTTCTCCCACAGCTCCCGGGGCGACCCGGCGTCCGGATAATGACACGCCATGCCGACAATGGCAATCTGGACCATGCTGCACCGCCCGATTTCCGAGCTCCGATATGCGCGGACACGTTCCAGCGTGCATCACAAAGGGCAGTGCGTCTTCTTCCATTGTGCTTCAATGGCTATAACGGCGTTCCATAATGGTGTGATTTATGCTTATCCGCCGCCGACGGGCGCGGCCACCGGGCTCGGCTGGGCGGCCGCCGGCGCCTCCTCGTTCCGGCGCGCGCGCCAGTGCGCGGCCCACCAGCCGATTCCGCGCAGCGCGCAGACGATCGAGGTCGCGAAGAACAGCGTGTAGACGACGTTGAAGAGCATGAGCACGCCGTAGGCCACCGCGACGCCGGAGCCGAAGACGAACTGCGCGCGCGGCTTGGACGGCGTCGTCCCGGGGTCGGTGATCATGTAGTTGGTGAACAGCACGAACGCCACGCCGGTCATCACCGCGAGGCCGGTGAACAGCGGGGCGTCCCAGATCAGATGCCTGACCAGGGCCTGGATCGCGAAGCCGCCCATGAAGCCGACGATGAGCATCACCCGGCGGGTGAGCATGGAGTTGATCACGGTCCCGGCGACGATGATGATCAGCGGGATGAGGTTGCGGAACATCGTGCCCGCGTACTCGGTGAACATGTAGGGCGGCGCGATGCTGACCCACGACCCGAAGCACAGCAGCACCACGGTGATGCCGAAATTGGACGGGTTCATGAAGTGCCGCATCCGGCCGTTCACCGGCGCCTTGAGCACGTGTTTGGCGCCCACTCCGACCACGACGCCCATCATGATGGGCCACCACTGGTTGTTGGCGTAGAGCAGCATGTTGACGGCCAGCCCGGTGATGTGCGCGGGCAGCAGGAATTCGTACACGCCGCGCGCGCCCTTTCCCCGGAACCGGGCGGGACGCCTTTCCGCCCAGCCGCTGAGCGCTTCGAGCGACAGATCGGTGGCGTAGGCGGTGGCCATCGCCAGCAGCGGCCAGAGCCAGGGCTGCTCGAATCCGAGCACCGTGTAGCCGAGAATGTTGAACACGGTGAGCGAGATGGAGAAATTGCGCAGCGCCAGGTATCGGGCGTCGGGGGCCGCCTTGCCCTGGCCCGCCGAGGGGGGCTGCGGGGCCGGGGCCCCGCCGCTCACAGGCTGGATGGTGGCCGTCATCGGTTCGTGACCTCCCGTGCCGTGCTCTCCAGGAGCAGGTCGTGGTCGCCGGGCTTCAGTTGCAGGGACTGCTGGTGCGGCCGGCCCTGCGCGTCCCGCCACCGCAGGTCGACGGCGACCGGCGCGGTGGAGGCGCCGAGGCCGAACCCGACCTCGAAGCCCCGCCGCCCGCTGTGCCCGCCGCCTCCGTCCAGGCGGGAGATCCGCGTGCGCCCGTCCGCGGTGCGGACCCGCACGGTCGCTCCGTACGCGGGCGCGCCGGCGGCCTTCATGCCGTCCCCGCCCGTCCCGGCGGCCGCGGGCCGGTACAGCCGCAGGCCGAGGCGCTGGCCGCGGTTCGGGGACTCGTTGGCGTAGAACGCCGGCGGCCCCCACTGCCGGGCCACGGCGAAGTCGAGCGCGCCGGTGCCTCGGGTGTCGGCGGTCGCGATGCCCCGGGTGGGGATCGGCACGTCGAGGCCGAGGTCCTTGGTGATGTTGACGAACGATCCGCCGCCCGGCCGCCGGGCGTGGAACGCGATCGGCTGGCTTCCGGCGATGTCGTCGCCCGGCTGCACGTTCGGCCACACCCCGGGGTCGGTGTAGAGGTTGTCGTTGGTCATGGCCATCTCCTGGAGCCACGGCCAGCGGTTGATCTTCCCCTTGACGAACCCCTCCGCCTGGACGACCTCCAGGTCGCCGCTGTTGAGGAAGTCGTCGGCCTTGACGTCCCAGCCCCAGCCGCTGAACGCCAGGCCGAGCTGCTGGGCCTTCTGCTCGAACGGCGCGGTGCCTCCGGCGAGCTTGCGCGCCATCTCGGCCTCGCTCCTCGCCTGGTTGATCCAGGCGAAGTTGCTCTCCTCCAGCCCCCAGGCGGTCGTGATGTTGCTGACCACCATGTCGAACCGGCCCGTGTGGTTCAGGTCGGCGAAGTCGACGCCCATTCCCTTGAACGAGCTGTAGCCGAGCACGAACGACTTGGGCGTGTTCGGACGCCGTTCGCCGGTGACCTGCTCGAACCTGATGGCGCCCGCCGTCGAGACGTTGCGGAACAGGCGGTCCTTGCCGAAGTCGTTCGCGACGTACAGCTCCGGCTTCCCGTCGCCGGTCAGGTCGGCGCTCGACGCCGCCAGGCTCCAGCCGGTGGCGTACTTGTGCGGGATCGCGTCGGGGACCTCGACGAAGCGGGCCGTCGGTCGCTCGCCCGACGTCGCGTCGTGCCAGCGGAGGACGTGCGCGCCGCCGCCGTTCGTCGCGTTGGACATCGAGGAGTTCATCTGCACGTTGTCCTGGCCGTTCGGGTCGAGCACGTCCGAGTCCGGGAAGTAGTTCGCGATCAGCAGGTCCGGGTGCCCGTCGCCGTCGTAGTCCGCGACGTTCACCGTGTTCGTGTTCCATTTCGGGCCGTGGTACGCGCCGTCGGCGGAGCCCGTCGGGACCACTTCCACCGGCTCGTACGCGCCGGGCGCGAGGGTCTTGGCATCGGACCGGGCGAGGAAGAGGACCGGCGTCCGGCCCCAGTAGTTGACCAGCAGGTCCATGCGGGCGTCGCCGTTGAAGTCGCCCGGCGTGCAGCCCATGGGGGCGATCGCCGGTCCCATCGGCAGCGGCGCGGGGTTCAGCGTGAACGGCGTGAACCGGTCGGCGGGCGCGGCCGTGGGCGCGTAGGTGACGACCACCTGGTCGGTCCGGGGATCGACGATGCACAGGCCGTCCTCGCGGCCCGTGCCCCGCAGGTCGTTCAACGCGACGGCGGCGCCGACCGCGGAGATCCACGACCGCAGGTGGTGGTAGGCGGGGTTCACCTTCCGGACGGTCTGGGCCGGCCTGTAGCCCGGCGGCATCGCGATCGGCATCTCGGTGAACCGGTACCGCGCCGCGAGACCGTCCCGGTCGGCCCCGGAGGCCGTGGGGAGCCGCGCCACGAAGTACAGCGCCGTGACCAGCATGATGACGGCCAAACCCGGAACGAACTTGCGCCTGCCGCGCCAAAGAGCGGACATCGACGTCCTCCTAGCCAACTCGCCTGACCCGCGACCCGCCTGACAACGCGCACACCAGGACCAGGGGCCGGCGAGCCCCCGCCCCGCCTCTCCGGCCCGTTCCCATCAGCCGCCGACGTCCTCGAACGCGGCCCGGATCCGCTGCCGCCAGAGCTCGTACGCGGGCACGGGGCCGTCGGACGGCAGATCGACCAGCGCGTCCTGGGTCACCGCCGCGGCCGCCTCGACCGACGTGCGGCAGAACACCTGCGCCGCCGTCCTCGTGTCGGGCGTGACCAGGTCCGCCCGGAGGCGCGCCTCCGCGGCGAAGGCGCAGCCCTGGGCGAGTTCGCCGCGGAAACCCGTCGCGAGCTTCAACAGCGTCTCCGCCTCGTCGGCCTCGATCCCGCCCGCGTACGCGGCGGCCAGGCCGGCCCCGCTCCACAGGTCGGAGCGCCGGGCCGGCGCGAACTCGCCGATGACCGTGGCGAGCCGTTCGACGTCGGCCCCGCACACGAACCACAGCGCGCGCCCGATGCCCTGGTCGGCGACCCGTTCCGCGTAGCCGGAGGGGTCGGCCCAGGGGGCGCGCACCCCTGGCGCCCGCTTCTCGCGGACGTACCGCTGCGTGGCGAAGTACGCCTGGTGGAACCCGTAGCCGTCGATCGCGAGCCAGCGCAGCAACGGGTCCGGGACCGCGATCCCCCGCCGCAGAGGCCGGGGCAGGCGCGCCATCGCCCACCCGATCCCGACGTACGCCATATAGACGTGCGGGCTTCCCGGACCGTCGAGAAAAGCCCGCACCCGCGTGCGCCGCCACGGCGTCATAACGTCGGTGAGAGTGAAAGCCATGCTCGCGCCCTCGTACGCGAAACCGCGGAACGGCCGTTCCACGGTTTCGAGCAGCCGGCGCGTATCGTCCATATCCCGGCCGTCCATCGCATGGCCGAATCCCGCCAGAAACTGCCGGCCCGAATGTTCGAGAAGCAGCCGCGCCCGGGGGTCGCGCTCGTGGAATCCGCGTTTGTCGAAGGTGACCTCCGACAGGTCGGGCATCAGCAGCCGCCGGCGAAGCGCTCCCGCCAGTGTCGGCATCTGTCCTCCCAGGTCGGCGGGCACTCCACCACACAGCATCGCGCATGACGCCCCGGGGGGCATCTTCTGTATTGCCCTCACGCTCCGACGCCCGCCGCGCCGCCGGGGCAATACAGCACGTCAGAATAACGACGCCGTTCCGCCCCGCTGTTAACGTGATCTTGCCTGCGAGCCGTCACCCCACGGCCGGGCGGTCCGAGCGCGTTCGATTTCCCTAGGAGGAATGGCTCGGCCGCTCGCTCTCTTACTCGTTCCGCGCGGAAATGTCCGAGCAAGAAGGAGAACATCGTGGCGCCTCTGACCCGGGACACGTGGACGGCCACGCGCGGCTACCTGGTGAGGACCGGCGACCGGTTCGCCGAACTCGCGGAAGCGGTGGACCCGCACGCCCGCGCGACCGCGGACTGGTCCGTGGCCGACACCGTGGCCCACGTCGCGACCCTCACGCGGATAGGCGCCGCCCTCGTGGACTCGGATCTCGACGGGCTGCCGTTCCCCGGCGTCGGCCGCCTGATGGACGCGACCATCGTCGACACGGTCGCCGACTTCAACGAGGTGCTGCTCCAGCAGTTCACCGAACGGGATCCGCGGGTCCTGGCCCCCATGGTGCGCGCCGACATCGACCAGATCCGGCGGGCCACCGAGACCATGGACCCCGACCGGGCCGTACCGTGGCTCGGCGGGTCCGAGGTCCCGCTCGCCGGGGTCCTCGCCCACCTGCTCAACGAGTTGCAGATCCACGGGCGCGACATCGCCCGCGCGACCCGTTCGCCATGGACGGTCCCGGCCCGCGAGGCCGCGCCGTTCTTCGAGTCGTTCCTCGTCGGCGTGACCCGGTACGGCTACGGGCGGCTGCTGGACGGGCACGGACCCGCGCCGAAGGGGCGCATCACCGTCGAGTTCCGTTCGGGCCACACCACGCCCGTGACGATGGCGATGAACGACGGCTTCGTGACGATCGAGGAGCCCGGCGGCGCCCCCGACGTACGCCTGGGCTTCGACCCGACGACGCTCAACCTCGTGCTGTTCGGCCGCGTCAGCAGGCCGCGCGCCGTCCTCACCGGAAAGGTCACCGTCCGGGGGCGCAGGCCCTGGGTCCTGCCCGCCTTCCTGCGCATCGTGCGCCTTCCCTCCTGATCCGCCGGCAAGGAGCGATCATGGCCCAGAGAACCGACCCCGCAGCGTCCGTCCCCGCCCCGACCTTCGCCCCCGGCGCCGTCCCCCGCCGACGCCTGCTGATCGTCGGCCTCAGCGCGCTCGCGGGCTTCCTGCTCACGGTCGCCTGGTCGGCCGAGTTCGTCGACCGGACCATCGGCGACAACGTCGCCGACACCATGCTCGGCCACCACGCCAAGGGCACCCCGATCGCCGGCGTCCTCGCGGGCCTCGCGTTCGCGTTCTCCTCCGGGGTCGCCGGCACGTTCACCGCCTGCAACATCGCCGCGTTCGGCGCCCTCGCCCCCGCCGTGAGCCGGACCACCAGGCGCGGCCGCCTCCTCCAGATGGTCCGCCCCCTGGCCTGGCTCTCCGCCGGGATGCTCGCGGTGTCCGCCACGTACGGCGCGGTCGTCGGCCTCGTCGGCACCCACATGCCGCAGTTCCAGAACGCGAGGATGACCGCCGACTGGTCCCCGCGCATGATCCAGTCCATGGTCGTCTTCGGCGTCGTCGGCCTGGTCATGGTCTGGCTCGGCCTGGCCGCCCTCGGCGTGGTCCCCGACCCCCTGGCCCGCGTCTCCGCGCGCTTCCCGAACGCGCCGATGATCCTCATGGGAGCCCTGATCGGCGCGTTCCTGATCGGCCGCCCGTTCGCCCTGTTCCGCCAGATGTTCCGCGACGCGGCGGAAAGCCACAACCCCCTCTACGGAGCCGCGGCCTTCAGCCTCCAGTCGATCGGCAACATCGCCGTCATGTCCGTCCTCTTCCTCCTCATAGCCCTCCTAGCCGGCTCCCGCCTCCAAACGTGGATAGCCGCCAAACCCAGCCGCGCCGCGGTACTGGTAGCGGCAGCCTTCATCACCGCAGGCGTCTTCACCGTCCTCTACTGGGACGTGAGAATCCTCGCCCGCCGCGAAATAATCTGGTACCCCACCGCCCCCTGGACCTGACCCGATAAGCCAGCCCACAACCCCCCGACCACCAAAGCCGGGACGGCCCCCGCCGCCCCGGCTTCCCCCTCCCCAAGACCACTCGGACCGCGCCCCCTGGACGCACCGGAACGGGTCCACCGAGGACACCCGGACCCGCCCCGCCCTTCCCCGAGCCGACGACCCCAGAGGGTCCCCAGGGTTCACACCCGCCTCAGTCCCGCCGCGCGCCAGCGTGAGATGGTCGCCGCCAGGGTGCCGTTTCCCGGCCATTCCATGCGGTAGGCGGTTGATCGCTCTCCGCCAAACCGGCAGGGGATCGTGGACGGGCGGCCGGGAAGTGAAACTGGAGCGCACCAATTCGCATCCGAAATGCCAGTTAATGCCCGCTCTATGCGCGTCCATGGCAAAGAGGCCGCCCGGTAGAAGATCGGCGATTCTTGTAACATACTGGCGCCACGGCTGAATGACGATGAACCAAAGTGGACCATGGGCGAGCGGCCCGGCATCGGAGGTGCGGCGTCATGGACCCTGGGCTGGCAGGTCTCGCCGGAGCCGCCGGTGCGGCCCTGGTGCAGGCCATGGCCACGGACTTCTGGGACTCGGCCAGGGTCCGGTTCGCGCGGATCGTCGGCCGGGGCGGGCCGTCGGCCGAAGAGACCCTGTCCAGGGAACTGGAGGAATCGGCGCGCCGACTGAACCGCGACGAACGACCGCATCCGGCGCTATTCGCAGCCGAACGGGAAAGGTGGACGGCGCTGCTGGCCGCGTTCCTCGCGGAACACGCGGAGATAGCATCGGAGATCCGGGACTTCGAGGCCCACGTGCGGCGGTCGCTGGACTCCGCAGGCGCCGCAGGCGTCGTGCAGAACGTGAAAGCAGTACGGCAAGGACGTGAAAGCGGAACACGCCGAGCACGTCCTCACCCACGCGTTGGACGCCACACGACTGGCGTTGCTGCTCACAGAACGCCACCTCATCATTCCCGCCTCGTTCCTCTTCGAGATCCCCTGGTTCCCGCTCTTCCTCGGCTGCCTCGAACCGCTGGTGCACGCCGGAGCCGTCCGCTACACCTCCCCGGTCCCCGACCTCGCGGTGTACCGGGAAATGAAAGCGCACGAATATAGGAACGACCCGCTCAATCCCTATCCCGGCACCGACCTTCGCGGCCTCGCCGCGAATCCCGACTTCCTCTGGAGCGCGCGGCAAGGCGGGAGGACCGCGGACGGTATCGGCGACCTGTGGCGAACGGCGCTCCAACCGGGCGGCGACCTGCACGGCATCGTTCGTGGTGCCGCGAGGAGGTGGCATCGGCCGCACGGCCGCATCGAACGGCTGCTCGCCAAGACTCCGGAGCGGCTCGAAGGCCAGGCGTTCATCGGACGGTTCGTCGAGAGCACGCTTCCGGCCCGCCTCTCGCCGGCGGAGAGCACCATGCTCGCCCTCTTCATCTCCCGCGCCTATCTGCGCAGTTACCTTCTCGACCTGGACGCGGCGCTCCTGGTGGACCTTCCCATGGGCGATCTGGCCTGCGGTCTCGCCACGAGGGCCGAGGAAGAGATGGACGGCAGATGGCTGTCGGCGCGCCGGCTGGACTCGACACTTCATTGGCTGGGAACACATGTTTTCGTCCACCGAATCGCATCCTGGGAGGAACTTCTTCGATTGCGATCTTTGCCGGAATTCGGCTGGCTCATTGACCGTGTCTATCGCGAACGCTCCACCATCGCATTGCGCATCGCTACACTCGACGCCAGACGGTCCGAACGTTTCAGAAACGCCGAGACCTATGCCGAGGCGAAGTCGAACGTCATCGCGGTCGCCGACAAGATGTGCAATCTATGACCATCACGAACCTTTTCGTGGAGAGCCGAATGACGACCATTTCCGTGTACTGTTCAGGATCTATCATGAAAGGCGTTTCGGACGAGAGGAAGCTCTGCTGGTCCGACGCTGAGAGGGCCGATGTCACCACGGGAGCGGCGCCGCGGGAGGTGGTGTTCCTCAATCCCGACGACCCGATCACGGATCCGCGCAACACGCTCGGGCAGTTCGGGCGCGACATGTACCAGGTCATGGTCGCGACGGCGGTCATCGTGGACGCCAGGGAGCGGCGCGGGATCGGCATCGGCGTCGAGATGACCGCCGCCGCGCTCCTCGGCACGCCCATCATCGTCGTCGCCCCCAGGAACTCGAAGTACCGTGCCGACGAGCTCGAGTACCGCGGCGCACTCGTCCAGGATTACGTGCACCCCCACGTGGCCGCGCTCGCGACCGCCGTCACCGACGACTTCGTCACCGCCGGCGAGAAGCTCGCAGAGCACGCCCACGAAAAGAAGACGGAATGGCCCCCCATGCCCGAATGGCTCGACCGGGCCATCACGGAGTACCGCGACAACGTTCTCCCAGGCGACCCGCCCATGCAAGCGGCTCTGGAGCGGCTGAAGCCCTACCCATGCGCGGGAAGACGATGAAGAATGCTGACGAACTTGGGGCAGAGCACCGCCGAACTCCTCGGTAACGGCCACGATCCACGCCTCTACCTCGTCCACAACACGGCGCTCGAAGACCTGCTGTTCGACCGGAATCTCACCGGCGTGGCGTTCCGCCGAGCATGTCTGCGTTCCAGCCGCCATTTCATCGCCCAACCCAACCCGTTCCCCGGCCCGCAACCAACCCGTTAGGACGGCTACCGCTGCCCGTCCTTGACCCGCTCAAGGAGCACACCGAGCTGAGCGACGCTCAAAGCAAGGTGCCCACCCTCCGGATCCTGGGAATCCCGAACCCCGCACCCGGACGCGAGCCGCGCCAGCTCAACGCATGCCTTGTCGTCCACGCCGCCGCTGTACGAACTCTTGCGCCACTCCACGATCATGAGTATCGCTCCAGGTAGTACTTGATGATCTCGCGAGAGCCGTCAACGGACGCGGCGTTCACACCTTCCGTTAGGACGGCTACCGCTGCCCGTCCTTGATCTGCCTAAGGAGCGCACCGAGCTGCGCGACGCTCAAAGCAAGGTGCCCACCCTCCGGATCCTTGGAATCCCGAACCCCAACCCCCGCGCAAGACGCCCCAGCTCAACACAGTGCTCGTCGTCCGCGCCACCGCTAAGAGAGCTTTTGCGCCACTGCATGATCATGAGAACCTCGCCACGTACTGCTTGATGATCTCGCGAGAAGCCTCGGGAGAGGCGGCGTTCACACCTTCCGTTAGGACGGCTACCGCTGCCCGTCCTTGATCTGCCCAAGGAGCACACCGAGCTGAGCGACGGTCAAAGCGAGGTGGCCGCCATCCGGATCCTTGGAATCCCGAACCCCGACCCCCCGCGCAAGACGCCCCAGCTCAACGCAGTGTTCGTCGTTCACTCCGCCGCTAAAAGAACTCTTGCGCCACTGCACGGTCATGCCAGTCTCTCCAAGTACGCCTTGATGATCTCCCGCGAGGCTTCCTCGGGGCGGCCTTCACGCCGATACGATCGAACATAACCGACAGCTCGCGGACCTCGCCAGGCGATTCGATCAAGCGTCCTCCGTTCTGCGCCCCGGAGTAAGCGATATCCCGGTCCTCCAAGCCGATGATCTGGAGCGAGCCGTCAGCCCCCATGTGCGCCCCAGACGAGAACGGGACCACACGGAGGCTCACATGCGGGAGCTCCGACATCACGAGCAGGTGCTCCAACTGCCCCTTCATCACCTCGGGCCCCCGACCAGGCGAGCCAGTACGGCCTCATCGATCACCGCCCAGGTCAACACCGCGTCTCCCCTATCTAGGTACGCCGTCTTTCGTGCCGTTCGCCGAGCCATCGTGCCGTCCAGGTCCTTGAACTTGCTCGCTCGGACGCAGGCTCGGGTGTAGTCCTCGGTCTGCAAGGCGAGCGGCACGACCTGGGCATGGAAGGACTTGGTCGAAATTGCCTCCTCTTCGTATTTGAGAAGTTGACGCCCCCAGTCGGGATCATGGGCCATGCGAGCGAACCAGAGCAACACTTGCAAAAGTTGGCCCGTATCATACTTTTTGTCCAACTTCACCATCCAGTCATCATGCGGTCGCTGCCGTCCGGCCTCCATATTGGAAACAGTCGACCGCGCTATGCCGATGACCGACCCGCATTGGGTCAATGACAACCCCGCGCGCTCACGAAGAAACCGCAGGTAGAAGGCCAGGAAGTACCACATCGAGGTCTTGGGGTCCAAGGGGTCGCGGACGGTCGGCATGAGGCACTCCTGTTTCGGGTTGTTCTGAGAACTCCCAAACCATAAGGCGAGCGCGTGATCCTTGGCGCAGGAAAACGGAAACCGAGCCGAGGACGGGACGATGGTGACGACGATGACGGGAGAGCTGATCATTCCCATGTTGGGAACGCCGGCCGCCGTCGGCCTGGCGCGCACACTCTCCGACGCACGGCTGCACAAGTGGGACTATCTACATATCCGGGACGATGCGCTGCTCGTCGTGGCCGAACTGGTCGGCAACGCGGCCGAAGAGACTCCCAACAAGCAGATCGTCTTTCAGTTCACTCGTGACTCAAGCGAGATCACGATCGCGGTCTGGGATTCCAGTCCCCGGCTACCCGAACGCAAGCCCACGGTCGAACTCACCCTCGATGACCTCGACCTGTCCGAGGAGAACTTCGACAACAACGGCGGTTGGGGCCTCTCACTCGTTCATTCACTTTCCGCCGCGTGCGGCGTCACCTGCCTCCCCGGCGGCGGTAAATGGGTCTGGGCACGGATGCGTCCGTAGACCCTTGGCCTCAGCCGCGCCTCGTCCGTCCGTAACGCGGCAGGGCCCAACTCCCATTGGTTGATAGCTGTCGGCGTCTTTGTGCTTCTTTCCACAGGGCGGTGAGGGGCGTGATGGGAGGTGGGGGGTGGGGCGGTCTGGACGGTGGGGGGTGGTTGTTGGCAGCGTCAGAGGGGCACGATCATCGTTCGACAGAAGGTGGGACGACCTTGCTGCCCGTCACCTTGGACACCGTTCGCGTCTTCCTGCATGTTCTGGCCGCCACCGTGTGGGTGGGCGGGCAGATCACGCTCGCCGCGCTGGTTCCCGTGCTGCGCGCTACCGCGCCGGATGCGATCGGGCCTTCGGCGCGTCGTTTCAATCAGGTGGCTTGGGGGGCCTTCGCCGTCCTGGTGGCCACGGGGATCTGGAACGTCGTCGATGTCGGGGACGCCTTTCAGGGCAGTTACGGGACGACTCTCGTTGTGAAGCTCGTGGTGGTCGCGGTGTCGGGGGTCAGTGCTCTGGCGCACGCGAGGGCGAAGTCGACGGTGGGGCTGGCCGTTTTCGGGGCGCTCACCGCGCTTTCCGCGCTGGCGGCTCTGCTCCTGGGGGTCGTTCTGCGGGGATGACGGACACGGCCGTGGCCCGATGCGGACGTTTCGTCTGTTCTGTGTCTTGGGGCGGCTGAAAGTGTCACAGGGTCGTGTTTCCATCACCGTGTGAGAGCCCCCTCGGAGCGGGGGCGAGCGCGGATCGGAGGTTCGATGGCTCACGATCGGCCGGAGCCCTACGACGCTGACCGGCACCGGTGGATACTCCCCGACTGGGTCTACAGGCTCGATCCGCCTCGGGGGCTCAGGGGTGGTTCATCACGTTCCTCGGTGTGGTGGTGGCCGTCGCCGTCGCGGCGACCGCCTGGAGGTTCGCGGTCGCGTACTGGTACGTCGCGTTGCCCGTTCTCGGGACGGTCTGGTGGCTCGCCGACCGGTGGTGGCGCAGGCGGTGGGCGGTCGAGAAGCAGCGGCGCGAACGGCTCGCGGAGCTGTGGTTCCCGATCGAGACGCTGGACGAGATGACGTGGCTGGAGTTCGAGTTCGCCGTCCGCGACCTGATGCGCCGTGACGGCGTCGCCGCCGAGCACGTCGGCAAGCCGGGCGACTTCTCTGGCGACGTCATCGGTTATGACGCCGTTCTGGACGGGACGTGGATGGTTCAGGCCAAGCATTACGGCCCGAAGACCAAGGTCAAATCCGAAGACGTGCAGAAGGTCGCCGGGGCCGCGAAGCCCGTCTACCAGGCCGAACTGACGCTCGTGGTCACCACCAACACCTACACCAGGCCCGCACGGGACTTCGCCGCGCTGTGCGGGATGCACCTCATCGACCGCGACGACCTGATCGAGTGGGCCGGTCGCGGCGTCCATCTTCATGACGTTCTCGGCATCGCCAGGGAGGCTCGGAGAGCCGCCTCCTGAAACTGTCGGTGCCTGGCGGAAGGCTCGGGTACGTGGGGCCATCCCTGGACCGCGCGGTGGTCAGGGGTGGACGGGGGTGGGTGGGATCTTGGTGAGGCAGGAGGTGTCGGGGGCTCGCAGGTCGCGGATGAAGGCGGTCTGGATGGCGGCCACGCAGCCGCTGGGTTCGTGTTCGGGGACGTGGCCGACGTTGGGCACCTCGACCACCGTGGCGCGGCGGAACTGCCGGGCGGCCCGGCGGCCCGACTCGGTCGGGGTGTTGGCGTCCAGGTCGCCGGACGTCACGAGGACGGGGACGTCGGGGACCGGTCCGCCGGACGGTCGGCGCGGGCCGTGGCGGTCGGGCCAGCGGACGCACGCGTTGCCCTTGTCGTAGTTCACGCTGGTCCAGGCCCGCTTGCCGAACGGCCAGTACGCCCGCTCGGGCACGGCCGCGCGTCCGGCCGCGAACTGCCGGAGCCGGGCGGCGACCGGCGCTCGGCGGTTCCACGCCGTCGGGTAGTCGTTGCAGGCCACGGCCGCGGCCTGCTCGGGGTTGAAGGGCTGCGACTCGTCCTGGCGGAGCGCCGACCCGCTCAGCGGGGCCACCTGCCGGGCGGCTTCGATCAGCGACGCGTTGTCGGCATGTAGGGCTCCGCGCACCATCGCGGGCAGGTCGCCGATCCCGGCGGGGGCCGTCTTGGCCAGGTTGTAGGTGATCGCGGCGAGCGCGGTGTCGTCCAGCTTCCGCTGCCGGCCGTTCAGGGTGTACGGGATCGGTTGCTTGCGCAGCCGCTGGGCTAGGCGCGAGATATCGCGCAGGACGCGGTCGCCGTCGCAGGCTCCGGCGCTGCGCTGGCACACGAGCCGTAGCGTTCGGCGGGCGGCGCGTGCATTGGGGCGTTCCCACACGTCGAAGTCGAGCGGGTAGGCGCTGGAGAGCACCGCTGAACGCACCCGGCCGGGATGCCGCTGGGCGTAGACGGTCATGAGGTAGGTGCCGTACGACTCTCCGAGCAGGTCCAGCCGCTCGATCCGCAGCCTGGCGCGGACCGCGTCGATGTCGTCGGCGATCTCGGCGGAGGTGTAGCCGCGGGCACGGGCGCCCAGCGTCCGGCCGCATTCGCCGAGGGCCCGTACGAAGTCGTCACGGACCGCGGGCAGCGAGCCGAGCGCCCCGCAGGCCACCGGGTCGGAACGGTTCACCCCGCGCGGATCGACCAGCAGCAGATCGTGGTCCTCCAGCAGGCCGCGGAACATCCGCGCGTACTGGGACGCGGACGCGATCGCCGAGTTGCCCGGCCCTCCGGGGTTGATCGTCACCGTTCCCCTGGCGGGCCGGGAGGTGTCGCGGTGCCCGATCAGCGCGTACGCCACGGTGGTGCCGCCGAGTTCGGGACGCGTCCGGACGAGGGGCACCCGCACCGTTCCGCACATCGCGCCGGACACCGGCACGCAGTCGGCCGGCCCGTTCCGCGGCGTCCGGGTCCCCGCCGACGCGGCGGCCGCGCCGCCGGTCGCGACCACGGTGAGCGCGGTCGCCAGGCCCACCGTTCTGGAGATCATCTTCATGCTCGGAGCATGGACGGCGCGCGGTCGGCCGCGCATCGCCCTGCGTGAGTAACCCGCCGCCGCTACCTGGGAGTGAGGCCGATCCGGTTCAGCCCGCGCAGGACGCCCCGCGCGTCGTCATCGGGTGGGGCTCTCGTTCTGGCGGGTGAGGGCGGGGTCGAGCCCCATCCGCCGGTAGAGGTCGTGCAGGTGCTGCTCGACGTCGACGGTGGCGTCCAGGTCCCTTCGCGTGGCCGCGGACGCCTGCCGGAGCAGCCGGTCCAGATCACGGCCTTCGTCACGGTCCATCGCTCGCCTCCTTCCGTGCCTTGAGTTCCCGCTGGAGCCGCCGCCGGGCGTGCCGCAGGTGGGAACGGACCGTCGCGGGCTTGTGGCCGGTGATCTCGGCGATCTCGGCGCAGGAGTAGCCGTCGATCGTCCAGGCCATGACGGCGCGCTGCTCGGAGGGGAGCAGGGTGAGCAGTTCCAGGGCGAACCGTTCGCCGGTCTGCCGGACGGCGACGTCAGGGGCGGTGGCGGCGCGGCGGCCGACGTCGTTGAGCACCGCCTCGCGGACGCGCCGGGCCTTCTGGACGTCGCGCAGGTAGACGCGTTCGGCGGCCTTGCGGGTGAAGGCGCGCGGGTACTCGATCTCGGGCCAGCGGCGCATCGCGGCCTGCATGGCCTCCTGCGCCACATCGCGCGCCTCCTCGGGCTTGGCGCCCAGGTTCATCACGAATCCGATCAGGGGGGTGAAGTCGGCCCGGTAGTAGGAGGGGAAGCCCGCCAGGGACGACGGGGCGATGTCCACCTTCTTCGGCATGCGCTGGATCTCCATTCCATGGCGTTGGGAAATTTCCCTAGGCAGCGCATCACGGTGTCCTTCCTTCCTGTCCGGAACATAGGAGTCAGGTGATGCGACCGGCTAGCCCCCGGTGCCGTCCAGTCGCGTTTTCCATACCTCACTCATTGAGTGCGGCGGGAACGCCGAACGTGCAACCCGTCCCCAGAAATTTCCCGGGGACGGGTCCGCGCGTGCTTCAACGAGGCCGACGTGCCGCGTAGACGATGGCGAACACGGTCGCGGTCACCGCGGCGAGCGCGGTGACCGCGATCGAGCCGGACGTGGTGTAGGCGGCCGGAACGCCGACCAGCGCCGCGTTGGCGACGACCACGATCTTGGCGGGGTCGTCCCGCCGGGGAGGGGTGTTCCCTTCGGTCTCCTGTGGCACGTCTTCCTCCTGACGTTGAACGAACGCCGTCGTCATGGAAGTGCGGCTGTGCCTCCGGGCGTGCAGCGCCGACTGCCGCTCAACGGGAATGCGTCTCGTTGCGCGTGGTGGCCCGGCGGACCCGTCGTGGCGTGCGTGAGCCGCCCGGTACGCGATCGTGCCCTCCACGCGTCGAGCATTCTCGAATAAGTGATCAATTGTTCTTCTTCCTATGATGCGCGGGACGGCCGGACGGCAGCGAGGGGCGGACCTTGAACGCATCACCGGAGAAGGAACTCGGAGGCCGCCGGCCCGCGCTGTTCTGGGGCGGCACCGCGCTGCTGACCGTCGGGGTCGTGCTGCATCTGCCCATGTACCTCGACGCCCGGAGCATGGACTACCACATGGCCGGAATGAAGATGGACGCGGCGATGTCCATCGGCATGGCGCTGATCGTGGTCGGGCTGGTGGCCGCCGGGTTCGGCCTGATGCCCCGCCGCGCCGACTACTCGGCCAGTGCCCGGCTGCGGGTGCGGGCCCTCGACGACGCGAGGATCAGCCCGACCCATGTCGGGCTGCTGCTGGTGCTGGCCGCGGCCGTGACCATCGACGTGATGAAGCCGACGTCCCTCGCGTTCGTGGTGCCGGGGTTCGCCAAGGAGTACGGGCTGAAGACCGCCCTCAACCCGCACGGCGGGCATCCCGCGGCGCTGCTCCCGCTGTTCGGGATCACCGGGACCGTGCTCGGCTCGCTGATCTGGGGCTGGCTGGGCGACCGGATGGGACGGCGCGCGGCCATGCTGCTGGCCGGGGTGCTGTTCGTCGGCACGTCCATCTGCGGGGCGATGCCGAGCTACGAGCTGAACCTGCTGATGTGCCTGATCATGGGCATCGGCGCGGGCGGGATGCTGCCCGTCGCGTTCACGCTGCTGTCGGAGACCATCCCCGCCCGCCACCGGGGCTGGCTCATGGTGCTGGTCGGCGGTGACATCGCGGGCGCGTACGTGCTGACGAGCTGGGCGTCGGAGTCGCTGACGCCGACCTACAGCTGGCGGATCCTGTGGCTCATCGGGCTGCCGACCGGGCTGCTGTTCATCCTGCTGACCCGGTGGATCCCCGAGTCGCCCCGGTACCTGCTGGCCGTCGGCGAGGAGGCGGAGGCGCGCCGGGTGCTGCGCCGCTACGGGGCCGAGATCGTCCCGATCGAGGAGTCCGAGCTCGCGGCGGAGAAGGACGTGCGCGGCAGCTACCTCCAGGTGCTGCGGCCGCCGTTCGCCGGGCTGACGCTGGTGCTGGCGCTCGTCGGCGCGGGCATCGGGCTCGTGGTGTACGGGTTCCAGCTCTGGCTGCCGACCAACCTGCGCCACCTCGGCTACACCGACGTGTCGGCCGACCGCGTCCTGCGCGACTCGTCCCTGATCGGGTTCCCGCTGAACTTCGCGGTCGCCTACCTCTACCACCGGTCCAGCCGGTGGACGCTGATCGGGCTGACCACCGTGGTGGTGGCGGCGCTGCTGGGCTTCGTGCTGCTCGGCGACGCGATCGCCGACGACACCGCCCTGCTGCGGACGCTGCTGGTCGTCCCCATCTGGGGGTCCAGCTCCGTCGTGGCGGTGCTGTCGGCCTACGGCGCGGAGGTGTACCCGACCCGGATCCGTTCGCGGGGCAGCGGCCTGGCCGCCGGGATGTCCAAGGCGGGCGGCATCCTGGTGATCGGCATCGTCGTGGCCGGGGTCGCGCTGCCGTCGGTGCGGATGACCGCGGCGTTCGGCGCGGTCCCGCTCGCGGCGGCGGCGCTGCTGGCGGTCTTCGTGACGATCGAGACCCGCAACCGCCGCCTGGAGGACATCACCGCCGCCGAACTCGGCCGCGGGGCCAAGGCCGCCTGACCCCCGTTCCGGTACGAGCCCGTTCGGCCGCCGCGCCGGCGCCGCAATGGTCCATGTTCGGCGGGCGCGAGTGGACCTGTGCATCGGACCTTTCGTTGGCCAGGGTCGTCTGCATGAACCTTGACTCACGCTTGCGGGCCGTCTGCGCGCTGACCGTACCGACGTCCCGCCAGGACGCGGGCCTGCACGAATACGACGGCGCCGTGCAGGACCTGTCGCTGGACGCCGTCCGGCGCGGCCTGGCCGTGCTCGGAGCGGGCCCGCGCCGCACCGACCCGTTCGAGGAGGCGTACCTCGCCGCGGCCGAGGAGGCGCTGCGCGTCCGGTTCGGCGAGCTGGAGCTGCACCGCGTCGACCCGAGCCTGCACATCGACGTGCTGGACCCGTCCTGCTACGAACGGGACTACGCGCCCGAGCGGGAGCGGGCGGAGGCGCGTCGGACGCACGTGCGGGCCTGGCCGGACGCGGTGGACGCCGCGATCGCCACCCTGGACCGCGTCCCCCCGCCGCGGGCGCGGGCCGCCCTCGCCTCGGCCCGCGGGCTGGCCCGGTACGCCGAGGACGAGCCCGCCGCGCAGGCCGCGCTGCGCCGGTTCGTCCAGCACCTGGAGCAGGCGGCCCGGCCGGGCGGGGACGTCCCGCCGGCGGTGCTCGGCGCGCGGGGGCTGACCCGGCTGCTGTCGGCGCACGAGGCGACCGAGGTCGATCTGACCGCCCTGGCCGAACGCGCCGACGCCGAACGCGACCAGTGGCACGCCCGGCTCGCCGACGCCTGCGAACGCATCGCGCCGGGCGAGCCGGTCGCGGCGACCATGGCGCTCGTGCTCCGCGACCATCCGGGCGCCGACGGGGTGGTGCCGCTGGCCGCGCGGCTCGTCGAGGAGGCGCTGGCCTGGACGTCCGAGCACGACCTGGTCCCGTACGCGGACGGCGGCTGCCGCGTCGGGCCCACCCCGCCGACGCGGCGCTGGGAGGTCGCGATGATGACCGCCGCCGCGCCGTACGAGGCGGACGGGCCGGGGTTCTTCGGCATCTCGCCGCCCGACCCGTCCTGGCCGGCGGCCGAACGCGACCAGTGGCTGACCCACTACCACCGGTCCGGGCTGGCCAACATCGTCCTGCACGAGACCTTCCCCGGCCACCTCGCCCACGGCCGCGCCCGGCGCCGCGCCGCCGGCGACGTCCGCCGGACGCTGGTCTCGGAGACGTTCAGCGAGGGCTGGGCGCACTACACCGAGCAGCTCGCGCTGGAGGAGGGCTTCCGGGCCGGGGACCCGCGCTTCACCGTGGGCGTGGCCCGCGACGCGCTGCTGCGGCTGACCCGGCTGACCTGCGCCATCGGCCTGCACACCGAGAGCATGGGCACGGACGAGGTGGCCCGGCGGCACCGCGCGGACGCGTTCGTCCCGGGCCGCGCCGCCGACGTCGCCACCGACCGCCTCATCCGGGACCCGATGGTCGTCTCCTACTCCTGGGGCCGGATGGCGATCCTGGACCTGCGCGAACGGGCCCGCAAGCAGTGGGGCCCCGGGTTCTCCCTGCCGCGGTTCCACCGCGCCCTCCTGGCCCTGGGCGCGCCCCCGATCGGCCTGATCGGCGCCGCCCTCCAGGAGATCTGACCCGCCGCCCGGACGGCCGGGACGGGGACGGGCGCCAGGTCAGGGGTTGTGCGGTTCCGGGGTTTCGCTCGGGGACGCTCGGCGCGGGGCCGGGAGCGAGGGGCCTTTGGACGGGGCTTCCGCGGACGCTCGTTCGCGGGGCCTCGGGCCTCTCCTCAGGTGGTTCCGCCAGCCGCCGCGGCGGAGGGAGCGGTAGTCGCCGTCGCGCGGAACGAGCAGGTCGCAGGCGATCATCACGAGGCAGAAGTTGAGCAGGGGCGTGCTCACCGCGATGGCGACGTGCAGGGACACCGCGGCCGACAGCAGGGCCAGCCGGACCCGGCGGCGCCTGCTGGCGGCCAGGAACGGGAAGCCGATCTCCAGCGCCACGGTCCCGTACGTCAGCGGCGTGGTGACGGGCCACAGCGCCGCCAGGGCCGCGACCGGCCCCGTGTCGGACAGGCCCGAGTGGACGACGTAGTAGGCCGCCGTGCCGTTCCGCCAGTCCGGGTCGAGGACCTTCCACAGGCCCGCCATGAGGTAGACCGCGCTGGTCTGGAAGACCATCAGGAAGAGCGCGCAGTTGTGCGCCATCGCGCTCACCGAGGGCGGCCGGGCCTCGGCCCGCCGGAGCCTGGCGCGCCTCCGCCGGGCGAACGGGCTCAGGTAGGCGTCGGTGACCGTCGCGACCGAGAACGGCAGCATGATCCGGGCGAGCACGTGGGCGTGGTCGAGCGCCTGGGGCGAGCGCATGTACAGCGAGGCCAGCAGCACGAAGTGGGCCGCGGTCAGGAGGCGTCCGCCGATCACGGTGTAGGCCGCCGCGACGGCCAGCCCGAGGTGGAAGAGGACCTCGAAGTACGGGGTGGAGCCGTTCAGCCCGTACAGCGACCAGTCCGGCTCCACCAGCCGGTGGAACGCCTCGTGCGGCAGGTAGCCGCGGGGTCCCCACAGCAGCCGCCGGTCGGGGTACGACGACAGGTAGAACTCCAGGCCCGACACGCCCAGGACGATGCGGAACAGCGCGGCCCCGATCAGCCGCCGGTGCCTGTGCTCGGCCCGCCGCAGGAACACCGGCAGGGCGGTCACCGCGCGACCCCCGGGACGATCGGCCGCCATCCCGAGTCGATCGCCAGCCTCCTGACCCGCGGGCGCTCGGCCGCGTCCGGCGGCCGGACGCGGGTCTCGTACACGCGGACGCGGAAGTGGGTCAGGGACCGGCCGGGGAACCGCTCGCGGGCCAGGGCGGTGAACAGGCGGTCGTAGAACGGCTGGAGGCCCTGCAAGCCGGGCGTGGTGAGCAGCTCGTCGCGGCAGCTGCTCCTGGCGATACGGCGCGAGAGGTCGGTGTCGCGGGGCGGCTCGCCCGACTCGGCGGCCAGGGCGTGCAGCACGTAGCACTTGCCCAGTTGCCAGGTCTTGGAGTGGCTGAACAGCCTCGCCGGCAGCGGGTGTTCGAGCCGTTCTCTCAGGTCGCCTTCGGCGGTCTCCCCCGCAGGCCCGCGGACCGTGACGCTGCCGCTCCAGCTCGACTTGATCGGGCTGGCGAACAGCTTCCAGGTCTGGCCGAAGGCCGGTGAGAACGCCCGGTCGGCCGCCGGGAGCAGGGCGGCGCGCGCCGGGGAGCGCGGGGCGTTGAACACCGCGACGGCCGCGCAGTAGGCCGCGGCGAACGCCAGCAGCGGGATCCACAGCAGGGACCGCCTGCCGGACGGCGGGGCGTGGGCGGGCATCGGGCCGTTCGCCTCCTTCGGGGGTACGGCCTGCCGGCCGTGGGCGGGGGTGACGGATCGCGCGGCATGGTGACGCACCGCAAAAACCCCGTCACTTAGAGTAGTCGATGGGTAGGTCGGGGAGGTCGCGCGGCCGGGAACCCGCCCCCGGTGGCGGCCCGGTCCGACGCGGGCCGCGACCGCAAGCGGTCACCCGGACCATCGCGATCGCGGCAGGGAGTAAATAGGCAGGACCGCGACGAAAGGACCCCATCGTGGCCACGCCTTCCCGTCCCGCCCTCACCACCCTGTCGGTCCGCTACAACCCGCCGGTCGCGTGGGGAGCCCTCGCGCTCGGCGTGCTCAACCTCCTGCTCGGGCTGCTGGCGCCCGGCCCGCTGATCAACGTGATCCTGGGCGTGCTCTTCATCGTGCTCGGCGTGATCTTCTTCGTCCGCACGTACTTCACCTACAGCGCCGCCGGCCGGACGCTGGAGGTGACCGCCCGATCGGCGCCCGCCGCTCGTTCCGGGCGAGCGGCGGCGACACGCTCGTGGTCGAGGGCGGTCGCATCGTCCTGGTACGGGCGGACGGCAGGCGCAAGAAGCTCCCGGTCGCCCGGTGGATGTCGCGCAGGCGGGAATGGGACGCCGTCGTGGAGGCGATCGGCTCGTGACGAGGCGTGCCAGGCGTACGAGGCGCACGGGGTCGGGCGCACCGGCGGCTGAGCGTCCGTGAGCCAGTGGCGGATCTCCGGGTTCGACGAGGTCCGGGAGCTGGGCTCGGGCGCGCAGGGGCGCGTGGTGCTGGCCCGGCACGCCCGGACGGGGTCCCCGGTGGCGATCAAGTACGTGCACCGGCGGCCGGGCGACGAGGCGGCCATCGAACGGCTCCGCGCGGAGGCGGTGGTGCTCGGCCGGATCACCGACCCGCACGTGAGCCGCCTCTACCGGTTCGTCAGCGGCGAGCACGGCGCGGCCATCGTGATGGAGGCCGTCAACGGGGTGTCGCTCAAGGCCATCCTCGCCGAGCACGGCGAACTCGCGCCGGAAGCCGCCCTGGTCGTGCTGAAGGGCTCGCTGCTGGGGCTCAAGGCCGCGCACGCGCTCGGCGTCGTCCACCGCGACTACAAGCCCGCGAACGTGGTCGTCCAGGAGGACGGCCTCAGCAAGCTCATCGACTTCGGCGTGGCCACGGTGACGGGCGACGGGTCCAGGACGGGCACGCCCGCCTACATGTCCCCGAGCAGTGGGAGGGGCGTCCCGCGTCGCCGTCCACCGACGTGTACGCGGCCACCTGCGTGTTCTTCGAGTGCGTCACCGGGCGCCGCCCGTTCCCGGCGTCCGACGTGCCCGCGCTCCGGCGGCGGCACCTCAGCGAACCCGTTCCGGCGGGCGAACTCCCCGAACCGCTGCGTCCCCTCGTCACGGCGGGCATGGCCAAGGACCCGCGCGACCGTCCGCCGTCCGCCGACGCCTTCCTCACGACGCTGGAGGCCGTCGCGTCCAACGCGTACGGCAACGACTGGGAGCATCGCGGCGTGCGGGTGCTGGCGGCGAGCGCGGCGGGCCTCGCGGCGCTGTTCCCCCTCGGCGGCCTCATCGCCCAGGGGCTCGCGGGCGGGAACGCCGTCGCGGCGTCGAGCGGGCTGCTGGCCACCACCGGAGCCAAGATCACCGCAGCGGCCATCGGCACGGCGATCGTGGCCGGGGCCGGGACGGCCGGGACCTACGCCGTCCAGCGGGAGACGGCGGGACCGGCGCGCGAGCCCAGCGCCACCAGGGCGGCCGTCGCCGTCTCGGCGCGGTCCTGCGGGTTCAACGAGGCGCGGCCGTCGCCGCCGTCCCGGGTCCGGCTGCCGCCGGAGGTACGGCTTCCGGCGGGCGCGGGCGTCTACCAGGTGCCGTTCCGGGAGGTCCGGTTCGTCGGGCCCGCCGGGCGGAAGTGCACCGCCGGGGCGGAAGCGGAGTCGGCACCGCGGAGGCCGGGGGCGTGACGGTGCTGCTCTACCGGAGAGGCTACGAATGCGGCTACTTCCCCCGCGGCGGCGAAGCGGCCCGCCTCAGGCGCACCGACCCCCTGAACTGCGGCGACGCCACACCGATCTCCGCGCGGGAGGACGTCCCGACCGGCAAGCCGGACCACCTCGCCTACCTGATGACCGGCGGCGCGTACCCCGGCGACCGCGGGGTGTCGCTGGTCACGCACACCCCCTGGCGTTCAGGGCTCTCCGATCCCGGACCGCTCATCACCTGCGCCCTGCCCCGCAGCGCCGCGAGCATCTGCGCCGCCGCGCTGACGTACCGCCTGGACGAGCTCATGCGTCCCCGAGGCGTCACCCAGCAGGCACTGGACCGGGCGGCCCGGCAGATCGCCCGCTACGTCGACGAGCACCTGCCCTAGAGAACGGCACCCGTTCCCAGGAGGCCGTTCGGGAGCGTTGTCGCCGCGGCGACGGCTGTCAGTGGGGTGGGGGGAGGAAGCCGGTCGACTGGAGGTAGCGGAGGTACAGGTCGATCAGGTCGGCGTCCACGGGCGGGATCGTGAGGCCGCTGCCGCGCAGGGCCCGGGTGATGTTGGAACGGTCGAGGTCGGGCACGTTCGGGGCGAAGGACGCCTCGAACACCGACAGGCCCGTCCGTTCCGAGCGTTCGGTGAACATGGGCATGTAGTCGGAGATCGGCGCCTCGGGGTGCGCGGACGCGTGCCGGGCCGTCTCCGCGAGCCACTCGTCATGGCCGGCCGTGCGGATCTCGTAGCCGTGGGCGCGGGCCCGTTCGGCGAGGAGGGACAGCGGCGCGGGGGCCGGGTTGACCAGGTGGTAGGCGTGGCCGCGCGGCGGCTCGTTGAGGACGAGGTGCACCAGGGCCTCGGCCGCCGCGTCCACGGGGACGAGGTCGAGAAGCAGCGGAACGTCCGGGATGACGCCGTTCTCGATGACGGCCTTGAACAGGGCGCTCATCATGGTCTTCGTGGACTGGACGCCGCGGACGCGCGTCCCCATGAGCTCGGACGGGCGGTAGACGCTCACGGGGAGCCCGCGGGCGGCGGCCTCGCGCAGGAGGTGCTCGGCCACCCATTTCGTCTCGGCGTACCCCTGGTTCAGCAGTTCCGGGTCACCGAGGGGGTCGTCCTCACGCAGGCGCCGTGTGCCGGCCTTGCCGAGCCCGGCCGCGACGGCGACGGAGGAGAGGTGGTGGACGGGCTTGAGGCGTTCGGTCCCGGCGAGCCGGAGCAGCTCGCGGACGCTCGCGACGTTCGCGGCGGCGAGCTGGGAGTACGGGTAGAGGAAGTTGACGTGCGCGCCGTTGTGGAGGATCACGTCGATCTCGCCCGCCAGCCGCGCGAACCGTTCGGCGGTGAGGCCCAGGCGGGGTGCGGACAGGTCGGAGGCCAGCGTGGTCACCCGGTCGTCCAGGCCGGTGGGCGGGAGCCCGTAGCGGCGTAGCGCCGCCTCCACGCGGCGGTGCCCCTCCTCGGCGTCCTCTGCCCGGACGAGGCAGACGATCCGCAGGTCCGTCGCGTCGATGAGCCGCCGGGTCAGGAACGCGCCGAGGAAGCCGGTCGCGCCCGTGAGCAGGAGCGTGCGAGGGCGCTCGGCCCTGTCCGGGTCGGCGGGGGCCTCGAAGCGGACGGCCGGGTCGAGCACGGCTTCCTTGCGCAGGTCCACGTCGCCGTCGCCGGTCGCGGCGCGGCCTTCGCGGACGTCGTCGAGACGGGTGGCGAGTTCGTGCAGGACGGGTGTGTCGAGCACCATGCGGACGAGCGAACGGTCCGCGGGCCCGTGCAGGTCCAGCGCGCCGCGGAGCGCGGGCACCATCCGGACGACTTGCAGCGACTGGCCGCCGAGGGCGACGAAGTCGTCGGTCCGGCGGACGTGGTCGATGCCGAGGAGTTCGCCCCAGAGGCGGGCGAGGGCCTGCTCGGTGTCGCCGCGCGGTGGTTCGGCCGCTTCCTTGTGGTCGGTCTCTTCCTCCGACAGCGCCTTCACCGCGTTCGCGTCCACCTTGCCGGTGCGGCCGAGCGGCAGCTTGCGGGCGACCGCGAGCCGCGCGGGCAGCATGAACGCGGGGAGCCGGTCTCGCAGGAAGCCGCGGAGCCGCCGGGCGAGCAGCCGCCGGTCGTCGCGTTCCACCTCGCCGCGCGGCGCGGCCCACAGGACGAGGGACTTGTCCTCGGCCCCGTCCTCGTCCACGACCGCCTTGGCCTCCTGCACCTGCGGGTGGGCGAGCGCGGCCGACTCCACCTCCTCCGGCTCGACCCGGAAGCCGCGGATCTTCACCTGGCGGTCCACGCGCCCGGTGAACTCCAGGACGCCGTCGGGCCGCCACAGCCCCAGGTCGCCGGTCCTGTACATGCGCGCGCCGCGGCGGCGGGCGAACGGGTCGGGCAGGAAGGACTCCGCCGTGCGCTCCTCGTCGCCGAGGTAGCCGATCGCGACGCCGTCCCCTCCGACGTACAGCTCGCCCTCCTCCTCGGGGTCGCAGGGCGAGCGGTCCTCGCGCAGGACGTAGCACGTCGAGTTGGCGATCGGCCTGCCGATCGGGACGGTCCGCGCCTCGTCCGGCAGGGCGGTCACCGGGTGGGTGGTGGAGAACGTGGAGTTCTCGCTCGGGCCGTAGCCGTTCAGGAGGACGCGGGGCGGGTCCGCCGCGAGGATGCCGCGCACGCACTCGGGGTTGAGCGCGTCGCCGCCCGCGATCAGGTAGCGCAGCGTGCCGAACATGCCGGGGCGGGCGAACCCCATCTGGTGGAACAGGCCGGCGGTCAGCCACATGACGGTCGCGCCCGTCCCGGTGATCGCGCGGGCGAGGTCGGGCGGGGACAGCAGCACCTCGCGGTCCGGCAGGACGAGGTGCGCGCCGTTCAGATGCGCGCCGAAGACCTCGAAGCAGGAGACGTCGAACGCGGGGTTGGTGGTGCCGAGGAACACGTCGTCCGGCCCGATGTCGGCGTAGTCGATGCTGGTGGCGAGGCGGACCGCGCCCCTGTGCGGCACGACCACCGCCTTCGGCTTCCCCGTGGTCCCGGAGGTGAACATCAGGTAGGCCGGGTCGGTGGCGCGGACGGACACCGGCCGCGGGGCGCGGACGGACACCGGCCGCGGGGCGGGGACGGCGGGACCGCTCGCCGCCGGGACGTCGTCCACCGCCAGGACGGAGGCCGCGGTCAGCCGGTCGCGCCAGCGGTCCCGGGTGAGCAGGCACGCGGCGCCGATCCGGTCGGCCATCTCCTGGAGCCGTCCGGTCGGCTGGTCGGGGTCCAGCGGGACGTACGCGCCGCCCGCCTTGAGGACGGCCCAGAGCGCCACCACCGACTCCAGCGAACGGTCCAGCAGGAGGCCCACCGGCTCGCCCCCGTCCACACCGTGGCCGTCGTGGAGGGGCGGGCCAGCGCCGCGGCGCGTTCGCACAGCTCCCGGTAGGTCAGCGTCGTCCCGCCGGCGGTGAGGGCCGGGGCGTCGGGGGTGCGGCGGACCTGGGCGTCGAACAGGTTCGGCAGCACCGCGTCGCGCGGGTACGGCCGCGCGGTCCGGTTCCACCGCCTCACATGCTCCGGGACCGCCTGCGCCATCGTCCCTTCCTCTCCTGTGCCGAGGTACGTGGCGTCGCCGCCGGGGGGTGCGTCAGCCGTCGCTGCCCGCGGCGGCGGCCCAGAACCTGCCGATGTGCTCGTCCACCGTCCGTGCGGACGCCAGGGCCCTCGCCGGGTCGTCGCCGTGGACGATGCCGTGCTCGACGACGTCCAGGGTGTTGTCGTTCATCTCTTCGGATTCGCCGCCTTCGTAGTAGGCGGCGAACTCCTCCGGCACTTTCAGGTCGAGCGCTCCGACCTGCGTGAGCAGTTCGGAGCAGCCGGGGAAGTAGGCCGTCAGGTCGGCGTACAGGCCGAACGCCGCGTCCGCCAGGGACCCGTGCAGGGCCGTCCAGGAGATCAGTCCGGGAAAGGCGTGCGCGGCCGGGCCGGTCGGCCACCTGTAGAACCGTTCCTCCGGAATGTCCAGCGCGAAAGCGCAGGCGCGGAGTTTCGGGTGGGCGTCGTAGACCAGGCGGCCGACGTCCAGGAAGAGGCCCGCCGCCGGACGGTGCGGAAAGCGCCCGATGAGAGTCCCGTACGCGGTCAGTTCCGCGATGTGGCACTGGAGTTCGACGCCGACCAGCCGGCGCAGATGTTCGACCTCCAGCCGTCCCGCGCGCGCCAGGTCGAGCAGCGCGTTGCCAACGGGTTCGCCGGCGCGGAGCCGGGCCAGTTCGTCCACGAGCGTCGCGGTGTGCGGGCCCGGCTTATAGGACGCGGACGTCATCGCGGATCCCCTTCGCTTGCGTTTCCTTCGGGCGCGTTCCGTTCGGGCGCGTTCCGTTCGGGTGCGACGGCGGCCTGCCAGTACCGCCCCACGCATTCCTCCATGACGCGGGCCAGCCGTACGGCGCGGGACACGTCGTCGCCCCTGTCGATGCCTTCCTGCACGAGACCGAGGACCTTGCTGGAAAGGCCGTCGGGCACCCCGTCCGCGTAGTACCGGACGATCTGCTCGGGGACCTCGGTCGAGGCCACCTGCATGGCGTCGGCGATCTCACGGCTGCCGCCGCCGTAGCTCTCCAGGTCGGCGTACATGACCAGGCCGAGCTCCGCCCGGTTGCAATGCAGGACGGCCCAGCTCAGGAAACCCGGGCAGGCGAAACCGTCGGGGCCCACCGCGCCGTTCTCCGCGCTCTCGTCGTCGATGCCGACCAGCGGCCGTATCGAGGACAGGTGCGAACGGGCGTCCACCGCCATGGTGTTGAGGTCCTGGAAGACCTCGTGCCGGTGCAGGGCCGTGCCGAGCGCGTAGACGGTCATCTCCGCCTCGGCGGTCCGGATCTCGCCGCGTATGAGGGCGCGCAGATCCTCACGGCCGAAGCGGTCCGATTTCACGCGTTCGAGAAAGAGATTGGGAATCGGGTTTCTGCGGCGCAGCTCGACCAGTTTGCCGGTCAAAGATTCCACGTTTCTCTCTGCGGAGTTCACATCCATCCCCTTTCCGAGGCGTAGTCACCGCCGCCTTTTCCGGTACGTCGTGCGCCCTCTTACTACCCGTCCGGACAATCGGTACCTGGTATTTTCGTCCTAGTACAGTTCTTCCGCGCGTCACGGGAAAGGGCGCGTGCGGATCAGGGGGTGAGGAGGATCTTGCCGGTGCGGCCGGGCGCGGCGGCGTGGCGCACCGCGTCGGCGAACCCGGCGAGCGGATACCGGGCCTCGACCTCCGACCTCAGGACGCCCGTCCGCAGGCCGTCCACGACGGCGGCGGCGAGGCCGGCGCGTTCGTCCCGGTCGAGGGTCCGCAGGCGTTCGGGCAGCCAGAAGCCCTCGACGCCGACGGACCGGAAGATGAGGTCCTCCGTGCGCACGGTGGCCGGCTGCCCCGACATCAGGCCGTAGACGACCAGCCGTCCGCCGTCGGCGAGGCAGCGGACCGCCTGGTCGCTGGCCTGCCCGCCGACCGCGTCGAACGCCACGGCGGCGCCCCTGCCCGCGGTGAGGTCCGCGCAGCGGTCGCCGACCGGCTCGGACGAGGCGTCGATGACGGTCGCCCCGAGCTCGCGGAGCGCGGCGGAGTGCCGGCCGCTGCGCACGATGCTGACGCAGCGCGCTCCGGCGCGGACGGCCAGCCGGGTCACCATCCGCGCGACGGCCGACGCGCCCGCGTTCTGCACCAGCCACTGCCCCGTGCGGAGGCCGGCCAGGCGGACGAGCAGGAGCGCCGTCGGCGGGTTGATCGACATCTGGCAGGCGTCGTCGTCGCCGATGTCGTCCGGCAGCACGGTGAGGTCGGCGGGGTCGGCGACGACCAGGTCCTGCCAGGTGCCGGCGGCGTCGAGCGCCACCCGCGTGCCCGGCGCCGGTCCGGCTCCGGCGCCGCACGCGTCCACGACACCGGCGGCCTCGAAGCCCACCGGCGAGGGCGAGGGCGGCGGGCGGCCGTAGCGTCCGCGCACGTAGAGCAGGTCGGACGGGTTGACCGGGCGGGCGCTGATCCGGACGCGCACCCGGCCCGGCGGCGGCTCGGGGTCCGGCGCCTGGACGCATTCCAGCACGTCGAGGGGGGAACCGGGCCGTTCGAAACGGATCATCCGCATGTCCGTGCCATCTCCTGCGTTGTCGGGGTGCCGGGGCGCGGGCCGTTCAGCGCGGCGCGCCGGCCGCCGCCTGCCAGAGCAGCGCCATGTAGTCGTCGCACAGCCGCGCCGCCTCCAGCGCCGCGGCGGGAGAGTCGCCCCGGTCCAGTCCTTGCTGCGCCACCCGGAGCGCGTGGTCGTTCTGCCGCTCGGAAGGCGTGCCCGCGTAGTAGTCGAGGAACTCGCCGGGAACCGCCGCGTCCCGCTTGCGCAGTTGCTCCACCAGCGCGGCGGAGCCTCCGTAGTAGACGCCGTCCTCACCGGAGTAGAGGGCGAGCGCCGCGGCGGCCTGGCTGCCGTTCAACGCGAGCCAGGAGACGTAACCGCAGAATCCGTGCTCGGCGACACCGAATCCCGGCAGTGAGAAAGCGCCGCTCTCTTCGTCGGGGTCGCCTCCCAGGCCGCGGATCACGGAATCGAGCCTCAGCCGGGCCTCCTGAACGACTCCCGCGACGTCGATGAAGAGAGCGGCGGCATCGGGACGGGGAAAACGGGCCAGCAGCGTTCCGTACGCCGCGAGTTCGGCATCGTGGTACATCCGCTCGACCCGCGTCAGGCGCAGCAGGTGCGCGGTCGTGACGCGTCCCTCCCGCGCCAGGTCCAGCAACGGATTGGGGACCGGAGCGCGAGCGCGGGCACGAGCCATCTCGTCCACCAGATCGCGCGCCGCAGACATCTCCCGCTCCTTTTCTCCGCCTTCTCTACCTCTCTGCCTTCTCCGCCACTACCCGTGGGCGCGGCGGGCTAGCTGGGAAAAATGACACAGGACGAATCTACTATGCGGCGCGCAACATCCGAGACGTAAACTTGCGCACATATAGGCACTGCGAACGCGCCGCTAATTCACGCACGAAAACATTCGAAAGGCCGCCTCGTGAGAATTGGGATCGCGGGAGCCGGGATCGCCGGTCTGGCGGTCGCCTGGCTGCTGGAAGACGACCACGAGTGCGTCGTTCTCGAATCCCGCGACCGGATCGGCGGGCACGCGCGTTCCGTCCCGATCTGGCTCAACGGGAAACAGGTGTCGATCGAGCTCGGCTCGCAGGACATCTCCGCCGACGTCTTTCCGCTCCACCGCAGGCTCCTGGAGCTTCTCGGCTACCCCGGCGAGCAGATCAGGCCGATCCCGGCGTCGCTGTCGGTACGCCGTTCCGGCGCGGTCGAGCCGTTCCTGGTCACTCCCGCCGACGGCCCGACCGAGCATCCGCGCAGCACCGTCCTCGGACCGGCCTGGGAAGCGCTCGGCTGCTTCCTCGAACACGCCCTCGACCGGTACGAGTCGGGAGACGACTGGGACGTCCCGCTCGCCGACCTGGTCGAGCCGCTGCCGGTGCCGGACGACCTCAAGCGCGACCTGCTGTACGCCCGGCCCGCCTCGCTGTTCTGCTGCGACATCGAGCAGGTCAAGGAACTGTCGGCGCGCGTCGCGACCCACTTCTACGTCGCCGCGTCGGGCGAGGCCCGCTGGCAGCAGTTGGCGTCCGGCCTCGAAAGCTCGGCGTGGGCGCTCGCGGCCGGGTCGCCGAGGGCGCGGATCAAGACCGGCGCGGCGTTGAGGGAGGCGCGCCGCGCCGGCGAACGGTTCGAACTGGCCGACGCGGCGGGCGAACGGCACACGGTCGACCGCCTGGTCCTGGCCGTTCCGCCGCCGGCGGCGGGCGACCTCCTCGCGCCGCTGGCGGGCACCGGCGACCTGCGCGCGGCGATGGCCTCGTTCCGGCCCGTCAGGGCGGCCTACGCGCTCCACCTCGATCCGCTCTACATGCCGCCGGATCCGGCGCACTGGGCGTCCAGCAACCTGGTGACCGACGGCGTGTCGTGCGAGACGTCCGACTGGCTCGGCCCCGTTCACGGCGTGGACGTCTTCAAGAGCCAGATCGTCAAGCGCGACAGGCTTCCGCGGCGGCTGCTGCACCGCGCCGACTTCCAGCATTTCCTCATCACTCCCGCGACGGTCAGGGCACGCCGCCGGCTGGAATCCGCCCAAGGAGCGGGCGGGCTCTATTTCGCGGGCAATCACACCAACGGAGTGACGAGTCAGGAATCGGCTCTCCTTTCCGCGGTGGAGGTCGCGCGCCGAATCTCACCGGACAGCGCGCGTCTCCGTTCTCTGCTGGCCGGGCAGTGAGGCAGGGGACGTCAGGCGCTCCCGCTCCCGTCCTCCTCCGCGGTGTCCCCGTCGCCGCGCAGAATGATGTGCATGCGTCTTTCCAGGGCGGGGGACGGCGACAGGCCGGCGCCTTCGGCCAGCCGTAGGCGCGCTCGCGAATAGACCTCCAGCGCGTCGCTGACGCGCCCGGCCCGCGCCAGCGCGACCATGAGCTGGGCGTACGGGCGCTCCTCCAGCGGGTGCTCGGCGACCAGCCTTTCCAGGCCGGGGATGACCTCCAGGTGCCGTCCCAGTTCGAGGTGGACCTCGACCATGCGCGTCGTCGCGACGAGCCGCTCGCGCGTCAGCTGGGCCGCCTCGGCGTCGCGGACGGGCCCGTTCGGCACGTCCTGCAAGGCGGGCCCGCGCCACAGGTCGAGCGCCGAACGGTACAGCCTGGCGGCCTGCTCGGGATCGATCTTCTTCACCGCGTGCGCCCGCGCGCACTTGCGGCGGAAGCGGCTGGCGTCGACGCACCGTTCCGGCACTTCCAGAATATAGCCGGGATAGCGCGTGGTGAGGGTGACGATTTCCCCCTCGCGCCACCGCCGGATATCGGCGCGTATCCTGGAGATGTGCGCCTGGAGGGCGTTCTCCACCCGGGGCGGGGCGTCGTACGGCCAGGCTTGGCGGATCAGCTCCTCGGCGGAGACGATCCGGTTCCTGTAAATGAGCAGTGCGGCGACGAGGCTGCGCTTCTTCGGCCCTTCGACGGCGTTCTCGGCACCGCTGGAGCGCACGCGCAACGGCCCCAGTAGGCGAATGTCGAGCATCGGCGCAGGATTCCCGCGGTATTCGGGTGGGGGGTGATGACCACTCACCTACCCGGCACGGGTGATCGTAACACGCGAATGGAAACGTCCAGAAAATGGACGGCCCGGGCAGCCGATATCCCGGTTTCGGTCTCATCGGCCGCATTCACGCCCGCCGGAGAATCCGGGAAAGCGGCGCGCGTGGGGAGATGTCAGCGCCGTGCAAGCGCGGCGTCAGAACCGGGGGAAGAGGGAGCGGCAGGCAGCGCCCGGCCACCGGGTCCGCTGCGGAGACCCGACGGGTCCCCATGGACGAACCCCGACCTCTCGCAACCGGAGGACCGCATGCCCGCCACCAGCGACCGCACCCGCCACGACTCCCCCGTCGTCCCCACGATCGACATCGCGCAGGGGCGCACCCTGGAGCCGTCGGCCATTCCGGGCCTGCTCGACCCGTCCGACCCCGTGGAGCTCATCCAGATGTACGAGCAGCAGGGCGCCGGACGGGTGTTCGTCGACGTCCAGGAGCCCTGGGAGCGCAGCGCCGCCAGCCTGGCGGTCGTCGGGCGCGCCAGGGACTCCGGCGTCGACCTGTGGGTCTCCGTGGCGAACGGGGTCGCGCGGTCGTTCGACGACATCGGCTCGCTGTTCGCCCTCGGGGTGGACGCGGTGGGCATCAGCACGACCTCCGTCGAACGGCCGTCGATCCTGCACACGGCGGCGGAGCGGTTCGGCGGCGACCGGGTGCTGGGCGTGATGAACGTCCGGCGCTCCGGCGAGGACCGCTGGGAGGTCGCCATCGAGGGCGGCGAGACCGACACGCCGCTGGACGCGGTGATGTGGGCGCGCATGCTCACCGACCTCGGCGCGAGCCGGATCCTGCCCAACAGCCTCGACCAGGAGGGCACCGGGAAGGGGTACGACCTCGCGCTGGTCCGCGCGATGGCCGGGGCCGTCCCCGTGCCCGTCGTCGCGTCCGGCGGCTGCGGGACGCTGCCGCACCTGCTGGACGGCATGCGGGCCGGCGCCAGCTATGTGATCACCCAGAAGATGCTGCACGACGGGAGCCACTCCGTCGGCGAGGCCGATCGCTACATCCGCGAGAGCCGTCCCGGCCACTGATCCGGGCGGGAGAGGACATGGCCGCCCCCGCGGTCGGCGAGCGCGCGGAACCGTCCCCGGTCTGCTGCCCCGCCCACGAGAGGTCCCTGGCACGCCTCGACCGCGCGATCGAGCACGCGGAGCAGATCATGAACGAGCAGCGGATCCTGCTCGACACCCTGCGGCGCTCGCGCGCCGCCGTCTCGGGCGCCTGCGAGCAGGACGGCGAGAACGCGCGGCCACCCCCCGCCGCCGGCGCGACCGTCCTGCGGCGCCTGACCGCCAAGGAGCAGCGCATCCTGGCCCTGATCGCCAGCGGCATGACCAACCGCGGCATCGCCCGCAGCCTCCACATCTCCGAGCGGACGGTCCGCAACCACGCCCACGCGATCTTCGGCAAGCTCGACGTCGGCAACCGCACCGAAGCGGCCCTCGTCGGACTCCGCGAGGGCCTCCACCACCCCTGACCCAAAAGCGCCGCGCGCCTCGGGTCAGGGCCCGGCGCGGCGGGCGGGCTCGCCTTCCGGCGGGTGGGCGAGGCGAGCGAAGGCGACTCGTACGGTAAGGCCGCCGTCGGGGTTGGCTTCGGCGGTCGCCTCGGCGCCGTGCGCACGCGCGATCGACGCGACGATGGACAGGCCCAGGCCGACGCCTTCGCCGGGGCGTGGCGGCGCGGGTGCATGCGGCGGAACGGTTCGAAGAGGTGGGACGCGACGTCGGGCGGCACCTTCGGGCCCGTGTTGGCGACGGCGAGTTCGCCGGCGCCGAGACGGACGAGGATCCGGCCGCCGGGCGCGTTGTAGCGCAGGGCGTTCTCCATCAGGTTGCGGACGAGGTGCCGGAAGAGGGTGGGGTCGCCCTGGAGCCGTACGGGCTCGACGTGCGGCTCGATGGAGACCCCGCGGTCGCGCGCGTCGGCCCGGTGCTCGCCGAGGACGGCCGTGACGATCCCGGCGGCGTCGATCGGCTCGGGCCGGTCGAGTCCCCGGTCGCCGGCCGAGAGCAGCAGCAGCCCTTCGATGAGCCGTTCGCTGCGGTCGGCGACCTCCAGCAGCTTGGCGCGCACCCGGGCGACCTTGGCGGGGTCGGGCTCGGCGAGGCCGATCTCCAGCGCGGCGCGCTGCACCGCGAGGGGCGTGCGCAGCTCGTGCGCGGCGTTCGCGACGAACCTCCGCTGCGCCGACACCAGGCTCTGCAACCGGCCGAGCATGGCGTCGAAGGTGTCGGCGAGGTCCTTGAGCTCGCCCGGCGGGGCCTGGAGGGAGATCCGCTCGCTCAGGTCCTCGCCGGACAGGCGGCGCGCGGTCGCGGTGATGGTGTGGACGGGGCGCAGCACGCGGCCGGCCATCCACCAGGCCAGCAGCACCGACACCACCGCGAAGATCGCCAGGGCGACCAGCGAGACGACCAGGAGCTGCCGGTAGGTGGTGTCCTCGGCGGCGGTCGTGGCGGCGCGGGTGATCGCGAGATGCCGCCCCGGGACGACCTGGGCGGGCACCGCCGTGTCGTCCGCCGGGGCGGAGGGCAGCGGCGTCGCGGGCCGCCAGCCGGCCGACGGCGGGATCGCCGTGGTCATGGCGACGGGCAGCCGTCCGGCGAGGGTGTGCCGCATCAGCAGGTAGACCGACGCGACCAGGCCGCCGCCCGCGACGAGCAGCAGCCCGCCGTACAGGGCGGTCAGCCGGGCCCTCGCGGTGATCCTCACGAGCCGGCGCCCATCCGGTAGCCGGACCCGGAGACGGTCTCGACCACGGCCGGCGGGCCGAGCTTGGCCCGCAGCTTGCTGACGGTCACCCGTACCGCGTTGGAGTTGTAGGTGATGTGCTCCTCCCAGATCTGCTCGATCAGCTCGTCGGTGCCGAGCACCGCGCCGTCCGCCCGCATCAGCGCCTCCAGCACGGCGAACTCCTTGCGCGACAGGTCCAGGCGGCGGCCGTCGCGGGACGCCCGGCGGCGCGCGACGTCCACCGCGACCCCGGCCCGTTCCAGGACGGGCGGCAGCGCGGGCCGGGCGCGCCGCCCGAGCGCCAGCACCCGGGCGACGAGCTCCTCGAAGGAGAACGGCTTGGGCAGGTAGTCGTCGGCGCCGAGCCCGAGCCCCTCGACCCGGTCGCGCACCGTCCCGGACGCGGTCAGCATCAGGATCCGCGTCAGCCGCCCGCTGCCCGCGACGCGCCGGCAGACCTCGTCGCCGTGCACCTCCGGCAGGTCCCGGTCCAGCACCAGGACGTCGTAGTCCATCGCCTCGAACCGGCGCAGCGCCTCCGCGCCGTCGTGGGCGACGTCCGTAGCGATCGCCTGTCCTCGGAGCCCGTCGGCGACCAGTTCCGCCAGATAGCTCTCGTCCTCCACCAGCAGCACGCGCATACGCCAGGTCTATCCGAGCGGCGCTTTCGAAAAGATAAAGCGGCCGTCGCCGCTCCGGTTAAGGAAACGAAACACCGGACTCGGTGACGCTGTGGGCGTCGCCGGGCCGATGGGGCCCGGCCGCGACCGGGAGGACCCTCCGATGACCGTCCATCAGCGCCGCCCGCGCGTCCCCGCCGCCGCCCTCGGGCTCGCCGCCCTGGCGTTCCTCACCGCCGGGTGCGGCGGCTCCGGCGGCGGGGAGAACGAGTCGAACGGCTCCGCGACGGGCGCGTCCGCGGGCGGCGGGCCTTCGGCGGACCAGCAGCTCAAGCTGGCCAAGTGCATGCGCGAGCACGGCGTCGACATGCCCGACCCGAAGGCCGGGGAGGACGCCGGCGGGATCACCCTCGGCGGCGGGGGCATGAGCGCGAAGAAGATCGAGGAGGCCGTGAAGGCGTGCCGTACGGTCGCCGGGATCCCGGAGCCGAAGCCGGTCTCGCAGGCGGAGAAGGACAAGCAGCTCAGGTTCGCGCGCTGCATGCGCGAGCACGGCGTCAACATGCCGGACCCGAAGTTCGACGGTGGGGCGACGGCCGCGCTGCCGCTGCCGAGCACCGCGGCGAAGAAGCAGGAGTTCGACAAGGCCAACAAGGCGTGCGGCTCCCAGATCGGATCGACCGGCCGATGAGGCGGAGCAGGGCCATCGGCGCCGGCGCGGCGGCGGTGGTGGCCGTTGCCGTGGGAGCCGCGGTCGCGGTGAACGCGGGCGACAGCGGGGAAACGCGCCGCGATCCGGACGCGTCCACCGCGACCGCCGCTGTCCGGCGGGGCGACCTGAGCGACTCCACCTCGGTGGAGGGCACCCTCGGCTACGGCGGCGACCGCGGGCTGAAGGCCGGCGCGGCGGGCGTGGTCACGTGGATCGCGAGGCCCGGCTCCCGTGCCGGCGCGGGCGACAGGCTGTACGAGCTGGACGGACGGCCCGTACGGCTGATGTACGGCGCGCGCCCGATGTACCGGAACCTCAAGGCCGGCGACGAAGGACCGGACGTGCTGCAACTGGAGAAGAACCTCGGCGTCCTCGGCTACGGCCAGGGGCTCACCGTCGACAGGAAGTACACCGGGGCCACCGCCGCCGCGGTCGAGCGCTGGCAGAAGGACCACCGCGCCAAGGCCACCGGAACGGTCGGGCCCGACGCGATCGTCTTCGCGCCCGGCCCCGTCCGCGTCAGCGACCGGAACGCCTCGGTCGGCGACCGGGTCGCCCCCGGCGGCCCGATCGTGACGGCCTCCGGCACCGAACGGGTCGTCACCCTGAAACTCGGCGTCGAGCAGGCCGGCACGCTCAGGAAGGGCACCAGGGTCACCGTGGAGCTGCCGGGCGGCGGCACCGCCGAGGGCGCGGTCAGGAGCGTCGGCACGACGGCCTCCAAGGACCGCGGGAACGGCTCGGACGGCGACGGCGACGGCGCGGCCAAGGTCAAGGTCGTCGTCGGCCTCGCGGACCCCGGGCGGGTGACCGGCCTCGACCAGGCGCCCGTCACCGTGAACATCACGACGCGGACCAGGAAGGACGTGCTGTCGGTGCCCGTTCAGGCCCTGCTGGCGCTGCCGGGCGGCGGCTACGGCGTCCGGACGGTGAACGGCGCCGGCCGCCGTACGGTCGAGGTCGAGCTGGGCGTGTTCGGCGAGGGCCGCGTCGAGGTGGCCGGGGACGGTCTCAGCGAAGGCGTGAAGGTCGAGGTGCCGTCCGCATGAGCCCCGCGACGAGCCCGTCCGGCGAACCCGTCGTCGAGCTCACCGCAGTGCGCAAGGAGTACCCCGGCGGAGTCGCGGCGCTCGCCGGCGTCGATCTGACGGTCCGGCGCGGGGAGATGACGGCGATCGTCGGGCCGTCCGGCTCGGGCAAGTCCACGCTCCTGCACATCGTCGGCACCCTCGACCGCCCGTCCAGCGGCTCGGTCCGGATCGCCGGGCACGAGGTGGCGGACCTGCGCGACCGCGAGCTGTCGGCGCTGCGCGCCCAGAGCCTCGGGTTCGTCTTCCAGTCGTTCCACCTGGCCCCCGGGGTCTCCGCGCTGGACAACGTGGCGGACGGCCTGCTCTACAGCGGCCGGCCGCTCCGGACGCGCCGCCGCGAGGCCGCGGAGGTGCTCGAACGGGTCGGGCTCGCCGACCGGATGGCGCACCGTCCGCACGAGCTGTCCGGCGGCCAGAAGCAGCGCGCCGCGATCGCCCGCGCCATCGCCGGGGACCCCGTCCTGCTCCTCGCCGACGAGCCGACCGGCGCGCTGGACACCGCGTCCGGCGACGCGGTGATGGCGCTGCTGCACGACCTGAACGCGGGAGGGACCACGATCGCCGTGATCACCCACGACCACGAGATCGCCGCGACGCTGCCCCGGCGGGTGCGGCTCCGCGACGGGCTGATCGTCTCCGACACCGCGAGGGCCGCCGCGTGAGGGCCGCGAGGCCGCGGCCCGCCAGGCTCTCGGCCGCCGACGTGCTGCGCACCGGCGCGGCGGGGCTGCGCACCCGTCCCGCGCGGGTCGTCCTGTCCGCGCTCGGCATCGCGATCGGCATCGCGACGATGATCTCGGTGGTGGGGATCTCGGCGTCCGGCAAGGCCGACGTCCAGCGGCGGCTCGACAGGCTGGGCACCGACCTGCTGGTGGCGAGCCCGGGCGTCTCGTTGCTGACCGGCGAGAAGGCGGCGTTCACCCCGGGCGCCGAGAAGACGGCGCGGCGCATCGAGGGCGTGGAGCACTCCGCGGCCACCGGGACGCTGACCGGCACCGTACGGCGCTCCGACAAGATCCCCGAAGAGGACACGGGCGGGATCACCGCGCAGGCCGCCACCGAGACCCTGCTCGCGACCCTGCGCGGCGAACTCCGCCGCGGCACCTGGCTGAACGCGGGAAACGGCCGCTTCCCCTCCGTCGTCCTCGGCTCCGTCGCGGCCCGCCGCCTCGGCGTCGACGAGATCGGCCGGCAGGTCTTCATCGCCGACCGCTACTTCACCGTCATCGGCATCCTCGCCCCCCTGCCCCTGGCCCCGGAGATCGAACGGTCCGCGCTGACCGGCTGGGACGCGGCGCGCGAGTACCTGCGCTTCGACGGCCGTCCCACCTCGGTCTACGCACGCTCCGCCGACGGCGCGGTCTCCCGCGTGCGCGGCCTGCTGCCCCGCACGATCGACCCGCGCAACCCGCAGGACGTCAAGGTCACCGACCCCTCCGCGGCGCTCCAGGCCAAGGCCGCGGCCACCGGCGCGTTCACCGACCTGCTGCTCGGCCTCGGCGCGGTCGCCCTGCTCGTCGGCGGCGTCGGAGTCGCCAACACCATGGTCGTCTCCGTGCTGGAGCGGCGGCACGAGATCGGCCTGCGCCGCTCCCTCGGCGCCACCCGGGGCCACGTCCGCCTCCAGTTCGTCACCGAGTCGCTCCTGCTCTCGGTGCTCGGCGGCGCGGCGGGCATGGTCCTCGGCTCCCTGGCCACCGCCGCGTACGCGGCGTCCGCCGGACTGCCCCCGGTCGTCCCCGTCTGGTCGATCTCCGCAGGGTTCGCCGCCACCCTCGCGATCGGCACCCTCGCCGGCCTCTACCCCGCCGTCCGCGCCGCCCGCCTCTCCCCCACCACCGCCCTCCAAACGCCCTAGGGGACGGCGGTGGAGAGGTGTCAGGGCGCCAGCAGGCGGTCCAGCTCGTCCGCGAAGAGCAGGGCGGGGTCGAACCCCATCCCGGCGAAGTGCCCGGCGAGTTCCAGGGACAGGACGCCGTGGATCCGGGTCCAGAAGGTCAGGGCCCGGTGCAGGACGGTGGACGGGGCGGGGTGGCCGTCCGCCCATTCCCGGTGGTCGTCCAGATGCGCGTCGAACGGGGCGGCGGGGCTGTCCGCGGCCAGCGGCGCGCAGGCGTCGAGCAGGAGCGCCATGATCTCGCCGGAGATGAGCGTGGTGTCGTCGGGCGCGTGGTAGCCGGGGACGGGCGTGCCGTAGATGAGGAAGTACCGCTGGGGGTCTTCGAGGGCCCAGGCGCGCATGGCGTTCGCCAGCACGGCCAGGTCGGGGCCCCCGGCCGAGGCCGCGAGGAGGGAGTCGGCGAGGCTGCGGTAGGCGTCCCGGATGAGGTCGGTGATGAGGGCGTCGCGGCCGGCGTAGTAGCGGTAGAGCGCGGGCCCGCTCATGCCCATCTGCTTGGCGATCGCGTTGATGGACAGCGCGGACGCGCCGGTCGAGGCGATCTGCTCCCACGCGCGTTCCTTGATCTCCGCGCGTACCTGCGTGCGGTACCGCTCGCGCGGGGACGTCGCGCCCGCCTTCGCACCGGCCTTCGCGCCCGCCTCCGCCATGGTCCCGCCCGCCTTCCCCAGCCGTCAGCTACACACCCAAAATATAGTTAGAGGCTATCACAAACCCTACGGCCCGCGACGGCAGGAGCGCGGCGGGGACGGCGGGGGCGCGGCGCGGGCGGCTAGCTCATCACCGGTGACACGGTGCCGTTGGGGCCGCAGCGGACGGTCCAGGGGCTCTCGGAGCGGGTGTCGTTCTCGTGGATGCGGATGTCGACCCGCGTGGCGGGCCGGCCGCCGGGCACCTCGGCGTGGGCGGCGGTGCACGCGAGCTGGCCGACCGCGGTGACGTCGAGCTCGCCGGTCGCGACCGAGACGGGGACGAGGACGTCCACGGCTCCGGTGGTCGCGGTCGCGGTGACCTCCCCGGCCATCGGCGGTACCTGGCTCACCAGGCCGCGCTGGCGCTCGGCGTCGGTCGGGCCCTTCAGGAGGAGGTCCAAAGCGTTCTGCGGGCCGAGCCGCCGGCCCGTCGGACGGAACACGGCGTGCAGGCCGTACGGGCCCGCGAAGTACAGCTGGGTGGACTGCGCCCGCGCGCCGGGCCGCGGGATGCCGGACGCCGGCGGGCCCGCGCGCACGGGACCGGTGGTGTCGATCCCGCACGCGGCCGCCGTGGCGGCGAGCAGGACGGCGAGCGCGGCGACGGGAAGGGCGCGGCGGGACGGCGGACGGCGGGTCATGGCTGCTCCTGCGGGTGTGCGGCCAGGGGCAGGGTCAGGGTGAAGACCGCTCCGCCTTCCGGCGAGTTGCCCGCGGTCAGGGTGCCGTCGTGGAGGAGGGCGTTCTCGTACGCGATGGACAGGCCGAGGCCGCTGCTCTCGGAACGGGTGCGCGCGGTGTCGCCCTTGTAGAAGCGCTCGAAGACGTGCGGCAGGACGTCGTCCGGGATGCCGGGTCCGTGGTCGGTGACGGTGACCACGGCCCGGCCGTCGCGTGCGCCGACGGCGACGGCGACCGGAGGGCGGCCGTGCCGCAGCGCGTTGCCGACCAGGTTGGCCAGGATGACGTCGAGGCGGCGGGGGTCGGCGTGCACGTACACCTCTTCGGGGAGGTCGGCGCGGACGCGTTCGTCGCCCGCCCAGCCGCGGAGCTGGAGCGTCTTGGCCACGATGGTGCGCAGGTCGGCGTCCTGCGCGTGGACGGGCGCGGTCCTCGCGTCGAAGCGGGAGACCTCCATCAGGTCCTCGACCATGCGGACGAGGCCGCGGGTCTCCTCGCTGATGAGCCGTACGGCGTCGGCGGTGTCGGCGGGCAGGACGCCGGAGGCCGCGTCCTCGTCGAGGACCTCGGTGACGGCCGCCATGGCCGCCAGGGGCGTGCGCAGCTCGTGGGCGACGTCGGCGGCGAAGCGGCGCGCGCCGGCCTCCATGCGGCGCAGCTCGGCGTCGTCCCTCTCCAGGGTGTCGGCCATGGCGTTGAACGAGCGGATCAGGGCGGCGAGCTCGTCGTGCCCCTCGGCGTGCAGGCGAGTGCCGAGGTCGCCCGCGGCGATGCGTTCGGCGCCGTGCCGAAGGCGCCGTACGGGGCGCAGGACGCCGCGGGCGGCGAACAGGGCCGGGACCACGGCGAGGGCGAGGGCCGGGACCGCCCCGGCCTCGGCGGCGGTGACCAGGGCCCGGACGTCGGCCTCGTCCTTCTTGAGGGGGAGGACGGCGTAGACCGTCAGCCCGGAGAGCGCGCCGGGGCGGCCGGGGTCGTCCGCGTAGGCGACGGGCGTGCCCAGGGCCAGCCAGGAGCCGCCCCGGCGTTCGATGTACTGGTAGGTCGCCGTTCCGCCGTCCTGAACGGCGCGGCGCAGCTCGTCCGGAACGGGCGGGGCGCCGGGGGACGCCGACAGCAGCGGGCCGTCCTTGTACGCGGCGGCCGCGTGCCAGGCGCGGGCGCCTCCGGCCTGGTCGAGCCTGCGGGCCAGGCCGCGCAGGTCCCGCGTGCCGGGCGGGACGACCAGGTCCGGGGCGAGGGAGGCGAGCTGCGCCCGCAGTTCGGCCAGGGCGGTGCCGCGCGTGCGCTCCAGGATCGCCGAACGGGCCCGGTGGAACGTGATGCCCGCCGTGAGCACGGCGCCGAACGCGGTGGCCAGCAGGAACGCGACGACGAGGCGAGCCCGCAGCCCCCGCGGCGCGACCCGTACCCGTACGCCCCGCGGCACGGCGCGGGCCCGCGCGCCCCGCGGAACGCGGCGCCGGACCGTCATGCGAGGGGCCCGAACCGGTAGCCGAAACCGCGCACCGTCTGCACGTACACCGGTCTGCGGGGATCGTCCTCGATCTTGGCGCGCAGGCGCATGACGCAGGCGTCGACGAGGCGGGCGTCGCCGTAGAACGAGTGCTCCCACACCTGTTCGAGGAGTTGCGGGCGGCTGTAGACCTGGCCGGGCGCGGCGGTGAGGAAGAGCAGCAGCTTGAGCTCGGAGGGCGCGAGGGCCAGTTCGGCGCCGTGCTTGGCCACGACCAGGGTGGTGCGGTCGACGGTGAGGTCGCCGTGGACCTCCGCTCCCGAAGCGGGCGGCGGGTCCGCGCCGGGGCCCTGGACGGGCGCGACCCGGCGCAGGACCGCCCGCATCCGCGCCGCGATGATCTCCGCGCTGGCGGGCTTGATGATGTAGTCGTCCGCGCCCGCCTCCAGCCCGACGACCATGTCGATCTCGTCGTCGCGGGCGGACAGGATGATGATGGGGATCTGCTTGCTCTCGCGGAGCCTGCGGCACACCTCCAGCCCGCTCATCCCGGGCAGCATCAGGTCGAGCAGGACCAGGTCCGGGCGGTGCCGCTCCACGGCCGGGAGCCCCGTCTCGCCGCTGCCCGCGACCTCCACGTCGTGGCCGCGGCGTTTCAGCGCGAGGGTGACGCCCCTCTGCACGGCGGGGTCGTCTTCGATCAGCAGGACTCGTGCCATGGGCGGTGCGTTCTCCTCCTCCGGACGGGCGGCGGCCTTCGACCAGGGTGCGCGAAGCGTGTGACGCCCGGTCTCGCGTTTCATGATGAACCCGTGACGGCCCGCGGCCCGCGGCATCGCCCGGGGTGTCGCGGTGGGCGTTCACTCACGGCACCGGCTCCGGGGGCGGACGCCCGGCTGATGACCATGCTGCTCGTCCGGTGTGACGGGCCTTCTCCCGGTACGTGATGAAACGATGACCGGCCGTCCGAGCGGCGTCCGCGTGGGCTGTGCTGGCGGCATGCACATCACGACCACGCCTCTTCTCCGGCTGCCCGGATCCGTTCACCGGATCGCCGGCCTCGCCCTCGCCGCCGCGGCGGCCACGCTCTCGCTCACCGCCTGCCAGGGAACGGGCGGCGACGGCAAGGCCGACGGCGGGCCCGCGCCGTCCGGCGGCACGAAGCAGGACGCCAAGCCGCGCAGGCTGCTGTGGATGGGCGACTCCATCGCCGAGGCGGAGGCCCCCGCGCTCGAAGCGGCGATGAAGGCCGGCCGCGCGGAGTTCAGGTCGATGGCGGCCGCCGGGGGCGGCGGCGTCACCGGGCCCATCGCGCAGCCGACCTGGAAGGCGCTCGCCAAGGAGCTGCGGACGTTCAAGCCGGACGTCGTCGCGTACCAGATCACGACCTACGACTGGGGTACCCCCGCCGAGCAGCGCGCGGGCTACGAGCGTCTGGCCAGGACCGTCAAGGCCGCGAACGCCGAACTGCTCATCCTGCCGTCGCCCCCGTTCAAGATGGACGACTTCTACAAGCCGCACGCGAACGAGATCAGGACCGCGCCGAAGGCCGCCGTGCAGGTCGCGCGCAGGCACCCGGAGACGGTCCACTTCCTCAACTCCTCCGCCCTGTGGGGGACCGACCGCGCCGCGCCCAAGGCGCAGCGCAGCAAGGACGGCATCCACTCCTGCCAGCAGGGCTCGGCCGCGTTCGCCAAGTGGTTCGGCGACCGGCAGCACGAGCTGTACTCCTTCGCCCCGGCCCCGCCGGAGCGGTGGGCCACCGGGCCGTGGACCGGCTCCAAGGTCTACAGCCGGCTCGGCTGCAAGTAAACCCGCCCGCCGCCGGGGCGCGACCACGCCCGCGGGCCGGACGGCCCGGCCCGCGGGCGCGCCCCGCCGATCCCGATGGAGCCCCATGCCTCCGCACACCTCGCTTCCCGACGCCCCGCACGGCCCGCGCACCACGCCTCCCCGGCGCCGCCGGGCGACCGGCGGCGCGTCGCGCCGCTGGAGGGGCTGCGCGGCCTGGCCATCCTGGGCGTGCTGCTGTTCCACACCGGTCACTTCGGCGGGGGCTTCCTCGGCGTCGACCTGTTCTTCGTCCTGTCCGGCTTCCTGATCACCGGGCTGCTGCTGGACGAGACGCGGGCGCGCGGCGGACGCCTCGACCTCGTCGCGTTCTGGGGACGGCGCGCGCGCCGCCTCCTGCCCGCGCTCGCCGTCACGATCGCGGGCACGCTGCTCCTGTGCTGGGCGTCCGGCCCGCCTGCCCTGCTGCGGTTCGCCCTCGACGACGCCCCGTGGGTCGCGGCGAACCTCGCCAACTGGCACTTCGTCGCCGAACGGGTCGGGTACTGGGACGCGGCCGACACCAGGGGCTTCGCGCACCTGTGGAGCATCGCCGTCGAGGAGCAGTTCTACCTGCTCTGGCCGCTCGTCCTCGCCCTGGTCGCCCGCGGCCCCCGGGCGCACCGGCGCGTCGCCGCCGTGGCCGCGGCCGGAGCCGCCCTGTCGCTGGTCCTCATGATCGTGCTCGCCGACCCGGCCGACACCACGCGCGTCTACGAGGGCACCGACACCCGCGCGTTCTCGCTCCTGCTCGGCGCGCTCATGGCCACCGCGCCCGTGTCCCGCCTCCTGGCCCGCGCCGGACGGCCCGCGTGCGCGTGGACGGGCCTCGCCCTGGCCTGCGGCATCGGAACGTACTGGGCCGCGGTCGGCGGCCAGGACTCCCCCATGCTGTTCCGGGGCGGCCTCTTCCTCCACGCCCTCGCCTGCGCCGTGCTCATCGCCTGCGCCGCCCACGCGCCGAACGCCCCGTTCGGCCGCGTCCTCGCCGTCCGCCCGCTGCGCTGGCTCGGCCAGATCTCCTACAGCCTCTACCTCTGGCACTGGCCCCTGACCCTGCTGCTGAGCGAGGAACGCCTCGGCATCGCGGGCTGGAGCCGTACGGCCGTCGTCGTCGCCGCCTCCGTCGCGGCGGCGTGGCTGTCCAAGGTGCTCGTGGAGGACCCGATCCGGTTCCGGGCGCGCTGGGCGAGGGGCCGCACCGGGGCCCTCGTGCTCCTCGCCGCGTTCGCCGCGCTGGCCGTCCTGTGGGCCCTCATCCCCCGGCCGCAGACCGGGGCCGGCACCGTCGACCTCACCCGCCTCTAGAACCCGGCCCGCGGCGCCGGAGAACGCCCGTCCGGGCGGGCCTCCTCCCCCGTCCGGGCCCGGTCTGGGATCATCGCTGTCCGTGTCGGACAACGAGGCGGTGGCCGAACGCCACGCGAGCTGGCTGGAGCTGTTCTTCGACCTGGTCGTCGTGGCCGCCGTGGCGCAGCTCGCCCACCGCGTGCACGACGCGCCCTCCGCCGCCGGCGTCGCCGCGTTCGCCCTGCTCTACTACGCGGTCTGGAACGTGTGGACGTCGTTCACCCTCTACGCGAACGTCGCCGGGCGGCTGACCCGGCAGCGCGCGATGCTGATCGCCATGTTCGGCATCGCCGTCATGGCCGCCGCCGTCCCCACCGCGGTCCCCGAGGCGCTGCACGACGCGCCGGACGTCGACCACAGCAGGACGTTCGTCATCGCCTACATCGTCTGCCGGATGCTGGCGTCCAGCACGTGGCAGCGGACCGGGAAGATCCTCACGTCCTGGCCGTCCGCGCAGGCCGGCGCGGGCCTGCTGCCCTGGTTCGCCTCCATCTGGGTGGACGCCCCGGCGCGCTACTGGCTGTGGGCCCTCGGCGCGGCCCTCGACCTCACGTTCTCGATCAGGCAGTCCAGGGACCCGGACCGGCTGCTGGAGGCGGTGGCCCGGCAGAGCGAGCAGCGCCGCCGGCGGCACGGCCCCGGCGTGCCGCCCGCGCCGACCCGCGCCATCCTGGACCTGTCCCACCTGGGCGAACGGCTCGGCCTCTTCGTCATCATCGTGCTCGGCGAGGCCGTCATCCAGCTGGTCGACGCGGCCGGGAACCCGCTGTCGCACTGGGACGCCCGCCTCGTCGTCGCCGCGCTGTCGGGCTTCGCGCTCCTGGTCGGCCTCTGGTGGCTGACCCTCCAGCACGGCGTGAACGGCGTCCCGTACTTCGAGGCCGAGGGCCCCACGCCCACCGCCGCGCTCCCGGGCCACTTCGCCGCCACGGTCAGCATCACCTCGGTCGCCGCGGGCCTCGGCGCGGTCGCCGCCCACGCGAGCGGCCACCTCCCGGACGGCACCCGCTGGCTCCTGTGCGGCGGCCTGGCCCTGTACTTCCTGGCCACCACGGTCCTCGGCGCCATGGCCAGACTCCCGTTGCGGTGGCTCCTCGGCTGGGCCCTCCCCTGCGTCGCGGCGCCCGTCCTCGCGGCCGCGCTGGGCGCGGACCTCCCGGCCTGGTCACTGGCGCTGCTCATGGCCGCCGTCGTGGCGTGGCAGGTCGCCTACCCCCGCGTGACCGGCGGCCGCTAGGAGCGGCGCGCCCGGCGAAGATCTACCGTCCGCGCGGTGTAGTGACCATCCGAACGCAGCAGGTAGTAGGCGGAGATCGCCGAGGCCGCGATCGCGCGGCCCGCGCCACGCCACGATCAAGGGAGATCCCGGATGCGTCGTCTCGCCCTGCTCGCCGCCGCCCTCACCGCCGGCCTGCCCGCCCTCGCCGCGCCCGCCCACGCCGCCCCGGCCAAGCCCGATCCACCAGCGGCGGAGCCGACCTACGCGTGCGTCGGCGGGGCGACCAGCGGCATCGGGTCGGCTCCGCTGCGCGTCACCGGCGACTCCTGCCTGCCCGGCCCCGGCGCGCCCGCCCGGGGCCAGCTCTTCCGGCCGTTCCGCATCACCACCGAGTCCCGGGGCGACTACGTCTGCCACGGCGCGAGCCTCGCCCCCAACGAGAGCGACCCCACCGGCCGCCACATCCACGTCTTCGCCTTCGGCTGCGCCTCCGCCAAGCCGAAGACCGGCCGGTAGACTCCCGCCGCCGCGGAACGCACCCGCTCCGTCCACCGAACGGACCGCGCCCCCGGCGGCAGACCCCGCACATGCCCGAGCCCGGCCCCCCGGACTCGGGCATGCGCACGCAAGGGCACCGAGCCGGGCGACGGCCGCGGGTGGCGGTGGGACCCGGGATCGGGGGTGCGGGCAAGTACAGGTGTCATGGCCGCGAGCGAGAGGTCGACTCCATGCCCCACACCGCCCGGAAGGTGCCGCCGCGCGATCCGCCGGCTCCGCCGCACGACCTGGACGACGCGTCCGTCATCGTCTGGTCCCTGCGGGAGCCCGAGCGGTTCGCGGCGCTGTTCCGCCGGCACGCTCCGGCGATCATGCGGTACGTCGTCCGGCGGCTGGGGCCCGGCCCGGCCGACGACATCGTGGCCGAGACGTTCCTGGTCGCGTTCCGGGCGCGCGCGTCGTACGACACGGCGCGCGGGGACGCGCGGGCGTGGCTGTACGGGATCGCGACCAACCTCGTGCGGCGGCACCGGCGCGACGAGGTCAGGCAGTTGCGGGCGCTCGCGCGGACCGGGGCCGACCCGGTGACCGAGTCGTTCTCCGACGCGGCCGACACCCGGCTCAGCGCGGGCGCCGCGCGCCGCGCGCTCGCGGCGGCGCTCGCGCGGCTGCCCGCCGCGCAGCGCGACGTGCTGCTGCTGGTGGCCTGGGAGGGGCTCACCTACGACGAGGCGGGCCGGGCGCTCGGCGTCCCGGCCGGAACGGTCCGGTCACGGATGAACAGGGCGCGCGGCAAGCTGCGCGGCGCGCTCGGCGGAATCGATCCCACCGCGGTGACGGAGGAGCAGGCCGATGAATGAGCTGTCCGAGACGCGGCGTCTGCGCGCGGAGGTCCCGGCGGACCTCGACCTGGCCGGGGCCGAGGCCCGCTTCCTCGCGGGCCTGGAGGCGGACGCGCCGCGCCGCCGGGCCGTCATGCGGTTCGTCCGGCCGCTGCCGCTGGCCGCGGCGGGGGCCGTCGCGGTGGCGGGCGCGGTCGCGGTGTCGTACCTGGGCGCGGACGGCGGCGGGGAGCCGACCGCGGTGGAGGTCGCGAACGTGTCGGCGCTCATGGACCGCGCCGCGGCGGCGGCCCTGAAGGACCCGCTGCCCGTTCCCCGGCCCGACCAGTACCTCTACCAGGAGATGCAGGAGACGCAGCCCGCGAGCGCGTCCGACGACGCGCGCTGGCTCGGGCGGCAGCACGTGCGGACGTGGCAGTCGGTGGACGGCTCGCGGCCCGACCTGAGCCGCCACCGGACGCTCCCGCCGCTGCCCATCCCGGGCCGCCCGCTGCCCTCGACCGCGACCGAGGCCGCGCACGCGCCCGAGGAGATGGTGTCCGAGCCGTGCGGGACGCGCGCGCCGATCGACCGCCCGTACCTCGGCGCCGTGCCCGCTGACCCGGACGCGCTGCTGCGCCTGCTCGACGAGAGCGGCGGCGACGGCGACCGCGGCGACCGGCTCTGGGAGAGCGCGTCGGACGTGCTGGTCTCCTCCGCCGCGCCGCCGAAGGTGCGGGCGGCGCTCTACCGCGCGATCGCGCGGATCCCCGGCGTCCGGGTGGTGGACGACTCGCAGGACGCGGCGGGACGGCACGGCGTCGCGGTCGCCCGGGTGGTGGACGGCGTGCGCGAGGAGCTGATCTTCGACCGCGCCACGTTCCGCTTCCTCGGCGAGCGCGGCGTGGTCGTCGAGAGCGGCGACCAGGGTCCGGCGGGCGCGCTGGTGGCGTCCAGCGCGATCCTCCGGGTGTCGGTGGTGGACGCCCCGCCGAAGCCGGGCCCGAAGGCCGAGCGGGCCGACTGCTGACGCCGCGCCCGGTGAACGGCATCCGGCCCGTCCGAATCCGCGCGCCGGTGGTCGTCCCGTCGAATCGGGAGCATCGTGGCAAAAGCGACGCATGTGCCCGGCACGACGACCCTGGAGTTGGCAGATGGCCCCGGCAGAACGGTACGGACCGCAGTACGGCCCCGACATCACCTTCCTCGGCGTTCCGCGCTGCACGTGGCCGGACCCGTCCACCTACGGGGACGCCGACGTGGTCATCCTGGGCGCGCCGTTCGACGGCGGGACCTCCAACCGGCCCGGCACGCGGTTCGGGCCGCAGTACATCCGCAAGTCGTGCTCCCTGCCGCACGACGGGTCGCGGCCCTCGCTGGCGCTGCGGGTGGACGGCCTCCAGGGGGACCTGACCGTCTACGACGCCGGGGACGTGGAGATGTACTCCGGGGACGCCGAGCGTTCGGTCCGGGACCTGCGGGAGGCCGTCCACGCCATCACGCGGGGCGGCGCGATCCCGCTGGTGCTGGGCGGCGACCACACCATCGCCTGGCCGGACGCCGCCGGGGTCGCCGACCACCTCGGCGCCGGCCGGGTCTCGATGATCCACTTCGACGCGCACGCCGACACCGGCGACGTCGAGTTCGGGTCGCTGATCGGGCACGGCCAGCCGATGCGCCGGCTGATCGAGTCCGGGGCCGTCCGCGGCGACCGGTTCCTCCAGATCGGCCTGCGCGGCTACTGGCCCGGCCCCGAGACGCTGGCGTGGATGGCGCGGCAGGGGATGCGCTCGTACGAGATGACCGAGATCACCGCCCGCGGCCTGGACGCGTGCCTGGACGAGGCGTTCCGGACCGCCGTCGACGGCTGCGACGCGGTGTTCCTGTCGGTCGACATCGACGTGTGCGACCCCGGCCACGCCCCCGGCACCGGCACGCCCGAGCCCGGCGGCCTGACCGGGCGGCAGCTCCTGGACGCCGTCCGGCGCGTCGCCTACGAGCTGCCCGTCGCGGGCGTCGACATCGTGGAGGTCTCGCCGCCGTACGACCACGCCGACATCACGTCGTCCCTGGCCAACCGGGTCGTCCTGGAGGCCCTGTCCGGCCTCGCCCGCCGCCGCCACGACGAACGCCACGGCACCACCTGGGACCCCCGCCGCCCCCTCCTCGACGACCGCTGACCGCGGCCCGTCAGGGCGTCTCCCGCAGCCACTGCTGGAGGTACTGGCGGCCGCGGTGCAGGCGGGACTTGACGGTCCCGAGGTTGAGGCCGAGCAGCTCGACGATCTCGGCGTACTCCATCTGGCAAACGTCGCGGTAGACCACGGGGGCGACCAGGCCGGGGTGGGCGCGTTCGAGCCGTTCGAGGGAGTCGAGCAGGTCGATGCGCGATCCGGCGATGACGCTGGTCGTGCGCGGGTCGGGGCGCGTGTTGGTGTGCGCCTCGGTGAGGGGGTCGGCCTGGCGGCGCTTCAGGTCGGCGTAGGTCTTGCGGGCGCAGTTGGTGACCACCGTGTGCAGCCAGGTGCCGAAGCGGCTGCGCCCCTCGAACGTGGTGATCTTGCGGGCGACCAGGAGCAGCGCGTCCTGGGCGGCCTCCTCGGCGTCCTGCTCGCAGGGCAGGAACCGGACGCACCGCCGCAGGACCTCCGGGCGGATCTCGCGGAGCAGCTCCTCCAGCGCCGCGGGGTCGCCCGCGGCGGCCTGGGTCGCGAGTTCCTCCGCACGCGCGGGCAGCGCCACACGTCCCCCGTTTCTCGACAACTCGCAGCTACGGCACCATAGCAGGATGATGTCGCCTGAGATGATCGGCCGCTACCGGCTGGAGGAGGAGCTCGGCGCCGGGGCGTTCGCGGTGGTCTGGCTCGCCCGCGACGACGCGCTGGAGACCGCCGTGGCGATCAAGGTGATGGCCGGTCACTGGGCGCGGCGCGCCGACGTCCGCGAGCGCTTCCTGGCCGAGGCGCGGCTGCTGCGCCAGGCGTCCTCGCCGCAGGTGGCGCAGGTGTTCGACATCGGGGAGCTGCCCGACGGGCGCCCCTACTTCGTGATGGAGCACGCCGACCGGGGCACGCTCGCCGACCGGCTGGCCGAGGGGACGCTGCCCGTCGCCGAGGCCGTCCGGCTGACCGCCGAGGTCGCCCGGGGCGCCGCCGACCTGCACGAGGCGGGGATCCTGCACCGCGACCTCAAGCCGTCCAACGTGCTCGTGCGCTCGGTCCCCGGCGGCCGGGAGCGGCTCCTGATCGCCGACCTCGGGCTGGCCAAGAGCCTCGCGCACGCCTCGGGCCTGACGATGGGCGCGGGCTCGGCCGGCTACATGCCGCCCGAGCAGATGGGGCCCACGGCCGGGCTGGACGAACGGGCCGACGTCTACAGCCTCGGGGCGATCGGCTACCACCTGCTGACCGGCACGGTGCCGGGGCCGCCCGGCCAGATCGTCGCGCCGCGGGCGCTGCGGCCCGAGATCCCCGCGCGCGTGGAGCAGGTGCTGCTGCGGGCGATGCGGCCCGAACGGGACGACAGGTGGCCGAGCGCCCGGGCGTTCGCCGCCGAGCTGGGGCGTCCGGGCCGTTCCGTGCCGGGCGTCCGCCGGAGATGGCGGTGGCTGGCGGTCCCGGCGGCCGTCGCCGTCCTGGCGGGCGGCGGGTACTACGCCCTCACGACGCCGTGGCACGGGTCCGGGACGGTCTCCGTCCAGGACGGCTCCGGCCGGATCCACCTGAAGGTGCCCGACCCCTGGGGCGGGCAGCTCGCCGACTCCGGCTGGGACCCGAGCACGGTCGGAGGGAAGGGCGGCCGGCAGCCGGGCCTGCTCGTCGCCGCCTCGGTCGCGGACTGGCCCGACCTGCGCGCCGAGGACGAGGGGGTGTTCGCCGGGCTCAGCCCGCAGGACCTCGGCCGCCGGGTGGACGGCATCACCCATCCCGGCTGCCGCGACGGCGGCCGCCACACGGTCCGGGCGGGGCGCTGGCAGGGCGTGGACCGGCGGTTCGACTGCCCCGGCACGGGCACGGTCGAGGAGATCACGCTCTCGGCCCCCGGCGCGTCCGCGCACGCGTACGTGCAGGTACGGCAGTCCGCCGGGAGCGACGAGACCCGCCGGGTCCTGTCCGACCTGCGGATATCGGCCTGAGAACTTTTTTGGAACCTTTTCCGCCCGCCCCGGATCTCCCTTGGTGAAGGCCCACACAGACGCACTCGCAACGGAGGACCCCACCATGAACACTCGTCGCCTGCTCAACGTCATCGGCGCCGGCGTGGCCGCCGGCGTCCTGAGCGGCGGGCTGGCCGCCTGCGGTTCGGACACGCCGACCCCCGTGAAGGGCGCCGCCGCGCCCGCGCCCGGCGGCTCCTCCCCGGCCGGGAGCGAATCCCCGGGCGGGGGCGAATCGGGCACGCCGGGCACCGGTTCCAAGCCGGGCGCCGCCTCGCCGGGCGGAACGGCCGGAGCGGGCAGGCCCACCAGGACGGGCTCGTCCACCGACCGGTGCCACTCCTCGCAGCTGCGCGCCTCGATCGGCCGCGGCAGCCCCGGCGCCGGGCAGCGCAACTTCCCGCTCGTGCTGACCAACATCTCGTCCCAGACCTGCACGCTCCACGGCTTCCCCGGCGCCGGGTTCTTCGCCGCCGAGGGCGGGCAGATCGGCGCGGACCCGGTGCGCACGGGCGGCGCGGGGAGCCTGTTCAGGCTGGCGCCGGGCCGCAGCGCCTGGGCCGGGCTGAGCTTCCCCTCCCCGGACATCACCGGCGCGAACGCGGTCCAGCCCGCGACGGTCGTGGTGACCCCGCCCGACGAGCGCGACAGCATCAGCGCCCGCTGGACCGGCGGCAAGGTCCCGGCCAGCGGCACCTCCTCCAGCATCAAGATCACCTCCCTCTCCCCCGGCACCGGCGCCTGACCCGCGCGCCGCTCGCACGTGCCCGCCAAGTCACAGAATCGCCAAATCCACAGCGATATAGACCGCCGGTCATGGTTTCTGGTTAATCTCCGGGTCCGTGACCGTCCCACCGCCCGCTGACGGCGTTCCTCCCGCACCGCGCCCGCCGCGCCGCGCCCTGTTCGCCGTCCTCGGCGCGGGGGTCCTCGCCCTCGTCCTCGCCCTCGGCGCCGCCGCGCTGGCCGCGACCGGCGCGTTCGGCGGGGAGGACGGCGCGAAGGCCGGTCCGGACCCCGCGGCCCCGCCGCGGCTGGGCGACTGCTTCGAGTTCCCGAGCGGACGCCAGCAGTTGGAGACCCGGCTGATCCCCTGCGAGCGCCCGCACGAGGCCGAGATCGTCGCCGCGTACGCGCCGGCCGCCACTCCCCGCCTCAAGGACGTCCCGGACGCCGGGCAGAAGGAGGCGATATGCGACCGGCTGGTCGCCAAGCGGTTCGGGACCCGGCTGCCCATCGACCGCGGCGAGGTCATCGCCCTGGTCCGCCCACGAGCGCGGAACCAAGCGAGGAACCGGGCGGGGAAGGCGGGGGACCCCGCGGGGAAGCGGGCGAGCCGTACGCGCCGCCGAACGTGCCGCCGCCCGCGACGGCGCCCGCCGACGCCACGGCCGAAGCCCCCGAGGCGCGCGTCCGCTGCGCGGCGACGGGCCCGTTCGGCAGTACGACGACGGGCCGCCTGGACCCGCGTTCGATCAGGCTGCGCGCCTGGGACGAGCTGAGGCCCGGCGACTGCTTCTCACCGCTCGGCAACGACTCCACCAGCGTCCGCTACCCGGGCTGCACGGCCCCGCACGCGGGCCAGGTGTACGCGGGTGTCATCGTCCCCCAGGCACCGCCGATCGCGACGCTGCCGCCCCACGCCGGAGTCGACCGCACGCAACGGCTGGCCCGGAAGGGCTGCGCCCGTGCTTGGCGGCCGCTCGCGCGCAAGTACCGGCCGTCCGTCCCGGTCGGGTTGCGCTTCAAGGACCTGGAGCCGGGCAGCGCCTCCCAGGACCACCTGGTGCTCTGCTACGTCGCCCCGGCCAAGGGCGGCACGTTCGCCCAGGCCGTCCTGCCGAACGCGGTCCCGATCTGACGCGGGTCGTTCCGTTACGGACAAGGACTGTTCCGGCAGGGGCAAGAGCCGCGGCGGGGCGGGGCGGTGGACTGGCGCGGAGCGCCCGGCCGGACGGGTCGGAGGGCGTCGCGGTCTTCCATCGGGGCGCGATCGCCGGAAGGCTGGCGGGCGACGGGAACGGCCGGCGTCCGGCCGTCCGGATCTCCAACACGGGAGGGGCATCAGTGAGCGAGGCGTACGACATCGTCAAGGCCCACTACGCGGCGTCGGACCGCGGCGACCTGGACGGCATGGTCGAGCCGTTCGCCGCGGACATCCGGTGGACGGAGATGGCCGGGTTCCCGTACGCGGGCACCTACGTGGGCCCCGACGAGGTCCGTTCGGGCGTGTTCGAACGGCTCGGCCGCGAGTGGAAGGGCTTCCGCGCCGATCCCGACCGGCTCGTCGACGGCGGCGACGGCACGGTCGTGGGGATCGGCGTCTACTCGGGCACGTACCGGCGGACGGGACGGTCCATGCGCGTCAGGTTCGTCCACGTGTGGCAGGTGAAGGACGGGCGGATCACGGGGTTCGAGCAGTTCACCGACACCCACCTCGTCCGCGCCGCCATGGAGTAGGGGCCGCGCATGACGCTGCTCATCCGCACCTCGGACCTCGTCCCGTCCGAGCGGTTCGAGTTCTGGCGCAGCGCGGTGTCGGAGATGTTCGTCCCGCTGCGCACCGACGCCGCGCGGCCCGAACGCTTCGACGGCAGCATGCGCGGTTTCGAGCTGGGCGCGCTGAAGGTCGCCGAGGTCGCCGCGGGCCCGCACGTCGTGCGCCGCACGGGCGCGCTGATCGCCCGGTCCGATCCCGGCCACTACAAGCTCGGGGTGCAGCTCAGGGGCTACTGCGTGCTGACGCAGGACGGCCGCGAGGCCCCGCTCGTCCCGAGGGACCTGGCGGTCTACGACACGACGCGGCCGTACACACTGGCGTTCGACGACGCGTACCGGCAGCTCGTGCTGATGTTCCCGCGCCGCCTGCTGCGGCTGCCGGACGAGGCCGTCGCGGGGATCACCGCGACGCGGATCTCCGGGCGGCGGGGCCTCGGGGCGGTGCTGTCGCCGTTCCTGGCCGGGCTCGCCGGGCACCTCGACGAGCTGGACGGCCGGGCCGCCGTACGGCTCGCCGACAACGTCCTGGACCTGCTGGTGACGCTGCTCGCCGAACGGCTCGACGTCGCGGCCCCCGCGGCCGGGACCCGCGGCGCGCTGCTGGTCCGCGCGCGCGCCTACATCGAACGCCACCTCGGCGACCCGGACCTCGGCCCGGACCGCGTCGCCGCCGCGCACCACGTCTCGACCCGCTACCTCTACAAGATCTTCCAGGACGAGGGCACGACCGTCTCGGCGTGGATCAGGCAGCGGCGGCTGGAGCACTGCCGGCGCGACCTGCGCGACCCGCTCCAGCTCGGCCGGCCGGTCAGCGCGATCGCGGCGGGCTGGGGCTTCGTGGACGCGGCGCGGTTCAGCCGGCTGTTCAAGGCCGCGTACGGCGCGAGCCCGCGCGAGTACCGGCGGGGCGGCGGACCCGGGGCGCGGTGACCGGCCGGGCGGCGGGCCCGCCGTTCCGGCGCGGTCAAGGGCCGTACGGGCACGGACAAGACTCCCGCGCCCGCCGCGGCGGAGGCTGGGCACGCCGCGGCGCGTACGGGAGGACATCGTGGACATGCACGGCAGGCTTCACATCAACGGCGAATGGTGCGACGCGGCCGGGGGCGCCGTGTTCACCACCTACGACCCCGCGACCGGGCGCCCGCTCGGGACCTGCGCCGACGCCGGGCCGGACGACGTGGACCGGGCGGTCGCGGCGGCCCGCGCCGCGCTGGCGGACCCGGAGTGGGCGGCGATGCCGCCGAACGCCCGCGCCCGCCTGCTCTGGCGCCTCGCCGACCTGGTCGAGGAGAGCGCGGCCGAGCTCGCGGAGCTCGAAACCCGCGACCAGGGGCAGCCGCTCGGCGTCGCGCGGTCGGTGAGCGTCGCGGGCGCCGCGGAGCACTTCCGCTACTTCGCGGGCTGGTGCACCAAGATCGAGGGCGCGGTGTCGCCGGTGTCGTTCCCGGACACGCTGCACTACGTGCGCCGCGAGCCGGTCGGGGTCTGCGCGCTGATCACGCCGTGGAACTTCCCGCTGATGATCGCCGCCTGGAAGCTCGCGCCCGCCCTGGCCTGCGGCAACACGGTGATCCTCAAGCCCGCCGAGCAGACCCCGCTGACGAGCGTCCGCCTCGCCGGGCTGTGCGAGCGCGCCGGCTTCCCGCCGGGCGCGGTCAACCTGCTCACCGGCGGCCCCGCCACCGGCCGCGCCCTCGTCGCGCACCCGGACGTGGACAAGGTGTCGTTCACCGGGTCCGGCGAGGTCGGGCGCGAGATCGTCCGGGGGTCGGCGGGCAACCTGAAGCGGGTCACCCTCGAACTCGGCGGCAAGGCCCCGAGCGTCGTCGCCCGCGACGCCGACATCGACGCGGCCGTGGCGGGCAACCTCCAGGGCGCGCTGCTGAACAGTGGCCAGGTCTGCGCCGCGTACAGCCGCATGTACGTCGACCGGCGCCGCGCCGACGAGTTCACCGGCAAGCTCGCGGCCGCCGCCGCCGGCCTGCGCCTCGGCCCCGGCCTGGACCCCGCGACGCAGCTCGGGCCGCTCGTCTCCCTGGAGCACCTGGAACGCGTCGACTCGTACGTGCGCGCCGGACGGGCCGAGGGCGCGCAGCTCGTCACCGGAGGCGAACGCGCCGGCGGCCCGCTGGAGGACGGCTTCTTCTACCGCCCCACCGTGTTCGGCGCCGTGACCGACGGCATGGCCGTGGCCCGCGAGGAGATCTTCGGCCCCGTGCTGCCCGTCCTCGCCTACGACGACCCCGAGGAGCTGGCGCACCGCGCGAACGGGACGGAGTTCGGCCTGGCCGCGTCCCTGTGGACCCGGGACCTGGCGACCGCGCACCGCCTCGCCGCCGACATCAAGGCCGGGGCCGTCTTCGTCAACATGCTCCCCGTCCCCGACGCCGCCGCGCCCTGGGGAGGCTTCAAGTCCAGCGGCTGGGGCCGCGAGATGGGCCCGTACGCCATCGACGCCTACACCGAGGTCAAGGGCGTCTGGCTCCACCTCCCCACCCCCTGAGTCCTGGCCCCGGGTCCGGAGCGGTCCGGGCGCCACCGCGTCCGGGGCGCCCGGACGACGGTCACGGGTTCGGCATCAGGGAGAAGATGACCCGCTTGCCGTTGGCCCGGTCGATGCGCTCGTTCAGGCCCCACAGCCTGCGGGTCTGCGGCGCCCACGACAGGTTCTGCGTGTAGACGGGGGCCGTGGTGAGGACGTGCGGCTCCGCGCCCGGCTTGGCGTAGTGGAGGCAGGACAGCGCGTCCTCCGCGTCCGGGTCGGGGACCCAGCCCTTCGGGCACTTCCCGGCCATGTAGTAGGTCTGGCCGTCGGTCGCCACGCCCTGCATCTGGAAGACGGGCGAGACGTACGAGGCGTCCGCGGTCGCGCCGGCGACGGGGCGGATCGGGTCGTCGGAGCGCGGCAGCGCCGTCCGCGCGTCCAGGTCCCAGCGGATGACGCGCCCGCCCGCGGCGGACCTGTGCTCGCCGGACACCAGGGCGTCGGTACCGCTGCGGTCCAGGCTCAGCGAGCTGAGGCACACCAGCTCGTCCCCTCCGGGATGGCACGCGCGCGGGTCGGCGTCGCGGGGCCCGGTGGTGTAGCGGGCGACCATCGGCAGCGCCCAGTCGTGCCAGCGCGCGGACGCCTTGCCGCCGGAGACGCCGACGCGCTCCTCGCGGCTGTCCATCTTCCACAGGTGCCGCAGGTCGTAGACCTGGAGCTCGGCGCCGTTGGCGACGAAGAGCTTGTTGCCGTACCAGGTCACGCCGTCGCCGTGGAAGCGCTGCACCGGCTCGAACCCCGGAGGGCCGTCCACCGGGCGGACGAGCATCACGTGCCCGTAGGTGACCCTGCTCCCGGTGGACTCGACGACGCTGATCCGGCCGTAGTTGCCCGCCTGCTGCTCGCTCTTGCCCATGTACCAGGAGGCGATGTAGAGGTGGTGGCCGTCCACGGTGCCGCTCGGGTCGGCGTCGTGGGAGCCGGTCAGGCCCTGCGGCGTCCAGCCCCCGGACAGGTTGCTGCTCTTGTCGTCGGTCGGGTCCCAGCAGAAGCCGTCGTACCTGAGCCTGCCGTCCAGGCCGGTGTCGTGGCAGAGCGCGGGACGCCCGACGTGCTGCGCCGACCGCGCCACGCTCAGCGCCGAGACGGGCTGGACGGCGCCCGCGCCCTCCAGCTCGGCGACCCGGTTCCCGAGCCGCGTGTAGTCCCGGTCGAGGTCGATGTGGAGTGCGTAGGTCCTGGTCTTGGCGCCGTCCTCCTGGAGGAGCGTGGCCGCCGCGGAGGCCGGCGGCGCGACGGCGAGGCCGCCGGCGAGGAGCGTCAGCGCGGCGACGGCCGCGCGGACGCCGAACCTCCGCGCCCGGTTCGAAGATCTCATGACCGGCCATTTAAACGATCTTGAACGGGCCGTTCAACCGGTTACCGCGCCGCCCGCGCGGGCCCGGCTCCCGTGATGCGGGAGGGGGCCCGAGTGGTCCGTGACACACTCGTCGCGTGGCGTTGCCATCGGCCGGTGTGTCCGCGGGGGTCATGGAGAGGGACGGAATGGGTGGATACGGCGATCAGAACGCGGCTGCCAGCGCATCGACGCGCACGACCTCCAGCGAGCGGGCCCGTGGCGGGGCGCTGCTCGCACTGGCGGGACTGCTGGTCCTGTCCGGCTGCGGGACGGGCGACGACGATTCATCGGACGCCTCGTCGCCGGGCGGCTCCTCGTCCGCGAAACCGCCTGCGAAATCGTCCGCTCCGCCGAAACCGGCTGACGGCACCGATCTGGCCGCCTGCGCCGATGGCCGGTGCGAAGTGCAGGTCAGCGCGTCGGCGAAGCTTCCCGTACCGCGCAAGCTGAAGGTCGCCTCGGTACGGGTCGAGTCGGTCGGCTCCGGCTCCGTCACCGTTGTCGGACGTTATCTGGGCAACTCCCAGGGCGGCTTCTGTACCGGCAGGAGCTGCAACTCGTCCGGGTCGGGAGGCGGGTTCAAACTCACCCTCGGCCCTGACAGCACCGGCAGCCAGAACGGTCTGAGCATCACGGCGCTGACCGTCAGCGGCGGGACCGCCGTGCTGCGCCTCGCCCCCGTCGACTGACCGGCCCGCGCCCGCCGGTCGCGATCGGCCTCGCCGCGGCTCAGGCGCCGTCGTCCGCTGACGGCGGGGCGAAGGCTCCGGCGGACGCGGCGAGGACGGCGCTCCTCGCCGCATGGTCCGGCAGGCGCGGGTCGGGCGGCGCGCCGAGCAGGACGATCTGGTGGTAGAGCGGCGCGGTGGCGGCGATCAGCAGGCCGCGCGCGTCCGTCCCCGGCGGGAGCTCCCCGCGGTGGACGGCCCGGCCGACCGCGGCCTCGCAGCGGACGTACCGGTCCTCCCAGAGCCGCCGCAGCGCGCGGGCGGCCTCCTCGGAACGGAACGACGCGGCGATCAGGGCCGTGCTGAGCGGGGGCCGTTCGGTCAGGGACGCGAGGATCTCCTCGTTCAGCGCGAGGAGGTCGCCGTGCAGCGAGCCGGTGTCCGGCGGCTGCCAGCCGTCGTCGCCCGCCGCGTCGAGGACGTCGGCGAGCAGCCCGCCGACGTCGCGCCAGCGCCGGTACACGGTCGTCCGGTGCACGCCCGCGCGGGCGGCCACGCCCTCGACGGTGAGCCCGTCGTAGCCGCGCTCGCCGAGCTCCGCGCGGACCGCCTCGATCACGCGCGCGCGGGTGCGGCCGGTCCGGCCGCCAGGGCGGCGCCGGACCTCGGGGCCCGAGGGGGAGCCGCCGGGCTGCGACTGTGCGGGGTTCGTCACCGGCCAATCCGTTTGCCTGGGGGAACGGCGTCGTGCCACGATCCTAATGCATCACTTGTCGCACTAGTGGATTGGACGCCATGCCGCTCGTTCCCGCCGACCCGGCCGCCGTGCACCCGATGCCGGGGCAGCCGCGCGTCGTGCTGCTGAAACCGCTGGTCACCTCGCCCCTGATCGAGGTCGGGGAGTTCACCTACTACGACGACGCGGACGATCCGACCGCGTTCGAGACCCGCAACGTGCTGTACCACTACGGGCCCGAGAAGCTGGTCATCGGGCGGTTCTGCGCGCTCGGCGAGGGCGTGCGGTTCATCATGAACGGCGCCAACCACCGCATGGACGGCCCCTCCACCTTCCCGTTCCCGATCATGGGCGGGTCGTGGTCCGAGCACTTCGACCTCATCACGGGCCTGCCAGGACGGGGCGACACGGTGGTGGGCCACGACGTGTGGTTCGGCTACCGGTCCACGGTCATGCCGGGCGTCCGCATCGGCAACGGCGCCGTCGTCGCCTCCGGCTCCGTCGTCGTGGACGACGTGCCCGACTACGGGATCGTCGGCGGCAACCCCGCCCGCCTCATCCGCAGCCGGTACGGCGAGCGCGACGTCGCGCGGCTGCTCGCCGCGGCCTGGTGGGACTGGCCATTGGAGCACATCACCGAGCACGTGCGGACGATCATGTCGGGCGGCATCGACGAGCTGGAGGCCGCCGCCCCTGGCGCCCGCCCGTGACGCCGTGCGGGACTCGCGCCCGGAGCCGCGGGAGGCGCGGGAGTCGCGGGGCTCGCGTCCGGAGCCGCGGGAGGCGCGGGCCTGGGTGAGGTCGTCTTCGGGGACGAACGCCGGCGGGGTTTGTCGTCACGGACTGCGTAGTGGGCCGGATCCTCAAATAGATAGCGTTGTCTGTATGAGCCGTCCCAACTCCTGAAGGAACGAGGGAGCCGTGAGCAGACACCGGATCCGGCGCGGGCTCGCCGCCGCCGCCACGGCGGCGTGCGCGGCGATGGCCGTGAGCGCCGCCACGCCGACGCCCGCCTCAGCGGAGACGACCTATCCCGTCGGCGATGTGGGGACGGCGGTCGGCAACTTCTTCTTCAGTCCGGACGCCGTTCCGGGGGCCAACATCTGGTCGTGCAAGCCGTCCGCCGCGCATCCCCGTCCCGTGGTCATCGTGCACGGGACGACGTCCAACTTCGGCTCGGCCGGGGCCATGATCGCGCCCACGCTCGCCAACCACGGGTACTGCGTCTACGGGTTCAACTACGGCGAGACCTATTCCACCCTCGGCCACATCTACGGCCTGGGCGACATCGCCGAGTCGGCCCGTACGATGCGCGCGTTCGTCGACAAGGTGCTGGCCGCCACGGGGGCCGCCGAGGTGGACGTGGTGGGCGGCTCCCAGGGCGGGATGATGCCGAACTACTACATCAAGCGGCTCGGCGGCGCGGCGAAGGTGCGCACGCTGATCGGCCTCGGGCCGACCAACCACGGCACCACCCTGGGCGGCCTGGTCGACCTCGGCCGAGCGCTCAACGTGCTCGGGATCGTCAACGGCTTCTACCACCTCATCGGATCGCCCGCGCACGTCCAGCAGGAGGAGGGATCCGAATTCCAGAAGGCGCTGTTCGCCGATGGCGACACCGTTCCCGGAGTGCGTTACCTGACGGTCGCGACCTCGCATGACACCACGGTCACTCCCCTGACGAACTCGTTCCTCCATGGCGGCGACGCCACCAACATCCTGCTTCAGGATCTGTGTCCGGACGATCCGGTGAGCCATTCGGGAATGTCGTTCGACGGACCGATCATGCAGATCATCCTCAACGCGCTCGGCCCCGACGCGCCGGGGTTCGAGCCGGAGTGCACCGGCTACGGGCCGAACGTCTGAGCCGTGCCGGGCGGCCGGACGCCGTCAGGGGCCCGATCGCCGGTCCAGCGGGGGCAGGCCGGCGAGCGCGGCCGCGTACTCCTCGGCGAGGCCGCGGACGATGTCGGCCGCCGGGAGGACCGCGTCGACCAGTCCGGCCGACTGGCCCGCCTCGACCTTGCCCCAGGTGACGTCGCCGTCGAAGGCGGCCATCCGCAGGCTCGACCCGGTGAACTCGGCGCGCCGCCGCTCCAGGCCGGCGCCGGTGCGCTCCAGCTCCCCCATCCGTTCGGCGAAGTCGTTGGCCAGCAGCCGGACCATCCCGAGCTGGTGGCCGACCGTCCGCGTGTCGCCGACGCCCGCCGCGAGGACCGCCTGCTTGTACGCCGGGTGCGCGTTCGACTCGGCGCTCGCGAGGAACCGCGTGCCGAACTGCGCCGCGCCCGCGCCGAGCGCGAGGGCGGCGGCCAGCCCCGCCCCGTCCGCGAAGCCGCCGGACGCGATGATCGGCGTGCCCGGCGCGCGTCTGGCGACGGCCCGGACCATGACGAGCGTGGAGACCAGCGCGGGCGGCGGGTGGCCGCCCGCCTCCGCCCCGACGACCACGAGGCCGTCCACGCCGGCGTCCACGGCCTTGGCCGCGTGCTCCTCCCCCGCGACGACGTGCAGGCACACGGTCCCGAGGTCCTGGAAGCGGCGCAGGTAGCGGCGCGGGCCGCCCTGCGAGGCGATCAGCACCGGGACCCGGCGGGCGCAGAGCGCGTCCATGACCTCGGCGGCGCCCTTGCGGTTCAGCGGCAGGTTCACCGCGTACGGCCGGTCGGTGCCGGCCTCGACCTCGTCGATGGCGCGCTCCAGGTCGGGCAGCCGCATCGGGCCGGCGGCGATCACGCCGAGCCCCCCGGCCCGGGACACCGCGAGTGGCAGCGCCGATCCCGACGACGCCCACGACATGCCGGCCTGGACGATCGGCAGGTCGACGCCGAGCAGGCGGGTGACGCCGGTGGCGATCCTCACGGGGCCTCCGCCAGGTCGAGCAGCCGCCGCGCGTACGCCGCCAGGTGCCGCTTCTGCACCTTGGAGCTCGCCGTCATGCCGATCTCCTCGAACCCCTCGACCACGCGCAGGTGCCGAGGCGCCTTGAAGCCCGCGAGGCGCTCTCGCGCCCAGCCGAGGATCTCCTCGGGATCGGCGCGGCAGCCCTCGCCGAGCACGACGAACGCGAACGGGACCTCCATCAGCCGCGCGTCGGGAACGCCGACCACCGCCGCCTGCCGGATCTCCGGATGGCGGTGCAGGACGTCCTCGACCTCGGCGGGGGCGACGTTCTCCCCGCCGACCCGGATGATCTCCTTGGCGCGGCCGGCGAACTCCAGGCGGCCGTCGGGGCCGAGCCGGCCGAGGTCGCCGGTGGACAGCCAGCCGTCCGGCGACAGCACCTCTGCCGTCTCGGCCGGCATCGCGTAGTAGCCGCGCATGACGTTCCAGCCGCGGACGAAGATCTCCCCCGTCTCCCCGGCGGGCCGGTCGAGCCCGGTCGCCGGGTCGCGGACGGCGACCTCGACCCCCGGCTGCGGGAGCATCCGCCCGGCGGCCCGCACGTCCTCCGGCTCCCACCAGGCCGACTGCGCCACGTTCGGGGACGCCTCGGACAGCCCGTACCCGGCGACGCACTCCGACGCGCCGAGCTCGCCGATGACCCGCCGGACGATCGTGGGCGACGCGGCCAGCCACGCGCCGCGCAGCCGCAGCCGCCGCCGGGGCAGGTCGGGGTGGTTCAGCAGCATCAGCGCGATCGTGTCGTTCCCCGAGAAGTGCGTGCAGCGCTCGGCCTCCATCAGCCGCAGCGCCTCGCCCGCCTCGAACCGGTCCATGGTCACCAGCGTGGCCGCGTGCTGGAGGCAGGCCAGCACCGACAGCGTGCTGCCCGCCGCGTGGAAGAACGGCCGCGCGCTGTGGAAACGGTCGCCCGCGCGCAGGCCGAGCCGCGCGCCGGAGAAGAACGCGTCGGCGCACATGCTCCGGTGCGTGAGCAGCACGCCCTTCGGGTACGAGGTGGTGCCCGAGGTGTACTGGATCAGCAGCACGTCGTCCGGGGCCGAGCGCGGCGCGACCGGCGGCGCGGGCGCGGCGAGGAACTCCTCCCAGGAACGGGCGGCGGACGGCACGTCCGGGCCGAGCACCACCACGTCCCGCAGGTCGGGCAGGGACGGATCGGGCAGGGACGCGTCCACGCCGGGGCAGACCTCCCGCAGCATGGCGGCGAAGTCGGAGCTGAGGAACCGGTCGGCGGTGAACAGCAGCCTCGCGCGGGACTGCCGCAGCACGTAGGCGACCTCCTCCGCGCGGAACCGGGTGTTGACCGGCACCGTCACCGCGCCGAGCGAGCCGATCGCCACGAGCAGCGCGACCCAGCGCGGACCGTTCCCGAGGCACACCGCCACGTGGTCGCCCCTGCGCACGCCGGCGGCGGCGAGCGCGGCGCGGACGGCGCCGACCTCGGCGTCCAGCTCCGCGTAGGTGGCCGAGCCCTGCGCGGAGACGACGGCCTGGACGTCGGGGGCCAGGGCCGCGGCCCGCCGCAGCGCGGCGTCGGCGGTCAGCGGGCAGATCCCGGTGAGGTTCATCGTCCGGCTCCGTTCTCCGGTCCCGTACGGCCGTCCGGCCCGCCACCGGGTCCGCCGCCCGACGCGAAGGCGTCGACGCCGCCGCGCCAGCCGCCGTCGGCGAGGCAGCGCTCGATCGCGGCCATCTCGATCCCGATCCCGCTGGTCAGGTCCGTCTGCGAGCCCAGGTCCACCGCCTGCTTGGTCAGCGACATCGCCAGCGCCGGCGCGCCCGCGATCGTCTCCGCGAGCCGTTCGCCGGCCGCGAGCAGTTCCCCGGCGGGGACGGTGCGCGCGACCAGCCCCACGGCGACGGCCTCCTCGACCGCCATCGTCCTGGCGGTGAACAGCAGCTCCTTGGCGCGGCGCTTGCCGATGACGCGTTGCAGCCGCTGCGTCGCGCCGACGGTGCCCCAGTGCGGTTCGGGGAACCGGAACGTGGCGTCGCCCGCCGCCACGACGAAGTCGCACGACATGGCGATCTCCCCGCCCGAGCCCACCACCGGCCCGTGCACCAGGGCGACGACCGGTTTGGCGCACCGTTCGATCGACTCGTACGCGCGGAACGAGGCGAGCCGCCGGGACCGCACCCACGGCTCGTCGCGGCCCCTGCGCTCCTTGAGGTCCGCGCCCGCGCAGAACGCGGGGCCGTTCGCGCGCAGCAGCACCGCGCGGACGTCGCCGTCGGCGTCGAGCCGGGCGAACGCCTCGCTGAGCCGGTGGCACATCGCGAGGTTCAGCGCGTTGCGCGCGGCCGGGCGGTTCAGCACGACGTGCGCGACGCCGCCGGAACGGCTGACCAGCACGGGATCGTCGTCCATGACTAGATCGTCCCTTCGTCGCGGAGCCGGGAGATCTCCGCCTCGTCCAGGCCCAGCAGCTCGGTGAGCACGGCCTCGGTGTCGGAGCCGAGCAGCGGCGGGGCGGCGGGCTCGGGCGGGCCCGCGCCCTCGGCGCGCAGCGGGGTGCGCAGCGCGGGGAACCGGCCCTCGCTCGGATGGTCGAAGTGCCCGACCATGCCGCGTTCGGCGGTGTTGCGGTCGGCGAGCGCCTCGCGGACCGAGTGCACCTCGCCCGCCGGAACGCCGGCCGCGCGCAGCGCCCCGGCCAGCTCGTCCCTCGGCCACCCGGCGACGGCCTCGCCGAGCGCGGCCGTCACGCGGTCGCGGCGGGCGAGCCGTCCGGCGTTGGCGGCCAGCTCCGGGTCGGCGGCCAGCTCGTCCAGGCCGAGCACCGCGCACAGCGGGCGCCAGTGCGGGTCGCTGCCGCTGATGTGCAGCCACCGCCCGTCCTTGCACTCGAACGCGGCGGACGGCACGCGGCCGGGGTGCTCGGTGCCGGTGCGCGCCGGGTCCTCGTCCAGCGCGAACAGCCGGGCCGCCGCCACCGCCAGCAGGCTGACCTGGACGTCCATCATCGCCAGGTCCATGTGGGCGCCGCGCCCGGCGCCGTTCCGCCCGGCCAGCCCGGCGAGGGCGGCGATGGCGATCCACAGCCCGGACGTCAGGTCGGCGATCGGGACGCCCGCCTTCGCGGGCGGCGTGTCCGGGTGGCCGGTGAGCGCCATGACGCCGGACAGCGCTTGGAAGACGGTGTCGTACCCCTTGCGGTCGGCGTACGGCCCGGACTGGCCGAAGCCCGTCGCGGACACGTAGACCAGGCCCGGGTTCTCCTCCGCCAACGCCGCGTAGCCGAGCCCGCGCCGCTCCATCGCGCCGGGCAGGAAGTTCTCGACCAGGACGTCCGCCTGCCGGGCGAGGCCGCGCGCGATCTCCTGCCCGCGCGGCGTCGCGAGGTTGAGCGTCACCGACCGCTTGCCGCGGTTGAAGGCGAAGAAGTACGCGCTCTCGCCCGCGGGCAGCCGGGGCTCGAACCGCCGGGCCTCGTCGCCGCCGTCCGGCCGCTCGACCTTGATCACCTCGGCGCCCAGCTCGGCGAGGACCTGGGTGGCCATCGGCCCGGCGAGCACCCGCGAGAAGTCCACCACCCGGACGCCGGCCAGCGGCCTCACGCCCCCGCCCCCGGAACCCCCGCATGATCGCGTTGACGTCCCCGCCGGCCCGCATCGCCTCGTCGAACGGCAGGTCGGCGACGCGGTAGAACAGGCCCTTGGCCGCGGCCATCGCCCGCGGGTCCACCGCGGCCCAGCCTGCGGCGATCTCCAGGGCGGCGGCGAGCTCGTCCCCCGGCTCGACCACCCGGTTGGCGAGCCCGTGCCGGGCCAGCTCGTCGGCGTCCAGCATGCGGCCGGTGCTGATCAGCTCGAACGCGAGCTTGCGGCCGAGGTGCCGCTGGAGCCCGGTCATCACGATCGCCGGGACGAGCGAGTGCCGCAGCTCGGGGTAGCCGAACACCGTGTCGGTGGCGGCGACCACCATGTCGCAGCCGATCGCGAGGCCCGCGCCGCCGCCCATGGCGGGCCCCCGCACGGCGGAGACGATCGGCTTGGCGAGCCGCTGCGGGAGCATCTGCGTACGGGTCGTCAGGTCCGCCCGGCGCACCACCGCGTCCTGGTCGGCGGGCGTCAGGCCGGCGAACTCGCTCAGGTCCGCGCCGGCGCAGAACGCCCGGCCCGCGCCGGTGAGCACCACCGCGCGGACGGCCTCGTCGGCGTCCGCCGCCCGCAGCGCGTCGAGGAGGGCGGCGGTGAGCTCGGTGTTCAGCGCGTTCAGCTTGCGCGGACGGTTCATCCGCAGCACCCGCACCGCGCCGTGGTCCTCGGTGACCAGCACGCCGTCCCGTCCGCCGCCGACGCCGGCTCCGGCCGCGTCGGCGACGTCGGCCTCGGCGACCCGGGCGGCGGGACCGTTGCCGTCGAGGGGGTCCTGCTCAGACATCCTGGAACTCCTTCCGGCGGACCGGGCCGAACCCCGCCCGCGCGACCATGCTGTGCAGCGGGCGGCCGAGCGCCTCCTCGCACCGCCGCGACGCCGCCATGACCCTGTCGAGGTCGAGCCCGGTGTCCAGGCCCTCCGACTCCAGCAGGTTGACCAGGTCCTCGGTGCAGACGTTGCCGGTCAGGCCGCCGCCGTAGCGGATCCGCGCGGGATGGCCGCCCACCCCGCCGAACGAGCTGTCGAAGTCGCGGCATCCGGCCTCCAGCGCCGCGACGCAGTTGGCCAGCCCGGAGCCGCGGGTGTTGTGGAAGTGCGCGACGACCGGGAGACCGGACCGTTCCGACGACAGGGCCGAGGTGATCCGCCGGAACATGTCCTTGACGGTGCTCGGCGTGGCGAGGCCGGTGGTGTCGCCCAGCGTCACCATGTCCACGCCGAGCTCGGCGAACCGGGCCGCGTCCTCGACCACCACGCCGGGGTCCACCCGGCCCTCGAACGGGCAGCCGAACGCGACCGACACCACCCCGACCAGCCGGAACCGTCCCGCGGCGAGCCGCGCCATCTCGGCGACGGCCGCCCACTGGCGCTCGCGCGTCGTCCGCATGTTGCGCTCGGTGTGCGACTCGGTGGCGGAGACCAGCAGGCTCAGCTCGTCCGCGCCGTGCCCGGCGTCGAGGTCGGCGACCGCCCGCTGGACGGCGCGCGGGTTGGGGCACGTCGCCTTGTACGCCACGCCGCGCGGCCGGGGCAGCCCGGCGAGCACCGCGCTCGCGTCGCGCAGCGCCGGGACCCGCTCGGGGTGGCTGTACCCGGTGGCCTCGACGCGGGTGAACCCGGCCTCGGCGAACGCGCCGACGAGGCCGATCTTGACGTCCGTCGGGACGTCGGTCTCCTCGTGTTGCAGGCCGTCGCGGGCGAAGCATTCGCAGATCGTGACTCGGTCGGTCATGCGCGGCCGCCTCCCTGGAGCGTGACACCCACACGGGTCTTCACGGCAGGAATACAGGCCGGGTGTTGATGATGTCAACAGCGCGACAGGGCGCCGGTCAGGGTTCGGCGCGCTCCAGCGCCCGGCCCACGGCCGCCAGCTTGCGCAGCGCGGAGTCGAGAACCTCCTGCTCAAGCGGGCTGAGGCAGGCGAGGAACGCGTCGTTGCGGTCGTTGGCGGCGGAGATGAGCCCGCGGTAGAGCGACCTGCCGCCGCGGGTCAGGGAGACCTGCGTGCTGCGTCCGGGGCCGGGCTCGCGCTCGACCAGGCCGCGCTCGGCGAGCTTGGTGACCACGCGGCTCATCTGCGCCTTGTCGAGGCCGGCCAGCCGGGCGAGCTGGTTGACCGTCTGCGGCTCGTCCGCGCCGAGCAACGCGATCGTTCGCCATTCGTGCAGGCTGACGCCGAATTCGCGGCGGTAGCGGAGGGCCGCGCTGCGAGAGAGCGCGTTGGCCACGCGATGGAGCCGGTAGGACAGCAGGTCCCTGATCGGAAGGAGCGCGGTCGTCTCGGCGGCCGGATCCGCCGAGCGCGCGGGAGGTGCGTTCATGCGGCCCACTCTAAAGCCGGGACCCGATCGAGCGTTAGGTGTTGACAAATACAACACTTGGTTCTCAGACTGCTGCCCAGTGCCGATCACGGTCGGCGAGGACCGGCGCCGGTCCCGGGCGTCCCCCGGACCTCGGGGAACCGCCCCGGCTCCGCCGCAAGCCAGTTCACGAGGAGGGCCGCACCATGCCCGAAGACCCGTCCACCGCCACCCTGCTGATCGGCGGGGAGTGGCGAACGGCGGACGCCACGTTCGAGGTGGTGGACCCGGCCACGCTGGAGCCCGTCGCGCGGGCGGCCGACGCCGGGCCGCGGGAGGCGCTCGCGGCCCTGGACGCGGCCTGCGCGGCGTTCCCGGCCTGGCGCGACACGGCCGCCGAGGAGCGCGCGACCGCGCTCGGCGCCGCCGCGGCCCGGATCCGCGCCGGGGCCGACTCGCTCGCCGCGCTGATGACCGCCGAGAACGGCAAGCCGCTCGCCGAGGCGCGCGGCGAGATCATGAGCAGCGCCCGGATGCTCGACTGGGCGGCCGAGGAGGGCCGGCGGGCGAGCGGACGGGTGACGCCGCGCGCCGGGGGCGGCCCCGGCCTGGTGCTGCGCGCCCCGGTCGGCCCCGCGCTCGCGATCACCCCGTGGAACTTCCCCGCGAGCATGCTGGTCCGCAAGGCGGGCCTGGCCCTCGCGGCGGGCTGCCCGGTGATCGTCAAGCCCGCCGAGCAGACCCCGCTGGTCGGCACCGAGCTGGTGCGCCTCATCGCGGACGGGCTGCCGCCCGGCGTCCTCCAGTCGATCACCACGACGCGCCCGAAGGACGTGGTGGACGCCCTGCTCGCCGACCGGCGGCTCCGCAAGGTCAGCTTCACCGGCTCGACCGACGTCGGCCTCGGCCTGCTGCGCTCGACCGCGGACCACCTGCGGCGCACGTCCCTGGAGATGGGCGGGCACTCCCCGGCGATCGTGCTCGACGACGCCGACCTGCCCGCCGCGGCGGCGGGCGTCGCCGCGGCGAAGTTCGCCAACGCCGGGCAGAGCTGCATCGCGGTCAACCGGCTGTTCGTCCAGCGGCCGGTGTACGACGCGTTCCTGCCGCTGCTGCTGGAACGGGTCGCGGCGCTGCGGCCCGGCCACGGCGCCGACGAGGGCACGACGCTCGGACCGCTGATCGACTTCGCCGGCCTCGACAAGGTCGAACGGCACGTCGCCGACGCGGTCAAGCGCGGCGCGTCCGTCGCGGCGGGCGGGCGCCGCTGGGAGCCGCCGCGCCCCGGGCTCGCGGGCGCGTTCTACGAGCCGACCGTCCTCACCGGCGCGGACGACACGATGCTGATCAGCACGGAGGAGACGTTCGGGCCGGTGCTGCCGGTCTACGTCTTCGACGAGGACGGCGAGGCGGTCGAGCGGGCCAACGCCACCGACTACGGGCTCGCGGCCTACGTGTTCGGCTCGGGACTCGCCCGGGTGTGGCGGACCGTGGACCGGCTGGACTTCGGCGTCGTCGCGGTGAACGAGCCGTTCCCGGTACGGCCCGAGCTGCCGTTCGGCGGGACGAAGAACAGCGGGCAGGAGCGCGAGGGCGGCAGCGAGGGCATCGACGCCTACCTGGAGTCCAAGTCCGTTTCGATGAGACTGTGAGGGCGGTGCCATGACGACGGGACAGCAGATCACCCAGGTCCGGTCCGGGCCGGAGCGCGCGCGGGAGCTCGCCGAGCTGGACGCCCGTACGCTGGTCCATCCGCACAGCGTGATCGGCGCTCCGGCCGAGGCGCTCGTCCTGGACCGCGGCGAGGGCGCGGTGGTGTGGGACGTCGAGGGCCGCTCGTACATCGACGGCACGTGCGGCCTGTGGCAGTGCCCGGTCGGCCACGGCCGCCGGGAGCTGGCGGACGCCGCCGCCGGGCAGATCGCGAAGCTGGAGTTCTACTCCTCCTTCGGCGACTACTCCAACGAGCCGTCGATCCGGCTGGCCGAACGCCTGCTGGAGCTGGCGCCGGCCGGGATGCGCAGGGTCTTCTTCACCAACGGCGGGTCCGAGGGCACCGAGACGGCGATCAAGCTGGCCCGGCTGGCGCAGCACAACGCCGGCCGCCCCGAGCGCACGATCGTGCTCGCGCGTACGGGCGGGTACCACGGCATGGGCGGCGGCTCGCTGGCCGCGACCGGCATCGACCGGCTGCGCGCCGGGTTCGGGCCGCTGGTGCCGGGCATCGAGTTCCTCGGCAAGCCGCACATGCCGCCCGGCGACCCGGACGCGGCGGACCGGCTGGTCGCCGAGCTCGAAGAGCGCATCGAACGGATCGGCCCCGAACGGATCGCCGCGTTCATCGGCGAGCCGGTGCTCGGCGTCGGCGGCATGGTCCCTCCCCCGGACGGCTACTGGCCGCGGGTGCGGGACGTGCTGCGCCGCCACGGCATCCTGCTGATCGCGGACGAGATCGTCACCGCGTTCGGCCGGACCGGGCACTGGTTCGCCAGCGAGCGCTACGGCATCGAACCGGACATGATCGTCACCGCGAAGGGCCTGTCCAGCGGCTACATCCCGATGGGCGCCGTGCTGCTCGGCGACCGGGTGCTCGACCTGGCGGGCGGCGCCCCGTTCCTGCACGGCTTCACCTACAACGGCCATCCGGTCGGCGCCGCGGTGGCCCTCGCCAACCTCGAGATCCTGCGCCGCGAGGGCCTCCTGGAACGGGCCGAACGGCTCGGCGGGCGGCTGCTCGACGCGCTGCGCCCGCTGGAGCGCCTGGACCACGTCCTGGAGGTGCGCGGCGTCGGGATGATGCTCGGCGTCGAGTTCACGGACGGCGACACCTCGGGGGTGCAGGCCGGCTGCCGCGCCGAAGGCGTCATCGTCCGGGCCTCCGGCTCCAGCATCGTCCTGTCGCCGCCGCTGGTGATCAGCGAGGAGCAGCTCGACACGCTCGCGCGGGTGCTGACCGCGCAGGTCGAGGCCGCGCGCTAGCGCGCCCCGGCCGGACCGCGCACCGCGCCCCCCACCCCGCACCACCGCCCATCCACCACCGACCCCTGCCCCCGTACGAACGGCACCGGAGGAGACCGTGCGCCTGAGAACAGGCACCACGACCAAGGCCATGGCCGCCGGTCTCGCCGTGACCGCGGTCGCGGCCTGCACCATCGGCAACCCGGCGAGCACCCGCGACACGCTGACGTTCGTGTCGACCGGCAGCCCCTTCCAGGACTACCAGAAGAAGGCGTGGCAGCAGCCGTTCACGGCGCGGACCGGGCTGAAGGTCCGCAACGACGGCCCGGTGGACGAGGCGCGGCTGCGCACGATGGTCGAGGCCAGGAAGGTGAGCTGGGACGTCGTCGACACCAGCGCCGCCGCGGCCGAGCAGTACTGCGGCAAGTACGTGGAGAGGCTGGACTTCTCCGTGATCGACCAGAGCGTGTTCCCGAAGGGCACGGTCGGCCGCTGCGGCGTCCCCGCGTACTTCTACAGCCTGGTCTTCATGTACGACAAGGAGAAGTACGCGAAGGACCCGCCGACCACCATCGCGGACTTCTTCGACGTGAAGAAGTACCCGGGCAGGCGGATCGTCCCGCCGGAGATCGCCGTCGGGCTGCTGGAGGCCGCGCTGCTGGCCGACGGCGTCCCGAAGGAGGGGCTCTACCCGCTGGACCTGGACCGCGCGTTCCGCAGGCTGGAGCCGATCAAGCGGGTGACCACGTTCGCGAAGACGTACGGCCAGATGCAGCAGATGCTGGTCGACCGCCAGGTGGACATGGGCCTGGTCCTGTCGGCCCGCGCGTACCAGGCGCTCAAGGCGGGCGCGCCGTTCCAGCCCGTCTGGGACAGGACCATCGTGAACTGGGACGACCTGGTGGTCCCCAAGGACGCGCCGAACAAGGAGAAGGCGATGCGGTTCATCGCGTTCGCGTCCCAGGCCGAGCCGTCGGCGAGGCTGGCGGAGCTCGCGTCCGTCCAGCCGATCAACGAGGGCATCGAGCCGAGGTACGACCGGATCCAGCAGACCGTCAACCCGTTCACGCCCGCGCGCAGGCACTCGATCGTCCGGGCGGACGCCGCGTGGTGGGGCCGGAACTTCGACCAGGTCACCAAGCGGTACACCGCTTGGCTCGCCGGGTGAGGCCGCGATGACGACCACGACGACCACCACGGTCCCGGCGGCGGGGGGACGCGGGACGCCGGGGCGCCGGGGCGTGCGCCTCCGGGCCCGCGCCGCCTGGCTCGTCCTGCCCGCGACCGCGCTGCTGCTGGTGTTCTTCTTCTACCCGATCGCCACGATCGTGTGGCGCAGCTTCACCGAGCCGCGTACGGGCCTCGGCAACTACACCGCGCTCCTGCACGACGGCGTCTCGGTCAAGGTGCTGGTGCGCACGCTCGTCACGGCGCTGATCGTGGCCGCGTCCACGCTCGTCATCGCCTACCCGTACGCCTACGCGATGACGAGGGTCGGCGCGCGGGCCCGCGGCGTGCTGACGATGATCGTCCTGCTGCCGTTCTGGACGTCGCTGATGGCCCGCAACTTCGCCTGGTACATGCTGGAGCAGCGCGGCGGCCCGATCGAGCGGCTCCTCGGCGCGGTGGGCTTCGACGGCGTCGTGCTGCTCGGCACCGTCCCGGGCGTGACGCTGGCGATGGTGCAGGTCATGCTGCCGTTCATGGTGCTGCCGCTCTACAGCGGCATGGAGGGGATCGACCGGCGGCTGCTCGACGCGGCCGGCAGCCTCGGCGCGCCGCGGTGGCGGGCGTTCGCGCGGGTGTACCTGCCGCTGTCGGTGCCGGGCGTCCTGTCCGGGTTCTCCCTGGTGTTCATCATGACGCTCGGCTTCTACATCACTCCGGCGCTGCTGGGCTCCCCGCAGCAGTCGCTGGTCTCGCAGGTGATCGGGGAACGGGTCAACCGGCTGCTGGACTTCGGCGGCGCGGGCGCGCTCGGCGGCGTGCTGCTGGCGGTGACGCTGGTGGTGCTGTTCGCGGTGTCCCGGGTCGCGCGGCCGGCCAGGGCGCTCGGCGGGGCGGTGGGACATGAGTGACACGAGCGGCGGTCGGCAGGGCGGCCGGGACGGCGGCCTCGGCTGGGGCCTGCGGACCGCGGTCGCGCTGACCGTGCTGCTGCTGATCACCCCGACGGTGGTCGTGATCCCGATGAGCTTCTCGGGGGCCGACACCTTCCAGTTCCCGCCGGAGTCGTGGTCGCTGCGCTGGTACCGCTCGTTCTTCGGCTCCGAGAAGTGGATGTACGCGCTGCTCACCTCGGTGCAGATCGGGCTGCTGGTGGCGGCCTGCGCCACCGTGCTCGGCGTCGCGGTCGCGCTCGGCCTGAACCGGTCGCGGTTCCGCGGCCTCGGGGCCGTCCGCACGCTGATGACGGCCCCGATGATCATGCCGGGGATCGTCGTCGCGGTCGCGGTCTACGGGGTGTTCATCCGCTGGCAGCTCAACGGCACGGCCGTCGGGTTCGTGATCGCGCACACCGTGCTGGCGCTCCCGTTCGTCGTGACGGCCGTGTCGACCAGCCTGGCCGGCTACGACCGCACGATGGACGTCGCCGCCGCGACGCTCGGCGCGACCGCCTGGACGACGTTCGTCCGCATCACCGTGCCGCTGGTCGCGCCGGGCGTGCTGTCCGGGTTCGCCTTCGCGTTCGTCACCTCGCTGGACGAGGTGGTCGTCGCGCTGTTCCTCCAGACGCCGGACATCCAGACCCTGCCGGTGCAGATGTACAACTCCATCACCCTTGAGATCGACCCGACGATCGCGGCGGCGTCGAGCCTGATGGTGACGGCCACCACCCTCGTGCTGCTTGTTCCGCAGTTCGTACGCCGCGAGCGGAGGACACGATGAACCCCACCGTCAACGACAGCAGCCGCGGGATCCGGATCAAGGGGGTGTCCAAGGTCTACTCCGGGACGGCGCGCCCGGCGGTGGACGCGGTGTCGCTCGACATCGCCCACGGCGAGTTCATGACGTTCCTCGGGCCGTCCGGCTCGGGCAAGACCACGATGCTGTCGATGCTCGCCGGGTTCGTGTCGGTGTCGGCGGGCTCGATCGAGATCGACGGCCGCGACGTGTCGCGGCTGAAGCCGCACAAGCGCGACCTCGGCGTCGTGTTCCAGCAGTACGCCCTGTTCCCGCACCTCAGCGTGGCCCGGAACGTGGCGTTCCCGCTCCAGCAGCGCCGGATGCGCAAGGCCGACATCGCGGCGAAGGTCGCCGAGACGCTGGAGCTGGTGCACCTCGGCCCGTACGCCGACCGGCTGCCCGGACACCTGTCCGGCGGGCAGCAGCAGCGCGTGGCGCTGGCCCGCGCCGTGGTGTACCAGCCCCGGGCGCTGCTGATGGACGAGCCGCTCGGCGCGCTGGACAAGCGGCTGCGCGACCGGCTCCAGCGCGAGATCGCGCGGATGCACCGCGAGCTCGGCATGACGTTCATCTTCGTCACCCACGACCAGCACGAGGCGCTCACCCTCTCCGACCGCATCGCGGTGTTCAACGAGGGCAGGATCGAGCAGGTCGGCGCGCCGGCCGAGCTCTACGAGCGCCCCGAGACGCTGTTCGTCGCGCAGTTCCTCGGCGAGTCCAACGGCTTCCGCGGGACCGTGGACAAGGCCGCCGGCGTCCTGCGCTGCGGCGCGCACGCGCTGAGGGCCCCGCGCCTGGACCCGCGGCTCGACCGGGCCGAGGGCGTCGCGGTCGTCCGGCCCGAACGGCTGTCGCTGCACGGCGACGCCGCCGACGTCGCGTCCGGGCGCAACCGCCTGGGGGCGACCGTCACCGAGGTCGTGTACGTCGGCGACCGCCACCAGGTGGGGCTGCGCTTCGCCGACGGCACCACCGGCACCGCGACCCACCCGGTCGGGTCCCCGCTGCCCGCGATGCCCGGCGAGTGCGTCACGGTGAGCTGGGACCCCGAGCACCAGTCGATCGTCACGGGCGGCGCCGGCGCGCCGGTCCCGCCCGTGGCCGCAGAGATCCCGGCGGACGCGTGAGCCCGGCGTCCGGCGTCCGTCCAGTCCCCCGGCGATGGGAGTCCCGCCCGTGACAACGCAGACCGACAGCGGCGGCCGGAACGGCACCGGCGAGGCCGCCGGAGCCGACGAGCGTTTCGAGCGCATCACCGCCGGCGTACCCGAGGTGACCGACGCGTTCCTGCGGGACGTCCTCCGGGACCGGTTCGGGCTCGACCCGGTCACGCTCGGCCCGCTCGCGGGCGAGACCGACCGCAACACCCACGTCGTGGACGCCGCGGGCGAGCAGTACGTCCTCAAGGTCACCGGCGCGGGCGAGCGGCGGGCCGCCGCGTTCCAGACGGCGCTGCTCGCGCATCTCGCGGAGCGGGACGCGGGCTGCGCGGTCCCGCGCGCCGTCCCCGACCGGTCCGGCGAACGGGTCGCGGCCGTGGACGGCCTGCTGGTGCGGCTGCTGACCTGGGTCCCGGGCGCCCCGCTGGCCGAGGTGCGCCGCAGGTCGCCCGAGCTGCTCGCCGACGTCGGCGCGGCGGCCGGGCGGCTGGCCGCCGCCACCGCGTCGTTCACCCCCCTGACCCGCCCGACCCCCACTACTGGGAGTTCGCGCACGCGGGCGCGGCGCTCGCCGGGTCGGTCCCGCACGTCCGCGACCCCGACCTGCGGGCGGCGGTCGCCCGCATCCAGGCGCGCCACCTGCCCCTGCTGGACGAACGGCTCGGCGGGCTGCCCGCGGCGGTCGTCCACCACGACCTCAACACGTTCAACGTGCTGGTGCGCCGGGACGGCGGCCGGACCCGGGTGTCCGGCGTGATCGACTTCGGTGACGCGGCGCGGGCGCCGCGGGCCGCCGACCTCGCGGTGCTGGCCTCCAGCGCGATGCGCGGCGCGGCCGAGCCGCTGGCCGTCGCCGCCGCGCTCACCGCCGCGTACCACGGCGCGTGCCCGCTCGGCGAGGACGAGCTGGACCTGCTGTTCCCGCTGATCGCCGTACGGTCGGCGGCGGTCGCGGCGACCACCGCGCGGCTGGACGCCGGACGGCGGCACGGCGACCCCCGGCACCGGTCCGCCGCCGTCGCGGGCCTCGCCCGCCTCCTCGCCGACGTCCCGGCCGAGGTGGGCCGCGCCGCCGTCCGGCAGGCGTGCGGGCTGCCCGCGCACCCGGCCACCGCGACGGCCGCCGCCTGGCTGGCCGGGAACGCCGCGTCCGTGACGCCGCCGGTCGAGGGCCCGTTCGGCCCGTTCCGGCTCGACGCGGCGGGCGAGTGCTTCGACGGCGCGGACCCGCGCGAGCCCGACTCCCTGCGCGCCGCCGCGCGCGACGGCATCCGGGCGTACGGTCCGGGCGTGCCGGTGGGCCGCTACGGCGAGCCGAGGTTCCTCGCTCCGCGGCGGCGCGGCCCGGGGTCCGGTGACGTTCCCCTGGGGCTCGACGTCTTCGCCTCCTCCGGCACCCCCGTTCGAGCGCCGCTGGCCGGGGTGGTGGAGGGCGCCGGGGCCGATCTGGTGCTGCGGCACGAACCGGCCGACGGCGTACGGTTCCGCACCCTCTACGCCGGGCTGTCGCACGACCTGGCCGAGGGCGAGGAAGTACCGGCGGGCGGACGGCTCGGCCAGGTCGCGGCCGACGCCGCCGACGGGCTGCCGCCGCGCGTCCGGATCCAGATGACCGCCGTGCCGGTCACGGCCTGGCCGGACGTCCCGCGGCAGGCCCCGGACTCCGAGCTCGCGCTGTGGCAGGCGCTGTTCCCCGACCCGACGCCGCTGCTCGGCGGGCAGAACGCGGTCGCGGCCTGGACGCCCGCCGCCGACCGGGCCCTGGCAGCGCGGCGGCGGCACCTGCCGAACACCCACCCGACCTACTTCAGCGACCCCATCACCATGGTCCGCGCGCGGGACTGCCGGTTCTACGACGAGCACGGGCGCGCCTACCTCGACGCCCTGAACAACGTCACCCTCGCCGGGCACGGCCACCCCCGCCTCGTCGAGGCCGCGGCGCGCCAGCTCGGCAGGCTGAACACCAACACCCGGTTCGTCTACGAGGTGCTGTCGGAGTACGCCGAGCGGCTCACCGCGACGCTGCCGGACGGCCTCGACGTCGTCTACTTCGTCAACTCCGGCAGCGAGGCCAACGACCTGGCGCTGCGCATGGCCCGCTACCTCACCAAGCGGGACGACGTGGTGATCATCGACGACGCGTACCACGGCTACACCTCGGCGGTCTCCGACGTGAGCCCCTCGCGCTACCGGCACTACGGCAAGCCCGACACCACCCACCCGACCCCCGTGCCGGACCGCTACCGGGGCCGGTACGGCTACGACGACCCGGACGCCGGGGCGAGGTACGCCCGGCACGTGGCCGACGCCTTCGACCGGCTCGCCGCGGCGGGACGGCCGCCGGCGGCGTTCCTGTTCGAGGCCCTGCTCGCGGGCGGCGGCCAGGTGGTCCTGCCGCCCGGCTACCTCGCGCCGATCTTCACGGCCGCCGCCGGGCACGGGGCGCTGACGATCGCCGACGAGGTGCAGGTGGGGTTCGGCCGGCTCGGCGAGGCGTTCTGGGGCTTCCAGACGCAGGGCGCGGACGTCGTCCCCGACTTCGTGACGATGGGCAAGGCCATGGGCAACGGGTTCCCGGTGGCGGCGATGGTCACCACCCGGGAGATCTCGCGGGCGTTCGACCCGGCGGGGCGGTTCTTCTCCACCTACGGCGGCAACCCGGTCGCCTGCGCGGTCGGCCTGGAGCTGCTGAACGTCGTGGAGGAGGAGGGCCTCCAGCACAACGCGCTGGTCACCGGGCAGTACCTGCGCGACAGGCTGTCGGCACTGGCGGAACGGCACGGGCTGATCGGCGACGTGCGCGGCCAGGGCTTCTACAGCGGCGTCGAGTTCGTGACCGACCGGCGCACCAAGGAGCCCGCGTCGGACGAGACGCTGATCGTCTGCGAACGGCTCAAGGACCGGGGCGTGCTGGTGTATCCGACCGGCCCGGCGTGGAACGTTCTGAAACTGAAGCCGCCGCTGACGTTCACGCGGGCCCACGCCGACGAGTTCGCCGCGGCGCTGGACGACGTTCTGGAGGAGGGCTGGTGACGATGGACGCCGACCTGGTGCTGCTCGGCGGCACGGTGCTCACGCTGGACGAGGAGTCCCGGACCGCGACCGCCGTCGCGGTGGCGGGCGACCGCGTCGTCGCCGTCGGCGGCGACCGGGAGGTGCGGGCGCTCGCGGGCCCGGGGACCCGGACGGTCGACCTCGGCGGGCGCACGGTGCTGCCGGGGATCAACGACGCGCACCTGCACCTGGCGATGTTCGGCCTCTCCGGGCCGCCGTACTCGGCCGACCTGAACGGCCTCGGCTCTCTGGACGACCTGCGCGGCGCGCTCGCCGGGGCGCCCGGCCCCGGCGGCTGGCTGGCCGGCGAGGGCTGGCGCGAGGCGAACATCCCGGAGTTCGACGCGGAGGTCCCCGGCCCGCACCGTTCGCTGATCGACCCGGTCACCGGAGACCGCCCGGCCATCCTGCACCACGCCTCGCGGCACTCCGTCCTGGTCAACACCATCGCGCTGCGCCTGGCGGGGATCACGCGCGACACCCCCGACCCGCCCGGCGGACGGATCGTCCGCGGCCCGGACGGCGAGCCCACCGGCCTGCTCCTGGAGGCCGCGAAGGAGCTGGTCACCCGGCACGTCCCGCCGTACTCCGAGCGGGAACGGCTGGACGCGATCGCCTCCGCCATGCGGACGCTCAACGCGCTCGGCATCACCAGCGTCACCGACCCGATCGTCTGGCCGGAGCTCCTGCGCGACTACACCACCCTGCGCAGGGAGGGCCGGATGACCGTCCGCGTCAACGCCCTCCTGCACTGGGACTGGCCGTCCCCGACGAGCACCTCCGAGGGCCTCGCGACGGCGCTGGCGTACGCGGGCCTGTCGACCGGGCTCGGCGACGACTGGCTGCGGGTCGGCGGCTGCAAGCTGTTCGCCGACGGGGTGCCGACGCAGTGCACCGCCTGGCTGCACCGCCCGTACCCCGAGGGCGGGACCGGCCACCTGATCACCCGCGGCGACGACGAGCACGCGCGGTACGAGGAGCTCATGCGCATGATCGAGCTGGCGCACCGGCACCGGCTCCAGGTGCAGGTCCACGTCACCGGCGACCGCGCGGCGGACGCGGCGGTGGACGGCCTGGCGCGCGCGCTCAAGGCCGACCCGTGGCCGGACGCGCGGCACGCCCTGATCCACGGGACCCTGCTGGCGGAGGACTCGTACGCCCGCCTCGCCGAGCACGGCATCGGCGTGATCACCAGCTCGCTGATGAAGTCGCACAGCGGCGCGTCGATGACCCGGTCCATCGGCGCGGACCGCTGGGCGCGGGCGTTCCCCGCCGGGGCGCTGCTCGCCACGGGCGTCCACGTCGCCGACAGCTCGGACGCGCCGGTCACCTTCCCCGACTGGCGGCGCGGCGTGGCCACCTTCGTCGGCGCCGCCCCGGGCCCGTTCTCCGACGTCCCGCCGGACCTGCGCCTCACCCGCGAGCAGGCGCTCCGCCTGTGGACGACGGCCGGAGCCCGTTTCGAGCACGCCGAACGGCGCAAGGGCTCGATCGCCCCCGGCCGCCTCGCCGACCTCGTCGTCCTGGACGAGGACGTCATGGCGGTCGAGGACTCCGAGCTCCAGCACCTCACCCCGACCCTCACCCTCGCGGGCGGCCGCATCGTGTACGACCGGGACCGCTGAACCGTGAACACCGTCCCTCACCCGGTCGGCGCGAAGCGGCGCTCCAGGACGTCGGCCTGCGCGTCGGCGCCCAGCCCGCGCAGCCGGTCCGTCAGCTCGGCCACGGCGGCGGAGTCGTCGAGCGGAATCCGCACGGCGGCATGTCCGGCGAGGATCCGGGCCTCCATGCTGGAACCGGTCCTGCCCAGGCTGTCGAGCAGGGTGAGCAGCGCGCGGACATCGTCCAGCGGCGGTGCGGCGGCGACCCGTTCGCTGAACGCCTTCGCGGACACCCTGGCGCCCACCTCGTACAGGGCGTCCAGCAGGCTGACGGCTCCCCGGGCGTCCTTCACCGGGAACTCGGTGGCGGCGCGCTCGGCGAAGAGCCCGACATGCACCTTCATCTTCTCCTCACGCAGCGCGTGCAGCAGCGCCGCGACCTCGCGGTGGTCCTCGCACGGCATCGCCAACGCGGCGCGCCTGGCGAACTCCACCGTCTCGGACGTGGCCCCCGCGGCCTTCAAGCCGTCCAAGGCGGGGAGTACGGTGCCCGGCCTGGTGACGGGCCCGGTCTTCGCGACTCGTCCGGCGAGCAGGCGGGACGTGCCGGACGGCTGGGTTCCGGCCAGGGTGGCCAGGAGGACGGCCACGGCGTCCGGGTCTTCGAGCGGGACGCCCGCGGCGGCGCGTCCTGCGAGCCGTTCGGACTCGGCCGCCAGCCCTATGTCGGCCATGCCGTCCAGCAAGCCCGCCACCGCGCGCGGATCGCCGAGCGGGATGCCTTCGGCGGCCCGCCTGGCGAACGCCGCCGCCCCGTCCGGGACATGGTCACGGAGCATGGCCAGTAGGGCGACCGCGGCTTCGGGCTTGTCGAGTTTCATGTCGTCGGCGGCACGCCGGAGCAGCGCCTGAGCGTGCTCGCCCGACCCGTTCTCCCGGAGCCGTTCCAGCACCGCGACCGTGGCCTCACCATCGTCCAGCGACATGTGGGCGGCGGCACGCCGGAGCAACACCTCAGTGTGCTCGCCCGACCCGTTCTCCCGGAGCCGTTCCAGCACCGCGACCGTGGCCTCACCATCGTCCAGCGACATGTGGGCAGCGGCACGCCGGAGCAGAATCCGAGCCGCCTGCCACTCCGTGCTGTCCCAGAGCCGATCCAGCACCGCGACCGTGGCCATGGCGTCGTTGAGCGACATCTCGGCGGCGGTGCGCCGGAGCAGGAGGTTCCGCTCCTCCGCCAGGTGCAACCCCTGCAACAGATCCAGCAGATCGACGGCCGTGCGGGGGACGTTCAACCGCATCTCCGCGGCGGCGCGCTCCGCGAGTTCCCTGGCCTGCGCGGTCATGCCCAGAGCCTGGAGCCGGCGCAGGAGGAGCACGACCGCCCGCGGGCCGGCCAGCGAGCAGGACACGGCGCGTGCCGCGAGCAGTTCGGCCTTGCCGAACGTACCGGGGCGGGCGAGGCGGACGAGGAGCGCGGCCACGTCGTTCGGATCGTCGAGCGGGGTCTCGCGGGCGGCGCGCTCCGCCAGACGCTCGGACGCGGCCGCGAACCCCATGCCGTCCATGGCGTCCAGCAGGCCCACGACCGCGTGCGGACGGTCGAGCGGGACGCCTACGGCGGCTCGGGCCGCGAAGCCCCGGGCCGTGTCGCGCGCATGGTCGCGAAACAGATCGAGCAGCGCCGTCGTCGCCCTCATGTCCCGGACCGGCATCTCCTCCGCCGCGCGCGCCGCCAGGGTCGTCCACAGCCCCGACGCGTCCATCGCCCGTAGCGTCTTCAGCAGGTCGAGGACCATGTGCGGGGGGTCGAGCGGCGTGGCCGCGACGGCGCGTGCCATGAAGACCCCGGCCTGCGCGTCGGCGCCCATGTCCCTGAGCCGGCCGAGGAACAGCGCCACCGCGAGCGGATCGCTCACGGGCAGACCTGCCGCCGCCCGTTCCGCGAGCGCGTTCGCCTGGGCGTCGGCGTTCAGTTCGCGCAGGCTGTCGAGCGTCATGGTCACCGTGCGCGCGTCGGTGACGGGGACGGCGTCCACGATGCGGTCCGCGAGCACGCCCACCTGCGTGCTCGCGTCCATCCTGGTCAGCCGCACCATCAGGTCGATGGCGGCGTAGAGGTTGTCCAGGGGCATGCTCACCGCCGCCCGCACCGCCAGCACGCGGGCCTGCGCGCTCGCGCGGACGCTCTGGAGGCGGTCGAGCAGCAGACCGATCACGTGGGGCCGGTCGAGCGAGGTCTCCGTGGCCACGCGCTCGGCGATGACCATCGCGTGCCCGGACGCCCCGAGGCTCCGGAGGTCGTCGAGAAGGCTGACCACGGACATCGGGTCCGTGAAGTCGACGTTGCCGAACAGACCGTTCAGATCGGAGAGTTGGACGCCCTCCAGATGGTCGAGGAACACTTCGAGCTGGCGGCAGCGCTCCTCGGCCTCGTCCCTGGTGCGGCGGGCCCGCTGGAGGTCGCGCGTGAGCTCGGCGATCTCCTGTTCCAGGCGGTCGCGCTCGGCCGTCATCGCCGCCCGGTCGGCGGCCCACTCGTCGCGCAGCCGCTCCTGGTCCGCAGCGAGCTCCTCGACCTGCCGCACCCGCCTCTGGATCTGTTCCTCAAGGTCCCCTGCGCGGCCTTCGGCCGTCTGCCTGGCGGCGAGGGCCGCCTCCAGCTCGTCGGTGACGAGCCGCGCGAGATACCTGTGCGGGTGCGCGACGAGCAGTGCCTTCAATTGCAGGAGGGTGAGGTGCTCGTACACGCCTTCCCCGACCGGCTTTCCGCCCTTGGCCAGGATGTCCAGCAGCTTGTCCAGGAAACGGTGGTCGTTCGGGACGCGATGGCCGCTCAGGTACCGGGAAAGGCTTCCCTTGTCCACATGGAAGACCCGCGAGAACTGGTTCTGCGAATAGCCCGTGGCGGCGAAGAGGTCGCGCAGGGCCTCCGTCCATTCCCGCACCGCGGGCTTGAGGTGCATCGGCGTTTGATCTTGCCGTGGAGCCGGATCATGCGCTGGTCTCGGCATCAACTCGGACATGCGGCCATTATCAGGCGCTCTCCGCCGCGTCACAGGGCGCTCGCACGAGGTTGTGTTGCCAGTTGCCGCAACGGTTCCGCGCCGCTCCGCCCGGCTCCCGTACCGGGCGGGCGGAGCCGGGAAAGGCGGCAGGCCATCGCTCCGGGCCCCTTATCCGGGGGCGTTGCCGCCGCCGTCCGCGGGCCCGAGCGGAAAGATCTGCATGAGGAGGCTGATCACGGTGAGGACGGTGTTGATCGCGGCGACGGCCGCGAGGGAAAGGGACGCGGTGCCGACGTAAGTCAGCGTCCCCGTGAGGATGCCGGCGGCCAACGCCGAGCCGAGAATGATCGCGAGCCTGACGGCCGGTGTCGAACGGCGGGGCATAAGGACGTCTCCCTGCGTATTCGAGCCCGCGAACGGATTCCCGCGAGCCGAATTTCATTGCAGCGAGCGCGCGACCCGTTGAGGAAGGGCGCAACGGGTGGTTGCGGCGTTCGGCAACGGGTTGCGGCGTCCGGCAACGATGCGTGCCGTACGGCGCGTGCGCGCAGGCCGGGGCCGCGCGTCCCGGAAACCGTCCGGGGGTGCCTCTAGAATCCCGTGGGTGACCGCCTACGATGATCTTGATGCGTTCGAGGGGCTGGACGCCTCCGCCCTGCCGCCGCGCCAGCAGCGGATACTGGCCGCGATCAGGGACTGGGTGGTCAGGTACGGGTATCCCCGAGCACGCGGCAGCTCGGCGACGCCGTCGGCCTGCGGTCGGCCTCGTCGGTGTCCCGGCACCTGGCGAGCCTGGAGAGCAAGGGGTTCCTGCGCCGCGGGACCTCGGTCGCCCGGCCGATCGACGTGCGGGCGTTCCTGAACGGCGGCGCCGGACGGGAGCCCGCCGACGACTCGGTGACCGTTCCCCTGGTCGGCGACATCGCCGCCGGCGCGCCCATCGCGGCCGACGAGCACCTCGACGGCACGCTGTCGCTGCCCCGCGAGCTCACCGGGCGCGGCACGGTGTTCGCCCTGCGGGTCCGCGGCGACTCGATGACCGACGCCGCGATCCGCGACGGCGACCTCGTCGTGGTCCGGCAGCAGCCCGAGGCCCACTCGGGACAGATCGTCGCCGCGATGATCGACGGCGAGGCCACCGTCAAGGTGTACCGGCGCCGCGACGGGCACGTGCTCCTCGAACCCCGCAACCCGGCCTACGACGTCATCGACGGCGACGAGGCCGCGGTGCTGGGCGTCGTCGTGTCGGTGCTCCGCAGCGTCTGAGGCTCACCGCTTGCGCAGGACGCCGCCGTACTCGTAGACGCCGCGGTCGAGCCGCGACGCGCCCTCGTAGCGGCGCAGCTCCTCGGGGACGGGGGCGAGCGGGGGCTGGACGTCCATCGGGCGCCAGTCGGCCAGGTCGCACAGGCCCGGCTCGACCGGGTCGAACCCCGACAGCAGCGCGTCGATCTGCGCGGGCGTGCGGGTCTGCCACGGGATCCCGGCGGCGGTGACCTGCTCGGTCATCCGCGCGCAGCGCTCCGGGTCGTCGCACGCCACCTGCGAGAACGTCAGGTGGCTGCCCGGCGCGGCCCGGTCGGTCACGGCGCGCAGGACGCGCTCGGGCCGTCGGCGTCGCGCAGGTGGTGGCCGACCGACAGGAACAGCGCCGCGACCGGCTCGGAGAAGTCGATCAGCCGCTCGACGTCGGGATGGGCGAGGACGGCGTCCTGGTCGCGCATGTCCGCGGTGATCACCGCGGTGGACGCGTCGCCGGCCAGCAGCGCGCGCCCGTGCGCGAGCACGACCGGGTCGATGTCCACGTAGACGACCCGGGCGTCCGGCGCGAACTCGCGGGCGACCTGGTGCACGTTGGCGTCGGTCGGCAGCCCGCAGCCCATGTCGACGAACTGCCTGATCCCGGCCTCGACGGTCAGGTAGCGGACGGCCCGGTAGAGGAACAGCCGGTTCTGCCGGGTGATGTCGAGCCCGGCGGGGTGGTGCTCCAGCTGGGCGCGGATGAACCGCCGGTCGACCTCGTAGTTGTCCTTGCCGCCCAGCAGCCAGCCGTAGGCCCGCGCGGACGTCGGCCGGTCGCTCGTGGTGTCGGCGATCGAGAGCTGGTCTTCGTTCACATGCGGGCTCCGCTTCCGGACGGTCCGAGGAGATCTCTGCCGCTCCGGAACGCTACCCCCCGCCGCCCGGTCCCGCTGATCTTCGGCGGGGATCGCGTGCGCGGCGGAGGCGATCGTCACGCGCCGCGCTCCCTCGGGAGCGTTCCGTCGAGCAGGTGCCTGAGGCCGGTGGTGAACGAGTAGTCGCGGGCCAGGTCCCCGGAGACGGGGCCAGCTCCTCGATCATGGCCAGGCCGCGGGCCTGCGGGGCGCTGGTGTAGTGCGGCGGGGCCGCGGCGTCGTGGCGCCGGTGCCGGTGGGCGAGCAGCGCGTGCCCCGCGGTGAAGTACCAGAGGGTCTCGTGGGCGAGGAACGCCTCGGACGGGGTCAGGCCGCGTTCGGTGAGGGCGGTCAGGATCTCGTTGGTCAGCCAGGCGCCGCGGGCGTTGACGGCGACGCCGGTCGCCAGGACGGGGATCGCCCAGCGGTGCGCGACGAACAGCCGGTGCATCCGCTCGCAGAGGGCGACGAGCCGTTCGGTGCCGCCCTCAGGCAGCGCCGCGGCGTCAATGTGCAGGTCGGCGGAGGCGATGAGCTCGGCCAGCAGCTCGTCCTTGTCGCGGACGTAGTGGTAGAGCGCGGTCGGCGTGCTGTCCAGCCGGGCAGCCAGCCTGCGCATCGACAGCTTCTCCACGCCGTCGGCCGCCACGATCTCCCGGGCCTCGTCGAGGATCCGGTCGAGGTTCAGCCGCGCCGGCCGTCCGCCTGTGTTGACCATGCCCCCATTCTGCCGGGTTGCCCGCCGCGATCAGGTTATGTAACAGTGTTAGGTAAGGTAAGCCTAACAAGGAGCGCGGATGGTTGCGAGATGGCGGGCCGTCCTGGCCGCGCTGGTCGTGCTGGCGTCGGCCGGCTGCTCGGCGGACCGGACGGAGCACGCGGCGTCCGGGAGCGGTGTGGTGATCGAGCACCAGCACGGCAGGACGACGATCGAGGGACGGCCGCGGCGGGTGGTGACGCTGGTGCCCTCGTTCACCGATCCCGCGCTGGCGCTCGGCGCGGCCCCGGTCGCCGCGCCCGGGAACCCCTACGGGCGCGGCCGGCCGTACGCCTGGCAGCGGGGCCGGCTCGACCCGGCGAAGACCAAGCTGCTGCCCGTCGTGTCCGCCGCGACGCTGAACGTGGAGTCGATCGCCGCCCAGCGGCCGGACCTGATCCTGGCCGGGTTCGTGGCCTCCGACAAGGCCGTCTACCAGCGGCTGTCGGCGATCGCGCCGACGATCCCGATGCTGCGCCGCGGCTTCACCGACACCTGGCAGGACGTCACGCTCGTGACCGGGCGCGCGCTCGGGCGCGAGGCCGAGGCGAGGACCCTGGTGGCCGAGTCGGAGCGGAAGCTGCGCGCGTCGGTGGCGGGACTGCCGCGGCTGAAGGGGAGGACGGTCACGTTCGCCGGGCTGAGCAGCCCCGGACTGGTCGCGGTCGTCTCCGACCCGCAGGACGCGGCCAACAGGCTCCTGTCGGCGCTGTCGCTGTCGCTCAACCCGTCGGTGCGCGGCAACCTCGCCGGCAACGCGGGCGTGCAGGGGCAGATCGGCATGGAGCGGCTACGGCTGCTGGACCGGGACCTGCTCGTCATCGCGCCGTTCAACGACGGGCTGCGCACGGCGCTGGAGAAGAGCCCGCAGTTCCAGGAGCTGAAGGTGGTGCGGCGAGGCGACGTGGCGTGGCTGAACGTCGAGCAGGGCACCGCGCTGCGCAATCCGTCGGCGCTGAACCTCGGCTACACCCTCGACGCGCTCAAGCCCGCCCTGACCCGGTTGGCGGACCGGTGAGCCGGCGCTGGATGCTGACCACGGTCGTCGGCCTGCAATTCCTGGTCTCCCTGGACCTGTCGATCGTGAACGTCGCGCTGCCCGCCATCAGCCGGGCCCTCGCCTTCACGCCCTCGGGCCTGCAATGGGTGGTCAACGCCTACACGCTGGTGTTCGCGGGGTTCGTCCTGCTGGGCGGCAGGATCGGCGACCTCGTGGACCGCCGCGCGCTGCTGGCCGGGGCGCTGGTGCTGTTCGCCGCCGCGAGCGCGTGGGGCGGCGCCGCCACGGCGGGCTGGATGCTCGTCGCGGCCCGCGCCTTGCAAGGCGTGGCCGCCGCCGTCCTCGCGCCGATGGCGCTGGCGCTCGTGACGTCGGCGTTCCCCGAGGGGCCGGAGCGGCGGGCGGCGCTGGCCTGGTGGGGCATGGCCGGCGCGTTCGGCGGCGCGACGGGGGTCCTGCTCGGCGGCGTGCTCACCGAGACGCTGGGCTGGCGCTGGGTGTTCCTGGGGAACGTCCCGATCGCCGCGGTGATCCTGCTGGCCGGGCTGCTGTCGGTGCGGTCCACGGCGACGGCCTCGCTCCGCGACCTCGACTGGGCCGGCGCGGTGCTCGTGACCGCGGGGTTCGCCGCCCTGGTGTACGGCGCGGTGAGCGGCGGCGCGCCCGTCCCGCTGGCCGCCGGGCTGGTGTCGCTCGCGGCGTTCGTCCTGGTGGAGCGGCGGGTCCGCCGCCCGCTGGTCCCGCTGGCGTTCTTCGGACGGCGGGAGCGGGTCGGGGCCGCGGTGTTCGGGTTCCTGCTGACGTCGGCGCAGCTCGCCGCGTTCTACTTCCTGTCCCTCTACCTCCAGGAGCGGATGGGCTACACCGCCGTCCAGGCGGGCCTCGCGTTCGTGCCGTTCAGCGCGGGCATCGTCGTCGGCGTCAGGGCGGGGGGCGCGCTGGCCGTACGGTTCGGGGCCAAGCGCGTGCTGGTCGCGGGGTCGGCGGTGGGCGCTTCGGGACTCGCCTGGTTCGGGCTGCTCACGCCGGACGCGCCGTACGCGGCGGCCGTGCTCGGCCCTTCCGCCGTCGCCAGCGTGGGGATCGGCGCCGCCTTCCTCACCCTCGGGGCCCTCGCCTCCACCGGCGTCCCCGAACGCGACGCGGGCCTCGCCTCGGGCGTCCTGACGACCAGCCAGCAACTGGGCGGCTCGTTCGGCCTGGCCGTGCTCGTCGCGGTCGCGGCGGAGGGGGCCGAGTACACGACGGTGCTGCTGATCGGCGCCCTCCTGCTGGTGCTGGGCGGGGCCGCGTCCGCCGTGATCCTCCCGTCCTCGCGCCGCACCCCCGACGCGCCGAGCGCGGGCGAACGGGCCGGGACGCGACGGCCCGCCACGACCGAGGGGACAGGAACATGAGAGACGGCGTCCGCTACCACGACCTCACCGTGGCCCGCGTCACCGACGTGACGCCCCGGATGCGCAGGATCACCTTCACCGGTCCTGACCTGGCCGACTTCGCCTCCGTCGCGCCCGACCAGCAGGTGAAGCTCTTCCTCCCGCCGCCGGGCCGGTCCGCGCCGGACGTCCCGCCGCTGCCCGAGGACGGCGACCTGGTCCGCTGGTACGCCGCGTACCGGGAGATGGACCCGGCGGTCCGCCCGTACATGCGCACCTACAGCGTCCGCGCCCACCGGACGGATCCCCCGCGGATCGACATCGACTTCGTGCTGCACGGCCCGGTGGGGCCGGGCTCGCGCTGGGCGGGCGACGCGGCCGTGGGGCGGCGGATCGCCATGATCGGTCCGGCGCCCAGCCACAAGCGCGTCCCGGCCGCGTACGACTGGATGCTGCTGGCGGGCGACGAGAGCGCGCTGCCCGCCATCGCGGCCACCCTGGAAGCGCTTCCCGCGGGGCTGCCCGTACAGGCGTTCGTCGAGATCGACGGCCCGGCGGAGGAGCAGCGGCTCGACACCGCCGCGGACCTGTCCCTCGCCTACGTGCACCGCGACGGCGCGCACGGCGACCGGCTCGTACGGGCGGTGGCCGAGCACCACATCCGGCTCGGCCTCCCCTACGTCTGGCTCGCCGGTGAGGCCGCGACCGTCCGCCGGCTCCGGCGGCACTTCGTCGCCGAACGGGCCGTGCCGAAGAGCGCGATCGCGTTCGTCGGCTACTGGCGCCGCGGAACGGCCCAGGACGCCCCGCCCACCTCCGAGGACCTGGCCGATGAGCGCGAAGCGCACTGACCACCGGACGCTGTGGCTGGCGGCGGCCGCGGCCGCCGTCCTGCTCGCCGCCGCGTCCAGCGTCGCGGTCGGCGCGCAGGACCTGCCGATCACGGACCTGTGGCACGGGCTCTGGGCCCGGGACGGCAGCCACGAGGCCCGGCTGGTGTGGGGAAGCCGCGTGCCCCGCACCGTCCTCGGCCTGATCGTCGGCGCCTGCCTGGGCCTGTCCGGCGCGCTGATCCAGGGCTACACGCGCAACCCGCTGGCCGACCCGGGGCTGATCGGCGTGAACGCCGGCGCGGGCCTCGCCGTGGCGCTCGCCGCCGGGACGCTGGGCGTCACGACGGTCACCGGGCAGGTCTGGTTCGCCATGGGGGGCGCGCTGGTGGCGGCGGTGGCGGGCTACCTCGCCGGCTCGGCGGGAGCGCGCGGCCCCTCGCCCCTGCGGCTGACGCTGGCGGGCCTCGCGCTGGGCGCGCTGCTGACCGGGATCACCAGCGGGCTCGCCCTGCTCGATCCGCGGGCGTTCGAGCAGGGCCGGGCGTGGAGCGCCGGGTCGCTGACCGGGCGCGACCTCGGCACCGCCTGGACGCTGCTGCCGTTCCTCGCCGCCGGGCTGGTGCTGGCGCTCGCCTGCGCCCGCGCCCTCAACGCCGTCGCGCTCGGCGAGGAGACCGCGACGGCCCTCGGCCTCGGCGTCAACCGCCTGCGGGCGACACTGGTCGCGGCCGTCGCCCTGCTCGCCGGTACGGCCACGGCCGCCGCCGGGCCGATCGGGTTCGTCGGCCTGATGGTGCCGCACGCCGCGCGGTGGGCCGTCGGGAACGACCAGCGCTGGGTCCTGGCCTGCACGCTCCTGCTCGCGCCCGCGCTGCTGCTGTCCGCCGACGTGGCCGCCCGGGTCCTGCTCAGTCCCGACGAACTCCCCGTCGGGGTGGTGACCGCGTTCCTCGGCGGCCCCGCGCTGCTGGCGGTCGTCCGGACCCGACGGCTGGGCGGCTCGTGATCCCGCCCGTGCTGAGACTGGGGCGGACGTTCTCCGTCCGCCTCGCCCCGCGCGGCGCCGCGGCCTGCGCCGTGCTCGCCGCCGCGACGGCGGCCGTCGCCCTCGTCTCGCTCGGCGACGGCGAGGTCCGCATCCCGCTCCCCGACGTCGTGGCGGCCCTGACCGGACGGGCCGGCGGCCTGGAACGGACCGTGGTGGTGGGCTGGCGCCTGCCCCGCGTCCTGCTCGCCGTGCTGCTGGGCGCGGCGCTCGGCATGAGCGGCGCCGTCTTCCAGAGCTACACCCGCAACCCGCTGGGCAGCCCCGACGTCATCGGCTTCGGCACCGGGGCCCACACCGGCGCCCTGGTCGCGATGATCCTGCTGGGCGGCTCGTACCCGCAGGTCGCCGCCGGCGCGCTCGCTGGCGGGTTCGGCACGGCGGTCCTGGTCTACCTGGCCGCGGGCCGCGGCGGCGTGCGGGGCGCGCGGCTCATCATCTCCGGCATCGCCATCGCCGCGATGCTCGCGGGCCTCAACACGTGGCTGATGACGGCGGCCAAGATGGAGGTCGCGATGGCCGCCGCGGCCTGGGGCGCCGGGACCCTCAACGGCGTCGGCTGGGAGCAGGCCCGTCCGGCGATCGCCGTCCTGGCGCTCCTGCTGCCCGCCGCGGCCCTGCTGTCGCGCCCGATGCGCCAGCTCGAACTGGGCCGCGACACCGCCACCGCGCTCGGCCTCAGGACCACCGCCACCGAGACCGCCATGATCACCATCGGGGTCGCGCTCACCGCGACCGCGACGGCCGCCGCGGGCCCCGTCGCCTTCATCGCCCTCGCCGCCCCGCAGATCGGCCGCCGCCTGGCCCGTTCGGCGGGAACGGCCCTCGCCCCCGCGGCGTTCACCGGCGCCTTCCTGCTCGTCACCGCCGACTGGCTGGCGCGGACGCTGTTCGCCCCGGCGCAACTGCCCGTCGGCGTGCTCACCGTCGTCCTCGGCGGCCTCTACCTGCTGTGGCTCCTGATACGCCAAGCGCGCTCCCCCGGCGCGTAGCCGCCGCCGCTCCCGCCCCCGCTCAGGGCCCGTCCTGGTCCGGTGTGCCGCCCGGCCAGAAATGCGTCACCGCCTCAACCATGCTTAGCAACTCTGCGTGACTATTTGAGTGCGGAACGTGGCGCTAGCGTTGGGGTCGTTGTGTCCAGGACGGACGAGCGACAACGGAAGGGAGGTGAGATGACAATGGTGACGGATGTTTACGAACCCCCGCTTCTGACCGCGGTGGGCGACCTTCGCGTGGTCACCCTTGGTGACCGCAGCTGGGGCTTCGACCGCATCAACCAGTGCGCGTTGTGGGGCTGCTAAGGGCCGCTCCACCACCTGAGGTCGCAGTACGGAAGGCCGTGCCGGCGCGGTACCCCCGTCGGCACGGCCGGCTTCGCGAGAGACGAGCCCGGCCCCGGTGAACGGGGCGCAGGGCCCCGCGTTCTTTTCTGAAGGGGGAGGCATGCGGTTCCTGGTCGTTCCCGACAGCCCGGCGGGGGAGGCCGTCGTGGCGTCGCTGCGCGTGCCGTCCCGCGGAACGCCGCCTGACCGGCCCGCTCCGCGCGTGATCCCGCACCGTTCGGGGCGGCCCTGGATCGCCGGCTGGTGGCGGGACGAGGACGTCGTCTGGGCCGCGGCGGGCGAGCGCCGCGTCGCCGTCCTGGGCCGGTCGGCCGCCACCGCGGCGTGGCTGGCCGACTACGCCGCCCGGCTGCGCGGCCTCGACGGTGCGGCCGGACTGCCGTGGGAGCTGCCCGGCAGCTTCCACACGGCCGCGGTCGTGGACGGCGTGGTGTCCGTGCAGGGCACGCTGTCGTCGGTACGGGAGGTCTTCCACACCCGGCTGCTGGAGACGACGGTCGCGGCGGACCGCCCCGACCTGCTGGCCGGGCTGACCGGCGCGGCGTTCCGTCCGGAGTGGCTGGCGTCCAGGCTGGTCGCGCCCGAACCGCCGTGGCCGGTGAGCGAGCGGTCCCTGTGGGAGGGCGTCGAGACGCTGGAGCCGGGATGCCGCCTGGAGGTCTCCCCGGACGGCCGGGGGCGCGTGCGCCGCCGGCACCGCCCGCCGGCGCCGGACGTCCCGCTGGACGAGGCGGCGGGCCGCCTGCGGGAGGCCCTGCGCGACGCCGTGGCGGTCCGCGCGCACGGCCGGACGATGCTGAGCGCCGACCTGTCCGGCGGCATGGACTCCACCAGCGTGTGCTTCCTCGCCGCCGAACGGGTCGAACGGCTCGTCGCCGTCACGTGCGAGGCCACCGACCCGGCCGCCGACGACGCGCACTGGGCCGCGCTGGCCGCGAAGGAGCTCCCCCGCGCCGAGCAGGTGCTGTACGGGGTGGAGGACTTCCCGCGGTGCTTCGCGGGCCTGCTCGAACCCGACCCCGACCTGGAGGGCCCGTTCCCCGCCATCCAGACCCGGGAGATCCTGATCAGGCAGGCGCGGCTGCTGTCGGCGCTCGGCTCGTCCCGGCATCTGACCGGGCACGGCGGCGACGAGCTGTTCCAGCCCAACCCCGGCTACCTGCACGATCTGCTGCGCAGGCGGCCGCTGCGGGCGATCCGGCAGGTCCGCGCCGGACGCGCCGTCCACCGCTGGAGGCTGCGGCCCACCGTCGCCCAGCTCCTCGACCGGCGCTCGTTCGGAGACTGGCTCGGCCGGGACGCGGGGCGCGCGCTGGACCGCCCGATCCGCGGCGTCATGCACGCGCCCCTCTCGGGCTGGGGGTCCAGCTACCGGATGCCCGAGTGGGCGACGCCCGACGCCCTCGCCTCGGCGCGCCGCACGCTCCAGGAGACGGCCGCCGCCGGGGCCGAGCCGCTCTCGCCGGTACGGGGGCAGCACCTCACCCTCCAGGTCGTACGGCAAGGCGGCGCCCTGGTACGCCGGATCGACCGGCTGTCCTCCCGCCTCGGCGTCACGCTGGAGGCCCCGTTCCTGGACGACCAGGTCGTCCAGGCCGGACTCGCGGTGGACTACGCCGACTGCCTGCGGGCCGACCGCTACAAGCCCGTCCTGGTGGACGCGATGCGCGGCATCGTCCCCCAGCGGAACCTCGGCCGCGGGTCGAAGGCGGAGTTCAGCGCCGACGTGTACGCGGGGCTGCGGCGGCACCGCTCCGAACTGCTGGAGCTGAGCGACGGGATGCGCCTGGCCGGCCTCGGGCTGGTGGACCCGGGCGCGCTGCGCGCCGTACTGATGTCCCCGCCACCGTTCCCGCACCGGCTCGTGCCGCTGCTCGGCACGCTGGCCTGCGAGGTGTGGCTGCGCTCCCTGGAGGCCGCGCCGGCACCGGCCGCGGCGCCGACCGTCCACCCCTAACCCGTGAAGGTGATGCTCTCGTGACGATGCCGATGACCCTTGAGGAGACGGCGCCGGTCCCGCTGCGGCGGCGGCTGGCGGCGCGCCCGGCGGTCGCCCTGGCCGCCGCGGTGGAACGGCTGCCTCCCCGGCGGATGCGGCGCGTGCTGCTGGCCGCCAGCCGCGGGGCGCGTCCCGCGTCGGGGGCGCAGGCGCTGGCCGCGCGGCAGGCGGTCGTGGCGGTCAGCGTGCACTGCGCCGGGCAGGGCTGCCTGCGCCGTTCGCTGGCGACGGCGCTCCTGTGCCGGCTCGGCGGAACGTGGCCGGACTGGTGCACCGGCGTGCGCGCCGAGCCGTTCCGCGCGCACGCCTGGGTCGAGGCGGAAGGGACGGCGGTCGGGGAGCAGGGCGACACGCGGCTCTACCACAAGACGATGACCGTGCCCGCCCGTCCGGCCCGTCCCGGTCGCTCCGCCCGGCCGGGCCGTCGCGCCCGTCGCGCCCGCCGCGAAGGGGGGCGGTGAACGATGCGCGAGTATCTGCCGCTGGCCACGCAGTGCCTGATGGCCGGGGTGTTCGCGTCGGCCTCGTTCGGCAAGCTGCGGAGCCGCGAGGACTTCGGCAGGTTCGTCACGACCGTACGGAAGCTGACCATGCGCGAGGGGGCGTCCACCGTCCGGATCGCCGCGGCGTTCGCGGCGCTGGAGACGCTGACCGCCGTGCTGATCGCCGTGCCGGCCACCGCGCGGATCGGGTTCGGCCTGGCGTCGGCGCTGCTGACCGTGTTCATCGGGGTGGTGTTCCGGGCCGTCCGCGGCCGGGTCTTCGCCGAGTGCGGCTGCTTCGGCCGCCACGGCTCGGTCATGAGCTACCCCCTCCTGCTGCGCAACGCCGCGCTGCTCGCCATCGCGGTGACCGGCGCGGTGCTCGCCGCGCCCGTCTCGCCGCTCGGCCTCGCCGGGCACGCGCTGGCGCTCGCCGCCGGGATCGTGGCGGCCTCGGCGCTGCTGCGCTACTACGACCACGCCGTGACCGCCGTCCTCATGCGGTTCCGCCCGAAGGCCGGGACGTGACGCGCGCGGGCGACGCTCCGGCGATCGAGATCACCGGCCTGAGCAAGCGCTTCGGCTCGGTGACCGCGCTGGACGGCATCGACCTGACCGTTCCCGCGGGGACGGTGCTCGGCCTGCTCGGGCACAACGGCGCGGGCAAGAGCACCCTGGTCGGCGTGCTGGCGACCCTGCTGCGGCCCACCCGCGGGACCGCCCGCGTCGCCGGGCACGACGTCGTCGCGCACGCCGCGGGCGTCCGCCGCTGCATCGCCGTCACCGGGCAGCGGACGACGCTGGACCTCACCATGTCCGGCCGGGACAACCTGATCATGGTCGCCCGGCTGCTCGGCGCCCGGCCCCGGCCCGCCCGCGCCCGCGCCGAGCACCTGCTGGAGCTGTTCGACCTGGTCCGCGCCGCCGACCGGCCCGCCCGCACCTACTCGGGCGGGATGCGGCGCCGCCTCGACCTCGCCGTCACCCTCACCCGGCGCCCCGAGGTGGTGTTCCTGGACGAGCCCGGCACCGGCCTGGACCCGGTCAGCCGGCTGAACATGTGGGACGCCGTCCGCGAGCTCACCGCGACCGGCACCACCGTCGTGCTGACCACCCAGCACCTGGAGGAGGCCGACCGGCTCGCCGGCTCGATCGCCGTGCTGGCGGGCGGCCGGGTGATCGCCTCCGGGTCGCCGCGGGAGCTGAAGTCCCGCATCGGGCACCGCACCGTCACGGTCGAGCTCGCCACCGACGACGACGCCGTCGAGGCGCGCCGGGCACTGCACCGGGCCGGGCTGCGCCCGGTGCTCGACCGCGTCGAGCGCACCGTCAGCGCCGCCCTCGCCCGCGACCCCGACCTGACGGCGGTCGTCCGCGCGCTGGACGCCGCCGCCGTCGAACCGTCCCGCCTCACCCTCACCGAACCCGGCCTCGACCAGGTGTACCTCGCCCTCACCGGGCACCGGCACGCGGAGACCCCATGACCGCCCTCGCCCCCGCCTCCGGCAACCGCCCCCTCCACACGATCTCCTTCGAGGGGACGGCCGCCTGGCGCGGCACCCCCGTGCGCACGCAGGTCCGCATCCTCACGGCCCGTTCCGTGCGCGACCTCGTCCTGGACCGCCGGCTGCTGGCCATGAGCATGGTCGAGCCGCTGCTGATGCTCGTCGCGTTCGGCCAGGTCTTCTCCGCCCTGGCCCGCGCTCCGGGCTTCCCGCCCGGCGTGCGCTACATCGACTTCCTGATGCCGGCGCTGCTGCTCACCACCGCCCTGCACAGCGGCGTCCAGGCCGGGATGGGCATCGCCGACGACACCCGCAGCGGCATGCTCGACCGCCTCCGGTCCCTGCCGATCCGGCCCGGCTCGGTCCTGCTCGCCCGCAGCGTCGCCGGCCTGGCCCGCGCGGTCCTGCGGCTGGCCGTCCTGCTCGCCTTCGCGTCCGCCCTGTTCGGCTACCGCCCGTTCGCCCACCCGGCCGGCCTGCTCGCCGCCGTCGCCCTCTCCCTGACCGTCGGCTGGAGCCTCGGCTGGGTGTTCACCGCGCTCGCCTGCTGGATCGAACGGACCGAGCCGCTGTACGCCGCCGCCGGGCTGCTGATGTTCCCGCTGACGTTCGCGTCCAACGCGTTCGTCCCGATCGGGCAGTTGCCGCCGTGGCTGCGGTGGACCGCCGGGCTCAACCCCGTCACCCACGGCATCAACGCCACCCGCGACCTGTGCCTGTCCGGTGCCGTCGGAACGGGAGCCCTGAGCGCCGCCCTCACCAGCCTCGCCATCGCCGCCGTCACCGCCCCCGTCGCCGCCCGCGGCCTCAACCGCCCGCACTGACCCGCGCCGTGCTCCCGTCCGGCCTCGCCCTCCGAAGGAGTATGGGCGAACAGGTGGAACGCGGAAATCAGCTGCTATCTCGCCAAGGTAAGAGAAGCCGGTTTCGGAACGGTTCTCGGCACTCCGGTGACCATCGAACTGCGCGATCTGGCCGCGCTCGGAATGGTCTTCACCGATTTCCCACCGAACCAGTGAGCCCTACCGGCGGGCGGCCGGCTCCAGCACCCACCGTGCGAAGTCGGCGGGTTCCACATTGCTGCCGCACAGGATGGTGGTGACGCGCCGTCCGGCGAACCGTTCGGGATTCTCCAGCACGGCGGCGACGCCGAGCGCCGCGGAGGGCTCCACGACGAGCCCGGCGTGCTCGTGGAGCGCCCGCATCCCGGCCTTGATCGAGTCCTCGCCGACGAGCACCACGTCGTCGAGGACGGCGAGCAGGTCGTCCAGGACCTCGGGGATCGGGCAGCGCCCCGCGACGCCGTCGGCGATCGTCTCGATCCGCTCCGTCTCGACCACCGTTCCCCGCCGCCACGACAGGGCCATCGCGGGCGCGCCGATCGGCTGGATCCCGATCACCCGCACGTGCTCGGCGAGCGAGCGCATCACGTACCCGAGGCCGCTCGCCATCGCACCGCCTCCGAGGGCCACGAGCACGGTGTCGAGCGCCGGATCGTCCCGGACGAGTTCGAGGCCGATCGTGGCGGCGCCCTCGCAGGTCGCCAGGTCCAGGCTGTCCTCGACCAGGTGCGCGCCGCCGGTCTCCGCGAGCTCGCGCGCCAGCAGCCGGGCGTCCTCGATGTCCTCGCCTTCGAGCCGCACCTCCGCGCCGAGTTCGGCGATCCGGCGCAGCTTGAGCGGGTTGGCGGTCTCGGCCGCCACGACGGTGACGGCGAGTCCCCGGCGCGAGCCGCTGTAGGCGAGCGCCTGGCCGAGGTTCCCGGCGCTCGCGCACACCACCCGCGACGCGCCGTTCTCGCGGGCCGCGGCCGCCACGGTCTCCGTGCCGCGCCCCTTGAAGCTCCGCACCGGGTTGAGCGTCTCGACCTTCAGCGTCATCGAGCAGCCGAGCGCCCGGCCGAGCGGCGCGCACTCCAGCGCCGGCGTGTCGAGGAACACCCGGTCGATCTCGCCGACCGCGGCGCGCACCCGGTCGAGCCTGAGCCGTACGCCATCGAGGCCACTCACGGCGCCCAAGCATGCCATGCCCCTCGCCGGGCCGCAGCGGCGCGTCCGGGGCGCGGCGGGGCGTGCGGGGCGTCGAGCCGCTATCCGCCGGCCGGTTTCGCCGGTTGCTCGATCTGGCGCATCAGGACGTCGTGCACCGTGAACCGTTCGAGCTCCGCGGCGACGGCGTCGGAGACCGCGCTGTCGAGGGCGGTCAGCGACCGCTGGATGCCGCGCCCGACCGGGCAGTCCGGGGCGGGCCCGTGCAGGCCGAGGACCGGGTCCGCGCCCTGGAGGAGCCGCCAGACCCGCGCGAGCGTGACGTCATGGGCGGGGGTCGCCAGCTCCCAGCCGCCGTGCACGCCCGGCCGGGACCGCACCAGCCCGGCCTCGCGCAGCGGGCCGAGCACGCGGCGCACGTAGACGGGATTGACGTTGGTGCTCTCGGACAGCTCGTCCGAGCTCACCGGGCCGCCGTCGGCCATGCCCGCCAGGTACGTGAGCACGTGCACGGCGACCGCGAACTGGGTGTTCTTCGACCGCGCCATACCGCCATGTTGCCATACCGAAACTATTACGGTTACGGTAGGCTCGATTCGTAATCACAACGACTACAGTTTGGAGCCGTCATGACGATCGCCATCACCGGGGCCTCCGGCGCCCTCGGGCGGGCCAGCGCCGAGATCGTGCTGCGGACCGTCGACCCGCGCGAGGTCGTGCTGACCACGCGCAACCCGGACGCGGTCGCCGACCTCGCGGCCCTCGGCGCCGAGGTGCGGCAGGCCGACTTCGCCGATCCGGGCACGCTGGCGGGCGCGTTCAAGGGCGTCGACCGGCTGCTCCTCGTCTCCACCGACGGGTTCGGCGAGCGGCTCGACCACCAGCGCGCGGCCGTCTCGGCGGCGGTCGGCGCCGGGGTCCGGCACATCGTCTACACCTCCCTCCCCGAGCCCGTTCCGGCCAACCCGGCGCTGGTGCTCTCGGACCACGCGGGGACGGAGCAGGCGCTGCGCGACAGCGGCGCGCGGTGGACGATGCTGCGCAACAACCTGTACGCGCACATGCAGGTGCCGGTCGTCCAGCAGGCCGCGGCGTCGGGCCGGCTGGTGACCAACGGCGGGGCGGGCGCCACCGCCTACGTGACCCGCGAGGACTGCGCCGCGGTGGCGGCGGCGGTCCTGACCCAGGACGGGCACGAGGGCATGGCGTACGACGTCACCGGGCCGGAGGCGCTGACGGCCGCCGACCTCGCGGACCTCGCGCGGGAGATCGGCGGCCGCGAGGTCGAGGTCGTCCACGTGGACGATGCCGCGGCGTCGGCGGGCCTGCGGGCGGCCGGGCTCCCGGACATGGTCGCGGACGTCGTGGCGTCGTTCGGCACGGCGACCCGCGGCGGCTTCCTCGCCAACGTCAGCTCGACGGTCTCCGACCTGACCGGCCGCAAGCCGACGCCGCTGGCCGACACCGTCCGCGAGGCCCTGAAGCCCTGAAACCCTGACCGCGAGGGCGGGCCGCAGCCGGGCCGCCGCCGGGCCGCAGCCGGGCCCGCCGCCGCGATCGCCGTAGGGCCGGGACGCCCGGGTCAGAGGCGGTAGCGGCGGCGGGCGTTGCCGGAGAACAGCGCGCGGCGTTCGGCCTCGCTCAGCGGGGCGGTGATCTCCTGGTACGCCGCGAGCTGCTCGGCGTACGTCCCGCCGACGCCGTCCACCGGGAAGTTGCTGCCGAAGAAGCAGCGCTCGACGCCGAACAGCTCGACGCAGCTCTCGACGTACGGGCGCAGCTCCTCGACGGCCAGGGTCCGCAGCGCCATGCCGAGGCCCGAGATCTTGCAGTCCACGTTCGGCAGCGCGGCGAGCTTGGCCATGCCCTCCCGCCAGCGGCGGAACGGCTCGCCACGGCCCCTGTCGGGCCAGCCGGTGTGCTCGGCCACGACCGCCGCGTCCGGCGCCCCCGCCAGCAGCGGCACGTAGGCGTCCACGTCGCCGGGCCGGATGATCTGGTCGAACACCAGGTCGCGCGCGGCCAGCAGCCGCAGGACGCGGCCGGCCGCCTCGCTCGCCGGGTCCAGCCCGCTGAGCACCCGTACGCCCCGGAGCGCCCCGGCGGCGGCCTGGGCGTCCAGGTCGCGCTCGACGTCCTCGGCGGACCGGCCCGGGTCGAGCCCGCCGATGATCGCGGAGGGACGGGCCGGGTCGGCCCGGTGCATCCCGTCCAGCCACCCGGTCTCGTCCAGGTAGGCGCGCGGCGCGGACGTCGCGGACACGTGCACCACGTCGGTGACGTCCACGCCGGCCTTCGCCGCGTCGGCGCGGTGGTCGCCCGGCAGGTAGTCGCGGTACACCTCCGGGAAGTGGCTGTCGAGCTGCGGATACCAGCCCTCGTGCGCGCCCAGGTCCCAGAAGTGCACGTGCGCGTCGACGAATCGCAGAGCGGCCATCGAGCTCCCCCCAACCAGATGCTTGCTTGATGACGCTTCCACGCTACCGCGCACCGTTCCTAACAGGAACAAGTGACGGTGCGTCGCCGGTGCTCAGCGCGGTATGGAGCGAGCGAGGCGGAACCCGACGTCGTCCACCCGGTAGTCGGGGTGGCTGCGGCGCCGGGCGGAGGCGCGGCAGCTCCAGTGCTCGTCGAACCAGCCGCCGCCGCGCAGCACCCGGTAGGAGCCGTAGACGCGGGGGTCGTAGAGGTCCCAGCACCAGTCCCAGACGTTGCCGAGCATGTCGTACAGGCCCCAGGCGTTGGGGCGCTTCCCGCCCGCCTCGTGGAGGCGCTCGCCGGAGTTGCCGCGGTACCAGGCGATCTCGTCCAGCGGCCCGTAGCGGGGCCCGGCCGTGCCGGCCCGGCAGGCGTGTTCCCATTCGGCCTCGGTCGGCAGCCGGTAGCCGTCCGCGGCGGGGACGCGCTCGACGCCTTCGCCGCCGTCGGGGAAGCGGTAGGCGGGCGCGAGGCCGTCGCGTTCGGACAGGCGGTTGCAGAAGCGGACGGCGTCCCACCACGAGACGCCCTCGACGGGCAGGCGGTCACCGGACGACGCGCTCGGACGCGCGCCGGTGACCCGCGCGTAGAGCGCCTGGGTGGCCGGGACGGCCGCGAGCCGGTACGGCGCGAGATCGACCGACCAGGTGCTCTCGGTGCGCCGGTCCGCCAGCGTCACCCGCCCCGGCGGGATCTCGACCATCTCCTGCGTGCTCGCGTCCATGGGCAGGCGATGCTAGCGGGCGGCGCGGCGAGCCGTTCCCAGGGGCGGGCCCGTCAGGCGGCGAGCGCGGTGAGGCGGTTGCTGAAGCGCGCGAGCATGGCGGTCTGGGACGTCTCGGGGAACAGCCGGCCGATCATCGGCGGGATGCGCCAGTTGGCGGGGTTGCGCCTCGCCATCCGGGAGACCAGGGAGACGTGCGGGTAGCGCGCCCGCTCGTAGGCGCGCAGCCGTTCCACCGGGTCGCCGCCCTTGGCGAGCTCGCGGCCGAGCACCCAGGCGTCCTCCAGGGTCTGGTTGGCGCCCTGCCCGAGGGTGGGCGGCATGATGTGGGCGGCGTCGCCGACCAGCGTGACGCGCCCCTCGCCCCACACCCGGCGGACCTTGTTCCAGTGGTGCCCGAAGAAGGCCAGGTCGCCCTCGGGCGCGGCGGCGAGCACCTCCGGCACGGGCGAGGCCCAGTGGCCGAACCGGCGCCGCATGTCGGCCAGCGGATCGGCGGGACGCGGGTCGGAGGGCGTCCAGCGCACGTCGAACCACCACTGGAGCAGCCCCTCCCCGCGGGCATCAGCCCGCACGCGCCCTCCCGTCCCGTGATCATGAGGTTGGTGTGCGAACGGGTGACCTCGACGTCGATCGGGCTGAGCCCCTGCCACGTGCCGAACGTCGCGGGCGCGACCGAGCCCTCGCCCCACAGGCGCGCCCGGACGGCCGAGTGGTGCCCGTCGGCCCCGACCAGCAGGTCCCCGGTCGCCGCCGTCCCGTCGCCGAACGTCGCGGTGACCCGGCGGCCGTCCTGCTCGACGCCCCGGCACTCCCTGCCGTACTCGACCAGGTCGCCGGGCAGCCCGTCCGCGAGCCGTTCCAGCAGGCGGCGGCGGGAGACCACCTTGGTCAGGAAGCCGTAGCGCTCGGCCGCGTGGGCGATGTTCTGGCTGGTGCGCAGCCGGCCGCCGGAGGTGAGCGCGTCGATCCGGTCGATGCGGGCGCCGACGCCGTCCAGGGAGACGCCGAGATCGTCCAGCACGGCGGTGCCGTTGCTGAAGATCATCACGGCCGCGCCGCCCGTCCGCCACCCGGGCGCGCGCTCGAAGACCCGGACCCGGTGGCCCGCGGCGAGCAGACCGCGCGCGACGGCGAGGCCGCCCACCCCGGCGCCCATGACGAGAATCTCCATGTCCCCTCCACATCGAAGTATCTCCGATCCGAAGATATATCACAATGGAGTAGGTTGGCCGGGTGGCCCATGAGCAACCCGAAGAGGACGTCTTCCGCGAGTTCCTCGTCGCCGTCCTGCTGCACAACGAGGCGGTCGCCGACCGCCTCGGCCTGCAACCCATCGACGTCGCCGCCGCGGTCCTGCTGGAGACCCGCGGACCGCTGTCGGTGGGACGGCTCTCCGAGGAGCTCGGGCTGCCGTCCGCCTCGACGACCCGGCTGATCGACCGGCTGGAGCGGGCGGGCTACGCCCGGCGCGTCCGCGACGAGCGCGACCGCCGCAAGGTCACCGTCGAACTGGCCGAGGGCGGCCTGGACGACTACGAGGCCGCGTGCGAGGCGTCCCGGCGGCACCTGTACGCGATCAGCCCGCACTACGAGCCGGAGCAGGTGCCCTTGCTGCTGGGCATGTTCGACCGCATCGCCCAGGCGTACCGCGCCGCCGCCAAGGAACTCCGCGCGTCCTCGTCCTGACCGGGGAAACGCCTCACCCCGGACGGCGAGGCGCGCCGGGCCCCTCGGGCTCCGGCGCGCCCGGCGGCATCGCGGAGCTCGGCAGCATCGCGTACGGCTCGTTCGGAGGCGGCTCGTTCGGACGCGGCTCAGACGGCGAACAGCAGGGCGGCGCTGATGAGGACGACCACCGCGGTCGCGAAGTGGATGCCGAACGCCGTGGCCTTCGTCCCGCCGTGCCGCAGCACGATGAGGGTGTCGCCGAGGGGGCGACGGCGACGACCAGCATGTACCAGCCCGCCGCGCCGGCGTCGGCGAAGGCGAGCAGGGCCAGTCCGAGGAGCCCGAACGTGAGGTCGCGCAGCCCCTTGACCTCCAGGTAGGCCGCGTCGCCGTCCCGCTTGGCCGGAACGCCGTACCCGGCGGCCGCGGCCTTCGGGACCAGTAGGAACCGGGCGCCGATGAAGGCGACGAAGAGGGCGAGGACGACGGCCAGACCGTAGGCGACGGGGCTCAGCATGACTTGCTCCAATTCCTAGCACTGCTAGCGACAGTGCCGACGCTAGCAGACCGCCGACAGGAAAACTAGCGCCGCTAGGAGCGGGCGCGCGGAAGCGCCGCGATGCCATGTCACGTGGGGCGTCCGTCAAACCGAGACCGATGCGACCCGAGCCGGGCCGGGCCAGGGCAGGACCGGGCCAGGGCAGGGCCGGGCCAGGGCAGGACCGGGGCAGGGCAGGACCGGGGCAGGGCCGGGCGGGGCGGGGCTCAGGGTGAGGGGGCTAGATCGACGCCGTGAGGACGTGGGAGAGGAGGGCGGGGCGCGGGTGGCGTTGGCGGCGTCGGGGAGGACGTCGGGGGTGAGGGTCCAGTCCATGCCCACCCAGGAGTCGCCCACCGTGCCCTGGCTGGACGGGAGGGTGTTGCAGGACTGGAGGATCCGGACGGCGCGGACGGAGTCGGGGGCCGGGGTGTCGGTCTCCACCAGCAGCACCGGGACGCCGACCAGCGGTCCGTCCTCCACGAGGCGCAGGAGCTGGTGCGCCTGCTCGCCCTCGACGGCCGCGCCGGCGTCCATGATCACCACTAGGCGGACCTGGGGCTCCGCGCCGGGGCCGGCGGGGTCGCCTTCCGGGCCGCCGATCCTGCGCAGGTCGACCAGGTCGAGGAGGCGCCGGAGCCGTTCGGCCGCGGCGGGGCCGGTGGCCACGCCGCCGCCCGGCAGGCGGGCGGCGGCGAGCGTGTTCAGCCAGCCGGCGCCCGACAGGCCCGTCGCGTCGATCACTTCCAGGCCGACCAGTCCCGGCGGGACGGCGGCCAGGAACCTGGTCACCAGCGACCAGGCGTAGGCGGCGGCGTCGCCGGGCATCGTGCCGCGCGAGATCCACACGGCGCGCCGCCAGGGCACCCGCAGGACGAGCGGCACCCGCAGGTCGGGCAGCTCGGGGGTGGACAGCCGCCCCAGCAGGACGCCCTCGGCCAGGTCGGCGCGGGGCCGCCAGGTCAGCCAGGACGGCGCGTCGAACGGCGCGGCCTCGGCGGTGACGTGCGGCTCGACGCGGGCGAGCTCGTCGCGGAGCTGCGCGGCGTCGGCCCGCAGCCGCTGGTCGGCCGCCGCCATGAGCTGCTCGAACCGTCCGCGCGGGGCGCGTCCGGCGATCTCGTCGTTGCGGAGGTTGAGGGCGTGCTCGGTGGACGCGCGGAACGCGGCGATCGAACGGCTCGCGTCCTCCCAGACCAGCCAGCACCGTTCGAGGTAGCCGACCTCCCCGGAGGGCGGCGCCTGCGGGGCCGGCGGGACGGCCGGGCGCGGCGGCGGGGCTCCGACGGCGGGCGCGGGCGGCGGGGCGGCCATGCCGGCCTCGGCCTCGCCCGGGTCGTCCACCTCGACGCCGTGGGCCTCGACCAGTTCGGCGAGCCCGCCGGCGTAGCCCTGGCCGACGGCGCGCACCTTCCAGCGGTCGGCCCGGCGGTAGACCTCCAGCCCGATGATCGCCTTCTCCGGGCCGAGCCCCGCGGCGGTGAACAGCGCCATCGGGCCGCCGCCGGGCGCGGTGAGCTGGACCTGCGGCGGCGGCACCGCCCCGAACGAGACGCCGCTCCCGCTCAGGCTGACCGCGATCAGCACCGCCTGGGCGTCCGCGGGCACGGCGTCGAGGTCGAGGTCGACGCGCTGGCGCCCGCCGCCGTCGGTCCAGCGCACGCCGGGCGCTTCGGGCGCGTTGAAGAACACCAGGTCGGCGTCCGAGCGCACGCGCAGGTCCGGGCCGACCAGCAGGGCGCTGAGGTCCACGGGGACGGCGCAGGACACGGTCGCGGTCACCCGCCGGGCGGGCAGCGCGGTGTTGGCGCCGGGCGAGAGTTCGAGCATCGCCGGTCAGGCCAGGCCGGCGATCGTCGGGAGCATGTCCTCGAAGGTGCGGCCGTGGCAGGGCTCGCCGATCGCGTTCATCTTCCACGCGTCGCCGTGCCGGTAGAGCCGGGCCATCACCATGGCGGTGTGGGCGCCGCCGCCGGTCAGGGTGTAGCGGGCCAGCTCGTCGCCGTCCGCCTCGTTGACCAGGCGGCAGAAGGCGTTGTCCACCTCGTCGAACGTCTGCCCGTTGAACGAGTTGACCGTGAACACCAGCGAGGTGACGTGCACCGGCAGCCGGGGCAGGTCGACGATCACCGACTCGTCGTCGCCGTCGCCCGCGCCGGTGAGGTTGTCGCCGGTGTGCCGGACGGAGCCGTCGTCGCTGACCAGCTTGCCGAAGTAGACCACGTCGGCGAGGCGGCCGTCGGCGAAGAGCACGCAGGAGGCGTCGAGGTCGATCTCCCGCTGCCGGGAGCCGAAGAACCCCTTCTTCCGCACCGCGTCCCAGCCGAGGCCCATCCGGACCATGCGCAGCTCCGCGCCCGGCTTCTCCAGCGAGATCCGCTGGCCCTTCACCATCGAGACGGTCACTGCCGTCGCCTCCTCGTGTCCCCTGTGCCGCGCGCTCCCCGAGAGCGCGCCGGCCGACGGCATCCCGATCGTCGCGAAGCCGAGCAAGATGCGACGAAAGCCTTGCAGCCCGCCACCCGGTTGTCACCCCGTTCGCCGTTGACGCCGTACGGGTTCCGGGACGTCCGGCGGTGCGGGTGTACGAGGCGATCGGCGCCATAGCGCCTGCTCCACGCGGGACATGAAAGAGAATTCACGTTCCTTTGCGGTCCGCGACCGGCTTTGGCGCCCCGCAGATCACGGCCCGCAATTCGAACGAATCGAATGCCGCGCCTGACGGCCCGGGACGGGATTGTTTTGCTGTGCCTGTGGGTGCGTCCGCATGGGCTTATCGACGAGCGGGCGGGGTCGTGAAGATCTTCTCTCTCGGTGCGCCCGACTTTCGTCCCGGACGGGGCGCGGGCCGTAGGCGCAATTGCGGTGTACCGCCTGCATGGCCGGTGTCGGGCGAGGTGCCGGGGCCCGGTTTTCGCTGGGATTACCTGCGACTGAAGAACTGACGTCGTCCTGACTTCAATTTACCTTTGCCTTACAATGTGCCGTGCCCGTTCTGTTGACCCCGCGTCCGGACGCCCCGGAACATGGCAGGGGAAAGAGAAGTGGCCCAGAATCTGCCGGCAGAATGGAGCACGGCGATATGGCATCGACCACGGGCGTCGGCATCGGAAAACAGATAAGAATGGAACGGCTGCTGCACCGGCACCGGGAGAGGCTCTTTCTGGTGCCGATGGACCATTCGGTCACCGACGGCCCGATCGCCACGGGCGACGGGATGGAGCGGCTCATCGGGGAGATCGCGGGCAACGGCGCGGACGGGGTGGTCCTGCACAAGGGGCGCCTGCGGTTCCTGGACCCGCGGATGTTCCGGGCGCTGTCGGTGGTGGTGCATCTGAGCGCGAGCACCAACCAGGCGCCCGACACCGACGAGAAGATCCTCGTCGGGGACGTCGAGCAGGCGGTGCGGCTCGGCGCCGACGCGGTGAGCGTGCACGTCAACCTCGGGTGCGACACCGAGGCGGCGCAGCTCGCCGACCTCGGCCGCACGGCCGAGCACTGCGCCCGGTGGGGCATGCCGCTGCTGGCGATGGTCTACCCGCGCGGCCCCCGGGTCAGGGACCCGAGGGACCCCGAGCTCGTGGCGCACGCGGCGACCGTGGCCGTCGACCTCGGCGCCGACATCGTCAAGACCCCCTACACCGGGTCGGTGGAGACCATGACCGAGGTGGTGCGGTCGTGCCCGATCCCGCTGATCGCGGCGGGCGGGGCGGCGGTGCCGGCCGCGCCGGCGCTGCTGGCGTCCATCCGGTCGATCATGCGCTCCGGCGCGGCCGGCGTCGCGGTCGGCCGCAACGTCTTCCAGGCCCGGGACGTGGCGGGCGTGACCCGGTCGATCGCCGAGATCGTCCACGGGCCGGAGCAGGACGCCGGCCGGGCCAAGGTGCTGGAGCACGCCGCCCTGATCAGAGGAGTGAAGTAGATGAAGCTGGCCTGGATCGACCTGCGCGGGCTGGACGAGCCGCTGGCGGTGGCCGAGGAGGCCGCGCACGTCGGGGCGCACGGGCTGCTGTCCGACGACCCCGCCGTGCTCGGCGCGCTGCCGCCGTCGGTGAAGCGCGTCGGCATGGCGGCGGACGGCGGCGACCCCGCCGCGCTCGCCGAGGTCGCGGACGTGGTGGTCGTCGACCACCGGCACGCCCCGGCGCGGCGCGACGACGACTCGGGCGTGTTCGTCCGGGTGGACGACCACGCGTCGCTGGACGTCGCGTGCGACTCGGCCGGGCGGCCCGGCTGGACGCTGATCGACTTCACCGACCCGACGAAGATCCCGCTGGAGATCGTCCTCGCGGCGGCGGACGGGACGCAGGGCCGGACCGTGACCCTGGTGCACGACCTGGAGGAGGCGCAGATCGTCGTCGGCGTCCTCGAACGCGGGTCGGACGGGGTGCTGTTCGCGCCGCGCGGGGTCGGCGAGACGACCGAGCTGATGAGCCTGCTCCAGGTCGCCACCCCCAAGATCGACATGTCGCCGCTGGAGGTCGCGGCGATCACCCATGTCGGGCTCGGCGACCGGGTGTGCGTGGACACCTGCTCGCACCTCGGCCCGGACGAGGGCATCCTCGTCGGCTCGTACGCGGGCGGGATGGTGCTGGTGAGCAGCGAGACCCATCCGCTGCCGTACATGCCGACCCGGCCGTTCCGGGTGAACGCGGGCGCGCTGCACTCCTACACGCTCGGCCCGGAGAACCGGACCCGCTACCTCAGCGAGCTCGGGTCCGGGTCGGAGCTGCTGGCCGTCCGGACGAACGGGGAGACGCGGCGGGTGGTGGTCGGGCGGGCGAAGATCGAGACCCGGCCGCTGCTGCGGATCGAGGCGCGCTCGGCGTCCGGGACGGCCGTGGACCTGCTCGTCCAGGACGACTGGCACGTGCGGGTGCTCGGGCCCGAGGCGGAGGTCCGCAACGTCACGGACCTGAAGCCCGGGGACGAGCTGGCGGGCGCCACGCTGACCGACCCGCGCCACGTCGGCTACGCCGTCCGCGAGTTCCTGCTGGAGAAGTAGGCGGCATGAGCCTTGTAGTGCAGAAGTACGGCGGGACGTCGCTGGGCGACGCGGCGCTGATCGGGCGGGTGGCCGACCGGGTCGCCGCGGCCCGGCGGGCCGGGCGCGAGGTCGTGGCGGTGGTGTCGGCGATGGGCTCGACCACCGACGAGCTGCTGTCGGTGGCGCACGAGGTGTCGCCGAAGCCGCGCGGCCGCGAGCTCGACGCGCTGCTCAGCACGGGCGAGCGCGCGTCGGCGGCGCTGCTGGCGCTGGGGTTGCAGCGCCGCGGGGTCGCGGCGTGCTCGCTCACCGGCGCGGACGCCGGGATCACCACCGACGACGAGCACGGCAGGGCGCGGGTGCTGGAGGTCCGCCCGGACCGCGTCCGCGAGCAGCTCGCGGCGGGCCGGGTGCCGGTCGTCGCGGGGTTCCAGGGGGTGTCGCGGACGGGCCGCGACGTCACCACGCTCGGGCGCGGCGGGTCCGACACCACCGCGGCGGCGCTCGCCGTCGCGCTGGACGCCGAGGTCTGCGAGATCGGCACGGACGTGGACGGCGTCTACAGCGCCGACCCGCGCTGCGTCCCGGACGCCCGGATGCTCCGCTACCTGCCGTACGAGCCGATGCTGGAGCTGGCGCGGGGCGGGGCGCGGGTGCTGGTGCCGCGCTGCGTCGAGTACGCGGGGGCGCACGGGCTGCCCGTCCGCGTGCGGCCCGCCGACGGCGGCGGCGACGGGACGTGGATCGCGGCGAGGCCGCCGCGCGGCAAGCGCGGGCAGCGCGGCGACCCGGCGGAGCGTGCTGGTGTGTGGGGGCTCGCGCACCTCGACCGGCAGGTGCAGCTCACCGTCGCGGGGCTGCGGGAGGACCCGGACGCGCTCGCGACCGTGTTCCGCGCGCTCGCGGACGCCGACGTCGGCTTGGACCTGCCGACGTGGGCGGCGTCGCCCGACCGGGACCGGCGGCTGGAGGTGTCGTTCCTGCTGCCCGAGGCCGAGTGCGAACGGGCCGGAGCGGCGCTCGCGGAGGCGCGCTCGTTCTGCGGGTTCGACGCGCTGCGGCGGTCGGAGCCGATGGGCAAGCTGACGATCGTCGGGACGGGCCTGCGCTCGCGCCCGATCCTGCTGCCCGCGCTGCTCCAGGCGCTGTCGGCGGCGGGCGTGGTCGTCGCGCGGACCGAGCTGACCGAGAGCCGGATCGCGGTGACCTGCCCGGAGGAACGGCTGCTGGAGGCGGCGATCGCGGCGCACGAGGCGCTGGTGCTCGGCCGGTCCCCGTTCACCTCCGCGCCGGGCGCGCCGGGCGAGCCGGGCGGCCCCGTCCGGGCGGAGGTGGGGAGATGAGCGCGCCCGCGATCGGGGTCCTCGGCGCGGGCATCGGCGGGCTCGCCGCCGCCGGGGCGCTGCGCGCGGCGGGGCTGGACTGCACCGTGTTCGAGCAGGCCCCGCAGCTCGAGCGGATCGGCGCGGGCATCCAGGTCTCGCCCAACGCCAGCCGCCTGTTCGGGCGGCTCGGCGTGGCGGAGACGGTCGACGCGGTCGCGAGCAGGCCGCTGTCGAGCGACGTCATGCGCTGGAACGACGGCCGCCTGCTCGGCCGCACGCCGCTCGGCCGCGACTGCGTCGAGCTGTTCGGCGCGCCGTACTACACGCTGCACCGGGGCGACCTGCACCGGGCGCTGCTGGAGGCGTCGCCCGAGGGCACGGTCGTCCTCGGCCGCCGCTGCGTCGCCGTCGAACCCGGCACCGGCGGGAACGGCGACGGCGGGAACACCGGCGGCGGCGGGCGCGTGTGCGCCGTGTTCGCGGACGGCTCGCGCGAGCGGTTCGACCTGCTCGTCGGGGCGGACGGCACGCGTTCGGTCGCGCGGCGGGTGCTCGCGGACGACGCGCCGCGCTTCTCCGGCCAGGTCGTCTACCGCGGGCTCGTTCCGGCCGAACGGGTGCCGGAGCTCGCGAGCGTCCCCCGGGTGCGGGGCTGGATCGGCCCGGGGCGGCACCTGGTCTGCTACCCCGTGTCGTCCGGGCGCTCGATCGCGTTCAGCGCGACGCTGCCCGCGACCGTCCTCCCGGACGCGGTGCGCGAGGCGGGCGGCGGCGAGGGCGCGTGGTCGGGCCCGGCGTCACCCGCCGAGCCCGCCGCCGAGTACCGCGGCTGGGACCCCGCCGCCGTCGCGCTCGTCGAGGCGGCCGAGGAGGTCACGTGGTGGCTGCTGCACGACCGCGACCCGCTCCCCCGGCTGGCCGCCGGGCGGCTCGCGCTGCTCGGCGACGCGGCGCACCCGATGCTGCCGTTCCAGGCGCAGGGCGCGAACCAGGCCGTCGAGGACGCGGTGGTCCTCGCCGACTGCGTGCGCGCGGCGGGCTCCGACGTGCCCGCGGCGCTGCGGCGGTACGACGGGCTGCGGCTCGCGCGCACGTCCCGCGTCCAGCGCGCCTCGCGGGAGACGGCCGACACGTTCCACCTGGGCGACGGCGCCCGGCAGCTCGAACGCGACCAGGACCTGCCCGGCCAGTGGGAGCTGAGCGGCCGCGCGTGGCTGCTCGGCCACCGCGCCGAGCTCGCCGCCGCCGAGCGTCTCCTGGCGGGCCCGCCGCCCGGGGCGCCGTCCGGGGACCGGTCCCGGCGGTCCGTCGCGAACTGAACCCCGAACGGAAGAGGGAACCGAGATGTCAGCAGGACAGACCGGGGGGATCGGCGTGCTCGGCACGGGCTCCCACCTGCCCGCCACCATGGTCACCAACGACCAGGTCGGGGCGCCCGCGGGCGTGGACGACGCGTGGATCACCCGCAAGACCGGCATCCGCGGCCGGCGCTGGGCCGAGCCCGGCGAGACCACCTCCGACCTGTGCCTGGCCGCCGCGCAGCTCGCGCTGAAGGAGGCGGGCACCGATCCGGACCTGCTGCGGCTGATCATCGTGGCGACGTCCACGCCGGACTCCCCGCAGCCGCCGACCGCCGCCGTCCTCGCCGCGCGGCTCGGCGCGCCCGCGGAGGCCGCCGCGTTCGACCTCAACTCGGTGTGCAGCGGCTTCGTGTTCGCGCTGGAGACCGCCCGGAGGTTCCTGGCCGCCGACGCCGGGACCGCCGGAGGGGACGGCGGGCCGTACGGGGCGGACGCGGGACGCGCCCTGGTCGTGGCCGCCGACGTGTACTCGCGCGCCATCGACCCGGAGGACCGCCGCACCGTCGTGCTGCTCGGCGACGGCGCGGGCGCGGCCGTCCTCGGCCCTGTCCCCGCCGCGCCGAACGGCTCGTACCCCGGCGGGGCCGGCGCGCACGCGGGCCGCGACGGCGACCGCGGCGGCCACCGCGACGGCCACCGCGCCGGCGATCACGGGCGGGCGATCCTCGGCTCGAAGCTGCTGACCTTCGGGACCACCGCGACCTGGTCGGCGTCGCGGCGGGCGGCAGCCGCCTGCCCGCGTCCGCCGAGACGCTCGCGCGGCGGCAGCACTACTTCACCATGCAGGGCCGCGCGGTCACCGAGTTCGTGATGGAGCACGTCCCGGACGAGGTCGGCCGCTTCCTGGACGAGCAGGGCGTGAGCCGCGCGGACGTCCGCCACGTCGTCCCGCACCAGGCGAACGCGCACCTGATCAGGAGGCTCGCGGACGAGCTGCGGCTGCCCCGCGCGGCCCTGCACTCGACGGTCGAGCGGTACGGCAACACCGGCGCCGCCTCGCTGCCGGTGACGCTGGACGCCGCCGCGCGCGACGGCCGCTTCGAGCCCGGCGACCTGGTCCTGCTGGTCGCGTTCGGCGGCGGCATGTCCATCGGGCTGTCCCTCGTCCGCTGGTGACGCGGGCCCGGCGGACGACGAGAGCCCGCGAGGCGGGCGAGAGGAGGAAGGGGAGACGATGACCCTGCACCGGAGCACGGCCGAGGCGTACCTGGCCCGCATCGGGGCCCGGCGGCCGGAGCGGCCCGACGCGGAGGCGCTGCGCCGCCTCCAGGAGCGGCACGTGATGTCGGTCCCGTTCGAGAACATCGACTGCTACCTGCGGCGGCCGCTCGGCCTCGGCGCCGCCGCCGTCGACAAGATCGTCCGGCTGCGGCGGGGCGGCGGCTGCTACGAGCTCAACTCGGCGTTCGGGCTGCTGCTGGAGTCGCTCGGCTACCCGGTGACGGTGCTCGGGGCGCGCGTGTTCAACGACGGCGCGCCCGGCCCGCCGCTGCGGCACCTGGTGCTGCTGGTCGAGGCCGACGACACCACGTGGCTGGTCGACGCCGGGTTCGGCTTCGGCAAGGAGCGCAACAGCCGGTTCCCGCTGCGCGCCCTCGACCGTTCGCCGCAGCCCGACCCGCACGGCGAGTACGTGCTCATGGACGCCCCCGACGGCGACGTCGACGTGGTGTGCGACGGCCGCCCGCTGTACCGGTTCGAACGGCACCCGCGCTCGCTGAGCGACTTCGAGCCGACGCTGTGGTGGTTCCTCACCGCGCCGCGCTCGCCCATGCTCCAGGCGCTGTTCTGCGTGCTGCCGACCGAGTCCGGGCGCGTCTCCCTGAAGGACCACAGCCTCGTCCGCATCGCCGACGGGCACCGGACCACGACGCTGCTGGAGGAGGAGAACCGGGTCCGGGAGACCCTCGCCGAGTCGTTCGGGATCGTCGTGGACGACATCCCCGACTTCCTGAAGTCGCCCGAGGAGCTCGCCGAGATCATCGCGACCGAGGCCGCCGCCGCGCGGCGCGGGACGGTCGCGCCCGCCGGCGGCTGACCGCCGCGCCCCGCACCGCGTCCCGTTCCGCGTCCCGCCGCGTCCCGCCGCGTCCCGCCGCGTCCCGCCCCGCACCGCGTCCCGCACCGTTCCGACCCGTTCCGAACCGAAGGACCACGCACATGCCTCCCCTCGACACCGACGTCCTGGTCGTCGGCGCCGGCCCCGTCGGCCTGACGGCGTCCGCGCTGCTCGCCAGGGACGGCGTGGACGCCGTCACCGTGACCAAGCACGCGGGCACCCATCCGACGCCCCGCGCCGTCTACACCAACCAGCGCACCATGGAGATCCTCCGCGACCTCGGCATCGAGGACGAGGCGCGGCGCGCCGGCGTCCCGATCGACCGGGTCGGCGGGAACGTCTGGGCCACCAGCTTCCCGGGCGTCGAGCTGGCCCGGATGCCCGCGTGGGGCACGGGCCTCGCCCGCCGGGCCGACTACGAGGCGGCGAGCCCGAGCCGTACGCACACCGCGCCGCAGCACGTCCTGGAGCCGATCCTGCTCGCGGCGGCGCGGCGCCTCGGCGCGGACGTGCGGTTCGGCACGGAGCTGACCGGGATCGAGCAGGACGGCGACGGCGTGACCGCGACCGTCCGCGACCGGGAGACGGGCGCCGAGCGCGCGCTGCGGGCGCGGTACGCCATCGGCGCGGACGGCGGGCGCAGCACCGTCGCCGCCCGGTCCGGCTTCGCGTACGAGGGCGAGACCGGCATCATGAACTGGGCCGCGAACGTGTGGCTTGAGGCCGACCTCACCCAGTACTGCGCGCACCGTCCGGCGCTGATGTACTGCGTGTACGAGCCGGGCGAGGACTTCCACAGCAACACCTGGATCTGCATCCGGCCCTGGTCGGAGTGGGTGATGAGCATCATCTTCTCCGGCTCGCGGGACCGTCCGGGCCTGGACGGGGCCGAGGCGCTCGCGTACGCGCGGCGCATGATCGCCGACACGGACGTGCCCGTACGGATCAAGGGCATCTCCACCTGGTCGGTCGACAAGGGCCTCGCGACCGAGTACCGGCGCGGCCGGATCTTCCTGGCCGGGGACGCCGCGCACCGCCACCCGCCCCCCAACGGCCTGGGCAGCAACACCGGCGTCCAGGACGCCTACAACCTGTGCTGGAAACTCGCCAAGGTCCTCAACGGCCAGGCCGGACCCGCCCTCCTCGACACCTACCACGCCGAGCGCCGCCCGGTCGGGGAGCGCGTCGTGGACCGGGCGATGCAGAGCCTGCTCGACATGGAGCCGATGGTGGACGCGCTCGGCCTGCATCCGGACCTCGACGCGCAGGCGGGCTGGGCGAAGCTGGACGAGCTGGCCGCCGCCGACGGGCGGGGCCGCAAGCGCCGCGCGATGCTGCGCGAGGCGCTGGAGTTGCAGGAGTACCACTACAACGCGCACGGCGTGGAGTACGGGCAGCGCTACGACGTTCCGGGCGCGGCGGTCGTCGCGGACGGCGGCGAACCGCCCGAGCCCGTACGCGACCCCCAGCTCTACTACCAGCCAAGCACGTACCCCGGCCACCCGCTCCCCCACGCCTGGGTCCAGCGCGACGGCACGCCGCTGTCCACGCTCGACCTCGCGGGACGCGGCGAGTTCACGCTGATCACCGGCATCGGCGGGGAGCTGTGGCTGGACGCCGCGGCGCAGGCGTCCGCGGCGCTCGGCGTCCCCATCGCGACCGCCGTCGTGGACTACCGCCGCGAATACCACGACCCCTGCGGCGACTGGGCCGCGCTCCGCGAGATCGACGAGACCGGCTGCCTGCTCGTCCGCCCCGACCGGCACATCGCCTGGCGCGCCGACGCCCGTCCGGCCGAGGCCGCCGAAGCCGAGGCCGCGCTCGCGGACGCCCTGCGCCGCGTCCTCGCCCGAGGCTGAGGGGACGGCGGAGATGCGCACCATCGACACCGACGTGCTGGTCGTCGGGGCCGGGCCCACGGGCCTCGCCGCGTCGGCCCTGCTGGCGCGGCTCGGCGTCCGCGCCCTGACCGTGTCGCGGCACGCCACCACCTCCCCGACGCCGCGCGCCCACATCACCAACCAGCGCACCATGGAGATCCTCCGCGACCTCGGCATCGAGGAGCGGGTGCGGCGGGCCGGAACGCCCGCGCGCGCCGCGGGCGCCAACGTCTGGGCCACCGGCTTCTCGGGGACGGAGCTGGCGCGGCTGCGGGCGTGGGGCACCGGCACGGCGCGCAAGGCCGAGTACGAGGCCGCGAGCCCGTGCCCGATGTTCAACGTTCCGCAGCACGTCCTGGAACCGCTGCTGCTGGAGAGCGCCCGCGAGAACGGCGCGGACGTGCGCTTCGGCACGGAGCTGGTCGCCGTCGAGCAGGACGGCGACGCGGTGGCCGCGACCGTCCGCAAGCGCCCGGCGGGCGAGGAGAGCCTCGTCCGGGCGCGCTACCTGATCGGCGCGGACGGCGGGCGCAGCACGGTCGCGGACCGGGCCGGGTTCCGCTTCGACGGCGACCCGGGCGTGCTGAACCACGCGGTCAACGTGTGGCTGGAGGCCGACCTCACCCAGTACTGCGCGCACCGTCCCGCCCTCCTGTACTGGTTCCACGAGCCGGGGGACGAGCTGTTCACCAGCACGTGGATCTGCGTCCGGCCGTGGTCGGAGTGGGTGATGGCGATCGTCCACCCCGCGACCGGCGGCCCGGACGGCGCGTCCGACGGGGCGTCCGACGGGGCGCCGGGGATGGACGAGGCGGAGGCGCTGGCGCACGCGCGCCGGATGATCGGCGACCCGGACGCCGACGTCCGGATCAAGGCGATCGGGACGTGGTCGATCAGGCACGCCCTCGCGACCGAGTACCGGCGCGGCCGGATCTTCCTGGCCGGGGACGCCGCGCACCGCCACCCGCCCCCCAACGGCCTGGGCAGCAACACCGGCGTCCAGGACGCCTACAACCTGTGCTGGAAACTCGCCAAGGTCCTCAACGGCCAGGCCGGACCCGCCCTCCTCGACACCTACGAGGCCGAACGCCTGCCGGTCGGCCGCGCCGTGGTCGAGCGGGTGAGCGAGAGCCTGCGCAACATCGGCCCGCTCGCCCAGGCGTTCGGCCTCGAACCCGGGCTCGACGCGAAGGAGGGCTGGGCCAGGCTCGACGAGCTGGCCGCCGACGAGGAACGGGGCCGCAAGCGCCGCGCCCTGCTGCGCGAGGCCGTCCAGCTCCAGCACTACCAGTACAACTGCCACGGCGTGGAGTACGGGCAGCGCTACGGCGGGCCCGGCGCGGCGGTCGTCGCGGACGGCGGCGAACCGCCCGAGCCCGTACGCGACCCGCAGCTCTACTACCAGCCGAGCACGTTCCCCGGGTCCCCGCTCCCCCACGCCTGGGTCGAACGGGACCGCACGCCGCTGTCCACGCTCGACCTCGTGGAGCACGGCGAGTTCACGCTCATCACCGGCATCGGCGGGGAGGCGTGGCTCGACGCGGCGGCCCAGGCGTCCGCCGCGCTCGGCGTCCCCATCGCGACCGCCGTCGTGGACTACCGCCGCGAGTACCACGACCCCTGCGGCGACTGGGCCGCGCTCCGCGAGGTGGACGAGTCGGGCTGCGTGCTCGTCCGCCCCGACCGCTACGTGGCCTGGCGTTCCGCCGCACCCGGCGCGGGCGCCGCCGATGCCGCACCCGGCGCGGGCCCCGGCGCGCCCGATGCCGAGACCGTCAGCGCGGACGCGGGGGCCCGCCTCACCGAGGCCGTGGCGCGCCTGCTCGGCCGCGCGCAGCCGTCCGACCGTCCCTCACGAACGCGTCCAGGAGGCGTCCGATGACGATGGAACAGCCCACCCGATCAGCCGTGCTCAGCCCGTCCGCCGCGCTCGACCGGTGGGTCGAGGCCGAGGTGCGGTACTTCGCGTCCGGCGGGGCCGACGTGCCGCCGTTCGAGGAGATGCTCGACCCCGACTTCGTCCTCGTCGAGCCCGCGTCCCTGCCGTACGGCGGGGAGTGGCGGGGGCCCGACGGGTTCCTGCGGTTCCTGGAGACGATGAACCGGGTCTGGAGCCGGATGGGCCCGAAGGACCCGCCCGTCCACGTGGAGCAGGGCGACACGATCGTGCTGCTGGCCACGCTCGACGCGGTCGGGCGCGCCACGGGGCGCGCCATCGAGGTGCCGGTCGCGCAGGTCGTGCGCTTCCGCGCCGGGCTGCTGCTGGAGGCGCGGATGTTCTACTTCGACACCGTCGCCGTCAACGAGGCCCTCGGCCATGACCCGCGGTGAGCGCGGCGGCCGGGACGCCCGGCGGTCCGGCGGCGCGCCGGACGGGCGGGAGGGCCGGCGGCGGATCATCGTCGCGGGCGCGGGGATCGGCGGGCTGACCGCCGCGCTGTGCCTGGCGCGCACCGGCAACGAGGTCACCGTGCTGGAACGGGCGGCCGAGCCGAGGGAGTCGGGCGCGGGCATCCTGCTGATGAACAACGGCCTCGCCGTCCTCGACGGCCTCGGGTTCGGCGCGGAGCTGCGCGCGGCCGGCAACCGCGTGGACGCCGCCACCCTGCACGGCGCGGACGGGCGGCCGCTGACCGCCATCGCCGTGCCCGACCGCGGGCCCGGCCTCGACCACGCCCTCATGCTGCGCCGCAGCGCCCTGCACGGGGTGCTGCTCGACGCCGCCCGGCGGCAGCGCGGCCTCGGCCTGCGGTTCGGGGCGCCCGTCGTCGCCGGGCACCCGTCCGGACGGGTGACGGCCGAGATCGCGGGCGTGCGCGAGACGTTCACCGCGGACCTGGTCGTCGCGGCCGACGGCGTCCGCTCCGTCCTGCGCGGGCACGGCCGCTTCGGCGCGCGGTTCCGCGACCTGCGGGCGCTGTCGATCCGCGGCATGGTGCCGGTGGAGACCCCGGCGCTGACCGGGCTGGACGAGTACTGGTCCCCGGCGGGCGTGTTCGGCGGCGCCCCGATGGGCGACGGCAGCACGTACTTCTTCACCTCGGCGACCAAGCGCCCGCTGCCGCACGCGGTCGGCGCGCGCGACCTCGCCGCGTTCCGCGCGGTGTGGCGGCAGGCGCTCCCGACCGTCGCGCCGGTGCTGGAGCACGTGCGCGAGTTCGGCGACCTCTACGTCACCGGCATCGCGCGCGTGGACTGCGAGCGCTGGGTGGACGGCAGGCTCGTCCTCCTCGGCGACGCCGCGCACGCGATGCCGCCCAACCTCGGGCAGGGCGGCAGCTCCGCCATCATCGACGGCGCGGTCCTGGCGCACGAGCTGGCCGCGGACCGTCCCCTCGCGGAGGCCCTGGCCCGGTACGACGCGCGCCGCCGTCCCGTCGTGCGCGCCCTCCAGGACAAGGTCGGCACGCTGTTCCGGCTCACCGAGGCGCCGCCGCCCGGCATGAGCCGGGTGTACGAGGCGGCGGTCCGCCTCGCGTCGCGCGTGCCCCGGTCCGGCGGCGGCGAGGCCCTCCTCCAGGAGGACCCGGCCTGGCTGCACGCGCAGGCCGCGTCGATGTCGGACGCGCGACTCCCGAAGGAGGCCCGCGATGGAACGGCCTGACGCGGCGGGCGAGCCGCCGTCCGTACGGCTCACCGCGCTCATGGACGGCGCGCTGATCGCCCAGCTCATCTCCGTGGCGGCCGAGCTCGGCGTGGCCGACCTGCTCGCCCGGGGCCCGCGCTCGGTCGAGGAGCTGGCGCACCACACCGGCAGCGACCCGGACGCCCTGCACCGCGCGCTGCGCTGCCTCGCCGCCGCCGGCGTCTTCACCGAGCCGTCCCCGCGGACGTTCGCGCTGACGCCGCTGGCGGACGTCCTGCGGACGGGCTCCCCGGACTCCATCCGCGACCTCGCCAGGATCAGGGGGCTGCCCGAGCACTGGCGGTCGTGGGGCGAGCTGGCGCACAGCGTCCGCACCGGGCGCTCGGCGTTCGAGCACGTCTTCGGCACGGACTGGTGGACGCACCTGGAGTCCCGCCCCGACCTCGGCGCGCTGTTCGACCGGGCGATGGGCAACGACACCCGGCAGGTGCACGCGGCGGCGCTGGAGGCGTACGACTTCTCCGGCGTCCGGCGCCTGGTGGACGTCGGCGGCGGCCACGGCCACCTGGCGGCCGCGCTGCTGCGCCGCCATCCGGGCATGACGGCGACCGTCCACGACCGTCCCCAGGCGATGGCGGGCGCGGGCGCCGTACTCGCGGAGGCCGGGGTCGCCGACCGCGCGAGCGTGGTGGGCGGCGACTTCTTCGAGTCCGTCCCGCCCGGGGGCGACGCGTACGTGCTGTGCCGCGTCTTGCACGACTGGGACGACGCGCGGGCCGAACGCGTCCTCGCGAACGTCCGCCGGGCCCTGTCCGGAGGCGGGCGGGTCGTCGTGGTGGACGCGGTCGTGCCCGAGGGCGACGTCCCGCACCCGGCCAAGGCGATGGACCTCACGATGCTGGCGCTGCACGGCGGCCGGGAGCGCACCGAGGCCGAGTTCGCCAAGCTCTTCGACGCCGCCGGGCTGCGGCACACCGGGACCTGGCCGTCCTCCTCGCCGATCAGCGTGCTCACCGCCGAGGCGGCCTGAGCCGGAAAGGGAGAACCCATGGACCTGCGCGACCCGAGACTGGCGACGGCCGCCGCGACCGCGATGGCCGCCGCCCGCGTGACCATCGGGCTGTCGACCGTGCTGCGGCCCGACCGGCTGGCCCGGTCCTGGCTCGGCGAGAGCGCGGAGGGCACCGACGCGCGGCCCGCCGTGCAGGTGCTCGGCCGCGGCCACGGGGGCCGCGACCTGATGCTCGGGGCGGGGGCGCTCGCCGCGCTCGCCGCCCGGGACCGCGCCGCGGGCGCGTGGCTCGCCGCGGGCGGCGTGGCCGACGCCGTGGACGGCGTCACCACCGTCCTGCTGTGGCGGAGCCTGCCGTCCCGGAGCCGCTGGGTGTTCGCCGCCTCCGCCGCCGGGACGGCCGTGGCGAGCGGGCTGATCTGCGCGGGGCTGCGGCCCCGCTGAGAGGAAGGAACGCGATGGGCAGCAGCGAGGCGATCATCTACGCCCGGCCGGGCGCGGACCCGTACGCCGACCGGTACGTGCGGGAGAACGGCGGGTCGCGGACGGTGTTCGTCCCGGCCGCCGACCCGGACACCGCCGTCCGGGTCGCGCCGTCCCTGGTGGCGGACGGGGCCGAGCGGATCGAGGTGTGCGGCGGGCTCGGCCCGCGCACGAGCGCCCGCGTGGCCGAGGCCGTCCGGAACGGGGTCCCGGTCGGGGTGTGCGTGTTCGGGGTGGAGTCGATCCCGGCGGCGGCGGCGTTCGACCGGAGCCTGCACGAGGGCGAGCGGGTCCGCATGGCCCTGCTGTACCGGGAGGACGGCGCGGACCCCGTCGCGGACCGGTACGCGATCGAGGCGGGCATCGTGCGGATGCTGTTCGTCCCGGTGCCGGACGACGCCTCGGCCGCCGGCGCCGCCGCGGCCCTCGCCGCGGACGAGGGCGTCACGCTGGTCGAGCTCTACCGGGGCCTCGGACCGGCGGCGACCGCCGGGGTCATCGAGGCCGTGGGCCCCGGCGTCGGCGTCGGCTCGGTGCTCTACGCCCGCTGATCGGGCTCCCCGCGTCCGGCCGGCCCTCCCCGCGGGGACCGGCCGGACCCGGCGCGCCCGGAAGCCGTACGCGGGGCCGCGGTGAGGAGGCCGCCGACGATCTCGTCGAGGCCCGCCTTGATGCGCTCGGTGCTCATCCCCCGCTCGTGCCTGTGGTGCACGAACAGCCCGGCGGCCAGCGGCGCCAGCAGCGCGTCGGCGAGGTAGTGCGCGTCCCCGCCGGGCAGCGCCTCGCCGATCAGCGTCGTGAGGTGGACGTGGTGGACGGCGTACGCGCCGCCGCGGAACCGCCCGGTCGAGGAGGTCGCCTCGGCGACGGCCATGAGCGGCGCGTAGTCGTCCAGCAGGTCGACATAGGCGTGCAGGAACGCGCGGACGCGCTCGGCGGGCGGCGCGCCCGGCCCGAGCGGCGGGGCCCCGGCCATGAACGACTCCTGGAGCCGGCTCTCCCGCTCGTCCATCACGGCCCCGATCAGTCCCGCCAGGTCGCCGAACCGGCGGTAGACCGTGCCGACGCCGACGCCCGCCGCGGCGGCGACCTCGTTCATGGTGAGGGCGGTGACGCCCCGGGTCGCCACGATGTCGGCGGCGATGGCGAGGATCCTGCCGCGGTTGCGCACCGCGTCGGCGCGCCGCGGCCGCTCCGCCCCGGCCACCGGCAGGTCCAGGCGGCGCCGGCCGCGGCGCCGCGCCGGTTCACGGCTCATGCGTTCGCGCTCCTCACCGGCCGCGACGCGCCGGGCGTGCGCGCGTCCGCCGTTGACATCCGGATAACTATCCGATTATGTTCGAGGTGGATTGTAATCCATCGAGGGAGCCGACCATGCAAGAGGTCGTACTTGAGGATGTGGGCCTGCTCCTCGTGCGCGCCCCCGCCGGGCTGCTGCTCGCGGCGCACGGGACGCAGAAGCTGTTCGGCTGGTTCGGCGGCGACGGCCCCGAGGCCACCGGCCGCGGCTTCGAAAGCCTCGGCTACTCGCGCGGCAAGGCCATGGCGGTGCTCGCGGGGCTCACCGAGCTCGCCGCGGGCCTCGGCCTCGCGCTCGGCCTGCTCACCCCGCTCGCCGCCGCCGGGGTGATCGGCATCATGATCAACGCGGCGGTCGCTGCGCACGGCGCCAACGGGCTCTGGGCGCAGAACGGCGGCTACGAGTACCCGCTCGTGCTCGGCACGCTGGCCGCCGGGTTCGCCGTGCACGGCCCCGGGCGGGTCGCGGTCGACCACGCCTACGGCTACGCCGAGACGGGCCTGTGGTGGGGCCTCGGCGCGATCGCGCTCGGCGTCGTGACGGCCGCCGGCTCGCTGGCCGGACGCCGCGCGCCCGCCGGTTCCGCGCCGCCCGAGCCCGCCGGGCCGTCCGAGCCCGCCGCGCGCGCGAGCTGACCCCGCACCGACACCGAAAGGCCACGATGGCAAGCCGCGTCCGAACGAGCACCCCGGCGTCCGGCCGGGAGGTGCGCCACCGGGGGCTCGCGCTCCTGCTGCTGTGCTCCGCGCAGTTCACGGTCATCCTCGACACCACGATCGTGAACGTGGCGCTGCCCGCGATCCGGTCGGAGTTCGGGTTCGCCTCGCAGGCGGAGCTCCAGTACGTGATCTCCCTGTACGCGCTGACGTTCGGCGGGTTCCTGATCCTGGCCGGGCGGGTGGCCGACCTCTACGGCCGGCGGCGGCTGTTCGTCGCGGGCCTGCTGCTGTTCGCCGCCGCGTCCCTGCTGTGCGGGCTCGCCCCGGCGAGCTGGGTCCTGCTCGCGGGCCGCGCGCTCCAGGGGCTGGCGAGCGCCATGGTCTCGCCCGCCGCCCTGTCGCTGCTGGTCACGCTGTTCGACGAGGGCCCCGAGCGCAACCGCGCCCTCGGCGTGTGGGGCGCGAGCGGCGGCGCCGCGGGCGCCACGGGCCTGATCGTCGGCGGGGTGCTGACCGCCGCGCTCGGCTGGGAGTGGGTCTTCTTCATCAACATCCCGATCGGGCTCGCCGCCGCGCTCGCGGCGCGGCGGCTGCTGCCGCCTGGCGGGGCCGCCGGGGCCCGGAGCCGGCTGGACCTGCCGGGCGCGGTCGCCGTGACGCTCGGGCTCGGCCTGCTCATCTTCGGCCTCACCCGCGGCGAGCAGGACGGGTTCGACGCGCCCGCGCCGCTCGTCCTGCTGGCCGCCTCCGTCCTGCTGCTCGCCGCGTTCGTCCTGATCGAACGGCACGTGCGCAGCCCGCTCGTCGCGTTCCGGCTCTTCCGGGTGCCGGGCGTGACCGGGTCGAACGTCGCGGCGCTGCTGCTCACCACGATCATCTCCTCGCAGCTGTTCTTCACGACCCTCTACGCGCAGCGCGTGCTCGGCCTGTCGGCGCTGGAGACCGGGCTCGCGTTCGTCCCCAACAGCGCCCTGGTGCTGGTCGGCTCGTCGGTCGCGTCCCGGATCACCGGACGGCTCGGCGCGGGCCGGGTCCTCGCCGCCGGCCTGGCGATCATCGGCGTCGGCTCGCTGCTGCTCGCGGGCGTCTCGCCGGACGGCGCCTACGCCACCGACGTGCTGCCCGGCTTCACCGTGACGGGGTTCGGCCTCGGGCTGGCGTTCGTCGCGGTGACGATCGGCGCGACGAGCGGCCTGCGCGAGGACGACCAGGGCCTCGCGTCCGGCGTGGTCAACACCGCCCAGCAGATCGGCTTCGCGGTCGGCATCGCGGCGGTCGTCGCCGCGGCGCTGGCGCTGACCGAGCACGGCGGCGGCGACGAGACCGAGCGCCTCGTCTCCGGCTACTCCACCGGCTACCTGATGGACGCGGGGCTCGCGGCCGCCGGCGCGCTGCTCGCCCTCGCGCTGGTCCGGGCGCGCCCGGCCCCGCCCGAGGACGGGCGGCCCGCGAAGGGCGCCGAGCCGACCGGCTGACCGCCGCCCGCGCGCGGCCGCGGACTCGCCCGCGCGCGGGCGGTGCCGTCCCCCGCCCCACGCGACGCACACGACCGACCCGGGCGAACGGGCCGGTACGGCGCGAACGGGCCGGTACAGCGCGAGCGGGCCGGTACAGCGCGAACGGGTCCAGAAGGGGCGGCCGACGGGCGCGGGCGGGTCAGACGCCGTGCGGGCGGGTCAGACGCCGCGGGGGAGCGGCTGGGCCTCGGAGGCGGGCAGGACGAGGCGGAAGCCCACGCCGCGTACCGTGACGATCCAGTCGCTGTCGCCGAGCTTGCGGCGCAGGCTGCTGACGTGCATGTCGAGGGTGCGGCTCGACGTCGTCCAGACGTGTCCCCAGACCTGCGACATGACCTCCTTGCGGGACACGACGGCCCCGGCCCGGGAGGCGAGCAGGTGCAGCAGGTCGAACTCCTTGCGGGTGAGCTCGACGACCTCGCCGTTCAGGCGGGCCTCGCGGGAGCGGGGGTTGATCCTGAGCGGGCCGTGGGTGAGCGGCCCGGGCACGGACGGGCGCGGGTGGACGCGGCGCATGACGGCCTCGATGCGGGCCATCAGCTCCTGGAACCCGTACGGCTTGACCAGGAAGTCGTCGGACCCGGCCTGGAGCCCGAGGACCCGGTCCACCACGTCGCCGCGCTCGGTCAGGGTGATGATCGGCAGCTCGCTGCGGCCCCGGATGGCGCGGCACACCTCCAGGCCGTCGATGTCGGGCAGGTCCAGGTCGAGCAGCAGCAGGTCCGCGCGCCGGTAGCGGCGCAGGGCGGTGGTCCCGGTCTCGACCCGCTCGACCTGGTAGCCGTGCCGGCGCAGGTTGCGGGTCAGGGCATCGGATTCGGACGGGTCGGCGTCCACGACGAGCACATGCACGGTTCCTCCTGGCGGGGGTGAGCTGAGGACGACCCCGTTGGCACGGTCCCTCGGGCGGGTGTCGGTCTTGCGTTGCGGGAGCGTGTCCGCATCGGTCCGGATAGCTATCCGTATAGCGTCTTCATCGTTTGCCGCGCGGAGCCGTCAAGTAAAGGGTTGCGGGGAGTTGCAGGGGGCCCGGCGCTCCGGTTAGGGGGCGCCCGCGCGGTGCGCGCGCACGGCCGGGGCGGTGGCGCCGGGGAGCAGGTCGGCGGGATCGTCGGGCAGCAGGCACGCGACGTCCAGCCAGGACTGGATGCGGTACGGGCCGCCACCGACGACGCTTCCGAGCCGCCGCCGCAGCCGCGACATCTCCGCCCGGACGGTGACGGTGTGCGCCGAGTCGCCGAAGAGTTCGGCGGACAGTTCCGCGGCGCTGCAACCCCCCGGCCGCCGGGCGAGCACGAACAGGATCTCGGCGTGCCTGCGGCTCAGCCGGTGCCGCCACCGGCCGCTCGGGCCCGCGACGACGACCGACGGCGGGTCGCCGCGCAGGTCGAGCCGGAGCGTCGTCGGGCGGTCGGACTCGGCCGGGTCGACGCGGACGAGCCACCCGTCGAACAGCGGCTCGAACCGACAGTGGCCGAGCCCCGGGACGAACCCCGCGCCCCGTTCGACGTCGTCGGGCAGCGTCACCCGGTCGGGCGGCAGCAGGTCGGCCGCCGCCGCGACCCAGCCGTGCCGGTCGGTGACCACGGCGGGCCCGGCGATCCGGGCGAGGACGGGCGCCGCGACCGCCCGCAGCGACGCCAGCTCGTTGCCGTGCGTCATGCGCAGCCGCGCCTCGGCGAGATGCGTGACCGACGACACCAGGCCGAGCGTGCTCGGGTGGGCCGTGGAGACGGGCCCGCTGACGTCCACGACGCCGAGCAGCCGCCCGTCCACCGGGTCGTGCAGCGGCGCGGCCGTGCAGATCCAGGGGTGGTGCGTGCGGACGTAGTGCTCGGCGCCGAACACCTGGAGCGGGTGCCGCGAGACGAGCGCCGTGCCGATCCCGTTGGTGCCGACCGACGCCTCGTCCCACACCGCGCCCTCGACGAACCCGAGCGACTCGGCGTTGGAGCGCACCCCCGTGCGGCCCTCGCGCCACAGCAGGCAGCCCTCGGCGTCGGCGACGACCATGATGTGGTTGCCGTCGTCGGCGAGCGACACCAGCCCGTGGCGCAGCGTGTCGAGGACCTCGGCGAGCCTCGACTCCGCCCGTCTTCGCTCCACCTCGGCGACGTCCAGCGGCTGCCCGTTGGACCCGCGGTCGGCGTCGACGCCGAGGCCGCGGACCCGCCGCCAGGACTCGGCGATGATCCCCCGAGGCGGCGCGGGCGGCCTGCCGCCCGCGAGCGTCGCGTCCCGGACCATGGACAGCAGCCGCGCGTGGCGGTGCGGATCGGCGCACGCCGGAAGCGCCGCTTCGAGCGGCATGACAACCCCCCGTGCAGGCGGATAATGATCAACTGACGATCAGTCCAACAGAAATCATGAATGCTGTCAAGCAATGCCGAATACCCTCGGGAAGCACGTCGCACCGTTCCACTTAATGGACGTCAATAAAACCGGATCACGGCCGGTCGGTTTCTCCGCGAACAAGATCGGCGCCACCCGGACGGCCCCCGGACCGAGCCTCTCCCCCGCGCCTCCGCCGCCCACCGCAAGATCGATTCAACCGGGGCGGGGACGTCGATATAGCAAGATGAATTCGAGGGAAAGGCGCTGGAAATCGGCAGTGGCGTGCGCGTTCGCGGCCACCCGCCGGACGCCCGGGGCCGCCGCTCCCGGCACTCCCGCGACCCGCCCACCCGCCGCGACGCCCCGGCGGGCCGCAGCCCCGGCCGTCCCCCGGGCGACCACGCCGTTCGACGCCGTATGCTGCGAAGGGGCCTGTCCATAACCCCGTAGCACCCTGTGACCGGCCACTCTCCGAGACGGTGCTACCCGCGGGGGACGACCCGCCATCGTCGCGACGGGCGCCCGCCGACACCGACGAGCCGAGCGATCACCACGGCCTCCCGCCCCGAGCCGAACGCCCCCGCCACGCCCACTCCGTCACCCTTCCCCCGCATTCTGCCTGCCACCGTGGACCTTTCCCCATCCATTCTCGCGACGGGGTCACCGCCTCGTTAAACTGGAGAAGGAAAAGCACGTTCGACCATTCTCCTCCCCTACACCAAAGGGGGTGATTCAAGAACGTCCAACCGGTCAAGATTCCTTGCCCGACTGCAACGACTGGACGCCGGACCCGCCCTGGACAGGCAAGTCGCGTACCGGCGGGCGAGGGCGGACTCCTCGGGCCGGCGGGCGTCCACCGGTATTCCGCACGGCGAATGCGATCCGGAAGAACGGCCTGTCACGCCACGGTCCCGGATGGCGCGGCCGGGCCTTGGTACGGAATGCGGAGCGCGAATCGTCGCGCGGGCGACGCCAGCGGTCGGTCGCGCCGAACGGTCGTGCGGCGGCGTTCCCGCTCTCCGGGACGGCGCGCGGCGGGGAAATCGACGTCGATCTTCACCGGGGGCGGATCACGCGCCGGAGGGATCGGCCCGTTCCCGCGACGCCGTTCTGGCCGGCCAGGTGCGGGGCGGGCCGGGCCCGCGGGCCGCCGCCGGGCCGGCGATGTGAAGATCTCATGTCGCCGCGTGGGCGATTCACCGGCTTCTCGTGATCACGGCACTGTCGCCGGACTTCGCGGCCCGCGCATACTTCCAGCCGGGAGCGCCCGGCCGTTCGCCGCGTACCCCGCCGCGCCGGGGCCGCGCGAGGTGGAAGCGCCGCCCTCGGCCGGCGGCCGGGACGTCCCGGCGAACGGGCCGGTGCTCCTTCGCAGTCACGAAGGCCCGGCGAGCCACCCGGCCCCGGGCCGTTCACGAGAGTACGGAGTTCTGATGAGGCGACGGAAGTTCCTGGGGTTGGCCGCTGCCGCGGCGCTGAGCGTGCCGGTGGCGGCGGCGCCCGCCGAGGCCGGTTCCGCCGCGCCCGTCATCGACGTCAAGGCCGATGACGAGGGGTTCACCGCGCCGGCGTCGTTCACCAGCGGGCCGACGTCGTTCCGGGTGAGCACCACCGCGACCGGTGAGTCGGGCAGCATCATCGGCCTGGTCCGGCTGCGTCCCGGCGCCACGCCGGAGCGCTTCGCCACCCATCTGGGCCAGGTGTTCGCCGACGATCCCGAGGTCGCCGTCCCGGCCGGGCGCGCGCTGATGGCCGAGGCGGAGCTCGTCGGCGGGGCCCAGGCCCAGCCGGGACGGCCGACGACGTTCACCACGACGCTGCGGCCCGGCACCTACTACCTGCTCGACTACATGGACTTCGAGACCGGGACCCCGGCGGGCGCCGAGGCGCTGCGCGCGCTGACCGTGAAGCGCGAGCGCCACCGCGGGCGCGCGCCCCGTCCCGGCGCGGTCGTGGGCATGTCGCGCACGGCGTCCGGGCCCCGGTTCCACGCGCCGTCCCGGATCCGGGCGGGCGCGCCGCTGCTGCTCTCCAACCGCATGGAACAGGTGAACGAGGCCCTCTTCGTCCCCGTACGGCCGGGAACGACCCGGGCCGACGTGCAGAAGTTCTTCGAGGGCGTGCAGAACGGCGAGTGGAGCGAGCCGCCATTCGCGGGTGCGTCGCTGGGCGCCCCGCCGTTGTCGCCCCGCCGTTCCCTGGTGCTCGCGGCCCCGCTGAAGCCGGGCCGCTACGCGCTGATCACCTGGGTGGTCGACCTGTCCGACGGCGGCCGGCTCGCCGCCAAGGGCATGCACACACTGATCACCGTGACGTGACGGCCCCGGCCCGTCCGACCGGCGGGCGCGCGCACCGGGCCCCGGTCACTGGCGGCTGACGGCGCGCGTGACGCCCGCGACGATCGTGGTCGCCAGGACCCAGCCGAGCACGACCAGCAGGTACGCGAGCCACTGGTGCCAGCCCCGCGGCTTGAACGCCTTCTCCTGCCCGAAGTCGATGATGGGCAGCAGCAGGTCGAGCGTGTAGAAGACCGGGTTGAAGTCGGGCGCCTCGCCCGGCTTCAACGGCTGGGGCCGGTGCAGCCCGTACGCGGTGGCGGCGGTGAGCATCAGCGCCACCAGCCACACCGCCGCGCGCATCGGCCGGAAGCCGTAGCCCACGGTGACGTCCTGCACATGCCCCCAGCACCGCGCGTACCAGGGCAGGGTGGCGCGGCGGCGGCGCTGCTTGGCCAGTTGGACGGTACGGGCCGCCGCGTCATCCCCGGCCAGGCGGTACGCCCCGGCCAGTTGCTCGTAAGGGTGGGGCACGTAGCCGAGGTCCTCGCGTTCCAGCAGCGCCAGGCGCTCGGCGGCGGGCAGCGGCGGGAGCAGGGAACGGTAGGTCAGGCCGTCGAGCCCGACCCGTTCCGGCCAGACCCGGGGCTCGGCGAACACGATCTCGACGTGGGAACGGCGCAGGTTGACCGCGCCCTCGATCGGCGCCGCGCCGCGCAGCCACAGCTCCCCGATCGTGCAACTGGTCGCCCGCAACGCCGTCGCGCCGGGCGCCGACAACCGCGCGGAGACGAGGTCGAGATGCCTCGTTATCGTGGCTCCCCGCAGGTTGACGGTGCCCTGCGCGCGCAGCCCCTCGCCGCTCAGATGCCCGCCCACGGCCAGGTTCTCCGCGTCGAGCGCGACGTGGCCGGGGGCGCGCAGTTCGGCGCGGTCGAAGTCCAGGTTCCCGCCGACGGTGCTTCCGGTCAGGGTGAAACGGCCGTGGATCACCGCTCCCGCCGCCGACAGGTCGTTCTCCACCGCGCCGTGATCGAACTGGAGGATCTCCTCGCCCTCGTCCCCGTCGCTGTCGCCGATGCGCGCCCCGTCCAGGAACAGCGCACCGGCGAGCCGCGCCCCTCCGAGCCGTACCTGGCCGGGGATCTCGCATCCGCTGAGCCGCAGGTGGCCGTCCACCTGGAGGGACACCGCGTCCAGGGCGGGCAGGTACGACGACCGCAGGTTGAGCCGCCGGGTCCGCGCGCCGTACAGGATCGGCGGGCGCTCGAAATGGCAGCCCAGCAGCCGCACCGAATGCTCCAGCACCGCGTCGCTGAGGTCGAGCAGGCCGCTGATCCGCCCCCCGACGATCCACAGGCCCGCGATCTCGCCGTCCGCCCGCGAGCCGTTCAGCAGCAGGGACCTCAGCACCTCCGCCCGAACGGTCCGAGCCGGGCCCCAGGAGCCGCCGTGCACGGCCTCCTCGTCGCCCGGCCCGAAGCCGACGCTCTGCCCTTTGGGGAACGCCCGCCATACGCGGCGCTCGGCGGGCGTGAGATCGGCGAGTTGCATCGGAGGGACCTTCTCGCACGCCGCCGCCGCAGCGCAATCGGTCGCGGGGCGCCGTGCGTCCGGCAGGATGATCGCATGGCTGCGAAGGACGACAGGCGGTGGAACCACAACATCCACTACCACCCGCTGATCCTGAGGTCCGTGCCCGGCGGCGCCCAGCGCGCCCTGGACGTCGGCTGCGGCGAGGGCATGCTCGCCCGCGGGCTCCGGCGGACCGTGCCGCACGTCACCGGGATCGACCTGCACGCCCCCGGCATCGACCAGGCCCGCGACCAGGCCGGCGACATCGACTACATCGTCGGCGACTTCCTCACCCACCCGTTCGAGCCCGCCTCGTTCGACGTCGTCGCCTCCGTGGCCACCCTGCACCACATGGACGCCGCCGCCGCGCTGGCCCGGATGCGCGACCTGCTGCGCCCCGGCGGCGTCCTGGCCGTCGTCGGGCTCGCCCGCAACACCTACCCCAAGGACCTGCCGTACGTCCTCGCCGGGGTGGCCGCCAACGCCGCCCTCCGCGCGGTCAAGGGCTACTGGGAGCACCCGTCCCCCACCGTCTGGCCGCCTCCGGTGACCTACCCCGAGATGCGGGCGCTGGCCGCCCGGACCCTGCCCGGCTCCCGGTACCGCCGCCACCTGCTGTGGCGCTACAGCATCACCTGGCGCAAGCCCCGGGACTGACCGGGCGAGGCTCCCGTCCGTTCCGCGACGGTGTCAGGAGGTACCGACCAGGCGGCACGTCATCCCCTTGGGGGTCAGCGTCGAGGGGCCGAAGTGCGGGGTGACCCGGTCGAGGCCGGGCGCTTCGAGGCGCTGGTGGACGGAGATGTGCGCGGCGGTCAGCACGAGGACGGCGATGCCCAGGTGCGTGCCGAGGCAGCCGCGCGGCCCCGAGGCGAACGGCAGGTAGGCGTTCGGCGCGTGCGGCGGCTCGGCCTTCAGCCAGCGCTCCGGGTCGAACCGTTCCGGCGCGTCCCACCAGCGCGGATCGTGGTGCAGCAGGTACGGGCTGAACATGATCGCGGTACCCGCGGGCACCCGGTGGCCGCCGAGGTCGAGGTCGGTGATGGCGTCCCTGCCGAGCAGCCAGGCGGGCGGGTACACCCGGAGCACCTCGTGGACGAACGCGTGGGTGTACGGCAGGGCCCGCTCCGGACGGCGGACGATCTCGCCGTCGGACGCGGCGGCGGCCTCGGCGCGGACCCGTTCGGCGGCCTCGGGATGCGCGGCCAGGCAGTACAGCAGCCAGCACCACACCGCGCCCATCGTCCCGATGGCCCCCAGGAAGGTGAACCCGATCGCCCCCATGGCGATGTCCCGAGGCGCGGGCTCAGGCTGCGCGAGGATGTGCTCCAGCAGCGTCCCCGGAGGCTCATGGTCCTCGGAGCCGTCATGCCGAAGGCCGCCGTGCTCGGGGGCGGCGTGGGCGGGGCAGGCGGGGGCCAGCATGGGGGCGATCTCGTCGCGGACCCGCTGGTCCGCGGAGCGGACGCGGCGGCGCAGGCGGCTCGGCATCCACCTCGGGACGCGTACGGCGGCCTCGCCCGCACGCAGGGACGCGTCGAACGATCCGAGGAGCGCGTCCACCAGCCCAGGGGCGGGATCGGGGACGTAGAGCGGGAGCAGGGCGCGCACGCAGACCGCCCAGGCGTTCTCAGTCGGGTCGAACCGGACGCCGTCCAGTGCGTCGAGGTCGGCGGCCAGGGCCCGCCGTACGGCGGGCAGCCGCGCCGGCAGCGCGGCCGACCGGAAGATCGGCAGCGCGAGCTGCCGCGCCCGCATCCAGCGCCGGGTCTGCTCCGGCGTGGGGAACCTGCCGCCGTCGAGCGGGTTGGCGTTGGGCACCGAGTCGCGGTTCGTACGCGCCAGTACCCGCTGGATCAGTTCCGGATCGCCGGCCACGACCACGCCGGTGTCGAAGCGGAACAGATCTCCGTACTCCCGTTGGCATTCGGTGAGGAATCCGATCGGGTCGGCTTCGTAGGCCGTCAAATGGCGCGCGAGAATGCCGCCCCGCGGGCCGGGAAGTGTCATATCCGAACGCTCGGACATCGGTCAGGACCCTCTCGCCGGCCTCGATTCCCCAACACGTGCTTGATCCGGAAAGGGTGCGGTGCCGGGGGCCGTACGCCACCGGCACCGCGCTGAACACGCCCTAGCGGAGCCGGTAGACGATGTAGCGGCCCTTCATCTGTGCCCGGTGCATGCCGAACGCGCGCTTGACGATCCTTGTCATGTCTGACACACCTTTCCCTCAAGCCACCTCGCGGATGTGTGGCCGTCGCCTCATCTACGCACACACTTCCGGGCCGGGCAACGGTCACCGCCGTCGGTGCCCGCCATTTCCGCCGATAAGCGCCGCCCCAAAACGGCGCCCGAACTCCTCACCCCGAACTATGACCGTTGGACAATTCCCATGACGTACCGTCACCGAGCCCGCCCGCGCCCCCACGCCCCGCGGGTCAGGCGGGCACGGCCTCGACGAGCGCGCATTCGCTCTCGGTCGGGACGACGCGCGACAGGCGCAGCCCCGCGCGCCCCAGCAGCCGTTCGAAGTCGGAACGGGTGCGCTGGCGTCCGCCGGGCGTCATCACCAGCATCGACAGGTCGGTCCACGCCGCGAGCGCGGAGCCGCCGCCGCCGGGCCCGTCCGGGAGCACCCATTCGGCCAGCACCACCCGGCCCCCGCCCGCGCCGCCGCCCGCGCCGCCGCGCAGGGCGGCGCGGCAGTTGGTGAGGATCCGTGCGGCGCGATCGTCGTCCCAGTCGTGGATCACGTGGGCGAGCAGGTAGACGTCGCCGCCGGACGGCACGGAATCGAGGAAGTCTCCCCCCACGCACCGGCAGCGGCCGTTCAGGCCAGGCTCGGCGGCGGCGACCACGTGGGGCAGGTCGTAGAGCACGCCGCGGACGCCCGGGTTGGCGGCCAGGATGGCCGACAGCAGCGCGCCGTTCCCGCCGCCGACGTCCACGACCGTGCCGGAACGCCCGAAGTCGTAGGCCCGGACGATCGGGGCGACGAGCCGTCCGGCGGACGCGGCCATCATCGCGTCGAACGCCCGCGCCTCCTCGGGATGGTCGCCGAAGTGCTCGAACATGGTCCGCCCGTGCAGCGTCTCGAACGCGGGCTCACCTGTGCGGATGCTGTCGGGCAGCCGCGTCCAGGCGTCCCGGTAGAGGGGCCTGCCGACGGCCAGGGCCCAGTCGCGGATCGAGCCCGGCGCGCCCTCCCGGAGCAGGGCGCCGAGCGGCGCGAGCGCGAAGCGCCGCCCGTCCAGCTCCTCGAAGACCTCGGCCGCCGCCAGCGCGCGCATCAGTCGGTACAGTGCAGGGCCGTCCGCGCCGACCGCGGCGGCGAGCTCCTCGACCGGGCGCGGCCCCGCCGCCAGCTCGTCGGCGACGCCGAAGCGGGCCGCCGCGTGCACGGCCTGGACCAGCGCCGCCCCGATCGCCAGCCGGTCGACCTGCGCGGACACAGGGTCCTGCGACGGCTCAGGCACGGCTCGCTCCTCGTACGACTCGTTCCGACGGGCCCCGCGGCTCCAGCCAACGCGCGCCGCTCCGGCCTGTCAATCGCCCCGTACGAACGCCCGATCCCCCGCCGTGCAAGGCGATGCGGCCCGTTCCGGCGGGCGTGCTCCCCGAGGCGGGCAGGAGGCGGCGGGGGCGTGTGGTAGCCCTTACGGGTGCGCCCGCCGGGGGTGTGCGGGCGGCGACCTTTTTGTGGGGACCCCACAACACAGCGGCCCCGTCGTGTTCGATGCGGGGCATTGGTGAACAACGTGGGGATCCAGCAGGCTAGAGGGACAGGTGCAAGCGACGCTCCCCGACCCGGACGTCGCCGTACGCGCGGGGTACTTGGGAGGCTCAACCGGTGTTCAGTCGTGTCGCCATCGTCAACCGTGGAGAGGCCGCGATGCGGCTCATCCACGCCGTCCGGGAGCTCTCGGCCGAAACCGGGGCGCGGATCCAGACGGTAGCCCTCTACACCGACGCCGACCGCGACGCGACGTTCGTCCGCGAGGCGGACGCCGCCTACCCGCTCGGGCCCGCCTCCGCCCGGCCCTACCTCGACCACGCCGTCCTGGAGCGGGCGCTGGTGGAGAGCGGAGCGGACGCCGCCTGGGTCGGGTGGGGGTTCGTCGCGGAGGACCCGGCCTTCGCGGAGCTGTGCGAGCGGATCGGCGTCACGTTCGTCGGGCCGAGCGCGGACGCGATGCGCAGGCTCGGCGACAAGATCGGCGCGAAGCTGATCGCCGAGGAGGTCGGCGTCCCGGTCGCGCCGTGGAGCCGCGGCGAGGTCGCCACGCTGGAGGACGCCCTGCGGGCCGGCGACGAGATCGGCTACCCGCTGATGCTCAAGGCGACCGCGGGCGGGGGCGGGCGCGGCATCCGCAAGGTCGCCTCGGCGGACGAGCTGGCCGAGGCGTACGAGCGCACCAGCCAGGAGGCGCTGCGGGCGTTCGGCTCCGGCGTGGTCTTCCTGGAGCGCCTGGTCACCGGGGCCCGGCACGTCGAGGTCCAGGTGATCGCCGACGGGCAGGGCACGGCGTGGGCGCTCGGCGTCCGCGACTGCTCGGTGCAGCGCCGCAACCAGAAGATCATCGAGGAGTCCGCCTCCCCGGTCCTGTCGGCCGGGCAGGCCGCCGAGCTGAAGGCGTCCGCCGAACGGCTCGCCGTGGCCGTCGGCTACCGCGGCGCCTGCACCGTCGAGTTCCTCTACCACCCCGGCGAGCGGCTGTTCGCGTTCCTTGAGGTCAACACCCGGTTGCAGGTCGAGCACCCGATCACCGAGCTCACCACCGGCACCGACCTGGTCCGGCTGCAACTGCACGTGGCGAGCGGCGGGCGGCTGGAGGGCGAGCAGCCGGGCGAGGCGGGGCACGCCGTCGAGGCCCGGCTGAACGCCGAGGACCCCGACCGCGACTTCGCGCCCGCCCCGGCCGCATCGCGCGCCTGGTCCTGCCCGCCGGGCCGGGCGTACGGGTGGACACCGGCGTCAGCGAGGGCGACGTCATCCCGGCCGACTTCGACTCGATGATCGCGAAGATCATCGCGTACGGCCGGGACCGGGAGCAGGCGCTCGGCCGGCTGCGCCGCGCGCTGGCCGGGACCACCGTGATCATCGAGGGCGGGGCCACCAACAAGAGCTTCGTGCTCGACCTGCTCGACCAGCCCGAGGTGGTGGACGCGAGCGCCGACACCGGCTGGATCGACCGGGTGCGCGCCGAGGGCCGCCTGGTCAGCAACCGGCACTCCGCGGTCGCCCTGGCCGCCGCCGCGATCGAGGCGTACCGGGACGAGGAGGAGGTCGCCCGCGGGCGGCTGCTGTCCACCGCGCACGGCGGGCGCCCGCAGGTGCGGCACGACCCGGGCCGCCCGCTGGACCTCAAGCTCCGCGGCGTCGGCTACCGGGTGAGCGTGGCCAGGGTCGGGCCCGCGCGGTTCCGCGTCGGCGTCTCCGGCGGCGGCGAGGTGCGCACGGCCGACGTCGAGGTGGAACGGTTCGACGCGCACAGCGGCCGGATCGTCGTCAACGGCCACCGGTTCAAGCTGGTGTCGGCCACGCACGGCCCGACCCACCTGGTCGAGGTGGACGGCGTCACGCACCGGATCAGCCGCGACGAGGGCGGCGTCGTCCGCTCCCCCGCGCCCGCGCTGGTGGTCGCGACGCCGCTGGCGGTCGGCGACGAGGTCGAGGCGGGCGCGCCGATCCTGGTGCTGGAGAGCATGAAGATGGAGACGGTGCTGCGCGCGCCGTTCCGCGCCCGCGTCCGCGAGTGCCCGGTGTCGGTGGGCGGCCAGGTCGAGACCGGCGCGCCGCTGATGCGGCTGGAGCCGCTGCCCGACGAGGGCGCGGCGGAGGCGGAGGCGGCGTCCGAGGCCGTCGAGGTGGAGCTGCCCGAGGAGCCGGCGGCGTCCGCGGCCGAACGGGTCGAGCGCGGCCTCCAGGACCTGCGCGGCCTGCTGCTCGGCTTCGACGCCGACCCGCACGACCCGAAGCGGCCGCTGGCGGACTACCTGGCCGCGCGCGCCGAGCTCGGCGGGCTGCCGCTGGAGGGCGAGCTGGACCTGCTCACCGTGTTCGCCGACCTGTCCGAGCTGAGCCGCAACAAGCCGGCCGGAGAGCTCGACGCCGAACCGGGCAGCCCCGTGCACAGCCCACGCGAGTTCTTCCACGGCTACCTGCGGAGCCTGGACGTCGAACGCGCCGGGCTCAGCGAGGCGTTCCAGGCCAAGCTCGCCAAGGTCCTCGCGCACTACGGCGTCACCGGCCTCGACCGCACGCCGGAGCTGGAGTCGGCGGTCTTCCGCGTCTTCCTGGCCCAGCAGCGGATGGGCGCCGGCGTCGCCGTCGTGACCGAGCTGCTGCGCCGCTGGCCGGTCGGCGCGCCGCCGCGCGAGGCGCTCGCCGAACGGGCCGGGCCCGCCCTGGAGTACCTGGTCGAGGCCACGCAGGTGCGCTTCCCCGCGGTGTCGGACCTGGCCCGCGGCGTGGTGTTCCGCTGGTTCACCCAGCCGGTGCTGCGCCGCGACCGCGCCCAGGTGTACGCCGCGGTGCGCGACGACCTGCGGTACCTGGACCGCGAGCCCGACGCCCCCGACCGCGCCGAGCGGATCCAGTCCATGGTGGCCAGCTCCGAGCCGCTCGTCCGGCTGATCGGCCGGCGGATCGGTCGGCCGGGCCGCGACCACGCGCCGCTGCTGGAGGTGCTGACCCGCCGCTACTACGGCAACCGCTGGCTGTCGGAGGTCACCGCGCGGGACGGCGCGGGCTGCCGGTTCGTCACCGCCGAGCACACCGGACCCGGCGAGGTGACGCGCGTGGTCGCCGCCGCCGTGGACATCGCCGCCCTGCCGGACGCCGTTGAAGCCGTCGGCGCGTTCGCCGCCGAGACCGCGGACACCGCGGACGCCGCGGGGCAGGGCCTGGTCGCCGACCTCTACGTCGCCTGGGAGGACCGGCCGGACGCCGACGCGATGGCGGTACGGCTCCGCGAGCTCCTCGCCGAGCGCCCGCTGCCCGCGTCCGTCCACCGGATCACCGCCACCGTCGTCGGCACCGGCGGCGCGGTGATGCACCACCTGTTCACCTTCCGGCCGGACGGCGGCGGCTTCGCCGAGGACCGGCTGATCCGCGGGCTGCACCCGCAGATCGCGCAGCGCCTCCAGTTGCAGCGGCTGCGCGAGTTCGACCTGACCCGGCTGCCGTCCGCGGACGAGGAGATCTACCTGTTCAGGGCGGTCGCGAAGAGCAACCCGGCCGACGAGCGGCTCGTCGCGCTCGGCCAGGTCCGCGACCTGACGCCGCTGCGCGACGCGGACGGCAGGCTGATCGCGCTGCCCGCCGCCGAGGACGTGTTCACCGGGTGCCTGGACGCGATCCGCAACATCCAGGCGCAGCGCCCGCAGAACAAGCGGTTCGACACCAACCGGATCATGATGTACGTCTGGCCGCCGACCGAGCTGACCGCCGAGGAGCTGAAGGCGCTGGCCCAGCGGCTGCTGCCGACCATCGCCGGCGCGGGGCTGGAGGAGGTCCAGTTCGTCGCCCGCCGCCGCACCCCCGCCGGCGCGCTGACCGAGATCGCCGTCCGGATCACCCAGGAGCCGGGCCACGGGCCGCGCCTGCACGTCGCCGGGCCGTCCACCGAGCCGGTGCCGCCGCTGGACGACTACCGCCAGAAGGTGCTGCGCGCGGCCCGGCGCGGCAACGTCTACCCGTACGAGCTGACCGGCCTGCTCGCCGGGCCCGGCGGCACGTTCACCGAGCACGACCTCGACGAACGCGGCGCGCTCGTCCCCGTGGACCGGCCGAAGGGCGGCAACACCGCGGCGATCGTGGCGGGCGTCGTCACGACGCCGACCGCGCGGCACCCCGAGGGCGTCACCCGCGTGGTGCTGCTCGGCGACCCGACCAAGGCGCTCGGCGCGCTGTCGGAGCCGGAGTGCTCGCGGGTGATCGCCGCGCTCGACCTCGCGGAGCGGATGCGGGTCCCGCTGGAGTGGTTCGCGCTGTCGGCGGGCGCGCGGATCTCGATGGACTCGGGCACCGAGAACATGGACTGGGTCGCGGCGGCGCTGAAGCGGATCGTCACCTTCACCCAGGACGGCGGCGAGATCAACGTCGTGGTCGCCGGGATCAACGTCGGCGCCCAGCCGTACTGGAACGCCGAGGCGACGATGCTCATGCACACCAAGGGCGTCCTGGTGATGACGCCGGACTCGGCGATGGTGCTCACCGGCAAGCAGTCGCTGGACTTCTCCGGCGGCGTGTCGGCCGAGGACAACTTCGGCATCGGCGGCTACGACCGGGTCATGGGCCCGAACGGCCAGGCGCAGTACTGGGCGCCCGACCTGCCGGCCGCCCGCGACGTCCTGATGGCCCACTACGACCACACCTACGTGGCGCCCGGCGAGACCGCGCCGCGCAGGGCGGGCACGAACGACCCGTTCGACCGCGACATCACGGCGTTCCCGCACGCGGCGCCCGGCAGCGACTTCACGACCGTCGGTGAGATCTTCTCCGCGGAGCACAACCCGGACCGCAAGAAGCCGTTCGACATCCGCACGGTGATGCGCGCCCTGTCCGACCAGGACCACCCGGTGCTGGAGCGCTGGGCGGACATGGCCGACGCGGAGACGTCCGCGGTGCAGGACGCGCACATCGGCGGCCGGCCGGTCTGCCTCGTCGGGATCGAGTCGCGGCCCGTTCCGCGGCGCGGGTTCCCGCCGACCGACGGCCCGGACGCCTACACCGCGGGCACGCTGTTCCCGCGCTCGTCGAAGAAGACCGCCCGCGCGATCAACGCCGCGTCCGGCAACCGGCCGCTGGTGGTGCTCGCGAACCTGTCCGGGTTCGACGGCTCGCCGGAGTCGATGCGCAAGCTGCAACTGGAGTACGGCGCGGAGATCGGCCGGGCGATCGTCAACTTCGAGGGCCCGATCGTGTTCTGCGTGATCTCCCGCTACCACGGCGGGGCGTTCGTGGTGTTCTCCAAGGCGCTCAACCCCAGCATGACGGTGCTGGCGCTGGAGGGCTCGTTCGCCTCGGTGCTCGGCGGCGCCCCGGCCGCCGCCGTGGTGTTCTCCGGCGAGGTGAACAACCGCACCGCGAACGACCCGCGGGTGACCAAGCTCCAGACGCAGGTCGCCGAGACCAGCGGCGCCGAGCGGGCCGCGCTGAACGCCCAGCTCGCCGAGGTCCAGTCGGCGGTGCGGGCGGAGAAGCTCGGCGAGGTCGCCGTGGAGTTCGACCGGGTGCACAGCATCCAGCGCGCGGTCGAGGTCGGCTCGGTGGACGCGATCGTCGGCGCCGCCGAGCTCCGCCCCCGGATCATCGAGGCCATCGAGCGCGGCCTGAACCGCTGACGCCCCGTTCCCGCGTCCGGCCTGGCCCTGGCCCTGGCCCCGGCGCGGTCGCGTCCGCGGCGCGACCGCCCGGGGTCAGGCGGGGATCTGGGGGAACGGCTGCCGCAGCGCGACCTCCTCCAGGCGGTCGCGCCAGGCGGCGATCTCGTCGGCCCCGGCGCGTTCGGGACGCCACAGCCTCACCCGCGCCGCGTCCTCCAGGGCCGGGACGGGGCGCGCGGCGCCGCCGGCGGTGACGAGCCCGCCGCCCGGCACGGGCAGCGCGGCGACCCAGCCGTCGTCGGAGCCGGGCGGCGCGAACTCCCAGACCAGCCGCCGCGCCACGACGCCCGTGATCGGGTGGTCGATGTAGTACGGCCGCCAGTCGCCGTACGTCCAGACGCGTCCGGGCAGGTCCTCCTGGAGGAGGTCCCTCAGGAGGCGGCGCGCGAGCATCAGCGTCTCGCGCACGCGCTTGGCGTGCCGCTGGACGCCCTCGACGTTCTCCGGCCCGTACCGCGCCTTGTATCCGGTGGGCGTACGGAACGGCTGCCCGCCCGACGTCCGCTTCCCCTCGTCGTCGATCCAGGTCAGCACGACCGTCTCGGCGTCCTCGACGGCCAGTTCGGCGCGAAACGGGTAGTTGCCGTGGATCGTCCCCTCGCCGCTGGGGCCGAACGTGCCGAGCGCCCCCGCACCGTCGGGCAGGAGGCCGTGGGCGGGGACCATCCGCTCGCGCCGCACCTCGTCGGGGACGCCCATCCGGGCGGCGGCCTCGCGCAGTTCGGGGGCGAGGCCGTCCTCGCGGAGCACGACGTAGTCGATGTCGCGGTAGAGGGACCACAGCGCGTCCAGCGCGGCGGGCGCGTCGATGTCGGCCAGCGCCCAGAACGCGCCCTTGGCGAGGACGTCGTTGCGTCCGACCGCGGACCCGGTGCCCAGCGCGGCGGCCGAACGGGCGAGGGCCAGCAGGTCGGGCACCGCCCCGGCGTCCTTGGCGCGGCCCACCGCGAGGACGAGGCCGAGCGCGAGCCCCTCGTACTCGCCGCTCACCGGCCCCGCCGCGAGCAGTTCCAGCGCCTCGCGGGCGAACGGGGCGGCGTCGGCGTTCGCGGCGAGCAGCTTGCCGGTGCGCGCGAACCAGCCCTTCTTCAGGCCGCCGCGCTTGTCGCGGTGCTCGCGGACCTCGGCGCAGTGCCGGCCGAACTCCTCCAGCCCGTCCGCCCTCGGGTCGCCGGCCAGCCGGGCGCGCATCGCCACGGCCCAGCGCGAGCCACCGGCCGGAGCCCAGCCGGGCAGCGTCCCCGTAGCCCCCGCCGTGCCCGCCGTGCCCGCCTTTTGCGCGTCGTCGTCGCTCATGGCCCGATCCTGGCAGGCGGGTCCGACACGGCGGCGGCGGTTCGCGGCATTCGGCGGTCATCACCCGGCGTGTCCGTTCGGTGACGGTCTCTCAGGTTGGTCTTATCGCCGGTTCCTACCGTCCCGCCCATGACGAAGATCCACTGGATGCGGGGACGGGTCTGGGGCCTGGCCGCGGGCGCCGCGGGACTGGCGATGGCGGTCGCGGCGGTCCTCGCGACCGGGACCGGGGAACGGCCCGCGCTGCCCGGCGCCGTCGCCGAGGACGGCTCAGGGCTGCCGTGGCCGTTCGGCGCGCGCGGGGCGCTGCACGTCGAGGGGTCGCCGGACACGGTCCTGTACGGCTCGCGGAGGCCGACGCCGATCGCCAGCGTCGCCAAGGTCATGACCGCCTACGTCTTCCTCAAGGACCGCCCGCTGGCGCCGGGGCGCGACGGGCCGGTCTTCACCGTCTCCGCCGAGGAGGCCGGCCGGTACGGCGAACGGCTCGCCCGGCAGGAGTCGCTGGTGCCCGTACGGCCCGGCGAGCGCTACACCCAGCGGCAGGCGCTGGAGGCGCTGCTCACCGTCTCGGCCAACAACGTGGCCCACGAGGTCGCCCGCTGGGACGCCGGAGGCGACCGCGCGTTCGTCGCCAAGATGAACGCCGCGGCCCGCGCGCTCGGCATGGACGACACCCGCTACACCGATCCGAGCGGGTTCGACACCGGGACGGTCAGCACGGCGGCCGACCAGCTCGTCCTGCTGCGCGCGGCGTCCCGGCTGCCGGGCTTCCTGGCGACGGCGTCGCGGCCGTGGTTCGAGGCGCCGGGCACGGTGGGCCGCGTCCCGTCCACCGACGTGGTCCTCGGGCGGCAGGGCATCATCGCGGGGAAGACCGGCTACACCCGCGCGGCGGGCGGCGGCTTCGTGTTCCTGGCGCTGGTCCGCAAGGAGGGCGTCCCGGTGCTCGTCCACGGCGTGATCCTCGGGCACCGCGACGCCGTCGGCTCGGCGCTGACCTGCCGGACGGCCCCGCCGCTGGTCGAGGCGGCCGTCAACGGCCTGGGGCGTCCGCGCCGTACCGCCGAGGCCGACCGGGTCCAGTCCTGGACCGAGTCGCGGCCTTAACCGAAGTCCGGGGGCGGGGCGCGTCCCGGCCGGGGAAGCGCAGGCGGATCAGGGTGCCGCCGCCCGGGGCGTTCTCGGCGTCGAGGCCGGCCGCGTGGGAGACCGCGATCTGGCGGGCCATCGCCAGCCCGAGCCCCGACCCGGGCAGGGCCCGCGCGCTGCGCGCCCGGTAGAAGTGGTCGAAGATGTGCGGCAGGTCCTCGGGCGCGATGCCCGGGCCGTGGTCGCGCACCGTCAGCTCCGCGCCGTCGCCCGCGACGACCCTGACCTCCACGGCGCCGCCGTCCGGGCTGAACTTCGCGGCGTTGTCCAGGACGGTGGAGACCAGCCTCGCCAGGCGAGCGGGCACCCCGGTGACGACCGCCTCGCGGGTCTCGGCCTCGAAGGCGACGCGCGGCCAGTTGGCGCGCGCGGCCTCCACGGCGGCGAGGGCCAGCTCGTCCAGCCGCACGTCCTCCAGGAGCGCGGGCGGCTCCTTGCCGCGGGCCAGCTCGACCAGGTCGTTGACCAGGCCGGTGATCGCGCGGAGCTGCCCGTCCAGCGCGGCGACCGCCCGTTCGCGCTGCTGCGGGGTGATCCGGTCGCCGAAGCCGAGGATGTCGATGTTGGTGCGCAGCGCGGTCAGCGGCGTGCGCAGCTCGTGCGAGGCGTCGGCGACGAGCTGCCGGCGCGCGGCGAGCGACCGCTCCAGCACGTCCAGCATGGTGTCGAACGACGCGGCGAGCCGGGCGACCTCGTCGCGGCCCGGTTCGCCGTCCGGGACCGGCAGCTCCGACCTGCGCCGGGGGTCGCCGGTCGCGGCGATGAGCTCGGCGGTGTCGGTCAGCCGGCTCACCCGGCCGAGCCCGGCGCGGGCGACCAGCCAGCCGCCGCCCGCGGCGAGCACGACGCCGGCCGCGGCCAGCACGGCGAGCAGGGTCTTCAGCCGGGCCACCGAGTTGGCGTAGGTCTGGGCCTGGATCGCCACCTGGAGGGCGCCGCCCTCGACCGGGACGGTCAGCGCCCGCCCCCGCGCGCCGTTCACCACGACGTCGGAGTACGCCGAGCCCGAACGGCCCGCCGCGACCCGGGCGGCGCCGGCGGTCACCGGCATGCCGGACCCGCCCACCGTCCCCGCGGGGGTCCCGGCGGGGAAGGTCTGCGCGCACGTGCTCGTCCCGCGCAGCGAGCACGACGAGGACGAGATCCACGGCATGGCCGCCGCCCCGCCCCGCACGTCCGGGCCCTCCAGCAGGGCGTCCGCCTGCCTGCGCAGGCCGAGGTTGAGCTGCCAGTCGAGCTCGTGCCGGACCGCGGCGTACACCCCGGCGGTCAGGGCCGTCACGATCAGCGCCATCGCCGCGGCCGTCGTCACCGCCAGCCGGGTGCGCAGCCGCGACCGCCGCCACCGCGCGGCCGGGCCTCCGCTCACGGCTCGCCCAGCCGGTAGCCGAGCCCGCGGACCGTGTGCACGAGCCTCGGCTCGCCGCCGGCTTCGAGCTTGCGGCGCAGGTAACCGATGTAGACCTCCAGCGAGTTGGACGAGGGCCCGAAGTCCAGGCCCCACACCCGCTCCCCGATCTGGCCCCGGCTCAGCGTGCGGCCCGGATGCTCCAGCAGGACCTCCAGCACGCTCCACTCGGTGAGCGTGAACTCGATCCTGCGCCCGCCGCGCCACCCCGTCCGGGTCTCCGGGTCCACGGTCAGGTCGGCGAACCCCCGGGCGGGACCGGGCCGGGACCTGCGCAGCAGCGCCCGCACCCGGGCCACGAGCTCCCCGAGGTCGAACGGCTTGACCAGGTAGTCGTCGGCGCCCGCGTCCAGGCCCTCGATCCGGTCGCTGACGGCGTCGAGCGCGGTGAGCACCAGGACCGGCGTACGGTCGCCGCGGGCCCGCAGCGCGCGGCAGACGGCCAGCCCGTCGGTGCCCGGCATCATCACATCGACGATCATCACGTCCGGGAACCAAGCCGCGGCGGCGCGCAGGGCGGCGTCGCCGTCGGCCTCGGTGCGGACCTCGTACCCGGAGATGCGCAGGCCGTCGGCCAGCGCCTCCCGCACCTCGGCCTGGTCGTCCACGACGAGGACGCCCGCCCCGTCCAACTCCGCTCCGCTCACGTCACACCAACGGACCGGCTCCCCGGGACCATTCCCGCGCCCCCGCCGAACCGGCCGCCCCCTGCGGAACGGCCGCCCCGCGCGGGCCCTCCGCCCGATCCGGGCGCGCCGTTCGTTGACCAGACTCGCGTCACTCGTCGGCGCGGGGACGTCCGGGCGGCCGCCGGCCCGGACGTCCCCGTACGCCGTGATCAGGCGAGGTCGTACCGGTCGAGGTTCATGACCTTGTCCCACGCGGCGACGAAGTCGGTCACGAACTTCTCCTTCGCGTCGTCGCTCGCGTAGACCTCCGCGACCGCGCGCAGCTCGGAGTTGGCGCCGAAGACCAGGTCGGCGCGGCTGCCCGTCCACCTGACGTTGCCCGAGGAGTCGCGGCCCTCGAACGTCTCGGAGTCCTCGGACGTCGGCTTCCACACCGTGCCCATGTCGAGCAGGTTCACGAAGAAGTCGTTGGTCAGCGTCCCGGGGGCGTCGGTGAGGACGCCCATGGACGACCGCGCGTGGTTGGCGCCGAGGACGCGCAGGCCGCCGACGAGGACCGTCATCTCCGGCGCGCTCAGGGTGAGCAGGTTGGCCCGGTCGATGAGGAGGAACTCGCCGGGCAGCAGGTTGCCCTTCATGAGGTAGTTGCGGAACCCGTCGTGCGTCGGCTCCATCACCTCGAACGACTCGACGTCGGTCTGCTCCTGCGTCGCGTCGGTCCGTCCGGGGGTGAACGGCACCTCGATGTCGTGCCCGGCGTCCTTCGCGGCCCGTTCGACGGCGGCGCACCCGCCGAGCACGATCAGGTCGGCCAGCGAGATCCGCTTGCCGCCGGTCTGCTCGGCGTTGAACGCCTCCTGGACGCCCTCCAGGGCGCGCAGCACGGTCGCCAGCTCGTCGGGGTTGTTGACCTCCCAGCTCCGCTGCGGTTCGAGCCGGATGCGCGCGCCGTTGGCGCCGCCGCGCTTGTCGGTGCCGCGGAACGACGCGGCCGACGCCCACGCGGTCGAGACGAGCTGGGAGACCGACAGGCCGGAGTCCAGGAGCCGGGCCTTGAGGGCGGCGACGTCCTCGGGGCCGACGAGCTCGTGGTCCACCGCCGGGACGGGGTCCTGCCAGACCATCGTCTCGTCCGGCACCTCGGGTCCGAGGTACCGCGCGACCGGGCCCATGTCGCGGTGGGTCAGCTTGAACCACGCGCGCGCGAACGCGTCCGCGAACTCCTCGGGTTGTTCATGTAGCGCCGCGAGATCGGCTCGTAGATCGGGTCGAAGCGCAGCGAGAGGTCGGTCGTCAGCATCATCGGCTGGCGCGTCAGCGAGCCGTCCTCGGGGTCGGGCACGGTGTTGGCGCCCGCGCCGTCCTTCGGCCGCCACTGGTTGGCGCCCGCGGGGCTCTTGGTCAGCTCCCACTCGTACCCGAAGAGGATCTCGAAGAAGCTGTTGTCCCACTTCGTCGGGGTGGGGTCCAGGTGACCTCCAGGCCGCTGGTGTAGGAGTCCCGGCCCTTGCCGGTGCCGTGCGTGCCCTTCCAGCCGAGGCCCTGGTCCTCCAGCGGGGCGCCCTCGGGCTCGGGGCCGACGCTGTCGGCGGGGGCCGCGCCGTGGGTCTTGCCGAAGGTGTGGCCGCCGGCGATCAGCGCGACGGTCTCCTCGTCGTTCATCGCCATGCGGCCGAACGTCTCGCGGATGTCGCGGGCCGCGGCGAGCGGGTCCGGGTTGCCGTTCGGGCCCTCGGGGTTGACGTAGATGAGGCCCATCTGCACCGCGGCCAGGGGCTTCTCCAGCTCCCGGTCGCCGCTGTAGCGCTCGTCGTCGAGCCAGGCGGTCTCGGGGCCCCAGAAGACGTCCTCGTCGGGCTCCCAGGCGTCCTCGCGCCCGCCGGCGAAGCCGAACGTCTTGAGGCCCATCGACTCCAGGGCGACGTTGCCGGCCAGGATCATCAGGTCGGCCCACGAGATCTTCCGGCCGTACTTCTGCTTCACCGGCCACAGCACGCGGCGCGCCTTGTCGAGGCTCGCGTTGTCCGGCCAGCTGTTGAGGGGCGCGAAGCGCTGCTGGCCCGCCCCGGCGCCGCCCCGGCCGTCGCTGACCCGGTAGGTGCCCGCGCTGTGCCACGCCATGCGGATGATCAGCGGCCCGTAGTGCCCGAAGTCGGCCGGCCACCAGTCCTGCGAGTCCGTGAGCACATGCGCGATGTCCTGCTTCACCGCGGCGAGGTCGAGGCTCTCGAACTCCTTGGCGTAGTCGAAGTCCGCGCCGAGGGGGTTGGCCATGGGCGGGTTCTTGGCGAGCAGCTTCAGGTTGAGCCGGTCAGGCCACCAGCCGCGGTTGCCGCCGCCCTGGGTCGGGTGGGGGGCGCGCCTGTGCGCGACGGGGCAGCCGCCTTCGCCCTCCGCCGGGGTCGGGGCAACGGTTTCGTTGTTCTCGGACATGTGTTTTCCCTCCGGGGAGAATCAGGAACTCTCGCGGGCGGCACAGGCGGGGCAGAGGCCCCAGTAGATGACCTCGGCCTCGTCGATCGAGAAGCCGCGGTCGTCGGAGGCGGTCAGGCAGGGCGCCTCGCCGACGGCGCAGTCGGCGTCGGCGACGGCCCCGCAGGACCGGCACACGATGTGGTGGTGGTTGTCGCCGACGCGCGCCTCGTACCGCGCCACGGAGCCGGACGGCTGGATGCGGCGCACCAGCCCCGCCGCCGTCAGGGCGTGCAGCGAGTCGTACACGGCCTGGTGGGAGACCTTCGGAAGCTCCCTGCGCACGGCGCGCAGGATCGAATCGGTGTCGGCGTGCGGATGCGCGTGCACCGCGCTCAGCACCGCCGTGCGGGGACGGGTCACGCGCAGCGCGGCTCCCCGCAGCATCTGCTGGAAGTCCGGGGGCGTGACCACGCCCACAGGCTGGCCCACTTTCTGGAACCAGTCAAGAATCCAGCACGAAATCCCTCAAGCCCCTCCACTCCCACCCGCCCCCGCCCGTACGCCGCATCGGCGGGCCGTCCGGCGCCCCGTTCAGGCCCGGACGATCCCCGCGGCGCGGGCCGCGCGGAGCCGGCCGGGGAGCCCCTCCGTCAGCTTCCGGAACAGCGCGTCGTCCCCGGCAGACCACTACCGGCCGTCCCGCTCCAGGCACGTGCGGCAAAGCGGGTCACGGGGTGTCGATCGGCGACAATCGCTGCTATCTGTTGACGGGCGTAACTTTGTGTCGAGTCCCGAGGGCGAGGCGATGGCGGCAGGTGGGTCGGCGGACGCGCGGGGGCGGCGGGCCCGCGCGGAGGCGCTCGAACTGGCGCGGCGTTCACGCGAGGCGTACCGGCTGGCCGGACGGTACGAGGCGGCGGCCGAGGCCGAGCGGGTGGTCGCGGCGACGCTCGTCGGCCTGACCGCGATCGGCTGGCGCCTGCTGGTGGACCGCCGCTGGCCGGGCACGCGCTCGGCGAACATCGACATGATCCTCGTCGGTCCGGGCGGCGTCTTCGTCATCGACGTCAAGCGCTGGCGGGATCCGCCGGTCGTCGCGGAGGGGCGCCTGACGGCCGGCGGGGAACGCCGCGACGGGGAGGTCGGCAAGCTGCTGGCCCTGACGCGGACCGCCGACGAGCAGGTGGCCGCGCTGGGCATGTCGCCGGTCGCGCTGCGCCCGCTCATGGTGTTCGCCGGGCACCGCATCGACGCGAGCCTCGGCAGGGTCCGGCTGCTCGGCCACCCCGATCTCGTCCGGACGCTGGTCGCCGAGCCGAGGCGGCTGACTCCGGCCCTGGTCCGGGCCGTCGCCTCGCATCTGGCCGAGGTGTTCCCGGCGTACGAGTCGACCGCCCTTGAGGAGCCCGGCGCCGAGGCCGCTCCGGCGCCGGACGGCGGCGGGGACGCGCTCTTCCGGACCGAGGACGTCGAGCAGGCGGCCATGGAGTCGCTGCTGCACGCGCCGATCGAGCGGTGGATGACGTTCCTGCATCCCGAACAGGTGGCCGTCGCGCGCCGCGAGTGGAGCGGGCCGGCGCGCATCAGCGGGCCTGCGGGGACCGGCAAGACCGTCGTCGGGCTGCACCGCGCGGCCCACCTCGCGGGACGGTCCCGGGGCCGGCTCCTCTACGTCACGTTCGTCAACAACCTGCCGCGCGTGCAGAGGCACCTCTTCGAGCGGATGGCCCCGACCTTCGCCGACCGCGTGGAGTTCACCAGCCTGCACGGCTGGGCGACCGCGTTCCTGGCCGAACGGGGCGTCGAGGTGCAGTTGAACGCCGCGCGCGCCGACGACGCGTTCTCCCGCGCGTGGATGACCGCCGGCCGCGACAGCGTGCTCACCGAGATCGATCCGAAGCCCGGGTACTGGCACGAGGAGATCCACCACGTCATCAAGGGCCGCGGCCTGGCGTCCCTTGAGGAGTACCGCACCGTCGCGCGACACGGCCGCCGGACCGCGCTCCAGCCCGCGCACCGCGAGGCCGCCTGGCTGCTCTACGAGGAGTACGAGATGCTGCGCGCCGAGCGCGGCGTCGGCGACTTCAACGACGTGCTGCTCGCGGCGCTCGGGGAGCTGCGCGAACGGCCCGCCGACCCCCCGTACTCGGCCGTGGTCGTGGACGAGGTGCAGGACCTCACGCTCGTCGGCGTCAAGCTCCTGCACGCGCTCGCGGGCGACGGCCCGAACGGGCTCCTGCTCATCGGCGACGGGCAGCAGGCGGTGTACCCCGGCGGGTTCCGGCTCGCCGACGCCGGCATCGCCGTCAAGGGGCGCGGCGCCGTGCTGCGCACCAACTACCGGAACGCCGCGCGGATCCTTGAGGCGGCGATGGACCTGGTGTCGGGCGACCCGTTCGACGATCTCGACGGGCCCAGCCCGAACGGGCGCCGCGCCGTCGATCTGACCTACCACGACGGGCGGGTCGTCCGGGTGGACGCGGCGGACGGGGACGAGCACGACCGGCGGCTGGTGGAGGCGCTGCGGGCGCTGCCGGAGCGGAACGCGGACGGTTCCGCGTCGTGGGCCGGCAGTGTGGTGCTGTGCCGGTCGCGGCGGGAGGTCGAGCAGTACCACCGGTTCCTCGTGCGGGCGGGCATTCCGGTGCTGCGGCTCGAACAGTACGACGGGCGGCCGGTCGAGGCGGTCAAGCTCGGCACGTACCGGCGCGCCAAGGGGCTGGAGTTCAAGTACGTGTTCCTGCCTCATCACGACGTCGGGCTCTCCAACGGCGCGCTCACGGACGCCGTCGACTCGGAACGTGCCGAGTTGGCTCGCAGGCAGCTTTTCGTGGCGATGACGCGTGCGCGCGACCTGCTGTGGCTCGGGTCCGTCGCGGCGGATGCGCGGGGCGGTCGCTGACGTCGGGCGCAAAGGGGTGTGGGGCCCCGACGGCGTCGGGGGCCCCACGTGAACCGGATGGGAGCCGGGTCTACTTCAGGGTGAGGCGCTGCGACTGGAGCGCCTCGTCCAGCGGCTGGAAGAACGACTGGAAGCCGGAACGGCAGCTTCCGGTCGTGCCGCCGGAGGTGATGCCGATGGCGGTGCTGCCGCTCTGGAGCGAGCCGCCGCTGTCGCCGGGCTGCACGCAGGCGGTCGTCTCGATCATGTCGGTGACCGTGCCCTCCTGGTAGTTGACCGTGCGGCCGTAGCCGCGGATCGTCCCGGAGGTGGTGCCGGTGGTGGAGCCCTTCTTCTGGATCTGGGTCCCGACCGGCGGGCGGCCGACCTGGGTGAGCTGGGCGTTGCTGGTCGGCAGCGAGCTGTTGGTCACCCGGATGGTGCCGTAGTCGTTGCCCGGGAAGCTGGTGGCCTGCCGGGTGCCCACGGTCTGGCCGCCGGACGTCGTCCACGAGGCGCCGATGCGGGTGCAGTGCCCGGCGGTGACGACGTACGTCGTCCCGCCGCCGACGCCGATCGCCGACACCGAGCAGCGCGAGCCGCCGGTGAGGATCGCGTCGCCGGGGCCGAGGACCGTGCGCGGCGCGGACGCCACGCGCTTCACCACGACGTTCTTGCCGACGGACCGCGCGCGCTTGACGAACGCGTTGGTCGCGGCGTCCTTGTCGCCCTTCGGCACGTTGACGACGACCGAGTTGGAGACGACGTCGACGCCCCAGGACAGGCCGGTCGTGCCGGCGGTGCCCGCGAGGCGGTCGAGCTTGGACTTGGAGTCGTTGAGCGGCTTCATGCCGTTCTCGACGACGCGGGCCTTCGCACCGGCCGCCTTGACCTGCTGGGCCGCCGACGCGCTGGTCACGTTGACGACCAGCTTTCCGGCGCCGTCGACGTAGGAGCCGGCGTACTGGGAGCCGAGCCGACCGGCGAACTGGTCGGTCGGCGCGTTCTGCGGGAGCTGAGCGTGCTGGACGGGTCCCGCCGGCTGCGTCTCGGCCGTTGCGGGAACGGTCCCGTACGCAGACAGCGCCATCAGCGCCGCGGCACTCAAGAGCGGGGGAGCCACGCGTTTGAGGGACGATCCACGGTTCACGCCTGTCCACCTTTCGCCACCGGCCGCCTGTGGGCGCCGACGGCAGTTCGGGGTGCGGGGGGCACGCGCCCGGATCACGCGAACTCGCTGGTACGAGCCTCGTGACAAAGGCGTCGCGTGGGAGCAAAGTACTTCGGCGCGCTCCCGGCCGACAGATTTCGAGACCCGACTGAAATTTCACAGCCATTTCAGACGCGGTCGATTCCGGTAAGTCGACCGGTCCCCGTTGAACGGTCGATGACCAGGCGATTCGCGGCCGGTCCGCGCCGCTCGGCCATTTCAATGCGCCGGTTCGGTGGCGGCGCCGAGAAGGCGTCCGCGCCGCCGCGACAATGGCGGGCCGTCCGCGGCGGACGCCTTGCGCTCAAGTCGACTTGAGCGTGCACGATGGCCGCCCCGAACCCCCTGCTCCCGGAGGAACCGATGGACGTCGAGACCCCCGTGCTCGTGGTGGGCGGCGGCATGGCCGGACTGTCGACCGCCGCGTTCCTCTGCCATCAGGGCGTCCGCCCGATGCTGGTCGAACGGCACACCGAGCCGTCCAGGCTGCCCCGCGCCCGCACCGTCAACGCCCGGACGATGGAGCTGTACCGCGCGCTGGGGCTGGAGGACGCCATCCGCGCCCGCCCTTCGGTGTACGCGCGATGGCCGGAGATGGCGCGCGCGGACACGGTCGCGGGCGAGGAGAGGTTCCGGCCCCGCGCGGGCGAGCACACGCCCGCCGACGTCAGCCCGGTGCCCTGGGGGCCGATCAACCAGGACGAGCTGGAGCTGATCCTCCGCGACTACGCCGGCCGCCACGGCGCGGACGTGCGGTTCGGCACCGAGCTGGTGTCGTTCACGGCCGGCGGCGCGGGCGTGGTCGCCCGGCTGCGCGAGCGGGCGACCGGGGCCGAGCACGCCGTCCGCGCCGCGTACCTGGTCGCCGCCGACGGGCCGCGCAGCCCGGTCCGCGAACGGCTGGGCATCGGTTTCCGGGACTTCCGCGGCATCGGAACGGTCACCCACTACGCCAACGTGTTCTTCCGGGCCGACCTGTCCGGGGCGACCCGGGGCAGGCCGATCGGGCTGTGGTTCCTGGACCGGCCGAAGCCGGGGACCGTCCTCATGCCCCGAGACCTGGAGGGCACGTGCGTGCTGATGGTCCCGTTCGACCCGGAACGCGTCGGCGGCCTCTCCGACGCGGACTGCGTCGAGCTGGTGCGGACGGCCGTCGGCGCGAACGGCCTGAAGGTGGAACTGCTGTCCGACATCCCCGGCGAGCCCCGCAGGCTCCGCACGTGGGAACTCGCCGGACGGCTCGCCGACGGCTACGGGCGCGGCCGGGTGTTCCTCGTCGGCGACGCCGCGCACGTGATGCCGCCGACCGGCGCGTTCGGCGCCAACGTCAGCGTCCACGACGGGCACAACCTCGCCTGGAAGCTCGCGCTGGTCCTGGACGGGACGGCGGGCCCGGACCTCCTGGCCACGTACGAGGCGGAACGGCGCCCCGTCGCCGCGTTCACCATCGACCAGGCGATGCGGCACCTGCGGGAGAGCACCGACCTCGGAGACGGCGGCGGCGCCCCGGCGGACGAACTCGAAACGATCTTCGGCTACACCTACCGCTCCGCCGCGCCGTCCGGCGACCTGCCGGCCGCCGTCCACCCGAGGGCCGCGCGCGGGCTGCCCGGAACCCGGGCACCGCATGTCGAGCTGGTCCGGGACGGCCGGCGGATCTCGACCCTGGACCTCTTCACCGGCCGTTTCGTGCTGCTTTCTGGGAGCGAAGACCGAGCCTGGTGCGACGCGTTCCGGAACACCGCGCGACGCTACGGCCTGCCCTTGAACGCGTTCCGCCGCGGGGACGGCATTGATGGAGCTCTGGAAACGGCGTACGGAATCGGAGCCGCCGGAGCCGCGCTCATACGCCCCGACGGCTTCGTCGCCTGGCGGTGCCCAGAGCCCGCGGACGACGCGGCGGCCGTGGCCCGCGACGTGCTGAGCCGTTCGCTCTGCCTGCCGCCTCGTTGACGGCCCGTCAGCGCTCCTCGCGGCAGCCCTGCGCGGACAGGAACCCGTTCCACGAGAACGACGTGCGGCAGCGGTGCAGCCCCGCGGCCGGACCCACCATCACCCTGATCAGCACATCGGCGCCGCTTCCCCCGTCGCACCCGTTGGCGGTGAGGTCGTACCCGTTCTGCGCCGGTGTCCGTTCACCGGAAAAGCAGGTGTACGCGCCCGCCGCATGGGCGGACGGCATGGACAGCAGCGGCCCCGCAAGCGCCGCCGCCGCAGCGGCGGCGACGAGTCGTCTGGTAATACGCACGATGCTCCATTCACGGTCCGGGATTCCCTCACAAGCTATGGACCGAGGACACATCCGCCCAGAGGCATTCCTCATCGCTTTCCCATGCGTTCCTGAGCGGTCGATCCCGCCCCCGCCGCGTACGTCCGGCATCAGCCCGGGTCGGCAAGAAGGCCGTACCTCCCGTCCTTGAAGTCAACAACGACAACCCCTTCACGAATCGCCGCGATCACCGGGGAGTGCGGGGCCGGCGCTTCCGGATCGCGCATCGGTCGTTTGGGTGGGGTTTTCTCCTTCGGATGGTGTACGGGACATCTCCGGGTAGTTCCGGATGTCTTCGGGGGGCGGCTTCGGGCCAGGGTTGCGGTCATGCGAACCACGACACGGATCACGTTGCCCGCAGTGCTCGCCCTGGCCGCCGCGGCGGCGGCCACGCTTCCCGCCCACGCGGCGCCCGACCCGGTGCGCGGCGCGCTGGCCTCGGTGGTGGACGACGCCGGGGCGCCCTCGGTCATCGCGCGCTGGGGACGGGACGGCCGGGCCGCCTCCTTCCGGTACGGGACGGCTCGGAAGGGCACGCGCGTACCGGCCGTCCAGGGGCGGTTCCGGGCGGGCAGCACGACCAAGACGTTCACCGCGACGGTGGTGCTCCAACTGGCCGAGGAGGGACGTCTTTCCCTGGACGCCCGCGTGGAGTCCCTGCTGCCGGGCGTGGTCCCCGGTGGGGCGTCCGACATCACGGTCCGGCAGCTGCTGAACCACACGTCCGGGCTCGCCGAGTTCCCCGACGCGTCGTTCTTCGACGCGCGCGGCGCGCTGAAGGACCCGCTGCGCACGTGGACGCCCGCGGAACTGGTCGCGGGGATCCGCTCCGCGCCGCGCGCCTTCGACCCGCCCGGCTCGGACTACCTGTACTCGCAGGTCAACTACGTCCTGCTCGGAATGATCATCGAGCGGGCGGGCGGCTCCTACGCGCGGGAGGTCGAGCGGCGCATCGTGCGGCCGCTGCGGCTGCGCGACACGTACGTGCCGGGCACCGAGACCGCGATCCGCGGCCCGCACAACCGCGGGTACGTCACCGACGGGACGTCCTACGCCGACGTCACGGCCCTCAACCCGTCGATCCTGGACGCGGCGGGCCGCATCGTGTCCAGCACCCGCGACCTGGCGGCCTTCCACCGGGCGCTGGAGACGGGGCGGCTGCTCTCGCCCGCGTCGCTGGAGCTGATGCGCACCCCGTCCCGGCACGCGTCGTACGGCAGCGGACTGGAGGTGATCCCGCTGAAGTGCGGCACGTTCTACGGCCACGGCGGCGGCACTCCCGGCTACGCGACCCTGGTCGCCTCCTCGCGGGACGGCCGGACCTGGTTCGCCGCGTCGGCCACGCTCAACGGCGACGCCGTGTGGCCGCGCCTCAGTACCGCGCTGACCGCGGCGCTGTGCCCCTGAACCCGCCGGTCAGCGCAGGGCGCGGAGGGCGGAGCGGGCGGCGTTGTAGCCGCACATGCCGTGGGCGCCGGCGCCCGGCGGGGTCGCGGCCGAGCACAGGTAGACGCCGGGGGCGCCCGTCGCGTACGGGTCGAGTCCGGCGCGGGGGCGGAACACCAGCTGCGCCGGGTCGTTCGCGCCGGTGAGGATGTCTCCGCCGACGTAGTTCGGGTTGTGGACGGCCATGCCGGTCGCGGAGCGCACGTGCGTGTCCTGGACGCGGTCGCGGAAGCCCGGGGCGAACCGTTCGATCTGCCGGACGATCGCCTCGGTCGCGTCGCCGGTGTACCCGGCGGGCACGTGGGCGTAGGTGTAGAGGGGGTGCACGCCGTTGGCCGAGCGCGCCTCGTCCGCCAGGTACTGCTGCCCCACCAGGACGAACGGCCGCTCGGGCATCCGCCCCGCGTTCACCTGCCGCTCGGTCGCGGCCATCTCCTCGAACCCGCCGCCCAGGTGGACGGTCCCGGCGTGCCGCGACTGCTCGTGCGTCCAGGGCACGCCTTCGGCCACCGCGAAGTCCACCTTGAACGCGCCGGGCCCGTGGCGGAACCTGCGGTACGCGGCGCGGACGTGCCGCGGCATCCGCCGTCCCGCGATCCGCAGGGCCGCGCGGGGCGAGGTGTCGAGCATGACGAGGTCGACGGGCCCGAGTTCGTCGATCGTGGTCACCTCGCGGCCGGTCTCGAACGTGACGCCGTGCTCGGCCGCGCGGGCCAGGACCGCGTCCCTGATCGCCGCCGAGCCTCCCTCGGCCACCGGCCACCCGTAGGCGTGCGCCGCCGTCGTCAGGGCCACGCCGATCGCCGACGACAGCACGCCGCCGAACGGGCGGAGCGCGTGGGCCGCCGCGCCTCCGAACAGCGCGCGCGCCTGCGGCGTTCTCCAGGCGCGCCCCAGCGCGGACACGGGCATCGCGGCGCGGGCGCCGAAGCGGGCGAGGCTCACGGGATGCCGGGGAACGTGCAGCATCGGCTGCAAGAACTCCTCGCCGATCGCGTCGAACCGTTCGGTGAGCGGGCCGAAGACGCGCCGCCACGCCGTGCCGTCCCGGCCGAGCGCGGCGGCCGTCTCCTCGACCGAACGCCACAGGGTCGCGCCGCGCCCGCCGTCCAGCGGATGGGCGAACTCCGCGTCCGCCCAGCGGTAGGTGAGGCCCGCGCCGGTGAGGTCGAACCGTTCGGCGAAGGCGGAGCCGAGGAGCAGCGGGTGGAAGCCGGAGCACTCGTCGTGGAGCAGGCCGGGCAGGGTCAGCTCGCTCGACCTGGTGCCCCCGCCGAGCGTGTCCGCCGCCTCGACCACCCGGACGCTGACCCCTTCGGCCGCGAGCGTGAGCGCCGCCGCGAGGCCGTTGGGGCCGCTGCCTACTACGACCGCACTGGTCATGAAGCCGCCGTCTCCTCACGTCGCCCGAGCCGGAACGGCCCCGGGGCGACGGGCCCGGCGCCCCGCCGTCACGGAGTGCACAGCTCTCGGAATCGTCCCAAGATACTCAGGCCCGCCCGCGCGCGATCCGCGGCAGGTCATTTGGCCGGGTCGTGGCCCCAGTTCATCAGCGAGTACCGCCACCGGGTGTCGGTCACGTCGCCGGAGGGGCGCTGCGCGAGATGCCGGTGAACGTAGCCGACCACCTTGTTCATGTGCGCGTAGTCCTGCTCGGTCAGGTCGGCCCGCTTCGCACGCAGCAGCTCCACGATCCTGCGGCCCGAGGCGTGGCCCGTCGATTCGCCGCCGCCGTCCTTCTGGCCCACGGAACGGGACTCCTCGGTGTCGAGCCAGCGCTCCAGCTCCTTCGGCGTCATGTTCACGGCCTTGCCGAACTCGGCCGCCACCGCCCCGTTCCCGCCGGTCATGCCGGGTCCTCCCGCCTGCGCAGCGCCGACGCCTTGTGCACGGCCCTCCTGCCGCTCCTGGCGCTGCGCACGACGTACTGCGGCTCCTCCGGCGAGGCGGCGACCGTACGCCCGGCCTCCTCCCGCCGATCGGTGATCTTCTTCTCCACCGTCCCCTCGGCCGTGGACCCGTGGCTGCGCCAGGACACCTCGTCGCCGACGGCCGGGACGTACTCGCGTCTGCTGTCCATAGGGCTGCGGTACCCGGCCCGGCCCCGGCCAGTCATCACGGAATGCCTGGTCAGCGGGTGTTCGGGCGGCCGGTCGCCGCTCTCCCCAGCGGCGGCAAAATCCCCCTAATTCGGGCTTGTGCCCGCGTACGCCCGGGTACGAGGCGACCGACCAAAAAAGGGGGAACGATGATTAACACACTGCACAAGTGGGGCGTGCGATCGAACCTGATGTACACGGCGGGCATCGCCTCGGTCGGCCTGGCGTTCGCCTCCTGGGCCGCGTCCAACCGGCTGGAGGGCGCGGGCCTGGAACGCGCCGACAGGTGGGGCATCTTCGTCGGCGAGTGGGCCCCGACCTTCTTCGCCATGGGCCTGGCCCTGCGCCTGGAGGAGACCCACGGCGACGACGCGGACGAGTACTTCGGCCAGCGCGCCGAGATGGACGAGGCGGTCACCGGCCTGGCGGCCCGCTCGGCGGCGATGCGCTAGGCGCGATGGCGCTGCGCTAGGCGGGGCGGCGCTGCGAGGCCGGGCCCGGCGATCCGGGCCGTGCGGACGCCGCGTCCGCCCGCGCCCGACCCGCCCGCGCGTCCGCCCGCGCCCCGCCCCGGCCCTGCCCGCGCCCCGCCCGCGTCCGGACGGGGCGCTCGGGCGGCCGGGCGGGCGCTCACCTCGCGTGCGGGCGGGAGCGTTCTTCGGTGGGCGGTGTGATGGTGATGCTCCCCTGGGCGCCGGGGCTGGTGTTGCCCGCGGCGTCGGTCGCGGTGGTGGTGATCTGGTGCTCGCCCGGCGCCAGGTCGATGCAGGGCGTGCAGTGCCAGGTGCCGTTGGGCTGGACGGTGGGCGTGCACGCTTCGGTGCCGTCCGCGAAGACCTTCAGCTTGGTCCGCGGTTCGCCGGTGCCGGACAGCAGGGGGCGCGGGTCGGCGAGCGGCCCCTGACCGCCGTTGAACGTGGGCGCGGCGGGCGCGACGGTGTCGATCGTGATCGCGAGCGGGCTCCCGGACGTGGCGTTCCCCGCCGGGTCGGTGGCGCGGGGAACGAGCGTCAGCTTTCCGTCCGGCAGCTTGATGGTGGGTGTGACCGTCCACGCGCCGGTGGCGTCGGCCTTCGCGGTGGCCACCGGCTGACCGCCCGGACCCACAAGAGAGATCGTCGTGCCCGGCTCGGCACGCCCGGAGAACGTCGGGAACGGATTCTTGGACGGCGCGCCGCTCCTCGGGCTGGTGACCGTGGGCGCGGAGGGCGCGACCGTGTCGATCGTGAGCGTCAACGGGCTCCCCGACGTGGCGTTCCCCGCCGGGTCCGTGGCACGCGGGATCAAGGTCTGCGCCCCGTCCGGGAGCTTGATGGCGGGTGTAGCCGTCCACAGGCCGCTGGCGTCGGCCTTCGCGGTGGCCACCGGCTGACCGCCCGGACCCACGAGAGAGATCGTCGTGCCCGGCTCGGCACGCCCGGAGAACGTCGGGAACGGGTTCTTCGTCGGCGCGCCGCTCCTCGGGCTGGTGACCGTGGGCGCGGAGGGCGCGACCGTGTCGATCGTGATCGCGAACGGGCTTCCCGGAGTCGAGTTCCCCGCCGGATCGGTGGCGCGCGGGATCAGCGTCAGCTTGCCGTCCGGAAGGCCGACGGTGGGAGTGGCCGTCCACGCGCCGGTGGCGTCCGCCTGTGCGGTGGCCACCGGTCGCCCGCCCGGTCCGGTGATGGTGACGGTGGTCCCCGGCTCGGCGCGTCCGGTGAAGGTCGGGGTCGGGTTCTTGGACGGTCGTCCCGGACGGGGACCGGTGATGGTCGGCGCGGCGGGCGCGACCGTGTCGATGGTGATGGTGAGCGGGCTTCCCGACGTGGAGTTGCCCGCGCGGTCGGTGGCGCGGGGGGTCAGCGCCTGCCGGCCGTCCGGCAGCCTGATCGCGGGAACGGCCGACCAGGCGCCGTTCGGACGGGTCCTCGTCCTGACCAGCCGCTGCCCTTCGGGGCCGGTGACGGTGACGGTGCTGCCGGGTTCGGCGCGGCCGGTCAGGCGCGGGGCGGGGTCGCTCAGCACCGCTCCGTCGGCGGGCCCGGTGATCGCGGGCGCGGCGGGCGGGGTCGTGTCGATCGTGAGCCGCACCGGACGCCCGTACTTGGCGGGTCCCGAACCGGTGCGCGTCGAGGGGGTCACCTTGTAGCGGCCGTCCACCAGGGGCCACTGGACCTTGACCCGCCAGGTGCCGGCGCGGGTGACGGCGCCGGAGTACGCGACCGGGGTGCGCGAGTCGGTGAAGCGGACGGTCACCCGCGCGCCGGGCGTCCCCCGCCCGGAGATGGTCGGGGTCGGGTTGCGCAGCAGCGCCCCATTGCGCGGCGAGGTGATGACCGGACGGCGCCCGCCGACGGCGGGCTGCCCGCCGGGCGCCGGGTGCGCGCCGCCGCGCCGCCACCAGACCCGGTGGTCCTCCACCTCACCGGCTCCCGCGGCCCCGGTCGGGCGCGGGTCGCGCACCTGCCCGGCGTACAGCCGCAGCCGCACGAACGCCACGCCCCGGCGCGCGCGGCGGCCCCGCCAGGTCAGCGTCGCCGACCGCGCGCCGGGCCGCAGGAACACCACCACGCGCCCGGAGCCGGCGAACTCCCGGCCGCGGCCGGAGTCGAGCCAGCCCGCCAGGGTCGCGGTCCGCCGGGTGGTGTTGCGCACCCGGACGGTTCCGCGCAGCGTCCCCGCGGCGGAGACCCGCAGCCGGTGCGCGAGCGCGTCCTCGTCATCGAACCCGCTGCGGTCGTCGGCCTGGGCGCGGGCGCGGCCGGAACGGCCGGGACCGCGTTCGGCGTCGATCCGGGCGCCGAGCCGCAGGCCCGCCACGATCGAGTGCCGGGCCACCCCGTACCGGTCCGGGGCGTCCGAGAAGTCCCGCCGCCGCCCGTGCCGCGGCCAGTGGCCGTCCGGCGCCCCTCCGCCGGCTCCCCCTCCACCGGCGGACGGCTCTCGGGGCGTTCGACCGGTCGTGCGGGGACGGCGGCGCCGGTTCGTGCCCGGTGCGGCGGTCGGGTCTCTCCGGCATGAGCACCGTCGACGGCTCGGAACCCGGCGAGGCGGCCAGCGGACCAGCGGCCACCACGGCCATACCGAGCGCGAATGCGGACAGCATCGAGTAAAGCTCCTTGCCTGGCTGGGGAACACGGCGGAGGCTCCGCCGATGATCACGGAAAGTAATCGTGATCACGCTCTGTGTTTACCATCCGCCCGAACCGCATAACCGCAGGTCAGAGGCTTAGAAGATTCTTTACGGAGCTGCCCGCGTCAGAAGTGGAAAAATGACGCCAATCCGAGTCCGGGAGGTCAGGAGGGGGCCTGGTCGCCCCCCTGAGCCGCCGCGCGTCCGCCGCCGGGCGCGCGTCCGCCGCCGGGCGCGCGACCGTCCGGGTCAGCTCCGGAAGGGGAGGCGGACGACGGTGACGAAGAAGTCGTCGATCTGCTGGACCGCGGCGATGAACTGCTCGAAGTCGACCGGCTTGGTGACGTAGGCGTTGGCGTGCAGGCGGTAGCTGCGCAGGATGTCCTCCTCGGCGGAGGAGGTGGTGAGCACGACGACGGGGATGGTGGCCAGCTCCTCGTCGTTCTTGATCTCCTCCAGCACCTGGCGGCCGTCGTAGCGCGGCAGGTTGAGGTCGAGCAGGATCAGGTCGGGGCGCTTCGCGTCGGCGTACTCCCCGCGCCGGTGCAGGTACTCCAGCGCCTCCAGCCCGTCCCGGACGACGTGCAGGACGTTCCCGACCTTGTTCTCGTCGAACGCCTCGCGGGTCATCAGCTCGTCGCCGGGATCGTCCTCGACGAGCAGCACCTCGATGGGCTGGATGGGCTGGGTCATGCGGCTCCCTCGGTGTCGGGGTCTCGGGCGGTGTCGCCGCCAGTCTCGCTGCCGGCCTCGGCGTCGTCGGGGCCGGGGTCGGTGCGCGGCAGGACGAAGTGGATGCCGGCGCCCTCGGCGCGGCCGGTGTCCAGCCAGATCCGGCCGCCGTAGCTCTCCACGATCTTCTTGCACAGGGCCAGGCCGATGCCCGTCCCCTCGTACGCGTCGCGGCCGTGCAGCCGCTGGAAGATCACGAAGACCTTGTCGGCGAACTCGGGCGCGATGCCGATGCCGTTGTCGATGACCGAGAACTCCCAGCCCTCGTCCGTCTCCCGGCAGCCGATCTCGACCTCCGGGGTCCGGTCCGGCGCCCGGAACTTCACCGCGTTGCCGACGAGGTTCTGCCACAGCATGGTCAGCGGCGTCATGTCGCCGCGCACCCGCGGCAGGCGTTCGGGCCGCTCGACGCGCGCGCCGGTCTCCTCCAGCGTGCCCTGGAGGTTGCGCAGCGCCTTGTCCAGCGGCTCGTCCAGGTCGAGCGGCTCGTCCCGGTCGTAGACGCGGCCGACGCGCGAGAACGTGAGCAGGTCGTTGATCAGCACCTGCATGCGCTTGGCGCCGTCCACCGCGAACTCGATGTACTGGTTGGCGCGGTCGTCGAGCTGGTCGGCGTAGCGGCGCTGGAGGAGCTGGCAGAACGAGGCGACCTTGCGCAGCGGCTCCTGGAGGTCGTGGCTCGCCACGTACGCGAACTGCTCCAGCTCGCCGTTGGAGCGGCGCAGCTCGGCGGTCTGCACGTCCAGGTCGGCGGTGCGGTCCTGGAGCTGCCGCTCCCGGTCGGTGGCGTAGCCGAGCTCCTCGACGATGCGGTGCCGCATCGCCTCCACGTCCGTGGCCACCGAGCGCAGGTCCGCCGGGCCCCGCACGCCGATGGCGTGGTCGAACTCGCCGTCGGCGACGCGCCGCGACGAGCGTCCGAGCGCCGCCAGCGGGCGGCCCACCGCCAGGTGCAGGACCACGGCGAGCAGCGCCCCGGCGGCCAGGATCGCCACGAGCATCCCCCCGAGGACGCCGTCGCGGATCCTCCGGTCGTGCGCGGCGGCGTCGCGGCCCTCCGCGACCGCGTCGTCCAGATGCCGGTTCTGGTCGTTCCACAGGGCGCGCAGCCGGTCGAACCCGGCCTTGCCCCGGCCCACCATGGCGGCGTCCACCGAGCCGGGGCCGCGCGCGCCGACCTGCGCGATCATCGGCTCGGCGTAGGTGCGCTGCCAGTCCGCGGCGAGCGCGCGGACGCGGGCGAGGTCGGCGGCGGCCTCGGGCTCCTCGCGGACGAACGAGGCGAGCCGGTCGGCGGACTGCCGTTCGGCGCGGCGGCCCTCCTGGTACGGCCGCAGGAAGCCGCGCTCCCCGGTGAGGACGTAGCCGCGCACGCCGGTCTCCTGGTCGACGAGCGCGGCCTGGAGCCGGTACGCCTCGGTCCGGGCCGGGGACAGCTCGTCCACGAGGTGGTCGACCGTCGAGGCGGTACGGGTCAGCAGCGCGTACCCGACCGCGCCCGATGCGACGACGAGCAGCCCGACCAGGGTCAGCGCCAGCAGGACCCACTGCTGGACGGTCAGCTTCCCGCCCCGCCCCCGCCGTTCGGGACGGCCGGCGGCGGGCTCCTTCTCCTCGCCGGCCCCGTCGTTCGCGCCGTTCCCGTCCTTCTCGGCGGTCGCGCCGTTCCCGCCGTTCCCGCCGGGCCTGCCGGTCCGGGGGGCGGCCCCGGTCCCTTCCTCTACGCCGTCTCCGGCGCTCTGGGAGCTGAGCGAGCTCATGTGCCCTTCCATCCGAGGGCGACCACGGCGACGTCGTCGCCGAGCCCGCCGTAGTCCGCCGAGGCCAGCTCGGCCCCCATGATCAGCGCGTCCACGAAGTCGGAGGCGTCCAGGCCCGCGCCCCGCTCGGCGAGCCCGAGCAGCCCGTCCAGGTCGAGCCGCCGCCCGCCGGGCCCGGTCTCCCCCTCGAACAGCCCGTCGGTGAACAGCACCAGCTCCGCCCCCGGCGGCAGCTCGACCCGTTCCTCGGGCCAGTCGCCGAAGCCGGGGAGCAGGCCGAGGGCCATCCCGCCGGCGGTCTCGACGAGCCGGACGTCCGGGCCGGGGCCGCGCAGCAGCATCGCCGGGTGCCCGGCGCGCAGCACGTCCACCGTGCGGCGGTCGGGACGCAGCCTGAGCGTGGTCAGCGTGACGAAGCACTCGTCGTCGTCGCGCTCGGCGAGCAGCAGCTCCTCCAGCAGCGCGGGAAGGCGCGGGCCCCGCACGCCGGCGAGGACGAACGAGCGCCAGGCGACCCGCAGGCAGACGCCGAGCGCCGCCTCGTCCGGGCCGTGCCCCGCCACGTCGCCGATCACCGCGTGCACCGTGCCGTCCGGCGTCTCGACCACGTCGTAGAAGTCGCCGCCGAGCAGCGAGTGCGCGCGGCCCGGACGGTACCGGGTGACCGCGACGACCTCCGCAGTGGCGAGCTTGGGGCTCGGCAGCAGGCCGCGTTCCAGGCGGGCGTTCTCCTCGGCGCGCAGCCGGCCGGCCTGGAGCGCGGCGGCGGCGATCGCGCCCTGCTTGCGCTGCACCGCGTAGCGGATCGCCCGGCCGAGCCACTCCGACTCCAGGCGGCCCTTGGCGATGTAGTCCTGCGCGCCGGCCGCGACGGCGGCGAGCCCGGCCTCGGCCTCGGCCAGCCCGGTGAGGACGATCACGGCGGCGTCCGGCGACCCGGCGAGCAGCGTCTCCAGCGCGTCCAGCCCCTGCGCGTCCGCGAGGTGCAGGTCGAGCAGCACGCACTGGAACCGGCCCCGGGCCAGCTCCCGCCGCGCCTCCGCCATGGTGCGCACCCAGGTGAGCCGGTTGCGGACGTCGGCGTCGCTCAGCAGCTCCTCGACCAGGAACGCGTCGCCGGGGTCGTCCTCCACCAGGAGCAGCTCGATCGGCGCGGCGGGGTCGCCCTGCCGCGCCGTGCCCTGCCAGGCGGAAACGCCCGGCCCGGTTCCCTGGACCGGGATCCTCGACCCGTCGGCCATCCCGGGGGAGACCATGTCCCGCACTCACCACCCGTCCGCCTGCCACTGCGCCTGCCACCCGACCGGCCCGGCTGCCGCGCCGGCCCGGCGTCGAAGGATACTCAACCCATGACATGTAACGCTATGTAACTGCATGTGATCATCACGACATCCGCGCGTGACGGACGGCATACTCGGCATACGGTGCGGGTAGTCCAGCTCCCCTAAGGTTGCCGTACGGCAAAGTGTGCGCGCCGGAACACATCCGGCCGGGGGCGGGCGAGCGGAAGGGGGCGGTCGTGACCGGCCGACAGGCACAGGAGCCGGCGGGCTCGCCCGCCGACGAGGGGCTGGCCGACCAGGCCGCGGCCGTGGAGGTCGCGATGGCGTCGGCGGTGCTGGCGTGGAGCCGCGCGGCCGAGGACGCCGGCGTGCACATCTCGCCGGTCCAGCTGCGCGCCATCGAGGCCGTCGCCCGGCACGGACGGCTCAACCTGGGCGGGCTCGCCGCCGAGATGGGCGTGATGCCGTCCTCGGCCAGCAGGCTGTGCGACCGGCTGGAGTCGGCCGGGCTGGTGGTGCGGGAGAGCGCCGTCGGCGACCGGCGCGAGATCATCGTCCGGCTGAGCGGGGAGGGCGAGCGGCTGCGCGCCCGGCTGACCCGCTGGCGGCGCACCGCGATCGAGCGGGCGCTGGGCGAGCTGTCGCCGGCCACCCGGTCCCGGCTGCTCGACAGCCTCACCGAGTTCGGCCGCGCGTGCGAGCGCCAGGAACGCCCCGGACCGGGCGACGCGCGGAGCCGTACCGCCTGAGCCTTTATTTGTCATACTGCATTTTCTCTGTCATCCTGCGGCAGGTTCCGCCCGGCCGCGCCCACGCGCGGCGTCCGGCCCTCCCGGGCCCGGCGCGGAGGGCGCCCCGGGTCGCATCTTCCGCGGGCCGACGACCGGGGGGACGTTCCGTGGCGAAACCGCACCTGCGTTCGGGCGAGGTGGAGCGCGCGCTGCGCGCCGCGCCCGCCCACGCGCTGCCCGAGGCGCTGGCCGGCGCGGTGACCGCGCGCTTCCCGCAGGTGACCGGCGCCCGGCTCTACCTGGTCGACTACCGGCTCGCGTCGCTGCTGCCGGCCGAGTCGCCGTCCGAGCACGAGCCGATCGCCGTGCCGGGCACGCCGGCCGGGCGCGCGTTCGCCTCGCTGCGGCCGGTCCCGGACCCGGCGGGCTCCCGCGCGCGCCGCGTCTTCGTGCCGGTCGCCGCGCGCGGCGACCGGATGGGCGTGCTCGCGCTGGACGTGGACGCCCCCTGCTCCAGGGAGGACTTCGCGGAGCTGGCCGACATCGGCGAGATCGCGGGCGGCGCGCTCAAGGTGGCCTGGGCGCTCACCGACCGGTACGAGCGGGTCCGCCGCGACCGCCGGCTGACCCTGGCGGCCGAGCTCCAGTGGCAGCTCCTGCCCGGCCAGACGTGCGCGGGGGAACGGTTCGACCTGGCCGGGCACCTGGAGCCCGCCTACTCCGTCGCAGGGGACAACTTCGACTGGACGGCCGAGCGCGACCACCTGACGCTGTCGGTCACCAACGGCGCGGGCGAGGGCATCCGGGCGGCGCTGCTGACCTCGCTCACCGTCGGCGCCCTGCGCAACGCCCGCCGCGGCGGCGCGGACCTGGCCGAGCAGGCGAGCCTCGCGGCCGACATCGTGCACGCCAGGTACGGCGGCGAGTGGTTCACCGAGACGCTGCTGATGCGGGTGGACCTGGCGAGCGGCGAGGCCACCGTGGTGGACGCGGGGTCGCCGCGGGTGCTGCGGATGCGCGGGACGCGCGTCGCGCGGGTCGAGCTGGAGCAGCAGATGCCGCTCGGCATGTTCGCCGACACCGAGTACCGGGCGCAGCGGCTCCGGCTGGAGTCCGGCGACCGGCTGGTGATCGTCAGCGACGGCGTGTACTCCGCGCCGCACCCCGGCGGCGGCGACTTCGGCACGCACCGGCTGGAGCAGGCGGTGCGCGGCACTCGGCTCCAGGACGCCTCCGGGGTCCCCCTGGCGATCATCGGCGAGCTGATGAGCACCCACGAGGGCGCCGAACTGGCCGACGACGCCGTCGTCGTCTGCGTCGACTGGCACTGACGGAACCGCCCCGCACCCGCCCCGCGCCCGCGGCGCGCCCGCGGCGCATCCGGCGCGCCCGGCGGACGGCGCGGAACGGCCCGGGGCGGTGAGGACGCCCCGGGCCGTGTCACCGTGGCCGGGTCAGAATCCGGCGGTGATGCGGGTGAACTCCCAGTCCTGCTGGGGGACACCGCTGCCGCCGGCGCGGTCACGGTTGACCGACCAGAACGTCAGCCGCGCGAGGCCATGGGACTTGGCCCAGTCGCGGATCTGCGTCCAGGTCGCGGGGGTGGTCGGCTCCTGCTGGTCGGACAGCCCGTTCATGCCCGAGATGCCCATGTGGGAGTAGGCGGTCGCGTCGGACCAGGAGAACGCCGTCTTGAGCCTGTCCTTCAGGCCCTCGCTGCTGTTGACGGTCGCCTGGTACATGTTGGAGCCGCCGCCGAAGTTGAACGGCATGATCGTGAAGATGTCCACGTCGGCCTTCAGCTCGGCCGCGCGGTTGATGAGCCGCACGCCCCACGAGTTCGGGCCGTTGGACAGGGTGGGGAACGTGAGGATCGTCGTGATGCCGGGGTTGTTCTGCTTGACGATCTTCAGCGCGCCGAGGATGCGGTCCTGCACCGCGTTGCTCTCGAACTCGTCGGTGTTCTCGATGTCGATGTCGATCGCCTTCAGCTTGTAGGCGTCGATGACCTGCTGGTACGCGCCGGCGAGCGCCTGCGGGGTGGAGCAGTTGGGGCCGAGCTTGTTGCCGCTCCAGCCGCCGATGGACGGCATGATGTCGCCGCCCGCGGCGCGGACCTTGGCGACGTTCTGCTCGTCCACGCCGCCCTTCAGCGGGCGCTGGCTGTCCCAGGACGGGGTGCAGCCGCCGCCGGACAGGATGAACGCCATCGTGAACCACTTGATCCCGGTCGCGTTCATCACCGTGGTCGGCGCGGGCGGGTTCTCCCAGCCGAGGTACATGTAGGGCGCGGCGCTCATGCCGGGGCTCGGCGTGGTGCACCCGCTCGTCGTGCCGCTGACCTCGCCGCTCGCGGCGGACTCGCCCACGCCGTTGTACGCCTTGACGGCGTAGGTGTGCGACGAGCACGCGCTCAGGCCGCCGATCGTGGCGCTCGTGCCCGTGACGGTCGCCCGCACGGTCGAGCCCTCGTAGACCCGGTAGCCGGTGACGGTGCCGCTGGCGGCGGGCCAGCTCAGCGAGATCGAGGAGTCGGTGCGTCCGGTCACGGTCGGCGCGCCGGGCGTTCCGGGCGCGCCGGGCTCGGGCTCCCCGCCGCCGTCGCAGGACGAGCCGTTCAGGGTGCAGCCGTCGGGGCCGCCGGTCCCGGTGCCGTTGAAGCCGAACGACACCGACGCGCCGGGCGCGATCGTGCCGTTGTATTCGCGGTTGCGGAACGTGAAGTGGCCGTTCGGTCCGGCCGTCATCAGCGCGTCCCAATAGGCGCCGACGCCGGTTCCCGAGGGCAGGTCGAACTCGACGCGCCATCCGTTGATCGGGGATCCGGTGCCGTTCGTGATCGTGTATTTGCCGGTGAATCCCGAGCTCCAGTCGGCGGTCTTGGCGAACGTCGCCGTCGCCGAGGCCGCGCGTGCCGGACCGGCGGCGTGCGCGCCGGGCGGGCTGACGAACGCGAGCACGAGCAGGGGGCACAGGAGGAGGGCGAGACGGGCCTGAAGATGTCGCATGGTTGCTCCAGGGGCGGGGGCGAGCTGGAGGGACGTCCGCCCGGCGCGCGGGCGGCGGCCATATCTAATAGGAACCCTTCCTAAAAATTAGGGGAAGACTAGACCCGGCCGGCGGCGCCTGGCAAGCCTTTCCAACGGCCGCTGAACGGCCTGGCGGAACGCAATCGCGACCACTCCAGGCAGCGGACCGTGCCAGTCGGCCGCGCTGTGAAAAAATGGTCCGCCGAACACCGCGACATCCCCGCACCGGAAGATCACAAGAGAAAAGCGGCGCCCATTCCGGGAGCGACGCATTCGGCCGCGGGCGGAGGGCGCCGCGATCATGAAAATGGCGCGGAACGCGTCGCGGGAGACGCCGTGCGCCGCGGAGTCCGGGGGCGGGGTCCGGCGCCGGGCCCCGCCCCCGGGGCGGCCGGCCGCGGTTCCGCGGACCGGCCGGTCTCGCGGGCTAGCCGATCTGGAGGTCCACGCAGGCGTAGAAGGCGTTGGAGGTGTCGGCGATGTTCCAGATGGCCAGCAGCTTCTGGCGTCCGGTGAAGCTGCCGAGGTTGACGCTGTGCGTGACGGTGCTCGGCGGCTGGGCGTTGTTGCCGCTGACCACGCCGACGCGCGTGCCGCCGATGTAGTACTCCCAGTTGGTGGTGCGGTGCCGGGCGGTGAAGGTCCAGGTGAAGCTGGCCGTCCTGCCGACCGAGGTGGCGCGCCAGCCCTTGCTGTCGTCGTTCAGCTCGGCGAACGCGGCGTTGCCGCCGTTGCAGCTGCGCAGGCCCTTCGGGCCCTCCACGCTCTGCGGCTCGTACTTGATCGAGCCGCACTGGACGGTGCCCGCGGCGCACTGCGCCTGGCGGCTGGGCGGGGAGTTGATGTAGCCGTGGGCGCTGGCGGTGCCGGCGAGCACGACGACGAAGGCGGGGGTGAGCGCGACGCCGGAGGCCGCCGCGATGATCTTCTTCTTCATGGGAGCTCCGAAACTGTGGGTCGGTGGCCGCGCGAACGGCCACTGCGGGGGACGTTCGTGTGCTCGGAGCTGGCTGGGCGGGGCACGAGCCGCCATGGCGGTCTCCCGTGGGCGTGACCAGGGAATATCTAATAGGAAAGTTTCCTATTAGCGTGATTCTGATCCCCCGCCGATTTGCTGTCAACACCGCCGCCGGACCCGGCATCCGGAGGGCCGGAGGGCTCGCGGGCGAGGGTTTCGAGGGCCCGGGCCAGGATTTCCAGGCCCTCGTCCAGCTCCCGCTCGGTGGTGGTGAGGGGCGGGAGCAGCTTGACGACCTCGCCTTTCGGGCCCGAGGTCTCCACCAGGAGGCCGCGCTCGAACGCCGCGCGGCAGACCGCCGCGGCGCGGGCGGGTTCGGCGAAGGCGAGCCCCCAGACGAGGCCGCGCCCCCGGACCTCGGTGACGAGGCCGCGGTGCTCGTTCGCCAGGCTCCGGAGGGCCCGCCGGACGAGGTCGCCCTTCGCCGCGGTCTGCTGCTCCAGGCCCTCGCCCGTCCAGAAGTCCAGCGCCGCGGCGGCGGTGACGAAGGCGGGATCGGAGCCGCGGAACGTCCCGCTGTGCTCGCCCGGGCCCACACGTCGAGTTCGGGCGGGAAGAGGGTGAGGGCCAGCGGCAGCCCGTAGCCGCTGAGGGACTTCGACAGGCAGACGATGGCGGGGACGATCCCGGCGGTCTCGAAGCTGAAGAACGGGCCCGTCCGGCCGCAGCCCATCTGGACGTCGTCCACGATGAGCAGCATGTCGTGCCGCTTGCAGAGGTCGGCCAGGCCGCACAGCCACTGCGGGCCCGCGACGTTGACGCCGCCCTCGCCCTGCACCGTCTCGACGATCACGGCCGCCGGGCGGTCCAGGCCGCTGCCGCTGTCCTCGAGCATGCGCTCCAGGAGCTGGAAGTCCGGCACGCGCCCGTCGAGGTACCCGTCGTACGGCATCGTCACGGTGTGCGCCAGGGGCACGCCCGCGCTCGCGCGCTTGGCCGCGTTGCCCGTCACGGCGAGCGAGCCGAGCGACATGCCGTGGAAGGCGTTGGTGAACGCGATGACCGTCTGGCGGCCGGTGTACTTGCGCGCCAGCTTGAGCGCCGCCTCGACCGCGCTGGTCCCGGCCGGACCGGGGAGCTGGACCTTGTAGCCGAGTTTGCGCGGGCCGAGGACGACGCGCTGGAACGCCTCAAGGAAACGGCGTTTGGCGACCGTGTGCATGTCGAGGCTGTGCACGACGGAGTCGGCGGCCAGATAGCGCATGAGCTCGGTTTTCAGATGCGGATGGTTGTGGCCGTAGTTCAGCCCTCCGGCGCCGGCGAAGAAGTCGAGGAAGGAGCGGCCTTCCTCGTCGTACATGCGGCTCCCCTGGGCCGTTGTGAAGACGGTCGGCCAGCTCCTGGAATAGCTGCGGACCTCTGATTCGAGCTTTTGAAAGACATTCACGTTGAATCCTCGGGCTGGCCGGCGGGAGCCACTCCGGATACGCGCCGGTAACAATTCGGCCTTTACTCGCCGGGGGCGGGGGGAGCGTCCGGTGGCCGCCGACCAGTGAGAATCTCACCGGGGACAGGGGAGCCGGCGGCACCGCGCGCCAGCGTACTACCACACCGCGGGCCCCTGTCGAGTTCGCGCGGGGCCCAATTCCGACGCCCGCGCATAAGTGCAGGTGGCGGCATATGCGTTGCGCATATAACGCGGGTATCGGCGGGCGTGAAGTGTGCGAACGGCCACTGTCAAGGAAATGCCTGCCCATCTCTTTCTTGACCGCATGCGGCCACAATGGTTGGATCTTCAATGCCGCTGCCCAATCATTTCTCGCGTCCTGACATCCCATCCCGCGGGGCTGACCGCACTGCGGATGCGGTCGACGATTCACCAGTTCGGCGGAGTGCAGATGACAACGAGAACCACGGGCGGCGTGCTCGCCGATTCCGAGACGGCCCGCCTCGTCACGGCGGAACACGTCCTGGTCGGAACGGGCCACGAACCGGGGGTCCGCTGGCGGCCGGGCGAGCGCCTGGAGCACCTCTTCGAGGACCGGTGCGACCGGCTCCGAACGGACGGCGGGCCCCTCCCTCCGGCCGTGGACGCCGGCGACCGCGTCCTGACGTTCGGCGAACTGGACGAGCGGGCCAACCGCCTCGCCCGCCTCCTGCTGGCGCGGGGCGTGCGCCCCGGCGACCGGGTCGGGCTGCTGCTGGACGAGGCCGTGCACGCGTACGCGGGCATGCTCGCCGTCCTCAAGGCGCACGCCTCGTACGTCCCGCTGGACGCGGGCTATCCGACCGACCGGCTGGAGTACATCGTGCGGGACGCGGGCGTGCGGACCGTCCTGTCGCTGTCGCACCTGCGCGGACCGCTGGACGGGTCCGGCGCGGAGGTGCTCTGCCTGGACGAGCTGTCGGCGCTCGCGGACGCCCAGCCCGGCCACCGCCTCACGGACGCCGAGCGCGGCGACCCCGTCGACGACCTGTGCTACATCGTCTACACCTCGGGCTCGACGGGACGGCCCAAGGGCGTGGCGATCGAGCACGCGTCCATCTGCAACTTCGTCCGCGTCGCCGTCGAGGTCTACGGCGTGGGCCCGGCGGACCGCATGTACCAGGGCATGACGATCGCGTTCGACTTCTCCGTCGAGGAGATCTGGGTGCCCCTCGTCGCGGGCGCGACGCTGGTGCCGAAACCGGCCGGGGCGTCGCTGGTCGGCGACGAGCTGCGCGACTTCCTGGTCGAACGGCGCGTCACCGCGCTCTGCTGCGTCCCGACGCTCCTGGCGACCCTCGACGGCGACGTCCCCGGGCTGGACTTCCTGCTGGTGTCCGGCGAGGCGTGCCCGCAGGACCTCGTCGCCCGGTGGCACCGGCCGGGACGCAGGTTCCTCAACGTCTACGGGCCGACCGAGGCGACCGTCACCGCGACGTGGACGCCGCTGAGCCCGGACCGGCCGGTGACCATCGGCATCCCCTGCCGACGTACTCGGTGGTCGTCCTGGACCCGGACGAGGACGCGGCGCTGCCGCCCGGCGAGACCGGCGAGATCGGCATCGCGGGGATCGGGCTGGCGCGCGGCTACGTGGGCCGCGACGACCTCACCGCCAGCAGGTTCGTCCCCGACTTCATCGGCATCCCCGGCAACCCGTCCGGCCGGATCTACCGCACCGGCGACCTCGGCCGGATCGGCGCGGGCGGCGACGTGGAGTACCTCGGCCGCATCGACACCCAGGTCAAGGTCCGCGGCTACCGCATCGAGCTGACCGAGATCGAGTCGGTGCTGTCGGAGGCGCCCGACGTCGCGCAGGCGGTCGTCGGCACCCACGAGCCCGAGCCGGGCACGGTCGAGCTGGTCGCCTACTACACCCGGCGGAACGCCGACGTCCGCGTGGACCGCGACGAGCTGAGACGCAGGGCGAGGGAGCGCCTGCCCGCCTACATGGTGCCCGCGTACTTCGAGGAGCTGGACGCCATCCCGATGCTCCCGAGCGACAAGGCCGACCGCAAGAGCCTCCCCCGCCGACCGCCCCCCGCGCCGCCTCCGCCCCGGACGGCGGCCTCGCCCCCGCGAACGACACCGAACGCGTGCTCGCCGACTCGCTCGCCCGCGTCCTGCGCATGGACCGCGTGCCCGCCGACGGCCACTTCTTCGACGACCTCGGCGCGGACTCGCTGCTGATGGCGCGGTTCTGCGCCTCGGTGCGGGGGCGGACGGACGTGTCCCTGTCGATCCGCGACGTCTACCAGAACCCCACCGTCAAGGGCCTCGCCGCGGTCCTGGAGACCCGGACGTCCAACGCGCCCGCGGCCCGTACCCCGGTGAAGGCGGCGACGACGCGGAAGGGCGAGTACGTGCTCTGCGGCGTCCTGCAACTGCTGCTGGCCGTCGCGACGCTGTACCTCGGCGCCGCCGTCGCCGCCGCCGGCTACGGATGGGCGTCCGACGCCGACGGCCTCATCGACCTCTACCAGCGGGGCGCGGTGTTCAGCGGCGCGTTCCTGCTGTACCTGTGCACGCTGCCGATCCTGGCGAAGTGGGCGCTGGTGGGCCGCTGGAAGCCGTGCGAGATCCGCGTCTGGAGCCTCGCGTACGTGCGCTTCTGGACGGTCAAGACGCTGGTCCGTTCGAGCCCCGTCATGCTGATGACCGGGTCACCGCTGTACTCGCTGTACCTCAGGGCGCTCGGCGCGGAGATCGGCCGCGGCGCGGTGGTCTTCGCCAGGACGCCGGTGTGCACGGACCTGCTCACCGTCGGCGCCGGGACGATCGTCCGCGAGAACTGCGCGATGCCGGGCTACCGGGTCGACGACGGCGTCATCCGGACGGGCCCGATCACGCTCGGCGACGACGTCTTCGTGGGCGACCGGACCGTTCTGGACATCGGCACGTCCATGGGCGACGGGGCGCAGCTCGGGCACGCGTCGTCCCTGCACTCCGGCCAGGCCGTGCCCGCCGGCGAACGCTGGCACGGATGCCCCGCGCGCCGTACGTCCACCGACTACCTGCCGATCCCGCCGGCGCGCTGCGGCACGGCGCGCCGGGCCGCCTACGGCGTCCTGCAACTGCTCACCCTGGTCGCGGTCACCGGCCCACTCGGCGTCGCGGCGCTGGTCGCGCTGCTCACGCGGTTCCCGATGCTCGCCGACATCATGCGCGCGGAGACCGAGGGCCTCGGCCGGGCGGAGCTCTACCTCGACGCCGCCGCGCTGTCGAGCGCCGCGTTCTTCGGCGGCGGGCTCGCGCTCCTGGCGTTCGCGCTGACCGTGCCCCGCCTGCTCAGCCTGGTCGTCAGGCCGGACAAGGTCTATCCGCTGTACGGCGCGCACTACTGGGCGCAGATGACGGTCCGGCGCCTGACGAACCTGAAGTTCTTCAACGACCTGTTCGGCGACAGCTCCTACATCGTCCACTACCTGCGCGGCCTCGGGTACCGCTTCGCGCGCCCGATCGTCCAGACCGGCACGAACTTCGGCACCGAGCTCGCGCACCACTCGCCGTACCTGACCACGGTGGGCAGCGGCACGATGGTCTCGGACGCGCTGTGGATCATGAACGCGGACTTCTCCAGCACCTCGTTCCGGCTGTCCGAGGTGCGGATCGGGTCGCGGAACTTCCTCGGCAACAACATCGCGTTCCCCGCCGGGGCCCGCGTCGGCGACAACGTCCTGCTCGCGACGAAGGTCGCGGTGCCCGTCGGCGGCCCGCTCCGCGAGAACGTCGGCCTGCTGGGCTCGCCGTGCTTCGAGATCCCGAGAGCCGTCGAACGCGACCAGGCGGTCAGCCGCCCCGACGCGCCCCGCCTCCCGGCCAAGAACCGCTACAACCTCCGCACGATGGCGATCTTCCTCCTGGTGCGCTGGTTCCGCCTCTTCGCGCTGGCCGTCCTGTGGCTGGCCGCCGAGGACCTGCTCCACGCCACCCCCGCGGCGGGCCTGCTCGCCGGAACGGCCGCCACCCTCCTGTTCGGCATCGGCTACGGCGTCCTCGTCGAACGCGCCCTCCTGCGCTTCCGCTCCCTCACGCCCCGGCTCTGCTCGATCTACGACCCGTACTTCTGGTGGCACGAACGCCTCTGGAAGCTCGGCGGCCAGGCCCTGTTCAGCGGCACGCCGTTCAAGAACGTGATCTGGCGCCTGCTCGGCGTCCGCATCGGCCGCCGCGTCTTCGACGACGGCTGCGCGATCCCGGAGAAGACCCTCGTCACCATCGGCGACGAGAGCACCCTCAACGCGGGAAGCGTGATCCAGTGCCACTCCCTGGAGGAGGGCGCGTTCAAGTCGGGCCGCACCACCATCGGCGCCCGCTGCACCCTGGGCGTCGAGTCGTTCGTCCACTACGACGTGACCATGGGCGACGGCGCCACCCTCGCCGCCGACTCGTTCCTCATGAAGGGCGAGCAGATCCCCCGAACGCCCACTGGCAAGGAAACCCCGCCTCCGAGACCCCCGCCCTCCCAGCCTGACCCCCGGCCTCACCGGGTTTCCTGGTCGAGCCCGAGAGTTCGGCGGAACCGCCGGGCCCGACACCGTTGGCCTTTCCTTCCCAGCCGCCGTCCTTCCGGCCGCCTTCGAGCCCGGCCTTGTGACCGGTCCGCGCATTCTCGTAGCCCGCGGTGCCGCTCACCGCGTCTGGGGCGGCATGGTCACCCGGCCACTCGGCCCGATGGCGCTGCGATCTGGAAGGCGATGGGTGAGATGACCACGAGGGTGTGGAGCGGTTCAGGAAGGGGCTCGTCCAAGCGCAGCACGCCCTTCTTGAAATGTGCCAAGTGCTCACCGCCCGGGGTGAAGTAGTCGCAGAAACTCGGATAGTAGCCACTCTGCGAGTGTTTCCGTCCTCTGCGTTCCCACACGATAGAGCACAGGACCTGGCGATCGACGACTATCTTGTGGCGCAGCACCATCGGCACGTTGCCGTACCGAGTCGACCTGAACAGGTACTCGTCCTCCTCGACGTGGCCGATCACGGAAGCGTCCGGCGCGACGGCGGTGATCGCCTGGGCTTTGACGATGGGGGACGGTGAGACCGGGTGCCCTTCACGAGTGTGGAACTGCGGGATCTGGCGACCGGCGCGTTCGAGGTAGAGGATCGGCGCTCCGGCCGGGTCGGACAGTCGCAGGACCAGCCGGCCGATATCCCCGGTATTGGACAAGAACCGCGTCAGCCTGCTCTTACTCCCTTCGACGTCCTCGATCACGACCGTCTCCGCCACCATCGCTCCCGCCGCGTCCTTGACGGTGAAGTGGCGCCATTTGTTCTTGAAGGAAAATTCCGGGGAGTGCCCGATGGCGCCCATCACTTGTCCCAGGGCGGTGTGTCATCGACGGGCTTGGCCGGTTTCTTGGTCGAGCCCGAGAGTTCGGCGGAACCGCCGGGCCCGACGCCATTGACCTTTCCTTCCCAGCCGCCGTCCTTCCGGCCGCCTTCGAGCCCGGCCTTGTGACCGGTCCGCGCATTCTCGTAGCCCGCGGTGCCGCTCGCCGAGTCCGGTTTCCAATCACCCGGCTTCCAGTCGCCCTTTCCGCCGACCACGGCGTTGTGCGTTTCGGTCGGGTCGATGCCGAACTTCGCCTTGTACTCGGCGTCGGTGCCGGTGTACTTGCCGCTGCCGTCGTACTTGCGATGCCCGCCGAGCTCGTGCTCGACGGGCCCGGCGGTGAACTTCGCGCCGCCGCCGACGCTCACGTTCCCGTCCTTGTCACGGTCGTAGTCGAGGTCGATCTCCTTGACCGGGATCGGCTTTTTCGCCTGAGTGCCGATCGGGTTCTCGGCCCGGTTGACGAACGAGAGAGCGGCGTTGCCCGCGTTCTGCAACAGGTTGGCGGCGCCGGACTTCGCGCCGTTCGCCAGAGCCTTCTTGAACGCGTCGCCCGCGAACTGGTTGCCGTGGTCCCCCTGCTTGTCGGCGGTGATCGCAGCGCCGCCACCCAGGACGGCCGCCGCGGCCAGGCCGCTGTTGAGCAGGATGCCCGTGGCGACGTGCGTGACGGTGAGCGCGGTGGCGGCGAGCGGCAGGCATGCGGCGTAGTTGGGCGGGAACGCCGACGCCGCCGCCAGAGCCCCAAGATAGGCCGCCATTCCGGTCGCGAAGGTCGCGTAGACGAACAACGCCCAGGCCACCACCGTGAGGGCGATGCTCACGGCCATCAGGTAGTTGTGCAGGTAGTCGAGCTGGAGCGAGTACTCGTGGACGTTCGACTCGTACCGCTCCCGGTCATTTGCGGACCAGGTCTGCTCGGGGATGCTCCGTACGAGCTCCCGGAGTTCGGAGGCGGCGGTCTGGAGGTCGTCGGCGGCGTTGTCGTAGGCGTAGGCCGCCTTCATGATGTTCGCGGGCTTGCCCGAGGACAGCTTGAACTCGAAGGCGACCATCAGCGCGGGCGGCAGGACCGCCCCCGCGGCGGCGGCGACCGCTGTCGCCGCCGTCATCAGGGCCTCGGCGCTGCCGACGACCCCGGCCTGGGCTCCGCTCCCGGTGGCGGCCCCGGCGGCGGCTCCCCGGCGGCCTTGCCTCCGGCGACCGTCGCCCCTGCCGGTATCGCGGCCCGTCCCGGCAGGCTGCTCCCGCCTCGTGGTGGCATGTCGATCCTTCCGGTGGCGCGGCTACAGGTTGGCCTCTTCGGCCTTCTGGTACGTGAGCGCGGTGGTGCCGAGCTTGCCCGCCATCTCCTGCGCTTCCTTCTTCAGCGCGTCGATGTTCTCGAACGCGAACTGCGTCGCGATCGGATAGGCGAGCGCCATGGGCGACAGCGTGACGCTGAAATCGCCGCCTTCGAGGTTGTACACCCCGTCACCGTTGATCTTGTTTTCAGCCTGCTCGATCTTCGTGACGACGTAGCCTTTGACGGCCTCACCGTGCAGCTTGATCCCGGCCGGGTCGATCTGCTTTTCCGGAGGGCTCAATTCCAGCTCCCGAATCACGGACGTGCCCACTCCACGCCGTCGAATGAGGTCCCTGGGAAGCCTAGGGGGCATAGAACGCCCCAGCCATCACCCGAACAACGTTCCTCACTCCCGTAACCAGCGGGTCGAGACACGTCCTCCCAATCCGGCTCGATTCTTTGGCAACTGTTGCCATGAGGTGGAACGAGCTGGCAGCAGAAAGCCCTCTGTCCCCCGGTCAGGAGGGGCAGAGGGCCGAGGGGCTCGCTTACGCCTCGTTCACCTGGTCGCTGACGCTGCCAGCACGGCCGCACGCAGCGCTGCCGGACGCACCAACAGAACGGGACCGTCAGCGTCCTTGCTGTCACGCACCGCCACCACACCATCGAGACCGGCGAGTTCAGCGAGTTCAACGCAGTTGCCGCCATTCTCACCACTGCGGCTCGCCTTGCGCCAGGTCACACCACTCAAGTCCATTTCTCCAAAGCCTCCCTCATCACGTCCCGCGACATGTCCTCTGTAAGCGCCCTCGCACGCAGCTCCCGCAGCACATCCGAAAGTGCGGCAAGGTCGGCCGGATCGTCGGTGGTGACGCCTCGCACGGTGGTTTCCAGATACGAGACCTCGCTCCGGTCTTCCATCGTAGCCACCACGAAAGCGCCGCCCGTTCCGGCCGGGCGGCCATTGTTCCGCACGATCTGGACGGTGACGTTGGGCAGTTCGCTCATGGCGAGCAGGTGGGCGAGCTGCTCGCGCATCACCTCGGAGGAACCCACCTTGTGGTGCAGGACGGCCTCGCTCAGCAATGCCACGAGGACCACAGGAGCCGGACTCTCCCTCGTCAGGACGCTTTGCCGCGCGATGCGGGCTTCCCTGGCCTCGTCGGTGTCGAGGAACGCGCGGGAGTAGGCCACGGTCTGGAGCAGTCCGGGCACGATGGTGTGCTCCCACGAGATCAGCTCCGCGGCGTCCGACTCCACCTTCGGCCAGTCGAACCAGAGCGGTATCGGATGGCCGTCCCGGTTCAGGTCCTCCCACAGGCTGATGAGGGAGCCGCCCGCCTCCACGCAGTCATCCACGATCTCCACGAACGTGCGCGTGGCCCGCTTCTTTCCGCTTTCGATGCGGCTCACCTGCGCGGGGCTGACCTGCGTCAGGTGAGCGATCGTCTGCTGCTTGAGCCCCTTGGCCTCCCGTCGCTGACGCATCTGGCGGCCGAAGGCCACGAGCGCGGGAGCCACCTTCGAACGCTGACGCCGTGCGGCCATGGTGATCACATTCTCCGATTGGAAACTTGCGCGCGTTGCCTGGCACTTACCGCCTGTTACCACTTGAGGACGGTAAGCAGATCCTAAGCTCGAACGTGGCTGAATGTGTGCCGTATGCCACGGACGGTGAGGAGAGGCTGATGGCGGAAGCGGCGCACGGCGAGATCGTGGTGAAGCGGGATCTGGAGGCCGTGTCGGAGGTGCGCCGGCACGTGCGGCTCATGCTGGGCCGCTGGGGGATGGACGACTACGTGCCGTGCCTGGTGGCGAGTGAGCTCGTCACCAACGCGATCCGGTACGTCCACCACGGCGAGGTGACCGTGCGGATGGGCCGTACCGAGGAGGGGGAGGTGTGGCTGGAGGTGCAGGACGCCGGGCTCGAAATGCCGGGCGTCCGGGAGGCCGCGCTGACCAGTGAATCCGGGCGCGGCCTGTTCGTCGTGGAGCGGCTCGCGCGGTGCTGGGGCGTTCGGCCGCTGGCCGGGGACGCGGGCAAGGTGGTGTTCGCCGTGCTCAAGCCTTGAGGCGCATTCGACGTGGGCGCGGAGCCTGAGGGACGGCCGCTCCGCGGAGCCGGGGGCGCGTTGTCTACGGGTTAGCGGGGGTGGGCGTAGACAACGCGCGTCTCACGTGTCCCGGGCTATCGGATCAGGCGCGGGTGCTGTAGTCGCTGCACAGGATCGTGTAGCCGCCGTGCGTGCAGCGGGTACAGGTGCCCGCCTGGTAGGTCACGGCGTCGGACGGCACCGCGGACAGGGCGGCGGCGTCGATGGTTCCCGCGTCGCGGGGTTCGAAGTTCGCAGACATGAGTCATCCTCCGTTTTCTCACGAAGAGTTACCGTGCGCCTACAGTTAGCCATGGCCTGAAGACGGGCTCCAGGGGCGGAGCGTGGGTGTGGCGCTCCAGGCAGGGGGGCGTGGCCCTGCCGCGGGATTGGCGGGATCCGCGAGGGTCAGGGGCGGGCTGGTGTGGCGGGGGTGATGTCGTGGGCCTTCTGGACGAGGTCCGGGCGGTTTCCGTCGTTGAGGCGCCGGTCCCACTGGGCCTCGGTCTGGGCGCGGATCTGCGGCTCCATCTCGGCGGGCAGGACGTGCCGGTAGCGGGTGTCCTCGCCCAGCAGGACCTCGATCGTCTTCTGGAAGACGGGCTCCGGGTCGTACTGCTCGTGGGGGAAGGCGAGTGCCGGGTAGTCGAAGAGCCGCTGGGACGGGTCGTCCCGCCAGGACTTCCAGGTCTCGAACATGGTGTCGTTGAAGCCGGTGAGGAACGGGCCCGGGTTGATCGTGGCGACGGTGACGCCGAACTCGGCGAGCTCCTGGTCGAGGGCGTCGGCGAACGCCTCGACGGCGTGCTTGGACGCGGCGTAGGCGCCGGTGAACGGGTCCACCGTCAGGCCCGCGACCGATGACATGAAGACGATCCTGCCGCGGCGGCGGGCGGCCATCCGGCGGGCGAGGCCCTGGGTGAGCAGGACGGGGCCGAAGACGTTGGCCTCGAACTGGCGGCGCAGGCGGTCGGCGGGGATGTCCGCCGTGGCGCCGCCCTCGGAGACGCCCGCGTTGTTGAGCAGGACGTCCACGTCCCACGTCCAGGCGTTCTCCCGGTCGCCGGGGTCGGTGACGTCGAGCTTCTCGACCCGCAGGGCCGCGCCGCGCCGCGCGGCCTCGGCGCGTACGGCGGCGACCTGGGCGACGATCTCGACGCCCGCGATCACGTCGTGCCCGTCGGCGGCCAGGCGCAGCGCGACCTCCTGGCCGAATCCGGTGCCCGCTCCGGTGATGAGGATCGTTCCCGCCATGTCGGTGGCCCTTCCGTGTCCGCGTGTCCGCGTTTCCCCGTGGCGGCGAACGTTCCCCGGATCGCGGGCGCCATTGCGGGGCGTTGGCGATTTGTGCCAAGAAAACGAGGTCTTTGCGGTGGTTCGGCGTCCCACCTGCCGTGGTTGGCGGGGGCGGGCGGCGAGCGGTGAGAGAAGGGCTTGCCGGGCGGGGAATCGCTGGTTAACGTGCTCTCAAATTGATAGGAAACCTTCCTGTTCTTGTCGCGCTGACTCGGGGTTCGGGGGAATTCCGCCGGCTTCCCACCCTGCCCATGGAGTGAGTCTTGCGTTCTGTCCTCAGCGTCCTCGCGGCGCTTCTCATCGTGCTCCTCGTCCCGGCCGGCGCCCGCGCCGACGCCCGTGCCGACGCCCAGGCCGACGCCCCGACCGCGACGTTCGCCAAGCCCGCCGACTGGGGTTCGGGGTGGGAGGGCAGGTTCACCCTCACCAACGGCTCCGACACAGCGATCAACGGGTGGACGGTCGACTTCGACCTGCCGTCCGGGACGAGCCTCGGGGCGTACTGGGACGCCCTGCTCACCGCGAAGGGCTCCCACCAGACCTTCCGCAACCGCGACTACAACGCCGTGATCGCGCCGGGCAAGTCGGTGACGTTCGGGTTCACCGGTACGGGCCCGGGCGCTCCGGAGAACTGCGCGTTCAACGGGCAGCCGTGCGCGGGCGGCGTGCCGGGCGGCCTCGGGACGCCGGGCTCCCCAGCGTGACGGGCCGTACGGACACGTCCCTGACCCTGGCGTGGACGGCCGGCAGCGGCACGCCGACCGGGTACCGCGTCTACGAGGGCTCCGCGCTGCGGGCCACCGTGAACGGCACGACCGCGACGCTGTCGGGGCTGGAGAAGTGCTCGACCCACAGCTACACGGTCAAGGCGTACAACGACACCGGGGAGTCGGCCGCGAGCACGGCCGCGACCGGGACGACCAGCGGGTGCGCCACGGGCCCGCTCCCCAAGCACTTCCTCACGGGCTACTGGCACAACTTCGAGAACCCGGCCCGCGAGCTGAAGCTGTCGGAGGTGCCCGACCAGTACGACCTGGTCGCGGTGGCGTTCGGTGAGGCGACGGGCCGCGCCGGCGAGGTCTCGTTCCGGGTGGACCCGGGGCTGTCCACGGCGGTCGGCGGCTACACCGACGCGCAGTTCAAGGCCGACGTGGCGGCGCTGCACGCCAAGGGCAGAAAGGTCATCCTGTCGGTCGGCGGCGAGAAGGGCGCCATCCGGGTCGGGGACGGCTCGTCCGCCACGGCGTTCGCCACCTCGGTGCACGGCCTGATGACCGAGTACGGGTTCGACGGCGTCGACATCGACCTGGAGAACGGGCTGAACCCGACCTACATGGCGCAGGCGCTCCGCGACCTGCGGTCCAGGTCGGGCGCCGACCTGATCATCACGATGGCGCCGCAGACGCTCGACATGCAGTCCACCGGCGCGTCCTACTTCCAGCTCGCGCTGAAGATCAAGGACATCCTCACCGTCGTCCACATGCAGTACTACAACTCCGGCGCGATGCTCGGCTGCGACCAGAAGGTGTACGGGCAGGGCACGGTCGACTTCATGACCGGGCTGGCCTGCATCCAGCTGGAGAACGGGCTGCGGGCCGACCAGGTGGCGCTGGGCCTGCCCGCCGGGCCGGGCGCGGCGGGCGGCGGCGTGGTCTCCCCGTCCATGGTCAACAACGCCCTGGACTGCCTGGCCAAGGGCACCGGCTGCGGAACGTTCAAGCCGTCGCGCACCTATCCCGACATCCGGGGCGCGATGACGTGGTCCATCAACTGGGACGTCACGAACGGCGGCGGCTTCGCCAAGACCGTCCGCCCGCACCTGAACACCCTGCCGTAACCGCCGTTCCCGGCAGCGGGCCCCGCGCCTCCGGGCGCGGGGCCCCGCGCGGGTCAGCGGAGGGTGAGCCTCGCGGCGCGGCCGTGCTCTCCCGCCGCCCAGCAGCCGCCGTCGGACGCGCAGTCCACGGTGTCGTACGAGCCGGTGTCGAAGCGGGTCCAGGAGCGGCCGGCGTTGAGGGTGGCGTCGCTGCCCGTCGGGCCGACGGCGAGCGCGGCCGGGCCCGCGTACACCGGCCAGACCACGCCCGAGCGGTACTCGGCCGGAGGACGGGGCGCGGGACGCCACGTACGGCCGCCGTCGCTCGTCGTCGCGGCGGCGGACGGGGACGGCCGTCCCGGCTGGTAGTCGCCGCCCACGGCGATGCCGTGCCGGGAGTCGCGGAACGCGACGCCGAACACGCCCTGCGACGGGCCGCTCGGCAGCGGGGTGTCGGCGACCGTCCAGGTGAGCCCGCGGTCGCGGGAGTGGAACACCCGCGAGCGGGACGCGCCTCCGGTGGCCAGCCACACGTCCCGCTTCCCGTGGGCGACCAGGCACTGGCCGCTGGCGGCGAAGGCCGCCTCGCCCGCCAGCGCGGCGGGCATGCCCGCGTTCGGCAGGACCCGCCAGGTGCGTCCGGCGTCCGCGGTGGCGATCAGCCGGAACCGCCCGTCCACGGGGTCGCTGACGGCCAGCCCGTGCCGGGGGTCGGAGAACGTGAGGCAGTCGTAGAACGCGCGCGGGTCGTCGTTGCTGAAGCCGAGCGTCCAGGTGCGGCCCCGTCGGAGGTCCGGTAGACGCGGGACGCGTCGCCCTCCCCGATGGCCAGCACCACGGCGCGCCGCGCGTCGAACGCCTCGACGTCGCGGAACTCCAGGCCCTCCGTGCCGGGCGGGCCGACCCGCCGCCACGTGCGCCCGGCGTCGGTGGTGCGCAGCACGGTCCCGCCGCTGCCCGCCGCCCAGGCGACCTTCCGGCCGACCGCCGCGAGCCCGCGCAGGCGCGAATCCGTCCCGGTCGGCGTGAGCCGCCACCCCGGGCGGACGTGCGAGGCGGAGCCCGCGGGCCGTTCCCGCGCCTGGGCCGCCGCCGGTACCGCCAGGGGCGCCGCGGCCACCGCCCCGGCCGTCACGGCGAGCACCGTCTTCCGGACCAACGCCCTCATCGGGTTCATGCGTCGCAAACTAACGAAGGATGATCAGGCCGTCCAGGGCGCGGGCGGCGGGCCCGGTCACGGCCTGCGCCCCTTGAGGAGCGCCACGGCCGCCGCGAGGACCGAGATGGCCGCCGCGCCGAGGAAAGCGTCGCGGTAGCCGAGCCGGTCGGACGGGGCGAGGTCCGCGACCGACGCGAGCAGGGACAGGCCGAGCGCGCCGCCGACCTGCCGGGTGGTGTTGATCAGCCCGCTCGCGACCCCGGACCGTTCGGCGGGGACGCCCGCGACGCCGAGCGCGGTCAGCGGCACGAACGCGAGCCCGAGTCCCCCGCCGATCAGGACGGTCGGCCCGAGCAGGTCCACGAGGAACGTCCCGTCGGCGGGCACGCGGGACAGCCAGGCGAGGCCCGCGGCGAGGACCAGCAGGCCGGGGACGAGCGTGCCGCGCAGCCGTCCGGCGGCGAGCGGCGCGGCCATCAGCGCCAGCGCCAGCGGGAGCTGGGTGATCCCGGTGGCGAGCGGCGAGTAGCCGAGCACCCGCTGCTGGTAGAGCGGCAGGAAGAAGAAGGTGGCGACCCACACCATGCCGAGCAGCAGCATCGCCGCGTTGCCGGAGGCCACCCTGGCGACGCGCAGCAGGCCCGGCGGCACGAGCGGGTCGGCGGCCCGGCGCTCGATCACGGCGAACGCCGCGAGCAGCACGGCCCCGGCGCCGAGCGCGGCCGGGCCGCCCCTGCCGAGCCCGTAGACGACCGCCAGCAGGCCGAGCGTCACGGTCACCGCGCCCGGCAGGTCGAGGGTCCCGCCCCGGCGGGCCCCGTCGGACGGGACGAGGCGGGGCACGAGGACCAGCGCGGCCAGGGCGACCGGGACGCTCACCGCGAAGATCGCCCACCAGCCGAGCAGGTCGGTCAGCACCCCGCTGAGCAGCACGCCCGCCGCGCCTCCCGCCGCCGACACCGAGCCCCACACGCCGAGCGCCCTGCCGCGCGCGGGCCCCGCCGGGTACAGCGCCAGCACGATCGCCAGCGCCGCCGGGGACAGCACGGCCGCCCCCGTCCCCTGGACGGCGCGCGCCGCGATCAGCAGGCCCGCCCCGGCGGGGACGGACGCGGCGACCGAGCCCGCGGCGAACAGCCCGAGCCCGCGAGCAGGGTCCGCCGCCTCCCGTGCACGTCCGCGATCCGGCCGCCGACCAGCAGCAGCGCGCCGAACGCGACCAGGTAGGCGTTCACGACCCACGACAGCCCGGCGGGCGAGAGCGCCAGGTCGTCGCCGATGGCGGGCAGCGCCACGTTGACGATCGAGGTGTTCAGCGCCACCAGGAACTGGGAGGCGGCCAGCAGCCCGAGAACGGCCCCGCCGGTCCGCGCGGGCGCGACCACGACTCTCTCCACAAGAACCCATCTCCTTTGTTAGAAGTTATAACGGGAGTATGTGGCTCTAGTCCAAGGGAAGTCAAACGGCCCGGTCCCCTCGGGCCGCCGAGCGGTCCGGGCCGCCCGCGGGCCCGTGCCGTACAAGGGCGGGGGCGGGGCTCCCCAGGGAGGCCCTGGGCGCACCGGGCGGCCGGATCGCAGGCCCTGCCGCCGAATCACGCGTCGGCATGGTGCCGGGAAAAAAGATCTACCTAGGGCCGGGTATATGTGAGCACGCTTTGGCGTTGTCTTGGTATCAGCGGATGTAATTAACGCAAGGTCAGGGTCACGCGCCCTTGACCCCGCTGAACGAGAACCGTCGTGGCCCGCCCTGTAGGCGGGATCCCTTCGAGCCGCGTCGCGGCCGTCCCTTCCAGCGGACTCCTTCACGGCGGTCTTACCCCGAGCCCCTCAGCGGCTCGGTGCCGTTCCCCCTCAAGCCACGCACCGGACCCAGGCGTTCGCGTGCCCGGCACCGGAACGGCGCTCCCGATAAGCCGACGCAAAGGAATCGCCATGAACACCCGTGCCCTGAACCTCGCCCTGACCGCCGTCACCGGTAGCTGCCTCGCCGGCACCCTCGCCGCTGGCGTGGCCGCCGCGAGCAACGCCACCCCGGACCAGACCACGCAGGCCAAGGCGCCCGCCGCCGCGGTCGAGCACACCGCCCGCCACAAGGGCCACGGCCACAAGGCCGTCGAGAAGGCCGCGCCCGCCAAGCACAGCAAGGCCGTCTACAGCGGCAAGACCAAGGCGTCGTACTTCTGGGACGACGGTTCGTCGGTGAACGGCGACACCGGTGCCCCGGCGAGCGGCAAGCCGATGCAGAAGGGCCTGTTCGCCAGCCCGAGCTGGCCGCTGAACACCAAGGTCAAGGTGTCCTACAACGGCCGGAGCGTCACCGGGTTCGTCGGTGACCGCGGTCCGGGCGAGCCGTCCCACCGGGGCGTCATGCTGGACCTGGACACCTACACCTTCCGCCACCTCGTGGACGGCAAGAAGCCGAGCAGCAAGTACGACACCGGCACCTCGCAGGGCCACATCAACGGCCTGAAGTACGAGGTCCTGAAGTGGGGCAAGGGCGGCGGCGCCAAGGGCGCTCCCAAGCCCCTCGGATGACCGCGCGCCCCGATGAGGGCACCGGCGACCGTTGACCGACGGTAGAGCCCGGCCGCGACGCCACTGAACCGCCACCCACGGGTGGCGGTTCAGTCGTTTTCGGGGTACTTCCCGGGGAGGGGTCAGCGGCCGGTCCTGCGGATCTCCTTGGCCGTGTCCTTGACCCGCTCGCCGACCTGCTTGGCGCCGCCGGCCACGCGGTCCCTTCTGCCCTCCGCCTCCAGGTACGGGTCGCGCGCGTCGCGTCCCGCCCGCTCCTTGCTCCGGCCCTTGGCGCGCTGGGCTCTGTTCTTGAGCTTGTCGAGGAAACCCATGGTCCCTTCCTCCGAACCGTTGCCGTACGGGAGGGCCGATGCCCGCCGAGACGCGATCTATGCACGTGACGGCACGTCCGGCGCCTCCGCGCCCGGCCCGCGCCGTGCGCGGGCGGACGCTCAGCCGGGGCCTCCGGCCTCCGGGGCAGGACGGCCAGCTCCAGATCCCGGAGCCGGGCGGGGTCGGCGATGACGTCGTACTCGGCCACCCGGCCGTCCCGCAGCGTGAACGCGAGGACGATGAGCAGCCGGCCGCCGGGGCGACGACGGCGCCGACCGAGCCGTTCACCAGCGCGGGCTCGGCGAACCGCGCGCGGGGGCCGAGGAGCCGCACCTCCCGTACCACGGCGTCCGCGCCGCGGACCACGCTCAGGCGGTCCGGCGGGAGCGCGGCGCGGTCGGCCCGCCGCACGGCGTCCGGGGCGAGCACCGTGAGCAGGGCGTCGAGGTCGCCGGTACGGGCGGCGGCGAGGAACGCCTCGACCACCCGCCGCTGGCGGCCGAGCTCCGCGACGGGCGTCGCGTTCGCGCCCCGCACGCGCAGCCGCGCCCGGCTGGCGAGCTTCTTGGCGGCCACCGGCGTCCGGTCGAGGATCGGTGCGATCTGGTCGAACGGCACGGCGAACAGGTCGTGCAGGACGAACGCGACCCGTTCGGCGGGGCCGAGGGCGTCCAGCACGACGAGCATCGCGCGGCCGACCGCGTCGACGAGCACCGCCTCCTCCTCCGGGCCGTCGTCCGCCGAACGGGCGGGCAGGGACGGTTCGAGGGGGTCCTCGCGCCGGGACGCGCGGGTGCGGAGCATGTCGAGGCAGAGGCGGGACACCACGGTCCGCAGCCAGCTCTCCAGGTTGCCGATCCCGGCGGGGTCGGCGCGGCTGAGCCGCAGCCACGCCTCCTGGACGGCGTCGTCCGCCTCGGCCGCCGAGCCCAGCATCCGGTAGGCCACCGCGCGCAGCCGCGCGCGGTGCGCCTCGAACCGTTCGGCCAGCTCGTCGTGCTCGTCCATCGGTCACCTTTCCTCGCCGCGCTCCGTCTGCTTCGTGGGACCGACCGACGACACGACAGGGGAGAAAGGTCAATGATCCGACACGAGCAGGGTAGCGAGTGCGGCGGGCCGCAGCCGCTGCTGCGGCCGCTGGACCTCGGCGGCCTGCGGCTGCCCAACCGGGTGGTGATGGCGCCGGCCACGCGGGCCCGCGCGGCCAACGCGGACCTCGCGCCGACGGACCTGCACGCCGCCTACTACGCCCAGCGGGCGGGCGCCGGCCTGATCGTCGCCGAGGGCGCGTGGGTGAGCGAGCGGGCGATCGGCTTCCCGGACGTCCCCGGCGTCTTCAGCGAACGGCAGGTCGCCGGGTGGAGCCGGGTCACCGGCGTCGTGCACGCCCTCGGCGGCCGTATCGTGCTGCAACTCTGGCACACGGGCGCCAACTCGCACCCCGACCACCTCGGCGGCGCGCTGCCCTGGGGGCCGTCCGCGATCGACCCGGGCGAGGTGTCGCCCACGCCGTCCGGGCGCAAGGCGACCGTCACACCGCACGCGATGACGCTCGCGGACATCGAGCGCACGGTCGCCGACTACCGCGCCGCGGCGGAGAACGCGCGCCGCGCCGGGTTCGACGGGGTCGAGATCGCGGCCAACGGCACGTACCTGCTCGCGCAGTTCCTCAACCCGCGCCTGAACCGCCGCGCCGACGCCTACGGCGCGCGCCGCGACCGCCTGCCGCTGGAGGTCGTGGACGCGGTGACGGAGGTCTGGGGCGAACGGCGCGTCGGGGTACGGCTGTCGCCGTTCTGGTCCGAGGCCGACCGCCCTCGCGGGCCCCGTCCGCGCGGCGCCTACCCGTTCGCCTCCGACGAGGAGATCCGCGCGGGCCACGACCGCCTGGTCGCCGCGCTGGACGGACGCGCGCTCGCCTACCTGCACCTGCGCGGCCCGTCCCCGTCCGCGCCGGGCGCACGGCCGGACTTCGACGCGTTCGCCCGGTACCGCAAGCTGTTCAACGGGCCGCTGATCGCCAACAACGGGTTCGGGCGGGAGAGCGGGAACGCGATCGTGGAGGCGGGGCTCGCGGACGCGGTGTCGTTCGCCCGGCTGTTCATCGCCAACCCCGACCTCGTCAGCCGGTTCGCGCTCGGCCTCGAGCCCGCGGCCGGCGACGGGAGCACCCACTACACCGGCGGCGCGCGCGGCTACGTCGACTACCCGATCTGGCCGGCGGGCAGCGCGTGAACCCTCCCGGCCCTGATGGCAAAAGACGGTGTCCGCAGACAACGTCCGGAGGATGGCTGACATGAACAGAGCGGCTAGATGACCGCTGCCACGCAGACGTGTGCCGGCAGCGACGCGGAGGCCATCGAGGGGTCGCGGCGGGATCCCGAACGGTTCGCCCTGCTGTTCGACCGCCACGCGGGGCGGCTCCACCGCTACGTGGCGCGCAGGCTCGGCGACGGCGAGGCCGACGACATCGTGGCCGAGACGTTCCTCGTCGCGTTCCGGCGGCGCGGCGGCTACGACCTGGCGCGGCCCGACGCGCTGCCCTGGCTGTACGGGATCGCCTCCAACCTGATCCACCGGCACCGGCGCACCGAGCTGAGCCGGTACCGCACGTTCGCGCGCACCGGCGTGCTGCCCGACCCGCCCGAGGGCGTGGCGGAACGGGCGGTCGAGCGGGTGAGCGCGCAGTCGGTCGGGCGGCGGCTCGCCGGGGCCATCGCGGCGCTGCCCGCCCGCGACCGCGACGTGCTGCTGCTGGTGGCCTGGGCGGAGCTGACGTACGGGCAGGTCGCCGACGCGCTCGGGCTCCCCGTCGGGACCGTGCGCTCGCGCCTGAACCGGGCCCGTACCAAGGTCCGCGAGGCGCTGGGCGGCGCCGACCCGACCGCGTTCCACGACGAAGCAGGACACGACGACGAAGACGAGAGAGGCCGGCGATGAACGAGATCTCCGAGGTCCGCACGCTGTGGGCCGAGGCCGACGAGCCCGGGGCCGCACGGCTGGCGCAACTGCGGCGGCGGCTGGTGGACGAGGCGGACGCGCGTCCCGTTCCGGCGGCGGTCCCCGCCCGGCGGCCGTGGCGCGGATGGGGCGTGCGCGCGGCGGTCGCCGGCGGGCTGGGCGTCGCGGCGGCCGCGGGCTTCGCCCTGGTCCCGGGCGGCGACGGCGGTGGCGGTGTGCCCGGACTGAACGCGCCGCCGGCCAACGCGGCGGAGCTGCTCACCAGGGCCGCCGCGGCGGCCGAGTCCGGCGGCGGCCTCCACCCGCGCGGCGACCAGTTCGTCCACCACGAGCTGACCGGGGAGGAGATCACGATCGCGGACGGCGGCGACGCGTGGCTCCGCCGGGTGCGCTACGAGGAGTGGCAGCGGGCGGACGGGGCGTTCCAGGCGTTGCGACGCAAGACCCAGATCGGGGTGGCGCCGCTGCCCGGCAAGAAGCTGCCCGACCGCGCCAAGGAGACGGACCCGCCGGGCGCCGCGGACGAGATCCTGCCGTGCTCGTCCAAGCCCGCTACGGGCAACGCGCCGTACGCGGTGAACGAGAAGCTGCCCACCGACCCCGCCGGGCTGCTGGCCGTCCTCAAGGCCAACGCCGGCGGCCCCGCCGATCCCGCGACCGGCGGGAAGCCCCCGACCGGCGACGCGGCCACGTGGTCGGAGATCGGCATGCTCGCGAGCCGCCCGCTCCCGCCGAAGGTGCAGGCGGCCCTGTTCCGCGTCGCGAGCCAGGTCAAGGGCGCGCGCCTCGTCGGCCCGACGACCGACGCGGCCGGGCGGACGGGCGTGGGCGTCTCGTTCGGCGCGCGGGAGGGCGAGCGGCAGGTGCTGATCTTCGACGCGAAGACCTACCGCTACCTCGGCCAGCGCAGCGCCTGGACCGGCGGCGGCACCGCACCGCCGCGCGGTTCGGTCCTCAGCAACACCGCGCTGGCGTCCACGAAGGTGCTCGACACCGCGCCGAAGGCGGCCGGCGAGCACCCCTGCCCGACGCCCAAGCCGTAACCCGCGGCGCGCGCCGTCCGCCCTTCACTCCTGTGGGCGGACGGCGCGTTCGCAGCAGCCGGCGAGCACGGGCGCGAGGAGGGACAGGTAGCGGTCCGCCCACGTCTGGAACGTCCACGACTCGGGCCACCAGCGCAGGCCGCGGCGCTGGAAGAACTCCCACAGGAGCGCGCGGTCGAGCAGGACGTACGCGACGGCGCGTTCCGGGAAGCCCGGCCTCGGGGGCCTCGCGGCCAGGTACGAGCGCAGGAACTCGCGGGCGGGTCCGGCGTCCTCGTCCAGGTAGGAGCAGAGCGTTCGCGCCAGGTCGGACTCGGCGTCGCCGAAGTAGGACTGGGCGAGGTCGAAGACGCCGCTGACGGCCCACCCGCCCGCGTCGCGGCGGACGACCAGGTTCCCTTCCTTGTAGTCCTCCATGACCAGGCGGGGCTGGAACGGGACGGCCAGCGCGGACGCGCGTTCCGCGAGGCGGTCTCCGGTCCAGGCGAGGTCGGCCTCGGTGGTGGCGGACGGGTTGTGGCGCTGGGCGGTCGTGAGCCTGGCGCGGACACGTTCCGCCACCCATCGGTCGTAGGGACGCGCGGCGGCGTGCAGCGGAACGGGGTCGGGGAGGGCCCAGACGGACGCGTCCGGGGTTCGAGCGGGCCGACTGTCCCGGTGGCGGGGTAGTAGCGGCCCGGATGGGCCCAGGTGAGCTCGTGCATTTCCGCGAGATTGGCGCCGAGCGCCCGGGCCATCGCGATCCTGGCGGACGGACCCGATTCCTCGCCGACGTCGGACGGCCGTACGCCCGGCATCCTCGGCATGATGGCGTAGCTCCAGCCGAAGATGTCCGTGGACGGGTCGATCCGGTACGGCCAGGGCACGGGGACGCGCGTCCCCTGGTGCAGGACCTCGGCGTAGAAGCGCTCGGCCTCGAACTGCCCGGGATGGTTGGGGTCGCCGCGCAGCACGTACTCGCCGGTGCTGCTCGTCAGGAAGAGGTTCTGCCCGAAGTGCCCGTGCGGGATCGGTTCGGCGGCGACGAGACGGCCGAGACCGAACCGGTCGAGAGCGCTTTGCAACTGCCGATCGGCGATCCGGCCGAGGCGTTCCGAATAGGACCTGGCTGACACGGCCGCCCTTCCCGATGGCCCGCCCGCACTCCGAACCAGCTACGGCGGATGAAGCAGAGAAGCAGGACCCCGTAGTTGGCGACCCAGAATATCGACCCGAGGTCGATCTCGCTGGACAGGCCGCCCGGATACTTCTGGACGAGATGGCGCACGAGAGCCGCGACGCAGAGCGCGAGCAGCGCGATCTGCGGAGCGACCTCTTTCAGGTAGAGGCCGGCCCGCTGCTCCTTGCGGGTCACCCGGTATTCGGGCTTGCGGCCGGGCCCGTACAGAACGGCCCGCGCGCAGGCGTTGATGTAGACGAACGTCATGCCCACCCACATCTGCTTGGCGCGCCACACTTCGCGCCAGGACGTCCCGTTGCCCAGGACGAACATGTAGACGCCGAGCAGCGTGACGTAGAAGATCGAATAGGCGATGTGCGCGACGACGTCCGTCCGGAACATCCGGACGTCGCAGAGGAGGCACAGCGCCGGGGTCAGCATCAGCACGAGCGTCGGGACGCTGGATATGTAGAACAGGCCCGTTTCCAGGAATTGCAGCCGTTGCCGGAACGACAGCCCGCGAGCCGTCAGCGGCGACTTCCAGAAGAAGATCCTGAGCGTGTCGAGCGCCCACGTTCCGAGCTGCTTGTAGACGTTGGGGACGTCCTCGGGCGCGACCTGGCCCACGGCGCCGAGGACGGGAAGGTACGCACCGCGCAGGCCGCGCTGGAGCGCGAGGTAGCCGGAGTACAGGTCCTCGACGAGGTTCCAGGTGGGGAATCCGCCGATCAGTTCGAGGTGGGCCCTCCGCCACACCAGGCCGCTGCCGCACGGGAAGGCCGAGTCGTTCGCGGCGCGCGAGAGCATGATGCCGCGGTAGAAGAACCTGCGCCGGTTCCCGAACGGGTCGCCCGGACTCACCCGCGAGTCCTTGATCGTCTGGACGAACGCGACGCCGGGCCGGCGGGCGAGGTGGCCGACGGTGTGGCGCAGGAAGTCGGGGTCGCCCACCAGGTCGTCGGCGTCCCGCGTCTCGATGAACCCGATCGCCGGATGCGCGTCCGCGACGAAGGCGAGCATGGAGTTGAGATTGCCGTCCTTGGCGTCGCCCCGCCGTTCGGGCGTGTTCTTGCGCGGCGGCAGATGGTAATGGAGGACGGCTCCGGGATGCCGGTTCCTGAGGTCCTCGACCATTTCCCGTACGGCCGTCCGGTGCCCGTCGTCGCCGACCACGATGACGAGGCGTTCGTGCGGCCAGTTCTGGGCCAGCACCGATTCCAGCGTGCGCCGGACCATGGCGGGCGGCTCGTTGTACGTCGGAACGAGCACGGCCACGTCCGGCGCGGCGAACCGCTCGGGCCCGGGGACGTCCGGCGCCAGGCGGCGCCAGTTGGTGCAGACCGTGACGAACAGCAGAAGCACCAGAAAGACGTTCGCCGAAAGGAACGGGAGCGACAGCCAGAGGTCGGCGGCCCGCAGTTCGGCGGCGATCCACCCGACGTAGACGAACGACGCCGCCATCAGAACGACGCCCATCGCCCTTCTCAGCCGGTCGTCCCTCCACAGCGAGGGCAGGGGCGGGGGCGGGGGCGGGACGTGTTCCGGCGTGCCGTCGTCACCGGCGGGGTCGGCCTTCTCGGATCGCACCTCTGCGAGCGCCTCCTGAACCGGGGAGTGGAGGGTGCGGACCGGTTCGCGGCCCAGCCACTGGGACGCCGCCGGAGCCCTCCGGGTTCACCGCCCGGGACGTCCGGAAGATCTTGGTTGGCCGGTGCCGGGCGGAAGGGGTGTGGTTGGGTGGGGGCAAGCATGATCGAAAGGCGGTGGCGGGTGAGCGTTCCCGAGCAGGCACCACCGGGGGTGGACACCACCGTTCCGAGCGTCGCGCGGATGTACGACTACTACCTGATGGGCAAGGACAACTACGCGGTCGACCGGGAGGCCGCGGAGAAGGTCATCGAGGTCAGCAGGCAGACCGGCTCGGACATCAGGCTCGCCGCCCGCGCCAACCGGGCCTTCCTCGGCCGGGCCGTGCGGGCGCTCGCGGACGCGGGCGTGCGGCAGTTCCTCGATGTCGGCACCGGGCTGCCGACCCAGGAGAACGTCCACCAGGTGGCGCTGCGCGCGGCCCCCGACTCGCGCGTGGTCTACGTGGACAACGACCCGATGGTGCTCGTCCACGCGCGGGCGCTGCTCGCCGACAACCCCCGCACGACCGTCATCGACGGCGACCTGCGCGACCCGGCGGGCATCCTGGGGGACCCCGGCGTGGCCTCCCGGATCGACTTCGGCGAGCCGGTCGCGGTCGTGTTCTGCGCCGTCCTCCAGTTCGTCCAGGACGACGAGGAGGCCGCCGCGCTCGTGGGCGCCTTCCGTGAACGGCTCGCCCCGGGAGCCACATCGTCCTCTCGCACCCGTTCCCCGGCGAACGGCCGGGCGAGGAGTTCGAGGAGATCGGCCAGGTCTACACCAGGACCCCGTCGGGGTCCTTCACCCTGCGCGGCCGCGCGTCGGTCGGGCGCCTGCTCGCCGGGACCGAGCTGCTGGAGCCCGGCCTCGTCCCGGTGCAGAGCTGGCGCGGGGACGTCCCGCCCGACTTCACCGTCCCCTCGTACCTGGGCGGCGTCGGGCGCGTCCCGGCCTAGGCGGGGACGCGGCCCCGGCGGTACGGTGATCTTGTCGGCGGACCGGGTAGGGACGGTCCGACCGGAAACCGCGAGCCTGGGGGAACGATGACCGACATCAACGTGGGGCGGTTCGGGATCTGGCGGCCCGCCGCCGGCCTGGACGCGGAGCTCGCCGCGAACGCCGAGGCGCTCGGGTACGGGACCGTCTGGATCGGCGGCTCGCCGGACGGCGAGCTCGCCATCGCCGAGCGGATGCTCGCCGCGACCGACCGCCTCGTGGTCGCGACCGGCATCGTCAACATGTGGGCGACGCCCGCCGAGCAGGTCGCCGCGTCGTACCACCGGCTGAACGACCGGCACGGCGGCCGGTTCCTGCTCGGCGTCGGCATCGGGCACCCGGAGGCGTCGAGCGAGTACCGCAGCCCGTACGAGACGATCGTCGGCTACCTCGACCGCCTCGACGCCGAGGGCGTCCCGGTGAACGGCCGCGTGCTCGCCGCGCTCGGCCCGAAGGTGCTGCGCCTCGCCGCCGAGCGCGCCGCCGGGGCCCACCCGTACCTGGTCACGCCCGAGCACACCCGGCGGGCGCGCGAGGAGCTCGGCATCGGCCCGCTCCTCGCGCCCGAGCAGAAGGTCGTCCTCCAGTCCGACGCCACGCGCGCCCGCGAGCTCGGCCGCGCGAACGTCGCCGACATCTACCTCAAGCTGCGCAACTACACCGCCAACCTGAAGCGGCTCGGCTGGAGCGACGAGGACATCGCCGACGGCGGCAGCGACGCGCTGATCGACGCGATCATCGCGCACGGCGCCCCGGCCGGGCGGCGGCCCGCCTCACCGAGCACCTCGACGCGGGCGCCGACCACGTCGCCGTCCAGCTCCTGACCCCGCCCGGCGAGGACGTCCTGCCCGGACTGCGCGCGCTGGCCGAGGCCCTCGACCTGGGCTGACCCGCCGCCCGGCCGAATAGTGCCGAATCAATTTCATATTTATGCCCGGTCTCTGTGGGCCGATGTGCTTCCCCGGTGCCGTGGGGCTCGTGATACTGCTCTGCGGGCGCCACCGGGAGGAGAGCCATGGGCACCGAGGAACTGACGCGCCGCGGGTTTCTGGCGGGTACGGCGGGGGCGGCGATCATCGCCGCGGGCGGGTCGGCGGCGGCCGACGGCGGGCCCGCCGCGAGCCGCGCCCCGGCGGCGGAGCCGCCCCCGCCGGACGAGTCGGGCATCGACCACATCGTCGTGGTGATGATGGAGAACCGGTCGTTCGACCACTACCTCGGCTGGCTGCCCGGCGCGGACGGCCGGCAGGAGGGCCTCACGTTCACCGACGCGCAGGGGCGCGAGCACGCCACGCACCACCTGACCGTCCCGCACGGGTGCGGCTTCAAGGACCCCGACCACTCCTACGAGGGCGGACGGGTCGAGTACAACGACGGAAAGTGCGACGGCTGGCTGCGCGCCGGGGAGAACGACACGTTCGCCATCGGCTACTTCCACGGCGACGACCTCGGGTTCCACGGGCGCGCGGCGCGGGACTGGACGGTGTGCGACCGCTACTTCCCCGCGGTCATGTCCTCGACGTTCCCCAACCGGATCTTCCAGCACGCCGCGCAGACCGACCGGATCTCCAACACCTTCGCCATCTCGGAGCTGGCCACGATCTGGGACCGCCTGAAGGCCAAGCGGGTCCCGGCCCGGTACTACTTCAGCGACGTGCCGTTCACGGCGCTGTGGGGCCTGCGGCACCTGGACATCAGCCGGAACATCCAGGAGTTCTACAACGACGCGCGGCGCGGCGCGCTGCCCGCGGTGAGCTTCGTGGAGCCCGGCTTCCTCGGCGAGCTCGTCCCGGGGCTGTCGGAGGACGAGCACCCGCTCGCCGACATCCGCTTCGGGCAGGCGTTCCTCAACCGCGTCTACACGGCGCTGATCGACTCGCCGGACTGGGCCCGCACCCTGCTGGTGATCAACTACGACGAGTGGGGCGGGTTCTTCGACCACGTCCCGCCGCCCGCCGGGCCCGACCCGCGCCCCGACCTCGGCACCGGCCTGCGCGGCTTCCGCGTGCCGTGCCTGCTGATCTCGCCGCGGGCGCGGCGCGGCGCGGTCGCGCACGAGGTGTACGACCACACCTCGGTGCTGAAGGCGATCGAGTGGCGCTGGGGGCTGGAGCCGCTGTCGGTCCGCGACGCGGCGGCCCGCAACCTCGCCGAGGCGCTCGACTTCGAGAACCCGCCCGACCTGCGCGCGCCCCGCTACACCGTGCCCCGCCCGTCCACCCTCGGCTGCCTGGACACCGCGCACGCCCACACCGGCGACGACTGGCACGACCTGGACGCCTACGCGCGGCGGCGCGGCTTCCCCGGCCGACGCCACCGCTGACCGCACCGCCCGGCGAACGGGGCGCGGGATTCCCTCCCCGCGCCCCGCCCTTTTTTCTCGCATCGGCCTTTCTTCGGCCGGTTGATCTGCGACCGGAGCGGGAATATCCGGAACGGGAAACAATCTCCATAGGAGATCGTTCCCTTCCCGAGGACGCTTTTCCTTTCTGGAGCCGCACCACCCCGACCAGCAGCTCAGCGAGTGCGGGCGCTGGAACATCCCCGCACGTCCGGAGGCCGAACGCGCCGAACGCGCCGTTCCGCCGTTCCGAAGAGCACTTCCCGTCGTCGCCGCCACGCCGGGGTTCCGCCGATTCCTCCTTGGCGCGCACGACCCGCCGCACCGGCGCGCACCGAGCCGCCGGACGCGGCATTCCCCCCGCACCACCGGCCTTTCCACGGCCGTTCCCGAAAGGACCCGTAATTGGGTCGCAGCCTCACCCTCGCCGCACTGGTGGGGGTCTTCACCCTGCTTCTCTCGATCTTCGCGGCCACCCCGGCCGCCGCCCGCCCCCTGACCGCCGCCGCCCAGCCGAGGGTCGTCGCCGAACGGGCCGTCGCGCCCCGCACCCTGGACCTGACCGTCGCCTCCCCGCCCTCGGCCGGAACGGGATGGTCAGGCTCCTGCTGCCGTACGGCTGGTCCCGCACCGCAGGACGGACCTGGCCGGCGCTGTGGCTCCTGCACGGCGGCGTGGACGGCTACACCGCCTGGACGCGCGAGACCGACGTCCAGCGGCTCACCGCCGGCTCGGACGTCATGGTCGTCATGCCGGAAGGCGGCGCCTGCGGCAACTACTCCGACTGGTGGAACCACGGCCGGGGCGGGCCGCCCGCCTGGGAGACGTTCCACATGCGCGAGGTGCGCGGCATCCTCGAACGCGACTACCGCGCCGGAACGGCCCGCGCGATCGCCGGCAACTCGATGGGCGGGCTCGGCGCCATGCTGTACGCGGCGCGCTTCCCCGGCGCGTTCCGGGCGGCGGCCTCGTTCAGCGGCTACCTGCACACCCTCTACGGCCACCGGCCCGGCGACGACTCGATCGGCTGGGGCCCCTCGCTCGCCTGCCCCGGCACCGACTGGCGGCGCGTCTGGGGCGACCCGGACGACCAGGCCGCGATCTGGCACGCGCACAACCCGTACGACCTGGCGGGCGCCCTGCGCGGCGTCCGGCTCCGGGTGGCCTCGGGCGACGGCCGCGCCGGGCCGCTCGGCGGGCTGCCGTTCACCGATCCCGTGGAGGCCGCCGCGCACGACCACGCCGCGGCGTTCACCGCGCGGCTGGGCTCGCTGGGCGTCCCCGTCGCGACCCGCCTCTACCAGGGTCAGCATTCGTGGCCGTACTGGCAGCGCGAGCTGCACAACGCCTATCCCGCCCTCCTGCGGGGCCTCACGTCCGGTGTTGGAAACGGGTGACAATTCGGCGGGCGGGGATGCGCACTTCGGTGAGCATTCCTTTTCCCCGATTATGGACAGAATGGAAAGCACCTCTTGGCATCGCGCCGTCCTTCCCGCGGGGCGGCCGGTGCGCAAGCACTCCCGGCTCGGCTCCGAGCCCCCACCCGAGGAGCGCTCATGGGTGCGGTCGTTCTCGCCAGCGTGGCGCCGGTGGCCTACGTCACCGGGTTCGCCATCTTCAAGACCACCGCGGGCAGGATGCCGCGGCTGACCGGTTCGCGTCCCTTCCACACCACCCGGCACCTGGCCCTGGACCCCGTCTGGCTCCTGGGCATGATCACCATCGTGGCCGGGCTGGTCACGCAGAGCCTGGTCCTGACCGATCTGCCCGTCCGGGTCGTCGTCCCCATGTACGGGCCGGTGCTCGCCGTCCTGCTGCTGGTGTCGATCGCCAACTTCGGCGAACGCGTCCAGAAGGGGGAGCGGCGCGCGCTCGCCGTGCTGCTGCTGGCACTGCTCGCCCTCGCCGCGGCGGGCGGCCTGCTGTCGGACGGCGGCCCGCCGGACACCGCCGGGCCGTGGGACGCGTCGCCGCCGCTGTGGAAGCTCGCGGTGCTCGTCGGGCCGTCGGTGCTGATCCCGCTCTGGCTGTTCACCGTCCGGGACGAGCCGATGGACGGCCGGCACGCCCGGCAGGTCACCGGCGTGGCGTTCGGCCTCGGCGCCGGCGTCCTCGTCGGGTGCGCCGAGAGCTCGGGCGCGAGCATCGCCCACCTCGTCCGCGACCGCCCGCGCCAGTGGGACCTGCTGCTGGCCTCGCCGCACCCCTACATCGTGGTCGGCACCGGCCTGCTCGGGCTCGGCCTCGCGCAGATCGGGCTCCAGCGGTGCCGGCTGTCGGTGGTGGTCGTCGTGCTCGCGGTCGGGTCCAAGGCGTCGCTGTGGCTCACCGGGATCATGGTGTACGGGCAGCCCTGGCCGCAGTCGCCCGGCAAGTTCCTGCTGTCGGCGGTCGGCCTCGTCCTCGCCGTCGCGTCGGTCCTGCTGGTCCCCCGGCACGAGCCGGAGGAGCCCGCGGCCGAGCCCGCCGAGCCTCCGCGGGACGAGCCGCGCGCCCGTCCCGCCGGCCTCCCGGCCGCCGCCCCCATCAACCTCAACCCCGCCGGCGCGCCCCGCCCCCGCCGCCTCGGACCGCAGCCGCCCCCCGTCCTGCGCCGTCCGGGCGACCTCCGGTCCCCCGCGTCCGACCGCCGCCCGCACTGAGCCCGCGCCCGTCCCCGCCGGGCCGGGCGCGGCGGGGACGGGCGCGGCGGGCGCGGCGGGTCAGCGGCCGTTGATCGCCTCGCCGATGATCTCCAGGGCGAGGGCGGTGTCGGGGCCGAGCTGCCCGGAGAACGACACGGCGGTGATCCCGGCGGCCTCCAGGCGGTCCAGGCCCGCGCGCAGGTCGCCCGCGTCGCCCGCGGCCATGAACAGGTCGAGGGTGCGGTCGCTGATCTCCGCGAGCCGTTCGGTGGCGCCGTCCCGCTTGGCGGCGAGCGCGGCCTCGCGCTCGGACTCCGGCACCCCGTGGAACGCCAGCGGCGCGCCGAGCGCGGGCAGGAACGTGGCGAGCAGCGCGCGGGCCTCGCGCCGCGCCAGCTCCCGGTCGGGGTGCACGAACGTCCAGTTCTCCGCGACGAACTGCGCCTCGCCGGGCGCGCGCCCGGCCTCCTTCGCGCCCGCCTCCATGTGCTCCTTGAGCAGGCCGGCGTAGCCGGGGTGCCACTGCGCGGCGGCGCGCAGCCCGTCGCAGTGCGCCCCCGCGAGCCGCGCGCCCTTCGGGCCGAGCGCCCCAGGTACACCGGGACGCGGCGGCCGGTGCCGAAGTGCAGCCGGGCGTCCTTGCGGAGCTGGAACACCTCGCCCTCGTACGGCCCGCTCCCGCCGCCGACCAGCGCGCGGACGACGTCCACGGCCTCGCGCAGCCCGGCGAGGCTCGCCGGATTCTCCTGCCCCACCATCTCGTACATCGAGCCGCGCCCGAGGCCGAGCACCGCGCGGCCCCCGGACAGCTCGTCCAGGTGCGCGAGGTTGGCGGCGATCTGCACCGGGTGGCTGAGGTACGGGTGCGTGACGTTCGGGCCGATCAGCACCCGGGAGGTGGCGCGGGCCATGTCGCACAGGACGGGCCACACCGGGCGGCGGAACAGCACGTCGTGCAGGGAGACGTCCTCGAAGCCGAGCTCCTCGGCCCGCGCGGCGAGCGCCGGGTAGGCGTCGATCGGCAGGTTCCCGTGCAGTTGCAGGAAGTACTCCATGGTCCTATCCCTCTCGTACGGCGGGGGCGGGGGCGGGCGCGCCGTCGCGCGCGGTGCGGCGGATCTCGTCGAGGTCGCCCGTGCCGAGCTCGCCCGTCACGCGCGCGACGTCCAGCAGGTCCTCGCCCAGCGCCGTGCCGAGCAGCGTGAGGATCGCCGTCCCGGTCGGGGCGGGGACGCCCGCCAGGCGGGCGAGCGCGACGTTCAGCACCAGGCCCCGGCGGACGTCCTCGTGCACGTAGCGGTGGTCGAGGCCGACCGTCTCCCGCCACAGGCCCGACGCGAGCAGCCGCGCCTTCGCGTCCGGCGGGTACATGGAGGTGTCACGTTCCAGGTAGTAGTCCTCCAGCGGCCAGTGCGGGGCGGGCAGGCCGAGGGCGGCGCGCAGCGCGAGCCGTTCGGCGTCGAGCGCGGAGGTCGTCTTCAGCACGGCGGGCGAGGAGCCGTCGGCGTGGATGTCGAACCGTTCGGCCAGCGTCTGGATCGCGCCGAGGTTGTGCGCGATCAGCGGCGGGTGGATGACCGGGCCCCAGTTGGCGAGCGCCGCGTCGAGCCCGTCGGAGACGCGCACCGCCTCCGGGTAGGCGTCGGCGAACCGCGCGTGCGCCGCGTCCGCCGCCGGGCCGGCGCCGGGGATGCTCCCCACCGGCAGCCTGCTCGACGTGACGGGGATGTCGACCTCGCCGGGCGCGGTGACCCGCGTGAGGTACGGCAGCGTGCCGGTCTCCAGGAAGACGGCGTCCGGCCGCAGCCGCGACCCGTGCCAGGTGCCGAACGTGCCGGGGGTGAACGCGACCGCCTGGCCGGGCGCGAGGACGGGCGCGAGCGCCGCGAGCAGGTCCGGCTGCGCGGACGCGGGCACCGGCGCGAGGACGAGCCCGCTGCCCTCCACGGCCGCCGCCAGGTCGTGCGTGGCCATCGCGGCGGTGACCCGCCCCACCCGGTCGTGCGTCCGGTACCGCAGCCGACCGCCCGGCGGGAACGCGGCGGCGCGCCGCCACCATCGCACCTCGTGCCCGCGCAGGGTGAGGTCGGCGACGGCGGCGTGCGCGCCGTTCCCGCCGCCGAGGACTGTCACGATCACCGCGGGCCCTCCATTTCCTTGATCACGCCCGCCATCCTCTCGCGCCGTCCCCGCCCGCACCGACGATCACGAAAAACCGGTGCCCAACGGACACCGAACGCGCGAGTGAACGAACACGAGCAAAGCGTGACCAAAGCCGCGCCTCAGCCGCCGTCCGTCGCGGCGGACGGCGGCTGAGGCGGGCGGACGGCCGCGGCCGTCAGGTGCCGGTGACGCCGCGCCCCGGCCGCGGGGACCGGTCGTCCGCGGACGGCGCGGGTCCCGCCTGCGTGGGCGCGGCGGGGGCGGCCGACGCGGACTGCGCCGCCTCCGCCCGCGTCACCGCCTGCGCCGCCTCGGCCTGCGCGGCGGTCTGCACCGCGTGGGTCCGCACCACCTCGGCCTGCGCGGCCTCCAAGCGCGCGGCGTCCGCCCTGGCGGCGGCGGCGCGGCGCTCCGCCCCGCTCTCCTCCCAGTGGCCGACGTCGTCCCCGGCGACCCGTCCGACGAACGTCCCGCTCGGCGTCGTGCCGGTGGTGCAGTGCTGGTCGGGGTAGTCCGGGTTCGGCTCGCCCCCCTCGGCGCGGGACCAGGCCACCACCTGGTCGAGCGGCACGTCGTCCTCCGGCCCGTTGCGGTTGAAGAAGATCCCCATCGTCACCGTCCCGGCCGGCCGGCGCGTCGTGCGGCCGGCGTGCGTTCGCCCTTCGGGCCTTCGGCCCGTTCGCCCGCCTTGCGCGGCCGGCGGTGCTCGTCCCGCTGGAGTTCCCTGTTGGCCTGCTCGCCTGCTGCGGCGTCCGTCGCGACGCCGTCGTCCTCGATGCGCCTGCGGGTCCTGGCGCGCTCGATGTCGTACTTGTGGCTTCCCGGACGAGGCATTTCCCGTTCTCCTTTCGACTCGTCCGCGGGGAGGCACCCCGTGGACGCGCGGAAGGGCCTGAGTGCGGCCTCCTGAGGGCGGGCTTCCAGAGTCGGGACTCCCCGGCCCGCGGGCCGCCCGAATCCGCTCGGATACCCGCCGCCGGAGGCGCCATGCGAGCCGCGCTCGCCAGGCGCGTAATTTCTTCGTCTGTCATTTCCTCCCGGCCCGCCACGTGCGTCGCGGCGGCCGCGGTGGCTCGGGACGCACGTGGCGATCCGCGAGGCCGGTCCGCAGGTGATCCGGGCCGGTTGACCGTCCCGCGGCGGCCGGGAAGGTAAAGAGTGGGGCGATCCGGTCGGGCGGCCGTCCCGGCCCGGGGCCCCCGGGGCAAGGGTCGGCGGCGCGGCGCACGTCCGGCCCGGCGGTTCTCCCGCTGATCGCCCGGGGTTCCCATCCGTGAACGGGGAAGCTTAAGATGGCCGCACTTGACTACGGAGAGTAATTATCTTTAACTGCGCGGTCGCCGCGACGGCCGCGCACGGTTCCGGCGAACGGGGAGCGGCTGACATGGGAGCTACGGAGACCCCGGGCGGGGCCGACGACGCGCGACCCCCGGCGGAGGGGCGTCGGGCCATGGCCGCGACGGTGCACACGCTGGTCCGCGAGGCCGACCACCACCTGACCCGGCTGCACCAGATCGTGGAGCACCTGCAAAGCCTGCTGGACCTCTACCCGCCCGTGCCGTCGCAGCGCCCCGGCGGCGCCGCGTTCGACACCCGTCCGCCCGCCGACGGCGACTCCCCGCCCGGCGCGCGGCCACCGTTCGGCTCCCGGGTCCAGCCGCGGCTGACCGACCGCGAGCAGCAGGTCCTCGCGCTGCTGGTGCGCGGCTCGTCCAACCGGCACATCGCGCGGGCGCTGGAGATCTCCGAGCCGACGGTCAAGAACCACCTGCGCTCGGTGTTCCAGAAGCTCGACGTGGCCGACCGCACCCAGGCCATCGCCAAGGTCCTCGGCGGCCGCGACCCGCGCGCGGACCGGCCCGGCTGAGCCCCTGGGGCCGGTCCGCGCGCGGGCGTCAGGACGGCGGCAGGCGCTCCCTGATCCAGTCGCCGAGCTCCGTGAAGACCAGGTCGCGGGGGTTCTCGGGCGACAGCACGAGATCGTGCACGCCGCCGTCGATGCGCACCAGCGCGACGTCCCGGCCGAGGCGCGGCGCCCAGCGGGCGATGTGGTCCACGTTCAGCACCGCGTCCCCGGCGGTCGCGTCGGCGTCCTCGTCGGACGGGTCCACGCTGCGCGCCGACGCCATCACCAGCACGGGCACCTCGATCGACAGCCCCTCGTGCACGCGCTTCTGCGCGCGCCGTACGGCCGCCAGCCACGCGGCCCGCGTCGGGAAGCCGGCGAGCGGCTTCCAGGCGAGGTCGAAGTCCCATTCCCCGGTGCCGCCGCGGTGGATGCTGCGGACGTACCGGTCGGACTGGGCGAGCGGCAGCCGGGCGCCCGGCGCCGACCGGCGCAGCAGGCGGGCGGCGGCGACGTACGCCCAGCGCGGCACCGCCCGCAGGGGGAGGTCCAGGGCGGGGCTGTTCAGGAAGAGGCCGTCGATCAGCCCCTTGCCGCGGAACCGGTCGGCCCACAGGGCGGCGGTCAGACCGCCGGTGCCATGGCCGCTGAGCAGCAGCACCCGGTGCCCGTCCACCTCGCGGACGAGCCGTACCGCCTCCCCGATCTCGGCGAAGTACTCGGTGAGGTCGCCGACGAGATTGGGGGTCTGGTGGGGCCGCAGCGAACGGCCGTTCTTGCGCAGGTCGAGCGCGTAGAAGTCGTACCCGTGCCCGACGTAGAAATCGGCCATGTGGCTCTGGAAGAAATAGTCGGAGAAGCCGTGCAGATAAAGCACGGCCCGCGGGGACGAATTCGCGATGGAACGCCGGACGAGAGTGGCGGTGACCTCGCCCTCGAAATCACTTCCGAGGAACAGTCCGATCGCCTCGTAGCCGTCTCCGAGCACGTCAGCCGTCACGTTCATCAGCACGCTCCGCGCGAGGTCGGTCCAACGGTGGTCTCAGGGCGTACGCCGAACTCCGCTCCGCCGCGCCGCGGGCTCCCGCGGCCGCGCCGCGGGCTCGCGCCGCCGCGCCGCGCGCACGGCCCGCCACCGCTTCGTCGCCGGGCCCGGCCGCCGCGCGCTCTCGCCGTCCAGGCTAAATCGGCGGCCCTTTCCGGACCATGGACCCATGGGACCGGCCCGCCCCGCATGAGCCGGACGGACCGGTCCGAATAACGCATTGTCCGCCAACGCTCCAGGGGAGAGAATGAAGGGAATGCCCCCCGCCCTCCACGTTCCCGGAGCCACCGCCGCATCATTCGGAGACGCCGCCGCGCAGGGCGGAGACGCCCGCGCGGGACGAGGACGCCGCCGCGCGGGAGCGGACCCGCCGCGCGTCGTTTCGTCGGGGACGGCGCGCGGCGGCACTGGGGAACGCCGCACCAGACGCCGGGACCGGTCCCGGTCCTGACGCCGCGCCGTGCGTCAGGACCGGGGACGGGTCGTCAGGCCGTGGCCGTACGGGAAGAGCGGGTCGTAGTGCTCGTCGCCCACGTTGATGGGCTCCTGGGCCTCGCTGCGCGGCCACGTCACCGGGAGCCGCCCGCGGAACGGGCGCTTGCCGAACAGCACGTCCGCCACGCCCGCGCCCTCGCTGCCCGGCAGCCACGACATCACGAACGCGTCCATCTTCGGGAGCAGGCCCGTGACGATCTGCGGGCGGCCGGCGACGTCGAGGACGACGCAGGTCCGCACCGCGCCGCAGACGCGGTCGATGTTGGCGCGGTCGGCGGCGGACGGTTCGAGCGTGTGCCCGTTGCCGACGTCCCCGACGCCCTCGGCGTACGGGGTCTCGCCGATCACGACCACGCCGGCGTCGTGGCCCGCCGTGGGCGCCGACGCGTCCGCGCTGTACGTCACGTCCGCCGCGTTCCGCCGGATGCCCTGGAGGATCGTCGTGCCGGGGATGGTCGCGCCCGAACCGCCCTGCCAGGTCACGGTCCAGCCGCCCGCCTGGTTGCCGAGGTCGTCGGCGTTCGCCCCGGCGACGTAGATCCGCTGGGACGGCTTGAGCGGCAGCGCGCGCCGGTCGTTCTTCAGCAGCACCTGCGACTCGGCGACCGCGCGGCGCGCGACGGCCCGGTGCGCGGCCGACCCGATCGAGCCCGCGCGGGAACGGTCGGTGTACGGGCGCTCGAACAGGCCGAGCTGGAACTTGGCCCGCAGGATCCGCCCGACCGCGTCGTCGATCCGGCTCGTCGGGATCCGCCCGGCCCGTACCTCCGCGACCAGCGTCCGCACGAACTGCGGCGCGCTGTAGGGCTCCATGAACATGTCGATCCCGGCGTTCACCGCCGTGCGCACCTGCACCGCGTAGTCGCCCGGGAGCTGGTGGATCGCCTCCCAGTCGCTGACCAGGAAGCCGGGGAAGCCGATCCGCCTCTTGAGCACGTCGGTCAGCAACTCCTTGTGCGCGCTCATCTTGACGGGGTTCCCGACGCCGTCCTCCGTCCAGTCGACGCTGGAGAACGACGGCATGATGCTGCCCACCCGCTCCTCGCGCACGGCCGCGACGTACGGCGCGAGGTCGATCCGCGCGAACGTCCTGCGGTCGGTGACGGTCACGCCCTGGTCGATCGTGTACGTCCCGGTCGTCGAGGACCCGAACCGCGTGTCGCCGTCGCCCGCGTAGTGCTTGGCGGTCGCGAGGACGTGCCGCGTGTCGGCGAGGTTCCGTCCCTGGAAGCCCTCGATGCCCGTCCCCATCGCGGTGACGAGCCGCGGGTCCTCGCCGAAGCTCTCGTACGTGCGCCCCCATCGCACGTCCCGCGTGACGCACACGCACGGCGCGAACGTCCACTGGGGCCCGGTCGCGCGGGTCTCCATCGCCGTGATCCGCGCCGCCTCCCGCACCAGCCGCGGATCGCGCGTCGCGCCGAGCGCGATGTTGTGCGGGAAGACCGTCGCGCCGACGAGGTTGTTGTGGCCGTGCACCGAGTCCACCCCGTACAGCAACGGGATGCGCAGCCGCGTGGCGAGCGCCCGCGCCTGGTAGCCGTCCACCATGTCGGCCCACCCCTCCGGCGTGTTGGCCGCGGGCGTCGAGCCGCCCCCGGACAGCACCGACCCGAGGCCGAGCGCCGTGATCTGCCCCTGGTCGCCGTCCACCGCGCCCCGTTCGGCCTGGGCCATCTGCCCGGCCTTCTCCTCCAGCGTCATGCGCCCGAGCAGGTCCTTCACCCGCCCAGCCACCGGAACCCGCGAATCGAGGTAGGCCGCCGCCTCCGCCCGCGCAGGCGGCACGGACAGCAACGGCGCCGCCAGCGCGACCGCCACGAGCAGCGACCGCCGGGACCCGACGGTGAGGAGCCGAGAATGCGCCACGTGTCCCTCCCGGACGAGCTTGCGCCATCAGTCAGGACCGTCCCCCGCACCCAGACATCTGTCAAGAAACAGAACACCATCCCCCAAACCCCCCACCCCCTCCGCCCCACCCGCCCCCCACCCCCTGACCACACCCGGCCTCCCCGTCGGCGACGGGCCCGGGACGGGCGCGGCGGGCGCGGCGAAGCAGGGCCGGAGCGGGGGTGTGGGAGGGGGTGGGGTTTGAGGGGGTGGGGGGTTGTTGGTGGGGGTTTGGGGAGGTGGGATGGGGGGTCGATCTGCGGGTTTGCGGGGCGGGGCGGGTTCGGGTGTGGCGAGGATGGGGGCATGACGTTCCCGCTGATGCCCGGGTACGACCACATCAACCTGGTCGCCGACCTCGACCCCGTGGCGGCCGTGCGCGACGGGGAGATCGGGGAGCGGATCCGGGCCTACCCGAGACTCCTGCCCGCCGGGTCGCCCGACTTCGGGCACGCGGTGCAGTCGGGGAGCGAGTGGCGCATCGGGGGGATCGGCTCGTCCGATCCCTCGGCGGCGCGGTACGCGCTGGCGGTCGACCTGCGGATGGCGGCGGCGCGGCGGGAGGGGGAGCCGGAGGCGGCGCGGGCCATGCTGGCCGCGGCGGACCGGCTCGACCCCGAGGAGGGCGAGCAGCTCGCCAAGGACGAGTGGGAGATCGGCGACCTGCGCTACCGGGTGATCCGGGTCGAGCGGTTCACGCTGATCGGCGACCGCGTGATGGAGCCGCCGCGCCCGACGGACGGCGCGGAGCCCGTCGACCCGTTCCTGCGCGGGCACCTCATCGACCCGCGCGCGCCCGCGGGGCAGTGGGAGACGCAGCTCCGGCTGAACCTGGTCGGCCACCTGCCGAACCCCGGCACGGTGCCGGACATGGTGATGACCGAGGCGCGGCACGCGGTCCGCGCGCATCCGGGCGTGGTGCTGCTGCCGCCGACGTTCATGGTCGTCGAGGTCAGGGACGACGCGTGGAAGCCCATCACCGGCGGCGACGACCCGGAGGAGGCGCGCGAACGGCTCGCGACCCACTTCACCAGGGTGCTGCCGCGGCTGCGCGAGTTCGAGGGCGATCCGCCGTCCGGCGCCGAGCTCGCGGCGTGGGACGAGGCGGCGCGGCAGGTCGCGCACTCGACCGGGCACGTGATCATGGCGGGCGGGCGGGAGTTCCGCACCGTGCGGATCTCGCGGATGCTGCGGCTCGGGCGGGACGGCCCGGAGGCGCCGCGCCCGTCGGACCAGGAGCGCTACGGGTTGGGCGAGGCCGAGTAGCCGCGGGCCCGCGCGGCCGGGCGGGCGGGTCCGGGCGAGGCGGGGATGCGGACGGTGAACGCCGCGCCCGCGCCCGGACGCCCGTCGGCGGTGATCGTTCCGCCGTGGCCGGTGACGACCTCGCGGGCGAGCGCGAGGCCGAGCCCGTGGCCGCGGCCGACGGAGCGGGCGAAGAGGCGTTCGGCGTCGCGCGGGTCCAGGCCCGCGCCGTCGTCGCTGACGGTGAGCTCCACGGTGCGCGACGGCCCGCTGGCGAGGGTCACCCAGATGTGGCCGCCCGCGCCGGTGTTGCCGAGCGCGTTGTCGAGCAGCGCGGAGATCACCCGGCGCAGGGCCGTCTCGGCGCCGCGGACGACGCCGGGCCCGTTCCGCGTCACCTCGATCGTGACGCCGAGGGAACGGGCGCGGACGTGCTCGGCGGCGGCGAGCTCCTCGGCGAGCGCGGCGAGGTCGACCGCGGACGTCCGGCGGGGCCCGCGCAGCTGCGCCGAGACCAGCAGGTCGTCCACGACCTCGCCGAGCTGCCGGGTGCCCGCGACGAGCCGGTCCATCTCCTCGGTGACGGCGCCCGGGTCGGCGCCGCGGCGCAGCCGGCGTTCGACGAGTTCCGCGCGGGTGTGCAGGCGGGCGAGGGGCGTGCGCAGCTCGTGGCTGGCGTCGGCGACGAACCGGCGCTGCCTGGCGAGGGCCTCACCGAGCGGCGCGATCGCGCGCTGGGCGAGGATGCGGCCGACGAGCAGCGCGGCGAGGAGCCCGGCGAGCTCGGTGGCGACGAGCGTGCGGAGCAGCCGGCGGCGTTCGGCGGTCTGGTAGCGCAGGTCCATCGCGGCCTGGACGGTCGCGTCGCCGCGCCGTTCGGTGCGGACGAGGTAGAGGTGCCCGCCCGCGCGGGCGCGGGCGACGCGGGCGCCGCCGTCCGCGGCCCGGACGGACACCGCCGGGAGCGCGGCCGGAGCGCCGGGCGAACGGCGCACCGCGCCCGCGCGCACCTCGGACAGCCACACGCACGGCGGCGGGTGGCCGACGTCGGCGCCCCGCGTCGCGGCGGCGAGCTCGCGGCGGGCCGCCTCGTTCTGCCCGGCGCCGGTGACCGCGTACACCAGCCCGCCGGCGAGCGCGATGACCAGGGCGATCGCGCCGGTGAGCTGGAGGGTGACGGCGCGGCGGGCGCGCAGGACGAGGCGCCGCTCCGGGTCCCGCGCGCCGGGGCGGTTCACAGCCGGCCCACGCGGTAGCCGACGCCGCGGACGGTCCGCACGACGTCCGGGCCGAGCTTGCCCCGCAGGTAGTAGACGTAGGTGTCGACGATCGACTCGGTGCGGGCGCCGTCGAAGACGCCGCGCCGCAGCGACGCGCGGGTGTGCACGTGCCGGGGGCGGACGGCGAGCGCGCGCAGCAGCCGGCACTCGCGTCCCGACAGCGTGACGCTCTCGCCGGTCGGCAGCCGGACGATCCGCGCCTCGGCGTCGAGCCAGCCGTCGCCGAGCGGCAGCACCGCCGCGCGGTCGATGTTCCTGCGGTGCAGCGCCCGGACCCTGGCGAGCAGCTCGTCGAGGTCGAACGGCTTCGGCAGGTAGTCCTCGGCGCCCGCGTCGAGCCCGCGGACCCGTTCGGCGACGGCGCCGAACGCGGTGAGGACGAGCACGGGCGCGGTGACGGCCTGGGCGCGCAGCCTGCGCAGCAGGTCGAGGCCGTCGATCCCGGGCAGCCCGCGGTCCAGGACGATCACGTCGTGCCGGCGGGCCAGCCCGAGGTGCAGGCCCCGCTGGCCGTCCAGGGCCACCTCGACCGCGTAGCCCTGCCCGGCGAACACCTCGTCCAGCATCCCGGCGAGCTCGCGGTCGTCCTCGATGATCAGTAGCCGGCGGGACGCCCCCCGGTCCGCCGGACTCGATGTCACGGCCACGAGGCCACGGTCGCACCGCCCCCGGACGCACGCCAGACCTGCGGGCAATTGTGGTCAATTACGCCGATCTTTGAACCGGTCCGGCCGGCGGCACGTCATCTTCCGTCCTTCGCGCGGCCATGCCCCCTCGGACGGGCCGTGCGCCGGGCTGGGCATGGCCTCACTCCGCTCCCGAACGGTCCGCGGCGCGGGCCGCGGCGGCCTCGAAATGGCGCCGGCACAGGCCCCGGCGGCGCGCGTCGCGGACCATGTAGGTGCCGAGCGCGAGCTGGACGAGGCTGAGCCAGACGTTCTCCCACCGGTCGCGGAACCGCATGGCGAGCAGCGCCGGACGGTGCGCGGCCCGCGCTCCCGCCGCGCCCCGTTCCGCCGCCAGCGCCGCGCCGCGTTCCGTCCCGCTCGGGCGGGGGACGAGGAGGCAGGGGCCCCGGTTCGGCAGGGAGCGGGTGTGCGAGGCCGTCGAGGCGAGGTCGTACGCGCGCAGGATCTCCCGGGCGACGACGCGCATCGTGATCGGCGCGAGCCGCCAGGCCGGGCAGGGCCGGTTGGCGGCGACGCCGAACGGGATGTGGTTCAGGTCGCGGACGGCGCGGCCCCCGCGGCGCTCCGGGTCGAACCGGCCCGGGTCGAACGCGTCCGGGTCGGCGAAGCCCGCGCGGTGGAACGCCGGGTAGTCGAAGCAGAGCACCGAGCCGGACGGGATCGTCGTGCGCGCGTCCAGCTCGATGTCGCCGGTGGTGATGCGGTGCGCGACCCCGAACAGCGGGTAGAGCCGCATCGTCTCGGCGATCACGTGGTCGAGGTACCGGTCGTCCCTGGCGCGGACGGCGTCCTGGACGGCGGGCCGCTGCGCCAGGACCATCAGCAGGTGCGCCATCGCCTCCGACATCTGGACGACGGCCGTGTTGAAGAACGTCCCCTGGAGGTAGAGGGCCCGTTCCGCGTCGAAGAACCCGTCCGGGAGGGGGTGGCGGGTGCGGTCCAGCAGCCCGGCGAGGTGGCGGGTCAGCCGGTGCCGCCGCTCCATGTGCCGCAGGCCGCAGCACTTGAGCGCGGTGACGACGTCGTCGGCGTTGCCGACGATCAGGGCGCGGGCGTCGGGCGGGCACGGCCGGCCGAAGACCAGCTCGTAGTACAGGTCCGCCCAGACCGGCATCATCAGGTCGCGCAGCCGTTCGGCGCTCGGCCGCCCGCCCTGGCGGCGCCGCAGGTCGCACAGGGTGCGGGCGACGCAGCGGCGCGCGAGGTCCTCGGCCTCCGCCTGCGGCACGGCGAGGAAGCGCCGCGTGGTGCGGGCGACCTCGTCGTAGCGCGCGCCCGCCTCAAGGTGCTCCTGGTGCAGTTCCGCGCCGGGCGACAGCCAGTACCAGAACAGGTCCGACAGGGCCGCGCCCTCGCTGCGGCCGGAGGCGGCGGGGTGGGAGTAGACCTCCCTGAACCGTTCGACGCCGACCAGGTCGCCGGGGACGAGGATGCCCTCGCCCCCGTTCACGCGGGCGAACACGCGCACGCGCAGCGCGACGACCCGTCCGGGGAGCCACGAAGGCAGGCTCGCCACCGCCGCGGCGGCCAGCGCCGCCGCGAGCACCGCCGCGACCGTGGTCAGCATGTCCGCCGCACCATCCCCGGGTCGAGGTCCCGGACGGACGCGCAGCCGCACAGCGTGAGCGCCTGCTCGACCTCGTCGCGGAGCAGGCCGAGCACGCGGGCGACGCCCCGTTCGCCGTCCGCCGCGAGGCCCCAGATCACCGGGCGGCCGACCGCGACGGCGTCCGCGCCGAGCGCGAGCGCCTTCAGCACGTCGGTGCCGCGCCGGATCCCGCCGTCGAGCAGCACCGGGACCGCGCCGTCCACGGCGGCGGCGATCTCGGGCAGCGCGTCGATCGTCGCCGGGACGGAGTCGAGCTGCCGCCCGCCGTGGTTGGACACCAGCAGCGCGGCGACGCCGTGGCCGAGCGCCCGCCGCGCGTCGTCCGGGTGCAGGACGCCCTTCAGGACGATCGGCAGCGCCGTGATCCGCCGGAGGAACGCCAGGTGCTCCCAGGAGAGGCCGGGCCACATCTCGATCGGACGGACCCGGCCGCCGTCGCGGAGGTTCTCGCAGCGCAGGCCGTCCGGCAGGTCGGTGAAGCCGCGGCGCAGCTCCCGCTCGCGCCGTCCGCGCGCCGGGGAGTCGGCGGTGACGACGAGCGCGGAGCACCCGGCGGCCTCGGCGCGGCGCACGACCGCCTCGGTGAACGCCGCGTCGGACTGCGCGTAGAGCTGGAACCACAGCTCGGCGTCCGGCGCGGCGGCGGCCACGTCCTCGACGGCGACGGTCGCGGCCATGCTCACGATCATGATCGTTCCGGCGGCGGCCGCCGCGCGGGCCGTGGCGCGCTCGCCGTCGGGGTGGGCGAGCCGGTGGAACGCGGTCGGCGCGACGAGCACGGGCGTCGCGGCGCGGCGGCCGAGCAGGGTGACGCCGAGGTCCGGTCCGGCCGCGCCGCGCAGGACGCGCGGCAGCAGCGCGAGCCGCCCGAACGCGGCCTCGTTCGCCCGGAGGGTCACCTCGTCCCCGGCGCCGCCCGCGAAGTAGTCGTAGTGCGCGGGGTCGAGCCGGGCCCGCGCCAGCCGCTCGAACTCCCGCACCGCGAGCGCCCGCCCGCTCGCCTCCCCCGCCGGCCCGGGGTCGGTGCCAGTGCCGTTGCCGCTGCCGGTACGGCTCGTCGCGGTGGTCATGCCCGCCGCGCCCCTGCGTCGCCCGCGCCGCGTGCGCTGCCCGCGAGGGTGTCGGCGAAGAACGCGCGGAGGGGTTCGACGTGGACCTCGCGGGACGTCCACTCGTTCTCCAGGTTCTCGGTGATGTGGTGGACGGCCGTGGGCTCGCCCGGCCGGTGGCACCGGACGACGGGATGCAGGTAGTGGCCCTCGTCGGCGCGGCCGGCGTCGCTCTGCCTGATCCGGGCGACCTCGACGTCGAACGGGTCGTGCCGGTCGTGGTCGGGCCCGTACTCCAGGGTGATCGCGTAGCGGGCGGCGGACGGGTCGAGGGGCGGCCCGGCCAGGTCGTACGGGACCTCGTGGAGGTAGCGGGCCCCGCCGTCCCCGGACGGCACGATCATGTCGGCGAGCACGCCGAACTGCTGCCACAGCGCCGAGGAGCGGTTGACGCGGGCGATCACCGCCGCCGCGAGCGCGTCCGGGTCGGCGGGCAGGTCCTCGCCGGGCCAGGCGACCCCGTGGTGGCGGTGCTCCAGGACGCGGTGCAGCGCCCGCACCCCGTACCGGAAGCCGTGGATGAACCCGCTCGTCCCCTGCTTGAAGTCGCGCGACTGCGTGATCGTCCCGGCGAAGTAGAGGCCCGGGACGTCGGCCGACTCGTACGCGGAGGTCAGCGCCGGGAACCGGTCGCCGATCGTCAGGCGCGGCCGGCACCCGGCGTCGAAGATCGAGGCGTCGAAGCGGAAGCCCGTGCAGACGATCACCCGGTGGTACGGGATGTCCTTGGTGACCTCGTCGGCGCGCACGAAGCTCACCGTCACCAGGTACGTGCCGTCCGCCTGCCGCTCGACGCGCTTGACGTCGCCGTCCAGGATCGCGTTCTGCGCCTTGAGCTGGTAGCTGTCGAGGACGTTGTTGTTGACGGCGCGCAGGTGCCCGACGTAGTGCGTGCGCCACGCCAGCCTCACCGAGTGCGGCCCGGCGACGTGGATCACCGCCGCCTTCTCCACGAGGTTGTCGGCCGTCTCGAACGCCGAGTTGCCCTTGCCGATGACGAGCACCCGCTGGTCGGTGTAGTCGTCCGGGTCGGTGGAGGCGGTGGCGTAGGTGTCGGCCGTCTCGATGCCCGGGACGGGCGGGATGTTCTCCCGGCTGACGCCGGTGGCGACGATCAGCCGCCGCGCGGCGTGCGTGCGGCCGTGCTCGTCGGTCACGCGGAACGTCCCGTCCGGCCCCTCGTCGCGGGCGACGCGGACGGCGCGCGTGCCGTACTCGACGGGCAGGTCGGCGTCCGCGGCCCAGTCGGCGAGGTAGCGGACCATGTCGTCGGCGTGCGGGAAGTACCGGTCGCTGTAGCTGGTGAACAGCGGGGCCGGGCCGTCGGACAGCAGCGAGTTCCAGTCCATCCGGAGGTTGAGCTCGGGGTCGTCCCAGCCGGTGTGCTTCTTGTTGTTGGAGATGAGGGTGCGGTGGCGCGGGAACGTCCGGAAGAACGTGCCCGGCCCGGGGCCGGCTTCGAGGATCAGATGGCCGCGGCCCGCCCGGCGCAGATGGCGGCCCATCTGGAGCCCGGCGGGCCCGGCGCCGATCACCAGGTAGTCGAGGGGGGCGTTCTGGTCGTCCGGCACGGTCGCCTCCTGGCACAGCGATGTGGTTGAAAGGACAACCTCAGTATCGGAACGCAATCTCAGAGAACGATCAGAACGGCTCCGGGCCCTGCCCCGGCCCCCGCGCGCCCGCGTGCGGCGCGAGCAGCGCGAGCAGCGCCCGCTTGTCGGGCTTGCCGCTCGGCGCGACCGGGACCTCGGGCACGAACGTCACCGTCCGAGGCACGCTGCCGTCGCCCAGCTCGGCGCGGACCCACTCGCGCAGCGCGTCCGGGTCGGGCGCGGCCTGCGCGCGGGCGGGGACGACGAAGGCGTGGACGGCCTCGCCGGTCCGCTCGTCCGGCGCGCCCGCGACGTACGCCTCGTCCACGCCGGGGTGCGCGGCGAGGGCGCGTTCGATCGGGCCCGCGTAGACGACCATCGCGTTCACCATGACCGCGTCGCGGGTGCGGCCCGACAGGTGCAGGAAGCCGTCCTCGTCGGTGCGGCCGAGGTCGCGGGTGCGCAGCCAGCCGTCCCGCAGGACGTCGCGGGTCTCGTCCGGGTCGTCCCAGTAGCCGGACATGAGGTACGGGCTGCGGACGTGGATCTCGCCCTCGCGGCCCGTTCCGACGTCGCGGCCCTCCGCGTCCCGGACGGCGACCTCGACGGCCGGGTGCGGGCGGCCGACGGAGGTGAGCGCGCGCTCCGGGCGCCCGGCGATGTCGGCGGGGGTGAGCATCGAGATCGAGCCCGCCTCCGTCTGCCCGTACCCCTGGTAGACGACGGGGCCGAGCCGTTCCACGGCCTCGGCCAGCCGGTGCGGGGCGAGCGGCGAGCCGGACACCATGAGCGCCCGCAGCGAGCCGACGTCGGCGGGCGCGTCCCGCAGCAGGTCGAGCATCCGGCACAGCTTCGGCACGGTCGCGATCGACCCGGTGATGCCGTACCGCTCGATCGCGTACGGGAACGCGGGCCGGCCGTCGTCCTCGGCGATCACCGCGGTGCCGCCGCCGACCAGGCACGCCCCGAGGAACTCCATCACGACCAGGCTGGCCAGCGTCCCGAACAGCAGGTACCGCTCGAACCCCCGGGCCATCTCCTCCACCACCGGCGGCCGCATGTCGGGCTCCCACGCCCAGTGCGCGCGCAGCGCCCGGTAGGTGATCGCGCACCCCTTGGGCCGTCCGGTGCTGCCGCTGGTGAACGCCAGGACCGCCACGTCGTCCGGACGCCCCGCCGCGGCGAGCGGCGGCCCGGCCGGGCCCGCGAGCAGGTCGGCCGCGCCCGGACAGGGCCCGAGCGACAGCACCTCCAGCGGCCCGGCCGCGCCGCGGACCTCCGCCGCGGTCGAACGGTCCACGACCACCGCGTCGTTCCCCGCCCCGAGAACGTGCGCGAGGTGCGCGGCCGGGTAGCCGGGCCGGACGCCGACGACGCGGCAGCCGAGGGCGTGCGCGGCCATGTGCGCGGCGAACGCCTCCGGCGTCACCTCCGTACGGACGGCGACGCCCTTCCCCGGCCCGAGCCCCGCCTCCCGCATCGCCGCAGCGATCCGCCGGATCATCGCGAGCAGTTCCCCGCGCCGCACGCGCCGTTCTCCCTGCTCGAACGCCACGCTCGCGGGATCGTTCTCCAGCGACTCCAGGAACGCTCCCGGAAAGCCCGGCGCATCACCCATCGCCCGTCTCCTCTCCACGGCTTATCGTTTGTCCACCGCGAACGTAGACGGCGCGGATCAGAGCCGGATCAGAACCGGCCGCTCCCCGAAAGGAGCACGGCGTGAAGGTGATCGGCGCGGGTTTCGGCCGGACCGGGACGGCCTCGCTCAAACAGGCCCTGGAGATCCTCGGGTACGGCCCCTGCTACCACATGTCGGAGGTCATCGCGCAGCCCCACCGCGTCCGCCAGTGGCTCGACGTCGGCGAGGGCCGCAGCGCCGGATGGGACACGATCTTCGCCGGGTACGCGTCCACACTCGACTGGCCCGCCGCCGCGTACTGGCGGGAACTGGCCGAGCACTACCCGGACGCGAAGGTCGTCCTCACCGTCCGCGACGCGGAACGCTGGTACGACAGCGTCAGCGCCACCATCTTCGCCAGCGCCCTGGCGGAGCGCCGCCCCCTCCCGCCGCACCGCCGGATCGTCCGGAAACTCGTCGCGCTGCGCGCCCCCGACTTCGCGCTCTACCCGCGCATGGCGCGGGCCACGGTCATGGACCGCGTCTTCGACGGCCGCATCGACGACCGCGCCCACGTCCTCAAGGTCTTCGAACGCCACATCACCGAGGTGACTTCCGCGATCCCGCCCGAGCGGCTCCTCGTGCTGGACGTCCGCGAAGGCTGGGAGCCGCTGTGCGCGTTCCTCGGCGAACCCGTCCCTGACGTCCCGTTCCCGGAGGCGAACGAACGCGCCACGTTCCGCCGCAAACGCCCCCGCCGCCTCCTCCGCCTCATCATCAAGGGCCGCTGAGTCTTACGCGTTCACCCGCAGGAGGCCACCCGCGCGAGCGGCCACCCGGAACGACCGCACCCGCGCGGACAGCAGCACCACCGCGGTCGTTCCAAGAACGGCCAGCCCAGCGGCCCGCGCCGCGTTCGGAGCGCCGACATGCGCCGTCACGCGCCCCGCGCCCAGCACCGCCACCGGCGTCAACGCGAACCCGCCGAGCAGATTCCAACTGCTGACCCGCGCGAGCACGTTCGGCGCGAAAACAGCCTGAACGGTCGTCGTCCACAGCACCCCGTAAACCGCCTGCGCCGCCCCGGCGCCAACATCGCCACGGCCAGCACCGGCCAAGGCGCGTGAATTCCCACCAGCAGCATCGGCCCGGCCAACGCCACGGGCAGCAACGCGATGACCAGCACCGCCCGCCGAGGCCGCCACCACAGAACGGCCACCCCACCCGCGATTGCGCCGAACGCCTCCGCCCCGGCCACCAGCCCCCACACGCCGGCCCCGCCGTGCCGTTCCACGAAGACGGGCCCGATCACGCCAGAAAACGCCCCGGCCGCAACCGCGACCACCGTGAACTGCACGGTGAGCAGCCACACCCACCGATACGCCACGAACTCCCGCCACCCACTCCGCAACTCGTCCAGCATCTTGTTTCGCGCCCCGCCGCGCCGCCGCGTCCGGACCCGTACGAGCAGCAGCACCCCCACCGCAGCGGCGACCGCCTTGATCCCGGCGGCCCAACCAGGCCCCGCCGCCGCGACGACCGCCCCGGCGGCGGTGAGCCCGACCAGCAGCCCCACCGCGACGGACTGCCCGACGAGCGCGTTCACCACCTGCCGCGCGTCCCCCTGAACGAGGTCGGCGACGATCCCCCGTTCAGCGGGCCCCGTCAGCGAACGAGCGAGCCCCGCCACGAACGCCAGCCCACACACCACCCCGAACGGCGCGGCCCCAACGAAGAAACACACCGCGAGCCCGCACCACGCCACCGCCGCAAGCCCCTCGGCCCCCGCCATCACCCGCTCCCGCCGAAACCGATCCCCCAGCACCCCACCGAACAGCACAAGCAACGCCGGAGCCGCCTTGCACGCCATCACCACAGCCAACCCGGCGGCGCCGTACCCCATTTCCAACGCCCCGAAAACAAGCCCCAGTTGCCCGAACCCGTCCCCCACATTCCCGGCCAACCGCGCCAAAACCAACCGAACAACGGCCCGATCCGCACACACCTCGCGCACCCCGATTAGCCCCAACACCGTCCGCACCCTACGCGCCGTCTCAGCCCCCGACCCTCAATTTCACAAAAGCACCTCCTAACCGAGGGAGCAAATCAGCACAAAACCAAAAATCCCCGCCACTCACGCAAACACGGTAATTTCGCCGCGCACCCGCGCCCCCCACCTCATGGGATCGGCGGCGCGTCTGACCGGATTCTCATCCACGTCGCCGGCACACATCGGCCGGGTCCACTCCGTACACCAGGTTCCAGTACTCGGCACCGATCGACATTTCAGCCTCGCCGACGGGCAGTGCGCATGCGAGTGCGTCGAAGACCTGCCGCACGCGGTCGGCGTCGTAATCGCCGAACTCCTTGGTCGCGCGTAGCAGCAGACCGCCATAGGACAACTCGGCAACGTCGTAGAAGGCCCCGGTCTCGCGAAGCCGTTCCGCTCCGCCCAGCCGCGCGGCGATCTCCCGCGAACACACCGTCGTCCACGAGTAGCTACGCAGCGTATCGACGCTCTCCTCGGCACATTCAGGCATGTAGCGCCCTATGCCCGTCTCCAGGGCCGTGCGATCACCCATGTTGTCGTTCGTGACGTTCCCGAACGTACTGTGCTGGAGTTCGGCCTGCTCCCGGAGAAACCCGACCCGCTTCTCTTGGAGTTCCGGGAATGCCGACCACGAGATGAGACTATCAGTGGCGCGCATATTGAAGATGAACCATTCGGTCGCCCCGACGACCCGCTCGACGCCGATATGTGCACAATCGCTCCCCGGAAAGCCATTCTCTTTCAGACCGAACAACTGAATTTCAATTTGATGGAAATGCGTATCGGCTGATCGCAGAAATTTTTCCCAGGAATCGGGACTATAGACACTCACCTTCTTCCTACCAAGCGGTTCGGCCTGAGTGATCAGCCCTGCCCACAAGGAATGAGGTTCCCCCCAGGGAAGGCGATCATCCTTCAAAGCGTGAGGGTCGAGCGACTTCCCGTCACCCAACTTCTCCCGAAGGGGTGCCAAGACATCTCCCAGAGCCGACTCCAACCAAGACCGGGTCGGCTCGGCATACCGACCACCCAGGCGGGCAGTGGTCTCCACCATGAACACATCACCATCCGACACCTGAACCTCCTTCGCAGGAAACCTGCCTCCGTCGCGCGGACATCCTCTTCCCCGCCTTCCGCTCTAGCCGGGAAGTCCGATATCAGTGTTCGCGATGATACTCATCACCGCCGCTTCCAGGCTCGGGGAGCCCTCGACACGAAGCCGCTCTTGAAGCAACTCCGGCTGAACCAATCGTCCAGTATCGTCACCCGCACAGTCGCGCATGGCCTTCCACATGCATGCGGAATTCACCGGCGACACACGGACCCGGTCCATAGAGAGTCGGTGAACGCGCTGGCGCGGAAACACCCGGCGTCGGGACGTGCATGTCCTGGCCGCTGTTCTTCACTTCGACTGCCGGCTCGATGAGCACCCCGTGTGCGCGGCAGGCCCAGTTCCGGAACGTCTTCTCGGACTCGTCACGGCGTTCGACGGCAGTAAAAGCACGTGCGATGCGAACGGACCATTCGACAGCCATTTTGTCTCACCCACGAGAAGTGTCCGCACATCTCGCGTTCTAGGTAGGGGTGCGAGGTGGTGCCCTGCGGGCCTGAGCGTACTCGTGCTGTGCGACAACGCTCCCGCTACGCCTCTCCGTGCTCTTGCCGGGAAGGTTGGGGCGGGGTCCGGGCGGGTTGGGGGGCGGCCCGCCCGGACGGATGGGGGTCAGCGGGCCGCGGTGGTGGGGAGGGCGGGGGTTATGGCTCGGGCGTAGGCGGCTTCGCCTTCGCGGTTGGGGTGGAGGGGGGCGGCCAGGTGGACGGGGACGTAGCCCTCGATCCAGCGGCGGGACGGTGACTGGCAGGCGTCGTGGCCGATGCTGGGCGTCACGAGGTCGATGTACGTCGCGCCGTGGGCGGCGGCCTGGCGCTGGATGACGGCGTTCATCGCGTTGACGCTGCCCTGGAGGTAGTCGGCGTCGACGGGCAGGACGGGCTGGGTGGGCCAGCAGCCGCCCTTCTTGATGTAGAGGCCGTAGCCGGTGACGACGATGCGCGCCTGCGGGGCGCGCTGGCGGACGCCGTCCAGGACGGCCGACATCCTCGGCTCGAACGCCTTGATCCGTTCGGCGACCTGGTCGACGCCGCCGGAGGTGTAGTCGTCCTTGCACGGCTTCGCGGTCGGGTCGATGCGGACGCAGTTCTGCGCGACGCCGACGAGGCCGGTGTCGTTGCCGCCGATCGTCAGCGTGACGAGGGTCGTGTCGGCGCTGAGCGCGTCGAACTGCGGCGGAACGGTCTCGGTCGGCACGCCCGCGACGCTCGTCTCCTGCTGCTGCGTCATGTGCTTGGACGCCGCGCCGCTGCACGTCACGTCGCGGAACGTGGTGGGGCTCAGCGTCCCCGCGAGTTCGTGCGGGTAGTTGTGCGTGGACCGGCCGCAGCCGACCGGGCCGGTGATGTTGGGGATGAGCGGTCCGGACGCCATCGAGTCGCCCAGCGCGACGTACGTTCCGGACGCGCGGGTTCCGGCGTGCGCCGCGGCGGGCGCGGAGAGGCCGGCGGTGAGCGCCGCGGCGGCGAGCGCTCCGGTGACCAGGCGACGCTTCCTCGGGGTGGACGAAGGGTTCACGGTGCCGCTCCCGCCTGTGCTGGACGATGTCGCCGTGATCGTCCAGTCTCGGGTGACGCCGTTCAATTGGCGCGCGGGCAGATTTCAGCGGGAGCCGTTGTGACGCACGACAAGCACGAGGACCGGGCGGCCCCGCTGCGGGTCGCGGGACGGCCGGTCGCCGCGCGGCTGCGCGCCCGCTGCCCGCGGCTGACCCGGCACGTCGTCGACCGGCTGCTGGCCGAGCTGCCGGTGTACGCCGAGCTGCCCCAGGAGGAGATCGCCGGGGACGTCGCGGACATCGTCCAGCACAGCCTGCGGCAGTTCGCCGACATCCTGGAGCGCCGCCGCCCCGTCCGGCCGGACGAGCTGGACCGGCAGCGCGACTCGGCGGCGCTGCGGGCCGAGGAGGGGGTGCCGCTCGACGCGATCCTCACCGCCTACCAGATCGGGACGGCCATGGGCTGGGAGGACATCGCGGCGGGCGCCCGGCCGTCCGACCTCGCCGACCTCCAGGAGGCGCTGGCGTACCTGATGGACTTCCAGCGGCGGCTGACCTCGGCCGTCAGCGGCTCCTACCTGGAGGTACGGCAGATCCTCGACAGCCAGGAGCACGGCGGGCGGCACGCGCTGATGGCGGCGCTGCTCGCCGGGGAGCCGCTGGACCGGATCGCGGCCCGCACCGGCCTGCGCCCGGCGGCCCGGTACGCGGTGCTGACGCTGGCGTTCGCGCCGCGCCGGGCCGAGACGGGTTCCGGGCAGCGCGCCCGGGTCGCGGCGCGGCGCCGGATCCGCCGCGTCCGGACCGTGCTGGACCGGTTCGCGGACGAGCCGGCGCTCACCACGCTGGACGGCTCGGGCGGCACCGCGCTGCTGCCGTTCGCCGCCGCGCCGCCGTGGGCCGTGCTGCGCGGCCTCATCGCGGAGGCGGCCGAGGCGTCCGGCGCCCGCGTCACCGCCGCGGCCGAGATCGCCGAGCCCGCCGGGATCCCCGACGCGGTGACGCAGAGCAGCGAGGTGCTGGACGTGGTACGCCGCACCGGCCGCCCGCCGGGCCTCTACCGGCTCGCCGACGTGCTGCTCGACTACCAGCTCAGCCGCCCGAGCGGCGCGCTCGCCGAGCTCGCGGCGCTGCTGGAGCCGCTCGACCGCAAGCCCGCCCTGCTGCGCACGCTGGAGTGCCACCTCGCGAACGGCCTCGACCGCCGCCGCACCGGGACGGCCCTGCACATCCACCCGAACACCGTCACCTACCGCGTCCGCCGCATCTGCGAGCTGACCGGCCTCGACCCGGCCCGTCCGGCCGACCTCCAGCTCATCAACGCCGCTCTCGTCGCCCGCCGCGCCCGCTGACCAGCCCCGTCCGAACGACCCGGTCGGACGGGGCGCGGCATGCCGTTCGCCCCCTCCGCCCGCGCTCTCCTGCCCCGCCGCCCACCGTTCCGAGGCACCTGCTGTTCGCGGCGCGGGTGCGGGACCCGCGGGCGGCGGGGCTACGGCGCGGGGTGGCGGGTGGTCTTGTCGAGTTCGCCGAGGGCCCAGCGGGCCCAGGCGCTGGCGGCCTCGTACTGGCGCAGGCCGTAGCCGGCGGCGAGCCAGCCGAACGGGAGGCGGCCGTCCGGGGAGAGCGGCGGGTCCTCCGCCAGCACGCCGGCGAGCCGTTCGACCTCCTCGTCGCCCCGTTCGGCGATCTCCTCCAGCACCGTGCGGGCGTCGTCCGGGTCGAGCGCCGACAGCAGGAACAGCCGCAGCACCGGCTCGTTGCGGACGGCGGCGCCGGTCTCGGGGGCGAGCAGCCACGCGCGCAGGGCGGCGCGGCCCGCCTCGGTGACGGCGTAGGCGCGGCGGTTGCGGGCGCCCTCCCCGGCGGGCTCGATCAGGCCCTCCTCGGCGAGCCGGGCCAGCTCGGGATAGATCCGGTTGTGCCCGGCCTGCCAGGCGTACCGCCCGAGGTCTCCCTCGAACGCCTTGGCCAGGTCGTACCCGCTGGCGGGCCGTTCGGAGAGCAGCCCGAGCAGGGCGTAGCGAAGCATGCGCCCGACCTTACCTGTCCGAACGGAGAGGTCCAGTCTGGACGTATCCACGTTGACATATCCAAGTGGACACATGAGACTCGGGCCATGAGCACCGAGACGACGCCGCACTACCTGTCCGGCCATCTGGCGCCCGTGCCGGACGAGACCGAGGCGTTCGACCTGCCCGTCACCGGCGCGCTGCCGCCGGAGCTGACCGGCCGCTACTTCCGCAACGGCCCGAACCCGCGGCCCGGCGAGGACCCCGGGCACTGGTTCGGCGGGCACGGGATGCTGCACGGCGTCCGCCTGCGCGACGGCCGCGCCGAGTGGTACCGCAACCGCTGGGTGCGCACCGGCAAGCTCGCGGGCGACCCGTTCGTCCGCCCCGACGGCACCCTCGACCGCGCCGCCGTGAGCGCCAACACCCACGTCATCGGGCACGCGGGGCGCATCCTCGCCCTGGTCGAGGCGGGCCTGCCGTACGAGGTCACGCGCGGGCTCGACACGGTCGGCCCGGTGGACTTCGGGGGCCGCCTCACCACCGCGATGACGGCGCATCCTAAGCAGGACCCGGTGACGGGCGACCTGCACTTCTTCGGGTACGGCGCGCTGCCGCCGTACCTCACCTACCACCGGCTCGACACCTCCGGCGCGCTCGTCCGCAGCCGGGAGATCGAGGTGCCGGGCGGCACGATGATGCACGACTTCGCCATCACCGAGCACCACGTCGTCTGGCTCGACCTGCCGCTGACGTTCCACGCCGACCTGGTGGCCCGGGGGATGCCGTACCAGTGGGACGACGCGTACGGCGCGCGGCTCGGCCTGATGCGGCACGACGGCGCGGACGTCCAGTGGTTCGACATCGAGCCCTGCTACGTCTTCCACGTCGGCAACGCGCACGAGGAGTCGGGACGCGTCGTCCTGGACGCCGTCCGCTACGGCCGCGCCGAGTTCGCCGCGCTGTGGGGCGCGGCGGGCGGTTCGACCTCGCCCGCGGACGGCTCCGAGCCGTCGGCCATGCCGCGCCTGTACCGGTGGACGCTCGACCCGTCCACCGGCACCGTCGCCGAGCGGCCGCTCGACGACCGCGGCATCGAGTTCCCCACCCTGGACGACGCGCGCGTGGGCCGTCCCGCCCGCCACCTCTACGCCGCGCAGGAGAACGCCGTCGTCAAGTACGACCTCGCCACCGGAGCCGCCACCGCGCACACCCTGCCGGAGGACACCGCCGTCGGCGAGGCGGTGTTCGTCCCCGCGACGCGGGGCCCGCGGCGCGAGGACGACGGCTGGCTGCTCACCATCACCACGCGCCGCGACGCGAGCGCCTCCCGACTGCTCGTCCTGGACGCGTCCGACCCGTCCGGCCCGCCCGTGGCCGCCGTGGACCTCCCGAGGGCCGTCCCCGCCGGATTCCACGGAAGCTGGCTCCCGGACGACCCCGCCTGACGTCCGCCCCGGTCAGGTGGCCCGGAGTTTGGAGAGGAGGGCTCTGGCTTCGGCGGCGAACGACTCGTCGCCGGAGTCGGCGGCCCGCTGGAGGTGGGCGCGGGCCTCGGCCAGGTCGCCGTCGGCGTGGCGGAGCTCGCCCAGCCGGTAGGCGGCCTCGCCGACGAGGTCGGCCTGCGTGGTGCCGGTGGCGAGGGTCAGCTCGTAGAAGCGGATGGCCGAGCCGCGGTCGCCGAGCCAGTACGCCAGCTCGCCGAGGTGGGCGGCGGCGAGGGCCGCCTGCTCGTCGCCCGCGTCGATGACGCGCTGGTACCAGCGGAGCGCCTCGGGCCAGTCGCGGGCCTGCTTGCCGAGCGAGCCGAGGTACATCCTGGCGTTCGACTCGGCGTGCGCGTCCGGCTCGCCGGGGCCGTCCAGGGCGCGCAGGTACAGGTCCCGGGCCCGCGCGGGGTCGCTGTCGTGGTGGGTGTTGCCGAGGACGACGAGGGTGCGGCGGCCGACCCGCGAGTCCTCGGGGATCCGGGCCAGGACGTCGCGGGCCTCGTCCATGCGTCCCTGCTCGACCAGCTCCTGGCCCAGGGCGAACAGCGCGGCCGGGGCGCCGGTCTCGGCGGCGGCGCGCAGGGTCCGCAGGGCGCCCTCCTCGTCGCCCTGCTCGCTGCGCAACATGCCGAGCACGCTGCCGAGCAGTGCCTGGGCGGACGGGTCGAGGGGCTGCTCCGCCGTGCGGTCGGCGGACGGGGCGAGGCGTTCGGTCTCGGCCGCCTCGCGCAGCAGGGGGACGAGCCGTCCGGTGGCGACGAGGCGGATCTCGGCGTCCGGGTGGTCGGCGAGCCGCTCGTACGCGGCGCGGGCCCGTTCGGGAAGCCCGGCGGAGACGTAGAGGTCGGCGAGCTGGATCTGGAGGTCCGGGCCGGGGTCGTCCAGGAACGCGGCGGCGCCCTCGACGTAGAGCATCGCGGCGTCGCGGTCACCGGACCCGGCGCATTCGGCGGCGCGCTTCCCGGCCATCCGCAGGGCGTCCTCGGGGTATCCGGCGCGGGCCGCGAGGGCGAGCGCGCGGACGGCGATCCGGTGCACGCCCTCGGAGAACGCCTTGTTGGCGACGACGATGACGTTCTTGGCGGCCATCTCCGCCAGCTCGGCCACGCGTTCGTCCTCGGCGTCGACGGCGGCCGCGCGGCCGAACGCCTCGGCCGCCGCCTCCAGGTCGCCGTCCTCGAACGCCCAGGCGCCGAGGAGGTTGCCCGCGGGCAGGCGCACGTCGGGCTCGTCGGAACGGAGCGCGCGTTCGAGCTCGGCGGACGCCTCGTCGCGCCGGTCGCGGTCGCGGAGCGCGCGGGCCAGGTCGATGCGGACGCGGGCGGCGGCGGGGTCGTCGCCGCCGTCCGCGGCGTCGATCGCGTGCCGGTACAGCCGTACGGCCGCGTCGGAGTCGCCGCCGTGCCGCCGCGCGTCGCCCCACAGCCAGTACCCCGCGAACACCGTCTCAGGGTCGCCGCTCGTCACCGCGCGCTGCGCGGTCTCGGCGACGCCGTCGTAGTCCTCGACCTCCAGCAGCGCGCCCATGAGGCTGCGCAGCGGGGCGAGCGAGGCGGGGTCGTCCACGGCGGCGCCCGCGCGGTACGCGGCGAGGGCGGCGTCCATGTCGTCCTCGACGTAGGCGTGCACGTCGCCGATGTCGTCGTAGGCGGCGGCGACCTCGGCGGGGTCGCCGTACAGGACGACGAGTTCGAGCATCGCGCGGGCCTTGGCGGGCTCGCCGTCCATGATGCTGCGGGCCGAGCGGATGACCTGCCGTCCGGCCGGGCCCGCGGTGGGCTTGCCCGCCTGGTTGGCGAGCATCCAGCGGACGGAGTCCAGCTCGTCCGGCGCGTCGTCCCCGAAGTGCTCCTCCGCGAGCGCGAACAGCATCTCCCGCACGGCGGCGGTGTCCTCAGCAGGCGGCTGCGGCTCGGCAGACGGCTGCGGCTCGGCGGGCGGCTCGGCGGGCGGGGGACGGGGGCCGCGAGCGGGGCGGGCGCCGTCCCGGCGGCTTCGAGTTCGGCCTCGGGCTCCGCGACGAACTCAGGCTGCGCGGCGGGCTCGGGCTGCGCGGCGGGCTCGGGCTGCGCGGCGGGCTCGGGCTGCGCGGCGGGCTCGGGCTGCGCGGCGGGCTCGGGCTGCGCGGCGGGTTCGGGCTCGGGGGGCTCGCCCGCGGCCTGCGCGGCGAGGCGGAGGGCCAGGTCGTCCTCGCCCGCGGCCTTGAGCAGCGGCAGGAGCCGGGTGGTCGCGGCCAGGCGGACGCGGCCGTCGGCGGACGCGGCGAGCGGTTCCAGCAGGGCGCGGGCCTCGCCCGCCGCGCCGTGGGCGGCGAGCAGGTCGGCGAGGTCCACCAGCGCGGACGGCGCGCCGTCCGGCGGGAACGCGGCGGCGCCCTTGTAGTAGGCGCGGGCGGCGTCGAGGTCGCCGCGCCCGGCGGCCTCCGCCCCGTACTCGGTCGCGATCCGCACGGCGTCGCCGGGCACGCCGCCCGCGGCGGCGAGGTGCAGCGCCCGGACGGCCACCGCGTGGTCGCCCGCGCCGTCCGCCCGGCCCGCGACGGCGGCGAGGCCGTCGAGCGCGGCCTGGTGGTTGCCGTGATCCTCGTCCGCCGGGTCCGGGTGCCCGGCGCCCGCCGCGGCGGCGGCGCCGAACGCCTCGGCCGCGCCCGCGAGCCGTCCGTCCTCGGCGAGCCAGCCGCCGAGCGCCGTGCCCGCGATCAGCACCTGGCCCGGGTGGCCGGACCCGAGCACCGACTCCATCGCGCGGTACGCGGCGTCGTCGTCTCCGAGGCGGCGCAGCACGTGGCCGAGCTCGCAGGTGAGGTACGGGACGGAGTCGGCGGCGGCGGTCCCGATCGCGCGCCGGTAGGCGTCCGCCGCGCCCGCCAGGTCGCCCCGGTCGCGCGCGAGGTCGCCGAGCGACCACACGCCGATGGAGACCGTCTCCGGGTCGCCGGACGCGGCGGCGCGGTCGGCGGCGGCCTCCCGCGCGGCGACGTCGCCGGTCAGCGCGAGGACGCCGAGCAGCCGCCGCAGGCAGGCCAGCGCGGACGGGTGGGCGACGGCGGCGCCGTGCTCCAGCACGCGGACGGCGGCGCCGGGGTCGCCCGCGAGGTCGTACGCCGCGCCGACGTTGTCGCACACGACCGCGATCTGCTCGGGGCCGCAGAAGTCCAGCGCCAGCCCGTACAGGTCGCGGACGGCGTCCGGCCCCCGGTCCAGGCGCTCCAGGAGCGCGGAGACGAGCATGGCGCGGGAGCGGTCGGCGCCGCCGGTGCCCGCCGCCGCCTCCAGCGCGGTCCGCGCCGCGCCGGCGTCGCCCTCGAACAGCGCGACGTGCAGCGCGGCGAGCACGGGCGTGCCGTACTCGGCGGCGAAGATCTCCAGCGCGCCGGGACGGTCGCCCTCGTGCAGCCGCAGCACCGCGCGCTCGCGGGGCGTCGCCGCGCCGAGCCGTTCCTTCGCGCCGAGCCGGACGACCGGGTCGCCCGACGCGGTGGCCTTCCCGAACGCCTCGCGCGCGCCGTCCGCGTCGCCGGTCGCGGCGAGGTAACCGCCGAGCTCGTACGCGGCGGACGCGGCGCCCTCGGGGGCGTCCGGCTCGCCCTCGGCCGCGAGCCGTTCGAACGCGGCGAGGGCGCGGGCGGCGAGCTCGGCGGCGCGCGCGGTCTCGCCCCGGCCGTCGTGCAGCCGGGCCAGCAGGACGCCCGCCATGGCGGCGGAGTCGGGCGCGGGGTTCCCGGGCCCGCCGGCGGCGATCGCGGCCCGGTACCGGTCGGCGGCCGCGTCGGGGTCGCCGTGCCGCTCGTACGCCGAGCCGAGGAGCAGGTCCACGTGCGGGCCCTCGCCCATCGCCTCGGCCTGGACGGCGCGTGCCTCGTCCCCCCGGCCCGCGGCGACGAGCACGCCGACGACCTCGTCGAGCAGTTCGGGGTAGCCGTCGTCGCCGGGGTCCGCCGCGTCGAGCGCCCGCCGGTACGCGGCGGCGGAGGCGTCGAGGTCGCCGAGCGCGTACCGCGCGCCGCCCGCGCCCTTGGCGGCGAGCGCGGCGAGGTGCTCGTCGCCGCCCTCCATCGCGCGCTCCCACGCCTCGGCGGCGCCCGCGTGGTCGCCCGCGTCGCCGCGCAGCGCGCCGAGGTGGACGGCGGCCTCCTGCACCCGGTCGGGGTGCCCGCCCTCGACCACCAGGGACAGCGCGGCGTCGGCGGAGGCGTGCGCGCCCGCGCGCCGCCACGCGTGCGCGGCCTCCAGCGCGAGCCAGGTGGACACCGCCGAACGGGTGTCGTCGCCGCGCTCCCGGACGGCGGCGAGCGCGGACGCGGCGCCGTCGAAGTCGGCGGCGACCAGCCGCCGCGCGAACGCGCCGTCCTCGGCCAGCTCCGGATGGTCCTCGCCGACCAGCGCGAACGCGGCGCGCGCGGCGTCGAAGTCGTCCAGGCGGACGCGGGTGAGGCCGAGCAGCCAGGCGCTGCGCGGCGCCCGGAGCCGGTCGCCGCGCGCCGCGATCCGTTCGTGGACGGCCGCCGCGCCCGCCAGGTCGCCGCGCCCCTCCAGCACGCCGAGCACGCACGACTCGGCCTCCGCGCCGAGGCCCGGGTGGCCCGACGCGGCCACCGCCTCGTACGCCTCCAGCGCCGCGTCCTCGTCGCCGTCCGCGCCGCGCCGTTCGAGCGCCGCGCCGAGCGCCTGCGTCACCCACGGCGCGAGGGACGGGAGGCCGTCCGCGCGGGCCCGGCGCAGCAGCGCGATCACCTCGTCGGCGTCGTCCTCGCCCCGCAGCACCCACGACAGGACGGCCGCGTGCGACAGCGCCATCGGGTCGCCCGCGCCCGCCGCCTCCTCCAGCAGCGCGACCCCGCGCGAACGGGGCGCGCCGAGCGAGACGCACACCTGCGCGAGCATGCTCTTGGCGAGCGCGGCGACGGCGGGATCGGCGTGCGCGGCGCACTCCTCGTAGCGGGCGACGCCCGCCTCGCGGCCGTGCCGCTGGTACTCGACGAGCGCGCCGAGCAGCGGGTGCGGCTCCGGCCCGGCGGGGCCCGCCGGATCGGGCGGACCGGCGGCGGTGAGGAGGTGGAGGCTGACGGCGGCGCCGAAGCCGTTCACGAGGTCGGGGCCGTCCGCGACGTACTCCAGCAGCTCGGCGGCCTGCTCGGCGTCGCCCTCGCCGAGTTCGAGGGCGGCGAGCATCGCCGAGGCGCGCGGCGACTGGACGGCGATGTCCGCGTCGGCCACCGGGCGCAGCAGCGCGCGGGCCGCGTCCGGCTCGCCGTCGCGGATCCGTTCGAGGGCGGCGTCGCAGTCGTCCAGGGCGCGCTCGTACGCCTCGTCCGGTCCGCGCTCGGCGGCCTCGGCCTGGGTGAGCGTCATCGTCGCCTGGAACGCCACGTCCGCGTCGTCCAGCTCGGCGGCCCGGCGCAGCAGGCCGAGGGCCTCGGCTCGATGGGGGTCGCCGTCCGGCAGCTCTTGCAGGAGCACGCCGAGGAAGTGCACGGCGCCCCGGTGGAAGTCGCAGTCGGCGGCGAGCACCTCGCGCCAGCACGCGAGCGCGTCGTCCACCCGTCCCGCCTCGGAGTGGAGCTGCCCGAGGCACGCCCGCGCCTCGGCGGCGAAGCGCGGGTGGCCCGACTCCACGACCCGCCGCAGGATCGCGTGCGCCTCCCGCTCGTCACCGAGCCGGTGGGTGAACTTGGCCTCCTGGACGAGCGCGTCCAGCCGCACCTCCGGCCGGTGGTCCTCGGCGGCCCGCCGGTACGCCTCGCGCGCCTCGGCGTGCTCACCGAGGTCGAACAGCGCCGCGCCGAGCAGCTTCTCGGCCATCCCGCGCTCGGCCGGGTCGCCGACCGCGATCGCGTGCTCGCAGACGCGGCGGCACTCGGCGAACTCGCCGCGCTCGGCGTAGATCGGGTAGAGCCGGAACGCGGCGCGCGAGCACAGCGCGGGGATGCCGTGCGCGAGCATCCGGTTCAGCCCGGTGAGGACCACCTCGTCGTGGGCGTTCGGGCCGTCGTCGGACTCGTCCTCGTCGAGCAGGCCGGTGACGGCTTCGTAGGCGTCCCACGCCTCGCGCTCGCGCTCGCCGCCGTCGTCCGGCGGGCGGGGCACGGCCAGGCCCTCGGTCAGCCCGGCGATCTGCGGCAGCTCGGACCGCCTGGCCCGGTCCAGCGCCGCGGCGGCCCCGTCGGGGTCGCCGAGCGCGCCGAGCACCCGGACGAGCATGACGTCGGCCATCGTGGCGGTCACCGCGTCGGCGCCGGCGGCGGCGGTCCGCAGCGGGCGGCACGCGAGCGCCCACTCGCCGGCGTCCACGAGCAGCGCGCCGAGGCAGAGCGCGGAGCGCGGCGCGAACACCGGGTGGCCGGTCGCGACGACCGAGCGGTGCGCGGCGCGGGCGCCGTCCAGGTCGTCGCGCTCCTCCAGCAGGCGGCCGAGCGCGTGCGACGCCTCGGGGACGATCGCGTCATCGCCGGAGACCACGATCTCCCGCAGCTCCGCGGCGGCGCCGTCCAGGTCGCCGCCGCGCCACTTTCCGGTCGCCGTTTCGAGCCGCTCGGCCCACGATGACATGCCAGAACCCCTCTTGGAACGCTCGGGAGTGATCATTGCCGGGTAAGCGACGGAAAGTACACGATCGGGCTCCTCCGCACCGTCTTTTCCCGACGATTCGCCCATGTCACCCTTCTCGTCCGTGAGACCCGCTCGGCCGCGTCCCGCGGGGCCGCGACCGGCTCAAGCGCGGCTTGAGCGGGATCGCTCGGGGCACGAGCGAGCTTCCACCCCCGCCGCCGACGCTGCGGGCATGCGTGAATCGACCCAGATCCTGATCATCGGCGGCGGCCCGGCGGGCTCCACCGCGGCCGGCCTGCTGGCCCGCGAGGGGTTCCAGGTGACCCTGCTCGAACGCGACCGCTTCCCCCGCTACCACATCGGCGAGTCCATCCTCCCGTCCTGCCGCCCGATCTTCGAGATGCTCGGCGTCTGGGACAAGGTCGTCGCGCACGGCTTCCGCTCCAAGGGCGGCGCGTACTTCCAGTGGGGCCCCGAGGAGTGGGAGGTCCGCTTCTCCGACCAGGGCTCCGACAACGTCAACGCCTGGCAGGTCGTCCGCAGCGAGTTCGACCAGATCCTGCTCGACCACGCGCGGGAACTGGGCGTCGAGGTGGTCGAGGGCGTCGGCGTCCGCGAGATCGAGTTCGACGGGGAACGGGCCGTCGCGGCGTCCTGGCAGGACGCCAAGGACCCCTCCCGGCGCGGGCGCATCGCGTTCGGGCACGTGATCGACTGCTCCGGCCGCGGCGGCGTGATGGCCACCCGCTACCTGAAGAACCGGCGCTTCCACGACGTGTTCCGTAATGTCGCCACATGGGCGTACTGGAAGGACGCCAAACCCCTCGGCAAGGGCCCGGACGGGGCGATCGCCGTCTGCTCGACGCCGAGCGGGTGGTTCTGGGCGATCCCGCTGCACGACGGGACGACCAGCGTCGGCCTGGTCACCGGCCGCGACCTGTTCAACGAGGGCCGCAACCGGCTCGGCGACATCCAGGCCGTGTACGACGAGGCGCTCGCGCAGTGCCCGACCGTCCTGGAGATGCTCGACGGCGCCGAGCAGGTCACGGGCATGAAGACCGAGCAGGACTACTCCTACGTCGCCGAGCGCTTCACCGGCCCCGGCTACCTGCTGGCGGGCGACGCGGCGTGCTTCCTCGACCCGCTGCTGTCCACCGGCGTGCACCTCGCCACCTACAGCGCCATGCTCGGCGCGGCGTCGCTCGCGAGCGTCCTGCGCGGCGAGGTGGCCGAGGAGGACGCGGGCCGCTTCTACGAGACCGTCTACCGGCACGCGTACGAGCGGCTCCTCATCCTCGTCTCGGTGTTCTACGAGAGCTACCGCGGCAAGGAGTACCACTTCTACAACGCGCAGAAGCTCACCAGCGGCGAGCGCGACAACCTGCACCTCCAGGCCGCGTTCGACCGCATCATCACCGGCATCGCCGACATGGACGACGCGGAGAACGCCTACCGCCTCGTCCAGGACCACCTCCGCGGCGCGGAGAGCGGCGACCCGAACCCCCTCAACAACCTCAACCGCGTGCACGAGATGAAGCAGTCGCCGTTCGCGCCGGAGAACGCCGTGGACGGCCTGTACCTCGTCACCAGCCCGCACCTGGGCCTCGGCAGGACCCCTTCGTCCCAGGCGTCCTGACCCGCCCGACGGCGGCGCCGAGTCTCCGCGCCCGCCCCGCGCCCCGTTCCACGCCCGCAGCACCACGCGCTGCGGGCGTGGACGTCCTGCGCCCCTGATTCCTGAGAACGCCCCCGGGAGGCTTCCATGCTCGCGGCGCCCGTTCCCCCGATCCCCGCTCATTCCCTCCTCGTCTTCCTGCTCCAGGTGGCCCTGCTCGGGCTGCTCGCGCTCGGCCTGGGGCTCCTCGCCACGCGGTTCGGCCTGCCCGCGATCGTCGGCGAGCTGACGGCCGGCGTCCTGCTCGGCCCGTCGGTCCTCGCCGCGGTGGCCCCGGACCTGTCCGGCTGGCTGCTGCCGCACGATCCCGCGCAGATGCACCTGCTGGACGCCGTCGGGCAGATCGGCGTGCTGCTGCTCGTCGGCGTCACCGGCACCGAGATGGACTTCGGGCTGCTGCGGCGCCGCCGGGCCACGGCGCTGTGGGTCAGCTCGTCCGGCCTGCTCATCCCGCTCGGCCTCGGCATCGCGGCGGGGCTGGTGCTGCCCGCCTCGCTGCGCACGGACGGGAGCGAGCACGCGGTGTTCGCGCTGTTCCTCGGCGTCGCGATGTGCGTCAGCGCCATCCCCGTGATCGCCAAGACGCTGATGGACATGAACCTGCTGCACCGCAACGTCGGCCAGCTCACCCTCGCGGCGGGCATGGTGGACGACGCGTTCGGCTGGTTCATGCTGTCGATCGTGTCGGCGATGGCCACCGCCGGGGTCACCGCCGGGCAGATCTCCGAGTCCCTGGCGTACCTGCTGCTGGTCGTGGCGTTCGCGCTGGTCCTCGGCAGGCCGCTCGCCCGCGCCGTCCTGCGCCCGCTCGCGAGCGCCGGGGACGGCCCGCCCATCGCGGGCGCGGCCGTGCTGATGCTGCTCGGCGCCGCCGCGACGCAGGCGATGGGGCTGGAGGCGGTGTTCGGCGCGTTCGTCGTCGGGATCGTCATCGGCAACGGGCGCGCGGTCGGGCTGGCGAAGCTCGCCCCGCTCCGGACGTTCGTCCTGGCGTTCCTCGCGCCGGTGTTCTTCGCCACCGCCGGCCTGCGGATCGACCTCGGCAAGCTGGCCGACCCCGTGGTGCTCGGCGCCGCGCTGGCGCTGCTCGCCATCGCGGTCGCCGGGAAGTTCGCGGGCGCCTACCTCGGCGCGCGGCTCAGCCGGATGAACCGCTGGGAGGCCCTCGCGCTCGGCGCCGGGATGAACGCGCGCGGGGTGATCGAGGTCATCGTCGCGATGGTCGGCCTGCGGCTCGGCGTCCTCAACACCGCCACCTACACGATCATCGTCCTCATCGCGATCGTCACGTCCGTGATGGCGCCGCCGATCCTGCGGGTGGCGATGCGGCGCATCGAGCACACCGCCGAGGAGGAGCTGCGCCTGAACGAACGCCTCGGCACCGCCCAGGACGCGCCCTGACCGCCCGTCCGCCCTCGTCCGGCCCCTGAGGATCACGGGTCCGGACGAGGGCGGACGGTTCTGGCGGTCGGGCGGTCCGGGCGTTCAGGCGTTCAGGCGGCTGCGCGGGCCCGTTCAGGCGGCTGCGCGGGCCAGGGCGCGGAGCGTGCCGGCCGGGTCGGCGAGCGGCGGCAGCGCCGCGAAGACCCCGGTCAGGCCGAGCCCCTCCAGCCGCTTCAGGTGCGCGGCCACCTCCGGGACGTCCCCGGTGACGCCGGTCATGCCGAGCGCGAGGTCGACCAGGCCGAGCTCCTCCAGCAGGCGGGCGTTCTTGCCGCCGACCGTGTGGTCCCACACGTCGTAGCGGCGCTCCATCTCCTCCACCGCGGGCAGCAGCTCCGGCGGTACGAGCGAGCGCATGTGCGGCGACTTCAGCCGGAGCGCGACGTCGGAGGCGAGGGCCGCGCCGATCTCGGCGTTGGCCTCGGCGCGGGTGGGCTTGACGGAGATGAAGCTGAACCCCCAGATCTGCACCGAGCCGGGGTCGCGGCCCGCCTTCTCGGCGGCGGCGCGCACGGTCGCGACCTTGGCCTCGACGCGCTCCTCCGACATGCCGATCGTGGTGACGACGCCGTCGGCGAGCTCGCCCGCGAGGCGCAGGCTGTTCGGGTAGTCGGCGGCGACGAGGATCGGCACGGGGTGCACGCGGGTGAGCGGCTCGGTGCTGTACCCGTCCACCTCGGCGGAACCGCCGCCGAGGACGGCCCGCACGGCGGACACGTAGTCGTACAGCTCGCGGGACGTCGCGACCGGCGAGCGGCCGACGACGCGGCGGACGCTGCCGCCGTTGCCGATCGCGAGCATCACCCGGCCGCCGGTGACCTCGTGCAGCGTGGAGATCGCGGTCGCCGTCGCGGCCGGATGCCGGAAGAACGGCGTGGTCACCATCGGCGTCAGCGTCGCGTTGCGGCTCTCCTGCGCCGCGACCGTCAGCGAGACGTACAGCTCCCACGCGCGGGCGGGGGTGTCGCCGACCCCGACCACGTCGTAGCCGAGGTCGTCGGCCAGCTTCACCAGCCCGCGGAATTCGGCGAGGTCGTCCGCCCACTCGATGATCGCACCCAGTTTCATGAAACGCCCTCCCGAAATTATCCACGCCGAGGCCCGACGCCTTGAACATAGATAAGTGAAATGGCGGGCGCAATATGGCTTGAGGGAATGTCGAGCCGTTCTCGATCGGCGGTTCGGGAAGGTCGCCGCGCGGTTCGCCGGCGCCGCGATCCACTCGCCCCAGGGCCCGGAAGCAGGTCCATCGAGGCTCGACCCGCACCCCAGCGGGCATCCGGAGAATTCCTCCGTAGCAACGTCCGCGTGAGATCCCCAAGGGAGCGTACATGGATATCGGAGTGTGCCTGCCGACCACCGTACCCGGTGCCGACGGCAGCCGGCTGATCGAATTCGCGCGCCGCGCGGACCGTCTTGGATTTCACAGCCTGACGGTGGTCGACCGGGTCGTCTACGACAATTACGACGGCATCGTGGCGCTGGCCGCCGCGGCGGCGGTGACCGAGCGGATCAGGCTGACCACCGCGATCCTGCTGGCCGCGTCCCGGCCGAGCGCGGTCGAGCTCGCCAAGCAGCTCGCGAGCCTGGACCGGCTGTCCGGCGGACGGCTCGTCGTCGGCGTCTCGTCCGGGATGCGCGAGGACGACTACACCGCGACCGGCACCGACCACGGCTCGCGCGGCCGGCGCCTGGACGCGATGATCGAGGAGATGCGGGAGGTCTGGAAGGGCGCGGGCCCGGCGCCGGGCGTCGGCCCGAAGCCCGTCGACGGCGACATCCCGATCTGGGTCGGCGGGCACTCCCCGGCGGGCCTGCGGCGCGCCGCCCGGTACGGCATCGGCTGGATCTCGCCCGGCGGGCCGCCGCACAAGTACCCGGAGCTGGTCAACAAGGTCAAGGAGCTGTGGGCCGAGGAGGGCCGCGAGGGCGCGCCGCGGATGGGCGCCAACTGCTACGTCGCGCTCGGCCCCGGCGGCAAGGAGGCCGCGAGCGAGCACATGCTCCACTACTACGCCTACATGGGGCAGATGGCCGAGCACCTCGCGAAGGGCGCCATCACCGACGAGTCCGTGCTGCGCGACGCCGTGGACGGCTACGCGGCGAACGGCTGCGACGAGCTGCTCCTGCTCCCCGTCACCGACGATCCCGATCACCTGGATCGCATCGCCGACGTCGTCCTGCGCTGAGCGGGGCCCGGTGATGGACACTCCCCCGAAGGACCCGCGCGTCGTCATCGTCGGCGGCGGGATCGGCGGGCTCGCGCTCGCCCAGGGACTGCGGCAGGCGGGGTTCGGCGACGTCACGGTGTACGAGCGCGACGCGTCCCCGCGCGGCCGGATGCAGGGCTACCGGCTGCGGATCAGCCCGGAGGGCGAGCAGGCCGTCAAGGCGTGCCTGCCCGCCCGCGCCCGCGAACTGCTCGCCGCGACGTCCAACCAGCGCGGCTCGGAGGGCCTGGTCGCCTACGACGAGCGGCTGAACGAGATGTGGTCGCCCGACTTCACCGACCCGCGCGCCGACGACCCCGACAAGGTCGACGCCGTGGACCGGGTGACGCTGCGGCGCGTCCTGCTCGCGGGACTCGGCGGCGCCGTCCGCTGGGGCGAGCGGTTCACCCACCTCGAACGGTCCGGCCCGGAGGGCAGGGTCGTCGCGCACTTCGCGGGCGGCCACGCCGACACCGCCGACGTGCTGATCGCGGCGGACGGCGCGAACTCCCGGGTCCGCGGCCAGCTTCGCCCGGACGACCGGCACCAGGACCTCGGCGTGCGGGCGATCCTGTCGCGGACGCCGCGCGCCAAGGCGGACGCGGCGGGGCTGCCGGAGGTGCTGCGCGACCGGTTCGTCAACGTGACGGGCTCGAACGGGCTGCGGCTCGCGCTGATGCCGATGGTGTTCCGCAACCCGCCGCGCGAGGCGGCCGAGCGGATCTGGCCGGGCCTCGGGTTCGATCCGACCGAGGACTACTACATGTCGGTGTTCAGCGTGCACCAGGACCACCTCGGCCTCGGCGACGAGGCGTTCTTCGCGATGGACGGCACGGCCCTGCGCGACCTCGTGCTGGAGCGCACCGCGGACTGGCACCCCGACCTGCGGGGCGTGTTCGCGCACGCCCAGCCCGAGGAGACCCACCCGCTGGCGCTGCGCGCCACCATCCCCGTCGAGGCGTGGTCGGCCGGGAACGTGATCCCGCTCGGCGACGCCGCGCACACCATGCCCCCGACCGGCGGCGTCGGCGCCAACACCGCGCTGCGCGACGCGGCCGGGCTGACCCGGGCGCTGGCCTCGGCGTTCCACGGCGGCCGGGACCTCGCGGAGGCGGTCGCCGAGTACGAGCGGGACATGGTCCGGTACGCGACCGAGGCGATCGACACCTCGTTGAGGATCGCCAAGTGGTCGATGAAGAAGATCGACGTGGACGGGCCCCCCGGCCCGCCCGCGCCGTCCGAACGGTCACCCGAACGGCCCCGAGGCGGGGCCGCGACGCGGCAAGGAGCAGCGCAGTGACGAGCACCACCACACCGGACACCAGCCGTCCCGACGGAATCCTGCGGCTGGCGAACGCGTTCTGCGACGCCAAGGCGCTGCTGACCGCGGTCGAACTCGGCCTGTTCACCACCCTGAGCGCGGGCCCGGCCACCGAGGAGGAGATCCGCAAGGCGCTCGGGCTGCACGGCCGCGGCCTGTCGGACTGGCTCGACCTGCTGGTCGAGCTGGACATGCTGGAGCGCGCGGATGGCCGGTACGCCAACACGACCGGCGCCGACCGCTACCTGGTGCGCGGCCAGGAGTCGTACATCGGCGGGTTCATCGAACGTTCCAACCGCAACCTGTACCCGGCGTGGGGACGGCTGTCGGAGGCGCTGCGCACCGGCGAGTCCCAGTCGGGCAGCGACTTCGGCGCGGTCGTGGAGAACCCGAGGATCCTCGGCCAGTTCATCAACTCGATGGACGCGTTCATCCGGGTCCTCGGCCCGCAGTTCATCGAGGCGTACGACGGCTGGGCCGACTACGGCTCGGTGCTGGACATCGGCGGCTGCCGCGGCGCGCTCACCGCGCAGATCGTCAAGGCGCACCCGCACCTGACCGGCAAGGTCTTCGACCTGCCGCAGATGGAGCCGTTCTTCCAGGAGAAGGTCGCCGAGCAGGGCCTGGACGGCCGGATGAGCTTCCACGGCGGCAGCTTCTTCACCGACCCGCTGCCGTCCGCCGACATCGTCGTCATCGGGCACGTCCTGCACGACTGGGACCGCGAGCAGCGCGGCTTCCTCGTCAGGAAGGCGTACGAGAGCGTCAACCCCGGCGGCGTCCTGCTCGTCTACGACCGGATGCTCGACCGGGCGTCCAGCCGCCAGGTGAACCTGGTCGTCAGCCTCGACATGCTGCTGGTCACCGAGGGCGGCTCGGAGTACACCCTCGATGAGCTGCGCGGGCACGCGCGGGAGGCCGGTTTCGCGTCGGTCACCGACCAGCCGCTCGGCGAGGACGACACCCTGCTGATCGCCCGCAAGGCGTCCTGACCCGGGCCGCGCGGCCCCGGCCGGACGCACCGGGGCCGCCTCCGGGGACGGCCGTGCCCGCCGGACCAGGCGCCCGGCGGGCACGGCCCTCCCGTCACGACTGAGGAGACGATCGATGTTCCTGGTATTCGGATCGACGGGCGGGGTCGGGCGGCACGTGGTCGCCGGGCTGGCCGCCGCGGGCGAGCGGGTCCGCGCGTTCACCCGCGACCCGGCCCGCGCCTCGTTCGCGGAGTCCGGCGGCCTCGTGGAGGTCTTCGCCGGCGACCTCGCCGACCCGGGCGCCGTGCACGCCGCGCTGCGCGGCGTGGACGGCGTGTTCATGGGGACGAGCGCCGACGCGCTGGACCACGAGCCCACCGTGGCCGACGCCGTGCGCGAGCGCGGCGTGCCGCGCGTGGTGAAGCTGTCGTCGGTCGCCGCCAACACGCCGGTGAACGACTCGTACGGGCGGGCGCACGCGGCGTCGGAGGAGGCGTTCGCGAAGTCGGGCGCGGCGTGGACGTTCCTGCGCCCGGCCGGGTTCATGACCAACGTGCTCCAGTGGCGGCGGTCGATCGGCGGGCAGGGCAAGGTGTTCCAGCCGTACGGCGACATCGCCCGCGCGATGATCGACCCGGCGGACGTGGCGGCGGTCGCGGTCGCCTGCCTGACGGCCTCCGGCCACGCAGAGCGGTCCTACCAGCTCACCGGCCCCGAGGCGCTGACCGCGCCCGAGCTGACCGCGCGGATCGGCAGGGCGCTGGGCCGCGACCTGGAGTTCGTCGGCGTCGCGCCCGAGCAGGCGCGCGCGGGCATGGTCGGCGCCGGGATGCCGCCGGACCTGGTGGACGGCCTGCTGGCGTCGATGTCGGAGCCCGGTCCGCTGCGCGGCGGCACGGTCACCCCCGACGCCGAACGCATCCTCGGCCGCGCCCCCGCCACGTTCGACGCCTGGCTCACCCGCAACCTGGACGCCTTCACGACGCCCACCCCCTGACGCACTCCCCCACCCTCCGAGGGCGGCCGCCTCCAGGCGACCGCCCTCGCTCCGTCCCCGCTGAACGCCGACGCACGGCGACGCGAGGCGTCCCCCGAACAGCACGGATCCCCCTCGTAGATGTCCACACCCGAGGGGGATCCGAGTCTTCGGCCGGCCACACGGTCAGACGGTGGCCTCCGGACGCGCGGCGTGGATGATCGCGCGCAGCTCGTCGCGGGTCGGGGTGCCGTCGGCGGCGGCCGGCTCCTCGCCGTACTCCTTGCGGGCCTCGCCCGCCCGGACGGCCAGCTCCGGGTTGCCGAGCACCTCGTCCGCCGGGCCGACGAGGTTGACGCGGCGGCAGAACGCGCGGCCGAGTTCGATGTCGAGCAGCACGCCGCCGGCGAGGCCCTCGGCGATGAGGTGCTGGCGCTCCATCTCGGCCCGGTCGTGCTCGGGCACCTCCCGGCCGGTCAGCCGGTAGATGCGGGCCCGGTCCATCGCGGCCGACTCGCGGTAGACCGCGTCGGCCTCGGCCGCGACGCCCTCCTCGTAGGCGAGGGCGGTGGCGGCGAGGTCGCCGCCGTGCCGTTCGACCGCGTCCGCCGCGGTGAACGCGAACGTCAGCGCCATCGCCGCGCCCCACCCGTACGCGGGGTTGGTCGTGCAGAGCGAGTCGCCGACCGGCAGCAGCCCGAGCACGAGCGGCGCGCCGTCCACCACGTACCGGCGGCGGACGTTGTGGTGCCCGCCCATGATCTGCACCCCGTCCAGCGGCGTGCCGTTCGCCGGGTCCACCCACGGCGCGACGGCCGGGACCGCGCCCGCCGCCGCCTCGAACGCCCAGGTGTGGCGCAGCAGCCGCAGGTCCTCGTCGGCCGGGTGGCCCTCGAAGCAGATCGCGAACGTGTCGTGGTCGCCGGGGAAGCCGATGTAGGCGACGCCGTCGAGGTCGCCGCGCAGCGTCGCGACCGCCGTCTTCGGCAGGTCGCAGCCCTCGGTGAACCGGTAGTAGCGGCTGAAGTAGACCGTCTCGCAGTCCTGGCTGTCGGCGCCGACCCGGACGCCCTCGGCGGCGAGCCAGCGCGGCAGCGGCGTGCGCTGGCCGCCGCAGTCCAGGACGAGCCCGGCGTCCAGCTCCCGCCCGTCCGCGAGCCGCACGCCGGTGACGCGCGGCGGCGTGCCGTCCGCGCGCTCGAAGCGCAGCCCGGTCGCGACGGCGGGGCACACGAACGCGATGCCCGGCCGCGCCTCGGCCGTCCGCCGCAGCGCCAGCTCGAACGCGGCGCGCCGCGCCCACAGGTTCGCGAACGCGTCGTCGCCCGGCTCCCACAGCTCCTCGGGGATCAGCCGCTTGAACAGGTTGATGACCTCGATGCCGTCCGCGCCGAGCCGTTCGAGCACCTCGGGCGCGTGCGCGGCCAGCAGGTTCCGCGTCCGCGCGGAGAAGCCGTGCGGCAGCCGGAACTGCGGGACGCCGCGCCGCTTCCACGTCATGAACGGGTCGTCCCCGGGCGGCGGCGGGTCGCGTTCGATGACCGTGACCGCGTGCCCGCGCCGGTCGAGCGCGATGGCCGCCGCGAGGCCCGCGACGCCGCCGCCGAGGATGACGATCTGCGAGTGGGCTTCGGTCACGGCGTTCCTCCAGGTCCCGGCGGCAACGTGCCGATCGTGGCCCTCCGGCGTCGACACCCGCTGGAAGGGCGCTCGACCCGCCTCCAGCGAATCTTGAGCGCGCGGTGTGAGGCTCGCCGGGCAGAGGACGGAGGTCGATCATGGACGAGTCGGTTCCGGTGCTCATCGTGGGCGGCGGCTACGCGGGCCTCGCGTCCGCGCTGTTCCTGTCGCACCACGGCGTGCGCTGCACGCTGGTCGACCGGCATCCGGGGGTCTCGGTGCAGGGCCGCGCGCGGGGCATCAACCAGCGCACGATGGAGCTGTACCGGCCGCTCGGGATCGAGCCGCGGATCCGCGAGGCGGGCCGCCCGTTCGACGGCGAGTCGGGCGTGGTGCGCTGCGCGTCGCTGGCCGGCGAGTGGACCTGGCTGCTCGGCGACGACGCCCGCGCGCCGCTGCCCGACCTGACGGCCTGCGGGTTCGGCATGGCCGACCAGCGCACCGTCGAGCCGATCCTGATCGACGCGGCCCGCGCCCGCGGCGCCGACATCCGCTTCGGCGCCCGCTGCCTGTCGGCCGAGCCCGGCCCGGACGGGATCACGGCCACGGTCGCCGACGCCACCGGCGCGCGGCACACCATCCGCGCCGACCGGCTGATCGCCGCCGACGGGTTCCGGGGAACGATCGGCCCGTCCGCCGGGATCACCCGCGAGGGGCCCGGCGTGACGCAGAGCTGGGTGACGTTCCTCGTCGAGGCGGACCTCTCGGAGATCGTCACGAAGCGGGCCATGTTCTGGATCGTGATGAACCCCGAGCTCGGCGGCTTCGGCTCGTTCCTCACCACCTCCGTCGAAGGGCAGTGGGCGGTCAGCTTCACCTACGACCCGGCGCGCGAGTCGCCGTCCGACTTCACCGCCGAACGCTGCGCGAAGGCGGCCCGCACGGTCATCGGACGCGACGTCCCCCTGGAGATCCTCGACATCGCCTGCTGGGAGGAGGCCGTGGGCGTGGCGGACGCATTCCGCAGCGGCGACGTCTTCCTCGTCGGCGACAGCGCCCACGTCTGGCCCCCCGCCGGGGCGATGGGCGCGAACGCCGCCGTCCAGGACGCCCACAACCTCGCGTGGAAGCTCGCCGCCGTCATCAACGGCTGGGCGTCACCGTCGCTGCTCGACACCTACGAGGCCGAACGCCGTCCCGCCGCCCAGGCGCTCGCGGGCATCACCGTCCGCCGCCAGGAGGCCCGCTTCAGCAACACCCCGGTCGTGGACGACGTGGACGACACGCTCTGCACCCTCGGCCAGCGCTACAACTCCAGCGCCGTCCTCGGCCCCGCCCACCCGTCCGTCTACGGCGACGACCTCGCCCAGCACGCCGCGCCGGGCACCCGCGCCCCGCACCTGTGGCTCTCCCGCGCGGGCGCGCGGATCACCGTCCACGACCTCTTCCACGACGCGTTCACCCTGCTGACCGGCCCCGGCGGCGCGCCCTGGGTCGAGGCCGCCTACCAGGTGGCCGCCGAGACGGCCGTCCCCCTCCGCGGATTCCGAGTAGGCCCGGAGGGGGACGGCATCCACCTGATCGACGTCGACCACGCCTGGGAACCGCGCTACCGCCTCGGCCCCACCGGCGCGGCCCTCGTCCGCCCCGACGGCTACGTGGCCTGGCGCTCCCCATCCCTCCCCGACTCCCCCGCCACCGCCCTGGCGGACGCCCTGCACCGCATCCTGCACGCCTGACCTGGGCGCCCCTACGCGAACAGGCCGGCGTAACGCGACAGGTACAGCGGCCATCCGGCGTCGCCGCCGATGCCATCGGCGATGGCCTGCCAGCCGGGCCCGTGCCGGTCGATGTCGCGGTGCTCCAGTACGACCCGGGTGCGCTCCGGCGTCTCGGCGATGAACCGCACCTCCACCTCGCTGGTGTTCTCCGGCTCTGTCTCCAGCTGCCATCGCACGCCGATGTCCCAGCTGAACACCACGCGGTCCGGCGGCTCGTACGCCAGGACGCGCGCCCACCGGCACTCGCTGCCGTCCTCACCGCGGTCGTAGATGTGGCCCCCGACCTTGGGCTCGAACACCGTCTCCGCGATCGGCGCCTTGAGCAGGTTGTGCTCCGGCGGCTTGAAATCACCGAACCGCTCGGTGAACACGGTGAACGCCCGCTCGATCGGTGCCCGCACGACGGTCTCCCTGCGCACCACCGCTGCTGACTCGGTCATGGTTTCTCCTCGCTCGGTCGCTCGGCGGCCTCCTGGTAGCCCGCCATGGCCCGCCCCCAGAAGGCGTCGAGCTGATCACGCAGCGCGGCCACGCCCGCCGGGTCGAGCCGGTAGATCCTCCGCGTGCCGACCGCGCGTTCGGTGACCAGCCCCGCGTTCTTCAGCACCTTCAGATGCTGGGACACCGCGGGCCTGCTGACCGGCAGCTCGTCGGCGAGCTCCCCGACCGCCCGCGGCCGTTCCGCCAGACACGTGATGATCGCGCGCCTGGTGGGATCCCCCAGCGCGGCGAGCGCGTCATCAGCTTGGTAAGTGCCCACGAACGGTAAGCCTAGACGAACGGTCCCACAGCCACAAGCCGCCCCCTCCCCCGAACCACCTGACCCGCCCAGCGGCGCATGGCATTCTCGGACCCCCCTGCGCAAAATCGGAATAGGAGCAACGAGTGGGCCGATACATGTCCTTCACCCGCGTCACACAGCAGGAATTGAAACGAGGCGACGAAGACCCGCAATGGCTCCAGTCCCTGATCGACAGCCGCATGGAGTCGAGCGAAGGCACGCTGGATACGGTGGGCCTGGACAAGGCGTGGGCCGGCATCCAGTACCTCCTGGACGCGGCCGATGTCGGCATCGAGTTGCAGATCGACGGCAGCTTCCTGGACGCCGAAGGCATGAACGGCTGGGACCCCGAAGAGGTGAAGGAGGCCGCCGACCTGCTCCGGAAGGCCGACTTCGAGACCCTGGCCGTCCACTACGACCCGGCCGACATGGACGCCGAAGACGTCTACCCCGGAACCTGGAAACCCCGCGGCGACACCGGCCTGCATTACCTGCGGGAGCCCTACGAGGCCCTGGTCCGATTCTTCAACGCCACCGCAGACAGGAACGAAGCCGCAGTCATGACATTCTCCTTCTGAACTGGCCCGGCCTGCCCCCTCCCCGCAGCCGCCATCCCCTGACGACACACCGATTCCGTGATGGCCGCCAAAGACGCGCGTGCCGTTCGGCCAGCGGCAACCAGCCCCCAAGCCGGCACCCTCACGTCCGTCCAGCCCCTCAACACCCTGCCTGCCGCGGGCATCAAGGAGCCCGGAGTATTGCCGCTGCACCCCCCGGCTGAGCAGGTGCCCTTCTTCAAGAACCCGGTGTCATCGACGACCAGCACGCCCTCACGGTGCCCCAGATACTCGACGGCGTAGCCCCGCAGATCGTCCCGGGCGCCATCGACGTCCCAGTCCGCCCGCCGCAGCAATCGCTGCATCCCATCAGGTGAAACCGCACCGGCATGCTCGGCCGGCGTCCACCCATTCTTGCGCTCCAACCCCGCGACCAGCCCGGACGCATTCCCCGGACCCGCTCACGCGGCTCGGACAGGACGAACCTGCCCGCGATCCGCGCGTGCACCCGGTCCAGGTCCGCAACAACCACATCGACGGCCACACACGCCGTGATCACTACGAACCGCAACACAAGTGCCGTTGCAGTGTTAGCGGCTGAGTGGGGAGTTGGGTTTTACGGACCTGTGGGTTGCCTGTCGCTGTGGGAGGGATGGAGCGAACGTTTTGCGGGTCGGTGGCTTGGGGGGCGTTGCGTGGTGCGGGTGCTTCGGTGCGCCCGGGACCGGGAGGTGTTGGGCCGTGTGGTGTCCGGGTTGTTGGGCTGGTTGCGGTTGACGTGGAAGCCGGATGTCTCGTTCTTACCGCTCCGGTGGCCGGGTGACTTACCGCTCCGGTGGCCGGGTGAGAGGAGGCGGTAGGTGTAGAGGCCGTCTGGGGTTTGCCGGATGCTAATCCGCTCTGGCTGTGCGTGCTTGAAGCGGTTGTGCCAAGCGCAGCACAGCACCAGTCGGTCGATGTCGGTGGCACCGTTGGCCAGGGCCCATCCGTCGACGTGGTCGACTTCGCAGAGATGCCCCGGAACTTCACAACCGTTGACGACGCAGACCGGGTACAGCACCTGGAGGACTCGGCGTTGGGCCGCGGTCGCGAACCGTACGCGCCGCCCGAGGTAGAGCGGGACGTTCTTCCGCCCCAGGATCAGCGCGGACACACCGGCGGCCAGCGCTATGCGTCGTGCTTGCGGGGCCGGGATCGGTGAGCCGTCGCCGAGGCGGGCGGGGGTGTGTCCGCCGTTCAGGGTGTCGAGATCCATCACCACGGTGACCTGGCCGGAGACGTGCCCGCCGCTCAGCACTGCGGTGAGCGCCGCCGCGGTCCGTTCGGGCAGGTCGCGGCGGTCATCGGCACCGGCCGGCTTTGCCAGGGGACCCAACGCGGCGTCCCAGACGGCAGCATCCTCGGCGTTCAGCCATCCCTTCAGATAACGGCCGCCATCCAGCGAACGCACCGAGGACACCCATGAACGCTCGTAGCCGCGGGCCTGTGCTTCAGGCGGGCGTTCGGTTCCGTCGCGTTCCGCTATCACCTCACCGATCCGGTCCCCGGTCGCGGCGACCTTTCCGGGCGGGCATCCTTGCTCGACCAGACCGAGCAGAATGCCCTCGGCAGCGGCACAGTCCGGACCGTCCAACCGGGTCACCGCCCTGGCAATGGTCGCGGCATGTCCGAACGAGAGCCCACCCGTGGCCAACAGCATGTCCACCTTCGGCAAACGGGCCAGCTGCCGGGCCAACGTGATGCGTTCCCTGGCTCGGGCGTCGCGCATTCCTAGCCGCGAACGCAACCATGCCTGAGTCGATGGAAGACCCCACCGACGCGTTTCACCAGACGCGTCAACGACGCCGATAAAGCCCGCGAGGGCGCGTTCGGCCACGTCCAGGGCACCGGCAAGTCTCTCGGCCGATTCCAGGCATTCAGCAGCCGTCTCTGGCGGCTGCCGCCGGGCCAGTTCCGCGGCGGCCGCCATCGCGCGGTCCACCAGTTCAGCGGTGGACAGCGACGCGAGATCATCTGCCATCGAACACATGCTCAGACAGTATCGACACCGTCGCTGAGCGTTAATGGTCGCGGAAGGGAGAGCGTTAAGGGTGTTGAGTAAGAGAGGTGTGAGGTGCCAGATAGGCGGGGTACTCGCTCCCAGTTTCCGGTGGGCTCTCCTTCGCCAGGCCACAGCAAGGTGGGCCTGACGGTAAGGGGGCCTGTTGCGAAAGCGCTGTTCAGGGCCGCTCGGTGGCGGGTGTGACCAGCACGGCCGCATGACGGCCGATCGCGAGCCGACCGCGAGCCGGGCCATATTGCCGTGCGGTCGGACCCGACGCGAGAGACACTGACGCGGTGAATCAGCTTGAGGAGATCGTGAGGTTGGCCCGCGGTGTGCTGGGCGGGGACCTCGTCGGTGCATATCTTCATGGGTCGTGCGTGCTCGGCGGCCTCCGGCCGGCCAGCGACCTGGACGTTCTGGTCGTCTCCGGACGGTCGATGGACGAGCGGGAGCGACGGGCGCTGCTGGGCGGCCTGCTCGGGATCTCCGGTTCCGGGGACGGGGCCCGCCCGGTCGAGCTCATCGTGGTCGTTCAGGACGAGGTCCGGCCATGGCGTTATCCTCCGGCCTGCGACTTCCTGTACGGCGAATGGCTGCGCGCCGAGTACGAGGCTGGGAAGGTCCCCCGGCCGGAGCCGATGCCTGATCTGGCCCTGCTGATCACGATGGCGCTGACCGCGGACCGCGCCCTCACCGGCCCGCGGCTGACACAGGTCCTCGCCCCCGTCCCACACTCCGACGTGGTCCGGGCCAGCGTGACGGCCATTCCCGACCTGCTCGACGAACTGGACAGCGACACCCGCAACGTCCTGCTGACTTTCGCACGTATCTGGACCACACTCGCCACCGGCCAGATCAGGTCGAAGGACGCCGCCGCCGAATGGGCTCTAGCTCAGCTCCCACTCGAACACCGCCCCGTCCTCGAATACGCCCGGCAGCTCTACCTCAACTACCGTTACAGCGAGGAAGACTGGAGCGAGACATTGCGAGCGCAGGTGCGTCCACATGTGCACCACGTGCTCTCCGAGATCGAACGGTTGAGCTCCCCGAGCCAGAGTCCGTCCCGAACGTTCCGGTCATAGCCATTCCTCGATGGCCGCGAAATGCACGGTCGTTTCAAAGTCTGCGGACCGCAAATTCAGCGCATCCGGGTAGGCGCGGCCCCGCCCGGGAGTCGTACGCCTTGTCGGAACGCTCTCCGGCTTGACCACCATCGGATCCCCGCGCCCCACAACCTTGACCACCTGTGTCCAAGATCCACTTTCGTGACGGGCCCGGGGGCACGGGCACCACACCGGCCTCTCCACGGACTCGTTCCGCCTCCGCCCACGACGGAACGAGCCGTCCGTTGAGATCATCCTGCGCCTAGGACGACTCGGACGGACTTGCAGCCATCGGCATGGCGCTTCCAACTGAGCCGATGGCCGCTCAGCTCATTGATGATGTTCAGCCCACGTCCGGAATCGTCCTCAAGGCTTGGGACCCGTACGCGAGGGAGCCCTGTGCCCTGGTCCCACACCTCCAGAATCACGGTTTCGGGGGACGCGGCGACATAAAGAGCCGTCGGGCCGGGGGCGTGTTTCACCGCATTGGACACCAGCTCGCTCACGACGAGCTGGGCATCTTCCCCAAGAAGGACGGAAGCCCCAGCCCGCACCATTTCGTCCATGGTGAATGACCTCGCCATAGCGGCCGCGGCCACGCCGGCGTCCACCAGAGAGAGCCGTTCTCCCGCCTCCGGCCCTGCTGTTGTGCACATGGATACTCCTTCGGCTGCACTGGCCGCCAGCCTGCATTACAGGGAGTACGCTTGTGGTACACAATCCGGGATATTGTGAATCTGCGATCTTGAGGGGCTTGATATGAGCCGTGTCGGCAACCTCGATCCGGACAATGACTATGGGCACTGGATCGCGTCCAACCTGAGGTTTCTCCGCCTGACATGGGGCATGACCACTGCGCAGGTGGGAGAGATCATCGGAGTCACAGCCTCGCAAGTCTCAAATCTGGAAGCAGCACGGTCACAACTACAGATAGAGCAGGCCGAATCCCTTGACCTGCGATGGAAGACTGACGGGCACCTGACCCGCATGGTGCGGCAGAGGGACCGACCGCATGATCCGGACTGGTGGAACCAGTACGTGGTGTACGAACGCCAGGCCGAGCGCATTGAGTCGTACAACGCCTTGGTGGTGCCAGGGCTGCTCCAAACGGAGCCCTACATGAGAGCGCTGTTCGAGGTCTCGGTCGTGGTGACCGACATCGACGCAGCGGTACGGGATCGGCTGGCCAGGCAAGAGTCACTACGAAAAAAGGATCCCCTTGAGCTGCGATTCCTGATCAAAGAATCGGCGCTGCTGGACCCCATCGGCGGCAAGGAGGTGATGAGGGAGCAGCTTGCGTACCTGCTGGAGGTGTCCAGGTGGCCCAACGTCGTTCTACGAGTCGTGTCGCGAGACATAGGAGCACACGTGGGGGTGGACGGTTCGTTCCAGCTCCTCCATGGGGGAAAACGTGTGGCAGCGTACATAGAAGCTGTGGGCGGAGGGAGACTCGTAGTGACTCCTTCCAAGGTCGCCGGGTACCGGCGACGGTATGACACCCTCATGGGCGAGGCGCAGCCTCGGAGAGTGTCAGAGGGCCTCATCAGGGATGCGATGGAGGGCTGAATATGGACGACGTGAAGTGGCGCAAGTCCAGCCGTAGTGACACGTCAGGCAAAGAGTGCATTGAGCTGGCCGACCTGAACAGCTCCGTTGGAGTGCGGGACAGCAAGGACCCGAAGGGCCCAAGCTGGTGCTGAGTCGTCGGCAGCTCGGGAGCTGCTCCGGCGGCGAGGAACGCCTAGTAACGGGAAGCAGGGAGAGACTCCCTCTAGCGGTCGTCTAGCACGTACTCGCTGACGCGGAGCGCGTGACAAGACGGCCAGGGCCTCCGTTCCGGCGGAGGCCCTTCCCATGTCTGTTCTCTATGGTCACCGCGCTGGAAGACGCCCTCCGAAGCATCCTGCACGCCTGACCTGGCCCGGGCTCGGTTCAGCGAATGGGGTCGTTCCACTCGTTGGCGTGGCGTTGCCTGGGGCCGAGGATCCGTTCAGAGTCAAGGGGCGGGTGGGGTGAGGTGAGGCGGGCCAGCGGCAGCATCACCGTCTTGGCGAACGGCCCACAATCTTGGCATTTGAGAGGTGGTCATGAGCGACGAGGTTCACTGGCGTAGAAGCAGCTACAGCGACACGTCAGGCAAAGAGTGCGTGGAGTTGGCCGTCCTGCATGGGTCCGTTGGAGTGCGGGACAGCAAGGACCCGAGGGGCCCAAGCTGGTGCTGAGTCGTCGGCAGGTCGGCGAGTTGCTGCGGGTGGCGAGGAACGCCTGATCGGGCAGCAGGGAGAGGTTCTCTCTCAGGTGGTCCCTGGGACTAGGTGTTTGTGCTGGGAGGTTGGGGGCGCGGCTGGCGGGGGGGCTGGCCGTTGGGTGCGGGGTGGTCGCGGTGGTGGTTGGAGGCGTGCGGCCGTTGTCGGGACGCGGGTGCGCCTCGCGTACGGGCCGGGCCAGGGGTGCGCGGTCGCTGCCTGGCGGGTTCGGCGACTCGCCGCAGGGGCCGGCCGAGCTGCACGTATCGCAACGCGGTCTAACGAGGTATCGGCCGGTTGGGACGGTGGTCCCGTCTGGCCGTGGGGGTGGGTGGGCTCGTCGTCGCCTGTCTGGTCGCACTTCGCCTTGCCGTCGTTTGCATGCTGGCCCGGGCGCTGGTCAGCGATCGGCTGTCGGTTCGTGTTCGGGGGCCGGGAACCCTTGCTGACGATGTGATGCACGATCCTGAAATCCCAGGACTCGTTCACGAGAACGACGGTCCCACCAGCGCGGCCCGGCGCGGTTGCGGAGGGTTCTGCGGCGGGTCAGGGGGCTGGGGCTTTCCAGTTGATGGTGTGGCGTTGTTCGGGCCTAGGGTTCGTTCGGGTTGAGGAGGGTGCGGGTGAGGATGGGGAGGGTCAGCCGCATCATGGTCTTGGCGAACGGGCCCAGTGTCTTGGTGGTGTTGGCCTTGGCGCCGCGGTCGATGACCTTCTCCACGCGGGCGCGGCGGAGGCGTTCGTAGGCGGTGAACGCGGCCTCCGGGGCGGGGATGTCGCGGAGGCAGCGGGCCAGTTCGACGGCGCTCTCGACGGCCATGGACGCGCCCTGGCCTGAGGACGAGGACGGGGCGTGCGCGGAGTCGCCGACGAGGACCATGCGGCCCCGGTGCCAGCGCGGCACCTTCGGCATGTCCTGCATGGAGCCGAGGACGGTGAGCGCCTCGGGGTCGGTGGCGGTGAGGATCTTCGCGGCTGGGATCTCGTCGGAGTAGATGTCGCGGAGTCGGTCCAACCATTCGGCTCGGGGGTTTCGCGGGCTTCGGCGGAGGTCATCGCGGCGTGCGGGACGTTCGCGAACCATGCCGTACGGCCGTCCGGTTGTGCCCAGTAGCCGAGGAAGCCGCGCTTGCCGAACGCGAAGAACATCGTGCTGGGGTCGGCGGGCAGCGTCACGTCGGCGGCGGCGCCGAAGTTGAGGAGCCGGGTGGCTTGGGGGCCGGGCGCGGCGGGGTCGATGAGCGTGCGGACGGTGGAGCCGATGCCGTCGGCTCCGACGAGGATGTCGGCGCGTGCGGTGGTGCCGTCGGCGAACAGGGCGGTGACGCCGTCCGGGTCCTCCTCGGCGCCGACCAGGCGTTCGCCGAAGCGGGTCTCGATGCCCTGGCCGGCGGCACGTTCGCGCAGGGCGCGGCACAGGTCGTCGCGCCAGAGCGCCAGGCTGGGCGGCAGGCCGCGCAGGCCGGGGAACGTCCCGATCGTCCTGCCGCGGCCGTCGTGCATGACCGCCCGCGTGATGGGCTGCCCGATCGCGCGGACGGCGTCGGCCGCGCCGACGATCTCCAGTGCGGACAGCCCGTTCGGCGCGATCGACAGGGTGACGCCCACGCCGTCGGACGGGGCGGCGTACGCCTCGTGGACGGTCGCGTCGATGCCCGCGCGGTGGAGCGCGAGCGCGGTGGCCGGTCCCGCCACGCCGCCGCCGACGACCAGTGCCGTACGCGCCATGAACGCCTCCTAGGAACGGCGAAGGGCTCAGTTTCGGGCATGCGGACGGGATGGGGAAGCCCCGGCGGCGGCGCGCCGGGGGCCGGAGGCGGACGCCTACCAGGTGACCGGGATGGCGGTGAAGCCCTCCATGAAGCCGCCGAGACCGCGCGGCAGGTCGCGGGCGGGGACGGCGAGGCGGATGTCGGGGAAGCGGCGCAGCAGGGTCTCGGTCGCGACCTGGAGCTCCATCCGGGCCAGCGCGGCGCCCACGCAGTAGTGGATGCCCGCGCCGAACGTCATGTGGTGGTTCTCCTTGCGGTGGATGTCGATGGTGAACGGGTCGTCGAACACCGTCTCGTCCATGTTGGCGGACTCCTCCGACAGCAGGACGCTCGTGCCCTCCTTGATGACCGAGCCGTCCGACAGCTCGATGTCGGTGAGGGCGTAGCGGAGCGTGCCGATGGACGAGCCCATGATCTGCGTGCGGAGCAGTTCCTCCACCGTGGACGGCACGAGCTCCGGGTCGGCCTTCACCTGCTCGACCAGGTCGCGGCGGTGCAGCAGGACGGCGGTGCCGGTGCCGATCTGGCTGGCGGTGGTGACGTAGCCGGCGATGAGCAGGCTCTGCGTCCAGTGGTGCAGCTCGTAGTCCGACAGCCGGTTCTCGTCCTCGTCGCGCACCTTGATCAGGCTGCCGATCAGGTCGTCGCCGGGTTCTTCCGCTTGGTCGCGATGAGGTCGGCGAGGTAGGCCCACAGGCCCTTGCGGCACTCCTCCACCTCGGCGGGCGGCAGCTTGGTGACCGACAGGAAGCCGTCCACGAGGCGGCGGAACTTGTCGCGGTCCTCCGGCGGGACGCCGAGCAGCTTGCAGATCACGAGGATCGGCAGCGGGAACGCGAGCGCCTCGTTCAGCTCGGCGGGCTTCGGGCCGTCCGCCATCGCGTCCAGCAGCTCGTCGGTGACCGACTGGGCGAACGGGCGCAGCAGCTCGATCCGGCGCGCGGTGAACGCCCGGGTCACCAGGCCGCGCATGGCGGTGTGGTGCGGCGGGTCGCCGTCGATCTTCGGGTCGACGAACAGGTCATTGTCGGCCGAGACCCGCGCCATGCCGGGCCGGGCGATGTTCTTGCTCAGCCGCGCGTCGGCGAACAGGCTGCGCACGTCCTTGTAGCGGGTCACCATCACCGCGGTGTCGCCGGACGGCAGCCGCACGTCCACCTGCGCGCGCTCGCGCAGGCCGCGCAGCTTCTCGGGGACCTCCATCACCGGGGTCCACTCGAACGGGTAGGGAATCGGCGTGTCGGCGCTGGTGTCGGCGCTCATGGAAGACCTCTCTCGTCCGGGATCGTTCAGACCGGCCACGAGGGCTGGTGAAGGCAGCAGTCGGCGAAGGCCCATTCGTAACGGACGCTGATGGAGAACTGTTCGACGATCGCGCGACGCCCCCGTTCGGAGGCCGTCTCCGCCGCCCGGTCCACCATGTCGAGGAACGCGCTGACGGCGTACCCGTACGACTCGCCCGGGTGGTAGACCTCGATCCACGGCGCGTACCGGGAGCCGGGCCGGACGCCGTCCCTCAGGCCGTCCGACACCTCGGCGTTGAACCACACCATCGGCAGCAGCGCGCCGAGCCCGTCGTGGAACGAGCGCGCCGACGCGGCGGTGAAGAACGACGCGTGCGCGTGCGTCGCCGGGTCGATCGGGAGCTGCTCGCCGAGCGCGGGCGCGCCCAGCTCGCTCGCGAGGTCCGCGTACGCGCGGCGCAGCTTGTCGCGGGCGTCGAGGGTGCCGACGATCGACTGGCCGAGCAGCGCGGTGTCGGCGTCGTCGGGCGCGGCCGCCGCGCAGCGGGCCAGGGCCCGGGCGTACGCGGGCAGCAGGTGCCCGGTGTCCTGCTGGACGAAGAACGCGAGCGCCTCGGGCGGCAGCGTCCCGTCCCGCAGGCCCGCCCAGAACGGATGGTCCTGCACCTTCCGCAGCACCGGGTCGCGTATCTCCTTCAGCTCGTCGCGCAGCATCGCTCTCCTCCGTCGGTTCCGGACCCGGGACCGGGTCCGGGCCGGGCTCCTGGCGCGGACGCTACGGACCGCCGCTCAACGCGCCCTTGAACCACCACGCGGCGTCCAAGCGGGTTTCGAGGGCGCTGGCGCAGATTGCCGCTGGGCTCCGGCGAACGCCGCCGGGCCCCGGCGAGCGAGGAGGGGTTGCGATGGATCTCGGCCTGGCGGGACGGCGGGTGCTCGTCACCGGCGCGACGCGCGGCATCGGCCGGGCGACGGCGCGGGCGTTCGCGGCGGAGGGCGCGAAGGTCGCCGTCACCTACCACACGTCCGACACGGCGGCGAAGCGCGTCGTGGAGGAGCTCGGCGGGGACGCGCGGGCGTGCGCGCTGCGCTACGACCTCGCCGACCCGGACTCGATCCGGCGGACGGTCCGCTCGGTCGAGGATCGCTGGGGCGGCGTCGACGTCGTCGTGGCGAACGCCCAGACCTGGACGTGGGTGAACCCCGAGGACGCGCCCCCGTTCCAAAACCAGGACATGGACCACTGGCTCGGGCTGTTCCGCGAGAACGTCGAGGGGCACCTGTGGACGGTGCGGGAGGCGCTCGGCGGGATGCGCGAGCGCGGCTGGGGGCGGATCGTCCTGCTGTCCTCGGTCACCGCCGCGTACGGCAACCCGAACTCGGAGTTCTACAGCGCGGCGAAGGCGGCGCTGCACGGCTTCGCGCGGTCGCTGATGTGGACGCGCGACGGCGTGCTCGCCAACGTCGTCGCCCCCGGCGGCACGCTCACCGAGAGCCTGGAGGCCGTGGACCCGGAGCTGCTGGCGAAGGCCGCGGAGGAGACGCCGAGCGGGCGGCTCAGCACCGCCGACGACGTCGCCCGGCTGGTCGTCTTCCTCGGGTCGGCCGCCAACGGCAACGTCAACGGCGAGGTCGTGCACACCGCCGGAGGCCGCTGACCCCGCCGCCTGGTCCCTCAAGCCAGTGTCGAGCCGTCCCTGCCGTGCCCCTGTGAGTGTTCGTGAACATGAGCGAAAGAGGAACGCCGATGAGCCCTCGCGACCGCGAGCCCATCGCCATCATCGGAATGGCCTGCCGGTTCGCCGGGGGCCTCGACTCGCCGGACGGCTTCTGGGACTTCCTGCGCGCGGGCGGCGACAGCATCGGGGAGCTCCCCGAGGGACGCTGGGACTGGTACGCCTCGCAGGGCCGCGAGCACGCCGCGGCGGTCAGGGACGTCACGAAGCGGGGCGCGTTCCTCGACGACGTGCGGGGCTTCGACGCCGACTTCTTCGGCATCACCCCGCGCGAGGCCGCGCTCATGGACCCGCAGCAGCGCATCGTCCTGGAGCTGTCCTGGGAGGCGCTGGAGCACGCCGGGATCCGCCCGCCGGACCTCGGCGGCACGGACGCGGGCGTGTTCGTCGGCGTCGGCTCAGACGACTACGGCCGCCGGCTGCTGGAGGACCTGCCGCGGATCGAGGCGTGGACGGGCGTCGGCGGCGCGTACTGCGCGGTCGCGAACCGCGTGTCGTACCTGCTGGACCTGCGCGGCCCGAGCATGGCCGTCGACACCGCGTGCTCGTCGTCGCTGGTCGCGATCCACCTCGCGGTGCGGGCGCTCCAGGCCGGGGAGTGCCCGGTGGCGCTCGCCGGGGGCGTGCTGGTGATGGCGGCGCCGGGGCTGTCGCTGGTGCTGGACGCGGCGGGCGCGACGTCCCCGGACGGGCGCAGCAAGTCGTTCGACGCGGACGCCGACGGCTACGGGCGCGGCGAGGGCGGCGGCGTGATCGTCCTCAAGCGGCTCGCGGACGCCCGCCGCGACGGCGACCGGGTCCTCGCGGTGCTGCGCGGCAGCGCGGTGCACCAGGACGGCAAGACCAACGGGATCATGGCGCCGAACGGCGACGCGCAGGCGCACCTGATGCGCCGCGCGTACGAGGCGGCCGGGGTGGACCCGGCGACCGTCGGGTACGTGGAGGCGCACGGCACCGGCACCCGCGTCGGCGACCCCCTTGAGGCGCAGGCGATGAGCGAGGTGTTCGGCCGCGGCCGGGACCCGGAGCGCCCGCTGCTGATCGGCTCGGTCAAGCCGAACGTCGGGCACCTCGAAGCGGGCGCGGGGATGGCCGGGGTCATCAAGACGGTGCTCGCGCTCGGCCACCGCGAGATCCCACCCAACCTCAACTTCACCACGCCGAACCCCGCGATCCCGTGGGACACCGCCGGGCTGCGGGTCGTCACCAAGCCGACCCCCTGGCCCGGCCCGGACGGCGGCGGGCCGCGCCGCGCGGGCGTCTCCGGGTACGGCTACGGCGGGACGATCGCGCACGTCATCCTCGAAGAGGCCGAGCGGGTGAACGAGCCGCGGGCCGGGGCGGCGGCGGCCGACGAGCCGGAGGCCGGGGACGCGGCGGCCGGGGACGCGGCGGGCGGCTCGGGCGGCGAGCCGGGCCTCGCCGTGTACCCGCTGGCGGGCGCGAGCGCGGCGGCCGTCCAGGAGTACGCCGGACGGCTCGCGGACCGCCTCGAACGCGACCCGGCGCTGCGGCTCGCCGACGTCGGCCACACCCTCGCGCACCGCCGCGCCCACCTCCCCGAACGCGCCGCCGTGGTCGCGGACGGCCGGGACGAGCTGGTCGCGAAGCTGCGGGAGGTCGCGGACGAGGCCCCGAGGGCGGCGGCCGGCGCGGTGCTGCCCGGCGCGGGCGAGGGCCTGGTGTGGGTGTTCTCCGGGCACGGCTCGCAGTGGACCGGGATGGCGCGCGGGCTGCTCGCCGGGAGCGCGCCGTTCGCCGAGGTGATCGACGCGATCGAGCCGGTGTTCGTCGAGGAGATGGGGGTGTCGCCGCGCGCGACGATCCTGAGCGACGAGCCGCAGCCGGTGGACGTGATCCAGCCGATGATCTTCGCGGTGCAGGTCGGGCTGGCGGCGGTGTGGCGGGCGTCGGGCGTCCGCCCGGCCGCGGTGCTCGGCCACTCGGTCGGGGAGATCGCCGCCGCCGTCACCGCGGGCGTGCTCACCCTGGAGCGGGGCGCCCGGCTCGTCTGCCGCCGCTCGGTGCTGCTGCGCGAGGTCGCGGGCCAGGGCGCGATGGCCATGGTCAACCTCCCGGCGGACGAGGCCGAGCGCAGGCTCGCGCCCTGGCCCGGCGCCGCCGCCGCGGTCGCCTCGTCCACCGGCTCGACCGTGATCTCCGGGGACCCCGCGACGATCGAGGAGATCCGCGAGCGGTGGCGCGCCGACGGCCTGTCCGCCCGCAAGGTCGATTCGGACGTGGCGTTCCACGGCCCGCAGATGGAGCCGCTGCTGGACCGGCTCGCCGCGGCGGCGGGCGACCTCCCGCCCTCGGCGCCCGAGGTGCCCGTCTACGGCACGGCGCTCGCGGACCCGCGTTCGGACGCCCCGCGCGACGGCGCGTACTGGGCGGCGAACCTGCGCAACCAGGTGCGGTTCGCGGGCGCGGTGCGGGCGGCGGCGGAGGACGGGTACCGGCTGTTCGTCGAGGTCTCCCCGCACCCGGTGGTGGAGCACTCGATCAACGAGACGCTGGACGACCTCGGCGTCGGCGACGCGTTCGCCACGCACTCCCTGCGCCGCAAGCGCCGCGAGCGCGAGGAGCTGCTGAGCGGCCTCGGCCTGCTGTGGTGCCACGGCGCCGAGGTCGACTGGACGGCGCTGTGGCGCAACGGCGCGCTCGCGGACCTGCCCGCGACCGCGTGGCAGCGCGAACGGCACTGGGCCGAGGAGCCCGCCGCCCGCGCCGGCCACGTCGAGCAGCACGACGTGGACAGCCACACCCTGCTCGGCGGCCGGACCAGCGTGAACGGCACGACGCCCGCGCAGGTCTGGCGCACCCACCTGGACCGCGACTCGCGCCCGTACCCCGGCGACCACCCCGTCCGCGAGGTGGAGATCATCCCGGCGGCGGTGCTGCTGGACAGCTTCCTCACCGCCGCGACGTCCACCGGCCCGTGGCCCGACCTCACCGACGTGGCGCTGCGCGTCCCGGTCAGCGTCGCGAGCCCGCGCGACCTCCAGATCGTCCTCCAGGACGGCACGGTACGGCTGTCGTCCCGCATCGTCGACGCGGGCGGCGGCGGCACGGGCCCCGGGGACGGCGAGGGGTGGGTCACGCACACGACCGCCGCGATCGAGCCGCGCACCGACCCGCGCGCCGCGCCGCGCGTCAGCATGGGCCCGAACAACGTCGAACTGCTGCCCGGCTACGTGATCGACCGGCTCGCGTCGCTCGGCGTGGCCGCGATGGGCTTCCCGTGGGAGGTCGAGCGGATCCGGGTCGGCGAGGGCTCCTTCGCCGCGACGATCCGCGCCGACCGCGAGTCCGACGACCCGCCCGCCACCTGGGCGCCGGTGCTGGACGCCGCGCTGTCGGCCGCGTCCGTCGCGTTCACCGGCCCGCCGATCCTGCGGATGCCCGCGCACATCCACCGCGTCACGCTCGCCGAGGCGCCGCCCGCCCGCGCGCACGTCACCGTCCGCGTGGTGGACGACGACACCGTGGACGTCGAGATCACCGACCTGGACGGCACGGTCGTCGGCCGGCTGTCGCGGCTGCGGTACGGCGCGCTGGACAGCGACGCGGGCGCGGTCACCAACCCGCGCCGCCTCGTCCACGCGATGGCCTGGACGCCGCTGGAGCGCGAGCCGTCGAATGCGTCGAGCACGGACGGCACGGGGCCGAGCATGACGCTCGTCGGCCCGGACTCGGCGCTGCTCGGGCGGCTGACCGAGCGGCTCGGCGAGGCGGGCGTCCCGCACCGCGCGGTCGCGGTGCCCGCCGACCTGGACGACGACGAGCTGGAGAGCGGGCGGATCGTCCTGGTCGTGCCCGCGCCCGCCCCCGCGGGCGGCTCGGTGGAGGGCGTCGGCGAGGCCGCGGCGGACGGCGCGTGGCTGCTCGCGAGCACCGCGCAGCGGCTCGCCGGGGCCGGGCTCGCCTCGCCCGCCAGGCTCTGGTGCGTCACGCAGGACGTCCGGGAGAGCGCGGGCGAGCGGACGCTCGGGCACGGCCCGCTGTGGGGCCTCGGCCGGATCATCGGCGGGGAGCACCCGGAGTTCTGGGGCGGCGTGGTCGACATCGGCCGTTCGCCCCGCGACGTCCCCGGCCTGCTGGACGTCGTGCGCGGCGTCCGCGGCGAGGACGTCGTCGTGGTGCGCGACGGCGCGCCGTCCGTCCCGCGGCTGCGCCGCCTGGACGGCGACCCCGTCCGCCAGCCCGTGCTGTGCGAGCCCGACGGGACGTACCTGGTCACCGGTGGTCTCGGCGTGCTGGGCCTGGAGGTCGCCAAGTGGCTCGCCGGGCGCGGCGCGCGGCGGCTCGTCCTCGCCGGCCGGAGCGCGCCGCCGCCCCGAGACCTGTGGGACGGCCTCACCGACCCGAGGCGGCTCGCGCAGGTCGACGCGATCCGTTCGCTCGAACGGCTCGGCGTCACCGTCGTCACCGTCGCGCTGGACGTCGCCGACGGGGAGGCCGCCGCGAAGGCCCTCAGCCCGTCCGCGCTCGGGCTGCCGCCGATCCGCGGCGTCGTGCACGCGGCGGGCGTCCTCGCCGACCAGCCGCTGCGCGCGCTGGACGAGGAGACGCTGCGCGGCGTCCTGCGGCCCAAAGTGGACGGCGCGATGGTGCTGCACTCGCTGTTCCCGCCGGGCAGCGTGGACTTCTTCGTGCTGTTCTCCTCCAGCGGGCAGCTCCTCGGGCTGCCGGGGCAGGCCGCGTACGCGTCGGGCAACGCTTTCCTCGACGCGCTCGCCGCGCACCGCCGCGCCGCCGGGGACACCGCCGCGTCCAGCCTCGCCTGGACGTCGTGGCGCGGGCTCGGCATGTCCACCTCGTCCGCCGCGATCGACGCCGAGCTGAACGCGCGCGGGACGGGCGACATCACGCTCACCGAGGCGTTCGACTCGTGGGAGCTGGCCGAGCGGTACGGGCTCGGCTACGCCGCCGTGCTGCGCACCATCCCGCTGGAGGCGGGCGAGCGCCGGGCGCCGCTGCTGAGCGAGCTGCCCGCCGACACCCCCGCCGAAAGTACGGGCGGCACCGAGCCCGCGCCGACGCCGTGGGTCGGGCTGGACCTGCCGGAGCTGCGCGTCTACCTCACCCAGGAGATCCAGCGGCAGGTCGCGACCGAGACCAAGCTCGCCGCCGCCGAGGTCGATCCGCGCCGCCCCCTGGTGGAGATGGGCGTGGACTCCGTGATGACCGTACGGATCCGGCGCGGCCTGGAGCGCCGGTTCCGGCTGCCGCTCTCGGCGACCTTGTTCTGGGACCGGCCCACGATCGACGCGGTCGCGGCGCTGCTCGCCGAACGCATCGACGGCGGCGAGTCCGCCCTCGCCGGCTGAAGGGAGCCGACATGAACCCCGACGACGTGACCCCCTGGCCCGCCGACCTCGCGCACGCGTACCGGGCGGCGGGCCTGTGGCGGGGCCGCCCGCTCGGCTCGTACCCGTGGGAGTGGGCCGACCAGTGGGGCGACCGCACCGCCGTGGTGGACGGCGAGCGCCGCCTCGGCTACCGCGACCTCGCCGAACGGTCCGACGCGCTCGCCGAGGGCCTCGCCGCGAGCGGCCTCGGACGCGGCGACTCCGTCCTCGTCCAGCTCCCGAACGGCTGGGAGTTCGTCGTGGTCGCGTTCGCGTGCCTGCGGCTCGGCGTCGTCCCGGTGATGATGCTGCCGCCGCACCGCGAGTACGAGCTGACCTCGATCGGCGCGCACGTCGGCGTGAAGGGCATCGTCGTCCCCGACACCTGGCGCGGCTACGACCACCAGGCCCTCGCGCACCGGGTCGCGTCGGCGCTGCCCGAGCCCGCGCGCGTCCTGGTGGTCGGCGACGACGTGCGGCCCGGGAGCGTGGACGTCCGGACGCTGATCGAACGCGGCGGCGACCCGTCCGCCCGCCGCGAGGCGCTCGACGCCCGCGCCCCGTCCGGCTCGGACGTCGCGCTGATGCTGCTGTCCGGCGGCACCACGGGCGTCCCGAAGGTGATCAGCCGTACCCACGACGACTACGAGTACAACGCCCGCCGCAGCGCCCTCGCCTGCGGCTTCGACGCCGGCACCGTCTACCTGGCCGTCCTGCCGGCCGGGCACAACTTCCCGCTCGCGAGCCCCGGCATCCTCGGCGCGCTGTTCTCCGGCGGACGCGCCGTCCTGCTGCCGTCCCCGCGCCCGGACGCGGTGTTCGCGGCGATCGAGGCCGAAGGCGTCACCTCCACCTCCGCCGTCCCCGCCGTCGCGCTGCGCTGGGCGTCCGCCGCCGCGACCACGTCCGCCGACCTCTCCACCCTGCGCACGATCCACGTCGGCGGCTCCGTCCTCTCCCCCGAGGTCGCCGCGCGCATCGGCCCGGCCCTCGGCTGCCGCCTCCAGCAGGTGTACGGCATGGCCGAGGGCCTGATCTGCTACACCCCGCCCGACGCGCCCCCCGAGATCGCGAACGGCACCCAAGGCGCCCCCATCAGCCCGTACGACGAACTCCTCGTCATCGACCCCGACGGAAACCCGGTGCTCCCGGGCGAGATCGGCGAACTCCTCACCCGCGGCCCGTACACCCCGCGCGGCTACTACGGCGTCCCCGACCAGAACGCCGTGTCGTTCACCCCCGACGGCTGGTACCGCACCGGCGACCTGGTGCGCATCACCCCGGAGGGCAACGTCGTCGTCTGCGGCCGCGTCAAGGACCTGATCAACCGCGGCGGCGAGAAGATCTCGTCCGGCGAGATCGAGACGCTCGTCCAGGAAATGCCCCAGGTCTCAGAGGTAGCGGCCGTAGCGATGCCCGACCCCGAGGTAGGCGAACGCGTCTGCCTTTTCGCCAGCCTCCACCCGGGCCGCACCCTGACCCTGGAAGAGGTGGCCGAGTCCCTAACCGCCCGAGGCGTAGCCGCCTTCAAAATCCCCGAACGCCTCGAACTCCTCCCCACCCTCCCCCACACCTCAATAGGCAAGCCCGACAAAAAAGCCCTCCGCACCCACCTCCTAACCCCCAACCCCACTTAATCCGGCCCGCCCCCGAGAGTGCCAGCACCACCGCCCCCCACCAGAGCCGGTCGGGCGGCTTCTGAGGCTCCTCAGCGCGGGGCGAAGGCCGATTCCGGTCACACCACGCACCATTGTGGAGCGGTGCAGAGCCCGCCACCGGGACCGAACGGAAGATCGCCGGCCACGCTTCGATCCCGTGTTGGCTAGGCTCTGGGGGCTGGCGGGCAGAAGGGTCGGGTTCCGGTATGCCGCTGTATCTGATGTTCGTCGTCGCGGTGTTCGCACTGGGGTCAGCGAGTCTCTACTACTACCGGACCCGTTCAGGCCGGTCAGATCGTGGCGAGGTATTCGACGGATTCAGCACGCGGGGACGCACCCCGGCGCGCAAGAATCCCGATAACCCTGACGACCCCGACCCCTACGGCGACATCGAGTCCTTCAGGCACTGATGAGGTCCGGTGACCGCGCCGTCTGGATGAGCTGATCGATGTACAAGGACCGGGAACCGGCGATGTGGCGGCTGGGCCTGGTCGTCGGCTTGTGCATCGTGCTGATCGGGGCCGTGCTGATGGTTCTGGCGATCTGGTACCTGAACGCCTACACCGGTGAGGAGCCCAAGAGCCGGGAGTACGTGAACCGCCTGACCAATGTGGTTTTCTCGTTCTGCCTGGCCTGGACGGGCGCCTGCTGGGCGCTGTGGGCGGCGATGGTCCTGAAGATCTCCGAAGGCCATCCGAGCTGGGACGGCGTGATGGCCGGATGGCCCTTCGAACTCTGGGATTCGTCGGCGGGCTGGGAGGAGCCCTGCTGACGGTGGCGTCACCGTGGCTGCTCGCAGTGGTGCCGCTCCTGCTCCCGATCATGGCGCTGAACGAGATGGCGGTCATCCGGTCTCGGCGTGCGGAGATCGCCCGCGGCGACTTCAGCCGATGGCACTGACCCGAGAAGGCCATCCCCCAGGACGCCACGCAGGTACGCAGACTGCTCGTTCCAAGGCACATCTGAGTCGTCGACGAACGCGACGAGGCCGCCGCGTCCTCGTAGGGGTCAAGATCCTACGGGTGCGCCGTTGAGCTCTGTCGGTCGCTACGACGGTCAAATGCTCAGGCGCTTCGGACACTCCGAACGCCCGGTGACCGACGTTGCGGCAGACCGCGTCCGTGATCTTCAGCGGCTGCTCCGCCGACCTCCCGGCTCTCAGGGCTGGTCGTACGCGGTGTTTCTCGCGCCCAGCTCACCCTGACCGCCTGTGCGGTCCACCGGCCGGACGGAGCTCAGCGTCCGCGTTGCGGACGAAGTTGACCAGGTGTGGCCACGATTGTAGATCGATTGACCCATTGTCATGAAGTGCGTTAGTTCTGGCCGTTACGACTCGATTATTCTGCCATGATGGGGGCCGCTTGCATGTGTTCAGAACTGGGTCGGAGGGCGTTCGAGTGACTCCGGACGGGATGTCGATAGTGGCATTGACCGGTGTGCTCGGGTAGCGGAGGTGGCACGTGCGGAGCGGGCCGCAGCGGTGCTCGCCGAGGTCGCGCGCCTGGGGGAGCAGCATGGGCCGGCGCTGCGGCGCGCCTTCGCGCTGCTGAGCGAGGGGGCGTTGGTCGGTCCCGCTGGGAATCAGTTGTTCTCGGCCCTCGCGAATCGACATCGATCGGTGCGGAACGGGTTTCTAGACGCCTTCGAGCAGGTTCGTGTTTTAGCCGCGGAGGCGAAGGAGCCTCCGCGGCATGTCGCCGCCCCACGTATCTCGGGATCTCCGTCAGCGGCTCCTCGTGGATCTGGAGATGTGTTGAGCGGGCGTCCCGACCAAATCAACCTGCTCGCCGAGGAAATGACGAGGGCAGGGCGAGCTTGGCAGGACTCGGGTGAAGAGCTGGAGCGCATTCTGCGCGGCCTGGGGCTGAGCACAGGGGCGGCTCGTTCCATCGGCCGCGCCGGGAGGTGGGTCGCCGACCAGAAGCGTGACCTCGAACGCCGCCGCGACGAGCTCCTCAAGACCGATCAGCAGCAGGTCGTCCAAGCCGCGGCCAACGCCGCGCAGCTTGCCTTGGCTCAGCGCGGGAAGACCGGGAACCCACTTGAGAAGGCATGGAATGACTACGCTCACCACTACCTGCCCGGTCTATGGGAAGGCTCCAAGGATCTCGGGCTGAGCGCGCTTGCGTCCAACCCCTTGAGCGCACCGGTCTACTACGCTTTCGACGCTGACGGCTGGGCCGAACGAGGACCCATCGGACAGGTCAAGGGCCTGATCGACGGCGCGCAACATCCGGTGCAGTTCGCCAAGGCCGTCGCCAACTGGGAGGAGTGGAAGAACGACCCGATTCGGGCCTTCGGTCACGTCGTCCCAGGACTCGTACTGACGATCGCGACCGGCGGTGGCGGTATCAAGGCCGTTGGCCGCATCCGAGCCAAACTCAAGACCAGCAAGCCGTCGCCGGACGCTGAGAGAGGTCACGCTGCCGAGGCGAAGCCCAGCACTCCCCCTGAACAGCCGAAACCCGCGGACAAGACGCCTCCCAAACCGGCGTCCGGAGACGTCAAAGTCGGCGGAAAGCCTTCCGGTGACAAGAAGGTAGCCGGTGGCGGAGGCACGACTCCTTCCGGAGACGTCAAGCCCCGCGTGCCGGAGTACACCGCACAACAGCTGAAGGAACTGTCCGATGCCGCAGGTGGCCTGCGAGGTGTTTACGAACAGCATGGCCCGGAGCTCGCGGGGAAGGTCATCGGTCAGGAGACCTTGAGCCTGAGTTCGGGCAAACGGTTGCACATCATGCGCAGAGTCGAAGAGTTGGGGTTGCCGCAGCAAGGCGCCGCCGACGTGGCGATGGCCGCCGCACAGCGCGCGTGGGGCAGTGCCGGTCAGATCCGTCTGCCCGACGGCCGGATCGCGGTGGTGCCGGGGCACCCTACCGTTCCGGACACGTTCGTCGTCGGCAAGGACGGCGAGATCACCCTGCGGCGATCACGACGCATCTTTGAAAAGGGTTCCGCCAAAGCCAGAGTCGAGTTTCTCGATTGATTGGATCAATTAATGCCTGATGACGAGCCACTGACCGCGCTCGACTATGAACTCTATATTCTCCACGCGATGATCGTGGCTCCGGACGAGGCGGTCGAGCAGGTGCTCGAACGTCTCGGGCTGGACCGGGCGAGGATGCAGTGGTCGACCGAGCGCGTCAAGGACAAGGATTTCCTCATGCGACCGGCTTTCGAGGAGGTCTGCGAACTCCTGGCACCGGTTCTGCACGAGGAGCAGCGTGTCGTCGCGGGGGAAGAGCGTACAGTCCGCATCTTCCCATTGCGTCTTTGGGATGATTTTCACTTCGCAGTGTTCGGTTCTCCCGACGGGGGAATTTGGGACGAACAGTTCGTCCGCCCGGAGGGCGCGCTACCGCCTTCCATCGAGGATCCGTCGCAACTGGCCGTCTGGAGCGTGACCAGAGACGAGGTCGAGGCGCGATTCGGCCCGCTCCAGGCCAGTGACGTATGGCCTCCGTACGGTGCTTACACGCTGGCCCACGAACTCGGCGACGGCTCGACGACCGTCTATGACGTGGTCTTCTCCTGGTCGCTACTCCAGGCCGTTCATCCCTCTGAGTCGTGAACGACAACGATCGTCCGGGCGAGCGCACAGGACCCGACGCCGCCCATCCATCCACCGTCTGGGTGCCGATCCAACAGACCGGCGTGCCGCCGGTGTTGCTCGACGATGGCCGGCACTTCCTCATTGCGTTCACGGGTCCAGAACGGCCTTCCGCAGAGCCACCACCCGGCTGTACGTACTTGCAGCCCATTCCAACGGACCAACTCGCGTTGCTCCTGCCTCCGAGCGTGGAGCTCTTTCTCCTTCCGGCTGGTGTACGGCTCTCACTGCGCGACCTCGCACGTAACGCGTCGCGTCTCCTGGAGACCGCTCGACGCGCACGCTTCCTGCCTCCGGAGAAGGACGAGCCCTTTTCAAGGGGCCTTCCTCATGACGAGCCCGTTCGCCGGTGTCCGGCCCAGGAGAAAGGAGCCGTGGGCGCGGGTGGTGTGGGGGCGGCGTCGGGTCGGAGTGTTACTTGTTGTGGCGTCGCTTGGCGGTGTGCTTGAAATAGGCCGTGCCCGCCGAGAATATTATCGCGACCGCTGCGATCAGAATGAGGAGCTGAACGAGCGACGGGAGGGCTGACGGCATTGGCTGGCGTCCTTTCGCGGCGGAACGGTCGAGACCGGTTGGTCAGGACCGTCCCGGAGGGGGACCCTCCCGCTGGGTCAGGCGTCGATGGTAAGCCAGTATGGACTGGCGACGTACTGCGGCCCTAAGGTGACCCGGCTGTCTGTGTCCGCGGTGCGGGGCGGTCGGCGACGAGCAGTTCGCGGGCTTGTCGCGGCCGGATTCGCTGGGAATGCCCGCGTTCGTTGGTTGTGGTGGCAGGAGGGCCGGGGGACGGCCCTCCTGCTCGGGGGTTAGGCGGCGGCGGGTTCCTTGGGGTAGCAGGGGCAGTCCCAGACTCGGGTGAACGGGGCGAAGGTGTCGAAGCGCTTCTCGCTGATGAGGGCCTGGTTGAGGAGGTTCTCCTCGCTCCAGAAGTCGCCGCTGAACTGGCGGACGACCCACTGGTTGTCGTACCAGGAGCCGCCGCCGAGCTTGTCCTCGACGGAGACGAGGTAGTGCTTGATGTTGAACTTGCCCTCGTAGTAGGCGTAGATCACGCGGGCGTACAGGTCGTAGCCGGTCTTGTAGAAGCCGGAGTAGCGCTCCTGGAGCTCCTGGGTGCGGGACGGGTCGGCGAGGAGGGTGTCGATGATCTCGGCGGCGCGGTAGCCGGTGGACATCGCCAGGAACGTTCCGCCGGAGAAGATCGGGTCGAAGAAGCAGGCGGCGTCGCCGACCATGAACCAGCCGCGGCCCGCGATGGTGTCGGAGTAGTAGCAGTAGTCGGCCTCGATGTGCACGTCGCCCTTGGGCTCGGCGCCGGCGATGCGGCTGGAGATGCGGTCGAGGCGGGCGATGTGCTCGTTCAGCAGCGCCTCGGGCTCTCCGGAGCGGAAGACCTCGCGGCGCATGACGGAGCCGACGCTCATCGTGTCGGGCCAGATCGGGATCGCCCACAGCCACCCGTCGTCGTGGCTGCCGATCATGATGTCGCCCTCCTCCCCGGGTTCTTGCGCTCGTCGATCCCGGTGAAGTGCCGGAAGACCGCGACCATGCGCATCCGGTCGAGGTGGCGGCGCAGCTTGAACCGCTTGGTGATCAGGCTCGACCGGCCGCCGGCGTCCACCACCCAGCGGGCGCGGACCTCGCGGGTCCTGCCCTCGTGCTGGTAGACGACGCCGACGACGCGGTCGCCGTCCTCGACGATCAGCCGCTCGACGTTGGCGTTCTGGAGCATCCGCGCCCCGGACTCGACGGCGAACTCGGCGAGGACCTTGTCGAAGTGGGCGCGCTCCACCTGGAAGGTCGAGTGCTCCCGGCCCTCGCCCTGGGCGGCGAACGGCACGCGCCCGTACTTGCCGGACCCGACGCGGCAGAACTCGGCGCCGTGCTTCGGCACGTGGCCCTGCTCGGTGATCCGGTCCCACACGCCGAGCCGCTTCGCGATGACGTTCATGTGCGGCAGCATCGACTCGCCGATGTGGAAGCGGGGCAGCGAGCGCCGTTCGAGGACGAGCACGTCGTGGCCGAGCTGGGCCAGCTTGGCGGCGGTGGTGCTGCCGCCGGGGCCGGCGCCGATCACCAGGACGTCGACGCGTTCGGGTGGGTGCCGTCGGCTTGGGTCTGGTCGGTCATCCTCGGTTCCCAACTGTGAGGCGCTTTCGCGGATGTCCCCCGCAAGCTACGGAGAGTGGCTCGACACCTTCTGGAGCGACGGCCGAAGCGGCGGGCGCCCCCTCGACGGGCTTGCGAGCGCGGGCGACTACATCTGGGCTCTCGACGTTCGGACGAGGACAGGAGCAGCCGATGACAGGGCACGACACCGGGTTGTGGGGCATGGCGGACGTCATGACGCCGATGGCGATCCGGGTGGCGGCGACGCTCGGCGTCGCCGACCGCATCGCGGCCGGGACGCGCACGGCGCCGGAGCTGGCCAAGGAGACCGGCGCGCACGCCGAGGCGCTCGACCGGGTCATGCGGCACCTCGCCGCGGTCGGCGTGCTGGTCCGGGACGCGTCCGGGCGGTACGAGGTGTCGGAGAAGGGCGGGCCGCTGCGCTCCGACCACCCGGGGAGCATCCGGCCGTTCCTCGACATCGACGGCGCGATGGGCCGCGGGGACGTCGCGTTCGCGAACCTGCTGCACAGCGTCCGGACGGGCGAGGCCGCGTTCACCGCGCAGTTCGGGGTGTCGTTCTGGGACGACCTGGCGGCCGACCCGAGCGCAGGGCGTCGTTCAACACGCAGATGGGGTACGACGCGATGGGCCGCGCGCACGCCGTGTCGCAGGCGTTCGACTGGGGCTCGCTCGGACGGCTCGTGGACGTCGGCGGCGGGAACGGCACGGTCCTGGCGGCGCTGCTGAAGGCGCACGAGGGGCTGAAGGGAACGGTCCTGGACCTGCCCGACACGGTCGCGGAGGCGCGGGAGACGATCGCGGCGCAGGGGCTCGCGGACCGGTGCGACGTCGTGGCGGGCAGCTTCTTCGACCCGCTGCCCGAAGGCGCTGACGGCTACCTGCTGTCGGCCGTCCTGCACGACTGGGACGACGAGGCGTCGCGCTCGATCCTGCGGCGGTGCGCCGAGGCCGCGGGCGGCGGCCGGGTGTTCGTGGCGGAGCGGATCGGCCCGGACGGCGAGCTGCACACCGAGACCGACCTGCGGATGCTCGCCTACCTCGGCGGCGGCCGGGAGCGCGGCGTCGCCGAGCTGGCCGGGCTCGCGGCGGACGCCGGGCTCCGCGTCGCCGCGGTGCACCCCGCGCCCCCGCTGTCGGTGGTGGAGCTGGCCGCCGCCTGACCCCGGCCCCCGGGATCGCCTCATCGCGAGCGAATAGTTGACATCGACTAACAAGCACTGGATAGTTGGTATCGGCTAAACCGATGAGGACAAGGACGTCGTGGTGGCGCAACGCAAGGTGGGCAACCCGCTGGCCCTGGCGGTCCTCGCCGAACTGCTCGTCGAGGCCATGCACCCGTACGAGATCGGGCGGCGGCTGAAGGAGCACGGCAACGACCGCACGCTCAAGTACAACCGCGGTTCGCTCTACATGGTGGTCGAGCAGCTCAAGAAGGCCGGCTTCATCGCCGAGCGGGAGACCGTGCGCGACACGCAGCGGCCGGAGCGCACGGTCTACGCGCTCACCGACGCGGGCAGGGACGAGCTCTACGACTGGCTGCGCGAGCTGGTGGCGCAGCCGCGCAACGAGTACCCGCAGTTCGGCGTGGCGCTCTCCCTGCTCAGCGTGCTCGCCCCGCACGACGCCACGGCCCTGCTGCGGCAGCGCCTCGACCGGCTGAACGCCCAGATCGAGGAGATCCGCGAGACCGTGCGGACCGCCTCGGACAACGGCGTCATCTGGGTCTTCCTGGTCGAGGACGAGTACGAGCTCGCCGTCCTGGAGGCGGAGTGCCGCTTCGTCACCCGGCTCATCGAGTCGCTCCAGCGGCCCGACTACATCCGAGCATGGCAAGAGATCTTGGGGAGTCAGACATGACGGCAACCAGGACGGCTTTGGTCATCGGCGGGGGATCGCCGGCCCCGTCGCCGCGATGGCCCTGCGGAGGGCCGGGATCGAGCCGGTCGTCTACGAGGCGTATCCCGGCACCGCGGACGGCACCGGCGTGTTCCTCACGCTCGCGTCCAACGGGATCGACGCGCTGCGCACGATCGGCGCCGACAAGGCGGCGCTGGAGAAGGGCTTCCCGACGCCCGCGATCCTGCTGCGCAGCACCACCGGCAAGGACCTCGGGCGCAACCGCACCGGCAAGGAGCTGGCGGACGGCACGACCAGCCAGACCGTCCGGCGGTCCGACCTGTACCGGGCGCTGCACGACGAGGCGGCCTCGCGCGGCGTCCGCATCGAGCACGGCAAGCGGCTGGTCGGCGCCCGCGAGACCGTCGACGGCGTCGTCGCGACGTTCGAGGACGGCACCGAGGCGACCGGCGACATCCTGGTCGGCGCGGACGGCGTGCACTCCACCGTCCGCACGGTCATCGACCCGGCCGCGCCCGCCCCGCACTACTCCGGGCTGGTCAACCTCGGCGGCTACGCCTCGGGCGTCGAGGTGGACGGCGAGCCGGGCAGCTACACCATGATCTTCGGGAAGCGGGCGTTCTTCGGCTACGTCGTCCCGCCGGACGGGACGGTGTGGTGGTTCGCCAACCTGCCGCGCCCGGACGAGCCCGTCCGCGGCGAGGTCGAGATGGTCTCCGGCGAGGACTGGCAGCGCCGACTCGCCGACCTGTACGCGCCGGACGCCGGGCCCGGCGTCGCGTGCGTGCGGGCGAGCGACCCGGCCGACATGAAGGCGACGCCCGTCCACTCCGTCCCGCGCCTGCCGGTCTGGCACACCGACCGCATGGTGGTCATCGGGGACGCGGCGCACGCCCCGACGCCGACGTCCGGGCAGGGCGCGTCGCTGTCCATCGAGGACGCCGTGGTGCTCGCCAAGTGCCTGCGCGACCTGCCGACCCCGGCGCGGGCGTTCGCCCGGTTCGAGGAGCTGCGCCGGCCGCGGGTCGAGGCGATCATCAAGGCGGCGGCGCGGATCAACAGCAACAAGGCGCCGGGCCCGGTCGGCCGGATGGTCCGCGACGCGGTGCTGCCGCTCATCCTGAAGCTGACGTCCAACAGCAAGGCCGTCATGGGCGTGTACGACTACCACGTCGACTGGGACGAGCCCGTCAAGGCGTGACGGAACGGCCCGACGCCCGCGTGCGGCACGGCACGCGGGCGTCGGCGGCGGGCTTCCCTAGGAAGGCTCAGCCCTTTTCGAGGAAGGCGTGCACCTTCTGCGCGGCCTGCCGGTTGCCCTCGTCGGTGAGGACGCCGTTGGACACGAACGAGGGCCCGACGAACTCGTGCGCCCCGATCCGGAGGAACTCGGCCCCGAGCCCCGGGCAGCCCTTCTCGATGATGTCGCCGAACGTCTCGAAGTGCTGCTCGACGACCTCGTTCGGGACCCCGAGCAGCGACTCCTGGAAGTCGTACCGCTCCTGCTCCTCGGGGGTCAGCTCCCGCGTGCGGGGCGTCGCGAGCGGCTGGAGGCAGAACACGACCCGCGTGCCCTCCGGGGCCGTCCGGGCGACGAACGCGAGGTCGCGGAGCTGGATCCGCGCCGCCTCCTCGACCCGGTGCCGGAACTGCGAGGCGTCCGGCTCCGGCGGCACCGGCGCCTCGCGCCGGTTGGCCTCGACCTCGGCGAGGTCGGCGTCGCCGGTCGAGAGCGCGGCGAGGTCGAACAGCGGGACCTGGGTGAGCTTGGCGAACGTCCCCTCGTAGAAGATCGGGCCGAACGCGTTCCAGGTGCGGGCCCGCAGCAGCCCGATGTAGTTGCCGAGCCCGCTGAACACGACCACGGTCTTCGCGGCGTGCAGGTACGGGATCGCGGCGATGAGCTCCTGCGTCGAGTTGGCCGCGAGGACCGCGAGGTTCAGCCACCGCTCCCCCGTGAGCGCCGCGAGGTGCGACGCGAGGGTGGTGGAGTCGGACGTCGCGCCGAGGCCGAACGCGACGGAGCTGCCGAGCAGCAGCCCGCCGCCGCCGTCCGCGACCCAGGAGACGCTGTCCACCGGGCCGTGCGGCGAGGCGGAGAGCCGGAACCCCTCCTCGTCGGTGTTGAGCGTCTCGGACCGGTGGCCCGGCGCGAGCGCGAACCCGAGGTGCGCGTGCGGGAACAGGTCGATGCCGAGCTGCTCGAAGAACACCCCTCCGCGGTGCTGCGTGTTGAAGTCCTCGTGGTCGGTGTTATCGGTTTTACCGGTGGTGTCGGCCTTGGCCGGAGAACCCATGGTGCTGCCGCTCCCTTCCCTGCGGTCGAACGGATCGCCCTGCGTGTCGGACGGGGTGCCCCTGCGGTCGGACGGACCGCGCGCGGTTCAGCCCTTCGCGCAGGGCCCCTGGTAGGCGCCGATGTTCGGGGGCGTGTCGGCGGGCACGCGGAACCCGAAGAAGTCGCGGCCGCCGTTGTTCGGGATGACCGCGCCGGCGCCGATGGCGGGCGAGCCGCACTTGAGCCGGTAGCCGAGCACGCCGCCGCCGGGCCGGGTGAAGCGCGGGTCGGCGTTCACCGCGTGCCCGTCGGGCGGCAGGGCCCCGACGTTGCTGTAGAGGTTGTGGTCGAACGTGCTGTTCGGGTCGGCGACCGTCGAGCCTTCGGCCCGTCCGACGAACGTGTTGTTGCTGTAGGAGATCGGCGTGTTCATCAGCCCGCCGACGAGCGCCGGGGCGACCTCGCTGTAGACCACGTTGTCGTAGAACCGGATGTTCTTCTGCGGCGCCGCGCAGCCCGTCGCGACCACCGGCACGTCGAACGTGCCGAACTTCATGCCCTTGTCGTTCTGGCTGATGTTGTAGCGGATCACCGCGCCGTCCGACGTGGACCCGGGCACCGCGCAGAACGCCATGAACGCGCCGTTGTCGTGGCTGTAGTTGTACTGGTACGTCGAGCCGGAGTTGGCGGCGTCGAAGTTGTAGGCGAACGCGGGCGGGTTCAGCGCGCCGTTCTTCACCTCGTTGAACTGGAACGTCGCGCCGGTCGAGTTGAACGACAGGATGCCCGCGTGCGCCTGCGTGCCCCGCACGCCGAAGCCGTCGACCACGTTGCGCTCGGTGAGCGGGTTCAGGCCGTTCTGCACGAGGATGCCGTCGCCGCCGATGTCGCTGAGCCGGTTGCCGTGGACGTGCACCCGCGTGATCGGGACGAACGAGTTCGTGCCCGCCGGGTAGAGCGGCTCGCGCCGCGACCACTGCGACAGGGTGCCGATGCCGATGTTGTCGACGGTGGCCACGGTGGTGCGCGAGACGTCGATGCCGTCGAACCCGGTCGGCTTCTCCGACCCGGCCGCCTTGAACAGCACGCCGCCCGCGTTGTCGAGCTCCGGCTGGAGGCAGTCGCAGCCGGGCACGTCGTGCACCTTCACGTCCTGGACCACGTAGTGCCGGCCGGTGCCGTAGTCCTCCAGCAGCACGTAGATGCCGCCGCGCGCCTTCCCGTCCGGGGCGGCCGGGGTGTTGGAGATGTCAAGGTGGCGGATCTCGTAGCCCTGCACGTTGTGCAGGAACACCGCCGCGCGGGCGCCGCCGCCGGCGATCGCCGGGCGGGCCCCGCGGCCGTACGCGGCGAGCGTGATCGGCGCCGCGGCGGTGCCGGAGCCCTGCGGCTGGAGGACGCCGTCGCAGCGCGTCCCCCGGCGCAGCAGCACCGAGTCCCCGGGGCGGAGCGCCTGCCGGTTGACACGGTCCAAGGTGCGCCAGGCGGTGCCGGGGCTCGTTCCCGGCGACGCGTCGTTCCCCGACCGGCAGTCGAGGTGGTAGACGGTGCCGGTCCGGTGCCTGCCGTGGCCGGACGCGTCGGCGCTCGCGGGCACGGCCGCGACGGCGAGCGCGGCGGCGACGCCCGCGCAGGCGGCGACCGCGACGGAACGGGCCGCCCGGAGCGGCCTGCTCCGTGGTCGGCGGCGGGTCGGGATGAAACGCATGTCACTGCCTCCAGGGGGTGAGAACGCGGACCGGCGCCGGTACGGCCGGGGGCCTACCGGCGCCACTCGATGAGCTCTTCGTTGGGCTTGCGCTTCGCCGCGTTCGGCGGCACGGGCATGCGGAGGCTCGTGTCCTCATGCCCGATCGTGACGATCCCCGCCAGCGCGACGTCCTCCGGCAGCCCGACCACGCCGGCGAGCGCGTCCAGCTCGCCGGTGTAGACGGAGCTGACCATGCCGGTCGCCAGCCCCTCGTTGATCGCCGCCAACTGGAGCATGATGAACAGCGCTCCGCAGTCGAACCACCAGAACGGCACCGGCCAGGGGATCTCGTCGTACCCCTCGCGGACGTCCTCGGCCGCGTTGTACCGCTCGTGGTACGACGCCTCGCGCGTGCACACGTAGATGTGCACCGGCGCGGACGCGATCCAGCGGGGGAAGCCGAGCTCGACGTACCGCGCCTCGGCGATGTCGGCGGCGGCCTGCCGCAGCTTCGGGTCGGTGACGACGACGAGCCGGTGGCCCTGGCTGAACCCGGCGCTCGGCGCGCGCCGCAGCGCCGCCAGGACGCGGTCCAGCGCCTCGTCCGAGACCGGCTCGTCGGTGTAGCCGCGCACCATCAGCCGCTTGCGCAGGATGTCGGAGAACTCCATGCCGTCCGCCTCCGGGATCGGTGAATCGAAGATCGGTGTGTGGGGGCGCGGGGGTGCGCGGGTCGTCAGATGGCCGGCTCGACGTCGTACAGCCGCAGCCAGGCGTCGAACTCCAGCGCCATCTCGATGTTCATGCGGCTGACCCACTCGTGCGCGATGCCCGACGGCTCCTCGATCGTCCGCCGCACCGCGTCCAGGTCCAGGAACGGCAGGGACGGCGAGGACGGGTCGTTCAGCAGCGCCGACAGCTCCTCGTGCAGCATCGCCGCGTACGCCGGGTCCTGCGTGACCGGCCAGGGGCTCTTCGTGCGCTCCAGCACCGACGACGGGACGAGGTCGGCGACCGCCGCGCGCAGGATGCTCTTCTCCCGGCCGTCGAAGGTCTTCAGCGACCACGGCGTGTTGTAGAGGTACTCGACCAGCCGGTGGTCGGCGTACGGCACGCGCAGCTCCAGCCCGTGCGCCATCGAGAGCCGGTCGCCGCGGTCGAGCAGCATCGGCAGCCACCAGGTGAGGGTGGCGTACGAGACGTCCCGCATCCGCCGCTCCGCCGGGCTCTCGCCCTCCTGGTGCGGCGCCCGCGCGCGGACCTCCTGGAAGTGGTCGGCGTAGTACGTGCCGAGTTCGAGCTTGTCCATCAGGCCGCCGTCGAACAGGCCCCGGCCCTGGCCCTTCGGGGAGCCCGGCTGGCGCGGCTCGTTCGCCGTCCAGGGGAACGTGCCGGCGTTCAGCAGGTCCTCGTCGTGCATCCAGTTGTAGCCGCCGAAGATCTCGTCGGCGACCTCCCCGGCGAGCGCGACCGTCGAGTGCTCCTTGATGCGGCGGGAGGTCAGGTAGTTGGAGGTGTCCATGTCGCCGAGCGTGGTCGGCATGTCCTGGGCGCGCAGCACGGCCTCGCGCGTCTCGCGGCCCATCAGGTCGCCGGTGCTCAGCACGATCGGCACGTGCTCGGTGCCGAGGTGCCGCGACACCTCGGCGGCGTACGGCTCGTCCGGGGAGAACCGCACGTCGTCGGGCCGGAACCGCTGCGCGTACTCGTCGAACGTCGTCACGAACGTCCGGACCCGTTCGCCGTCGAGCTGCCAGCGCCACTTGGCCGCGATCGCGGTGATCGCGCTGGAGTCCACGCCGCCCGACAGCGCCGTGCACAGCGGGACGTCCGCGACCAGCTCCCGCAGGACGATCTCCTCCAGCAGCCCGCGGACGTGCCGGACCGTGGCGTCCTTGTCGTCGGTGTGCGGGCGGGCCTCCAGCGTCCAGTACGTCCGGTCCACCGGGCCGTTCCGGCCGATCGTGAGGGTGTGGCCGGGCAGCAGCTCGGCCATGTCGCGGAACACCGACTGGCCCGGACGCTTCGCCGTCGCGAACATCTCCCGCAGCCCCGCCAGGTCCACGACCGGCCGCACGTGCGGGCTGGCGAGCAGCGCCTTCGGCTCCGACCCGAACAGCACCCCGTCCGGCCGCAGCGCGTAGAACAGCGGCTTCACGCCGAGCCTGTCGCGGACGAGCAGCAGCTCCTCGCGCCGCACGTCCCAGATCGCGAACGCGAAGATGCCCTCCAGCCGCTTCGCCGCGTCCGCGCCCCACTCCAGGTAGGCGCGCAGCACCACCTCGGTGTCGCTGCGCGTCCTGAACCGGTGCCCGCGCGCCTCCAGCTCGCCGCGCAACTGCTTGAAGTTGTAGACCTCGCCGTTGTAGACGATGACGGCGAGGGGCCGGCCGTCCTCCTCGACGGTGAGCGGCTGCGCGCCGCCCTCCAGGTCGATGATGGACGTGCGCGTGTGCCCGAACGCGGCGTGCCCGCCGATCCACAGGCCCCGGTCGTCGACGCCGCGCGCGGCGAGGGTCCGGGTCATGGCCTCCAGCGTCGGCCGTTCCCGTGCCAGGTCACGGCCGTAGTCCACCCAACCGACGATGCCGCACATCCGCGTCTCCCTTTCGTTGGTGGCCGCGCCGCCGCCGCGCCGCGCCCTCGTGCCCGTCGTGCTCCTCGTGCCGTGGTGCTCCTCGTGCTCGTCCGGGATGCGCCCGTCCGGCTACGGGGTCTCGATGTGGATCGACCGGGTCGGGCAGGCCCGCGCGGCGGTGCGCACCGCCTGGTGCAGGTCGGCGGGCGGTTCGGCGTCGAGCACCTCGACCTGGCCGTCCTCGTCCTGGTCGAAGACCTCGGGCACGTTGTAGACGCACAGGCTGGCCACCGCGCAGGTCTCCTTCGTCGCGCTCACGCGCACCGCACTCACCGTCCTCGGTCATCGAACACTCGTCGCACAGAGGGACTGTGCGGGCAGGCTGTCGCGCCGGGCTCGAAAATCGGTACAGCGCCGGGAACGGTCGCCGGGGCGGCCTCGCGCGCCCGTCTCGCGCGCTTCGACCGAGGCTCCAAGGAGGTACGGGACGGTCACGCCGTGGTGTGGTCGACGGCGGAAAGGACGTCCGAATGATGGTGACCGCGGCCCCTGACACCGGCACAGCGCACGGGATCCTGAGGCTCGGCAACGCCTACTGCGAGGCGCAGGCGCTGCTGACGGCCGTCGAGCTCGGCCTGTTCACCGCGCTGCACGGCGCGCCGGCCACGGACCGGGACCTGGGCGAACGCCTCGGGCTGCCCGGCCGCGGCCTGCGCGACCTGCTGGCGCTGCTCGCCGCCCTCGGCCTGCTGCTGGAGGAGGACGGCCGGTACCGCAACACGCCCGCCGCCGACGAGCACCTGGTCGCCGGGCGCCCCGGCTTCGTCGGCGGCTCGCTGCTCGGCGCCAAGGCCAACCTGTACCCGCTGTGGAACGGGCTGACCGAGACGCTGCGCAGCGGCAAGCCCCGCTCGACGTCGGACGGCTTCGAGGCCATGCTGCGCGACCCCGAGGAGCTGCGCCGCTACATCCGGATGATGGAGGGGGCGCTGGCCCCGCTCGTCCCCGGGCTGGTCTCGGCGATCGACTGGACGGCCCGGCGCTCGGTGCTGGACGTCGGCGGCTGCGCGGGCGACCTCGCCGGACGGCTCGTCACCGAGTTCCCGTGGCTGACCGGGCGGGTGTTCGACCTGCCGCAGATGGCCGGGCCGTTCGACGAGCGGATGGCCGAGCTCGGCCTCGCGGGCAAGGTCCGCTTCCACGCGGGCGACTTCTTCCGCGACCCGCTGCCCCGCGCCGACGTGCTGATCCTCGGCCACGTCCTGCACAACTGGTCGCCCGAGCGCCGCGAGATCCTGATCCGCAAGGCGTTCCAGGCCGTCCGGCCCGGCGGGGTGCTGATGGTGCACGACCGGATGCTCGCCGACGCGCGCCCCGCGGTGGACAACCTCGTCGCCAGCCTGATCATGGCGCTGGTCACCGAGGAGGGCGAGGAGTACACGGTCGGGGAGCTCAGCGGGCTCGCCGAGTCGGCCGGGTTCGCGTCGGTGACGCACCGGCCGCTGGAGGACAACGAGACCCTCGTCCTGTGCGAGAAGGCCCCGGCCCCCGGACGCCGCTGACCCGCGCGCCCGCGCGACCCGCGCGGTCCGCCGGCCTCGCGCACGCGGGCTCGACCGGTCGTGGAGGGCGAGCCGAGCGGACGGTGCTGACCTGGGCGCATGCGCATACTCTTCACGACCTGGGCTTGGCCCTCGCACCTGTACGCCATGGTGCCGCTCGCGTGGGCGTGCCGTTCCGCCGGGCACGAGGTGCTGGTGGCGAGCCAGCCGGAGCTGACCGGCGCGATCCAGGCGACCGGTCTCACGGCCGCGCCCGTCGGCCACCACGTGGACGCCGTCGGCGTCTTCCGCGACATCGTCCGCCCGCCGGACGGCGGCGGGCGCGGCGGCGGCGGGCCGCGCGTGCTCGGCCTGCTGACCGCCCTCGCGGACTCCATGACCGACGACCTGGCCCGGCTCGCGAAGGGCTGGCGCGCCGACGCCGTCGTGTTCGAGCCGACGTGCTTCGCCGGGCCGCTCGCCGCCGCCGTCGCGGGCGTCCCCGCGATCCGGCACCTGTACGGGACGGACCTGCTGGGCGCGGCGGGCCGGTTCCTGCCCGACGCCCTCGCCCCGCTGTGCGAACGGCTCGGGCTGGACGGCGTCGACCCGTTCGGCATCGCGACCGTCGACCCGTGCCCGGCGGGGCTCCAGCTCCCGACCGGCTCCCCGCGGCTGCCGATGCGGTACGTGCCGTACAACGGGCCGGGACGGCACCCGCGCCCGCTGCCGCCCGCCGCCTCCCCCGGCCGCCCGCGCGTGTGCGTCACCTGGGGGACGACGATGAGCCGCCTGGACCCCGAGCTGTTCCTCGCGGGCGACGCCGTCCGCGCGGTCGCGGACCTCGACGTGGACGTGGTGGCGGCGGTCACGCCGGGCCAGCGCGCGACACTCGGCGCCGTGCCGTCCGGCGTGCACATCGCCCAGTCCGCGCCGCTGCACCTGCTGCTGCCGCGCTGCGACGCGGTCGTGGCGCACGGCGGCGCCGGGTCGCTGCTCACCGCGCTCGCCGCCGGGCTGCCGCAGGTGCTCGTCCCCCGGCTGCCCGACCACGTGCGGCACGCCGCGCGGATCGCCGAGACCGGCGCCGGGGCCGTCCTGCCCGCGCCCGTCGAGGACCCGGCGGCGATCCGGGACCGGCTCGCGGAGGTGCTCGCCGAGCCGGCGTACCGCGACGCGGCCGGGAGGCTGCGCGGCGAGATGCTCGCCCAGCCGTCCCCCGCGGCCGTCGTGCCCGAGATCGAACGCGTCGTCGCCCGATCCGCGAGCGGGCCGGTCCAGCCGGTCTCCATCCGCCGTTGAGCCGCGCGGGCGAACCTGCTCGGGTGAGTGTCCTAACGAGTGCGGCCGGATCCACCGACTGGTTCCGGTGCCCCCAGTGCCAAGAACTGACCTACGGCAGACGCTACGAGCGCAACCTGCGGGTCTGCCCCGGGTGCGGCGCGCACAGCAGGCTCACCGCGGCGCAGCGCATCGACCTGCTCCTCGACGCCGGCTCCGCGCGCCGCCTCGACCCGCCGGAGGTGGCGGCCGACCCGCTCGGCTTCGCCGACTCCCGCCCGTACCCGCGACGGCTGGCGCAGGCCCGGGAGCAGACCGGGATGGACGAGGCCATCGTGTGCGTGACCGGCACGCTGCTCGGCCACCCGGTGGTCGCCGCCGTCATGGACTTCCGGTTCATGGGCGGCAGCCTCGGGGTCGGCGTCGGCGAGGCCATCGCGGCCGCGGCCGACACCGCCCGGGACCTGCGCAGCCCGTTCATCCTCGTCACCGCGTCCGGCGGGGCGCGGATGCAGGAGGGCGCGTTCGCCCTGATGCAGATGGCGAAGACCAGCCAGGCGCTCGCCGAGCTGGACGAGGCGGGCATCCTCACCGTCTGCCTCGTCACCGACCCGACCTACGGCGGGGTCGCCGCGTCGTACGCGACGCTCGGCGACGTCATCATCGCCGAGCCGGGCGCGCGGATCGGGTTCGCCGGGCCCCGGGTGATCGAGCAGACGATCAAGACGGGGCTGCCGGAGGGGTTCCAGACCGCCGAGTTCCTCCTCGGGCGCGGCCTGGTGGACGCGGTCGTGCCGCGGCCCGCGCTGCGCCCGACGATCGCCGACCTGCTGGAGGCGCGCACGCCCGTCCGGCCCGCGCCGGCGTCCCCGCGGGCGCGCGCCGTGCTGGTGCGCGACCCGGCCGAGCTGCCCGAGCGCGAGCCGGAGGCGGTGATCGCCGCGGCCCGCGACCAGGACCGGCCGACCACGCTGGAGTACGCCAACCAGGTGCTCGACAACTTCCAGGAGCTGCGCGGCGACCGGCTCGGCACCGGCGACTGCCCGGCGATCGTCGGCGGCGTCGGCCGGCTGTCCGGCCGCGAGGTCGTCCTCATCGGGCACCAGAAGGGCCGCGACACCGCCGAGCGCGTCCAGCGCAACTTCGGGATGGCGCTGCCCGAGGGGTACCGCAAGGCGGCCCGGCTGATGCGGCTCGCCGTCAAGCTCGGGCTGCCCGTCGTCACGCTCGTCGACACGCCGGGCGCGCACCCGGGCATCGGCGCGGAGGAGCGCGGCCAGGCGTGGGCCATCGCCGAGAGCATCCGGCTGATGTCCGGCCTGCCCGTCCCGATCGTCACCGCGATCACCGGGGAGGGCGGCAGCGGCGGCGCGCTCGCCCTCGCCGTCGCCGACCGGGTGCTCGCCTGCTCCGGCGCCATGTACTCGGTGATCAGCCCCGAGGGCTGCGCGGCGATCCTGTGGAAGGACCAGGCCGCCGCGCCGCTCGCCGCCGCCGCGCTGCGCATCGGCGCCCGGGACCTGCTGCGCAACGGGATCGTCGACGCCGTCGTGCCCGAACCGGACGGCGGCACGCCCGCCGACCCGTCCGCCGCCGCCGAGCTGCTGCGCGCCGCGCTGACCGAGGCCCTCGCCGAGGTCTCCGGGCTGCCGCCCGGCGAGCTGGTCGCGCGTCGCCGCCGCCGCTTCCGCGGCTACGGCGCCGTACCCGCCCCGCGCCCCTGACCGGAGAGTCCGCCGGTGACCGAGGAACCGACCGGAGGCACGCGCCCGGCGTGCCCGACGAGAGGAAGCCCGTGTTTTCGTCCATCCTGATCGCCAACCGGGGTGAGATCGCGCTCCGCGTCGCCCGCACCTGCCGCGAGCTCGGCATCCGCACGATCGCGGTGTGCTCGGACAGCGATCGCGACTCGGCCGTGACGCGCTTCGCCGACGAGTGCGTCCGCATCGGTCCCGCCCCCGCCAGGCACAGCTACCTGAACGCCGCCGCGATCGTGACGGCCGCGCTCCAGACCGGCGCGGACGCCGTGCACCCGGGGTACGGGTTCCTGTCGGAGGACCCCGACTTCGCCGAGATCTGCGAGGCCGAGGGGCTGACGTTCATCGGCCCGCCCGCCGAGCTGCTCGCCCGCCTCGGCGACAAGGCCCGCGCCCGCGAGATCGCGCAGGCCGCCGGGCTGCCCGTCCTGCCCGGCAGCTCCGAGTCCCTGACGACCCTCGAACAGGCCCGCTCGGTCGCGTCCGAGATCGGCTACCCGGTGATCCTCAAGGCCACCGCCGGGGGCGGCGGGCGCGGCATGACCGTCGTGCGCGCCCCCCGCGACCTGCCGCTCGCCTGGGCGCAGGCCCGCGCGAGCGCGCAGGCCGTCTTCGGCGACCCCCGGCTCTACATCGAGCGCTACCTCGACAACGCCCGGCACGTCGAGGTGCAGGTCCTCGGCGACGGCCGCGGCGGCGTCCTGCACCTCGGCGAGCGCGACTGCTCGGTGCAGCGCCGCCGGCAGAAGCTGGTCGAGGAGACCCCGGCGCCCGGCCTGCCCCGCGAGCTGGCCGACCGGATCTGCGCCGCGGCCGTCCGCGCCGCGTCCCAGGTGGACTACGCGGGCGCCGGCACCTACGAGTTCCTTGTGGACGACGACGGCGGCTTCACGTTCATGGAGGTCAACTGCCGCATCCAGGTCGAGCACCCGGTGACCGAGCTGGTCACCGGCGTGGACCTGGTCCGCGAGCAGCTCCGCGTCGCGGCGGGCGACGGCCTGTCGATCACCCAGGACGACATCGCCCCGCGCGGCGTCTCCATCGAGTGCCGCGTCAACGCCGAGGACCCGAACCGCGGCTTCATGCCGACGCCCGGCGCGATCGAGGTGTTCCAGCCGCCGAGCGGCCCGTTCGTCCGGGTGGACACCCACGGCTACCCCGGCTTCCGCGTCACCGCCGACTACGACCCGCTGCTGGCGAAGGTCGCGGTCTGGGCGCCCGACCGCCGCCAGGCCATCGAGCGCGCCGACCGGGCCCTGGAGGAGTTCCGCGTGAGCGGCCGGGGCGTCCGCACGACCCGCGACTACCTCCGCGAGGTCCTCGCCGACGCCACCTTCCGAGCCGCCAAGCACACCACGTCCCTGGTGGACGACATGGCCGTCCACCGCCCCACCCTCCGCACCGCCTGACGCGAAACGGAAGCGACGCGCCGCCGGGGCCCGTCCCGGCGGCGCGTACGCGCGCCGGCCCCGGGACGGCCGGCCTCAAGCGACCGGGTTGTCCGGCGTGTCCAACCAGATCCGCTGCCCGTCCCGCGTCACCGTCACCCCGTACCGGGTGCAGGACGGTTCACCGGCCTTGCTCCACCGCTCCCGCGTCTCATGCAGCACGGCTTGCCGGACCCGCTGGTCCCGTACCGGCATATAGAACCCGGGACCGATGAACCGTCCCTCCGCGGTGCCGTCGTTCCGAACGGTCAGCTTGGCCAACGGTCCGTCCGGGTGAAAGGTGAACGCCCACGGCACCACGAGGATTCCGCCGGGCTTCGTCTGCTCGATCCACGCATACGGCACGGTGTGCACCGAGGCGGTCACCACCACCCGGTCATAAGGCGCGCCCGCCGCATATCCCTCGGCGCCGTCGCCCGTGACCACGTGCACCGGATATCCCGCTCGATCGAGCGCCGTGCGGGCATGCTCGGCCAACGCCGCGTCGATCTCCATCGTGGTCACATTCTCCGCGCCCAGAAGGTGAGCGAGCACGGCGGCGTTGAAACCGCTCCCCGTGCCGATCTCCAGAACGCGCATTCCCGGCTGAACGCCCAAAGCGTCGATCATGGTGACCATGCCCTCCGGCGCCGTGCTGGACGAGGTGGGCCACGCCCCCTTCTCGGCGGCCGTCCCGTCGTCCATCTGGATCACGATCGAGTCACCGGAGCCGGCCAGCTCGGCCCACCGCTCCGGATCCTCACCGCGCCGGACGGGAACCGACCAGCCATCCCCGCGATGCACCCAGATCACGTCCGGAATGAACGCCTCCCGAGGGACCGCCCGCACAGCGGCACGGGCGTCCATCACACCTCCCCGGACCCGCCGCACCCCCAGCACGAACGGGTTTCCTTCTTGTTGTCCACCCAGGTAACGATCGTTCCCTTCCCGTCACACGCGCTGCACTTCTCCTTCTTGCCATGCTTTCCCATCCCGCTGCCTCCTCGCCTTCTCGCCGTCGGATAGCGAATCCGTTGCATCAGCGAGATTGAGAATCCCAACACAGAATGATCTCTACATGATCGCTGCACACCGGGCCGCGGTCCTGTCCCAGGACTGTTTTACCGTGCCGTCCTGAATTTGTCCCGGGGAACGATGGGGTGCCTTCGCGCTGGCCAGGAAAACGGCGGACGCGGCGCGTCGCCGGGGTATTCCGGTGGCGCGCCGCGTCCTTTTCGGGCCGGGTCAGACCGGCCAGGATTCGCGGTTGTAGGCGGATTCGGCGAAGTTCCATTCGTGGGCGGCGGCGCGGTGGAAACAGGTGAGCAGGTCGTCGCGTTCGTGCGGCGGCGACTCGGCGGCGACCTCCTCGATCATCGTGAGGAACGACTCGACGTAGTGCTCCAGGTAGTCCCCCTCGGGCAGGTAGCGCGCGATCCAGAACGCGTACCGGCCGTTCGGGTCGTGGCGTTCGGCGAGGTCCTCGCAGACCAGCAGGTGGAACCAGGTCATCGGCAGCAGCGCGCCGACCCCGGCGGCGAACGAGCGCGCCGGGGCGGCCCGCATGAACGAGGTGTAGGCGTGCACCGCCGGGGCGGGGCGCGCCGGGGCGGCGCCGGGCGCGGCGGTCCCGAGCGCCGCCGCCAGCTTGGGCAGCTCCTCGTCCAGCCGGGGCAGCGAGCCGAACGTGGCGCTGCCCGCCGAGGCCAGCAGCGCGCCGTGCGCGTCGCTGCCGGCGAGGGCCGCGCACCCCGCCAGCGCCCGCGCGTACGCGGGCACGACGTGGTGCGCGTCCTGCTCGGCGAAGTGCCACAGCGCCGCCGGGGGCAGGGTGCCGCGCCGCAGGCCGTCCCAGAACGGGTGCCCGGTGATCCGGGCGGCCAGCGGCCCGGCGGCCGCCGCCAGCTCGGCGCGCATCAGCGCGCGGCGGTGGCCGCCGCGCCCGCGCCCGCGACCTGGTCGAGGACGAGCGACAGGATCGCGTCGGGGTCGGGGACGCCGCCTGAGCTGCGCCACGCCACGAACGCGTCCGGCCTGACCAGCACCGCGCCGTCCGGCGGGATGCCGTACGCCGCCGCCCAGTCGCCCTCCGCGACGCAGTCCTCGCCGATCCGCACGGTGCGCAGCGGCACCGGGCTCCCGGCGGCCAGCCGCGCCGCCGCCTCGTGCCACGCCTTCCCGCCGGGCCCCGTCAGCAGGACGAACGAGTCCCAGAACAGGTCGATCGTCGAGATGCGGACGCCGTCGCGTTCCAGCCAGACGTGCGGCGCGCGGGTGCCCGGCTCACCGTCGAGCCGGAGCGGCGCGGTCAGCACCGGGCGGTCGTCCTTCGCGACGATCGCCTGGGACCGGTAGCGGTAGCCGAGCGTGATGACGATGTCGTCGACCATCCGCCGCCTGACGTCGTCGTCGGCGTAGCCGTGCCGGATCCGGTTGCGGACCATCGCCTGCTCGGCCATCGCGCTGCCGACCGCGTGCCGTTCGTCGTGGTAGGTGTCGAGCAGTTCGTCGCCCGCCCAGCCCTTCAGCCGGGCGGCGAGCTTCCACGCCAGGTTGTGCGCGTCGTGGATGCCGGTGTTCGCGCCGAACCCGCCGGCCGGCGGGTGGACGTGCGCGGCGTCGCCCGCCAGGAACACCCGGCCGGTGCGGAACCGCTCGGCGACGAGCTGCGCGCCCTCCCACGGCACCTTCGCCATGATCTCCACGTGCATGTCCGGCAGGCCCGACGCCTCCCGGACGATCTCGACGCAGCGCTCGTCGGTGAAGTCGTCCGGCGTCTCGCCCTTCTCCGGGAAGTACACCGGCGCGGCCAGCCAGGGGTCGCAGCCGTGCAGCCGCGACAGCCCGGTCATCGACCCGCCCGCCGTGGCGTAGCAGAGGATGAACGGCCGGTCGGCGAGGACGGCCTCCAGCTCCGGCGCCCGGAAGTAGATGCTGAGCGCGTTGAACACGGTGCCGCGGCCGGTGCGCTCCACGCCGAGCTCCCGGCGGACCGTGCTGCTCGCGCCGTCCGCGCCGATCAGGTACGAGGCGCGGACGGTGCGGACCTCGCCGGTCGCGGTGTCCTCGACCCGCGCGGTGACGCCGTCCTCGTCCTGCTCGATCGAGCGCAGCCGCACGCCGAAGCGGACCTCGGCGCCGAACTCGCGGGCCTTCTCGGCGAGGACGACCTCGTAGCGGTCCTGGCCGCAGCCCATCACGCGCTCGGGGCTGATGTCCGGGCCGTCCAGCGACGGCGCCTCCACCACCTCGGCGTCGGCGATCTCCGCGTAGGTGTTGACCCGCAGGATGCCGCCCTCGAAGAACGGGTGCGAGTCGCCGATCTCCAGCGCCCGCACCTCCGGCCCCATCCCGGCGGCGCGGAACAGCTCCATCGTGCGGGCCTGGAGGCCGGGCGCCCGGGGCAGCACGGAGGTGTCGGCGCGCTTCTCGACCAGCAGCGCGCGCACCCCGTGCCGGCCGAGGAACGCGGCGGAGGACAGCCCCACCGGTCCGGCGCCGACGATCAGGACCGGGACCTCGTCGTCGTAGTCACTCACCGTTGGCGTCCCAGACGTAGAAGGGGCTGGCCATCGCGTCCTTCGGTTCCTTCCAGTTCGGGTCGTACGGCCGGATGTGGTGCGACAGCCGCTCGTTGATCTCTCCGTAGAGCGGGTGGCTGCGCGCCTTGTACAGGTTCGGCGAGATGTCCTCGTCCGCCTCGACCAGATGGAAGTACAGGTCGTGGAAGCGGAACAGCGTGCGTCGCGACACCCCGATCATCCGGGGCAGGTCGCTCGCGTCGGAGTCCCCGAAGATCCGCGCGACGTGCTCCGCCTCGGACGGCTCCATGCGAGCGACGATCAATGTCCGGTGCACCCCGGCCTCCTCTCGTATGTTGCGGCCATGCTGGCCGCCGCCCCTCCGGGCGCGGTCGAACCCGGCTCGCGGGGCCGGGCCGGGGCGCGGCCGGGCCCCGAGCCGGGCTCCAGCCCCGTGCGAGCGGGCCGGGCCATCGTCGGCGGCGACGTCTGAGGAGGTAACCGTGGATCTTGCACTGGCGGGCAAACGCGTCCTGGTCACCGGTGGCACGCGCGGGATCGGCCGGGAGACGGTGCTGGCGTTCGCCAGGGCCGGGGCCCGGGTCGTCGCCTGCCACCGCAGCCCCGGCGAGGACGCCGACGGCCTCGCCCGCGAACTGAAGGCGCTCGGCGACGGCCACCGCGTGGTCCGCGCCGACGTCACCGACGCGGCCGAGGTGGCGGCGCTGGCGCAGGCGTGCCGGGAGGCGCTCGGCGGGCTGGACGTGGTGGTCAACAACGTGGGGATCGACGCGCGCTCCCCCCTGCACGAGCTGACGGCCGCGGAGTTCAGGCGGGTCCTGGAGACCAATCTGACCTGCGGGTTCACCGTGATCCAGGCGGCGCTGCCGCTGCTGGCGGACGGCGGCTCGATCGTGAACATCGGCGCGGTCGCCGGCTACCGGGGACGGCCCGAGAGCGCCCACTACGGGGCGTCCAAGACGGCGCTGACCGGGCTGACGCGCTCGCTCGCCAAGGAGGTCGGCAAGCGCGGGATCCGGGTCAACATCGTCGCGCCCGGCGTGATCGTGACCGAGCCGGGCGGCGGGCCGCCGCCCCCGGTCGCCGACATCATCCGCGGCATGACCGCGCTCGGCGACCTCGGCCGCGGTGAGGACGTCGCGGCGGCCGTGCTGTTCCTCGCCAGCGACGTGTCCCGGTACGTCACCGGCGCGACGGTCAACGTGGACGGCGGGATCTGATGGACATCGGGATCGGGCTGCCGACGATGATCCCCGGGATCGCCGGGGCCGAGCTGGTCGAGTGGGCCCGCCGCGCGGAGGACCTCGGGTTCTCCTCGCTCGGCGCGCTGGACCGGCTGATGTACGACGGGTACGAGCCGCTGACCGCGCTCGCCGCCGCGGCGGGCGCCACGTCCCGCATCCGGCTCGCCACCACCATCCTGATCGCCGCGTACCGGGGCGACCGGGCGCTGCTGGTCAAGCAGCTCGGCAGCCTCGACCGGCTGTCGGGCGGGCGGCTCACGATCGGGGTCGCGGCGGGCGGCCGTCCCGACGACTACGAGGCGTGCGGCACGCCGTACGCCGGGCGCGGCCGAAGGCTCGACGCCCTGCTCGGCGAGCTGCGCGGGTACTGCGACGGGGCGCAGGCCGGGCCGGTGCCGGGCCCGCGCCCGGTCGGCGGCTGCCCGACGCTGCTGGTCGGCGGGCACTCCGACGCCGCGATGGAGCGGGCCGCCGCGTACGGCGACGGCTGGATCGCCGGCGGCAGCTCCGCCGCGGGCTACGCCGAGCTGGCCGGGCGGGCGCGCAAGGCGTGGTCGTCGGCGGGCCGGTCGGGCGAGCCGAGGCTCGTCGCGATCGCGTACGTGGCGCTCGGGCCGGGCGCGAAGGAGCGGGCCGGGCGGTACCTGGAGGATTACTACTCGTTCATCGGCTGGAAGGCCGAGATGGCGGTGCGCAGCGTGATCACCGACGCGGGGCGGCTGCGCGAGTTCGCGGACGGCTACCGCGACATCGGCTGCGACGAGCTGATCCTGTTCCCCTGCGTGCAGGAGCCCGCGCAGGCCGACCTGATCGCCTCCGCCGTCGGCGCCGGACCGGCCTGACCGGTCCCGCCGGCCCGGCCGGCGGGCGCTTCGGACCGGCGGAGCGCGCGTACGGCGCGAGACCCCGGCCGCCCCGGGAGGGAGGGGCGGCCGGGGTCTCGCTCGTGCGGGGTCCCGGGCGCCCCGGGAAGGCGGGGGGCGCCCGGGACCGGTCAGACGATCTTGAGCAGCCCGGCGTCGATCGACAGGTCGGCCCCCGTCACGCTGGGGATCCGGCCGGACGCCAGCAGCACGACCAGCGCCGCGATCTCCTCCGGCTCGACGAGCGCGCCGGTCGTCAGCCCGACCTTGCCGGGCACCGACCGGACGAACTCCTCGGGCGTCATCCCGGCCTGCTTCGCGAGCTGCGGCTTGGTCCAGATCCGGGTCCGTACGGGGCCGGGCGAGATCGTGTTGACGCGTACGCCCTTCGGGCTGAACTCGACCGACAGCGCCTTGCCGAGGTTGGCCAGCGCCGCCTTCGCCGCCGCGTAGTGCGCGAGCTGCGGGTCGGCGAGCCGGCCGTTGGCCGAGCCGATGTTGACGATCGTCCCGCCGCCGCGCTCGACCATGCCGGGCAGCGCGGCCCGGCTCGCCCGCACGGTGCTGAACAGGTTGAGCTCGAACGAGCGCCGCCACACGTCGTCGTCGATGTCGAGGAAGCTCGCGGCCCAGCTCACGCCGCCGCCGACGTTGTTGACCAGGACGTCCACGCCGCCGAGCTCCTCCCGCGCGGCCTCCACCAGGCGGCCGGGCCCGTCCGGTGTCGCGAGATCCACCTCCATGGTGTACTTGGTGGCCTCGCGCAGTTCGGGGCCGACGGTGCGGGCGCCGCCGTAGACGTCCGCGCCCGCCTCCGCCAGGGCCCGTACGACCGCGAGGCCGATGCCCTGCCCCGCGCCGGTCACCACGGCCTTCTTGCCGGACAGTTCGAGTTCCATGCCGTCTCCTTCGCTCGCGCTCGTCGCCGCTCACTGGTTGCCGCTCGCTCGTTGCCGTTCTGCCGTACACGCCGCCCGCGCCGTATGCGCCTCGCGCGCCGTACGCGGCGCGGCGGCGGGCTCAGGCCCGGTCGCGCTGCTCGGTGAGGAACCCGCCGGTCGGCCCGCCGTCCGGCAGGGTCGCGACGTCCGCGATGAACGGGGCGGCGTCCTCGGGCAGCCGTTCCTGGCCGGGCATCATCCGGGTCCGGACGCGCCCCGGGTTCACCGCGTTCACCAGCACGCCCGTGCCCTCGGTCTGGGCGGCCAGCAGCGAGACGAGCCCGTTCAGCGCGCTCTTGGAGATCGAGTAGCCGGGCGTCCCCGCGAACAGCCGCCCGCCGAACTCGGCGGTGGTGCCGCTGGACACGACGGCCACCCGGCCCCACCCGCGCCGCACCATGGCCGGCACGAACGCCTGCGCGACCCGCCACGTCCCGAGCAGGTTGACGTTCAGGGTCCGCTCGACCAGGTCCAGCGACACCGACAGCGGGTCGGCCCCGGCGTCCAGCAGGACGCCCGCGTTGCACACCAGCACGTCCACCCGGCCGGCCACGGCGGCGGCGCGCGCGGGCCCGCCCGGGTCGGTCACGTCCAGCGCGAGCCCGCGCGCGCCCGGCCCGAGGTCGGCGGCCGTCGCGCTCGCTTCGGCGGCGTCGCGCGCGGTGACGACCACGCGCAGGCCGCGGCCGTGCAGCTCCCTCGCGACCGCGCGGCCGATGCCGCGGTTCGCGCCCGTGATGAGAGCGGTGAGCGGCCGGGCCGCCCGTTGTGGTGGTCCATGCGGAAAGCCCTCCGTCGCCAGGCGCCGCGCCGCGCCCGCCGCGCGTGCGCTCTTGCGAAGGGTGGCCCCGGCGGCTCGACCCGTACTGGAGGAGCGCTCGCGGACGCGCCGCGACCACCGCCGCGAGCGTCCCTCCAACACGCCGCGACTTGCCGCTCAGACGCTCATCAGCACGAGCGCGGCCCGCGTCCCGATCCGGGGGCGCGGCACCCGTTCCTTGATCCTCAGCGGAGGTTCGATGCACGCTCACGTCATCGCGGCGGCCGGCACCGACAAGAACCTGGACCTCGTCCTGAAGGTCCTCCCGGCCATGGTCGTCATCCTGATCGTCTCGGCGCTGTGCGGGCGGATCGCCCAGCGCCTGTGGCAGCCCCGCGTCCTCGGCGAGATGGTCGCGGGCATCCTGCTCGGCCCGACGCTGTTCGGCTGGCTGTGGCCGGACGCGCAGGCGAAGATCTTCTCCCCGGAGGTGAAACCGATCCTGTACGTGCTGAGCACGATCGGGCTGACCTTCTACATGTTCCTGGTGGGGGCCGGCATGGACCACGGTGGGGAGGGCGGGGAGAAACTCGGCGTGCTGCGGCCCGCCGTCCTCGCGCTCTCCGGCATCCTGCCCGCCATGGTGCTCGGCGCGGGCACCGGCCTGCTGCTGTGGGAGACGCTGTCGCGCGACGACGTCGGCCGGTGGCTGTTCGCGGCGTTCATCGGCGGCGCCCTGTGCATCACCGCGTTCCCCATGCTGGCCCGGATCCTCTACGAGCGCGACCTCCAGAACACCCGGATCGGCCGGCTGTCCCTGATGGCGGGCGGGGTGGACGACGCGATGGCCTGGTGCCTGCTCGCCGTCCTCAGCGCGGTGCACCTCGGCTCCGGCCTCGGCAGCGCGGCCAAGACGATCGGCCTGTCGGTCGTGTTCGTGCTGGTGATGCTGACGGTCGTGGCGCGCGGCCTGAAGATCTTCGGGCGGCGGGTCCTCGCGGCCGGGCAGGTCTCCAACGGCGCGATGTACGTCATCGTGCTCGTCCCGCTCACCGCGGGCTGGCTGACCGACTGGATCGGGATCTACTCGGTGTTCGGCGGGTTCATCGCGGGCCTGGCGATGCCGCGCGACCCGGCGTTCCGGCAGATGGTGCACGGCCGGATGATGGACGTGGTGTCCACCCTCCTGCTGCCGGTCTTCTTCACCTTCTCCGGGCTGAACACCGAGCTGAGCGGCCTCGGCGGCGGCACGATGCTGCTGTCGTTCGCCGCGATCCTCGCCGCCGGGTTCGCGGGCAAGTACTTCGGCTGCGCGTTCGCGATGCGCGGGCTCGGGTTCGGCTGGCGCGAGTCGTACGCGGTGGGCTCGCTGATGAACGCGCGCGGGCTGATGATCCTCATCTTCATCAACATCGGCCTGGCGCAGGGGATGATCACGCACCAGGTCTTCGCGATGCTGGTGATGGTCGCCGTCATCACGACGGCCACGGCCCTCCCGCTGTACCTGCTGGCCCTGCCGAAGAAGTACGAGGAGTCGCAGCGCGAGCCGCGCTCCGACGAGCGCGAGCTGGCGGCGGCCTGACCCCGGGGCGCCGAGCCGGCGCGTCGGCCGCCCGGTGGGGCGCCGCCTCAGGCGGCCCTCACCGGGCGGCCAACGGCCTTCAGACCTGGCGCTGGTAGTGGCGGAAGGCCATCGCGGAGAGCCAGGCGCAGGCCGCGGTCAGCGCGAGGAGCGCGAAGGTGCGGTCGAGGACCCCGGCCCAGCCGACGTCGCCGCGGGTGGCCTCCCGGCCGACCTCGACGACCCAGTTGACCGGGTTGACGGTGGCGACGGCGCGCATCCAGCCCGGCATCACGTCGCGCGGCACGAAGATCTCCGACAGGAACGCCAGCGGGAGCAGCAGGAACTGGCCGACCGACAGGACCCGCTGGTGGCGGCGCGTCACCAGGCCGAGCGCGTTGGACAGCGCCGCGACCGACAGCGCCCCGAGCAGCACGCAGGCGAAGAACACCACGAGGATGAGCACCCCGCCCGAGAAGCGCGCCCCGAGCGCGAGCCCGAAGGCCAGCACGATGAGCGTCTGCCCGAGCACCACGACGGCCTGCTGGGTGAGCCGTCCGGTGACGAGGGCGCCGCGCGGCACCGGGGTGATCAGGAACCGGTTAAGCGTGCCGTGCTCCATCTCGGCGACGATGCCCATCCCGGCCCACCCGCTGGAGAACACCGCCGTCATCGCGACGATCCCCGGCGTCAGGAACGCCAGGTAGGAGCCGTCGGCGGAGCCGTGCTCCAGCAGCGGGCCGAGCAGCTTGCCGAACAGCAGCAGCCAGGCGATCGGCTGGATCAGCGCGGCGAGCACGTACGACGGCTGGCGCAGCGAGTTGCGCAGGTCGCGGACCGTCAGGTGGTACGACTGGACGACGACGCTCGCCACCGGCCCGGCGGTCACCGGCGGGCCTCGGGCATCCCGCACAGCAGCCGCCCGGCGTGCCTGCTGTAGACGTCGTCGATCGTGGGCGGCGACAGGGTCAGCGACACGACCCGCACGCCCGCCGACTCCAGCGCGGCGAGCACGACCGGCGCGGTCGCGGTGCCGGGGTCGATGCGGGCGCTGAGGCCGCTGCCGGCGACGACGATGTCGCACACGCCCTCCAGGCACGACAGGGCCGAACGGACCCGCGCCTCGCCCGGCGGCTCGACCAGCTCCACCCGCAGCGCGTCGCCGTGCATCTCGCGCTTCAGCTCCGCGGGCGTGCCCATCGCGACCAGCTTGCCGCGGTCGAGGATGCCGAGCGTGTCGGCCAGCTCCTCGGCCTCCTCCAGGTAGTGGGTGGACAGCACGACGGTGATCCCGACGGCCGCCATCCCGAAGATCTCGGCCCACAGCTCCTTGCGGGTCTCGGGGTCGAGGCCGGTCGTGGGCTCGTCCAGGAACAGCACGTGCGGCTCGTGCACCAGGCCCATCGCGACGTCGAGGCGGCGGCGCATCCCGCCGTTGCAGGCGCGGGCGGGACGGTCGGCGTACTCGCTCAGGCCGAACCGCTCCAGCAGGTCGTCCACCTGGGTGCGCAGCCGCCGCCCGCCGAGCCCGTACAGCCGGCCCTGGAGGGTGAGGTTCTCCCGGCCGGTCGCGATCGGGTCCACGCCGGACTGCTGGGCGACGCAGCCGATCATCCGGCGGGCCGGGCCCGGCTCGGCGACCACGTCCACGCCCGCCACCCGGACGCTGCCGCCGCCCGGCCGCGACAGCGTGGTGAGGATCTTGATGATGGTCGACTTGCCGGCGCCGTTCGGCCCGAGCAGGCCGAACACGGTGCCGCTCTGCACCGTGAAGGAGACCCCGTCCACGGCGCGCACGGCGCCGGGATAGATCTTGGTCAGGTCCTTGACGTCGATGGCCAGGCTGTCAAAGCTCATCAGCCCACTCCCGAGGATTCAATCGGCTCTTCGATCATGACCAACCGCCGGGCGCGACGCCTCTCACGCGCCCTCCCCCGAACGGGAGCCGGTGGTCTCCCGTGCCAACGCGTGGTAATCGCGCCACGCGTCCAGATCCTCGTGCGCCCCCGCCTCGAATTCCGCGATGATCCCGTGCACCCAGCTCCGTTCGGCGCAGAGCAGAGCCGCATGGTACTCGGTCTCGATGATGAACAGCCGCCGCATTCCCGAAGCGAGCATCTGCTCCATCGAGCACCGCACCTCGGCGATCCGCTCGTCCAGCGCGACGGCCCGCTCGCGCAGCAGCCGCAGGACCTCCTCGGGCTGGAGCACCGGCATCAGCGACAGGCCCGCCTCGAACTCCGGGTACTCCTTGGCCGGGCAGCGCAGGATCTCGCTCAGCCAGTCCCTCAGCTCGGCCCGGCCCGAGACGGTCAGCGCGTAGACGGTGCGCTCGGGGCGCCGCCCCTCCCGGAACGTCTCGACGGGCTCGATGAAGCCGGCCCGCACGAGCGCGTCGACGACGGTGTAGAGGGAGCCGTAGTTCATGCGGATGCTCTGCTCCTTGCCGCGCCCCTTGAGCATCGCGGCGAGTTCGTACGGGTGCATCGACCGCTCGAACAATGCGGCGAGCACTGCGAGCGCGAGCGGATTGGAAACTCGTCGTTTCACGGTGAACTCCCCGCCAACGGATACTCTGCGGCGAGTATACGTTTCGGGAGATTCATGCACCAGATGATCTCCTTATGGAAAAAGGCCGCGCCACCGCCCTTGACGGTGGCGCTGCCTCGCGTTTTTCGATTAGGTCAGAAATTAGTGACCCGTTGTCACAGCACCGTGACGAACGCCGCCGCCAGGTTCACCGCGAGCGCCGAGCCGGCGAGGCCCGAGCGGATCGCGTTCCACCGCCGCCACCGGCTGCGCCGCTCGGTCCAGTCGTCCGGCAGCGCGCCCGGGTCCTGCGCGGCGACCCAGTGGTTGATCGGCACGTTCTTGGTCAGCGACACCGTGATCACCGAGACCATCAGCAGCCCGGCCGCGCCGCCGAGCACCCGCACCGCCGCCCCCGGGCCCGCCGCCACGAGGGCGAGGTCCGACAGCGACGTCACCAGGATCGTGATCGGCATGAACGGGTCGTACCGGGTGGCGAGGAAGCCGTGCGCGTGCACGTACTGCTCGCCGGGCAGCGCCAGCAGCAGCGGGACGCCGCCCAGCACGGTCGCGCAGAACACCCCCACCGCCACGGCGTTCCCCAGCAGGGCGACCAGCATCAGGATCTCGGACACCTCCGCGCTCCTTCCTTCGTTCCGGTTCCGCGTTCACCCGATCGGACCAGCCGATGGGGGTCAGCCGGCCGCGCGGACGACCAGCGCCGAGTTGAAGCCGCCGTAGCCGCGCGCGACGACCAGAGCCGTGCGGACCGGCGCGTCGCGGGCCTCGCCGAGGACCAGGTCGAGGCCCTCCGGCGCGGCGCGGACGCCCACGGTCGGCGGGATCACCCCGTCCCGGATCGCCAGCAGCGCGGTCACCGCGTCGAGCGCCGCGCCGCCCGCGTACAGCCGGCCGATCATCGTCTTCGGCGCGGTGACCGGCACGCCCCGCGGCCCGAACACGGCGGTCAGGACGCCCGCCTCCACCCGGTCCAGCTCCGGCACGCCCATCGCGTCGGCGAACACCACGTCCACGTCGGCGGGCGCGAGGCCCGCGTCCCCCAGGGCGTTCTCGACCGCGCGGCGCAGCCCAGGCGGGCGGTCCGAGCCGGGCGGCGGGTCGAACGTGACGCCGTACCCGGCGATCTCGCCGTACACGTGCGCGCCGCGCGCCGCGGCCCGCTCCGCGTCCTCCACGATCATCAGCGCGCCGCCCTCGCCCGGGACGTAGCCGCACGCCTCCGGGTCGAACGGCACGTACGCGCGGTCCGGGTCGGCGCGGGCGCTCAGCCGCCCCGAGCTGAGCTGCGCGACCAGCCCGTACGGGCACAGCGAGGCGTCGGCGCCGCCGCTCACCACCATCCGGGTCCCGTCGCGCAGCAGCCGGCGCGCGTGCGCGAGCGCGTCGAGCCCGCCCGCCTGCTCGGTCGCGATCACGCCGCAGGGGCCGCGCATCCCGTGCCGGATCGAGATCTGGCCCGTGGTCGCGGCGTAGAACCACGCGATCGACTGGTACGCGCCGACGAACCCGGGCCCGCGGTCCCACAGGTTGACCATCTCGCGCTGCCCGAACTCGGTGCCGCCGGACGAGCTGGCGGTGACGACCGCCATCTCGTACTCGGGCACGTCGCCGGGCTCGATCGAGGCGTCCTCCAGCGCCATCCGCGCCGCCGCGAGACCCATGTGGGTCCAGTGGTCGGTCTGCGGGATGACGCGGGACGGCACGTGGTCGCGGGCGACGAAGTCGCGCACCTCGCCCGCCAGCCGGACGGGGTAGGACGACGGGTCGAACCGCGTGATCGGCGCGAGCGCGCGCCGGCCGAGGAGCGTCGCCTGCCAGTGCTCGTCCGCGCCGAGCCCGAGCGGGGTGACGGCGCCGAGGCCCGTGACGACCGGCGCGCTCACGCCGCCTCGCCCGGACGGGCCAGCAGCATGGCGGTCTGGAACCCGCCGAAGCCGCTGCCGACGCTGAGCACGACGTCGGTCCGGTGGTCGCGCGCGGTGAGCGGCACGTAGTCCAGGTCGCACTCGGGGTCGGCGTGGTGCAGGTTCGCGGTCGGCGGGACGACGTCGTGCTCGATCGCGAGGGCGCTGGCGGCGACCTCGATGGAGCCGATCGCGCCGAGCGAGTGCCCGATCATCGACTTGATCGAGCTGACCGGGACCTCGTAGGCGCGCCCGCCGAGGCTGCGCTTGAACGCGGCGGTCTCGTGCCGGTCGTTCTGCTTGGTGCCCGAGCCGTGCGCGTTGATGTAGTCGATGTCGGACGGGTCCAGCCGCGCCTGCCGCATCGCGACGGTGATGGCCTCGGCCATCTCCCGGCCGTCCGGCTTGAGGCCGGTCATGTGGAAGGCGTTGCTGCGGCTGGCGAACCCGGCGACCTCGGCGTACACGTGCGCGTCGCGGGCGCGGGCCGCCGCCAGGTCCTCCAGGACGAACACCGCCGACCCCTCGCCGAGCACGAACCCGTCCCGGTCCCGGTCGAACGGCCGCGAGGCGTGCCCGGGGTCGGCGTTGTTCGGCGTGGTCGCCTTGATCGCGTCGAAGCAGCCCGAGGTGATCGGGGAGATCGGCGCGTCGGTGGCGCCCGCGACGACGACGTCGGCGCTGCCCTCGCGGACGAGCTGCGCGCCGTGCGCGACGGCGTCGAGCCCGGACGTGCAGCCCGTCGAGATCAGCGAGACCGGGCCCTCGGCGGCGGCCCGCCAGGCGACCTCGACCGCGAGCGTGCTCGGGGCCATGTAGCCGTAGAGCTGCGGGACGCCGTACGCGTGGTCGACCTCCCACTGCCGGCCGCCGTCGCTGAGGACGATGTACTCCTGCTCCAGCCCCATCGTGCAGCCGACCGCGCTGCCGAGGCTGACGCCGATCCGCTCGGGCGCGAGCGCGTCCCAGTCGAGGCCGCTGTCGGCGATCGCCTCGTCCGCCGCGACCGAGCCGAGCTGGGCGGCCCGGTCCATCCGGCGGACCTCCTGCGGCGTCAGGCCGTGCGCGGCCGGGTCGAAGTCGCATTCGGCGGCGACCCGGGACCGGAAGCCGGACGCGTCGAACAGCGAGATCGTGCGCGTCGCCGTCCGTCCGGCCGTCATCATCTCCCAGAACGCCTTGGCGCCGATCCCGCCGGGCGCGACGACGCCGAGCCCGGTGATCGCCACGCGGCGCGCGCCGTCCGCGCGCGCACCGCCGTTCCCGCGTTCGCGTCCCATGTCAGCCGACCTTCGGGGCGACTTCGCCGGGATGCGGCAGCGGCTCGGTGTCGACGTGCCCGAGGTCGGGCCGCGGGGCGAGCGGGCTGAGGTGGAACACGGCGAACGCCTGCTCGGCGCCGTCGTTCTCCAGCCGGTGCCGGTCGTTGATGGGACCATGAGCGAGTCGCCGGGGCCGAGCCGGACGCTCTCCCCCTCGATCCGCATGAGCACCGATCCGCGCACCACGTACAGGAACTCCTCGGAGTACGGGTGCCGGTGCTCGGAGACGAACTCGCCGGGTTCGAGCGTCAGCTCGCCCATGAACCCGGAGGTGGACTTGACGGTCTTGGGGCTCAGCAGAACGCGGATGTCCCCGCCCCGGCGGCGGTTGGGGGTGACATCCGCTGCCGTCACCTTCTGAGCACGCGATGTGGACACGTAAACGGCTCCTTCACCAGACAGCCCCGTGGCGGGCATCACCGCCCCAGGCTGCGCGCCCCCGCTTGACCGGCGATGCAGAAGCGCTGGAAGCCCCGTCCCGTCCCGGCGGGGCCCGATCGCGCCTACCGGCGTTCTCCGAGCGTTCTTCGAGCCCGCGGCGGAACCCTGGCCGGGACGGACCCCAACCGCCCGGAAACGGGAGGCCCATGCGAACCCCTGAATCGCGGACGTTGGACGCCCTCCACCCGCGCGCCCTCCGCGCGGCGCTCGGCCGCTTCGCCACCGGCGTGGCCGTCGTGACCGCCGCCGCGCCCGACGGGACGCCGATCGGGATGACGGTGAACTCGCTCACCTCCGTCTCGCTCGACCCGCCGCTCGTGCTGTTCTGCGTCGACCGCCGCTCGCGCCTGCACCCGGTGTTCACCGGGGCGGACGGCTTCGCGGTCAACATCCTGCGCGAGGGCCAGCTCTCGCTGAGCTGGCGCTTCGCCAGCCCCGGCTTCGACCGCTTCGACGCGATCGAGCCCCGGTACGGGGAGACCGGCGTGCCGCTGCTGCCGAGCGCGCTGGCCGTCCTGGAATGCGTCGAACCGCGCCCGATCCCCGCCGGCGACCACGACATCGTGCTCGGCAGGGTCGTCGCGCTGGAGACCGCGCCGGACGACCACGCCGAGCCGCTGGTGTTCTTCGGCGGCGGCTACCGCTCTCTCAACACCGACCTCCAATGGTGGTCCGCCTGGCACGAGTAGCGGACCCCCCGCCCCGTTCCGACCGGACAAGGAGTCCTCCCGATGACGACCCCCACGACGGCCCCGCCCTTCGCGCCCGCGAAGGTCTACGAGCTGAGCACCGCCTTCTGGCAGACCAAGCTGATCATGACGGCGTCCGAGCTGGGGTGTTCGCGCGGCTCGCGGACGGCCCGGCGACGCGCGCCGAGCTGGGCGAGGGCCTCGGCCTGAAGCCCCCGGCCCTGCACGACTTCCTGGACGCCCTGGTGGCCCTCGGGCTGCTGGAGCGGCGCGACGGCGGCCGGTACGCCAACACCGCCGAGTCCGACTTCTACCTCGTCCCCGGCAAGCGCTACTACATGGGCCACTACCTCACCTTCGTCGACAACTTCATGCGCCCCACCTGGGACGGGCTCGCCGAGATGCTGCGCACCGGCAAGCCGCCCGCGCCGCAGGCCCGCCGCCCGGCCCGCCCGCGCCGAACGGCGCCGGGCCGGACGCCGGGCAGAGCGCCGGGCAGGGCGCGCGGAACGGCGCGGAGGCCGTGCAGAAGGAGGGCTCGGAGTTCTTCGAGCACACCTACGCCAACGTGGACCTCCAGCGCATGTTCATGGAGGCGCAGGACTCGCTGAGCAGCGAGATCGCCTGGGAGATCAGCCGCCGCGTCGACTGGTCGCAGTGGCGGACGCTGGTCGACCTCGGCGGCGCGCGCGGCAACACCGCGGGCATCCTGCTGGAGGCGCACCCGCACCTCACCGCCACCGTGTTCGACATGCCGCCGATCGAGCCGCTGTTCCACGAGCACATGGAACGGCTCGGCGTCGCCGGCCGGGCCCGCTACCAGGGCGGCGACTGGTTCGAGAACCCGCTGCCCGAGGGCGACGTGCTGCTGTGCGGGCACGCGCTGCACAACTGGACGACCGATCAGCGCAGGACCGTCATCGCCAAGGCGTACGACGCGGTGCTGCCCGGCGGCGCGTTCCTGGTGCACGACCTGATGATCGACGCGGGCCGCGAGCGGCTGAACCCGCTGATGCTGAGCCTCGCGATGACGCTCAGCGTCGGCGGCTCCGGGTACACCGCCGAGGAGTGCACGGGCTGGCTGGCCGAGGCGGGCTTCGAGGACGTCGAGGCGATCCCGCTCCAGGACCACGACGGCCACACGGTCGTCCTGGGCCGCAAGCCGAGGTGACCGCCGGCCGGTCCCGCCGGACCGGCCCGGGACGCGGCCCGGAAGGGCCCGCAACACACCGATCCCGTTCCGCCGCAGGGGGCGGAACGGGATCGGGCATGTCGGGCGCAGGCCGGGGGCGCGGTCGCCGGCGGGCGCGGTCAGGGCGCGCGGAGCTGCTCGACCATCCCCCACTCGTCGAAGACGTTGAGGTCGGCGACGGCCCGGCCGCCGCGCACCGTCCAGATCTGCACGCCCGACGCGGTGACCGAACGGCCCGTCGGGGCGATGCCGCGGTACTCGCCGACGTGCTCGCCGCACGCGGTGAAGTGGGTCGCGACCAGGTCGCCCTCGGCGACCTGGAGGTCGATCGCGATCGTGAGCCCGGCGAACGCCGACCGGATCCGCCGCACGCTGCGCCGCGGCCCCTCCGGCCCCACCCGCTGCCCGCGCAGCGTGAAGTCGGGCGCGAACACGTCGTACGCCAGGTCGAGGTCGCCGCGGCACCAGCCGTCCGTCAGCCACCTGCGGGCGAGCGCCTTGGCCGCCTCCTCCGGGCCCGGCACCACGCCGAGGCCCGCGCCGACCGCGCCGGCCGCGCCCGCGGCGCCTCCCGCGGGCCCGCCGCCGCTCACCGGTGGACGCCGGGCGGCGGGCCGACCGGCTCCAGGCCGTGCACGTCGTGCCGCGTGGCCAGCTCGATCATCTCGGCCGGGTCCGGCGGCAGGCCCTTGGCCATGATGTCGCTCAGCCCCTCGAAGAAGCCCTCGACGCCGCCCGGCGTGGCGATGACGAGCAGCTTGCTGGGCCCGTCGGAGACGTTGCGGAACTTGTGCGGCACGCCGCGCGGCCCGTACACGAGCCGTCCGGCGGGGCCTGGTAGGTCTCGTCGCCGAGGACGATGGCGTACTCGCCCTGCACGACGTAGAACGCCTCGTCCTCGCCCTCGTGGATGTGCAGCGGGGGCCGCCGCCGGGCGAGGTGGTCACCTCGAAGAAGCTGTAGAGGCCGCCGGTGTCCTCGCTGCGCAGCAGGAACCGGCCCTCCTCTCCCATCCACTTCACCGGGTCCACGTCGTCGAGCGCCACGACTTTTCCTGGGGTGTGCGTCATGACCCCGTCCTCCATTCGGAGATTACTTATTGAAAATAATCCGATGTGCCCTGGTAAGTGTCAATGACCCAGCTTCTTCCAGTTTGTTTCCAGCCGTTCTCAAGGACGCCGGGAGACCATGAGAGCGCCCACCGCCGGAGCGGAAATCCGGACCGGAAAGAGGGAACCATGACGACCCGAGAAGTCTCCGCGGCCATCGACATCGACGCCGCACCGGAACGGGTGTGGGAGGTGCTCACCGACTTCGCCGGCTACCCCGGCTGGAACCCGTTCATCGTGCGCGCGACCGGCGCGCCGGTGCCCGGCACGAGCGTCCGGCTGCGGATCCGCTCGTCGGCGGGCTGGAGCGCCACCAACAAGGCCAAGGTGCTCGCCGCCGTGCCCGGCATCGTGCTGCGCTGGTCGGCCCGCCTGATCCCGATCCCCGGCCTCGCCGCGGGCCGCCACGAGTTCGCGCTGACGCCGACCGAGAACGGCACCCGCGTCGTCCAGTCGGAGGTCTTCTCCGGCGCGCTCGTACCGGTCATGGCGAAAATGCTCCTCAAGACCGAGCACGATTTCTACATGCTGAACGAGGCGCTCCGCAAGCAGTGCGAGAACAACTGATCCCGGCCGAGCGGAAAGCTCGCTGAAAAAGGAGAACCGGCCGTCCTCGAAAAGGACGGCCGGTTCTTTCACGCCCAGGCCCGAGCCCGAGAGGGAACGGCTAGGAGATCTTCTTGCGGCGCAGGGCGGCGCGGCCCATGGCCTCCAGCGTGCCGGACGCGAGCGCCTTCGCCGGGGGCGGACCGGAGCGGATCGCCCACGTCATGAAGCGGGCGAGGTCCAGCGTGGTCGGGTGCAGGTTGTGGTTGTCGGGGTCCTTGTAGCCGAACGCGGCGGGCGGCAGCTCGGAGTCGAGCACGTCCTTGAGGATCTTGGCGCCGGCGTCGTCCGCCGAGATCTCACCGACCTCGAACTTCTCGACGGTCTCGACCATCGCGTCCCACATCTGCTTCATCTCGGGCTCGTCCGGCCACCAGAACCCGACGTTCGGCCCGCTCTCCAGCTCCTTGTAGTGCCGCTCGTCGCCGGTGAGGTTGTAGCGGAGCTGGGCGCGGGTCAGCCGCATCGCCCCGTAGTTGGAGGAGAACGCCCAGATCCGGAACACCGGGTCCCAGAGCTGGAAGTGCGGGAACGCGATCATCGAGGAGTTGACCAGCTCGTCGTTGTAGGTGAGCAGGCCCTGCTGGAGCCGCTCGACGTACTCGTAGCGCTCCTCGGAGAAGTCGTCGTCCTTGAGCGACTGGAGCAGCCGCCACGCGACGGCGTCGATGACCTCGACGGTGTTGGACATGCCGCGCGAGAACAGCGGGTCGATGAACCCGGCCGCGTGCGACATCAGCACCCAGCGGTGCCCGACCGTCTTCTTGGACGAGTACTGCACCCGTCCCGTGGACACCCACTCGCGGACGCGCCGCGCGCCGCGGAACTGCCGCTTGACCGCCGGGAACTTGTCGACCCAGTGCTGCCACTCCTCCTCGGGCGTCATGTCGTCCGGCTTCGGGTGCCGGCGGGAGTCGAGCACGAGGCCGACGCTGCACAGCGGGTTCGTGGACGCCTTGTGGTTGTTGAACGGGATGACCCAGAACCACCCCCCGTCGAAGGTGTGGTGCACCGTGCCCTTGTACCAGGGCAGCGGCGGGCGCTGCTCCTTCGGCCAGTCCACCATGTGGTCGAACGGCGGGACGTCCACCATGTGCGTGAACAGCGAGCGGGTGTGGGTCTTGAAGCGGCACGGGTCGTCGCGCAGGTCGAGCTTGTCGGCGACCGGCGAGCGGAACCCGCTGCCGTCCACCAGGTAGCGCGCGCGGATGACCTCGCCGTTCTGGCCGGTGACGGTGACGGCGTCCTCGGCGAAGTCGATGTCGGCCACGCGCCAGTTCTGCCGCGGCTCGGCCCCGTACTTGATCGCCACGTGGAACAGGTAGGCGTCGCTGTCCTGGCGGAAGATGTGCGTCGCCTTGTAGAGCGCCTTCGGCACGCCGGCGAGGATCGTCTCGTTCGGGTCGGGCTCCTGGCCCTCGCGGTGCGAGACGAACGCGAAGTGCCGCTTCACGCCGAACGTGGTGCCGATCCGCTCCCCGACCCGCTCGATGCTCTCCAGCGTCGTGATCTCCGGGACGCGGTAGCGCGCCGCGAGGATCTGGAGCCAGACGAGGAAGTGCGGGATCGTGGACTCCCCGACGGCGAACCTCGGGTGCGTCACCCCGTCCACCAGGACGACCTTCGCGCCGTTGCGGGCCAGGATGGCGCCGAGCATGGAGCCCGCCATCCCCGACCCGACGATCAGCACATCGCAGTTGGTTTGCTTGCTCTCCATCAGCCCTCGCTTCTCTACGGATGGGCCGCCGGGTCAGGCGGCCTTGGGCGGGCGGCCCTCGGGCGGCCCTGGGCGGGCGGCCCGGCGGGGGCTGCCCGGGGCGGACGGCCCGGGGGCGGCGGGCCGTCCTCTCACGACGACGCGGTGCCGCCGTCCACGAGCAGGTAGGCGCCGGTCAGGTAGCCGGAGGTGTCGGCGGCCAGGAACGCGATCACCTCGGCGACGTCCTCGGGGACGCCGTTGCGGCGGATCGCGGCGCGCTGCGCGTTGGCCTGGAGCGCGGGCTCGGGCAGGCCGTCGGCGACGCGGGTGAGGATCAGGCCGGGTGCGACGCCGTTGACGCGCACGCCGTACTGGCCGACCTCGTGCGCCAGCGCCTTGACCGCCGCCTCCACGCCGGCCTTGGCCATCGACAGGGCCAGGAAGCCGGGCGCGGGCGTGCGCGACAGCGCGGCGCCGACCGCGACGATCGAGCCGCGCCCCCGGTCCACCATCTGCGGCAGCACGGCGTCGACCGGGTGGAGCAGCCCGCGGAGCTGGCGCTGCACGGTCCGCTCGACGGTCTCGATCGGGGTCGTGGTGAACGGGGCGAACTTGACGTCCTCGGCGTACAGCCCGGTCGCGTTCGCGACGAGCACGTCGATCGGCCCGAGTTCGGCCGCGGTCCGTTCGGCCATGGTCCGGACCTGGTCGGCGTCGGTGACGTCGGCCTGGATCGCGACGGCCCGGCCGCCGGCCGCGCGGACCGACTCGGCCAGCTCCTTGGCCGCGGCCTCGCCCCGGTGGTAGTTGACCGCGATCGCGGCGCCGCGCGAGGCGAGCGTCCACGCGGTCGCGGCGCCGATGCCGCTGCTCGCGCCGGTCACGAGCGCGACGCGGCCGTGGAACGCCTGGTAGCGCGGGAGCACCGGCAGCATGTCCACCATCGTCAGCTTCCCTTCGTCGCGGCGGCCTGCTCGTACGAGACGCCGGTGAGCTTCTCCGAGACCTCCCAGAGGCGCCGTCCGAGCTCGGGGTCCTCGGCGCTCGCGGGGGTCTTCACCTTCCCGACGGGGCCGCGGATCTGGACGCGGCCCTGCGGGGCGTAGCTCTCGCCGGGCTCGACGCCGTCGGCGCAGGCGGCGTAGAGCGACGGCCACGCGCCCTGCTCGGTCGGCTTGGCGACCAGGCGGGTGGTCAGCCGGTACCAGAGCTCCTGGGCGCGGTTGTTCTGCATGCGCGGCCCGACGTAGAGCACGTCGGTCGCCGCGTAGCCGGGGTGCGCCGCGACCCCGTGCACGCCCCGGCCGGAATAGCGCCGCGACAGTTCCTTCGCGAACACCAGGTTGGCCATCTTCGCCTGCGTGTACGCGGCGGACTTGTTGTACTTCCGCTCGCCCTGGAGGTTGTCGAACTCGATCTTGCCCCAGTAGTTCACGCCGAACGTGGTGATGCTGACGACCCGCGATCCCGGGCGTTCCAGGAGCGCGGGCATCAGCAGCCCGGTCAGCGCGAAATGGCCGAGGTAGTTGGTGGCGAACTGCGTTTCGAAACCGTCCGGGGTGAGGGTGAACGGGATGGCCATCACCCCGGCGTTGTTGATCAGCACGTCCAGCCCGCCGCGGTCGGCCGCGTAGCCGTCGGCGAACGCGCGCACGGACGCCAGGTCCGCCACGTCCAGCCGCCGCACCTCGGCGGAGGCGTCCGGCGCCCGCCGCCGGATCGCGGCGAGCGCGCGCTCCCCGCGCCCGGTGTCGCGGCAGGCCAGGGTCACCCGGGCGCCGCGGCGGGCCAGCTCCAGCGCGGTGTGGAAGCCGAGGCCGGCGTTCGCGCCGGTCACCACGGCCGTCCGGCCGGACAGATCGGGTAGGTCGTCGGGGGTCCACTTCGGCATCGTGAGGTCCTCTCCGGTCCCGCCCTGCGCCCGACGGGCCACGCGCCCAGCATGGCCGACCGGGATAAAACCGGGATTAAGCATTGGAAAGACGCTTCGAATACCGTCTTGACACCCTATTTGGACCGGATTAGCCTCACCTTGAAAGACAATTCCTTCCAGCGTGTGGAGGCAAGGGCGCATGGCCGAGAAAAGCCAGCAGGAAAGGAACAAGGAAATCCTTGTCAAATCCCTCGACGTACTGCGGGGGAAGGCCGATCCGGAAGTCGCGAACGACATTTACACGCCCGACTACGACGACCACAGCGGCGCTCCGCAGCGCGGCCCCGCCCGGGTGCTCGCGGTCCGCGAGCAGGCCCGCACGGCGTTCCCCGACCTCGACTACGACATCGAGGAGGTCATCGCCGAGGGCGACATCGTGGCGTTCCGGATGGTGATGAAGGGGACGCACAAGGGGCCGCTCCCCGGCTCCGGGCTCCCCGGCACCGGCAAGACCGTCGCGGTGCGGCAGCTCCACATGGTCCGGTTCGAGGGCGAGCGGATCGCCGAGCACTGGGCCGTGCGGGACGACCTCGGGATGATGCAGCAGCTCGGCGTCATCCCCGGGCCCGGCGGACCCGGCGGGCCCGGCGGCCCGCCGAAGCCCCCCAACGGCTGACCCGCGAAGCGGCGGCCCCGCCCGGTGGGCGGGGCCGCCGCCGCGTGCGCGGCCCGCCTCACATCCAGCGCGGCTGCTTGGCGTAGCGGGGCAGCCAGACCTTGGAGTAGAGCAGGCGGACCGGCGGCGGGACGCGGCCGAGGACCGCGGCGCGCTCGCGCGGCTCCGCCCCGCCGAGCAGCCACGGGAAGAACTCCGGCGCCGAGCGCAGCGCGGCCAGGCCGTTGCCGCGCATCTCGGCGAGGGTCTTCTCCCACTCGGCGGCGGGCATCGCGGCCCGCACCAGCGGCAGCGCGTCGCGCTCCTCGTGGGCGAGGTGGCCGCCGACCTCGTCGGAGAACGCGGCGGCGGCGCTCGCGAGGGCGTCGCCGCCGGACCGCTTGGCCAGCGCGGCGTCCACGTCCCGCACCAGCGGGTCGATCCGGTCGTGCTCCTCCTCCATCGCGTCCAGGACGAGCAGGTCGTCCGGCCGGTCCCGCAGCCCGGCGCGCATCCGGGGCCACATGTGGCGGTCCTCGCCGTCGTGGTGGCTGGTCAGCATCGTCTTCAGCGTCGACCAGCCGGCCCGGACGGCGGCGCGCCCGCGCGCGTCGTCCGGGTCGAGCTTCTCGGCGGCGTCGGCGAGGTGGCGCAGGTCGCGCCGGAGCGCGTTGTGCGTCACCTCCATCATCGTCATGTCGTAGTCGGCGGGCATGGCTCCCCCTCAGTACCTGCACTTGGTGATCAGCGTGTGCGCCGCGGCGAGGTAGCGCTCGTCGGGCCGTTCGGCGTTCTCGCGCAGGCATGCCTCCGCGAGCTTGATGCAGTGCTCCTCGCCCAGCTCGACCGCCTCGGCGGCGAGCTCCTCGCCGCTCGGCGGCCGGTAGCCCTCCTCCGCCGCCGGGCCGCGGCCGGACAGCGTCGGGACGGCCTTCCAGATCCCGGCCGCGACCTGGGAGACCGCCTCGTACGACCGGACCTTCAGCTCGTCCGGCAGCACCGGCAGCACCAGCCGCAGCGCGGACGGCGCGGTGACCGAGTGCACCTGCGGGACGGCCGGGTCGGGCGCCTGCTCGGCGTACCGCGCCGCCTGCCGGACGGTCAGCTCGCTCAGCGCGGCGGGGACCTCGTCCGGGCCCGACACGGCGGGCGCGTCGTTGGCCAGCTTCCACGGCACCGGCGTGTAGCGGGCCGCCCAGTACGCCATGCCGCGCGACAGCTCGTTCAGCTGGAGGGCGCTCGGCTCGGGGACGGTGCGCAGCGTCCGCACGGCGTGCGCGGTGCGGATCAGCCCGTGGGTGAACGCGGCGAACGCGCCCTCCAGCAGCGTCGGCCACCACTCGACCAGCACGTCGCGCCACGGCCGCTCGTCCAGCCGCCGGTCGAAGAAGCCGACCCAGTCGGAGACGCGGCGGTAGTCGCCGAGCGCGACCGCGCGCGCCTCCGCCGGGGCGTCCGGGAGCGGGTCGCCCGCCGCAGGCGGCGCGTAGTAGCGCCGCCTGCGCCGGTTGACCTCGATCCAGGACGGGACGTCGCCGGTGTAGCCCAGCGTCGCGAGGGTCTCGGCGACCATCGGCGCGTGCACGGCGAAGTCGGGGCCGAACTCGAACCCGGTCTCCCACAGGCGGTCCAAAGCGTCGTCGACGCAGTCGGTGTAGCGCCGGACGTCGGTCGTCACTCGGGCCTCCTCCCCTCGGCGAGGGCGATCGCCCCGTACATCACGAACCCGCCGTCGGCGTCCCGCCGCGCGGCCTCCTCCCGGAGGGCCCGCGCGCGCTCGGCGGGGACCACCCCGGCGTCGCCCGCGTGGCGCAGCGCGTCCATCAGGCCGGTGAGCCCGTCGGCCGCCGCGACGCCGCGCAGCACGACCGGCATGACGGTCACGTGCACGTCCCGCGCGCCCGCGGCGCGCAGCACGCCGGGCAGCCGCCGCCCGATCCACGGGTTGCGGACGTTGTCGAACCACCACGCGAGGACGGCGCGCGTCGTCTCCCTGTCGGCCAGGTCGGGCGCCCACATCCCGTGGTCGGGGTCGGCGACGAGGATCCGCCCGCCGGGCTTGGTGACGCGGAGCATCTCGCGGACGCCCGCCACCGGGTCCTCCAGGTGCTGGACCATCCGCTCGGAACGGCACGCGTCGAACGAGGCGTCCGGGAACGGCAGCGCGTAGACGCTCGCGACCTGGAACGAGACGCCGGCCCCGGCGGCGAGGCCGCGGCCGATCGCGCCGGCGACGGCCTCCTCGCTCACGTCCACGCCGACGACCTCGCCGGCGTCGCCGACGTGCCGGGCGAGCTCCAGCGCGTCGGTGCCGTTGCCGCAGCCGACGTCGAGCACCCGGTGGCCGGGCCGGACCCGCAGCCGGCGCAGGATCTCGTCCTTCACGGCGGCGAGGTGGTCCGCCGCCTCGTCGAGGTACCGGTCGGCCGGGCGGCCGATCAGCGTGGTGGTGTCCCCGGTCTCACCGGCCGGCGGGGCGCCGGCCGTTCCGTCCGAACCTGGCGTTGCCACAGTCGCTCACCTGCTCTTGTCCGGCGCGAGCTCGCGCCCGCGCTCCGCCCGCTGCCGCGTTCCGCGCGCGAGGCCGCTCGGCCACCAGACCCGGTCGCCGATGTCGTGCACGAGCGCCGGGACCAGCAGGGAGCGGACGATGAAGGTGTCGATCAGCACGCCGAGCCCGATCACGAAGCCCTGCTCGGCGAAGCTGACCACGGGCAGGGCCACCAGCACCGCGAACGTGGCGGCGAGCACGACGCCCGCCGAGGTGATCACGCCGCCGGTGGTCACCAGGCCCTTGATGACGCCCTCGCGGGTGCCGTGCCGCCTGCTCTCCTCGCGGACGCGGCTCATGAGGAAGATGTTGTAGTCGACCCCGAGCGCGACGAGGAACACGAACGCGAGCTGCGGGAGCTGCGAGTCCTGCCCGGACCAGCCGAAGCCGTACTCGAAGACGAGCGTGGACACGCCGAGCGCGGCGCCGAACGACAGCGCCACCGTCGCGATCAGCAGGACCGACAGGGTGACCGCGCGCAGCAGCAGCAACAGCACGATGAAGATGACGACCAGGACGAGCGGGATGGTGATCCACGAGTCCCGCACGTTGGTGTCGCGCTGGTCGAGCTGGATCGCCGCGGGCCCGCCGACCTTCGCCTCCGCGCCGTTCACCGCGTGCACGTCCTCGCGCAGCCTGTGGACGGCCGAGCGCTCGGCCGCGGTGACCGGTTCGGCGTTCAGCGTCGCGGCGTACTGGACCTTGCCCGCGGCCCGGCCCACCTCGGCGACCGCGCCGACCACCCCGGACCCCGTCGCCGCGGTCTTGACCTGGTCGGCCTGCGCCGCGTTCGCGACGATCGTCGCGGGGTTGCCGTTGCCGGCGGGGAAGTGCGCGGAGATCAGCGTCTGGCCGCGCTCGGAGTCGGGCGTGGTGGTGAACTGCGTCTGCTGCGGCACGTTGAACGCCAGCAGGCCGAGGACGCCGACGGCGAGGCCGAGCGAGGTCAGCGCCCACACGCGGCGCGGGCGGGCCTGGACGGTCTCGCCCATCCGGGTCCAGAAGCCGTGCGCGCGCTTGGAGTCGCCGACGTGCGGCGCGCGCGGCCAGAACAGCCAGCGGCCGAAGACGACCAGCAGCGCCGGCAGCAGCGTGAGCATCGCCAGCATGGCGGAGCCGACGGCGAGGACGCCGATCGGCGCGAGCGCGCGGGTGGCGTTGAGGTCGGCGGCGAACAGGCACAGCAGGCCGAGCGCGACCGTGCCGCCGGACGCGAGGACGGCCCCGCTGGAGCGGCGCAGCGCCTCGGCCATCGCCTCGTGCCGGTCCTCGTGTCTGGCCAGTTCCTCCCGGTAGCGGGATATCAGCAGCAGCGCGTAGTCGGTCCCGGCGCCGTAGATCAGGATGCTGAGCACGCCGGTCGACATCGAGTTGATGACCAGGTCGGTGTTCTTGATCAGCCCGTACACGAACGCGCTGCCGAGCTGGTTGGCGACCGCGACGGTGAACAGCGGCACCAGGAACAGCACGGCGCTGCGGTAGATGACCAGCAGCAGGATCGCGACCACGATGACCGGGATCAGCACGAGCTGGTACTGCATGTCGCGGAAGATCAGGAACTGGTCGGAGTCGCGCCCGGCCGGGCCCGAGACCTTGACCTCCAGACCGCCGCCGGGATCGCCGATGTGCTTGCGCATCGCGTCCACCGCGTCGAGGACGTAGTTGCCCTCCTGCTTGTCCGGCGGCGCCACGAGCGCGATCTGGTAGATCAGCGCCTTGCCGTCCTTGGAGACGGTCGGCGGAGGCGGCGGCGTCTTCGGCATGTACTTGCCCGCCATCCACCGCTGGTCGTCCGCCGCGCGCGCCCGGTCCGCGGCGGTCAGCCCGCCGTCGCGCTGGTAGACGATGATGGCGGGGTTGACCCGGCCCTGCGGGAACGCCTCCTGCTGCTCCAGCACGGCGGTCGACTCCGCGCTCTTCGGCAGGTAGCCGAGCCGGTCGTTCTCCACGGCGCCGAACAGCTTGCCGGCGAACGGCGCGGCCGCCCCAAGATGATCAGCCAGGCCACCAGCACGAGCCATTTGGCCCGCCGTCCCGCCGGGAACGCCAGCACTCTGGACATCCCTGCCTCCCAGGCTACGAAGACCGCACGATCATTGACAACATAGTTATTATCACCATGGCTACTATCCGGGGCGCAAGGGCCGCGGACCCCGCCGGGGGGGCTCCGGCGACCCGTGCGCCGCTCAGTCCCAGATCAGGGCCGTGCCGGCGATGGCGGCGGCGAAGCCGGCGACGGCGAAGAGCGTCCGCACCCGGTTCGCCGCCGCCCACCGGGTGCGGACGCCGGTCCAGCCGTCCGGTGGCGCGTCCGGCTCCCACCGGTCGATGACCCGGTTGATCCGGACGTTCCAGCCCTCGGAGACCACGGCGACCGCGACGACGCACGCCCCGGCGCACGCGATCGCGACCCGCGGCCACACCCCGCCGGCGAGCACCACCAGCAGGACGCAGATCGCGAGCGCGACCTTGTTGACGCGCGGCATCAGCGGGTCGAAGCGCCGGTCCAGCAGCCGGTGCACCTGGACGTAGCGCTCTCCCGGCAGCGCCGCGACCACCGGGACGATCGCGACCTCCACGGTGAACAGCACGCCCGCGAGCGCCCCCGACAGCAGCAGGAACACCGCGAGCAGGACGTCGCGCAGCAGGTCGGGCCCCATCAGAACCGCACGTCCATCATCTGCTGGTAGCTCTGTTTGCGGCCGACCCGGTCGAAGAACGCGCGCATGAACAGGTCGCGCCCCGCGCAGCGGAGCCGCCCGCGCCAGCGCCCCATCGCGCCGATCGTCCAGGCCGTCCCGACCATGCCCGCGACCCGCTCCAGACGCAGGTCCTCGTACGCCCGGATCGCGGCGGGCACCCGCTCGTGCTCCGACAGCAGCCGCACCAGCGCGACCGCGTCCTCGATGGCCTGCCCGGCGCCCTGGCTGAGGTTGAGGGTCATCGGATGCGCCGCGTCGCCGAGCAGCACGACCCGGCCGTGCCCCCAGCCGCCGCACCGGTCCGGCGGGCGGTCGAAGATCCCGATCGGCAGGATGGCGTCCTCGGCGGTGGACGCCAGGATGCGCGGCACCGGCTCGGGCCAGTCGCGGTACGCGTCGAGCAGCACGTCGCGCCGGCCGTTCGCCAGCATGTCGAACGACGCGCCCGCGCCGTCGGCGGTGATCGCGTCCCAGTACACCTCGTCCTCGTTGAGGCGCATGTAGAGGAAGCGCAGCCCGCCCCGGCCCCACAGGTTGAAGAACGTCCCGGTCGGCACGGTCTCCTCGCCCGGCAGGCGGGTGATCGCCTGCCAGGCGGTGTAGCCGGCGTACCGCAGCGGGAGGTCGTGGCCCTTGCGCATCCCGTCGCGGACGGTGGAGCGGATGCCGTCCGCCCCGACCAGCACGTCGGCGCGCAGCGTCTCACCGCCGTCCAGGGTGACCGTGACCCCGTCCTCGTCCTGGTCGAACGAGGCGCAGCGGGCCCCGAGGCGGACGTCCCCGGCCGCCTCCATCAGCACGGCGTTGAGCGCGGACCGGCGCAGCCCGAGGGCCGGCGCGCCGTGCCGTTCGGCCTCGGGCGCGACGTCCCAGCGGGCGAGGCGCCGGTCCCGGTCGGAGCGGAACTCGTGGTAGACGATCTCGACCCCGGCGTCCGCGACGGCCTGGTCGAGCTTCAGCTCCCGCAGGGCCAGCACGGCGTTGTGCCAGAGCATGAACCCCCCTCCGGTGAGCAGCCGGTCGGGGGTCGAGCGGCGTTCGAGCACGGTCGTCTCGACGCCGGCCCGGCGCAGCCCGATGGCGGCGGTCAGCCCGCCGATCCCGGCCCCGACGACGATCGCGTTCCGCACGGCGGGCATGGCCGCCTCCCTTCTGGTCGGGCGTGCACTCCAGCGCGCGGTCCCGCCGCGCGGCTCCGCCGGATCCGGCCGGACGCCTCAGACGCTGTCGAGCCTGGCGCGCACCTCGTAGATCCGCCGCTCGACGCCCTTCTCGCCCCAGTACGGCAGCATCGGCGCCGCCATCCGCAGGTGCGCCGGGTCGTCCTCCCAGGCGAGGAACACGCGCTCGCTCTCCCACTCGGCGAGCAGGATGTAGTCGTCGCCGTCGCGCAGCAGCTCGTCGCGCAGGTGGCCGGGCGTGCCGCGCACGGTCTCGGTCACCTGCCGGTAGGCCGCCTCGAACTTCTCCTGGTCTTCCTTCCGCGGGGTGGCCCGCACAAGGACGCGTACCGTCATGTCTCCTCCGGTCTCCCGGGCCCGCCCGCGCGGGCCCGGCTGCTCGGGTCCGGGTCTCTAGGCGCGGGCGATGATCTCCAGCACCTGCTTGCTGGCCGACTCGCGGAGCGGCTCGAACGCGGCGGACATCGCGCGCCGCCCCGGGCTCTGCTCGAACGCCTTCAGGGCGTCGCGGCTCTCCCAGTCGCCGGTGATCACGTACAGCCGCCGCTCCTTCGGGTCGCACATCATGGCCTGGCCGAGGCTGCCCGGGAGCGGCTCCTCCATGGCCGAGCGCCAGACGTCCTCGAAGCTGTTCTCACATCCCTCGCGAACGCGCATCGTGAGCACTGCGCGGAACATGGCCTTACCTCCTAGATCCCGCCGTCGACGTCGAGCACGGCCCCGGTCACGTAGCGGGCCGCGTCGCTCGCCAGGAACAGCACCACGTCGGCGATCTCGGCGGGGACGCCGAGCCGGCCGAGCGAGGTCATCTCCGCGTAGCGCCGCTCGCCGGCCTCGCCCTGCGGGCTCTTCTGCCCGGTGGCGCCGACGATCCCGCAGGTGATGGCGTTGACGCGGATCGCGTCGCGGCCGAGTTCCTTGCACAGCGCCCGGGTCAGGCCGATGACGCCCGCCTTGGACGAGACGTAGTGCGCGGCGTTCGGCATGCCGTGCTTGGCGACGGCGGACGTCACGTTGACGATGGAGGCGGGCCGGGCGAGATGGTCCAGGGAGGCGCGGGTGACCTGGTAGATCCCGGTGAGGTTGGTGCCGACGACGCGGTCCCACTCGGCGGCGGGCATCTCGCGCAGCGGCATGTGGCTGATCACCCCGGCGTTGTTGACCAGGACGTCCACCGGCCCGAACGCGTCGTGCGCGGTCTCCAGCAGCCGCCGCGCGTCGCCCTCGTCGGCGACGTCGGCGCGCAGCACGCGCGCGGCGGCCCGCCGCGCGTCGAGCTCCTCCTGGAGGCTCTCGGACTCCGGGGTCGGCGTGCGGTGGCAGGCCGTCACCGAGACCCCCTGCTCGATCAGCGCCAGGACGATGGCGCGGCCGATGCCGCGGGCACCGCCCGTGACCACGGCGTGCTTTCCCTTGAGGTCGAAATCCATGGTGCCGCCCTTTCTGTTCGGCTCCATTCTCAGGGCCCAATCATCGCCAATTCGGATAAAGGATCGACTAGTCAACGGAAAATCGCGGAACGATCATTAGGTCACCGTTCCCAGAACTCCGGGGAAGGGACCGCGGACCGGTCGGCGGACAGCAGCGACTGGTGCAGGCGCTGGAGGTCCGGGCTGGGCTCGACGCCGAGCTCGGAGACGAACGTGCCGCGCAGCTCGCGGAACGTCTGGAGCGCGTCGCCGCGCCGGCCGGCGAGGCTGAGCGCGACCATGAGCTGGTAGTGGATGCGCTCGCGCAGCGGGTACTCGGCGGCGAGCTGGCGCAGTTCGGAGATGACCTCGGAGTGGCCGCCGAGCCGGATCTCCAGCTCCAGCCGCCGCTCCAGGGCCGTGACGCGCGACTCCTCCAGCCGCAGCGCCACGCCGTCCAGCAGGAGCGAGGAGCGGACGTCGCCGAGCGCGGGCCCTTCCAGAGCGCGGTGGCCTCGCGGTAGCGGCCGAGCGCGCCGGCCAGGTCGCCCGCGTCGCGGGCGGCGCGGCCGAGCGAGCACAGCCGCTCGAACTGCCGCAGGTCGAGGGAGTCGGGCGGCAGGTCCAGCCGGTAGCCCGGATCGCGGGTCACGATGACCGGACGGAGCGCGGCGCCCGCCCCGTCGCCGCCCGCGCGGTGGGAGCCGTGGCCGCCGCCGTGGAGGGGCCGGTCCCGGCCCCGGCGGAGGAGCCGGGGCCGGTCGCGGTGACGGGAGCGCCGGGCAGCGCCGCGAGGACGCGGCGCAGCTGCGAGACGTACACCCGGAGCGCCTTCAGCGCGGTCCTCGGAGGGCGGTCGCCCCACAGCTCGGAGATCAGCGTGTCGGTCGACACCACCGTCCCCGCCCGGACCAGCAGGATCGCCAGCAGCACGCGCGGCTTGTGCGCGCGCGGCGTGCGGACGCGGTGGCCGTCCTGGATCTCCAGCGGCCCGAGCAGGACGAACCTCGCCCCGGCGGCGGGCCGCGGCTCCGGCGGCGCGGCCAGGCCGCCGGTCGTCGCAGCAGAGATTTCCATCGTTCACGGCTCCAATTCGCGGGAGCCCCTCGGACTCAGCTCCCGGCCGGATGGGTCTCGACGGTCAGTTCCGATACGCAGCGCATCAGCGCGTCGCGGAAGTTGTCGCGGAACTCCTCGGGGGTCGCGGCCGGCTTCCGGTGGGTCAGGAAGGGGCCAGCTTCTCCTCGGTGTTGTGCACGCCCTGCTGGCGCGCCATGTGCTGGGCGATCGCGACGAAGTCCCCTTCGTAGTGGATGACGCGGACCATGAACTCGTCCTTGACGAACACCGCGGTGCCGAGCAGCCGCCCGGCGCTCTCCCCGTTCTCGTCGCGCATCTCCGGCGTGTCCACGCGCTGGAAACCGGCGAAGAGCTCGGCGAGCGCGTCCTCGCTCCCCGGCTTCACCCGGTAGGTGATCGCTGCGTACGGCATCGGCCCTCCAGAGTTCGAGATGACTTCGTCCCGATATCGCACACTCGCCCGCTTGAGTATCGCTGGACTACCGGGCAGCGACCGGCCTTCGGAGCCGTTTTCCGCGCCATTATCTGTGATCAGCTATTCGCCCGCGCACATGCGCGCCGGAGCCGTTTTCCGGCGCGCGAAAGGGCGGCGGTACGGCGCGTCGCCGTACCGCCGCCCCTGCGGCTCCGCCCGGCTACGCGGCGGGCACGCCGCCGGCGTGCTCGGCGAGGACCGCGAGGTCCTTGTCGCCGTCGCCGCGCTCGACCGCCCGCGCCACGATCTCCAGGACGCGCTCGGCGAGCGGCAGCCCGGTGGCCGCCGCCTCCGCCAGCCCGAGCGCGTACCGCAGGTCCTTGGCCATCAGGCTGCTGCGGAAGGCCGCGGGCTCGTACCGGCGCTGCCGCATGATCGCCGCGCGGAAGCTCATCACCATCGAGCTGACGCCGCTCGCGCCGACGCACTCCAGCACCGCGTCGCGGTCCAGGCCGCCGCTCTCGCCGAGCGCGACCGCCTCGGCCAGCGCGGCGATCTCCGCGCCGATCAGCACGTTCAGCACGAGCTTCATCGTCGCCGCGGCGCCCGCCGGGCCGAAGTGCCGCACCTCCTGCCCGAGCGCCTCCAGCACGTCCCGCACCGCCTCGGCGTCCGCCGGGTCCCCGGCGGTCATCACGCGCAGCTCGCCCGAACGGGCCTGGAGCGGGTTGCCGAGCACGCACGCCTCGACGCGCCGCACGCCGAGGTCGGCGAGCCTGCGCGCCGCGTCCCGCGCGAACGCCGGCGTCACCGTGGAGGTGTCGATCACCGGCGTCCCGGCGGCGAGGCCGCGCACCGCGTCGCCGAACACGACCGCCTCGACCGCCGCCTCGTCGGCGAGGCTGACCACGACCGCGTCCGCGCCCTCGGCGGCCTCGGCCGCCGTCGCCGCCGCGCGCGCCCCGGCGGCCAGCAGCGGCGCCGCCTTCTCCGCCGTCCGGTTGTAGACCCGCACCCGGTGGCCGGCCTCCAGCAGCCGCGCCGCCATCCCGGCGCCCATCACCCCGAGCCCGACGAAGCCGAGCTCGCGTCCCCGCGCCGCACTCGTGTCCCGCGTCGCATTCGTGTCCTGCGTCGCACTCATCGTTCGTCCACCTTTCAGGCCACGACGGCCAGGGCGTTCACCAGCAGCGCGGAGATCGCGAGCGCGGTGCGCAGCAGATGCCAGCGGCGCCACTCCGCCCGCGGGTCGCGCCAGTCCGCGGGCAGCGGCGCGTCCGGGTCCAGGCCCTTGACCTGGCGGTTCAGCGGAACGTTCAACAGGTGGGACACGCCGGACACCGCGACCAGCAGCCCGGCGCCGAGACCGAACAGCACCCGCGCCGGCGTGCCGTCCCCGACCGCCGCGAGCACGGCGCTGGTCAGCGCGGACGTCAGCACGATCGCGGGCATCGTCGGATCCCAGTTGCGGCCGAGCAGCTGGTGGAAGCGCACGTACAGCGGCGGCGACACCGCCGCCATCGCCGGGACGACGCTGATGGCCACCGCCAGCAGCACGCCCGCGGTGAGCCCGCTCCCGGCCAGCGCCACGATCGTCAACGCGTTCCCGATCACGCTCTGTCTCCTTAGCTCGGCGTCCGGCACCGGGCCGCGGCGCGCCGCCGCCCGGGGGCGGCCCCGGTCGCGCGGGGGGCGACCCGCGCGGGCGGCACGCCGCGGACCGGCGTGCGGAGGGTCAGGCCCGGCCGATCCTCGGCGGGGCGAAGCCGAACCTGGTCCCGACCGACTTGGCCTTGTGGGTGAGGATCACGGTCCCGTCCGGGGCGACCAGCTTGGCCTCGCCGCTCTCGGTGAACGAGGTCGCCGAGGTGACGGTCCCGGTCATGGTCACGACGACCGTGCCGCCGATCGCGTCGTTCTGGACCACGTAGTGCCGGTACTCCACGGCGAACGAGGCGGGTCCCGTCGCCTTCCAGGTGCCGAAGCCGGTGACCCTGGACGCGTCCGTGCCGCTGAGGATCCCGTCCGCGTTGTAGGCGAACATCCCCTCCTCCGGCGGGCGCGTCGAGCCCTCGATCGTCGTCACCGTCGTCCACGTGCCGACCAGGGGGTGCAGCCGCAGCCCCGTACCGGCCTCCTCGGCGCTCGCCCGGCCCGGGGCCAGCGCGGTGCCCAGCAGGGCCACCGCCCCGGCCGCGGGCAGGCCCTTGCCGATCAGGTTCCGGCGGCCGATGTCACTTGTCATGGCGTCTCCTCTCGGCGTTCTCACCTGTCCGGAACAGTGATCAGCCGGACTTGAGGAACGCTCGCGCCCCGCTGGACGCCCGCCGTGCGACTACGGGCGCGCGGCGGGCTCGGGGGACGGGCCGCCGCGCCGGCCGCGCGGGCCTGGCCGTCCATCTCGACCACCACGTGCATCGTCGCCATCGTGCCCGTCTTGCGGAACGGGTGCAGCTTGGTGCGGTGCGCGAGGTGCTGGTCGCTGCGCTCGAACTCGCGGAACCCGGGCTCGTCCACCCAGTCGCTGATCACGTGGTAGACGCTGGCGTCGTCGGCGTCGCGGGCGAGCCACTGGCAGATGTTCGCCCGGTGCTCGGTGATCGCGTGCCCGACCTTGTACCAGGTCTCCTCGAAGTCCGACTCCATGCCCGGATGGATGTTCATCCGGAGCATGACCCGGAAGATGCTCTCGTCCGCCATCTTCAGATCCCTCCGTCGACGTTGATGGTCTCGCCGGTCATGAAGGCGGCGAGGTCGCTGGCCAGGAACAGCACCGGGCCGGCGATGTCCCCGGGGACGCCGAGCCGGCCGACCGCGGTGAGCCGCTCGTACCGCTCCCGCACCTCCGGCGTCACCTCCTCCTCGGTCTCCACCGGGCCCGGCGCGACGATGTTGACCCGGTAGCCCTTCGGGCCGAGCTCCTTGCAGAGCGAGCGGGTGAGGCCGACCAGCCCGGCCTTGGACGCGGTGTAGTGCGAGCGCAGCGGGATGCCGACGCTCGCGACCTTGGAGCCGATGTTGATGATCGACGCGCCGGGGGTGAGGATCGGCAGCGCCTTCTGCACGACGAGGAACGTTCCCGTCAGGTTGACGTCCAGCACCCGCCGCCACTCGTCCGCGTCCAGCTTGTCGAACGGCACGTGGCTGATGCTGCCGGCGTTGTTGACCACGACGTCGATGCCGCCGAGGTGCGCCCGGCACTCCCCGATCAGCCGCTCGATGTCGGCCTCGTTCCCGATGTCGGCCTTGACGACCTTGTGGTCGCCCGGTGTCTCGGACAGCTCCTTGACCAGGCTGTCCACGGCGGGGCCGTCGGAGCGGTGGCAGGTCACCACGTTCGCGCCCGCGCGGGCGAACGCGAGCACGATGCCGCGGCCGATGCCGCGCGTCCCGCCGGTGACCAGCACGCGGCGGCCCTGGTGGTCGAAGCGGACCCCGCCCGCGGCGCGCTCGGCGGCCTCCTCGACGATCCGCTTGATCCGCGCCATCTGGATCCCGGTGTTGCGGTTGAGCCGCGCGGTCATGCCCTCGTCGTCGATCGGGCGCTCTGCTTCATCGTGAAGTCCTGCGTCCAGCGCATCCGGACGCCGCCGTCGACCTGCTCGTACTCCCAGAACAGGTTCATGTACTCGAACACGCCGGTCTCGACGCGGCGCGACCGCACGGTGCGCGTCTCGGGGTCGGGCGTGCGCTCCGACACCCAGCTCCACACGGTGCCGGTCTCGTCCGGGTGCAGCGAGAGCCGGAACCGGACGGTCGCGCCGTCGCGCTCCAGGATCTCGGCGGCGCCGTACTCGCTGAACAGCGTGGGCCACGACTCGACGTCGTTGGTCATGTCCCAGACCAGGCCCATCGGCGCGTTGATGACGATCTCGTTCTCGGTGTGTCCCGCCATGCTGGTATCCCTCCGTGGACGTGGCCCGGTTCCGGCCGGGGCGGCCCGCTCGCGGCGGAGGCGGCGCGCTTCCGGCCGGGCGGCCCGGGTACGGCTCGAACGGTGCCGCGCCCGGCTAGAACTCCCCTGGAGCCGCGGTGGTGGCCCTACGCGACGATCTCGGCCTGCGCCATCATCCCCATCGCGGAGTGATCGAGCAGGTGGCAGTGGTAGAGGTAGCGGCCGAGGTACCGGTCGTACCTGACCTTGATCCGCACGGTGCTGCCCGCCATCACCGCGACGGTGTCCTTCGGGCCCGTCTCGTGCGGCGCGGGCGGCCGCCCGTCGCGGTCGAGCACCTCGAAGTGGGTGCCGTGCAGGTGGATGTTGTGCGGCACCGGCAGGTGCGTGCTGTCGCTCTTCACCCGCCAGATCTCGGTCTGCCCGCGCTTGATCTTGATGTCCACGCGGTTCATGTCGAACGCCCGGCCGTCCATCGTCCACTCGTTCGTCGCCGGGTTGAAGTCCATGACGACGTCGCGGGTGACGTCCGCGTCCGGCAGGGCGAGGGTGCGGCCGAGCCGGTCCGGGACGCGGCTGCGGTCCCGGACCGGGCTCCCGACGTCGAACCGCATGATCTCCCGCGTCGCGGCGTCGGTCCCGAACGCGTTGGTCAGGACGATCCGCGTGCCCGGCTCGTAGGCGCCGAAGTCGACGACCACGTCCGCGCGCTCGCCCGCCGAGAGCTGCACGCTCTTGACGGTCTGCGGCGCGGGCAGCAGCCCGCCGTCGCCGCCGATGACGGTCAGGTCGCCGCCGTTGGACAGGCTCAGGTTGAAGAACCGCATGTTGGACCCGTTCACCAGCCGCAGCCGGTACTTGCGGGCGGCGACCTCGAAGTACGGCTGCGTGCGGCCGTTCACCAGGATCGTGTTGCGGTTCTGGAAGTCGCCCATCTCCCAGACGATCTGGCCCGCGTCGTCCAGGTGGATGTCGCGCATCACGATCGGCACGTCGTACGCGCCGTTCGGCAGGCCGAGCGCCCACTCCATCGGGTCGTCGATGACGTACAGCCCCGACAGCCCGCGGAAGACCATCTCGGCCTCCATGTGGTGCACGTGGTCGTGGTACCAGAGCGTCGCCGCGGGCTGCGCGTTCGGGTAGGTGTAGTCGCGGGCGTCGCCGGGCGCGACCGGGAACGCGGGGTGCCCGTCGTCGCCGGGCGAGACGTGCCCGCCGTGCAGGTGCGTCGAGACGTCCATGTCCAGGTCGTTCGACTGCCGGACGACCACGCGGCGGCCCTTGAGCGCCCGGATCGTCGGCCCCGGGAAGCTTCCGTCGTAGGCGACGACCCGCGTCTTCACGCCCGGCAGGATCTCGGTCTCGGCCTCCCGGACCGCCATCTCGTAGTAGTCGGTCGTCATCGTCCGCCGCACCGGCCGCAGCACGCGCGGCAGCGCGAGCGGCCTGGTGAACGCCGGCGCCGCCGGCCCCGCGGCGAACGCGCGCCGCAGCGAGCGCGCGCCCAGCACGCCCGGGACCGCGATCCCCGCCGCCCCCGCCGCGCTCAGTTTGAGCGCGTCCCGTCTCCCCAGCATCCGGTCCATGTGCGCGGCCCTCCCGCAGATTCGTGATCGGAACCCGCACACAGTGCCGCCCGCCGCTCGAATCCGGCTCGACCGCCGGACGGGTCGCGGTCCGCCCGCAAACAGGGAGAGCGGAGGCGCCGGGGCGCCTCCGCTCTCTGGTCCGGGCCGTCAGTAGGCGGCGGTGATCTCGTAGACGCCGAAGGCCGAGCCCTGGCCCGCGGCGCTGTCCTGGAGGGGGCGGAGGGGCGCGGTGACGTCGCGGTGCCCGGCGCCCTCCTCCCAGGTCCGGAACGACGCGATGTCGCGCCACTCGCTCATGACCACGAACGCGGCCGGGTCGAGCAGCGAGCGCATCAGCACGTTGCCGAGCAGTCCGGGCGTCCCGTCGAGCGCCCGGCTGATCGTGTGGTAGGCCGCCTCGACCGCCGACGCGTCCGCCCCGGGCGCGCTCGCGTACACCAGCACGCGCACGCGCCCGACCGGGTCCGGTGCGGTCCCGGCCGGGGCGCCCGCACGCGCCGGATCGTCCGTCGGGGCCTGGCCGTCCGCCTGGCCGTCCGCTTGGGCGTCCGCCGGGGCGTCCGCGGCGGGCGGGGCGGGCCGCCGGCTACGCGGCGGCGATGCGGGAGTTGACATAGCCCACGACGGCATCGGGGGTGGGGAGCTCGGCCGCCATCTCGTCCGAGATCGCCACCAGGAACTCCTGCTGGATCCGGGCCGCCAGCTCCAGGACGGCCAGCGAGTCGTACCCCATCTCCTCGAAGCTGACGGCGCTGATGTCGTCGTCCAGCCTGATGGTGTCGGGCTCGCCCGCGCAGTCCCGCAGAATCCGTCTGACGTCGTCCACCGTGAATCTCGACATCTTCTCTCCCTAGCTACCGGTGGCACCACTGTCGCGGGCCGGTCTCGACCCCCGCTGGACGCGGGATGGAAACCGGACGGGACCCGGCTGGGGCCCGGGCCGCCCCCGGCCCGGGCCGTGCTCAGCCCTCCAGCGCCCTGACGAGCCCGTTCGAGTGGTGCGGACGGGCCTGCCGGTGCTCGGGATCGATGGCCCGGCACACCCGCCGGTCCACCGGTTCGAGCTCGTGGCCGTGGTCGCCCGCGTCCAGCTCGACCACCTCGGGCCCGTGCGCGCGCGCCTCGTCGGCGCGCACGTCGAGCAGCGTCCGCTCGTCGGGCATCGCCACGCTGCGGGCCTGCGCCCGCATGGGTTCCAGGAACTCCTGGTCGAGGCACTCGCGCGCGAACAGCCGCACCAGCTCGTGCATCCGGTAGCGGATCTCGCCGCCGCTCGCGTCGGCGACCGCCAGCATGTGGCAGCCCGCCAGCCGGATGAGCTGCGCCTCCACCAGGTCGGTGCCAGCGCCCACCAGGCGGGCGGCGGTGTCGGCGGTGAAGTCCGGCGGGGGCAGCAGGCTGATCAGCCGGAACATGCTGCGGTCCTGCGGGTCCAGCCGCCGGTAGCCGGCCGCGCACCGGGCCCGTACGTCCAGGTCGGCGAACGCGAGCACGTCGAGCCGGCCCGCCGGGTCGTCGAGCTGCGCGACGAGCTTGCCGATCGGCCAGTTGCGCATCGCGGCCATCCGGGACCCGAGGCTGCGCAGCGCGATCGGCAGGCGCCCGCACAGCTCGGCCGCCCGTTCCGCGGCGCGCCGCTCGGACCCGTGGTAGGGCCGCCCGCTCGCCGACTCCAGCAGTTCGACGGCCTCGTCGTCCGTCATCTCCTCCAGTTCGACGTGGCGGACCCCGGGCAGGCTGTAGAGCCCCCACCGGGTCGTGATGATCACCGAGCTGCCGGGGGACGCGGGGAGCAGCGGGGCGATCTGCGACACCGAGAGGGCGTCGTCCAGGACGACGAGCAGCCGAGCGCCCATGCTCCACGTGCGGAACAGCTTGCTGCGCTCCTGGAGGCTCTCGGGGACCTCGTGCGCGGGCACCCCGATCGCGCGGATGAAACCTTCCAGGATCTGGTGGGGGTCGGCCGGGTTCTCCGACGTCCCGCGCAGATCGGCGTAGAGCTGGCCGTCCGGGAACTCGGCGCGGTTGGCGTGGCCGGCGCGCAGCGCCAGGGTGGTCTTGCCGACGGCGGGCATCCCGGAGATGCAGACCGCGCGGCCCGCCGTCCCGTCCCCGCCCGAGTCGAGCAGCCCCCCGTGGATCCGTTCCAGCACGTCCTCCCTGCCGACGAAGTCTGGGATGTCGGGGGGGAGCTGCGCCGGCACCAGGAGGAGATCGGAGGACACGGGGGCGGAGACGGGGACGAGCGGCGCGCCGGCGCCGTTCCCGGCCGTGGTGTCGGAGTTGAGGAGGGTGAGGTGCAGGCGCTGCACCGAGGCGGACGGCTCCATGCCGAGCTCGTCCACGAGCATCCGGCGCAGCCCCTGGTAGACCTCCAGGGCCTCGTAGCGGCGGCCGGAACGGTTGAGGGCGACCATGAGGTGGGCGTAGAAGCGCTCGTTCAGAGGGTGCTCGGACACCAGCATCTTCAGCTCGCTCACGAGCTGCTGGTGGCGGCCGAGTTCGAGGTCGGCGGTGATCCGCTGCTCGAGGACGCGCAGCCGCTCCTCCTCCAGCCGGGTCACGTGGGCGGACAGGATGTCGCCGACCGCGACGTCGGCGAGCGCCGGCCCGCGCCACAGGGCGAGGGCCTCGGAGAGCCGGTCGGCGGCGAGCATCGCGTCGCCGTCGTCCAGGGCGGCGCGGCCCTCCTGGGCCAGGGAGTCGAAGCGGCGCAGGTCGCCGAGGTCGGCGGAGACGTCGAGCAGGTATCCGGAGACCCTCGTGTGGAGCTCGGCCGAGCCGCAGTGCTCCAGCACGTCCTTACGTAGTTTGTAGATGTAGGTCTGCAGTGTGGTCATCGCGCTGTTGGGCGGGCTCTCCCCCCAGAGCTCGTCGATGAGTTCTCCGACCTGAACGAGCTTTCCGCACCGCACGAGCAGGAACGCGAGCACCTGCCGCACCTTTGGGGCGGTCGGAGTTATCTCCACACCCCCGTTGGCGACCCACAGCGGGCCGAGAATCCGAAAATGCATGCTCCGTCCGTCTCCCCTGATCCTGTTCACCTTGGTGAGCGACGTTCTCCCGCGGGAACGATCAACACGCAGATTGTTAACCCGATCCTGCAAAGAGGCAACAACTCCCCCCGTCGAGGTCTGGCCACGCATAAAACCAACGGCCCCTTGAGCCCGCGTCCGGTGATCTATATAATCGCGACCCCGGCATTCCGGCGCGCCGAGCGGGGGCGCCTCCGGCCGGACCTGTTTCCCCGAGGTCACGACCTTGGCGGCCACCGGCTCGATCACCGCCACACCATGCACACCGGCGGCTCGGAGCACACTCGAAGACCGCTCGCGCCCGGACCTGCGGTCATCTCCCCGTTACCCGGCCCCGAATAGCTGGAGCCAGCTATTCATTAATGCCCCGCGAACTCCCCGAGTGCGCGGCATGACGATTAGTGACATCGTCCGGCACGCTCCCCCATGGTCATACCCCCGTCATCCCCGCATTACACGGTGGACATAATTGCTTAACGCAGCCTAAGCCAGAGCCGCGATAAGTGACAACCGAATATCGTTCGGAGTGGCGATCGACTTTTGCAGGGCCGATCTTTCCCATCCCGGTGCGGTCATCATTCGGATCACGGCTTTGTCGAATCGACTGTCAGATGAACTCTAGAATCATACGCGCAGGCACCCCGGAAACCCGATGGCCGGAACCGGCCTGTGACCGTGCAACTCTCAACGTCCGCGAGTTTTTCTTGATCTTCGCGTGATCGGAACTCCGGTCCCCGGCGCGCACAAAGCGGGGCGCCGGCGATCCGCCGGCGCCCCGCCCTCCGCGCGCGTGCCCGCACCGCGGTCAGTCGTCGGACGGGGGCGCGAGCCGCAGGATCGGCTGCCCGTACTCGACCGTGCCCGCGTCGTCCACGAGGACCTCCACGACGCGGCCGGGCCGTTCGGCCGTCACCGGGTTCATGAGCTTCATCGCCTCCACGATCGCCACCTGCTGCCCCTCCTCGACGTCGTCGCCGACCTCGACGAAGGGCCGCGCGCCGGGCGACGGCGCGCGGTACAGGGTGCCGACGAGCGGCGCGGTCACCTCGAACGTCCCCGGGTCCGCGGCGACCACCGCCGCCGCGGCCCCGTCCCCCGCGGTCGCGACCGCCGCGGCCGCGATCGCGCCGCTCTCGGCGATCGCGCCGCCGCCGGGAACGCCCGGCGGCGCCACGCCGGGAAAGGCCGCCATCGCGCCGTTCGCCACCGGAACGCCGGCGGGCGCGCTCGGCGCGGCGTCGGGCCACTCGACCTCGACGCTCATGTCCCCCGACCGGAGGCGCACGCTCTTCAACGGGCCCGCGGTCGCGCCGATCAGCTCGGCCGCCCGCCGGCACAGGTCGTCGAGGGTGCTCTCCGCACCCGTGGTCTGGTCGTCGTTCATGGGCACCTCGCGTCCTCCGAGCCTCTGTGCGCCGCACACTGGCCCGCCGGGCTCAACGGCGGCTGGAGGACCCCTGAACCTCGGGCCCGCGGCGTCCCCGCGCCGGCCCGGGACGAGGGGTCACGCCATGCCGCTGAACGCGGTGGGCGCGGGCGTGCCGCCCATCGCGTCGGCGTGCCGGAGCAGGGTCTGCAAGGCCCGCCTCAGCTCGACGTTCGCCGCGCCGCCGCTGCCGCCGAGCGGCTCCAGGTAGCGCTCCTCCAGCTCGCGCACCTCGACGACGGCGGCCTCGACGACCCGCACGCCCTCCTCGGTGAGCGACATCTGGACGGCCCGCGGGTCGGCCGGGTTGTCGGTGCGCACGATCAGCCCCGCCTTCTCCAGGACGCGCGCGAGCCTCGACACGTACATCGGCTCCAGCCCGCTGTAGTCGGCGAGCTGCCGCTGGCTCGGCCGCGCGCCGCCCCGCTCCATCGCGTAGAGGGAGGCGACCACGGCGTACTGCGCGTGGGTGAGGCCGAGAGGGGCGAGAGCGCGGTCCATCGCCACGCGCCAGCGCAGCGAGACGTGCCAGAGGAGATAGCCGGTCGGCGGGGGGCGTCAGCCTGGTTCGCCATGAAAACAGAGTACATGTTTATTAGCTGGAGGCAGATAGTCCAGGGCCAGCCGACCGGAGGTCCAGCGACTCTCGACCGGCCGGAGACCCGGCGCCGCGAGGCTCGGGCGCAGGATCCACGACCGGAGGCCCGGATGCGAGAGAACGAACCGAGGAGCGGGGCTCTGTGGCGGATGCTGCGCGGCCTCCAGCGCGGGCTGATGTACGTCGGCGCGAACGCCTGGCCGACCGCCGAGGTCTACGCCGCCCTGCGCGCGGCGTCCGCCGAGTCGGCCGCGGCGGCGGCGCGGCGGCGCGACCACCGCAGGCTCCCGCCGCCCGACGTGATCACCGCCTACGCCGACCTCGCCCCCGACGAGCGGGACCTGCTGCTGCACCTGGAGGAGCAGTTCAAGCGGGAGAACGAGAAGTAGTGCGCCCGTCCGAGGAGCTGGCCCGGCACCGCGCCCGGTGGAGCCTGCTGCTCTACCGGGCGATCGCCGCGCGGCTCGGCCTGACGCTGAACGAGGCGCTGTGCGCCACCGCGCTGGCGCTGGACGGCGCGCAGACGCCCGGCGCCCTCGCGCGCCGCCTCGGCCTCACGACGGGCGGCGCGATCACCGCGGTGATCGACCGCCTGGAGGCCGCGGGCCTCGCCCGCCGCGTCCGCGACGCGCGCGACCGGCGGCGGACCCTCGTCGAGCCGCTGCGCGGCGCGCCGTTCCCCGACTGCACCGGCCTGGCGGACCTGCCCGACGAGCGCCTGCGCGTGCTGCTCGACTGGCTGCGCGCGGAGAACGCCGCGCTCGCGGCCCTGCTCAGCGAGACCCGGCCGGACGGCGGAGCAGCCACTCCAGGAACGTCCGCCGGGGCCCCCGCACGATGACGTTGCCGTGCCGGACGGTGCCCGAGACGTTGACGCGGAGCCGGACGGTGCCGTCGCCGCCCTTCGAACGCCTCCGCTTGACGTTGCCGGCGTGCACCGAGACCTCGTCGACCTCGACGGCGACCTCGGGCGGGACGATCAGCCGGAGGTTGCCGTGGCTGACCTCGACCTCCATGTCGAGCACCGGGTGCGCGACGACGGCCTCGGTGAGGTCGATGACCGCGTTGCCCATCCGGACCTCGGCCTCCAGCCGGCGCGGGACGGCCCAGGCGCCGGTGCGCTCGACGTTGCCCATGTTGGCGTGCAGCCGGACGAGGTCCTTGGCGGCGGGCCTGTCCGTCCGGACGGCGGCGGGCAGGTCCTGGACCAGCACCTCCAGCTCGCCCTGGGTGCGGGCGGTGAGCGCGAGCTCCAGCCGCTGGTCGAGCTCCTCGGGGGCGAGCCGGCCGTCGCCCGCCGCGTCCCTGAGCCGCTCGACGACCTCGTCCCGGTCCTCGTGGGAGGCGCGCATCTTGCCGGCGTCCGGCTCCAGGCTTCCCGTCATGGCCGGAACTTTACCCCCGGACTCTCCATCCGCGAGATGGCCGCCGCCGCCAGTACTCGACCAAGCGCACGGTAGGTTGATCGGCATGCTCTCGATCACGCTGCCGAACTACGCCGCCGCGCCGGCCGGCGGATGGCGCGGTCTGGTGGACCTGGCGAAGGCCGCCGAGGACGCGGGCGTCGAACGGGTCGTCGTCGTGGACCACGTCGTGATGGGCCGCGACACCTCCGCCTACCCCACCGGGCCGTTCCCCGGGACGCCGGAGATGCCCTGGCTGGAGCCGCTGACCGTGCTCGGCGCGATCGCCGGCGCGACGTCCCGGATCCGGCTCGCCACCGGCATCGTCATCCCCGCGCTGCGCGGCGCGGCGGTGTTCGCGAAGACGGCGGCGACGCTGGACCAGATGTCGGGCGGACGGCTGGAGCTCGGCGTCGGGACGGGCTGGCAGCGCGCGGAGTACGACGCGGCGGGCCTGCCCTGGGAGGCCAGGGGCCGCATGCTGACCGACCTCATGGGCGCGTGCCGGACGCTGTGGCGGGCCTCGCCCGCGACGTACGAGTCCGAGACGGTCTCGTTCGGGGAGGTGTGGTGCGAGCCCCGGCCGGTGCGGCCCGAGGGGGTCCCGCTGCTCGTCAGCGGAACGACGCACGCGCGGAACGTGGACCGGATCGTCCGGTTCGGCGACGGCTGGATCCCGATCATGGGCGAGACGGTCGAGGGCGTCGCGCGCGGCGCCGAACTGCTGCGCGGCGCGCTCGCGGACGCCGGGCGCGACCCCGCGACGCTGCGCGTGCAGGGCTCGCTGCCGATCGTCCGGGACGCGTCGGGCCGCCCCGACCTCGCGGGCAGCCTCGCGGCGGTGCCCGCCCTGCGCGCGGCGGGCGCGACCACCGTGAACGTCAACTTCTCCGCGTTCTGCCCCGACCCGGCCGACGCGCCCGCAGTGCTGGAGCAGCTCGTAGCGGGCTACGCCGCGACCTGACCGACTGACCGACCGGCCGCGCGGGGCGGCGTCTCCCGGGTGATCAGCCGGATGCGCGGGAGGGGTCGAAGGACGCGGCGGCGTGGGCCGCGCCTCGTCCGTCCGCGCGGGCGACGACGCGTCCGCCCTCGATCCGTACGGCGGTCTCGGTGGCGTCGCCGACCGCCGGGACGCCGGCCGCCGCGGCGACCGCCCCGGTCTCGTCGTGGACGACCCGCAGCCGCGGCCGGGCCGCCGGGGCGAACGCCTCGCGCAGGCAGCCGCACAGGCCGGCGACGGCCAGCCGGGCGAGCGGCGCCAGCTCGGCGGGGTCGCCGGTGACGAGGACGGCGGTGACGGCGGCTCCGGGCGGCGCCGCGCGGACGGCCTCCTCGGCGGCCTCCAGCCGGTGCAGCCCGAGGACGGCCACGACGCCCTCGGGCGCGGGCTCCAGCGGTTCGCCGCTCACCGCGTCGGTCGCGGGCGGCGGCGTCCAGTCCGGACCGTCCACCGCGCGGGCGGGCGAGACGTGCGAGAGGTGGGGCAGCGGCCAACCGCCGCCGAGGTCGAGGCCCGCGAGCCGTTCGCAGACGGCGACGACGTCGAACGGGTCGGTGAAGCCGGGCGCGGCGGCGGCCATCTGGTCCACGCCGTGCAGGGTCGTGAGGACGGCCTCGGCGGTCCGGACCCGGCGCGCCCCTCGCCGCGAGCCCGCGGCGCCCTCCAGGGCCAGCCCGAGCAGGAGCGCGTTCAGCTTCATGAGCTGGGCGAACGCCTGCCGGGTCCGTTCGTCGGCGAGGACCTCGGGCATCAGGTCCATGGCGAGCCGTTCCGCGCCGTCCCGCTCGGTGGTGAGCGGGAGCCGCGCGATCCAGGCGCGGGCGAACGCGGCGAGCGCCTCGCCCGCCGTCGCCCCCGGCCCGGCGGGCGCGGGCGGCCGGGGGCGCTCTCCGCGAGGTCGGCCAGGACGGCGAAGTAGAGCGCGCGCTTGCCCGGGAAGTTGGAGTAGACGGCGCCGCGGGTCAGCCCGGCGCGCTCGGCGATGCCGTCGATCTTGGCGTCGCGGAAGCCCAGCTCGGCGAACTCCTCGCGGGCCGCGGCCAGCACCTTGGCGCGGTTGAGCTCCTGCGCCCGTGCCCTGGTCAGCCGCGCCATGGTCGTCCCGCCCTCCCGGTCCCGGGGCTCTCCCCCGGGCGTCCCGCACGCCGTCCCGCTTTGCCCTCCGGCCGCCGCCAAGATACCGTCGCCATTCAGATGATGAGATCATGTGTTTTTATCATCCGAATCCCCCAAGGAGAGCCCATGCGCGCCGACGGCGACCGCCCCTCGATCCCCGAGCTCGACCTCACCGACCCGACCGTGGTCCGCGCCCCGTTCACCGCGTACGGGGAGGCCAGGGAGCGCTCGCCGCTCGCCAGGCTGAACGTCCCCGGCATGCCGATGTGGGCGCTGACGCGCCACGACGCCGCGAAGGCGATGCTCGGCGACGCGCGGTTCGAGATGAACTCCGGCAGCTTCATGCCGCCCGAGGTCCCCGAGCACTGCAAGCCGTACATGCGGACGATGAGCGAGCGCGAGGCGCCCGAGCACGCCCGGCTGCGCGGGCTCGTGTCGCCCGCGTTCTCCGCGCGCCGCGCCGCCGGCTTCCGTCCCCGCGTCGAGCCCCTGGTGGACGCCCTGCTCGACCGGCTCCCCGACCATGCCGAGAACGGCACGGTCGACCTGCTCCCCCACTTCGCCCGGCCGCTGCCGATGGACGTGATCTGCGAGATGGTCGGCATCCCCGAGGCGGACCGCGAGCGGTGGCGCGCGTACGGCGCGACCGTCGCGTCCGGCGCGGGCCAGGGCTTCGCCGAGGCGATCCCCGGGATCATGGACGGCGCGCGGGCCGCGATCGCGCACCGGCGCGCCGACCCCGACGGCGGCCTGCTGTCCACGCTCATCCGCGTCCGCGCCGAGGACGGCGACCGGCTGGACGACGCCGAGCTCGTCACGCTCGTCTGGCACCTCGTCCTCGCGGGCCAGACGCCGACGAACCTCATCGCGAACGCCGTCGGCGCGCTGCTGGAGCATCCGGCCCAGCTCGCCGCGCTGCGCGCCGACCCGGGGCTGATGCCGCGCGCCGTCGAGGAGCTGATCCGCTACTGCGGGCCGGTGCTGCTGACGATCCCCCGCTACGCGCGCGAGGACGTCGAGCTGTGCGGCGTCCCCGTCGCGAAGGGCGAGGCGGTCACCGCCGCGGTCGCCGCGACCAACCGCGACCCGCGCGTCTTCGACGATCCCGAACGGCTCGACGTGACCCGCGCGCGGGCGAGGCGGCGCACCTCGGCTTCTCGTACGGGCCGCACTTCTGCCTCGGCGCGTCGTTCGCCCGCGTGCAGACCGAGGTCGCGCTGACCGCGCTGCTGGCGCGCTTCCCCGGCCTCGCGCCGACCGTTCCGCTGGAGGACCTGCGCGCCCCCGACCCGGGCACCTGGCGCCTGACCGCCCTGCCGGTCACCCTCTGACGGTCGCGGGGTCCCGACACCGGGCGCCGCGGTCAGCCGAGGCCGTCGGCGAGCTTGTCGAGGGCGTCCTGGGACGGGCTGCCCTCCGGCGCGGTCAGCGTGACGAACTGGAGGTCGCCGCCGCCCGGCAGGACCATGCCGACGTAGTCGAGCGTGACCGTTCCGACGACCGGGTGCCGGTACGTCTTGCTGCCGGAGCCGGGGCCCTTGACGTCCTGCCGCTCCCAGCACGCGCGGAACTCCGGGGACTCCGCGTCCAGCTCGGCGATCAGCGCCTCGGTGGCCGGGTCGCCCGGCTGCTGCCCGGTCGCGGTGCGGAGCTGCGCGACGCCGTGCAGGGCGATGGTCTCCCAGTCGGCGTAGAACGCGCGGGAGCGCGGGTCGAGGAAGGCGTACCGGAGCATGTTGCGGCTCGGCTCGGGCTGCTCGGCGAGGTCGCACAGCAGGGCCGCCGCCATCGCGTTCCAGGCGAGCACGTCGAGCCGCCCGTTGACCACGTACGCCGGGACGGGGGCGATGACGTCGAGCAGCCGCCGCACCCGCGCCTCGACGCGCCCGTCCTCCCCGCCCCGGTGCGCGGGCGACGGCTCGGCGAGCCGGTACAGGTGGTCGCGCTCGTCGTCGTCCAGCCCGAGGACGCGGGCGAGCGCGTCCAGCACCGACGGCGACGGGCGGCCCGCCCGGCCCTGCTCCAGCCGCATGTAGTAGTCCGGGCTGATGCCCGCGAGCAGGGCGACCTCGGCGCGCCGCAGCCCCGGCGCGCGCCTGCGCTCCCCTTCGGGCAGGCCCACCGCCCCCGGCCGCACGCGGTCGCGCCGGGAGCGCAGGAAGGCCGCCATCTCACGCGTTGCCATGCCTCCAAGTGTGCCCTCCCGTGCCTAGTCCTCCCGGGGCTAGTCAGCGGCGGGCACTGTGCGGGCGCGGCGGCGCTTGGCAGGCTCGACGGCGTAACCGAACGGCGAAGGAGAACCACCAGTGCGCTACCGCACCCTTGGCAAGCACGGCCCCCGCTCGTCCGTCGTCGGCTTCGGCGCGATGACGCTGGCGCCGGGCACGTACGGGTCCGTCACCGAGTCCGAGGCCGAGGAGACGTTCCTCGCCGCGCTCGACGCGGGGTACACGCTGATCGACACGGCCGACATCTACGGCGGCGACGGCGCGAGCGAGCGCCTCATCGGACGCGTCCTCGGCGCCCGCCGCGACGACGTCGTCCTCGCGACCAAGTTCGGCGGGAACCAGGACGAGCGGGGCGTCCTGATCCCCGGCCTCGGCCGTCCCGACCACGTCCGGCGGGCCCTCGACGCCAGCCTGAGCCGCCTGCGCACGGACCGCGTGGACCTGTACTACCTGCACCGCCTCGACCCGACGACGCCCGTCGAGGACACCGTCGGCGCGCTGGCCGAGCTGGTCGGCGCGGGCAAGATCCGCCACATCGGGCTCTCGGAGGTCTCGACGCGGACGCTCCGCCGCGCCCACGCCGTCCACCCGGTCACCGCGCTCCAGACGGAGTACTCCCCGTTCAACCGCGGCCCCGAGAAGGAGATCATCCCGGTCTGCGAGGAGCTCGGCGTCGCGTTCGTCGCCTACAGCCCGCTCGGCCGCGGCATCCTCGGCGGGACGGTCCGCGGCGACGCCGACCTCGAAGGGTCCGACTGGAGGCGCGGCAACCCGCGCTTCCAGGGCGACAACCTCGCCCGCAACGTCTCGCTGGCCGACTCCGTCGCGACGCTGGCCGCCGGGCACGGCGTCACCACGGCGCAGCTCGCCCTCGCCTGGCTGCTGCACCGCGGCACGTTCCCCATCCCCGGCACCCGGCGGGCCGCCAACGCCCGCGCGAACGCCACCGCCGCGGACCTCGACCTCGACGCCTCGGCGTTCGAGCGGCTGGAGGAGCTGGTGCCGCCCGGCGCCGCCGCCGGCGAGCAGGGCAACGCGTCGTACATGGCCAACATCGACACCGCCTGAACCCCTTCCCACCAGGGGGTTTTCGCGGGGACGCGCGTTCGCGGGCCCGTTGTCGGTGGGCTGTTGTAGCTTCCCGGACATGATCGACGGAGCGGACGACGGGGACGTTGACGGGGACGCGCTGGAGCGGCGGAGCGCGGTGCGGGTGGTGCCGCCGGCGCGGCCCCGCAAGCTGGCCAAGGTGCCGTTCGTCGAGCTGGCCGACGGGCGGTTGCAGGGCGTGGTGTCCAGCGGTTCGGACCTGCGGCGGGTGTACGTCTCGTCGTTCACCGCCGGGACGCACGACTTCAGTTGCAGCACCAACAACAACCGGCCGTGCGGCGGGCTCTACGGGCGGCCCTGCAAGCACCTGGTGGCGCTCGCCAACGAGGCCGTCGTCCAGTACGGGCTGGAGCGCGTCGCCCGCTACCTGCGGGTCGAGGTCGGCGAGGGCGACACGCTCGTGAGCAGGCTCCAGGGGCAGGCCGAGCAGGCGACGGCGGCGGCGGTGTTCAGCCGCTTCCTGCGGCACCTGGCCTACCTGGAGGTGCCCGACGCGGTCGCGCCGGTGCCCGAGATGCACTGGTTCCCGGCGTCCGGGGCGGCGGTCTGATGGCGGGCCTCGCGGAGCTGGCCACCGGAGCCCCTGCGGGCGTGGACGAGGCGCTCGGGCTGGTGGCGGAGTTCGACGACGCCCTGACGTACGGGCTCGGTCGGCTCACCGAGGGCCGCGCGGCGGCGCTCGCCTCGTTCGCCGGCGCCCTGGCGGGCACCCCGCTCGGGCGGCGGCGGGCGAGGCCGCCGCGAAGATCGCGAGCGGCGCGGTGGCCGAGGAGCACCTCGCCGCGCTGGCGGGCGGGCGCGCGGCGCTGTTCGGCGCGGTGCACGACGCGCTGCTCGCCCGGCTGGACGGCTGCGCCGGACGCGAGCGCGCCGAGTGGCGGGAGCCCGGACGCGGCGAGGACACGGCCGCCAACCTGCTCGCCGGGTGCCGGTCCTGGCTCACCGAGCTGGCCATCACCGGGTGGCGCGGCGTCGACCACGACCTGGTGTCGTCGGCCGACCCGACGCTGGAGGCGCTGCTCGCGCGGCCCGCGCTGCGGCGGCAGGCGGTCCTGCTCGACGGGCTCGCGGCGGAGCTGCGGGCGTCCTGCCCGGTCGCGACGCTGGAACGGGTCCCGGCCCGCCGCTGGGCCGACCTGTGGACGCGGGCCGTGCTGCTCGCCCGCGGCGCGGGCGAGGAGGAGCCGGCCGAGACCGTGTCCGGACGGCTGCTCGTGCTCGGCGTCGACGTCCACGAGCACGGCACGGCCGTCCAGGCGCAGGTGCACGGGGTCCTTGAGACCAGGGACGCGGCCCGGCTCGTCCGGACGAGCGTCACGGCGGCCAAGGTCGACACGATCGTCGGGCCCGCCGTGTGGCGGCTGCTCACGGGGCACCCGGTGCTGATGGGCGCGCTCGCCGGGCGGCTGACCCTGAACCTCAAGGACATGCCGCTGCTGGCGGGCGGCGACCTGCTGTGGCACGACGACCGGGCGTCGGCGGGTGAGCCCGCCGACCCGTTCGCCACCGCGCGGGTCGTGCTGCCGCGGGCGGTGGCGCCGCCCGTACCGCCGCTCGACCGGCATCCGGTCCGCATCGCCGAGCCCGTTCTGCTGGAGGGCTACAAGGCGCGCCGCGAGACGCTGGAGCTGGACGGCACGACGCTCGCGATCGACACCGGCCGGCTGCCCGCCTGCGGGCCGCTGACCCCGGCGCTGGTGGCGGCGTCCACCGAATGCGTCGGGCTGATGCGGTGGGACGGCGGCCGGTGGGCCGTCCAGCCGCTCGCCGTACGGGCCACCGTGAAGAAGAAGCCCGTCGAGGCGCACACCGGCGACTGGGCGCTCGGCCCGGCCGACCCGAAGATCGCCAAGGCCGAGGCGCGCACCGGCGACGCGGTCGCCGTGCTGCGGGAGCGGGCGGGACGGTTGCTGCGCGCATGAGCGATCCCGATGAGAACCGCCGCCAGGTCCTCTACTGGCGCCTGCTCGCACGGCTCTTCGACCCCGAGGAGCAGCCCGCGCTGGAGTCCGCGAGCGTCGCCGTGGTGGAGGACCTCGGCCTGCCGCCCGCCCTGCTCGACCCGGCCGAGTCGATCGACTCGCTCGTCCAGCGCTTCCCCGAGCTCGCCGCCGAGTTCGACGCCCTCCTCGCGACTTCCGAGCCCGAGCCCGAGGAAGCGCCCGAGGAGACGGCCCGGGACGCGGCCGACGGCACCGGGCAGGACACGGCCGAGGACCCGGGCGAGCAGGTGCGGAAGGCGGCGCTGGTGTCCAAGCTGCTGCTCAACGTCTTCGCCACCGGCACCGGCGACGTGTCCGCCACGCAGCTCGCGAGGTGGCAGCAGGACGCGGGCTGGTTCTGGCGGGCGGCCGGCGAGGAGGGCGCGGGCGAGCTGTCGGGTATCCTCGGCGAGCTCGAAGGCGACCTGGTCAAGCGGATGCGGCTGCGCGAGGTGCTCGCGGACCGCAAGCTCGCCGGCCGGCTCAGCCCGAGCATGTCGCTGATCGAGCAGCTCCTGCGCGACAAGGACAACCTCTCGGGCGTCGCGCTCGCCAACGCCAAGGCGCTGATCCGCAGGTTCGTCGACGAGGTCGCCGAGGTGCTGCGCACGCAGGTGCGGCAGACCAGCGCCGGGAAGGTCGACCGGTCGGTGCCGCCCAAGCGGGTGTTCCGCAACCTCGACGTCGAGCGGACGATCTGGAAGAACCTCACCAACTGGAGCCCGGAGGACGAGCGGCTCTACGTGGACCGGCTGTTCTACCGGCGGACCGCCAGGCGCACCACGCCCGCCCGGATGATCGTGGTCGTCGACCAGTCCGGCTCGATGGTCGACGCGATGGTCAACTGCACCATCCTGGCGTCCGTCTTCGCGGGACTGCCGAAGGTGGACGTGCACCTGATCGCGTACGACACGCGCGCGCTCGACCTGACGCCGTGGGTGCACGACCCGTTCGAGGTGCTGCTGCGCACGACGCTCGGCGGCGGCACCGACGGGACCGCCGCGATGGAGCTGGCCCGGCCCAAGATCAGCGACCCGCGCGACACGGTGCTGGTCTGGATCTCCGACTTCTACGACAACCCGTCGCTGCTCGGCGACTTCGAGGGGCTGCGGCGGTCCGGGGTGCGGTTCCTGCCCGTCGGGTCCGTCGACAGCTCCGGCCACGCGAGCGTGAACCCCTGGTTCCGCGAGCGCCTGAAGGCCCTCGGCACGCCCGTGATCTCGGGCCACATCCGCAAGCTCGTGTTCGAGCTGAAGAACTTCCTCGCTTAGGAGACCCCCAGAATGACCGACGAGATGCTGCGCGCCCCGGCCGAGGTGAAGTACGCCGAGGAGCTGGACTGGCTGGAGTCGATCGACGACGGCCCGAAGCCGTTCTCCTGGCGGCTGAGCCCGAGGATGGTCCGGCTGTTCGTGCTCGGCTCCGAGCGTTCGGACGGCCTGGACAGGGAGGTGGCGCAGAAGTGGTTCGGTGACCGCAGCTTCGTCGAGCGGAGCATCGTGACGCTCGCGTCCGACCGCGGGCTGCTGCTGATCGGCGACCCCGGCACCGGCAAGAGCTGGCTCGCCGAGCTGCTGTCGGCCGCGATCTCCCGCAACTCCACGCTCGTCGTGCAGGGCACCGCGGGCACCACCGAGGACCACGTCAAGTACTCGTGGAACGTCTCGATGGTGATCGCCCAGGGCCAGTCCCGCGCGTCGATGATCCCCTCGCCGATCATGACGGCGATGGAGCGGGGCGTGATCGGCCGGTTCGAGGAGCTGACCCGTTCGACCAGCGACGTGCAGGACGCGCTGATCTCGATCCTCTCGGAGAAGTACGTCTCGATCCCCGAGCTGGACGAGGACGGCATCGTGTTCGCCCAGCCCGGATTCTCGATCATCGCGACCGCCAACAGCCGCGACCGGGGCGTCAACGACCTGTCGTCCGCGCTGAAGCGGCGGTTCAACTTCGTGCGCGTCCCGGTCGTGACCAGCAAGCGCAGCGAGGCCGAGATCGTCCGGTTCCGCACGACCGAGCTGATGCGCCGGCACCGGATCGAGCTGGACCTCCCGCCGACGCTGCTGGACATCCTGCTCCAGAGCTTCGCCGACCTGCGCGCCGCCGCCGCGTCCGCGACCAGCGACGACGAGAGGCTGGAGTCGGCGCTGTCCACGGCCGAGCAGATCGGCGTGCTGGAGGACGCGGTCCTGCACAGCCAGTTCTTCGGCGACCGGACGCTGCGCGCGCGGACCCTCGCGAGCTCGCTGGTCGGGTCGCTCGCCCGCCGCAGCCCCGAGGACCTCGCGATCCTCAACAAGTTCTGGCACGGGGTGGTCGAGCCGCGCGGCAGGAAGGACGAGGACGGGCCGTGGCGGGAGTTCCTGGACGGCGGTCGCGAGGCGATCGCCGCGCTGTCGTGAGCGAGCCGTTCGGCGCGCTGCGCGACCAGCTCCTCGGCGCCGCCGCCGCGTTCGGGGACGGCCCGGACGCCGTCCCGGAGATCCTCGCGGGGATGGTCGAGGACGTCGACCGGGCGCTGCGCGAGGAGCTGGAGATCTTCCCGGTCTGCCACCACTCCCCCGCCTCCGCGCTGGCGATGGCGCGGCGGCTGCGCGACAAGCGGCCGAAGGTCGTCTACCTGGAGCTGTGCGAGGACCTCGCGCCGCTGCTGCCCGAGCTGCGCAACTGCTCCCTGCCGGTCGCGCTCCAGGCGTTCGCGACCGAGACCGAGGGCCTGCCCGCCGAGTGGGCGCCGCTCAGCGTCGTCGCGCCGATCACCGAGGCGTCCGCCGAGTACCAGGCCATCGCCTACGCGCTCGACACGCCGGACGTGGAGCTGGTCCTGGTCGACCGCTCGGCCGACCACGTCTTCCAGTGGACGCCCCGCGCCCCCGAGAGCGGAACGGACGGCGCGCCGGGCGCCGACGCGGACGCGGACGCGGACGCGGCGGACGCCGACGAGGCGGCGCTGCACGGCGACGCGGTCGGCATCGAGATCGGCGACCTGCGGCCCCGCTTCGCCGAGCTGGAGGCGCACCTGCTGCACCACGGCAAGGTGCGGCACTGGTCGGAGTGGTGGGACCAGTACGTCGAGCAGCCCCTCACCGGCGCCGACCACGCCACGTACCGCCAGGTCATGGTGATGATCGGCAGCCTGTTCCGGCGGCTGCGCCCGGCTCGCGGGACGGCCGGCGACCGCGACGAGGACCGCGAGCGCTACATGTGGACGCGGATGCGCGAGCACCTCGCCGCGTCCGGCGCCGACCCGGCCGACTGCCTGTACGTGTGCGGCGCGTTCCACGCCGCGAGCCGCGTCGAGCAGTTCGGGCTGCACCCGGAGCCGGGCGCCGAGCCGTTCGAGATCACTCCGCGCACGGAGACCGAGTGGCTGTACGGGCTCATCCCGTCCAGCCACTCGGCGATCGAGGCGCAGTTCGGGCTGGCGTCCGGCTCGGTGTCGATCGCCGCCGCGACGTGGGAGAAGGCCGTGCGGCGCGGCGGCGTCACGCCGTTCCGGCTGAACGGCCAGAAAGGCGCGAAGGGCGCCAAGGGCGCGAAGTCCGCCAAGCCCCGCACGACCGCGAGGAAGGCGGTCGAGGACACCGGCGGCGCGGCCGAGGTCGCCGACCGGCTCACCGGGTTCCTGTCGCGGCCTCCGGCGCTGGACGAGCTGGACGAGGCCGAGCTGCTCGGCTGGTGCGTCGACATCGTCCGGCTCGCGCGCCGCAACGGCTACCCGGCCAGCACCGCCGACGCGATCGCGGTGTTCGAGACGTCCGTCCTGCTCGCCGGGATGCGCAACCGCGCCCGCCCGACACCGTACGACTTCCAGGACGCGGCGGTCACCTGCATCGAGAAGGACACCGTGCCGGGCCGCCGCGACGTGCGGCGGCTGTGCGAGATCCTGCTCGGCGGCGACCGGATCGGGCAGGTCGGGTACGAGTCGCTGCCGCCGCTCGCCCGCGACGTCATCGACCGGCTGGAGCCGCTCGGCCTCGACCTCGGCAAGCGGACGATCCAGCGGGCGCTGCTCGACCTGGACGCGCGGCCGGAGCTCGTCCCCTGCTCGCACCTGCTGTGGATCCTGCGGCGGCTGCTGCCGGGCGGCGCGGCGCGGCCGATCATGGGGTCGCGGCGGCTCGGCGAGCGGTCCGTCCAGGAGAGCTGGGACCTGGCGATCGGCCGCGAGCAGCGGGCTCTCGTCGAGCTCGGCTACGAGGGCGTCACCGTCGAGCAGGTCCTCGAACAGCGGCTGCGCCGCGCCGTCGCCGACCCGGAGGGGACCGCCGCGACCGCGCTCGACGCCGTCGAGGACTCGATCCTCTACCTCGGCGGACGCCGGTTCACCGGCGAGCTCGGACGGCGGGCGGTCGAGCTGCTCGCCGCCGAACGGACCGTTGACGAGGCCCCCGAGGTGCTGCGCCGGATGCGGCGGCTGCTCACCCACTACCGGGCCACCGAGCCGGAGCTGCCGGAGTGGTGCGCGGCGTTCGTCACGGCGGGCTACGCGCACTACTGCACGCTGCTGCCGACGGCGTTCGTGGACGAGGGCACGGGCGTCCGGCAGGTCGCGGCCATGCTGGGCTTCCTGTTCAGCATGGAGAGCCTCGCGCTGTCGCTCGGCTGCGACCGCGCGCAACTGGAGATCGCCGTCGCGCAGTCGCATCCCGAGGAGCCCGCGAAGTCGGCGCTGCTGTGGGCGGCCCGCTTCCAGCTCGGCGCGCTGTCACTGGCCGACCTGCGCGAGCGCTGCGACGGGCTGCTCGCCAACCCGCTCGTGCTGCCCGCGTTCCCGCGCTACCTGAACGGGTTCGTCCAGGCGCTGGAGCCGGCGCCGGGGCTGACGCCGCTGGTGGTCGAGGTCATGTCCAAGGCGTTCGGACGGCTGCCCGACGCGGTCCTGCTGCCGTGGCTGCCGAAGCTGATCACGACGCTGCGCGCGCAGGCCCCCGACCTGGTGCCGCCGCTGATCCGGGAGGCGGGCCGCACGTTCCCGGCCACCCTGGCGGGGGTGGACGCGTGGGACCCGCCGTGGTCGGGACGCCCCGCGCCGGCGGAGGCGGCCGCGCCCGCCGTGAACGCGCCGGTCGCGGCCCTGCTGTCCAGCCATCCGGCCGCGTGCGACGCGGTGGCCGTCCTGCTGGGCCACGAACCGGTCTGGCAGGCCCCGGACGCGCTCGGGCCCGCCGCGTCCCCGGCGGTGGCCGCCCTCCTCGCGGCCCACCCCGCCACCGCCGAAGCGTTGGCCGCTCTCCCCTGACCCGCGCCGCAGGGCCCGCGCCGCCTGACCCGCGCCGCGCCTCAGCGGTGCGTGAGGGCGCGGCGCGGGCCCTTCGGCCACCAGTACGTTCCGGGGCGGCGGCGTTCGAGGAAGAGGGAGACGAACGCGAACCGGCACACCAGCTCCTTCACCAGCGCGGCGGGACGGCCCGAGAGGATCAGCTCGCGGGGCGCGTCGTCGAAGCGCACCGACTGGATCACCCCGTCGCGGCGGCCGAGGCTGACGCACTGGATGAAGTACCGGAACCGGAACGGCTTCGGCTCGCGCCCGTCCAGCCGCGCGTTGAGGGCGTCGGCGGCGTGCGCGGCGACCGGCATCCCGGCCGCGCACGACATCCGCGCGGTGCCCGCGCCCGGCACCTCGGCCGCCGCCGCGTCGCCGACGACGTACACCTCGGGGTGCGAGGTCGAACGGAGCGTCGCGTCCACGAGGGCGCGACCCCTCCCGTCCACGGCGAGGCCCGCCTCGGCGGCCAGCGGCGCGGGGACGAACGAGCCCGCCCACACGATCACGTCGGCGTCGATGTCGCCCTCGGCGGCGCGCAGCCGTCCCGGCTCGACGGCCTTCACGCGGGTGCCGCTGTGGACGCGGACGCCCATCCTCGCCAGCACGGCCGCGACGTGGGCGCGGCCCTTGGCCGACAGCCCCGCCCCGGGCTCGGAGCCGCTGACCAGCGACACGCGCCACGCGGGGTGCGTCTCGGCCAGCTCGGTCGCCAGCTCGATCCCGGTCAGCCCGCCGCCGACCACGGCGACCTCGCCGCCGGGGCCGTCCAGGCGGGCGCGCAGCCCGGCGATCCGCTCGGCGGTGAGCGCGTGCTCGGCGACGCCGGGGACGCGCGTGTCGGTGCCGCTGCCGAGCGCGTAGACGAGGTGGTCGTAGTGGAACGCCCGGCCGTCGCCGGTGAGCACGCGCCGCCCGTCCAGGTCCAGGCCCGTGACGCGCGCGGTGACCGCGGTGATGCCCGTCCCGCGGACCAGCTCGGCGACCGGGGTGGACACGCTCGCGCGGTCGCCGAGCAGCTCGTGCGTCCGGACCCGCTGGGTGAACGCGTCCTCCGCGTCGATCAGCGTGATCCGGTGCCGCCGGTCGAGCCGCAGCGCCGCCGTCATGCCCGCGTACCCGGCGCCGATGACCACGATGTCCGCGACGCGCCTCGCGCCGCCGCCCGCGCTCCGCGCGCCGCCCTTGTTCCCGTCCGCTCTCCGCATGACCGCCTCCTTGGTACGTCTCGCAGGGAAGACCGGACGGCGCGGCGGAATGTCTGAGTGACCCGCCTCACACCGCGACGCGGGCGAGCTTGCGCGGGTTGCGGACCACGTCCACCTCGGTGATCCGGCCGTCCGCGACGGTGAAGGCGAGCACCGAGTCGACCGCGCCGGAGGCGTCCAGCAGCACGATGCCGGGGGCGCCGTTGACGTCGGTGAACACGGCGGTCATGCCGTCGTACCAGCGCGCGACGAGCCCGGCCACGACCCGCGCGACGCGGTCCGCGCCGGTGACCGGCACCAGGGCCGCGCTCGCCTCGCCGCCGCCGTCCGCCCGCCACACCACGCCGGGGTCGAGCACGGCGACCAGCCCGGGCAGGTCGCCGCCGGTCGCCGCCGCCGCGAACGCCTTGAGGACCTCGGCGTGCGCGGCGCGGTCGGGCGTGCGGCGCGGCGCGTAGTCCTGGACGCGGCGGCGGGCGCGGGAGGCGAGCTGGCGGACGGCGCCCGGGGTGCGCCCGACGATCCCGGCGATCTCCTCGAACGGCATCGCGAACACGTCGTGCAGCACCAGCGACGTCCGCTCGGCCGGGCTGAGCCGCTCCATGACGGCGAGCAGCGCCATGCCGACCGACTCGTCCAGGACCGTGGCGTCCTCCGGGCCCGGGAGCGGGCCGCCGTCCCCGACGAGGGGCTCGGGCAGCCACTCCCCGACGTACGACTCGCGGCGCGCGCGCACGGAGGCGAGCGCGTCGTAGCAGACGCGGCTGACCGCGGTGGTCAGGTAGGCGCGGGCGTCGGCCACGTTCGCGCGGTCGGCGCGCCGCCAGCGCAGCCACGTCTCCTGCACCGCGTCGTCGGCGTCGGCGGCCGTGCCGAGGATCCGGTACGCGACGCCCCACAGGTGCCCGCGGTGCTCCTCGAACTCGTCCACCCTCCGACTGTACGGCCCGGTTCCCGCACCCCTTCGGCCGTCCGGGCGGAGGAACCCGGCCGGACCCGGACGCCGCCCGCCGCCGGTGCGTCGGCGGGGTCCGGCCGTTCGGTCGGCACGGTACCGGTCCAGAGGCCCCGCACGTCGGCGCCGGTGCGGCGGACGGCCGGTACGACGGCGTTCGCGCTGCGTGGCGGAGGGGCATTGCACGCGCGCAAGCGACGGTGACTCGGCCCCCGTCCCGGCGTCAGTGTGGGTGTCGTGCGGCCCGGGACCCGCTCCCGCGCCGCCGGTCCGATCCCCGACCAGACCACCAAGCGAATGTTCGGTTACAGCCCGACACGAATGCGTGATGCCGTCGTTGCCATGGACGTACGAGACGCGTGGTCAGGAGCGCCGGTCCTCTCTCCGGCGCCGTCGTTCGAACCGTCACTGGAGCTCGGCGAGCCCGCCGGGTGGAACGCGAGCGGCGCGCCCGACCGGCTGCTCGGAGAGATCGAGCTCGCCGCGACGCCCGCGGCGGTACGGCCCGCCCGCACCTATGTCAGGGAGCTGGTCGGCGCCTGCTTCATCGCCGTCCCGGCGGTGGTCGGCGACCTGGAGCTGCTGACGAGCGAGGCCGTGACGCGCGCCGTCTTGCACGCGGGGGCCCGCGAGAACGGCCGGATCCGGCTGTGCGCGCGGTACGCCGGGCGGTGCGTCCGGGTGGAGGTCACCGGGGGCGGCCTCCCTCGGAGCGCGCCGCCGAGGCCGGACGACCCGCTCGCCGTCGCCGAGTGGGGGCCGTACCTGATCGAGGCGCTCGCCACCGAGACCGGCACCCGCCGCCACCCCGGCGGCGGCTGGACGTTCTGGTTCGCGCTCGCCGTCGGCGACGGATGGAAGGTGCTGTGACCGTGGGAACCGTGCTGAGCATACGGCGGCGGGCCACGCTCGGCCGGCCGCCCGAGGGGTGCGCCCCCGGGCTGGAGGACACCCCGCCCAACATCGCCCGGATGCACGACTACTTCCTCGGCGGCAAGGACAACTACGCGGCCGACCGCAACCTCGCCGAGCAGGTCCTGCGGGAGGCGCCGGCCGTCGCGGGGATGGTCGCCGCGAACCGGGCGTTCCTGCGCCGCTCGGTCCGGCTGCTCGCCGAACGGGCCGGGATCCGGCAGTTCGTCGACGTCGGCTGCGGCCTGCCCGCGGGCGAGAGCGTGGACGCGCTCGCCCGCCGCCACGCCCCCGACTGCCGGGTCGCCTACGTCGACAACGACCCGCTGGTGCTCAGCCACGCGCGGGCGCTGCTCGCCGTGGACGGCGGCACCGGCGCGTTCGGGGCCGACCTGCGCGCGCCCGGCGGCGTCCTCGCGCACCCCGAGCTCGGCCGGCTGATCGACCTCGGCCGGCCCGTCGCGGTGCTGCTGATGTGCGTGCTGCACCACGTCACCGACGCCGAGGACCCGCGCGGCATCCTGGAGACGCTCGTGCGGAGCCTGCCGCCCGGCAGCCGCGTCGTGCTGTCGCACGCCGAGCGGACCCCGCAGCTCGACACGATGGCCGCGCTGTACGGGGAGGCGGGCGTGCCGTTCGTGCCGCGGACGCGGGAGGCCATCGGGGCGCTCGTCCGCGGCCTCGGCGCGGTCCGCCCGCGCCAGGCCAACCTCGCCCACTCCGTTCGCGACCCGGCGACCGGCGACCCGACGCCGCTGGTCGGCTGGGTCGGCCGCACGCCCGGCTGACCGGCCGACCGAACGGACTGATCCGACTGACCACACTTGCCCGGCTCCACCCCGCCGTTACGATCGAAGAGTCAGCGAATGCCACTCTTGGGGCGGGCCATGACAGCGGACAGCGAGCCGAAGTCCCTTTCCGAGATCACCCAGGACATGGGGCTGAACATGTCCGACGTGGCGATTTTCTCAGGGCTCGACGAGAGCACCGTGTTCCGCCTCTGGGACAACCCCGCGTGGCTCGACCGGATCAGCGGCCGGTCCCTCCAGAGCCTGATGTCGTCCGTTCCGGGAATCGCCGAGTACTCGATGGCGCACTCCCTGCTGAAACGGCGCAACGTGCTCGTCTCCGACCTCCAGTCGGAGGGCCTGACGGTCGATCTGGGGGCGCTCGAAGCGTCCTCGGTCGCGCAGCAGCACCTGCTGAACGCGCTGGAGGCGGCGCTGTGCATCGTGCGCGGCGACTCGGTCCCGAAAGTGTCGTCCTATCTGGCCCGGTTCTGGGGACGGGAACAGGACCGCGCGCTGGAGACGCTTTTCTCGACCACGCCGGGCGAGGGGCTTCTCGCCAATCCCGGCAAACTGTTCGAGTCGTCGGTCGAACTGGCCCCGCGGCTGAACCGCAAGACCTACTCGTTCCATTCGATCCTGGCGTTGAACGTGCTGACGCATCAGGTCAGCAAGGTGACCGGGTCGATGGAGGCGGACCTGTCGTTCGAGGTCCCCGGACGGCGCACCGCGTTCATGATGCGGGGCGTGGTGATGGGCTCGCTCATCAGCAACGACGACCTCGAACTCGCCGAGCGGTACCGCCGCGAGCTGGAGGCGACGCCGGTGTACGCGGCGCTGGAGGAGTGGTCGTTCCCCACCTACAGCCGCGACGGGCGGATCAGCTCCGACTTCACGCTCCCCGGCTCCCTGCTGCTGCGCAACACCGCGCGCGAGGTGCTCCGGGAGATCGGGAGCTACAACGACGCCTACCTGTACTACCTGGCGTCCACCTACATCCCGTTGGCGCTGCGCCGCGACCCCACGTTCGGGGGCGCCGGGCCGACCTCGTGCGGGCCCTGGAAGGGCGGGCGGCCGACTGCCGCGACCGGAGGGTCCGCGCGACCTGCATCGCACTGATCGGAAAACTGAAGGGCATGGCATGAGCCCATGCGGGAGAGCGGGGAGCCGGTGAACGACGCGAGCCGAGCGGTCGTGAACCTCACGCGCGAGCGGTGGGAGGCCAACGCGGAGTACTGGGTGAAGGTCATCCGCGAGCGGCGCGACCGGTACCGGACCGACCTCACCGACCGCGCCCTGCTCGACGCGATCGGGCCGGTCGAGGGCCTGCGGGTGCTGGACGCGGGCTGCGGCGAGGGCTACCTCGCCCGGACGCTCGCCTCGGCCGGCGCGGACGTGGTCGGCGTCGACTCCTGCGAGGGCCTGATCGACGCGGCCAAGAACTACGGCCCGCACGCCCCCGGCGGCCCCGGCGGCCCGGACGGCCCCGACGCGGGAACGGCCTCGTTCACCTGCGCGAGCGTGGACGCGATGCCGCTGGAGGACGCCTCGTTCGACCTGGTGGTCTGCAACCACCTGTTCAGCCACCTGCCCGACCCGACGGGGGCGATCCACGAGTTCGGCCGGGTGCTGCGCGGCGGCGGGCGGCTGGTCATCCTGACCCTGCACCCCTGCTTCTACACCGTGGACGCCGAGCACGGCGCGGCGGGCAGCGTGCCCGCCGCCCGCTACTTCGCGCCGCGCGGCGTGGACCAGCGCTTCCGGGTCGACGGCCTGGAGTCGCCCTCGATGATCACTTCGTGGCTGCGGCCTCTGGAGTACTACTCTGGAACGCTCCGAGACGCGGGTTTCGTCATCGCCGACCTGCGCGAGCCGCACCCGACGCCCGAGCAGATCCGCGACGACCCGTGGTGGCGCGAGGGCTTCCCGACCGCCCTGTTCATCCTGCTGACCGCCGAGCGCCGCTGACGCCGCGTCCGCCCCGCCGCTCCCGCCCCTCGCCACACAGGTAACGCCCGTGCACGGTAAACGCCGAGGAAACATCCGTCTCGTGAGACTCGCGCCATGGGTCTCACACGACTGCGGGCCGCGCTCGGGTCGGCCCTCTTCGCGGGCGGCTGCGCCGTCCTGGCCGCCCTCTCCTCCACCACGCTCATGCCGTGGGACGAGGCCGTCCTCGCGCCCGCGACGGCCGGGACGGCGCGCATGACCGCGCCCGCGCCCGCGCCGTCGCCGTCCGCGCCCGTCCCGCCGTCGTTCTCCAAGGCGCGGCGGGACGCGCTGACGCGCGCGCTGGACCGCTACCTGGACGGCCGCGACGGCCGCCTGTCGGTGTCGGTCCGCGAGCCGTCCAGCGGCCTCGGCTACACCTACGGCCCCGGCGTCCGGACCGCGACGGCCAGCATCGTGAAGGTCGACATCGTCGTCGCGCTGCTGCTCCAGGCGCGCGCCCGGCACCGCGACCTCACCGCCAACGAACGCCGCCTCGCCGAACGCGCCATCACGGTCAGCGACAACGACGCCGCGACGGAGCTGTGGCGCGCGATCGGCGGCGCGCACGGCCTCGCCGCCGCCAACCGGAGGCTCGGGCTGCACGACACCCATCCGGGCCTCGGCGAGGCGTGGGGCTCGACCAGGACGAGCGCCGCCGACCAGGTCCGCCTCCTCGGCGCGCTCACCCGCCGGGACGGGCCGCTCGACGCCGCCGCGCGCCGCTACGTCCTCGGCCTGATGGGGGACGTGACGGCCGAGCAGGCGTGGGGCGTCAGCGCGGCGGCCGGGCGCGACGCGTCCGTGGCGCTGAAGAACGGCTGGCTGCCCCGCGAGGCGCAGGGCGGGCGCTGGACGGTCAACAGCATCGGGCTCGTCCGCGACGGGCACGGCCGCTCGTTCCTCGTCGCCGTCATCTCCGAGCGCCACCCGACGATGGCCGCCGGTGTCGCGGCGGTCGAGCACGCGAGCGAGGCGGTCGTGGACGCGCTGTCCGGCGCGGCCGAACGCGACGGCGACCGCGGCGGAGACGGGCCCGGCGGCCAGCGCTGACCGCCAGGTGTCCGGCGGCGCGCCGGCCGCGCGGGGGCGTCAGGGCTGGAGGAGCAGGCGGGCGATGGCCTGCTCCAGCCGGTTCAGGGCCATCGAGTCGCCGACGAACCCGCGCAGCGCCGCCACGAACCCCTGGAGCCCGCCCGGGTAGTCCAGGCACGTCCGGATGATCGCGTAGGTGTCGGAGCGGGCGTCCGGCGAGCGCGGGATCACCGTCATGATCTCCAGGGGCAGCGCGCCGACGACCTGCTGGCGGCCCCGCTCGGTCGCCATCAGCGGGATCTCCAGCGTGCGGTCGACCAGCTCGAACAAGTTCGCCGTGCCGCCGGGCGGAGGCGGGGCCCAGCTCGCCTCGGGCGCCGCGCCCGCCGGCCGCACCGCCGGGGGCCGCGCCGACACCGCGACGGCGCGGGCCGCGTGCGGACGGCCCGGCAGCGTGAACCACGCGGTCGTCCTCGTCTCCTTCACCTCGACGTCGATCGGCGCGTAGTCCTCGGGGTCGACGAGGTCGAGCTCGTGCCTGACCACGTCCTCGTACACACGGTCGGACACGATCAGCGCGACGTCCGTGCCGGCCTCCTCGAACACCGCCTTGAACGACGGGGCGTCGAGCAGGCGGAACGCGCGGTTCACGGCCGTGCCGACGAGCCCGTTGCCGTCCCAGCGCACCTCCCCGACGTGCACCGCGAGCCGCAGCCGCATCCGCGCCGCCTCGCTCGACAGCCGGTTGTGCCGCCGCACCCGCGCGCGCAGCCGCTCCACCACCGAGGCGAGCAGCCGCGCGGTCGCGACGTCGGGCGGCACGACGATCATCGCCCCGTCGCCCCGGTCCTCGCCGTAGCAGCCGGCCGGCGCGATCGAGGAGTCCTCGAACGCGGTCCGCAGCGACTCGTAGAGCGCGGACCGCACGTGCGCGCGGGCGTCGTCGGTGCGTGTCTCGCTGCCGAACGAGGCGATGTCGCAGAGGAACAGCGAGCAGCTCCCCTGCGGATGCCATCCACCGCCGAACGCGGAGTCAGCCATGAGCGTCACCTTCGGGTCGGTCGTTCCATTGTGCGCTCGCGCGCCCTAGAGCGAGGTCGGTTCGATGTCGCAGTCGAGCAGGTCGTCGCGCCCGTCCGTCCGTTCGAGCTCGTGGTGGATGACGGCGTGGTTGTGGACGCAGGCGAGGGTGTACGGGTGCGCCGGCCCGTGCCGGGCGACGAACAGCTCCCGCGTACGTGACGATAGATCGTGGGCCGCTCCGGTTTCCCCCAAGAGGAAGAAGTCGTTCGCGAGCCCCGCCGCGCAGCACAGCGCGTAGTAGTGGTCGGGTCCGAGAGCGCCCTGGGAGAGGGCGTTCAGGGTGGTCTGGTCGGTCTCCAGCGCGGCCTGCGCGTCGCCCGTGGCGCGCTGGAGGACGCCGAGGTTGACGGCCGTGGCGTGCACGAACGGGTGGTCGGCGCCGAGCGCGCCCCGGTACTGCGGGATGGTCTCCTCCAGCAGCGCCCGGCCGCCCCGCGCGTCCCCCGCCGAGGCGCGCGCCATCGCCAGGCTCACCTTCGCGGCCAGGGTGTTCGGGTGCTGCTCGCCGAACCGCCGCACGTGCGCGCGCAGCGTCTCGGCGGCGAGCCGTTCCGCCTCGCCGTGCTCGCCGGCCTTGCGCAGCGTCCCGGCGTGGGACGTCCGCGCCTCCAGGACGAGCGCGTGGTCCGGGCCGAGCGCGGGGTGCGGCGCGTCGAGGGCGGCGCGCTGCCGTTCGAGCGCCTCGCCGTACCGGCCGAGGCAGTGCAGGTCGCGCGCCAGGTGGTTGGTCGCGCGGAACAGTTCGAGGTAGCCGCGCCCGGGACGGCCGCGCAGCTCCTGGAACGCGTCGTGGTCCACCTCGTAGGCGTCGTGGAACTTGCCGAGCAGCCGCATGTCGGCGCCGACGCCGTTCGCGGCGAGCAGCGTGGCGGGGTGGTCGCTGCCGAACCGCTGCCGCGCCCGCCGCCACAGGTCCACGTCCACCTCGTACGCGCGCCGGAAGTCGCCGCGCAGCCGCAGGTCGGCGCCGAACCCGTGCGCGGCCGGAAGGGCGCCGAGGTGGTCCTCGCCGAACGAGCGCCGCATCCGCGCCAGGACGTCCTCGCCCAGGCTCACGGCCGACTTGACGTCGCCGAGCTCGCGCAGCGCGTCGGCGAGGGCGCGGGTGGCGTCGAGCACGGCCGCGTCGTCCTCGCCGAACGCCTCGCGCCACCGCTCCACGGCGAGGTCGGCGAGCAGGCGGGCGCCCTCGAAGTCGCCGGCCAGCCGCAGGAAGCGCGCCTGGTCGAGCACCACCGCGCGGGCGTCCGCGCGGTCCGCGGCGACGATCCCGGACGGGACGACGTGCGGGGTGATCTCGGCGCGCGCCGGCCACGTGGCCTCGTCGTCCGGCCACCGCTCCGGCGTCGCCGCCGCGAGCATCGCGTGCACGGTCCCGCGCGGGCGCGCGGCCGCGCCGGCGGGCCCGTCCAGCAGCATCGCGCGCACGGCCGGATGCACCTGGAGGCCGCCCGTGCCGGGGTCGAACCGGCCGAGGCCGAAGCGGTCGATGTCGCGCATGGCCGCCGACCGCAGCCGCGCGTCCGCCATCAGGCCCGCGAGGTCGGCGGGCAGCCCGGCCGCGCCCCCGGCGGCGCTTCTGGCGGCGCTCCCGGCCGCGAGGAGGCGGCCGGGGACCGGCTCGGGCCCGAGGTGGGCCCAGAGCTCCAGCAGCCTGGCGGGCAGCGGCCGTTCCCGCTGGAGCCGGTCGAAGACCAGCCCGTACGCCGCGAGGAGCGTCGGCGGCGCGGCGTCCGCCGTCCCGTCCCGCGCGCCGCCCGGCTCGTTCGCGCCGGCCGAGCGGGCGGCGAGGTCACGCGTCCGCAGGTCGAGCAGCCGCAGGTACTCGGCCGCGCCGCCGCCCGCGGACCCGAGCCACACCCCGGCCTGGTCGACGGCGGGCGGCGCGTCGCCCAGCCGGTCCGCGACCCGCGCCGCGTCGGACGCCGCGAGAGCGGGCGCGCGCAGCCGCAGCAGCTCCGTGCTCTCGGCCCTCTCGAACGGCCCGACGCCGACGCCGGACGACGCGTCCGCCCACGCCCGGTCGCGCGAGGTCACGAGCACGTCGCACCGCGACCCCGGACGGGGCGGCGGCAGCAGCGGCGCGGTCTCGTCCGGGCCGCCCGCGCTGTCGTAGACGAGCAGGCAGCGCGCGTAGGGGCGGCCGGACGCGAGGGCGGCGAGCGCGGTCGCGGCGGTCACCCGGACGTCGTCGCTGAGCGGCGTGCCGAGCCGCCGCGCCAGCTCGGCGAGCGCGGCCCGCGCCGAGACCGGGTCCCCCGCCGGGACCCACCACACCGCGTCGTACTCCCCCGCGTGCCGGTGCGCATACTCCGCGGCGATCTGCGTCTTCCCCTCGCTGCCGCCCGGCTCGGCACCCGGTCCCGGAATCAGGGCGGCCGGGCCGTTCCGGAGCGCGTCGCGGACGGCGGCCAGGTGCGCGGCACGCCCGGTGAAGTACGGGTTGCGGGGTGGGACGTTCCCCCACAGCGACGACTCGGCCGTCCCGAGGCCGCCCGCGCCGCCCGTCCCCGCCGCCGCGGCGGGCCCGGCCGGGACGGCGCCGCGGGCCGTTCCCTCCAGCTCGCCGTGCTTCTCCATGATCCGCCGGGCGACCTCGCTGTACCGGCCGCCGAGCCGGACGAGCACCTGCGCCGCGACGTGCGCGAACGGCCGGTCCGGCGGCAGGTAGTCGTCGTCGCTCTGGATCGCGCCGAGCAGCGCGGGGAAGTCGAGCGAGGAGCCGAGCCGGCCGCGCACGATCGTCCACACCTCGCGGAGCACGCGCAGCGCCTCGCCCCGGAGCAGCCGCCCGAGCAGCACGTCGCGGACCCCGTCGCGGAACTCGTACGCCACCTCGTACGGGTCGCGGGAGCCGCCAGGCCCCGGCCCGGCGATCCGCATCAGGTCGCCGAGGAACACCTCGGCCAGGTGCGCGGGCGTCGACTCGGGCAGCATCGCCTGCTGGACCAGGCGCATCACCGGCAGCCGCAGCGGCGCGGCGGCGAGGTACCCCGCCAGGTCGAACGCCATCGGGGACGACGCGGCGCGGAACCGCTTGACCCGTTCGAGCGGGGACAGCTCGTCGGTCGGGCCGTCGAGGTGCGCGTCCTCGTCCACCGGGCGCCCGGTGAACAGCGCCGACCCCGCGACGTCCCGGCCGCCGTTCGCGACCATCGCCGCCCAGGTCCGCATCCAGCGCGGATCCAGCTCCATGACGGGGACGGCGACGCCGGGGGCGAACTCCGCGCCGTCCGCGCCGCTCGCGCCGCTCGCGCCGCCGAAACCGCTACCGCCGCCGAAACCGCTCGCGCCGTCCGGGGCGTCCTCGCGGGGACGGGTGACGAGGCGGGCGTTCGGGATCGCGGGCGCGGACGCGGTGAACAGCACCGGCTCCACCGCGGCGCCGCAGCGCCGCCAGAGCCGCTGCGGCAGCGGCTGAGCGACGGCGACCGGGCCGACGCGCCCCCAGCGTTCGAGCAGCGCCGCGGCCCGGCCGTCCTGCCAGGCGGCGCCGACGCAGTCGCTCACGACGAGGACGACGCGCCGGTGCGCGGGCACCACGCGGTCGACCCGGTCGCCCGCGGCCCTGCCCGTGCGCGGCAGCAGGTCGCCGTCGGTGTCCAGGTACCAGACCCGGACGCGGCGGAACGCGCCGAGCCGTTCCACCAGCGTCCGCAGCTCGGCGGCGGTGCGCCGCCACACGACCATGGACGGCGCGGTGTCCACGACGAGCGCGAGGTCGAGCCGGCGTTCCGGGCACGGGCGCGTGACCGGCTGCCAGATCCCGGTCTCGGCGACGCTCCGCGCGGTCGCCGCCTCGTCCAGCTCCATCCGGTGCGGGGACGGCACGGTGAGGCGCAGCGGGCGCAGGGCCCGCGCGAGGCCGAGCGCGTCGGGGATCGCGGGCAGCGCCGGAGCGCGCACGTGGAACGAGGGGCCGGCCGTCCCGCTCCCCGGGAGGTACAGCCCTGCCTGCGCGGCGGACGGCGCGCCCGGTCCCGCCGTGCCGCCGCCCGGCCCCGGCGCGCCGGGCGCGGCGCTCGCGCCGGGCACGTCCGGAGCGGGCGCGGGGCCGGGCGCGTCCGCCGGGACGTCCGTTTCGCGCCCGGGGGCGGGCTCGGCCGCCGGCTCGTACCGGAGCCGCCGCGCGAGCCAGAGGGTGTCCGCCAGCTCCTCCGCCGTCGGCGGCGGGTCCAGGCCGCGCAGCGCCTCGACCAGCTTGTCGATCATGCCGGGCGGGTGACGTCCAGCGGGCGCAGGATCGCCTCGACCAGCTCGGCCAGCGTGGTCTCCGGCGGACGGGAGCCCGAGGTGGCCAGGAAGATCGCGTTGAGGAGCTGGTCGGTGGCCAGGTCGCCCTGCGCGCGGCGGTCCAGGAACTCGCGGATGATCTCCTCCCCGGCGGCGCGCGCGCCCGCGCCGAGGTGCGCCTCCACGATGTCGGCGAGGCGCTCGCGGCTGGGCGGCTCGATCGCCGCCCGCACGCAGCGCCGCAGGAACGCCAGCGGGAACTCCCGCTCGCCGTTGCTGGTGATGACCACGATCGGGAACGTCGAGCAGCGCACCAGCCCGCGCCGGATCACCGCCCGGCCGTCGCCCGCCGTCATCACCTCCACCTCGTCCTGGTCGGCCGGGAGCCGGGCCAGCTCGGGGATCGCGAACCGGCCCTCCTCCAGCACGTTGAGCAGGTCGTTCGGCAGGTCGATGTCGCTCTTGTCCAGCTCGTCGATCAGCAGCACGCGGGGCCGCTCGGCGGGCAGCAGCGCGGTGCCGAGCGGACCGAGCCGGACGTAGCGCCCGATGTCCGGCACGCCGGCCGGCTCGGCGCCCCCGCCCGCCCCGGGCGCGGAGCGGCGCAGGCTGGTCTCGTGCACGCGCCCGATCGCGTCGTAGTCGTACAGACCCTGCTCCAGGGTCGTACGGCTGGACACCGGCCAGTACAGGACGGGCCCGAGGCGCAGCTCGTAGGCGATGTTGTACGCCAGCGTCGACTTGCCCGACCCCGGCTTGCCCGTCACCAGCAGCGGGCGGCGGAGCTGGAGCGCCGCGTTGACCTTGTCGACGACCTGCTCGTCCGCCCGGTACGACGCGGCGCGCTCCAGGTCGCCGAGCCGCCGCGCCCGCGCGGGGTCGCCGGGCTCGGCCGGGTCGAACCGCCGCCACGGCGGCGGGGGCGGGAGGTCCGCGATCCCGTCGTGCGGGGTGCCGTCGCCCCGGTAGACGCGCCAGTCACGGCCCTGGCCGTCGGGGGCGGATCCAGGTGTCATGCGGTCCTCCAGCGGAGCGCGGTCGTGGTCAGGAATGCGCGGGCGGTCTCAGCCTGCCGTCCGGCTCGGGCAGGCGGTCGGGGTCGTCGAACAGCAGCGCGAGCCGGAGCCCGAGGTGGTCGCCGAGCGCCGCGGGCGCGACATGGCCCTCGCCGCCGGGCTCGATGCCCGTCCCGGTGCCCGCGCCGTCCAGGACGGCCTTGCGGCGCAGGTCGCGGACGCGGCGCGGGAGCGACAGCAGGCCGTCGCCCAGCAGGTCGCGGACCTCCTCGGCGAACCGCTCGGGGTCGCGGCCGTCCCGGCACCACAGCACGATCGGCGCGCCGGCGTGCACGGCGACCCACAGCTCGTCGACCGTCTCGGGCCCGTCGCCCCAGGGCGGGAACGGCATCGCGAGCCCGACCGACGGATGCTCCGACACCATCGTGTAGAGCCGCTCGCTGTCGTACTCGCGCGGCCTCGCGACCCAGCACACGGTGGCGCTCGCGGGGTCCTGGCGGAGCCGGTCCCAGGCGCGCCGCCAGTTGTGCCGCAGCGCGCGGTGCCGCAGCCGCTCCAGGCTGCGCAGCACGACGGCGTACTCGATGCCGAGCCGCCGCTCCAGCCCGGCGATCGTGATCCGGAACTGGTCGAACGGCAGGTTGAGCAGGCTGCGCGGCAGGATCAGCTCGATCGTCAGCTCGGGGGTGTCGCGGGTGACGACGCGGCTGTCGCGGGCGAGCAGCTCCTCGATGAGGTCGGGCAGCAGCGCGATCGGCCTCGGCTCGTCCTCGCGGCGCAGCGGGATGGCCCGCTCCCCGGCGATCTGGAGCCACGCGGTGACCAGGAACCGGTCGGCCTCGGCGCCGTCCGGCCGGCACTCGATGACGAGGAACGCCTCCGGGTCCGCGCCGGGCAGCGCGGGCGGCGCGGGCTGGAGGAGCTGCTCGATCCGTTCGGGCGGCAGGCCGAGGCGCTCGCCGAAGCGGATCGCCCACTCGCGCAGCGCGGTCGCGGTCGGGCCCCGCGTCTGCCCGGCGAGGTCGGCGGCGAACGCCAGCAGCGGCGGCACGCCGTCGGAGCCGGACGCCACGTCCTCAAGCTGGTTGACCAGGTCCTGCACGCCGCGCACGTCGCGGCCCGGCGCCGGGCCGACGGGCCCGACCGCGCGGCGGTAGAGGGCGAGGTGCTCGGCGAGGTGCTCGGCGCCGAGGCCCTGGCTCTCCAGGGACGCGACGAGCTGGCGCAGCTCGCGGCGCTCGCCCGCCCCGAGCAGCGGCTCGGGCACCAGCTCCGCCACGATCGCGCGGACGGCCGCCACCGAGCGGCTGCCCTTGTGGAACCCTTCGAGGACGCGGACCAGCGCGTGCAGCGCGCCGGCGTGCGTGAGGCAGCAGTCGACCAGGTCCCAGACGTCGTGCTGGTCCTGGGCGTACTCCTTGCGGCCCAGCCGGTGCCCGAGCTCCCGCTCCAGGACCGACACGTAGAGCGCGCGGGTACGCCGTTCGCGCATGCTGTCGATGCGGAGCAGGGCTGACACGAGCCGGTCCTGATCCGCGACGTCCAGTGACCTGCTCGCCATGCAAGGGCCCCGCGGCTCCGTCTGCGCCCGTCCCGAATGAACCACCGCCACACCCGTCCCGTTATGGTAACCCCCGCCCGAATGCGGCATAGGAGCGCGAAGCCCGGCGCCGGCGGCGAGAACGCGCGCCCCCCCGCGACCCCCCGCACCCGCGCCACACCGCACCCGCGAATCGCCGCACCACCCCTGCGCACCGCCGCACCGCCGCCGCACACCGCCGAGCCGCCGCCGCGCAGCGCCGCATCACCCCGCGCACCACCGCACCACCGCCGCGCAGCGTCGGGCGCGGGCCGCGAGCGGCATCGACACGCCCAGCACGACGAGCGCCATGACCGCGACGGCCAGCCACGCGGTGAGCGCCGGGTCGAGCCCCGCGATGACGTAGCCGCCGCACAGCGCGCCGAGGGGGATCGCGCCGCCCGTCGCGAACCGCGTCAGCCCCATCACCTGCCCCTGGAGCCGCTTCGGCACGGCGGACGCCTGGTGCGCGGCGAGCGCGACGTTCACGTGCGCGCCCATGAAGCTGCAACTGCCCCACGCGACGAGCCCCACGACCGGGTCGTGCGCGACCGCCACCACCGCCAGCAGGACGAGCCAGCTCCACACGCAGGCCCGCACGATCGCCGGGGGCGAGAGCCGTTGCAGCACGCGCGGGGCGACCAGCGCGCCGAGCACGCCGCCGACCCCCGACGTCGCCAGCAGGAACCCGATCGCCGCGCTGCTCGTCCCGTGCTCCTTGGCCAGCACGACCATGAGCAGCAGCGTCGTCTGGAGCAGGAAGTTGGCGATGCCGCAGACCACGAGCACCGTGCGCAGGAACGGATCGCGCGCCACCAGCGAGACCCCGCTCCGGAACGTCGCCCCCCGCAGCCCCTCCCCTTCCCCCTCCCAGCCGTCGTCCCAGCCGTCGTCCTCCGCGCCCGGCGAGCCCATGGCGTGCGCGGCCTTGCACTGAGCGGTCTCGATCTGCGCGGTCACGGAGTGCGGGGGCGTGGCGGGCGCAGAGGAGGCGGCGGGTACGGGTTTCGCGTGCGGGACGTCCGCGCCGGGGAGCGGGGCGGGAGCGGCGAGGGCGGTGGGGGCCGCTTCGGGGACGGTTCGGCGCATCCGGAAGGGATGGAAGTCACCGGTGCGCATGCGCGCGATGGCGCGGAAAGAGACGAACGAGGAGAGCGCGTCGAAGATGTACGGGATGAGATGTCCGACGCCGAAGAGAAAGCCGCCGAGCGGGCGGCCGATGAACTGGGCGATATGCAGCCGCGCCTCGTTCTTGGCGATCGCGGACCGGCGGCTGCCGGGCGGGACGATATGCCGGACGGCCGCGCTTTCGGCGATGCTGTAGAACGTGGCGCACGCGCCGTCGGCGAGCACGGCCACGAGCAGTAACCAGGGATTTCCTAAAAGGGTGAACCCGAGCACGAACAGGGCCGTGGACAGGCACCGGGCGGCCTGGCTCGCCTGCATGATCCGGCGCCGGTCGGCGCGGTCGGCGAGCCACCCGGCGGGCACGTGGAGCAGCAGGCCCGGCACGGCGCTCGCGGCCGTCACCCACCCCGCGAAGACGGGCGATCCGGTCAGCGACAGGGCCAGCAGCGGGCTCGCGGTCGCGGCGCTGACGGTGCCGAGGTGGGAGAACGCCGAGCCGCCCCACAGCAGCCTGAAGTCACGTCGCCACCCTTGCGCATCGTCGGTAGACACGGTCACCTGTCGGAGTTTTGGGCGGGCGCGACCGGGCCCGGCGATCCGACATGCCAGCGGCGGCCCAAAAGACTTCCAGGTGAGGCCAAAATGCCCGGCAGCCGGATATTGCACCGATCGAGACAATTACGGTGCGATGTTGCCACGGTGGGCTAATGCCTCGCTGGTGGCGTTCTCGACCCGATCGGCGGATGATCCCGGCGCATCCCTTGCGAGGTCCGCACTTTACCGGAATGGGGACGGACCGGAGCGGAAGATCGTCGAACTCCCGGACGGCCGCGCGGTCACGCGCGGTCGGTGCCGAACGGCCGGTGCTCCAGCCCGCGCGCCTCGTCCCGCATCTGCGGCGGCAGCGGCGGATGCCGCGCGGCGACCGCGCGGGCCGCGATCTCGGCGGCGAACTCGGCGTCGCCGTGCAGCCGGTGGGCGCGGGCGATGCGCAGCAGCACGGGCCCGCTCTCGGCGTCGGGGACGGCGGGCAGTTCGGGCGCCCGGCGGTCGGCGGGAAGGGCGTCCGGCGTCGGCCGTCCGCGCCGCGCGCCGCTGCCCGGGTCCGGGCCGCCGTCCCCCGCGCCGCCCCCCGTGCCGTCCCCTGTGCTGTCCACCGCGTCGTGGCCCGCGTCGTGGCCCGCGCCGTCGAGCGCCGCGCGGGCCTCGCCCGCCTCGCCCGTCTGACCCGCCTGGCCGGTCGCGCCTGAACGGCCTGCCGCGCCCGCCTGCTCCGTCCGCCCCGTACCGCCGGTACCGCCAGCACCGCCCGCCGGGCTCGCCGCGCCCGCCTCACCCGCCGCACCCGTCACGTCCGCCGTGCCGGGTCCGTCGGTCTCGGCGTCCGCGGTGGAGGCGCCGCGCGCGTGCATGGTCACCGCGAGCAGCCAGGCCGCCTCGGTGGAGGAGCGCCCGCCGCGGTCGACGCGGCTGAGGTCGCGGAGCGCGGGCCCGGCCTGCCCGAGGTCGGCGAGGATCTCCCCGCGCGTGCGCAGCGCCTCCGACGCGTCGCCGTCCCGCGCGAGCACCCCGTCGAGGACGGCGAGCGCCGCGCGGATCTGCCCGGCCTGCCACAGCGCCTGCCCGAGCGCGATGTGCACGGTCAGGTCGTTCGGCAGCCGGTTGGCGGCGGTGCGCAGCTCCGAGACGGCCTCGGCCGCGTTGACGTCCATGACGAGCCGGCCGACCGCGGCGAGCAGCAGCCCGACCGCGCGGGTGTCCTGGAGCACCTCGAAGATCTGCGCCGCGCTGCGGTAGTGCCGGACCGCGGGCGCCGGGCGCCCCTGCTCGTGCGCGATGTTGCCGAGCAGCAGCTCGGCCCGTCCGAGAACGCGCAGGTCGTCCTTGCCGCAGGCGCGGATCACGCCCTCGGTGTGGTGCCGGGCGAGGTCGGCGGCGCCCTCGCACAGCGCGACCTCGGCGGCCCTCAGCCGCGCGGCGGGGCCGGGCCTGCGGACGGGGACGGGCCGTTCGCCGAGGCCGTGCAGCGTGCGCGCGAGCCGCGGGTGCATCAGCTCGTAGCGGCGCCCGCCCGCGTCACGGCGCGCCTTGATCAGGTGCAGGTCCTCCAGCGCCCGGACGACCGGCCCGCTCATCGCGCGCGGCAGCTCGTCCTCGGCGACTCCCCCGCTCCCCTGCCGTTCCGCGAACGCCTCGCGGAACCAGGCCGCCAGCTCGCCGGGGGCGACCCGGTGGTCGGCCGCGACCATGGCGAGCGACCGCGCGCAGAACCCGGCGAGCACCCGGTCGACCTCGGCGCCGAGCCGTTCGGCCGGGACGCCCGCCTCGCCGGGGAAGTCGGACCACAGCCGGGAGCACACCGTCTGGAGCAGCGCGGGCTCGACCGTGTCGACGGCCTGCGCGTGCGGCGTCCAGGGCGTGCGGAACGTGTGCAGCTCGTCGACGAGCCGCGCGACGGCGGGCGCGGGGGCGGTGTGGCCGCGCGCCTCCAGCGGCCCGCGCACCGCCTCGGCCGAGGCGTCCCGGTCGAACGGCCCGAGCCGGAACGCGGCGCGGTCGCCGTCGGCCAGGCCCGAGCGCCCCGCCGCACCGTCCACGCCGTCCGCGCCTTCCACGCCGTCCGGCCCGAAAGCGCCCTCGGCGTCGCCCAGCCCGCGGGCGAACGCGAGCGCCTCGTCGAGGTGGTCGTCGCGCACGCAGAGCAGCAGCCGCAGGCTCGGCTCGCCGAGCAGCGCCCGGCCGAGCTGGCCGAGGAACGCGCGCCGCTGCCGCTCGTGCGGGATCGAGCCGCGGAACAGCAGCTCGGCCTGGTCGATCGCGGCGAGCGTCGGGACGGGCCTGCCGAACCTGTCCTTGCGCCCGTGCTTGCGCAGGAAGCCGAGCACGGACGTCCCGGCGACGTCGGCCGGGGACTCGCTCGGGTACCACGACGACAGCAGCCCGAGGGTGAACGGGTTCTGCTCGGGGAACGCCGCCGTCGGGAACGCGTTGTGCCGCCAGACGTGGCCGAGGCCGAGCACGTGCTCGCCGCCCGCTTCGAGCCGGGGCACGACCCCGGCGGCCAGCAGCGAGGTCTTGCCCGCGCCGGCGTGCCCGTGCAGGAGGGTGAGCCGGTGGGTCCGCCAGAGCCGCGCCAGCTCGGCGGACTCGTCCGCCCGGCCGAAGAAGACCTCCTCGTCTCCGCTGCCGAAGGGCCGCCCCCCGACGTAGGGAGGCGGACCGTCGACGTGGGAACTGGTGATCATCGGACGACCTCCGCAGGCGGCCTCCGCGGACGGTGAGCCGACTTTCAAGGAGACTCTGGTCCACCCAGGGTAATACGCGCCCGACCCGTCCACAGCGGAGCCGGGAAGAGCGCGCGCAAGAGAGGAATTCTCATTCCCTCACGCCCGGGCGGCCCCGTTGCGGCGGGGCGGCCTGCCCCCGCTGTTGTCGAAGCCGGCCTGCGGGTCGCGCTCGGCGCACAACGGGTCGACGACCTCGATCAGCGCGCGTTTCAACGCCGATTCCGAAAGCGGCGCCAGGGCGAGCCCGGTCAGTCCGGTGGTGTCGATGAAGCCGAGGTCAGGGGCCTTGTCGGTGGTCTGCCGTGACATGGTCTCTCCCGTGCGTCAGGGTTGCCGTGCAGGTGGGAGCCGGCGTTCACGATCCCGGTCGGCGCTGACCGGATCGCCGCGCGATCCCCACTGTGGCGGGTACCGGCGGGCCGCGCGCCGCCGTGATTCTTTCACCGGTGACCACTTTCGTCCATCCCGGTTATGACCCGCCCGGCCCGCGATTTTGGCCCGGCCGATTTTCCCGAGCTGGGCGCCCCTTGTGTCACTCGACACATTACCGGCTTCCTTTCGAGAGATTTTCCAACCGCGCCGGATCACGGGGTTGTCCCCTTGGTAAGGAGACCCGAAAATTGCATGGGTAGCCGGGAACGGGAGACAACTCGGAGGTGGATCGCATGACCAGTCCACACTCAGGCGCACCGCGTTCCGCGGGCCGCGTCCCTGAGGTGTGGGGAAGGATCCCCCACGGAACAAGAACTTCACGGGCCGCGAGGAGCTGCTGTCCCGGCTGCGCGCGGGCATCGCCGGCCAGGTGACCGCGGTCGTGCCGCACGCGCTGCACGGGCTCGGCGGCGTCGGCAAGACGCAGATGGCCGTCGAGTACGCCTACCGCTTCCGCGCCGAGTACGAGGTCGTCTGGTGGATCCCCGCCGACCAGCCGGTGCTGGTGCGCTCCTCGCTCGCCAGCCTCGCCCCGCACCTCGGCCTCCCGCCGAGCACCGCGAGCGGCATCGAGGACGCGGCGAAGGCGGTGCTCGACGCGCTGCGCCGCGGCGAGCCGTTCTCCAGGTGGCTGCTCATCTTCGACAACGCCGACCAGCCCGAGGACCTCAACGACGTCATCCCGCAGGGCCCCGGCCACGTGCTGATCACCTCCCGCAACCACCGCTGGGACGGCGTGGTCGACACCGTCCCGGTGGACGTGTTCAGCCGCGCCGAGAGCGTGGAGTTCCTCAGCAAGCGGGTCTCCAAGGCGATCAGCGAGCAGGACGCCGACCGGCTGGCCGACGAGCTCGGCGACCTGCCGCTCGCGCTGGAGCAGGCCGGGGCGCTCCAGGCCGAGACGGGCATGTCGGTGCCGGAGTACCTCGGGCTGCTGAAGGAGCGCACCAGCCAGCTCCTCGGCGAGGGCAAGCCGACCGAGTACCCGGTGTCGATGACCGCCGCGTGGGGCCTGTCGGTGACGAGCCTGAAGGAGCGCCTGCCCGAGGCGGTCGAGCTGCTGCGCTGCTGCGCGTTCTTCGGGCCCGAGCCGATCCCCCGCGACGCGTTCAGCCAGCCCCGCGCCGGGATCGGCGCCGAGCTGTCCGGGCTGATCGCCGACCCGATCGGGCTGAGCCGGGCGATCGGCGAGCTCGGCCGGTACGCCCTCGCGCGGCTCGACATCCCCGGCCGGACGATCCAGGTCCACCGGCTGATCCAGGCGCTGCTGCGCGACGAGCTGCTCCCGGCCGAGCAGGCGCGGATGCGGCACGCGGTGCACCTGCTGCTCGCCGGGTACGCGCCGTCCGACCCCCGCGACCCGGCCAACTGGCCGCGCTACGCCAACCTGCTCGGGCACATCGCGCCCGCCGCGGTCGGCGAGAGCGGCGCCCCGGAGGCGCGGACGCTGTCGCTCAACATCGTCCGGTACCTGTTCGCCCGGGGCGACTACGCGTCGGCGCGCGGCCTGGTGGACGGCTTCCTCAAGAACTGGATCGCGGACTCGGGCGAGGACCACATCGACGTGCTGTCGCTGCGCCTGGAGCAGGTCAACATCCTGCGCGAGCTCGGCGCGTACGAGGAGGCGTCCCGGCTCAACCGCAAGTCGCTGGAGGTCGCGGAGAAGACGTTCGGCCCCGACGACGAGCTGACCCTGCGGTACCGCCGCGGCGACTGCGCGGACCTGCGCGCGAAGGGCGACTTCCAGCAGGCGCGCGAGCGCGACGAGGAGCTGCTGCGGCGCTACGAGGGCAAGTACGGCCCGACCGACCTGGACACCCTGCGCACGGTCAACAACCTCGCGCTCGACTACGGGCTGAGCAGCGACTACATCGGCTCCAAGGAGCTGCTCCAGCGCGCGTTCCGCGGCTGGCAGGCCGCCGAGGGCGCCGGCGCCGACAAGGTCAGCCTGCTCATCGCGTGGAGCGGCCTCGCGCGCGCCGTACGGCTGTGCGGCGACTACGCCGAGGCGTGCGACCTCGGCGAGGACGCCTACGCGTACGCCAAGGACGAGCTCGGCGTCGAGCACAACGCGACGCTGCGCACCGGCAAGGACCTGTCGATCGCCTGGCGGCGCGCGGGCGACTTCGACCGGGCCCTCGAACTCGCCCAGGAGGTGCACGCCAAGTACGTGCGGCTGTTCGGGCTCGACCACCCCGACACGCTCGCGACCGCGATGTGCCTGGCGAACGTCCAGCGCGGCCTCGGCGAGTCCGACGCGGCGATGCAGCTCGCCGAGGACACCGCCCGCCGGTACCCGCGGGTGTACGGCACGGCGCACCCGTACAACTACGGCTGCCGCGGCAACCTGGCGATCATGCACCGGGAGCGGGGCGACGCGCCCACCGCGCGGGAGCTGAACGAGGAGGCGCTGACGGGCCTGGAGGCCAAGCTCGGCCGCGACCACCACTACTCCCTCACGGTCGCCACCAACCTCGCGAGCGACCTGTCGGCGCTCGGGGAGGTCGACGCGGCCTGCCGGCTCGGCCAGGGCACGCTGCGCCGGCTGCGCGCGATCGTGGGCGACGACCACCCGATGGCGCTGTCGTGCGCGGCCAACCTCGCCGCCGACCTGAAGGAGGCCGGCGCGGAGGAGGAGGCCGCGGCCCTGCACGAGCGGGTCAAGGACGGCTACGCCCGCACCCTCGGCCTGGAGCACCCCGACGCGCAGGTCTTCCTGTCCGGCCGCCACCTCGACGCCGACTTCGACCCGCCGCCCATCTAGGGCCCGTCCGCTAGGGGGACGGCCGCAGGCCCGCCACGTCGGCGGCGACGACGTCGTGCACGTGGGTGATCAGGCGCGTCAGGTCGGCGCAGTAGACCGACGGGTTGAGGAAGCCGCTGCCGGACCGGTAGCGGTGCACGTAGTGGCCTCCGCCGCACACGCGGCGGAGGTGGCACGACGAGCAGCGCGGCGACAGCGCCCGGGGGCCGATCTGCCGCGCGGCGATCGGCGGCAGCATCAGCGCGGTGTCGAACGGGTCGCGCGCGACGTGCAGCACGGTGCCCGCCGCGCCCTGGAACGCCGACTTGAGCGTGTCGACCTGCTCGATCCGCCCGTTCGTCTCGACCACCACGAGCGAGACGGGGGCGAGCCCGAGCGCCTCGCCGTACGAGGGGCGGCCGAGCAGCAGCCGGATGGCCTCGCCGAACAGCCGGACGCGGGTCTCGCGCACCGGCTCGCCGTACCAGCGGTCGAACGCCTTGATCAGCCAGTCGCCGTACGGGGTGGTGCCGTCCGGCGGGCGGCCCGGGGGCGGCGCGTCCCAGTTGCCGTGCGGCAGCAGGAAGTCGATCGTCGGCGGGCCGAACGCCACCAGCGACTCGTACGTGCGGACGGGGTCGTTGTCGAGGTCGACGGTCGCGAGCAGGCCGCCGAACAGGTGCCGGTAGCGCGGGGAGGCCAGCCGCTCGATCCCCGCGGCGACCTCGCCGTAGCTGCCCTTGCCGTTCGCCCTGAGCCGGTGCCGGTCGTGGCCCTCCTCGTCGCCGTCCACGCTGACGCCGACGGTGATGTCGAGCTCGTCGAACAGGTCGAGGAAGCGCGGGTCGAGCAGCACGCCGTTGGTCTGGACCTGGAGGGTGACCGCGATGTCCGGCGGCATCGCCTCGCGGACGGCGGTCGCGACGTAGCGCAGGTGCTCGACGCCCGCGAGCAGCGGCTCGCCGCCGTGCAGCACGACGTCGACCTCGCGCAGCAGGTTGTCGCGGGCGTGCTCGGCGATCCGGCGGGCGGCGAGGTCGACGACCTGGCGGCTCATCCGGCGCGGCTGGGCGCGCCAGCCCTGGTCGGCCATCTCGTACATGTAGCAGTAGTCGCAGGCGAGGTTGCAGCGGCTGTGCACCTTCAGCACGAACTCGCGGAACGGCGTCGGACGCCAGCCCTCCTCCAGGAGGGACCGCACGTCCAGCGTGTCCGGCCACTCGGGACGGCCGCCCGCGTCGGGCCCGTGCTCGTCGTGCTGGTTGCTGGCCACGCCGACCGACCTCCACAGGGGCGAGATCTGAGCGCGGCGGTGCGCGTCATGACCTGTTTGTCGCCTTATCACTCATAGTCAAGATCACTAAACGTCGGGAGTGAAGATCCGATCATGCCGGTCGTGATCGCCCAGCGTTCGGCGTCCCGCCAGACGCCGTCGATCTCGATGAGCTCGGCGGCGAACCCCTCGCGCCGGAACCCCAGCCGCTTCAGCAGGTTCAGCGACGCCGCGTTCCCCGGCTCCACGTCGGCCTCCAGCCGGTGCAGGCCGAGCTCCCCGAACCCGCGCCGCACCGCCAGCGCGAGCCCCTCCGCCATCAGGCCCCTCCCGGCGTACGGCGCGAACGCCCCGTACCCGAGCACGCCCCGCCGGTACGACTCGCGGTGGATCTGGCGGACGTTCACGAACCCCGCGATGGCCCCGCTCTCCCGCAGGCACACGACGTAGCCGACCGCCGTCACGCCGTCGAAGCCCGCCACGTACGCGGCGAACCGTCCGGGCGTGGTCGGGCACGAGATCCACGGGCGGTGCAGCTCCAGGCTCGCGCGTGCGCGCGCGGTGAACTCGGTTCCGTCCTCCGCCGCGACCCGGCGCAGGAGCACGCGCGGGGGCGGTGCCCCGTATGACCGCTCACGCCCCAGAACATACGGAACCGCGGCGCCCCTTCATAGGCGAGGGGCGCCGCGGTTCTGGGGAGGGGAGGGATGGTCCTGGGTCAGCGGCCGGCGGGCACCGGCGCCTCGGTGAGGGTGACGCCGGGCGCGAGCGGCATGCGGCCGTTGCGGAAGTTGCGCTCCACCTCGGCGATCTCGGCGGCGTTCGGGTCGGGGTTGCGGCAGCCCGTCCCGGCGCTCGCGCCCGACATCAGGTCGGTGCACAGGCCGGTGCGGCGGTCGGGGAGCCCGAGGATGTGACCGAGCTCATGGGAGGCGATCCGGTGCGGGTAGTGGCCCTGCTGGACGGCCTGGCGGCCCATCCACACCGTGCCCCGGCCGAGTCCGGCCGGCTGCGCGCGCGGCCAGCCGTTGTCGGCGAGGACGACGACGTCGGCGGGAGAGCCGGCGACGAACTTGACGTTCTGGACGCTCTGGTTCCAGGTCTGCGCGCCCTGGTCGACGACCGCCTTGAACTCGGCGGCGCGCGACGCGTCGTACCGGATCGTGCGGACGGCGACGGGCGCCGCCTGCGCCGCCGCGTGCGCCGCGGCCGGGCCGGACGAGGCGTTCGCGGGAACGGAGGCCGCCCCGGTGACGAGCGCGAGGCCGAACAGCGTCGCGGCGAGCGCCCTCAGAAGCCTGCGGGCGCGCGTTCTCATGGCCGGCATGCCCGCCCCCTACCGGGCCGCGCCCGCGCCGCCGCCGATGATCCGCAGGATCTGGGAGCGGTACGCGGTCACGTCGGTGTAGATGGCGGGGGTGATGGCGCAGCTGCTGGCGGTGCCGCGGCTCGTCGCGCCGACGACCTGCCAGGAGCCCGGCCCGCCGGTCAGCGCGGGGCCGCCGGAGTCGCCGTAGCAGGCGCCGCGCCCGCCGCCGCCGTTGATGCACAGCTCGGTCGAGGCGCTGATGCCCGAGCAGCGCGAGTCGGCCAGGATCGTCGTGTCGAGCTGGCGCAGGCCGACGGGCGCGCCGCCGCAGCCCTGCGTCGGGCAGGTCTGGCCCCAGCCGAGCAGCCGGGTGGCCGAGCCGACCGGCGCGCTGGTCGCGATGGGAGCGGGAGCGGACGTCGCGGGGCTGGCGAGCCGCAGCAGGGCGATGTCGCCGCCGAGCGCCTGGCGGGACGCGACCCGGCGGACCTCGCCGCCGGAGGTGCGGTTGGTGGTGCCGATCCGGACCTGGTACGGCTGGCCGCAGTGCCCGGCGGTGACCACCCAGCTCGCGCCGACGAGCGTGCCGCCGCAGTTGTGGCTGCCGGCCGAGTTCTGGAGGGAGGCCATGAACGAGTAGGTCTGCGACGCGGGCACGCCGCCCACGAGTTTCGGGGAGGGGGGCGGCGTCGGATCCGCCTGGGCCACCGACGTGCCCGTGAGCGTCAGGAGCGCGACGGGCAGGGCGGCGGGCACGGCGACCAGGAGACGACGTTTGTTCATCAGCGGGTATCCCTTTCACGGGAATGCGGGGGACGCTACCGACCGCAGGGCCCTGCCGGTCAGCACCGACTATCGACCAGCCCCGCCGACGACGGCAAACGCCGAATGGCGGCAAGGGGAACCCGCGGTCACCCGCTAGAAACGCGCCGGTCCCCGACCTGCGCCGACGCCTTCGGCATTACGCCGTTCTGAACGGTCGGCCTGTTTTTTGACATGCGCGCGGGCGCCGTTGAAATAACTGAATCAGGCAGGCTGCCCGGCGGCGTCCAGCGTCGAAAGCAGATCGGTGAGCGCGGCGCCGAGAGGGGCGTCGAGCCGCAGCAGCGCGTGCCCGTCGCCGCGCGTCGCGCCGCGGTTGACGATCGCCACCGGGATCCCCGCCTCGGCGGCCCGCCGCACGAACCGCAGCCCCGACATCACCGTGAGGGACGACCCGAGGACCAGCAGCAGGTTCGCGGCCCCGGTCAGCGCGTAGCAGTGGCGGACGCGGGCGGGCGGCACGTTCTCCCCGAAGAAGACCACGTCGGGCTTGAGGACGCCGCCGCAGTCCTCGCAGCCGACGATCGCGAACGCCTCGACCCGTTCGTCCGGCAGCACCGCGTCGCCGTCGGGGTTGATCGCGTCGGTCGCGGCGTCCCAGCCGGGGTTGGCGGCGCGCAGCCGCCGGTCGAGCGCCTCGCGGGACGTGCGCCGCCCGCAGCCGAGGCACACGACGCGGTCCAGCCCGCCGTGCAGCTCCACGACGTCGCGCGCCCCGGCGGCCTGGTGCAGTCCGTCCACGTTCTGGGTGATGATCCCGGAGACCAGCCCGCGCCGCTGGAGCTCGGCCACCGCGCGGTGCCCGTCGTTCGGCGCGGCGCCCGTCACGTGCCGCCACCCGACGTGGCTGCGCGCCCAGTAGCGGCGGCGCGCCGCCTCGCTCCCGACGAACGCCTGGTAGGTCATCGGCTCGCCCCGGCGCCGGCGCCCCGTCTCGCCCCGGTAGTCGGGGATGCCCGACTCGGTGGACAGCCCGGCGCCGCTGAGCACGACCGCGCCGCCCTCGGCGACGAGGTCCGCCAGCAGCTCCTGAGTCACCACTCCATATTGCCCGTTGCGAACCCGACCGGAATCCCCCGCCTCGCGGAGCGGCGGCTCGGCGGCGGCTCGGCGGTGGGTCAGCGCCTGCGGGCTCCGATGGCGGCGGTGATCTTGGGCCAGCTCTTGGCCAGCTCGGGATCCAGTACGCCCACCGGTGGGTGCCCGCGCCGTAGAGGCTGGCGGTGATGGGGACGCCCGCCTTCTTGGCGGCGCTCACGAAGTTGCGGTTCATCATGCCCGCGAGCTGCTCTCCGACGCGCCCCGCGTCGTAGGGCGGCTTGTTGGGGTCGTCGTAGCGGCCCGGACGCCCGTCGCCGGACGAGACGTACACCCCGACGCCGCGGAGCTTGCCGACGTTGACGGTCGCGTCGTGCGCGGCCCAGTTGGCGCGGTCGGTCGCGGGGTTGCCCCAGATGTCGTTGGGGTTGATGCCGGGGAGTTGTTCATCATCATCAGCGCGGTCGGCATCCCGGGCGCGGTGATGTTGAGCGCCCCGCTGTAGGACGCGGCGTACCTGAACAGCCCCGGGTGCCGTTCGGCGTAGGTGATGGAGCCCTGGCCGCCGGACGAGAGCCCGATCGCGGCCCGGGACGTGCCGGCGTGGAAGTTGCGCTCCATGAGCTGGACGACCTCGCTGGTGTGGAACGTCTCCCACGCCGGGATGCCGCCTCTGCCGCCGTTCCACCAGTTGGTGTACGAGCCGCGCCAGCCGCCCTCGGGCATCACGACCATCACGTCGTAGGGGGCGGCGACCGACTCGATGTTGGAGTCCTTGGTCCACGAGGTGTAGGTGTTCTCGCCGCCGTGGTAGGCGTACACGACGGGCCAGCTCCGCTTGGAGCCCGCCTTCCAGCTCTTCGGGACCAGCACGCGCGTCTTCACCGTCTTGCCGAGCGCGGGCGTCGCGATCGAGACGTCGTACTGCCGCGTCCCGGTCTTCTTCACCGCCGTGATCTTGGCGCCGTCGTCGGCCTTGCGGTAGCTGTTGCGCACCGACTTCGAGCCCTTGGGCATGTGCGGCTTCTTGCCGTGCGAGCCCGGGTCGCGGTCGGGGTCGGACGGGGCGGGGGTGGCCGGCCCGCTGCCGAACGGGTAACTGCCGCCGGTCTTCGGCTTCTTCGTCGAGGACGGGTACGGCGTGTAGGGGATCGACGGCTGCGCGACGGGGTCGCCCCCGGACAGCTCCGCGCCGGCGGGCGACTCCGTCGCGCCGGGCTTGCGGTGGTGCGAGGAGGTGCCGATCCCGGTCTGCGCCAGGACGACCATGATCCCCGGCAGCAGGACCGCGCTGGCGGCCACGCCTCCAACGGCGATCATCCTGTCGGTGCGCTTCTTCATCGGTACTCCCAGCCAACGCGGCGGCCGGGCGCCCCCGGCCTGGCACTCCCCATGGTGCTCCCCATGTAAGCAAAGGACGCTACTGTCCCACCCGTCCCGTCCACAAGTATTGTCACCCAATGCAATAAGACCGGTATCGACCGGTTCTCCAGGGCCGCGTCCGCGGGTCCGGCGCACCGCCCCGACGCCCGTCGCGCGCCGCCGCCTCGTTCCGTCCCGCCGCCGGACCTCCCTGCTGAGCTGCGCGTCCATTTGTCCGGCGAAACCTGGACGTCCGCTGGACAAAGATCGCTTGGGTTCCGGGCCCGGCCGTTGCCATCGTGGCGCCATGCCGAACCACACCGACTTCACCGCGTCCATGAAGAGGCTCGCCCCCGCCGTCGCCGGCGCCGGAGCGGCGGCCATGCTCCTCACCGTCCCGGCCGCGAACGCCGCGGAGAGCGCGCCGGCGGCGCCCGCCGCGAAGGCCGCGCCCGCCTCCCCGGCGGGCACGGAGTCGTACCACTACAAGTCGTTCAAGTGCTCCAGCCCGAAGGGCCGCAACCTCAACGTCTCCTGGGACCCGGGCCTGGACTCCACGACCATCTACTTCAACAACCACTGCAAGCAGAAGCGCAAGATCAAGGCGTACCTCGCCGACCAGTTCGCCTCCAACGGGGTCCGCGCGGGCGAGTACAAGTGCCTGACGGTCAACCCCCGCACCAAGGGCAAGAAGAAGATCTGGAACTGGGTCATCAAGGTCACCTCCCCAAGAGCTGCTGACCGCCGTCCCCGCCCGGCCCGCGCCTCCGCCAGCCCGATGACGGGCTTGCGCGCGGGCCGGGACCGCCGGAAAAGGGGTTGCGGGGGGCCGCCCGTGCTGCCACGATCGGCGCCATGATCGTTGGAAAGGGTGACCCCGCCGTCCTCCGGTGAGCGGGTCGAGCGCGCTAAGCGCGCACTCCGCCAAGCGCCGTCCCCCCGGACGGCGGACCATCGAAGACCCCCGCGTCCTCCTGGACCGGGCGATCGAACTCCGCGGTGAATGGCTGGGCAAGGCCCTGTGCACGCTGCCCGCCGACCGTCCCACCGCCGAATCCGCCATCAGCGCCCTGTACGAGATGGCGGGCCAGAGCCCGCCCGTTTCGTCTGGGTCGAGTCACCGCACGCGGCGACCCTGCCGGGCCGTTCCCGCGAGCCGCTCCGGCTCAGGGCGGCGACGGCGCCCGTCCTCGGCTCCGACTGGCCGTTCGCCGCCCGGCTGGCGTCGCTCACGTCCTCGCTCCGCAGCGGCCTGGACGCCCGCACGCGCCGCCGCGGGCTCATGGCGCGGTGGCCGTTCCATCCGGCGACGCGCACGATCGGGTCGTTCCCGCCGCAGGAGTCCCTGCGCGAAGGGCTCAGCCTCGAAGAGGTGCTGCGCGCAACGGTCGAGGACTCGCTGAACGGCTCCGTTCACGAGGCGCTCGGGGGCCCGCTGCGCGCCGCGCTCGCCTCCGAGCACACGCCCGGACTCACCTGGTACGGCCAGCACGACGCGCACTGGATCGGCAACCACCAGATCCGCCGCGCGCTCGGCCGCGCCTACACCTCCCTCCAGAACGAGCAGCTCGACGTCTGGGCGGCGATCGCCGGGGCGTGCGGCTGGTGGTGGCCGCGCGAGGACGTCTGCGTCGTCTCCGAGCGCCCCGTCGCCGTCCACACCGAGCCCGTCCTCGGGAGCGTGCACGGCGAGATCCGCCCGCACTCGGGCAAGGGGCACGCGATCCGTTACGCGGACGGCTGGGGCGTGCACTCCTGGCACGGCACCCGCGTGCCCGAGTGGGTCGTCGCCGAGCCGACCGTGGACCGGATCGTCGCCGAGCCCAACGCCGAGGTCCGCCGCTGCGCGATCGAGCGCATCGGCTGGGACGTCTACATCGAACGCGCCGGGCTGGACCTGGTCTCGACCGCGCCCGACCCCGGCAACCCCGGCTGCGAGCTCCGCCTCTACGACATGCCCGCCCGCCTGTGGGGCGGCGCGACGCGCGTCCTGCTGGCCGTCAACGGCTCCGTCGAACGCGACGGGACCCGCCGCCGCTACGGCCTCAGCGTCCCCGCCGCCATCGCCGACCCCGTCTCCGCCGCCGGCTGGTCGTACGGCCTGACCGGCGCCCAGTACTCCGCACTCCAGCGACGCACCTAGGTGAAGCCCATGACGATGACCCTCGCCGAACTGACCGAACGCACCGGACTCGACGTCCTCGACCACCTCGAACGCCAGGTGGCCGTCCCGGTCGTCGACGGCCTCCAGGCCCAGGGCGACCTGATCGTCGTCCCCCTGGACCTGCTGGACGACGTCCGCGAGGCGGCCGCGGCCCGCCGCCGCCCCGTCCCGCCGGGCGGCGTCGAACTGCTCCGCGGCGCCGCGGGCGGCAACCCCCACACCCTGGTCGCCGACCCCGGCACCTGCACCTGGACCACCGACGTCATCGACGCCGAACGCCTCGCCCTCGGCATCCTGACCACCACCGCCCCCGCCTACCTCATCCACCCCGAACACGGCGGCACCGGCATCGCCCCCGGCACCTACACCATCCGCCGCCAACGCGAACGCACCCCCAACCGCCGAGGCACCCCAACCACCCACCTCATAGCCGACTGACCCACGCCCCGGCGCGGGTGCCCCACCCCGTCGACCGCGGGCGGAACGACGGCCGCGGCCGACAGGGCAGGCCCACCACTGCCCTGCTCTCACCGCGCCGCCACCAGGGGCGGAACCCCGTAGCGCCTTGACCCGCTATCTGGACGGGCGCGCGAGGATCCGTTCGACGAGGCGCCAGACGCCGGTCGAGGGGTTGCGCATGTGGTCGTCAGTGCCCGCATCCAGGCGGCGCGCTCTGTCGCACGCCTGGGAGACGCCCTTCTTGAAGTCGGAGTACCTCGTCTCCGACTCGTTCCAGTCGGGAAGCATACGGCTCAGCTTCTTCTTGGCCTCGTCCGCCGTCTGGAAGGGCCTCGCGCACCCGTCCAGGTGCAGGATCAGCCAGACCTCGAAACACGGCGTGGACAGCGCGAGCTCGACCCCGCCTTTCTCCGCATCGGCGATCAGATCGTCCGCCAGCGCCGCGTCGAGTTCGGTGTCGAGCACGCACCAGACCTCGTCGTACTCGGCGGTGCGACGGCCGATGGCCTCCTGGACGATCCCGCGGTGGTCCCGCTCGGGTACGTCGACGGCGAGCTGGGGCCCGCGCCGCGACCGCATCCCGGTGAAGTAGAGCTTCTCCGTCTTCCCCTCGCAGAGGATCAGGAAGCTCCCCCGTTCCGAACGCGAGCCGCTCGGCCTGCGGCGCAGGTCGGTCTGGGTGTCGAACGCCGGCGGCCGGGTCGGGCGCCCGCTCGGCTTAGGAGTTCTCGGCGACATCGCCGGAGTCCTCGCGGGAGGCGAGCGCGGCCACGAACAGTTCGTCGTTGACCACCGGGACGGCCCCGTACCTGCCCGCGAGGTACCGGCGTTCACGGTTCTCGTCCCGACGCGGCTTGAACTCCGACACGGGGAACAGTTCGGTGGCCCCGCAGTCGTCCTTCTCCGTGAACCAGATGTGGTCGCGCCGCAGGATCTCCTCACCCTGGATCCGGCCCAGCAGCGACACGTCGTGGCTGGTGAAGACCAGTTGCGCGCCCCGCGGGTTGGTGGCCGGGTCCCGGAAGAGCCTGATGAGCTGCGCCGTCAGGAACGGGTGCAGGCTGGAATCGATCTCGTCGACCACGAAGGGAGTGCCCCTGTCGAGCGCCACGAACGCGGGACGGGCCAGCCGGTACAGCGACTGCGTCCCCGTCGACTGCTCCTTGAGGCTCAACGCCGCCGTCCCGTCCGCGCCCCGGTGCTGGAAGTAGAGCCGCTTGCGGCGCGGCGGGTCCGCTCCCTCCATCGTTCTGCGGCGTTGGGAGCCCACGCGCGCGGAGTACTCCGCCTCGGACTCGTCGACCAGCACCGCGCCCTCGATTCCGGTGTCCGCGGCGCGCAGCAGGTCGGTGAGGCGGTCCAGGCTGATCTCCGGAGACCAGCGTTCCCTCGAAAGGAACCGGAATTCGATGTCTCTCGAAGTGCGCCACTCGATGTCTTGGAACCATGAGTACACGGGGAGCAGCACACGCTGTTTGGACCTGACCCCCACCGACAGGAACAGCACGTTGGGCTCGGTGAGTTGCTCCGCCTGGCGCATCGCCTCTGGTGAATGGTCACCGTAGGTGTATTCGTCCCCGCGCCGCTGGAAGATGATCCGGCGCCTCTTCTTCGGATAGCTGAACATCCACTCTTCGAGGATCCGGACGTCGTCCAGGGCGAACCCGTACGTGTAGCGAACGTTGTCGATCAGCACGTCCACGACGAAGGACGACGGCTCGTCCGCCATCGCGGGATCCAAGGCGAACGGGTAGCGCTCGATGCCGCCGCCGGGCTCGCTCTCACGGAACGACCTGCGGACCATGCTGGTCATGTACTCCAGCGCGTCGATCACGTTGGACTTGCCCGAGGCGTTGGCGCCGAAGATGCCCGCGACCGTCAAACCCTCCCAGGGCGGGTCGGGCGGAGCGTCCGCGGCGTAGGCGGGAGTGAGTAGCAACTGTTGCTCGGTCCGTAGCGATCGATGGTTGGCCGCCCGGAAACTCAGCAACATCGGGTCTCAGACCTCCGCTCAGATACAGCCTCACCCGCCAGTGTGCAGGAAACTCGCACAGGAGGGCACTAGTAACTTTATGTAATCACACTGAACGCAGAACGCGCGGCCATGTTCGCAAGGCATGACGCGTTTATGTGTCTTTGTGTGGCCTGTGAGACGAACGCGCGGCGACGCGCGTCCTCCCGTCCCTCAACGAGCCGGGTCCCGGCGCGCGCGTGGGAGGCGGGGACGCGCGCGCCGGGCTTCAGGCGGGTTGGAGGGCGGTCACGTGGCCCTCGCGCAGGCTCAGGTGGGCGCCGGTGAAGCGGGAGCGCGTGCGGCGGTCGTGCGTGACGATCACCACCGCGCCCTCGTACGCGGCGAGCGCCTCCTCCAGTTCCTCCACGAGCGCGGGCGACAGGTGGTTGGTGGGCTCGTCCAGCAGGAGCAGGTCCACCGGGTCGGTCACCAGGCGCGCCAGCTCGATCCGGCGGCGCTGCCCGTAGGACAGCTCGCCCACGCGCAGCCGCAGGTCGGGCGGGGAGAACAGGCCGAGCGACAGCAGCGTCTCGACATGCTCGTCCGGATGGCCCTCCCGCCCCTGCGCGAACGCCTGCGGAACGGTCAGGCCGGGTGGCCACGGCGCCTCCTCCTGCCGCAGGTGCCCGACCCGTCCGCGCACGTCCACCGAGCCCGCGTCGGGCCGCAGCTCTCCGGCGAGGACGCGCATGAGCGTGCTCTTGCCCGCCCCGTTCGGGCCGGTCACGAGCAGCCGTTCGCCCGAACGGACGCGGAGGGACGGCACGTCGAGGCGGCCCGCGACGACCACGCCCGCCAGCTCCGCGACCGCGTCCTCGACCGTGCCCGCGGTGACGGGGCGGGCGGTGAAGACCAGCGGCTCCGGCGGCGGCGGGACGGGGTCGGCGCGCAGCCGCTCGACGCGTTCCTTCGCGTTGCGGATGCGGACCATCGCCCCGTGCCCGCGCCCGCGCGACCGGAACCCGCCGTGCCCGAAGACCGCGAACGGCAGCTTGCGCGGGATCGCCTCCAGCCGCACCGCGTTGCTCTCGGCGAGGCGGCGGTTGCGGGCGAGTTCGGCGCGCCACTCCTCGTACTCGCGCAGCCGGCGTCTCCGCTCGGCGTCCTTCGCCGCGAGGTAGCCGTCGTAGCCGTCGCCGTACCGGGACGTCCTCCCTCCTTCCACCTCCAGGACCGTGCTGGTCAGCCGTTCGAGGAACACCCGGTCGTGGGTGACCGCGACGACCGTGCCGCGGTGCGCCCGCAGCCGTTCCTCCAGCCAGCCCACGGCCCGGTCGTCCAGGTCGTTGGTCGGCTCGTCCAGGAGCAGCAGTTCCGGGTCGGCCGCGAGCGTGGCGGCGAGCGCGAGCCGGGACCGCTCGCCCCCGGACAGCGTCGCGAGGGGCCGGCCGCGTTCGAGGCCCGGCAGGCCGAGCCCGTGCAGCGCGACGTCGACCCGGGCGTCGGCCCCGTAGCCCCCTCGGGCCTCGTAGCGTTCGACCAGGGCCGCGTACGCGTCGAGCCCGTCCTCGGTCAGGCGGGACTCGGCCTCCCGCATCCGGGCCTCCAGCTCGCGCAGGTCGGCGAGGGCGAGGTCGACCGCGTCCTGGACGGTCGCGCCGGGGGCCGCCTCCAGGGCCTGGGCGAGGTAGCCGACGCCGCCGGGCGCGACGACGGTGACCTCGCCGTTGTCGGGCCGTTCGCGCCCGGCGAGCAGCTTGAGCAGCGTTGACTTCCCCGAGCCGTTGTCGCCGACCACGCCGACCTTCTCGCCGGGCCTGACGGTGAACGAGACCTGGTCGAGCACGACCCGCTCGTCATAGCGCTTGGTGACGTCGTGCAGTGAGAGTTGTGACAGATGTGCGGCACGCATGGGGCGCCCCCTGTTCCGGCCGGAGCCGTGAGGAACGGATCGTTGACGCATCCGCGCACGCGACGCCCGAAGGCGAATCAGCGGAGAGAAAGAGCGCGCGGATGAACGGGACGACCGCGGAGCCAAGCTCAGACGCGGCCGCTCATCCGGCGATCACAGCGAACCCATGCCCCCACCCTAACCGCCCCGCCCGTCCGGTCAATGTGATCTCCGCCGCGCCGGACGGGCTCGACCTGGCGGCTCGTCGGCCGGTTCGTACGGCCCTCCGGTCAGCGGCTGTCGGGGGCCTGGCCGCGCCAGGCTCCGGACTCGTAGCGTTCGAGGCCGCCGACCAGTTCGCCGGCCCGGAGCGCGCTCATGCCGTGCCGGTACTCCCCCGACAGCGCGTCGGGGAGGCCCAGCGACCACTGCTCGTACGAGGAGAGCCGGTCCTCGCGCAGGGCGGCCTGGGGACGGGCGGCGATCTCGCGGGCCAGCGCGGTCGCCTCCGGCAACGCCGTGCCGGGCGGCACCAGGCGATTGGCCAGGCCCATCCGCAGGGCCTCCGCGCCGGAGACCCCGCGGCCGGTGAGGATCAGGTCCAGGGCGTGGCTGTGACCGAGCAGGCGGGCGAGCCGGATCGTGCCGCCGTCCATGAGCGGGATGCCCCAGCGGCGGCAGAAGACGCCGAGGACCGCGTCCTCGGCGACGACGCGCAGATCGCACCAGGCGGCGAGTTCCAGGCCGCCGGCGACCGCGTGGCCCTCCACGGCGGCGATCACGGGCTTGGCCGTCAGCATCCTGGACGGGCCCATCGGCCCGTCGCCGTCCGGCTCGACCCGGCTGACCCGGTGGGCGGCGGAGCGGTCGCTCATCGCCTTCAGGTCGGCGCCCGCGCAGAACTTACCGCCCGCGCCGGTCAGGACCGCGACGGCGAGATCGTCGTCGGCCTCGAACCGGCGGAAGGCTCCGGCCAGCGCCTCGGCGGTCGGCCGGTCCACCGCGTTCGCCACGTCCACCCGGTCGATGGTCACGACGACGATCGCCCCATCGGGTTCGTAACGCACCGTCACGACGTGCTCTCCTTCCCTCGGCTGCCGGCGGTGAGGCCGATGGCTCCGCGACAGAAACCGACGATCGCGGCGACGATCGCCGGTTCCGACTGCGCCCCGCCGGGCAGCGGTGACAGGGGTCCGACCAGCGCCTCGGCGATCGCGCCGACCACGGCCGCCGCGGCGACCTCGACGTCCTGCTCCGGGATCGCCCCGGTACGGACGCCCTCGCGGAGCAGATCGGCCATCCCGGCGCAGTAGCGGCGCCGGTAGGCCAGCCGCTCGGCGTCCACGAGCGGGTCGACGGGCTCGTAGACCAGCGCCCAGGCGAGGCGGCGATTGCGGAGCGCGCTCGTCGCGTACGTGCGGATGACCGCCGCGAGCCGCTCCTCGAAGCCGGAGGAGCGTTCGGCCGCTGACTCCATCGCGACCAGTTCCGCCTCCGCGACGTTCCTGAACACCTCGACGAACAGCTCGGCCTTGGACGGGAAATGCCGGTAGAGCGCGCCCGTCGCCAACCCGGCGCGCTCGGCGATGGCCGCGACCGAGGCCGTCGCGTATCCGGCTTCCTCAAGCAGTTCCGACGCGGCGCGCACCAGCCGTCCGCGCGTGGTGGCGGGCGCGGTCATCCCGGCATCCAGGTGCGGGGTGCGGACCTCGGGGTACGGGCACGGCGGCTCTTCATGACGACCCGTGCCCCCCGGGAGGGCGCGACGGTGATGAACCGCGAGCGCGGGGGCTCGGGTTCGGTCTCGGCGGGGACGAGTTCGGCACGGGTGATCACGGTTTGCAGGACGCGCCTCATCTCGAGTTGGGCGAAGCTCGCGCCCAGGCATCTGCGGACGCCTCCTCCGAACGGCAGCCATGTGGAGCCGCCCGCGGGCCGTCCGACGAAGCGCTCGGGTAGGAAGCGCAGCGGTTCCGGGTAGAGGTCCTCGCGGCGGTGGATCAGGTAGGCGCACGGGGCCAGCCACGTACCGGCGGGGAGCGGGTGACCGCCGATCTCCATCGGCCGGCCGAGGCTGCGCAGGACGAACGGGAGCACGGGACGCAGCCGGAGCGTCTCCTTGACCACGGCGTCGGCGTACTCGTCCCGGTCGGCGTCGGCCTCGTCGGCGAGCCTCGCCGGCCCGTCCGGGTGGCGCAGCAGCAGCTCGAAGGCCCAGGCCAGGGCCGTGGCGGTGGACTCGTGACCGGCGATCAGCAGCGTCATCAGCTCGTCGCGCAGCTCCCCGTCGCCCATCGCCGTGCCGTCCTCGTACTCGGCCTGGACGAGCAGGGACAGCAGGTCGCCGTGCCGGTCCAGGTCCGGGGCGGCGCGGCGGCGCGCTATCTCGGCGAGGACGACCCGGTCCACCGGCCCCACCAGGCGGCGCGCCGCCCCGGACAGCGCGCCGGTCCGGTCGTGCGCCGCGGTGGCCAGCAGGGCCTGCGCCGCGAGCCAGCGCGGGCTGGTCATCCGGTCGAGCATGGTGCGCAGCAGCCCCGTCACGTAGGCGAGCCGCCGCGGCTCCCCGATCCCGAAGACGGCGCGGACGACGACCTCCAGCGTGATCGCCTGCATGCGGGGCCAGAGGGCGAACGGCTCGCCGATCGGCCAGCGCGCCAGCTCCGCCTCGGCGACGTCCGACATCAGCTCGCCGTAGCCCATGAGGCGTTCGCCGTGCAGCGGCGGGAGCAGCAGCCTGCGCTGCTTCGCATGCTGCGGCTCGTCCGTCAGGAGGATCGAGCTCGCACCGACGAGCGGCGCCAGGAACCGGTTGGTGTCCCCTGTACGCACGGTCGCGGGGTCCGCGGTGAAGACCTGCCTGACGTGGGCCGGGTCGGCGAGGAAGACCCATCGTCCCCGGCCCCGGTCGGCCGCGGGCCCGGCGGCCGCCTTCGCGACCAGGTTCAGGGTGAACATGTCGCCGTACCGCGCACGGCACCGGTCCATGTACGAGGTGGAGCTCCGCAGCCAGCGAACGGTCTGCAAGGTGGCCCACAGCCGCGGGCCGGGCGGTAGAGGCGCCCCGGCGGGCGTGCCGCCCGAACGTGGGGGCCCGAGGTCGCTGTCCTCATCCTGCCTCCAGCGGAAGGGAGGTGAATCGGGATTCACAGGCTAGTGAATCGGGATTCACAGATCAAGGGCGGCCGAGGAGAACGCGCGAGTACCGGACGCGCGAGAACCGCACAGGCGGGCCCGGATGCGCGGCGGAGCCGGTCCACGCGTCACTGAGGCCCAGGAAGCCCCATGCATCCCTTTAGTACCTCTTTGCTCACTTTGTCGCTATTGATCCTGTTTCGGATCCGTGTTCGGATATGGACGTTAGTGTCCAGATCACTTCAGGTCGCTCCAGATCGTTCCGCGGCGGCCGCGGGCGTTCGCCCGGAGGTTCCCGATCGGCGGCCGGGAGCGGCCGCACGGCCCAGGCCGGCCGCACTCCTCGGACCCCTCACACCCCCCTTGGACCCCTTGAGACGCGTCGCCGTGCGGGCGGCAGCGGAGGTTCGGATGCGCAAGGAGACACTGGAGAGCTTCGTCCTCGGGGACGTCCTCCGGACGCAGGCACGGATCCACCGGGCGGAGCCCTTCCTGAAGTTCCGGGACGGGGAGGTCACCTACGGCGAGGTGGACTCGACGGCGGACCGGATGGCCCGCGGCCTCGCCGCCCTCGGCGTCGGCCGGGGCGACCACGTCGGGCTGATGCTGCCGAACGGCGCCGACATCGTCCACCTGGTGTTCGCGATCGCGCGGCTCGGCGCGGTCGCGGTGCCGATCAACACCGGGTACAAGGGCGAGCTGCTGCGGCACGTGCTGACCAGCTCGGACGCGCGGTGGCTGGTGGTGGACGGACCGTACGCCGAGCGGATCCCGCCGATCGCCGACCGGCTGCCGGGGCTCGGGCTGGTGATCGTGCGGGACGGCGACGGGCTGGACGCGCTCGGCAAGCCGGCGCGGCCGATGGGCGACCTGCTCGGCCGGGAGAACGGCGAGGTCTCGGTGGACGTGGGGTTCGCCGACCTCCAGGCGATCATGTACACGAGCGGGACGACGGGGCCGTCGAAGGGCGCGATGGTGCCGCACGCGCTGGCGCTGACCTGCGCGTGGGACTCGCTGGACTTCCTGGACCGGTGGGGGAAGACGATCTACTGCCCGCTGCCGCTGTTCCACGCGGCGGCGCTGTGGGACGGGATGATGTCGGCGCTGCTCGGCGGCGGGTCGATCGCGATCGTGGAGCGGTTCAGCGCGTCGCGGTTCTGGGACGACGTGCGGCGGTTCGACGCGCGGGTGACGATGAGCGTCTTCTCGATGATCCCGATCCTGCTGAACCAGCCGCCGTCGGCGCGCGACAAGGACCATCCGCTGGAGACGTTCTACATGGGCAAGTCCAATCTGGACGAGCCGCTGCGCGAGCGGTTCGGGGTGCGGTCGGTGGAGACCTACACCAGCACCGAGGCGGGCATCGCCACCGGCAGCCCGTACGGCGAGTGGCGGGAGGGCTCGTGCGGCCAGGCCCACGACGAGCGGTTCGAGGTCGCGGTGGTGGACGAGCACGACCGCGAGGTCGGCTCCGGCGAGCCCGGCGAGCTGGTGCTGCGGCCGCGGCAGCCGTTCGTGATCACGACCGGCTACTACGGCGACTGGGAGGCGACCACGCGGTGCTTCCGCAACATGTGGTTCCACACCGGGGACCGCGTGTGGCGGGACGACGACGGCTACTTCTACTTCCTGGACCGGATGAAGGACGCGATCCGGCGGCGCGGCGAGAACATCTCCGCGTTCGACCTCGAATGCGAGATCAACCTGCATCCGGCGGTGCTGGAGAGCGCGGCGATCGGCGTCCCGTCCGAGCTGGAGGACGAGGACATCAAGGTCAGCGTGGTCGTCCAGCCGGACACCGCGCTCGCGCCCGAGGAGCTGGTCGCCTACTGCGAGGAGCGGCTCCCGAGGTCGATGGTCCCCCGCTACGTCGAGTTCGTGGACGCGCTGCCGCGCACGCCGACCGACAAGGTCGCCAAGTACCGGCTGCGCGCGCAGGGCGAGGGCGGGCTGACCCCGGCGACCTGGGACCGCGAACGGCCGGACGGCGGGGCGGAGGCGGGCCGGTGAACTGGGACGACACACCTGAGCAGGCCGCGTTCCGGGACGAGGTGCGGGCGTTCGTGCGGGAGCGGTTCCCCGCGTCGTACCGGCCGGACGGCGAGGCGGAGCAGAGCCTTGAGCCGGAGGACGTCCGCGGTTACAACTGGCCCGTGGACCGGATGAGCGACGACCCCGTCCGCCGGGACGGCGCGCGGGCGTGGGCGGCGGCGCTCGCCGAGCGCGGGTGGATCGCGCCGCACTGGCCGCGCGAGTACGGCGGCGCGGGCCTGTCCGCGATGGAGGAGTTCGTCCTCCAGGAGGAGATGATGCGGGCGCGCGTGCCGACGGTGAACGGGATCGGCGCGTTCCTCCTCGGGCCGACGCTGCTCGTGCACGGCACCGAGCGGCAGAAGGCCGCGCACCTGCCGGGGATCGCGCGCGGCGAGGTCACGTGGGCGCAGGGGTTCTCCGAGCCGGGCTCGGGCTCGGACCTGGCGTCGCTGCGCACGCGCGCGGTGCGCGACGGCGACGCGTACGTGCTGAACGGGCAGAAGGTGTGGACGTCGCTCGGGCAGTACGCCGACTGGCTGTTCGTCCTCGCGCGCACGGACGCCGAGGCCGTGCCGAAGCACCGCGGCATCACGTTCCTGCTCGTCGACGCGCGCGCCCCCGGCGTGACCGTCCGGCCGATCACCGACCTGCGGGGCGCGGCGCCGTTCTGCGAGATCTTCTTCGAGGACGTGCGGGTGCCGGCCGCCGACCGCGTCGGCGAGGAGAACCGCGGCTGGTACGTGGCGATGACCGCGCTCGGCTTCGAGCGGGCCGGGATCGGCGCGACCGTCAAGTACGAGCACGCGCTCGCCGACCTGGTCTCCTACCTGCGCACGGACGAGGGGCGCGCGTTCGCCCGCACCGACCCGGGCGCCGCCGCGTCGCTGCGCCGCGAGATCGCCCTGCGGTACGCCGAGGTCAGGGTGCTCTACAACCTCGCCCGCTACACCGTCTCGCGGCAGGCCGCCGGAGAGGAGCCCGGCTACGAGGCGTCGGTCAACCAGCTCTTCGGCGCCGAACTGCACCAGCGGCTCGCCCGCACGGGCGCCAGGGCGTTCGGCGGGTCGGCCGCGCGGTGGCGGCGGGACGGCGCGCCGCTCGCCGCGGCCTTCACGCACATGCGCCTGGACGCGGTCGCCTCGACGTTCCTCGGCGGGACGACCGAGATCCAGCGGAACGTCATCGCCACGCGCGGCCTGAACCTGCCCCGGCCGCGACCGCGTACCCCCTGACCGATCACACCAGGAGGACTTTCATGCCCCCGAACGCTTCCGGCCCCGCCTACGAGACCGTCGATCTGAAGATCGAGGAGCGGGTGGCCTGGCTGACCCTGAACCGCCCCGGGAAGCTGAACGCGCTCACGCCCACCACGATGCGGGAGCTGCGCGCGATCTTCACCGCGGTGGACGACGACGAGGACGTGTGCGTGGTCGTGCTGCGCGGCGCGGGTGAGCGCGCGTTCTGCGCGGGCATGGACCTCGGCTGGTCGGAGACGCTGACCAAGAGGGAGCGGATCGAGCAGGGCCGGCTGGGCGAGAAGACGTTCGCGATGATGGAGCGCCTGTCGGTGCCCGTGATCGCCGCCGTGCACGGGTACGCCGTCGGGGGCGGCCTGGAGCTGGCCCTCGCCGCGGACTTCATCGTCGCGTCCGACGACGCCAAGATGGGCCTGGTCGAGATCACCCTGTCGGCGCGGCCCCCGTACCGGCCGAAGATGACCGAGGACGGCGACCCGGACCAGCCGGAGTTCGGCGGGTCCGCGCCCGGCTGGGGCGGGGTGAAGCGGCTGCCCGCGCGGATCGGCAAGGCGCTCGCCAAGGAGCTGCTGTTCACCGGCGCCCGCATCGACGCCGAGCGCGCCATGCGCCTCGGCCTGGTCAACGACGTGTACCCGGCGGACGAGTTCGACAAGCGGGTCGGCGAGCTGGCCGAACGGATCGCCGCGATGAACCGCTACAACCTCCGGCTCGTCAAGGAGCTGGTCACGTACGGCTACGACTGGATCGAGCCGCACCCGAGCTGAACCTCCGCGCGCACGGAACACAGACGACGGAACGAGGAGGCACTGTGCGGATCTACCGGATCGACCACGTCGGCCAGGTGGCGCCCGATCCCGAACCGCAGGTCGGACTGCTGGAGCGGCTGTTCGGGTTCGAGCGCGTGCGGAGCTGGGAGAGCGAGGCGGACGGCACGCGCGGCGTACGGCTGGAGGTGCCCGGGAGCTGGGGGCAGGCGTGGGAGGTGGTCGCGCCGTACGGCGACGGGTCCCCGCTCCAGGCGTACCTGGACGACCACGGCGGGCGCGCGGGCCTGCACCACGTCGGCGCGGAGGTGACCGACCTCGCCGCGGTGCGGACCGAGCTGGAGGCGCGCGGGATCAAGGCGGTGGACGGCGCGTCCGGCCGCTGGCTGGAGGCGTCGCTGTCACCGCCCGAGCACGGGCCCGGCGTGCTGTTCCGGATGCGCGGGCCGGGCGGCCTCGGCCTGTGCGGCGACGACGCCGCCGTGCCCGCCGAGTCCGGGCCGCGGGACGGGCCCGCGCTCGGCATCGTGGGCCTCGACCACGTGTGCCAGGCGTTCCCCGACCGCGACGAGCTGGCCCGCTGGTACGAGGGCCTCGCCGGGTTCGTACCGGTCTGGCGGACGCCGCTGGACGAGCACCCCGACATGGCGGACCTGGTGATGAACGTCCCCGGCAGCGCGATCTGCTGGGAGATCATCATGCCGCGCGGCGAGGACTCGTTCATCGAGCGGTTCTGGGACCGCAACGGCGCCGCCGCGCACCACGTCACGTTCGAGGTGGCCGACTGGGACCGGGCGATGGCGGCGTGCGCGCACCACGGCACCCCGACGTTCGGCGAGAACGAGGGCGCCACCGACGGCGCGGCGTGGCGCGACGCGTTCATCCACCCCAAGCACACCGGCGGCGTGCTCGTGCAGCTCTTCTGGGAGGAGCGGCCGGGCGTGTGGGTGCGCTCCGACAAGATCCCGGCGTCATGGACCTGACCCTCACCGCGGACCAGGAGCTGATCGCGTCCACTGCCCGCGAGCTGCTGGAGGCGCGGGCCGGGGCGGCGGGCGCGCGGGCGGTGCTGGACGAGCCGTCCGGCCACTCCGCCGCGCTGTGGAAGGAGATGGCCGAGCTCGGCTGGACCGGCCTGGCGTTCCCCGAGGAGCACGGCGGCGCGGGCGCGGGGTTCCTGGAGGCGTGCCTGCTGTTCGAACGGCTCGGTCACGCGCTCGTCCCGAGCCCGCTGCTGTCCACGGTCGCGTGCTGCGGGATGCCGATCGCCCGGCACGGCACCGCCGCCCAGAAGGGCGAGTGGCTGGGCGCGATCGCGCGCGGGCGCGTCATGGCCTGCGCGCCCGCGCCCTGGGACCGTCCGGGCGAGTTCCCGCTGCGGGCTGCCGTGGCGGGCGACGGCTTCGTCCTCGACGGGACGGCCGCGTCCGTCCCGTTCGGCGGCGCGGCCGAGGCCCTCCTCGCGGTCGCCGCGCTGGACGGCGCTCCCCGCGCGTTCCTGGTGGACGCCGCGTCCCCCGGCCTGGCCCTCGAACCCGCGGGGACGATCGGCCTGGACGGCGCGCACGACGCGACGTTCACCGGCGTCCGCGTCCCGGCGGACCGCGCGCTCGGCGACGGGGCCGTCCCGGCGGTCTCGGCGTTCGGCGCGGCGGCGACGTGCGCGGAGATGGCGGGCGCGGCCCAGCGCGTCCTCGACCTGACCGTGGCGTACGCGGCGGAGCGCGAGCAGTTCGGCGCGCCGATCGGGTCGTTCCAGGCCGTCCAGCACCACTGCGCCGACATGGCCATCGACGTGCTCGGCGCGCGCTTCACCGCCTACGAGGCGATCTGGCGGCTGTCGGCCGGGCTGGACGCGGCGCGCGAGGTCGCGACGGCCAAGGCGTGGGTGAGCGCGGCGTACGAGCGGGTCTGCGCGCTCGGCCACCAGGTGCACGGCGCGATCGGGTTCACCCGCGAGCACGACCTGCACCTGTTCGCGCGGCACGCGACGGCGTCGGCCCTCGCGTTCGGCGACGAGGACCACCACCTCGCCGCCCTCGCCGACGGCCTCGGCCTGCCCGCGGCCGGTCAGGAGATGACGAGCCCGCCGTCCACCGTCAACGTGGCGCCGGTCGTGTAGGAGGACGCCTCGGACGCCAGGAACACCACCGCCGCGGCGAGCTCCTCCGCGTCGCCGGGGCGCGGGATCGGCACGCCCGCGAGGCGGCTCTCCAGGTAGCCCTCCTGGTACTCGTCCGTCATCTCGGTCTCGAAGAAGCCGGGCGCGATGGCGTTGACGCGGATGCCCTTGCGGGTGCTCCACTGCGCCGCGAGGTCGCGGGTGAGGCCCAGCATCCCGGCCTTGGACGCCGCGTACGCGGCCTGCGGCAGCCCGGCGGTCACGAGGCCGAGGACGCTGGCGATGTTGACGATCGACCCGCCGTCGCGCATCACGGCCGCCGCGGCCTGCGCCATCCAGTACGCGCCGGAGAGGTTGACGTCGAGCACGCCGCGGAACTGCTCGGGCGTCTCCCGGCTGGCGGGCACCGCCCCGCCCACGCCCGCGTTGTTGACCAGCACGCCGACCGTCCCGAACCCGTCGGCGGCCTCGGCCAGCGCGCGGCACGCCTCCGGCGACGCGACGTCCGTCGGCACGCACAGCGCCCGCCGCCCGGCCTTCTCGACCAGCTCGGCCGTCCCGGCGAGCCGGTCGGCCCGCCGCGCCGCGAGCACGACGTCCGCGCCCGCCTCCGCCAGGGCCCGCGCGGCGGCGACCCCGAGCCCCGAGGACGCGCCGGTGACGATCGCGACCCTGCCGTCCAGCCTGAACCTGTCGAGGATGCCCATGAACGCTCCGCTCGGCGTGTAGATGTCGAAAGCAGGCCGATTCTCGTCCACGCCGCCTCCGGGACCCGCACCCGCCCCCGCGAAACCCGAGGTCCATGGCAATGTCGATCTCGCGACCGGGAACGGTCGAGACGAACCGACGAAGGAGAACCGAGATGTCGTTCCTGTCCTACCCTCCAGCGCGCTACGGCGGCACCACCGGCCTGGTCAACGCGTCGTTCCGGCCCGCGGACACCCCGCCCGACCTGGTCTCCGAAGGCCACGACGGCGGACGGACCGGCGCCAGCGAGCGCCAGGAGACGCACTACCTGGCGACGGGCGCCTCCACCGGCGGCGAGTTCGGCCTGTACCGGATCGACATGCCGCCGAACGGCAAGGGCCCGACCGAGCATTTCCACAAGACCATGTCGGAGTCGTTCTTCGTGCTCTCCGGCTCGGTCGCGCTCTACAACGGCGAGAAGTGGATCGACGGGATGCCGGGCGACTTCCTGTACGTCCCGATCGGCGGCCTCCACGCGTTCCACAACGCGACCGACGAGCCCGCCTCCCTCCTGCTCCTGTTCACGCCGGGCGCCCCGCGCGAAGGGTATTTCGAGGGATTCCGCGACCTGCCGGGAATGACGGAAGAGGAGAAGCACGAGTTCTTCCTCAGGCACGACAACCACTTCGTCTGACCGCGTTCCCCAGGCCGTTGCGCGAGGGGCCGAGGGCCGAGGGCCCGGGGGAGCCGGTCGGACGGCGGGCGGTAGCAGGAGGGGCGGGGGCGATCAAGGGGTTGATTGATCGTCGGAGGGGATTCACGCTGGGCACAACCGACCGGCCGGTCGTCCCGTCCCTCCTCTTCCTCGCCCACTCCCCCCGCACCACCAGGAGAACGGATGCCACCGCGGCGGACCGCCCGCGTCCTGGCCGCCGTGCTGACCGCCGCCGCGCTCGTCGGAGTGACCTCGTCCTCCGACGCGCTCGGCACCGGTGACACGGCCGCCCGCACCGGCAGGAACATTCCAGCGCCCAAGGACTACTTCGGCTTCGCGATGGGAACGACCGGCAGGCTCGCCGGCTTCGACAAGATCAAGAACTACCTCAAGCTGATCGACGGCCGTTCGGACCGGGTGCGGTACCAGGTCGCGGACAGGACCACGATGGGCAACGACTACCCGGTCGTGTTCGTCAGCTCGCCCCGCAACCTGCGCGACCTCGACCGGATCGTCCGCGACAACCGGCGGCTCGCCGAGCCGGGCGTCTCCGAGTCCGAGGCGCGCCGCCTCGCCGCCCGCAGCAAGCCCGTCTACCTCATGGAGGGGACGCTGCACTCCACCGAGGTCGGCAACACGCAGGCGCTCGTGGACATCGTGCACCGCTTCGCGACCGAGGACTCCGGCTACACCCGCGGCGTCCTCGACAACGCGGTCCTGATGGTCATCCCGTCCGGCAACCCCGACGGCCAGCACCTGGTCGTGGACCACTTCAACCGGACCGCGAACACCCCGTACGACCGGGTCTACCCCGACCTCTACCACCGGTACATCGGGCACGACGACAACCGCGACTGGTTCATGTTCACCCAGCGCGAGACGCGCACGCGCGTCCGCCTGGAGCAGACGTACCGGCCGGTCGCCGGGCACTACATGCACCAGGCCGGGACGGGCGGGCCGCGGCTGTGGACGCCGCCGTACGACGAGCCGCTCGGCACCGGCGTGGACCCGATCACGATCCAGTCCGCCAACACCCAGGGGCAGGTCGCCGCGCGCGCCCTCACCGCCGAGGGCAAGCGCGGCGTCTCCTCCGACGACGCGTACGGCATCTTCTGGAACGCCGACGTGATGGGCTTCTCGACGTTCCTCGGGACGTCGCTGTTCCTCACCGAGATCGCCGGGGCGAAGGACCTCGCGTACCCGTACAGGAGCCCGGACGGCAAGCCGCTCGGCTCGCAGAACCTCACGATGCGCACGCTCCAGCCGTACGACAGCGACACCTGGACGCTGGAGCAGATCGTCGCGTACGCCGAGACCGCCGCGTACGCGGGCATCGACAACGTCGCCAAGAACGGCGCGTCCTGGCTCTACAACAACCTCTACCAGGTGTCGCACAAGGCGCAGACGCAGACGGACCTGCCGTACGCGTACGTCGTCCCGGCGAACCAGCGCGACCCGTACGCCGTGCTCGAAATGATGCGCGTCTTCGAGTTCGGCCGCGCAGAGATCGAGCAGGCAAGGGCCCCGTTCAGCGCCAACGGCAAGTCGTACCCGGCCGGCTCGTACGTCCTGCGCACGCGGCAGCCGATGGGCCGCTGGATCGACCAGTTGCTCAAGAAGGACGTGTATCCGGAGAAGGCCGCGCGCAAGTGCCCTGAGTGCCCGGTCATCATGCCGTACAGCGAGACCACGGATAACGTGGCGCTTCTCATGGGGGTCGACGCCGTTCCGGTGTCGAAGCCGTTCAACGCGCAACTCCAGCGCGTGCAACGGGTGATGCCCGCACCGACCCGGATGCCGTCCACTCCACGCGGCGCGTACCTCGTGGCCCCCGATTCCTACGGCGTGGGCCACGCACTGGCGCAGTTGCAGAAGGCGAACGTTCCCGTTCTGCGTTCGTCCGAGGAATTCAAGGCGGGCCGCACGTTCGCCCCAGGGACCCTCGTCGTCCCGCCTACCGAGGCCGCCCGCCAGGTGCTGCAACGGGTCTCGTCCTCAACGGGCCTCCAGGTCCACGGCAGCGACGCCCTCCCCAAGGTGGATGGCTTCAAGCTCAAGCCCGGAACCCGCGTCGGCCTCATCCGCGGCGCCAACAACATGCCGGGCGGCTGGATGATGTGGATGCTCGACCAGTACGGCGTCAACTACAAGGTCGTCGGCGCCGACGACTACGCCGACCTGAAATCGCACTACGACACCATCGTCGTCTCCGACGGCGTCTCCAAGAACAGCATCGTCAAGGGCCTCGACCCCGCGAAGAACCCCAAGGAGTTCGCGTGGGCGCGCGGCGTCGGCGACAAGGGCTGGCAGGCCCTGTCCGACTGGGTGTCCGGCGGCGGCAACCTCGTCGCCATCGGCAGCGGCTCGGAGACGGCCCGCGAACTCCTCGACCTGCCCATGCGGAACGCCGCGCCGACCGGCGGCGGGTTCACCGTGCCCGGGGCGCTCATCCGCGCCTCGTACAAGCCCGACGTGCCCGCCGCCTGGGGCATGCCCGAGGAGTGGCCCGTCTGGTTCAACCGCGACGCCGCCTACCGGATCACCGGCAAGGCCGACGTCGCGTCCGCCTACCCGTCCGGCGACCTGCTGGTCAGCGGCTACGCCAAGGGCACCGACGCCCTCGGCGGCCTCGCCAACGTCGCGTCGTTCGACGTCGGCGAGGGCCACGCGACCATCGCCGCCAGCGAGATCACCTTCCGGAGCTGGCCCCGGGCGACCTGGCCCATCGTCGTCAACGCGATGTACCAGGGCCCCTCGACGCCCGTCCATCCCTGACCGTCCGCCCCGTCCCGCCCCGTCCCGGCGCTCCGCCGGGGCGGGGCTTCGGTCTTTCTTCGTGCCTGGAACGGTCCTCTCCGATATCCCGTCCGGGACGGTAAACCGTGCCCTTTGCCGGGGCGTCAAGGAAGCGGTTGCAACTCTCGTGCCTCCCGCCACTCCGTGACTTCCGGACACCCAGGGACCCATCTGATGCGCAAGAGCCTGCTGTCGCTCCTCGCCGCCTGCGCTGTGGCGGCGACGGTGCTGACTTCGGCGAACGGTTCGCATGCCGCGGCCGTCAACCAGCGGACGTACGCCTACGGCTCGCACGCCCGGCAGGCCCTCGACGCGTACTGGCGGCCGTCGGGCACGCCGCGCGCGGGCCTCGTCCTGGTCCACGGCGGCACCTGGGACAACGGCGGCCGGGGCGGCGGCTGGGCGAGCGCCGCGCGGTGGTACGCCGACCGCGGGCTCGCCGTGTTCTCCGTCGACCACCGCTACAACACCGACGCGGCGTGGCCCGGCCCGCGCGACGACGTCCTGTCGGCGATCGCCTGGATCAAGGCCCACGCCTCCCGGTTCGGCGTGGCGCCCGACAAGCTCGTGGTGATGGGCGCGCAGGCGGGCGGCCACCTCGCCGCGTCCGCCGGGACCTACGGGACGGGCGGCACGCTCGTGCGGGGAGTGATCGGGCTGTCGGCGATCACGTCGCCGTACCGGTCGTGGGGCGGCGCGCCGACCTACGCCTCGTCCGCGGCGCGCAGGGCCGTGCGGGACAACGCGACCATCCTCGCCCGCTGCTACCCGGCGCGGAGCGACGCGCCCTGCTGGTCCCGCTGGAACGACATGGTCGCCAAGGCGCACGCGTCGGCGGGCGACGCGCCCGCGTACCTGCTGACGGCCCAGCGGGACACGACGGTCACGTCCGGCCACGCGTCCGACCTGGCGGCGGCGCTGCGGGCCGAGGGCGTCCAGGCGACGACGGAGACCGTGCCGGGGAGCGCGAGCGGCGCGTACCTGCTCACGTCCGCGGTCAAGAGCAAGACGCTCGCCTGGATCAGGGCCCGCACCGCCACCGCGGCCCCGGCCGCGGCCCGCGCCCGGCCCGCGCCGGCGGCGGCGCCCGACCCGGTCACGCGGAACGCGACCGTGGACGGCAGCCGCGCCGCCGCCCGCGCGATGTCCGCGAGCGGCGCGGCCGTCACCGAGGGGACCCACGCGTACGGGAGCCATCCGCGGCAGCGGCTCGACGCGTACCACCGGCCGGGCGGCGCGCCGAAGCCCGCGCTGGTCATCGTGCACGGCGGCTACTGGTACGGCGGCGACAAGGGCGACTGGGCGGCGACCGCGCGCTGGTTCGTCGACCGCGGCTACGCCGTCTTCTCCGTCAACTACCGCTACGACAGCCAGGCCGGGTGGAAGGCGCAGCGCGACGACGTGCGGTCGGCGGTCCTGTGGGTCCGTTCGCACGCGTCGCGGTTCGGGGTGGCGCCCGGCCGGATCGTCGCGCTCGGGTCGTCGGCGGGCGGCCACCTGGTCGCCACGCTCGGCACGTACGGCAAGGGCACCGGCCTGCTGCGCGGCGCCGTCGCCCTCTCGCCCCCCGCCGACCCGTACCGCGCCTACAACGACGGCCAGGCGAACGGCGCGTCCGGCGCCAGGGTGAAGCTGCGCGACAACGCCGTCCTGCTGACGCGCTGCCACCCCGACCCGGGGAACGCCGCGTGCTGGAACCGCTGGAAGGACGCCGCGGCCAAGTACCGCGCGGGCGCGGGCGACACCCCCATGTACCTGCTCCACTCGCGGGACGAGTTCGTCGGGCCCGCGCACTCGGCGCAGCTCTGCTCCGCCCTCACCGCCGCCCGCGTGCCCTGCACGGCCGAGGTCGTCGAGGGCACCAGGCACGCGGGCTCGATCTTCAGCGTCTCCGGCACGCGGGAGAAGGTCCTGAAGTGGCTCCGGGCGCACGACTGAACTAGCAGGGCGCCCCGTTGACCCGGCAGTTCGTGGGCGTCGGCGGGCGGCCGAGGTAGGTGAAGCGCACCGTCGCGCTCTCCCCCGGCGCGAGCGGGCCGCCGCTCGCCTCGTACGTCCTGCCGTCGCGGCCCGGCCCGAGCGGCCCGAAGGGGAGCAGCCCCCGCGCGGCAGCGTGAAGCTGAGCCGCCACCTGGGCAGCGTCGCGCCGCCCCGGTTCGTGATCGTGTACGTGCCGCCGCCGGGCCTGGCCGCGTAGGCGACCGCCGCCCGCCCGCGCGCCTTGGGCGAGGGCGTCCGCGACCGCGGCAGGGACCGTTCAACGCCGGGCGTGCGCGTGACCGGTGCGGCCCGTTCCGCCCCGCGCTTCCCGCCCGGCGCGCCGGAACGCGCCGGTCCAGGCGAAGGGCGCGGTACGAGCGTCTGCTCGGCCGCGGTGGCCCCGGCCGGCGCGACGGGCGTCGTGCAGCCCGCGCACCCGCCCCCGCGACCGGCGTTCGCCGTCCGTGCCCGTCGAGCAGCGCGGTCAGCCCCGCGAGCGTCCCGGCGAACGCGACGGTGCCGAGGACGGCGGCGGCGACCGCCATCGCGGGCGACCGCCGCCGGGGCGGCACGGGCCGCCGCCGCGTGCCCGGCGCCCGGCCCCGCCGGGCCGCACGCCGGTCCCCGCGTCGCGGCGGGGCTGAGCGAGAGGGTTCGTTCATGCCTCAGTCGTCCGTTCGTGGGCGGGCACTGCCCCGCCCTCGGACTGCTCAGCGCAACACGCGCCCCCGTGTCACACCAGCCCGCCCCGCAACAGGCGAGCCTGCGCCGAACCCCCCGATTCCCCCACCCCCGCGCACCTCGATGCGAGCGGTTACCCTGGCTCCCACGCTTCCCAACGGCGAACGCCCCGGCCCGCGTCGAGCGCGGGTCCGGGGCGCGGTGAATCGGCCGGGCGATCGTTCAGGTCATGTGGACCTGCTGCCGGCACTGGCCGGCCATCGTCATGTGGACGGAGGGCGCAGCCTGCGCCTCGATCGCGAACCCGGCGACGAAGGCCGTCACCAGGGCGGCCGCGATGACGCAACGTCGAGTCACCAGGTCACCTTTCTCGAAATCGTCGAAAAATCAGGTCCTCGCATCCCGTGCGCGCCCGGGACGCGAGGACTCTATCTGGAATAAGCACGCCGCACGAGGAAATACTGGATCTCATCCGACATGCCGGTAATGTGCGGCACTCGTCGGGGTCAGGCTCCGGCGGCGGGGTCCGCGCCCAGGAGGCGGGAGCGGACGTGGTCGGCTTCGGGCAGGCCGCCCAGCCGCTCGAAGATCGCGAGGCTCTCCCGCCAGCGAGCGCGGGCCGCGTCGCGGCCGCGCAGGTGCAGCAGCGCGGAGCCCATCCCCTCCAGCGCCTTCGCCGTCTCGTACGGCACGCCCGTGCGGACGGCCAGCTCGTGTGCCTGCCGGAAGTGGTCCAGCGCGACCGCGTGCCGTCCGGACCCCGCGTGGGCCTCGCCGAGCTTGCGCAGCGCGAGCGTCTCCTCGTAGAGCTCCGCGATCGTCCGCGCGAGGTCGAGCGCCTTCTGATAGTGGATGATGGCCTCGCCGAACCGCCCGCCGCGCGCGAAGACCGTTCCGATGCCGACGAGGATCTCGGCCTCCGTGCGCCGGTCGCCGAGCGCGGAGATGATGGCGAGCGCCTTCCGGTACCTCTGGAGCGCCTCGTCCGTGCGGCCGTGGATCTGGTCGATGTTGGCCATGTTGATGAGCCAGATGGCCTCGTGCTGGCGGCCGAGCTCCGCCGCCGCCTCGGCCGTGCGCTCGTAGTGACGCAGGGCCTCGTCCACCCGCCCGAGCCTCAGCGCGAGGTCGCCGGAGTTGTTGAGCACCATCGTCCGGCCGCGCGCGTCGTTCAGCTCCTCGAAGATGAGCAGCGCCTCGTTCCGCAGCTCCGCCGCCTCCTCGTAACGGCCGAGGTACTCCAGGAAGATGGCGGAGTGGTCGAGGCTCAGCGCCTCGCCGTGGCGGTCGCCGAGGGCCCGCCGCAGCTCCAGGGACCGGCGGCTGCGGGCCAGCGCCTCGGCGAACCGCGACCGGTGCCAAAGGATCAGGCTCTGGTGGTCGAGGAGGTCCGCCTCCGCCCGCCGCGCCTCCAGCGCCCGCGGTCCGGCGGGCCCGTCCTCGGCGAGGGAACGGTAGATGCTCAACGCCTCCTCGGCGCTCTCCATCGCCGACGCGTACTCGCCGCCGCGGAAGCGGATGTGGCTGAGGTCGGAGAGCGCCTGCGCCGTTCCCCTCGGATCGCCCGCGTCGTCCCAGACCGCGATCGCCTGCTCATGGAGGCGCGCCGACATGTCCCAGTGCCCCCGGGCCTCCAGATGCCCCGCCAAGACGTGCGCGAAGCGGGCGACATGGCCCGCCCACCCGTGCCCGTCCGCGTACCGGACGGCGTTCAGCAGGCATTCGTGCTCGTCCGCCAACCATTGCTGGGCGTGCTTCTCGGTGGCGAGCGGGGGCAGGTCGCGCGGCCGGTGGGAGATCCGCACGGCGATCCGGCGTCGGTGCGGCATGAGGGTGCGGTCCGCGCGGTCGGCGGCGGCCAGGTAGTAGTCGAGCAGCCGGTGCCCGGCCTCGCGCCGTGCGCCGGGCCCGTCCTCCTCGTGGGCGAGCCGCCGGGCGTACTCGCGGACGAGGTCGTGGAAGCGGTAGCGTCCCCGCTCGGGTTCGGCGATCAGGTGCCGGTCGAGCAGCTCGTCGAGGATCCGCTCGCTCTCGCGGACGGGGACGCTCAGCACGGCCGCCGCGGCGTGCGCGTTGACATGCGGGCCAGGGTGCAGGCCGAGGAGCCGGAACGCCCGCCGCAGGTGCGAGGGCAAGGCCCGGTACGACGCCTCGAACACGCCGGTGATCTCGCTGCCCTCGACACGCAGCTCCTCCAGGCGCCGGTCGTCGGGAGTGAGCCTGCCGAGCAGGTCGGCGACGCTCCAGCTGCGGCGGTGCCGGAGCCTGCTGGCCGCGATCCGGACGGCGAGCGGCAGGAAGCCGCAGCGTTCGACCACCGCCGCGACGTCGGACGGGTCGAGGGCTCGGCCGGACCCCGCCACGCTGGTGAACAGGTCGGCCGCGTCGTCCGGCGGGAGGACCTCGAGCGACAGCGGATGCGCGTCGTGCAGGCCCGACAGGCGGCGCCGGCTCGTCACGATCACCAGGCACCCCGCGGCGGCGGGCAGCAGCGGGCGCACCTGGTCGTGGCCCGCGGCGTCGTCCAGGACGAGGATCGCGTTGCCGCCCGCGAGCCTGGACCGCCACAGCGCCGCGCGCTCGTCCGCGTCGCGCGGGATGCGGGCGGCCGGGACGCCCGCCACCCGCAGCAGCGTGTCCAGCGCGCTCGCGGGGTCGAGCGGCTCGCGCCCGGCGTCGCTCGCGCGCAGGCTCACGAAGATCTGCCCGTCGGCGAACCGGCCGCTCAGCAGGTGCGCGAGGCGGACGGCGAACGCGGTCTTCCCGACGCCCGGCATGCCGTCCACGGTGATCACGGTGGCGGCCGACCCGGACCTCGGCGGCCCGCCCTCCCCCGCGGGCGACGGCACCGCGCGCAGCGCCTCCCGCAGCTCCTCGACCCGTCCGGTGAACGCGTGCACGTCGTACGGCAGGTTGTTCGGCGGCCCGTCGCCCGCGGCGAGCCGCGCGCCGGGCGCGCGGAGGAGGTCGGGGTCGTTGCGGAGGATGCGCTGGTGCAGGTCCTGGAGGCCGTGGCCGAGGTCGGTGCCCAGTTCGTCCGCGAGCAGGCCGCGGGTGCGGCGGTACGTCTCCAGGGCCTCGGCCTGGCGGCCCGAGCGGAACAGCGCGACCATCAGCCGCTCGACGGCCCGCTCGTCGAACGGGTACCGGTCGGCGAGGTCGGCCAGCTCCCCCACCGCGTCGGCGTGGTTGCCGCGGCGCAGCTCGATGTCGAGGCGTTCGAACGCGGCGGCGAGGAGCTCCTCCTCCAGGCCCTTGCGGGTACGGTCCACCCAGTCGCCGGACAGGTCGGCGAGGGGCGGGCCGCGCCAGAGGGCGGCGGCCTCGCGGTAGTGCTCCAGGGCGTACTCGTCGTCGCCGCTCCCGGCGATGGCGCGGGCCTGGTCGCGCAGCAGGCGGAAGCGGTGCAGGTCGACCGCCTCGTCCTCCACCTCCAGCGCGTAGTTGCCCTGCCGCGAGGCGAGCGCGACGCCCTCCAGCCCCTCCAGGCGGTGCCGCAGGCGCGTGATGTAGGAGTAGAGGCTCTGCCGCGCCTTGGGCGGAGGGTCGTCGTCCCAGACGCGGCGGACGAGCGACTCGGCGGGTACGGCCCGGCGCGGGCTGAGGAGCAGGGCCGCCAGCACGCGGCGTTCCTTGGCCGTTCCGAGATCGCGCCGCCGGCCGTCGATCCACAGCTCCACGGGGCCCATGACGCGGAACTCCACCTGCGCCCCTTACGATTCATTCCTCTTGAAGCGATTTTCGCATCAAGGGCCCCGTTCTGACCACGAACGAACCGCTTTTCCCATGGCCGGTGTGGGACGCCGTGACCCGATCCGTCAGGACAGCTGCAAGATTTCGTCAAGCAATCCGGGCGATGCTCGAACCGACAGGGGATCACCCGGCCCGCGTCGCGGGGAGGCGGGCCGGACGGCGTTCACGCGGAGGGGACGCCGGTCGAGGAGGTTCGGAGAAATGCACTGCTCGGCTGACACGTGGCTGCGGGGCCGTTCGGCCTCGACGCGCGGAAGGGATCGACCGTGCCGGTCAGGAGGACGGTTCTCGCGGTCGCCCATCACATCACCGCCGCGACGCGGCTGGCGGACATCGTGCCCATGCTGGAGAGCGACCGCCGGCTCGTCGTCGCCTACACCGCGCCGCCGGCGTCGGCGTTCACCGGCGGGCTGGACGAGCTGCTGCGGGGGCTCGGCGGGCTGGTCCTGCCGTGGGCGCAGGCCGTCCACTCGCGCTTCGACCTCGCGATCGCGGCGAGCCACGGGGCGCTCGACCAACTGCACGCGCCGGTGCTGACCGTCCCGCACGGCGCGGGGCCGGGCAAGCTGCTGCACCGCGGCGGCGGGCTCGGGCCGCCGGCGGCGCGGCCGGTCACCGGCCTGATCCGGGAGCGGATGGTCGTCGCCGGACGGGTCGTGCCGTCGGCGATCGCGCTGCCGCACGAGCGGCACCTGCGGGGCCTCGAACGGGAGTGCCCGGAGGCGCTGCCCGTCGCGTTCGTCGGAGGGGACCCGTGCCTGGACCGGCTCGCGGCGAGCCTCCCGCACCGGGACGCGTACCGGAGGGCGCTCGGCGTCCGGGACGGGCAGCGCCTGGTCTTCGTCAGCTCCACCTGGGACGAGGACTCGCTCCTCGGCCGGCGCCCCGACGTGCTGTCCCGGATCGCGGCGGCGCTCCCGTCCGGCCGGTACCGGATCGTCGCGGCGCTGCACCCGCACATCTGGAGCTGGTACGGCAGGCGGCAGGTCCTCGCCTGGCAGACCGACGCGATGCGCCAGGGCGTACGGCTGCTGCCGCCCGAGGAGGGCTGGCGGGCGGCCCTCGTGGCGTCCGACCGCGTCGTGGGAGACCACGGGTCGGTGACCTACTACGCCGCGGCCGTGGGCGTCCCGGTGCTGCTCGGCACGTTCCCGCGGGACAGCGTCGCACCCGGCTCGCACCCGTGCGGGCTCGCGGCGGTCGCGCCGCACGTGTCCTGGCGCCGCCCGCTCGCGCCGCAGCTCGACGACGCCGACCGCGCGTACGACGCGGAGGCGCACGCGACGCTGAGGGACGCGATCAGCTCCAGGCCGGGCGAGGCGGCCGGCCTCCTGCGCCGCGAGATGTACCGGCTGCTGCGCCTCCCCGAACCCGAAGCCCCTCCGGACGTCGCCCCCGTCCCCCTCCCGCGCCCGATCCGCTACAACGGCGGAATCCGAGCCGCCTGATGGACATCTCCCTGGTGCGCGTGTGGACGCGCGAGGACGTACACGGCGGCGGCGAACGGGTCGTGGCCACGTGGTGGAACGGCCGCGGCGCGTCGTTCACGCTGCGCCGTACGGACGCCGCCGAGACCGAAGCCGCCGGAGGCGACGCCGACGCCGTTCGCCCGGCTGACGAGCATCTCGCCGCCGGCCCCGGCGAACGGTCGCCCGCGTGGCTGGCCTGCGCGGACGTGATCGTCCGGCTGGACGGCGGCGGCACGGCACGGCTGGACGGCTACGGCGCGGTGACGCTGGACGGCGTGTTCGCCCGCCATCCGGGCTGCCTCGTCGCGGTGGTGGTCCGCCCCGGCGGCGAATGCGTCGTGGGCACCCGCGCGGGCGCGCGTGCGCGGCTCGTCCCGCTGGACGGCCGGACGCGGATCGAGGCGGACGCCGCGTCGTACGCGTCGGTCGTGCACGCCTGGATCGCGTCCGGTCACCCGCTGGACGGCCTGGACGGTGCGCGCCTGACGGTCGTGCGGCACGGCGGCGCAGCGCGGCGGGACGGGGTGCGGGTCGTCGTGGAGGACGGGCGGGACGGGCGGCTCACGGCGTGAGGCCGGCGAGCCGTTCCCTGACCGCGTCCGCTCCGGGCGCCCTGAGCCTGTCGTAGATCGCGAGGGCCGCTTCGAGGTGGCGGCGTTCGGCGGGGACGTCGCGCCGGTGCGCCGCCACGCGGGCGAGCTGCACGAGGGCGTTCGCCTCCTCGTGCGCCGCCCCGTTCTCGCGGGTGATCTCCAGGCCGCGGCCGAGCGCCGCCGCGGCCTCGGCGGGCCGCCCGGCCGCGAGGTGCGCGGCGCCGAGGAAGGTGAGGGTGCGCGCCTCGTGGTACGGCTCGTCGCTGCGCGCGAAGTAGGCGAGGGCGTCGGCGAGGTGCCGGACGGCCTCCTCGGGGCGGCCCATCGCGGCGTGCGCGCGGCCGATGTGCCGGGTCATCAGCGCCACGCCGCGCGGGCGTCCGAGGCGTTCGTGGACGTCGCGGGCCCGCGCGAACAGCCCGGCGGCGGCGGCCGGGTCGCCGGCGTCGAGTTCGGCGATGCCGAGGCCCTCCAGCGCGGACGCCTCGCCGAGCGCGTGCCCGGCCCGCCGTTCGAGGGCGAGCGCCTCGGCGTAGTGCTCGCGGGCGCCGTCGATGTCGCGGGCGTTCAGGCGGGCGGTCCCGGCGCTGTAGAGCATCCGGGCCTCGGCTCGGGCGTCGCCGCAGGCCCGCGCGGCCCGCGTCCCGAGCCGGAAGACGTCGGTCCAGAACGGGGAGTGCTTGCGTTGCAGGAACAGCGGCCACATCGCCTGGGCGAGCTGCCACACGGCGTCGTGCAGGCCGTCCTCGCCGGCCTGCCGGACGACCGCGACCAGGTTGTCCTGCTCCTGCTCCAGCCAGGCGCGGGCGGCGGGACGGTCCGCGAACAGGTGGCGGCCCTCCGCCTGGCGGCGGCGTTCGGCGGGGTGGCGGTCGCCGAGGTGGGCGCGGCCCGGCATCAGGGTGACGTCGGCGGCGACCGCGAGCGCCAGGTAGTGGTCGGCGAGCCGCGCGAGGGCGGCGCGCGGATCGTCGTTGTCTCGTTCCATCATGGCGCGCGCGTGCAGGCGCACGAGGTCGTGGAAGCGGTGGCGGTCGTCGCGCTCCTCGACGAGCAGGCTCGCGTCGGCGAGGTCGTTCAGCAGGTCGGCGGCCTCGGCCCGGTCCGTGCCGAGGAGTGCCGCCGCCGCCGCGACGTCGAACTCGCCGCCGGGATGGACGCCGAGGCGCCGGTACGCCGACGCCTGGGCGGGTTCGAGCGCCCCGTAGGAGGCGTTGAACGCGGCCTGCACCGACATGTCGCCCTCGCGGGTCCGCAGCGCCGACAGCCTGCGCTTCTCGTCGTCCAGCTCGCGCACCGCGCGGTCGAGGGTCCAGCGGCGGCGGGCGGCGAGGCGCGCGCCCGTCGCGCAGACCGCGAGCGGCAGCAGCCCGCACAGCGCGACCAGCGAACGGGCCCGCTCGCGTTCGGCGTCCGTCCCGATCCGGTGCGGGCCGATCATGTGGGCGAGCAGCTCGACGGCGCCCGACTCGGCCATCGGGCCGAGGTCGAGGAAGCGCGCGCCGTCGGCCCCGAGCCCGGTGAGGCGCCGCCGGGTGGTGACCACGACCAGCGCGGGCCCGGCGCCCGGCAGCAGCGGGCGGACCTGCGCGGCCGACACCGCGTTGTCGAGCAGGATGATCACGCGCCGTCCGGCGACCATCGAGCGGAACAGCGCCGCCCGTTCCTCCACGTGCGCGGGCAGGCCCTCCTCCGCCGCGCCGAGCGCCCGCAGGAACCGCTCCAGCGGCTCGGCCGAGTCGAGGGGGCGCTCGCCGGAGAAGCCCCGCAGGTCGACGAAGAGCTGGCCGTCGTAGCCGGGGGCGATCTGGTGCAGCCAGTGCAGGGCGAGGGTGGTCTTGCCGACGCCGCCCGGACCGCAGATCACCACCAGCGCCGGAGCGCCCGGCGCGTCCCCGTCCGGGCCGTCCGCGGCGCGTTCCGCGCCGGCCGCGAGCCGCCTCAGCTCGCGCAGCTCCTCGCTGCGGTTGGCGACGAACCCGGGCGACGGCAGTTGCGCGGGCGCGGGCGGGCGCGGCGGCCCGCCCAGATGGAACTGGATGCCGCCCTCGACGTCCCGGACCTGGACCGCGGGACCGGCGACGAACCCCCGCAGCTCGTTCGCCCACGGGACGCCCGCTTCGCGTCCCTCGGCCGCCCCGTCAGCCAAACCGTCCATCCCGCAGATATCTAGAGAAACAAGCACGTTCCGTAAGCACCGGCTAGGGTACCCGGAGGCGATAATGCGTCCATTTATAACGGCCCTGGCCGCGGCCCGTTCCCTGGACCGACATTAAGCAATTCTCAATAACCGGGAGTGTGGGACTTGACCGATATTGACAACAGTTCCCAGATTTCCACCTCGCCATACCGTCCGATTTCGGCCATGCTGCGGGTGCCCGGTCCGGTCAGAGCATGCCGGTCAGGAGATAGGCGTTGAGGCAGATGATCAGGGCGGCGATGGCCGCGACGGCGGCGGTCGTGGCGCGGCGGTTGACGTAGGGGCCCATCAGGGCCGGGTCGCGGGTCGCCAGCACCAGCGGGACCACCGCGAACGGGATGCCGAACGCCAGCAGCACCTGGCTCAGCACGAGCGCGTGCCCCGGGTCGGCGCCGAGCACGAGCAGGACGATCGCGGGCAGCATGGTGAGCAGGCGGCGCAAGGTCAGCGGGATGCGCAGGCTGACGAAGCCGTTCATCACGACCTGCCCCGCGTACGTGCCGACGCTCGACGACGACAGGCCCGACGCGAGCAGAACGACGGCGAACGTCAGCGCCGCGCCGCCGCCGACGAGCGTCCCGAACGCGGCGTGCGCCTCCTCGACGCCCGAGATGTTCTGGTAGCCGGGGTTGTGGAACAGCTTCGCGGCGATCACCAGCATGGCGGCGTTGACCAGCCCGGCGAGGCCGAGGGCGAGGACGATGTCGTACCGCTCCAGGCGCAGCGTGCGGGGCGAGCGCGGGCGGCCCGCGGTGAGCGCCGAGTGCAGGTAGACCACGTGCGGCATGACGGTCGCGCCGACGATGCCGACGGCGAGCAGCGGGCCGTCGCCGCCGGGCAGCGTCGGGACGAGCCCGAGCGCGGCGCCGCGCGCGTCCGGGCCGACCCGCAGCGTCTGGTACAGGAACCCGGCGACGATCAGGCCGAGCATCGCGGCGATGGCCAGCTCGTACGGGCGCGCGCCGCGGGACTGGAGCGACAGCAGGGCGAACGCGACGGCGGCGGTGATCAGCGCCGACACCGGCAGCGGCACGCCGAACAGCAGGTTCAGGCCGATCGCCGCGCCGACGAACTCGGCGAGGTCGGTCGCGGCGGCGACGAGCTCGGCCTGCGCCCACAGCAGCCAGCGGGCGCGCGGGTAGCGCTCGCCGCAGATCTGCGCGAGGTCGCGGCCGGTGACGACGCCGAGCTTCGCCGACAGGTACTGCACCGGCATCGCGACCACGCTCGCCGCCACCACCACCCAGAGCAGGCTGTAGCCGTGGCGGGCACCGCCCTGGAGGTTGGTGACGAAGTTGCCCGGGTCCACGTACGCGATGGCGGCGACGAACGCCGGGCCGAACGCGGCGAGACGGCCCCGGACGGGCGCCCCGAGACCGGCGGAGGCGCCCCGAGGCCGGTCGCGCTCATGCGAGGTCGAAGATCCGGGCCGCGTTGCCGCTCCTGACCAGGTCCGCCTGCGCGGCGGGGAGCGTGTCCACCAGGTCCACGCACTCGTCCATGCGCCCGCACTTGTGCGGGTAGTCGCTGCCGAACAGCACGTTGCGCTCGCCGAGCACCTCGACGGTGAGGGCCAGGGAGGCGGGCGAGTACGCGATCGAGTCGGCGTAGACGCGCCCGGCGTACGTGCTCGGGATCTCCGCGATCGCCTCGCGGGCCGCGGCGAACGAGCGGTGCCCGGTGTCGAGCCGGCCCATCAGGAACGGCAGCGTCCCGGCCGCGTGGCTCCCGATGATCTTCAGGTTCGGGTACCGCTCCAGGAAGCCGTCCAGGACCATCCGGGCGAGCGCGAGCGTGGTGTCGAACGTGAAGCCGACGCTCCACACCAGGTGGTAGCGCTCGATGTCCATGTCCTCGACGCCGGGCGGGGTCGTCGGGTGCACGAGGACGGGCAGCGCCCGCTCGTCGATCGCGCGCCAGACGTCGGCGAACGCCGGGTCGGTGAGGGAGCGGCCGTCGATGTTGGCCAGCACCATCACGCCGGCCGCGCCGAGCTCGCAGGCCCGCTCCAGCTCGGCGACGGCCGCCGCCGGGTACTGCCAGGGCAGCGTGGCGAGGAACCCGATCCGGTCCGGCCTGCGGCGCCGTTCCGCGGCCATGTGGTCGTTGATCATGCGGGCGCCGCGGACGCTGACCTCCTCGCCGCCCCAGTAGACGCTCGGGCAGGTCAGCGACACGATGGCGAGGTCGACCCCGGCCTTGTCCATCTCCGCGATCCGCAGGTCGTAGTCGAACATGCCGGGCGTGAGCGTCATGAACGCCGTGCCGCCGCGGTAGACGGCGCGGGCGCCGCCGGGCGCGTCCCGCAGGGTGTAGGTGCCGGAGCGCTCGACGAGCAGGTCGAGCCAGTCCTGGCTGAGCATGTGCGTGTGCACGTCGATGATCACGATCGGCTCCGCGCTAGGAGAGGGTGGACGCGACGGGGACGGCCTCGCCGACCATCGGGGCGAGCCCGGCCTCGGCGGCGGACGCGGGGGCGCGCTTGTCGGTGGGCAGGCCGAACAGCTCGCAGGCGTTCCCGCCGAGGATCTTGTGCCGGGCCCGGTCGGTGAGGAACGGCAGGTCGTAGATCACCGAGGGGACGTCGAAGTCCCAGTGCGGGTAGTCCGAGGAGTACAGCAGCGTGTTCTCGGCGTTCATCATCTCGAACGACTCGCGCATCATCCCGGTCGGCGCGGTGCGCTCCATCGGCTGGGTGGAGAAGTACATGTCGCGCATGTAGTCGCTCGGCAGCCTCTTCAGCAGCGGCGCCTCGGACGTCCGCATCAGGTACTCGTTGTCGAGCCGCTGCATCAGGAACGGGATCCACGCCAGGCCGCTCTCGACCCAGGCCAGCTTCAGGCCGGGGAACCGCTCGGGGATGCCGTTCACGATCATGTTGGTCATGTGGATGATGTTGCAGAACGAGAACCCGAGCGCGTGCGCCGAGATGAACTTGTTGAGCTGCGTCATCGACTGCTCGTGCCAGTTGTACGCGGCGTGGAACGCGAGCGGCAGCCCGCGCTCCTGGAGGGCGGCGTAGACGGGCGCGTACTCGTTGGCGTGCACCGGCCGGTACCGGATGCTCGTCACCATGAACCCGACGACGCCGGGGGTGTCGCCGAACTCCTCGATCATCCGCAGGCTCGCCTCGGGATCGTTGAACGGCAGGTAGGCGAGGGTGCGGATCCGGTCGTCCTGCGGCAGCAGCTCCTCGGTCAGCCACCGGGTGTACGCGCGGGCGAGCGCGACCTCCACCTCGGCCGCCGGGTGCAGGCTGAGGTGCAGCATCGGGGTGGGGAACATGATCGTGTAGTCGATCCCCATCATGTCCATCGCCCACAGCATCCGCGCGACGTCGTCGTGCTTGCGCTGCTCGGCCGACAGGTCGCGCAGGTCCGCGAGCTGGTTGCGGCCGGCCCGCAGGATGCGCCCGGAGACCTCCTGGTTGCCGACCTGCGCGGTGGTGATCGTGGTCGCCGCCGCCTTGCCGCTGCGCTCGGTCATCGCGCGGGCCCAGTCGCGGATCCCGTCGTCCTCGATGTAGGGGATGATCTCGTCCCAGCGGCGGTCCTCGTAGTGGTGGGAGTCCACGTCCACGATCGGGAACCGGTCGAAGCCGCGCTGGTCGGCCTGGGCGCGCGCGTTGCGCAGCAGGTTCTCGATCTGGATCTTGCCCCGGTCGTACAGCTCGCTCACCGCGTCCTCCAAGGGGTGCCGCCCCAGGTCTCCCAGAGGGCGAGTTCGAACGTTTCGAGGTTGACCGCCTTCAGCACGGCGCTCGCGGCCCGCACCGCGTCGGTCGCGTTGACCTTCGTCGCGTCGGCGGGCTCGGGCACCGGCGTGCCCGCGTCCACGTGCCGGCCGAACGCGGTGATCGCGGCGGTCATGAGCGTGCGGACGGCGTCGGGCGACAGGGCGTCCGGGCCGAGCTCGCCGATCCGCGCCGCGAGCCGTTCGGCCTCGGCGACCGCCTCGGCGGACGCGGCGGACGCGGCGGGCGTCTCGGCGGACGCGGCGGGCGTCTCGGGGGCGCCGGCGACCGCCTCGGCGGAACGGTCCATCGTGACGGACGGCGTTTGCGGCTCAGGCGACATAGACCTCGTCCCCCTCGGTCTCGACGGTGTAGGAGCGCAGCTTCTTGGAACGGTCCCCGCAGAACTCCCCGGTGCGCAGGTCGAACTCCCAGCCGTGCCAGGGGCAGACCAGGTGGGGCTCGGACTCGTCGTACTTCTCGCCGAGCACCCGCCCGTCGCCCGTGACGACCGCGGTCATCTTCGGGAAGTAGCGGCCCTCGCAGACGGGGCCGCCCTGGTGCAGGCAGGTGTTCTCGTACGCGTAGAAGCGGCCCTCCACCCGGAAGACCCCGACCGTGCGGCCGGCCACCTGCACGAGCTTGCGGTCGCCCTCGCGGAAGTCGCTCGCGCTGCCGACGAGCACGCGCGCGGCCGCGACCTCCTGGGCCGTGCCGTTCTCGGACACGGGCACCCCCTCTCTCCTCAGTGGGCTCCCACTGCGGCTAGGAACGCACTAACCATATAAAGGTCATATCTTTAGGTCAATGGTCGTGATCAAGGAAAAGCCCCCGGTGCCGGGGTCGTGGCACCGGGGGCTCGCGCGCACGCTCCGCCCGCCGCGCCGCGTCCCGCCAGGTCGTGGCGGGGCGCGCGGCGCGGCGGCGGGCGCGCGGGTCGGGAAGGGCGGTCGGGAAGGGCGGTCAGGACGGGCGGACGCCGCCCTGGAGCGCCTTGGTCTCGAAGTACTCCTCCAGCCCGTACCGGCCGTACTCGCGCCCGAGGCCCGACTGCTTGTAGCCGCCGAACGGGGCGCGCAGGTTGAGCGGCTCGCCGTTGACGACGACCTGGCCGGTGCGCAGCCGCCGCGCGAACGCGACGGCCCGGTCGTGGTCGGCCGACCAGACGCCGCCCGACAGCCCGTAGTCGGTGCCGTTGGCGATCCGCGCGGCCTCGTCCTCCGAGTCGTACGCCATGATCGCCAGAACGGGCCCGAAGACCTCCTCGCGCGCGATCTGCATCTCCGGCGTGACGTCGCTGAACACGGTGGGCCGGACGTACGCGCCGCCGTCCAGCCCGTCCGGCGGCTCCGCGCCGCCGAGCAGCAGCCGCGCGCCCTCCTCGACGGCCGAGGCCACGAACCCGCGCACGCGCTCCTGCTGCGCCCGCGACGCGACCGGCCCGAGTTTGCTCGCGTCGTCGCGGGGGTCGCCGACCGTCCACTCCCGCGCCGCCGCGACGGCCTTGCGCTCGGCGTCCGCGAGCAGCGCGCGCGGGACGAGCAGGCGCGACAGCGACGCGCACGCCTGCCCCGAGTTGGCGTAGCACTGCTTGACCGCCGTCGGGACCACCGCGTCCAGGTCGGCGTCGTCGAGGACGACGTTGGCCGACTTGCCCCGAGCTCCAGCGCGACCTTCTTCAGCGTCGGCGCGGCCAGCGCGGCGACGCGGCGGCCCGCGCGGGTCGAGCCGGTGAAGCTCACCATGTCGATGCCCGGGTGCCCGGCGATGGCCTCGCCGACCGGCTCGCCGTACCCGGTGACCAGGTTGAACACGCCGGGCGGCGCGCCCGCCGCGTGGAACAGCTCCGCCAGGACGAACGCGTTCAGCGGCGCGACCTCGCTCGGCTTGAGCACGACCGTGCAGCCCGCCGCGAGCGCCGGGGCGACCTTCGCCGCGATCTGGTGGAGCGGGAAGTTCCACGGGGTGATGCAGCCGACGACGCCGACCGGCTCGCGGACGACGAGCGTCGGGCCGATCTCCTCCTCCCCCGCCGCCGCGATCTCCTCCATCGAGCGGGCCGCGAAGTCGAAGTCCTTGAGCGGCATCGACACCTGCGACACCCGCGCGAACCAGCGCGGCGCGCCCATCTCCGCGCTGATCAGGTCGGCCACCTCGGTGGAACGGTCCGACAGCGCGGCGCGCACCCGGTCGAGCAGCGCGACGCGGTCGGCGGCGGGCGTCGCGGCCCAGCCCTCGAACGCCTCGCGCGCCGCCGCCACCGCGCGGTCCACATCGGCGGCCGTGCCCTCGGGGACGACGCCGACGACCCGGTCGTTCGACGGGTCCAGGACCTCGATCACGCCGCTTCCGGCGGGCGCGCTCCAGGCGCCGCCGACGTAGATCTCCTTGTGCTCGATCACCGCTGCCATCGGTCAGCTCTCCACTCGGGGACGGGCGAGGAAGTCGTGGATGAGGTGCCAGGCGGACGGCATCTCGCCGACCGGCACGTGGATCAGTGCGGGCTCGTCGCCCGACAGCGCGTCGGCGAGCACGCCGCCGAGCTCGTCCGGCGTGGTCGCGCGCTCGCCGCGGACGCCGAACGCGGAGGCGAGCGCGACGAAGTCGGGGTTGGCGAGGGTCGTGCCGAGCACCCGGCCCTCGAAGCGGGTCTTCTGCGTGCGGCGCACGTTGCCGAACGCGCCGTCGTCGAACACGACCGTGACCAGCCCGATGCCGTGGGCGCGGGCGGTGGACAGCTCCTGGAGGTTCCAGCCGAACCCGCCGTCGCCGGTGATCGACACCACGGCCTTGCCGGGGTTGGCGGCCTTCGCGCCGAGCGCGGTCGCGAACCCGTACCCGAGCGTGCCCTGGTAGCCGGGGGTGAGGTAGGTGCGCGGCCCGTACACCGGGTACGCGAGCTGGGAGAGGTAGCCGACCTGCGTCAGCTCGTTCACCAGGATGCCGTCGTCGGGGATCGCGCCGCGCAGGGCGCGCACCCACGACAGCTGCGGCTCGATCTCGGCGATCTGCTTGGCGCACAGGGCGCGGACCTCGTCCAGCTCGGCGTCGCGGCGCGGCCGGGCGGGGAGCCCGGAGAGGCTCTCGGCGAGCGCGTCCAGGCCGAGCGCGGCGTCGCCGTGCACCGCGACCTCGGCGGTACGGGGCGCGCCGAGGTCGTGCGCGTCGGCGTTCAGCAGGACGACCTTGGCGGAGGCGGGGACGGCGACCTGCCGGCCCTGGCCGTTCAGGAAGCGGCTGCCGACGACGAGGACGGCGTCGGCGCCGGGCAGCACCTCGCGGCCCCCGAGCTGGGTGAGCGCGAGGCGGTGCCGGTCGGACAGGGAGCCGCGGCCGTGCTCGCTCATCACGACGGGCGCTTCGAGCAGTTCGGCGAGGCGGCGCAGCGGCTCGCCCGCGTCGCCGGCCGGGACGCCGCCGCCGACGTAGATCACGGGACGGGACGCGCCGCGCAGCACGGCGGCGGCGCGCTCGATCGCGTCCGCGTCGGGAACGACCGGGTCGCGGTCGTCGCCGGGCTCGACCAGCGAGACGTCGGCGCTCGCCTGGAGGACGTCCGGCGGGATCTCGACGCCCACCGGCTGCGGGCGCCCGGAGCGCAGCCGCCGGAACGCCTCGCGGATCACCTGCGGCACCTCGGCGGGCGTGCGCGCCATGCCGGTCCACTTGGTCACGGTGCCGAGCGTGCGGGTCTGGTCGTTGACCTCGTGCAGCATCCCGAGGCCCTTGCCGATCGCGGCCGAGGGGATCTGCCCGCTGACGCACAGGACCGGCGACGAGCACGAGTACGCGGTGGCGAGGCCCGCCATGGCGTTCAGCAGGCCGGGACCGGGCACCACCAGGCACACGCCGACGTCGCCCGTCGAGCGGGCGTAGCCGTCGGCCATGTACGACGCGGCCTGCTCGTGCCGGGTGTTGCGGAACCGGATGCCCGCGCCCGCGGAGGCCAGGCCGTCGACCGCGTGGTCGAGCTGGACGCCCGGCACCCCGAAGATCTGGTCGACCCCCTCGCGCACGAGCTGTCCGGCCAGCGCCTGTCCGCCGGTCATCTCCATCTGGACCTCCAGGGCTAGAGTTAAAACTGTATGACAGTTTTACTTCAGCCCCGGTCCTTGGCGCAAGACAGCCCCATACGCCACATTCAGTGATGTCAAGGGACGAGGGTGATGATGTGGGACACAGGTGACGGCTTCGGATCGAGTTCCGGCCGACCCATTGACACCCCTCTGGACTAAACATTATATCTTAAATTGTTTTTCGGCAGACCCTCTGCCGGGCCCGCACCCCGCGCTCCGCGTGAACGCGCCGCACGGCGGACGCCGGATCCCGGAGGCCGGACGCCGCACGCCCCGTACGGGGCGCCGCCCCGTCCGCTCCGCGTCCCGTCCCCGTGCCCCGCGTCCCTGCGCCGCGCCCCGCCGGGTCCCGCCCACACCCCCAGAGGAGGCGTCATGGCCGCGACCGCACCCCCGGTCGACCTCGGTCCGGCGCGCGGTCCGGGCCGGGCAGGCCCCGTCCGGCTCGCCCGCCGGTTCGGCCCGGTCCGCATCCTGATCGCCCTGACCTGTGCCTTCTTCTTCCTGTGGCCCGTCGTCATGGTCGCGGTCGGCGCGTTCCGCACCGCCCTGCCCGGACAGGCCGGCAACACCTGGACCGCCGGGCGGATCGCGAAGGTCTACACCGACGGCTCCACGTACTCGGTGCTCTGGCAGACCGTCGTGCTCGCCGTCTCGGTCACCGTCCTGTCGACGCTGATCGCCCTGTTCTTCGCCTGGGTCGTCGCCCGCACCGACACCCCGCTGCGGCAGGTCGTCACGCCCGTGATGGTGCTCGTGCTCGCGATGCCGCCGATGTTCTTCGCGATCGCCTGGGACATGCTCGGCAACAAGCGCGTCGGCATGCTCAACCAGGGGCTCGCGTGGATCACCGGCTCCGACGCGGGCTCGTCCGGCGGGCCGTTCAACGTCGAGTCCTGGTACGGGCTGATCCTGGTCTGCTCGCTCAAGGCCGCGTCGTTCAGCTACTTCATGGTCCTCGGGCCGTTCCTGACCATGGACCGCTCCGTCGAGGAGGCGTCGCTGATCTCCGGCGCGGGCCGGATCCGCACGTTCTTCCGCATCCACATCCCGATGCTGACGCCCGCGATCAGCTCGGCGTCGCTGCTCACCCTCATCGCGTTCCTGGAGGGCTTCGACATCCCCGCGATCATCGGCCTGCCCGCCGGGATCCGGGTGCTGCCGACGCAGATCTACAACTACATCAACGCCACCTTCGGCGGTCAGTACGCCCAGGCCAGCTCGCTCGCGCTGATGCTGATCGCGCTGGTCACCGCGCTGATCGTCGTCCAGGCCAAGCTGCTCGGGCGGCGCCGCTTCACCACGATCAGCGGCAAGACCTACCGGACGGGCCGGTGGCGGCTCGGCCCGGCGCGCTGGGCGTGCACCCTCGCGATCGTCGTGTTCACCCTGCTCGCGCTCGTGCTGCCCCTCGTCCAGCTCTACCTGGGCTCGCTCCAGCCGTTCTTCGGGCTGTTCCAGTCCTGGACGCTGGACAACTACCATGCGATCTTCGAGGACCCGGAGGTCGTGTCGGCGCTGGAGAACACCGCCTACCTCGCGGTGTTCGGCGGCCTCGCGGCGATCGCCGCCGCGCTCGTGCTGACCAAGGTGGTGAACACGACGGGCGGCGCGGTCACCCGGTTCATCTCGTTCTCGACGTGGATGCCGATGGCGCTGCCGGGCGTCGTGCTGGGCCTCGGCATGATGTGGTCGTACCTGACCGTGCCGGGCCTCGCCAAGCTGTACGCGACGGTGTGGATCCTGCTGATCGGGCTGTTCGTCAGCGCGATCCCGGTGGCGATGCGCTCGGCGGAGGGCGCGCTCGTCCAGGTCCCGGGCGACCTGGAGGAGGCGGCCCGGATGAGCGGCGCCGGACGGGTCCGCGCGTTCTGCCGGATGGTGATCCCGCTGATCACCCCGAGCCTGCTGTCGGGCTGGCTGCTCGCCGGGATCCTCATCGCCGGCAACCTCGCGGTGCCCGTGCTCCTCGCCTCGCCCGACAGCAGCACCGTGTCCGTCGTCGTGCTGGAGCTCTACAAGCAGGGCGACGTCACCAAGTCGGCCGCCGTCTTCTGCGTCATCCTCACCGTCCTGCTCGCGGCCGGCATCCTGGCGGGCGCCGTCCGCGGGGCGTTCGCGCTGCGCCGCCGGGCGCGCCACCGCTCGGCCGCGCGCGCCGCCGGGCCGTCCGGGACCTCGGGGGCCACCGGGCCGTCCGGCGGGGCCGCCGTCCTCTGACCCGCCGCCGACCCGCCGCCCTCGCGGCCGTCCCGCCTCCGGGCCCGCCTCCCCCTCCGACCCGCCGCCACCTGACCCGCCCCCCGCCACCGCCCTCCCTGTCGTCGGGGCGACAGGTGTCCCCTCCCCTGCCTTTTTCGGCACTCTCTAGGAGAACCGCGCATGAGAACAGCGAAGCGCACCGGCGTCGCGATCATCGCCCTGGCCCTGGTCGCCACCGGGTCGGCCGCCTGCTCGTCGTCCGGGTCCAAGCCCGTCGACGCGGGGAAGCTCGACCTCGCCCCGCTCGGGCTCGACAAGACCGCCGAGCAGCAGATGCGCGACCTCTACAAGAAGGCCGTGGACGGCAAGCAGACCAAGCTGGTCGTGTACGGCCCGAACCAGGCCAACAACAAGGCGATCAACGAGTCGTTCGCCGACCGCTTCCCGGGGATCAAGGTCACCGCGCAGCCCTACACCGGCGCGCAGCTCGAATCGCGGCTGGCCACCGAGTTCTCCACCAACAAGCACATCGTGGACATCGTGGAGAACACCACGTACGCCTACCTGGAGAAGGGCTACTACGCCAAGAGCACGCCCTTCACCGCCGTGAAGCTGCCGCAGGAGTTCCGCGAGAAGACCGGGATGCTCTGGGGCGTGTCCGGCACCGTCTTCGGCTTCACCTACAACAACACCAAGGTCAAGGCCGCCGAGGCGCCCGCGACCTGGGCCGACCTCGCCGACCCGAAGTGGAAGGGGCAGATCGCCTCCGGCGACCCGAGCCAGCCGAGCGCGACGTCCGACCTCCTGCTCAAGCTCCGCGCCGGCGGGACGATCAACGACGACTGGCTGCGCCGCGTCAAGGCCAACCAGCTCGCCGTCAAGAGCGAGCTGGAGCTCGCCAACACCGCCGTCGCGCAGGGCCAGTACGCCATCTCGCTCGTGAACATCTACAACTTCTACGCGGGCGACAAGAAGAAGGGCGCGCCGCTCACGTTCGTCTACCCGAAGGACGGCGTGGTGATCGAGCCCAACTACTACGGGATCATGAAGGGCGCGCCGCACCAGGCCGCCGCCGAGCTCTACATGAACTGGCTGTACGCCAAGGAGGCCCAGGAGGGCTTCGCCAAGCTCGGCACCTACCCCCTCATGCCCGGCACCAGGACCGGCGGCGACCTGCCCGAGATGAACACCCTCAAGGTGCTCGACACCCCCGACCCCACCGAGATGAGCAAGCTGTGGGGCCCCGGGACCGCCACCCTCAAGAAGATCCTCGGCGGCTCCGCCGCGGGCTGACGCGCCGTCCCCGCTCGCGGGCGGCCGCCCGCCCGGCCGCCCGCACGCGCACCGCCCCACGCTCCGCGCCGTCCATGACGTGCCGCACGCCGTCCACGCACACCAAGGAGAACGATGCCGGCCACCACCCGTCCCGCCCTGTCGGGCCTGCCCCCGTACCGTCCGGGCCGTACCGCCGAGGACCTGGCCCGCGAGCTGGGCCTGGACGAGGCGATCAAACTGGCGTCCAACGAGATGGCGTTCGGCCCGCTGCCGAGCGTCGTGGACGCGGTGACCCGCACCGCGACCGGCGTCAACCGCTACCCGGACATGTACAACCGCGCGCTCATCGCCGCGATCGCCGAACGCTTCGAGGTGGACGCCGAGCGGGTCACCGTCGGCTGCGGCTCGGTCGCCCTCGTCCGCCACCTGGCCGACGCCGTCCTCGACCCGGGCGACGAGACCCTCTTCGGCTGGCCGACGTTCGGCGTGTACGGCTCGGCGGCCGTGATCGCCGGCGGCGCCGCGGTGCGCGTCCCCCTGCGCGACCACGCGCTCGACGTGGACGACCTGATCGCGGGCCTCACCCCCGCACGCGGATGGTCGTCGTCTGCACCCCGAACAACCCGACCAGCACGCACGTCCCCGAGGCCGCCCTGCGCCGCCTGCTGGAGGCCGTCCCCCGCGACGTGCTGGTCGTCCTGGACGAGGCGTACTGCCACTTCGTGACGGCCCCCGACGCGGTGGACGGCCTGGCCCTCGCCCGCGAGTACGACAACGTGGCCGTGCTGCGGACGTTCAGCAAGGCGTACGGCCTCGCCGGGCTCCGCGTCGGCTTCTGCGTCGCCGACCCGGCGGTCACCGCGACCCTGCGCAAGGTCGTCACGACGTTCTCGGTGTCCGCCGTCGCGCAGGCCGCCGCGATCGCCTGCCTCGAACCGGCCGCCGAGAAGGAGCTGACCGACCGCGTGGCCGAGGTCGTCTCCGAGCGCTCCCGCGTCACCGAACGGCTCGCGGCGCTGGGCGCGGCGGTCCCCGACTCCCAGGCCAACTTCCTCTGGCTGCCGCTCGGCGAACGCTCCGCGACGTTCGCCAAGGAGTGCGAGAAGCGCGGCATCATCCTGCGCGCGTTCCCCGACGCGGGCGTCCGCGTGACCATCGGCGCCCCGCACGAGAACGACGCGTTCCTGGAGGCCGCCGCCGCTCTCCTCTGACCCCGTCCCCCCGTCCGCGGCGGGTCGCGGCGCACGGCCGCGGCCCGCCGGTTCGGGCGTACGTCAGGCGGACGACCCGGCGGGCGCCTCCTCCGGAACGGACGCGTCCCCGGTACGGCGCGCGGGGCGTCCGGGGAGCGCGAGGGCGATCGCGGCGGCGGCGAGCGCGACGCCGCAGCCGATCAGCATGCCGGTGCGGAAGCCGTCCTCCGACGGCAGCTCGTGCCCGCCCATGCGCACCGTCATCTGGGCGAGGACGACGCCGACGACCGCGGCCGACACCGACGTGCCGATGGAGCGCATCAGCGTGTTGAAGCTGTTGGCCGAGGCGGTCTCCGAACGCGGCACGGCGCCCATGATCAGGGCGGGCATCGCCCCGTACGCCAGCCCGACGCCGAGGCCGCACACGCACGTGACGATCATCAGGCCCCACGCCGTCCCCATCAGGACGGTCGAGGAGCCGTAGCCGAGCGCGATGACGAGGCTCCCGGCGCACAGCGTGGTCTTCGGCCCGCGCGCCGCGGACAGCCGCGCGCCGACCGGCGAGACCGCCATCATCACGAGCCCGGCCGGGGCCATCCAGAGGCCCGCCGCCAGCATCGAGCGGCCGAGCCCGTACCCGGTGGCCTCGGGGAGCTGGAGGAGCTGCGGGACGATCAGCGACTGGGCGTACATCGAGAAGCCCACCACGACCGAGGCCGCGTTGGTCAGCAGCACCTGCCGCCGGGCGGTGACGCGCAGGTCCACGAGCGGGTCGTCCGAGCGCAGCTCCCACCAGCCCCACGCCAGCAGCACGACGAGCGCGACGGCGAACAGCCCGAGCGTGGTGCCGCTCGCCCAGCCCCAGTCGGCGCCCTTGGACACCGCCAGCAGCAGGGACACCAGCCCGACGCCGAGCCCGACCGCGCCGACCGCGTCGAACCGTCCCGCCGTCCGCGCGGGCGTGGCGGGCACCAGCGCCCAGATCAGGACGGTGATCAGCAGGCTCAGCGCCGCCGAGCTCCAGAACAGCACCCGCCAGCTCGCGTGCTCGGCCACGGCCGCCGCGACGGGCAGGCCGAGCGCGCCGCCGATGCCCATGGACGAGCTCATGAGCGCGATCGCCCCGCCGAGCCGTTCGGGCGGCAGCAGGTCGCGCAGCGCGCTGATGCCGAGCGGGACCAGGCCCATGCCCATGCCCTGGAGCCCCCGGCCGACGATCATCGGCGGCAGCGAGCCCGCCACCGCGCACAGCACCGATCCCGCCACGAGCGGGACCGTGCAGGCCAGCAGGACGCGGCGCTTGCCGTACAGGTCGCCGAGCCGGCCGCTCACCGGCGTGGTGACCGCCGCCGCCAGCAGCGTCGCGGTGACCACCCACGAGGCGTTGGCGGCGGAGGTGTGCAGCAGGCGGGGCAGCTCGCCGATCAGCGGCACCACCAGCGTCTGCATGAGCGCGGCCACGATGCCGGCCACCGCCAGCACGCCGACGATCCCGCCGGGGCGGGCGGACGTGGAGTCGTCCACGCGGATCTCCCTGCTCTCGATGGTCAAGCCATGTGCACCATACATACGATGTGGTCGATACACAACGCGTGCATGGCGCATAATCGAGGTGAGGCAGGACGCACCGATCGGGGAGCCACCGGATGGACAAGCCGACGCACGAGATCGAGTACGAGAGCATGCTGCTCGGGCGGCACAGCCACATGACCGCGCCCCGCACCCGGCGCGACGGCGGCCACCTGGACCGCAGCGCCTACATCCTGCTGAGCCGCGTCCGCATCGAGGGCCCGATGTCCATCCGGCAGCTCAGCGAGGCGTTCGGCCTGGACCCCTCCACCCTCAACCGGCAGACCTCCGCCATGCTCCGCGCCGGCCTGGTCGAGCGCATCCCCGACCCCGACGGCGGCATCGCCCGCAAGTTCCGCATCACGCCCGAAGGCGAGCGCCGCCTCGACCAGGAGCGCAGCGAGACCGTCCTCGGCCTGGAGAAGGTCCTCACCGACTGGACCCCGGAGGAGGTCGCGACGTTCGCCGCCTGCCTCAAGCGCTTCAACACCGACATCGAGCGCCTGACCGGCCGCCCCTGGCCCCGCCCCGCCGACCCTTCCTGACCCCGGCCACGCCGCACTCCGCGACCACCCTGGCCCCATCTGTGACCGCCCGGACGCCCCGGCCGCGCCGCGCTCCGCGACCACCCTGGACATCTGCGACGCCCCTGGACATCCGCGACCGTCCGTACGCCCCGACCGCGATGGGCTCCCGCGTCCCTCCGGCTCACGGCGGCGGCCTGGGAACGCCCCGCCCGGCCCGTACGCCTCGCTCGCCTCGCTCGCCTTGCGGAACGTGGCCGTACGTCCCGGAGCGCGGTGGGGATGTAGCCCAGGGGATTAGGTCCGCGGGCCAATGTGCCGGACGGGCTTCCCGGCTTACGATCGCCGCATGTCCGTCGAACGTGCTCGGCGTGTTACGGGGCGGTCCTGACCTGGGGCGCGGCCGTCCTTTATCCCCCCTACGTCTACTTCGCGATGCACGACACCCGGCTCGGTCTCGGGCCCGGGCGGCTCCTGCTCACGATCGCGCTCACGGTGCTGGTCCTGAACCTCGTGCGGCGCCGCCCGCTGCCCGCGTTCGCGCTGCTGACGCTGGCCTGGGTCGGCGCGGCGATGGAGCTGCGGGGGTCGGGGACCTGGATCGTCCAGACGGCGCTGATGGACGTCGCCGTGGGCTACGTCGCGGCCGCCCGGTCGCGGCGGTTCTCGGTCTCGCTCGCGGGGGCCGCGCTGCTGGCGCAGGTGCTCACCGCCGCGGCGTTCCCCGACCAGCCGGACGAGCTCGTCAGCCGGTCGAGCTACATGATCATGGCGATGGTCGTGGTCTGGCTCGTCGGCAACTCGGTGCGGGTGCGCCGCGCGCACGCCGAGGAGCTGACCGCGCAGGCCACGGCGCGGGCGGTCGCGGACGAACGGCTCCGGATCGCGCGCGAGCTGCACGACATGGTCGCGCACAGCGTCGGGATCATCGCCATCCAGGCCGGGGCCGGCGGCCGGGTGATCGACACGCAGCCGGGCGAGGCGCGCAACGCGCTCGGCGCCATCGAGGCGACCAGCCGCGAGACGCTGTCGGGCCTGCGGCGGATGCTGGGGATGCTGCGGCGGGCCGAACCGGAGGGCGCGCCGCTCGACCCGGCGCCCGGCCTGGACGACCTCGACCGGCTCGTCGCGGCCACGCTCGGCGCCGGGGTCCGGGTGGACCTGCGGGTACGGGGCGAGCGGCGCCCGCTGCCCGCGGAGATCGACCTGTCGGCGTTCCGGATCGTCCAGGAGGCGTTGACGAACGTGGTGCGGCACGCGGGCACCGACGGCTGCCGCGTCACCATCGGGTTCGGGGACGACGAGCTGCGCGTGGAGGTCGTGGACGACGGGCGGGGCCCGGCGCCGGGGAGCGCCGGGTACGGGCTCGTCGGGATGCGGGAGCGGGTCGGCCTGCTGAAGGGGCGGCTCGACGCGGGGCCGGGCCCCCACGGCGGCTTCCGCGTGGAGGCGCGGCTGCCGGTGCCCGCCGTCGCCCGCTGAACGGGGCGAGCGAGCGGCGGGTACCGGCGCGCCGCGGCTAGACCTTCGTTCCGATCACCACGTTCGCGCCCCTCTCCTCGTCGCTGGAGACGCGGGCGCGCAGCCCGCCCCGTTCGAACGCGGCGAGCGCCGCGCCGACCTGGCGGTCGCTCGTCTCGACGAGCAGGTGCCCGCCGCCGGCGAGCCACGCGGACGCCTCGCCGGCGACGCGCCGCAGCACGTCGAGCCCGTCGGACCCGCCGTCCAGCGAGACGCGGGGTTCGTGGTCGCGGGCCTCCGCGGGCAGGAACCCGACGTCGCCCGTCGGCACGTACGGGACGTTCGCGCACAGCAGCTCGACGCGCCCGCGCAGGCCCGGCGGCAGCGGCGCGAACAGGTCGCCCTCGTACACCCGCCCGCCCGGGACGTTGCGCCGCGCGCACCGGACCGCGGCCGGGTCCACATCGGCGGCGTGCACCTCGGCGGGCCGCAGCAGCGCCGAGAGCGCCGCGGCGACCGCCCCTGAGCCGCAGCACAGGTCGAGCACGACGGACCCGCCGAGCGAGACCGCCCGTTCCACCAGGAACTCGGTGCGCCGCCGGGGCACGAAGACCCCGGGGTCCACGGCGATCCGCAGGCCGCAGAACCCGGCCCACCCGACGACGTGCTCCAGCGGCAGCCCGGAGGCGCGCCGCTCCACCATCACCTCAAGCTCGGACGGCGATCCCGCCGCCTCGGCGAGCACGCGCGCCTCGTCTTCCGCGAAGACGCAGCCCGCTGCTCGGAGCCTGGACACGACATCTGATTCGGACAAGAGAGCCTTTCCCCAACGGGCGCTCTCTCGTTCACCCGCACCTCGGGTGGGAGCGCCCGGCCGACGGTGACATGAGCCGGTCTCACCTCCCTCGGTCGTTCGGACGCGCCAAACCTACCCGACCGCGCCCCGCCCCGGTCCGCGCCCGCGCCCGCGCCCGCGCCCGCCGCGATCATGGCGAGGACGTCGGCCGTCGCGCGGACGTCGCCGAACGAGCGGTAGAACGTGTGCAGGGTCGCGTTGTGCTGGTCGTCGCTGCCCGCGGCGTTGGCGTCGGCGACCATGACGACGCGGTGGCCGAGGGTCGCGGCGTCGCGGGCGGACGACTCGCAGCACACGTTGGTGACCGTCCCGGCGATGAGGACGGTGTCGACGCCGCGGGCGGCGAGCAGGTCCGGGAGCTCGCAGCGTCCTGGGAAGAACGCGCTCGGGGCCGTCTTCGCCGCGTAGAGGTCGCCGGGCCGCGGGACGAGGTCCGGATGGAGCCGTCCGGGCAGCGGGCCGGCGCCGCACGAGGTGCGGTAGAGCTCGGCGACCTCGGGGCCGAAGAAGTCGGGGACGGCTCGCTCGCGGGCAGGACCCACGCGACCGTGCCGCCCGCGTCGCGCAGCGCGCCGGCGAGGGCGTTGACGTTGGGCACGATCGACCGGCAGTACGGGTTGCCCGCGACGAAGAACGGGACCATGTCGATCACCGCGAGGGCGGTGCGGCGCGGGACCAGGCCGGGGTAGGCGTGGCGGCGGCCCCGGCGGGTCTCGTGGCGCAGGTGCTCGCGGGGGTCGATCCGCCATTCGTGGAGCGGCACGGTCAGGCGGCGGCTTCCACGGCGGCGGGGGCGGCGGCCTCGGTGTCGAGGGTGACGACGCAGGCGGGCGGGATGGTGATGGTCGTCTCGGTGCCCGGGGACGGCGCGGGGGCGCCCATCCGGATCTGGTCGGCGTCGTCCACGTAGCCGCTCAGCCGCAGGCCGCCGATGTCGAGGGCGAGGTCGGTGCGGCTGCCGAGGTAGACCGACTCGGTGACCCGGCCGGTGAACGCGTTGGCCGACGCGGCGTCGCCGCCGATGCGGACGTGCGAGCTGCGGAACGCGACGGACAGGGCGGTGCCGAGGGCGGCCGTGCCCTCGGCCCAGATCGCGGGGCCGCCGCCGTCGGGGGTGACGGCGACGAGGTCGGGGGAACGGTCGGTGACCGTGCCCGAGACGATGTTCTCGAAGCCGACGAAGTCGGCGACGAAGCGGTTGCGGGGGCGGGAGTAGACCTCGCGCGGGGTGCCGCACTGCTGGACGCGGCCCTCGTCCATGACGATGATCCGGTCGGAGAGCACCATGGCCTCCTCCTGGTCGTGCGTGACGTAGACCGAGGTGGTGCCGATCTCGCGGTGCAGGTTGCGGATCTCGGTGCGCATGACGGCGCGCAGCTTCGCGTCGAGGTTGGACAGCGGCTCGTCGTACAGCAGCAGGCGGGGGCGGCCCGCCATCGCGCGGGCGAGGGCGACGCGCTGCTGCTGGCCGCCCGACAGCTCGGTGGCGAGCCGGTCGCCCTTGTCGCCGAGGCCGACCGCGTCGAGCAGTTCCTGGACGCGGGAGACGAGCTCGGCCTTGGGGAGCTTCTGGAGCTTGACGGGGTAGCCGACGTTGTCGCGGACGGTCATGTGCGGCCAGAGGGCGTAGCTCTGGAACACCATGCCCGTGCGGCGCTTCTCCGGCGGGACGAGGACGCCGCGGGCGGGCGCGGCGACGACCTCGCCGCCGATCGAGATCTCGCCGGAGGTCGGGTCCTCCAGGCCGGCGAGGCAGCGCAGCGTCGTGGTCTTGCCGCACCCGCTCGGCCCGAGCAGGGTGAGGAACTCGCCGTCCTCGACCGTCAGGTCCAGGCCGGACACCACGGTCACGTCACCGAACGTCTTCGTGAGCCCTTTGATCTCCACCTGCGCCACGCTGCTCACCCTTAATGTATGATGATTAGACATTGAGAATTTAGGTCCACGGCCCCTGGGTGTCAATGGTTATACATTCATATGATGGGGCCCGTTCATTACCGACGAGTAGGAGTGCCGGGATGGCTACAGCCCCAGGGGACAAGCCTTGGCGACCGGTCCAGGGCGCGCGGGCCTCTGGAGAGATCGTCGAGCAGATCCGCAAGGCGTTCTTCGGCGGCATGATGCCCGGCGACCGGCTCGGGACCGAGTCCGACCTGGCCGAGCAGTTCGGCGTCAGCCGCATCACGATCCGCGACGCGATCCGCTCCCTGGAGGCCCAGGGCATCGTGACCGTACGGGTCGGCGCGGGCGGCGGGCTCCGGATCGCCGAGAGCGACCCCGACCGGTACGCCGACGCCCTCTCGATCCAGCTCCACCTGATGGGGATCACGTGGGAGGAGCTGACCGAGGCGATGCGCTCGGTCGAGCCGTCCACGGCCGGGCTCGCGGCGCGGCACGCGTCGGGCGAGCAGGTCGCGCGGCTGCGCGGGCTCGTCGACGACGCCCACGCCGCGCTGGACGACGCCGCCCGGTTCACCGACCTCGCCCTCGACTTCCACCTCGCGGTCGCCGAGGCGGCGGGCAACCGGGCGATCCGCGCGTTCCTGCGGTCGCTGCGTTCGGCCCAGCACATGAAGTTCGAGGAGAACACCTCCCGGGAGGTCGCCGAACGCGTCGCGCGGATGCACGGCGAGATCCTCGACGCCATCGCCGACGGCGACGCCGACCTCGCCACCAGCCGGATGAACGAGCACCTCGCGCTCGTGGTGTCGCATCCCGGCAAGTCCGACGAACATCTCTGCGTCCCCCTCACCCAGTAGGCCGCGCCCTCCCGGCCGTCAGATCGGGTAGCGGGGCGGGGTCGTGCGCACCGACACCCACTGGGTGTCGGTGAACTCGTCCAGGTTCCACCGCCCGCCGTGCCGGCCGCCGTTGCCCGACGCCCCGCGTCCGCCCATCGGGACGTGGGGCGCGTCGTTGATCGGCTGCCCGTTGACGTGGAACATGCCCGTGCCGAGCCGTTCGGACAGGGCGAGGCCCCGCTCGACCGAACGGGTGTGCACCGCGCCGGACAGGGCGTAGTCGGTGGCGGTCGCGAGCGCCACGGCCTCGTCGTCGTCGGCGAACGCCGTCACCGGCAGGACGGGACCGAAGACCTCCTCGTCGAACGCCCGCATCCCCGGCGCGACGTGGTCCAGGACGGTCGGCCGGTAGAACAGGCCGTCGCGTTCGCCGCCCGTGCGCAGCCGCGCCCCGGCCTCGACCGTCTCGGCGACGATGCGGTGCACGCGGTCGCACTGGCGGGCGCTGACGAGCGGCCCGAAGCGGACGTCCGGGTCGGACGGGTCGCCGGTGCGGAGCTTGGCGGCGCGTTCGGCGAGCAGGTCGGTGTAGGCGCCGGCGATGTCGCGGTGGACGAGGTGGCGTCCGGCGGCCATGCAGATCTGCCCGTTGTGCGCGAGCGACCCCCACAGGCCGTTGTTGACGGCGGCGTCGAGGTCGGCGTCCTCCAGCACGATGAACGCGTTGTTGCCGCCGAGTTCGAGCACGGCCCGCTTGAGCAGGCGGCCCGCGACCTCGCCCACGCGGCGCCCGGCGGCGGACGAGCCGGTGAAGCAGACCACGGGCACGCCGGGCGCGGCGACGAGCGCCTCGCCCGCGTCCGCGCCGCCCGGCAGGACGTGCAGGACGCCCGGCGGCAGGCCCGCCTCCTCGAAGGCCCGCGCGATCACCACGCCGCCCGACACCGGGACCTGCGCGTCCGGCTTGAGGACGACCGCGTTGCCGAGCGCCAGCGCCGGGGCCACCGAACGGATCGCGAGCATCAGCGGCGCGTTCCACGGGGCGATCACGCCGACGACGCCGACCGGGACCTGGCGGGCGAAGCTGAACTGGCCCGCGTCGGCCCCGCGCAGCAGCTCCCCGTACGGCTCGGCGGCGAGCGCGGCGGCGGCGCGCAGCTCGCCGCGCGCGAGGTCGATCTCGTGGAACGCCTTGTGGCGCAGCGCGCCCGTCTCCCGGATCGCCCACCCGGCGATCTCGTCGCGGTGCCCGGCGAGGACCGCGGCGGCCCGGTCCAGGACGGCGGCCCGTTCGGCGAACGGCGCGGCGGCCCACCCGGCGGCGGCCGAGGAGGCGGACGCGGCGGCCCGTTCGACGTCGGACGGGACGGCCAGTCCCGCCACGCCCAGCTCCGACCCGTCCCACGGGGAGACGATCGGGTGCCGTACGGACGCGGGGCGCCAGCCGCCGCCCGTGTAGATCCGGGCGGTCCAGCGCTCGGGTTCCAGCAGCGTCATGCCTCTCCTCGGTCGGGCCCTCGGTCGGGCGATTCGAGCGAACGGTAGCCGCCCGCGTAGTACAGCAGGGGCTCGCCGCCGTCGAGGTCGCCGCCCGCCGCGACGACGTTGCCGACCAGGATGCGGTGGTCCCCGCCGGGCAGCACGTCGTGCAGCCGGCAGTCGAAGTAGCTGAGGCAGCCGTCCATGACCGGGGCGCCGGTCGCGTGCAGGGAGGTCGGGAAGCCGTCGAACGCCTCGCGGGCGCCGCCCCGGTCGCGGGTCGCGAAGTACTGCGAGATCTCCCGCTGCTCCCGGTGCAGGACGCTGATCGCGAAGCAGCCGGAGGCGCGGACCCGCCCGAGCAGCGGGCTGTGCGCGTTGACCGACACCGTGACCAGCAGCGGGTCCAGCGACAGCGACGCGAACGACGAGCAGGTGATGCCGTAGACCTCCTCGCCGACGCGGGTCGTCACGACGGTGACGCCGGAGGCGAAGCGCGAGGCGGCCTGCTTGAACGCCATGATCATGGGGTCTCCACTCAGCGCCGGAACCCGTACAGGTCGAGGGTGAGCGCGCCGCCCCGGATCCGCTCCAGGAACCCGGCCTCCTTGGCGACGCGCGCGCGGGCCGCCTCCCGGACCTCGTCCAGCCGGACGGCCGGGAACGCGACGACTCCGTCGGCGTCGGCGACCACGACGTCGCCGCGCGCGACGCGCCGCCCGGCGACCTCCACGGGCTCGCCGACCGCGCCCGCGTCGTTCTTGGCGGTACGGCTCACCGCGACGGCCGTGCTGAACACGGGGAAGCCGAGCTCGGCGAGGGGGCCGGTGTCGCGGACGCCGCCGTCGATGACGAGCCCGGCGACGTCGCGGGCCAGCGCGGCGACGGCGAGCACCTCCCCCCAGTAGCCGCACGCGGTGCCGCGCCCGTCCACCACGAGCACCTCGCCGGGCCGCGCTTCGGCGACCGCGAGGTGCAGCGGGAGGTTGTCGGCGGGCGCGGTCCGCACCGGCAGCGCGGTGCCCGCGAGGCGGGCGCCGGGCCAGGCGGGACGGAGCGTCGCGGCGAGGTCGCAGTCCAGGCCGGACGCCTCGTACAGGGTGGCGGTGCCGAGTTCGAGCAGCTCCTTGCGCTCGGCGTCGGAGAGGGCGGGGCTCATCGGCGCTCCTCGGGTCGGGTGGGGGTGCGGCGCTGGAGGAGGTGGTAGCCGTGCGCGGCGCGCGCGTCGGCGATGCTCTTGCCGCCGAGCGCGTCGGCGAGGATCCGGGCCTCGACCTCCGCGATCGCGGTCGCGATCTCCAGCACCTCGGCCTCGGCGTCGCGGGGGACGGCCACCGCGCCGTCCCCGTCGGCCACGATGAGGTCGCCGGGACGGACCTGGACGCCGCCGACCGACACCGGCACCCCGACGCCGGACACCTCGACGCGGTCCTTGCCGGTCCGCATGAACCGTCCGCGCGAGTAGATCGGGTAGCCGAGGCCGAGGGCGCGGTGGGTGTCGCGGCAGACGCCGTCGATGACCGTCCCCGCGACGCCCTTCTGGTGTGCGACGGCGGTGAGGATGTCGCCCCAGACCGTGCAGTCGGTGCGGCCCGCGTTGTCGAGGACGGCGACCTCGCCGGGCTCGATGTCGTCGATGTAGTCGCCGACCGTCCCGGGCGGGCTGCCCGCCGTCACGTACCGGACGGTGAACGCCCGGCCCGCGAACCGCTGCCCCTCGGCGAGCGGCGCGAGGCCGTGCAGCGCGCCCGGACGGCCGAGCCGGTCGAGCGCGTCGGAGACGGTGGCCGTGCCGAGCTCCGCGAACCCGTGGCCGGACGCGTCCCGGCCTCCCGCGCGCTTCATGACTCCCCCTTCGCGGTCGGGAACTTCGAGTCGTGCATGACCTCGGTGACGGGACGGCCCGCGCGGACCGCCTCCACCATCCGCGCCTCGCGCTCGGCGATCCGCTCGGCCAGCTCGACCACCTCGGCGAGCCGCGCCGCCGGGACGAACGCGACGCCGCTGCGGTCGGCCACGGCGTAGTCGCCCGCGTCCACCGCCGCGCCGCCGATCGTCACCGGGACGTCCATCGCCTCCTGGACGATCCGCCCGCGCGCGCTGACCGGGACGACCGCCCGGCCGTGCACGGGCAGCCCCAGCTCGTGGCTCTCCGCCACGTCCCGGCAGGCGCCGTCGATGATCACACCGGCGATGCCCTTGCGCAGCGCCGCGACGGTGAGGATGCCGCCCCAGCACGACACGTCCGTACGGCCCCGGTTGTCGATCACCACGACCTCGCCGGGACGGGCCGACTCGATCACCGGGGTGCCGATGTGCTGCGCCGGGCGGCCGTCGCGCGGCTTCGGCGCGACGCGGATCGTCCGGACCGGGCCGGTCACGGTCGCGGTGCTCGGCCACAGCGGGCCGATGCCCGTCACCGCGCCGGGCAGCCCGAGCGTGTCGAGCGCGTCGGACACCGCGCAGGCGTCCAGCGCGGCGAGCCGCTTGCCGAGGCCGCTCGCGCCGGTCGTGCCGGGCGCCTCGGTCACGTCGGTCGCGTCGGTCACGTCGTTCCCTCCTCGGGCTCCCAGGCCATGAAGCCCATCGCGTTGCCGGTGCCCGCCTCGGTGCGGTAGCACGGCTGGTAGTCCACGAGGCGGGGGCGCAGGCCGGTGCCCTCCAGCGCGCCCGCGACCGTGATCCAGTTGCGCAGCTCGGACGTCCCCGAGCGCAGCAGCTCGCCGTCCAGGCGGCACAGGTACTCGTCGTCGGCGTCCATCAGCGCGCCGATGAACGCCCGGTCCAGGTCCTCGTCGATGACGAAGTGCGACAGGCCGCCGGACGCGACGACGCCGACCCGCAGCCCGTCCGGGAACGACCGGATCGCCGCGCCGAGCGCCTGCCCGAACCGGTGGCAGCGGCGCGCGCTCGGCGGGTTCGGCTCCCAGAACGTGTTGACGAACACCGGCACCATCGGGATCTCGCAGTCCTGCCCGAGGATCCGCTGGTAGACGAAGCCCCAGCCGTGCGGGATGCCGTGGTTGCCGTACCGGCCCGCGGGCAGCTCCTTGGACGCCGACACGTCGAACCCGGCGCGCATCGTGTGCTTGATGACGTGCGTCGCGAGCGCGGGATGGCACGGCCGCTCCATCGGACGGTCCGGGACGTCGCCCTGCGCGGCGGCGGCGAGTCCGGGCGCCATCGCGTCCAGGTGCTCCTGGGTGAACGGCACATGCCCGACCGTCTCGCCCCAGTAGACGGCGAACGGCGGCAGCGAGTCGTCCCCGAAGATCTCCTTGTGGTCGCTGCTGACGATCACCAGGACGTCGGGGCGGGCGGCGCGCACGACCCCGCCCAGCTCGTCCAGCGCGCGCTGCGACGCCTCGTACCGGCGCCGCTGCGCCTCGGGCTCGGTCTGCGGCCCGAAGTCCTCGCGGCGCGCGGCGAGGTCGGCGTAGGCGTAGTCCTTGCGCCGGAACGCCAGCGCCTCGTTGCGCCGGTCGAACACGGCGCGCTCGCCCCATCGTTCCGGCGGCGTCTTGAGCTGCGGTCCGTGCGAGGTGCCGACCGCGACGACGATGTCCGCTGCCATCACTCCCCTTCCAGAGCGTCGGTCTTCTAAGCCGACGCTCAGAGCTTGAAAAGCTTCCGGGCGTTCTCGGCGAAGATCTGCTCCCGCTCGGTCGGCGTCAGCCAGTCGATGTCGCCGATCAGCAGGTGGATGTCGTCGAACCAGCGGCCCGTCCTCGGGTCGCGCTGCGAGCCGGTGCCCGGCTTCTCCGTCCCGAACAGCGCCCGGTCCACGCCGACCGTCCGCAGCAGCAGCTCGATCGAGTCCTGCGTGTAGAGGCAGGTGTCGAACCACAGCGACCGCAGCCGCTCCATGTACGGCCGGTTGCTCCCCCGCACGTCGGCGGGCAGGAACCGGCCCACCTGGTACGGGATCGCGCCGCCGCCGTGCGACACCACGATCTTCAGGTCCGGGAAGTCGGTGAGAACCGACGACGACAGCAGGCTCCAGATCGCGACCGTCTCCTCCTGGATGAAGTGCAGGCTGTACGGCTCGCGGGTCGGCGGGCGGCAGCCGGCGCCGTGGATGATCGCGGGCACGTCCAGCTCGCACAGCGCCTCGTACAGCGGGTACCAGTACCGGTCGCCGAGCGCGGGCGGCACGGCCGTCCCCTCGTGCGGGTCCGGGTTGAGCAGGCACCCCGCGAAGCCCAGCTCGGTCACCGTGCGGCGCAGCTCGGCGGTCCACTCCTGCACGTCCAGCTCGGGGCTCTGCGGCAGCCCGGCCACGCCCTTGTACCGCTCCGGGTACAGCTCGCAGAGCCGGTGGATCACCGTGTTGGTCTCCTCGGTGAACCACTGGACGAGCCGTCCGGTCTCGCTGTGCATCATCTGGTACGGGCGCGGCGAGATGAGCTGGAGGTCCACCCCGGCCCCGTCGAGGTGGTCCATGTGCGAGGCGTTCCCGAAGCTCGGGTTGGGCGCGTCCTGCGCGGCGCGCAGCTCGTCGTCGCTGATGCGGGGGCCGCCGCGCCCGTGCGCGCCCCGGTGCGACAGCAGGTTCGCCTTGTAGGAGTACAGCTTGTCCGGCGCGCTGACGTGGCCGTGAACGTCGATCAACATGGGGGTCCCTTTCAGAGCGGCTTGGCGATCAGCTCGCGGAGGCGGTTCTCGACCTCGGACCGGTCGTAGCGCTTGTAGAGGCGGATCCGGCCCGCCGCCAGGTCGCCGCGGTGCAGGTACTCGTACAGCTCCTGCCGCTGCCCGAACCCGTCGCACACCAGGTCCCACGCGACCCGGAACAGCCGCGACTTCTCGGCGACGCCGATGTCCTTGCCGCGCATGTACGTGTCGAGGAGCGGGCGCAGCTCGGGGCTCGCGAGGTCGGCCTCGCTCGGCTGCATGAGGATCCCGGACGCGCCGATCCGCCGGACGATCTCCGCGACCCGCGACGAGATCTGCGCCGACCAGTAGCCGAGCCCGTAGCTGTCGCCCGGCGCGTACAGCCCGCCCGGCGTCCCGTACCCGTCGCGCTCCGCCCCGGTGATCGCCAGCCGCGCCGTCTCGGCGTAGCTGACCAGCTCGCCGAGGTCCTCCTGGATGCCGCGGAACCCGTCCACGCCGATGCTCTCGGCGACCATCGACCCGACCGCCGCGAACGTGCGCAGCCGCTCGTGGAACCGGATGTGCGTGCTCTGGTTGCTCCACGCGTTGATCCGCGACAGCCCCTTGAGGGCGAGCAGCCCGTCCCCGAGCAGGAACACCCGCTCCCACGGCACCTCGACGTCGTCGAAGAACAGCATCGCGTCCTGCTCGTCGAACCGCCCGGCGAACGGGTGCGAGTGCCCGTGCCCCGGGTCGCTCAGCGGCTCGCGGCACAGGATCCGCAGGCCCGGCGCGTTCATCGGCAGCGCGAACCACACCACGAACTCCTCGGCGCCCCGCTGCGCCGACACCCCGTTCAGGTAGACGAGCACCTCGTGCGCGAACGGCGCGAGCGTCGCGAGCTGCTTCGCGCCCCGCAGCACCACGCCGTTGTCGGTCTCCTTCACCACCCGCAGCGCGAGGTCGGGGTCGTCCAGCGGCGACGCGCTCCGGTCGATCTGCGGGTCGCCGAGCGCGTGCGTCAGCGCGAGGTCGTTCTCCGCGGCCCAGCGGTGGTACGCCGCCGCGTGGTCGCCGAACCCCTCGCGGCTCGCGTTCAGCTCGTTCCGGAAGTCGTGCAGGCCCACCGCGACGTTCGCCATGAAGTCGGGGGCGCGGCCGAGCTGCCCGAAGCTGGCCCGCATCCACGACCGCGTGTTGTCGTACTTGCGGCGCAGGTCGTCCTCGTTCTTCGGCAGGTGGTACGACCAGCTCACCCGGTTGCCGGTGTCCGACACGTACGTCAGCTCGTCGCGCAGCTCCGGGTCGTGCTGCCGGTCGTACAGCCGGGCGAACTCCTCGACCGTCCCGCGGAACGCCGGGTGCGCCGCGACGTTCCCGACCCGCTCCCCGGCGAGCCAGATCTCGCGCCCGTCGTCCAGGCTGTCGCGGAACCGCTCCCCCGTCATCGCCCCGACCGCGTCGGCGATCTGCATGCGCCCCTCCCTCTGTGGTCCGTCCGCCCGACCGTAGGACGGCGGGGGCCTCCCGGGCGTCCGGCACCGTGCGCTAACCTGCGGGCCCGGATTCAGACACCGTGTCGGAAGGCGCCATGGAACCGCAGGATCTCGTCGAGTCGCTCGCGGCCCGCCTGGGCAGGGCGGTCGTGCTGTACGACGCGTCCCTCAACCTCGTCGCGTTCAGCGCGCAGGACGGCGAGACCGACGAGCCGCGCCGCACGATCGTCCTCGCCCGCAACGCCAGCGCCGCCGCCCGCGCCCTGATCCGCGAGTCGGGCGCGAGCCGCGCGTCCGCGCCGGTCCGGATCCCCCCGTACGAGCCGACCGGCGCCCGGGGCCGCGTCGTCTACGCCGTCCGCCACCGCGGCCACCCGCACGGCTACCTCACCTACATCGACGACGCCCCCGCCGAGACCCCCGTCCCGCCCGCCGACGCCGCCGCCCTCGACGCCGTCCACGACGACCTCGGCCGCGCCCTCGCCCGCCGCCTCCTCCGCGAACGCCGCGCCCGCACCCGCGCCGGCCGCCTCCTCGACGAACTGCTGTCCGACGAGCCGTCCCGCCACCAGGCCGCCGAGGCCCTCCTGGACGAGTCCCTGATCGCCGCCGCCCCGCCGTACGTCGTCGCCGTCGTCCGCCCCGGCCTGGACCACCGCCCCCGCGCGTCCGAGGTCCGCCTCGCGATCGAGGAGTCGCTGAACGACCTGACCGCGTTCTCCCCCCGCCCGTTCCCCTGGACGATGCGCGGCGACCACGGCGTCCTGGTCGTCCCCCACGACGCCCCGACCGCCCTCGACCGCCTCGCCGCCTCGCTCCAGGGCATGGTCGTCGGAGCGAGCGCCCCCCACCCGACCCTCCACGAGACCCGCGACGGCTACCGCGAGGCGCTGACCTCAGCCGAAACGGCCCGCCGCACCCGCGAAACGCCCCTCGTCCACTGGGCCGACACAGGCGTGAACCGCCTCCTCGTCCGCCTCCCCCTGGACCGCCTGACCCGCGCGGACCTCCCCCAAGCCGTCCAGACCCTCCTGGAGGCGGGCAACGGCCTCCCCGAAACCCTGGAGTCGTACCTCGACCACGCCTGCGACGCCCAGGCGACCGCCCGCACCCTCACCATCCACCGCAGCACCCTCTACTACCGCCTGGGCCGCATCAAATCCCTGACCGGCGCCGACCTGACCAACGGCACCCAACGCCTAGAACTCCACCTGGCCCTAAAGGTCGCCACCCTGGCCACCCTCTACTGAGCGCCCCCAACGGCGAACCGCACGGGGCGCCAGTCCAACGCGCTCGGCGCCCATCAGCCTTTTGATGGGGTGACGCCGGCGTTCAGGGCGTCGAGCTGGGTGGCCAGGAACCGGCGAGCGGTGGAGGGGCGGACGTCCAGCGCTAGGACCGCTGGGGCGTCGCCTCGGCCTTGGGCAGCACGTGGGAGATCCGCCACAGCTGGCCTTCCTGGTTGCAGACGTAGATGTGGCCGTTGCGGGCGTCCAGCGCGACGCCGTTGGGCTTGCCGAGGCCGGTGGCCACCGCATGGTACGCGCCGTCGGCCAGGTCGACCTTGTACAGGCGCCCGCGTTTCTGGTCGGCGACGTAGGCGTTGCCCGCGCCGTCCAGCTCTACGCGGACCGTGTACGCCCCGGGGATGTTGGCCACCAGGCGGGGCTTGCCGCGGTGCTCGCCGGTCAGGGCGACCTCGTACAGGTTCTCGCCGTCGTACTGGCCGAGGTACGCCTTGTCGTGCCCGTCCAGCGCCACCCCAGAGGCGTTGACCACCGGGTCTTGAGTGACCCGCACTCCGGCGGGGGGCGGCTGGGGCGGTTGTTCCGGCAGGTCGATCTCGTACAGGTGATCGCCCCACCCGTCGGCGACGTAGGCCTTGCGCGGCCCGTCCATGGCGACGCCATACTGGCCGTCCACCACGGCGACGGCGGTCGGGTCGCCGTGGGGCAGGGGCACCTTCAGCAGTTTGTCGCCGTCCCAGTCGGCGACGTAGACCGCCGTGCCCGTACCGTCCAGCGCCACATCGTTGGGGGTGAGGCCCAGGGCGCCGGCGACCACGCGCTTGGCGCCGGAGGCGAGGTCCACCTCCCACAGCCGTTTGCCGGTCCGGTCGGCGACGTAGGCCCTGTTGCGCGAGGGGTCCACCGCGAGGCCTTCCGCCTGGCCCAACTCGTCGGCTATCACCAGGCTGCCCTTGCTCCGTTCGTAAGCCTCTTTCAACCTCTTCTGCTCTTCGTCGCCCATGCTCGGCAGGTCTTCGTCGCTGATCTTCACCTGCACCTTCTCCAACGCCTTGTCCCTGGCCGACGATGCCATGTCGGATGTCGACTGAGGATTCTGGGAAACCTCTTTCTGGGCGGCGGACACGTCACTGAACTTCTGGAGGAGGGGGCCGAGGAAACCTATGACGTCGAGCGCCCCGTGCGCCGTCTGGCGCACCAGCCACGGGTCGCGTTCGCGCTCCATGTCGCGCACGTTCTTCGGGACGTCCTTGGCGCCGGGAGCTTTCTGGTCGGCCCCGGGCGTGCCTTCCTTGAGCGCGTCAGCGGACTTCTTGGCGGAATCGGCCCCTTGTCCGCCGCTGTCGAAGATGTTTCCGAAAGACATGAACTTCCCTCCTGGTCCTTGCGGTGGGCGTGGCGTCATTCCTGGTGAGACTGCTCCTTCTGGGGACGCTCCTTACTCTCCGGGAAATCCAGTTTCTCGGGTTGGAAGACCCGGTGCTCCCCGGTGCGGACGGCGACCATCTCGGCGATCCCCTTCTGCATGAATCGCTTGCCTTCGTCGGCCAGGTCGAAGTTGCCGTTGTCCTTGGAACGCTCGCCGAGTTTCCATGCGATCACGTGCGAGTATTCCGGCTCCTTGTCCTGCGGGGTGTCGTCCGGAATTCTCACCGGCTGGTCGTAGTACAAGGCGACCCACCCGCCGAAGGTGATGGGGATCTGGTAGTCGAACGTCCGCACCTGACGTCGCGTCGTGGCCAGCACGTCGACCCGGCTGCTGATCTCCACACTGACCGAGGACTGGTGCTTCCACGCGGTGGTCAGCGAACCGCTGATGGAACCGGTGATCCCCAGCATCAGGTCTCCCCACAGCTCTCCCGTGCCCGTGGCGGAACCCGTGGCCGTTGTCGTACTCGTCATCTCCGTCTGGGACTCCGAGTCGCCGCCCAAGCGGTCCTTGCTGCTGAGCTGGGTACTTTTCTGATGCTGCTTCATCGCCATGCTCTTCGCCAACTGCTGCTGGAGCGCCGTGCTGGTCCTCGCCCCGAACGTCAGCTTCACCTCACCCGCCAGCGACCAGCTGATGGTGTTCGAGATCTCGAATTCGACGGTGTCGGTCACGGTGACTTTGATGGGGTCGGTTCCGTTGATGTACGTCTGCTTGGAGATCAGGTCGGGAGGGGGCTGCTCGATGTCGCTGCGCTCTTCGATGAGTGGTACACCCACATTCAGGTAGGCGTACCATCCGCGCTCGTGTGCCGTCTGCTCTCTTGCGGGAACCCGCCCGTACCACTTCTCGTTCAAAGAGAATCCGACAGGGCAGATCTCCTCTTTTCCGTCCTTGGGGGTCCTCTTCAGCACACCCCTTTCCTCGTTCCGCCGCAGGATGGCCCCGGCCTTGGCGTCGAGTTCGAGCTCCTGCTGGTTCTGCGTGGTCAGCGGGTGACGCATGAACACGTCGCCGATATATGCGGTGCCCACCGTGTTCTCTGTGCTGTTTCCGGCCATGACCTACAGAGCCTCCTTGTGCCGCGAAGCCGAATGATTCGCCGGGTGTGCCAAGGGCGTGTTCGAGAAGTCGATCTAGTTCAGTGCGCCCGCGTGACGCCACGGGCCGCGCCGGAGGACGAAGGAATCACCCGCCGCCATCCCCGACGGCTCGTACACCCTGATCCGCCGGTTCATTGCAGAACCTCTTTCCGCGTGCGAGCGAGGTGGTCGTTCCGCCTCACCGCGAGCCGACTCCTACCCTGTGCGACCGACCTACTGCTTACCGTCACGACAGGGTGCCTTCTCGGCCGCAGGACCCCCGGATCGCCTTGACGTGATCGCGGCACAAGCCAGCCCCCTGTCACGGCCCCGCCACCCCACCCGCACCGCTACCCCGATGCGACCTCGGCACCGCAACGGGTCGGCGCCGAAACGAAGACTCCCTCGGCGCGGGCCTCACCTGCGAACGGTGGTGGGTGCGGCTGTGCCGTTCAGCCCGCTGACGGTTTCCAGCAGGCCGTCGGCGGCCCGATCCAGCCCGCACGGCGACGCCACCGACGCCTGCTGCGAGTGGCGGTTACCCCGCATGGAGTTGGCCCCGCCGGTCAGAGTGTCGTCGCGGTGATGACATCGGCCCTAGAGGCGTTTGCGAATCCCGACTATGAGGTGCTGCCGGCGGAGCTCGATCGGACGTAAAGGGACAGGGTGCGTCCGGAATTGGGGGGTGGAGGTCCACCACATGAATCCGCCGATAGCTGACTCCTCGGGTTACGGTCACATCGAAGTTAGGGTCGAAGGCCAGACATCTCCGAAGGGTCGACGAACTGTCACGGAGGAGTGGGGCGATGGCGCCGACTGCGGCATACGACGAGATCGCGGACTGGTACGAACAGCAATTCCTCGGGGCAGCCGGGGCCCGGGACGGTGACCCCCTCGGTCTCGACGGTGTCCTGCGCGGCCTCCTCGGCGAGGGCAGCGGGACCTGCTTGGAGATCGGGTGCGGCACCGGCGTCCACGCCGCCCGGGTCCGCGAACTGGGATGGACTCCCATCGGCGTCGACCTGTCCGCCGGAATGCTGCGGCACGCCCGCGGCCGCCTTCCCGTCGCACAGGCCGACGCCGGGCGACTGCCGGTCCGGGACGACTCGCTGCCCGCGGTCATCGCGATGATGGTCCATACCGACATGCCCGCCTACCCGCAGGTGCTACGCGAGGCGGCCAGAGTCCTGCGCCCTGGAGGGACGTTCGTGCACGTCGGCGTCCACCCCTGCTTCTGCGGCGGATTCGCCGACCGCGGCGACCCCGACGCAGTGGTGATCCGTCCCGGCTACCTCGACGGCCACTGGACCAAGGCGTCCTGGACCGACCAAGGCGTGCGCGCCAAAGTCGGCGCCACACACCGTCCGCTCCCCGAACTACTGCACGCCTTCTTGGACGCTGGGCTGACACCAGAACGGTTCTCCGAAAGCGGCGAACCAACCCCCGCCGTATTCGCCATCAGGACGCGCAAGAGCGTCGAGCCTTCTTCATCTTCGTTTTGAGCTGATCAGACGCAGGCAGAGGATGGCTCGGACCAGGCCAGGTGGTGCGGATGGATGAACAGCGGATAGGCCGCGGTTGCGGCTAGCGGGGCTGGGGGCGCAGTCCGTCGAGGATGAGCTGGGCGATGTGTGCTGAGCGTTCGCGGCTGGTCTCCGCGTCGGCGTGGCGGATCGCTGCGAAGGCGCCGGCGACGAGTGCCATCACCTCGTCGACCGTGAGGTCGTGGCGTACGACGCCGGCCGAGTGGGCCCGATCGAGCAGGCCCGCGACCTGGTGCGTGAGGTCTGCCGCGACGTCCGGAGCGGCGCTGCGCAGGTCGAACTCGGCGGCCGTGAGCGCGCTCTTGACCGTTGCGTTCTCCGCGCCGGACGCCATCATCCGCGCCAGCAGTGTGAACAGGGCAGCCGGATCGTCGGTGCCGGTGAGCGCCTCCCCCTCCGCCACCAGGTGCCTGAGCTGATCGATCGCGACGGCGAGGTAGAGCGCTTGCTTGGTGGGGAAGTGTCGGTGGACGGTCCCGGGGCCGACACCCGCCCGGCGGGCGATCTCGTCGAGCGAGACGTCAAGGCCCTGCGCCGCGAACAGTCGCTGCGCGGTCCGCAGCACTCGCTCACGGTTGCGGCGTGCGTCGGCCCGCAGCTCCCGGCCACTCCGGAGGGCTGCTGGGGTCTTCGCTGGATTGCGATCAGGCGGTCGGTCGGACATCTCGCCTCTAGCTTAACCGGGGTGGCGCCCCGTATGCTGGCGCGGAAACGGGGCGGCGCACCGCTTATCGTCTCGCGTCGTTCACCACGCCCAGCAGCCGAAGGGGATCGTGCCGATGACCACACGCGAGGAGGCGAACACTTTGGTGCGGCGGATGCACGAGTGCTTCAACACCCGGCAGTTCGACCAGGCCGCCGATCTGTTCACCCCCGGTTTCCTCAACCATCCGCTCGGCGCCATCGGGTTCGAAGCGGGCAAGGAGGCCTGGCGAACGATCGTCGCCCAGTTTCCGGACATGCGTGTTGTGGCCGACGACGTTCTTGTTGACGGCGACAAGGTCGCCGTCCGCTCGTCCGTCGAGGGGATCGCCGGCCTGGACGGCGACGTGCGTCCCATGCTGATCGAGATCTTCCGCATCGACGGCGGACGGTTCGCGGAGACGTGGGGTGTCAGCGAGGGCCCGGACCCGCGTCTGTGAGTCCCCCCTCTACTGCCGTCGCGCGGACGACGACAGCGACGGGCCCGGCCCTTGAACAGCCGCCTGCCCCTGGATCTGGATCACAGAACGAAGTAGATGCGGATGGTGGTGCCGTCCGGGGTGGTGTGGACGCGGACGAGGTCGGCCAGGTGGTTGATCAGCAGCAGGCCCCGCCCGCCCGGGGTGGCGGGGTCGACGGGGCGGCGGCCGGCGAGGGGATCGGTGATGTGGCCGCGGTCGCGGACGTCGCAGACGATGAAGCCTTCGTCGTTCCACAGGCGCAGGGTGCCGGTGCCGCCGCCGTGGACGATGGAGTTGGTGATCAGCTCGGTGACGGCCAGCTCGAGGTCCAGGACCCGGTCCTGCGGTAGTCCGGCGGTGGTGGCGTGCTGGACGGCCAGGGAGCGGGGCCGGCCGAGGGTGTCGCGGTCGAAGGTCACGACGCTGGCGCGGTCGGGTTCGGGCAGCGGGAGATTGTAGGTGTCCACGACCGCGTCGGGCGCGTACCGGTCGCTGGGTCGCCCGCCCTCGCCCGTGCCGCCGCCCGCGTCGGTGTCGATGAGAACGGGGTGGGTGCGGGCGGCGTCGGCCAGGACCTGCTCGGGCAGGCCGTCGGCGTCGTAGGGGCACAGGATCGACACCATTCGGCCGGTGAAGGCGTTGTTGATCAGCGCTTCGTGCTGGGCGCAGGCGGGGTACTCGCTGCCGGAGCGGCCCGGCCAGATCGGTTCGCCGATGATCCGGACCCGGCGGCGGGGGTGGCGGTCGGCGAACGCGCGCAGGACGCCGGGGATGATGCGGCCGGGGTTGCGGCCGGCGCGGGCCATGTCCAGCAGCCGCACCTGCTCCAGGTCGGCGCCCAGTTCACGGTCCAGGGCCGTGCGCAGCAGTTCCAGACGGGACGCGGGGACCGCGACGGCCACCGGCTCGCCGGCGCGCACGCCTTCGCGGACGAACGGCACGGTGCCGGCCAGGTACTGGCTCTCTCCCCGGTAGAACAGCGCCGGATGCCAGAACGGCTCGGTGGAGGCGCCGCCGGTCCGGCCCGTTCGGGTGTGGTCGGAAGCGGTCATGATGAGGACACCTCGATCCCCGCGGTACCCGGCCAGAGTACTTCCAGGATCCGGGTCAGCGCGCGCGGCGGATCGTGCAGGACCACCCGGCCCTCAGGGGCCAGGCGTTGCGCCACCGCCGCGACGGCCGCGGCGCCTCCGGCGTCCACACTGGTGAGCTCGGCCAACTCCAGATGCACCACAGGCGGGTCGGACGGTGTGGAGGGCAGTTCGGCGAGGGTGCCTTCCCACGCGGTCCGGTTGGTGATGTTCACCTCGCCGACCGCTCGCACGCCGACCAGTTCGGTCAGCGGCTGCAACTGCAACCCACCCATCGGGACCCCCTCTCGGCCACTGCGCGGTGCAGCGGACGGCAGCCCGGTGACGGCGCCTGCGGTCCCCGATCCTAACCCCGGCCGCACATGATGATCGGTCCGTCGCGGCAGCGCGCACGGACCGGCCGCCCGCCCATCGGCCGCGCGCGGCCGCCGCCGTGGTGCCGCAGAGCGTTCGACCCGCGGTGACGTGGGCCCGCGCGGCGGCGGGCATGAACAGGTAAAGGCAGGGTAGAGGCGGGCTGGAGGTGCACACATGGTTCCCTTGCTGCTGGTTCTGCTGCTGATCGTGATCTTGATCGGGGCCGGGTTCGCTCTCAAGCTCCTCTGGTGGATCGCGATCGCGGTCCTGGTCCTGTGGGCGCTGGGCTTCGTCTTCCGGACCGCCGAGGGCGGGGGCCGCCGTCGCCGCTGGTACCGGTGGTGACCGGCCGAAACGATCCCGCCCGGTGACGGGCCCGGCCTCCGTGAACCGTCCCGCCGGGCTCGTGGTCCCCATGGCTGTTTGAACGGCTTCCCTCAGGCAACCGTGGAGGGACGGACGCGCCGGCGTTGACGAAGACAAGGTACGTCCGGCGCATCCGGGACGGTCGGGGGAGCCAGCCGGCGGCGGCGCCGACGGCCGAACGGTGCGGGGAGCCGCGCAGGGAGGCGGGAAGATGGCCGGGAAGACGCTGGCGGCCGGCGGCGGGTCCGTGCTGCCGCTTCATGGAACCGCGCGCGGCGCGTGCCACCAAGGACATGGCCCGGAGAGAGGCGGCCCGAGTGGAGGCGGCCCGGGTAGAGGCGGTGCGCCGCTACGACATCCTCGACACTCCGCCTGACGGGGCGTTCGACCGAGTGGCGGCGATGGCGGCCCGCTGGTTCGACACGCCGATGGCCACGGTGGCGATCGTGGACACCGACCGGATCTGGTTCAAGGCCGTTCACGGCCTCGCAGGCGTCGCCCAGATCGGCCGCGACCCCGGGCTGTGCGCCTCAGCGATCCTGAACGACGAGCCTCTGGTCGTTCCCGACGCCTTGACCGATCCCCTCGCCCGCGCCAACCCCCTGGTGACCGGGGACATGAAGATACGGTTCTATGCCGCCGCGCCGATCATCACCGCCGACGGCCACCGGCTGGGCACCGTCAACGTGCTGGACACCCGGCCCCGGACCATCACCGCCGCCGACACCGCGATGCTGCGCGACCTGGCCGCGATGGTCGCCGACCAACTGGAGCTGCGGCTGTCGGCGCTGAGCAGGCTGCGCACCGAACGCCGGCTGCGCGCCCAGGCCGAACGCGACAAGGCCGACCTGGAGGAGTTCGCCGGCACCCTACAGCGCACCCTGCTGCCCCCTGCCCTGCCGCGCATCCCCGGGATGGGGCTGGCCAGCCACTACCGGACCGCCTCGACCCGCGAGGTCGGCGGCGACTTCTACGACGTGTTCGCGCTCGGCGCCGACCGGTGGGCGTTCTTCCTCGGCGACGTGTGCGGCAAGGGCGCCGCGGCCGCCGCGGTCACCTCCCTGATCCGCTACACCCTGCGCGCCGCCGCCCTGCACGACCCCGACCCCGCCGCCGTGCTCGCCGAACTCAACACCGCGCTGCTGCTGGACCCCGCCCACGGCGGCCGGTTCTGCACCGCGGTCTTCGGCACCATCACCCCCGCCCCGACCGGCGGGTTCACCGTCCACCTGGGCACCGGCGGCCACCCCACCGTCATGGTCCTGCGCGCCCCCGCCCACTCCGGCCCCGTTCACGACGGCGCGGGAACCGGCGGCACGGGAAACGGCGGCACGGGAAACGGCGGCGCGGCCGACAACGGCGAGAGGCTTCGGGCGGAGCCGGCGCGGATCACCGGCGGGATGCTGGTCGGCGCGCTGGAGGAAGCCACCTTCGCCGACACCCGCCTCGTCCTGGACCCCGGAGACGGACTGCTGCTGTACACCGACGGCCTCATCGAAGCCGACACCGACGGCACCGGCGCCATGCTCGGCGAAGCCGGCCTCGTCGAGTTGCTGAACCGGCCGCCCCTCCCCCCGCCGGCCCTGCGCACCGGGCCCGAGAACACCGCGTTCCCCCACCCGGCGACCCAACTGGTGGACCGCCTCACCGCCGTACTGGACGGCTTCGCCTCCAACGACGACGACGTCGCCCTGCTGGCGATGACCGCGCTCAACGCCCCGCACGCCTGCCCCGACGGCGGCGGGACCGGCGCCAGGGCGTCCACCGGTCACGCCGCCGCCCCACCGGCCACCCAGCCCAGAGAGCCGTCACTGTGAGCCACGCCCACGACCTCCGGATCAGCATGGCCCGCACGCTGGACGGCATCGCCGTGCTGGCCGTCGAAGGCGAACTCAACCTCACCACCAGCACCCGGCTCAGCGACACCGCCCTGACCGTCGCAGGAGACCAGCACCCCCACCTGATCCTGGACCTGTCCCGAGTACCGTTCTGCGACTCCAGCGGCCTGAACGCCCTGATCGTCCTCTACCGGCGGCTCAAGGCCGGCCACGGCTCGCTCACCCTGGCCGCCGTCCCCGACCGCCTCACCCGCCTGCTCACCCACACCGGCGTCAACCGCCTCATCCCCACCCACCCCACCACCGACTCCGCCCTTACCACTCACCCCCATGCCACCAGCGGCACCGACAGCCACACCAATGCTTCCCGCCACTCACTATGAGGTCCCGGCGCGCGAGCGCCCGGCAGGCCCCTGGCCGGACAAAGCGTGCAGGATGGCGGTCGCGGTGATTCCGCCGCCCTAGGTGACCAGGCATTCCTCGGCTGTCCTCGCTCGGCCACGGACCGGACAAGCCCAGATGCGGCAGGGCACAATGAACCCTGGCGACCGAACGCCCGACGCAGGTCCGCGTACCGGCGGGCTGCACCGACCAGGACCCAGGGTGATCGATGATGGTGACGGCGGCCGGCACCCCGGCCAGTGGCGCGGACTTCGATCTCAGCCGGCAGGACGGCTGGATCGTGGTGAGCGTCGGCGGAGAGCTCAACCTCCATACCTCCCCCGGCCTGGACGACCACCTCGCGCAGGCCGGTCGATCGCCGGCGTCACCGCCGCAAGTGGCGATCGACCTGTCCCGGCTGCGGTTCTGTGACTCCTCGGGCATCAACGCGCTGGTGCGAGCCCACAAGCGCATCAGCGCCGCCGACGGACGGCTGGTCCTGCTGCGGCCCGCCCCGCGGATCGCCGACCTCCTCGACCGGATGGGCCTGACCCGGCACCTGGACGTCCGTGGCGCCCTGCCCGTCCAGGCCGCCCCGGCCTGACAGAACCGGCATGCCCGCCCCAGCTGATGGCCCCCGACCGGCAACCGGCCTCACGTTCACCGCATCCCGGGACAGGTGGTGCCGCCTGCGGAGTATCCGCGACACTGGACGAGGAGATCTCGGGGGACGATTTGGACGCCCTTTCCGATGAGTTCGCGGAGAATGGGCGGTGCCTCGCTTTGATTCAGTGCTTGGCTACGCCTTTACGGCTGGAGGTCTGGGCGGTCTGGGACGCCCAAGCCTTCGTGGGGCAGCCATAGGCGCAGGGCCAGTAGGTACAGGGCGAAGACAATGACCGGGGCCAGGCCCGCGGCCAATCGCGAACGACGCATCATCCAGAACGAGGCCCACGTCACGGGGGATGCCAAAAGGGCCGACACGACTCCGAGTACGTGGAGGGTACGGCCCACTCGATGCAGGCACGCGAAAGTTCCGGCCCCGCCGGATCCTCCGCAGATGTCTCCCGGGACATTGGCGAAAAGGTTGAACGGCACGTTGAACATGTACAGCCCGAGGGTGACCACCCCGCCGAAGAACCAGGCGGCCAGGGTCAGCATCAAGCCCGCCACCTGGACCCCGTTCTCCCTGGAGCCGTCGTCCTGCCAACGGGCGGATTCCTTCACGACAACGGCCACCAGCGCGCCGATCAGTGCCACGACGGCCAGCGTTCCCAGGGCCCAGGCCAACGACGACACATGGAATGGCCGTTCGTCGTCGGGCATAGAGGACGGCCAGCTCGACAAGGTCATGAAGAACAGGAAGACAAGCGCCGCCCACGCTGTGCCGATAACGGCGACCGCGAACAGCGATCGCCTGCTCGTCAGCCCACCATGGGTCTCCATACGGCCAGACCTTATCCACGGTTCCGCGCTCCCGCCGTTGGGCCACGTGGAAGCCGTGTTCGCGGGTGTCGGGGTACGGCTCGCGCGGCCAGGGGCGTCGCCTCAGCGCTTCCGGGACAGGGCCGCGCCGAGGGCGGTGACGAGCAGTCCGGCGGCGCCGATGCCGAGGCCGGCGAGGGGCTGGTGGCCCTGCGACCATTTCATCAGCTCGATGTTCTCACCGCCGGTGTAGTGGTACACCGCCGAGAGGAACCCGATGGCGGCGGCGATGATCCCGATCGTCCGCATGGCGCACTCCCTTCGCTAGGCGTAGATCTCGATCCTTCGCCACGCGGGGAGCCGGCACCTCGTCGGCGATGAGGTTCTTTCGGTCCCCCGAAGGATGTACGCACCGTCCCCAGCGAGGTGGAGGCGGGCGTCGAACTCCTCTCCGGCGTGCGGGTCGCGCCGAGTTATTGTCACGAAATCCGGACATTTGAAGGGCGTGTTCCTCGAACGCCGGGCCCGTTTCGATGGTCGTATACATCACACGATCGCCGGTCGGACGTCTCGCGCTCAACGCGGGGGCGGGATCCGGCTTCGTCCCCGCGAACTGTTCCCCCCTGTCCGCGCGCAGGCGCGGACGACGAAGATGGAGGACCGTCATCAGCAGTAGACGTTCTGGCCCCGGTCGTCCGATCCGTATCGCCGCCGCGACCGCCGTGGTACTCGCCGCGGGCGGGTTCCAGGCGGCCCAGGCCGCACCGGCGAAGGCCGGTCTCCAATTGCTCGCCGCCTCCGCCAAAGTGACCGTGACCAAGTACGGGGAAAGCCCCGAGGCGATGCTCGACCTCGGGGTCTACCTCAGCGCGACCGGCGCGCCGTTCGAGGTGCGGGCGCAGCGCAAGTCGTACAACGACCCGATCACCGCGAACCAGCTCATCCGCCATTCCGGCGGTACGCGCACCAAAGCGCTGCCGAAGGGCCTGCTGAAGGATTTCACCGGGTTCCCCAAGTTCCTGCACGTGTCGCTGACCGACGCCAAGGGAAAGAAGGTCCTGGACCGCGTCCAGGACGTGTGCCCCTCCGCCGAGTCGGCCCGGGTCGCCCCCGGGGCGCCGGCCAAGTCCCCGTATCCGGTCGGCTGCTCGGGCAACCCGTGGACGCTCGGCTCGGTGTGGGGCATCCAGAAGGGCTGGGCGACCGACGCCACCGGGGACGAGCAGGCCAACGCCCCGGTGAGGCTGGCCGACGGCGCGTACACCGCGACCGTGAGCGTGACCAAGGCGTACCGGGATCTGTTCGGCATCCCGGGCACACCGAAGAAGATCGCGGTGACCGTCCGCACCATGGACGACGGGCACGGCGCCAGGCCGAAGGCCGCGCCCTCCCCGGCCCCGCTCAAGGCCGGCGCGAAGCCCGCCGGCAACGGCGCGGTGCCGAAGGGCCCCAAACCCGACCTGCGGGCCCTGCCGGCCTGGGAGATCGGCATCGATCACGGCGAGGAGGGCGGCGCCGCCCCCAAGCGCGACTACATGGCGTTCAGCGCCAATGTGTGGAACGCGGGCCCGTCGCCGCTCGTCGTGGACGGCTTCCGGGTGAAGCAGGACCTGATGGACGCCTACCAGTACTTCTTCGACGGCAACGGCCGCCAGATCGGCTACGCCAAGACCGGCGGAATGGAATGGGATCCGCGGGACGGGCACGAGCACTGGCATTTCAAGGACTTCGCCAGCTACCGGCTCCTGGGCGCGGACAAGAAGGAGATCGTACGGAGCCAGAAGGAGGCGTTCTGCCTGGCCAACACCGACGCGATCAACCAGTTGGTCAAGAACGCCAACTGGAAGCCGGACAACACCGACCTGCACACCGCGTGCGGTGACCTGTCGTCGCTGTCCGTCCGCGAAGTGCTCGACGTCGGTTCCGGGGACACCTACGTGCAGTCGCTGCCGGGGCAGTCGTTCGACGTGACCGCACTGGCGAACGGCACGTACTACATCCAGGTGATCGCCAACCCGGCGCACCGGCTGTTCGAGGGCGACCTCAACAACAACATCTCGCTGCGCAAGGTCGTCCTCGGAGGCAAACCCGGCCACCGCACCGTGAAGGCGGCGCCGGTCGGCAAGGTCAACGCCCCCTGACCGACCGCGCCACCGTACGACACGCCAGAGGCGGGAATTGCGCCGAGGCGATGGAACGCGGCGGGCCGGGGCGGGGGCCTCGGCCCGCCGCGCGTTCAAGAGTGGATTGCGGAGATGTGGGCGTCGGGACGGATTATCCAGGTCTCGTTTTCGCGGATGGACAGGGTTTTGGCTAGGAGGCCGTGTTCGTCTATGTCTTTCAATTCCAGGTGGCGGACGGGGCCGCCGAACGGAGGTTTCGCTGGGGGTTTCGCGCCGGGGCCCATCAGGTAGAGGTAGCCGTCGCGGGCCAGCGAGCGGAAATGGCGGCCGCCCGCGACCGGGACGTCCGGGACGAGCACGCCCGGCCCCGGGGGCGGTACGTGGCCGCGCGGGGGGCGGCCCGCGAACGGGCGGGTCGGGTCGGGGGTGGTGAGGGGGGACGACACGTACCAGAACGGCTCGGACAGGCGGCCCGAGTCGACCAGGGCGTGCGCCGACGGGTCGCCGAGGGCGCGGGTGAGGACCGCGACGCGGTGGGCGTGGCGGGTCTCGTCTTGGGGGACGAGGAAGTCCATCGTCGCGGTGGTGACCTCCAGGTTCTCGACGGCGGCGGCGTGGCGTTCGAGGTGGTAGGTCTCCAGGAGGTCCTCGCCGGCCCAGCCGTTGAGGACGTAGGCGAGCTTCCACGCGGCGTTCTCCGCGTCGGCGACGCCCGAGTTGAGGCCGCGCGCGCCGAACGGCGACACCAGGTGGGCGCAGTCGCCGGCGAGCAGGACGCGGCCCACGCGCATGCGGTTCACGGCGCGGGAGTGGAAGCGGTAGACCGAGTTCCACACGATCTCGTACGGGCGGTCGCCGATGATGGCGCGGACGCGGGCGTCGAGCGCGCCCGAGGACGTCTCGGCGGCCAGGTCGTAGTCGCCGGGCACCTGCCAGTCGATCCGGAACGTCGAGCCGGGGCAGGGGTGGATCAGCACCTGGCGGCCCGGGTTCCACTCGGGGTCGAAGTGGAAGCGCCGCTCGTTCGTCCAGCCGGGCAGGTCCGCGCGGATGTCGCAGATCAGGAAGCGGTCGTCGAACGAGTGGCCGTCGAACGTCACGCCGAGCGCGGCCCTGAGCGCGTCGCCGCGGGCGCCCGCGCACACGACCGCGTACGCGGCGCGGATCGCGGCGCCGCCCTCGACGGTCACGGTGACGCCGGAGCCGTCCTGGGCGATGCCGGTGACGTGGTGGTTCCAGCGGACGTCGATGAGGGGTTCGGCGGCGATGCGCTCGTCGAGGATCTCCTCCGTCCGCGCCTGGGAGATGTTGACGAACGGCGGGAACGGGGAGCTCCCCCCGTCCTGGAGGGCGTAGGAGAACAGCTCCTCGCCCTGGTAGAACGTGCGGGCGGTCGTCCAGGTGACGCCCTCGGCGGCGATGCGCGCTCCGGCGCCGACCGCCTCCCACACGTCCAGCACGTCGCGCTGCTGGCAGATCGCCTTGGACCCGACCGGGTCGCGGTGGGGGCGCGCGTCCAGCAGGACGGCGGGCACGCCCCAGCGGGCCAGCAGCAGTGCGGTGGTCTGGCCGACGGGCCCGTTCCCGACGACCACCACGCTCGGCTCGGTCATCCTCTAGTCCTGGAGCTGGGCCCAGACCTCGCGGTCGCGTTCGGCCGTCCAGATGACGGGCCGCTCGACCCCGTTCAGCTCGTCCCAGAGGCGGGCCACGTCGAACGGCAGGCAGTGCTCGAAGATCGGCCACTTGCCGTACCGCTCGTAGAGGGCGGCGTGGGTGCGCTGGAACGCCTCCTTCAGCGTGCCGCCGCTCGCCTGGACGGTGCCGACCTCGCGGATCATCACCTCCAGGAAGTGGCGGGTCTGCGCGATCGCGGCGTCCACGCCGTCCCGGCCGCGGGCGACCGCGCCGCGCCCGCCGACGAGCGCCTCGGCGCCGAACGCGGCGAGGGTGTCGAGCGTGCCGGCCGCCCAGTCGCGGTGGAACGCGTCGCCGGTGTAGAGCGCGGCCTGCGCCTCGACGAGGTCGCCCGCGAACAGGATCCCGCGCTCGGGCAGCCAGGCGACGATGTCGCCCTCGGTGTGCCCGCGCCCGCAGTACTTCAGGACCAGGTCGCCGCGGTCGCCGCCGAGCGGGATCGTGAGCCGGTCGGAGAACGTGAGCGTCGGCCAGGTGAGCCCGGGGATGGAGTCGGGGTCCTTGAACAGCCGCGGCATCCGGCCGTACTCCGACTCCCAGTCCTGCCGGCCGCGCTCGGCGACCAGGGCCCGGGTGTTGTCGTGCGCGACGATCACCTCGGCGCCGAACGCGCTCGCGCCGAGGACCCGTACCGCGTGGTAGTGCGAGAGCACCAGGTAGCGGATCGGCTTGTCGGTGTGCTCGCGCAGCTTCGCGAGCCACTCGCGGGCGGCGACGGGGGTGGCGAGGGCCTCGAAGCAGACGAGGAAGTCCTCGCCCTCGATCGCGCCGACGTTGGGGTCGCCCTCGGCGGTGAGGGCGTAGACGCCGTCGGCGAGCACCTCCAGGGTCTGCTCCTTGTCGGTGAGGTCCGCCGAGGACGCGAACGCCTTGGCTGCCATGCCGCCTCCTTTAATCAAAGGTTTGATCATTTGTGGGTCACCGTAACGCGCCCCGCCGTTCCATGGGAAGACCTTCCCCGCGCCCCGTCTAGGCTTGCGCCCATGACCGCCGCCGGATCCGGGGAGCTCGACTACCTGTCGTTCGTCGACTTCGCGATCGAGCGCACCACCGCCGAGCTGCCGTCGGTCGACGCCGACGCGATGCGGCTCGGCCTCACGCTGCACCGCCTCGCGAGCGCGCTGGTGTACGACTGGGAGTCGACCGTGCACCGGCCGCGCGGCTGGAGCTGGGCCGGGTTCCGGGTGCTGTTCGTGCTCTGGCTCGCGGGCCCGCTGGAGGGCAAGCGCGTCGCCCAGCTCTCCGGCAACAGCCGCGCCGCCGTGTCCGCCGTCGTCAACACCCTCGAACGCGACGGCCTGGTCACCCGGCGGCAGGCCGTGCACGACCGCCGCGCCGTCCTGATCGAGCTGACCGGCGCCGGGCACGACGCGATCACCGGCGCCTACGAGGAGCACAACGCGCGCGAACGGGTCTGGGCCGACGCCCTCACCCGGGACGAGCGCCGTACCCTCACCGATCTGCTGGAGAAGCTCATGACCGGGCCCGCCGCCAACGAGGCCAAGCAGCGCTTCTGACGCCGAACGCGCCGTGCGCGCCTCGTTCCACCAGGTCAGGGCACCATCCACGCCAGGACGGCCGTGGACTGGAGGGCCGACAGCACGCACATCCCGGCCAGGAACACCAGGCTCCACGCGATGACCCGCCGGAAGATGTCGCCCTCGCGGCCGTCCAGGCCCACCGCGGCGGCGGCGATCGCGAGGTTCTGCGGCGAGACCATCTTGCCGAGCACGCCGCCGGAGCTGTTGCTCGCGGCCATCAGCACGGCGGGCAGGTCGGCCTTGTGGGCGGCGGTGATCTGGAGCGCGCCGAACAGGGAGTTGGACGAGGTGTCCGACCCGGTGACGGCGGTGCCGAGCCAGCCGAGGATCGGCGAGATCAGCGCGAACGAGCCGCCCGCGCCCGCCATCCACGTGCCGAGCGTGATCGTCTGCCCGGACGCGTTCATCACGAACGCCAGGGCCAGCACCGCCATCACGGTGAGGATCGCCCACCGGAGCTGCCGCAGCGTCGCGCCGTAGGCGCGCAGCGCGGCACCGGGCCCGACGCGCAGCGCCGCCATCGTGAGCGCCCCGGCCACCAGCATCTGCGTCCCGGGCGTCGTCAGGTAGTTGAACGTGAACGTCACCAGGCCGAGCGGCTTGCCGGACGCGCCGACGAGGTCGAGTCCCGGCCAGTCGAACGTGCGGGTCGCGCGGTCGAGCAGGTCCTTCACCGTGTCGATCTGGCAGACGACGAAGACGGCGATGATGATCCCGTACGGCGCGTACGCCCGGACGACCTCGCCCCGGCCCGCGCCGACGCCGCCCGCCGCGCGCGCCTCGAACTCCGGCGTCGGCTCGTCGGCCGCGCCGCCCGCGACGACGGCGGGACGGGCGCCGGCGGCGGGACGGAGCCGTACGAGCAGGACGATCGCGAGCGCCGACGCCAGCGCGGCGACGACGTCGGCGAGCGGCACGGACACGAAATTGGCCGTGGCGTACTGCGCGATCCCGAACGCGGCGCCGCACAGCGCGGCGGCGCCCCACGCCTCCCGCAGCCCGCGCCGCCCGTCCGCGATCACGACGAGCACCAGCGGGACGAACACCGCGAGGATCGGCGTCTGGCGGCCCACCATGGCGCCGAGCGTGTCGCTGTCGATGGCGGTGACCTTGCCCAGCGTGAGGATCGGGGTGGCCATCGCGCCGAACGCGACGGGCGCGGTGTTGGCGGTGAGCGCGAGCACCGCGGCCTTGAGCGGCTCGAACCCGAGCGCGATCAGCATGACGGAGGTGACCGCGACCGGCGTCCCGAACCCGGCGAGCGCCTCCATCAGCGCGCCGAACGAGAACGCGATCAGGATCGCCTGGATCCGCCGGTCGTCGCTGACCTGGGCGAACGAGCGGCGCAGCACGTCGAAGTGCCCCGTCCGGACGGTCAGGTTGTAGACCCAGATCGCGTTGATCACGATCCACAGGATGGGGAAGAAGCCGAACGCGGCCCCCTCCGTCCCGGCGAGCACGGCCTGCCCGACGGGCATCCCGTACGTCCAGACCGCGATCAGCAGCGCCGCGGCGAGCGCGATCAGGGACGCGAGCCAGGCGCGCATCCGCAGCCCGCCGAGCAGCGCGAACAGCACCAGGAGCGGCAGCGCGGCGACCAGGGAGCTCCAGCCGAGCGAGTCGGCGACGGGATCGAGGACCTGCTGGTACAAGGCGATCACCTCGGGGAGTCGGCTCGCCCCCGAGCACGTGGTCGATACCCGCCCCGCCCCCGCCGATCACCCCTTCCCGCGGAAGGATCAGATCTCGCGCGGAGGGTCCGCCGGGGCCGGGCCGGGCCTCACATTCCGGTGAGGATCTTGGCCGGGGTGATCGGCAGGTCGCGGACGCGCAGTCCGGTGGCGTGGTGGACGGCGTTCGCGACGGCCGCCGCCGCGCCGACGATGCCGATCTCGCCGATGCCCTTGGAGCCCATCGGGTTCAGGTGGGCGTCGCGCTCGTCCACCCAGAACGCCTCGATGTCGCGGACGTCGGCGCAGGCCGGGACGTGGTACTGCGCGAGGTCGTGGTTGAGGTAGTCGCCGAACTCCTCGTCCATGACGGTCTGCTCCATGAGGGCCATGCCGAGCCCCATCGTCATGCCGCCGATGAACTGCGACCGCGCGGTCGTCGGGTTGATGATCCGCCCGGCGGCGAACACCCCGAGCATCCGCGGGACGCGGACCTCGCCGGTGTCGACGTCCACCTCCACCTCGGCGAACTGCGCGCCGTACGCGTGCCTGGCGTACTTCTCCTGGGCCTTGACCTCGTCGGTCGTGTCGGCCGTCGCCTCCGCCGGGAGCCCGGCGTCGAGCTTCGGCAGCAGGGCCTCGCACGCCCGGACGACGGCCGAGCCCCACCCGGCGGTGCCGCTCGAACCGCCCGCCAGCGACGCGCGCGGCAGCGAGCTGTCGCCCAGCTCGACGGCGACCCGTTCGGGCTCGACCTTGAGGGTCTCGGCGGCGATCAGGGTGAGGGTGGTCCGGGCGCCGGTGCCGATGTCGGCGGCGGCGATCCGCACCGTGAACCGGCCGTCGGCGTCGGCGCGCACGTACGCCTGGTTGGGCGAGCGGTACGCCGGATAGGTGGACGAGGCGACGCCCGTCCCGTAGAGCTTGCGGCCCTCCCGCCGCACCGCGGGGCGGGGGTCGCGGTCGCCCCAGCCGAAGCGCTCCGCGCCCTCCCGCAGGCACGCGACGAGGTTCCGCGAGCTGAACGGCAGGCCGCTCTCGGGATCGGTCTCGGGCTCGTTGCGGATCCGCAGCTCGACGGGGTCGATCCCGGCGGCGTACGCCAGCTCGTCCATCGCCGACTCCAGCGCGTACATGCCGGGCGTCTCCCCCGGCGCGCGCATCCACGACGGCGTCGGGACGTTGAGCCGGGTCACGCGGTGCGCGGTCCGCCGGTTCGGCGCCTGGTACATCATCCGCGTCGGCGTCGCCGTCTGCTCCACGAACTCGCGGATCATCGACGTCTGCGACAGCGCCTCGTGGACGACCGTCGTCAGCCGCCCGGTGCCGTCCGCGCCGAGCCGCACGCGCTGGATCGACGGCGGCCGGTAGCCGGTGGCCGAGAACATCTGCTGCCGCGTGAACGCGAACTTCACCGGACGCCCGACCACTCCGGCGGCCATCGCCGCCAGGACGACGTTCGGACGCGGCGTGCCCTTGGACCCGAAGCCGCCGCCGACGTGCGGCGAGACGACCCGCACCCGCTCGGGCTCCAGCCCGAAGATCTCGGCGAGCGTGTCGCGCACGGTGGAGGAGCCCTGGTTGGAGTCGTAGAGCGTCAGGCCCCCGTCCTCCTCCCACACCGCCAGCGTGGCGTGCGGCTCCATCGCGTTGTTGTGCTCGGCGGGCGTGGTGTAGGTCGCCTCGACCTGGACGGCCGACGCGGGCAGCGCCTCCTCCGGGTCGCCCTTCACCGAGTCGGCCGGGAACGTCGGGTTCACCTTGTCGGGCTTGTAGATCCCCGGATGGCCCGGGTGGAGCCGTACGTCGGGGCCCTCGGCCGCGGGCGCGTACTCGATCCGGACGAACCGGGCCGCGTCCCGCGCCGTGTCCAGCGTCTCGGCGACCACGGCGGCGACGAGCTGCCCCCGGTACGACACCTCCCGCGACTGGAAGACCGCGAGCTCGGCGTCGGCCGCCTGCCGCAGCCGCGGCGCGTTCTCGCACGACACCACGGCGAGGACGCCGGGGATCGCGAGCGCCGCCTCGGCGTCCACCGCCGCGATCGTGCCGCGCCCGACGGTCGCCTGGACGGCCGACGCGTACACCGCGCCCTCCACCGGGTACTCGTACGCGTACCGGGCGCGCCCGGTGACCTTGTCGCGGCCCTCGACCCGTTCCAACGCCCTCACGACAGCCCTCCGTCCGACGGACCCGGCGCCCGGCCGTCGCCTCCGGCCCGCTCCCCGCTTCCCAGCTCGCTGAGCGTGCGCGCGATGAGGTTGGTGGCGAGCGGCACCTTGTACGCGTTGTCGCGCAGCGGTTCGGCGAGCTCCAGCTCCGCCTCCGCCGCGCGGATGTACGACTCCTCGTTCGCCGGGAGGCCGCGCAGGACCTCCTCGGCCCGCCGCGCCCGCCACGGCATGTGCGCGACGCCGCCGAGCGCGATCCGGCAGTCGCGGACCTCGCCGTCCGCGACGTCCAGCGCCGCCGCGACGGAGACCAGCGCGAACGCGAACGAGGCGCGCTCGCGGACCTTCCGGTACCGCGACGGCATCCCGACCGGCGGCACCTCGACCGCCGTGACGAGGTCGCCGGGCTCCAGCGTCGTGTCCCGCGACGGGTCGTCGCCGGGCAGCCGGTAGAAGTCCCCGAGCGGCACCGGCCGCTCGCCGCCCGACCGGCGGCGGACGCGCACGCGCGCGTCCAGCGCCGCGAGCGCGACGGCCATGTCGGACGGGTGGGTCGCGACGCACGCGGTCGAGTGCCCGAGGATCGCGAGGTTGTGGTGCTCGCCCTCGTACGCCGGGCAGCCGCTCCCGGGGGCGCGCTTGTTGCAGGGCTTGCCGGCGTTCTGGAAGTAGGGGCAGCGGGTGCGCTGGAGCAGGTTGCCGCCCACGGTCGCGAGGTTGCGGATCTGGCCGGAGGCGCCCGCGAGGACGGCCTCGGCGAGCACCGGGTGGCTCGCGCGGACGGACGGGTCGGCGGCCAGGTCGCTGTTGCGGACGGTCGCGCCGATCACCAGCCCGCCGTCGCCGCCGGTCTCGATCCGGTCCAGCGGCAGGTGCGCGACGTCGACCAGCCGGCCGGGCAGCTCGACGCCGAGCCGCATCAGGTCGACGAGGTTCGTCCCGCCGCCGAGGTAGCGGGCGTCGCCGTCGTGCAGCGCCAGCGCGTCGTCCGCCGTCCCGGCGCGCTCGTAGACGAACGGCCTCATCGGCGCCCCACCCCCTGGGCGTGCCCGATCGCCTCGGACCTGGCGTCGGACGCGGCGCTGGTCGCGCGGGCGGCGTCGGCCGCGGACTGCCGCTCCGCGCGTTCGGCGGTGTCGCGCAGCGCCGCGACGATGTTGACGTACGCGCCGCAGCGGCACAGGTTGCCGCTCATCCGCTCGCGGATCTCCGCGGCGTCCAGCATCGGCGTCGCGGCGGTGATGTCCGGCGTGACGGCGCTCGGCCACCCGGCCGCCGCCTCGTCCAGCACGGCGGTCGCCGAGCAGAGCTGGCCCGGGGTGCAGTAGCCGCACTGGAACGCGTCGTACTCGATGAACGCCTCCTGGAGCGGGCTGAGCCGGTCGCCGTCGGCGAGGCCCTCCACCGTCGTGATCCGCGCGCCGTCGTGGGCGACCGCCAGGGCGAGGCAGCCGTTGGCGCGCCGGCCGTCCAGCAGGATCGTGCAGGCGCCGCACTGGCCGTGGTCGCAGCCCTTCTTCGAGCCGGTCAGCCCGAGGTCCTCGCGCAGCACGTCCAGCAGGGACGCCCGCGTGTCCACCCCGATCCGGTGCTCGGTCCCGTTCACGACGAGCGTGATCACCGCCCGCACCGGCGGGCCGCCCGGGGGCGCGCCGCCGGGGGGTCGTCCTCCGCCTGGGGGTACGTCGCCGTCCGAATTGTTCGCGCTGTCCATGGTCGGGTCCTACCCAGGATCATCGACCTGAGTCAGCCGGTATTCCCCGTCCCGGGCAAAGCCGGGGCAAGGACGTCACCGCAGGTCAGCGGCGTTACGGCAGGCCCCGGATCAGCGGCGGCGGGGGCGCAGGCGGTCCAGCCGCCACCACGCGACGGCCACGAACACGACCGCGAGCGCGGCGCAGACGCCCATGTCCATCGCCCAGACCGACGCGCTGTGCTTCCACAGCGGGTCCGGGTCCTCCGCCGGGGGCGTGATGGTGTCGAGATCGACCGTCGCCGCCGCCGCGCCCATCCCCCAGCGGGACGGCGACAGCCAGGCGAGCTGCTCCAGTCCGGGCAGGCCGACGAGCCGTACGAGCGCGCCGCACAGCACGAGCTGCCCCATCGAGATCACGATGAGCAGGGGCAGCGTCTTCTCCGAGCTGTTGACCGACGCCGACACGAGCAGGCCGAGCGTCATCGACACGACGCCGAGCAGCCCCATCGACAGCATCAGCTCGGGCAGCACCGACGTGAACGTCCCGGAGGACGGCTTGTCGACCCACACCAGCCCGATCAGGACGAGCACGATCGCCTGGAGGCCGGTGATCAGGCCGAGCACCATCAGCTTGGACATCAGGTACACCCCGGCGGACAGGCCCGCGGCCCGTTCCCGCCGGTAGATCGTGCGCTCCTTGACCAGCTCGCGGACCGCGTTGCCGGTCCCGGCGAAGCACGCCGCGAACACCAGCACCATCAGCTTGGCGGCGGCGTCCTGGTTGCTCTCCGGCGGCCCGGCCAGGCCCTTGTCCGCCGGGAGCGCGGCCGTCAGCCCGCCGAGGATCAGCGGCATCACGCCGAGCAGCACCAGATAGCTCCGGTCGGACGCGATCACCGCGAGATAGCGCCGGCACAACGTGCTGAGCTGCGCGAACCGCGACTGCTGCGCCGGAGGCGGCGTCGGCGGGCGCGCCTCGGTCCGGTCGCCGCGCTGCCCCTGGGCGTACGCGACGTACCGCGCGAAACGGGGCGAGGCGCGGAACTCCGCCGCCCAGTCGCGCTCCGGATCGCGGTCGAACGCCTGGAACACCTCGGCCCAGCTCTTCTTCCCGAAGTGCGCGAGCCCCTCGTCCGGCGGGCCGTAGTACGCGAGCCGCCCGCCCGGCACGAGGACGAGCAGCCGGTCGCAGGTGTCGAGGTTGGCGACGCTGTGCGTGACGACGATGACCGTACGGCCGTCGTGCGCCAGCTCGGCCAGCATCTCCATCACGGTCTTGTCGAGCCCGGGGTCGAGGCCGGACGTCGGCTCGTCCAGGAACAGCAGCGACGGCTTGGTCAACAGCTCCAGCGCGACGCTGACCCGCTTGCGCTGCCCGCCCGACAGCCGGTCGATCCGCGTGCCCGCGTGCGGCGTGAGCCCCAGCTCGGCGAGCACCTCGTCCACGCGCTGCTCGCGCTCCTCCTTGCGGGTGTCGCCGGGGAACCGCAGCTCGGCCGCGAACAGCAGCGCCTTCCGCGTGCCGAGCTGGGTGTGCAGGATGTCCTCCTGCGGGACGAGCCCGATGCGGTGCCGCAGCTCGTCGTAGTCGGCGTACAGGTCGCGGCTGTCGTACCGGACGGTGCCCTCCGTCGCCGGCCGCGTCCCGGTCACGGCCCCCAGCAGCGTCGACTTGCCCGCGCCGCTCGGGCCGATCACCGCCACCAGCGACCGTTCGGGGATCGGGAAGCCGACGCCGTCGAGGATCACCTTGCCCTCCGGCGTCCGCACGGTGAGCCCCTCCACCGACACCGACACGTCCCCGGTGTCGACGAACTCGCGCAGCTCCTCGCCCACCAGCCGGAACGTCGCGTGCCCGACGCCGAGCAGGTCGTCCTCGCCGAACGCCGCCCGCTCGACCCGCACGCCGTTGACGTACGTCCCGTTGTGGCTGCCGAGATCGACGATCTCACGCTGTCCGGGACCGAGCGTCCGCAGCTCCGCGTGGTGCCGCGACACGACCAGATCGGACAGCACGACGTCGTTGTCCGGCGCCCGCCCGATGCGCAGCGCGCGCGGCGCGACGCGGATCACCGAGCTCGGATGCCTGTCCACACTCGGCCGCCGCGGCGGCGCCTGCCGGGGCTCCGCAGGCTCCGGACGGCGCGCGGGCGGGGCGGGCGGAACGGGCGGCGCCGGCCGGGAACGCGGCTGCGCGGGCGGCGGCTGCGGGCTCTGCACCCGCGTGCGCGGCTCCGCCTGCGGTGCCTGGGGCGGCGGCGGAACGGGCCGCGGCGGCGGGGCGTCGGCGAAGCAGTCGACGGCGGCACCGTCGGCGGGGTTGCCGAGGCGGAACGTGCGCGCACCCTCGATGAGCATGCGCTGCACGCGTCTGCCCTCGAAGAACGTGCCGTTGCTGCTCCCCGCGTCCTCGATCACCCAGCCCGTCGGACCGGCGCGGAGCACCGCGTGGTTCCACGAGACGCGGCGGTCGTCCAGGGGGATCTCGGCCGCCGGGTCGCGGCCGATCCGGTACGAGCCGCCCGGGCGCAGGCGGTGCACCCGGTCCCCCGTCCGCACGACGAGAACCGGCACGGCGGGCGATTCGGCGGAGGCTCCGGCCGTCATGTCCGGAGTGTAAGTCCTCCTCCGCGATAAGGGGAGGAATATTGACACGGCCGCTTTCGCGGAATTGAGTGAATGCCATGGCGAACCGGCCGCTCCGGTGACCGTGACACGGGTGGACCCGCTGCCGCGGCGCAGAGCGCGCCGGTGGCCGATCGTCCTCGCGTGCGTCCTGCTGCTGCTGGTCATGGCCGTGGCGGTCGCGGACCGCCTGGCGGCTGCCTACGCCGAGCGCACGATGGCCTCGGAGATCAAGAAAGAGGGATTTCCGACCACGCCGGACGTGACGATCAAAGGCGTTCCGTTCCTCACCCAGGTCGTCTCGCGCGACTTCCACGATGTAAGGCTCAAAGCGAAGAACATCGCCGAGGGCCCGTTGAACATCACCCGCCTCGACGCACGCGCACGCGACGTCCACGTCGATTCCGGCTTCCGCAGCGGAACGCTCGGCTCGGTCGACGGGTCGGCGTTCGTCAGCTTCGCCGACCTGGCGAAGGCGGGCGGCGAGCCCGCCATGGAGCTGAAGGCCGCGGGCCCCGGCAAGGTCCAGGCGAACGTCGATCTCGGCGTCACCGAGGGCACCGCGACGGCGAGCGTCACCAAAGAGGGCGGCAACATCCGGGTGAAGGCGCTGTCGGTGGAGGACTTCCCGCTGGAGGACCTCGGCGACACGCTCGACTTCACGGTCCCGGTGAGCGGGCTGCCGATGGGGCTGGCGTTCCAGAGCCTGACCGTCGGCAAGGACGGCGTCAGCCTCGCCATCACCGGCCGGAACGTGAAGTTCACCGACCAGTAGCGGCCCGCGCCCGCCCGCCGTTCGGTTTCGCCGCCGTTCAGTCGCGGTCGGTGAGGATCTCGGTGACCTGGCGGGCGGTGTCGGTCGGGAGCGGCGCCGGGTGCCCGCGCCACTTGCGCGACGCGGCGACCGCGGCGGCGCCCGCGCCGCTCCCGTAGACGGCGGTCGCGACGAGCGCGGCGACCTCGGGCGGCAGCTTCTTCTCCAGCAGCAGGACGTTCAGCCGGTACGACGCGGCGGTGGCGGCGACGCCCAGCGTGCCCGCCACGGCGGCGAGCCTGACGGCGGGCAGCCGCCGCCTCGCCTTCGACCACACCTCCCGCTGCGCGGCGTCGAGGACGTGGCGGGCGAGCGCGATGTTCTGCTCGACCGGGTCGTTCTCGTCCACTCGTTCCGGCTGGCGCGACTTGCTCATGTGCCGCCCGTACCCGGACAGGCGCGACCCATGACGCCATACGGAAATCTAACCAGCGGTAACCGGGCGAGCGCGGTACGTTGCCCGGAGCGAAGGCGCCGGCGCGCCGCCGCAGCCCGGCGCGCCGCCGACGCCCGGCGCACCACCGAACCCCGACCGCGACGGAAGGGACCTGGCCGTTCATGCGACCATTCGAGCTGCCCGAGTTCTACGTCCCGTACCCCGCGCGCCTCAACCCGCATCTGGAGCGGGCCCGCGCGCACAGCCGGGCCTGGGCCCGCGACCTCGGGATGCTGGACGAGACCCGCGACCCCGGCACCCCCGACATCTGGGACGAGCGCGCGCTGGACGCGATGGACTACGCGCTGCTGTGCGCCTACACCCATCCCGACTGCGACGCCGTCGAGCTCGACCTCATCACCGACTGGTACGTGTGGGTGTTCTACTTCGACGACCACTTCCTGGAGGTCTTCAAGCGGACCCGCGACCAGGAGGGCGCGAGGGCCTACCTCGACCGGCTCGGCGCGTTCATGGCCGACGGCGAGCCGCCCGAGCCCGTCAACGCCGTCGAGCGCGGCCTCGCCGACCTGTGGGCGCGGACGGTGCCCGCCCGGTCGCGGGCGTGGCGGCGGCGGTTCGCCGAGAGCACCGAGAACCTGCTGCGCGAGTCGCTGTGGGAGCTGGCCAACATCACCGGCGCGCGCGTGCCCAACCCGATCGAGTACGTCGAGATGCGCCGCAAGGTCGGCGGGGCGCCCTGGTCGGCCGACCTGGTCGAGCACGCCGTGGGCGCCGAGGTGCCCGAACGGGTCGCCGCGACCCGTCCGCTGCGGGTGCTGAAGGACACCTTCTCCGACGGCGTGCACCTGCGCAACGACATCTTCTCCTACCAGCGCGAGACCGAGTCCGAAGGCGAGATCAACAACTCGGTGCTGGTCGTCGAGCACTTCCTCGGCGTCGGGACGCAGCGCGCGGCCGGCCTGGTCAACGACCTGATCACCTCGCGGCTGCGGCAGTTCGAGAACACGACGCTGACCGAGCTGCCGGGCCTGTTCGAGGAGCACGGCCTCGACCCCGCCGAACGCGCCGACGTGCTCAGGTACGTCAAGGGCCTCCAGGACTGGCAGTCCGGCGGCCACGAATGGCACCTGCGCTCCAGCCGCTACATGAACGAGTCGGCCGACCGGGCCTCCGCGCCCGGCGCCCGGGTGCGGGGCCTGCTGAAGGCCGCGCACGCGTCCCGCCCGTACGTCCCGTACGGGCGCCGCGTCGGGCCGCTCGAACACCCCGACTTCCCCATGCCGTACCAGGTGGGCGACAACCCGCACTACCCGGCGGCGCGGCGCGCGGCCGTGGCGTGGTGCGAGGCGATGGGCATGTTCGGCCCGGTGCCGAGGATGGCCGAGCCGGTGTGGACGGCCGAGCAGCTCGACCGCTTCGACTTCGCGATCTGCGCGTCCGGTCTGGACCCCGACGCGTCCGCCGAGGCGCTCGCGCAGGCGACGCAGTGGCTGTGCTGGGGGACGTGGGGCGACGACTACTTCCCCGCGGTGTTCTTCCGCGACCGCGACATGGCCGGGGCCAAGCGCTTCGTCGCGCGGATACCCGCGTTCATGCCGCTGGACTGCGGCGGCACCCCGCTGCCCGAGAACCCCTTCGAACGCGGCCTCGCCGACCTGTGGTGCCGTACGGCCGAGCCGATGGCGGCGCACGACCGCGCGCGGCTGCACCGCGCGGTCGAGCTGATGGTCGACGCCTGGCTGTGGGAGCTGGCCGGGCAGATCCAGAGCCGGATCCCCGACCCGGTCGACTACCTGGAGATGCGCCGCCACGGGTTCGGCTCGGAGATGACCACCGAGCTGTCGCGGATCGAGCACGGCGCGCTCATCCCCGACGAGGTGTACGACACCCGCACGATGCGCGGGATCGAGTCGTCCGCGATGGACTACGCGTGCCTGCTGAACGACGTCTTCTCGTACCAGAAGGAGATCGAGTTCGAGCACGAGGTCAACAACGGGGTGCTGGCCGTCGAGCGGTTCCTGGAGTGCGGGCGCGACGACGCCGTCGCGATCGTCAACGACCTGATGACCGAGCGGCTGCGGCAGTTCGAGCACTTGGCTGCCGCCGAGGTGCCCGCCGTCGCCGCCGAGTTCCGCCTGAGCCGCGAGGGCCGCGCCGCCCTCGACGCCTACGTGGACGAGCTGCGCGACTGGATGGCGGGCATCTTCCGCTGGCACCACCGGACCGAGCGCTACGACGAGGCCACGCTGCACGAGCGCTTCGGCGTCCCGGACACCGACCCGTCCCCGGCGACCGGCACCGCGCCCGCCCCGCACTCGGACTCGGACGCCGAACCGGACACGGCCGTACCCTCGTCCCCGGCCGCCGCCGCGCGCGTCCTCGGCGGCCCGACCGGCCTCGGCACCTCGGCCGCGCGCCTCTACGCCGCGTTCGCGCGCTCGGCGCGCTGACCGCGACCGCCCCAGAGCCCGGGGCCGCCGGTCACGCCAGGCGGCTCCGGGCCTCCATCAACGCGAACCCGAGCAGGTTGAGCCCCTCCCAGGAGGCGGCGTCACCGGCGCGCTCGTCGTCCGCCGCGAGGCCGATGCCCCACACGCGGTCGAGCGGGCTCGCCTCGACCAGCACGCGGCGCCCCGTTCCCCTCAGGTAGTCGCCGAGGTCCCGGTGCTGGGAGAACTTGGCGACGTTGCCGCGCACCACGATCTCGAACCGGTGCTCGACCCACGTCGCCTCGTCGAACCCGCGCACCCGCCGCCCGAGGTCCTTGGCGTGCCGGGGGTGGTTCGCCGCGACGATCGCGGCGGCGCTCGCCCCGTCGCCGAACAGCCGCGCCTTCTCGGCCATCATGTAGTGCTCGGCGGTCGCGTACGTCACGCCGTCCAGCGTGAACGGCGACGACCACCACTGGCTGAGGCACCCGGGTCCGGCCGCGCCCGACCGCGGCTCCCGGTGCCCCCAGAAGAACACGAACTTCATCCGTTCCCCCGAGCCTGGAGCTCGGCGAGCCGGTCCGCGTCACGCACGGCAAGCACATCCGACATGCCCCAGACCCTCCCAGCCGCGGCCCCCGGAACGCGAGCGGATATTCCGGGCGGACGCGCCGCGGAGGGTGGTCGACGAGTCTCGCCGTCACCTCTGGACCCAGGGGACCCTGCGGCTGCGGCCGCGGTTTCGGAAAGCGCCGCCACGGGTACTGCAAGCATCTTGGACCGTGGTACGCAGGGTCGGCGAGCACGCGTTCCCGGACGGTGCGCACGCCGCCTTCACGAGTACGCGAACGCCCCCGCAGCCCAGGAGGAGACGGCAATGGTCCGGGAGGAGAGACCGCCGCGGACGTCCGTCGATCCCGCGAGCGCCATGGCCGCCGACTTCGACATCGTCGACTTCCTGGCCGTCCTGGCGGAACGCCACGCGCAGCTGCTGGAGGTGGACGCCACCGGCCTGATGCTGTCGGACCTGGACGGCCGCCTCCAGGTCACGGCGGCGACGGGCGAGGAGGCCCGCGACGGCCTCGACCGGACGGGCGGCGAGGAGGGGCCGTGGCTCGACTGCTTCCGCGCGGGCCGTCCGGTGGCGTCCGGCGACGTCGAGGCCGATCTGGAGCGCTGGCCGCGCGCGGCCCCGGCGATCCTGGACGCGGGGTTCCGGTCGGTGACGGCGCTGCCGATGCGGCTGCACGACGAGGTGATCGGCGCGACGGCGCTGTTCCGGCGGCGGCCGGGCGTGCTGGACGGCGGCCGGATCGCGGTCGGGCAGGCGCTCGGGGACGTCGCGACGGTCGGCATCCTCTACCAGCGGTCGCTGCGCGAGCAGCACGCGCTCGCCGAGCAGCTGCGCACGGCCCTGACCTCCCGGATCGTGATCGAGCAGGCCAAGGGCGTCCTCGCCGCCCGGCTCGGCGTCGGGGTGGACGAGGCGTTCGCGCGGATGCGGTCGTTCGCGCGCGGCAACAACCGCCGGCTCGCGGAGGTCGCGGCGGCCGTCGTGGACAACGCGGTGAGCGTGCGCGATCTCGCCTTCCCGGCGGGCCGGGACGACGGGGACCGCGCCCGATGATCGGAACGATCTCCGCCGGGCGTTGTTTCGACCGTTCCGGCACGCCTTAGCCCCTTTCTCGCGGGACCGGAAACACAACGCGGCATAGCGGTGCAATTCATCCCATCATTGTCGGAGCGCGATCAATTCCCGCGCCGCCGACCTGTGGCGATACCGTTCCGTACGGAAAAGACGGCAAACACGTCGGGAGCCAACCAGATCCCTTCCGGCGCCGCCTGAATTTTGGCCGGAACGACGCCCGCCCGCATTCGGAATGATGCATCCTACGGTTCGTGCCCGCCTCCATTCCCTCCGTCGGCCGAGGCCGTTGCCAAGGATCCGCGCCCATGCCAGCACACCTGTCCCCCGACCATCCGATGGAACGGACGCCGCCGGAACACCTGCCGCGCGCACACGGCCCGCTCGAACGGTCGCCGCTGGAACGGGCGCTGCTCGCGTGGGTGGTCGCGGTGACCGTCGTCGGCGCCGCGTGGCTGGGCTCGGTGTTCGCGGCCTCGCCCGAGACCAAGGCGTTCGTCGCGTGGGCGGGCGGCGGCGCCGCGCTCGTGCTGTGCGCCGCCGTCGCGGTGGCCGCCTACCACGCCGCCCTGGCCCGGCCGCTGCGCGCGAGGCTCGCCGAGGCCGAGGGCTCCGCCGCCCGCCTCGAACGCCAGATCGGCGAGCTGGCCGACGGCCCGCTCCCCCAGGCGATCCGCCTCGTCCGGCAGGGCGCCCTGCCCGAGGAGGCGCTCGCGAGCCTGCCGCGGCCCTCCAGCCCCTCGCTCCAGCGCGTGCTGAACGGCGTCGTCCACGAGGTCGCCTCCGCCGAGCGCGCCGCCGCCGAGGCGCAGGCGGACCTCGCGGTGCTGGAGGAGCAGGCGGCGTTCTTCGCCGACACCACCCTGCCCGCCGTCGGCGCGAAGCTCCGCGGCATGCGCAGGTCGCCCGACGCCGTCCTCACCGAGACCGAGCCGCCCTCCCACCCGCTCGTGCGGCGGCTCCTGGAGACCACCGTGCACACCATCGCCGAGGGCGAACGCTCCGGCGCGTTCACGAGGATCGCGTGCGCGCACGCCGCGTCGCGCGTGCAGGCGGCGGTGACGCGGATGCTCGCGCAGCTCCGCGAGCTCCAGTTCCGGTTCGGCGAGGAGCCGTTCTTCGCCGACCTGCTGGACCTGGACCACGGCGTCTCGCAGATCGGCCGGACCGCCGACGGCATCGCGGTGCTGAGCGGCGGCCGGACGGGCCGGCGCTGGACCAAGCCGATCCGGATGGAGAGCATCCTGCGCGGCGCCATGGGCCGCATCGCCGACTACCGCCGCCTCCGGCTGCACTACAGCAGCACCGCGCACGTCGCCGGGTTCGCCGCCGAGGGGGTGATGCACGCGCTCGCCGAGCTGATGGACAACGCGACGATGTTCTCCTCGCGCGACACCGAGGTGCACGTGTACGTCGAGGAGGAGGACGCGGGCGTCGTCGTGCTGATCGAGGACAGCGGGCACGGCATGCGGCACCGCGAGCGGGCCCGCGCCGAACGGCTGGTGACCGCGCCCCTCGAAGTGGCCAACCTGCCCGGGACCCGGCTCGGCCTCGCGGTGGTCGGCCGCCTCGCGGTCAGGTACGGGCTGAGGGTCAGCTTCCGGCCGTCCTCGCGCGGCGGGCTCGGCGTGGTGGTGCTGATCCCGCGGCGGCTCGTCGTTCCGCCGAAGGACCCCTTCGACGCCGACGTGCCGTCCGCGCTCGACGGGTACGCCCACCGCGCCGGTCCGATCACCGGCAACACGGGCTTCTCGTCCGCGCCCGTCCACGACGCGCCGCACGCGACCGCCGCGTCCGGGACGGCGCGGATCGAGGCCGGGGCGCTCGACCTGCCGAAACGGCCGCGCGGCGAGAGCCTCGTCGGCGTCGCCGGCATCGACGGCGCGGCGCCGGAGCCCGCGGCGGCCGAGTCGGCCCGGAGCGACGCGGGGCGGTTCGCCGCGTTCCGCGGGGCGGGCCGTTCCCCCGGCGAAGACCTTGGCGGGGCCCCGGACGGCGCCTCCGCCACCGGCGACGGCACCGAGGCACAGGACACGGGACGGGACCGATGAGCATCGAGGGAACGCGGCGGCCCGACTGGACGCTGGACGGCCTGGTGGCGCGCGCCCCGGGCGTCCGGCACGTCCTCGTGCTGTCCCAGGACGGCCTGAAGGTCCGCTTCACCGCGGGCCTGGACGAGGACCGCGCCGACCGGCTCGCGGCCGTCGCCTCCGGCGTCCAGAGCCTCGCGGTCAGCGCGTCCGCCGAGTTCGGCGAGGGGATCGGGTCCGGGCAGTCGATGGTGGAGTTCCGCGGCGGCGTCCTGCTGATCGTCCCCGCCGGAGAGGGCGCGCACCTCGCCGTGGTCGCCGAGGCGGACGCCGACGTCGGCCGGGTCGGGCGCGCGATGAACGAGCTGGTCGAGCGGGCCGGCGGGCTGCTGACCGCGCCCCCGCGCCGGCGGGACGGCGCCCGCCCGGCATGAGCCCGCGACCCGTCGACGGCGAGGACCCGGACCGGATGCACGCGGTCACGGGGGGACGCGCGCGGCCGGAGGGCGCCGCGCCGCCCCCGGTCCCGATCGACCTGGCGACGCTCGCCGTCGCCGAGACCGGCGACGTGCCCGGCGGGCCGTCCGAGCACGCCCTGATCCTGCGGCTGTGCCGGCGCCGTCCGGTCGCCGTGGCGGAGCTGGCGGCCCGCCTGGGGCTGCCGGCCGGCGCGGTGCGGATCCTCCTGCGCGACCTGCTGGAGGCGGGCCTCGTCTCCCTCCGCGACCCCGCCCCCGCGCCCGCCGCGCGGCCCTCCGCCGACCTGGACACCCTGAAGCAGGTGCTCATTGGACTGCACCAGCTCTGACCCGCCGCTCCCGGTGGTGGAGGCGCCGCCGCGCGCCGCCCGCCTCCACGACCCGTCCGCAGCCGCAGCACCGGAGACCGCACCGTGACGAATCCAACGGCACCGCCGCCCGCCTCCCCGCAGGAGCCCGCCGCCGCCGACCCGCCCGCCCCGCGGAACGAGCCCGCGGAGCCGGTCCGGCTGTGCGGGGCGCGGCTCGCGGGCGACCCGGGCGAGCTGCACCGGTCGCTGCGGCAGCGGCACGGCCCGGTCGTGCCGGTGCTGCTGGACGGCGACGTCCCCGCCTGGTTCGTCCTCGGCTACCGCGAGGTCGGCCACGTCGCCGGGAACCCGCGGCTGTTCGCGCGCGACTGCCGGCGCTGGAACGCCCGGGAGCTCGTTCCCGACGACTGGCCGCTGATGCCGCACGTCGGCTGGACGCCGTCGGTGACGTTCGCCGAAGGGGCCGAGCACCGGCGCCGCACGGGCGCGATCGGCGACGCCCTGGACCGGGTCGAACGGTCCGCGCTGACGCTGGTCTGCGAGCGGGCCGCCGACCGGCTCCTGCGCGCGTTCTCCGGCGACGGCGAGGCCGACCTGGTCGCGCAGTACGCGCACCGGTTCCCGCTGCACGTCCTCGCCGAGCTGTACGGGCTGCCGCGCGGCGACATCCCGGTCCTCGCGCAGGACGTCGCCGAGTCGCTGGACGCGGACGGCAAGGCCGCGCGGGCGCGCGAGCGGATCCGGGACCGGATGGCGCGGCTCGTCGCCGAGCGGCGCGCGGCCCCGGCGAGGGACGTCCCGTCCCGGCTGGTCGAGCACCCCGCCGGGCTGACCGACGAGGAGATCACGCTCGACCTGCTGGCGGTGACGGCCGCCGCGCACCAGCGGACCGGCGACTGGATCGGCAACGCGCTGCGGCTGATGCTGGTGGACGACCGGTTCTCGATGTCGATGCAGGGCGGCAGGGGCGGCGTCTCGCAGGCGCTGAACGAGGCGCTGTGGGAGGACGCCCCCGCGCGGAACCTCATCGGCCGCTGGGCCGTGCACGACTGCGACCTCGGCGGACGGCGCGTCCGCCGCGGCGACCTGCTGGTGCTCGGGCTCGCCGCCGCCGGCGCCGACCCCCGGGTGCGGCCCGGCTCCTACACCGACCACGGGCCCGGCGCGAACCGGGCGCACCTGTCGTTCGGGCACGGCGAGCACGGCTGCCCGTTCCCCGCGCCGGAGCTGGCCGAGACCATGTCCAGGACCGCCGTCGAGGTGCTGCTCGACCGGCTCCCGGACGTGGCGCTGGCCGTACCGCCGGAGCGGCTGGAGTGGCGGCCGTCGGCGTCGGTGCGGGGCCTGCGCGCGCTGCCCGCCGTCTTCTCCCCCGTCATCCAGGACATGACGGCCTGGGACGACGACTTCTAGCTCGGACGGGATGCCGGGAATGTCTCGCGGGGTCGCGGCGCTCCCCATGACGACGGCCTCCCGCCGCGCGCGGCAGGCGGTCCCTAGCACAGCGGGATCGGTACGCAGGTCTAGACCATTTTGCGGACCAGGGGTGGGTATCCGGGAAGATCTTCATAATCGAGGTTCCACGGGAGGACAGCAGCAACCATGAGCAACGCACTGGCGAACCCTCGTCGCACCAAGCTGGACGCGTGGCCCGAGCGCCGCACGCTCGACTCGGAGTCCGAGCAGGGCGTCCTGCCCACCGACTCCTCCGAGACGTCCGCGACCGAGGACGAGCGCACCGGCCACTGAGTCCGGTCACGACGCGCGGGGTCCCTTCCACACCGGAAGGGACCCCGCGCGTCTCCCATCCCGCACCGATCGGGCCCCCGACGGCCGTCCTGTCCGCGTACCGGTGCCGTACCACCGCAGGCCGCGCCGCCGGGCGATCCGCCGCGCCGCGGTGGTCTTCCCGGCGCCTGCGCGGGGCAACCGGCCGTGCCGGTCGTTCAGGGGAGCGGGAGGCGGGCGGTGTGGAGGCCCTCGTCGGTGGCCGCGAGGACGATGCCGGTGGGGGTCAGGGCGATGGCGTTCGGCGGGACGGACAAGGGCAGCTCGTGGAGGGGCCGGACACACGACAGGTCCCAGGTGAGGAGGCGGCCCGGGTGGGCCGTGACGAACACCGGGCGGTCGCCCACGGACGCGGCGGCCAGTTGGGCGGCCGGATCCGGGAGGGAACGCTCGGCGAGGGGCTCGCCGGTCGTCAGGTCGTGGACGAGCAGGCGGCCCGGCGCGGTGTGCGCGAGGGCCGTCCCCGCGACGGCGTGCAGGTCGCCCGGCGACGGGTGCCGGGCCACCTCCTCGCCCCGGGACGTGTCGAGGACGCAGACGCAGCGGCCGTCGACGGGGCGTTCGCGATCGGTGTCGCAGGCGAGCGCGATGAGGCCGCCCGCGGACGAGAGCCGGTGGCCGATCGCGGAACGGTGGCCGAGCCACACCGTGAAGTCGCGCAGGTGCTCGCCCGTACGGGCGTCCCAGGTGGAGACCCGGGCGTCGTGGGCGGGGCCGGAGACGGCGACGACGGCGGTACGGCCGTCCGGCGCGGCGAGGCCCAGCAGGTCCGGGACGGACGGCGGCTCGATGGTGATCTCGTCCCGGCCGCAGAGGACGTGCACGCGGTCGCGGTGCGTCCAGGCGAGAACGTCGGCGAACGCCCAGTCGCCGAGGTCGGGGACGGGCGGGCCGACGGGGCGGCCGGCGGCCGGGTCCCAGAGCTGACCGATGCTGGCCGCGTGGTCGCGGCGGGAGGCGAACGCCAGCGTCGGCCCGGCGGCGCACCCGTCGAACTCTCCAGGTGCGAGGAGCTGGACGGGGAGGCATACCGGCACGTGACGGAGGCTAGGGCACCCCGGGCGCCTCGTTCCACCTGGTAGGGAAATCCTGGCGGCTAGTCGTTGTCCGTCCGCTCCGCTAGGTTCCTCCCTCAACGACTGCAATGAGGAGGAGCGCGCATGGGTGCCTGGGGGCATGGTCCGTTCGAGAACGACTCGGCGATGGACTTCGTCGGGGATCTGGCCGACGGGCCGGCCGAGGAGGTGCCCGAAGGGCTGCGTTCGGCGATGGCCGACATGCTGGAGGCCGGCGACTACCTGGAGGGGCCGGACGTGGAGGCGGCGATCGCGGCGGCGTGCCTGGTCGCGGCGCGGCTGGAGCCGTCGATCAAGATCGGCGGCAGCGCCGGGGAGTACCTGGAGGGCATGGAGTTCACCCCCGACGAGCCGCTGCGCGAGCTGGCCTCCCGCACGTTCGCGCGGGCGCTCGACCCGAGCGACAACGAATGGTACGACCTGTGGGCCGACGGCGGCGGGTTCACCAAGGTGCAGGCGGCGATCGCGCCGTTCCGCAAGGCCGTCGCGCACGGCCGCAACTGAGCCGCGCACGGCCGCGACCGACCGGCGGGCGCGGCCCCCGCGGTCCGCGCGGTCAGCCGCCCGTGGCCCCGCGGACGGTGGCGGCCCCGCGCCCGGCATGGTGGACTGGGCGTACGTCCCCATCCCTTCTCGCACGGGAGCACGCGGATGTCCGACCCGATGACGCTCGCCATCGCCACCGCCGCAGCGGGCAAGGTCGTGGAGGTCGCGGGCGAGCCCGCGCGCGAGGCCGTCGCGGCGCTGGTCCGCAGGATCCGCGAGCGGTTCCGCGGCGACCACCTCTCCGAGCAGATCCTGGAGGGCGCGGCCCGCGACCCCGACTCCCCCGAACGGCTCGCGGAGCTGGACGAGGCGATCGCCCGCACGCGCGAGCTCGACCCGGCCTTCGACGAGGAGGTCCGCGCCCTGTGGGACCGGGTGCGCACGGACGCGTCGGCGAGCGGCGACGGGGTCACCAACGTCTTCAACGGCCGCGCCGACAAGGTCGTCCAGGCCCGCGACATCCACGGCGGCCTCCACCTCGGCTAGCCGCGCCCGGCGCCGGGAATTAACTCGTTGTGGGCATTGCGTACCGCTTCGTCGCCGTGCAAGCTTGAGTGCCGTTGATCAAGCCTCCGGCCCCCGCCGGAAGCGTTCCCCCTTCATCGACGAAGTCAGGAGAACGGTGAAGTTCAGCTACGCGATGCTCCCCGACTACCCGCTGAACGAGTCCCTCGCCTCGATCAGGCTCGCCGACGAGCTCGGCTTCCACGCCGTGTACGCCGCCGACGAGCCGTGGCACAAGGACCTGTGGCTGCTGTTCGCGGCGGCCGCCGCCCAGACCTCCCAGATCCGCCTCGGCCCGAGCGTGTCCGCCGTCACGCTCCGCGAGCCGACGCTCATCGCCCAGGCCGCCGCGACGCTGGACGAGCTGACCGGCGGGCGCGCTGAGGTGGTGCTCGGCAGCGGCAACTTCGGGGTGCTCGCCCAGTACAAGATCGACTGGACGAAGACCAAGCCGCTCACCCGCGTCAAGGAGGCCGTCGAGGTCGTCCGGACGCTGCTGGACCAGGGCACCATCACCCGCGACGGCGAGTTCTACTCCTACGACGGGCTGTTCACCTTCGCCCGGCCCGTCCAGGAGCACCTGCCCGTGAAGATCGGCGCGATGCGCGGGCCGAAGTCGTTCGAGGCGGCCGGTGAGCTGTCCGACGGCGTCCACCACGCGCTCAGCTACACCCGCGAGGCGTACGAGTACGCCGTGAAGCACACCCGCGCGGGCGCCGAGCGGGCGGGCAAGGACTGGAAGACGCTCGACATCGGCGCCTGGGTCGTGTTCGCGACCGGGCGCGACTCGGCCGCCGCGAAGGAGGCCGCCCGCAGCATGGTCGGCCTCTACGCCTCCGCGATGCCCGAGGAGCAGCTCCTGCGCAACGGCGTGGACCCGAAGGACATGGCCCCGATCATCGAGGCCGTCGGCGCGGGCGACCTGCCGAAGGCGATCGAGCTGACCACCCCGGAGATCACCGAGAAGCTGTCGCTGGCCGGCACCCCGGACGAGGTCGTCGCCAAGATCCGGCGCGAGATCGAGCCGACCGGCGTCAACCACCTGATCGCGGCGATCACCGACGCGACCCTGGTGAAGGGCTTCACCGGCCGCGAGGTCGAGGGCGTCGCCGACGTGGACACCCAGCTCCGGCTGATCCACGACGAGGTCATGCCCGCGTTCGCCTGAGGCGCGGCGCGGCGGGCACGGCGGGCGTGCCGGACTCCTGGGCTCAGGAGACCGGCACGCCCGTGTCGTGCTGCCGCTTGTGCACCGCGAGGACGTGCCGGACGAGCGTCGTCAGCACCTCCTTGCCGGACGTCCGCTCGCGCACGTCGCACAGCACCACCGGCAGGTCCGCGGACAGGTCGAGCGCCTCGCGGATCTCGTCGGAGGTGTAGTCGTAGCCGTCCTCGAAGCAGTTCACCCCGACGACGAACGGCAGGCCGCGGCTCTCGAAGTAGTCCACCGCGGGGAAGCAGTCGGCGAGGCGGCGCGTGTCGGCGAGCACCACGGCGCCGAGCGCGCCGTACGACAGCTCGTCCCACATGAACCAGAACCGGTCCTGCCCCGGCGTGCCGAACAGGTAGAGGACGAGCCCGTCGCGGATCGTGATGCGGCCGAAGTCCATCGCGACCGTGGTGGTCGTCTTCTGCTCCACGCCCTCGGTGTCGTCCACGCCGACGCCCTTGTCGGTCAGCAGCTCCTCGGTCTGGAGGGCGTGATCTCGCTGACGGCGCCGACCAGCGTGGTCTTGCCGACGCCGAAGCCCCCCGCGACGAGGATCTTCACCGCGACCGGCACCGCCGGCCCGCCGCCTTCGGCGGGCCCGCTCCCCAGACCCCTGGGCTTCGACCGGCGGCTCTTGCTTCCTGGGGCGGACCCCCAGACCCCCTGGGCTTCGCCCGATTCCGGTTCAGAGGGCTTGGAGACCATGCAGCACTTCCCTGAGCAGACGTTCCTTGGAGAGCGAGCTCTCCTCCTGGGGACGGGTCACCGTGATGAGCCGGTGGTGGAGCAGGTCGCCGAGCAGCACCCGGACGACGACCAGCGGCAGCCGGAGCTTGGCCGCGACCTCCGCGACCGGCTGCGGCTGGAGGCACATCTCCAGGATGTAGAGGTGCTCGGGCCCGATCCCGGGCGTGCCCGACCTCGGCCGCGCCGCCGTCGAGACGATCGTGATCATGTCGAAGCTCTCGCGCGTGGCCGGGCGGGCACGGCCGCGCGTCAGCGCGTACGACCGGACGAGGGGCCCGGCCTCCTCATCGATCCACTCGCTCCCGGGTCCGGTCATCGGACGTCACGAATCCTCGTCATCGCTCGCCGCCGTCTCGGCGCGACCGCGCCGGGTGCCCTGCTGGATGGCCGACATCATCGTCCGCAGCTCCTCCGGGGAGCGTTCCGGGGCCCGCGGTCCGGGTGCCGCGGGCGCCTGTTCCTGAGCCTCGTCGCGCAGCTGCGCGGCGAGGTTCTCCTGCCGGACCCGCTTCGGCAGCGCCGGACGCTCGCTCCGGCCGCCGCCGCTCGCGGGCCGTCGCCTGACCTCGCGCGGCGACCGCGGGAGCCGCGGCTCGCCCTGCTGCCGCGGCTGCGGCGGGGGCGGGCCCTGGATCGGCTCCTCGAATACCGTACGGGACGCGGCGGCGACGTCGGCGGGATTCGCGGTCTCACCCTCCGGTGCGCCGGCGCCGAACGGCTGGGCCGGGAGCGGTCCCGTGCCGAGCGGATCGCCCCCGAACGGGCTCGCGGCCGGTCCGCCCGGCGCCGGCGCGGAAGGCGGCCCTCCCGGGGTCTGCGGGCCCTGCAGGTGCTCCGGGGCGGACGCGTTCTGCGGCGGGACGTTGTACGGCCCGGTGGGCGGCCCGTCCTGGACGGTCTCGTACGAGCCCGAGTGCGTCGAGCCCCCGTACGGTCCGGCGGCGTGCCGTCCCGTCGGCAGTTGCAGCACCGACCCGCCCTGCGGGCCGCCGGGCCCGGCCGGGGCGCCCGGTCCGAGCTCGGCGACGCCGTGGCGCCGGCCGCCGACGACCGCGCCGACCGGGAGGAGCGCGTCCTCGGCGCGGCGGGTGGTGACCGGGGCGCCGTCGAGCGCCTCGGCGTCGCCGCGCACCACCAGGTCCTCGGGCAGCAGCACGATCGCGGCCATCCCGCCGTACGGCGAGGTGCGCAGCGTGACCTTGATGCCGTGCCGGTGCGCGAGGCGGCCGACGACGAACAGGCCGAGCTGCGCGCTGTCGGACAGGTCGAACTCGGCGGCCGTCGCGAGCCGCTCGTTGGCGGCGGCGAGGCTCGCCTCGTCCATGCTGAGGCCGCGGTCCTCGACCTCCAGGGTGAAGCCGTGCGCGACGGCCTGCCCGTGGACCTGCACGGTGGTGTGCGGCGGCGAGAACGACGCGGCGTTCTCGATCAGCTCGGCGAGCAGGTGGATGACGTCGGCGACGGCGGGGCCGACGACCGCGGCCTGGCTCATCGGCGCGACGTTGACCCGGGTGTAGTCCTCGACCTCGGACGCGGCGGCGCGGGCCACGTCGACGATCGCGACGGGCTGCGCCAGCCGCGGCCGGGCGCCTGCCCGGACAGGATGATCAGGCCCTCCGCGTGCCGGCGCATGCGGGTCGCGAGGTGGTCGACGCGGAACAGGTCCTCCAGGTCGTCCGGCGCCTCGATGCGGCGCTCCATCGCGTCGAGCAGGTTGAGCTGGCGGTGCAGGAGCGTCTGGCTGCGGCGGGCGAGGTTGACGAACACGTCGCTGACGCTGCGGCGCAGCGCGGCCTCCTCGACCGCGCCCTGGATCGCGGTGCGGCGCGCGGCGTTGAACGCGTCGCCGACCTGGTCGATCTCGCGGGTGCCGAACGCGAGCGGCGGCGCCTCGGCCGCGACGTCGACCTCCTCGCCGCGGCGCAGCCGCTGGATCACGCCGGGCAGCCGGACGTCGGCGAGGTCGAGGGCCTCGCGGCGCAGCCGGGCCAGCTCGCGGATGACCGAGCGGGCGACCCAGACCGCGAGGACGAGCGAGGCGACGACCGCGACGAGCCCGAGCGCGCCGGCGAGCACGACCCGCTGGATGATGGCGTCGGAGATCGGCTTGGCGCGCCGCTCGGCGGACGCCGCCACCGACAGCTCCAGCCCGCGCAGGCGGGTGAGGTTGGAGTCGGCGGTGGTCTTCCACAGCACGCTCGCCGCGCCCTTGGACCGGACGAGCCGGGCCGAGGCGACGAAGCGGTCCTCCAGCGCGCGCAGCCGCCCGGACTCGGGCATCGCGGCGACCCGCTGGTAGTAGCTCTGGTCCTCCGCGCGCAGCTCGCCCGCGGTGAAGGTGTAGAGGGACCGCTGCGTGCCGACGAGCTTGACGAAGTCGGCGTGCTCGGCGGCGGTCATCCGCCCGGCGGCGAGCGCGCCGGCGAGCAGCGCGTCCTCCTGCGCGAGCGTCTCGCGGGCGCGGCCGAGCGCGGCCTGGTTGCGGGCGTCCTTGGCGACCTCGGAGTTGTCCAGCGTCGACAGCGACGACTGGAGCGTGCCGATGTCGCTGATCAGCGCGCTGTAGTCGGCGAACGAGCGGGCCCGCCCGGTCGCGCCGGAGTCGATGCCGCGGCGGCCCGCGGCGAGCGCGTCCAGCCCGGCGCCGATCTTGTCGGCGAGCCGGCGGGCCTGCGCGGGCGCGGCGTCCCTGGCGCCCTGGTCGCGCACGAGGCCGCGGAACAGGTCGGCCTGCCGGTCGGTGACCAGCCGCGCGGACTCCATCGAGGCGCGGTCGCCGTCGGTGCGCCCGCCGAGGTAGACCATCGACTGGCGGCGCTCGGCCTGGAGCGCGCTGCCGAGCGCGCCCGACGGGTAGCCGAAGTGCTCCTGGACGGTCTTGACGTGCCGCAGGTTGAGGCCCTCGCCGAGCGCGATGCTGGCGGCGAACGCCCAGAGCACGCCGAGCGCGACCACCGACACGGTGACCATGAGGACGACCTTGAACCGGATCGACCTGAACCGACCGGCCTTCGGGCCGTCGCGCCGGTGGCTGACGGCTGGCTCGGTTCGGCGGCCTCGGGTTAGCACGGCGACTGCATCTCTCCGGTCGGCGGGGGACGTGTTGACGGGATGGTGCGCGGGCGCGCGCCCGGCCGCGGCCGGACGGCTCCCGCGGACGCCTCGCGCGGAACGCTGGGGAACGCTGCGGAGCGGTTCGCACGGAACGCAGGAGAGCCTAGGACGGACGCGGACGTGTGTCGACAGTTTCCTGATCATCACGGTTTGTGTCCACTCGGGCCTTCCGGACCCTCTACGATCGGCTAGCGTGATCTTTGGAACCCCGTCCGTGACGACGTCCCGCCCCCGCCGTTCGTTCCGCGCGCCGTTCCGCCCGTCCCGCGTGTCCCGCGCGGGTGCGGCCGCCGCCGCGCTGGCCGTGCTCGCCGCCGCGACCGCGTGCGGCGGGGACGGCTCCGGCAAGGCGGCGGCGCTGCCGAACGTCCCGATGCAGCAGGACGTCGGCGCGTCGGAGGGCAGGCTGAAGCTCGTCATCTGGGCCGGGTACGCCGAGAACGGCTCCAACGACAAGAAGGTCGACTGGGTCACGCCGTTCACCCGGGCGACCGGCTGCAAGGTCGAGGCCAAGGTCGCCGACACGTCCGACGCGATGGTCGAGCTGATGAAGACCGGCCAGTACGACGGGGTGTCGGCGTCCGGCGACGCGAGCCTGCGGCTGGTCTACGGCGGCACGGTCGCGCCGGTCAACACCGGCCTGGTCAAGGGGTACGCCGACGTCGCGCCGTTCCTGAAGAACCAGCCGTACAACTCGGCGCGCGGGCAGATGTACGGGGTGCCGCACGGCTACGGCGCCAACATGCTGATGTACCGCACCGACAAGATGCCGCAGCGCCCGACGTCGTGGAACGTGGTGTGGGACAAGGACTCCCCCGCCGCCGGGCACGTGGTCGCGTACGACTCGCCGATCTACATCGCCGACGCCGCGCTCTACCTGAAGACGCACCGGCCGGACCTGAAGATCAAGGACGTCTACGCGCTGGACGACGACCAGTTCCAGGCCGCGGTGGACCTGCTCAAGCAGCAGCGGCCGAACGTCAACCAGTACTGGGCGAGCTACACCGACGAGCTCCAGTCGTTCAAGAGCGCCAACAACTACGCGGGCACGGCCTGGCAGGTGACCGCCAACCTGGCGCTGGCCGAGAAGGCGCCGGTCGCGACCACGATCCCGGCCGAGGGCGCGACGGGCTGGTCGGACACCTGGATGATCTCCTCGCGGGCGCAGCATCCGAACTGCATGTACAAGTGGATGAACTGGATCACCACGCCGCGGGTGCAGGCGCAGGTCGCGCAGTGGTTCGGCGAGGCGCCGGCCGTCCCGAAGGCGTGCCGGTACACCGAGAAGGGCTTCTGCGCCACGTTCCACGTGGGCGACCCGGCGTTCTACAAGCGGCTGGCGTTCTGGCGGACGCCGACGGCCGACTGCGGTGACGGCCGGGGCAACGACTGCGTCGAGTACAGCCGCTGGGCGCGGGCCTGGACCCAGATCAAGGGCTGAGCTCTCCGCCAGGGCCGGGGCCGGACGGGTTTTTCTCCGGAACGGGAATGGGCCGCGTAACTCCGTACGTTGTATGGAGTTACATCGCCCCGCACCCCGACAGAGAGGCCCGCCACGTGACGCCCACCCCGTCCGGCCCGTCCACGCCCGCGACCTCGCCCGCGCCCGCCCGCGCCGTTCCGCACGCGGTGCCGTACGAGGCGCCGGAGGCGTTCGACGCGGGCATGGAGTTCGACCGGCAGGTCCTCAACCTGCTCGACCTGCGCTACCACCGGACCGCCGGGATGAGCGCCGAGTCGTTCACCGCGCTGCTCGCCCCGCTGCGCGCGGCCGTCACCGCCCGCGCCGACGGGATGGCGCCGCCCGAGGACGGCCGCGTCCCGTTCGTGCTGGTCGTGACGCGCGAACTGATGCCGCCCGCGGAGGGCATCGCGCTGACCGCGCTCGACGGCCGCCGCGAGCCCGGCGTCGTCGACCGCCACTACGCCGAGGGCGACCTCGAACGGTTCGTCACGACCGAGGAGGTCGGGCAGCCGGACGCGCCCGCGTACGTGCTGTTCGGCGTCGAACGGGGCGAGGAGTTCTGCGGCGAGGTCCCGAACGACGCGTTGGCCGTGATCGCCGGTCGCGGCCGTACCCCGCTCACCATCGAGGAGGGCATCGCGCTCGTCACCCACCATCCGTCCGTGCTCGCCAAGAACAAGTGCTTCTCGCTCGGCGGCTCGCGCTGCGGCGACCGGCGCGTCCCCGCCATCTGGATCAGCCGGAAGGCGCCGAAGCTCGGCTGGTGCTGGGCGGGCAACCCGCACACCTGGCTCGGCGTGGCGAGCGCCGCCCACCGCGCCGCCGCCTGACCGCGCCCGCCCTCGCCCCGTTCCGTCCCAGCGGCGCCGGGCGAGGGCGGCGCCTGACCGCCGGTCCACACGGTGACCTGGGGCGCGCCGCGCGCGCCCGCCGGGAGCGGCCGTACTGTCAAGATCTTCCATTGACTCCCCGCGCGGCGCCCAGTGGTCTAGACCAGAAGTGAAACCGAGCGAGGAGGCAGGATGAGACGACGCCGCAGCACCGCCGTTTCCACCGTCGTGGCCGCCGCCCTGGGCCTGTCGCTGGCCCCGCCGCGCACGCCTCGGCGGCGGCCCCGGCCCGGCCCGCGCGCGGCTGCGACCCCGACGCCCACCTCGCGCGGATGACCGACGCGGAGAAGGTCGGCCAGCTCGTCATGGCCGTCACCCACGACGGCCCGGACGGGATGCCGAACGAGGAGACGCGCCGCTCGCTCCAGGATCTGAAGATCGGGTCGGTCATCACGTCCGAGCCGCGCACGCCCGGCCTCGCCGCGCGCTACTCCAACCAGGTGCAGCGCTGGGCGCGGGCGACGCGGCTCGGGCTGCCGCTGCTGGTCTCGGGCGACTTCGAGTTCGGGACGACGCACAACGTGCGCGAGGGGACGACCCCGCTGCCGAACGCGATGGGCCTCGGGGCGGCCCGCGATCCGGGCCTCGCCCGCGACGCCGCGCGCATCACCGCGGCCGAGGCGCGCGCCATGGGCTTCCAGTGGAACTACGCGCCGGTCGCCGACGTCAACACCAACCCGCGCAACCCGATCATCGGCGTCCGGTCGTTCGGCGCGGACACCGGCCTGGTGGGCACGCTCGCCGCCGCGCAGGTCCGCGCGTACCGGGACGCCGGGATCATCGCGACGCCCAAGCACTTCCCCGGGCACGGCGACACCGAGACCGACAGCCACACCGGGCTGCCGAGCGTGGCCTACGACCGGGCCACGCTGGACCGCGTGCACCTGCCGCCGTTCCGCGCCGCGATCGGCGCCGGCGCGGACGCGCTGATGACCGCGCACGTCATCGTCAAGTCCGTCGACCCCGACCTGCCCGCGACGCTGTCGTCCAAGGTCCTGAACGGGGTGCTGCGCGGCGACCTCGGCTTCAAGGGCCTCATCGTCACCGACGCGATGGACATGGACGCGATCGCCAAGAACTGGGGCACCCGCGAGGCCACGGTGATGGCGGTGAAGGCCGGAGCGGACGTCATCATGTCCACCGGCGCGTACGAGACGCACGTGGACGCCGTGGACGCCCTGCTCGACGCGCTGCGCTCCGGCGAGCTGCCCCGCGCCCGCGTGGACGAGTCGGCGCGCCGCGTCCTCGCGCTCAAGTGCGGGTCGGGCGTCTTCCGGCACCGCTACGTGGACCCGGAGGCGGCCGAACGGCTCGCGGGCAACGCCGCGTTCCTGCGCAAGGCCGACCGGATGGGCGTCGCCGCGACCACCCTCGTCCGCAACGAGGGCCGCGTGCTGCCGTTCGACCCGAAGTCGGGCGCGCGGACGCTGGTCGCCGCGGCGGTGCAGGCGCCGCAGTTCGCGCAGGCGGTGGACGGCGCGTCCGCCGGGCCGGTGACGGCCTGGCAGCCGGCCACGCCCGACCCGACCGACGCCGAGATCGCCGACGCGGTCGCGAAGGCCCGGGACGCCGACCGGATCCTGGTCGCGACGTTCTCCTCCGGCGCCCTGCCCGCCGGGCAGGCGAAGCTGGTCCGCGCGCTCCAGGCCACCGGCAAGCCGCTCGCGGCCGTCGCGACGGGCCTGCCGTACGACCTGACGTCGTACCCGGACGTGCGCGCGTACGTGGCGAACTACGCGACGACCGCCCGCACGCAGCGCTTCAACATGACCCAGTACCGCGCGACCGCGGAGGTCCTGTTCGGCCGCCAGCCGGGCGGACGGCTCCCGGCGGCGATCGGCGACCTGTACCCGTACGGCCACGGGCTCCGCTACTAGGACCGGCGCGGCCTTACCTCATGCTCCAGGTGTACGTGCCCGGAGGGTGACTGCGCCGCACGGCGAAGGTCGGGTGCCGTCCCGAGGGGGATGAACGGGGTGGCCGTCCCAGGCCAGGATGAATCAGGCCGAACGGGACGGCCCACCCCCGTCCGCCGACGAAGGGAACCACCATGACCGCCCAGACCCGCACGAGGACCAGAATCCGACGGCGCCCCTCCGCACGCCGCAGACGCCACGACGCCCTGGACCTGCGCACCCCGTCGGGCCGCCCGCTCGCCTACTGACCATCCCGAGCCCCCGCCGCCGGGGGCTCGGGCGCGGGTACGCCTAGGGCCAGCGGTAGGCGGCGCCCCGCGTCGGGACGTGGTACGGCAGGTAGCACATCGTCGTCACGTGCTCGTCCTTGCAGGTCAGGCAGAGGTAGGTGCGGTGCCCGCGCAGGCCCCGGCCGCGCGCGGCGCAGGGCGGGCACACGCACGGCGACCATCCCACGATGACGCGCCCCGGCTCCAGCCGGTGCCCGCGCGGGCACAGGAACGGCACGTGTTCGCGGGTCGCGCCCGCCCGTTTCGCCTGCACGACCCACCACCCTACTCGAACGTATGATCGACTAGCGCAGGGCGTAGCAGTAGTTCGACCTGCCCTTGAAGTAGTGCCGCGCGCGGGGGTCGGAGAAGCGCCACCGGCAGCCCTGGTCGCGCTGCGCGGCGTTCAGGAGCATCGTCCCGCCCTTGCGCTTCACGCAGTACGCGCCGGGCTTCGGCGTCTCCCGGTACTCGACCCACTCCCAGCCGAGCTTGACGCAGTACGCGCTGAAGTGGCCGGGCCCGAGTTCGACGCGGCGCGCGGGGGCCGAGCTCTTCGGCTTGCGGGACGGCGCGGGCCGCGACGGGGACCCGGACGGCGCCGAAGGCCGGGCCGACGACGGTCCCGGCCGCGCGGACGCCGACCGCTTCCCGGCCGCGCTGTCGTGCCCGCCGCTCGGGCTCGACGACACCGCCGTCACCCCGCTCGCCGAGGGCGCGCGGTCGTCGGCGGACGACCCGCCGCCCGACCGCGTCATCACCACGGCCACCGTCCCCGCGACGGCCAGCACCCCCACGCTCGCGAGGGCGACCGGCAGCGCCTTGCGCCTCCGTTCCGGCGCGGGCACGGGCGGGGCCGCGGGCGGGGGCATCGAGACCGGCGGAAGGGTCGTGGCCTCCCGCGCGGGCTCCGGAACGGGTGGCACCACCGGGCCCGGAGCCGGAGCGGGGTCCGGGGCCGGAGCGGGGTCCGGGGCCGGAGCCGAGCCCGGGGCGTGGTCCGGGGCGGGCGGCAGGGTGGCGGACTCGGCCGCCGACTCCGAACGGCGCACCAGCCGGTCGAGGACCCGCTGCGCCGTCGGACGCCGCGCCGGGTCCTTCGCCAGGCACTCCGCGAGCAGCCCGCGCAGCGGCTCCTCCACGCCGTCCAGCGCCGGCTCCTCGTGCGCGATCCGGTTCAGCACGATCGGGATGGACTCGTTGCCGAACGGGGGCCGTCCCGTCGCCGCGAACACCATCGTCGACGCCCACGCGAACACGTCCACCGCCGGGCCGAGCCCGCCCGGCTGGAGCTGCTCGGGCGCCATGTACGCGGGCGTCCCGACCGCGCTGCTCACCATCGTCTGCGCGCCGCTGAGCGCGCGGGCGATGCCGAAGTCGATCACGCGCGGGCCGTCCGTGCCGAGCAGGACGTTCTGCGGCTTGAAGTCGCGGTGCACGATCCCGGCGTCGTGCAGCGCGACGAGCGCGGTGGCCGTCGCGACCGCGAGCCGGTCGAGGGCGCTGCCGCGCCTCGGCCCCCCGGCGCGGACCACGTGGTGCAGCGACGGCCCGTCCACGTACTCGCTGACGATGAACGGCCGGTCGCCGAACGTCCCGAAGTCGAGGACCTGCGCGGTGCAGAACCGCGCGACCTGCTTGGCGGCCTGGAGCTCGCGGCCGAACGTCGCGCCGGTGATCCGCGTGTGGAACAGCTTGACCGCCGCCGGTTCGCCGGTCTCCTCGTCGCGGGCCAGGTAGACCACGCCCTGGCCGCCCTCCCCGAGCCGCCCGACGACGCGGCGCCCGCCGAGCCGTTCGGGGTCGGCGGGTTCGAGCGGCTGGAGGTCCGGCACGCCTGCACTATAACGACGCGGACCGCACGGGCACCGGGCGCGCGGTCACGGAACCGCCCGGCGCCCGCGCGGCGTCAGTGGTCGCGCAGCGCGACCAGCTCGGCGAGGGCCTTCAGCTCCTCGGCCGCGGCGGGACGCGGCGCCGCGGCGTCCAGGGCGGTGAGCGCCTCGGCGAGCAGCTCCGCGGCCCGTTCCACCGCCCAGGAACGGCCGCCCGCCGACTCGATGAGCGCGGCGGCGCGCGCGGGCTCGTCGCCGGTGAGCGGCTCGGCGCGCAGGTAGAGCGCCGTGAGCTCGCGCCCGGCGGGCGTGCCGGACCCGAGCGCGGCCACGACCGGCAGCGACTTCTTGCGGCTGCGCAGGTCGTTGTGCACGGGCTTGCCGGTGACGGCCGGGTCGCCCCAGATGCCGAGCAGGTCGTCGACGAGCTGGAACGCGAGCCCGAGCCGTTCGCCGAACGCCCGCAGGTGCCCGACCCGCGCGTCCGTCCCGCCGCCGTACACCGCGCCGAGCGCGCACGCGGCGCCGATCAGCGCGCCGGTCTTGCGCCGGGCCATCTCCAGGCACTCGGGCAGCGTCACGTCCGACCGCTCCTCGAACGACATGTCGGAGCTCTGCCCCTCGGTCAGGTCGAGGACCGCCGTGCTCAGCGTGCGGAACGCGGCGGGCCGGTGGTCTTCGGCGAGGATCTCGAACGCGCACGCCAGCATCGCGTCGCCCGCGAGGATCGCCGCGTTCGTGCCGAACACGCTCCACACCGTCGGCCGGTGCCTGCGGGTGAGGTCGCCGTCCATGACGTCGTCGTGCAGGAGCGAGAAGTTGTGCGCCAGCTCGACCGCGACCGCCGCCCGGACCGCGTCCGGCGCGGACCCGCCGACGGCCTCGGCGGCGAGCAGGGTGAGCGTCGGCCTGATCGCCTTGCCGCCGCCGCGCCCGTCCTGCCAGCCGAAGTGGTACGCGCCGATGCGCCGCATCGACTCGGGCAGCCCGTCCACCGCCCGGCGGAGCGCGGGCTCGACGAGCCCGCGGCTCCAGGTCAGGACCTCCTGCGCCGAACGGGCCGTGCCCGGGGCCGCCGCCATGTTCCCCCCTCGCCTCAACGCGCGATCTCCACGTTCTCCAGGACGCCGACCGCGTCGGGGACGAGGATCGCGGCGGAGTAGTAGGCGCTGACGAGGTAGGACAGGATCGCCTTCTCGCTCACGCCCTTGAACCGCACCGACAGGCCCGGCCGGACCTCGTCCGGGATGCCGGTCTGGTGCAGGCCGACGACGCCCTGGTCGTCCACGCCCGTGCGCATCACCAGGATCGAGCTGGTGCCGGTCGGGGTGACCGGGATCTTGTCGCACGGGAAGATCGGCACGCCGCGCCACGCCTGCACGCACCGCCCGTGCGCCTGGACGGTGCCGGGGTAGACGCCGCGCCGCGTGCACTCGCGGCCGAACGCGGCGATCGTCTTCGGATGGGCCAGGAAGAACCGCGACTTGCGGCGCCGGCACAGCAGGTCGTCCAGGTCGGCCGGGGTGGGCGGGCCCCCGGAGGTCTGGATGCGCTGCCGCAGGTCGGCGTTGTGCAGCAGGCCGAAGTCGCGGTTGTTGACCAGCTCGTGCTCCTGCCGCTCGCGGATCTCCTCGATGGTCAGCCGGAGCTGCTGCTCGATCTGGTCCATCGGCTCGTTGTAGAGGTCGGCGACGCGGGTGTGGACGCGCAGCACCGTCTGGGTGACGGCGAGCCCGTACTCGCGCGGCGAGCCCTCGTAGTCCACGAACGTGCCGGGCAGGTCGGCCTCGCCCTCGTGCCCGGCGGACAGGTCGATCGCGGCCTCCCCCTTCGGGTTGCGCGGCGGCTCGGGAGCCGTCCGGTACTCCTCCAGGTGCGTGCGGAGCGCCTCGGACCGGTCGGTCAGCTCGGCGATCGCCTCCTGGGAGAGCGTCAGCACCGTGCAGGGCGTGAGGGCCCGTACGGAGCGGTCCCACTCCTCGGACCCGCCGAGCAGCGCCCGGTCGCCGAAGAAGTCGCCGTCGGCGCGCACGCCGAGGCGGGTCTCGCCGCCGTACGCGCCGGCGCCGATCTCGGCGACCTTGCCGTGCGCGATGAGGTAGAGCTGGTCGAGGGGACGGCCCCGCTCGACGATCACGTCGCCCGGCGCGTACTCCCGCTGGGTGAACCGGTCGGCGATGCCTTCCAGCACCTCGGGATCGTCCAGGTGCCGCAGCGGGGGCAGCTCCGCCAGCTCCGGCGGGACGACCCGCACCTCCGCCCCGGTGTTGACGAACGTCAGGCGCCCGTCGCCGAGCTGGAACGTCAGGCGGCGGTTCACCCGGTAGGTCCCGGCGTGCGCCTCCACCCAGGGCAGCAGCCGCAGCAGCCACCGCGGCGTGATGCTCTGCATCTGCGGTACGGACTTGGTGGTGGTCGCGAGGTTGCGCGCCGCCGCCGTACCAAGGCTCAACCGCTGTTCCGTCATGAGCTGCGACCTCCCGGCGTTACTGCGTGGACGGCTGCGTCGCCGGCCCCGCGCGCGGGCCCGTTGACGCTGGTGTGGACGGCCGCCTGGGCGGCCGGGGACGAGACGACGCGCGGCGGGCCGACGCGCGCGGCGGACGTGCCGAGCCCGGTGGGCCCGTCGAGCACGCGCCGCAGCGCCCCGCCGAACGGCCGCCCGTCCGGAACGCGACGCGCCGGGGCGGAGGCCGCGGGCGGGGGCGCGGGCGGGGTCGCGGAACGGGGCGGGTGGTAGCGGCCCGACTTCGCGGCCCAGTGGGTCTCTCCGGCCATCCAGCTCCGCAGGCCCTGGACGTACCGGTCGATCCGCTCGCGCGCGGCCGGGCCGAGGTCGTGCTCGTCCGCGAGCGCGGGCAGGTCGTCGTGGACGACGCGTTCGAACTGCCGGATCCGCGCGCCGACCAGGTCGGCGACGATCCCGGCCGCCCGCCGCGCGTCGCAGCCGAGGAAGTGCCGGACGGCGACGACGCCGTTGTTGAGCTCGCCCTCGGCCGCGGTCTCCTTCTCGTACGACACCAGGTCGTTGTGGAGGCCGACGATGTCGGCGTACGCGTCGCCGAGGGCCCGCATGGGCGCGGAGCCGTCGAACGCGGCGGGCAGCCCGGCCGACGTCGCGCCGCGCAGCAGCCGGGCCGAGAAGTCGCCGCCGGTCGTCCTGCGCCGCATCTCGACGTAGTCGACCGGGTCCGGGACGCGTCCCTGGGCGAGGCCCGCCAGCTCCCACAGCCAGCTCTCGACGAGGTCGAGGACGGCCGAGGCGAGCCCGGCGCGGTCGCCGGCCGCCATGCGCGGCGCGGTACGGGCCCAGAGGTCGGCGAGGCCCCGTTCGACGGGGTCGGCGGGGTCGGGCGGCGGCGACGCGTCCGCCGGCATGAACTCCGCGAGCCGCGCGACGAGCGCCTTGGCGCCCGCCAGGTCGCGGGGCCGCTTGTAGCGCTCCACGAACAGGTCGTCGAGGTGGAAGCCCCACAGGTGCCAGTCGTTGACCAGCTCCAGCTCGGGAGTGCGCAGGTCGGGATGGGTCAGCGCGGCGAACAGCCCGTAGTCGGCCGCGTCGAACGCGGCCTCGTCCCAGACGCCCGTGCCGAACAGGCCCATCTCGCGCGCCCACTCCTTGCCGTGCGCGCGGACCGCGCGGACGCGGGGGTTCAGGCGCGGCTCGTACGGCAGCGACACCTCGGGCACCGTGAACGGCTCGCCCGCGTCCGCCCCTGGCTCGGCGGGATGCCCGCCGGAGCGGGCGAGCGAGCGGAACCGCGTCATCGCCGCCGTGCCGAGGCCCGGACCGGACGTGCCCGCGGGCAGGAGCCGCGCGAGCCCGGAGCCGTTCGCCGCCGGGTTGCGGTCGGCGGCGGCCTCCTCGTTCATGTAGCGGCTGGAGCGCAGGTGCCACTGGTGGCCGCCCGCCTGCCAGTCCTGGAGGCCCTTGACGTAGGCGAGGACGTCGCCGCGCGCGGCGAGGCTCAGGCCGCGCTCCTCGAACAGCGCGGGCAGCTCGGTGAGGGCGGTGTTCTCGAACTGCCGGAGCCGCGAGGTCAGCAGGTCGTTGGTGATGTCGGCGGCCCGCTGCGGGCCGACGTCGAAGAACCGCTCCATCACCAGCACGCCGTTGTTGACCTCGCCCTCCTGCTCGGTCTCGCGCTGGTAGGAGAAGATGTCGTTGCGCAGGTGGACGGCGTCGGAGAACGTGTCGCGCAGCACGCGCAGGGGCCGCGTCCCGGCCACCTCCGCCGGGACCTCGGCCCCCGTCGCGACCTCCACCAGGCCCGCCGACCAGGGCGCGCCGCCGACCTTGCGGCGCATCTCGACGTAGTCGACCGGGTTGGGCACCCGGCCCTCGTTGATGTTGGCCAGCTCCCAGAGCGACTCCTGGAGCAGGTTGAGGGTGCTCTCGGCGAACCGTTCGCGCCACGCCCGCGACATCAGCGGAACGGTGCGCGCCCACAGGTCGGCGAGCCCCCGCTCGACCGGGTTGCGGGGCTCGGGAGCGGGCCCGTCCGCGCCGCCGGGCCCGCCCCCCTCCCCGTCCGCGCCCGTGCCGACCGGCATGAACGCGGGCAGCCTCGCCAGGTACTCCCGCGCGCCCGCCATGTCGCCGGTGCGCTTGTAGGTGTCGAGGAAGTGGTCGTCGAAGTAGAAGACCCAGACGTACCAGTCGTTGACCAGGTCCAGGATCGGCGCGGGGGCGTCGGGGTGGGTGTAGGCGGTGAGCAGGGCGTAGTCGTGGGCGTCGTAGTCGGCCTCGTCCCAGATCAGGGGGCCGGACGGGTCGCCGCCGAGGATGCCCGTCGCGTGCGCCCACGCGCGGGAGTGGTCGCGGGTGCCTTCGAGGTGCGGGTTGAGCCGGGCGGGATGCGGGGTGTAGAAGGCGGGAAGGTCGTACGGCCTCGCGGAGGCGGTCCCGCGGTCCCCGGGGGTGCCGCCCGCGGAGCCGGTGGGCGGTCGCACTACGCCGCTCCTCCGTGCGCGATCTCGACGCTCTCCAGGATCGCGAGCGCGTCGGGCACGAGGACGGCCGCCGAGTAGTAGGCGCTGACCAGGTACGAGATGATCGCCTTCTCGTCGATGCCCATGAACCGGACCGACAGGCCGGGCTGGACCTCGTCCGGGATGCCGATCTGGTGCAGGCCGATGACGCCCTGCGCGGCCTCGCCGGTGCGCATCAGCAGCACCGAGCTGGTCAGGGTCGGGCTGATCGGGATCTTGTTGCACGGGAAGATCGGCACGCCGCGCCAGGCGGGGACCTGGTTGCCGTTGACGTCGACGTTGCCGGGGTAGACGCCGCGCGCGCTGCACTCGCGGCCGAACGCCGCGATCGTCTTCGGGTGCGCGAGGAAGAACGCCGGGTCCTTCCAGACCAGGGTGAGCAGCTCGTCCATGTCGTCGGGCGTCGGGGGGCCGGACCGGGTGTGCAGGCGCTGGGTGAGGTCGGCGTTGTGCAGCAGCCCGAAGCCGCGGTTGTTGACCAGCTCGTGCTCCTGCCGCTCGCGCAGCGCCTCGATGGTCAGCCGGAGCTGCTGCTCGGTCTGGTCCATCGGCTCGTTGTAGAGGTCGGCGACGCGCGAGTGGACGCGCAGCACGGTCTGGGCGACGCTCAGCTCGTACTCGCGGGGGGCGCTCTCGTAGTCGACGAACGTGCCGGGCAGGTCGGGCTCGCCGTCGTGCCCGGACGCCATCTCGATCCTGGCCTCGCCGCCCTCGTCCTGCGGGCGTTCGGGCCGGTCGCGGTAGGCCGCGACGTGGTCGCGCAGCTCGTCGGAGCGGCCGGTCGCCTCGCGGAACTCGGACTCGGGCAGCTCCAGCAGCGTGCACGCCGTCACGGCCTTGATCGTGCGGTCCCACTCGCCCGCGTCGCCGGCGAGGACGTCGGCGCCGAAGAACTGGCCGTCGGCGAGGACGCGCAGGATCGCGTCGTCGCCGTACTCGCCCCGGCCGATCTCGTTGAGCTTGCCGTGCGCGATCAGGTAGACGGTGTCGGCGGGGCGGCCCGCCTCCACGACCACGTCGCCGGGCTCGTACTCGCGCTGGGTGAAGCGGTCGGCGAGGGCGGACAGGACGGGCTCGTCCTCGAAGCCGCGCAGCGGGGGCAGCTCGCCCAGTTCGAGGGGGATGACGCGGACGTCGGCGCCGGTGGTCACGAACGTGACGCGGCCGTCGCCGACGGTGTAGGTGAGGCGGCGGTTGACGCGGTAGGCGCCGCCCGCGGCCTGCACCCACGGCAGCAGCTTGAGGAGCCACCGGGAGGAGATGCCCTGCATCTGGGGGACGGACTTGGTCGTCGTCGCCAGATTGCGCGCCGCCGACGTACCGAGGCTCAACTGCTGTTCCGTCACGATCCACACCACCGATCCGTTGTCTGCTTGACAGAGGCCGCCCTCGGCCGGAGAACTATTTCGAGGGTGAATAGAAAATCGACGAAAAGAGCGCCGGAGTTTGGGAGGCGCCCTGCGCCGATCGCTCCGTGCCGCACCAAAGACATTACCTACGGTAATCACTTGATCGCAACGAGAGAATCGTCTTACCTCTCCATTACCTTGTGACCCACCCGGGATATGGCGGACAGCTTCTGGCCGCTACACCTCCTACGGTGCGGGGATGACCGAAACCACGACCACCGCCGTGCGGCCGTTCACCGTCCGGATCTCCGAGCAGGACCTCCGGGACCTGCGCGAACGCCTCGAACGCACCCGCTGGCCGGACGAGCCGCGCGGCGCCGGATGGTCCTACGGCGTCCGGCGCGACTATGCGCGCGAACTGGCCGACCGCTGGCGGGCGAACTACGACTGGCGCGGGCACGAGGCGGAGCTCAACCGTTTTCCGCAGTTCACGACATCGATCGACGGACAGGACGTGCATTTCCTGCATGTCCGTTCCCCCGAGCCCGGCGCGCTGCCGCTGGTGCTGACGCACGGATGGCCGGGTCCGTACACCGAACTGCTGCCCCTCGTCGGGCCGCTGGCCGACCCGCGGGCGCACGGCGCCGACCCCGCGGACGCGTTCCACGTCGTCGTGCCGTCCATTCCGGGGTTCGGGTTCTCGGGGCCGACGCGGGAGACGGGCTGGGACGTCGCGCGGATCGCGCGGGCGTGGGCGGAGCTGATGGCGCGCCTCGGCTACGAGCGGTACGGCGCGCAGGGCGGCGACTTCGGGTCGCTCATCTCCCCGGAACTCGGCCGGGTGGCGCCCGACCGCGTCGCCGGCGTGCACGTGAACGCGTTGGTCACCGCGCCGCCGGACGACGACCCGGCCGCGCTGGAAGGGCTGGCGGACAAGGATCTCGCGCGGCTCGCGCGCCTGCGGCGATGGCACCAGGAGCTGTCGGGGTACGCGGCGATCCAGAGCACCCGGCCGCAGACGCTCGCGTTCGCCCTGGCCGACTCGCCCGCCGGGCTGCTCGCCTGGTACGCCGACTGGTGGGCGGGCCACGGCGACAAGGTCGGCGCGCTGGACCCGGACGCCCTCCTGACCAACCTCTCGGTGGCGTGGTTCACCGGGACCGCCGCGTCGGCGGCCCGCCTGTACCGCGAGAGCGCGGCGCTGTGGGGCTCACCTCCGCAGCGTTCGGCGGTGCCTGTGGGCGTGGCGGTCTTCGCGGGCGACTCGTCCATCCGGCGGTTCGCCGAGTGCGCGCACGCCGTCGTCCGGTGGACGGAGTTCGACGCGGGCGGGCACTTCGCGGCGATGGAGGCGCCGGACCTGCTGGCCGGGGACGTCCGCGCGTTCTTCCGCCCGCTCCGCTGACCCGCCCGCTCCGCTGACCCGCTCGCCCGTACGCCGCCGGGCCGTCCGCCCGGACGCCTCCGGACGTGACCCGGCGGGCGGGCCGACGACCAGCCGTTTTTACGTTCTTTAAGGTTTCTTCGCAGGTCAATGGGGGTCATTGTGCTGCATATCACCCTGCGGAACGGCGCTCGCCAGGAACGGCCTGCCGCATCCTGGTGTTGCACAGGATGAGCATCGGACCCGGGTCCAGGAAGGACCCGGCCGGACCGGAAGGGAGGCCCCCCATGACCACCGTATGGATCGCACTGCTGATCGAGACCGGTGCCGCCCTCGGGATCTCGGCGTCGCTGGTGGGCTGGGCCCGCCGGTACTTCGCCACCGAGGCCGGCCCCGCCGAAGGGCGGGTCGCCATCGAGACCGCCGAGTAGCCGCCGAGTAGCGGCCGGCTCAGGCACGCGCCCCGGAACCCGCCGGTTCCGGGGCGTTCTCGTGCCCGACCTTCTCGATCGGCACGCGCGCCGTCTCCGGGATGCGCAGGATCGGCACCAGCGCGACCAGCCCGGCGAGCATCAGGTAGAAGGCCGGCACGTAGTTGCTGCCGGTCGCGTCGATCAGCGACCCGACCAGCACCGCGCAGGTGCCGCCGAACAGCGACGTGGAGATGTTGTAGCCGATCGCGAACGCCCCGTACCGCACCTTGGTCGGGAACATCGCCGGGAACGTCGCGCCGACCACCGCCAGCATCAGCACCAGCAGCCCGCCGATGATCGCGTAGCCGACCGCGACGCCCGCCGGGTTGTGCAGCTGCATGAGGGCGAACGCAGGCCAGGCCAGCACGATGTAGCCGATCGCGGCCGTCAGCAGCAGCGGCTTGCGGCCGATCCGGTCCGACAGGTGGCCGAGCGGCAGGATGACCAGGATCATCGCCGCCTCCACCCCGATCGTGATGAGCTGCGAGCTGACGTCGGCCAGGCCCAGGAAGTCGATCAGGTACGACGGCATGAACGTCAGCAGCGTGTAGTCCGCGATGTTCAGCAGGAACACGATCCCGATCAGCATCAGGATGCGCTCCCAGCTGTGCAGCAGCGTCTCCTTGAGCGGCGACTTGGCCTTCTCGCCCGCCTCCTCCATGTTCTGGAACGTCGGGGTGTCCTCGATCTTCTCCCGCACGTACAGGCCGACGAGGCCGAGCGGCAGCGCCACCAGGAACGGGATCCGCCAGCCCCAGTCGTGCATCGCCTCGGACCCGAGGATGAGGTTGATGAGCAGCACCAGCCCGGCGCCCATGATGTAGCCGGACAGCGTGCCGAGTTCGAGGAAGCTGCCGAAGAACCCGCGCCGGTTGGTCGGCGCGTACTCGGCGATCATCGTCGCCGCGCCGCCGTACTCGCCGCCCGTCGAGAACCCCTGGATCAGCCGCACCGCGAGCAGCAGCAGCGGCGCCGCGACGCCGATCGTGTGGTAGCCGGGCAGGATCCCGATGACGAACGTCGAGCCCGACATCAGGATGATCGTGATCGCGAGGACCCGCTTGCGGCCGAGCTTGTCGCCCATCGGCCCGAAGAACAGCCCGCCGAACGGGCGGGCGAGGAACGCGGCGGCGATCAGTGCGAACGAGCGGAGCGTCGCGTTGCCGCCCTCGTCGGGCGGGAAGAACACGGTGCCGACGATCGAGGTCATGACCCCGGCGCTGAACACGCCGAAGTCGAACCACTCGACGCAGTTGCCCATCGCGGACGCGAGGACGGCCTTGCGCACCGACGACTCGTCGGCCTGGTGGTGGGGCGCTCCGTCCGCCGCCGCGGGGACGTCGCCTTCTCCCGGCGGGTCCGCTGCCTGGTTCATCCCACCGTCACCTCCCGGATCTTCTCTGCCCCAAGATCGGCTACGCCTAACGTGGAGCGCCGGGCCGGTGACGGGGAGCGAGAACGCCGGGAGGCCGCCTGCTACCGCTTCCCGCGCTCGCGCCGGCCCCTGGCCTTCCCGGCGCCCGCCGCGGTGCCCGCGGCGCCGCCGGAACGTTCCCCCTGTTTCCCGTTCGACGCCTTTCGGGCGGAACCTCTTCCGGCCGGGGCGCCGTCTTCGGACCCGTCCTGCCGCGCTCCGGCCTCAGCGAGATCGGCCTCGTCCAGCTCGACGGTCGTGCCCGTCCGCGCCGAGTCCTTCGCGGCGCCGAACGCGTCGGGCGCGTCGTCGGGAGTGTCGTCGGGGGTGGCGGCCGTGCCGGTGGCGGGCGTGTCGGCGGTGGACGTCTCGGCCGTGGTCGTCCCGGCGCCGGACGAGTCGCCCCCGGCCGGCGCGGCCGGCTCCTCCGGCTCCTCCGGCCCGTCCGCGAGTTCCGGGAGGTCGGGGAGTTCGGGCAGGGCCGCGGTGCGCTGCGGGTCGTCCTCGCCGAGCAGGTCGTCCTCGGGGATGGCGAGCAGGGCCTGGGTCGTCTGCGCCTCGCGGGTGATGACGCCGCTCGCGAGCACGGTGTTGCGGTGCCGCAGCGCGCCGTTCTCGCGGAGCAGGTCGTCGACCTCGGCGCGGGCGCGGCCGATCCGCTTGGCCATCCGCAGGTGCACCAGGAACCCGCCGGCGGCGAGGCCGAGGATGAACCCGGCGACCGGCAGGCCGACGAGCGGCGGGGCCAGCGTCGCGGCCACCGCGGCGATGACCAGCGCGACGACCGCCGCAAGTGCGCCAAAGTGCTGCTCCGCCCAGTCCAGGACGGTGTTGACGCGCTTGGGAATCCTCACTCGTCTATCCTCCGTTTCGGCTGGGCAGGGGCGGGCTCGCCGCTCGCCCGGGGGCCGCTCCGCCCTGCCGCCAACGACGTGGCGGTCCGCCGGGTTCCGCGCCCCGGCCGGGATCGGCCCTTCCGCCGGGATATCTCCAAGGTCACCGGCGTATCACGAGAGCCGGGACGAAACCCTAACAGCAAGTGACGAAGAACCTCCAACGGTGGTCCTCCGGTCACGGGCCGTGGCCGCACCGCCCCGCCCGGCCCCGGCCGGGATGCGAGGAGGGCCCGGCGGCGAATATCGTCGTTAGAATGAGCAATCACTTTGACGTCGTGGTCCTGGGCTCCGGTCCGGGTGGATATGTCGCCGCGATCCGGGCGGCGCAGCTCGGGCTGAAGACGGCGATCATCGAGGAGCGGTACTGGGGCGGCGTCTGCCTCAACGTGGGCTGCATCCCGTCCAAGGCGCTGCTGCGCAACGCCGAGCTGGCGCACATCTTCACCCAGGAGCAGGACAAGTACGGGATCAAGGCCGAGGGCCCGGTCTCGTTCGACTACGGCGTCGCGTACCAGCGCAGCCGGCAGGTCTCGGAGAAGCTCGTCAAGGGCGTCCAGTTCCTGATGAAGAAGAACAAGATCACCACGTTCGACGGCCGGGGCACGTTCACCGACCCCAATACCCTCCAGGTGGCGAAGGCCGACGGGTCCACCGAGACGGTCACGTTCGGCAACTGCATCATCGCGGCGGGCGCGCACACCAAGCTGCTGCCCGGCACCTCGCTGTCCGAGCGCGTGGTGACCTACGAGGAGCAGATCCTGTCCTCGGACCTGCCCGAGAGCATCGTCATCGCGGGCGCGGGCGCGATCGGCGTCGAGTTCGCCTACGTGCTGCACAACTACGGCGTCAAGGTCACGATCGTCGAGTTCCTCGACCGGATGGTGCCGAACGAGGACGCCGACGTGTCCAAGGAGCTGGCCAAGCGCTACCGCAAGCTCGGCGTCGAGGTGCTGACCTCCACCCGCGTCGACTCGATCGACGACTCGGGCGCCAAGGTCAAGGTCACCGTCACCGGCAAGGACGGCGCGCAGAAGGTGCTGGAGGCCGACAAGGTGCTCCAGGCGATCGGGTTCCAGCCGAACGTCGAGGGCTACGGCCTCGACAAGACCGGCGTGCGGCTGACCGAGCGCGGCGCGATCGACGTGGACGGCCGCTGCCGCACGTCCGTCCCGCACATCTACGCGATCGGCGACGTGACCGCCAAGCTGATGCTCGCGCACGCCGCCGAGGCCATGGGCATCGTCGCCGCCGAGACCATCGCGGACGCCGAGACGATGGAGCTCGACTACGTGATGATCCCGCGCGCCACGTACTGCCAGCCGCAGGTCGCCAGCTTCGGCTGGACCGAGGCGCAGGCCAGGGAGCAGGGCTTCGACGTCAAGGTCGCCAAGTTCCCCTACAGCGCCAACGGCAAGGCGCTCGGCATGGGCGAGGGCGACGGCTTCGTCAAGGTGATCAGCGACGAGCGGTACGGCGAGATCCTCGGCGCGCACCTGATCGGCCCGGAGGTCACCGAGCTGCTGCCGGAGCTGACCCTGGCGCAGCAGTGGGACCTGACCGTCCACGAGGTGTCCCGCAACGTGCACGCCCACCCGACGCTGGGCGAGGCCGTGAAGGAGGCCGTGCACGGCCTGGCCGGGCACATGATCAACCTGTAGGACCCCGGGGAGGCGGGCGGGCGGCCGCGTCCGCCGCCTCCCGACGCGCGGGCGGGACGGCGCGGCCGGGACGGCGCGGCCGGACCGCCCGCCCGCGCGCAACGATCCGCCGTTCCGGCCCGCAACAAGCAACGAAACACCTGCTCAGCGCAAGAACGACGCATTGGATCCGGGGTCCCGGCTTTCTAGGCTTTCGATCATCGGGACGGCTCGCCGCCGTCCCGGACGTCCCGTCCTCACGACCGGAAGCCTGGAGCCCACATGTCCGTTTCGCCGGCGATGGAGCCGAGCACCGCGCCCGCCCCGGTGGCGGTCCCGACACGACGCCACTACCTGATGTGCCGCCCCGAGCACTTCGACGTCACGTACGCGATCAACCCCTGGATGGACCCGGCCGCGGGCGCCGACGCGCGCCGGGCCGTCGCCCAGTGGGAGGCGCTGCGCGAGGCGTACCTCGGGCTCGGCCACGAGGTCAGCCTGATCGAGCCGGTGCCGGGTCTGCCCGACATGGTGTTCGCGGCGAACGGCGGCCTGGTCGTCGGCGGCCGGGCGTACGGCGCGCGGTTCACCCATCCCGAACGGCGCGCGGAGGGCCCCGCGTACATGGACTGGTTCCGCCGCAACGGCTTCCCCGACGTGCTCGAACCGGCGCACACCAACGAGGGCGAGGGCGACTTCCTCACGCTCGACCGCGTGATCCTCGCCGGGACGGGCTTCCGCACCGACCTCGCCGCCCACCAGGAGGCGCAGGAGTTCCTGGGCCGCCCCGTGGTCACGCTCCGGCTGGTGGACCCGCGCTTCTACCACCTGGACACGGCGCTGTTCCCGCTGGACGGCGAGAACGTGGCGTACTACCCGGGCGCGTTCTCGCCCGGCAGCCGCGCCGTTCTCGAACGCCTCTTCCCGGACGCGCTCATCGCCTCCGAGCGCGACGCGGCCGTCCTCGGCCTGAACGCGGTGAGCGACGGCCTGAACGTCGTCGTCAACGCCGAGGCCGGGGACCTGATCGCCGCGCTCCGGCGGCTCGGCCGCACGCCGGTGCCCGTGGACCTGTCCGAGCTGCGCAAGGCGGGCGGCGGGCCCAAGTGCTGCACGCTGGAGCTGCGTCCGGCCGCCGCGCTGCCGTGAGAGGGCGGGCGCGGCCCCGCTAGCGCGGGACGCGGCGGTCGCGCAGCGCCTCGCGGAGGGGGCGCACGAGCACGCCTTCCTCCGCGAGGACCCGGCGGGCGAGGACGCGGCTGCGCAGCACGCCCGCGATCCCGACCGCCCAGATGAGGGCCTGGACCGTCCAGGCGGCGCGGAACGCCTCGGGCGTGAACTCCCGGCCCGGCGACATCGCGTCCAGCACGAGGCCGATCAGCAGGATCGCGAGCAGCGCCGCGACGAACCCGCCGACGTTGACGATGCCGGTCGCGGTGCCCTGCCGTCCGGGCGGGTTGAACGTCCGGGCGAAGTCGAAGCCGATCATCGCGCCGGGGCCGCCGAGCGCGAGCCCGAGCACGAGCACCACCAGCAGCCACGCGGGCGCCGGGGGCGGCACGGCGAGCACCGCGGCCCACACCGCGACGTTGACGCCGACGATGCCGAGCACGAGCGTGGAGCGGCGCAGCGGGTAGCGGCCGACCAGCCGCCCGATGAACGGCCCGGACACCACGTTCATCAGCACGAACAGCGTGAGCAGCGCGCTCGCCGTGGCGGGCGCCATGCCCTGCCCGCTCACCAGGTAGGGAAAGCCCCACATCAGCGCGAACGTGTTGGACGAGAACTGGGTGACGAAGTGCGACCACAGGCCGAGCCGCGTCCCCGGGTGCCGCCACGCCTGGACGAGGTTGCGGCCCACGTGCGCGAGCGGGACCGAGGCGGTCCGTTCGGCGCCTGGCGGGGCGTCGCGCAGCACCGCGAGCGACAGGACGGCGACGAGCACGCCGAGCGCCGACGCCGACCCGAACGCGGTGCTCCAGCCGGGCCCGTGCAGCAGCGCGACCAGCGGGACGGCGCTCAGCACCTGCCCGAGCTGGCCGAGCAGCCCGGTGAGCTGGGTGACGAGCGGCACCTGCCGTCCGGGGAACCACGTGGTGACGACGCCGAGCACGCTGATGAACGTCATCGCGTCGCCGGCGCCGACCAGCACGCGGGCGAGCACGGCGGTCGGCACGGCCGTGGAGAACGCCATGATCGCCTGCCCGGCGGCCATGCACAGCGCCCCGGCGGCGACCATGCGGCGCGGGCCGAACCGGTCCAGCAGCAGCCCGACCGGCACCTGGAGCCCGGCGTAGACCAGGAGCTGGAGGACGGTGAACGTCGCGAGGATCCCGGCGGAGGCGCCGAACCGGTCGGCGGCGTCCTGGCCGACCACGCCGAACGAGGTCCGGTGGAGCACGGCGACGACGTAGGCGAGGACGCCCACCCCCAGAGCGCCCACGCGGCCGGGGCGGCCTTCCCGGCGCCCGTACCGTCCTGGGGTCTTTGGGGGGTATGCACGAATAAACACTTTAGGTGACGTTCTAGGGTGGGGGCCGTGTGGGAGCGGGTGCGCGCGCGGCTCCGCGAGGAGCGCCACGGCCTCGGCCTCAGGGCCGCCGGCCTCTACCCCGGCGTCCCGCGCGCCGGCGCGACGGAGCTGCTGACCGCGCCCGGCTGGCTCCCGGACGCGCCCGTTCCGCTGGAGTCCGTACGGGTGGAGTGGGACCCGGCGCCGCCGCCGCCCGCCGTGGCCGACCCGAAGGACGGCCTGCCGCCCGGCCACCGCACGTACGCCGAGGCCATGGCCGCGCTCGCGCCCCCGGCCGTCTTCGAGGACCGCCCGTCGTACCGCCTCCTCCACGCCGCCCTCCCCGCCCCCTCGGGCCCGAACACGGGGGCGGTGCTGCGGCTGGGTCCGGCGCGCTACTTCGACGGCGTGAACGTCGGGGAGGCCGTCGCGCACGAGCTGGCCGCCGGAACGGACGGGCTCCCGCTCCGGACGCGGATCGGCGACCCGTGCGACCTGTCCCGCCGCGCCGCGCTCCTCGCGATCACGACGCTGACCGTCACGGAGTCCGGCCGGTACGTCCGGCACTGGCGGGACCCGGCGAAGGTCGCCCACGCGGGCGGCCTCTTCCAGGTGATGCCGGTCGGGATGTTCCAGCCGCTCTCCGGCGGGCCCGGCGACCTCGACCCGTGGCGCTGCATGGTCCGCGAGTACAGCGAGGAGCTGCTCGGGACGGGCGAGGACTACGGCGACGGTTTCGACCAGGAGTCCTGGCCGTTCCACCGGGCCCTCACCGCGGCGCGCCGCGACGGCCGCGTGCGCGTGCACTGCCTGGGCCTCGGCGTGGACCCGCTGACGCTGGCCGTCGACCTGCTCACCGTGGCCGTGTTCCGCGACGAGGCGTTCGACACCTTCTTCGGCGAACGCCTCGTCGCGGAGAACGCGGAGGGCCTCGTCAGCCTGGCCGCGTTCGACGGAACGGTCCCCGAGCCCGTGCAGCCCGCCGGCGCCGCCGCGCTGGACCTGGCCTGGCGGCACCGGCGGGCGCTCGGCGTCCGCGCCGGCTGACGGCGCGGCGCGGGGCGCGGCCCGGCGGGGTCAGCCGCGGCTGAGGGCCTTGAGCTCGTCCACGGCGTCGGCGAGGTGGTCGATGATCTCGGACGGGTTGGGGATCAGGTCGCGGCAGGCGACGACGCCGACGTCCACCGTCCCGTCGTAGGAGAACACGGTGATGTTGAGCCCGCCCGTGAGGTCGGAGACGACCGAGATCGGGTAGTAGCCGAGCACCTTCGCGCCGCACAGGTAGAGCGGGAACTGCGGGCCCGGCACGTTCGAGACGATCAGGTTGAACGGGCGGAGCGGCGCCTGCATCGCGAGCCGGGTCACCGGCCCCGCGATCGCCGCCGGGAGCAGGCCGCTCAGCTCCCGCACCCAGCTCCCCGACGAGGCGGCGAACCGCCGCTTGGCGAGGTCCAGGTCGGCGCGGACGGCGGCGTAGCGCTCGGCCGGGTCGGCGAGGTGGGTGGCGAGCGGCGCGGTCATCAGCGAGACCTGGTTGCCGCCCTCGTCCTCCACTCCGTTCTTGCGCAGCGAGACCGGGACGCCCGCGACGAGCGGCCCGTCCGGCAGCTCGCCGCGCTTGTCGAGCCAGCCGCGCAGCGCGGTCGCGCACAGGGCCATCACGACGTCGTTGACGCTGCCGCCGAGGGCCGCGCGGATCTGCTTGACCTCGGCGAGCGGCACCTCCCCGAACGCGACCGCCCGCCGCCGCCCGACCGGCAGGTTGAACGGCGTGGGCGGCGCCGCGACGCGCGGCGCCCTCGGCACCTCCTCGCGGCGCAGCGCGCCGTGCACGACCTGCGAGACGAGCCCGACGCCCGGCAGCGCCGCGACGCCCGGGATCTCGTCGAGGTACGGGGCCGTGCGCGCGACCGACAGGGCGGTGCGCAGCGGATGGGCGGCGGCCTTGAGCAGGCTCGTGCCGACCATGCTGAACGGGCCGGGCGCGCGGGCGGGCTCACCGTCGTCGGCCGGGAGCTCGCGCGGCTCGGGCGACAGGTCGAGCAGCGCGCCGAGCGTCTCGGCGGCCATCACGCCGTCGATCGCGGCGTGGTGGGCCTTGACGTACACGCCGGTCCGGCCGCCCTCCAGGCCCTGGATCAGGACCATCTCCCAGAGCGGGCGGGAGCGGTCGAGCGGCGTCTCGTGCAGCATCGCGACGGCGTCGGCGAGCTGCCGGTCGCCGCCGGGCGCGGGGAGGCCGATCTCCCTGATGTGCCGTTCGGGATCGAAGTCCGGATCGTCCTCCCAGTACGGGCGGTCGAGCCGGAGCGGCACCTGGGCGAGCCTGCGGCGCAGGGGCTTGGCCGCGAGGTGGGCCCGCTCCCGGACCAGGCCCGCCATCATCTCCACGGTCAGCCCGCCGCCGGGGCACGCCGCGGCGTCCACGACGCCGAGTCCGGCGATGTGCGGATGGACGGTCCCGGTCTCCGCGTTGAGGAAGGTGGCGTCCACGGTGGTCAACTGGCTCATGCTGCATCCCGTCCGCTCGTCCTGCGCCTGCCTACCCCCTAGGAGTTATGCAGTCGAGCGCCGTTGGTCAATGAGTGCTGTCAGGAAGTAACGCCGACTTAACGGGACGTTTCATCCCATTCATCTGCACTACGCCGGAACGGTGGGAAACTTCCCGCGTTCTTCCGTCCCGATGTGGTCAGAGAACCTCACAGAACGTGATCAAGACCGCGTTCCGCGAACGCCGCCATGATCACGACGTTAGGGTGGTGCGCCATGACGGGACGACCACTCTCGGAGATCGTCGAGGCGGGATGGGCGACCGCCCTGGCCCCGGTGGCGGATCGGATCGCCGCCATGGGCGAGTTCCTGCGCGCCGAGGTCAACGCCGGCCGCCGCTACCTCCCGGCGGGCGACCACATCCTGCGGGCGTTCACCCAGCCGTTCGACGAGGTGCGGGTGCTGATCGTCGGGCAGGACCCCTACCCGACGCCCGGCCACGCGGTCGGGCTCAGCTTCTCGGTCGCGCCGGACGTCCGCCCGCTGCCCGCCAGCCTGGTCAACATCTTCCAGGAGCTGAGCGACGACCTCGGCCTCCCCAGCCCCTCCACCGGCGACCTCTCCCCGTGGACGGACCAGGGCGTCTGCCTGCTCAACAGGTCGCTGACCGTACGGCCCGGCAGGCCCAACTCGCACGAGGGCAAGGGCTGGGAAGAGGTCACCGAGCAGGCCATGCGCGCGCTCGCCGCCCGCGGCCGCCCCCTGGTCGCCATCCTGTGGGGCCGCAACGCCCGCAACCTCAAGCCGCTCCTCGGCAACGTCCCGTGCGTCGAGTCGTCGCACCCGAGCCCGAGGGCGGCGAGCTACGGCTTCTTCGGCTCGCGCCCGTTCAGCCGCGCCAACCAGCTCCTGGAACGCCAGGGCGGCAGCCCGGTGGACTGGAAGCTGCCTTGATCAAGCCCCGGCCCGGTCCGCTCGCCCAGGGGCTCGCTCCCTGACCGTTGCTTTGCGAGTGCTGCATCGCTTCGCGATCTGTCCGGGCGAGGCTCGCCTTCGGCCTCGCCTCGCCCGGACAGTTAACGCACTCGCGCGACGGCTGAGGCCCGCGCGGGCTGAGGTGGGCACCTGGCCTCCGCGGGGCGCTCCGGTCAGGCTTCGGGGAGGCGGGCCAGGAGGGACGCGAACTCCGCCGAGCCCTCCGACTCCTCGCCGGGGGCGAGGGGGGTCAGGCGGCGCTCCCCGTGGCTCCAGTAGACGCCGGGCGCGCACGGGTCGTCGGCCGCGGCGTGCATCTCGCGCACCACGTCGGCGAAGACGGGCAGCACCTCGCGGACGGCGGGCGCGGTCGTGATCGGGTAGAGCAGCAGCGTGCTGTGGGACGGCACCCCGACGAGCGCGCCGTGCTCGTTCGGGCCGGGCAGGAACTGGTCGACCTCGCTCAGCAGCGCCGACACGTAGCGGCTGCCGGGCTTGGTCACCACCCGCACGTCGCGGCCGGGCAGCAGCGGCTGGTCGCGGACGGCGACGTCGGCGAGCTCGCGGTCGTGGGTGTTGGTCATCACGTAGCCGAGCTTGCGCAGCCCGAGCAGCCCGGCGCGGGCCTTGGTCAGCGGGCCCCCGTACCTCGGGTGCTCGATCATCACCATCGCGTCGAAGTGGTCGCCGGCGGGCACCACCACCAGGCCCTCGCGGTCGCGCGGCGCGAGCTTCGGCACGATGCGCAGCCGCAGCAGCTCGCGCACGTCGCCGAACAGCTCCATCTCGCCGACCGCGAGGAACGCGCGGTCGCCGACCTCGCGGACCCACTCGCGGACCAGGCGCGGCCAGGCCCCGCGCGGCTCGCGCGCGCAGCGCTCCAGCACCGTCCACGTGGACGCCCGCGCCTCGGACCGCCCGACCGGCAGCACCACCTCCGACGTCCCGGAGTCGAACCAGGCGGTGGGCGCCACCACGGGCAGCACGTCGCGGATGAGCGCGTGCACGTCCGCCGCCGCGTCCAACGGTTCCATGCTCATCCCCCTTCACCCGATCACGTCACAACCCAACCTTCTCAGAGTTCCGGCCCGCTGTGCGATCCATCGACGGGTCCGCCTTACTGACGGGTCCCCTCGCTGATCATCGCAGCCTCAAGTACGGTGCATCCATGTCCGATATCGTGTATCCACCGGTGATCAAGACGGCTCTGGGGCTGTTCAAGGCGCTGAACCTGAAGTTCCGTCTGGAGGGGACCGAGAACATCCCCGGCACCGGCGGCGCGGTGCTCGTCTCCAACCACGTCAGCTACCTGGACTTCATCTTCGCCGGGCTCGCCGCCCACCCCGCGGGCCGCCTCGTGCGCTTCATGGCGAAGAAGGAGATCTTCGACAACCGGATCGCCGGTCCGCTGATGCGCGGCATGCACCACATCCCCGTCGACCGCGACGCCGGCGCCGCGTCGTACAAGGCGGCGCTGAACGCCCTCAAGGGCGGCGAGATCATCGGTGTCTTCGCCGAGGCGACGATCAGCCGCTCGTTCACCGTCAAGGAGATCAAGAGCGGCGCGGTGCGGATGGCCGTCGCGTCGAAGGTCCCGCTCGTCCCGGTCGCGATCTGGGGCCCGCAGCGGATGTGGACCAAGGGCCGCAAGAAGCGGCTGCTCCAGCGCAACGTCCCCGTGACGATCCTCATCGGCGAGCCGATGCACCCGAAGCGCGGCGACGACTACGACAAGGTGACCGAGGAGCTGCACTCGCGCATGTCCGAGCTGCTGGAGAAGGCGCAGCGCGAGTACCCCGACGTCCCGGCGAAGGGCGAGACGTGGTGGCAGCCCGCCTACCTCGGCGGTACGGCCCCGACGCCCGAGGAGGCCGCCGAGCTCGACCGCCGGGAGGCCGAGGACCGCAAGGCCCGGCGCGAGTCCCGTCCGGACGCGGGCTGAACGCCGGGTAATTGGGTGGACGGCCGTAGTCGCGCGCGCGGATCATCGTTGCCATGACGGTGTCGCGGAAGGAGCCGCAGGAGATCCTGCATCTGGTCGAGCCACGGGAGACCGACGACGATCCCGGGGCCGGCCTGACGCTGCCCGTCATCCTCAACCTGAACGACGCCAACTCCCCGGCCGACGTGATGGACGTGCTGTCGCTGCGGCGGTTCGCGTCCGGCGAGCAGCCGTGGTCGCGGTCGGCGCGGCTCGACCACGTCAAGCCGTCCGCGCCGCTGCGCCCGGACGACGCGCGGGTCCTGCGCGTCGCGCGCGAGGAGGGCAAGGAGTCGACGCTCGCCGAGGGCGACGGCTGGACGGTGCTGACCAACCGGTGGAAGCACGGCAGCGCGTACGTCGCGGTGTCGGCCGTCACCGACGAGCTGGCCGAGTCGGTCCTCGCCGAGTGCGTCCGCGACGCGACCGAGCCGCCGAAGACCAGCGAGAACGTCGAGATGGGGTTCTGGCACCTCGGCTCCCGCGGGCCCGTCCGCACCGAGCGGGCGATCTCCGCCGACCCGTGGGAGACGATCCGCGGCAACTACACCGCGCGGGTGGCCGAGGCGTTCGACGAGGTCATGAAGATGACCCGCGACGACGTCTCGGGCCGGCTCCTGCTGCTGCACGGCCCTCCGGGCACCGGCAAGACGACCGCGCTGCGGGCCCTGGCGCGCGCGTGGGGCAAGTGGTGCGTGGCCGACTGCGTGCTCGACCCCGAGGCGCTGTTCGGCGCGACCAGCTACCTGATGGAGGTCGCGGTCGGCGAGGACGACGACGAGGAGGAGAACCGCCGCTGGCGGCTGCTCATCCTGGAGGACTGCGACGAGCTGATCCGCGGCGAGGCCAAGCAGTCGACCGGGCAGGGCCTGTCGCGGCTGCTCAACCTCACCGACGGGATGCTCGGGCAGGGCCGGGACGTCCTCGTCGCGATCACCACCAACGAGGACCTGGCGCGCCTGCACCCGGCGGTCGTCCGCCCCGGGCGCTGCCTGGCGCAGATCGAGGTGGGGCGGCTCAGCCGCGCCGAGTCGCAGGCGTGGCTGGCCGCGTCCGCCCCGGGCGTCGAGGTCCCCGCGTTCGGTCCGGAGGGCGCGACGCTGGCCGACCTGGTGGCCCTGCGCAACGGCGAGAAGCGCGCTGAGCGGCGCGACGACGCGTCCGAGGCCACCGGGTTCTACCTGTAGCCGCGCGGGCTCCCGCGGCCCGTCCGGGCGCGGGCTCGGCGCGCGGGGACGGTCAGGGGGCGGCTTTGGCGAGGGCCTGCTCGATGTCGTTCCAGAGGTCGTCGGGGTGCTCCAGGCCGGGGGCGATCCTGACCGTGGCCTCGCCGATGCCCGCGGCGGCGAGGCCGGCCGCGTCGAGCCGGCGGTGCGAGGTGCTGGCGGGGTGCATGACGAGCGTGGAGACGTCGCCGAGCGAGGTGGCGAGGGACGCGAGCCGTACGGACTCGATGAACGCGCGGCCCGCGTCCCGTCCCCCGGCGGGCTCGAACGACAGCACGGCGCCGTACCCGCCGTCCAGGGCCCGGGTCGCGAGGACGTGCTGCGGGTGGCCGGGCAGCCCGGGGTAGGCGACCGAGGCGACGGCGGGGTGGGCCTCCAGCCGCCGAGCGAGGTCGAGGGTCGTGCGGCTCTGCCGTTCGATCCGCATCGCGAGCGTCGCCATGCCGCGCAGGACGAGCCAGGCCGAGTGCGGCGCGGCGGTCGCGCCGACGTCGAGCCCGTGCCGCCAGACCCGCCGGTGCACGTCCGGGTCGGCGAACGCCGCGGCGCCGCCCACGACGTCGGCGTGCCCGCCGAGGTACTTGGTGACCGAGTGGACCGAGACGTCCGCGCCCTGGAGGAGCGGCCGGCACAGGACGGGCGTGAACGTGTTGTCCACGACGGTGAGCACGCCGGTCCCGCGCACCGCCCCGGCGAGCGCGGACACGTCGGCCACGTGCGTGGACGGGTTGGCGATCGTCTCCAGGTACAGCACCCTGGTCTCCGGGCGCAGCGCCGCGCGGACGGCGTCGGGGTCGTCCCCGGGCACGTGGGTCACCGCGACGCCCCACCGGTCGGCGAGGTCGTGCAGCAGCCCGTGCGTGCCCCCGTACAGGGACGACTGGGCGATCACGTGGTCGCCGGACCTCAGCAGCGCCGTCAGGACGGTGGTGATCGCGCCCATCCCGGACGCGGCGGCGAGCGCGCCCGCCCCGCCCTCCAGGTCGGCGACGGCGCGTTCGAGGGAGCGGACGGTCGGGTTGCCCATCCGGCCGTAGATGAACGCGCCGTCCGGGCCCTCGAACGCCTCGGCCATCGCCGCGGCGTCGTCGAAGGCGAACAGGTGGCCCTGGTAGATGGGGACGCCGAGCGGGCGGCTGGCGTCGGGCCCGATCACGGGCGGGTGGACGGCGCGGGTCTCCCAGTGGTGTTCGGTCATGCTCCCAGCGTGCTGCCGGGGCGGCGCCGCGGGACAGGTCCAATTTCCGCCAGTGGCCCGGACCGCGCCCCCCGTCGTCGTGCTCGCAGCACCGGACCACCGGCCCGGCCGGGCCGCCGCGTCCCTGACGCTCGTCCGCGGATCCGCCGCAGGGATCGCCCACCCCGCGAGGGAGACCCTGCGGGCGGGCCGTAGACGGGCGGAGAACGGAGCGGCCCACGACCGGAGACCCGAGCATGTCCCAGAACGGGCATCATGGACATCCGGGAGACCACTGCCATCAACCCTGAAACCGGTCGTTACCGGTGGGGTGCGGGTGGCGGAGACCACGTGCCGCCCGCGGCGAACAGCCTCCGGTAGACGCGGCGCAGACCGTGGAGATCACTGACAGGCTCGGCGAACGCGAGCCGCAGGTCGAACGGCTCGGACCCGTCCGCCTCCGCGTCCAAGCAGCGCAGCCACATCCCGTAGCGGTCGAGCGACAGCGGCCGCACCGTCGGGGAGGGCGCCTGCGCGCCGTCGCCGCACCCGTCCTCGCGTCCCGCCGGGCAGCCGCCCTCCGGGCCCGTCCAGGGCAGCAGGCCCGTCAGTTCCCCACGGTGGCGCGAGTCGAGATGGGAGAGAATACCGCCCTCTACCGCCACGAACGGGTCGGGCTCCGCGGCGGCGTACTCCTCCGGCTCGATCGTGGCGCTCCCCCAGGCGTCGTCGATCTCGACCTGCGCGACCTCCAGTGCGAGCAGCGCCCATTCGGTGTCGGCGGACGCGCCGCCGAAGCCGAGCAGTTCGGGGCGCGGGTGGAGGCGGGACAGCCGCAGCGCCGCCGCGCGCCGTTCCTCCGCGGGGATCTCGGTGACCCAGCCGTGCAGCCATGCCCGCCCGCGGACCCGGTCGGGCAGCGGCACCGGGGCGACGTCGGCGATCCGCAGCACCGCGGGCACGTCCGCCTCGACCGAGAGGGCGGCCACGACCTGCGAGGACGCGGGAATGAGCAGCAGCGGCCGGCCGTTGCGGTCTGTGGCGTGCGCGGGCACGCACAGCTCGTGGTCGTCCGGATGGCCGGGCGTCACGAGGACCGCGCCCGACACGCCGTAGGCGAGGGTGCGCGCCCGTTCGGCGGCCGTCGGCACCACGACCGCCGCCGCCCCCGGAGCCCCCGCACCGGCGGGCCCGCCCGCCACCCGCCGCCCCGCCGGGACCCCGGTCTCCGTCGCCGCGTTCTCGGTCTCGTCCACCGCGCCCTCCCCTTGACCCACTAAGTTAGGGTTACCTAAGTAAGGCTTACCTAACCACTGGAGGCACACGTTGAACAACCCCCGTCCGAAGGTCCGGCTCTCCCGGGCGCTCGGCATCCCGCTGACCCCGAAGAGCGTCAAGTACTTCGAGGCCCGTCCCTACCCGCCGGGCGTGCACGGCCGCGCCCGCAAGCAGGAGACCGACTACAAGGTCCGGCTGCGCGAGAAGCAGCGGCTGCGCGCGCAGTACAACATCCGCGAGGCCCAGCTCCGCAACGCGTTCGCGAAGGCGTCGAAGATCGAGGGCAAGACCGGCGAGGCGCTGATCGTCGATCTGGAGCGCCGCCTCGACGCGCTGGTGCTGCGCTCCGGCTTCGCGCGCACGATCTACCAGGCGCGGCAGTTCGTCGTGCACCGGCACGTGCTGGTCAACGGCCGCCGCGTCGACCGCCCGTCCTACCGGCTGGTGCCCGGCGACGTGATCACGATCGCCGAGCGGAGCCGTTCGATGGTCCCGTTCCAGGTCGCCGCGGCCGGCGGGCACGCCGAGCAGGTGCCGCCCTACCTGGAGGTGCGCGCCGACGCCCTCGCCGCGCGGCTCGCCCGGCTGCCCGAACGGCGCGAGATCCCGGTGATCTGCGACGAGCAGCTCGTGGTCGAGCACTACTCCCGCTGAGCCGGCGGGACGTTCCGGCGGCCCGCCCTCTGGACAGGTGTCCGTCCGCATCGGTTACCATCAACCTAGCGATTGCTTGGCTGAGCGTGCGAGCGTGGACGACCGAGCGGACACCCACCCCGAGGGAGGCCCAGGACATGATCGAATTCCACCCCATGACCCGGAACATCGGCGCCGAGGTCAGCGGCGTCGATCTCGGCAAGCCCCTCGACGCCGAGCAGACCCAGCAGATCCGCGACGGGCTGCTGAAGCACATGGTCCTGTTCTTCCGCGACCAGCACATCAGCGACGAGGAGCACGTGGCGTTCGCCAAGCAGTTCGGCACCGCCAACCTGCCGCCGATGGACACCTCGGGCAGCCCCGTCCACGTCCTGGACCAGACCGACCCCCAGGGCGAGGGCGGGGACCAGTGGCACAGCGACAACACGTTCATGACCACGCCCCCGATGGGGTCGCTGCTGCGCGCGGTCATCCTGCCCGAGGTCGGCGGCGACACCCTCTGGGCCAACATGTACATGGCCTACGACTCGCTCGCGCCCTGGCTCCAGCGGCTCTGCGACGAGCTGTACGCCGAGCACGACCTGACCATGTCGGTCACCAAGGCCATCGACAAGGGCCACCACATGGACCTGCGCGCCATGCAGGACAAGAACCCCCCGGTCACCCACCCCGTCGTCCGCGTCCACCCGGAGACCGGCCGCAAGGCCCTCTACGTCAACCGGTCCTCGGTCACCCGCCTCATCGGCCTGTCCCGCCGCGAGAACGAGGCGATCCTGCCGCTGCTGTTCGACGCCGTCCGCGACCCGCAGTTCCAGGTCCGGCTGAAGTGGCGGGTCGGCACGCTGGCGTTCTGGGACAACCGTCCGACGCAGCACTACGCGGTCGCCGACTACACCCAGCGCCGCAAGATGCACCGCGTCACGATCAACTGCCCCGCCGAGATCGACAACGGCGTCCCGAAGGGCCCGAACGGCGTGACGGGCGAGGACGCCCCGGCCGAGGCCAACGCCGCCCGCTACCTCTGACCCGCCCCCGAGCCCGCGGCGCGCCCCGCCTCGCACCGGAGCGCGCCGCGCCCCGGCGACCCCGCCCGCGCGCCCAGCGCGCGGGCGTGGGTCAGCGGAGGGTGCCGAGTTCTTCTTTGGCGTGGGCTCGGAGGGACGCCAGGGCGTCCGCAAGGGCGGTGCGCTGCGCGGACGTGAGGGGCGCGGCGAAGTGGGCGCGCAGCGTCTCGGAGTGCACGCGCCGCCCCTCGTCGAGCTTGCGGCGGCCCTCCGCGGTGAGGCCCACCATCTGGCGCCGCCGGTCGCCCTCGGCGGCCTGCCGCCGGACGAGCCCCGCCGCCTCCATCCGGTCGATCAGCCGGGTCATCCCGCCGCTGGTCAGGATCAGCTCCTCGGCGAGGCGGCCCATCGACCGCGGGCGGTCGTCGCCCGCGTCCGACAGCCGGAGCAGCACCTCGAACGCCGCGTGCCGGAGGCCGACCCGGCGCTCCAGCTCGCGCGCCGCGATCCGTTCCAGCAGCCCGGCCGTCACCAGCAGGTCGCCGAACTCCCGCAGCACGGCCGTGTCCGGGACCTCGGCGAGTCCCTGGGAGCGCGCTCCCGTCGTCGTGTCCATGTCCCCCGTCCCCTCGCCCCCATCCTCGTTCAACGCGTCGCGCCCCGCACGGCTTCCGGCGTGCGGGGCGCGTCGATCACGGGACGGGGCCTCGGAAGGGTCAGTTCTTCGGCTTCTCCGACTTGCCGCTGGACGGCTGGCCGCTCGGCGTGCCGCCGGTGCCGGGGAGCCCGTTCTGGCCGGTGCCGCCCGCCGGGGTCGAGTCGTTCTGCCCGGACGCGTAGATCTTGGTGACCTTCCACTTGCCGTCGATCTTGGCCAGGGCCAGCCTGATCAGCGTGGACGGCTCGGTGTTGGTGCCGTCCTTGCTGGTCACCCCGATGTCGGCCATGACCACGGCGGTGGCGAACTTGCCGTCGACCGATCCCACGAAGACCTGGCCGGTCTTGGACGACAGCGCGAGCTGCGGGTTGCTCTTGAACGTGTTGCCGAGGTTCGGGAGCGTGGACTGCTTGTAGCTCTCCAGCAGGTCGCCGCCCATGTACTTCTGGGCCTTCTCCATCTGCGACTGGTAGTTGGAGGCGTTGTAGGACAGCGCGGTGTCGCCGTAGCCTGTGGCGACCTCGACGATCTTCTTGCGCTCGGCCTCCTTGGCGGCCTTGTCGCTCGCGCTCGTCCACTGCCAGATCGCGAGGCTCGCCAGCAGCGCGACGAGCACCACCACAACGACCGCCGGAACGACGCCGAGGCCGAACACGGTCGTCCTGGGCACGCCGTCCTTGGCGGCCTTCTCTGCGGCGATCTCCTCGCGGATCGCGCCGTACCCCTTGGAGCCTGCCGCGGCGGCGTCCCCGTCGTCCTCGGCGGGCGGGTCGATGCGTTCGACGGTGCGCTTGGCCGCGGGCTTCGGCGCGGCGGGCTTGGACGGCTTGGCCGGACGGGCGGCCTCCTCGTCGTCGTCCTCGGCGTCGATCGCCTCCAGCACCTCGTCGAGGTCCTCGTCGTCGATGACCTCGATGACCCGGACCCGCCGCTTGCGCTTGGCGGGCCGCGCCGCCGGCCCGGCCGCCGCCTCCCGCTCCTCGCCGACCTCGTCGGGCTTGCCGGTCTCGCCGGTCTCGTCGGCGACGGCCTTCGCGCCCGGCGCCTCGACCTCCGCGGCCGAGGGGGCGTCCGCATCGGCGACGTCGGTCTCCGCGGCGTCCTCGGTGCCCTTGGTGGTCTTGGCAGTCACTTCAGGTACTCCTCGGGGGTTGGGGTCAGTCCCTGCCGCGCCGCAGCCGGGACAGGCGGGACATCACGGGAACCGAGCGCAGCATGACCCTGACCAGCACCAGCAGCGCGATGACCGGGGGAACGTACACTAGCCAAAGCGGCGGTCCGCCAGAAGAGTCCTGGTCGGCCTTGTTCGCGGCGTTCTCCGCCTGCATGTTCTTGTAGGACGGGTCGTGCGTCGGGATGGTCGCGCCGGGGTCCTTCGCCTTGTACGGCTTCTGCTTGGTGAGCGCCGGGGTACGGCCGCCCTCGCAGGTCGGGACCTTGTTCACCGCGGGCTGCGGCATCGGGTACTTGTACTCCACCGTCGCGAGCTTCTTGAGGGTGACCAGGAAGACCACGTTGAGGACCGGCTGGCCCTGGTCCCGCCCGATCACGTTGTCGAGCACGACCTTCAATTGCGGAGCCTTCGCGAGGGTGTCGCTCAGGTCCGACAGGTAGTCGGGGTTGTACCGGCTGAAACCGAGCGTACCGAGCTGGTCAACAGTGCACTCGAAGTCGGGGCCCGTCTCGTCCAGCAGCTTGTTGACCGTGCTCAGCAGGTCGGGGCCGTTGTCGCGCAGCTCGGCGATCTGGCCGCGCACCTGCGCGAGCGCGCCGGTGAGGGCGGCGAGGTTGTCGATCCCCGCGCCGAGCTGCCCGCGGTTGCGGTTCAGCACGTTGGTGATCTTGCCGAGGTCCTTGGTGAGCCCGTCGAGGAGCTCGGTGTTGTCGGCGAACGTGGTGGTGAGCTGGTCGCCGCCATTGATGATCTGGCGCAGCGAGTCCTCGCGGCCGGCCCAGCCCTCGGCGAGCTCGTGGGTGAGCGTGCGGGCGTCCTCCGGCTTGATGGCCTTCAGCGTCTGGATGACCGCGCCGAACAGGTCGCCGTACTTCGGCGGGACCTTGGTCTGCTCGACCGGGATGACCGCGTTCGCGCGCAGCGGCGGCGCGCCGCCCTTGCCCGGGGCGGGCGTCAGCTCGACGACGGGCTCGCCGACCGCGGACTTGCGCGCGGCGGCGGCGGTGACGCCCTGCGGCACCTTGACGCCCTTCTCCATGTCGAGCCGGACCACGACCTTCTTGCCGACCAGCTTCACCGAGTCGATCTTGCCGACGCGCAGCCCGAGGTAGTCGACCTCGAAGCCGGGGTGCAGGCCGGGCGAGGACTCGAACTCGACCGTGATGTGGTACGGCCGGTCGATGAAGTCGAACCGGACGACGTTGTTGAACGCCCACACCACCATGATCACGGCGAGGGCGGCGAACACCGCCAGGTTGATCGTCAGGCGCCTGCTCATCGCTGCCGCTCCCAGAACTTGTCGAGGTCCGGCAGCGCGCCGCGCAGGTCCTTCGGCAGCCGCGGCCCCTCGGGCGCCGCTCCGCCGCCCTGCCCGCCGCCCTGGCCCCTGGCGTTCTTACCGCCCTTGCCCGCCTTCGGGTTGTTGCCGCCGAGCCCGGGGATCAGCGGCGTCCCGTCCGGCCACACGACCCGCAGGATCGGGTAGAGCAGCAGCTGGCCGTCGTAGCTCGCCCTCGGCAGCTTGTCCTCGAACTTGACCAGGCCGTTCACCAGGTCGGTGAGGCGCTTGCGGTTGCCGCCGAGCTGCGCGAGGACCGGGTCGAGGTCGCGCAGCAGGTTGCGGAACCGGGTGATCCGCCCCTCCAGCACCTTGTCGTTCAGCTCGGCCGCCATCCGGGTGAGCCGCTCGACGGTCTTGAGGATCTTGTTCTTGTTGTCGTTGAGCACCTGCGTGGTGCGCTGGAGCTGGACGGGCGCCTCGTCGAGCTCGTCGCCGCCCTTGGCCAGCGACCGGCCGAGCGTGGCGAAGTTGTCGACCGCCCGGCCCAGCTCGCCGCGCTGGTCGGCGAAGATCTTCAGCAGGTCGTTGGTCTTGGCGATGGCGGTGTTGAGCTTCTTGCCGTTGCCGTCCAGCGCGGTCGCGCCGGCGTTGACGACGGTCGCGATGTCGTCCCCGGCCAGCGCCTTGAGCAGCGGCCCGGTCTGCCCGATGACCTGCTCGAACGCCGGCTGGACGCTGGTGTCGGCGATCGCCGCCCGGTTCGCCAGGTACGGCCCGCGGTCCATGCTGCCGCCCGGCGGCATCAGCAGGTCCACATAGTTCTCGCCGAGCAGCGAGGTCACCTTGATCTCCGCCCGGGTGCCCTGCGGGATCCGGTACTCCTTCTTGATCGACAGGGTGGCCTTGGCGCGGTAGCCGTCCAGCTCCACCTTCTTGACGCTGCCGATCGTGAGGTCGGACATCTTCACGCTGTGCCCGGCGACCAGGCCCTGCGCGTCGTCGAACGTGGCGGTGAGCGTGACCCCGCCGCCCGGCGCGCCCATCGTCTTGTACGAGCAGCCCGAGACCGACAGGACCAGGGCCACCACGAGCACCAGCGCCTTGCGGCCCATCAGTGGCCTCCGTTCTGCTGGAACGGGCAGTTGGAGTTGGGCTTCGGCAGCGGGCAGCCGACGTTGTCGTCGTTCATCAGGCCCTTGAGCCAGGTTCGCAGGAACGCGTCGGTCGCGAACCGGATCTGGAGCGACTTGTTCTTCGGGTTGTAGCCGCCGACGAGCGCGTCGCTGATGCCGGGCAGCGCCTGGAGGAGCTGCGCGAGCGACTTGGAGTTGCCCTTCAGCACCAGCGCGACGCGGCCGATCACCGCCAGGTCGTACGGGAGCTGCCCCTTGTACTTCTGGAGGAGCTTGTCGCCGTTCCTGGACAGGTCGAGGATGCCGTTGACCAGGTCCTGGAGCTCGCCGCGCTCGGACGACAGGACCCGGGTGGCCTCGCCGAAGTCGCGGATCATCGTGCCGAGGACCTCCTCGCGGCCCCGCACCACCCCGGCGAGGCGGCTGAGGTTCCGCGCGACCTGGATCAGCTCCTTGTCCTGCCCGGCGACGTTCTCCACCAGGCGGGAGCTCTGCTCCAGCGTCGCGTTGAAGTCCTTGCCGTTGCCCTTGAACGTGGCGGCGGCGTTGCCGAGCGCGGTCTGCATCTTGGTCGGGTCGAGCGCGTTGGCGAGGTTGGTGAACGAGCTGAGCGCGTCGTCCACCTCGACCGGGACGTGGGTGCGCTCGATCGGGATCTGGTCGGAGGTCTCCTTCGCCTCGCCGGGCCGCCACGCGGGGTGCAGCACGAGGTTGCGCTCGCCGACGAGGTTCAGCGGGACGATCGACGCCTGCACGCCGCGCGGGAGCGGGACGTCGCCCTTGATGTGGAACGTGACCTTGATCCGGTCGCCCTGGGTCTCGACGTCGTCCACCAGGCCGACGTCCGAGCCCATCACCTTGACCTTGGAGTCCTTGTAGAACGAGCGGGCCTTGGTCAGGTAGACGACCATGGTCCGGTCGCCGCCGCCCGTGCCGCCGAGCGAGCAGCCGCCGGCGGAGACGAGCAGGGCGGCGGTCAGCGCGAGGCAGAGGCCGATGGCCCGCCGGTTCCAGAGCGGTCGCATCAGTTGCCTCCTCCCTGTTTCGGTGGCCGGCGGGTGGAGATCGGGCCGGCCGGCTGGAGCGGGCCGAGCCCGGTGAGCAGGCCCTCGACCCACGGCCCGTTGCCCTTGAGGTTGGCGACCTGGGTGAAGGTCGGGCCGAGCAGCGAGAAGTCGGTGTTGAGCGCGTCCATGTTGGGCGCGAGCCGGGTGGTCAGCAGGTGCAGGTTGTCCAGCAGCGTGTTCAGCTGCTTCTGGTTGCGGGAGATCGTGTTGGACAGCGTGCGGACGGTCCGGCTGCCCTGCCCGATCGTGGAGGCCAGCTCGTTGCGCCGCTGGACCAGGGTGTTCAGCAGCACCTGGCTGGAGGAGATGATCTGCTTCAGCTTCTCGTCCTTGGCGGCGAGGGTGCCGGTGATGGTCTTGCTGCCCTCGATCAGCTTCTCGATCTCGGGGTAGGAGTCGTTCAGCGTGCGCGAGAGCGCCTGGACGTTCTCCAGGATCCGGCGCAGCTGCGCCGCGCTCGGCGACTTGATCTTGGTGACCTCGGTGAGCAGCTTGTCGACGCTCTTCTGGTCGAGCTTGCCGACGATGTTCTGCGCGCCCTCCAGCGCCTCCGGCACGGTGAACGGGACGCTGGTGCGCGCGAGCGGGATCCGCCGCCGCGGCTCGGGCACGTTCGCCATGTACGGCTTGGCGACGGGCCCGGACAGCCGCAGGTAGCGCCCGCCGAGCAGCGTCGCCGTCTGGATCTCGGCGCGGGTGCCGGGGCCGAGGTCGATGCCCGCGTTGACGTGCCAGCTGATGATGACGCGGCCGTGCTTGAAGTCGGGCTCCACCGAGGTGATCCGGCCCGCCTTGACGCCCGCGACCCGTACGTCCTGGCCCTTCTTGACCCCGGCGGTGTCGGTGAACTCCCCGCTCATGGTGTAGCCGCTGTCGAACAGGTGGAGCTGCCCGACGGCGAACGCGAACACGCAGCCCGCGCCGAGCACGGCCAGCGTCACGATCGCGACGATCTTGTGGTTGACGTCCCGCAGGGATTTCAGCGCCATGGCCCGGCCGCCTCCCTCACGTCGGCTCCCATCACTGGCCTCCCTGAAGCATCGCCTTGAGCTTGGTGAGGTCGGCCTTGGAGGGGCCGGTCGTCCCGGGCGCCTTCGGAAGCTGCATCGGGAACGGGCACGGGCCCTGCACGATGTTCAGGCACAGGGCGTTGGTGCGCAGGTAGTGGCCGCCGTTCCCGGCGGCGAAGAGCTGCCGGAGGGTGAGCGGGAGGTTCTGCACCATCTTCTCGAGCTGGTCGACGTTCAGCCGGAACGTGTCGCTGAACTTGCCGAGGTTGTCGATGATCCGGGCGAGCTGCGCGTCCTGGCCGCCGAGCACCTGGTTGAGGTTGGTGGTCACGCCCGACACCTGCACGACGGCGTCCTCAAGGAGCTTGTGGTTGTTGGCGAAGACCCTGGCCAGCGACTCCAGGTTGTCGACGCTGGCCGCGATCTGCCGGTCGCGCTTGGCGACCACGCCCACGACCGTCTCGTAGTTCTTGATCATTCCCTGGATGGTCTTCTTGCGGGTCGCGAACGTCTGGAGCAGCCCGTCGAAGTTCTGCACCATCAGGCCGATGTTCTGCTCGTTGCCGTCCAGCGCCTGGGAGAACGAGAACAGGATCTTGTTGAGCTGGTTCGGGTCGAGGTTGCGGGTCAGCGGGCCGAGGCTGTTGACCACGTCGCCGAGGTCCACGACCGACCGGGTGTGCGGGACGCGCGACCCGTTCCCGAGCCTTCCGGGGCTGCGGCCGGGCTCCAGGTAGACGATCCGCTGGCCCATCACGTTGCGCCAGCGGATCGAGGCGGTCGAGTCGTCGGGCATCCGCACGCCCTTGTCGACCTCCATCCCCACCACGGCCTTGCCCCGCTTCACCTTGATCGACTTGACCTGCCCGACCGGCGTCCCGGCGACCTTCACCTGGTCGCCGGTCAGCAGGCCCGTCACGTCGTCGAACGTCGCGGTGAGCTTGTAGCGGTCGTTGAAGCTCGTGCCGAGGATCTGCTGACCGATGAAGAACGTCAGCACCCCGGTCACGATGACGAACGCGACGAACTTCAGCGTCGTGCCGTACTGCGGCCCGCGCGCGGATTTGCGCATCCGCGGGCTCATGGCCGGACCACCGTGTTGCCGGCCGTCCTGGCGCCGCCGGCGTTGGGGTCGGCCTTCTGGTCGAAGGCCGTCTTCTTCGGCTTGGCCGGGCAGACGTCGATGAGGGTCTGGCAGATGTCCAGCGGCAGCGTGTCGACCGCCTGCGCCAGCATCGAGCCCTCGGGCCCGGAACGCGGATGATCTGGGAGAGCAGGGCGAAGAATCCGTTCAGGCTGTCGAGGAGGACGGGGATGTTGCGCCGCTGCCGGGCCGTCACGTTGACGATGCCGCCGACGTTGTCGACGACCCGGCCGAGGTTGGCGCCGTGCCCTTGCAGCGTGGTGCCGACCCGGTCGGTCAGCTCCGCGGACCCGTCGAGGATCTGCTCGACCTTGTCGGGCCGCTCGTTGATCGCGGGGGCGAGCCGGTTGAAGTCGCCGGTGAAGCGGGTCCAGGTCTCGCCCTTGGCGGCGAGGGTGCCCGACAGGCCGGTGAGGTCGTTCACCAGGCCCTGGAGGATCGCGCGGTCCTTGTGCGTCGCGTCGATGATCTTGGCGCCGTTGTCGAACACGCGGCGCAGCGCGGGGCCCTGCCCGGACAGCCCGGCGGAGAACGTGTGCAGGACCGTCGCGAGCTCGTCCGGGTTGATCGCCTGGGTCAGCTTGTAGGTGGGCCAGGCGGTGTCGGACAGCTCCTCGGGTCCTTGGTCTTGGCGACCGTCCCGCCGTCGGGGAGGTAGGGGCCGTGCAGCTCGCCGGGACCGAGGTCCAGCGCCATGTCCTTCGGGCCGAACACCGACACCGGCTCGATCGTCGCGCTCGTCGTCGCGGGGATCCGCACGCCCTTGTCGACCCGCATCCGGACGCTGACCCTGCCGTCGCGCCGCAGCTTGACGGTGTCGATGCCGCCGACGGTGATGCCGCGGATCTTGACGTCCGACTTGCCGGGGTCCAGGCCCTGCCCGGCCCGGCCGAACGACGCGGTGTAGTAGGTCGAGCCCGCGTGCGAGGGGGTGGAGCCGACCGCCACGAACGTGGCGGCCGCCGCGATCACCCCGGCCCCGACGACGCCGAAGATCGTGCGCGAGCGGCTGGAGAGGGTCTCTTCGCTCATCCGGTCAGCCTCACCGTGCTGCCGTGGCCCCAGAAGATGTAGGACAGGACCAGGTTCATCAGGATCATCAGGATCGTGGACTCGCGGATCGCGCGGCCCGCGGCGACGCCGACGCCGACCGGCCCGCCCGCCGCGTAGTAGCCGCGGTAGCAGTGGACGAACATGACGATGAACGCGAAGACCGCCACCTTGATCACGCTGTAGAACACGTCGATCGGCGGCAGGTACAGGTGGAAGTAGTAGTCGTAGATGCCGGGCGACAGGCCGTAGTACTGGATCGAGATGAACCGCGTCGCGAAGAACGCCATGAACAGCGACACCAGGTAGAGCGGCACGAGCGCGATGACGCCGGCGGCGACGCGGGTGCAGACCAGGTAGGCCAGGGAGTTGATGCCCATGACCTCCAGCGCGTCGATCTCCTCGGAGATCCGCATCGCGCCGATCTCGGCGGTGAAGCCGGTGCCGACCTGCGCGACCAGCGCGACGCCCGCGATGATCGGGGTGACCTCGCGGACGTTGGAGTAGCTCGCGACCAGCCCGGTGAACGCCTCGGCGCCGATCCGCTCCAGCCCGGGGTAGCCCTGGAGCCCGACCATCGCGCCGGTGGCGAGCGACATCGTGGCGATGACGAAGATCATGCCGCCGCCGATGACGAGCGCGCCGACGCCGACGGTGATGTCGCTGACCTGCTTGGCGAGCGTCTTGCCGTACTTGCGGCGCAGGATGATGTCGAAGAACAGGTGGTACAGCACCCGGCCGAGGAAGATCGGCAGGTTGGCCGCGGCGGCCAGGCCCGCGGTACGGCTCGTCACCGCCCGGCCGATCTTGCGTACGGGGGAAATGGCGACCATCAGAACGACCTCGGGGGAACAGGACCTGGTAGATCATCTGGAGCGTGTAGTTGATGGCGAACACCACGATCGAGGTGACCACCACCGCCTTGTTGACCGCGCGGCCCACGCCCACCGGCCCGTAGTCGCAGTTCATCCCCATGTAGCAGGCGACGGCCGCGGCGACGAAGCCGAAGATCCACGCCTTGAACAGCGTGATCACCAGGTCCGAGAACTGGAGCAGAGTGGTGGCGCCGTCGAAGAACGCGCCGGGGCTGACTCCCTGCTGGATGACGTTGAAGTAGTAGCCGCCGAGGACGCCCGCGAGGATCACCACGGAGCACAGCAGCATCGAGACCGTGCTCGCCGCCCACAGCCTGGGGGTGACCAGGCGGTGGATCGGGTTGATGCCCATGACCTCCATCGCCGCGAGTTCGTCGCGGATGTTGCGGGCTCCCATGTCGGAGGTCATGGCCGAGCCGCCGACGCCGGACACCAGCAGCGCCGCGGCGAGCGGCGCGACCTGCTGGATCATCGCGGCGACGAGCAGCGCGCCCGTTCCGGACTGCGCGCCGAGCTGGCGCGCGATGTCACCGACCTGCAACGAGATGGTCGCGCCCAGCGGCACGGCGATCAGCATGACGGGGATGCTGGTCACGCGGGCGAGGAACCAGCACTGCTCGATGAACTCGCCCCACCATTGGCGCAGGTCCCAGGTGCGTCGCAGCCCTTCGAGCAGGGTGACGCAGAGCAGCCCGGTCTCGTCGAGGGCGCGCGAGACGCGCCTCCTCGCCAGATCCGGTGCCTTGGTCAGGCTCAAGGCCATCAGCCGGAGACCTCCCCCTCGGGGGTGGGGTGAAGGGTCATTCCAGCCTCCTTCTTTCTCGGACGTCGGCGCCCATCCGATACTCCGGTCCCGGCCGTTCCGCCGGCGGCGCGACCGCGCGTCGCGTCACCGTGGTCCCGCCCGGAGCCCGGGACCACACGAGGCCCGGACGAGTTCACGCGAACACACCGGTACCACCTGTGATCTGGAGCACTCTATGGGAAGAAGCTCTAAGAAGCGAGTACTTACATGTTGATTTGTCCGAAGCTACGATCGGTCGGTGCGAACAGAGGCGCAACGACGCGTAGACCCACTGGTCACCGGCATCCAGGAGCGGTGGGAGGGGCAGGGACTGCCCGGCGGGCCGTGGCCGTTCATGGCGATGTGCTCGGTCGGCAGGCTGCACCAGCTCCTCAACAAGGCCCTGGACGCCGAGCTGAAGAAGCTCGGCCTGGCCCGCACCGGCTACTTCCTGCTGACCACCCTCGCGCTGACGAGCAGCGGCGGCGCGCGGCTGAGCACGCTCAGCCGGTTCCTGATGCTGCACCCGACGTCGGTGAAGCTGACCGTCGACCAGCTCAAGGCGGCCGGCCTGGTCACCAGGACCCGGCACCCGAACGACCGGCGCGCGACGCTCGTCACGATCACCGAGGCGGGGCGGGAGCGGGCCGGAGCGGTGAACGACGCGCTCGAATCGCCCGACGGTGCGTTCGCGGCGTTCGGCGGCGAGATGCACCGCGAGCTGTTCGAGGCGTTGCAGGCGCCGCGCCTCGCCGCCGGGGACCTCGAACTCTGACGCGTTCTCCGACGCGTTCCGAGGCCCGTCCGGCCGGTCTTCGCGCGGCCTCCGCCGCGACGTCCTTCGCGTTGAACCGTGTGTGACACCGCCTGCGTACCTGGTCACCGACGACGACTTCTCACTGGCGATAAGGCAATCTACTCCTATGCCACAGAGCCACGGCACGCGCAGGCGCACCACCGTTCCACAGCCACGCCGGTCCCCGGAGCACTCTTCGGGCGGAGCCCGCGGGGGCGGTACGACCGGTCCCGGGGCGGGGGCGACGGCTCGTCCGGCGGCGGGCGGCGCAGGAGGCGCGAGGGCGGCGGGCGGCCGCGGCTCTCGAAGCGGCGGCGCACGTGGCGGGCCCTGACCCACAACGCGACCATCACCGTGGCCGCCGTCTGCGCGCTGGCGGCCGGCGTCATGCTCGTCGACGTGGACGGCATGTTCGGCGGTGAGGACGCCAAGCCGAAGGCCGCGGCGAACGGCGACCTGTCGGCGAACGACATGCTGGCGATGATGCGCTCGTCCGACATGGACCCGATCGCGGCCGACTCCGTCGCGGCGGCCAAGCAGCGCGCCTACGAGCAGCACCAGCGCCAGCTCAAGGAGCTGAAGGAGAAGGCCAAGCGCGACGCCAAGGCCCGCGCCAAGCTGAAGGAGCAGCGGGAGCGCGAACGGCTCGCCAAGTCCAACCCGAGCGCGGCCCAGAACCAGAAGTACGGCCGCAAGATGAGCGCGCTCAAGGGCTGGGGCGGATGCTGGTCGTCGCTGAAGACGCTGTGGGAGCACGAGAGCGGCTGGAACGAGCGCGCCGTCAACCCGTCCAGCGGCGCGTACGGCATCCCGCAGGCGCTCCCGGGCTCGAAGCTGGCGAGCGCGGGCAAGGACTGGCGCACCAGCTCCCCCACCCAGATCGCGTGGGGCCTCAACTACATCAAGGCCCGCTACAAGGACCCGTGCGGCGCGTGGGCCTGGTGGTCGTCGCACCACTGGTACTGACCGGCCTTCGGGGGCCGGGGCTTCGCCGCGCGAACCGACGGGCTGGCACCATGTGTAGATGCGGACGAGCAAGCCACGGCAGGCCAACGGCGGAGAGCCCGGCGCGGGCCCCGGCCCGGGCTCCGGCGGCGGGCCGAGTCCCGGCGGCGGGCACGGCTCCGGCGGCGGGACGGGCTCCGGCGGCGGGCGGCAGTGGGCGCGCGCGGACGCGACCCGCCAGGCCCTGCTGACCGCGGCGCTGAGCGTCTTCGCCGACCGCGGCTACGGCGACGCGGGCATCGCCGAGATCGTCGAGCGGTCCGGGATCAGCGTGGGCAGCCTCTACCACCACTACGGCGGCAAGTCGGGCCTCTACCTCGCGCTGTGGGAGGAGCTGAGCGCCGAGCAGGAGAGCAGCGCGACCCGTACGGTGTCGGCCGCGCGAGCGAACGGCGAGACCGACCCGATCGCACTGTTCATCGCCGGCGCCCGCGCGTACCTCCAGGTCTGCTGGGAACGGCGCGAGGCGGCCCGGCTCTTCCACGGCGGCGAGGGCCCGCCCGGGTTCTCGCTGATGCGCCGCAGCCGCTCGCAGCGGTGGATCGGGCAGAACACCAAGCTGCTGCGCGGCGCCGCCGCCGGGCCGGGACGCAAGGAGCAGGTGCTGAGCCTGGTCCTCACGACGGTCATCGGCGAGGCGGGCCGCGAGATCGCCACCGCCGAGGACGCCACCGAGGCCACCGAGATCATCGACGAGGTCTGCCGCATCCTCATCCGCCTGGCCCGCTGACCCCGCCCGCGCGCCGTCCGGGGGCGCGGGTCGTTCACCTGCGCAGGTGGGCGGAGGCGGACGGCAGGGCCAGCAGGGCGGCGGCGAGCAGCGCGCACGCGGCCACGGCGAGCACGCACCAGGCCACGGTGGCGTCGCCGTCCAGCATTCCGAGGGCCCGGCGGACGGGTTCGGCGGCGAGGAGCGGCGTGGCCGTCCACACGACCGTGCGCGCGGCGCGGTGCCCTTGCAGCAGTTCGGGAACGGCGTAGACCAGCAGCGCGCCCGTCGCGAGCAGCACGGCGCACACCCCGGCGCTCGCCGCGCCGCCGGGCGCGGCGTCCTGCGGCCCGGCGGGTCCGGGCACGACGGCGTCGAGCGCCCGCAGCGGCCAGGTCCGTTCGCGGGTGCTGGAGAGGAGGGCGAACGTCAGGACGGCCGTACTCCCCCACGCCGCGCACAGCACCGCCACGGCCGAACGCACCGCGACGGGCCGGTCGTTCCTGGCCGCGCGCCCGGTCCCCGTTCCGGTCACCGCGCGCCGCTCGCGTTCAACGGTCGAGTGCATGGCGGATTCGTGCCGGGTTCCGGCCCGGCCTGCGGTTACGGGCGGGCGGCACGGGGCGGGCGGAGGGGGAGCCAGGCGATGCGGACGGGCCGCGCGGGAGCGGGCTGGGGCGGGAGGGTGCGGAGCCGCGCCTCGGTGATGCGCTTGCCGGCGAGCTGGAGCTGTACGCGGCCGGCCCGCCGGAGCGGGGGGTCGGCACGGCGGGCCAGCCGCAGCCTGAGGAGCAGCAGCGTCACCGACACCGTCATCGCGGCGAGGAAGCCCGCCTGGACCGACGACAGCTCCTCCATCGTGAACATCTGGCGGGGGCCCTTGCGCAGGCTCGACACCGGGACGAGGGGCATCGGGCTCGGCGCGAGCTGCGGCGAGGCGACCGGGGGCAGCGCCACCTGCGGGCCGCGCATGCCGCCGAGCGGGTTGAACGTGGAGTTCGTCAGCGGCGGGACGTCCGGCGGCAGGTTGGACGCGCTCATGCCGGGCGGCAGGGCCCCGACGAGTCGGTGATGATGAGCTTCGCCGACTTGGACGCGCCGGACGCCTTGCTCGCCGACGCGCTGACGTTCAGCGTGACGATGCCCGGCCTGGCGCTGGACGGGGCGCTGACGGTCGCGAGCACGCTCGCCCCGCCGGCTCCGACGCTGCCCAGCGACCGGCTGCTCGGGCTGACCGACGCGCCGGACGCCGACAGCCGCACGACGGTGCCGGCCGCCGTGCCGCCGCTGGACGACACGTGCACGGTCGCGGTGATCGACCCGCCGGGCCGCATCGTCGCCGACGACACCGACAGCCCGATGCCGAGCCGCGCCCGGCCGGGCTCGTCCGGCTTGCCGGGCCCGTGGCCGCCCGGCTTGTCCGGCGGGTCGGTCGGGGGCTTGGTGGGCGGGTCCGTCGGCTTGGTCGGCGGGTCCGTGGGCTTGGTCGGCGGATCGGTCGGCTTGGTCGGCGGGTCCGTCGGAGGATCGGTGGGCGGATCCGTCGGGGGGTCGGTGGGCGGGTCCGTCGGAGGATCGGTGGGGGGATCGCTCGGCGGGTCGGGCGTCGGCGTGTCGGACGCGCCGCCGGAGTCCCCGGGGGACGGGGTGGGATCGGCGATCACCGGCGGGGCCGCCGAGACGGCGACGACCGCCGCCACGCCGAGTCCGGCGAGGATGGAACCTCCGGCCGATCGTGAACGCACCCTTCACGCACCTCCACCGCGTCGCGACCGTCTTCCGAAATTGCACCGAATTGGATGGAAGCACGCGACGAATCGGTAAATCAACCCCGGTCGCGAAGCTTAGTGTCGATTGCTGATCATCTGCACATTCCACTTTCGGCGTTTATCAACGAGTGCGCGTTTCGTCCTGCCCGCTCAAGGGCGTCCGGCCCGGGTTCCGGCCATCCGCGCCAACTTTTCCGTCCCCGCCCCAACCCGCCCTTGATCGTCCGGCGGCGGGACGGGCGGGACGGGACGGAGCGGGCGGAGCGGGGCGGGGCGGTGGCGTTCAGCCGTCGGTGCCGGTGCGGGTGGCGTCGCGGGTCAGACCCTGGCGGAGCCACATGGCGCGCAGGACGACCTCGATGGCGAACCGGGAGTCGGGGTCGGTGAGGCGGTCGCCGAGGGCGCCTTCGAGCTGCCGCATCCGGTAGCGGACGGTCTGCGGGTGGATCTGGAGCTCCTCGGCGATGCTGGCGGCGGTGCCGCGGATCATCAGCCAGGTGCGCAGGGTGTCGAGGAGGCGGTCGCGCTGGCGGGAGTTGAGCCCGTCCATCTCGGTGAGGTTGCGGCGGGCGAGCTGGTCGATGAGCGCCTGGTCCGACAGCAGCCAGAGCGTGATGAGGTGGTCCTCGCACAGCGTCACGGGGCCGTCCCCGAGGACGCCGCTCTCGACCAGGCCGAGGGCCTGCCGCGCCCAGCGCAGCGAGTCGGCGGCGTGCGCGACGGGCACCGTGAGCCCGACGGCGATCTGCCCCTCCGGCAGGGCGTGCGCGAGCGACGCGCGCCGTTCGGCCGTCACCTCCCCCGGCACGAGGAGGAACGGCTCGGCGGCGGTGAGGTCGGCGAGGACGTCGGCGTCGAGGGCGGCCCGCACGTACGGGGAGCCGGGCGGCGCGGCGACCAGCGTGACTTCGCCCGGGACGGGCCAGCCGGCGCGCCCGGCGAGCTCGTCCAGGACGCGGCGCGAGGCGAGCGGGCGGCGCAGCATCAGCTCCAGCAGCCGCCGCCGGTGCCCCTCGACCTCCTCGTCGGGCCGCGCGTCCGCGTACCCCTCCAGCGCGAGCGCGGCGAGCTCGTCGATGTAGGCGAACAGCGCGTCGGCGAGCTGCGCCATCACGGCGGACGACAGGTGCCTGCGCGGCCCGACCTTCATGATGCGGCGCCACGCCACCTGCGCGCCGATGCGGAACGCGGCCTGGAGGGTGTCGAGCGTCCGCCCCTCCTGCGCCTCGAAGCGGCCGAGCCTGCGGTACGTCTCGTCGTGCCGGTCGCGCGGGGCGGCCGGGTTGGCGACCTGGTCCACGAAGTGCGCGAGGGCGCGTTCGACCCCGATCCGCAGGGCCTCGACGTAGGGGCCCTGCATCGGCCTGCCGTACTCCGGGATCGACTTGCGGACCTCGTGGATGATCTCCTGTGCGAGGCTGGGGAGCTCCGGCCGCATCAGGGCGGCGAGCCGGCGTGGAAGCCTCGGCGGCCGCCGGTCCACAACCCCCCGGTCGAGCGTCCGCGTCATTGATGACACCTCCGAGTGCGCCTCCGTCACGGGCCCTGGCGTGTCACCGGGCGGGGCACCCGGCGTCCCGGACGGTCGGCGGTACGGCATATGGCGTCGAGGGCGCACCGAGCGGGGGACCCCTGTGCGCCCCCCGACAGGTTGTGAACTGAAGCACACCGAAGGTAGATCGGAACCGCAGCCCCTTTAGGTAAAGGCAGCTTAAAATCACGCGCGGTCGCGCCCGTGATACTCACTGTCCTACAAATCGGTCGGTCAACGCAGCGACGGCCTCCGTTCCCTCAACCGGTGCGCGCGGAGCACCGCGTCGAGCACGAATCGCGAATCCGGATCGTTCAACTGCTCGTCGAACGTCTCGCTGATCTGCCGCATCCGATACCGGACGGTCTGCGGGTGGACTCTCAGCCGGCGTGCCGTCTCCACCGCGTTCCCCTGCGCCTCCAGCCACGCCCCCAGGGTTTCGGTCACGCGCAATCTCTGCGTTCGGCTCATTCGCGTGAACGGGGCCAATCGGCGGCGCGCGACCTGATCGAGCAACGCCCCGTCCGAAAGCAGCCACAACGCGAGGAGATGGCGTTCGCACAAAGTCGGCCCGGCGTCCTCCAGGACGCCCGCCTCGACCAGGGCGAGCGCCTGCCGCGCCCAGCGCAGCGAGTCGTTCGCCTCGGCCAGCGGGACGGTCAGCCCGACGACCGAGCGGCGCTCGGGCAGCGCCCGCAGCAGCATCTCCCGGCGCGCCTCGTCGAACGCCCCGGGCACCAGCAGGTGCGGCTCGGCGTCGCCGAGGTCGGCGAGGACGTCGGCGTCCAGCGCGGCGCGGTCGCACCGCGTGCCGACCGGCAGGGCGATCATGGTGGCCTCGTCCGGCACGGTCCATCCGGCCTCGGCGGCGGGCCGTTCCAGCGCGGTGCCCGGGACGCCCGGCCGCCGCAGCACCAGCCGCAGCAGCCGCCGGTGGTGCCCGGCGATCTCGTCGGCGCTCTGCGACCGCGCCTCCAGGTAGCCCTGCACCGACAGGGAGGCCAGCTCGTCGATGTAGGCGAACAGCGCGTCGGCGAGCCGGGTCATCACCGCCGACGACAGGCGCCGCCGCCTCCCGACCTGCGCGACGCGCCGCCACGCGATCTGCACGCCGACGCGGTAGGCGGCCTGGAGGGCGTCGAGCGAGCGCCCCTCGTACGCCTCGCTCCGGCCGAGCGCGCGGCACAGCTCGTCGCGCCGTTCGTGGGTGTCGCTCGTGCCCGAGATCTGGTCGACGAACGCGGCCATGGCCTGCTCGACGCTCACCCGGATCGCCGGGCGCTTCGCCGTCCCTGCCGCGCGCGCGTACTCGGGGACCGACCGGCGGATCTCGCCGATGATGTCCTCGGCCAGCGACGGCAATTCGGCACTGAGAATGGCGATGACCTGCGGCGGGATTTGCTCGGAGAGATGATCTCGCCCGGCGAGGGTCATCGTCCACCTCTCCTTCCCGCCGCCGCGGAACGACCCATTGCCCGGTAAACGTAACCCAAGCCCGTGGCGCTCGCACCATTCCTTGCCGGATTTCTCCGCGCGCTCGCCTTTTTCCGCGCCGCGCAGTACCAGGTCATCCGCCACACCGGTCCCCCATCCACTCACCCGGAGACAGAATGGATGCCGCCGACGAGCACCCGATGACAAAACCGCAAAAGATCGCAGACGAATTGTTACACGCGGCATTCCATTGCCGTCCCGCGCGTGTTCACGGCACGCCGTCACCCTGTGTCGAGGGCCGCGGCGGAGTTCCCCGGACGGGTGGCCTCTTGCGGACGATCATCTGTGCCGGACGACCTGGTCCGTTCAGACCGGCTCTGCTGTCCTACGGAAATGGGATGGTGGAGCAGGAGAAGGCAGGAACGGGAACTGCACCGGGCCGCGTTCGAGGGCAGGATCGACACGTTCGGCGACTTCGGGAGGGGCACGGTCGGCGGCGCCGACCTCACGCCCGACGGCATCAACGAGACCGCGAAGGCCCTGTTCCATCAGGGCAGACGCGACGAGGCCCTGCGGCTGTGGCGCGGCCTCGCCGAGAGCGGCGACCTGACCGGCATGGCCAACCTGGTGATCGAGTGCGCCGCCGACGGCGACCAAGACGAGGCGCTGGAGTGGTGGCGGAAGGCGGTGCGCGAGGGCCTCGACATCCCGGCGCACGACCCCGGCCTCAAGCTGCGCACGACCGGCCGCGACCGCGCGGCCGAGGGCTGGTGGCGAGCCGCGGGCGAACGGCTCAAGGACGACCGGAGCTGCGAGTACCTGGGCATCTCGCTCCGCGAACGCGGCGAAGAGGAGGAGGCGGCGCTCGCCCTGCGCCCCGCCGCCGAACGCGGCGACCCCGCGTGCGCCCGGGAACTCGCCGCCCTGGCCCTCGCGAGGGCCGACCGCGAAACCGACCCGGCAAGGAGACGACTCGCCGCGGCGGAGGGCCTGAAGTGGGCGCGCAAGGCAGCCGCGGGCGGCGACGAACGTTCCCGCGCCATGCTGGCCGACCTCGAACAAGGCCCGACCTGACCCCGTTCAACGATCAGCGACAAGCCCACCGAGACGGCTCCGCGCTTCAGCGGCCCGCGCCGATTCCCCTTCCAGCTCGTCCGGCGAGGGCAGAACGGCCGTCAGCCCCCACGCGCGCCCGCGCGCCCACGTCGCGTCGTCCACCCCGAGCGTCTCCCGGAACACCGGACGGGTGTCGGCGTCCAGGAACGCCCAGGCCGCGATCAGGTCGCACGCCGGGTCGCCCACGGCCATCGTCCCGAAGTCGATGACGGCGGCCAGGCGCCCGTCGCGGACGAGCAGGTTGCCGGGCGCGGGGTCGCCGTGGATCCACACCGGCGGCCCGTCCCACGGCGGAGCGGCCAGCGCCGCCTCCCACACCGCGGTCACAGCGGCGGTGTCGACCAGCCCGTCCAGCGCTGCGATCCGCGCCCGCATCCGCGTCGCGTGGACGGCGGAGTCCCGATCGTCGTCCACGGGAACCCCGCGGAACCCGTTGCTCCACTCGGGCTCCGGCCCTCCCGCCGCGTCGACGCGCCGCAACGCGAGGAGGAACTCGGCCAGCTCAACGGCCGCGCGGCGCGGGTCGGCGACGCGGTCCAGCGACGCCCGCTCGCCGTCCAGCCACCGGTAGACCGACCAGGGGAACGGGTACTCGGCGCTCGGCTCCCCCTGGGCCAGCGGCACGGGCACGGGCAGCGGCAGGTGCGGCGCGAGGCGCGGCAGCCACCGCTGCTCCCGCGCCACCTGCCCCTCCCACCTGGCGAAACGCGGGAGCCGTACGGACATGTCGTCGCCCAGGCGGAACGTCACGTTGTCCACGCCCTGCGTCGCCACCGGCACGATCGGCAGTCCCGCCCACCCGGGGAACTGCGCGGCGATCAACCGGCGGACGACCGGTACGTCCACCTGGACGGCATCATCAGACAACGCGCTTCCTTTCGGTCGGCCCCCATCCCAGCCGCCACACCCGTCCGGGGTCCACTCATTTATCCGGCCCCGCCCGCCCTGAGAGCGGCACCCGCACAGGGACGACCTCGGCTTTCGTTGCTGGTCTTGGGGTTGCGGGGTTGCGAATATCCGGCTGGGGAGCCGACCGGCGCGGTAATGTCGCCGGATGCCCACCGCGCCCTTCGCTCCCGGCCTCGGCCTCACCGACGGCACCATCCGGATCGCCAACAGCAATCCCGACTGGCCGGAGACGTACGAGCGCCTGGCGTCCGACCTGCGCGCCGCGCTGGGCGACCTGGCCGTCGCGATCGAGCACGTCGGGTCCACGTCGGTGCCGGGGCTCCCCGCCAAGCCGATCCTCGACATCGCCGCGGGCCTCGCGCCCGGCGCGCCGGCGGAGGCCGTCGTCGCGGCGATCACCGGTCTCGGGTACGAGGACCGCGGCGACAAGGACGACGAGGGCGGGCGGCTCTTCGTCCTGCGCAGCCGCCCGTCGTACCGCATCGCGCACGTGCACGCCGTCCCGCACGGCGACCACCGGTGGGACGCCTACCTGGCGGTCCGCGACCGGCTCCGCGAGGACGCCGAGGCCCGCGACGCGTACGGGGCGCTGAAGCGCCGCCTGGCCCGCGAGCACCTCAACGACCGTCCCGCCTACGGCGAGGCCAAGACCGGGTTCGTCCGGTCGCTCCTCAGCGCGCCGCCGGCCGGCGCCGAGTAGCGTCCGCCTACAACAGCACGATCCGCCCGGTCTCGACGACGTCGACGCCCCACTCCCGCCCGTCGATCTCGACGCTCCGGGGTAGTAGCCGCCCCTGTTCGACCCGTTCGCACGGCAGCTTCTCCACGACGTCCACGACGACCACGGGCTCGTCCGTCCAGACGCCGCCGCGCGTACGGCATCCGAGCCCGACGCCGACGACGTTCGGGTCCGTTCCCAGGTACTTGTCGACGATCCGGTCCCGCGCCCTGGCGAGCGCCGCCTGCTCCTCGTCCCCGAACCCGCGCTGTCCCATCCCGTCCTCCTACCCGGCCACGGGCGGCTCGCCTCGAACTCCCGCTCTCAGGGGCGCGCCTTCAACCGTCCGTCGGGAGTGACGTCGAGAAACGCGCGGAACATCCGGTCGGGGAAGCATTGGGAGCGCACCTCCTCGGGCCGCGCCACCGCCGACGCGTCGACCAGCACGCGCCCCCGCGAACCGGTGATGACGACCCGCCACGGCGCGACCGGCACACCCCGCGCGGAACGGCCCATTTCTCTATCATCCGAGCGCTCCCAGCCGCTGAACAGGCCCAACCCCCTGGCGCGGGCCTACGTCCGGACGACTCGTTCCGTCGGAAAGGGCCGATGGGCTCTCCGGCGGGGCTGCGCGCGAAGCTCCCGTACGTTCACGCCGCTCACGCGCGGATGTCGTGGGTCCGTCTGGGCGGGGCGTTCAGGGGCTCGTTGTGGCGGGAGCCGGTTCTGTGTTGCGGGCGGGGACGGCCGGTCGCGGGCGTTCGGTGGGGGTGGTGGTCTGCCAGGCGGCTTCGATCATGCGGAAGATCTCGTGGACCGCGGCGTCCGGGTCGGGGGCCTCGCGGGCCAGGGAGTGGGCGTCGATCACGAACCTCGCGATCGTCCGGCAGGCCGTGGGGGTCCGGGACAGGGCGGGATCGGCCGCGATGGCCGTCGCCAGGGACTCCGCGTGGCGCAGCCGCATCGACTCCTCGTACTTCCGCAGGGCGGGCGATGCGTCGATCATGCGCCAGATCGGGACGGCGCTGTCGGCCGCGCAGTGCAGGACCAGTTCCCGCATCTCGCGGCGCAGCGCGGGGATGAGCGGCTCGTCCGGCGCCCGGTCGGTGACCGCGCGCCGGAGGCGTTGCTCGAAGTCCTCGTCCTGCTCGAACACCAGGGCCTCTTTCGAGGCGAAGTGGGAGAAGACCGTGGTGACGGCCACGTCGGCCTCGGCGGCCACGTCGCGGATGCCCACCTCGTCGTACCCGCGCTCCAGGAAGAGCCGCAGGGCGGTCTCGGCGATCTTCCGGCGGGTGGCGGCCTTCTTGCGCTCACGGCGTCCGGGCGGCACGGTCATGCGGTGATGCTACCAGATACAAAAACGAAGCTGTTTTGAAACCCTAACGGTTAGTGCTACGTTCGGCGGCATGAAGAAAGTGAGCTTCGCCGAGTTCGGCGGTCCGGACGTTCTGCAACTCATCGATGCCGAGGAGCCCCACGCGGGCCCCGGCCAGGTACGCATCGCCGTGCGGGCGGCGGGGGTGAACCCCGTCGACTGGCGGGTCCGCGAAGGCCAGGTCCTGGGCGCCCATCCGACCGTGCTGCCTTCCGGGGTCGGGCTGGACGCCTCCGGGGTGGTGGACGAGGTCGGTGAGGGCGTCGACGGGGTCGAGGTCGGCGACCACGTGTTCGGCGAGGGTTCGAGCACCTATGCCGAGTTCGCCGTGCTGTCGTACTGGGCCCGTATGCCCGAGGGGCTGTCGTTCGAGGAGGCGGCCGGGTACCCCTCCGTGGTGGAGACCGCGCTGCGCGTCGTTCGCGAGGTCGGCGTGCAGCCGGGACAGACGCTGCTGGTCAGCGGCGCGTCCGGAGGGGTCGGGTCGGCGGTGCTGCAGATCGCCCGCGACCGCGGCATCAGGGTGATCGGCACGGCCGGGGCCGCGAACCAGGGCTACCTGCGCGAACTGGGCGCCGTCGCCACGACGTACGGCGAGGGCTGGGTCGAACGGGTGCGGGCGCTCGGCCGGGTCGACGCGGCCCTCGACCTGGCCGGTTCGGGCGTGATCCGCGAGCTGGTCGAGCTGACCGGGGACCCGCGGAAGGTGGTCTCCATCGCCGATCTGGACGCGCCGAAGCTCGGCGTCCGCTTCTCCGGCACGGCCGGGAGCGTGGCGGACGCGCTCGCCGAGGCCGTCCGCCTCATCTCGCTGGGGAGGCTCCACATCCCGGTCGAGAGGTCGTACACCCTCGCCGACGCCGCGGCGGCGCACATCGACAGCCATGCCGGCCACACGCGCGGGCGCCGGGTGATGGTCGTCTGAGTCGGTGCTCCCCGTCACCGGGGCGTGCGCTGGGCAGGCTTACTCGACGACTCCGAGCAGGTAATCGGCCTGCTCGAAGGTCTCCTCGGTGAGGGGGACGCCGGTGAGGTGCTCCGCCAGGGCGAACGCCTTGGCGATCGACCGGTCCTCTCCCTCGTCCTCGGTGAACGCGAAGCCGATGGCGCGCATGGCGTCCACCAGGTCGTCGGCGGCGGAACCCTCCCGGTCGTCGGGGGCGAACGGCTTGACGTAGAGCCGCAGGCCGCCGTCCTCCAGCCAGTGGAAGTGGTCGTGGCCGTTGACGTTGACGGAGTGGGAGACCAGGCGGGTGCCCGCCGACAACCGGGCCAGCACGTCGGGATCCGCCAGCACGTAGGCGCCGGGCTCGAAGGCCACCGCCCAGCCGCCGGCCGCGAAGACGCCGACGACCTCGTCGGAGTCCCACTCGTCCATCCAGTGCTCGTACAGCGCGTCGGCGCCCGTGATGCGCGGCGGGTCGAGGGGACGGCTCCCCAGCCGGTCAAGGAACTGTTCGGGCGACAGATCCCGCACCATCGTCACGGCGTACCCCTCATGAGGGTCACCGGGGCAACGGCTCGTCCACTCGAAGGCGTCGGCGGTCTTGACCATGGCAAGGACCCTCCCACACCCCTCCGACACTCTGCGGCTCCCATTTTCATGGGCGGTCGGGTGGGTAGCGGGTGGGGATGCGGGTTTTTACGTTGAACCTTTGGGGGCGGCGGGGGGATTGGGAGCGGCGGCGGGAGGTGTTGCGGGACGGGGTTCGGGCGCTGGGGCCTGATCTGGTGACGTTCCAGGAGGCCATCGTGGACGGGGCGTACGACCAGGTGGTCGATCTGCTCGGGCCCGGGTACGAGGTGGCGCATCAGGCGGAGCGGGAGCCGGACGGGCAGGGGATCTCGATCGCGAGCCGCTGGCCGCTGGGCGCGGTGCGGGAGGCGGACCTCAACGTGACGCCGCGTACGGCGGGGTTCGCCTGCAGGTGCCTCGCCGCCGAGGTGCGGACGCCGGACGGGCCGTTGCTGCTGGTCAACCATTTCCCCAATTGGCAGCCGGAGCTGGAGTACGAGCGGGAGTTGCAGGCGGTCGTGGCGGCGCGGTTCGTTGAGGGGCTGGCGGGAGGCGACATGCCTGTGGTGGTGTCGGGGGATTTCGACGCGGCGCCGGAGGCGGCGAGCATGGCGTTCTGGACCGGTCGGCGTTCGCTGGACGGCATGAGCGTCTGCTACCGGGACGCCTGGGAACAGGTGAACCGGGGCGAGCCCGGTTACACATACACGCCGTACAACCCGTTGATGGAGGACGAGGACTGGCCGCCGCAGCGGATCGACTACATCCTGGTGCGGCGCGGATCCGGGCTGGAAGTGCGCGGTTGTACGCGCGCGTTCGTGGAGCCCGTCGGCGGAATCCAGGCCAGCGACCATTACGGGCTCGTCGCGGACCTCGTTCCGGTGCCCGGACGCCCCTGAGCCTGTTCGCTTTTGTAAGCGGACGCCGCGCCCTGGGCGTAAGAGGGGTGTGGACCAGAGAACCGTGGATTTCGCAGAGTTCTACGAGCAGTCCCGTGACGGGTGTCTACGCGCGGTCTACGCGTCGGTGAACGACCGGCAGGTGGCCGAGGAACTGGTGTCGGAGGCGTTCGCGCGCGCGTTCGCCTCGTGGCGGAAGGTCAGCCGCCATCCGGCGCCGGAGGCGTGGATCGTACGGACCTCGCTCAACACCGGCGTCTCCCGTTGGCGGCGGCGCAGACGCGAAGTCCGCTGGGACGGGCAGGAGCCGTCCGGCGGCGATCCCGGCGAGTCGCTCATCGACGCGTCGCTGCGGGACGCGCTGCGGGCGCTGCCCGTGCGGCAGCGCGAGGTGATCGCGTTGCGGATCTTCCTCGACCTGGACACCCAGGCCACCGCCGACGCCCTCGGCATCGCCCCGGGCACCGTCCGGGCCCACCTCCACCGAGCCACGGCCGCCCTGCGCGAACGGCTCGTCTCATCCAACGAACGGGAGACGGCACGATGAACCACCACGACGAGGAGGTGTACGCGGCGGTCAGGGAGACCTTCTCCGCCGTTCGCCTGGAACGCCCGCTGGACGCGGTGGCCGCCCGTGGGAAGCGGCTGCGGAGGCGCCGCCGGGGGCCGTGGGGGCGACGGCGCTGACGGCGGTCGCGGCCGTCGCGGCGCTGGCCGTCACCGTGCCCGGCGGTGAGGGATCGGCGCGCCAGCGGGACGCCGCCGGTCCGGCGGGCTCGCAGATCCTGCTCGTGGCCGCCTCGCGCGCCGAGTCCGCCGGCGGTACGGGCGCGTACTGGCGGGTCCGGCAGGAGCGCGCGATGACGTTCGGCGCCGGGAAGAAGGCCAGGCGGACCGTTCTGGAGAGCTGGGCGCAGCGCGACGGGCGGTCCTGGACGTCGTGGAAGGAGCTCGCCGGTCCGCACGCCGGAAGGTCCGGGTTCTTCAAGAACAAGGGCTCGCACACGTTCCTGGTCTGCGACAAGGAGATGACCTATGCGCAGGTCGCGTCGCTGCCCACCGCCCCGGCGGCCCTGCGGGGCGCGGTGCGCAAGGCCATGCTGCACAACGACGACGGACCCGTTCCCGCGAACGCGCAGGACGACTTCGTGACGAGCTGCCTGGCCAACCTGCTGGTGTCCGTCCCGGCGGCGCCGAAGACGCGCGCCGCCGCGTACCGGGCGCTCGCCTCGTCCAAGGGCGTCACGGTGACGGGCAAGACCAGGGACCCGCGCGGCAAGTCCGGCGTCGGCGTCACCGTCAAGGGGTCGCGCGGCACGAGCAGCCGGTTCGTCATCGACCCGCAGACCTCGCTCGTGCTGTCCGAGCAGACCGAGTCGCTCTCCACCGGCGGCCCCGGCGAGCCCGCCGGGGCCGAGGCCGGCGACGTCGGCACGGCCGCGTCGACGGTCTACCTCCAGGTCGGCTGGACGGACGAGAAGCCGCACCCGCCCGCCTCCTGACCCCCCGTACGGCCCCCGCGCGGCCGGGCGCCCCCGCACGTCGGGGCGCCCGGCCGCTCGTCGTGTCGGCGCGAGCCGTTCACGAAAGGCGCTGCGGCATTCGAGGCGCCGGGAACGCGGGAAGCGGCGGGAAAGGCCGCGCACGGAGTGACCTGCGTTTTCAAGCTATGACAGCATTAATTGAATTCTGTCAACGATCCAAGCGAAAGAAGTTTTTATTGGCCAATGGCGGGGAAATGATGTACTTTTGCGTTCGCCGCAGGTCGGGCTCCGGGCGTCCGCGGAGCGCCGCCGGCACGATCATTCGCACCTGCTCACACTTTCGGGAGCTCTGTCGTGCATTCATCCACCACCGCCATCGAAACGGACGGACTGGTGAAGGTCTTCGGTGACGTCCGCGCCGTGGACGGGATCGACCTCACCGTTCCGGCCGGCATCGTGCACGGGTTCCTCGGCCCGAACGGCGCCGGGAAGACCACCACCGTCCGCATGCTCGCCACGCTGCTCCGCCCCGACGCGGGCTCCGCCCGGGTGTTCGGCCACGACGTCGGCCGCGAACGCGCGGAGGTGCGCAGGCGGATCGCCCTCACCGGCCAGTCCGCCTCGGTGGACGAGCACCTCACCGGCCTGGAGAACCTCGTCATGGTCGGCCGCCTGCTCGGCCGCCCGTGGAAGGACGCACGCGCGCGCGCCGCCGAGCTGCTGGCGGCGTTCGAGCTGGACGAGGCCGCGAACCGCCTGGTCAAGGGCTACTCCGGCGGCATGAGGCGCCGGCTGGACATCGCCGCGGGGATCGTGGTCTCCCCCGACCTGCTGTTCCTGGACGAGCCGACCGCCGGGCTCGACCCGCGCAGCCGCAGCGAGGTCTGGAACGTCGTGCGCGCCCTCGTCGCGGCGGGCACGACCGTCCTGCTGACCACGCAGTACCTCGACGAGGCCGACCGGCTCGCCGACCGCGTCACGGTCATCGACCGGGGCAGGGTGATCGCGGAGGGCACGCCCGGGGAGCTGAAGGCGTCGGTCGGGAACGGCGCGCTGACCGTGCGGGTCCTCGACCCCGCGCGGCGCGAGGAGGCCGGGCGGCTGATCGAGCGGGAGCTCCGGGTCCCGGTACGGCTGGAACCGGACCCGGTGGCGCTGTCCGCGCAGGTCTCCGACCTGGACCGGATCGCGCGCGCACTCGCCGAGCTGTCCCGCGCCGGCCTCGCCGTCACCGACTTCGCGCTGAGCCGCCCCAGCCTGGACGAGGTCTTCCTCGCCCTGACCGGCCGCCGCCCCGAACCCGACGCCGCACCCGACGCCATGCCCGGCACGAACGAGGAGGATGTCGCGTGACCACGCCCGACGCACCCGTCCCGCCGGACGCACCCGTCCCACCCGACGCGCCTGTGCCGTCAGACGCGCCGGTCCCGTCGGACGCGCACGTCTCGCCGCCCGCGCCCGCTCCGCCGGATGCGCTCGCCCCGCGGTCCGCGCCCGCGGCGCTCGGCCGGGTCCTGGCGGCCCGTTCGCGGCCGCAGCCCCCGAACGCCCTCTCGGCGTCGGTCACGCATTTCTGGCGCGCGATGCTGGCCTTCAAGCATTTCCCGCAGCAACTCGTCGACATGGTGCTTTTCCCGTTCATCTTCCTGCTGGTGTTCACCTATCTCTTCGGCGGGGCGATCAGCGGCTCGACGCGGGAATACCTTCAGCTGTTCGTTCCGGGAATCCTGGTGCAGACCGTGGTGATGATGTCGGTCTACACGGGGACGGCCCTCAACACCGACATCACCAAAGGCGTGCACGACCGGTTCCGCACGCTGCCTTTCTGGCAGCCGGCCACGATCGTCGGGAACGTCCTCGGCGACCTCGTCCGCTACGTGATCGCGCTGACGGTCACGTTCCTGCTCGGCCTGGCGCTCGGCTTCCGGCCGGACGGCCCCGCCGGAGTGCTGCTGGTCCTGCCGGTCCTGCTGTACTTCGCGTTCGCGGTGAGCTGGATCTTCACGGCGCTCGGGGTGGTCGCGGCCCGGCCGGAGACGGTCTCGTCCACCAGCATGATCGTGGTGTTCCCGCTGGTCTTCGCCAGCAACGTGTTCGTCCCGGAGGGCAGCATGCCGGGGTGGATGGAGGCGTTCGTCAACGTCAACCCCATCTCGCACGCGACGACGGCGGCGCGCGGCCTCCTGCACGGCACGGCCTCGTCCGGCGACATCGGACTCGTGCTGGCGACCTCGACCGTCCTCATCGTCGCGTTCGGGCCGCTGACGATGCGCCTGTACGCCCGCAAGACCGACCGCTGACCGCACCCCCGCGAGGCGTCGTGCCGCGTCCCGCACGCGCCTCGCCGGGGGGGTTACTCAGGGCGGGTTCTGCGGCGTTCGGCCCAGGCGTGCAGGGCGTCCGCCTGGTCGGCGACGTCGAGGTTCATCGCGGCCTCGATCAGGGCGAGATGCGTGAACGCCTGGGGGAAGTTGCCCAGCATCATGTTTCCGGGCCCCATCTCCTCCGCGAACAGCCCCAACGGGTCGCCGAGAGCGCACAACGCGTCGAAACGGCGCTTCGCCTCCTCTTTCCGGCCTCCGAGCAGGAGTGCCGACACCATGTCGAACGAACACAGCAGGAACGCGCCTTCAGGGCCGCCGAGCCCGTCGTTCGTCTCCTCAGGGTCGTAACGGCGGATGAGAGGGCCGTCCGTACCGAGCCGCTCCGCGATGCGGTCGAGGGTGGACAGCACGCGCGGGTCCTTGCCCGGCAGCACGTTCAGCACGGGGAGCCGCAGCAGCGAGGCGTCCAGGTTCTTCGCCCCGTACGACTGGACGAACGCCCCGACCTCTTCGTCGTACCCGCAGCGGAGCAGTTCTTCGTGCACCTCGTCGCGCACCCGCCGCCACTCGTCCACCGGCGGCCGCCCGTCCGACGGTTCTTTGCGCGCCGGTCCGCCGGACGGACCGTCCGACTGCGCTCCGCGCGGCGGACCGTCCGTGCCCGCCGTCAGGTCGGCGAGGCGGATTCCGCGGTCCAGGCAGACCCAGGCGTACAGGGCCGAGCTCGTCCAGCGGCGGCGGCTGTCGCGGACCTCCCAGATGCCGTCGTCCGGCCGCCGCCACACCCGTGCCAGCGCCGAGACGATCTTGAACAGCTTGGCGAGCTGGTCCCCGGTCAGGCCGCCGGCGGCCTGCTCGTAGACGAACGCGGCGTCGAGGACCTGCCCGTACACGTCGATCTGGAACTGCTCGAACGCCTTGTTGCCGATCCGCACCGGCCGCGAGCCCGCGTAGCCCGCCAGGTGGTCGAGGGTCTCCTCGGCGACGTGCGTTCCGCCGTCCAGGGTGAGCATGGGCTTGAGGTGGTCGCCGTCCAGCGAGCAGTTGCCGAGCAGGAAGCGCAGGAACCGGCCCGCCTCCCGCCGGTGCCCGAGCCGCATCAGCACCAGGACGACCAGCGCGGCGTCGCGGTGCCAGGGGTAGCGGTAGTCCCAGTTGCGCTCGCCGCCGGGCCATTCCGGCAGCGAGGCGGTCGGCGCGGCGATCAGCGCGCCGCTCTCGCTGTGCATCAGCCCGCGCAGCACGACCGCGCTGAACCGTACGTGCTCGGCTCCGTAACCGTCGTACGCGTCGTCGCCCGTCCAGTCCGTCCAGGCGCGCGCCGTCTCGTCCAGCAGCCGTCCGGCCTCGTCCGGCGCGAACCACCGCCCGGCGTACCCGAGGACGAACGCGGCGCTCTGCCCGGCCCGCAGGGTCATGTCGAACGCGGCGTCGCCGTCGTCCCCGATCCGCCAGCGCGGCGTCCCGCTCAGCGCGAGGCCCGCCTCCGCTTCGAGAAGGCCCTCGTCACGTTCCTCCCAGCGGGGTGGACGCCGCGCGTGGTCGGGACGGGCCCGCACCCGGCCGCGGACCCGCGCCTCGCCCTCCTCGCAGCGGACGAGCCGTACGAGGGCGCCGGTCGGCACGATGCCCCGGTCGTCCTCGCCGCCCGTCCCGGTCACGGCGAGGAAGTCGGTGACGGCGACCGTGGCCGTCTCCGTGCGCCAGCGGCTCTCCAGGATCAGCGTCGTGCCCGCGTACGCGCGTTCGGGCGGGCCCGCGCCCTCGACGTCCAGCTCCCACGCGCCCCCGGCCTCGCGGTCCAGGACGCGGTTGAACACCGACGCCGCGTCGAACCGGGGGGCGCACATCCACTCGACCGCGCCGTCCGGGCCGGTCAGCGCGGCCGTCCGGCAGTCGGAGAGGAAGGCGTACGAGCCGATCGGCGGAGTCATCCCCCGCACCCGCCTGCCACGGCACCCCCGGACGTCCTACCTGTCCCCTCGTTCCCCATCTTGATCACCTCGAACCGGCGGGGTGCCGGGCGAGCCGGACGCACGGCCTGCCCGGGCCCCCACGGGCGGACGCTCAGATGTTGCTGTACTTGAGCTTCGGGCTGGATCCGTACGAGGCGATCACCTCCATCACGTCGCCCGTCTGGTACAGCTCGGGGTCACAGTCGAAGCCTGCGGAGGCGATCCGCAGGTTTCCGCCGCTCAGGGCGAGGACGCCGCTGGCATTGGTGAGCGCCCCGACGACCGTGCCGCCCGCCCCGCCGGGGCCGGCGATGGTCGTGTCGCATCCGTCGGAGCCGTGCGTGTAGAGCTTGATCCCGGTGAGCGAGCCGGTCGCGACCGCCCCGTTGAACGACGCCACGGTGTAGTTCCACGGCAGCCCGCCTGCGGTGAGCTGCACGTTGATGCCCGCCGGGCCGTTGCAGAGGCCGTACGACGAGGTGTTGATCTTGAGGTTCGGCGGCTGGAAGCCCGGCACGTTCCCGGTCATCACGGACGTGCCGCAGGAGGCGACCGCGCCCGTGGTGAGGTTCTTCACGATGAACGACGGCGCGGTGAGCGTCACGTTCCCGACCGGCGTGATGCCGGGCGCGGCGAGGGCGGGCGCGGCCCCAGCCCGACGGCGGCGGCCACGGCGGCGGTCACGGCCAGGGCGCGGGTTCTTCGTCGCATGGAAGGGCTCCCTTCGTGGACGTGCGCTACGGGAGGGTGATGGAGATCTTCGGGCTGGCCTGGTACTCACCGGACAGCCGGATCGAGTCGCCGACGTTGATGATGTCCGGGTCGCAGTCGGCGTCGGCGGTCTTCACGACGAGGTTGGCGGACGCGGTGGTGTACTTCAGCCGCCCGGTCACGTTGGTGTACGTCGCGCCGACGGCCCCCGGCGTGGCGCCCGGACCGCCGATGGTCGCGTCGCACCCGCTGCTGTCCTGGAAGGTGAAGCGCACGCCGCCGAGCGTCCCGGTGGTCACGCCCGACGCGTAGGACGCGGCGTTGAAGCTCCACGGCAGCCCGTTGGACGTGATGTCGACGATGATCATCGACGGGTGGCTACAGGCCGAGAGCGGGTTGGCCGGGGACTCGAAGGTCGCGGTGTTGACCCTGAACGGCGGCGCCGGCGGAACCTGCGTCGCCCCGCTCAGGACGGACGACGAGCACGTGACGACCGAGCCGGTGGTGATGTTCTGGAACAGCACGTTCACGGTGTTCGTGAAGGTCACCGGCCCGATCGGCGTCACCGTGGACGGCTTGGCGGACGCCATCGCGGGCGTCCCGGCGACGAGCGCGGCGGCGCACGCCACCGGCAGGGCCGCTCTTCCGAAGGTTCTACGCATGACGGTCTCCTCTACGGAACGAGGCCCGAGGGCCTCTCCTAAGGAAGGGTGATGGTGAGCGCGGGGCCTGCGCTCAGAAACCGATCACGAGTACGCCTGCGGCGACGGCCGACGGAAGGCGGACGATTCCGCGCAGCATTCCGATCCCCTCCTGCGCGACAGCCGTTACTCGTGCGTTTGCCTTGCGGCACGGGCAAGGAGCGGAAGACCCGCCCTTTGGCGCTGGAATCGGAGATGGCGCGTTGCTGCTGGTGGTGTCGTTCGACGGCTGGTGCGGTGCACGATCCGTCCGCCCGGACGGGCCCGAGCGGCTCAGTCGCCCGCGCGCCGGGCGGGCCGCTTCGGGCTCAGGGCGGCCGGGCAGAGGGCGCGGCCACGACGTGTCACTCGCGGGCTCCGGCCGCCGCGCTCCCCGGCGGGGCGGGCGCGGGTCCGGTCGCCGTCATGGCGGACCCGCCACCGCCGCCGTCCGGCGGACGAGGGTGGGAGGGCGGGCCGTGCCCACGGGGGGTGGTGACTCATGGGCACGGCCCGGTCTGGTCGGCCTTACGGCAGCGCGGTGTAGGACTTGGCTCCGATGTACTCGTTGAACACCATCGAGCTCTTGCCCGCGGCCGACGGGACTCCGGCCTGGTTGTTGACGATGGCGTTGACGAGGCCGATGTTCAGGGCGCAGCCCTTCGCACCGGGCACCGAGAACGTGTTGTCGACATGCGTCGCCGAGCGGACGATCAGGGGCGGGGCCTTGACGACGATCTTCGCCGGCACGCCCGTGATCGGCGCGGTCCCCGCGGGCGGGCTGGTGGTGCCCGTCGTCAGGTTCAGCGTGATCGGGTTGCTGTCGTCGCCGATCAGGCAGGTGCCGCCGAGGAACGGGTTGGTCAGCCGGATCTTCAGGCCGAGCTTGAGCTTGTAGTCGGGGCTCACGGGCTGGTCGAAGACGCCCGCGTACTCGGGCTTGGCGTAGACCGCCGACAGGATCGGGTCGCCGAAGATGCCCGGCCGTACCAGCATCTTGTCGGCGCGCATCTTGCCGAAGATCGGCGTGTAGAGCTGCGTCTCCGGGTCCAGAGCGGTCGCGAACGTCATCCTGATCGGGGACGTGATGCTCTGGTCGAACTTCCCGAGGGCGAACCTGCCGCTGGTGACGACCGCGTTGAAGCAGGTCGAGCCGAGCTTGACGTACTTCGCGGGCAGCACCGGGCAGTCGGCGAAGTCGAACGTCGGGATCGGATCGGCGGCCACGGCCGCCCGCGCCGGCGCGGCGGGCGCGGACGCCTGCGCCGCCGTGCCCGCCGTGAGCGCGGTCGCCGCGGCGATTCCGGCGAGAGGGATGGCCAGACGGGTAAGGCGTCGAGCGGAGGGGGAGGACTTCACGATCGCGATCCTTTCATTTGGGGCCAGGTCACGGCGAAGTAATCTTCTGCGGGGGATTGAACTTGAGGTTCCCGCTCGTCCCGAGATAGATGTTGAAAAGATCGAAACCCGGGATCGGGGCGGAGCACTGCGTTTTCGGCGACAGGCCGAACGTGGTGACCAGGTTGGAGATCTCGGAATTTTCCTTGCCGTAATCACCGGACGCATTGGTGGGAATATCGACCCGCTCCCCGGTGTCATCAGAGGCGAAACCGCCGAAGCGGAGGCGGCACGGCTGCCCCTCGATCCTGCCGGTGGCATTGAGCAGGACGCCCTCGAAACGCATCGCGAAGGTGCCGTCATCATTGATGACGAGCATCAACCAGACCGGCGTGTCCTGCGTGACCGTCAGCGGGATCTCGTCGGATCCGTTCCGGAGCGCACAGCCGCTGAACTTCATATTGGTGATCTTCGCCATCCGGAAGCGCGGCTTCCACTTACCCGACTTCAACTCGAACGACATCCGCCAGTCGTCACACTTGAGAGCGGTGTCCCCCGTGCCGCCCGGCACGATGAAATCCTTAGAGGCCAGCGTGACCTTTCCGCCCGGCGACACCGTTATCGTCTTCGGTTCCCGTTCGGTGTCGCAGTTGGACGTCGCCGTCTTCCTGCACCACTGCCCGGTCTCCAGCTGGAGCGCGTTTCCCGGTCCCGAAATCGTCGCGGTGAGCAGAGGGCTCAGGTCCTCCCCGACACCGCATCCGGTGAAGTCGGGAATCGTCACCTTCCCGGTGAACGTGCTCCCCTGTTCGAGCCGGAGCCTGCCCGTCTCGATGTTCCCGGTGAAAGAGTTGATCTCAAGCGGCGTCGGCGCCGTCCCACAGGAGGCGCCGAGCGGAAGGGCGGTCCCGTTGACCAGTGCCTTGGTCGCGCGCATCGCCACGTACGACCGCCCCCAGGTCTCGTCGTCCCGCGGGCTCGGCAGGTTGTTCTGCACGGCGAGGTCGGAGCGGAGGTTCCCGGTCGTCAGGTACGGCTTGCCCGCCGGATCGGTCCCGGGCGGCCGGACCTGCGCCACTTCCGCGGTCGCGGTCGTGGGCATGAAGCCGAAGCCCAGCATCGTCGTCGTCGCGGGCATCGCCTGCGTGTCGAAGTACCCCTGCTGCTGGTTGTAGTTGACGGAGCCGGCGGGCACGGCGCGGACCGTCTTGACCGCCCGCCTGAGCAGTGTTTCGGCGCCGATGGGGGTCGCGCCGCCGAGCTTTTTGACGTTCGCGAAGCCGGAGGCCCTGATGCAGTAGGCCAGGCTCCGGGCGGACGTGATCGTCTCGAAGTTCCCGGCGGGCAGCGGCGGGGTCTTGTAGACCTCCTGGAGCCTCGGGTGCTGGTTGAAGTCCTCCTCGGGGTTGACCCCCGGCTCCCGGATCTCCCGGCACTCCGGCGCGGCGGCGCCGGGCGCCGCTTGGCGCGGAGCGACGGTGGCGCCGTTCGGGCTCGCTGGACGGTCCGCCGCGGCCGAGACCACCGGGACAGAGGCCAGCTCCTGCTTTCGGCTGGAACCGCACTTCACCGGCTGGGGAGAACCCGGCCCGGCTCCAGGAGCCAGCAGCAGCGTCAGCGAACCCGCCCTCCACGTGACCTTCCCCGGCGAGTAGACCGTCAAGGGTGAAGCGATGGCTCCACCGGTGAGGACCACTTCACGGTCGGCACCATCCGTCTCGCTCGCATTGAGCGAGAAGCCGGGCCATCCGGCGGCGGCCCTCCTGCCGTTCTGGGCCACGTCCACGGAGAGCGCCGCGGAGCCGGTGATGCCCTCCGGGGCCCCTGCCGCGACCGGAGCCGCTGGAGTCGTGGAGTTCCCGCCCGGCTTCTCACCCTTGAGCTCTCGCATCAAGGCGCCCGGAACGGTCACGCTGATGTCGACCTTGCCGAGGCGGATCGGTTCCCCGACCTTGGCCCGGACCGGTGTCCGGCCGCTCAGCCGCGCCTTGACCCCGTAGGTCCCCGACTCGGTGACGCACTGGTACGACAGCCCGACTCCGATGTCCGCGATCGCCGGCCGCGTTCCCGCGGCGAGCCCGGCCGCGCAGAGTACGGCGGTGATCCCGGCGGTGCAGGCCGCGCTTCGGGGCGTCCAGCGCATTCAGAGTCCTTCTCCGGATCGGCGGTGCGCCCCCACCGGACGGCGGGGGCGCACTCAGTGGGGCCAGGCCCCCTCGTCAGGGGCTGGTGATGGTGAGGATCGGGTTGATCTTGTACTTGCCGTTCAGCGTGACCTTGTCGGTCGCGTTGATGAGGGTCGGGTCGCAGTCGTCGTCGGCGGTCGCGACCTCGAGGTTGCCGCCGCTGACCGCGAGCTCGCCGCTGGAGTTGGTGTAGCTGCCGTTGATCGTGCCGGCGCCGCCGCCCGGGCCCGTGATCGTCGCGTCGCACTCGTCGCTGCCGTGGATCGTCGCCTTGACGCCGGTGAGCGTGCCGGTGGCACCGGTGGCCGTCGGGGTCACCGCGTTGAACTTCCAGTTGGGGAGGTTGTCCGCGGTGATCCTGATGACGATGCCCGCGGGGCCCGAGCACCAGTTGTTCGGGTTGCCCGGAGTCGCGAACGTGGCGCCGGTCAGCGTGGCGAGGCCGTTGCCGGGCAGCCCGGTGCCGTTGAGAGCGGTCCCCGTCGCGGTCGCCTGGGTGCAGGTGACGGCGGCGCCGGTCGTCACGTCCTTGGCGGTCAGCGTGCCGACGTTGGTGCCGGTGATGCTCGTGCCGCCGCTCACCGACCACGTCACGTCGGCGTGGGCGGGAAGGGCCGTGATCCCGACGACGGCGGCCATGGCCGCGCCGGCGGTGAGGGTGTTCCGCATGAGCTTGCGCATGTCAGTCTTTCTTCCCTTCATGGGGTGGAGTTCTCGACTGGTAGGGACACTGACCGCGTTTTACACAGGGGCGACTCCGCTTCGACTGAGAGGATCGGCAGGACATCGCTGGAATCGGAGAGTTCCGCCGGATCCAGCCACAAGACCACCCTGTCCCGCCTAGCTGCCTACCAGGAAGATACGTGTCGGTAACAAGTTCCTCAAGGGCCAATCGACACTTTTTCAAACTGCTGCGCAAGCACTTCGGAGGATTGTCACCGAGTTAGTTTTCGATCATGCCCGTATTATCATCGCCTTACAATCCGGCGAACAATGACGCCGACTCCGATCGGCCCGCGACCAGCAGTATGACGGCATTGGAGGACGTCCCGGCGCCACCGCCGCCGGCCGCGCAAAGCACGGCCGAACACGGCGCGTTCTCCATTGCAATCACCAGTGCCTTTGCGGGAGCCGAACGACTGGAAAGGCCGTCGCCGGACACCCCTGAGCCCGTCTTGGCGGTGGAGTTCGCGGACGCCCTCGTACACGTGGCCGCGGCACTGCTGACCGTGACCGCGAAGACGAGAATTCAACGTTCCTGGCACTGATCCGACCCCCGGGAGGAAAGTCCAGGTGACGTTGAGTGCCGGGGCGGTGGCCATGGCGACCGCGCCGGCAGGGGAGGCGGCGGTAAGGGCGTCGCGGACGGCCTTTCGCATTTCATCTGCCTCAGCCGGTGAGGGTGTCGATGTTGTCGATCTTCCATTTGCCGTTGACGCTCACGGCGTTCACCGCGAAGACGGCGGCGGAGTAGCTCGTCTGGTTCTTGTCGGTGCGGGTGTTGCGCTGGTCGGCGAAGACCAGGAGGCGGGCGCGGTCCGATTTCAGGGACTTGACCGCCGACTCGGTGACCGTGGTGGTGAGGACCTGCTTCTGCTGGGGGGCCTGCCGGCGGACGAGGGAGAAAAGCTGGTTGTACTGCTGGACGGCCTTTCCGGTGAGCACCTCTTGCGCGGCCTTCTCGGTTTTCGCCACGTCGGCGTAGTTGTACGAGAACGCCGTGTTCACGGCCGTGGTGATCTGCCCTTTGACCTCGCTGGTGCGGCCGTTGTCGCTGAGCGCGTCGTTCTCGGCGGAGGGCGCGCCGGTCAACGTGCTCGCGCGGTCCGCCGACCAGGCTGCGAATCCGCCGAGGGCTATCGTCGCCGCGCCGAGGAGGGCGACGAGGCGGCTGCGGCCGGTGCCCGGGACTCCGCGTTTGATGGTGCTGATCGCTGCCATGCGCTGCTCCTTCCGGTCAGGACGTTCCGGTGGGGGCCTGGCCGAGGGCCGACAGCTTCCAGCCCGACGACGTCTTGGTGAGCTGGCCGGCGAAGCGGCGGGTGTTGTTGGCGGGCTTTCCGTCGGCGCCCGTGATGGTGATGCGGACGGCTGCCACGACGGCCGCCTTTCCCGCGTGGACGTCGAGTTCGGTGAGACCGGATTCGAGAACCTTGGCGGTGCTCGTCGTCTTGCCCTTCTCCACGTCCTGGCGGAGGCGGTCGCGGCCCTTGACGATCTCGTCGTAGAGCTGGGCCGTCGCCGAGTCCTGCCACACCTTCAGGCCCGCGTCGAGGTTGCGGTAGTCGAGGGTGTTGAGGTTGACGATCGCCTGGTCCGCGGCGGCCAGGGCCCTGTCCCGTTCGGCCGCGTACGTGAGCGAGCCGTCGTCGGAGGCCGAGTTGTACGACCAGCCGAACCACGCGGCGGCGAGCGCGGCGATCAGCGTGATCGCCAGCGCGACCCTGACCAAGGGGTCCTTGAGGAGGCGGCGCGACGCGGGCTCGTCCGGAGCGTCGGACGCCGTCTCTTCGGCCGCTCCAGGCGTTGCTCCGGTTTCGTGTTCCTCCGAACTCTCGGCCTCAGAGGACTCCGATGCTTGGGGACGCGGCTCCTTCGAGGACTCCGGTGCTGATACCTCGGACCCGGGTTCCTGGGCCTCGGAATGCTCCGGGGGCTCCGGTGCCGCGGCCTCGCTCGCTTCGGCGGGCGCGGGCGCCTCGGCTTCCGGCCGCTCGGGCGGCCGGGCCTCGGGCTCGGGGGCCGGCTCGGGGTCCCGGGCCTCGGGCTCCACGGTCTCGGCCTCGGGCTCTTTGTCGATCTTGGTTCTGGTCACCTGAGTTCCACCCCTTGTCGTTCAGGCGGCCCGGAGGTCGCTGATGCGCCAGCCGTGGTCGTCGCGGGCCGTGACGATGAGCTGCGCCGCGACGGGCGCTCCTGTGGGCTTGCCGTCGCGCGTCGCCGACTGGTCCAGGAAGACCAGCAGGACGGCCGTTCCGTCGCGCTTGAGCTTGATGAGGCCCGCCTTCGCGACCTTCGTGGTGAGGGAGAGCTTCATGACCGGCGCCTGCTGCCGCACCTGGCCGAACAGGGACCGGTACTGGCTCGCGGCGCGGCCGGTGAGGATCTCCTTGGCCGCCCGTTCCGTCGCGGCCGGGTCGGTGTGGACGTACGTGAAGATGCGGGCGACACCGTTGGACACCTCGGTGACGGCCTCGGCGGTAGCCGCCTTGTCCACCAGGGCGCGGTTGGCAGCCGGTGAACCCTCGCTCCGCCTGTCGGCCCAGCCGCTCACGGCCAGGCCGGTCAGGCAGATCGCCAGGGCGAGGGCCACCGGCCACCCCGACCCAGCGACCCGCTTAAGTGCCGGTACAAGCGGGTGCTGGGTGGGCTTCCTCTTGCGCGGTACGCGGCGCTTGGCCGTGTCGGGTTCCTGTTCGGTGACGCTCACGGCCGGCTCCCTCCGGCGGGCGGGCCCGCGGGCGACAGCGAGTTGAGGGTCGCGACCTTCCACGCGCCGTTCACCCGCTGCATCCCGACCTGGTAGCGCTTGCGCTGCTCGGACGCCTGGTCGCCCGTGCCGGTGAAGACGCGGACGGAGGTGATGACGGTCGCGTTGCCGCCGGCGCGGTCGAACTCCGTGATCGCGAGGGCGGTCACCTGGCCCCGGGACGGGGCCGTCTGCTTCGCGAACTTCGCCTGCGCCGTCGGCATGTCGCGTTTGAGGGCGTCGTGGAACGGGCCCGTCGCGACCTCCAGCCAGTGCGCCAGGTCCAGGTCGGCGCGTTTCGGGTCGATGGTGTTGAGCATCGTGACCTGGCGGACGGCCGTACGGCTCAGGTCGTCGCGGGCCGAGGCCAGGTCGTTGTCCGCGCCCCGTCCGGACTGGATCAGCGACCAGAGGGACGTGCAGAGGAAGACGGTCGCGGCGGCGAGGACGACGTAGCCCGCGGGACGGACCCACTTGGGCGTCCACACGGCCTTGCGCAGCGCCGCGGCGTTCGTCATCGCCCGCCTCCGATGCCGAGGAGCGTCCGCAGGTCGGTGGACGCGGACGGGGTCACCAGGTCGGGCAGGCCGAACGCGGTGAAGACGCTGCGGGCCTGCGCGCCGCTCAGCGAGCCGGGCCTCGCGGCGGGCGGGACGCCCTTGCGCGGGGCGTTGGCGGAGCCGCGGACGTTGATGCCGCTGGCCGGCGACTCCGCGCAGTGCGCGCTGGAGTTGAACGGCGCGGGCCCGAGGTCGGTCTTGCCGTTGCGGTACTCCGTCCCGCCGTACCCGCGGGTGCAGGGCTGCGGGTTGAAGAACGTGTTGACCAGCCCGAGCCGGAGCTTGCCGCTGGACACGATCGAGGAGCCGACGCCCGCGACCTGCGGCAGGCGGACGAGCAGTTCCTCGATCGCGCTCTGGCGGGGCTGGGCGACGCGGGCCGTCGTGAGGAGGTTGGCGAGCAGGACGCTGAGGCTCGGGTCGAGGTCGTTCAGGAGGCCGGACAGCTCGGCCGCCGCGCCGGGGCCGGACGCGATGACCTTGCGGAGGTCGGTGTCGGAGTCGCGGAGCTGCCGGGCGAGCAGGCTTGAGTTGGACGCGAACGAACGGAACGCCGCCGCCTCCTCGTTCTGCGTGCGCAGCACCGCCTGGCCGTTGTGGATCAGCGCGCGGGTGTCGGGGAACGCGGCGTCGGACGCCTCGATGAACCTGCTGCTGGTGTCCAGGAGCTGCTGGAGGTGCGGGCCCTGCCCGGCGAACGCGAGGCCGAGCTCGTCGATCACCGTCTTGAGGTCGTTCAGCGGGAGGGACGCGGCGAGGTCGTTGACGCTCTTCAGCGTCTCGTGCACGGGAGCGGGCGTGGTGGTCACGCTGCGCGGGATGGTGCTGCCCTGCGCGAGGTACGGGGCGAGCGCGGCGCGGGGCCGCAGGTCCACGTACTGCTCGCCCACGGCGGAACGGTTCGCGACGACCGCCTGGAGGTCCTGCGGGATCTTCGGCGCGGAGTCCTTGATCTGGAGATCGGCGATCACGCCGTCCCTGGTCAGGTGCAGCTTGCCGACCTTGCCGACCGTGATGCCCCGGTACGAGACGGCGGAGCCCTCGAACAGGCCGCCGGTCGTCGGGAGGTCGAGCCGGACGGTGTAGTAGCCCCGCATCCCGATGTAGCGGCCGAGGTCGGCGTAGTTGATCCCGATGTAGGCGATCACCGTGACCGCGATCGCGACGAACGCGACGATCCTGAGGCGGGTTGCGACGGTCAGCATGTCAGCCCCCGAGGGTCGGCAGGGGAAGGGCGGGCCCTCCGGTGGAGCCGCCGCCGGGCGGGCCCTGCGGCGCGACCGGTTGCTGCGGCGCCGTCGGGGTGGCGGGCGGGGTGGGCGTGGGCGTCCCCTTGCCGCCCTGGACGTTCGGGCAGGGCGTCGGGAGCGGGCCCGCGGGCGGGGCGGCGGCGAGCGCGCGCGCCTTCGCGAGGTTCTTCTTCGGGTCCTCCTCCTTCACCGGCGGGATGACGCAGTCGTTGCCGGACGCGGCGACGACGCTGAGGTAGCCGTTCAGGTAGTCGCCCTTCACGGCCTTCATCGCCTCGTCGGTGAACGGGTAGGTGAGCAGCACCTCCAGCGACTTCGGCAGGTCGCGGCCGGAGTCGGCGAGCTTGCGGAGGATCACCGACAGGGCGCGGAGGTTGGCGACCGTGTCGTCCCGGCTCGCGTTGATCGTCCTGACGGCGACGCCGGACAGCTCCTCCAGCTTGCGCAGCATCCGGACGAGCGCGCCGCGCTGGTCCTCCAGCACCTTCAGGCCGGGCGACAGGTCGTCCAGGACGGTCGCGACCTGGCCCTTGCGGGTCGCGACGGTGGACGAGAGCCGGTTCAGCCCGTCGAGCGCGTCCAGGATCGACTGCCGGTTGCGGTTGAGGGTGCTGGTCAGCCGGTTGAGGTTCTCCAGCGACGAGCGGATCTTGTCCTCTCGTCCGCCCAGCGCCTTGTTGAGCTCCCGGTTGATCGTGCGGATCTGCGGGAGCCCGCCGCCCGACAGCAGCATCGACAGGGCGCCGAAGACCTCCTCGGTGTCGGCGTTGCGCGTCGTGCGCGACAGCGGGATCGTCGCGCCGTCGGTGAGCGGCTGCGGGGACGGGGCGGCGGTGGGGGCGGCGAGCTTGATGTACTTCTCCCCCAGCAGGCTCGACTGCTCCAGGTTGGCGGTCGCGTTCGCCGGGAGCCGCACGTCGCCGTTCACGATCAGGGTGACCTCGGCGTTCCACGAGCCCTTCGGCAGCGACACCTTCTTCACGCGGCCGACCGGCACGTCGTTGACGCGGACGGCGGCCTGCGGGACGAGGTTCAGCGCGTCCTCGAACTGCGCTTTGACGGTGTACGGGTGCGAGCCGAGGTTCGCGCCGCCCGGCAGCGGGATCTCCTCGACCGACACCGAGCAGCCCGCGGCGAGGACCGCCGCCGCCGAGCACGCGGCGATGAGTCCCGGCGTCCTGAACGCGCGCATCAGCGGCCTCCCTCGCTGCCCGTTCCGGCGTAGGTGGGCCCGGCGGGCGGCAGCGGCAGCGCCGGGGCGCCGGGGACGCCCGACGGCGGCGCGGCCGTCAGCCCGGACGTCCTGAGCCGTTCGCACTGGGCGCGCAGCGCCGCGGACGTCGCGCCCGCCGCAGCCGCGCACACGGGCCGGGTGTCGGCGGCGGACGGGTCCACGCCGGGCTGGCTCGTGCTCCCGAACGCCTTGGTGATCTCCAGCAGGTTGCCCCGGGTCATCAGCGAACGGGTCTCCGGGTCGTAGGCGTTCAGCGCGTTCTGGGTGAGCAGCGGCGCGGTGTCGAGGATCTCGGCGAGCGAGCCGCGCTGGTCGACGAGCACCTGGGTGATGCCGGCGAGCTTGTCGACGTTCTTCTTGAGGGCGGCGCGGTTGTCGCTGACGAAGCCCTTCACGTCGGCGAGCGCCCGCGCGAGGTTGGCGAGGGCCGCGCCGAGCTCCTCGCGGTCGGCGGCGAGGAACGAGCTGACCTCCGCGAGCTGGTTCTCGGCCAGGCGGATCTGCCCGTCGTTCTCCTTCAGCATCTCGCTGAACTTGTTGAGGTTGGAGATCGTCGCGTACAGGTCGCCGCTGGAGTTCGCGAGCGTCTGCGACGCCTTGCCGAGGTCGGCGATCGTGTTGTTGAGCGCCTTGCCGTTGCCGCCGAGGTTCGCGGCGCCGACGCGGATGACGTCCGACAGGGCGCCCTTGGAGTTGACCCCCTGCGGCCCGAGGTCGCCGGAGAAGCGCCGGACGCTGTCGTAGAGCTGGTCCAGTTCGAGCGGCGTCGCCGTGCGGCTGACGTCGATCGAGGCGTTCTCCGCCATCTTCGGGCCGCCGCCGTACGCGGGGGCGAGCTGGACGTAGCGGTCGGAGACGAGGTTCGGGGCGATGACGACCGCGCGGGCGGCGGCGGGGACGTCCACCGAGTCGTCCACCCGCATGACGACCTTCACCTGGTTGCCGAGCGGCTCGATCGAGTCGATCGCCCCGACCTTCACGCCGAGCACGCGGACGTCCGAACCGGGGTAGACGCCGATCGCGGTCGCGAAGTACGCCGTGACCTTCCGTCCGGACGAGCCCGTCAGGACGGGGACCAGCGCGACGGCGACCAGGATCAGGAAGACCGCGATCAGCGCCTCCAGCACGCGCGTGCGGTGGTCGCGGATGGGGTTGAGCAGCCCCGGCAGCTTCACGGTGCGGGTGGTCTGCGGCGAGGACGCGGCCATGTCACCGGCCTCCCGTCAGGTGCGGCGGCTCGCAGCCGTTCGCGGGCGGCTTCCAGCGGCCGTTCTCCAGGTACTCCTTCGGGACGGTCCCGCACAGGTAGCCGTCCACCCAGCGGCCGTTGCCCATCGCGTTGCCGACGACCCGGATGTACGGGGCGGCGGACCTCAGGGCGCGGTCCAGGTTCTTCTGGTTGCGTTCGAGCACGTCGGTGACCTCGTCCAGGGAACGGAGCGTCGGGGCGAGGGTGCGGCGGTTGTCGTCCACCAGGCCGGAGAGCTGCACGGCGAGCTGCCGCGTGCCGACGAGCAGGTCGTGGATCGCGTCGCGGCGCCTGCGCAGCTCGGCGAGCAGCAGGTTGCCGTCCTTGAACAGCACCTCGAACTGCTCGTTCTGGGCGGCGAGGGTGCCCGAGAGCTTCTTGGTCCCGGCGAGGAGCTGCGCCAGCTCGGCGTCGCGGGACGCGATCGTGTGCGAGAGGGACGAGAGCCCGTCGAGCGCGACGCGCACGCTGGCGGGCGTGTTCTCGAACGACTTGGAGATCGTCTCCAGGCTGGAGGCGAACTTGGCCGTGTCGAGCCTGTCGAACGTCCGCCCGAGGTCCTCGAACGCCGTCGTCACGTCGTACGGGGCGACGGTGCGGTCGAGCGGGATCGTCGCCTTCGGGTCCTGCTTCTCCGCGCCGAGCGGGTCGAGCGACAGGTACTTCGAGCCGAGCAGCGTCTTGATCATGATGGTGGCGCGGGTGGCGTTCCCGACCCAGGTGTCCTTCACCCGGAAGGTGACCTTGACCTTGTCCCCCTTGAGCGAGACGCCGGTGACCTTGCCGACCTTCACTCCGGCGACGCGCACCTCCTGGCCGTCCTTCAGCCCGGCGGCCTCGGAGAAGTACGCGCTGTAGGTCGTCCCGCCGCCGATGACCGGCAGCTCGTCGGCGCGGTAGGCGACCATCCCGAACGCCACCAGCAGCACCAGGCCGATGATCGCCACGGGGATCGGGTTGCGCTCGCGCAGCGGCTTCAGCCGCGGCCGGCCCTTCTTCGGCTTCGGCAGCGCGCGCGGCAGCGGCGCCCCCGGAGCCCGGCCGGGCGGCTGGCCGGACGGGGGTCCGGATGGGGTCCGGGCGGCTGGCCGGGCGGGGGTCCGGAGGGCGGACCGGACGGGGGTCCGGACGGCTGGCCGGGCGGGGGTCCGGAGGGCGGACCGGACGGGGGTCCGGACGGCGGACCGGGAGGCGGGCCGGGGGGAGTCGTCATCCGCGGCACCTCGCGTCCTTGATCGGGAGGCCGGTCGGCGGCGGACGGTCGTCGACGTCCGAGCCGGCGTAGGTGACGCCGATCAACTTGACCTCGCACTGGTAGAAGTTCATCCACGACCCGTAGGAGCCGAGCCGCCCGAACGTCGCGGTCTTCTTCGGGGCCGTCCGCAGGAAGCGCTCCAGCAGCGGCTTGTCGCGGTCGAGGTTGTCGGCGAGGCGGCCGAGCTGGACGATGTCGCCCTTCAGCGGGTCGCGCGCCACCTGGAGCAGGCCCGCGGTCGCGGTGGTCAGGTCCGCGATCGACCCGAGCGCCTGCCCGATCGGCTTGCGGTCGGCCGACAGCCCGGAGGTGAACCGGCGCAGCGTCGTGACCAGGTCCACGAGCTGGCGGTCCCGCCCGTTCACCGTCTGCACGACCGTGTTGAGGTTGGTGATGACCTGCCCGATCACCTGGTCCTTGGCGGCGATCGTGGTGGTCAGCTCCCCGACCGTCCGCAGCAGGCTCTCGACCGTCCCGCTCTCGCCCTGGAGCACCTTGACGACCGACTCGGAGAGCCGGTTGGCGTCGCCGGGCGACAGCGCCTGCATCAGCGGCTGGAAGCCCTGGAAGAGCTGGGTGAGGTTGAGCGGCCCCGCGGTGTGCTCGACCGGGATCGTCCCGCCGCGGCGCAGCACCTGGCCGGGCGCGCCGGTGCCCTGGCCGAGCGCGATGTAGCGCCCGCCGACGAGGTTGAGGTACTTGACGGCGGCGGTCGCGGAGGTCGGGACGTCGCGGTCGCGGTCCACCGAGAACTTCACCCGCGCGAGCCGCCGGTCCACCACCTCGATCTTCTCGACCTGGCCGACCTTGACGCCCGCGATCCGCACGCCGTGCCCCGGGTGCAGCCCGCGACGTCGGTGAACTTCGCGTAGTACGAGACGCGGTCGCCGCTGGTGGTGTCGGTGATGCTGGCCGCGAGCAGCCCGGTGGCGAGCACCGTGACGACGATGAACGCCACCGAGCTGACCAGCGGGAAGGTGAGGCCCTTGAGGCCCTGACCGGTGAGCCTCACTTGACCTTCACCTCCGTGCCCCGGTAGATCGGCCCGACCAGGACGCTGGACCAGTCGGGCAGCGACTCCGGGACCTCGTCGAGCGCGGGCCCGACGAGCTCGTTGACCATGTCGTTCTCCGAGGCCGAGTTGGCGGGGCCGAGGCCGCTGCCCGCGCCGCCGCCGTCGCCGGGCACGCCGCCCGCGGGCAGCACGCGCGGCGCCCCGCCCCCGGCGCCCATGTACGGGACGCTCGGGCAGCGCGGCCCGCCGCCCGCGCCGTACCGCGGCCGGTCCTTGCCCGGGCGGTAGCGGCCCTTGCTCTGGAGCGACACGACCGTTCCGTGGACGCCGTGCCGGTCGGTCCCCTTGCCGAGGACGCGGTCCATCTTCGGGACGAATTCGGCGAGCGTGCGGAACGTGCAGGGCGCGGCGGGGGCGTACCGGCGCATCAGTTCGAGGCTGCCCCGGCTCGCGCTCGCCAGCTCGATGATGTTGCCGGAGTTGGCGCGCAGGAACTCGGTGAGGTCTGCGGACGACGCCGACACCGACGCGTACAGGTCGGCGAGGCCCCGCCGCTGCTCGACGACCGTACGGCTCGTGACGGTGAAGTCGGTGAGCGCCTGGAGCAGGTCGGGCGCGGCGTCGCTGGCGTGCTGCGAGAACTCGGCCAGCTCGGAGAAGTTGCGGGCGAGCGCCGGGACCTCGGGGTTGAGCTTGCGCAGGTACGAGTCGAGCTGCTCGAAGTTGCGGCCGATCTGGTCGCCGCGTCCTCGCAGCGCCGTGGACATCGCGTTGAGCGTCGCCGAGAGCTTCGACGGCTGGATCGTGTTGAGCAGGTCCATGGTGTGGTTGAGGACCTCCGACAGCTCGACCGCGTTCCGGCTGCGGTCCTCGGAGATCACGTCGCCGGCCTTGATCGGCCTGCCCGCCGAGCCCTGCGGCGGGACGAGCGACACGAAGCGCGCGCCGAACACCGTCGTCGGGAGGAGCTGCGCGCTCACGTCCCCGGGACGAGCTTCGCCATCGACGGCTTCAGCGCCAGTTCGAGCCGCGCGCCCGAGCCGTCCGCCTTGATCGAGCGGACCTCGCCGACCACCACGCCGCGGACCTTCACGTCCGCCTGCGGGTGCATCTCGTGCCCGGCGGTGCCGGTGCGCAGCGTCACCGTCGTCGCGTCGGTGAACTGCTTGTCGTAGATCGCGATCGACAGCCAGATCAGCAGCGCGGGGACCAGCAGGAACGCGACGCCCGCGAGCCGCTGCCCGGCCACGTGCCGCGTGGTGCGCTTCGCCATGTCAGCCGGTCACCCCGTCACCTTCACGGTCGTCGTCGCGCCCCAGATCGCGAGGCTGACGAAGAAGTCGGTCACGCTGATCAGCACGATCGCGGTCCGGACCGCGCGGCCGACGGCCACGCCCACGCCGGCGGGGCCGCCGACCGCGCGGTAGCCGTAGTAGCAGTGCGCCAGGATCACCATGACGCTGAAGATCAGCACCTTGGCGAACGACAGCACCACGTCCTCGGGAGACAGGAAGATGTTGAAGTAGTGGTCGTAGGTGCCGCCCGACTGCCCGTTGATCCAGAGCGTCACCTGTCTGGACGCCAGGTAGGAGCTGAGCAGCCCGACCCCGTACAGCGGGACGATCGCGACGGTGCCCGCGATGATCCGCGTCGTCACCAGGTACGGCAGCGACGGGATGCCCATCCCTTCGAGCGCGTCGATCTCCTCGTTGATGCGCATCGCGCCGAGCTGCGCGGTGAAGCCCGCGCCGATCGTCGCCGACAGCGCGAGCCCCGACACCAGCGGCGCGATCTCGCGGGTGTTGAAGTACGCCGACACGAACCCGGTGAACGCGGCCGACCCGATCTGGTCGAGCGCCGCGTACCCCTGGAGGCCGACGACCACGCCGGTGGAGACGGTGAGGCCGAACATCACGCCGACCGTCCCGCCGATCACCGCGAGCGCGCCGCTGCCGAACGCGACCTCGCTCAGCAGCCGCAGCGACTCGCGCATGTAGCGGCGGATCGCCCGCGGGATCCACAGCAGCGCCTTGATGTAGAAGACGAGCTGGTCGCCCGGCTGGTCCAGCCAGGAGAACAGCTTGCCGAAACGCAGCCTGCGCGCTCCGGGGATGGCCATCTCATGCCCCCTTCGGCGGGACGACCTCTAGGTAGATCGCCGTGAGCACGAGGTTGACGAAGAACAGCAGCAGGAACGTGATGACCACCGACTGGTTCACCGCGTCGCCGACGCCCTTCGGGCCGGGGCTCGGGTTCAGGCCCCGGTAGGCGGCGACGACCCCGGCGATGAAGCCGAAGATCAGCGCCTTGAGCTCGCTGACGTACAGGTCGGGGAGCTGCGCGAGCGCCGAGAACGACGCCAGGTACGCGCCGGGCGTGCCGTCCTGCATCATCACGTTGAAGAAGTAGCCGCCCGCGACGCCGACGACCGAGACCAGGCCGTTCAGCAGGACGGCGACGGCCATGCAGGCGAGGACGCGGGGGACGACGAGGCGCTGGATCGGCGAGACGCCCATGACCTCCATCGCGTCCATCTCCTCGCGGATCGTCCGCGAGCCGAGGTCGGCGCAGATCGCCGAGCCGGCCGCGCCGGAGATCAGCAGGGCCACGATCAGCGGGCTGGCCTGCTGCACGACCGCGAGCACGCTCGCGCCGCCGGTCAGCGACTGCGCGCCGAGCTGCTTGGCGAGCGAGCCGACCTGGAGGGCGATCACCGCGCCGAACGGGATCGACACGAGCGCGGTCGGCAGGATCGCGACGGAGGCGATGAACCAGAACTGCTGGATCAGCTCGCGCACCTGGAACGGCCGCCGGAACGTCATCGCCAGCACGGTGCCGGCGAGCGCGAACAGCCTGCCGACCTGCCGGAACGCGCCCGCGCCCGGTACCGAGGCTTCAGGAGCCGCCATGGACCCGGCCTCCCCCATCGTGGTGGTTGCGGTTGGCCCAGATGGCCTGCTGCGCGGCGTACGGGAGCTTCGGCAGCATCCCGTCGACGCGTTCGGCGTGCCGCCGCTCGGCCGCGCGGGGCGGCATGCCCTCCGTCGGGCGCAGCTGCGGCGGAATCTCGAATCCGCGCTTAGGCACGCGGTTGCGCACGTCGGCGGCCTCGGCGGCGAGCGTCGCGGCGTCCTTCTCCTCCGACATCCCGATCGGGCCGTGCCGGTTGCCGTGCAGGAACTGGGCGACGACCGGCTCCTCGCTGGTGAGCAGCACCTCGCGCGGGCCGAACGCGACCAGATCGCGGCGGAACAGCATCCCGATGTTGTCGGGGACGGTCGCGGCGATCTCGATGTTGTGCGTGACGATCAGCATCGTCGCGTCGATGCGGGCGTTGACGTCGATGAGGAGCTGGGAGAGGTAGGCGGTGCGGACGGGGTCCAGGCCCGAGTCCGGCTCGTCGCACAGGATGATCTTCGGGTCGAGGACGAGCGCGCGGGCGAGGCCGGCGCGCTTGCGCATCCCGCCGGAGATCTGGCCGGGCAGCTTGTGCTCCTGGCCCCCGAGCCCGACCATCTCCATCCGCTCCAGGACGATCCGGCGGATCTCCTTCTCCTTCTTGCGGGTGTGCTCGCGGAGCGGGAAGGCGATGTTGTCGAAGAGCGACAGGGACCCGAACAGCGCGCCGTCCTGGAACATCAGGCCGAACAGCTTGCGCGCCTCGTACACCTTGCGGTCGGGGTCGTTCACCATGTCGACGCCGTCGATCATGACGCGGCCGGTCTCGGGCTTGAGCAGGCCGATCAGCGACTTCAGGAAGACGGTCTTGCCGGTGCCGGACGGGCCGAGCATGACGCTGACCTCCCCGGCCGGCAGGGTGAGGGTCACATCCCGCCAAATGGTCTGCGGGCCGAAGGCTTTCGTCAGCCCTTCGACCACGACTTCAATTCCCAACGAACACCACCACTCGCGTTAACCCCTGGTCTGGTCTTTCACGGTCGGGAACCGCCTGGACCACGGACCGTGCGCAGGTGAACGGGGCGCCCGGGCGGCGACCGCCCTGTCCCACCGGGCTTGTACGCGAGGACGTTACGGCCCAGTAGCCCCGCAACTCAATAGGGCTTCACAGGAAATCTGGACGCAATTCGATAAATGGTCACGGGCCGACCGCCAGAATTGTCACCGGCTTAGTCTTTGATCTTCCAGGACCCTGCCTCGGTGATTACCAGCCGGTAGCTTGGGGCCGCGCGGCGCCCCGCCGGCGGGGCGCGCGACCGAACCGGGCCCCGAGTTTGTCACCCGGATAGCAACCGAACCCCGTTTTTGTCACAAGGCGCGCAACCGAACGACATTCGGTAGCCGATCCGGCAGGAAAGGCTTGCCAGCGCCCACTGGCGACTTTATGTTCGCGGTGTTCTCGAACCCGCCCCTGGGTGTGAGCCCCCGCTCGGCACACCCCCACCGGCGTCGCCGTCCCGGCCGTACGGCCGGGTCGCCAGTGCCGCGCGACGCCGGTGTCAAGCCGGCCCGACGCGGAGGTTATGCGTACCCCATGTCACAGGCATTGGAACTGACCGAGCAGTCCGCGCAGCCGGCGACCGCGGCCGAGGCCCTCGACCGGGGCCCGGCCGCGGACCGGAGCCGGATCCTGCCGTCGGACTTCGCCGCGCTGCTGCGCTCCCAGCTCGCCGACACCACCAACGAGGTCATCGCGGAGATCCGCAGGGCCATCCCCGAGTACAACCGGCCCGAGGACTCGGCGTACGACCAGGTCCTGCGGCTCAGCGCCGACATGCTGTTCACCGGGTTCCTCGACACCATCGCCGACCCCGAGGCGACCACCGCCCAGCGCGACGAGACCTGCCGCGCCCTCGGGCACTTCGAGGCCGTCGAGGGGCGCAGCCTCGACCACCTCCAGGCGGCCTACCGCATCGCGTTCCACATCGCCTGGCGCCGCACCGTCATCATCGCCGAGCGCGAGAACGTCCCGACCGCCGTCGTGTCCGCGACCGTGGACGCCATGCTCGTCTACCTCGACGAGGCGGTCGCGCAAGCCAGGCTCGGCCACCAGCAGGCCGCCGGCCACGCCGACCTGCGCCGCCGCGAGGAGCGCCGCAGGCTCCTGCACCTGATCCTCCAGCAGCCCGCCGTCGTCCCCGAGGCCATCGAGGAGCTCGCCAAGACCGCGTGCTGGTGGCCGCTCCCCGCCGAGGCCACCCTCATCGCCGTGCACCCCGAGGCGCAGTGCACCCGCGCCGCCCTCGACGGCGACGTCCTGGTCGACCTCGACTCGGGCGAGCCGTGCCTGCTCGTCCCCGGGCCGATGAACGCCGCGCGCGAGAGCATGCTGCGCGCCGCCCTCTCCGACGCGTCCTGCGTGCTCGGCCTGACCCTGCCCCTGGAGCGGGCCACGCACTCGCTGCGCTGGGCCCGCCGCGTCCTCGCGCTCGCCGAGGAGGGCATCATCCGCGACGGCTCCCTCATCCCCTGCGAGACGCACCTGATGACGATGTGGCTGCTGTCGGACCCGCCGCTGGTGGAGGAGCTGACGCGGCGGCACCTCGAACCGCTGCGCGACATGTCGGACGGGCACCGGCGCCGCCTCATCGAGACGCTCGCCGAGGCGGTCACGACCCGTTCCACCGCGGTCGAGATCGGCGAACGCCTCAAGATCCACCCGCAGACCGTCCGCTACCGGCTCCGCCAGCTCGAGGGCTACATGGGCGACAGCCTGGACGACCCGGACACGCGCTTCTCCCTCGACGCGACCCTCCGCGCCGCCGCCCTGCGCCGCCGCCGCCATCTCGGCCGCCGCGGCACCCCCGGCGCCGACTGACGCGCCGGGCCGGAGCGGCCCGTCCCGCCGCGGGGGCGGAGCCGCGGAACCGGCGTGCGCGAAGGCGGGGCATACGGAGCACGATGCTGCACGGACCGTTATCCTTACCGTCGGATTGCCGTTTCCTGACGGGAAAGTCGAAGGGGTCCATGCCAACCTCAACGTGGTTCCGGCTCAACGTCGCCAAGCGCGAGCGTGTCCTCCAGGTGGCGATGCGCGAGTTCGGGGAGCACGGGTATTCGACGGGCAGCCTCAACACCATCGCCCGCGAGGCGGGCATCGCCAAGGGCTCGCTGTTCCAGTACTTCAGCGACAAGCTGGAGTTCTTCGCGTTCGTCTGCGACGAGGCGTCGCGCCGCATCCGCGAGGAGATGGAACGGCGCATCGCGGTCCTGGACTTCGACCAGCCCTTCGACGACTGGCTGTTCGACGTGTTCTGCGAGTGGACCGAGTACATGACCGACCACCCGCTCGAACGCTCCGTCACCGCCGCCACCAACTTCGAGCTCGACAACGCCGTGCGGTCGGTCGTGCGCGACACCGCCAATCAGCACTACCTCCAGGTCATCCACCCGACGCTGAAGCTGTGGCGGGAGCGCGGCGACATCCGCGAGGACGCCGACCTCGACGTCCTCGCCACGCTCATGCTCCAGACGCTCCCGTTCCTCGCGCTCTCCCCGTACTACGACGGCCTCGACCCGATCCTCGACCTGCGCGGCCGCACCCCCGCCGAGCAGCGGCCGGTCATCCGCAAGCTCATCGCCGGCTTCCGGCCGATGTTCGCCCCGCACAAGTAGCCCGGTACGCCGCCCGGGGCCGGGCCGGTCAGTCGATGTCGGCCGCCAGGACGTTCACATAGCGGGCCATGTAGCGGACGGGGGCCGGCAGGTCCTCGGCGCTCGCGGCGTCGTCCGCCGTGAGGACGCGCGGGGCGGTGATGCGGTGCGCGCGGCCGAGCCGTTCGACGCCGCCGCGCCCGGCCGCCGTCAGGTTGCGCACCCAGTCGGAGTCCCGCCCGTACGGCAGGCCGATGTAGATCCGGTCGCCGAAGCGGTACGCGGCCACGGGCGTCCGGTACTCGCGGCCGGATCTGCGCCCCTTGTGGACGACCACCGCGAACGGCGGGACGAACGGCGCGTAGATCCGCTGCACGCGGTTGACGACCTTGTTGGCATTGGCGACCGATCTCGGCAGCAGCACTTCCCTCATGCCTCCTCCCTAACAGACCGGGCACGGCGGCGGCGTCCAGGCGCGCCGGGCGGCCGGCGCCGATCGCCACCGTATTGCATCGAACGGTGCAGAACCGGTACGGTCCCGGTCATGGCCCGACCTCGGACGTTCGACGAAGACCGGGTGCTCGACACCGCCATGCGCGCGTTCTGGGCGAACGGCTACGAGGCCACGTCCACCCGGGACCTGTGCGAGGCCGTCGGGCTCGACCGCAGCAGCGTCTACAACGCGTTCACCAGCAAGCGGGAGCTGTTCCTGCGCGCGCTGGCCCGTTATGTCGATCTCACGTCCGCCGACCTGACGCGCGTCCTGGACGACCCGGAGCGGTCCCCGATCGAGCGGATCAGCGCGCTGTTCGACGTGGTCGTGGAGGGCGAGGCCGCGAACCGGCGGGAGGGGTACGGGCCCGGCTGCCTGACGGTCAACACGACCGTGGAGCTGTCGGGGCGCGACCCCGAGGCCGCCCGCATCCTCGAACGCGACCTCGAACGGCGGCTGGAGGCGCTGCGCGCCGTCATCCGGGCGGGCCGGGCCGCGGGCGAGATCACCTCGCCGCGGGACGACGACGGGCTGGCCCGGTTCGTCAACGCGGTGATCGCCGGAATCCGGGTGGCGTCCCAGGGCGGCGCCGGCCCGGCCTCGCTGCGGGCCATCGCCGACTGCGCCCTGGACGCGCTGTGAGCGCCGCCGTGCGGTAACCGCCCCGAAGGCGGCCGGGAGCCGCCCGATCCGAACCGGGCCCGCATCCGCGGGCCTTCTTTCCGCCCCAATTTTACACCGAACGATGCAAAAGGAGCGCCGCATGCCCCGCGCCGTGTACGTCCTGGCCCTCGGCATCTTCGCGATGGTCACCAGCGAGTTCGCCGTCGCCGGGCTGATGCCCGAGATGGCGGAGGGCCTGGACGCGACCGTCCCGCAGATCGGCTACCTCATCACCGCGTTCGCGGTAGCGATGTCGGCCGGTGGGCCCTTCATGGCCGCCGCGGTGCGGAGAGCGGGCCCGAAACGGGCGCTGATGGTCCTGTTCGCGGTCTTCCTGGCGGGGAACGTGCTGGCCGCCTCCGCGCCCTCGTACCCCGTGATGGTGGTCGCGCGAGTGATCACCGGGATCGCCTCGCAGGCGTTCTTCGGCGTCGCGGTGTCGCTGACGGTACGGCTCGCGCGGCCGGAGGCGCGCGGGCGGGCCCTCGCCGTGGTGATGAACGGGCTGATGGTCGGCACGCTGCTCGGCCTGCCGCTGGCGACGCTCATCGGCGAGCGCCTCGGGTGGCGCGCGGCGTTCTGGGCCGTCGGCGGCCTGGCCCTGCTCGCGGCGGCCGCCACGCTGGCCGGCGTGCCGGGGGCGGGGCCCGCCGGCGAGGGCGGCGGGACGTCGGTCAGGGAGGAGCTGCGGGTGTTGGCGCGGCCCCGGATGTGGCTGGTGCTGTCCACGAGCACGCTCATCATCGGGGCGACGTTCTCCGCGTTCAGCTACCTCAACCCGATCCTGACGCGGGTGACCGGGTTCGGGGCGGCCGTCGTGCCGCTGCTGCTGGTCGCCTACGGCGCGGCCACCGTCGCCGGCAACACCGTGGTCGGGCGGCTCGCCGACCGGCGCACGGTGGGCGTCCAGGTGGCCGGGCTCGCGCTGAACGCGGTCTTCCTCGCCGGGTTCGCGCTGTCCGCGGGCGAACGGGTCCCGGCGGTGCTGTTCATGCTGGGGATCGGGTTCGTCGGGGTGACGATGAACCCGGCGATGGGCGTGCGCGTGCAGCGGGCGGGCGGCACGGGCCCGCTGGTCAACACGGTGCACACGTCGTTCATCACGCTCGGCGTGATCATCGGGTCGCTGGTGGGGGGCGTCGCGATCGACGCGTTCGGGCTGCGGGCGCCGCTCTGGCTCGGGCCGGGCTCGCCGTGCTCGGGCTCGCCACGCTCGCGCCCGAACGGGCCCGGCGGCGGGCCGCGCCCGTCCCCGAGCCCGAGTCCGGGCGGGCGGCGCTCACCGCGTGAGGCGGTACTCCTCGGGGCGCGCCTTGCGGGAACCGGCCCAGAACTCGAAGGTGTGGCCGGGCCAGAGCGTGCGGTTGACGCCCTTGTCGTCGAGGTACCAGCTCTGGCAGCCGCCCTCGTTCCAGACGGCCCGGCGCAGCCGCCGCTGCATCCGGTCGTTGAACCGGCGGGACGCCTCGGGCTTCGGCTCGATCGCTTCCGCGCCGCCGTCCTGGACGAGCCGCAGGCAGCTCAGCACGTGCTGGATCTGCGTCTCGACCATGAACACGACGGAGTTGTGGCCGAGGCCGGTGTTCGGGCCGAGCAGCATGAAGTAGTTGGGGAAGCCCGGGATGGTCGTGCCGCGGTGCGCCTCGATGCCGTCCGCCCAGGCGTCCTGGAGCTTGACGCCGCCGCGGCCGGTGATGTGCTGCTCGTTCATCGCGTCGGTGACCTTGAAGCCGGTGCCGTAGATGATGCAGTCGACCTCGATCTCGCGGCCGTCGGCGGTGACGATGGACCGCTCGCGGACCTCGGCCACGCCGGACGTCTCGACGTCCACGTCGGGCCGGGTGAGCGCCGGGTAGTAGTCGTTGGACAGTAGGACGCGCTTGCAGCCGATCGTGTAGTCGGGCGTCACCTTGGCGCGCAGCTCCGGGTCGGGGATCTGCCGCTTGATGTGCCAGCGGGCGAGCCGTTCCATGGGCACCGACAGGCGCGGGTCGATGGTGAAGCCGACCGCGCGCGCCTCCAGCGTCCAGTAGATCCCGGCGCGGAACGCGCGGGCCGCGCCCGGCACCTTCTCGAACGCCTTGCGGACGGGCGCGGGGAAGCGCCGGTCGGGCTTCGGCTGGATCCACGGCGGCGTCCGCTGGAACAGCGTCAGGTGGGCGGTCTTCTTCGCGATCTGCGGGACGAACTGGATCGCGGACGCACCCGTCCCGATGACGGCGACGCGCTTGCCGGCCAGGTCGTACGAGTGGTCCCACTCGGCGGAGTGGAACGCGGTGCCCTGGAAGTTCTCGATGCCGGGCAGGTCCGGGTACGAGGGGATGTGCAGGGCGCCGACGGCGGACACGACGGCCCTCGGCGTGTAGACCGTTCCGTCCGCGAGGGTGACCGTCCAGCGCAGCGCGTCGTCGTCGTACTCGACGGCGTCCACGGCCGCGCCGAAGCGGATGTGGTCGCGGACGCGGTACTTGTCGGCGACGCGTTCGAGGTAGGAGCGGATCTCGGGCTGGGGCGCGAACATGCGCGACCAGCCGGGGTTCAGCTCGAACGAGAACGAGTACATGTGCGAGGGCACGTCGCAGGCGCACCCGGGATAGGTGTTGTCGTGCCACGTCCCGCCGAGGGCCTCGCTCTTCTCCACGATCAGGAAGTCGCGAAAGCCGTTCTTGAGGAGCTGGATCCCCATCCCGAGACCGGCGAAGCCGGAGCCGATGATGACGATGGCGGGGGCGGTGCCGCCGGTGCCGCGCTGGCTCATGACCTGTCCTCTCAGGTGACCTACTCCGAGTAAGTTACCGGGAGTAGGTTACTGGCGGTAGGTCCAGCGGTTAGGCTTGGCCTGTGAGTAGCGCCACAGGGGGGACCGGGCGGCGGCGGATGTCGCGCGCAGAGCGGGAACGGCAGATGCTCGACACGGCCGAGCGCGTCTTCGGCGACAACGGCTACCGCAACACCTCGATGGACGAGATCGCCGAGCGGTGCGGCGTCTCCAAGCCGATGCTGTACGAGTACTTCGGCTCCAAGGACGGGCTGCTGCTGGCCTGCATGGCGCGCTCGAAGGCCGAGCTGCTCGACGTCACCCAGAAGGCCATGGCGGGCGCGACCGACCCGAAGGACATCCTGTGGCGCGGCATGGTCGCCTACTTCGGGTTCGTCGACTCGCACAGCCGCTCGTTCGCGATGCTGCTGACCGAGCCGCTCGCGGGGCCGCCCGAGACCGCCGAGGCGATCGAGGCGACGCGGCGGCAGCAGAGCGCGCTCATCTCCGGCGTGCTCGCCACGTTCGCGCCCGCCGCCCCGCAGGACGCGCTGGAGGCGTTCACCGAGATCATCATGGGCGCGAGCGAGCGGCTGGCGCTGTGGCGGACGCGGCGGCCCGGCACGAGCGTCGAGGACACCGCGCGCTACATGACCGACTTCTGCTGGTCGGGGCTCGGCCCGTACCTCGCCCCGGAAAATGGATGATCTTGACCTCGGCCGTTCATGTCGGTGCTACCCCGCGGCCCGGTCGATGAATGATCATCGGCGCCATCCGATCTTGGAGGCGCCGCATGTCAGGCAAGCATTCCCCGGTGGCCCGGCGACGTTTTCTGGCCGGTGCGGGAGCGGTCACGGCCGGCGGGCTCGCCGGCCCCGTCCTGCTCGACCCGGCCACCGGCGCCCGCGCGGGCGTACGGACGACCGCGGGCGGCGCGCCGCCGCCCGGCGTGTTCACGCTCGGCGTCGCGTCCGGCGAGCCCGCACCTGACGGGTTCGTGCTGTGGACGCGGCTCGCGCCCCGTCCCGTCGCGGGCGGCGGGATGCCGAAGCGCGACGTCCAGGTCGCGTGGGAGGTCGCCGACGACGCGCGGTTCCGGCGGCGGCGTGCGCGCGGCGTCGCGACGGCGCGGCCCGGGCTCGGCCACTCCGTGCACGTCGAGGTGCGCGGGCTCGCGCCCGACCGCGAGTACTTCTACAGGTTCCGGGCCGGACGCCAGGTCTCGCCCGCCGGACGCGCCCGCACGGCGCCCGCCGCCGGGGCGCGCGTGGACGGGCTGCGGTTCGCGTTCGCGTCCTGCCAGAGCTGGCAGGACGGCTACTACTCGGTGTACGACCACCTGGCCGACGAGGACGTCGCGTTCGTGGCGTTCCTCGGCGACTACATCTACGAGTCGAGGCCGTCGAGCGCGGGCGTCCGGCGGCACGAGGGGACCGGCGAGCCGTACACGCTGGAGCAGTACCGCAACCGGTACGGGCAGTACCGGGGCGACGCGCAGCTCCAGGCCGCGCACGCCGCGTTCCCCTGGATCGTCACGCTGGACGACCACGAGGTGGACAACAACTGGGCGGGCCTGATCCCGCAGGACCCGGCCGACCAGTCGGCGAAGGCGTTCCGGGCGCGGCGCAAGGCGGCGTTCCAGGCGTACTACGAGCACATGCCGCTGCGCCGGTCGTCGCTGCCGCGCGGGCTGGACATGCGGCTCTACCGGCGGCTGCGGTTCGGGGGCCTCGCCGCGCTGCACGTGCTGGACACCCGCCAGTACCGCGGCGACCAGCCGTTCAGCGAGGAGGAGGCGAACGACCCGAAGCGCACCATCACCGGCGCCGCGCAGGAGCGCTGGCTGGCGCGCGGGCTCACCGGGTCGGGCGCGCGGTGGAACGTGCTGGCGAACCAGGTGATGGTCGCGCAGAGCGACGAGAAGCCGGGGCCCGAGCGCGGGTTCGGCGACTGGGACCAGTGGGACGGCTACCGGGCGCAGCGGCGCAGGCTGATGGAGCTGTTCGGCTCCGGGCGCGTCGCGAACCCCGTCGTGGTGACCGGCGACCGGCACGCGACGTGGGTGAGCGAGCTCAGGGCCGACTTCGACGACCCCGCGTCGCGCGTGGTCGGCGCCGAGTTCGTCGGCACGTCCGTCACGTCCGGCGGGGACTCCGACCAGGCCGCGTTCCACCGCCGCTGGGACCCGCTCCAGGCCGAGAACCCGCACTGGCGGTACTTCGACGGGCGGCGCGGCTACTTCGTCTGCGACCTCACGTCCGAACGGATGGTCAGCCGCCTGCGCGTCGTGGACACGGTGCGCAGAGCCGAGGGGACGACGGCGCGCACGGCGGCGGAGTTCGTCGTCGAGGCGGGACGGCCCGGCGTGACGGTGGCCTCCCAGGACCCGGCGCGGCCGGCGGTGAAGCACGCGCCCGTCCCCGCCGCGCCCGACAACGACAAGCCGCTGGCGTAGCGTCCGGCCGCCCGAACGCCCGGACGCATCTCGCAGCGTGCGTCCGGGCGGCCGGGGCGGCCGGGCTCACCGGCTCCTGAGCAGGCTCTCCAGCGCGTTGATGAACAGGTCGAGGCCGAACTCGAAGTCGGTCTCGGGGTCGTGGCTGGCGAGCTGCGGCGCGGCGGCGGTGACGTGCGGGAACTCGGCCGGGTCGAGGTCGGCGAGGGCCTCGGCCGGGTCGCGCTCGACGTGGTCGAGCATCTTGACGACGCCGATCTCGCGGAGCTGCGCCCCGAGCGCGTACGCGAGCAGGGCCCGCATGATGCGCACGGACGTCTCGCCGTCGAACCCGGCGGCCTCGGCGAGCGCGAGGGCGCGCTCGGCGGGCCGCAGGCCGACCGGGGTGTCGATCTTGTGGGTGAGGACGACCGTCATGCAGCGCGGGTAGTCGTGGGCGACCTTGCGGAACGCGCGCAGCAGGGCGCGGGCGCGGTCCTGCCAGGGCTCGGCGGGGTCGCCGCCGAGGTCCATCCCGGCGACGACGTGCTCGGCGACGCCTTCGAGCAGGGCGCTCTTATTGGGCACGTGGTTGTAGAGCGACATCACGGCGACGCCCAGCTCGGACGCGACGCGGCGCATCGACAGCGCGTCGGCGCCCTCGCGCTCGATCAGGGCGACCGCGGCGGCGACGATCCGCGCGCGGGTGAGGGCGGGCCGCGGCGCGCCCGCCTCCGGGGCGGCCGTGCCGGCTGTGCCCGAGCTCACATCTTTCGCCATCGATCCCGCCTCTTTCCGCCGTTGACACCCGTAAGTGGCGCGTGACACGGTACGTACATCGTACGTAAGGCGTACATCGTACGTCAGACCGTCCCAGGGGAGGGGTGCCCGTGTCGACCCATGACCTCTACACCGCCGAGGTGGACCCGTCCACCTGGAACGTACCGCTGACCGGCGACGCCCGGTTCACATGGGAGTACGACGACGGCCGCGACCGGCTGCTCGCCCTGTACCAGAAGGGCAAGGACAAGCAGTGGGACTCGGTCAAGCGGATCGACTGGGACCTGGAGGTCGATCCGCACGACGTGCTCGGCGTGCCGGACCAGTCGCTCGCGATCTACGGCACCCGGCACTGGGAGCGGATGAGCGAGCGGGAGCGCGGCGAGCTGCGCATGCACTCCTCGTCGTGGCAGTTCTCCCAGTTCATGCACGGCGAGCAGGGCGCGATGATCACCGCGGCGCGGATCGTGGAGTCGGTGCCCGACCTGGACTCCAAGTTCTACTCGGCGACGCAGACGATGGACGAGGCCCGGCACGTCGAGATCTTCACCCGGTTCCTCCAGGAGAAGGTCGGGATGGTCTACCCGATCAACACCAAGCTCCAGGACCTGCTGGACGAGACGCTCTCCGACGCGCGCTGGGACATGCCCTACCTCGGGATGCAGGTGCTGATCGAGGGGCTCGCGCTCGCCGCGTTCGGCGTCATCCGCGACATCACGACCAAGCCGCTGCCGAAGCAGATCCTCGCCTACGTCATGCAGGACGAGGCGCGGCACGTCGCGTTCGGCCGGATGGCGCTGCGCGACTACTACAAGGAGCTGTCGCCGGGCGAGCTGAAGGAGCGCGAGGAGTTCGTGATCGAGGGCTGCTACCTGATGCGGGACCGCATCCGGGGCCGCGAGATCTGGACGAACTTCGGCATCGACCCCGCCGAGGTCGACGAGATGGTGGAGAACTCCCCGTACATGCGGATGTTCCAGAGCCTGCTGTTCAGCCGCATCGTGCCGTGCGTCAAGGACATCGGGCTGTGGAGCCCGCGCATCCGCGAGACGTTCGACGAGATGGGGGTGCTCGACGCGTCCAAGGGCGACCTCGACGCGCTGATGAGCCAGGACGAGCAGATCGCCGAGAGGCTCGACTCCGAGCGGTTCGCCGCCGAGGAGGCGGACCGCAAGGCGGAGGTGGACGCCGTCATCGCGGCGGAGGCCGCATCATGAGCCCCGCGGCGGAGGCCGCGCCGTGAACGGCGTCGCGGCCCCTTCCTGAGTACGGTTGGATCTCCCCCACGCCCCGGAGGTGTCCATGCCACTCGCGCACTTCGACGGCGCGCTCGCCGTCGTCACCGGAGCCGGCAGCGGTTTCGGCCGGGCCACGACCCTCGCGCTCGCCGAACGCGGCGCGACGGTGATCGCGGCCGACATCGACCTGCCGTCCGCCGAACGCACCGTCGCCCTCGCCAAGACGCTCGGCTCGTCCGGCGCCGCCTACCAGGTGGACGTGGCCGACGCCGCCGCCATGGAGGCGTTCGCCGCCGAGGTCAAGGACGCGCACCGCGTCCCCGACATCGTCGTCAACAACGCCGGGATCGCCGTCACCGGACCGTTCCTCGACACCGGCGTCGCCGACTGGGAGCGGATCCTCGGCGTGAACCTGTGGGGCGTCGTCCACGGGTCGCGGCTGTTCGGCCGGCAGATGGCCGACCGCGTCGCGAACCTGCCCAACAAGCCCGACAAGCCCAACCTCGGCGGCCACATCGTCAACGTCGCGTCGGCCGCCGCCTACTCGCCGTCGCGCACCCTGCCCGCGTACTGCACGACCAAGGCCGCCGTGATGATGCTGAGCGAGTGCCTGCGGGCCGAGCTCGCCGGCTCGCGCATCGGCGTCACCGCCGTCTGCCCCGGCTTCGCCAACACCTCGATCATGAAGAACGCGACGATCGTCGGCGTCGGCGAGGCCGAGCGGGAGGCCCTGCGCGCCCGCGCCGAGAGGGGCCTGCGGATGCGCAACTACCCGCCGGAGAAGGTGGCCGAGCGCATCGTCGACGCCATCGTCAAGAACAAGCCCCTCGTCCCCGTCAACTTCGAAGGGCGCCTGCTGCACGCGCTGTCGCGGGTCTCCCCTTCCTCGCTCCGCCTCCTAGCACGCATCCCGTCGCCGCAAGGCTGACCCGTCGGCGAGAGGAGCCGGCCATGACCTCCTCTGTCCCCCTGAAGGAACGTCCCCCGAGAGGCGTCCCGGCACCTGGACCGCGCGGATCCGGTGCAGGGACGGCGACCACACGCTGGAGCTGACCGACCGGGAGACCGTGGCCGAACGGCTCCTGCGCACGTCCCGCAAGCACTCGTTCGACCCCGACGTGGACGTGGACTGGGACGCCGAGCAGGACCCGGACCGGTTCTACCTCCCCCGCAGCTCCTGTCGATCTACGAGACGCCGCTGTGGGACGGGCTCACGCACCGGCAGCGGGTCGAGCTGTCCAAGCGCGAGATGTGCAGCATCGCCTCGTTCGGCATCTGGTCGGAGATGATGCTGATGCAGTCGCTGGTGATGCACGCCTACCGGCACCGCTACGACAGCGAGCACGTCGCGTACGCGCTGACGGAGATCGCCGACGAGTGCCGGCACTCGGTGATGTTCGGGCGGATGGTGCGGACGTGCGGCTTGCGCACGCACCGGCCGCGGGCGCTGGAGTACCAGGCGGCCAAGCTCGTCGGCGCGGTGTACGACCCGATGCCGATGTTCGCCGGGACGCTGGTCGTGGAGGAGTTCACCGACGCGTTCCAGCGGCTGACGTTCCCCGACGAGGACATCCAGCCGATGATCCGGCAGGTCACCAGGATCCACGTGATCGAGGAGGCCCGGCACATCAAGTACGCGCGCGAGGAGCTGAAGCGGCTCGTCGCGAACGCCTCGCCGCTGCGGCGCCGGGCCGCCGCGCTCGGGCTGGCGCAGCTCACCCGGATGATGGCCGGGCAGGTCGTGCACCCGTCCTGCTACGAGGCCGTCGGGCTCGACCCGAGGCTGGCCCGCCGCGTCGCCGCGCGCAGCCCGCACCGGCGGGCGACGATGACGTGGGCGTTCCGCAAGTGCACGGCGTTCTTCGACGAGGTCGGGTTCCTGGACGGGCGCGCGCGGGACGTGTGGGTGCGGGCCGGGCTGCTCGAAGGGAACTGAAACCCGTTCCATTGTCCGGGTGCCCGGCGTCACATTAAACGATGGCACGATCGGACCATTCGAAGGGGCCTCGCAGGCACCCTCGAAAAGGCGTGCGAATGGTCGGCGGGTGCCCGCGGCATTGGTCCGGCGGCGCGGACGGCGAGGGCCGCGGAGTGAGAGTCCACTCCGCGGCCCGTTCGACGTCAGCGTCAGTGCTCACCTGGGTCGGCTAGACCCAGGACACTCCAACCGGTTGCGCGGTCACGTCGTCGACCTCCTCCTCCCCTGGCGTTCGATCGCGCCGGCCGCCCATGGTCGCTCGGGAGCGCGACCGGCGCCTCCCTCCCCTTTACCGAAACACCCTAGGAGCAATTGACAACGCATATGCGATGATCGGCCGATTCAGGTCAGAAATGATTTAACGCAGGCCCGCGAGCACTTCCGCCGCGACCTCCCGCGCCTTCGCCAGGCACGCCCGCTCGCGTTCGGCGGCGTCGCCCTTGCCCGGCGCCTGCTCGCTGTAGCCGACCGTGACCACCGCGTTGCGGAACCGCGCCGTCGCCTGCCCGACGACGGTCGGCATGCCCTTGTCGGCCTTGAACCACAGGAACGCCTCGTCCCCGAGCCCGGACTCGCCCTCCAGGCTGAGGGTGCGTTCGAGGGTCGCGCCGTGCGCCTGCCGCCACTGGGCGTCGTAGTAGCGCTTGGCGTCCTCGACGGGCGTCCCGGTGTTGCCCGGCGCGTACAGGTGCCCCTCGACGCGCAGCCAGCGGAAGCCGTCGCCGCCCGACGAGAACGTGCACGTCGTCAGCGTCGAGTTGGACTGCTCGGACCGCCGCGCCCCCGGGACGATCCGCTTGATCGTGTCCTGCTTCACCGACGTACACGGGGCGGGCAGCGAACCGAACGGCCGCGCCTGCGGCGGCTTCGGGGACGCGGACGGCTCGGACGACGCGGACGGCTTCCCGGACGGCTCGGACGGCGCGGACGGCTCGCCGGGCGACGCGGCGGGCGGCGCGGCCCTGTCGCGGTCGGGCGTCCGGGACGCCCCGTCCCCGCCGCCGGGCACGAGCAGGAACACCGCGACGGCGGCCACGACGAACGACACCGCCGCGATCACGAGCGCCAGCACGCGCGGCCTGCGGGCGGCCTTCGGCGGCTCCGGGGCCGAGTACACCCGCTGGAACGACTCGGACGAACGCGGAAGGCCCACTCCCCCGCTCCTCACTCCCCTGCCGGGCTTCTGGCGTACCTGGATCTGGACCGGTCCTCGCCTACCCCTCGAAAGGTAATGAGCCCGGCGGCGCCTGACCAGGGCCCCGCCGAGATCGAATGTCGTACCCCATGCCCACAATGGAGGGGTGCTGCTCGCGGAGATCGCCCGGACGTCCGAGACGGTCGCCGGCGCCTCGGCCCGCAAGGCCAAGGTGGCGGCGCTCGCGGGCTGCCTGCGCGACGCCGGCCCCGGCGAGGCCGCCATCGTGGTCGCCTACCTGTCCGGGGAGCTGCCCCAGCGGCAGATCGGCGTCGGCTACGCGGCCCTGCGCGACGCGCCGCCCCCGGCCGCCGAGCCCGCCCTGACGGTCGCCGACGTCGACGCCGCGTTCACCGAGATCGGCGCCGTGGCCGGCAAGGGCTCGGTGGCCCGCAGGCGCGAGCTGGTCGGCGCCCTGTTCGGCCGGGCGACGCGCGCCGAGCAGGGCTTCCTGCTCCGCCTGCTGTCGGGCGAGCTGCGCCAGGGCGCGCTCGACGGCGTGATGGCCGAGGCGATCGCCGCCGCGGCCGACGTCAAGGCCGCCGAGGTACGGCGCGCGGCCATGCTGCGCGGCGCGCTGGGCCCCGTCGCCGTAGCCGCCCTCGCGGACGGCTCCGAGGGCCTCCGTTCGTTCACCCTGGAGGTAGGCCGCCCCATCCGCCCCATGCTCGCCGCCTCCCAACCCTCAGTAGAAGCCGCCTTCACCAAACTGCGCGCCGCCCCCAGAAGCCCACACCCGCAGCCAATGCCAAGGGGCTAAGGACACTAAGGACGCCGTGAATGCGGACGGCGTGGACCGGGCGGACGGCGGGGACCGGGCGGACGGCGCGGACCGGGCCGAGGGCGCGGATCAGGCGGATGGCGCGGACGGCGCCAAGGAAGCTAAGGCCGCAGCGGACGCGGACGGCCCTGACGGCACAGAAGGCACCAAGGCCGCCAAGGCCGGAGACGGCGCTGAGGGCCCTAAGGGCGCGGACGACCCTGAGGGCGCGGGCGGCGCGGACCGGGCGGACAACGGGGACGGCGCGGACCGGGCGGACGGGGCGGACGGGGCCGAGGGCGCTGAAGGTGAGGGCGGCGGTAAGGCGGTCGCGGTCGAGTGGAAGCTCGACGGGATCAGGGCGCAGATCCATGTCCGCGACGGCGAGGTGCGCGTGTTCACCCGAACGCTCGACGAGATCACCTCCCGGCTGCCCGAGGTGGTCGAGGCCGTTCGCGGACTGCCCGTGCGCGAAGCGGTGTTCGACGGCGAGCTGATCGCGCTGCGGCCCGACGGCTCGCCGCACCCGTTCCAGGTCACGGCCGCGCGCACCGCCACCCGTACCCGCGCCCGTGACGGCGCCGAGCCCGTCCCACTGTCGGCGTTCCTGTTCGACGTGCTGCACCTAGACGGCGACGATCTGCTCGACGCGCCCGGCGCCGAACGCGACGCCGCGCTCGCCCGCGCCGTCCCCGAGCGGCTGCGGATGCCGCGCGTCGTCACCGCCGATCCGGCCGAGGCCAAGGCTCTCTTCGACGACGCCGTGGCGCGCGGCCACGAGGGCGTGCTGGTCAAGTCGCTCGACACGCCCTACACGGCCGGACGGCGCGGCGCTGGATGGATCAAGGTGAAGCCCCGGCACACCCTCGACCTGGTCGTTCTCGCCGTCGAATGGGGCCACGGCCGCCGCAGGGGCCTGCTGTCCAACCTGCACCTGGGCGCCCGCGACCCCGAGGGCGGCGGGTTCGTGATGCTCGGCAAGACGTTCAAGGGGCTCACCGACAAGCTGCTCGCCTGGCAGACCGAGGCGCTGCGCGCCATCGCCGTGAGCGAGGACGACTGGACCGTCCGCGTACGGCCCGAGCTGGTGGTCGAGATCGCGTTCGACGGCGTCCAGCGCAGCCCCCGCTACCCCGGCGGCATCGCGCTCCGCTTCGCCCGCGTCCTCCGCTACCGGCCCGACAAGTCAGCCTCCGAGGCCGACACCATCGACACCGTCCGCGCGGTCGCCCCACTCCTGGACGCCCCACCGGACGACCCACCAGACCCCCCACCCACCTGACCGAACCGATCGCCCCGTCCGGACGCCCCGTCTGCCTGACCCGCGCCGATCGCCTCGTTCGGCCGCCCCGCCCGGCTGACGACACGCCCGGACGGCACGCCGGACGGCACGCCCAGGTGCCCTGCGCGGACGCCGCATCCGCTTGACCGAGCCGATCGCCCCGTCCGCCTGACGACACACCCGGACGGCCCGCCGGACGACAAGACCAGGTGCCCTGCCCGGACGCCGCGTCCGGCTGACCGAGCCGACCGCCCCGTCCGGACGCCCCATCCGCCTGACAACACGCCCAGACGGCCCACCAGACGACGAGCCCGGACGGCCCGCCGACGACAAGTCCACGTGCCCTGCGCGGACGCTGCGTCCGGCTGACCGAGCCGATCACTCCGTTCGGCCGCCCCGTCCGGCTGACCACACGCTCGGACGGCCCGCCGGACGGCACGTCCAGGTGTCCTGCCTGGACGCATCCTCTGTCTGACCTGGGTCCTCGACGCTCGTGGCGGGTCGGGAGGCGTTCGGTCAGTGGGGGGTCTTGGTGCCTGTGCGTTCGCGCCGTTCCTCGCGGCGGTCGCCTTTGCGGTCCTCGCGGCGTTCTTCTCTGCGCTCTTTGCGGTGTTCCTTGCGTTGGCGGAGGTCGGGCGGGATGAGGTCGTGGCGGCCCGCGATGAACTCCTGCACCCAGATCTTGGCGCGGATCAGCGGCCTGCGGAACCGCTCCTCCCGCCGTACGGCGCGGCGGTACTTGCGCGAGTCCGGGTCGTACCGCCAACGGGACCAGGGCGAGCCGGGGCGGGCCACCCGGACCGCGCCGACGATCAGGAGGGCGGGCACGAACAGGCCCAGCAGGCCCGTCCAGATCTTGCCCTTCAGCAGGGTGATCACGGCCAGCACCAGGTTGGCGACCACCGACGCGCCGTAGCCGCCGACGAAGAGCGTGCGGCCGATCGTCCCGCCCGGGTCGGGGTCGGTCCCCTCGAAGCCGAACGGGCGGATGCCGAGCAGCAGCAGCCCCGTGACGGCGAGCGCCACGAACACCGCGTCCACCGACGCGCGGCCCTTCTCGGTCCAGTACACGTCGCTGAGGTGCAGGATCAGCGCGAACTCGTCCAGCACGAGCGCGGCGCCCATGCCGAACACGACGGCCGCCGCGACGTTCAGCGGGCCGAGCGCGCGGGCGCTGTCCGGGATCGCCAGGCTCGCGACCCCGCCCACCAGCATCAGCACCACCCCGAACACCACGTGGTGGATGTGCAGGTCGCCCGCCTTGACGTTCTTGAACCACCAGCGCACGTCCGCCCGGATCAGCCGGACGTTGATCCTGGTCAGCACGAACGTGACGATGAACGCCACGAAGAAGCCGAACAGCGGCAGCCGGCCGGTGGCGACGATGCGCTGGTCGAAGATTTCGGTCATGTTCCCCCCGTACGCCCCATGATGCCCCCGGTCCGGCGCGTTCGGTCCGGTCGTCGCCCGGCCGGGAGCCGCCGGCGGGGGCGGCGGTGACGTGCGGGGATATCGTGGGGTACGCAACGATCAAGGATGATCGAGAGGGGTGGCGGCATGGGCCGCGTCGTGGACCGCTGCGATCCCGGGTGCCGGGCGTGGATCTCCGAGGCCATCCGGAAGGTGGAGGCCGACGCCAACCGCAGCGCCGACACGCACCTGCACGTGTTCCCGCTGCCGCCGGAGTGGGGCATCGACCTCTACCTCAAGGACGAGTCCGTCCACCCGACCGGGTCGCTGAAGCACCGGCTCGCGCGGTCGCTGTTCCTGTACGGGCTCGCGAACGGCTGGATCCGCGAGGACACCACGATCATCGAGGCGTCCAGCGGGTCCACGGCGGTGTCGGAGGCGTACTTCGCGCGGCTGCTCGGGCTGCCGTTCGTCGCGGTGATGCCCGCGTCCACCTCGCCGGAGAAGATCGAGCTGATCGAGTTCTACGGGGGCCGCTCGCACCTGGTGGACGACCCGACGACGATCTACGACGAGTCGCGGCGGCTCGCGCGCGAGTGCGGCGGGCACTTCATGGACCAGTTCACCTACGCCGAGCGGGCGACGGACTGGCGCGGCAACAACAACATCGCCGAGTCGATCTTCGAGCAGCTCCGGCTGGAGCGCTTCCCCGAACCGTCCTGGATCGTGGTCGGCGCCGGGACGGGCGGGACGTCCGCGACGATCGGCCGGTACGCGCGGTTCCGCCGGTTCCAGACGCGGCTCGCGGTCGTCGACCCGGAGGGCTCGGCGTTCTTCGGCTCGTTCGCCGACGGCGACGCCGAGCGGACCGCGCCGGGCTCGCGGATCGAGGGGATCGGCCGGCCGCGCGTGGAGCCGTCGTTCCTGCCCACCGTGATCGACCGGATGATCCAGGTGCCGGACGCGGCGTCGATCGCGGCGATGCGGTGGACGGCCGAGGTCAGCGGGCGCGACGTCGGCGGCTCGACGGGCACCAACATGTGGGGCGCGGCCGAGCTGATCTCCGGGATGCGCACGCGCGGCGAGCGCGGCAGCGTCGTCACGCTGATCTGCGACGGCGGCGAGCGCTACGCCCACACCTACGGGTCGGACGCCTGGCTCGCCGGGCAGGGCCTCGACATCGCCCCCTACCTGGCCGTCCTGCGCGACTTCCTCAAGACCGGCGAGATGCCCGCCGAACGGTGACCGCACGACCGAACGGCACGCGCGGCGGAACGGCGCACGAGCGGGCGGCGGAACGGCGCACGAGCGGGCGGCGCGCGGGCGGACGGCCCCACGGGATGGGCGGGCAGGCGGGACGAGCGGCCCGCGGAACGGGCGGGCAGGCGGAACGGCGCGCGGACGGGCGGCGCGCGGGCGGACGGCGCGCGGGCGGACGGCCCCGCGGGACGGGCGGGCAGGCGGGACTAGCGGCGCGGCGGTCTGGCGGCCCGGCGCCCGGAGCGGGGCTAGCCTGCGAACTTGATGGGGTTGACGAGGTCGGCGTAGATGAGCAGTCCGCCCATGACGACGAGCACGGCCGCCATCACGTACGTCACCGGCAGCGCCTTCGCCACGTCCACGTAGCCGGGGTCGGGGCGGCCGAACAGCCGCGCGAAGAACTTCTTGATCGCTTCGAGCAGCGCCCCGGCCATGTGCCCGCCGTCCAGCGGCAGCAGCGGGACCATGTTGAACAGACCGACCGCGAGGTTGAGCGAGCCGAGCAGCATCACGAAGTAGGCGACCTTCTCGATGCCGGTCAGCCGGTCCGACGCCGCGACGTCGCCGCCGATCCGGCTCACGCCGACCACGCCGATCGGGCCCTCGGGGTCGCGCTTGGCGTCGCCGAACGCGGCGTTCCAGATGCCGACCATCTTCTGCGGCATCCGCAGCACCGCGCCCGCCGTGTGCTTGGTGAGCTTGCCCATTGTGGTCGCGACGGCGCCCGGCCCCTGCCGTTCGAGCGCCTGCGTGGGCGTGATCCCGAGGAAGCCGACGTTGACGGTCTTGTGGTCGTCCTTCAGGTCGGGCATCTGGTTGCGCATGATCGGCACGTTGAGCGCGAGGCTGCGCCCGCCGCGCTCCACGGTCATCGGGACGGTCCGGCCGCCCGAGTCGCGGATCATGCGCTGGAGCGCGGCGTACTCGGTGATCTTCTTGCCGTCGAACGAGGTGATCCGGTCGCCGGACTGGAGGTTCGCCTGCGCCGCCGGGGTGGGCGGGGCGTTCGCCGGGCAGTCCTTCGAACCGGCCTGCGCGGCGGGGACCACGCACCTCGACACCTCGTTGATCACCGGCTGCGACTGGTTGGTGCCGATGCCCATCAGCAGGATCGCGAAGAACAGCACGGCGAGGATCAGGTTCATGGCGGGGCCGCCGAACATGATCAGCAGCTTCTGCCACCACTTCTTGGCGTAGAAGACCCGGTCGCCGTCGTCGGGGCGGACCTCCTCCAGCGCCGCGCCCCGGGCGGACTCGATCAGCCCCTGCCACGGCCCGGTGCTGATCTGCCGCACCTGGCCCGGGGCGTCGCCCTTGCGCGGCGGCAGCATCCCGATCATGCGGATGTAGCCGCCGAGCGGGATCCACTTCACGCCGTACTCGGTCTCGCCCTTGTGCCGGGACCACATCGTCGGGCCGAACCCGACCATGAACTGCGTCGTGCGCACCCCGAAGAGCTTGGCGAACGAGAAGTGCCCGAGCTCGTGCAGCGCGATGGACGCGAGGAGGCCGAAGAAAAGGATCAGCACTCCCGCCAGCCAGCCCATGCGTCAGCCCCTCCGGTCGTGCACCCCGCAGGCCGGGGGTGATCTCCAGCAACCAACTCAGCGTACGTCATACGGCCTGTGCCCGACCGCGTACGAATCCACCCCGGTCCGCCCCTTTTCGCCCGCGGTCCGCCCGCGCCGCGGCGGGCGGGCGCGTCAGCCGAGGAAGGCGCGGAGGAGGGCGGCGGTGCCCTCCAGGTGCTCGGCCACGGCCCGGCGCGCGGCCTCCGGGTCCCCGCGAGGATCGCGTCCACGATCGCCGCGTGCTGGACGGCGGCGTGCTCGATGTTGGGACCGAGGACGGGGATCGCGTTGAGCAGGTCCGTCACCCGCATCCGGGCGTCCGCGCAGGCCGCGGCGAGCAGCCGGGACCCGGTCAGCTCCGCGATCGTCAGGTGGAACAGCGTGTCCAGGCGCCGGTACTCGTCCGGGCCCGCCGCGTTCAGCCCGTCCAGCCGGGCCCGGAGCAGGGCCCGCTGCTCGCCGTCCAGCCCGGTCGTGGCGAGGAGCTGCGCGGCGCCGGTCTCCACGGCCATCCGGAACGCGAGGGTGTCGTTCAGCCGGTCGCCCATCTCGGCGAGCGCCCGCCTCAGGTCGGTGCGCCGCGGCCTCGGGCGGCGGTACGTCACGAACGTCCCGCCGAACCGGCCGCGCCGCGACTCCACGTACCCCTCCTGCTGGAGCACCCGGATCGCCTCGCGCAGCGTGACCCGGCTGACGCCGAGCCGCGGGGCCAGCTCCCGCTCGGGCGGCAGCCGCTCCCCCCGGTCCACGACGCCGAGCTTGATCGCCTGGAGCAGCCGCTCGACGGTCTCCTCGAACGCGTTGCCCACCCGCACCGGCCGGAACACCGCCGCCACCGCCAGATCCGCCCCCTCCCCCAACACCGCCCCTTCCACGGACGCTGCGCCTTCTGGGGCCGCCGCACCTTCGACGGACGCCGCACCTTCGACGGCGGACGCCGCACCTTCGGCGGCTGCCGGGCCGCCAACGGCATCCTCGGCGGGCGTCGGCTCAACTGCGGACACCGAGCCTTCGACGGCATCCTCGGCTGACGCCGGGCCCTCGGTGCGGTCCTCGGCGGGTGCGGGGCGTTCGGCTGATGCCGGGCCCTCGGCGGCATCTGCGGCGGGCTTCGGGACGGCGGCGGACCCCGGGGGTTCAGCGCGGTTCTCGGCGGGGTGGGGGGCGTGGCGGGGGTCCGGCATGGGCGCCCTTCGGTCCGGCGCGGTCGTCGGGTCCGGGTTCCGGCGGCGCGGTCCCCGGGTCCACGTTACATGTCGGTTTCGCGATGATCGCACCCCTTGACGGGACGGTCGTCGCAAACCTTAATGGTCTGACATTAGCCCGTTGAACGGGCGCCAGGGCCCCGGGGCCGACCGCCCCGCCCCACAGGATGCGAGGTGCCGCTCGTGAGCGTCGACGACGAACCGAAGGCTTCCGCCCCCCGCCCCGATCCCCGGTCCGATGACGAGAAGCGGCTGCACGAGCTCGGCTACGCGCAGGAGCTGAGCCGCTCGATGTCCGGCTTCTCCAACTTCGCGGTCTCGTTCACCATCATCTCGGTGCTGTCGGGCTGCCTGACCTCCTACACCATCGGCCTGACCGGCGGCGGGCCGGTCGTGATCACGTGGGGCTGGCTGTTCGTCGGCGCCATGACGCTGCTGGTCGGCCTCGCCATGGCGGAGGTGTGCTCCAGCTACCCGACGGCCGGCGGCCTGTACTACTGGGCCGCCAAGCTCGCCCGGACGAACGGCCCCGCGTGGTCGTGGTTCACGGGCTGGTTCAACTTCATCGGCCAGGTCGCCGTCACGGCGGGCATCGTGTACGGGTCGGCGGCGTTCCTGAACGCGCTGGTGGACCTCCAGTTCGGGTTCGCGGTGTCGCTGCGGCACACGTTCCTGCTGTTCGCGGTGATCCTGGCCGCGCACGCGCTGCTCAACCAGTTCGGCGTGCGGATCGTGGCGTTCCTCGGCAACGTCAGCGTGTGGTGGCACGTGCTCGGCGTCGCGTTCGTGGTGGCGGTGCTGGTGGTCAAGCCGTCCCACCACCGGTCGGCGGAGTTCGTGTTCACCGAGTTCACCAACCAGACCGGCTGGCAGTACGGGGCGTACGCGGCGCTGATCGGGCTGCTGCTGTCGCAGTACACCTTCACCGGGTACGACGCGTCCGCGCACATGACCGAGGAGACGCGCGACGCCGCCCGGACGGGCCCGCGGGGCATCGTCAACTCGATCCTGGTGTCGCTGGTGGCGGGCTGGGTGCTGCTGCTCGGCGTCACGTTCGCGATCCAGGACTACGCCGGGGCGGTGGCGGGCGGCCCGGCGGAGATCTTCATCGCGGCGACCGGGGAGACGACGGGCAAGGTCCTGATCCTGGTGTCGTTCGTCGCGCAGTTCTTCTGCGGGATGGCGTCGATCACCGCCAACTCGCGGATGGTGTACGCGTTCTCGCGGGACGGCGCGCTGCCGTTCTCCGACGTGTGGCACCGGATCAACAAGCGCACGCGCACGCCCACCAACGCGATCTGGCTCGCGGCCGGGGGCGCGTTCGTGCTGGCCCTGCCCGCGCTGTGGAACAAGACCGCCTACCTGGCGTGCACGTCGGTCGCGGTGATCGGCCTCTACATCGCGTACGTGATCCCGACGTTCCTGCGGCTGCGGCAGGGCGCGGCGTTCAAGCGCGGGCCGTGGCACCTCGGGCGGTGGAGCCGTCCGGTCGGGACGGTCGCGGTGGTGTGGGTGGTGTTCATCTCGGTGCTGTTCATGCTGCCGCCCGCGAGCCCGGTCACGCGCGACACGTTCAACTACGCGCCCGTCGCGGTCGCCGTCGTGCTCGGCTTCGCCGGGATCTGGTGGCTGGCGTCGGCGCGCCGGTGGTTCACCGGGCCGAAGGTGCAGGGCAGCGCCGAGGAGCTGGCCGCGATCGAGCACGAGCTGCGGGAGGCCGGATGAACGGGCCGCGACGGCCGGAGGGGACCCGATGATCTCGCTGGACGAGCTGCGCGGCGAGGCCGCCGCGGGCCGGATCGACACCGTGGTCATCGCGTTCACCGACATGCAGGGGAGGTTGCAGGGCAAGAGGCTGTCCGCGCGGTACTTCCTGGAGGAGGTCGCGGGGCACGGCTCGGAGGGCTGCAACTACCTCCTTGCCGTGGACGTGGACATGAACACGGTGGACGGCTACGCGATGTCGTCCTGGGAGCGCGGCTACGGCGACTTCGTCATGCGTCCCGATCTGGCCACGCTGCGGCGCGTCCCGTGGCAGGAGGGCGAGGCGCTCGTCCACGCGGACCTGGCGTGGGAGGACGGGACGGACGTCGCGGCGTCGCCCCGCCAGGTGCTGCGCCGCCAGCTCGCGCGGCTGGCCGAACGCGGCTGGACGGCGTACGTCGGGACGGAGCTGGAGTTCATCGTCTACCAGGACACCTACGAGTCGGCCTGGGCGAAGGGGTACCGGGACCTCACCCCGGCCAACCAGTACAACGTGGACTACTCGCTGCTCGGCGGGGCGCGGGTCGAGCCGCTGCTGCGCCGGATCCGCAACGGCATGACCGGCGCCGGGATGTACGTCGAGTCCGCCAAGGGCGAGTGCAACCTCGGGCAGCACGAGATCGCGTTCCGGTTCGACGAGGCCCTCGCGACCTGCGACAACCACGCCCTCTACAAGACGGGCGCCAAGGAGATCGCCGCGCAGGAGGGCATGTCGGTCACGTTCATGGCCAAGCCGAACGAGCGCGAGGGCAACTCCTGCCACGTCCACATCTCGCTGCGGGACGGCTCGGGCGCGCCGGTGCTCGCCGGGGACGGCCCGTACGGGCTGTCGGAGACCGGCGCGCACTTCATCGCGGGCCAGCAGGCGTGCCTGCGCGACTTCACCCTGCTGTACGCGCCGAACGTCAACTCCTACAAGCGCTACCAGCCGGGGTCGTTCGCGCCGACGGCCGTGAAGTGGGGCGTGGACAACCGGACGTGCGCGCTGCGGCTCGTCGGGCACGGCCCGTCCCTGCGGATCGAGAACCGGGTGCCGGGCGGCGACGTCAACCCGCACCTCGCCGTCGCGGCGCTCGTCGCCGCCGGGCTGCACGGCATCGACGAGCGGCTGCCGCTGGAGGAGCCGTACGCCGGGAACGCCTACTCCAGCGGCGCCGGGACGGTCGTCCGCACCCTGCGCGACGCCGCCGCGGACTGGTCGGCGAGCGCCCTCGCCGCCGCGTCGTTCGGCGCGCCGGTGGTCGAGCACTACGCCAACTGCGCGCGCGTCGAGCTCGACGCCTACGACCGCGCGGTCACCGACTGGGAGATGTTCCGCGGCTTCGAACGCCTGTGACCGTCCGCCCATGACCGTGCATCCCCGGTGCGCGGGCCGAACGCGATCGAGGGGACCGAGGGGGAACCGACCGTGACCGATTTCGAGGTGATCGATCCCGCGACCGGCGAGGTGATCGAGACCGTCGCCCTCGCGTCCGCCGCGGAGACCGACGCGGCCGTGGAACGCGCCGCGCGGGCGTTCCCGGCCTGGCGCGCCGTCGCGCCCGGCGACCGCGCGCGGCTGCTGCGCCGGTTCGCCGAACGGATCGACGCGCACCTGGACGAGCTCGCCGCGCTGGAGGTCCGCAACGCCGGGCACCCGGTCGGGCAGGCGCGCTGGGAGGCCGGGAACCTGCGCGACGTCCTGCACTACTACGCCGCCGCGCCCGAACGGCTGACCGGGCTCCAGATCCCCGCGCCGGGCGGCCTCAACGTCACGTTCGCCGAGCCGCTCGGCGTCGTCGGCGTGATCGTCCCGTGGAACTTCCCGATGCCGGTCATGGGCTGGGGGCTCGCGCCCGCGCTCGCCGCGGGCAACACGGTGATCGTCAAGCCCGCCGAGCTGACGCCGCTGACGGCGCTGCGGGTCGGCGAGCTGGCGCTGGACGCGGGGCTGCCGCCGGACGCCGTCCAGGTCCTGCCGGGCGCGGGGCCGATCGCGGGCCGCCGGCTCGCCGACCACCCCGGCGTACGCAAGATCGTCTTCACCGGGTCCACGCGCGTCGGCACCGAGCTGATGGCCGCGTGCGCGCCCACCGTCAAGCGGCTCACCCTCGAACTCGGCGGCAAGAGCCCCAACATCGTCTTCGCGGACGCCGACCTGGAGCGGGCCGCCGCGACCGCGCCGTACGCCGTGTTCGAGAACGCGGGGCAGGACTGCTGCGCCCGCTCCCGCATCCTCGTCCAGCGCGCCGTGTACGACCGGTTCCTCGAACTGCTCGAACCGGCCGTCCGCGCCGTCGCCGTCGGCGATCCGGCCGACGAGGGCACGGAGGTCGGGCCGCTGATCAGCGCGGCGCACCTGGCGCGGGTGTCGGCGTTCGTCCCGGACGGCGCGCCGATCGCGTTCCAGGGCACCGCGCCGTCCGGGCCCGGCTTCTGGTTCCCGCCGACCGTCCTCACCCCGGACGTGCCGCAGGCGCACCCGGCCTGGCACGAGGAGGTCTTCGGGCCGGTCGTCACGGTCGTGCCGTTCGACGACGACGCCGACGCCGTCCGGATCGCGAACGACACCCCGTACGGGCTGTCGGGCTCCATCTGGACCCGCGACATCGGCCGCGCCCTGCGCACCGCCCGCGCCGTCGAAGCCGGGAACCTGTCGGTCAACTCGCACGCCTCGGTCCGGTACTGGACCCCGTTCGGCGGGTTCAAGCGGTCCGGCCTCGGCCGCGAGCTGGGCCCGGACGCCCTCGACGCGTTCACCGAGACCAAGAACGTCTTCATCTCCGAGGAGTGACCCATGCAGCGTCTTGAAGGCCGCGTCGCCGTCGTCACCGGCGGCGCGAGCGGCATCGGCCTCGCCACCGCCCGGCGCTTCGCGTCCGAGGGCGCGCGGGTCGTCGTCGCCGACGTGGACGAGGGCGCGGGCGAGGCCGCCGCCGGAGAGGTCGGCGGGCTGTTCGTCCGCGCCGACGTGACCAGCGAACCGGACGTCGAGGCCCTCTTCCGGACGGCCCGCGACACGTTCGGCGGCGTGGACGTCGCGTTCAACAACGCCGGGATCTCCCCGCCCGACGACGGCTCGGTCCTGGAGACCGGCCTCGACGCCTGGAAGCGCGTCCAGGAGGTCAACCTCACCAGCGTCTACCTGTGCTGCAAGCACGCGATCCCGCACATGCTCGACCGGGGCAGGGGCTCGATCGTCAACACCGCGTCGTTCGTCGCGGTGATGGGCGCGGCGACCTCGCAGATCTCCTACACCGCGTCCAAGGGCGGGGTGCTGGCCCTGTCGCGCGAGCTCGGCGTCCAGTTCGCGCGCAAGGGGATCCGGGTCAACGCCCTGTGCCCCGGCCCCGTCAACACCCCGCTCCTCCAGGAGCTGTTCGCCAAGGACCCCGAACGGGCCCGGCGCCGCCTCGTCCACGTCCCCATGGGCCGCTTCGCCGAGCCGGACGAGATCGCCGCCGCCGTCGCGTTCCTCGCCTCCGACGACGCCTCGTTCGTCACCGCGTCGGAGTTCCTGGTGGACGGCGGCATCGCCAACGCCTACGTCACCCCTCTCTGACCTGGTCAGCGCGCCGGTACTCATCCCGGTGCCAAACCGGGCCCCCCGGTTGCTCACGATCGGCTGTATTCGGCGGCGGGGCGCGGGACCCATCATCGCTTCTGGCCGAACGTCCCGTCCCGAGGCTCAACCGCCCCGCGAACGACCCGCTCGAAAGGCAGGACCCCAGTGAAGCTTCCCGGTCTCGCGGCGCTGGTCCTCGTCCCCGCGCTGGTGCTCACCGGCTGCGGCGGCGGCGACAAGAAGGACGAGGCCGCCTCCACGCCCCCGCCCCCGCCCTCCTCGGCGGCGGCGCCCGAGACGCCCGCGGGCTCCCCCGCGCCGACGGCGCAGCCGAAGAGCGGCGGCGACCCGCGGACGGCCCCGGCGAACCGCTTCAACGACTGCGTGAAGCGCCACGGGGTGAAGATGCCCTCGCCCGGGACCACGCGCCGTCCGACGGACGACGAGGTCAAGAAGGTCCGCGACGCGCTCCAGGCGTGCGTGAAGTCGATGTCCCCGCCTCCGGCGACGCCGAAGTAACCACCGGCGCCGGGGCCTCCGGCCGCCCCGAGGGCCCGCGACCGGAACCGCGCCCCGGCCGCCTCTTCTGGTTCCCATCCCCCCGGAAGAGGCGGCCGGAACCACGGCACGGCGACGCGGAAGCGCGGGAGCGTGGCCTGGCCGAGGGGCGGAGGCGCTGCTAGCCTGGCGGCAGCCGATGATCCCGTGCGGGAGAGTCCCGCGCAGCCAGCGCGGGGCGCCGAAGGAGCAAATCCTCCCCGGAACCTCTCAGGCCCACGGACCGCACGGACCAGGCGACCTCTGGAAAGCGGGACACCGTCCCCCGCCGAAGGTGAAAACCCGCGAGGGTGAAGCTCTCAGGCGCCGATGACAGAGGGGGAGGCACCGACCACGCCCGGTGCGCGAGTGGGACGATCGACCCCATCCGCGCCCGTGACGAAGGAGCCGACCCGCGATGCCCGCCGATCCAAGCCCTAAGAAGACGCCGCTCTACGACGTCCACGAGGCCCTCGGGGCCAACCTCGTCGACTTCGCGGGCCACCTGATGCCGCTGCGCTACGCGAGCGAGACCGCCGAGCACCGCGCGGTCCGGAGCGCGGCGGGCCTGTTCGACCTCTCCCACATGGGGGAGATCTTCCTGACCGGGCCGCAGGCCGCCGCCGCGCTCGACCACGCGCTCGTCGGCAACCTGTCGCCGATGGCCGTCGGCAAGGCCCGCTACACGATGATCTGCGCCCCGGACGGCGGCGTCCTGGACGACCTGATCGTCTACCGGCTGGCCGACGAGACGTACCTGGTCGTCGCCAACGCCGCCAACGCCGCGACGGTCCTCCAAGCCCTGCGGGAACGGGCCGAGGGCTTCGACGCCGAGGTCGACGACCGTTCCGACGCGTACGCGCTGATCGCGCTCCAAGGCCCGGACGCCGAGGGGATCCTCGCGCGGTTCACCGCCGCGCCCGTCGCCGAGCTGAAGTACTACGCGATCCTGGAAGGCCGGGTCGCGGGCCTCGACGCGCTGATCGCCCGTACGGGCTACACGGGCGAGGACGGCTTCGAGCTGTTCGTGGCGGCCGGCGACGCGGTCCGGCTGTGGGAGGAGCTCGCGGCGGTCGAGGGGGTCGTGCCCGCGGGGCTGTCCGCGCGCGACACCCTCCGGCTGGAGGCGGGCATGCCGCTGTACGGCAACGAGCTGACGGCCGAGACCACCCCGTACGAGGCGGGCCTCGGCCGGGTCGTCAAGCTCGACAAACCGGGCGACTTCGTGGGCAAGGCCGCCCTGGCGGAGCGGGCGCAGGCCCCCGCAGGCCGTAGGCTCGTGGGACTGGTGGCCCAGGGGCGGCGCGCGCCCCGCAAGGGCTACCGGGTCGTCGCGTCCGACGGCACGCCGTGCGGGGTCGTGACCAGCGGCGCCCCGTCGCCCACACTGGGCACGCCGATCGCCATGGCGTACCTGGACGCCGGGGCCCCGGAGACCGGGCTCGCCGTGGACGTCCGCGGCCGGCGGGAACCGGTCGACCTGGTCGCCCTGCCGTTCTACAAGCGTTCCTGAGACCTGGAGAGAGAAGCAACGTGAGCGTTCCGGAGCAGCTTCGTTACAGCGAAGAGCACGAGTGGGTGGCCGGTCTCGGCGGCGAGGACGGCATCGTCACCGTCGGGATCACCGCGCACGCCGCCGACGCCCTCGGCGAGATCGTCTTCCTCGAGCTGACCCCCTCGGAGGGCGACGCCGTCGAGGCGGGCGAGCCCTGCGGCGAGGTCGAGTCGACCAAGTCGGTCAGCGACCTGTACTCCCCGGTGAGCGGCGAGATCACCGCGATCAACTCCGCGGTGGTGGACGAGCCCAAGGTGATCAACGACGACCCGTACGGCGAGGGCTGGATCTTCAAGGTGCGGATCACCGAGGAGCCGGGCGACCTGCTGGACGCCGACGCCTACGACAAGCTGATCGAGGAGGCGTGAGCGTGGGCCTGTACGACTCGCTCGCCGCGGCCGACCCCGAGGTGGCCGCCGCGGTCGGCGACGAGCTGAACCGCCAGCAGTCCACCCTGGAGATGATCGCGTCGGAGAACTTCGCGCCCGTCTCCGTCCTGGAGGCGCAGGGCTCGGTCCTCACCAACAAGTACGCCGAGGGCTACCCGGGCCGGCGCTACTACGGCGGCTGCGAGTTCGTGGACGTCACCGAGCAGCTCGCGATCGACCGCGCCAAGTCGCTGTTCGGCGCCGAGCACGCCAACGTCCAGCCGCACTCGGGCGCGCAGGCCAACACGGCCGTCTACTTCGCGCTGCTCCAGCACGGCGACACGATCCTCGGGCTGGACCTCGCGCACGGCGGGCACCTCACGCACGGGATGCGCCTGAACTACTCGGGCAAGGTCCTGAACGTCGTCCCCTACCACGTGCGCGCGGAGGACGGCCTGGTCGACATGGACGAGGTCGCCGCCCTCGCCGCCGAGCACCGCCCGAAGATGATCGTGGCGGGCTGGTCGGCGTACCCGCGGCGGCTCGACTTCGCCGCGTTCCGCCGGATCGCCGACTCGGTGGACGCGCTGCTGATGGTCGACATGGCGCACTTCGCGGGCCTGGTCGCCGCGGGCCTGCACCCGTCGCCCGTCCCGCACGCCGACATCGTCACCACCACCACGCACAAGACGCTCGGCGGCCCCCGCGGCGGGCTGATCCTCGCCCGCGAGGAGTACGGCAAGAAGATCAACTCGGCGGTCTTCCCCGGCATGCAGGGCGGCCCGCTGGAGCACGTGATCGCCGCCAAGGCCGTCGCCCTCAAGATCGCCGCGTCGGACGAGTTCAGGGACCGCCAGCAGCGGACCGTGGAAGGCGCCCGCCTCCTCGCCGAGCGGCTGCTCGCCGACGACTCGGCGAAGGCCGGGGTCAAGGTGCTGACCGGCGGCACCGACGTGCACCTGGTCCTGGTCGACCTCGTCGACTCGGAGCTCACCGGGCGCGACGCCGAGGACCGGCTGCACGAGGTCGGCATCACCGTCAACCGCAACGCGGTGCCGAACGACCCGCGCCCGCCGATGGTCACCTCCGGCCTGCGGATCGGCACGCCCGCGCTCGCCACCCGCGGTTTCACCGCCGCCGACTTCACCGAGGTCGCCGACGTGATCGCGCTCGCGCTCCAGCCGTCGTTCGACCGCGACGCGCTGGCCGCCCGCGTGAAGGCCCTGGCGGACCGGCACCCCCTCTATCCCACCCTCTAGCCACCGCGCCCCCTCCGCGAGCGACCCTCGCGGAGGGGGCCCAGCGAGGCAGCCATGGCGATCAGCGTTTTCGACCTCTTCAAGATCGGTATCGGCCCGTCCTCGTCCCACACGGGCGGGCCCATGGCCGCCGCGCACCGCTTCGCGCGCGGCCTGCACCGCGACGGGGTGCTGGAGAAGACCGCCTCCGTCGAGGTGATCCTCTACGGCTCCCTCGGGCTCACCGGCAAGGGCCACGGCAGCGACAAGGCCGTCATCCTCGGCCTGGAGGGCGACAAGCCCGAACTGGTCGACGTGGACGGCGTCGACGACCGCCTGGCCGCCATCCGCGAGCGCGGCGCCCTCACCCTGTACGGCGACCACGAGGTCCCGTTCCGGGTCAACGAGCACCTGGTCTTCGAGCGCAAGAAGTCCCTGCCCGGCCACCCGAACGGGATGAGCTTCACCGCCCTCGACGCCGACGGCCGCGAGCTGCGCAGCAAGATCTACTACTCGGTCGGCGGCGGCTTCATCGTGGACGAGAACGCCACCGGCGCCGACCGCATCAAGCCCGACGACACCGTCCTGCCCCACCGCTTCGACACCGCCGCCGAACTGCTCGACCGCTGCCGCGAGACGGGCCTGTCGATCTCGGCGCTGATGCTGGAGAACGAGAAGGCGTTCGGCCGCACGGAGGCCGAGATCCGTTCCGGCCTGGTCGAGCTGTGGCACGTCATGCGGGCCTGCGTGCAGCGCGGCTGCACCCGCGAGGGCCTGCTGCCCGGCGGCCTCAAGGTCCGCCGCCGCGCCCCCCAGCTCCACCGCCAGCTGACCACCGAGAAGGCCGCCGACCCCCTGCACGCGATGGACTGGGTCACCCTGTTCGCCCTGGCCGTCAACGAGGAGAACGCCGCGGGCGGCCGCATCGTCACCGCCCCCACCAACGGCGCCGCCGGCATCATCCCCGCCGTCCTGCACTACTACGACCGCTTCGTCCCCGGCTGCGACGACGAGGGGGTCGTCCGCTTCCTCCTCACCGCCGGCGCCATCGGCGTGCTGTTCAAGCAGAACGCCTCCATCTCCGGCGCCGAGGTGGGCTGCCAGGGCGAGGTCGGCTCCGCCTGCTCCATGGCCGCCGCCGGCATCACCGAGGTCCTCGGCGGCACCCCCCAGCAGGTCGAGAACGCCGCCGAGATCGGCATTGAGCACAACCTCGGCCTCACCTGCGACCCCGTCGGCGGCCTCGTCCAGGTCCCCTGCATCGAGCGCAACGCCGTGGGAGCCATCAAGGCCATCAGCGCCGCCCGCATCGCCATGCGCGGCGACGGCGACCACTTCGTCTCCCTCGACAAGGCCATCAAGACCATGCGCGACACCGGCCGCGACATGCTCGACAAGTACAAGGAGACCAGCCGCGGCGGCCTCGCCGTCAACGTCATCGAATGCTGACCCGGCCTCGCCCCCGAAGGCGGGTTACAGTCGGGCCGTGATCGGGGTTCGGATTCGCGAGGTGCGGAACTCGCGCAACATGACCGTCAAGCAGCTCGCCGAGGCCGCGGAGGTCTCGACGGGATTGATCAGCCAGGTGGAGCGGGGGCTGACCGACCCCAGCCTGGAAACGCTGCGGCGGCTGGCGCGGGCACTGGGGCTGCCGCTGTTCGACCTGTTCCGAGAGCAGGAGCAGGAGGCGGTCGCGGTCGTCCGGCAGACACGGCGGATCGTGGTCCGGTCCCCGAACGGCGGGATCGCCTACACGCGGGTGTCACCCGGGGCGGGACGGCTGGAGGTCCTGGAGGGCGTGCTGGAGCCCGGGGGCGCGTCGTCGGCGGAGGCGTGGAGCCATCCGTCGGAGGAGTGCATCGTGGTCCTCGCCGGACGCCTCGTGGTCGAGGCCGCCGGCGAGCGCTACGAACTGGGCCAGGGCGACAGCTGCTACCTGGACTCCCGCATCCCCCACCGCTACGTCAACGAGGGCACCATCGCGGTGACGTTCCTGGTCAGCGTCACCCCCCCAAGCTACTGAACCGGACAGATGGGGCATTGACGGGTGTTCGGGTCGGCGGATAGCGTCGCTGAATTCGTTCAGCCTGATTGAAACGAGGTGCCGATGGACGCCGCGCGCTTCCGGGCCCTGTTCCCCTCCCTGGCCGACACGGTCCACCTGGCGAGCTGTAGTCAGGGGGCCGCGTCCGAGCAGATGGTCTCGGCGATGCAGGAGTTCCAGTGGAGCCTGCGGAGCGAGGGCGCGCCGTGGGGGACGTGGATGGGCAAGGTGGACGAGGCGCGGCGGGCGTTCGCGGCGCACATCGGGGCCTCGCCGGACGAGATCGCGATCGTGTCGTGCGCCTCGGAGGGGGCGTTCCAGGTCGCGTCGACGCTGGACTGGGCGCGGCGGCCGGGGATCGTGACGACCGACATGGAGTTCCCCTCGGTCGCGCACGTGTGGCTGGCGCAGCGGGGCGCCGAGGTCCGGCACGTGAAGGACCGGGACGGGATCGTGCGCGCGGACGACTACGCGGCGCTGATCGACGGTACGGCCGGGCTGGTCTCCGTGCCGCTCGTGTCGTACCGCAACGGGGTGCGGCTGCCGGTGGGCGAGGTGGTGGAGGCGGCGCACGCGGCGGGCGCGCGGGTGTTCGTGGACGCCTACCAGGCGGCGGGCGTGGCGCCGATCGACGTGAAGGCGCTCGGGTGCGACTACCTGGTCACCGGGGCGTTGAAGTACCTGCTGGGGGTGCCGGGCATCGCGTTCCTGTACGTGCGCGAGGGCGTGCGGGACGCCAGGCCGCCGCAGCTCACGGGCTGGTTCGGCCGGACGGACCCGTTCTCGTTCGACCCGCGCTCGCTGGACTTCCCCGAGCACGCGCGGCGGTTCGAGACGGGCACGCCCGCGATCCCGGCGGCGTACGCGGCGGTCGCCGGGATGCGGACGCTCGCGGGCGCGGACCCCGCCGCGATCGACGCCCACGTGCGGGAGCTGACCGCGGTCGCACACGAACGGCTCGCCGAGGCGGGGTACGCGATCGCCTCCCCCGCCGATCCCGCGCTGCGCGGCCCGCAGGTGGCGATCAAGGTGGACGACCCGGACGGGCTCGCCGCCGCGCTGGCCGGACGGCGCGTCGTGACGAGCCCGCGCGGCGACCTGCTGCGGCTCTCGTTCCACTACTACAACGACGTCTCGGACGTGGACGCCCTCCTCGGCGCCCTCCGGGACCTGCGCGGATGAGCGACACGGGCCTGCGGCGGACGCTGACGGGCCGGCAGCTCACCATGATCGGGATCGGCGGGGCGATCGGGACGGGGCTGTTCCTCGGCTCCAGCCTCGCGATCTCGCAGGCCGGGCCCGCGACGATCGTGGCGTACGTGCTGTGCGCGCCGATCGCGCTGGTGCTCGGCTGGGCGCTGGCCGAGATGACGGTCGTGCACCCGGCCGCCGGGTCGTTCGGCACGATCGGGCGGCACTACCTCGGCGCGTGGGCCGGGTTCGTGATCCGGTGGACGTACTGGACGATCCAGGTCATCGCGGTCGGCGGCGAGGTCATCGCGGCCGGGATCTACCTGCGGTACTGGTGGCCGGACCTGCCGCTGTGGCTGCCCGTCGTGGTCTTCTCCCTGGTGATCCTCGGGGTGAACGCGATCGCGGTGTCGGTCTTCGGGACGCTGGAGTACTGGTTCTCGATGATCAAGGTGACCGCGATCATCGTGTTCATCGGGCTCGGCGCCGCGTACATCTTCGTCGGCCTGCCCGGCCACGACGCGGTCGGCGCCGACAACATCACCGGGCACGGCGGGTTCCTGCCGAACGGGATGCACGGGCTCGGGCTGGCGTTCGTCTTCGTGATCTTCAGCTATCTCGGCACCGAGGTGGTCGCGGTGACCGCCGCCGAGTCGGAGAACCCGACCCGGGACCTGCCGCGCGCCGCGCGCGGGATGGTGCTGCGGCTCGCGCTGTTCTACTGCCTGGCGATCGGGATCGTGGTGACGATCGTGCCGTGGACGCAGACGGCGAAGGGCGGCGACGTGACGACCAGCCCGTTCGTGTCGCTGTTCGACACCGCGGGCATCCCGGCGGCGGCCGGGATCATGAACTTCGTCGTGCTCACCGCCGCGCTGTCGAGCGCGAACGCCAACATCTACCTGTGCACGCGGATGCTGCACGCCCTCGCCCGCGACCGGCACGCGCCCGCCGCGCTCGGCCGTACGGGGCGCGGCGGCGTGCCGCACCTGGCCATCCTCGTCTCCGGCGCCGGCCTCGCCGTCGCCGCGTTCCTGTCGGTCCACTCCGAGGACGACGCGTTCGTCATCCTGTTCGGCGTCTCGGTCTTCGGCGCCCTCGTCGTGTGGATCCTGATCCTGCTCACGCACATGGTCTTCCGGCGCCGCCGGGCCGCGCTCGGCCTGCCGTCCGCGCCCGTACGGCTGTGGGGCGCGCCGGTGACCAGCGGCCTCGCGATCGCCGCGCTGGCCGCGATCCTGGTCTCGACCGCGTTCATCGACGGCCTCACCGCCTCGTGGAAGGCCGGGGTGCCGTTCTTCGTCCTCCTCCTGATCGCGTACGCGATCGTGTCGCGGCGCGGGGCCGTCGAGGACCCCCTTCCCGACAGCACCCTGCCACCCGCCACCGACATTCCGGCGGCGAAGTAGCCCTGGGCCCGGCGGGCGCGCGATCGGCGCGCCCGCCGGGAACGGCCGGGCTCAGGCGCACTTGCCCTTCTGCCACTTGACGTAGTCGGCGGTGTAGGTGGTGGCGACGCGCTTCGGGCCCTTGGCCAGGGCCGCCTTCCACGCCGCCTGGTGCAGCGTCCAGGAGGGGGGCGGCTCCTCCCACGGGTGCTTCGGGTCGTCCACCCAGGTCGGGCGGTCGGCCTTCTGGACGACGTCGGGGAACGTCCCGGCGGCCGCGCGGGAGGCGAGTTCGGCGCTGATGCCGGCGTGGTGGGAGTAGACCATGATCTCCTGGCCCCGGTAGCGCTCCCGGACGGGTCCGGTGATCTCCGCCCACGCCCTCGCCTTGATCTTCTTGCTGGTCGCGTCCGCGCCGCCCCGCAGCAGGAACGTCGCGGTCTCCGGCTTGATCTCCAGCAGCGCGATCATCCTGGCCGACTTGGCGTGGTCGAGCCACTCGCGCAAAGTGGAGACCTTCTGCCCCTTGGACGGGCCGCGCGTCACCGTCCGCCCCTGGAGCCTGTCGGCCCCGGCCGTCCAGTAGATGCCGGTGACGTCCTTCTTCGGGCCGGTGAGGCCCCAGGTGGACGTGTTGTGCCACATCACGGCCTTGCCGCCGTCCGGCGTGACCTTGGTGAGCTGGACGTCGGCCTCGACGCCCGCCGCGCCCCACCCCCGGTAGGCGTCCAGGGCCTTGATGCTGTTGGGCTGCCGGATCTGGTCGCGCTCCCACGCGTTCGCGCCGGACGGGTAGCCGCCGTGCCCGAAGACCTGCGGACAGGCCGGAAGCCGGACGGCGGCCTGCGCCGACGGACCGGTGAACGCGGCGAGCGAGGCGGCGCAGGCGAGGGAGGCGGCGGAGACGAGGGTCGCGGGAGGGAGCGCGCGGGCGCGCGGAGAGGAACGCACGGCCACCGATTGTGGCCCCGAAGATCACCGTTGTCCACGGGCCGGGCAGCGACCGCGGACGCCCCGGCCCCGGAGGCGGCCGCACAGCGCAGCAGAACCTGGATCAAGGCGCTCGCCCAGCGTGACGCTCCTCGGCGACGCCGCGCACCTCATGCCCCCGCTGGGCGTCGGCGTCAACCTCGCCATGCTCGACGCGTGCGAACTGGCGCTCGCTCTCGTCCGCTCCCCCTCAGTCGACGCCGCCGTGCGCGGCTACGAGAGGTCGATGCTGCCGCGTTCGGCCGAGGCGGCGCGGCTGCTCGAACACGGCGTCGGCGGCCTGCTGGGCGAGCCCGTCCCCGAGCCTGCCCCGGAGCCCGTCCCCGAGCCTGGCCCGGAGCCCGTTCCCTTGGCCGATGCCCGCTGAGGGGAGTTCGAGGGGCGGGGCGGGACAGGGGCGCGCAGGCCCTTGGACAGGGCGAGGGTGACGGCCACGGACGCGGCTGCCATCACCGTCATGGCCGCCGGGGCCGTGGTGTGGTCGGCGAGCAGGCCCGCGACGGACGCGCCGACGGCCTGCATGGCGAGCATCCCGGAGCTGTGCAGGCCGAGCGCCTGGCCGTGCTCCTCGGCGGGCGTCGCGGCGAGCAGGCGCTCCTGGAGCAGCAGGGTCGCGCTGAAGCCGAACGACGCGACCGCGACGAGGACCGCGGCGGCGGGCAGCGGCGGCGAGACGGCGAACAGCAGGTACGGGACGCCGAGCAGCAGCCGCAGCGGTCCGATGAGCCGTTCGCGCCACCGCCCGGGAACGAACCGTCCCATGGCGGTGTCGCCCGCGAGCATGCCGAACGCCCCGGCCGTGAACAGCAGGCTCGCCGAGTCCGGCGCGTACGGGATGAACAGGGCCTCGCAGCCGACGACCAGGCCGTTCGGCAGCCAGAGGGCGAGGTAGGCGTTGCGCCGCACCGGCGAGGCGAGCAGGCGGCGGTTGACGCGGAGCGTCGCGCCGACGGACGGGCGCCCGGCGGAACGGGCCGGACGGCGCGTCAGCCCGAACCGGGCGACGAGCGCGGCGAGCACGTGCAGGGCGGCCGACAGCAGCAGCACCAGGTGCGGCGACAGCAGGGTGATCAGCGCGCCGCCGAGCGCGAACCCGCCGATCTGGATGGCGCCGACGGCCATGTTGAGCACCGAGCGGCCGAGGATGTAGCCGTCGGCGGGCAGGATCTCGTTCAGCAGCCCGTAGCGGACGCCGCCGCCGACGGAGTCCGCCAGCCCGATCGCGAGGATCACCAGCAGCACGCCCCAGACCGGCAGGCCGGGCAGGGCCAGCACGGACGCGCATCCGGCGAAGACCAGGGAGAGCCCGCTCATGGTGGCGCGGGGCGGGACCCGGTCGGCCACCGACAGCAGCGTGAACGCGCCGACCAGTTGGGCGAGCGAGGGGCCGAACGTGCCGAGCGCGGACAGCAGGGACGAGCCGGTCGCCGCGTAGAGGGCGACGCCGAGCGCGAGGCGGCCGATGACGTTGGCCGTGAGCTGGCACGCCACGACCGCGAACAGCGGCCCGAACTCGGGGACGCCGAAGAGCTCTCGATAGGTACGCACCCGCCGGACTCTCGGGGGTTCCGGCGGGCCGCCGGTAATGTTTCGGGCGGAGGCGAAACATGGGGTGGTGGCGGATCGACCCGGACGTGCTGGCGCGCGGCCGGTTCGCGACCTCTCCGCTGCTGGAGACGGTCGGCGCGTTCGCCGTGCTGAGCGGGCGGCACCCGCCGGCGCTCGGGACGGAGGAGTGGGCGCGGGCGCACCGGCCCGCCTACCGCGCGCGGGTCGCGGGCGATCCGTTCGCCGAACGGATCGCGGCCGCGGTGTTCCGGCCCCGGTGGACCGCCGACTTCATCGGCCGCCCGCCGCTGGACGGCGACCTGTCGTTCGAGGACGAGCTGGACCGCGTCCGGCGCACGCCCGACCGCGTGGCGCGCGCCGACCTCGCGACCGCGCTCGGCGGGCCGGTGCCGGCCGAGCTGGACGTCCCCGGCATCGCGGAACGGGCCGCCGACCTGCTCGGCTGGGTCTGGACGAGCGCCGTCGAGCCCGACTGGCCGCGCCGCCGCCGGATCTTCGAGGCCGACATCGTCGCGCACACCCAGCGGCTCGGCCGGCACGGCTGGGCGGCGACGCTGGAGTCGCTGCGGCCGGGGCTGCGCTGGCTCGGCGACGGACGGCTCCAGATCAACCTCCAGAACCGCCCGCCGCGCGACCTCGCGGGCGCGGACCTGCTGTTCGTCCCGGCGAGCACGCCGCACGGGTGGGTGACGTGGGACGAGCCGTACCGCTACGCGATCCTCTACCCGTGCTCGGGCCTGCTCGCCGACCCGGCGGGCCCGTCCGGCGCGGTCGCGGCCCCCGCGCTCGGCAGGCTGCTCGGCGCGACGCGCGCCGACCTGCTCGCGCTGCTCGACGCGCCGAAGACGACGAGCCAGCTCGTCGCGCTGACCGGCCACGGCCTCGGCACGGTCGGCGCGCACCTGCGGGTGCTGCTGGACGCCGGGCTGCTGCACCGCCGCCGGTCGGGCCGTTCCGTCCTCTACAGCCGCACCGACCTCGGCGACCGCCTCGCCGCGACCGCTCCCGCTCTCGCTCCGGCGCTCGGGGACGCGGCTAGTCGGTGAGGACGCCGCGTCCGAAGGGCGAGTGGGCGCCCTCGCGGGCGGGACGGCCGCAGTGGGCGCAGACCACGACGGGTTCCAGCACCTCGCCGCAGGAGTGCATCCACCGGACGGGCGGGTCGTCCGGGTGCAGGTGCCGGTCGCCCCACTTCATCAGCATCGCGAGGACGTCGCCCAGCTCGCGCCCCGCCGGGGTCAGGTGGTACTCGAACCGCGGCGGGCGGTCGCTGTACGGCTCGCGGCGGACGATCCCGGCCGACTCCAGCTTGCGGAGCCGGGCGGTCAGGATGTCGCGGGACGCCCCGGTGTTGCGCGCGATCCCGTCGAACCGCCGCACGCCGTGGACGAGTTCGCGGACCGCCAGCAGCGACCACCGCTCCCCGACCAGGTCGAGGGTGTCGGCGATCGAGCACTCGCGGGGCTGGGCGTCCTTCGGCATGCCGCGCAGCTTAGCCCCGCCCCCGCGCGGCTCGGTCCCGCCGCCGCGCGGCTCCGTCCCGGCACCGCGCGGCTCGGCCCCGCGCCCGCCCGGCTCGGCCCCGCCACTGCCCCGCTCCCTCCCGGCACCGCTCGGCCCGGTCCCGCCGCCGTCCCGCCCGGTCATCGGGGCGGTCAGAGGCGTTCGATGATCGTGGCGTTGGCGAGGCCGCCCGCCTCGCACATGGTCTGGAGGCCGTAGCGGGCGCCGCGGTCCTCCAGGTTGTGCAGCAGGGTGGTCATGAGGCGGGCGCCGCTCGCGCCGAGCGGGTGGCCGATCGCGATCGCGCCGCCGCGCACGTTGACGCGGGCGAGGTCGGCGCCCGTCTCGCGCTGCCAGGCCAGCACGACCGACGCGAACGCCTCGTTCACCTCGAACAGGTCGATGTCGGCGAGGGAGAGCCCGCCGCGCTCCAGGACCTTCGCGGTGGCGGGGACGATCGCGGTGAGCATCAGCAGCGGGTCGTCACCGGCGACGGCGAACGCGTGGAAGCGGGCCCGGGGCCGCAGCCCGAGCCGCGCGGCGACGTCCGCGCCCATGATCAGCACCGCGGCGGCGCCGTCGTTGACCGGGGAGGCGTTGCCCGCGGTGACCCGCCAGCCGATCTCGGGGAACCGGGCGGCGGTCGCCTCGTCGTGGTAGGCCGGGCGCAGGCCCGCGAGGATCTCCGGGACGTGCCGGGGCGGACGGTCTCGTCGCGCTGCCCCGTCCAGGCGACCTCGCGGTCGAACTCGCCGTTCTTCCACGCCTCGGCGGCGCGGCGGTGCGACTCGTAGGCGTACGCGTCGAGCTCCTCGCGGGTCAGGTCCCAGCGCGACGCGATCAGCTCGGCGCTGACGCCCTGCCCGACCAGCCCGCCGGGGTAGCGCTCGGCGAGCATCGGGCCGAACGGGTCGCTGCCGGGCGGCACCGCCGAGCCCATCGGCGCCCGCGACATCGACTCGACGCCGCACGCGATCGCGACGTCGTACGCGCCGCTCCGCACGCCCTGCGCCGCGATGTGCGCGGCCTGCTGGGACGATCCGCACTGCCGGTCGACGGTCATCGCGGGCACGCTCTCGGGGAACCCGGCCGCGAGCACGGCGGTGCGCGTGACGTTGAGCGCCTGCTCCCCCGCCTGGGTGACGACGCCGCCGACGACGTCGTCCACGAGCGCGGGGTCGATGCCCGCGCGCCGGACGAGCTCCTGGAGCGTCCGGGCGAGCAGGTCGGCGGGGTGCTCCCCGTGCAGGGCGCCGCCGGGCTTGCCCTTGCCGACCGGGGTGCGTACGGCTTCGACGATCACCGCGTCGCGCATGGCGACCTCCTCAGTTGTGTTCTCCAACTCACTGAGCATGCTCCACCGGTCAGTTGGAGAACACAACCCACTCGGGCCGTGCCGTGCCTCACAGCCGTTCCGGGCGGGGCACGTGGCGGGGGCACGGGGCGGGGGACGTCGCGTCGCGAGGCGCGACGACCCCCGGGGCCGGGCGTCCGGCGGAAGGGGCCTTCCTCGCGACGTCCCGGCTACTTCGGACATTAGCCCAGTGACCTGCTGATTTACGGATGTATGGCCCCAATAGCCCCTAAAAAGGGGACCGTTCCCCGGGCGTCACGGGGTCATGCCCATGGCCGCGACGATCCGGTCCGCCAGCGCCGTGTCGCCGGTCGCCGCCACGGTCACCTCGTCCGGCGCGCAGCGCCCGGCGGCGAGCCGCACGAACGTCTCCCAGTCCATCCGCAGCGTCGTCAGCGGCGTCCCGGGCTCGTCCGCCGCGTGGCCCCGGCCGTCCTCGTCCACCCGCACGTACGAGGTGAACGGCAGGTCCCCGCCGATCTCGAACGCCACGTTCTGCCCCGGCGCCGCCCCGGCGCGCTTCGCGACGACCATCGGCAGGCCCGGTTCGAGGATGCGGCGGGCCCGTTCGGCGCCGGGCGTGCCGAGGTTGCCGGGACGGCCGACGGCGCGCCGGACGTCCTGCTCATGCGTCCAGCAGTCGAACGCCCGGAAGACCATGAACTCGGCGTACGGCACGGTCCTGCCGTTCGGCGCGACGGTCGGCTCCTCGGGGTCCTGCGCGGGCAGCGCGGCGAGCCGCCGGTCCAGGGTCGCGCGCAGCTCGGCGAGCACCTCGGGGCCGGTGCGGGAACGGCGCGCGTCCACGGCCGCCTCCAGCATCCGGCCGAAGTCGTTGCGCACGTGCGGAAGGTCGTCGGGAAGCGCGTGGCCGGGGGCGGGGTCGTCGCCGAGCAGCAGCAGCTCGACGCCGACCAGATGGGACACGACGTCCTGCACGCTCCACCCGGGGCACTCGGTCGGACGCTTCCAGTCGTCCTCGCCGAACGTCTCCGCGAGGGCGATGGTGGCGCGGACCGTCTGCTCGAAAGCGGCCACGTTCGCCGCCATCTCGGTAGTCATGCCTGGCAACGTGGCACGCCGCCGCGCCCCCGCGCAAGATCGGCGACCGCCGTCCCGCGGGGCGCGGGCGCGGGTCGGGCGACCGTGCGCGCCGTCCGCCCGTGCCGGTCAGGCGACCGTGCGGGTCAGGCGACCGTGCGGGTCTCCTTGGTGGGGACGAGGCGCAGCTTGACGATCGCGGGGAGCGAGTCGCGTTCGAGGGCGCCGCACATCCGGGGCACGGCGTCGCCGGCGATGCGGCTCCGCAGCCCGGCGAGGTCGGCGCGCTCCCCGTACGCGACGTTCAGCAGCAGTTTCGGGCGCTTGTCCGAGCCCATCACGCGGGCCCGCGCGCGGCCGACGCCGGGGTACTCCTCGATCTCGTTCTCCAGCGCGTCGGACACCGCCCGCGACGACAGGTGAGTCGTCCCGGCGTCGTCGTCGGGCTCCATGCTGAGCCCGCGGATGCGGTGCGAGCGGCCCTGCCGCAGCAGCCAGAGCAGCCCGAGCAGGGCGAGCACGAACGCCACCGCCGCGACGACCGGCCAGTACCAGCCGTGGTCGGACGCGAACTGGCGCGTCCGGTCGCTCAGCACCGGCTGCGATGAGCGCCCGCCGCCGAACGCGCCGAGGCCGAGCGCGAGGCCCGTTCCCCCCGCGACCAGCAGGACGAGCCCGAGCAGGGTCAGCCCGGTGCGGTTCAGGCGCGACGCGCGGCGGTCCATGGGTCAGCTCTCCCGGTAGGTGACGTGGGCGACGGCGCGGCGGCGCGGCAGCGGGCCGAGCCCGTCCAGGCGGCGCTGGACGGCCCGGCGCACGTCCTCGTCCAGCCCGCCGGGCGTGCGCATCGCGGTGTCGGCGTGGACGATCACGCGGTGCCGGCGCAGCCCGACCTTGCGGACGCCGGTCACGCCGTCCACCTCGCGGGCGGCGGACTTCGCGGCGCCCTTCAGCCCGCGCCGGGTGATGCCCATCACCAGGTCGCGGTGCTCGCCGTGCAGCGGGACGATCCCGGACCGGCCCGGCAGCAGCCCGGCCAGCAGGAACAGCAGCCCGACCAGCGCGACGGCCCCCGCGATCGCGAGGACGGGCCAGCTCTTCCAGTCGTGCCCGGTCAGCCACGAGGTCGCCCGCTCGTACGGGACGATCCCGGCGTGCTTGCCGACCAGCGCGGAGACCACCTCGATCGCGGTGATGATCCCGGCGGCGGCGAGCAGCAGGCCGGCGAGCATCGCGGGCCAGACGCGGCGGGACCGGAACGCGCGGCGCGCGGCCCGGTCGGCGCCGCGCGCCGGGGCGGCCGACCGCGCCGGCGCGGCTCTGGAGGCCGGCGCCTGCGGCATCCGGCCGGCGTGCGTGGTCATTGCACGGTCCTCCCGGTCTCGCGGGGCTCCTCGGCCCGTTCGAGCGCGGCGACCTCGATGTCCACCTGCCGGACGGTGAGGCCGGTCATCTCCTCGACCTGCTCGCGGACGCGGTCGCGGACGCCGCGGGTCACCTGCCGTACGGGCGCGGGGTAGTGGACGGCCATCTCCACGCGGGCGGTGACGACGTTGCCCTTGACCGTCACGTCCGTGCGCGCCGAACGGCCGCCCGGCACGTTCACCCCGAGGACGCTGCGGCGGGCGCCGCGCGCGTGCTCGGTCTCGCCCGCGGCGTGCGTCGCGATCCGCGCGACGACCCGGTCGGCGATGGTGGTCGTGCCGCGCTCGCGGGCGGGCCGCGGGGCCGGGCGCCGTTCGGGCGCGCCGTCCTCCCCGGCGTCCGCGGTGTCCGGGCGCTCGGCGGTGGCGGTCATGACGACCTCTTACCGGCCCTGTCGGAGCTGAGCGAGGAGAACAGCTCCCCCATGTCCAGCTCGCCGGAGACCGCCCGTCCGCCCAGGAACCCGAGCGCGCCGAGCAGCAGCACGACGATGAACGCCCCGAACCCGCCGAACCAGCCCGCGAATCCGAGCGCCGTGCCGAACGCGAGGCCCACCATGGGCCATACCGTCTTCCCGTTCATGTCACTCTCCCCCTCCGTGCGGCCACGGATGCGGCCGCGCTGTTCGCGGGCTCCGCCGGGCCTCCCGCCGGACGCCGCGCCGGTCGCCCGCCGGTCGCCCGCCGGTCAGCGCAGCACCCGCGCCCGGCGCCGGCGCCGCCGCCAGCGGCTCACCGCCGAAGCGGGCCAGCGCCGCCGTCTCACCACCGACACCGCCGCGCGGCCGTGCCGTGCGGGGCGGCGGAAGCTCCGCAGCCCCGCGGCGAACTCCTCCGGGTCGCCGCCGACGTCCGGGTGGTGGGCCCGTACCCAGGCCCGGAACGCCGCGCGCTCCTCCGCCGTGCGCGGACGCTCGCTCCGGTGCGGGTCAGCCATCCGCCTCGTCGGCGATGTCACCGATCAGCACGTCCACGGGCCGTTCGCCCGCGAGCGGCGCGACCGCGCCGCGGACCCGCTCCCCGGTCTCGGCGAGCGGCGCGCCCGCCCGGACGACCACGCCGACCTCGACGCGGTCGGCGCGGACCGCGACCCCCGTCACCGGACGCCCCACCCGGTAGGTGGCGACCCGGTTGAACGGCCCGCCCGTCAGCTCGGCCACCCCGGGCACGTCCTGGACGGCCCCGGCGATCCGTTCGGCCAGCTCAGCGGCCTGCACGGCCTCCCCAGGACGCCACGTCCGGCCACCGTCCGCGTCCGGCCCGGTGTCCGTGCCGGTGTCCGCGTCGGCGTGCGTGCCGGCGTCCGGCCCGTTGTTCGCGCCGCCGCCCGATCCGGTGTCCGCGCCGGCTTCCGTCCCGGTGCCCGCACGGGTGTCCGTGCCGGTGCTCGCGCGGGTGTCCGCGACGGCGTTCGGCGCGCTGTGCGGCGGTCCGGTGCCGGATCCGCCAGACGCGCGCCCGTCGGCGGACGCGGGGCTCGCGTCTTCGGACGGCGCGCCGTCGGCGCCCCGTCCCCTGGCCTTCGGATCGGCCGTCATTGCACCCGGGGCTCCGGCTTCGGCTTGTCCTCGTCCTCGTCGGGCTCGCCCGGGAGGTGGATGTCGTCGACGATGATGTTGACCTCGACGACCTCAAGCCCGCAGGTGTGCTCGATCTGGCCGACGACGTTGTCGCGGACGGCGGCGGCGAGGTCGGGGATCGACACCCCGTACTCCACGACGAGGTCGATGTCGACGGCGGCCTGCCGCTCGCCGACCTGGACCGCGACGCCCTGCGTGATGTTGGCCCCGCCCATGCCGCCGGGCAGCCGCTCGCGGACCGAGCCGACCTTGCGGGCCATCCCGGCGCCCATCGCGTGCACGCCGCCGACCTCGCGCGCGGCCATCCCGGCGATCTTGGAGACCACGGCGTCCGCGATCTTGGTCTTGCCGCCGGACGTGACCAGCTCGCCGCCGCCGGTGTCACGGGTCTTCTGCATGCCGCGGCCTGGCTCGGGCCCCTTCTTGTCGGACTTCTCCGACCCGGGCCGCGGCGCCTGGCTCGGCAGTGTCGCCGGGCGGTCCTTGGTCGCCTGTGCGTTCTCCTGGCTCACGACGTTCCCCTGATCGTCGGTGGTGTGCAATAGATGCTCACCCAGCGTCACGCCAAAACCACCCATGAGGACAATAAGCAGGTCAACCCGCTTTTGCCGGTGATGGAAGGCGCGCCCGCGGCCCCCGCCCGGGGACGGCGGAGGGCCGGTGCCGCCCCCTCGGCGTCACCGGCCCTCCCGAAGTCCCCGTGTATCCGCTCCGTGCCGGGGTCAGCTCTTGAACGCGCCCCGGGCCTTGCCCGCGAGGCCGCTCGCCTCGTCCTTGACGTCGCCCGCGGTCTCCCTGGCCTCGGACTTGGCCTGGTCGGCCTTCGCCTCGCCCTGGAGCTCGTCGTCGCCCTTGGCCTTGCCGGCGGCCTCCTTGGCCTTGGCGGCCATCCGGTTCATCTTCTCGCCGAGGTCGCTCACGGCTCTCCCCCCGATGTCATCGGCTCGTGACTCATTCGTCCCGTTCCCTACCCAGGCATGCCCGCCTCTACCCGGCTTCTCTCCGCGGAACCAGCCTCCTACCTGGCCGAACGCCGTTCCGGCGGGTGGAAGCGGACCTCCGGGCGGCCCACCTGACCGTAGTGGGGACGGCGCCGCGCGAGGCCGTTCTCGGCGAGGTACTCCAGGTAGCGGCGCGCGGTCACCCGCGAGACCCCGGTGAGGTCGGCCGCCGCCGCGGCCGACAGGCCCTCCCCCTCCGGCGACGCGGCCAGCGCCCCGGTGATCGCCTGGAGCGTCTCGCCGCTCATCCCCTTCGGCAGCGAACGGCGCGCGGGCGTGCGGAGCGTGGCGAGCATCCCGTCCACCTCGGCCTGCCCCGCCGCCTCGCCCGGACGGCCCGCCTGCTCCCGGAACCGCGCGTACCGGTCGAGCCGGTCGCGCAGCGAGGCGAACGTGAACGGCTTCAGCAGGTACTGGACGACGCCCACCGACACCGCCGCCCGCACCACCGCCAGGTCCCGCGCGGACGTCACGGCGATCACGTCCACGTCGTTCCCGGCGGCGCGCAGCGCGCGGCACACGCGCAGGCCGTGCGTGTCGGGCAGGTACAGGTCGAGCAGGACGACGTCCACGCCGCCGCGCTCGCACGCCCGCAGCGCGGCGGCGCCCGAGTGCACCACCCCAGCCACCTCGAACCCCGCGACCCGTTCGACGTAGGTACGGTGCGCCTCGGCGGCGACCGGGTCGTCCTCGACCACCAGGACCCTGATCGTCACGCGCCGCCCCCGTCCAGCGGCAGCCGGACGGTGAACACCGCGCCGTCCTCCCGCGCCACCTCGATCCGGCCACCGTTGCGGCGCACGGCCTGCCCGACGAGCGCGAGGCCGAGGCCGTGCCCGACGGGGCCGTCCGCCGCCTTGGTCGTCCAGCCGCGCCGGAACAGCTCCGGCACGGCCTCCGGGTCCACGCCCGCCCCGCTGTCGGCGACCCGGACGAGCAGCTCACCGCCGTCCGCCCGGACCGTCACCGCGACCCTGGGCGGACGTTCCGCGGCGCCCTCGGCGGCGGCGTCCACCGCGTTGTCGATGAGATTGCCGAGGATGGTGACCAGGTCGCGGGCCTCGATCGCCCCGGACCCGCCGGACGTGACGGGCGCGCCGTCGAAGGCGGTGTCGCCGGTGACGGCCAGCTCGACGCCGCGCTCGCCCGCCTCGGTCGTCTTGCCGAGCAGCAGCGCGGCGAGCACCGGTTCGGCCACCGCGCCGACCACCCGGTCGGTGAGCCGCTGCGCCGTCTCCAGCTCCGCCGTGGCGAACGCGACGGCGTCGTCCGGACGGTCCAGCTCGACCAGCGAGACCACGGTGTGCAGCCGGTTCGCGGCCTCGTGCGCCTGCGCGCGCAGCGACTCGGCGAACCCGCGGACCGTGTCCAGCTCGCCCGCGAGGCCCTGGAGCTCGGTGTGGTCGCGCAGCGTCACCACGTTGCCCATGGCGCGGTCCCGCGACCGCACGGGCGAGGCGTTGACGACGAGGACGCGCGTGTCGCCCACGTGGATCTCGTCCGAACGGGGCTCGGCGGACGCGAGCGCGGCGGCCAGCTCGCCGGACAGGCCGAGCTCCGCGGCGGACCGGCCGCGCGGGTCCCCGGCGAGGCCGAGCAGTTCGCGCGCGGCGTCGTTGCACAGCGCCACCCGCCCGTCGCGGTCCAGCAGGACCAGGCCCTCGCGGACGGCGTGCAGGATCGCCTCGTAGTACTCGAACATCTCGCGCAGCTCGCCCGGCGCGACGCCGCGGGTCTGCCGCCGCAGCCGGGCGCTGACCAGGTAGCTGCCCGCCATCCCGGCCGCGAGCACGGCGGCGGCGACCGCGATCAGCGACACGAGCCGTTCGCGCAGCTCGGCCGATATCGAGCTGACCGTGATCCCCACGGCGACGAGCGCGACGACGCGCCGCCCTTCGGACCCCCCGTCCGCCCCGGCCCGGCCGGACGCCCCGGTCCCGCCCGGCGGACCGGCCGGGTCGGCGAAGACGGGGGCGACGGTCCGGACGGACGGGCCGAGGGTGCCGGTGTAGGTCTCGGTGAGCGGGCGGCCGAGGCGCGCCCGCCCGGTGTTGCCGAGGAACCGCTCGCCGATCCGCCCGGGGTCGGGATGGGTGTAGCGGATCCCGTCCGGGCTCATGATCGTGATGAAGTCGACGCCGGTGTCGGCGCGGACCCGTTCGGCGTACGGCTGGAGCTCGCGGCTCGGAGCGCCGCCCGCGAGCGCGGCCCGCACGTTGGGGGCGTCCGCGATCGTCGCGGCCACCGCCGCCACCTCCTGCCGCGCCCGGTCGCCGACCGCCCGCCGCGCGTCGAGGTGGGCCAGCGCCGCGCCGACCGCGACGAGCAGCACGACGACCGCCGCCTGCAAGGCCAGGAGCTGGCGCGCGACGCTCCAGCGCCGCGGCCGGGACAGCAGCCCCGCACCCCGCATCCGTCCCACCCCCGGCCCGTCTCCGCCGCCGTCCGCCCTCGCCGGCGTCCGTCTCCGCCGTGAACGAAATGTACACAAACGTGACCGGGGTCACAGCGGGGCGCATAGTCGCGGGCGGACGCGCACCGCACGGCGTGCGCGCACAGCGCGGACCGACGCGCCCGACACCGGACGACGACGAACGACGACCAACCACGAGCGACACCGAACGAGGAGGACATCGTGGCCGCTGCCCCGGACGGCGGTGAGACCGCACCGGCGCGGTCCCGCCGGGATCGCGTGCACTACCTGTATCTGGCGGTGGTGGCCGCGGTGGTGCTGGGCATCGCCGTGGGGATCGCCGCGCCGGACTTCGCGAAGGAACTCAAGCCGCTCGGCACCGGGTTCGTCAACCTGATCAAGATGATGATCTCGCCGATCATCTTCTGCACGATCGTGCTCGGGATCGGGTCGGTCGCGCGGGCGGCGAAGGTCGGCAAGGTCGGCGTGATCGCCATCGTCTACTTCCTGGTGATGTCGACGTTCGCGCTGGCGATCGGCCTGGCCGTCGGCAACGTCCTGCACCCCGGCGAGGGGCTGCACCTGGACCCGTCCTCGGCGGCGAGCGCGCACGAGCAGGCCGAGGGCGCGGAGGGGACGACCGACTTCCTGCTGGGGATCATCCCCACCACGCTGGTGTCGGCGCTGACCGAGGGCCAGGTGCTCCAGACGCTGCTGGTCGCGCTGCTGGCCGGGTTCGCCGTCCAGCAGCTCGGTCCCGCCGGGGCGCCCGTGCTGCGGGGCGTGGAGCTGATGCAGCGCTGGGTGTTCCGGATCCTGGCGATGATCATGTGGGCGGCGCCGGTCGGGGCGTTCGGCGCGATCGCCGCCGTGGTGGGCGAGACCGGCTGGTCCGCGCTGCGCAGCCTCGCGGTGATCATGCTCGGCTTCTACCTGACCTGCGTGCTGTTCATCGGAATCGTGCTGGGCGCGGTGCTGTGGCTGGGCGCGCGGATGAGCATCTGGCACCTGCTGCGCTACCTGGCCCGCGAGTTCCTGCTGATCCTGTCCACCTCCTCGTCGGAGTCGGCGCTGCCGCGCCTGATCGCCAAGATGGAGCACCTGGGCGTCAGCCGCCCCGTCGTCGGCATCACCGTCCCGACCGGCTACTCGTTCAACCTGGACGGCACCGCGATCTACCTGACGATGGCCACGCTGTTCATCGCCTCGGCCCAGGACGAGCCGCTGTCGGTCGGCGCGCAGATCCCGCTGCTGCTGTTCATGATCGTCGCCTCGAAGGGGGCCGCGGGCGTCAGCGGCGCGGGGCTGGCCACCCTCGCGGGCGGCCTGCAATCGCACAAGCCCGCCCTGGTGGACGGCGTCGGCTTCATCATCGGCATCGACCGGTTCATGTCCGAGGCCCGCGCGCTGACCAACTTCGCGGGCAACGCCGTCGCCACCGTCGTGATCGGCTCCTGGACCGGCGAACTCGACGCCGAACGGGCCCGCCGCGTCCTGGCGGGCCACGAGCCGTTCAACGAGGAGACCCTCCTGGACGACGCCCCCCGCAAGGACGCCGAGGGGCCGGACGCCGGGCCCGGGCCCGCCGGCGGGCAGGGCACTGGGCCCGGGCCCGCCGGCGGGGGCGGTCAGACGCCGGAGCCCGCGGGCGTCTGACGTCCGTCGGGGAACGCCCTGCGCGCGAGCTCCCGGTACGGGGCGCCCGCGGCCTCCGCCCGGCCGCGGGTCGCCACGCTCGCCGCCCACGCGCACAGGAACCCGAACGGCACCGTCAGCAGCGCCGGGATCGACAGCGGGAACAGGTGGTCGTCGCCCAGCACGTCCGGCCCGACCAGGACGAGCCCGACGGACGAGACGAGCCCGCCGACCAGCCCGGCGACCGCCCCGTACCGGTTGAGGCCGCTCCAGTAGATGGTGAGGACCAGCACCGGCGTGGTCGTGCTCGCCGCGACCGCGAACGCCACGTTCCCGAGGAACGCGATGTTCAGCTCCTTCGCCCAGAGCGCCACGAGGATCGCCACGACGGAGATCGCGACCCCGGCGATCCGGCCGACGAGGAGCTGGCCGCGCGGGGACACCTCGCCGCGCTTCAGCACGGTCGTGTAGAGGTCGTGCGCGATCGCGCCGGACGAGGCGATGGCGAGGCCCGCCAGCACCGCGAGGATCGTCACCATCACCACCGCCGCGGTGACCGAGAACAGCAGGTTGCCGCCGATCTCCTCGGCCAGCCTCGGCGCGGCGAGGTTGCCGGCCTTGTTGTCCCCGACGATCTTCGCGCGGCCGACCAGGTTCAGCGCGGCGTACCCGAAGACGGGCAGCACGGCGAAGAACACCGCGAAGATCCACATGGCGACCTGGGCGGAGTCGCGGGCCGCGCGCCCGTCCCGGACGGTCAGGAACCGCACCATCACGTGCGGCAGGCCCATCATGCCGAGCACCATGCCGAGCGTCAGCGACACCGTGTCGACGGCCTTGGTCGTGTCGCCGTGCGCGGGCGCGATCACCCCGTCGCCGAACCGGTCGGCCGCGTCCCGCATGGCCCCGAGCGGGTTCCCGCCGGTCTTCGCGGTGACCAGGACGAGCAGCACGCTCACGGTGACGATCAGCACGACGGCCTTGAACACCTGGATGTAGGTCGTTCCGACCATCCCGCCGATCAGGATGTAGACGGTCATCAGCGCGCCGATCACCACCACCGCGACCGGGAAGTCCACGCCGAGCAGCAGTTGCGCGAGCAGCCCGGCCCCGACGAACTGGATCACCATGTAGATGATGCTGATCACCAGCGTGGCGACGGCCATCGCGGTGCGCAGCCCGCGCCCCTCGAACCGCGCCGCGACCGCGTCGGCGAGGGTGTAGCGGCCGAGGTTGCGCAGCGGCTCGGCGATCACCATCAGCATCAGCAGGTACGCGGCGGGCACGCCGACGGCCAGGTAGAACCCGTTGAACCCGGTCAGCGCCACCGCCCCGGTGATGCCGAGGAACGACGCGGCCGAGAGCTGGTCGCCCGCGAGCGCGAGCCCGTTCTGGAGGCCGCCGATCCGGCCGCCCGCGACGTAGTGGTCGTCGGTGCTGCGGTTGCGCCGCGCCGCCCGCGCCGTCAGCGCCAGCGTCACCGCGATCAGGAGCAGCACGATCGTCACCGCCGTGCCGTTCACCGTCCCGCCCCCGGGTCCACGCGCGCCCCGGCGCCGGGCCCCGGCGCGGCCTCGGCGCGGGAGGCCCAGCGCCGGTAGGCGGTCGCGCCGGCGACGGGCCCGATGATCACGACCAGGCCCGCGGCGTACCCGGCGCCGACGCCGCCCGCGACGCCGTCCAGCGCCCCGGTGAACAGCGTCAGCAGGGGGAACGCCATGAACGCCGCGACGGTCGCGCCCGCCGACGCCAGCACCACCCGCTTGTGCCGCGCGATCTCGGCGTCGCGTCCGTCCAGGGGTCTTCCGGGGTGCCGCGCCTCAGCGGGGCGCGCCCGTGGAGAGCGCGCCTCGTGGGGGTCCGTCATGGAGTCCGCCTCCTTCGCCGCCGCATGGGACATCGTTGGCCGGACACTACATACACGAAATCGTATATGACAAGAGCTATCATTTAGTATCGAATGTATGATGCGATCTCCCCCCGCCTCCATCGGGGCGACGACCCGAACAAGGGCACCGACCAGGAGGGCGCGTTCGGCGGGCGGTACGACGGGCCGGTGTTCGTCCTGACGCATCGGCCGCCGGCCGGGCCGGAGCCGGGCGTCACGTTCGCCGGCGACCTTGGGACGGCGGTCGCGGACGCCAAGGCCGCCGCCGGTGACCGCTACGTCAACGTGCTGGGCGCGAACGTCGCCGGGCAGTGCGTCGAGGCGGGCCTCCTCGACGAGGTGCTGGTACCGCGTCGTACGCTGACCCGCCCGGACGGCCCCGTGGAGGTCAGCGGAAGACCACGGTGCGGTCGCCGTTCAGCAGGACGCGGTGCTCGGCGTGCCACCGGACGGCGCGGGCGAGCGCGAGGCACTCCACGTCGCGGCCGACCGCGACCAGTTCCTCGGGGCTGTGCGTGTGGTCGACGCGCGCGACCTCCTGCTCGATGATCGGGCCCTCGTCCAGGTCGGCGGTGACGTAGTGGGCGGTCGCGCCGATCAGCTTCACGCCCCGCGCGTGCGCCTGGTGGTACGGCCGCGCGCCCTTGAAGCTCGGTAGGAACGAGTGGTGGATGTTGATCACCCGGCCGGGCAGCTTGGCGCAGAAGCCGTCGGACAGGATCTGCATGTAGCGGGCCAGCACGACCAGGTCGGCGCGGTAGTGCTCGACCAGGGTGAGCACCTCGGCCTCCTGCGCGGCCTTGCCGCCGGGCCCGGCGGGCAGGTGGTGGTAGTCGATCCCGTACGACTGGGTGAGCGGGCGCAGGTCGGGGTGGTTGGACACGACCGCGACCACCTCGACGTCGAGCAGCCCGGACCGCTGCCGGTACAGCAGGTCGTTCAGGCAGTGCCCGCCCTTCGACACCATGATCAGCACGCGCGGCCGGACGGCGGTGCCGTGCAGCTCGAACTCCAGGCCGAGCTCGGGCGCGAGGGCACCGAACGAGCCGCGCAGCTCGTCCTCGTCGGTGTCGGGCAGCGCCGCGAACTGCACGCGCATGAAGAACACGCCGCTGTCGCGGTCGCTGAACTGCTGGCTCTCCAGGATGTTGCAGCCGCGCTCGGCGAGCAGCCCGGACACGGCGGCGACGATGCCGGGCCGGTCGGGGCAGGAGAGCGTCAGCACGTACTCGGTAGGGGCGGTCTGCACGGTCACGGTCGCTTTCGGCTGGGATTCAGGGGTCCAGGACTCCGCGCGGGCGAGGGCCCGCGGGGGCGCGGCCCGGCCGCCTCGGCACCGCGAAGCGGCAGCTCACCGGCCCGAAGATCGACTCCGGAGCCGTCCTGGGTGAGGGCTACGAGCTTACTTCGCGCACCCTGCCGCCGCTGCCGGTCCGCCCCGTCCCCCACGATGGAGCCCGTACGAGCCCTTGGGAGGAGTGCGCATGAGCGACGAGACGCCGTCGGACCGTCCGGCCGTACGCATCATCTGCGTGGACCCGTCCGACCGGATTCTGCTCCTGCAATGGCACGACCCCGTTTCCGGCCGTCTCTTCTGGGAGCCCCCGGGCGGCGGCGTCGAATCCATGGAGACCCCGCTGGACGCGGCCCGCCGCGAGCTTTTCGAGGAAACCGGCCTCCCCGGCGAGGCCGTCCAAGACATCAGTGTCCCGGTGGTGCGCGATTTCCACTGGCTGGGCCGCCATTACGTGAAAACCGAGCCGTTCTACCTGGCCCGCTTCCCCGACACGCCCGCCGTGGCCCCCGCCGCGTTCACCCCGGAGGAGAACGACACGTACGCGGGCGCCTCCTGGCTCCCACCCCCGGCCATCGCCACCCTCAAGGCCCTCGAACCCCCGAACCTCCTGCAAGCGATCACCCCCCTCCTCGCGACCGAGACCGGCCGACCCCACCGTTCCACCCGCTTCCGGCGATAGGTTGCCCGCAAATGAGGGCGATCAGAAGTGGCTTCAGCAGAGGCAAGTCCAAGTGGTACGTCGCGCCCCACGACCAGCGGCCAGGAGTGGGAAGAGGCCATGGGCAAGAGCCTCGCCTAACGGCCTTCGCCCGTGGCCGCCAGCGCCAGCCGCCGCAGGGCCGCCTTGATCCGTTGGGAAGTCTGGCCCCGTTCGCGCTGGTGGGCGTAGACCTCGGACGCCAGCGGGGCCAGCAGGACGTCCGCCATCACGTCCGGCTCGGGAACGTTCGCCTCGGCCAGTAGGGCGCGGACGTGCGCGCGCCAGAACCCGTACGCCCCGGTCGTCAGCCGCTCCCCGCCCGCCTCCGCGCCGAGCACCAGGTCGATGTGCGCGTCGAGCAGATCGACCATGGCCTCGTAGAACGCGGCGAGCCGTTCCCCCGGAGGCGCGCCCGGACCGAGAGGCGGCTCGCCCCGGAGCAGCTTCTCCTGGAGCCCGCGCTCGTGCTCGTCCAGCAGGGCCAGCGCGATCGACGTCGTGTCGGGATACCGCCGGTAGAGGGTGCCGCGCCCGACGCCCGCGGCCTTGGCGATGTCGTCCATGGTCACCGCGCGCGGGTCGCGGGAGGCGAACAGCCCGGCCGCGGCGTCGAGCACCTTCGCCCGGTTGCGGGCGGCGTCCGCCCGCTCGCGCGGCCGGGGCTCCTTCCCGGCGAGCAGCTCGTCCATGCCGGGGACTGTACCCCTGGAATAAATGGACAACGCGTCCGCTTGTGCCTACAGTCATCCGGACACGACGTCCACTTGAGGAGCCGCCATGCCCGCCCTGCTGCACCTGGATTCCAGCGCCCGCCGCGCCTCCGTCAGCCGCGAGGTGGGGGACGCGTTCGCCGCGTCCTGGCGGGAGAAGCACCCCGGCGGCCTGCACCTGTACCGCGACCTGGCCGCCGACCCGGTCCCCCTGATCACCGAGGCCTGGACGGAGATCTGCGACAACGTCCTGGAGTCCGGGATCACCGAGCTCCCCCGCCTCAAGGAGGCGGCCCGCACCCCGGCCCAGAAGGCCGCGTGGGCCGTCCTCGAACCCCTCCTCGAAGAGCTGGTCGCCGCCGACGTCGTGCTGATCGCCTCGCCGATGTACAACTACACGGTCCCGGCGTCGCTCAAGGCGTGGATCGACCAGGTGACGTTCCCCCGGATGAACCTCGCGCCCCGCCGCTTCGTCGTCGCCACCGCCCGCGGCGGCTCGTACGCGCCCGGCACGCCGAAGGCCCCGTTCGACCACCAGGAGACCCTGCTGCGCGACTTCTTCGCCGGGCACTACGGGGTGAAGGACGTCGCGTTCCTCAACGCCGAACTCGTCAACTCCCGCGTGGACCCGGCCCTCGCCGGCTTCCGCGCGGCCCACGACGAGTCGTACGCCGCGGCCCTCCGCGCGGCGGCCGAACTCGCGCGGGACTACTGATGAACTGGATCGTCCTCGGACTCGCCGGACTGGTCGAGATCGCGTTCTCGCAGAGCATCAAGCCGACGGACAACTTCACCCGCCCCTGGCCGACGCTCCTCTGCTTCGCCCTCGGCGGCCTGTCGATCTACCTGCTGTCCGTCGCCATGAAGACCCTCCCCGTGGGAACGTCCTACGCCGTCTTCACCGGCATCGGCGCGGTCGGCGCGATCGCCCTCGGCATGGCCGTCCACCGCGACCCCATGACCCTGGGCCGCGCCCTCGCCCTGACCCTCATCATCGGCGGCCTGGTCCTGGCCCGAGCCACCACCCCGGGCTAGGACGCCCCGGAACGCCGGCCCGGAAGCCAGACTCCCGAAGCCCATACATCCCACCTTGATCCAACGAACCACCGCTGGGCCTATCGTTATCCGCCGCGAAGTCCGCGCCTCGTCGTCACATCCGACTGAGCGCGACGGCCATGATCATTACGGCGGTGGACAGCCCGCCGAGGAGGACGATCCCCGCCAGCACGAGAGCGAGAGGGGGCCGGAGAAAGAAGCGCACCACCAAGTAGAAGACCATGCACGCCAGGAACGCGGCCACCGCCAGGTAGAGGACGAACACGGATGCCACTCCGACAAGGGCGGCACTGGCCAGTGCGACCGCCGCCCTGCCTCCGCCCCGGAAGCCACGGCCGACGAGCCCGTAGGTGACGATCCCGGCGAACAGAGCACTGCCGACCGGGATCGCGACCAGGAGTAGAGAGTCTGAATTCATGTGGCTCCTTTTCCGATCCGAACGTGTTCGTCTCCACATCAGATCCGGACTCGGACCGAAAAGTTCGATCACCCGGGGAGGAGTGAACAAGTAGCTGGTCAAGAGACGGATGTACGGCCGGGCAGGCTTCCACCTCCTGCGCCACCGCATCCTCCTCGGCCGGGCCGGGCTAGCCTCGCGCTTTCGTCAAGCGCCGCCAGAGTCGTGGAGTCGGCGCACCGGGAAAGGGGGCTCTCACAGTACCTGTATCACCAGGATCTCCCAGTCAGCCAAGACGTCTGTCAATCTCTTCGAGTCGGCTTCCAGCCGTACAGAGGAGAAGCAATGCTCCCACGGGAGGCGCGCACGACGGCCGCCCGATAACCCGTGCCGGCGCATGCTTCCATGACAGAAGGAACGAAGACCAATGGCGGACGACCAATTCACCGCTCACGCAGACCTTTTCGATCTGAGTGGGAAGTACGCACTTGTCACTGGCGGCACCAAGGGCATTGGGATGATGATAGCGCGCGGCCTTCTACAGGCGGGCGCCCGCGTCATTATCAGCTCACGCAAGGCGGACACGTGCGCGGAGGCACAGCGTCTGCTGTCCGAGTTCGGCGACGTTCGAGCGATCCCCGCCGACCTGTCCAGGTACGACGAGTGCCGGCGCCTCGCCGATCTGGTCATGGCCGACTCGGGACGCCTGGACATCCTCGTCAACAACGCGGGATCGATGTGGCGCGAGCCGCTGGAGACGTTCCCGAACGAGGCGTGGGACTCGGTGATCGACCTCAACCTCAAGTCGCCGTTCTGGCTGGTGCAGGCGCTGCTTCCCGCCCTGCGCAGGGCGGGCGCCGCCGACGATCCCGCGCGGATCATCAACATCGGCAGTATCGCCGCCATCCACGTCGCCGAGTCGCCCAACTACTCGTACGCCAGCAGCAAAGCGGCGCTCCACCAACTCACCCGAGTGCTCGCCAGAGAGCTGGGCCCGCGGCACGTCACGGTGAACGCGGTGGCCCCGGGGCCGTTCCCGTCGCAGATGATGGCGTCCACGCTTGAGGCCGTCGGCGACACGATCGCGGCGAAGGCCCCTCTGCGCCGGCTCGGCCGCGACGACGACATGGCAGGCATCGCCGTGTTCCTCGCCAGCCGGGCCGGGGCTTACCTCACGGGCACCATCATCCCGGTCGACGGCGGCATCGCCACGACCGCATCAGGTACCTAGGCGTCGGCGCGGGGCTCTGCCGGCCGGCGGGTGTGTCCAGGCGTCGGGGCGGGCCTCTTCCTGCTACGACGCCGGGCGCACGTGTGAGGGGGTGCGTGGCCGTGGGGGGTACCAGCAGGGCCTCCCTCCACTTGCGGACGGGGCCTAGGGTGACGGGGTGGCCACGATGGATCTGCGCACTGAGATCAAGGAGTTCCTGAGTTCGCGGCGCGCGCGGATCGCGCCCGAGCGGGCCGGACTGCCCGCCTATGGCGGCAACCGCCGGGTCGAAGGTCTGCGTCGAGAGGAGGTGGCTCTCCTGGCAGGGGTATCGGTCGACTACTACGTGCGTATGGAGCGCGGCGGCCTCGCGGGCGCTTCCGGCGGGGTGCTCGACGCGTTGGCCTCTGCCCTGCAACTCGACGAGGCCGAGCGCGATCACCTGTTCCACCTTGCGCGGCGGTCCGGGTCGCCCGGCGGCCCACGCCGCCGGCGACCCGCCGTGACGGTGCGTCCGGCGCTTCAGCGGGTGCTCGACGCCATCACCGATGCACCGGCGTGGATATGCAACAGCCGTTATGACGTGCTGGCCGTGAATCACCTTGCCCGCGCGCTGTTCTCACCGGTGCTGACCGGCACGCGACGCCCGGCGAACACCGCGCGGTTCGTGTATCTGGAGCCCGAAGCGGCGGCAACGTTCTTCGTGGACTATGACCGGATCGCCTGCGATATGGCCGCCAAGCTGCGCATGGAAGCCGGCCGCGATCCGCACGACGAGGAACTGATCGCCCTCGTCGATGAATTGTCAACGCACAGTGAACTATTTCGGCAGCGGTGGGCGTCTCAGGACGTTCGGCTCCACCGGTCCGGGCGCAAGCGCGTGCACCATCCGGCAGTGGGCCGGCTCGACCTGGACGTCGAGTCGATGCAGTTGCCTACCGACCCCGGCCTGCTCCTGAACGTCTACACCGCGCCCGCCGGCACGGCGACCGCAGACGGTCTGGCCCTATTGGCGTCGTGGGCGGCCAGCCAGGAGAACCTGGCGACCGAGATCCAAGCACTCAGCTGATATTCCAACCTCCTCGGCCCGTCTGAGTCAGCCGCCGAACTCGAACGCCACCACCGGCAACGGACCCGAGCCAAGGACCGTATCCGGGCCGTCCGGACCACCCGGGCCGCTGGGCCGCGCAACCTGCCCCTTCACACCACCGCCCAGACCAAGGCCCGTGCCCGGGGAGGCCCGTTCCCACTGGTGAGGTGGGGGTGGGGTGGGTCGGCGGGTGGGGGCTGGGCAGGGGGTTGGGGTTGGGGTTCGCGTCTGTGGCTACTGTCGGTCACGACTCAACTACGATGTGCGTTATGCCTGGTGGACTGGGTCGTCCCTTAGCGGAGGTCTTCTTCGCGGCCCTTCAAGGTTCCGGCCGGATCTCGCGGCGCGAGTGCTCGCGCCGTCCGGTCCGGTCGTGCGGCGACGCCGGCGGCGTGGTCGGAGCCGAATCGGAGGGACGGGTTGGTCGAGAAGACGGAGACCGGCGCCCGGGGGCTCGATCCGGCGTTGCGGCGGCTGGCGGGGGTGCTGCTGGTCGGCGCCGTAGGGGTCGTGCTGGACATGACGATCGTGAACGTCGCCGTCGACAGGCTGAGCCAGGACCTTCACGCGCCGGTGGTGAAGGTGCAGTGGGTGGTCACGGGCTACCTGCTCGCGATGGGCGTGGCCACGCCCGTCAGTGGCTGGGGTACGGCGCGGTTCGGCGGCCGGCGGATGTGGCTGGCGTCGCTGTGGCTGTTCCTGGCCGGGTCGGTGGGGTGCAGCACGGCCTGGGGCCTGGGCAGTCTGATCGGTTTCCGGGTGGTGCAGGGCGTCGCCGGGGGGCTGATGCTCTCGACGTTGCAGACGCTGGTGGCGGAGGCGGCCGAAGGACGCCGGCTGGGCCAGGTCTCGGCGGTGGTGAGCATGCCCATGCTGATCGGGCCGATCGCCGGGCCGACGGTCGGCGGGCTGATCCTGAGCTGCCTCGGCTGGCGCTGGATCTTCTGGTTGAACGTGCCGTTCTGCGTGGTGGGGCTGGCGCTGGCCTGGCGCCACCTGCCCGCCGGTACGGCACGGCGCACCGCCCGTTGCGACGTGGTCGGGCTCCTGCTCGTGTCGCCGGGAGTGGCCGCCCTGCTGTACGGGCTGTCGGGCGCCCATGGATCCGGCGGTTTCCGGCAGGCCGCGGTCGCGGGACCGCTGGCGGCCGGAGCGGTGCTGCTGACCGCCTTCGCCGTCCACGCCGTACGAACGAGCAGGGAGCCGATCATCGACGTGCGGCTGCTGCGGAAGCGGTCGTTCGGCGTCCCGGCCGGGCTGCTGTTCTTATGGGGGTCGGTGTTGCAGGCGGCGCTGCTGCTGCTGCCGCTGTACTTCCAGCGGGTGCACGGCCGGAGCGCGCTGGCCGCCGGGCTGCTGATGGCCCCCCAGGGCATCGGCGCCCTGCTCACCCGCAACCTCGTCGGCCGGCTCACCGACCGCGTCGGCGCACGCCCGGTCGTGGTGGGCGGACTGGTCCTGGCCACGGTGGGCCTGCTGCCCTTCACGCAACCGACCGCGCTGCCGCCGCTTCTGGTCGTCGCGGCGCTGGCGGTCCGGGGCGCCGGCCTGGGCGGGGTGTTCATCCCCATCCTGGCCGCCGCCTACCAGCACCTGACCCCCGACCAGATCCCGCACGCGAGCGCGATCACCCGCCTGTTGCAGCGGATCGGCGGCGCGATGGGCACCGTGCTGATCGTCGTCGTCCTGCAATACCAGCTCGCCGCCGCCCGCGACGAGCAGGCCACCGCCTTCGGCCGCACGTTCTGGTGGACGCTCGCCCTGACCGCCGCGACGATCATCCCGGCGCTGCTGCTGCCGGGCGGGCCGTCCCGCCGCGTCCGGGCCCTGCGTGCCGAGGAGAGCCGAGAGCCGCGCTGACCGGTGGGGCGACCGTACGCCCTGCCGAACGGTCGATGGACCGGCCCCTCTGCCGCCCCACGGGCACGCGGCCCGTCGAGGCCACAGAGATCCAACCGAGAGTAGAGGAGAGAGCACAGTGAGCGTTTCCGGCATGGGTGCGGGGCACCAGGTGGACACGGAGGACGGCCCGGTGCTGCAACGCGGCCGCAACGTGCTGCTGCGCGAGATCGCGCCTTCCGATCTGCACACTCTGACGCAGATCTGGACCAGCCCGGAGCTCATGGCGAACATGGCCAGCGATGTGCGGACGCCGGAGGAGTGCGCCGCCGTCGTGGCCCAGGCCCTGGCCGACGCCCGGCAGCGGCCGCGCCGCTCGTACCGCATGGCGGTCGTGCGGTGCCGGGACGACGCGGTGATCGGCACCATCGCCGTCGATGTCGAACGCAATCTCAGCGCCGCATGCTACGGCGCCAACCTCACGGCCGACGCCCAACGGCAGAGGGCCGGCCACGAAGGGTTCCATCTCCTGTGCGGCTTCGTCTTCGAGGAGCTGGGACTGCACCGGCTGTCGATGGCCGCGCTCGTAGGGAACACCACGGTCGAGAAGATCCTGACGTCGGCGGGGGCCGGCCGCGTCGGCACGATCCGTGAGTACGCCTTCAAGAACGGGAGGTGGTGGGATTTCACGCTGTTCAGCCTGCTCGACCACGAATGGCGTGCCCGGCGGGACGAACTCGCGCACACCTTCTCCCAAGCCTGACATCGCCGACGACAGAGCAGAGGAACTGAGCCTCTTGACCACCCTGGAAAGCACGGTATGGGTACTGGTCGCCAAGGAGTTGGGCCGCCCTCCGGAGCTCGGCGAGCTGTTCACCGCCTTCGACCAGCACCTACCGGGCCGCTGGCAGCTACGGCATCCCGACGAGTTGCTCGTCGCCGTGAAGGACGGTCGGCTCCTGGTCCTGGACCACACCGGTACGCGGCTTCCGCCGCCGCGGACCGTGTGCGCCTGCCTCGCCTCCCCGACGCTGCACACCGACCGGGAGATCACGCTGCTGCGCCAGCTCAGCGCCCTGGGAGCCGTCATCGTCAATCCGATCGACGCCACCCTGACGGCGGTCAACAAGTTCTGGCAGCTCCAGCAGTTCGCGACCCACGGCCTGCCGATGCCCGACACCGTGACCTATGCCCACGGCACCGTCGAAGCCGCGCTTCCGGCGGCGCCTCCGACGGGCCCGTACGTGGTGAAGGCGGTCCGCGGCAACCGCGGCAAGCGGGTCTTCCTGGCGCCCGACCGCACCTTGCTCACCGACATCTCCGGCAGCCTCGGCCAGGACGTGCCGTCGATGCTCCAGGAGTACATCGAGAACTCCCACGGCCGCCATCTCCGCATCTACGTCATGGACGGCGCCGTGGTCAGCACCGTCGAACGGACCGCGCGCGACGACCGCCTCACCTCGAACCGCTACCAGGGCGCGACGTCGGAGTTCTGCACCGGCCGTTATCCCGCCGCCGAAGAACTCGCGACGCAGGCGGCCGCCGCGACCGGACTGGTGATCGCCGGAGTCGACATCCTCTTCCGGGACGAAGGCACCCCGGCCCTCTGCGAAGTCAACAGCTTTCCGGGATGGGACCGCGAGAACACCAGGGTCCCCGACGCCATCGCCCGGCTCATCGCCGCCCGCAGCAACTGACACGGCCCCGTCCTAGCCCGAGTCACCGAACCCGGGCTAGGACGCCGTCCGTCAGGCGAGGTCGTACTCGCTCTCCTTGATCCGCCGCGCGAGCGAACGCCACGCGTCGGCACCGAGGATCAGCTTCGCCCCTTCCGGGTCCTTCGAGTCACGGACAGCAACGACGGGAGCGAACCCCGCCACCTCCACGCACTCGCCGCCCTGATGCCCGCTGTGGCTGCTCTTGCGCCACCCCTCGGAGCCGTGAGCGACGATCAACGGGAGAAGGTCGGCGATCTCGACGCATTCCCCTCCCTCAGGTCCACTGTGGCTGCTCTTGCGCCACTGAGCAGCCGCCAGATCACGCATTTTCATGGTTGCTCCATCGCATCTTTGATCATGGACAACGACTTGTCAGCGGGAAGCGTATGGCCCTGAATCAAGTCCCACTTTACGGCCTGGAGGGCGACCCTGTCGCGTTGCTCCAGCAGTACGCCCTCACCCGCGGATTCCGTGTATGCAACTTCCGGAGAATCCTCGAACCCCAGAATGGTGAAGCTTCCCGCGAGTCCCGCATAGTGCCCGGCGGCGTACGGGACGATCTGTAGCTGGGTCTTCTCGCGTCGTCCCGCTTCCAACAGATATTCGAGCTGGTCACGCATGACCTCACTGCCTGCCGTACGGCGGATGACCCCCTCGTCCAGGATGAGGAAGGTGCGCGGCGGGTTCTCCCGATCGAAGATCTTTTTCCGCTCCATGCGTTCGGCGACACGCTCGTTCACCGCAGAGCCCGCATACGCTTTCATGATCGTGTGGGCGTACGCCTCGGTCTGGAAGAGGCCGCTGACCAGGTTGGTGCTGAAGATGCGGAGGTAGGTGGCGCGTTCCTCGTACTCCAGGTATTGCAGGAAGCCCGGTGGGAGTTGGCGGGCGTTGCGGGTTTCGGCGATGCGGTCGCGGAGGCGGCCGAAGAGGCCGTCGGCCTGGAAGAACGTGTCGAGGGCGGCGGCGAAGTCCTCCGAGGGGAGGTTCTTGCAGAGTTCGACCTGGCCGACGTAGGACTCGGCGAAGCCGAGTTTGGCGGCGAGTTCCTTCTTGCTGTGCCCGGCTTTCGTGCGGCGCCATTCCAGTTCCTTGGCGAACGTGACGATGGCGGGGGCGTCGTACGGCTCGGACTGCGCGGGCATCTCGCCTCCAGAAGTACACCTGATCGGCCGGTGTGCTCGATCTTGGGGGTGGTGCGTCGTGGGTTGTGATCAACCGCTTCCAGAGCGTAGTCGCCACCTGTGAGGCTGGTCTCGCCATTTCGAACAGCGAAGCGGAGGCGAGGGATTCTCACCATGGACAGGAACGCGCACCCCGACGACCAGGCGCTGGTACGGCTCAGGGCGGAGTTCACCGGGCACCGGATCTTCCGGTCCGTCCGGAGTGACGGGCGGCTCGGGGAGTGGGTGGCGACGCTGCACGATCCTCGGGCGGGAGTGGATCCGACCGTCATGTATCCGACGGCGGACGATCTGCGCGCGGCGCTCGTGAAGGAGGCCGACCGCGCCAAGCACCGCAGGTCGTGGTGAACGCCGGCGCAGGAATGACCGGGACCTGGGAGCGTTGAACCGGATATGACCCGGTTCTCGATTCTCGACCGTTCCCGCACCTGGCGGGGGCGTCCGCATCCTGAGGCGCTGCGGGCCACCGTCGCGTTCGCCCGGGAGGCGGAACGGCTCGGCTACCACCGGTTCTGGGTGTCGGAGCATCACAGCGTGCCGGGCGTCGCGGGGTCCGCGCCGACCGTGCTCGCCGCCGCCGTCGCCGGGGCCACGTCCCGCATCCGCGTCGGAACGGGCGGCGTGATGCTGCCGAACCACCGTCCGCTCGTCGTCGCGGAGCAGTTCGGGGTGCTGGAGTCGCTCTATCCGGGGCGGATCGACATGGGGCTGGGGCGTTCGGTCGGGTTCACGGGCGGCGTCCGGCGGGCGCTCGGGCACGGCAAGGACGACGCCGACGACTTCGAGGGCCAGGTGACCGAGCTGCTCGGCTATCTGGACGGTGGCCAGGACGTGTATCCGGGCGTCCACGCGTGGCCCGCGGAAGGGCTGCGGGTGCCCGCGTTCATCCTGGCCACCGGGTCGGGCGCGGACCTCGCCGCGCGGCTCGGGCTGCCGCTGGTGATCGCGGCGGCGCGGGGCGAGGCGCGGATGGTGGAGGCCATCGAGCGCTACCGCGCGGACTTCCGGGGCGACGAGCCGTACGTCATGGTGTCCGGGACGGTCGCGGTCGCGGGCACCGAGGAGGAGGCGCGGCGGCTGCTGATGCCGGAGGCGTGGTCGAACGCCTATGCGCGGACGCACGGGGAGTTCCCGCCGCTGTCGCCGCCGGAGGAGATCGCGGCGACGGCGATGACCGACCGGGAGCGCCGGATCTTCGAGGAGTCGATGAACGGCCACGTGTACGGGACGGAGGACCAGGTCGCCGAGCAGCTCCGCGGCCTCGTCGAACGGACCGGCGCCGACGAGATCCTCGTCCACACGAGCACGTACGACCAGGACGCCAAGCTCGACTCCCACCGCCGCCTCGCCCGCCTGACCGGCCTCGCCCCCGCCCTCCGCGCCGCCGTCTGAACGCGGCGGCGGCCCGCTGACCTGGGGTGTTACCGGTCGGTAGTTTGTTTTGGCGGCCAAGGGTTAGATTCGCTCCCATGCAGCGAATGCGGCGTACGCGGGGAGCGGCCTTCCTCGCCCTGGTCCTGGCGGTCGCGCTGGGCGGGGCG